>CAWDJJ010000003.1:0-1226609 GCA_963802635.1 uncultured Chloroflexia bacterium | reverse complement strand
ACGCATTCCAGCTAGCAGCATTGCTCCCGTATCCCTACGGCCTGCATCTGGTACTCCTTGCGGGCAGTGTGCCTTCAGGGAACTGTCCGTAGCAAACCCGCAAAGGGTACATTTGCCGAAAGGATTTTTCATGCCCTCTTTTAACGACTTCCGTCTACAACCCACAACGCACGCAGTGTTGGTAAATATGGGGATTACAGAGCCGACACCTATTCAGGCCGAGGCCATTCCGGCACTGCTGGCTGGTAAGGATCTGGTGGGGCAATCAGCTACCGGCTCGGGCAAGACGCTCGCCTATGGCATCCCCCTGGTGGAACGATTAGCCAGAGACAAACGTGTCGTCCAGGCGCTGGTACTCGTGCCAACACGCGAACTGGCGGTCCAGGTAAACACCGTGCTGAGCAAGTTTGCCAGCAGCAGACGACTTTCAACAGCGCTCCTGGTAGGAGGACGGCCCTATGGCAGTCAAATCTCAGCACTGCGCTATGGATCGCAGATCGTCGTAGGTACGCCGGGGCGCGTGAAGGACCATCTTGAGCGCGGCATGTTAGTGTTGAGCCAGCTACGTATATGCGTGCTGGACGAGGCGGACCAGATGCTGGATAGCGGTTTCGCGCCTGTCATTGAAGAGATACTGGCAACCACACCCGACAAACGACAAATGGCGCTCTTCTCAGCCACAATGCCGGACTGGGTTGCCACGCTACAGCAAAAATTCCTCAAAGATCCGGTCAACGTTGATATTACACCAGCCACAGGCGCGGAAAGCACCATTGAGCAGATCGCTTATCAGGTACCACAGGCTCAGAAAATGGCTGCGCTCTGTACCCTCTTGAACTCTACAGAGGGAGAAAGCAGTCTCATCTTTGGCAAGACAAAATTTGGCGTTGAGAAATTAGGCAAACAGCTTAGCGGACTCGGCTTTACGGTGGGAACATTACACGGCAATAAGAGCCAGCGTGCACGCGAAGAAGTGCTTAGCGCGTTCCGCCACGGACAGGTACAGACCCTGCTTGCCACCAATGTAGCCGCACGAGGGCTGGATATCCAGGGGATCTATCAGGTTATCAATTATGAGCTACCGGAATCGAGCGAACTTTTTACGCACCGCATTGGACGTACGGGCCGCATGGGACAGCAGGGCAAGGCGATTACGCTACTGGTGCCATCGGATGTACCCAAATGGCGACGTATGGCACGCAACTTAGGGCAGACAGTCATATTGCAACGCCTGGCTATCGACGCAGAAGCTGCTACAACTCCCATACAGTTCGTTACACCGGAGGTTTCGGTAACGCCAGAGCACGAGCAAATCACCGAGCAGCAACCAGTACGGGACCGCAGAGGTCGGGAACAGAAGCACGGCAGGCGGCACAGCCCAGACACGATAGCCAGCGTACCTAACATGAAAAGGCGACCGAAAGAGAGCGTCACGAACGAAACTCTCGCGGGTGCACCCGCATGGCAATCAGAAAGCATGACCTTACCAGAACGCCCATATTCTGACAAGACGAGGGATGCCAGAAGAGGAGCCAGAAAGCAGTCCAGCTCCGATAGAACGACGAGGCAGCATCGAGCACATTCTATTACAGCTACCGAGCCGCTACACCAATCAGCCAGACACAAGTCCACAGAAACAGCACGTGGACGACGATCAGTGGCTTCAAATCGTTCTGCTAGCCGCTAGCATTTTTCACGGCACCAGCAGAAAGTAGGTGCTGGAAGCGGTACGTATTCCACAAGAAGGTGTCAATGTCATCTCATTGACACCTTCGACGCTATCCCTCTGATCATCGTTGCTATAGTGTTCAACGACAATTATTCTGCCGTACGATGACATACCACTCTCTTGATCCTGTCCACGCTCTTGCTAGCACAGCAATGCAAATTTCCCTGAGGACTTCCCTCTTCATTTGGATCAATATCGCAGGCATCATTATTTCATTGCTATTAGCTGTTATCCCTCTTTTTTTCAACCAGAGCGTAGCAATTGCCTTACTCATTACCCTTGTAGGTTTAGGAGCAACATTTCTTTTCGACTTAAGTGTCAGATCACAAGAGTATGAGGATCTTTTGTCTAGAAGAATTGAAGATCTTCAATCTGACATCGCGATATTAGTAGCAAAAGAGGGAGAGGATATCAAGCGAGCTATTAAACTTGGAGAATACTTAGCACGAGATAATGAGCTACGTGGTACGATAGAATCAATTGTAGATACATGCGAAAGAGTTAAAAGCTTAAATGTCGATGTCTTTACAAGAAAAGTAGATGATTATCTGAAAGATTGCAATAAGCATATTCAGGAAGAAGTTCGCTGAGTCAGCAGACATATATTACACGCAACCAAATCAAATTTAAGCCTACGTCCAATTATCTCTGAAAATATGCCAGGAATAGGTGCACATGAGGCTATCTGATTTCTGAACCTTATCGCTGGCCGCAACGTCGTTTCTTCCAACCTACAAGGTTATAGTTCACCGGTTTTCGCTTTATTGTAGCGGTCGGTCAGTTCAACTTTCGTCCGAGAATACAGCTCACGACCCTGCACTAACGCGTCCTGGGCACGCGCACGAACCTGATCATTCAAAACCCCCGTACGCAACAAAATCCCTTGCTCACTCAGCTGAGCACGCATTTCTTCACCTGACTGCGGAGCGATGAGTAATCCCAGGGCAACACCGAAACCCAGACCAAGCAATAAGCCTATTAGGAACTTCATGGCATAATTCCTTTCTTTTTCCCCCAGTATAATGCACAGCGAAAGCATTAGCAAGAGCAACGACTGCTGCGTCCTCCAGCCATGAAAAACCGTAGCGACTCATCAATGCCCAGGATTATCCAACAGTTCCTCGACTTTATCCAGTAATGTAGTGAATTCGAAGGGTTTGCGCAAAAGATGGACGCCACTATAAAACAGCGGACGACTTTCGATAGACTGAGTGACTTCCTCAGCCTCAAGGACAGCCGCTGTGTAGACGATAACCGGGACGTCAGCAGTAGCAGCGTCGCTCTTCAACTGCTTGAGGATCTCTTGTCCAGACATATCGCCTAACTTCAGGTCAAGAATGAGCAGGTCAGGTAACATGGTTTTCACACGCGTAAAGGCATCTTTACCATCCTGCAGGATTGAGACCTGATACTGCTCATCTTCCAGAACACGGCGCATCAGGTGGAGCAGCTCATTTCTGTCGTCGACAACAAGTATACGTTTTGTCACATCCAATCAGTGCCACAACCGACGCAACAACACGCGATGGCACCGCCTCCTTGTTATTACTGCCGTATCCCCGCATACCACGTATGATGTGCTTGAACGACGGAACAGCATATCTTCATGAGTATCGACAGTAGTGTATCACGCAATAAGGTCATCCTACAAGGTGAATCCACACTATATCCTGGTTCGCTGAATATTGGTCACTATTGTCGTATTCTATTACGTACCAAAACAAGGTCTGATATACAGCCACTCGTTACGCTAAATGCCAAAATAGGTTTCAGCTTCCCTTCACGTACCAGCCCTTCGCAAAGCCGCGCAAAATAAACAAAGAGATATATTTCACGCCTGTTATCCACGTGGGTAAAATAGAAGGGAGGTTGCGCCTCGTAGCCATCAACAGCTACCAGAAGAAACACCTGCGCCTGGCGCAACACAACGCATTATGATGTCGGTGGGGACTCGAACCCCCGACTCTCGCATTAAAAGTGCGGTACTCTACCAGCTCGAGTTACACCGACGTGCGATTGAACGAGGCTATTGTATCGTATTTTCGCTCATGATGCAAGGGGTGGTAGGACTATTTTTGTATACGACAAAAAAAGACGGTACATATAATATCACGGACAGGCCTTGTAATAGTGAGACAGATAGCTTATACCTGAAGCTCATGAATTTTTGTGTGCCTTTTAGAAAATCACAAAAAAAGTATTGACAAGCCCGGCAAGGAGTGGTATTATAAATCACGTCAAACAAGAACGCCTGTATGTGCAGGTGAACCGGTGATTATAGCGAAGAGGGTACACCCGTTCCCATCCCGAACACGGAAGTTAAGCTCTTTAGCCCTGATGATACTGTGTGGGCAACTGCATGGGAAAATAAGAAGTCGCCGTTTCACCCGCCCATGACAGGCGCTTTTCATTTGCGTCAGAAAACCAGGAAAAGCTTCTATTGCTCATTGATAAAAGGGGAGTAGCTAAAAACTAGAGCTACTCCCCTTGCGCATTGCTTAATTTATATCCTACACAACGCCCTGATTAGCATACTTCTCGGCATAATCGCCAATGATCGGCAATTTGAAGTACTTGCCCTGAAAAGCGTTAACAAGACAAACAATAGCGGTAATGAAAACCACTAAGCCCAATATACTGGTGAGACAACCCAAGATAAGCCCAAGTGTAGGTAATATGATCGATACAAGCTGAATAGCCAGCCAGATAACCGTGATACCACCTGAAAGTATAATAGATTGCATTGCATGGAAGCGTACAAAGCGATTCCTTTTCTCCGATAGGAAGAAAACAAGCCCTGTTATCCAGCCCAGGATATAGCTCAAGCCAGCAGCGACATTCGGCTCTATATTCATAGAACTAGGACCGGAAGGCGGCGTGCCATATGGTGCTTGTTGCCCGTATGGTGCCTGATAGCCACCTTGTGGCTGACCATACTGCTGGCCGCTGTAAGGATCAGTAGGCTGAGGCTGAGGCTGAGGCGGAACATAGCCACCACCATACTGCCCCGAACCAGGATACTGACCTTGCTGATTAGGTGGATACTGACCTTGCTGATTGGGGTCCTGTCCTTGATAACTCATAATAACATTCCTCTCTTTTTACGAATGTAATAAGCACAATCACTCAGAAACGCCACATTCATGGCTCGTGTTACCCGCACATTTGCACAAACACGCATCTGAATGCAATTACCCATGAACATCCAGAAACGTCACTTCATATCTCTTGTTCCAATCACACATGGAACAACTCAGCTAACTCGCTTTGGTCAGACGGAATAGAAGTGCCCCGGAATGTGCAGCGGCACACTGCTTATCTGAATGCAATGGCATAAAAAATCGTTTAGTAACAAGCGCACAGCTTTCCACTCAGTAAACGTCAGAGAAGACTTTTTTTGTACCAGATTGTTCGGCGCAGCCAACCAGGGATAGACAGGAAACAATAAGACCGTTCTGCTGCGTCCCTTGCGCTTGACGTCTTCCCAGTGAAAGCATACATAGAAAAGAGCATAAACTCCCCTTTGAGCAATCCCCCTTTACCTCAAAACTCTTAACTAATAGAATAGCCAATCAAGCTTCTATTAGTATAACGGATCAGCAGGAAAATTATCCAGTATGATCGTCATCATATTCAGCACGAGCCGAAGGAAAAACGTCATGAGAAGTATGATCTGATGGTGAGATCAGAAAAGAAGGGGGATCATCCAGATCAGCCTCATCGGGATTATGCTCACCAGTTGCCATGTTGGAACGGCGGCGCTGCTCTGAAGAAGCATCCAGACGCAATGGGAGAGAATCACCCATACGCATATCCTCAGAGACCGGCTCCTCCGGCAACAATGCCTTTTCAAGCACCTGATCCATATTATCGACAAATGTAAAGTCGATCTGCTGACGAATTTTCTGTGGGATCTCATTCAGATCTTTCTTACTCGCCAGCGGAATGATCAAATGGTGAATATTCGACTGTTGTGCAGCCAGAACTTTTTCCTTGAGGCCACCAATCCCCAGCACACTACCAAGCAACGTAATCTCACCAGTCATAGCCAGATCAGTACGTACAGGCCGCCGTGTGAGCGCCGATACAATCGCCGTGGCAATCGTGATGCCAGCCGAAGGCCCATCCTTAGAGATAGCGTTTTCAGGCAAGTGGATATGTAGGTCTGTTGCATCCTGGAAGTTCGGATCAATGTGCAGTTCTTCAGACCGTGTACGAATGTAGGAAAGCGCAGCCTGTACCGACTCACGCATAACGTCACCCAACTGACCCGTCACCTGCAAATCACCCTTCCCCACCATAGTAACAACTTCTACAGGCAAAAGGATACCACCCATTTCCGTCCAGGCCAGACCCATGGCAGAGCCGATCTGCGTCCTCTGGAGCGGTGGAGCATTCGTATAACGTGAAGCGCCCAGGTACTGCTCTAGATTCTTCAACGTAATACGCGTTATGGCATTGGGCTTTTCCAGCACTCGGCGTGCCACTTTCCGGCAAACGGTAGCAAGCTGCCGTTCGAGATTACGGACACCGGCTTCTCGCGTATAGTCAGTGACAATACGTTCCATCACTGACTGCGGAAGCTTCAGCTCGAGAAGCCATCAGACCATGCTCATCAAGTACATTGGGCAAGAGATGGCGCAGAGCAATATAGACCTTTTCCTCCAGGATGTAGCCAGGCAAATCAATAATATCCATACGATCAGCCAGGGCACGCGGGATCTGAAACTTGACGTTGCCAGTGCAGATAAAGAATACCTCAGAGAGATCGAAAGGTACCTCCAGGTAATGATCTGTAAAGGTATTATTTTGCTCGGGATCAAGCACCTCCAGTAGCGCAGCCGCAGGATCACCACGATATTCAGAAGAAAGCTTATCAATTTCGTCTAACAGAAAAACTGGATTACACACACCCACGGTGCGCATACTTTGAATAACGCGGCCAGGCAACGCTCCCACATACGTCCGGCGATGACCACGAATCTCAGCCTCGTCATGCACCCCACCCAACGAAATGCGCGCAAATTTGCGGCCCAGCGACTGAGCGATAGATTGACCAAGCGAAGTTTTACCAACTCCCGGAGGGCCAATGAAACAAAGAATCTGCCCCTGACTGCCACTTTTCGGTTGCCCAGTACGGCTGGCAGCCTGTAAACGCAACTGACGCACCGCCAGAAACTCGATGATACGCTCCTTGATACCCTCTAGCCCATAGTGGTCCTGGTCAAGAATCTGGCGAGCCTCCTCGATGTTGAACCGATCATCAGTACGCTCAGACCAGGGTAAAGCAAGCATCCAATCGATATAAGAGCGATTCACAGCCAACTCGGCAGATTGTGGAGGAGTACGCTCCAGGCGATCAATCTCTTTGCGGACTTTTGTCGCGGCAGCGGACGGCAACGCTTTCTCCTTGAGCCTGGCTCGTAGCTCGTCGGCCTCCGAAGAGGTCTCCATACCCAGCTCTTCCTGGATAGCCCGTAACTGTTCACGCAGATAAAATTCCTTCTGCGAGCGATCTACCTGCGAACGCACACGGCTACGAATAGTCGTTTCTAGCTCAAGAATTTCAATCTCATTACCCATGATAACGCAGATTTTCTCCAGACGCTCCAGAGAATCGAATGTCTGCAAGAGGTCCTGCTGTTGCTCCATATCAGTCACGAGATGAGCAGCTAGCGTATCAGCAAGGCGTGGAGCTGTTTTGAGCGCCACAATGGAATTAATATCTTCAACAGAGAAACGGCGATTGAGTTGAGCATAACGTTCAAAGAGGTTGGTAGCATGACGAACCAGAGCGTCCGCCTGCGCGCCTCTCGGCTGCGACTCAGCAACAATGTTCACACTTACACGCAAAAAAGGCTCGGAGTCTGGAAAATCCGCGATAGTCACACGGCTAATACCACGTACCAGCACCTGTAAGCTACCATCTTGCTGACGATGCATCGTCACCACTTCGACAAGTGTTCCCACAGAATAAATGTCTTTCGGTTGCGGATCGTCAACATCAGCATCACGTTGTGTACTAGCAACAAGAATATGGTCAGGGCGCATCATCGCTTCTTCAATTGCACGCACCGTTTTTTCACGCGCGATGGGCAGTGCGAGACGATTATGAGGAAACGCAACGATGCTCTTTAACGCCGCGAGAGGGTACTCATCATTTGCATCTGGAACTACATCCTGGCGCTCTACTTCATTCATTGGTCTCCGCCTGTCCCTCCTGATTAAACAACTCTTGTAAGATTTTTGCTTCCAACGGTGGACGACCTTCTACGCTGGGCACAGCTGAGCATGTTGACAGGTAATGACAAAAACTTATCCGTATGCTTTTCTAAAAACGGATGAGCCTGCATTAAGCAGACTCATCTTCAGAATAAGCACTGTTACGCTCGCCTCGCGTCACCAGTAAAGGTTTGTGATGCGAAACCATCACATCAGCGTTAATCACAACTTTCTTCACATCAGAACGAGATGGTATGTCGTACATTATTTCTAACAAGACATCTTCAATAATCGTGCGTAAACCACGCGCACCGGTACGCTGCTTGAGCGCCCCTTCCGCTGCTGCCTCCAGCGCGTCATTCGTGAAGACCAGCTCAACGCGATCAAGCTGCAAAAGTTTTTGATACTGCTTAATAATCGCATTTTTAGGCTCGGTCAAGATGCGGATAAGCGCCGCCTTGTCCAGACTATCAAGAGAGACATTCACAGGCAAGCGACCCACAAACTCAGGAATCAAACCATATTTGAGCAAATCATCAGGGATAAGATGTGTCAAAATAGATTCCTCGGGGTTGGCAGCATCCTTCTCCTGGCTAGTATTGGTCCGAAAACCCATCATCTTGTTACTACCCATACGCTGCTCAACAATCTTTTCGAGTCCCTCGAAAGCACCACCGCAGATAAACAGGATATTAGCTGTATTGATCTGAATGAAATCCTGGTGTGGATGCTTGCGCCCACCTTGTGGAGGCACATTAGCAACAGTTCCCTCGATAATCTTCAGTAAAGCTTGCTGTACACCCTCACCGGAGACATCGCGTGTAATCGATGGGTTATCCGACTTACGAGCAATCTTATCGATTTCATCAATATAGACAATACCGCGCTCAGCACGTGCCACATCAAAATCTGCCGTCTGGATCAAGCGCAGGAGAATATTTTCCACATCCTCACCGACATAGCCCGCCTCAGTCAAAGCCGTCGCGTCGGCAATACAGAAAGGCACATCCAACACCTTGGCAAGGGTCTGAGCGAGCAAAGTTTTTCCACTGCCCGTAGGGCCGATCATCAAGATATTACTCTTGCCTAGCTCAACTTCGTCGATCTGCATACCGACGCCAATACGTTTGTAATGGTTATAAACAGCTACCGCCAGCGTCTTCTTAGCACGCTCCTGCCCGATTACATACTGACTCAACTGCTCATAAATCTTTTTCGGCGCTGGCAATTTACCAATCTGCGAGCGAGGTTTGGAGATGGTGGCTTGCTCCTCTTCGATGATCTCGCGACAGAGGTCGATGCACTCATCGCAGATATAGACGCCACCAGGCCCAGCAATCAGTCGTTGTACCTGATCCTGACTCTTGCCGCAAAATGAGCAACGATACGTCGTACGCATATTCTTTGAGTTCGCCACGTCTGTCACCTTTCCTGCATTGACAACACAGCACCAAATGGTTGCATAGCTCTACTCTACAGTCTCCGTATTCTGGTCGACTGGTAGAGATGTTGCTGTTACAGACTCCTCAGATTGAACATTCTCATTGTGAACTGCATCCGCAACAAGAGCAGCAGCTTCGGCATGAGCAACCGTAGCTTCCTCAGTCACGTCCTCAGAAACCTGAGCCTCATTTTCCTCATCAGGATCAGGATCAGTTGTTAATTCAATCAGGCGAGACAGAGTTTTCTCACGGCGATAATTCAGCATAAGAGAGCGGACCTGCTCCTCAGTATGCGGCAACTCCTGTCCCATCTGGGCATAGGCATTAAAAAGGGCCTCAAGTTCTTCGGGGAGCACGGTGATCTGCTCCTGAACAGCAATCTCCTCTAAGACGAGCTGACGTCTGACACGCTGCTCAGCCTCGGGCCGTGTCTCCTCCAGGTACTCATCGCGGCTCTTGTTCACCATCTTGAGATATTGATCCATCGAAAGGTGTTGCCGCTCCAACATATGACCAAACTGATGAGCCATTTCTTCGGACTCTTCTTCAATCAGCAAAGGATGGATCGAGAACTTCGATTGCTCGATAACAGCATTGAGAGCCTGATCGCGCAGTTCCTCAGTAATCTGGCGCTTCTTGCGCTCAAGGATGTTGTCACTCAACACCTTACTGAGGTCTTCTAACGTCTCATATTGGCCCTCGCTCACTTGCGAGGCAAAAGCATCGTCCAATGACGGAACCTGTTTTACTTCCACCGTATGCAGTGTTACCTCGTAATCTGCCTGTTTGCCTGCTAACTTTTCATTAGTATAGTCAGCAGGAATTGTGGTCGAGAACGTTTTGCTTTCACCGACGCGCATACCAAGCAGGTGCTCGTCCATGCCCGAGAACAACCCGTGTCGCTCGTTGGTGATCTCAAAGGCATTATCTTTCAAATCGGAGATCGTTTTCTCCTCAACGGTCAGCTTGAGGTCGGCATTAATACGATCACCATACTCGACAGGACGATCAACAGCCACCCAGGTAGCTAAGCGATTCTGTAAGGCTGTGATCTCTTGATCGACTTCCTCGGAGGTCACGCTGGCCTCCGGGCGCTCAAAATGCAATGCGTGGTAATCGCCCAGTTCAACCGGAGTGATCACAGGAACTGTCAAACTAAAATGATAGGGTTGCCCCATTTCAAAGATGGGGGCATCTAATTTAGGCTGACTGATAGGGGTAAGCTCATGTTCTTTTAAGGCATCGCGATAGGTCTCTGAGATAAGCTCGTCAAGACCCTCCTGGTAAATGTATTCTTTGCCTAGCTTGCGTTCTAAGATAGAGCGAGGAGCTTTACCGCGTCGGAAGCCCTGCACATCGACCTTCTGAACTAGCTTACGATATGCCTTATCGGAGGCTTGCTGTACATCGTCCCAGCTTATGTCTACTTGTAAGACAGCCTCACTCGATGGCAACTTTTCAACAGAGACCTTCACATTTCCTCCAACAAAATGTTCTTACTTCATTATAGGTAGTATACTCACCTGTATGCAAGATGGAAGCGATACGTGTACATGTACAAAAGGTGGGGAAGCGCAGAGCGGTAACAATAACGATGAACCACCCTTCTAACAACGAAGCTAAACATTGACCAACTGTTCCGCGCTTGTTACTGAAGCGTTGTGATCGATGTACGGCATAGGATACATAAGCGCTTTCCCACAAGAGAGCAATCAGGTTAGATTGTTCTCAAATCCAGATGGCTCGGAGCGGGAGACGGGGATCGAACCCGTGACTTTCTCCTTGGCAAGGAGATGCTCTACCACTGAGCCACTCCCGCAAAACTGCGTATTCATCCATTCAGAGAGTGTTTGGAACATGCACACTTTTTATCACTATTGAGCTGAAACCAAACACTCTCTCAGACAAGTGGGCGGTGAGAGACTCGAACTCTCATGGCTCATCACCAACAGATCCTAAGTCTGCCCTGTCTACCAGTTTCAGCAACCGCCCGAATGTTAAGTGGAAGTTATACGCTCCCACTTGTGGATGATACATCAGCAACGGGACGGATGTCAAGAAGCTTTTAGGGTTGCACCATTCGGGCTATATATACCAGGAAAGGAGCAAGGCATGCGCATCTGGTGTATAACACTTTTAACTTGTTTTGTGCTTTAATGGAAAGTAAGAGCCAAAGGGCCACAATAATGCTCATGTGCGAGGAGCAGGCGGCTCAAGCGTCCAGTCACCATAATCGCCAGTAGGCTGACGACTATTCACATAGTAGCCGTCAAAGGTACCCCTGATATACCCAACATTAAAATTGCCCTCAAACGAGAGAATCTCTTTCTCTGGCAAGGCATTGAGATGGACCAGGAACGTGATTTCTCCATTTTTGGTGATGGTGCCAGCGAAAGAGCCGCTCTGCTGAAGACCCGCAAAGCTGCCTGAGATCTGGTTCTGCTGCTGCTTCACCGCGCTAAGAGAGATAGACGTTTGCTCATTGGTTATCCCGCTATCGTTGAGCGTACCCTCATAGCAGGACGCTAGTTGAGGATAAGGAGACGAGGGTGGGGGAGCGTTCGCAGGCAAGGCACACGTATTCGTAGTTATTGTCGTTTTTTGAACAATAGAAGCACTAACCGCATGAATGGGAGCGATGGCTCTGGATTTGAGCATTAGCATAAAAGTACTATCTATTGCCGCAGCAATAAGAATGATGGCGGAGATAATAACAAGCCATGTCTTTTGTTTGCGAGATAGACCTTTGTTTTGTACAACTGGGATTGGAGTTGGCACATTACCCGGTCTAGTTGGTATTAAAGGTATAGCCGGAACAGTCACATTTTGCTGTACTGCGGCTATACAGAGCGCTTGCCAGAACTCATCAACATTGGGAAAGCGGTCTTCATGACGTAAGCTCATGGCACGCTCAATGACGACAGCGACAGCCTCAGGGATAGCCGGACATACTTCATGCGCGCGCTTGAGTGGATCACTCCCCAGTGAGTTGATACTGCGCGTAAGCGCGTCAACTGGCACAACGCCGGTCAAGAGCGTATAGAGCGTGGCAGCCAGCGCATAAATGTCCGTGCGGAGATTGGTACCGCGACCGTATTGTTCGGGAGCGGCATAGCCTGGCGTCCCATAACGAAATGCGCCGGTTGTCTTATCTTCCACAAACTCCTTAGCCAGGCCAAAATCGACCAGGAAAGCATCATCGCCCCCAGTTGGTACAATAATATTGGCAGGCTTAATATCGCGATGCACAACGGGTGGTTGCTGCTTGTGAAGATAACTAACGGCCTCAATAATAGGAGCCATCAGCATCAAGGCCAAAGTCAATGGGAAACGCAACTCCGGCTGTTCCCTACGCAGTGTCTCCAGATCCTTACCTTCAATGTAATCCATGAGCGTGAAAATACGATTGAGTTTGACATTCTCGAAGACCTGATAGACATGTGGCAGTGAGCTGTGATTGAGGCGCATCAGTAATTCCGCCTCGAAAGCAAGATTACGACGCTCCTGAGGTTTGGGATCAATAATCTCTTTGAGCGCAAAAACTTTCTGTTTCATGCGCCGATCTCTGACTCGATAAACACCGCTAAAGCCCCCCCGACCCAGGAGCGCTTCAACAACATAACTTTCACCTTGGTGGTCCTGTATGATGGCTCCATTGGGCAGTGTTGTTTGTTCTTGTAGCACACTGTACCTCACAAAGACGTAATGCGTACTATTTCCAGCCGTTACCCCTTACCTAAAACAGGGTAAAATAGAAGTTCTTTCTCTCTATTTTACCCTAAAGTAGTATACACTACCATACGTAAAGTTGTTTGATGCTGGCTAGGAATCCAATCACCTGCACAAGTGATCAAATTCAGATAGTCTCCACTGCTATCACCAAAAATGCCTTGTAAGGGAGCATCTTGTGGAGAGTAGAAAGCAGTACGCGTCACATGAAAATGCAGCATCGTGCCAGAGGTCATCACAATCATAACCTCATCACCTACACGCATGTCGCTCAAGAACCAAAAAACAGCCGGAACCCCCCCCGGACGATCCAGGTGCCCATCAATGACTGCGCTACCACGCTCGCCCGGTAGGGTGCCCGTATCGTACCATCCCACATCAGTCCAGGGACTTCGCTGTGGAGTGTTCAAATCCCCACTCGCCAGAATGCCAACCTGCTCAATGGAGGCGTTCACCTGAATAGCCGGAACAATCAAGCGAGCAGGGAGATCTACTGGTTCGGTTGGCGTTCGCGTCACGAGTGATGGCCTACCGTCCACCACTTTATTAGCCTCCCTGCTCTTCTGAGGAACGGCCTGACCACAGCCAGCAGCCACACATATCTGGCAGAGTAGGATGAAGCAAAACATCCAACGCCATGTAAGCAAATTGAATTTCAAAATCTCTTCCAGGGACTGCATATGGGTATTATAGGTATTCCAGGCGACGGCGATGTACGACGACACTTAGACCAACCAGGGCTAGAATACCAGCCAGCAAGAACCAGCCAATGAATGGATCGGTAGCGACTCCATCTGTCGTGTGCAGATTGGGGTCACTTCCAGTACCGGGCAGCCCTGGCACACCAGCCGTCTGCGCAGACACCAGTTGCACTTTTGGATTGCCCTGGAAGAGACCGACAGCAAAAACGCTCGTTACCATATTAGAGGTAAGGGTAGTCGAAAGTGGTAAGGTCGTACCAAACTGCGGATCAGTGAGATCGAGCTTATATGAACCTGAGTTCAGCACCAGATAATTGCTGGCATCTTGATACGTCATGTCATCAAGCATGGTACCATTCCCAATAGTAACATTGACTGCGCCAGCATCAGGTGCGAGTGGATAGATACGTAACTTGGCATGACCGGGCGAAATCTGGTTGTTATCTACAAATACCTTTAAATTGAGTGTATTGGCTGTAGCACCAACGGCTGCAACTGTGTAAGTAACACCAGCCTGCACATCAAGATTCTGCGTGAGGGCAGCCGCGTCCATACCCTTACCAACAAGAGCAATCTGCACTTTATGCACTCCTTGAGGTACAGGCACATAGTTCGTCACTGAGGCAAACTGAAAGCTACTGAGCAACTTCGTACCATCAACGAACACATCTGCCGTGCCAACAAAGGGCGAAGCATGGATCACGCGAATGTATGCCGAACCCTGGGCCGAGGCAAACTGAGTAGGCAACGCGTAAAGGCTAAAGAACGTACAGATAACACCTGCAATCACAATACGACGGCACATACACATAGCAAAAAAATTACACTTCATACATTATCCCTTCTTCAAACATCACATTACAAAAGTATCGGTTACAGCGATTATTCATCCTACACGGATAAGAACATTTCAAATATCGCCCAGATTGAGCATTACAACTTGTGGCGATATACAAGAAAATCGTTTAATCCAGTTAGGTAAATGCAATTTGGTATATAAATATTATGTGATAGATAGAGGAACAAAAGATAGGTAAAAAAGGTGATAATATGGTTAAGGTGAGGTAACTATTGATCTGCTACTGTGATTATTTCTTAACAAAGATGTTATTGTCCTTTCTTCTCCTTTAGCTGAATAGAAGATCAGACCTCAACTAAAGATAAATAGCGTATTTCTCTAGCAGCGGCCTGGCATACTGTGCAAAGAAGTCGGGACGGTCATGAGCAAGCCAGTACAGGGGCATCAATAGGATCGGTGGCAAGCCTACAGCCAGGGACTTTTCGATGGCCTCAATGGCAATGTGAGGGCGTCCCTGGTAGTAGTAGGCGCGCAGCATGCCTTGCCAGAAGTAAGCATCCCATTCCTGCGGCTCTATGGGAATTGCCAGCTCCAGTTCGGCTAAACCTGCTTTGAGCTGATCACGCAACCCAGCCCCCAGGCCACGACAAACGTATGCGACATAATGCTGTGGGTTGATCATTGCGATCTTTTCTAAACGCGTGATGACTTCTGCACCTGGACGTTGTTTAGTCATACTCGCCCATTCAGCCATCAATGCAGCATTTACGTCCGTTTGATCCAGTTCGTGAGCATGCCTGTAGTCAGCAACGGCTTGCAAACTGTCTTTTGCGCGTAGATAGGCCCCACCACGATTATAGTAGGCTAGAGCACACTTGTAGTCCAGCTCCATCGCTCTCGTACAGTCCTCTATCGCCTGCTTGTAGTCTTTCTGCTCTTGATATACCGCACCGCGAACAGCATACGCCTCAGCAGACTTGGGGTCCAACTCTATCGCTCTCGTACAGTCCTCTATCGCCTGCCTGCAGTCTTTCTGCTCTTGATATACCGCACCGCGAACAGCATACGCCCAGGCATAGTTAGGGTCCAACTCTATCGCTCTCGTACAGTCCTCTATCGCCTGCCTGCAGTCTTTCTGCTCTTGATATACCGCACAGCGAACAGCATACACCCAGGCATTCTTGGGGTCCAGCTCTATCGCTCTCGTACAGTCCTCTATCGCCTGCTCATAGTCCTTCTGCTCTTGATATACCGCACCGCGAACAGCATACGCCTCGGCAAACTTGGGGTCCAACTCTATCGCTCTCGTACAGTCCTCTATCGCCTGCTCGTAGTCCTTCTGCTCTTGATATGCCCAACCACGATTATTGTACGCCCAGGCATTCTTGGGGTCCAACTCTATCGCTCTCGTACAGTCCTCTATCGCCTGCTCGTAGTCCTTCTGCGTTCCATATATCCAACCACGATTATTGTATGCCCAGGCATAGTTAGGGTCCAACTCTATCACTCTCGTACAATCCTCTATCGCCTGCTCGTAGTCTTTCTGCTCTTGATATACCGCACAGCGAACAGCATACGCCTCGGCAAACTTGGGGTCCAACTCTATCGCTCTCGTACAGTCCTCTATCGCCTGCTCATAGTCCTTCTGCATATAAAACGTACGGCCTCGAAAGTTATAAGCCCAGACATAGTCAGGCTTTAGTTCAATAGATCTATTTAATAATAGCATGCACTGCGCATAGTTTTTCTCATCATAACACTTGTATGCCACCCCACAATATGCCTCTGCAACAGCATTTTTGAAGAATACGTCATCACCCAGGCCTGTCAGACTTTGCTCATAGCATGCCAGAGCTTTATCCTCGTTCTGGTCTTGATAGGCTTCGCCTAACCGCCAGCAAAGTGCAGCTTGTAGTTCCGTGTGATAATCGGGCAGAAATGCCGGGAACGTTGGATGCCATTGACGCTTCAACAATGCCGCTAAATTTTCCAGTCCAGCTAGCCCTTCTGTTGCCGAATTTCGACTATTTAAATGTACCAGGCTTTGCGATGCCCACTCCCACCAGTTACGATAGGGTGCTCCTACATTTTGTTGAAAGAAATTACCTATTTCGGCAGTATCTTCATTGGCAGCACGGCGATAAATGGCAGCGGCAATCATGAAGGGGAGCGTGATCCATACGCCTTGCACAGGATCGAGCCAGCATTGTTGCTCAGCCAGATCCAGATAGGTTTCTGCCCACTCGTCGTCTTGCAGGCGCTCTTGCAAGCTGGCATACTTTCTTTGCTCCAGTTTCTTCAAGGCTTGCTCGTGGGCATCCTTTAAGCGCTCGTTGATGGCAACAATTTCTGGCTGGTCACGATGCTCCAATAACCAGAGGCGCAGAAAGTGGCACACTTCCTGATGTAGTGCTGGCTGCGCTTTTTCTGTGAAAATAAAGCTGTAACGACGTTGCAAATGGCTCAGCGCACTGGCATAGCTGGTTCTGGCCTCTTCAGGACTGAGACCTAAAGCGACGGCAATGATGGGTGGATGGTCGGCACGACGCAGTAGAGCCAGGGCATACAGTGCATTGCGCTCGCTCTGCTGATCACGAGCGTGCAAGAGATAGCGGCGCACCATCTGATCAACGATCTCTCTTTTACCTGCAACCGTTTCTGTGATCACATCCAGATTGGCCGTTTCTACATAGAGTCCCGCCGCAATCTTGACTGCTAGCGGTACACCTTGCGTCACCTGCAGAATACGCTCCGCCTCATCCCGCTTTAGCGTCGGTAACGCGCTTTCAGATGGCAGCATATGACATAAGCGGTCGAAGTACTCCATGATATCGCTGAGGGTAAAGGCTCCAACATCACCTGCGTTGAAGTTAATCGATAGACCACGGTCAGGCAACACAATATCCTTGTAGCCGTACTCGCTGTCGATGCTGCGCTCACGCTGCTCTAAACCCGCCCACAGATTGTCGCGACCAGCCACTATCCAGCCTACACGCAATCCAGCCGCCGCCATGACGATCCAGAGCAGATGATCACCCTCGTCAACTTCTTCATAGGTGTCGAAGAAGATGAGCAAAGGATAGTTTCTGGCAAAGTCGCGCAAGTCGCTGCCCAGGGCCAGGCCGAGGCGCAAAGCGGGATTCAGATAGTCACCAAGTCGATCTCCGAGCCGATCCTTGAGCCGTCCATAGAGGTGCACAAGCTGATCTGCGCCAATCTCCGCTTCTTTGCCTGCCAGTGCTTGCACCTTTGCCACAACTTGCTCGTTGTTGAGTAGCAAGCCCGCTGGACCCATATGCACAGCTATCAGGCGCAGCAATTGACCAGCGCCCTCACTCGACAAGCGGCTCAAGGTAGGATAACGCTCATCTTTAGAAGCTTGCTGCACACCGTCAAGAAACCGCTGAGCATCCTTCTTAGCCTCCTCAACAGCCTTGAGCGCTTTTTGATACTGCTTGAAATCGCTGGCGGATTTGTTTAAGCAGAGAGCAAATTGTGCACACAGGAGCTTGAAGTACTCGCCCGCATCAACATCCTGGCCCGATCCAGGATTGAACAGGCTGCGCTTGCCCTCGATAGCAAACTCCCAATCGACGATTTTACTGAGGATAAGATGGCGCTCAGGCCGCAAGGCCATTGACCGATAATGTCCCAGCAAGGTGCTCTTACCAAAACCGCCGCGTCCATGCAGCAGGACAACCAGTCCCTGTAACCTGTTTGTGGGCGTTGGGGCCTCAGTGACAGACGCTTCTTCCGCGCCTTCACTGGACATAAAACGCTGCCAGCGCTCCAGGTAGATCTCGAAAAGGTCGAGTTGTGCCTGGCGACCAATGAAGATGCTATTCAGGTCAAGAGTTCCAGCGCTATCGTCCGCAGAACTAAAATCCAGTGCCATTTACGCGCCACCTCTCTACGTACATTTGTTTCGTATCTTTCATCTATCATAAACGATAGAGAGACGATTATCTATACTATCACGCTCATTTTGCAGGGCTTTTCAATTCTGTCAGCGTCTTGACAGCAGATACGACAGATGAAAAGGGGTAACATATGGAGAGAAAGCAAAGATATATATTTAAAGCGCAAGATGAAAAATAGGTAAGGAGAGACGGACGCGATAAATCGGGTCCCTACGGTTCTCCGGCCATGAATGGCTGGGCACCTCCCGTTCCTTGCATTTTTTGCTCTTCATACTTTATCACAAGGAAATAGATGAATACAAGCAATTTATTGCTTCAGGCTGTAGGGACCCGATTTATCGCGTCCGCCACCATACCCTGTTGTCATGCTGATTCCCATGGGAGCATGCTCGCTCTTTCTGTAAGAGTGGCCGCAACCTCCCAATGCAGAACTGGAAAGCCCTGGCTCATTTTGTGGTGTTATAGTATTGGTTGGTTGGATTATTCCTTTGCATGCAGGCAGAGGGATTATTGAAGTGGCGAAAACATGGAAGACGGTCGCATCTAGATAGTAATCAAATAGTATAAAGGCGCGTTACCAATGGCAACGCACCTCATTTTTCCTCGCTACGCACCCATAATATTGTAGCCTGCATCGACGAACATAATCTCACCGGTAATACCACGCGCATAATGGCTGCTCAGGAAGAGTGCAGTATCCCCAACTTCACTCTGCTCGATGTTGCGACGCAACGGAGCAACACTCGATACCTGATCACGAAAACCAGTAAAGCCTGAGATACCACGCGCCGCCAACGTGTTGAGCGGGCCAGCAGAAATAGCATTGACGCGAATGTTATGCTCACCTAGCTCATAGGCCAGGTAGCGCACACTGCACTCTAAAGCAGCTTTGGCGACGGCCATCACATTGTACTTCGGCATCACGCGCTCACTAGCCATATACGTAAGAGCAAGTATGCTACCACCATTAGCCTGCATCAACGGCTTCGCACGTTTCGCCATAGCAATGAGCGAATAGGCGCTAATATCCAAAGCCGTCTGGAAGCCAGCGCGCGTCGTCTCTACAAAGGGATTTTCTAGCTCATTACGAGGAGCAAAGGCCACACAATGAATGAGGATATCCAATTCACCTGCGAAGACCTCACTGGCATAGGCAAAAGCAGCATCGAGCTGAGTATCATCCTGTACATCACAGAGCACAACCTGCGTACCGGGAACTTTGGCTGCCAGATTGCGCACATCTCTCTCCATGCGCTCCTGATAGGCTAAGATAAGCTGTGCACCCCCGTCAGCAAGCGCCTGCGCTATCGCCCAGGCAATGGAACGGTGATTAGCAACGCCAAAGATAAGGGCTTTTTTGCCCTCTAATAAAGGCATGGACTCACTCCTCTCACACAAATACGTAATAACAGTAGGCAAACAAGGTTAGCGTTCGATGGGATAGCCGCGATTAACCCAACCATTCATCCCATTCGCCAGATTGTAGACTTTATTCAAACCAACCAGACGTGCAATCTCAGAAGCCATCGCACTGCGCTGTCCCGAGGCACACACAAAAACAACGTCTTTATCGGCAGGCAATTGACGCTCCTTAAGGGCTTGCCCAAAAGTGTAGATGCCGCTGATCGTGAGCAAATCCGCCTCGGCGATATGCCCACGGTTCCACTCTTCTGGCCGTCGCACGTCGATAACCGTTACGCCAGCCTCGACCAGGCGCTTCGCCTCGTCAGTCCCAATTGTGGTATACGGTAATACTTCATCATCATAATCATTAGCCATTGTTCTGTTCTCCAGACTCGTATTGCTCTAGCCAGAGCCGACCTAGTAAGGTGGGGGTAATCATGTACTCGTCACCCACAAAAGCCATGGTGAGTAAACCTTGTTCCTCCATCTCACGAAAATCATCAGTAACGAGAAAGTAGTCGTGCATCATTCGTACGACATCGCTCTCGGGCAATTGTTGCCAGACTTGTAGGATACGAAGCACGGCAGCATATTTAGGACTGCTATCGTCAACTGCTCGCATAGAAGTACCTCATTTCGCCCTGCTTAATATAATAGGATCTTTTTTCTGATCCCCCACAGTGTAACAAATCCGCCTGTATACAGCAAGTGGAAAGAAAGCAGCCAAACACTCCCCTTTGCCCAGCAGCACAGACAACATGTTCCACATGAAACAATTGGTGACAACGTCCATAGTCTTCTCTTCTCGTCGTGGAGAACTGCTCATAAGAATGTTCCACGTGAAACAATTGGTGACAACGTCCATAGCTTTCTCTTCTCATCGTGGAGAACTGCTCATAAGAATGTTCCACGTGAAACATCCACGCATAGCCATGCTGCACTATAGCCAGCCAATTGCAAAAAAGCTGCCGCAGAGAAGACGCTCAGAAAGGGTTTGCTATTGCAATATAATCGTAATTACCGGGACCTGCAGTCCTCTCCAGTTGCTTGATGATCTGTTTTGCATCATCGCGTGGTCCAGACACAAAAAAGGGCTTACCATCTTGACCAAACGTCAAGGCATAAGGCTCTGCCAATTCACCACGCGGAGCCAGTATATGTTGCGTCAACTCAAAGCCTTTATCAGGAGTAAAGCCAAACTGTGCAGCATAATCAATAGCAGCGTAAATGAACTGATGCGCCAGCTCGGCTGAACAGATTTCCGGTTCTGTATCGTGAAAAAGCATCTTGCGGGCCTCTTTCTGATACTGAGCATGGGTTAAATCTGTACGGGCCAGCGTATTTTTGAGTCCTAGACAGAAGTAATCAACCAGATATAAACCAAAGCAGATCTGCCCATCCGGTTGCTCTCTAGCCACAATGATCTCTACCAATCCCAGGTTCTTCTTCTGCCAGTCTCCACTGATCCAACATTCCACAAGAGGAAAGCTGCGAGCGTTGCGAATAATGGATTGTGATGACGCTGTCGATGCAAAACCCTGGTGTGGCAATTTATGTTGCGCAGCTTTCTGCTTACTGCGCTTTTTCATGATCGCTTTCTGACGTTTCCGTGGATCAATTGGCATATCTTTGTTCCTTCTTCCCAAACTTTTACACAACTTCTCAATATCTCTAATAACAAGGAGAGCTGGATTGGCAGAAACTAGCATTTAATGCTGCTTCAGCTATCCCGTACCCCTGCATTCATCATCTTATTTTAGCAGGTTTGCCAACCCCTCTTAACCCTGAT
This sequence comes from uncultured Chloroflexia bacterium, assembly GCA_963802635.1. Taxonomy (GTDB): domain Bacteria; phylum Chloroflexota; class Ktedonobacteria; order Ktedonobacterales; family Ktedonobacteraceae; genus CAVTLG01. The sequence goes on along the minus strand of CAWDJJ010000003.1, from coordinate 1,204,874 downwards.
GTTTTATCCTGGCGGTCCGTAAAACCCCTGGCCTTCAGCCCTGTCTTTTACCCACATCTTTCTCGGTCATCACTGCGAGATTTGAGGCAATGTGAGGCTGGGAAAAAGACGATGTATTGTTTCAAGAAGAGCAAAATACGTGTAAATATGATCTTTGACAAGATAATACATTCATCCTATATTTGATGTAATATATGCGTTAAGATCAAAACGGGCGCGATAAATCTGGCCCCTACCTACGGGCGATCAATCGCCGCGCAGATCCTCTACGACCATCCATTGCCGGAAAGGAAAAGAAAGGCAATTTATTGCCAGAGATGTAGGGGCCAGATTTATCGCGCCCGTATCGCCCGAATATCTCGAAAGATGTGGGTAAGAATCAGCCATTCAGGCATGGGGAGATGTCACCCTATCTACATAGATGTTTCACGTGCAACATTTGAATTTGTAACTCAATCCCAATCTGCTAAGAGAGTGTTTGGTTTCAGCTCAATACTGACGAAAAGTGTGCGCTTTCCAAACACTCTCTTAGCCAGGTAAAGCAACGACTCCAAGTTGTTGTAGCTAACGCATCACCTCGCCACCATTGACCAGGATTACCTGGCCGGTAATAAATGAAGCAGCGGGGGAGGCAAGGAAAAGAGCTGTACCCAGAATATCCTCCGACGTGCCCCAACGCTTCAGTGGTACTTCCTGAGCAGCACTTTGTCGCGTAGCGGAGGGTAGCCGTTGCGACCACTCATTCTCAACACGACCAGGCGCGATGCAGTTGACACGGATACGCGGCGCGAACTCCGCCGCCAGACAACGCGTGAGAGATATAATCGCACCTTTGCTGATCGCATACATCTGGTTAGGAAAACCTGGAGCGCCATCGAGTGCGCGATCCCAACCAGTTGTTAGAATGCAGCCACCTGCGCACATATATTGCCCAACCTCACGACAGCACCGCCATGTTCCCATCACATCCACACCAATCATGCGCTCAAATATCTCTATCTCACTCATGCCACGCGTCTCGCTTGAATTAGCACTGGCACCGGCATTATTAATCCAGACATCAATTGGACCAAGTAGATCATGCGCTTCATTGACCAGGCGAGCAACCTCCTCCGGTTTACGCAGATCTGCTTGTGCGAGCATAGCCTGTCCACTCTGTACTTTGATCTGTGTAACAACCTCCTCGGCCTCCTGCTGCGCATGGGCATAATGGACCAGCACTGTTGCTCCTTGCTCGGCAAACCCCAGAGCAAGAACGCGACCAATGCCACGTCCAGCACCCGTGACAACGACCTTTTTACCCTGAAACATGTAGCTTCTCCTTCGTGATGTTTCATGTGAAACATTTCTATGTCTGTAACAATAGTATAGTATGAACGATCACGGCGATGAGAAAGTACTCCGGGTCATGCTCACGTTTCGTTGTAATACCCATATGCATTCAGAAACGTGTTCTTGTTCCGATGAGCAACGCTGCTGTTGAGCCTCTTACGCAGTCAGAAACGAAGCTGGCGCTTCTAACCTTCGGTTCATCTGACTGCAAGGAGGCAGCTACTGCGATGCAGTCAACTCATCGGATCGGCAACTCTCGTTACTAGAAATGTGCCAGAGCACATTTCTCATCTGAATGCAAGGCAATATAACAAATCCAGTGGTGGTCACAGTAGAACGGCACTGAAAACATGACGAAAAGACAACAGCTCGACATGTAGTCAAATCCAGGTAGAAGTAATCTACTGTATAGCAAGAGACGCTGCATGGGGGAGATCAATAGTGTGAATGGATGTATGCTACTCTTTCATGCATTATCGACCAGTCGGGAACAACAATTTCAAGGGATCAATATCGTTCAGAGTAGCTGCCTCATAAGCTGTTCAGGCCAGCGACCAGCGACCTCCCACGTACCATCTCCATTGACAAAGAGACCAGCCAGTTGATGTCTGGCAAAAAAGGCCTTACCATTCTCTGAACCAAGGATGAAGGCGACCTTAGCAGAGATTTCCGCCTGGATGCAACGCGCAGCGACCACACTAACTGACCAGAGTTCGTTGCTGACTGGCAATCCTGTGCGTGGATCAAGCAAGTGATGACGTTGTTCGCTCCCTTGTAGCCAGTGCCGCCTGGCAATGCCCGAGGTAGCAATGGCTCCATGATGCAAAGGTAGCGCCCAGGATACATCTTTTCCAGCTATCGCAACAGACCAGTGATCAGCCTCCGGTGGTAATCCTCTGACAGCCAGATCCCCACCAGCGTTCACCAGAGCAGTCTGGATACCGGTCTCCTGTAAGCGTTCAAGCGCGGCGTCCACAGCCATACCTTTGGCAATACCCCCGAAATCTAAGTGCGCACCGACGGGTAGCACCACACAACGTATTTTTGGCTCAACGTGAATAGAGCGCCATGCACCTCCGGGCTGTCCATGATAGGTTGTCTCTGCTTGTACAGACGGCAAAGCATCAAAGGTACGGTCATAACCAAGCCGCGTGAGCTGTTGTAATAGTGTTGGATCATAAAGGCCATCCGTCGCCTCCGCGGCAGCCAGAGCTTCCATAAGCACGTCAAAAAGCAACTTGCTCACGATCACCAATCCACCAGCATGCTGGTTCAGTTGGGAAAGCTCACTCTCCGGTCGAAAGCGACTGAGCGTTTGCTCCCACTCTTCGAAGAGTTCTCTAACAGCGGCGCTTCCTTTTATCTGCTGATCTTGCGGTAGGAGCAGGGTAATTGTTGTACCCATAGCCCGAAATTGTTTCCGGCTCATCCCCAACGGTATGACAAACTCAGCGCTAGGAGACGCTGGAGCTTGTACCAGGGGACTGGAATGACCCTCCGTTTCCGAAGCCATATCCCCCCCTTTGCTGGTTTCCACTTTGCTGATCCCATCTCCGATGGTGGAAGAAACCACCGGAATTATTTGTGTTCGATGACGTATTTTGGGATGCTGGCGAGGATGTAGATTGGCTTGCAGCAGTTGCTTGCAAATGAGTAGCTACCAACATGCTAAGCACTACAAAGCCTGCGATTGACGAAACAGCAATGCCTCTTTTTAAGTCCTGTGCCATCGCAATGGCCTGCGCCTTTGACATACGGGCAGGAGGACGTGGAGCAGTCGGGGACAGCTTTACCCCACGCTCTCTCTGCAATGAGGATTGAGCGTAAGCATAGTCAGCTGCAGGATAATTTACCTGCGCCTGTGTGCCATATGTTTGATCAGGACGAAACTTGCCAACCGCTTTCTGTTGTTCTGGCGACCAGGCTAACGTTTCATCATATGGATTATAATTTTCCATCAAGTCCCTCTTACGAAAGATATTAACTGTTGGTTGACAAGAGCAACTTCTGACGCGATGCACCCACCCTCAACGATACAGCACGTACGTACCACTTGAAGATAATATAAAGCAAAACTTTTAGAAAATATACACAAAGATGTAAAAAGTTTGTAAATATTTTCTTTATAGTTGTTTTGTTCATAGAATGATAACTCCATCTATTCGCCTTAGCCTGCATATTTCCCCACAGAATATCTTGCTAGTTCTATCATCTGGTGATATTGTAAGTAAAGAAACACTTGTCGCTGACTGCGTATACTCAACAAGCGTGTAGCAGAATGCAAGGCAAGAGTATTTTTCACAGGGTCAACTAAATACAACAGCGAAACACAAACGGAGAAAATGACACATGGCAACACGCATAGGTATCAACGGTTTCGGACGCATTGGGCGTCAATCCCTCAAAGCAATGTTGGAACGACACCCAGACGATCTGGAGGTTGTGGCCGTTAATGACCTTACTGATACGAAAACGAACGCACACTTACTCAAATATGACTCGACCTACGGACACTTTCCCGGCGAGGTCTCAGCAACAGCCGACTCACTCATCGTGAACGGTCGCGAGATCAAGGTTATTTCACAGCGCGATCCAGCGCAAATTCCCTGGGGCGACCTGGGCGTGGAGCTGGTCATCGAATCAACAGGTTTTTTCACCGATGCCGATAAAGCCGCAGCTCATTTGAAGGGTGGCGCAAAGAAGGTCATTATTTCCGCTCCCGCCAAAGGTGAAGACTTGACGATAGTGCTGGGCGTTAACGAAAATGTGTATGATCCGGCAAAACACAACATTATCTCGAATGCTTCCTGCACGACCAATTGTCTCGCGCCGACAGCCAAAGTGCTCAATGACGTTTTCGGCATCGAGCGCGGCCTGATGAATACCATCCACTCCTACACAAACGATCAGAAGATCCTGGATCAGGTGCACAAAGATCTGCGCCGCGCACGCTCAGCCGCCGTGAATATTATTCCCACGACAACTGGCGCTGCACGCGCACTGGCACTGGTTATTCCAGAGCTGAAAGGTCGTTTTGATGGCATGTCCTTGCGCGTCCCGACCGTCACTGGTTCTGTGGTTGACTTTGTCATCACGACCCGCAAAGAGGCCTCGGTTGAAACCGTAAACCAGGCTTTTAAGGATGCAGCAGCAGGCTCATTGAAGGGCATTCTGGGCTATACCGACGAGCCTCTGGTATCTTCGGATTTCCGTGGTGACTCGCGCTCCTCTATCGTCGATGGGCTGTCCACAATGGTACTCGGCGGCAACATGATCAAGGTTATCGCCTGGTATGACAACGAGTGGGGCTACTCCAGCCGTATCGCGGACCTGACGCATTTCATCGGCCAAAAAGGCTTCTAAAATAACGGACGGTATCACAGGGGGTGTTCCACGTGAAACATCCCTTGTGTCAATGATAGCTTAGGAACAGACGATGAACAAAAAGACGATACGTGATATCGCTGTCGCAGGCAAACGCGTATTAGTGCGTGTAGATTTCAATGTCCCACTCGACGCAGAACAACACATCACCGACGACTCTCGCATCGTTGCCGCATTACCAACCATTGAATATCTCCTGAATGCAGGAGCCACTGTTATTCTAATGTCGCACCTGGGACGTCCCGCTGGCAAAGTAGTGGACAACCTCAGTCTGGCTCCCGTTGCACAACGTTTGCGTGCATTACTCAAACGCCCTGTAGAAATTGCCAGGGATAGCATTGGTCCAGACGTTGAAGCCCAGGCGATGGCATTACAGCCTGGTCAGGTTTTGTTACTAGAGAATCTGCGCTTTCATACAGAAGAAGAAAAGAATAATCCTGACTTCGCACGTCAGCTAGCAGCTCTCGGCGACCTCTACGTCAATGACGCATTTGGTACAGCGCATCGTGCACATGCCTCGACCGAGGGTGTGACACATTATTTGCCGGGTGTGGCCGGTTTCCTGATGGAAAAGGAAATCAACTTCCTGGGTGCAACACTGGAGCATCCACAGCGTCCCTTTGCGGCAGTCGTTGGTGGTGCCAAAGTATCCGACAAGATCGCCGTATTAGAGCGACTCATCAGCATCGCCGATACCATCCTGATTGGCGGTGGTATGGCAAATACGTTCCTCAAAGCGCAGGGATACGAAATTGGTGATTCACTTTATGAGGCAGCTAAGCTTGACGTGGCACGCGACCTGATCATCAAAGCACAGCAGCAGCAAAAAGAGCTTGTTCTACCCATAGATGCTGTGATCGCCGACCGCTTCGCCGCTGATGCCGAGCATAAAGTCGTCGCAGTAACGCAGGTCCCGGTTAGCTGGCGCATCCTCGATATCGGACCAGAGACGGTTGAGCTGTTTGGTCGCATACTTGCAAATGCGCGCACAATTATGTGGAATGGCACGTTAGGCGTGGCTGAAATGCCTGCATTCGCACAGGGTACCAATCGCGTCATAGAGATACTGTCAGAGCGCACAAAAGCTGGCGCACAGACCATTATCGGTGGCGGCGACTCAGCGGCGGCAGTGGAACAGGCCGGTGCAGCAGATAAAATGACGCACGTTTCGACAGGTGGTGGGGCTTCGTTGGAGTTCCTCGAAGGGCGTACGCTACCCGGTGTGGCAGCGCTACAGGATAAGTAATACCCATAGGCAATATACAACGTAAACAACAAGGAGCACGTATGGCAATCTCTCGTACCGCAATAATTGCAGGCAACTGGAAAATGAACTATGGACCAAAACAGGCATCGAGCTTTGCGATGGAGATTATGCCAGCGCTTGGTCAGGTGATACGCAACCATCCGCATATCTTGAGCATTCTCTGCCCACCAGCTATCTCACTCAGCGCAGTGCGCGAAATCATGGATGCGACTCCTACCGCACGCATTGAACTAGGGGCACAGAACATGTACTTTGAGGAAAAGGGTGCATTCACTGGCGAAATTGCCCCGAGTATGGTGAAAGAACTCTGCACAACGGTTATCCTTGGTCACTCTGAGCGCCGGACCTACTTTGGCGAAACCGACACACTGGTCAATAAGAAAACCCTGGCTGCATTCGAACATCAATTGCGTCCCATTGTGTGCATCGGTGAAAACAGCGCACAGTATGAAGCGGGGCACACTGAGTCGATTATTCGCACGCAAGTGCAGCATAGCCTGGCAAATTTTCATGCAGAGCAGGCGCGCCAACTTGTCATCGCCTACGAGCCAATCTGGGCCATCGGTACAGGTAAGGCCGCTACACCTGAAGACGCTGGCAAGGTTATCAGTCTGATACGGCAGCTCTATCACGATATGTATGGCACAGAAGCAGCAGCAAACGTACGTATTCTCTACGGAGGCAGCGTCACTGGAGAGAATATTAGTAACTTTATTGCGCATCCCGATATCGACGGCGCTCTCGTTGGTGGTGCCAGTATCAAACCCGACTTTGTACAACTCGTTCGCAAGAGCGCAGAAACAATGTAGCAGTTTGTATGTAACAGTACGAATGCAACATATAATACACAAAAACAGGAGTACAAAAAGCGCCCGGCATACGAGATTGATTCTTGCGTATAGTATCCGGGCGCATCTGCATTCTTATCACGTCCGCTACGTCTCCCACCATCCCAGCTCGCTAATGAACATATTCTACGATCTCTGTTTTATCAGTCCAGATAGTCTTTCAGCTTGCGACTGCGGCTAGGATGACGTAACTTACGCAATGCCTTGGCTTCAATTTGACGAATACGCTCCCGTGTCACATGGAATTCTTTGCCCACTTCTTCAAGTGTGCGGCTACGGCCATCATCCAGGCCAAAGCGCAGTTGTAACACTTTACGCTCGCGCTCTGTCAAGCTATCCAGTACATCCTCGACCTGCTCTTTGAGCAATTGATGGCTGGCGGCCTCCGCGGGAGCTAAAGCCGTCTGATCTTCCAGGAAGTCACCCAGATGGCTATCATCCTCTTCGCCTATTGGGGTCTCCAGGCTTACCGGCTCCTGGCTGACCTTAATGATCTCACGCACCTTTTCAGCGCTAATCTCCATCTGCTCAGCGATCTCTTCAGAGGTAGGTTCGCGCCCCAGATCCTGTAGCAAGCGGCGGCTGATACGAATCAAACGATTAATGGTCTCAACCATATGCACCGGAATACGAATAGTGCGTGCCTGGTCGGCTATTGCGCGTGTGATGGCCTGGCGAATCCACCAGGTGGCATACGTACTAAACTTATAGCCTTTAGTATAGTCAAACTTCTCGACAGCACGAATCAAGCCGATATTTCCCTCCTGGATCAGGTCCAGCAGGTTCATGCCGCGTCCAATATACTTCTTAGCAACGCTGACAACAAGGCGCAGATTTGCCTCTGTAAGGCGGCGCTGGGCCTCCTCGCCATCCAGGATATAGCGGCGGGTAGGAGCCACCTTCAAACGCTCTGCCCGAAGACGCTCAGCTTTCCCACGCTCCATAATCTGCGCCAGGCGAACCTCTTCCTCTGCCGTTAGCAAAGGAACACGCCCAATCTCACGTAGATACATGCGCACAGGATCGTCCAGGCTACTCTCCAGATCAGCAACGACAATACCAAGGCCATCTTGCAGATCATCCCACTTAGGAAGGATCTCAGCATCTGCTTCAACAACGTCATCAGGGCCGGGCTCCCAATCAGCTGGCGGCTCCTTGGTTGGATCAAGGGCATCCATAGGCTCTTCGTCCTGCAACTTAAACAGGTCAAAATCGCCAGAGCCATCGGCAGGAGTCAGCCGACTTCCACCAGTAGCCTGAACATCATGACCGACAGCGTCAATATGAAAAACATCATCAGTGGTATTTAACATGGACTCATCGAATGGTTCAAGTATAAAAGCGTCACTTAATGGCCCAGTACTAACATTTACATGTGTGCTTTGTTCTCGCTCAATTACTTCTTGGTCCTGATTCACCATACTGGCATCCCCCTTCAGAAAACAGGCTCATGATTATAAAACGAAAAATGAGGAAAAACCCTGTTCCTGATCCGTTTTGGTAAAAATGATTGCGAAATTATTGGTTGCTCCGTTCAGCACGAAATTAGCTTCACGGATGCGACCCGGTTACGACTCCTCATCTAGCCTTGTATCCGCGTCGCAGTGTTAATAGTGCGCAGTTGGAGCCGGATCTCCTGCTCTTGCTGCAACAATTGCTGTCTGGCTAGCATATCGCCAGTCTCGTCAGCATCCTGTAAGGGAAATTTTAGGTCTTTATTTAATTGTAACAGTCGTGTACGTTTGATCCGGGTAGCGCACTGTTTGGCATCCTTAACTAGCTTCTCACCATCTAGCAAAGCTCCCGACTCAACGCTTTTTAGCGCCCTGGCGACTGCAGGTAACAGCACAGCAGGCACAAACTGTTCAAAGGGTTGGAGTGAAGGGGAAGGATCACGTTGATACACAGAGTTGAGTATATTGTACAACTCCCGCGTGTCTGTCCCAGCGAAGTCACCATCGTTTATTATACCACAAACATGGAGACATAAGGCCGGATTTCGCAAAAGTAGCCCAATTAGGTAGTCCTCCCATTTTAGCGTATCAGTCTGGCTTCTGTCAAGCCTGATTCCCTGAGAGTTCTGATCAACTTTCTGTGTATGCGCAATCTCACCTACCTCATCCGCGAACTCGCTGACCTCAGGAGATGTTCCATCCTGGTGCAGTGCTACTTTTTGCTCTCCCATAGCACGACCAGAGAACTCTGCATTAACACTCGTAGCCTTTTGTTCTCGCAATACACGCTGCAGCTCTGTGTAAAGGTCACGCTCGTCAACTTTGATCATACGAGCCAGCTTCTGTACATAGCTATCACGTTTAATGCGTTCACTGATCATGCCTATCACAGGCAATAAACGCTTAGCGGCTTCAGTTTTGCCCCCTGGCTCGCGTAGATTGAGATCAGCCGTCTTGACCACAAAGTAATAATCGATGAGAGGCATCGGATGAGAGACTGCATAGAACCAGCTTGAGAAATCACGTCGGATCACTTCATCTGGATCTTCTCCCGCAGGCAATTGCAGCACATTGATCTCCGCATCAGTTTGCTCCTCAAGGCGAATAATGCCACGTGGTTGAGATTGCTTCTCGCGTCTATATTGCCCTTGCTGTTTCCTCCCAGGACCTGCTGTCGCCGCTAATGGCACAGGCACCAGTGTGCGGTCAAAGGTTCTGAGCGCCTCCTGAATACCATGCTCAGTAGCGGCACTACCAGCGGCATCGGGGTCCAGGGCGAGTGTTACCTGTTTAGTCAGCTTTTTTAGTTGTTGAATGTGCTTTTCAGTAATGGCACTGCCAATACAAGCCACAGTTTGCTTTGTCCCATATTGGTGTGCAATCACAGCATCTACATACCCTTCCACTATAACCACCTGACCAACCTGCTTAATAGCGTCTTTCGCCATATCGATGGCATACAGTACAGTATTTTTTTCGAAAAGCACTGTCTGTGGCGAGTTCAAATACTTAGGCTTGCCATCGCCCAATGCGCGTCCACCAAAGCCTATCACTCGTCCACGAATATCTCGAATAGGAAAGATAAGCCTGTTTCTAAAGTAATCATATACCCCACCACCTACTCCCTCCTGATTGCTTTCTCGTTCACGCGCCAGACCACCAGAGATCAGTTCCTGTTCCGTGTAACCCTGAGAAAGCAGATAACGCGTCAAACCATCCCGTCGATCACTGGCATAGCCAAGAGCGAATGAAATCACCGTATCAGACGAAATACCGCGACTCTGTACATACGCACGCGCCTGCTCAGCCTCCCTTGCATGCAGCAGCAACTGGTGAAACCAGAGTAAAGCATCAGCGTTGAGCTTGCGCAAACGCTCGCGCACAGCGCTTGTTTCGCGCTCCTCTTCCGTGCGAGGGCCACCATACTCCTCGGCAGAAACACCGGCCTTCTCAGCCAGGTAAAGTAAGGCCTCGTGGAAGTCGCAGTTGCGCTGTTTTTGCACAAAGGTGAAAATATCACCACCTTCATGGCAACCAAAGCAGTACCACGTCTGATTCAGTGGATGCACATAGAACGAAGGCGTACGCTCATTGTGAAACGGGCACAGACCTTTAAGAGACTTTCCCGCTTTCTGCAAGGCAACCACCAGACCGATCTCATCCGCAACATCAACTTTGGTCTTAATTGTTTCAATACTAGATGCCATATAGTGTCCTTCAACGCAGCAACTCTGCCATCAAGCAAGAGGTTTGGTCCGTCTAACAGCATATAACGAGCCACCTTATCGAAAGTCGCGTCAGCAAGCTCGAAGCGAGAAACTTATCGAGAGTGATATACCTATTGTACTACTTGTGGCAGAAGAATACGGGTAACGGTAGGATATCTGGGTCTCATAGCAAATAGAGACCTTCTGTGCCTGATAACTCCAATAAGCCAAATTTTATAGTTGACGTAATCCCATACAGAAAAAGCCTCTTGTTGTCACCCAAGAAGTTATCCACAAATTTCTAGCGACTAACTACTATTTTCTATATATATATTTTTATAAAAATATAAAACTAGTAGTAGTAGGGACTGTGGATAAGTGGATAACTTTTCAAAAAGGCTGTTTTTGCTAGAGAGAGAGATAGTCCCTCGAACCGCCTATAGAGACATTGCATGGCCTATCAAAAAGCTGGTTCTGTCAGGCGTCCAGACAAGTAAAAAAAAGGTGGATAAGTTGGGGATAAGTTGGGGATAAGTTATCCCCATTTACATAATAAGTGAATATTTATCCACAAAAAATGCGGAGTTATCCACAGGTTATCCACCAACATGCACGATCATCGATGCCGTTATGTAAATGTGGATAAGTTATCCACATTTACATAATACCGGGGTCTTTTTCGCAGTTTTCTGACTATTTTTACAGGATTCCGTAAGATTTTCTACGATTTTAAGGAAGAATGTATCCAATTATTGTGAAGTAGACGTAGTATGACTGCCTGTTTGCCCGTTAATTTTTTCCACTTTCTGGAAAAAATTTCCATGTTGATATAGCCAGCGATATAGCCAGCGATAGGAAATGTGGATAATGTGGATAAGTTATCCACCGAAATTGTGGATAACCCAACATTATGTAAATAGAAATATAGCCAGCAATATAGCCAAAATGCGAAATGTGGATAATGTGGATAAGTTATCCACCATCAGTGTGGACAATTCTAAGCTATGTCATGTTGATATAGCCAGCGATATAGCCAGCGATAGGAAATGTGGATAATGTGGATAAGTTATCCACCGAAATTGTGGATAACCCAACATTATGTAGTAATGATATGAGCGCGCTCACCGTAAGTTATATTGCGGCAATATAACTGGTGGATAATGTGGATAAGTTATCCACCGAAATTGTGGATAACCCAGCGTTATGTGAAATATTAATTCGCCATGTTCTATGCAGTTATACGCAGCGATATAACTGCATAGAACATTTTGATGTTGACAATAAAAATGTGGATAATGTGGATAAGTTATCCACCGAAATTGTGGATAACTCGACGTTATGTAAACAGAAATATAGCCAGCGATATAGCCAGCGATAGGAAATGTGGATAATGTGGATAAGTTATCCACCGAAATTGTGGATAACTCGACGTTATGTAAACAGAAATATAGCCAGCGATATAGCCAGCGATAGGAAATGTGGATAATGTGGATAAGTTATCCACCGAAATTGTGGATAACTTCCCCTGATAGCAAAAAGCTGTGAAAACGTGTGAAAAAGTTATTCACATGAATATATAGAAAGAAAATTAGCGCAGCAATGCCTGAAATATGAATAATGATTCAATGAAACGGGTGTTAGAACTATATAGAGGTAAATAGGGCTTGATGGACGATAATGCCCCCAAGTTATCCACAGCCATTGTGGATAACTTGGGGGAAATGTGCAGAACTCGGATTCTTCCACCCATCGGCGGGCTAAAGCCCAGAAATGTCATACATATGACTGAAGTGCCGCTTCTGCTGGGAAGCTGATCGGCTCTATCTGACGGAACTGCGATGTTAATGACTCTGTGCTTACTGCAACGGTGAGTGTGCTATCTTCATCCACGGGTAGCGTGGCGCGAATAACGCCTGGTAGATAGAGATCACTAGTGGCTGGACGACCTTCCACTGTATCTTGCTTATGCACGAAGTGCCAGTACCAGACCCCCGTAGGAATAAACGTTGCACGATGTTTGCGATGGCTGAGTGCTAGAACGTGGTAAGGAAGCGCATGGTCATGGGTCTGGATTGTGCAGCCGACTGCGCCTGCTGGTAAATGCCATGCAGATGGGCATCTGGCTGTGATATTCGGCTCTGCTGCCTGGTGAACCTGAATCTGGAAATACTGATCATTATTCCCATATTGAGGTTGATTAAAAGGACGATAGGCAACAAAAGGTAAAAGAGTGATTGTCAAGCAACGTGGCATTGGCGATAATAAGCGATTATCAGTGAATGACTGTTTCTTGACATTAGCACTAATAGCCCCGGTAATACCACTTATACGATGACCAGATTCATCCGTTGTATTTGTACGCAAAATACGATATTGGATATACGTTGTATTGTATCCCTGAGCCATCCAGATACGTTTTTCAAGAATAATACCATCTGCGCCACCCAGATGGTATGTAAAGATAGGAAGACCCTCTTCAAGGCGAAACGACTCAAGATGAACAAAGCCCGCAGGGCTGAACACACCATCCGGGTACTCATTCGTGCCAAGGTAATAGGTGCGTTCATCAAAAAAGACCTCTTCGTCAATTTTTGCCAGTAAGAGCTGTGGTGTTTCTGCATCCGGCGACATTGCCACAAGCAAACCGTGCTGTAGACGAGTAAGCACGCCTGCAATTGTCCCTGCTGCATATCCCCCCAGCCCGTTTGTCACGAGCCATTCACGTGAGCTAGTCTCATGGAGATCGCAACAGATACCGCGATCAAAGCTGATGGTCATGGTCGACCCTCCAGGCTCCTTAATGTGAGTAGCATAACTACGCGTGGACAGTAAATATGAGATACGCTATGCAACAGTTATTCCCATGCATTCAGAGTGAGCATAGTTACAGTCAAAAAACTCATAAATAGATAAGTGAATGCACGAGAATAACAAATCTATTACCTAGTGTAGCATATTTATGTCTCCGAAGCAGCACTTCTGTATTGTTTTTCATCACTTTTTCCTACAAATAGAAAAAACTTTTCATTCTGCACGTTATGCAAAGTTTGTCGAGTGTGAAATAAAACGCAAACAATACGTAAATAGAAAGGCTCCGTGACATCCTGAGAAAAATAACCTGAGGGGACATTTGTGTAGGAGAGAGATAGGCCTCAATATTGTCGTATATAATTCGTGCTGTATAGTTGTTATACTGCACCAATGAGAGGAGTTTACATTATTGACGCGGTTTCAACACCTCAAGGCTCAATGGCGATATCTTATTCCTGGTGTCATCGTTACCGTATTATTGCTATCATGCGCATGCAGTAATGCTTCAAGTGAAACTGCAACGACTAGTAAAAAAATGCAATCATCTAGCAATAGTGCAACCGAAGCTGCCCAGTCTCTTAATCTGTTAGTACCTCATGTATTAACAGTTGGTAGCTATACGAATTACCTTCCTCAGGAGTATATAGATACTGCAACAGCGCAACCGACAGGCTTTGATATCGACTTGATCACAACTATTGCCCAGCGTATGGGCTTGCGCGTAAACATTATTTCGGAGGATTTTCAAATGCTAGTCGACAGTTTACTGAACCGGCGGTTTGACATCGTGATTTCCGCGATAAGTATTACGCCTGAGCTACAACAAAAGGTCAATTTTGTTCCTTATCTGCAAGGAGGTGAGGCCCTGCTAGTGGTGAAGGGAAACTCACAGAACATTCACGATCTGACAGATCTCTGTGGGAAAACGGTTGGGGTGAAAGCGACGACCTTCGAGCAAAGTGACCTGCAGGCTGCCAGCGATACCTGCAAAAGTGCTGGCAAAGCCGTTATCACTGTCGTCGTTTCGCAAGGGGACGCTGGTGTACTTCAACTGCTGGCGACAAAGCGCGTGGTTGCTATCTATCAGGATTCAGCGGTGGCCGATTATTTTGTCAAACAGTATCCTGGACAGTATCAAAGGGCTGGTTCAACGATAGATGCAAATCGGGAAGGGATCGCCATACGCAAAGATAATACTGCTTTGTTTAATGCCATCAAACAGGCTTTTGCCGCCAGTGAGGACGATGGAACCTATCGGACTTTGATCAATAAATGGGGTCTGGTCAATGGCGCTATCATACGTCTAACCTCCATAGATATAGGGGACGAGACAAGGCTTCGTGCGCTGGCATAAGATCAGCAAAAAGGGCTGACTTACAAGATCAGCCCTTTTGTGCTTCTGTTTAGGCCGCAGATGTGTGATGCAGAATCAGCATTATGAACCAGCTATGAGTGCATTATAAAGGACTACTTCTGCATCCTGTCTATCAGTTGCGGCTGTAGTCCGTGCCGTCTGTGGCAAACTAAAAGCAGGATTACGGTCAATGAGGTGCAAGAAAGCCTGTAAAACAAGCGGATCAAAACTTGTGCCAGAGCCTTTCAGAAGGCGCTCTCGTGCCGTACCTATAGATAAAGGCGCTTTGTAGGGGCGCTGAGAAGTTAAAACGTCATAGACATCAGCAACGGCGAGAATGCGCGCACTCAACGGAATCTCTTCTCCTTTAAGTCCATCTGGATAGCCCCGACCATTCCACGCTTCATGATGGTGCAACACCGTTTCAACATAGAAAGGATGTATCTCATATCCTACAAGGATACGGGCACCAAAGACAGGATGGCGCTCCATCTTGAGTCGTTCCTCAACAGAAAGCGCTTCAGATTTATTCAAAATATCGTTAGCGATCCATGTCTTGCCAAGATCATGTACCAGTGCTGCCAGGGAAAGGTCCCGTGCCTCATGTCTGGTCCAACCAAGCGTGCTTGCCAGGCGTTGCACATACGTTGCAACACGGCGAGAATGTTCATAGGTAACGATATCTCGCTCTTGAATACTTTTTGCTAACGAGAGAAGGACCTTATGCATTTCGTGCTCTTTTACATGCTGTGTATGATACGTTGCTCCCACCACGCTGCTCTCCCACTTCAACTATTTGGAACTGGTAACTCGGAGTTACCGTGACTGAATACGAATAGACTATGCTACAAAATGAGTATGGCATATAAAAAGGACTGTACGAGTCGCAGCAACAGAAAGGCAATAGAGATGATAACACTGGCTTGCTCGTAAGACCATTTATATGGAACTATAATATATTAATATTTCGTTTTTCCTACGTCCATGCTTGTGATTCAATAGGTACTTTTGTGTTAGCCATTGAGGTATACGTGGGAAAGATCACATTCTGGTTTGTTGTTTTGACTTGTTGTGGTAAGGCAGCGAAAAAAGAGCCAGCGAGGCCGACTTCGTGCATGATAACTACACCCTACCAATTCCTCTATTCCCCAAATAGTCCCTCTGCCTATCAAGAATCGTTTTTAATCGGCAGCATTTGTGATAGACTCACCTTGAGAAAAGAGTACTACTATCAAAAAAAAATATGTTAGCAACAGACAGAAGTGGTCCCAACGGGAGAAAAAATTGTGAACAATGAACAGGATGCGGATACAGACGCTATTATAACAGAACCGGAGCAGCGTAAAGATGTAATTACACTGGTGTTGACTGCAGAGAACCATCTTGGGTATACAGGCTCTGGACAGCAGCCGCGTAAACGCGAAGAGCGTCAGAAGCGCTTGCGCCAGGCTTTTCAGCAGGCAACGAACTTCGCTCTGATGCAAGGCGTAGACCTGTTTATTCAAGCAGGCGATTTGTTTGACACAACAACGCCCGATGAGCGAGATCGCAGTTTTGTAGCAGAACGACTTGCCCAACTAAAGCAAGCAGGGATTCGCACATTTGCTCTTGGCGGTGTCCATGATACGCCGATGGAAGCTCAATCGACGTTGGATGAAACAACACCTGCACCACAAATGAGCTATGCACGTCTGGGTGCTCTGCACTATTTTCAGCCGACACAGAAGAATACGGAGCAAGAACTAGAGCCAATTATGATCGATATACGAGGCATACAGGTAGGTCTCTGTGGCCTTGGTGTGTTGCCCGGTCAGGATCGAGATCCCCTAGAACGACTGCGCGTGCAAAGCGAGATCGGGCGTGCAGCTATTTCCATCTTATTATTGCATGCTCCCATTGAGGGTCTGGTCGCCAATTCATCATTGTTGAATACCTACGCTCTTGTCTATCGTGATAGTATAATAAAGCAGTCAATATTCCACTACATTCTGGCTGGCTATCATCATAATTACGAACATTTCCATCTTGGTCAAAGCGAGGTCATCGTCGCTGGAGCCACGCAGCACGTCGATTTTAGTACACTTGGTCATGCTCCTGGTTTTGTCTTTATCGGCCTGGCTGCTGACGGCATACGCTGGTGCAATCATGTCAATGTTGATGCTTTATCCTTACAGCGACTGACCATCCAGACGAAAGATCTGTGGACTGCTGACTCTACGATACAACCAACAGAACGCATTCTGGAGCAATTGCGCCCGCTCTGTAGCGAGAATGCTATGATCCAGTTGCGCCTTGAAGGGGAATTGACACGTAGTGCTTACCATCAACTCGATTTGAACGAGATACGGCGTTATGGAGAAGAGCATTGTTTTGCTCTGGCAATTGATGATAGTGCATTGTCTCTTCTGGGGGAGCAAGATGCAGCCTCAGCCGAAACTGGCGAACGTTTCTCGCCACGCGAAGAACTCATGACACTGGCTGATGAATGGATCGCCGCTACAGGGGACGAGCAAGAGAAGAAAGCGCTGCAGCTGACAAAAGAAGAATTATTATTGGCAATGGAAGAGATAAAAAGAGGTAGCATAACTGGCATTGTCGAACGGAGTAGACCATGATAATTCTAAAACATGTGACAATCGAGCGTTTCAGACTGTTGCGTACAATGAACCTGCATTTCCCGCAACGCGGCAGCATCTTGATTCAGGGACCAAACGAGGCTGGCAAATCGGCGCTCATTGAAAGCCTTTATTTTGCGTTGTATGGAGAGCCTCTGTTTGCCAAGCGTGGTAGACGTTCGCTTGACGACCTGATATTTTATGGCGCGGCCACTGCACACGTGACGCTTGTCCTTTCCATTGGCGCAACCGAGTTGACCATCGCTCGCACTCTTGAACGTGGCAAAGGGCAACGCGTGGTTCTGTATGTACGTCGCCTCGGTCTTCCCGATGAGGAACCCATCAACGGGCTAGTGGCCGCTAACGCGCGCATTATCGCTGAACTAGGGCAGATGGACGGCGAGTCGCTGCGTAATGCATGTCTGGTTGAGCAGAAGGGCTTGAATCGTCTCGAGACTCTATCTGGCAAAGAACGTGAAGCCACTGTGCGCAAACTCCTGGGATTAGAGAAACTGGAACAACTGACCGCACAGCGTTTCCATTTACTGCCAGAGGATGAGCAGTTGCTCAAAGAGAGTTCAGAACGTTTGCAACTGGCTGAAATTCAAGCGCGCATCCCCCAGCTTAGTGCACAACTGGATAGCTTAGAAGCGGCTCTGGATGCCGTTAAAGTCGGCGAACTCTTGCGTGATATCGATGAGCAGGATGCCGAGATTACCGAGTTGGAGCAGAATATTGAGCAGATCCAGCAGCGGCGCATTGAGCTGAAAAGCCAGCAAGGGCGTGTTCAGCATCTCAAAAAGGCCGATGCTACGCTGGCAGAAATCATTGCGTCCTATGAAGATATGGCCGAGGCGCGACACGAAATGCCTGAGCTAGAGAAGCAGATTGCCGAGTTGGAACGACGTGAACGCGAGGAGCTGCCTAGCCTGGAGAAGCGCGTCAATGAATTGGCGGAGCTTACACGTTCGTTTGGTACTTTGCAGCGCATGTCCAACGACCTGTTGACGGCGGTTGAGGCAATCAAAGAACTGGAACAGGAGCTTAAGCATTACAACACTGCACAGCAAGACCTGAAGGTATTAGACGAGCAGATGACGTATGTCCGGTCACGCCTCGCTCAGGTGCAGCAGTCATGGCGAGACTTAGAGGAGCGGCGGCGTAGCGGACGTCCTCAACTGGAGGCGCGACTTCTGCGTTTAAACAATCTGGTAGATCGTCTGGGTGTACTGAAGCAGTTAGAGACGCGTTATACCCAACGCCTGGCAAGTCGCAGCCTGGAAGAAGAGAATGCCAGCCAGTTGAAGAAAGTGCAAAAGGATCTGCGTGAGACAGAACAAGAGTTGGCGCTCGTTGAACGAGAGGCGAAGCAGGTACAGCAGCAGGCCGATGCCCAGGATAAGATCTGGCGGCAAATCAGTATTCGTCGTCAGCTAGAGGAGTGGCAGCGCCTGAAAAGTCTATCGTTGGGGTTAGCTCAGGCGGAACAGCATGTACGTATTGCGCATCAACATCAATCAAAGCTTAATCAGGCTGCGATGGATGCCCGCAGTACGGTTCACCGTTATATGATTATTCTTGGGCTGTGTGGCGTTGGTGCGCTGATTTGTCTCCTGGTGGCTATTTTCACCTTCCAGCAGCTCTTATTGCTCGCTGTTGTGGCGTTGATCGTGTTGTTTGCCATTATTGCTATTGGTATCGCCAATTTCCAGAACTATCGGAAGGCTATTGAAGAGGAAAAATCGGCAGATCATATGTTGCAAGATGCTATCAGCCGTGTCGGTATGATGGTCGCTGCGCGTGAGACGGCTGTACGTATAGCTGGCAACAGCGATGCATTATTGCAAGTGGAGAATGAAATTCGTTCGCTGGGTGGTAGTATTCCACGTGCACCCGAAGAGGCGCAGTACATTCTGGAGCAAACAAAAGATCAGGGTGATCTAGGTGAAGTGCAGAGGCAGATGAAGGAGAAGATCGATGCCGCCAATGCTGCTCGCAATCAGGTAAATGTTACGATGGAAGCGGTCGCTGCGCTGCGTAAGGAACGCACTCAACTGGAAGAACAGCGCAAAAAAGAATACTGGGAAGAAATTGAAGATAATCTGCGTATCGATCAAGCCTCGATTGAGCGTATGCAGCAGGAGATTCTTTTGCTGGCAGGGCAAGAGGGTTTACCTATTTCCAGTATCAATACACGCCTGCAATCCGGTCCGTTGGCTGGCCGCAATTCGTATGTGTCAGGATCACTCATTCCCGTGACCGAGGATGAGGCTGCGAATGTACCTGTACTGGAAGATCTCGTCGATAGTACAATCAAAGCTACAGAGCATGAAATTGCCTCGCTTGATGGCAAGCTAGATGTTGCAAAAGATTTGTCATCACAAATGCAAACGTATCAGGATGATCTTGATAAATTGCTCACGCAGCGAGATGCTATTGAGGAGCGCCTGGCACCTTATGAGCAGAGCAGTCCTGAGGAACAGATTGAAAATGCGCGTGAGCAACAATTGGTCTTACGCAGCGCGTTACAGTCCCTGCAAGATTCGTTGCGCCAGCGCGTAAAACCGCTGAGAGTGAACTTTGGACAAGCTGCGATCAGCAATGCGGAAACCGTTGCACGTAGACAACTGGAAGAAATGCATATTACGTTGGGGAACAGGCACATGCTCCAGCAGCAGCATGTGCATTATGGTGATATGCTCAAAGAACGTCAGGAGTGTCTTGCTGAACTATACAAACAACTGGCAAAGTTTAGCAACACCCTGGGCAGTTGGATCGTACCTCTCAATCCTTTTGCAGAGGCACTCATCGCTCTACGTACACGTTGCCAGCAAGAGCTTGAGGATGCACGCGAGGAGCATATCCTGAAAGAGCTAGATGTCCTGCAAGAGCAAGAAGGTGCATCAAAAGTGAAGATCGAACTGTGCCTGCAAGAAATTGCGCAATTACAGGAATCGATCAGTTTAGTGCTTATACAGCGCAATCGTCCGAAACCCAACAGTTATACTCATGTCGATCTGGCTGCAATCTGGCCGTTGCTGAACGAGCATACTGTGGAGGATCGCCAGGGTCTGCAAGACAAGACTCGCTCTGTTGAGCAGGAACTGGATCATCTGGAGAAACAGGAACTGGAGTGGAGCATACGGCTTGGTCTGGAAAATACTCCACTCGATCTGGAGCAAGCGCAGGTACGTATGGAGCAGCAAGAGCGCTCTTACCAAACGAAGAAACGTGGCAATCAGTTGGTGCAGGCGGTTGATCAGCGTCTCTTACGCAAGCTTGTGCCGCGTACAGAATACTACATGCAGCAGATATTACCGCTCCTGACCGGTGGCCGCTATCACGACGTGCATCTGATCACGGAAGCTGAGGAGGGAACGCTCAGCGGAGGACCATTCCAGGTTCAGGTATGGGATGCGGCGGCGGGTGAATATGTGCATACCTCAGCATTATCCGGTGGTGCGGCTGATCAGCTCTCGCTGGCGTTGCGTCTGGCATTTGCTATCGCGACTTTGCCGCGTAACTTGAATGCAGCACCCGGTTTTGTATTATTAGATGAGCCACTTAGCTCCTTTGATCGTGGTAGAACGCAAGCTCTGGTCAATGTTGTAACAGGTGATGTGTTGAGTCAGCATTTTGAGCAGATCATCCTGGTTTCACATAGCAGCGCCTTTGACCCGGCCATGTTCCCGTACCACCTGTACATGGATAATGGATTGATGGTAGAGAGCAACCTACCGGTTGTGTCCAACTTGCCAGCCGTAGAACTGAATGGCAAGAGCGAGAGTCTCTCTCCTGTAGGAGTAGGGTTGACATCTGCTGAATAAGCAGAGAGTACTCTTCAGGTCAGCATTCTGACCCTTGTGCTGGCTTGTTCTGTATCTGCAACTTGCGCGAAGGCTGTCAGTTTCCACGTGTTGTGGGGCGATTGCGGCATTTGGTCGTGCAAGTTGTCTCTATCCTCTGAATGGTGATGGTCCTACTCCTTCTTCTCACTCTTTGGTGCAATAGTCACCAGGGGTATAGCAAGCGTCTCGCGAAAAGATCGGCTTGCCTGCGTGACAGCATCATTCACTGCCTGGGGTGCTTGGCGTTGTGCAGCCGTCGCTACAACTGTGCGCAGTGGCCGCTCTCCCGCTGGTTGGGCGATGACGCTTGCCACTGCATCGGCCACCTCCTGTGGGTTAGGAGGGGTGGCGGATCGGTTTTCCGCATAAAATGGCGTTGTAAACTCTGCTATAGCTGTCTGATAGAGGGTAGCACGCTCGGTATCTGCCGCGACCTGACGCTTCGCAGAGATGGCGGTCGGATAGGTTCCAGGCTCAATAATGGCAGCGTCGATACCAAAGGGAGCGAGTTCATTTGGTCTATTTCCATTCTCCTCAAAACTAAATGAGTGAACTGTCTTAGATAGTGTTGGGAACGCGCACACTTTTTGTGAGTATCGAGCTGAAACCAAACACTGTCTAAGAGATTCTATCACAAGCCAAGTAAGGAGGCACGCTTCTCGCGCAAATAGCGTGCGATTTCGGCTGGATCATCCTTGCGCAAGGCTGACTGTTTGAGTTCGCTGACGACGGCGCTCCATTGTTCTTTAGCGGGCAAATAGCGAGCATCCATGCCGATCAGTTCTTCAAAGATACGCCGCTCTAGCTCATGCCAGGCTGAGCGGTCACGTCCATCGATATCCCCATCATCGGGTACATAGTCCTGGTCGTTGGTATTGTTATCGATGCGTATATGAAGGGGCTGGAAATAGCGACGTACCAACTCCTCCATTTGTGGCTGATCAAGCGATCCGGCGTCAAAACCGAGCGTACCCAGCAAATGAATTTGCACAATAGGACGCCTCAAGTTGTCCTCATACTTAGCACCTTCACGACGACAATAGTCTTCAAGGCGATTGTAGAGCGCTTGCGGCTCATTCAGCCCGTCTACGCGCAGATCATAGCGTACAAAGGGACGGCGCGTGCTTTTAAGATGTTCTGCGTGATGTTTACGCTCTTTTTTGAGCGCATGAACGATGCGTTCAGGTGTCTCAGTATCGATCTGCACATAGTAGTAACCCCGATCATCCCACTGCGTCTCTTCAGCGCTACACGTTTCGGTAGAGCCTGGATTGTACATCCAACCATCGAACTCGTAGGGTTTATGGATGTGGCCGAGTGCCAGATAATCGATACACGCGTGCAAAGGCTGGAACTGCGCCATCGTAGGCAGTCCTTGCACGCGTGCTACAATGCCATCCACGCCTGTATGCATTGTGAGAAGACGGTATTCAATACCATGTGCGTCCTCTTCCGCGCGTGTTGACCTCAAGGCATTTGTCATACCCTCCAGGCTGCGCGCGGTTGCGGCACCTTGCCAGGGAAGGCCATACACACGTAAGCTGCCGTCCAACAGATCAACATATGCGCCCAACATTGTATCAGGCTGCCAGGCTGTAAGTTGTGGTGCACCATCCTGCATAACAGGAGCCAGCAGCATAATATAGCCCTGGTAACAGAGAAATTGCAGCCAGGAAATACCATCCCGATAATAGCTACGGTCATGGTTGCCCTCGATAGCAACCACCGGGATGTTGCGCGCTTTGAGCTTCCTTAAGCCTTCGATGGCGTGGATAAGCGTTTGTGCATCAATGGCACGCTTGTTAAACAGGTCGCCAGCGATGACGACAAAATCGACATTCCGCTCAAGCGCGTCGTCGATGATATTCCAGAACGCGCGACTGAAATCGTTGAAACGCTCACGTACTCCATATTGCTCATAGCCCAAATGTGTATCAGCCACATGGATAAAAGAAGCTCGCATATATTTTCCCCCACTCTCGAAGCGCTATTTATGGGTATCAGACCATACCGAGGCCTGTCATCAGAGCGCGTACGGCTGCCGCCACCATAACCAGCGTCGCAATACTATAGAACAGGACCACGCGCCGCTGATTCTTTTCGTCCGAGGTGAAGCTTGAGCCATACAAATGGGATGCCCAGAGCGACGATGCCACCATAGACGTAGTGTAGATAGTAGAGACCTGTGCCTCCGCCAGGTTTCAGTCCCATCAGGACCATCGTGACGCCAAAAAGTCCTTGCAATAGACCAAGCACGAGCACAACAATGAGCATGATACGCCAGGGCTTGATCATCTCGCGCTTGCGGAAGTAGAGGATGAGTCCCCAGACACCGGCAATCAAGGCGGCGAGCAGTATCAAGAAGGCATTAAAAAGGTGCAAGGTAGGAATAATTTGTGACAATAGAAGACTCCCCTTGTGCATAACATAGTAGATGTCTATGTGCCTGTTTCTTTTTTGTGACGGAATAAAAGGAATGCACCAGACTTACTATAGCGCGAGTGCGCTTGAATGGCAAGAGAACTATGACTCAGCGTAGTTACGTTTTTTGCATATAGGTATCGATGATGCGTATAACATCATCAACGACGAAGGGCTTAGGCATAGTAGCGTCGATATGTAGCGCGGCTGCCTGTGCCAACTGGTCTAGTGCAGACATGATTACAATCACGTGACGACGACGGTGCTCTGGCTCAGCATCAAGCTGCTGGCAGAGTTCGCGACCGTTCATTATGGGCATGAGCAGGTCAAGGAAGACGAGGTAATGTTGTGGCGAGCGCAATTTTTCAAGCGCTTCACGTCCGTTGCGTGCGACTTCTACCTTGTAGCCTTCAATGTCCAGAATGTCTACCATCATATCGCGAATGACCGGCTCATCATCGACAATAAGAAGCTTCTGTGGCTTACTATTCACGTATATTCCTTGCTAGCTACGCTCCAGCCTCAACCGGGACTTCTGCCCTGGGAAGATAGAAGCTGAAGGTCGAACCTTCGTTGGGAACGCTGCGCTCCAGCCATAGCTTACCATCCATGATCTCGACAAAGCGACGACAAATGTATAAGCCCAGTCCGGTACCACGCACTGGCGTCGTAAGCGAACGTGGCGCGCGTACAAACTTCTCAAAGATCTTCAACTGATCCTCGGGCTGAATGCCCTCACCTTTATCCTGGACGCGCACCAACACCACGGGATGGTCCCCTTGCTCCAGTAGTAAGGTTGGATCAACCTGATCCTCAGATAATAAACCTTCGATCTCTGAGAGTAACATATCAGTGGCGGATACGTGGATAGGGCTTTCAGGCAGCGAATATTTTGCCGCGTTTTCGAGCAGATTCGTCAAAACCTGACGTATGCTAGATGCATCACCATAAATCCACTGATCAGGTGAAATGTCTAACGTGACATGTTGTTCGTTACTAAGTGTCAGCATATTTTGTGCGATCTCGGTAGCCAGCAGTAGGTGGACCGGTTCGATCAGCATCTTTTTGTCCACCATACCCATCTGGGCAGCCTCGGTCATATTCGCAACCAGATTATTGAGCTGCTGAGCTGCCACTGAGATCTTAGTGGCGAAACGCAAGATTTGTTGCGGATTTGCGCGTGCTCCTTGCCGTTTGAGTTGACTGGTGTAACCGCTGATAGCGGTCAATGGGGTGCGTAGTTCATGTGAGGCTGTCACCAGAAACTCGTCTTTGAGCTTATCCATCCGTTCTAACTCGGCATATGCCTCAGTTCTTTGCTCAAAAAGCTGTGCATTGCGAACCGCACTGGCTGTCTGTGCACAGATGGCGAGTAATGTACCAATATCCTGAGGGCGTAAAGCAAGATATTCGTTAGTGATCGGGACGGCGAGAAAGCCAATGAACTCTTTCTGGTAAGACATAGATATCATGAGCATATAACGGATGTTGGTTTCACGTAGGAAAATCGCGCCGCCCTCATTGCATCTTTGTGCCAACTCTTCCAACTGAGCTGCGTCCAAGTAGAAGAAGCCCTCGTCTATTTTGCGCTCCAAAAATGTATTCTGAAAAGGAAGGCGGATCATGTTGATAAGTTGATTGTGCTCGCCTTTTTTAGCAGGTTGTGTGCTTGGCAAACCACTACCATCATCCTCCATGTTTACACTGGATAGGCCATAAAGAGCGAGCGCAATCAATTCTTCACGTGTAGCGTTTGGCTGAAAAAACACACACATCTCGACCTTCACTAACGTTGCTACCGATTTAACCAGATTATTGAGCAGCTCTGTCACATTGAGCACTGAACTGATAGACTGTAATGCGCTGTTGATAGCTGCTAGTTGAGCTTCGCGCTGGTGTGCCTCGTTTAAAAGACGATGGTCACGCTCAAGAATACGTCTATCCCGCTCATAGAGCTTCGCATTTTCAATGCCTACTGTGACAATCTGTACCATCGTCTCCAGGACTTGTATCTCTTCTGGATGGTATGCATGTGGACGCATACTAGTGAGACAGAGGGAGCCGATCACCCGGTTAAACATTTTCATCGGGAGTAAGAGAAATGACTCTGTTGGCAGCTGGTCGCCCCATGCTCCAATGAGCAACTCCTGGTAATCATAGGACTTTTGCAAATCCTGGGCTGGCGAAAAGTGCAGCGTGCGCTTCTCTTGCTGCGTTGTTTTCCACCAGATCGGTCGTTCTTCTTTGCGCATAATGCGTGGCTGGTCAACAAGTTCCTCAATACGTACCCCCTTCTGCAGGGCGAATACGTCATAGATCCGGTCCAGGTCACGATCATAAAGTGTGAGCAACATACTGGAGACATCGACAACATGTGTGGCAAACCGGTGCACATTTTCCACTAGATCTGATAAATTGACAGAGGTAGGAAAGGTATTGCTGATGTTCTGTAGCAATTGCAAATACTCGCTTGTACGACGCTGAGCCCGTTGTAGCTTATCATTTTGCAAGTAGAGGGCGATGTGTTCTACATAGTCAATAGCTTCGGCACGCTGTTTCTGAAAGCTATTGCTATTCGCGTTGAGCTGATAGAGGACAATAATCCCTAGTATGTTGGTTTGTTGCACATGGGGGTTACTGTTATAGTTGGGTGACGCCTCACGAATAGGTACGGCTAGATAAGAGAGAGGTGTCATATTGCTCTGCCAGGGAAACGCGCGGCCTGTTTGGAAGAGTGTAACGTAATCCTCATGGCGCATTGCGTATGCCTCGTTTGTATGCCAGGTGTAACCGATCAGGTCCTGGCTCATGGGGTACGTAGTGCCAACGGGGAAGAGATCGCTTTGTTGTGGTGTCACATCTACGAAATCCTCGCTCTGTGATAGCGACGTTCCCTTGCGTTCAGGGGATGGTGAGGCTGCGTATGGATCTACGTATGGATCATGAAAGAGCTTGATTGTGGCGCGTCGGCCAGATACTTTTCGATTATCAGTGCCTGTATTCATTGTGATGCCAGCGAAACGAGAGGTTTTCCCATTGGGCAGGCGTAAGTGAGCATGGATCTTCATCAGCCCAAGGCTCTCATCATAGAGGGCGATGCAACCACCCTGGGCAACAAACTGAACCATCATCTGTTTTAAGAGATATTTAAGCAAAGCCAACGGATATTCATCAACGTTGGGTTCAGAGTCTCTCCAAATAGAGGTAGACATCCACAACTCCTCAGTTTGCTAGCCACAAGCGCAAAAAGCTGATAGTGGGCACAGCACATGCCACTTTGATATACCCCTAGCATATCATACGTCTCAACTGTAATCAACATGAGACATAGAATGACGCTATTGATGGGAAACTGATGAATGGCCATAAACATATGTCAACGTACTTTATTATGCTTATAATCCTTTTATGCTCCTACTCGCGTAATGCTGACAGATTATAGTGGTCGTCTTTTTGGTGGTATGTCATAAGATTGCCCTTGTATGCAACTAGTAAAATGCCCATAATGAGACGTTGCAATAAATCGATGGATGCACTACAGTATGGAGTAGTGGTTATCCCATATCCTCAGCCGTCTGGCGCTGCGGATAGGTATTCTCACAAGAAAGCTGGTGACATTTACCATGAGTTCACGCAATACTACCGCTCAGGAGCAGGTACGCCGTTCGAGCTAGTTGGCCCGGCCCGCTCCTTATCTTGTTGCTTGCGGCGCTGATCACCTTTGTCGTCCTGGTCAGGAGCAAGCGGATTCCCTACAACCAGCGTGAGATCAATAAGCGTTATGTAAATCCGTTGATGCTGAAGTTTGCCGGGAGTCGTTACTTTCCACAGGCTGTTGTTTACCATACAGGGCGCAAATCAGGGAACACCTACGCGACACCCATTACGGCCCAGCCGGTTTCCGGTGGTTTCATTGTCGCGCTACCCTATGGCACCGATGTTGACTGGTGCCGTAACATTCTCGCCGCTGGTCAATGTACCCTACGCTGGCATGGAAATGCGTATGATATTGTAAAGGCAGAGGTAATCGATGCTGATACAGCTATCGCAGAGCTGCCGCAGATACGACAGGATGTGTTTCGCTTGCTGAATGTTCGAGCATGTTCTCAAATTATACAACGCTGACGTTGTTAGTACTCAAAAATTCTCTACTGTGGTGGAGTAATACTATTCAGCAGGTAGCATGTACCTGGTGTTATATTGCCTTGCATTCAGATGAGAAATATGCTGCTGCATATTTCTAGCAACTTCTCCTCTGTCAGATGAGCCGAAGGCTAGAAGCGTCAGCTTCGTTTCTGACAGCCTAAGAGGAACGAGAGTTGCGTTTCTGAATGCCTATGGGTGTTAGTAGCCAGGCCATGCATCAATATTTTCACTGTGCTATGCTTGTTTCCGGTGTTTCTCTATCTATTTCGGCCTTCTGCTCTACCAGTGGCTGCGTCTGGCTATTGCTCATATAAGCGATTTCATGCTCGAAGATACGGCGTACGATAGCTACCGTGCTGGCATAGGTTGAGTCCATACCGAAGTATGAGAGGCTGCCAGCTCCCAGATTCTTGCCACGTGTATAAGGTGTATCCGATGCATAATGTAAGATGCCCAGCTCGTAAGGTAGGCGCGCGAAGTTGATATTTTCATCCTCGGGGTAGCGTGTCAGATACTGGTCCTCGTAGACGGCGTTGAGATAAGGCCCGCTTTCCATCTCGACGACGGTATAGTTGGCCTGGTAGTAGAAGTCCAGGTACTGGCGATTCTGCAGGTAGGTGCCCTGGGATGAGACCGCTTTCTGGTTATCCAGTACCGATCCATAGATTAAGTATGGTTGTACATCATGTACATGAAAAGCATTATCTAGCCAGAAGGCATTCTGACTATGTTCGTCCATCACGACATTAGAGATCATGACGTCACCGATGCTGCCATTGAGCGTGGCTGCCTTGCCCAGGATGTAGATACCACGAATCTGCGCGAGATTTTCCATGATTTCGCGCATCATGTGATATGCGGCCATACCCAGCGGATAATCGATATTCAGGATAATTGCGTTGCCCCTGGATAACTGGTCCAGGTGTGACATACGACAGCGCGGATCAATCTCGGTTGGACAGAGTTTCGCCAGTTCACAGATCTGCGCGTCGATTTCCAGGCCGTGTCGTGCTCCAGTATGCCAGATACCACGTCGTTGAGACTCCTGTAAACGGTTGCGGCTTGCCTCCTTGCCTTCTGGTGTACGTATCCACTCGCGAGCTACAAAGTAGAGGAAGTTCTGCCAGTTGCCCGGTACCTGACCCTCGCGCAATTTATGATATTCGGCTGCCAGGTAGGGATCAGCACTGCTCTGCGCGAATTTTATAAGCTCTTGCTCGTGGTTGAGCACGAAACCCGAGAGCAAGTTGACCAGGCTATGTGTGTTGCTGGAAACAAAGTAGGTCGGACGGTCACTCAGGTTAAGCTCGTCGAGTAGATTTTTGACTGGTGTCCACCACTTGTGAGTCGCCTTGACGTAACCCATATGCGATCCACCCAGCATACGCATATTAAAGCTTTTACGGCTCATCCCGATCTCATGGAGTTTTGACCACAGCTTATCACCCCAGATAACCTCCAGGCGCTGCCAGTCGTCAGGCGCGATACGCAGGCGATGGCGCAAGACCTTGCTGATCTCGGCAAAGACTGGTGAGGTGCGATCCATGGGGGTCTCTAATAACTGCATTGTGGTTGGGTCCTGCTTGAGCAGGTAATATATCTTGTTCCATTCGATCTGGAAGGCTACCAGAATGGGTACTATATCGTCGATATCGCTCACACTGGCGACATAAACAGCCAGTGTTTCTTTGCTATCATAGAACCATTTGCGGCGACGAGCAGAGGCTGTGACGCTCTCCCAGCTACCAACATGGAAGCCATTAGAGAGAAAAACTTCTTCTGACTGGCCCAGCAAGACCAGATTACAGTGGATGGCAGCAGCAGGCAACCTCAGCACGCTGTAGATAAACGCAGACATGTCGGGATAACTTTTGCGTGCGTCAGGATGCAGGCTGGAATCGATATTGTAATGCGCTTGTACCAGCGCCTTCAGGCTCACTTCGCCAGAACTACGTAATAAGGTGTTGTATGTGCGGATGTACAGTTCAACATCTCGCTTCCCCGCCTCATGGTATTTTTCCCCATGTTCTAGTAACGGTGTAATGGCGGTTTTTTCGGCCAGTTCAGGGTTGAGCAGTTCATCATCGGCCTCTGGCGATGGTCGCCGCAGAGATTCCTGACGTTCTGTAGCGTCGAACTGCTCATTATTATTGTACTGGTTGTCAAATGAGTTGTTATTTTTGTTTTTGCGTGGCATAGTAGACCCTCTTCTTGAGGTAAGCGTTTACATTCGCTTGCTATTTTCTGTCCATTATAACCCATAGTTCAATTTTTTAGAAATATGCGAGTTAATTTTCCCTGCGCTATGTAAGCGTTGCTAAAGGCGAGTGCAACATTTGCAAAAGTTGTCGCAGATAGTGGAATTTGCAACAATGTCTCTAGTATTTCATCAAAAAATATATGAGAATCTGCACTTTGTAGGAAAGATCGTATCAATCCATACTATTACTCCTGACTAGAGCTTTTCTAGCTCCGATTTTTCAAATGGAGCTTTTTAGCGCGCACTTTTTAAAGAAAAATAGTCACCAAATAGAAGCATTTTAGTGTACACTATGCTGTAGGAGGTATTACTAAATTGTCAGGACTCCCCATGCCTGACATTTCCCCCTAGTAATACCTCCTACCTTTATCTCCAGACAAGCGTATCTTCGTTGCCTGGTACGCGTTCTGTTTGAGTTGTGGTGCCTGGTTGCCTCCATGTACAATCTACCTCCTTACTGGCTAATAGTTGCTGCATGAGTGCATCGTACTCATATTGAGTGAAATAGCCGAAGTTGCTGAGCAGCAGTTGCTGGCGCAAGTCAGGCCAGCGTCGTGCGCGTTGTGCTACTCCTTGTTGTCGTATGCGTTGAGCGAGCTGTTGCAATGCTTGCTCTAAACGTTCGTGTTGTTGGGCTACAAACCACTCTTCGCTCAGTATCCCGCGATAACTCTGCTCCTCACTGCGACGGCGGTAGATGCAGATGGCGTCGTTCATACTGACCAGGCTATCCTGTCGTCGCGTGGCGAAGAGCAGCGTAAATGGTGCCGCTGCCAGGTGGGCAGGACCTGCTGGAACCGGAAATGTGATGGACTGTATAGGTAACTGGAAATGGCGTTGCATGGCGGCTACGAGGAGGTCGATGAAGCCTGTAATCATCTGGGTGTGCTGTTCCTCCCCGCGCGGTAATGTTTTCCAGCGGTCGGAGCGCAATAATGCTGTCAACGGTTGCTCTGCTGTATGTTGAGCTGCGCGCAAGTGCATCTCTATCTGCTTGTGGGGAACAAGTAGACACAATTCTGTTGGTACTGCTCGCTGATAGAGCGGTGCCAGGTCGTCCTGGTTGTATAGGGTTGATCCCAGGGGGTTGAGCAAAAAGATGGCTGGTGTCTGCTCGATTGCTTTGAGCAAGGTTGGCGCTGCTTCCAGCCAGCTTGCGGCTATTATGCCGCTCTCTCTTGGTATAGAGACTGTATGCATGATAGCTGAAGAGCCATTCTGAGCGACACGAATTTCTTTGCGCTTGCTACTGCCTGCTTCGAGCAGCAGGCCAAAGAGCGTGATCGGCTTGCTCTCCTGCGCAAGTTCCTGTGAGAGCGACACAAGTGGTGCCAGAGCTGCAGGTATAAGCGCGTTTTTTTTGCGCCCTTTACTGCCTGCTATTGGTTGTGTACTTGCTTGCTCTATACTGTTCGCTGTTGTTCGGGAGGTGGTACCAAGTGCGTCGACCCAGTAGCAGCGGCGGAAAATACGGGTTGCGCCGAGCGAGCGAGCGTAGGCTGCAACATAGTCCTGGAGCAGCCAGTCGCGTAGCAATGACAACATAGCAGCGTCGGAGAGGCGACGCTTGCTCTGAAATAAGTGCGTATATCCCTGTTCTGCTACTTCGGCTGATCCTTGGGGCTGTTGCGCGAAGTTCGTCCAGAGATTCAATGTATCAGGTTGCGAGTCTTTATCTCTCTGTAATGGCATCCTGGCCCTGTCCTCTGTAAACGAAGGAGTGAAAAAGCATTGTGTCACAGTGTAAAGCTGGCTATCATACATATAGTACTATGTGCAGCCTCATTCTGTACAGGGGCATTGGCTATATAATAAAGTTTTACCTGGCAATGCGAAGCACGATACTGGCTTAGCGCAAGAAATCCAGGGCGGCGCGTGTCAGCACCTCAATCCCAATAGGTAGCGTATCCTCGTCGATGTTGAAGCGTGGGTGATGGTGTGGATAATGTGTACCTTTTGCTTCGTTGCGCGATCCCACTATGAAGTAGCAGCCAGGTGCGGACTGCAGGAAACAGCTCATATCATCGCTGCCTGTCGACATCACGGCCTCGCTTTCATCGACATCCTGTGCGCCAACCGTGGCTATGGCCGCGCGGCGTACCAGTTCCGCCATGCTCTCATCGTTCACGCAGGGCGGACATCCGTCGGATACCTCTACCTCACAAGAGCCACCCATGGCTATGGCGATGCCACTGCCTAGCTCTTGTATTCGTCGCTTCAGATAGGTGCGGTGTTCCGCTGTAAATGCGCGCATGGTACCCAGGATGTGTGCCGTTTCTGGAATGATATTGAAGGCCGAGCCAGCCTGGATTTGACCAACTGTAATCACTGCTGGATCGAATGGTGAAGTCTCGCGACTAATCAACGTTTGGAGTGCGACAACAATATGGGCTGCGATGACGATTGGGTCAACGGAGAAGTGGGGTGTTGCTGCGTGTCCGCCCTTACCTCTCACTGTGATAGAGAGCTTATCTGCGCTGGCAAAGATGGTCCCAGAGCGTACCCCAACGCGTCCCAGGGGGAAATCGCTGATAAGGTGCAGACCAATCACGCCATCGACATCCTGCATAGCCCCTTCCTGTACCATGATATGCGCTCCACCGACGAGTTCTTCAGCAGGCTGGAAGAGGAACTTGACCGTACCCTTGAACTCGTCGCGGCGTTTGCTCAAAATATCGGCCACGGCCAGAGCGATAGATACATGCCCATCATGTCCGCAGGCATGCATCTTGCCTGCAATCTGTGAGTGATACTCTACCTCATTTAGCTCTTCTATCGGCAATGCATCCATATCCGCGCGAATCGCCAGCGTTTTTGCCTCGCCCTCTTTACCATGCAAGGTGCCAACGACGCCTGTTTTTGCCACGCCTGTTTGCACGTCTAGCCCAAGAGCATGCAAACGTTGAGCTATAATTGTAGATGTACGCACCTCCTCGAAGGCCAATTCTGGGTGTTCATGTAAGTCGCGGCGTGTGGCAATCAGATCAGGTACAAGCTCATCGATCTCTGCTTTCAAATTATCGATCATGTTTTCTCCTGCCAGTCTGTCATGTTCATTGAACGCAAGAACCGTTTCAGCTTATTATCATATCATACAAAGCTGTTCTCTATTTCATATATCCACGGAGTTCAAATCACAATTCTGATAAGCAATGAAGGGTTGCGATACCAATTTGAAAAAACAAAAATAAAGACAACTTCATCAATGTGGTTATGGGGAGATTGCATGGAGGTCTGGCGGTGTCAGGCAAGCACATGTTTTAGTCAACGCCTGTACTGATAATCTGCTGCTGATTCTTTGCCATCGTGTTGTGCGTGGAGACGGAACTGCGGACAGCTCCGTCTCCTGACACAAGAGCAAGCGGCGTTATATTGCCTTGCATTCAGATGAGAAATATGCGGTAGCATATTTCTAGCAACGAGAGTTGCGTTTCTGAATGCCTATGGGTGTTACCTATGATTGCAAGTGGAATGTTGTCCCATCATTAAGAAACACGATTTGCTGATTTTGTACATGCAATATGAGGTCATTGTGACCATGATCATCGCGGATTGTGCCTGTGACCGGCGGTAAATCGGCGTTGCCGCCGAAGAGTGTCGGTCCGCTGAATGCGCGTGTAAGTGCTGGATTTCCACCCGGAATTTCAATAACTTCTATATGTCCATGAAGATTAAGAAAGATAAAATGGGTAGGATTGCTAGTACTATCATCATGTCCAACTATAGCATCAAGTTGTGATGTACGTGGATAACCATAATGCAGATCATTCTGATAATTTTGCCACCAGGGTATCAATGCGCTTAGACTTATCAATAATACAACGGTAATAGCCATACCGGCCAGAATAGCTATCAGGGCAACATGTTTGCTGCGAGCATAAGGCACTGGCAGCGGCTCAGTCCTGGTTGGTGCGACGGCATTTGATGTTATGCCATGAGTACTATGGGTAGCCAGACTAGATCGTCGTCGTTGAATCAATGTCCCTTTCATGAGCATAGGATCATCGGCTGTATTATGTGTTTTATAACGTCGTGCGCTACTGGGCATGCGCGTATTATATAGGTCGTCGCCATGCGCAGCATCATCGTAGATTGGTTGAGGCCGTTTGCGTGTAGAAGCTGTTTCCATCTCTACAGTTTCCTCCTTCTAGTAAAAATCTCATTTTGCATTCCCTTGAAATGTCTATGGTTTTTAGAACATATTTTCTTCTCATTAGTATAACAGAATAGATGTTCTAGTCAAGTGGTTTTGGACTCAAAAACTCCCTTTGGCAATAAGCGGGAGATAAACTCGTGCGGTAGAGACACATGTATAATCCAACATGAGGATGGTCCTATCTGCATAAGTAGGACTTTAGGATAGTAGAAAAAATGCGAATATGCAAGTAATCTTCCCATAAGTCCTATTTACTGCACTGTGACCATCTATCAACCTGTCTCAACGAGGGTAGCTTGTAGTTCATGCAACCATTCTAGCAGTGCGCGTGTCTGGTGCGTGCGGCTACTCAACACGACCTCTTCGAAGAAGGTAGCATCTGCTAGCCTGTTTGCGTCATGGCGTTTCGCTTCCAGGTGTGCGAGAAATTGCTGTCCGGCCTCTATTTGTTGTGCGACGAGGTTGGCCGTTTGCGCGGAAAAAAAGCGCTGTACAAAGTATAGTTTGATCAGGAAGAGGATACGAATATCCTGTGGTTTCTGCACTGGTTTCTTGAGCCATGCTAAAAACAGCTCGTGGCCGCTTT
This sequence comes from uncultured Chloroflexia bacterium, assembly GCA_963802635.1. Lineage (GTDB taxonomy): Bacteria > Chloroflexota > Ktedonobacteria > Ktedonobacterales > Ktedonobacteraceae > CAVTLG01. The sequence goes on along the minus strand of CAWDJJ010000003.1, from coordinate 1,170,185 downwards.
GTGTCAGGCGAAAGATCTTGCGTGGAGGACGTATGCCTTGTGGTTCTAAATGAGCCTCAATGTATCCCATGCGTTCCAGCTTTTTCAGGAATGCATACATCTGGCTCATTTCGAGATGCACAATCTGACCTACAATCCCATTTTCAAAGTGCTGAAACATCTCGTAGCCATGCATAGGTTGTGTCTTGAGTAGACCCAGAATGACATATTCGGCTGGTTCGCTGATCTGCATACTTCGACCTCGTATTTCCTTGCCCTCGCTTCCATGCTATTATAGTGGACTGTTGGCGTTGGAGCAAGTCAGGTGAAATAATGATGCAGGGGGACGCTGGGGAGAATAATTTTATTCTAGGGTATCTCTACAAAATTACTTTTGAAAGGAGGTTGGAAGCATGCTATGAATAGCTATCCTCATGAGCAGCTTTTACAAACTCTCAGTGCAATGTTGATCGAGCTGAATACATTACAGATGCAGGTTGCTTCCCCGACTGAGGAAGTTTCATTCGATGTAGCTGCGCTGCGTGAGAGTCTGGACAATCTAGCGCAGATGACGCGGGAGCTGCTGCACGTGGTGCGCATGTTCAGCGAGGAGTTGTCCCTGCCAGAGCTAGATGGTGTCTCGTTAGCTGATGCGTTATCACTGATGATCGATGAAACAGTTGAACGCCTGGGACTCTCCAGCCGCGTGGCTTTTTCTGGTACTGCCGAGCCTGGGGCGTTATCTCCTACTGCTGAACGTCTCCTTTTCCTTGTTGCGCGCGAAGCATTTTACCAGATCGCGCAACACGCGGGAGTCCGCAAAGTGCGTCTGACCTTGCACTATAGCCCGGAAGACGTACAGCTAAGTATTGAGGATGATGGGAGTCAAGCCGTTCAGCGTACTGAGGAGCAGGGAACAGATCCCGCGCCCCCTTTTGACAGCGCCACAATCCTAAACCGTGCTAAGCAAGCTACGTCTATCATGGACGATCTGCGTTGTCGCCTTGAATATCTTGGAGGTTCGTTAGAGATAACTTTTCTGGAAGGACGAGGGACACGTGTGCAGGCTCATCTGCCCTACGCGAGCCACGTGCAGCAAGAAGTTGCCGGAGCTATACCTGCCGGGTCTGTACCAGTTGTACCTGGCAATAATCTATCTGACCCTGCCGTTGCTACGTCGATAGTTGATCCTGTGCGTATTCTGCTCGTGGACAGTCAGGCGGTAACACGTGCTGGACTGCATCGGTTGCTTGAATCCTATGCTGGTTTGCTGGTTGTGGGGGAAGCGGCTGACGGTATTCAGGCCGTAAGTGAAACATTAGAGCTGGGTCCGCAGGTTGTGCTGATGGACACGCAACTCCCTGGGGGCCAGAGTCTTGAGGCATTGCGGCAGATCAAGCAGCTCAATATGGATGCCAGAGTTTTATTGCTTGCGGCGCAAGATCGTGAGGAATATTTCTATGAAGCACTGCGCATGGGTGCTGATGGATACGTATTGAAGGATATCGCGCCCGATGAACTGGCGCAGTCTGTGCGTATGGTCGCGCGAGGTCAAGTCGTGATCCAACCTCAGCTTGCGGACAGGCTACTCACGCGTATTGGTCGGCAGGGGCGTAACGCGCAGCGCAGCGATGCCTTAACTGCGCGTGAACTGGAGGTATTGCGTTTGCTGGCGCGAGGTCTGCGCAACAAAGAGATTGCTGCTCGCCTCTTCGTAAGTGAGCGAACGGTAAACTTCCACCTGGCAAACATCTATCAAAAGCTCCAGGTCTCTGGCCGTACTGAAGCTTTAAGCAAGGCGCTTGAACAGGGACTCATCGGTGTATAAATCGTTGGAAGACGTTTTGAGTACACTTCAGGATATATCTCAATGGCAGAAGCAAAAGAAGACAATAAGTTTGCGCGAGTGGTCCAGAAGTTCGATCCCTATAGCACGCTACTTCGCGCATGGGAGCTGAGAGGAGGGATCTCGGCGCGAGTGACAGCACTTGAGATCCAGCGACCTGACGGGCAAACAAAAAAAATGATTGTGCGTCAGCATAGCGAAGTGGCTTTCAAATATAACCCACAGATAGCAGCAGACGAATTCAAACTCTTGCAACGCTTACGCTCCGTGGGATTGGCTGTGCCGACACCTTATCACCTCGAACAATCCTGCGAGATTTTCTCCACGCCATACATCATTATTGAATACATCGAGGGCGAGTCGGAATTGACACTCTTGCATATACCCAACCTCCTCTTGCGGTTCGCCTCGTATCTATACACAATTCACCAGATAGATTGCTCACAACTGGACGTATCTTTTCTGCCACAACAAGAAAAAAAATATACCAGAATATTGCAAGAGCGACCGGCAGAAGTGGATGCATCATTAGACGAAGGGCATATACGGGATGTTTTGGAAGCTGTCTGGCCGTTCCCTCAGCGAAATGCATCTGTCTTGCTACATGGAGATTTTTGGCCTGGCAATATCTTATGGAAAGATGGACAGCTTGTTGCTATCATCGACTGGGAGGATGCGCTGCTAGGAGATCCACTCGCCGATGTTGCCAAAAGTAGGCTCGAGATCTTGTGGGCATTCGGAATTGATGCCATGCAGCGTTTCACTCAGCATTATCAATCAATGACCAGCATCGATTTCACTAACCTCCCGTATTGGGACCTCTGGGCTGCTTTACAACCTGCCGGTAAAATGTCCATCTGGGCCGGTGGTGATGACGTCACCGAAAAAAACATGCGCGCAGAGCACCGCTGGTTCCTCACTCAGGCATTCGAAAAGCTATCCGTCCAATGAAAGATGAACGTTGTGGCAATTCATTGCCAGAGAGGTAGGGGCACGATTTATCGCGTCCGCTGCCTCTTACCTGTTCTGCATCTCATGCTAGCTTGCTACTGAACCATAACTTGACCGGCATGCCAGGTATCAATCGACAGTTTAAGCGAGCTGATATAGGCATTGTCGTTGTTATTATCCGCAGGCGGAGCATATCTTGGAATAATCTGATCTATCGTTGTGAGGCCCCATTGTGCCACATACAAATTGCGAATCAGTTCATACCATGCCTGGAAACCTGCTTCCCATGAAGAAAACCACGCGTAGTTATCGATGCATTGTGCATTCGGAATGCAGCGTAAGTTCCCCAACGAGAGACTCGATTTCGCTTCACCCTCGGTGCCAAAGGTACTTTCGTGCATAAAGAACGCCAGGGCAAATACCGGATCAATATCATATTGCACGCCCAGGTTATACAATGACTGGCCCATCCCGGCGGCTGGTGAGTTGTAAGCGGTCAGGATACGGTTAATCATTGCTACGCTAATCGTTGGTTTCCCCAATACGGTGTACGGGCTATTCGACGCTTGAATTGGCACCTTCGATGTCATCGGCTGACTCGCCTGCCAGGTTGAGGCCAGGTTGCCGCCGACCTGTAGGTCATACACCTTCCCTCCGGTATAGTTGAGTAGAGCTGAACCCTGAGGCCGCTGAAATACGCCTGCCGAGAGCACGATCAAGAGGCAGACTACTGCGCCTATCATGCACACGACGAGGGGCGTTAGCCAGGATTTATGCTGTTCCAGGGGATGGGGACGAAATTGTTCAACGATGATACTGGGACGGAAAGGGAGCGCCACGTGGATTGCAGGGCGTATGCTCTCTATCGTTTTACTCACAGCCCGAAACGGAATCGGCTCCGTTTCGCTTTCAGTCTTCACCCCCACAAGTGACGTTTCGGACAACTGCCGTGTTCTACGTGCAGGGACGGGAGATGAAACCTGCAATGGTTGCTGCGGTAAAGGCTTTCTGGCATAGCTACCGCTTGCCATAAGTGACCTCCTTCAACATACGAGAACTTTTGTTCTACGATAACACAATATACAACCCTCGTAAAAGTCGGCTGCGCAGGCAAACTTGACACATGAAAGTACAGCTAGCTACAAGGTATCATACCACCGCAAAAACGACTAAAGAATGAGAAAATAGTACTGTTTTCTTTTATTTTTTTCGCAACTGTTATTAATAAAAACATTGCTATCGACAAAAACGTTACACGGCTTTGGATTCGTTGACTCCTGTCCTGCCTGAATAAAATTATTTTCTCCACAGAAAAACTAGTTCATATTGCCTTGCGTTCAGATGAGAAATATGCTGCCGCATATTTCTAGCAACGAGAGTTGCGTTTCTGAATGTCTATGGGTATCAGACGGTTGTGAAGGATCAATTGGTATGCAGATACGCAGTTGAAGTATTGATATATGACAGGAACATTCAATAAAAAGTGTAGAGATAAGACGTATGGCTCTCGCCCTTGCACGCGCGAAGATTATTTTCTATACTATACTTGAGTGCACTATACTCATCTTTAATAAACGAGTGAAAGAAGGCATTTGTCTGTTATGCCACAAAAAATAGCCTACCTTGATTGTCAATCTGGCATCAGTGGAGATATGTTGCTTGCTTCCATGCTTGATGCAGGACTTCCACTAGAAACGTTGCGGGACACGCTGGCAAGCTTGCCCATTGAGGGCTACGAACTCAAAGTGTCACCGTACATCGATCAAGGTATCAGTGGGTCGCGCTTCGAGGTCGTGCTGGCCGACCGTGAGCAGCCCACGCGTAGCTTTACTGATATCGCCATGCTGCTGCAATCCTCGACGCTATCGCAAACCGTACACGAGCGTGCACTGGCTATTTTTCGCGTCCTGGGCGAAGCTGAAGCGGCCATCCACGCCGTCACATTAGAAGAGATTCATTTCCACGAAGTGGGAGCTCTGGACTCAATCATCGACATCGTCGGAGCCGCCATAGCGCTTGAAGTGTTAGGTATCGAACAGTTATATGCCTCGCCTTTACCGTGGTCGCATGGACATGTACGTATGGCGCACGGCCTCATTCCGATACCAGCACCAGCCACCTTAAAGATCCTCAGCCACGTCAAAGCTCCCTGGCTGCCCAGTCCCATTGAAGGCGAGTTAGTGACCCCAACGGGAGCAGCCATCCTGGCAACTTTAGCCCGTTTCGAGATGCCGTCCATTGCGATTGAGCAGATTGGCTATGGTTTTGGCAAGAAACGTCTCGTCTGGCCCAACTGCCTGCGCACCTGCATCGGCGGTGCTTATGGACTCATAAGTCCCGTTGATTCGCATCAGCACGAGCATCATCATAATCACGCACAGCATGAGCATGCTCATCACCATTGATAATTATGAGAGATGAGTTTTGAGATTCGCCAAGAAAAATTTCACGCGTACGGAAATGGTGCGCAGTGTCCTGAAAAAATGGACCAGATTGTCTCATCAAACGGCTGTTTCTTGTTACTAAGCACATGTATTCGTTTAACCTTGATTAGTTGCCCTGGTTGTCACCACTTCGGTTTTGTATGAGTGCTACAAGTTGTTCGAGGGTCAGTATATTGTGTATGCGGTGATGTATCATTCTATGGCAATTAGAACAGAGAACAGTCATATCCTCCTTGGGATTAACAGGAGTTTTCTCAGCTAATGTGCTTACAGGCCGAAGATGGTGAACCTCTATATATCCTTCCCCGTGACTCCCATATACTTTGGCAAAATCAAAGCTGCATGCTTTACATGTAGTGCCATGAATACGTATAGCTTTCGCTCTTAAAGCAGGGTCCCTCTCATAATGATTGACAAGAATGAGTTTCTTCCCTCCCTCATAACCTTTAATTATGTCCTCTTGACCATCTTCTAACCTGAGAGATAGCACATCCTGGATGGCATTTTCTCTAACAATTGTTGCATGCCGCTCTTCAAGGGTAGCCAATATGATCTTTCCATCAGCCTCCGACCATAACCTGGGGTTATCGAGAAGGTGTCCTTTCCATGAGTTAGTGTTGAAGCCTTTAAAGATAGAAAGACGATCTTTCATCTGAGCTATTGGAACGCCTGTTCCTGGAGATAGGCTTATCAATACTTTAACAGCGACACGGCTTCGGAACTCTACATCATGCCATATCTTATCTTTTTTTGAGAGTGGTTTGTTATTCAAATAAAAGGGAGTTGAGACAACCTCTAATGCGCCGATCCAGCGGGATTCGCCTGCTTGATAGCAGAGAAGACAGTCGCCTATCTGCATCTTCTGGACAGTTGCCCAGCGGCTGTTGGGAAAACCTGCCACGAGTGCGTCTCCCTCATGTACTTCCTGTTCGTGAAACTCCTGCCATGCAGTTCCTTTAAAAGAATGGAACCAATAGTTTTTACTCATAAAAAGGCTCTCCAAAAGGATGCCTCGGTAAACGAACGGTTTTGAGACAACTCGACCCTGTCCGCGTGACGCCATGGTTCGCGATCCTCGCGTAATTGAAAGCTGCCCTTGCCCAATCCCCTGAGCAAGCGATAGTCTCCCCTGACGTGACCGGCGCGATCAAAGCAATTTGCCATCAAAACATCCCCTTCAGCGTGAAAGGCCATTATCACGCTCTACTAGAGAAAGTATAGAGGAAGCGATGCGCAAGCGTCAAGCTCACTTGCAGAAGTAATTCCCTCAACTACATTTCCTTAAAGAAAAGGCAAATCAAACCGCGATGTTCCTCAGCCTGCTGTAAAATGAACCTCGCTTCTTCGCTCTATTGCTATACTGAATATATGGATAGTATTGATTGGAGCCAATAATGAGTTCTTGCAAAACCATCGTGTTTCTGTAAATACTAGAAGGAGTCTTTATGCGCTACCCACATCCTGATGGGCGACAACCCTCAACTGTCGTTACTGAAACAACAGCCCACTCTATACCAGACACGCTTGTGCAGGACGCACATCCTGCTAGCGACAGCACAGGTGATGGGAGTCATAGAGAAAGCACGTCGCATATTAGCGTCATCAATGTACTCATTGTAGACGACCACGCGCTTATGCGTGAAGGTCTGCGTCAACTCTTTATGCTGGAAGAAGATATCCAGATCGTTGGAGAGGCGGTAGACGGCTTTGAAGCTATGGAGAAGATTCCTCAATTGCACCCTGATATCGTATTAATGGATATTCACCTTCCTGTCGTGGATGGTATTGCCATCACGCGTCAAATTACGCGTCAGTTCCCAGACATATCTGTACTCATGTTAACCATGCACCAGCAGCACCAGCAGATCGTAGATGCTATGAAAAGCGGTGCGAAAGGTTATCTGCTCAAAAATGCATCTGCCCGTGAGGTAGCACAGGCCATCCGAGCCATCCACGCTGGCGAGATCGTCGTTGCGCCTGCCTTGACCGGCGCAATCGTCAACGAATTGCGTCGGCAATCGGACACTACGCCCGGTGGACAAAGCATCGCCCAGCTTTCAGAAAAAGAAGTTGAAATTATTCGTTATCTGGCCTCTGGCATGAGCAACAAAGAGATCGCCGAGCATCTGGCCTACTCTGAGAAGACAGTAAAGAACTACCTCTCGATCATTTTCCAGAAGTTGCACCTGCGTGATCGCACGCAAGTGGCTATTTTCGCCTTGCGCCAGGGATTGCTGCCAGATGAGGAGCTATAGAAGCAGTTTTAACAGGCTGATACACCTCATAGCCATCAAACTCATAATGCCGATATGTGCCGGGCGCAGCTCGTGCAACCATTTGTTTAAGTGCTGGTAAGCAATTATTCCCCGCTGGTAGATTGCTGGCATTGATTGGGCAGACATAGGGTGCGTAGCGGTCAGCATAGACAAGTGCATCGTAGCCGGGAATGCGATTATGCGAGGATTGGAGGTTATCATCGACAACTGCGCAGATGATGCGTTCATTGCTCGCAAACGCCAGATCATTGCACGCCCAATACTCCGTATAGATACGGTTCGCCCCAATGTGCAAAAGACTGTTGATCAGATTATTGCGTTGTTGTGTGGCTCTTTGTGCCGCAGGCACCTCACTGAAAGCCATAACGGTGCCTCCCAGCAGCACACACCACACCGCAACTAATAGTATGCGTGAGCCATACATCTTCCCACGTTCAATCCACAACGACGACCCTATGTAATAGAAATAATTGACTGGCCTGGCAGTGCAATCTTGACGAGAAGATACTATGTAATATCGACTGCTGGCAATGCTCCACACAGGCTCAATCAGGGCGGGTGTCGTGATGAGCAGACCAATCAGATAGCGAGGCATGGAAGCCGGGCCAACTCACAGGCCCTGAACTCAGCGTATAGATACTAATTGTTAGCAGAGCCGCACCCAGCAGCATCAACTGAGATACACGCTGTACTTGAGCATACCTTCGCTCAGTCCCACTCAGTTGCTTATTGCAGTACTGTATGTCCCAGAGTGCAGCCATCGTTGTTAGCAGAGCAATTGTCAGCAGCAGTAGGTAGCCGCCGCCCCAGAGTGCGTGGGCAATAGTACATTGTAGGCTATGCGGCGAATTATCCCCCAGATTAGGTAGCTCGATCACTGGACAAAAAGGGCTACCAGTTGCCGTTGGAATACTTATCAGCACGGTCGCCTTTACATTATGCAAAATACCATGCAGCGTTGTTGGCGCAGTAGAGGCGCTGCCATGGGCGAGTCCCAGTAAGATCTGCCATGCATTGAGACCTTGCGCATGATCATAGCGCAGTAGAGGCTGTAGACCGAGCAGCGCTAGAGCGAGGAGTACAATCCAGCCCCTAGTGAGCAATTCGCGCCAACAAAAGAGTATCAAGAGCAAGCCCGCCATCGCAAAAACCGGTAGCACCACCATATCGCTCCACAGACCAAGACCGACCACCAGTCCCAGACTGGCGTAAGCTAGCAGACGTTTCAGTATCGTGTGCAGTGAAGCGCAACGTTGATAGGTCAGAGCGAGCCAACTCGCGAGCAAGAAGGCCGCAGATCCAAAAAGCAATGTTTGTGAGGAGCCACCAGTGGCGATAGTCTGGCGTGTCAGAAATGGAATTGAGCCGACACTGAGAAACGCTATCGTCACAAAAGCCAATTTCGGTGAGAAGAGCAAGCATGTCAGGAGATACGTGCTGACCAGGAAGAGTGTAACCATCAGCACAACGCCCAGGCGTAGAGCAAAGAGAGAGGGACTGCCGAAAAGGTGAAAGAAGAACGCGCCCAGATATGCCTCTATCACGCCCATATAATTCTGCCCATAGTACATAGAGGGATGGGCACCACGATAGGCGATATTGCGAGCCATAATCGCCATCGTACCCTCATCGCTATTCGTAGGAGGCCAACCGAGAGCAATCAACACAGCGCGTAGTGCCAGCGCTAACGCAATCATGCCTATTGCGCCAGACCTGGAGCCATAAAGAGCAGCGATATGCGCCCTTAAGTGCTTTATCGACACACCAGTGACAGTACCTCCTTTTGTTTTTAGCCACATCCAGCACTAACCCACTGTCCCCCAGACTGTGGTCAACATGGGTGTTGCCTCATAATCTAGCTGTTGCGTCTCATACACCAACTGCCGATAGATGTCCTGGTAATCAGAGGGAAGCTTTATCCACTTGCGCAGAAAGGGGACTATCGTTCGAAAAGTACGCCGTGCATCATCTCCGAGTTCCTGCCACATTTCAGGTGTCAGGCTCCCAGTTTTAGTGGTCGTTGTTTGCACTTGCTGGATGCCATGCTGACGCATCAGATCAGGGAGATGACGTGTCAGGCCCTCACTCTCCAACGTAAAGAGGTGCCCCGCCTGATACAGCGCCTCGATGAACAGCTCTATGAGACGTCTTAGAGCGGGACTATTCGTCTCTGGCAGCACCCCTAACTCAGTAATACGAATGATGCCTTCGGGTTTGCAAACACGTTGATACTCCTTCAGGAGTTTGGGCCAATCCCATTGCCGCAAATAGCCCAATCCGAAGCGTTGATTGACCAGATCAAAGTAGCCTGTAGGAAATTCGAGCATACGGAGAGCATCGCCAACCTGAAACTGCACCCGGTCGCTGACCTGGGCGGCTTGCGCGCGTGCATAGGAGACTATGTGCTCAGAGATATCTACTCCCACTAATGTCGAAATGCTTGGATATGTTCTGGCCGTTTCGATTAGCCACCAACCGGGACCACACCCGACATCAAGCACGCGCTCAAAACTGGCTGGATCTTTTTGCTCCGCCATCACCCCCCCCATATGTTCTGTCATCGTACGATCTTGCCTATCTAACCGAATGAGTTCTTCTTCATTAGAACGATCCTGCACGAAATACGTACTGGGATGCTCTGGTTTTCCCGGGCGGGAGTCTGGGGGTATTGCCATCGTTTGTCTCTCCTCATTGCACTAGCTGCATCCAATTTATAACAATCTCGTAAAGTTCCTTATCCATTGCGATGTTGTAGAAGCATGGTTGCATGAATTTGGGAACAAATATCTCCGCCTCTGCTGTCAAACTTGCTCGGCAGAGGTTGTATCTGTTTATTTAATCACATGCAGTACTAAGCCACTGTTCCCCAGGCTGTGGTAACCGTGCCTGTCACCTCAAAATCTGGCTGTTGTGTCTCATCCAGCATCTGCTGATAGATGTCCTGATAATCAGGGGGCAGCTTTATCCACTTGCGCATAAAGGGGACCGTCGTCTGAAAAACACGCTTCATGTCATCTGCGTATGCCTGCCTTGTTGCAGGTGTCTGATGGTAGGCGATCTTACTGATCTTTGTTTGTACTTGCTGGATGCCATGCTGGTGCATCAGATTGGCGAGATGACGTGTCAAGTCCGCACCCTCCGGAGAAAAGAGATACCCAGCCTGATACATCGCCTGAGCCAACAGCTCTAGGAGACGCGTCAGGGCGGAACTACTCGTCTCTAGCTGCGGTGCACCCTCAGTGATGCGAATGACGCCGTGCCGTTTGCAGACACGTTGATACTCTCTCAAGAGTTTGGGCCAATCCCATTGCCGCAAATAGCTGATCCCCATGCGTTGATTAATCAGGTCAAAGTGACTCGTCGGAAATTCGAGCATACGTAGAGCATCGCCAACCTGAAATTGCACCCGGTCGCTTAGCTGTGCGGCTTGCGCCTGCGCGCGTGCGTAGGAGACTATGCGCTCAGAGATATCTACTCCCACTAATGAGGCGATGCTTGGATACGTTCTGGCCGCTTCCATCAGCCACCAACCAGCACCACACCCGACATCCAGCACGCGCTCAAAACTGGCTGGATCTTTTTGCTCTACCATTACTCCCATAAGTGCTGTTGCCATACGATCTTGTTCATCTACCCGAATGAGTTCTTGTTCATTAGAACGATCCTGCACGAGATAGGTGCTAGAATATTCTGGTTTTCCCTGATGGGACTGTGGGGGTATTGCCATGGTTTGTCTCTCCTGATTGCACTAACGGCAGCAACTTCATAGTAAGTATAGCAGGCGACAGCTCGTCTGTCCAGCAAGAAACCTGTCAAGATCAGAAAAAATCCCAGCCATTCATAGGAGATGACAGGGAATTGCCTAAATTTCTTCTCTACCCTTGAACTTAGCGATACGAGGCTGGCGCGGCATCAATGGCACCTGTTTCCACCATGATCTCGCGCAATTGTTTGGCATCAATCGTTTCATACAGGCGAAGCGCCTTCGCCACGCGATCAAGTGTCACGCGATGCTCCGTCAGCAGTCCAACGGCGTGGCTGTATGCCCACTTTACGATGCGGTCAACCTCTTCATCGATCACTGTAGCTGTTTTCTCGCTGTATTCGCGCGTATTGCTGGCTAACAAAGAGCACCGATATGCTTATTTTTTACCACCATCAGCTATTAAACCGCTGTTCCCCAGACTGTTGTCAACGTGGGTGTCGCCTCAAAATCTGGCTGTTGCGTCTCATACACCAGCTGCTGATAGATATCCTGATAATCAGAGGGGAGCTTTGTCCACTTGCGCAGAAAGGGGACCACCGTCCGAAAAGCACGCCGTGCATCATCTCCTCCGTCCTGCCTCATTTCAGGTGTCAGGAACCCGATTTTAGTGATCTTTGTTTGCACTTGCTGGATGCCATGCTGACGCATCAGATCGGCGAGATGACGTGTCAGGCCCTCACTCTCCAAAGTAAAGAGGTGCCCCGCCCGATACAGCGCCTCGGTGAACAGCTCTGTGAGACGTCTCAGGGCGAGACTATTCGTCTCTGGTATCGCCCCCAACTCAGTAATACGAATGATGCCGTCCGGTTTGCAAACACGTTGATACTCCCTCAGGAGTTTGGGCCAATCCCATTGCCGCAAATAGCCCAACCCGAAGCGTTGATTGACCAGATCAAAGTAGCCCGTAGGAAATTCGATCATGCGCAGAGCATCGCCAACCTGAAACTGCACCCGGTCGCTGACCTGTGCGGCTTGCGCCTGCGCGCGTGCGTACGAGAGCATGCGCTCACTGACATCTAACCCTGCCAATGTGGAGATGCTTGGATACGTTCTGGCCGCTTCGATCAGCCACCAACCGGGACCACACCCGACATCAAGCACGCGCTCAAAACTGGCTGGATCTTTTTGCTCCGCCATCACCCCCCCCATAATTTCTGTCATCGTACGATCTTGCCTATCTAACCGAATGAGTTCTTCTTCATTAGAACGATCCTGCACGAAATACGTACTGGGATGCTCTGGTTTTTCCGAGTGGGAGTCTGGGGGTATTGCCATCGTTTGTCTCTCCTCATTGCACTAATAGCATCCAATTCATAATAATATCGTAAAGTTGATTATCCATTGCGGCGTCATAGGAGCATGGTTGCATGAATTTGGGAACAACTATCCCCGCGTTTGCTGCCAGACTTGCTCAGCAGAGGTTGTGTCTGTTTATTTAAGCACATCCACTACTAAGCCACTGTCCCCCAGGCTGTGATAAACGTGCTTGTCGACTTAAAATCTGGCTGTTGCGAGTCATACACCAGCTGCTGATAGATGTCCTGATAATCATCGGGAAGCTTTATCCACTTGCGCATAAAGGGGACCATCGTCTGAAAAGCACGCCGTGCCAAATCTCCGCCTGTCTGGGACCAGATTTTAGTGATCTTTGTTTGCACTTGCTGGATGCCATGCTGATGCATCAGATCGGCGAGATGACGTGTCAGGCCCTCACTCTCCGATGTAAAGAGATATCCCGCCCGATACAGCGCCTCAGTTAACAGCTCTGTGAGACGTATCAGGGCGAGACTATCCGTCTCTGGTGTCACCATCATATCAGTAATACAAATAATGCCTTCTGGTTTGCAGACACGTTGATACTCCTTCAGGAGTTTGGGCCAATCCCATTGCCGTATATAGCTCATCGCGAAGCGTTGATTAACTAGATCAAAGTAGCCGCTAGGAAATTCGAGCATGCGTAGAGCATCTCCAGCCTGAAACTGCACCCGGTCGCTGACCTGGGCGGTTTGTGCCTGCATGCGTGCGTACGAGACTATACGCTCAGAGGTATCTACTCCCACCAATGTAGAGATGCTTGGATATGTTCTGGCCGCTTCAATCAGCCACCACCCACACCCACACCCGACATCCAGCACACGCTCAAAACTGGTGGGATCTTTTTGCTCTGTCATTACCCCCATAAATTCTGTGATCGCACGATCTTGCTCATCTAAGCGAATGAGTTCTGTTTCATTAGAACGATCCTGCACGAGATAGGTGCTAGAATATTCTGGTTTTCCCTGAGGGGACTGTGGAGGTATTGCCATGGTTTGTCTCTCCTCATTGCACTAATAGCATCCAACTCATAATAATCTCATAAAGTTGATTATCCATTGCGATACCGTAGAAGCATGATTGCATGAATTTGGGAACAACTATCCCCGCGTCTGCTACCAGACTTACTCAGCAGAGGTTGTGTCTGTTTATTTAATCAAATCCTGTATTAAGCCACTGTTCCCCAGGCTGTGGTAAACGTGCTTACCATCTCGAAATCTGGCTGTTGCGAATCATCTACCAACTGCTGGTAGATGTCCTGATAATCAGAGGGGAGCTTGATCCACCTGCGCATAAAGGGGACCACCATCTGAAAGGCACGCCGTGCATCATCTGCCGCTAACAGCGTCATTGCGGGTGTCTGGCAACCGATTTTAGTAATCTTTGTTTGCACTTGCTGGACGCCATGCTGATGCATCAGATCGGTGAGATGACGTGTCAGGCCCTCACTCTCCGAAGTAAAGAGGTGTCCTGCCCGATACATCGCCTCAGTTAACAGCTCTGCGAGACGTCTCAGGGCGAGACTATTTGTCTCTGGTATGACCGCCCGATCAGTAATACAAATGATGCCTTCTGGTTTGCAGACACGTTGATACTCTCTCAAGAGTTTGGGCCAATCCCATTGCCGCAAATAGCTGATTCCCAGGCGTTGATTGACCAGATCAAAGTAACCCGTAGGGAATTCGAGCATGCGCAGAGCATCGCCAATCTGAAACTGCACCCGGTCGCTGACTTGTGCGGCTTGTGCCTGCGCACGTGCGTAGGAGACTGTGCGCTCATTGGCATCTGTCCCTGCCAATGTGGAGATGTTTGGATACGTTCTGGCTGCTTCCATCAGCCAATAACCAGTACCACACCCGACATCAAGCACGCGCTCAAAACGGGCTGGGTCTTTTTGCTCTGTCATCACCCCTATAAATTCTGTGAGCGTACGATCTTGCCCATCTAACCGAATGAGTTCTGCTTCATTAGAACGATCCTGCACAAGATACCTACTGGGATATTCTGTTTTTCCCCGATGAGAGTCTGGGGGTATTATCATCGTTTGTCTCTCCTAATTGCACTAACGGCAGCAACTTCATAGTAAGTATAGCAAGCCTCAGCTCGTCTGTCCAGCAAGAAACCGTTCTGGGTCAGAAAAACCCCCTGCCATCCATATGAGATGACAGGGGTTTGCGTAAACTCTTCTCGACTCTTGAGCTTAGCGGTACGAAGCTGGCGCGGCGTCAATGGCACCCGTTTCGACCATGATCTCGCGTAATTGTTTGGCATCAATCGTTTCATACAGGCGAAGCGCCTTCGCCACGCGATCAAGTGTCACGCGATGCTCCGTCAGCAGTCCAACGGCGTGGCTGTATGCCCACTTTACGATGCGGTCAACCTCTTCATCGATCACTGTAGCTGTTTTCTCACTGTATTCGCGCGTATTGCTGGCTAACGCAGTACCTGCATAAGGATCGTCGCGCTCACTATACGAGATCGTGCCGAGACGCTCACTCATGCCCCAGCGCGCTACCATTTGTCGTGCGATAGCTGTAACGCGTTGTAGATCATTCTCTGCACCCGTCGTGATGCGCCCAATGGCAACCTCTTCAGCCGCTCGACCACCCAGAGCCGTGATCAACTGAGCCTCCAGGTAGTCCTGTGAGTAATTGTAACGATCATCCAATGGCGTATATTGCGTGACGCCTAAAGCTTGACCTCGTGGTACGATTGTTACCTTCGTCACTGGATCAACATGTTCGGTGAGCAGTCCGGTCAGCGCATGGCCGCCTTCATGGTAAGCGATAACATTGAGATCTTCTTCACTCAGCACCAGAGGACGCTCAGCGCCGATCAAAATCTTATCCATTGCTTCATTGAAGCAAGCTTGATTTACAGCGTCCAGGTTGCGCCGTGCGGCCAGTAAGGCTGCTTCATTCACCAGATTTGCCAGGTCTGCGCCGACCATACCAGGGGTCGCGCGTGCGATGGTGATCAGGTCTACGTCGCTTCCCAGCGGTACTGTGTGTGTATGAATCTTCAAGATTGCCAGGCGACCATTCCAGTCAGGGCGATCTACTGTAACGCGACGATCAAAGCGTCCTGGTCGTAGCAATGCCTTATCCAATCCATCCGGACGGTTCGTTGCGGCGATCACTACCACTGCCTGTCGTGTGTCAAATCCATCCATCTCGACTAGTAGCTGATTAAGTGTCTGTTCTCGCTCATCATTGCTATTGATACTAGAGCCTCTCTGGCGACCAACAGCATCAATTTCATCAATGAAAATAATACTCGGAGCCGCTTTTTTTGCCTGATCAAACAGGTCTCGCACACGACTGGCACCAACGCCTACCAGTACCTCGACGAACTCGGAGCCGCTTATCGAGAAAAATGGTACGCTGGCCTCGCCTGCAACTGCGCGAGCTAGCAGCGTTTTACCTGTTCCTGGCGGGCCTACCAGCAAGACGCCGCGTGGGATCTTCCCTCCCAGGCGCTGGAACTTCTGTGGCGTTTTCAGGAACTCGACGACCTCTACCAGATCACTTTTAGCCTCATCGACTCCCGCGACATCTGCGAATGTTGTTGACGGTCTATCTTCCAGCACCATCTTCGCGCGGCTTTTGCCAAAGCTAAAGATGTTCTGTTGGCTTTGCGTGGCCCTGCGAGCGATAAAGAAGAAAACGCCAAATACTAGCAGCCAGGGGACAAAATTAATCAGAATTGTCAGCAGTGTATCATTATTCGATGCTGGCTTGGCTTGAAACTCCACGTGATATTGTACCAGCAAATCGGTCAGCGTTTGATCACCATTTGGTAGCGTCGTGAACTGGAAATCTTTGGACGTTTTGTCGTCTACAGTGATCGCGTTTTTGAGCGAGCCGCTGGCGTTCTGTCCCTGAAAGACCACATTCTCCACATTGCCTGCTTTGATTTGCTGGTAAAATGTGCTATAGGGAACCTCTACGGCGTTTGTGTTGCTACCGTTGCTGCTCTGCGTGAAGACCTGAAAGAGGTAGAGTCCGACGATTACCAGCACTATTAGCACGATAATACGAAAAAGTAAGGAGGAACCACTATCACGCGGGCCACCAGCGTTGTTGCCGTTGCCTCCATTATCGGGTCGTTGCGGACCCCTTGAACCCTGATCATTCGGGTTCTGGTACATATATGTAGCCTGAGCATCCATCAGTTCAGACCTGCTTTCTTCATCTGTCGAAACATTTCGAGAGGACACTCCTCATATTAGCGCCTGAAATGGTACACACAATAGAATTTCCCCTCCATATTACACGTACAAAGCGCTTTCGTCTATATGCATCTCTCTACACCTGGCGTATCTATCCCCTTCATGGTGCTCTCAGCTGGATTCTCCTGATGCGGAGACCAGACAGTCGTACGTTCTTCTAAGCTCGTGTTTGGCTTCAGATCGATACTGGCGAAAAGTGTGTGCATTCCAAACACTATCTAAGGGGCGGGATGGATCAGAGATATGCAATACATACGTTTCAAGATACGTTCAGGTTACACTGCTCACTGCTCCTAATGTCACCGCGTTCATCTGCTATTAGTATAAAACAACAGTTCACAGAACATTACAAAGAATCCGGCAAATTTATTCCTGATATGATCTTCGGTGCATAGTACTATTAGGAGAAATTATATAAGCTGGCCCAAAAATGCCAATGCACGTCTCCTATGACGTGCTCTTGACTGGATTGGCAAGCGGGAGCAGCAACGCTCCTTATAGCGAAGCGAGGAATGGATGATGTTCATTCTTTCCTTACTTTAACGCTCGTAATATAAAATGCGTCCACAGTTACTACATGTTTGAAGTTCAGAGCTGATGCGCACCTGTTGTAACTCGCTGGGGGTCAGAATTACGCGGCACCATTGACACGAGCTTTGCTCAATTTTAGAAATGGCCCTGCCTTGTTTGGTCCGCCTCATTGTATTGTAACGAGCCAACAATTCTTCATCGAACCCGCTTATTAAGCTTTCACGTTTTGCTTGTTGCTCTTGCTTCTTCTTCTCTATTTGCTCATGCCGTTTGAGCAGCTCGTCCGCTTCTTGCTGCCAAGCGTCCTCAGCTTGTTTCAACAGTACCAGTTTCTGTTTTACTGTCTCTTCTAATGCCTCTGTTGCGTCTATTACCTCTAGGAGTATATCCTCCTGACGACTTTGTTGTGCGCGTAGGCGTTGCACTTCTTGTTGCAGCGTCTGAAGTTCCTTCGCATTTGTGACAGTGCCATTATAGAGACGCAATTCCTGCTCTTTAATGCGACGATCCAGGTCTTCAAAGGTCCATTCAGCTTCTTTCTGCGCCTGTCGGCCAGATTGCAATTGCTGCTGGGCGTTTTCGTACTCCGTCCGTAGTTTGCGTAACTTCGTGCTTCCTCGCAAAGAAGTAGAGATCGCTTGTTGTTCAGCTGTCAGGCGATCTAGCTCCAGATCAAGCTGTTGCAACTGGAAAAGTAACGCAGTCACTCGTGTTGTGTTCATGGACAGATGGTCCCCCTTTCCGAGGATACGGCAAGCAAAAAGGTCTGCCTCCAATTGTACAGCTAGAAAATGCTTACTGCAAGAGTTAACAGAGCCATAAATTTTGTTTCTTTAACAAGCATTTTGCTACAATTTTGTTGAAGACATGCGGTTATGCAAAAAACAGGCCATTTTCAGCGCATTCATGATATTCTGGTGAGAGTGCTTAGAGTGCCCTTTGTGGCTGTTGGAAGGATAGTTGAGAGGAAGTGGAGCCGGTGAAGGGAATCGAACCCCCGGCCAGCGGTTTACAAAACCGCTGCTCTACCGCTGAGCTACACCGGCTGATGAGGTTAGTCTATTCTGTAAATTGTTGCTTACAAACTTAATAACCATCATTTTTCAAGAGGAATGATACCAGTATAGCCATAGTGTTGTCAATAGCTTTTAGCTTCTTCATCAGGGCTTGTGAATTATTGCTGGGCAAAGCTCCTGGGAAGGAGCAATCGAAAAGCATGAAGAGGATGGGAGGCAAAGTGGCGACGAGTGGCGGCAATCTGAGAAGATCCCTGACGATGAATAAGGGTGATGGCAAGATTGCGGAAAGCAGCCATGATCTGTGGACCATCGCCAGAGCGGAGACGAGAACGATCCTCTCCAAAGGTGACATCGCGAACAAAATGAGAGGAGTTCTCGATGCCCCAATGTCCTCGTACGATGGTGAGTAAACGGGATGGATCAGCCTCCCCAGGAGTCAGGGGAGTAATGAGATAGACGACCTCGTGGCTCGTTTGTCCGGTTTTGCGAATGGTGACGGTTCGTGTCAACTCAGCCACCTGCTGGATAAGCGGCCAGTCAACCAGATAGGAGTTCATCTCGGTACTCACACGGATGGTCCGTTTTTCGATGCGTCCACGCTGCTGATCGAGGGTGGCAAACTGCTCAAAGGAGGCATGGGGATCGGCAAAATAGGTTTGCAGGTCTGCAAAGAGCGTTGGTTGGTTGTTTTTGACAGTGAGAACCGTTTTTCCGCCTAATGCGTCCACACACCGGAGGAAATCCTTCTGGGTATGCAAAGCATCAGCGGTGAAAACGCGTCCACAGACAGGCAAGCAAGGCAAGAGAAGCTGGGCAATCGGGATCTCGTTGGTTTTCTCAGAAACCAGGACTTGCAACAAGGTTTCCTGACTGTGGTGCGTGCGGAAAGAGAGCAGATGGGGAGCGGACGCTTCAGCCATTCTGGCCCCACGAACAGTCTTGCCATCTAAAGCGATGGGATCATCTGGTTGGGCTTGCAGGGTGCAGCGTATCCAGTCAGCCAAGGTGTACTCGATCTGTTCGGCGCTCAAACGTGCGAGCAGTTTGCGATAGAGTGAGTCGCTTGGACACAGAAAACGGCGAGGGCCGAAGAGTTGGACCAGCAGATGGCGCTGATCACGACACCACGCGGCAATCGCCAAGGTCGAGTCACAGTTGCAGAGCAAGCCTGCGATCAGGCAGACGAGCAGGTATGCCAGCTCATAGCGCAATCCATGCTTGGAACGGGGGTCAGGGATGGTTGTCAACACTTCGTACAAACTGAGCAGGGACTGCTTTTCCAATAACTGCTGACGGCGATCACTGCTCAAGGAAGGCAGGGTGAGTGGCAATGCGGTAGAATAGGTCATCAGAGACTCCTTCTTTTCGACAGGTGGGTTTGGAATGCCTATCGTACCAGATTTTGGAGTCTCTTTCCTCTCAGCAATAATTCACAAGCCCTGCTAGCCCTTGGGCGGGAATGATTATCAATGGTAAAGGTAGGCCAATAAATATGGATGCGCCAAGCCAAACTATACCAGCAACAGCGGGTGGAAATAGAACACACATCCTTGATCCTGATGGTGTCTTATTTCAATATCATCGCTATTTGATGGATGGAGGGACACCAAGAAGTGGACATGTTGAAGGGGTCCATAGGCTAAATGTGCGTGAATCTGCTAGATTACAATCGTTTCCAGATGATTTTATTTTTACTGGCCCTAAATCAAGACAATATTGCCAAGTAGGCAATGCTGTACCCCCACTTTTAGCTAAAGTAGTTGGGTGCGCTATTTACAAGGCACTCATAACTCCTGAAAAGCCAGATGTACGTTTTGTCCAAGGGGCTTTGTTTACAGGGGCGACCAGCTAACTTTGCATCTGCTATGTTGTGTCAACCGTGTTATAGATGGTAAGTGTAGATTGTTCGCCTGTTTAGGAACAACAACGAAAAATTTCTCATGGACATTTATTACGCTATAAATGATGGACATGTTTGCACGAAAGGAGTTTTCTGATGACAGTTGCAACTTTAGTTTTAGGTGCTACTTTTAGCCCTTATGGCTTGATCGTCTGGCTTGTCATCGGCTTGGTCGCTGGTTGGTTAGCTGGTAAGATCATGAGTGGTGGTGGTTACGGGGTTGTCGGGGACATCATCATGGGCCTGATAGGTGCCTTTATTGGTGGTCTGCTGGCTAACTTGCTGATTCCTGGTGCTAGCTTTGGATTGATCGGCAGCATCATCGTATCTGTCATTGGTGCGTGTCTCTTCATCTGGATTATTCGAGCTATTGGCGGTAGCCGTCGTACAGTGTAGTGTGTGAATAGGAGCATCACAGAGTGCTTGTTCCTGATACAAAATTGAAGCAATAGTTATGAGGAGCCTGTCCGATATCATTTAGACTGGCTCCTCTTTTCATCTTACCTTATAGAGTCGGCGTTGAGTGCGTGCAATAGCAAGAGACAGAGAAGGGAAGGCTTGAAGGAGTGCTTGAAGAGAAAAAAGAATTTAATCTTTATTTCAATGTGTAAAAGGAGAAAATCATGTTGATTATTGCTGCACTCGTTGGGGTAGGTATTGTCGCGCTGCTACTGGCCTTCTTGCTGGCTCGTGATACTCATGAGACCCCGCAGAACCAATCACGTATACATGCTAAACAGGTAGTGCAAGAACCCATGAATATTTCTCTCGCGTCTTTCGGAGATACTACTGATGCTAACATGCAAAATGCGCTAATCAGTGAGAGACCCGGTGAGGCGCATGGACAATTGTATGAGCTGGCGGTGCAAGTGCTGGCGCTTCAGCAGCAGGTTAGAGAGATTGAGAAGCATATAAGCGAACTGGATACAACATTTGAGCATCTGGATGGTCGCGATGGCGTATTTATAGGCGCAGCAATACCTGATAACAGCAAATGAGATGAAGCATATCCTCGATTCTCACGCTTGCCCCGCCCATGAAATTATCAAAATCTATTAGCTAGCTGTACTGACATATTTCACATAAAAAATATGCAGAGCCGTTTTTTAGTCCCTCAAAACTCGTCATTTTTGGCAAACAGTGGGACAGGCATCCTAGCGAACTTTGCGTTACTGGCTGTGTATGATATACTAAACCCGTTGTCCCAGTAGTGCTCAATCCTATAAATGTCAGAAGATAGTGTCCAAAGCTTATGCTAAATAAGAGAAATGGGGGTTCTTCCAGTACTGTTTAGCTAAGGAATTGGTTTCCAGATGTTATGAAGAAACGCCATGATGCTGGTGTTGTACCTGGTACTTTTTCTGAATGCAAGGAAATAGGGGATCTGTTAAAAGGTGTGAAGCGGAAAAAGGGAGAACGAGAGTGTCTACACAGCCCAAAGCAAGTAATGTCGCTGAGACCAGCGTTTCAGGGCAGCTTGGACCACAGAGGATCACCGGTAAATTGCTAGCAACACAGGGCTACGTCTTAGGTATCGAGATCAGCGGTAGCGGTGCACGCCAAGCCGTGGCTCTGGCAGATCTTGATGGGAATATCCTGTACCGCGTCCGTCGTCCTTTGGAATTTGTGCCCGATACTGCTACTGTTCTATCATTGTTAGACGCTATGCTTGATGAGGCAACACAGCCTGAGCGCTTGCGCGATGGGCGTATTTTGCGGGTGGGTGTTGCAGTTGGAGGGCTGGTGGATGCGAGGCGAGGTGTTGTACGCACGCTTCATCATGCTCATGGCTGGGATGATTTTCCTCTACAGGATTATTTTGCAGAGAAACTGGATGCCCCGTGTATCGTAGATAATAATGCGAACGCTGCAGCTCTGGCGGAAGTGGTACATGGTGCAGGACAGGGAGAGCGCCTGGTGTTGTATGTTGGCCTGGGACGTGGTATCGGGGGAGGATTAGTGATTAACGGGCGTATTTTTCATGGAACGAGCTGTACTGCGGGTGAGATTGGGCATATGTTGGTCAAGGAGTACGGTCCTAAATGTTCTTGTGGTGGCTTTGGGCATCTCGAAGCAATAGCATCGGCACAAGCGATAGTGCGTACTATGATCGGCCTTTCGGTCGAGTATCCTGAAACAGAAGCAGCTATCAAGCGCATCACCGGAGACAAAGCGGAGCGCATCACCGCTGAGCAAGTGTTTCGTCTGGCGGTAGAGGGAGATAGTATTGCGCAACACATCGTAAGTGACGTACATACCTATCTGAGCGTTGCACTGGCGAATATCATCCATCTCGTTAATCCCAGTATGATCATTCTGGGAGGGCCGGTAGCACAGGCAGGTGAGTTGCTGTTTGCTCCACTGCGCGAGCATATACAGAAATTATGCCTACCTGCGGCCAGTCAGTCGTTACGCATTGTGCCAGGGGATCTTGGGTCAGAGGCGAGCCTGGTCGGTGCAGTTACTTTAGCACTACAGGACGTATAAGTGCGTAATCTTGAGAGGCTTACAGTGGAAACAGGCCAGGTCATTCATAGGCGCTACCTGCTCCAACGCCTGGTGAAGCGGGGGAATGCCTGTGCTGTTTATCAGGGCTTTGATCAGGTATTGCAGCGTACTGTTGCGGTCAAGGTTGTCCCTGCTGAGCATATTGTCGAGTATCGAGTGGCTATTCGAGCCACATCGCAATTTTCACATCCAAATATCATCGGCGTTTACGATGTGATAATTGACCCTGATAAAGTCTGTATCGTGCAAGAATATGTGGATGGTGACGATTTCAGTACGCTGCTCCAATCCCAACTTGCTCCATATTATGTCGCTGATATGGGTATGCAAATGTGCCAGGCACTACTCTATGCCAGCACTTCTTCGCGTAAGGTATGCCACGGCGATTTAACGCCCGCGTCGATTATACGTGACCGCCGTGGGCAGGTGCGCATCAATAATTTTGTCCTGCCTGGCGATATGTACTATTTTACTGCCTGGAGCCAGGTTGGTAGCAATGGCGTCACTATTTCTGATCGAGAACTGCCCCTTGGTCAATTGAGTGATGGACGACGGGATGATGATACACGTGCCGTTGGACTGTTGCTTTACCAACTGCTGTCTGGTCGCAGTCCAGATGCAACGAGCGTTGAGCCGCCTCCCGATGGACGTTTGCGTTTTATGCGCAATGTACCTCCTGAATTGTGCAACGTGGTCGCGAAAGCTGTGGTGCGCCAGCATCCAGAACATATTAGCACTCCTGATGTCCTCTATGCGCAGTTAAAGACCATTGCGGAAGCTCTTGAATCTGTGGTGCCCAGTGCAGCAGTCAACCCTACTCCAAGATATCAAGGAAATGATGCCACACGTATTGCGCCGTATACAGCGGTGCCTATGCAGTCCAGCCCATTGAGGACTTCGTTCCCGCGCACTACGGCAGAAGTCAGGACGCCTGTGCGTGAGGAAATGAGTGCGGCGCGTGTGGCCGCTATAGACCCTGGAGATGCTTTTACAGTGGCTGATATGCCTATGAAGCTAGCCAGTGCTCAGCTACCTGCTTATCCTCCACTTCCTGAAGAACCACCTCGGCGTATCAATGTTCTTCTTCTGCTACTCATCGGGTTAGTATTGTTTGCTGTTTTTTTTGCTGTAGGGTATTTCATCTCAAATACCTTGATTCCTTAATATCTCATCAATTGTCCAGGCGAGGTTAGCCTTTCTGTCGCATCATGACTATTCAGTTAGTGGCAAGCATAAAGGGTGTGGCATTGTCCCGGTTCAAGAGCGAATATAAGTGTTGTTCCGAGCGTATAATGGCAGTTATACGCTTATTTTTATCATTTATATTGACATGTATAAAAACGGCAATTGTATTGTAAAATATCATATGTATACTATATAGGTTGCAAGTCGGTAGCTTTGATA
Source organism: uncultured Chloroflexia bacterium (assembly GCA_963802635.1). Classification (GTDB taxonomy): domain Bacteria; phylum Chloroflexota; class Ktedonobacteria; order Ktedonobacterales; family Ktedonobacteraceae; genus CAVTLG01. The sequence continues at coordinate 1,146,016 of CAWDJJ010000003.1, read as the reverse complement.
ATAAAGGTTCGAAGAAACATATTACAGGCTACAACTCCTTTTGGACTTTTTAACCATGTGCAGAAGAAAGATTTCAAGATGACAGTTATTCCAATTGCCCTCAAGCGTGGCATGCTATGCTCTTTAGGTGTAATGCTGCTATGCATGACGTGCGGTAGTGCTCTCCCCTTAACGATAGTACAAGCAGCAGCAAACCCCTTCAGGCATTTTAGGGTTCCAACTAATACAGCGGTAACAACATATCATAACGATAATCTACGTACGGGCCAGAATTTCCATGAGACTATTCTTAATACAAATAATGTCAATACAGCTCAATTTGGCAAGCGTGTCTCATATCCTGTTGACGGTCAAGTCTATGCGCAGCCGCTTTTTATGCCCAACGTCATCGTCAACGGCAGTAGTTATAACGTGGTGTATGTTGCCACAGAAAACGATAGCGTGTATGCCTTCGATGCTGATCAAACAAGTGTTACTGTGCCCTTATGGCACACTAGCTTCATCAATCCTCCGGCGGTTACGACTGTTCCTGCCAGTGAAGTGTATGGGAAGTATCCAGGCTTTGATATTGAACCCCAGGTTGGTATTACAGGAACGCCAGTGATTGACAGCAACACCGGTACGCTCTATGTTGTTGCTCTGACGAAAGAAAATGGGACATATGTGCAGCGGCTACACGTATTGGATATACAAACGGGCAAAGATAAGCCTGGCAGTCCATTGCAAATTCAAGCCTCTGTGCCAGGGACCGGTTATGACAATGTCAATGGAGTCATTAGCTTTAACGCGAAAACAGGCAATCAGCGATCCGCTCTGCTCCTATCAAATGGGAACGTGTACGTTTCCTGGGCGGCGTATGGAGATACTGATCCCTACCATGGCTGGGTTATCGGCTATCACTATGATGGTCAAACATTGCAACAGCTCCAGGCGGCGGTGTATAACGACACACCTGATGGTCAGGAAGGTGGTATCTGGATGAGCGGTGCTGGACCATCAGTTGATGAGAATGGCAATATCTATGTTGTCACCGGCAATGGCTCCTTTGATCTCAACACGCATATCCCTGATCTGGGCGATAGCTTTGTCAAGCTCAGTACAGCCAATGGTTTGAGCGTAGCTGATTACTTCACGCCATTCGACCAACTCTGCATGGATGGTCGGGATTTTGATCTGGGATCGGGTGGTGCGCTTCTTCTGCCTGATCAGCCGGGTCCTTATCCGCATTTGTTGGTGGGTATAGGGAAGGGAGAGCGTATCTATGTGATCAATCGAGATGACATGGGTGGGTATACCAGTGATCCCCAATTGCAGTGCGGCGGCGCAGAAGAACATCGTACCGATATCGATAAAGTTGTGCAAGAATTTGTACCGCCAGGAGGCGATGATGTCTTTGGCATCTCGGCTTATTGGGGAGGAACCGCCAGCAGCGGACAATTTATCTATAGTGGCGGCTTCGGCGCTCCTCTGAGAGCCTTTTCATTGACGAATGGAACACTTTTGCCCACTACGGTCAATACGCCTGAAACGTTTGGCTTCTCAGGCACAATCCCATCGGTTTCGAGCAATGGCAATGCCAGCGGGACAGGGATTGTCTGGGTCATTGGTCCTGCAAGCTGTAATGGGCCTGGTTGCATACCAAGCGGTCCTGCAACGTTGCGCGCATACGATGCGACAAATATTAGCCAGGAACTTTATAATAGCGCACAAAATCCTGCTCGCGATCAGCTAGATAGCTATATGAAGTTCAGTCTGCCAACTGTAGCCAATGGTGAAGTTTTCGTGGGCACACAGACCAGCCTGAGCATTTTTGGCTTACTCAACACATCGTCGCAGGGCACTATCACCGTTGATGATAGTGTACAGGGTACAGGGCTGGACCAGTTCAACTATGTGGGAAACTGGGGGCACTGTATCAACTGTAATTTTGCGAATGAGGGTATGTACGATGCCAGCAATAGTTGGGATGATACGGCGAACGATTATGTGACCTTTACCTTCACTGGTACTTCTGTAAGCTTCTATGGTGTAGAAAGGCCCTTCCACGGCATTGGAATGCTCTCTATAGATGGTGGTAGCGAAGTGCCCATCGATTTCTACGCGGCTGAGAATCTCGGTGATCAGTTGTTGTGGAAGAGTCCAACCCTCTCGTCAGGCACGCACACACTTAAACTACGTGTGACTGGGACAAAGGATGCACTCAGCAGTGGCTATTATGCTACCGTTGATCGTGTTGATATTACGCAATAATCGCACGCATCTATGAGTAAATAAAGAGGATACCGTTCGAAAGGACAGTGGTATCCTCTTGTTGTTTCTACTCTATGCTTATGCTTTGAAGAGAATAGAGCAAGGATGTATGTTATTTTTAGCCATGAGCCACACCAGTACCAGTGAAGATGACGTTTTTCTGACCGTTACCATCATCACTATTGAAAGACCAGCTATCCGTAACCTTCCCTCGTCTGATAGGTGCAAAGACCACACTCTCCGTCAGGGTTGTGCCGGGCTGCAGTGTTGTTCCCTCGGGCAACGCGCTGGTGGCAGTGAAGCCCACGCCTGCAACCGGGAATTTCGAGCGCGTAAGCGTGATAGGGCTACCACCAGTATTACTTACGGTGAATGTGCCTACTTTCTTCGATTCAATGGGCACATTCCCTACGTTAACTTTGAGGGGACTGATCGTAAGCTTGCCCGGTGCACCAGCCGTACCTGATAAGGGCACGTTTGCCACACCGCCAGTAGTATTGAGTACAAGGGTACCGGTGAACGAGCCTATCTTTTGCGGAGCAAACGTCAGCGTAGCCGCCACACTGGCATTGGGTGCGATTTGTGATTTGATGGCAGGCAGGCCGGTGACACGAAAGGGCGCGCCAGGTAGTTTCTCGCTGGTGACGCTAATAGCTGTTGCACCAACATTTGTAAACGTCGCTGATACTGCGATAGGCGATCCACCGGCAGCGGTTTCACCAAAGCTGACGGAAGCAGGAGATACACTGATCTGTCCGGTTGCGGCCTCACCATTTCCCATCACAGTAAAATCTGGCGTACCGCTTGAGGTGGCGACGGCCACATTCGCACCTACCAGACCTGGAGCAGTGGGGTGAAACGTTATAGGAATGGTGAGTGTTTGCCCTGCAGAAAGTGTCGCTGGCAAGGCTGTCCCGGGAGTTCCCAGCACAAATGTCTGCGCATTGACGGATATATGCGAGATGGTCAAGTGCTGGTGTGCTGTGAGCGTCAAAATCTCTTGCGCCTGTTTGCCAACAATAACATTGCCGAAATCCAGAGTGGATGCAGTAAGCGCGGTATTTACAGGTGCGCCGAAAGCAAGCACGTGACCATCACGGGTACCAACATACACACGATTACTGTCGATAGCAGGGGTATTAAACTTGGTCGCAGTGCCAATCGAAGCACTATAGAGCATTTTCAGCGTGCCATTTACCGGAATAGGATCGTAAGCACGTAACTGTGCCCCTACGCCAATGCCATCAGGAGACCAGATAACCCAGACCAGGGCAGTGCCCGATGTCGTACCCGTGGAAGTAATGACCGGTGAACTGGAGCTAAAACCAAAGGCGTCAGTTGTCGTACCCACCAGTGCCAGTGTTGGTTTGCCTGAGCCATCGAGTTCATACTTGTAGGCTTTGAGTTTGCCTGCGCCACCGCCGCCTTGAGCCGTCGTCGTGTAAACATACCCACCGTTGCCAGGCCAGACGCTTGGCTTACTCCACAAGCCACCATTTGGACCAACACGATTAATGATCGCATCCGAGCCACCAGGACCTCGACTGCGTCCACCAAGATTGGTAGCATTCAGCACAAAGATATAGCCCTGTTTGCCAGCCATAAGCATGATATGCTGATAGGTCTTCGTGCCAAAGTATGGCGTGGGCAATTCTATGGGAGCCCCTGAACCAACGTCTGAGTCCGTCTTATTCAGCAAGGCTGCGTCATAGGGCGAGAAGAAATCGGTCGCTTTAAGCGAACCATTGGCTTGATCTGTCAAACGGACGACCGATTGAGCCAATGTCCGAGGAGGTTTAGTCCCCTGTGTATGAGTTGGAGGAACTGTGCCGTTCCCACTGGCGAAGAGAATTTGACCAGGGCCATCGGAAACTAATCTACTACCAACCATCCAGATGCCCCCTCCAGGCCCTTGAGCGGTCTGGGTTGGACCAGCTTCGTCGGTCCACAGCGTGGTCACTTTACCTGTGGTAGAGACACCTACGATCCAGCCCTCGTAAGGCATACGATCACAATGGGCACCAAAGCTAGCATAAACCACACCATTGAGTAAAAGTAAGCCAGGACGCTGTAGTTGCATTTTTGCATTAAAGATATGATGCGGATCATTTGCGGCCCGACCCTCTATTTGAACGGGGAAACCTTTCTGTTCAACGCCGCTAGCTACATTAATGGCATGCACATACCAGGCAGCAGTACCATGAACATAACTTTTCGACGTAAGGTATGCTATGTTCGTGCTAGAATCGATCACAGGTGTACTCGTGACGCCAACAGATGGCGTGATATCAGAGCAATCAACATCAGCCGGGTTGAAGGGTGTGCCCAGGTAGTGTCGCCATTTAAGAGAGCCTGTTATGGCATCAAGGCCATAAACGTTGTTTGTCTCGGTTGCCACAAATACTGTCCCTTGTGAGAACAAGCGGCTGGGCATAGATCTGCCCATTGACAGCCGTACTAAACAACTTTCCAAATGTGCCCCCGCTCACTATACCAGGGGTAAGACCTGGCTGGTCTGGATGCCATCCCGTCTGTAGTGGGTCATCGGAATTAGCCGTCACATTGGCCCTGGCGGACCTAGCTGTGATGCTAAACGCAATCACCGTTGTCATCAGTGGGAGCAACACGATAAGCGCACCCAGGCCCATGCGCCAGCGCTTGTCGTAGGCACCCCAGTCCCGTAAAAAAACAAGCAGAGAGATAGGGGTGTGAGAACGTTGTACATTCATTTTATTGCAAACCTTTTCTATGTTTGATTTCAACGTCGTAACGTTCACAAACATTTTTGAGAAAGCATGGCTCCAAACAATATTGCCCATCTGCTTCTTTCTAGCTGATAGCGATACAAGAAGCATTGACAAGCAGATGGGCTTGACCACAAACTCTGCAACGAGTTGGACCCACGATGAGACATATTGAGGATAAGCATCATCCACCATCACACACCACCTGTATACAGATGAAAGGTAAAGAAGCAAGCAAAGCAAGCTTATAATGCTACAAGAGTAAAGAGCATATCTTTCGAGAATATTATAAGTGAGGAGATAAATATCTTAAAAGAAATTTTTGTTGAGATCTGGTAATGAATGTGTCATTGAAGATCAATATGGTGTGGATTTCTTAACTTCTATACAAAGATAATATTTCAGCTTTGAGTTTATTTATACGTTCTAGCCACGCTTGGAAACGTTTGTCTTCTTCTTCCTGCTGGAGACGTCTGTCTTCTTCTTCTTTCTGCTCCTGTTGAGGTGTCTTGACGCGTTGACGAAGTTCGCTCCTCTTTGCGTCAAGCCCCTTTTTTTCTTCCTCCATGTTTGCAACCCCTGCTTCGAGCGTCGCCTTTGATTGTTCAGCTTCTTCTTTTGACTGCTCGGCTTGAGCATAAAAATGGTCACTTTTCTCTTTTTTTAACTTTAAAATTTCAATAAAAGTTTTATATATCACTTGTGAGTTACCTACTGCCTGGAAGAGGGATCTGAGAGCAGCTTGAACGTTAGACTTATACGTAGGATTCGCTGTCATCTTTGCTCGGATGGCAGCAGAAGATTTTCTTCTATCTTCATCGGATAGAGTATTTTCCGTAAAATAACTACGTATGTTTACTGCTGTTAGTAATCTGAAGTTTTCACTACGGGCCACATCAAGATCCCTAACTGCCTGAGTAAACATATCCTCCAATGTTTTGATAGTAGCTTCAGATGTTTGAGTTAGATCTGTTGCTAGAGTACCTGTAGATAATCTATAATCATCTGTCGGCAACCCATGTTCTCTGGCGAATTTTTGTATATTATCAAAATCTTTGTTATTGCTAGCAGTAACATCGTCTATTTCACTTTGCAACTGATTTATACGATCTCTTGAGTATTTTGGGTCTTGATCCAAGCTCCTCAATGTTTGTTCACTTTTCCTAATTGTTCGCTCAAACTCGGGTCGCTGCTCTGCTAATTGCTTTTTTTTAGCCTCCAGTGATTTTAAAAAAGTCTTGTATCTTCCCTTTGATAATGTTTCCTCCGTCGCTTTTGTAGATGCTTCCCTCTTGTTACGATTGTGCTGCCATCTGTTTCTCTGCTGGGCGATAAGACTGTCTAACTCTTCCACTGTACGCTCTCGTGTGGCTGTGATATGGGCTTGAGCCGTTGCTATTTCTTGCCCAATGCCAGTACGGCGAGTTTCTGCTTTGCGTCCGTCTTCCTGCGTTTGACGGAGCGTCTCTTCTGTATGTTTGTGTGCAGTGACTCTCTCTTTCTGGGAGCGCGTTATGGCAATGAGTCGGGTTGCTATGCGTGAGGTAGCCTGGGTAGCGGCAATTTCGTGCTTGAGAGTGGCTATGCGTGATTGCAACTGCTCTCTTCTTGCGGAGAGTGTTTCCTCTAAATTCGTGTATCGCTCTAAGAGCGTGCGCGTGCTGTCAGCGCTGATCTCACGGAGTGCTCTTTGTTGTTCGGGCGGGATACCTGTGAAGGTAGCGACGTTTTGCAAAGTCTGATATTGCCGGTCACTGATACGCTCTCTTTCTCTATAGAGAGGATGTGTGTCGTGAGCTTGCAGCAAGGCTTGATCCAATTCGCTCTGAGCAGTCTTTTTCTGAGAGATCTCTTTTCCTTTCCGCGCGATATTGTCCCAGTAGGGTTCCTCTATCGCTTGAGCGTTTTGTACGTTTGCCAGATAGGCTCTCAGACTCCTCCTGAATGTGGACCAACTGTTTGCATTGCTCCCATAAGGGGTGGATAAGCGACTCAGGATGGTCTCTGCCTGCCAATTCTCTCTACTCCATTGGATGTTCTTGAGAGCTTCCTGGTGTTCTTCTCTCAACGCGAGGAGGTCTTTGAGGTGTGTCGAGAGCTGGTTTCTGCCCTGCAGATAGAGCTGGAGATTGCGGAGAGCCTCTTGCTTCATGTGGACATAGGCGTCTGGTCGTGCTTGCGGATGACTTTGTATGTATTTGTCATAGGTCATTTGTAACTGTTGCCAGTGATCGGTCTGCTGAATATGCTCAGGGACCTCGGTGGGAAGGAAATTCAGGGTCTGCCAGTGGTACGCATTCATCATCTGGTGTAAGGCCTGCTGCTCTGTGAGCTGCTGGAGTGCCAGATAAGTGGACTCTTCTGCTTTTATATTTTGGATGGTCGTAAGAAGATCGCTGCTGTGTTCTAGTCCTGACAAAGCAAAGGCAAGTCGGACAGATGGAAGATCCTGGTTTCTGCCCTGCAGATAGAGCTGGAGATTGCGGAGAGCCTCTTGCATCATGTGGACGTAGGTGTCTGATCGTGCTTGCGAGTTGTTTCGTATGTACTCGTGGTAGGTGAGGTGCAATCGTTGCCACTGCTCGGTCTGCTGAATGTGCTCGGGGACCTCGTTGGGAAGGAAATTCAGGATTTGTTGATGGTACGCACTCATCATCCGCTGTAAGGCCTGCTGCTCAGTGAGCTTCTGGAGTGCCACATAGGTGGGTGCCTCTGTCTCTCCTATCTCTTGCACACTGCGTACTGTCTGTTCCAGATGGTTGCTGATAAGTTGCTCGTTATGCTGCAAATTTTCTATTTTTGTTTGTATTTCTGGAGGAAACTTTTCAGGTGGGTAATCAGGTAGGTGAGCAGTTAGTATGCTGACAATCTCTTGCTGTATGTGCAGAAGATCTTGTTCTGCTCTTCTCCAACGTTCGATACGCTGGAGATGCCTGAGAAGCTGGTTTCTATCCTGCAGAAAGTCCTTGAGACTGCGGAGAGCCTCTTGCTTCCTGAGGACATAGATCTCTGGATGTGGTGGATCAATTTGTAGATAATCGGAGTAAGTCATATGTAAACGCTGCCAATAGTCGTTCGTCTGAATATACCCAGGAGTGTCGTGGGGAAGGAGGCTCACAAGCCGCTGGTGGTAGGCTTGCACCGTCTCGTTGGGTTGCCGCTGTTCGATCTGGGAGATAGCGGGTTTTCGATCTGCTAAATTTGCTGGATCTTCTTCGAGAAACATCTGCTGGAGTGCAGCGAAACCCCTTGCCTGCTGCTCTGCATAGTGCTCAGGGGTCCGCTGATGTTTTCTGTTGTAGTCGTCGTAGGTCAGGTGTAACTGCTGCCAGTGATCGGTCTGCTGAATATGTTTGGGGACGTCACGGGGCAGCGAGTCCATGAGTCGCTGATGGAAAGCTTCGGCAGTCTCATTGGGAGGCTGCTGCTCGATCTGGAGGGTTTTGAGCGCGTGATAGAATGGTGCTTCTGATTGGATCTCGTGAGGAATGAGGGGGAGAATGTGCTGCTGATCGATGATCTCCTCGTATTGTTCTCTTGTTTCCTGGATGTTCCACATGTGATCCAGAATGTGTTTGACATCGCCGTGGATTTCCGGTGGCAGCTCTTCGAGAGATGGGGGGTAATCAGGAGGATCTGCTTGTCTCTTGCCCATTTCCTCAAATAATCCATCAATGTTTAATTGTTCACGTAAGTGGAGACGTGCTGGTTCATATCTTTCTCTATCTTGTCTCCTTTCATAAGCGAGAGTTCGATCTATTTCTCCCTGTGTGGGTGTGCGGTCAGGGTGATGATTTTCGAGGCGTTGCCTCACATTGGCTTCTGCTTGATAATCTCTGGTGATAACCTCGATCTCATCATCGGGTGTGATCAGTGCGTCAATCGCATGGACTTCCTTCTTTAGTCTGGCTTTTTCTTGGTGCTTGGGGCGTATGCTGTGTGTAAGTTCTGTTTGGATCTCTCGTGCTGCTGCGACGATTTCCCTTGTCGATTGTTCATCGACCTTTGCTTGGAGATGCTCGCGTGCGTTTGTTGAGACGTTTTCATTTGCGGTGGCTGCCTTTATCAGTGCCTGGCATTGCTTGTCGAAGTCGCGCTTCGCTTGTCTCGTTGTTTCTTTGCTCGCCGTGATCTGAGACTCAAGCTTAGCTTCGCGCTTCTTGAGGCCTTGGAGTTCAGCCTCGACATCCGTCAGGCCTATCTGGTGTTGCTGAACCTCTTCTAGCCACTGCCGTATGGTCGTTTTCGCCGCGTCGAAGATCTCTGGGTTGGGGTCATCCAAAAGCTCGTGTAACGTATGTTCGTGTGCAGTTTCGTAGGGGGAAGATGGACGTGAACGAATCTCTCGGAGTGTTAGTTGGGTGAAATCGTCGGTAAACAACGAAAAGACTGTTGTGCCTGAAATCATTGTGTCTGGTCGGCTTAGGCTGGATGATTCTGTGTGTGAACTCAGTGTTGTGCCTTGTTGACTGATTGGCCCTAGTGTTGCGTCTGAACCTGCGTCTGATGGAGCACGTCTTCGTGTTTCTTTTACCATTATTCACTCTAAAGTATCTAATTTGCTCTTCTATCTGAGAAGCAGGGATTATCATGCAACGATCCAAACGAGCTATGAGAGGATAACCGTAAAGGATCAACGCCTTTTCACTTGCATGAAAAGGGCGATGCATCGTCTTCTTTGCAAGTGCGCCGAATGTGGTGAGTTATATATCTACACATGTTTGCACGTTGCCCAGAGGCTTTGCTATTGTTAGAATTATAGCATAGATGAGGCGATATATTTCTCATCTGAATGCATATGGGTAATAGACGTGATACCAGAGGATGGAGCCTTCGAAGTCATAGGTATGGCTGGGATCGAGTGTCCAGGAAGGAACTGCCGTGTCAAAAGTATCAATGTTGAAGCGTGGCTGGATGAAGCCATTGCGCGAGCAGGCCAAGCGCAACGATGATAAGACATACCACCAGGACGATCAGGGCTAGACGCATAATCTGCCGAAAGCGTCCGCCGAACTTTGGTCGCGCAGGTACATACTTAACTGCCGTCACCTCGTCCAGGTGGCTGAGATCGTAGAGCAGGCTTTGTATCGAGGCGTAACGTTGATCCTGGTCGCGTCGAATGGCGCGCATGACAACCGTCGCCAGTTCAAGTGGCACCTGAGAATTGAATTGGAGAATATCTGGTGCGTCATAGGCATAATGTTCACTGACGAAATCGAAGCCGTCGGTCTCTTGAAATGGTGTGCGACCACAGAGGAGTTCGTAGAGCGTGACGCCCACGGCGTAGACATCAGTGCGCTCATCACCGTGCTCGCCAGATAGACGTTCTGGTGGCATATAATCCGGTGTCCCGATGAGGGGCGCTGAACCAAGCAACGGTCGTCGGCGCTGGTTATCCAGTAGGGCGATACCAAAGTCGATAACTTTAACCTCTCCGTTTTCCAGCAAGATGATATTGTCTGGCTTGATGTCTCGATGAATGACGCCATGTGCATGGGCGTAGACTAATGCCTCGCATACGGGCAAGAGGATAGCCAGAACTTTGTCTGCTGGTAAGAGGTCTGGCGCGTGCTGCTTGATTTCCTCGCGTAGCGTATGCCCATGTACATATTCCGCTATAAGATAGTCCTGGCTTCTTTGCTCGTTGGTGTTGATTTGACGTTGGATGTTGGGGTGCGAGAGGCGTTGCCCGATTTCTTTTTCGCGCAAGAAACGCGCGTAGATGGCCGTGCCTCCAATCAAGTCATCGATCACGAGTTTGAGCACAACCTGCTGCTGTGTGTGTAAGTCGCGTGCCAGATAGACATGGCTGGTCAGGCCCTGTCCTAGCTTTTGGATAATTTCGTAATGATCAATTTTGTGCCCTGCTCGATAGGTGGTTGGTGGCATGTCTTTCTCCCAGCGCTACCTGTCGTATGTATCCTTGGCTTGTAACCTGCGCAATCTAGTTGTGAGTCCACTCGCTGGACTCTGTTTAAAAGCTATAGGTGAATTATGGCCGGTGCCCAGCGTGCCACGTTGCATATTGCTCGTTCTGGCATGCTGGACACTATTTGCCTGGAGGCTACTTTTGCAAGGCGTCAAGGGCTATATTCAACTGCAATACATTGACATAAGGCTCACCAAAGATCCACAGGAAACGCCCCTGGATATGGTCGCTGACGAGCTGGTGTACCTGGCTCGCGCTCAGCCCACGTACTCTGGCGACGCGGTTCACTTGTAGGAGCGCAGCCTCTGGCGAGATATCCGGGTCCAGTCCTGACGCTGAAGCCGTCACGATGTCGGAGGGTAGCGGTACGTTTGCGGCAAGATTATTTTCCTTACGGAACTGGGCGGCATAGTTCGCGACTCCCTGGTAGTTCGACCCGTTGCCGGTCAGAAGTTTACTGTTGGTTGGTCCCAGGTTTGATCCGGCTGAGTTGTCTGCCTCGTAGGGCGAAGGCGTTCCACTCGGACTCAGAGTCGCCGATGGTCGGCCATGAAAGTACTTAGGCGAGTTCCAATACTGCCCGATCAGTGCGGAACCGATGACTTTCCCGTTAACGGTGAGCAGGCTTCCATTGGCCTGGCTGGGGAAGATCAACTGTGCTATGCCAGTGACGACGCCGGGATAGATCAAGCCTGTAAGGATCGCAAACAGTAGTGTCATGACAATTGCTGGCCGCAGATGAGCTGTTAAAAAGTTGCGGCAACGTGGCGCGGGAGCCGGTCCGTCCGTCTGAACGGGTGGGATCTGCGCTACACTCATAGTTTCGTACTCACTTTCTTAATGCTGCCGTTCCCGGAGCAGCTCTGGCGATTGGGTAGCCTATAGCTGCTCAGGAACGCTCCTTCTGCTCTTACTAGTGCAAAACGCTTGACATCTTAGGTGCCGTTCCACTAGAATGATGCGCCCTAGAAGACGTGGGTGGCGATGTCAGGTTTTCCCTTTTTCTTTGATCCGTATGAGGATACTGCAACTAGAGTGTCAGGTGTAAAACCTGCAGAATAAGGTCGATAGCCTTAATACCGATGAAGGGGATGATAATCCCACCCAGGCCGTAGATCAGCAGGTTGTTGCGCAGCAAGGGACCTGCGCCAATCGGACGATACTTCACGCCACGCAGTGCCAGCGGCACCAGTGCGATGATAATCAGCGCATTGAAGATCACAGCCGAGAGTACTGCGCTATGCGGGGTCGCCAGGCGCATGACGTTCAACGCGTTTAACTGCGGATAGGTTGCGGCAAAGGCTGCCGGGATAATCGCAAAGTACTTGGCGACATCATTAGCAATACTGAATGTTGTCAGTGCTCCGCGCGTGATCAAGAGCTGCTTGCCGACTTCCACCACCTCGATCAGCTTGGTCGGATTAGAGTCGAGATCGACCATGTTAGCCGCCTCTTTAGCCGCCTGCGTACCTGTGTTCATGGCTACGCCGACATCTGCTTGTGCCAGCGCGGGAGCATCGTTGGTGCCGTCTCCGGTCATAGCGACCAGGCGTCCGCCACTCTGCTGCTCCTTAATCAGCTTCATCTTTGTTTCAGGAGTAGCTTGCGCCAGAAAGTCATCCACACCAGCTTCTTTGGCTATCGCAGCAGCGGTGAGTGGGTTATCACCAGTAATCATGATCGTGCGAATGCCCATCTTACGCAACTGGTCGAAGCGGGAGCGCATGCCTTGCTTGACAATGTCCTTGAGTTCAATCACGCCGAGCAGGCGTGCCTGCTCACTCTTGCCATTCGCACTGCTGATGGTCTCTGCCACGGCCAGAGGAGTGCTACCAGCGCGCGCGATATCATCAACGATGCTGCGTAGCTCCTCGCTGCTCTGTCCCTGATGTTCTATCACGTAGGCCAGCACCGAGTCGCCAGCTCCTTTGCGCACCGAGTGGATGCTTCCTGCTGCTGTCCCGTCCAGGTCTACGCCGCTCATGCGTGTTGTTGCTGAGAAGGGGATAAAGGTCGCCGTAGCAGGTGTCTCCTCTGAGAGGCCGTAACGCTCCTTCGCCAGCGTAACGATGGAACGTCCTTCAGGTGTCTCATCAGCGAGGCTAGAAAGGAGTGCCGCGTGGGCCAGGTCCCGCTCCTCCACACCTTTCAAGGGGACGAAGCGGCAGGCCTGGCGATTACCGATGGTGATCGTACCCGTTTTATCGAGCAAGAGCACGTCCACGTCGCCCGCTGCCTCTACCGCGCGGCCACTCATCGCTAGCACGTTGCGCTGTACCATGCGATCCATGCCAGCGATACCGATGGATGAGAGCAGACCGCCAATGGTGGTTGGGATCAAGCACACGAGCAGAGCAATCAGCGTCGTAATCGAGACGGCAGAGCCAGAATAGATCGCGAACGGTTCTAGTGAAACTACGACCAGCAGGAAGATGATGGTCAGGCTCGCCAACAGAATATTCAGCGCGATCTCGTTCGGCGTTTTCTGTCGATTGGCACCCTCAACCAGCGCGATCATGCGATCAAGGAACGTCTCGCCAGGATTGGCCGTGATTTGTACCACAATCCAGTCAGAGAGGACGCGTGTACCGCCAGTCACTGCACTACGATCACCACCACTTTCACGAATGACCGGGGCGGACTCTCCAGTGATTGCGGACTCGTCCACCGAGGCTACGCCTTCGACAACCTCGCCGTCACCAGGAATGGCATCCCCGGCCTCTACGAGCACCAGGTCGCCCTTACGTAGTTCTGGGGCCGCTACTTCCGTATATTTGCCACTTCTGTCCTTGCTGGCTAAGCGCTTGGCGAGAGTGCTCGTGCGTGCTTGGCGTAGCGTATCAGCCTGCGCCTTACCGCGTCCCTCGGCCATAGCCTCGGCGAAGTTAGCGAAGAGTACTGTGAACCAGAGCCAGATAGTGACGGCCAGCACGAAGATCGTTTCATATGTTAATGTGGTGCGTGGGAACGCTGACGTTGGCTGTGTAAACAGCCACAAGCGTACGAATTCGATAGTCGTGACAACGCTGCCGACTTCCACCACGAACATAACTGGATTTTTCGCCTGGATGCGAGGGTCAAGCTTCTTAAACAAATCTCCAATGGCTTGGCGGATGATCTTGCCATCAAAGATAGACAGGTCCCCCTTGCGGCGCGAGGGCCGCATTGCGTCCGGCTCTTGTGGCTGCGGTGTTGATTGAGTTTGCATTTCTGTCGTCATCGTTAGAAGGTCTTTCCTTGAAGCATTAACAAATGCTCAACAATCGGTCCCAGAGAATAAGCAGGGAAGTAGGTGAGCGCTCCTACAATCAGAATGACGCCGATCAGCAAGCCTACGAACAGCGGCCCGGTAGTGGGGAAGGTACCCAGTCCAGCGGGCACGACACGCTTCTTGACCAGAGATCCGCCAAAGGCCAGGATAGGGATCAGGAAAGCGAAGCGGCCAATCAGATAGGCAAGCCCCATAGTCCAGTTATAGTAAGGCGTATTGCCATTTATCCCGGCAAAGGCGGAGCCGTTATTGCCATTGGCCGATGTGTAGGCGTACAAGATCTCCGAGAGGCCGTGCGGTCCAGGATTAGCGATGGAGCTGACTCCCACTGGAATTACACTGGCGACTGCGGCAAAGCCCAGGATCGAGGCTGGTAGGATCAGTAAGGCCAGTGCGGCCATCATAATCTCCTTGCGTTCGATCTTCTTGCCCAGGTATTCTGGCGTGCGCCCCACCATCAAGCCTGCGATAAAGACGGCCAGGATAGCGAACATCAACATACCATAGAGGCCCGAGCCAACTCCTCCGAAGACAATCTCGCCCAGTCCAATGTTAGCTAGCGGTACGAAACCCCCAAGCGGCGTAAAGCTATCATGCATACTATTGATGCAGCCGCAAGACGTATCGGTTGTGACCGTAGCGAAGAGGGCCGAGTCAGCGATGCCGTAACGCACCTCCTTGCCCTCCATGTTACCTCCAGATTGTACAGCGGAAGCATGCTGATCAATGTTGTACTGATTGAACAGCGGATTGCCACTCTGCTCGGCGGGAAGTGCCACTGCCACGCCGACGAGCAAGAGGATCGCTGAGACTGCCCACAGCACCCAGCCCTGGCGTGTATCTCCCACCATCTTGCCGAACATGTAGAACAGACCAGCCGGGATAGCCAGGATCGAGAGCATGATCAGCAGGTTGGTGAAGGCATTGGGATTCTCAAAAGGGTGAGACGAGTTGGCGTTGAAGAAGCCACCACCGTTAGTACCCAGGTTCTTGATAATCTCCATCGAGGCTACTGGCCCCTGCGCGATTGTCTGTACCTGTCCGTTGAGGGTATGCACTACAGTGTAGGGGTCGAAATTTTGGATCATGCCTTGTGAGACGTAGACGAGTGCACCCACAACCGAGATGGGCAATAAAATGTACAGGATCGTGCGCGTCATATCTACCCAGAAGTTACCCAGCGTCTGCGCGCTACGCCGGGCTAACCCACGCACCAGCGCCACTGCTAGCACGATACCAGTGGCAGCGGATGCGAACATATGAAACGTCAGGCCGAACATCTGAGAGAAGTAGCTCATCGTCTGCTCGCCTGCGTAGTTCTGCCAGTTGGTGTTGGTGGTAAAACTGGCTGCGGTATTGAAGGCTAGGCGCTGCTCAACCGGGCCGAAGCCTTCTGGATTGAATGGCAACCATTGCTGCGTGCGCAGTACAAGATAGGTGAGTAGCATCCCTACTACACTGAAGATCAGCATCGCGATGACATAGCCCGTCCATTTCTGCTCCTCTTCGGGATTGACCCCAGAGAGTTTGTAAAACAGCCGTTCGACGGGCGCGCACACGGGCGTAAGCCAGGTGCGTTCATTGGCAAAGACCCTTGTCATGTAGAGTCCAATGGGCTTGGTAATCAACAGGACCAGGACAAGATAGATAAGTACCTGCAGGACACTATTGAGCGTGACAGGCATAGATTTACCCTCACTTATTGCAAAATGACGTCACATTCTTCATTTGAATGCGCTAGACGTTAAAATTTTTCTGGCGCGAGCAGTGCGACCACGAGATAGACCAGCACTGCGAGCGTGACAATACCTACCAGGATGTATTCAATAGGTGAATTCATCACATTCTCCTTTGCTAAGTAAATCGGCGTATTTCCTGCGGATAATTCACGTTCTCTTGAGCTTGAGACAGTGAAAAATTCCCGTGTGTGTTTCGCCGTTTTATTTAGAGTTGTTCACAGCCTTCGGTAAAGGCGATGAGCACGGCAAATGCCACAATGGACACAATCACAATAATTACGTCAAGCATGTAGCTCCTCCTCGGAAGATGGTGATCGCTGTACATCAGCGTTATGGTCGGTGAATGTCCCTGTCTCCTGATTCCGGCGTTGGCCTGCCTCTGCGGCGAGGCGTAAGAGTGCATCCATGGGAAACGGTTTGGGCAAGTAGGCCAGTGGGTGGAACTCGGCCAGTCGGTGTGGACTGACACGAACAGCAGAAAGTACCACGACAGGTAGAACGTCGTTGCCCGCGGCTGTCTTCAGACTGTGCAAGCAGGCTTCACGTTGTGCAATACGCAATATCTCCCACCCGGTCTGATCAGGGAGATTAATGTCCAGGATAATGAGATCAAAGGCTGATCGACGCAGATACGCCAGAGCTGTTTGCGCGTCACCTGCCACGCTTACTTCATGCTGGCGGGCCAGTAGATTGCGCATCACTAGATCGCGCAACACCTCATCATCTTCGATCAATAGGATCCTTGCTTCAGACATGAATTGCATTCCTTCCTGCTCGGCGAAAGCGCTGTTCTTGCGTATGGAGATCTGCTCTGTATCTCTACTTGCTCCCGAATTTGGAATAACCTCTCGCCTGTGCGATGGTTGGAGCCATAATCTAAATTACACTGGTAGTCTAAAAACTTTCCGGTACTCCGCTCATGCTGGCAATAGGACGAGCATGAGAGAAGTAGGGCCGCACCTGGCGTGCGCCCTGGGCGGAGGCAAGCGCCGCCCCTACTTCAGCCTACACATTATTGGGTGAAGAGATAGCAGTGGTTTAGCCAGACTACTATTTTCTAACACCAGCACTTTTGTCTCTACCCCCCATTTAGAGTATAGGATAAGGATGCTAAATGTGCAGTCTGGACTCATAGAAGTTTCCTCAAAATCTTCTCATGAAGTGATGGCTACCGCTGAGAGTTAGCCACGATTTCAGACACTTTCGGTCGCCTCTATTTCATCGTTGAAGCGGTACCCAACGCCAGGGATGGTCAAAATGAAACGCGGATGCTCTGACGCTGGCTCAATTTTTTGCCGCAGTTGGGCCACGTAGACGTGCAGGCTGTGCATGCGGCTTTGTGCATCAGCACCCCAGACGAACGTTACCAGCATTTGCCGGGTCAGTATTTTGCCACGATTGGTGATAAAAACCTTGAGTAAGTCATACTCGGTAGGTGTAAGTTGAATTTCTTTTTCGTTAAGTTGCACCCGCCGTAACGCGAAATCGACATGCAAGGGGCCAAGCTGAAAGTGTGGTTGTGCTCCTGCGTTAATCTGTGCGACGTGACGCAAAGCTACGCGAATACGTGCCAGAACCTCGTCCATGCCAAATGGTTTGGCGATATAGTCATCCGCGCCCAGGTTCGAGCGCCTCTACTTTGTCATGTTCTGCGCCTTTGACCGATAGTACGATAATCGGGATGTTAGAATCAGCTCGCACACGTCGACAGACCTCCAATCCGCTCATCTGGGGCAAGCCTAAATCCAGCAAAACGAGATCTGGTCGGTGCTGGAAGGTTGCCGCGACCGCTTCTTCTCCGCTTCTGGCGGTGAAGACTTTGTAACCGTGGGCAACGAGGCTGCGCTGTAGCGCACGGATAATCTCTACTTCATCATCAACTACCAGGATATGTGCGCCACTTTTACTCATGTGAGGCTCCTTTCGAATACTCCAACTGGCAATGCTACATGGAAGATCGCGCCACCTGCGGGTCCTGCTTCTGCCCAGATTTGTCCGCCATGTGCCTCGACAAAACCTCGACAGACGGCCAGGCCCAGACCTGTGCCAGATTGGTTGCCCGTTGTACGTTGATCGCCCAGAACACGGTAAAATTTATCGAAGATCCGCTCAAGCTCGCTTGCTGGTATGCCCGGTCCATGATCCGCTACGCTGATAATAATCTGTTCTCCCTGACGTTGCGCGCAGACTTCGATAGCTGAGCACATGGGCGTATAGCGTACGGCATTCTCTAGCAGGTTGGTTAAAACCTGATCCATCAGCAGATAGTCTAGCTCGATGGGCGGCAGATCTGCTGGGAGCTGAATAGTGACCGGATGTCCTCGCAATGATGGTCGCAAACGATCCAGCACGTCCTGTATAAGTGCCTGAGGTGAATACCACTCTTTCTCTAATTTGAGCGCGCCACCCTCGATGCGCGACATGTCAAGCAGGTTGCCAACGAGCCGGTTGAGGCGGTCTGTTTCGCGCTCGATGGAGGTGGCAAAACCGTGTCGCATCTCGTCGTCCCAGCGCACGTCATCCTGCAATAACGAACTTGCGGCTGCCTTGATGGTCGTTAACGGGGTGCGCAGGTCATGCGAGACCGAGGAGAGCAATGCGGCACGTAGTGCGTCAGTGCGTTGCAGGATATCAATTCTGAGATGCTCGTCATGCAGGCGTGCACGCTCAACCAGAAATGCAACCTGATCCAGGAAGGTCCAGAAGAAGGTCGTTCTGCCTACAAACTTTTCAAGCTCTCTCTTCAACTGTTCTTCCTGGGCCAGGTAATCAGCGGCACCCTGCACGCGTAGCAGCAATACTCCTACGATCTGCTGACCTATTTTCAAGGGAATCAGGTGTAGGGAACGTTTATTTGGTCGTCGTTGACTGTAGTGAGGCAGCAGGAGACTGTGCCGGACATGTGTCGTTGTAGCCTGTATATAAGGCGTGTCATTATCTCTACTTATGGCGCGACCGCTTGCTATAACCCTCGCCGCAATTGCCTGCTCATCGGCTGAAAGTGTACTCTGTGCTGCTGACTGCTGCTGAACTGTACCGCGTATTTGTAATACTCCTTGTGCATCCGGTTGCAGAATGGCACAGTCATAGACACCCCAAGTGGAAAATGCGCTGACAATCGTCTGTACAATGGCTTGCAGTTGCCGTCCTGTATCCTCCTCGCGGTTTGTTTCGCGCACCAGATCATAGAGAATACGCGTCTCACGCTCACGCTGTGCCGCTTGCTCTGCCCGTTCGCGTAGCGCGACAGCCAACTGGCTGGTAAGGATAGCAGCGACGAGAAAAACAAAGAGCGCTATCCATTCCTCTGGCTGATAGATGACAAATGTATAAAGTGGCGGTATGATAAAAAAATCAAAAGAGAGGAATGCTACAAGTGAGGCCAGGATGGCGGCATAGCGTCCACGTGTGCTTGCTAACCACAGAATCACTAGCAAATAAACAACCGAAATGTTGTGAATGCGTGGGTAAAGCTGAAGCACAAAAATGAGACCTGTTACACACAGCGTGCCTGTGGTTGCCAGTAGGCTGTCTAGCAAATACTGCTGCCAGCGCGTCAGCTTGCCGATGCTGATGAAGGGCATATATTCAGGGATACTCACCGCAGCACAACCTTTCCAGCTTAACGTATACATGCGTCCAGGGAAAGGACTGAGTATGCAGAAAAAGGTCACATACTGGTGGCTAGCTGTCTCGCGTAGCAGGCGAGCATGCCTCCTTTCCCCTTTCTGAGTATATGACGAGAGGTATCAAGGTGAGTTATTGAATATGTTCAAAGCGCTCAAAGTTCGCTCAAGAAAATGTGATATTGCCTTTCTGAAAGTATATTGGGTATGAGCAGGTAGGTGCCCTGAGCATATCCATACGCTCTATTTGCATAGTTGGTAGGTATATTATATGATTGTTCTCCCTGTGGAATTACAGGCGCAACTTGCTATCTATGGTATTACAGATTTTGACGAGGTTGCTCTGCGTCAGGAACTGGAGGCGCGTATTCCCACCTATACACTCATCAAGCTGGCTGACTGGCCCGCGCGGCGCTGGAAGTGCCGTTACCGGCTGATGCACGGCGAGGCTATGCATGATGCTCAGAATGTGCCCGAGGCGTACGCGTTGGCTTTGCTCGCCGTCTTGCAGCAGCTATCTAAACCTCCTGCTTCTGGCAGTCAGTAGCGAAATACGCTAAAATAAGGATGCATGTATCAATGGTAATAGTTCACAATCATTGGTACCTTGCTCCTAAGTTGTTTCCAATCCCTAGTCTCCGACGTTATTATAAGTGAACGGGGTAGAATGCCCTGAGGGGAAAACTGATCTATTACTACGCTAGTTACCATGTGAAAGGACCCATTAAAGTTATGCTACGCACCATGTGTAAGGGGAAAATTCATCGTGCTACAGTCACTCAGGCCGATTTGAACTACATTGGTAGTATCACCGTTGACCAGGATCTACTGGAGGCCGCAGACATTTATCCCTATGAGAAGGTCCAGGTAGTGAATATCAATAATGGTTCGCGTCTGGAAACATATGCCATCCCGGGAGCACGCGGCTCCGGCGTAATTTGCCTGAACGGAGCAGCAGCTCGGCTGACCTCTGAGGGCGATATTGTGATTATTATTAACTATGGCATGTTTACCGAACAAGAAATTCGTAATCTGGTACCGCAGATCGTTTTTGTAGACGAAAATAATCGTATGACTGAGAAAAAAGACGTTCCATTGATCGAAATGTTGCCGGAACTTGACGTGCAATTTATGCCAGAAGTTGAAGCTGTCTTCTCCTGAATAGCTTCAAGTAGTGTGTTCATTCGGCCAGGCTGGTTGAGTGAATTGCTACTTTCCCACCTCCCTAACAAACGTTAGTAAGTCTCCCTTCTCACTTTTCCCTCTGATGAAAGCACTTAAATGGTGATTACTTGCTATGCTATTGAAATGCACGCCATAATTTCACTTTACTAGTAAAGTCAAGTTTATCCCTTCTTCAATTGGTCCAACGTGGGAGGCAGATCGCTCAGGTTGGGCAGCGTCACCGTAGCCAGTGGCCCTGGCGCTGTATCGCCGCTACGGTTCACCCAGACACGTTGGATACCGAGTTGAGATGCAGGCACGATATCATGGAAATAGCTGCGCGCAATGTGTACCCAATACTTGTCGACAACCTGATTCTTGTCTCGGAAATACTGGAAATGGTTCAAAGAGGGCTTATAAGAACGCACGTCCTCAGCAGTCACCACATCATCGAAAGGGATTGCCAGGACACGCAATGTGCCTGAGATCAGATCTCTATCGACATTCGATAAAATAGCTAGCTTCCACCCCGCTGCACGGAGGGCGTTGAGAGAGGGACCAACATCAAGGAAGACGGGCCAATCGGGCAATGTTTGGGACAAAATATGCTCCGCGCCGGAGCCTAGTCCTATCCCTATTCTCCAGGCGGTACGACGCAGCGTTTCTGCCAGCACGTTGCGATAAGAGCGAAAAGGTGACTCTGTTTCTACCTCTTTTTCGATCTGATAATAATGCTCTAGCAGACGTGAGCTATTGCTCGGCAGGATCGTTTCTAGCGCCTGCCTCATCCCTTCTTCCCAATCAATGAGCGTGCCATAGCAGTCGAAGGTTGCCCAGCACTGCTCTCGTGGGGGAGTGTTTTGCATCCTTGTATCTCCTGTTTAAATATTGTTGTACATAGAATTAGTATAATGTATGTTGTACTGAAAAAACAAGGTGAAAACTCAAAAGCATCCATTATTTTGTGTTCGGGCGAAGCCAAGAACACAAAACGTGTAAGTACCCCCTTGCCAATACATCCCTGCCCTTGCTATTCTATATTAACCACCTGCATGAGTCGTACGAGAAAGGGCCTCTCGTTGTGCCATAAGCAAACGAAAGGTCTTCATTGTAAGACAGAGAGAACAGAGACAGGGGTGAAATTTCAGAATGATTGCAGTGGATCACAGGTTACGACAAGTTCTTCCAGATCATGCCAGTGTGGTTTGCACTTCGGTGGTGGCAGACATAAAACCGCATCCATAATGCGCCTGACCATATCAAGTGGCGGTTCAACTTGCTCTAACTGACAGAAGAGTCCGTCGATATCACTATCCCACTCAAATTCATCGGCTAAAAAGATCACTGGTACGTTTTTCATATCTGCTCCTCTTATGTAATTCCTAATCTATCGTCTGCTATTAGCACGAATCACATAAGAGGAGAGTTTCACTTATCCCAAGGTTTCTTATCCAAATCTTGGGATACTCTGAGAAAATTAAGAAAATGGAAGCTCTTGCTTCCATCGTTCCTCGAGTGTGGTTCGTAGTAAAGGACGAGCACGCTGGAAATATGTTTTGGCCGTGGCTTCTGGCATTTTGAGCGTTTTACCAATCTCAGAGAAACTGAGCTGACCTGCATAACGCAGTAGTATGACTGAGCGGAATTTCGGCGGCAAAGCGTCAATTGCCGTGCGTAACGCTTGCTGGAGATCATGGCGCTCGGCTATTTCATCAGGCAGAGGTTGCGTATCAGGCATAATAGCTAGCGGAGACAGTTCCTCGTCGTCGTTGGACGCTTCAAGTTCTGAGAAGTGAATAGAGCGCTTGCGGCGTAGTTCGTCCAGGCAACGATTCCTGGCAACCTGGAAGAGCCATGCTTTGAGTGGTTCGCCAGTGCGTAGTGTGGACATAGAAATATAGAGCTGCAAGAAAACTTGTTGCAAGATATCGCAGGCCAGGTCGTAATCGCCTAGATAGTGGCAGATAAAGTTAAAAAGAGCGTTGTTATAGCGATGGACTAATGTCTCAAAAGCTTGCTGGTTGCCAGCTAATGTTTGCTGGACTAATGTACCATCGGTAATTTCGACATTCTTATTTTTTACACGTTCTTGTACATGCATCTTTAATAACCTTCCTTTCTTCTATCTCCTACAGCATAGCTTACTCAATGAGAATTTTCAAGCATCTTTGAGGCTTATAAGCTCTGCATTACGATACTTTAAGCGTAAATTTAATAGATTAATACTAGCTTGGATATAGCTTAAAAAACGTTAATGATCGATTGCTTATCACTTTCTTAGATAGTGTTTAAAATACGCACGCTTTTCGTCCATATTGAGCCGAAACCAAACACTAGCTCATATTGCCTTGCATTCAGGTGAGAAATGTGCGGCAGCATATTTCTAGCAACGAGAGTTGCGTTTCTGAATGTCTATGGGTATCAGTGACTCGACGCAGCCTTCTAACTTTGATATAATGAGAGCGTAAATTGTAGAACACTAGTTTCATGCGGGAGTGAGCCATGAGGGAGCGCCTCGTTTCGCCACAGATGAGCGAAGAGGAACAGATTATTGAAGGTAGCTTGCGTCCTCGACGCCTGGTAGAATACATCGGGCAGGACAAAATCAAAAACAATCTCAGTATTTTACTGGAAGCTGCCCGTCGTCGTAATGAAGCTGTTGACCATATCTTGCTCTATGGACCACCAGGACTAGGCAAAACCACTCTTTGTAATATCATTGCTGCCGAAATGGGCACGAACCTGCGTACGACTTCGGGGCCTGCCATCGAACATGCGGGCGACCTGGCTTCGATTCTGACTTCGCTTCAGCCCGGAGAGGTCCTGTTTATCGACGAGATCCATCGTCTGGCGCGTGCTGTAGAAGAGCGTCTTTATTCGGCTATGGAAGACTTTGCTCTCGATGTGATGATTGGCAAAGGACCCAGCGCTAAGTCTTTACGGCTCACGCTCCCTCCATTCACTGTTGTTGGCGCGACGACGCGTGTTGGTTCTCTGACTGCTCCCTTACGGGATCGTTTTGGGGCTATTTACCGCATGGAGTATTATGAAGTAGAGGCGCTCAAGCAGATCCTGACACGTTCCGCGCGTATTCTCAAGGTGCCCGCTGAAGCAAGTGGCATCGAAGAGATCGCCAGCCGGGCGCGTGGCACGCCGCGTATCGTCAATCGATTACTCAAGCGCGTGCGTGATTATGCTCAGGTCAAAGCCGATGGCGTTATCTCGCAAGGGGTCGCACAAGCGGCGCTGGACGCTATGGAAGTTGATAAGATTGGCCTTGATCAGACCGACCGTAATATGTTGCTCACGATCATCCAGAAGTTCAATGGCGGTCCCGTTGGACTGGATACACTCGCTGCCAGCACAAGCGAAGATGCGGATACGATTGAGGACGTCTACGAGCCGTATCTCTTGCAACTAGGCTTTATCGCTCGTACTCCGCGTGGGCGCGTTGTCATGCGTGCAGCCTATCAACATCTCGGCGTCACGCCACCCCAGGGAGAAGGTGGACCAACACTGTGGACAGTAATACCCTGAACAAGAACAGCGCAGACATTGCTAATTTGAAGATCAGCGATTTTGACTATAGCCTGCCACCGCAGTTTATCGCACAGACACCTATTGAGCCGCGTGATGCTTCGCGTCTCCTGGTTGTGCAGCGGAACGCTCACACATTAGAGCATCGTCATTTTCGTAATATTGGTGACTATCTGCGATCAGGTGATTTGTTGATTGCTAACCAGAGCCGCGTCATACCTGCGCGACTCTTAGGACGACGTGCAGAAACAGGTGGTGCCGTCGAAGTCCTCTTGCTCGCCGAGCGTCCCGACCTCGGGCCAGATTGCTGGGAGGCACTGGTACGCCCAGGCCGACGTTTGCGTGAGGGGGCGCGTGTCCTCTTTGGCCGCGAGGGTCAGGAAGCTAGCTTGCAAGCGGAAATCCTGCAACGGACTGCCGCAGGTGGTCGTATCGTACAGCTATCCATTCCTGGCTATGCAGCCAATACGAGCGCAGGTGCATACAATTCGCTAAACGTACGCCAACGTATTGACGAGCTGGGTCGTATGCCATTGCCGCCTTATATTCACGAAACGTTGAGTGATCCTGAGCGCTATCAAACTGTTTATGCGCGTATACGTGGCTCGGCGGCGGCACCTACGGCAGGACTGCATTTTACGCCCTCTCTATTAGAGCAATTACGCGGGCAGGGAGTACAGATCGGCTTCGTCACGCTCCACGTCGGAATTGATACCTTTCGGCCTGTAGAGAGTGAGTATGTCATTGAGCATAAAATACACAGCGAAGAGATCGAGTTGGATGCTCCTACTGCTGAACTGATCAATACGACGCGCAAAGCTGGTGGACGCGTCGTCGCCGTTGGTACTACTTCCGTACGTGTATTGGAAAGTGTTGCCAATATGCACGCAGGGCATATTGAGCCTTATCATGGATACACACGCCTCTTTATTACACCCGGTTATCGTTATCAGGCTGTAGATGCGATAATCACGAACTTCCATTTGCCTCGTTCCACTCTGCTTTTGCTCGTTAGTGCCTTCACAGGCAAGGACCTCATGGAGTATGCTTATCAAGAAGCCATTCGTGAGCGCTATCGTTTCTTCAGTTTTGGCGACGCCATGCTGCTTTTGTGACTGGAATTGCGCTTACGGCGGTTGCTATTTATAGGCAAAACAAAAAGTGATGGAGTTAAATATTTGCATATGAGGAATACTGCGAAGCGTCATATTTTGATTACCGTACCAATTGAACCAGACTGGCTAGCGCGTCTACAGAAACTTTCGCCTGACTTGCAGATAGAAGTTCGTCCTATACAACGTGATGTTCGTCCCAGGTCGCGTATGGGAGAGATACCAGACGAACTGTGGCAAAACGTAGAGATTTTCTATACGCCATCATTCTTACCGACACTGCAACAAGCTCCTAATCTCCGTTGGGTGCATCTCTACTCCGCTGGTGCCGACCACATACTCAAGCATCCTGTCATGGATTCGCCAGTGATCATCACGACATCGAGTGGTGTGCATATTGTCAGTATCCCTGAATACGTCATGATGATGCAACTGGCCTGGTTCCATCGTTTGCCGTTCATCTTGGAGCAGCAGTATAAAGCTCAATGGCCTGTTGGTAAGGATTGGCTCGCATTTTCTAATGTACCAGAGTTGCGAGGCAAGACGTTGGGTATTGTTGGCTATGGGAGTATTGGCCGCGGCATTGCTCATCTGGCTAAAGCCTTTGGCATGCGTATCGTCGCGCAGCAGTATAGCGACGATCACCGCGATCATGGCTTCATCTTCCCCGATGTTGGCGATCCTGATGGCATACTACCTGATTGCTATTACAAGCTTGATCAGCTCCACTGCTTGCTCCAGGAGAGTGATGTCGTCGTGATCGCCGTGCCCTTGACTCCGCAAACGACCAATTTGTTCGATGCAGCAGCATTCAGCGCTATGAAGCCAGATGCATTTCTGATCAATATCGCGCGGGGTGAAGTATGCAATGAGCAGGACTTAATTCAGGCATTACAGGAAAAGTGCATTGCTGGAGCTGCGTTGGATGTGCATGATCCAGAGCCATTGCCACCTGATCACCCATTGTGGCAGTTGCCGAATGTGATGATCAGCCCTCATATTTCTGGCGGTACGGCACGTTATCCAGAGCGCTCTTTCATGATCTTCGAGGAAAACCTGCAGCGTTACCTGGCAGGTGAACCCCTCTACAATGCTGTCAATAAAGAGCGGGGCTATTAGATATCTGGTGTGATGCTGAAAAACAGGAGATAGCAAATTTCAGTGCTTTCCCGTTCCTACATTTTCTGCTATCCTAGATGATAGGAAACATATTTCCGCTTTTTTTTTGACAATTGGAATAGAGTCTATGTGATACCCATAGGCATTCAGAAACGCAACTCTCGTTGCTAGAAATATGCTGCAGCATATTTCTCATCTGAATGTAAGGCAATATGAGTCACAAACAAGAAACCACCGGAAGGCAGTACTACTTTTGGGGGACTGTATGATCAATCTAAGTGATCCTATGCTTGATGAGCAATTGCGCCGTCGCACCGCAGAGGGGCGTTATGAGATAGCAGAGCGCGAGTTGATCACAACTATACGAGAGTTACGGGTACAGGGCGATATGAGTGGTGTCCGTCGTCTCAGTGAGGTATTGTTACAGCGCTGTGCGCCGCTGTTTCAGCGTCATACCCAGGGATTGCAACACCGGCCAGAGTTGCGCGAGGAGGCTATTGCCAATATGGCTGAGCACTTGTTGCGCGAGGTCCAGAATCCTGATGAAATATTTATGACACAGAACTTTATTCACTATTTACGCTGCCTGTGTGCCGACGAGTTCAATCGCGTCTTGCGTCAGGAGGGCTTGTATTACCGGCGCGATAACGAGGGGCGTCCAGCCGGGCGTCCTCAGCATGTGCCACGCTCATTAGTCGAACCTCTGCGGCCTGCACCTGCGGACGACGAGGGACTGCCTGCATCGGATGTAGCCGACCCGCACGACCAGTACGCGGAATTGCATGCCGAGGATGAAAGTCAGCGTATTCTGGCCTATCTTAACGATCCTTTAGATCGCATGATCATGGTTCTGCGCTCTATTCAGGGGATGAAATGGGATGACATCGCAGTTGTGTGCAAGCGTACCGAGCGTACAGTACGACTGCGCTATGAGCGCGCTCGCCGTTATTTACGCGATTGCATCATGCAAGAACAGCATGATTCACCTGCTTCCATGGTCCATAAGCAGTAATAGCTGAAAGGACAGAAAGGCGTACACTTATGAATACATCTGAATTGCAGCAATTGAAGATGGCCTGGTTAGCTGCCAGGGAAGCTGGAGATATCCAGGCACAAACCCGTCTCTTGCAGGACCATCCGGGTGAATTGGAGGCGTTGACTGACTTTATCGCCGCGTATCATGCTACTGGTGGAGATGTGCGTGTAGAACTGGATGCATCTTTGTTGCCATTAACTCAACGTGCCTATCAGTCAGCGCTGGATCGCGTTTTTGCTCCTGAGCCACAGTTGGCCTTTGCTCGTTTAAGTGAACTGCGTAAAAGCCGTGGCCTGGGCAAAGTCGATGTAGCACGGGGATTGCGCCTGAGTGTCGATGTCTGGAATAAGTTTGAAACGGGAGCCATTGAGTTCGCTAGTCTACAGCGACGTCAACTGGAACGCCTGGCCCAATTCTTTCAAGTGAGCAGTGAGCAATTCAGCACTCTGTTAAATAACAGTCAGCCAGCCGTAACTCTTAACTGGCGTAAGACGCATGCTGCAGCTCGCCAGCAGAAGCAAGGACCACAGGCTCAAAGTTTTGCCGAAGCGATTACACGTAGCACAATGTCAAAAGAGGACAAGCAATTCTGGTTGGAATTATGAATAGAGGAGCGGAGCGATAGTTTTTAGCGCTCTTTTGTCGCGTAGCCCACGTAGGAGACGCCCTTAAACCAGCCGGGACCCAGCGAGAGTCGACCATGGGTGATGCGGGGCATGAAGCCCGTCATTTCACAGATCTGCAGATCATTGTGTATCAATAGTGTTTTCAATTCGGAGGGTTTGATAAACGCATGGTAGTCATGCAATCCTGGTACCAGACCACCTTTGCGGAAGAAACGCTCGCCGATCCAGATCAAAGCCAGGCGTGCTAGCAGCGTGCGATTGATCGTATCGAAGACAAAGATTCCGCCTGGAGCTAGCACCCGCGCAATCTCTTGTATTGTAGCTGCTACATCCTGCACATGCTCCAGAACATCCAGGCACACTATGACCGAAAAACTGCCATCTCCATAGGGTAACGACTCCGCGTAGGCGTGATCGAAATGAACGTTTTGTCCCAGGCTACTGCGTTGAATATGCGTACGGGCATCGGCCAGCGCCATGCTAGAGGGATCGACGCCGACAGTAATTGCGCCACGCCGTGCCAGACCTTCACAGATCAAGCCACCTCCACAGCCTACCTCCAATATATCTTGCTGAAGTAGTGCTCCTCTGCCAAAAATGCGTTCTACACGAGACTCAATATAATCGCAACGTTCAGCCGTTATCAGATTGAGCAAGTTATGTTTATTGTGCCACTCATAAGAGGCGAAAATTTCCTCTTGTGAATGCGGCTGTAAACGCCGTAGTTGCGCCATTGGATCAATCTACCTTCGCTTATTGCTACACAAAGAACTTCTCAACCGGCACTTCAGCTATCGTTGGTACCACGGTCGAAACTAACCGGGCCTGCCTGGTAAAAACTCCCTGGGAATAATACACGTTACCCTCTAGTAAAAACACTTCAATGCTATGAGCAAGCGGATCAGCAATCCAATACTCTTTTACGCCTGCATGAGCATAAGCATCCTGCTTTTCATGCCGATCATATCCGACTGTAGCAGGAGAAGAGACTTCAACAACCAGATCAGGTGCTCCTACTATGCGGGATGGCCGAATCCTGGCAAGTCTGGCATTCAGGACCACGATCACGTCTGGCTGTACCACGTTGTGCTTGCTTAATTCAACGTCAAAAGGGGCCATATATACGCGTCCCTGGTTTGCAATTTGGACGTGGACGAGCAAATAGTGAAAGAGCCAGCCCGCAGTTTGTTGATGAGACGCGGAAGGGGATGGGGCCATATAGAGAACTCCATCTACAATCTCGTAGCGTTGCCCATCGTCTGCTAAGGCTGCATAATGATTGTAGGTCCAATGTCCCTGTGTAGGTCCTGTCACCCAGTTTGCAGGCGTTACTGTCATGCGTGCCCCATTGGCTGTCATTCTAGCCTCCCTTCCTCTGTGCCTCTCACTACGTAATAACAATATCATAAAATGTATTTATGCATTTTTCACATAAAACAATATGTTATGCAAAGAACTTCTCAACCGCTATTTCGGCCATTGCTGGTACCACGGTCGAAACTAACCGGGCCTGCTCGGTGAAGAAGCCCTGTGAATGATACGCGCTACCTTCCAGAAAGAATACCTCAATGGTATGAGCAATAGGATCAGCGATCCAGTATTCAGAGATTCCTGCACGCGCATAGGCATCCTGCTTCTCGCGTCGATCAAATCCCACGGTAGAAGGTGAAGAAACTTCAATTACCAGATCAGGCGCTCCTATGATGCGCGAAGGAATAATTTTGCTGCAGCTCACGTTCAGGATTACGATCACGTCCGGCTGTACTACCATGTTTGGTGCCAACTCGACATCAACAGGAGCTATAAACACCTGTCCTAAACCAGCATCCTCAATCTGAACCGCTAAATATCTGAAAAGTTTTTGTGCGACTTTCTGGTGGAATATACCCGGCGCAGGCGTCATAAACAATACCCCCTCCACAATCTCATAGCGCTGCCCATCATTTGGTAGGGCTGCATAGTGATTGTAAGTCCAGTATCCTTGTTTTGGTCCTGCTACCCAATCTGCAAGAGTTACCACCGTGCATTGCTCCGATATCGTTGTCATATACAAACCCCTTCCTTTGCGCTTCTTTCTACATATTGCTATGATAGCATAAATCCAGTGCCTACTTCCTGCTTCAAGAGCTAATTGGGCCGACTCACCTCTCTCTGGAGGCACACATAAAAGAAACATTAAAACTGTCCCTATTTATCTCTTTTCTCATGCTAGGGTGGCATTTATACTTAGTTTTCGTAATATGGGATGGTTAGACTATCCAGGCTTAAGCCTATGCTCGGCTACATCTCGTCAGGCTGTGGAAGGAAGATTTTACTTTTAAGCCATCTCTTGACGGAATACACACAGACAGTATTGAGATGGGGCCATGCTTCATAAATCGCCAACGGAATATATATAGATAATGTTTAGGTGGGGCCATGCTTCATAAATCGCCAAAGGATGCAGCTAATAAACCAACTATTGACCGTTATCGCTTGCTACATTTCCTTCATCGCGGTGAGAACAAGTCAGTCTATCAAGCCATTGACATGCATACGGCAAAGCCTGTAGCGCTCAAACTTTTGCGCCTGGATCAAGGGCAAGAAGAAAAGCAACAACGCCTCCAGCATTTCAAAAGCATTATGGAAGAGGTTGCTGCGTTGGACCATCCGCACATCTTGCCCGTGCTCGATTTTGGGGAGATGACGAACGGGCAAGGGGAACGGGAATACGGTTATGCGTATATCGTGATGCCATTAGCCACAGAACGCTCGCTTGACGTCTGGTTGAGTAACTACTGGCAGCAGCAAAAAAGTCTTTCGACACAGCTTGGGTCACAGCATATACGACAATTTGTGAGTCAGGTGGCAGAGAGTTTGCAGTACGCGCATGATAAAAATGTGCTTCACCTGGGTATCAAGCAGACAAATTTTTTGCTGCGTTATAAAACAGAGGAAAAGCATTTTCCGCTTTTGGAGCTGTCCGACTTTAGTATTGCTCGTTTCACTGCTCTTCCTCCCAAACTTGCGAATGGTCGGGAGGCATCTTATACGTTAGCACCAGAACTGTTGAAAGGGCAACCTGTAGCAGCCAGTGATCAGTATGAGCTAGCCGCGCTGGTCTATGAGTTGCTTACGGGTCATGCCTATACACTGGATAAGGGTGATCGGGGTGCTCCTGCGTTGTTCTCACCTGAAGAGCAAGTTGCTAACCTCTCTCCAGCAGTGCGTCAGGTGCTTCAACGTTCGCTTTTGATAGATCCACATGCTCGCTATGCATCAATTGCCGAATTTGCCGAAGCATTTGAGTCTGCGATGCGCCAGGGAGAGCATGGCGAGAATGTTTATGTGATGTTGGGAATTAGTGAAGCGGAAGCGCTGTCTGGCGTTTCCTACCCTCTGGCTCTGGCCGATAAACGCGTGGTAACGGTCAACGTTCCGTCGAATGTAGATGCAGGCCAGGTCTTGCGTATTCCGAATGCAGGACAGTCCTCGCAATTTGGTGGTCCACGTGGACAACTCGTTGTGACGCTTGCTGTTCGGCCTGATCCTAACGAGAACCATCGGCTCATAGAACAACTCGAGCATCTCTCCGAAAACATTCAGGCTCTACAAGCGCAGCCGATGGAGCTAGGGCAACAGATGCAGGCGCTTGACCGGAAAGTCATGAGTGCCCTAGAACCAGATGAGGAGGAGGAGAAGTTTGGTCTGCAAAATATGCCGCGCTATTTCACCAAACATATCCCTCCCGGCACCGCCGTTGCTTTCAGCATATTGCTATTGGTCGTCATTTTTGGCAATTGTATGCTTTGTAGCACACTAAAAGGAGCCGTTATTAGTAATGGGTATGGGAATATGGCGCTCATTGCTACGACCAATGAACATATTGCCGCAACGGCCAGCGCGCATACTAATGCTATTGCAAGAGCAACAGCCATTGCGCAAGCGACAATGACCACCAAACAGACGAAGGCATTACAAGATGCGGCCAGTGCACAACTGATCCCTCAGCAGTATAATGTAACAACTACTGCTGCTGTGAGCCTGATTTTCAATGATTTGATTAATGGATCTGACACGGGACAATGGAAGGTACAGGACCCCACAAGCGATCAATCCTGTTACTTTGGCACAACGACAACGGATCAATTTTATCACGCGCAAATGATCTCAAGCCGTAATACAGCCAATTTTTGTCAAACTTCTGGTCCACAGGGTACGATTTCTACCGGTACGAACTTTGTGTTGCAGGTGCAGATGACCATTATCGATGGTGATGTTGGTGGCGTCGCATTTGGCATAAGTGGCAAGTCATTCTGTTTTTTCTATGTCGATCAATCGGGTCGATACGAAATTGGTGTAAACAATGTGCTACTTTCGAACGGCGAAGGGCAAAGCGCTGCGATTAACAAAGGGACAGGATCAGGTACCTCAAATTTACTCGCGGTAGCGGTCAACAACAAGTCGCTCACATTTTATGTGAATTTGCAGCCTATTCTCACTGTCAATAATGTCCCGTTAGCTACCCAGGGTGCAGTGGCGTTGGTAGCACGGAGCGATGGCGTTCCTACCAATGTCGCCTATCAGGAAATGAAGATATGGCGATATTAGTATTCAGGATTTTTTCGCATAATTGACAAGCTTTTGTTCTAGTGCTGCATTCTGTCCATATACACGTGCCTTGCGTTTTTCGGCATACGTTAGCAGACGCTCTTTGATGCGTGCATCCGCGATAGCCAGCTCTTTAGCTGCGTGGATAGCCGCGTTGACTGCGCCAGCTTCGCCTATTGCCATGACAGCAACGGGCGCTCCCTCTGGCATCTGAACCATAGAGAGCAACGCGTCAATACCTTTGAGTGCTCCCAGGTCGCGCGGCACGCCAATAACTGGTAAATCTGCTCGTAAGTCAGCGATATTACCAGGCAGATGCGCAGCTCCGCCCGCGCAGGCGATAACGACTTGTACAGAGTCTGGCAGATGGTCTATGTGCTGCACAACGGTACGTAAGTCGCGATGCACTGAGTTGATCTGTACCAGGCAGGGAATGCCGAATTCGTATCTGAGTGTATCTATGGCCTTCATCATGAGGGGCAGATCTGAATCGCTACCCATTGTGATGAGTACTTTGGGTAGTCCCCTGGCCGCCTCACCGATGCCTTCGGCTGAGACGAGGATACCATGCTCCTGTGTTAATGCTGTACGGAGTGCTTTTTCATCTGTTGACATGCTGGCTATTACATCGAGAGCGCGGCCCTCGCCTCCTTTGCTTGTGCATAGACGCTGGTAAGATCTTCACCAACAACGGTGATATGGCCCATTTTGCGATCAATCCTGGTCTCACGTTTCCCATACAGGTGCACGAAGATATGGGCTGGATCGAAATCTCTTGACCAGCGGGGTTCGGCTGGCCCATTGCATGTACCGAGGATGTTTTCCATCACCGCTACCGGGTAGCGCATGGCTGTGGATGTGAGCGGCAAGTTTGTAATGGCGCGTAGCAGTTGCGTATATTGTGAAGTCTGGCAAGCTTCAATAGTGTAGTGTCCGAGATTGTGCGGACGTGGTGCGATTTCGTTGAGCCAGATGTTGCCTGCTTTATCCAGAAACATCTCTACGCCGAAGATACCGACCCCATTGAGTACCTCAATGCTCCGACGCGCAATCTGCTGAGCCTCTTGCAGGCGTTCAAGCGGGATGGCAGCAGGCGCGATCACTGTCTGACAGATGTCGCGGGCATGGATCATCTCGACTACCGGATAGTTTACCAGTTCGCCGTGCTCGTTGCGAGCGATCATAATGCCTAATTCTTTGTCGAGATCCAGACATCGTTCTACATACAGCTCACGATCACCCAGTTTCGCCAGAGCCTCTGCGATATCTTGCTTCCGATTAATACGTGCATTGCCACGACCATCGTAAGCATCTGTTTTAGCCTTCAATACAAGTGGATAGCCCCAGTTTTGTACCGCCTGCTCGATATCAGCAGGTTGAGCGATTGATAGTGAGGGAGCAACTGCTATACCATGCTGCGCGAGAAACTCTTTCTGCTGATATTTATTCTGAATGGTGCTGAGTAGCTCAGGTGAAGGATAGATCTTTGCGCCTGTAGCTTGTAGCGTCTGGAGTGCCTGTGTATTGATATGTTCAATCTCGTAAGTGAGAATATCAGAACATGCGGCTAGCTGACGTAGTGCTGCAGGATCTTTCAAACTACCAACGATCTGGTCTGCTACGCTGGCGGCTGGACTGTGTGGCGTAGGATCAAGCACGGTGACTGCTGCATAGCCCATCGTGCGCGCGGCTTCGCTGAGCATAAGCCCAAGCTGACCGCCTCCGATGATGCCGATACGAGTGGTAGCAATGATCTGTGCTTCCTGGTTACTATCTGTTGTATGTACCGTCAATAGAATACTCCTTTATAACTCGCTACTCCATTGTAAACATGAGCCAGTAGCGCTGTCAATTCAATGGAGTAGGCATATGATGACACGGCGTAACTATTCAGGTCTGGTGTAACCTCGCGTAGGGGCCGAGCGAAGACCTTTTTTCGCTGTTGGTCTGTGACGTTGAAACGGGAGAGAAAGGTCTTTACGTCCCTGGCGGCGGTCCTGACAATGACCCACATCTTTTGATGACACGGCGTAACTATTCAGGTCTGGTGTAACCTCGCGTAGGGGCCGAGCGAAGACCTTTTTTCGCTGTTGGTCTGTGACGTTGAAACGGGAGAGAAAGGTCTTTACGTCCCTGGCGGCGGTCCTGACAATGACCCGCATCTTTCGGGATATTCGGGCAAAACGGGCGCGATAAATCTGGCCCCTACCTCTCTGGCAATGAATTGCCTTTTTTCTTTCGGGCATACATTTGCCGGAAAGGATCGACGCACGGCGATTTATCGCGTGTGTGTAGGGGCCAGATTTATCGCGCCTGTCGTGCAAATCATACCTTTATTGCTCATTGGGTAATACAAACATTTTTTGGAAAAGATCATCATTACACCCGTTTTACTCCTCTTCTTGCAATACGTTGTCTTTTTCCAGCCTCAAACTGCCTCAGATTTCGCCGTGATGACCGAGAAAGTTGTGTACCATTCATTGTCAGGCGGTTGTCCCTACGCGACTTGCTACTCTCGCTGACCTGCATAGTTAGCAATTTATTTTATTTTTAATATTATATATATAAAACTATATAATTATAGTGGACAATTTTATAGTTTTCTTATACTAAGAAGAAAGGAGGTAAAAGATATGATACCTCCAATAAGGAGAGAATTTACAGATATGGAAAAAGTAGGGAAAACGCACCTGCAAAAGACGCTTGTCAAACTTATTACATTGAGTTCATTAAGCTTTGTTCTACTGATAGGCTTATGTTTCGTCAACCTGAAAGCAGGACATCGTGTCTCTTTTGCTGCAGCTACAGCCAGAAACACGGTGGAAATCGCCTACGTGCATACAGCCACTGCGGCCAATAGTGTCGCTAATTGGACTAACCTGAGTGGCTATGCCACGGATGGTAATCCAAATGCAACGGTCTTTGCAACGCCGAATTGGAATCCTAGCGGAGTGGGAGGAGTGTATGACAATCACGCGCTAGGGGTGTGGTATACGGGCCACAACTGGGCCATCTTCAACCAGGATTTGACGCCAATTCCGCCAGGCGCATCTTTTAATGTACTTGTTTTCCCTTATGCGGTCCCGCAGACTTTTGTCCAGACCGTAACAGTCGCCAATAGTGTAGGTAACTGGACCAATTTGAGCAACAGTATCACGAATGGTAATCCGAATGTAACCGTCCTGGTAACACCGAACTGGAACCCTGGTGGTGTGGGAGGGGTATATGACAATCACGCGATAGGGGTGTGGTATACGGGTCGTAACTGGGCCATCTTCAACCAGGACCTGACGCCAATCCCGCCAGGCGCATCCTTTAATGTACTTGTCTTTCCCCATGCAACCCGAAAGGCTTTTGTCCAGACTGCGACTGGTGCCAATAGTGTAAATAACTGGACTAACCTGAATAGTTATGTCACGAATAGCAATCCGAATGCAATCGTCTTTGCAACGCCGAATTGGAATCCTGGTGATGTGGGAGGGGTGTATGACAATCATGCGATAGGAGTGTGGTACACGGGTCACAACTGGGCCATCTTCAACCAGGACCTGACGGCGATGCCCATTGGAGCATCCTTCAATGTCTTAGCTTTCTTCTCGAACATTACTATTTCAAACCTGCTGGCAGGCATATTCCCCTTTAAAGTACAACCTATCCATTCACGCAAATGACTATTGATCGTTACAAACCTGCTGGCAAGCATAAGTCCCTTTAAAGCGATAACAAAAATCGGCATCCGTAGAGTCAATCTTAGGTTACAAACCTGCTGGCAGGCATATTCCCCTTTAAAGTCTGAAGGAGCTTTTGAAGAGGATGGATAATCCAAAGTTACAAACCTGCTGGCAGGCATAAGTCCCTTTAAACGCTAAGGCATGGTTCAAATGAATGTGACAGATTGAACGATCAAGCAGCCAGGGCTTGGTAGCCCAGAGCGGTGAGCCAATCCATCTTCGGCAGGATAGGTTCGGTCCGTTGGACAGGAGAGAAACCAAGATGAGGCCCTCGTGGAGCCACATGATGATTATGCCAAACTGCCAACAAAGCCAGCATCCCAGCAGAAAGGGTGCGATGTACAGCCAGATGCGGGCGAACAATACTGTGCCAGTTTTCAACCACACTGCTGGCACGAACAGCGAGATCCCAGGCAGAGAACAATTGCTGCGCCACCGCTTGCCAGGCTGGTTCAACACTTTTCACCAGATCAGTGGTCGTCAGATCAAGCACGCCACGACGCAGCCATGCCCATGCCAACAGATGGACAGCTTGCGATCCCAGTTGCTCACATGCCAGCCGTTGCACCTCGTCAAGTTTCCGTGCAAACAGCAGAATAGGCCCAAGTGCCAAACGGAGATGTTTGCTGAGCGTTTGGATTTCCTTCTGCAAAGCTGGAGATACCTGCGTTTCAAGCTCTTCCAGCAGAACCAGCACGGTTTCGATTTCAGCGTGACGAACCTGACTGGTGAGAATGCCTGCTTGCGGAGCGGCACTGAGCACGACAACCTCCAAAAGGGTGTGCAGTTCCTTCAACAAATAACGAACCCCCGAAGTGAGGTAGTTCATCCGCTCAATCAGCGCCTGATGCTCGGCTACATCGGCTTTTGGAGCCCTTCCTCGGACTTTTTGGCCCTGGGCCACTCGTTGGGCTTGTCGCTGGATCACAGGCAGACGGTCCTGGGCCTGTTTGAGGGACTCGGTCCAGTCGTCCCTGAACTTGAGAGGCAAGTTGGAACACATGCCAGACATCACGTTGGTGGCTCTCCAAGCAGTGAACCTGGCTCAATGCCTCGTGGATCGCACTTCCTCCATCACTCACGGTGCAGTCGCTCTTGAGTCCTTGTTCCTGCAAATACCACCAGACCAAGGTCCAGCTTTCTCCATCCACTGCGACTGGCGGCACGGTGGCCCAGACTTGCCCACTGTGCACATCAATCACATTGAGATAGGCTTTTCCTCTTTGACTACTGTATTGCTCGTCCAGTGCCAATGCACGCGGCGTCTGTGCTTGTTGCTGACTCAACCACTTTTGAGCACGTTGCCCTGCTTCCTGGATCACACTGCTAATGCTCCCCAAACTGATGTGGATGCCATGCAGTTTCTTCAGGTTGGCTTGGATGTTCCGATAACTCGCATGCGTTTCGATCAACAGCGTCAAAACCAGAAGATGGATTGGGATGCTTGGTTTGGCGGTGATGCGTTTGTCTTCCAAGGCCGCTTGCAAGGCTTGCTCTCCTTTCTCTTTCCAGCGATACAAGGTCTGACGCGAGACCTGATTCGTGTGACTCAACTCACTTACCAACCCATGTGGTCGCGTATCTACCAGCAATTGACTGACCCACTGCACTCGCTGGTCCACTGTGCTACAATGCTTCATGTTTCCTCCCTGAAAGTGGTGTTCGTTTTGGTTTTTACACCGTATCTCTCAGGGATTCTTTTGGCAACTTTTTCGCCAATTGTCACAGTGGTTCAACCTCATTTTGAACCATGCCTAAGAAGATTCTCGTTGAGGTTTTGGTCGGCGGAGAGTTACAAACCTGCAAGCAGGCATTTTCCCCTTTAAAGACGGCGCTAAGCTCGGCGCTGTCTGAGTTCCCCATTATGTTACAAACCTGCTGGCAGGCATTACTCCCTTTAAAGTCGCCAAATTATACGACAGCGTTTCCTTCTGGGCTGTTACAAACCTGCTGGCAGGACCACCACCTTTTTGACTGGCAACGTGATGCTGCTCTCGTGCCACATCTGTTACAAACCTGCTGGCAGGCTTTTTCCCCTTTAAAGGATGTGCTTTTGCTTCTGCCCCTACTGCTTCAGATGGCCGTTACAAACCTGCTGGCAGGCATAAGTCCCTTTAAAGTCTTGCAGCGGCAGATGGGTTTATTGGGGTAAATTCGTTACAAACCTGCAAGCAGGCATATATCCCTTTAAAGAGCTACCGTTGTAGCATAGCATGAGAATCCGCTTTATGCAAGCGTTTCCGAGCGTCTCTTTTTTGGGGAGGGTATTTCATCGAGTTCCATGCGGTCATTCTCTACCCTCATTCCTTGTCACGCCCCCTCTGGCGTGTTCAGAGAGTCTCAGCGATGGCGTGTCTGATCTGAGACTCTCCGAATAGCTCGGTTTCCACGACAAGGGCTTGATGGCGCACTGTTCAGCGTCTGCTATAATAGTGAGGAGCATTGTTCTCCCACAGAGAACAAACATCGCATATCACCAATAAGTTATTGAGGAGATAGAGATATGCCGCGTATCCCTCCCGACAATTCGGTGCAGTTACCGGCTGTCGATAGCGCGAGTTTCGCGACAATGTCGACGCTCTTTCGGACGCTAGGGCATCGCCCAGCACTTATGCAGCATACGATGGAGCTGTTAGAGGCTGCTATGCGTGGCGGGACGGTTGAGCCAAAGCTGAAAGAGTTGCTGGCGATCCGTGTTTCGCAGGTGAACCACTGCTACTACTGAATGGCTGCTCATACTGCCTTGGCAAGGCAGATGGGGGTCAGTGAAGCGCTACTGGATGCGCTCTATCACATTGATGAACACCGCCATCTCTTCACTGATCGCGAGTTGGTGGCGCTGCGCTACGCCGAAATTATGACCACCAGCGCCCAGGACGTGGGCGAGGACCTCTGGGACGAGTTGCAGGCGCAATTTGACGATGGTGAGTTAGTAGAGATCACAACGGTTATTGGTCTGTTCAATTTCTTCAATCGCTTTGCGGATGCACTCAAGCTGAATGAAGCGTAATGTGTGCTGCCAATGGCAATGGCGAGGATAGACAAACATGCTAGGATGTCCGTCGTTTTTTTGTGCTGGAGCACCTGACCGGTTGAGCAGAGGCAGGAGCAAACGGGTAGGGGCGCTCCTCGCGTGCGCCCTGGATGTGCCTGGGACGGCCTGTGGGGCGGAGGCAAGCGCCGCCCCTACCCGTTTGCAAAAACAGGATGCCCACCCAACAAGCTATCCTGCCTTGCGTTCAGATGAGAAATGTGCATTTCTGAACGTATATGGGTACTAGAGATAAAGGGGAATTGACGTTATGCCCAACGCTGAGGAGAAGCTGGCTACGTTGCTCAAAGATTTGCACGAACTAGAAGTTTACTTGCATGGTCGTGGTGAGAAGACACTCGCGCTCTCACAGAGATTCACAGAAAATGCAAAGAAAGATGCTTCTAATCGCGATTTTGACCTGAATCAGTCGCGTATGCTGGATTATCAGCATCACGTATGGCATGAGATAGGTAGCTTGGTTGATAAGTTAATCAAGCAATACGAATAGGCGCATGTTTCTCTGGCATGTTCTCCATATATTCGGCGAGGTTGTGTCATTTACCAACATTAAAGCGAAAATGGGCGATATCTCCATCCTGCACGACATACTCTTTGCCTTAAGGCCATCCAGGTCACGCGTAGGATCGATGCTATTGTAGATGTGCGGCACGTTATCATTGGCAAAGGTACGCAATACAATTGCTAGCGCGTCAGCGTTGCGGATATGTCCCAGGAATTTGGCGCTTAGCCCTTGTTTTTCCTTACCGGCCTGGGCTGCCTGTCCCATACCTGCCACGTCCACAAATTCGACAGTCGTCGGCGTAACCTTTTTGGGGTTGAAGATATCGGCCAGTGGCTGGAGGCGTGCATCTGGCACTTGTACGACAGCAACATTTGCCTGTACGGTGCTGGTTGCGTAGCCACCCACTGGCGCGCCAGCCTTTGTGGCAGAGAAGTTATTTCTCCAGGTCGTCAGGCACGAAGGGGATGAAGTCACTCAGATCGGGAAAGTGACTCATGCGGTCTGTATCGTCCTCGGCGTCGGAGCCGTGGAGAAGGCTGGTAGGGGAGAAGCCAGACATGGCAGTTATATTGCCCTGTGAGTTGGGGGCGTTGAGATCGCTAAAGGTGGAGAAGTAGCTCACGGGGTTCTCAATGTCGAGGTTGCCGGGAGGGCTAGGGAAGTCGCTCAGGGAGTGGAGGGAACTGTCGAGATGGCTAGAGGAAGGGGAGTCGGGCCACAGAGCCTGTCGGGTTCTCTGTGTCGGGGTTGCCGGAAGGGCTAGAGAAGTGGCTCGAGGAGTAGAGGGAACTGTCGAGATGGCTAGAGGAAAGGGAGTCGGCCACGGAGCCTGTCGGGTTCTCTGTGTCGGGGTTGCCGAGAGGGCTAGGGAAGTCGCTCTGGGAGTAGGGGGAACTGTCGAGATGGCTAGAGGAAAGGGAGTCGGCCACGGAGCCTGTCGGGTTCTCTGTGTCGGAGTTGCCGGGATGTCTGACATCGGAGGGGATAGTGTTGCTCTCAGGCTTTCTCTTCTTATTCTTATGTTCATCGGAGGGGATAGTGTTGCTCTCAGGCTTTCTCCTCTTCTTATTCTTATCCTTATGTTCAGATGAGGATATACCTAATGCCTTTCTCACAGCACCCACATCGAGGTCGGACTGCATCTCCTTTGCCACCATAAGTACTGCTTCAGCGGACTGAAGGCGGTAGGGTACTCTCCCTTTTTCGTTCAATTGGACTTCTATCCCATACGTTTGTTGCAGATAGTCACGCATTTTTTTTGTCTCTGTGCGTGTCTCTGTGCGTCTCACTTTGTCATTAGTATTATTACTGTGTTGTTTACTGATCATCTGCCTATACTGTGCTTTGCGTTTTAATGCATTTGGAGTCTCATTTGTGAGGCCATGGGTGTTTGCTCCATGATTCTCTGCATGCATGATGTGGCGTGCGGCTGGTGCCTTCTTCTCTGGTCCTCTTATCTCTTTGAGTTGGTTTGCAAACTCTGGGTGAGCCTTTGGGTAGTGTTTATCATAGATATTGCCACTAGGAGGACTTGCTAATCGGAGGGGAAGGTCTAGGGGTGCGGCAGGAGGTTGGTCCCTATCGTATGGGGCTTGCTCTACACGGTTCTCGTAGAAATGGTAGTGGATGCCAGGGAGTGGGGCATCAGGGCTTTGCACAGCTTGAGAGGATGAGGATATACCTAATGCCCTTCTCACAGCATCCACATCGAGGTCAGGGTCCATCTCCTTTGCCACCATAAGTACTGATGCAGCGGACTGAAGGCGGTAGGGTACTCTCCCTTTTTCTTTCAATGGGACCTCTATCCCATACGTTTGTTGCAGATAGTCACGCATTTCTTGTGTCTCTGTGCTCTTCATCTTTTTACTAGTAGCATCGTTGACTTTTCCCTTGCTCTGCTTATACTGTGCGTTGCGTTCTGATGCATTTGGAGTCTTATTTGTGAGGCCATGGGTGTTTGCTCCATGATTCTCTACCTGCTTGATGTGGCGTGTGGCTGGTGCCTTCTTCTCTGGTCCTCTTATCTCTTGGAGCTGGTTTGCAAACAGTGCGTGAGTCTTTAGGTAGTGTTTGTCGTAGATATTTCCACTAGGAGGACTTACTAATCGGAGGGGAAGGTTTAGGGGTGCGGCAGGAGGTTGGTCCCCATTGTATGGGGCTTGCTCTACACGGTTCTCGTAGAAACGGTAGTGGATGCCGCCAGTGGGACGTTGTGGTTGAGGGGCAAGAAGAGAGACATCAGAGGAGGGCTGATCTCCTGAGGTGGAAGTAAACTGGCTGGGGTTTCGGAGAACGTCATTGATGGAGGTGCGAGAACGGCCCGCAGAGGGAGAGGGGCCTTGCATAGCTCGCCGGTCGGAGGTGTTGTCGTTCCGCCATGCTAAGACATTGTCGGAATGGCCCGCAGGGAGGTCGAGGTTGTCTGTGCGGGCTGCGTCAGTGCTCCAGAGTTTCCCTCATGGTAAGTCTAGTAGATCTCCTAGGCATCGGCAATGGTCTCCTTTGTGGCTCATCACGCGCAATCTGAAGATAGTGTACAACAAGAGACAAGCGGATGGCAAGGGAAAAAACAGGGGAAGAAGAAATTGGGGGAAAAGCGGGAAAGATAATGAGGGAGCATTGTTCTTCTACAGAGAACAAACATCGCATATTATCAATAATTTATGAGGAGAGAAGATATATGCCGCGTATCCCTTTCTTCAATCGTTTTGCGGATGCGCTCAAGCTGAATGAAGCGTAATGTGTGCTACCAGTGGCAATGGTGAGGATAGATAAACATACTAGAGATGAGGGGGAACTGACGTTATGCCCAATGCTGAAGAGAAGTTGGCTACGTTGCTCAAAGATTTGCATGAGCTAGAAGTTTACTTGCATGGTCGCGGTGAGAAGACGCTAGCGCTCTCACAGAAATTTGCAGAAAATGCAAAGAAAGATGCTTCTAATCGCGATTTTGACCTGAACCAGTCACGCATGCTGGATTATCAGCATCACGTGTGGCATGAGATAGGTAGCCTGGTCGATAAATTAATCAAGCAATACGAGTAATTGCATGTTTCTCTGACATTTTCTCCATATATTCGGTGAGGTTGTGTCATTTACCAACATTGAAGCGGAAATGGGCGATATCTCCATCCTGCACAACATACTCTTTGCCTTCCAGACGGAGCACACCTTTTTTCGTTGCGGCAGCGAAAGAACCTCCACTCGTCATAAAATCGTCGAAGCTGGTCACTTCGGCGCGTATAAATCCTCGCTCAATGTCCGAGTAAATCTTGCCTGCGGCCTCAGGCGCTTTTGCACCTTTTGTGACGGTCCATGCGCGTACCTCATCCTCGCCTGCTGTCAGAAAGGTAATCAGATTAAGTAAGCGATAGCCAACCTGGATGACCCGGTCGGCTCCCAACTGCGGCAGGCCAAGCGCTTCCAGGTATTCGCGCGCATCATCTTCCGGCAGTTCGGCTAGCTCAGCCTCCAGGCGTGCTGACACAGCAACAACCTCTGCGCCCTCGTTTCTAGCACGTCGAGCTACGCGCGCGATGCCTTGCAACTCCTGACTCAAACCGCTTTCTGACACATCCTCGGTTGTTGCCAACTGTGCTAAGAGCGCGTTCGCATCTCCAAGCACATCTTCGCTGACATTCAAGACATACATACGCGGCTTGACAGTCAGTAGAAAGAGTTCTTTGAGGAGCGCGTGGTCCAGTTGTGATAGTTCAAGGTCACTCACCAGCTTCAATTCGTTGAGTCCATCTTGAAAACGGCGCAGGATCTCTAGCTCTTGCTGATACTTCTTATCGCCAGATTTGGCTGCTTTCGTTGTACGCTCGATACGCCGTTCGACCGAGGCCAGATCAGTGAGCGTCAACTCGGCGTTAAGGCTATCCAGGTCACGCGTAGGATCGATGCTATCGTAGATGTGTGGCACGTTATCGTTGGCGAAGGTACGCAATACAATTGCCAGCGCATCAGCGTTGCGAATATGTCCCAGGAATTCAGCACTCAGCCCTTGCTTTTCCTTACCGGCCTGAACTGCCTGTCCCATGCCTGCCACGTCCACAAATTCGACGGTCGTCGGAGTAACCTTTTTGGGGTTGAAGATATCGGCCAGTGGCTGGAGGCGCGCATCTGGCACTTGTACGACAGCAACATTTGCCTGTACGGTGCTGGTTGCGTAGCCGCCCACAGGCGCGCCAGCCTTTGTGAGGGCGTTAAACAATGTCGTTTTCCCGCTCTGGGGGAGACCGATAATTCCAATTGTCAGGGCCATAATAAATGCATCTCTTTCCTATTGTTGAACTGTGCTGCTCGTATCCCTTCAGCAGTGTGCTCTCGCAACCATATGTATACAGAAGTGCCACTCATCTCTTAGCCAGAGCCATCTGTGTATCTACTGAATACCTATCCAAAAGCCAGGCAATGTCTATGTGTTGCGCTATGTCATGGTGTTAGCCGCATCTTATCATGTTGACGTTGCCCTGGCAATATTGGTCGAAGTGAGAGCAGGGTATTTTGAAAGTCATCAGCAGAGAGGAAACCTCATGGAGAGGCGAGCGGCGGCCTTGAACATGACCCACAGCATCGCGTCCCTCCATATCGAG
The DNA here is from genome assembly GCA_963802635.1 of uncultured Chloroflexia bacterium. GTDB lineage: Bacteria > Chloroflexota > Ktedonobacteria > Ktedonobacterales > Ktedonobacteraceae > CAVTLG01. Next base: position 1,101,387 of record CAWDJJ010000003.1, on the reverse strand, counting down.
CGATACATGATTGAAAGTATATAACGGATGAAATAAATCTGATCATATATTTGTGGTATAACGGACGCGATAAATCGGGTCCCTACTTTTGGAGCAATAAATTGCTGGACGGGACGATGATCGCGGTTGCGGGGATGGTTTCACGTTCGTAGAGGTTCCCCTTCCACGTGATCATGCATATCTACAGCGATTCATCGCATGTAATGAGGGACCCGATTTATCGCGTCCGTATCTCTCTGCCTTTCATATGTGACTATGTCGATTCAATCTCGTTGGACTTTCAAAATGCCCTGAAGTGAGAAGCGCTATAGAAGAGATCTATCTCCCGACTCGTCCGACCAATCCTCCGCCGTCACCGCCTCGGCCAGCTCCTTGACCAACTCGACGGTCTTCACACTGACCATCACGACTTGCTTCAGCAGGCGCAGGATGTACTGAGGATCATCCAGGCGGTTGGGATCACTCTCAATGCCGCTACGCTTATCCGTCGAGACCTGATACTGATCGATGACCCATTCCGCTTGAGAGACCTTTGCACACAGCCTCTGAGAAGCTCCTGTCGCACCAGTTGTAGATTTTTAAAGCTCGCTTCGAGTCGCGGTACCTTATTCCTCTGAAAAAGTCCCCGTTTCTGATGAATAGACAGGCCCATTGCTTGAGAAGGTCTCGTCCCACCTATTGGAGTCTTTTAAAGCTTGCCTCGTAGTGCGCATATTTCTAAGAAGCTGCAAATACCATGCGTGATTTGGATGTCCTACTTCATAAGCTCCGCTGTTATGGAAGTCTTCCACTTCTGCTAAAGCTTGGGCATGCTTGCCGAAGTCCTCAGCACCCTTCGTATGAACTTTCTGCGATTGTGTGTCTTGTGTGACTTCGCTTGCACTTTTTTCTCTGCGAGCTCTCTCTCTTAAAAAGTCAACACGATCATATACTCTCTCTGCCGCTATTTCTGCATCTGTTTCATAACCGTTTGGCTTTTGTATTTTTGTGAAATCAGATATTTCTTGATTTGGCATATATGCTACCTTTCTCTTGACCAGTGTTCCTCAACTTTTCTTCTCACTATCCATGAGTATACCATTTGTTAGTGCTCATTCTTGTCTCTGCTGAGGGACAATCTTGCCAATTCCGTGGAACTGGTGTAGTCCAGCCACAATCGTGCGCCGAAGCGGAAACAAAGCAAAATAGGTTATCTCCCTGCATAGTACAAATGGACTCCCTTGTATTCGCCATTCAAGCTGGCTTGCATTTCGCCTGTTATACATCTCGTGCTTATATTGATCTGAAATGGGACTGCGTACCTACAGATCCAGTTTGGTGGGCTAGTGACAAAGCTTGCCAGCACAGTTATAGCTCAGTCAATGTCTTAGTGCTCAAAATACCCTTGTCCGACTCGTCCGACCAATCCTCCGCCGTCACCGCCTCCGCCAGCTCCTTGACCAGCTCCACCGTCTTCACGCTCACCATCACGACTTGCTTGATGAGGCGCAGAATGTACTGAGGATCATCCAGGCGGTTCGGATCGCTCTCGATGCCGCTACGCTTATCGGTCGAGACCTGATACTGGTCGATGACCCATTCCAGCGCCGAACGATTGCCCAGACGGTACTCGAAGCACTCTGGCGGGATACTATCCAACGTCAAGCCGTTGCTATACAGCAGTGAGGTCCTGTCCGCCGAGAGCTTCATCTTCTCCACGCGTAGACGCTGCTGGTACGGGATCTCTTTATTGGGAACGAGCTGCAATGGATACTCTTGGGCCTGCTCATAGTGCACGTGCAGCTCCATCAGTTGCTGGCCGACGCTCACGCAGGCCTCAAACCCCTCCTGGTTCAGCAGCAAGGGGATATGCGGCAAGTCGCGCTTGAGGTTCTCTTTGTACAGTTGGCGATACTGCGGATGATGCAGCATGCCGTAGACATAATGAAATATGTCCCACCTGGTGACTTCGGGGCCATACTTGTCTTGAAACTGCTGCAAGGCCCAATCTGTGATGTTCTCGCGACGGTTAGTGCCATCTTCGGAGTAGGTGTAAAACGGAAAACATTGTGAGTCACCGGTCAGATGCAAATCGACAACGCAATTTGTAGCTAAACAGTGAAATTGCTTACTACTCCCGATTGCACTAACACAAATGGAGATGTTCTCATTTTGAGAGGTAGGAGAAATTTGAGGAAACAGGTATACTCGTTCATTGAGAATACGGTCGAAAAATAACCATTGCTTACAAAAAGGCCGATACAAAGATTGACGAACCTTAGTTTCTTCAAACTTAGCATAGATGCTTCGCTGCAAGTTATGTTTGAGACCCTCACTCCATTTTACTTCTGTGTCATCATAGGAGACGAACTCATCTACTGTGATATCTCTTTTGTCTCTCCTTGCCCATCCATCAACCTCTCTATTATATGCGTCTATAAGGCGTTTAATGTTAATTACCAAATTATTCCTATTAAAGTTATAAACCCAGACATCACGATTAGTTTTTACACCATTGCTATATAATCTAAAAATCACAGGCTCGTCTATACATTGAGGTACTTTTGTCTCTTTCGTCCCTAAAGGCATAAACGAAGAGAACCCAGGATCAATTCCTTCGGTAATCCATGTATTTCTCTCATCGGGCTGTAACTCTATCCAATCAATGCCTGCTATACTTTTACTCTCTGTTAGAAATGATAGCTTCTCTGCTTTACGCCAGTTTTCTGGTACGCGATGGTAGTAAAGAGCTCGCTTAGCGTTTTTTGAAGAACGCACAGCTATAGTAATTCCCACGCCTACTTGAATACCAAATACATTGTGAGTAGTACCAGACAGCTTCGGATTCTTGCGAACATTGCCATGTAAATCAAGATGGTAAATCTGAGTAAAATCCTGTAAGAGATGCTTGCGCATACCGTCAAAAGCTATCTGATCAATAAAAGAGTTATTTGTAACCAGGCAAACGATGCCATCGCGATTTCCTAGACGATCAGAGGCCCAACGAAAGAATTTCACATATACGTCTGATAACGCATTTCTATTCGATGCTTTAGACGTTTTGACATATGTTTCCCTAACGCTGGCATCAATAATTGGATATTTGCGGTTCTTATTATTATCATTCTCATTTAGCTGACCTACATTATAGGGAGGATTACCAATCACCACCATGATATCCGCCTCTTTTTCGCGCTTGACCCGTTCGGTATTCTCTTCAACGAACATCTCTAGCGCCATCTGCTTCCCCTCGGCTAACTCCAACGTGTCAGCGAAACAGATGCCCTCGAACGACTCATACTGGCCCATCTTCGCGTAGTATTCGTGCTCGATATTCAGCGAGGCGATGTAGTAGGGCAGCAGCATGATCTCGTTGCAGAAGAGGTCGTGTTTGTACTTCTGCTCCAGCGCGAACTCGTCGATGCGGCGGATGATGTTGGCGATGAAGTTGCCCGTACCCGTGGCGGGATCAAGGATCTTCACGCCCGGCGTCTCGATGGACTTGCCAAACTCGCGTTTCAGCACCTCATCCACGCTCTCCACCATAAAATCCACGATCTCCTGTGGCGTGTAGACAATACCATGCGTGTCCGCTTGCTTGACTGAGAAGCCCTGGAAGAAGCGCTCATAGACCGTGTTGAGAAACTCCTGGCGCTCACTCCAACTCTGTCGCCCCTTGGCAGTTTTTTCTATCGCCACATAGAAGCGGTCCAGCACCTGGAGGAAATCAGCGCGATTGAACGAGCGGCTGGACAGGGCATCAATGACCTTCTCGACCTCGGCAGCAATCACGTTGCGGCGCACGAAGTCAGGATTGTTGAAGACCGTGCTGAAGAGGCGTTCGGTCAGCAGATGCTGGGCGAGCATTTCATCGATGTTGGCCTCGCTCATTTTGGGATCGAGTGAGGTGCGGCAGATTTCAGAGAAGGCGGTGAAGGCGACCTGAAACTTGCGATTGAGTTTATGCTCGTTCTTGATGATATCGAGCAACGCCTGAGCATGCTCCGGGATACGCTCCTTGAACTCGTCAACCGCCTCCTCAAAGTTCACAATATCCGGCTCAACATAGGTGAAGAAGTCCCGTAACAGGTCAATGGTGCGATTCTGGTCTGCGAGATCGTACTCGATGGGTGTACTGCGCTTCCCCTGGTACAGCAGCGCTCGTTTGCTATTCTCGAACAGCGTATTGGTCAGCGGATAACCGGCGGCGATCTTTTTCCTGATCTCCTCCTCAAAGTTCACATTGGGTCCCTTGGCCTCCCAATAGCCACGACGAATATGGAACTCGTCCAGCACCACGCCATCAGGACGGATCTTCTCAATCGTCATCTCTGGAGCGAACGACCAGCCACAATACTTTGCCACGCTGGCGAGCATATTTTGGAAGGCGCTACGGATGCCTTGCTCGTAGTTCGCCACCTGCTGGTAGTCTTTCAGCTCTATAGAATATTGCCTGACAACCTTCTTGAGGTAGTTGCGATCAATATTTTGCGGTGTACGCGCCATGTCCCGTCTCCCAGCTCCCCCACTCCTGGCATGTTTCTTGCCATCCTCGGCATCTTCAGCGCCTTCTGTACCGTTTAAATCGTTGACAACCTTGCGAATACCTTTCGCGACATTGGTGAGTGCAGCATCTTCATTGGTCCACATTGTAACAGGCTTTCTGTTGTGAGGCAAAGGCTGGAGCTTTGCGAACGGTGCATCTTCCCAATCACAGGGATGAAGAGGAAATAGAACAACTCGAATGTATCAGTCGCCACGAATAGCGTCCCTTGCTAACTAAAACCCCACGCGAAAAATAATCTCTAGTGATGACATAATAATAGCATACCAAACGATACGGGTATAGTGCAGAGCTTCCTTTGACAGGGCTTTCCAATAGTCACCATCAGAGACAAAATCTCGCCACGCGTAGGGGCCGAGCCAAACCTTTTTGGTGGCCCATCTGCGGCGTGGAGCGAAGGAAAAAGGTCTTGGCGTCCCTGGCGGCGGCCCATCCCGCTTGAGTCCACCAGGGACAGCCGCAAGGGATTGTCCCTAACAGTGGGAAGGAAGAGAAAGTGGAGATGGAGGAGAATAATATTGGCGCAAGAAGCCTATAGCCTCTGTCCACGCTCATAGTAATTACCAATCTTCTCCACCAGGCCCGCGAGTAGCGCGATGCGTGTCGGGAGGGTATCAAGCTCAATATATTCATCGGGATTGTGTGCGAGAGCGCCGCCCGCACCGAGTCCGTCGATGGTAGGAATGCCTAAGGATGCTGTACTATTGGCGTCCGAGGCTCCTCCGCTGCTGACATCCATCATGTTCAGCCCTAACTCGTTGCCTGCCTCTTTTACCATCTGCACCAGTTTCGCACTGCCTTCAGTGCGTTCAAAAGGCATACTGCGAATCGCGCCCTTTAACGTAATGGTTGTTCCATCCAATACTGTGTGAGTCGTGACGCGATGCAGTGCCGCTTCGACTGCCTGTATACTTTCTTGATCTCTCACGCGTACGTCGATATCACAATAAGCGAAGTCGGGGACAATATTCGTACGCTCGCCACCATGAATGATACCGACATTGAGGGTTACGCCAGGAAGCGTGCCATTAATGGCCTGGAGCGACACTACCTGATGAGCCAGTTCCAGAATGGCATTGCGTCCATGCTGTGGATCGATTCCTGCATGCGCTGCGAGACCATGTACCTCAACGCGGTAATGACCAATGCCTTTGCGGGCAGAGACGACCGTGTTGACCTTGCGCCCAGGCTCTAGCACGATCACCGCGTCCGAGCGCTGCGCCAGCTCTTAAATCAGTGGCCGACTGGAGAGTGAGCCAATTTCCTCGTCGCTGTTGAAGACGAAGGTTGCGCTCTGATAATTGGTCTGTGCATTCTCGATGAGCAGATGTAGCCCATACATACCTAGTAACAAACCAGATTTCATATCTAGCACGCCTGGCCCTTTGGCTATACGCTGGCCGTTCTGTTGTACCAATGAGAATGGACGGCGCTGTGTCTCGCCCTCAGGGAAGACAGTGTCCATATGTCCGACAAGTAAAATACGTGGCCCATGTGCTGCATTGCCCTTGTGGATAGCGATCAGGTGATTGCCGTATTCCGGCTGTGGATCAAAATAGGTTGAGAAGCCAAATTCGTGGAAGCGTTTTTGCAAGTAGGTCCCCACCCCATCCACGCCTGCCTTCGTGTACGTGCCCGAGTCGATATTTACGATAGTCTCTAAGTCGGTAAGCAGTGGCTCTATACGCTGTTCTGCACGTGCAATAACGTGATGTTTCTGCATTTCGTCATCCTTTGATCTTTAGGGCTGCTGCTCTCTTTGATATTACCCTCGTCGAAAGCGCACCCCAGCATCTCTTTTGCTATAGTTAGCTACACTCACCGTAGCACTTGTAGGGTATCAGGCACAGACAGATATTGTCAATGCCAGTTCTATTCTATGGGGAATGCTGGAATGCTTGCTCCCTTGACAAAGACATGACTTTATCGTAAAATTATGACTGAAAAGTCATCAGTTTATCTTGTACTCATTAAACGCAAAGGTTCTGTAACAGTATGGCATGCGGTGAGAGTGTCTCAAACCGGGAGGGAAAATGTTGCTCTTCTGTGACACTCTTCAGATAGATTACTCAGTTTGAGAGGTGCAGTGATGCAATCATCGCATTCTTCTCCTTCTTTGAAGGAAAAACAGCGTCAAGAGCGTGAGGCGCTCATTTTAGCTGTTGCCGAAGAAGTGTTTCTGGAAAAAGGCTATTATGAGACCTCGATGGACGAAATTGCTGCACGCGTCGGTATCGCCAAGGGAACAATTTATCTGCATTTTCCTGGCAAAGAAGAATTGGTAGTGGCTATCTTTCAGCGTGATATGCATGCCTTTCTACAAGGTATTGATAGCGAGATTGCGTCAATGCCAACCCCGCGCGCGAAGCTTGAAGCGCTTCTACACTTTATGTATACAGGTCTTTTTAGTAAACATACACAACTCCTCTCATCTCTCTATAATGCAGTGGATATGAAGCGTTTATTAGTCGAAAAAGGGAGCTGTTTCTACGAACTGTGGCAAACACTGGCTGTCCGAGTCACGCGATTACTGGAAGATGGCAAGGCTACTGGTGAATTTGATGCCTCTATTCCAACGGCTGTGATGGCGGGGGCCTTTTTTCATCTTTTTGCTCCACGTAGCTATGATCGCCTCCTCATGTACCAGGAAATCCCGCCCGAGGATCTGGTAAAGTATCTGGGACACATCTACTTCAACGGGATTGTACCAAAGAATTAGGAAGTCTCTCTGTTGTTCCTGGCGAGGCTATTGAGGTAACATTTCATCTTTTCTACTTGCCACAAGCGCTAACGCGTCGTCAGCAAATCGACGGAGGAGCGAGACGAAGATCTTCCAATCCTCTTCCTCCCATTGTGCAAGAATGGGTCGCACCAATCTCTCTCGTGCTGCATCCAAGGCACTCACTATTGCTAGCCCTTCTTGGGTGGCCGCCACCTTGCGTTCGCGTCCATCGCTGGTTCCTGCATGTCGCGTCACCAAACCCAGACGGTCTAAAGTCGCAACCTGACGGCTGACTGTCGTATGATCACGCCCGACCAAACCTGCCAGTTCCATGATGCCAACAGCGTCGCGACGACCGATCAGCACGAGCAAAGGAAACAACGCACGGTCAAGAGAGACGCCCGCTTCTTGAAGCAGAGCGCTATCACGTTGCGGCTGATTGATCAGCCCGATGAGATCAAAGAGGGCGTCATAGAATTGGCGAATGTTCTGGTCCATATGGGTGTAGTATACACGGACTTTCTTGACATGTCTAGCCTCTTCCTGCTACGATAGATGCGTGTATTTTACACGCATCTATCGTAAACGTTAATTCATTGCACAGGAGTATATCCATGAAAGCAGCTCTCGTCTTGGCGGCAGGTCAACCGCCCGTGTACGGCGACTTTCCCGAACCAGCTCCCTCCAAGGGCGAAAATCATATTACCGTCACTGCTGCCTCGCTCAGCCATGTGACGCGGGGCCGAGCGTCAGGTACGCACTACAGTTCCCCTGGGAATATTCCATTTGTTGTTGGCATTGATGGCATTGGGCGGCTTACTGATGGTCGCCGCGTCTACTTTGTCATGCCTCCAGCTCCTTTTGGAAGCATGGCAGAGCAATCGAAGGTGAGAGCATCGCAATGCATCGTCTTACCTGACGAACTGGATGATGTCACTGCCGCAGCTATTGCTATTCCTGGCATGTCTTCCTGGGCAGCATTACAGGAAAGCGCAAAGTTTCAAGCAGGGGAAACGGTCCTGGTCAATGGTGCAACTGGAATATCAGGTCGTCTGGCGGTTCAGATCGCCAAACATCTTGGGGCCAAAAAAGTCATCGCCACAGGCCGTAACACCGAAGCCTTGAAGTCCCTTGCAACTCTGGGTGCTGATGTGACCATTCCTCTCACCCAGGATGAGGAGACGCAGGAAAAAGCGTTCCTGGAACCATTTCACGAGGGGGTCGATGTCGTTCTCGATTACCTGTGGGGGCCAAGTATGGAACGGTTACTGATTGCGGCGGCGAAAGCAGGAGCAGATGGTGTTCCGATTCGCTTTATCCAAATTGGTGCAGCCAGTGCGTCCAGCATCTCACTGCCCAGCCCTGTTCTGCGTTCCTCCGCTATCCAACTGATGGGGAGTGGCATTGGCAGTGTACCATTCAATCGTCTGCTCAAGGCCATCGAGAGCGTGCTGCAAGCAACCATTCCGGCTGGTTTTGAGATTGCGACCACAACCGTTCCCTTGTCTGAAGTCACAACAGCTTGGTCAACGGAGACGAGCCAGACCCGCACGGTCTTTCTGGTATAAGTGAGGCAGAGTGTTGATCTATCGGTGGGTGACTTTTCCTCTGGAAGAGAAAGGCTCACTCACCGAATTGCTTCGTTCCGTCCAGAGACGCTCCCAATGGTATGTGAAATCTGACCGACATTGCAAAGTGGAAATTGCTCACATGCCAGATATTCATGATACAATTTATGCAAAAAACATGGAGGAGAACGGCGATATGTCAATGGCTCTCATCGTACACGGTGAAGCTGGTCTTACTGATCGTACACGTATATGTCTTATAGCTATATTGATGATGCTCTACTGGAACCAGTGACAGGGGTATAACATAATGAGAACATTGCGCGATGTACAACAAGAGATAGATGATCTCATTAAAAATGAGTGGCATAGTCATTACTGGGCACCGCTCTCCAGTCTGGCACGGCTGACTGAAGAGGTGGGTGAACTGGCCCGCGAGATCAATCATAGCTACGGAGAAAAGTCCAAGAAAGCCAGTGAGGCAGAGGGAAGTGTTGAGAAAGAACTGGGAGATATCCTCTACATTGTGGCATCCCTGGCTAATTCTCTCGATATAGACCTGGATGACGCTTTTGACGCGGTCATGGCGAAGTATCGTCGGCGTGATGCAAAACGCTGGTTGCCTGATTAAGGTGGTATACTATCACCGGTAAATGGCTCTGCGTCCGTGAGGGGAGAAACCGGGTAGGGGCGGAGCTTGCCTCCGCCCACGAACCTCCAGGGCGCACGCGAGGTGACGCCCCTACCCCATTTCCCAATATTTCCTCTCGCAAGGATGGAGATCCAGGTAAATTGTATGCTCAAAGAGGGAGATCAATATATGTTGAATAGTACTGAAGAGACCCGCGTCGAACGTGATTCTATGGGTGAGATGCGGGTACCGATAGATGCCTATTATGGAGCCAGTACCCAACGCGCCGTGCTGAATTTTCCCATCAGCGACCTGCGTTTCCCGCGTGAGTTTATTCGTGCTCTTGGACAGATCAAGCAAGTAGCAGCACAGGTCAACGCAGAGCTAGGCAATATCGATGCGCATATCGCCGAGGCAATCGTACAGGCTGCTCAGGAGGTCATTGATGGCAAGCTAGATGACCATTTTGTGCTTGATATTTTCCAGACCGGTTCAGGTACTTCGACGAACATGAATGCGAACGAGGTGATTGCCAATCGTGCCAGCGAGATACTGGGCGGTTCGCGTGGTTCGCGTAAAGTGCATCCCAATGATCACGTGAACTTTGGACAATCCTCGAATGACGTTATTCCTACGGCCATCCATCTTGCCGCGCTGGTCAGTAGCGAACAGAGTCTGCTCCCCGCTTTGCAAGAGTTGCAAAGGGCGCTGAAGGAAAAAGCTGAGGAGTTTATGCCAGTAATCAAGACCGGGCGTACACATCTGCAGGACGCTACACCGGTACGACTTGGACAGGAGTTTCTGGGTTACGCGGGACAGATCGAGCGAGGCATCAAACGTGTACGTGGTGCGCAAAGCGAACTCTCCGAAGTCGCACTGGGTGGTACCGCTGTTGGCACGGGTATTAACACCCATCCAGCTTTTGCCGCGCGCGTCTGTCAGCGTTTATCAGCACTGAATGCTGTAGCTGTGCGCGAAACGGATAGCCATTTTCAGGCGCAAAGTACTCTGGATAATGTTGTGGCTGCCAGCGGAGCACTGAATACACTGGCTGTCAGCTTAATGAAGATTGCCAACGATATACGCTGGCTGGGTTCTGGTCCACGTGCTGGTTTTGGCGAAATCGAGTTGCCCGCCGTACAACCCGGTAGTTCGATTATGCCTGGCAAGGTCAATCCGGTGATCGCTGAGTCGGTCTGTATGGCCTGCGCGCAGGTCATGGGCAACCATACGACCATTACCGTTGCTGGACAGTCGGGCAATTTCGAGATCAACGTGATGATGCCGGTGAGTGCCTACAATCTGTTGCAGTCGATACGCTTGCTAGCAGAAGTCGCGCACAACTTCACCGTACAGTGTGTTACGGGCATAAAGGCGACCACCAGGGGACCAGAGATGGTTGAGCGCGGCCTGGCTATCTGTACTTCGCTGGCTCCGGTGATTGGCTATGATGCAGCCGCCAGTATTTCTAAGGAAGCTCACAAGACCGGCAAAACGGTGCGCGAAGTGGCACGTGAGAAGACGAATCTCTCCGAAGAGGATCTGGATCGCATTCTGGACCCGGCGAGTATGACGAAGCCTGGCCTGGATGGTGGTCCCGCCGGAGGATAGGCGCTTTTTTCTGCGAGAGATTGATAACAGGGGGCAGTAGATCCGGCGAGCGCAATGGGCAACTGGCGCTACAACGGCAACGAGGTGATGCTCTTTCTAAGGTGTCAGAGTAAGCGTTGCCATTGATTGCCCATCTGCATATGCTTTGAGAAACTCCTGCTGCCCCCTGATCATGGCTACCATTGAGCACTTCGTTTGAAAGCGTGAGTATGTCAGGGATATTTGCAGTATTGGCGGGATTTGCCAGCAGCCTGCGTACCTCTTGATCCACCGTGGCTAGCCAGACATTGATAGTATTCGTCGCAAGTATGATCTGCTGCGCGTACGTTCTGATTACAGCCGTTGCGTCAGGCTGAGTGGCTGCCAGTGATGCGTGTGTGGCGACAGTGGTGGTATAGCCATCGTCGTTTGCTCCCAATAAACCGAAGCCATCACCGACTGCCATCACTTGCTGCGTTGTGCATACTTTTGCAAGCGGTTGGGCCTGCTCACCGTTCTTGCCTTCGATCAAGTTGATCATATTTTGGGCAATACATTGTATTTTTGTTTGCTGTGTGACATTGTGTAGCGTTTGTGCCTGTGCCAGCAATTGTTGAGACTGTTCACTCAGTCCAACCAGTAGCCCTATGTTTCCTGGCGTGGTAGGAAAAGCCACCAGCAAGTGTTTAACATGGATAAAAGCCAGTGGCGGAAATTGGGCTACCAGCAGTACTTTTCCCGTTGGCAGCGTCGTATTGATGGTCTCCTGCGTAATCTCCACCTTATTACCTGCTCCAAGCAGGTTTGTGCCCTGATCCATGAAGCTCATGGCAAAAGTTTGACCTGCTTGCTGATGAGTTTGCACAGACAGTGTGCCAAGCGGCAATATATGCTCTGTTTGTTCATTCAGCAGCCATGCTGCATAGTGTGAGCCAGCAGGAGGTGTACTGAGTCCGCTCGCGCTGATTTTGAGGCTATCCGTGTCCCCCTCACCGTTCTGACTATCACTAAAAGAAATGGTCCCTGTTGCATCGGAAGTACTATTGCTAGAGGTAGCACGTTGTTGTGTGCCATAGGCATTCTGCATTAATGTGATAGCTCCGGCCAGGATACCTATAAACAATAAAGAGAGCATGATAGTGAGGAAAGCGATATTTCTAGTATTGCTCTTTTTAAATGTTTTTGTCTGTAAACCATGTATTTTAAGTGGAAACGTTGATTGAGTTCGTTGCGGCTCTCTGGCTGAAGGTGCAGGTGTTTTCAGTTGAGACGATGGCACTGGCTGCGCAACATGGAAAGGAACCTCGCTGGCCGCGATCTGGCTTTTTTCGGCATTCGGCCATTGTTTATCTACTCGTGCCTGTCGGGTAGCGTACGCTACCGCTGCATCGCGTATATCAGCCGGAGCCAATTGCTTGCCGCAATGACCACAAAAGGCGGCATCTTTATCGTTGTGCGTATTACAATGTTTGCACTGCATGATCTTTTCCTTCCAGTAAATTTGCGCGCATATCCTGTTATGACGTTGGGGTAATAAGGTGAAGTATATTTACCAAAACTTCCATGATACCATGATAGCTGATGATGAGCAATGCAATACATGCCAGCGTGATATGCGTGTAACGCCAGATGCGCATTGCTAAACGCGCTCGTTTCTGCACATGGAGTGATCGGGCAAGATCTGCTCGTGTCGTTAATGTTTGACAGGCTCGCTGAAAATCCGTGCGTTCTTGTACTGGAAGCGCAGCTATAGTGCTGCTGTGTATGGTTGGTATTGCTCTTGATCCCAGGTTCTGTAAACAAAACTGTTTGAAAACTTCGGACTTGCCTGCACACAGGCGCTCAATGGTGTATTCCAGCTCTAGCAGGCGTTCTTCAAGCGCGCCTACAATGCCAACGCCATTCGCATTGGCGTCACGCGCAATTACATGTGTCTGCCATAGGTCGATCAAACGACCAATGATGCCACTTACGACCAGCAAGATGAGCGCGAAGAGCGCTGCTCCTGCATCGTAGGTATCTGTCAGGCAACTCAAGTTTGTGCAGTAACTGTTGGTGATGAACGCGAAATCTTCATGCAGCATCGCAATCAGGATCGTGATAATTCCTATCCAGGTATGCATCCAGAGCCAGCTTTGCACTTTTCCTGGCAGGCCACGCACAAAGCGTCGACGTAGGGAATATGCGGCGGTAGCAAGTACCAGCACATAGGCAATAATGCCGAAAAGTCTGAATGGATCGATGCTCGGATCGGGAGTTTGCTGTTTGGCTGCATAGTAGAACCAGGCAACAATTACGCCGTAAAATAGCAGACTGGCAGCTAGCCAATACCAACGACCAGTGGTTGTTGGCACTTTCCAGATACGGCGTAGTTTTTGTGCTGTTTGTGGTTGTTTCGTTGTGACGGACATACGTTCATTCCTTTATCTGCGGTTATTTTGCTCGTTTGCGCAAAATTTCTTCAGTTGAGCCAAAAAACGTGATGGGATTGACGCGGATAGCCGCCCCGGTCGGACATGCCTGTACGCATGCCTGGTTATTATAGCCAGCGCACAAATCGCACTTGATGGCGAGCTTCTTGCGTATCTCGTTGATGGCGTCGGGTGGTTGTTGCACATTCAAGGGGCCGGAAGTAAGAGCTGTGTTTGCCATTGGTAAAACTTTACGACCTGCTTCTTTGCCTGATCCTTTGCGAAAGAAGTTGCTAAATTTCTGCCAACTGATATCAGTTGGCAGAGCGTCTTCCGTAAGCGTCACAATCGAGATATTGTCATAGGGGCAACGTTCGGCGCAAATACCACAGCCGATGCAGCTTCTAGTGATATATACTTCACCACTCGGCATGCGAGCGATGCCAGCACGACTACAAAGCATGCACACAGGGTCCTGACATTGTCGGCAGGCAGTCGCGATGCTAATATTGCCGACGACCATGCCTTTGCGGTTCATACGCGAGTGCCCATGTCGTCGCTCGCATGCCTCTTCGCACTCATTACAATGGATGCATTTATCGAGATCAATGACGAGCACTTCTGTGCCTTCGACCACGCCGCCATCAACTAGTGAATGCAGCCCGGAGCGGGCGGCAGCGTCAGAAAGCTCATTAAGCGGTTCCGTACGTAGAACATTCATTGGTTCAAAGACACCACTATATGCGGCGGCTGTTGTATCACGATAGAGCCGTAGTCGCTCCTGAAAGCGTTTTTCGACGTTGGGGTAGCGCTTAAAGAAAGAGAGCAGGACGGAGCGTGCTAGCTCCGCGACGGAGGTGCGTGTAATAGCCGTTGCGCTAACGGCACGTCGATCCCCGAGCATGTCCAGTCCACCGGCAAAATAGTCCCCTCCCTGGCGATAGGCAATGATGCGCTCATTGCTCTTATTGTGACCTGTGCCTGCGACAGTGCGTCGCGCGACTTTCACGAAACCATCCAGTAATACGTGTAGTGACTCTCGTTGTGGTTGTGCCAGGCTATCTTCGCTAAAGAGTCGCTCATCTCGGTCATAGCGCTTAATCTGTGCCAGGCTAGCGAGTTGGTGTATATCTTCGCTCGCTACATTCTGAAATAGGGGCATGCGTTTGAGGATAGCTTCAATAGAGCGCGTTGCATTCAACTGCTCAAAGAATTGTTGCACCTCTGGTACAATCTCCATCAGGCGCTGCATAATTTGTTCGGGCACTTCTAGCACCAGCATCGAAGTCAGCGCACGTGCTTGTACATTGCGCGCTTGTCCGGTCAGCATACCCTGCTCACCCATATATTCGCTGCGTTGCAGGATAGCTATCGGCAACTGCTTACCGTCCGGTCCCTTTGAAGAAAGCTCACAGCGTCCATCCAGAATGAAATAGGTGGTGCGTCCAAATTCGCCTTCTTGCATCACCACCGATCCTGGTTGTAGGAGTTGTAACTTCGAGGTTGCGACGAAATGGAGCAAGTAGTTATCCAGGACAAGCTGCTGATTTTTGAACATCGGTTGCTCACGCAGGCGACCCAGGAGCATTGGTATATTCCAGCCTGCTGGCAGGTAGTTTAGTATGCGGCTTATATCCACTTTGCCATCCCAGGGTACGCCCAGGCGCTGCTTGAGCGAAAGCATCAGCAGATCACGGTGATTATCGACTGGACAGACAGGGACGCACGAGCCGCACATCACACATTCGTCAGTAAAGCGCGCGACGTGATCGGCAACGTCTGGGGAGATGGTGGCGCGGTTGAGATCTGCGATAGCGACCTGCGCTGACAGAGGAACTGGGCAGGCGCGCATACAGCGGTCACAGCCAATGCACATATCAATCTCAAATTGTACTTCTTCCGCTGTCAAAGGCTGTATATCTGTCCTATGTGTAATACCTACGGCAAATGTTTGTTTCGAAGCTTGTACCTGCATAAAACCTTCCTGCTTTTTCTCTGCTACCCTTACAGTTAGCTGTATCTGGAACTCTCGCTGTGTTCATCGCGTTTTTGCATAGCGATTATTCTAATAATGCGCTGCAGCTAGCACAAAAACGTGCTGTTGACATATTTGCGAGTCCACAGCGCGGACAGATCAGCATCTGTAGTTGCTGTCCTGGTGCTATGCGCGCAGTTTGCATCTTCGGAGCGGCTGAGCGGTTGGTCATTAATATCTCCTCAGCAGGCCGTTTTGCTGGTGGTGTTGCGTCCACATGGCTTGTTTTCGTATTGCCTGCCTGCAGATCCACATAGAAAATAGTGGTACTTCCTAGTTGAATGCGGTCGCCATGTGAAAGTCGATACGGCCCATTGATGGTAGTCTGATTAATCTGTATGCCGTTGCTGCTACCCAGATCGCGAATATAGAAAGCGCCAGAACTCGTATCAGAAAGGATTTCGGCGTGGCGACGGGAAGCTACGACGTCCAACAGCTCGACATCATTGCCTTTTTCACGTCCAATTGTGACTTGCTTGCCTGGTTTGAGCAGATAGACACGTGGCGTATCGTTTGCCTCGCCATTTGGTCCCTGTGGGAGAATAACAAGCGCTGGTATTTCCTTAAATGTGGCAACAACGTCGGCTGGTACCGATTGCGCTGCGCCTGGAGGATACAACGAGCCATCTGGCTTAAGCACTGTCTGCCGCTGAACGATCCGTGTAGCCTCTGCAGCGTATGGCTGTGGTCTACTATTGTTCGTGTTGTTTGGGACTGGTTGTGCCTGTTGTCTATTTGGATTGATTGTTCGTTGCAGAAACCTGAATTTTGCGCGCTTTCCAATACGAACCTGGTCATTTGTTTTGAGTTGATAAAGGCGTTCTGGCTCCAGGCGCATATCGTTAACGTATGTGCCGTTGGAGCTACCAACATCGCGCAACATAAAGTGTCCACTAGCATAATTGATTTCGGCATGCAGACGTGAGATCGTCGGTTCGTCGATTAGCAGATAAACACCAGCCTGGCGTCCTATTGTCGTTGTCTCGGTCTGACTTAGAACGGTTTCTGGTATACGCAGATCTGTTGACTCAATCACATGCACCAACAATGCTTCAACGGCATCTGAGAGAGGCGCTTGCATTGTATCCTCCTCCAGCTCTATTTTCTCGTTTGCGCCAGTATAGACTAGCTGCCTGGCAACTGTGTCATCTAACCGTCGTACGCTGAGGAGTGGCGGTGGAACTCCTTGCTTATCGAGCCAGCCATGTAGTTTAAAATCATCTGCAAATAAACGCGCGGCAACCGGTAGCAGATTTACGCGATGGTCGATGGCCCGTTTAAAAGCAAGCGCCTGTTTGCGATCCCCTAATGAGAGCATGCCGACTGGTATGCCATCTTTGAGTAGAACCTTACGGTAGCTAAGTGGTTTAGGTTCAGCGACAATTTCCTGGTAGCCTTTGCCACTCGTAATACCGACCGAAGCGAAATCAAGCCCGTACAGAAACGAAGCGTTATAGAAAGTACTGGCTTGGAATAGGCGCTGATTGTCTAATACACCGAGCATGCTGTATGCTGCAGCGCGAGCTTGCTGGATCGCTGGATACCATTGCCCGATAACGCGTGTGCGTCCTGTTTGCTCGTCGCTTGTTTCCACGACATCACCAACGGCGTAGATGTCACGGGCATTCGTACGCATCTGTCCATCGACTCTCACTCCACGTCCACAAGCAATGTTACTTGAGCGAATGAAATCAACGTTAGGCTCAATGCCGATGGCGATGAGGACCATTTCGCAACTAATGCGTGTCCCCTTATTGGTAATGACGGCATTGACCTTACCCTTTGAGCCAGTAATTTCAACAATTTCTTCTTCGAGATGTACATCCACTTCTGCGCGTTGTTCCTGCTGTAGTACAAGATCGGATGCTGTCGCGTCAAGCACCTCTGACCACAGCGTATGGTGGCGAATCAGATGCGTCACCTGAAGATCGCGTTGGCAGAGTGTTTCTACCGTTTCCAGGGCCAGCGTGCCACTCCCAACTACTACGACGCGATTCACCGTTTTCAAGCAATCCATCACTGTCTGGTAGTCTGCAACCGTGCGCAATGTAGTGACGCCTTGCAAGTTCTCTCCGGGACAACCCAGGCGCGCCGCGCTAGCTCCATTCGCTAGCAGCAGCTTCTGATAACCCACCTGCTTGTTATTCTGCAATTGCAGACAATGCTGTTCTACTTGTATGCCGACGACATGTTCAGATAGAAAAAGCATTTTCTGTGCCTGGTAGAAATTTGCTGGTCGCGCCCACAATTTATCTTCAGCCATATGTCCACCCAGGTAATCCTTCAAGGCAGGACGATAGTAGACGGGAAAGGCATCATCAGCGATCACACCAATTGTGGCGGCAGAGTTTTCGGTACGTAAAATCTCGGCAGCCGTAACGCCAGCAATGCCGTTGCCAATAATCAAATAGTCTATTTGCTCTGCCATGTTTACTCTTCAGGCGATCATACACGCTATGCATGTGCGCCTCCAGACCTTTCTAGTACCCATAGGCATTCAGAAATGCCACTCTTCTAACCTCATCCTTACACAACTTTCACTATTTCAGAGCATATAGAGCTACTCTGAAATAACTTGCGACAGTATTCACTGCAATCATAGCAGAGAATACATGATATTGGTCGGTATTGTCCTGCAAGGCATGACCCTTTTCCTACGACGTCGATGATTACTACACTAAACGATCATAATAATGAAGGCTATTTGTCTCTGTCTGATATCCTCTTTCTGAATGCCTATGGGTATGAGAAAAATCCCGTTGCTCTGCCTGGGCATGCTCTGTACCCAAAAGTCCTCTCGCTCATACTCCATTAACGAAAGACTGTTTACTATAGAAGATATATTGCCTTGCATTCAGATGAGCCGAAGGCTAGCCACGGCAGTGGCGTTTCTGAATGCCTATGGGTAATAGACACAATACATATTGACAAATAGAACGTGTGTACCATATTCTTAAAGAAGTGTTTACAGCGTAGGCGGAGGATTATTAAGATGGATTTTGCTCATCTTCATGTGCATACTGAATATTCGCTCCTGGACGGCTTTAGCCGCATCAAAAAAATTGTGCAGCAGGCGAAAGCTCACGGTATGCAGCATCTGGCTATCACTGATCATGGTGCCATGTATGGTGTCATTGAATTTTACAAGGCGTGTAAAGCGGGTGGTATTAATCCCATTATTGGCATTGAAGCTTATTTGACCGAGGATATGTACGATCACTCGAAACGCTTCAGTGATGACTATCACCACTTGCTGTTGCTGGCAAAAAATAATACTGGTTACTATAATCTGCTAAAGTTGACCACGATTGCTCATACTGAGGGCTGGCATCTCCGACCGCGTATCGATAAAAAAGTCCTGGCAAAGTATGCAGAAGGCTTAATTGTAACCTCGTCGTGCCTTTCCGGTGAGATCCCAAAAACACTGTTGAAGGAAAAAGTGGACGAGGCTTACAAAATGGCCGACTGGTATCGGGATGTATTTGGGCCTGAGAACTTTTATCTCGAAATTCAGGAACATCATGGTATCTTTGACGATGGGCAGCCTTCTCCTCAGGCACAGCTCAATCAATTGCTCTATCGTATGCATAAGGAGAAACAGATACCACTAGTGGCAACAAACGATTTGCATTACATCGAGGCGGATGACCATAGCTCGCACGATGTATTGCTCTGCGTCCAGACTGGCAAACAGCTTGATACTCCAAAGCGTATGCGCTTTGATAGCCACGAGTATTATTTGAAAAGTCCGCAAGAGATGGCGCTGCTCTTCCCCGAGTTGCCTGACGCTCTGGCGAATAGTGTACGCATCGCGGAGCAGTGCAGCGTTGATCCACTGGCATATAAAGCGCAGTTGCCCAACTATCCGGTCCCTGGTGGGTACAACAGCGCAGATGACTATTTACACGCGCTATGTATGCAAGGTCTGCAAGAGCGCTTTGGCGAAGTGACTGAGCGAGCAGTCAAACAGCTCGACTATGAATTCAATATGATCGCGCAAAAGGGCTTTGTGCCGTATTTCCTGATCGAGTGGGACTTTGTGAACTATGCCCGTTCCCATGATATACGCTGCTCAGCCAGGGGTTCAGCCGCTGGCAGTATCCTGGCATACTCGCTTGGTATTACGAACGTTGATCCTTTGCGCTATCAATTGCCGTTTGAACGCTTTTTTAACACCGAACGCGCCGATATGCCGGATATTGACATGGATTTCCCTGATGATCGGCGTGAAGAGGTGATCGAATACGTCGCGCAGCAAATATGGCAATGATTGTGTCGCACAGATGGTGACATTTAACACGATGGCAGCCAAGGCGGCGGTCAAAGATGTCGCGCGGGTGATGGGAGTGCAGGACATCGGAGACCGCATCACACGCCTCATCCCCACGGGTCCGAAAGTGACCTTGCAAGGATCACTCGATACCGTCAAAGAACTCAATGCCCTGTACAATGAAAGTACGCAGGCGCGGGAACTGTTGGATCAGGCTCTGAAATTGGAAGGTTCAGTGCGGACGACCGGCGTACACGCGGCAGGCGTGATCGTTGCCAACGAGGCCCTTGAGCATTTTGTCCCATTACAGTTACGTGACCCCAAAGATCCCAGCAAGGGACGTATTACGCAATATGAACAAATGCACCTCGAAGAACTGGGTCTAATCAAATTTGACTTTCTGGGTCTCTCCAACCTGACCATTCTGGATAATACGCTCAAGTATATCAAGCTATCGCGTGGGGAAGAAGTCATCCTGGAGAAAGTGCCGCTTGACGAGGTTGAGGGAGATGAGGTGCAGAATGAGAAGCGCCGTAAAGCATTTGAGTTGCTTGCCAGCGGGGAAACGACGGGCGTCTTCCAGTTGGAAGGTCCCAAGATGCGTGAGTATATCAAACAACTCAAACCAACGCGGGTCGAAGATGTGATGGCGATGATTGCCCTGTATCGTCCTGGTCCTATGGATAGTATTCCCGACTTCATTGCCGCCAAACATGGCAAAAAGAAAGTCACGTACCTGGACCCACGCCTCTCGGAGTGGTTGGCCGAATCGTATGGCATTATTGTGTACCAGGATCAGGTGCTCTTCATCGGCGTGAATTTGGCGGGCTTTTCCTGGGGCAAGGTCAACAAGTTCCGTAAAGCGCTCAGTAAAAAGAAGATGGACGAGGTCGAGGCGTACAAAGGTGACTTTGTCAAGGGCTGTGTGAACAATGGCGTGAAGCAGGAGGTTGCCGAGGAACTCTTTACCCTGGTGATGCCGTTCGGAGGCTATGGTTTTAACAAGGCGCACGCGGCCAGCTATGCAGTGGTTGCCTTCTATACCGCGTATCTCAAAGGAAACTACACGGCTGAGTTTATGGCTGCGACGATGACGACCGAGGCCGCCGACGCCAAGAAGATCGCCAATGCCATTGCCGAGTGTAAACGCATGAACGTGGAGGTCCTGGGACCAGATGTCAATAGGAGCGACCGAGGTTTCACCGTTGAGAATAAAGGGGTACGCTTTGGTTTGCTGGCGATCAAGGGCATTGGTGAAGGCCCGATCAATGAGATCACCCAGGTCAGGAGTGAAGGAGGACCCTTTAAATCGTTGGCCGACTTCTGTACGCGTGTCGATCCCAAATTTGTGGGCAAAGGAGCTATTGAGACACTGATAAAAGCAGGCGCGATGGACTCTCTCGTTGGGACAGGCAAACGGCACCAGTTGCTCGCCTCGGTTGAGCGTGCGATGCAGTTTGGCAAAAATGAGCGTGCAGCCAAAGAAAGTGGTATGGTTAGCCTGTTCGAGAAAATGTTAGAAACCAGTTCCTCTTTGGATTTTGCGCTGGACCAGCATGCGAAAGAAATCTCGCGCAAAGACTTGCTGGAGTGGGAAAAAGAGTTGATCGGGGTCTATATCTCCAATCACCCATTATCGTATCTGACCGAACTGATCAAGGATAAAGTCACTCATACCAGTACTGAGATTACCGAAGAGCTGGATAAGCAGAAGGTCGTCTTATGTGGTGCGATCAAGGAGGCACGGCGCATCACCACGAAGAAAGGCGATACCATGTGTGTGGTGCAATTGGAGGATATCAATGGAACCATGAGTGTGACGGTCTTCCCGCGTACCTATGAAGAGACCGCTGACTTATGGGTGGAGGACTCGGTGGTGATTGTGCGTGGTGAGGTGCATGTGTACCGTGACGAGCCTGGTATTCTCTGCAATAGTGCGCAAAAACTGCATGCCGTCGAAGAGGAAATGAACCGCAAATCTTATCAAGTCTGGTTGAAGCTGCAACTCACGGGCAGCGATGAGCGAGCCGTCTCCGATGATATTATGAAGTTACAAGATATCCAGCGCTATCTTAATGAGCGGCCAGGACGTGATCACTTCGAGATTGTGGTTGCCAATGGCGAATGGCAGGTGCGCCTGTCACCTGGCGACAATACTATGCACTATTCCCCTGAGTTACATGCCAGACTTGAAGATAGGCTAGGTCCAGGTACGGTTGAAGTATTTGAGATGAAAGTGTAATAGAACTCAATCATTGTCTTTGGCAAAAAGAGAGGGTATGTGTCAAAAGCATATCCTCCTTTCCTTTTCGTGTTATACAACTATGTTTTACGTGCGTGTTGTTGGGTGTCCGTCGTTTTTTTGCGCTGGAGCACCTGACCGGTTGAGCAGAGGCAGAAGCAAACGGGTAGGGGCGCACCTCGCGTGCGCCCCGGATGTGCCTGGGACGCTCTGTGGGGCGGAGGCAAGCGCCGCCCCTACCCGAATGCAAAAACATGACGCTCACCCTGTGTTGTTCATGACATTGACAATGCATCTCGTTGTCGTTATCCTGTAGGAAGATCCTAACCTTAGCCTAAGCCTACTCGTATAACCACTAGAGTTAGTAAATTGATTGCTTTAAAAAAAAGAAGGTTTTAACATTGTGGGTTTCGAATATATAGAGCCTGTGCCAGATCCCGATAAGCAGCAACCACCTGTACCAACCAGGCCGCTTCCTGATAGCAGAACGCCTGAGGATAGTAACCCGCCACGTGTGGAGCAGACAATCGAACCTAGCTATCGTGAACATGTTTCGGGACCACTTATGCCGCATCCAGGCGCTTACCCGTACCCTGCTTATCCACAACCGGGACAACCACCTTACAACGGCCAGGGAGGATACCCACCATTTCGACCTCCAGTACCTTCGCAACAACCTTACGGTTATGGACAGGGGCAGCAGTTTTATCAGCAACCAGTGCCAGTGCATGGACAGTCATATCCTCCCTATGCTATGGCTCCTCAATATGGACAATATGCTGGGTATTATCCGCAAGGCTATAACCATACTGCGCAGTATGGCGCGCCCTATGCTGGCAATTATTATATGCCATACTATTATCCCTATTATCAGAACCCTCAACAGCCGAGGCGGGATGGATATTTACTAGGAGTAGCCATTACTGCGTTGGTTGGATCTGGCCTGGTTTTCCTGGGCGGCTTTGTTAGCCTTTTCTTCGTGCTCTTTTTCGCTACCATACTCCCGACCACGGCGAGCAGAACAAGTGCAAGCCAGAATTTTAGTGCCGTTGTTTTGCTGACGGCGCTGGCTCTGGCGGGTATTGTGGGTGGTGGGTTTGGCTTATACCATAGCATCATGGCGGTATTTTTTAAAAATAGGCCATCTGCGCAGCTCAAGCTGCCGAGATTCTGGATCTTTTTAGGTCTCTATGTTGTGTTGATCATCGTTGGATTTGTCTTCCGCAATAATGCTCAGGTTTCTACCAATGAGCCTTTAACGATCTTCTTCATTGCTCTGGCTGGTATTCTTCCGGCTTTTACTGTATTTGCGCTAGCTGTACGCCGTTTGCATTATCCGCACGACGCGCCATGGCCCACTACCTGGCGGCGTTTTACGATAGCTATTCTCAGTGGCGCGACGGCAGCAATTCTTTTCGCGTCCATCTTTGAACTGGTCTTGACCTTACTGGTGAGTTTGGAGTTGCATATCAATGGTGCAGTACTGAATAATCCTGACATGCCGACGCCTCATGATCCGCGCTTGATTCTCTACATGCTCCTGGTTATTTCGATCATTGCGCCACTCGTCGAAGAGGGTGTCAAGCCATTAGCGGTGATTGTGCTGATTGGACGTATCAATAGCGCAGCAGAAGCATTTGTGCTGGGTATGTCTTGTGGTATCGGCTTTGACCTTATCGAAACTTCTGGGTATATCAGTCAGGGCTACCATAACTGGCTGGATGTTGCGCTTGAGCGTAGTAGCGCGGGATTGTTACATGGTTTTGGGGCTGGTATGGTGGCGCTTGGCTGGTACTTCCTGACACATAAAAAATCTGCGCGGAGACATATTCTGTTGGGTCTGGGATGTGGAGCGTATGCGGTATTGCAGCATGCTATCTGGAATGGCTCATTCCTGCTCCAATTACTGCCAAATCCGGTTGGCCCATACCTGCAAAATGGCGTGATTATGATAGGTTCTTACCCCTTATCGGCATTTGTGCTCGTCTATATTGTTGAGTCAGCACTGATGCTCACGTTTTTTCTGTATGTCACAGGAAAGCTGAGAAGTACAAATAGAACGCCGAAACCAGTTAATGAACCCCAATCGCAACCTGTACGCGAGCCACAAGCTTTAAAGCGGGCGTAAGTAGAAATCTTACGCCCCAACTTTCTGCCAGACCTGCTTGACTTCTGCTTATGCAGTAGCATTCAGTATCTCTTTTGCCTCTTCAAGAGACTGTACGGCGAAAAGCTTGACCATGATGTTTTGTAGTACGAGTGGATCATTGATCGCATGAGCTTTTTGCAAGGCAAGAGACAGGAGATCTGGAAAACGGGCCTTCACTGCATTTACAAACGTCTCACGCTGCGACTCCAACCACATTTGGTGTTCTTTCTCTTGTCCCTCTGCACGCCCCTCTACAACTCCTTTATGCTTGATTTCCTGGTAAACCCAGGATTGTTGCAATATATCATCAGACATCGCAAATCTCCTTTTTAGCATTTCCTGATCATCCGCGCTCTTTAATACAAGTCCAGCAATAGTATGTGCAATCGCCAATAACTCTTTATCCTGAATTAAAATGAGACGCTTTATCATCGCGTCTAACGCTTCAGGCTGCTTCCCATCCTCTGTCAACGTGATCAGTGGTAGTAAACCTGCCAAACCTGTTTGTATGATCGTAGTAGATGGTATTTTCCATACCACCAAACCCTCCCACCCGATTATTATATCGGAAGTATACCATATAGATGATATATTAGTCAATTGATAATAATGAATATAAATATGTAATAATTGAGTTAATATCGAAATTATAAGCACAGCAGCTTAGGGGATGTTAGAGGAATTGCCAAAATATCAGCAGCTTAACTCCAATATTTCCATCATAGATAGACATTTTTTGCTCAAGTAAGGCTTTATACTGAGAACAGGTTGATGTGACTTGACACTATCCACGACGGGTGAAAAATAGACAGATGTAGAGGTCGCCAGGGAGATCATGAGATCATAGGTGAAGGCCCACAACTCGTCGCTGACTTCCCATAGGCGCGTTCTTGGCATGTTTCTTTCTCCTCCACTCGTTTTGGCTTTCATTCTATCATAGGTTTTCGGACAAGCTCTTATATTGCCTTGCATTCAGATGAGAAATGTGCCAGAGCACATTTCTAGCAACGAGAGTTGCGTTTCTGAATGCCTATGGGTATTAATTATGCTCAAACTTGCAGAGAAAGGTGATACTTTATGGCATTCTCAATTGCTGAGGACATTTTGTTGTCTGTATCTTCAACCCTCCAGGAAAAGGAGATGGCGGCACTTACCCGCTACCAACGTGCAACCAATTATCTCGCCGCGGCTCAAATCTACCTTCAAAGTAATGTTCTCCTGAAAGAGCCGCTCAAAATCGAACATGTGAAAGATCGCCTGCTTGGTCATTGGGGAACCTGTCCAGGAATTAATATGATCTATGCACATCTCAACCGTCTCATTAATGAGCACGACCAGGATATGTTTTTGATCACAGGACCAGGGCATGGAGCACCAGCGAACCTGGCAAACCTGTATCTTGAAGGCTCTTTACAACCGTTTTATCCAGAGTTCACTCATGATGAGGCTGGGCTGGAACATTTCGTTAAGTGTTTCTCCTGGCCGGGTGGCTTTCCCAGCCACCTCTGCCCTGGCATTCCTGGCACCATTCATGAAGGTGGGGAACTGGGCTATGCGCTGGCTACCGCCTTTGGAGCCGCAATGGATAATCCTGACCTGATTGTGGCCTGTATTGTTGGCGATGGAGAGGCGGAGACAGGCCCAACGGCTGCGGCATGGCATAGCTACAAATTTATAGACCCGGCGGAATCAGGTGCTGTTCTGCCCATTCTCCATTTAAATGGGTACAAAATTAGTAGTTCAACCATTTACGGGACAATGAGTGATGACGAACTGAGAAGCTTGTTCACCGGCTATGGATACCATCCATCTATCGTCGAGGCAAGCGAGGGAGATGCGTTGTTGGCGCAAGTATTGGAAGCTTCTTACTTGCAGATTCGCCACATTCAAAACACTGCTAGAACAGGCCAACGAGTCGCCCTACCTTTATGGCCGATGATCATTCTGCGTTCACCGAAGGGCTGGACTGGCATCAAAACGTTGCACGGCAAAACTATTGAGGGTTCTCACCGCTCCCATCAGGTTCCAGGAGGCGATTTAAAAACGAATCCGAACCTCATTAAAGGCGGTAGAAAGCTGGCTGCGCTCATATCATCCTGAAGAACTCTTTGACGAGGATGGGCGGCCTCTGCCGGATATTTTGGCATGCTGTCCAGGAGAAGGACGGCGCATGGGAAGCAATAAACATACACTAGGAGGGCACATGCTCAAGGCATTGGACTTGCCTGATCTCGCCCGGTATGAGGTTCCCTGCAAGAACAAACTGTCCAGCAATATTGAGCCAACGGGCCACTATCTGAAGGACGTGATCGTGCGCAATCCACAGACCTTCCGCATGTTCTGTCCAGATGAATTAGAGTCAAATTTGCTTGGAGCTGTGTTTGAGGTGACTTGGCGCAACTATCAATGGCCCATACCAAGCCAGGACATGAATGTTTGAGCCAATGGGGGACGTGTCGTGGAGGTACTGAGTGAACACCTGTGCCAGGCGTGGCTCCAGGGCTATCTCCTTACTGGGCGTCATGGTCTCTTTCCCTCGTATGAGGCATTTCTCAACATTATTGCTTCGATGATGGATCAATACGCCAAGTTTCTCAAGATGTCCGAGGATCTTCCCTGGCGTCCGCCAGTGGCTGCCCTCAACTATCTGCAAACCTCCACCCTCTGGCGTCAGGAGCATAATGGTTTTTCACATCAGAATCCAGGATTTATCAACACAATGTTGAACAAAAAAGCAGATGTATCTCGTATCTACTTGCCACCAGATGCCAACTGTTTGCTCTCTACGATGGATCAGTGCCTGCGTTCTCAGAATGTCATCAACCTGATCATTGCCGAGAAACGCTCTTACCCCCAGTGGCTTTCTCTGGCGGAGGCGGCAGCCCATTGCCGTGCCGGAGCCTCTGTTTGGAGTTGGGCCAGTACAGATGATGGTGTTGATCCAGATGTTGTCCTTGTCGGTATTGGTGACAATCCAACGTTAGAAGTGATGGCCGCGGCACACATACTCCGTATGGAGATTCCAGCATTACGGGTCCGAGTCGTCAATGTGGTTGATCTCTTTGCCCTGGCTCCGCCTCCTGAGCATCCACATGGGGTTGACCTGGAGATCTTTGAGGGACTCTTCACAAAGCAGCGTCCCGTGATCATCAATTTCCATGGGTATCCCTCAGCCATCAGGCAATTGCTCTTTGGACGCCCCAATGTTGAGCGTTTTCACATCAATGGATATCGAGAAGAAGGGACGACCACCACACCATTTGACATGCAGGTGCGTAACAGGACAGATCGCTACCACCTGATCATGCAGGCTATTCGTTTGGCGGCCAACTCAGCGCATAACCAGCGTATTGCCGTTCAGATGAATAAACTCCTGTGCCATTATCGAGCCGTCCTGGAGGAACAGCGAGAGTTTATCCTGCAACATGGCAAGGACTCTGACAAGATCACTCAATGGCAATGGAATGACGCCTCGTGCAGAGCATAGCGTAGCAGTGGGGCACAACCATGAAGATATTGGTACTCAATGCGGGGTCGAGCAGCCACAAAAGTTGTCTCTATGACCTCGAAAGTGACCTGTTCGAGCTTCCTTCCCAGCCGCTTTGGGAAGGAAGTATCGACTGGACGAAGCATCCGGGGATGGCTGAGCTTACCATCATTGCACGAGGGCAACGTTTCCAGGAAGTATTCGCAGTTGACTCACGTCAAGCGGCGATCAAGTCTATGCTTAGCACACTTTGTCATGGCACGACACAAGTGATAGCGCAGTTATCAGACATCGATGTCGTTGGGCATCGGGTCGTACATGGAGGCCAGGACTACCAGGCCAGTACACTGATTACCCCGATGGTCAAAGAAGCCATTGAGCGGCTCTCTGTATTTGCTCCCTTACACAATCCTGTGAATGTGGAAGGCATCAGCATTGTTGAGCACCTGTTGCCTGACACACCACAAGTGGCAGTCTTTGATACAGCTTTTCATAGCCGCCTGCCGCTAGAGGCCTGTGTCTATCCTGGTCCCTATGCCTGGTTCACCCAGGGACTACGCCGCTACGGTTTTCACGGCATCAGTCATCACTATAGTGCGCAACGAACGGCACAGATCCTGCAACGTGATTTGCCATCTTTACGGCTTATCACCTGTCATCTTGGTAATGGTTGTTCTGTTGCGGCCATTCAAAACGGCTACAGTATCGATACGACCATGGGATTTACACCATTAGAGGGATTGATGATGGGGACCCGCTCAGGTTCCATCGATCCAGGACTGGTGCTCTATCTGTTGCAGCAACAGTACTATAGCGTTGAAGAACTCACACATATCCTTAATCATTTATCCGGCTTGAAGGGGATCTCTGGTATTTCCAGCGATATGCGCTACATTTTACAAGCGAGGGATGCAGGAGACGAACAAGCTACGCTCGCCTTCTCGATGTTTCTCCATCGGCTCCGCGCTGCTATTGGTGCACAAATGGCGGCATTGGGTGGGGTTGATGCTCTCGTGTTTACAGGGGGGATTGGTGAGCGGTCGGCACTCGTACGCCAGCAAACTTGTCTTGCCTTTGCTTTTTTAGGACTTGTATTAGACGCAGAAAAAAATGCGTCGTTATTGCTTGATCATGACATTGCCTGCCCTGACTCAAACGTTCGTATTGTGGTAGTTCATGCTGAAGAAGCGTGGGCCATCGCCAAAGAGTGCTATGTGATGGCGAGGAATGGTGCCTTGTGCAGATAGTGCAGATTTCTTACTACCCTTTCTCAAGCAACATACCCGTGTAAAAAATTGACGGCCACCCCCAGAGGTGGTTCAATTTGACGTGCGTATGTGGAGGGGTTATAATCACACCTACAGTATCCTCATTTCAATCCCTTCAAGCGGGTCGTGAAAGAACATGGGTTGCTGACACCCCTTCAGGAAAAAAGTATCGCACGAAACCCTAAGAGGTCAAGTGAGTATGCGTTAAGGAAATATAACAAATGCCAAAAATGTATGGATGGGTGCGTGAGGTTGTACCTGAGAGTCCTGCCGACCGCGCGGGTCTACAGCCGGGTGATCTTGTTCGTACGATTAACGGCCACACGATTCGGGATCTTGTGGATTATCGTTTCTACGTCGCTGATGAAGAGTTGACGATTGGTTTTGACCGTCAACAGGATGCGCATGAGGTGCGCGTTGTCAAGAGCATCGACGAGAACCTGGGCGTGCTTTTTGGTGAGGAACCTACCCCTTTTATTCGCCAATGCGCTAATAAATGTGTCTTTTGCTTTATTAAAGGCTTGCCGGAGCGCTTCTCGTCACAACCCGGTTTACCACATGGTATGCGCCCTTCGCTGTATATTAAAGATGATGACTATCGTTATTCTTTCCTCTTTGGCAATTTTATTACGCTGACAAACTTAAAGGACCACGACTGGCAGCGCCTGGATGAGCAGAAACTGACGCCATTGTATGTATCTGTGCATGCGACCGATCCTGATCTGCGCCGTCAAATGGTGGATGGTCCCAGGGCTGGTGATATCATCGGTCACATTCAGCGCCTGGGTGATATGCATATTAGCTGTCATACCCAGCTTGTGATGTGTCCGACGATCAATGATGGTGCTCAGCTAGAGCGCAGTATTAATGATCTGGCAGCTCTGCGTCCCATTGTTGAATCGATTTCGGTTGTGCCTATTGGCCTGACAAAATATAATAATATGATCAAAACAGGAGATTTGCCGCCATTGCGTCACTATACCAGAGAAGAGGCTGAGGTAATTATGGCACAAGTTGAGGTGTATCAACGTCAGTTTGCCGCCAATGATCTGGATGGTGCCCCTTTCGTTTTTCTCTCCGATGAATGGTACTATCTTACTCAGCGCGATTTTCCATCTGCCAGCCACTATGGTTTCTACTCGCAGATTGAGAATGGCGTGGGCATGACCCGTTTCCTCATTGATCAGTGGGAGCATAGCAAGCGCAGGCTCCCGACTGCTATACCAGAGCCGCGACGTGTCACAATCGTCACGAGTACTATGGCGTCGTCTGTAATTGCCACCTTGGCGGAGGATATGCGCAAGGTTAGCAATCTGGATGTGCAACTGCTCCCGGTTGTGAATAAATTCTTTGGCGCAGAAGTCACGGTAGCCGGGCTGTTGTGCGGTCAGGATGTGCTGGAGGCGCTGCAAGAGCATGGCAATCCTGGAGATCTCATTTTGCTGCCGCGCGTCATGCTGAATAATGAGGGTGTGCGCTTTCTGGACGATGTCACGGTCGAGGAGTTTAAAGAAAAGTTGTTACCGGCTCGCGTTGAGTTTGTGCGCAACGCTCAAGAAACTATCGATGCCGTTCGTACTCTGGCTGGCGTTGTTACCAGCACTGGGCGCAGGACGGTTCGTGTGCAATCTCGCTTGTAATACCCATATTCATTCAGAAACGCAACTCTCGTTGCTAGAAATGTGCGGCAGCACATTTCTCATCTGAATGCAAGGCAATATAAATAGTATTTGCAGTCTTGCTAGAGAAAGTAGCTGTTGCTATGTTTCAGGCTCTCCTGACTAAAGAATTGCGCCTACGTTTACGTAGCGAACACACCGTCTGGGTGTTGGTAGCCTATATTATTATTATGAGTCTGCTTGGTTGGTTAATATTTGAGGTCTATGGCAATCTGTCTGCATATAGTGGCAACAGTGAAACGGGTGTTATACTCTATTATGCGCTCGTTATCTTGCAGCTCTTGTTTATTCTCTGCACTACACCAGCCTATACAGCAACCTCTATTAATGGTGAGAAAGAGCGCCAGACATTTGATCTTCTTTTATGCTCGCAGCTCTCGGCATTTTCATTGATTCTGGGTAAACTTGTTGCTGGCGTTGCTAACTCCTTGTTGCTTGTAATTGCTACCATGCCTGTTTTTAGTCTCGTCTTTTTCTTTGGAGGAATTTCGCTGATCCAGTTTCTGGGTGCATTTTTGGTGTGTGGCGTTACGGCGTTGCTGATAGCGTCTTTTGGACTATTTTACTCAACCGTAATGCGCCGACCAGCCGTATCTACTATGGCAACCTACGTGTCCTGTCTTATCTGGCTTACGCTACCGATCTTTATCGTGGCATTTCTCTGGCCCGCTCTTACTACACAATATCCTTCTACCAACCAAGATGTGCTCTTATTTGTCTGGAATCCATTCATTGCTATTATGAGTATGTCACCGAATCTGAATGCATTGCCACCTTTCTGGCTTCATATCCCGGTCTGGTTAGTCTATATTACGTTGAGTGTATGCGCATCGCTGATTTTTTTCTTGCTCAGTGTGCGACTGGTGCGGCCTGGAAAAAGGAAGAGAGACAGAGATAAGCAGGTTTTCGTGGAGAAGGTGAAAGAAACCACGCTCGTCTGATGAAATG
The DNA here is from genome assembly GCA_963802635.1 of uncultured Chloroflexia bacterium. Lineage (GTDB taxonomy): Bacteria > Chloroflexota > Ktedonobacteria > Ktedonobacterales > Ktedonobacteraceae > CAVTLG01. Next base: position 1,069,844 of record CAWDJJ010000003.1, on the reverse strand, counting down.
ATCTTTACAGTGAGCGAGCCAGAAAGCCTTGTAAATTACAAAATTCTAGTATCACTCGTGTTCCTGGATCTCAAAGCCAAGATCATTGAGCATTTGCCAGGTCTCCTGATACTCCTGCCCCGGCTCGGTCAGGTAACCTGATACAAAGACAGAATTAGCGGCATAGAGTGCCATTGGTTGTAAGGAGCGCAGATGCGCTTCGCGCCCGGCAGCAATACGGATCTCTTGTTTCGGATTCAGGAGGCGCGTCAGGCAGAGAATACGCAGGCAGTCGTAGGGCTGCACATATTGATGATGAGAGAAAGGCGTTCCCTCGATTGGCAGCAAGAAATTGACCGGGATCGATTGGGGATCCAGCTCACGCAAGGCGAGAAGCACATCAATGACATCGTCCTCGCTCTCCCCTTGACCAAAAAGCGCACCCGAGCAGAGCTTCAGGCCAACCTTGCGGGCTACCTGGAGTGTCTCCAGACGATCCTGGTAGGTATGGGTCGTGCAGATTTCGGGATAGTATCGTTCACTCGTGTTCAAATTGTGGTTGAGCTGCTCAACGCCAGCATCGTAGAGTGCCTGCGCCTTCTCTTCGGTGAGCAGACCGAGGCTGCAGCAGATCGCGATATCAACCTCCTCTTTAATGCGACGTACAGCCCTGGTCAGGAAGTCAATCTCACGTTTATTTGCCCCGCGCGTACTGATTACGATGCAGTACCGACGACTACGAGACTCTTTTGCTTTTCTTGCCCCTTCAAGGAGCGTTTGCATACCAACAAGCGGGTAGCGCTCGATTGTTGCCGTAGAGACACTCGATTGCGAACAGTAGTGGCAATCTTCAGGACAAATACCGCTTTTCGCATTGATAAGCATATGTAAGTGGACTCGCCTGCCACAGAACTGCTCGCGCACTCGATAGGTCGCGCTGAGCAGGTCCAGGATCTGATTATCGGGGGTATGGAGCACTGCCAGCGATTCATCGCGCGAAAGGATGTCTCCTGCAATGGCTTTCTCTGCAAAGGTTTGGAAATTCATGCTTGCACCTCGTCATGTGTTGAAAGAGAGAGTTGGGTCAGGATAGTCGTCAGATCAATGTGTGCGCTTTGTGCCAGTAAGCTCTCCGGCGTGCGCGCCGGGCTATACGGCAGCACGCCGAGCAGGGGTGCACGCCCCCAGAGCTGCAAGGCCTCCATATTGCTGGCCTGAGATTCGTCCTCGATCTCCGGCGAGAGGGTATTAAGCACGGTGCCAAGCACCTGGCAGCGTTGTGAGGCGACGATGACTGTGAGAGCCGTGTGGTTGATGGTTCCCAGAATATTGCGGGCTACCACCAGCACCGGCAGGTCCAGGCGAGCCGCAAGGTCGAGAAAACTTGCCTGTCGCGTCAAGGGAACGAGCAGCCCGCCAGCGCCCTCGACCAGAACAATATCGTGCTCATTCGCCAGCAGTTCATAGCAATGTACGAGATGAGCGAGATCAATCTCTTGTCCCTCGTGCTGAGCGGCGACCGCAGGGGCCAGCGGTTCCAGGAAGGTATAAGGTGTGACCAGTTCCTGTGGCGCGCGACAGCCGGAGATCTGCCGTAGGAAGAGCGAATCCTGCGGCATCAGGTGGCCCTGCTGTACCGGGCAACCAGTTTCGGCTGGCTTCATCACGCCAACATGGAAGCCACGTGATTGCAGCGCAACAGCCAGCACTGCGGTCACCTGGGTTTTGCCCACACCAGTATCGGTTCCCGTGATAAAAATGCCTCTCGCTTTACGCATTTTCTAGCTCCTGTGCAACGGCAAGAATGGCTTCCCCGGTCATATTCAATAGCGTAGCCAATTCCTGCTCAGAAATGGCTAGTGGCGGCATGAGTACGATAATATCGGAGAGTGGACGCAGGATCACACCGCGTTTGCGCGCTTCTTTGATCACGCGCACGCCAATCTTCTGATCTGGCGGAAAAGGCGTTTGGCGATTCTTCCGCCGAGCCAGTTCGATCCCGGCGACGAAGCCGCACTGGCGAGTGTCGGCGACCATTGGAAGGGCACACAGGCCCTCCAGGCCCTGGCGTAGCTGTTCAATGCGCGGCTGAAGCTTCTCCAGCGTGTGCTCTTGTTCAAAGATATCCAGATTGGCCAGGGCAGCGGTGCAGGCCAGAGCGTTGCCAGTATAGGTATGACCATGGTAAAAGGTACGTCCAGGTCCCAGAAAGGCTTGATAAATCTCTTCAGTAACCAGCGTCGCGGCCAGGGGCAGATACCCGCCGCTGATCCCCTTAGCAAGAGCCATGATATCCGGCTCAATATCTTCGTGCTCACAGGCAAACAGCTTGCCCGTACGTCCAAAGCCGGTAGCGATCTCATCTACGATAAAGAGGACGTTGTAGTGCTTGGCTACTTCCCAGACGGCTCTGGTATAGCCTTTGGGATAGACACGAATACCGCCAGCTCCCTGGAAAAGCGGTTCGATGATCACCGCTGCCAGTTCATGTGCATGCTGCATAATGGTACGCTCCAGTTCATCCAGGCAGGGAACATTGCAGGAAGTGCAATCTTTGCCACACGTACAGGCGACGCTGGAGTCAACAGCAATGGTTGGAAAGAAGAGCGGTGCGTATGTGTGACGATAGCTATCGATGCCACCCACGCTCATCGCGCCAACGGTATCGCCGTGATAGGCGTTGGTAATCGAGAGAAAAGCGGTCTTATGTGGCTGCGGCGAAGCGGCTTGTTGCCAGTACTGAAAGGCCATTTTCAGGGCAATCTCCATTGCTGCCGCACCGGTATCCGAGTAAAATACCCGGCTCAGACCTCCAGGAGCCAGTTCGACCAGGCGTTTTCCCAACTGGATAGCCGTGGGATGCGTCAAGCCAAGCATGGTACTGTGGGCCATCCGGTCGAGTTGCTGTCTGATTGCTGCATTCAGCACGGGATGGCGATGCCCGTGCACATTAGCCCAGAGCGACGAAACCCCATCCAGGTAATGACGTCCCTCGCTGTCGATGAGATAACAGCCTTCCGCCTCCGTGATCAACACTTGTGGCTCTGCCTCCCAATCCTGCTGTTGCGTGAATGGATGCCAGAGATAGCGTTTATCGTCACGCTCTAAAGCGCGGTAATCTAGTGACATATAGTCTTGTCTCCTTCAAGATAGGAAAGGATCATTCCCCAATGAGTCCCATCGCTCGCCCCACTTTCTCGACCACATCCAACGCGAAGGAAAGGTGCTCGGACGTGTGCGAAGCCATCACGCTGAAACGAATACGTGCTGCGCCTGGCGGGACCGTCGGCGGGCGAATAGCAACAGCGTAAAGGCCGTGCTCACGCAGAGCATCAGCCATATGTAAAGCGCGTGTCTCGTCTCCAATCAGCAGAGGGACGATGTGCGTTTCAGAAGCCAGCGTCGAGAAGCCCAGTTTTTGCAGGCCGCTACGGAAAAAGGCGGCCTGGCGTTGCAGGCGCGTTGGCAGCGCCGGATCTTCCTCCAGGATATCCAGTGCGGCTAAACAGGCCGCAACATCAGCAGGCGGCAAAGCTGTGGTAAAGATAAATTGCCGCGCCACGTTCACCAGGAATTCTCTTAACAGGCCGCTGCCACTGACAAAGGCTCCAGTGACACCGAACCCCTTACTCAAGGTGCAGATTGAGATAGCAGCCTCCGTGTCAAGTCCCACTTGTGCGATCAGACCACGACCAGCCGGACCAAGACACCCAGTTGCGTGAGCCTCATCAACTATCAGGAGCGCGTTGTACCGCTCACACAGCGATGCGATTTCAGCCAGTGGCGCGAGATCGCCATCCATGCTGAAGACACTATCAGTGACTACCAGACGCATGCCAGCATGTTCCGCACGCTCCAACTCTTGCAACTGCTGAGCCAAGACGGCGATATTGCAGTGAGGATAGATTTGCCGTTCAGCACGACTCAGCCGACAGCCATCGACAATACTTGCGTGATTGAATTCATCGCTCAGGATGACATCACCTGTCCTGGTGAGAGAGGTGATCACGCCCATATTCGCGAGATAGCCGCTTCCGAACAGCAACGCCTGCTCACAGCCTTTGAAGGCCGCCAAACGCTGTTCCAGTTGTTCGTGCAAGGGTGTTGTACCCGTTATCAGGCGTGAAGCACCAGCGCCACAGCCGTAGGCACGAATGGCGGCAATCGCGGCTTCCTTGAGCCTGGGGTGATCGGCCAGGCCAAGATAGTTATTGCTACTCATATTGAGCAGGGAATGTCCACCAAGGGTCAGCCAGGGGGCAGTGCTATGAATGAGAGGAGTGAGTTGACGAAAAAGATGACGACGCTGGATGTCTTCCAGGCATCGCTGCATAAATGTGTGTGCGTTCGAGTTCACTACGGTGCTTTTTCTCCCTTGGCAGTATTTCCTCAAGAGGTTTGCTTTATGCTAACACAATATGAGGCAGGAGAACAAGCCTCTGTCGCTTTGTGCCGAGGCTCCTTGTAAACAAGATTGGATGTATGTTATCGATAAATCGCGACTATCATTATACAACCAATTTCCAGCATATGGAAATGCTTGCACGGCTTTCGATGAACTCCAGAGTCTGGCTACGCGATCAGCTCTGCGCTATCGTGCCTGGGATCATTGACACGCCGTGACACTGGTCGTGCTAGCATCTGAGCAGAGGGGTAGGCCCTGAGCAAAGGTAAAAGTGCCTGACTATCGTGCAATGTTGGATCGAGCCATGCCTCACGCGCTTCTCGCGACAAAATAGCTGGCATGCGATTATGGATAGGCTGCATGAGTTCATTTGGCTCCGTCGTAATAATGGTGCAGGTGCGTATGTGCTGACCAGTAGGACTCTTCCAGCTATCCCATAGGCCAGCAAAAGCAAATGGCTCATGCTCTTTCAGCGTGATGTACATTGGTGTCTTCGGTGCGTTTGGTTCATGCGTCCACTCATAAAAGCCATCTGCAACCACGAGACAACGTCTACCGTTCAGGAGCCGCTTAAAACTAGGTTTCTCTGCCAGAGTTTCAGCACGAGCATTGATCATTTTTGCGCCTATATTCTCCTCTTTCGCCCAGGAAGGAACTAATCCCCAGCGCAACGTTTCCAGATGTACATCACTGTTTTGCATCACTGTTAACACATCCTGGGTTGGTGCAATGTTGTAGCGCGGCTGTGTTTTGAGCGCTGGAGACACCGCAATACTTCTCGGACTCATGATAACTCTGGCAACTGTGTCGATATCGTATATGAGCGTGAAACGACCGCACATACGTTCCTCCTTATGATAATGAGTTGAGGTAATCTGGATCTATGTATTTCTATTCGTCTTCATAAATATTCTTTTTTAGTACGTCTCAGGCGGTCAAGCAGCCTACATTGTTTCCTCAACGGATATCTTTACCCCAGTATGCTTTTTTGCGCGATGCGACTGATATTAGTAATGATCAGCTCGCGAAAGCCAGTTCTCTTAAAGGAACAACCATGCCTGATGGATCGGTGCACGTTTAGAGAGCGCCTGATGGTCTGTTTTTCTTTCCCCGAATTATTGAGAAGATACATTCTTGGGTTATTTTTTATCTAATTTGGTCATATCAGCTTGCATTTCGGAATAATGACCAATTTCCCAAGAGTTGCTGCAAGTATTGCAATTCATGCGCGGTTATTGTACTCTATATTTAGGGTACTGTTGTTTTTGTCAAATAATCGCTCTTCCAATCTCATGGATTGCTTGGCAAAAGGTAGGCGGAGAAGAGTACCGATTGTCAGGGTAATCAGGCCAGGGGGTAAAAAGTTCGTAGTCAGGACATAAGACTACTGTGTTTTTGGATAATGTTAAGTTGAGGGACAGGACATTGGATGAGTCAGGACATGAGACATCCATACAGAGCATAGCTCGAGAATTACAAAGAAAAACCGCAGAAAGGTCAAATATTGTCTTATTTCTGGGTTCTAGAAGTGGAAGCCTGTTTCGTCGTCCCTTGCTCGGAGAACTGTTGGCTCCTATTGAGCGATTTCCTATTGAGCGATTTCAGAAGTGTCACAGCATCCTTTCATCTCGGGATAGCGATGCACTCATCGTCATTGGCAAAGCCCTGGAGGATGCAAGGCGCGTAGAGGTTGCTGATACGTGCCTTGCCGAACTTATAAAGCATCACATATTTACAACGGTTCTTACTACAAACATTGGCTGCGAACTGGAGCTTGCTTTTATTCAATGCGACATGGTAAAGCAGTCTTTAATCGCTTCACCATTAGAGTGTGAAGTGATTTATCATTGGTCCAGTCTCCAGCCTATCAATATGTCTCCCGATGCAAGTTATTCAAGAAATGCAATCAGAGTTTTTAAGATCTTTGGGGATTTTGGATCAAAGGAGTACACTGTAAATAATGGACCAGAATATCTGGAGCAGCATCCGGAGATCAAGCATATTCTTGAACAAGTGCAAGATTCGAATATGCTAGTAGTAGGGTTTGATGAAGTGTGGGACAAACATGTGAAGTCTCGGCTTTTTACACGTAAAAGTGGCAAATTTTGGTATGTCAATGAGGAAAAGCCAAAGGACAATACGTTTCTCTCTTTAATTTTACAAGAAAAGAGTAACGCATCTATTTTTGGTGTGGAGGGTAGCTACGAGATTTTTTTTCTCAATCTCTGTTGGCATATCCTTGGTACCATTCCAACATATCAGGTCACGCTCGACAAATTAACCCGGTTGGAGAAGGATCTCCAGATCGTGCGAGATACGCAACAAGCTATCCAGCATGAGGTAGGAGCACTTACAAGGAATGTAGATACACTGCTGGGCTTTTTTTCTTCTTCCCCAATTTCTTCTAGTAGTGCCCCAAGCTCTACATCTCGCGTATTTCCTATACCCCCTCTGGATAAAAACTCAGATATTCTAAAAAATGAGAGTACAGAGGAGGAATGATACAATGCAATCCGCTGCTTATGGCGATGACAAAAACAAAAATTTTATCAACCGTGATGATGAAATAACGTTGATTCGCGATAGACTGGAGAACTTGCCAGGGAAAAAGTCTTTAAAAAAGACCTCTATCGTTGATTTTTTTGGTATCGAAGGTATTGGTAAGACCAGGATTATACAAAAGATAGCGGATATATGCAATGAGCAAGATCTACCATATATTAAACTTGATACGTATCGAGATGTGGCAACATTTGCTCCTACTATTCTCGAACAAGTAACAAGGTTTACGCAGGCAAAACGAAGAAAGGGAAAGCGTCGCGAAGATGATAGCTATACCCAGGCAATAGCAGCCATTGAAACTCTACTTAAAAACAAACCCGTTGTCATTCTGTTGGATTCGGTTGACACAAAAAATCAAGATACATTCCGTTGGGTCAAGTCTCTTCTCTATGATTTGATTAAGAATAATAATCTCTTGTTTGTGCTGGCAAGTAGACAAAAGCTGATTTTTGAGCAAGATGGATCTATGGCTCACAAGCTCACTCCCATCCAGATAAAACCACTAACCTATGATGATAGTAAATTATATCTTAATTCAGTCAGTGACGTTATTTCCGATGATACAAAAGAAATTATTTGCCAATGGACAAGAGGATATCCCTTAGCAATGGATGTCATGGTACATTTGATACAAGATAAGCACTTGGATATAGAAAAGAACGCGGAACATCAGCGAAAAATAGTACCTTTACTTATTCATGAAGTTATCGATAAAAGAGTTCTTGCACGTGTTGAACAGGACTTGTTGAGTTGGTATAAGGCCTACCTGAGTCTGCTCTCCATGCCTAGACGTTTCAATTTAGTCATTATGCAAAGGCTTCTTGAAAAGTTTGAACCCGATCGGGTAGCTTCCACGCAAACTATTCTGGAATATATAGGACTGCCAAAAAAACTCAATACAAATACTGACATCCTCCATTGGGACTTGCCGAAAACAGGATTTGCCGTAGATGAGCCTGTCCGTACTATTTTTCTGCTTCAGCGACGCGTGGAGGAACCTGCTTTGTTTGTAGAAGTTCATCGCTTCCTGGCAGCACAAAATCAGCAACTGATCTCGGAGGTTTCCGGTCCAGATAGTGTTCGTTACCTGCGCGAATACCTCTATCATCATACGTTAGGCTATGAGGGAGCTAGTATAGAATCTTTTCTACGAGTAGCACTGCAACAAATACCCTACCAGACAACACCAGAGCTTGTTGAGGCTATCACACAGTTCAAAGAAGAATTTGACCAGGATGCAGAATTTAAGGAAATTTTAGGAAAGAGTGTTGAGATCGTCTATAGTATTATAGATGAGTATCTAGCACAGTAATCATAGGAAGAGGATGAGTGATGGTACAGGAATATTTGCAAGATCCCTTTATTGGGCGAAAGCGTGAATTAGAAATCTATCGTTCATGGCTAGTAAATATGTGGGATAGACGTATATTATATTTTTATGATCATGAGCCAGATGAGCAGAAAAAAGGTGGAGTTGGCAAGACCAGGCTTCTGGAGCAATGTGTAGCTCTCACCAGGAAGCAATATCCTGACATCACCGTCGTAATGATCGATTTTTTCAGCGTTGCTGATCGTGATAGCATCGCTATTGCAGTGCATATATATAAACAACTGAAGAAGCAGTATCCTCAATGGTCCGCTGATGCCTTCCCACGAGCGCTGGAGGAGTATGAGAAGTGGCTGAGAGGTTGGCTGAGCAGAGGTTCAGAACAGGATCTGCAACTTAAAGACGAGCAATCGTCGGAGCTACGTAGTAGACTCGCCGAAGCTCTCCATGACGACCTTGACGAGTTAAATAAACAGCTTTATCAAGCCTGGCGCGCACTTATCGTTTTCTTTGACACATTTGAGAACATAGAAGATAACCCAAGCGTTGCCGTTCTTTCTCCCCGGCGGAAGTTTCCCGATGATTATTGTTTCTCCCACATAGGGTTTGTGATAGCAGGCCGTAATCCGCTTGACTGGACTCACATAAATTGGCAGGGGCGTGAGAAAAAAGTACAATCGGAGGCGCTAAAACCATTTACGCCGGAGGAAATAGTTGAGTACATGGACTCTCAGGCAATTACATTGAATACTGACGAGTTCCAGGATCAAGCATTGGTTCAATGCACTGGTGGTCGCCCCATTCTACTAGGATTAGTTGCCGATATAGTGAAATCGCATACTCAGTCACTGGAAAATCTTCTGAAGGTACCTATAGTCAAATTCGAGGAGCATCTGGTTTCTCTGATCAATAGCAACCTCGTTTACCAGATCAGTGCCGTTGATGTCTCTCAGCCCTCCTGGATTATATTATTCATGGCACATGCCTATCATCATTTCAATCTATCTCTGCTAAAGTGGCTTTTACAACAGGAACCCTTGCGTGGATTAGTGAGTGAAGAAGATGACCCCCAGAAGTTACTAACGACCATATCCCATTTGTCATTCGTGCGCCATTCTACCAGCGGTGAAGATTTTGTATTACACGATGAAATGCGCCCTTTAGTCAACAAATATTGTTGGGCAGTGCTCGATCCTTATAAGGAGTTGCGCCAGGAGGTCAGCCGTCGTGTCATTGAGTACTATGAAAACATTTTGACTCAGGAATATAGCAGTGACCCGAGAATCGAGCTTCTACAAGATTGAGATACTCCATCATAAACTCTTTCTGGATATCAGTGATGGGCTGAAATATTTTGCAGAACGCTTCGACAATGCTATTTTGTTGTGGTTAAATGCTTATGCCAATATGTTGCTTCAGGAAGCCCGCGCATTTCAAAACGACATGTCTCGTCCTCAACGCCACGGTCTCTTAATAGCAGAGGCACGCCTACATTTAAGAGAGATGCAACTGGATAGAGCGCTGGATATCTACGAGACACTCAACCGGGAAGCGGATGAAGGCTGGAAACAATCGCACCGGAGCGAGCTTTTCTCTGGTATTGGAGAATGTTATCTCATGAAGAATGACCTTTCTCAGGCTGCTGAATGGTTCCAGCGCGCTTTAAAGCAAGCAACTCAGGAGAACCGTCAGAAAGATCGTGCAGATATTCTGGTATCACTTGGATATATACGCCGTCGTCAGGGGCGGTTTATACCCGCTACTTGTAATTATGAGAGCAGTATTGCTATTTATAAAGAATTAAGAGAAAATCAACGCGAATATGCTGCAGCACTCAATAATCTAGGAAACGTTTATCGTCTCCTGGGACAGTTAGATAAAGCCATCATAGATTGTTCCTGGGCCTTCTGAAGCGAGAACTTTTATTCGAGAGAAAGCAAGGTAGCAAGATATCTATAGCCACCAGCCATCAGACAATTGGTCTGATCTATCTTGATATGCACGATATATCAAAAGCTGAAAAGCACTTTAACATAGCATTTGAGATTTACTCAGCTTCTGGTTATAAAAGGGGGTTTACTGCTTACTATAATCGTATGGGCGAGATATATATGAAAAAGCACGATTATGAAAAAGCTGTGGAACATTTTCATAAAGCTTTTGATATTTCTTCAAGCATTGACAAAGAAATTCATATTAATAGCTTAAATAAGCTAGGGCGTATATACACATTACAACAACAGTATACACAGGCACGAGAGGGACTTGAATTGGCTATCAAACTTGCAGGAGAAGCGGGAAATTTCTATCAGAAAGCAGAATCACTCATAGATCTGGTCCCCGTATTAGAGCACCTGGGAGAACATTTACAAGCTCTCGAATGTCTGGAGCAGAGTCGCTCACTGGCAAGAGAGTATCATTATTATTATCTTCTGGGATATGCTGAAATGATCCAGGGCGACCAATACTTTCAGCAGCGAGAGTATCCGCAAGCATTTCCTCACTATGGAGAGTTTTGCCGTTTTATGGCTCTCTATCACCGCATTGAATATGACCTTGCGCTCCAGAAGTTACGAGATCGCTTATTCACTTTGATTGAGCAAGGAGATGAGATAGTTACGATCATTGATGAATTACATGAGCAATGGCAAGAAATGCACTTGGAAAGTACATTTCCTGAATTTACTGCTCTATGTGAGCAAATACGTAACCGTTTAGCGACTTGGTTTTGATAGCTCGGCACTGTGAAGGATCATTATCGTGCAGAGAGGTTCTAAGGAGAGAGATCTTGAACATAAGAATTGCTATCATCAACATAAGGTATTTTATACTCTCTATATGTGTACATGTTTGCTATATAAGGAGTTTTCGATGATAGAGATTTATACTGATACACATCCAGAAGTGCGTTCAGTTGGTGGCGACGAGTGCAACACTAACGATTGCAGCCGATATAGCCATGTACAAAAAACCAATGTGTTTGATCTATCACAAGATGAACTGCATTATATCGCACAGGTCAGTATACAATGTGCTTCCTCTCTCTTTATCCAGCAAGTGACGGATGGGCAATGGACCGTCTGCAATCCAATCGGCGCGGGGCATGTTTTTGTGATGAATGCCGAAGCACTTGCTCTCTTGAAGCGCTTTCATCTTCCTCTCACACTGGCAGAAGCATGTAAGACAGGTGAACCACCTCTTGCGTTGGTACGCGCTCTGGGCATGCTGCTCAAAGGGAATATACTGGTAGACTCACAAAAATTATTCAGGCATGTGCGGCAAAATACAACTCAAACGTTGACGGCCTGGTTACATATTACAAACCAGTGTAATTTACGCTGCAGCTATTGTTATATCAAAAAGAATCATGAGAGTATGTCTGAAACCACCGCCTACCAATCGGTTGATGCTATTTTTCGTTCAGCAGTCAAGCACGATCTTCAACATATTGAACTCAAATATGCAGGTGGCGAGGCCAGTTTACAGCCAGATCATATACTGGCTATTCACGATTATGCTCAACAGTTAGCAGAAAGACATGGCATCTCACTTTCAGCCTGTCTATTAAGCAATGGTGTTTACCTCTCGCAAGGGATGCTCCTGGCCTTAAAAGAGCGTGCTATCAGGCTCATGATCTCTCTCGATGGCACCGAAACATATCATGATAGTCAACGGCATTTCAAAAACGGCCTGGGTTCATTCAAGTATGTAGATCGTACCATCCAGAAACTATTGCAGCATAATATTCTTCCTTCGATCTCAGTCACAGTCTCACAGCGAAACATTGCTGGCCTGCCCGAGTTAATGGAATATCTTCTGGAGCGGGTGCTTCCTTTCTCTCTTAACTATTACCGCGAGAACGCATGCTCAGCCCACATAGAAGATTTAGCCTTTCAGGAGCAACACTTAATTCAAGGAATGCACAGCGTTTTTCACGTAATAGAACAGCGATTACCTCGCCATAGCTTGTTCAGATCGCTGTTGGACAAAGCAGATCTCACGCAGGCTCATGAGCATACCTGTGGCATAGGACAGAACTATCTCGTGATTAATCAGCATGGAAGTATCGCCAAATGTCAGGTTGCTATTCAGCAACAGATTACTACGATCCATGCCAATGACCCACTCCAGTCCATCCGTGAGGATCGCCGTGGACCAATTGCCCTCTCAGTCGATGAGAAAGAAGGATGTCGTGAATGCCTCTGGCGCTACTGGTGTACAGGAGGTTGTCCTATGCTTACTTACCAGATGACGGGGCGCAGTGATGTGCGCTCCCCTAATTGCCATATCTATCAAGCACTTTTCCCTGAGGTCCTACGCCTTGAGGCATTACGCCTGCTTGCCTATGAGTCGGCATATTCCTGTGGATGAATAGAGCGTAGCCAGCGAGTGAAGAAGTGTTTCTGTGGTTAAAGGTGGAGCAAATAGAGGAGTAAATGAGATGGAAGAACGGAACTTAGCTATTGATATCGCAAAGATGACAGATATTCTTAAAATACGCAAAAAGATGCATAGCCATACAATGCTAGTCTTAGGGGCAAGAGCTGGAACTCTTTTCCATAGCCAGATCTTATACGACCAGATCAGCGCAGTTGGCTCAACCAAGGTTGAGGTGTCCAGCGAGGAAGAGATGGTACAACGTTGTATTGAGCTTCTGCTACAGAGATCATGGAGCGGGAGAGAGCTTCGTGCTACATTGTTCAGATCATTGCAGGACTCATTCTTTCAAGACAAAGATGCTTATATAGCTGCCCTGCTCAAATACCAATTTTTTCAACTGGTACTCACTACAAATATTGATGTTGGACTTGAAGAGGCTCTCTTACAGATTGGGCAGCGCAAGCAACGTGATTTTGATATATTTATTCCTGGTGCTCGTTCTCGCCTATTACGTTCCTTCATTCATAACAAGGAAGCCATACTCCCGTTGCCGTTGCTAAAGGTCTACGGCAATATAACCGCAGAGCAAGACACGCTAAAAGAACGCTTCGGACTCCCTGCACAGGACTCAGATCTAGGCCCGTTCTTAGAGAAAATACAGGATTGGAACATGCTCATGGTCGGGTTTGATCCGCTCTGGGATGAGGCTATCGTACCTCTGCTCTTTCCTCGTACAAGCACCATCTGGTATGTGGGTACTTCTCTACCTCCGGCGAACTCAGCGCTCTTTGCTCATCTTCATAAGGACAACGCACAATGTTTCCTGAGTAGTGAAGGCGAGAGCCGGAGGTTCTTTATGCTGCTGTATCAACATCTCATTAGAACTGCAACTCTTTCCGACCTGATGCTTGGCAATCCGACCGGGATACCCACGTCCCAAACCACAGTCGTTAAGGACTCAATACCGCTACCTTTCTCATTCAGTTCGCCCAGACCGCCCCTTCCCCAAAAACGTAGCCAGATTGATGTGCTACTTCTCACTGTGACAGAGGTCGAGTTACAGGCATTGCTGAAAGAAAGGCCAGCACTACCATATTGCATTTCCGGACAAACATACTATGACCTGGGAATTATTGGGGATGCACATGTTTGTTTGATGCAAATAACCAGCCAGCCTGACAACCTGGAAAAATCTCATAATGCACGCTACGATGATGCTATACATTCGCTCTCTCCCACTGCAATCATTGCGGTAGGCATTGCCCGCGGCTTCAAATATAAAGGGCAGGCAATTGGAGATATTCTGGTCTCGCAGCATCTTTTGAGCGGGGAAAGGTTGAGTGGTGAAAAAACTATACTTCAAAAATTTCTCGCAAGCATCTATAAACCTATATCTATCCCTATTTCTACCAGGCTGCTTAGCCTTTTTAAATATGGCAATATCGTTCTTACAAGAAAAGTAACGGTAAAATTTGGCCTGATCTTCTCCTGCACTGCTCCGATAAGTGACCAGATGGTGTTCCGCTCTATACACGAAAAGCATCCAGATGTACTCGGTATTGAGGTCGCAACTCTTCCCCTACACCATGCACAACAAGCTTTTCAGTTTGATTGTCTATCTGTTAAGGGGATCGCTAGCTGGGCAGATGATAGGTCGGAACAAGAAACAACAGCAGAAGAGATTGCAGCAAAAAATGCGGCGTGGTTTACATTGCAGGTGATAGCACTGGGGGGATTTGATAACCTCGCGAACAAAACGTCCTCAGAATAGCAACGAAAACGCAACGTTGATAGTCTGCTTTTCACTTGCTCTTTTCTTTTCTTTTCTGCAAAACTATCTTTTGAGACAAAGGTTGTGAGATGTTGGATGGACCAGTTGAGGCAATTAGCAAACGCGCTCTATGAAAGTAAACAAAAACGACCCTACGTTCTTTTACTCGGCTCTGGCCTCAGTTTAAATCAGTCACTCCTGGATGCGACAAATTGTCGTACCTGGGACGACTTTTACCAAGGATTGAAAAAATCCAGAAAAAAATATATTTCTTTAATCAAAGAACATTTTGCTACTTTTCAGTTACAAGATGGTTATAATTGCATTGCTCAGCTTGTGAAAAAAGGTTATTTTAAGGCTGTTTTTACAGTCAATACCGATTTACAGTTATTAGATGCCGCTATATCTGAGAATGTAAATGTTATTATTTATGATCAATGCATGCAAAAAGTGATGACTGCTGATCTCAGCACTCAACCTTCCTCTGCTCAAAGCATTGTTTGTTTCTTACATGGGCTTATTGATAAATCATGTAGGCTAACTATTTCAGAGATCATTAACGTTCCTCCTGCCTTCGAATCTCTGCTGCCGCATTACCTCAAAGAAGATCTGCTCATGGTGGATTTTACTGAGCTAGGCGATTTTGATCTCCTCCATCGTATTCCAGCGCTGGAACAATCGGAACGATCTATCTGGTGGCTCTCTTCAGAACAGGACCAGGCAATCCTTGAATCTCTATCATCTCATCGCGATAGTAGCAAGGTAATGAAGGGCGATCAAGCCATTTTTAATCAGTTCTTTAGCAAATTGCTGGAAATGGTAGGCGAAAAAGAAAGGCAGGCAATCCATGATAAACAGCGGAGCTGCAACCGTTTGCCTGTTACCCCTGATCCCCAAATTCTTTCTAGCAATAGCAGCATTCCCATATCCAGTGATGCTCCAAAAGGATCGCAAGTTTCTTCTGCAAGCATTGTCGATAGAGAACCAATACACGTTTCATCACAACTCCTCCGCGCTTATCTTCCATGTAGCATTCTGCACCTACAAAATACAGAGATGCCTTTATTAAAGTATATTTTGTCTAATAATACTAATAATCCCGTTAAATTCTTTTTAAACGCGCATATAGAGAACGTCTCAGATACACGAAAAAATACGGTTGATGTACCAGCACAGGAAAGTATAGTATATTACCAACGAACTCCTAATATAAAACCCGATATTAGAAAAAAGGAGTTTACTACATTCCCTGCCACTGTGGTCGTGCATGTGCAATCCCGAAAAAAAGATGGCGTGATCCGTCCAGATGAGCATGAAGAGACCTATGATGTGAATCTTCTACCTTATAATGTGATCTGCTGGGCAGAACCTAACTTAGAAAGTGGAAAAGGCTATAAATCATTTTTAGAGCATATTGCAGCATGGGTTACTCCTCGCGCAACATCTGTGAGGAACGCGCTTGACGAAGTGAGAAAAAAAACTTTTGTTGGTCAGCAATGGGGGTACACTGCTGTACAAAACTGGGCAATACCTCGACTACAGGTTCAGGCAATTTACCAATACTTAAAAGAGATTAAGATGGGTTCTAATGGAACGCCAGTTGCCATCGTCCCAGAGAAGAACGGAGCTAAGTGGCAAGCTGTCCAACTACCACGTGAATCCTTAGAGAGGCGCGTAGCAAACTGCATTGATGGTGCTGTATTATATGCCAGCTTGATAGAATTGGCAGGATTAGAACCGATGATCGTTATTCAGAATACCCACGCTTTCGTAGGATGGAAAGTCTGGCGTGGTGCCGAGGAATACGAATTTCTAGAGACGACTATGACCGATACGGCACCATTCGATGAGGCGCTGGCTAGCGGCATAGAACAGTACGGCAAATTGAAGGGCGATAATTCGTTTGAGCGTGAGGTGTTCGATGAACGAGGTTTTGCTCGCTTGCTTGATATCAAGCATTTGCATGACACCACTGTTCAGCCAATGCCTATCGAAGAATAGCACGTTCTGTTTTTTAGTATATTCAAGCAAGAGAATTTTTTGTGGAGGTCTATCTTATGGCAAATGAACCCGTTAAACCTGATGAGAAGCAAACACAGAGTGAATACATCGAAGGTAGAGAGGCCGAATTTGTACCTACCTGCCCACTTTGCAGCAGTACAGATATACGTCCATTTTTTCAGGACAAGATAGCGCTTAAACGCTGTGATTTTTGTGGTACGAAGCTTTGTCCGCAATGCCTCTGCAAGGTGACAGAACAGAGGGTTGCATCTGACAAAACAGTCTTGCAATGTCCTAACGGACATCAGTTTTCGTAATTTAGGTAAGGCTAAAAATAGGTTTTCTGATCAAAGAAAAGAGGGCTATACATGTGAACAAATTCTCGCGAGTGATTCGCTTTATCTTGCGACATCTCTCATTCTGGTTCATGTTTTGTTCTGGCTTCCTGTTGGGACGCTATTTTCAGAATATAATGCGTCGCTTCCAGGGAAGCGCTCACTCAAAACGCTTGGCTGAAGGTGCTTCCAGTACGGTATCAACATCGAACCCATCTCTACATCAGATATATCAAGTGATACCTGGCGTTCTATCAACTCAGCATGACACACACACCTTCGAGAATATGCAGTCAATTCAAGCACGTGGGGTTGCGTTCTACCTCTTGTGGAGGTGCAGGGTTTCCCAGAGTGAGAACTTCCCCTCACCTCCACCAGATATATGGCAGGAATGGGAAGACGTGGGTTCGTGGTGTACTCTACATCTTGCCTGGAAACCTGTAAGTAGTAGAAACCCTGAACCATGGCTGAATGATACGGAGACTCTACAGGCGATGACTGCCTTATACAATTATGCAGAGCAGGTAGCACAGATAGTGATTGCATTGAGAACTACAAGTATTGAGCCTAATTTTCCTGTTTATTCTACTTTCCATATACGGGAGATCGTACAAAGAAATTCTCTTAGACCTCGTCTACTTCCATTTCGTCTGTGGATGCGGAGGGTAAGCAAAAAAGAACAGGCAATTGCTAGAAGACGAGCATTTATGTCTTATATTTTACGTCATCTGGTAGCATTTGAGAACGAAAGGGGAGCAGGCTGGTCCTCCGCAAATTTCTCTCACTATGACCATGATGCTAATGAACGTGGCTGGATTGTAGTTCATCCTAAGCAGGCATTTGTCGCTGGCGTAAGTGATAACCAGGCCCAAACACTCATCAATGTGTTACAGCACCGTGATATAGATCTCTCTGAGCAGAGGCAAGGAATCATTGTGAGCTCTTATGAAGAGGTGTTAGCTCGCATCGGACAATGGAACAGTACTCAAGATATTCGTGAGACCGTCAATCAACTAGAAAATCTGGTGAATAGTGGCCAAAAATCTACAGATGGACAAGTACTGCTTAATCTTGCCTTAGCAGCTATTGGTGTCTTTATATCTCTTGCTGCGGCTTTTCACATTGAGAATGATCAACTCTTGTGGTCTCTTACACTTCTGTGCATAGCTTCACTCTTCTTTTGGGGCTTCGCGCGTTTTGGTAAAGCTATCTGGCAAATTTTAGGATGGATTGCATGTATATGCGCTATATTGCTTTATACAAAATTTCTGTAATGAAAATCTGTATCATCTCAATAATGTGGGGAGAGAAAAAGCTATCATCTGGTGGAATGGATGGGGTCGTAAGCTCGCAAATACCCTTCTCAAGGCTTGCGAGGCAATGCCCTCTGTGAGCAATGCTGATCTGCTGTTTCCAAAAATGTACAAAGTCGAGCTTAGAGAGTGTTTGGTTTCAGTTCAATACTGGCGAAAGGTGTGCATGTTCTAAACACTCTCTTATAGGTTGGGTACTCGACCTGATACAATAGGTGCAGGACGCCTTTCGTAATACTGCGTCGGATGGATCGTCTAAGCACAAGAGAAATATGAGAAGAGAGTAGACAACTATGCCTTATACTTCCATACGGGAAGCCGCTGAGGAAATCCACTCAGGTATGATCACACCAACTGAGTTGGTCCTGGAACTATTTGAGCGTATTGATGAGGTAGAAGGTGAGATCCAGGCCTTCATTAGCGTGTTGCGTGAGCAGGCACTTGCAGACGCTGAGCAGGCCGAGCGTGAAATGCGTACTGGACTCTATCGTAGTCAGTTGCATGGTATCCCTATTGCTATTAAAGATCTCATCGCCGTCAAAGGTGTGCGCACGACTGCGAGTTCGCGCGTACTGGCTGAGTATGTATCGCCAGAAGACGCGATGGTTGTTGAGCAGTTACGCAAGAGCGGAGCAATTATTATAGGCAAAACAAATACCTTTGAATTTGCCTATGGTCCCTACTCGCCACCGACACGCAATCCCTGGAAGCATACCCACACGGCGGGCGGTTCCAGCGGCGGCTCTGCGGCAGCGGTAGCCATTGGCATGTGCCTGGGGGCAATTGGTACTGATACCGGTGGTTCTATACGTATTCCCTCCGCATGCTGTGGTATTACCGGACTCAAGCCAACCTATGGACGTGTCAGTTGCTACGGAGTTCTTCCTCTGAGCTGGTCGCTGGATCATGTTGGGCCTATGGGTCGTAGCGCCGAAGACTGTGCGATCATTTTTGATGCGATAGCGAAATATGATCCACGAGATCCGAATAGTGTTCCTGGCCCTCCTACTGCACCGAGCCGCTACACTGCTACCTTGATTGGTGGCGCTGAAGGGCGTGGTCCACTTTCCTTGCAAGGACTCAAGCTAGGTGTGCCGCAGGGTGCCTTTGTTGATCCGCTACACCCGGAGGTACGGGCCGCCTGGCGATCCGCATTACGTGTGTTTGAGGAAGAAGGCGTAGAGATGATTGACGTGGAACTCCCACGTCCGACGATGGATCTGTATCGTGCTATTCAGAAGCCCGAAGCGACACTGGCACATATGCAGCAAGGATGGTTTCCTGCGCAGACCGATTTGTACGGTGAACTGCTGCAAATGCGGCTACGTGAGGGACAGCAGGTTCTTGCAGTTGATTACCTGCGTGCATTACAGGAGCGGCGTGTATTCTCAAGCAGTCTGCGTACAATCATGCAGCGTGTCGATGCATTTGTGCTGCCTACGATCCCTGTGCCTGCGGTATCTATGGAGCAGGTTGGACAGAATATTGAAATTGATGACACAATTGAAAATGCCACGACGGCTCTCTTGCGTCTGACCATGCCTTTTAATCTCTCGGGACTCCCCGCAATCTCGTTTCCATGCGGTTTTACGACCGATGGTTTGCCGATTGGTTTACAGGTCGCTGGCAAGCCTTTCGAAGAAGCGACGGTCTTGCGCCTGGCACACGCCTATCAGCAATTAACCGACTGGCAGAAGCGCGTATGCCCATAGCCACTCACTCCAATGGAGATGGTTGAAGAGCTAGTTGACCTTGGCCCAATTTTGAGGGTTGGAGGAACTATTGGTATTCTTCTCGCATATTTTGGAATCATGTTGTATACTTATGAATATTACCAATACCGTGATAGGCAAAAATACGCATGCTACCTTTCTTATTTTACGAGTTCCTTTAGTGTGTCAAAGGAGCATGCTAGTATCCGATTGATAAGGAGCGTGTTGCCCGTCTGGGGAGTGACTGGAGGGATAGCAGCGGGGACGAACCCCGCTACCACGCGAAAAGCCAAGCGGTCGGTGCCGTGCATAGTGTGGTCATTTCTTGCGGTTGTCGTTCTCAATTAAGAAGAATGAGGACGGTTTTTCGTTTAAGCAACCTTGATAATGCCACCTCTTGCGCCTGGTCGAGCGGGAGCCGTTGTGGGATCGGATATGAAGGTGTAGGTCCCCTTCGTAGAAGGCATTACTATTGAGACTGACGCACTCCCTGCAACAGTATATGTCTTACTATAATTGCTTGGGCCAGTAATCGTTATCTTTTGCTGGTCATTTCCTTCATTGTTCACCGTGAGCTTCCCCCCTGGGGCAATGCTGACATTATAGCTCGTGGTGAATTTGGTGTCTGTTTTCGAGTTAGACCACCAGAATTTGTCGAGTGCAGGAGTATCCTGCCCATTCTTGTTTCCTTCGATCTCATCAAGGTACACTGTTGCAGTAGATGGGTTACTTGACGCGCTAGTAGGTGAACTCGTCGGTGAGGTACTTGATCCACTACCTCCACATGCCGCAAGAGGAAACGCGAGCACTGCTAAGAACAGGATGCCCAAAAATGGCTTCGGGTTCCGGGTGAAGAGACGATTAACATGTGGCTTGACCATACAAAACTTCTCCTTTTCTGAGGTGGAATGTCGCAGCACCTCATATATTATTAATGATGCTTCTCTGCATCATCGAGATCTTGAGCATCAGACTTTCTTCTCCAGAAAGTGAATGTGTTCGTATTTATCCATTTTTTTCTGTTAAAAGTCAATACCTAGAACCCCTTTTGTGTAAATGTGTGATTACTTAACGACGGAAAAATAGCACAATTCTCTAGCGTAGTACACAGAATTCCTTAATTAAACGATTTGGCCGCACAGGGAATTACCCTGAATCTTTATAACAAAACAGTATGTAAAGAACGCTCCGAGTTGGAGATGGGCATGAAAAAGGATATCTTTCTCTCCTTCCCTCTAGCCTTGAGCTGATGCGGATGGTACCATAGCAGGCAAACCCAGAAAAAACGGTGGTAGGAGCATTGAGCCGCATGCCCTCGGTCTATGCAGGAAGGCTCTGTTGGGTTCCAATTCTGGCATCGCGATGTCGCATCAAGCGACATGGAGCTGTGAGCTATGCGGCCAAACAAGGCGAAGAGCGCTGGGAAAGTTCAACCTCTTGCATCAAGGTGCGATTGTCAAAGGCGATGCGTAGCGCTGTAAACTGGTGAGAGCTGCGCGCCGCGCAGCTCTCATCTGAATGCAATGCAATATGATTATTCTTCTGGGCCACCATAGACAATGGTTCGTTTCACCTGCTCGATCAAGTCAGTGACTGGAATGCCACGCGGACAGGCATCTGCGCAGTTAAAGATCGTGCGGCAGCGCCACACACCTTCTTTGCGACTTAAGATCTGCAAGCGCTCGGCTGCTCCCTGATCGCGACTATCAAAAATAAAGCGGTGTGCGTTGACAATTGATGCTGGACCGACCCAATCGGGGTTGCCCCAGATCGACGGACAGGAACCCGTACAAGCTCCGCAGAGGATGCATTTGGTGCCTTCGTCGAAAATTTCACGCTGCTCCGGCGATTGTAGACGTTCTGTGCCAGGCTCATTGTCATAATTGATCAGATATGGCTTGACCGACTTGTACTTGTCGAAGAAATTATCCATATCGACCACCAGATCTTTGATCACTGGATAGCCTAACATCGGCTCAATCGTCACTTTGTTGCCCACGTCGCGTATCAGCACCTTGCAGGCCAGGCGGTTGCGACCATTAATGCGCATGGCATCGGAGCCACACACGCCGTGGGCACAGGAACGACGGTATGTCAACGTGCCATCCATCGTCCACTTGATAGTATTCAAGGCATCGAGCAGGCGATCAATGGGATCAGCCTCAACACGAAACTCGTCCCAATATGGCTTGGCCTCACGTTCAGGATCATAACGCTTAATACGCATCAATACGTTCATCTCTTGCTCCTACACGCTTAATACTTGGATCTCCATCCTTTGGAAAAAAACATTGGGAGTAGGGGCGGAGCTGGCCTCCGCCCTGGGCGCACGCGAGGTGACGCCCCTACCCGTTTCCCCCATCAAGGATGCAGAGCCTAATATTTGCGCTCTTTTGGTTTGAATGTTGGATCATCGATCAAGATCACGTCTTTATACTCTAAGCGCACGTCATGAGTTTTAGAACCCCGGTAGGCCAGAGTGTGTTTCAGCCAGTTGGCATCATCGCGTTTCAGATAGTCAAGGCGATAGTGGCCTCCGCGACTCTCAGTGCGCGCCAGTGCTCCGTGAATAGTGGCTTCGGCGCAATCGAGCAAGAAGCCGAGTTCGACAGCTTCTACCATCTCCGTATTGAAACGTTTGCCCTTATCCTGCAACTGCACATTGCTATACGCATCCTTCAGATCAGCAATGGCAGCGAGAGCATGGCGCATACCACTATCAGTGCGTTCAACGAAGACATTATCGATCATCTCGTTCTGTAGCTCGTTGCGAATGCGGGCTGCCGCCTCGCCGCCAGTCGAGTTGTAGAGACGCTCAACCTGTTCTTTGGCGAACTCCTCAGCATCAGCGGGCAAAGGAGCGTGATCGTTTTCTGCGATGAACTTAGCCATATGCTTGCCTGCGCGTCGTCCGAACACGATCAGGTCTACCAGAGAGTTTGTTCCCAGGCGGTTCGCGCCGTGCACCGAGACACAGGCAACCTCGCCTGCTGCATAGAAGCCTGGTAAAGGTGTCCATTGTGCATCGATGACTACACGGGCATCGATGTCAGTTGGGATGCCGCCCATCGCATAGTGTGCGGTTGGCTGGATCGGCACCGGCTCATTAATCGGCTCGACTGCCAGATAGTTACGGGCGAAATCGGTAACATCTGGTAACTTCTCGTTGATGACCTTTGCTCCCAGATGGCGCAGATCGAGGTACACATAATCTTTGCCGTCCACGCCGTTGCCATCTTTGACCTCTTGTACGATACAGCGCGAAACGATATCGCGTGGGGCCAGATCTTTGAGCGTCGGCATATAGCGCTCCATAAAGTACTCGCCTTTGCCATTGAGCAATTTCGCGCCTTCACCACGCGCGCCTTCACTGAGCAAGACGCCGACCTTGTAGAGTCCCGTAGGGTGAAACTGGTACATCTCCATATCCTGTAAGGGAATACCTCGTCGGTAGGCTATAGACATACCGTCTCCCATACAGGCAAATGCGTTGCTGGTCACGCGCCAGGCGCGTCCATAGCCGCCAGTCGCGAACATCACGGCTTTAGCATGGAAAGTATGGATCTCGCCCGTGCGGATTTCGAGGGCGATGACACCACAGGCTACCCCATCGTTCAAGAGTAGATCAAGGACCAGATACTCATTGAAGAAGTTCACCTGATTTTTGATGGCACTTTGATACATCGTTTGTAGAATCATATGCCCGGTGCGATCAGCCGCGTAGCAGGCGCGGCGTACAGGTCCCTCACCAAAGTTGCGCGTATGTCCACCAAATCGCCGTTGATCGATGCGACCATCCTCCGTACGGTTGAAAGGTAGACCACGATGCTCCAATTCATACACGGCGTCAATGGCCTCGCGGGCCAGGATCTCCGCTGCTGGCTGATCAACCAGATAATCGCCACCTTTAATGGTATCGTACATGTGCCATTTCCAGTGATCTTCTTCCCGATTACCCAGCGCTGCCGCTACACCTCCCTGCGCTGCGCCCGTGTGTGAACGTGTCGGATAGACCTTGGTTAGCACTGCAACGCTGGCATTTGGCAACTGCATGGCCGCCATTAACCCTGCGCCGCCAGAGCCAACGATGATAACGTCAAACTTATGGTACATAGTATGTCCTTACTCACTCTCTAATGGGGAACGCATGTTGCTCCGAGGCCCGTTGTGACCGGTTGGAACGTAATTAACGTGATTGTGCCGAGCATAAAGAAGATCAGCAGTAGAAGACCAATAAAGGACAGCGCCCACACGCGCGCTGTCCGATTGCGCACATAGTCATCAACCACGATGCGCAAACCATTCATGCCATGGGTCAATGCGAGTGTGAGGAGCAGCCAGTCAAACAGTCGCCAGAACGGATTCGCGTAACGGTATGCGACAAATGCATAGGTGGTGCAGGCAACATCATTGGTTACATGCATAATGATCAGGTGAGTGATGACCAGAAAAATCAGGACGACACCCGAAATGCGGAAGAAATACCAGGAAAATGTTTCAAATCCCCCCGTAGCCGGACGCGGGCCGCGTCCACTTGAGACACGCATCATAAAATAATACTCCTTCAAAGGCTGTGCTTACTCATTTGCTGTAGCGGCTGGTGAGCCATCTATGCTTGTATTGCCTTGCATTCAGATGAGCCGAAGGCTAGCCCTGAGAAGGGCGTTTGTGGCGGTCTCTCAAGCAGAGGCGGCAGCCTCGTTTCTGAATGCTTATGGGTATTAATGAAAAGCCTTCGCTACTGGCTGTACAAACCATGGCACAACTGGTGCAATGACTTTATAAGCGATAGGGATGAATACAATAATAGTCACAGCCAGCACAATCCCAAATAGCAATCGTTGATAGCGCGATCCCTTACGCCAGAAGTCGATGATCATAATACGTACACCATTGAAGGCATGGTAGAGCACGGCTGCTATCAACGACAATGACAGCAGACGCACGACCCAGCTATCGAACAGCACAACGCTTTCATCGTAAATCGTGGGGCCGAAACCGATCATAGAGACATCGACGATATGAAATCATTAAAAAGAGCAGCACGCCCAGTCCTGTAATGCGATGTAACAGCCAGGACCACATACCAGATTGACCTTTATACATCTTTCCCTCGTTTCTGTAAGCGGGAGGAGAGGACTTGAGGCGGTGAAATGGAATTGCGGTAAAGGGGCGTACCAATTTTCCTCATGCAGGTTTAGCGGTTGCCCTATAGGTTGCATCGGCCTCCTGGCTCTTGCTCTCGCCCATTTTGACATCCCCACGGGGTGCCATGCTTCTGGACTGGCAAAAAAGCTGATCAGCCCTGTTTCAATTTGCATATTGCTCGAAAAAGCGCTACGCAGTGGATCGAACAGCGCATGAATCGCTCTGCTTGAACCTTCTGCACTGACTATATGTCATTTAGCACCCTATCGTGTACACCTGAGTGGTTGACATCGTATCTGTATTATACTGCACGGGGGTAGGAGCATGCAAACGCAGTGCAGGGTATGCGATCTGACAGCCTGCTAGGATTTCTATTGATATTGTGTAGCTGATGTAACCTGTACAATTATCCTGGTGATAAGGTATACTATAGAGGAAAGTGATGTGGTTGACACCCTTTGGGGTGAGAGAGGACTGGTCATGGCGCAAGTTCCTTTGCCGCTCACGACCCTTTCAGAGGCTCAACGGGCGCAGGCCCTGCAACGATATACCATCATCCGTCCCGCTTTGGAAAAGGAGATCTCCCAAGCGCTTGTGGCACGTACCCGTCAGCTTGCCCCGCAAAAATCTCCTCGCTTGGCAGCCTCTATCCATCGGCAGGTAGTAGCCATTGCCAATGAGCAGGGATGGAAATCACCTCGTACCGCGCTGACCACCGCACTCGCACTTCGTCAAGCGGTTTGGCGCAAAGAAGACCCTCGCTGGCATGCGTCAGGTATTCCTACCGTCTTCTACACCAACTACTATACTGATCTGTTCGGTGAGTTTTCTCGTATCTTTACTAAAAGCGTTGTAATGTTGGCCTTGACTTTTTGTCTCTATTTTAGTTCTTCACTGTGAGATCTCACAGTTGAGAGAGGAAAGTACCATGACCACTTCGACAACTACTGCTCTTCCCTCAAAAGCGTTCATCAGTGGCTGGGAGCGCGTTTTGCTGGTTCTGCCAGCCCTGGCAGGGTTGGCCTTTGGGCTCTTCCCGCTCTTCTTGCCTACATTCTTCGCTGCTGTCACCCAGTTTCCCGCAGATGATCTCTACCTCTATCAGCTAGCAGGTGCAGCAACGCTCGGCTACGGTGTCGCACTGAGCATCGGTCTCTTCCAGAAACACTGGTTGGCAGTCCGACTGTCGGTCTTTGGTATCCTGGTCTTTAATCTGGGTTCGCTCTACGCCTGCGGAGTCCAGCTTTTCACCGGACCCACACCTTATTCCGTCTACCTCATCCTGGTAAGTTCAGTGCTCTTCGTTGCCATCAGCGGCCTGCTCCTCTTCCGCCATCGTGGAGTTCCCCGACGAGTTCCCAACCTTGCGAGTACACCTTTGCGGATTTTTCTCCTGATAGGAGCCGTCTCCGCTGCAATCTTCGGAATCTTGCCCCTTTTCGTACCAGAGCTCTTCACCATTTTCCATCTTCACATGACTGTTCCCTTTCTCGCACGACAAGCCGGATCGGCCTCGTTGGGGTATGCGGTGATGGCCATTCTGGCGCAGTGGGCATTGAATACGCAGGAATTGCCTTTGATAGGTGTGGCTGCCGGTGTTTTTAACGGAGTCAGCGGGATCGTGAGCATCCCCTATATCCTGGCAGGAACCATTGTATTCCTCCCCTGGCTCATTGGCCCAGTTGGACTCCTCGTGTTGGTTGGCTGCTTCCTCGTATTGCGACAGTCGATCATCGTCGAAAGAGGAAAAAGCTGATGGCACTATCTGATGAGGTTTGGAGCCTTCTACAAGAGACGAGCCGAACGTTTTTTCTCCCGATTGCTCAGTTATCGCCCGGGCTGCAAGAAGCTATTGCTTCGGCCTACCTGTGCATGCGTGCCATTGATGAAATTGAAGACCACCCACACCTGGAGGACGGAGAGAAGATCAGCTTATTGCTGCAAGTCAGTCAGCAATTGCAGGCCCAGACGGCAGTGGCAAGCTTCCCGTCCGATGCCTTCCTGAAATGTTTTGCTCCATTTCAGGCGGCTTTGCCCGAAGTGACACGTCGCCTGGCAGATTGGGTGTGCCTGCCACCAGATGTGATTGCTCCACGCATTTGGGAGGCCACTGCTGCAATGGCGCAGCGCATGGCGGCCTGGGTAGAGTGTGGCTGGAGGATGCAAACCGAGGATGACCTGAATTGCTACACCTATGGGGTGGCTGGAGCTGCGGGAGTTCTCTTATGCGATCTATGGGCCTGGGCAGGCGGAGAACAACTGAATCGTTCCGCTGCCATCCAGTTTGGTCGCGGCTTACAGGCAGTCAATATCCTGCGCAACCACATGGAAGACCTAGTGCGAGGTGTAGATTTTTTCCCGGTCGGATGGACGCAGGAACAGATGCATCAGTATGCTTGGAGACACCTCACCCAGGCTGCTACATATGCCCGGACCCTTCCCGCAGCCCCGTTTGAAGCTTTGATTCATATCCCGCTAGCCCTGGCTACAGCGACACTGCATGCGCTCGAGCGGGGTGAAAGCAAACTCAGCCGCGACGAGGTTCTGGAAATTGTCGGGCAGATTTCAGCGATAGGAGAGGAAGTTGAAAGCGGATCGCGTACGTGATCCCTCTAGAAAAGGAAGAACGAAATGGTGTTCACTGCCAGTCAGAAGGGTGATGTCTACGATATCGTGGTGGTCGGGGCGAGTTTTGCGGGCTTGAGTTTCACCAACGGAGCGGCGGCCCGTGGGCTGCGTGTGCTCGTCCTGGAAAAAGATGGCGAGATTGGCGGCGTGGTGCGCACAACAGGTATCCTGTTCAGTGATGTGCTGGATGTGAGCGATGTGCCCGCACGTTTTTTGACGAATGCGGTGCGCCGAATTAGCCTACGTGCTCCCAATCGCTCAGATCCGTTTGAGATCAGCGCCGAAGCCTATCGCTATTACATGGTGGATGTGACCGGCATGCTGCATTGGATGGCCGAGGAGGCCCAGGCGCGTGGTGCAGTCATTCGTGCAGGAGCGACCTTCCTCGACGCGAGTCGTGACGAGGAGGGACTGATGCAGGTCACGTTTGGCGTCTTTCCAGAACACGAGACCAAGAAATCGACGCCAAGCGTCCGCGAGACGGTGCGAGCGCGTTTTCTGATTGGCGCGGATGGCTCTCGCTCCAGGGTGGCACAGCGAATGGGGCTGGATCAGAATACACACCTGCTAGCAGCGGCTGAATGGCTGGTGGATGGCGTGTCCATTGACCAAGAGAAGTTCTTCATGATCATGAATCACGATCTGGCTCCAGGCTATTGCATATGGCTCGCTCCGCACGGCGAAACGGTTGCGTTGGGCGTAGCCGGGTATCTGCGTAAATTCAACCCCACCCAATCGCTGCGTTTGGGGCAAAAGCTCTACGATGAGATGGTGGATATGAGCCACATGCGTGTGGTTGGGCGCAAAGGTGGAACGATTCCAATCGGTGGACGACTGCATCGAGTGTATCGTAATGACTCCAAAGGGCAAGCACTGCTGCTGGGTGATGCCGCTGGACTCTGTGGTGCTGCGACTGGCGGCGGCATCTATCCTGCAATCATCAGCGGACGGCTGGCGGCGCAAGCCGTGGCAAATGAAATCCTGAACGGCGTGCCAGGGGCAATTAATATCTATCTGCGCGATCTGGTGCAGACCGGACGACTAGGGCAGCTCTTTCGGGTAGAAGGGTGGTTACGTTGGGCATTGGACCGTTTTGGCTCTAATACTGACCTGGCTGGCTTCTATGGCCTCTTTGGCACCCCGCAGGGCCGTGTGGTTCTCCAGCGGGCCTTGCTGGAAACGCCCATCAGCAACATGGATAGTAGCTACTTGAATATGCTTCGTACTCTTCTTGGCAAGCACCCTTCCATCTCTGGCTCGGCAGTTCGTATAGCTTGGCAACGTCTGACTACCACCCGGCCATAGAAACACTGTTTTCGGCTGCCTGGACAATGTATAGGAACTAGTTTTTGAAAATATGGATAAATAGAGCCAAATACGGACTTTTATTCCACTTTTCTCGGTTCTCGATTTGCCGGGCACCGTCAACATTCCCCAAACAGAATCGAGTCCCAGAGGTCTTGTCACCTCCGTTCTTCTATGATATTGTATGAATAATCAGGTGAAAATCAGGAAAGCCATGAAGAAGCGAAAGAAGCGCACAAAAAAGGGTGAGCCGCAAACGATCACGAAGGCGATCACGCATATCGGGCTGGAAGCGACCAATCAAGGGAAGCTAACTGCCCTGGATGCCCTTGCCGAGGTGTATCTTGAACTGACGCAGCAGTACACCACTCTTTTTTGCACCAATGAACTTCCCAACGGCTTTCGTGCTCCCTGCTTTCTGACTCCTCTCTCCGAGCGGTGGCATCGCGTGGCGATTCAACACGGCGCGGGCATTGCCAAATCGTGGCGATCTAATCGCGCCAATGCCTATCAAGACTCCCTCGACGCGCAAGCTTCGTACCGGGAACAACAGGCAGACGGCACGCTTGAAGAGGGAACAAAAGCACCTGAGTGGCGGGAATGGACCGTTCCGACCTTGCGCCATCTCTGCATTCAAGCCAACGGCAATGTCGCCAAGCTAGAGAAAGCTGAGGACAGCGCCTTTGACTACTGGCTCAAGCTCTCGACGCTGGACAAGGGCCACCCGCTTCTGATCCCGGTCCAACTGGCCGACTACCACAAAGAGCAGCTCACCGACCCAGAAACGGGCAAACGCCGCACGATCAATAGCAGCGTGACGCTCAACAAGCGTGATGATGTTTGGTGGCTGACACTCACCTACGATGAGACGATAGCTGTCCAGACGCTCTCAGATGCCCCTGTGATCGGTATTGACGTGGGGATTGCGAATTTCATCACGACGTCCGATGGCAAACAGTACGGATCGTTTCACGGGCGTTTGAGGGACCGTCAGAAGAGGGATCGCGAAAAACGCCGGAGGAAGGCCAAACTCAGGAAGTGTCTGGAGAAGCGAGGCGTGCCGAAAGAAAAACTCCCTTCCACGTCCAGCGCCACCGGGCAGCGGCTCATGCGCCACGTCAGGCAATCGATAAACAGAGCAGTTACCCTCTGCTTTGAGGAGCACGAGGGCTGTCAATTCGCGTACGAGCAGCTTTCAGTCGCCTCGATGCGCCACAAAGCGCGTGCGATGAACGCCTACCTGCGAGCATCCAATTTAGCGCATATTCCCGATCAAGTTATCTGGAATGCGACCAAACGCGGTGTGCAAGCGACACGCGTGAAGAGCGCATACTCTTCTCAGGAATGTCGTGCGTGCCATTACGTTGACCGAAAAAACAGACCGAATCAGGGGACGTTCCACTGTAAAGTTTGCGGTCATACGACACACGCCGATAAAAATGCCGCTGAGAATATTGCGTCCCGATTGGGTGATCTGGAATTACGCGCCTGTCAGAACCGGCAGGAAGTCAAAATGTTGCTCATGAGAAGACATGAGCAGTGGCAGCAGCATTTCAGGTACTCCGTAGTAGTACCTCCCGTCCAGTTGGGTTTGTGGGCAAGCTTGCAAGCGTCAACGGACGTAGGTTAAAGCCAAAAATGTGGGCATGGAAGAGTTGTCCATATTTTTTGCAACTATAGTCTTAAAAAGAGACGGTTGTATAGACCCAGATGTCTCTTGTTTCCTTACTAGGTCCTGCATTACATAGGGCTTTTAAGCATAACCGATAGTCTCGAAAAGTAAAAAAAAGATGCCGTTTCTTTTATGGCGGCTGTTGATACTTACTGAGGAAGCTATCGTTAACGCATCCAATGCCCTATATGCATCTAGCTGCTCAGCTTTTATGCTTAACAAGACTGCTTGCATCGAGGGCAAACGGAATATGTGCAAGATAAAGGAGTTCGTTTTATGTGTTATGACAACGATGCACGTCCACCAGACCTCCCTGGTACTGGCGGGACGGCCCACGGTGAAGATATCATACTGGCTAGCGCAGATGGTAGCCGCTTTTCGGCTTATGTGGCGCAGCCTGACCATCCCACGGGTGCGCAGATCGTGATTTTCCCCGATATACGAGGGCTACACCAATTCTATAAAGAGCTGGCTCTGCGTTTTGCTGAATCTGGTACACGCGCTGTGGTGATTGATTATTTTGGTCGCACGGCTGGTACCGGTACACGTGATGACTCTTTTGAGTTCATGCCACATGTCCAGCAGCTACGGGCACCCAACTTCTTCCAGGATGTTACGGCTACGCTGGCCTATTTGCATACTGGTGCTGGTGCCAATCTGCCAACCTTTACCGTTGGTTTCTGCCTGGGTGGTAGCTTTTCCTTGTTAGCAAGTACGCGGCAGGACTTCGCTCTATCCGGTGTCATCGGTTTTTATGCTGGATTGAGCAGGACTTTTACTGGTACAGACGCGAGTGTTTTACAGCTGGCGACTGGCAGCAAATATCCCGTGCTTGGTTTATTTGGCGGAGCGGACCAGGGTATTCCGGTTTCCGACGTCCACCAATTAGATGAGAATCTGGATAAGGCGGGCGTTGAGCACAACATTATCATCTATCCCGGTGCTCCACATAGTTTCTTTGATCGCCGCGCTCTCGACTATGCTGAAGCCTCTACGGACGCCTGGCAGCATGTGCTGAGTTTCATTTCCTCACACCATACCACAACAGTCCACTAAGCATGCATGTGGGCGGAGAAAAACTATACTCTGCCCACATGTAGCTGGGTACTGTAGTCATGCCTATAGCAGAAAAGCGTGCAGCTCGAGTATTGCCGCTGTGTGACACCAGATCTCTTTTTCATAATCTATTGCCACCCGGATCATATTATCTCTCCTAGAGATTGCCAATTCGCGAACAGGGCTTGTGAATTATTGCTGGGCAAAGCTCCTGGGAAGGAGCAATCGAAAAGCATGAAGAGGATGGGAGGCAAAGTGGCGACGAGTGGCGGCAATCTGAGAAGATCCCTGACGATGAATAAGGGTGATGGCAAGATTGCGGAAAGCAGCCATGATCTGTGGACCATCGCCAGAGCGGAGACGAGAACGATCCTCTCCAAAGGTGACATCGCGAACAAAATGAGAGGAGTTCTCGATGCCCCAATGTCCTCGTACGATGGTGAGTAAACGGGATGGATCAGCCTCCCCAGGAGTCAGGGGAGTAATGAGATAGACGACCTCGTGGCTCGTTTGTCCGGTTTTGCGAATGGTGACGGTTCGTGTCAACTCAGCCACCTGCTGGATAAGCGGCCAGTCAACCAGATAGGAGTTCATCTCGGTACTCACACGGATGGTCCGTTTTTCGATGCGTCCACGCTGCTGATCGAGGGTGGCAAACTGCTCAAAGGAGGCATGGGGATCGGCAAAATAGGTTTGCAGGTCTGCAAAGAGCGTTGGTTGGTTGTTTTTGACAGTGAGAACCGTTTTTCCGCCTAATGCGTCCACACACCGGAGGAAATCCTTCTGGGTATGCAAAGCATCAGCGGTGAAAACGCGTCCACAGACAGGCAAGCAAGGCAAGAGAAGCTGGGCAATCGGGATCTCGTTGGTTTTCTCAGAAACCAGGACTTGCAACAAGGTTTCCTGACTGTGGTGCGTGCGGAAAGAGAGCAGATGGGGAGCGGACGCTTCAGCCATTCTGGCCCCACGAACAGTCTTGCCATCTAAAGCGATGGGATCATCTGGTTGGGCTTGCAGGGTGCAGCGTATCCAGTCAGCCAAGGTGTACTCGATCTGTTCGGCGCTCAAACGTGCGAGCAGTTTGCGATAGAGTGAGTCGCTTGGACACAGAAAACGGCGAGGGCCGAAGAGTTGGACCAGCAGATGGCGCTGATCACGACACCACGCGGCAATCGCCAAGGTCGAGTCACAGTTGCAGAGCAAGCCTGCGATCAGGCAGACGAGCAGGTATGCCAGCTCATAGCGCAATCCATGCTTGGAACGGGGGTCAGGGATGGTTGTCAACACTTCGTACAAACTGAGCAGGGACTGCTTTTCCAATAACTGCTGACGGCGATCACTGCTCAAGGAAGGCAGGGTGAGTGGCAATGCGGTAGAATAGGTCATCAGAGACTCCTTCTTTTCGACAGGTGGGTTTGGAATGCCTATCGTACCAGATTTTGGAGTCTCTTTCCTCTCAGCAATAATTCACAAGCCCTGAATTCGCGAATTATGAATATTGACAGTACTGACGTTCTGTGGTTTACTAGAATTCTCATGTGCCGCGAACTTATACGGCGTGGACGACTCTACTAGAGGGAAAAGCCATGGAAACTGAAAACAGGTACATCGGCAAGCAAATTGGCAACTACCGTATCACGGCATCACTTGATGCAGGAGCATTTGGCACAGTTTACTGTGGCGTTCACATCTATCTTACCAATCGTGAAGTTGCCATCAAATTGATGCACCATACGCATCTTGCTTCAGAACATGAATGTGAGAGCTTTCTGCAGGAAGCGCAATTTCTCGAAGTACTCAAGCATCCGCATATTCTACCAATTTACGATGTGGGTATAGATGAAGGTACCCCTTATATCATTGCTGAGTTTGCACCGAAGGGATCATTGCGTGACCTGATCAAGTCGCGGCGTCCCGCTTTGCTGTCCCAGGATGAGGTGCTGACGATCCTCTCGCAGGTTGGGCAGGCGCTCAATTATGTGCACCAGCAAAACTTTGTGCACCGGGATCTGAAGCCTGAGAATATCCTCTTTGATGCCCGAGGTGATGCTCTGATTGCTGATTTCGGCATTGCAGTTTTTCTTGAGACGACAAAAACAGCATATGTAGATATTATTGGTTCACCGCTCTATATGGCACCCGAGCAATTTGATGGTTTTGCCAGCCGACGAAGCGACCAGTATTCTCTGGCGTGCATTGCCTATGAACTATTGACTGGGCGACCACCAATCACAGGACCCCGTGCCGTGATCATTGGTGTGCGTCATCAGACCGAACCTCCGACCCCACCCAGGCAACTGAAGCCAGCCATTCCTGTACACATTGAACATGCTTTATTGAAAGCATTGTCCAAGAAGCGCGAAGAGCGTTATCCCGACATTCTCGCCTTTCTGGCAGCCTTACTCAATGTGCCTACTCGTGTGGTAGATAGTGCCGATGATCCCTTAGCTGCCAGCTCTATTCCTCAATCGAACAGTATTCCGTTGAGCATTTTCACTCCCAATGCGGAGATTATCACCAGGACAAAAGAGCAATGGGCGGATGAAGGCAATAATCTCTATAACCGGGGTCGCTATGAGGAAGCGCTGAGCGCTTTTGAGCACGCCATTCAGAAAGATCCCACGTTTGCCTATGCTCACGAAGGAAAAACGAGCGCTCTGTATGCTCTGGAGCGCTATCAGGAGGCTCTCACTTCGGTTGAAATCGCCTTGAAACTCGCTCCTGATTACGCGATGTCCTATGCTGACAAAGGCAACATTCTCTACGAATTCCAATGTTACGATGACGCGTTGGGCTATTATGATCGTGCGCTGAAATTAGATCCTCGCCTGGTTGATGCCTACCTGGGACGTGCTACTACATTATGTTCGCAACGCCGCTATCAAGAGGCGCTCGCTGCCTATGAGCAAGCCATTCAGCTCGATCCTGACAATAGCCAGGCGTATGATGGCGAAGCCTGGACGTTACGACAACTGCAGCGTTTTACGGAGGCGCTGGCCCTCTCCGAAAAGGCTATCCAGCTTGATCCACAAAATGCTTCGTACCATATGGGTAAGGGTCGGGCGCTCTTCCGCCTGCAGCGCTATGATGAATTGCTGGTCTCCTTTGACCTGGCTATTCAACTCGATCCTCTGCTAGCCCAGACTTACGATTACAAGGCCGACTCGCTCTATCAGACGAAGCGCTTGCAAGAAGCTCTGGAAACTTATGAGCATGCTTTCCAATTAGATCCGCAGATGGCCTCATCTTACGAGGGCAAAGGCAACGTCCTGTTCCATTTCAAACGCTACGAAGAGGCTCTAGCTGCTTACGAGCAGTCCATTATGCTGGAACCCAGGAATGGTTTTTTTGTGCATCGTAAAGCTGACGTTTTGAAGGTGCTGGGTCGTCTGGAAGAGGCGCAGGTTGCTGAGGAGCAGGCATACAAGCTTGGGTATAAATAAATGTACCCACATCTTTCGAGATATTCGGGCGAAACGCTGTCCGAAGAGATCTGCGATGTCCCGGTCAACACGCTCCGTGTGACGCTCAAACGCATGGTTGAAGATGGGCAAGTGGAGCAATTAGGACGTGGTGCCTATCGAGTCTGTCTCTCGGCTTAAAACTTCTTTTGTCTCTTCTCCTGCCTCAAGTTTTCCACAAAGTGACAAAGTGACGCTTCTAAAAAGTGTCACTTTGTCACTTTGTCACACTCGATCCATCTTCTTTTATATAATCTAATAGGATAGGATATTATATAATATAATATATATAACTATTAAAATATATAGGATAAAGAGGACATAATGGGAAGTGACAGTAAAATAGTGTGTCACTTTGTGTCACTTTTCTCAATCGCCCTGTAGAGAGCGTTCAGGTACCCAAAGTGACAAAGTGACAAAGTGACACAGGTTGGGAGGAGGAGGAGTCGATGATCAACATGCTGCGAGGCACGAAGCTGTGGTAATGCTAAGCTCGCTCCCTCGCATGGCCTGGGAGGCTCGTCAAACGGGTAACAGGGCAAATATGGCCCTGATAAAAGGGGAAAAATACCTGCAAAATTTTAGTGCCTCGCAAAGTATTGCTTTTGGCCGCTCCACAGGCTATACTAGGAGGGCCGCTGTGAAAAAGGCGAATTGCCCGATTGAGGGATTGCAACGAATCGTCCTACGGTCGGGCCATCTGGCAATGTTGAGTGAAAAAGGCGAATTGCCCGATTGAGGGATTGCAACTTAAAAACACTAGAAGATGAAATATGGGCAGTAGAGTGAAAAAGGCGAATTGCCCGATTGAGGGATTGCAACCTTTTCTCCTATAGATAATAGTGGCTATACCACTAAGTGAAAAAGGCGAATTGCCCGATTGAGGGATTGCAACCACTGGGAAATGGTCGAAACTCGGATCAGACCTGAAGTGAAAAAGGCGAATTGCCCGATTGAGGGATTGCAACCCATATTCCAGGCTCTAAATAAATGTTGAATTGTCCGTGAAAAAGGCGAATTGCCCGATTGAGGGATTGCAACTTAGAGATAGAAACATCATCCTAAACCCCTTGCACGGTGAAAAAGGCGAATTGCCCGATTGAGGGATTGCAACGATAAAGAACGAGAGGTCGGGCTAGGCAGGAAGGCCAGGTGAAAAAGGCGAATTGCCCGATTGAGGGATTGCAACTACCAATTTATCAGGTAATACGCCACCTAGTGCTGGTGAAAAAGGCGAATTGCCCGATTGAGGGATTGCAACCTGGCAATCCTCTCATGCCTGTAATGAAAAGGTTGGTGAAAAAGGCGAATTGCCCGATTGAGGGATTGCAACCATTGATAAGAGCGTTTTCTATGTAGGCATACATTTGGTGAAAAAGGCGAATTGCCCGATTGAGGGATTGCAACCTGTTCTGCCCTTTCCTTTTATGGCTAGTTCTGTCCCGTGAAAAAGGCGAATTGCCCGATTGAGGGATTGCAACGTTGTACACACCGTGTTCAAGGAACAGGCGAACACCGTGAAAAAGGCGAATTGCCCGATTGAGGGATTGCAACACGGAAAATACGCACAAGCAACCGACAGCGCCAAATGGTGAAAAAGGCGAATTGCCCGATTGAGGGATTGCAACTCTGCGTGTACTCTTTTTTCATGCAGTTCATGACGAGTGAAAAAGGCGAATTGCCCGATTGAGGGATTGCAACTTCTTCCTCTGTTAGGAGGGAGTCAACCATCTTTTGCGTGAAAAAGGCGAATTGCCCGATTGAGGGATTGCAACTGCAAGCTATTGGACGCTATAAGTTGGCCGTTGTAGTGAAAAAGGCGAATTGCCCGATTGAGGGATTGCAACGTGGTATAAGCACTAGGAGCATATTCTGAAAGTATCGTGAAAAAGGCGAATTGCCCGATTGAGGGATTGCAACCAAAAATTATACCACTGGCAATACCATTTTGAGAAAGTGAAAAAGGCGAATTGCCCGATTGAGGGATTGCAACTTTACGGCCTTATCACATCTCTCAAGTTTCTTTTGCGTGAAAAAGGCGAATTGCCCGATTGAGGGATTGCAACGGTGATCGCTCCTCTGCGCCCATCCGCAACACAAAGTGAAAAAGGCGAATTGCCCGATTGAGGGATTGCAACGGTCGTGAGCTTCTCTCTGTCCGTCTTTTAATTGTTCGTGAAAAAGGCGAATTGCCCGATTGAGGGATTGCAACTTTTCGGAAACTCTGCTACCTCCACGTTAGGCAGTGGGGTGAAAAAGGCGAATTGCCCGATTGAGGGATTGCAACTCTCAGAGAGTTGCTAGTCCACTGGTGAGAGGAAAAGTGAAAAAGGCGAATTGCCCGATTGAGGGATTGCAACCCCCTGTATCACTACAGTGGCACTTGTCGGAGCAAAGGCGGAGGCAAGCCGACCCGGAAGCCCCAAACAAGCAAGCAGCTAGATCAGATGAGCTTGTAGCGCCTCAGCCGCCTGCTCCAACACGGCAATGGTCAACTCCGGGGCCGGTGCCAGACGCAGGGTGTAGCTGTGGTTGCGGATGTGCCGATGCGCCCGCCAGGCACCTTTCTTCACGCGCCACTCATGATGAGCCGTGAAGTGGCCCGATTTTCCCACAAAGCGAAACGAGTCCTGCTGGGCCACCCAGGCAAACCACTCTGGGGTGTCAGGCTCAAAAGGCAGCACACCGTGCTTGGGACAGATCACCACATAGTGCCCCTGTTCGCCGTACTCGACGCGCGGGATGATGTGCGTCGGCTTGGCAGGCGCTGTCGTTTTGGCGGTGGCAGATGCCGCAGGACGCGAGCGGAGAGCAGGGGAGATGGGTTTGGCTGGAGGCTGGACCGTGTTGCTCGGCTTGGGCACAGGAAGCTTACGGGCGGACTCAGGTTTGGACTCTGTGAGCAGGCAGGTGAGAGCAGCCACTTGCTGCTGCAAGGCGGCAAGTTGGGCTTGCATGGCGCAAAGCTGCTCAGGCAGGGCCAGCAACTCAGCAGGCAACGGTGGCACCTCGCACTTCACAGGGGTGGGTGGCTCCTGGAAGAGAGGAGCCAGGCAGCGCTGATGCAGGCGAGCCAGCACCTGGAGGTGTTCAAGGCTCATGCCTTTTTTGCGGCCATCGTGGGGATGGCATTGCAGGGAAAGCTGAGCATCGCAGAGCCAGCGGCGCAGGGTTTTGACATCAATGCCGAGGTGGCAAGCAGCCTCGGCTACAGACACAAAGGTCATGGGATCGCTCCTTTCGGGCGTAGTGGATAACAAGAACGACAACCAAGCTGACAGCCTCCAGGGAAAAGTCCCGGCAAGAGCGGGCCGCTGGCTTGGAGAAGGAAGGACCAGCCTGCTTGACAGGGCGATTTAGCTGGTTTTTTCGCGGCGACGACGATGATAATAGCCAGCCCAATACTGGTGGGTTCGTCGAAACCAGGACCACTGAGAGATCAGCGGTGCCGCAGTGGGAGCAGGGAAGAACAGGTGAGCCAGCAGATGACGCACTTCCGAGGGGGTCAAAGCACTGAGCGGGGGCGCGGGCTTCGCTCTGGAGTCTTCAGCAGACGCAGGCGCTTGCAGGCAGAGACTGACCAGAAAGGCGTAGGCGAGCAGCACGAGGGTGATATGGCGATACCAACCCACGTAGCTACGTACTTCATACTGATCGAGTCCCAGCGCTTTGGTGGCTTGCAGATCCTCTTCGATATGCCAGCGGGAGCCGATGGCTTGCACCATGATGGACAGGGACGTATCCAAGGGAGCGTAGATCAGGTAATAGGCCAGCTCGTTTGGGTCGTCGAGGCAGCGGCGTACCACGAGGAAATGGCGACGGTCCACGACGCCCCCGTGTACGACGGGCAGGCAAGCCCAGTCAAAGAGGCGCTCGCCTTTGGTACCCTGACTGGCAGAAAGGCGCTGCCAATCACGGGCACGCAAGGCTTGTTGTGCGATGCTGGCGACATCACTGAGCAGCAGACCAGCGCGAGTCTGCACGCAGACGACTTCGATGGAGGGCACCGCCAGTGCAGAGGCATAGCCTTGCTCTTCGAGCCAGAGCCGCAGGTCAGGGCTGTGACCGTAGACCGTATCGGCCACGACCCAGCTGATAGACAGGCCCGCAGCCTGGGCGCGTTGGACCATACGTTTGGCCAGTTCGGGTTTGGTCTGAAAAGAGACCATATCGGGGATATGGGCGGCTTGCCTGCGTGGCAGATCAGAACACCAGTCTTCGAGCAGATACAACTCACGGTCGATGATGGCATGGCCCCGCTCGGTGACGTAAGAGAGAAAGACGCCGACCTGACAATTTTCGACGCGGCCGGTGCGTCCGCAATATTGGGGTCCGACGCCAGCGGAGTGACGGCCCCGTTTGGGAAAGCAGCTCTCATCAATGACGAGTACAGGGAAGACCAGGGTGGGTGAGGCTTCGGCGGGTAAAAGAGGGGGTGGGTGCAAGGTCTGGCAGACAAAGGTGCGCAGTTCATCGCGGACGCCGTCTTCGTCCCAAACGGCGCGCGAGAGCAAGCGCTGCATGCC
Organism: uncultured Chloroflexia bacterium; assembly: GCA_963802635.1. Taxonomy (GTDB): domain Bacteria; phylum Chloroflexota; class Ktedonobacteria; order Ktedonobacterales; family Ktedonobacteraceae; genus CAVTLG01. Next base: position 1,030,263 of record CAWDJJ010000003.1, on the reverse strand, counting down.
GTAGGGCCGTGCTTGTCGGGCCTGTTCAGCGATCTGCCAGCCATTTTTTCTGGGGATATCGCTCAGGATGGCTTGCAGGTAAAGCAAGGCATGGGTTCGGACTTCTGGGCGTGCAAAATACAGGCCCAGCCGCTGATGCAACTGGAACAAGCTCATGGTCCAGGAACCGATCGCGCTCAGGGTTGGACTCGTTGGCTGGGTTGTGGTAGACTGTTGATGCTTCATGTTTTTCTCGTTTCTGATGGACGGCTCAAACAACAACTGGAAATACTTCTAGCATGTCACATCGACGCGCGAATAGCACGAAGTTTTTACTAATCGGGGGAAAATTCCAGGGAATCTGGTTCTGCATCTCAGGTGCACCGGCGCAGTACAATGATCAGGGGGTATCCGGGGAGAATTCCAGGGAATTTGGTTCTCTTTCGAAGTGCCACTGTAGTGCACATATGGAGCTGGTGTTACTGCCATGTTTCGTGAAAAAGGCGAATTGCCCGATTGAGGGATTGCAACGAATAACACAGGAGAAAGAAACCAATGGAACAACAGTGTGAAAAAGGCGAATTGCCCGATTGAGGGATTGCAACTAGACATCTGGTATACTATTAGAAGTAGATCATTAGCGTGAAAAAGGCGAATTGCCCGATTGAGGGATTGCAACTAGACATCTGGTATACTATTAGAAGTAGATCATTAGCGTGAAAAAGGCGAATTGCCCGATTGAGGGATTGCAACTAAGCACATATGGAGCTGGTGTTACTGCCATGTTTCGTGAAAAAGGCGAATTGCCCGATTGAGGGATTGCAACGAATAACACAGGAGAAAGAAACCAATGGAACAACAGTGTGAAAAAGGCGAATTGCCCGATTGAGGGATTGCAACTAGACATCTGGTATACTATTAGAAGTAGATCATTAGCGTGAAAAAGGCGAATTGCCCGATTGAGGGATTGCAACTAGACATCTGGTATACTATTAGAAGTAGATCATTAGCGTGAAAAAGGCGAATTGCCCGATTGAGGGATTGCAACTAGACATCTGGTATACTATTAGAAGTAGATCATTAGCGTGAAAAAGGCGAATTGCCCGATTGAGGGATTGCAACTATTCAAGGAAGTTTCTTAAAAGCTTTAGATACCTGGTGAAAAGGGCGAATTGCCCGATTGAGGGATTGCAACTTTGCCAAGTCAGCAGTGGCCCAGGACACTTTGTAAGTGAAAAAGGCGAATTGCCCGATTGAGGGATTGCAACTTTTCGGAAACTCTGCTACCTCCACGTTAGGCAGTGGGGTGAAAAAGGCGAATTGCCCGATTGAGGGATTGCAACTCTCAGAGAGTTGCTAGTCCACTGGTGAGAGGAAAAGTGAAAAAGGCGAATTGCCCGATTGAGGGATTGCAACGTTCCATGCATCAGGCGCAACACACCATCGCTCACCGTGAAAAAGGCGAATTGCCCGATTGAGGGATTGCAACGTTTCTATAGAAAAATGGATAAAATGGTTGTTCTTGAGTGAAAAAGGCGAATTGCCCGATTGAGGGATTGCAACGTAGTGGCGGGTTCCGGTGTCACAGTGTCGCATTCCGTGAAAAAGGCGAATTGCCCGATTGAGGGATTGCAACCGAAACAGCGCAAGGCTATAGGAATCAGACGTCGAGGTGAAAAAGGCGAATTGCCCGATTGAGGGATTGCAACAGCGGCGTCCCTGTGCCTAGGTCTATATAAAATGAGGTGAAAAAGGCGAATTGCCCGATTGAGGGATTGCAACTCTTCGATAATGAAATTCATCAATTCTCTACGTCTTTCGTGAAAAAGGCGAATTGCCCGATTGAGGGATTGCAACTGATGCAGATGAGCGTGCACAGTCGACCGGCGAAGCGTGAAAAAGGCGAATTGCCCGATTGAGGGATTGCAACCTACAGAAGCATTGATAGCTTCCAGAATGTGAGAAAGTGAAAAAGGCGAATTGCCCGATTGAGGGATTGCAACCATACTTCGTTGCGTTCTCCGGCTATAAATGAAGGAGTGAAAAAGGCGAATTGCCCGATTGAGGGATTGCAACGAAGCTACAGAACGCAGCTCAAGAAAAACTAATTTCGTGAAAAAGGCGAATTGCCCGATTGAGGGATTGCAACAATGTAGGATATTGTTCTCCATAAGACTTTATAAAAGGTGAAAAAGGCGAATTGCCCGATTGAGGGATTGCAACTTCAATATGTGCAAGTTCCTCTTGCATTTGAATGGCGTGAAAAAGGCGAATTGCCCGATTGAGGGATTGCAACAATGTAGGATATTGTTCTCCATAAGACTTTATAAAAGGTGAAAAAGGCGAATTGCCCGATTGAGGGATTGCAACCCAACGGCAAGCGTATAGTTCATGACCGCTCGGATAGTGAAAAAGGCGAATTGCCCGATTGAGGGATTGCAACTTCAATATGTGCAAGTTCCTCTTGCATTTGAATGGCGTGAAAAAGGCGAATTGCCCGATTGAGGGATTGCAACAATGTAGGATATTGTTCTCCATAAGACTTTATAAAAGGTGAAAAAGGCGAATTGCCCGATTGAGGGATTGCAACTTCAATATGTGCAAGTTCCTCTTGCATTTGAATGGCGTGAAAAAGGCGAATTGCCCGATTGAGGGATTGCAACAATGTAGGATATTGTTCTCCATAAGACTTTATAAAAGGTGAAAAAGGCGAATTGCCCGATTGAGGGATTGCAACCCAACGGCAAGCGTATAGTTCATGACCGCTCGGATAGTGAAAAAGGCGAATTGCCCGATTGAGGGATTGCAACCCAACGGCAAGCGTATAGTTCATGACCGCTCGGATAGTGAAAAAGGCGAATTGCCCGATTGAGGGATTGCAACTCACAAGACATACGAGGATGCAATAAAAGCGTTGCAGTGAAAAAGGCGAATTGCCCGATTGAGGGATTGCAACTCACCAGTGGACGAGGAGTTCACGGAGTGCTTTGACGGTGAAAAAGGCGAATTGCCCGATTGAGGGATTGCAACCTTTCATCCAGAGAGAGGGATACCGCGCTTAGTGAAAGTGAAAAAGGCGAATTGCCCGATTGAGGGATTGCAACCTTTCATCCAGAGAGAGGGATACCGCGCTTAGTGAAAGTGAAAAAGGCGAATTGCCCGATTGAGGGATTGCAACCTTCCAATCGTCCCGTAGATTTGCAGTTGCGCCAGGGTGAAAAAGGCGAATTGCCCGATTGAGGGATTGCAACTCACCAGTGGACGAGGAGTTCACGGAGTGCTTTGACGGTGAAAAAGGCGAATTGCCCGATTGAGGGATTGCAACCTTTCATCCAGAGAGAGGGATACCGCGCTTAGTGAAAGTGAAAAAGGCGAATTGCCCGATTGAGGGATTGCAACCTTTCATCCAGAGAGAGGGATACCGCGCTTAGTGAAAGTGAAAAAGGCGAATTGCCCGATTGAGGGATTGCAACCTTCCAATCGTCCCGTAGATTTGCAGTTGCGCCAGGGTGAAAAAGGCGAATTGCCCGATTGAGGGATTGCAACTCACCAGTGGACGAGGAGTTCACGGAGTGCTTTGACGGTGAAAAAGGCGAATTGCCCGATTGAGGGATTGCAACCTTCCAATCGTCCCGTAGATTTGCAGTTGCGCCAGGGTGAAAAAGGCGAATTGCCCGATTGAGGGATTGCAACCGATCAAGCGCTTTGCCGGAGGTGGTCACGTCTCTGGTCCAGCGTGAGGTCTTCACGTCGAGGCCAAACCATTGACCGATGAACATGCAGAAAAGACAAAATCGTGATTGTTTCGTGTGACGTGCAAAAAACGCATGAGGAAACGGACGCGATAAATCGGGTCCCTACTCACACACGCGATAAATCGCGGTAAAGCGTTATCATCCCTGTCATGACGTGGAAGATAGAAGATATGCGGACTTGAAAACAGACCTTCAACGGCGATCATCGTCCCCTCAGGCAATTTATTGCCCGAAAGGTAGGGGCCAGATTTATCGCGCCCGTTTTACCATCATAAACATATTATCCATACATATATTCCTCATACACATATTCCCATAGAGGGAAAGAGCATCATCAGGAGCATGGCGACGCAGGCGCGGTGAACCAGACCCCTACTCACACACGCGATAAATCGCGGTAAAGCGTTATCATCCCTGTCATGACGTGGAAGATAGAAGATATGCGGACTTGAAAACAGACCTTCAACGGCGATCATCGTCCCCTCAGGCAATTTATTGCCCGAAAGGTAGGGGCCAGATTTATCGCGCCCGTTTTACCATCATAAACATATTATCCATACATATATTCCTCATACACATATTCCCATAGAGGGAAAGAGCATCATCAGGAGCATGGCGACGCAGGCGCGGTGAACCAGACCCCTACTCACACACGCGATAAATCGCGGTAAAGCGTTATCATCCCTGTCATGACGTGGAAGATAGAAGATATGCGGACTTGAAAACAGACCTTCAACGGCGATCATCGTCCCCTCAGGCAATTTATTGCCCGAAAGGTAGGGGCCAGATTTATCGCGCCCGTTTTACCATCATAAACATATTATCCATACATATATTCCTCATACACATATTCCCATAGAGGGAAAGAGCATCATCAGGAGCATGGCGACGCAGGCGCGGTGAACCAGACCCCTACTCACACACGCGATAAATCGCGGTAAAGCGTTATCATCCCTGTCATGACGTGGAAGATAGAAGATATGCGGAATTGAAAACAGACCTTCAACAGCGATCATCGTCCCCTCAGGCAATTTATTGCCCGAAAGGTAGGGGCCAGATTTATCGCGCCCGTTTTACCATCATAAACATATTATCCATACATATATTCCTCATACACATATTCCCATAGAGGGAAAGAGCATCATCAGGAGCATGGCGACGCAGGCGCGGTGAACCAGACCCCTACTCACACACGCGATGAATCGCAGTAAAGCGTTATCATCTCTGTCATGACGTGGAAGATAGAAGATATGCGGACTTGAAAACAGACCCGCAACGGCGATCATCGTCCCCTCAGGCAATTTATTGCCCGAAAGGTAGGGGCCAGATTTATCGCGCCCGTCATGCCCCTTATACAGAATGTATCACCTCATCGACCGCCTCGTCCTGCTCGCTCTACATCCCTCTCCGCTGAGACAGGGCCGCTTTCTTCTGACAAATCTCGTCACCACACCCATGACCGAGAGGAAAGTACCTGGGCAAGCCGCTCCCCCATCTGGTATACTTTTCCTGAGCGTTGTAAATGGTGTTCGTGTCTCTCAGACGGACTGGCCGTTGGAACACTTCATTTACCACTTGTACAGAAAGAAAAGGATGCGGAATATGCAGCCACTTTTCGCTCAGAATCCTCTGTTTCGGAATGTTCTGCCAGCCGGGTATGTCATCTGGGCGGTGACGGAAGTGATCTTGGGGATGAAGCAAATCACGCACCTCCGTACTGGTGCCCAACTCCAGGATAAAGGATCGCGGGCGGTCGTCGCTGGAACGGTCGGACTCGGCATCTTGCTCTGCTTACTGCTACCCCACGCTGTTCCTGCCACCACCATCACGAGCGCGAGCGTTTTCGTCTTCTGGTTAGGCGTTGCTCTGGTCTACGCCGGTCTCGCTTTCCGTCTCTATGCCATCACAGTGCTTGGTCGCTATTTCACTCTCAGCGTGGCGGTTGTTGCTGATCAGCAGGTGGTAGAAGACGGACCATACAAGCTCATTCGTCATCCCTCCTATACCGGCTTGCTCATCATGTTCCTCGGATTCGGACTCAGCTCGAACGAACTGGTTGAGCCTGTTGGTCCTGATGGGATGTGCGCTGATTGGTTTGAGCTACCGTATCCATGTGGAAGAGCGCGTCCTGCAGGAGCATCTGGGCCAGCGGTATCAGGAGTATATGCAGCGCACAAAACGGCTCATCCCCTTTGTCCTGTAACGGAAGACAAGCTTTCCTCGCGCCCCACTCATCCCCTCCTGCGGATCGCAGGCGCTCGCCTGGGAAAAAGATCACCACAACCTCGAGACCAGACGTTTGGTTCAGTCCTATGGGGGCCTGTACGACATTTCTGGGGACCTAAATCGTTACCATAAATACAACTACACATAAAAGAAAGTGTCGGGACTTAAATGGAAGCTCAGATCATCACAGACCGTCAGAAGTGGAACGACTTTATCGCAGCGTCGTCCTGCTGTAATATCACCCAATCGTACGAGTGGGCCGAAACTCGCACCGCTCAGAGAAGTGGGTAGCGAGGCATTATGTATAGGAGTAGTAGATGACGCCGGACAATTATGCGCGGCCATGGTACTGGTCATCGCGCGTGTGCCCGTACTCCACAGAACCTTCTTCTACGCGCCGCGCGGTCCGGTTATCGAGGACCCAGACTCGCCAGCCATGACCATCCTACTCAACTTTGTGCGCGCCGAAGCCCACAAGCGCCACGCATTCATGCTCAAAGTCGAGCCTAGCGTACTCGACGGAGACACACGCTGGCAGCTCGCACTCAAGCAGCGCGGATTCCAGATCAACCCTTACGCCGCGCACATCCGTCACGAATGGGTTCTGGACATCCGCCCGGACGAGAAAACCCTGCAAGCGCAGATGAAAGAGAAATGGCGCTATAACATTCGTCTAGCCACACGTAAAGGCATCACAGTCCGGCGCGGCGAGAGTCAGGCCGACCTGGATACCTTCTATCGCCTCTACGAAACCACCAGCGAGCGCGACCAATTTGTCATCCAAAACAAAGCGTACTACATCGAACTCATGCGCCTCTATACCGAAAGTAAGCATGCAGCACTCTTCCTGGCTGAATACGAGGGTCAGACCATTGCTGGCACGATCATCGCGACGCTGGGGCATTGGAGCTGGTACATGTTTGGAGCCTCATCGAACGAGCACCGCGAACGCATGCCCAACCATCTCTTACAGTGGACTAGCATGCAGTGGGCCAGAGAGCAGGGCTGCTGGTACTACAACTTCCGAGGCATCCCCGACATCTTAGAGGAGCCTGTTATTAAACGGCCAGAAACGACGCTAGCGCGTCTAGCCTTCGGCTCATTTGTCGGAAAGGAGGTAGCTTCCGGCTCATCTGGCCGAAAGGAGAGCCAGGAGCTATGGGGCGTCTACCTCTTCAAGCGCGGCTTTGGTGGGTATCCGTTGCGCTTCTTGGAGACGCACGACCTCGTCTACCAGCCACTGATCTACGAGACCTATCGTCGTCTGCTTGACGTAAAACGCTGGCGCGATGAGCGACGTTACAAAAAAGCAACCGAGCTATCACTCAGTCCAGCCAAACACTGAGGCATATTTTATGGATCTTCATCCTTGCTGGGAAACGTCGGGAAACAGGGGTAGGGGTGTCATCTTTCCCGGCTCTGCGCCCACGAAGACAAACGGGTAGGGGCGTGTCCTTGCGGCCGCCCTGGAGGCTACGATACAAGCAACTGGGCGCACGCGAGGCATACGTTGATACTAAATCAAAAAGAAAGAGAAAAAACGCGGTTGAAAGCACGGACGATGGGAACGAGGCTCGCATTTGCGCCTACCATAGCGCTCCTTCCTGACGCACACCAGGTCAGCAGGAGCAGGCAGGTAGGGTTCAAGCAAGGCCGGGACGATGGGTTGATAGCGTCGAGAAGGGCGGATAAGTCCCTGCTGGTGGCCTTTGCGCACCAACAAACTGCACAGGCTCTCTCCCATGGCTCGTGCCGGGGCGTGAGCCAGCAGCTTGACCAGCACCGGCAAGGAGACCGCAAAGAGTTCCACGCCCGCCTCTGCGGCCACCCGCAGGTGCAAGGCATGCAGGATTTGAGCCAGGATGAAGGCGCACAAGAGTTGTTGGAGCACCAGGATGGGAAAGCTCGACCACCACAGGTGCAGACCCAACTCCCCTTTGAGCATTTTGAAAGCCAACTCGATATCCCATCGGCGAGCATACAAACGGGCGGCATCACTCATGCTCAGCAACGCCGGGTCTCGCACATTGGTCACGTAGCGATAGCAGATCCCAGCATGCTCAAACTGGATCAAGCGCACCAGATGCTTGGCTTTATCTGCGTTGTAGGCCCCCAGCCAGATAAGCGCATCCAAGGTCGTGCCTTGCTGCACGAAGACATGCACGATCTGGTAGGAGGTCTTTTCCCGCATGCGCGAAAGCCACCAATAGCCCTGATCGGTGAGCCAATCGAACCACGCGAAGCTGAAATAGCCCAGATCTGCCAGGATGAGGGTTCCTTTTTGGATGCCAGCCAGCAGTTCTTCGACGAAGAGCTTCTCATTGGCAAAGACATCCTCTCGAAAGAGCACGCGCACCCACTGCTGTCGCTGGATATCGAAGAGGGCGGCCAGTTTGCCCACCAGCAAGCGGGCACTCTCCACTGGCTCTTCACGCACGTCCTGGCAGGTACGCCGGACCGCATCGAGCGTACTTTGATCCAACGCCAGGATGCGGGTCGCGAAGGGAGCCAGGTCCCGGTCTTGCACCTGAGTCGTCCAAGGCAACACTGCCTGACTGACCCGCGCGAGCAGGTCGTGCAAGGAGTCCAGCTTGGCGTGCAGCAAGCGTTTGCGCACCGCGTCACGCGTCAGATCCAGGATAGGCAGATGGCCGATCCCGGTCCAGGTAATCAAGCGCCAAAGACTGGCAAAGCTGGTGGACCCTTGCAGCATTGTCTGCAGCATCGCCAGCCAGAGATGATCATGAGACAAGGTGGCTGGACGTCCCCGTCCACGCGTGACTGCCGTGGTCGGAGCACTCACCGATCCCGCAGACAGCACGTTGAGCAGAAGGGCAATGATCTGATTGGCCGGACTCTTGGGCATCTCCTCTTGCGTCGATGCGATAGAATGTTTCATGGAGGACCTTCCTTTTCGGAGAAATTTATGTATGAAAAGATTGTCCTCCTTTTCTCCCCTCCACGCAAGAGATTTCGCCATTTTGTCCTCCCTTTCTCTCTGGTTTCTTATTTAGTATCAACGCATGACGCGAGGTGACGCCCCTACCCTGTTCCCTCCTATATGGACGAAAAGCCTATTTTATCACGACTCAAAGAGAGGGTGGCGCGTTTGAGACGACTACAGGAGTAGCAAGATCTTGATCAGCGTTATGGGCATTCTCCACAGTAGCAGCATCTGGAGCATCAGTAATGGCCCCTTTTGCCTTACACAGCTCCAGTTGCGCTTTCGCCAACCCTCTCACATTATGCAGTCTCGCGTTGGTCCAATCTTTTACCGTCGTCACATCGACATTGGACAGGTCAGCAGCGTTGAGATCGGCCTCTGCGAGACTCGCGCCATAGAGATCAGCGCCGTTGAGGTTCGCACTGCAGAGGTTTGCGCCATAGAAATCGACGCCATTCAGGTTCGCCCGACTCAGATCTGTCGACCGCAAGGTTGCTTTACGCAAATACGCCTTTGGTATCCAGATACGCCGCAGGTCCGCACCGGAAAGATAGGCGTGATCTAACTGAATACGCGCAGCATCAAAATAGCGAGGATGCTGGTCGAGCCAATCGCGTGCGAGTGGATAAGATTCTTTCAACACAGTCACCAGTGCCTGACTGAGCGATGTAAGAGGTTCAGGGGTCTTTGCATCCACGTTGCGCAGTCGCAAATGAGCAATCGCTAGATCAAAAACCTGACTATAAAACTGCTCATACCCTCCATTTTTGCGCAGGAACGTACGCAACAGAATGGCAGCTCCAACCTGCGAGGCTTCGTTGGCATTGCCCAGTCCTTCAACAACCTTTTGAAAACGCTCTTCGGCTTGCTTGTCACGTTCGGCCTGACGATCTGCCAGTTGCTGTCTCTCTCCCTCGTGTTGCCTCTCGCGTTCGGCGCGTTGATCTCGCAAGTAGCGCCACACGCCGCCCAGGACTGTCAGCAGACCAACAAGAATCGAGAGCGGTGTAGCGAGATTTGTCCACGCCGACCAGAAATTCTGTTCCTTGAGCTGTTCTACCTGCTGAGCAAGCTGCTCTTTCTGGAGAACAGTGATCGTTGCATCGACGGTTGGCGTATCCTGAACTCCAGCTACACTTACAGCGGCTGCTCTTGCGTGTGCGGCGTCAGGCGCTGTTATCCACAGCAGAAGAGCGCTCAGCAGAACGCTACCGATCAGGACCACAGTAGCAACGCGAGTGAAGGTGCGCCAATCCATCGGCAACTAGCCCATCGCTTTCTTTTAACGTAGCCAGCTTCTACTAATACACGATCACATAGAAGCTGACTCTCAAGGGGATTCATCCTGTTATTTGCTCGCGTAAACTCTTGCGGTATAAGAGGCAATCCCGGAGTTACCACCGGCCTGCTCGCGGCTAGCGCCACCGTGGTGTTGTCGAAATGTCTCACTATTCACATAGGCTTCAAAGTTTTCTTTTGCCTCCCAGCGAGACACGGACAGCACCGTATTATCCTCACCGAACCATAGCTCAAAGCCCAGGAAGCCGGGAAAATGCTGTAAATCTGGCACAGACCGTTCAAAAGCAGCCGCCAGATGTTCCTGATGAGCCGCCGGAACCTCAATCTTATTCGTTGCAATAAACATTGCGAATATGCTCCTACTTCTTTTTTTACTTCTCGTAAGGGACCGTATTGATCCACAATACAGGATCAGTCCGGCTCATTATACAACACGAAGGTAACTATCGAGGTGCCGCACAAGCTCACGTAGGGCCGAGCTAAGACCTTTTTTGATCGCCCGTCTGCTAGCTTGAGCCTAGAAAAAAAGTGCATTATCTTCACTTTATGGGGCTGCAGGTGGAGGAGTAGAATTTGCGCTGTTTGTATTCTGAGGACCAATCACAGCCGTTATTTGCTCCTGCGATATACCGTTAGCCTGACATAGATGCAGAATAAGCTGTGTCTGCCGCAAGATTTCCGCGTCCTGAGCACCCAGGTGAGCCATAATTTGCTCAATATCGTGGTATGTCTTCATCGTCGTATTGTACTGCTCTTCAGCCTGTAACTCCTGCCGCCTGCCGAGCAAGCCTTGTCCTACCATAATGACTACCATCAGCGGTAATTGAGGCACAGACGCCAGGCAGAGTAACAGAGGCCAAGGTAGCGGATCAAAATGGGCAATTGTTGCATTTGTCGCTATCCAAAGCACTATCCACGCGGTTATCGCCCAGAAAGTTGGCATCGCTGAAAACAACTTCGTCATCCCCGTTGCTACCCGCTGATTGAAGTTGGCGGCGGCTTGCTCAGCCGCAAAGAGCACATTGATATTCTGTGGCTTATGCAGATGAGGCGTGTACTTAAAAAGCACAGGTGTATGATGTTGAGGAGAAGTTGAGGCTGGCTTTTCGGTCATCGTTATTTATCCTTCCATTTGCGCTATTCAGGCAATGCAATATTTTCTATTCGCCCTGTCCATCTTCGCATTTTGCCTCTTACACAAATAAACGTGGAAGTTACAAAAAAGTAAATGGCCGTCAAATAGTAATCGTGAAGGGGACTTTTTCTCCACCTGGATCTACCTTCGTAGGTTACTATTTTCCTGCCTAGACCACTTACAAAAAATTGAACTGGATTCTCAAAAGAGCCGCCGTGCGAAGAAGTTCTTTCCCGTCAGACCCTTTCAGAAAGCGTTGTCCAGCCTCACTTTCAAAGTAGGCTTTGCCAACCTCTGTCCTGGAAAAGGCTATCCCTTTCTTGCGAAGAAACTGTCGTCCCTCAGACTTTTCCAGAAAGCGTTGTCCAGCCTCACTTTCAAAGTAGGCTTTGCCAACCTCCGTCTGGGCAAAGTCTACCCCGTTCTGGAGAAGAAACTGTCGTCCCTCAGACTTTTCCAGAAAGCGTTGTCCAGCATTACTCTTAAAGTAGGCTTTGCCAACCTCCGTCTTGGCAAAGTCTACCCCATTCTCGCGAAGAAACTGTCGTCCCTCAGACTTTTCCAGAAAGCGTTGTCCAGCCTCACTTTCAAAGTAGGCTTTGCCAACCTCCGTCTGGGCAAAGTTTACCCCGTTCTGGAGAAGAAACTGTCGTCCCTCAGACTTTTCCAGAAAGCGTTGTCCAGCATTACTCTTAAAGTAGGCTTTGCCAACCTCCGTCTTGGCAAAGTTTACCCCGTTCTGGAGAAGAAACTGTCGTCCCTCAGACCTTTCCAGAAAGCGTTGTCCAGCCTCCGTCTTGGCAAAGTCTACCCCGTTCTGGAGAAGAAACTGTCGTCCTTCTGCGCTTGCCAGAAAGTCTTGTCCAGCTTTACTCTTAAAGTAGGCTTTGCCAACCTCCGTCTTGGCAAAGTCTACCCCGTTCTGGAGAAGAAACTGTCGTCCTTCTGCGCTTGCCAGAAAGTCTTGTCCAGCTTTACTCTTAAAGTAGGCTTTGCCAACCTCCGTCTTGGCAAAGCGTACCCCTTTCTTCGCAAGAAAGGCTCGTCCCTCAGGCTTTGCCAGAAAGTCTTGTCCAGCATTACTCTCAAAGTAGGCTCTGCCTACCTCCGTCTCGGCAAAGAATGCCCCATTCCAGAAAAGAAACTTTCGTCCTTCTGGCTTTTCCAGAAAGCGTTGTCCAGCCTCACTTTCAAAGTAGACTTTGCCAACCTCTGTCTTGGCAAAGTCTACCCCATTCTCGCGAAGAAATACTTGTCCTTCTGCGCTTGCCAGAAGGTCTTGTCCAGCATTACTCTCAAAGTAGGCTTTGCCAACCTCTGTCTTGGCAAAGTCTACCCCATTCTCGCGAAGAAATACTTGTCCTTCTGCGCTTGCCAGAAGGTCTTGTCCAGCATTACTCTCAAAGTAGGCTTTGCCAACCTCCGTCTGGGCAAAGCGTGCTCCGTTCTGGAGAAGAAACTGTCGTCCTTCTGCGCTTGCCAGAAAGTCTTGTCCAGCTTTACTCTTAAAGTAGGCTTTGCCAACCTCCGTCTCAGCAAAGAGTACCCCGTTCTGGAGAAGAAACTGTCGTCCTTCTGCGCTTGCCAGAAAGCGTTGTCCAGCATTACTCTCAAAGTAGGCTTTGCCAACCTCCAGCTTGGCAAAGTCTACCCCGTGCAAACGAAGAAACTCTCGTCCCTCAGGCTTTGCCAGAAAGTCTTGTCCAGCTTTACTCTTAAAGTAGACTTTGCCAACCTCCGTCTTGGCAAAGTCTACTCCGTACCTGCGAAGAAAGGCTCGTCCCTCAGGCTTTGCCAGAAAGTCTTGTCCAGCTTTACTCTCAAAGTGGGCTTTGCCAACCTCCAGCTTGGCAAAGTCTACTCCGCTCCAGAAAAGAAACTGTCGTCCCTCATCCGTCTTTGCCAGAAAGTCTTGTCCAGCTTTACTCTTAAAGTAGGCTTTGCCCCTTGCCGTCTTAGCAAAGTCTACCCCGTCCTTGAGAAGAAAGGCTCGTCCCTCAGGCTTTTCAAGCCAATCTGGTCCTTTCTCTTCCACCAAGAAGACATCATAGTTCTTCCACTCCGTAAGCATCTCCCTTACGACACTCCTATATTCTTCGCTCTCCCTTTCCGCAGGATTTAGATTGCCTGTTCCTTGTTGCAACGCATCTCCTAAAAACCTCGAATTCCCTAAACCGTATTTTTCTTCATACGTTGTTAACATATCATTGGCAAACCGCTTCCCTACCTCGCTACCTAGATCTGGTATCCCTGCATTCAGCTCCTCCGCTACTTCTTCAACTATCTTCCGAAATATTTGTTTTTGCTCTGCTACTTTCCTTTCCTTTTCTTCTGCTCTTCTTGCTGCTAATATTATATTTTCATTTCTTACTCTTCTAGTACCGTGAATGTATTGCCGCACTTCTCGTGTTCGTTGCCGTTCTAATAGTTCGTGGTCCTTTTCCACCTGATTTTGCTGCATTTTTAGCCTCTTCTCCCTTTCTACTCGACCAGCTTCCCATTGTTCTTTCCATTTGTTTGAATCGCTTAACGGTACTGAACTATCTTCTACAGTTTCTTCTTCGTTGTTTTCATCATTTCCTGTTCCTGGGATTTGTTCCCTGAGAGCATCTTCCGATCCGCCGTGCTGTTCTGCTGCGCCTATCGAGCTGGATCGCGAGCCTCGGCCTTCTCTTTGGGGGGAGGCCCCCCTTTCTATGGAGCTTCTACGATTGCTGGCAGCTATCTCTTGGAGTAGGTTAAGCGACGGTTCAGCAGAACCCCCACCAGGGTTTGTTGAGGTCTCGTGCGCTTCGCCTCTCCCGTTGTCTCTATCTCCTCGCATAGCATGCCTTTCTTTTTCATGTCAACCAATGGCTTTCAACTTCTCTGCTCCATAGCCAATATCTGTCAAGCATTCTACATTCCCTCGAGGGCATACGACCATGCTTTTGTGGGGACAATACTGGACCATTTCACAGCCAGAACTCCTGAAAGGGAAAGAGATGCAGAACCATCACACGACGATCCGTTTACACCTATAAACGCGGAAGTTACAAAAAAGTGAATAGCCGCCGAAGAGTAATCGTGAAGAGGACTTTTTTCTTCCTCCGGATCTCTCTTTGTAGGTTACTGTTTCCCTACCGAGACCACTTACAAAAAATTGAACTCAATTCTCAAAAGAACCGCCATGCGAAGAAGCTTTTTCCCGTCAGACCCTTTCAGAAAGCGTTGTCCAGCCTCACTCTCAAAGTAGGCTTTGCCTACCTCCGTCCTGGAAAAGGCTATCCCTTTCTTGCGAAGAAGCTCTTGTCCCTCAGGCCCTTCCAGAAAGTCTTGTCCAGCCTTACTTTCAAAGTAGGCTTTGCCAACCTCCGTCTCAGCAAAGGCTACCCCGTGCTCGCCAAGAAACATTCGTCCCTCTGACTTTTTCAGAAAGCGTTGTCCAGCCTTACTTTCAAAGTAGGCTTTGCCAACCTTCGTCTCAGCAAAGGCTACCCCGTGCTCGCCAAGAAACATTCGTCCCTCTGACTTTTTCAGAAAGTCTTGTCCAGCCTTACTTTCAAAGTAGGCTTTGCCAACCTCCGTCTTGGCAAAGGCTATCCCTTTCCAACGAAGAAACATTCGTCCCTCCCACATTTCTAGAAAGAGTTGTCCAGCCTTACTTTCAAAGTAGGCTTTGCCTACCTCTATCTTGGCAAAGGCTACCCCGTTCTGGCGAAGAAACATTCGTCCCTCCCACTTTTCCAGAAAGAGTTGTCCAGCCTTACTTTCAAAGTAGGCTTTGCCTACCTTCGTCTCGGCAAAGTCTACCCCGTACCAGTAAAGAAACTCTTGTTCCTCAGGTCCTTCCAGAAAGAGTTGTCCAGCCTCACTCTCAAAGTAGGCTTTGCCAACCTCCGTCTCGGCAAAGGCTACCCCGTTCTGGTGAAGAAACGCTCGTCCTTCTGGCTTTTCCAGAAAGTCTTGTCCAGCCTCACTCTCAAAGTAGGCTTTGCCTCCCTCCGTCTCGGCAAAGGCTACCCCTTTCCTACGAAGAAACGCTCGTCCTTCAGACCTTGTCAGAAAGAGTTGTCCAGCCTCACTCTCAAAGTAGGCTTTGCCAGCCTCCGTCTTGGCAAACGATACCCCCTTCCTACGAAGAAACGCTCGTCCCTCAGGCTTTTCCAGAAAGCCTTGTCCAGCCTCACTCTCAAAGTAGGCTTTGCCAACCTCCGTCTTGGCAAACGATACCCCCTTCCTACGAAGAAACGCTCGTCCCTCAGGCTTTTCCAGAAAGAGTTGTCCAGCCTCACTCTCAAAGTAGGCTTTGCCAGCCTCCGTCTTGGCAAAGCCTAAGCCGTTCTCGCGAAGGAACTCTCGTCCCTCAGGCTTTTCCAGAAACTTTTGTCCAGCCTCACTCTCAAAGTAGGCTTTGCCAACCTTGACCTCGGCAAACGATACCCCCTTCCTACGAAGGAACTCTCGTCCCTCAGGCTTTTCCAGAAAGCCTTGTCCAGCTTTACTTTCAAAGTAGGCTTTGCCTACCTTCGTCTTGGCAAAGTCTACCCCGTTCTGGCGAAGAAACGCTCGTCCCTCAGGCTTTTCAAGCCAATCTGGTCCTTCCTCTACCTCCAAGAGGACATCATAGTTCTTCCACTCCGTAAGCATCTCTCTTATGACATTCCTATATTCTTCGCTCTCTCTTTCCTCAGGATTTAGTATACCTGTTCCTTGTTGCAATGCATCTCCTAACAACCTGGAACTCCCTAAACCATGTTTGTCTTCATAAGCTGTTAACAGATAATTGGCAAAACGGTTCCATAGCTCGCCATTTTGATCTGGTCCCTCTACATCTAGCTCTTCTGATATTTCTTTAACTATCTTCTGATATATTTGTTTTCGCTCTCTTATCCTATCTTCATTTTCCTCTGCCCTTAGTGCTGCTAAAGCTACATCTTCATCTTCTACTCTCCTTATTATTTCTGAATTACCTTCTGTTTGTTCTATAATGGCTTGCCTATACTCTTGCTCTTCTTGCTCTTCTTGCTTTTTCAGTTGTTGGAGGTCCTCTTGCACTCGCGCTTGCTGCCTTGCCAACTTTTCCTCTCGTTCTTTCTGCCCTGCTTCCCATAGTCTTCTCCACGCGTCTCTAAATTGTGTTTGGGCCTCGTTCTCTGGTTCTGGGGATTCTTCTGTGGAGTCTCTACGATTTTTGGTGGCTGCATCTTGCTCTTTCAGGGTAGCTTCCGGTCTGTGGGGCTGTTCCTCTGCTGTGGATATGGAACTGGATCGCAACTCTCGGGACTCTCTTCGGGGAGAGGCGGGCCTACTTCGCTCACTTTCTGTGAAGGCTCTACGATTGCTGACAACTATCTCTTGTACTGGGTTAAACGGTCGTTCACCAGAACTCTGATCAGGATTTGTTAGCGTCTCGCGTGTTTCGTTCCCGTTGCGGTGTCCATCGCTTGGCATAGCATGTCTCTCCCTTTCATCTCACTCAACGATCCTCAACTTCTCTTCTCAATAGCAACTATAAGTCCGAGCATTATACATTTCCTCAGACGCACGTTGCAATCCCTTCATAAGGCCAATTCAGGTTTTGCAGTTTCCTTGCACTATCGGCTACGCCAGCTTTGGCAACCCTGGGAACAGAAAGAGGATACCACGCATACTGACGTAGTATCCTCTTTCTCGTGTTGAGCTTGTCTTGCTATTTAGCGCGAAGAACGCAGCTCTTGTAGCGTTGCCAGACGCTCACGTGCCACTGAACTGCCCGGATTCATCTTAGCGAGGTTGCGATAGACACGACTGGCCTGCTCATATTCGCCTACTGATTGATAGGTTTGCCCTAGCATATCATAGGCATCGTAGTTTGAACGATCAATCGTAATCAACTGCTGTAGGGCGGCCACAGCCTCTTTGACCTGATTTGTCTCGAAGTAGTAGCGTGCAATGTTCACTTGATACTTCGCCGCATCCTGGTTGTGTCCCAGTTGCAAACAGAAGCCAACAACCTCCCGTTGCAAATCTATCGAGTCCGTATTCAGGTCAGCAGCACGGAACAGATTAGAGAGAGCTTCTTCATTATTGCCCATATCAGCATAAATACTACCGATACGTTGAATAGCCTCACCAGCCTCTTTCAAATCACCGCGCCGCAAACAAATATCAGCCAGCAAGCGCAGTTCCGCAATCCCTTCGTCCAACATCCCACGCACAATATAGAGATCTGCCAGCTCATTATGTGGCCGTGCATCCTGCGGAGCCAGACGCACCATCTCATTGAGCGCATTCATCGCATTCTCGGTTTGGCGATTATTGCGATAGTGCTTCACCATGTCCATATACTGTTGCAACGCGCCATCTATATCTCCTGGGTGAGCGGAGATCTCTGACAGGGAGGTTACTTCGTTCTGCATCGGCTTACCCTGCTTGACTTGGCGCAAGATTGCCTGCATCTGTTCCTGCTTGCCAACGCGTCCGTACGCCTTTGCAAGCTGCAACGATATCTCCACCTCAGGTGCCTGATGTTCCTCACCCTCCTCGCGTGGACGCGCCGCCCATGTCGCCGGGTCCATCGCATTGCGCGCTTGCCGTGCATGCTGCAAAGCATTTTCAAGCTGCTGAATAGCCGCTTCGGGTTTACCCTGCGCTAGCAGCACCTGAGCAGCACTTGTACGCGCAATCACTTCAACCGAACTATCACGTACTGCCTGCATATACTCATCGATAGCCTGGTCGAAGCGGCCAGACTGCTGATAGATCTGTCCCAACGAGAAATGCACATCGGCATTGTTTGGATAGGTATCAAGTGCCTGAGTATACTCGCGAATCACAGCCTCGGCGTTTTTCTGTCCTTCGCCACGCAGTTGCCAGCGAATACGCGAGAGCACTTCAAAGGCAGTGGAGCGTCCTGTGCCCAGGCTGGTAATCATCGCTACATGCCAGCGTATAAGCGCAGTGAGATTGCGTGGATCAACCTGCAAGACACGTTGATATTCCACCACAGCCTGGGATGTGCGCCCCAATTTCTGCAAGGCCAGGGCATAGTTCAGACGCGTGGGAACGCTCGTCGGGCTTTCCTGTAGCGCTTGCTCCAACTCCGTCATCGCACGATCCATATAACCCAGGCGCAGATAGGACTCGGCGGCCAGCGTACGTTCATGCAGCAGATCTTCTTTGTTTCCCTGTGAAGAGAGCAAGTTGATCAAGCGCATACGATACGTGAGATTGTTCGGCTCCAGTTGCAAGATACGCCGGTAGGTGGCAACGGCATCATCCATGCGTCCATTGACAACGTATGTATCAACCAGAATACCATACTTAGTAATAGCCTGCTCAATTTTCCCTTGCCGTACGTAGATCTCACACAGAACCTGATGCACATCCAGGTACTGCGGCGCGATATCGATCACACGCAAGCATTCCTCGGTAGCCGGGGTCAGCAGCCCATGGTTGATGTATTTCTGGATATCCTGCATTGAGCGCACGACCTGCAGGCGTACGTTCTCGGGTAAGGATGCAGTACTTGTCAGCACATCATCCCCAGCGTATTTTAAGCCACTATCCTTTGAACCAGCCATCTGGCTGAGTAGATCTTCGACTCCCGCATTCGCTTCCTGCGGAGTTTTACGCGGCATGGGTGGCATAACCATCTGCGACTGTTCCAACACTTGATATGCCGTTGGCGAATACTGCACCGGATCTGGTACAACTGGCATCGGCGGCATCGGCGGAGGAGCCTCGATAACAGGCGGCTCCGGTGGTAATGAGCGTGTGGCATTGGGCTGTGGATCATCCGTTAGCCAGGATGGTGCGGCTGGCGGAGCCGGAGCTGGCTCTAACGGAGGCGGCGTATTGGCCTGCTTCGCTGGCTGACGCTGCTCCGGTACAGGTGGCATCGTCACTTGCTTATTAAGCACCGCATTTTTGTCTGCATCGCTCAGAATGCCCGTCAACCAGTCTGGTAACTCGCCAGACGGAGTTGTACCGCTCGCTTGTGGTGGTGCAGCCTTTTGTGGCACATTTGCCATATTAGCGGCATTAAATGCCATAGTCGGTGCCTCAGGTATCTCCGGCGCTGCTTGTTGCATTGGTGCTGGCTGTTGCGTCATGCCATTCGGCTGTGCCCCAGCATTTTGCGCTTGCTGGAGCATAAACTTCGACCTGTGCGACTTTCTCACTCCAGCCTCGGCTGCGTAGAAAACCGAGCAATGCGTTATACACTGTTAATGCTTGCTCTTGTTCTCCCAGCAGACGATGTGCCTCTGCTGCTTCCTGACATAATTGCACCAACTGATCGGACTCTTCTTCCGTTAACGCATCAAGATTGACGCGATCAACGGCCTCGTCAAAATGCACGGTCGCGGTGCGTAGATCGCCGCGTGCTCGATAGCACTGCCCTAATGCGTAGTAGCAAGAGAGCGCGTAATCCGGGTCATTTAATAACAACTGGAACTGCTGAATGGCGTCGTCCCAGCGTTGTTGCTCCTGATAGAGCCAACCTAAGAAGTATCGCGCATCGGCGCGGTCAAAGCCACTTGCCAGGATCTGCTCACAGAGGTCGATAGCATCATTGAAACGACCCTGGGTCTGGTATGTTTGCGCCTGCTGCAGCACTCCTGTGACCTGACCAGCAGTCATCTGATTGCGAGAAGCTGATTGTATGCCTCCACCATTCCCGGCTGTCGCCGCAGATGGTCCTGCATTGCTTACTCCACCGTAGTTGCCCGCGCTACCCATGTTAACCATGATGCCAGTATTCCCTCCGCTTTTTTTTCCCGATGTTTCTGTCTCGTCAGCAGGATCATTCGTGAACGCCGTTGGATCTGAATGAGTCCCTGCTGCTGTTGTATTCACAAGAGACCCTGCACCGTTATCTGGATTTATTGATGACGTTGCTCCGCCGCCAGAAACTGGCGCGCTGGACCCATTACTCTGCTGTCCCTGGATCTGCGCGAGCAACTGTTGCGCTTGACTGTTTGCCCTATCCGCACGTAATACCGCTTCACACTGCGCCTGCGCTGCCGCACGCTCATGCCACCACAAATAACATTGCGCCGCTGCCAGACGATGCTGAATCATCTGGGTAATGTCTTTTTTCTCGAAGTAGTAGCCCGCGAGCCGCTCATGTGGCTCCGGCTGACCGGGGGACAACTGAACAGCTTTCTGCCAGGCCGCTTCCGCTCGCGCGCTCTGTCCTGCTTGTGCATAGAGATCCGCCAGGTGCATGTATGCTCCATACGCATCATTACGCCTGCCCAGTATGCCATAGAGTTCCGCTGTTTTGCTCAGCGCGATGACATTGCCCGGATCTCGCTGCAATATATGTTCGTACTCACCAAGCGCCTTCTGCCAGCGCTTTGTTTGCATATAACAAAACCCTAGACCACTCCGTGCCGCCGCATCTTCTGGGAACTCGGCGAGTGCTCGCTGATACTCTTGTTCCGCCTCCGTCCATTCATCATCCCAACGGTGACGGTCGGCTGCATTCATCGCTGCACTAAAGACTTGTTTGTTCCCAGGCATGGATGCTTCACTTCCTCCCATAAAAGCATATTGGCAGGACGCTTTTGTTCATTCGCCTTTACCAAACATGCTAGTAGATGTAGCCTAGTTACGTTTAAGAGTACTACAATTCTCAGTCCAAGACACTTCTTTTGGTACTAAAGTACCTTATTTTTGTACTGCTTCCCAACCCTTTGTATGGTGAATGTGCCCATAACCTGCCATTACCCACGGTAATTGATGTACTGCAATGGTAACGGATAATCCTTTTGCTTGAGCAATGCAATCACGGCTTGCAGATCATCTCGACTCTTAGCCAGGACACGTACAGCATCACCCTGTATTTGTGTGCGTACCTTTGGATAGTTCTCACGAACAAATTTGCTCAGTTCTTTTGCCTGATCCTGTGAGATACCTTGCTGCAATTGAATAACCTGACGTACACGGCTATTAGCTGCATCTTCCTCTTTCCCTGCTTTAAAGATCTTGAGCGATAACTTGCGACGTACAGCCTTGCTCTCCAGAATATCGCGCACATTTTTCAGCGAAAGCGAGCTATCCGTCACAATCGTAATCGTATCCTTACTGTGTACAATCTCTGTTTTTGTATCTTTTAGATCGTAACGCGTTTGTACATCACGCCTTGTCTGGTCGATAGCATTGACCAACTCTTGCTCATCGAATTCCGATACTATGTCAAATGAACAGTCTCCTGCCATGGAAATCCTCTCTTTGTTTCATATGCTGGTACAATATGGCTAGCAGAGGAATGCCCTACTCGTTTCAATTTTTTTCTTTCTCATTACCTTACCAGGCATTGTAGCGCATTTCTCTCTTCCTTTCCACTTTATCCCCCAACGGTCATAGACAAGATGACATGGAAGCGGTATCAACCCGGCAATCAATCCTATTTTGCTGGATGCCAGGAAATGACGCACAAGCATGTATACATATACACATATGTATATTCATTACGACAGCCGATAGAAAATTACAACTGAACTTGTTTTATTCTTAACTATGCACCTACCTCTTCTCAACCAGGCTTACGCTCTGCGAGGGTAGAGTCTTTCCTAGAGGTTTGTTTTTTCAGAAGATCTGAATAGTATAGTATATGAATATGAGGAGGAATATATGACATCCAGCTCCAGTTATCAAGCCATGTATGATGATCCTGCCATGGATCTGGTGACGATTTCCGCATTTCCGCATTGTAGTCGTTTAGCAACAAACGAACAAATATGCGGCTTTGAACTCTTACGCTTGGCCTTTTTTGCTTTGAAATTGCGCAAACTCGAACAATGCTATGCACTTACCAGCACAAGCGAAGACGAAAAAACCTATGCGTTCCGTCGTACGCTGCTTCAGCATGCCATTTTTCAACAAGTTTTGCGCCTTGTCGCGCTGGGAGCACGCGTGCAGGCCCTCCAATTGATCAGAGCGTGCCGTGATCAAGCACAACCCCCAGAATATGGTTGAAATTCAGAACGTTTTGTTACCAAAGTTACCGGCCAGACGAGCTTTAATGCCCTCTTTCTCCAGAGCATTTCTCAGGTCGCCCAGGTTCATGTCGCCGTTGACTACAAGCAGTGTTGGACCAATCTGCCGGATACCAAACTTTTGCAGTTTTGTAGATGCGCATAGTTGAGTGGCAGCAGCTTCGTCTGGCACTTCCAGGAGTAAAACCTGGGTGACACGCACTTCTTTATACTGCTTCGCCCAGTCGTAGAGCGTATACAGCACATTTTGTGGGAGTTTCTTTCTGGCTATGCTCGGTAAGCGTTTGCACAATCTGCGCAATGCTTTTACCGGCGCTCAGTCCGCGCAGCAAGGAGGTAGCAGTCAGTTTCAAGCTGCTGGCGATGCCAATATTGTTGGCCTGCGCGAATGGCAAGATATTATACAGAGTTGGCAGATCAGGCTGTAGCAGTAACAACTCAAAGTTCGGCTGTACAATCAATGATTGCTGGTTGCTAGTTTGTTTATAGCTGGCAGCCACATCCTCGTATAGCTGTGTATCCTCTGAGATGACGCTGGCACCCAGTTCAGTGAGCTTGAAGGCGCAAGGATTACTTTCTGCCAGCTCTTCCTGTGTGGTGGCAGCATAGCCCAATTCGACGAGTCCCAAGTCATGCAGTGAGCTCTCAATCATACCAATATAGAGTTCTCCGTCGCTTGCCATCCATGCAGCAGCGTTCTGTTTGATTTTGCGCAGCTCTGCTTTGCTTGCGTAGGCATTCGCATTGTGGAAGGCCAGCGGTTGCTCCTCTCTCAACTGATCCAGTAGTGACTCTATGCTATACCATTGCCCAAGAGAGCACAAACGTAATTGTTTCAGCAGCGCTTGCCGACCCTGCAACGTATTTACGTAATATGCCAATTGCATAGCCCAGGGATCGTAATTGATGCCTGCCGCATCCAGCCAGCGACCATT
Organism: uncultured Chloroflexia bacterium; assembly: GCA_963802635.1. Classification (GTDB taxonomy): domain Bacteria; phylum Chloroflexota; class Ktedonobacteria; order Ktedonobacterales; family Ktedonobacteraceae; genus CAVTLG01. The sequence goes on along the minus strand of CAWDJJ010000003.1, from coordinate 1,007,023 downwards.
CGTCGTCCAGTGTTCAAGCAAACGTTTTGTCTGTTGAAACAGGTCGAGCTGCGACCATCTTGCCAGTTGCGTGCCTGGTGCAATACATGCTTTCATATCTGGAAATGGCGGCTTGTTCAGTTGCGTAATATCGAGCGCGCCCATGACCAGCAACAACATTTCCAGATAATCATTTGTGTCATTATAACTGAAGCGCGGCTGCCCTTTGAGTAGGGGATAGATCTTATTTGCCAGACGCTTGGGCACCCGTCCGGCCTGCGTTGGTTCTATATTTTGCTGATAAATAGTATTCATTAGCGTTGCTATATCATAGACCGCCGCGTTTTCGGCTGGTAGTATAGCCGAGGGAGCTATGTCGCGTATAGCCACCATTGTTCTTACTCCTCTGCCTGATACTGCTCAAGGTAGCGGATAACCTCGCGCGTCAACTGACTTGGCGTTGATGCTCCTGCGGTAACTGCAATGCGTTTTTTGCCTTTGAGCCAGGCTGTTTGTAGTTGTGAGAGGTCTTCTATGCGCACGGCTGGTACGCCAGCTTTTTCCTCGGACACCTGCACCAGACGATTCGTATTATTGCTGCGTGGATCTCCCACCACAACCGTCAGGTCCGCGCCTTTTGCCTGCTCGGCAACTGCTTCTTGCCGTGTCTGGGTCGCGGCGCAAATATCAATATGGATTTCGGCCTGTGGATAGCGTTGTTTGATATATTGAATAACGCGCCTGGTATCCCATTGTGAGAGTGTTGTCTGGGTAGAGATGGCGATTTTCTGTGCTTGCTCAACGCTCAACCGGAGTGCGTCGACGTCTGCCTCTGTTTCAATTAAGCTGACATGTCCAGGGATCTCACCCATGACGCCTTCCGGTTCTGGGTGTCCTTTTTTTCCTATATAGAGGATATAGTAGCCTTTATCGACCAGATCGATTACCAATTCATGTGTTTTCGTCACATCGGGGCAGGTGGCATCAATACAGTGCAGGCCACGCTCTTGCGCGACACGCTTGACGGTCGGAGAAACGCCATGCGCGGTAAAAATGACCGTACCGGCCTGGATCTGTTCCAGAATTTCTGCTCGATTCTGACCATCAAGCGTCACTATACCCAATGCAGTCAATTCATTGATGGCATGGCGGTTATGGATAATTTGTCCTACAATATGAATTGGACGTGGTAGAGTCGTATCTTTTGCCGCTTTTCGTGCAATGGTTAACGCATCCACAACACCATAACAATAGCCACGGGGTGTTATTCTGATAACTTCCATTATTTCTCTCTTGCTGTACCTTCTCTGCCCACTGCATTAAGTGTAACACGACTGATCAAGAGGCTTTCATCTCAGCCTTTAACAAGATATGACGAAGATCTTCTGGGGTATAGAGACAGACCGCTGGTAGCAAACCCGCCAGCTCATCAACAGAGGAAGTATGCGCCAGATCAAAGATGAGCAATGGAGTACGACGCCCTTCACATCCCTTAGCTATGTTGGCCGCCGTCAATACGGGGATAGGGTCTTCGTTTTCGTTTCTCTTGAGCACAACGGGCATACTAATCATTAATTGCACATGCGGTAGGATAGATGGTAGCCGTGAAGGCGTATCCTCTTGATAGATAAATTTCATCCTCGCACGCCGTAGCAACTGTACATATGGGGAACGGTTCGCTTCCGGTCCAATTAACAATGCTGAGCGATCTTGCAGACCACCAAGGCAAGCATCTGCAATTGACACTACCTCTGTTGCCACGTCATACATCGACTCTTCTCCTCTACCGTTACAACTGAACCAAGATCTGCCAACAATGCATCTTTTCTCTATACTATAGCAAACTGTGCTCACCTGTCATCAGGTGCATACTGTATTTTATCTACGTAACACACGTAGGGACACCGCTCCGGGCATGCAAGCATCTCGTATCCAACACCCTCTTCTTCCGCTTGCAGAAGCACAGCAGTTATGCTACTCTCTCCACGAGAAGACAGTATTTCTATTGCCTTGCATTCAGATGTGTGCTGTTTACCAACTTTGGGGGAGAGTCTCAAAGGTGGTAAACAGTACAGTTTCGTGTTCTGCTTTTTTTCCAAAGGGTTGGCAGGAACCCATGTTCTTTCACAACCCGCTTGAGGGGATTGAAATGAGGTTATAACAAGATGGTCTACCATATGGGTGAATATTACGAACGGGTCGACGATTACGACCTGGAGTATCAGAGCCAATCCGAGCAGGATATACCTTTCTGGCGTGAACTATTGATGCGCTACACGCCCCAACGTGTACTTGAGCTAGCCTGTGGCAGTGGTCGTATCGGACTCGAATTGCTGCGCGGTCCAGGGAGTTTCTTGCTTGAGGGTCTGGATATCGAACCAGACATGCTCGCTGCGTATCGACGCAAACTAGAGCGCGAGCCGATGGAAACGCGGCAACGTGTCACTTTACACCAGGGGGACATGTCTGATTACCAACTTGAACACAAAGGTGCTTTTGATCTGATCCTGCTCCCCTTTAACTCAATAGCCCACCTCTATGAGATCGAGCAGCAGTTGGACACCTTTCGCCATACTTTTGAGCACCTGGCACCAGGCGGTCGTTTCGTTGTCGATACCTTCCTCCCCGACATCGACTACTTGAGCGACGCGCTCAACCGTCCCTCGCGTGTCTACCTGGAAGATGAGATCGCTGCACCCGACAATGAATTTACTATGTTATTATATACAACCCGTAAGTATGACCCATTCGAGCAAGTACAACATATTACATGGACACATGAGAAATTCTTCCTGACGGGCGAAAACGAACGCTATCTGACCAGATTGGACATGCATCTTTTCTTCCCACGCGAATTGCAACTGCTCTTCCTGGCAACCGGTTTTGGCATTGAAGCTATCTATGGAGATTATTTGTGGAAGCCCTTCGGCAAAGGCACGCGCCAGATCGTCGTTGGACGCAAGCCCAAAAATTAAGCAGAGCGGGATTGCAAAGGGCGGCCAGTCCTTTGCTGGGGTTTGGAGTGTCCCCAAAATATCTCTTTATATCTCTTTGCCCGCCGCCGCAAGCGGCAAACAAGATATTGCAAAAGCCCTTGTATTGAGATGGTTGACGCCTCCCATCGCCAAGTGTTAGAATATATCCTAGTTAGCAGGTCGGATTAATTTGTACTGCATATACCGCTGAGAAATGAAGTATTACTAGGCAACACGATTAAGAAGGGAGCGGCCATGATGTTACGAGTATCTACAAAAGGCGAATACGGTGTACGGATCATGGTAGATCTGGCGCGTCATTACGATGGTCGCGCCCGTTCACTGACCGATATTTCGCTAGCAGAAACCTTGCCTCTGGCATATCTGGAGCAACTGGTAAAACTGCTGCGCGAATCTGATCCGCCGCTTGTTGCGAGTACGCGTGGTGCGCACGGAGGTTATAAGTTGACCCGCTCACCTACGCAGATTACGATGGGTGAAATTGTACGCGTACTTGAGGGACCCATTGCCCCGATGATTTGCGCGACCGAAGGTGAGATGAGCCAGGTCTGTAACTACCTTGACTCATGCAAAACAAAATATCTTTGGGCGCGCGTGCGTGATGCTGTGGCCCAGACGCTCGATTCAATGACACTCGCGGAACTGGCGACGATTTCCGTTGAGCCAGGCAGCCCGGCACATTTTATCGCGCTCTCAGATATCCAGGTGGGTATAGCCCCCAAAGAGTTCTATCTACCTGCACAAGAAGGCGAAGCTGAAGTTCGTCCTTTATCATAAACGGAAGGTGTTTTTAGATCTATGGCATCAGAACTTATTATCAAAAATCTCCATGCCAACATTGAAGGCAAACCGATTTTGCGCGGCGTCGATCTCACCGTAAAACAGGGTGAAATCCATGCCCTGATGGGTCCTAATGGCTCTGGCAAGAGCACGCTCGCTAACGTCGTCATGGGCAACCCTAAATATGAAGTCACCGACGGGGAGATCTGGTTTAAGGGCGAGAACATTCTCGAATACTCACCTGATCGGCGTGCACGTATGCGCCTTTTCCTGGCATTCCAGTATCCGATGTCCATTCCTGGTGTGAGCGTTGCCAATTTCTTGCGCCGCTCACTGGAAGCTGTACGCCAGGGTAACAAGCCTCTTGAGGAAGGTGAGCACCCAACCGGTACCATGACCAAGGCCAAAACTATTCCCCCGCGCGAGTTCCGCAATCTCCTGCAAGCGAAGATGCGCCTGCTCAAAGTTGATAATAGTTTCATCAATCGTTCGATCAACGACGGTTTCTCTGGTGGAGAGAAGAAGCGTGCTGAGATCCTGCAAATGGCGCTACTTGAGCCTGAGATTGCCTTGATGGACGAGACAGACTCTGGCCTGGATATCGACGCACTCAGGATCGTTTCCGAAAGCGTGAACGCGCTGACCGGTCCCAATCTGGGTATCCTGCTCATCACACACTATCAGCGCATGTTGAATTACATCACACCTGACTTCGTGCATGTAATGTTCAATGGTCGTATTGTCAAGTCAGGCGGCAAAGAGTTGGCCTTTGAGCTTGAAGAGAAGGGCTATGAGTGGCTCAAACCCGCCGATGAAGAGAACGAGGTGACGGCTGATGCTTAAAGCTCTGGCTCCTGGATTCACTCGTGAGGCGCTAGAGGAGCTATCACGCCAGAAAGGCGAACCCGAGTGGATGCTACAGTTGCGTTTGCAAGCCTGGGAAACCTATGAAAAGACGCCCGCACCACTAGGTCGCCGTGGCGATCTGGGTACACTGCGCACATTTGCAGGTTTTAACTTTCAACAGCTCAGCCCATTTATGCCCGCACAACAGACTGCTAGCTTGCCTGCTAACATTGAGCAATCGTTGCAGCAAGCGTTGGTCAATGAGCGTGCCGGACTGATCGTACAACTCAATTCGACGGTCGTGCATAGCGAGTTGAACGAGGAACTTAAGCAGCAAGGCGTCATTCTGACTGACCTTGATAGCGCTGTACGTGAGTATCCTGAGCTGGTACGAGAACACTTTATGACGCGCTGCGTGCCTGTAACGACGAGCAAATACACCGCCCTGCACGCGGCATTCTGGAGTGGTGGTTTCTTCCTCTACGTCCCCAAAGGTGTCGAGATCGAGGCTCCATTGCTCGCGCAAGTCTGGCCAGATCACCCCCTGGCGGCAGCCTTCTCTCACACGCTGGTGATTGCTGACGAGCAGAGTAGCGTGCGCGTAGTCGAAGAATACAATTCAACCTTTGCGGGTGAAGATCCCACCTTGTTGAGCGATGTCGTAGAGGTGATTACCAAACGCGAGGCCCGTGTGGAGTTCAGCAATCTGCAAGACCTTGGTCAGAACGTCTGGAACATCACGAACAAAAACGCTCTCTATGAGAATGACGGTAGTGTGACCTTTGTGATGGCAGACCTGGGCAGCCGAGTCAATCTGGAGAGCATCGGCGCGGGACTCAAAGGCAATGGCAGCGCTGCCGAACTGGTGGGAGTTTTCTTCACCGACCATGAACAGCGCTTTGCCATCCATACCCTTTCGGATCATGATGCACTTTCCACAAACGCAGAGACGCTGGTGAAGGGCGTGCTCACCGGTCAGTCACGAGTCGAATTCGATGGTATGATCCGCGTGCATCCTGGCGCGCAACAGACAGCATCATTCCTCTCAGCGCATGGCTTATTGCTCAGCAAGAAGGCGCGTGGTGAATTTATTCCTGGTCTGGAAATTGGTGCGAACGAGGTCAGCGCCAGTCACGGTGCCACAACAGGACAGATCGACGAGGAGCAGCTCTTCTACTTGATGGTACGCGGTATTGCGCGTGAAGAGGCCGAACGTATCATTGTACAGGGCTTCTTTGAGCCGGTATTGCAGCGTATTCCATTGGAGCACTTGCGTATACGCTTGCGCCGTAGTATTGTGCGTCGCATGCGCGGAGCCTACGAGACCGAAGCAGATACCTGGGTTGATGCTCAGGAGCGCTGGGAGATCGAAGGCGTTGACGAGGGAGCTATCCACCTGGATGGCAACCCCAAAGACGAAGAGATCCAATTGGCCGAGTATTAATGTGTTGGACAATGTTCGCAGCGCGTAGGGACAGACAATCCCTTGCTGATCCGATTGGCTGACTGTGTAGCAGTAGCTGCGCTAGCAGCGTTGCCAATCGGAATAAGGACGCGATTATCCTCTCACCCGCGAACGTTGTCAATTGATTATATTTAGAAGAAAACAGGCACAGTATGATAACACCGGATAACAGAACTCCAGAGGATCAGAAGCGCACAGTACAGGACATACGCAAAGACTTCCCCATCCTCGCACGTGAGGTTCATGGTAAGCCGCTTATTTACCTGGATAGCACAGCGAGTTCGCAAAAACCCGAGTCCGTGATCGAAGCCATGGACTTCTACTATCGGAACTATCATGCGAACATTCATCGTGGCGTCTATCAGATCAGTGAAGAGGCCACGGCGGCTATGGATCGGGCGCGTATCAAACTTGCGCGTTTTATCAATGCGCGTCAAAGCAAACAAGTTATCTTCACACGCAACACGACCGAGAGTATCAATCTGGTCGCCTACAGTTGGGGTGGAGCAAACATCCATGCGGACGATTTGATCGTGTTGACCGAGATGGAGCACCACAGCAATCTTGTACCCTGGCAATTGCTGGCACAGCGTACGGGAGCACGTCTGGAGTTCGTGCCTGTTGATGACGATGGCCTCTTGCGCCTGGATATTTACGCGCAACTCCTGCAGCAGCAGCCCAAACTGGTAGCCTTCACGCACATGTCCAATGTGTTAGGCACCATCAATCCCGCGCAAGAGATGATCGCACAGGCACATGCAGTTGGAGCCATTGTGCTACTCGACGCAGCTCAAAGTGTGCCACACCTGGCTGTCGATGTGCAGGCACTTGACGTTGATTTTCTCTGCTTTAGCGCTCATAAAATGCTGGGACCTACAGGTATTGGCGCACTTTATGGTCGACGTGCCCTGTTGGAGGCCATGCCACCGTTCATGGGTGGTGGGGACATGATTCGCAGTGTCCATCTGCGCGAATCAACCTGGAGTGATCTCCCCTGGAAATTCGAAGCTGGCACACCAGCTATCGCCGAAGCTATTGGCTTTGGAGCCGCTATCGACTATCTGAATACGTTAGGTATGGACGCCGTTGCACAGCATGAACGCGAGATCACGACATATGCGATGGAGCAATTGCAAACGGTCCCTGACCTCAAGATCTATGGTCCAGATGCTAGCCAGCGAGGTGGCGTTATCTCTTTCACTCTCGGTCACGTCCATCCGCACGATCTGGCTTCCATCCTTGATCAAGAGGTGGGCGTGGCTATTCGCGCTGGTCATCACTGTGCACAGCCTCTCATGGACCGCTTTGGCCTGGCAGCGACGGCACGTGCCAGCTTTTATGTCTATACACTGCCAGAAGAAGTTGATATATTGGTGCAAGGACTTCACAAAGCGCAACAAATTTTCAGTTTGTAGGCGTCTCTTATTCTGCTCTTGAGGGGTTGTCTTATGTCAATGGATTATCGCGAATATATACTGGATCATTATCGTGATCCGCGCAATTATGGGGAGTTGGAAGCTCCCGATGTGCACAGTGAGGATGTGAATCCACTATGCGGGGATCAGCTTGCTATGGACCTCCAGGTCGAGGGAGATCGCGTGACCGCCGTCCGTTTTCAGGGACGTGGTTGTGCTATTAGCCAGGCTACGGCTTCCATGCTCTCTGAAATGATCGAGGGCCACACGCTAGCAGAGGTCATTGCACTGGGCAAGGACGACGTGTTGGATGCATTAGGTATTCCGATCAGTCCGGCACGCACGAAATGTGCCTTTCTTTCGCTACGCGTGCTCCATCGCGGGCTTGCTATCGCGGGACTTGAGCATCCTACCGATGACGATGATGAATAAGCTAGAGATGGGATCTACTATGCAGGACTTTATCAAGGTAGCGGAGTTGGCAGAACTGGCAGAGGGGCAGCTCTTATCTCTTGTCGTGGATGATGAACCCATCTGCCTGGCGCGGGTCGAGGGACAGGTGTACGCGTTTACTGATAATTGTACGCATATCAGTGGCCCACTCAACGAAGGCGGCCTCGATGGTTGTACTGTGACATGTCCCTGGCATGGCGCACGTTTCGATGTGCGTACAGGAACCGTCTTACGCGGACCTGCGCGTCAAGAACTCTATACCTATCCGGTAAGCATTCAGGATGGCTCGATCTTTATCAGTCTGCCACCGGAAGAATAGTGTTGCACACCATTGGCATAAAAGCCCCCTACTATGCAAGCTAAAATACAAGAAATTTGCGCTAATAGCAGACTATAGGTGGTTTTGGATATGCCTTTCTGCTATTTTAAAGAGACAACGTAGCGACCTTTAAAGGTGACTGCCCTCACATCCTCTTCCATTATTTCTGCGTAGAGTTCCATACGCGCTTTTCCCCTTCTGCGCAGTGTTTGTTCAAATCTACTTAACTCTAACCCGGCAGGTTTGTAGCAATAGGCCGAGAAGTCTTTCGTAACTGGCACCAGATAGTCGCAATGACTATCTTGAATAACAATGGTACCATCAATGTCCAATTCGCGTAGCAGATACCAGAGCATACTCCAACCAGACAGCGTTGCCACGGTACTCAGGCTCCCAGCAAAGGCAGCTCCAAAGTGATTCATATTCTCAGCTAGAGGTGCACCTAGCTTGATACCTCTATCATTATAGCTATCTACGCTTAACTGGATATATTTCGTGATCGGAATTTCCGTATAAAGCACGTGTTGAAGTTCTTGCAACCGGTCCCGCATATTTTTTCCAAACCAATCTTTTTCTTTACTCTTCGTGGATTGCATTTGCATGTGGTGTCTCTTACTTTAAAATATCATAACAACACAGCAATTGTCGACCGCTTACTAGCAAAACCTCAGAGCCGTTGACATTTGTTCCATAAGCCCCTACAATTACCAGGCGATCTATACCTTTGAAACAACCATGCTTTTACCTGAAGGGGTTCACATGCAAGGGAAATCACATCTATTAGTCGGTCTCACTGCTGGCGTCGTTCTGGACAGTGCATTACATTTAACTGGTACGCCTCTGACTCTGGCCGCATCAGTTCCCCTTGCGCTGCTAGTGAAAAAAACTACCTATTATCTCGCGGTCGGCTTTGGCTCCTTGCTGCCCGACATCGATAACGCGCGCAGCATGCTGGGACGTCGTCTTGGTCCTATCAGCAAAGAAATTCAGCATCTGGCAGGTCATCGCACATTATTTCATAGCCTGCTGGGGCTGGCTCTGGGATCATTATTGGCGATTGGATTGGAGCAGTTAGTAGTCTATTTATTGAGTCAACGCGGCCTGGCCTTTCCAGCATCGTTAGTTGCCGATTCGCATCTGGTTTTCTTTGGGGTACTATTCGGGTGTATCATGCATATCGCAGCCGACGCACTCACATTTGGTGGAGTCCCGCTCTTTTGGCCTAACCGTAAGCACTATGGATTTCCCCCCAATTCACATTGGCGTTTTCGTACTGGCACGTGGCCTGAGGGAGTGATTGTCTGGTCTTTTATGCTGCTCGTTGGTATTGGCATCTGGTACGGTATCATTATCATTTAAATTCTCTGATAGATTGAGGATAGGCCCTTTGCAGGATGAGGCTCATTGATGATAAAACGCTTGCATCTCCGTTTCTACTTCACATACTTTACACAACTGCGTCTTGCCTGGATCATCCTGGTGCTGCTCATGCTGGTTTACGCCATCCTGGTCAGTGACCAGGCTGTTTTGCGCTACACAACATTCAAGGCGGACGCATTTGACCTTGGCAACATGGATCAGGCTATCTGGAATACTCTTCATGGACGTCCATTTCAATTTACCAATCAGGGATCTGACAATTATGGTCCACCGATACGCCTGGCGACACATGTTGAGCCAATTCTTCTGCTCCTCTCTCTGCTCTATATTTTCCATGCCGATCCGCGTATCCTGCTCATTTTCCAAACTATCGCGTTGGCGGCTGGAGCACTGCCCATTTTCCTCTTGACGCGCAGGCAGCTACCGCAATTTCCGCTCCTCGCTCCTGTTATGGCTGCTGCTTATCTAGCTTCGCCTCCCCTGCTAGGTATGAATCTCTATGATTTCCACCCTGTCAGCCTGGCGACTCCCTTGCTGCTCTATGCCGTACTGGCCCTTGACTGCCGACGTTATGGCTGGTTTGTAGTTGCTTGTATTCTTGCGTGCGCATGTAAAGAAGATATACCATTAGCTGTCGCCATGCTGGGTATCCTGATTATCTGGAAGTACGCATTACCACGCCTGGGGATCGTGCTCTTCATCGGAGGTATCCTGTGGAGTGCTTGCGCATTCTTTATCATCATGCCGCATTTCTTTCCCGGTGCGCAACATAACAACTACTGGTATCGCTATGCCGCCCTAGGAAGTACGCCTTCTGCCGCCATCGTGAACGTCTTACTGCATCCCTGGCTGCTCTTCGCCGTCTTTTTCACGCTGGACCGCGTCTACTACCTGATCAATTTGCTGCGTAGCACGGGTTTCCTGGCATTGCTTGCGCCAGAGTGGTTGCTGCCAACGTTACCCAGTCTTGCTATCAACCTGCTCGCTTCCGGCGCTGCTTATCATAGTGGTGTTTACCACTATAATGCAGCCATCATCCCATTTATAAGCGTTGCCGCTATTTATGGCACATGTCGTCTGCTGCGACGCTGGTACTACTGGCGCGACGAAGCTATCGACAGCGAGGTCAGCGCAACGCGCTTTGATCGCAAAGTTAGCCAGCACAAGCGCGAGGCGTATATACCTGTTCTCGTGGCAATCTATACGGTTGGTCGTCGCATCATGCGCCGTATAGCAATGTCGATTGTATATAGAGTGCAGAGCAGTATCAATCATCCCGTCGTTACGCGCTTACGGGTTGCTTTTTCCGTACAGCGGCAGTGGTGTATCCGGCAGAGGCACCGTGGCAACATACTACTGGTTGATCTTGCCAGGCGCGCCCCTGTCCCGCGTTTTCAGGGCTATGTCGCACTGTGGATAATGGGGATGTTCGCACTCAACTTCGCCATTATGATGCCCTTTCTGGACTACTTCTGGCCCGGTCAGCTCCCCAGTTACCGAGAACAACAGATCCAACAGGTACTCAATCTTATCCCCCCTGATGCCTCTGTTTCTGCTGGCGGCAATCTTAATCCTCATTTGACAGATCGCCGCTATATTACTGTTTTCCCACAGCTCACCTATGAAACCTATCCATCTGGTAATGACCGTACTGTCGAATATGTCGTTGTTGATCTGGATGCCGTTTCACCAGAAGATACATCACGTTCTGCTAATTTTTTAACAGTATTAAACCAATTACGACGTTCGCACCAGTTTCGCCAGATAGCGGAGGCTGACGGGGTTATCTTATTAATGCGGGAGAACACGTAGCGCCGTAGCCGCAAAGCGTGTTATAATCCAGTAAGAGCAAAAAAAGCTGACCTTACGTAATTCACACGTGCTTGGCTAAGCGTATTGAGAGGAAGGCCGGATGCGCAATAATCCTTATCCAGATGAACCTACTACTCGCGTACCTCCGACAGACGTACTGCCCCAGCGGGAACGTATGGAGGATTTACCACCCAAGCCAGTACAACCGCAGCTCCCTCTGCCGCCATCTGCGGACACGATGCAAGAAGTTGAGAACGCCGAGATACGCCAGGAAGAGGCACGTACCGTCAGATATGCCATTGGCAAGCTCACTGACTTCGTGCAATGGTTTATTGCGGTGCTGGAAGCAACCTTAGCTATCCGCTTCTTATTGATGTTGATTGGAGCTGATCCGTCCAACTTATTTGCTGGTTTTCTCTACGCGTTAACTGCTATTGTCCTTTTCCCTTTTGCCAACATTGTGCATTCAGCAGCTATTCGCGAGCCTAACCAGTGGTTTGAGTGGTCTACCTTGATTGCTATGGCTATTTACTGGCTGCTTTTTCTGGGCCGTCAGGCGCTTCTTACGTATTCTGATCTCGACTCCAGAAGAACCTGTCAGTTAATTTTATGCTATAATAGCCACCACTATTAGCGAAACGAACATGCTTCAATACTCAGCACCAGGAAAGGGTGGAGGGGGCAATAATTCATGAAACCACTTGTTGCTATCGTGGGTCGACCAAATGTCGGCAAATCTACGTTTTTTAACCGTATGCTTGGCGAACGCATCGCTATTGTCGAAGATATGCCAGGTACTACTCGTGATCGCCTGTATGGTGACACGGACTGGAACGGTCGTGATTTTACGCTCATCGATACGGGCGGACTTGAGCTTGGCCCGGGTATTCCTGTCGGCCAGGTAGGTTTGACTGGACAATCCGGCGACCTCATGGATCACGTAATGTCTCAGGCACAATTAGCCATCGAAGAGGCAGATGTGATTGTTTTTATGGTTGATGCGCGTTCTGGCATTACCGCTGCCGATGAAGAGGTGGCAGACCAGTTGCGCCGCTCACAGAAATCGGTTATTATCGCCGCCAACAAAGCTGATAACGCAACTCGTCGTATGGATGCCGTCGAATTCTATGCACTGGGTCTGGGCGAACCTATCGTTATCTCTTCTATCCAGGGTACTGGCACTGGTGACTTGCTGGATCGCATCGTTGAGGAACTACCACCACAGGATGAAGAGGCCGAAGCAGAGGATGAAGATATCACACGTATTGCTATCGTCGGACGTCCTAACGTGGGCAAATCATCATTACTTAACTCGATCCTTGGCGTACAGCGCTCGATAGTTAGCGCAGTACCGGGGACAACGCGAGATGCAATTGATACTGAACTGGTATTCAACGATCACAAATTACGGCTCATTGATACGGCGGGCATCCGACGCCGTGGACGCGTTGGTCCCGGCGTTGAGAAATATAGCGTGCTGCGCTCTACACGCGCCATCGACCGTTGCGACGTTGCCATTTTGCTCGTTGATGCTAGCGAGGGACTGACAGCTCAGGATACACACATCGCTGGTGAGATCCATACGCAGGCCAAAGGCGTGATCGTTGTGGTGAATAAATGGGACCTGGCGCAGGAACAACGCCGTGAAGAGCGTGAAGGCCACTTTTCGCATCCCGATGATGAGATTCAGAGTGCGGAGGCGTATCGTGACATTCTGGCAGAAGGCTTAAAATTTATCCCCTATGCCCCCATCATCTTTGCTTCGGCCAAAACAGGCTATCACGTGAAATCGCTGCTCGAAGCGGCGCTCAAAATCGCAGAGATGCGCTACCTGCGCGTGCCTACTGCGCGTCTTAATGAAGTTGTACGCGAGGCGATCCAACGTCATGACCCTACAGTTATTCGTAACAAGCCGCTAAAGATTTATTATGCCACCCAGGCTCGTGTCAACCCTCCGACGTTTGTCTTCTTCGTCAACAACACTGAGGGCGTGCACTTTTCTTATGAACGCTATCTGGAAAATCGTCTGCGTGAAGCTTTTAGCTTTCGCGGGACGGCTGTTCGCCTGCAATTCCGGCCTCGTTCCAAAGAGGATAGGGAGAAACGCTAACTGTTTGTACCCATAGGCATTCAGAAACGCCACTGCCGTGGCTCCTCTAAGGCTGTCAGAAACGAGGCTGCCGCCTCTAGCCTGACGGCTCATCTGACAGAGCGGTGTGCGCTTCGCTCATCTGAATGCAAGGCAATATCATACCATCACGTAGGGATACAGCATTTCACAACCTGGCTTCTCTACTCTACGTATACATTGTATAAGCCACGGCAATATGTAACATTGACATGCTATACTTATATATCTATAGAATTCGCATTACATTTCATTCAGATAGAGGTGGAACACTGCCATGGCAGTAGCTTTTCTGGCTGTCTACGGGTATTGGGATGCTGCAATTGTCACGAATACTGCTATATGTTATAGTGGTCATGAAACGGACGTAGAAGACTCCTGCTTTGGTGAGGTAATACTATGGATTTAAAACTAATTGCTGCTGATAAAACTGATGTTGGGAAACAGCGTGAGCAAAATGAAGATAGTGTCTATAAGCGTGTTGAATCTTCAGAAGATGGTGATCGTGGACTGTTTATTGTTGCTGATGGTATGGGTGGTTACAAGGCAGGAGAAGTTGCCAGTAAACTTGCCGTCGATACTATCAGCCAGGCTCTAGATAGTTTTTTTAAGCCTATCGCTGATCAACCTACAATCAAGCTAGAAGTCACAGCCCTGGACCCAGACAAAACGCTCAAACTACCAGTCGATGCCAACGCAAGCAGCAAGACAAAAAAATTATCCGAAACGACGATTGTGGCGGCGATTGAAGATCGTTTGACTGCCGCGATCCAACAGGCCAACCGAGCCATTTTACGCTATGGCGAGCAACAATCAGCGGCACGTGGACTTGGTAGCACGGTGACAACGGTTTTAATACAGAATAACCAGGCTTATATCGCCAACGTTGGGGACAGTCGTACGTATCTCTTACGTGAGCAGCAATTGGTGCCGGTGACAAAGGATCACTCGCTCGTCGCCAAGCTGGTGGAGTCGAGACAGATCGCGCCTGAAGATATCTATACGCATCCGCAGCGCAACTTAATTTATCGTTCACTGGGAGCTGGTCACAAAAACCTTGAAGTTGACATTTTCCATGAGGTATTGCAACCCGGTGACAAGCTTTTGCTCTGCTCTGATGGACTATGGGAAATGGTGCACCAGCAAGACCTGCTCAACTCGCTCAATGAGCAGATAAGTCCACAGGTTATTTGCAACAAATTGATTGATCTGGCAAATGAAAATGGCGGCGAGGATAATATTACAGCCATCGTCGTCCAGATCAGTGCTCACTAGTTAGTGACAGCATCCTGTGTGCAGACCACCAAAGCAGGCAGGCTCGTATCTCCTGGCGCACAGCATTTGCGGGCAACACAGTGATAAGCGAGCAATAACAGTGAGTTGGGTATGCATCAGGTGCACTCAGTTCGTTGAGCACATTTGGAGAAGATGATAGTATGGCTCTCCCAGTAGGTACTGTTCTTGACGGAAAATTCAAAATTGTGCAGATTCTCGGCGAAGGTGGTATGGGCACGGTCTACAAAGTGGAGCAGGTAGGTACCCCTCCTGGCTCACCTCCGTACTATTACGCGGTAAAAGAGCTACTGATCAATCCCAACACCAGTGAAGAAGATCGCCGCTCTGCGATTGAGCGTTTCAACAAAGAGATTGCCTTGCTACGTGGTCTCAAGCATCCACGGATCGCCGCTCTTACACTGCCATTTCAGGATCGCGGGAACTATTACTTCGTCATGGAGTTTGTATCGGGGCGCAGCCTGGAGAAGATTCTGGAGCAGTCGAAGGGACCATTGCCGGAAGAGCAGGTGACTCGCTGGATGATGCAGGTTTGCGAAGCACTCACCTATATTCATACGCGCAATCCGCCGATTATCCTGCGCGACTTGAAGCCGGGCAATATCATGATTACGACGGATAACGAGGTACAACTCATCGATTTTGGTATCGCACGTCGCTTTGATCCTAACAAGCGCACAAATACTGAGAATCTGGGTACCATCTCTTATGCGTCGCCAGAGCACCTGGGTTCAATTACTGCTCCTGGTCAGCGTCGTTCCGCGCAAAATCCTGGGCAATTGGTGCAAACAGACGCGCGTTCCGACATTTACTCATTGGGTGCCACAATGTATCACCTGCTCACCAATTATGAACCAGATCCGATCCAGACGCCTGCGCCGGGAGCTATCCTGGCGAAGAATCCGCGCTTGCGCACTGTTATGGTGAGCGGAAAAGTGGTATGCCCAGTGGAACAAGTGATCTGCAAAGCTATGCAACAGAGTCCGACACAACGTTTCCAGAATGCCGAAGCCATGCGCGTCGCCTTGCAGCAGTGTTTACCTGCATCGAGCACGATACAGATCCCGGCGATGTCACCGAACTCTACCATTATTGTGCCCAGCAATGGCAATTATTATACTAGTAGTACAGCCGTCGGTGTGATTTGCCCCAAGTGCGGTTTTCAAAATCGTCCGGGTGCCAAATTCTGTAAGCGTGATGGGCAACCTCTTGTCCAGGGAGCAGCGATTGCGCCTCCACAAATTCGCGCGCAAGTGGCACATGGAGCAATACAGGCCCGGCCCGTACCACAGCCTATCCGAGCGCGACCAGTACAATCTAACACAATGCAAGCGCGACCAGTACAGTCTCATACGATTCAGGCTCAACCTATACAACCTAACGCAATGCAAGCTCAACCCCCGGGTACGCCTGTGAGCAGTGATCCTACCGCAGCCTATCGCCTGGGTTTGCAGAACTTGAGCAACAAAAAATATACCGAAGCGATCAACCAGTTCAAGTTAGCGCAAAATCGGGGAGGACCATCTTACGATATCCTCTACAATCTTGGTCGGGCCTATCGACAGTATGGACAAGCTGTCCGCAAAACCGACAGGCGAGCTTTCAACAAGCATATGACCCAGGCCACGCAATACTTCGAAGAAGCGTTGCGCCTCAAGTCAGATGCGCTAGACGCCCATTTCCAGTTAGGCATGTGTTATCGTGACCTGGCATTGTATCCCCAGGCAACATCTGCTTTCAAAAAGGCGCTTGCCTTGACCCCGCAAGATCCGGCGATTCATTATCAGCTAGGGTTGGTAGCGCTGGAGCAGGGCAACACACGTGAGGCAGAAGTACATTTTCAGGATGGCTTACGCATCAATCCTGACCATGTGCTCATTCTGGTGGCACTTGGCCGTCTCTATCTTGAACAGAAACAGACCCTGTCCGCCGTCAAAGTGTTGCGCCAGGCAACGACAATCGACCCATTGCTATGGGAAGGCTGGTATGAGTTAGGACGTGCTCATATGCGCGAGAGAGAATGGACGTTCGCCTTAAGCGCATTGGAACGGGCGCGCAAGGAGGTGCTTACGCTCCCGAAATCTTTACAGCCATGGCTACGTGTTATCTCAAACTGAATCGAAAAGTTGAAGCCCGACAGATGGTGAACGAAGTTTTGCAGCGTGATCCAAAAAATGCCGAGGCCATCAGGTTAAAAAAGCAACTTTAAAAGGAGGGCAGTGATGCTCTGTCCGTTGTGTCATACACCAAATCGTGACAATGCTAAATTCTGTAAAGGCTGTGGACGTCTCCTGACGAATGAACCCGAGCAGGTAGAAGAGCCAGTCACTACTGAGCAGGCGCAAGCTGTTCCATCGCCTGCGCAGGAGCCGGTACAGGTACCGGATACTCATAATACTGCTGCTCAGCCGGTGGGAAAGCAGACTCAGGTGCCGGGGCAGGCTGACAACATCCTTGATGACGTCAGCCTGGCACCAACGCAGATTCTTCCGCCACAGCAGATGCTTGCTTATCATACACATCGTTGGCAACAGGAACTCACTCAGGAGGAGCAACAGTCATCAGTGTATGATATCACCGACCAGCCTACGATACTCTTCACATCTGCATCAGGTTTTGATACTCAGGAGCAAGCAACATCGGATTATTACGCCGCAGATCAACCAACTATGCTTGTACCTCCACAAAGTGCAGATACACAGGAAGCTGCGCAACCGCCTGCTGATGTAGAAGAAGAGGCGACTGATACACCCAGGAATGTATCTGGCCCAACCGACCAAAATAACGATAGTCCAGGTATACAGGAGGCTACTCCTGCGGCGGTAGCGAGAATCTGCTACGACATCCGCATCCGCAGAAGACACCTCCATAGCTGCAGAGGGGGATCATGTGGAGCAAACAACAGGTAGCACAACGCCAGATCAGGCGGCAGGGCATTTCCCGGTGCTAAATACCGGCACAATTATCGGAGAACGCTATGAAATCACGCAGGTGGTCAGCGAGGCCGATGAGGAGCACATCTATGCTGTTACCGACCACAAGGGATACCTGCACTGCTGGAATTGTGGTTCAGAAGAAAACAGTGAAGGCGATGCGTTTTGTAACGACTGCGGCGCGGAGCTGCTTGATGCCGCATATATTATGCACGAATATTCGCCTTCCACAGCTTCTACGCAAGATGAACACGTTTTACATGGCACTATGATCAATACACTAGTCGAACACGGGTTGACTTATGTGATTGAGCAACCACAAGCGACGCAAAACGAGTTTCCCAACGGCGTCCACGTGATTGCTTCCTGTAGCTCTGATGCTGGAATGTTACGTAGCTCCGAACCAAACGAGGATAGCACCTTTATTTTGCTGTTTGAGCGCGTTCATGAATCGATAGCATCTCCCGCAGGTGTGTTTATTGTGGCAGACGGCATGGGAGGGCACGCGAATGGACAGGGAGCCAGTCGTATGACTGTGAATACCATTGCCGAGCGTATTGTGCATGAATTGCTTATGCCTCCGCTGAGTGCAGAAAAGACTGGCGAGGCCGTGAAAACGCTCGACGATGAAGGTCTGCTTACGCTTGTTCAGGGCGCGGTTGAAGATGCCAACACGGCGCTTTGCCAGTTCAATCAACAAGAGAAGTCTGACATGGGTTCCACGCTCACAGGCTTTATGCTGGTGGGAGATCTTGCGTATATCTTTAACGTAGGCGACAG
The DNA here is from genome assembly GCA_963802635.1 of uncultured Chloroflexia bacterium. GTDB lineage: Bacteria > Chloroflexota > Ktedonobacteria > Ktedonobacterales > Ktedonobacteraceae > CAVTLG01. The sequence continues at coordinate 988,444 of CAWDJJ010000003.1, read as the reverse complement.
TCGTACGTACATATTACGAGATCAAAAAATATACCAATTGACAAACGACCATTCGCTTGTCGGACAATTAGTCGCTGGAGGCTTGATAGAGCCAGATGATGTCTATACACATCCACAACGTAGCCAGATTTATCGCAGTATAGGTGATAAGCTGAATGTGCAAATTGATGTATTCAAACAACAGGTTCACCCGGGCGATGTCCTGTTAAGCTGCTCTGACGGCCTATGGGAGATGGTTCGAGATCCTCAAATCACTGATATTCTGAATAATGCGACTGATCCACAGACGGCATGTACACAGTTAATCGAGGCCGCTAATACTAATGGTGGTGAAGACAATGTAAGCGCCGTTGTCGTTTTTGTGCGCTGATATGATATACTAGGGCCAGCCGAATGCGAAAGGAGCTGATCGAATATGCCCGGAGAAGTAACTCTGGCACACCAGTTGGGCAAAGATTTTATGCCTGTAACTGGTGGAAGCCAGCTTGCATATGTTTTATTAGAAGCAAAACCGACTGCATTGATGGCGCAGGTACGGATGCCCTTGAATTTTGCTCTCGTGATTGACCATTCTGGCTCTATGAAAGGTGCCAAGCTGAGAAATGTACGTGAAGCTGTCAAGATGGTCATAGATCGTCTGGAGCCGACTGACTACATTTCTGTTGTCATTTTTGACGATACCGCCCAGGTGATTATTCCATCTATGCCTGCGAATGATAAGCCGGGTATGAAAGCGGCAATTGACCGTATCCAGGACGCTGGCGGTACAACGATGTCGCTTGGCATGATGCACGGTTTAGGCGAGTTGCGTCGCTGGAATATTCCTAACGCGGTCAACCGTATGATCTTGTTGACCGATGGCGTCACTTATGGCGATACTGATCGCTGCCGCCAGCTTGCGCGCGATGCAGTTGAAACTGGCATTTCGATCCACCCATTGGGTATCGGCTCCGACTGGGATGAGGGTCTGCTGGACGATGTCGGCCAGCTTAGTGGTGGTATGCCTGCTGAATTTATCCGTTCACCTGCGGATGCGATGACCATTTTTGAGCAGCAGATACAAAGCGCCGTCGCGGTTGCAGTGCGAAATGCGACCCTGACTTTACGCCTGCCTGCTGGTGTGACGCCCAGGAAAGCGGTAAAAGTCTTGCCTATCATTCGCGATGTTGATGGGTCCGCTTTATCTGACCGCCAGGTGGTAATCCCGCTGGGTGATCTGGAAAAGGACACGGCACAGTCCGCGCTGGTTGAGTTGATGATTGATCCGCGACCGGCTGGCCTTTTCCGTATTGCGCAGGCTGAGTTATCCTATGACGTGCCACTAGTCGGCCTGACAAGTGAAAAAGTGCGCGAAGATATTAAAGTAACGTTTAGTACAGACAGCAATCAAACTGCGCCGGTCAACGCGTTGGTGATGAACTTCGCTGAAAAGTCCAATGCCCAGCGCCTGGTGACGCGCATCCTGGATGAATACAAACGCACAGGCAAAGCTACGACGCGCCTTGCCCCGAACGTTACCCGCGTTCTTGACGCGGAAACGCTTGATGCTATCGAGCAGATCAACCAGGGTCAGCAGATTTCGCAAGAACAAGTAAAATCAATCGGCAACAAAACACGCAAGTTGACTCAGCGCCTGGACGATTTGTTACCTTAAATGGTTTCACTGTCATGTTGCCTTACATTCAGATGAGAAATGTGCGGCAGCACAGTTCTAGCAACCTCCGCTCTGTCAGATGAGCCGAAGGCGGACTCCGCTCCGCCACATGAGCGAAGCTAGCGGCGACAGCCGCGTTGCCAGGCGGAATAAGAACGCGTTTCTGAATGCCTATGGGTATCAGACCCACTCTTATAGAGATAGAGAAAAATTGTCAATAACTTGCGACAGAGGAAGGATAGATTCTTATGTCAGTACAATGTTCTTTAGGTCATGAAAATCCTGATGGATCAGCGTTTTGTGATGAATGCGGCGAGCCGCTCAATACCGCTGCTCCTGCCGTCCAGACCGTTGCTCCGGTAGTGACGGCGGCTCCCGCTGCACCGACGGGGACACAGGCTTGCCCATCTTGTGGCGCTGTCAACCCTGCTGGGGAGACATTTTGTTCGAACTGTGGTGTCAGCCTACTAGGCGCTCCCGTGCCTGCGTCTGCTCCCGCGGCAGTGCCTGCGCCCGATCAGTCTGGCGCAGCGACCGTGGTGCCTGCACCAGTTGCAGCTACGGCCTCTAACTTAGAGGCACGACTGATTGTCGAAGCGGATAATCAGGAGTTCGATCTGTCAGGCAAGGATATTATAACCATTGGTCGTGAGGATGCCTTGAGCCAGAGCTTCCCAGATGTAGATCTGGTGCCGCATGGCGGTGAAGAAGGTGGCGTTTCACGCTTACACGCCCGCATCTTTGTTGAAAATGGACAGTACTACCTGGAAGATGATAACAGTACAAACTTCACGTTCCTCAATCGTCAGCGCCTGGCACCCAAGACGCCAACAGCGCTGAATGATAATGACGAGGTCAGGCTGGGCCGTGTACTTCTGCGTTTTAAAACGCCGTAGAGTACCCTGTCTCTGAGTGAGAATTGACAGCAAGCACTATACTCGTTATAATCAACGAGATATCTTAAGTGGAGGCTTTAAGAGGATTTTATGAAACGCACCTGGCAACCAAAGCGCATACCGCGCAAACGTGAACATGGTTTTATGAAGCGCATGTCTACCCGTAACGGGCGGCGTGTGCTCAAAGCTCGTCGCGCAAAAGGGCGTTGGAGCTTAACGGTCTAGTTGACCGTTAATTTATTATGGCTCTCTCTCGTGCATTGCGCTTGCGTAAAAGTAGTGATTTTCAGCGAGTAAGGCAGCAGGGACGTTTTATCACATCCCGGCTGCTTATCCTCACGTACGCACCAAATGATCAAGCGTTAGTGCGCATTGGTTTTGTGGTGAGTAAACGCATCTCAAAACATGCAGTCGAGCGTAATTATATTAAACGGTTACTTTCTGAGGCAATTCGACCTATTCTCGCTGATATTCCGCCAGGGTGGGATCTAGTGTTTAGCGCTAAAAACCCGATTGTTGGCGTTCGCTTGCCTATACTTACGCAGGAAATAGTCATGCTCTTACGTCGTGCTCGTCTGATCGCATACTCCCAATAGCGCGGAAACGAGTGGTTGAATATCCGCAGGGGTTCTGAACATGAAATACATTGCACTTGGTTTAATCCGTCTTTATCAGCACACGCTGTCGGTGATCCTGCCTCCATCGTGTCGGTTTACTCCCTCGTGTTCTCATTATGGATATGAGGCTATTCAACGCTTTGGCTTTTTGCGTGGTGGATGGTTGACCATTAAACGCATTGGCCGCTGTCAGCCCTTTTATCACGGCAACCTCTATGATCCAGTCCCCGAAGCCTGGGGCCACTAGATCAAGGAAGGCAGGAATTTTCTCGTGGGTCAGATTGGTTATGTTTTCAATTTAATCTTTACATTCCCCATTTTCAACGCTCTCACGCTGCTTTATCATCTCTTTGGTGATTTTGGCTTGTCGATTGTGGTTTTGACGTTGGTCATTAAGTTGATCCTTTTTCCTTTAACTATACAGCAGCTTAAATCCATGAAGGCTAATCAGGCCCTACAACCTAAGATGCAGGAGATCAGGAAAAAACATGCCAATGATCAGCAAGCGCAGGCCCTGGCGATGCAGGCGCTCTATAAAGAGTACGGTGTCAACCCACTAGCTGGTTGTCTGCCGCTCCTGATTCAGTTACCGGTACTCTATGGGCTGTACTTCGCCTTGAATACCGTATTGCGCAATGCTTCACATAGTTTAGCGACAGTTAACGCACCCCTTTACTCGTTCGTTGCGATCTATCAGCATTTCCCAGACATTAGTTTCAAATGGTTTTCATGGCTGCAATTCCTGAATCCCATCCTGCATACAAATTGGTCGTGGGCATTCTCCCTTGGATCTCCTGATCCAACGCATATATTGCCGGTCATCGCTGGTTTAGCCACCTTCGTACAATTACGTATGTCTCAGCCGAAGACCGCTCCTGCTCCTGCCAATGGCAAAGCCGCCCCCCCAGACCCTTCACAGCAAACGATGAAGATGATGCAATATATTATGCCATTCTTCACATTCTTTCTGGGTTTGACGTTCCCTGCTGGTCTGGCTCTTTACTGGACAATTTCGGCTCTGTTTCAGGCAACTCAGCAGTACTTTGTCACTGGCTGGGGATCGCTATTAGTCACACCGAAGTCGAATGTGGCCCTTGCAGGTAATACTTCTGTGAGTGCCTTGAGCGGTAGTAACAGTAGTAACGGTACAGCAAAGCGCAGTATTGCAAGAAATGGCACTACTGTTGCCAAAACCAGCATGAATGGCAATGGAAACCAGGATAGTGATGCCTCAGTGGAGACAGAAGAAATCGCTGATAACATAGTGGATAGTGATGCTGATGCGACAAACAATGTGCGCACTTCAACTTCGCCTCGACCATCGGGCAATGGCCCTTCACAATACACGCGACGTCAGCGTGGTGGTAGTGCGTCAGCCCGTCGTCGTAGCAGTGCGCAACGAGCACGGCGCTAATTTGGGCTGCCGTCTGTATGTTTACAGGGCAATCACATGATAGTTTTAACAGGGAGGCAAGGTAACAAAAGTGGAAAGCATAGAGGCTAGTGGCAAAAGTGTTGAAGAAGCCATCTCACAGGCCCTGGTGCGCCTGGGTAAGCGTCGTGATGAGGTAGATATCGCAGTTTTACAAGAACCTAGTCGTGGCACCTTTGGTCTGGGCAGCAAGGATGCTCGCGTGCGCGTAACTGTACACCCTGCTATAAGCACAAGCAAAAGTGCTGTGATTACCCCTGAAATGGCTGATGCGCTCCTTGGTCCTGGCGATATCGAGGTCCCCTTGCCTGAAGATGAAGAGGAACTATTCGACGAAGACGACGATGAAGATAGCGATGAATATATAGATGAGGACGATGAGGAATTTGTGGAGGACGATGAAGCAGAGGAGGAGGAGTCTATGCCTTTTATTCCGGCCCTAAGCCCCAGTTCTCCTACTCCATCTATGCCATCTGCTCCCGCGACGGAAGCACAAGAGTTTCAGGATGTTGAGCATCCTTCACGCGAGGATGTTGAGATTACGGTTGACGTGTTGCAACATATTTTGCGCTATATGAACATTCACGCTACCGTACAGGTCCGTTCTACGAATCCTTTGACGCTCAATATTCATGGTATTAATGAGAACCTCGGTCTACTCATCGGACGACGCGGTGAGACGTTGGCCGCATTACAACTGCTGGTGAGTTTGATTGTCAGCCATCGCACCAAGCACCGCATGCGTATCGTCGTGGATGCCGAGAACTATCGTGAACGCCGCGAGGAAAATCTGCGCTCGTTGGCTTTACGAGTGGCACAGCAGGTACGTAGCTATCATCGCGCTATCGCTCTTGAAGCTATGCCGCCTTACGAACGACGTATCGTGCACATAGCCTTATCCGATAGTAAAGATATCAGCACAGAGAGCATTGGTGAAGGTGAAGAGCGTCGCGTGGTTATCTCGTTAAAGCGTCCTGGTCGCTAATTTAGCAGCCCAGAGATAACATACGTATGCTTGAACGGAAGCAACCGCTCACGTAAGGGTTGCGCGAGCAGTTCAAAGTACACGGATGCTTTTTTTGCTCTATGCGACAAAAAAAGGAGTGTACATGTGATGCTTCCGCTCCCCGAGTTTCTGGCTATCGGACATGTTACACGTGATGTCCATGCCGATGGTACTTTTTCAGTTGGCGGAACTGTTACTTTTGCGGCACTCACCGCCTATCATTTGGGATTAGCGGCTGGCATTATCACTAGCGCTGATCCCGAGGTGAGTGCTCTGTTGCCCGCTTTGCTACCTTCTATCACCTTACATGTGCATTCATCTCGTTCTACAACCACCTTCGCCAACTATTACCAGGATGGTTTTCGGACGCAGTACTTGCACGCGAGAAGCGAGCCTATCCAGAGTACCGATATACCGCCATCCTGGCAGCATGCGAGCGTCATTTTGTGCGGACCTATTGCGCAAGAAATGAGTCCACAGCTTATAAAGTTCTTTCCACGTCAATCTAAACAGATCCTGGCAGCTACTCCACAGGGTTGGCTACGTCGGTGGGATACCGATGGTCGTGTCTGGCCCGTTCCCTGGCGTGAGGCAGAGCAGATTCTGCCTGCTCTCGACGTGCTGATCCTCAGCCACGATGATCTGCTCCCTTTCGCCGACGGGAATCGCACAGAGGCAGATGCAATACTGACGCGTTGGAGCCAGCTTGTACCCATACTCGTGGCTACCGATGGTCGTCGCGGTGCGACTCTTTTCCGACACGGTGTCCAACAACAATTTCCAGCTTATGCCACGCACAAAGTTGATCCGACAGGCGCAGGTGATGTTTTCGCGGCTGCTTTTCTCTCTCACCTCTATCGCCATGGCAATCCTGAGTACGCTATTGATTTCGCTAACTGTGTCGCTGCCTTCTCCATCGAACGACCAGGCACAGAAGGTATCCCCACCCTGGCTATGATTGAGCAACGCTTGCAGTGATTCTTTCTTACATAACCGAATATCTTCACCATCTTATAACCAGATCATAACAAAAAATTCGCGTAAAAACATTTTTTTTTGCTACACTGTAATCAGTGCTCATATACTCTTTGCACAAATCGCTTGTGCTTATATTGCCTTACATTCAGATGAGCCGAAGGCTAGCAGCGAAAGCTGCGTTTCTGAATGCCTATGGGTATTAAAATGTTGTCATCTATTACGAGGAAGATGGTGTGTTGATGCGGGGATACATATTTTCTCATCGCCTCTCGATGCTGATTACTTTGTGCATAGCCTTACTCATTATTTCGGCGGGCATGCACGCTATCCAAACGACAGTCACTCATGGAGCATACAGCCCCAATGACAGATACTCTCCTTTACACCTTCACTATAGCTATGCCGGGCAACCAGCTAGCGGAGGGTTTACCTGTCAAGCTAATACAGCCCCTCAGCGTTGTTATAGTCCTGCACAGATGCGCAATGCTTATAGTATCCAGCCTTTACTTAATGCGGGCATTACAGGTAAAGGCAGTACTATCGTGATCCTGGACCCTTATCAGGCTCCGCTCCTTCAGCAAGACCTCAAACGCTTCGACAAACTTTTCGCGCTTGCTGATCCCACACTCAACATTATTGCTCCAGATGGTTTGACGCCCTTCGACGCTCAGGACGCCAGACAGGTCACCTGGTCAGCTGAAATTTCGCTGGACGTTGAGTGGGTCCACGCTATTGCGCCTGCTGCCAGCATCGATCTCGTGCTTGCCAAAAGTAGCCAGGATACTGATCTAGGTAGCACCTTAACTTATGCCGTTGACAAGAATCTGGGCGATGTTATCAGCATGAGCTTCGCTGAAAATGCCACTTGCCTGAGCACTGCCAACGAGCATATATGGCATCAGGCATTTTTGCGCGCGACACGCCAGGGCATCACGCTGATTGCCGCTTCAGGTGATACCGGGGCTGCTCAAACCACGTGTGATGGTATGTCTCCTGAACACTCGACCGCCGAACCTGCGGTCGATCCTCTGGTGACAGCCGTTGGTGGCACGCAACTTATGGCCGATGCGACCACAGGCACTTATCAAAGTGAAGTCGGCTGGAACGAGCCGAACTACAAAGTTGCCAGCGGGGGAGGCTTTAGTGCCAGCTTGCGCAAGCCATTCTATCAATATGGCATGCCTGGTATCGGTGCTTACCGTGCTGTACCGGACGTGGCATATAATGCAGCCGTGAATGGCGGCGTGCTGACAGCCTGGTCCGAGGGACAACGTGGACCTCAGGCCTTTTACACGTTCGGTGGCACCAGCGCAGGCGCACCTCAATGGGCGGCGATTGTTGCGCTGGGGGTTCAGCTCAGCCATAAGCGTCTGGGCTTCATCAATCCACTGCTGTACATTGTGGGCCATACTTCGATGTATACGCAAGCCTTCCATGATATTGTCACTGGTACGAATACGATCACACTTTCTGGTACCAACGGTGTGCCTGTAACAATCCAGGGCTATCATGCACATGTCGGCTGGGACCCGGTAACAGGTTGGGGTTCACCTCGTGTCTCGACGCTATTGCCGATCCTGGTCGCTCTGTCCCACTCTTACCATAATGTATACGACAGCCGTATAGCATAAGATTGTATTTTTCACTCTCACGGAGCAGTTGGACATAACTGCCCCGTGATTTTCTCGTTTTGGGATGTTCTGCTTCAAAGGATGAAGCACGGATGATCAGTGTCATTTTATGCTGCGAAGTCGAAAGTGAGGAAGAAGTGATACAGGTGAATATCTTGATTGCAGAAATGACGACAGTGGCGGGATTCGTAGAAGATGAAATTATTGACGAGGCCAGGATTGCAAAGCTTGAGTTGATCAGAGGAAGATAATCTTCTGGCGGCCTGTAAGGCTTGCTTCGCTCGAACATCTTTCGTTGACGATTCAGGACGCTGAGGAATGGCTAACATCTCCTGGTTAATCGCCTCTACGATTTGTGCCGCCTCACCATATAGAACATATCCCAGAATTCCCGCGTTGTTTACATCTTGCGCGTACCTCCAATTTGTATCAAGGAAGCGAACGATGCCATTTGTAATATACTCGCGAACGAGACGCCTATGCTTATTCTCTCTCGCTTTGTCAACGATAAGCTTACATTCCCACGTAAAGTAAATTTCGTCCTCGTTGTACCAATTCCTATGCCAGACCTTGATGTCTAGCTTCACCGCGTTTTCAGGGGATTCATCACCTATCATCATTTCTGAGGTATAAATATACTGCTGCACTTGTGCACACAAAGAGGTTTTGCCAGTTCGTATGAACTGTTTCATACATCTTACTATCTGAAGAGTAAAAGTATCTTCATTCCAATCAGACCTCGCTGTACTTTCATGTTTTAGCATGAGGTAAGCTGTTACTGTTGTCTCTAAAACTTCCTGAAGGAAGCCTGTCCATTGCTCAGAACTCACAAATGGATCAGGCATATCAACATCTGCGGATAGTTGATCTTGCAAACTCAATGAACTGCTCCCGCTGCTGCCCTTTTCGAGCGACTTAATATCTCAGCAATAAAGCTATCAGCATCAGCATAAGCTTGAGAGCGCGTCCACAAGCGCCGCTCACTTGGACGTATAACATAGAAACGTGGGCCATCGTAAATACGCACATGCCGACGTGTATAAAGCGTCGAGGCTTGACGTTCCCATAAACGACGATCTAGCATATAGAGCAAATCGTGCAATTCTTTTGACTTGCTTATAAAATGCACCGTTTGTGCATCAGTTGTCTGCACTAACTCAAATTCTACCACACTTAAAGGCTCGCCATTCTGGTAAATTATAGCATTTAATGTCTGATTTTGATAGTGCAAAAGCGACTTGGCAACTTCAATAAATTCCTGGGCATATTCTTTAAGCATGGAAGCTTCTGGAGGCTGAACAGGTCTGGCTTTTATATCGTTGGTATGGCGTGTTTTGCGTTTTGACCACTCAAAAAACTTTATTTCATAGTCTACCATATCTTTTACCAATTGCTGTTCCATTGGTACTACATCATAAATGTCAAACACCAGTTCATCAATACGTTCTTTTGCCTTTTCAATATCTTCATCGTATCTTCCCCCCAATGGCTCATCACGTTTTTGATAAAGTAGCACAATCTCTTCGAAGAGAGTGAGAGCCTCTTTTAAACGAGGATCATCTTTATCAGGGATGATAAGGGGCATACGTTTATATTCACCATGACGAATTGTTCCTCGTTCCACAGCCCAGGTAGGGGAGGTAAGAAAATGATAGTAGCGGGCCAGAGTGGAATTTATGTACACCACGATCCACTTTAGGAGTTGTTCTTCTCCTGGCTGCCCTGCAATACCTGTGATATCATGACGATATGCCACTTTATCTCCAGCAAAAAAAGCTGCTTTGCATGAGCTTTGGTGAATCAGTACTAGGGGACCCGCAAATATCTCTTGATGTTGGGTAAGAGGCCGCCAAAAATGGGAATCCTGCACTGTTCCAAGTATCTTTACAATATATGATTGAAACTTGTCAGTATCTACGCAAGGCATACCTTGCAGCCAAAGGGCTTCTGTTTTTCTGTTCCCTACGGTAAAGCCCTCTCGAATCTCTTCTCTGAGTTGTCCTGTTTTTTCCAAATGCTCTAATTGTGGCAAAGATTGCAAACGCTCAATAAGCCCAGCATCACGCGGCTTGCCCCACAACGCGACTTTCCAAAGTGCAGGATTAGAGCGTAATTCTTCGCGTTCCAAAAATCGTATATCCTCTGAATCTACAGCTATTACCCCCAGGCTTTGTGATAATGATGATGGCTTAGGCGTAGCGTAGATAAGCTTGCTTTGTTCAGTGAGTTGTTCAGGCTGGTAAAATAAAGCTACAGACGGGCTGAGAGAGAATCGGGGAAGAGTTCATATACCAGTGCGGAGAAATTCACTACAGCTCGCACATGATACATAGAGAAAAACTTTTGACGAAACTTCTGATGAGTATCGCTACCTACTATGATAGTACTCTTCGTTGGCGCTAGCATTGCTACCTCTCCATGCTGCGCACAGAAGCGTGGAGCGCGATAGAGGAATGCCTGCACCAGTTGTTTGTCCCCCGTCGGAAGCTTCCGGTCCGTTACCCACTTCGATGCTAGACCTCTCAGCGTACCGTTACCCCAGGGAGGATTACCGACAATGCGGTCAAACTTCTTATCGGAAAATCTGCGATCTATCTCTTCTGAAAAAAAGTCATCGTGGATTAGATTTGATGTTTCCATACGTGGGAAGCGAAAGCTTTCCTGAATTATATTCTCATTCTTAAGATAGTCTAACATCGACAAACAGAGGCTAAAGGCCGCAATTCTTACCGCATTAAGCTGAACGTCGATGCCAAAGATGCTCTGCTTCATAAGCTCAGTAAGTTGAGGGGCAGAGGGGTGGCCCGGATTGCGTTGTTTCCATGCCCCGATCGAGCTGTTGGTACGCTCTCACCAGAAAGACGCCGGAGCCACAGGCGGGATCAAGTATCGCCATCTCAGAAGTGGTTTTTGCCGGGGGAAGCGTTTCCTCCACGATAAAGTCCACTAATGCTAAGGGAGTATTATAGGTTCCAAACTCTTTACGTGTCTCGTCAGATAAGAACGTATCATAAATGCCACTGATGAGTTCAATAGGAATACACGAGAAGTCATAGGGCCAGAATGACAATTGCCCCGTCTCCAGGTCTTCCTTTTGCAGAAAACGCAGTATTGGTTCTAAATGCTCCTTGCTTACCACCCGGCGCTCTGGCTCATCTACCGGGAAAATATCGCCATTAAAGCGTTGATGCAGATAGTCGAAAAGCTCATACGTTACTTCCTTACTATCCAGTGCCATCAGGTAATTTTGAGCAAGCCCATTCGTAATTTGTGCAACCAGAGTCTCGGTAAGGATACCCCGATCCTCCAGATAACGAATAAATATTGAGCGCCCCAACAGCGCGTATGCAATCTCCGAGGAGAGGCCCCTGGCAAGAAGGCGACGACGTAGCTGAGCCATTGAAGCTAACAGGCGTTGATCAGCACGTTTCTCACTGTTAATATGTTGCCCGTCCTCTGTTTGCCAGAATGCTCCTGTATCTAATAAGATGCGCCTATAGTATCTGAGCTTATCTGCAATCTCCTGGCGTGCAGTCTCAATATCGTAGAGAGATTGTAAGTGATACAGCAACCGATGCTGATGCGCTTCATCATTGGAAAGTATCTCATCTGGATTATCCCTGGGCGGTGGACCATCATAGCCATTGAACACCAGAATGTCTTGACGAGAAATGACATAGAGCAGCGGTGCCTTGCCCTGACTCCATACGCTACGGTATAACTGTGCTAGAGCCGCTGTATCGACTTCTTCGAACTGGCTGAAATAGACGACGGGATTTCCTTGGATAAAATATGCGCCGCTGATATGAGAAATGGGGCGATCATTGGGCCAGGTGACCTCAGATTGAAAGCCAGGAGCATTGATAAAGTCTAGCTCTTCTAGCAACATATTTTTTAGGTCGATGGTATTCATCGGATCACTTCTTCATCCCTCGCAGGTTCTTTAATCTCGGTGGTGAGCTGATAGGCTTCTTCTATTAGCATCTCTACAACAACGCCCATGACTTGTTGTCCACCAACGCTCAGCGCATCAATCGCAATTCGTTCGCCTTCCTTTGTTTTGCAGAGAGCAATGAGCATATTTTTCCCATTCACCAAAATTGCATACTTGAGCGGGTCAGATATGTTCATTACCTCTCGTAGCGTTTTTGCTGCCTGCCCAATCTTGCGTGTTGACCACCCATAGCTTTTGAGATGGCGAATGAATTGTAGTTGTACCAGATCATCTACAGAGTACAGTCTACGGGTTCCTGGTCCGTGCGATTGCTGCTCACCAGGTACAAGCAGCCCTGTTGAGGCCCAATAATCCAGTTGCTTATGAGAGAAGCCTGTCGCGCGCACCACCTCAGCAGTTGTATAAACGTGAGATGCCATTCATTCTCTCCGTTTTTGTACCGAGTCATACTCATTTTAAGACGAAGCATACACGATAAAAACCCTAATGTCAATTACTTTTTGGAGTTTGTGAAAAGATCTTCACATTCGACACAATAGAGAGAAGGACATGAGCAACGATGCTCAACAAAAATCAGCATAATACACCAGCAATACTGTAAATTACGGAATTAAATGGCTCTCCATCTAGGTCTACAAACAAGGACTATAATCCTAGCCAGGAACGGGTGAGGCTCCTTAGACGAAGGTGTAGCGTGCGACTAATACCCATTACCCTATAAGCCACTTCACCTGCGTCCACTAGATAGAGCGCTGAAATTCTTCCACCTTTTCATTGCATCTCACTTAAAGGCCGCCAACGTGAGATGGATTGGGGCCTGCAGTAGTGGCTCTCACAAAACCACGCTCTCCAACCGGCAGGCTCGCTAGACCTTTGTGGTTGTCGCTCCCGACCTGAATAGTGACGTATGTGAATAATTCGTTGATGTTAGTGCATGTAGCAGAAGGGAAATGCTGATGAAACAAGCGCGAGGCCGTCGTAGCTTGCTAACGACCAAACTGACACCTCCACAGCCCTATCTCAAAAACATCATTCCACGTGCCCGCCTCTACACGCAGCTTGATCAAGCAGTAGAATGTCCGTTGACCGTGATCACTGCCCCCGCTGGTTTTGGTAAAACAACACTGCTTGGCGCATGGTTACGTCAGCGTACAATAAAGGCAGCCTGGCTCTCGCTTGATAGCAACGACAATGTAACAGAGCGCTTCTGGCGCTATCTCGTCGCAGCCCTGAGCACACTATCACCGCGCATTGCAGAACAATTTGCTACCTGGCAACTCGCCTCACAGCGTGCCGATGCCGCACTAGAAATCCTCCTCACCGCTCTCAACAATACCCTGGCAACGTTGCCTGACGAGAATATCCTTGTTCTTGATAACTATGACGCGATCACTTCGCCTGCGCTGCAACATAGTTTCGTTTGCCTGCTTGAGCACTTACCACCGCAGATGCACATCATCATTGCTTCGCGCATTGAACCACCATTCCCATTAGCACGCTTGCGTGTGCAGGGTCGGTTGAGCGAGATTGATAGCGCCGACCTGCGCTTCACTCTTGATGAAGCATCTGCGTTTCTTCTGCAAGGTATGAAACTTACCCTGAGTAACGCGGATAGGGAGGAGCTGCATAGACGTACTGAAGGCTGGATTGCCGGGCTACAATTAGCGGTTACTTCATTACAAAAGTGTACTGGTAGACTATCACATTTTATTTACACTTTTGACGGTACAGAACGCGGTGTTCTGCGTTATCTTACAGATGAGGTCTTGCTGCAACTTCCCGCAGATACTCAACGTTTTTTGCTCGTGACCTCCATTCTTGAGTATATGAATGGATCTCTTTGCGACGCGGTAACTGGACAGACGAACGGGCAAGCTATGTTAGAGCAGCTTGAGCGGGCTAATCTCTTTCTCATTACGCTGGACGAGCAGAAACACTGGTATCGCTATTATCACCTATTCTCCGATATGCTTCAGTTACGTTTGCGGCAGCAGTATCCAGATTTTGTACCACAATTATATAGACGTGCCAGTGCCTGGCTTGAGCAGCACAATATGCTTATTGATGCGGTAAAATATGCCCTCGCCTCTGGCGATAGTGAGTACATAATGATGATCGTCGAGCATAACATGTGGTCTTTCATACTACAGGAAGATTTTCCACAACTGCGTTCCTGGCTAGAGCAATTGCCACAAGACACCTATGCCGCTCATCCTGCACTTTCTTGTCTGCGCGCCTGGACCTTTTTAATGGCAGGAAATAGTCAGGCATACGAACAAGCACTCCTGATAGCCGAGCACAACAGAAGTAGTCAACAGCAGACAGATTTAACGGGTCGGATTTGCGCACTACGGGCTTATAAGGCGCTTTTATGCAATGATGGACTTTCAGCTATCACCTGGGCGCAGCAGGCGCTTCAACAAGCGTCTGAAGACGACATACTGCTGCGTAGTTGTGCGCAAGTTAGTCTTGCGGCAGGTTATCTCTTTCATGGAGAGCTAATAAGAGCACAGGCACTGCTACTTGAGGTTTCACAGACCTACGGGCATGATCTTGACTGTAAAGTAGCCACGCGCCTTTATATGTGTGAGATACAAGCCATACAAGGTTATTTACAGAGTGTTGCCCATGCACTCCATGCTATGCTGCTAGCTATTGACACGCATCAATGGCACAGTGCGGTTGCGCATATGCGCCTGGCTTACATCTATTACGAGTGGAACAACCTTAGCGCAGCCCGCGATCATTGGCAACAAACTATGCAGCTTACCGAAATCTCACCATATACCAGTTTTTTTCTCATGGAGCGTTATATGCTAGCTGCCCGCCTGGCACGAGTGCAAGGAGAAGCTGATCAAGTTATGGCATGGCTGGATCAGGCAGAGCAGTATGCACACCGCTTTGGGGAAAACGCGCTTGCGCTTGCGCGTACCACAGCTCTTCGCGTACAGTTTTATGTAAAGCAAGGGAATGTGACGGCTGCATTATCGTGGCTAGAGCACTATAAAGCTACACCCATAGCAGCCATGTCAACGTACGAAAAAGCGGCCTGGTCCCAGATTCAAGCACGCATCCATCTTGTACAAGGACACGCATTGTCCACGATCATCCTTCTTGAAGAGACGCTTGCTCAAGTACAGGGACGTGTAGGCGATGAGATCTCTTTACTGCTCCTCCTGACACTGGCCTATCACGGTGCAGGCAACAAGCAGAGCGCGCTGCAAACGCTTGAGCGCGCTCTTGGATTAGGGGAGTCACAAGAATACATACGCTCTTTTGTTGATGAGGGAACCGTGATAGCAGAACTGCTCTCTGCGCTCTACAGCAAGTGTCGTAGACATCGTTCCAGCGAACGACAAGGCATCTCGCTCTCTTACCTGCACAACTTGCTTATGGCCTTTGGGAAAGACGTCCCATTACCCATCTGGCTTGTACCACCTACGAGTGAAGTTATACAGTGCGCAAGCCTGAGCGAACGCGAGCAAGAGGTCCTCAAGCTCGTAGCAGATGGCCTTTCTAATCAGCAAATTGCACAGCAACTCATCGTCACAGTCAGTACGATTAAGACACACCTGAACAATATCTATAGCAAGCTCAACGTACATACCCGCTTGCAAGCCGTCAACAAAGCTTATGCGATTGGCCTATTACACAGAAGTGAGGTGCCTGCCGAGGGCTGCATACCGCCGCAAGCTCAATAAAAAGCTGCGGGCATTGTTATGCATCAGCGTTCCAGGAACCCATACGCGTGAGCTTTCATCAAAGCTTGCAAAAAGAACATCATTAATAAAATTATACATTAAAATTAATAAAAAGTCTATAGCTGGGCATCTATAAATACATACTTTGATCCACCATATGATCGAAGACAATTCAATATTATACTTTTCGTGGCGTTATTATAATAACAATACAGGAGAATACAACAGGAACAAGAGTACACATTCTATCAGGTGCTTCCTGGATGGAAGTTCAAGTTCTTATCCAAAGGTACTTCTGGCAGATGGACCATCGATGTGTGTGTCCGCTACACGCATCCATACACTGTTAGCCCGACGGACGGGTGCAGCAGTCTATGGTGTCCATCTTCTGTCGCCGGGTAGTTTGTTGTAATTATGCATGTGTCAACACCGTAACTACACCATGCGACTAGCAGCGTGGACTATATAAAAATTGATTGAGCACTATAACTCAGTCACGTTGAAAATCGGGATATTTTATCAGGAGGTTCTCTTTATGGCACGTCAAGATATGGCGGCACATTCGGATGCAGAAAAGGGTCCAGAAGAATTGTTGACGGTGCGCGAAGTTGCGCGTCGTCTCCGCGTTGATGACACCACCGTACGACGCTGGATCAAGCATGGGACCCTGGATGCAGTTTCGTTGCCTCACACTGGCAAACGACAAGCCTACCGCGTACGTCGTGCAACGATTGATCATTTACTAAGCCAACCGGCGTTACCAGCCTAATACCCATATGCATTCAGATGCCAATTAGTACGAAGCATCCCGAACTTTTGAAAAAGTTCCTAAAACTGGGAGTGCAGGGGGTGAATCTCTTTGTCTGTTTTTCGATGTATCACCATTTAAACTCTTCTTACTTTCTTCGTCCGTTGCCGCAGGGGGCGGGCGAAGAAAAAGAAAACCAATGGTCTCCCTTTTTGAGCCAAGCTGAGCGGCTAGCTGTGGTCAACTCAAAATACTGCATACATGCTAAAACATAAAGGAGTTATTGTGGATATATGGAATATGCTAGAGAAAGTGTATATCTATATTCTATTTACTGTTCCCCATTACCAGGCAGTAAGCGTAGCGCGCAGCCGTAGACAGGCGCGGTAGTAATACGTCTTTGCGGTCGTCATTGGCATCTCAAGAGCCTGCCCAATCTCAGCAAAACTGCACTGGTAGAGATAACGCAAGATGACGACAGAGCGGAATTTTGCCGGGAGCGCCTGAATAGCGCGCAGTAAGGCTTGTTGCATCTCGTTACCTTCGGCAATCTCTTCTGGCGAAGGGCACGCATCAGGGATGGCGATAAGCGGAGACAGTTCATCTTCATCAGCTTGCCACTCCAGGGTAGAGAAGAGTGTCACTCGTCTACGTTTCTGTTTGCGCAACTCATCCCGGCAGCAATTCTGCGCAACACGGAATAACCAGGGTTTCAGCATGTCACCATTAGGTAATGTAGGAAGCGCAATGAACAATTTGAGGAACACCTGTTGCGCTACATCACATGACTGGTCGTACTCGCCGAGATGCTGATAAATAAAACGGTACAGCATTGGATGGTAACAATTCACCAATGCTTCAAATGCGCCTTGATTTCCCGCTAGAACTTGCTGTACAAGTATACCATCAGAGGTATCTATCCATCGTGCTGGAATACGTTCTTTTTGTTGCATGAAACCACCTTTCCTCTACACAAAACGACCTTATAATTTATGCTTGCCCTGGCTTTCTCTATGTTTGTACGCTCAGAAGTGTAGCGGATTGTCGAGGAAATTGTCATCCTCCAAAAGGACAATTCACCAGTGGAAGAGTCTGCATTACTCCATCCACCAGATAGAGGATACTAATCCGATGAACTATTCAGGCAGTTGAAAGTTTTCTTTCAAAATTCTTCTTTGTTATGCTTTACAAACATATGCTAGTGCTATACAATATTTACATAATGTTTCTTGGTGAAGATTCTCTTCCCTCTTTTTCCGTATACGAGAACTTTCCCTGGTATAAAATATTACCTAAAAGGTAGGAGGAAACATCTCATGAGCGGTAATTTGTTAACCGTATCTGAAGTAGCGCGTATTCTCCGTGTGGATGATGCTACTGTACGCCGTTGGGTCAAGCAAGGAGTGCTTGAAGCTGTTGTCTTGCCCCATGTCAATAGCAGACAGGTCTACCGTATTAAACGTGAAACTCTAGATAGAGTTCTGGGTGAGAACGCTTTAAGTGAATAATTTCTAAGGGTATAGCTTAAGCAGTAGCTAGTAAAAAGCTAAAATGTGGATCTCTCAGATAAAAGACCGGCTCTTTCGCCAATTCAAGGGCAAGTAATGTAGTGCGTCAGCTTATTATATTCTATATATGCGCATGATTGAGATGAGGTAGATCATCTTATCATTACCGGTGAAGTGCCTTTCATCACAAGTGGACAAAAATTTCGTGTGAAGGGCACTATTCCACAATAACAGCATGCATATGCATTGTAGAACGCATAGTGTTTCTCATATGTTTAGAGCAGATGGTGCTCAACAGCTAAACTTGTCGCTGCACTGCGAGAAGTAACTCCCAATTTTTGATAGATCGACCGCAGATGTGTACTGACCGTTCTTGTACTGAGTGCAAGTTCTTCCGCCACCTGGGCGTCTGTAAGCCCCGTTCCCACCAGACGGAGCACATCTATCTCGCGTTGGCTGAGTCCAGCGAGGGTTCGGGGGGCAGCATCTGAAGCTATGTGAGCCTGCTCAATCACTAATGCAGCTTCCACGTAAGCTTGATCTAAAGAGAACGCCTGTCCTTGCGCCCATTGTGCGGCAAAAAGATCCTCACCTTGTTGAACACGCAAAGGAAGGATCTCGCGCTCATGCCAGGTATGTAACGATGGCGGAAAGGGTATACCAATAGTGGTGCGGAGGGTATGGGCAGCACTAAAAAGCTGTACAGCACGCATTGTATCACCGCAAAGACCAGCCAACGCAGCTACTGCTTCAAAACAATAAGCGCTCCCAAAGGGTTGCTTGAGCATAGAGACGAGCTGCAGTGCTTCTCGGCACGAGTCGCTTGCCAGCATCTTCTCGCCTTGTAAGACAGCGACTCTGGCCTGCGCGTTCAGCGCATAGGCGAGCAAGGCATGATCATGCAGCTCACGCCGGATTAAGATAACCTCTTGTAGGAATGCTCTGGAGCGTGGATACTTCTGTTGGAGCATCGCTACCAATGCAAGCGCAGACAGACACTCAGCCCTACCCCTTTGGTTCCCAACTTCCCCAAACAAATTCAACCCTTCGGTACAATACTTGATGGCCTCATCGCATTCGCCTTGATAAAAGGCGGTCCATCCCAATGAACAGTAGGTCTCTGCCAGCCCAGCGGATGCAGAGGAAGTTCTCAGAAGTGCCACCCGCTCCTCAAGCAGAGAGCGGATGCGGCTATACTCACCCTGAAAACGCAAGATTTCCACTGCCTGTTGTAAAATGACGATGCGTAGCTCTGTTGGCAGGTCTGACAGGCTCAGGATAATCTCATACCAATAGCACCCTTCGCTTAAACGACTGCGTGTGACCCAAAAAGAACCCATTGCCGTAGCGATGCGCGCAGTGATCTCGACCTGCCTGGCGGCTAGAGAGCGCTCTAATGCTAGGCGCAGATTATCAATTTCACATTCTATGCGCTGAAACCACTTCGCTTGCTCGGCACTATGCAGATGCTGTGCCGCCTCTTCGATAAACTGCAGATACCATTCCCAATGTCGGATACAGAGATGCTGGAACTCTTCTAGTGTGGGCAGACGTTGGCGCGCATACTGCTGGATCGTTTCCAGTAAACGGTAGCGCATGACTTTTTCTTCTCTGTTTTCCTCGGCAATCACCCACGATTTATGCACTAACTGTGTAATGATATCAAGTATGTGATAGGAATCAAATCCTTCATCGGCACAAACATTCATCATTGCCTCTAAAGTCCAACTTCCACTAAATACCGATAAGCGCCGAAGTATTGTTTGCTCAAGCGTTGAGAGTAATGTGTAGCTCCAGTCAAGGACTGCCTGTAACGTTTGATGCCGTGATGGAGCTGTTCTATTACCATCGATGAGCACTTGAAAGCGCTCATCAAGACGAGCTGCCAGTTGCTCGGCTGAAAGCATCTGCATGCGAGCGGCAGCCAATTCCAGCGCCAGAGGAATACCATCCAGATGTTGGCAGATATGGGCCACAGCCTCCATGTTCTGAGGAGTAATTGCAAACTGAGGCTCGACAAGGACCGTCCGGTCACAAAAGAGCCGGACTGCGTCGTAGCGCATAAGCTGCTCAATGGAGGTAAGAGTTGTGAGAGAAGGATATGCCAATGGAGCGACACGCCAGAGAATTTCTCCAGTCACTCGCAGTCCTTCACGACTGGTAGCTAGCACATGTAAATGCTGACAGTGCTGCAAAAGAGACAGCGCAAGCATAGCACAGGCGATGATCATATGCTCACAGTTGTCAAACACGAGCAAGACATGCTTGAGCTGCAGTGCCTCAAGCAGCATTTGCAGCGCTGTGCGTCCGGTCTGCTCACGGATACCAAGAGCGGAGGCGACAAGTTGTGGGACCAGAACTGGATCAGATAGAGTGGCAAACGGGACCATGTATACGCCATCTGCAAACTGTGGCTCTACCGCAGTTGCGACTTGTAGCGCCAGGCGTGTCTTGCCAATTCCACCAGTACCCATGAGTGTTACAAGTCGGCGCGTCACAATCAATTGTTTAAGAGCCACAATATCGTCTTCATGTCCGACAAAATCAGTCAAGTAAAAAGGGAGATGAGTAGTCATAAAACTTATTTTTCCTTTATTTTACTAAATTACCTACTCCTATTGACACAATACACTATTAAGTGATATATTCGCAGCGGAGAAGATTCCTCCTTGCCATATGAGAGATTTACCCATTCAAGTGAATTCGTAGATAAAGAAGAAATTATCTGCTACGCAGATTATAGCAGAGCATAGAGGTCTACACTAGTAAAGAATAGAGAGGCACTATGGAGCTAGTAAAACAATCGCTTAAACGCTCTCCTCTAGCGACGTCTCTACCCTTGTACCTAACCCGCTTAGTTGGTCGTGAGAGCGAACAAGCTACACTCAGCAAACTCCTGTTACAGAAACGTCTGCTCACGCTGGTGGGTGCAGGCGGAATTGGCAAAACACGCTTGGCCCTGCAGATTGCCACAGAACCAGGGGCATCTTTTCCAGATGGTGTTTATTGGATCGAATTGGCCTCTCTCTCTGAGCCTCAACTGGTTCCCCAGGCACTGGCTTCCGCGCTCAATATCCCCAGCAATCAAGACACCTCTATTCATGCGCTACTCCTACTCGCGTTGCAAGAGCGCCACTGTCTGCTTATCCTCGACAACTGCGAGCACGTCCTTACAGCATGCACGCCTCTTGTAGAAACACTGCTAAGCGCCTGTCCTCACCTACACATACTCGCGACGAGCCGGGAACCCCTGCATGCCGTCGAGGAAACGGTCTGGCACCTGGCAGCTCTATCGTTCCCCCACACCGAGCAGCGTCCCACACTGGAGCAACTGACGCACTACGAAGCCTGTCAACTCTTTTGTGAACGAGCAGCAGATATTGACCCAGACTTCCGTCTCACTGCACAGAATGCGCCAGCCATTACACGCATCTGTCAACACCTTGACGGTCTTCCACTGGCATTGGAACTGGCTGCTGCGCGTCTCTCAACGCTGTCTGTCAATCAGCTCGCTGACCGTCTGAGTGAGCGCTTTGTACTGCTGACAGACGGTGGACGTATTGTTGATACGAAACAACGTACCCTGCAAGCTACGCTTGATTGGAGCTACGCACTGCTCACCTCCACAGAGCAAGCCTTGTTCCAACATCTTGCCGTCTTTGCGGGAAGCTGGGACCTGGCGGCGGCGGAACAGATCATGAGTACAGTCAGCAGCGAAGCAAATACAACGGCACACACACTTACCCAACTGGTAAATAAATCTCTGATTATAGCTGAAGAGCAAGAGGAGCAGGAGACCGGAGCAAGGGGAGTCCGTTATCGCTTGTTCGATACAATACACCAGTATGCCCTGGAGAAGCTTCAGCAGGCAGCAGATTGGTCACTGGTATGTATGAGACATCATAGCTGGTATCTCCACCTGGCAGAACAGGCCAAGCAGCATTTACATGGAGCAGAACAACTTGTATGGTTGCATCGCATGGAAATGGAAATGCCCAATATACGTGTAGCACTCACTCGCGCACTGGCAACAGGGCGCACTGATGCTGCCGCACAGCTCGCCATAGCATTGTGCAGTTTCTGGATCATACACAACCATTTCAGCGAAGGGCGTCACTGGTTCGACACACTTCTCGCAGTAGAGCAAGATAGCCAGCAGCTTTCACCTGCCCGTCGAACACAAGTGCTTTTTGGAGCCGCCGAGTTTGCACGCTACCAGGGTGCATATGGCCGCACATGTGTCTTGCTGGAAGAGCAAATCACGCTTTGTAAGCAGCTTGACGACCCATTCGGTCTTGCAGAGGCTCAGAGCTATCTTGGTACAGTCTTGGGATTGCAAGGAAACTATGAGTTGGCGAAGCAGCTTTGCCAGACAAGTCTCGATTTTTACCATAACACAAACCAGCTTCAAATAAAAAGCAACCGTGGCAGAACAGCAGCCCTTACGATGCTCTCATTTATTGCTCTTAGCCAGGGGAAATACCTGCACGCAATAACATTAAGCGAGGAAACCTGTCAATTACTGCGCGAAACAGGCGATTATTCCCACCTGCTTTATGGCCTGTTCACGTTAGCACAGGCGACTATCCTCCAGGGAGATATTGAGCGGTCCCGCACGACTTGTCGAGAAGCACTGGATCTGGCACAGAAACTGCAACAGATGTATGGTCTTGCCTCTTGCCTGGGATTGATTGCAGGCATAGCTGGACTCACAGAGCAATCAGCGCAAGCAGCTCGACTCTTTGGAGCGGCACACGCTTTACAAGAGCGTATGCAAGCTCCTCACCCACCAACAGGGCGCGCATTGCAAGAACGTATGCTTCTTACGATCCGCACAGCGCTTGGCAAAGAACAATTCTCTTCTCACTACTCAGCAGGGCAGGACTGCCCTCTTGAAGAGATGCTAGCAGAAGCCGAAGCCGTGTTGCAAACAGCATCCGCAGCAGCTACATCTGCCACCTCGACAGATGCTGGTTTCTCCCTGACAGCAGATGCATTCACCCAATTGAGCCGCCGAGAACGTGAAATCCTCTCACTGGTCGCCAGCGGCCTCACCAATGCACAAATTGCCGAGCACCTGTTACTCAGTCCGCAAACCGTTGGCAAGCATATGCAGTCCATTTACGCTAAACTTAACATCAACTCAAGAAGTGCCGCTACACGTTTAGCGCTCGAACACGGCTTCATACCCATAGACATTCAGACACGCGTTCGTGTTCCCTCTAACAACGCCGCTCGCGCTACGCACTCCTCTCCATCAGATGAGCCGCCAGACGAGAAGCGTTTCTCTTGAGAGACCGCCACAAACTCAGCTAATGTTGCCTTGCATTCAGATGAGCAAGACAGGACGAATAACATAAAATCCCCCTTGCAAGGCGTGCTCACAAGAGGGTATAACCTCTATGCACCACTGTTGTACCAGTAGACAGGGAAACTATTCCCATCATCGCTCATGGCTCCGGGAGCGGCCAGCTCGGTTGAGCCATCCCACATGCTCATATTGTAATGGGCAACATTACCAATCCCGGTTTCCGAATCGTTTGCGTTTGTCGCAACACTGCAATTATCGATGGTGAGCATGTTTGATGGTGGGTTGAAATCGGGCAGGTGCTCCGAAATCGGGCTGCCATTGACGGAAAGGGATGGAAGTTCAACTATGCATTCGGCCGTAGCACTGTCGGAAAGACCCGCATCCCCTTTTAATGTGTAGGTGTAGGGGTCATTGGTCGTCTCATCCGTGAGCGCGAAGACATCTGCGTCACTTCCGAGCCAGTTTGAGGAGACAGTCACGCTGATGGTATCACCAGCGTGGATGGTTCCCATTGGCATAGCTTGCTCAGCATTATAAGGCCAAACTTGCCACCAGGGGGTGTTGACCTGATTCCCATTACCATCAATAGCTGAGCCAACGCCAGCTTGCACCAGTTGGACCGGAGTGGTGGCGTTCTCGTCACCACCGAGACCGGCCCATACACTGACATGATCTCCCGGCGATCCTGTAATAGTAGGAACAGTAAATTGCATGTACGCTGTGGTATATTCCCCACGCACTGGGTCTACTTCCACTGCTTCATTGCCAGCCCAGATACTTCCTTGTTTCTCTGCTGTTGGTGGGACGGCAGCATGTATGAATGACAGGTGTCCTGCAAAAACAGTAAAGGTCGTAGCCAGCAAGAGCATGATACTTGCTACCGTCACAGTAAGACGGATGTGAGTACGAAACCAGGATATTCTCAAGATCTTGTTCCTTTCTCTCTCCGAAGAAGATAGTTCCAATACAAAACAATACCATTGGTCGCCTTTGCTAGCGTAGAGGAAAGAAAAGCCTCTGACTAGTCGTATCTGGGGACAAAAAAAAGAGAGAGCTGCATGAGGTTGACCCGCTTTTGGGCGGGACGCGTCCAACGTCGACAATGGCGTAGAAGCTCCCGGTTAGAAACCGCGAGTACGTTCACAACCTCTTTGCGCTACGTAGTCCTAATTACGTAATTTTAGTGATGTCTATTTGGATTCTAACCATTATACTAGCTATCAATACAGTAAAAGAAAGCTACTATCTTGCACTTATGTCTCTTTTAGCATAGAAAAGCAAGCTCTCAAGAGGAGCGTACTTTCTCGGGGCTAGAGAGCGAGCATTTTTAGCAGATTGTTTAATGAAATAGAAGGAGTACTCACTATGGTGCATTTGCTCTATGTTGCGGTCGCCTCTACGTATAACAATACGATACAAGCCGAGATCGAGCGTTATTGTACTGAAACAGAAGGCGCGCCTCTCATCAGCCGCAACGACCACAACGGTGAGATTTTATACGTTATCCGTCTACAGCATAACTCTTATCCTAGCAAGCTCATGCAGTTTCTGACCCTTGCTCTCCGAGAACACCGCATTCTCTCATTTCAATTCGAGGCCACAAATCTCGTGAAGGTAGCATGTCGTTCTACGCTTAACATCAGAGACCTCATGCATGAATTCCCTCTGCAACTCGGCGAGTCCTGGTTCCCGGCTATTTCTGATAGCTGTACAGCACACATATGTACATACAGAAATCTCATGGCCTCTACTCAAATAAGCTGGTTGCAGGAACGTGGCTTAGATTATCATTATAACTAATACTGTTTCCTCTGCCCTGTTGCTGCTTCCATACCTCATGGCGTTTCATGAGCATGGCTTTGATCGCCGTTCGGTCTTTGCAGGCACGTAATGCTCTATCTCCAATGCGCTGGGAGATATTCACCGAGGCATTATGGTCGGCATGGGCCTCGAACCCACACACCTGACAGCGGAACGTCCTCTGATCAGGTCTATTCTTGCGGTCCGTGTAATGACACACACTGCACTCCTGGGAACTGTACGCGCTGATGACTGGGGTTGCCTTCACCCCACGTTTCTGACTATTCCAGAGTATCTGCTGTGGAATATGTCCTAAATTGGACGCCCGTAAATAGGCATTTTCGCCATAGCCTCTTCTGTAAGGCCCAATTCCCCACGGATACCCTTCAGCCCTGTGTCGCTCATGTTTAACGCCTACCTCTCTACTACTGATAGCGTATCACTAGTGGGTCAGTTGCCCAGTTCTGTGGCATTGCATAACTGCTAAAAGAGCCTCTCTGGCGGCGTGATAAACTTCCCAATGTTGGTGCAAATGGCAACTGACCCACTAGTACCATAAACGAGGTTGCATACGCATGTCAATTCATCTTCGTGGGCTTCATCCGTAGAAACCGTATGTTCTCTCCTCGTCCATACACCCTAACGTCTGCTCCTCTGTAGATATCGGGACAATACAGGAAAACCGTGCAAACGCCTTGAACGGTCTCATCAACGCACTGGATGATGGCCCGATACCAGCCAGCATCCAGGTATGCAGAACCAGGAATGTACACTTCGCATTCCAGTAATGTGTGAAGCGCTGCTTTTATTTCATGAATACGCATGTCTATGCCCGTTTTCTACCATTGAGAGAGAAGACTATATTCATCCTATTTTCTGTTCAAACGAGACTTCATACCAGAAATGATCCCACAAAGAGATCGATCATGAAATACGAGACCATATCCCTTATCATAATAGATGCTGGCGTGACACCATCTCCCATCCAAATGAACTTCCAGCTTTGAACCTGTAACAAGCGTAAAACGGTCAAATGGATCATCCGCAATGAAGTACACACAGCCATCTTGTATGTAAAGCATGCCAGATTGCTTCATTTTTCTCCTTTTGCGTGTGGCTTGACAGAAAAGAACGGTAGAAGACCGCCCGTGGTCAGCTTCTTTGCTCTCCGTTCCAGCGTGCAAGTGCTTCATCAATCAATCGCTGAGCCGTCCGAATGGATTCATAAAACCCTCTTTCCCTTGTATTTCTCTTGAGATATCCCATTGCTCGTTTGAGCGCATGCTGTGCTTGCGTTAATCGCTGGATAAGCGCTTCACTTTTCTGCTGCTCTTTGCACTGCTCAAGAGAGGTTTGTAAGAGCTGAATCGTGCTCTGCAATTGTCCCGCGTTCACTTCACGGAGGGTATGTTGCTCAAAAAACAAGCTGATATTCTGAATATCTTGTTCTAATACTGTTTGCATATCAGAGATCTACTCGCTCCTCTCCTTTGGACTGGAAGGTGAAAAATTTCATGCCTATTGCTCCTCTTCGAGCACGACATCCATCATGTCAAGTGTGAAATCCCACTCGCTCTTGAGCAGCCTGGTGAGTCCAGCGAGGACTTTCTCGGCTTCTGGACGCTTCACCGGCAAGCCTCGCAGCATGGCATAGACGACGCGATTCCCGACGCCAGCCTCGGTTGCAAGCGTCGGGATCTCGAAATGGTGTTGTGCTCTGAGTTGTGAAAGCGTGGGATTGCTCATGTTCCAGCGTCCTTCTTGATGCGGACCCGTATATCATCAAGAGTGTATGTCTGGTTGACAAGTTGAGAGAAGGTATTCAGGATCTTTTGAGCTATGTGCACTTCGACGGGAATGCCGACCTCCATCGCGTAGACTTCTCGTGGCTGAACCCCGGCTTTCTTCGCCAGATCTTTGAGCAACAGGCTATGCTTTTGCCGTAATTGCTTCAAATTCGGTTTTTTCTCGTTGTTCATCATGGCTTCACTCCCCATGCCGTGATTCCAAAGGAGAGACACACGAAGTTTTGATCGTACAGATCCATCACGAGCTGCCGATACGCCTCATCAAAGACTTGCTCGGAGATGAGGCCAGAAGCCAGCAAGTAGGGTTTGAGCTGAAAAAAGATGATTTTGACATTTTCGCTGGAAGAGTAGTATAAAGGCTCGTCATAGGTGGTATCCAGGATGAAGGGCCGCTTGCCGATGTCTTGAAATCCGGCGTTTTTGAGCAAGGGGCCCAGCATATGCACGATGCCCAGCGAACGCCCATCGATGGAAAACGTCCTTCCCTGAAGGCGAAGGGCATCAAAGAGACAGGCGCTTAATTGCTGCAAGGGAACACTATTCGAAATGCCGCCCTCAATCTCGGTCAAGCGCAACACGCCACCCGGCTTGAGGATACGTCGGCACTCAGCGAGCAGCGCAGGCCACAACATGAGAGAAAGAAAACTTTGGATGCAACGCACGTTGATTAGATCAACAGAGGCATCAGCGAACAGCAGCGGTTGGGTGATATCCATTTGCTCAAAAGTTGCATTCGTGCGTTTTTGCGACATGGCACGAGCATGAGCATACTCGATCATCGTCTGACTGAGGTCCACACCGATGACCTCGCTGCGGGGATACTCGTAGGCGACGTCAAGCGCCCAGCTCCCCGGACCGCAAGCCAAGTCGAGGATGATGTGCATGGATGCCACGTCCTCGCGTTCCGCGAAAAGTCCTCCCATCGCCTGGGTAAAGAGTCGATCTTGCTCTATTAAGCGCGCTGTTTCTGTGGGGTCTTCGATGTTCATGGGATAATCATTGGTCATATGACACCAAGCCTTTCTTGCATTTATTGAACGATAGAGTTATAGGTATCATAGACGGCCTCTGTGGCAGCTTCTTCCCCAATCATAGTTGCGAGACGGTCACGCTGCTGATCAAGGCTTTTGTACTGATTGTTGATGATACTGTGAGATGCTTTTTGTGCTAACCCGTGCAATGCGAGATTCATTGAAAAACACACGGATTCTATCTCTGCTCGCAATTTTGCTACTTCACTTCTATTTTCTGGCATGGTATCTGCTCCTTTGGTAATATGTATTAAGAACTCACTTCCAAGATCTACTGCGCTCTACTATTTTTCTGCCCTTTTACTTCTAGGGCTACCTAAAATGTACATCATTCCGGTTCTATAAGTATGGTCAATTACTTATGAATAGCTCCTATGTTGTTCGTGTGAGCGTTGATGAAATCGTATCTGGCGTTATCTTCTGATAAGTCTGTTAACCCACATTGGGCCGTTGTCTATTTGTCTGCGATGCGTTTGTTTTCGTTGTGCAATTTCACTCACCATCAGAACAAAACATCCTTTCCTTCAATCATTGTCAAAAATCGTGATCATTTCCTTTTCATCTGCATTATGCTATTATGGTTTGGAAACACGAACCCGGTAGACACCAACGAAATTTTAACTGATACCTACTTAAGAGCCGTCACTTTTCATGCAGAAGCGGTGCAGGAATCATGCAGAAATCATGCAGGAGTCAGGCGGAATGTGTGAAGGAGTAGAATAATGATCAACGCCCATCAGAAATATCCCAATCGTTTAAGGCAAACCATCAAGGAATCAGGCTTTACTATTGAGCAGATAGCATTGGAAACAGAAATACCGTTACGAACATTATTTGACTATTGTGCCGGGCGTGTACCTATCCCTAGAAATCGCCTTGAGATACTCGCAAGTGCACTGAGCTATCCAACTGAATATTTGGTGCCGACCTATTCTGGCATAGATATAGTGTCTTCGTTACAATATGAGAATGAGAGCGAACAAACTGACGCTCTGTGGATATTACCAGGAGCGATAAATAAGGTGGACCAATTACGCCGTAAGCTGCTTAAACAGTTGCTGAGTGCTACTAATACATCACTTTTTCTATCACACAAAGATCTTATCAATACAGATGCATGGGAAAGGCTCTCTTTAGCTTTGAATGATCCTTATCACACGGATCAAGCCACATTGACACATCTTGAAACGGTTACGAACATTTATTGGGAACTTTATCGGTGCACTATAGCAAAAGTAGACTTACTTAGTAGCGTCTCAGGACATCTTTTCACCGTGACACAATTACTACGAAGTACACAGCCGCTTGCCATACAAAATAGGCTTTGTTGTATTGCCAGTAATACTGCACAGATCCTCGGTGAAATATACTTTGATATAAATAACTCAGAGATTGCAGAAATCTATTATACGTTAGCTATTGAGGCCGCTCAGGAAGTTGACAACCATGCACTGCGCGCCATTGCTTTAGGCCGTAAGGGATTTTTATCGATCTATCGTGGGAAGTACGAGAAAGCACTCCCCATTTTGCAAGAAGCTTTTTCTTTAGCAGAGAATACGACTACAGGTAAAACTAAATCATGGATTGCGATGATGGAAGCCGAAGCACTTTCCAATCTCAAGAGGAAGGATGCTTGTTTCTCCACTTTGGAGAAAACAGCGCAAGTATTCGATCAAGGCCAATATTCAACAGGAGAAGACGCACATTGGACAGGATTTACTCATGCTACGATGGTAGGTTATAAAGGGATCTGCTATCTGCGCCTCGAATTATCTGCTGATGCTCAACCCATGTTACATACTGCTTTAGATACACTGCCCTTTGGTCCTACACGTAGGAAATCTCTTATCCTTAGTGATTTAGCAACGACTTACATTCAACAAAAAGAAATTGAAGAAGCTTGTAAGGTAGCAACACAAGCTTTGTTATGTGCAACTCAAACGAAATCATCAAGAGCATTAACAAAGTTACTAGAGGTCCAGAAAATGCTAGGAGAATGGAAAGATGTTTCCTGTATAAAGCGATTTAACGAACAGCTAAAAATCGTGAAATTTGTATAATTTCCTTTCCGCTTATTCTGTATTATAATGCCATACCTTCTAAATTGACAGTGTTTCTTATGGTCTTAGATAGTGTTTGGAACGCGCACACTCTTCGTCAGTATTGAGCTGAAATCAAACACTATCTTAGTGGTTCTGGCTGAAACTCAACTGTTCCGCTTTTTCCTCCACTTTTTAAAGCAATATAAGCTTGCTCAAGTGTTATAGTGTTGTCTACACTCTTACACATATCATAGATGGTAACGGCTGCAATAGCTGCGGCTGTTAGGGCTTCTACTTCGACTCCTGTTTTGTAATTGACACGCGTTCGTGTCTCAATAGAGATAAGCCCTTGCGTGCTGTCAAGTAGAAACTGGACATCAATATGAGTCATAGGGAGAGGATGAGTGAGCGGAATAAGTTGTGATGTTTGTTTAGCTGCCATAATAGCGGCTATCTTTGCCACTTCCAGAACACTTCCCTTAGAAATCTGATTTGCTTCTATGAGACGTACCGTTTGTGGTGCCATGCGTACTCTTGCTTTAGCGACAGCTTCACGTATAGTTTCAGATTTTCCTGTCACATCTACCATACGAATATTTCCGTTCTCATCTACATGCGTCAAATGACTGACTCGTTCTGATTGTTCAGACATCGTATATCTCTCCTTCATAGGTACTTACACACTAGCAACAAACATGTTGCGACAAGATCAACCTTATCATGAAAGGACTTAACTTCTGTATTGAGCAACAGTTTACCACATTCCAATGATAATGGAACAAGCTTGCCTCTATTTTGAAACGGCAGTACAACTCGCTGTAGAAATTGGAAGCAGTTTACGCCTCCAGGAAGCGGCTGCAGCCTTCCAATCCCTGAAAAGTATCTGGCCCTATGAGGAGAGGGTCCGAAAATCAAGTGATCTTTTCATCCAGCACCTGATCAACCATGATCATTAAGACCTCGACCGTCTCTCTGTGTTCAGGGAGTAAATGAGGTTGAAGTAATCGAACGGTTTCCTGATACAGTCGAAGCGCTGCGATACTTCTTACTTCCACCGTATTGGGCATGCCATCAACAGCTATTCCTGCGGCATCTCTATAGGTGCGTGTCCAGGCAGAATCAACTCCCACGGTTTCTTGTACTTGTTGTAAGTAGTTATTTCCCTTGATAAGAATGCCTCGTTGTACGGCTATTGCCTTTGTGACACCTGGAAGAATGTGGAGAATAACCCTTTGCACAAGCATGAGAGACTTTTGATACTGTAAGGCTCCAAGCGTCCTGAGAATGGTTTCGCTTAACTCGACGATCACCTGACTGGCATAGCGAT
The DNA here is from genome assembly GCA_963802635.1 of uncultured Chloroflexia bacterium. Classification (GTDB taxonomy): domain Bacteria; phylum Chloroflexota; class Ktedonobacteria; order Ktedonobacterales; family Ktedonobacteraceae; genus CAVTLG01. The sequence continues at coordinate 956,999 of CAWDJJ010000003.1, read as the reverse complement.
TCGCCGCATCTTGTAATGGCCCCCACTGCCAGTTGTGCACCTCTTGTTGGAACGCACGAAATGTCCCCTCTTTGTCTAGTAAAATATGAGCATCCTGTATGGTTGAGAGTCGAAAGATCGCTTCTTGTGGGATGGTGAGCCACTCTTTGTAAAGAGAAAGTGGGCGGCTAGAGAGATTTAAGAGATAGCCATCATACCAAATGAAGCGTTTCAGTTGCTTGCGTTCTGGTGTCTCGTAGAGAATCCGAACCAGATCAACATCGCTATAGGGAGGCCGTGCGTCACCACGAGCATAGCTTCCATGCAAAATGATAGCCGTAACAGCATCGTCGTCTAACTCGGTAGTAAGCTTGGCAAGAAACTCATTGGGTAGAGATACTGGAGAATGAGCGGGATCTTTTGTCATAGAATCACCTTATTAAATAAGCTATCCTGTACTTAATGTTTGTGCTTAAGTAAGCATATCAAGTAGAATAGGCTTGATACAATTTGCTCTTAGTAATATATCACCTTTACGATGTGTTGCCTCTGTGCGCACTTTTAATGAGCAATGAAGCCTCCTGCATTTCAAGGAATGAGCGTGTCAAGCACTTCTGAAAGATCGTGAATAATCCAATCGGGGTGAACAGTGTTCTTGTTCGGGAGTCCTTGTCTAGCGAAATCGCACCAAATAGCAAAGATACCGACCTGCTGTGATCCAGCAATGTCACACGCAAGATCATCGCCTATCATCCATGCCTCGTGAGCACTGATGGAAAGCTGATCAAGTGCATGGAGAAAAATACGTTGATCTGGTTTTTCAACGCCAAACTCTTCTTCAATGAGGATCACATCAAAAAACGGTGCAAGTCTATGTTGAGCAATTTTGCGACGTTGATAGGTCGCATTTCCATTACTGATGAGGGCGAGAGAGAATGCTCGCTGTCGGAGTTCCTGTAACACTTCTAGGGTATGAGGTGCAAGTTGACGATGGACATCACGAAGCGCATCATACGTATGCACCATTTCCGTGGCTACACGTTTATTCACTCTATGAAGAGCTTTTAGTGCATTTTCTATCGTTTCCAGTTGTGTCTCAAATGGCTCAAGACGGTCTCTTCGCTGTTTTTCACTATCATGTTCGATCTCACGCTCATACGTGCGACGACTTTCTTGAAGGGCTTGCACGAGTGTCTCTCGGGGAATGTCTAGTATTGGCCCAAATTGCTGGGAAACCTCTCGCCAGCTCTGTGTGGGACTCTGGCTTGTTACCAGAAGTACTCCATCCATATCAAAGATAATCCCCTGCGGGGAGAGTTTGTCAGTTTGTCTCATGCACATAAGTATACCATAAAAAAGCGAGAAACAGCCCTGCTATGAATAATTGTCGGTGCCATAGACTGTAGAAACTGAGGACTGCCCTCCCACGTATTTCCAGCTTTTTTAAAAAGTCATAAACTGTAGACAATTGACAACTGCCTTTGAGCAAACAATTTCAAAGGCAACAGACCTCCTGGCCTTTGCAGGCGAGGGGAGAGACATCACGAAAAAGGCGTTTATCCCTTTTGAGGTTTACGAAATCCGAGGAAAGGCAAACCGTGATCTTGGAAAACCATTGAAAGCGCTTCCTTATATGAAAGGATCTTTGCTTCTGCTGCGGAGAAAGCGACGTATCAACACTTCTTGCAGGCGAACCGTTCTCTTCATCATCTCCCGTTCCAAACCTGCTCTGACGATGCCTTTCTGGCGGCTGGACAGTGGATTGTTGACCACAGTGATCTTCTGATCCTTGCCTGGAACGGCTTGCCTCCACGCGGAAGGGGAGGAACCGGGGATATCGCGTCATCTGCACGTGCTCTTGGTCGCCCTTTTATTCATCTCAATACCAGACACCATGTCGTCACGCACTGGGGGAATCTCTCGCCGCTGGAGAAGCCATCACGGCCCGTTGCCCCGAAGCGAACGTTCGCGGTTTCGAAGCAGCAGGTGTACCAGGGATCAGTGCTGACCGTCAATCAGTACAAGCTCCAGATGCCTGAAGGGCAAGTGGTAATACGCGATGTGGTGGAGCGTCCAGAAAGCGTCCTGGTCGTTCCTGTGAGTCAGGGTGAACAAGGGATGCTGGTCTTGCTGGTCGAAGAGTATGATCTTGGTGCGGAGGCATGGCAACTCACCCTTCCGGGCGGAAAAGTGGAACAGACACAGACCGATGGAGGCTACGAACAGGCACAACAAGAATTGCGCCAAGAAATCGGCTATCGGGCAGGAAGATTAGAGAAATTGACGAGTTTCTCTAGCCACCCAGGATACGTGTCACACAAAGTCCATCTCTTCGTTGCTCAAGATCTGGAGTAGGACCCGTTGGAACGAGAGGCACACGAAGAACTGCGAGTGCAGACCTATCCTTTGCAAGAGGCATTGGCGACCGCATTGCAAGCCTATCGTTTTGATCCTGAAGCAGCATTGGCGCTGTATCTCTATGATCAAAGGCAGCAAGGCAATATAACGCGCTGCCCATAGCGCCTGCTATCTTGCCTTTATCCGATGGTTATCAACAAGTTGATAGACATTATAGCCATCAAAGGTGAAATACCGATAGTAGGTGTTGGTCATCGCCATGAACTGCTGGAATGCTTGATCCTGAGGTGAACCAACCGGAAATACATAGCTAGCATTCCTATCGTTTTGCACGATTGTTTGATAGAGGGGATACCTGTTTTGTCCTGCTTGGAGATCATCAGCGAGCACGCTACAAATAATACGCTCGTTGCTTTGGAAAATAAGATTATTGCAGGTCCAGTATTCAGAATAGATATGTACAGCATGGATGCGTAGTAGATCATGAATAAGCATTTGCCGTTGTTGATCAGCAAGCTTGACCGCAGGAATTTGTTGGTAAAAGATGTTACATGTGCCATTGATAAACATGGTGAAGGCCAAAAGTAAGATACTCACACGCAAGATGCCAGTGACAGGAGGCAGAGAGGTTAGCTTGCGCGGTACCATAGACAACCAGGGACAAAGCGGGGCAATCAGCGCTGGAAAAACGACGATCAAACCCACAAGGTAACGTGCAGAGGTAATGGGGACCAGAGCAGGAGCAGGACTGGCAATATAAGCAAGTAAGGTTAAACCTACAACGCCAAGCAAGCAGAGACGTGCCGCACAACGTATCATGAGACGCCGCTCCTCAAGAGTACCGGTCAGATCAAGCGTCTGACGCCAGCCACGCAGTTCTTTGAGCGTGAGAAATACAGCGATAGCCCAGAGGAGGACAAATCCAATGCCCCAGGCTCCCTGGAATAGCATACAGGACGAAATCTGGGACCTCCAGACACCAGGGGTCGTTGACAGGCTACAGAGCGGAAACGCCCCTGTAGCCTGAGGTAAACTGACCAGGAAGGTTCCACGTATAGCATCCCACAAAGTAAAAGGTATGGCAAATGAGGTGCCACCAGTGCTATGAGTTTGCCATAAGGTGACAAGAGAATTTTGGGCAGGATTTTGCACGTTGCAGATAAGCAGTGGCAGCGCACCAATAATCAGCCCGACAGCAAACCAGATTGCATTGGGAGTACGCAACTCAGAGCGACAAAAAAAGTATAAAAGCACAATCACCATCACAACAAAGGGCATGATTAACATATGACTCCAGATACCCAGCCCCATCACCAGGCCCAGGCAACCATAGGTCACAAAGCGTTTTCTGCGCTCCAGCGGTTGCAAATCGGCGCGCCAGTTCAGCGCCAGGTGGGTAGCAAGCAGAAAGAGCAGAGCGCCGAACAGCATCGTCTCCATGTCGCCACCAAGGACCTTGAGATCGCGTGTGAACAACTCATTAGAGCCAAAACTAAGTAACGTGATGGTAATAAATGCAACACTTTTGCTGAAGAGCAGACGTGCTAAAAAATACAACGCCAGGAGAAAGAGACCAAACAAGAAAATCATACTCAACCGCAACGAGAACAACGAGGTACCCAAAAAGTGGAACATGATCGCCGCAAGATAAGCCTCTATGGTCCCCATATAGTTTTGACCATACATAAAGATAGGCCACTCTCCCCGAAAAGCGATGTGCATAGCCTCCAAACCCCATGTACTTTCATCGCTATTCGTGCCCGGCCAGCCCAGAGCAATCAAGGCCAGACGCAGGCCCATAGCTATCGCAATTATCATGAAGACAGAGAGTCCATGGAGAAAGGTATTACCACGTTTTTGGAACCCATGTAGCATAGACCTGATCCTTTTCAATCCATTTTTATTTGCACAAAACCATGACTACTCCGTCTGTGTCAAGGCAATAAAGTTATTAATATCAGCGCGTACAATATCCAGGCTAGCATGCCAGAAAGCCTCCGTACGCAGATCAATGCCAAAACGGGACGCCAACGTCACGGCATCAGCCAGACCAGTTAAGGAAAGCAGATCATCATAACCTTGTCTGAAGGTCTCAGGATCTTGCTGATAATGTGCATACAGACCCAATCCGAAAAGCAATCCGAACATGTAAGGATAGTTGTAAAACGAGAGTCCGGTATTGTAATAGTGCGGCTTGACAGCCCACATATAGGGATGCAGAACACGCTGATCAAGTCCATCACCATAGGTCTCGCGTTGCGCATCCAGCATCAGGCCCTTCAACTCATCAATGGAGAGTTCGCGCTGCTGGCGCATCGCGAAGACGTTCTGCTCAAAGAGGAAACGACTCACAATATCAACGACAACCTGACACGAACCCTGAATGGATGCTTCCAGAATCGCTATACCCTCCTGCTTATTGGCTTTCTGCAGCGCAGCACGGCGAATAATTGTCTCACAGAAGATACTGGCCGTTTCCGCCAGAGTCATGGGCATAGCGCGCTGCAACTGGGTACGCTGAGCCAGATTCAGGTTGTGATAGCCATGCCCTAACTCGTGAGCCAGCGTGCTCACACCACCAAAAGCAGGCTTGAAATTGGTGAGAACACGCGATTCGTCTCCCCGCAAGGCCACACAGTACGCGCCATCGCGCTTACCGGCATGTGGCTCTGCGTCAATCCACCGTTCGCGAAAAGCACGCGCAGCAAAATCAGCCAGCCTGGGTGAATACACACCGAACTGCTCAACGATGAAAGTGGCGGCGGCGTCGAACTCCCATGCTTTATCCTCTGTGCCAACTGGAGCAAAGAGATCATACCAGGTGAGACGCGGTAGATTGAGTATATGTGCCTTGGCGTGCATGTAACGCCGGAAGTCTGGAAAGGCTGTCCGCGCAGCACTAAGCATAGCATCGAAGGTTTGACGGTCAATGCTGTTAATAAAAAGAGAAGCTGCCAGTGGCAAATCCCAATTGCGGTGCCGCGCAAGCACGTTAACCTCACCCTTAATACTATTGAATGCTGCGGCGAGAGGTAGCGCGACACGTTGAAAGCCAAGCAGCTCGGCCTCATAGGCTCGACGGCGCAAGTCACGGTCGGTAGCAAAAGCCAGATTACGGACCACGCTCATCGGCAAGGTCTGAAGCTCACCATCCAGTTCCAGCTCCACTGTTAATAGTGAGGTGACATTGCCATGTAAGTTGGCCCAGGCTGATCCACTACTCATGTTCAATTCAGCAGCCAGGGCTTCTTCGGCGGGCGACATGAGATGCGTCGCTTGAATTTGCGCCTTACGCAAGGCATATGCGTGCTCAAGCGCGAGCGTTGAACGTTGGATCAGCACTTCTACATCTAATGCACCAATCCAGGAGATAAAGCGTATTCCCAGTTGGGATAGCTGCACCTGGGATCTCTTCAATTCGCTCTGACGCGCCTGAGCAAGGTTATCCTGAGAATTTGTGTTGACAAAACAGCTAATGTAGACAGATAACGTCCTTGTGCTAGCCAGCACCGCGTTGTAGCGTGAGATCACCGTTTCGAACGTCTGGATGACAGCGTCATCAATATCGAGTGGCAGAGAAGGTTGCATAATCTGCTGAGCATCGAAAAGTTGTGCAAGCTGTATAATATCCTGCACAACATGAGCAAAACCCTGAGCGAACTCAGGCGAGTCTAGACCGGGGTAGACAGCGCTCATATTCCACTGTGGTAACGATTGTGTCGTAGTCACTGGATAACACTCCTTCTTCTCTCTCTGTGGGGAGCTACTGTCCGTAGTGTAACATAACTGCTAAAGATATGGAAATGGTACACTCTGCCCTAAGAACACCAGGCACACGTGCTGGCGAAACGCGGAGGCATCATTCACACGCACCTGAAGAAAAGCACCACAATGGGATAATTGCACTATATTTTTTGTGAGAGCTTCCTATGGAGAACACAACATAGTATAATAAAATAGTAGTCTGTTCTGGATGTATAGATAAAAATAACTTAATCAAGCGCAAGCATAGCAGCAATCTCTACCTTGCAAGGATGTTGTCCGGTGATACGAGACTCTGATTACGATGAACGTCAAACAATCGCCCACTGCACACAGGTTCCAGACGTTCAAACAGTTACTCCCCATGAAATAGGGGATGTAGTAGCTCTCCGCTCTTATCAAGAAACCTTGTTGGCCTATATAACACATGCAAATGCCTTATTGCGCTCCTATACCGAGATTGATGCGTTATTGAGGCAACTTGCTATTATCGTACGGGACATTCCAGGCTTTCATTTTAGTGCTCTCTACCTGGATGACAGGCAAGACTTTTGCCAGGTACAAGTTGTGTCAGACAATCAACCGACACAGATTTCATATCCGCAGGAATGCGCGCTTCCAGCATTAGTTGTAGCAGAGTGCATGCATGATACATACCGTGTTGGACAAGCATACCGTATTCCAACGGACGCACCTTTGTACGAATACGCACCGGTCAAGCAGCTACTCGCGTCCGTTAACATAAAAAAAAGGTTAGAAATAAGTCCCGAGCAGATGGGAGAAGTCATTATTGTACCGTTGCACGGAGATACCAGCTCACTTCTTGGTTTCTTAATATTTATAGGTCCGAAAAGTGAAGCAACAGCGTGCCGAGAGACCATACTGCTCCTCACGATATTCGCGAACCAGATAGCTATTATTATGGAACGCACACATTTGCACGAAGAGATACGCAGGATCAGCGAAGAACGTGTAGCGTTGATCGAAGTGAGCCATGCGCTTTCAGCACCTGAAGCATTACGTGATCTGCAAACTGTCTACCACACTATTTATGAACAAGTACAGCGCCTGATGCCTGTAGATTCTTTTGTTATTGATCGCTACGATGGTGCACAAGGCATACTATCAAGAGATTATCTCGTCGAAAACGGTATTATTTACGCGCCGCCAGCCGACAGATATGTCCCACCTTTCGTCAATAGCTTTCTCTGGGAAGAGAAACACTCCAGAGTATTTTCAACGGCGCAGGAGTTTGCCGAATACCAACAAGATGAACTAGCAGATATAAAGGATACCACTGAGTCTACCTGGGGGCGGGCTGTACCTAGAAATGCTCAATCGGTGATGTTTCTCACACTGAAATATGGGCAAGAACCCGTAGGGCTGCTCATAGTACAAAGTAACCAGATGCATTGCTATCAGCAAGAACACCTCAATATGCTCAAAGAAATTGGTATTCAGGCCGCACTTGCCATTAAGAGCACACATATGTACAGCGAGCTACGAGATGCACTGCGGCAAGCACAGGAATCCGAACGCCTCAAAAATCACTTTTTGATGACCGCATCCCATGAATTGCGTACTCCATTGACAGCCGTCCAGGGTTATCTTGAACTGCTGGAAAATTTTGGCCAGACGCTCCCAGCCGAGTTAAAAGATCGTTTTATCAGTAATGCACGCCGTGCCTGCGAAGAGCTGGTATTGCTCCTCGGCAATGTTATGGATGCCAGCCGTATTGATCAAGATAAAGTAGAGCTAAAACCCGGTTCATTGCATATAATCGAAGCAGTACATACAATCATAGAGATTCTCGATCCGATTATTACAAAAGAACGGCGTCTTATCGATATCCAGGTGCCAGATCAGCTCTATGCCTGGGCGGATGACCTGCGCTTACGCCAGATTCTGCTCAATCTGGTAGGCAATGCATTGAAATATACACCTGCCCCAACCAGTATAACCATCCACGCCACATCAATGACCTATGCTAAGCTATGTCAGCGTTTTCAGGCGCTGCAACAGGTCAGCACTCTTTCCACCGAAAAACGCTATGCGGTGATTACGGTGCAAGACAAGGGGCCAGGAGTGGCCCCAGAGGATCAGCCACTCCTATTTACCAAGTTCATGCGCCTCAATGATGCAATCAATAGCCCACAGCGAGGAGCGGGTCTGGGCCTTTACCTCTGCCGACAATTGACTGAGGCCATGGGCGGACATATATGGATGAAAAGCACGGGTATAGATGGCGAAGGTGCTACTTTCATGGTCGCACTGCCTTTCTCCTGAGATATAGCAGTTGAGATCTTTCGCACTTGACGGCAAGGAGAGAATTCTCTAAAATCAACCTATATTTCCTTACATTCAGATGAGAAATGTGCGGCAGCACAGTTCTAGCAACGAGAGTTGCGTTTCTGAATGCTTATGGGCATACATATTGAGCATCTCTATCAGTCCTCAGGGACCGCGATTCTTCAGGAGGAGCGATGGCGTCGTCACAAACAGGAGAAGACTGGTTGAGTTTGCGTGAAGCAGCAGAGATATTGGGGATACATCCAGCAACGGTACGTCTATGGGCAGATCGTAATGAATTGCCCTCACGCCGTACCAGCGGTGGACATCGACGCTTCCGGCGCACGGATATCGAGGCACGTCTGCGCCAGGAGACAGAACCCAAAGCTGATCCTGCAGCACAATTACTCATCCAAAGCGTTCTAGGACGCGTGCGCTTCGCGTTTACGGACGGTACGCTGAATACCTTCCCATGGTATCAGCATTTTAATGATATCGCGCGTGATGCCTATCGGCAGTTGGGTCGCCGCTTGCTGGATCTGCTACTACGGGTATTGAATGACGGAACACACCAGGACCAACTGCGGCAGGAGGCCATACAGCTTGGAAGAGAATACGGCTCAATCACACGCCAATCGAATGTACCAGTTGCCGATGCCGTGCGGGCCTTTCTCTACTTTCGCACATTAATCGATGAGGGCTTGCTACAATTAGCCGAAGTGCGTGGTTCACGCGATCACGATATCCTCTGGTTAGAGAGCCTGCACCAGATACAGGCTATTACAAACGAAATTTTGCCCGCGTTGATAGATGCAGCGCTAAATCACGATAGCTCTTCTGCCACTCCAGAGCTATAGTGCAAGTCTTGCGGCAATATGACCAGCTTTTCTTCTCTCCTCCCCATACTTAACATAACTATTTATAGAGAGCGGGCGTTATCTCGTGCTATAGCTAACTTAGTTACCATCGCTTTATCTATGGCGTTACTATATGTAGGAGAGTTCTGTGAAACGCAGGCTATCCCCTAATATGTACCTTGCCACAACAGGTAAAAAGGTATGTACCTCGTATAATATGCAATTAGTGTATACTGTACCCTGTATTTTATACAATAGGATATGCGCATCTGAGAGAATAGATTTCCCCATATATCAATGAATAGTTGACAATCATCGATTTCTTCTATGCGTGTTCCGACAAAATTTTATTCAAGCCCTCATTAGAATAGTGCATAAGTATTGTGTGGTGGCAGAAGAAGGGTAAGAGCAAATACGCTCCATGCATACGTATGTTTTTCTTTCTCGTCGCTCCTGTCTTGGAAAGTTGAAATGTTGGAAGAGGTAATAGGCAATGCAGATAGAAAGGCGTTCTGGCGAAACATCTTCATCACCGGAAAAAGTTTCAGAAGTACCAGCTCCATCAACGAATGCAGAGAATATGTCAGCAGCACAAAGTGCGGCCACGACGGTCAAGTTACCCATACACAGCCAGGCAGCCGTTGCTCAACGCTTGAATGACGTGCCATTGCAAGCAGTACCCGGCTATTATTATGCAGCCGCGCATAGGCGCTCTCATCCTATTGGTTGGCGCACCAAACGGTACGTCAAACGGAAACACCTGCGTCACAGCAACCAGCGCTATGCCGCTACGGACCGTATAGGGACCAGAACGATGCTACCAATGGCATTTGGCGTATTCGGCATCTTTCTTGCCACGATGGTTATCTTTGTGACGCTAACAGGCTTTGTACAGGCAACCGAGCGACGCTATGGTCAGGATATCACAACCCTACAAGATATTCTCCCCCAGGATAGCTTAAGGATGTACGACTCCAATGGTCAACTCATTTATCAAGCAGTTGACCAGGGTCTACAAACGAGTGAGCCACTCAATAAGATCTCACCCTGGCTGGCTGATGCCGAAATTGCTATCGAGGATCAGAATTTCTGGCAAAATCCTGGTTATGACATTACTGGTATTGTCCGCGCTACCGTTGAGGATCTGACCAAGCACGGAGTCGTCTCTGGCGGCAGTACAATTACCCAACAGTTGATTAAAAATGCTGTTGTGGGAAACCAGACGACCATACTACGCAAGCTACAAGAGATCACCTTGGCTCCTTCTGTAACACGCTATTATACTAAACAGCAAATACTTGATATGTACCTCAATACAGCATATTACGGAGAACAGGCATATGGGGCTGAGGCAGCAGCACTGGCTTACTATAACCTGAAGGATACGCCACAGCAGACAGCGGCGCAACAACTGGATATCGCACAAGCTGCTATGCTGGCTGGTATACCTAGCTCGCCGATAGCACGCGATCCTTACCTCTTCCCCAGGGCTGCATTCAATCGTGTACAAGAGGTGCTGCAAGAGATGTATATCCAGGGATATATCACAGTTCAACAGAAAAAGGTAGCGCTCGAGAAGGTGCAACGGCCTGGTTTCTTCCATCACGGATATGTTACGAATGCTCCCGCCTTCCAATTTACAACGTACGCATTGGGAGAACTAGCGCAGGACATGCACGTAAGGACCAAAGATCTTTCTCGCTCCGGGCTAATCGTCTCAACGACGTTAAATCTAGACTTACAGAAGAAGGTGCTGAAGGATGCACAAACGCATATCGCCGAAATGGCTAGGGCACATAATATGACGAATGCAGCAGTAACTGTCATTAACTACCACAATGGCAATGTTCTAGCTATCGTCGGCAACATCGATCCGCATAATCCGGTGGATGGTCAATTTAATGTAGCGACCGAAGGCTATCGTCAGCCAGGTTCTTCATTCAAACCGTTCATCTACGCGACGGCGTTCGCGCAAGGGATGAGTCCTGGTCAACCTGTCGTAGATGGTCCTTTAACGATACAACTCTGTTGCGGTTTGCCATCATACACACCCACCAACTATGATATGCGATTTCACGGACTGATTACCTACCGTTATGCTCTGCAAAAACTCGTTTAATATTCCAGCCGTCAAGGTGCTCTTGAAGACCGGCGTCGAACCCGCACTGCATACAGCGCAGATCATGGGCATTAGTAGTTACAATGGCATCCCTAACTATACCATGGTACTGGGTTCACTTGGCGTACATCTGTTGGATGAAACATCGGCCTATGGAGCCTTTGGTAATGGCGGCGTGCGTGTGCCGGATCATACTATCAATACTGTCATGGACACGCGAGGACGTATCATTTACACTTTTCGGCCTGTTGGTACACAAGTAATCAGTAAGCAGGTAGCTTTTATTATGACAAACGTCCTCAGTGATAATAATGCGCGTACCTTTGAATTTGGAAAATGCAGCTCTCTCTTCTTATACACCAATAGTATGACACAATGTTACTCGGGCAAGCCTGGTCCTATTCGCCCGGCTGCCGCTAAGACAGGTACATCGACCGACTTCCGTGATAACTGGACGGTTGGCTACACCACTGATTATGTCGTCGGTGTATGGGCCGGTAATAATGACAATACCCCGATGGTAGACGTGACTGGTGTAGATGGCGCAGGCCCCATCTGGCACGACACCATGCTGATGGTTGAGCAAGGACATCCTATCAGCAATTTTCCTCCTCCACCTAGTGGTGTTGTGCAAAAAACTGTCCACTACCCTGGAATTACATCAACTGATTGGTACTTAACCAAATAGCAGAGAAGTCTATAGCTACGCGTAAAAAGCTAGCTATAGACCTTCTTTTAAACTGAATAGCATGGTTATTCCTCTGACAGGCTCACCATCGAGTCTTCCAGGTGTATTCTGGTAGCGCAGGTAACTTTTCAGGTCGGCTGGACATCGGCAGGGGCAAGCCCCGCCGCTACGCGCTGGTCCTTGTACCGCGTAGCGACAATCCCTTGTGGTTGTCGTTCCCAACTGGTGCAGTACCTTCAGGCAGATGAAAGGGGAGGTGAAACCATGCCCAGATTTTCTCGGTAACGTATAGAACATTACCGTTTTATTGGTACTGGGTCAGAATAGGATGGCGAAATCATATTGCCTTGCATTCAGATGGTTATTTCCTGCATTGCCAAACTATGTATGCAGATGAGCACCGATTGTATGAGCCACCGCGGTGGCATAGCCCAATAAACTTAGGTACTTCCTGGTACCATAATGATGGGAGCAATAGAGAGGATAATAATGAACATCGATGAGCAGTTTGAAGACTTTCTGGCAGAGTTAGGAGTTGAAATGGAACATCCAGCCGAGCGCTACGACAGTGGAGACGCCATTCCAGAGATCTCCATTTTCCAGGCATCGCGTGATCATTATGGTGTCTTCTATCGCCTGGACATCATTGACCAGCGGCCTGAACTGCGTATCATGGTTCCTGTCGATCAAGGCAATACAAAGATGAATATCTATCTTGTACGACTCACTGAGCGCACACCACTCAATGCTTGCTTTGTGGACATGTCCGTCTATCAGGGTAGTGTGGCATACGAGCAGGCTCGTGAATCCTCGTTGCAGCACCTGCTCTATGCAGTTGCAGAGATGATGAAACAACTCTTCTGGTCGGGAGATCTCCAACTTATGACTTTCCCACCAGAAATTGACGTCTATCCACTCCACTTTCACGATAGCAAGTGGACAGGGAAAAAAAGGCTACATTAAGTTCTACGGGTCTGGGCCAGTTGACCCAGGCTCATGTAGAGTGCCATACTATAACATAGCACATTTTCAGGATTTCATGTGCCACTTTCTTCCTAAAGAGGTAGCAGGAGTCTACGTTCTTTCACAACTCGCTTGAGGGATTGCAACAATCTTATCCCGTTCCTTAATCTATGATAAACTATAGATATAGAAAGGAACGTGTTCTCATGCCTGATCAAATAGATAGTATTGGACGCGATGCCATCTCGTATTTTTCGCTCAAGCACGCCGCGCGTGAACGGGCATTGCCTAAAGCGCGTACCGCCATTCGTTACTGCGCAAATAGTATCCGTGCCACCCATCGGCAAGAGTTTCATACTGCTGACGGCTTGATCGCACAGGCTTTGAGCTTGATCGAGGAGATGCACATCGATTTACGCGATCACCAGGACATCTATTACGCGGGTTTCGTGCAAGACGCGCACAAAGAATACGCTGAAGCCTGCACATTTACAGCTTTGGCCCAGCGCCGTCCTTTGCCGACCTCGGAAGAACTCTCTATTGGTCATGCAGCCTATCTTAACGGACTGGGCGAAGCTATCGGAGAATTACGTCGTTACCTCCTGGATCAGTTGCGTCGTGGTAACATCGACCAATGCGAAGTCTTTTTGAACGATATGGATGACATCTATGCCCTGTTAATCACGATTGACTTTCCTGACGCTATTACAAGTGGTTTGAGACGCACGACCGATGCTGCACGCGGTATCTTAGAGAAAACGCGTGGCGATCTTACGGCAGCCGTTATTCAGGCCCAATTGCAGCATTCTATGCTTGCATTACAAGTAGATTTACAGCAATACCAAGTCAGCAGCAGAACAGAAGCATAGCTTCTACATTCATTAGAATTGCCAGGAACGAAGCATTCATCAAAAGAGTAGCATTTCCATATGTCAATAGCTATAATCTATTGAAGTGGGAACATCTTGCTTCTTTGTTCCTGTATACTATCAACAGTAGCCAGACATGTGTTTAACGGCAGAAACTTTTTTTATCGTAGGGCGTCTTATTGACGTATACAAGCGGATCGTGCTACACATGACAAGAGAAACACGATAGTTGCTCATCACACGCCGAGAGGGGAGCGTATGAAAAGCGAAGACCTAAAAAACACCGATGCTGAAGAGGAAGTTGCGAAACCAATACCTCCAACTTCCACCCATATCGTCACTGCTGATTCAGTACAAGCAGAAGAAGTGCCAACCATACCGATTGGATCACTTGAAACCATCAGCACATTGCAGCCAGAGGTCTCTGTTCGTGCAGTCAGAGCAACGCGCTCAGTCAACATACCAACACCATTAGTTGTACAGCCAGAAGAATACCGCCGTAGTCTGGGCGAGTGGCTACAAATCTGGAGGGATGGTATGCGCGCTGGCTATCTCCCTTTATCACTGATGCCTGTACTTCTAGGCAGTGTACTGGCGTGGCTACCAACCGTTTCTAAGCGGACTCTCATAGGCAATTTCCACGTCATAGACTTTCTACTGATACTCGTCAGCATTACTCTACTGCAACTGGGTGCAAACCTCGTCAATGATTACTATGATTATATGCGTGGAATTGATACCAGTAATGCATTTGGCCCTGGTGGCTTAATCCAGCAAGGCACAATCAAACCTGCCCGTATCCTTTACCTCGGACTCATATTATTGTTTCTGGGCATGGTTCCTGGCTTCATTGTAGCCCAGGCTGGAGGTCCTCTGGTCTATCTTTTTGGCCTGCTTGGTGTGGCTGGAGCTTACTTCTACAGCGCGACGACACGTCCACTTTCCTCTCTGGGCCTGGGCGAAGTAGTAGGTTTCATCATTTTCGGCCCATTGATCACCCTGGGAGCTTATATGGTACAAACTGGAGGAAAGTTTTCCTCTACCCCGTTCATCTATAGTCTCCCCCTTGGCTTACTGGCAACGGCTGTGATCCATGTGAATAACATGCGCGATATTGAGAGCGACATGCACGTCAGCAAATATACACTGGTCGCATTGGCAGGATTGCGCTGGGGCAGAGCAATCTTCCTAATACTGATACTGGCGGCATGCGCCATTATCATCGCGCTAGGTGTACCACTTGGTGCTCCTCACCTCATACTGATTACCTTATGGACATTTCCTGTGATTGTTGTCATGCTCTCGGGTATAGTACGCACAAATGCTCCAGCGGGCTTTCACCTGATTATGCGTCAGGCTCTCACGTTGACGACATTATTCACCATCTTCCTGATCATCGCGCTGGTCGCCAATACATTCATTCCGCTGCTGATACCAGGGATACCAACCCATGTATTACCTTTCTAGCTCACTATCTCTCTATGCATTATTGAGAGGGGGAGCGGCATGCGTAAGCAATGCCGCTCCTATTTCTAAGACATGATCTGGCCGGTTAGCTCAACGCTTCTCTTCGAGTTGTGACTTGCCGCGCAACGCGCGCGAACAACCGCTGCAAACTGTCTTGATACTGCTGGGGATCAGTCCAGTGCTCAAAGTTGCCGATGTGCCTGGTCTCCTTGATGTCTGTGGCCCATTCCTTAGTGCAGGATACAATAGCGGTGTCCAGACGGACAGGGTAGAGCACGTTGGGGATTCCCTGTGGCTCTTTTTTCAAGGCGCGTTCGACTTCGTAGGCCACCCAATTACTCGCTATGGAGTGCTCCGAGAGGATCAATAGCAGCTTATCATACAGCTTGATCGACTCGTCAATGCGCTTCTTGATCTTATCGCCAATATCCATATCCTCTGGTGCAAACCAGCAGTGGACACCTTCTTGTTGCAAGTCGTTGTGCAGTCGTCGGACAAAGAGTTCATCCTGGCTCGAATAGCTGATGAAGCAGGTGTAGTACTCGATAGGCTTGGCAGCCAGGGCGTGCATGAACTCAATGAAACTATCAGGGACTCCAGTTCCTTCGACAAATACCTCAGGGATGTCTCCCTCAGATCGGTAGAGCGTGTTAATTGTCAAATGCGATGGTCCTCTATGTTCGACAGTTTCCAATCCTTTGACTATGCGGAGGTCCAGATTTCCAAGGATTGTGTCCCACATGATGGCATTGCTGAGGTCGGCACCGTTGAGGCTGGCATTGATGAGGTCAGCACGGATGAGGTTGGCATTGCTGAGGTCGGCACCGTTGAGGCTGGCATTGATGAGGTCAGCACGGATGAGGTTGGCATTGATGAGGTTGGCACCGTTGAGGTCGGCACCGCTGAGGTCGGCACCGTTGAGGCTGGCATTGATGAGGTCAGCACGGATGAGGTTGGCATTGATGAGGTTGGCACCACTGAGGTCGGGAAAAATCTTGCGGTTTTGCCTTCTCCACTCATTCCATTGTTGAACACCTTGCTGGATGAGTGTGAGGTGCGCTTGATCTGCCATATTGCTTGCTCCTCGCTGTTTTCTTCTCATTATACAGAGAAGTGCATCAATATGGAAGCGTCTATTCGTGCTGAACAGGGCTTTCCAGTTCTGCATGGGTAGGTTGCGGCCACGCTTACGGAAAGAGCGAGTATGGCCCGAACGGGAGCTAGCGTGACAGCAGGGGGGCGGTGGCGGACCCGATTTATCGCGTCCGTCCCCCTCTCCATTTTTTTTCGTTTATATGCCAGATACCTGTTTTTCTTCTACCCCTCTGTTCCCTTCTTTCATCCGTCTTCTTCGCCGTCAACACACTGGCAGAACTGGAAAGCCCTGTTTTACTGGTGATGATTGATTAGCGGATGGTCCGTTGTATGTGTTATACTGCAAAGTAGTACAATGACCAGGGAGAGCACTGGGGTCTATGCCACTCTGGCTCTCCCTTTTTATGTGTGTTTTCTGCCAGGAAAGGATAGATCTGGTGCTCATTGATAGTCACGCTCACATTGATACCGCTCGTTTTCGGGATGATCGTGAGGCAGTTATTGAAGCTGCGATAGCCGGTGGCGTGACGCGCATCATTGATCCTGGTTGCGACCTTGCTTCAAGTCAAGACGCGCTTATATTAGCGCGAGCTTACCCAGGCACTATCTTCGCGGGAGTAGGTGTGCATCCTCATGAGGCAACGAGCTACTCAGACGACGTGGGCCTACAACTGCGCGAGCTGGCACACAAACCAGAGGTAGTGGCAATTGGAGAATTCGGACTCGATTATTTTCGCATGCTCTCACCACGCGATGTACAGCGAGCGGTCTTCTGTGCCCACCTACAACTCGCTCGCACGTGTGATCTACCCTGCATCATCCATGTACGTGACGCGCACAATGATGTCATTGAGCTACTTCGTAGCCACGGTCAGGGCTTACGTGGCGTCTTTCACTGCTTTTCTGGGGACGTTGCCCAGGCCGAAGAGTGCCTGGCATGCACCGGTTTTATGCTCTCATTCGCTGGCCCACTTACCAAACAAGGCAATGTTCTACCAGAAGTCGCTCGTATGGTTCCATTAGATCGCCTGCTGGTCGAGACAGACAGCCCATATCTGGTACCGAAACCGCTACGAGCCAGGCGTAATGAACCTCTCTTCGTCAAACATACTGCCGCAAAACTCGCTGAAATCCGTAGCATGACGCTGGAAGAGATTGCGCAGGTCACTTCAGCCAACGCTATTCGTCTGTTTAGTCTTGGAGAAATGCATGAAGCTATTTAACACACTCACACAATCTATCGAAGATTTTGTACCCATTGATACGACCGTTCGCCTCTACGTCTGTGGAGTTACGCCATATGACGTCACACATCTAGGTCATGCATTTACTTACATGACCTTCGACACGCTCATACGCTATTTAGAATACACAGGCTATAAGGTCAAGTACGTGCAGAACGTCACTGACATTGATGATGATGTTTTGCGCAAAGCCCATGAGCTGGGTATGACCTGGGACGAATTAGGTCGGCGCGAGACTGAGCGTTTTCTATCAGACATGGATGCACTCAACATACGCCGTCCAGATGTCTATTCGCGAGCTACCGACGAAATTCCTTATCTCATTGAGATAGCACAAGGTCTGATAGAACACGGCTACGCCTACGAGAATGCGGGCTGTGTCTATTACAGTGTCCAACATGACCATAAATTCGGTGCATTAGCGCGTGCTATCGGCCTGGAAGATTATCCTTCGATGCTGGCTATTGCCAATGAACGAGGCAACCACCCCGAAGATCAGCGTAAGAAAGACCCACTTGATTTTGTGCTCTGGCAGGCACAAGCTCCTGGCGAACCAGCCTGGCCCAGTCCCTGGGGACCCGGTCGGCCTGGCTGGCATATTGAATGTAGCAGTATGTCTATGCGCTATCTGGGCCAGCAAATCGACATTCATGGTGGAGGTGCAGATCTGGCATTTCCGCATCATACTTGCGAAATTGCACAGTCGGAACATTATACAGGGAAAGCACCTTTCTCACGCACATGGATGCATATTGGCATGGTGTACCAGGATGGTGAAAAGATGAGTAAATCACTTGGCAATCTGACGCTGATCAGCAATCTCCTGAAAGACTATAGTGCCAATACCATCCGCATTCTGCTACAAAGCCACCATTACCGCTTCCCCTGGGAATGCTTTCCCGAAGACCTCACTATTGCCGCCGAAACGGCAGAACGCTTGCAACAGGTGAGCACATTCGTTGGCGGAGCATTTACAGGTGAGGACATTATGTTACGTAATCGTTTCACAGCCGCCATGGATACGGATTTGAACACGCCAGAAGCTGTCCTATTACTCAGGCACGCCGCCCAACAAGCATTACAAGACCAGAACCATCATCTCGGCTCTGAAGTACTGCGCTTGGCGCGTATATTAGGCTTGCACCTCTAGTTGGCAGGTTAGCCTGACGTTGCAACTCTTAAATATGTACTTATCGGCTACCATCTGCCAAGCACGGTTAATGGGTGGTAGCCGTAAATAAGTAATTCACATAAAACAGCAGTGGCACACTATCCCACTAGTCCTACTCTCAGCAAAACTTTCTGCATATACCGTTGATTTTTTTAAGGAGATATGTAACGCTCCTCACATTATTTCGTTGCAGCATCCTCAAACGGATCATGAAAGGGTATAGATTCCTGCTGTTCCTTCAGCGAGAAGGTATACACACGAAGTCCTAAGAGGTCAAATGGAGATGCATTAGGAGATATTGTCCATGTTTTCAACGGTTAGCTCAACGCAGCGCAGGGTAGCGCTCCCAATATTGTGCATCCTAAGTATGTTCTTACTCGCCAGTTGCGCGCTCCATCAGGGTGGTAACACGCCCGCCAGCGGACCCCGGCCAACAACACAAAGTCTCATTGCAGCCATGCAAAAGAACTTTCGTAACGTGAAGTCATTCCACGTCCTAATGCAAGTCCAGAATGCAGGCTCCGTTCCCGATGGACAGGTACAGATTCGTACAGCAAATGGAGACGTCGTCATGCCAGACGAGGTCAAGGCGCAGGCAACAATCATATTATCGGGGCAGGCAGTGCAGGTTAACCTGATTAGCGTAGGCGGATCACAGTTCATCACCGACCCCATCACCGGACAATGGCGCGTCATCAAAGGCGTCCTTGATCCGCGCACACTCACCAACCCCAACACAGGCATCATTTCGCTCGTCAGCAAAGTCCAGCATCTCAGCCAGCCAACGGCAAACAGCGTCAATAACACTCCTTGTTGGCAGATCTCTGGTCAACTGGATGCCAAATATCTCGCATTTCTCACAGGAGGTGGCGTTCCAGGCGGTACCCAATTGCAAACCAGCGCCTGTATTGGTCAATCCGACTCATTGCCCTACCGCATCAGCATTACTGGTCAGGCAGCAGCGGGCGATACTACACAGACCTCTCGTACGTTTATTCTATCAAACTATAACGAGAAGATCTCTATTAGCGCGCCACAGTTGTAATTTGAGAACAGAGAGATCCTGGATGTACACATTAGAAGACGATAACGAAACGTCCTCACGCTATAAACGTGATATAGTACATACATCAACAGACACGTCTAGCAACGCTCAGGCCGCTGGCACGACTGAACAAGCACAACCTTCCGCACACCGACGGCGTTTCTTCCCACTACAGTTGGATAGCTCTTTTAGACGGCTCACTACGCCAACCAGTTCAGGGGCAGTCAATCAAAAAGGCGCGCTAGCAGCGCTTACGATTGCCTGTATCGCCGTCTTTTTCACAGCGCTAGACCAGACGGTTGTTGTCACTGCATTGCCACAAATCATTACCGACTTGCAAATTCCCTTCACACAACTCGATCATGCTGCCTGGATTATCAGCGCATACCTGCTCGGGTTTATTGTCGCCATGCCCTTGATGGGCCGCGTCTCCGACATCTATGGACGTCGCCGCATCTTTCTACTCTGCCTCACCATTTTTGGCACCGGATCTCTCTTTTGCGCACTCGCGCCATGGTTAGGCCAGAACATCGACTTGAGCTTTCTCAGTAGCCTCGATGCCATACATTTACACATAGACACATCCTCACCTGGACTGATCTGGTTGATTGCGGCGCGTCTCTTACAGGCGATTGGCGGCGGTGCCATTGTGCCAATTGCCATGGCCGTTGCAGGCGACTTTTACGGCAAAGAGCAACGCGGCCTGGTACTTGGCATCATTGGAGCAGTGACTGAGGCAGGCGGAGCGCTTGGTCCTCTCTACGGCGCACTCGTTGTTCGAGCACCTGGGCTGGCAATATATCTTCTACCTGAATATCCCGCTGGTCATTGCGCTTCTCGTGGGCGTCTGGCTGTTCATTCCCAGGGGCAGACGACTGCGTGAGGGCATCGACTGGCTGGGAGCTATCCTACTCGCCCTGGCATTAACCTGTCTCAGTTTAGGACTGGCGCAGCAAGGCACATCGCTTAGTCCGACAACGGGTAGCGCCCAAACAGCACAAAACAATCCTATAGCACTCGTATTAGCTGCCATCTTCTTACTTGCCTTCATTCTTGTTGAACGCAAAGTGCATTGGCCGGTCGTTGAGCTACGCACATTCAAACGGCTCACTTTCAGTGCCACCTCGCTGGTCAGCCTATTGATCGGTGCAGCCTTAATCATCGCGATGACCGACATCCCTATTTTTGTTGATACCGTCTTACAGCTCCCAGTGTTGGATAGCGGCCTGGCACTATTGCGTCTCACAGTGATGATTCCATTCGGTGCGCTGCTTGGAGGCTGGTTATGTAGTCGCATCTCCTGTCGCGTAACTGCCGTCCTGGGTCTGCTCTTTACGGCTACTGGATTTTTCCTGATGAGCCGCTGGCCTATTCATATTGCATGGACGCAGATTACCATCAGCACCATGACGGCGGGCTTCGGCTTTGGATTGGTTATTGCACCCATTGGTACCACCGCCATGAATTCTGTACGGCCTACACAGGCGGGCATGAGTTCAGCCATTGTTACAGCGTTACGCATGGTAGGCATGATGCTTGGTCTAGCCGCTTTAACGTCGTGGGCGCTGACCTATTTCAAGCAACTGGCGGCAACCTACCCAACGCTTCCACTTACAGCCACGGCAGCGCAATTTGTCAGTTGGTCAAAAGGCTATGCAGCCCATCTTATCCAATCAGAGCATATAGTTTACAGTAACGTCTTTTTCATCTCCATGGTACTCTGTCTGCTCGCCATTATTCCCGCGCTCTTCCTATGGGGACACCAATTAGCGGTAGAAGAACCAGCGTCCGATCCAACGTTACACGACGCGCCAACCATCGCTATCAGCGCAGATGAAAGCCGCTCAATAACGCTCGTAGAGCAGGAAATCTCAGTACCCACTTCACCAGCCATTCCCTCAGAGAACGACGCTCGACAGCACAGCAGTAGCCACTGGTGGCATTCACCAAAGCGCCGACTGCTCACGCTTGCTTGCATCGGCCTGATTGCACTACTGATAAGCGGAGGTATCCTCGCTGCCTTCATGTTTGAAGGAAATAGTTCACCAGCTAGCAGTAACATAACGAATGATAATTCTGTGACGGATAGTGGTACGGCAACACCCGTTGCAGGACCACGCATGATCCAGCTGGCGCTCGATAAGGGCGCGCTGACCTCCATCTTCACGCAGCAACTTAATATACAGCAGGGTACGCTCACTGACCTGAGCGTTGTTCCCCTGCCGAATGACGGCCTGCAGCTCAGTTTAAACCTGCGTATTGATCTCAATACCTATCACCGCATCCTACCCATCGAATTAGACGGTGTCATCGGTCTGAACCAACAAAATCTTCAAATGCGCATCCTACATGTCAAGCGCAACGGCTTAGATGCAGGGCCAACGGTAGCGGCAAATATGCAAACAGCTATCAATCAGATGCTAACCGATGCAATCATGCCCGCATTGCACAGCCAGCTTAAAGGCGTCAAGTTCATCTCGGCATATACCAGCACCAGCGTAAGCTGTAACAAAGGAGCAGAAATGCTCGTATTACAAATCGAAGCTCCACCTATTCAGGGCATTGCCGCTCAGTTCACACCTATTCCATTCTGCTTTAGCGGCCAGATTAATCTTACCAAATTGGTGCCATAATAATAGGGTCTAGAAACGTCTCCTATATACACAGTGTATGTCGGGCACGCGGAGGAAAAGATATGAAATATGGACGATCTCTATCAATCAGCGGAAGCCTATTTTTGCTGTTCATGCTGATCCTGGGCATGATAGTAGGACCAGTGAGCGCAGCGGGACAGCGACCTCAACAGCCAACACGTCCAGGTCTAACCTCACTCAACGCCACCGTCTACCTGACAGCAGCAACCTTACGGCCACTTTTTCAGAAGCGCATCAACCAGCAAGTGCCAGGAGTAGTCAGTGACGCAATCGCCGCCAAGGTGAACAAACTATCGGCCACTAATCAAGGCTGGGCAAAGCAAATGGCAACGACGCTTATACAACCATCCGCCACAGTAACAGGACTCACACCACAGAAGAATGGTCTTGTTATGACGCTAAGCCTGAGCCTCTACCCTGGTGATCCCCTGCCCACAACGATCAGTATGCTTGTTCAATTCAGCGTCCTCAATGCGTCTACTATTCAAGTAAGTGCTCAACCCATAAATGGTAGTCCGACAGTAGTCAGTGGACCGCTCACTACTCTGCAGGTTCCATTTGGTCAACTCAAAAATATCGCCACGACACCAAACTGTGGAGACGCTGCCTTAGCGCTCAGCTTACAGTTCCCAATCTCACTTAATCAAAGCACAACGTCAACCGCATACAGTCAACCACGTATAACGAACTCAGCTGTTACGCTCGTTGACATGCAACAGAACCAGACAATGCAAACAAACAGCACAGCTACTGACTCCTACATCGAGATACCAGCTTCCTCGTTAGCAGATCTGGGCAATAGCCTTGGAAGCTTCCCGATCAATGACACCTTTACAGCACAAAACATCCAACTGGCAGTACAGGATCACAATCTCACAGTCACATCCGACATTGTGCTCGCTGGCACCTCTATCAAACTCGCGACAGCTACTACCATCATTCAGCCCGCCGCCTCAAACGGCAATCTGGTACTGCGAGTATCGGGTACCACCCTTACCGTCCTCATCTTCAATTTCCAGGATGATACTTACAATACACAAATACGGCAGTTACTCAATAGCAACCTTGGCAATATGCTCACTAACAAATTCAAGGTTACGGATGTAACCATTGGCAGCAACACACATATTCCTTGTGCTGCCAGTGATAGCTTAATCCTGACGGGCACTGCTAATCTGGGCTAACTAAATGCATGTGAAGGCGGACATACATTCTGCGTAAGCCACCTGCCACATCAATTTCTTTAAGTTCTAAGGGAGCTTTTGCTATTATTTGTATTCTAATAGCCACATATTATCCAGACGTTAAACGTTCACTCCACATTAGTGGTGCAAAAGTCCTATGCATCATTACATCAGGTATAGCCATTCGGGCCATTTACAACACGAAAACACTATGTTACACTTCGCTTAAGGTTTTTGAGCATGTCAGGGAGATGCTTCGTCAGTCATAATAGCGCTTCCACAGTCAGAAGCTTTGCGGTCTTGAGAGTCCGGCTCAGATCACTGTTTTCAGGTGCTTCACAAGGAGGTGCTCTATGGCTCGCTGGGAAGAGGAATTAACCGTGCTATTGCGTCAGCTTGGCGTGAAACAAGAGGAACCCCAGGCTCGCCTCCGGCAGACACGTAAACCCATGCGCAGCGATGTCAAACGACGGGAGCAATGTGCAGACGCGCTCCTATGGAATGATGATAACGAAGTTGATGACGACGATATCTGGATGGACGATCTTGATACGATGCGTCATGAAGTTGATACGATTGTCAGTCAGGTCGTCCTACTTATGCAACGTGGCGATCTCGATCCTTCCCTCAAAGAAGATGTGATGGTCGTATTACGCGCATTGCGCCGTCATGTACCAGCTACTCAACCTTTATCAATAGATGATGAAGCTTATCTGGAGTCCGCTTCGGCGCTTTTGCATTTTTGTCGTCTCGTGCTACAATTAAGCGAATTTGCCACTGAAGACTTTTAGTCTTCTCATAATGACGTCCGCATAGGTTCCACATTATTTCTCAGCTCATTTTTCCCTGGCACGCTGTAGTTCCAGGTTTTTCTTTCGTTCCCTGCTGCAATGCAGAGCCTACGCCCTTTCCTCAACGCTATCAGTGATCATCTCAGTCGCCTGCATACCCATTTCTTGACAGAGCTAGAAATAACCCGAGACAGGTTCGCGATACTGTGTCACAAAGACATACTCAATCGTATCCCATATGTAGTATTGGCTTTTCAGGAGGAGTTTCTATGGCAGCAAAGAATAAGAAGAAGCATGAACAGGAAGCAGGTAGCTGGGTACGCATAGCCATATTCGCCATCACCACGCTAGAACCTATCATCAACCTGCTCTTAGCGCGCCTGCGTGAACGTGTGGAGGCCGCTGAAATTGCCGAGACACTGAAGCAGGCTAAATACAGGAACGTTTCAGAGACAACGCATGCAGACACGCAGGAACGAGTGCAAAAAGACTTGAGTAAACGAAGCCACGCTGCACACCAGGGACTGGTAACACAGGAGCGACGCCGATGGATCGTGTTTGGTTTCGCCATAGGCTTAAGCTGCGCCAGTATTGCCACATTCCTGCTGTTACGCCGTCGCTTCCGGCAACAGGCAGAAGAGACACTCATCTACTTCGCCTCTGAAGAAGAGGCCAGGGCACAAGGGTTCTCGGCTGAAGCAGAGATACAGTGAAAGCGTTTGTCAGGGATCGTGCTTATTACGAACAGCACGCGGGGCACGTTATAGCTGTGTCCCGCTTTCCTGTGAGTGCATCTGTTTATACTGCTCCGGTATATCTCCATCGCTAAAACCTTCATTAAAGGTTCCACGCCTGACCAGATACTGTAGAAAAGCCAATTGTTGTTCTAGAGCAGGCACAGCCTCATACTGTGAAAACATGCTTGCGTCTTTTACTACTTCAATTGGAACAACGTGAGGAGTAATATACTCGCCAGGGTCCAGAGGTAAGAGCTGCATACGTTCAGGTCGTTCCTCGAAGCTCAACTGCTTCATCTCCTGAGGCATTTCATCGATCCCTTGTTCAACGGCTACAGATGTAATACCTGGCTGTGGCACCGGCCCATCCATTGTCGTCCTCCACATTGTCTCTTGCGTTGTGCCCTTATTTACATTGCCTACCGCCTGCGTATAACCGCTCTCAAAGGACGGCTTCCAGGGCCACCACGCGAACAGCTTGCCTAGCCAACGTTTCATCGTTTGCGTGATCATGTTGTTTCTCGCCCTCGTTGTTGTAGGGATGACTAGCACTATCGTCCCGTAGTTCAAGTCGCGCTACAAACTAAAACACCTGACAGCACAAAGAGGAATATATAGAAACATAGTAGCATATCAACGGGCACTCGTCAAACGCACTTGCAATTTTAGAGCGTGCGTGCCATAATCAAGAATATCAGGCCCTGGAAATAGGCATATGATGAGTTCTGTAGCAGACGTTCTAGATGCTCTCAACAATGGAACATTTCATGTTTTAACCTCTTTCTAAATTCGTCTTAGGAAGACAGATATCGGCCATACAGAAGATATTCTTGAGAGCTTTTGCCTTTTTTCATAAAAAAACGAGAGCGCAACACATACGATAGCAGATCGCTCCTGGAGCGCAATTGCTGTCATTGCATATGTGGTGCAACAAATCGTGTCTCCATGACTATTACAAAGGGAACAAGCTATGCGAATGCGCTATCGGTATGTGACCTATCGCTACAGCGATGGTACACCAAAGCAACTGGAGCAGCATTATCGTCAACTATTGAATGATGCATTACGCCAAAGCCAACCATCGATACTCCATCGATCTACCACATGGCGACCGCTGGCAGATATTCTCGAATCAGCGGAGATGATCAGAGTCAAAGTTGAGCTTGCTGGTATGCAAGAAGAAGATATTGAGGTGACTCTGTACGAGGACGCCCTGGTTATCAGTGGGGAGCGGCGCG
Source organism: uncultured Chloroflexia bacterium (assembly GCA_963802635.1). Taxonomy (GTDB): domain Bacteria; phylum Chloroflexota; class Ktedonobacteria; order Ktedonobacterales; family Ktedonobacteraceae; genus CAVTLG01. The sequence goes on along the minus strand of CAWDJJ010000003.1, from coordinate 930,489 downwards.
ACGACCATGAACATCAGGCAGGTCTAAGTTATCACGAGGCGCAAATTAGCTATGGTCCCTTTCGCATCGAGGTTTTTATTTCTGCTTCCATTGCACGAGATACAATTAGCGCCCGTTATGAGAATGGCATGCTTTCGGTAGACTTGTCAAAGCTACCTGCAAACACACCTGAACGCGTGCACATCCAACGTGCCACATCAAAAGAGTAAAACTATTCGCGATATGTAGAGAAGACTTTATGGAGAAAAATTATACACATCACGAGGCACAACACGAAGAACTGCGTGAGCAGGAGCTAGCATCAATGCATACAAGTAATGAAGAGTTACCTGAGCAGGAGCCAGTGGCTAGTAATACTGAGGAGATGGAGATCCCTACAGAAGCAAACCAGGACATGCCAGCATTGGACTCCGATCCCGATCCATTACCAGATGCGTCCGCTACTTCTTCAGTTGCCAACGAGATAGATGAAAATAAAGCCAAGCAGGATGACGAAGACCATCTAAACATTCCTGATATCCTACCCATCCTACCACTCAAAGACACAGTCATCTATCCATATTCTGTGCAATCGTTTGCTGTTGGGCAGGAGCGTTATATTCGCTTAATTGACGACGTCATGCGTGACAACAGGCTTGTCGTACTTGTAGCTCAGAAATCGCCTGATATCGATCATGCGGGACCAGATGATGTCTTCCGTGTTGGTACGGTCTCGGTCGTCGGTCGTATGTTCCGCTTGCCCGATGGAACCGTGCAAATCGCCGTCCAGGGCCTGGAACGTGTCAGCATCGACGATTTCACGCAAGAGAAACCTTACCTGATGGCTCACGTTACACCAAAGCCCGATACGCAAGAGGCAGACACGGAAACAGAAGCGATTAAGCGTAACGTGATTAGCTACTTTCAACGCCTGGTAGCGCTTGTCCAGAGTGTTCCTGAGCAAGTAGCAGCGGTGACACTGAATTTAGAAGAGCCACGTCGGGTGGTTTACGTCATCGCGACCTTTGTGCAGATGGACATGGAGCTTCGCCAAAGCTTGCTTGAAATTGATTCTGTGCGCGAGAAGTTGGTTCAGTTGAGTAACTTCTTGACACATGAGCTAGAGATTCTTGAGCTAGGCAAAAAGATTCAGAATAACGCGCAAGAAGAAATGGGCAAGATGCAGCGTGAATACCTGCTGCGCGAACAGCTCAAAGCCATTCAGCGCGAACTGGGTGAGGAGAGCGAAGAGCAGGCTACGATCAACGAGCTACGCCGCAAGATTGACGAGGCTAAACTTCCCGAAGAAGCGTTGAAAGAAGCCAACAGAGAACTCTCGCGTCTGGAGAAATTGCCAACTGTCTCACCTGAGTACAGCATTATTCGCACGTATGTTGAATTATTGGCTTCACTCCCCTGGAGCAAGGCTACTGGAGCTAAGATCGATGTGCCACATGCGCGCGAGGTGCTTGACCAGGATCACTATGATCTCGAAAAGATTAAAGAGCGCGTCCTGGAGTATCTGGCAGTGCGCCGCTTAAAAGAAGATCGCTTAGCTGAGCAGATCGAGCACAGCCATGAGATAGATACTATCGAAGGTGGCATTGAAGTCGAAGAGCTTCAACCAACGCAACCACTGCAAACACAGGAGATAGCTCGCGCAGTCAACCGTGAGCCGATCCTCTGTTTTGTCGGTCCTCCGGGAGTTGGTAAAACCTCGTTGGGTCAATCTATCGCTCGCGCGCTTGGCCGTAAGTTTGCGCGTATGTCTCTGGGCGGCATTCGGGACGAAGCTGAGATTCGTGGACATCGTCGCACCTACATCGGAGCAATGCCAGGACGAATTATCCAGACGCTACGCCGTGTGGAGGCCAACGATCCCGTGATTATGCTCGAACGAAGTTGATAAGGTCGGAGCTGACTGGCGCGGCGACCCTTCGTCCGCCTTGCTTGAAGTGCTTGATCCTGAACAAAACTACAACTTCCGCGATAACTATCTGGACCTCCCCTTCGATCTGTCCAAGGTCATGTTTATCGCTACAGCTAACGCCCTGGAGCCGATCCCCGCACCTTTACGAGATCGCATGGAGATCCTTGAACTCTCAGGCTATACCGAAGAGCAGAAGCTGCATATTGCCCGCAACTACCTGCTTCCCAAACAGATCGAAGCTAACGGCCTGAACAAAGATGAATTGACACTGGACGATGAGGTGTTACGCCGCGTCATACGTGACTATACACGTGAGGCAGGCGTACGCAACCTGGAGCGCCAGATCGGCTCACTCTGCCGCAAGGTCGCCCGGCAAATATCAGAGGGACGGTCGACGCCTATTCACTTGGTAGTTGACCAGATAACAGATTACCTGGGTCGTCAACGTTTCTTTGAAGAAGTCGCCGAGCGTATCGACCGTCCAGGCATTGCCACTGGTATGGTATGGACACCGGTAGGAGGCGAAATCATCTTCATCGAAGCCGCTACTATGGCAAGCAAGGAAGAGCGCTTGATCCTGACAGGGCAATTGGGAGATGTGATGAAAGAGTCAGCGATGGCAGCGCTAAGCTATGTGCGCTCCAATGCAGTAGCGCTTGGTTTGCCGAAGAACGTTTTCGCAGGACAGAACGTGCATGTGCATGTTCCAGCAGGGGCGATTCCGAAAGATGGACCTTCAGCAGGCGTGACCATGGTCATAGTGCTGACCTCGCTAGCCAGTGGACGCAAGGTACGTTCGGATGTAGCCATGACAGGGGAAATCACTCTGCGCGGCAAAGTAATGCCTATTGGAGGCATCAAGGAGAAAGTTCTGGCTGCCTATCGCTCTGGCATTCGTACTATCATACTGCCAGAGAAGAACAAAGCAGATTTGTTAGAGGACCTGCCAAAAGAGCTGCGAGAACAGATGCATTTTGTCTATGCCGTCGATATCCGTCAGGTACTCGATGCTGCGCTTGAGCCTTCAACTATCCAGGGCGAAAAGGCTGCATCAAATGGTGCAGAGCGACCGCCACGTAAACGCAAGAGCGAGGGGGCCGTTGCTAAGGCATAGAGCAAGCCATGCTCTACTTTAGATCCAACAGGGAACACCGAAATGTTCCCTGTTGGAACATTACCAATCGCGTCTTATAGCATGATTACTTACCACTGCATTTTTTCCTTCAGACTCACGTGGCGCGGATTACCAATAATCAAATGATCGAGGACCTCAATATCCAGGAGCTTGCCTGCAGCAATTAATTGCTTTGTCACCTCCAGATCTTCAGGCGAAGGTGTAGGATCTCCACTCGGGTGATTGTGGCAAATGATGATATGCGGACAATTTCGTACGATAGCAGGACGAAATATCTCGGCGATACGCAACACAGAACTGTTCACAGTACCTTTGTAACGCTTGATATTCTCTACTAATTGATTTTTTGTATCTAGCAGCAATATATGCATTTCCTCATGATCCAGATACATAAGTTCCAACTTGACGACACGTGCAGCATCATCAGCCGATTTAATCTGATAGCGCTTATCCGGTTGCAATATGCTCAGCCGTTTTCCTATCTCCAACGCAGCCTTTAGCTGGGCAGTTTTTGCTAGACCAAGGCCATGTTCTGTGCACAGCTCATGAAAATCAGCGCTTGCCAGGCCAGCCAACCCACCATATTTTACAAGCAGTCTGGCAGATAGTTCCAGAACATTATCCTGTTGTGTACCGGTACGCAGTATAATCGCTAGCAGTTCAGTGAGATTTAAAGAATCTGCCCCATGTTTCTGTAATCGCTCACGGGGACGCTCGTCAGTCGGTATATCATGTACAGTGGCATGATATTCTTCCACAGTGACAACGCTGAGTACAGGCACTTCATCGGGGATATCGTCAAACGGTGTAGTATTGAGCATGGTATAAGCGTACCTCCCTTTCCCAAAACTATGCATTTGCTAAAGAGAACAGGCTCTCTAATTCTGCGCCCATCGCTTCCGTCGTGGTCATATTATTCAATGTACCATTGTGGAATAGTGGAGGCGTCCAGTCGGCATTGACGAGGTACAACACACCATGTACTGCCGGATTGTAGATATGGTGGAGCGCGACATCTAGCATACGGCTCTCCATATCCTTATACCTGTTATTAGTAAATCTGTCTGCCAGGTGGAAAGCCTCTAACATAATCGACTGACGACCTGCCTCTTTCCGTTTTTTATCGATAGAGACTGTACCCGGTTGAGTAGAGGAGTTTCCTTCAAAATTCACCGAAAAATAGTATCCACCATACGTGGTGTCCCACATACCAAGGGTATTAGCTGGGAGAGAAAGCGGATCAAGTAAATCGGTAGCCTTATTGAGCATATCCTGCTTATGGGTAACTTGATACGTATCCAGCAGTGAAATGACCATTTGACTGATATCGCCCATCTGCAGTAGGCGTCCATTGACAGTATAATTCTTGAGACGACCAAGAAAGAACAGCTCCTGTGGATTGATGGAACCATCTGGCAGTAACACATTATCGACCTGGGCCGGAAAGGTATGGTATTGCGCAATATATGCATGTGTGTATACAAAATTGACGATGCTTGTCCCCTCTTGCACCCATCGAGCATTGTTGAACAGGCTGCCCGCCTGTATGAGAGCACAACCTCTTTCCAGCGTGAGATCAACGCGATACGATCCCTGGGGATGAGCGCTACTCACTTTATAAATAGATCCGACTTTAGGGTCAAAGGCATGCGCGTAACTCTTTACTAAACTAAGAGCCGTATCTTGATAGAAAGTATCATGCGAAAGATGATAAATATCCATAAACTCGTCATATAGCCAGCCTCTTTCATTATGAGAGTTCGTAAACTCATGCTTAATAATCGGTGTATAGCGTGCAATCTCGCTATCAAAACTGGCATCATCAGGATTCTGCGCCTTATACGACCATAAATTGTGCATATAGCGCAGATCAGTCAGTTCATCATGGCGCACAGGTTTCCCACTGGCAGCATCGGTCTCACCGGTCCCATTGACATTTGTTTGTAATGGATTGGTTCCATAACGCCAGTTGATCCAGAGTCCACCCAGGCCATCATTGATATCAGGTTCACTGTTAAATCCGTGTGTTTTTATGTTATCGAGTATATCTACTTCGACAGCATGGATAGCAGGATCGACCTTTGTCGTGGAAGCGCCATGATGAGTTACTATTGGTCCCGTCTGTGTATTCCAGTTAAAGAGCGAACAACTAGCGACAAGTACAGCACAAAGCGCTGTTACTAACAGAACGTGGTACAAATATCTCCGTGCCCACAAATGAGTATGCAGTGTGAGCAATAAGACTGGTACCTCTTCATGCTTGAGTTCCCTAAACTTGAAATGGTGCATAGTCTCCTTACCTTTCTTCTAATACCCATAAGCATTCAGAAACGCAACTCTCGTCCCTCTTAGGCTGTCAGAAACGAAGCTGACGCTTCTAGCCTTCGGCTCATCTGACAGAGCGGAGGTTGCTAGAAATGTGCTGCGACACATTTCTCATCTGAATGCAAGGCAATATAAAACACTTTCCACACCTAGAATCTCTATGCGTTCAAAAACGGCGGCTCCCACGACAAGCACGCGCTCATATGAATAGAAGAAGCCGAGAAAAAGGGCACAATGTAATTGCACATGGTCAGCCCTCACGTAAGTACACAACATCTCGTGCTCCTTCATAAACAATGTGAAAGTCCGTTGGGAAGGCAAAGCGCTTCAACATTACTGACTCATATTGACTATGATCAGATACCAACCAGATACGTGCATGCTGCTCAAGGATAGATTGAAAATCCGCTTGATTGAGAATCGCTGTTGCAGCAGTGGATGTATTCACAATATGCCCATGATGTTCGATAAGGAAGAGTGCTCGATCAATCGAAAAGTAGTAGTCCGAGCGACCAGTGTAATAATACATTTCGATATCCGGGCTAATTGAGATAACGATATCCCCGTTGCGCCAATGTTGCCTTACATATTGCCCAGCCAGATCGTAGTCAGCAAAATGACGGTGGTATGGTAAACCCAACAACTGACTGACACCAGAATTGTAGTTGCTCAGAGGCAGCATAGGAGCAATGAGCACGCTTGTATAGACCATACAAGCAGTTAATAATGCCATAAGTTTGATAGGTTGAGACAACGCACTCTTCGCAGAGCTTGCTTTCGTCTGGAGCCTTGAAGCTACATGGATACAGGCAAAGCGCCATATACAGCGCAGTATTTTTTGTATTACATACGCCCCTATTAAATAGTAGATGGGCAAGAGCGGATAGAAATAGCGATCCGCCTCTAATGTAAAGACAAAAGCCAGCACAGCGAGCGAACTGACCACCAACAATGCGCAATAACGTAAACGGCTATTTTTACTGCGCAACGCCCAGAAACATCCTAGAGTAGCCAGAACCGAATTTATGGTGAGCCATGTGTTTGTACTCTTTGGATTGAAGAGCAGGGTGAGGTAGAACGGCACACCATTTTCATTTAATTGCACGTCTGGACGCATACTCTGATCGGTGCCAAGTACTGGCGGATGGCTGAAATGCACATTCAGCAGTTGCAAGCCAATAACACTCGCCCCCAGCAGAGCGGCGAACCACCAATGCTTTTGATAGAACACAGCAGGTAATAGACGTCCATGCTGTTTACTGATGATAAAGACACATAGAACAAGGCCAGGCAAAATAATAAAGGTCTCCTCGTGGCTTAAATAGGTAATGATGAGGCAAATAATCGCAATATAGGGTAGACGCGTATGACGAGGATAGCGAGCTGCTTTATAAAAAATATACACTACAACGAGAACACATACCTGTGCTTGCTCATACATGCGCAACTGAGCACCCCATACTAATGCAAAAGGCGAAACGGCGAGCATCGCCGTCGCCAACCAACTGACACGACGTCCGAAAAAGTAGCAGCCAATGTTATAAAGAAGGGGAATACTGACGATAAATTCCAGCGCGCTCAGCAAGCGAGGTGTAGTGCCGTGATCTCCGAAAACGAGCATAAACAGTCCCAACATATACTCAAATAATTCAGCTTTGGGGTAAATAAAACCCGAAGGCATCATTGGGAAACCATGCGCAATGCTATTTCTAGCAACATAATAACTAACTAATTCATCTTGCCAGTAAGGCTCATAGCCCAATGTAGAGAAAACCAACCACGCGGCAATACAGAGCAACGGCAGCATAGTCCAATGTATACGAAGATACGCAAAGATGCGCTTGAATACAGAGCTAAGCCATTTGTTTGCTCTACTGATATCTGACCCTGGACCTATAGGAGGGCTGATGCATTTAAACCACTCTGTAAATCTGAACGGGAGCTTATTAGAGGAAAAAAAGGCCGTATGGCTCCTGGTGAAGAGAACACGCTGAGCACGCCCAGGCAAAAGACACCAACGTTTCGGCACAATCTTTGCTGGCAATACGCCCTGGAGCCAGAGCAATAGATATGCTACTATCACTAATGCTATCAGCACACCACCATCAACCTTATTATAAGGGAACGGGCGTGGTATCGTTGGTTCGCGCGCAAGTATCATGAGCAACATTTCGTAGACAATAGCGGGAATATAAGCCATGCTCATCACCATAAGTGCATTACGCGTTGTACCATAGTAACGTTTCCCCAACAGTAACGTCATTGCCAGCCAGAGTCCGAGGACAATAACGATACTAAAGAGTATGGTTTTAGCAAGCGCAGTAAGCGAAATGAACTCCATATTCTGAAGTGCATCGCTTCTTTGTAGAATGGCACCACTATCAGGAAGATAAGATTTTTGTGCCAAAAGCGGCCTGGAAATGGGAATAGCAGATTGCCATTGTTGCGTTGTAACGCTACCCTGTTGCCATTGCTCTACAAAGTTGGCAGAGGCACGCCAGTTTCCTACGGTTTCGTCCCAGGTATCGTGACCTGCGATATCGCTGATCAGCATATCAACCGACACAGACGCACTTACACGATCAAGTAACCCATCCGTATTCGGAGACGACACATAAATTGCCAACGTATTTGTACCATTATGCAAGTAAGGGGCCATGTCATAAACGCCTATCACAAACGAGCGACAATTCTGAATATCAGGTTCAAGGTAGTCAAGCGAACCAACAACATTTTTCGCAAGAGGCTTGCCTGTCCAGTTAACAAAAAGATGACCGTTGATAAAAATATTTGCCGGGCTAGTAGCAGCAAAACGAAGCCAGACGTTGGAAACAGGTGAGGACAATACGATTTGACGCACAAAATATGCCTGGGTGCCAGCTCCGGCGCTTAGCCATAGACCAGGCACAGGTTGTTCATAGAGACGAGGGTCCACAGTCAACCTCGATAAGGGGGGAGCATTGCGTACAGACTTAGCCAGAGGCCAGGCAGCAGCAGCAAATTGCGTGTCACCCCAGGACTGTAAGTTTGCTACATAGCCGGGAAACACCAACTTACTTTGAGTCGTCGCTCTCCATGAATTGTCCGTTCCATAGTCCTGACTAAATGTGCCAATGACGAGGCGAAGTTCTGCCCTTACAGTAGGCATCTGCTGACTCAGATTTACCACACGGATTACGATCACGTTTGATCCACTTTGCAGGGCAGAAGCAATATCAAAGATATAAGGCCGTGAGGCGTCTCCCTGAACAAAATCCCCTTCATTTGAGCCAATAAATGTTTCATTTACATACACACGAAAGGTCTGATTGGCAGTAACCGTTAAAAAAGCGCCATTTGGCACAACTTCAATTTGCTTGACAGAGCGGAAATAGGCAACCGGAGCTATACCATCGGTCGCCTGTATCCATTGCGAGTTCTTCCAGTCTGGCTCAAAACTTTTCGCTTGCGAGACAAAAAAATACTGATAGGCAAACCAACTGGTTCCTATGCACGCGAGTAAGAGGCAAATTCCCATCAGTAGCCATGATACGTTCGCTTGTTTGCTCGAACAGGTCGTGCTTTTGTCGCGATTTATGCAAAGCGTTTTCTTTCTGTAGCATGTCATCTGAGCCTGTTCGTCTATCTGCAAAGATCATGATCGTATCCTTCTTACTTGCCTGGTAATAGCCAGGGTTATATCATCTATAGATAGCGCTCTAGCGTAATCCCGAGAGTTCTTCACGGGCAGTATTGTTATAATAATGTGGATCAAGGGCAACAGCTTTGAATAAGAAGAGACGTGAATCTGTGTAATCACCTTGCCCAGCTTCACTTAAGCCAATATAGGTATAAGCTGAAGACTGGATTTCCTGGTTCATACTTAATTGATTGACGAGCCACATCTGCCGGGTGCAATCGATATAATCATGCTCGTTATACTCAATACGGCCTATAGTATAATGCGCATAGACATTCGCCGGATCTATCTGCAAGAGATACTGCAACTGTGGCAACGCCTTGTCATCTTTTCGTTCAGACTGAAATCGGAGTTTCGCCAATAGTATTGACCAGTGCACCATGAGATTCAGCAGATTGTTCCAGAACTGTGTCCAGCTCATTGGTAATCCAGGGAATATCACGATGCAATTTCCACACTCCCAACAACCCTTGATAAGCATTCGGGTAATGTGAATGTTGAGAAGCAATAAATGCAATATAGGCATGGCTATCATCACTCTGATCATCATGATACAGAAAATAGCGAATTTGTCCCCGTTGTATGTGATAAGAAGAGAGCTGATCCAACACAGGATTCAAAAAAAGCGCTCTATCTAACCAGCGGCTTGCCTGAGCATAATCTGCCTGCGTCAAGGATGCAGAAGCTTCAGCTTCACACACCATCGCAGCGGGCACACGCCCAAGCAAACCCAGACACACGACGACCAACAGCGCTATACCCATCCTCCAAACCAGGCCATGTCGCTTCTTTGGTGCAGGATCACTTCTGTGGAGCTTAAATAGATGTGAACACCTATAGCTCAACAAAAGGCTAGCACTCAGACAAGCCAATAATGAGCCGAAAGACATTTGATCTACCAGTAATTTAATACGTCCCTGTATATTTGCAGTATCCAAAGTGAAAGGAGTAATCAGAAAGTGCAATGCATATATGTTATAGCCAAGGTGAAGATTTATTAAGAGTGTCTGATCCTGGTGCTGTGCTAATTGATCAATCCACAACACATCAAAAATGAGAAATTGTGCGAGAAACAATCCTACAGGTAAAAGACAAAGCAAAGCAGATAGAACATAGCCATCTTTGAGCGACCCACGAGCAAATGACCCGCCCATACGCCTACAAGCAAGCCAGTTCGCGCAAGCGACCAGGAATACGTAGATTGCACAGCAGGAGCAGAGTAATCCATAGGATAAGATAGGTGTATGAAACTGCCAACCAATGTTAATAGGGATATCCCAGGCAGAATAGATTTTACCATCAGGATCTTTTAGCCAGGGCACGCGACTAGCATATACAAGTATACAGCCAGCAAGAGCAGGAAAGATTGAATGCGCGAAAGACTCTTGCGCGTAAAGTTGCCAGCACCGTTTTATAGTAAACATAACATTTTCCTAGCTCACACCTTAAGGATGCTCAATGGATACGATATGAACGGCTCGACCATTTTGTAGCGCATCCACACCAGACAACACGACCGTATCTCCAGCAGATAGACCTGCATCAACGATGATAAAATCATCAGTATATCCTCCGATCTGTATGGGCTGCAGATATGCGTGCCCTCGTCGTACAACATAGACAGTCGGACCTTGATCAGGATTCAGAACAGCAAGACGCGGTACCACAATAGCATGTATAGGCTCCGCCAGGCGCACAAAGGTATCCATACCAGGCAAAAGCGTATTGTTCATATTTGTAATATTTACCCATACCTCAAACGTATCTCCATTTGCAGAAGCTTGCGGTATCACAGTGCTTACCTTGCCCTGTATATTGAGACTTGGCAGTGCCGAAGGTGTGACCAGTGCCAACTGGCCCACATAGACCTGATTGATATTTGCGAGAGGGATCTGGACACGGGCAATAACCGTCGATTCAACAACCAATGTCATCAAAGATCTATTGGCTCCAACTACATCACCTGCACTGATGTCGACCTGCGTGATGACGCCCTTGACAGGTGAAACAAGCGTACCGTTGTGGAGGGTAGGTGATGAAGACTGGGCGACAAGTGAATTATAAGTAGCGATAGCCATATCATAAGCACGTTGTGCCTGATCCACAACTAACTGATTCTCAAGTGCAACGGAATTGAGATAATTTTGCGCCGCAGACACATTTTCGGATGCCTGCTTAATTTGAGCATTTAATTGAGAAAGGTCGAGTTGAATCAATGGTTGATTAGGAGAAACTTGATCCCCCGGTTGCACATAGACAGAAATAACACGCTCAACTGCAGGATAGGCAATGTTCAATTGCTGTTGAGGAAAGATTGTACCACTTCCTCCAATATAGCGATCCACATTCTGTGGATGCACTTGATATAATGTAACATTCAGCGGTGCCTGATTAAGGCGCAACCACGCAAAGAAACCGCCAATAAGGAGCACGACGAGACAAAGCGCAGAGACAATAACAGCAGGACGTTTATACAGTGGCCTGGCTGTATGAGGAGGGTCCAATTTGTTAGGCGTCCCTCGTACTGGAGTTGCTTCCTCCCGTTGCTCCTCACGAGTCAGTAAAGAAGACATGGCCGCGAGTAGCATTGTCTTTTGCGGCTGCTTTTTCTCGTCCTTCGTATTATGATTGCTCATCATAAGCCTGCCTTTCAAAAGGTGTTCAAACATAGTAACTGTGATAGACACTCCAAGCACGGCGCAAGATCATTCGTAAGCGCTTCCTGGCCGTGCCAGCTATTCTGGGATTGCAGTCAACTATGCCAAATATGAATTGCAATCCCAGGATACATGTCATAAACGTTATGCGACGTTCCGCAATAACTTTTGCCGTTTACCCATAAAAAGGTAAACGCATCCGCCTAGCACAGCAAAAAAGAGCATTTGCAGATCCATCACGAAAGCCAGCAGCAATGACGTGGCGGCTGGCACATGAATAGTCGAGAAAATGTACACGAGCGTACTTTCACGTAAACCGAAACCATTCACAGAAACGGGAAGGAACGCAACAAGCGAAACCAGGGGAATAGCCACAAGGTAAAAGTAGAAGGGCACATCCATGCGCAACGCAAGCCCGTAACTAAAGTAGTTCAAGCATGCAACGATATGGAACATGGCTCCAAACAATATGGCAATCATCACCGAACGCGGCTGCCTGGCGCTCACCACCAACGTGTTGCCAATATCAATAGCTTTCGTAAAAATACCACTCTGCCTCAACTTTACGCGTATGACGCGCGGCAAAAGCGCGGCAAAGCGCTTCTGAGTGCGTTTTATCTGCAAGATACGCGCAAAAACGGTGACAAAGAGAAAGGTTCCAACTATCATAGAGAGCACGACGAGGCTAAGCAATAGCAGCAAAAAGATAATTTTCGAACTAAAGTGAACACGCCAGAGCAAAAGCGCAGGAATGGCTATCAGCAGCATACCAAAAAAGCCCGTGATACGCGCCATAACGGCTGCACTGGCCGAGCCAGCCGTATTGTTTGTCTCACGCCCAACATAGTAAGCCTTGACCACATCACCTCCCATACTTGTGGGAAGAAAATGGCTGAAGGCGATACCTAGCATATAGAGATTGATCAGCTTTGTCAGATCGACTTGAATACGCTCGGTACGCAACAAATATTGCCACTGATAAGCACTGACTACCAGCGTATATACCCCAATAACCAGAGCAGCCATCGCCACTGAACGATGGATATGCAGCAGCGTCGACCAGATTGTAGCCCAGGACAATGACTTGAACAGAAAAGCAAACAGACCAACCGTTACAAGACTGCGAATGGCAAGGCCTGACCATTTCCGCTTTTGTTGCTTCGATATCAGCAATCGTTGCGAATCACGAGGTTCACTCTCCACATGTTGAGCTTCTGACGTCATGGCTACGCGCTGAGACTTTTTCATAATCATGCTTCTTTATCCAATGCAAGGAAAGAGCAGCTTGCACCTCAGGCAACGCTACGTTGTTTATATCCATAGAGAGCGACAATAGACTCAAACTCATTTACTAACCCCTCATGCAAGGCAACGGAGGGTTGATAACCCATCAGTTGCTTTGCTATGCTAATATCAGCAAAAGTATCACGCACGTCACCCTGCTGTTTCTGCTCAAACGTTATCTGAGCGCACAAACCACTGATCTCTTGCAGCACATCTATCACATGACGAATAGTTACACGAGAACCTCCCGCAATATTCAGCACAGCCCCAGGCGGAGCCACCATAGCCGCCTGAATATTTGCCTCAACCACATCGGAGATGTAGGTGAAATCACGTGTCTGTTCCCCGTCATCATAGATATGCACTGGCAGACGCTGAGCTATACTTTTGCAGAAGCGATGGAAGGCCATATCAGGTCGCTGGCGTGGACCATAGACAGTAAAGTAGCGTAGCGAGACCGTTGGTACAGCGAAGTTATGATGATAAAGCGTGCAGAGGTGTTCTGCCGCCAGTTTTGTGACGCCATAAGGAGAGATCGGATGAGGGGTAACAGCTTCGTCAACCGGCAAAGCCACCGTATCCCCATAGACCGATGAGGAGGAGGCATAGACAAAACGTCGTATACGATTACCAGAAAGGAGCACTGCATCCAGCAGACGCTGTGTAGCCAGAACATTACAATCAACATAGAGTCCAAACTCGTGTCCCCAACTAGCACGCACACCAGCCTGGGCTGCCTGATGGAAAACCCAGTCAACACCATCAAGAAGCGAAGACAGCGGCAAATGCAGTAAATTTCCCTCTAAAAAAGTAAAACGGTTCCATGCATATAACCCTTCAAGATTACGCTCTTTTATATAACGTGGATAATAGTCAATAAAACTATCAACACCACATACCTCATGCCCATCAGCAAGCAAACGCTCTGCCAGATGTGAACCAACGAAGCCAGCAACTCCAGTAACAAAACAGCGCATAGATACTTCCTCCATAGAACACCACACGAAAACCCTATCTGGTTAAAGGGTGAAAATCACTATAAGCTTTACGATTCTTTTCTAAAAAGGCAGGCCAGCTATACTGCTGGTCCGCCACTTGTTGTGCGCATGTGCCCAGCTTCTGCATACGTGCACGATCTTGCAATAAAGTCAAAGCGCCTTCAGCCAACCCATCTGGAGTAGGCGGCACTAACAGAGCAACATCTGGTGTAAGAATCTGGGTATGTGAAAGGATAGAGGTAGCAAGGATAGGCTTACCGGAACGTAAATACGTATATAACTTGAGAGGTGTATGTGTACCTTTGCTGCGAGGGCTTAAAAGCACATCAGCCATCGCCATGTAGGCAGGCATCTCTTCAAGCGGGCGTTGTCCAACCAGGCGCACATGATCAGCCACTCCCAACTCTTGAGCTAGTGACTGCAACACCTCTACCTGCTCCGGGTTTCCTCCAACAATCACATAATGTGCGTTGGGGAACTTTTGACAAACGATCTTCACACTGTACAGCAGAAGATCGAGTCCCTGATAGTTCTCGAGTGTACCCGTGTAGAGCAAAACCGGACCATTCGCAAGCTGCCAATGACGGCGTAAATGGGCAACCTCTTCCTCACTGGCTGGAGGCAAGTCCTCATCAACGGCGGGTGGCAAAATCATATGTATAGCTTTATCAGGTGCCAGATGCCGCGCCGTTACCGCCAGTTCGGGGTAAAAAGTGATCACAGCATTGGCCTGACGAACCATGAGCCGCTGAGCGAATTCAGCGATGCGTAGCAGCAATGGATTTCTGGTGAAACCAGAACCAGCAATCAGTTGAGGCAGATCACAGTGCATATAATAGAGATGCTTGCAATGAAAAAGACCCGCAAGCAAAATCCCCATAAACGCGCCTTCCTCATGCGTATGCAAATAGCGATAACGTCTGATGCTCAGCCGCCACAACGCAGTCAAAAATAACAGTAAATCCAGCAGTACCTTGGCACGCGACGGCCCAGGCTTTACGGAACGAATGAAAGGCAGGGTTGGCGCTCGATAGATACGAAGACCAGGAAGCCTTATATCCTTTCCCACATGATAAGTAACCAGATCCACCTCATACCCTAAGGCAACAAGCGCTTTGATATGCTGAAATACACAGAATGGAGCGCCACGCGGCTCAAAAAAAGGCTGAGGTGAAATCATGAGAATACGCATATGCTATTTTTATCCCATTTCTTTTGAACAGTCATAGTAGTTTATACGAGAGCAGCAGTTTCACTTTTTCTATCAAGTGGCTGCGTGCGAGGAGTAATAACATCACGCACAACGTATGTTACCTTTCCCTGTGACTCGTAGTAAGTGCGCATTAATAGCTCTGCCAGTAATCCCAGCATAACGCTTTGTAAACCAAAGCCCGTGAAAAGCATGGATAGAGACAGGGACGTGCGGCGTTGCTCTTGTACATGCGACGGAAAGACCTTACGACCAAGCCATAGAGCTGATAGCAGACCGCCAATACTTAATGCCGAAAGACCCGGTATACCAAAGGCGTAGAGCGGCTTGGTCCCATAACTACCCAGAAATTTCAAGGTAATGAGATCCAAGATGACACGGACAGTACGCGAGATTCCGTATTTAGATTTACCAAAGCGCCTGGCATGATGATTGACTTCGATTTCTGCGATGGCAGCACCCACGAGAGCTGCATAAGCTGGCATAAAACGGTGCATCTCGCCATAAAGGTGCATGTGCTGAAAAACAGTTCTGCGATATGCCTTTAAAGTGCAGCCATAATCATGCAAATGGACTCCGGTTACTTTTGAAATCAATTTATTCGCCAGCATAGAAGGAAGCTTACGACTCAACTGAGCATCCTGACGCTGTTTGCGCCAACCACTGACAACGTCATAGCCCTCTTCTAACTTGGCTAACAAGCGCGTAATGTCAATGGGGTCATTCTGCAAGTCGCCATCCATAAATACAAGGATCGCACCCTGGCTTTGAGCTACACCAGCCGCCAGCGCAGCAGTTTGCCCAAAGTTGCGACGTAAGCGTACGATTTGTATATGCTGGTTATTGTCAACCAGGACACGCAACTTAGCAAACGTCCCATCAGTGCTGCCATCATCGACATAGATAACCTCATAGGAAAATTCCTGCTGAGATAAGACACGCTGAATACTCTCGTGAAGGAGAGGAATATTCTCTTCTTCGTTATAAACAGGCACAATGACTGAAAGATATTTTGACCCTTTCACGGTATTACTTACACCCTTCCACCAGTTTTCTTCACATTTACATGACGAGAGGATTATGCCTAATAGATTGCTTCACTAGCACCATCAAGCATGTACTTTTACTTTTCCCTCTCAATTTAATATTTTACTACAAAATCTCTGCATGTCAAGTGCTAATGCTATTACAGCTCTAACTTTCTTTAAAGTATCTACTTCATTCTTTACATTTTAAATTATTGAATAAAATTTCACATTTATATATCTTTCTTCCTTATGAGCATTATTGATACATAAATCAGCTAATTGCTCGTCTGGCTATACTTCCAATATCTCTATTTCATACACAATACTACGTAGCCAAAAATAGACATGCATAAACACATGAGACCGTATATCGACAAAGAGCGACCTTTTTTGCATAGGATGCTGTAGTACTTGCAGAGACTCTCTCATCGAAGACTTTACGCCGCTGGGGCTTTCAAACCAGCCAATATGAGGGGTCCCAACGGGCTAAGAATGCTTCAAATCCTTGCAAACTGTTGGGTATTTATTACGCTTGAAACAAGCATTGTAGTACCGGAAAGGCAGGAGGATGCGAGGCACCAGCTTTCTTCGTGAGGACGAATTTCGACCCTATAGACCCCTTGAATACACTGACGGGCTGTAGATATACTTGAATGCAGACACGTGTCAAAGAATATGTAATACAAACATGAATTGAGGTAATCCTATGCCTAATAAAGAACGGTCTGAATCTTCATCAAAAGAAATACGAGAAGACTCAGCGCTAACTGAGCGATTCAACAACAATTTTGATGTCCTTCGTCATAGAAGAGAAATTACAGGGCCACCAAGTATTGAAAGTAGAAAAAGTGCTAAAGCGTTCCAAGAAGCTCTAACGAAAGCTTCCCGGAATAATGGAGAAAAAATTGGCAATCAAATTGATTTAAGTCGTTTAAGTAAAAAACATCTTCGTGCATATATAGAAATCTTACGAGTTTCCGGGGATAATGGAGAAAAAATTATCAATCGATCTGCTTTAAAACGTTTAAATAAAGAACAGCTCATTGCATATATAGAAATCTTACAACGATCTTCTCATAATAATGGAAAAGAAAATCGAATTGGTTTAAGTCATTTAAGTGAAGGACGGGCTAATGAGTATCTAAGACCAACACAGCAACCTTATCAGAGGGAACGAACGGATAGACAGGCATTCATTAATGAGTCAGACGCTCCTGCTCCCGCTTATGGTAAGCATGCAGATGATAAACTAGTCTCACCACCAGCCTATGAGCCAGAAGAGACGCATAATGGGAGAAAAAATCTAATTGATAATCAAAGTTATTTAAGTGAAGGACGGGCTAATGAGTATCTAAGACCAACACAGCAACCTTATCAGAGGGAACGAACGGATGGACAGGCTGAGTCAGACGCTCCTCCTACCCCTTATATTACCAATATAAGAGAGACACTAACCCCAGAAGATAACCGAGAATTACTATCACATATGGAAACCTTACAACAAGTTTCTCGGAATAATGGAAACGAAAATCGAATTGATCCTCCTTATCAGAGGGAACGAACGGATGGACGGGCTGAGTCAGACGCTCCTCCTACCCCTTATATTACCAATATAAGAGAGACACTAACCCCAGAAGATAACCGAGAATTACTATCACATATGGAAACCTTACAACAAGTTTCTCGGAATAATGGAAACGAAAATCGAATTGATCCTCCTTATCAGAGGGAACGAACGGATGGACGGGCTGAGTCAGACGCTCCTCCTACCCCTTATATTACCAATATAAGAGAGACACTAACCCCAGAAGATAACCGAGAATTACTATCACATATGGAAATCTTACAACAAATTTCTCGGAATAATGGAAACGAAAATCGAATTGATCCTCCTTATCAGAGGGAACGAACGGATAGACGGGCTGAGTCAGACGCTTCTCTCGGTTATCCTACCAATATAAGAGAGACGCTAACCCGAGAAGACAATCCAGGATCACCACCATCCTATGATTCAGGAGAAACGCAATAAACTGTAAATATGCAAATTAAATGCAACTGAAGCTAATTTATTTAATTTTCGTTTTTACATGGAAAGTTGCTGCTGCAGATAGGATAATGGGGCTAGAGTGGTCATGAGAAGAGGTGTTATGTACGGTTGGGATTGTAACGAACAAAGAGGTCAATTGCAATTACGATACTTACTAACAGAATGGGTAGCGCGAAACGCGCCCACGGAATAGTATCGAGAACACCACTTTGATGGAGATCAGACAGGATCATCGTTGCGCTTGTCCAGGCCAGAATGAGGGCAGCTCCATCCAGTAGCCAGGTGAAACGCTCAATAAGAGTTGCCACAAATGCACTTCCAAGCATGAGTAGCACAATGCTGAGAAACACTCCAATAGCCAGTACGCAGAAATTGCCATTCGCCAATGCGCCCACGGCCAGAATATTATCCAGACTCATCGTTACATCGGCAATAATAATAGTGAGCATTGCAGCAAAGAAGCTCTGTTGGTCTGTCTGACCGCTTTTCGCGGCACTGTTATCACGGCTTTCTCGCTGCACATTTACATCTGTATGTCTATCTATAAGCAGACGACCAGCAAGAAATAGGAGCACAAATGCTCCCAAGGTTTGAATCCAGAGTAGATTAAGGATAGTACTGGCAAGAGAGGTAAAAGCAATGCGCAAAATAATCGCTCCAGCACCACCCGTAGCGATAGCCCACCAGCGTCTCCTGCGTGGGAGTCCCGCAGCTGCAGCACCAATCACAAATGCGTTATCACCACTTAAAACAATATCAAGAAAAAGGATTCCACCAACAGCGCTTAAAAAATCAAGCATAACAACGCTCCTCGATTGCGTTCTACTTATATTGCCTTACATTCAGATGAGAAATGTGCTCTGGCACATTTCTAGCAACCTCCTCTCTGTCAGATGAGCCGAAGGCTAGAGGCGACAGCCTCGTTTCTGACAGTCCAAGAGGGACGAAAGTTGCGTTTCTGAATGCCTATGGGTATTACAATAAGCATTCGGTGCAGACTTTTTTCGCCCAAATAGTAATAGACGTAGTATTGCTAACAAAACCAAATCAGTAACAGCAATGAAGGTCTCTCTTTGCTGTTTTTAAGATGCTACCTCCAAATTACTGGCAAGGAGCATTGATTTCTGGCATAGGCTGTTTTCATAAAAAATCACCTGTTAGTAATCTTTGCCTTATTTGCATAGACAAAGGTCGCTAACAGGTGATCGTACTGACTACATACTCGCTTAGAATGTGTCTGAAACGTGCACACTTTTCGTCCGTATTGAGCTGAAACCGGACACATTCTTAGATTTGGTCAGGTGTTATATCGATAACAGGAGGCTCCTCTGCATTTGTGCCAAGCTCTGGATGCAAATCGATAGGAGCCAGAGGATTTATTAAACCAATGAGAACCCTGATAATGCCGATCAATACAATAATTCCTCCAATGCCGATCAAGAGTCCTTCGGCTGAACGAGCACCTGTGTTGAGTAGCGCGCCAACAGCAATCAGGACTACGCCGATGCCTATTACGAAGGAGCCACTCCAGGTATACTTGTTCCACTTTTTCCAGACTGCCTTATCCAAGATTTCAGTTTGCTCGACGAGGTTTGCTTTTGGAGCTTCCATAAGAATAAACCTCTTTCTCCTTATACCAGGCAAGACACACACATTAGCAGCTATGTCACTCTCATTATACATTGAATACGTCGCAGGAAACAATCTCCTTTTTTTCAAGGTAATATTCATTGCAGCATGAGCACTGAGAACGAAAAAACCTCAACCCGTTCTTCATGCGGGTTGAGGTTAGTAGTAGTAGCGGCGACAGGAATCGAACCTGTGACACAGGGCTTATGAGTCCCTTGCTCTACCGACTGAGCTACGCCGCCTTCCTGTGACGTTCCAGGCAATGTTTTCCGAGAGCGCCTTCGCCCACAACGCCTGTACCCTTTGTCTATCGACTATAATATCATGACCTGTCAATAGTCTCTCCGCTTAGATGCAGGACTGTTGCATAGTCACCTTTGTTGCATAAAGCGGTAAACAAAAGAAGAAAGAAGGATGCTTCACATTTCCTTAGATATTTCTATTTATATGTGTGATAATTATATAGGTGAGTTACATAAAAATATCGATCAATATCTCTTCGTTATTACAGCGGTTACAGTGCGACTGACCTGGCGTGAGGAAAGCACCTGAAGAGTTACGAAAAAGTTCTATGGTAAACTGGCTTAGTGTATTAGAGGAGGATACTATCAGTGCAAGCTCAGAATCGTATGGGACACACACTAGGAAATTACCGTTTGACGAAACTCCTTGGCAGAGGTGGCTTTGCTGAGGTGTATCTTGCAGAAAATGTTTACCTGGAGATTCAGACAGCTATCAAAGTGCTCAAACTACAGGATCTAGATACGCTGGAACAGGAGAAGTTTCGCTCGGAAGCAAAGTTTATGACAACGCTGAAGCATCCACACATCGTTGCAGTGCTCGACTACGGTATCGAAATGAGTCAACGAGGGAGCGGAAGCGACGGAAGCACACCCTATCTGGTGATGGAATATGCGCCACTTGGAACGCTCAGACACCTTTATCCTCATAATACACCAATGGCACTACCCAAAATAGCATCGTATACGAAGCAGATAGCGGAGGCACTACAATACGCACATGATAAAAATGTCACACATCTTGATATCAAGCCTGAGAATATGCTAGTGCGTAAATCTGATGATATCGCACTCAGTGACTTCGGTATTGCCGTTACCGGGTTGAACACCAGCAATTTGCAACAACAACAAACAGAGATCATGCAAAAACTTGCCCGTGGGGAACCAATTGTCATCCCAGGCACGGCTGCGTACCTCGCACCAGAGCGACTTCGAGGCCACACTCAGCGAGCTTGTGATCAGTATTCACTGGCAGTTGTCGTGTATGAGTGGCTCTGTGGAAAGCGCCCATTCGAAGGCAGCGACCTGGAGATTTGCCAAAAACACGTGAAAGAACTTCCACCTCCTCTTCACAAAGCGAACCCGGCTATCTCACGCGATGTAGAACAGGTCGTACAGAAAGCACTCTCAAAGGAACCAGCAGACCGCTATGGATCGGTGGCAGAATTCGCCCAGACACTGGAAAAGGCGATCCAAGCTTCTTCGCCACCATTGAACTCAACAATATTTCCATCGACAGTATCGCCATCACCTACACGGATTGCAACACCGGTTTCATCACCAGCGACACCTATTGCTGTCACTCCACCCCAACCATCCCCAGTCAGGACACCAACAGGAAGTCCGGTGGGAAGCCAGCAAGGACAACAGCAGATTCACCTTCCAGATCCCCATACTCGCCAACCGGGTTTACATTCTCCACAAGCCTCCACTCTTAACAACCACCCTTTCAATGCAGGTACCCAGGCAAATCCACAACACAGCGGCAGTTCTAAGATCGCAGATGAAATATCAGGCATCATCGGTGAGCCGATCACCACGATAGAAAAAATCTTTGCCACAGACAAACATTTTGTCAAAACAAAAAGGACCCGGCAATTCCTGCTGCTTGGTGTTCCGGTCAACATACTTTCGGCGCTGATTGTCCTGATAAGCGGTCCGTTGCCGACAAGTGTAATAATAGCCATCGTAGGAGGAGCCATAGCTATCACAATGCTCTGGCGCTGCACCGTTTCTGTCAAGAAGCCTATCGCGATCACGTTTGGAGCTGGCGTAGCCCTCTGGTGGGGATATGTTGTAGCGAATGTCGCCGCACATATCCCCGGTCAATCCATCACCGTATCCAGTTTTCTCATCGCTTTCGCTATCAGCATCGGTCTTCATATCTGGTATGTGGATAACAGGCTCAAGAACTAATACCCATAGGCATGCAGAAACGACGCTGACGCGTCTAGCCTTCGGCTCATCTGCATGCAAGGCAATATAAATTGAAGATAGGCTAGCAGGTCGCTTATGACACTATTTCATATGTGATCTGCGTTCGCACACTCAATGCTTCTTTCTACGGTTATGCAGCCAACGACCACACTTTCAACCTGCTAAACGTCACTGTTGTAGGATCGCTAACCGAGGCAGCGTATACTCCTATCTGTCCTTGTAGCAATGTAGAGTCAACCACGTGCGTCACAAACTGCCCATTGATGAATATATCAATGCTGCTGTTCTGAGCAATGAGTGCCAATGTAACAGGCTTCACGGGGCTAGAAGGCACTGAGAGAGTTGCAGGTAGCAATGAAGTACCCTCCCTAACACTCATTGTCAGACAATCGCTGTTACAGAGCAACAGCGAGAGCGTGTCATCACCAGGGGTTGTTGGATTGCTTTGATTGATGGACAGACGATAATATATCCCAGAGGCTTCATTGGCGCGAAAAATGATGCCTCCCGCATCACCCTGAATTTGCATCGTCACCTGCAATGCAAAATTCCCAAACATCGGCTTCTGTGCTATGCAGGGTACATAGTAACCTGGCGCATTCATAACCGCCAGATAGCTATTATTAGCACCAACAGTGCATGATTGCGTATTTGTCACAGATGGGGTACCACCGGACGGGGCCGGAGCACTCCACTGATCAGTTGCTTGAAATCCACTCAGGGCAGGAGCTGTCTTCATAATCGTAGCAAGTTCTTCTTGCCTGGCCTGCGGGGTCATTGTCGCCGCCATGTGTTGCATATTTGTTTGCGTTGCATAAGCAGCAGCGGTAGCAGTCTGGCTAGCATTGAAGGCATTGGAATGCGTAATAGTATTCCAGATCGACACCACTCCAAATACTGTAATTAACAATAAAAGAATAACGACAGTGAGCATCAATGCTAGCATCCGCCGCGTAGCGGGAATACGTGTCGTTCCAATTCTTCTGAGGAGTGGACGTGCCTTATGGCGCAGCCCTTGCAGATCTTGAGCCTGGGTATAAGGGACTTTGGCATATTGCATCCCTCGTTGTATGCTATACAGAACGGTATCTACTTCAGCATTGTGCACATCATATCTACGAATACTGGCCCATTCGGCAGGCAAGTCATCAGAGGTCATAGTAACGGCCAGGATACCACGCATGCGACGCTGCACAACTCGATCTCGTGCAGCATTAATAGCGTCGTGCATCGGTGGTTTCATCGCTTCGAGAGAATGAATAAAAATGAGCCACTGATAGGCATCTGCTTCGAGAATACTATCACTATATCCTCTAATGTCTGCATCTATTTTGTTATTTCGTAAATAAGTTTTCAGCTCAGCAGCAAAGGCATAATCGCGGTTCCGCAAAGCATCACTGCTATCGTTATAGTAGATAAGCGCGTGGGTATGTTCCACAACCATGACTTGCCTCCCGTATCTCGATAAAGGAATATTGCGAGTGTAGTATAGCAGAGAAATGGGCGCATGTTCAAGAAGAACAACAGAATAGAAATATATGCTACTAATGTTATTCTTCGGGCTTGACAATCAAGAATGGCACAGTTATACTAGCAAATGGCAATACTTGACCAGATGCAGTTATTACTTTGCGTAAAATACGTGCAGCCATCAATTTACTAGAATAGCTTCGAAAAATGTTGGGAGAGGAACAGGAAAAGTATGGTGAACTATTCTCAATCATGGAGTGCCTCACGTCCCGGTTGCCTTATTTTCTTACTGGATCAATCTGGGTCAATGTCTGACCCCTTTGGCTACGCTCAGGCAGGTGCAGGACGACGCAAATGCGATATGGTGGCGACTGTCCTCAACGGATTTTTAAATGAACTCATTGTCACCAATACTATTGCCCAGAAGGATGGCACAACGGTGGTCAGGCCGCGTGCTGATGTAGCAGTGCTCGGTTACGAGGGCACTTTTGTTGGCCCGGTCCTTGGAGGTGTGCTCGAAGGTAGATCGTTCGTTACTTTACCAGACCTGCAGATGAATCCTCTGACGATTGAGAGGCGCAGCAAAAGAGAGATCGATGAAACAGGCATGGAAATCGAGATCCCTGTACAATTTCCCATCTGGGTGCAACCGGTTGCCGGAGGAGGTACCCCGATGTGTGGAGCATTGCGTCATGCGTATCATCTGGCTGCACAATGGGCACAGGCAAATCCTGGCAGCTATCCCCCTGTTGTCATCAATGTATCCGATGGTATGGGAAACGACGGCGACCTTACCGAAGTGGCACAACAGCTCTCCGAGATCAGTACGTATGATGGGCAAGCGCTGCTTTTTAATGTGCATATTACCGATATTAATAGTGCACCTATTGCTTATCCAGCCAGTGAACATGAACTCCCGCATGATCGTTACGCGCAGAAGCTCTTTGCGATATCCAGCCTGATCCCTGAGACAAGCCGCTCCCTGCTCCAATCGCTTCTGGCAAGAACGGTGCTTCCTGGCGCACGAGGCTTGATCTTCAACGGAGATGCCGTCTCTGTCAGACAAATGTTCACTTTCGCCAGCGTTCCTGCTACCAAACCAATAGAGCAGATTGAGATGGATCGATAAATTCTTCTGTAGACAAAACGAGAGAATAGTTTTCATGCTTGTACAAGTAATGAGGCTACGTTATTGGAAGTCTGAGCATACCGAAGATACCTGTGAAGACGCAGCCGATGGAGACATTGCGCAGGGTTTATTTGCTATCGCCGATGGTGCAGGCACGACGCTGTTCGCAGATGCCTGGGCAAACCTCCTGGTGCAACATTTCTTGCGCGTCCCGCTCCTGAGCAATGATCCGTTCGAGACTGAGTGGTGGCTACGGATGGCTCAGGAACAGTTCAAGCAGCAATCTCCAACGTTGGCAGATATGTCGTGGAATGCACAACAAAAAGCGCAAAACCAGGGTAGCTACGCCACGCTGGCAACGCTACGCATAGCAATGCATACCAGCGAGTACGCACAGGCGGAATTGCTCGCCATCGGCGATAGTTGTATCTTTGTGAGCAGATCCTCTAGCGAACAGCAGCTCTCTTTTCCATTAAAGCATGAACAAGATTTCGAGCTGGCACCTATCTGTCTTCCGTCCAAACCGGGCAGCTTCAATCGCTATTTTCATCAATGTCTCGCTACTACGCTGGATCTTTTCCCTGATGATGTTGTCGTCATCGCCACAGATACGGTCGCAAAGTGGATTATCAGCGCTGGTGCCGGTCGCTATAGTGGTCAGAGGGAAGCATTACAAGCAATCACCAGGCAAACAGCAGATACATGGGCCGATTTCATTCAGGAGTGCCGCGTGCGTGAGGAAATGATCGACGATGACTGTACAGCGTTGCTGATCACGTTGTGTCCAGATAGCATGTCTACAGGCCCTGTGCTGGGCGCGACGACAGA
This sequence comes from uncultured Chloroflexia bacterium, assembly GCA_963802635.1. Lineage (GTDB taxonomy): Bacteria > Chloroflexota > Ktedonobacteria > Ktedonobacterales > Ktedonobacteraceae > CAVTLG01. Next base: position 904,924 of record CAWDJJ010000003.1, on the reverse strand, counting down.
ACATAGTTCACCAGTGAGAGAACAACGCAAGCAGGAATTCATCCAGGCCCTCAATGCAGGCAATAAAGAACAGGTCGCCATCTACTTTGGGGATGGGAGGGATTTACAGAACGCAGGTGTGAGCATTTCGCAGGATGACATCCTGTTAGCTCGTCAGGTAGCTGACGCGCAACGAGAAGTACTGGCAATGCTACGCCAGGAAGCAAACAGCCCCAATGTTGTTGCTATCATGACGCCCGTATGGCAAAAACATGCCCATCTTCTCTATCTGGAGCCATGCGCCACGAACCTGCGCAAGACGCTCACACGCCTGGGTATTCCACTTGAACCTATCGAACCAATTGCTCCTTCCAGACCATCCATAGCACAGGCATCAGCAGAGCTTGCCTATCAGAATACCAGAGATGATTCTGCTATGCTCCACACACAAATCTTCGATATGCAGGAGATACAACAGTTGCTCCAATCAAGCAGACAAACAGAAGAGGAGGCATAGGAGTGCCTGAAAGGCTGGCGTATGATGAAGCGATGCAGCTCTCTGCTATTCGTCTGAAGGTCCAGAACCAGGATTTAAAGCAGGGCAAGGTAGAGATGGTTTCGGTGCCAACCACGCAGGGTTCGCTAGAACGCCCATGGGGAATTGAGGGGGGCTTCGCCGTCGTTTACAAATTTCGGAGAAAAAATGGACTCATCTGTGCCCTGCGCTGTTTTCGTGTTCCGATGAGTTCAGATACCCAGTTTCGTTATGAGCGCATCGGACCCTATTTTCGTACCCACGCCCGTGATATAACTGCTGGCTTTCAATACTATGATGCGGCGATTGTCGTCAAAGAACAGGGCAAACCACCAGATCAGAAATATCCTGTCATTGAGATGGATTGGATCGACGGCGTTACCCTCACCGATAAGATCGACGAGCTATGCAAAAAGCGTCAGAGCGCAGTTCTAAAGGACCTGGCAACCCAATGGATCATCCTGTTACGAACTATGGAACGCGCTCATATCGCTCACGGAGACCTGGCTGGAGTGAATGTGATGGTGCATAGCGATGGAAAGCTGATCCTCATCGACTACGATGGCGTCTACATTCCCGAATTTGCCGGTCTTTCCCAGGTGCTGCTCGGCCAGGACGATTTTCAACATCCCCAGATGGCACAGCGTAAATTCCACGAGCATATGGATGCTTTCTCGGCCCTGGTTATCTATACGGCACTGATTGCTCTAACCGTTAAGCCAACATTATGGGATACCTACGCGAAATTTGGCCCTGATGGCAAGTTGCTCGACGTTAATATCCTTTTTCGGCAGCAAGATTTCCGGGAGCCACAGCAATCTCCGCTCTTTCGCGAGCTAGAGCAACTGGGCGACGCACAGGTCCGCAGCATAGTTCAGGAATTGAAGCATGCATGCCAACAGCCAATCAATGATGTACGATTTCCCTTCCACCTCATTGATCCGCATTACCATGAAAAACAGGCATTTATCCAGTTGGAAAACGCGCTCCAGACAGATGATGACGAGCAGATTGCCACTTGCTGGCCTACCATCCTGGAACACTATCTTCCTGCCCAGCGTCACCACAACCGTGTACAACTCGCCCAGCAGCGCCAGAGCGCACTACGAGCATTCCGCAATACACTTGCCACAGGCAATCTACAACGCATTCTGCTCACCTATAATGCAGCATTGCTAGATGCAGCAAAGGGCATATCCCATGAAGAACGTCTGCTACTCTCGCTCGCTAGCGATTTCCTGCAAGCTTACCGCGACAATAACGACAATGCGCTTCACATTGCAGAGAAGTTGCAACAGACGATCAAGGGAACGCACATTATCTTCACGGCCTCGCAGCAGCAGCGCCTGACCCAGATACGCCAGTGCAAAAACGCGCAACAGGCTATGCAGACAGCGTTTGCGAGCAAGAATGTAGAGCAGATTGCATCGATTAAGCCACTGTTTCAGTATCTCAAGGGTATGACTGCAAAAGAAAGGCAGCGCGTTCGAGCAAGCGGTGGCCTTTATGCAAGCCTATAGTTCCAGTGATGATAACGTCTTTCTGGCAACCTATGACGCGTTGCAGCAAAGCCTTGATCACAACTTTGTATTTACCCAGGCACAAGAACAGCGAGCCACACGGATACGCAGGTGCAATGAGGCGATAGAACGCCTCCACGTTGCCCTGGCGAGCAAGAGTCCCTGGCGTCTTATCAAAGCATACGATCCGGTGCTGGATAACAGTGCGCAGATCACAGCGAGAGAACGTGAGTTACTTACCCTCGCACGTCTTCTTACTGCAGCACTGCTGAGTGGCAATGATGATCAACTGTTAGCAGCAGATAGGACACGGCAGCAATCTTTACAGCATGATCTCTTCCAGTTCACGGCTGAAGAGAAACAGCGTTTTGCACTTGCACAGCAAAAATATACGGCTCTACTCAAGTTTCGTGCTGCGTTGCAGAGCAGAATACCACGATCTCTGGTGGCTGCATATAGCACTATTTTAGAAAATTACGGGGAATTTACGCAAGAGGAACGTGAACAGCTTGCCGCCGTGCGTCTGTTTGTAGATGCATTCGATGCGAATGATGACGAGATGCTCACCAATGTTGGCGAGATACTGCAGAAGCCTGTTGTTAGGGGCTTTTTTCTGGTGACGCAGCAGGAGCAGGAGCGCATCCATCTGGCGGAGCAACGTTTGCAGGCACTGGAGAAATTCCGCCAGGTACTACTCTTAGCTCCAAAGGATGCCCACAGTATTCTCGCTGCATACGACAGCTCCCTGCTGAATGCTAGCAGCGCAGTCAAAGATGAGCAGCGTGAGATTGTCGCAGCAGCAAGCCAGTACCTTGCCATGTACGAAGCAGTGAAGACGGCCATACAGGCAGACAAAGACGATCTTATTCGTAGCGCATACAATCCAACGCTGGCGCAACGCTTTACAGGTATAGCTTCAGCCGAACAGCAGCGTATAGACCGGGCCATGCAACTACAAAAGTTGGAAGATCTGCTAGACGGCAAAGAGTACGAGCAAGCCCTGCTCATGGCACAGTCCATTCAGAAAACGACAGGTCAGGCGATCAGCGGCACGCTGACATTCAAGCTAAATCGTGCCACCATGCGTTTTATCAGAAAGCATAACCTGAGCAATTTAAGCATACAGATAGCAGAGCAAGCCAGTACCAATGAAGCAATAGTTTCCTGGCAGTGGCCTATCACCACGCTGATTTACACAGCGCTCATAGTATGGGAGATTGGGACCTGGCCTGATCGCCCATCAGAGAAGAACTTGAATAACCCGGAGTGGAAACACACTTGGATCAGGCGCAAAAATAACGTCTTACATAGTAGCACAACAATCCCAGTCGGCAAAGGAACACATATTTACGTAAGAGGCTATGCAGCAATGCTTGATACCTGGGATCAAGCCCAAAAATGGAGATTCTCGGATGGGGACGAACCAACATCCAGTGCAGAGACTACCAGTCCGCACATAATCTGGCGCGTGCAATAAATTTCATCGAGGCGTGTAGAGAGTCTTATACCAGAAAAATAGCGCGAAGGCAAAGAGACGACATTTTTAAAGAAGCGGGAGGCAGAGACCAATGAGCATCATGGACACTGTCTATCTTAAGCGTACATGTCCCAATTGTATCCAGGAATGCTATCCTGGCGATTGCGACATTGTATCTCCCACGGTCGTTGACCCTCATAGCGGCAAGCACGAGGTGATTAAAGTAGCTCCGAAGGGAGGTCTGAAGAGACGATTTGCGCGCCTCAACCCGGAACCAATTACCGGAGAACTCGTCCTGAAATTAGCGCATAGAGAATGTCCTCATTGCTATTATCTCCTTCCGACAAATATAGAGCTGGTTGACAATATCAACATCGCCATTGTAGGCGACACCTTTTCAGGCAAGAGTCATTACATTGGGGCGCTTATTCATCAGATACAACAGGGAGAGTTGCAACGAGCCGACCGCTACGCTCGTTTTGATTGTATGACGCAAGATATCGAAAAAGAATATATTACAAATATCATCAAGCCACTGTTCCAGGATAAACGACAGCTTGCAGGCACACAAATGGCCGTTGAGACAAACAGGCCACCTCTGATCTATGAGTTGATTCTTGGTGTATCGCCTGAGCGCCCTGCCAGGCGCATCAACCTGATTTTATATGATGCATCGGGCGAAGATCTTGCCATTAAGGAAAGAATGGTCCAGTTCAGCCGTTACGTCTTTGGTGCCAATGCGATCATCTTCCTTGCCGATCCTACTAGCATGCCTGAAATATATAACCTGCTACCTGCGTTTCTGCAAAAGAAGGCGGCTACCGGTCGGACATCGTCGTCGGTTCTGAACTCTATGATACGCTTGATCGAAGATTATCGGGGCTACGGCACAGGAGCACGCCTCTCATCGACACCGATTGCCATCACCATTACTAAGTCTGACCTGCTCAAGCAACTGACTTCAATCCAGCATCAGTACAGCTTCCTGAGAAAACCCGTTTATCACGGCGCAATCAATTTGCAAGACCTGGATGCTGTCAACCAGGAAGTAAGGCAACTTCTCGAAGAGTACGAAGAGCGCACCTTACTCCAATCCACACGGAATTTCGCAAAGGTACGCTTTTTTGCGACGTCGGCAACAGGCTATGCCCCGGATATGAATGGCAACTATCCGGCGGTAGATCCCTGTCGTTGCCTCGATCCAATTCTCTGGATTTTGCATGAGCTGGACATTCTTTACGTTGCATAATCGACATCTGCGCTGATGGCAGGCAGTCAGCACAAGTATAAAGAGCTGGAGGATAGAGAAAAAGCATGAGTAATATGGAGGGTTTCCCCATTGAACAACTATGGTATACGTGGTCTGATGTGGGACTCAGTTCTATACATGCGGGCTTTCGCATACGCGCTGCGTCTCCGGGCCTGACGGAGATCTACAGCGAACGCGTCAAAAGTATGGATCGCTATATGCGCTATACCCTGCCACCAACAACAAATAGTACAGCGATTACGCCGGAGGCGGCTCCGGTAGGTCTCGCGTTCATGCGCACTGACTGGAACAACGAATATGTCCTCGTGCATAAGAACTATAGCGGGAAAGACGGCGTTGGTCGGCCAGGCAATTTCTTTGTCCATGTCCTCGCCTTAGGAGCATACTCTGCCTATTTTTCGGTCGAAGACGCCATCTGGCTCTGGGAAGCCGATTTCTGGAAAACAAACGATCAAGCACTAGATCGACGCAGCAATAGCCTCGACACCATGCGAATAAGCATCTTTGATAACAACCAGCGCTTTTCTCCACAATTTATGCAGGTACGCAACGCACTTCCCTTTATTATCGAAGCCTATCTGAGCCGCCGCGAGAGGACTCCTCTCTATATTGCTGCTCCGGCTCACCAGGCCGCAACCATCGCCTATTTGATCGCCGGTCTCGTCTATTGTCTGCCAAAACAGCTCCTGGCGGATCTCACCTTCAGTACCTATGAGTCCGACGTGACAAAAGCTACCACCGAGATTGTTGGCACCAGTTGGATTGCTACTCCCGGCATGGAAAAGGAGGCGGTCTTCTCACCACAATTCTATCGTGAGAAACTGGCGATCAATTGCTTCACAGGAGAACAGTCTCCTTTACAGAAGCATCCACAGACCATCTACAACCCGCTAGCAGCCGATTTTGCCGCCTATGCAACTGAGTGCCTGGTTACTCATAACACGGACCAGCTCCATGACCTGTGTGAGCAAGCAGAGAAAAGCAGGAAACTGCAGAGCGCTTCGTTTCTGCAACTCTATAGCGACGAGATTGCCAACACAGACAGCATAGGAATAGCCGAGATTGAGCGCTATCTCTCAGACTCTGACTTGTGTGTTGATCGACTCAGCAGTAGAAACATTCGCAAGAAAATTATCGAATGTGCCGTGGCGAATCCGCAATGGAGCCAGAGTCAATTGGGAACCATCCTTTACAAGCTGCGTTTGCAGGCAGAGAGAGAAGCTACTAACGCTCCTGCCACGCTCACACCAACCATGTATGCGACACCCACCCAACAGCAGACGCCAACCGCTGGCGCGACACAAGGATTACAGAAAAGAAGCCAACGTCATCGGGCTAACGCACAAACGAAGAAAACTCAGATAACGCTCACGAGCGGACTGACGCTGCTTGCAGAACGCGCAATTCCTGAGATTGTTGATGCCTTGAAGAAAGCCAGAGCGGCAAGAGGAACAGTTTCAGGGCAACCTGGGGATGCTGGTATTGAAAAGCAGAAAGCAGAGCAGGCCACCATCCTCATTCACCTGATGAGCTGGTGCACGCCAAGACAAAACTCTACTGACGTCTGGAAACAGCTCTTTGACAAGATTATAGAAACCCGTACCGCGACCGAGTATGTGAAGATACATCGGGATATAGATATCTTGCTCCTCGAACTCTGGAACGAAGCCTTCCCGGTCGATCCCGCTTATGATAATGTTGTACGCCCACTGGTGATTGTGCCGTGGCAGCGCTTAGGGAAGTTCCTCAAGACAGAGTTGCGCAAACGCCACAGACAATGGAACATCTTCGCTGTCGAGAATCTTACTACCGATACGTCACTGACTCCTCAAACCACGCAGATATTGGGAAAGTCCTACGCTCGCGAGATTGATGACCTGCTGACGCAACTCCTGCAAGACGGGCACATCGCCAGTGCAGCCGCTTTCCTTACCAGATTAGTCGAGAAGGACTACCCGAAAGCAGCACTGAATGACTCCTCTATCAGGTCACTTTTAACCAGTCTTCTTGCTGATAATCAGCTCTGGCTTGCTGCGCAAGAACTTGTTACTGCATTAACGCGTGCCGGGTACACAGGAAATCTTGACTACCAGGAGTTGCTTGAAAAACTCCTTGGCGTTCTGATCACAACGGCAGCCGGACAGGATCTGCTTAATCTCTTGGTCGAGCGCGGTTATCTCAGGAAGAAACAGCTTGTTGACCTCTTGCTCAGCGCAGGTGGGAACCTGGAGAGCAGCGTTATGCGTGTCTATCGCACTGCCGAGGAACAGCATGAGTTCTTCCTGCAAGAAGGGCAGCATTATCTTAAAACCGCTCATCACATCCAGGCATTGCTCTCCCTTTACCAGAAACTCCTGTACGCCTTGCCTGTAGCCAGAAAGCTGGACCGCCTCTTCGTCTTGCTCAGTGTGGCTCTTGATGAACAAACTGATGCGTCTCTTGACGAAAAAACGATAGTGCAACTTTTACAGCAGACACAACTTGACAATAACGAGCAATTCAGGGTACTGGAACAATACGGTAAACTCTACCTCCAGGAATGCCAACAGATGCCAGCTCTGGCTAATATGCTCATAGAATGGTTTACCCGGCTCCCCGTACAGTACAATAGGTGTGATTTGTTATTCAAGCTCTTGAGTCCGCAGACCGATTTCCAGTACCAGGAACGGCTGCTTGCAGCAACACCATTCTCACTGCTGGAGAGTCGCAAGTTTTTCAAAGAGTTTGGGCATTCAAAGGACTATTTCCCACTTTTCTACCGATCACCAACAATTCTCACACGTTTCACTCATTTTGCCTGGTACGCAAATGAAACTGCGCAAGACAGACAAATGGTAGCAGAAAAAACAGACCTACTCTTTATCTGGCTGGACCCATCCCAGTCCGGTTCATCATTGCCAGGTCCCGTAGTGAAACAATTTTTGGAGGCTGCTGCCTTGTCTCCCGAGGAACAAATCAACTTTCTGGAAGATTATGGAGATCATTATATCTCTACCTATCCAGAACTCCCTATACTGATGGAGTACGTAGACACCTATATGCAAACTTTCAACACGGCTTCACTGGAACAAGAAGGAATCATGCGCTTCTTCACAGCTCTGTTGCATCAATATAAATCTCTCTCTCTTCTAAATGATAAAACACAATTTCATATTCAATACTGGAATATAATCAATAGTTATTGCACTACACCTATCTGCGAACAAGAGGCGTTGAAAAAGCTTGCGACAGCTCTCTATCATAAGCTTCTTCCAGACGATGCACAGTTGATAGCAAAACTGGTACATGCATTTGTCTCTTGTATCAGAACTGATAGCGATCTCAACAACATCGTAGAAAGCATGTCCCAGGTCCAAGCGTTGAAAGGCCGTATCCCACAGCTTTTCTACGACATAGCAGAACAGGCAGCAGCAAACTTTCGATCGTCGATGATTGCCGAGGCGTTTTTGCCTTATATTGTCTTTGCACTGACATGGTCAGAAGGAACTCCACACTTTATATGCGTGTTTCTGGACACATTACTACATTATGTGAACCGAACTAATCTTGCTGCATGGAAGACGCTCAATCACAAGGTAATGCAGCAGCAGCTTTCACTTGATGCCAGAGAACAATGGCATTTTTATCTGCATAACCTGAAGATACTTGATCTGCTCACAGTTGACAAAGTAGAGAAAATATCCTGAGCAGTCACAAAAAGAGGTAAGTTTCGATAATTTTGATCTATGGAGAGAGGTATGATTGATAAATCTTCTGTTGCCGATTCTTTGCAAAAACTAGCAAATGAAGTGCGAGCAAGTGATCCTGGTGGCTACGACCGGCTGAGCCTGCTCAGTAACGCGGTCCAAAACGAGGCCCATGCGTCTGCATGGGCTTACGCCGATGTTCATTCAATGATCGCTCCAGATAGCATCGTGGAACGCTATCGCCAGAATGCCCGCTCCGATACTACTGATAAACTTGTGACATTTCTAGAGATTATACGCAATACATTGATCTTTGCACCTATTATCGTCACATGGTATGGTATTTCACAGGCAACAGCCAGCTATAGCGAGCTGATCAACAGCGCTATTCGCAATAAGCAGCTCGATCTTTATTCCCAACCTTTTTTGTATCTCTGGCAACAGCGTTTTGGCGGAACGTTACCGAATTACCTGACACTTAGCAGTATTGCTACCGCCGACGTGGTTATCCTGTTTATCATCTTGAGCTTCACCTTCTTCGCCTACCTTCTCTCCAATAGCGGTAAGGCTCAAAAGGATCAGGATGCGCAACGGCTACGAGCAAATCTTCAGCACGCCATAACCGGCGCAGTCCTCAGCCTGCATGCTCGCCCTCAACTGACAGCGGAAAACAATCTGGAGCTTGTAGCAAGGAACCTGGATACTACTATCCACTATATTGTTGATCAAGTGAAAGACATGTCGCAACAAAGCATTACGCACCTGGATAGCATAGCTCAAAATACTACTATGCGTATAGAGCAGATGGCTCAGACCGCGACGACGAGTCTCGGCCAAATGGCGCACAATGTGACCGAGCAATTTAGCAATACAACGCAGCAGACAATGAAACATCTGGAACAGATTGCGCAAGAAATGAACCAGCAGGTACTGGCAGGCAAAGAATACCTTACCCAGCTTGGCTCCCTCACTACAGGGATCGTTCAAACAGCTAGTGAGATTCAAGCAGCGGCCAACGGACTCAAGACGACGAATAGCTCACTCACCAACAGTATTAATAACCTGACCGAACTTGCTAAACTCATGGCACAACAGCAGGCTTTACTTCTTGATGCAGCACAGCAATCTGTCAAATTCCTCCAGGACAACGCGCAGTCCATCAGCCATCTGGTCAACCAGCAACAAAAAAAAGCCTCGGAGCTGACCGATACGCTTGACACATTCACGCTAGCCGTCGAGAAATTTGCAGCTCTGGGTCAGGAAGAAAGCGATCTTGTACACCAGCATGAAACCTTTCTACAACATCTACAAAACGAACACGATAAGCAAGGCCAACTTGCCGTTCTGCTCTCTGATGCAACAGTAGGCGTAAAAAACGCATTGGGCGAGATGAATACAGGCGCGGTCTCCTTGCGCAGTATGGCGGTAAGTATGAATGATATGATGCGGCTTCAAGCGGCGATGGTTTCCAATCCTGGTATGGCTGTCCCCATCGATCTCTCGAATATTACGCGCAGCTACGAAAACGCCGCCAGCGTGATGGAAAGCAGCGGCAACACGCTCAAAGCGTCAGCCATCGCTATTCAGAAAGCCAGTCAACAACTGAGAGATGTCCTCGATGATACAGTACCAGGGAGGACCATATAGTTATGCCACGTGTACATGATACCGTCTTGTTGAGCGGCTGGCTCTTTGCTGATCTGCTCCTGGCGCTTGCTATTCTCTTTCTGGCTGCCAACACGAATGGGATTTAGCTGGCCCCTGTTCTACCTCCGACATTGGTCGTCGCTCCGGCTGTCCTGGATGCGAATGCAAATATGCCTGCTTGCATAGGAGGCACATCTGCCCCTCGCTGTACTGTCACCATCGGAAAATCGAAGGCATCACAAGGCAATATCATCTGGACGGTAAGTAGCGACATGAGTGACAGTATCAAATATAGCAGCAAGAGTGGACAACTCTCTCCTGGTCAATCGGTTTCCATGACCATCTCCACTATTCCTTGCCAGAATGGCTCCTTTACATTCAACGCACAGCGAGCAGATGACAAAACCGCCGCTTCGCCAGTTATTGTGGCATGGCGCTGCATTCCTCCGAAAGTAAAACCGCAGCGACTGGATTTCCACTACCAGAGCTTCACATTAAATATTAGTGACGTCAATGCCTTTCTCAATAGCGACTCGCAAGATGATGACATTAGACAACAAGTAGAGAACACTGCGATACTACGCGGGAAGCAGGTGGGACTGGCTATCGTCTATGGCGGAGCTCCCGACACGACGCTTATCAGTCAGGCACAGCAGGTGGCTCAAAAAATATATAGTGTTCTGGGAAGTATTAACCAGTATAGTTTCGATGCATTTGCCCAATCTTCATTTTATGTGCCACTGTATACACTTGGTAATACTGAGAATGAAGTGCAGGTCGACGTATACTTCTTTACACAATAGGAAAAAGGACCCATCATTCCCTGGTATCTGGTACCCATTTTTCGCTTTTCCATAACCTGCTTCCGAACGCAGCATCAGACGGCTTCGCTTCGTTTTGACTCATCTTTTCGTTCAGGGGACACAATTCGCTGGTGGAAGTTTCAGAAAACTCAGTTTCTGAGTGAATTGCCCGTAACAGCCTTGGAGGCTAGCCCTATTTTTATCATCAACATAAAGCACAAGAACCATCTTATGGACTGGGTCGCTGGACGTAGTATTGAACTGAATCCAACCGGTAATGCCCTGGAAACCCTGGACGCTAGCCTTGAGTAGCGCGGTATGCATCGGTTCGAGCAAAGATCCCGAGTTCTGTGTATGAATGTCACCATACGCATTGAGCAGTAGGCTTAAGGCATCATAGGAGAGCATAGTATCCTTGCTGGGACGAGACGAGCCATAGCTCTGGCAAGCGGCATGGGGCATGGACGCGTGTGGCTGATAGCTCGCAGGCGCGAAGGTTTGACAATACTTGTTATAGAAGTTTATTTGTTCTGGCGAGCATACAGTCGTAGAATTACAAATTTGCGAGATCGTATCAGGAAAAGTGTAAGAAGTGAAGTATATATTATAGTAGATAACGCCATTCGAGGAGTCATTGCCTTGAGGTCCGTACAGACCGCCTCCGCCCATCAACTTGATAGTGCTAAGGATAGGATACTTATGGAGAGACGCTTGATAGGCGTTATAGAAGTCAGAGAAAGCAGGAACCGTGCCAGCATCGAAGCATGCACAAAAGATTATGTCGGGTTGTTTTTTCATCTCAGCAAGCTTTTCCAAAGACGTGGCAAAACTACTGTCATTGGTAATTCTCTGTAAGGATGCCCCCGAAAAAGAGTCCACAAACGACTGCTCCAGACTATCACTGTAGGGACTGTTTGGAGCGTAGAACACAAAGGCTGTTTTGCTATGCAACGTGTTATAGGCATAATTCGCGGCAACCTTGCCCTCTACAGCGTCTCCAGGGTTCACGCGATAGAAATAGCCGGGCCACCTGTACGAGAAATCACTGCCGCTAGTGGAGCTATGAGGGTCAGAAGAAGCGGCGGCAGCAGTAGAGGAAATCACGGGAATACCCGCGTTTTTGAGCTGGTCCATGCTGTAAACGGTGGGATTAGAATATTCAAGAGTCGCGCTGTACGGGAACCCCACAACGCCAATGAACGAAGAATCCTGACTTGCTAGTTTGATAATCTTCTGCGTAATTCTCGGCATAGTTTGCGCAAGGACATCGGGGTTCTGCGTACCAATGTTGGCAACAAGAATGCGGACTTCTTTGCCGGGATGGGTTGAGTTGTACTCCGCCTGTTTCTGGCAAAGACCTTGCAGGCTATCGTTGCCCACTTCAAAGGATACCTGATCACTGACCTTGTCAATATCAACAGTAGGAATGCTGAGGGTTTCAGCAGCTACTACTGTCACAGAGGAAGCGGATGCAGTTATACGCTGATCCTGCTGGTAGATACAATACTCACCATTGGCAGGAACGTTAGCGTTGTTGGCAGGCCTGCCGTTAGCGGATTTGAGCAGGCTGTTCTGTTTCAGCTCATCCGTTGTGGTGAACATAGATGCAACGCTATCGCTGATCCCTATCCTGAATCGACTACCGTCAATTTGTATCGTCTGCTGGCTTATCGCAGGCGGCGACGCTGCTGGCCCAATATCCAAGAATGCCATACCTGCCAGCGTTACCAGTAAAACGAGGAAGCGTGTCAAAGCAGGGGCTTTTCTCCCTGGGAATAGCTGCTGCTTGACCACACGCTTGATGCCCTGAGCAATATCCAAGAATGCCATGTCTGCCAGCGTTACCAGTAAAACGAGGAAGCGTGTCAAAGCAGGGGCTTTTCTCCTTGAGGGTGGTTGCTTCTGAGAAGAAGAAAGCGTGACCTCGTCTCTTATCTTCTGCTTCTTTTCCCATTCTGCACGTAGCTCCTTGACCACACGCTCGATGCCCTGAGCAATATCCAAGAATGCCACATCAGAGTCAGACCACTGAGTCACGGGTTGCCCATTGTTGGGAAGCATTTGCAGGCCCTCGAATGGTTTTTTGCTCCAGCGAACAGGACGCAGGAGAATGGGAATGACCTTCGCCTCCTTGCGATCATGCCGTTCCAGGGCGCGCGGCATCTCTTTGTTGTAGCAGTAGTCTGAGGCCACGAAGTCTGCGCTGATGAGCAGCAAGATCAGGTCAGCCTGGTCGAGTTGCGTCTTAATGGCCTCTTCCCAGTTTTCACCGGGCAGGATCTCGCAATCGAACCAAGTTTTCAGGTCATAGTCATGTTTGAGACTCGCAAGATGGCGATCTAGCTTCTTGCACAGATCCTGGTCGTTGCGGGCATAACAATACACAACGTTGAGGTGCTTGACCTGCGGCGTAAGCACGGGTGGCTCTCCCCCCCATTCACTCCAAATTTTTTCACGTATTGGAATAAATCATAGCATAAATATGGGTATATGGCTAGTTTTGCGGAAATGGTCAGTGCTGCGTTCCTTGTAGCTATCCTGTGCACATCATATTCATGATCACGAATCCCTGGAGTGTTCGCCATACCGTTTCGAAGAAGAAAAATCCTATCGTCGGTTTCGTCAAGCGTTTAATGAAACAGCGAACAAGGGCGGCTAAACGAATGGGGTTGCTACATGGTCGCTACACCACCATGTTTTCTAACGAAAAATGAAATATCCGAAGCCGCTTCTCTAGGGGCTTCGGACATTGCAAAACTTTTGTAGGTTGCGGGAACAGGATTCGAACCTGCGACCTCCGGGTTATGAGCCCGACGGGCTAACCGCTGCCCCATCCCGCGTCAAGTAATAGTATCAAAGTTCGGAAGAGCACATAAAAGCACTTCCTGGTAGCGGGGGGAGGATTTCGAACCTCCGACCTTTGGGTTATGAGCCCAACGAGCTAACCGCTGCTCCACCCCGCGTCAACTTCCCTAGAATACTACAATATTTGCGCCTTGTCAAGCTCTTTCACGAACAGACAAAAATCTGACTAGTTGAAAGATTGCTAGCTAGCGCATTGACAAACGCAGGTGTGGTCTAGTATGCTCTAACCAAGAATACTGTTTATTCAAATTCTGGCTCGTCCAGTCAAGGAGGTGCAGTCTTATGGCAGAAAAAGCATATACATCCATTGTGCCTGTATGCACCATGTCTACCGATACGAAGGTAAAGGGCGAACGTACCTGATCAGGTCAGCAACATCTCAACCACAGCAAACGAGTCCGACCTACACCAGGCAACAAGGAATAGCTTGTCCGCTCACTCCCTCCGACACGGTAGATAATATCACAACGATAGTTTGATCCGTGTTTTTTTGACGCTCCGTGGAGGGAACACAGCTTTGATTAATGACCCAGCACATCCAGCTATGCTCACAGGCATTGTACTCAATGGCACGCATGGCATCTATGACGTTCACACAGCCAACGGCATTTTGCGCTGCACACTGCGTGGAAAACTGAAAAAAGCTTTTGCGCAGGCACAGTCTGCCAGATCTACAAGCAAGATGCACCCGGTACAGCAACGTACCAACAAAGCGGCAGAAGCAACATCTTACCAAACCGAACATATAGGAAAGCGCGATAGTAGCGAAAATCCGCTACCCACGCGGCTGACAGTCGGCGATTATGTTAAAATTCGTAAGCTTGATGCACAGACTGGCCTGATAGAAGAGATCTTGCCACGACAGAGCGAGCTATCACGCAAAGATACAGGTTCGACACAAAAAAAAGCTATCCAGCAAACACTGCTGGCAAATCTTGATCAGGTTGTGATGGTCTTTGCAGCAGCTCAACCCGCACCCCACTTTGGCTTACTTGATCGCTATCTGACAATCTGCGAATCGGCACAATTGACGGCCCTGATCTGCATCAATAAGCTTGACCTGTCCCACGAAGAGTACGTGGAGAAATATGCAGAACTTTACAAGCGCTTAGGTTACAAAGTCATCTGGACAAGTACACAAATACATGAGGGGATCGATCAACTGCGCCTATTGCTTAAAGACCATACATCACTTTTTACCGGCCCGTCGGGCGTAGGCAAGTCATCATTGGTAAATGCTATTGAACCGGGTATGGCGATACGCACAGGTCTGGTCAGCGAAGCAACTGGCAAAGGCAAGCACACCACGACCGGCTCACAGCTCTATCCTTTGTCAGAAGGCGGTTGGCTGGCTGACTCTGCAGGTATTCGCGCGTTAGCTGCCTGGAATATTGCAGAAGAGGAGTTGGCCTGGTGCTTCGTAGAGTTTCGTCCATACCTGGGCGAATGCCTTTACAATGACTGCGTCCACATCGACGAGGAGAGCTGTGCAATCAGACAAGCAGTCATGGATCAACTGATCGATGAGCATAGGTACAAGAGCTATGTGCGTATACATGAAGGGGATGAGCGCTAGCTACCTGATACTGCAGTTCATTGCTTCTATAAGAGCCTGTACTACCTCTTCATCTTGCTCTTCAAATACTGTACGAGGATCAAGTAGCAATGTATTATGCAGAATACGTGCAATTACTGGAGTGGAACGCTGCCGTAGACGTTGTGCTAGTGTATCAAGCGAGTAGGAAGTACGAGCTGCATCAATGGCAAGCAGAGTTGTAGGTAGCGTTTCGCCGGGCAGAGAGCCTCCACCAATAGTGGATTCTCCGCGCTGGACACGTGCAATGATCCCCTGTGCATTGAGTCTGGCAGACCAATGTGTGGCACGCGTAGTAATGTGCTCAAGGCGCGCAGAGATCATACGCCACACCGGGATGTGCGTCTCCGCCTGATCACGTTGATAATGCCGCAGTGTTGCCTCCAGAGCTGCCAGCGTCATCTTATCAATGCGTAGTGCGCGTATCAAAGGATGCCTGGTGAGGCGGCTAATCGCTTGCTCTTTCCCCACGATAATACCGGCCTGCGGTCCACCGAGCAGCTTATCACCAGAGAAACAGACGATATCTGCGCCTGCCGCAATACTTTCTTGAGGAGTAGGTTCATGCGCCAGCCCATAGCGCTCGCAGTTGAGCAGGCAACCGCTACCCAGATCGTCCATGACGAGCAGTCCATGTCGTTGCGCCAGTGCGGTCAGAGCACCGATAGAGGTCGTTTCTGTAAAGCCCATAATCAAGAAATTGCTGGGATGGACCCTCAGCAACAAAGATGTACGCTCAGTCAATGCTGTTTCATAATCACTAATGCGCGTACGGTTCGTCGTGCCAACTTCGATCAACTGACAACCGCTCTGACGCATCACATCGGGAACACGAAAACCCCCACCGATTTCTACCAGTTGTCCACGTGAGATAATCACTTCACGCCCTACAGCCAGAGTACTTAAGCCCAAAAGTACTGCTGCCGCATTGTTATTCGTCACAAGAGCCGCTTCTGCTCCCGTTAATTCACATAGCAGTGCTGTAACATGGGCATGGCGAGAACCGCGAGCGCCAGCATCCAGATCATACTCCAGATTGGAATAGCTGTTGGAAACGTTCTGTACTGCCTGTAAAGCTTCCTTACTAAGAGGTGCACGTCCAAGATTCGTATGAATAATCACGCCGGTTGCATTAACGACAGCATGTAATTGTGGCCGCTGTTGACGTTCCAGCCATGCCCGCGCCGTAGCAAGCAGGGTATCTGACGATGGACATGCATCACCTGTGTGCATAGCCAGGCGAGCCTGATCAAGGCTAGAGCGGAGAGCACGAACAGCCAGCGCGTGAGAGAATTGGGTCGTCAGTTGCTGACCGTCGGGAGTTTGTAGCAACGCTGCGACAGAAGGTAAGGAACGAAACTGGCGATGATCAATAGTCATATACAAGTCCAGTTAATGTAAAGAATAGAACATAGTGATCGCCAGACTATTCGCAACCTTCCCCATCACCGCACGCAGATCTGCGTCATTCAGCTTGCAGATTGCGAACTGGTCAGCCAGCAAGCTACGCAGGATCGGATACATCAACTCAGTCTTCACCAGGCTATCAGTATCAAGCAGAGGATAATCGCGCTTGAGAAGCAAATGATGATAAGGACGGAGTTTTCCACGATAAGACGTGAGAGCTACTACATTTACTGCGCCAGCATGACGACAGAACGGCTCTCCAGAAACGACAAGAGCAGGATGCCAATCCAGAATACGCTTCTCTTCAATACCAGGAGGGAGAGAAGGATACCCAAAATTTACCCAATACACCATGCCAAATTGCACGGGTGTTTGATAGGTCAGAGCATCCGATGCAAGTTCAGGTGGGTGAGGCATGGCAAACTTACTAGATCTACTATCAAACTAGTTTCAGTACCCTACAAGTGGGTCAAGTAAAAAAAAGACTCCAGCCGCCCCTTCAGGGAGAGAGTATACACACAAAACTCTAAGAGGTCAAGTGAAGGTATACTAGGGACGCACAAGCGCTACTGGCGCATACGCAGGCACATCACTTGTTTCAAGCTGAGATTGGAAACAAGTTGTAGTTAATGCCCAGGAGTGTGCAACGAGACTGAGACGATCTTCGCGTTCGTCCTGACTCTCCTCTTGAAGGGCAACAGCTATGAGTTCCATTTCACGCTGGTATTGCTCACTAAGCAAGGAAGAACGGCTGAAGTCACAATTCGTCGCCATAGAAGCTTACCTCTTAACATTCCTAAAAAATCCAGATTCTCTACATGAAACACCGGCACGAGGGTCACCAAATTTCCCCAACGTTGGAGATTATACCAGCAATTTGGGCAAGACGCAATGCTTTTAGGACCCACTTTAGCAAGGTCAGCTAAAGACCGGCAAAAAGTATGGGACGATCAGAACACCGTTGGAAAGCAGAAAAAAAGTGCTTGACAGTGCTTCGAGAGTCGGCTATAATGTGTCCGTTGATCACTCAGAATGAACTGGCGTGTTCCTCAACCCGGGCGGTTACCAAAGCGGTCAAATGGGACTGACTGTAAATCAGTTGCGAGAGCTTCGGAGGTTCGAATCCTCCACTGCCCACCAATACAGACAGGTATATGGTAAGGTTGGCCCGTGTGGCGCAGCGGTAGCGCACAGTCTTGGTAAGACTGGGGTCATGGGTTCGATTCCCATCACGGGCTCCCGTAGTTTCTGAAAGATGCCTGGGCCTGGTGCTCTACATCTCCCAGGCATATCTTCAGGAAACTCCGCGTAGGATGTACTTAAGAATACTTCTGCCGTCTTCTGATCTGATCGTCACCTCCCGTTTGTTCCAGACAATACGTAGGCAGGTTTTCACGTTGTTAGGCGATCAGACTATCAGGGGCGGCTGCTGCATGTCTGTACCCAATAGCTATCTGATCATAAGTAGGATTGCAGAAGGAGCCACAGTAGGAAATGGCGAAGAAGAAGTTCGAGCGGACAAAACCGCATGTGAACGTTGGCACCATTGGTCACATTGACCACGGCAAGACGACCCTGACGGCAGCTATCACAAAAGTGTTATCTTCCGCTCAGCTTGCCAAATATACCGCATTTGACCAGATTGACAAAGCGCCCGAAGAGCGCGAGCGTGGCATCACCATTGCTATCGCTCACCTGGAGTACGAGACTGAGAAGCGCCACTACGCGCACGTCGACTGCCCAGGCCACGCTGACTATATTAAGAATATGATCACCGGGGCTGCCCAGATGGACGGAGCGATCCTGGTGGTGAGCGCTCCTGATGGTCCGATGCCCCAGACCCGTGAACACGTCTTGCTGGCCGAGCAGGTCGAAGTCCCGGCTATGGTCGTCTTCCTCAACAAAGTGGATATGATGGAAGACGAAGAGTTGTTGGAACTGGTTGAACTGGAAGTACGCGAACTGCTCTCCAAGTACGACTTCCCTGGCGATGATGTCCCGGTGATTCGCGGCTCCGCTTTGCTGGCCCTGGAGAGCAAAGGCGACCTCTCACGTAATGATCCCGCCGCCAAGTGCATCTGGGAGTTGATGGATCAGGTGGACGGGTATATCCCCACGCCCCCACGCGCGACCGATCAGCCGTTCTTGATGCCGATTGAAGATGTCTTCGGCATTAAGGGACGCGGTACTGTGGCGACAGGCCGTATTGAGCGCGGCATCGTCAAAGTCGGTGACAACGTGGAGATCGTGGGCATGCAGGAGCTGACCCGCAATGTGGTGGTGACGGGTGTGGAAATGTTCCAGAAGACGCTGGATCAAGGTCTGGCGGGCGATAACGTGGGCTGTCTGCTGCGTGGCATTGAGCGCGCGGATATCGAGCGTGGGCAAGTACTGGCAAAGCCGGGTTCGATCAAACCACATATGAACTTTAAGGCGCAGGTGTATGTGCTCTCCAAAGAGGAGGGTGGACGCCACACGCCCTTCTTCAACGGCTATCGTCCACAGTTCTATGTGCGCACGACAGACGTGACAGGGGCGATCAAGCTGCCGGAGGGAGTGGAGATGGTGATCCCGGGCGATAACATTGAGATGACGGTCGAATTGATTCAGCCGGTGGCAATGGAAGAGGGCGTCAAATTCGCCATTCGCGAAGGTGGTCGTACCGTTGGTGCTGGTATCTGCACACAGGTCATCAGCTAAACTGTTGACATTTGCGTGGGCGCAAATCCATTGCGCCCACCATTGCAAAGATCACATGAACAACCTGAGTAAGCAGCAAGCCAGGCACAAAACATGAACGGAGAAAGATATGGCAAATAAAGGCAAAGAGAATCGCATTGTGGTAACGCTGGCTTGCACGGTCTGCAAAAGCCGCAACTACACGACCTCGAAGAACAAAAAGAACAATCCACAGCGTATGGAACTCAGAAAATATTGCAACATCTGTCGGGAACCCGCACTTCACCGTGAGACCAGGTAAGTAGTACCATAGAGCATACTAGTACGTTGAACTTAGGTCCGATCACTTATTACTGGTCAGAAAGGTTGAACGTGGCAAAGAACATGGCCGACAAAAAGAAAAGTACGAGCCGGAGTCAGTTGACTGAGCCGAAGTCAGGTGCCAAGGCTCAAGAAAGCAGTGCAGCAGTCAAGACACCGACACGCGAAGCTCGTCGCGCACCAGCTAGGCAAGAGAGCAAGACAGTGGCACGACACGATAGCAAGGCCACCAGCCTTTCTGTCTTCGTGCGCTTACGCAATAGTAAAGCTGGCCGTTTTTTCATTGAGGCTTACTATGAACTCCGGCATAAGGTGACATGGCCTACCTTTATAGAAGCCCGGAATATGACGCTTGCCGTCATTCTCATTTCCGCTGTTATTGGAATAATTCTGTCGTTAATAGACCTCGGACTGTTGCATCTCTTCCTGCTCATTACAGGCGGGAGTTAGGCTTCGTCACCTGGAAGCATAAGAGGAAAAGCCGTGGTTACTGAACGTACCAGCGACAAAGAAAAGCCTGAAGAAAAACGCGCCTGGTATGCCATTCATACCTACTCGGGCTACGAAAATAAAGTCAAAAGCCATCTCGAAGCGCGTATTGCCTCGATGGACATGCGAAACAAAATTTTCCGTGTTATCGTGCCAATGGAAGAAGAGGTGGAAATAAAGCAGGGTCAACGACGCACCGTCCAGCGCAAAGTCTTTCCTGGCTATGTGCTGGTAGAGATGGTCATGAGTGATGAAGCCTGGTACGTCGTACGCAATACACCTGGTGTTACAAGCTTTGTAGGCTCGGGGACGCGTCCTGTGCCATTACAAGAGCACGAGGTGAGAACTATCCTGAAGCAAGTCACAAAAGAGACTGAGAAACCTAAAACGAAAGTCACTTTCTCTAAAGGACAGAGTGTACGCGTCATCGATGGTCCATTCACCGAGTTTATCGGCACGGTTAGTGACATTAATATGGATCGCAACAAAGTCACTGTGCTGGTTTCATTTTTCGGTCGCGAGACCCCGGTAGTCCTGGATTTCCTCCAGGTGGAGAAAATCTAGCCTATCCATTTGCTATTGCCTTGCATTCAGATAAGCCGAAGGCTAGCGGCGGCAGCCGCGTTTCTGAATGTCTATGGGTATGAGGAGTTTGAAAGAAGATGGGAAAACGTATTAAAGCGGTTGTCAAGCTGCAAATCTCAGCCGGGAAAGCTACACCAGCTCCCCCGATTGGTACCGCGCTGGGACCTCACGGCATCAACTTGATGATGTTCTGTAAGGAATATAATGCGCGCACCGCAGAGCAAACAGGTATGGTCATTCCTGCTGAAATTACTATCTATGAAGATCGCTCTTTCACCTTTGTTACAAAGACACCGCCTGTGCCTGACCTGCTCAAGGCTGCCGCTGGCGTTCCTAAAGGTTCAGCAACACCCAATAAAGCAAAGGTTGGAACTATCACGCAGGCAAAGCTGCGCGAAATCGCAGAGCTGAAGCTGAAAGATCTCAATGCAATTGATATAGAGGCAGCCGAGCGTACAGTAACTGGTACAGCACGTAGCATGGGTATCACGGTTGAAGTTGAATAAGCATTGCCCGAAAGTCACTGCGGTAATGGCCTCAAGGAGGGCACAAAGAACATGACAAAAAACACGCACGGAAAGAAATATCAGGAGGCAGCCAAGCTCGTCGATGCGACGAAGCTCTATGCGCCTCAAGAAGCCGTCTCACTCCTCAAAAAGATTAGTTTTACCAAGTTTGATCCGACGGTCGAAGTACATATGAAGCTTGGCGTCGATCCACGCCATGCTGACCAGCAGGTACGTGGTGTAGCTATGCTCCCTGCCGGGACTGGAAAAGAAGTAAAAGTACTGGTCTTCGCACAAGGCGAGAAAGCAACAGAAGCCGAGGCGGCAGGCGCAGATTTTGTCGGCCTCGATGATCTGATTAAACAGATTGAAGGCGATTGGCTCGGCTTTGATGTAGCGATAGCTACCCCCGATGTGATGGGGAAGGTCGGTCGCCTCGGTAAGAAATTGGGACCCAGGGGCTTGATGCCGAGTCCAAAAGCTGGTACAATCACATTCGATCTCACCACAACTATTCGTGAAGTAAAAGCCGGTCGCGTCGAGTTTAAAGTCGATAAGAGCGCGCTTATACACGTTCCAGCAGGCAAGCTCTCGTTTAGCGAAGCGTTGCTGCTATCGAATATCACATCCGTTGTTGACGCAGTGGTGCGTGCACGGCCTTCTGGTGCCAAGGGTGTTTATGTTAAGAGTGTTGTGCTTTCTTCTACGATGTCTCCCAGCGTACGACTGGATGTGCCGACGGCATTAGCGCTCAAAGCATAGTCCATTGTTTAGCCCTGTACGGGTATAATATTCTGAGAAAAGTAGTCCCTGACGCCTTCGGGCAAGGGGATAGTGGGTGTCGTGTAGTTCACCCATCATCGCTTGCGGTGTAAATGACCAATGGGCATACCTGTCTATTGATCGGAAACTATCGCCACATAGATATTCTGGGCGGTGGCTTATACAACCGAATAGAAAACATACAATCATCAACCGAAGACAGCAAGTACACCAGTGGGTGTCTAAGTGATCTGCCGAGCAGATCGGCTTGCCGAGGAGATGGCTATTATAGGGAGCCAGTGGCGCTTTTGTCTTACTTATGACAAAAAAGAGCCTGGGTCCGTCAAATAGGAATTCTCTTAGACCTTCAGTTGAGCAATCTGAAGGTTTTTTTCTATCTACGCAGGGAAGGAGGAAGAGTTGTTATGCCTACACAGGCGAAAGCAGAGAAAATCGAGGAACTGACAGAGAAGCTTGGTCGCGCCTCTGTTACCATCCTGGTACAGACGCAGGGACTCAGCGTAAAAGACATGAGTGAGCTGCGCAGCAAGATGCGTGACGCGAAGTTGGAACTCCAGGTCGCTAAAAATACGCTTTTACGCATAGCGTCCGAGCGCAACAACATGACCGAACTGGACATGAACATTTTCTATGGTCAAACCACTGTGGCCTTTGGTTTCGATGATGAAGTAGCAGCCGCTAAAGCCGTTACTGATTACATGCGTACCTCACGCGTCGCCGTCATCAAATCCGGTATTCTAGGTGGCCGCGCATTGAGTGCTGACCAGATAGAGGGTCTGAGTAAGATTCCCGGGGGGAAAACAGGACCCAAAGCGCAAGTTGTTGGTGTTCTACAAGGACCATTAGCAACGACCTACAGTTTATTGACCGCACCACTACGTGACCTGTGCTATGTACTACAGGCACGTGCAGAACAATTGAACAGCGGAACATCCGCCGAAGCATAAAAGGAGAAAACCATCATGGCATTAGATAGCATTATTGCAGAAATTGAAAAACTGAACGTCCTGGAACTCGTCGAACTCACCAAAACCCTCCAGGACAAATGGGGTGTAAGCGCGGCTCCTGTTGCCGCTGCTGCGGCTCCTGTTGCTGCCGCCGCAACAACGGAAGCTGTAGCTCCTGTCGAGGAACAGACTGAATTCGATGCAATCCTGACGGAAGTCGGCCCGAACAAGATCAACGTCATCAAAGTAGTGCGTGAGCTGACTGGTCTGGGTCTGAAAGAGGCAAAGGCTGTCGTTGACGAAGCGCCAAAGCCGGTCAAAGAAGCCGTCTCACGAGAAGAAGCTGACAAGATCGCCGCACGATTGGTCGAGGTCGGAGCCAAAGTCACCATTAAATAATGTGGCTTATATTGCCTTACATTCAGATGAGCCAAAGGCTAGCCACGAGAGTGGCGTTTCTGAATGCCTATGGGTATTAGTAACAAATAAAAGGGTACCCACCAGGGTGCCCTGTGTTATCGTCGAGTTCATGGGAATAGCACAGGTAGTGACAATTCATTGCGCCCTTGAGTTATCCATGTTATAATGCGAGAGTGTAATGAATCCTTGCCTCGAAACAATGCATGGCGCAAGTACGTCATGCCGTTGCTAAATGGCAGCAGGATACTTGTCTTTTCCCACCTGAATACACGGGAGGTGATTTAGAAGCGTGGCATTGACTGTAGAAGAAAAAGCCGAAATTATCGCAAACGCACGTGTTCACGAAACAGATACCGGATCGCCCGAGGTCCAGATTTCACTCCTGACACAGCGTATCAACGAACTTACAGAGCATCTTAAGATTTATAAGCATGACCTCCATTCACGTCGGGGCCTGAGGATGCTAGTTGGGCAGCGCCGACGTCTGCTTGCATATCTGAGTAAGAAAAGCCCAGATCGCTATCGAGCATTGGTTGCCAGATTAAACTTGCGCGTAAGGCTTGGCGCAGGTCGTTAACGAGATCAGGGGTTACTGTGGATGCGGTCGGCGCACCATGACGAGCGCCGTACATTCTGCCCGACCGCCGCTCCATTTTTCTCCATTTGACCTATACCGAGACAATTGCCAATTGTTGAAGAGAGAAGAGACGAACGAGAGAAGAGGCTAGATCCGAAGGAAGCTCCTACACAACAGGTAAAAGTTACTCAGCGTCCAGGGATGAGTCCGCAATGAGAGATGTACGGTCACAAACGAAAAAGTAGTACCTTTGTAAGAAGAATTGCACCCGATTTTGACGCAGGATGGGAAGTGAAAGGCTCTCAACAAGGACCAATGTTATGAATAACGAATAAGGGTGCCAATAATCGGAGGAAATATGATTCACCGTCAAGAAGCTGTTATCAGTGGCAGGGTTATGAGCATTGAAACCGGCCGGGTAGCAGAGCAGAGCAGTGGCGCAGTGTTAGTGCGCTACGGAGATACCGTGATCCTGGCAACTGTGGTTGGCAGCGATGTACCACGAGAAGGCATTGATTTTTTCCCACTCACCGTTGATGTAGAAGAACGCATGTACGCCGCTGGCAAAATCCCTGGTAGTTTTCCCAAACGTGAAGGTCGCGCCACAGAACACGCCATCCTCTCTTGCCGACTGGCCGACCGTCCACTCCGTCCTCTCTTCCCCAAAGGTTATCGCAACGATGTGCAAATTGTAATCACCGTTCTCTCAGTAGATCAGGAAAACGATTACGACGTTCTGGGTATCGTTGGTGCATCAGCAGCACTGAGCATCTCGGATATACCTTTCTCTGGTCCGGTAGGAGCTGTGCGCGTTGGCTACATTAACGATCAATTTGTGATCAATCCGCTTGAATCACAGGCAGAACAGGGCAGGCTGGATCTGGCTATTGCTGGTACAGCCGATGCGGTGATGATGGTTGAGGCTGGCGCTAAAGAACTCCCAGAAGAGCTGATGCTTGAGGCTGTACGCTTCGGTCAGGAGAGCCTGCAAGATATTATTAAAATGCAGGAGAAGCTGGTACAGGCCGTCAATCGCGCAAAGCGCCCCTTTACGCCCGCTCCAGTTAATGAAGGACTGCGCGCGAAGGTTGCCGAATTTGTGCGCCCCCGTTTTGATGCGGCTGTCAATAATCCTGACAAGACAGCACGAGGCGCAGCATTGAGTCTGGTACAGGAAGAGCTGGTCACAGAGTTGGGTACGCAATACCCGGACCAATTGAAGGATATTATCAACTTCTACGAGAAAGAGTTGAAATCTTACGTACGCAATAATATCCTGGATAATGGAGCACGCCCCGATGGCCGTGATCTTAAGACGGTTCGCCCCATTTCCTGTGAAGTCGGCTTGCTGCCACGCACACATGGCTCGGCGATCTTCACACGGGGACAAACGCAGGTGTTGAGCGCAATCACGCTTGGCGCACCAGGAGATGAACAGATTCTGGATGGCCTTGGTGGGAGTAGAAGCAAGCGCTTTATGCACCACTACAATTTCCCTCCTTATTCAACCGGTGAGAGCAAACCCCTACGCGGACCTGGCCGCCGCGAGATCGGACATGGCGCGCTGGCTGAGCGAGCGGTTGCCGCTGTTATTCCCGCGCAGTCAGAGTTTCCGTACACGATTCGCGTCGTTTCCGATGTGCTTTCCTCCAATGGCTCGACTTCGATGGGTTCAGTGTGTGGCACAACGTTAGCGCTGATGGATGCTGGCGTACCCATTCATGCGCCGGTTGCCGGTGTGGCAATGGGTCTGGTAACGGGCGAAGGCGAACGGGAAGGCAAGTGGGCTGTGCTCACTGATATCCAGGGCATTGAAGATGCACTCGGCGACATGGACTTCAAAGTTGCTGGCACAGCCGATGGCGTGACCGCTCTGCAAATGGATATTAAGGTCAAGGGTATCACCTACGAGATCATGGCGAAGGCACTGGAACAGGCCCGTGAAGGCCGCATGTATATCATGGAGAAGATGCTGGATGCCATCGATGCACCTCGCGAGGAACTCTCGGCGTTTGCACCGCGTATTCAGACGATCAAGATCAATCCTGATAAGATCGGCGCGGTCATCGGACCAGGCGGCAAAACAATCCGCAAAATCCAGGAGGATAGCGGAGCTAAACTGGATATTGAAGATGATGGTTCAGTGAATATCTCAGCGGTCTCCGGCGAATCCATGCAACGAGCGTTTGAGGCGGTCCGCGCGCTGACTGAAGAGGTAGAAGTTGGTCATATCTACACCGGCACAGTGCGTCGCATAGTGGACTTCGGTTGTTTCGTTGAAATCTTGCCTAATAAAGAAGGGTTGGTACGCACTTCGCAATTGGCCGACTATCAGGTTATGCGCCCGGAGGATGTGGTCTCGGTCGGTGATGAGATTACCGTTATGGTTATCGAAGTCGATGCACAGGGACGCGTCAATCTATCACGTCGCGCCGCACTGAGTGGCGAGATGCCTACACAGGCCGAGCTGGATCACGACCGAGGTCCTGGCCGAGGTGGCCCCAATCGCGGTCCAAACCGTGGTCCTGGGGGCTATGGTGCAGGTCGTGATAATGGCGCTCCCAACCGTGGCGGCTACGGGGATCGCGGCAGCTACGGCGGACTCGGAGGACGAGACCGCGGTGGCTATGGAGACCGGGATAATAGCGCTCCCAATCGCGGTGGCTACGGGGATCGCAATAGTAGCGGTTTCGGCCAACGCCGTCCGATGGGTCCTCCTAATCGTAATCCTAATCCTAATCCTAATCCTAATCCCAGTGGCCCACGGCGTGAAGGTGGCTTTGGACAGCGTCCCTCAACTGATCGCCGCTGGTAAATCTCAGTAATACTCATAAGCAACAACAGAAGGTCAGGCAGCTACTTGCCACCTGACCTTCTATCACTAAAGCACCTCATCTATTTTTTTGAATTTGAAAAGGGGTATAGATGCTATGTCGTCGGAGGAGATACTCAGAGAGGTAGCAATAGAGGTTTCTACCTGCTCAAAGTGTAAACTCTGTAAAGGCCGCACCAAAGCAGTACCGGGAGAAGGAATCCCCACAGCGAAAATACTGTTTATTGGTGAGGGTCCTGGCTACCATGAAGATCAACAGGGACGACCGTTCGTAGGCCCCGCAGGACAATTCCTCGACGAGCTTCTGGCTAGCATTCATCTCAAGCGTTCAGATGTATTTATTACCAATGTCGTAAAGTGCCGCCCACCTAACAACCGCGATCCAGAGTCAGAAGAGATCCTCGCTTGCAATGATTACCTGGATCGACAAATTGCTGCCATACAGCCACGCGTGATAGTGACACTTGGTCGTTTCTCAATGGCAAAGTTCTTTGGCAATGAGAAGATTAGTGCCATTCACGGTCGTGCCCGTAAAAAAGATGGCTATATTTGCATAGCCATGTATCACCCGGCTGCGGGTCTCCATCAGTCCAGCCTCAAAGATGTTATTCGCGAGGATTTCAAAAAGATTCCTCTGGTGATTGCTGAAGCTGAGCGCATGGCAAGCGAAGGCCCGAAAAAAGTTGTAGCGCCTATGCAGAAACAGGAAGAACCACCAGAGCAGTTATCTCTCTTTTAAAGGCTCTCCAGTTGATACTCAGCCTCTGTATGGTGATGATCATGCAGAGGTTTTTTTAGTACATATTTGCACATAATACCCCAAATTAATGATAACAATTTACAGAATAAGCAATTGGGGACCCCGTATAATAGAGAAGGAAGGAAGCTTACCTCTTCCTTCCAAACACTCTATCAACGATTTTGACACAAAGGAGAAAACCCCTATGACTCATAATCATAACAAGCGGACATTCGGAATCACGGTCCCAGAAAAGCTTACCATCCAGAAGGACCATGCGGAGCGTCATAGGCAACCATTTCGCCCCTTACCTGCACCAACCGGCCACGCTCCTTACCATCTCTCGTTAGATTCCGTCTTACCAGAAGGGAAATGGGACGAGATTAAAAAGGCAAAAAAGCTTGTTTTTCATGCTGTAGGAGATACAGGTGGCATACAGTCAGGTACACAACAAACCATTGTTGCCAAGTACATGTATAACGATTTGCTTCAGGCTAAAGTCGCCTTCTTTTACCATCTCGGTGACGTCGTCTATTATTACGGTGAAGCAGACCACTATTATGGAGAGTTCTATGATCCATACTTTCACTATGACGCTCCTATCTTCGCCATTCCGGGAAATCACGATGGCAATGTTGCTCCCGGCGATGATTACCAGTCGTTAGCTGCTTTCAAGGAAAATTTCTGCTCTCTGGTCCCCGAGTTCACGCCAGAAGCGGGAGACTCCAATCGCCAATCCATGACTCAACCAAACGTTTACTGGACGCTAAATGCTCCTTACGTAACCATCATTGGATTGTATACCAACGTTCCCGAAGGAGGTCAGCTCGATAATCATCAGATTGACTGGCTGCACTCCGAGATGAAAGCAGCTCCCGAAGATAAGGCTCTGATCATCGCTATGCATCATCCGATTTACTCGCTTGACACACATCACAGTGGCAGCTCATATATGGGAGAGATACTCGATGACGCAATGAAGTCCTCAAAACGTATACCAGATCTCGTGCTCGCCGCGCATGTGCATAACTACCAGCGCTTTACTCGGACATACGGGCAGAAGACAATTCCCTATATTGTAGCTGGAACCGGCGGCTATTTCCATCTACACCATCAGCAGTGGCTGAATGGACAAGGTAGCTCAAATATCCAGAACACCGACACAAAATTAGAGAAATGGTGTGACAACCGATGGGGATTTTTGCGCCTGGAAGTGACAGAAGCCCAGATTCGTTGTCTTTATAAGATAGTTCCTTTACCGCATGAAGAAGCGACTCTGAATGATCAAGATCGTCGCCAGGAAGAAGCCAAAGTATTTGATGAATTCACGGTGAACGTCAGGAAGCCTGCTCCGGCTTCAAGCATATGATGCATGCAGGGATTTAAAGCAAGGTTAATTCCTCCGAAAATCGCGAAATGAGCTACGCTCTTGCTCGTAGTACCCGATTTTCATTGGCTTCTCTAGCTCGCAGGGCCATGGTGCTTTCGGGGGAAAACGTTGGGGAATGGGATAGGGGCGTCACCTCGCATGCGCCCCGGGGGCGGTCGCAAGGACACGCCCCTACCCCATTTCTCCTCAAGGACGCAGAGCCTAATACAGGTATTATACTAGGCCCGCCGCCTGTCCATGAGCACGAGCTGATTCTGCACGATATCCGTCTGCTTATTGACGGGAAGAGAATTACCCTGGTTCAGTGCTAGCGACTGCATAATGCTTGGAATAGGAGCCACACTGCACACGCTAGCAGGCTGGTTCTGGGTAGCGGCACAGATAGCGGCGGTCAAATAGTTCGCACCACCGACAATATTCTGTGTCACGGTATCATTAGGATTTGAGAGTTTACTGGCAATCTGTACCTGCGAAAGACCTGCCAGTACAGACGGATCGTAGGCTGTCCTTACCTGATATTTATTGGCAATGTTGATAAATGGAAAGCTTGATACGTTGAATGTTTTCAACAACTGCTGTTCAGAAGCTGTCGGCGTTTCCAACGTATTATGATTACGGTCTTGCACCTCCAGCGGCACGAAATCGATGAAAGAACTGCTGTATGTGCTGCCATGGAAGGAGAAAGTAGCAGTATTGGGATAGACATCTGAGCTGCTAGAAAGCGATTCTGGCAACTTACTGAAAGTACCGAAGCGGCTCAGCGCAATGACCACTGACCAACGAGTGGCAGCGCAATATGGGCACCATTCAGCTCCATAATAAAAGAATTCCGGTTTCCCCTGTGGTCCGGTAAGCGCAGGCTGGTGAGTGATGGGCCTAACTATATTATTTTGCAACCCACCTGTACCCACTGCACTGAGCACGCCGGGACTAACGGAGGTGACGGTTTTCAAAACACTGGTATTGGCAGTTGAACTAATAACACCAGAGGCCTTCTGGTTGTTGGCGATAACCACAAAGGCAATAACCACCACCACACAGGCCACTACAATACCACCAATCCACCACCAGATAGTGTTACGGCGCACGACACGCCGACGCGCACGCTGACTGGATTTCGTGGCAGTTGCGCGTGCATCACTCACACGTTGCTGGCGCTCCGCTTGTGCAGACACACGTGGCCGCGTGGCCGCTGCAGATGTACTACGTTGTTTCTTCTTCGCCATAGCGACTCCTTTTCTGTTTTCTGTTTTCCTTGTTTTTTTCTGGTATCATAGAGCAGCAAAACCTCTACAAACATGCTCTTTCATACCATCCCCGCTCGGTTTAGCGCTTCTGATCATTCGTCGGCATCGGCGTTGGAGATGGCAGAGTCGGCATCGGCGTTGGAGATGGCAGAGTCGGCATCGGCGTTGGAGATGGCAGAGTCGGCGTCGGCAGAAATGGCGCATAGAAATAGACGCCAGCAATGGTAGGCAACGTACCCTTAATGAACCAATCGGTCGTCGTCGGCTGACCTCTAACAGGTGCCAGACCGGTCAATGCAGAGACAGTACCTGGCTGCACATCAGCAGGCCTGACAAAATTATCTGGCGGAAATTGATAGTTCTGCATAGCAAATTCCATGATATCCTTCCAGATAGGACCAGCGCCAGTGATACCAATACTATTAATCATAGCTGAATTATCGCTATTCCCAGCCCATACACCGACAGCCAGATTTGGTGTGTAACCAAGTGTCCAGTTGTCACGAAAATTCTCCGATGTACCTGTTTTAGCGGCTACCGGGAAAGGCAGTTCGAGTGGGTTGCCGGGACTGAACTCGTGGTAACGAGCAGTTTTATCAGATAAGATATTGCTCATCAGAAAAGCGACGTCTGGGCGTATCGCCTGCACACCTTTAACCAGGGAAGGATTGTAATTATAGATTGTTTTCCCCTCATTGTCGTCGATCTGCAAGATAGCTGTTGTTGGCATGCGCACACCCTGGTTAGCAAATGTAGCATAAGCTCCCGTCATATGCAAGAGCGAAACTGGAATTGCGCCAAGCGCTGCCGATGCCACAACCTGATCGGTCGGCAACTTCGCAATCTCTGTCAAACCCAGACGCGCAGCCGTGTTCTGCACATTAGTATGACCTGCAAATTCCATCGCGTTAACCGCCGGGATGTTGTATGAGTTGCCTATCGCCTGACGCACAGTCATAGGAAAACCGGTATGATATTGTCGGTCGTAGTTCAGTGGAGCATAATAAGGCTCGTTACCAGTCGGATAAGGAAAATAGGTCGGATGGTCGGGGATAACCATTGCAGGATACCAGCCCATCTCAAAAGCGGTCGCGTAGACAATGGGTTTGAAGGACGAACCAGGCTGACGATTTGAAGATGTCGCAACATTATCCTGCCCTTGCAGGCCAGGAGTGTCTATATTGTAGTTCGCACTGCCATCCATAGCGAGAATTTCACCCGTTTTAGGGTCCATGACGACAGCGGCGGCATTGTTGACATTATTAGTCCGGTCCAATGGACCATAGTATCCCAGATAATTGTCTGCTTGCGGTTGGTAGATGTGATTGTATACGCTCTGCTCGACCTTTTGCTCCAGGTTATAATCCAGCGTGGTATAGACACTATAGCCACCGGCATAGAGATTTTGTGCCCCCAGGATTTGCGTCAACACATCAATGACGTAGTTGACAAAGTGAGGTGCAAACTCTGGCTGTTCTGCACTATGCGACACAAATGTATAGTTTGCCATTTCTCGTTCAGCGTCAAGCGCTTGCATGTTCGTGATCATATTCAGACCAACCATCGCGTTCAGCACAACTTTTTGCCGTTGTAGAGCATTGCTCTTGTACTCGATGGGATTATAGCCCGTAGGACTTTGCGGCAGACCTGCCAGCAACGCGGACTGAGCCAGGTCCAGTTGCGCTACTGCTGGCTCACATTGTCTTATACGCGTGCATTGTGGCTGCAAGCCAAAATAATCTTGCGCAGCAGCTTCAGCACCGTAATCATTGCTGCCATAGAAAACGGTGTTGAGATACATTTCCATGATCTCCCATTTTGGATATTGCTGCGTCAGACCTGTCGCGAGCAGCGCTTCCTCACCTTTGAGCGGGATTGTGCGTGGTTGACCATCGAAGAACTGCTTTTTGATCAATTGCTGCGTAATCGTGCTACCACCCTCCACCGCTCCTTGATTCTGGGCATCGGAGATAGCCGCACGCACAATGCCTAGAAAATCAACGCCACTATTGGTCCAGAACGTGTGGTCCTCTGCCGCTATCGTCGCATTGACGAGCAATGGCGAGATCTGATTGTACCCAATATAGGTGCGCCGACCACTACCGGCTTGCTTATTGTTGTAAAGCGCATAGAGTAGTTTGCCGTTGCGATCATAAATATGCGTCGTTTGGAAGAGCGAATGGCGCGCAATATCTTTGAGAAAAGGCAACTGAGCCTGGTAGTAGGCGTAAGAACCACCAACGCTGCTCGCGGTAAAGAACATACAGGTCAGAAATAAGATCGCTACGGTGATCATAAGGCGCTTGCCAATGTAACCACTCATACGATGATGGCGGCGCTTGCGCAGAAGAATACGATTTACGCGTACACGACGGCTAGCAAGATCATCTTGTACAGCTACAGCGTGTGCTGTTGACGAAGTAAGCAAGCCAGGCTTTTTATCAGTAGTGATGATAATGGGAGCATGATATCCATCAAAACTATTTCTCAGTCCATTAGGTATAGCCGACGCCCGCTTCTGATCTGGCTTGTTTATCTGAGCTTGCCCATTATTACGATGCTCAAACGGGAGAGCATCTTTCTTTCGACCATTACCAGATTTGTGCATTGACATGTTGCGTCCTTCCTAAGCGCTTGCTATATTTTTGTAGCATTCCTCTCATCCCCCTCTCACTCCTTACGTTATTTTTAGCATCACAGTAAAATACTCATCGCCCATAAAATCATAAAGCGGGTAGCGGCAGGCCCTTTCTATAACGTACGACTAGCCAGCATTGTTTCTGTCAGAGCACCTGTAAGAGGTGCAACCCTCAGCATTAACAACACGTAGATTTTAAATGGATGGTTCCACGCGTATCAAGGAGAGTAAAGCATGAGCCAACAGGAATTTATGCCACAGTCACAGGGCGCAAACGCACAAGACCAGGACCATGATACCATCTCGACTCAATCTCCTATCAGGTCTGCGAAGTCACGCGCTCGTGCCATGCCTAAAAGTGAGCATCCATCGGCTTACAGTGAGTCACCGCCTCCTTATAGCTATCACGCCCAGGACGATTTTTCGAAACAGTCAGATAACAAAACGACCGCGTCTCAATCCAGGCGAAAAATGCCTGGGCAGCATTTCAGTCCCGATGGGGATGCATTCGAAACACACTATCGTCCTTATACTCAATATAGAGCACAACCACAAACACCACGTCGGCTACGGCTACATAGATACATACGTCGTATCATAAAAGTGATAGTTGTGCTCGCAGTAATAGCATTTCTGCTGAAAGTGGTTCTATTGCTGCTCAGTCTCGTGGCAATAGCGATCTTGTTGCTTGTATTCATCGCTTTTGCACTGATTGCTGCTTATATAGCGTTTCGCGTATTGATATTTTTGGGGGTTCCATTTGGCAGGAGAAGACAGTATGGATCAGGTAGCATGTTCAGATGGAGATAAGCAGGACAAGAAAAGAGAACAATTGCGATAGAGAGGTTATAAAAAATCCAGTACATGACAAGTATTTATGATGATATAGATCTCACGAATATCCATGAGCTGCGCGGTCTCCTTGCCGCACATAATATGCGCCCGAACAAGTCTTTCGGACAAAATTTTCTCATTGATCGGTCGATCCTACAACAAATTGTCGCGGCAGCAGAGATAAGCCCGGACGACACTATTCTGGAAGTTGGCGCAGGAACTGGCGTTCTGACACGCGAGTTAGCGCAATACGCTCGCCGTGTCGTAGCAGTTGAGCTAGAACGTGATATGCTTGCACTGCTGACACAGACAATCGGCAAGTACGCAAATGTAGAATTGGTGGCACGCAACCTACTCTTTCTCGACCCAGTAGAAGTATTCGGTCAACAACCATATAAACTAGTTGCCAACCTGCCTTATTATATTACTGCGCCCACCTTTCGGCATTTCTTGGAGAGCGCAAACCCACCTCGTTTGCTGGTAGTCATGGTACAACTGGAGGTAGCGCAACGTATTATTGCAGATCCTGGCGATCTCAGCTTGCTGGCTATAAGTATACAATTTTACGGACAACCACGCATTGTTGCGCGTGTGCCAGCTCGGGCGTTTTATCCAGCTCCGAAGGTTGATTCTGCGATAGTGTGTGTTGAGGTAAATGCACAGGCACCACTCTTACCTGCGGAGCGTGATCGTTTCTTTCGCGTCGTGCAGGCAGGTTTCTCTGAGAAGCGCAAGCAAGTGCACAACGCGCTCACCCGTGGTCTGCACCAGAAGAACGAGGATATACGCTCATGGCTGGCAGCCGCGCATATCGATGCTAGCCGCCGAGCAGAGACACTGAGTATAGAGGAGTGGCTCCGTCTCTGGCGCATTGTAGATACGGACAGGCATCCAACATGAAGAAACGCAGTACATGCCAGGATGTGCTATGATATGTGAAGTATCCTCAAACTGAGACCGGGAACGAGAAATATTCATAGAAATGTGGAAATGCCACTATTGTAGCTTATACAACATACACGTCTGATACCCATAAGCATTCAGAAACGCGTTCTTATTCCATCTGGCAACGCTGCTGTCGCAGCTACTGCTACGCAGTCAGCCAGACGGATCAGCAACTTTCGTGGCGAGAAATGTGCTCCGGCACATTTCTCATCTGAATGCAAGGCAATATGAATGTAAGGAAATGTAAGTTTGATGACAACGCAGGAGCAGTTTTGTGATAATTGTGGAGCAGCCAATACAACGACGGCGCGCTTCTGTCAGTATTGCGCTGCACCACTGCCATTTACACACATAACGGGTACATTACCCGAGCAAACCCTGCTGAGTGGGCGTTATCAATTGGAGACGCGCATAGGTCAGGGTGGGATGGGCGCTGTCTATAAAGCCAGCGATACGCGCTTCAATAACCGCCCCATCGCCATTAAAGAGATGAGTCGGACCGGCCTTTCAGCTAGCCAGATACAGGAAGCGGAAGCTGCATTTGAGCGGGAGTCACATCTCCTGGCAGATATGCTCCACCCAAATTTACCTCGCATCTATGACCACTTCACAGAGGGTGAACGCTCCTATCTCGTTATGGATTTCATCGAAGGGCAAACGCTGGAAGATTATCTGGCGAAAGCCGGGGGAGATGCCTTGTCCCTGGACCAAGTGCTCGATTGGGGCAAGCAGCTCTGCGACGTGCTGAGCTATCTGCACAGTCATCAACCACCGATCATCTTCCGTGATCTCAAACCCTCAAACGTCATGATCAGTGAAAGTGGGCATATCTATCTGATAGACTTTGGTATCGCCCGCGTCTTCAAGCCCGGCCAATCGCATGATACAGTTGCGCTCGGTTCGCCTGGTTATGCAGCTCCTGAACAATATGGGAAGGCGCAAAGTACTCCGCGCTCCGATATCTACAGTCTGGGGGCCTTACTGCATTGTCTGCTCACCGGAGTCGATCCCAGCGAGCAGCCATTCTTCTTCCGGCCAGCGTCGCAATTAAACCCCGTGGTCCCACAAGAATTAGAGCAACTACTCCGAGATATGTTGGAGATGAATGCGACACAGCGACCAGCCAACGTCCAGGATGTGGCCCAGATACTGCGACATGTCGAACAACAGCGCATCAGCGGCACGTTACCACTAACGACAACTACGAGCAGCATACCAGCACAGAAACGAGCCGCAGGCAATCCACATTTACAGGAAGCATACCGACTTTACACGAATCGGCGACTCAAGGATGCCATCACGTCCTATGATCGCGCACTACAGAGCGACGATCAGAACGCGCTTGCCTGGCAGGGTCGTGGTCTGGCCCAGGCACTTAACGGACAACATAAAGACGCCCTGAGTTCTTTTGAACGCGCATTAATGCTAGATCCTCATCTGGTTACTGCCCTTACAGGCAAAGGCACCGCGCTCAGCATCCTGCACCGTAACCAGGAAGCACTTGACGCATTCGAGCGTGCAATCGCCCTGGAAAAAGATAACGCCAACGCGTGGAATGGCAAAGGTGCCGTCTTGAATGCTCTGGGACAGCCAAAGCAAGCATTAGCGGCCTTTGAGTTCGCGCTCCACTTTGATCCGTACCAGGCTCAGGCCTGGGGCAATAAAGGCCTGGTCTTGCGGCAATTGAAACGCTACTCGGAAGCACTGCGTGCCTTTGATGAAGCATTGAAGTTAGACCGCAACGTAGTCGTCTATTGGAACGGCAAAGGCATGGTGCTGAGCGAGATGAGGCGCTTCAATGAAGCAATGAATGCCTATCAGGAAGCGCTGAGTCGTCACAATAGATATGCGCCTGCGTGGTTCGGTATCGGTGAAGTCCTCGTGCAGCAGAACAACTTGCAGGGTGCATTAGATGCCTATGATCGGGCGCTTGGTTATGATCCACGCTTTGTGAAAGCATGGGAGCACCGTGCGATTGTGCTGACAGATATGAATCGCTATGCTAAGGCGCTTGACTCGTATGATGCGGCATTGAAAATTGATCCACGCTATACGCCAGCCTGGAATGGGAAGGCCAGCACACTCTGTCAGCTAGAGCGCTATGGACCGGCTCTCGACGCCTACAACCGAGCATTAAAAATCAATCCCAACGTGTCAGCCGCCTGGAACGGCAAAGGCAATGCCCTTTATCACCTGGGTGACTATAATCTGGCCCTTGACGCATATAAACAGGCTACACGTCTCAATCCTAACATGGTATCAGCCCTGCACAATCAGTCGCTGGTCCTCAAGCAGTTACAACGTTATGACGAGGCACTACTAGCGGCAGAAAAGGCGATTAATGCTGATCCCCGCGATCCCGATAACTGGCAGCGCAAAGCGGAAGCGCTGAAGAAATTACACCGCCGTAGAGAGGCTCACGAAGCAGAGGCGGAAGCTATGCGCTTACGTTCGAACGTCTGAATGTCGGGTAGGGGCGTCACCTCGCGTGCGCCCTGGGGCGGAGGCCAGCTCCGCCCCTACCCCGTTTCCTATTTTAGAAAGGAAATTTTACATGACGTATAACCCTTATGCAAACTTGCCGCAGGTGGCCTCATTTGAGGTAACGAGCAACGATGTGCAAGATGGCAAGAAGCTGTCTCAGCCGCAGGTTAGCGGTATCTTCGGCGCAGGCGGTGAGGATATTTCGCCTCAGTTGTCATGGCGTGGATTTCCAGAGGGCACGAAAAGCTTTGCCGTGACGATGTACGATCCTGACGCACCCACTGCTAGCGGCTTCTGGCACTGGGCAGTCGTAGACATCTCTGCGAACATAACCGAGCTTCCCCGTGGGGCCGGGGATGAGAGCGGCTCGGGTCTTCCGCAGGGCGCATTCCAGCTCCGCAACGATGGTGGACTGGCCCGCTATATCGGTGCTGCGCCACCCTCTGGTCACGGGAAACATCGCTACCACATTGTTGTGCATGCCGTTGACGTTGCGTCACTTGGTCTCGACAAGAATGCTACACCTGCATTGCTGGGCTTCAATCTCTTCAGCCATACGCTGGGCCGAGGGATGATTGTCCCATGGTACGAAGCATAGAGGAGAGATAGCTCTTCTTTTTCTTCTAGCGCAGACTTCTGGCAGTGTGATCATAGACCATCACAGTATTGTCATCGTCATTGTAGTGTGCAACGCCGTCTGCGGTAAAAATGCGAGCGTGGTTAGAGTTGCCACGGGTGACTTCATATCCAACGACGCGCAACGTACTGGGTGAATCATTACTCAGTAGCACATTTATGATGGTTCCCAGCTCGTTGCCATCTTCACCGACGACCTTACGCTCCAGCAGGCTCGTGCCGCGAGTAAATGGCGGGGTAGCGCGTAGCAACATTTGCGCGTTAGGTAAAGTGATACGCTCTGCCTCAATGCTCTTAATACCACTTACCGGCAAAGAGAAATCCCCATGTAAGCGCGTTCTCACGCTCAGTGCATAGATAGCATTCGTACCTTCCTGGAAGTAAAAATCTTCAACCTGACCCAGCGTTTTCCCCTCGCTGGGAACGGTAACATTTAGCCCATACACATCTGACCACTTACGCGCGGTTTTATTGTTGTCCATGTTTGCTCCTCAATGAAATTGATAATGCAGGGGTCATGCGAGAAGTAGTGAGTGTTTCTCCATTGCTCTATCTTTGTGTGTATACGTATGGCCCAATTATGAGTAACAATGGGCATCACTCGTTACTCGTACAGCGGCACTGCCGGTCTTATTATACGCCAGCTTGCTGACCTTTCGTGACCATTAGTTGAGCAGATGGCAACGCTGCTGCACCTGAAATGCAAGACTATTGAGATCGCGGCTTTGGATGACGTCCTTCTGTTGCCAGGAAGTTGGTGACACCTCCATGTAATGTAATAGTGTAATGTTGTAATAGTTGGGTAGATAGGATAGATGCGAAGACAGAAGCACAGTGAGTCAGGAGCATTGTAATACCTCCGTGTAATGTAATATTAATGATAAATATATTATTTATATTATATTAATATAAATAATATATTTAGTAAAAGTGATAAAACTTTACAGTGAAAAATAGATGTAATATTTGCGATATGGCTTCTCATGCCGATTGAGGACACAAATATTACAACATTACATATTACAGCGAGATGGAGAATAGAGATGGTATGATGATCAACATGATTGATCTGGATAAGCAGGATACACGACGGACATATGCGATTCATTGCCTGAGGGGACGATGATCGCCGTTGCGGGTCTGTTTTCAAGTTAGCAAATCTTCTATCTTCCACGTCATGACAGGGATGATAACGCTTTACCGCGATTCATCGCGTGTGTGAGTAGGGACCCGATTTATCGCGTCCGTTTCCTCATGTCCGTCATACATCTCACGCCGCAGTTATCACCGTTTATTTTTTAGCATGTCCTGTCTCAGCGGGGAGAGATGGAGCACGGGCAGGGCGGGGTGGTTGATGAGGTGATAAATTCTGTAGAAGGGGCAGGACGGGCGCGATAAATCTGGCCCCTACTTTTCGGGCAATAAATTGCCTGAGGGGACGATGATCGCCGTTGAAGGTCTGTTTTCAAGTCCGCAAATCTTCTATCTTCCATGTCATTAAAGAGATGATAACGCTTTACCGCGATTTATCGCGTGTGTGAGTAGGGACCCGATTTATCGCGTCCGTTTCCTCATGCGTTTTTTGCACGTCACACGGAAACAATCACGATTTTGTCTTTTCTGCATGTTCATCGGTCAATGGTATGGCCTCGACGTGAAGACCTCACGCTGGACCAGAGACGTGACCACCTCCGGCAAAGCGCTTGATCGGTTGCAATCCCTCAATCGGGCAAAGCGCCTTTTTCACGTTGAACGCGTGTACATGCCGTCGCAAGAGAACGCCTAGTTGCAATCCCTCAATCGGGCAAAGCGCCTTTTTCACAACAATATCCTGGCGGAAAACAATTGAAGAATGGGAAGTTGCAATCCCTCAATCGGGCAAAGCGCCTTTTTCACCAGGGGCCGGTCCTGTGTACCTTGCACATATTGATGTGTTGCAATCCCGCAAGCGGGAAATGCCCCTTTTCCACTTAATCATTTCGTTTGCACTGGATGCGACTGTTGCGGGTTGCAAACCCGCTTGCGGGAAAAACTCCTTTTTCACCTTTCCTGGCTCAAAGACCAGATAACACATGGATATATGTTGCAATCCCTCTATCGGGAATTTCTCCTTTTTCACAGCAGAGCAGCCAGGCTCATCGAGGCTGGCATTGTCGCGTTGCAATCCCAAAATCGGGCAATTTTCCTTTTTCACGTGCAATTGACATTGGCATCGCTATTGCCATTTTGTGTTGCAATCCCAAAATCGGGAATTTCGCCTTTTTTACTGACAATTTTAACGGTTCCACATGGCCTTTTCATTATACTGCAATCCTGCAAACAGGGAAAAGAGCCTTTTTCACCGCAAGGCGTTAGACCGCATCAAGTACGATGGTATGTTACAAACCCGCAAGCGGGGAAAGGTCCCATTTTCACGTGGCCTTGGAGCAGGCAAACAACGTTCCATTCCCGTTGCAATCCCTCTATTGGGAAATTCTCCTTTTTCACGAAACAGCCATAAGCGCGATACTGGCCGAGGAGATATTGCAATCCCTCTAGCGGGAAATGCTCCTTTTTCACCCAACCGTGGCCGCGTGTGTGAATACAATCTTAGATTAGTTGCAATCCCTCTAGCGGGAAATGCTCCTTTTTCACTCTAATCCTTTTAATTCTACCATTGCTAGCTCTGCGTTACAATCCCTCAAGGGGGAAAAGCAGCATTTTCCGCCCCCTTAGTATAGCCTGTGGAGCGGCAAAAAGCAATATGTCGCGAGGCATGGTATGGCATGCTATTTGCTCTTTTGACACGCTCTGGGAAGTAATGGCATACTAAAGGGAAGGAAGCAAAACAAGAGGTGCATTCGGATCGCCCATCTTCTTTTTCTTCATTACCCTCTGACCGTGATTGTAGCAACTTCCTATCAGCATCAATATAAGTGCTTCGTGTTTTTTCTCTGTTTGACTTATAAAAGAACGCTGATCACTCTGGGATACTCTACACAGACACTCTCCGCTCAAGAGAGTAGAAAAGTATGTCTCAAGGGAAGGGAAGATAGCTATGGCACGGACAGGCTTGAAGAAAATGAAATGCTCACTGAGTTTATCAAGAGATGAACTCCTTGCTCTTCTGGAGAACGAGAAGAACGGGAAACCAAATTATGGGGCGATTTTACAGTATTATCGGCTGCAAAAGGGGTGGTCGGTAGCAGACTTGGTATTGTCCTATAGCAAGGCACTGAAGAGAGATGCTTCTGATGATGGGTCCTTAATCGCGACGAGTTGGATATACATGATGGAAAATCAGAACATGGTGCCTGCGGACGAGAAAAGACGGTGGATACTCGCCATATTGCTGGACATTCCTCCGTTGCTCTTTGGCCTCAAACCCTTAGAAAACCTCCCTCGTCAGGACTCGGCGATGTTTGGGGCAGTCAAATGGGAGCCTGTAGACATTGAAGAATATCGCCTCGCTTTGCAAGAGTACCGTGGCATCTTCAAAACAGGTCTATTGCACGAGATCATACCCGATATCAAACGTCGCATCAACAATCTCAACAACGAGACCCAAAGCAAAAGAGCCTCGGAAAAACGAAACCTGATTTTTCTGCTCTGCGAATACGAGATAGAGTTGGCTTACATTGCTTATGAGTGTAGCCAGTTTGATGTAACCATTCAGTTGCTGAGCAATGTCATCTTGATCGCAGCAACAAACAAGCTGCATGAAACATGGGCCTATGCACTCAGACAGAGGGGAAATGCATACTTATCCCGAGGCATGATCAAGGCCGGTCTGGTTCATTTTGAGCTAGCAACCCAAGATTTTCAGTTGGCGGTAGCTGATTTTGAGGCGATCAGAGCCTTTGAAACGAACCTCTCATCCCAGAGAAAGGCCCTTGTCTGGCTCATCGCAGGAGATGTCTATGGGCATGTGGCGCGGAATCAACAGGAACTCACGACGGCATTGAAGCTCGTAGACCGAGCTAGCAACGAGATCGGAAAAGGTGGCGATGATAGTACCATCTTGGATGAAGAGAGATATCATCTTGATCGCGGGAATACGCTGGTGGCGTCTCCCTTCATCCGTTTTCCCAAGGATGCATGCAGAGAGTATGATCTAGCAACAGAGCAGACAAAATCTCTCAATACGTTACGTCACGTATCCACAGCCATTCGACAAGCAGAAGCCTACTTTTATGAGGGACGCTACCCTATGGCCCTGGCCTATACGGAGGATGGTTTAAGCCTGATCCAGGACCCTCGCTCAAGTCGGTATTTTCCTCGTGTTCAGAATCTGTATCAAGCGTTGAAAGAAAGCCCGTATGGGAACAATTGCGAGGTAGCGGAACTTGGCGTAGAAATTACGAAAGTGCAATATCCCGAACTCTTTCCGTAAAGGGGGAAGAGTGAAGCCTTCTGCAATCGCGTATCCTGCTCCGCCAGATTCAGCACATTGATCATCGACTCCTCCTCCCAACGAGTGTCACTTTGTCACACTCAAGGGCGAGAGACAGGCAAAAGGCGTTTTGAAAAGCAGCCTACAGACGCTGCTTGTACTTCCCTAAGGCATCCTGCGCCGTTGCTGGCTGGCTAAGCTTATCGGCAGACTGTGAGTAGAGTGAACGGTCGTTGCCAGGCTCGCCTGCAGCCTGATTGTAACCAATCTCAGCAACCTGCTCGGAACGGAACGCATTGACAGGACGCATACCGGGAGGTGGCAGCTTCACACATGGACCGGGTTTCGAGGTCGGCCACTCTGGATAGTGTGGCTGGATATCTGGTTGGATTGCTCGCGCTGCGGCTGGCGTACTTGCCGGTAGCGTTGTTTGTGTCGCGCTCTGCTGTACCTCAGGGATGGCTGCTGCCTGAAGTTTTTGTTTCTGAGCCATATCTGCTCCTTCTGCTGATTTGCCAGTTAAAAGGTATGTGCATGATGTATGAAACGCCAAAAATTGGGATCACACATCCATAAAAATAGCACCATACTCATTCTTTATTTGGATGAATAGATCTTATGCATATTTTACAGCGTGACTGCTAGATGGGTCAGCGCGAAACCTCATCTATCCTGATTGTAGATGGTTAATGTATACATACGATATCTCTATGTAGCGACTGTGTGCAGATTCCGTGCTTCTAATTTGACTTTAACACCTGCTCTATGCTACGATATCCGACGAGGAAGTGTACTTTGAACACTAGCTTGGTGCCTGTCTTTGCATGTCTATTTTATAAAGAAATGAAGGGTTCCGCTCATATGGGAAATACACTCCCTGTTTTTATCCTGGTTGCTCTGGCAGTCCTCTTCGGCATCGTCGTAATGGCCGTGACTGCAATCATTGGCCCTAAAAAGCCTACGCCGGAGAAGCTTGCCCCCTATGAATGCGGTATTCAAGAAATCGAAGCGCCCCAGCGGCGTTTCCCTGTCAAGTATCTTTTGACCGGTATGCTTTTTATCGCTTTTGATATCGAAATTGTCTCTTTTTATCCTCTCGCCGTTTTGTTGCACCAATTGGGGGCGTTTGGACTCTTTGAGTTGCTCACCTTTCTGCTCGTTCTGGCGGTGGGGTATCTCTATGTCTGGCGGAAGGGAGCATTCACATGGGAGTAAAAAATCCCTGGGAGCCGGTACAGACGTATTCGAATACTCAGACTCCGCGCTTGCCTCGTGAGCTGTCTGTGCATCAAAAAGATGCTGAATTGGGAATCTTGACTACCCAGGTTAACAAGTTGATTGGTTGGGGACGTAGCTCCTCGTTGTGGCCCGCGTTGTTTGGGCTGGCGTGTTGCGCCATTGAAATGATGTCAACCAGCGGCGACCGCTTTGACATTTCGCGTTTTGGAGCAGAAGTCTATCGCGCCTCACCACGCCAGGCAGATCTGATGATCGTAGCCGGTCGTTGCTCCATCAAAATGGCTCCGGTGTTGCGTCAGATCTATGATCAGATGCCAGAGCCGAAATGGGTCATCTCGATGGGAGCCTGTGCCTCCTGCGGAGGCGTCTTCAACAACTATGCGATAGTGCAAGGAGTGGACAAGATTGTGCCAGTCGATGTCTTTATCCCTGGTTGCCCACCGACGCCTGATATGTTGTTATTCGGCTTCAACGAACTCCAGCGCAAAATTCGCGAAGGCGTTCCTAATCCACCCGATCCCTTGAAGGCCAGCGGTTTAAAGCTGGTTGGTCCAGTTGGCGACGAAGCATAATTAGCAACAGGATATCTGTGCATGTGGGGCACCTCCTTGGGGTGCCCTTGATGTCTTTCTTTTAATGATAACGTGAGTTACTGCTGGAGGGATATCCTCTGGGCTCAATGAAGGAACGTAATAATAGTATGTCCATAACAGCAGCATCGACGGTCGAAACCGTGCGGAGCAAGTTCCCACAGGCAGTCGTTGAGACGGTCGAGTTTCGTGATGAACAGACACTTATTCTCAATGTAGAGAATCTGGTCGAAGTTTGCTCTTATCTCAAAAAGTATCTGCAATACAACTTCCTCGAGACCGTTACGGCGGTTGACTGGCTGGAGCGTGTACCACGTTTTGATGTCGTCTATCAACTTCTCTCCATTCCACACCAGACATACTTACGTCTCAAAGTGCGTGTGGGGCAGCGCAGAGAAGAATATCCAACTGTGCCTAGTGTGACAGGAGTATGGATGGGGGCAAACTGGTACGAACGCGAGGTATACGACCTTTTCGGCATTGTATTTAGCGGACATCCCGATCTGCGCCGTCTTCTTATGCCGAGTGATTGGACGACCCATCCTTTGCGTAAGGACTATCCTCTCTCCGGCTTTGATTTGCCCGAGCCGCACTGGGGCGGCCAGGTTCCCTACGACACTGATCC
Organism: uncultured Chloroflexia bacterium; assembly: GCA_963802635.1. Classification (GTDB taxonomy): domain Bacteria; phylum Chloroflexota; class Ktedonobacteria; order Ktedonobacterales; family Ktedonobacteraceae; genus CAVTLG01. Next base: position 860,262 of record CAWDJJ010000003.1, on the reverse strand, counting down.
TGGTGTAGGCAAATATTATCAGCAGACTTTGCGTACGCCGGAGGGCCGTGAACTCAATGAAAGTCGCAGCAAAGTGAACCCGAACCAGGAACCAGGAACGCCAGGTCGGCCCAGAGAGAATGAGGGATAACGTATGCAACAGCAAGAGATAGAACATAGCTATAGCGTTGAGGAGGGTCAGCCGCCGGAGGATGGGCAGCGCTCTGATACGATGACTATCAACATGGGACCACAGCATCCAAGCACCCATGGCGTACTGCGTCTCCTCCTGACGATTGAAGGTGAAACGGTTATTAAGGCCGTACCCGATATTGGTTTTCTGCATACCGGTATCGAGAAGACAGCCGAAGCGAAGACGTATCATCAGGCGCTGGTACTGACTGATCGCATGGATTACCTGGCCCCACTCAGCAATAACCTGGGCTACGCACTGGCCGTTGAGCGCTTGCTGGGGATCGAAGACGAGATCAACGATAAGATCAAATATACGCGAGTTATCCTGGCAGAGTTGCAGCGTATCGCCAGTCACCTTGTCTGGTTAGGGACGCATGCGCTCGACCTGGGCGCGCAGAGCATGTTCCTGTACTGCTTTCGTGAACGTGAACAGATCCTGGATGTGTTTGAGTATGTTTCTGGCGTGCGTATGATGACCAGCTATATCTGTCCTGGCGGATTACAGGCTGATCTACCACCACACTTCGATGAGCAGGTGCGCAAGTTCACCGATGTTTTCCCGCAGCGCTTACAGGAATATCACGATCTGCTGACCAACAACCAGTTGTGGCTTGAGCGCACCAGGGGCGTTTCTATTCTGAGCCAGGAAGATGCCATCGCGTATGGCGCGACCGGTCCGGTCTTGCGCGGGAGTGGTGTGGTGTGGGATCTGCGCAAAGTGTTCCCTTACAGCGGCTATGAGCGCTTTGACTTTGATATTCCCGTAGGCTCGAACGGCGACGTTTTTGATCGCTATCTGGTACGTATGCTGGAGATGGAGCAGAGTCTCAGGATTGTCAATCAAGCGCTTGAGGGTTTGCCGACTGGGGCGCATCGCGTCAACAATCCTAAGATCACTCCGCCGCCAAAGTGGCAGATCACCGGCAGCATGGAAGCACTTATCCATCACTTCAAGCTCTTTACCGAGGGCTATCGTCCACCGAAAGGTGAGGTCTTCGTACGTACCGAGTCGCCCAAGGGCGAACTTGCTTACTATATTGTCAGCGATGGTAGCGCCAAACCCTATCGTATGCACGTACGCGGTGGCTCATTCGCTAACTTGCAAGTATTGCCGCGCATGATCGAAGGCGGTTTTCTGTCAGACGTCGTAGCGGGCATCGGGAGTATTGATATCGTGCTAGGAGAGGTTGATCGATGATTTCAGAACAGGCCAAACAGCGCATGCGTGACCTGGCTGCGCGCTATCCTGTAGCCCGCTCGGCTGTTATGCCTGCGCTGCATATTGCGCAGCAAGAAGAAGGCTATATTACGCCCGAAGGCTTACAGGCAGTCGCAGAAGCCATCAATTTGACTGTCAGTGATGTAGAGAGCGTGGCTACTTTCTACACGATGTACTACCAGCATCCGCAGGGACAGAAGGTGATCAAAGTATGCAATAGCATCTCCTGCTATCTGCGCAACTGCGATGCCCTGGTAGAGCACCTGGAGCAGCGTCTGGGCGTCAAGCGCGGCGAGACGACGGCTGATGGTCGCTATACCTTGATGACGGCTGAATGTCTGGCTTCTTGTAGTACTGCGCCGGTTTTACAGGTGAATGACGAGTTCGTAGAGAATGTGACCTTCGAGAGTGCTGATGCGCTCGTAGATGCGTTAGATAAAGAACTGGATACGCGAAAATCCGAGACCAGATCCGAGATACACCGCTAGCGTAGCTCATACAATAGCTACGATACCTAACAAAAGGAGTAACTACTCAGGTCGGTCCACATAGGAATAACCGCTTGCAGTCAATATCATTGAAAGAAGGAGAAGCTAAAGTGAAAAAGAAGGTGATGCTCACTGAATGAAAAGTGGCAGAAGAGGCACAGAGAAAACGTCCGTCAAGGTCTTCGCCCGGTCCTACGTGAGCTTCCACGCTTCCTGAAAAGTGACTTCACCTGAGTAGTTATCAAAAGGAATTATATATATGCCAGAATTATTTGTTACAAAGGATATCGATGTTCCTGGTATAGATGCAATTGATGTCTATCGTCAGTATGGCGGCTATGCAGCATTAGAGAAAGTACTGCATGAATATCAGCCTGACGCCTTTATAGATTTGATGAAAGCGTCGGGTCTACGTGGACGCGGTGGGGCCGGTTTCCCCACGGGAATGAAGTGGAGCTTTCTCGCGAAAAACGATAAGCCGCGCTATCTCTGCTGTAACTGTGACGAGAGTGAGCCTGGCACCTGCAAAGACCGTCAGTTGATGGAGCAGATTCCGCACCGTCTGGTGGAAGGGGTCATTATCACCAGCTATGCCTGTAATGTGCATACCGCCTTCATCTATGTGCGTGGCGAACTGGCAAAGGCGGGACGACAGGTCGAGAAGGCCGTGCAGGAAGCTTATGATGCGGGCTTTATTGGTCAGAATATCCTTGGTACTGATTTCAGCCTGGACATCATTGTGCATCGCGGTGCAGGAGCTTACATCTGCGGCGAAGAGAGCGCCTTGATGGAGTCGTTGGAGGGTAAGCGCGGCTACCCACGCCTCAAGCCACCGTTTCCGGCGGCGATAGGCGTCTATGGCGGCCCTACCGTGATCAATAACTGCGAGACACTCGCTACTATCCCGCCGTTGCTGACTGCTGGAGTCGAGCAATTTGCCGCTTTGGGGACCGAGAAGAGTAAGGGCACGCGCCTCTTCTGTCTGAGTGGACACGTCAAGCAGCCTGGCGTCTACGAATTACCGTTGGGCACGCCGATGCGCACGCTGATCTACAATGAAAACTATGGCGGTGGCATCCTGGGCGACAAGCAACTCAAAGCGATTATTCCGGGCGGCTCTTCCGCTCCCATACTGGCTCCAGACAAAGTCGATACTCCGCTGGACTTTGAAGCTGTGGCTGCTGCCGGTTCGATGCTTGCCTCTGGCGGTATGATTATTCTTGACGAGGACACATGTATTGTGGCAGCCATTCTGCGCATGACTGAGTTTTATCGCGACGAGTCATGTGGTAAGTGCACGCCTTGCCGTGAGGGCACCTACTGGCTCACCGAGATCCTGGAACGTCTTGAGCATGGACACGGCACGCGGAAGGATATCGACCTGCTGCGAGATATTTGTGATAACATCAGCGGGAAATCGTTCTGTCCGTTGGGTGATGCTGCTACCAGTTCGATTACGAGCGGTGTCAGGCTATTCTTTGATGAGTTCGTGTATCATGTCCAACATGGGCATTGTATGGTAGGATCAGGCCATCAGCAGCACAAGCCAGAAGCTGCAGCGCTCCAGGCCGCTATCCGTTAGAACAGAGAACGTTATTGATAGACCATTCGGCGAGGACGCTAGCGCGTCATATGCTCTGTATGCAGCCGAGTTGAGAGGAAATTCCGATGCCAGAAGAGAAAAAAGATGAACTTGTGCACCTCACCATCGACGGTAATCCTGTCGCGCGTTCCACCGGGAACGCTGGTGTGGGCGGCGGCAAAGCAGGCGGACATAGAGGTTCCGATTTATTGCTATCATCAGAAGATGCCTCCGTTAGGCGCTTGCCGTATGTGCTTTGTCGAGATAGAGAAGATGCCGAAGCCACCGCAGACAGCCTGTACCACACCTGTCGCCGAGGGGATGGTCGTGCATACAGACACCGAGAAGGTACTGAAGGCGCGGCGCGGCACCCTGGAGTTTTTACTGATCAATCATCCGCTCGATTGTCCGATCTGTGATAAGGCTGGTGAGTGTGATTTGCAAGACTTCACGCTGCGTCACGGTCCCGGCGGGACGCGTTTCGATCTGCATAAACGCCATTATCCCAAGCCTGTTCCAGTGAGCAAAGATATCATGTTGGACCGTGAACGTTGCATTCTCTGCCAGCGCTGCACGCGTTTTAGCTCTGAAATATCTATGGATAACGGACTCGTCATGATCTCACGCGGCTATCGCATGGAGGTTGGCACGGCTCCCGATCATGCCTTCGACTCCATATTCTCCGGCAACACCGTTGAAATCTGCCCGGTTGGGGCCTTAACCGCGTCCAGCCTACCGCTTCAAGGCGCGTCCGTGGGAGTTAAAGAAGCGTACCCAGTGTCTGCAATAATTGTAGCGTTGGTTGTAATGCGCGTGTAGATGTGCGCGTGGACAAAATTATGCGCTTGATGTCACGCAATAACGACGAGATTGATGATGGTTGGCTGTGTAATCGGGGACGTTGGGGCTTTGATTTCGTCAATAGTCCGCAACGTTTGCGCACACCACTTATCCGGCGCAACGGTAATCTCGTTGAAGCAGGCTGGGACGAAGCGTTTTCCTACATATCGACCCGCCTGAGGGATATTATTGCCAAACACGGCGCGCAAGCAGTAGCAGGCATCGGCTCAACGCGCACCACGAATGAAGAAACCTATCTCTTCCAGAAGTTCCTGCGCGAAGTCATTGGCACACCGAACGTTGATCACCATCACGGCTCTTTCCCTGGTCCACGAGATCGCTTCACAGGCAAGCCCTGGATGATGACAAATAGTATCGTCGACATTGAGAAAGCTTCACACATCGTCCTGGTTGCTTCCGATCCTTATACGTGCCAACCCATTCTTAACCTGCGTATCAAGAAGGCGTTGAAGCAAGGTGCAAAAATCTTTATCGTCAACTCAGGCCCCACCGAGCTGGATCGCCTGGCGGCACTTAAAATCACCATCCCTGAAAATGCTGCCGGTGCGGCTGCCAAGGTGTTGCTCAAGCAGGCATTGAACAATGCTGCGGCAAAGGTTGATGGTTACGAAGATATCCGCTCAAAGATACAGAGCGAGGACCAGACGATCCGCGCGTCTGCAGACAGCTTTGGGGCACGCGTGACAAATCAGCTACAGAGCCTGGCCGACGAGCTTATCGCTGCGCGAGGGGCTATTATACTTTATGATGAGATGGCTACACTAGAGCCAGGTAGCGCAGACCTAGCGCCTGATCTACATGCTCTGGCGCTAGTCAGCGACAATGTTGGACGTCCTGGCGCGGGCGTTGGTCCACTCTTCGAGGATGCCAACTCGCTTGGTGCACGCGACATGGGGTTGCTCCCAGATACACTGCCTGGTTATCGGGCTGCTGCCGAAATTGGGATGCCCTACGCCGAAATAGTAAGTAGTCCGCAGATTAAAGCATTGTATGTCATGGGCGCGAATCCCGTTCGCCATCTAGCCGGGACCACGTTGCCGTCAACACTGGATTTCGTTATTGTGCAGGACATTCTGCTGACCGAGACAGCCCAGCAGGCCGATGTTGTGCTGCCAGCCGTGACGTTCGCGGAGAAAGATGGCAGTATGACCAATGTTGATCATCATGTTCAGGCGATCCGGCGGGCGCTACGTCCATTACCCGGTACGAGGGCCGACTGGGAGATCTTGATGACCCTGGTGCGCTATATGGGATTGCGTTGGAACTACAGCAGTCCGCAGGATATCTTGCGAGAGATCGCCGAGAGCAATCCTTTCTATGCCGGTCTTACCTGGGAGGATCTGGGCCAACAGGGTGTGCGCACAGCAGAGCAGGAGGTGGCTCGTGCTTGAGTTTCTCAATATTCCGCTCGTCGCGGATATCATTAAAAGCGCTATTATCATTGTCGCGTTGTTGACCGCTTTCGCTTATATGACGTTAATTGAGCGCGTCGTCATTGCCAGGATGCAGGGTCGCCTGGGTCCGAATTGCACGGGTCCATGGGGTTTATTGCAGCCACTCGCCGACGGTTTGAAGATGGCCTTCAAGGAGCAAATTATCCCGGCACAAGCGAAGAAAGCTATCTATCTGGTGGCTCCCATAATCTCGGTTATTGTTGCGTTGTGTGCCTTTGCTGTTGTGCCGATTGGCAATAACTGGAGCGGCAAGCCCAATGTGCATAGTCCCTGGGACCCGTTTATTGGCGATGTCAATGTGGGTATCCTGTGGATACTGGCTATGTCGTCACTTGCAGTCTATGGTATTGTGCTGGGTGGTTGGGCTTCGGGCAACCGTTACTCGCTGCTTGGCTCACTGCGTAGCGCGGCCCAGATGGTCTCTTATGAGACAAGCCTGGGACTGGCGCTCAGTGGGACGCTGATGTGGGCCGGTACACTGAGTATGGTAGGTATTGTGCAGGCGCAATTAAGCCAGCATATCTGGTTCTTGTTCGCGCAGCCGCTCGGTTTTGTGATTTATCTGATTGCGGGCGTGGCCGAAGTGAACCGCGCACCTTTCGATCTGCCGGAAGCCGAGCAGGAATTGACTGCTGGCTATCTGACCGAGTACAGCGGACTGCGCTGGAGCCTCTATCAGATGGCTGAATATATTAACATGATCACGGTGAGCGCCATAGCTTCGACGCTTTTCCTGGGCGGCTGGAGTGTCTTTGGGCTGGCCGATAACATCCCGGTGCTGACAATTGTGTTTTTCCTGCTCAAGGTTGCCATGTTCCTGTTTCTCTTCATCTGGCTGCGCGCTACGTTGCCACGTATCCGCTATGACCGCCTGATGCGATTGGGCTGGCAGTTGCTCTTGCCGCTGGCCGTGCTCAACGTCGTCATCACGGCAGTCTGTGTCGCGCTAAACTGGTACTGGTGGGTCAATGGCCTGCTTGGTCTGGCTGTGATCGTTATATTGCTCTTCGCGCTGCGTGGCAAGAGCTTTACCGATGGTACGCGCTTCATAGAAGAAACAGACAAAAGTGCTCAATTGCTACCGTCTTCTGTACGCCTGGTGAAGTTTGAAGGTCCGGCTGTGCCTGTTGTTGCTACTGCTGTTGTTGTGGAAGAGCAGAGTGCAGAGGCGGTACAGGTGTAAATTATGAAGGGTAGGTATCATTTTTTGCTCTTGAGGACCATACCTGTTGGGGATCGACGAAGCAAATGGGTAGGGGCGGCGCTTGCCTCCGCCCTGGGTAATTCGTGGGCGGAGGCAAGCGCCGCCCCTACCCGGACCTGGGTGCAAAAGAGGACGCCTGCCCAAAACCGTTGTCAAGCCTCTTCATAGTATCTTAGAGTTAGAAGGGTTGAGCAAAGAAACCTGGCAAGGTGTTGATATAGATCGGTATATCGAGCAGGAGAGAAGTTCATGGGATGGGTAGAGGATCTCAATTACAGGTACTGGTGTTAAACGAACTAAGGAGTTCATGATGTCTTTCGATATTATCAAAGGTATGGCTACTACCTTCAAGAACATGGGTAGAAAGCCGACCACCGTCTCTTATCCAGAGGAAGAGCGCGAGTTACCGGCTCGCTTCCGTGGACGACATGTATTGCACCGTTATGATAATGATATGGAGCGCTGTGTCGGTTGCTATCTCTGCGCCGGAGCCTGTCCGGCTGACGCAATTTATATCGAGGCGCAGGAGAATACCGAGGAGAAGCGTGTCTCGCCCGGTGAGCGTTACGCGCAGGTCTTTGACGTGAATATGTTGCGCTGCATCTTCTGTGGCTACTGCCAGGCAGCTTGCCCGACCGGCGCTATCACGCTAGAGAAAAATTATAAACTGGCCTCTTATTATCCAGAGGATCTGGTTTATCACAAAGAACAACTACTCGAACCACAGGGACAGGCTACCGTGGGTTCTAATGCGGTATGGGATGAGCCTGCACCAGACGAGGCAGCACAGCCAATTCCACAGGAGTCACGGCTGTTCGATGGAGCACAGGCCAGTGCTGCCGCCGTTGGTCTGGGCAATGTGAGCACGGAGCGTCCGGTACTGCTGGTCAACGAGGAGCAGGATGAGGATAGAAGAAAGCTTTAGGTATTAGGAATAAAAAGGAACGGACATGACTCCTGAATTAGTATCGTTTATCGTGCTGGCTATCGCCAGCACGGCCTCTGCTCTCGGCGTAATCTTCTTTAAGAATGCCGTGTATAGTGCCTTGAGTTTGATCCTGACGCTGCTCTTGCTGGCGATGTTTTATTTGCTATTGGGCGCGATGTTTATTGCAGTCGTGCAAATCCTGATCTATGCCGGGGCTATTATGGTACTTTTCCTTTTCGTGGTGACAATGCTGGTGCCTGATCAGAGTGGCGTAGATCTCCAGGATCGTATACCCTGGCAGCGCGCGGTCGCGGGTCTATTGGGCCTGGTACTGGCGGGTGGTTTGAGCTACCTGATTTTCACGGGCGCGTCAGCTACGGGCGCAAAAGCCACCGGCACGGAGAGCTTGCAAAGTATGGTCGCCACCAATGGAAACATCCAGGCTTTTGGGTTGGCGCTCTTTCACGGCTATCTCTTCCCGTTCGAGGTGACGAGCCTGCTCATCGTGGTAGCGATTCTCGGCGCGCTAATCTTTGGGCGACGGGCTTAGTGTTGCAGTATCCTCGTGTGGATCAAAAAAGAAATCTTGCGTTGCCCTCCACGCCTTCGGGCATAAGCTATTCTAGTGGCATGATGCCGAAGATGTCAAGTGGTTTTGCATTTTAGGAGGAAGGACTTATGAGCCATACAGTGCCGTTATCGGCCTATTTAATAATGAGTGCCCTTTTGTTTAGCATTGGGGTCGTCGGCGTACTGATCCGGCGCAACCCGCTCATTATCTTTATGTCTATTGAATTAATGCTCAATGCCGTCAATTTATCGTTTGTGGCTTTATCCAGCTATCTCGACTCCGCTGATGGACAGATGTTTGTCTTTATGGTCCTGACGGTTGCCGCCGCCGAGGTCGTCGTAGGGCTGGCATTGATCGTATCCATCTTCCGCTCGCGCCGCAACATCGATGTTGACGAGATGAATATATTGCGAGGCTAGCTATGACAAATCTAAGTCTATGGGTGCTCCTGTTTCCCCTGCTAGGCTTTATTATCCTGAGCTTGCTGGGCAGGTTCTTCTCGCGTGGGACGATCTTGACGGTCGCCTGGGGCGCTTGCGGCCTGGCCTTTCTGTGTGCCGTCGCCAATTTCTTTTCGATGCTGGGCACGCCTGCTGCAAGCCGTTCAAGCGATCAGTTGGTCTATACCTGGGTGTCATCTACCAGTAATGGTGTGAGTACCACGCCGCTCACGATCAGCTTTGGTCAATTGCTTGACCCACTTTCGATCACGATGTTACTGGTGGTGACGGGTGTGGGCTTGCTGATCCACATCTACTCGGCAGGCTACATGGAGGATGATCCGGGCTTCTGGCGTTTCTTCGCCTATCTGAACTTTTTCATCTTTGCCATGGTTTTACTGGTCTCAGCCGATAATTTCTTGTTCTTGCTCGTCGGTTGGGGATTGGTTGGATTGGCCTCTTTCTTATTGATCGGGTTCTGGTATCAGCGTCGCGCGGCGGTAGCGGCGGCACGCAAAGCCTTTGTCATCAATGTCATCGGTGATTTCGGTCTGATGCTTGCGATCTTCCTGATTTTCGCCAATTACCAAACTTTGGGCAATGGCACCTTGAACTTCAATGATGTCTTTTCGCAGACCAGCGCGTTGCCAGCAGGCGGTGTGACGATAACCGCTATCTGTCTGCTGCTCTTCGTGGCTTGCGCGGCGAAATCGGCGCAGTTGCCACTCTACATGTGGTTGCCGGACGCTATGGAGGGTCCAACTCCCGTCAGCGCACTGATCCACGCAGCGACTATGGTAACGGCTGGCGTCTATCTGGTGGCTCGTACGCATGCACTGTTTGAGCTGGCTCCGGTGGCTCTAAACGTAGTGGCGGGTATTGGTGGAGCGACGGCGCTCTTTGCAGCATCTATCGCGCTTTTCCAGTTGGATATCAAGCGTGTGCTGGCCTATTCGACGATCAGCCAGCTAGGCTACATGTTTATGGCTGAGGGCGTGCATAATTATACGGCTGGCATCTTCCATCTGGTGACGCATGCATTTTTCAAAGCTTTGCTCTTCCTGGGTGCAGGCGCAGTCATTCATGCCCTGGAGGGCCAGCAAGATATCCGCAAGATGGGCGGTCTGTGGAGACGCTTACCGATAACTGCCTGGACGTTTCTGGCGGCTGCTCTGGCGATCAGTGGTATTCCGCCGTTCGCGGGCTTCTGGAGTAAGGATGATATTCTTAGCTCATTACTGGCCCAGGCGACCGCTACTAGCAATCCCTGGTTCTATGCACTCTGGATTGTTGGCCTGTTAACTGCTGGCTTGACTGCCTTCTATATGTTCAGACTGTTCTTCGGTATCTTCACTGGCTACTACCGAGGCGATTCAGCCGCTCCCGTACACACAGAAGAAGAAGATCTGGCAGAGGACGAGGATGCGCATGCCACGGGACATCACGGTACTGGCAGGTTGGGTTACTACGATGTCTACGAAGTGCCAGCCATTATGACGACGCCACTGATTATCCTGGGCCTGCTATCCGTCATCGGTGGTCTTGTTGGCTCGTTTGCTCTGTTCGGACCCATTGGTGCGCACTGGTCGCCGCTGGCAGACTTCTTAGCACCAGTACTGGCTGTCAGCCATGCCCCTGAGGCTTCGTTTGATCTTACCTGGCTCTCGACGGGCCTGAGTGTAGCACTGGGCGGACTAGGTATCCTCGCGGCCTGGCGTCTCTACGGTAAGAAAGAAGGCTTCGCTTATAAAGAGAGCAGTAATCCATTCTATCAATTGGTGCTCCATAAATATTATGTTGATGAAGCGCTTTCATTTGTGCTGATCAAGCCCCTCATCGGGCTAGGTCGCGGGCTTAACCGCTTCCTGGAAGGCAATGTGTTGGATGGCGGCAGCCGTGGCATTGCCTGGCTACTGCGCGGTACAAGCAATGGAGTGCGTAAGCTACAAACAGGATATATGCGCAATTATGCGTTGGCGATCCTGTTCGGTGTCGTTCTGATTATCGTTTATTACGCGGTGAGGGGGTAGCGGTTATGTTTTTAACAGGCACCATCTTTTTCCCGCTGCTAGGAGCGATTGTGCTGTTGTTCCTTCCCAATGATCGTCACGCAGCGATCCGCTGGGCAGCACTGGGTATTGCAGCGGTCGAACTTATCATAACTCTGGTTCTGGCGCTACTCTTCTTGCCATCGGCCACCAGCGTAGTTGCTACAACCTCATCGCTCAGCGTAGATGTACCATGGATCGCCGCTCTCGGCGTCAACTATAATCTCAACGTAGATGGTATTAGTCTCCTGCTAGTGATACTGACCGCGCTGTTAACACTCATCTGTGTCGCAGCTTCGTTCCATATCGACAAGAAGGTCAAGAACTACATGGCCTTCATGCTCTTGCTTGAAAGCGGCATTCTGGGCGTTTTTCTCTCCTACAACCTCTTCCTATTTTACATTTTCTGGGAAGTGATGTTGATCCCGGCTTATTTCCTGGTTGGGAGCTGGGGTGGTAAGCGCCGCATCTACGCCGCGTTCAAGTTTGTGATCTACACATCGGTGGGCAGTTTCTTGATGCTAGCCGGTATTATCGCGCTAGGCTATTTGCATCAGCAGGCAGGCAGTGGTTGTGCCTTTACACTGGATTTGAGTACGTTGCTGGCGACGACAAAATCCTGTGCCATCGGCACAAATGCACAAACATGGTTGCTACTGGCCTTCGCGGCTGCTTTTGTCGTGAAAGTGCCACTGGTACCATTTCATAGCTGGTTGCCCGATGCATATAGTGAAGCGCCTGCGCCCGTTACCGCTCTGCTGGCTGGTGCGATGTCGAAGACCGGTGCCTATGGTTTCCTGCGCTTCGTTATTCCACTCTTCCCGTTGGCCGCGCAAAACCTGGCTCCGCTGTTTAGTACGTTAGCTGTGGTCGGTATTCTCTACTGTGCGCTGATGGCCCTGGTACAGCAAGACCTGAAACGTCTGCTGGGATACTCCAGTATCAGTCACCTCGGTATCATTATACTGGGTATGTTTGCGTTCAATACGCAGGGTGTCGAGGGTTCGGTGTTGCAGATGGTCAATCACGGCATCACGATTGCCGCACTCTTCCTGCTAGTTGGTTTCCTGGAGGAGCGCACTGGTACACGACGGCTGGGTGACTTTGGTGGTCTGGCGAAAAATTTGCCTGTGCTGTCAACGGTGATGATTATTGCGTCACTCTCGTCGCTTGGCTTGCCGGGATTAAATAGCTTTGTGGGTGAGTTTATTACGCTGCTGGGCGTCTTCCACTCTAACGTACTGTTAGGTATACTGAGTACGGCGGTGGTGATACCGGCGGCCTGGTACATGTTACGCTTCTTCCAGAGCATTTTGCAGGGACCAACGCAAAAAGAAGGCGTAGTGGGTGCACTCATACGCAAGGGTACGTTGCAGGATATCAGTTTCGCCGAGTTCTGGACGGTTGCGCCATTGTTCGCGTTGATTTTTGTCATTGGTGTGTTGCCTGCTCCATTGATCTGGATATTGGAACCGGCGGTGCCGAACCTGATGTCGACGTTGGGCAATGCGTTCATTAGATGATAGGGACAGTTGCACTTTAGCCAGAGGTATCGTTCATGACATTTACGTATAAGGTTACTTCCCTGGATTGGGTATCCATTGCGCCTGTAATAGTGCTGGTGGCACTGGCATTAATTATTATGCTAGTGGACCTGATGCTACCGCATGCGGGAGAGAAGTCAAAGCATACTGGCCCTGCTAACTTTGTGATATTGCCCGGCCTGGCATTGCTTGGTGCGCTTGCAGCTATTGCCGCGACTATTGTGCTCTTCCTGGTGAACCATCCGCTGCAAGCGTTCAATTATATGGTGAGCGCAGATCCGGGTACGCTCTATGCCTATCTCGTGATCCTGACGGCGGGCGGACTGAGTGTGTTCTTCGCGCCTGCTTATCTGAAGCGCTTGCAACTTGTGCATCAGGGCGAATACTATGCCCTGTTACTGTTTGCGATGACGGGCATGATGCTCATGGCTGCGGCCTTGAACTTTCTGATTGTCTTTGTGGGTCTGGAAATGTTCTCCCTGGCCCTGTACATTCTGTGTAGCTTTGTGGAGCGGCGCAAGGCTTCGCAAGAAGCAGGTATGAAGTATTTCTTGCTTAGCTCGTTCGCTTCAGCCTTTTTGTTGTATGGCATCGCTCTGACCTATGCTGCGACAGGCAGTACATCATTAGTCAAAATCGCGCAGTTTGTGCAGACGCTGGGCCACGCACCGACGCTATTGCTGATCGGCATGGGACTGCTTTCGGTTGGCTTTGCCTTCAAGGTCTCGGCTGTGCCCTTCCAGTCCTGGACGCCTGATGTCTATCAGGGTGCACCTGCTCCCGTGACAGCTTTTATGTCGGTGGGCACCAAGGTAGCGGCCTTGCTGGCATTTGTACGCGTCTTTGGTTTTGTGCTGGCACCTGTGCATAACCAGTGGTTCCCGGTCATCTGGGCGCTGGCAGTACTGACTATGGTCGGCGGTAATATCATGGCGCTAGTGCAGAATAATGTGAAGCGCATGCTGGCCTACTCCAGCATTGCCCATGGTGGCTATTTGCTGGTCGGCGTGGCTGTCAGTGATCCTGGTCATCTGGGAGCATCGGCCATCCTGTTCTACCTGGGTTGTTACCTGTTTATGAACCTGGGCGCATTTGGTGTTATCTCGGTACTGGAGCGCGTTGACAATAGTGGACTCAGCGCTGACGATCTACGGGGACTGTGGTATCGTTGTCCGTTTCTGGCGGGTCTGCTGGCCTTTTTCCTGCTCTCACTGGCAGGTTTCCCGCCAATGGCAGGCTTTGCAGCCAAGTACTATATCTTCTATGCTGCCCTACAGGGTGGTCATCCTGAACTGCTTATTATTGGTATACTTGCCAGTGTGCTAGGTATGTACTACTATCTGCGCTTTGTGGCGACCATGTTCATGGAGCAGCGTGAGAGCGCACCAGCGTTAGCGGCTGTACCTACGACGCCCGCGCCGAGTATTCCGCGAACTCCCGGACGCACATCGACAGGAAACGTTACACCCAATGGCAAGCATGAGGTCAATGGTCTTCTAGTTGCTACTGGTGCTGCGACAGCGCTGGAGGTGAAAGCACCTCTTGCTAAAATCGCGAAAACGCCTGTTGTCGTGCCTGTTGAGCCGGTGAGCGAGCCGGTAGAGACGGGCAGTAAACTTGCATGGATCACCTGGATTGGTCTGGGGCTGGCTGCTGCTGGTACGCTCGTGCTGGGGATAGTATTACCTTTCTGGCTAGCTAATATACAACAGGCGGCACAATTGTTGCTGAAGTAAGGGAAAACTGAAAGACTTGCTAGTTTGATGACAGTAAAATGGTACAATGATGCTACGTAAAGTAGGGCATTGGTGTCCATCAGATAGTAGCGGTCGGGTAGGGGCGGCGCTTGCCTCCGCCCCACAGGCCGTCCCGGGCACATCCGGGGCGCACGCGAGGAGCGCCCCTACCCGTTTGCTCCTGCCTCTGCTCAACCGGTCAGGTGCTCCAGCGCAAAAAACGACGGACACCCCCCCACCTATGGGACATGTCCCTGCCCTAGTTACCAGGGAGAATGCATTTTCGCTATATTCTTTCACGATCTGCTTGACACGGTTGAGACAAGCGAAAGAGCGTTTCACCGGCATGTGGTACATACAAGATGCCCTCATCCTCACGCCCCGCCCACTCTTGTGGATGGATAGTGTGATAGTCCGCGTAACCCAGATTGATGCGGCGACAGCGCTCCTCAGAGATACCGGTTGCCAGCGTCACCAGGATGCGCGGCGTCTCAACACCGGTCGTACTATCGTACATCCCAGAGCCTTTGACATGCGTACTATGAGCAAGAATACTGCCAGGCACATCTTTAAAGCGCTCCCACTGTTTGAGGAAGTAGTCTCGTACATGGTAGCCAACCTGATCGATGAGCTTACCATGCGTATAGGAGACTTCTGTGATTTGTGGGGCATAGATAATGACTTCACCGCCGTCAGCGATCACCGGCTCCGTTTTGTACATAGCTTTAGCCGCCGTCCACAAATCGTCGTACATAGTCGACGGCTGCGAAAGGACACGCTGGAACAGATGGGGCTTGAAGAAGATATTGAGCTGTGCGGATAGGTCAGCAGCCTGGTTGAACGCTTCAATATAGGTGCCGAAGTAGAGGCCATGAAACTCTTGCCCCTTCATGACCATTGTCAGGAAAAGCATTGGCTGTGATACAAACTGTGCAGCTCGATGAATAACACGCCGTACCAGGGTATCCGGGACGCCAATGGTGTCCATACTGGTGACGCGTGCGCCCAACCAGTGCGTAAAATTGATGATATCAGGTCCCGCGATACCGGGGAATAAGTACTTCGCTCCACCGGAAAAGCCCGCGACTTCATGCGGGAAGACTGGACCACAGACAATCAACTGGTCATACTCCGCGATCTTGCGATTGAGTGTCACTGGCACCTCTTCCGCCAGTAAACCCTCTGTGAGTTGCCTGGACTCCTGGGTTGAGATGATGCCAATGGTCTCCAATGCTGCCGGATCGGACCAGCGGTGATTGAAGATCTGCACATTGGGATAACGTTGTGCTCGCTCGTTCGCCGAGACACCAACCAGATGCGTAATGGCTTCTTCCGACATGGGCTGATGGGTGCCCAGCGCGATCAGATAATCCAATCGTGTGACACGCTCTCCCAACTGCTCATACAGTAAACGGAACATCAGCGGGATAGGAGCGGTACGTGTGCCATCGGGAATAATCACCAGTACTCGTTTGTGATCGAGCTGCAATGTTCCGAGCGCCTGTGCCAGCACCTGCTGTACATCTTCTATTGATAATGTTTGGGTTACAGAACCTGTTCCTTGTATCATAATTAGCAACCTTACTGATTCTCTAGGAAGTCAAGATAATAGTTAACGTCCCTCTCGGGTAGCTATGAAGAGTTGGGTATGGTTTCTCTAGCCTGGGTATTGAGAGGTGAAACATCTGTTTCCATACTTTCAATCTGTTGAAGTATAGCTAATGGGGAACAGCTTTGCAAGGTGGATGGAAGGACAATTGAAGCAGGGCAAGCTGGCTCGTCTAATTGGTTTTGTATGTATATCAGCGCATTGCATTATATTATTGATGCTCCGTACCACTTGTATATTCGCGCAAACGCTGCTATGATCAGGCCAGCAAAACGCTTCAGGTCGCAAAAATAGGCAGCTTGTTGCGTATATATGCGTATATAGTAGTGTAATTTGTCATGTAATTTGCGAGTAGGGAAGTCTTGTCCATAATAAGATAATAAGGAGCATGCTATGATCTGTCCGCGCTGTAACAGCCAGGTTGCCGATGGCATTAAGTTTTGTGGAAGCTGTGGATCGCCAATGCAGGCAACACCTCCTCCTCCGTCTTATGGAGCGTCAACTCCGCAGGGAGCCTATACTGTACCACAGCCTTCGCAAAGCAACGCCGCTTATGGTGCACCATCCCAAGGCCCGTCTGTGCCACCCAATCAGTATGAAGAATACTCGAATAACAGTATGTTTGGTAATACAGTACCCAAGTCTGAATACCATAATCCTAAAGGGCCATTGCGCATAGCTGACATGACGATGACGATTGATGGAGAACTGGTGCCTGTAGTGGATGTGATGATGGGCAATCAGTTGCCTATCTACTTTGAGCATCACATTCTCCTCTGGAAACATCCGGGTGTGCAGATTGGCTTCAGGTCTATGCGTGGCGCAGCGAAACGCTTCTTTGCCGGACTGCAAGTCTTTATTACGGAGGCGCAAGGACCGGGCAATATCGCACTGTCCCGTGACTCGGTGGGTCAGGTTGTCGCGTTACGCCTGCGGCCTGGTCAGACGGTTGAAGTACGTGAGCATCAATTTCTGCTGGCTACGGGAAACGTTGACTATAATTACGCCTTCGTGCAGGGAGCCGCAAATATTCTCTTCAGCCGTACCGGCTTATTTATAGACCAATTTACGGCTCAGGGTAGCGAAGGTATGGTGCTGCTACACGGTTATGGGAACGTGTTCGAGAAGACATTGGCCCCAGGTGAGGCCCTGGATGTAGAACCAGGGGCATGGTTATGGAAAGATCCCTCGGTACAGATGCAAACGACGAACGTTGCAACTTCTCAGCGTGGTGGAGGCATCCTGGGCGCGATTGGTGGTCTGGTGGCCGGTTCCTCTCTTACGCTCAACCGTTTTATTGGTCCTGGCAGAGTCGGTATTCAATCTATGACGTACCATCCGCCAACGCCTGAAGGCGCACAACAGGCTGGTGGTCAAAACAATCTTAATATGGGTGGCGTCAACCTGGGCAATCTCTTCTCCTGATATAGCACTTGCAGAATAACCCCTGCCACCAGGCATGTGGCAGGGGAATTTTACAATGACGGTGGATTGTTGCCCTTCTCTTTATTGATACGTAAGATTTTGAGCATATACTGTTCTGAGTTCAGATAGTATGGATTGCGTTTGATATACTTTCCAACCACCGAAATTGGATGCAATTTAAGTATCTCTACCACCAGGCTTGGTAACAATTTGCTATGGTCATAATGCATCAAGGCGATAATGGGGGCATTTTGGAATGTGAAGACGGCATCGGAAGCGGCTTCATATTTAAGGATTTGCTCAGGTGTGGCGATATCTTTTGCCAACCATGTCATATCAATGGAGATACGTACAGCCTGCCAGCCCTCTCGGAGAGCCTGAGCAATAAATGTCTGGTGTGCCGAAAGTAAAAAGTAAGGATCGAAGCGCTTGCCATTCGCCAGAAACGACTCCCGCTCTTCATAGAGTATGAGTTGTCCTGAAGCGATCAATTCATCGACATCAAGCTGCAACTTGCGAAACTCCTCGCGGATCTCTTTAATTTGAGCGGGTGCTGCGGCGAAGAGACATTTTTCGGATAGCGAAAAGCCTACACGCATAAGACGCGCGGTCACACCCGGGATCTCGGTGACTTTACTATAAAGCTGGCAGATATGTGAGCCAGGGGGAATACGCTCTGATTTACCTTCAACACTAAGATCCATCTCTACCTCCGCTGTTGCTGCTCGTCTTTGCTGCGTTTTGTGCTTTGAGTTTCTGACTCACCCGAGCAGATTGGTTATTCATAATCACAACAAACCAGGCAAACAAGCCAAAGATGACGGCTCCTATGAAAAAGGCAATTAAGAGCATCAATACAAATTTCTGTAGAGACGTCACCTGTAATATTACCACGATTGGCAGTGTACCGATTAAGTAGATGAGCGCAAAAAACGCTGCCCATGTAATAATCACGCGCGTACCTTGCGCACGCGTGAGCACCTCTTTTCCACTATAAGGAAAAAGCAGGCGACGCACGAATGAATAATGCGCTTGCTTCTGCATACAACTACTGCCGCCCTTCTTGTTGCTGGTGCTGCAACCAGCGTTGGAGTATCTCTTCAGCCTGGTAGAGAATATTGACTTCATTTTGATAGGTGAGGCGGCGGCAGGCTTCAGGCAGAGGGAACCACTCTACCAGATCATATTCATGATCGTGGAGTGCTGTATCACCACCCACCGCCTCTAACAAAAAATGGCGTACTTGCTTGTGGTAACGTATCTGCTCCCGTACGAAAGAATACGAGATGCTGCCAACGTATCCTATTAAATGCACCTGCAAGCCTGTTTCTTCCTGTGCCTCACGCATTGCTACCTGCTCTATGGTTTCACCCGGCTGAGGCGTACCCTTGGGTAAGGACCAGATACCAGCGCGGCTTCGTCCCACTAGTACTACTTCCATGTACGTTGTGGACTCAGAAGTAGTAGTACTGGCTTCCTGCTTGTACTGGCTGATCATGAAGTCATGCTCAGGAGAACTCATTGGAGTCAGGCGAAAGACAACGCCACCCGCCGAGTAGGCTCTCATAGTTCGATACCGCTCCATTGCTCGCGATAGACCCTCTCTAATACCACCGAAAGTGCGGCACTCGTGCCTCTATGATAATCCTCTGCGATTGAGGATATTGCACCCTGGTCACTAATTGCTCATTCTCCACATCTCTCCGTCCCCTTCCACTTCACGGCATATACTAGCCTTCTCTTCCAACGTCAACGTCTACTATACAACATTTTAGCGCTCTATGGCTGGACCGTATGCATATGGACAATCGGACATGCCTGTATGATATGATGTGGGAGCTGAGCGCAATAGATAGTGTGTCTTCAGAGAATTATGTGAGAGTATAGCGAATGCATTAGTTGCTGTCAAGATAATATACGCCTGATAGCTTCAATGTTACGTGTCGGCGTCTCGGGCGCTATCGTGCAGCCGGGTGCCAGCAGAAAATGCTGTCGGTTGGTTAGCTCAAGCGCTTTGGCGACCTCCTCTTGCACCTGCCCCGTTGCGCCACTCTTCAGCGTCGTGTTTTCGCTGATTCCCCCCATCACGGCCTTACCCGAACGCCGTTTGCCCTCACCTAAATCAGGATTGCCCTCCGATGTTGCCGCCCAGTTGATTGCCTCCACTGGATAGGAGGCAAGCAGGTCGAAGTAGATGTGAGTGCCACAGTTGTGCAGGATATTGAATTTGCTGCGACTCTTGATCGCATCTAAGAATTCCAGGTCGTACTGTTCGCCAAACTCGCGATACTGATCCTGCGTCAGCAATCTTTCGCTGGCCCAGCCATTTGTTGCATAGAAGATACCGCTTGCGCCTTGTTCTAAGCAGGCAATAGCATAATTGATCAAAGTTTCCGTGATCATACGCAGTGCCGCATGCAGCGCGGAGCGGTCCTCACGGATAGTAATCAGCACAGGATCAGCGTTATCTCCTACGAGATATTTGGCTACGCCCAGCGGACAAAAAATGGTCTGTACGAAGTAAGCATCGTAGCCAATTGAGTGGTTGATGAGTTGTAACACACGTAGTTGTTCGCCGAGAGCGCCTTGATCGGGTTCCAGAGGACGAATACGTTTCCAGTCAGAAGCGCCTCTGATCGGTGTGGCTTCGCAGATGGGCGGTTTGTATTTCTCGCCAGAGGGACGATATTTCGCCTTCCAGCCTTCAACCAGATAACTCATGCGAGGATTGACCTTCATGAAATCCCAATCATAGCGTGTAAAATTTTCCACCAGAGCCTCAGTCAAAGACTGGACGCCCCATTCGCGCTCATAGTCATGTCCCCACAGACTGGCCGGGACACGATCTACCTTCTCTCCTTGTAAAGCTGCATCAACCCGTTCTTTCTTATTCATGCCTATCCTTTCTTTTAATCACTCTGTTGCTCATCTAATTCTTTGAAACGATATCCCACACCACGTTCTGTTAATATATACTGTGGGTGTGCCGGATCTTTTTCCAATTTTTGCCGTAAATAGGTAATATAGAGTCGCAGGTAATGAGCTTCGTCGCGGTATTCACGCCCCCAGACCTTAGAGAGAAGGGTTTCGTGTGTCAATAGATGCCCTGCATTACTCACCAGATGATACAGAAGACGGTATTCAGTAGGTCGCAACACGACTTTTTGGCCGCGCACAATCACTTCTCGGCGTGTGAAGTCAATCTTTAAATCAGGGTCCACGACGATAACTGTCTTACGCGAAGGTGGTGCCATCAGTGAGCGCCGTAGTAGCGCGTGAATACGCGAAAGAAGTTCACGCGGGCTGAATGGTTTGGCAAGGTAATCGTCTGCTCCCAGGTCCAGGCCATGAATCTTGTCCTGCTCACTCTGGCGTACAGTAAGCATAATTACCGGTACAGTTGACACCTCACGTATAGCACGTAACGTTTCGAACCCATCCATCTCTGGCATCATAATATCTAAAACAACAAGATCAGGAAGATTTTCACGTAGTTCTTCCAGTGCTTCGATGCCGTTATTAGCCTCAATCACGCGATAATGTTCTAATTCCAGGTTCATACGAACGAAGTCGCGGATGCGTGGCTCATCATCCACGATCAAAATAGTCATGTCTCGTTGATCAAATGCTTCCTGTTCCATCATCAAAAAATCACCATTGGTAATGGCGCTTTCTCCTCACGTGGTAAACTAAATGCAAACGTCGAACCTTCACGCAGGGTACTCTCGACCCAGATACGTCCGCCATGAGCCTCAATGATGGCGCGGCAGATGTATAATCCCAGACCGGCACCTGGGATGGACTGTGTCAGCGCTTCGCCAACACGCTGGAAACGATCAAAGATCTGTTCCTGCTCGCGCAATGAAATGCCCATGCCATTATCACTGACACTGACGATCACCTCTTCTCCAGTTGCGTGGCAGGCGACACTGATAACGGGGTGACGCGGCGAATATTTTACGGCATTATCCAGCAGATTTTGCAGGACTTCTTCAATGCGGTCGCCGTCTGCCATCACGGTAGGCAGTTGCTCTGAAATAGCCAGTTTGACCTCTACTGCTGCTTTAGCACGGAGACGGCGTACGACTCTACGCACCAGATGCCCCAGATCTAAGGGCACCACGTCCATTTGTAAACCGTTGGCTTGAATGCGCGAAGCATAGAGTAAGTTCCCCACCAACTTATTCAAGCGATCCGCCTCTTCCTCTATCGCTACCAGTCGCGTTCGCAATGCCTTAGGTTCTAGCTGCGT
This sequence comes from uncultured Chloroflexia bacterium, assembly GCA_963802635.1. Taxonomy (GTDB): domain Bacteria; phylum Chloroflexota; class Ktedonobacteria; order Ktedonobacterales; family Ktedonobacteraceae; genus CAVTLG01. The sequence continues at coordinate 838,727 of CAWDJJ010000003.1, read as the reverse complement.
ATCGTTGCGGGCCAGCGTGGCAGCATAGCCCTTAATGATAGCAATGGGTGTTTGCAATTCATGCGAGATGACAGAAATAAATGTCGAACGCTGCTCCTCTTGCTGGCGCGCTCGTGTCAGATCATGCACATTGAGAATGCCGTTCATTGGCTCTCCACTGGCTGAATGCACACAGGAGGCCGTCACAGAAACAACAAAACGTTGTCCATCGCGTGCACAGATGATCATTTCGCGGTTGACAACCTCCTGACCCGCGAATGCTTGCAAGATAGCCGAATCTTGTAAGCCCAGGTCATTGCCCTGACGATCCTGGGGGTGCAAGACCTTGAAATAGAAGCGTCCGAGTACTTCACTCTCGCGCCAGCCGGTCAGGCGTTCCATGGCCGGGTTGAAATCGATGATACGCAAGGCGTGATCAACTGTCAGGATGCCCTCTGTACTGTGCTCAAAGATAGCTGCCAGTCGACCCTGCTCTTTCACAAGCGCCTGTGATCTGAGCGCGAAGCGTAAGCTCACTGCCAGTTGCACTACGAACAGGTGCAATGCTTCATCTGTAATTTCTGCATCTTTACTACCGGCGCGCTCTCCGTGACGCTCAAAGCATGAGCGCACCGTCTGTCGGCGCAAGAAGTGCAACGTACCTAATGGTCCCCCCTGATCGTAGAGTGCACATGAGCAGCAATCAATGCCTTGCTGCTCGATAACCTCTTCAGCGATGCCCAGTTGCAACGCGACCTCTGGTGGAAGGGTTTCGACGACGAGAGGATGCAGAGAGTTAGGCTGCATGCCCTCTTGAACATATGTTAACAGCAGTGGTAAAGCTGTCCGATGAATGCGATAAAGCGTATATTCAGCGCTGCTCTGTGGATCAAACGCTTCATTCGATACCACAAATACACCAAATTCACCACGTAGCAATTGAATCGCACTGCCAACGAGGATGGTCATTTGATCATACGGGTCCTCTGGTGGCTGTGGTTGGGACCAGGACATAGCTCATAGGCTCCGCTGTGGGCTGATCGCGCCATATAATGGCACTCAGAGCAATAGACTTGCCAGTAAGAGGCAACGGTGTTATTGTAACACATATATGAAGAGGTGAGTAGACACATGCATTGCGACATTTTTACCCTGTTCCCCGCTATGTTTCAGGGACCACTGAGCGAAAGTATCTTGAAGCGGGCACAGGAGCAGCAGTTCCTCAGTATCGTACTACATAATATACGCGACGTGGCGACGGATAAGCATCACGTCGTTGACGATTATCCCTATGGTGGTGGTGCGGGTATGGTCATGAAGCCCGAGCCAATTTTCACCGCGATTGAGGCGGTCCACCAGAGTGGTCCGATTATTCTCCTGACACCCCAGGGACGTCTTTTCAATCAGCAAATTGCACGCACGCTTGCGTTAGAACCGCGTATTACGCTCTTATGTGGACATTATGAGGGCATCGATGAACGTGTCTGTCAGCATCTCGTCACAGATGAAATCTCAATTGGTGATTATGTGCTCACCGGAGGCGAACTGGCGGCCATGATCATCGTTGACGCAGTGAGCAGGCTGGTGCCAGGCGTGCTGGCTGAAGGCTCGGCAGATGAGGAGTCGCACAGTAATCATCTGCTGGAATATCCACAATATACGCGACCGTCTGAGTTTAGGGGCTGGCGTATTCCCGATATACTGCTGTCGGGCCATCATGAAAATATCGCTCGTTGGCGCAGAAAAGAAGCGTTACGGCGTACGGGGCAGCGGCGTCCCGACCTGTTTGCAAAGTTGGATCTGAGTAGTAAATTGGATCAGAAACTGCTGAAAGAACTGGATGCAGAGGCAACAGTTGTCAGTGATACAGGTGATATATAGGGGAAAATGTGTATGCCGATCAGAACATATAGAAGCGCTGATGATTTTTTAAGGACAGTTCAACCTGCCCTGGAGCAGCACGAGGTGCTGAACAATCTGCCATTGGGTCTTGTCCTCAGTATCAAGAAGTCTCCTGAGCGTTTTACTACGACTCCGTATCTGGCCTCAGTTGAGGATGATGCAGGCTTGCAGCTAGCTGCCCTGATGACTCCGCCGCATAACCTTCTGCTGAGCAATGTAAGAGACGACTATCAAGCAGCGCTGCCGTTGCTAGTGGAAGATCTGCAACAAAATAATTGGCCTGTCCGGGGTGTCCTGGGAGCGGCACCGCTGGCCGATGCTTGCGCCGCAACGTGGGAGAAACTGACCGGCCAGGCTTGCAGACCGGGCATATTCCAATGCCTCTTCGCGTTGACGCATGTGAGCGCTCCGCGTATTGCTCCGGGCAGATTGCGCCTGGCTAGAGCAGACGATAGCGAGATCATTGCGGCCTGGATGGCAGCTTTCGAGGCGGAAGCTTTACCTGAAAATCCGCGTGCGGATGCGCGGGAGATGACCGAGCGCAGGATTCGCACTGGTACTATCTATGTGTGGGAACTGGATGATGCAACGCTGGTCTCGATGGCTGGCATCAGTCGTCCTATTGTGCATACTATCAGCGTTGGTCCAGTGTATACGCCAGCAGAGTTGCGCGGCATGGGCTATGCATCCAACTGTGTGGCTGCTGTGAGTCAGCATATGCTGGATAGTGGCTGGCGGTCCTGCAACCTGTTTACCGATCTGGCAAATCTAATATCCAACAGCATCTATCAGAAAATGGGCTACCAACCTGTCTGTGAGTTCCACGAGTACATTTTCGCGCAGTAATCACCTCTCGTTTTCGTCATCTTCGTTTGATGCTGGTGATGCTGGTGCGTTATGACCATGTTGCTGTTGAAACTTCGCCGCCTGGTTGCGTAGAAACTCGTTGCGGGCCTTCTCTTCAGCGACAATCTCTGCCACCTCGTCTGCCATGGAATGACCCTCAGCGCCATGCCGATCATAGCCGTTATCGCTCCCATGATCGTAGACCTCGCGAGCGCGTCCACTGGCCTCTGAGCGTCCAATCACGCCGTGCTCCTCTAGTAGATCTATTAAGCGTGCGGCACGGGAGTAGCCAACGCGTAATCTGCGCTGCAACAGGGAAATAGAGGCCCGCCCATACTCTTGTACGACCTCCTCAGCTTTATCTAGCAGGTCATCTTCCAACTCGAAATCGTCTGAGGATTCTGCCTTGAGTTCCCAGCCAGGCTCAACGACTGCCGGTGTTGATGCAACGAGCGTTGGATCATTGCTGCTTGCAGCCATATGCTCGGCGGCTTGCTGACGCCAGTAATCTGCTAATGCTTGTGCCTCGTCGTCCGTCAGGAAGGCACCCTGGATGCGCTCAGGACGTCCCGCATCGGCTGGTAGGTAGAGCATGTCACCACGCCCAAGCAGACGTTCAGCACCGCCCATATCGATGATGGTGCGCGAGTCTACGGCGGAACTGACCATGAAGGAGATACGTGTGGGGATGTTGGCCTTGATTAGTCCGGTGATGACATCGACGGAGGGCCGCTGTGTGGCTACTACCAGATGAATACCTGTTGCGCGGGCCAGTTGTGCCAGGCGACAGATCATACCCTCGACCTCTTCGGGGGCGGCCATCATCAGGTCCGCTAACTCGTCGATGATGATCACGATGGCGGGTAGATTGTTCAGCGAGGTATCACCCTTGCCGAGCTTTTCCAGACGCAATTTGCGATAGCTATCCAGGTTACGCACACCCAGTTGCGAGAAGAGGCGGTAGCGTCGCTCCATTTCATTGATGGCATTCTTGAGCAGCGAGACAACTTTCTCGACTTCAATCACGACTGGTGAGAGCAGATGGGGAATACCGTTATACATGTTCAGTTCGACCATCTTGGGATCGACCATGAGCAGGCGTACGTCATCAGGCGTAGCTTGCGTCAAAATGCTGGCAATAATAGTATTGATACAAACGGATTTTCCAGCTCCAGTTGCGCCAGCGATAAGCAAATGTGGCATACGCGCTAAATCCCCGATACGTACCTGACCGGCTACGTCTTTACCCAGACCTATTGTCAGTTTCGACTTGCTTTTGATAGTCTGGTATTCTTTGCTCACCAGGACCTCGCGCAAGGTGACAAGGCGGCTGTTTTTATTGGGGATCTCGACACCAACATAGGGCCGACCCGGTACCGGTGCCTCCATGCGGATGGTTTTCGCTTCCAGCACGAGCGCGAGGTCGTTCTGTAGGGCCATGATACGGCTCACGCGTGTGCGTGCCTCATAGACGATCTGCCCGTTTACATCGCGGACGGGCAGCATTTTGCCCGTTTTCTCATCCTTCATCATCTCAGGCTTGCCAGTTGGTCGAATGCCGAAACGAATAATGGTTGGGCCAATGCTGATATCTTCCTCTTTCACCTCGGCATCCACCCGGAAGCTACGTAGTGTATCCTGGATCAGCTTCGCCAGAGATTGTGTATCGTCGCTTTGCATAAGGACCTTAACCTCTTCGGGGCTGTTGAGGAGATTCACGTTTGGCAGCTTCCAGGGCGACGTGATTTGTGGTAGCGGAGGGTTGGTGGCTGCCCGCGCTTTTGGCTGCTGGGCAAGGCGCGGATTGGGCGCTAAGGGTTCCATATCAACTGGCTGGGCATCCGGTGACTTGAGTATTAACCTGTCAACATTGCCTACCGCTTGATCGATGGGCAGTTTCTGTTGCCGCACGCCTTTGGTGGCGCTCGCATGCTCTTCAGAATCGAGCGGTGAGGGTGCGCGGCCTCTGCGTGGTACGCGGCTAACCTGCTGCTGGTGGATATTGATATCGTTGAGTAAATCACCATCATCGGCCACGTCCGCGTCGAAATCGGCCTCAAATGCGATATTGTCCGCGTCTTCATCATCATCAGCCATCGTATCTTCGATGGGCCTGCGTGAGGGGCGGACTAATCTGCCGGTCTGACCCGCTGCTGCTTGCCTGTCAGGTATGGAGGAGGCGTTGCCGGTTGCGTATCGACTGTACTTCGGGCGCTGTCCCAGGAACGGTGAGGGTGCTGTCGCTACGTCCGCTGTGTTACCAGAAAAAGCTGAGCGATTGGCTGCAAAAAGATGTGAGATAAATTGTGCGATCATGAGCACCTGGCCGAAGGTGATACGGAAGGTTATGATAATGACAATGAGCAACAGGCCCAGCACGGTAATGTGTCCGACGGCAGGCGGCCAGCCGAGAAAAGGCAGAACCAATACCTCTGCTAGCGCTCCGACCTGTAAATGTCCCATGATCAAGCGACTTTCGATCAGCAGGAGCAGCCAGATCACTATCAGCCCAAAGACCGTAGACCAGCGCAAGATATATGCATTGCGCGTACCTTCAATTAAGTGTACAAGTGCAAAAGCGATCAGACCGAGCGCCAGTAGGTAGGCTGACCAGCCAAAAAAAGTCAGAAAGAACTGGTCAATGGCACTCCATACAGGAACAGCGCGTAATACTGTGAGCGATGCAAATAAGAGCAATGCCAGACAAAGTAATGCTGTGGCGAAGACACGTTGCTGGTGGGTAGGTTCCAGGGCCTTCCACTTGCCATGCGCCCACTGGATGAATTGTGTATCGCGTGGGTTAGCGGCGGGAGGAGTAAAGGGAGTCGCGCGGCTGGAGCCAGGTGATGGGCTTTTTGTGGCAGTTCCTGCTTTGCGTTTGCCTCGCGGAGCTTGCTTAGAAGAGGACGAGTTGCGCGTCTTTGGCCGAGTTGTGGGCACATTGGAGCGCTGTTCAACCCGCGTACCCTGGATGCGGGTCAAACTCTGGCTGCCTTCAGCCTGGCTGATGCGCGACACACCTTGCTTTACACGTGGCACGACACGCTCTTCTTGACGGCTGGACTCTTTTTTTTGACCGCTACCTGCCATCGCTGGTTCCCTCTCTGGACTAAGAATCAGACCCCTGTATCATAGCGCATATGTTCCAGAGAAGCAATAGGATGTTCTAAACACAATTCCTTCTCTATGACTCACAGGCCCAATCCTTGACAAGCGCAGACATTTCCCACATAATCCGCTGGTATAAAGAGATGTCTATACATGTGTGAGTTATCAGGAAGGAAGCTTTGTTATGAAGCGCTCATACTCACCGAACTCGAACCTATGCTCTCCCACTAAAATAATGGCTGAGGATGCTATGAGCGTCAAAGAAACCGCTACTGCAAAAAAGGGTCATACGAACTGGCTGCTTTTCCTCCTGGGCGGACTGGTAGCGCTGGTGGGCGCTTTTGTCCAGGGAAAAAAGTTTTATCGCTCGTGGCAGCGGAAGGAGCTGGCGCGAATACAGGGCGGTGGTATGATGGTTGAAACTGCCTGTGGTCCGGTTGAGTATCAGGTAATTGGCAGTGGTCCGGCTGTATTGTATGCTCATGGTACACCTGGTGGCTATGATCAGGGGATCGCATTCTCTCATTTCACAGGCAGTGATCAGTGTATGTATATCTCGCCTTCGCGCCCTGGTTACTTGCGTACTCCTCTCATGTCGGGCGCTTCTCCAGAGGAGCAAGCTGATCTCTACGTTGCCTTGCTAGATGCACTGGGTATTCAGCAGGCCAGTATCATTGGCTTCTCAGGTGGAGGTCCCTCTGCGCTGCAATTTGCCTTGCGACATCCTGAACGTTGTCGCGGCCTGGTCATGATGGGAGCCGTCATACAGCGCAACGATCTGCTAGCGCGCCGACAGACGTTGTCGCTACTGGAGCGTCTGTCCGCCGATCTTGTCGAGCGCTTGCTCGTTTCTGATCTCTTGCTCTATTTTGCTTATCCCATTGCCCGCTTGATACCTTATGGAGCAGCCGTAGCAGGCATGTTGCTCTCTGGAGCTGTCTATCAACTGCGCAAGGCGGGCTACGAGAATGACCTGGCACAATTTGCGGCTATAGCGGAACATCTACCGTTGGAGAAGATTAGCGTGCCCACGCTGGTCATACACGGTACGGAGGATGAAGATGCCCCCTTTGCCGACGCACAATTGCTGGCTCGTACGATCCCTGATGTGAAGCTGTTAGCACTAGCAGGGGACCATTCAGCATTTTATACCTATAGAAAAATGGTGATGCCAGCTTTGCGCGATTTTTTGACAAAGACGAAGTGTAGACGAGTGCTTTTACTTTGATGGGCTACCAGCGAATTTGAAGGCAAAGAAAGATGCGACGGTAAAGATAACAGGCAGGAGCAATTCTGGCATTTTCAGTCCTATCATATTCAGTCTTATATTGATGACAGCGATAACAATCACTAATACCAGCAGAAAGATGCCTGTAAGAATATATTTGGTGGTGATGCTCAAAGTTCCCTCCAATAGCAATTCCGAAAGTAGTGGCAGTTAACCATGATTAGCAGTGACACCAGTATACTGTTTTTTTGGCATGAGGGGAAATTGTGGCGGGTAAAAATAGGCAAATTGTACCGGTTGGTGCTGCATTTTTGTCGCTTTAAAGGAGGAAAAGTGTTGCTTGTCAGGCGGGTTCACTCGCGCCACTGTATGGCATGCTATAATGTGGGGAACTGTTGATCACCTCTCGTAGTTTGTGGTAGGAGCAACATTTTTATGGCGCTGGCATCGCGTTTTCTTCTGCGTTTTTGGGGTGTGCGTGCGAGTTATCCTACGCCTGGATCACATACCCTGCGTCATGGCGGCAATACGTCCTGTGTCGAAGTACAGGCAGGCACTCATCCGCTCATTTTCGATGCTGGTAGCGGCATCATCCGCTTATGATGATAACCAATTACATACAATGGAAGCGGGAGCGCGTACACATGTTGCGCATATCCGCTCTGCATGCGAGGGCATGGAGATTAATCTTTTAGCTTGAAGGACTGAGTGAAGACACGTCAGGGACCCCACGGCTGAAGGCCGGGGGCTTGCGTAAGTAAGCCCACACCTGACCAGACTTAGCCAGGCTTGTCCTGGCTCCGTTCGAGGTGAAATTAGGTACCAGTGCGTGCGAGGCCAGCGTACTGCTCTACGGTTGCAAGTTAAACAGGTGGACAGGGGAAAGCCAGTGCTTGCAACGTCAAACCATCTCGAACCTTGTCGAGGCCACCATTACCCGCGCAAGCGGAGGCTCTGAAAGGAGCAACAACCAATGTCCAACGTCTTCGTCCTTGACACCAACAAACAGGTACTCAACCCGGTCCATCCGGGGGAAGCCCGTAGGTTACTCACTCTGGGAAAGGCTGCGGTGTACCGAAGATATCCGTTTACGCTAATTCTGAAGGTAGAAGTGATCGCGCCAGTGCTAGAGCCATTGCGCATCAAGATTGACCCTGGTAGCAAGACCACGGGGATAGCCATTGTCAACAATGCCAGTGGTGAAGTCGTCTTCGCGGCAGAGTTGACGCATCGCGGGACGGCAATCAAAGAGTCGCTTGACAGCCGCAGGGCATCGCGCAGATCGCGACGCCACAGGCATACGCGCTACCGCAAGCCGCGCTTTAGCAACCGCAAGAACCAGAAAAAGGGGGGGCTGGCTCCGTCCATAGAGAGCAGGGTATCCAACGTCATCACGTGGGTCAATCGCCTGCGCCACGTGTGCCCGATCACCGCAATCTCACAGGAGTTAGTCAAGTTTGACTTGCAGAAGGAAGAGAACCCCGAAATCAGTGGAGTGCAATACCAGCAGGGGACGCGTGCAGGCTATGAGGTGCGCGAGTACTTGCTCTTTAAGTGGAACCGCATGTGCGCCTACTGTGGTGCGAAGGATATCCCCCTTCAAGTAGAGCATATCCAGCCACGGGCCAGGGGAGGCACCAATCGGGTAAGTAACCTGTGCTTGGCCTGCGAAAAGTGCAATGTGGCGAAGGGTACTCAGGACATCACGGTCTTCCTGGCAAAGAAGCCCGATGTGCTCAAGCGCATCCTGGCACAAGCAAAGGCCCCACTCAAAGATGTAGCGGCGGTCAATGCTACGAGATGGGCGTTGTTTGAAAGGCTCAAGGGGATGGGACTTCCCATTGAGTGCGGGTCCGGCGGATTGACGAAGTACAACCGAACCGTACGTGGCTTGGAGAAGGCCCACTGGCTAGACGCAGCCTGTGCTGGGAAGAGTACCCCTGAAGTGCTGGAGGTCAAAGGGATCGTGCCATTGCTGATTACCGCAACGGGTCACGGGCGGCGGCAAGTCTGCTTGATGGACCGCTATGGTTTCCCACGCACAAAGCCCAAGGGCGCAAAGAAGGTCAAGGGCTTCCAGACGGGGGACATTGTACGGGCAGTGGTGACATCTGGTGTGAAAGTGGGAACCTATGTGGGCAAGGTAGCAGTACGTGCCACTGGCTCCTTCAACATCACCACCGCACACAAGACGGTGCAGGGCATACCCGCAAAGTATTGTGCGGCGCTCCATCGCAGTGATGGGTATCGCTATTCAGTCGGGTAGTGAGAAGCGCTGTCTGCGGACAGTCTTTCTTTTCCTCCCCATGGCTGAATGCCAGGGGTATCCAAGAAAGAGGTTCAGATGAGGGAAGGTATAAATGTTCTGTTGGCCTTGATGATTATCGCCTCATTTCTGCTGGCGATACCACTCCATGAGTGGGCGCATGTCATCATGGCCTCCTGGTTAGGGGATCAGGCACCCCGTGCGGAGGGACGGCAGACCCTCAATCTGCGAGCGCATATTGATCCTATCGGCACACTGCTCTGTGTCGTGCTAGCTTTTCAGTCGGCTGTAGGCTTTGGTTGGGGGAAGCCGGTTAAACCTGATCCCTGGAAATTGCGTCTGGGTACGGACAGAGGTATTTTTGTGGTCGCCTGTGCAGGACCCATCTTTAGTTTGATTGTGGGCCTGGCGACTGCTCTGGTCGCTCACCTGTTCCTGATCTTTATGCTGCAAAACGTTTCAGAAACGCAGATTGTGCTGTTTTCATTTCTTGAGCGCATTCTGCAATTTTTAATCGTGTTTGCTACCGTCAATATTGGCATTGCGCTGCTCAATATCCTGCCTTTTTATCCACTGGACGGCTACCAGATCCTTTATACACTGCTTCCAAGTAAGCAAGCAGTGCAATTTTCACGCTCAGCTCCCTATGGACCGTTTATCATTCTAATCCTGTTCTTCTTTCTGCCATTTCTAGGTCAGCTATCTGGCGCGAGTTCGTTTCCATTGTTTGCCCTGGCTGAGTACATCAGGTTAGGAGCAATCAGCCTGATTTCTTTAGTCTTTGGCGCGCCTTTCTCAAATAGTTTTAACACTATCGCCAGTTTTTATCTCCTATGATCAATCGCTGCGTAAATATCATGAGTAACAGACATTGGGGAAGTATCGTACTCTATCGCATCGGGCAGGGATTACAGCACTTTGGTTTTGTGGCTCCTCTGACCAGGCAGGATTATGCAGAAGTGGAGCGCTGGCTACCTCCGGCGAGCTGCCAGCTCTTTCGTACGATGTCACGAGCGGATCAGCAGCATAGCTTGCGCGTCTGTCGTGGTTTGCAGATGCGGGGATGCACGGAGGAAGATATGCTGGCTGCGGCATTGTTACATGACATCGGGAAGTCGCAGGGGCGCGTCCCCTTCTGGACTCGTCCTGCCATTGTCCTCGGCAAAGCGTTGTTTCCAGGGCTGCTCAAGCGCCTGGTGGTTTCACCGCAGATACTCGCTACAAGATCGCTACCACGCTGGCAACGTGCGCTTAGCTCGGCCTGGTGGCATGCTGAGATCGGGGCGGAGCTGGCTGCTGCTGCTGGTTTATCAGAGTGTGCAGCGCTCTACATTCGTACCCATCACCAGCCACGGGGTCCAGCCGCCGCGTTACATAGCGTGGATGAGGTGTCATAGCATATGTTAGAGCAGGTAAATGCAGAAATATTAGGAGAGGTGCAAAATCGGCAAGAGCGATATGTTGTGCATCTCTCTGTTTTTGAGGGTCCTCTGGATCTGCTGTTGCACCTGATTGAGAAGCGACAAATGGAGATCACCACCATTTCGCTGGTGGTGGTGACTGATCAGTACCTGGCTTATTTGCAGCAATGGGAAGCCGAGTCGCTCCCGCTCGCCAACATGGCCTCATTTGTAGCTATCGCAGCGCGCTTGCTCTTCATCAAATCGCAGAGTTTGCTGCCGCATACGGCGAAAGAGGAAGAGAATAGCGAAATAGAGAGCGCGGCTAGTATGGCGGAAGATTTGCAGCGCCATCTGATAGAGTATAAACTAGCGAAAGAGATTGCTACGGTACTGCGCCAGCGTGAGGAAGCTGGTCTGCAAACGCATGGCCGTTCAGGCTTACTGGCAGGCATTGAGGCGCAACTGGCCTGGACGCCACCGACACTGGTGGCTATAGAGGCAAATGCGTTGGCACACGCATTTCAACGTTTGCTTGCATTGCAGGTCAAAGACGAAGAGCATCATGCCACATTGATGCCAACGGCGCGTGTACGCGTCAGTGAGCGTATGGCCGAGATTGCCAGTTGTCTGCAGGAGCGCCCCTCAATTTCGCTCGCCGAAGTACTGGAACATGAGCACTCACGTCTCGTTATTATTGTAACGTTCATTGCAGTTTTGGAGATGTGGAAGTGGGAACGTATCAATGTGCGGCAAGACGAGTTGATGGGACCGATTGTGCTAGAACGTGGTGCACACTGGGCCGAAGATATCCAGGAAGCTGTAGAGGATTGAGCACACTCGCCGCGAAGGTACACTCGATTTGAAGAGCTATACTATAGTGTGCGTTTCCGCATGCAAGGCAATATAGCAATATAACCAAAACTTGACAGCAAGTGGCTCAAGTTTTATACTGTGCTAGCGATAAAGTTTATGCCTGACGCGACTATTTCTCTGCATTCAGATGAACAGGCTTATGGTACCCTACTGAATGCTTATAAATGTGAGATAGAGCATAGAAATAAGGAGTGACAGAACTGTGAAAGAAGACCCTCAGGATAAAGCGGTAGAACAGCCTGTGAACAATACTGAACAAGCTACCAGCAATACAGCGCAACCGACAACAAAAGCCGCACGTATTGCTGAATTAGAGACACAGTTAGCCCAGGTGCGCAAAGAGGCAGCCGATAATTGGAATAAATATCTGCGTGAGCGTGCCGATTGGGATAATTTTCGTAAGCGCCAGGAGCGTTTGACCTCTGACCGCCTGCTACAGCAGAAGAAAGTGCTTTTCAATAATTTACTTGAAGTCATGGACAATGTAGAGCGGGCGCTGGTCTTCCAGGAAACGATGGATAAAGAGCAGCTCCAACACATCTTACGTATGTTGCAATGGCAAATGAGCGAAGTACTGCGTGGTGAAGGACTTAATCCGGTAACAACCGTTGGCGAAACCTTTAATCCATACGTGCATGAAGCAGTCGAAGCTGTCTCTGACAGCGACCAGCCAGAGGGAACTATTCTCGAAGAGCTGCGCAAAGGGTACACTCTTGGCGAAGAAACACTGCGTCCTGCTCGTGTGAAAGTGAGTGTAGGAAATAAGTAGCCCCACAGGAAAGGTCGTTATTCCTCCTTTCATTCGGGTGCATTTATGCTACAGGTAAAACATTTCTGAATGGAGATGGACGTAAGACACTTTTGGAGCAGTAGAAGAGAGCTGGGACATGGATTACAAAGATTATTACAAAATATTGGGTGTTGCGCGCGGAGCAAGCGCGGATGAGATCAAGAAAGCTTTTCGCAAGCTAGCTCGCAAATACCATCCTGACGTAAATCCCGGCGACAAGAAGGCAGAGGAGAAATTTAAAGAGATCAACGAAGCCTACGAGGTGCTCTCTGATGCGGAAAAGCGTAGCAGATATGATACGCTTGGTCCCAACTGGCAGGAGCAGTTTGGATCTAGTTCTGGTACACGGCGCACCTCTCAGCAATATGCAGGTGGAGGACGTTCCCCGTTCGATTTCGATCCGGGCGCTGCAGCAGGTTTCTCTGATTTCTTCGAGGCGCTCTTTGGTCGCAATTCAGCCGCTACCGGTGGTCGTACGACGACGACGCGTGGGGAAGACCTGCGCAGGCGTGCCGGTGATAATATTGATCAGCCAGTAGAAGTAACCTTGCAAGAAGCCTATATTGGGGGAGCACGCACCTTTAACATCCAATCAACAGAGGTATGTACAACTTGTCGCGGGACTGGCGAGGTCGGCAACCGGCCCTGCACGACCTGTATGGGTCAGGGTACTGTGCCGCGCAACAAGCGCATTCAGGTGAAGATCCCGGCGGGCGTCGATAATGGATCGCGTATTCGCGTGGCCGGTGAAGGACAGCCTGGTATCGGCGGAGGCCCGCGCGGTGATCTCTTCCTGGTGATCAGCGTCAAACCGGATACGAAATTTGAACGCAAAGGCGACGATCTCTCGGTGGACGTCGAGGTTGATCTGGTCAAGGCGATGCTGGGTGGTGAGGTAGCCGTGCCTACACCCGATGGTCGCAAAATGCTGCTGACGATTCCGCCAGAGACGCAGAATGATCGCCCATTTCGTCTAACCGGCAAAGGTATGCCACATTTACGGGGTGATGGAAGTGGCAATCTTTATGCGCGTGTCAAGGTCTTATTGCCGATGAACCTCTCGGCGCATGAACGCGAACTGTTTGAACAGTTGGCGCGGAGTCGAGGCGTCGAGGCTCGTTCATAGATGAGCGAAAGGAGCATTTGAGCATGCCTGAGAAAAGTGATGGCGCGTGGTACATTATTAGCGTTGCTGCTGAGAAAGCTGAAGTGCATGAGCAGACGCTGCGTCATTACGAGCGCTTAGGATTGATCTCACCGGCACGAAAGGGCAACAGCCCGCATAGTCCGCGACTTTACTCTGACCATGATATCGAGCGTGTGGTACATATTCGCAGTTTGATGCGTGATCTGGGCGTAAATCTGGCCGGGGTGGAGGCCATCCTGCATATGAAGGACCGTATGAAGCAATTGCAGGATGACCTGGAGTCGGAGATGGAGCGCCTGCGCGACCAGCATGCATTGGAAACACGACGTTTGAAGGAAATCATTGAGCGTTTGCAACGCGGCTCGTTATAGGCTAAGGAATACGCATCGGATATATCATTATATTTCCCCTATTCTCTCAGAATGGAAATACATGTATCGTGATATTTACAGTATAGGTAAAATCATCCTTTGGCAAATAACTCTACAAGTTTTACTATACGTTGCTCATGGGGCCACTTTTCTAGTGCCTTTTTCCAAGCGGCAAAAGCCTCTTGTCGTCTCTTTTCGCTCCCTACGGTTTCGGCACCTTTCACACCTTTTTCTAGGTAGTAACAGAACAAATCGAGATCATTACGCTTAGCAGCCGCTTCCGCCTGATAATTGATGGCTTCAATACTCATACGTGCAGGAACAGTTTGAGATGGCTGCGGAGTGGAAAGTTGGGTGAACGTATTCCAGGCTTGCATCTCATATATAGCCATATGTTGACTAAGACTACGATAGGACAAAGCTTCCCATAAAAGCATCCAGGGATGCCCGAACTCTCCATAGAAAAAGCTTGAATCTAGATGTGGTTGCTTTGGAAAAAACGTATATGCACGTTCTCTACAATTCATCATCATTTGTTCATCTTGTTGTTGAGCATAGGCCCAGGCGGCTCCCATCCAAGCTGCGCTTTGTAAGAAAGGTGAGACACTTTCTATATCAGGTAACAGTTCTTGGTGGATTTGTAGTGTTTTTTCTGCGTCTCTCGTTACGTACAGGAGGCTGGTTGCCACAAGGAGGTTGGGAACTTGGGATAAGCGGGCGTAATCTATCGCTTTCTTTCCATATGTTTCACTTAGTTCTCGCTGAAGTCGATGCCAAGCCAAAAGACTTTTGAGCCGATACGCTTGCGATGTTAATTCCGCTGCAGTACGTTGATATGATGATTCATACTGAGCAAGAGTCTCCAGTGTAGGCATATACGTAGAAAGTATCTGTTCTACTACCACGAGTTCGTTTCCATTTATGAGATGACGGCAGGCAATGATACTTGCCGCACAAGCAGGTAAAAACTCCTCATGAAGTTGACTGATATTCCGTCGTTTTTGAGAACCAAAGCGGAAGGTGATTGGTATAGATGCAATAGTGGCAAGTGCCTGACGCCGAGAAATAGTAAATTCGTTCTGAAAAGGCTGGGGTTTCATCAAATCAAACTCTCGATTCAATTGGGCCTGGAGTGTGCTACAAGCAGAAGTATGTCCATAATGGAGATGAACAAGCTCCTCCCATTGTTTTTGTTTGAGTACAAACCAGAGCATGTTTGTCGTGGATACTGTCTCCATAAGGAACGTGCTATTACCAAGTAAGTTGTGTATTTCCTGTGTATATGGTATATCAATCAACTCAAACCGTTGCACTTGAGGTAGTCGCGATGTACCCTCTAGTCCTTGCAAACTCAATGCTTCATAGTTCTCCTGGCTAACGGGGAATGTCGTAGGAGCAGAAAGGAGTGATGAGGCAAATAATGAACGCCTGCTTATGTGTTGTCTCATCGTTTTACCATACAGCTCTATCTCTTCATCATCGGGATTCGCGGCAAGAAGTTTGTGGAGTTGCTCTCTGGCTTGCTGAAATTTCCCTTGTCGTTCATAGATTTCAATGAGCCATTGACGACATTGATTCACGGAATCTTGGATATTCATAACCAGTACGAATGACCATTCGCCAGACTCCTGTTCGAGAAATGCGCCTCGATCCAGAAACAGATCGACTTGCTCTAACCAGCAAAGAGATTCATCGTTTGCACCGCCACAGTTGGTTGCCTTTTGGATGCAGGCTTTCTAAAAAGTAGGTTTAATGACAGTAAAATTTTCTAATGAAGGTGTACCTAAACGTCTCTCCTGGTTGCTTTTCAGCACCAACTGCATATCTCTTGGACAGATAGCAACTCCATGATAGCGCCAATAGGCGGTGTTTGAACAGTGCGAGCCAGGGAAACTTTCTCTTTCACACTGGCAGGCGTCTACTTCTTGCATTCCCAGAGCATCATGGTAATAGGCCGTAAAGAATTGGCGAAGGGCCATACGAAGAAGCCTGATGTGATTAAATGCTAAGGGAGGAAGGCTCTGCAGGTTTTCTACTGAATGCCATTGCACACGGAAAGCATCATCACCAGCCTCAACATTGGCTTCTGGACGTAATGGCTCTCTGAGGACATAGAGCAAGCAAACATACTTTCCGCGTGGATCTTCAAAATCCTCATAGGTTTGGACTTGTTGAAACAGACGCAGAGGGATGTCAAGGCCTGTTTCTTCCCGTGTTTCACGCTGAGCAGCCGCTTCTAACGTTGTATCATCTGTGTTTAGATGCCCTCCGGGAAGGGCCCACGCGCCTTGATAGGGCTGTTTTTTTCGTTGGACCAACGCTACTTCCCATCCAGGATCAGAAGGAGAAAGACGCGGTATCACGATATCTACGGTAACAAAGACGCTTGCCACTTGATCTGACATACAAGGAATCTCCTTTGTCTATATTGCGCTATTATCTAGGCGCATATATGTTTCATAGAGAAGGTTTTTCAGGTCTTGCACTCTTGGATGGTTTCGGAATGAGCTATGCTCCAACTTCCTCAAGAGTTTGCGAACCCGATTCATTTGATGTGGTGAATGGCATTGGTACGCCATGAGAAAGCCCCTACTTACCATATCTACTGCTGTTGTGATATCGCCAGTGTCACAGAACGCTACATATCAATCATCTGTTGGATAATCTTGATCGTCCTTGTCCATACTACTGATTGGGGTATCATTAGTGTTGCATGATCGACACCTGGAAGTTCAAGAAATGTTACATGATCTCCTGCTTGCAGCGCGGATGTGGCATAGGCTCGGCTTAATTCTAAAGGGACATAAGGGTCTTCTGTTCCATGCAGGAGCGCTTGTGGCACACCTAATGGTAAAAAGGTGGATGGTGAGGCCATTCTATACCGTTCAGGAAACTCTGCGGGGTTTCCACCTAAAAATTCTGTGACCACTCCATTGCCAACATTGAGGTGCCACGCTAACTCTAAATCAGGTATTCCGGCCAGGCTGATTGTGCCAGTCAGAGAGATGCCAGCCGAGAGCATTATTTCGTTTCTCTGGTTGTTTGTTACTTGGTTACTCTGAGAGAGACGTGGACGTGCCGCGAGCCAAAGTGCTAAATGGCCTCCTGCTGAATGTCCGACGACGACGACACGTTGGAGATCTAAGGGGTAGAGAGCGGCTAGCTGTGAAAGAGAGTCGGTGGCGAGAGCGACATCAAGCAACGTCCCAGGCCATCCTCCGCCAGGATCACCAACGCGGCGGTATTCGATATTCCACGCTGCTATGTTATATGTTACCAGATTATTTGCTATATCCCTCATCAATTCTAACCCATGACGATTTCTCCAGAAACCGCCATGTAGGAGGACAACAACAGGGTGTGGCGTTTTCCCTGGGGGAAGAGATAACTCGCCAAATTGCTCTGGCGCATCACTGTAAGGAATACGCATCGGATATATCATCATATTTCCCCTACTCTCTCAGAACGAAAGTACATGTAGCATGACATTGTTCTCCTTTATCCTAATGCTGGACTAGCTTGACCGTAGATATTCTCTCGCATATGAGCTGAAGGAAAGACGCCGTAGTACATAAAAGCCCTCGAGCTACTTTGCTTGAAACCATATCGGGTAATGAGTTGAGTACCATCGGTATTTCTTTCTGGAATGCTCAAGCTAGGTCCGCGACGAAAAGGAAGGGTAAGAGCGTGTTGGAGTAGATTTTCAGCGATAGAAGCGGTAATTGCAACCCACGGACCAATATGTTGGTTTTCAGCAATGATGTACCCGGTAATGTGATCCATATGATTGCGTGCAAGGAAAATGCGGTGAGGGTAGTCTTTAGCAAAAGCAGAAAGGATTGTCAGCCTCTGCCCACCAAAATAGGAAGCATCGAACTCCACTAATGCAGGGAGATCGTTTGGTTGGAAAAAGGCTATTTCACAAGAAAGTGGCTGAGATACACTTCTGTCTCCCTCAAGAAGCATATCAAACGTTTTTTCAGCCTCTCTGAAGCCCAATCGTGAATATAAAGATGCTGCTCTTTCACGACACTCAAGTACCATTGTAGAACACCCTCAATTCGTGGCCCACTCCATAATATAGTGCATCAATGCTGTACCGATACCTTGATCCTGCATCGCTGGAAGGACCGAGAGCATACCAATAGAGCAAAATGTTCCATAGTTTACTGCCCCTCCATAGCCAACTGCTCTACCTTTGATGAGCACAAGCCACCATCCATCAGGTTGAAAAGTCCAATACTCCTGCACAGTAGCACGGCGGCTTGCAGGGAATTCATAGGCAGCGACAAGAAGCTGATCCGCTTGGTCGATGTCTTCCTCTGTTGTTATCAGACGAAAAGAAATATCCACAAATTTTCCTCATGCTTATGAAATGGTTTTTCCCTTTAATGCGTTTCCTAATCTCTGAACAGTGGTATGCTTGCTGGCTGACTCTTGGAGTAATCGGCTGTACATATCGGTAATGACAATGATATTGTTGACCGACTGAATACTTTTGCACTCTTGTAAAGCATCCGTCGCTAGGATTGCGGCCTGATCAAACTCTTTTAATCCCATATATGCTTCCGCCTGCGCAATCGATGCCCATGCATTACTGCGTATCTCACTTTTAGCAATACCTCTCCCTTCCTGTAACATATTAAGCTTTTTCTGCATCTCAAGTGATTTAGTATGATATCCTGTTATATTGTAGATTATTGCTTGCCCTAGATAAAATCGTCCCAGGTTGAAGGCTGATCGCTCTGTCAACATTTGGCTATATAAATCATCTGCATACTCTTGTTGATCAATCCATTGTCTTGCTTGTTCACCCACATCTATAGCCGCCGTAATATCCTTCTTATCTTGCTGCAATGAGGCCAGTGCTCGGCCCAGTTCCAGCATAATTATTCCTTTGAGTGGTGAAGAAGCTATTTTCAAGGCTTCTTGCATATCGGCAATACCATCCCTGATTTTGATGGGATTCTGTTCAAAGCGTCCCATCGTATTCGTTGATCCATATCTTCCATAAGAGGATATTGTGTATCCACGCTCATAAAGAGCTGAAGCATGCATAGATAATTTATTAGTGTTTTTTGCAATTTGAACTGCACGGTTAGCACAAGAATAGGCAATTTGGTGTTCTCGTAGTGTACGTAAAATTGGAACAGCAAGCATATAGTACCCATAGAGTAAATCTAGAACCTGCTTGTGTAGATCCCCACGAACCTGTTTCTCGAATACGTCTAACTCTCGAGTGGCCGTCCAAATATCATTTAAGCGATCATGAGCACTTGAAGTAAAGTGAAGATGCCATATGAGATGAATGTCTTGTTGAAATGCAGCAAGGCTTGCATGAATAGGTGTGAGTAGTCGGGGTGCAGCAATGAGAGGAACCCCAAAAGTACCAGATCGTGGAATGAGCAGTTCTTCCATCGATAGGGCACCTGCTTGAAGTAATTGACGACGTTGCTGGTCCATATCTAGTCCTTGCAAACTCAATGCTTCATAGTTCTCCTGGCTAACGAGGGATGTCGTAGGAGCAGAAAGGAGTGATGAGGCAAATAATGAGCGCCTACTTATGTGTTGCCTCATCGTTTTACCATACCGCTCTATCTCTTCATCATCGGGATTGGCGGCAAGGAGTTTGTGGAGTTGCTCTCTGGCTTGCTGAAATTTCCCTTGTCGTTCATAGATTTCAATGAGCCATTGACGACATTGATTCACGGAATCTTGGATATTCATAACCAGTGCGAAGGACCATTCGCCAGACTCCTGTTCGAGCAATTCGCCACGATCCAGCAACAGATCGACTTGCTCTAACCAGCAAAGAGCTTCATCGTTTGTACTGCCACAGTAGGTTGCCTTTTGGATGCAGGCTTTCACCTCATCTAAATCAGTCCAGAGAACGGATGAATCAGCGAGCGCGTAACCGATACAGTGACGAGCGTCGCCTCCATACGTGAAGAGAAATCGTTCTGCCTGATCACCAAAGAGTGGTTTGAGATGTTGGACCGTTCTCCGTAAATAGCCTTCTGCCTGAACATCATCGCTCTCAGGAAAGAGCGCCTCGATCAAAGTGCCGCGTCTCGCTCTTCTTTTTGGCGTGCACAAGAGATAGCAGAGAAGATGGTCCGCCTGCCTTTCCCATTTTACAGGAACCTCTTTCCAGGTTGCATCTGCTTGTTTCTGCTCAACGTGTAGTGGCCCAAAGAGCCAGATACGAAAGTGCTTCAGTTCTTCCACCTGCCAATTCCTCTCCATCCAGTGACCATCTCACCGTGCGTGTTCTTTTATACTTTCCCATACTACCATACCATTAGTTTTGTTGGCTACAGATCTGGCTCCATTTTTGGCTATTCGTGTGGTTTTCATCTTCTGCTATGCTCTTATGCGGATGTTAACAAAGAGAAATCTTTCTCACTATACTGTGTCTCCATTTACGTGAAGGACTCTGTTCACGGAGGAAATGCTTAGAAGGGCTTCGGGACGCTTATTTGGTGGCAACGGCCACACTGGATAAAGCTTCCTCAAAGACTGAAAGGTTTCTTATTGGTAAACGTCACTGACTCTATGAACACCTTTAGCAAGATTGAAGAGAAGTATGAAGGAGTGGACACTATGCCAGAAAACCAGAGTGAAGTAGCGAAGTTAAAACAAGAGATAGAATCTGTGTGTTTTTCGATGAACCTGGCGTTGCACGGCTTTGCACAGAGAGCGTCGCACCGCATCATCAGCCACCAATATCGAACCCTGGATCAGCAGCGCGACCAGCTAGCTACATTGATCGGGGAAGAGGCTGCCAGCGAGACTGTCTATGACACCTACAATCGCGTGATTCGATAAAAGGCGGAAAGGAAGAGCATTCTCGTGACCAGCCACTATGCAAGCGAGCTTCTGATCGCCTATTATGCCGATCTCGCGTATGCAAAACACCTCTCAGCAGAGGAACAGCAGGCGCTGATTGCCGAGACCGCACAACATGCCACACATCTGGATCGGGACGCACGCAATCGTTTCATCGAAGAATATCTCGCGCTTGCCAAAAATCTTGTCCTCAAGCACTGCCCCAGCACCTATTGTTATCTGCTCCCGGATATTATTGGCGAGGTCAATCTGGCACTCGTCCAGGCTGCGGAGCGCTATAACATCCTGACACCGGGCAAATTCAGCACCTATATACACTCAGTCGTCGAAGGGGCCATCAAAACAACGATCTATAACCGGAGGATCATCCGCATTCCTAGAACGACGCTACGCGATGCGAGACAACGTGGCACAGAAGAGCATCTGCTCCAACTAGAGCCAATCAGTATTGAGGCATATATGCAGGGGTTAGAGATGGAAGGAGAAGAGCCAGTGATGCAACCTCTGCTGCCAACGGAGGCGACCCCGGAGCATGATCCCGCGCAACACGCACAGATCAATGACTGGCTCATACACCTTTCAGCACGCGATGAAACCATTGTCCGCCTCTATTATGGCTTGACCGAAGGGGATGAACGCGCCTACAGCATCATAGAAATTACACGCATGCTCGGACTTACCTACCAAACCGTCACTGATACGTTAACCCGCTCGCTCCTACGGCTGAAAAAGCTGGCTGAGGGCAATGCTCGATTGAGAGAAAAGGATGGACGGCTGGTCGTCAGAGGGATTTTACACGGGCATCCACTTCCTGTCCTCACGCCAGAGCAAGAGAGCTTGTTAACGCAAGCGGCAGACCGTATATGCGCACAGGGGATGACGATCTCCGTACGCACTCTATGCCAGACCAGCAAGCTGAATGATTTGTATGTCCGTGCTTTCCTGAAAGTGCATCGTCACGAACTTCCGCAGGAGTCTCTTGCTGGGACCGAGGAAGCGCGAGAGAAGCGAGAACAAGCACGTATGCGGCGTGTTCAGCAGGTCTACGAGCAGTTTCTTGCCGAAGGAAAGCCCATAATCCAGAGGTACCTTGCCAGAGACGCTCATGTGGGCCTGCATACAGTCCGTGCTTTTTTGCACACACATGAGAAGGAACAGTGACTGTCCCAAGAAAGAAAAGCAAGAAATAACCCTGCAGGAATGCAAAGCAGGGCTATTTCTTGCTTTTGGGTTCAGAGAAAAATCTGAAAAATGTCTGAGAATTTCGCCATCCTTCTCTGCTGTGCTTCCCAACGGGGTACGAAAATCTACAATAGAGTGCTAGAAAACACTCTAATTTGCTCTATTTTGGATGACTTGTTTCAATACTTGCAGGCAAAGATCAGAAGGGCATGTATCTCTCTATAAGCCAGTGCGTTTTTTCTTGCGGCTATGTGGACGTGGCGCTACTTGCGCACCAGGAGTTTCATCTGTATGGGCTGACGAACTGGCAGTGCTTTTTGTCTTTCGTTGCGCTTTTTTGTTTGTGGGAGTTTCGGGTTGCTCTCCTTGTGGTGACGCGGAAGCTGGCTTGGTGGCTTCAGGTGCCTGAGGTGCTGTGGTATCAGATGGTCTATTTTCGGCAAGAGTGGCCTCTTCAACAGGTACTGACGCTATGACATGAACCTCAGGCTCTGTTGCGGTAGATGAAAAGAGCTGGTCTGGAGGAGTAGCCTCAGGTGTGGTAATGGATTCCTCAGACGCTTGCGCTTTATCATCATCATCATCAGCAGGAACAGGTTGGGTAGGCTTGTCAGCGCTGGGAACAGCTTCAGTAAGATCGTTGAAAATGCCAATGGTTGGACTATATTCAGTCGTGCTTTCGGCAGACGTCGCTGTGGGCTGCTCAACATCCTGCGTCATGGATATCGTACTAGCGTGCTCATCAGCGTTGTACTCAACCTGTTGAGAAGTTTGCTCTGACAGCACAAGTTCATCGGGTTCAACCGTCGTAGCTGGCATTGTTGCCACATCCTGTGTTGTCGAGGATGCTTCGGCTGGTTCATCTGAGGGTGACTGCGACTCGCTTTCCTGCTGTGCTACATTGGCTACAAGCGATGCTTGAGCATCTGTAGACGTAGGCGGCTTCACTGGCAAGATCTGTTGAGCTGCGCTATCAGCGATGGCATCGACAACGGGTGTTATATCGCGTCTATGCTCCGTGGATTCACTGGCTTCAGCGCTATCCTGAGGCTGTCTATGCGTCAGCGGCGGGTTTTTGGGGATGCTGTGCATATATTTGCTGATAGCAGGCAGAGCAGTCGCGGTGTCTGCGTTGCCGTCGTCGGTATAGGACATGGCTTGTAACAAGGCATCTTCATCAATGGGCGCGACCGGCGGTGTTGTCTGAACCGTAGCAGCATGAGGCGCTGTGGGAACATGATTATGCAGAACTGGCTCTTGCTCCGCCGACACTGGTGTGATATCACTTTCCTCTACTTTGCGTGTGATAGCAGGATAGTGTTGACGTGCGGCTGCGCGTACCGTTGGTACTACTGATGCAGGCAGTAACGAGTAATCAAAAACGACCTTGATAGCACGACTGCTGTCTTTGCGTTTCGCGGTTGCCAGAGCATGCTTATAGTTATTCAGCGCGAAATGATGGGTAATAAGTTGCTCAGGATGGATGAGGCCGTGCTCGATTAGCTCAGCGACCACGCTGACGGTTGAGCGGCGCTGATTTGTGCCAATGGGCCAGATTTCTATACCATGTGAAGTAGAACCAATCAAGTTAATTTCCTGGTACCAGAGGGGCGTCAGGTCGATGCGCATCATATGCAAATTGAGGCCAGCCAGTACGACTGTAGCTTGTGCGCGTGTCCAGCGTAGGGCATGATGGAGTGTCTTGTGCTGTCCTACAGTATCAAAAACCACATCATAGCCGCCATAGAGCATCCGATTGCCCAGCATGCCATGATACATCCTGGCTCCAGTCGCGCGTTGTACGCTGGCATAGGCATCCTGGGGATAGATGATATACGTTGCGCCCAGGCGTGTAGCCTGTTCAACCTGGAAAGAATGACGCGCCAGTACGCTCACTTCAACCTGAGGCGCGATAGCACGCAATAGCTGAAGAGTGAGCAGGCCAATCGTGCCTGCTCCGATGATCAGTACTCGTTCGCCTGGCTGAGGTATATGGCGCATGATGGCGTGCAGTGCCACTGCCGCAGGTTCCAGCATCACGGCCTGCTCATCACTGATAGCTGATGGTAAAGGGAAAAGCTGTTGCTCGTGAAGCAATATTTCCTCACTCCACCCACCACCGATGGCATGAACACCTGAGCGCACGCTGTTTTCACAAAGATTATAGTTCCCGATGGCACAGGAGCGGCATGGAGGCTGTATGCCAGCCGAGAGGCAATTTGGTCCGTACTGCAATGCCACGCGATCACCGACGTTCAGATGTTGAGCATCGTTGCCTATTTCAATAACTTCGCCAACAAGCTCATGACCAGGATAGATGTATTTATGGGCAGGTGCAGCAAAAGGCGCAACACGCACATCTCCATTGCCATAAATAAGTTGTAAATCGCTTCCGCAAATACCAGCCAGGCGATTGCGTACGCGCACCCAGTCGCTAGCAGGTAAGGGTTGACGTGGCAAGTTCTGCACTTGCAGAGGCGCAATGGTGGAAAAATAGATATCGGGGTAAAAACGCCCGATCAATTGGGTGAGCAAAACCCGCTTAGGATCGAAGTCTAATGTTGAGGTCCACATGGCTACATTTACCTTTGGAAACATCCGCAGTCATTCAGAAACGTCATTACTATCGTTAGCGTCAATGACCGCCGATCAGAGACCGGAGGCTTGCATCTGGACTCCACCGCAACTCTGCATCCCTTTGCAGGCATGCAGCTTTGGCTTCGCAGTGCGATGCATCAGGGGTGATTGACAAGCACCCCGTTGTGGCCCAGGCACGCCGAACCAGAAGCGTCCATCGATCACGAATGTTTTCCCTGGGCATGGCTTCTCGCCGAGAACCGTGCTGTTCAGTTGGTGAGGTATCGAGGGCAAAACTGTCTCTCTCCGGTGAACTGGAGTGCCTTCAGTCCAGAACTCCTCTCACTGATTTTACCTGCGTTGTCAAGCAGTATATTCTATCGGCCTGCCTTTTTCCTCAGGCCACGCAGGGCAGGATGACTTTAAACTCCGTGCCTTTGCCTGGCTCGCTGGAGACATTAATGGTCCCATTATGGGCGCGCGCAACCTCGTAAGCGATAGTGAGTCCTAGTCCAGCCCCGATAGTTGTACTACCACTGGTGGCATTACGATGATGTCCCCGGTAGAAAGCTTCAAAGATGTGTGCAAGATCCTCTTTGGCAATGCCCTCACCGTTGTCAGTGACAGTGATGATATTTCTCCCTTTTTGCTTATCCAGTTTGAGGATAATAATGCCATCAGGCGCGCTTCGACCATACTTGAGTGCGTTATCGAGCAAGATAAAGAGCATTTGCATAATACGTTCCTTATCTGCCTGGAGGCCCAGACGCTCTTCTGTCGCAATCATGAGCGTGATTTTGTGCTCATCATTCGCGCGAGTCCCTGGTTTGCTCAATGCCTGCAACCGCCAGTTCCACCAGATCAAGATACTGTAGTTTGAGTGGATGCTTGTTATCCAGACGTGCCAGAGTGAGTAGATCGTTAATAAGATTGGTCATACGCTCGCCTTCATTTTTCATGCGTGTCAGTATGCGTTGAGCTGTCTCTGGATCATCTCGAGCACCGCGCATCAGTAACTCGGTAAAGCCACGCATCGACGTGAGTGGCGTACGCAATTGGTGCGAGGCATCAGAAAAGAAGCGCCTGAAGTTTTCCTCAGAAGCGTGTTGTGCTTCCTGAGCATGTTCAAGGCGTGTCACCATGGCATCGATGCTGCCAGCCAAACGGTCAATTTCATCTTGTGGAGGCAGGCGTAGAGGCAGGCGATCACGCTGCTCCAGGTCTCCTATGGCAATGGCCTGTGCCGCATCAGTCACGCGCAACAGTGGGCGTAGCAATAACGTCGTCAAAATGAAAGCCATTGCGCTACCAACGGCGGTAAGGATGACGGCAGTCAGTGAAACATAGAGAGGGGAAGGCTGTTGATAGGCCAGCAGGCACATGAAAATGACCATTAAGAGCAGCACCAGAGTATAAGTGAATGTGAGTTGTATGCGCATGCTGAAGAAAGGTCGTAGCCAGCGCGGAGCATTATTTGGTGTATGTGAAGATAAAGGCTGTGTTACCTGTTCCTTTTCTTCAGAACTCTGCGGATAATCATAAGAGGAAAGCTCTGCTTGCGCTATGGTCTCGTGCATAGGGTCCGGTTGCTCCTTAGCATCTCCTGTAGGATATGGCTCTGACATAATAAATGCAACTCCGACTCACTAATAATGAAGGTATACTCTGACACGCTACCCTTTCAAGACATAACCAACACCACGGACGGTGACAATCAGGCGTGGAGAGCTGGGTGAGTCCTCGATCTTCTCTCGTAGATAGCGTACGTAGACTTCGATAATATTCGTTTCACCTAAGAAATCATAACCCCAGACACGGTTGAGAATAGTCTGACGGTCGAGCACCTGGCGGGGATGGCTCATGAATAGATGCAACAAGTTATACTCGGTGGCTGTCAGCTCAATCAGGCGGCCACCGCGTGTCACTTCGCGTGTCACAGTATTCATATGCAGATCTCCAAATTGCAGTACCTGACCGGCTTCGTCATGCGTGATGCCTGCTTGCAGCGGACTTCGCGCGGCTCTGACGGCGTAAAATAGCCTTAATGCGTTCTAATAGTTCGTAGAAATCGAATGGTTTTGTCAAATAATCGTCGGCACCCGTTTGTAGACCAAGAATACGATCTCCCACTTCGTCTTTCGCTGTCAGCATGAGAATAGGCACATCGAGCGTGGTAGGATTAGCGCGCAAGCGTCGGCAGACCTCTAAGCCATCAATGCCTGGCATCATCACATCGAGAATGACCAGATCTGGATTAATGCGTTGGGCCATTGTGATGCCTTGTTCGCCGTCTGAGGCGACTTCTACCAGGAATCCTTCATAACGTAGCCCGAGGCGAATAAGTTCTATAATATTATCCTCATCGTCTACCACGAGCACTTTTAATTGCTGTTTCTCCTGGCTGGCTTGCCAGGAAGGATCCTGTTGCATGACCGTACTCCCCTTATGATCCATCATATAGTGCGTGATAAAAAGTGGCTTTGTTTCTCTGTTTCATTATAGTTATCCGTTCACTTACCTGCAAGGTCGTTGCTTGTGTTTATCAGGATTCTCAGCAGAAATTAAGCATTACGGTAGTGTTTCCTGGTGACTTAGGAATCCAAAAGACTCATGGTCGTGCTAAACGAAACCCATTGACATGCATTCACTGCTGATATATCCTAACATTAGGAAGAAAAATTCCTAATTCACTCACTTTGCCCTATATTGGAAAGGTCCCTGGATAATGAAGTTGACAATGAAGGGAGACTATGGCCTGAGAGCCATGCTCGATATGGCCGCGTATTACGGGCAAGGGCCACTGGAAAGTGCAGATATTGCTATGCGTCAACATATTCCCGAGCAGTATCTGGATCAAATCCTCATGGTACTACGTAAAGAGGGGTTGGTGAAAAGCGTCCGCGGGCCAAAGGGTGGTCATATGCTGGCGAAGACGCCAAGCCAGATTACGATGGCTGAGGTAATGCAGGCCCTTGAGGGATACGTGCCACCGATGGAGTGCTTGCCCAACCCTGATTTTTGCAAGCTATCACCCGGCTGCGCTTTACGTGACGTCTGGCAGAAGATAGACGTTATGACTCAGCAGATATTGAATTCCACGACAATAGAGGAGCTTGCGCAACGTCATCGGACTGGAAGTGCAGAAGAAACAATGTATTATATTTAGTAGAGTGTTTTCCTGACAAGTCAGGAACCCGATCCCCTTTCAGGGGATGAGCATGCAGAGATGGGGTGGCATTACATCTTTGTATGGAAAAAGTGTATCTCCAGGGTGTCATCCCCAGCGTGTTGTCTGCAACATATGAGCAGGTTATGAAAACAGAGCGCTCAAGGAATTACGCATCGGATATACTCTTACAAGTTGAATGACCGCAAAGAGGAGTGGGGGAAGTGGCTGTGTGACGAGTCTGTAAAGGGGGATGGTAGCACGTGGCTGAAGCATTGGATAAGCGCAAATTGATTGCTATCGTCGAGGATGACCCACGATTGGTAGAAATGTTTTATGATATGCTCGATTTCTTTGGCAGTTGGCGGCTGCAATTTTTTTCTGATGGGCAGGCGGCAAGAGATCAATTGCCAGGCATTGGTGCGAACCTGATCCTGTTAGATGTCGGATTGCCGGGCCTGGATGGTGGGTCGCTCTACAAAATACTGCGTGGGCATAGTAGTACGAAGAACACGCCAATCGTCGTGATTACGGGGAGTCATGATTGGGAACTTCATCGTATGGGTCTGCAGACTCGGACTCCTCTTGCGCAAACCATTTAGCATGCAAGAGCTAGTGAGCATTATTTATGCTTTGTTGCCTGAGGAGAAAGAAGGCTAGTAAAAGATTATGGTCCACTGGTCAAAAGATGTGACTGAACTGGTCGGTTGCACTCCTCTTGTTGAGTTAAAGCGTTTTGCCACTACTGCTGACGGCTGTGTTGCTACTATGCTTGCCAAGCTGGAAATGTTGAGTCCAGGAGGAAGTTCGAAGGATCGTGTTGCACTACAAATGATCTGTGAGGCCGAGGCACAGGGCCTGTTACGCACCGGCAGCACAATTGTTGAACCAACAAGTGGCAATATGGGTATCTCGTTGGCATATATAGCGGCTGCGCGTGGCTACCATTGCATCCTGATCATGCCAGATACAGTGAGTCTGGAACGTCGTCTCCTTCTGCAACGCTTTGGCGCACAAGTGCTCCTGACGCCCGCTGTGCAGGGTATGCGCGGCGCGATTAATAAAGTTATCGAGCTGCGGACAACTCTCCCCAATATCTGGTATCCCCAACAATTTTATAACCAAGCTAATCCAAGATCGCACCGTGAGGGTACTGCAGTCGAAATCTGGGAGCAGACATCTGGCCTGGTGGACATCGTCGTGATTGGCGTCGGTACCGGTGGTACGCTGACTGGCGTTGCGGAAGGGCTACGCGCGCGCAAGTCCAGTATCGAGGTTGTGGCTGTTGAGCCAGCTTCATGTGCGATACTTTCTGGTGGGAAGCCTGGTCCTCACCGGATTGAGGGATTGGGTACAGGCTTTATCCCCGACACGCTGCATGTAGACCTGCTAGATCGTGTTATTCCTGTTACTGACCATGATGCAGTTGAAACCGCTATTAGCATTATGAAAGAGGAGGGACTATCGGTTGGTATTAGCAGTGGTGCCGTGGCCTGGGCTACGCTGCAAGAGGCACGTAAAGAGCAAAATAGTGGCAAAGTGATTGTCACTGTTTTTCCCAGTGCTGCAGAACGCTACCTACAAACTATCTTATTTGACGACCTTAGATAGTGTTTGGATAGAGCAATATGCTTTCTGGTACGAGGTGGCTATGATACAATCTGCGCAGCATGTCTACCAGTTTCATTTAGGGCGTGCAAAATATTTACGCATCAGGTTTCTGGCATGGCTTTTTTTAGGAGGACTCCTGGCGTGTGCCATGCTGGCCGTGGTTGTAGGCATTTTGCTGTGGATGACGTACGTTCACAGTTTTACCCTTTACTTGAAGTGGCAGGATGCCCTGGTTGCTCTCGTGTGGTTCATCGCCTTTACCGCGTGTGGTGGAATTGCGCTGATAGTTCGCTTCCTCTATGCGCTGCGCGCCGGTTATACACAGGGTATGCTGACGCTGGTCGGCGATACATCGCTGACTGTGCGTGATCTATCTTCCGAAAATCTGAAGAGTATTTTCTGGATTATGAATAGTGCGTTCTGGTGTTTCCTGGTGCTACTAGTCGGATTAGTGCCCGCAATGCTCATTGGTTGGACCTTGCGCCTGACGAACCCGTTGCTCATGGTACTCACAACAGGCATCGCTGGCGTACTGGGCCTGGTCGGACTGATCGGGAGCGTCATCGCTGCCAGCTTTATCATCGTTGGCTGTATTGGTGGTATCTCGTTGGGTCGCAAACTTGGTTCCTCGCATAGCTATCAGCTAAATGGTCAGGCAGTCATCAGGATCGATAGCTTTGTACTCACTATCATGTATCCTGGGCGGCCAGAATCGATGATTGACCTCAACTTGCTGACTCCGAGTGATCAACGTCAATTGCTGTCGCTTTTGCACAAGCGTTGGATGGATGCCGAGCAGGTATGGAATCCCTCGTTGGGTGAGGAGATTATTATGGCACTCACCTCCAACGGACTACAGGCTGCGCTTGTATAGTGTGCGTGGTGTACTTTGAAAAAGACGTGGGGAACTGGGAATAGAATTGTCACCTGCGATGTTTTCATGAATGAATAACTTTGTGTTTGATGTGGTGGGGATAAATTTCGTAAGCAGGTTGGTAGCTAGCAGTTTTGCCATTCATCAAAACATGCCAATAAAAAGTATTGACATGTTTTGGTAGGAGGTGTACAATTATACCTTGCCAGTGTATGTATACTAGTAACAGTAGTGTTATAAGGCATTCATCACACAGGTGGCAAATAGAGGCCAAGAGACGAGACAGAGAACGAAAAACGACACAGCACTCCCCAGACCATATGAGGATACTATTACAAACCACATGAGGCGTGATCTTTCAACCCATTGCCGCAAGCCGTGAGGTTCAGAAGTAGGCGTGACTTCTGGGTAGAAGGTCCAGTGTGGCATTTTTTGCTGTTTCCGTTAGCGTTCTGTTCTAATCTTTGCTCGCTTGTGAATCTCCATCTAGTGGAGGGGACTGTTGTGCGGACGTTTGGCAAACAATCTGTAGCTGTTGAGGTATAGGAGTAACCGCTCATTATGCAGGCAAGCGGTTACTTTTCTTGTCATAGACCGTTTCACAACACAGGCATAATAAGGTATTATCTCATTTTTTCCGTTTCTGTTGCACTGAGAGGTGCGGGTTGGCCGTGTCTCTCGACTTCCTCTATGGCGATTAGGTGAGAGGAGAATATCACGTATGGCAGTAAGCACAAGGGCCGTTGCACTTCCCGAACGTGTGTCGTTTGCACGTATTCCTGACATACGGCCAATGCCAGGGCTTATTCAAATTCAATTAGACTCCTTTGAATGGTTTAAGAAAGAGGGCTTACGCGAACTCTTTGAAGAAATCTCTCCGATTGAAGATTTTACAGGCAAGAACCTGAGCCTGGAATTTATTGTACCACCTGAGCCGTTTGGCAAGCCAAAATATTCGGAGGACGAGTGCCGTGATCGTGACGCTACGTTCGCTGCACCTCTCAATGTGAAAGCTCGTCTGATTAATAAAGAGACCGGTGAAATCATCGAGAAAGATGTTTTCATGGGTGATTTCCCCTTGATGACCAAAGATGGTACGTTCATTATTAACGGTGCAGAGCGTGTGGTCGTGAGTCAACTGGTGCGTTCTCCCGGCGTATACTTCACTGTAGATGAAGATGCCACGACCGGCAAAAAATTGTATGCGGCCAAGCTTATTCCTGGGCGTGGAGCCTGGCTCGAATTTGAGACAAGTAATAAGAATTTGCTGACTGTCAAAATCGACCGTAAACGTAAAATCCCGGTGACAACACTCCTACGTGCTATCTCCAGCATGGCGAAAGAGGCCTGGCATTCAGAGCATATGGATCTCTCAACGGATCAGGGCATTATCGATGCCTTCGCTGGTGTGGATAATGATGCCACTATACGCTATATCCAGGCGACCCTGGATCGCGACCCGGTGAAGAGAGAGGATGAGGCGCTGCTTGAGCTGTATAAGAAACTGCGCCCTGGTGATCCTGCTACCTTAGATAATGCTCGCTCCCTGGTCAAGAATCTATTCTTTAACGCACGTCGGTATGATCTGGGCAGCGTTGGTCGCTACAAACTCAACCGGAAGCTCGATCTGGCTGTGCCACAGAGTCAGCGCATTCTGACACAGGACGATCTAGTAAACATCATTCGCCGCCTGGTTTCTCTCAACAATGGGCATGGGCGTAAAGATGATATTGACCACCTGGGTAATCGGCGTGTGCGCTGTGTTGGTGAATTGATTCAGACACAGTTCCGCGTTGGTTTGTTGCGCATGGAGCGTGTGGTCAAAGAACGCATGAGCATCCAGGAGCCAGGACAGGCCACTCCCAATGCCTTAATTAATATCCGCCCGGTGGTGGCGGCTATGAAAGAGTTCTTTGGTGGTAGCCAGCTCTCACAGTTCATGGACCAGACCAATGCTCTGGCAGAGATCGGACACAAACGTCGTCTGTCAGCTCTAGGTCCTGGAGGTCTCTCGCGTGACCGCGCAGGCTTCGATGTGCGTGACGTTCACGAGTCGCATTATGGTCGTATCTGCCCGATTGAGACGCCTGAAGGGCCGAACATTGGTTTGATCGGCAACCTGGCGACTTATGCGCAAATTAACCCTTATGGCTTCATCGAGACACCTTATCGTAAAGTCTATAAGCGCTTGCCGGTGAGTGATCGGCGTTTGATTGGACGCGAATTCCGGGGTGTCTTTGGCCGTGAGCGTGAAGATATCAAAACACCTGATGAGAAGCTACTCATCAAGGCGCGTACACGTGTGCGTATTGATGATGCGCTGTTCGATCAATTACAGTTTCTCGGTGATGTCTCTGTACGTGTGAAACCCTTTGTCACGGATGAGGTTGATTATCATACTGCCGACGATGAAGAGAACTACTGGATCGCGCAGGCGAATGCCAAACTGAGCGAGAACAGTGAGTTCGCGGAAGATCGCGTACTGGCCCGCTACCAGGGCGAATTCTTTATGGAAAGCGCCGACAATATCGACTATATGGACGTCTCTCCACGGCAAACAGTCAGTGTTGCCACCGCGCTTATTCCGTTCCTGGAGCATGACGATGTCAACCGTGCGTTGATGGGAGCAAACATGCAACGTCAGGCCGTGCCGTTGCTACGTCCCCAATCGCCCATCTGCGGTACTGGTATTGAGCGGCAGATTGCGATTGACTCCGGTCAAGTCGTGGTCAGCCAGGCGAATGGAGAGGTCGTTTCCTCAACTGCGCGGCGTATCGAAGTGGTTGACGAGCAGGGTGAAGTCCATTCTCACCGTTTGCGCAAGTTTGTGCGTTCCAATGCGGGCACCTGCATCAACCAGCGTCCGATAGTGAGCAAAGGCGATTATGTCACCGCCGGTCAAGTGATTGCCGATAGCTCTTCAACTGAGAATGGTGAACTGGCTCTGGGGCAGAACATTCTGGTAGCCTTCATGAGTTGGGAGGGTGGCAACTTCGAGGATGCTATTCTGATTAGTGAACATATTGTGCATGAGGATCTCTTCACCTCAATTCATATTGAGAAGTACGAGATCGATGCACGCGATACGAAACTGGGTCCAGAAGAGATTACGCGTGACATTCCAAACGTTGGTGATGATGGACTGCGTAACCTCGATGAGCGGGGCATCATCTATGTGGGAGCTGAGGTCGGGCCGCAGGATATCCTGGTTGGCAAGATCACACCGAAAGGTGAGACCGAGCTGACAGCAGAAGAGAAGCTGCTGCGTGCTATCTTTGGTGAGAAGGCTCGTGAGGTCAAGGATACCTCGTTGCGTGTGCCGCATGGTGAACGAGGTAAGATCGTCGAAGTCAAAGTATTCTCGCGCGAAGCTGGCGACGAATTGCCTCCTGGTGTGAACCAGTTAGTGCGTGTGAGTATTGCTCAGAAGCGTAAGATCGGTGCGGGCGACAAGATGGCCGGGCGTCACGGCAATAAAGGCGTTATCTCGCGGGTGTTGCCGATTGAGGATATGCCATTCCTGCCCGATGGAACGCCGGTTGATATTATCCTGAATCCACTGGGTGTGCCTCACCGTATGAACATTGGACAGATCATGGAGACACATCTAGGCTGGGCCGCCGAAGCGCTTGGCTTTAAGATTGCGACGCCGGTCTTTGATGGAGCAACTGAGGAAGATATCGAAGAGTTCTTGCGCCGTGCTAATTTGCCAGATTCAGGCAAAGTACAGTTGTTTGATGGTCGTACAGGTGAGCCGTTTGATCATCCGGTCACTGTAGGGTATAACTACATGCTCAAGCTGGCGCACCTTGTTGAGGATAAAGTACACGCTCGCTCAACTGGTCCATACAGCTTGATTACGCAGCAGCCGCTAGGTGGAAAAGCGCAGTTTGGTGGACAGCGCTTTGGAGAAATGGAAGTGTGGGCGTTGGAAGCCTACGGTGCGGCGCATATCCTGCAAGAGATCCTGACAGTGAAGTCGGATGATGTTGTAGGTCGTGTCAAGACCTACGAAGCCATTGTGAAGGGCGAAAATATCATGGAGCCGGGGGTTCCTGAGTCCTTCAAAGTACTCGTAAAAGAATTGCAAAGCCTGGGCATCAATGTCGAAGTATTGAACGAAGACGAACAGAAGATTCAGTTTGTCGAGGATACCTCCAACGATGTGATGCCCGAACTGGGTATTAATCTGTCCGGTTTCGAAGGAGACCAATAATATAGGGGCATCGTCACAGTAAAAAAAGAACATTGTAATGCGCGTTGCGGCATCAGAAATGGTGCCGCCAGCCCCTATTCCCAGGAGAGGTAGCATGCTCGAAGTAAATGATTTTAACGCTATCCGTATTAGCCTTGCTAGCCCGGAGCAAATCCGTAGTTGGAGTTATGGCGAGGTAACGAAGCCGGAAACTATTAACTATCGTACACTCAAGCCAGAAAAAGATGGTCTGTTCTGTGAGCGTATCTTTGGACCAACGAAAGACTGGGAGTGTTATTGCGGTAAATATAAAAGAGTGCGTTTTAAGGGTATTGTTTGTGATAAATGCGGCGTTGAAGTAGCACGCTCAAAGGTGCGCCGTGAGCGCATGGGCCATATCGAACTGGCATCACCAGTAAGCCATATCTGGTACTTCAAGGGTACGCCGAGCCGCATCGGTCTGTTGCTTGATCTCTCACCGCGTAACCTGGAGCGTATTCTGTACTTTGCTCTCTATGTTGTCACGGATGTTGATGAGGAGGCGCGCCAGCGTGAACTCATGCGCCTGGACGAGGAAACGGCTGCCCTGGAGCAGAATCTGGATGAGAAGATTGTTGAGCGTATCAACAATCTGCGTTCTCAACGCGACACGGCTATCCTGGATACAGAGCAGCGTTTCTCACAGACGAATCGTCAGGAAATCGAAGAGCGACGTGAACAGGAGCGCGAGGCAGCCCTACAAGCCGAGAGTGATGCCCTGGCTATGTTGCGCGATGCCATGGGTAGTCCGGCTGATGAGAATATCGTCTTTGCGCCAACCGATCAGATTATTGTCAAAGAAGGCGATGCCGTCGCGTCAAAACACCTGGATGTGTTGGAGCGTGTTGCGGAGGCTGCCCGCAACGCAATTGCCGAGCAAGCACGTCGTGAATTGGAGTCCACTCAGTCAGAAGGCAAGCGCGAAACCGACCGTCTGGGTCTGGAGTATCAGGGCCATATCGATTCGGCGCAGTCGCAACTGGAGAAGGAGCGCAACGAGACCAAGCAGCGCATCGAACAGTTGCGTCGTGATCTGGAAGGTCTCAAGAAGATGGACCTGCTCCAGGAGAACCGCTATCGTGAGTTGAAAGATAACTTTAGCGATGTCTTCCATGCTGGCATGGGCGCAGAAGCTGTGCGCGAGTTAATCTCAAATATTGACCTGGATAAGCTGTCCGCTGATCTACGTCATGAGATCAGTTCAACGATGGGTCAGCGTCGTAAGAAGGCGACCAAGCGTTTAAAGGTAGTTGAGGCTTTCCGTAAGTCGCACACGTCTCCTGAATGGATGATCCTGACCGTCTTGCCTGTGTTGCCGCCAGATCTGCGTCCGATGGTGCAATTGGATGGTGGTCGTTTCGCGACGTCAGACCTGAATGATCTGTATCGCCGTGTGATCAACCGCAACAACCGGCTCAAGCGTTTGCTGGAACTGGGAGCGCCAGAAATCATCATCCGCAACGAAAAACGTATGTTGCAGGAAGCATGTGATGCCTTGATTGACAATGGACGCCGTGGTCGTGCCGTTGCCGGTTCAGGTAATCACAAGCTCAAGAGCCTGTCCGATATGCTCAAAGGCAAGCAAGGTCGTTTCCGCCAGAACCTGCTTGGAAAACGCGTTGACTACTCTGGTCGTTCCGTGATCGTGGTTGGTCCTGATCTGAAGTTGCATCAGTGCGGTCTGCCGAAACGTATGGCTCTGGAACTGTTCAAGCCCTTTGTCATGCGTAAACTGGTGGAGCAGAACTTCGCTCATAATATTAAGAGCGCCAAGCGCTTTGTTGAACGTGTCAAACCTGAAGTGTGGGATGTGCTGGAAGAGGTCATCAAAAATCATCCGGTATTGTTGAACCGTGCTCCAACCCTGCACCGTCTAGGTATTCAGGCTTTTGAAGCTGTACTGGTAGAGGGGAGCGCTATTCAGTTGCACCCGCTGGTCTGTTCAGCCTTCAATGCTGACTTTGACGGCGACCAGATGGCGGTCCACGTGCCACTTTCCGAGAAGGCACAGGATGAGGCGCGGCAGTTCATGATGTCGACGCGCAATCTGCTCTCACCACAGCAAGGTGATCCATCGATAGGCGCTAGCCAGGATATGGTGCTTGGCTGCTTCTATCTGACGCAGGAGCGTCCAGACAAGAAGGGTGAGGGCCGTTCCTTCACGGATATTGGTGAGGCCATGCTGGCCTTCCAGCATGGGGTCATTGAATTGCAGGCATCCATTAAGGTGCGCTTAGGTGAGGTGGATATCTATGATCAGCCGCCCCCAGAGAAGCCTACCATGCACGCAAATGGCAAGCTGGTGAGTACAACCGTTGGCCGCATCATTTTCAATGAGGCGCTCCCAGAACGGTTGCGTTACCGTAACTATGCTATGAAAAAAGAGTACTTGAGACAAATCATTACCGATTGTTTCAAGGAGTATGGTCGTGCACAGACCACGGAACTGGCTGATGAGATGAAGCGTCTTGGTTTCCACTATGCCACCAAAGCGGGCGCAACCATCGCTATCAGTGATGTCAAAGTACCGTTGGGTAAACAGGACGAACTAGCAAAAGCTGATGCAAGGATTGCAGAACTCGAAGAGCAATACCATGATGGTCTGATTACTGAGAATGAGAAATATCAGCAGACGGTCGATATATGGAGTGAAGCGACTGACAACGTCACCAATATGGTGAAGAGCAGCCTTGATCCCTACGGTTCGATCTACACGATTGCAAACTCTGGTGCGACGAAAGCGAAGTTCCAGCAGATCCGCCAGTTGTCCGGCATGCGTGGCTTGATGACCAATCCGTCTGGTAAGATCATTCCTATTCCAATTCGCGGAAACTTCCGTGAAGGTCTGAGCGTGTTGGAGTACTTTATCAGTACCCATGGCGCGCGTAAAGGTCTGGCTGATACCGCGCTACGTACCGCAGAGTCGGGCTATCTGACTCGTCGTCTGATCGATGTGTCGCAGGATGTCATCGTCACCGAAGAGGATTGTGGCACGGTAGATGGCGTGCTGATTGCAGAGTCTGACTCGAAGCAGATGGGACTGGAGAACAGCCGCTCTCGTCTGGTTGGTCGTGTGCTGGCAGAGGCTATACCCGAGTTGCCACATCTGGAGGCAAACGAAGAGCTAGCCGACGATATGGTGGATGAGATCATCCGCGCGGGTGTCAAGGCGGTTCGTGTACGCTCGGTACTATCATGTCTGGCGCACCGTGGTATCTGTCGTAAGTGCTATGGGCGTGACTTGGCAGCGAATGCACTCGCTCGTATTGGTGCTGCTGTCGGTATCGTTGCTGCTCAGTCAATTGGTGAGCCTGGCACACAGCTCACCATGCGTACCTTCCATACTGGTGGTATTGCGGGAGCGCCAGGTGACATCACACAAGGCTTACCGCGTATCGAGGAGCTGTTTGAAGCACGCGTACCAAAGGATAAGTCTGAGATCAGCGAGATCGATGGTATTGTTGAGATCACCAAGGACGAGACCACTGGTGCACGTACTGTACGCGTTGTCTCGACCAATGTCTTCTTTGACGAATATCCGTTGCCCAGAGATACCGAGAGCAAAGTTGTGGTAAACGACCATGATCACGTTCAGAAGGAACAGATCATTGCTCTCATTAGTGAGAAGGATGCCGAGCCTACGCCGGTCCTGGCACGTAACGAGGGCGAAATCATCATTAATGATGATGGTATGCTTGCCATACGCTTTGAGGAGCGTGATGAGCGCTCATACTCTGTCCCTGCAGCGCGCAATATTGCGGTAACGCAGGGCCAGAAGATCCAGGCTGGTACACCAATTACCTCTGGTCAGCGTGACCCACAGGATGTCTTGCGCATCCAGGGGCGTGACGCAGTGCAGTTGTATCTGGTGCAAGAAGTGCAGCGTGTGTATCGCAACACTGGTGTCTATATCCATGACAAGCACATCGAGGTCATCATCCGACAGATGTTGCGTCGTGTCAAAGTCGACGAGCCTGGTGATACCGAAATGTTGCCGAATGATCTGGTCGACCGTTTTGTGTATGCAGACACCAATGCAAAAGTCCTGGCAGAAGGCGGCGAACCTGCCACTGCTCAAACCGTATTGCTTGGTGTCACAAAAGCCTCGCTCAACACCGACAGCTTCCTGGCTGCAGCCTCCTTCCAGGAGACGACCCGTGTGCTGACGGAAGCGGCTATCGAGGCACAAACAGATCATCTGGTAGGTCTCAAAGAGAACGTCATCATTGGTAAGCTGATACCGGCTGGCTCCGGTATCGCACAACGTCGTCGCGATCAGATTGCTCGTCAGCAAGCTGCCGCTGCGCGTGTTGCCGCTGCGCCTGTCGTTGTAGGTGCCATGGCTGGTAGTACCGTTGGTAGTAGCAGCGCGCCATTGGGCCTGACACTTGACAGCGGGGACGATGAGTGATAGTATATGCAATCGCATATGTATGAAAATTACAAGGCGGATAGTCATGCTATCCGCCTGTAGTTCGCTTGTAATTAGTTAAGAAGAGGACAGGGGAGGATTGTTCCTTGCCGACGATTAATCAGTTGGTCCGCAAGGGCCGCTCGCAGAAACAGAAAAAGGTGAAGGCCCCTGCGCTGTTATATTCGTACAACGCGCTGAAGAACAGGACTTCCCGCCTGCGTGGGTCGCCGCAAAAGCGTGGCGTCTGCACTCAGGTTCGTACGATGAACCCCAAGAAGCCGAATTCGGCCATGCGTAAGATCGCTCGTGTTCGGTTATCAAACCAGATGGAAGTCACGGCTTACATTCCTGGTGAAGGGACATAATTTACAGGAGCACTCAGTAGTGCTCATCCGTGGCGGTCGCGTAAAAGATCTGCCAAGCGTACGCTATCATATCATTCGTGGTACACTAGATAGTGAGGGCGTTTCCAAACGCCGTCGTGGTCGCTCGAAGTATGGAGCTAAACGTCCTAAGCCTGGTCAGGCTGCGGCTCCAGCCAAGGGTAAGAGGTAACAAAACTCATCATTTATGAATGGATGCAGGGGGCAGTAGGGGACAGCATTTACCTCCCTGTTTCATCTCAACCAGATACCACGCATAGACATAGAGCAGCAAATACTGCAAGGTAGATCGGTAAATCACACGTCCATCGCGGCTCGTGCAAAAGCTACGATGGTTGTCGGATGTTCTCCGGGGTCAGTTAACCTTTGTAATTCTCATTCAATGGGATAGAGCAAAGGCGCGTTATGTGCGGCAAGCAAGATGT
The DNA here is from genome assembly GCA_963802635.1 of uncultured Chloroflexia bacterium. Taxonomy (GTDB): domain Bacteria; phylum Chloroflexota; class Ktedonobacteria; order Ktedonobacterales; family Ktedonobacteraceae; genus CAVTLG01. The sequence goes on along the minus strand of CAWDJJ010000003.1, from coordinate 799,099 downwards.
AGCCGCCAGGTTGACCTGTATAACGGAAAGGCATCCGCGTGTAGGCGTCCGAAAGAGATTGAGGGTCATACCCTTTAATCAAATCGACGCCTTTTCTGGTGCCCGCAAAGAACCCCACCCAGGCGTTGGGCGCTTGTGAAATTCAAGCCTGTTTGATGAGAAGAAGAAGAAAACTTCCAGCAGTACCGAAGGGCAATACGCGAAAACCAGAGCAGAGAAACGTCCAGGCCCCTGGGGCGCGGACGATTGACGAGAAGCAAGCAGATCCAAAAGATACGCTGAGGAGGCACAGAGCATGCCAAGACGTACGAAAGTGGTGCGAAGGCCGGACGTACCGGATGCAAAATTTAGAAATAGAAATGTGACCCGCTTTATCAGTAAATTGATGATCGATGGCAAGCGTAGCTTGGCTGAACGCATCATCTATGATGCTTTTGAGGCGATTGAAGCCAGGCAGAAGCGTTCACCGCTGGATGTATTTGAGCAGGCGCTAAAAAATGCGACGCCCAGCATCGAGGTGAAGCCCCGCCGTGTAGGCGGCTCGACCTATCAAGTGCCCATCGATGTGCGCAGAGATCGTGGCAACGCGCTTGCCATGCGCTGGCTAATCAAATCCGCTCGTTCACGAACAGGGAGATCGATGTCGGAGAAGCTAGCCAGCGAGTTAATGGATGCAGCTGCGGGTCAAGGTGCAACTATTAAAAAACGTGAGGAGACCCATAAGATGGCGGAGTCTAACAAAGCCTTCGCTCATTATCGCTGGTAAAAAGATATCATGGCAAGAGACTTCCCACTCGTAAAAACAAGAAATATTGGTATCATCGCTCATATTGACGCCGGTAAGACAACGACCACCGAGCGTATCCTTTTCTACACCAAAAAAATTCACCGTATCGGTGAGGTGCATGAAGGGGCCGCAACAATGGACTGGATGCCTCAGGAGCAAGAGCGCGGTATCACGATTACGTCTGCTGCAACGACCTGTTTCTGGCAGGATCATCGTATCAACATCATTGATACTCCCGGTCACGTAGACTTTACCGCCGAAGTCGAACGCTCATTGCGCGTTCTGGACGGCGGCGTTGTTGTCTTCGATGCCGTTGCCGGTGTAGAGCCGCAGTCTGAAACTGTCTGGCGTCAAGCCAATAAGTATGATGTTCCTCGTATCTGTTTTGTCAATAAAATGGACCGCATTGGTGCTGACTTCTGGCGCACCATCGATATGATCCGTGAGCGCCTGGGGGCAGTGCCGGTTCCCATCCAGATCCCTGTTGGTCGTGAGTCTGGCTTCAAGGGTTTTATAGACCTGGTGGAGCAGATAGCAGTGATCTTTACCGACGATCTTGGCACGACGTCAGAGCATGTCGGAATTCCGGCTGAATTGGAGCCGCAATTCCGTGCAGCATCGCGATGCGTCTGATTGAGCGCGTTGCCGAATCCGATGAAGAACTCACTCTGAAGTACCTTGAGGGCGAAGAGATCACGAAGGAGGAGTTGATCGCCGCTCTGCGTAGGGCCACGATCTCGAACGCTCTGGTACCAGTATTGTGCGGAAGCTCCTTGAAAAACAAAGGCGTGCAGGCAATGTTGGACGCCGTTATTGCCTTCTTGCCTTCGCCATTGGATATTCCAGCGCCTGCTGGCACCAATCCCGATACCGATGAGATGGAAACGCGTGAGGTGGATGACAGCGCGCCTTTCAGTGCTCTGGTTTTCAAGATTGTTTCTGATCCATTTGTGGGACGTCTTTCGTACTTGCGCGTCTACTCGGGCACGATGACCAAGGGTGGTTCGATGCAGAACACGACCAAAGGCAAGACCGAGCGTATTGGTCGCCTCCTGCGTATGCATGCCAATCACCGTGAAGATATCGACGAGATCCGTGCGGGTGATATCTGTGCCGCTGTAGGTCTGCGTAACACCTTTACTGGCGATACGCTGGCTGATCCACAGAAGCCAATTGTTCTGGAGTCTATTCAATTTCCCGAGCCGGTCATACACATCGCGGTTGAGCCAAAGACACGCGGGGACCAGGAAAAAATGGGTATTGCTTTGAACAAGTTGGCCGAGGAAGATCCCACGTTCCGTGTGCATACCGATGAAGATAGTGGTCAGACGATCATCAGCGGTATGGGTGAGTTGCACCTGGATGTGATCCGGGATCGCCTGTTCCGCGAGTTTAAGGTTGACGCCAATGCTGGTCGTCCGCAGGTGTCTTATCGTGAGACGATCACACGCAATGCCCAGGCTCAAGGCAAACACGTACGGCAGACAGGAGGCCATGGTCAGTATGGTGATGTCTGGCTAAAAGTTGAGCCGAACGAGCGTGGTAAGGGCTTTGAATTTGTCAACGGGATTGTGGGCGGCGTCGTTCCCAAAGAATATATCAAACCTGTTGAAAACGGCGTCAGAGAGACGTTGGAGAACGGTATCATTGCTGGTTTCCCCATGATCGATGTCAAGGTTACGCTGTATGATGGTTCCTATCATGATGTCGACTCTAGTGAAATGGCCTTTAAGACTGCTGGTTCAATTGGTATCAAAAATGCCGTAGGCAAGGCAGCTCCGATTTTACTCGAACCTATCATGAAGGTTGAAGTGACTACCTCCGAGGAATTCTACGGTGATGTGATTGGTGATCTGAACCGCCGCCGTGGATCAATTCAAGGAATGGAGAACCGGGGGACGATGTGTGTGGTGCGGGGCCTTGTTCCTCTTGCCGAAATGTTCGGTTACGTGAACGACCTCCGTTCGATGACTAGCGGACGCGCGAGCTACGCTATGGAGTTCGCGCATTACGATCCCGTTCCGAGAAATGTTGCGGATGAGATTATCGCTAAGCGTGCGTCTCATTAATACACTGGATAACACACTCTGGGGCATCTGCAAGATGATGCCCCACTACTTGCGATAAGTAATACCTCTTCAGGTAAGCAAGAATGGGTGGCCGTGTCGGACTGTCCCGACTGCCTACATCGGCTGTCCGTATTGCTTGAAGAGTCGCGACAAGTGACAAAAAGGGACGCTTATTTTGGTCCCCATCACAGCATTGTGAAGCGAAATTATCTGTTATACTCATGCCCACGCGGTGCCGAATTCAGGGAACAGGCCTACCGCGTAACAGCATCTTTTTGACTCATGCCTGCATTGCAGTTGTATGAAATTGGAACAAACGAGGAATAGAAATGGCGAAGAAGAAGTTCGAGCGGACAAAACCGCATGTGAACGTTGGCACCATTGGTCACATTGACCACGGCAAGACGACCCTGACGGCAGCTATCACAAAAGTATTAGCTTCCGCTCAGCTTGCTAAATATACTGCATTTGACCAGATCGACAAAGCGCCTGAAGAGCGCGAGCGTGGCATCACCATTGCTATCGCTCACCTGGAGTACGAGACTGAGAAGCGCCACTACGCGCATGTCGACTGCCCAGGCCACGCTGACTACATTAAGAATATGATCACCGGGGCCGCCCAGATGGACGGAGCGATCCTGGTGGTGAGCGCTCCTGATGGTCCGATGCCCCAGACCCGTGAACACGTCTTGCTGGCCGAGCAGGTCGAAGTCCCGGCTATGGTCGTCTTCCTCAACAAAGTGGATATGATGGAAGACGAAGAGTTGTTGGAGCTGGTTGAACTGGAAGTACGCGAACTGCTCTCCAAGTACGATTTCCCTGGCGACGATGTCCCGGTGATTCGCGGCTCGGCCTTGCTGGCCCTGGAGAGCAAAGGCGACCTCTCACGCAATGATCCCGCCGCCAAGTGCATCTGGGAGTTGATGGATCAGGTGGACGAGTATATCCCCACGCCCCCACGCGCGACCGATCAGCCATTCTTGATGCCGATTGAAGATGTCTTCGGCATTAAGGGACGCGGTACTGTGGCGACAGGCCGTATCGAGCGCGGCATCGTCAAAGTCGGTGACAATGTGGAGATCGTGGGCATGCAGGAGCTGACCCGCAATGTGGTGGTGACGGGTGTGGAAATGTTCCAGAAGACGCTGGATCAAGGTCTGGCGGGCGATAACGTGGGCTGTCTGCTGCGTGGCATTGAGCGTGCAGACATCGAGCGTGGGCAAGTACTGGCAAAGCCGGGTTCGATCAAACCACATATGAACTTTAAGGCGCAGGTGTATGTGCTCTCCAAAGAGGAGGGTGGACGCCACACACCTTTCTTCAACGGCTATCGTCCACAGTTCTATGTGCGCACGACAGACGTGACGGGGGCGATCAAGCTGCCGGAGGGAGTGGAGATGGTGATCCCGGGCGATAACATTGAGATGACGGTCGAATTGATTCAGCCGGTGGCAATGGAAGAGGGCGTCAAATTCGCCATTCGCGAAGGTGGTCGTACCGTTGGTGCTGGTATCTGCACACAGGTCATCAGCTAGGGCGTCACAGGGTCATGGACACGCTCATCGTGAGCAAGAGCGCCCTCTGACCCTTATCCGTATCAGGAGAGAAACATGGCTACGGGAGTAAAACAGCGTATCCGTATTCGCCTCAAGGCGTTCGATCATCGCATTCTTGATCAGTCGGCGATTCAGATCGTGGATACTGCGCAACAGACAGGGGCACGCGTTTCAGGGCCAGTGCCACTGCCAACGGAGATCGAAAAATACACAGTTATGCGATCACCGTTTATTGACAAGGATGCTCGTGAACAATTCGAGATTCGTACACATAAGCGCTTGATTGATATCATTGATCCGACGAACAAGACGGTAGAAGCCCTGACACGTTTGAATCTGCCCGCAGGCGTGGATATCGAAGTAAAACTCTAGGGCCATCTCTGGTTTCAGAGCGTAGGTTTCGGAAATTGATGCCTAGATCCCTGGAGTTGAGGAGAGCTACTGTGCATTCAGGCAACGCCAGACGTGGTTGCGCGGCGCTCCTGAATGAGTAGAGAGGTGAAGAATATGCTGAATGCATTGTTGGGCAGGAAGGTCGGTATGACCCAGGTGTTTGGACCCAACGGCATAGTCATTCCGGTGACGGTTATTGAAGCCGGTCCCTGTGTGGTGACGCAGGTAAAGACTGTGACGCGCGATGGCTACGAGGCAGTCCAGATTGGTTTTGAGCAGACGACAACCAAAAATGTGACGCGTCCCGAGTTAGGACATCTTGGACAAAGCCTGCCATTATTGAAGGCACAGCGCAAAAGCTTACAAACATATCAACAAGAGCAGCGCGCAAAAGCAAAGTCAGAAGAAGGCGCTACTGACGCTGAGCAAGGTGAGAGCGGGCCAGCCGCGCAGGAAAAGACAACCAAACAAATCAGGAAATTGCTGAAAGTGCAAGCAAATCGCCAGCGTCGTCCTGGACCAGCCGTCGGACCATTCAAGTTCATTCGCGAGGTTGGTCTACAGGATGGTACAACCACAGAAAATGTGGAACTTGGCGCAGCATTTGATGTGAGCCTATTTACTGATGGTGAGTCAGTGGATATCGTGGGCACAACTAAAGGCAAAGGCTTCCAGGGTGGTGTCAAACGTCATGGCTTCCGTGGTGGACCCAAGACTCATGGTCAATCGGATCGCACGCGTGCACCCGGTTCTATTGGTTCCGGTACGACGCCCGGTCGTGTACTCAAAGGCACCCGTATGGCAGGCCGTATGGGAAATGCACGCGTGACAGCCAAGAAGTTGCAAATAATTCAAGCTGATCCTGAGCGTAACCTGCTGGTGGTTAAGGGTTCGGTACCTGGTGCCAATGGCGGCTTGCTCATGATTAAAAAGCATGTGATGAGGTAAACCGAAATGCCCTCGACTACAGTATATAATCAGGCCGGAGAGACCATAGAACAGCTCGAACTGAGCGAGCAGGTGTTCGGAGTTACCCCTAACGTGGCAGTGCTCCATCAGGTTGTTACCGCACAACTGGTGAATCGCCGCCAGGGAAACGCCTCAACCAAGACTCGTAGTGAAGTATCGGGTGGTAACAAAAAGCCATACAGGCAGAAGGGAACAGGTAACGCCCGTCAGGGTAGTACGCGTGCTCCCCAGTTCCGCCACGGTGGTATTGCATTCGGTCCGCGACCGCATCCTTATCATCATGACGTGCCCAAGAAAGTGCGCCGCCTGGCTATTCGTTCTGCTTTGTCCGACAAAGTAGCGAACGAGAGTTTAATCGTCGTAAATAAGCTGTCGTTGGTTACTCCACGCACCAAGGACATGTTAGAAATCCTGAGTAACTTGCCCTCCAGCGCGGGCAAGCGCGTATTGGTGGTGCTACCACGGCGCGATGAAAGTGTCGTGTTATCAACACGCAACATTCCCAGCGCCAAAGTACAGCATGTCTCCTCGATCAACGTTGTGGAGTTGCTCAAGCACGATTACGTGATCATGCCAGTGCAAACAGTGCGTTGGATCGAACTGGTCTTCGGCGAAGGCATAAGCGCTGAGGAGGCAAGCCGGAAAATCGCCGACGATGAAGCAACAGAGACAGACGCGATAAGCGCTACGGTTCCTGAAGATGCGGAAGAGCTTGAGCAAGCTGAAGACTCGGCATCTGAAGACCTCACAGAGGAAGAAGAGCCGACGAGCGAAGCGTAGACCAGGAGGAGAACAGCTGTGGAAATCACAGAAATACTGCGCCAGGGTATAGTGACTGAGAAATCGGTCAAGCTGCAAGAGCGAAATCAGTATACCTTCAAAGTGGCGTTACGTGCCAATAAAATTGATATCCGTCGTGCGGTAGAGACGCTCTTCAAAGTGAATGTGGTTTCGGTAAATGTCATGCGTATGCCTGGCAAACCGAAGCTAATCCGTCGCAAGGGAGCTGCTCCTCGACCTGTAGAGGCCCGCGAGTGGAAAAAAGCGATTGTCACCATTCGAGAGGGACAGACAATCGATGCATTGAAGGCATAGGGGATTGAGAGATGCCAACTAGACAGTATCGACCAACATCTCCTGGACGTCGCGGCATGTCGGTCTCAACATTCGAGGAGATCACGAAGACAAAGCCAGAGAAATCTCTGACAGTCAAGCTTAAAAAGCATGCTGGACGTAATAACCAGGGCAAGATTACGACCCGCCATCGTGGTGGTGGGGCGAAACGAGCTTATCGTATTATTGACTTTAAGCGTAATAAACTAGGCGTACCAGCCAGGGTAGCGGCCATTGAATATGATCCCAATCGCTCGGCTCGTATCGCGCTATTGCATTACCTGGACGGCGAGAAGCGCTACATTATCGCTCCCGTAGGTCTTAAAGTTGGTGATCGTGTAGAGGCTGGTCCAGAAGCCGACATCCGGGTCGGCAACGCGCTGCCACTGAAGAATATTCCGACAGGCACGACCATTCATAACGTCGAACTGGAGCGTGGCCGTGGTGGTCAAATGGTGCGTGGCGCAGGCGTTGGCGCGCAGTTAATGGCAAAAGAAGGTGACTATGCGCTCCTGCGTCTGCCATCAGGCGAGCAGCGCAATGTCCACATTCTCTGCATGGCGACCATTGGACAGGTCGGCAACGTGGACCACGAGAACCGCAGCGTCGGCAAGGCTGGCAAATCGCGCCATCTTGGTCGTCGCCCAACCGTGCGTGGTTCCGCGATGAATCCGACCGATCACCCACATGGTGGTGGTGAGGGACGCGCACCTATCGGTGGGCAGCCACAGACCCCCTGGGGTAAGCCAGCCATGGGTTACAAGACGCGCAGTAATAAGCGGACCGACCGCTTCATAGTCCGACGCCGTAATGCTGGTAGGAGGAGGAAGTAGCCATGTCGCGCTCAAGGAAAAAAGGGCCGTACATCCATGAATCGCTCAGGAAGAAAGTGCTGGTAATGCGCCGTAGCGGCGACCGTCGTTTGATCAAAACGTGGTCCCGCGCCTCGATGATCTTCCCCGAAATGGTCGGTATGACTATCGGTGTACATAATGGGAAGACGCATGTTCCTATCTATATCAGCGAAAACATGGTCGGCCATAAGTTAGGTGAGTTCGCTCCTACCCGGCATTTCCGGGGTCATGCGGGCGGCAAGAGTGAGAAAACCACTTCAGTTCGTTAGTGGTCAGTGTTGAGGCTCACAAAACCGAGCCCCCCAGGGTGTTGCCCCCGGCATACAATATGTCGAGCACAAGCGACGCCCTGAGGAACAATGTGTAGGGTCCAATTGATCGGCCCTTGAAGAGGTATGAGATGCAAGTCAGGGCTATTGCAAAGGATATTGGCATTCCGCCGCGCAAAATGCGTCTGGTTACGAACGCGGTGAAAGGGCTTCGCGTAAATGAGGCTCTGGCTATTCTCCAGTTCTTGCCCAACGCGGGAGCGACACCGGTCAGCAAAGTGGTGTCATCGGCGGCAGCAAATGCGGAGAATAACTACAATCTCGATCCAGATGACCTGTATATTCTCAATATTGTGGCGGATGACTGCGTTTCGGATTAAGCGGGTAAAACCACGGTCACATGGTCGCGCGGCACGTATTTTGCGGCGTTATTGTCATGTCACTGTGATTGTATCAGATGATCCGGCAGACGCTGGTCGTTAAGGCCGCTAAGAAGGAGGGACACTTTTGGGACATAAAGTACATCCCAATGGGTTCAGACTCGGCGTCGTAAAGGGCTGGCAGTCTCGCTGGTTTGCCGAGCGTGAGTATAGCAATATCTATGCAGAAGATGTGCAGATCCGACGTATCATCAGCAAAGAGCTGTCCAATGCTTCTGTCTCGCGCATCGAGATTGAGCGCGCCGCCGCTGATCAGGTATTAGTAAAAGTTCATACCGCGAAACCTGGTATCGTGATTGGCAAAAGTGGTGAAAAAGTTGATCGGCTACGCAATCTGCTAGAGACAAAGACCAAGAAGCGCCGTGTGCGTATGGATATCATTGAGATCCGTCAGCCTGAATTGGACGCAACTCTGGTTGGGCGCAGCATCGCAGAGCAGTTGGAAAAGCGTGTTTCATTCCGCCGTGCGATGAAGCAGGCTGTCCAGAAGTCGATGCGTGCCAATGCGAAGGGTATCAAGATCATCGTAGGTGGTCGCCTGGGTGGTGCGGAAATCGCGCGCTCAGAAAAAGAGGTTGAAGGGAGCGTTCCCCTGCAAACTCTGCGTGCCAACATTGATTATGGTCAAGCTGAGGCGCATACGACATTTGGTGTTATTGGTATTAAAGTATGGATTTATCTGGGCGATATTCTGCCCAGCAAGCGCCGTGAGCCAGGTGAGGCTCAGCCAGTGGCTGCTCAACAAACCTTTGCGCCACGCGAACGGACAGAGCGTGGAGATCGACGCGGTGGAGATCGCGGCGAGCGTCGTGGCGGAGATCGTGGTGCTCCACGTGGGGATCGCCCACAGGGAGAACGTGGTCCGCGTCCGCCACGTCCGCAGGGAGACCGACCACAAGGAGATCGCCCACCACGCCCACAGGGAGATCGGCCACCACGTCCGCCACGGCAGCAGGGAGATCGTCCACAGGGAGATCGGCCACAAGGGGATCGCCCGCAGGGAGATCGGCCACCACGTCCGCCACGGCAGCAGGGAGACCGACCGCAGGGAGATCGCCCACCACGGCGGCCTCGTGCTGAACAAGCACCAGCAAACGCTCGGAGCAGCGAAACTCGGAGCCAGCTACCATGCGACTCCTGTTGTGCAGGCGCAAGTAACTCCGCCAAAGCCGCCTGCGACACCAACGCCGCCGCCTGCGACACCAACGACAGATAACGCTGCTACTGAGACCACTCAGAGCGAATAGAGGAGAGCGAAGCCATGTTATTGGCACCATCACGTACAAAATATCGCCGACAGCATCGCGGGCGCATGAAAGGTGAGGCCCAGCGTGGTAGTACCCTCGCCTTTGGTGAATTTGGTCTGCAAGCGTTGGAGGCCTGTTGGATGGAGGCTCGTCAGATTGAATCAGCGCGTATCGCGCTCACCCGCTTTATGAAGCGCGGTGGAAAAGTGTGGATACGCGTGTTTCCTGATAAGCCGATCACGGCCAAACCTGCTGAAACCCGTATGGGTAGCGGTAAAGGTGCAGTCGATCACTGGGTAGCAGTTGTGAAGCCTGGACGCATCATTTTTGAGATCGGTGGAGTTAGCGAGGAGATTGCTAAAGAAGCTGTGCGCCTGGCTGGACATAAATTACCGGTAAAGACACGCTTTATTACACGAGGGGAGGCGGAGAGTGTCGAAGCTTAATGAACGTCGTAAAGAGATCCAGGAGATGTCCTATGGGACAGCCCAACGTACATTGCAGGACCTCCGACTGAAGATGTTCAACCTCCGCTTGCAACAGCAGCGTGGTGAAGTAAAGGACAGTCGTGTGTTTGCACAGACGCGCAAAGATATTGCCCGTGTGCTGCATCGCATAACCGTGTTGGAGAATGAGGCATGACACAGCAACACGTTACAACCACGCCGGAGCAGGCAACGGATCAGCAGACGAGCCATCGCTTGCAAAAAGTTGGCCGCGTGGTAAGCAATAAAATGGACAAGACAATCGTTGTCGTTGTTGAGTCCTTGAAAAAGCATCGTATCTATAAACGCACGTATAAACAAACCAAGCGTTTTTATGCGCATGATGAAGAAAATGCCTGTCAAGTTGGCGATTTGGTGCGTATCGAAGAGAGTCGCCCACTGAGCAAGTTGAAGCGCTGGCGCTTAGTCGAAATTGTAAAGCCCGGCAGTGGCATCGTTCCAGTGGGACAACTTCAGACCGAGGCTGAACCTGACCAGACCGCAGCAGAGTCGGCGGAATAGGGAGAAAGAACAGATGATTCAGCCACAAACACGTCTGAAGGTCGCTGACAATACCGGCGCAAAAGAAATTATGTGTATTCGTGTGATGAGTGGTTCTTCTAAGCGTTATGCTGGAGTGGGTGATGTGATCAAGGCTTCCGTCAAAGTTGCCGCGCCTAATGGGCAAGTCAAAAAAGGCGAAGTGGTGAATGCAGTCGTGGTGCGTGTGGCAAAAGAGTACTCACGCCCCGATGGTTCGCATATTCGCTTTGACGAGAATGCTGCCGTCATCATCGCCGCTGGTAACAATCCGCGCGGCACGCGTATCTTTGGACCTGTTGCCCGTGAATTGCGCGAAAAGAACTTTGCACGACTCGTTTCGCTTGCACCTGAAGTGCTCTAACGGGGAAGAAGATGGCAATACAACAAAAAGACAAGAAGCCTCTGCACCTTGCCAATAAAATGAATATCAAAAAGGGTGATACCGTTTTGATCATTACTGGCAAAGATCGAGGCAAGGAAGGAACCGTTTCACGGGCGTTGCCACAGACTAGCAAGGTTATCGTTGAGGGTCTGAACGTCGTGAAAAAGCATGTGCGTCCGCAAGGTCAGACGCGGCAAGGCGGTGTGATTGAGAAAGCTATGCCTATACATATCTCAAACGTCATGCTGAAGTGCACCGAATGTGGCGAGCACACGCGTGTCTCACGCGAGCGTCGTCCTCTCGGGGTCGCGCAAAAATTGCGTCCCGTGCGTGTATGTAAGAAATGCCATAAGATTATTGAAGACCGCACGAGGAGTAATTAATATGGCAACACAACTAAAGGAAAAATATCGCCAGGAAGTTGTGCCTGCCCTGCGCAAGGAGTTCAATTACAAGAACCCGATGCAGGTTCCCACGGTTAATAAGATCGTTGTGAATATTGGCATGGGCGAGGTCATCCAAAATGCAAAGGCCATGGACGCAGCAGTTGCTGACCTGGCGGTGATCACCGGACAGCGTCCCGTGATCACGCGTGCCAAGAAATCGGTAGCAGCTTTCAAGTTACGCGAAGGTATGCAGATTGGCTGTATGGTCACTTTGCGTGGTGATCATATGTATTACTTCCTCGAAAAAGTCATTAACGTAGCCCTGCCGCGCATCCGAGACTTCCAGGGTATTTCTCCTGATGCCTTTGACGGTCGTGGTAACTACACGTTGGGCTTGCGCGAACAACTGGTCTTTCCTGAAATCGATTATGATAAGATTGACAAGCTGCGTGGCATGGAAATCAGTATCGTCACAACGGCGCATACTGATCAGGAAGGACGACGGCTGCTCACATTGTTGGGCATGCCCTTTAAGAAGTAACGCTGGAGGGCGGAATGGCAAAAACTTCAATGATTGTGAAGTCGCAGCGCAAGCCTCGTTTCAAGGTACAGCAGCATAATCGCTGTAAAATTTGCGGGCGACCCCGTGCATATATGCGCAAATTTGGCCTATGTCGTATCTGCTTCCGCGAACGTGCGTTGCGCGGCGAGTTACCCGGTGTAACGAAATCAAGCTGGTAGAAGCGCGCTGATGAAAGGATGCGTAGGGAAGTAAACAGGTATGTTTGAACTCCTACGTGATAGTGGAGGATAATCCATGAATATGACTGATCCCATTGCCGATATGCTCACGCGTATTCGTAATGCGGCTACAGCTCGGCACACTCGCGTATTGATTCCGGCTTCAAAAATGAAGCTGGGTATTGCGCGTGTGCTGAAAGAAGAAGGTTACGTAAAGGATATCGAGATCCTGAAAGACAATCCGCAGGGCACGCTTCGACTAACACTACGCTATGTAGATAAGAAGCCTGTAGTGACGCAATTGAAGCGTGTGAGCAAGCCAGGTCTGCGTGTGTATACAAAGCAGGTCAATATTCCACGCGTGCGTGGAGGATTGGGGGTGGCGATTCTTTCGACCCCCAAAGGCTTGATGACCGGTTCAAACGCCTATAGACAGGGTCTTGGTGGCGAAGTCATCTGCTACGTTTGGTAAAGGAGGTATCAAATGTCTCGTATTGGACGTGCTCCAATCGTTGTGCCGCCAAAGGTGCAGGTGAACTGGACTGAGGATAACTTGGTTACGGTGAAGGGACCAAAGGGCGAGCTGAGCCAGAAGATCAATCCTGCTCTGACGCTGAAGCTTGAAAATGGTTCTTTGCTGGTGACGCGTCCCTCGGACAGCAATGAGCATCGCTCAATGCATGGTCTTTACCGTACCTTGATCAACAATATGGTGGTAGGTGTCACAACCGGTTTCACACGACAGTTGGAGATCCATGGCGTCGGCTATCGTGCAGCGAAAGTTGGCAATAATCTGGTCGTTGTCGTCGGTTACTCTCATCCGGTCGAAGTGCAGCCACCCGCTGGCGTCACACTCTCGATTGATGGTGTTGATGCTGCGACGAAAGCGACGAAACTGAGTGTAAGCGGTATCGACAAGCAACTCGTTGGTGAAGTTGCGGCATCTATCCGTCGCATACGCAAGCCGGAACCATACAAAGGCAAGGGCATTCGCTATGCGAATGAGAAGGTCAGGCGTAAGGCTGGTAAGGCTGGGAAAGTCGGCGGTAAGAAGAAATAAGTATGCTGTATAGCGCGTTCGTGAGAGAAAAGTACATGCTCGCGCTATAACGAAGTATATGCGTGTTATACTACCTATATTGCAAATTGTCCAGAGCAGGCGGATGTGAGGGCTGGTTGAACATGAGAGACGTAGTGCCGACCACGTGGCTCGCATACCCTTCGCATTGCGCGTATCCGAAGAAAGGGGAATTGCAAAAGGCGATGCGCTGAGAAGCGCAGAAGGTCTTTTGCGATGAAGCTATGATTAAACGATTTGAGGCTAATAAGGCTCGGCTGCGGCGGCACCAGCGTATACGACGCCATTTAGATGGAACAACGTCGCGTCCACGTTTGAATATATTCCGCAGTGGACATCATATCTACGCTCAGGTTATCGATGATACTACTGGTCGTACGCTAGCTGCTGCATCCTCGTTGGATGAGAGCCTGAACAATTTTGTACTACCGCAGCCATCAGCACCAGCGAAAGAACCGCCTGCTCTGTCTGTGGAAGCAGAGACTCCTGTAGAAGTTGTTGCTACTGAAGCGCAGCCAGCGGTGCGCGGCAAAAGCGCGAAAGCCGAGAAAGCTCAGGCTAAGAGTGCTCCTGTGAAGGGTGGTAAGAATGCTCCCCAGGCCAAGACGGTCCTTCCTGCCGCACAAAGAGCTGCTGCGAAGACACCAGTTGAAGCGCTTGCTGCTATCTCCAGTAACCGCAAGGTCGCATTAGCACGCGAAGTCGGGAAGCTTGTGGCCGAGCGTGCAAAAGAAAAAGGTGTGACTCAGGTTGTCTTTGATCGTGGTGGCTATGCCTATCATGGACGAGTGGCTGCACTTGCTGAAGGCGCTCGCGAAGTAGGTTTAGATTTTTAGGCCCCCGAGGCAACTCTGATATTGAGGAGAAAAGGCAGAAGACATGGCAAGAATAGATGCTTCAAAACTGAACCTGGAAGAAACTGTGGTACAAGTCAGCCGCGTCTCCAAGGTGGTGAAAGGCGGTCGGCGCTTCAGCATTCGCGCTCTGGTGGTCGTCGGTGATCACAACGGGCACGTGGGTTTTGGCTTTGGTAAGGCCGGAGAATATACAGAGGCCATCCGCAAAGGGGTAGAGGATGCTAAGAAGCATCTGGTCGAAGTACCACTATCAGGTACGACCATCCCTTATCTGGTGAAAACGACCTTTGGCGCTTCTGAAGTGTTGCTGAAGCCAGCCGCTCCTGGTACCGGCGTGATTGCTGGTGGAGCGGTGCGTGCGGTCATGGAAGCCGCCGGTGTGCGTGATATCCTGACCAAGACACTTGGGAGCACCAACAAAGCTAATACCGTGCAGGCTTGCGTGAAAGGTCTGCGCGAACTACGTTCGCCTGAGGTCGAGGCTGTACGCCGTGGCAAAACCGTTGTCGATATTCTTGGGAAGAAACGTGCCGAGCAGCTCGCTGTCGCCACAGCCGCCGCTGCCGAGCAGGCTGCCGCCGCTCGTGCCGCTCGTGAAGAGGAAGTCCGTGAGACACGGGCAACTTCCGGTCGTCGTGAGCGCAGTGATCGCCGTGGCGGGGAGCGCGGAGAGCGTGGTGGCGACCGTCGTGGTGGTAGCGGCGACCGCCGTCGATAGGAGTAAATAATGGCAAAACTGCGTGTAAGATGGGTGAAAAGTGCTATTGGGCACCCAAAAGATCAGAAAGCAACAATTCAGGCTTTGGGTTTTCGTAAGCTACAGCAAACGGTTGAACATAACGATCAGCCAGCGGTACGTGGTATGATTCGCAAGGTAAGTCACCTGGTGCAGGTAGAGGAGGTCATCAGTGAATCTCTCTGATTTGCGACCGGCTCCTGGTTCACACAAGGCTGAGAGACGTCTTGGGCGCGGACATGGTTCCGGTCGAGGTAAGACCGCAGGACGCGGTACAAAGGGCCAGAAGGCGCGTACTGGCGGCAAGATCCATCGGGCATTTAACGGTGGTCAGACTCGCTTGTCGAAACGTCTGCCATTTGTACGTGGTCTGGGTAATAGCAATACTGCTTTCCGCGACAACTATACTATTATTAATGTCGTTGATCTTGGCTCGTTTGAGTCGCAGGTTACTCCTGAAGCTCTGGTCGAGCAAGGTCTGATGACGGTAGCCGAAGGGCGTGGCTTGATTAAGGTACTTGGAAACGGTGAGATTGACCATGCAGTGACGGTACGTGCTCACAAGTTTTCTGCGAGTGCCCGCGCGAAGATTGAGGCCGCAGGTGGGAGCGTCGAGATTATTCCAGTCAAGGTCTATGAACAGACGAAGCGACGTAAGGACAACAAAACAGCAACACCGGTAGCCGAACAACCAGTACAGAACGCCGGGGAGTAATACCTCCCTGGCTCTCCGTTCGTAGTATCGGTGATGTATTGGTGTTTCGCTCTGGTGTACAAGGAGGCCTCTTATGTGGGAACGTGTGCGTAGTATTTGGACCATTCCTGATCTGCGCAACAAAATTCTCTTTACGCTGGGGATATTGGTAGTCTACCGCATCCTCGCGCACATTACTGTGCCATTGAATGCCGCTGAAGAGAGCAATCTGCGCTCGTTATTTAGTGGTTCAAATGGCGATAATAGCTTTGGTCAGTTGTTTGGTCTGCTCGATGTATTTTCGGGTGGTTCCTTAAAGACGTTCTCGATTGTTGCGCTGTCAGTCTACCCCTATATCACCGCTACTATTGTGATGCAGCTTTTGCAGCCAATTATTCCAGCACTGCAAAATCTGGCTACTCAGGGAGAGTCTGGCCGTCTGCGTTTTAGTCAGATCACGCGTATGGTCGCTGTGCCGATTGCCTTCTTGCAGGCGCTGGGTTCCTGTGCTCTGTATTATCAAAAAGGTGTCCTGACAAACTTCAGCCTCATCGATCCTCGCTATATGTTGGAGACCTTTTCCATCTTGATCACGTTGACTGCAGGTGTGATGATCCTGGTCTGGCTTGGCGAATTGATCACCGAAAAAGGTATTGGCAACGGTATCTCACTGATCATTTTTGCAGGCATTGTTACGAGTCTACCATCGACCATTCAGTCAGGCTATACCGCTGCAACCGGTAGCGGTGGCACCGGTAGTGGTATTGTCAGCATTGGCGTCTTTCTGTTGATTGGTTTGTTAACGCTGGTTGGCATGGTCTATCTCTACCTGGGACAGCGGCGTGTGCCGGTACAGTATCCAACAAAACGTACGGTGGGACGTGGTATGCTGGTTGGCTCTGCCCAGACGACCTACATTCCGATGCAGGTGAATAGCGCAGGCATGATCCCGTTGATCTTCGCATCCTCGATGCTGCTTTTCCCATCGGTGATTGCGCAGTATCTAACAGCCAGTAGTACTCCCTGGTTAAAGAGTGCCGCTACCTGGGTATCTACCTGGGTTGTCAATCCAACTACCTGGTGGTACTGGCTGATAAATTTCGCGCTTGTCTTCGCGTTTACCTACTTCTATGCCTATGTATTGTGGCAGCAGCAGAATATCCCAGAAAACCTACAAAAGCAAGGTGCATTTATTCCAGGCTATCGTCCAGGTGAGCCGACGGCCAGGTATCTGGGGATTATTCTGAACCGCATCACACTGGCAGGTGCGCTATTTCTGGGTCTCGCCACGGTGCTTCCCTATCTAGCGCGTATCGGTGGGCAACAATTGCTGAGTGCGGCCTCGCTGCTGATTGTCGTCGGAGTGGTGCTTGATACTATCCGACAATTGGAAGCGCAAATGGTCATGCGCAATTATTCTGGTTTTCTGTCTTAGATAGTGTAATGAAGCGCCTCCTCGCATTTCCAACGGAGGAACAACTTGAACATTATCCTGATCGGCGCACAGGGATCGGGGAAAGGGACGCAGGCGAAAAAGCTTGCAACTGCCCTCGGGGTTCACCATATTTCTAGTGGTGATCTCTTTCGTGCAGCTTCTGAAGGAAAGACTGCAGTGGGTGAGCGCATCAAGAGATATCTGGATCGTGGTGAGTTAGTGCCGGATGACCTTACTGTGTCTATGCTTCTCAAACGCATTGCGGAGCCTGATTGTGTAGGCGATGGTATGTTGCTGGACGGCTTTCCACGTACCATCGCACAGGCGCAGGCGCTAGATGAGGGGTTAGCAAGCGCCGGTCGGCATATCGACGGTGCAGTTTACTTAAATGTTCCTCGTGAGGTACTCCTGCGCAGGCTATCGGGGAGATATATTTGCCGTGCCCATCAGCACGTGTACAATATCGAGACGAATCCTCCGAAAGTGTCAGGGGTGTGTGATCTGGATGGGAGTCCGCTCTACCAACGTACGGATGATACGGGTCCGGCAGTAAAGAAACGCCTGGATATTTTTTTTAACGCGACTATTCGCTTGCTTGATTATTATCGTGACCAGCAAAAACTGGTTGAGGTGAACGGTAATCAACGTATCGAGCAGGTACAAGAGAGCCTGTTGGAAGCTGTCAGAAGTCTATAGACAGAATGAAGGTCGGGGTGTCCGGCAAGATATAATGGCAATTGTCGGCATGCAGCCTTTTCTCTGAGAGAAAGTCATATGGCACCTATTCTAAAATCGCAAGAAGAGCGTGAGAAGATACGCACAGTTGGTCGCATCGTTGCTACGTTGCTGGCAGAATTGCGCGACGCAGTCAAGCCAGGGATAACAACTGCCGATCTGGATGTATTGTGTGCGCAAGAGTTGTTGCGTTATGGAGCGCAATCAAGCTCTTTGGGCTACCACGGTTATCCTGCTTCGCTTTGCACGTCTGTAAACGAAGAGGTTGTACACGGCATTCCTGGTACCCGTATGCTCAAAGAGGGTGATATTGTCACTCTCGACTTTGCGGCCAGCTATCGGGGCTGGCATGCTGACTCGGCGATTACTGTGCCTGTGGGGGCGGTTGCAGCGGATGTGCAGCGTCTCTTGCAGGTGACGGAGGAGGCTCTCTATCGTGGCATTGCGGTTGCTCGGGCCGGTAAACGTTTGCAAGATATCGGTCGTGCTGTGCAGCAGTATGTAGAAGCAGCAGGCTTTGCTGTGGTGCGCCATTATGGTGGGCATGGTGTGGGTCGTAATATGCACGAAGATCCACAGGTGCTTAACTATGTAGAACCGAATTATCCTAATTATGTACTCAAACCGGGGATGGTGATTGCTATTGAGCCGATGGTAATCATGGGTGCAAAGGAGACACGTGTGCTTAATGATGACTGGACGGTTGTTTCAGTCGATGGTACTTATGCGGCACATTTTGAGCATACGGTGGCGATCACCGAGGGTGATGCGGATATCTTGACACTTGGCGAGGCGAGAGTGGGAAGTGCGCATGCATAAAAAGTTCCCTCTCGACAGGTGGCAAAAAGTATGCTATAATTCGTAGTTGGCTGCAGCAGTGTCAACTGCTGCCCTTTTGTACTTTCAAGCACGACGAACAAAACTGCAAGACGGCACGCTGTGAGTGCTTGTGTGAAGGCTGCCGCGCAAGTCTCTTTATCGTATCCCGAGATGCAGGAAATAATCAAATGTAGATCCGCCGCTAGGGAAAGGATGTTATGCCAAAAAAGGATGAAATTGAGGTTGAGGGTAAGGTGATAGAGTCCCTCCCCAATGCCATGTTTAAAGTTGAAATTGATGAGACCCACCAGATCCTGGCTGTCCTCTCAGGACGAATGCGTATGAACTTTATTCGTATCGTGCCGGGTGATAGGGTACGAGTTGTGCTGTCCCCCTATGACCTGACACGAGGGCGCATAACATGGCGTGCAAGATGATGGGGTGTTATCTGACACATCTTGTATTGTTCCTTTTCTCCTATCGGTAATTTTTTTTAATGAAACAGGCCAGGTATGAAGGAGTCGCTGTTCGAGCCGTCCACGAGTCTCCTTTTGTCTTTGTCCTAATTTTTTCTAAGTATTATTAAGTATTATGAGGAGGGCAAGCCATGAAAGTGCGCGCCTCAGTGAAACCGCGTTGTGATAGTTGCAAAATCATTCGCCGCAACCGCGTTGTGATGGTGATCTGTAGCAAAGATCCAAAGCATAAGCAGAAACAAGGCTAGTCATACCCATAGGCATTCAGAAACGCAACTCTCGTCCCTCTTGGGCTGTCAGAAACGCCACTGCCGTGGCTAGCCTTCGGCTCATCTGACAGAGTGGAGGTTGCTAGAACTGTGCTGCGGCACAGTTCTCATCTGAATGAAAGGCAATATCAGTTGTTGCGAGTTGCAGGTTTCCCGTTTGGGTAACATTACAACTCGGTTCTGGAGGGAAAGATGGCAAGAATTGCCGGTGTTGATATTCCACGAGATAAGCGTGTGGAGATTTCGCTGTGCTATATCTATGGGATTGGCCTGACCACAAGCCGTAAGATCCTGGACCGCACACGCATTAACCCAGATACCCGTGTGAAGAATCTGACCGAAGAAGAGGTCAACCGTCTACGTGAAGTGATCGACCGCGAGTTTAAGGTTGAGGGCGATCTGCGCCGTGAAGTAGACATGAATATTAAGCGGCTAATCGAGATTGGCTGTTATCGTGGACTACGCCATCGTCGCAATCTGCCAGTGCGTGGTCAGCGTACCCGCACAAATGCACGCACCCGTCGTGGGCCGAAGAGAACGGTTGCCGGGAAGAAGAAGGCAGCAGCCAAGAAGTAGCGCAGGAGAGAGATCACAGAAATGGCAGACAAAAAGAAACCAACGGCAGGCAAGGTCAGGCGGCGTGAGCGTAAATCGGTGCCGCGTGGTCAGGCGCATATACAAGCGACGTTTAATAATACGATTGTGACCCTTACCGATCCGAACGGGAATGTGCTTTCCTGGGGTAGTGCCGGTGGTCAGGGCTTCAAGGGTTCGCGCAAGAGTACTCCATATGCCGCGCAGGTGACTGCTGAGACAGCCGCGCGTAAGGCGATGGATCATGGTCTGCGCCAGATTGATGTCTTTGTGAAGGGTCCCGGTTCCGGTCGTGAGGCGGCTATTCGTTCTTTGCAGAACGCAGGTCTTGCGGTCACTTCAATTACTGATGTTACACCTATTCCGCACAACGGTTGCAGGCCGCCCAAACGGCGTCGTGTATAGCCAGGTTAAAGCACGCTGTGCGTGTGAGGAGGATTGATTTAGATGGCGCGTTATACCGGCCCCGTCTGCAAACTGTGCAGGCGTGAGGGGGTAAAACTTTTCTTGAAGGGCGACAAGTGCATGACAAAGTGCACTCTGGAGCGTCGCAATACTCGCCCTGGACAACATGGCACCAATCGCCGTACCAAAGAATCTGGATACGCAAAACAGTTACGCGAAAAACAGAAAGTCCGTCGTACTTATGGTATCCTGGAGCGTCAATTCAGCAAACATTTCTATGTTGCCGCCCAGCGTCCTGGTAAGACGAGTGAAAATTTCTTGCAAATCCTGGAGATGCGCCTGGATAATCTGGTGTATCGCCTGGGTCTGGCTGATTCACGTGCACAGGCTCGCCAACTGGTTAACCATGGTCACTTCGCGGTGAATGGCCGCAAGACGGATATTCCTTCTTTTATCGCCAAGCCTAACGATGTGATTTCGGTTCGTGAACGTAGCAAGGGTCTTGAGTACTTTAAGACACGGGCGTTGTTGCTGGCTCAAAAGGGTGTGCCGAACTGGCTGAGCCTGAATACCAGCGAGATGACGGGCCGTGTCATAACCATCCCCTCTCGAACGGACCTCGAACTGCCCTTCGATGAGCAAATGGTAGTTGAGTATTATCAGCGATAGTGAATTGAGTCGGCGGAGACTTCATGACACATGCCTATTATCTTTTAAGATAGTGTTTGGAATGCGCACACATTTTTCAATGGTGAGCTGAAATGAAACACTATCTAAGGTGTGTGTATGAGAAGGGTTAGGTCCGTGCCTGGGTAATCCCTCTGCGGGTTGCTCTGGGGCGAAGAACTCTTGGACTGCCAGCGTTTCTGGTCTTTGTCTCCCTGGCTGTTGTGGTCATGTGAGCAATTCAGTGCCTGAAGCAGAGCATGGTAGAAAAAGAAAGGCGGGTTAGAACCTTGCTAGATATTGCACTGCCTCGCATTAAAAATACCAAGACCCAAGGGAATTATGCGAGCTATGATATAGAACCGTTAGAGGCGGGCTATGGGATGACCCTGGGCAACTCGTTGCGGCGTGTTTTGTTGTCATCGTTGCCTGGCGCGGCTGTTACCTCTATTCGGATTGAGGGTGTGCAACACGAGTTCCAGGACGTCCCTAATGTGAAGGAAGATGTAACTGATATTGTGCTGAACGTGAAAAAATTGCGCTTACGTAGCTTCTCAGACCATCCTGTATCGATGCGTCTGGAAGTGAACAGCGAGCGTGAGGTGACGGCAGCGGATATCATTGCTCCTAGTACGATAGAGATTGTCAATCCCGAACTCTATATTGCCACTCTTGATAATAATAATGCCCGTCTGGATATGGAGCTGGTCGTGGAGACCGGTAGAGGCTATGTTCCTGCCGACTCTAAGGAAGATCAGCCCATTGGGGTTATCCCGGTCGATGCTATCTATACGCCTGTGCAGAAGGTCAACTACACGGTTGAGCATACGCGTGTGGGGCAAATGACAAATTTTGATAAAATTGTGCTTGAGATCACGACGGATGGCACGGTTACGCCCGATGAGGCGCTGCGCCAGAGTGCGGATATCCTGGTGCGGCACTTTACGCTACTCGCCAATTATCGCGCTCAGGTGCCTGAAATTGAGAAGGCACCGCTAAGCAGCTTGCCTATCCCACAGAAGATCTATGATACGCCTATTGAGGAGCTTGATCTCTCGGTGCGCGCTTACAATTGCTTGAAGCGTAGCAATATCACGAAGGTTGGTCAGGTTCTCTCGATGAACGAGGAAGATCTGCTGGGTGTCAGGAACTTCGGCGAGAAGAGCTTGCAGGAGTTGCGTGAGCGTTTATTGGTGCGCAATTTCTTGCCCAATCCGCGTACCAGCACCGTTGGAGCCGATTTGGACGGCGACCACGAATTGGAGGAATGAGTTGAGGCACCGCATTGCCGGTAATCGGATGAATATGCCTGAGCCGCGTCGTCGTTCTGCACGTCGCAATTTGATGGCCGGACTCATCCGCTATGACCGTATTCAAACAACTGAGGCACGCGCGCGTGCTATTCGCGCTGAAGTTGAAAAATTGATTGATGTAGCTGTCAAGGGACGTGAGTCCGCTCGCTTGCACCTGGCTTCTGTTGTGCATGATGAGGACAAGGCTGCACGTATCCTGGAGTTCGCTCGTCAGGGACGCTTCTCACTGGATGCTAGTGTCGACTCGAATGAGGAGCGCGCAAAGCAATTGAAGGCTCCCTTGACCGATAAGGGCCGCAAGTTCCTGGAAGATAAGTTAAAGAGTCGCCGTGAAGAGCTCTTGCGTATCTTTTCGAATGAAGAAGATGCTGAAGGTGCTTTAAATACAGCCTATGAGGCTATGGTGATCGAGTTGCAGGCCCGCCGCCAGATCTTAAGTGCGTTGCCTGATGAACTGGTTGTGAAGAAGATGTTTGAGGAGCTGGCTCCTCGCTACGTCAATCGTCCAGGTGGCTATACGCGTATTACGAAGCTGGGTCGCCGCAAAGGTGACGCTGCTGAAATCGCGCAGATCGCACTCGTGTAACGTATGCCCCTGGTGGCTTACGAACCACACTGGTTAGCACCTGGTTCGCTGATACATGAGCAGTAGAGTATGAACATTGCATGCGGTATTGAGTATGATGGTACCGATTATCATGGCTTTCAACGTCAAACAGAGGCTCATGGGCCAACGGTGCAGGGTGCTTTAGAGACGGCGATTATGCGTATCTCTGGTGAAGCTACGGTAGTCAACGGCGCAGGTCGTACAGATGCGGGAGTACATGCCAGTGGTCAGGTGATACATTTTCTTACCCGCTCTGGTTTGAGTCCTGAGATCTGGCAACGCGCTTTGAATGCTGTCTTACCTAAAACCGTTGTGGTGCGCTGGGCGAGAGTTGTCTCTGAGCGTTTCCATGCTCGCTTTAGTGCATTGAGTCGCTCCTATCGCTATACGATCTGGAACGACCCAGCTCCGACGGCACTGCGCGCGCGCTATAGTTATTACTGTGCACGTCCGTTGGATGTGAATGTGATGAGCGATGCCTGTCAGTTATTGTTGGGACGCAAGGATTTTGGGGCCTTTGGGCATAGCCCCGATGATAGCAATCCGTTGAAGCCAGGACCACATCACTGTGTTCGTACAATGCTCGAAGCACGTTGTGTTCGTTCGGAGTCGGGAACACTTATCTATTGTGATTTTACAGCGGATGCCTTTCTTACAGGACAGGTTCGTAGAATGGTTGGGACGCTACTGCTGGTAGGGCAGAGGCGTCTGGGTCTGGAAGATTTTGCTATTATTGTGCAACGTGCGGAGAAGACGCATCCTGGTTCAGCGGCCCCCCCGCATGGGCTGTGTCTGGTACGGGTTGAATATCCTGAGAAAGTGTTTGAAAGTGGTTTGAAGCAAGAGCATGGAGGCGCTTCTCAAACACTTTCTAGGCAATTTGGAGTAATGAACGATGATGAAGACATATAGCGCCAAGGCCGCTGATCTGCAACCGCAATGGTATGTCATCGACGCCGAGGGACAGGTATTAGGTCGCCTGGCGTCTCAGATTGCGCAGATCTTGCGTGGCAAGCATAAACCTACATTTACGCCGCATCTGCAGAGCGGCGATTTTGTGATTGTGATCAATGCCGGGAAGATCGCGGTCACTGGCAATCGCCTGGAGCAGAAAGTGTACTATCGTCACTCGCAATATCCGGGTGGCTTGAAAAAGACGACATTGCGCCAGACCCTCGAAGGCAAGTATCCAGAGCGTGCTCTGGAGCATGCGGTACGCGGTATGGTCATGCATAATCGCCTGGGCGCAGATATAATGGGGCACTTGAAGGTGTATAGCGGACCAGAGCACCCTCACAAGGCTCAGCGCCCAGTCGTCTGGACAGGTCCCGAGGCGTTGTTGAAGCAGGCGAGAGCGGCAAAGTAAAGAAGAGGAGAACCTACCTTGGCTGATACGACCAGAGGTGATTATTACTACGGCATGGGACGGCGCAAGACGGCTGTTGCTCGCGTGCGCCTCTTCCCCAATGGTGATGGTACGATTACGGTAAATGGCAAAAGCGCTCAGAGCTATTTTGGGCAGCGTGACACATTGACGGTTGCTGTGGCAGCTCCCTTGCGCTTGCTCGATCTGAGCAATACGTATTCGTTGACCGTTCGTGTAGTCGGCGGTGGTACGAGTGGGCAGGCAGGCGCTATTCGACATGGCCTGGCGCGTGCCCTGGTACGCATGAATCCTGATTTCAAGGCGGCCCTGCGTAAGGCTGGCTACCTGACACGTGATCCACGCATGAAGGAGCGCAAGAAACCCGGTCTGAAACGCGCCCGTAAGGCACCACAGTACACGAAGCGCTAATCTAACAACTGTATTATATCTTGTTGAACAAAATGTCGCTGTCAGAGCATATTTTTCTGATAGCGGCATTTTATTTATATAGGGAATTTTTGTATATTCCTCTACCTTGAGCCATCATGTACTCATTTACGTGACTCGCTTGCTTGGGTTTCATTTGGCACGTTGAGCGTGTTTCTTTCCAGGAAAAAAGTTACAGATGGTATGTATATCTTTCCCTCTTTCTCCCTTGTCTCCCTTGAACATCGATGTTATCATAGAACGAGAGAGAATGCAGACAACACTATTTCTGTCGAGGAATATTCCTGTGACTGGCTTCTCCATGCTGGTCAACACTTTCCTTCCTCGGCTCTTCCTCATGGGAAAGGATGTCCCTTATGGACGGCAGATTCTACACAGGCAGAGTCGAGGAGCACAACACTCTTGAGCAGCACTTCTCCAAGGAGATGGGGCACGGTCTACCGCCGAACGATGATCCGCTACGCTGGCGGGAAAACCGGCAAAAGAGGGACCAGCAACAGCAGCTAGAGCCTGATTATGTGCCTTATGCAAACAAAGGCTCTGCTGCTGCAAGTATGGGTCAATACCCACCTGACGTCCAGCCAGGCAATGACTCCTACTCAAACTTGTCGTCGCTATCGCACGAGGGCCTCGCTCTGCTGTCTAGCACCTGTCTGCAAGGAGAGAGTTCCTCTGCGATGGAGACAGATTATTCAAACATCGATCCTAGACTTCGCCCTGCTGATGCCTCCGGGATTCAGTCTGACTCCTCTCACGAAGTTAGAAAAGCTATTGACGTAGAAATTAATAAAAATAGTGGAAAATTTAAAAATGGAGATACTGGTGATTATATATGTAAAAAACATAAAAAGTATCACAAGTTAAAGTATAATAAAGAATGGGAAAATACAGATGAAGATACAAAAAAAGAAATATTAAGATGTCATAATATATATAATAGGATATACTATGCTATAGCACAAGAAAGAGGAGCAAATTCGATTAAAAATCAAAAAGACAAAGAGAAGCGAAGAGAAATACGAAAAAAGCGAAATCACATATTAACCAACATAAGACGTTATGCAAGGACAAAAGGAATGGTATTACCAGTGCTTGAATCAAATACAGAAAGAAAGGCATTGAAGAAATTTAAGGAAGAAAGAGAAAAAGACCCAAGCAAATTAAGTGCTCATGCGCAACAACGATCAGATGATGCGTGGAATGCGAAAGCGAAGGGCTACAATTCTGATGATTACGTGACGTCGGACCCAGAGCCACCAGTACCAGTAGCGCCAGGACAAAAACGGTGGAAGAAGAGGCTATAGCATTCTCTCATAGAACGAGAGAGAATGCAGACAACACCATTTCTGTCGAGGAATATTCCTGTGACTGACTTCTCCGTGCTGGTCAACACTTTCCTTCCTCGGCACTTTCTCATGAGAAAGGACGTCCCTTATGAACCGCAGATACTACACAGGCCGAGCCGAAGAGTACAACACTCTTGAGCAGCACATCCCCAAGGGGATGGAGCACAATCCATCGTCGAACGATGATCCGCTGCGCTGGCCGGAATACGAACAGCGGAGGCACCAGCAACATCGGCCTGATTATGTGCCTCATGTAGAGGAAGACTCTGCTGCTGCAAGGATGGGCCAATACCCGCCTGACGTCCAGCCAAACGATTACCGCTACTCAGGCTTGTTGCTACCGCACGAGGGCCTCTCTCCTAGCCCCTATCTGCAACCAGAGAACTCCTCTGCGATGGACTACGTCCGGCCAGGCTGTTACCTCTACTCAGACTTGTCGCTATCGCACGAGGGCCTTTCATCTTTGGATGAAGGGTCTCGGATGAACGACTGCCAGCCGCAACCGGAAGGCTCAGATAACCAACCACCTCAGCCAAAGATAACACGTCAAGAAGTTATAGACGCTATCAATGTAGAAATTAAGGAAAATAGTAAAAAATTTAAAAAGGGAGATACTGGTAGTTATATATATGAGAAGGATAATAAGTATTATGCTTTAAAAAATAGTAAAGAATGGGAAAATACAGGTAAAAAAGTTAAAGAAGAAATATTAAGATGTCATGCTATCTATAATCGGATATACGAGAGAATAGCAAAAGGTAAAAATGCACGTCTTTATATAAGAAAAAGGGAAAGAAGATCAGAAGATAATGAAACAAGAACAAACATAAGACGTTATGCAAGGACAAAAGGATTCACATTACCAATAAAAGAAGCAGATACACCAAGAAAGGCATTGAATAAATTTAAGGAAGAAAGAGAAAAAGATCCAAGCAAATTAAGCGCTCATGCACAACAACGATCAGATGATGTGTGGAATGCGAAAGCGAAGGGCTACAATTCTGAGGATTACGAGACGTCGGACCCAGAGTCACCAACACCAGTAGTGCCAACACGAAAGCGGAGTAAGAAGAAGCTATAACATTCTCTCGCCCTGGTCGGACCTCTCCAATCAGAACCTTTTTTGTGGGGGAAATCGCGGGAACGGTCGTTTCGGCGCGATAGGAGGTAGGACAACGAGAGAGGATATATGTGCTTATCCCTCTCGTTTTTAGTATGTTTTTTGTACTAGCCTGGCACTAATGCTGTGACTGCGTGACTTGGCTGTAAACGGGGGTGCACCACAGTTCACGGTACTCAGCATGACAGCCACGTACTACGTCAAAGTAGAGGTCCTGCAACTTCTGTCCAACAGGTCCAACTTTGCCAGTGCCGACGGGCGCGTGATCTATCTCGATGACCGGGGCAATCTGCGCTCCAGTACCACAGAGAAAAACTTCATCCGCTGTATAGAGTTCGGTGCGATCAACCTGGCGCTCGTGCGTGACGATGCCCAGTTCGCGCTGTGCAAGTTTGATCAACGTATCACGCGTGACGCCGAGCAGAATATTCTCGGTTGGAGCTGGCGTGATAAGTTCTCCATTAATGAGCAGAAAGATGTTTTCTGCGCTACCTTCTGAGACATTGCCTTCATGAGTGAGCATGATTGCCTCATCGAAACCGTTCTGCAAGGCTTCAGTTTTGGCAAAGGCGGCGTTGACATAGCTACCGCAAATCTTCGCGCGTGCAGGCATCGCGTTATCGTCGATGCGCCGCCAGGATGAGACGCCACAACGCAGGCCACCGATATTGACGTAATCACCCATTGGCTCGGATGTCAGGAGAAACTGGTCCGTGAGGTTGTGGAGGCGCACACCGATGAGTTCATCACTTTTATAGACGACCGGGCGTAGGTAGACATCCTGATGCTGGTCATTGCGCCTGACCAGTTCTAAGCTGATATCAACCAGTTCGTCTACCGTGTAGGGAATTTCCATGCGGAGAATCTTGCATGAACGGAGTAGGCGCTCGTAATGTTCACGTAGGCGGAACAGATAGACCTGCTGAGTTTCCTCATTCCAGTAGCCACGAATACCCTCGAAGCATCCTGTTCCATAGGCAAATGCATGCGTGCGTACAGAGATAACGCCACGTTCAGCGGGGATAAAATCGCCATGCATATAGAGAGTTTTTGCGTCCATCGTGTGTGTGGATAAGTAGTGTGTCTGCTACTTATCGTCTCCTCCTTCTCTTCCTAGTTATTATATAGACTACTTAAAACGTAAGAGGGTGAAATTCAGAAAATAGGCGGTCCTGGTTAGAAGATTATAGAATCTTTTTGCCAAGTGCTGAAAGGGTGAGTTCGACGGCAAGCTGTGCCGTTGCATTCTCACGGTCAAGGATGGAGTTGACTTCGACAACGTCCATGGAAACCAGGCGATTGGATGCCGCGATCATTTCCATCGCCAGGTGGGCTTCGCGATAACTGAGGCCACCTCGTACCGGGGTCCCTACGCCTGGTGCATCACGAGGGTCCAGTGAATCCATGTCGAGGCTGAGATGGATTGGTGTGTCGTTGTGCCCAGCAATGGCAAGTGCCTGTTGCATAATCCTGGAAATACCGTGCTGGTCGATGTCAGACATGGTAAAGACGTGAATATTATGCGTGCGTAGTAGAGCTTGCTCGCCAGGATCAAGATCTCGTGCTGCGACGATAGCGATTCTCTCGGCTTCAATTTTGGGAGACCATCCGCCAACATTTTGCAGGCTTGCATTGCCGAGTCCGGCTAGAGCCGCTAAAACCATACCGTGGATATTGCCCGATGGGGTTGTGTCCTCGGTATTGAAATCGGCATGAGCATCGACCCATAGCACTCCCAGTGGTTTATGCACGCGCGCAACGCCACTGATTGAGCCAAGGGCGATGCTGTGATCTCCTCCCAGGATGAGCGGAAATTCTTGGTTTTCAAGCGCATCCGTGACTTGCCGAGCCAGCTCTTCTGCCGTTTGCACGATTGGCTCAAGATATTTTAAGCGCTGATTACCTATTGGCTGGCTTTCCGGTTGAGGGATCGGGATGTTGCCTATGTCGTGGATGGTGTGGCCGAGACGATGTAGATGGTCACTTAGACCGGCATACCGCATCGCACTCGCTCCGATATCAACACCGCGCCGATCTGCGCCTAAATCCATAGGTGCGCCAATAATACGGATATGCATATATTCTGTGAACCCTCTGTTCGCCTGCGAACGCTATGCCCTTAAAATGCAGTTCCAAACGCCGCTTGTACGCGGCTAGCTTCGCTCATGGAACTGAATGGCAGTGACATTTCTTTTCATTATAATATTTAAGCTATCATTTGTCCATGCAGAGATAGCCAATCTTTATAACCTCATCCTTTTGTCTCGGATTTCCCGTCAAACAGCTAACCTTATGAGACTTTGATTATGAGATGGCTTTTGAGATTCGTCAAGGGGGCGGTTTGTGCTTGTGGGAGTGACGCGGTGGGCCACCAGAAAAACAAAAGCATATATCTCAAGAAACGGACGAATTTGGGACAGCTCATCCGTCCAAGATTGGTCAAAAAAGGACCAATTTTGAAACAAATACAGTTAAGAGCAGAAAAACGCAGACATCAAGATTTCCAAGTAAGCGGCAATTCTGGAAAGATATCCTTGAATACAGAATTAGTTCGCCAGTCCCACCAATCATACTCTAAACATTTCTTATACATGACTTCTTGTGCTTCATCGTGAGTAGGTTTATTGTCTCCTCCGCTTCCTTTGACTCTCTCCAAAGTTTCCTTGAAATCCTGATACTTTTCCCGTACTTCAGCAGTAGCTATTACCCCAGATCGACCAGCTTTAACTTTTCGTAACCAATCGAATACCGTTGTGAGCATTAGCACATCATCATTGCTATGGTATTTAAGATCTAAACCTGACAAATCAGATGCATATCTATGGTAATCATGCTCTGTTTCAACGATAGTGAGGCATCGATGTTCCCTGTATTCTGTAGACAAGGTATAATACAGTGCCATACCCATCTCGATTGGCATATTGAAACGGGCAAAGTTCTTTTCTCCTTCTCCTTTATATCTTGAGAGATCATGAATGGAAAAGCGACAACTTGTAATCAGACTTACTAGATCTCGTAGACGCAGATTATCGGGTAAAGTTATATCTAATGCACATCTGGGAACAAGCCCAGCTGCGACCACAGCAAAATGCATTGCATAAGCAAGAGGTTCAAATGCTTCATCGAAAGGGTAGTTCAAGAACACTCGATATAAGGGGGGTACTGATACTCCTCTATCTAGACTATCTATCATCTGACCTCTCCCTTTTATACTCATCAATTTCCGTAGCAGCAGTAATCTGTAATTCTTTAATCAAGCGGAAAAGTGCTCGCTTATACTGTTTTGAGTCACGCCAATCCCTGAAATCAATGGCTTTTCTTTGAAAAATCAGTGGGGACCAGTCTCGAATAGAAGCAGGAAGAGAGTCATCAATGCGAATTGGAAAAAGTAGAGTTCTATGGGTCTGTTGCTCTTTTTGCAAGATTGTTGCAATCTCGTAATTCACAAATGTACTACCAATGGAATTTTCCGAGATCACAAGTAAAAGCTTATCGAAAGAACGAACAGCCTCTTCAATACGCTCTGCTATTCGATCTCCCGGTTTTAAGTCTTCAAAGGCAATCCAACAACGGATACCTTCACTCTGTAAATCTTCAAAAAGCTGCTGTACGAACTCCCGATCTTTGCTTGAATAACTTATAAAACAGGAATAATAGTCGATAGGACGATTAACAAGTGATTGCATATAAGCAAGGAAGGTTTCTGGAACACCAGCACCCCGAAGGAATTTTTCCGGGATATTGCCTTGTGAGCGATAAATGGTATCAATGCCGATGCTTGAAGGAAACTCATGCTGTACAGTTTCAAGTCCATTCACTCGGCTAAAATCTATGTCGACAAAGATCGTCGATCCAGCAATAGCATTTTTTAGATTGGTTCCCTTGAGATCAGTGAGGTTGAGGATAGCAAAGCTGAGAATAGCTTCACTCAGGTCAGCCTGGTTAAGGAAGGTTTCGGTCAGGTTAGCATTACCGAGATTGGCTCCTTTGAGGTCAGCATTATCTAGAAGAGCTAAGACGAAATTAGCACCGCTTAAGTCAGCTTCACTTAGCGTAGTACCTCTGAGGTTAGTTCTGCTTAAGTCAATACCGCTTAACTTGGCACCGCTTAAGTCAGCTTCACTTAAGTCAGGGGATACGCTAGGATGATGTTGTCTCCACGTATTCCAGATATCTACTCCTTGCTTGAGCCTATCAAGATGTTCCATGTTTGCCATATCATTCGCCTCTCTCCCGGCAATTCTTGCTGTGTTCAGATGATTTGTAAAGATTATACTCTATCCAATCTGCTGCTTGCATGATATATATGCTTCCTTATCTATCTCAGCTCCTGTTCAAGCATTTTTGTGTTGTTATCTCAGAAAACGAACGCTTTTGAGACACCTCATCAAGATAGGATCACTCAACCGAGTCCAATGATCAGATTCTATTGTGCCGTCTCGACCACCTCTTTTGTGACTATCTGGAGTTGGTTCGCGACTAGATATGCTCTACCTGTATCATGAGACGTTCAATCAGGCGAACATTGCCCTTTGTAATTTGACCCATCGCCCAATGGTGTTCTTTGAGATGTGGTAGGTACGTGCAACCTGTGCCTGAGAGACTCCGTCTTCCAGGGCCGGTCGAATGAGAGTAGCGGGTATGTGCTTGTGCTCGTTGGTCCTCTGAAATAGCTGTAAGCGGGATAGACGGCTCTACCACGATCAGCGCTCTCCCATGGGAAAGAAACCAGTTGCACGACTTTCCTCTCAAGTATATCGCATCTCCCATGCGATGCGCGAACTTACAGCTAGCCATTCGTTCGCGTTGGCTCTACGTCCAATATCTTGAGCCATACTTCTGGCTTGCTGTCGTCTTCGGCTGACTCAAGCCGGAAAATGATGTTTACATGCGATGCTTGCGCCAGTTTTGCTTGTTCGGAGGCTCCGCGTGTGTACGTTCCCTTGTGTTGGATACTGCCATCGCTTGTGCCGCTCAGGCGCAAGCTCAGGTTTTGCTTATGCAGGCCACTCAGCCATTTGTCCAGCAGGCGCAGTTTCTCCATCTTGAAGACTGGCTCGGGATTTCCTGCACCAAAAGGACTCAAGCGTCGCAGCGTTTTGTATTGATGGTAGTTCAGCAATTCTAATTTGGTGAAGATAAGGTCAATCATCTTGAGTGGTGCCACGCTTTCGCTGTTCTCCTGTTCGGTGACAACGCCCGTTTGGTCGGGTAGTTCAGTGCCTTCGATAAGCGCCGGTGTGGCTGGTCCCTCGTTTTCTTTCCACTTCAGTAAATGCTCTCTCAATTGCTCGATGCGTTCGCTGCGGATAGTGAAGCCTGCTGCTTGAGCATGACCTCCATAGCGTTCTAGTTGCTCGCCGAAGTCACGCAGAGCTTCGATGATGTTGAAGTCTTTCTGGCTGCGCGCCGATCCTCGGCTCAGGTTGGTTTGTTTGTCGTTACTGAGCACAAGTACAGGTTTGCTAAGCTCTTCTGCCATTTTGCCTGCGGCCAGGCCAATGATACCCTCGTGCCAATCATCACCATTGACCAGTACTACCGCTTTGTCTGGTTGGTGTTGCACTTGCTCGCGTACATTGCGCACTAGCTCTTCTGTCTGTTGCTGGCGCAAGATGTTTAACTGTTCCAACTGAGCGGCTAATGCGGTGGCCTCTTGCTCGTTATCGGTTGTGAGCAGTTCGAAAGCGATGCTGGCTTCTTGCATGCGACCTGCAGCATTAAGACGTGGTGCCAGGCCGTAGGAGATATCCCGTTCGCGTAGTTTCCCCGTTTGCATATTCATATTGCGCATGAGAGCCTGCAAGCCGGGCTTGCGTGTAGTGTTCAGGCGCTGCAAGCCCAGACGTACCAATGTGTGATTCTCCCCTAGCAATGGTGCGATGTCCGCGATGGTGCCAATCGCCACCAGATCCAGGAGATCCATTTCCTCCTCCTGTGTGCGATTGTAAGCGCGATAGAGGGCTTGTGTGAGCTTGAATGCTATACCTACTCCACATAAGTAGCGTTCGCCGTAGGTGCAATCTGGACGCCAGGGATTGATCATCGCGTAGGCTGCGGGACGTTGGGCTGGTGGATGATGGTGGTCCGTGATAATGATGTCGAGGCCCAATGTTTTGGCGTATGCGACCTGCTCAACATCAGAACTAGCGCAGTCAGTGGTGATGATAAGGCTGGTACCGCGCGCTTTTAAGAGATCGAGCGCGGCTATGTTGAGTCCACAGCCATCGCGTTGTCGGTGGGGAATATGATAGTCGAGACTGGCATCAGGCTGTTTCAGCGTACGTAAAGCGCGGAAAAGCAGGGCGGAAGAAGTGACACCATCCGCGTCGTAGTCGCCATAGACCGTAATGTGTTCGCTCGTTGCCAA
The DNA here is from genome assembly GCA_963802635.1 of uncultured Chloroflexia bacterium. GTDB lineage: Bacteria > Chloroflexota > Ktedonobacteria > Ktedonobacterales > Ktedonobacteraceae > CAVTLG01. The sequence goes on along the minus strand of CAWDJJ010000003.1, from coordinate 765,532 downwards.
TGCTTTTTGAATACGTGTCACGGCGTGTAGCATATCGATGAGGGTGAGTGGATCACGTGTCTCTGTATAGTCTGCCTGGATGAAAGCATTCATCTCGGTGGGTGATTTGATACCACGATTATAGAGCAATTGAGCGAGTATTGGCTCAATGCCAGCGTCTCGTGCACGTCGAAAATCTTCGTTTGAGAGTTGGGGGTAGACCTCCCACGTTTCTGCTGGTTGAGATGGTGCTTCCACATGCGTTTCCTTATACTAGTCAGTTGACACTTCCCCGCTTAAAAGACGGGGAATTCTTCCTTCAACCATGAGACTTGCCCAATGAGTATTGCGACTCAGAAAGTAGCGGCCCACATGTCCAGAAGCGTTTCCAGGGATGGCTCCCTCTCGGTTCCCGTGTGCCCCACGGTACCGGCCATTGTAGTAGCAAGAGAAACATCCGACCGTGAGGTGGGAATTGCGCCCCTGTTTCCAGAGATCATACGCCCGTCTCTCCTGGGAGTTCTTTGGTTGGTACGCTCATGCTTTTACCTAAAGGAGCGATTTACTTTAGAACCCGCAAACATGATTCAGTTTTCAATGTGCTATATACATAGAATAGCAGGAATGGATTTGAATGTCTATACGCATTTGGGTGTATTTTCATCACCTCCATCGTACTTCTAAAAGGAAGAGCCATTCCTCTCCTGCTTGAAAGACAGGGGCTTTCTGGCTCGTTTACTGTAACAGGCGTAGAAAGACTTCGTTGCCGAGAAGACGTCCTCGTTGACTCAAGCGTAGCCAGCCATCTGCTTGTTCCAGGAGTCCGGCGGCTTCTACGATGCGTAAGCGCTCGCCGACAAAGTGTGAAAATGGTTCCTCAAAACGCTGCTCAAAAGTAGCAAGGTGCAATCCCGGAGCGGTACGTAGTGCAAGAAATGCTGTTTCCGACATCGCTTGTAGGCGTTCAATATGTTCGCTTTCGACCTCAGGTAGTTGTTGAGCTTTGAGCCGTTTAATATAGGTAGCGGGATCACGCTCATTAGAGAAGCGCCTGCCAGCGAAGCTGGAATAGGCTCCTGCTCCCATGCCGATATAGGGCAGATTTTGCCAGTAAGTCAGGTTGTGGCGGCTATGGTGGCCGGGTAGTGCCCAATTTGAAATCTCATAGTTGATATAGCCCGCAGTCCGCAGTTTCTCGTCGGCATACTCATACATATCAGCGCACAGATCTTCGTCTCCAGTCGTAATGCGACCTTCGTGGACCCAGGTGTGAAATGGTGTGCCTTCTTCGACAATTAATGAGTAGAGCGAAAAATGTTCTGGATGGAGAGCAAGCGCTTTATCCAATGTATCGTGCCAGTGCTGCATCGTTTGTCCTGGTAAACCAAACATAAAGTCAAGATTGATGGATGCGAAACCAGCTGCTCTGGCGTACTGAACTGCCTGCGTGATCTCAACTGGCGAGTGAATACGTCCCAGCGTTTTGAGCAATTCCTCGTCGAAGCTTTGCGCTCCCATACTGAGGCGATTGATGCCAGCGGCTCGCAGTCCCTGCAATTGTGCGCGGTCGAGTGTACCGGGATTAGCCTCCAATGTGATTTCTGCATCCTGATCGACGGCAAATGCGCGTAAGCAGGCGTTGAGCAGACGCGTAACTTGCTCCACTGTGAGGAGGCTGGGAGTACCACCACCGAAAAAAAGAGTGCGTGAGCGGCGTGGTGTCCTATCTTGCCGTTGTGCCATGTTTCCCGCCAAGGCTATTTCAGTAAGCAGTGCACGCACGTATGGTTCGCGTAGAGGCAATAGACCAGCATAGGTGTTGAAATCACAATAATGGCAACGCGTGTGGCAAAAAGGAATGTGCAAATAAAGAGAAAGCGTCTCCAGAAGCTGGTGTATCGATTCTGTGGGTTGTAAGAGCGTTTGAGCGGTGGGCGTTGTTCCTGTTGTGATCACGGTCATGGATAGTATGCTGGTTCCTTGTTGTGCTTGTCTGTAACTCTGTAGAAGCATTCCGCCACGTCTCTGTGAGGAGTGCTTCTACAGTGCTACTGTATGCTTCTCACTAGCCAGTTGTGCTAGTGGTAACCGTGGGTGTTGCCGACGATGAAGTTGGCACGCTCTGCGGCATGTTTGTTGTGCTTGTGAGCATAGTCGAGTCAGGCGTCGTGATAGTGACGCCCGGGAGCGCTCTTTGCATCAGAAGCCAATTCGTGAGCGCATAGGCGTGAGCATAGTTACCGACGACACTGTTATTCGTCGTGGTACCGCGTAAGTCGCTCAAGATCTGCGCTGTAATTGCGTGTGATGGGTCGACCTGCTCAATTTGTAAGATATGGTAGGTACCATTTTCTAACAAGACCGGGCTGAGATCGCCAACCTTATGACTGGTGTTGAACAGCCAGTTATCGATGACTCCACTATCGGCTACGTCCTGGCTGATTTCCCTTGTATACTGTCCATAGGCCAACCAGCCGATCTCGCCGCCAGAGGCTTTGGTGTTACTATCGACGGATTTGCTTTTGGCGAGTGCAGCGAAATTTGCGCTATTATTAGCTTTTAGTTGTTTGAGTATGTTATTGGCGTCGCTTTGCGTGCTCAGCGTAATGCTACGTACTCTGTATTGGAGTGCAGGTGATGTAACCAGGGTATACAGGTAATTCTGCATGTTATCTCGGCGTAGTATGACGGCCATCATCGTATGAACGTCACTATCGCTCACATTGTCATTGCTGAGGAACTTACTGTAGCTTGTGTTCGTTGGCAAGTTTGCTTTGAACTCGTTGATCGCACTATTGATCGTGGCTGTGCTCGGCTGAATGCTGGTTTGAAGATTGCTGCTCTGTTTCGCTAGCCAGTTACGAATGATGATATCATCCTGTAGCCAGGTAGCACTCTCCGTGCCGATCTGGTCTTGCGTATAGAACACATTCTCATTCGGGATGGTTGTGCTTTGCAAGGTCTGATACTGAGTCTGGTAGGTGTCGTGTAGTTTCTGTGCAGCACTCTGTTTAGTCTGTGCAGCGGTGAGTTGTTGCTCCAGATTGGTGCGTTGCGTGCTTGAACCGGCTGGAAGTGCTTTGATCTCTTTATTGAGCTGTGTGATCTGAGTGTTCGCCGCGTTAACAATGTTTTGCTCATTTGTAATCTTCGTACTTAAAGCACTGCTCTGAGCATTGAGACCGTTACGCCCCTGGATCTTATTTGCTTCAATTTGCGCTTTGAGGGCCACAAGTTTATGGTAGTCCGATTGTGGAATGCCCTGACCATTGACGGAAGTAATGGGCTGATTGGGAATCACAACGTAGTTGTCGATCCAGAAACCGGCGACAACGCCTATAATGAGTAAGGCAATAAGAACGATGAGAGACCAGACCGCGCGATTCTGGATGCGCGTTTTTTCGTGACGTGAGAGGTGGCCTCCCCAGCCAAAAATAAGTGGCTTGCCATCCCGACGCGCTGAGACGTGTGCTGTCTGTTTTGTGTACTTTCTGGTTTGGGCGGAACGCGCAGGTCGTTTCGTATCAGGCCGACGCTCCGTTTGACTTTTCATAAAACTCCTTTCTGGAAACCCTCATGCCTTCAGCCTGAGAGAGGAAAGAAAGGCTGCCCGCAGTCCGAAGAAAGCCTTGGCTGGGACTGGTCAGGTGAGCCTACAGAGAAGTCGGGCAGAAGTCACCCCATTTCTGTGAGCTTATCCCCTCAAAAGGGATCAGGTTCCTGATGGTGAACCAGATGAACCAGACCCAGGTCGTGTATCTGGTAATGCCGTTACCAGTATACACTACCCTTTGTTTAGGCAAGGGATGTAACGGCTGTTACATCCCGCGCATATGTTCTGCTGTGTAGGGGAGCAAGGCCATAAAGCGAGCCTGTTTAATAGCTGTACCTAAACCACGCTGATGCTTAGCACACGTGCCTGTCTTACGACGAGGCTCGATCTTGCCGCGATCAGAGATATATTTTCTCATGAAGCGATTAGCATCTTTGTAGTCAATTTCGCGTACATGATCATGACAGAACTGACATACTTTGCGGCGCGATGAGCGCTCGCCACGTCCACCTTCACGCCTCTCGCGGCGTGGGCCGGAGGCGCTACCAGCGCCTCCTTCACTACGTCTTTGCACAGACTTTCTCCTTCAATTTAGAAGGGGTGGTCATCCAAATCTCCAAGGTCGTCGTTGTTGCTCAAGAAGTTATCCGCACCAGAAGTCGAGCTGGTTTGCCGATCTTTTGGCGTGAGCATTTCCATGTCGTTGATGACAACGTCCACTGCAGTGCGCTCAACACCATTTTTATCGGTATATTTGCGTTGCTGTAGACGTCCCTCTACAAAAACCTTCTGGCCCTTTTTCAGGTAAGTATTACACGTCTCTGCCAGTTGATTCCAGGCAACAATATTAAACCATTCGGTCTCTTCTTTGCGTTCTCCCCCGACTTTGGAAACGCGATTGACTGCCATCGAAAACTTTGTGACGGCCAAGCCACTGGTCGTGTAACTCATATCGGGATCTCTTCCGAGGTTCCCGATCAGCATGATTTTGTTCATTGAGCAAATCCTTTCGACGTGTTATACCACCCTAACCCCTTGTTTAATAGTTGGATGACCATACCCAAACGTATTTCTACTAAGCTTCGACAGTTTCCGTTTCCTCGGTAGCAGGAGGAGCGCTTTCCAACTCTTCGGCACTGAGAACGGGTGTCTCTTCCGGTGCTTCTGCTGGTTGCTCCTCAGTTGCGAGCGCTGGCTCTGCTTCTGCGACGGCTACCGGTGTGCTTTCCGCTGTGGCGGCACTGGCTGCATTAGCGGCAGCCGCTTCTGCGGCGGCAGCGGCAACGGCTGTACGTGCCTCGCGCTCTTCGCGCTCTTTCTGAACCACTTTTGGATCGCGTTTCTTAACCATGTGCCGAAGAACGACTTCAGAAACTTTGAGTGTACGTTCGAGTTCGATCACAGTCTCAGCAGTCAAAATCATGTCAATGAAGACATAGAACCCATCGCGATGGCGCTCAATTGGATAAGCCAGGCGACGACGCCCCCATTGATTTACTTTTACTACTTGACCGCCATGATTAGCGACGATCTGGTCGATACGATCCAGGATGGAACGTGTCTCCTCTTCGCTGACTTCGGGGTTGAGAATGAATGCTAGTTCGTAATCTCGCCTCACGAAGCCACCTCCTTCCTCTGGGTATGCTTCTGGTCTGCGTTTTCAGCAGCCGGAGCAGGTGGAGCACCAACTTGGCGTTGATGCTGAACGTCAGATGCCGCTCGTTGATGCGCGGCCTCAGCAAAAATCTCCCCACACGAAATGTGGGTGACGACATTTCCCTTCTTTACATATGTGACATACGTGGCGGGGCTTTTTAAGGGACCCGACATGCTTTTGAAGGGTGTCAATACCGCGCATTATACCATTGTTCACCATATCTGGCAAGGGAATAGGGATAGACAAATTTTCAACTTTCTATTCTTTTTTGTGCCTATCAAAAGTGGTAATGTGCAAATGCAAAGATCCATTTTTCTGTGTTGCTATGGTTTGCTCTTGTACAGGGCTTTTCAGTTCTGGATTGGGAGGCTGCGGCCACTCTCACGAAAAGAGCGAGTCTGACAGCAGGACACGGTGGCGGACGCGATAAATCGGGTCCCTACAGCTTGAAGCGATAAATCGCTTGTATTCATCAATTTCCTTATGATAATGTATGAAAAGCAAAAAATGCAAGAAATGGGAGGTGCCCAGCCATTCATGGCTGGAAAACCGTAGGGACCCGATTTATCGCGTCCGTCTCTCTTTCCCTATTTTTCATCTTGCGCTTTATATATACACCTTTGCTTTCTCTCCATATGTTCCCCCCTTTCATCCGTCGTATCTGCCGTCGAGACGCTGGCAGAATTGGAAAGCCCTGGTGCTCTTGTAGAGGTTTATTGACAGTTACAGATGCATAGCTCATACTAATAGATAACTACTGAGCTGGGGCACGAGGTTGCACGCTGCTAACTGACGATGGATCTCTAGTGGCTGACAAGCTCTGGTGGTTGGTTACTACCTGATATTAAGAATATACTCTGCATGGAGGCGTATCTTTTGCTTGACGGAAAATCTATGCAGCGACGTCCTGATTATCGAGCAACAAATGCTGCAAGATCACGCAGAACACGAAGAGTATCTCCAGCCTCTCTGAATACACCACTGACTTCTGATCCTGCTGTAATCGCATCTGCCCAGCCACCACGTACTACCTTCTTGTTGTTGTGTCTGGGAATATTCCTGGCATTTTTGTACCTGGCGTTTGATCAACTCCTGGCAACGAACGGATTGGTTACTGATCGGATGCAACCGATTGTGCTTGTTCCGTGGCTACCCGTGGCCCAATGGGAGGCTCTTATACCGGCGTCATGGTGGGTACATGTTCCCTGGTTGAATCCCACGTATAGCATCGGTCATGCAAATCTGTCTCTCTTCCTATTGAGTCTGGCGATGCTGTGTGTGCTATTGGCGACTCTGCCATGGAGGCGGAGAACGTTTGCATCTCTCATTCCGGCGCAAACACGTGCTATTTTCTGGACCCTGTTTCTATTTGCTGCTCTATTTGCTGCTGTCATGCTTTATGCGCCTGTTAGCTTGAGTGTAACCTCACAAGACATGCTTTTAGCGGGTCTTTATGGTCGTATGGTTGTTTACTATCATGTTAATCCATATGCTACGACTGCTCCTGCTTTACCACTTGATACGTTGCAGCAGTTACTTGCTAGTATCCGCTTAACGTCGGCAAATGTTCCTGCGGTATCTTTTGGCCCGGTGTGGACGGATCTAAGTATTCTGGTGACGCTGGCTGCCCGCAATAATATTCCTGCGGTCCTCCTCGGTTTTCGTTTGATAGGACTGGTTGCGCATCTGAGCAATGTGGCCCTTATCTGGTTTATCCTGGCAAAATTAAAGCCAGAGATCCGTCTCTCTGCTACACTCTTCTATGCCTGGAACCCACTTGTGCTGGTGCTTGGGGTCTCGCAGATGCATCTTGAGATTGTGCTTGTTTTCTTTGTATTGCTTGCTGTGTATTTCTTTCAGCGTGATTCGTTGATTTTAAGTTGGGTTTTGGTATTACTCGCAGCACTAGTCAATTTATCCTGTTTGCTCCTCTTGCCTTTATTTTTGCGTATGGTGGCCCATAAGATACGTTTTCTATCGTGGTGGCAGCGTTTCTGGTGGTGGCTGGGGTTGGTAGTTATCTCTGGGCTGGTAATTGTCCTGTCGTATATTCCTTACTGGCAGGGTTGGGGCCTGAGCGGTCTGGAGTCGAGTCTGCTCCAGGCTTTCTGGCAGAACAAAGCTGTGAATTCTTTCGATGCGGCGATTCTCAACGTACCTATTCGCTTTCCTGCTCGTGTCATGTGGCCGTTTATGCCGCACCATTGGACTGCGTTGCTGTTACTGGTTGTGATTGGTGTTCTGCTTTTCGCTCTCTGGTTAGCTGATACAATCGAACTCGTGCTTGTATGTGGCAGTGGATTACTCTTGCTTTTCATCGTATTGCAGCCTGTTTACTGGCCCTGGTATGTCATTTTACCGCTGCCTCTGGCGCTTTGTTCTGCCCATCGTTATAGTATTCAGTTGGCTGTATTGTTGGTAATCGGTGCTTTGCTTAGCTACTATTTCTGGTTGTTACGTCCTGTGTGGGTTGGGCAGGGACTGATTACGGTTGGCGTACCTTGTTTGCTCTGGGGATGGATCGTCTTCTTCAATTCAAGCTGGCAGAGGGCATATCCTGACAACACTTCTAGTATGCCAGATAGTAGACCTTTGCGCCTGGTGCGTCCTCCATGGCTTTCGCGCCCGTCCTGGCCTTCTCGTCCCAGCCGCCGTGGGATCAAATGAAGAGAATTTTAGGATGTATAGGAGCAGACGAACTTAATAGCATCGGCACCTAAATATAAATTGCTTTCGCCTCCATTCTGTAGGGATAGAGTAAGTGTGTACGTGTTGCTCGAACCCTTGGGCATAGAAATTGAAGGTATCTGTCCATTTATGAGAAGAGAGAGCCAGGTCGTGGCTATTTGATTTTGATCTGTAGGATCAAAAGAATAACTCACATTTCCATTACTTGAGGAGATGTAGAGTGTATATATGGCCGCTGATGCTCCTGCATACCAGGAAGCTCTACACACTGTTCCGGTGCTGGGTCGGCGTGAAAGAAGCGGTATTGGTGTGATTGCTCTTGCATGTTTCTATTGCTCTTTATCGCATCCTGTGCAGATCTTCCAACTAACGTATACGTGAGGGAGTTACAGAGAAGCCTAGTTGCTCGTCCACATCTACAAAATAGTGGCTTGGCGTATCTTGCGCATGGCAGTTGAGTATGTTATAATCGTCACGCAAGCGGGGCTAGCTCGTGAAAAAGGCTTCTCTGCGCCTTTGATTGAGCATTTATGAGATTGCAGGGTTCGATTATTCCCTCTCGTCGACTTCTCTCCCGGTGTGCTGGTGTCCTTTACACTCCAACCGATAGATGTGTTGTCGAGACATGTACAAAATGTTGCCCCGTGCAAGATAGAAAGAAAGAGTTATGAAGCAGAAACTGAAAACACACAAGGCCATGGCTAAGCGGGTCAAAGTGACCGCATCTGGCAAATTTTTGCGTCGTAAAGTTGCCATTAACCACCTGCGCCGCCATAAATCTCCTGAGGCAGTCCGTTCAATGGACAAAAATTTTCCACTGGCAACAGCCGATAGGCGCCGTTTGAAACGTCTACTGCCCTACGCTTTTTAGTGTAATGAGATGAATGGAGGATAAAGAAGTAGTATGCCAAGGGTAAAACGCGGGGTTCCCGCTCACAAGAAGCATAAAAAATTATTACAGATGGCGGAAGGTCATCGCGCTACGCGACACAGTCTTATTCGTCCCGCTCGTGAGTCGGTCATGCGCGCGATGGCGTATATGTACCGCGACCGCCGCAATCGCAAGCGTGATATGCGCAGTCTGTGGATTACGCGTATCAATGCCGCAGCCCGCATGTATGGTGTTTCTTATAGTAATTTGATGCATGCTCTGCACGTTGCCAATATCGAGGTGGATCGTAAGATCCTGGCGGAGATGGCGGTAAATGACCAGGCTGCTTTTGGCGCACTCGTCAAAACGGCGCTAGAGGCTACAAAAGCATAACGGTAACAGACTTTGTAAGGACCCGTTGCGTCGCCATGATGCATCGGGTCTCTCTATACCCATATGCATTCAGATGAGAAATATGCTGCCGCATATTTCTCATCTGAATGCAAGGCAATATATTTGAAGAAGTACATGACACTTATCACAAGCACAGCCAATCCACGTATCAGTAAATTACAGACTCTGCACACCACGCGGGGACGTAAAAAGAGCGGTCTCTTTTTGATGGAAGGTCCTCATTTGCTTGAAGCTTTGCTGGATGCTGATCTGCAGCCTTACGAAGTTTATTATCAACCTGCTTTGTTATCACGCACTCCATCAGGTGCTGCTCTACTCGACCGTTTACAAAACGCTGCTATGTTGCCCGCTGATCGTCTGGTAGAGGTGAGTGAGCGTGTCAACGCAACCATCAGCGATGTACAAACATCTCAAGGGGTGATCTGTGTGTTGCCGCTAGATCTCTTCAAGCCTGCTCGTATACAACAACGGCGCGTGCAGCGGCAACGTCCTGTCATGCTGCTACTGGACGCTATTGCCGACCCTGGTAATATGGGAACGATCCTGCGCACGGCGCTGGCTGCTGATGTCGAGATGGTCCTGCTGACTCCTGACTGCGTGGACTATTTTAGCCCCAAGGTTGTACGCGCAGCGGCTGGTGCGCATATTACGTTGCCTGTAGAAACCGCTATGTCCTGGACTGCTATTGCCGATTGTGTAAACAGGCACTGTGCAGATGTCCCATGCGTGTTGCTGGCAGAAGCTGGTAGTGCGCATATGTACTATGAACAGAATTTCACTCAGCCTTGTGTGCTCATTGCTGGTAATGAAGCGCATGGGCCTTCTCGTGAAGCGCGAGCATTAGCTACGTTGTCCGTGAGTATCCCACTAGCGAACGAGGTTGAATCGTTAAACGTAGCCATGGCGACCGGTATTATCCTCTATGAAGCTGTGAGGCAAGCTAAGATACGCCTATAGCGAGCGTTACTCTCCATTTTGCTGCGTGGGTTGATTGTTCTGACACTGTTCTGCTGGTTGTTGGGTAGAGGGTATGCTGTCGAATTGACTGGTGTGATCAGCTCTTTCGGGAGCAGGCGTGCGTGTATCGACCGTAGTTCCCATGCCCGAGACATGGGTGGCCTGAGCATTCGCATTAACTTTACGGAAGACACCACTTACGGTCAATGGTTTCTCTGGCTCGTCATCCAGCGGAGGTAGTGCTCCTGTATTAGGAATAGCATAGTACTGATTCTCGCGCAATTTGAAGGCTTCTACGGACACGCGTAGCTGCTCAACCAACCTGACCAGATGTTCCATGTATTGAGATGCATTACGCGTACTATTACTCCCAAAACGGATCAATTCTGATATACCCTTCATAATATGTGCGATGGCAGTCGAGGATTGTAATTGTTGCATTGCGACCTGATTGATGTTTTCAATCTCGCGTGCCTGATGTTCTACCGCTGCAAAGATGGATTCCAGTGCGGTGCCAGTATCTTGTGTGAGCCGTGTGCCTGTGGCTGTCTCGCGTTCGGTATCCAGCATAGAGATGGCTACTGCATTGATCTCTTCACGAACGTTACGTACGATAGCTGTAATCATGTTGGCTTGATCTTTGGAGCGTTCTGCCAGGCGGCGAATATCGGCGGCGACTGCACCAAACCCCTTACCGTTCTCGCCTGCCATCGCGGCTTGAATTGCTGCATCCAGGGCCAGACGATTTGTTTGATAGGCAATGCCTGAAATTGCTTCTACAATCTCATCGATCTCACGGGAACGTTCTTCCAATGTTTGTACTTTGCTGGCTGTTGTCTGCACATTTTCATTAATATGTCCCATGCCCTCAGCTGCATGCATGACCGACTCACGTCCCAGTTGGGCGTTCTGTCGTGCTATTCGTGCTACGCCATAAAGAATCTGTGAACGTTCTGCGACCTGGCGGCTGGAAATTGTCAGACGCCCTATTTCTGTATCTGCTTCGCTGATCTGCTGGAGTTGTCGATTACCAGTTTCTACCAATTGTGTCATACGATCCAGGATAGCAACAGTGGAATTATCGACTTCGTGAGAGACTTTTTTCACACGGACGACCAGGCTTCCCAGCTCTTCTACCATATAATTGAAGGAGTCGGCCAGCACTCCTAGCGTATTGGTAGTCACTTCCGCTTGTACACGCAGATCGCCTTCGCCAACGCCGCTAACCTCGCTGACCAGTTTTTCTACTTGCGCTTGCAGGGTGTCACGTTGCCACTGTGTCTCCTGGATAAGGTGAACAATATTGTCCAACATATTGTTCATTGACTGCGCGACCAGATAAATCTCATCTTTGCCGCTGATCGTCGCACGCGCGTTTGTATCTCCTCTAGCAATGCGCCTGGTCAACATCGTCAGTTGATGTAACGGACGCGTGATGGTCAGGTGCACGACGTAGCCAATTGCTGTGACGACGATAATTATGCTCAAGAAGGCGATCAGCGTCGCTACTAGAAAGGGGTTCGTCCTGGCTTGATTGATCTGTGCTGTGTGATAGCTCATCTCCTCCGTTATTTGTGCCACCTGATTCCAGGAGTTTTCTAGCAATATGCCTTTATTCTGTGCTTGTGTGCGCAATTGCTTAACGTGTATGCGTGGTGCTTTGGCCTTAATGGCTGCTATAACTTGTTTCTGGGTCGTTATATAATCGGGCCAGAGTGTTCTAAATATCTGGTTAAGCGTTGCCTGCTGCTGATTTGCCAGATGTGTATCGGCGGCATTATTGAATAAAATCTCGCGTACACTCCTCATGCGTCGAGCGGTGTTGAGCTGGTAGTTCTGTTGATAGTTGCTGGCGGTTGTCTCGAAAAGTGTGGCAACAGTTTGTAGCTGGTTGAGGGTATCCTGTAGTTGCCTCGTCCGTGTCTGCTTTGACAGCGTGGGATCAGGTGGTCCGTACTGCTCCTGGTAGGCGTTGCTGAGTAACGTATTGAGTGTGGGGAGATAAGTGGCTGCGAGAGTACAAGTCTTAAATGCCTGAATATCTATCTGCATCGCTCGACTGCGAGTATTTTGCTCTTTTGTGAAGGTGAGGCCGAGTATCGAGATAACGATGCCGGGAATAACTGCGGCCAGCAAAAAAGCCAGTAAAAGACGACGGGAGATTTGAATATGCGTTACAAATTTGAGCATTGGTACTGCGGCTCCTCCTCAGGCACCCGTTAAAACCACCACTACGTATCCACGTGGAGCAACATCTATTGATTTGCTCAAGGCTATTCAATAGACAATCCGTATTCAGTATACCCGATTTTCTTTTGATTTAAGCATCATGCGCTGTAAGTAGCCTGAATGTCCTGTGTGGAGTAAAGCTGAGTAAGCGTCCAGGCTCTGCGAGAGATACCTCAGGTACCCCTTTTGTCCCACTGATAGTCCCATACTCTTCACAGCAGCGGCGGACGCGATAAATCGGGTCCCTACGTCTCAAAGCGATAAATCGCTCGTGCCCTTCCATTCTTTTTGTGAGAAGTTTTAAGGGCAAAAAAAGCAGCGAGGGGGAAGTGCCCAGCCATTCATGGCCGGAGAACCGTAGGGACCCGATTTATCGCGTCCGTCTCTCCTTTCCTATTTTTTTATATTATGCTTTAGATATATGTCTTTGCTTTTTATCCATATGTTACCTTCTTTCATCTGCCGTCAAGGCACTGGCAGAATTGGAAAGCCCTGCTCTTCACCGCGCATATGTTGTCATAAATCAATTGATAAGCTAGAATGTATGGCAAGCGCTAGCACAAAAGAAGAAGAGCTAGAGCCAGTTGATAGAGTGGTAAAAGCATGGCACATGTATTCATTTCTTACAAACACGAAGATATTGATTTTGCCGAGAACCTGATCCATAAAGTGCAAGATGCAGGCTTCGAGACGTGGGTAGATAACGACCGTCTGCATGCCGGAGAAGATTGGCGCGGTGAGATCGATCAGGCGATCAGGTGCGCCTTTGCGCTGATCATTATTATGACTCCCGAGGCGAAAGCATCAGAATATGTCACCTACGAGTGGGCCTTTGCCTCAGGCGCGGGTCTCAAGATCATTCCCGTTTTATATAAAAAAACAGCCTTGCATCCCCGGCTAGAAGCGCTGCAATATCTCGATTTTACCAACAGCACAAACCGCCCCTGGGACAGGCTCACCCAGACCCTCCGACGTGCCGCCACGAGCGCTCCACGCCAACCAAATCAAGTTGTGGAGAACACCATTCCATCGTTCCCCCAGGAACTGCTCAAAACAAAAGAGTCGTGGTTAAAAACGGGCGAGGTATTTTTGCAACGGAAAGATTATACCGAAGCTTTGGAGAGTTATAAGCAGGCTCTGCTCCTTGATCCTGACGAAGCCCGTTCCTACGCAGGCAAAAGCGACGCGCTCTCCAGTCTTGAGCGCTATAAGGAGGCACTTGCCGCGAGCGAGCGAGCCATCCAGCTTGATCCAGATTTTGTTAGTGCCTGGAGGTGCAAAGGCAACACACTTCAAAACCTTGGAAAGCCAAAGGAAGCGCAACAAGCTTTTGACAAGGCTCGCCAGCTTGGTTATCAAGCACCGTAGATAATCAGGCATTGGCAGCAATTTAGCCATAAGATCTCGTAGGGCAGTATGTATTTTTATATACGGATTTATGATTTGAAGTACAACAAATAGGAAGAACCATTGATAATATCTTAATTTCAGCGTAATATTTTAGCGTAAGCAAATTCTCTGTGATAGAATATCAAATATATTTAGATCAATACAGAGAACATGCAATGGAACAGTTAAAGAAAGGGATAGTATCATGAAACACATTCTTCAACGTCTTGCTAGTATTGTGGTCGTGCTCAGCATGTGTCTCACCTTGGGGGTATTGAGTGTACCGGCTCATGCTTCTGCTGCGTCTATTGCTACTCACCGCGCGGTAACTCCAGCGTTCAGCACTTGCGGCTGTGGCTGCGGTTGTGGCGGCATCCACATCGGTATCGGTATCGGTATTGGCATCGGCTTGTAGCACAATACACTGCTAACTAACTTCCGTAGTACCTCATCATAAACAAAGGCCGTTCCCTGAACATCAGAGAGCGGCTTTTTACATAAAGTAGTAAGAAACGCGCTTCTTACTCTGACTGGCTTGTCAATGTAGAAAGCATTATAGACGATATTTAAACTCTTTACTTCATGCTGAAAATCTGCAGGCATTTTTCACACCTTACGATCAGATAATACCGCTTATGTCTAAAAAAAGCCGAGAAAAAGAAGCACATTATGCGTACAATCAAAAAGGGAGTAGACAAAGCGGTAAGCTATAGTTATCATAACCCTATCAAATTAAAGATGTGCGAAACGCACTAAAAAAGTTAGGAAAGAGCCTATGAAGACAGAACAGCGCTACACAATCATCATTCAATGGAGTGAAGAAGACCAAGTATATCTAGCGATTGTCCCTGAACTCCCAGGATGCAAGACGCATGGAAAAACATACGAAGAGGCACTTAAACAAGCTCAGTATGCAATTGAGGGATGGATAGAGTTTGCAAAGGAATTGGGACGACCTATTCCACCTCCAAAGGTCGCAGTAGCATAAACAAAAATCCTAGCAAAATAACGGACAAACCTACTGGAGAGCCAGAGTGTCACAACAACAAAAACGCCTGACAAAGCATCTTAAAATGCTAGTAGGCGTTTTTTCACACCCCGTGATCAAATAATGCCGCCTACGCCTACAAAAAACTGAGGAAAAAACGCGCCATTCACCTCCTTTCCCTATCAATAGTACCCATCTGAACCGGCCCCAGAAGAGCATTCCGACTGCATACAATGGAGAAAGAAAGAACAATCACACGAAAAGCCAAATCTATGTTATAATGCCGCCAAACCATTTGTTCTAAAATCGTTGTGCGTTGCGCCTGCGCCACAAGCTCTATTAGCTCTATCTGGTACAAGCCATAAGAATAGATGGAGAGGCTACAACTCGCGGTACCTGGAGAGGTTACGAGATGTTTATCGGGAAGATCGTCAAATCAGATTCACATATTACCTATGTCTGCCAGATTTACGGCCCACGCGAAGTTGAGGTCGAGCCGAGTCCAGCGGATTATGCCTTTGGTCGCTTCGTACGAGTTGCGGTGCGCGCCGGGCAGGCCGATGATCCAGACACGACCCTGGACTATGCATTAGGTCTCAGCCAGGAACCCGTGACTTACGCAGTCGGCGTCATTTATGATACGATCCTGCTCAATCCAGCCTTTGGCGCGCTGGGACCACGCCTCTCCAATGAGACACAGGTCGAACTTTTCTCCCCAGACTATATTTCTGAAAAAGCTGTCCTGATCTATATTATGGTTCTAGGTATGATAGAACAGCGTCAGTCATCAGAAGGACAACCCGTGTTTCTCTCCACAATGCATGGTGTACCACTGCTGGCCCTGGAACTGGGAAGCGAGATTGAGACGATGACGGATGAAGAAGTCTGCGCCTTCCATTACTTTAAGGATAGCGTTGAACCGGATAGCCAGCGTGCCTATCTGCACATGGGGTATCTGCCCCATATCATCGCGCAGCGCAATAGCCTGCTACCAATGGTCACGCTGCGTATCATCGACCAGTTAGAGCACCTATTTCCACAGAATCTCGCTCTACTTTCCATCGTCAAACGCAACTTCGCCTGGCGACTCAAAGTGGAAACAACAGGCTAATACCCATAGGCATTCAGAAACGCGTTCTTATTCCGCCTGGCAACGCTGCTGGCGCAGCTACTGCTACGCAGTCAGCCAGACGGATCAGCAACTCTCGTTGTGAGAAATATGCTGCGGCATATTTCTCATCTGAATGCAAGGCAATATAGCAGAGGAGCCATTTCATGACCGATCAAAACGTTATGTCGCTTACTCCAGGGCAACCTGCGCGCAAACCTGTTGGTATCACCAAAGGACCAGGCGAATCTACGCATGAATATACGTTTGTCTCGCGCGACGACAATCAGGTCCTCAAAAATGGCGAATATGTCTACTACGAACTGGCCGATCCCGAGCTGGCCGCATTAAACGGAGGAACACTGCCCATACGCCGTGTACTGGGACGTATCCTGAAGCGTGTGCCGCTGCAACTCTATCCCGATACGTTTCTAGGCGAACCGGAAATTGCACCGACCGAAGTAGCCGCGATGGTTGGCTATAATAGCCATACCAACGAACTCTTTGAGCTGCATGTAGCTATTATGGGCTATTATGAACAGGCTACTGGCTCTTTCATCAATCCCTGGATTCCACCACAATCGGGCAAGCAGATCTTTCTCGCGGATGATCTGATGCTGGCTGAGATTCTCAGTCGCAAGCAGCATATGCAGCCTGGTTCCGCTACGGTTGGCTCTCTGCTCACACGTGCACCCAATGCCGTACCAATTGTGCTTTCCGTCAAAGATATTGTCAGCACTCATCTGGCAATCATCGCCAGCACGGGCGCAGGAAAAAGCTATCTAGCCAGTGTCATTATCGAAGAATTGATGCAGCCGCGCAATAAAGCCTGTGTCCTCATTATCGATCCACATGGCGAATATGGCACACTGGATCAGATTGCCAACGCGCCAGACTTCACTGAATCCGGCGATGGTCACGGCAATGGCTACCAGGCGCAAGTACAGGTGTATAAACCAGATCAGGTCAAAGTGCGCATCTCGACGCTGAATATCGGCGATATGCGCCAACTTTTACCTGAAATGACGGAGAAGCAGCAGTATCTTTTGAGTCGCGCCCTGCGCAAAGTACAAGAGAATAAACATGGGCATCCCTGGGGAGCGGCAGATCTCAAACAAGCGATCAAAGCCGTTTCACGGCAGAAGAATGATGAAGATAGCGAGGGGGCCGACGACTCCAGCACCGTCCACGCATTGACCTGGCGCGTTGAGCAGCGCTTTGAGCACAGCTTTACCTTCGACGATACGCAGCACCTGGATCTATCGGAGATCTTTCAACCCGGTCAATGCACGGTCCTACAACTCAATGAGATCGACGAACGCGATCAACAAGTCATTGTTGCCACCTTACTACGTCGCCTTAACCAGGCGCGCATGGCTACCGAGCGTGGCAAGGTTCAATCCGGTGAGTTCTTTCTTCCCTATCCAGTCTTCGTACTCATTGAGGAGGCTCACCATTTTGCTCCTGGCGGGACCGAAGTTGTTTCGACCGCTATCCTCAAGCAAGTACTGGCCGAAGGTCGCAAATTCGGTATTGGTATCGGACTCATCAGCCAACGTCCAGGCAAGCTTGACTCCGATGTACTCAGTCAATGTCAGACGCAGTGCATCATGCGCATCGTTAACGAAATCGACCAGAAAAGCGTTGCTGCTGCTATCGAAGGCGTTGGACGGGATCTGCTAGACAATTTACCCGCGCTCTCAAAGGGCCAGGTAATCGTCGCAGGCGCAGCCGTCAACACACCAGTCATCTGCCGTGTACGCACACGCATTACGCAACATGGCGGTGAAAGTAAGGATGCACCCGATATGTGGCGCAACTATCTTAGCCGTGATACGCAGGAGAGTCGGCGGCGCATCGAGGCTCCTCTGAACGGCAATAAAGGCTTTAACTTGCTAAGGTGATAGGTTAAAAGGATATGTCCAGGCGTACACCTCTCTATATGTTGGCACTCGTTGCGCTGGTCGCGTGGGGAGGGCTGTTGCTGTTCACACGCTTTGTATACCCCGACACGACATTTGATTTTGTCGTCTTCTTCGCGTTGCTCTGTCTAGCATTAACGTGTACATTTGGATCTATTATCTACACGGTTGGTCATTACGTGTTTGCTGGACGGCTCTACCATGCCACCGTACGCCCGGCCATACGACAGAGTGCATTACTATCACTGGTCATTGTCCTGAATCTGGTGCTGAGCGCGCTGCATAGCTGGAATATATTTACCACCATCGTTATTTGTCTGGTAGCTATTGTGGTTGAGATATTATCATTGGCAAAGAAGTAATAGGCGAAAGGACACGAAAAACATGCGCATGCTCATAATCCGTCCGGGCGCTATCGGTGATACACTGTTGACCTTTCCGCTACTACAGGCTTTAAAAGTTCAGCATACCGAGCTTTTTATCACGTTTGTGGGTAATGCAGCCGTTTTACCACTGGCCCTGGCCTGCAATCTCGTGAACGCCGTATCCAGCTACGAAGATGCTAAGTGGGGCAAGCTTTTCCAGCCCGATGCACCAAAAGAGCAACTATCTGAGCTTTTGGGACAGGTAGATATGGCGATCTGCTGGCTGCGTGATCCCCAGGGCATGGTGGCAAATAATCTGCGCAAGATCGCTATCCCGCAGATAGTTGTGGCTCCGGGCCGACCCGCGACCGATAAGCGTCAACCAGTTGTCGCTTATTTAGCAGAAACAATCGGGATGTCGTGGACAGCGCAAAATTCGGTGTCCTGTATCCTACCAGCGACAACATCAGCGTCGATACAACTTCCAGCGGGATGTATCGCCATTCATCCGGGTAGCGGAGGGGTTTACAAGTGCTGGCCGGTTGCTCATTTCGCTGCTGTTATTGTGGCTCTATGGCAGCACGCTGTTCCGGTCCTACTATTAGCTGGGCCAGCCGATCAGCAGCGCCTGGACGACCTGCGTCACCAGCTCCCAACTCCCCCACATGCTAGTTTGCTCAATCTGTTAGTGGACGCTCCACTGCTCACGGTTGCCCAGCACCTGCAATGCTGCCGAGCTTATCTTGGCAACGACTCGGGCATCACTCACCTTGCAGCTCAGCTTGGCCTACCGACAATTGCCCTTTTTGGTCCGAGCGATCCGGTTATCTGGCGACCGTCTGGTCCCGCTGTTAACGTCATCTCTGCGCCCATGCTAGAAAAGATTCAGGTGAGTACAGTACTTTCACAACTTAAATTGTATATGGTTGAACACTCTTGAACATATATGACATCAACTTCACATAGCCCTTTTAGCGAATAATTTTACAGAGGCAATCTTATAACATATACTCCCTTTAAGAATGAGTCCAGTTTCAGCTCACTACGGGCGAAAAGTGTGCACATTTCAGACACATTTTAAGAATAAGTTCGGAAAGAGCACCGTTTTCTCTATTTCTAGCAAAACCTTTCTTTCCAGAATAGCATGTATTTGATTTGAGAGGAGGATGTAATGAGTAAGGACCGTTATAGGGCGGAGGACCCAACAGAACCTATACCTCAGAGCAAACTTATCTTGCCTGTCGTACCAGCGAAGACGTATACACCGCCATTTACCTATACACAAAAGAAACCGATTCGGCCTGAACAGTTGATTCGTCAATCAGCAGCTCCGCAACCCAAAAATCCTGTCACCAGGCTTATCTTGTTGTGGCGCTCCGACCCGGCCTCTAAAGTGCTGATAGTCGCAGTCGCCACGATCTTATTTTCTGGCGTTGTTGGTGTAGTCCTGGCCGCTAGCTTTGTTTCTCGCCCAACAGCGTCGCAACCTTCCGCAACGCAAGTTGCCAGCGCAGCAAAACCAACTGTCGTGACCACAGCGCCAACATCCGTTCCTACCGCAACGCCTATGACAGTCCCTACCGCGACGCCAATAGCGACACAAGCAAGCAACGCAATGCCAGTGACGGCAAAACCAACCGCCGCGTCCACAGCGGCAACGGTCAGCACTACAGGCCCATTAACCCTACAGATTACCAGTATTCCTGCTCAGGTACAAAATAATACCACCGTTGCTGTGACTGTTCAGGCCACCCGACCCAACATCAGTGTCAAATTGACCGGTTTTTATACAGCTACGCCTGGTTTATTCACTACTGGTTCAGGTACGACTGACGCCAATGGCACAGTCACCATCGATTGGCATGTCAAAGTGCAGAACGTTGGTTTTGGAAGCAACAGTATTGTCGCGCGTGTGACAGCCGTAGCCCAGACGCAAAACCGGCTCGTATCATCTCAAACAGTCACCGTGCAAATCAAATTCAAAGATTAAGAGTATATCTTAGCAAGAGCGCCTTTTTTTCTATTTTTATGTCGATTTCAGATACACTTTTAACAGACCTATCTGGTAGTTTGCCAAATTGAGCAAACTACCAGGCTATATTACAGTGTTATCTATCGGCAGAAGGTCTTTCACAAGATGGCTGTGAACTTATTTCTATAAACTGCGTATAGATCATGTAGTCACAGTATCTTTAGAGGCTGTGTGCAAAGGGATAGCTCGCGTTGCCTTCAGATGGGAGTTCATGGGTATTACCTGTGCTTTTTCCCTTAGCTTCTCAAGCCTTTGCACACAGCCTCTTATATTGCCTTGCATTCAGATGAGAAATATGCTGCCGCATATTTCTAGCAACGAGCGTTGCGTTTCTGAATGCCTATGGGCATTAGATGGATCGAAGGAAAAGAGAAAGCAGGCATTGCCACCTACACCTCCTGATATATATAATGCAATCAGCATAGCACCAGACATATCAAGTGGGCTTATTTTCTCAGTCTAACTTTATGTCGATTATTAACTGTAGTAAGGATGATATATGACACAAGCCGGTAAAATCCAGTTGGTCCAGCGGACTGCGACTGAGCTGCGACAGAATGTAAATCGGGTAATTGTCGGCAAAGCAGAGGTCATTGACCAGCTAATTGTAGCCGTGTTGTGTGAAGGGCATGTGCTCTTTGAAGATGTACCGGGCATCGGCAAAACCACGCTGGCAAAGACGCTTGCCAGATCGCTCGGATGCTCATTTCAACGCGTTCAGTTTACACCTGACCTGTTGCCCTCGGATATCACCGGCATCACTTTCTATAATCAGAAAAAAGGCGAGTTTGAATTTCGACCGGGTCCGTTGCTCACCCAAATCGTGCTCGCTGACGAGATTAATCGCGCCACACCGCGTACACAATCCGCGTTGCTGGAAGCTATGGAGGAGCGGCAGATCAGTATTGAGCGCGAGACGTTCGCGCTCCCGCGACCTTTTCTTGTCATCGCCACACAAAATCCAGTAGAATTGGAGGGTACCTTCCCTCTACCGGAAGCGCAACTTGATCGCTTCCTGATGCGCTTGCGCCTGGATTATCCAAGCAAGGTGGAGGAGCGGCAGATTGTACAACGCTTCAAAGAGCAGCAACCATTAGAGGATTTGCAGTCAGTAGTAGCAGCAGAGCAATTAGTGCAATTGCAAAAAGTGATTCGCAAAGTACATATTGGGGACAATGTAGAAGAATATATCATCGAGTTAGTACGAGCAACACGTGAGCATCATGGCGTTGAACTGGGTGTAAGTCCACGTGGGACGCTGGCACTCTATCGAGCCAGCCAGGCCCACGCGGCCATGCACGGGCGTAGCTATGTCATTCCTGACGACGTCAAACGCCTGGCAATACCCATCCTCTCTCACCGTATGATTGCCACCAGTCAATCACATTTACATGGCTACATCATGGAAAAAATCGTAGAGGAGATCTTGCAAACAGTAGCGGTGCCCGTCGAATGAACAACAATGCGCGACAAGCTACCCCATTTTCATTGCTCAAATCACAAAAGCGTGGAAACCTGAGCGCATCAAGCGGCGAGGGACTGGATAAGCGCCTGTATATTGTGAGCATTGGCCTGATTATCGCCAGCATTCTCTTGCACCAGCCACTATTCCTGGTAGGAGGTATCATCTTGCTCATGGTCCTGGCTATAACTGACATCTGGGCACGCTACTGTTTGCAAGATGTCACCTATCAGCGCCACCTCAGTGAGCAGCGCGTGCTCTTCGGCGAGGAGATCGTACTGGCAATCTCTATCGAGAATACCAAGCTTCTGCCACTGCCGTGGTTAGAACTCGAAGAAACATTTCCCCTCACATTGACGATAAAAGGGCACCAACCACAACGCCGCCTATATAATAATCTGGTGACGCTTGAGTGTCTTTTCAGCTTGCGTTGGTACGACCGGGTAACGCGACGCTACACTATACAAGGTCACAAACGTGGTATCCATAAGATTGGCCCGGCAACCCTCTATAGTGGTGATATCTTTGGCTTCCTCAGACGCGCTGCACAGGTCTCTCATCTGGACTATATACTGGTCTATCCACTGGTTGTACCACTCAGCAGTTTTCATCTCCCGACACGTCATCCCTTTGGCGACCATCGTGCGCCACGTCGTGTGTTGGAAGATCCGATGCGCGTTATCGGTATGCGTGACTATGCCTACAGTGATAGCTTGCGTCGGGTTGATTGGAAGGCCACCGCGCGGACAATGCAACTGCAGAGCAAGATCTATGAAGCGACAACGACCTATACACTCAGCATCTTCCTCAACGCCGCAACACATCTGGATACGCACTATGGCGTTCATCCAGGCTTGCTCGAATTATCCATTTGTGCGGCAGCTTCAGTGAGCGATTGGGCATTCGATCAGGGCTACGCGGTCGGTTTGTATGCCAATACCATTATGCATATACCTGACGAAGAAGTGCACGCAGGTATGCTAGAAGAACAGAATATACAAGCAGTCGTCACGGAGCAGTTGAAGCGTCGTCGTATTCGTTTACCTGCATCTAATCGACAGGAGCAGCGTAAACGTATTATGGATGCGCTAGCGCGCATTCAGGATTATCTTGGCACAAATATCGAAGAAGTATTGCTCGGTGAACGAGCACATCTTGTCGTAGGATCGACAATTATAGTCATTACAAGCACCATCAGCGAAGCGCTTACAGACGTGCTCATTCACTTACGCAGGAGTGGAAACGCCGTAACAATCCTCTTCGTTGGTAACAATCCCCCACCGACAAAACTGGCGGGCATCACGATTTACCATCTGGGAGGTGAAGGGACCTGGGAAACAATGGAAGCTGCTGCTACGCGTGCGATGAACGGCAAAACACGCATTGTACCAACCAGCTTCCTTCTATAAAATTGTCCCATAGAGAGCTTGCAGCCACGTTACACGTCGGTCGCGTGTGGAGGCTCTCTGACCTCTTGCGCAGGCTCTAAGAGAACAGAGGGTGCGTCATCATTACTGGGTCGCAACTGCAACAATGCCTCAAGCTCACTTTGTTTATACAATCGTTGCCGCTTAATACCCTGTTTATAGCTTCTCAGCACCCCTCGACTCACGTACGTATAGAGGGTTGATAGTTTCACTCCCAGCAGTTGTGAGGCTTCATGACCGTCAAGATAATTTTCTCCGTTGAGTTCTATCATAGCATGACCCTCCTTTCATCGCGGTATTGCTGGGCCGTTCATCATCATAAGAAAATAGATAACGTTTGTCAAATATGGCCTATAGGGTACTTCTTTTGTCTCTATCATGTCATGTTTCATGCCAAAAATCAAGTGGCCTCAATTATTATCGACTAATATCGAGAAGCATCGAGTTTCATTGACATTTATCGGCATTAATGATACAACATAGAAGAGTCGAGATTTTAAAATGTGGTAACAAACGAACATGCAAAGGAGCCATAGATTATGTCGATGACGATACCAGATACAGGTAATACCCCTTCTAAGGACAACAATATGTCTGCTACTCCTGTTACAAAACCAAACAAAGGTGGATTAGAGGGCATCGTAGCGGCGACAACCGCGATAAGCAAGGTAGATGGCGCTGCTGGCCGCCTGATCTACCGTGGTTATGATATTCATAGCCTGGCGCGCACAAGCACCTATGAGGAAATTGTCCATTTACTCTGGTTCGGACATCTGCCCACTCAAAAAGAGCTAGCTAATCTACACGAAAGGTTTGTTGCTGAGCGTACTATCCCAGAACAGGTGATGCAAATCATCCGTACTCTTCCCTCCCGGACGGAGCCGATGGATGCATTGCGTACTGCTGTTTCTGCCTGGGGTGCTATTGCCATTTCGGGCAAACCAGCTGTCGAGCAGGCCATCGCCAGTACAGCGCGTTTTCCCCTCTTCCTTGCCGCCTTTGATCGCTTACGTCGCGGCCTGGAACCGTTGGAAGCACGACCAGAGTTAGGTCATGCCGCAAACTATCTCTACCTGCTGAGTGGGCAGATACCGAAAGATGGGCATGTCAGAGGCTTAAATTCGTATCTGGTGCTGCTGGCTGACCATGGTATGAACGCTTCAACATTCACCGCACGTATCGTAGCCAGTACCGAATCAGATATTGTATCGTCGCTGGTCGCAGCCTTGGGAGCACTTAAAGGACCCCTACACGGCGGGGCACCATCGAAAGTGCAGGACATGCTGAAAGAGATTGGCACTGTGGAAAATGCCGAGAACTGGCTGCGCCAAGCGATTACGCATGGTGGCAAGCTGATGGGTTTTGGGCATCGTGTCTATAAGACGGTTGATCCACGTGCTGAAGAATTGCGAGAGATGGCCCGCGTCGCTGATCCAGAGCGTTTCCGGCACTCACGGCGCGTTGAGGAGTTAGCCTTGGCTCTGCTGGATGAGTTGAAGCCGGGACGCCGCCTGTACACGAACGTTGAGTACTATTCTGCCGCCTTGATGGCCTCAGTTGGTTTAAGTGGTGATCTCTTCACACCGACGTTTGCTGTGAGCCGCTGTGCTGGCTGGACTGCTCATATCCTGGAACAGGTGAACAACAATCGTTTGATCCGTCCCGAAGCTGAGTATACCGGGCCGATGGATATCCCATTTGTTCCGTTGAGCGAGCGCTAAAGCAACGGGATGCCTACAAGTCATGGCAGTCATCGTGGACATGAAACGTGCTTCGTCGCTCTGTTGCATGTCCACGATTATAGTGATCTATCGTACACAGTGGTACAGGTAAAAGTGAGCACTACATTGAGCGAGATCGCCCTTTCATCCGTGTATTCAAGGAGCCGATGAAACACTTCTCCAGCGATTATTATCTCCTCTTGCAAAAAATGACCACCAGGCCATTGGTTCTTAGTTATGGTATAATATGTCGGTAAAACGTCATATAAAGATGTAGAGAAGCATAAAGGAGAACCATGATCGGAAAACGCCAGATCACGACAATGTGTCCCATGAATTGTTTGCCTACCCAATGCGGCATGACAGTTGAAGTTGAGGAGAACAAACTCTTGTCACTCAAAGGCGATCCGAACAACCCGGATAGCCAGGGCTTTCTCTGCATCAGGGGTCGAGCAACCAACGAGATCTTTGACAATCCCAAACGATTGTTACGTCCACTACGCCGAGTGGGCAAGCGAGGAGATAACAGATGGGAGCCATGCTCATGGGATGATGCATATGCGATGATCGTTGATGCGATCAAACAGACACAGCCAGAGCGCGTGGGACTCTGGCGTGGACATGGTACAGGCACGACAGGACCTACAGGAAATACATTGGTCAGTCGCTTTGGCTTGCTAGGTGGTTTTCAACAGTGGATAAGCTCGATAGTATGTTGGGCCATGGGTGGCTATGGGTTGGGGTTAACCGGAACGCTGAAGACGAATACGAAAGAAGATATGGCGTTCAACTCGCGCACCATTCTGCTCTGGGGCGCTACTCTGGCCAGCCAACCTGATCTCGCGCCGCACCTTGTCAAGGCACGCAAGCGCGGTGCCTATGTTATTCATATCGATACTCGTCGCACGGAGGCTTCGCGCCACGCCGATGAAGTGCTTTTGCTCCCACCTGGCACCGATGCCGCGCTCGCTCTCGCTCTCGCTCATGTAATTGTGCGAGAAAAACTCTACGATCAGGCCTTCATCGACCGCTACACACTCGGCTTCGCGGAATTCGCGACCCACATACAGCAGTACACACCAGAATGGGCAGCCACCATTACCGGCATTGAGCCTGAATGCATGCGTGCTCTTGCTCGGCGCTACGCCACACAATCCCCTGCCATGATCGTTCTGGGTGGAAGCTCCATGTTTAAACATCAACATGGCTGGGAACCTGCCCGCGCTATCTCCTGTCTCCCTGCTCTCACCGGACAACTGGGGATTGCGGGTGGTGGGTTGGGACCGCGTCACGGAGCCTCTCCAGAGAGTACTGGTTACGCCGATGTTTTGGCAGATGTCACCAAGAAAATGCCAGACGAGGCGGCTATCCCCAGCCATATGACGACCATCACAGAGGCATTCACTCGCGGTCAGCTTGATGTACTTCTCTTACTCGGCAGCAATATGCTCTCAATGTTTGCCGACGCGAACGCGCTCGCTCACGGGCTAGCTCAGATCAAACTCATTGTTTCGTATGACCTTTTTATGAATGCGACAGCCCGTGGTTGCGCTGATCTTGTTTTGCCTGCCACTGCCTGGTTGGAAGATATCGGACTAAAGCAGACGGCTACTCATATCTACTTGATGGAGCGCGCGCTCAAGCCAGCAGGTGAGTGCCGTTCCCTCATTACCCTTCTGCACGAACTTGCGCAGAGGCTTAATATAGCCAATATCTTTCCCTGGCAAGATGAGCAAGACTATGTCAACGCTTTCCTGATGGCGCAAAAAACGGAAACGGGCGAACCTCTGACGGTAGATGTACTTCGCCAGCATGGAGGATACTGGCAGAAGAATGATCTCTCCCATATTGCCTACCAGGAACACAGCTTTCCGACTCCATCCAAAAAGATCGAGTTCTGGAGCGAGGGTGCCCGGCAGGCCGGACTTTCTCCTCTGCCATCCTACACTGTACCTGAGGGAGATGAGTATCCGCTGCGTTTCTGCCAGGGACGCACCCTCACAGCCTTCCACTCCTTCTTTGATGAGGGACAGGCCCTCCCAACGCTTGCGAAAGCCAACGCGGGGCCGCAACTCTGGATACATCCCCAGGACGCACAAAAACGGCATATCGTAAGCGGAGCTTCCATTATTATTGCCAACAAACGTGGTCACTTTGAGGCCAATGCCTATGTCACCGACGACGTCTTATCAGGTGTTGTCTGGATGCGCGACGGCTGGGTCGGTATCAATCGCGTCACCAGCGGAGCACCCATCGTCTCCCTCACTGCTAACAACATTGTCCCCGGCATCCCCGGCGGACAAGCAGCCTACGATGCCTGGGTTGAAGTGAGTATAAAAGAAGCAGAAGAGGACGTTCCATACAGCGCTACTCATCAGCATTGCTGACAGCGCTCTTGGCTCGTTTCCATAGCTCACGCCACTCATGCTGATCATAGGAGGTCAGAGCACGATCTTCGTCACGCGCAAACTGCTCCATTTGCTGGAAACGTTGGCGAAACTTACGGTTGGCATGGCGCAATGCCTCTTCTGCGTCAATCTTGAGAAAGCGTGCCAACTTAGCAACGATAAAGAGCACGTCGCCCATTTCTTCGCGCAACTCTTCCGGCGTGGCAGCATGTTGTAATTCTTGCATCTCTTCAGCGATTTTCGCATAGACATCATGGATATCAGAAAACTCGAAGCCAACTTTCACCGCACGCTTCTGGTACTCCTGAGTAACCGTCAGAGCGGGAGATGCCAGTGGTATCCCGGCTAAATTGCTCTCATGGGCAACATCTTTGCCTGCGCGTGCACGCTCCTGGCGCTTAATCTCCTCCCAGTTCTGCACCACCTGTCCCGAGCTACTGACCTCGGTATTGCCAAAGACATGCGGATGACGGCGTAGCATTTTCGCGCTGATATGCTCATAGACATCCCCTAGCGAGAAATCTTCCTCCTGGCGCGCGATCTCGGCATGCAGGTAGACCTGCAGCAAAAGATCACCTAACTCTTCCGCCAGATGCTGCATATCATGCTCTTCTAGCGCTTCGACAACCTCGTACGTCTCCTCAATTAGATAGCGCACGATGCTCTGATGCGTCTGCTGGCGATCCCACGGACAACCATCAGGATCGCGGCGCAGGCGCATAACGATGTAGCGCAAGGTTTCAGGAAGACGTAACGCCGTCAAATTGTCCAGCGGAGGCACATACAGCGTACTAAGGTGGTTGGCATAGGTATTGCGATCAAGTTCATACAACGGTAGCTCGATTACCGCTTCATCCGTGTCCACACCAGCGGCACGCACCAGTTTGACCGGCCATTCATCGGGATAAAACTCGCTCAGTGCCAGTTTGACAGCACTCGCCAGGCGACGATTATATACTTGCACCAACAAAAGCGGAGTAGTAGGAATGATCTTACTAGCCAATTCATCGATCCCTAATGCAGCAAGATTGGTGGCGTCGATAATCTGTGCTCCGGCGTCGAACGGATCGAGATGAAGCAACGTACAGACCGGCTCCAAAAACGAGAGACCAGCCACAACGATGGTAGACAAATTGCGCTCGCGTGCCAGGTGCAACAAAATCTGCACCGAGGTTTCACCAATGGAAGGATGCCCCGGGACCGCATAGATCAGTGGATGCTCAGAGGCAAGCGTACAGACCTCTGCGGCGATCTGCTGATAAAGTGTACCCCAGTCCTCAGACTCATCATAGAGTCTATCGAACGAATCTATATGTAAATCAGGTAATGCCTGTTTTAGTGGATCAACAGTGGGATGAATAATAGTACGAAAGTAAACAATCTGGTGATCAGCCGCCGCCTGGGCCAGGAGCTTATGAGCTTGCATCGTAAGATCATTGATACTGCCCGGTCCAAGCCCTATAATAGTAATCGCAGCACCCGTCATAGATAAAAAAATCCTCTCTCCTTGCAGCGCTTTTTGCTGGTGATAGTGTACTGTTTGGGGGAGAGCATGTCAAATGCCAGGATCTTACCGGGAATGCAAGATTTTGGCATTGTCGAATAGACGACAACGTGTTATGCTATTTTTGCAAAGAAAATAGCGCTCACGTATCTGTCGAGCGATATTAAGGAGGTTCTTTATGGCATCCGCTGACACTTCAAAGCCTACCTGCCCGGTATGCCACCAGACAGATCAAGTAAAAACAACGGAAGCTGCGTATAGTACAGGCGTAACACGTTGTGGTCCTCCTGACATGCCCGTCAGGAAAGTCTCTATGCTATCTTATATCACGGCCTGTATCTTTCTGATCGGTATTTGTGTTTTTCTCATTATCGTGTTTATCGGTGGTGCTGAATACAACTTTCCATGGCAAGCTCAAGTTGCGCTGCTTAGTGTAACGATTGTCAGTATTATCACTGTGCTGTCTATTTCCTACTA
This sequence comes from uncultured Chloroflexia bacterium, assembly GCA_963802635.1. Lineage (GTDB taxonomy): Bacteria > Chloroflexota > Ktedonobacteria > Ktedonobacterales > Ktedonobacteraceae > CAVTLG01. Next base: position 736,381 of record CAWDJJ010000003.1, on the reverse strand, counting down.
TGCCTTCCAACGTGTAGTACGCGGCGATAATGAAGCGACAGTCCTTTTTCCCGCGTGGGACAAGGCTATGGCAACCTGGAGAAGTCTCTACTACTGCTCGCGTGACAACGTGATCTTTGATCCTAGAGCAGACGGCATCGTAACTGATGATCAGCTCGCTAGATTGCGCGCATTTGATGAACAATCACAGCCTGTAGCATCTGCACTTGCCAGTCATTAAATAAGGGTTTCGTACAGGGAACCAGTCAAGGTTCCCTACTTTTATAACTGCTTGGTTTTTTGTAACGAGATACGCCCGCGCAAAGATAGACGCCTGCGAGTACGCCTGTCGAGCAGTAAACGTAAGCGAATATGCCTCTGCTTGCGCACCACGCCTTTCTTCGGCACATAAAGCCGACGTTTGCGACGACTGAATGGAGCGACAAGCTTGCCTTCGAGCAGAAAAGGCAGCACTACATCGGCCACATTGGTTGCTGCAAGCATCGGTGCACTGTGATTGGCGTTGATCATTACATCATTTGGGCGTGGCCGTCGTGGACGGGCTGTAAGGGCATCTTGTCTTCCCCAGATGAACAACGTAGGGATCGGTGGCAATTTAAAAGGAGCACGACCGTTGCCTGGTAGCTCAGATAATGAACGGACAAGAATATCCAGAGGCTGGAGTTCAAGTTCATGCATCCACACTTTGGTGTAATCATTACGATGTCCGTTAAAGCCCAGTGCCAGCACTAGACTATAAAGACGCCACTTTGAAAAGACCCAGCGGCGCAATCGTAGCGGATGAGGGGTATCCAGAAGACGTAAAAACAATGACCATAATTCAGGTAAATAGATTGGGCAGAGGAAGATAACACTTTGAATAGTAGCAGCGTAGCGCTGTACATATGCCTCGGCTGCTCGTGTGCCAGAAGAATAAGAAAGGATAGACCATCTTTCAATGCCTAATGCCTGACGAACTTCTTCAATCGCCTCGGCGCATGCTGTATAGTAGGGTTTACCAGGGTCAACTTGCGGTGATCCACCAATACCAGGCAACTCGATCATCACAAGCTGAAAATGTGGTCTAAGTAATGGTGCAAGATTTTGCCAAACTGCGTAGGTCACGCCCCAACCGTGAATGAGAAGGAGCGGTGATCCACTGCCCTCAAGTCGGTAACGCAGCATAAGTACTCTTCTTTCACTTCCATAAATATGCGCATCATCAACGCCTTTTTTAGGACTGTGTCGTCACCTGTCAGTAACTGCCTGGGCAATCCTAGTAAGCAGTTTAGAGGTAAGTTCCTTTGTTAAGAGAAGCTCTGGAGTGACCTCTAGAATAAGTGGCGAAAGATAATGAACTTCCCGGGTGATATGATGGTCCCGGTTTGCATATAGCACTGTGTAAGGAAATGTCTGCCAGTGTTGAGGGTATTTTACCATACAGTGTACTTGTATGCCAAGATAACAAGGAGCACAAAGCACGCGTCATTAGCCATTGGCGCTAGAAAAATTGCGAGTATTCATAAGTAAAAGTTGCGCAGTATGCTAACTGCAGAGGAATAAATGTATGGTTGATCGGCGCACAATTCTTATTTTGACTTCAAAGACTGGTGGTGGTCACATTAGCCTGGCTGAGGCGCTACGTGACCTGTTGGCTCAGCACTATAACATAGAGATTGTGGACCCGCAGGCACGCTTTTTTCACTGGCATTATCGAACCGTCAGTCGCTATGCACTCTGGCTCTGGTCGGCTGAGTTTCAATTAACCGACACATCCCAACGAGCGCTGTTCGCTCATCGTGTCTTTACACGCCTCGTTGCCAGGTCCCTGAGCCAGGTGTTGAAACGTGTGCAGCCTGACCTGATTATTACAACCTATCCATTTCTCACTTATGAGGTGACAAAGCTCTTGCAGAGTAGCGGCATACATATCCCCTTTGTGATGCTCTTTACTGACCCGAATAATGTCCATGCTACCTGGCTGACTGAACGCCAGGCAGATGCTACGCTCGCACCAACACAGGAGACATACGAGCAAGCACTGACCGCAGGATTTACAGCCGAACATTTGCACGCTGTTGGCTGGCCCGTGCGAGAACAGTTCTACCGTGCGAGGAGTCTTTCACGAATAGAGATACTCACAAAGTTAGCGCTAGATCCCGCTTGCTTCACTGTTTTTTTGCAAGGTGGAGGTGAAGGTGCTGCGCAATTTAGTCAGACTGTAGAACGTGTCTTGGCTATCGACCCCAACCTGCAGGTAATTCTGGCAACCGGGACGAATCGCGCATTATTATCACGCTTCAAAACAGTGAAAAATCTCTATGCGTTACCCTTCACGAACGAAATTGCGCCGTTTATGGCAGCCGCTGATGTTATTATGGGCAAAGCGGGACCAAATATGCTCTTTGAGGCAGTGACACTGAGCAAACCATTCATCGCAACTGCATATATACCGGGCCAGGAAGAAGAGAATCTGGAGTTTATCCAACGCCATCAACTGGGCTGGGTAGCCCTCACTGCCGAACAGCAAACGGTCCTGCTTACGCAGTTGGTCACAGATCAGACCGAGCTACACATTATGGCTGCATCAGTTGATGCTTACCGCCAATGGAACGTCAGCGCAACCGCAGCGATTGTGTCGATTATCGAAAGACTGTGAATACCCATAGGCATTCAGAAACGCGTTCTTATTCCGCCTGACAACGAAGCTGGCGCTTCTACTGCTACGCAGTCAGCCAGGCAGATCAGCAACTCTCGTTGCTAGAAATGTGCTACAGCACATTTCTCATCTGAATGCAAGGCAATATAAAGGGAGAACATGAGAAAAACTGATACACACAGCAAAGATAGAAGCACCGGAGACAAGCAGGGGGAGCATGCTTCGGGTATCCTGCGCGTATCTCGCCAGCCACGGCGGTTCCTTACATGCTACGCTGGACGACGCGTAATCCTCGTCAGCCTTGTGCTCGCTATCATCTTGCTTGTATTGGACAATACATTTGCCATATCCGACAAGATCATCTCCGTTGTCTTCCCGACTACCCAGAACGTGGCAGCTACCAACCTTTTTTACTTTCAGACGTTAGCAGATTGGGGCACTGTCTGGGTTGATGGGCATGAGCTTAGCGACCTGCCTACGGTGCAAATAGATCCTCCCATACAGCTTGCGCGCGGCGTGCACCAGATCGTGTGGCATACTGCACCTTTTCGTACTATGGCCTGTCAACTAGTCGTCCCAGCCACAAAGAGCACGTCACAAAGCTGTCCTACAAGCCTGGAGCTAAGCCCTAACACATTTAACCAGGCCGCGTTGCTGGTCAGTCCTCCCACATCATTTTCACTGAAGCTCCTGCCAGTGGCGCAACAGCAAGTACTTATCCGCGCCGTGCAGCAACAACTGGATAGCTTGCAAGCGGCGGATACTATTCAATCAGGCGAACGCTATCTCTTGAAGCAGGCAGTCGTTGAAGCTACACAGACACTGCGAGCCTCCCAGCGTTTTTTACTCGATACTGATACGAGCGCGCCTGGACAGTGCCAGGGCATCACGCTAGGGAGTGTCAAGGACGCAGCTTGCTTTATCTCAGGTCGCGATTGCCGTCTCTTCTGTACGCTGCAATGGCCCGCTGATGGTCCGCTCGCTAACCAGCCACGCTGGGATATTGCGGCAATTGTGCATCCCACCTGGACCTATACGCCACTTGCCACACAGCAAAAGCCGCAGGGAACGCAAGAGACGAGCGAGCAAGAGCAATTTGTCACCTTGCGTATCAGTTGGCAACATGGCGTGTGGCTGGTCGCATCACACCGCCAGGGGGATAGTTCGTTTGATGATCCCAATTGCACGACGACCATCAGCACCATCGATCAAGGGTCAGACTACCAGATCTCAGCACAGTCCCACTGGGCCTATATCTCAGGTAGCAGCCGGGCGCAAGGTTGTGTCGCCGTTACGCAAACCGACGCTGCCACGCAGAAAGCAGATTTCGTAGCGGAGGTACTGTTACGTCGCTTCGGAGTGCTATTGGCCGTCAATGCCACAGCCATCAAGCAGTGGCCGCAGTTGCCAGAGGCGTCGCCAGCCGAGCAACGCCTGGCTCAGCAGATCATCAAGCATCCGGCCTTCACGTCCTGAGTAATTCCTTTATTGCACAAAACAAATGTATCCATGCCTGGAGCGTCAAAAGCTTAGAAGATTACTTGACGTCAAGAGGTTTGTTCAGTATAGTGTTTCCGAAGTACAATAGTGATAAGTAGCGGTTTTGAGGAACGACGCACGATAAGAAAGCGAGCACACTGAAATGCTGCCAGCCGAAGCAAGAAAAACTAAGCGCATACGACAAATATCAGTGACGAGCCTGTTTGGGATTTTCAACCATACAATACCTCTAAAGATGAACGAACGCATCACTATCATTCATGGACCAAATGGGTTTGGCAAGACGATGATGCTCAAATTACTGCATACCCTCTTTAGTCAAAGCAATCAGCTCCTTCAAAGCATACCATTCGATGAATTTAGGGTCGATTTTGAGGACAATACCAGTTTTTGGGTTAGCAAGAAACTTCAAACACGTAAGCCAACAGAAGAAGAGTATGCTGTTGAACGAGAAATCGTATTTCACACTGCAGGAAGCAAACCGCATCCATTACGCTCAAAGCTTTTGTCAAAGAAAGACATCTCGCTCCTGCTACCTCTAATAGATCGTTTAGCTCCCTATCTTGACCGCATCGGGCCTGACGCCTGGCGAAACTTGAAAACTAGTGAAATTCTCTCACTTGAGGATGTTGTAGAGCATTTTGGTGATCAATTACCAGTAGAGTTTATAGGCAATAGAATAGAAATGCCCGAATGGTTAGTAAATGTAAGAAAATCAGTCCCGATGCGCTTTATTGAGACACAGCGTCTGTTGAGTTCTTCCAGGCCCTCTAAGCTCAGTAGATATGATAAGACAACCAAATCGGACTATGCAGTCACAGAGGATTCCGAACACCTTGTCGGAGCAATCAGAAGGAAACTTGCCGAGTCGGCCACTTTATCACAGTCACTCGATGGAACTTTTCCAGCGCGAGTACTTCGTCCAACGCCTCAACAATTACAAGTAGCAGAGGATGAAATTCTCTATAAGTTAGACAAGTTAGAGCAAAAACGTTCAAGACTGATGAAACTCGGTCTGCTCGATCAAGAAACTGGTGCTGCGCCCCCTATCGATTCTAAACAAGGTATAAGTGATAGCACAAAAGCAGTGCTAGCAGTTTATGCAGAGGATACTGAGCAAAAACTAGGCATTTTTGACGAGTTAGCTCGGAAGATAGGTCTACTGACGACCATTATCAATACCCGCTTTCTCTATAAAACAATGACTATTGATAAAGGGAAGGGATTTGTGTTCACGACGAAAAATGGTACTGTTCTCCCTCTGGAAAATCTATCATCTGGAGAACAACATGAATTAGTGCTCTTTTACGAGCTATTGTTCAGAGTTGATCCTGGCTCACTTATCCTGATCGATGAGCCTGAATTGTCACTTCACGTCGTATGGCAGCAGCAGTTTTTACAAGATGTACAGCAGGTGACACAACTTACAGATATTGATATCATCCTTGCAACGCATTCGCCAGATATTATCAATGACAGACGCGATCTATTGGTTGAGCTAAGAGGAAACTGAGGGTGGAAGATTATAGCGCATACGAGTATGAAAACATGCGCGGTCCTGACAGCATTGCGAATAGCATTATCTTGACACGACGATATCCAAGCTACGAGTTCCGCTCTTTTCTCATTGTAGAAGGTGACACCGACAGAATCTTCTATAAAACACTCATCGGTGAAGATAAATGCCAGATTCGCAGCGTAGGCAATAAATCGACAGCATTGCAAGTATTATCAATCCTTGAAAAAGAGAAATTCCCTGGCGTTCTTGTTATCATTGATGCTGACTTTGATGTTCTCGAAGGTAAGCTGCTAGCCAGTCAAAATGTGTTGCTCACAGACACTCACGACATTGAAACGATGATCATCAAATCTCCTGCGCTTGAAAAAGTACTTGGTGAATTTGGCTCTGAAGAGAAAATTGCACGAATTACGCAAGATAATGGGAAAGGTGTACGCGAAATACTGCTGGCGTGTAGTATACCTATCGGCTACTTGCGTTGGGTTTCTCTGCGTGAAGGACTATCCTTGAAATTTGAAGGTGTAAATTTCTCGAAATTTGTAGATGCGATAACCCTAATTATAAACCCACCAAGACTTATCCAGGCAGTCAAAAATAACTCACAGAGGCTCGATATCACAGATGCACCACTCAAGGCCAGTCTGCAAGCGCTAAAGAATGACACACACGATCTCTGGTACGTTTGTTGTGGTCATGATATGGTGCATATTTTATCTATGGGATTACATAAAGCAATTGGCACGCATAATAACAATGACTGCAGATCAGAGATCATTGAAAGAAGCTTGCGGCTGGCCTTTGAACGCTCTCATTTCTGCAAGACACGCCTGTACACATCCATTCAACAATGGGAGCAACTTAATACACCATTTGTAGTTCTGGCATCAGAGTAACGATCACGAAGAACGCAGATCCCCCGGTAGCGCGCGCGCAATCGCAACCCGTTGGATCTGATTGGTGCCCTCGAAGATCTGCGCCACTTTGACATCGCGCATGTAGCGTTCAACCGGGTAATCGCGCACATAGCCAGCAGCACCCAGCACCTGTACAGCGTTCGTGGTCACTTCCATCGCCATATCAGTGGCGAAGCACTTCGCCATCGCAGCATGCATGCCAGCAGGCTGTCCCGCGTCGAGCTTGTAGGCTGCTTCGTATACGAGCAAACGGGCAGCTTCAACGCCGGGCAGGAGCGCTAGTAGGCCTAACGGTGTGATTCGCCAGTTTCGCACTGACAGGCGTGTTGCATTCTCCCTGCGCTATTACCGTGACTCCCTGTCTTACATAAGCTACTACCAAGAGTCGAAATCTTTAAAGGCCTCTTCTGATTCTTCGTGCTCCGCACGAGCCTGATCATAAGCGTTTTGATATGCGATACCCTCATTTGAGCCCAAAAAACGACTTACAAAAGCATCATCTATCCTTTGTAGCTTTTTCCCTGATGTCGAACTCCAAAATTTCTGAAAATGCTCTTTTCCCTTTTTTTCTCGCAGTGCACCTTGAAACTCCCAGTTCTTCCAGTAAGAAGACTCGTGTCCCGGATCCCATCCTGATTGCTTGAAGTGTTCTTTGTATATTTCTCTTAGCTCCTTGCCCTCTTCTGTTTTCATATATTCCCTGATAATCTTTTGCTGTTCTTTCCAGTGATTTTCCTTTGCAGACCTTTCATATTTCTTAAGATGCTCCCTTCCAATTCCATCCAACTCATCTTTAATTTCCTGTAAGTGATCAGGATGCTTTGATTCCAGAATTGCCCTTTTATACTCTTTATCCATCTCAGATAGTTTTTGGGTCTCGCTATCGGATTGCTCTTGTCTGGCCGCCTTATGCTCTGTGCGCTCCAGACGCGTCCAATCTGAGGCCGGGTCGTAAGTGGTAGACGTACGAGTGCCCTGCGGGTTGTCGGTGAAGGACACCCGTTCATTGCCTTTGCCCATCGAGGAGATCCTTTCCATAAAGAAGCAGCCCAAGCAGAAATCTCTGGAGAAAGCTGTTGAGGCGGCTTGTGTCCACTGTGAGGGATGGATGAGCGTCTCGATCAACCGTTGTGCGTTTTCACCAGATCCAAATAACGCGTCAATTCCCCTTTTCACCAAAAGGGGACATCAGCCGTTTTCTGCTTCAATCAACGCAGCTTCTCAGAGCCTTCCTCTCAGCATCTAGTTTGATGCACTACCCGATATCGTTTTTCTAGTATCCCTTTCTATGGTACCACCTCTCTCTCCTCAGGGCCAGAGGGAACAGAGGGACAGATTTCCTTTGAAGCACCACGACTTGCCCATTGCTTGCCCTTTCACCGGACCAAAGACGGCTTGCGCTTTTCGATTGCCTTCTGTCTCCTACTCTTGCACTCCTTGCTCCTGCCTGGAACCTGTGTGTGAATGCAGGCTCTAATACCCAAGAGCACAGCCATCCGCACGCGGCTCGCTCCCGGCAATATAAACCCCCGAGGGGAGCCGCCAGATGATCTGTCCACGCCCCACAAAATGCACTTCATCATCTACGTTCATCTCATGGCCTTGTTGACTGAGCGCCTCCACAATTGCTGAAGCAACCGTTGGTTCGACCTGTACCCGGCGTTCTTCTCCCCAGTACCAACGCGGGGCATCTAGGCTGGCTTGCGGGTTCAGCCCATAGTCGAGCATGTTCACGATCATTTGCACATGCCCCTGTGGCTGCATATGCCCTCCCATGACTCCGAAAGGACCAATGGCTTCATCGTTACGCGTCAGAAAACCCGGAATGATCGTATGAAAAGGTCGTTTCCCTGGCTCCAGATAATTTAGATGCGTTGGATCGAGAGAGAAGCCTGATGCCCGGTTCTGGAGTGCCATCCCCGTTTCTGGCACAACGACATGCGAGCCAAAAGTCTTGAAGTTCGATTGAATCAAGCTTACCATCATTCCATCCACATCGGCAGTGCAGAGATAGACTGTATCACTGGTGAGTTTCTCGCTCGACACGGGTCTCAACGCTTGTTCGCCAATCAAGGCCCGCCGCCTAGCGGCAAAGTCCTTGGAGAGCAGTTCTCTGGTGGGGACACTGACTCGCTCAGGATCAGCAATATAGCGTTGCGCCTCGACAAATGCTAACTTTATGGCCTCGATTTGCCAATGATAGCTCTGTGCAGACTCACGTGGGTACCTCGCAAGATCGAACCCCTCCAGGATATTAAGCGCGAGTAACGCCGTCAGTCCCTGCCCATTCGGTGGCAACTCCCACACGTCGTAGCCGCGATAGGTGGTGTTAATTGGCTCAACCCACGTGCTGTGATGTGCTTGCAAGTCAGTGAGGGTGAGCACTCCCCCAGTCTGCGCGGAGAACGCGGCAATCTTCTCAGCAATCTCGCCAGTATAGAAGTCCTGCGCACTGCTCTCAGCAATCCGCTGCAAGGTATATGCCAGGTCGGGATTGTTCCAGATCTCTCCAATCTGAGGAATATGTCCACCTGGCGCAAAGACAGCGTTAAAGCCGCGGTACTCCTCTCCCTGCAATCCAGCATGCGTGACCTCTGTACCTCGACGCCAAAGCCAGAAAACCGTGGGCGAGATTGGATAGCCTTTGTGCGCGTATGCAATCGCCGACTCAAACAAGGCAGCAAATGGCAGTTTTCCAAAGCGCTGATGCAGGTCGCTCCAGGCTGCAGGCACTCCCGGCACAGTCACCGAAAGCCAACCTTGATTTCGGCATCGTCCTATGACTGCGCTTGCGCACCTCCTCTGGTGTAAGTCCAGTTGGTGCCCGTCCAGAGCCATTCAACCCATACAGTTTGTTCCCATGCCAGACGAGAGCGAACAGATCGCCACCTATATCACAGGATACCGGTTCTACGACGGTCAGCGTAATCGCGGCAGCCAGTGCCGCATCCATGGCATTTCCTCCCTGTTTAAGGGCGAGGAGTCCTGCCTGTGATGCCAAATGCTGGCTCGTTGCTACGACTCCATTGGATGTAAAAAGCGGTTTCCGATTGAGGGTTGGTTTACTGAGGGCGGAAAAGTCAAAGTGCATGCGACCTCCTCTGAAAGTGTGTAAGATCCACGGAATTCCCAAATTTACAGTCTGTTGCCGATGGCAGAATGACCATTGCTGCGTTCTGCCACCACCACGATTGCTGATGCAGTGCACTACCCCGTCGATCCCTCACGCAGGCGCTGCTGGCGAAGCTCAGTTGTGGCTGCGTCATCTGCCTCCAGTGTGTCTTTGTTCAACACAACTCCGTAGAGATCGCGTGCAACTGCAGGAGAAACCTTGTCGTTCTTGACGTCTCGTGCCACATCTGCGGCCAGCCGTTTGAGAGGATCGCCCCAGCCTCCACCACCAGGTTGGCGATGATAGAGGCACTCGCCAGCTTTCATTGACGTCGAAATCATCGTGGGCAGGATGTCTTGTCCATCTTGATGATAGAGGACATTTATAGACGGAGTCCCTGGCTTGCCACCATAGAGGCCATATGGCAGATGATCCCGGCGATCAGAGCGAATCGTGAGATGTGCATCGCCCGAAAGGAGGCACCATTCGCGTTCAATGGCTAGTCCCCCTCGAAACTGGCCGATGCCGCCGCTATCGCGGACGAAGCCGTACCGTTCGATCCGCACTGGGTATTCGCTCTCCGCTTGTTCAATCGGAATATTACTGGCCATGTTGGAGGGATTGCACAGCCCGTCGTTCCCGTCGCGATCTGGACGCGCTCCCCACGTCCCCGACAACAGTTCGTAAAAGACATACCGTGACTTGTTCTCCCGCTCACCCGCAATGATCACAATGCTATTGCCACCCTCACAGGCCGCCAAGATGCGGTCCGGCAGCAGGCCAGCCAGGGCACCAAAGACGGTATCTACCGTCCGATACCCTGTCATTCCGCGCATTGAGGAGGCGGCTGGCATCACTCCATTGACAACTGTACCAGCTGGCGCGATGATCTTGAGTGGCTTGAATATGCCTGCTGTGTTGGGGATGTCCTCCCGCATGGCTGCACGGACGCACAGCGCGACGGCGGATGCAGTGAACGAGAGCGTGCTGTTGAGAGCGCCACGCACCTGAAGATCTGTCCCTGTAAAGTCAGCAGTCAGGCTATCACCATCTACTGTCACCGTGACTTGGATGCGCACAGCAGGCCCGCCGACGCCGTCGCTATCCATGTAGTCGGTGAAGGTTGCGGTGCCATCTGGCCAGGACGCGATCTCCGTACGCATCAGGCGCTCGGTATAGGCGATCAGGTCACGGGCACAGATCGTAAAGGTATCCACTCCATAGCGCTGAATGAGATCGTGGATGGCACGCTCTCCGATATGGCATGCCGCTAGTTGAGCACGTATATCCCCGATTGTCATTTGCGGTACACGCACATTAGCGCGGATGAGCGCGAAAATGGCCTCATCTGGTTCTCCTCGGCGATACAATTTCAGCCAGGGAATCCGCAAACCGTCCTGGAATATCTCTGTGTTATCGGAGGCTGAACTGCCCGGTAGACGTCCTCCCATATCGAGATGATGGGCCACACTTACCGCCATTGCAACCAGCTGCCCATCCCAGAATATCGGCTTGACGATAAAGATGTCAGGAATGTGCATTCCACCTTCAAATGGATCGTTGAGGATGAAGATATCGCCGGACTCCATAGTGTCGCCGAATTTGTGGAAGAGCGTCTCCATGGCAAACGGAACCGCGCCTAGATGAAGGGGGAGGGTGACGCCTTGCGCAATCATCTCACCTTCAGCGTTACAGAGCGACGTTGAATAGTCCAAGCAGTCACGCACAATCGTCGAATACGCGGTGCGATAGAGGGCCATCGCCATTTCGTCGGCCGCCGATGCAAGTGCATGTTGCATGATTTCGCGGGTGATCGGGTCGAGTTTAGACATGTCTTGGCTCCATCACAATGTTTCCCTGGTCATCCCGATAGGCACGCATCCAGGGCGGAACTACCGTCGTTGAGTCGTATTCATCAATCAATATGGGACCATCCATCGTATCCGCGAGCAGATGGCGTGGTATAACGGGTGTCTCAACAAGGCCCCACCGTTCACCAAAATATGCTTGGCGGGTTGGTTCTGTCGTCTTGAACTGAGTGGCCGGTGTGAGGGCTGCCGTGTGCCCGTCCGTGCCCGCTCTGCCGACCAGCCGGACTGCCACCACTTGAATCGCATTGTCTGGGTCAGAGCGATGGCCATAGAGCCGCTCGTGTTCTGCTTCGAACGCCACACGCAGCTCAGTCAGCATCTGCGCCGTCAGCTGTTCGTCCGGTAGGGGAATACGTATCTCTGATGTCTGGCCCTGGAACTGCACGTCTACACTCCATCTCAGCTCCACCTCATCCGAGTTAAAGTGCTCGGCTGTGAACTGGTTGAGCATCCTGTGCCGCAGGTCGCCTTTGATTTGCTCCAGGGCTTCGACCGAGAGCTGCTCACCGCTGAGTAGCGTACTTCTCACATGATGGTGCTCAACACCGGACAAGAGCAGGCCCAGTGCACTGAACACTCCAGGGAGCGGTGGGACGATTGTGTGGCGAATGGATAACTCGTGGGCCAATCCGGCCACGTGGACCGGACCTGAGCCACCAAACGCGACCAAGGTAAAGTCGCGCGGATCGCGACCCCGTTCAATTGAGACCACACGCAGCGCACGCATTGTGCGAGCATTGGCGATCCGGTGAATGCCTTCTGCCGCTTGGAGCAGATCTATTCCCAGGGGCGCGGCAATACAGGCATGGATTGCCCGCCGTGCGGCTTCGGCATCGATGCTGATATCCCCACCACCTAGTTTTCCAGGGCGGATATATCCAAGTACGACGTTGGCGTCGGTGACGGTCGGTTCGGTCCCTCCGCATCCATAACAGACTGGTCCGGGTATGGCACCCGCGCTACGAGGACCGACGTGCAGACCACCAGCCTGATCGAGATAGGCAATGCTTCCGCCGCCAACCCCGACTTCAGCGATATCAATACTTGGCGCGCGTATCAGCTCGCCTCCACCACCGACCAGCCGGTTGCCAATGGATAGGGACCCACCAATTTCATATTCCGTGCTATAGGCGATCCGGCCATCTTCGATCATTGACGCCTTGGCCGTCGTCCCTCCCATGTCAAACGAGATGACGTTCCCGATTCCTAAGCGTTGAGCTGTGAATCCAGCCGCAAGGACGCCAGCGGCTGGCCCTGATTCCAGAATGGAGACCGGTCGTAGGGCAGCGTCTTCTTCCGGCGTAAGCCCACCGACGGATTGCATGATCAGTAAGGGTGACTCTATGCCCATAGTCCGCAGACCGCCGCGCATTGCATTGAGGTAACGTCTCATGACAGGCTCGACGTAGGCATTGACCACGGTAGTGGCGGTGCGTTCATATTCCTTGCGCTCCGGAAGTACCTCGGAGGAGAGAGAGACCGACACCTGAGGCATGTGGCGTCTGAGGAAGTCACCGACCACGGTTTCGTGCTCCGGGAAAGCATATGCATGAAGCAAGCAGACAGCTACGGATTCGACGGCTTCCTTCTTCAGTAGTTCCTTTAGCTCCCATAATTCCGGCTCACTGACTGGCATCAGAACCTCACCGGTGGCTGAGATCCGCTCCTCAAGTTCAAAGCGTAAATAGCGTTCGACGAGCGGAGTCGGTTTGTCAAAGAACAGGTCATAGAGTTGAGGAGCGCGGATACGGCGCAGCTCAAGGACGTCTCGGAAGCCTTTTGTCGTGATCAACGCTGTGCGTGCACCCCGATGTTCCAGTACAGCATTAGTCGCGACCGTGGTGCCATGCACTATGTCCGTGATAGCAGAACCCGATGTATCGGTGACATGTAGGACATGTGCCAGAGCATCAAGCACTGCGCATTCAAAGTGAGGAGGCGTGGAGGGAACCTTGTAGGTCCAGACGACTCCTTTAGCATCAATGAGGACGACATCAGTGAAAGTTCCGCCGACGTCCGCTCCAATGCGAATAGAGTTGCGTCCGGCGGTCGTCAGTTCGTATGTCTCTTGAATCTTCCCAGATCGTTTCTGTTTATTAGCCATAATATCTCCTTTTCTGAAGCTTATGTTGTTCATACATTGCAATCTTCTTCCTGTCCCCAGCCTCCTCCACTTGGCGAAGCGATGATGATATGAACACTCAAATTTCCCTCCTGAAAGATTACGAGATCAGTAAATGTACCGCCAGTATCAATTCCGATAAAGAGATAGGCCATATGATGAATACCCCCTTTGCTTGCTGAACGCTCTTATACTATCTTAATCTAGAAAACGTCCCTGACTCCAGGGCACAAATTCCAGAGGTTGGGGCAAAACTGGTATGGCAGCGCACTCAGTCGTCTGGTACTATCCACGGCCTTGTTGTCTTAACCATCGGTACTTAGTTCCATCGTAACAGACAGGAGTCAGGGAGCAATTGGGATGGTGGCGAATGGAATTGTCTGGTATTCTCTACTCTAGAGAGATACGCCAGTAGATAGCCGCAAGGAGAAGACGCTCAGTGGAACTCCTCTATCTCATGCTTACCTTCTGCTCGTATGTTTATGGACTCTCGACCTTGTACTTACAGTGAACGGCCCAGAAAGCTCCCATCTTTGTAAGTGGGGGAAATGCCATCAAGAAAGGCATGAACTAGGATGGACTCTGAGAAAAACCTAGAAATACTAGAGGTTTCATTCCTTGACCTGTATATTTTTGTGCAGGTCGCAACAATGCATTCTGACCAGCAGGTTGCATCATCTTTGGGGATAGACTGGAAAACGGTAGGCCGACGCCTGAAGGCCCTTGAACAGTGCATCGATGTCCAACTCTTCTACAAGACTGGTGGAAGACGTCAAAAGCGTCTCACGCCTGCCGGGCAAACACTGGTGGAGGCAGCCAGAAAGATCCATGAGCAGTGGTACAAAGATGTAGAGGAGGTTCAGCAAGCACATAAAGCAGGAGAAGAACGTAGCGTTCGCATCGGATACGTCGGAACAGCGATCTGGAGCTTTCTGCTGGATATCATCAGCGAGTGTGATAGACAGGTGCCGCGTATCAAAGTGATGCATAGAGATATATGCGTCAAGGACCAGTTGCTTGCACTCAAGGCCCATCAGCTTGATGTCGGCTTTGTGATCAACCCGGAGCATGATGACCGCCTTTGTTACAAAACGATGGATAGCTTTGTGATGATGATAGCGCTTCCTGAGGATCATCGGCTGGCAAAAGGAGAGAATGTGGTCCCACTGAAAGCACTGGCAGATGAACGTTGGATCTGGCTCTCACGTGAAGCCAATCCTCTCGCCCACGATGAAAATATCCATCACTGCCAGGAAGTTGGCTTCATACCTCGTATTAACCATTACAGTGAGCAGCCCTTTACGATCGTGGGTATGGTTGCCAAAGGCCTTGGAGTGGCTCTTGTCACTAGTCGGACAAAAGAGCTTCACTACTCAGGTGTGAAATATAAACACATTACTCCGACATGGTCTATGAAGCTTGAGATGGTCTGGCGCAAAGAAGAGTACCAGCCTATCGTTTTCACGTTTATGAGACAGGCATGTAAAACGATCAACCTTCTCTTTGATGACATGCTTTAAACATTCGTCCAGCACCAGAGGGGCAAAAACTAGGGCAAACGCATCTCAATTTGCGAACGAGTCTGGCGAGGCGCTTCGCAATGATGAGCTTCGACAAGGCTTATCCTGTAGGCCCGCTCTACAGGGCACTTCAAGAATAAGATGATGCGTTTGTCCTGAGGCAAAAACACCAACCGGTGCGTATGGAAAGCGAAGGTAGCGCGGGCATTACGCTACATACTTATCAAGATTCGCCGCCACTGAATCAAAACATTTACATGTTGACGGACTCCTCTTACGAGGTGGATGGTCCTCCCTATGAGTCCTCATTGTCTGAGTCGTCGTCTCCCTCGCATTGGGGTTATTCGGCGCGATAGGCGCGATAGGTGCGATAGTCGAGATAGCCAGCTTTATATTTGCTTTTCTGAGAAAGCGTGATGCCTGAGTCTTCTATTACTTGGTTTACATTGAGTTGAGGATCTATTTCCAGTGCCTCGTCAAGTATATCATCATCAGACTTTGCATGACTACTGGAGTAACCTCCTTTACCCACTTTCATAGTGCCTATTTCTATTCCGTGGTTTTCTTGTAGAGTTTGAGTGAGTTTTTCTGCTCTTTCTTTTCTTTCGTTTGCTAGTGTAGCATTATCTTTTGGTTCCTTTCGCGCCCGGCGTTCTGGCTTTTGCGTCTGGCGTTCTGGGGAACCCCGAGTCAGCTCAGCAGGGGACACGTACTGTCGGTGGTTTTGCAGAATGTTGTCATTGCCAGAAATAGTATCCGCAGTGGAGGTCTCTTTAGAATGATCACTAGTCTCTGGACGGTTATTACGACGGGGCATAAGCAACGGCCTCCTTTGTGGCTCTTACTGCGAAATTGAGGTATAGGTGACGAAACGGTAACTTTCTCAATGAACTCTGAGCCTACTGTAGACAATGGGACAGGACTGTGTCAAGTAAAAGCCGCAAGAAGGCTCAAATTGGGGGAAAAGAGGGAAGAAGAGGAAGGTGGAGGTGAGGCGAGAGCAATGGACACGATAAATACTGAGTCACCTTTGTTTAGGATGCCTCTGTATGCCCCTAAGTGTAAATGTTTTCTTTTGATGGCATTGTTTTTTGATAAGTATGTGGCGTATAGAACGTGTAGCTTTCTCGCTAGTAAAACCTTTCAATCAGCCTGCAAAGGTCTTTCTGTTGCAGATGGAAAGCGAAGGTAGCGCGGGCATTACGCCACATACTGATCAAGATTCGCCGCCACTGAATCAAAACATTTACAGACGTCCCAGCAGCGCGCGCGCAATCACAACCCGTTGGATCTGATTGGTGCCCTCAAAGATCTGCGCCACTTTGACATCGCGCATATAGCGTTCAACCGGGTAATCGCGCACATAGCCAGCAGCACCCAGCACCTGTACAGCGTTCGTGGTCACTTCCATTGCCATATCAGTGGCAAAGCACTTCGCCATCGCCGCGTGCATGCCCGCAGGCTGTCCCGTGTCGAGCTTATAGGCCGCTTCATATACGAGCAAACGAGCAGCTTCAATCTTCATCGCCATATCGGCCAGCATAAACTGTATGCCCTGAAATGCTCCTATCGGCTGACCAAACTGCTCACGCTCACGCGCATAGTTGCACGCAGTCTCAAACGCGGCCTGCGCGACACCCACAACAATGGCTCCAATGTTGACGCGTCCACCATCTAAGGAAGAAAGCGCAATTTTGAAGCCCTGCCCCTCTTCTCCGATACAATTCGCGACAGGAATAGTGCAGTCAGTGAAGATCAGTTCGCGTGTTGGCGAGGAGTGCAGGCCCATTTTGCGCTCAGTTTTACCAAAGTGAAGGCCCGGAGTACCCTTTTCCACCACAAAGCTAGACACTCCTGCTGACCCACTATCATCAGAGCTTCGTGCCATCAGCAGATAGAGATCAGCCTCGCCACCATTCGTAACCCATAATTTGGAGCCATTGATGCGATACATGTCACCCTGCCGCTCTGCTCGACATTGAAGATGAGCCGCATCCGAACCTGCCTCGGCCTCACTCAACGAGAAAGCTCCGAGCAACTCGCCCGTCGCTAAACGCGATACCCAACGCCGTCGCTGTTCCTCTGTGCCAAAGCGTGCCAGTGAGCCAGCCACCATATTATGCACCGAGAGACCTCCAGCCGTTGCCATCTCGCCCTTTGCCAGCTCTTCGTAGACAATCGCAGCAGTCAAACGGCTGAGCGGATTACCACCATCTTCCTCAGGTGTCGTCATGCCCATGAGTCCGATTTCTGCCATCTTCGCATACACATCACGGGGGAAGTGGCTCTGCTCGTCCCATTCACTGGCATATGGCGTAATTGTTTGTGCGGTAAAACGGCGCACCATATCACGGATATGTAGTTGCTCCTCATCGAGATCAAACTTCATCAGCAGGCTCCTTTTTGTGTACTTCCACAATGACTACTAGCGTTGCCATCGTATGAATGTATGTCACAATACCTAGCATAGCAGCCAGGGCATAGAGGCGCAAGAGCAAACATATGTACTTATGCAGAGGAAGAGAATGTCTTTCCTGGCTCTAAAGAAGGATTTATTCAAATCGCCCGCCATACCTGTATCGTACGATCAACGCCAGCGGAGGCGATGCGTGAGCCATCAGGTGCCCAGGCAGCCGCTATCACGTAGTTTGTATGTCCATGATAAGCAAATGTTTCTTTTTTACTGGCAACGTTCCAGATATGAACGAGCTTATCATTGCCCCCAACAGCAAGATGCTTGCCGGTCGGCGACCAGGATACCGTGTTTTTCAAGGTGGCTTTATCTGTGGCGAGCGTAGAGGCAAAGCCAGCCATGATATCGCGTATGCGTACGCAATGGCTGTTGGCTGCGGCAATCCGGCGACCATCGGGCGACCACGTCAGTCCATAAATGTGCTCATCGTAGCCACTCAGCGTCTTTTCCATGCGTTGGGGTCCCCGGATAACATTCCAGAATGGGCGCTTTTGCTGTACCTTGACCGGTTCCCGGATCTTCACCACACCATCTTTGCCAGCTCGAGGCCAGCAATTTCCCATCAGGCGACCAGCTTACAGCCATGACCTTGTCAGTGTGATCCTTATAAGTCTTTAACGCTGCATGGGTCTGGGCATGCCAAACCTGCACGGTCTTATCATCACCGGCTGAGGCAATATAGCTGCCGTTGGATGACCAGGCTACTGTGTTAACCGGCCCTTTATGACCATGGTAGAAGAAAACAGTCTTGCCCGTCTCCGTCTCCCAGATGTGGACGCTCCTATCATCGCTCGCCGAGGCAATATGCTTGCCATCAGGCGACCAGGCTAGTCCGTTTACGCGAGCGCTGTGCGCTTGATATGTCAGAATATTCTTGCCGCTCCGACCATCCCATAACTGCAGGGTCTTATCATAGCTAGCTGAGGCCAGACGCTTGCCATCAGGCGACCAGGCAACTGCCGTGATGCGGCTGGAGTGACCAAGGCAGATGTAGAGTGTGTTAGCCTGCGGATAAATCTGAGGCTGAGCTGGTTGCTTTGGTATACGCTTGTGCGTCAGTGGTGGTTGATATGACGGAGGAAGTGTTCTGGCTGGCAGTGGGGGCAAAGTAACCGAGTATACATCGGTTTCCCGTGATTTCACTTGTACCGCGACACGCTGTAATGTTTGTTGCACTATAGTGATAGTCGCGGGACGTTTATCGATACTGACATTCACCATACTCATAACCAGTGCATCCAGGGCCGCTAATGCCGGGTCGCTGAGATGCAACGGCGCAAAGTGGAATGGCGACAACGATGGATCATTACTGGTGAGCAACTGGTGCAACGTAGCTCCCAGACTATAGATGTCGGCGCGCAACGTAGTTTGTGACTTGCCGTATTGCTCTGGTGGGGCATAACCAGAGGAACCCAGTGCTGTGGTATCTTTCTCCTGTCCCGGTTTAAAGAGGCGTGCAATGCCAAAATCAATCAGATAAAGAGGCCCGGTCGGAGTCAGCATAATGTTGGCGGGCTTCAAGTCGCGAAAAATAATCGGAGGCTGGCGCGTGTGTAAGTATTCAAGTACCGCACAGAGCTGAAGAGCAATGTCAAGTACTTTCTCGATAGGCAACTTTTTCCCATTCAGCTTGTCAAGATGGTCCTCTAATGTTTCGCCTTCGATGAAGTCCATCACCAGGTAAGAGCGTTCATTCTCCACAAATTGTTCGTAAATGCGCGGCAAATTAGGATGAGTCAGACTCGCCAATAATAGCGCTTCATGTTTAAAAGATGCAGTTGCCTCTACGAGTTCCTGGGACGACAGATTGTTCTGGCTCATCTCTTTGATAGCAACAAGCCGCTGCCCAAAACGCGTATCAGAAGCTTTGTAAACGGCACCAAAGCCGCCACGACCAGCCTGTCCGTAAATGATATAGCGTTGCTTCAGCATGATCTGAGGAGTTAATAGGCCGGTGAGCGTGGTGCTGGATGAGTTACTTTCTGCAAGCAAAGGCTGACCACAAGCACGGCAAAATCGTGCCTGGGTCCGATTGGCTGCGCCACAATTATCACAAAAGAACGGAACAGACATGCAATCTATTGCCCATAATAGCTAAGCACCCAGAAACACAGTCGTGAAGCTCTATCACGCTACATACCTGAATGCAAGGGAACATACAAAGTCTATTAAAGACATAAAGGTACATTAGTACAAATGTCTGCTGTTGTCAAGGGTGCCCGATACCCATATGTATTCAGATGAACCACATTTTTCATTAACTCTACTAAATAGCCAGGTAATCGTCTGGTTGACGGAGCAGAAAAAGTGTAAATTGATATAAGGCAAATAGCTCGATAGCAAAGGGTAGGTAGCCACTATAGCCGAGTAGAGGCATCTCGAAAATTTTCCAGAAGCCAATAAAGGGGACCGTGTAATACCATTTGGGGAGCGCGTAAAAGTTCCACATTTCCCACAAGAAGCCGCAACACAGTCCCGCCAGCGGCAGCACACAGAAACGCCAATCCCTGACAGCAATATGCGCGAGAGCAGACTTGCGCCCGACAAAGTTGTTGATAGGCTCTAGCAACAAAGCCAGGCAGAGCCAGATCAAGGGGAAACCATAGTGTGGCAAATAGATGGGCAGCAGCAAACTTACCACGCCTAGTAACTCTATGACTAGCAATGGACGTAGCGGCAAACGTGGACCAGATGTGTCAGCCGGAAGCCGTGGGTGCAGTAGATTGAAAGTTGAGAGAAATTCAGCAGTCTCCATGACAGCTGGTAAGACCGTGCTGAAATAAAGGCTGCTAAGCAAGAAGTAAGCGAATGGACTATAAGGGTAGTTCAGGACGTAATGCCAGTTTTGTACCGGGACATTGAAAGCCTCGAAAATCCACCAGAATACACTGGAAAGGAGGAACAGCAGCAAATAACGCATCCGCATGCGTCTGAGCAACGAGGTACCACGCCGTGCTACAACAACAGCATCCATGAAAAGAATGTAGCCAAACCACAGCGGAAAGAAACTATAGCCAGAGAAAGGCTCTATACGCAACCAGGAACAGGCCCAGGAAAGTAGACATAATGCCAGTGCGCAAAGACCGTACGACGGGAAACGCTTTTTGTACACATTTACCTTTAATTTCTAGTATAGTCCTGTACCATACAGTGTAACTTCGATGTAGCCTTTTGCAAATTATCCTCTATGTATATGCCGGAAACCTGCGCGATCAGTTCGGTATGCAGCGCAAAGACCTGTCCACCAAAGACGAATGTAGGACGTGGAGCGGGTAAACTCTGTATCTGTTGTCCCAGTTGTACTAGATCTGGTACGTAAGCAGGCAGCGTTGCCGACAGACAGATCACGGCAGGTTGAAGCTTCCTGATCACCTGCATAAGTCCTGTTGTTTCAACACTCTGGCCGAGATATGCCACGCGCAAACCGCTGCGACGCAGGAACAGCGCGAGCATGAGCGCAGCCAACTCGTGCACTTCACGAGGAGCACACCCGATAATCACTAGAGGCCCACTGAGTGGACCAGACATGACGTAGAAGCGATTGGTCAACAAGGCCCGAAAAAAATTGCTGGCAAAATGTTCCACATAGGTCGCGAGTTCGCCCGCAGCGCAGCGTTCACCAATCTGCTGCAATGTCGGTGTAATAATTTCGCTACAGATCTGCTCTAATGGATAGAGCGAAAACAAGGAATCCATCATAATATGCGCCGTTTGCTCATCCAAATTGCAGAATATCTCTATCAGGTGATTTTGCACAATGTGTATATATTGTGTAGAGAGATGATTGCTCTGTGCAACGTCAAAACTAGAATGTTCCTTATCCTGTGGCATGATCGGATCAATGGCGAAATCGACTGTTTCACGATACGCCGATGGCGGAGCAGCTCTATCAGAAGGCTCGATGCTTACAGCCAGTGTGGACAACGCTTTATCTTGTGGCGCTCCCGATTGACCGTACGGTCGCTGCATTTTCGTTAGATGACGAAAGAGCACAACAGCCTGACTGATCGCAATGCCAGCATCAACACGATCCTTGAGCCAACGGATCAAATGAATATCGCGCTCCGAATAGAGACGATAGGTATTATCTGCGCGTTCGGGTGAGAGTAGCGCATAACGCCGCTCCCAGGCTCGCAATGTTGGAGCAGATACCCCTGTTTGCAGTGCGACAGCTTTCGTATTAAATACAGGCGTATTTGAATACTGCTCGATATGAGGCAATTCGATTGACCCATCAGGCGTCGTCATGCTTCTCTCCGGTTCGTTATGCTGGCACAGAGAGCATAACAAGCATCACTTGCTTATTAATTCTTGTGCACATTTGTGCATACCTTAGCACACATACACGCGCAAAGTCTACAGTTTGTGCGGATTTTGTCGTCGCCCAGAGTTTTTGCGAGCGATCACATGCGTCTAAGACGTGCTTGACAGAAAAAGTGGGTAGTACAGGCAAACAAATGAAGGTACACGCAATGGCTGGATATGCTTTAGACGCCATCGCAGGAGCGCGCTTCTGCATAAAGGGATATGGGTGATGAGCCATAAAGTACTAAAAATCGTGATGTGCAGAGGGGTATAATAGTTCCTTTGTGTCAGGATGGCTAAAAAGTCTGCCGGTTTGTGCGGCTTGACAAGCTGCAAGATCACTGCTATCATATGGTCGCACTATTTTTGTATACTTTCACTATGCCAAAAAGTGCGCTATATGCCCTCAAGAGCCACAAAGACTTTTGATTTGGGTCAACCCCCTACGTCCTGAAGGCCAGTCACGCTGTGCCATGCATACGGATGCACGATAAAGCTGAAATTGTCACGGGATCTCAAGGAACAGTGCTGGATGGCGCTCCACCCATGCCTCCCACGTATCCTCCCACGTGCACGTAGGGTCTGATGAAGGAGAAACGAGAAAAAGATGTTTGCAGTTATCAAAAGTGGTGGACGACAATATAAAGTTTCCGTAGGTCAGAGGCTTGAGGTAAACAGGCTTCCAGTCGAAGATGGCACACAGTTGCATATCGGCGAAGTGCTGCTTATCTCCGATGCCGACCGTTCGCTGGTTGGTGCACCGTTTGTAGAGAACGCAGAGGTGCTGGCAACCGTCGAAGGACAGGCCCGCGGAGAAAAATTGATCGTTTTCAAGTACAAATCGAAGAAGCGCTACCGCCATCGGCGCGGTCATCGCCAGGAACTTACCGTGCTGACAATCGATGACATTGTTGCCGAAGGGAAGAGTCTGGTGACTGGCGAAGCTCCTAGAGCAAAAGAGGAAGCAGAGATCGAAGCCGAAAGCTCGGAAACAGAGGTAGCGACAACAGACGAGGCAGCAACACCTGATACTACTACGAGGACGCCTCGTCGCCGCACGAGTAGGACAGAAGAGGCCGAGAGTAGTACAGAGGAGTAATCAAGCATGGCACATAAAAAAGGGATGGGTAGCTCGCGCAATGGGCGCGATAGCAAGCCAAAGATGCTGGGTGTAAAGCGCTATGATGGTCAGCTTGTCACAGCAGGCAGCATCATCGTACGCCAGCGCGGCACCAAGATCAAGCCGGGTGATCACGTTGGCGTTGGTCGGGACCACACGCTGTTTGCATTAATCGATGGTTATGTCAAGTTCGGCCATGCTTCACGCGAGCGCCGTTCCGTCAGTATCGTCACCGAATTCCCGAATTGCCCTTCAGTGGCAGAATTGCTTGCTGCAGCAGAGGGCCTCGTGCAGGTCGTAGAAGCGTAGTTAGCCAGTCAGGGATTTATTAAAAGAGCAAGAGGCACCTGATCATATTCGGTGCCTCTTGCTCTTTTAAGAGATTGATACGATACTGGTGAGCTTTCAAAATGCCCTGGACCTATAAGCTACGCTGGTTTACAATGGGGACAGACTGAGATATACTAGGCAGGAAATAGTCACTCTCTATGCGTATTGGATGTGTCTGGAGGAACCTGTTAGTGAAAATTACATGTAAGCAGCAGGATTTGAGCCGCGGGCTTTCAGTGGTAGGCCATGCCGTCTCTAATCGTAGCACGCTCCCTATTCTAGCGAATATTTTAATGGCAACCGATCAGGGGCGTTTGAAATTATCTGCCACAAACCTGGAAATTGGTATTAATTGTTGGATTGACGCAGAGATCGCGGAAGATGGCGCAACAACAGTGCCCGCCAAGACGTTTATTGATCTGGTCAGCAGCCTGACACAGGGACAGGTGAGTCTCATCGTGCCAGAAGATTTGCATACGGTCAATGTAAAGAGCGAGAAGAGCAACGCGACCATTAAAGGTATGGACCCATCTGAATTCCCACTCATTCCCAGCGCCGAAGGGGATGAGGCACCAATTATTCTGGATACAGCACAACTGAAGGAAATGATCGCACAGGTTGTCTTCGCTGCTGCAGATGAGGACTCCAGGCCGGTCCTGACAGGCATACTGGTTGAGGTTAACAATGAGAAAGTATCATTTGCCGCCGCCGACTCGTTCCGCCTGGCATTACGTGTTGCAGCACTGAGCGGCCACGATGATACACATAGCTCTATCTTGATCCCCAGCAAAACATTGTCCGAACTGGGTCGTATCCTGCCATCAGAAGGCTCTGTGCAAATGGTGGTGACACCGAACCGCAGCCAGGTGCTCTTCCATACCGACCAGATTGATCTGGTTTCACGCTTGATAGAAGGCACTTTCCCGAATATCCGCGCCGCAATTCCTAAGGAGTACACAACGCGCGCAGTCGTCGAGACGAAAGAAACTCGCAGCCGCCGTCAAAACAGTCACGCCATTTGCCCGCGATAACTCAAACATCACACGTGTCAAGATCAGCGGCGGCGATGGTGCAGAGCCAGGTTCGTTGACTATTGAGGCCACCGCTGAAGATGTCGGCAGCAATGTGACAACGATCAACGCGTCGGTGGATGGTCCCGAGCAGCAAATTATCTTTAATGTGAAATATCTCGCAGATATTTTGCAGGTCATGGATACACCGGAAGTTGCTCTGGAGCTGACTTCGGCAGCACGTCCTGGTGTGGTAAAACCGGTCAGTGCCGCTGATTATACGTACGTGATTATGCCAATGAGCAGTAATCGCTAAAGATAGGCAAAAGGACCTGCGGCCTCTTTTTTGAGAGGATAATATGTATCTTTCGCAGCTTACGCTGAGCAATTTTCGCAATTATCAGCAGCTAGATCTGCAGTTGGGACCAGGACTCTTCTTGCTCCACGGCGATAATGCTCAAGGTAAGACGAATCTGCTTGAAGCTGTGGGCATGCTGGCAACTGCAGCCTCCTTCCACGCATCTAACGACCGTGAGGTAGTCAACTGGTTCGCTCCTGAGCACATTGCACACCTCACGGGAACGGTCAAGCGGCGCGATGATGATGTGCACATAGATAT
The DNA here is from genome assembly GCA_963802635.1 of uncultured Chloroflexia bacterium. Taxonomy (GTDB): domain Bacteria; phylum Chloroflexota; class Ktedonobacteria; order Ktedonobacterales; family Ktedonobacteraceae; genus CAVTLG01. The sequence goes on along the minus strand of CAWDJJ010000003.1, from coordinate 711,328 downwards.
GACGATCTTTGATCCGGCTCCCCCGACGATTACTTATGGGAGCGTCCCAGCTCCCTCGCTACCTGCCTTCGAGCTACCTGCCAATACACCGCGCAAACGCTGCAAAATCAATGGTGTGCCGAAAAGGACGATGGACTTGATCGGTCAAATGAAAGTCGTGCAATTTGCTCCCACCGACTTGCATCTCGTTGATGGACCTCCCGAAGAACGTCGGCGCTTTCTGGATCGAGCACTCTGCCAGCTCAATCCACGCTACTGCCAGGCCCTGACGAAATACCGTAAGGTAGTCACGCAAAGATCAGCATTGCTCAAACGTATCCGCGATAATCAGGAAGGTCCTGATATGTTGAACTATGTCGATGAGCAGTTGACCTCGCTTGCCAGCCAGGTCGTTTATGAGCGCGCACAGATGATCGATGCGCTGAATCAGCCCGCCAACGAGTTTCAACAAGCGATTAGTGGAGGACGTGAACAATTGCACGTTGTCTATCGACCTTCGTTCAAGGTGGATGAACAATGGACAACGCTGGAAGCAACACAACATTATCAAACCCAACTGCACGAAGCTCGCAAAAAAGAGCTTCAACTAGGTGTTTGCCTGCTGGGTCCACACCGCGACGACCTCGAATTTATGGTAAATGGCGTAAATATGCTCACCTATGGCTCACGCGGCCAACAACGGACAGTAGCGCTAGCTACAAAATTGGCGGAACTGGTCTTCATGCGCAATAGTATCGGAGACGAACCGGTTTTGCTACTCGATGACGTGTTTAGTGAACTGGATCATGCAAGGCGGGAATATTTATTACAGCAAGTAGCGCAGCATGAGCAGGTAATGCTGACAAGTGCTGACCTGGCAGGCTTTCCTATGACCATTATGCAGCAAGCCCATGTATGTCAGGTTGTAGATGGCACACTGAAGATGCATGCCTAAGCTCATCGACTCTCCAATCAAGTGGGATCATGCTGCGCTTTTTGCTGCAATGCCTGCCAATTCTGCTGCATACGAGAAACTTCAGCTTCATCAGGTAAAATATCACCATAACGAATAGTAGCATAAACTTCCGTTATAGTATGCAATTCTGGCTTAACATGTGCGAGATATTCATCTAAGCGTTGCTCAAACTCGTAAGGTGTCTCATACGTTTTACGTGCATAACCACGATTGGCTGACCACTTGAGGAATGCCTGATATATTTCACGAATACTGCGCGCAAGTAGTGGAATTGCCATATCACTGGCTCTATCAATAGTCTGAGAGCGTTGAGTGGCCGTGCGGCGAAAAATACGCCGCCATAAAGTGAACCAAAATGCTTTCCATTGTGCCCAGAAAAGGTCTTGCGACCACAAACTCTCATGTGTATCTTCGGCTGGACTATCCAGGTGTGTACGTCGCAGTTGGTGTTTGCGCAGGTACAACCAGATCAAGTAGGTAAATAAAGCGATCAAGGATAGGGGTAAAGCAAATTTAAGCACAGACTCAACAGAGGTAATAACTGGTGAAATAGCACTGGATTTGGTAGGACCAAGGTTCGCTGGAATGCTGGGAGTTTTTGTCTTCGTTGTTCGCTGCTGAGCATATAATCCTGCTAATAACGAGAAAACAGGCGCGAGTAAAAAGGCCAGCACATACGCTAAAGCATACGTAAGCCAGTCATAAGCCTGACCAATGGGCGCTAAAGCATGCAGCAGCAGCGCCAGAAAGGCCGGGTTGGCAATAAGCGCTAATAGAAACGTTGCCAGGATGAGAAAAACACATAACGTACCCAGCACGATGAAAAGCGAGGTTTCCTGAGCGCGGATATCAAATTGCTGTCCTCTCCTATATGTCTGACGCAGCAACGACAGATGTGCCAGCGCACGCGTGCAGAGCGCCAGAGTAAAGAAAAGCGGAATAAGGACCAGCGTTTGTAAAATGTAAAAGTGTGCTACTGACACGACCGTTTGCAGCAAACTAATGGCTATAAATATGCCCAGGCCAAGCAACATAACTCGCGAGACACTACCCGGCTCTATAGAGTCGTCTGCGATGCGTAACCCTCGCCAACAAAAATAGATAGCAAGTAGCACAATAGCAATTATATGGTACGCATCAAGTGTTAGCAGTAATAAGCTATTGAGCATTAGTAGGAACCAGCGCGGATTGAAAAACGACAGTGTTGGCGAGTAAATAGTAGACCAGATGATAAACAATATGGCACACGCTAGCGCAATGAACAGGCTTGATGAGCGAGCTTTCGCAGCCGAAGTACCAGCTCTATGAAGAGGAGACGCACTTGTCTGGCGCATGGTTAGCCAATAACTGCCAGCCATTAAGAGCAAAGGTGCCCAAAATGGGAACAATAAGCCATGTAGCGGAAAAAAGTGGATGCTTGCTAGTGCAATCAGAATAGCGTCTACCCAGCACGTCTCCAGCGCTGCGAAAAAAAAAGGTAGCAGGCGCTCACTCCTACTCCGCTCTGAAGATGGCTGAACCGTATTTGAAGGTGATGGTCCGGGCGAAGTATCCATACCTGCGACCTTTCTTGCACACGCAGGACGACGACATTAGCTGCGTAAATTGTATGTCTGCCAATTGCACTTGTCAACAGGGTAGCGGTATTGTCTGCGCTTGTCGAGTATGCAGGTACTTCGCCGATCTGTCCCTAAATAGGGCTAGCTTCTCACACTCAGCTCTGATACTATACAGTAAACTTTCTTCTTCGTTCCAACGAAAGTAATAGGGCTAAATGAATAACTATGTAGGCAAGAAGCTAGGCAACTATCGGATCTGCCGCGTGTTAGAGCAAGGAAGCCTCGCCGAAGTCTATTTAGGTGAGCACCTCTCCCTTAAAACGCTAGCAGCAATCAAAGTATTACATGCTCGTTTGTCAGATACAGCACGTGACCACTTCCTCACAGAAGCTCGTACTATTGCACAACTCGAACATCCTAACATTGTACCTATACTAGAATTTGAGGTGGAGAGTGATACACCCTATATTGCAATGAGCTATATACGAGATGGTGCAATAAAGACACGCTATCCAGATGGCACTCAAATATCGCTGCCAGCCGTCATAAACTATACCACCCAGCTTGCGAGCGCATTACAGTATGCCCACATCAATAATCTGCTTCATGGAGACATAAAACCTGCAAATATTTTGTTGGGATATAATGGAAAAGTGTTGCTGAGCGATTTTGGACTGACAATCATGTCCAACATGTTTTACAAACATAAGCAGCACCCAGACGGAGCTGCACTCTATATGGCTCCCGAGCAGCTTCAAGGAAAACCAGGAAGAGCCAGTGATCAATACGCGCTTGGCATTATCGTCTATGAATGGCTCTGCGGGCAATGCCCTTTTCATGGCAATAACCGGGAGGTTGCTCAACAACATTTATTTACACCTCCACCACCCCTGCGCAAATGGCTACCTACATTGCCCATTACACTTGAGCAGGTCGTGATGAGAGCGCTGGCTAAAGATCCACAGCAGCGTTTCCCATCTGTACTGGCTTTCGCCCAGACCTTGGAACAGATATATTATGTGAATGAAATGATTTTGCATCCCGGAATAACGGTGCCTCGAAACAACTCTGAAAAGATAACGCACAGTCCAATCAGCAAAACAACCTCAGTGCTAGCTCTGTCTGAGGTGCACGATGGTGTAGTGGATGTGGGCCTTCGCTGCAGAAGCAGCGGAGATAGTGTCCATATATTAGCATTACAAACCTCCCATACACCAATAGCTATTGCTGAGGAAATCCCAATAATAAATGAAGGAATAAGGGAACAACTCGCACTTGAAATAAACAGGGATGGCAGCGCTGAGCAAAGGGTACATCAGATAATACCGAAAAAGTGTAACATTGTCCCCTTTCTATACGAGAATGTGCCAGTACGTCAGACAATGGCAAAACTGCCCGCAGTGACGCAGCCAGATATTGTGTATACACCTCTATCAGCTAGCAGACACACAATGGAAACTCCGGCTGTGAGTATGGCTACGCTAAAAGGATTATTAGACAATGACGAAACAAGCATCTCAAGGCGTACAATGCTTGCCAGTATGCTCGGGGTGGCAGCGCTTGGTGGCAGTATATTCTGGTACCTGACTGTAACACATACAGCGCGTGTGACCAACGTCGCAAAACAGTCAACAAAAACTCCGTCACATACATCCTCCGTCACTACGTCGAAGACGAATAATACAACTTCAGTACCAACAACAGCACCCAGCCCACAGCCCACTCCCACAACAGCCAGTCAACCTACCCCTCTGCCAGCCCCTTTACAAATAGAAATTGTGTCTGTACCTGCCCTAGTCATAAACCACAACAGTTATAGCGTGACAGTTTCCACCGGGAAATCCGGGGTAACGGTTGCGCTTTCGATCAACTATACTGTTGTAGGGAACGCACAGACATTAGGACCGCTGCTGACAGACAGCAACGGGGAGGCGACTTTCAACTGGTACGTCAATGTGGGCAGAGTGTTCAGCCGCCGCATTGTCGCCACGCTGGTTGCTACTACAACTGATCAGCAACGACATGCCAGTTCAACTGCGCTCTCGATACCTGTACTCATAAGGAGAGGATAGTAAGAGGTAGCTACAGGGGAGACTTATCCACATATATCCATAGTTCTCCACAATATATGTGGATAAGTCAAGAGGGTTGGGGAAAAGTACTATGAATTTCTAGCTCAGCTACTTTACCTTAACATCAGGTAAAAAGCAAGTAACTGTGCTATGTTAGCATAAGTAGTACAGTACTTCCATCACCCTTTTTGAGATTTTAATCCTGTATTACCCGATGAGAATTCTCTAATTTTTCGTGTCCAGCTGCTTCCAACTCGTTGTCGGTCCGAAAACCACATTTCTGGCAATGGTAGGTACGACGAGACCCGGTTAAGAGCACTACAATGAGAAAGATGCCTCCGAACACTGCGACAACATAGAATACTTCCATAATTTCCTCCTTCATACAGAAAATGCACTCCGAGTACTATATTTATAGACGCAATAGAATAGGTGTAATAAAAAAATTTGCGAGAAGTACTAGGAAGAGAGAAATATAAAAGGAAGAGTTGTTTTTGGCTGATTGCTTAGAAGTAAAGGAACAACGGCATAAAAGATATTTCCAGACGGAAAAAATCCCTTATGCCAGGTTATCTGCTGTAAAAGAGTTCGCTACCTGGATTTGTGGAGATTTTCCAGGTGTGGCTGCTTCTTTTGTTAATTGTCGATTATAGATGCTCATGACGACGACGAGAAATAGTCAGTGTGACAGCCAGTATCACGCATGCAATCATAGAAAGAATGACAACTGCAACGAGAATCCAGCCAGTTCCAGTGTTAAGTACGATCACTTTGTATCCCTTTCGTTTTGTTCCATTGAAACACGGCGCTATTATAATGCATCATAGTATACAGCGAAATTGCCAAATTGAGGAGGGGGAGGAGAAAGCGTAAACCAAAATGTGATATGCTGATAGCCACATGAATGGAGCAATTCTGATCCTGTGAAAACAAATATTGCACACTGTGTGCCGTAAGAAATTGAAAAGAGCATGACAGATCAACTCTCACTTTTCGGATCAGATGATACAACGAAAAACCGGGCGGATAGAGCAGTGTCAACGACCCTTGGAGAGCCGTTGGCAGCCCGTATGCGTCCACTGACTCTGGATGAGATAGTCGGGCAAGCACACCTTGTAGGACCGGGCAAGGCTTTACGGCGTAGTATCGAGTCCGATCATCTCTCGTCGATGATCTTCTGGGGACCACCAGGCAGTGGGAAGACCACGCTAGCGGAAGTCATAGCCCTGCAAACGCATGCTCGTTTCGTCAGGCTCAGCGCAGTCTCAGCCGGTGTTGCCGATTTACGTAAAGTGATGGAAGAAGCCAAACGTTACCGAGCTTCAGGAAAACGCACAACTTTGTTCGTTGATGAAATTCATCGCTTTAATAAAGCTCAACAAGATGCCATCCTGCCGCATGTAGAACATGGCGTAGTGACGCTTATTGGGGCAACAACGGAAAATCCTAGTTTTGAGGTAAATAGCGCTCTTTTATCTCGTACGCGCGTCTTTGTCACCTATGCTTTAAGCGAAGAACAAATTATAACAATCTTACAATGCGCACTAACAAATAAAGAGCAGGGCCTGGGAAAGCTGGATATTACTCTTACAGATGATGTTTTGCGACAGATTGCTGTGTATGCCAATGGTGATGCACGCACGGCACTGAACGTGTTAGAGCTGGCTGTACAGGTCGGCAAAGCGGCGGTAGAAGAAAATGCACCTATAGCCGTTACATTGCCTATAATTGAGGATGTCATACAGCATCGCACATTGCTCTATGATAAGAGCGGCGATCAACATTACGATCTGATTTCAGCTCTGCATAAATCTGTACGTGGTTCAGATCCCGACGCCAGCCTATATTGGTTGGTTCGTATGCTAGAAGCAGGCGAAGATCCACTCTATATTGCACGCCGCGTCGTACGTATGGCCTCTGAGGACATCGGCATGGCCGATCCGCAGGCGCTCAGTGTTTGTGTTGCAGCTCAGCAGGCGGTCCACTTTGTTGGCCTGCCCGAAGCCTCGTTGGCCCTGGCCCAGGCTGTTGTCTATCTGGCAACGGCACCTAAAAGACTCTGTTGACGAATGCGACTCCAAATCGAATGAGCGTCAGGCCCCAACTGGGAAAGCCGCTATTGATGCCAACTGGGCAAAGTGGGACCGGCGGGTCTTGCCGCGAGGGATGTTCGTCAGGACGGCATCAATACGTACCAGATTGACGGCCACAGCCGTTAAGATGTGTTGCACATGGGTTCTGGCTAGTCCATCATAGCGAGATCGTCGCAAACCCATTGCCCGCACGCCCTGAGAAAGCGTGCCCTCAATGCCCGAACGCAAGGCATACTGCTGACGAAACTCGGGCGTTTGCTCTGCCAGCCGTCGCGCCTGTAAGGCTTCATGAGCAGCTTGAGGGCGCAGATGCAGGACCCGTCCAGTTGTCTGGGAGCGCGTGCAGTCCTGGCGCACGGGACAGGCAGCACAGGTCTCAGAGGCAAACACGATCTCCATGCGCTCAGCAGCCTGACTCATACGAGCACTGGTTTGCCCTTGGGGGCAGGTAGCCTGCTGCTTGCTCCAATCGATGGAAAAGTGCCCCAGATCGAAGCCCTTGCCCGCTTTGGCCTGCCAACTGCTATCAGGCATCGTAGGACCAAGCAGAGTGATCCCTTTTTGCTGACTGCTCACCAGCAGGTCGGCATCCACATAGCCCGTATCCACGATCTGCTCCTCCGGTTTGAGTGCTGCTTTCACCAACTGCTCCTGAATGGGGACCGTCATGGCTGCATCCGCAATGGGTGCCACCGTCGTTTGCACCTGCACAATCAACTGAGGACACAGTGGCTCCATGGGCTGTGCGCAGGTTTCCGTCAAGTGGACTTTGTACCCCAGCCACGTCGTTTCCCGCTTTTTGCCTGTTTGGGCCTCCGGATCATAGGGCGAACGGATCACACCCTCTGCGTCTGCTTCGGAGGGACCTGCTCGCCATTTCGCCTTGCCCTCCGACACCTCATAGTACTGTTGCCACACCTGTCGGAGCACTTGCACACTTTCCAGGTCTCGCGCCTCAGCTGGTGCATCGGCTTGCGAGAGAGCGGCGAAGAGATGGACCCCATCCGCCCCGATTTGTTGGGCCAGGGCCGTGCGCTGGCTCTCGGCCTTGGGCAAGCGATAGTTCTCCACACGATGGCTATACCGATCAAACCAGTCAGGCGTGATCTGCTTGATCAACCAATCAGGAACCAGACCTGCCAGATCATCGAGAGCCGCGCGCAGGCTTTCTCCCACACATTCCAGATTTGAGAGCGAACGGACCCGTGCCAATACGTGGGTGGAGTCGGTGCGTTGTTTGCCTCCCGCTTTGAGCCAGGCACGCAAGGCAAAGAAGCCAGCATCAAAAAATGGTTAGAGAAAAGGCGCGAATAAGACCGCTCCATCTTATACGCCACTCAGTAGAGCCGCCACCTCGTCAGCGGTAGGTAAGGCCACAATAGCTCCTTTGCGTGTAGCAGTAAGACTCCCTCTTTAGCAAAATAGAGCACCATAAAGGGTGCCACAGTTGCAGCCAAATTGCATGCATAAAAGTATAGCAGTTTTCAAGCATTTGGGCGATGTAGCACGTACATGCACCACATAAGCAACTGATGCTGCGATGATCCTATATATTGATCAGCGCAACACCTATAAAGATAATCCCAAGCCCCAACCACTGCTGCTTCTGCAGTTTTTCACGCAGAAAAATCCACGCTAACAATACAGTTACAGCACTATATAATGAAGCGAGCATGGTGACAATGGAAACCTGACCTTGCAGTAAACCTGAAGTGTAGGCAATGTATGCAAGTGTATCGAATACGCCAACACCAATCAGAAACCACCAGACATTGCCAGACGGCCAGACTAAAGATTGCCGCGTTAAAGGCATGCAGACGGCGAGTACGCAAGGCGTTGTGCCACGAATGAGCCAGACCGGTACAATACCACCCAGCAGGGGTGTTACATGAAAAGCTAGCATCCAGCATGTTATGCCATACCCGAGTGAGGCAACTAACGCCCAACCAATACCTCGCAATGAGCTGGCATGCCATGGAAATACCAGCGCGACTTTCCCTGTGTGAGCGGCCTGCGTTAGTGGTGTGGATGCGATCACAATGCCACACAAAACTAGCCAGAGCGCAATACTGTGCACACGCGTCAATACTTCGCCGCTCAGGAACGCAAGCAACGCAGTAACCGCTGCATAACTTGAAGTGATTGGAGAGACAAGCGTCAACGTGCCAATTTCAAAGGCGCGATAGAGGGCCAGAGAGCTGACGATAGTCAGTAAAGCGGCACATAATGCCCACAACCAGGGCTGCCAGGATGTACTGGTAAGTAAATGCTGCAATTGGCCCATTGCTAATAGATAGATACTAAGGCCAGCAAAACCGATAAATTGCATAAAAAATAGTGTGCGGTATGTGCCAATATGTTGAGTGGCGTAACGTGCACAGAAATCGCCTGTCCCCCAAAAGATGGCCGCTAGCAGCCCTAAAAGTATTCCCATTGATACTATTCTATCATAGAGCGAGTAGAGGCCATCATCTGCTAGTGACACGCAGTCAGTCCAGAGGAGATACGTATAGAATGACATAAGCAGCAGCCGGAAAACCTCAAAAAGATACAACTTTTCTATAACTACCCTGTATTATTATAGAGATAGGTTTAGCGGTTGTGGACATTGGAACGAATATCAAGGTAGCGTATGAAATTGAAGCAACTAGTGGCTGCTATAGTTTGTGCAGCAACAACCACTAGTGCAGTAAAATACATCTGGGCCTATAAAGCATGGAAATACAGAGAGCTTGCTCACCTGGAAAGTAGCAGCCAGATCATTGAAACAGCATTGGGTCCTGTGGAATATCAGAAGGTTGGGCAGGGACCAGTGGTGCTGGTCGTCCATGGCACTCCCGGCGGTTATGATCAAGGATGCGCATTCGCCAGATTAATTGGGAGCCATCACTTTACCTTTATTGCGCTATCGCGGCCCGGCTATCTGCGCACCCCATTGGCAACAGGCAAAACGCCGCTAGAGCAAGCGGATCTCTATGCAGCGCTCCTGGATGCACTCAATATCCAACAAACAACGATCATAGGTATTTCCGGCGGCGGTCCATCAGCTTTACAATTTGCCCTGCGCTATCCAGAACGTTGCCGCAAATTAGTCATGATTAGTGGCGTTGTACAACGCTACTCAGAGCAAGCCTGGCATCCGCTCAAACGCTTGTATAGAGGTATCTACAATCGTATAGTGGCATTTGATCCTATTTTGTATCTTATTTTACCGTTTGCTCGGCTAGCTCCAAATGCTCCGGTTGCTACAGATTTTTTGCGCTCCCAAACGCTAAATAAGCTGCGAAAAGCTGGTTATGATAATGATATCAATGAATTTGCAAGGGTAGACTTATATCCCTTGGAGAAGATTACTGCACCAACATTGGCGATACATGGGACAGCAGACGGCGATGTGCCATTTGCTGATGCCAGATTGCTCGTCAGTAAAGTTCCCAACGCACGCTTGCTCGCGATCAAAGGTGGCACGCACGCCGTTTTCTATACACATGCTGCAACTGTGATGCCAGTATTACGTGATTTTATAGAATCGTAGTGCGAGACCTGAAAGCGACCACAAAGCGACCAGTAGATCTGCATTTCTTGATGCAGAAAACACCTTCGATCTGGTCAATGTTCGTAGTACGGCTGCGGTGCTGACACCATCCTCTATAACGGTATCTGGGAAGTGACCACTATCTGTTCACAGCGTACTCACGGGGTCAATATCGATCTCCCAGCCAGGAGCATCAATTACGCGCAGCAGACGATGTAGATCAGGGCCACGCACAATCATTTGCCAGTGATATTTGCCCCGCAGACGCTCCATGAGTGCGGGAGCCGGTCCTACAATGTCCGTATCGACCATCGCCAGGCGCTCTATCCACTCATAGAGGCGTTCATAAAGCAACAAAGCTTCGTTCTGGCAACGATGACGATTTTCATGACCATAGGTAAACTTGACGAAACGCCGGAAAGGCGGATAGCCGTAACGACGACGCGTCTCAATCTCTGTAGCGTAGAATTCGTGATAATCATGGCGCGAAGCACTATCAATACAAAAATGTTGCGGACTGAAGGTTTGCACTATGACGCGGCCAGGCTCCGCACCACGACCAGCGCGCCCGGCAACTTGTGTTAACAACGTGAATGCACGCTCAGGGGCAGCATAGTCGGGCAGGTTGAGCGCAATATCTGCAGAAACAACACCAACCAGTGTGACACCCGGCAGGTCCAATCCCTTGGCGATCATTTGTGTACCGATGAGTATGTCGGCTTCGCGATTGGCGAAACGATCTAATAGTTGCTCGTGAGCACGGCGATTGCGCGCCGTATCGCGGTCCCAGCGCAAGAGGCGTGCCGTGGGGAAACTGCGCTGAATGGTATCTTGCACTTTCTCAGTCCCCAGACCAAAGTAGCGCATGCCCGAACTTTTACAATTGGGACAAAAATGTAGCACTTTGCTGCGCTGTCCACAATAATGGCAGAGCAAAATACGTTCAGTTGAATGATATGTGAAGGGAATGTCACAGCGATCACACATAGCCACATAGCCACAATCGCGGCAGAGCACACAACTTGCCGCTCCACGCCGGTTGAGAAAGAGGATGGCCTGCTGCTTCTGCTGTAAAACGCGCTCAAGTTCTGCGAATAAACGACGACTGATAATACTGGTATTGCCCTCATGCAGTTCGGTACGCAGGTCCACAATCTCTACAGGCGGCAAAGATGCACCGATACGACTCGGTAACTCGACAATACGGTAGTCGTTCTGCATCGCCCTATAGAAGCTTTCGACGGCTGGCGTCGCACTTCCTAACACGACCGGAATATGCAAGATCGTGCCCAGGGCAAGCGCAGCATCACGAGCGTGATAGGTCGGCCTGCGCTCGTTTTGTTTATAAGCGGCTTCATGCTCTTCATCCACAATAATAATGCCCAGGTCAGGTACAGGCGCAAAGAGAGCGGAGCGCGAACCAATCACTACGTCGATCTCGCCAGCACGGATACGTCGCCACTCATCATAGCGCTCACCAGTCCCAAGCTCCCCATGCATGATCGCCACACGATTAGGGAAACGTCCCGCAACACGCAATACGGCCTGTGTGGTGAGCGCTATCTCCGGCACCAGGACTATACCACGCTTGCCTTGCGCGATAATCTTCGCCAGTGCCTGGAGGTAGACCTCGGTTTTGCCACTACCAGTTACGCCATGCAGGAGTATCGGTTGTGGTTGATAATCATCCCCAACAATACAATCTAGCGCCCATTGCTGGTCCGTTGTGAGCTGCAGCGGGACACTGGCAAGCGGGTTACGTCCCGCTAAGGGATCTCGTCGTACTTCAGACTCCTCGATACGGATAATATCGTCTCGCACCAGTTGCTGTAACTGTGCTGCAGTCAGCCCACTGGCACGACAGAGCGCATGCGGCGTCCAGGGTGTGCTCAATCCGGTACTCTGTTGTAATAGATCGATAGCCGCTAGCCTGTGCTGTGCCAGGAGACTCTCTTTATCCTGCGCCGTAAGTGTCAGCGTCGCTGAACTGGTCCACGGGCTGATCAGCTCGTGACCCTTTTTACCTTGTGCAGGACGTCGCAGCACATTGTCAGGAGCCAGACTAACAGGTTCAGCGGCCATCAGAGCATGTTGTACTATAGCCTCGTGCTTGTGTCGCCACGCCTCCAGTGTCTTCCCGGATGCGACGATGCGTACAACACGCTTTACACGAGCTTTTGCACGCGGAGTGTCCAGAATGGCTTCATGCGTAATAAGCTCATGTGCGCGTGCTTCTTTGACGATCTCCCTGGCGCGCTTCTCTCCTAGCATCTCTTTCAGGCGCTCAACGTTGATTTCACCTTCCGAGAGCAACAGACCGATCAATGCGCGCAACTGCAAAGATGTGTCTTGCATAGCGGCATCTACCACCAGCGGATCACTTTCGGTCAGGCGCAAGACGAAACGCGAACGCTGTACCAGGCCGGGAGGCAGCATCATCAAAGCAACCTGAGCCAGTGGCGTTACGTAATACTCGGCGATCCATTGCGCCAGTGCCATTTGATAAGGCAACAAAGCAGGTTCAAGATCCAGAATAGAACGTATGGGACGCAATCCCTCGTCGGCATTTTCAATTTCAAGCAGCAAAGCGTGCACTTCGTGCTCCGCTGGCATATCCCAAATAATGCCCTCAACAAGACGCTCTCCATAAGGTACAGCCACGAGCTGCCCAATGCACACTTCCGCCTCTAACTCGTTCGGCACAAGATAGCTGAGCAGAGGATGCTCGCTATGCCAGCGAGCAGCAGAAGTCAGCACAGTCACAAGCATGTGTTAACGCCTCTCAAATGCATGCGCCAATGTAGATAAGTCAAAATGGACCATTGTGGGGCGACCGTGACAACAACTATATGGTGCCCTGGTCTGCTCCAACTGTTCGAGCATCTCGCGCATTTCACTGACGGTCAAAAAGTAATTTGCTTTGATCGCAGCCTTGCAAGCAACATTTGCCAGCGCCCGCTCCTCCCAGGTTTCCGTATGACCCAGGCTCTCCTCTGCCGTCAGATCTAGCAATAGTTCGTGCAGCGAACGCACATTCATCTGTTTGACCAGCACACCAGGGACCGCTTTCACATCCAGTGCACCATCATCAGCAATCTCCAGGGCGAAGCCAATATGCTCAAGCTGTGACATATGTTCCTCAATAGCTTCCAGTTCGCGAGGAGCCAGTTCAAGCTTGATCGGCGTAAGCAGAAGCTGTGACATAGGCGTGCGGGCTTTCAACGTTGCCACCATGCGCTCTAATAAGATGCGCTCGTGAGCAGCATGCTGGTCGATCAGATACATGCCATCGTTGCTCTCAGTAACAATATAGCTCTGAGCAACCTGTCCAACCACACGTAAACGCGGCAGATGACGGTTTTGCTGTGTGTCAACCACCTCCCCGCGCGGCGCTTCACCCGCTCCAGTAGTGGGTGCAAGCTGTTCTCTATCCTGCCTTTGTGGCAAACCTTCAGGCTTAGCCGATGACAGTGCCTCATTATGTGGCGCAGTTTCAGTGTGAGATAACCGCGCAGTATCCTGTACTTCTCGTTGCTTATAGTCAGGAGCGTTCTCTGGCGTGCGACGTTGAGTGCCTGGGAATGGTGGCGAGTCAGAGCGATCATCACGGCTACGCTCAGAAGGGCGTATATGACTCTGCCACAAACGGGATGACAGGGGTGGTTTTGTGCCCGTTTCTTCCTCAGTCACAGTAATCCAGGGACTGTCCATGGGGAATGACTGCTGTGTCTCTACATGCGATGCTGTCGTTGCTGAAGTCTCTGTCTGCTGATTGGTTTCGTCATCGGCAAAGATATCTTCATCCAGATTCTCTTCAGTATGCGTAATCTGTGTTTTTGAAACAGAAGTGGCAAAACGAGCGGATTGCTCCTGCTTTGGTCGCCACTGAGGAACTTCAGGCTCTTCTAACAGAGCCGCACGCGTAGCGCGTAGCACAGCAGCAAAGACACGCCGCTCTTTGAGAAAGCGAATCTCTGTCTTGGCAGGATGCACGTTAACATCTAACAATGCCGGATCAAGTTCAATGTTGACAACCGCAATAGGATGTCGCCCGGTCAGCAACAGCGAATGATACGCACCTTCTACGGCTGCGGTGAGCATACGACTCAAAACCCAACGTCGATTGACAAAGAAGGAGATATACTGGCGCGTACTCTTGTAACAACTCGGGCGACTGACATAGCCATTGACAAGCGGATATTCATTAGTAGCAGAACGCTCACTGCTGCTGATAGGTACCATCTGCTCAACAACAGGCAAGCCATACACTTCGACCAACACACTCGAAAGCTGCCCATCCCCAGGCGTCGCAAAGATCTGGCGGTTTTCACTGAAGACGCTAAAATGGATTTCTGGGTAGGCTAATGCATATTGTTCGAGCAGATGATGACAGTGGCTCACTTCAGTATTGCGGCTCTTGAGGAACTTGAGGCGCGCAGGCACCGAGCTAAAAAGATCACGTACAGTGATAGTCGTTCCCTCTGGAGATGCTGCAAGCGTGATTGTGGAGAGTTGCCCACCGCTAGCACTAATCAGCGCACCTTGAGCAGCACCGCGCTGCCGACTCAGCAAATTGACTTCTGCCACAGCAGCGATGCTGGCAAGAGCTTCACCACGAAAACCAAGTGAGCGGATATGCTCCAGATCATTGATGCGTGTCACCTTGCTGGTAGCATGACGAGCTAGAGCCAGGGTAAGTTCTTCGACAGGAATACCAGAGCCATTGTCGGTGATACGGATAAGCTGCAAGCCGCCATGCACCAGATCTATGCGGATCTGCGTTGCACCGGCATCAATACTATTTTCTATCAATTCTTTGACTACAGAAGCCGGTCGCTCGACCACTTCACCGGCAGCAATTTTAGCGGCCACATCGGGTGCAAGTTGGCGTATGGACATAAAGTATCTACTCCCCCCATCCACAGCGATACAACAATGTTCGATCAATAAGAACGAGTGTTCCTGGCGCATTATAACACAGTTAAAGGCCGATGAGCTAGCATGTATTTTTTTAGCACGGTCACTACAAATCGCACTCTTTTGATCCCTAGATTCCGGGAAGATAGGCTAAAAAAATAGCCGCCACGTTAACATGGCGGCTAGCATTTGTGTACCAGTTATTCCTGGTACAGGGTCTCCGGCATTTCCGATAAGGAGCTGTGATTAGTGCTCAAAATGCATTCTAACTTCACAATTTTGACAAGCAAGAAGAAAAAATGCCTGACACCGCGGTAAACCAATTGGATTGGTTGGAGTCACGATGATAAAGAAAAAGGAGTCGATAGATGCGATCAGCAATCAAGGTATAACCCTGATCGGTCGGGTGAATATTACCAGCGGTGCAAATCCAGGTTGTCTGGCACAGATTCGCCTTAGTAAAGAGTCTATCGATGGGGACAAAGGACGCGAAGCCTCTTGCATCTTGCTCTAAGTGCCGATTGAATGTCCTAAGATAAGCTTCAGTGTTGGGACAGAGCTGCTGGAGCGGGTTGTAATACCCAATCAGAGCCAGTTGGGCCTGATGAGCTGGAGCAGCACTGAGTGCTTGCTTTAATTGTGGCAAGATCGTTTTCGTCAGATCCTGATCAACTATAACTAGTTCTATATTAAATATAGCTGTATCGACCGCACAGTTGGCAGAGTTAATCGCACCATTGTTCAAAAAATTGTCAACGCCAATCTGTAATGTCACAAGTCCTGTTGCGCTCGCATGTTGCTGTATATAGGCTACAGCGGCAGAGAGTTGATTAGAACTTTGCACCTGCGGAACCAAACAGCCACGCTTACTATTGAGAGCCTGTGGATCGCCATTGATAAAGGTTGTAGTGGTATCATCAGTACAACTCAGGTTAACGAGAGTACTATAATTATTATGGGCTTGAAGAGCCTGGAAAAGATCAGTTGTGTAGCCATGGGTAAAGTCATTATTTGGTTGATAACCAAAGGGCAATGAGTCTCCCAGCGCTACGTATTGCAATGGTGTGCTGGCTCCATGGGCCGCTACGACCCCTGTAAATGTTATCGAGAGCACGACTGACACGAGTAAACTTAATAAAACGAAGGGCTTAGGGCTTTTCTTTTGCACATTTTACTCCTTGATTTGCAATTGGTGCTACTACCAATATAGCAAGAAATTGTAATCATATGGGCCATATCTGATAGTATCAAGCCAATATTTATATAGTTGCTCTTTGAAATCTATTGAAAATTAGCAAAGAACAAATATACATTTGCGTTATTATTATTATAGAGGTCAGTGCACATTTATAACAGGGGAAATGAGGGACGAAAAGAAAGGGTTCTGATATACACCTATACCCACTGGACATTCCTCGTTTCTCCTGCTACCATAACTCACAATGACACAGTAAAGAAAGGACCGCATATGACCCGGCAAGAAACATACATTGCAGAAAATAAGCAACGCTTCCTCGACGAACTTAAAGATTGGCTGCGTATTCCCAGTATCAGCACGCAGCCAGAGTATGCAGAAGATGTAAAGAGGGCAGCGGCATATGCTGTTGAGCAACTCAAACATATAGGCTTCGAGCAGGCCGCATTGATCCAGACTGCCAGGCATCCCCTGGTCTATGCAGAATGGCTTAAGGCCAGCGGCAAAGCAACTTTGTTGGTCTATGGGCACTATGACGTCCAGCCAGTCGATCCGATTGAGCTATGGGAATCGCCCCCGTTCGAGCCAACAGAGCGCAATGGCAACCTCTACAGCCGTGGTGCAGCAGACGATAAGGGACAGGTGATGGTGATCCTCAAAGCGCTTGAAACGCTCGTCAACGTCGACGGAGCTTTGCCCATCAATGTAAAAGTGCTGCTCGAAGGAGAAGAGGAAGAAGGTGGCGTATCAATTGAGCAATACGTCAAAGACCACCCAGAGCGTCTGGGCTGTGATGCCGCCTTTATCTGTGACACCCATATGCCAGCGAAAGATATTCCAGCCCTGATCTATGGCCTACGCGGCCTCATCTATACAGAGGTTGAAGTACAGGGTGCCAGGCAGGACCTCCACTCGGGTACCTATGGAGGGGTTGCACCCAATCCACTGCATGCCCTGGCGATTATTATCAGCCGTCTAAAGGATGCTGACGGACATATACATATTCCTGGACTTTACGACAAACTACGCAAACCAACGCGCGCAGAGGAACAATTCTGGCATGAAGATCCGCTGCATATGAGCAAAGCGCTACGTGATGAAATGGGCGTCTCGCAGCTATCAGGGGAGCAGGAATATCCAGCACTCGAACGCGCCTCGGCACGTCCCACCTTAGAAGTTCACGGCATCAGCGGCGGCTTCGTCGGTGAAGGCGCAAAAACAGTTATTCCAGCTTCAGCCAAAGCCAAGATTAGCCTGCGTCTCCCACCAGATTTACAATCAGCAGAGGTGTTTAGATTATTTGAGCAAGCTGTACACGAGGCAGCACCAGCAAACGTAACCGTGAAAGTCCAGTCCGTACACGGCGGCGAGGGCGTGCTGGTCTCGCCCGATACTCCGCCAATGCAAGCAGCCGCTGAAGCCTTGCAGGAAGTCTACGGAAAATCCCCAGTTTTCTTGCGTGAAGGTGGTTCGATTCCCATCGCGGCACTATTTCATGAGATCTTGCAGGTACCGGTCGTGCTGATGGGTTTTGGTCTGCCCGATGATAATTTGCACGCACCAAATGAGAAATATTCACTCGACCAATTCTATAATGGCATTCGGACAGTCGTACGCTTCTTACAAAAATTGTAACTATTCAGGTCGGAAACGACAACCACAAGGGATTGTCGCTACGCGGGGTTCAGGCCGATGGGACGCACCATGGCGTAGCGGCGGGGCTTGCCTCTGCCGACCTCCAGCAGACCTGAATAGTTAGCAAAAATTGGCGTAAGGAGTTTCGTGTAGAAGAACCATAAGTCTTAGTTGCTACATGTTCCAGGAGCTTCGTGGTTAAGATTTCGTAACTCTTCGAGCTAGCTAAAACGTGAATCGCGTAGAGACGATCCCTTGCGGGTTTGCGCTGGACCTGAAGAGTTATAAATGAGCATATATGCATGTAAAGGAGCAGCATGAAAGATTACCAATACATCCTTGTCGAGCAGAACGAGCGTGTGGGCATTGTGACGCTGAACCGACCAAAGGAGCTGAATGCGCTCAATTTTCAGCTCGTCGGCGAACTAGCTAACGCACTAGAGGAGTTTGACCGCAATGAGGCGGTTGGCTGTATCATCATCACCGGAACTGGCGAGAAGGCATTCGCTGCGGGTGCAGATATTAAAGAGATGGCGGATAAGTCACCCATCGATATGCTGACGGGCGGCTTTGAGTCCTGGGAGCGCATTCGACGTATTCGTACACCAATGATTGCTGCCGTCAATGGCTATGCACTGGGCGGCGGATGCGAACTGGTGATGCACTGCGATATGATAATTGCTTCCGAGAATGCGCGCTTCGGACAACCAGAGATCAATATCGGTGTGATACCTGGCGCAGGTGGCACACAACGTCTGGCTCGCACCTTAGGCAAATATCGGACCATGGAGATGGTGCTCACTGGCATACCAGTGAGCGCGCAAGAACTGGCAAGCCTGGGATTAGTCAATCACGTTGTGCCCAAAGGTGAACATCTCACCGAAGCACTCAAGCTGGCGAGGACGGTGGCTGCACAGCCTCCCATCGCAGTTCGCCTGGCGAAAGAAGCCGTACTGACAGCGTTCGAAACCTCATTGAGCGAAGGACTAGATAGTGAGCGCAAAAACTTCTTCTTGCTCTTTGCCACAGAAGATATGCGTGAAGGCATGCGGGCCTTTATTGAGAAGCGAAAAGCTCAGTTTAAAGGCAAGTAAAAGCAGCACGACTACGGGGGCACAATGGAATGACGAGTTGCTGCCCCCGACTCTTTTCCTGCTCACACGAGGGCTTAGCGTCTGGATGTTTTGTTGCCTTGCATTCAGATGAGAAATATGCCACAGCATATTTCTAGCAACGAGAGTTGCGTTTCTGAATGTCTGTGGGTATTTCACATCGCCAGGCCATTTTTTCAAAGGCTATCAGCCACCGGCTCGCCAGATATGGCCGAAGCATATGCCTCTTGCAATTTAGGTACCGTCGTATAATCGTGCAAGGCAGCAGGATCAACCCAGCGCATCTCAGTTGCTTCCCAATCAGTCTGAATCTGTTCGGGAGTCAACACCTTGAAGAGAAAGGGATGGATGTAGAAGTGCCGTCCCAACCCTTCATCAACGTGCTCAACGACCTTTCCTTGCTTGAGTATACGTACCTGATCATGCTGCAAGCCAGTCTCCTCACGAATTTCTGTAAACGCCTGCTCATCCGGTGTCACATTTTGTTCCACGAAGCCACTTATGCCTGCCCAGTGCCCATGATAGCTTCCCACACGCTGACTCCGTCGAACAAGTAGTATAGCAGGCGTTTTTTCATCTGTACGTTCCAGGAAACTGGTAACGACATGCGTCGGACGCAGTGGAACGTTCGATAAACTCACGGCTATTCCTCCTTTAGATTTCAAGTGACAGCAAGCTAAATTTCCTGTATTAATAATACTATAGCCAGAAGATTCCTGGAAGAGACCATGATGGCACCGTTTGACCAATTCTTCTCGTACGGTGAACATAGAAAATTGTCCTTATTTCCTTCGGTGGGATACTATGCGGAAGGGGTAAAACGGGCCTGATGTGGTATCATTTTTGATACTATGCCACAAAATTGTGCGTACTTGTCAATACATACGTTAACCAATACACTTATTCCTGTAAGGTCGAGGAGCAGGAGGTGGGGAGGCGACCGACTCTGCATCAGTCACCAGAGACATCGCGGACTCTCTCGATGATTTTGCTAAAGTTCATCGCGCCTCCTGCTTCTCTCAGCTAGTGTTTAGAGCGCGCACTTTTTGTCAGGATTGAGCCGAAACCAAACACTCTCTCAGAGAGTGCGTGCTCAGGATAAGCATGGACACAAGAATGAAAGAGAAACCCTTGGATAAGAATTCCGCGCAATAGGCAAAGGTATTGAACGCCCATATCGTCTCTGAAGGGGCTGTCACGCTGAACTATTTGTTGTATCTGCCATAGGCTACTATTAGTAGGTAGCCAATAATGTGCATCAATTATTGCACTCTAGTTAGTGTTATATACTGCTATAATAGCGGAGAAAATTGGTATGCCAGGTAGAGGTCATCCTTTAGAAGGCAATGAATCCGGTCTTCCAGATGGGTCTGGTAATCAGCCATCAGATGGTGCTAACGTGCTCCGAGAGCAAGCAAATCTAGGAAGGCGACGGATGGGACCTCGCTCTAATGAGTCTAGCCGTGGGCGACCGCCGCGTTCCTTAACAAATTCTTCAGGTGGTGGCTCCGATATATCAGGTGATTCCGGTGATCGGCCATCGACACTCCAGCAGCGGCTACGTCAAATGCGACAAATGAGAGCTTCTCTGGCAGGTTCTTCAAGTGATGGATCTGATATGCGGGAGGGTCATCCTCCAGATGGGTCTGGTAATCGGCCATCAGGTGAATTTAATCCGCACCAACTGGATGCAGATCCAAAGAGACCAATGGGTCCTCGCCAACCAGGTCGGAATCTCGATGATTCTAAACGTGAGTTGCCGCCGCGTTCCTTAACAGATCCTCCCGTTCCAAGTTCATCTCGTTTAACAGAGTATTCCGGGTTAGGTAACACGGAGAAAGGCCTTAGTGATCTAATGCAACAACTGGATCTTTCTTCAGAGGACCTCCTGGAACAACGACAAGCATATAAAGCTCTTCAGGACGCTAGAACAGGCCTTGATGACATAGCACGACAACTAGAACTTTCTCCAGAGGACCTCCAGGCACAACAACGAGCATATGAAGCTTTTCAGGATGCCGGTGCAGGTCCATCTCGTGTAACAGAGCATCTCGGGACAGATGATGGAGCACGATCTGGTCTTTCTCTAAATGACCTCATGGAACAGCAACGAGCATATGAAGCTCGTGAAGGTCGTTCTGAAACGCCTATATTGAGATCAGAATTGCTAGAGCATTACCGTGAAGAACAGAATGAGGCGGTTGAATCTGCGATAAGAAGGAATGATGATATAAAGGTTGCAACACAAAGACAAGTGAATGCTGAATTAGATGGAGTTCCAAGAGGTGAACGCATTAATGAACAACATGCTAAAATAGTAAGATATGCAATAAAAAAAGTAATAAAAAGGAGAGAAGACGAAATATTTAATAATATAAACAACAAAGCACTTGATATAATAACTTCCGAATTTTTTGCGGAGGATTTAGTGGAAAATGCCAGATCCTCAAGTCCCTTGAAATACTCCGAAGTTCAACAGAATGCAGAGGAACGTGCAAAGAACTTTGTGGAGCAGAATTATCTAAACAAAATGGTAAAGAGCACAGGGCTTTTGTCTTCTACAAGGGAAGCGTTAGAAGCCTTAGAAACAGAACATGATGATGCTAGATCAGCAGTAAAAAAGATTCAGGTGGAGGCAAACAGGGTGGTAGATATCGCTGCGGGCTTCAATAATGAGCCGCCTGATTACTAATGTCGTTATCAACGTTAACGTTGGTAAACAAAACAATTGGTGCTGATAAACCGAAACTTATATATGAGCGTATCTCGGTGCATAGTCAATTGACCATTTCAGCTTATTCATGTATACTCTGCCTCACAAAGAAGAGAGAGAGGCAAGGTAGCTAGTATGCAAGCACGCAATCAATCGCTCACGTCGACAGAAGAGACCGCTCCCCTTCATGGAATATTACAGGATTGGCACAAAATTGTTGAACCCTGGTGGAAAACAACACTAGCAGTCCTGCCTATCTTTCTTATCACGCGCCTGCTCATGCTCATGCTGACATATCTGGGGGGAGTTCTTTTCAATGTTCCCAACTATTCATCGTTTGCCTTAACATTTAAGAGCGTATTGTATAGCTGGTACCATTGGGACGCCACTCATTATCTGACTATCGCCACACAAAGTTACCTGGATCAGAGCGATACTGGCTTCTTTCCGTTATATCCAGCAGTTGTCCATACAGTCAGTGCGCTTACACACCAGGATGCGCTGCTGGTTGGCATGCTCATCGCTAATCTAGCGTTTCTCGCTACATTGATTGTTTTCTTTCGGCTGGCAGAGCAAGAATTTGATACTGAAACCGCGCGGCGCAGCATCCTCTATCTGGCGATTTTTCCCACTTCGCTGTTCTTCTTTACTGCGTATGATGTCTCTCTGTTCCTCCTCTTCATTCTGCTTTGCTTCTATACACTGCGACAAGGTTCATGGTGGCTGGCGGGGCTTTTTGGGGGATTGGCGGCTCTGACGCATGCATCAGGTTTTCTATTATTTGTCGTCTTCCTGTATGAATTCCTGGGTCAGAACAGAACCGAACTGCGCTTGACATGGCAAGCTAAGCAGATCACGCAAACGCTGCGCTTACTCATGCCCATGCTGGCTGCACTGCTGATTCCGTTGGGTCTTGGCATCTATATGTATACGCTGGAAAAGAAATTTCACGATGCATTGGCCTTTCTTCATCCGCAAGGAGGCGCACTTCTGAGCACTCCCTGGAGCGCTGTGTTCACAGCTATCCATAACATGCTGAGTGGAGGGATATACACCTTCGCAGCGACCCATAGTCTTGTAGAGCTATTGATCCTTGCTCTTTTCTGTACGGCGCTTGTGCTATGCTACGTCGGTCCACTGCAATTGGACAAAAGTCAATGGGCGTTCCCCTTATTTGGACTGCTCGTCCTTGTCTACACGTTATTCCTGCCTAATCTACCTGCAGGGATTTACTCTGCGTATGATCCCTTACCTGCCATACAATATAATATTTTGACCGTTTTTGTCGTTTTTATACTACTGGCAAAGATCGGACGGCGTTCCTGGTTCCACTACAGCTATCTGCTGATTGTGCTGCCCATACTCACATTTCTGGTATTGCAGCTATTTACAGACCACTGGAGCTTTTAGTCTAGTAACAACACATCAGTTCGCTGCTGGATAGAGCGCACCTCTCTGCAAAATAGCTGTCCAAAAACCTCATCAGATAAACATTCCTGCTCTATATTTTGAGCCGTTTCCCATTTTTCTTCTTGACGTATTGTTAACACTCTTATATAGTATGCTTGGCGCATAGTACACTTTTGCACATTGCCCAGCGAGTGCAAACATATATAATCCATATGTTGTCATTTGTTGTCATTTTCGAGCCTTTATCAGGCCTGTTCGCCTTACATTGGAGGTAAGTCGACGTGTCAAATATCATCATCGTCGTAGCCCTCATTATCGCAATACCCCTGGGAGCTATTATCGCTCTTTTTGCCGGATATTACATAGGGTCGACGCGCAATAAAGTACGATTTGAGGAGAACCTGCGCGCGCAAAAGGAAGCCAGTGAGCAACGTCTTATGCTTGCCCAGGAGCAACAAAACGAAGCATTACGTGATGCCTACGACGAAACAGCTCGCTTTCGCACGAGTATCGAGCACGAAAATGCCGAACGCCGCGCGGAATTGCAACGTCAGGAACGCCGTATACAACAAAAGGAGGAAAACCTCGAAAGAAAGATTGATACCCTGGAACAGCGTGAGCACAAGCTGAATAACAAAGAGCGCGCCTTGGAGCAGGCTCATGATGAAATTGAAGCCATCAAGCAACAGCAGTTGGCTGAGCTTGAGCACATCGCGCAACTCACTGAGGAGCAAGCGAAAGATCTGCTGTTAGAGCACATCGAAAGTCAAGTACGCAAAGAGGCCGCACAGCGCGTGCGCAGGATCGAAGAGCAAGTGCGAGAAGAGG
Source organism: uncultured Chloroflexia bacterium (assembly GCA_963802635.1). GTDB lineage: Bacteria > Chloroflexota > Ktedonobacteria > Ktedonobacterales > Ktedonobacteraceae > CAVTLG01. The sequence continues at coordinate 687,304 of CAWDJJ010000003.1, read as the reverse complement.
CCGATGCGCGTGCACGCGAGATCATCACCCTGGCGATTCAACGCTGTGCATCCGATCAAGTTGCTGAAGCAGTTGTCTCAGTTGTGCCACTACCCAACGACGAGATGAAAGGACGCATCATTGGTCGCGAAGGTCGCAATATCCGCGCACTGGAGGCTGCAACGGGCGTTGATCTGATCATCGATGATACGCCGGAAGCCGTGATTCTCTCTGGCTTCGATCCAGTACGGCGCGAAGTTGCTCGTGTTGCATTGACAAAGTTAATCCTGGATGGACGTATTCATCCTGCACGTATTGAAGATGTTGTTGCCAAAGCACGTCAGGAGGTTGACATCATCGTACGCGAAGCGGGCGAAAATGCCGCGCTCGAAGCGAATGTCCATGGCTTCCAACCAGAATTGCTCAAGATCCTTGGGCGATTACATTTTCGTACCAGCTATGGGCAGAACGTGCTGGCCCATTCCGTCGAAGTATCTATTCTGGCCGCCACAATCGCACACGAGCTAGGCGCAGATGTTACCATCTGCAAGACCGCCGCGCTGCTCCATGATATGGGCAAAGCTATTGACCAGGAGGTCGAAGGACCCCATGCGATCATCGGTGGAGAAGTGGCACGCAGATTCGGCAAATCACCAAGAGTTATCCATGCTATTGTCGCTCATCACGCGTCCGAAACTGAACCTCAGTCATTGAAATCAGCTGTCGTACAGGCAGCAGATGCAATCTCGGCAGCCAGACCCGGAGCCAGGCGCGAAACGATAGACCTCTATATTAAACGTTTAGAGGCACTGGAACGTATCGCGAACTCATTTACCGGTGTAGAGAAATCCTTCGCCATCCAGGCTGGACGCGAGGTGCGCATTATCGTCAAGCCAGAGGAGATCGATGAATACACGGCTTCGCGGCTGGCTAGCGATATTGCGCATAGGATTGAGGAGAGCCTTGATTATCCAGGGCAGATTAAGGTTTGCGTCGTGCGCGAAACGCGCGCCGTTGATTACGCTCGCTAGCCGCTGAATGGCATAGTATACAAACCCGGTGAACGTTATGACTTCCGTTATCACTACGTTCATCTGGTTCGTCTCAAGGGGAAACAGAGCACAACATGGCTAATTTTGTTGATCTTCATACACATTCTACCGCTTCTGATGGTATCTACTCACCAGCTAGATTGTTGCAACTTGCCCACGAGGCAGGCTTACAAGCACTGGCATTGACCGATCACGACACCACAGGGGGTATTGAGGAAGCAGCAACAGCAGCTCAACAACTAAGTATCGATTTCATTCCAGGCGTCGAGTTGAACACCGACGTGGGCAAAGACGAAATCCATGTACTGGGCTACTTTCTTGAGTATCAACGTCCGGCATTTCAAAACATATTACAAGTGCTACGAGATGCTCGGGTGTTACGAGGACAGCGCATGGTAGAACGGCTCAACGAGCAGGGTGTTCACATCTCATGGGAGCGTGTTCGCGAGATAGCACAGGGGGCAGTCGGTCGTCCGCATATCGCTAAGGCGCTGTTGGAAGCAGGCTATGTGCAGAGTAACGGGGAAGCATTTGAGAAATATATCGGTACTGGCTGCCCGGCCTACGTGCCGCGCTATAAGCTCATGCCAGAAGATGCCATTCGCTTGATTGCCAGTGCTAATGGCTTGCCGGTCATTGCTCATCCCATCGGATTACCGGGGCTGACCGAACTACGCAACTGGCTGCCAGCATTACGCGTCGCTGGTCTGGTAGGCGTAGAGACATACTATGGTTCTTACACAACTGAAGAAGAACAGCAAATTCGCCACCTTGCCGACGAGTATCAACTCATTCCTACCGGTGGTAGCGACTACCACGGACCAGGCATCCATCCAACGCCATTGGGCGGTCGCTACGTTCCCTACGAAGCTGTCGAGCGTCTGAAAGCTGAAGCTGCCGGACGGAAAGGGAAAACTCCGCCTGATTTTACATTGCCAGCGCCGATTGAGGAAAAATAACTGCAAGCGGACGAGCAGGATCAAACCGCAGGATGCTGCTCTCGTCCCGATGACATGATCAATCACCATAGCTGTTGGGAGGAATGGAACGTGAACCAGGAAGTGCGTGCTATGCGACGACGCCCATCACTACGCCGAATTTCAGCATCAATGACGCTGATACTCATACTGCTCCTGCTCATGCAGGTGCCGTTCCAGGATTTTCATATCCTGGGTCATAGCATGGAACCGACACTCCATGATCAGGAGTTCATTATGATCAATAAAGCTGCCTACTTCTTTCAACCACCAGCCCGCGGAGACGTGATTGTGTTTCAAAATCCTCTGAACCGACGAGAAACTTTTGTCAAGCGCATTATTGCTACTCCTGGTGACATCATCAGCATCGTCGGTCAGAAGGTGATTGTCGATGATATTACCTTGCACGAAACATACGTCAACAAAGCTGATGCAGATAATCCTTATGCTCCAATTATCAAGCATATTATCGGCCCGAACCAATATTTCGTGATGGGAGACAATCGAGGTAATAGCTCAGACTCGCGCGTGTGGGGTCTTGTACCACGTAGCAACATCCTCGGCAAGGCCATTGCCATCTACTGGCCCTTCAACGTGAATAATTTTGGCTTGCTTCCCGACGCAAGTAATATCTTCGCGCACGTTCATCAGTAAATGTCGTTGTGTACAATCTATCTTGATACATCTTCATGCTATCCGATAGCTATATTGCCTTGCATTCAGATGAGCAATGTGCCGCAGCACAGTGCTAGCCACGAGAGTGGCGTTTCTGAATGCCTATGGGTATTATCAATAATCTATAGAAATCTGGCACAAAGGACAGGCCATACCTTGCTCCATTGAGCTATACTGACTACATGGAGCGGCGAAAACAAGCAACTGTCCAGCCTTTTTGATACAGATTTACGCTTCTGCTTGACATTGTCATGCTTCATCGCATACAACTAATCGTGGGGATAGTGTCCTCTCAAGAACGCTATACCTGAAGATGTTTCGATCTTAGTGAGTTTGCTACTCCGCTAGACAAGACGCAAGGGAGGCAACTCGCTACTATATGAGTTATGAAGGAGTATTTACAATGGCTTTTGAAGTTCCTGCGTTGCCCTACGACTATGCTGCGCTTGAGCCGTACATCGATACTGAGACGATGCACTTGCATCATGACAAACATCATCAAGCCTATGTTACTAACTTGAATAACGCTTTACAGGGACATCCTTTCGCCAATCTAGCTGTGGATGAAGTGCTTCGCCGCCTCAACGAGGTGCCAGAGAGCGCCCGTACTGCTGTACGTAACAATGGTGGTGGTCATTCTAACCATACGATGTTCTGGGAAATTATGACTCCCGGCGGTAGCAAACAGCCTACTGGCGAACTGGCAAACGCCATCAATGCCAAATTTGGTTCGTTTGACGCCTTCAAAACTGCGTTTAACGATGCTGGTGTCAAGCGCTTTGGCTCTGGCTGGGCCTGGCTGATTGTTGATAGGAGCGGTGGACTGGCAGTCGTCTCAACGGCTAACCAGGATAGCCCGCTCAGCGATGGGAGCTTCCCGGTGCTGGGCAATGATGTATGGGAGCACGCCTATTATCTGAAATATCAGAACCGTCGTCCCGAGTATCTTGCCGCCTGGTGGAATGTGGTGAACTGGGATGAGGTCGCCAAACGCTACGCTCGTGCGCACAGATAACCATTGTTGCATTGGTAAAGCAAACCGGAGCCATCAAACTGGTCGCTCTGGTTTGCTTTTTCTTTGCTGCTTTGTCTGCTTATATTGCCAGGTGATAACACCTTTTGTGACGTTTGCCAGGTGATGGTACGTTCGAAATAAATGGGAAGGCATACGTGGAAGCACATCATTCAACCAGTACAACCTGCTCCATGTCCTTTTTGCAGACCTGGGCATCCGACCGTAATCACAGAGCTGAGCACGAATTGCTCACAACGCATATTGTCCACGAAGCTCTGTTGCAGGCAGATTGTGTTGTTGTTCATCTGGGAGGCAAAGCTGGCCGATTGGGTGAAGGCGTAGTGAGCACAGCTCTACTAGAGGGTACGCTGCAAGCGCTCAGCTTTGCAGGCAAAGTGGGAACTTTTGTACATATCATTATTGATGCAGGGCTGGCAGCACTATTTGATGAGCAACTCTATCAAGAGAAATATTGGCCTGAGATTACCATTACATTCTCAGATCAGTCTTCAAGTATCCAGGCAACTCTCGTAAGTGAGGTTATCAATCAGCATATACTGGTGCTGGATTTTCATGGTGCAAACGACGGTCTACCTACACTTCAGATAGAGGAGGGCGATATGCTCTCTACAGAGGATATGAGCAAAGTGACCCTCGTCACTCAACTATTTCGCGTGGCTGTGCGCGATTATGCTCAACGGGGTCCTGTGCGCAGGTATGCAGACTTCATCGAAGACCTGTTTGCTTTGCCTGCTGCTAGCATAGATGGTGCGTTGGTGCAGCCGTGTATCTTGCTCACAGACGCAGAAAACGTGCGTTATCAGTTTTTAGCTACCGATTTTGCGCTTGATCCAGCAGCTTTGCAGATCATGTGCTTCTTCCAATCGGTCGTATTGGCGAAATGCTATGAGCGCTGGGACGAGGTTTTGCAACTATTTTGTACCTACGTAGCTGCTCACGATCCTGGTCAAAAAATCGATTTCTTGCTCGCCTGTGGTCCCGATGCTGATCTGCCGGAGGGTTTCAAAAAAGCGGACATGGCAGAGTGGTTACAAGATTTTACCGGTGTCAATGGCAATACGCGTGTCCTGGTGCGCAGTACCTCCTCGTTGCGAGATCTGGCGCTCTTGACCAGTCATGCTGCGCTGGCGCTCTCTGATGATACCGGTGGGAGCCATATCGCTGGTGCGCTAGGCATACCCACCGTAACTATCTACCTACCAGGCAATATCTACGCGCAGCATATCTGGTCATCGAGTCTCTGGCATCACGGGGTGACGCTAGAGCCTAACCCTTTTAGCTATCAACAACTGGTTGCCGCTGTGACCTGGGGCAACACTGCTCTGATTAATCGCATTGCACCAGAAGATATCTGTGATGCTATTACGCAAGTCTTGCCGAGTAGGTAAGCAACCGGGTTGTTTCCTCAAAGGGTATTAATGCGTTGAACCTCCCTCACATCCCTGGCTAGTCGCATGGTTTGCTGCTGCTTCATTAGCCACAGTCTGGTTAAATCCTGTGGTCTGCAGTTCCATGGTTTGGACGCCGAACTGGATGGCTTCTTGAACTTGTCCTGGCAGCGCAACGTCAACATCGTTTTGGCAGATATGGACACCAGTATCTTCGGCGGTACAACTAAATACCACCTGGCTGAGATCATTAGGGTAATAGAGATTGAACGTTGTGCCAAATGGAAATTGCGGAGTCCAGACCGAACAAGCTCCCTGGTAAGTCTGATTACCGTCTGCCATATAGCCAATGTCTGTATAGATGGTCACTGCAACAGAAGTCATCCCGCTAGGCGGTGCGGCTGCCGCTGCCGGTGGTGCCGCCGGTGGTGCCGGTGCCGGTGGTGCCGGTGTCGGGTTTGTAACCGGTGCACCGCTGGTTTGTGGCTGCCATAAATCAGTACTATCAGCCGGGTCCCAGTTAGGCTCGGATGTATGAGCTGTGGTGCATACATACGTGTTACCATTATAGCTAACAACGTCGCCTACATTATAAGAGACGTAATTTCCATTCCATGCAGGAGCCGAAGAATCTGCGTGAATCGGAGAAAAAGGACTCATAAAGAATGCGATGACGCAACTGAGACACACAACCAACAAGGTTGCGTGGGCAATACGCGACCGTGGTATGAGTGTATGCCGCTTATTTTGAACTTCCTTCATGCTCATTGGACACAGATTTCTCTGTCGGGTTAGTAATAGCCATAGACATTCAGAAGCGTGTTCTTGTTCCACCCAACAACAATGTTGCGTGATCGATCAGTCAATCGGTCAGGAGGATCAGGAAACTCTACTCGTTCTAACCTTCGGTTCATTTGACAGAGCGGAGGTGGTTAGCCTTTGGCTCATCTGAATGCAAGGCAACAGGGACAGAAAAAACTGTGTACTACCTCCTTGTTCCTAAGAATGTTGTCGTAAGGAGTGACAGAAATATGTGTCACTTCGGGCATAGATGTATATGTCAAAAGAGCTCTTATAAAGAAGTATGAAAGAATAAAGGCTATTTGACTAGTCAATTCTAGGGTCTATTTCTGCTTTGCGTAAAAGTACTCAACCTGCATACGGGATAATGCAGGTTGAGCAGGAGAGAAAAATCAGCGATAAAGCAAATAACCAGCTATAGCCGATAATGCTAGTAGAACAAGTATATTTATGTGACGGTTCAATCCCAGGATGCATGCGGCGACAGCGATCAGCCAGCTTCTCCAATCTGCGATGGAACGACTCATGATCGTCCAGACCACGGTCAGAGAGATGCCAACGACTGCCAGGGAGATACCACGCATGAGACCAGGCATCCAGCGCTGATGTTCGATGCTACCATAGATAGCAGAGATGGCCAGCACAAACAGTGGAGGGACGGTAATCGCTAGTAAAACAAGCAAAGCACCTAAATATCCATATGTCAGGTAGCCCAGGCAAATAACCCATAAGCCATTCGGGCCGGGACTAATCTGTCCAATAGCGAGAGACTGGCCGAAGTCTGTTTCTGTGGCCCAGCCATTGCCGATCAGGTCCTGGTGCAGACTGGCAAAATTGCCAAAACCGCCTGATGAGAATAGGGTAGCTTTGAGGAAGAGCAGAAAATAGATTAGAGGGTCAATCATGCTACTAGCTCTCTTCTCGTTTCAGTCTGAGAGGGCGCGTGAAGAGGACAATACCGAGCAGCGCTACTGTTGGCAAGATGACGAACACTGACACCCGGAGCAGCAGGATAGCTAGCGTACAGGCCAGGATGACAATGATACTGGTAGCCAGGCTGACTGGTCCTTCCTGGCGCGCGATTTTGATCTGCGGCTGCATGAAGCGTAGCGAAACCAGGAACATAATGCCTGCGGTCGCCGGGATGACACCACTCAGCACTGCTTGTACTGCTGGCAGGTGTTCTATATGTGTAAAGCCCGCAGTAAGCAGGCAGGTGATCGTTGCGCTTGGTAGCAACATACCTGCCAATGAACTGATGATACCCCATGCGCCACCCAGCTTGCGCCCGATGAGGATGGTAATTGCGATCAGGTTGATACCGGGAGCAAAAAGGCACAAATTCCAGAGATGCAGAAATTCTTCCATGCTTAGCCAGTGGTATTTTTCGATGAACGTGCGTTGGATTAGGAAGATAGTGGACGCGCCACCGCCAAATGATTGCAGTCCAATACCTGCCCATATACAGAACAATCGCCATGTACCGGGCCTGAGATCTTGCTGTAGCATTTGCATTGTGTGAAGCCTTTGTGTTAATTGAGGACAAATAGCATTATCTTCTCTCCTTTTTTATACATTACGTTCTGTCAACGCTGCAAACGAAGCAGCGCAATCTCAATCATTCAGATCATGATGTTGTAAAATAGGGTATGCGCAATGAGTTATTGTCCTGGTTTATGCGTGAAGGGCTGGTTCTGAGCACTGCCACGCTGGCGTCAGATGATCCAGAGCATGATGAAATTAAAATAGCCATAAAGGCTCCCATTGTGGCACTCAGTCGAGCCAACCATGATTTCCGTGAGTGTCCAGATCCCATCGTGTTCGGCTATCCCGAGGCGTCCCTGGATATGATGGTCATGGATGATATGCACCAGTTTGTCTTCACGTGGTTGGAGAAGGCCATCGAGGCCAGTATGGGGCGCTGTTTTGTGTGTAATCAGTTGCTGGATATGAGCGACGAGAAACCCTGGGACGCAGTTTTTGTCACAACCGAGATTTACTGCTGGTTGCTGGTGCACTTCGACTGTAAACGCTACCTCAACCGTGATCTCAAGGGGCGTAACCCTTTTGAAGTGACGGCGTATCAGCCTGAATTTTTTGATTTGCGTTTAATTTAGTATATTACAGACATAATTCGTGTTTTTCCTATCTATATTGTGTTAAAGGTTGATAGCATGGATAAAAATCAAGTTGTCCAGTTATTGGAAGGTATTGGTACTCTGCTGGCGCTTAAGGAAGGCAGCAATGCCTTCGAGGTGCGAGCGTATGAGAACGCGGCTCGCACGGTGAACGCTCTGGATGGAGATCTGGTTCAGTTGACGAGAGAAGGGAAGCTAAAAGGGACAACCGGCCTGGGTCCGACGATCATCAAACGTATCGAGGAAGCCGTCGAAACAGAGCATATTGCTTTCTATGATGAACTGGTTGCCAACACGCCTGCAGTCAAGCTGGATATGCTGCGTATCGTGGGGCTGGGTCCCAAGCGCATTAATACTATTTATGATCAACTGCATGTAACAAGTATTGCCGAATTAGAGCAGGCATGCAAAAATGATCGTGTAGCGCATCTAGCGGGATTTGGCAAGAAGACCCAGGATAAGATTATACTGGGTATTACATTTCTACAGCAACATGCCGAGCGTTTCCTGTATCCTGTCGCTGAGCAAAAGGCTGAGCGTATTCGTGCAGCACTCTCAACATTGCCGGAGCTTGTGCGTTTGCAGGTCGCGGGGAGCCTGCGACGGCGGCTTGAGACGGTAAAAGATATCGATATGGTGGCAAGCGTCGCGGATGATGCCAGCGACGAGGTGCGCCGCTCAATCATGGAATTTTTCACCAGCCAGCCATCGGTAAGAGCCATTACCGGTCAGGGTGAGACAAAATCGAGTGTGATTTTGAGTGGCGGTATCGCCATGGATCTACGCCTGGTGAGAGACAGTCAGTTTCCTTATATCTTGCACCATTTTAGCGGCTCGCGTGAGCATCATATTCCGCTGCGGCGGCGTGCGCTGAGTATGGGTATGACGATCAATGATTATGGATTGTTTAAGACCAGTGGTGCGCAGGAAGAACTCATTCCCTGCAAAACAGAGGCGGATATCTATGCTGCGCTCGCTATGGATTATGTCGAGCCTGAGTTGCGCGAAGATATGGGCGAGATTGAAGCCGCCGTCCAGCATAACCTGCCTGTGCTGGTACAGGAGAGCGATTTGCGTGGTGTCTTGCATGCTCACTCGACCTGGAGCGATGGACATAATACCATTCGCGAAATGGCGGAGGCTTGTATCGCGCGTGGTTACTCCTATCTCGGTATTACCGATCACAGCAAAGTAGCGGCTTATGCGCATGGACTGAGCCAGGACGATCTGTTGCGTCAGGGAGAAGAGATTGATCAGTTGAACGCAGAGTTTGCTGGTCGCTTCCATATTCTCAAGGGGACCGAGTGTGATATTTTGCGCAATGGTTCACTTGATTTCGCCGATGAAGTGTTGGCTCGGCTGGATTTTGTGGTGGCTTCAATCCACAGCAATTTCACACTGTCATCTGAAGAGCAAACACAGCGTATGCTGCATGCGCTTGCCAACCCTTTTGTGGATATTATTGGGCACCCGACGGGGCGTATCCTGTTGGGAAGAGCAGGCTATACGCTGGATATGGACGCTGTCATTGAAGCCGCTGCACAGCATGGTGTCTGCATTGAAATTAATGCGCACCCATCGCGACTAGATCTGGACTGGCGGCTGGTGCATAAGGTCCGCAATAAGGGCATCAAGATTCCAGTGGACCCTGATGCTCATACACTTGCCGGAATAGACGATATGCGCTATGGTATAGGGGTCGCGCGCAAAGGTTGGTTGCGTGCGACTGATGTCCTCAACACCATGAATTTTGAAGCGCTACAGACCTTCTTTCGCACAAGAAGAAGTAAGGGCAGTGTACCTATGCAATGATGTATAGGCGTGGCATTCCACATAGATCTTGGATAGGCCATGATCATTGTGCACACTGTCTAGAGAAAGAGGAGAAAAGTAGGATGGCAAGACAAACTGTGTTAGAAGTTACACCGCGTGAAATAGCAGGGAAGGCGACAAAGCGTCTACGTAGAGCCGGTATTATTCCAGCGAACATCTATGGATACCATGAAGCATCATTGGCGGTGCAGGTTGATGCACTTGCATTCGAGCGTTTGCAGCGTGCACATGGAGCAAGAAGTGTACTCTCGCTGCATTTGCCCAATGCACCAGCTCAGATGGCATTGATCCGTCATGTGCAGCGTGACCCGATTGCGGGCAAGGTACTGCACGTAGACTTTTCCCGTGTCAGTTTGGATGAGAGTATTGAAGTCAAGGTTCCACTAAACTTTGTGGGTGTTTCCTTAGCAGTAAAGAATCTAGGTGGTGTGCTGTTACATCTGATTGACGCATTGCCAGTCGAATGTCGGGCATCAGATATCGTCGAGAATATTGTAGTGGACCTCGCGCTTCTGGAAGATATTGATGCAACCATCTATGCACGCGATATCAAACTACCTGCGCATTACGCTCTCGCTATCGACGCGGAGGAGCCAATTGTAAAAGTGATCGCTCCCAGGACCGAACTTCCTGGAGCAACGGCTACCGTTCCAGCGGAGACTGGAACTGCTCCAGTGGCTGGTAATGCTGAGAATGCGGAGGCATAGCGCTAATACATTAGGATCACTAAACGGTAATACATAAAGAATATTGTGTTTGGAGGGGATGTTCGTGTGGAAGAGGCAGCCAACAAGAAGTGAGCGATAAACATGCGCATAATGATCGTAACTGACCAGTATCCGCCGATGGTGGGTGGTGTGCCCACCGTAACCTGTGGCCTGGCTGTTGACTTCGCAGAGCGAGGACATCAGGTCTGGGTTGCAGCACCAAGCTATGGGGTACGTGACGTGCATCGCGTGGAACACAAAGTGCGTGTCTATCGCTATTCTTCTTTTGAATGGCCTACATATAAAGATCTGCGCATTCCGTTTCTGCCCTTTATGCCTGTTCGTAATTTAATCAAGCGCTGTGACCCGGATATTATTCATATCCACTCGCCTATTGTACTGGGCAATATTGCGCAGATCCTAGCTGGTGGTTTACGTAAACCAATCATCGCGACGAACCACTATCTGCCGGTTAATATTAGCCGCTCGCTGATGAATGACCCGCTGATTGGCAAGCCATTCAGTACTATTACATATTCGTATCTGGTACATTTCTGTAATCGCTGCGAATATGTGACGGCACCGACGAGCACAGCCCTGAATTTGCTCTATGAGCACGGTTTGCGCGCTCCGGCGGCTGCTATCTCCAATGGTATCGATTTGACGAAGTTTTCTCCTGGCAAGCCTGATCTACAGGTGTTGCGCCGTTTTAGGCTCCCCGAAGATCGTCCACTGATCATCCATGTCAACCGACTAAGTGAGGAGAAGCGCATTGATGTGCTGCTGGATGCCATGGTCAAGCTACCGGGCAGGGCGCACGTAGTGCTGGTGGGTTCTGGTCCTGCTGAAGCCGAGTTGCGTGCTCAGGTGGAGCGCTTGCAGATCGCTGATCGCGTCAGCTTTCTGGGCTTCGTGCGTGATGTTGATTTGTTGCAGTTGCGCCGTGCAGCGGCTATATTTGCGATTCCCTCTGAAGCCGATTTGCAGAGTCTGTCCACTATGGAGGCTATGGCCTGTGGCTTGCCTGTAGTGGCAGCTAATGCATACGCGTTACCCGAACTGATACATCACGGTAAAAACGGTTTCTTGTTTCAGCCAGGTAATAGTGAGGAGTTGGCTCACTACCTTGATCAACTGCTGTCCGATGAAGAACTGCGTGCTCGCATGGGAGCGCAGAGTCTCAATATTATCGCTGCACATGACCGCGTAAAGGTCCTGGATCAGTGGGAGCTGCTTTATCGTCGTCTGGCGGCTGAGTTCAGGGAGTTGAAAGAGCATCGGCAGCAGGCACGTTTAGCGCGTAAATATCCCGAAGCTCTACGCCAGAGATCGCCACAAAGGACACATCTCCCACGCATCAGGCGTACCGGAGATTTGTTCTTTGATCAGCCCGGTAAAAGTTGATACGAGAAACTCACACTTCTCATCTGAATGCCTATGGGTATGAATGCAAGGCAATCGTAGCGGCTAAAAAAATGTTGGGCAAACATCGCAATGAATATCCCCTCAACAAAAATGTATCTTCGCAATTTTTTTATCTCCTGTACTGCACGATTACTCCCACTGTAACGGGCGACGTACCAGTTATACGTACTTTTTGCTATATTGATTTCTTTTGTTATTCTTAAAATTTAGTATATATTTGTAATATACTCAATGATCTAACAAATCATTCATTGACAAAAAGAGAAATTATCTAGTATAATCTAAAAGAAGTTTGAATTGTATCATAGATGCATCTTTAGAGGATGTCCTATTTTACATTATGCAAATACATGGACAGAAATGTGTTGAGAGAACATTTCACGAACATGTAGTAAGCACTTCCGACGGTTCGATATTAGATCGGGGAAAGGGGTTAGTTATGTTGTCTGAAGATGAAGAGAAACCCGTGCATATGTCCACTGCGGAGGCGGGACGCAAAGGTGGGAGTACGGTACGTGATAAATATGGCGAGGATTACTATCGTCGTATCGGTAAAAAAGGTGGAACGACGTTGAAGGAGAAGCGAGGTAGTGAATATTACCGCACCATTGCGCAGAAAGGCGGTCAGGCGAATGTTAGTAAGTATGGCCCGGACCATTTCTCAGAAATGGGGAAGAAAGGTGGCAATACGACGAAATCTCGTCAGGACCCGGGCTTCTATAGTCGTATTGGGAGGTTGGGGGGAGCCGCGAAGCGCCAGAAGAAATCCTCAGAATAACCTGCTGGTATTGCGCGCGGCGTAGAAAGCCAGCTTTGTGTTTCAGCAAGAGAGTATCTACATTTCAACGGCATCGGAATAACGCATATATTGCCATGCACTCAGATGAGAAATGTGCCAGACCATATTTCTCATCTGAATGCATATGGGTATAGACGAGAGCGCCTGCCAATTCACTGTACCTGATCAAGCTAGAAGCAGCGCAAAGAATTGGCACGAGTACTAAACCTCTGCTTGTTGCTTATCTTCAGACGCTCCGAGCCGGGCCAGTCCCTCGGCGATGGCGCTTGCTACGCCTGTTTCTGCCGTTTGACGTGCCACACGTAATGCATTTTTGATGGCCTTTGCATTGGAGCGACCGTGTGCGATAATCGCCGAACCGTTGACGCCAAGCAGTGGTACACCGCCATATTCAGCATAATCGAGACGCTTAAAGGTTTTGCGCAAGCCTGGTTGGAGTACGGCAGCAGCAAGTTTATTAACGAAAGAACTGGTCATCTGTGTGTGCAACAAGCTGATCAATGTCTCTGCTAGCCCTTCGCTGAGCTTCAACACGACATTGCCTACGAAGCCGTCGCACACGACGACGTCTGCACCATTTGTGGCAATGTCGCGACCTTCGATGTTACCGATGAAGTTGATATCCAGCGTGCCAGCGTTCGCTTTAAGCAAATGGTGGGTTTCAATGACCTGCTGATTGCCCTTGCTCTCTTCTTCGCCATTGGCGAGGAGTCCAACCCGTGGTGCAGCAATGTGAAAGATGCGCTGCATGTAGATGGAACCCATCAGTGCAAATTGTTGCAGGTACTCAGGTTTGCAATCGGTGTTTGCGCCCATGTCAACAATCAGACAAACACCATTTTGGGCCGGGAAAACACCGCCCAGTGCGGGACGGTCGACTCCCGGGAGACGTTTGAGCGTGAAAAGTGAAGCCGCCATCATGGCTCCGCTATTGCCAGCCGAGACCGCTCCAAGTGCCGCACTATCGCGTACCAGTTGTAAGGTAAGGATCATCGATGCATTTTTCTTACGGCGCACCGCATTGGCTGGATGCTCGTCCATCTCTATGACTTCGTCGGTGTGGACGATGGGCAGATCAAGACCACTGCAATCGTGTTTCGCTAGTTCGCTGCGAATAACATCCTCGTACCCAACGAGGTAGACGCCGATGCCATATTCACGAGCTGCCTGTACTGCGCCTAGCACGGTTTCAGCGGGTGCATTGTCACCGCCCATAACATCAAGGGCAACGCGCACAGGAGCAGAAGCGCTAGCACTCATGCTTCCCAACCCCCAGGTTCTCCAATCGTTCTTTTGACCAGATCAACTAGCTTGTCCAGGTCGAAGGGCTTGTAGACGATGTGGACGACGCCAGCTTCACGGAACTCTTGCTCTTCGCTCGCGGCACCCAGGAAAGCTGTAACCACGATCACAGGGATCTGGTAATCGATGTTCATTGCCATCAGTTTCAATTCGTCACGTCCGTCCAGGTAAGGCATCATCAGATCGAGTAACACGAGATCTGGCTGGTGTTCGCGGACAGAATCGTAAAAGCGCAAGCTCTGTGTCGTCATATGCGTTTCGTAGCCTTCATCCGCCAGAGCTTCGGTCAGCAGATCAGCAATGGTTGGATCATCATCCATAATAAGTATTTTTTTTGCCATAGAAGCCATCCCTTATCTCAAAAACAACATGGCACGGGCAAGGCACTAGCAGTCAACACAGTACCCCGCTCAGGCGTAAGTGTATTATAACACTAATACTCCTCTGTGTACGTAGAGAAACAAGACTTTTATTAGGAAAGTGGAATTATAAATAGATTTTCCTGTTGTATGGCGTTTGCTGCGGAAGCTCATAGCAGGCAGGCAGGCTGTATGGAGGATGTACTGAGTACTGCATAGCACCAGACTCAATGCTCTCCTCCATGTGTCTGCTTATGAGCTTACGCCACTATTTCATCAGAGAAGAAATGCACCCATAGTACGCAGACGGCCAGGCCGCCAATCAGCGCAAAGAAACCGACAGCGCCGCCGCTAATGTCAGTTTTAAAGGGGTAGAAGATAATGAGTGCAAGCCAGGAAATGGTAAGCGTTGCAGTCAGGCTGAGTTTTGTGGTCTCGTCGTTGGACCTATAGAAGATGTTAAAGAAAACGATGACCAGCAGGCCGACTACTTCGAGGATAGGCTTGAGGGAGGTGAGGTTTTGGTAATTGTCGTTCCAGTCTATGACAATGCTGCTTTTGATAAATATGAAAATGAGCATCCATAGAAAGGTGAGGATCACACCCCACATCACCTTACGCTTATCTATCACGTGATTCACAGTATATGGCTCCTTTCGAGGAGGATTTACCCTATGCCATTCAGTATGCAATGAACTGTCCAGTACGCATGCATGAAATCTCTGCGCGTTTCATATTGTAGTCCTTACGCCTGAATAAATCAACATCTGGCATGGTTCAAAACCATGCCTTAGCGCTGGTAATATGCGCACGCAAAACGAGCAGCCCATTGAGCATTGTTGAGTAAGAGTGCTTTGTTCGCGGCAACGCTTTTGCCTGTTGTCGCTTCTGCTACACGTGCCATGAGAAATGGCGTAATCTCTGCGCCGCGTATACTCTGTATCTCTGCGGCTATGAGCGCCTCGCTAATGGCGGTTTCTAGTGCGCCAGCTTCCAACGCATACTCTTCTGGTAGTGGACAGCCTACAACCAGCCCATGTAAGCCGCATGTCCATTGGGCGTGTGCAATGTCAGCGATAGTATTGACTGCATCGACACGATGCGGAATGTAGCGTCCACTCTGCCGTATATAGAAGGCGGGAAACTTGTCGGTTTGCCAACCGATCACCGGTACTCCCTGGGTCTCAAGATACTCAAGGGTGAGGTCGAGATCAAGAATAGATTTTGCTCCAGCGCACGTTACCAGCACGGGTGTGCGGCTCAACTCTTGTAAATCGGCGGAAATATCCATACTCTTCTCTGCTCCACGGTGGACTCCGCCGATACCTCCAGTGGCGAAAAAGTGAATGCCAACCAGGCTGGCGCATAGCATGGTACCTGCGACGGTTGTTGCTCCCCAGGTGCCTGCCGCTAGCGTGATCGCAAGATCGCGTCGACTGACTTTTTGGATAGGTGATGCGGTTGCCAGGTACGTAATCTCTTTCTGGGATAGACCGATCACAATCTTCCCATCATGAATGCCGATAGTTGCTGGAATTGCTCCTTCTGCTCTAATTGTCTCTTCCATGGTTTGCGCTATCTCCAGATTAGCCGGAAAAGGTAGGCCGTGAGAAATAACCGTCAATTCGAGGGCAATAACTGGCTGTTGCTCGTTCAATGCGGTCTGTACTTCGGGTGAAATATGCAGGAATGATGATAGGTCTGACATGTTTCCTCACTTTGTCCTTGGACCTCTCTTCAGTGAAGGAAGCCTGCTTCCATAATTAAGAACTATAGCCTACATATGATACGTTGCAAAGCCCTGAAAGGCTAGTGCAGATGTTTGCGCCATCTCATTGCACATGCTATATTACTGCTTAATGTATCTTCATACCCATATGCATTCAGAAATGCGTTCTTGTTCCACCTGACAACGCTGCTGACGCAGCTACTGCTGCGCAGTCAGTCAGGCGGATCAGCAACTCTCGTCCCTCTTGGTCTGTCAGAAACGAGGCTACCGCCTCTAGCCTTCGACTCATCTGACAGAGCGGAGGTTGCTAGAAATGTGCGGCAGCACAGTTCTCATCTGAATGCAAGGCGGGTGGCCGTCAATTTTTTGCACTGGAGCACCTGACCGGTTGAGTAGAGGCAGGAGCAAACGGGTAGGGGCGGACCTCGCGTGCGCCCTGGATGTGCCTGGGACGGCCTGTGGGGCGGAGGCAAGCGCCGCCCCTACCCGTTTGCAAAAATCTGACGCTCACCCATGCAAGGCAATATACTTGATCTCTCAGGGTTTCGTGTTATACTTTCTTCCTGACGGAGTGGCGGGAATGTCTGTTCTTTTGTGGCCCGCTGAAGGGGATTGAAATTTCCTTAGGAACAAAGTAGGAGTGTTGTCCATGGCATTTGCAAAAAAAGTATTTACTACAGGTTTGCTTGTTGGCGGTACTTTAGGGGTACTTGCTCTTTTTAATAAAGTAACAGAGGCGATGGCCGGTGAGCTTGATACGGTATTGAGCGGTGAGGAGCGCCGCTATCCTTGGAAATATGGAGATGCGTTTTATACTGTACAGGGCGAGTCTGCGGCAAAACCGCTTGTCCTCATTCATGGTTTTAGTCCAGGCGCTTCGTCCTATGAGTGGCGCAAGAATATTTCCGCACTATCAGAACAGTTTCGCGTCTATACACTGGACTTGCTCGGTTTTGGCCTCTCTGATCGTCCGGCAATTGAGTATGAAGCCGAAATCTTTGCGGACCTGCTCAGCGACTTCGTTGCGGAGGTGGTTGGCAAACCAGCGGTTGTGGTTGCACATGGTCTGACCTGTGCTTATGCTATCGCTGGCGCTTATCGCCAGCCACAATTATTTGAGCGGTTGGTGCTGCTTGCTCCACCGCCAACTCTGTTGCAGGAATCTTATCTGGGGCCTCTCAATGGGCTGTTAAAGTTCGTCCTGCGTGCGCCGATTGTTGGTCAGTTCATCTACAATATCCTGACCTCGCGCCAGGCCGTTCGTAGCTATTATGATCGACAAGGCTATCACAATCCGGGTCTGATCACAGATGAACTGGTTGAATACATCTACACCAGCGCGCATCAACCCAATAGTCACTATGCGCTAGCTGCTTTGCTCAGTGGTTATCTGGATCTGGATGTCCATGAGCCTTTCACCCATTTGCAGGTACCAGTACTTGCTGTGTGGGGACGCGAGGGGCTGTTGACGCCGTCCGAAGCCAGTGCCACTTTCAAGCGCGCGAACGCTCGTGTAGATGTGCGCATTATTGACAAGAGCAGTCTACAATTGCAAGATGAGCAAGCGGCTCAGATAAACAACCTTATTCGTGAGTTTGCCGGGACTGCCGTGCGCTAATTATCTTATTAGGATGCTACCCTTGTAGAGCAAATGAGGGCAGCTATTTGTTCTACTAAATAAAACGGCGAAACACACACGGGAAATGCTCACCGTCTCAAGCTCAAAAGAACGTGAATTATCCGCATGACATATGCCGTTTTATTTAGTGCGGTGGAGCAACCTTCCAATCAGGCTTTGTGGCGTCGTTATAGGTGTGGGACTGTCGTTCTTCATACTTCCTGGCTTGCTCATATAAGTTCAGCGCGGCGCGCGCGGCATCAAAGCTGACGGTCTGGCTTGCCTGGGGATCTTGCGCAACCTGCTCGAATTTCGCTGCGAAGCCGCGAATCGTATCTGAGTCGGTGATGTGACCATTTTGCACTTCTTTATATATTTTGATCAGGAACTCCTCTTTGGGCAGTTGCGTGGGTGTTGCTGCTGCAGGCGGTGAGCTGACAATTGTTGTTTCTGATGGTTTGGGTACGGTCGTGCTCTTTTGTGCCGTAACTGCAGGTGTTGCTTGTTTCGCTGGGGCCGCTGGTAGCACCACCTGTGCGGGTTGTGCTGCAGGCTGTGGCTGTGCTTGTGGCTCCGGCTCAGCTTGTTGTGTATCGACAACAATGACACCATGTGGTGCAAGTTCAACGTCGCGGATACTGACCCAGTTGATTTGCACACCCCAGAGGGCTACTTTATCGCGCATACGCTGGAACAGGTAGGTGTTGATGCGCTCTCGTCGTGCTATACCACCTTTGAAATCGTCTTCGCTCTGCTGCTCAGGTTGGTAGCTATGACGCGCTTGCAGCCCATTGGGCCAACTGAGAAAGTCCTCTGGCTGAAAGAGCGTCGCAATCGTTTGTAAAGTGACGATAAACAGGTTGCGCACACTCTCTTCCCAGTTGTTGACCTGTGTGATCGCCAGGTGCGCATCTTCTGGCAATAATTGGTAGGCAATGACTGCACGCAAAACCACGTCTTCGTCTCGCGATAATTGGACTGTTTGAGCTGGGCATATCCACTGTGTCTCGGCTGTGTTGAGTTGCGCGGCGATCTCTTCCCAGGGCAGCAGGACGTTGAAGCCAGGATAAAGGGTGCGGCTATACTTTTTGGCGCTAAATACGATATCGGCAAAGCCTTCGGGGACCGGATGAATGCTGCGTCTTGCCGTGAAGATAGCTACGATAGTCAGGACTACGAGCAGCAGAAAGCCTGGAATTGGTCCAAATAGTGCAAAACATGCAACAAGCAGGAAGAGGAAAAACCCGCCTAGCATACTGAGTGCCCATAGGCCGTTATCGTCACCCGCATGGTAGATCGCTATCCCTTGTGCGATAGCAATGGCGATGAGGACGATAGTGACAGGCCAGAAAGCTGCTGGTGGGGTTGCTGCGTGCCTGAGCGCGATCTCTGAAAGCACGATCAGGCCGGTAATGCCGCCAAAAAGCAAGGGCGCAATCATCGACGTGAGGTATTGTTTAAGTCGGTCGAGTAGCCCTCTGGGCGATGCGTCTGCTCTCTGGTCAGTTGCATCGATATCGTCATCTGGACCCATATTATGCTGATCGTCTATGCTATCGGCAGGAAGCGGTGTGCCAGCATAAAATGCGCTAGCTTGCTTCTGATGAGGAGAAAGTGGCAGTTCTTCGAGGTCTGATCCTGGAACTTGCTCAGATGGCTGGTTCAAATTAGCATTTGCGGGACCGTGCCAGATGGCCCCTGGGTCTTGCCCGTCTGACGACATATATTACACACCTTCCTCTCATCTCTGCACCAGGATGCTTCAAGCGTAATTATTTCTTTTTGATGTTACAAGAACCACAGCCGCCGCTGCTCCTGGTGTTTCCACAGCTCCCACAGCCGCCGCTACCGCAACTGCGTGGCTGCTCTTCTGGTATATCAACAGGGATGTGAATGGTGACACCGCTCTCTAGCATGACTTCGACTGAATTTTGCGGCACATTCACCGAGACTACTTTACCGGGACCACTGAGTGTGTCGAGAAAGGTTCCGATCTGTGGCATCTGTCTTTTGGCCTGAATGTAGTTGTCGTTTTCGTACGAGAGACAACACATCAGACGGCCACAGACACCAGATATTTTTGAAGGATTGAGCGGTAGTCCTTGCTCTTTCGCCATCTTGATCGAAACAATACCAAAGTCAGTGATCCAGGAACTACAACAGAGAGTTTTGCCACATGGGCCAACGCCCCCCTGCAGCTTCGCTTGATCTCGTGCGCCGATCTGGCGCAATTCGATGCGTGTGCGAAATGTCGCGGCCAGATCACGTACGAGTGCGCGGAAATCAACGCGTTCATCCGCTGTAAAGTAAAAAGTCAGCCGACTACCATCAAACGTATATTCAGCCTCCACGAGCTTCATGGGCAGACGATGTTGCACGATACGTTCGTGGCAGCGCGTCAGCGCTTCTTTCTCTTTACTTTTGTATGCAAGCATCATGCGCAATTCGTCTTCGGTTGCCAAATGCAAGACGGGTTTCAGTGGATCACTCAGATCACTCTCTGCGATCTTCTTAGAGGCAATCACCACGCGCCCTGCCTCAACCCCACGCACGGTTTCCACAATGACGTACTGGCCTGTCGTAAACGTGTGCTCTACAGGGTCAAAGTAATAGATACGACCGGCAGGACGAAAACGAATGCCTACGACAACAACAGTTTGTGCTATGCTCGTTGTCAATGACATGAGTATTTCCATCTTTACTAGATGAGGGCAGTGTGTAGCAGCGTTGCTCCATTTGCCCTATCCTTTTACGGTTACATTTCGTTCGTCAACAAGATAGCTTCAGCTACCTCGCGCATAGACTTACGATTGTTCATGCTTGCCTTCTGGATCTTACGGAAAGCTTCCTGTTCGCTGAGTCCTTGCTTTTCCATCAAGAGTCCTTTTGCTCGTTCGACGACTTTGCGTGTCTCGAGTTTCATCTGAGAGGCTGCGATTCTCTTCCTCCAGAGCGCGGAACTCGCTGTAGCGAGCCAGTGTAACTTCGATAGCAGGCGTAACTTCGCTCTCACGCAGTGGTTTCACAATGTAATTAACCACGCCTGCCTCTTTTGCTCGTTCCACGAGTTGCTGGTCCCCGAAGGCCGTGAGCAACAATACTGGTGCGATCTTTTCCTGCGTAAGTGTTTCGGCGGCGGCAATGCCATCCATATCGGGCATACGAATGTCCATAATAAGCAGATCCGGTCGCAGTTCGCGGGCCAGATTGATGGCACTTTGGCCGTCGCCCGCCTCCCCAATTACGAGGTATCCCTGCTTGGTCAGCACATCTTTTAAGTCCATGCGCTGAATGGCTTCGTCATCGGCAATAATAATTCGTGTTGGCATAGTGTCTCCTCAAAGCCTTGGTCTATCCCCCACCGTCATAGAAAATACTCTTTCTACCTACGCAGAGTATAGCATAAGTGTGTGTTGTGAGTCGATAGCTGTTGCCTGGGAATCTTACAGCGCTTATGCCACACGTGTCTCCTCGTGCATCATGCGTGTGAAAAGCCTGGTTTCGCGCACGATTTTTGCTAGTTGCTCGGGCGTAATCGATTGTCGCCCGTCGCATAAGGCTGTGTTGGGATCAAGATGGGTCTCGATGATCAGGCCATCGGCTTCAGCGGCAATGCTGGCGCGCGACATGGCTGGCACTAATTCGCGGCGACCAGTAGCATGGCTTGGGTCAACAATAATCGGCAAGTGGGTTAATTCGTGGAGCAATGGCACACAGGTCAGGTCAAGCACATTGCGCGTCTGGGGATCATAGCTGCGTATGCCGCGTTCGCAGAGGATGATGTTAGGGTTGCCTGCCGCGGCAATGTATTCAGCCGCCAATAACCATTCGTCGATGGTGGCTGACAATCCACGCTTGAGTAGCACTGGAAGCTGCTTACTATGTCTACCTACCGTCGATAGCAGCGGGAAATTCTGCATATTGCGCGAACCGATCTGTAATATGTCCGCGAACTGCGCTACAGGCTCTACCATAGCGGGTTCCATGACTTCGGTAATCACGGGTAGTCCCGTAATCTCGCGTGCTTCCGCCAGCATGTGCAGCCCTTCAACGCCGAGTCCCTGGAACTGGTAGGGCGATGTACGAGGTTTGAAGGCTCCTCCGCGCAAGATTTGCGCGCCAGCCTGTTTGACGGCGCGTGCAGTGGCAAGCAACTGTTCCCGGCTCTCGACGGCGCAAGGTCCTGCCATCATCACAGGTGCCCCACTGCCAATAGTCACCGGATTACAGTCGCGCGCATTACCTACGGCAATGCTACTTGTGCTTGCCTGGAACGTGCGGCTGACTAGCTGGTAGGCAGTTTTGATGCTAAGGATGCTATCAACGGCGTTTAACGCTTCTAATGCGCTTTGTGCCTGGCTATTAATCAGGTTGCTATCGAGCGCAATTACTTCGCGCTCGCTTATGACAGTCGTGGTGATTGGACATTGACTGCCGGTGATGCGGCAGAGTAGTGTCATCAATTGCGCTCGTTCGTCGCTGGTCGCCTGGTTGTGAAGTGTGATAATCATGAACGTCATCCTCTCTACTGTTGACTCAATTTGGGGAAACAAAAAAGCAGAGGATTTGTCCTCTGCTCTCTCCAGCACGCTGGTGGTCAAATTTTGCTCAGCCCAAAGGGCCCACCATCATGCTGGAGGGCTAAACCAATAATAAAAGCTATATTGGAAACTAATTTGTTTGTCTGTCTGGTCGCTGAGCATTGATATTTTCCATAAGTGTCGTATTACTGGAGCCTTACTCCAGCCTGTGTGAGTAATTATAAAGGGTTGATGCTACCTCTGTCAAGAGGGAATGGTTATCGGGCATTAGCGTTTCTTGTCGCGTCTCTGGTTGGCGCGATACTCCTGGTAGAGATCATCGTCTGTGCCCTGTACGCCCTGTCTCGTTGACGGTGGAGTTTGTTTCACTCCTGGCTCTTGCTGATTATTCCTGCTCTGCGTGGCTTTAGCGTTCCTCTGCGCGGCACCGCTTCCAGCAAGGCTGCTTGGCAGCAGGTCCATTTTGACCAGAATATACAGTAAGAGGATCAGCGTAAAAATATTGAACAGAAATGATGTACTAACCGTGGCCGTCGCGCCAAAAAGTGGGAGGGTGAATAACGGTTTGTTTAATCCCAACTTGGCGAGAGCGTTGGTCTCGTAGGGCAAGAGGAATTCCGCGCCGAGCAGGTAAATTGCAAAGCCGAGAAAATGGCGGGACTTAAACAGCTTCGGCGGTTGCGTAGCCCTGGCCTTTGTGACTTTTCCATCACTGGTCGCTGTCTCTTCCTTTGCTACGGCTGCTGCATTATTGCCAGCTTGCTTTCGCGTGGCTCGTGCGAGGCGTGCTTGCACAACATCTTCCTGGTTAGGGTTTGTCTCTTGCTCGCTTTTATCAACGCGTGAGAAGAAATTGGGGAGTCGCGACTGCCGTTTTGGTGTTTCTGCAACTACTTCTACAGGATCTTCCTCTACTGCTGGCGGCGTTTCTACTGCCGTTGTGTCTACTGCGGGGCTAGTCTGTGCAAGTGTTTTGTTTTCCTCGTCGGTGACGAGTACGGGACGATTGCGCTGTGAGCGTGTACGCCGTATCTTTTTGCTTGGTGTTGTGCTATATTCCTGACTCATAGTTGGTCTCCTGAACGGTTCTCGTTTGATTGGCTAGAGGTAGGCATACCAAAAGCACTGTAAGGATCATTATTATCTACTGGCAAGTGCTGGGTCATGGGGGGAAGATCCTGCGGGCGTGAAACCCTATCGTTATTGCCCGCGAGTGATGCACTGTTCTGCTCATAGCCTGCTCTGACAGCTACTTGTGCTGGTTGTGTTGGGATGGGTGCGCTCAATGCTTCTACCACGGCAAGTCCTGCACATGCGATCTCATCATCGCGGCCAGGTGCGTTGCCTCCACTTACTCCAATACCGCCAATGGTGATACCGTTGACGCGAATGGGCCAGCCGCCAGCCGCCATGATGAATTGTCCGTTGGTCATCGCCGCCAGACTGGCGGCGAAGCCTGGGATACCCGCACCCCATTGCGCAACTGCGTCTGTGGACTGGTTAAACATCACACTGTACTTGCTTTGGCAAGGCTGATATTGCCTGTTGCCCAACCATAGGGGGCCATCATGCGCTCGAAAAGGACCAGATGCCCTCCTGCGTCTACGATGGCGATGCTTACGGGGCTGCGTAGTTCTCTGGCACGTTGTTTGCTGGCTTCCAGGATACTTCGTGCCATTTCGACAGATATGCTCACGCCCAGATACTCCTTAACTCAATGCTATAAATGCTGCTTCCTTGCTTATCAGGACCGCAAAAGACGTTTCGCAGGGAGAGCGTGATAGATTTTCTTATATCCATTGCTTTCACCCTCTTCTGCTGCTATGATGTATCTCTATCGGGCCTATTGTACCGCACTGATTGCCTGCATGCAATGTGGGTATAAGCACATCAGGCTAATGTGATATGTTCTTTACTCCACGTTAGCTCGCTGTATTTCTGCTCCACAAGTTGCCGGGCCAGTTCCCACTCTGATGTACTCAATTCGCCCGGCGCAAATTGCCTTTGCAGAAGTGTGCTAAAGCCATTTTGAAATGCCTGAGCTGCTGTATCCCATGTGGCTGTCGGGGCAAAGGCATGTAATGGGGCGGTTTTCTGCTGGTAGAGGCTCAGGGCCGCCTGGCGCTCTTCTGTGCTAGCAAAGCGCAGCATGCTAAAGAATTCTGCTGAGCAATCATCTAGCGGCAATGATCCTTGTTGGAGCAGTCCATCTTGCTTCCATACCTGAGCGCTACCTACCAGCTTAAAATTATTGCTGATCACGTCAGCCTGCGTTGATGATGCGAAGCAAGCTGCTGAGGGATTTTTACTTACATGTTCATCACTGATTTCGGCCTGTATTCCCAGGCTGGCAAGCGCGACAAGCAATCCCTGGCAGAGGTAGGCGTATGCGGCGACGACTCCTGAGGGGATGCCATTGTGCTTGCTAATGACGATGCTGTAGGTAAATTCGTCTCGGTGATAGACAGCTCTTCCTCCAGTGGGACGGCGTACAAGCGCGATGCCTTGTTGTTGGCAGACATCGACGGCGATTTCGCGCTTGACGTTTTGAAATCGTCCCAGCGAGATCGCCGGTTGCGACCAGCGGAATACCCGCAAAGTTGGTGGAACTGCGTCTTTGAGGTGGTGACGGAGTATAGCTTCATCGATAGCCATATTGAGGGCTGCGTCTTGTACTCCTGTGTTGATAAAGCGGTATGGTGCCTTTTGCATACTTGTTCCTTGCGATATGCTTGCTATGTTGGACGTTCTCTCGCTGCTTTCCACTTCTCGCGTTGTGCTTCGCGTACCTGCTCCGATGCCGGAACATAGCGGGCCTGAAATTCGCTGCGGAAGTCACTGTAGCGATCTGCGATAATCGCTTCCCGCAACTGACTGGCGAGGCGCAACATGAAGCGAATATTATGAATGCTACCTAGACGATAATACAGCTGCTCTTCTGTGCGCGCGAGATGGTGGACGTACGCGGCGCTGTAATGCTGGCACGTGTAGCAATCACAGCCTGCCTCTATGGGTCCATGCTCGCTGCGAAAACGAGCGTTTTTGATGCTGACGCGTCCATTGGCGGTGAAGAGTCCGCCGTGACGTGCCACGCGTGTTGGTAAAACACAATCAAACATATCCATACCCAGGCCCACACCCTCTACCAGATCTTCGGGTGAGCCAACTCCTAGTAAATGACGTGGCTTGTGGCGTGGCAGTACTGGCGTGACAGCGCGCAGCATCTCCCACATCATTTCTTTTGGTTCGCCCACTGAGAGTCCGCCGATGGAAAGCCCTGGAAATGGCATACTGGCGATGACTTGCGCACTTTGCTGGCGCAGTGCTGGCTCAAAGGCTCCTTGAATGATCCCGAATAAGCTCTGAGAAGGATTATACTGTTCTTTGGCTAGCAGGGCGCGTTCTTCCCAATGATGGGTCCACTCCATGGCTTGCTGAGCCTCATGTGTGCTACAGGGATAAGGCGCGCAAATGTCGAGCGGCAGGATAATATCTGCGCCCAGTTCTGCTTCGATTTGCATCACACGCTCGGGTGTCAAGATGTGTTGTGAGCCGTCAAGATGTGATTTGAAGACTACGCCTTCCTTGCTTAGCTTGCGTAGATGTCCCAGGCTCCAGACCTGGAAGCCCCCGCTATCGGTGAGGATAGGACCGTCCCAGTGCATAAATGAGTGCAGTCCGCCAAAGGACGCAATCAGTTCAGAACCTGGTCTGAGCATGAGATGATAGGTATTGGCAAGGATAATCTGTACCCCTGCCGCGTGTAGCTCTTCAGGCGCGACACTCTTGACTGTTGCTTGCGTCCCTACCGGCATGAAAATGGGCGTCTGAATCGTGCCATGAGGGGTCTGGATAGTGCCCGCTCGTGCCCAGCTCGTCGAGCTATCGGCGTCGATGGTAAAGGAAAATGTTGACATGAACCCCAAACATATGTTCACTAAAAATGTGCAATGGGCCTGTAGAAAGCGTTTTACTAGATTTTTACAGCCCATTATTCTTATTGGTTATTATCTCATAAACGTCAAGTCGGTCGCGCAGGAGACGAAGGTGATTGGGCCAGAGCGGCGGCACCCAGACGGCGATAACAAGATGCCCCTCTTCTGTACGATGTTGAGCCGCTTCGTGGCTGACAGGGCCGCAGGACCCTTTGGGGAGATGAGCACCTGGCACGAGATATCGCCGCCGCCGAAGATCGTCGGAGGCTGTTTATGGTGAAGCATCACCAGGAGCCAGAGGAGGAAGCCAGCGATGTTCCTGGCTCCAAGCATAGGGTTGCCGAGGAGCCAGCCACGGCAGGCGTGATCGAGGAGCCAGTGGCTCCGGTAGCATCCAGGGTGTTGCCGACGGATGATGCGGCTGATGGATGGTCCTACGACTCTGCGAAGCATTGGGTGGAGCGCTTGGGCGACCGATGGGGCAGCCAAGACTACGGATATGGGGGTATCCACCATGGTGTGGCAAGTCTGGCATTATCCTGGGCTGGACAGCGACGAAAAAAGAGTCCATCTCTTTGCGCTTGGTGCGCGTGCGTGCCGACCTCAAGGGGACCGGCCCAGAAGAGCCGCATTCCTGTCGCCGGAGAAGAGATGATACGAGGCGGGTGCGTGGCGGAGATGCCGAAGAGCAGTTGTGGGAGAAAATGGGCAAGGGAGGGTCAGTTTTCGGAGAAGAAGCGCTCAGCAGCCGTTGATGCAAGAAAGAGCTGGTATAATATGAGAAGAAGAGGAGGATCGGAAAAGGAGACCATCAGGTGGAACACCACTCAGGATGAACAAGGTCATTGAGAAAGGAGCACAAGATGTCAGGACGCGGCGACTCGCCGGGGAACCAATCGCTGCCGTGGAACCCATATTGGGGTCCAGAATACGTAGAGGGAGAAACCTCGCCGAACGCTGGGTGGAGTTCTGCTGGTGGTTTGGATGTGACGCAAGCGGTGAGGTCCGGAGACCTCCCATCAGGCCCTGCACCGGGCCAGACTTCCTCTGGATCGGGGAGAAGACCAAAAATAGACATCACAAATGTCCAACTAACGGAAGATCATCTGCTCGCTGAAAACTTGTACAACGTCTCCTACTCAGGGAAAGGAGGCGTAGATCAGATGGAGAGGGACTATCCTGTGGAGGCCAGGCGTTTCCAGGAACTCAAAGCCGTAGGGCACAGGGGAACACCGGAGCAAAAAGCAGCGTTCCAAGCGTTACGAGAGCTACGAAGTAGGCCAGCAGTTTTGCCTATACAGATCGATGGTATCCAACTGGCGGAAGCGCACCTGGCGGCTGAAGCCTTGTACATGTCCTCCTACTCAGGGAAAGGAGGCGTAGAGCGGATGAAGAGGGAACATCCTGAGGAGGCTAGGCTTTCCCAGCAAATCAGAGCCATAGGGCACAGGGGAACGCCGGAGCAAAAAGCAGCGCTCCAAGCGTTACGAGAGCTACGAAAGATGCAAAAAAAATCAAAATATACAATTGCAGCAAAATCAGCACAACGCGCCGTATCAGCTAGAAGTGCAGAGGAGGCAAAATATGAATTACGACCAAAAGCAGATATTGCAAGGGGGAGTGCAGCAGCATCCGAACTACGTGCAACAGCAAGGGGGAGTGCAGCAGCATCCGAACTATGGGCAGTATCCGAACTACGGGCCGCAGCCAGGGGGAGTGCCGCTGCATCCGAACTACGGGCCGCAGCCAGGGGGAGCGCCGCCGCCGACAGAAGGAAATCCACCGTCGGACCCCAATCAGGGGTGGAGTTAAGGTTGCTGTCACCAGCGGCAAAGTAGCAGCTAAAAAAGCGGAGTGCCGACTTCGGTAGCTCTCCACGAACTGGTGAAAAAGGAGGGGGAGCTTGAAAAAAAGCCAGCGTCCAGAGACCTGCTGTATCTCTGCATTACCACGGTCATCAAGCATAGCAAGGAAAAGCGGGTCGTGGAGATCACAAGAAAACTGACAAAGGGCACAAGTGAGAAAGCAAAAGAGCTTCTCTTGAAGACAAAAGGATGTACCGAGTTCAATACGGCTTTTATTGAGCGATTGAAGTGGAGAGCTACCAGATTTTTACAGCCCATTATTCCTTTTGGTTATTGTCTCATAAACGTCAAGTCAGAATCGTATAAAGATAATATAAAAGATACATAAAAATATGTAGCATAGTCGGAAATTGTCATAAGAACGCTTGCAAATCCTTAAAAGATAGTGTATGCTTTCCACCGGTATCCAATCTCGGTCTCGCATACAGTGCTCGTCCAGGGTATAAAATCCCACGCTGGTAGGGGAAAAAACTGGTGACATCTGCTAGGATATGGCCCTGAGGATTACCAACATATCACAAGGAGGTCCCTAGTTGAGCTTCGATGACAAAACCCTAAAGTGCCGTGAGTGCGGAGTTGACTTCGTGTTCACTGCCGGAGAACAAGAGTTCTACCAGCAAAAAGGTCTGATGAATCAGCCTGGTCGCTGCCCTTCCTGCCGAGCCAATCGCCGTAATTCGGCTGGTGGTTCCGGTAGTCGAGAGCGTGCACCGCGAGAAATGCATACAGTGATTTGTGCTGAATGTGGTACTGAGACTCAGGTCCCATTCTTGCCTAAGAATGACCGCCCGGTCTACTGTAGTCCTTGCTATGATAAGGTACGCAGCGTCGCGCGCAGTTAACATGGTCTGTTCGCGTTTGTCTGCTGTGTTGAGTTGTGCTTTTCCTACGAGCATATACCCAGTTCAATAACAGGGAGCGCCTACAGGAATTTCCCATCAGAACAAAAAAAGAGGCTAAGCCATGGTGTGTTCTTGGCTTTGCCTTTGTCGTATATATTGCCTTACATTCAGATGAGCGAAGCGCACGCCGCTCTGTCAGATGAGCCGTCAGGGCGCACGCCGCTCCGCCACATGAGCGAAGCTAGCGGCGACAGCCTCGTTTCTGACAGCCTACGAGGAGCCACGGCAGTTGCTGATCCGCCTGGCTGACTGCGCAGCAGTAGAAGCGTCAGCTTCGTTGCCAGGCGGAATTAAGCACGCGTTTCTGAATGCCTATGGGTATATTATGGAGCCAGCCTGGTTGCTTTCTCTCGTGGAATAATGCAGGCTGCGTTTGCGTTTCCTCTTATAGACGAATGTACATGGTATGTACCTCCATTGCGTACCTGGTTTTATCTTCCTCAAGCATTTTGGGATTTGGGATGGCAAACAGTATCCGCTTGACAGTCAAATTTTGCTCTTTATAATAGAGTGGTAACATTTGTTTTGTCCAGGATGGGTATATACTTGTAATTGTAGTGCCGAAAGCGTGGGGAGAACCGATCAGGCGCGGACAGATGGTACAGAATGTAGTTGCAGGTATTCAGTATGGCTACCAATTTCGAAAAAGTTGCTGATCAGTCTGGGTCCGCTATACCTTTGATGAGAACGGCGACAGCATCGGAGGCGAACTTGTCTCCTTCGCAAATGACTCTTGAGGACCTGCTGGCCGAAACAGGTCAGTATCTTGCTCCGCACGATATGGAGAAAATTCAGTGTGCCTATGATCTGGCCGATCAGGCACATGTTGGGGTTGTGCGCCGTTCTGGTGAGCCATACATCCAGCATCCCTTAGAGGTAGCCTTCCTGCTAGCTGTCATGCGCATTGATGCGGACGGTATCGTCGCAGCGCTGTTGCATG
This sequence comes from uncultured Chloroflexia bacterium, assembly GCA_963802635.1. Classification (GTDB taxonomy): domain Bacteria; phylum Chloroflexota; class Ktedonobacteria; order Ktedonobacterales; family Ktedonobacteraceae; genus CAVTLG01. Next base: position 657,303 of record CAWDJJ010000003.1, on the reverse strand, counting down.
ATGTGGTTGAAGATACTGATTTTTCCCTTGACAACTTACGCGAGCAGTTTGGTGCGGTGGTTGCTAACATTGTTGATGGGGTGACGAAGTTTGATGCGTTGGCTGGCAAGCCTGCTACGACAGCGAGAAAAGCTGCCTCCTCCGAAGCACAGTGTGCAGACCCACTACTCCCCGCGCCGCCGTCCCTGGTTGACAAGCGACGTCAGCGCATTGAAACTGTGCGTAAAATGCTACTGGCGATGGCTGAAGATCCGCGTGTGGTTGTGCTCAAGATTGCTGATCGCTTGCATAATATGCGAACGCTCAGTGCTATGTCGCCTGCCCAGCAACAAAATACGTCGCGTGAGACCAGTGAGATTTATGCTCCGTTGGCCTGTCGTCTGGGTATGTATATTGCGCAGGCTGAGTTAGAGGATCTCGTCTTTAGCTATCTCGAACCTGAAAAATATACGCGCCTGGCCCGGCAAGTTGAGGATGAAGTACAGAAACGCCAGCCGTTTGTGGACGAGGTGTGTCATATTCTGCGTGAGGAGATGGAGCGAGCCGGTATTCATGCCGATGTGCTGGCGTGGCGTAAGCACCTGGCTAGCATCAATCGCAAGTTGGAGGATATGCCGCTGGCAAGTAGCAACGAACTCAGCCAGATCCACGATCTTGTTTCCTTCCGTATCCTGGTTGATAGCGATTATGAATGCTACCTGTCTTTAGGACATATCCACGCGTTGTGGCGACCGAAGGACGGTCGGATTAAAGATTTTATTGCCACTCCTAAATTAAATGGCTATCAGTCGTTGCATACGACTGTTTTTTGTTTGCAGGACCGTCTGGCAGAGATCCAGATCCGCACCTATGATATGCAGCGCACTGCTGATTATGGCATTGCCAGCTACTGGTATCTGAAGGAGCGAGTGGGCAAGGACGAAAAGGCGGGGAGTAGCAAAAAAGAGCCTGTGCCGAGCAGTTGGCGTCTCTCGTATCGTGAGATGGTGGCCTGGATCGAGCAGCTACGCGAGTGGCAGCGTGAATTGCCACAGCGCAGTGCAGATGAATTTGTTGAGGCAGTCAAAGGGGATATCTTTCAAGAGCAGATCTTTGTGTTTACGCCGAAAGGTGATGTAAAGGATCTGCCGCGTGGTTCGACGCCATTGGATATGGCTTACCGTATTCATACCGATCTGGGTGATCATTGTGCCGGTGCGCGTATTATTACCAATCAGGATGAGAGTGGCCGCTTGGTCACTCGTCTCGTGCCACTCGACTATGAATTGAAAGGCGGCGAGATTGTCGATATCATGGTGAATCGTACGGTGCATCCGACGCGTGACTGGCTCTCTTTTGCGCGGACGGCGGCGGCTCGTAACAAAATTCGGCGTTATCTTAAAACCTATGAACGTGAGATCAATTTGCAATTGGGCCGTGAGCGGCTGGATCTGGCTTTGAAGGCTACTGGTCAGGGTGGTATCTGTGATGTTGTTGAGGATCTACTGCTACATCTCTGCACGGACAGCGTGGCGGCCAGTACAACCTTCAAAAAGTATGCCACGCGTGACGACATCTACATCGCACTTGGTCGTGAAGATTTGCTCATCGAGCAGGTGCTAGAGCATCTGCTTCCGCTCTTGCCAAAACGAGATGAGGTCAACGCCGAAAATGACAACCATCCTGATGAGTATGAAAATGATTATCTTCAGGACAAAGATGGCGCGATTGTGCGTCTGGTGAAACTGGCGCAATGTTGTTGTCCTATCCTGGGGGATGCGATAGTGGGCTTTTTTTCACCGGGCAAGGGTATGCTGGTACATCGCGCCGACTGTCGTACATTACGCCGTTACCGTGATAACACCAGTGCGCTGGTAGACCTCGACTGGTTACGTATAAAGCCGGAGTACTATCTGGTGCCGATAACGCTGGTTGCGCATGATCGTGCGGGCTTGTTGCGCGATGTGGCGGCTGTGGTCGCTGATTCGAGTATCAATATGGCGGCTGTTACCTCTACCACCAATGCTTCTTTACAGAAAGCCGTGATTACAGCCACGCTGGAAATTGCGGCGGAGACGGGTGTCATCGACCAGATTGAACGTATTTTACGTCGTCTGCGCCAGGTGAAAAATGTTGTCAATGTAGAGCGTGCAATAGGAAAATAGGGCTAGCTTTGCTTGTGGGTGCTCTCAATCTATTGTAGATACCCTGATTAAATCAGGACCCGGGTATCCTCTCCCAATCCCAGGCATATCCGCAATGTTGTGCGTTAGCGTTACCCTATTTTTTTGTTCTGTATGTTGACCTGCGTCAATCTAACTAGTAGTGGCATGATACGTATATTTTAAAAGATGTTCTTGTAAATTAGCAGGCGGCGTATATCGTATAGTGTATATTGGTCAGTGGAGTTGTTATTTGTTCAAGGTACTCTGGATCGCCAGATAGTTATAGATGATTTATGATAGATAGGTCTGTAGAACAACATTATGTAGGCCATACCTACCCGGATGCTATGGCACACCTGCTCTCACTTGTGAGTTCCTATATGACTCCTGGTGACGTTGATAGGGTGTTGCTGGCCTTCAATCTTGCGCAAGAGACCTGTCAGGATGTTCCTGCTATGGCAACGCGTCCAATTCCTCCGTTGGAACATGCGCTAGCGGTCACAACTATTCTTGCGCAGGTCATGCATGTTGATGCGATTGGTATCTCTGCTGGCCTGGTCTTCGAGGCCGTCGATGCCGATCTCCTCTTGCTTGAGCGGGTCGAACAGGTGCTAGGTGCTCCTACTGCGCGCGTCGTCGGGAGCATGGCACGTCTTAATATCCTGGAGCGCAAGAAGCAGAATGTTGCGACAGGTGCTATGCTCGCTATTCAGAGCCTGCCAGCTATAACTTCCAAAAAAGTATATGATGAGCGCGAGAGTACGGGTATGCCTCAGTCTGTTGAAAGCAAGAAGCCACGCATCCGTGAAGCTATGCGTCGTCAGCAGGCAGAAACAGTGCGTAAGATGTTTATGGCGATGGCTGATGATCCACGCGTTGTCTTGCTTAAGCTCGCTTATCGTTTGCATGCGATGCGCCTTGTGTGTGTGCCTTTCTATCAAGGTGATCGTCAAGAGATGCTGATGATGGCAGAGGAGACGCGCGAGATTTATGCGCCGCTAGCTGGACGTCTGGGTATGTCGAAGGTGGAGAGTGAATTGCAGGATCTCGCTTTTCAGGTGCTTGAGCCAGATAAATATAGCTGGGTCAGCGATATCGTCGAAATGGAGAGCGAGCACTGGCGTTCTTACGTTGAGCGTGTGTGTGGTGTGTTGCGCACAGAGATGGCTGCAGTCGGTGTCAATGCGGAGATATCTGGACGTGTGAAGCACGCGTATAGTTTCTATCGCAAGCTGGCGCGCAACATGGGTGATACTGAAGACCTGGAGCATTTGAAAGCTGCGGCTGATATCAGCCAGATCCACGATCTGATTGCCTTCCGTATTCTGGTGGATACCACAACTGATTGCTATATTGCGCTGGGACATGTACACAGTCTCTGGAAGCCGAAAGAAGGGCGTATCAAGGATTTTATTGCCAATCCTAAGCCCAATGGATATAGTGCGCTCCATACGACTGTTTTCTGCCTGGATGATCAATTGGTAGAGATCCAGATTCGTACGCACGCGATGCATGAGATGGCCGAGTACGGTGTCGCCATGCACTGGCACTACAAGGACGTTGGTGATCATGCTTCGGCGTCTGCCAAAGAACTGTTGACTTGGTTGCACCAATTGGCTGATTGGCAGCATGATCTGCGCACTGCCAATGCGAGTGACGCTGAGTTTGTTGAAGCCGTCAAAGGGGATATCTTCCAGGAGCAGATTTTTGTCTTTACGCCTAAGGGTGAGGTGAAAGATCTGCCGGTTGGTTCGACGCCGCTCGATTTTGCCTATCGTATCCATACGATGGTTGGTGATAGATGTGCGGGCGCGCGTATTATCACGCAGGTGGGCAATAACGATGGGGAACGCCTGGTCACGCGTATGGTGCCGCTGGACTATGAATTGAAGAGCGGGGACATCGTCGATATTGTGACGAACCGTACGGCGCATCCTACGCGCGATTGGTTAAATTTTGCGCGGACGGCGGCAGCTCGCAACAAGATTCGGCGTTATCTCAAAACCTATGAACGCCCTATCAATATCCAGATTGGGCGTGAGCGGCTGGATCGTGAGTTGAAGGCGATGAGCCAGCGCAGTCTGGATAGTGTGACTGAGGACGCTGCGGATTGGCTGTGCAAAGAGCTAAATGTGGAGTCGTTAGATGACCTGTTGGCGGCTATTGGTGCTGATGATGTGCGTCCGCGTGCGGCTATTGTCAAGCTCGCTGAATACTGGCAACTCCGTGAGGGCAAAGAGAGCAAGGATACAAAGGAGAGTGAGGAGCCAATCTCGTTGCCTACGACCAGTGCGAAGCAGGTCAGTAGTGGGCAAATGGAAGTTGCCGGGGTGAGCGGCTTGCTGACGAAGCTGGCGAATTGTTGTTGTCCTCTGCCGGGAGATGAGATTGTGGGCTTTGTCAGTCGCGGGAAAGGGGTCATTGTGCATCGTGTTGATTGCCGCAACCTGGCCCGCTTCCGCGAACGTGATAGTGAACGGCTGGTTCCTGTGAGCTGGCATGGCATGCAGCAGCAAACATACCACGCGCCGATTGTGATTACGGCTCGTGATCGTAGTGGCTTGATCCGTGACTTGGCGACCGTCGTTTCTGATACCGGGGCAAACTTGATGTCCGTGAATTTCCATATCGGCGGCAATAAAGAGACGATTGTAGTGAATGTCACAGTGGAAATTAGCGACCAGGAACAACTGCAGCGCCTCTTTACGCGCCTTGAGAGAGTCAAAGATGTCCAGCATATCGAACGTGATCTAGGCAGGCAAAAAAGATCCAGATAGCTGTGGAAACAAAGTCCCCCAGGAGGATGTACTTGCTTAGGATGAGTACGCCCTCCTGGGGGACTTTGATCGGTTATGTTTACATGTTTGAATTAGCCACGTAAGCGATCAAGCACGGGTGGCTGACGTAGTTTTGCCAGGGCACCGGCTTCAATCTGGCGGACCCGCTCGCGCGTAATACCCAGTTCACGTCCTACCTGTTCGAGCGGATGTGCCTGACCATTGCCCAAACCAAAACGCAACTGTAAAACCAGTTGCTCACGTGGTGTAAGCACCGATTCCAGCACGCTCTGTACTTCATCTTTGAGGGTCTGGGTCGTTGCTAGCTCCTCGGGTGAGGCTGATTCTGTGTCGGCCAGCACATCGCCCAGTTCCTGCTCTTCGTCCTCGCCAACGGGCAACTCCAGAGAAACAGGCGCGCCGGGTGCTGATTGTAACTCGATCATGCGTAGCGGATCAAGGCCAGTTGCCTCCGCCAATTCTACTTCTGTTGGCTCACGTCCAAGTTCCTGCAACAGACGCTGACGTTCGCGGCGAATACGGTTCAAGGCCGTATTGACGTAAACAGGTAGACGGATCGTGCGGCCCTTGTCTGCCACGGCGCGGCTAATGGCCTGGCGAATCCACCAGGTAGCATGAGTAGAGAACCGATGCCCACGCCGCCAGTCGTAGCGTTGCACCGCGCGGATCAAACCGATATTGCCTTCCTGGATCAGGTCCAGTAAAGTCAGGCCACGTCCGACATAGCGTTTCGCAATGCTCACAACGAGGCGCAGGTTTGCCAGAATAAACTGTTTCATAGCGTCGCGGTCGCCATTTTCAATACGCTTCGCCAGTTCAACTTCCCGCTCATGTGTAATCATCGGAACGCGGCCAATTTCGCGTAAATACGTCATTACCGCATCAGACTCACCTACATCTGCGGGATTGACCGCGTGCTCGTCCTGGTCTTCTGAACGCCGACGGCGTACAGCAGCAGGACGACGTGTAGGATGCTCTCCCCCGCTGGGTATCGTTGGTAATGCCGCGATGGCATCTTCCAGATCCGCTACGCTAGCTAATGGAGTTATTTCTTCGTGTACATTGCCTGCCTCTTCCATCTCAAGCGGCCCTGTCTCTAACTCAAGTGGTCCCGTTTCTAGCGTGCCGAGATCCTCCTCCAGCTCTGGCTCACCCTTATCCTCGTCTGTTTCCACGTCATCCTCGGGTGTATAATCAAGCTCCTTGGAAAGGAGTTGCTCGACAATGTCGAATGGCTTCTCAGAATTGACTTGCTCTGTTGATTTATGTAATGTAAGCGTTGTTCCCGTCATGGCACGCTTGGTATCTATCATTGTGCGCCCTCCATGAAAAGTAGTATATCCTAAGCAGCAAGATATAGATGTCAGTCTGGTCCTACACTCAGGGAAAGCGAGCCTTCAACGGACCCATATGTCCGCGCGCCGAGTGGGAGGAAATCAATGACATGCCTTTTTGTCTCTACTAGTAGAAACATTGCCAGGCCGGAAATTATTCCTGTTCTAATTATAACGCAAGTCCCCCTTTCATTCCAGTACCTACGGCGTTTTTTTGACGGAATTTCGTCGGGAAACCTATAACCAGGGTGTTTTCCGTCTTTTTCTTATACGTTTGACCCCCCTTCAAAGTGGCAAAGAATCCCACCCATTTTGCTTTATCTTTAATTTTACCTGCCGATTTTTTTTCATACCTCGTGCTTCAGTGCTTTTTTGTGTTGCTTTCATACGTCGAAGTAGTTTTGCAAGCGTGAAAGCACAATAGATGAGCAAGAGTAATGCAATAATCAGGAGTGATATGGTGGTGAGCATATCACCAACAGCTTCCAGGCTTGCTCCAAAGATATAACCGAGCACGAGTGGAATCATTGAGCCAATGGTTTCTCCAATGGCATCAAAGATCAGGAAGCGGTGATAGGGATAGACTTCTGCGCCTGCGACGATATTTGTGCTGCCTCCTAGTGCAGTCACCAGACAGCGACTGAGCAGTATGGCCCATGCGCCGCGTTTCTGAAAGTAGCTTTGTGAGCGTGCAATGACCTGTGGTGAGATAATGCCGAAGCGGGGCTTCTGTGCTAACCAGAGCAAGACCTTGCTACCTATGCGGCGTCCGATCCAGTAGCCTGCATTATCGCCGCATATAGAGGCTGTGATGGAGATGAGGGCGAGTAGAATGATATTAAAGTCGCCAAGTGCGGCGAACGCGCCTGCTGCCAGCATCATCAGCCCTATTGGCAGTGGTGCTCCCAATGCAGCTATAAAAATACTGAGCCAGAGCGCCGGGTAGCCATATGTTTGTAGACCATTGACCAGATAAGGTAAGATAATACTCAATATTCTCTCCCTTTCGCTGTCATTTGGGATGGCATAGGCGACAGTGGCGGTCTGCTTTGTGGTTTGAATGGGTGTTGCTTGCGATACTGTAAAATCGTGTTTTGCACATCTTGAATGATCACTTTAACCGGAAGCTTGCTTTTTGCGGCAAGCATCGCCAGGGTTTTGTGATGTGCTGTATGTGGGTCTTGTTGCAATGATTGGTACAATACGCTCTCGGGTATATGATATGTGTGAGCGATGTAGGGGATGGTCATCCAGGATTGTAGCAGATGAACATCGCCAGCCTGGGCCTGAGATTGTTGTTGGTGAAAACTTTGTATTGCTCTTACGGTCGCATTTGCTGCTAGTGCCGTTCCACCGAGGGCAATTAAAAGTAAGGTGCAGGTAGCGATGAAGCGACTACGCATACTCAAAAGAACACACTCCAACTTATATTGCCTTGCATTCAGATGAGAAATGTGCCTCAGCACAGTTCTAGCAACCTCCGCTCTGTCAGATGAGCCGAAGGCTAGCCACGGCAGTGGCGTTTCTGACAGTCCAAGAGGAACGAAAGTTGCGTTTCTGAATGCCTATGGGTATTACGAAATCCCTTGACGTGACGTTTTCTATTCTCTAGAATAACGCATATGGACACTTTTGTACAAGTTTTAAACGTACATATCAAGCGAATTGATACAAGCTTACCCTTGCCTGTCTATGCCACTGCTGGGTCGGTTGGTTTTGACTTGTTGTGCCGCGAGGATACTGAGATTGCTGCGCGCGAACTCGGGCTGATTCCTGCTAACCTGATTGTACAAACGCCAGTGGGTTATATGTTGTTGTTGACGATGCGTAGTAGTACTGCGCGCCGTAAGGGACTATTGATGCCCAATGGGGTCGGAGTTATCGACCAGGATTACGCTGGCGAGGGTGATGAGTTGTTGTTATCTGTCTATAATTTTCGTGATGAAGTAGTCACCGTGCTACGTGGTGAGCGTATTGCGCAAGGGCTATTTGTCCCTATCGCACGCGTTGTCTGGAACGAGGTGGAGCAGATGGGAGCGGGCCGTGGGGGCTTCGGAAGTACAGGTGTATAATTATGACGCTACCAGATTACTATGCGATTCTCGAAGTGTCTTCGCGGGCAACACCTGAGCAGATCAAACAGGCGTATCGTCGCCTGGCGCGTCGCTATCATCCCGATCTGAACAAACAGGCAGAGGATAGTCGCATTAAGCAATTGAACGAAGCCTATACCGTGCTGAGCGATGTCGCACGGCGCACGGCCTATGATATCCAACGCCTGGAGGAACTGAGGCGTGCGATTTTGTTGGATGTGATCCTGCGTCAGCGCGAACAGGCGCAACGCCAGCCCAGGATGACCTGGACTGAGGGCGTTGTTGGTTTCGTCAAAGAGCTGAAAAAAAGTCTGCGCGAAGAATAAATGCTACGATAGTGTTTGGTTTCAGCTCGATGCAATATAAGATCTGCAGAGCGAGCGTCACCGGCTCAAAGTGACGCTCTCTTACTTAATTACTTCTCCTGTTCCTCACGCCGGGTCTGCAAAAACGAGAGGATAAGTGAGCCGACCAGGACACCGACCAGGATGATCTCCATGGTGCTGAATGTTTTCTTCTTTTGCATGTTAGCTACTCCTTCGTATGTAATCTGCTACTTTTTTACCGTTTCATTCGCAATCCAATCAAGGTATCCTTGACTTCCGGCAGTAACCGCAGTAGCGATGATCTCAGGTTCTTCATAAGAATGTGCATCACGAATGGCCTTTTCGAGATTGACATAGAGATCACCTCTTGTCTTTACTGTACATATCCATTCTTGCGCGACTTCTCTTTGGCCTTTCCACCAATAGACGCTGGTAATTGGCCCTGATATCTGAGCACATGCCGCAAGGCGGCTTTCCACGACCGCATCAGCAATCTTTCTTGCACCTTCTCTACTATCTATCGTTGTACGCACCTCGATAAATTCTGCCATGATTTACCTCCTTCTCTCTTAACAACTGCTGGCTGTCATTATGCTATTTTATATGCCGTCGGAGGACAATCTCCAAATCGGTGAACCCATACTTATTGAGACGGTGTAACTCTTTTTCTAGTTGTTCGCATATATTCAACGCTAACCACCTCTCTGCATAGATGTGCGTCTCTACCTGTTCTGTTTTTAATGGCCTATGGGTGGAGATGTCATCTGCAAGTACCCTATACACTATAAAACTGGTATCCTTCGAAGCAACTATAAAACAATTGCTCTGCTTATTTTGCTTATTTTGCTTATTTCTTATCTGCATCTTTGTAGTATCCTTCATATTTTATCATCTCTCCTAAATCCTCTATTGTTGGTTCACCTCTCCACTTGCATTGTAGTTTTTCGTAGATGGTTTCAATATCACTAAACCACAAATTTGAGTTGAGAACTTTACCCAGTACGATGGTTTCCTTCATTTTTTCACTACTTAAATCTAGATCACCAAGATTTGTAGCAACTGAAACTTGATACGTAAGTAATTCCATGCGCCGCGTACTTGACGCATTTAGTACGTATTTTTCAGCTTGTTCTAGCGCCCTCCAGGCATCTTTATATAAGCTTAGATTTGTATATGCTATTCCCTCATTAAAATGAATCAAATATGGAGAGGTGTGTGTATAGTTAAAAGCAGGATCTTTTGCGGCATCTTGTGGGCAAGTGTCAACTCCCATCTTAATATGACGGACAATATCTTGCATCTGTTCATTTGAGGCGGTATCTGCTGCCAGTTCAGAGTAGATACGAGCTTGCATAAGTGGACTAACATGATGAATGTGTTGGAGAGTTAGTTGAAGTACACTACTTGCCTGCCTGTAACGCTTATGGTAAAAAAGGACAGTGACTTTTCGCATCAATGCAGCAACTTCCATATTTGGATCGTGTGTGAGTTGCGCGTATTCTACTGCATGGTTAGCTTGTGATAGTGCAGCGCTATAGTCCTCATTTTCCAGGGAAACCATAGATGCAAGTTGGTAGGTTTGTGAGGCCAGGCTAGCTGCAGTTGCTTGATGCACAGATGTGTTTACCAGAGGGTCTAGTTGCGTAATGTACGTAGTCGTTTTCTTATGAAGTTCCGGCAAACTTCCCCCATTATAGTAGAGTTGCCAACAAGTTTGTACGCTTGCTTCACAGTGAGATAAGAACTCTTCGATTGAAATAGATATAGGATATCTTGGCTGTGCATCAACACGCTCTATTTCTGCTGGCGAGAGGATAACAAGACCTCCAGCTTCTAACAGTTGTTTAAGCAGCTGGCGACGTAAGGTATCCATATCAAGATTAGCTCCTAGCTCTTGCTCCTCCGCAATTATACTCCTGGAGACAGGACGCAGTTGATCCGTAATATCTTTCGCTTGCTTACTAGCTACTGATATTTCGCTATCTACCCACACAAGTAAATCACGAATTGGTTGTTCGATAGTATCACGGTCAGGATAGGTCGGTACCAAATATTCGGTTGGATAACCCAGCGCACTTGCGAGCACCTCCAGGCGATTTCTAGGGATAGGCACACGCCCGGCGCAATAGTCAAATAACGTCCGTAGCGGGATTTCTGTTTCTTCTGCTATCTGCTCAATGGTAAAGCCTGATTGCTTGATTGTTCGTCTTAAACGATTCGGATATTTCTGGTGGGCGTTGGTCATTGCTCTACTCCTTCACACATTCCGCCTGACTTCTGCATGATTTCTGCACCGCTTCTCCATGAAAAGTGACGGCTTTTCAGTCTGTATCAGTTAAAATTTCATTGGAGTCTACTGTGTTCATGTTTCCAAACACATCATAGCATAATGCAAATGAAAAGGGTAGAAAAATGATAGAGGGCAGTAGATCCTGGAAGTGAGTTATCATCTTTTGAGTCTTTCAGCTCAGCGGTGGTCCACTTTAACCCATAGCCCCTGGTCTTTGCCATACGTATGGACAAGACGAAAATGTTGACTTACCCAGGTATAGAATGCTTTCTGGGTAACGAGGCGATCTGTATAAAAGAGCACGGCCTGTACCTGTGGCTGCTCGGCGGCCTGAATCAGTTGTGCGCTGGTCACATAGCCAGAATCGATGCGCACCGTTGATGTATCGACCAGAGAGGGCGGTGTAGCGCGTCCAGCCTGTGCTGCCAGGAATTGCGCATCGGTAATCACCTGCTGCTGGGGCTGGATGCTCTGTTGCAGGTCACGCACCACTTGTAGCTCTACTTGTGTGTTTACTGAGTTGGCTTGCGCCTCAATGCCTCTATAAAAGATGCGTATTTGCTCGATATTGATGAGCGTGGTGGCTAGCATCAATACAACGGTGAGTGCGACGATACTATTCTGGAGCATGGCACTGCGCTGTCTCGTCCATGTGATAGGTCCAATCCCCATGATCGCGAGGGCCACCAATGGTGGCAAAAGAGCTACCAGATGGTGTTGGAAGAGTGGTGTCTGTTGCCAGACCAGGATGGCCGTTGCGATCAGCCAGGCAAACAATGGAATAACTCGCCAGTCTCTGCGTAAGAGCGCGACAATGCTGGAGAAACATGCGAGATAGGTAAGTGGTGTAGTGAAGAGAAAATGTCGTAGTGTCGCGGTATTGCCAGTGTGTTCTGCACGGAAGACGCTGCTGGCAACGGTATGAAATGTGACCATGTCGCTCCACAGCGCTGAGAAGCTGCCTATGAAGGGCAAGAAAATGAGCACTGTAACAATAATAAAGATTGCGCTACCAACTAGTAGAGAACGTGCAGCTTTCAGACGTGTGCCTGCTGGCTGATGGGTAATCCTCCAGAGATGGACTAGCGCCAGCAGGCCAACTGGCACTATCGCTGTGACAACTAGCAGCTTGCTAAAGATACCCAACGCCAGGGTAAAGGTTGTCGAAGCGGCCAGACCGCATCCAGTCAGACCTTCCGGGTGTTCCCACCACAAATAGGCCAGCGCTACTGCTAACATCGATAAGGCGGCAGAAGGTGCGTCCGCTTGCAAGATCTGTGATTCTGCCAGATAGATTGGTGCAACTATGAGCAAAAGGAGCGCGGTGATAGCCCCGCTGTATCCACGTAACGCTTTCCCCAGCAAAAATGCCCCTGGCAGGCCGACGAGTGAAATGATCACAATCCCCAGACGGGCAGCCCAGATACTCTGACCGAAGAACTGGTAGATAGGAAAGATTGATAACAGAAAAAACGGGGGCTGCGAGTAGAAGATCTGCTGATAGAGTCCATCTCCCGTACTCATTGCTCGCAGCGATTGCCAGTAGACGCCCTCGTCATAAGAGTCACGGTCAAATAGCACATATAGTGTGTGGAGGCGCATCCAGATTGCGGCGACCAGCAACGCTAGCGCGACAACGTATACCAGTATAATGTACCTGCGAGGATTTTGCGTGATGAATGCTCTATGTGTATTGCTATTATGAGATGTGTTTGTTTCGGTTGTCGTAGAACTCATATGTCTTTCTCTATAAAAAGAGGCATCCAGGAAACGGATGCCTCTCAATCTCACATATATGGCTTATTTAGTATGTGTCTTTGGAGTTCAGTGGGAAATCCTGGTTGGGCACATCGCTATTAAACGTTGGTGTATCGACCCGTGGCTCTGGTAGATAGCCTGAGCCACCATTGTGTCCGTTGCCGTGGTTGCCAGCTTCCAGGAGTGGAGTAAACTCGCTGAAGATCTTTTTAGCAGCCGTTCTAGCATCGGCCTCGTCGATGAGTTGTTTAATCTCCTCTGTCACCAGTTCATCTCGCTCGATCAATGCTTCAGCCAGCGCTATAACTGCCTCGTAGTGTTCCAGCAAGAGTTGCTTGACAGCTCGCATTTGAGATTGCAGCAATTCTTCCACGCGTTCTGTGAATCTGGGTATGCTGCCACCGCCAAGGCCATTGCTAAAGGCTGCGATGGACGTAAGTGTACCATCCATGCCATAGATGCCGATATAGGCAGCCGCTTGCTGAGTTGCACCCTCAAAGTCGCCGGAGACGCCGCTCATTTGTAAGTTGAGGAAAATCTCTTCAGCGGCACGTGAGGCTAATCCAACCTGGATGCGCGCGAGAATATCTTCCCGGGACAACGTCTTGATAGCCTCTTTTTGTCTCCAGGAGGCAAAGCCTGCTGCACCTTCCAATTCACCATGCTGGTGGATGGTCACAAAAGCTGGGAAGTAGCGGTCCATCAGGTAGTAACAGGCTACTGCATGTCCAGCTTCATGGTAAGCGAGGCGACGACGGTCGACTGCGGTCAACTCACTTAACTGGCGCATGCCATATTCGTGCACGTCCTGCGCTTCGACCAGATCGCGATAGGTGATCTTTTCGCGATTATCGAAGTGGGCGATGATCACAGCTTCATTGACAACGTGTTTGATAGCGACTGGTGTATATCGTACCAGGCGTGCGGACAATGTGGCGATAGAGATATTTGGCTCGTGTTCGACCTTGTTGAGGTAGTACTCGATAACCTCGGGACGATATTTATCGGTTGGTGCTGCAACCTTGATCTGGCGGTCAAAGCGTCCTGGACGCAGCAGTGCGGGGTCGAGCGCTTCGGGCAAGTTGGTTGCGCCAACGGTGAGCACCGGTTGGGACTGTACACGGCTATGTACGAGGCCGAGTGTGCGCAAGATCTTCTTGAACCATCCGGTCTCAATATTTGGTGGGTCCATCTGCATCAGCAATTCGTTCAGCCCACCGGTGCCGCCGCCCATCATGCCCATACCCATACCCATACCCATGCCCATTGTGCCATTGCGTCCGCCGCGTGAGCCGCCAATAGCATCGATTTCGTCCATGAATATGACGCACGCGCCGTATTCACGAGCGAGCTTGCGTGCTTTCCCGTACAGCCTCTTCATCATCAACACGTCCATACCCACAAACATCGCGCGGAAGCTGGCTGCGCTGGCATACGCGAAAGGCACACCGGCCTCTGTACTCATGCATTGTGCCAGGTAGCTCTTACCTGTGCCTGGAGGGCCGGAAAGCAGCAAACCACGGACCGGCTGACCGCCCATCTCTTTAAAGTTTTCGTTGCCCTGGAGGAGTGTCACGATACGCCGCGCTGCCTCAAGGACTTCCGGGTTGCCTTTGTAGTCTTCAAACTTGACACCGGTTTCGCCCGGCATTACCCAGTAGAGTCGCGGACGACCCATGAACCAGAAGATAGCCACGAATTGCATGATGGCAAACAAAATGGCGAAGACTATCTCGAAGGCGTAAGCCAGAATGGTGCCTGGGTTGAGATTGCCTATATGGATGGTTGATGTAAAGAAAAGGATCAGGAAGATAACCAGGACGATCCAGATCCAGAAGCTCCTGAGAAAGCGCCCGAACTGGTCCATACCCTGATCTATGGATCTATCCAGTTCGTTCCTATCTTTCATGCTTGCTTGTTGTGGCATGGTACTTGTTCCTTCCACTAGCAGAGGGAAATATCTTGCGCTGCGTTGTTCCTAGATACCCATATGCATCTGAATGCAAGGCAATATAACGTGCAGCTATGACTCATTAGGGCGATTATCTACAAGCGCCACTTCTACGAGAATATTGTTTGTTCCCGACGTGTAGGTAACGAAATGCCACAACAGGTATCCTGTCGTGGGTCCGCCTGGTCCATCGGCAGAGAGATCAACCTGTATGAAGCTGTCCACCGTCGTATCAGACTCTTGATAGGCTCCCACGACATGTATAGCTTTCCAGGTGAAGTTCGATTTTGCCTGGCTATAGGTGCTAACGAGTGTACTGACATCTGGTGGCGATGAGATATTTTTATCCAGGTACTCTAACTGAGTCACATTCCCCGAGCGCAACGCATACAGCCAGTTTTTGACCGTGCTACCGCCTCCATCGCCACCATTGATGTGGAAATTGAAGGGATCACTGGCGATGCCTAGCGGAAGCTGGCCAGTGGTGAGAAAAGTTGTAGCTGCGATACTCGCCAGAAGGAGTACAATTACCCCCAACGTGATGAGTTTGTACTTCTTGATTGCCGTAATGATATAGTAAAACACTTTAATGATAGGACGGAAAATAGCTTTAATCGTAAGGGCTGTTGGCGTTTGCCCGGGTCTGACTCTTGTGGTTGCTGTCCGTACTATTTTGACTTCCTCTGGCGGTTGTGTCGCTGGTGGTCGAGTAGGTGAAGGGCTAATCATCAGTCTCTCATCTCAACTTTCTCGAACAGAATAGCTGGCTAATAACAAAACGGATCTTGTTTGTATGTATTGCTCATGTTTTACAACGGGTAAGCGGTTACAATCCGATACAGGTAATTTCAGTAGGTCAATATTCTTATTCTTCTACCATACACTAGATATCATCGTTTGGCAAGATATTTTACTTCAATTAACCAGACAGGGGTGCACCCAATTTGGTATAATAGGGGGCGTAGTTGCTAGCGCAACCATTCGCATGTAGTGTCCTTGCCTTTGCAGCGTTGTTTCTTTAGCTGGACGCTGCTGTGAGCACATCTCTTCTAAATAAATGCATATGGGTAGCAAGATTTGCTATTACATAATCGACATACTCATACTTCAAGCGCAGGTGGCGTTGGTTGCAAGAAATCAGGTCACGTCATTTCATAGGGAAGGTGAATAATTTGAGTGAGACCGGTCCATATATCTGGTTGCGCTACGCGACTCAATATACAAAAGATGGTCGTACTCATACGATTGAAATGAGTATCCCTGTACCATTGGGGGCGACTGCAGAGACGCGTGAGCAGCTCTTCTGCGAGGCTGAAGTTGGTATGCGTCAGTTGGTAAACCACGTGGAGCAGCGTGTGCCGCAATTGGCGCACAATGCTCAGACTGCTCCAGTTCCTGTACCAGGGACAAGACCAGCCCCGCCACAGCGGTCGGCAAACACGCATACCAGACCTGCTTCTACACCTGCACCGTTGACTGCTCCTCAGCCATCTACGGCTGGAGGCGATGCTGGTGAACTTGAGCAAGCCACGGCGGGTAGTGCCGCCGCTACACTGCCTCCGACCCGTCCGAATGTTGGTGCTAGCATGCCCCTTACTCTGGGTCCAACGAGTGGCGATACGAGTAGCACTCTTTCGCTCCCTGAATTCATTCAGTACATCAAAGAAAATCTGGATCTGACTCCCAAGCAGGCGATGGAACTCTTGAAGGTCAAGTCTCTCTCGACTGGCATTAATCTGCGTGAAGCGTTGGAGCATCTGATGTCTCTTGCTCCCAGGGACGGTACTGCTACGGTGCCAACAGATCCGAGCGCTGAGGAAACTCCGCCAGCGCCTATTCCCATCTCTAATGCTGTAGTGGTGCATGCGAACGATTCGGCTTTCCAGGCGGAGGCAGTACATGAGCCTGGAACAGATGCCGGGCGCATGCGGGAGGCACGTCCTGCCTATGGCTTCAATGAAGAGATCAGCCCGGATGAGGACGATGCCCTGGAAGAGGTGGAAGATTTTGCTCGACTGGCTGATAATGTGAGTCCACAATTATTGGAGCAGGCGCGGACCATGATCAATGCCTTGCGCGAATCTCAGGGTGCTGCCATTGCTAGTCCGAAGCGTTTGCAAGTGCTGAATACGGTGGCGATTTCGCAGATCTCTGAAGAGCAATTGCAAGCAGTTGCTCAGGGCATATGGGGCATTTCGGCACTGAAAAAGCTCAAAGTTGATCAGGTAGAGGCATTGATCTCCTGGGCTAAGCAGGACTACTTTGTTGAAGAAGTAGATGCTGTACTGGTTGTTCTGGAGGAGGAACACTATGCGCGTGGTAACAGGTGAGGCGAAGGGGCGTCGCTTAAAGTCGCCCAAGACCGTAGGCACGCGTCCGATTATGGACCGTGTGAAGACTGCGCTCTTTGATATTATCTCGGCTGAGGTAGATGCTGCGCGTTTCCTGGATCTGTTCGCGGGTACGGGGGGTGTTGGTATTGAGGCTTTGAGCCGTGGAGCACAGCATGCAACTTTTATTGAGATGAACCATAAGATCGTGAAGTTGGTGCGCGAAAATCTGCACATTACTGGCCTCACCGAGCGCGCAGATGTCATCCACGGCGACTCTTTTAAGTTCTTACAGGCGCGCCAGGGTGCACCAGTTCTCGTGGATAACGCAGGCAGCATATACCATATCATCTATATTGCACCACCACAGTACGAAGAATTGGCTGCCCGTGCGCTGGCTCTGGTGGATAGTTCTGCTTTGATGACGGAGGATGCGCTGGTCATTGTACAGATTCATCCGAAAGAGCGCTCCGGTCTACTGGCTGTGGCTTGCCAGCAACTGGAACTCACCGACGAGCGGCGCTATGGCAGCACGCTCTTGCTCTTTTATCGTCGCCACTAGCATGGGAGTGCAGAATAATAGAGCGAAGCTAACATAGATGATCGCGTAGGGTCCTCCCTGCGTGAGCAGACACACAGATGCTAAGTGCGTTACTATTGAGTCAGTTACCTCTTGGTCTGAAGACCAGAGGCTTGTATCTGGCCTCCACCGCAACTCTGCAAACCGTTTCAGGCGTGCAGCTTTGGCTTCAACGACCGATACATCCATGCTCTTGAGGGGCAATGGGGCAACTGCCCCGTCGTCATCCAGATATACCGGATAACGAGCGTTCTTGTGACGTCGACCATGTTCCCCAGGCATCGGTTCTTGCCTGGAACGCCTCTCTTCTGTTGAAGAGGGACTCTGAGGCGAACTGTCTCTCTCTGGCGAACCAGAGTGCCTAAGCCTCATAAGGAGGATAGCAGAATGCGTGTATGGATGCAAAAGAAAGGAAAGAGGTCCTATTGACAAGAATGGAAGAAGCTGCCTGCGGGCAGTCTTTCTTTCATCCCCGCTTTAAAAACGCGGGGCTTCCAGAAAGAAACGTGTGTGAAAGAGATAAAAACAATGCTGAATAAGCCAGCGGGACGCTTCGCTTTTTTGGATGCGGGAGAAACGGCGCGGCGCTTAGGAGTGGACCGTGTGACGCTTGATACCTGGGTCAAAGAAGGACGTATCAAGACACATCGCGGCGTTGGTCGTGAAGCTTTCTTCCGTACGGGAGATGTCGAAGCTTTATATAACGAATTGCACCCGACAACTGAAATCGCAGAGGCGGTTGCCGTCGATGAGCGTGAGAGTGCTAGCGAGGTTCAAACGCAGCCGGAGCCGCTACGCAAAAAACAAGACCCACAGATGCGCGTCTATTTGCGTTTACAAGCTGATGCTAAATGGTTTGATATCTCTGAAGAAGATATCCATTCCTGGTTTCAGCAACTTGCCCCTGATGGCTACGAGCGCAACAAGCGCAATGTGGAGCATACCATCAAGAAACTCCAGTATCTGGTAAGTTTGATTGATGAAGCACAGGAGCGGCAGGCGAAGCAGAAATAACTTATATTACCTTGCATTCAGATGAGAAATATGGGTATAACCTGTAGAAATAGACAGGTATGTTCCAGGTAGTTTCTGCTGTTGCAAAAACTGTTGGAAATAGCGGTACTATTCGTCGTGCTGGCGACTATACTCTACTTGTGCAGAGGAACTGCCAGTATGGTACCTGCAACTGGAGGACACCGATTGTGGAACCCGGTGTCGAATCAGTTGTGCGTGTAGCGTTTTGTTCTCGGGGGCAGCGCCTGTAAGCGAGGTCAGGTGCTCTCAGCTACTCGGAGAAAGACTGCTCAGCGTGAGACGCTATCGGATATGGCGTTGATGGTACTATACTGGTGGGAACTCGCGTGGCACAAATGAGAAAAAGATCAATTGATCATGCACCAGGAAGGAGTACGCCATGGGGCAGTGGGCATACAAGGTTGTCTACATTGATTTTCGCGGGCGCATCTCTTGTGAAGGCGTTGAGACCCTGATTGGCAACGAACGACGCAGCACTTTTGCGCGTCGTTATCTAAATGGCCTAGGCCATGACGGTTGGGAGCTGGTGACGGTCCAGCCGCTGACCGCTAACTCGGCATATTACACCTTCAAGCGTCCAGCGCAAGAGGGTGATTACGCGGAGGCCACTCCTCCGGCGACTAGCCAGGAGGCTCCCGTTCCAAGTAGTGATCCGACTATAGAATCAGCTTGATCGACATTCTTTAATCACAGAAAAGAGATACGTCCCACGCGAACGTATCTCTTTTCTGTCTGCATGCATATGGGTGTCAGGCTTCGCTACGCTGTAAGGCAAATTGCTCGAACATGGCCTCCCACACCTCCTGGTTTTCCAGGCGTTCGCGAGGATTAGCGATGCGTGCATTGATCATCTCAAAAATGCAGCAGAGCAAACGCTGAAGTACCATTGAGGCTTCATCATAAAAGCCTGCTGCCTCTTTGATGTTGCCACTTAAGACATCATTACAGAGCGCAGTGAAACTGGTGACATCGATATGATTCTGATCAACGCGGAACTCATAATTGCCCATGTGCCAGAGATTTTCGTTTACCATCAGCGAGTGCAGGGTATTGGCGTCCAGCGCGATACCATTGTTGCAGCAGGTTTCATGTAGTGCATCCATCGTCCAATTGATAAAATCGACCAGGGCTGGTAACTGTTCCATGGGCGTGTGCCGCTTTTCCCATTCCTGCTCCATGCGGCTGATCAAGTCTAATAACTCAAAGTTCTCCATGCGTAATCGCTCAGCAGGATCGGGAAGGCGCATTTTGTGTCCATTTATGTTCGGCGTTATTTCCTGAAAAACTGGCAGGAGGAATTTCTGCTGCACTAGCTGTGCTATGTTACGTGCCACTTCGATTTCTGGCTGCCGCAACGCGGTCGCAATGCGTCGTATTTTGCGATATAAATTTATGTGGGTGAACAATTCCAGCGTGCGCATATCAAAACGCATAGTATAAGGAATAGCAGGCGATAGGCGTAATGTCGTATGGACACCCTCTGGAAGAAATTTTCCCATTGCTTGCCACTCATCACCGTAGCGTACCATTTCCATTGTTGCCCGTACCACCTCAATATCCAGTGATGCCTCGCCATAAGGGATGAGCTTCTGTAGATTTGGGCTGGCGATGAATTCGTATGTCCCCTCTTGCCACAATGACAATTCGCGTGCTGTCCAGAGCGCTTTCGTACGTAGTGCCTCGTGCAACTGCTGATCGCTAATGGCCCCCATCATTATCAGGCGTTCACCGATGCGTTTGCCCAGTGGATCTTGCAATTGTCGCGCGAAGGCTTCCTCGATCTGTTGGTAAGTTGTCATGCCCAATTGCTGGAGCACATCCCCTAAGGTCAGTGCGCCGAGGTAGACCTCGGAACAGTTCGCGAGTTTTCCTTCGTTGAAGTAGAGGATACCCAGGCGTCCATTTATACCCTTCAGGTGAATGGCACCAGTCATCGCTCCCATTTCTACTATTTGCAGAATTTCTACCAGGCCAAAGTCTTTCAGATTACCGGACAAAACGCTGTCTGTGTTCATGTTTCCCCCGTGTGTTCCGACCCGGCTGGATGGGCCTGTTTTTGGCTGGACTCTGAGAATGTGTTTAAGATGAGCACTATTTTCTTTGTTTGCTTAAAGCTGCCAATGGCAAATGTTTCTAGCAGTACTCTGTGACGTTTTCTGAAATGCTTTTCCTTTGCATTATATCAGAGCTTAACACTTTCCAACAAGTTTCTACTGTGTGAAAAGTACCAATATGGCTTAGTATGTATCTTTTTCCCTCCTCCTGCTAAGGGGAGTTCTGATGTGGACGTACGAGAAGAGAAAGCGAGGCTGTTTTTCTCAGCGAAAAAGCATATAATTGAGTATGTTTGTCTCCCAGAAAAAAAGATGTGACCAAGTTATGGCAAACATTGTTTGCAGAAAGATAGGGGTTGTATGAGTGTGAATGATCGTGTGGCCTTGATTACGGGTGCGGGACGTGGCGTCGGTCGTGCAACAGCTCAACGCTTTGCGCGTGCTGGTGCACAGGTCGTCCTCTTTAGCCGTACGCGTTCTCACCTTGACGAGGCCATAGCCGAAATTACGCGCGACGGTGGACGCGCACTCGCTATCGCTGGTGATGTGGCGAATGAGGATGATGTACTCCAACTGTTCCGGCACGTTCATGACCTCTATGGTCGCCTGGATATTCTGGTCAACTGCGCGGGAATAGTTGCCGTTCGCCCATTTGTTGACATGGATACAGCTACCTGGGACCGGGTGATCGGGACCAATTTACGCGGTACATTTCTGTGTTGCCGTGAAGCTTTTCGTCTGATGACTGAGCAAAATCAGGGCGTTATTGTGAATATTTCATCGCTATCTGGTGTAAAAGGTGTAGAAAAGTTCCCCGGATTGAGCGCTTACAACGTCTCGAAGTCCGGTGTTGCAGGTCTCACGGAGATCCTCGCACTTGAGGGCAAGCTTCACAATATTCGTGTCTGCGCTGTGAGTCCTGGCGCGGTGGCTACGGAGATGCTACGCCAGGCGGCTCCTCACCTGAAGGCTGGCATGACTGCTGCAGATCTGGCCAAGATTCTTCTTTTCCTGGCTGACGATTCAGGTAGGATGTTTAGTGGCAGCAACGTAGAGCTGTTCACGAATGCCTAATAGTCCATGCTCCCATGAATGCTGAATAAAAATCGTATAGCAATAGTTTCTCCTGGCTTCCATGCTCATTCTTTTATCGAAGTATAGGCATATATCGGGGTTAATTGGTGTGCAATAGAGGAGTTTGCTATGGTCTATCTGACACGGCGCGTCACTTTTAATGCGGCACATCGTCTCTGGAGCGACCACCTTAGTGAAGAAGAGAACTACGCTGTATATGATAAATGCGCCAATCTGCATGGACATGGACATAATTATAGGCTGGAAGTGACTGTGCATGGTCTGCCTGATGCGCGTACGGGCATGGTTATGAATCTGACCGACATGAAGAAGATCACCAACGAACAGGTAGTCGACTGGGTTGATCATAAGCACTTGAATTATGATGTGCCATGGCTAGAAGGTATCGTACCAACCGCCGAAATGCTCGTGGTCAAATTCTGGGAGCGCCTGGAGCATTGCTTCCCTCCAGGGTTGCTCTATGAGGTGACGTTGCACGAAACTGAGAACAACAGTGCCTCCTATCGAGGAGAAAGCAGGGATGTATGAAAATTGCCCTTGTCGCGCCGCTCGTAACTTCGATAGCTCAACCATATTTCGGCGGTGCGCAAGCGATGCTGGCTGATCTTGCTCAGGGATTGCAGCAGCGTGGTCATCATGTCACCTTGTTTGCCCGAGAGGGTTCTTTTGTGCCTGGTGTACCTACTGAACTCATCCAGGTGCCTGAGCAGGTTCGCCCAGCGAATTTCTCTGTGCCAGGTCAGGAGCGGCCTACTGATTCAGCATTCTTTGCTCAAGGTAATCTTTTCCTTGATCTTTTTTTGCAGTTGCGGGAGCGCCCATTCGACCTTGTTCATGCCCATGCTTTTGACTGGCCTACTTTTGTTTGTAGTGCGCTCGTGCAACATATCCCGGTCGTTCATACCATTCATCTGCCAGCTCTATCACCAGAAATCAATGCCGGATTGCGCATATTTCAGCAGCACCAACATCTGTTGACCTTAATCACGGTCTCTCATACCTGTGCACGCAGCTACGCAGACTATGTCACATTCGACCATGTTATCTATAATGGTCTGGATCTCACGGCTATCCCTTTTGCTGGGCAGGTAGCGGCTGATGCGCCGCTGCTCTTTGCCGGACGTATCACGCCAGAGAAAGGTGTAGAAGAGGCTATCAAAATTGCGGAAAAGGCGAATCATGCTCTCGTAATTGCCGGTGGCATCTACGATCAATGTTATTATGAAGAGTGTATCCTGCCGCGTCTCCAGCGGAAACAGGCAAATGTTACCTACCAGGGTCTACTAGAGCACACTGCATTATGGAAACTTATGGGCCAGTCACGTGGACTACTCTTTCCCATTGCCTGGGACGAACCCTTTGGTTTGGCTCCTATCGAAGCTATGGCCGCTGGTACGCCCGTCATCGCGTTCAAGCGTGGCGCAGTTGAAGAAGTCATTGTTGATGGTGAAACTGGCTTCCTCGTCGATCCAGGCGACTGTGTGCAGGCGGCAGAGCGCGTGAAGGATCTGCCCAAACTCTCGCGCCTACGCTGTCGTGAACACGTTGAGCAGCGCTTTTCGCTTGAAAGCATGCTCAATGCCTACGAGCAGGTTTATCAATCTTTGCTGTTCTCTATATAGATAGTGTTTGATTTGAGTTCAATACTGACGAAAAGTGTGCGCGTTCCAAACACTATCTTAGTCGTGCTCAACCAGTAGCGCTTCAAGTGTGCTCTTTACCAGCATGCACATGCGATGAAGCAAATATTTGAGCGAAGCTTACAATGTGGCTGTCTCGACCTAGACGAGTGTATTGATTGTGTGCTACTCAATTGTCAGCCATAGTGTCACCTTGTGGCTTTTCTTGCAATCTGTAGGGAATATAAGTTGTACGTAAAAGGTGTCAGTCAGCGATAGCATTAGAATATCGGCAAGTATCTTTCAATCTCCCAGCCATGCACTTGCTGACTGTATTCTGTCCATTCAATGCTTTTTGCATCAATAAAGCCTTCATAGATTGTATCGCCCAAAATTGTGCGCATCATGACATCCTCGCGCATATCTTCTAATGCTTTCCCAAGTGTAGCGGGCAGCAGGTGGGAGCGTGGATGAAGGCGTTGATTTTCATCATGCAGAAAAATCGTCTCGTCCATGGCTGGTGGTAGTGTCAACTGGTGTTCGATACCATCCAGGCCCGTACGCAGCATGGCGGCGAGAGCCAGGTGCGGATTACAACTGGCATCCGCGCAGCGTAGCTCGATGCGCATTGATCTCTCTCTATCAAGACCAGGATGTGGTACGCGAATCAGTGCCTGGCGGTTGACGCGTCCCCAGTTAATGAAAACGGGAGCTTCATAGCCACGTACCAGGCGTTTATACGAGTTCACCAGGGGTGCAAGAATGGCGCACATAGATCGCGCATGAGCAAGTTGGCCCGCAATGAAGCCGCGCCCAATCTCGGAGAGTCCATATTCCTGCTGGCTATCCACAAAGACATTGCTCTTTGTTTCTGTGCTGATCAACTGTTGATGAATATGCATGCCTGAGCCATTGATGCCATAAAATGGCTTGGGAAGAAATGTTGCATACAGGCCATGTTGTGCTGCGATAGCTTTGATCACGTATTTAGCGGTCATCAGTGCATCGGCAATCTTCAAAGCATCGTCGCTGGCGAGGTCTATCTCGTGTTGACCTTCGGCAACTTCATGATGGCTGGCTTCGATTTTGATGCCCATCTGTTGTAGTGCGTAGACCATCTGGTTGCGCACGCTGACAGCGAAGTCGGTTGAGAGATCGAAATAGCTTCCCCGGTCATGTGGGAGCGGGACAGGCGTCTTGTCTTCAATGCGCAGCAGGAAAAACTCTAGTTCTGGGGCGACATGATAGTTGTAGCCCATTGTCTGAGCCGTCTCGATGGCCTGTTGCAGTGCGACGCGCGGATCGCCGTCGAAGCGCTCGCCGTCGGGAGTGTGCACATCGCAGATCACACGTGCCAGCACGCCGTCGGTACTGTGCACTTCACTGCTCCCATGTCGTATCGACGAGACCGGACGTACTTTTTCAGGTAGTACGGCAAAGGTTGTTGGATCAGGACGCAGATACATGTCACTTTCCACCATCCGTACGAACCCTTCTAATGCGGAACCATCGAACCATTTGCCATGTTCGATGCAATCGGCAAATTGCTCGACTGGAATAGTGACACACTTTGCCATACCGACTATATCTGTGAACTCCAGGTTGATGAAGCGCACACGTGCACTCTTAATCGTCGCCATGATCTGCTCATAACCGTTATGAGCTTTCCTTTCTGTCATATTCCTGCTCCTCTGCTTGCACCTTTATGGATACACTGGCGCTAGCACTGCCAGAGATTATCTAGGTGTCGTCGTAAATCTCTCTTTATATGATATGTATTTCTGCGTATGTATATTTATTCCATATTTTTAGCTATGGGGTCACAAATTTAACCAGATGCTAGTGCATTGTCACATGCGTAACATGTTGTGTCAAGGGATTAGTTTTATCTAGTTTTTTCGCTGTGTTCCTCTGTTGGTGTGGTTGGCCCTGATGGAGCACTCTATGTGAGTGCTGCTGCTACTGGCTTTCTATATCGCATTACGTATAGTGAGGAAGTTGCGGCAAGATCATATGTGTTCGTGATAGTATAATGGGTATAATGGAGAGCGCGTGAATCGCTTGTATGCTATAGTTTCCCCAAAGGAGGAACGTGTTATGCGCTACCGTAATCCTATTCGACGGATCGTTGCTCCCCTCTATTGCTTGCTCTGGTTGGGTATTGTTATTATCTACCTGGCTACTGGTGCCCAGTTCTGGATTTTGTTCCTCATCGGTGCGTTTCTTTCAATACTCCTGAGTGTGCTCGTGCGCTTGATTACTGTCGGTATCATCGGGGCTGGTCTATTTGGCGCAGCTTCCATGCTATCAAATCGGCAGCAACAACCACCTTACCAGGGTTATCAGCCACCGCCAACCGGTCAGGTCCCCTATCAGCAGGGTTATCAGCCGCAACAGCCTTATCAAGAGGGTGGTCAGCCCTACTACCAGCCACCCGCTGCTCAATATCAGCCGCCACAAGCGCCATACGAGCAACCGCAGGCGCAATATCCGGGCGAGATGCCGCCTCCCACGCAGGGATAGCCAGACATCCAGGCTGGCATGCTGCGCCGATGATTAGCTGCGTGTGTAAGAACGTTCATGTTTCATCTTTGGAACGTGCACTTTAGGCTACTCAATAGCATGTTTCTCTCGGTATTTTACGCAATGTATGTTTGTGTAGCATGAAATGTAATGCTTTACATTATTCTCATTAACAGGTAAAATGGTAAAGCAATACTGCGTTCTCGCTGTTTGCAAACAACTTGCCAATGGGTTGTTTGCTGGTTATTCGAAGTAAAGTTTTTAGATCAGGATGATATACTTGGAGGATTGATCAGGCATCGATGATGTAAAGGTGGTTTATCATGTTTGGAGCATTTACGCGCTTTCATATTGAAGCGTT
The DNA here is from genome assembly GCA_963802635.1 of uncultured Chloroflexia bacterium. Taxonomy (GTDB): domain Bacteria; phylum Chloroflexota; class Ktedonobacteria; order Ktedonobacterales; family Ktedonobacteraceae; genus CAVTLG01. The sequence goes on along the minus strand of CAWDJJ010000003.1, from coordinate 631,012 downwards.
GCACGGCAGATATAATGTCGATATACCTATCGAAGATAATAAGCTTGTGCTGGTTGGTGAAAACGGCACGGGTAAAAGTACTGTAGCCAGTCTGATCTTTTTATTTCTGACGCGTCAATGGTCTCGTTTAGCTGCTTACGATTTTAAATCGATTACCGCAGTTATAAACTCTGAAGAGATCGAATTTACTAAGGATGAGATTGTTCAAGCTAAGAAGATTACCGAAAGCTCTTGGAACTCGTCAAATGCGAAATGGAGAGTCTACGATGAAGCATTGCTTCGTGAATTTAACTTTCAAAGAGAATTGATCGAAAGTAGTGAAAGTCTCTTCGAAGAGAGCAATGATCAAATAATAGCAGACGAATCTTCCACACTTTCATTGGAAAAGATCAATGAAGTTATCCAGCGAATCAAGTCTCTGACTTCTGATAGGATACTTTATCTTCCAACCTATCGGCGTATTGAACAAGATTTAGCGGCAATTTTTCCAGGACGGGAGTCATCTTTCGAACATAAGAGGATGCTAGAGCGATTGCCGCGTCGTGCACGTAGCTCTGAATACATCGAGTTAATAGAGTTTGGTATGCAAGACGTTAAGGATACGATTACCCGTAAAATGGAGGAACTCGATAAAGGCTGGAGAGCTGATCTCACCAAATTCACGAGTACTTACTCATGGTTCGCTCATTTTCCAGATGGAAATTAAGAATCATCCGCCAATTGAGAATAGATGACAGGCGTAAAGCCTAATAACGTTAAAATTTCTTGCTGAAGAGAAGAAAGCGGCGTAATATGGCGCTGTATGAACCCAGGAGCACGAACGATGGTAAGCGTCACTTCATGGAAGGCTTCCAATAATCGTTCCGCAGTCGGTTGATTCGTGCGACGTTTGGGATTTCCTGCGTAGAGTCCGGCAAGCTCTCCCTTCAGCTCTTGTAAACGTTGACGAACGACACCTTCCAATAGCGTTAAAACACGCAAAGCAATCGTCAACAAGCGCACTAATCCTACTCGATGATCATCACGCTGCACATAGAGAGGAGCCAATGAGAAAGGATGTCCTTTGAGGCGCCCGAAGCACCGCTCGAACAAGATATTCATCATAGTATGCCTCTACAGCTTGTTCTAAAGAAAGATATTCTTTTTCCTGAATTCGTAACATAGACACGCCAGCTCAGATGACTTATAGTATACTCGAGTGCTTTTTCCACTCGTGCACTCTTGATCGTAAAAAGGCTCTCTTGATGTGCTGAGGAGATTTTTCCTCTATAAGTACGAACTGGTATTTCCCGCTTTTCTTCATAAATAGCAATCTCTAATAAATCTTCCACGCGAAATATCTTTAACACCTCTTGTATGGCTCTCTCTACTTCCACACGTGTTTTTAGGCGCTGCTTTCCTTGCTTTCTCACCAATAGCTCCTGTATAGCTTGCTCTGCTTTTTCTAAGCGTTCTAGCAAAGAACGCTTCGCTCCTTCTGCTCCACTTGTTGATTGGATCAGCAATCGGCGTTCCGTCCATGCAGATATCTGCCCATCTCTCTCGCTATCCAGCTCTTGGCTCATTTCATATCCTTGAGCAATACAAATATGCTCATTTTTCTCATTCATGCGTTCAACCTTTATGAGCGGATCTCCGTTCTTTCTCAAGGTATCTACTTCTTGCTGGAGTTGCTGTGATGAGATGTGTATGGCTGAAAGAGGGCATAAATAAAAGTCTTTCGATGATTGAATGGTCGCACGCGTTTGAAATGCTGCCATCTTGCAATCTCCTATATACAACAGTCCTTCCCTTTTGAGTCCTTCACGCACCCGCTTTATGATCGGCAGGTACACCGGGTCATCTGCCTTTTCACCCGAAATCACTTCTGTCGCCAATGGCATTCCCAAAGGATCCAAACTTGCGAGCACCAGTTTGAGTTGTGGCAGGTCAGGTCGATGGTCTTTGCTGTGCCCGAATTGCAGTAATCCCTGTTCACTCACTTCAGCATAACTCATGACGCTGGTCGTATCAACACGTATCCGTGCTTTTTGCATATCATACACTCGTACCAGGCTTCCCATCAAATCCTGTTCAAATGCTGTCCAATGGATATCGCTGCTTAGAGCATGTAAAATATCTGCAAGACGATCATCTGTCATATCTTGTTGTTCAAGCGTCTTCAACCCGCAGCCACGTAGTATTTCTTTTCGTCGCATTGCCCACTCTTGTACATGGTGCATTTTATGATCCGCTTCTGAAAGGATATGGGAGAGCCAAACCATCGTCACATTCCCTACGCTTAATCCCTTCCGATTGCCATGAACTGGGATATGCTTATCTAGCAGCTCAGATATATTCATGCGCTGCATGTGTGCTAGTAACAGCGCAATATCATCTACACGTTCAGTTTCAATGTTCAACGTTTCTTTCATGCTTGTAGTGTATTACAATTTTGAAATCTCGTCAAAATTTGAGCGAACCATGAGTACTTATTTGCGCGATGTTATTTCGGGTACCTATCGATCTACTCATTCCTCTACTACAATTGGCGAACTAGATGAAGCTACTATCAACGCTGTTTTTAGCCGTATTGATCAGTCAGTCTTACCGACATTGGAGCAACAGCAGTTGAAGGGAATTATTGATGAAATTAAAGAGGGCCATGATCTTTCAGACGAAGACAGAGTAGCCGTACATTATCTTACACAATTAATCGAGCTTCACAAGAATCAGCAAGAAAAAGAGAAAGATGTGCGCGATTTTGTGGCTGTGTGCAATAGATACCTATCAAGAAAAGAATTTGTCTACGATAACATTAATTTCTCCGTTTTAATACGCTTGAAAGACTTGCAGAAGTATGATGAGAGCACTTCACTTGCTCTTCCTGAGAACTCTCATCATGAACTTGAAATGAGCAAACTTTCTTCGGGTGAGAAGCAAATCGTCTCACTCTTCTCCCAAATATATCTATCAGGCAGTGCAAATTATTTTGTCATTATTGATGAACCCGAACTATCTCTCTCTGTACCATGGCAGAAGAGCTTTTTGCCCGACATCTTTCATACTGGTCGCTGTAGTGGACTGATTGCTGTGACTCATTCACCCTTTATTTTCGATAATGAACTGGATGAATATGCGCGTTCACTTGAGAAATTTATGGAGTTTGTTGGATGATAGAAGTTGAATATCTGAGGCGCGAGCGTGAAAATCCTCATGCAGCTTTGCAACTTTTCCTCTTAAATGATGCAAAAGTGCCATCAGGAGTTCATGCGTTTGTTGAAGGTCATGACGACCTTTCTTTTTATATGAACTTTATTCGCATCTCTGTTGCTGATCCAGATTGTGTATACCCTTTGTATATTTGTGGTAATAAAGCAGGTGTTTACAAAGCTCATCACCTGATTATGAAAGCGTCTCCTCGTGGAACTACGTTATTTTTTGTAGATAAGGATCTTTCAGATATTCTGGGCGAGCAATGGGCACAGGCATGTAATATCTATGTGACCGATTATTACTCCATCGAGAACTATCTTGTTTCCGATGATATGTTGTCTCGCGTATGGACAGAACTCTTCCATTTTACACACATGATAGTCTCTTTTAACGAAACATGTCGAAATAAATTTCAAGCTGCATTAGAGCAGCTCTATCAATTTATGCTGCATGTTACCGCGTGGGGTATTTATTTAAGGCAAAAGGGCCAGCGTCCAAATATGAAAAATGTTCGTTTCACAAAGTTCTTCGTTTTTGCTGAAGATCTTACCCTAGAAAAAAGTGCAGAGGCAAGGCGCGTAGGTGACACAAAGCTTTTTGAAAGTGTATGTGGTGCTCCAGTAACCATAGATACCCAAGCGGAGTTTGATGCTATCATTGCGCACTTAACTCTTCTGCCTCCGAAGGTGTATGTCTATGGTAAGTTGGAGTTAGAGTTTTTCGTAGAATTTGTGAAGAAACTCGTAGAATATCTCTGGGGATACATCTCGGGCTTACAAATCAATGCAGGTCAGGAGCGCCAAGGGAGCGTTCAGGTACTGACGCAATTGAGTGAACGTAATGCCGTGGAGGTGCTAGGTCCAAGAGTTTCGATGCCTGTATCTTTAAGGCAATTTCTGCAAGAGAACATACATAGCCAGGGTGCATCAGCATGACGAGGGTATACTGCACGTTTCCCTTGAGAACTGTGGGCGAAATACTGCACTGTGTTCATCCATCGACACCCAACTGACAAAGCGCTATAATGAGGATGCGTGAAAGATGATAGATAAGCTATCCTATTGTGCAAGGTTTTTGTTGATCCATGAACGAAAAAATACAATCCGTCCTGAACTCCCTCCCGCGCCAGCCCGGTATCTATATCATGAAGGATGCCGAAGGTACCATTCTCTACGTAGGGAAGGCGATTTCGCTGTATAATCGCGTGCGTTCCTACTTCCAGGTGTCGACCGACCTCAGTCCGAAGAATCGCAGTATGGTGGCGAAGGTCGTGGATATCGAGTTTCTCGTCGTCAACAACGAAGTCGAGGCGCTGGTACTGGAGAGTAATTATATCAAGCAGTATCGCCCCAGATACAATGTGCTGTTGCGCGACGACAAAAGCTACCCCTACATCAAAGTTGCGCTAACAGAAGACTTCCCACGGGTGTACCGGGTGCGTAGTTTTCATCACGATGGCAATCGCTACTTTGGACCCTACACAAACTCCGGCGCAGTTGATGCAACGTTGGACGTCTTGAATAAGTTGTTTGCTTTTCGTACCTGTCGTTATGACGCCAGCGCCTGGGTTCCGCCGCGTCACGGGGAGCCGCCAGCAGGCTGGAAACAGAAGTTACTGCCGCGTCCCTGCACGCAATATTACATCCATCGTTGTGGTGCACCTTGTGTGGCGAACGTCTCGCGCGAGGAATATGACGCAGTGATCAGACAAGTCATCCTCTTTCTGGAAGGCAAACACGACGAGGTGATCAAAGAATTGCATATAAAGATGGAGCGGGCAGCCGAGGAGCTGAACTTTGAGGAGGCGGCGCGCATACGTGATCGTATCCAGGCGGTCGAGCAAATTCTGGAGAAGCAACGTATCATCAATACCGAGGGACAGGATGACCAGGATGTAGTTGCGCTGGCAAGCGAGGGCGATGAAACATGCGCCCAGGTATTTTTCTTCCGTGCAGGCAAGCTCGTGGGGCGAGAGTACTTTATTTTACAGGGAACACGCGAGAGTAGTCCTGGTGAGGTTATGACGTCGTTTTTGCAACAATTCTACGAAAGTTCACCTCACGTGCCTGCCGATATCATTGTTGAGGTCGAGCCTGATGACCGTGCAGTCCTACAAAACTGGTTACGGGAGAAGCGCAAGGGTATTGCCGCCAGTGGTGGGAGTACAGTCGTAAACATCAGCGTACCGAAGCGTGGGGACAAACTACGCCTGGTAGAGATGGTCAAGCAGAATGCTCAGCAGGTCCTGGAGCAGCAGCGTATCAAGTGGTTGACTGATAGCCAGAAGACGCAGCTTGCGCTGGAAGAACTCCAGGCCGCGCTGAACCTGGCCGTACCGCCCTTGCGCATCGAATGCTATGATATCTCCAACACGCAGGGTACGAACTCAGTGGGTGCAATGGTTGTTTTTGAAGGTGGGCGTCCCAAAAATAGTGAGTACCGGCGTTTCAAAATCAAGCAAGTGGAGGGAGCAAATGACTATGCCAGCCATCAGGAGGTATTGCGCCGGCGCTTCCGTCGTGCGGCTGGTACGCTGGCGAGCGCTCCAGATGAGGATAGCAGTGTCCCGTTAGGTGAGTCTATCGAGGAAATCGTGCAGGATGGTCAGGCCGAGCCAGCGCAAGTAGTAGATAATGTGCTAACGGACGCAGGAGCAGAAACAGCCGATCCGCCGCTGCAGCACGATTGGGCCTTGCCTGATCTTGTGATTATTGATGGTGGTAAAGGCCAGTTGAGCGCGGCATTGGAGGTGATGCAAGAGTTGCATCTGGATATTCCTACAATTGGGATTGCCAAGGAACATGGATCGCATACCAAGCTCAACACGGCGGAGGAGGTGTATACTCCTGGATCGCCTGAGCCGATCATTCTCCCACGTGACTCGCAGGGATTGTACCTGTTGCAACGCATTCGAGACGAAGCTCATCGTTTTGGCATCACGTATCACCGCAAAATACGTTCTGAGCGCACATTTAAATCTGTGTTAGACGAGATACCGGGCATTGGTCCCAGGCGCAAACAAGCTTTAATGAAGAATTTTGGTTCTGTACGAGCGATCAGCACTGCCAGTGTGGATGAGCTGGCTGCGCTTGACGGAATGACGCGAGATGCTGCCGAAAAAGTCAAAGAGTATATTGGTCGTCGAACGGAATAATACTTATCCAGTCTGGTGTTATCCTCTAATGGAGTGCTAGCAGTCTCCTATCGTGATTGACAACACAGCAAATACACGCTACTATTTAGGAGAAGTCTGCTGTCTGGCTTCTGGTTGCTGTTATATATAGCATTAAACGTGCAATAATGTTGCACATAGATTATAATATTCATTAAGAGGTGATTGGTACATGCCAACGTACGAGTATCTTTGTCAGACCTGTAGCCACCGCTTCGAGACGTGGCAGAAAATGACCGATGAACCTTTGTCCATTTGTCCTGAGTGTGGGGAGCACATCCGTCGGGTATTTTATCCGGCAGGTGTTGTGTTTAAAGGCTCTGGTTTTTATTCAACTGATTATAATAATCATAAAAGCGCAGTTACCAATGGCAATGGTGAGGCTAAAAAGGCTGAGAGCACTACCGATAATAAAGCCGCAGGTGAAAATAAGGCTAGCGAGAGCAAGTCTTCCGAGAATGGATCGAACAATCACACATCAGCGGGTGAGAGTACCTCTTCGACGACTACGGCGAAGTAGAGAAACAGAGGCTATATGGATGAATCAATGCTAGCGGCCATGCAAAGGCAGCAGATCGAAATAGCTATTGGAGAACTTTTGCTGGCATCTGATTATTATATGCGCACATCGACGATTGAACGTATCCGCCATCTGATTGCGCATGCAGACCACTCCCTGGATATAAGCCGCTTCAGCGAGATGGCGCGCGAGGAATTGCAGGAGTTGAATCTGTTGCCAGCTCGCTAGCATTGTTTCAGTATAAGAGCCGATTTAAGCGTATTTATTCACGTTTATTTGGACCCGTTTTTGCAGGCACATGGTGTAGCGACAAATAGATCTACCCAATACTCCTATCGCGTAGCCTTTTTCTATGCTGTGTTCATCAATTTCAGTGTATACTTATTGCATAATCCGTAATCATAGGTGGGTTATGCCGGGTGTAGAGGAGATGATAGAGGTTTTGCAGGTGCAACACGAGCAATCTCAAGAAAAAGTTATTCAGGCATTACAGCATCAAGTAGATGAACTCACGGCTGCTAACCTGCTGTTGCAAGATCAACTCGTGCGCAAAGAGCAGTTTACGGCCATGATTGCACATGAATTACGTGGCCCACTTTCTCCAATTATCAATTATGCGCAATTGTTAGCACGCCAGGCTCGTTCGTTGAAGGACGCTTCAAGGGCTGGACGACAAAAGAGCTATGAGCCGGAAACGCTGCAACGCTGCACGAATATCATTATCAGTCAGGCGCGCCGTTTAAGCCGTCTGGTAAATGATTTGTTGGATATCTCGCGTCTCTCTTCAGGTCAATTTACACTGTTGTGCGAAGAGTGTGATATTGCAGCGTTAGCGCAAGAGTTAGTGGAGCAGTTACGACCGCTTGCGCCCTACCACCGACTTGTAGTAGAAGTGTTTGCTGCGCCAGTGTGTGGCAACTGGGATAGTGGACGTTTGCAGCAAGTTCTGGGCAATCTGCTTGACAACGCTATCAAATACTCTGACGAGCACACTACGATTACGGTGAGCGTGAGCTGTCGCGCGGATAGAGCTTGTGTGAGTGTGCATAATGAGGGTCCAGGTATTCCTTCGACGAACATCGACCAACTCTTCCACCCGTATACGCGTCTCCCCGAGTCTAGTGACAGAGAGGGTTCAGGATTGGGTCTCCATATCGCCAGATCAATCATTGAGGCTCATGGTGGTACATTACGTCTTGAACCTCATGGAGAAGATAGTGCGCGTGGAGCGTCTGAGGGCACAACGTTCACTTTTGAACTACCTCTCCATTGGGCAGGGTTCTCATGAGAGAGATAGGGATACCCATGTGACTAAATCATCGACCGAGCGTACAATAATATCAACTCCGCGTTGCTGATATACTGCATCCTCTTCTTCTCCAGTCAGCATTGCGGCGAGTATATCTGGTTCTTCAGGTGCTCGCTCGGCGCGGTAGCGGCGTACGAGGTCGAAGTCGTCGGCAGTATCTCCAATGTAGAGACCGCCCCGCGTTCCCACAGTAGTGATCGCTGCGCGTAGGGCCTGCGGATCAGGTTTGGCGTGTGTGTTTGCGTCTACTACGACGTCCCACCAGCTCTCACCGCTATAGGTTTCCATGCGTTCCAGGGCGTCGCTCACTTCTGGTCCTACGCGACCGGTAATCATGCCAAGGTGGGTGATACCTGCTGTACGCAAGCGCGTCATACAGTCGGACGTATAGAGCATCTCTTCATTATATACGAAGCCCTGCTCGTGTGGCAGATAACGTGGCTCATATCCGAAATATTTTCTGATATTATCTGCACCCCAGTAGTATTCGTGGTAGAGATCACCCACGAGCTGATAATCTGCTCGTGCGCTGGCCGGAATCGTCTCGTCGACCCAGGTGCGACCGCCGTGCCCGGCGAGATGAGCCGCGCGTGCAAGAACTGCCCATTCCTGGACACTACGTGTTGCGAGATCGGTACCCTGCCATTCGCGCAGGCGGGCTGTCGCAAAGGAGGCTAGCAAATAGCACATATCCCAATCATTATTATAGCCGCCTGCTTGTTTGAAGGCATTGACATCTTCCAATGTAACCAAGGCTTTACCTGTAGCACGACCCCATTCGAGACCGTGCAGTATACTGGCAATGTATTCCGCGACGGCGATATCGGTCGCGCGAAAAGAGTTCGCTGTTTTGATCAGCACACCATCAACATCGAAGAAAATCGTGTCGAAGGGGCGAGGTAGGTGCAAATCGGGTCGTATCCAGACTGCCGAAGTATGCATAAAAAGAGATACCTTTCTACAAAGAACAATGTGTTGTCATTGTTTCATGTGATGACAATCTCCACATCCGGGTGTTGTGTATCCAGCACGTGGACATAACTCCAGTCTTCATGTGGTATGTCCTGGAGCGCTTGTTGGACGAGTTTCATGTGATACGTGATCACCTCTGGACCAACGGTGCGCCCTCGTGTTTGCTTGCGGTCGTATGCGATGCACGTTTCCAGCGGCATATTGAAGACAACAAGGCATGTATAATAAGAATAACTTTGTGCTAATGCGCGCAGCTTTTGTCGCGCGTTTGCATGCAAGGCGGTACTGTCGGCGATAGTCAAACGTTGCTGGAACATGCGTTTATGAATGATGTAGTAGAAAAGATCAAACGTATCGCGGTTCACTTGCTGGTTCGTCTCGTCATCGCAGATCAATGCGCGGCAGTAGTCAGAAGACACGATGGTTGTATTTTTGTAGCCCTGCTGCTGGTGTTGTGCAATGAAGCGCTGGGCGAAAGTACTTTTGCCTGAGCCAGCGGGACCGCAAAGAACAATCAGCGATCTTTGCGGCAACGTGATAGTCGGTCGTTTTTCACGTGCTGCTGCTCTCTCCATTGCAGTACGTTCCCCCCTTTGATATAATGCGCATGCATGTATGCGCCCTGGTAGAGAAAATGGGTGTCATAGTACGAAATGAAAAAGTTTCAGATATACTAAAGGTTATATTACAACAATTTGTGGGAATGTTGCTAAGCGAGTGCATTCCCTGACGATAGGACTGATATCGAGGAGGATGCTGTGTCTGTTGATACTACCCTGACCGGAACTGAAATTCGGGCGCGTTTTCTTGATTTTTTTGCTAGCAAAGGCCATTTAAAAATGCCCAGCTCGTCGCTCGTGCCGCGCAACGACCCGACGGTCTTGTTGACCACTGCTGGCATGCAACAGATGATTCCTTACTTTCTGGGACGTGAAACTCCTCCTGCGGTACGACTCACGACTGCGCAGAAGTGTTTCCGCACGACGGATATCGATAAGGTGGGCAACCAGCGTACGCTGACGTTCTTTGAGATGCTGGGCAATTTTTCTGTGGGCGATTATTTTAAGCGTGAGGCGATTACTTTCGCTTGGGAATTTCTCACTCAGGTTGTGAAGCTGCCCCCTGAGCGTTTACATCCGACTGTGCATCCTGAGGACGACGAGGCTCCACGCTACTGGAGTGAGGTGGCTGGTTTTGCCGATGAGGCTATTGTGCGCCTGGAGGATAACTGGTGGGGACCTCCGGGAACTTCTGGTCCCTGTGGTCCTGATTCAGAGGTGTATTATGATCGCGGTATCGAGTATGGCTGTGGCAAGTCGGATTGTCAGCCTGGCTGTGATTGTGAGCGCTTTTTAGAGATCTGGAATCTCGTGTTTATGCAGTACTTCCAGGACTTTGATGGCACGCGTACGCCGTTGGCAAAAAGAAATATTGATACGGGCTTGGGTCTTGAGCGCCTGACGATGGTGCTACAGGGCAAAGAATCAGTCTTTGACATTGATCTGTTCCGTACGATTATTGATCGTTTTGCCGTGCTGGCGCATACGAGTTATGGGAAAGATGCAAAGCGTGATACCTCATTGCGTGTGATTGCCGATCATGGCCGCGCGTTAGTCTTTCTGGCTGCGGATGGCGTTCTACCGAGTAACGAGGGACGGGGATATATTTTCCGCCGTATTCTGCGTCGTGCTGTGCGTCACGGCAAGTTGCTGGGCCTGGATAAGCCTTTCCTGGCCGATGCTGCCAATACTATCATTACCCTGATGGGTGATTACTATGGCGAATTGCTCACACAGCGCGAACGTATTATAGAAATTTTGAGCCTGGAGGAGCAAAAATTTAGTCAGACGCTGAACACGGGTCTGATGTTACTGACCGAACTGCTCGCCGATTTGAGACTGCGCCAGCAGACAGTGATTTCGGGCGAAGAGGTCTTTAAGCTGTACGACACGCACGGTTTCCCGGTTGAATTGACGCAGGAAATAGCTGCTGAGCAGGGCTTTCGCGTCGATACCTCTGGCTTTGAGCAGTCGATGCAACGACAACAGGAGCGCAGTCGTGCTGCCAGTGTGTTTGTGCAGGTCCAGGATGATCGCGCCCTGGCAGAGATACTCAAGCGTCATGGCCCAACAGAGTTTACTGGCTACCAGGGTCTGACTGATAGTAGTCAAGTTGTTGCTCTGGTGGTGGATGGTGTCGAGGTAGAGCGTATCAGTGCGCCGCAGCAGGCGCTTTTGATCCTCGACCGGACGCCTTTTTATGCTGAAAGTGGTGGTCAGATTGGTGATCATGGTGATATGAGTGGACCACTAGGCGTTTTCCAGGTGCAGGATACGCGACGTCCTTTGAAGGGTCTGATTGTACATTATGGTCAACTTAAAGCGGGCCATCTGCGTGTGGGTGAGCGTGTGCAGGCTGATGTCATAGCGCAGCGCCGCGAAGATACAATGCGGAATCACAGCGCGACGCATCTCTTGCATAAAGCCCTGCGGGATCTGCTGGGCCCCCAGGTGCAGCAGCGTGGCTCACTGGTTGAGCCTGAGCGCTTGCGTTTTGATTTTGCCAGCCCTCATGCACTCAGTAAATCCGATATTGTGCGCATTGATGAGCAAATAAATCGTTGGATTCGGGCGAATTTTCCCGTTCATACTACTATCATGTCTTTACAGGATGCAATGGAAACTGGCGCAATGGCGCTTTTTGGTGAGAAGTATGAGGAACTGGTGCGCGTAGTATCAATGGGTAGCAGTATTGAGTTATGTGGTGGCACTCATTGTGTCGCAACAGGCCAAATTGGTGTGTATATAACATTACAAGAATCAAGCGTAGCTGCTGGTACTCGTCGTATCGAAGCGCTGACGGGTAGAGCGGCGGAAGCCTATCTGCGAGGGCGTAGTGCAACCGTGGATGAGCTGGCAAGTAGCTTGCAGGCGCAGCCTGAGCAGGTGGAAACGCGCGTAGAGCAACTCTTACAGGAACTGGCTGCTGCGCGTCGTCAGATTGTGCAGTTCCAGCGTGCCGTCGCTGTGCAGCAGGCTGAAAACGTCGCGCTGCAAGCAAAAGAAGTCGTGAGCATCCCCGTTGTGGTGGCTGTGGTAGATGTACCAGATGATAAAGTCCTGCGCGAGATGGGCGATCTGGTGCGCACCAGGCTCAAGCAGCCGGGCGTTGTGGTACTGGCGAGCGACTTTGGTGAACGGATCGCTATTCAGGTAAATGTTGATAGCGCCTTGACGAAGCGTGGTTTGCATGCTGGCAAAATTGCCAGTATGGTTGGTGAGCGCTTAGGTGGCAAAGGTGGTGGTCGTCCAGAGTCAGCGCAAGGTGGTGGGAAGCAGAAAGCGGCGTTAGCTTCCGCATTGGATCTTGTAACAAACTTCGTACGTGATAGTCTTAAATAAGCTTTGCTACTACAGCCATTTTTGTGCTATAAAGAAGAGACTGCTGTGGGTAAGTCAGAACAAGAGATAACTGCCCAAACAGAGATGGCAGAGAGTGGAGCAATAGATTCGGGACAAACAGATGAAAGATCTCTTGCAGCGTCTGCGTAGCTTCATATGGGGAGGTCAGGGAACGAACGGGTCTTACGCTGGCCTGGATACTGGTTATGACTATGATGATGAAGAGAGGTATCCAGGCGAGGGTGAGGGCGAGCGTCAACTGTTCACGGCACTCGATATTGGTACAGCCTTTGCAAAGGCCATTATTATTGAGGTGCGTGGGGACCATGCTGAGGTGCTGGGCGTAGGGCGTCATCCACAGAGTTATTCGCACATGGCTGATGGTATTGTGAAGGATATCTCAGGAGTAATTGCCAATTGTAATGAGGCGTTACTCAAAGCTGAAAAGTCGGCGGGAGGGCTGATTGCTCCTTCAGCCGTTATTGGTATTGCTGGCGAGCTGGTGAAGGGGAGTTCCACCACGGTCAGTCGGCAACGGCAGCAGCCAAGCAAACAAATTACTGCCGAGGAGCTGGAGGCTTTGATCACAACGGCTCAGCAGCGTTTGTTAAAGAGCGCCAAAGAGCGTATTGCTGCTGAGACGGGTTATAGTAATATTGATGTGCGTCTGACCAATGCTGCTGTCATTTCTGCACGCATTGATGGGCAAACTGTAACCAATCCGATAGGTTTTCGTGGTCGTCACTTCTCGCTGACACTATTCAGTGCTTTTGCGCCGCTGACACAATTGGGCGCACTGGAGACAGTGGCTCAGGGTCTGGATCTGACTCTACTGACGATTGTGGCTGAGCCATATGCGCTGGCACGCTGCTTGAGTACCAATGCGGGCGCAGATAGTGGGGCCATTTTTATTGATGTTGGCGGGGGAACAACCGATATTGCGCTGGTGCGGCAGGGGGGCATCGAGGAGACGCGTATGTTTGCTCTAGGTGGGCGTACTTTTACCCGCCGTATTGCTACAAGTAAGGGTATATCGATAAAAGATGCAGAACGCATTAAAATCAGTTATAGTAATGGGGAGATCAAGGGGAGTAGCCGCGATGAGATTCAGGCCATCCTTGCGCCTGAGTGTCAGACCTGGATGGATAGCGTAGAGCTTTTGATTGAAGAATTAGCCAAGGGTGAGTTGCTGCCACCTGCCATTTATATCGTGGGTGGGGGATCAGCGCTCCCGGATATTCGTCAGAGACTGGAAAGCTTTCCCTGGACTGAGCATCTGCCGTTCTCGCGTCAGCCAATTGTGCGAGCTGTACAACCTGAGATGGTCGCCAGTATCGGCGATCACGAGGGCAGGCTGATTGATGCGCAAGATATTACGCCGATGGCCCTGGCTTATCAAGCAGTTGAACTGAGTAACGACAACAATGTTCTGGAGAGAGCGCTCAATCGCGTCATAGATGTCATGCACATATAAGCGCTATTGGCTGACAGAGGGGTCCATTCAAAGATGCTGTGTTGATGCATATACTCTATCTTTGTATATTAGGGGGTGAAAGGGCTTATGAGTGATGAGCAAACAATATATATCAGCCCGGAAGACGATCTAACCACGGTACGTGAGCGCCTGGAGCAAATTCCAACGCGGCGTGTTACGCTGGTCATACCATCACAGACACAGTTGCGTAGTCACGTTGCCTGGAAGTTGCTCTATGCGCGTGCGCGTGAGCTGAGCAAAGAGGTCTTAATCGTCAGTTCTGATCCCCAGGTGCGCTCTGTGGCCCACGCGGTTAAGTTTCAGGTCGCGCATTCATTAGAGTCGCCTCAGCAGAGCAAATCTCGCCTACCCAGCCGCCCTGCGCGTTCAGGAGCGAACGCCGGAGGACGGGGCAGGACTGTACCTCCGTCCTCGTCGCGGGCGATGCCGCGTGGGGCCAGTAGTGGACGTGTTCGCCAATCAGGGCCAACGCGCAATCAGTGGTACCCGGAAGCGACAGAGAGACCTGAATCTCATTTTAGTGCACCATCACATGAGAACGAGATTGCTATTGGTAGTTCATCGCACGAGCCGTCATCGTCTTTTGATACCTCCGAAAAGCAATACAGTCAACCATACGATTTTCGCATTGATAACTCATCACATATTCGTCCTTTGTCGCCGGATCAGATCGAAGAGCCTGATCTCTTACTTGAAGACTATACACAGGCGCAGGATATTCGTCAGGCTGCTAGTGGTAGTATGGAGGCTATCGAGCCATCGAAGTTAGAGGCTAGCGGGGCGACCCAACCCGTTGAAGAATTGACTATGCCTCCATATCGTGTTTTGCCACTGCCAAATATAGCTGATGATCCCTTCGAATATATGCAGGATTTGCAACCACCTCCCGTTGCAGAGCAGCATGGAGCTGTTTCCATAGAGGGCTTTGACACCAACGAGCATGCGATACAGGACGTGGCAGATGTCCCTATGGATCTGGTTGATGATACTATTGAGTACCGAGGCGATAGAGATGTTGCTGTTCCGCCTTTGCGTTCTTCTCCCAGTACGCGCTCCTGGGTAGAGCCTGATTCTACGCCTGATGATGAGCCAGAGGAGGATGGGCCTAGACGTGTGCATGGCGTGCGCCCACGGCGCAACCGCTCAGGCTATTTGCCACCATCGCTGCCAGCACAGCCTGCTCTTGGGGATGATGATCTACCCCTGGTTACTGAGCGCCCTACACAGATCAGGCCACCTACGCCATCTGCTCAACCGCCTGCTGCTCGTTCGGCTCCTCTTGAGTCGGATTTTACGCCTGCACCGGCACGTCCACCTGCGCAAAATCGTCCACGACCGGCTGAGACCTCACGCCGCAAGCCTACCTCGACTGGACTCTCCCAACCAGCTAATCGTGTCGGGCAGGGAGCCGCTTCTGCATCTCCGCGCCGCGCTGGTAGTACAGTGGGACTGCTAGCAGACGTCCTGTTCCGCAAAAGCCTCAAAAGCCTAAGCGTAGTGCCAGATCCATCTTCATTATTACTGCTCTTATTATTGTCGTGTTATTGCTGGCTTTTCTGGTATATGCTATCCCTTCTGCGAATGTGACGTTGACGGTGGCGGCGCGTAATTATACTCATGCGGTCAGCTTAACGGCCAGTGCGAATAAGCAGTCTAACACGCTCCCGGCGCGTACATTTAGCAAGGATTTTCGTACAAGTGGGAGTGAACCTGCCACCGGCAGTAAGACAGTTGATACCGCTACTGCCAGTGGGTATATCTGTATTACCAACAGTGGGGGCAATGCGGTTGATATCCCCTCTCAGATCAACGTGGCTACATCTGGCAGCAATGTACTGTTCTTGACACAGGTTGATACCGTTGTGCCATCGGACTATACCTGTGGCTCCGGTGCAGCCTTGCAGATTAAAGTCACGGCGGTAACGGCTGGTGAGACCGGTAACGTGCCTGCTAATAGCATTGACGTGATTCCTGATGCCAGCTTGAATACGATAGCTCAGTACAATAAAGTGGCTGTTTCAACGCTAAAACTCACAGTCAGCAATGCGCAGGCTACCAGTGGCGGCGGCGTTCAACCTGTGAAAGCGATAGCCTCTACTGATCTCACGAATGCAAAGACGGATTTGCATAAACAATTACAGGCAAGCATTGAAGCGTGGACGAAGCAGTTGTCTGTGCAGGGAGTCGTTGGACAACCAGTCACGACTGATACGCTGGTGAACGCGCCACAGATAAATGCTACGGCCAGTAGCGGCAGCTTTACGGCCATGCTTATTGTCCACGCGACTGTCTTACTTGTGAATATGCATGATATCCAGCAGGGAGCCACAACTCAGCTTAATACATTGATACATGCAGACAAGCATTATACGAATTATGTGCTGAGTCAGGATGCAGCCGCATCTGTCAAGATTGCCCAACTGCAAACACAGTCTTTGAGTGCAACATCATTACTGCTCGAATTTAATGCAACAGGCCAGGCGATCCCTGATCTTCCCGTTGCGACGGTGCAACATCTCATCGTTGGTCAGTCACCTGCACAGGCGCGTGCAACGTTGCTGACGATGAACGTTGCCGGTGTACACGTACAAAAAGTAAACATTGTACTTGTACCTGCTATTATGCCATGGATTACTAATTCATCAGCCAATATTCATGTGCTTATTTTGCCCGGGTCGACCTCTACTACACAGTAGAGGCAGTTACCCTATTATGCTAACAGCATTGTCTGTAGTAGACAGAATAAAGCAAGCTTCGTTACAATGCTGTAGGCTATTTTATGCGTGTGGGAATCATCCCTCGTAGTGGTTCATAGGCATGGTACGTTGCGCACAGAGTTATATTGCCTTGCATTCAGATGAGAAATGTGCTCTGGCACATTTCTAGTAACCTCCTCTCTGTCAGATGAGCCGAAGGCTAGCCACGGCAATGGCGTTTCTGACAGCCCAAGAGGGACGAGAGTTACGTTTCTGAGTGCCTATGGGTATGAGCGGTAGAGGGTGCAACGTTGCTTTGTTAGCAAGTAGACAATCATATCAGGAACACATACATGGCTCGATTGATGGCATTGGATGTTGGCGAGGCCAGAATAGGCGTGGCTGTCTGTGATGCCACAGGTTTTTTAGCATCGCCGTATACGACTTTGTATGTCGCGCGCGATGAGGAGCAGACCTCCCAGGAGATCCAACATCTGCTTGTTGAAACAGAGGCGAGTGGCCTGGTGGTTGGTTTGCCAATTAGCCTGGATGGGCAGCTTCATGCGCAAGGGCTACGCATACAATCCTTTGCCGAACGCTTACGTTCCCGTATTGCTGTCCCACTCTTTTTGTGGGATGAGCGCCTTTCAACAGTTGAAGCACAACGACTACTCGCGGAACGTGGTCAGGATGAGAGTGGGAAGCGCCAGAGACGAGTTGGTCGACAGCGTACCCAGTCCAAGCGACGACGCAGGCATCCGAGCCAGGAGATTGATGCTCTTGCTGCTGCTGTCATTCTCCAGGATTATCTGGATCATCAGGGCAGGGAAATAGAGGACAGAAATTTATGAGACGTAGATCGCGAGCTGCTATCATCTCTGTACTTTTGGTGGCAATCCTCATTTTCGTGGGTGTTTTTTGGGCCTGGAGTACGGCTATCGCTATTTTTCAACCGACGAATTCCGGTCAACCAGGAAAAAACGTTTCTCTGGTCATCTCAAAGGGTGAGACGACAAATCAGATTGCTGATGATTTGCAAACAAAAGGTTTGATCCGTAATGCTCTGGCTTTTAAGGTGTGGGCGCGTATTAAGGGCCTCGATAGGTCCTTGCAGGCTGGTGTCTATAAAAAATTGCACCCCGGTATGACTATTAGTGATATTATTACGCAGTTGCAAAATGCACAACCTGATGCGGCTAATGTCCTGGTTGTAGAGGGTTGGCGTTTGGAGCAGATTGCGCAGGCTTTTGCCAATGCTGATCCAAGATTGCACAATTTTGTGGCGGCTGACTTCCTGAAATACGCGAAGAATATTAATGAATTTCCTGATGCCAGCAAAGATTCTCTGCTGGCTTTGCGACCGGCTGGTCAAAATAGTATGGAAGGTTTGCTCTTCCCTGCAACCTATGAGATTCCGGTCGATGCCAATGCTACTTCTGTATTGGATTTAATGTTGAATACAACTTATAGTGTACTCCAGCAGAATAATCTGATCAAAGAGGCGCAGCAGCAGCAGCTCAGCGCCTATAAGTTGCTGATATTGGCCTCTATCGTGGAACGTGAGGCTGTCTATTCTGCTGATCGTGGCAATATTGCCAGCGTGTACTGGAACCGGCTTTTCAGCACCGCTGGCATGAATCAGACGGGAGGGTTGTTGCAGGCTGATCCAACGGTGCAGTACGCGCGAGATACGCTGACACCGCCGAAAACCTACTGGCAGCCGCTAACGGATGCTCCTACTAATATTGCTCCAAATAGCGCCTGGAATACGTATAATGTAGCGGGTTTGCCGCCTACGCCTATTTGTAGTGCGGGTCTGGCTAGCTTGCAGGCTGCTGCTCAGCCGCCGCAGACGAATTACCTGTATTTCTTTGCTCAAAAAAATGGTCATTCTGTCTTTGCAACAACCTATCAACAGTTTCAGCAATTACAGCAACAATATGGTGTTAGTAGTTAATGTATGTTTTATAGTGGATAGAAGGAAATAGAAGCGAGTAATCTCTATGAGTTTAATAACCTGGCAAACCATTTTTATCTCCTTATTGCAAGGAATTACCGAATTATTCCCGGTCAGTAGCCTGGGCCAGACGGTGATTTACCCTGGCCTGTTTGGCTGGGGGGACCTTGTGAACAATACAGCATGTAGTGGGCAGAGCTGTTTTCTCCCTTTGTTGACTGCATTGCATCTTGGTACAAGTATTGCTCTGATCATTTATTTCTGGCGAGATTGGCTACAAGTGGGCAAAACGCTGGTGCAGAATATCAAAGAAGGTGAAGTGCGTCAGGGCACCGATGGTTGGGTGAGCTGGCTGGTCATTATTGGTTGTGTTCCGGCTGGCTTATTGGGCGTCTTTCTGCAAAAGCCCCTGGAGAGTTTGTTCTCTTCTCCCCTCTTAGCTGCTGCTTTTCTGATCTGTAATGGCTCTGTTCTCTTTCTGGGTGAAGCTCTTCGTCGGCGCGCTGAACAGCGCATGAAAACGCTCCCGACCAAAGAGCGCGAAGCACATTTCCGACCATTAAATTCGCTTTCCTGGCGTGAGGCGTTGTTAGTTGGTTGTGCGCAGTCGCTCGCGCTTATTCCTGGTTTCTCGCGCTCTGGTATGACCATGGTTGCGGGCCTGGGGGTGCGCCTGACTCATGAGGACGCTGCCCGCTACTCGTTCTTGCTGGGTACTCCTATTATTCTGGCGGCGGGTGCACTGGAGGTGCCAGCATTATTCTTTCAAACAAAATTCTCGCCGATCCTGATTGTGGGAAGCATGTTTTTATGTGGTCTGGCTGCTTTTTTGAGTACAAAGTTTCTAATGAAGTATTTTGAGAAAGGCCGCTTAGATCCGTTCGCTTATTACTGTTGGGGCTTTGGCCTGCTGTCAATTATCCTGTTTATGACGGTCATTCATGTTCACTAAATCTCTGCTATGGGTAATTCAGGCTATATTATGTAGCAAGAAATAGGCTAGTGGTGCGTAGGTACGTTGCATAGCATAGGAATGTTTTCCAGTTTTCTTAAAAAGAAAGGTCTTGTTTTTTATGGGTACAAAGACGGCTTTATTCTACGGTGCGATTGTGGTGGCTGTGATTGCTATTGCTCTCGCGGTATATTACGCCATCCCCAATATGACGCATGTTCTGGCATCGGGTACCGGAGCGCATTATAAACATGTGGCACTATTCGGTGCTGTTGCAGTCATCTGTATTGTTGGAGCTCTTATCAACCGTCCAAAACCTGCGAAGGTATAAGTGTCGTTGTAACGGTATGATAATGTGCGCATCGCTAGGGAGAGAGCTGTGTACGTTCTCTCCTGGCGATGTATGTTCATATCCATATAATGCGAGGCAATATCAGCTCATTGCACGTTCTTTACAGGCGTTCCGAGTATTTGGCCCGCTATCTGAGGGTAGCCGTGCAGAAATGCTTCGGCGCTCAAGGCTTTTTTCCCTTCTATCTGTAATTGTGTCACTATCAGCAGACCAGAGCTGGTGACAATGGCGAGCACACGATGTCCTGCTTCTTCATGTATACTGATGGTACCTGGTGCTTTGGGTATGCCTGGTTCTAAGTGGACGGTGTGTGCGGCGAGAATTTTCAGCAGTTTGCCCTGCCAGTAGGTATAGGTACCAGGCCATGGTTGATAGGCTCGTACTTTACGTGCTAATACGGCAGCCGGTGTATTCCAGTTGATTTCCCCGTCTTCTTTGCGAAACATGCGTGTATGGGTCGCACGTTGTTCATCCTGGGGGTGTGGCGTAATCTGTCCTGTTATCCACAATGGTAATGCTGCGATGAGTGCCTGTGCACCAAGTTCGGCTAGCTTATCGGTAAGCGTTGGCGTCGTCTCGTTGTCCGACAAGGCTATGCTGCGACTGAGCAGGACTGGTCCGGTGTCAATACCAGCGTCCAGGAGCATAATGGAGACGCCAGTTTCATGGTCTCCCTGTACAATGGTTTCGGCGATGGGATTGGCTCCTCGGTATCTGGGTAAGAGCGAGGCGTGAATATTCAGGGTACCATAACGGGGCTGGTCGAGTACGGCCTGTGGGAGAATCTGCCCAAACGCTGCTACGACGTACAGGTCGGCATGATAGGCAGTCAGTGCCTCACAATTGGCGGATTTTTTAAGCGACCCTGGTTGCCAGACGGGGATAGCATGCTTGAGTGCTGCCTGTTTGACAGGGGAAAAGGCTATTTCGTGTCCTCTTCCGATAGGTTTATCTGGACGGCTGATCACTGTGACGATCTCATAGCCTTCCGCTAATAGTTGTCCAGGTGCGGCTTTCTCTATCAGGGCTGTGAGCGCGGGAACTGCAAACGATGGTGTGCCCATATAAATAATACGTAGCATAATTGGTTCCTCTCGGCGGTTTATATTCTATACATACACTGTGTAAAGTCTTTGCAAACAGGTTTGCTGGAGAACCGCGTTTTTCTCAGACTTGCCTGGCGCGTCAAGTCGTGAAAAACAGCTTGCGAAGCGTCATGACTCAGCAAAAAGAAAAGAAGATGCGTCATCTATAGTAGCACATTCTGGCTATTTTATCATCTTTAGTCACCCACGCCGTATAGTATAGTTGTATCTATCTGGAATATAGTGATATACATCTATACAATGAGGACCATCAGAGGAGAGTCCCAATGGATCAATCTGTGAAGAGCGTTACGGATCATATGGCTAGACAATCTGGTCCGCAACCAGGACATCCTACCGCGTTTGGTGTCAGTGCAACAACGGCTCCGCCCACTGATCCTCAAATTACTATGCAGCGTGCAGACGAGGTTAATGCGATATTGCGCATGCTCAATACTGCCCATACCAGCGCAGTTGTGTTGACCGGCAATCCAGGCGCGGGCAAATCGACCCTGGCAGCGTTGTTGTTTCAGCGTTTTCAACAGGCGAAACACAGCAGGTCCCCTGCGCCTCGCCATCTGGTATGGCTGACTTTAGGAGCGTATTCGACGTTGCCTGATATTATTGCGACTATGCTCTCTGGTATCAATATGCAGGACCCTGGTCTGTTTATGCTTAAGCCGGAACAGCAGGTTGCCATGCTGTTGGATGCCTTGCGTCGCTCCAATGAGGATGCCTTCATCGTATTGGATCAATTTGAGTTGTTGCTTTATCCTGAAACGGCTCAAGGCATTGCAGGACGGGGGGTACTGCCTATTTTCCTGGAGATGCTGCAATCTGATCTTGGCGGCAGCCGTGTTTTACTTACCAACTATACCTCATTATTTGATGAGCAAAAAATACAAAATAGCCGTGTTCGATCATATCTGGTATCACGTATCAGTCTCCCGGAAGGAGTAGCGCTATTACAACGTCGTGGTATCCCTGGATCGCCAGAGGAGTTATCTTTCGTCTGGCAACGTACGTTGGGTCATGTTTTCTCACTTATTCTTTTTAATGCTCTGCTGCACTTAAGTGGCATCTCTCTCAGCTATTTACTTATTTCACCTGATTATCAACCTATGTGGATTGGAGATGTGAATGGGAATCTTCTGGCTAGCGTCTATGGCATTCTCAATCCTCTCCAGCGGGCTATTGCTCACGTACTCAGCCTCTTTAACGAACCAGCGCCTCTGGAGGGTATTGTGATGACGATAAGCGGCAATCCTCCAGGTAAATTGTCATCACCGTACGCTGCGGAGGCTTTTGAGCAAGAGATTAGCAAGTTAGTGCTGGTTGGTCTTGTGCTGCCTATCCGCAATACTGCTGGTATCGCCAGTTACACCGTCCACCCTCTTCTGCGCCAATATGTCCTGGAGCATTTTCTTGAAGATGAAAAGCAGCAGGTATCGCCCAATAGTGCACCTTTGCCGGTAGTCAAACCGTCCCAAGTTGCACCTGACAAGGCAAAAGCCCAGCGTATCGCGCTGGCTGCTGGTCATGCGCAGGTAGCGATCTATTATTGCTATCTCATTGACACGCGCTGTTTGCCGCGTGAGCAGCGTAAGAGATTACAGGATATCGCTCCCATCATTGAAGCTATACGGCATCTCTGTCAGGGAGGGCAATGGCAACAGGCCTGCGATTTACTCTTTAAGCTGGGCTTACATGAATGTATGGTGCAGTGGGGAGCCTGGAGTACCTTGATTGGTCTGTACACGGCGATGCTTCCCCCGTTTGGCGTTCTGCAGCGTCACGATGAGGCGCTTGTGACTGCTCATGTTGCCATGCTTTATGGGCGTGTCGGTGGATGCCAGCAAAGTAAGACGTATTTTGAGCAGGCTCTTAAGATACACCGTGAGATCGACGATCTGCGTGGTGAAGCCGCTACGCTGACAAACCAGGGTGAACTACAGCGTATGAGTGGTGAGCAAGAACAAGCAAAAAAGACTCTTGAGCGTGCCCTGGAACTCAATGCACGTCGGCCAGATAGCAATTTGCGCTCTATTTTGCTGCATAACCTGGGATTGCTTGCTCACCAGAAGAAGGACTATGCTCGGGCTTCTACGTATTATGTGGAGTCTCTGAAACTGGCCTGCGATCTTGGTCAGAAGCAAAATACGGGCTTAATCCTTACTAATCTAGGTATGTTGCTCTATGAGCAGCACCAACTCTATGAGGCGCTGGCTTTGCTGCTTGCCGCCTCCCAGCTACGCTACGAACTGGCAGACCCGACATCCGCTATGTTAGAACGCTTCCTGGAAGCTATTGAGCAAAAAGTGGGCACTCAGGCATATATCAACACGTGTGAGCGGGCATTACAGATACAACCGGACGTATTCTCTCGCTTTGCACTACCAGATGTGCGACAATAGGGGCGAAGATAGGCTAACGAAAGAGAGTCTCTGTATGTCCACCACGGCACCTCGTATGCCAGAGAAACACGTAGAAGAGAACCCGGCGGTTACGACGAGCAGGCGTGGCCTGCAGTATTGCTTGCTTGTACTATTGGTATTTGTGGCTGGTGCAGCTTCGCTCGCGGTTGAAATGGCTGCTGCGCGCTTGTTTGCCCCATATTTTGGTACCTCATTATTTGTGTGGGCGAACTTGATTGGCCTCATCCTGCTCTACCTGACTGTAGGTTACTATGTCGGTGGCCGTTTATCTGACCACTATCCCAAACCAGGGTTGTTTTATGCTATTCCTGCCGTTGCCGCCTTGTTCATTGCCCTGGTTCCAGTCCTGGCAGGTCCTCTACTTTTGTGGGCGGTGAACACCTTTGCCAGTGATCCAACGAACGTCTATGGGATCTTTGACGGTTCCCTGATTGCGGTTATCCTCTTGTTTGCTATACCCATAATCTTGCTAGGCTGTGTCTCGCCTTATGCCATTCGTTTGAGTATAGGCCAGCCAGACGAAGCCGGGCGCGTCTCCGGTTTCCTGTATGCTATCTCGACGGCAGGCAGCATTGTCGGTACTTTTCTGCCAGTTCTGGTGCTTCTGCCCGATCTCGGCACGCGGCTTACCTTTTTCGCAGCGGCGGTAGCATTACTCCTCGTCTCACTTATGGGTTTACTTTCCGCAAGAATGAAGGTACTTGTTGAGACATGAAGCGAACAAGTAACCTATGCCTGTAAAATTATGCTTTAGGAACTTCAGTAATCACGATTGTGGTATACTGATCACACCATATTCATTCAGCAACGCCATATTGTGGTTACGCTTTGTCAACCTTGTTTTGATGAGTGCTCCCACGCTCTGCACCCATCTCAATGCAAGCAAGTAAATACTATTTCATGGTGCCACCGCTCCTGTACAAGAAAGGTATGTCAGAATAGATGAGTGAACAGCAAGGTCTACCCTCCAACTACTTTTACCATCGCCTATCCAATGGGATTGAGCTGATCGGCCAATATATGCCGAGTTTGAGTTCCATCAGTTTTGGTTTTCAACTGGACGCAGCAGTCATTCACGAGCCGGAGCAGAAGCAAGGACTGGCTCACCTTTTTGAATATATGCTCTTTCAAGGTACGAAGCACAAGGATGCACGTGCCCTTAACGAAGCTTTCGAGTCATTAGGGGCGCGCAAAGGTGCCAGTACCAGCCTGGAGACGGCTTCGATCTGGGCGCAGATTGTGAACACAAAATTTGATCCTATGCTTGAACTTATCCATGAAGTGCTACTCACGCCTACGTTCCCTAATGCAGAACTGGAGCAGATGCGCAATCTGGTCTTGCAAGAGATTCGTCGTCGTGACGATGAGCCGATGAGTCGCATTTTCGAGTTAGTACGCGCGAGTTTCTATCAGGGAACTCCTTTGAGTCGTCCCTTGCTAGGTACAGATGAGAGCGTGCATAGCTTGCAGCGCCAGGATTTGCGCGCTTTCTGGCAGACTCGTTACCAGCCCAATAATACGTTATTTGCTATTGCGGGAAAATTTGATTGGGAGCATGTGGTTGAGAAGATGCAGACTCTCTTTGGTGGCTGGGAGGGTCAGGCGCTACCTTCGCCTGAGATTAGCCCTGTGCCGTCGATGAATGTTTCTTTGCAACACCAGGAAGGGAAACAGGAGCATCTTTGTCTGATGGTCCCGTTCCCCAATTATACTGATCCAGATTATTATGCCGCCATGGTTGTTGCTGAAGTGCTGGGTGGTAATATGGCCTCGCGTCTCTTTGTTGAAGTGCGTGAGAAACGTGGCCTGGTCTATGGTGTTTCTGCTGGCATGGCGGGTAACAAACATATTGGATCTTTGCGAGTCTATGCTGGCACGACGCCTGAGCAGAGTCACGAGTGTTTGCAGGTAATCATTAATGAGCTGCGCAAATTGGAGCAAGAGGGCATTACCACTGATGAACTGGAGCGCGCCAGGGTCCAGCTAAAGAGTGAAAATGTTATGCATGGTGAGGGATCGGGTGCGCGAATGGGAGCAATTACACGTTCCTGGTGGTATGAACGCAGGTTCAAGACTATCCAGGAGATTAAAGAGTCAATCGATGCTGTCACCCAGGAGCAGGTATTGCGAGTATTGCGGCGTTTCTCGCCTGTGCATCCTCTGACGGTTGCTGGCATTGGGCCACTAACGCAAGATGAATTGATAGGGGATACGCTGGCCTAGCGCTTTGAATTTAGCTGTGCATGCTGTTTCTGCCTACATTTTTTGCATGTACAGACACACAAATACATAAGTAATAAGGAATAGCGTTATGCATCATCCTCTTTCTCGTAAGTGCAGCAGAAAGGTCCGCTCTCTAGGCTTTGCTGTGTTACTCATAAGCGGTCTTGTGTTGTTGGCAAGTTGTGAATTGCCAGGATCAGGTACGACTAGCCAGAACCCGACTCCAACGCCCGTTATATCTGTACCTACGCCTACACCTATGTCTGCCCAGCCCATTGATTTGCAGGACATGCATATGCTCGATGCAATGGATGGTTGGGCTATTGCCAGCAATAGTACTCAGGTACTTGAAACCACCTCTGGTGGGGCGCGTTGGCAAATCGCGCAGGTGAGTACTGGTTTGCAATCGTACACGCTCAAGTCTGCGGCCTTTCTCGATAGCCAGAACGCGTGGGTTGCTGTACAATCTGCTGATAAATATTCGGTCTTTTACACCTTTAATGGTGGAGGACTATGGGCAGAAACTCCCATCCTGGATGAGCAGGGTAACATTACACATATTACATTTGCTGATGCGCTGAATGGCTGGTTTATCTTCGACAAAGGGCAAACAGCAACTGGCGATGCCATAGATCTCTTCCAGACCACCGATGGTGGTAATTCCTGGTTGCCGATTGCCACTACTGACAATACGACTGGTGGGCAGATCCCTTACAATGCTGCTAAGACCGGGCTAACCTTTCTCAATGCTACGACTGGCTGGCTTACTGGTGGCGAACCGGGGAACGGCCATGCGTGGTTATATATGACGGAAAATGGTGGGACTACCTGGATCGCGCAAACGTTGTCGCTCCCATCTACGAACATGCATGTTTCAACGTTCCCTCCCACCTTCTTCAGCACGACGGATGGTATTTTGCCGGTTGTGTTATCTACCGGCAGTAGTACTCAATTAGATATCTATGCGACCCATAATGGAGGACGTAGCTGGCAAAGTACAGCGTCTACAGCCAATCTCAACCCTGCCGTTTCTTTTATTGATAGTAACCATGGTTGGACTATGAGTAATAATAACAATGGGAGTCTCTACTCTACCAGTGACGGCGGTAAACATTGGGCGCAAATCAGCGCTAAATTAGCCTCCAATGTCACCTCTATCAGTGAGATAGATTTTGTTTCCAGTACACATGGTTGGGCCATTGCTGCTACCGCTGCTAAGGCCAGGACGCTTTTCCAGACCACAAACGGTGGCAAAACCTGGACCCTGGTGCATACGTTTGCCTCTGCTTGATGTGCATAATAGAGCTGATGTGCTGTGCGCTTCCAGCCTCATACTCTAGCAATAGTATCTTTCTGATGAACGTGCCGAGTCTGCTGTGTCTGTGCTCTCCTGGGAAAAAATGCATTTTCCAACCTTAAGCTTCTGGCTGCGTAGATACGAATGGATATGCGAGGGAGGCATATGGATATATGCATGAACGACTCGGCGCGTTTTCAAGCGATTTGCTCGGAGTCATTCTCTCTCTGTAGCGTAAAAGAGTAAAATACAAATATATTGCCTTGCATTCAGATGAGCCGAAGGCTAGCCACGGCAGTAGCGTTTCTGAATGCCTATGGGTATATAACTGCTTGGAGGATAAAACATGGATACTCGTTTCTACAATGCGAAAAATAATGAAATAGACATCGAGCGCCTTGGTGCTGATCTAGTAAACATTTATCTTGCGCAGGGGTATCAGGCCCAGCAGATTGGCAACAAAGATCAACTCCTCGTGCAATTTAAGAAGGGTAGTGATTTCGAGGCGTTTATTGGCATGCAAGCGGCACTTTCGTTAACGCTCCAACGTACTGATGGAGGCGTAATCGCGACAATTGGTCAGCAGAAATGGATTGATAAGGCTGCTGTGGGAGCCACAGGCGTCTTTATTCCAGCTCTCTGGCCTTTGTTAGTCACTGCCGGTGTTGGCGTCATACGCCAGGCCAGTCTGAGTAGCCAGGTATTGTCGATGTTAGATGGCCTTGTGCACCAGCTCTACCCGCATATCGGCGTCAATTCTACTCTGTAGAGGGGTCTCCATCCTTGCGGGGGAAAACGTTGGGAAATGGACGCAGAGCCAATTAGTCCAATCCGTTGTCACATATAATCTCTTGAGAGTAAAGCGCATTTTGCATCTGGTTATGGTATACTTTTTAGTGGAAATAGGTAGTGCAACCTTTCAACTCTGCCCACATGTGAACGTAAATATTAGCGAAGGGAACTCTTATTCACCTGTGATGTTCCCTCTGAAATACAACAGTATAATTGGGACTGAATATGTCATGTTTGGCGTAAATTGATAATTCATTCCCATATGCATAATGGTAATAGCGTCATAAAATTACGTTGGAGGATAACGGATGGATGCCCGCTTTTATAATTCAGAAGATATAGATATTGAGCGGCTAGCTACGGATGTTGTGAACGTCTATCTCTCCCAGGGCTACCAGGCACAACAAATTGGCAATCGAGACCAGATACTCGTTCAGTTGAAGAAGGGTGGCGATTTTGAAGCCATTCTGGGTATGCAAGCTGCGCTCTCGCTGACGCTTCAACGGACTGCCGGTGGGGTGTTAGCGATGATTGGACAGCAGCGCTGGATTGATAAAGCTGCCGTGGGGGCTGTGGGTATTGTGGCCCTCCCGATATTATGGCCTCTAGCGATTACTGCTGGAGTAGGAGCTTTTCGCCAGGCTAGCCTTGGTAATCAAGTACTGAATATTGTAGATGGCTTAGTGCGGCAGCAGCGTCCGAGTGTACAGATCGGCCCGGTGCCAGCGCAGATTGTGCCGCAGATTCAGCAACAATGGGCACCACCTCCAGCGCTGCCTGCGCCCACCTATGTGCCATCAACGCATGTGTATGTGCCACCTGCGCAAGTGGTCTACTCACAACCCACCGTATCCGCGTCGACGGGGGCACCTGCATCAGCGCCATTGCGCTGTACCTCTTGTAATACGCCATATGAGGCTGGGGATACCTTCTGTTCCGGCTGTGGACGCGCTTTAACGCCACCGAAATTGTACTGTTCAAACTGCAATACGGAAGTCAAATCAGGCACTGCGTTCTGTCCGCGCTGTGGGGCATCAACCTTCAATACAGTTGCATCTGCCCAATCATCAGGTTCAACACCTGCGACATATACACCGCCCGCCCCGGTATATACGCCGCCACAGCCAGCGGCACCGGTATATACAGCGCCGACTCCACCAACTCCAGTATACACACCGCCAACACCTGCGACGCCAGCATCGGTGCCGCAGCCAACTGTTTACTATGCACCATCGACGCAGTCGGCTGTTGATCCCTCTGCTCCCACGGTAGCAGCGTCGTCCCCGCCGAAGCCATCTGAGCCTTACTACGTACCGCCTGCTACGCAAGAGCCAGTCACGCCGCCTAAACCAAAAGTAACTATTGTGCCGAGTGCGCCAAAGCAGGAACCGCCGCCGCCGAAGCCACGCCCGCAGAAACAATACTATATACCTTCTAATCAGGAGCAGACGGTACCGGCTGACCAGGCGCTGCCAGCGATGCCTGCTGTACCACTGCCTGCGACCGACTCAAATGTTATCTGGGGTTCGTTGATCTTCGACAGCGGACAGCAGATCGAGTTACAAAATGATCATGCTATTGTTGGGCGTTATGACCACGACCTGGGTGGTATGCAACCAGACGTTGATCTCAGCCAAATGGTTGGATCTGATACCATTTCGCGCGTACATGCTGCGCTGGAGCACGTTGGCAGCGCTTACACGCTGACCGATTTGAATAGCACGAACGCAACGCGTATCAATAGCAAGCGTCTGGAGCCAGACACAGCCACTCCTATTAACGACGGAGATACGCTGCAATTTGGCAAAGTGACCTGTACTTTCCATAAGGTATAGTGCCAGGCACAAAGGTAATAACGAGGCCGTTCGTGCGCTCGCTTTGCGGAGAATATGCGCGCGAACGGTCGTTGCTGTGAGAAGTCGCTATTGAGCTGAAACCAAACCCTATCTAAGGAGTCTAGCGCGTTCCATTACTCAGTGCGAGAGTGAGTTCATGCTCAATGTTCTTAGACGTTACACTTTCTAGCTCGTTTTGGCGCGCCATGCGCGCAGGCAGGTAAGATTCTATCGCGCGTAACGCGTTAAGATAGACTTGTTTTTGCTCATGGATGACGCCATCAGGACCCAGCGCCCACCACTCGGATGGTGTAAAGTAGGCTGAAACCTCAGCTTCGGGTCCACTGCGCCCATACCACTGAATCAAGTGCAAATTATCGGATTGTGAGAGCCAGGTTGCAAGATCAACCAGCTCAGGATTTTCGGTCAGTTTAGCCATACCATAGACGTAGCCCATCAGTTGCAGGATATTTTTCTGCGCTTCGTTGCCCAGAAAAAATTCCATGCCTCCGCTACCTGCCCACGTTGTGGGATAAATGGGGAGCGGCAAATGATAACTTTGAGTGTGATGGCGTTCGATCAATTCGCTCGCTGTATAGGTTGTGACACCACGCCTGCTAAGTTCACCAGGGAGCGCATGCATAAACTCGAAGATCCCGCTGTCCTGGCGGTGATGCTCTCCGAAAGTCTCGAAGTCCCAGCCAAGCAAAAGCAAATCGCCCCAGGTGTGAGCAAGCCAATCTGCGTAGGTGTTTGCGAACAGTGGATAGCCCGACCAATTACGGTTAGAGAAACGATAGCCTACATCATCACTTAATTCCAGGTGGCGCGTAAGCAGATAAGGACTTCCCTCTCGTTGTTCATCGACTGGCGTTATCGTTTGTTTACTGCGTGTGCTGGTCCTCCTGGCTTGTTTATCCACGATGGGTATCACAAATGGTTCGGTCTCGCCGTAGCGGTACAGGTGCGTACTTTCGCGCCATTGCATGACCCAGGGACGCCCATCCATGACTGCACCACGAAAGCCTGCGGCGTCGAGTGCGTTATACAGCGTGGCCGACATACACATTTCGGTGGTGTCGGTGACGACCGGGCGTTTGCCGAAGATCACTTCTAACTCCTGAGCCATCTCCTGCATACGTGTGACAAAGGCGGGCAGGTCCAGCAAGAAGAGAAAGCTGTGATAGGGTTCAACTCCGATCAATTCTACGTTTTCATGCGCGACCAGTTCGCGGAACAGGTCGAGCAAATTGCTATCCCAGGCGGCTGCCTGGCGTACAAACGAAAGCGAGAAGCCGATAGAAAGTTTCATGCCCTGCCGTACCAGATCCAAAAACATGCGCCCGGCAGGATAGTAACTATAGCGCGCGACTTTTCTAAAGTAACGCTCATTCATACGTTCGTCAAAAAGACAACGTGTAATATCTTCAACCGAAGCCCCAAGTGGGATCGGCTGAGCAGGGAGTTTGAGGCGACGTGGTTGATGTACCACTGTGTAGATCGCCAAATCCGCAACCATACTAGCAACCTCTCAGAAAGTGTTTGAAATCGACTTGAAAGCAGAGAAAATTGTGCTCATCCCAAACACATTTTCAGATGACGCTGCTGTGTTCCATGCCCGTCGTTTTTTTTGCTGCCAGCGCTTCACGAGCCATTTCTTCTCGCACTGGAGCGTCGCTAATCACGTCGATATCATTGTTAGCTGGCAGCACGATATTTTGTTTGCGTGCGAGGAACTCCAATTTTCCGACCAGATTCTCGATTACCCGGTCCCACAAGAACTGCCTGGCTGTGTATTGCCCGGCGCGGCGCATATGCTCTTTCTCCTCTGGATGGCGATTCAGGTAGAGGAGGTAGCCTACCAATTCATCTGGATCATCGGTTTCAGTAACGATAGCATTCTCAAACGAAATGGCGTAATCTTCCCCAGTCGAGCCAGTCACTGCGATGCCTTGAGCTGCCATCACTTCGAGGGCGACCAGGCCAAAGGGCTCGTGTCCACTGTTTGCCAGTGTGGCATCTGCTGCTGCGTAAATGGTGCGTACGAACTCTTCGGGCAGGAAGAAACGCAGATTGTAGATATCGGCTGGTCCTGCATGCTTGATAGCTTCCATACACTGTGCCAGATTGGGACGTTGTGCCGTCACATCGTGAATATGCAGGCCGCAACTGTAAGCATGTTGGAGGACTTCTGCTCCATGTGGCTCGATACCACCGCGTACAAAGAGCGTAACCGGATGACCGCTATTCTTCAGCCGAGCTACAGCCTCGATAGCCATAATCCAGCGCTTATCCGGGTCGAAGCGACCAATTTTGAAGAGGAAGAGCCGGTTTGGATCATCGCGATGGGCAATTGTGCGTAGTTGCTGTATCGCTTCATTGCTTAGCGGATTGAGATGACGCCTGGGAATACCGTTAGGAATCACCAGTGGATTGACTCCCAGGTCCCACATTTTATGCTTCATATATTTGCTGACGGTACAGAGAGTTGCGACATAATTGAGCCGCCCCCAATTTACACGATGCAAAGACATCAAGCTATTCAGGTTCCACAGCATCAGCACCTTCTGTCGTACGCCAAACCAGTTCAGCACATCAGAGGTACGGCACATCACCTCGGCAGTATGCCAATCCTCGCCCATGATTACTACTGTTTTTTGCGCTGCTACCGCTTCACGTATGATATCATTGTATATATGATAAGGAACGCTCTCATTATAGTCGTACAGCTTTTGTTCTTCACCGTCGTAAACACCGTTAGGGTAATACTTGCTCACCCATTGTGACCAGCGTTTCAGGATCAAGCGACCGCCCACGCGCAATTCAGTTGTGGGCTTATAGGGATCGCCAATAAAAATCAGGTGAGTGGTATAGCCTTGCGTAGCTAATGCCTCGCTCAACTCGGAAACGCGTGTGCCCAGGCCACCAGCGGTGGAATAGACATCAGGTCCCTCGAAACAGAGCAGAACAAACAGTGTGTTTTCTGGTGATATTGCTCCGTCTAACTTCATCATAGTAGGTCAGTCCTCGTTCTTCATTTTGCTGTTGAGTCTGAATGAAAGAAAATGGCATATCCTCATTGAATATTAGGCCAGCAGAACGCACTGTTTTAAACACAGAGTGTTGACACTATGCGTGGAGCCTCAATTGCTTCGAGGTCACTAGCCCTGCAATGCCCGCTTGTCGTTCTCGGTACTGTTCACTCGGCCTGTGCTTGAAAAGCAAACAGACAAGAACCACTTCTAATGCTAGTATATCACGCACTTGTATATCATTGTCTTGTGTGTCCTGTGGGCCTTCGTATAGCTCTACAGGCTGGGTGATGGACTTTTGTCACTGCATTGATGGGTGTTCATACATCTGCGTGTTTTTGTTTCTAGGTGACACTATTTTAAATGAGGTTTGAAGAGTTTTTGTCTGGCGTTGCCTACTTCAAACCTCAATAGGAAATGTTCAAATTATGCTGCTGTTGTGTTTGGTTTTGGGAGCTAGTGCCGCTTTAAGCTCCCTAACTTTCTGTGGCATGAATTCTCCGTGTCCTGCTCTATTATAACATTACTTGGGTTCTGGTTGTCAGTTGTTTTCATTGGCCTTTTGACTTGCCCCTAGAATGTTTAAAGAGAGCAATGTTACAGGAGTCCAGCAACAATGTCAGGTTGCTGGACTCCTGTAACAGGATCTCATGTGTCTTCAGGGCTTACGCCAAGCGGATGCTCTACGTGCATACCTTTATTTCCTCTTGCATCGAAGGCAATATTATGACGTAGGTGTAAGATCGCGCGCGATATTGTAAACGTCCGGTGAACCCATGCCACTAGCCAGGTCATAACCGATAGTCGTGGGATAGTAGAGATTGTTGCCGCTAGTGACGTCGTGGAATGCTGAGTACGTTTGTGACGCATTGAATAATCCATAGAGCGCCGGGTTTGCCAGCCCGAGCGTATCTGCACCCGATGTCGCTGTTTGGAGATACTGGTTAATAAGCAGCAAACTGGCGGCCCAGAATGGTGCTGAGACGCTTGTCCCTCCAATCTTGATCCAGCCTGTAGCAGGGCAGCCAGCGTTTGTTACGGTACAGTAGACACTGTAGCCGACAACGTTATCGCCAAATGCTGTCACATCAGGCACTTCGCGATAGCCGTTACTATACTGGTTGCTGACACCGGTTCCGGTCTGCCAGTCAGGCTGCTTGAAATACGAACTAAGGCCCCCTCCGCTACCGGCTCCTTCGGGACCGTGCAACCTGCTTCTCGGATTTGACCATACCGTTTCGCTTATATAAATGTCAGATGATAACTGCAACTTAGTTGCGCCTACACTTGTTACGTTGGGGTCATCTGCAGGTGAGCCTACGGCCAGATTCGTATCCTGACAGTCATAAGCTCCGGCATCACCAGATCCGGCGATGAACGAGATACCTTCCAGTGCGCCTTGTTTAAAAATGTTATCGAGGGTCTGCAATTCAGCTGTGCCAGAGCTTGCTTCGCAGAGACCCCAACTGATTGAGACAATCTTGGCTTGATCATCGTTCACGATTTTGGCGTAGGTATCGTTCACTCCCTGTGTTGTGTTCGGCCCTTCATAGACCAGGATATTTGATTGCGGTGCTATTGAGCCAATCATCTCGATATCCAATGTCGTCTCAACGGCTCCAGGTCCGGCTGCGCCACTGAAGCCATCAACCAGATGATTGGTGATCGTGGGCGTTGAGCCGGTAAGGTAGTTTTGCCAGTATTGAGTAATATCGCTTTCTTGATAGCCGTCAAGTTCGAAGAGGGCTATGCTCTGGTTTTGACCTTGAATGTTGCTGAGTTCTAAAGGACTGATATCATATGCGCTCTCAAGATTAGCGGGTCCTAATCCCACTGGCGTCAGCGCTGTGTGAGACAAGGTACGCGCTGAACTGTCCAGGGCGTGGTATTGCAGGCTATTATCGAGTCCGCTAATAGATGTGATCAATTGGCCCACATTTGCTGGGACACTGGGGGGAGTGTCGTTGGCATAAAATGTATGGTTGCTAAATTGATAATTATGGATACGGACCTGGAAACTGTTCTGAACTTGCTCCACGTTAGCTGTAGCATTAATTAACATCTGGTCGGTGGCAACGCCAGTGACGGTGATGCCTTGCCCCTGAAGATACGACTCGATTTGCTGGATCTGGTCGGGCGTCGGAGCAAATTGCTGCTTAAACTGGTCAGGCGTAAGATAGTGATGATAAAGTGGCGATTGGGGATCATTGACGGCTTGTAACAGGCTGTCGGCACCGCTTTCATTGCGCAGACGCAGGCCGATAGAGAGATCTAACCGCTGCTGGGGGTCAGCAGGTTGTAAACGTTGCGCATGCTGAATAAGCGGCGCTGTTTGGGTATTTAGGACGGTGCGAGGCTGTGTGTCTGCAAGTGCGCTGATAAGATGGGCTGCCTGGAAACTAGCTCCAATGAGGAGGAAAATTATCCCTACAAACAAAAGATTACGTAGTATATTCCGCTGCATACTTCCCCCGTAAACGTGGTAATTACCATAAAGAACAATTTTCGATAGTTATGGATGAATGAGGATTACATCAAAACTTTTAGTAAAGTTTTGCCCCTATAAGTTATGAACGTATAAGTAGATCAGCTTAACAAAAGTATGTAGAAAGAGGACTTTTGGTTACTAGGATGTCTTATGAAGTATGTTGCCTTGCATTCAGATGAGCAATGGGCGGTTGCCTATTTCTAGCAACCTTCCGCTCTGTCAGATGAGACGCAAGGGGTAGAGGAGTGCCCCTTGCGAACTCGACAACCGCGAGAGGAGCCTGCTATACATGCGATGCGGTCGATGTGGCCGCTGGCGCTGTAGGTGATGGTGCCGGTGCCACCGTAGGCTTGGGCGCAGCCGTGGGTGTAGGTTGTGGTGCCGGTGTCGCGGTGGGTGGCTGAACTGCCGGTGCTTGGGTCGGATTGGTAACAGGCGTAGGTACGCCTGTACCCGTTGCAGATGACGTGGTTGGGGTATAGTTGACGACATAGACCGTCACGGTTTGCCCACTTTGCACTGTAGCATTGGCAGCCGGGTTTGTGCCCGATACAATATTCTGATCCAGCGTAGGATCATTTGGCGTGTTTGGATCTGCCTTTGCAACGTATTGGATACCGTCGTTGCTCAACTCTGCTTCAGCGGCGGCAAGCGTCTTCCCAATCAAGTCCGTGGGTACCTTCGTTCCTGCCTCCAGATCGACCAGGATAGTCGAACCCTGAGGCGCAGTGTCTCCGGCTTTCGGTGATTGGTCTTTCACGATGCCCGTTGTGAGATTGTTCTGTACCTGTAACTTAAAACCTTTAGCATTCATGACCTTTAGAGCTTGCTGATAACTCATGCCTTGTAAATTGGGTACGGATACTTGCTGGGCCTGAGAAGTCGCGGTAGGAGCAGGGCTACTCTTAAAGGGCAACGATAGGAAACCCAGTTCAGCAGCGAGATAGATGCTAAAACCTAATAACAAGAGCGTAGCCGCTAAAATGAGGAGCGTGATAATGCTGGCGAGGCGTGATTCTCGTTGTCCCAACGTTGTTGCTGAGCCTGCGACACTATCTTTGCGAAATGGACGCGTAGCGCTGGTACTTATATCCCCGAGTGTACTATAAGCAGCTTGATGCGGATCAAGCCCGGTCATAGTGCCAGGCTGGTCAAGTGGGGCTGGTGCATGCTGTTGATCGGAGCGCACTACCGTAGTAGCTGCGTTATTGTCTACGACTCCGTTCTGAATGTAAGAGGGAGTGATTCTATGATCGGGAGACGAAGTCGATGGGGCAGGCGTTCCAGCGGGACGAGATCGGTTAGCCACAAACGTACTGCCATTAGTCGATGGAGTTGGGAGTCCACCTGGTGTAAGGCTCGTGGGCAGAGGTGCGCCTGTCTCCTCTTCGCCCAGGAGTTCCAGAGCGCGAGCCAGTGCGCTCCCATCGCGATAACGCATCTCCGGGATCTTTTCCAGGCAGCGCAAAATGATTTCCTCCAGGGCAGGAGGGATATTGGGATTGAGCTGCCTGGGTGGTATAGGAGTGTCCTGGATGTGCTGCATGGCGACCGCAACCGGCGTATCACCATCAAATGGCGTACGACCAGTAAGCATCTCATACATTACAATGCCAAGCGCGTAAACGTCAGCCGCCGGATTGACAATCTCACCTTGCGCTTGCTCCGGCGCATAGTATTGGACCGTGCCAAGCGTCATACCTGTAGTGGTGAGGCGCTCGTCGTTGATATCTTTATAGACGCTAGCGATACCAAAATCGGTCAGCTTGATCGAACCATCACGCCCGACCAGCACATTTTGTGGTTTGACATCGCGATGCACAATGGCCCGACGGTGGGCGGCTCCTAGACCAAGAGCAACATCATGCGCAATAATAACGGCCCGATCAGTCGCCAGGATACCACGAGAACGCAGGTAACGACGTAGATCAGTACCCTCGACCAGTTCCATGACGATGAAATAATTACCGTCACTCTGACCATAATCGAAGACTTGCACGATGTTGGGGTGCTGTAAGGCAGATGCCGCCTTCGCTTCACGCTGAAAGCGCGTCACAAACTTTGGGTCGGTGCTATAGACCTCGCGTAGCACTTTAATCGCTACGACCCGATCCATACGCATATCGCGTCCCCGGTAGATCGTAGCCATACCGCCGCGGCCTATCGGTTCTTGTAACTGGTATCGCTCACCCAAAACTTCGATTTGCATAGCTCCCCGCACTACAGTGTGCCTTTAGTATGCCCCTGGATCATGAAACGTGAATTACGCCCATTGCAAAAAGCGCAGGCTACAGGCACCACATTGACTATTAAGACTCCCCTGACTAGGGAGAGAAATTGTAAGCATGTTGCGTCACTATTTTAACTTATTCTACGCCAGAATGGAACAGTCCACGCGAAAGTAGGAGTTTTCTGTCTGCGTACTACCTCTATCTGGAAAAGAGATACCTATAAAGGCTGTTTTGAGCGGACTTAGCTATGTCGCTTTAACGCTATTGATCCTAGCATACGCACATCACCCAAACGACGTGTGATGTGCAAGGTATCCATGTGCTCTAAGAGGGGTAGTATATACTTACGAGTTGTCTCTAAAGCATCACGAGCTTCAGCCGCCGTCATTGTGTTATGTTCCTGTAGGTAATCAACTAATCTTGTTAATGCTTCTTCATAGGTTTCGCGCAGAAACAGGACCTCCCTGGTCAGCTTGACAAACTGCCCTTGCTCAATCAGGGCATTGACTATTTCTGTGCCGACCATTGCTTCGGCTGTGTTACGGTCTGGTGGTGTGTATGGATGAGCGCGAAACCGTTGTAATAAAAGCTCTACCTGCAGCTTTTGAGCCGCAGTAAAATCTGCTGTGAATGCAGGTATGCGAATAAAGCTACCCACACGCGCCAATGTCTGCGTTGCGTCATCTCCAACAGTCTCTAACAGTCCTTCGGTCTGTAGTGCTGTGAAGACGGCAGCAGCCAGCCTGGGTGAGAGATGTAGACGTGTACGCCACTCTTCCTTAGAAAGTCCACTACGCAGCGGATACAGGCGATGTTGTTCGTGTACCAGGCGCAAAGCTTCTGCTACCAGCGCATCCCAGATGTGCTGTGCAAACCAGAAACCCCCAATATTGCGTATCCTTCCCTCTGATAACAACGTCTTGAGCGCCTGTCGCGTCACATCTTCAGCAAGATTGCACTGTTTCACGATATCAGCGAACTCGTAACCGGTCAAGTCTGGCGGATTTTTCATGGGAGATCGGCGATCAAGAGCAACCAGGATCAATTCGTCAGGAGATGCATGTGCTAAACGCTCCAGAGTTTCTAGCACGCTTGACTGAAAACGTCGGTGATAGCGTGGTTGCACGTCGATAATTTCTCCTCCCCCAATCGTCGTGCTGGGCGATGGGATACGCAAAATGAAATGATCGTGTCGTGCAACGATGGCCGGGTGTAGCAAGCGTAATTGTCCCCATGCTGTTTGACCCGGTTGCAACTCTGCCACATCGAGCAGGCGCACGCGCGCAGATATCTCCTGCGAGCCGCAGAAAAAGTCTACCAGGGTATTGTGTGCCAACGGACGCGGGAAGTCGGCTAGCAGGTGAATACGTGCGTCAAAGAGTAGCGTTGGCTGCAGTTGTCCTGGTAGGGCTGCAACGTTGCCACGTTCCAGGTCAGTGCGCGCGACGTTGGTAAGATTCATGGCGACACGGCTACCTGGTCGTGCAATTTCGATGTGTTGCTTGTGCGTTTGCAAGCTGCGAATCCGTGTTTTAATGCCCTGCGGCAAAATCTCGACCTCTTGTCCGACTTTGAAACTTCCATCCAGTAGCGTCCCAGTCGCGACCGTCCCAAAACCGGTTAAGGAAAAGACACGATCAATAGGTAAACGCGGGCGAGCCGTATTTTCGCGCTCTGGTGTGGTATCCAGGACGCGGTCCAGCGTATGCAGAAGTTCTGCCAGGCCTCGCTGTGTATAAGCGGAAACTGGCACAATTGGTGCGTCAGCTAATACTGTTGGTTGCAAGTATGCCACGATCTCGTCTTGGACCAATGCCAGCCATTCCGCATCTACCAGATCGATTTTTGTTAAAGCTACTACACCACAGCGTACATGTAAGAGATCAAGAATTGCCAGGTGCTCACGTGTCTGTGGCATAATGCCTTCGTCGGCTGCGATGACGAGTAAGGCCACATCGATACCCCCAACGCCTGCGAGCATATTCTTAATGAAGTTTTCATGTCCAGGCACATCGACGATACTGACCTCACGTCCACTCGGCAGTTTTAGCCAGGCAAACCCGAGGTCAATAGTCATACCGCGCTCTTTTTCTTCCGCCAGGCGATCCGGGTCTATGCCTGTCAGCGCTTTGACAAGTGTGGATTTGCCGTGATCAACATGTCCGGCGGTACCAATACAACTCATGATCAGCGATCCAGTGGGGAATGATAGAAGACAGTGGGTATGTTTTAGTATACCTCAGATGTCTCTATCTTATACCCATAAGCATTCGTCATCTGAATGCAAGGCAATATTATGCCCAGCTCCTGAATTTCGTAGGGGTCACTCGGATCGCCTGTGAATAGTTGGAGGCCATCGCTTCTGATGTCCATCCCATGGCTTGCATGCGCGCTCCGTATTTTTCCACATACGCGGGCGATACGATACTGCTCGCTGGCTCGGTGAGCAGTTCTGCGGTGCCCTCAATGATGACTACGTCGCTGCCTTGCTTCGTATCGTCTAGCGCCAGAGTGATATGTGTATTTTTGCGCAGGTTGCGGACCTTCAGTTTCTGTGGCTGGCTGAAAAGTAGAATGGTCTTACCTTCCCATAAAAACCAGACAGGGACGGTGTATGGGCGTCCCTCTGATGAAACGGTCGTTAGCCAGGCGATGGCATCGGAGCGCAAACGCTGCTCGGCGTGCTCTCCCCACTTTGTAGTTAAATCGAGCATGTGTGTTTCCTTTGTCTGATAGAAATAGAGGTCAGCTCTACAATAGCTAATACCCATAGGCATTCAGAAACGCAACTCTCGTTGCTAGCAATGTGCCGCCACACATTGCTCATCTGAATGTAAGGCAATATAAACATCTCTCTGTATTAGAATACATATCAGGTGAGTTTGTTTATTCCGTGAATGGTGGTGTTTGCACTGTTACGCTATGACTTCTTCTTCTCCTACTGATTGACTAAATTGCTCGTTATAAAGTCTGGCGTAGAGGCCGTCCTGCGCTAATAGTTCTCGGTGGGTGCCACGCTCAACAATCTCGCCTTTGTCGACGACCAGGATCACATCTGCCGCGAGAATAGTTGAGAGACGGTGTGCAATAGCCAGTGTTGTGCGATTTTGCATCAGTCCCTCTAATGACGCCTGGATCAGACGCTCGGAATGTGTGTCGAGCGCGCTGGTGGCTTCGTCAAGGATCAGGATGCGCGGGTTTTTGAGGATGACACGCGCAATGGCAATGCGCTGCTTCTCCCCGCCAGAGAGCTTGTAACCACGCTCGCCAACGATGGTATCATAGCCTTTTTCCAATTCCAGGATGCGATTATGGATGGCAGCGGCCTGGGCTGCCGCGATGATCTCTTCATTCGTGGCGTCCTCGCGTGCATAGAGCAGGTTTGCGCGGACCGAGGCATGGAAGAGATAGGTCTCTTGCGTGACCGTGCCGATGAGTTCACTGAGTGAGTCCAATTTGATATCTTTGACGTTATGTCCATCGATTTCAACTGCGCCACCATCGACATCGTAGAGGCGCGGCACCAGATAGGTCATCGTCGTTTTGCCTGCGCCACTCGGGCCAACGAGCGCTGCCAATTGTCCAGGCTGAATTTCAAACGAGACGTTGTTCAGTGTTAGACGAACTGGATCTTCTGTGATCGGAACGGCAGTCGTAGTGGTTTCTGTGTTCTCAAGTCGACGCTTGAATGGCAGGCTCATAGACATGCGAGGCGCGCGTTGCTCGTTCTTGTCTGCTGCTTTGCTGTCAGTTGGTATGCTGAAAAGCGTGGAATCGTCGCGTTTGTAGGTGAACGAGACATTCTGGAAAGTGACACGACCCTGGATCTCCTGTGCAGGGAGCGTCTGGGCCGTTGGTGCGTCTTGAATATCGATGGGTAGGTCCAGGTACTCAAAGATGCGGTCGAATAAAGCCAGTGCGCCCTGGATCTCAACCTGGATGGTGAGCAATTGTCCTATGGGGAAGAAGATTCTACTCTGCAAGGTGGTAAAGGCCACAATCACACCAATCGTGATGAAGGTGCTCTTGTGCTCAATATCCTGTAAACCAGCAATAAGATAGACGATAGGCGGTGTGATCGAGAAGAAAACGCTGATAAACATAAAGAACCAGCGTCCAATCAACTGCTGGCGTATTTCCAGGTTGGTGAGGTTCTGGTTTTCATCCTCGAAGAGCTTCTGCGCGAATTTCTGGCGACCAAAGGTTTTCATTAAGAGGATACCGCTCACCGAGAGTGTCTCTTGCATCATAGCTGTCAGCGAGGCCATGCTTTGCTGCGTCTCTTTGCTGGTGATACGGCGGACATTGCCAACTTTAGTGGTGATCCACAGAAAAAGTGGCAGCAGGCCGAGCGAGATCAGCGTCAAGAGTGGACTGAGAAAGAGCATGGCAATAATGGTGCTGACGACGGTGGCTATATTAGAGACAATGCTGGTGGCTGTGCTGGTGACAACCGACTGGACACCGTTGACGTCGTTAGAGAGGCGCGACTGAATTTCTCCTGTGCGTGTACCTGTGAAGAAACGCAGTGACATGCGCTGCATATGTGCATAGAGGCGATTGCGGAAGTCGCGCATGACGTTTTGCCCTACCAGATTGTTCAGATAGGTCTGGTAGACGCCGATCAGACCTGACACAACGGGCGTGACGATCATGATACTGATGTAGATAATGAGCAAGTTGAGATTACGAGGGCCGATAGCTTCGTCGAAAACACGCTCAATCAGCAGTGGGTTCACCACTCCAAGTCCGGTGGTGAGGAGGATCGCGCCCAGAACAAGCACGACCAGGGTTCTGTAGGGTTTGAATGCTGCTGCTACGCGCCTGAGGGTACGCGCGTCAGTCTTGCGTCCACGTCTTTTCTGTTCTTCAATGTAAGCAGACATACCACCATGCATACCGAACGGGGAACCATGCATTGCCATAGATAACTCCCTAAATATTTTGTAGATGCAAAAGAGTGAAAATATCCTCTTAGTGTGATAACATTATGTTTTGGCTAATTCTTCCTGGTACATAGTATACAGGAATAGCGCAGCGGTTGCACTGGCGAAGAGGATGGTTTTGGCCTGTCAAATTGGACAGGTTGTGGCGGAAAGCGCTAGCCAATACTCCGTTCCGCGAGATTTTTTGCAACTTGTTTCAATACCAATACTTCCTATTTCACGGTACTTTAAGCAAGCTAGCGTAAAAAAAGTAACCAGTGTAATGATATACTTATGATCAGGAATGTTGTTGTGTCTAGTAGCGCATGGGCCGGGCTTGTAGAAAGGAAGCTGCGGTTGACGAGGTGGAGGCCGTTCGGACGATCAGCGGGGAGCCTCCAGGGTAGATCACTATCCTGAAAAGGGTGCACACAATGCCTGCCGGTAACGATCAGGACAAAACGCACTCGGTGATGTAGTGTCATACAAATACACTTTTATGAATTAATCTGATTCACTTGTCTCTGTGATGCGAGGTAAGAAGCAGGGGAGCAGCGGGCGC
This sequence comes from uncultured Chloroflexia bacterium, assembly GCA_963802635.1. GTDB lineage: Bacteria > Chloroflexota > Ktedonobacteria > Ktedonobacterales > Ktedonobacteraceae > CAVTLG01. Next base: position 588,086 of record CAWDJJ010000003.1, on the reverse strand, counting down.
GATAAATCTGACCCCTACGGCCTCTGGCAATGAATTGCCAAGGATCTCTATGTGCAGATTCAGTGTGGACGGATTATTCTTTCAAAGAGCATTTGATGTTCTACAATGATGAAAGGGTACCCGACTACATGTGCGGTATCATTGGCTACGTCGGCTTAGAAACGACCGACGTTACTACTCTGTTGCTTGATGGCTTGAGCAAACTCGAGTATCGTGGATACGATTCTGCTGGCATTGCTGTACTCACCGAGGACGGTAAGCTCGAAGTGCATCGCTGTGCCGGAAAACTAGCAAATCTGGTGGCCTCGGTGGCAAATGGCTCACACCCGGCGGCTGGTACGCTGGGCATCGGCCATACACGCTGGGCTACTCATGGACGCCCTACTGATCGCAATGCCCATCCTCATACTGATTGCAGCGGTAGCCTGTCTGTTGTGCATAATGGCATTATCGAGAACTATGTCGAACTGCGCGAGAGATTGAAGCAGACCGGTCATACCTTCCACTCCGAAACGGATTTGGAGGTACTCACCCACCTGATCGAGCATGCCTACTTTGGGGAAGCCGGACATGATCTGACAAGGGCCGTACAACTGGCGCTACACGACGTCATCGGCTCCTATTCTATCGCGGTCGTGAGTCGTGAACATCCTGACGTGTTAGTGGGAGCACGCTGCGCCGGGCCTCTGATCGTCGGTCTGGGTGAGGATGAACAGTTCCTGGCCTCGGATATACCCGCGATCCTCAAACATACACGGCGCGTGATCATTCTGGAGGAAGGCGAAATCGTGACGCTGTGTCCAACGGGAGTTGCCATCATCACGATTGATGGTGTGGTGGTGCAGCGCGCTCCGCAGATCATCGATTGGGATGCGGAAGTGGCGGAAAAAGGTGGCTATCCCCACTTTGTATTGAAAGAGATTTATGAGCAGTCCGAAGCTCTCACGCGTGCTCTGCTGGGACGTGTGCGCGACGAACAGTTACACCTGCGCGAGCTACAGCAGATGCAGCAGGCTGGTTTGCTCACTAATATACAACGCATTGTGATTGTGGCCTGTGGGACTTCGTATCACGCGGGCTTGCTGGCTAAGTACACGTTTGAACGCTGGACACGCATTCCTGTGGAGGCTATTACGGCTGCCGAGTTTCGCTACTGCGATCCTATCGTGGGACCAGAGACGCTGTGCATCGCGGTAACGCAGTCCGGCGAGACGGCGGATACGCTGGTGGGCATTCGTCAGGCACGTGAACATGGCGCTCCGGTGATTGCGATTACCAATGTGGTCTCCAGCGCGATTACACGCCTGGCTGATGCTGTATTGTACTTGCAGGCGAACCCGGAAATTGGCGTGGTTTCGACGAAGACATTTGTGAATTCGGTGGCTGTATTGTACCTGCTGGGCCTGTATCTGGGTCAGTTGCGTGGTCGTATTACGCAGGAGCAGATGTCGACGTTCCTGATAGCGTTAGAGCGTCTTCCCAGGCAGATTCAGCAGATTCTGACAAAGGCTTCCCAGCCAGATGATACGATTGGGCCTCTGGCCGGACGTATGGCGCAACTGAAAAGCATGATCTTTATCGGGCGCGGTGTGGGCTATCCGACGGCGTTGGAGGGGGCGCTCAAGCTCAAGGAGATTTCCTATATCCATGCAGAAGGGTTTCCGGCTGGTGAGTTGAAGCATGGCTCAATTGCATTGTTGGATGCGGATACGCCGCTGGTGGCTGTGGCGACGGCTTCGCACGTGTATGAGAAGGTGGTGAGCAATATTCAGGAGGTGCGAGCACGAGAGGCGCATGTGATTGTGGTGGCGACGGAGGGTGATGAGCGCATTCGCGAGCACGCGGACGATGTGCTGTACGTGCCGGAGACGCTGGAGGAGTTTAGTCCGCTGTTGGCGACGGTGCCATTGCAGTTGTTTGCCTATCATGTCGCGGTGGCGCGTGGGTGTAACGTGGATCAGCCGCGCAACCTGGCAAAGTCGGTGACAGTCGAATAAGCAAGACTATCCACGAACAAAAAATGTAGATGTAGGATTTTAATAAAATCGTTCCATTACCAGAGCAGATGGGAGAAATATGAAGCATATGTGAAATGCTTTTCGTTTCTCCTTTTTAATTGACATTTAGACAAAGTCGCGATAAAGCTAAGCGAGAAGGCACTTGTTTCTCCCACCCGCAAAAAGGAGTAGCAACAGTCCAGATGGAAAAACGCACTAGCGAACCTTCAGGAGAGTCGACATCTAATGTTGAGAGGCCTGGTCAATCCTCCACCGTTCAAGAATATACTTTCGATGCGTTAAGAAGTTTATTGTGTGAGAGAGTTGATGCTGCACGTCAGGAGGTTTCACGACAAGGCGTACAGACAAAGCCTGGACGGTTAGAAAAAGCCAGCGATCTCTGGCGACAGGAGATCAAAAAATTTACAGAGAGTAAAGGCGTGCGGGGATATGATGAAACACATAGTAATAGGCTGCTTGACGCTGCCTGGAAGAAAGCAAAGACAGAATACGAGAAGCGTTCCATGGGAAGTGGAGTTAGAGAAGATAAACTGAGACTTTTAGAAGCTCTACGCCGAGCAGATGAGAAGTTGACGCCTTCAAAGCTCAAAGAGGAAATGTCACATGTTTTCCGCACAGGTGGATACATTCAACTCTTAGCTGAAGAAAAGTTCACCTTCACAGTGATTGATTGGACCATGGCGCATCCTGAACTCAAGGACAAATTTATGAACATGCTGCAGCGTGATATTCCTGAACATCATCCGCTTTCTCCTACTGACAATGGTGATCGTTACCGCTCACGTGTACAAACTGCCCTCGCCTTTCAGTATGCATGTGAGCTAGGCCCTTCTTCTAAAAGCCTCGGCAGCGACGTAATTCACGTAGCAGGTGCCGAAGAAGCAATCAAGCACGTTGAAGCGATGAAGGAGGATATTTTAAAAGATCCAGACACTATTCTCTTTTTAAGCACAAATGATAGAGATAATTCTAGAGAAAACATGACGAGAATTGATGCTGGAACTGTCTCTCCACAGAAAGCATGGGATAGTAGGGAGGGCACGGATGTACGTGTAAAGATCGAGAGGGAGTTACGTAAAGCAAACTTGCAGGAAAATATTCCCGCTGCCTGGGCACAGCGAAAAGACATTCCTCATACGCGATATGTCCTCGGTCTCTCTTCACTTCGACTGCCATATCAAGGGCAATCGTTAAAATCTCTTGAACAAATTAAGTACACCCGAGCATCAGGCGACACGTACATCACCTCGAAATTTACTACAATGGACGACAGAGCATATTATGCACCAGAGACGATGTATGGGGATGTCAGCTACCGAATTAGCGAACGGGTACCGCCTTTTTTATCAGGAGCAGAGTACGAGGAAGATACCACAGCAACGAGACAGGCGTTATCCAACCGGGACTGGCAAGGCGAAGACAGGGATTGGCGTTTCTCAGGCGAAAATCGCGGTAAATATTATAATGATGTTCATCCTGCTATAGCGCATTATACACATAGCGTAATTGAATATCTCGCACGGCAAGGTAAAAAAGAGGTGACAATTCTGGATATCGCTGGTGGCAATGGTGATCTAGGGGAGCGCATCATCAAGGATACTCAAGCACGATTCCCAGATCTATCAATTAAATACAGGCTAGTCGATTATAGCCAGGAGGATGTCAATACAGCCAATGAGCGATTTCGCACGTTAAATGCTAAAAATGCTGATCACGTAACTGCCTCAGCTATATGTAAAGATATGTTTGCCTATAATTTTGATGCGGAACAAATGAAACATGACGCGGATATCGGCTTACCGCAAGAGGGGGCAGATATTATTATTAGTTCTGGTGGATTGCTCAACAAATTGATCGCAGGTGATGCTGAGGTCCCTGTGAAGTTCAATCGTATGTACGCCAACTTGATGAGCAAAGGAGGATTTGGCATTTATTCTGGTCTAACCCATTCATTCATTAATTCTACCCATCATAAAGAGAATGGCATGGAGATACGGAACCTCTATGATATGCACTGCAAGAACCAGATGCATGTCGTCAGACGTCCAGAGGACTGACCTCGTAGCTGACTATGGCACGTTGGCCCAGTCCGGTGCTACGTAAGCTTGGTGTGCTCTCTTCCAATGCCCACTGGTCGAGCTGTTCTTGTGTCCACTTCTCGCCCGCGATCATTCGCAGTATTCACTGGACATCTATGTGTGGATCATGTTTCCATTCGAGGCGGCGTTTAAGACCATTACAATAAGCAAATGGTAAGAGCTTTTCATGTTGAAGCCTACCTACTATAATTCCTGGAGCAACCCCAACCCTTTGGGCAAATGCCTGGATATTAGCCTTACGATAAGACCTATGAGCGACAAATTGACGCCACTCGGCGGGATTGACCAATATATCGGCAGCAAACGTATTCGCTTGATTTTCGGGTTCTTCACCACTTTTAGGATCTATTTCTAAATCTAAAAAAACCTGTCGCTTTCCATGAAGTAAAATGTGACCGGCCTCGTGGAAGAACGTAAACCAGAGTTGGTCATCAGTTTTATAACGCAGACTGAGTTGTATCAGGGCTTTTGTGGGCATAAGCCATCGTGCGGCACCACAAATACCGGTTCCTGGTAACTCCGGTACAAAAACCACCGCAACACCGGCCTCTGCGCATGAACGCACCAATTCTTCCTGAAAAAAACTAACTGGTTGTACCGTTAGAGAACGAATATCATTTAAGGCGTTGCGAAATGTATCTGCATTATAGGGTTTGGTTTCGACCTCTTGCGCTTGTATTTCGCCTTGACGTAACCACGTTGTTACCGCCCCAAAATTACCATTAATAGTAGATTTACGATACTGAACAACTTGACGCTCCCAAACTTCTTCCCAAGCTTCTGGCGAGGCTACACCAAAAAATTTCAAGACCTCAAAAACTTGCTGAGTTTTGCTAATGCACGATGAAAGCCAACCTCGGCGTATCATTTCCCGAACTGGGAATGCTTTTAGCCACTCAGTCCAAAAGGTGAGACGTTGCTCTTCAGCCAGACGGGCAAGGGATTCTCGATACTGTTGCTCTCGTTTTAGCCAGAATGATGCTGGAATACGCAAAACTTGCTCTAATTGTAATGCTGTTTCAGCCGTAATAGCTGCTTTACCCTGTATTATTTCATTAATTGTTTTAACCGGACGACCCATACGCCTGGCAAGTTCTGTTTGAGGCATCCCTAAAGAATGCAATGTTTCTGCAAGAGTTTCCCCTGGAGCAGAGACGGAATCGGGACGATATTCATTTTGCGGACTATTAACCATGATAATCCTCCACACTAAGGACTCTAATTGCTGTAACTTGTTGCCAATCGAGACCACTGTCGGGCTTTCTTGGCGTTGGGTCATTGGCAGGCTCAAAAATGAGCCGATAGGGATGATCCAGGTCTACAGCTAATGTTCCTTCTCTATTCCCTTTCAATTCGTGACATCTCAGTTTTGGTAAAAAACGCAATACTTCGAGATTTTCCGCTGCTCTAAATTCGTCAAGACGTCGTCTAATTAATCTGGCACATACTGGTCCATATTTTCTTATTAGTAGAGACTCACTGCTGCACACCTTTGCCAGTTTCTGATCCTGAAAGAAAATGTCCACCTAGCCAGGCCCCTCAAATAAATTTAACCCTTAGGGTTAATACTATTTTATCATAGGGCAATCTCGTTAGCAATCTATTCTTTTCAGTTGCTCAAGAGTGGCAAACCACCGAAATCATCTCATCATGTCTCTGCACTACAGATAGAGTGGTTCTGTGTTTGCTGTCGCCTTTCCACCTAGATCCTCTGCGATAGCCATAAATTGCTCCAGGGCATTCTGCAGGTCTTCGACAATACTGGCAGCGATTTCCGCAGGTGGTGGAAGGTTGTCTGTCCCCTCAAGGCTGTCGTCGCGTAGCCAGAAGAGATCAAGACTGAGCTTGTCGCGCTTGAGTAGCTCTTCGTAGGGGAAGCTACGAAAACGCTCGCTCTCCTGACGCTGATGGCGGTTTGTCGGGTTGTAGCAGGCGATAAAGTCTGTAAGATGCTCTTCTCTTAACGGATTGGTACGGAGGGTAAAATTTTTGTTGGTGCGTAGATCATAGACCCACAGTTGCTCGGTTTGATCCCTGGCGCTGGCCTGGCGCTTATCAAAGAAGAGCACATTGGCCTTCACGCCCTGGGCGTAGAAAATACCGGTGGGCAGACGCAGCAAGGTGTGTACATCGCAGTTTTGTAGGAGGTTCCGGCGGATGGTTTCACCTGCACCGCCCTCAAAGAGGACGTTGTCCGGTATGACCACTGCCGCACGTCCGTTGATCTTCAACAGGTTATAAATATGCTGCATGAAATTCAACTGCTTATTGCTGGTGGTGGCCCAGAAATCATCTCGGTTCACATTCGCCGCTTCACGCTCGTCAGAACCGTTGCCATTACTGGCGTGCTTTTTGCCGTTGCCAGAACTCAGGCTGAGGCTACTCTTCCGTCCGAAGGGTGGATTGGATAAGACGATATCAAAGTGTTCGCCTGGTTTGGAGCGTAAACTATCTAACACATGGATTGGAGGTTCTGTAGCATGCTCGTCGCCAATACCGTGCAAGAACATGTTCATGATGCAGAGCCGAGCTGTACTATCGACGATCTCCCAGCCCTGAAATGCTTGATTCTTGAGAAAATGCCGTGCCTTGCGGTCCATATCGGGATGATGAGAGGATACATAATCATGGGCGGCCAACAAGAAGCCGCCGGTTCCACTGGCTGGATCACAGATCTTTTGCATGGGCGCTGGCTGCATGACTTCGACAATGACCTTGATCAGATCTCGCGGCGTGAAATACTGCCCTGCACCACTCTTGGTATCTTCGGCATTCTTCTCCAACAGACCCTCATATGCATCACCCTTAACGTCCGCTTCCATCCTGAGCCAGTTGATATCATCGATCAGGTCGACAATCAAGCGGCGCAAATGCGCAGGATTCTGAATTTTGTTGATGGCTTTGCGAAAAATAATACCCAGCATGCCTTCTCGCTTGCCCAGTTCAGCTAGAATATGCCGGTAGTGTGTCTCGAGTTCATCACCATCCAATGTGAGCAGGGATTGCCAGCTCAAGTCGGTTGGAATGCGCAGCTCTTCGTCTGGTTGCAACTGAGTTCGCTCTTGCTCCATTTTGAGAAAGAGCAGATACGTAAGTTGCTCGACATAGTCACCGTATGACATGCCGTCGTCGCGCAAAATATTACAGTAGTTCCAGAGCTTCTGGACGATATATTGTGTTGGGGTACTCATAATAAATAGATCATTCCTTTTATGCTATTTTAGAACATATATGCAATAATATCCTCTCAACTAGGAGGCAGTCAAGAGACGATCAACCCACCTCCATTCAGGGTCATCTTTGCGGTGCATGCTCAGATAGGCCCTGGCGGCAGCAGAATATTCCTTTCTGGGCGATATAAGTTCATGTAGATTGTCGAATGCTTCTTTCGCGCAAGCACGAGCACCATGATCGCTACGATTCGCTCTCCACATCGCATCAAACTTGCGATACATGGTGACAAACTTCTGCACTTTATAGTACAGCGTTTTGCGCTCTTTGACTAATTTGGAGTGATCGAGATGATAGGCCGTAATTGAGGATTGTACCCGTTGATAGTCAACGGATTGCTCATCGTCTGTGATCGGGCCAGCTCGTCCATCTCTGGTGAAGGTTAACAAGTCAACGTCCTGGGAGTTCGTTGGATCAAGCAGCGCCGGGTCCTCTGCCATCAGGTCTTCAAAGTCACATTCAATGCATATCCTGTGGCTCTCGTCACCGCCTACCAGGGGAAAGTCGCTACCTTTACCTCCTACATCGCCGGTTGCAAGATCCATGAGTTTGCTATTGCACAGTTCACATGAGAAACGCCAGTTGCGCCAGTCAAATGCTAGCCACCAGTAGCCTGGATGAGCAGGATTTTCTGTCACTTTGCCTTTCGGACGGTAATGATCTATATCCCCGCGTATACGACCTGTTTTGGTCTCGCAATACCAGCATTTTTCGTGAGAGGTGCCTCTGTAACACTCTTTAACGGCGCTCCAGAGATAGCTGTATTTTTTGAAGATATCACTATAGGTTTGCCCCGGTGCAAGGTTGCGCAGTTCCCCTTCTGCTCTGTCTCGATGTGCTCTCCATTGCTCTGGTGTCAGATTGTGCAGCGTCAGATACGCTGAATTTCCTGGCGGCCAATTCTCTGTCTCCTCCAGTTCCCCTAGATCAATATACCTCATGACCAACGACCCTCCGCGATAAGTTCGCTAATAATTTCATCAACCAGATGCATACGCTCCTCTTGTTGCTCTGGCGTCAGCGCTACCTGCTCCCGAATCGATGCGTCTTCACGCTGGATGAAACGTGTGATAAAAGCTGCATACAGCGGATCTTCTTCCATTGACATAAACCCAAGCCGATCAAGCTGTTCGGTCAGCTCGCCCAGGCGATGCCGTTGTTGCTGTGTCAGTTGCTCTTTGGCGGCCAGCACGCGTTGCTCGTCGAGTAGTTGCTGGGTGGGCAGGTCCAATGCTGAGCGCAATCCAAAGAGTTCGCTGGTGAGAATGCCAGCTACGCCCATGCCTCTGGGGTTCTCACGTGGCGTTTCTACGTAGATGCGATTATGCTCGTTGTCGCGCTGCATGATGCGCACATCTTTTCGCTCCAGTCCAGCAATTACCAGCGGGTTATGGGTGGTCATAACGACGTGGCTGCTGGGCTGATCACCAACAACGCGGCGCATAAATTCCAGGTATTGCACGCTCCAGGCGGGATTGAGATGCGTGTCTGGCTCATCTAGCAGGAAAAGCGCTTCGTCCTCTTTGGTGAAACGGAGCAGGCCCAGGACCGTTAAAAGTTGCTGCTCTCCCTCGCTTAGATCTTTGAAGGTCAATGTGTCGTCCGAGTTGCGCCTTTTGAGGCGTATTCTTACTTCGCTGAGGATCTTGGAAATATAGGTGCTTTCGAGCGCCTTGAAGAATTCTCGCTGGTTCCCATAATGGGCAAAGAGCTTTTTGAGGTCCTGCTCACTGCGCAGGTAGAGGTAGAGGTGCTCTAGCGTGGTGCTGCTGGCAAATTCGGGTGTGACGCGCCTTTTGAGTCGCATGGGTGCCAGTGCGTTATCGTAAAGATGGGCGAGAAAGGTGCCGAGTACGCCACGAGCGTTCCAGAAACGCGGATCGCCCTCTTTGCTCTGCCAGGATGGCTGGTGCAGGACGAAGAGCACGGAGATGAGCTTCTCAATACCCAGCAGGTCGTCGAGGAATTGGCGCGCGCTTTGCTCTCCCGCTCGCTCTTCTTCCATAAAGAAGGCGAGAAGCGCAAACTGGCCCTGTACGCTGCGTGCGTAAAAGAGCGGACGCCGTGGTTCGTCTTCGCCTTTGAGTTGATCGCGATAGAAACGATCCTGATGGGTATCAAAGTGTTCCTCCATGCGATTGCTGGGACCGGAGTAATAGCCGAAGACATAACTGGGCAGATACGTGCGTTCTGGGTCCTGTGAGAAGCGGTTGTAAGAGACCTTTTCCTGCAAGCCATTGGCGTGTCCGACTGTAATCTGTACTTGCTCTCCGAGCCGGGCGCGTGAGCGATCTGCATCGATGTGAATTTCGTTGCCACGACACTCGTAATCGAGTGTGTAGGTGAAGACTGGTGCGAGTCCCAGATCCAGGGCGCGAAAGATGAGGATCAGCGCTTCTAATAGATTTGATTTACCCGTGCCGTTCTGGCCGAGCAGGACCGTGGTGAAGGGCATGGCCCCAAAGTCAATCTCAAAGTCGCGCAAATTTTTAAAACGCGCTATTTTTAGCTTGCGTAACTTCATGGCAACTCGTCCCATAACGATGGCCTATGAACTTCTTCGCGTGCTTTGCGCCTCTTGCCTTTTGGTGAATCAGGCTCAGTATGCTGGAGGGGAAAATCGGGTAGGGGCGTCACCTCGCGTGCGCCCAGGCGAGCGTCCGTTATTTGGGTAGGGGCGGAGCTTGCCTCCGCACGCGTGCACCTCTGGGCGGAGGCAAGCTCCGCCCCTACCCGATTGTCCAACATATCCCCCGAATGCTCAATTGCGTGCAATAAAACCTTATCTAGCGCTGGACGTTCCTCTACAATCAGCTCTGCTGTAACTTCTGTGTCCAGCTCTACATAAAATGCTTCGTGGCGTTCCTGCTCTGGCTGCTCCTTGCGCTGCTCTTCGGAACGCTTATACAGTTCTTCGGGTGCCAGTTCTCCGCCAGCCTCGACCAGGACAGTATATAAAGGCGCTGCTTGCGGATGTTTTGCGCGCTGCTGTGATTTGACCAATTTGTTATCCCTCCTACGTACCTGCTCAACCTCTGCTCGTTTAGCTCGCTCTTCACGAATGCGCTCCAATAGCACACTCGCCGGTTCATCGTTGGGGTCTTGCGCTACCAATCGTCCCGCGAACGCTTCTTGTAGGATACTTTGCCGGTCGTGCTCGGCACGTTTGAGATTGTTTTCCGTTGCCTCTTCTAATTTTACAATATTGGAAAGACTCGCCTCAACCTCAATGACGATTTGTGCTTGTTCAATGAGAAGGAGGAACTGCTATTGGCATATTCAATAACTGACTTGTATTAATACCATCCCTTGTCATGCCGTGGTTAACATCTCTAATATATTCAGTTACTTTATTGGCTCCTCTTACAAAAGAAATAAAATAAAGAGGGTTGATTCTGGTGGAGGGTAGGCGGAGGCGCATTAAATGATAATTAATGACGGAACCTTCTAATTCCTTCGGGACTAAATCTGCACGCCCAACGGAAGCCATCCGAGAAAATAGTAGGTCGCCCTGCCTAACTCTATATCTTTCCAGCTCAAAAGCTTTTTCCTCTGAAATATAAAAAGCTTTTTCTAGACTTAAACCTTGTTGTGTTAAGCAGCCAATGGTTAACAGCGGAATGCCTTCTGGTATAAAATCTTCTCTTCCCAAGGTTGAACCAAATGGACCTGTAAGTACGATCTGTTCAGTAGGATCGCCTATTTGTTCCACCGTTGCCCAGCACCACCCCTCAGGCAACTCTGGCAAATTCTTCACATCCGGTTCCTGTGGTTCCTTGTATGATTGCTTCCACTTATTATCTCGCGGCGTAATGCCCTTCTCGCGCATCTTCGCCAATTGTTCCTCCTCCCAACGCTTGCGCCGCTCGGCCAGAATGCGTTTCAGCAGTTGCTCACCGGTCTCTTCTGCCGGATGGTTGGCGCGCCATTGCTGCGTCAGTTCGCCCTCGACCGCTGATTTGAGCAGGGATGCGCGATATTGTTTGAATTCGCGCCTGGGCGCTGCGTAAGGAGGCTACGGCACTATCGAGGCGCGTGAATTGCTGCTCGATGACCGCGACAATGCGCTGTTGTTCGGGGACGGGAGCAACCAATAGCTTTACATTATTTGCAAGGTAGCTTGAAGCAATACTGGCTTGGTTTACATGATGTACGCAATGTTCAATAAAATATCCTAATTGCTGCATATACTGTAATTGCAATGCAAAAAATCGAGAATTGCCAGCATGTGAATTTAAAGTAAGTCGTGTCATATGATTAGAAAAAGTGTAAATTGCGCCTTGAGTGATAACAGCGGTTTTCCCTACCCAGACAGGGCTGTTTGTATTATTGAATAAAATATCGCCTTTAAGAAGTAAGGGAGGCTTATCTGTATTGACATATTTTATTTCATCAAGAGACAAGTTCCCCTGTCTGTCTATATTCATGGGTCTAAGATGGGGGATACCTATACCCGCTGTATTATATCTTCCATGAGGAAAACCCGGCTCTATCACGTCAGCTATATCACTAACGTTTACTAATACCCACCCATTAGGTAATCTCTCTTCCATACTCAAGCGGCTAACCTCTCATTCAGTTCCTGTAAAATGCCCGCTAAATCGTTACCGAATAGCTCGCGGGCCTTGCCCAGACCGCCCATCTGGAGAAATGGTTGGTAATTAAAGTCATCACGCTCGATGGTGAGCGAATTGGTGATGATGTCGCGCATATGTTCAAGCCACGTACGCTGCTGCTCGTCGAAGGGCTGTCCGCGCCGTCGCTCTTGCTCAACCAGCCAGGCGGCAAAGCGGCGCTCGATGGTCTCTCGATAAGGCTCCAGAGTAGCTTCCTCGTCGCTCTCATAGTATCATCGTGTAGCGCAACAACGAGACCAGATCGGTAAGTTGTCGTTTGGCGCTCTTGTGAACGCGATCAGGACTCAGCGTTTCATATGCCTGCCAGAGCTTGTCGGTCGAGAGACCCAGCGGTGGGGCCGCGATAGCCTCGGACAGTTGCTTCAAATCATTCTCAGTCAGGGCAGCGCGTCGTGGCTGACTATAGAAGATTTGGAGCGCGGTGATTTCATCTTTGTGCTCCTCGATAAATTGGCGGAAACTGGTCACGGTCTGGCGGGCGGCTTCACGAGCCTGGATGTCCCAACCAGTAGATAATACACTATCCTTGCTGACCGTGTCGATAACCTGTTCATCACGCGCTTGCACCGTGATCAGAGCTTCGCGGAGTTCGGGCCTATCGAAAGGTTCCACTGCTTTACTGGCTAAGCGCAACATGGCCTCTCGTAGCGCCACCGCACTCGGCTCCTGCTGACCTGTAGCGGCTTGTGCCTCTTGCAAACGCTCATCGGGATCAATGGCGCGGTCAAGCGCTTGAATGATACTATGCAAATCTTTGCCGCCGCTGAGCTGACGCAGCTTCTCGGCAGCGTTCTCCATGCCCGGCTTCTGCAAACGCCGATGGAGTCTGCTCAAGCGCGAGAGCAGCGTCGAGAGCAGATCGGGATTGTGTTTCCACTTGCCAAGAGTAACATCGTTCAGCACCTTTTTCAGTGGGACAGCGGGTTCGCGTTCCAGAGGCTGCTCATCGGTTTTGGCGCTCTCGTAGACCCCTACCGCATCAACCAATACAAAGTGTGTCTTGCCTCCGGGCACATTGGGCGTCACCTGGCTAAATTCTTCGTCATCGATGACGCGTGTACCGCGTCCCTTCATCTGCTCAAAGAAGTTCGCACTTTTGACGGCGCGCATAAAGAGTAAAATCTCCAGCGGCTTAATGTCGGTACCGGTTGAGATCATATCCACAGTCACAGCGATACGCGGATAGTAATTATTGCGAAACTCAGAGATCAGCTCCTCTGGCTTGCGTCCCGTCGTGCGATACGTAATCTTCTGCGCGAACGCGTTGCTCTCAGCGAACTCCTCAAGCAGAATAGTCACAATATCCTCGGCATGGCTATCGTCCTTAGCAAAGATCAACGTTTTGGGAACGTACGTACGACCCGGAAAAATCTCTGTACGGACCACATCTTTGAATGTACGAATAACCGTGCGGATCTGATCTTTTGCCACCACATCCCGATCAAGCTGGTTGCCACTATAAACGATATTGTCGTTGGCCTGCTCCCAACGCACGGCTCGTGTGCGCCGGTCGCGCTTATCGATATAATAGCCCCTCTCAATCGTGCTGCCTTGCGCCGTGATCTGTGTCTGTATCTTGTACACCAGATAGTCGACATTCACCCCGTCAGCCACAGCGCGGGCATGTCCATACTCCATGACCAGATTTTGCTCGAAAGAAGCCAAAGGTCTGCTTGTTTGGCGTAGCGGTCAGGCCAACGATAAAGGCATCGAAATATTCGAGTACGTTGCGCCAGAGGTTATAGATGCTGCGATGGCACTCATCGGTGACAATCACATCGAAGGTCTCAATGGGGATAGCAGGATTGTATGGCACATGCTTTGACTCTTGCGGAACGCCGACGGCTTCTTCCTCCTGCTCGAAAAGGGATTGCTCAGCGGTCTCCTCGTCGGTTGTCTCCTCGCCGCTAAGCAGCGAGTAGAGGCGCTGAATGTTGGTAATGCAGACACGAGAAACTCTATCGATGGTCCTGCCACGCATATGCTGGACATTATACAGTTCGGTAAATTTACGACCATCGTCGGGTGTCACAAATTGTTGGAACTCATTAAATGTTTGTAGGCCCAGATTATCGCGATCCACCAGGAAGAGTATGCGCCGCGCACCACCGAACTTGATCAGGCGATAGATAGCATTCACCGCCATATAGGTCTTGCCGCTACCGGTCGCCATTTGAATTAAGGCACGCGGCTTATTCTGTGTGAAAGATTGCTCCAGGTTAGTGATAGCTTCGACCTGGCAATCACGAAGACCACGAGTTGCCAGCGCGGGCATACGTAGCAGGCGTGCGCGCAGCGTATTATTCTCGTCGTCGGTGGGTGACTGAGCCAGCCACTCTCGTAACATTGCGGGACGGTGAAAACTGAAGACTTGGCGGCTACGCGGTACGGGATCGAGATTGCTGGTAAAGCGTGTTTCCTGGCCGGTTGACTCGTAGTGAAATGGTAAGGGATCGCGTGCCGCAGGTAGATCGGCGGACAGACCGCTGATATACTTTGCACTTTGTTCTTTGACACCCGTCAGCGGGAACCCGAGTGGCTTAGCCTCGACCACCCCAACGGCCTCGCGATCCAGCATCAAGAGATAGTCAGCCGCGCCAGTGCGCAGTGAGAACTCACGGATTGCCACGCCTGGTCCCGCGCCCAGATTTAATTGCTGCCGATCCTGTACAATCCAGCCTGCATCGGTTAACATCGTATCAATAGACTGGCGCGCGCGTTCTTCGGGTTTCACGCAGTTCACCTCCTTGTTACCTCTACATCTATACCCTAACGCATCTTAGCAGAGATTATTGTCTATGTCTATTGGCGTGAGGGTGAGTATCTCCATAGAGCTATTTTTTTACGCTTAACGTATATAAACCTCTAGTTGACGCTGCCTCATTCGTATGCCTGCATTGGTGCTCTCTCTTTTTTTGTCCCCAGATACGACTAGTCAGAGGCTTTTCTTTCCTCTACGCTAGCAATGGCGACCAATTGTATTGTCTTGTATTGGAGCTACCTTCTTCGGAGGTAGAGAAAGGAACAAGATGTTGAGAATGTCCTGGTTTCGTACCCACATCCGTCTTACTGTGACAGTAGCAAGTATCATGCTCTTACTGGCTACGACCTTTACTATTTTTGCAGGACACCTGTCATTCATACATGCTGCCGTCCCGCCAACAGCAGAGGAACAGCAAAAAGTCTGGGCTGGCAATGAGGCGGTGGAAGTAAACCCGGTGCGTGGGGAATATACTACAGTGTCCATGCAATTTACTGTTCCTACCATTACTGGCTCGGTGGGGGATGGTGTCGTTGTATGGGCCGGTCTCGGTGGTGACGAATTCGCCACCACTCCAACCCAAGTGGTGCAAGCTGGCATTGAATCAGTTATTGATGGTTCTGGGCAGCAGGTAAACCTTCCCTGGTGGGAGGTTTACCCTTATAATACTGCGCAAGCTATATCGATGGGAACCATCAACCCTGGTGATACCATTGCCGTGACTGTCTCCTCAAACAGCCTCGGAAGTGACGCGGATACCTTCGTGCTCACGGATGAGACGACCAATGACTCCTCCAACACCATCACTTTAAATGGGGATGCCGGTCTTTCCGACAGCGCTACGGCTGAGTGCGTGGTTGAACGTCCAACCCCTTCCGGCAACTTTTCGGGAGACTTGGCTGATCTCAACTCACCATCAAACACGCTCACCATCGATAATTGCAGTGTTGGGACAAATGCAAGCGGTTCGCAAACCGGGATTGGTAATGTTGCCCATCGCGATCTCAGCATGTGGGATGGCTCAACCGAGCTAGCTGCTCCCGGAGCCGTCAGCGATGATGGGAATAGTTTCCCTGTCTACTGGTATAACGCCGTATAGAGATGACGAAAGGAAAAAGTTGGCAGGCACTCTCAGTTCAGAGGTGCCTTCTGGCTTTTTCTTTGTTTCGCCAGCATTGGCTGCAAGGACCGCTCCGTTCGGTCCTACGCGCGGTGGTGCGATCAGCCCTGGTATTTTTGCACTATCTAAGCTCGACTTTGTACATTTCCAACTGACTAACAAACAGCAAAAGTGAGCCGATCAAGCGCTGATCGGGGCAATAAAACCACATCAGGGTCAACAGGTGATGTGGGAAAAGCTGTCAGGTTCCAGAGACATCGTCTCTAAGATCATAATCTCCACATTTGCTGGAGTGCATTCATCAAGCTTTTTGGCGTTGTTCAATAACTGCTGGCGTCCACTCGCTATACTCCTTGGTATCTCGTAGTTCGTTTGTAAGCACAAATGGTGTCGAGAGCTTATTAGCGAAGAAATATTTTTCTTTCTTGGGTTCAAAATCATAATTTTCTGCATTCATGTTTTTGCCACGCGAGAGCAAAACCAGATTGCCAAGGCGATTAACATATTTGTTGTGTATCTCTTTGGTGGGAAAGAGTTGATACCATTTACTATCTGGCGCGGGCCGTTGTGGCAAGATATGTTCAACGCTGGCTGTTTGATAATCGTATGATGCACCACTTTCTGCACGATATGCATCCAGACGTAATAACACATAACGGCAGACGTAGTGCAAGCCGTAGATGTTGCCGTTAAGCGCGTGCAGCATTTCTTTGCGCTCGCTCAATGTAAGTTGTAGAGGAGAGTCAGCAGTGAACAAATCTCTTTCTTGATCGATGGCAATTAACAAATCACAGTAGCGGTCGATACGTTTATAGGGCGGAACATGGCAAATCATAAAGCTAACAACGAGGCGTTCAAGATCTTTAAGAAATCTTACAACTAGATTTTGGTGTTGGCGATGGTACTTTACAAAGTAAAAGAGCGCTGGCGGTATCCAGCGTTTATAATCAAGCTGATCCAGCCACTTGAACATAGTGTTGATAGCTTTAACGTCGTTTGATGATGTGCCGTATTGATAATTCGCCTTCAGAATATTATCAAGTGCATGTGCATAAGGGTATAAAGTGCCATCGATAAACTCTTGCGCAGAGAGTTTTGAAAAAGGTGTGGGATAGACATATTCATGAAATTCTTCAATCATACCTCTATTCAGTCGTTTCTTTGATTTAATGGTACGCAGATCAGAGAAAAGCGTCTCAAACTGCTCCGAGCCGAGAAGTTCCTGTAATTCCTCCCACTTTGTCGCATACTTGTTTTGCTCATTGAGGGGAATAGCAGTAATAATTTCAGATTTTAGAATATCGGAGTAAGAGAAATTCAATCCGCGACTATTTAAGACTGAAAAGATGCGATAAACGGAGTCCAGGTCAGGCGCGGAGACAGTGACAATGATCAAATAACAATGGTTCACGATGAACTGTGTGAGCGTTTGTAGCTGGCTTTGGGAGAGCTTTTCCAGCTCTCGCAGGAAGCCAAGCGTATTGTCACGAATATTTTTTTGACTTTCTGACAGGTGCTCATCATTGAGCGTTTTGAGTACCTCAATACCATTTTCGTCCTGGATTTTGGTACGGAAGAACTCTTCATCAAGCTCGCGTAACCTCAGACGATAGCGCTTCGGCGTATTGGTGATAATGTTGCCCTTTTCGCAGAGAAAACCTGTCAGACCTTCAGCAAAAGCGGATTTCATGAGGCTGCGTATAGCCGAGAGCAACATTGTGAGGGTGGTTAAGCGCTGCTGACCATCGATGATTTCAGCATGTGGATCATCACCCTTTATGAGTAATATACTGCCCAGGAAGTAAGGCGCGAACTCCTCAACTGACCCGTTGAAATCATGAACGGCCCTGGTTAAATCCTGGTACAACTCTTCGGATTGCTCAGTAGTCCAGGAGTAGGGACGTTGATAGCGGGGGATAGTGAAGAAGAAATCGTCGCTGAAAATTTTCTTGATGGGGTACTCAGATCCATGGATAGTCATTCTGCTCATATTACCACTTCCATTTTACACGTCAATTTTGTTGTAAAGTATAGCAGAGATAGCTTCTACTCGGCAATAGGGAAGCGTCAACGCGTCAACTAAGCAGGTGGCTCTGCGTCCTTGAGGGGGAAATGGGGTGAGGTGTGTCCTGGCGATCGTCTCCAGGGCGCATGCAAGGTCTGATAATGGTACACATCTTTCTCGGTTATCACTGTGAGGTTTGAGGCATTGAGTGTAGCATCACAGATAGGCGGGCTACTCTGCATGATTATGTCAAACCATGTGATCAGCCTGCTGGGCTTCCTGATACCCTTCCAGGTAGCGACGGCGATCCTGTATCCAGCGATTAGCACCTACCTCAACCAGCGTTGTCCTGAGGCGCAGCGTGCGACGGTGCTGTCGTTCGAGACTGGCCTTTTCAGCCTGTCGATGATAGTGCTCTTTCCACTCTTCGGTCTAGGGATCTCGCATGTCTCATATACCACTGTGTATATGTGGACGACACTCGCTCTGCTGTTGGGCAGTAGCGCCATCTATGGGCTGGTGCGACTGCGGCGGCATGCAAGGCGGTAGCGATTTGCTGCACCGTTCGTTTGGCGGATTGCTCAAAGAGATCTGGGAAATCGTGCATCAATCCTTCGAAGCAGGAAACGTTCGCATATCGTCGCACGGGTGGCGGTGTGCATGCGTTGCTTCAATCCCCCTCTGAGAACAGCTCACTCCTCCAGAATTTCCTTTCCGGCATCTGGATGGGTAGTCTGTGGGCGGAGGGCTAGCTCGTTCCCCAAGGAGTCGAGCGTGGACTTCTCGGGGAGCTTCCATCCCTGGTACTCAGTCTGCCGACCATTCCAGACAGGGGGAAGTGCACCTCTTTTCAGGTCCTGATCGATGGAAAAGCGGATGAGGTTGTCAGTGGCATGAAGGCTTCCATTCTGGTCCTGGAACACGAAATAGGTGCTAAAGAACTTCAGCTTCTCAACAGGGATCGTCGAGATATCGGCATCGGCAACGCTTTCCCATCCTTGCCTTTCTCGGGTGATTTGGTCCCGAGGCAGACCCAGAGTTAGAGCAAGCTGTGTAGGGTTATCGGTGGCATAGGTACCGCGTGTGGAGTGACGGTAATACTGGATAGAGGTATAGCTATGGAATTGGACAGTGATCTCTCCAAGCGTGAGCGAGTGGCAAGTGACCGGAACCTCTGTCTCTCGGATGATGAAATGGTTGCTCAAGGAGTCGAGCGTGGACTTCTCGGGAAGCTTCCATCCCCGGTGCTCAGTCTGCCAATCGCTCCAGACATGTTCAAGTGTTTGTCTGTTCAGGTTCTGATCGATGGCGAAGCGGGTGAGGTTGTCAGTGGCATGAAGACTTCCATTCAGGTTCTGGAACGCGACATAGATGCTAAAGAACTTCCGCTTCTCAACAGGGATCGTCGAGATATCGGCATCGGCAACGCTTTCCCATCCAGACGATTTACCGGTTATTTGTTTCGGAGGCAGCTTCAGAGTTAGAGCAAGCTGTGTAGGGTTATCGGTGGCATAGGTACCGCGTGTGGGGTGACGATAATACTGGATAGAGGTATAGCTATGGAATTGGACAGTGATCGCCCCAAGCGTGAACAAGTGGCGAGTGACCGGAATCTCTGTCTCTCGGATGGTGAAATGGCTGCTCAAGGAGTCGAGCGTGGACTTCTCGGGGCGCTTCCATCCCTGGTGCTCAGACTGCGCAGCCTTCCAGACATATTCAAGTGAGCTTTTTTGCAGATTCTGGTCGCTGGCAAAACGGCTGAGGTTGTCAGTGGCATGAAGGCTTCCATTCTGGTTCTGGAACACGAAATAGGTGCTAAAGATCTTCCGCTTCTCAACAGGGATCGTTGAGATATCGAGATTGGCAATGCTTGCCCATCCAGACGATTTACGGGTTATTTGGTTCCGAGGCAGCTTCAGAGTTAGAGCAAGCTGTGTAGGGTTATCAGTGGCATAGGTACCGCGTGTGGGGTGACGATAATACTGAATAGCGCTATAGCGATAGATGGTGAGGTTCGCCTCGGGATGGTTGGAGATGGTGGCCTTCTCTTGTGTCTTTCTTCGCTTCGATGATGATGGTGCGTCTGTGCTTGCTTCTAGCGGCTTTCTTGATCTCTTTGACCTTGTGCGGTCGGGCTGTAGCCCGAAAACAGTCTCCGGTCCGGCTTGCGGCGATGAGTCTCGTTGCCGATCAGAGCGTTGGTGGCGCAGGAAGTCATCTCCCTGGTACCCGCGACGTCCTCCTGTCTGCCCACCTTCTTTTTGCTCTGGATGTACTAGGAGGCGGAGCCAATCGGGAATCGCTGCCGGTCCTCTGGTATTTTCAAGGTGCGCTGGCGGTGTGACATCGCTCGGCTTACTGGACATGGGAGACTCTCCTTACTCGGTCGAACCAGCCTCGTTGTCAGAAAGGTGACTGTTGCTAAGATTATGGTAGCATACATCCTCAATCAGGGAAAGGGAAAAAGGGGGACAATATCATAGATAAGATGAGAAAACACGTAAGAAAACGCTGTTCCTTGCGAGAAAAGCGGTGGTAGGCTGTATGTGGCCTGCCACAATAGCAGCGTAGCCATCTATGGGCTGGTGCGACTGCGGCGGCATGCAAGGCGGTAGCGATTTCATGCACCGTTCGTTTGGCGGACTGCTCAAAGAGATCTGGGAAATCGTGCATCAATCCTTCGAAGCAGGAAACGTTCGCCTATCGTCGCACGGGTGGTGGTATGCGTGCGTTGCTTCAATCCCCCTCTGAGATCAGCTCACTCCTCCAGAATTTCCTCTCTGGCATCTGAATGGGCAGTCTGTGGGCGGAGGGCTAGCTCGCTCCCCAAGGAGTCGAGCGTGGACTTCTCGGGGAGCTTCCATCCCTGGTACTCAGTCTGCCGACCATTCCAGATAGAGGTAAGTGTACCTTTTTTCAGGTTCTGATTGATGGTAAAGCGGATGAGGTTGTCAGTGGCATGAAGGCTTCCATTCTGGTCCTGGAACACGAAATAGGTGCTAAAGAACTTCAGCTTCTCAACAGGGATCGTCGAGATATCGGCATCGGCAACGCTTTCCCATCCTTGCCTTTCTCGGGTGATTTGGTCCCGAGGCAGACCCAGAGTTAGAGCAAGCTGTGTAGGGTTATCGGTGGCATAGGTACCGCGTGTGGAGTGACGGTAATACTGGATAGAGGTATAGCTATGGAATTGGACAGTGATCTCTCCAAGCGTGAGCGAGTGGCGAGTGACCGGAACCTCTGTCTCTCGGATGATGAAATGGTTGCTCAAGGAGTCGAGCGTGGACTTCTCGGGAAGCTTCCATCCCCGGTGCTCAGTCTGCCAATCGCTCCAGACATGTTCAAGTGTTTGTCTGTTCAGGTTCTGATCGATGGCGAAGCGGGTGAGGTTGTCAGTGGCATGAAGACTTCCATTCAGGTTCTGGAACGCGACATAGATGCTAAAGAACTTCCGCTTCTCAACAGGGATCGTCGAGATATCGGCATCGGCAACGCTTTCCCATCCAGACGATTTACCGGTTATTTGTTTCGGAGGCAGCTTCAGAGTTAGAGCAAGCTGTGTAGGGTTATCGGTGGCATAGGTACCGCGTGTGGGGTGACGATAATACTGGATAGAGGTATAGCTATGGAATTGGACAGTGATCGCCCCAAGCGTGAACGAGTGGCGAGTGACCGGAACCTCTGTCTCTCGGATGGTGAAATGGCTGCTCAAGGAGTCGAGCGTGGACTTCTCGGGGCGCTTCCATCCCTGGTGCTCAGACTGCGCAGCCTTCCAGACATATTCAAGTGAGCTTTTTTGCAGATTCTGGTCGCTGGCAAAACGGCTGAGGTTGTCAGTGGCATGAAGGCTTCCATTCTGGTTCTGGAACACGAAATAGGTGCTAAAGATCTTCCGCTTCTCAACAGGGATCGTTGAGATATCGAGATTGGCAATGCTTGCCCATCCAGACGATTTACGGGTTATTTGGTTCCGAGGCAGCTTCAGAGTTAGAGCAAGCTGTGTAGGGTTATCAGTGGCATAGGTACCGCGTGTGGGGTGACGATAATACTGGATAGGGCTATAGCGATAGATGGTGAGGTTCGCCTCGGGATGGTTGGAGATAGTGGCCTTCTCTTGTGTCTTTCTTCGCTTCGATGATGGTGGTGCATCTGTGCTTGCTTCTAGCTGCTGTCTTGGGGATCTCTTTGACCTTGTGCGGTCGGACTGTGGCTCGAAAACAGTCTCTAGTCCGGCTTGCGGCGATGAGTCTCGTTGCCGATCAGAGCGTTGGTGGCGCAGGAAGTCGTCTCCCTGGTACCGGCGACGTCCTCCTGTCTGCCCACCTTCTCTTTGCTCTGGGTGTACTTGGCGGCGGAGCCAATCGGGGTTCGCTGCCGGTCCGCTGGTATTTTCAAGATGCGCTGGCGGTGTAGCATCGCTCGAACTTACTGGACATGGGAGACTCTCCTTACTCGGTCGAACCAGCCTCGTTGTCAGAAAGGTGCCTGTTGCTAAAATTATGGTAGCATACATCCTCAATCAGGGAAAGGGGAAAATGGTGACAATATCATAGATAAGATGAGAAAACAGGTAAAAAGACGCTGTATCATAGTCTGACTTTGGGGTCTCAGAAGTTCTCCCAGAAATATTCTGCTACGGCAGGGGAAACCAAGTTCTCCTGCACTGCTTCTCTCTAGTTATCACCTCCATTAACCAAGCTTGAAGGGGTCGCGGGTCTGACCGGAAAGTTCGACCCAGATGGCCTTGGTGTGTGTGTATTCGCGGACACTTTCGATACCGTTCTCGAACCCGATCCCGCTCATCTTATAGCCACCAAAAGGCGTGTTGAAGGAAAGCGTCCGGTACGAGTTAATCCAGATCGTGCCTGCGCGCAGAGCATGCGCAACGCGGTGGGCGCGCCGCACGTCGCAGGTCCAGACGCCAGCGGCAAGGCCATAGCGTGTATCGTTCGCTATGCGGATGGCTTCTTGCTCAGAGTGAAACGGGATCACGGAGAGCACCGGGCCGAAAACCTCTTCCTGAGCTATGCGCATATCGTTTTCTACGTGCGTGAAGATAGTAGGTTCAACGAAAAATCCATTTACCAGAGCTGGATCGGTGGGGATGTTTCCTCCGCAGACCAGTTGAGCACCCTCCCCCTGGGCAATATCGATGTAGCTCTTGATCTTTTCTTGCTGACCCTTGAAGGCCGCAGGACCCATCTCGGTCTCCATTTGCAACGGATTGCCCAGCTTGATAGCACGTGCACGCTCGGCAAGTTTGCTGACAACTTTATCGTGAATGCGTGCGTCAATCAGTAATCGGGAGCCAGCAATACAGGTCTGACCACCAGCGGCGAAGATGCCTGCAACAATCCCGTTGATGATCCCCTCATCCGCGTCGGCAAAAACAATGTTGGGAGACTTGCCACCCAATTCCAGGCTCACACGCGCAAGATGGTCGGCAGCATCTTTCATCACCCGAATGCCGGTTCCGGTCGATCCGGTGAACGCCACTTTGTCTACCCCCGGATGGCTCACGAGTGGGCTACCTGTGCCCGGACCAAAGCCGGTAACGACATTGAAGACGCCTGCCGGAAAGCCAGCCTCGACAAAGAGCCGGGCAAATTCAAGCGTTGAGGCTGAAGTGTGCTCTGACGGTTTGACGACAAAGGTGCAACCAGCGGCAAGCGCTGGAGCCAGCTTAAATGTGAGGAGTAAAAGGGGCGAGTTCCAGGGCGTAATGGCTGCTACTACACCAATTGGTTCGCGGCGTGTGTATACGAAAAAGTTGGCTTTATCGCTAGGGATTGTCTCACCCTCAAGCTTATCAGCCGCACCCGCGAAGTAGTAATACCACTCAGATAAGGACTTAAGTTGTCCTGACATCTCGCGAATCAGTTTGCCGTTATCCGTACTTTCGATGATAGCCAGTTGCTCCGCGTTCTCTTCTAGCAGGGCAGCCAGACGACGAATTAACCTGGCTCGCTCGGTACCCGTCATGCGTCCCCACGGTCCCTCGTCGAAGGCCGCGCGGGCTGCGCGCACGGCGGCATCAATGTCTGCTTTGTTTGCCTCTGGTAGAGTGGCCCAGGTCTTTCCCGTGAATGGATTGATGCTCTCAAATGTCCGCTCAGACTGAGAATTTACCCATTCGCCCCCGATGAGCATCCGGTAGTGGCGCACTTCTTCCGCCACTGGCGTCTGTACTACCTGCATATATATATCCTTCCTGTGTTAGCTGGATATTGTTACCAACATATGATCATCTGTGGCTACTGTACCTATTGTAGCTCACCCCTGGCGTTTCACCAAGCGTTCAGGTCTTTTCTTTTATAACATGGGTGGTTGCGTAGGATCATCCCTTTTTCCATTCTCTGCTTCTCTTTTTCGTCGGACCCTGCGACTCATGTGCCAGGATATATGCGACATGCGCCAAGAAATGCCGAAAAATGGGCAAATTGATCCAAGAATATTATGTTTCCGTATCGTTTATATTTTCGGAACAACCGATAGAAGGATATGAGGGATAACAAATTTCTAACGCCATAGATATAAAGCTGGAAATTTGTGCCGAATAGCCTTGAAAATAAGCTATAGTAATGTTACACTTGTTTGCGTAAGTGAAAAATACCTCATACAATTCGGAAAGGAGATGCACAATGAATAAAATAAATTGCCAGATGATGCTACTCAATTGTGCATTATCCGCCTCAAGCACGTTTTCTTCGCCGGATCTACGCAGGTATGAGCCTGCATTTGGCGCGCGGCATTAGTTTTGATTGGCATACGAGCACTATCCCTGGACTTTCCATTGCTTGCCGTAGCATAGTACCCACGAGCGAAAGAAAATCAATGTTCTTCCTGACACCAATAGCTTCCGTCGTTAGACGCTATGCGCTGGCATGCTACTCTTGATACTATATTCTGCATCGTAGTCAGATGTCCGTATGCGTACAACAATACTCATATTGCCTTGCATTCAGATGAGAACGGTGCCGCAACGCCGTTCTAGCCGCGAGAGTTGCTGATCCGTCTGGCTGACTGCGCAGCAGTAGCTGCGCCAGCAGCGTTGCCAGGCGGAATAAGAACGTGTTTCTGAATGCTTATGGGTATCATGCATTAACCCATAGTGCAATGCTTTTTCCTGATCTTGTTTTGGGTTAATTAATCATCATGACTATTCATCATAATGATGGGTAGACTATACCCAATTTGAGGTCTAATCAGCCGAAAATTACCGTATGTAAGCTCAAGAAAAAGAATAGTTCTGTAGGAAAGCACAAGATCTTTCACGCAATCAAGGAGGTGTTCTCATGCAAATTTTCCTCATCTGCTTCTTTGCCATCTCCGTTATCTGTTTGGTCCTGGGCTTCCGTAAGTCTACGTTCTATCGGAGCGCCGTCCCCAAACAGCATTGCGCATCCTGTGGGTGGACCACAGAAAAAGTGAAGCTCTGTCAGCTTGATTTGCAGCATAAAGCGGTCGTTGTGCCACTGTGCTTTGATTGCAGCATGAAATACGAAGCTCTGCCTATGCGCGGTAGAGCAAGGGGTAGTAATTGTACTACCTGCGTGTAGATAAAAAAGCGTCGTTAAAATGAGGGTGGCCACTGAGCCTATGGAAAATAGTACAGCAGGTGCGCCACGCTCAGATTTTGCCGCGGAAAAACACACACAAATCCGACCCACATAGCCCATTTTCCTGTTATACTTACAGAGAGTATTCCCTGGAATAACGAATCTGATAGAACTTGTAATGTTCGCTGAACAGCTCTGCGATACATATGCAGTACAATACAATCAAGCGGAGATCATCACTATCTCTTCATAAAAATACTGATGTATCTGCAATCTACGCCCTAAAAAGGGAAAAGTGAGAGGAGTCCCAAATCTAATGTCTGGACGACTGGAAGGGGGAGAAGGCCACGAACTCGGCTCTTCTTCGGAGCAACTACCTGAACTAGATGTGATAAAGCAACAAATCACTGACAGGATTATAGAGGCACGCGAGCAGGTCAAAGGAGCAAACCGTTGGCTTAGTAAAAGTAGGATAGAAAAAGAAGCAAAGGGCTGGGAAAAGCATGCCCATGCTGAGGTTGACAAGGGAGTTCGGAGTAGGACCATTCAGGATATATTGCATCTGGCCTATCTATACAGAAACCTAGAAAACGCCCAACGGAACCTGGGGGACTCCGTCCACAAAGGCAAGCTTGATATTTTAACAAAGCTGGAGGCAGCAGGCCGGGAAGCATCTACTACCACGGAAGGCGGGGAATTATAGTGAATTGTGTGGGAAATCAGAGTTATGACTCATCCCGAATTTTCGGGAAGCATCCCTAGCCCGAGACAGCCAAGAACTGTCGTAAGACCTCATGAGGAGGGGAATAAAGCCGTTGGAGGGTAAGATGAGCTTTCTCCCACAAACGGCTGAGAGTCCATCGGAGCCGATAAAGAGGTACCAGTGTCTGCTGGCACCTCTTTCCGGTTCGATGACACTTGAGGAGGAGAGCGGATTGGATGAGGTTCCTGTAGACAGGATCGAGCAAATGAAGCAGAAAAGCATAGACCAGCATGACAATCCCAAGCAGTTTGAGGAGATTTTCAAAGCTCCAGATGCGGGGACTCTCCAGGGCCAATTCGCTTCTTGCGGTCTGAAGCGTTCCTCAAAAATTCGGGATGACTCATAATTGCTATTTTTTGTGGGATCTATATGTCTATGCTTCACAGGAGCGGTTCTCATACCCATAGGCATTCAGAAACGGGGCTGCTGTCTCTAACCTCCCAGTTCATCTGAATGTAAGGCAATAACAACTATGTGCCTGCTTACCTAGCCGATCCCGGCCAGTGCATCCGTCGCTGGTTCAGACACGATTTCTGCTTCAGTTGCCTTGTAGGCATGTTTGTCGGCACGACCACCCGGTAGGAGAAACATCGCGGCAAGTCCGCACAGGGCCAGCACAAGCATTAAGCTATAGACCCAGAAGAGGCTTTGCGCGAGGGCATTTTGTAGCTGGTTCAGGAATGCAAAGGGTAACGAGGCACGTAGCCCGGGTGTGAGCAGGACGTTTGCAGGGACGACACTCTGCGGTAAGCGCCTGGCAACCGTGGCAAACTGGGTATAGATGGGAGCAAAGCGTTGAGCCATCTGGGCGTTAAGAATGGTGCCCATGAGCGCAACTCCAACAGTGCCTCCCATGGTGCGGAAGAATTGTGTTGTCGCTGTGGCAACTCCACGCAGATTCCACGGTACCGCATTCTGTACTGAGAGTATAAAGACCGAACTGACAAAACCAAGTCCAGCGCCAATGATGAACATGGCGACAATAATAAAGATGAGACTGGTCTGCATGTTGAAGAAGGCTGTCATGGCTACCCCAGTAGCGGCGGCAAACATGCCGAAGATAGCCGTGACGTGATAGCCATAGCGAATGACGATTTTGCTGCTAATGGTTGCGGCAATAGGCCAGGCTAGCAGCAAGGGACCAAGCGTGATACCAGCACTCGTTGCGCTGCCTCCCTTGACACCCTGTACAAAGAGCGGTACATACGTGGTAACGCCAAACATCAGTACACCTAGCGCAACGCTACCAATACTGGAAATGGTGATGATGCGATTCTTAAAGAGATCCAACGGAAGGATTGGCTCTGCCGCTCGTTGTTCAGCAACTACAAAAAGCGTGAAGAGGACGATAGTTGCCACGAAGAGACTACTGCTCTGGAATGACGTCCATGACCAGGAGGTGCCACCTTGCAGGAGCGCGAAGAGCAGCGCGACAACACTGCCCGTTAACGTCAGCGTGCCCAGGTAGTCCAGATGGTGCTTCTTACGCTCAACGGATTCTTTAAACGTGAAGATGAGTAAGAGCATTGATAGCAGGCCGAAGGGAATATTGATGAAGAAGACCCAACGCCAGGAAAAATGGTCAACAATTAAGCCGCCAATAAATGGGCCAATCACGCTCGAGAGTCCCCACACGGCGCTGAAGAGGCCCTGTGCTTTTGCACGTTCTTGCAATGTGAAGATATCGCCGATAATGGTGAGCACAATCGGCAAGACCGCACCGGCACCTAACCCTTGTATGGCACGGAAGATGATCAGTTGTTCCATCGACTGTGCCGCACCGGACGCTGCTGAGCCGATGAGAAAAAGAGTGACTCCAAAGAGAAAAAGAGGTTTACGCCCATAGAGATCCGCGAGCTTGCCATAAATCGGGACCGTTGTGGTAGATGTCAATAAATAGATTGAAAACACCCAGGAATAAAGTGTAATGCCTCCGAGTTTTCCTACAATACTCGGCAACGCGGTACCAACAATCGTGATATCGAGTGCCGCTAACGCCATACCAAGCATGAGCGCCATGATAACAATTGTTTTTGCTTGCTTAGTCATCCCTACTCCTTATCATCGTGGAAATAGATAAAGACACTACGTTTTGACTATCAGTCATAAGCAGGACAATGAATGGGGGCATCTTTGATGTTTACTTCTTTTTGCGGCAGTGCAAAAAGCAGAGAACGCGGTAGTGCATGTGTCTAGTTCTAGTTAACATTTATAATGTGATATTTATTCCGTGAGAAAATGTTGCTGGAGTGTAAGTGGATGGGATTAGGAGTCTCTCCAGGAATTTCCTTGATTTTTTAATGAGATGCGGATATCTTACCATTATGCTGATACCCATAGGCATTCAGAAACGCCACTCTTTTCTCATCTGAATGCAAAGCAATATGAAAGAAAGAGAAATGCTTTGCGAAACGCTGGGTTATACGGGAGGGACGCATGGAGAATATGAATAACCAGTTCGGAGGTATATAACAAACATGAACAATTTTGATCAGGTAAACGAAATAAACGGACCACACCAGGGACAGCCTGTACTGACCGCTGGTGAGCCGCTTGCGCATGCGCAGGCGGCCATGATCATGATGCATGGACGTGGTGCGTCGGCAGAAGATATCCTGGGCCTGGCTGACGAGGTAAATCAACCTGGCTTTGCCTATCTCGCACCGCAAGCCGCCGGGCACGAGTGGTACCCGAATCGCTTTTTCGCACCCTTAGCTAGCAATGAACCGGGGCTGTCATCTGCTTTGGCCGTCATTGCGTCTCTCCTGGCTCAAGTCGCTGAGGCCGGTATTGACCCTGAACATACCATGCTCCTGGGTTTTTCGCAGGGCGCGTGCCTGGCGCTTGAATTTGTTGCCCGCCATGCTCGACGTTACGGAGGTGTGGCAGGCCTGAGCGGCGGCCTCATCGGGCCTGACGAGACGCCGCGCAACTATGCCGAGTCGCTGGATCGTACGCCCATTTTTCTTGGCTGTAGCGACAGAGATCTCCATATCCCCAGTCAACGCGTCGAACAGTCCGCTGAAGTGCTGCAACGCATGGGCGGAAACGTTACGTTACGCTTGTATCCTAACATGGGCCATACTGTCAATCGTGATGAACTGCAATTTGTGCGTAGTATGATGGCGGCGCTTTTAGTAAAGTAACGTCGCGAAAGCTTTTTAATCTTACTGTCTTGTTATCTTGCACATTGCTCCAATACATCGAGAATCAGCGGTATATCCTGCTCCCTTGTGGACCAGTTGGCGAATGCTGCACGTATGGCAGGTTTTCCGGCGAAGAAGGTGGATGAGAGCAAGACTCGCCCATCCTTCTTGAGCGCCTCAAGAAAGTGGTTGCGTTGTGTTGCATCCGCGCCGCGTAGCGCGAAACAGACGATATTGAGATGAACCGGCGCTAACAGTTCAAAGTACGAAGATGACTCAAGCCCTTGAGCTAGCTGTTGCGCCAGCGAACAACTGCGCGCGATCAGTTCGCGATAACCGGTCCTACCGTAGGCCATCAATGTCATCCAAGTGGGCAAAGCACGGAAACGTCGGGAATTTTCGGGCGTGCGATGTGATAGATCAGAGCTATCTCCCAGGTAGGCAGCGGTGACTTTGAACACCTGCTGATGGAGGGCAAGATGACGCGTAAAGACGAAGCCTGAATCATAAGGTACATTGAGCCATTTGTGTCCATCGGAGATGATCGAATCTGCGGCGTCCAGTCCCCGTAGGAGATGAGCATGGGCAGGATCACAGGCAGCAAACAGGCCAAAGGCACCGTCAACATGCAGCCACGCTCCATACTTTTGACAGAGCTGGGCAAGCATTTCCAGATCGTCGAAATCGCCAGTATTCACTTCTCCTGCGCTGGCTACGACAATCGCAGGCGTGCCGTTCAGCGCGGCCAGGCGCTTCTGCAGTGCCTCTGGATCGACGGCCATCCTGCCTGGAAGATAGGGCAGAACCTCCAGCGTCTGTCGTCCCATGCCCAGCATCGACAGGGCTTTCGAGATACTGGCATGGGGCGACCCACCCAGCACAGGAATAGGTGGCACATTCCATAATCCCTGTTCGGAAACATCAATCCCGAGGCGCGCAACTGCCCACTGGCGGGCTGTCGCTAACGCGACGAAATTGGCCTGTGTCGCCCCGCTGACAAAAGCTCCTGTAAAGGACTCCGGTAGGGTGAAAAGCGCGCGCAGCAATCTTAGCGTCTCGTGCTCAACCGTCGCTGCAATCGATTCACCATCGCCCCTTACATTTTGATCATATGCTGAGACAAGCCAATCTCCCGCCAGGGCAGCAGGAGTACAGCCGCCCGTCACAAAGCCCAGATAACGGGGTCCTGGAGATGCAGCAAGCAGGCGTTCATATTTTGCTCTGAACGCTGAGAGCGCCTGTTGAGCGCCTATGCCTTCTTCTGGCAAAATATCGTGTGGGAGTGCTTGAGGTGTATGGCCCGCTGGTCGTATGGCAAGGCTTGCCAGAAATTCAAGCGCGGCGGCATGTGTGGCCTCAAGAAGAGCGTCCAGATGTTGATAATCGTCTTGCAAGCTCATAGCGTCTTCTTCCTCCTATTGTGTGTGCATCGAATATTATTACTATACAAAGGATAAAAGAGAAAAGGTAGAGCCAAGCGCAGTTACCTGCTGCTGGGTCGGCGATATTTCCTCCGCTATCGTATAAACTCCAAATCTTTTTCTCTCTATTTTACTCTATACTGATAGCAGGCTAATGGAGCTAGTATTTCTGAATTATTGCATTTTCAAGATGCTCCTTCTGCTTATTCAAAGCATAGAACTTAGAGCAAAAAAGCTCTGATAAAGCCTGCTAGACGCCGTCCAAGCGTAAAAGCCCTGTAAAGTAGGAGGGTACCACTTTACATTCATTGCCAAAATTGTTTAATATTTACAATAAAGGTACCTAATTGATTCCGGTATATTGGGTTTGTTGGAGATTTTCTTAAACCCAATTTTTGCCCAAATTATTGACGCGATGCTCTCACTGAGTTCAGAGCAGGTGTCACAGTGCAGGCAATATGTATGCTTAAGAGAACTCTATTGGTCCATCAAGGTTCGTTTGACCAGTAGCCATAGAAGCTAAATTCCCTTTAGGTGCGATTTCATAGTAAGGCTCTAGCCGTCAATTGAAGATTGACAAAGCACTATGGCGCTCGGTCAAAAATCTCACGTTTGACTTTCTGTTCTCAGGTTGTCAGAGGACAATAATGCTTATTTGGGCAAAACTTAGGGTAAAGAGATTTTTGCATGGAGAGGATCAACAAATGAATATATCGCCTCGCTTGCCTGCACAAAGACGATTATATCGTGCATTCTTAAGCCATGCGCATACAGATAGGGATTTTGTTATGCGATTGTATCGTTGGAGCCAGGAAGCAAAACTTCCAATCTGGTACGATACCCAAAATCTCTCGGCTAGCGCCACTATTTCTACAGAGCTGGCAAATGCAATTTCTCAATGCCACAGCATGATTATTATTCTATCAAAATCCTCAATAAAATCGGGCTGGGTAGAAGAGGAGTACAACTTTGCAATTGGTCAAAGAGCAAAGTACAAACAATATCGAATTATTCCGATTTGTATAGAAGAATGCGAGATACCGGGATTCCTGCAAACTACTAAGTGGATTGATGCTGTGGGTAAGAAAATCGACATAAGTATAATGTCCGAACTACTTGCAGGATTGTATTATGACAATAAAGCCCTAAGTCTTGAAAATGTCGAAGATATTTTTGTTAGTCGACCATGGAGACCTACAGAAGCTTTTCTTGCTGATTATATATGTAAAATGCTTGATAAGGCGGGATTTAGATTAATCGGGGATTCTGAAGATCAAGGTAAATACAGGGGAGAACGTGTAAAAAATATTATTAAGAGCTGCGGTGGATTGGTAGCAATTCTTCCTAATCGTGATGGCATAACATCAAATTACATACTTGAAGAAATCAACATCGCAAAAGAGATAAATATACCTAGCTTAGTCATATCAGAACCTAATCTCATGGTTCGCTCATTTTCCAGATGGAAATTAAGAATCATCCGCCAATTGAGAATAGATGACAGGCGTAAAGCCTAATAACGTTAAAATTTCTTGCTGAAGAGAAGAAAGCGGCGTAATATGGCGCTGTATGAACCCAGGAGCACGAACGATGGTAAGCGTCACTTCATGGAAGGCTTCCAATAATCGTTCCGCAGTCGGTTGATTCGTGCGACGTTTGGGATTTCCTGCGTAGAGTCCGGCAAGCTCTCCCTTCAGCTCTTGTAAACGTTGACGAACGACACCTTCCAATAGCGTTAAAACACGCAAAGCAATCGTCAACAAGCGCACTAATCCTACTCGATGATCATCACGCTGCACATAGAGAGGAGCCAATGAGAAAGGATGTCCTTTGAGGCGCCCGAAGCACCGCTCGAACAAGATATTCATCATAGTATGCCTCTACAGCTTGTTCTAAAGAAAGATATTCTTTTCCCTGATTCGTAACATAGACACGCCAGCTCAGATGACTTATAGTATACTCGAGTGCTTTTTCCACTCGTGCACTCTTGATCGTAAAAAGGCTCTCTTGACGTGCTGAGGAGATTTTTCCTCTATAAGTACGAACTGGTATTTCCCGCTTTTCTTCGTAAATAGCAATCTCTAATAAATCTTCCACGCGAAATATCTTTAACACCTCTTGTATGGCTCTCTCTACTTCCACGCGTGTTTTTAGGCGCTGCTTTCCTTGCTTTCTCACCAATAGCTCCTGTATAGCTTGCTCTGCTTTTTCTAAGCGTTCTAGCAAAGAACGCTTCGCTCCTTCTGCTCCACTTGTTGATTGGATCAGCAATCGGCGTTCCGTCCATGCAGATATCTGCCCATCTCTCTCGCTATCCAGCTCCTGGCTCATTTCATATCCTTGAGCAATACAAATATGCTCATTTTTCTCATTCATGCGTTCAACCTTTATGAGCGGATCTCCGTTCTTTCTCAAGGTATCTACTTCTTGCTGGAGTTGCTGTGATGAGATGTGTATGGCTGAAAGAGGGCATAAATAAAAGTCTTTCGATGATTGAATGGTAGCACGCGTTTGAAATGCTGCCATCTTGCAATCTCCTATATACAACAGTCCTTCCCTTTTGAGTCCTTCACGCACCCGCTTTATGATCGGCAGGTACACCGGGTCATCTGCCTTTTCACCCGAAATCACTTCTGTCGCCAATGGCATTCCCAAAGGATCCAAACTTGCGAGCACCAGTTTGAGTTGTGGCAGGTCAGGTCGATGGTCTTTGCTGTGCCCGAATTGCAGTAATCCCTGTTCACTCACTTCAGCATAACTCATGACGCTGGTCGTATCAACACGTATCCGTGCTTTTTGCATATCATACACTCGTACCAGGCTTCCCATCAAATCCTGTTCAAATGCTGTCCAATGGATATCGCTGCTTAGAGCATGTAAAACATCTGCAAGACGATCATCTGTCATATCTTGTTGTTCAAGCGTCTTCAACCCGCAGCCACGTAGTATTTCTTTTCGTCGCATTGCCCACTCTTGTACATGGTGCATTTTATGATCCGCTTCTGAAAGGATATGGGAGAGCCAAACCATCGTCACATTCCCTACGCTTAATCCCTTCCGATTGCCATGAACTGGGATATGCTTATCTAGCAGCTCAGATATATTCATGCGCTGCATGTGTGCTAGTAACAGCGCAATATCATCTACACGTTCAGTTTCAATGTTCAACGTTTCTTTCATGCTTGTAGTGTATTACAATTTTGAAATCTCGTCAAAATTTGAGCGAACCATGAGCTAATCTTAACCTTCCAGAAACTATAGCTCAACATGCTGTAAATATTTCAATTGGCGATCTTGAAAACAAAGAAATAATTCTGCAAAAATATATTGATGCGCTAGCGGAGCAATGGTACCGGCCACCTCAGCCTGCTTACGCTTTCTTGGCAACAAACCTTGATTCCGAAGAAGAGTTACGAAACCAGGCATTAAAAAATGCAATACAATATATTACAGCTATGCCTTGTCAAATAGGAGATAAGATAATTGAAGATCAAATACGTGAATATATAGTAGAAAAGATTATTGGGGCTTCTCTTGTGATTGCAGATATAACAGATGTAAATATAAATACGTGCATAGAGGCTGGAATAGCAATGGGAGCGAAAAGGAATTTAAAATTAATAAAGCGTGCTCCTAGGAACAAAATACCATTTATGCTGAATAACTACCAAATCCATGATTATCATGATGATCTGGAGATGTTAGCTGCTATTCATCGAATTACTTATCCATTTCGAAGAAGAGTACTTAATAGTGAACTATCCAGATAATAGACTGTTTATAGTATGGCACAATGAGAATATCTTCTTGTAAATGAGGTTTATCAACCATTTTATACTCATGGTTCGCTCAAATTTTGACGAGATTTCAAAATTGTAATACACTACAAGCATGAAAGAAACGTTGAACATTGAAACTGAACGTGTAGATGATATTGCGCTGTTACTAGCACACATGCAGCGCATGAATATATCTGAGCTGCTAGATAAGCATATCCCAGTTCATGGCAATCGGAAGGGATTAAGCGTAGGGAATGTGACGATGGTTTGGCTCTCCCATATCCTTTCAGAAGCGGATCATAAAATGCACCATGTACAAGAGTGGGCAATGCGACGAAAAGAAATACTACGTGGCTGCGGGTTGAAGACGCTTGAACAACAAGATATGACAGATGATCGTCTTGCAGATATTTTACATGCTCTAAGCAGCGATATCCATTGGTCAGCATTTGAACAGGATTTGATGGGAAGCCTGGTACGAGTGTATGATATGCAAAAAGCACGGATACGTGTTGATACGACCAGCGTCATGAGTTATGCTGAAGTGAGTGAACAGGGATTACTGCAATTCGGGCACAGCAAAGACCATCGACCTGACCTGCCACAACTCAAACTGGTGCTCGCAAGTTTGGATCCTTTGGGAATGCCATTGGCGACAGAAGTGATTTCGGGTGAAAAGGCAGATGACCCGGTGTACCTGCCGATCATAAAGCGGGTGCGTGAAGGACTCAAAAGGGAAGGACTGTTGTATATAGGAGATTGCAAGATGGCAGCATTTCAAACGCGTGCGACCATTCAATCATCGAAAGACTTTTATTTATGCCCTCTTTCAGCCATACACATCTCATCACAGCAACTCCAGCAAGAAGTAGATACCTTGAGAAAGAACGGAGATCCGCTCATAAAGGTTGAACGCATGAATGAGAAAAATGAGCATATTTGTATTGCTCAAGGATATGAAATGAGCCAAGAGCTGGATAGCGAGAGAGATGGGCAGATATCTGCATGGACGGAACGCCGATTGCTGATCCAATCAACAAGTGGAGCAGAAGGAGCGAAGCGTTCTTTGCTAGAACGCTTAGAAAAAGCAGAGCAAGCTATACAGGAGCTATTGGTGAGAAAGCAAGGAAAGCAGCGCCTAAAAACACGTGTGGAAGTAGAGAGAGCCATACAAGAGGTGTTAAAGATATTTCGCGTGGAAGATTTATTAGAGATTGCTATTTATGAAGAAAAGCGGGAAATACCAGTTCGTACTTATAGAGGAAAAATCTCCTCAGCACATCAAGAGAGCCTTTTTACGATCAAGAGTGCACGAGTGGAAAAAGCACTCGAGTATACTATAAGTCATCTGAGCTGGCGTGTCTATGTTACGAATCAGGAAAAAGAATATCTTTCTTTAGAACAAGCTGTAGAGGCATACTATGATGAATATCTTGTCGAGCGGTGCTTCGGGCGCCTCAAAGGACATCCTTTCTCATTGGCTCCTCTCTATGTGCAGCGTGATGATCATCGAGTAGGATTAGTGCGCTTGTTGACGATTGCTTTGCGTGTTTTAACGCTATTGGAAGGTGTCGTTCGTCAACGTTTACAAGAGCTGAAGGGAGAGCTTGCCGGACTCTACGCAGGAAATCCCAAACGTCGCACGAATCAACCGACTGCGGAACGATTATTGGAAGCCTTCCATGAAGTGACGCTTACCATCGTTCGTGCTCCTGGGTTCATACAGCGCCATATTACGCCGCTTTCTTCTCTTCAGCAAGAAATTTTAACGTTATTAGGCTTTACGCCTGTCATCTATTCTCAATTGGCGGATGATTCTTAATTTCCATCTGGAAAATGAGCGAACCATGAGTTATATGATATAAATACG
The DNA here is from genome assembly GCA_963802635.1 of uncultured Chloroflexia bacterium. Taxonomy (GTDB): domain Bacteria; phylum Chloroflexota; class Ktedonobacteria; order Ktedonobacterales; family Ktedonobacteraceae; genus CAVTLG01. The sequence goes on along the minus strand of CAWDJJ010000003.1, from coordinate 551,677 downwards.
GGATTTACACTCCTTGAAACAAGGTCAGATGTGTAGACAAATGAAACACTGTAATTACCCACATTCCGCAGTTTGGAAAACGGTTTTTCAGAATAACGGTCAAACGTTCTAATCTGTGCTCATATTGCCTGTATTATTGGTATTGATCGTAGCAGCAAAAGTAGGGCTTTCAAATAGAAGTCTAAGAAATAGACCAAACGTTCTTTTCTAGTACTTTTGGGTCCGGTAATACCCTGGTAAAACGAGCATAAAGAGCAATAGTTAATGCCCAAAAATGCGTTTTCAAACTGCGGAATGTGGGTAATTAGCGTCAGGACAAAATATTATTCCTCTAAATTCTTTTTGGCTAGTTTCGCGGAAAGAAAGCCGGTCACAAAATAAGATGGCATATTTATGACACAAGCAATGGTGCAACTGGCGGCTCATAGCTGCTAAACTCATGTTATGGTGAGTATCCAGGAGGTCAACATAAACCTCGTGGTTTGAAAGGAGATCGCCCATGCCACTGGACATCGGGGTAATCTTTATGTTGGTGTGCTTCATCGTCGGTCTTATGATGGGAATCAACCTGAGGCGTCCACGTTCATCCTAGCCTGCGTGCTTATCTGTTTAATATGCACGTGTATACATGTATTTGTGCAGTATTCTGCATAGATTTTGCAAACTATGAGAAAGGAGCTACACACAATGGTGAGCGTCGATTTGGTAATTATTGGTATGCTGACCTCGCTAATTCTAGGTATTATCTCGGGTATACGCTTGATGGCAGACCAGTATCACCCGTATAACTCACGTTCGTCGTATGGTTCATCGCGGCGGGATCGCAGAGATTAGTCTCGCGATCCCCACTTTGTGGCCCTTCGTCCTCTCCCTTGTCCAGCCTAAATTTCTCTTGTCTTTTGGCGTTCGGATTCCGCATAGCCACTCATTTTGGTCTCCAACCCTGCCTTAACCTGGGGCCACTCCGTATCCAGAATGCTGTAGTATGCGGTATGACGATAATAGCCATCGGGCATAATCATGTGATTACGTAAAATACCTTCTTTTATAGCACCTAGCCGCTCGAGAGCACGTTGTGACTGTATGTTCCGGCTATCAGTCTTCAACTGTACACGGATGGCATGCAGTGTCTCAAATGCGTACTGCAGGAGGAGATATTTGCACTCGCTATTTACTCCTGTTCGTTGTACACCAGGACTCAGCCAGGTCCAGCCGATTTCTAGGCCGCGATGTTCTGCCTGGACCTCGTGATAACGCGTTGAACCGACTGCATGCCCGGTCGCAAGGTTTATGATAGCGAATGTGAGCGTCTGTCCGGTTGCCTGAGTCTGTGATGTCGCCCGTATCCACTCCGCTATCTCTTCAATTGAACCACTTGGATCGGCTGGAAGGTAGCGCCAGATAGCTGGATCTTGACCGACTGCGTATAAATCTGCGGCATGTCTCACCTGCAGTGGCTCCAGGCGTACGATTTGACCGGTCAATGTTACCGGGTCTAAATGTAGCATAAATGTGTGCCTCCGCTTTCAATTATCCTATGTTTTTGTATTCAGAACCAGGATATGCCAGCTTATTGTACTTTGATGGTTATTGGTACCAATCTAATGTATAGAGGGCACATCATATGAGCGTCGCAGAGCGGTCGACTAGTGAATGCTAGCGCAGCCGTACCCGTGCTGGTCGACACGAAACGCCAGATGCAGGACTGATCAGTCATCGAGGCATAGCCCGACGGCTTTTGCAGTTCTAATGGTCCTTGCGAGCTGGTTGGTCCACTCCAACTAATACCGAAGGCTAAACGAATCTCGATGACATCGCCAGTGTGAGCGATGATGGTCTTATCAGAACTCACAGATTTGCTGGTGACGATGATATTGGCCTGGCTTGGCGCAGTGGTCACTACCGTGTTACTAGGGCAACCGTGCGTCGTACCATATCCTGCTTTGCTACCTTGTGTCACGATAGGTGGAATGGCACCTTGTGTCGTCTGTGTGGGCGTCGAAGCTGTACTGGCAATTCCGCCGGAGCCTGTTCCTGTTGTCGCGCCACAACCCGCCAGTACAAGGGTGAGCGCAATGGTCAGGAAGATGAAAGAAAAGAGCGTATGCTTTTGTAATGTATCCACTAAACGCATCGTGCGGACTCCTTTTTTATATTGCCTTCTCGCTAAATATTGTCGTCCATCATCAAGACGTTAACGTGTCCAGAAAAGTTCCCCTTCCTTTTCTTGCATGTATGCAGGGCTGCCAGCGATACAACGACAGAGATACTCTTCTATAGAAAAAAGGCAAAGAACAGATGGTTATGCAGCCTCATGTTCATTGTACTAGCAGCCAGAAAAAGGCAAAATTCCTGGTTCCCAACGTTTCCCTCGGAAGGATGGATACCCAACAAGGAAGACCTCTTGACACTTGTTCCAATTACCCTCTATGATGAACTCTGAACTTTAATCTTTAAGTAGCAAAGCATTTGCAGTAATTTTATGTCTAATCAGAATACAGCGGCGCTCACTTCCTATGTGGAGCGGGCGCGTAAAGTCTTACAATATGAACAGCGTACCAATCACCAGGACCAGGCTATCCGCTCGGGAGGGCTGGAAGCGTTTACCGCGCGCTGGTATGACGAGACCAATACGATCTGTCAAAAAGGTGGGCTGGACGCAGGTCCTATTCATCGTTTCGTCGAACACTTGCAAGGCTACCACAAACAGGACCCGATGCAGCGGGCAGCCAGTCTACGCGCCGCCCTGGCAATCCTGAATGAAATGGATAGCAAAGAGCCTGCGGCCTCCAGTGCATCCGTGCAGGTTTCTACCACGCAAAATCCAGCGCACAACGAGAGCATACCCCAACAGAAAACCAGACAGACGAGGGCCACACTAGCGGATCAAGCGAGCAAAACCGTAGCGGCTGAATCTGCCCAGCCACAGACACAGAGCACAAACGTTGAACTGCGTCCCCTCCAAAGTCCACCAGCGCCGCCACAAAATCAAGTGCACCTGGAAGCTGGCATGTCACAGGGTCATACCGCGCTCACGCTGCTCAGCGCCGATATCACAGCAGTGCCCGGTGTAGGTCCTACAGTGGCAACACGCCTGCACGGTCTGGGTATCCGCACAGTACGTGATCTGCTCTTTTATTTTCCACGCGAACACCGCGATTACAGCAAACTCACAAAAATTGACCAGATCCCCTTTAATGAGCTGACAACAACCATGGGTTTGATCTGGGATGTGAAATTGCAGCGTACCAGCAATGGTCGTACGCGTGTCATCGCAACGATCTCTGATGAAAAAGGCAAACTATCTGTCTCCTGGTTCAACCAGGGCTATCTCTTCAAGCAATTAGAGGCCGCAAAAGGCTCCTACCTCGTCGTGACAGGCGTCAAGCAGCGCTTTGGGAACCGCGTCGAATTCTCTGTGCGCAGCCATGAACTCCCAGAACAGGGGGACCTGCTGAGCACAGGACGCCTGGTACCGATCTACTCGCTCACCGAAGGTCTGCACGCCAAGACTTTGCGTCGCTTTACCAAGTGGGTCGTAGATCGCTATGCACAGATGGTCCCCGAGCACTTGCCCATGTCAGTGCGCTCGGCAGGACAACTGCTCCCGTTACCCGAAGCTATTGCGCAAATGCACTATCCAGATAACGAGGCCATGCGCGCAGCAGCCCATCAGCGCCTGGCCTTTGACGAATTGTTTTTGATCCAGTTGGGTATGCAAGAAAGACGCAGCCGCTGGCAACGCGAAGCGCAACATGGCAACGCCTTTGCCATCGATCTCGCCAGAATTTTTGTTGACCCTCCAGCCTTTGAGCAGGCAGAGCAAGCACAAAGCTTACAGAGAGACAACATTGTGCCCTCAGGACAAACGCTCTGGTCAGTCATTGCCACCGACCAGCCGTTCGAAGCAACATTGCCTTTCTCGTTCACCAACGCACAACGGCGCGTAATTTGTGAAATATTTGCCGATCTCGCACAGAGTAAGCCTATGAGCCGCCTGCTGCAAGGAGACGTTGGCGCAGGGAAAACGGCAGTCGCAGCAGCAGCGTTGCTGATGAGCGCACTCAATGGCTATCAGGGCGCGATCATGGCTCCCACCGAACTGCTCGCCGAGCAGCATGCACGCAGCATCAGCGCCATGCTCGAACCATTTGGCATCCATACTGTACTGCTAACAGGCAGTCTGAAGCAGCGCGAACGGACAGCAGGCCGCATGGCGTTGGAAAGTGGACAGGCTGCGGTCGCCATTGGCACCCACGCTTTGATTCAAGATGATGTCATCTTCCAGAAGCTGGGACTGGTCATCGTCGATGAACAGCATCGCTTTGGCGTAGAGCAACGTGATGCCCTGCGCCAGAAAGGCTATCACCCGCATATGCTCGTGATGACAGCCACGCCCATTCCACGCACATTGGCACTGACACTCTATGGAGATCTGGATGTTTCTGCCATCGATCAGCTCCCACCGGGTCGGCAGAAGATCATCACCCGCTGGCTGACAGGTACACGCCGTACCGAGTCGTACGCGACAATCATCCATCAGGTCACTGAAGGACGGCAAGCTTTTATTATCTGCCCCTTGATCGAGGAATCCGAAGCGCTGGCGGTAAAGGCCGCCACCAGCGAATATGAACGTTTACAGCGCGAGGTTTTTCCCCATTTACGCCTGGGGTTGCTCCACGGAAGCATGAAGCCAACCGAGAAAGATCTGATCATGCATCGTTTCCGCGACCACGAACTTGATATCCTGGTAGCTACCTCAGTCATTGAGGTGGGTATCGACGTGCCAAACGCAACGGTGATGATCATCGAAGATGCAGATCGTTTCGGCCTTTCACAACTGCACCAGTTTCGTGGGCGAGTGGGACGCGGGCAATACCAATCGTACTGCTATGTGCTGAGCGCCGACGCCAGTATACAGGCCCAGGACCGCCTGGGTATCTTCCAGGAAACAAACGATGGCTTCCGCCTGGCAGAGGAGGATCTGCGACTGCGTGGTCCCGGCGATTTTGTGGGCGTACGCCAGAGCGGAATGCCAGAAATGCAGGTTGCTGACCTGAGCGATACAGCATTGATCGAACGTGCACGTACGCTCGCTGCACGCCTCTGGGAAAGTGACCCCTATTTGCGTAAGCCGGAACATACCCCCTTACGCGAACGCATGCATCTCTTCTGGCAACGCTTCATGGCGCATTGATCTCATACAGCGATGGATAATATAACGACTAGAAGCAGGGTATCTCAACATGCGGTCGTTATATTATCCATCGCTACCTAAAACATTCCGTGTAACTATTCAGTTTTGCCGAGATGGGAGATCGCATCGGGACAATCCCAACACGAGTTTGCACTGCACCTGAATAGTTATAAACAATGATTATACGATCTCAAAGCGCATTATGCAGAAGAATATGATACCTACAAACGCATTGTGTCGATGTAGAGTTTGCAGACCATCGTTGCGGCATCGTCCTGACCAACATACTCTGCCAGTTCCTCCTGGCTACCACCGATGCGTTCCATACGGGCTTGAATGAACTCATGGCGCGCAACCCCCGCCGCAAAACCCTTGAAACCGCGCTGCATTGCCTCTAGCTCATCTGCGATCTGTTGGCGTAAACGAGCAACTTCACTCACACTCTTATCCATATACATCTCCTTTCATGCAAAGGTAACAATCGCTCTACCGTTTATACCCGCTTTTCTACTCTTTTGAAAGCAGATATATGCACCTTAATCTCATGTGTATGTATACAACTGTATCGGAGCAAAGTTACTCGCTTTACCAAATAGCTATCATTGTCTATCGTTTTATCACGCCTAGCGTTTTATTATTGACAGTTAGGTACCTTGTCATTCATACTATCCATACATGATATTTATCATGTTACTTACATTGTTGGCATATGTAAGAAGGAAGCGAGGAGATAGTGTGGTGGAATCCAACAAAAAGCTAGAAGCAGCCAGGTTACAACGAAGGTGGAGCGTGAAGGTTGCCAGTGAGAAAGTAGGAGTCAGCGTCAACACCTTTAACCGCTGGGAACGCGGTTTGCAGGCCCCACAGTTTGAGACACTCGACCAACTCTGCCGAACTTTCATGATGTCCCCTGAAGAACTCGGTTTTGCTCCTACCATGCTGGTAAAAAGGCGACAGCGTGGCGGCAAGGCCACAATAGCGCCAACACCAGCCGTTGACCAAACAACAATACCAACGCAAGCAAGCAATATCGTTGAATCTCCCCCAAAGGCAATCGTAGATAGCAGCAATATACCTCCACAACTTGAAGCATTGGCCTGCTTCGAACAAGCAAGAAGGAGTCTTGACGAAATGGACCCGGTACAGCGTACGAAAGATGGTAGTGAAGGGGTCTCGCGGCGGAAGGCTGTTTCTTTGCTCATCAGCACACCAGCCGTAGTACTTGGACTAATGCAAGACAAACATCCGGTCATGCTCCATCCAGAGGAGATACTGGCATTAGGTACGGTCAATCTACCTCTCTGCTGGCAACTCTACTTTGAGGGCGGCTTCACAGAACTCAATACTGTGCTGCCCAGCTATTTCACGCCGCTCTTGCACCTGACACAGGTACCACAATACCAAAAAAGAGCCGCGTACCTGATGTCTCAGTTCTGTCAGTTGGCCTATCTACTGGCTCTGCAGCGACAGGACTTCGGTACCTCGCTCAAATATACGCAAGACGCGATCTATTATGGGCAGATGGCAGAGGATACAGATTTGCAATTAGCTGCGACGGTACGCCAGGCCTATGTTTATTACTGTTTGCAGCGTTCGGAGCAACGCTTGCAGACATACCAGAAAGCCATGCAGTATCAAAAAGGCAGTTCACCGCTTTTACAAGGTTATCTCTACGCGGGGCTGGCAGAGGCACATGCTTACCGTCAGGAACAGCAGGTAGCGCTTAACTACCTCAAATGCGCCAAAGAGATCTTCCCAGAGCAGCCCGAAGCCGATGCGAACTTCTCGTACACCCATTTTCGCTGGCTTACACTCCACAACCTCGAAGGATTGGTTTATCTGCATTTAGCGCAACCACAACATGCATGGCAAGCCTTCGCAAAAACCGAGCAGCTCATGCCTGCCGCAGCCAATCCGTATCGCGTAGAGGTTGCCATTCACAAAGCGGCCACATCTCTGGCACTGAACAACCTGGAACAGGCATGCGACCTCATCGAGGGAGCCGCAACTTCAGCTATAACGCTAGGAAGTAGCTTGCGCTATAACGAGGCATGCATGGTCTATGAGCATATGCAAGAGAGATGGCAGCGTGAACCGCGCGTAAAAGCACTGGGCGATCTGTTTCAGCACAATATCGCCTTGTAATTTTGTTTAGGCATGCTCAGTACGCAAGAAAGCGCTCACTTGTACATTGAAAGCCTGAGCTTCGTCAAACATACAGACATGACTAGCATGTGGCAAAACCAGCAGGCAGGCGTCAGCTAGTTGTTGAGCAAGCACGGCCACAGTGCAACCTGTACCTGGCGTGAAGATGACTATGCCATATAGATTGTCACGGTTAATAGAGCAAGGGCGTGTTATAGAGGATAGCTTATTTTATGCCGTTACAGACAACGATCCGTTATACAATTGGAGCTTCTGTGTAGAAGTTTAATGTGTATATGCTGCGCAGCAAAGCGCTTTATTATCCATACAATGGAGGATACGATGGCAAGCATCGACCCTGAACGCCTCAATCTAATGCATAAATATTGGAGCGCAGCTAATTATCTGACAGTCGGTCAGATCTATTTACAGGACAACCCTCTACTGAAAAAACCACTACGCCCAGAGCATATCAAACCGCGCTTATTGGGACACTGGGGCACATCACCCGGCCTCAACTTTATTTATGTCCACGCCAATCGTCTGATACAAGATTATGACGTCAATGCGCTTTACCTAGCAGGCCCCGGACACGGTGGACCCGCACTAGTGGCGAACGTGTATCTTGAAGGCTCCTATACAGAGATCTATCCCACGATTACGCAAGACGAGGAAGGTATGTATCGCCTCTTTCGTCAGTTCTCTACGCCTGGCGGCATACCAAGTCATGTCAGCGTACCAACGCCTGGCTCTATTCATGAAGGCGGTGAACTGGGCTACGTGCTGACGCATGCCTTTGGCGCAGCTTTTGATAATCCAAATCTGCTCGTCATAGCGGTTATCGGTGACGGTGAAGCAGAAACTGGACCGCTGGAAGGCTCCTGGAAAAGCATTAAATTCCTGAACCCGCTGCGCGATGGAGCAGTTCTGCCCATACTCCATCTCAACGGCTACAAAATCTCCGGCCCGACCGTCTTTGGACGCGACAACGACGAATCGGTACGACAAGTCATTACAGGGCATGGCTATGACGTCCACTTTGTCGAGGGTGATGATCCCATGAAGGTCCACCAGGCTTTTGCGGAGACCCTGGATACCTGCTATGCCAAAATCTGCTCCTATCAAAAAAGCGCGCGCAAGAATGGTTTTACAGGCGTCCCTCGCTGGCCTGCCATCGTCTTACGCACACCCAAGGGCTGGACTGGACCAAAAGAGCTAGATGGCGTGCCCATTGAAGGCACATTTCGGACCCATCAGGTGCCGATAGCAGATGTGAAGCAGAATCCTGCCCATCTGAAAATGCTTGAAAACTGGATGCACAGTTATAAGCCAGAAGAACTTTTTGATCAACATGGACGCCTCAAGCCCAAACTGGCAGCACTCGCACCCACTGGTGAGCGCAGGATGGGGGCTAATCCTCATGCCAATGGCGGAAAATTGCGAGTAGACCTGGATTTACCCGACTTTACACAGCTCGGCATCACAGTGAACAAGCCAGCAAGCGAGTACTATGAGAATACAAAGCCGCTTGGTGCGTTTTTGCGGGACATTTTTACGAGAAATGCCACACAACAAAATTTTCGCCTCTTCTGTCCCGACGAAACAAACTCAAATCGCCTGGGAGATGTTTTTAGTGTAGAGAACCGTACATTTGAAGAAAAAATCATCCCGATTGACGACCATCTCTCCCCTTTTGGCCGCGTCATGGAGGTGCTGAGCGAGCATCTCTGCGAAGGATGGTTGGAAGGCTATCTTCTCACAGGACGGCATGGCCTCTTCGCCACCTACGAAGCGTTCGCGATGATTATTGACTCGATGATGGTTCAGCACTCGAAGTGGCTCGAAGGTGCGCTCAACCTGCCCTGGCGCGCACCAGTTTCGTCGCTGAACATTCTCTTAACCTCTACTTGCTGGCGTAACGACCATAACGGCTTTAGCCACCAGGGACCAGGACTCATCGACACCACGCTTTCTCGCAAAGGCACGATAGCACGCATTTATCTGCCGCCAGATGTCAATTGTCTGCTCTCGGTGGCCGATCACTGTTTGCGTAGCCAGAATTACGTCAATCTTATCGTCATCGATAAGCAACCTCACCTGCAATTTCTCAACATGCAGGAAGCCATTGAACATTGCGCACGCGGCCTATCGACATGGTATTGGGCCAGCAATGCGGATAGCCTTGAGCCTGACGTCGTGCTGGCTTGCACAGGTGATGTGATGACAATGGAGACCGTTGCTGCAGCCTGGTGGTTGCGTCACCACATCCCAGAATTAAAGGTGCGCGTCGTCAACGTCGTAGATCTGATGACGCTCTACACTCCCGATATCCACCCGCACGGCATGGATCAAACGACATTCGTGGCACATTTCACGGAGGATAAGCCTGTGGTATTTGCGTTCCATGGTTACCAAAGAGCTGTACACCAGCTCATTCACGGACGTCCTAACCCTGATCGTTTCCATGTACGAGGCTTCAACGAACAGGGGACCACAACCACACCATTCGATATGGTTGTGCTCAATAATGTCAGCCGCTACCACTTGAGCATGCTGGCCCTGCAGAGTGTCGCACGCATACGAGATCTGACCCCACCACTCATACAGGAATGCAATGATATGCTTGCCAGGCACCATAGCTATATACGCACCAATTTTGAAGATATGCCAGAAGTGCGCGATTGGGTATGGACTGACTAATCTCTATGATGGAGTAATGTATGAAGATACTCGTTCTCAACGCTGGGTCCAGCAGCCAGAAAAGCCGCCTTTATGAGATCAACGCGACGCCCCCTCTCATGGCCAATGAACCACTCTGGGAGGCGAACGCAGATTGGACAAAGAGTCAAGAGGCAGCAGAACTTACCATTACCGCTCATGGACAGACAATCACGCAAATGGTCCCGGCTGACTCGCGCTCCAGCGTGACGGAGCACATGCTGAATACGCTGTGGAGTGGGCCAACACAGGTTGTGGAGCAGCCTTCCGCGATAGCCGTCGTCGGGCATCGCGTTGTCCACGGCGGTGCAGACTACCGCGAGAGCGTTGTGATCACTCCCGAGGTACAGGAAACTATTCGGCGCATCTCCACATTTGCGCCATTACATAATCCCGCCAGTCTGGAAGGCATCGCAGCAACTGAGCGTATCTTGCCTGAAACTCCCCAGATAGCCGTCTTTGACACCGCCTTTCATAGCCAGCTAGCGCAGGAAGCAACAGTCTATCCTGGTCCCTATAGCTGGTTTGAAGCTGACATTCGCCGCTATGGTTTTCACGGTATCAGCCATCAGTATTGTGCACAGCGCAGCGCCCAGCTCCTTGGCAAAGATCTGGCAGACCTGCGCATCATCAACTGCCACCTGGGCAATGGCTGCTCATTAGCCGCCATTCGGGATGGGCATAGTATCGATACGACTATGGGCTTCACACCGCTTGAAGGCTTAATGATGGGTGGACGTTCCGGTTCGGTTGATCCCAGCATTTTAATCTATTTGCAACGCCAACATGGTTACTCACTAGATCAACTGGAACAAGAGCTGAACAAGGCATCAGGTCTCAAAGGTATTTCTGGTGTCTCCAGCGACCTGCGACGAGTGATGCAAGCAGAACAAGCGGGCAATGAACGAGCCAGGCTTGCCATTGCCATGTATATCTATCGCTTGCGCTACTTCATCGGTGCGATGCTCGCCGTTCTAGGTGGTGTGGATGTGCTCACCTTCACAGGTGGCGTTGGTGAAAATGCTGCCGCCATACGCGCAGGCGCATGTGCAGGCTTTGGCTTCCTCAACCTGGAGCTAGATGCAGAGAAAAATGCCGCCTCTCCCGCCGATCAAGATATCTCCACGCCAACATCGGCAGTGCGCGTCTTGATTGTGCGCACAGAAGAGGACTGGGAAATCGCGCGAGCGTGCTGGAAGATCTTGCATAAGTAGCCCAGAGGTTCTTTTATGCTCTGTCAAGATATGATAAAGTCAGCAAAAATGAAACCACATGGGCTACTCGCACGTGATTATAGTAAGAATAAGATTTTCCTATAGAACCCCTGTGAACAGCTTAGCAAGTAAAGGAGGATCATGTGACAAAATTTAACAGAACGCATCGTACTACTACAGATAAAGCGCAAGATGCAGTACATGCTACCTATGACAACCTCAAAGACGTGGCACAAACTGCCTACAAAAATGTCAAGGATGTAGCACAGAGCACCTATGAAAATGCAAAAGACGCGGCCCAGTCCACTTATGCAAATGTGACGCAGGAGAGCGCCAAGCCTGGCCGATATAGGAGACAGGGAGCCATGGGAGCCAGCGCCGCGCTGGCCGCCATAGCGCTGCAAAAGAACAGAAAAGCAGCGCTAAAAAAGCTGAAAAAGGCGCAGAAGAACTTTCAGCATTCTATTCAGGATACCATTAAGCCTACACTAGGAAATGCTCAGAATACGCTAAAAACCAGAGTCAGTGTTGCACAGGTGGCTTTTGAGAAAAATGCCAGGAAAGCTCAAAAAAACCTGGCAAACGCTCAGCAAAACTTGAAGCACTTCCAGAGTTCCGTTCAGGGGAACGTTGGGCCGGGTCTGGCAACAGCGCAAGATACCATTAGCAAAAGCACGCAAAAAGTCAACAAGAGCCTGCATCAGGCGGCATCCAATGCTAAGAGCATGAAGGATTCAGTGCAAGATCAGTATGGGCACTACCAGTACAAGCGTAAACGAGCGCGTACGCTCTTCCGCTGGGGACTGGTTATCGGCGTAGTGCTTGCGCTGCTGTACACGCCTATCGCAGGTTCAGACGTACGCCAGCGTATGGCACAACAATGGGAACGCTATCGCTCCTACGTCGGCTTGTAATTTTCAAGCACACAAACGAGGGCGACAAGATGATAGCCGCCCTTGTTTTTACTCCCGGTATACCTTCACGCCATTAGATCACATCATGAGCAACGGCTCGACCAGCCACGCGACCAGAGAAGAGGCAGCCACCAAGAAACGTCCCCTCAAGTGCTCGGTAGCCATGCATACCACCACCGCCGAAACCGGCCACTTCTCCAGCGGCATAGAGACCAACAATCGGCTGACCGTCTGCTTGCAGGACACGACCCGAGAGGTCCGTATTCAATCCTCCCAGAGTCTTACGCGTGAGAATCGACAGGCGCACTGCGATCAAGGGGCCAGCAGCAGGATCAAGCAGCCGATGTGGCTTCGCTGCACGCACCAATTTATCCCCAAGGAAAGCACGCGCCCCACGGATGGCAGTAATCTGCGCGTCCTTGCTGAAACGATTTGAGATTTGCCGGTCGCGAGCGACAATCTCACGCTCGAGTGCGGCTAAGTCGATCAGTGCATTGCCCGTCAGCTCGTTCATCCCACGCACCAGTTCTGGTAAAGTGCGTTGTACGATAAAGTCCACACCATGCTTCTTAAACGCTTCAACTGGTCCCGGCGCTCCCGGCAAGGCCCGACTGAGCGTTTTGAGGATGCTACGACCTGTTAGATCCGGGTTCTGCTCGGAGCCGGATAAAGCAAACTCGCGTTCGATGATGCGCTGATTGAGCAGGAACCAGGAATAGTCATAGCCCGTGGTGGTGATATGCTGAAGTGCCCCTAAGGTGTCGAAGCCGGGAAAGAGCGGGATCGGCAAACGCTGACCATGTGCATCCAGCCACAGCGGCGATGGTCCTGACAAAATACGGACACCATGCTTGCTCCAGATAGGCGCAAAGTTGTGAATCCCATCAGGATAATGCCACATGCGGTCGGCGTTAACGATATGCCCACCACTGGCTGCCACTACTTCAAGCATGCAACCGTCAACGTGATCGGGTACACCCAAGATCAGGTGCCGAGGCGGAGCGCCCAGACGCGACGGCCAGTTGCGGCGCACCAGATCATGATTGCCGCCGATGCCTCCTGAAGTGACGATGACCGTCTGGGCTTTGAGATCGAACTCGCCCACAACAACACGGGAAGCTCGCTACGCCACGCTCGACAGTGCTAGCTTCAAGCAGTTCACCGTGCACACCATCGACGACCTTACCGCTCATGCTGAGCCTGGTTACGTGGTGTCGAAAGCGCAACGTTACCAATCCCTGTTTCTCGCCCTCACGCACACGCCGAATGAACGGCTCTAATACACCCGGCCCCGTTCCCCATGTGACGTGAAAGCGTGGGACTGAATTGCCATGTCCGGTTGCCAGATAGCCCCCACGTTCCGCCCATTGCACAATGGGAAAGAGACGAATGCCCCGAGCGTGCAGCCACGCGTATTTCTCGCCAGCCGCAAAGTTGACGTAAGCCTCGGCCCAGCGGCGGGGCCAATCATCTTCATCTCGATCAAATCCCGCGCTACCCAGCCAGTCCTGCCACGCCAAGTCAAAGGAATCGTGAATGCCCAAGCGCCGCTGCTCCGGCGAGTTGACAAAGAAGAGACCACCAAAAGACCAGAATGCCTGCCCACCACATGCCGCCACCGGTTCCTGATCGAGCACAATCACGCGCCGACCCGCGTCAACAAGCTCAGCAGCAGCAACGAGACCAGCCAGACCAGCACCAACGATGATTACGTCGGCGTCATCACTCATTGATCTTACACCTTGCATATGGGTATTGCAACTATATCAATTTGTATCGAATGTAGAGATTGTACGCTCCCATGTCAAGAAGATAGCATCGAAACGAAGTACAATAGAGGCAGGCATCAAAAAAGAGACACACCGATGAAATTTCATACATAGCATGTCTCTTTTTCGATGCATGAGATAGACTCTCAGCAACTGGTCAGACACACCTGGTCAGTAACTGTGGTCCCAGGGTCTTACGCAATAAGACTTTGGCTCGATGAAAATACGTCTTGGCTGTTGCCTCCGGCATGCTCAATATCTTCCCAATCTCTGAGAAGCTTAATTGCGATGCATAGCGCAAAATAACCACAGACCGAAACTTCGGCGGCAACGTCTGAATAGCCTGCCGCAACAGTTGCTGGAGATCACGACGCTCCATTAAATCTTCGGGTAGCAGACCAGGATCAGGGATATCGCTCAGACCGGCCATCTCACCATCGCTACCTTCGACCTCCAGTTGCGAGAAATGAATCGCGTAGCGACGTCTACGGCGTAACTCATCGACACAACAGTTACGCGCAACCTGAAATAGCCATGATTTAAATGGCTCAGCAGTCCCTAACCTGGGAAGAGAGGTATAGAAGCGGAGGAAAACTTGCTGTAATACATCACAGGCCAGATCGTAATCACCTAAGAAACGACAAATGAAATTGAACAACGGTGTATTATAACGCTTTACTAGCATCTCAAATGCGTCTTGATCACCAGCTAACACTAGCTGAGCCAGTGCTGCATCTGACATAGTAGGAAACGAGGATGATGTAATGTTTCGAGTTTGCACGGTTAACCTCTTCTTTTCTACACATCTATGATCTATCCAGCTATGCGAACTTGCAGTTACTAGCATATACTCTTCTAACAAGAATTACAATGGAATTTTATAGACTAAAAACTCTACACTTACACTTTTAATCAGAAACTAAAATCAATATTAAAAAGCTTAGAATTTTCTTATTTTCGAGATGTGTATCTCATCTATATATAGACATTCTATAAAAACGAGAGCACAATTTAATTATCATACAACCCCTCGATGGGATCTACCCGATATTGTGGATCTGTCGGTCGTATTGTGTCAGATGAACTTCGTGATGTTTCAGACTGTTGATCCATGACGTCGCGATATGGCTTGGATGGATCTATTGAGGCAAGAAATGTGCCCAGATCATCCAGATGTTTCTGTTGAAGATCAAGTAATTCGTTAGACTTATTAACATGCTCTCCGAATCGAAGTACGTAATCACCTTCTTCCTGCCTCTCTTGGTAGTACGACTTGTAGTATTTACGCAACCATTCCACAAAATCGTCACTGTGTTTCTGCTGTTTAACGCGGTATTCAACCTCTAATTTAATCCCTTCGTCTTTGTTTTTCTTAGTTATCTTTTTAATCGATTCTTTTAGTTGTTCTTGCAAACCACTGTATTTCACCGGATTATCACTAAAGGCAACGATTCGTTCGTCGATCTGTGTCAGCTCTTCCTGATGATCCTTAACTAGCCTCTGACAAGCTTCCCGTATCTCCCTATCTGAATGGTTCTGGGCGGCATTATCGACTTGCTGTGATAGAAGCAGCGATGCATCTTGAGCCTTACGTATTGACGCTACGTTTTCTTCCATCTTTTGCTGATAAGATTTTTCTTCACGGGCCATGAGGATCACATGAGGGGTCAGCGCACGGTCTATATAATAGTCCATATTCCGTGCAAGCTCTCTCATACGTCCGAGAATCATCTCAGCTCTTTGCCGCTTTGTCAAACTTTGGGACGAAATTTCTGGGCTTCCATAGGCTGGCGCTACTGGCATATCTTCGGGGTTTTGGGTCTCTTGTCTTCCTTGATCTTGATAGCTAGGCAGTCGTTCTGGCACGCCTTGCCCTCGTAGTAGTCGATCCATTTCTGCTTGGTGTGATCGCGAATAAAGGCTTCTACGCATCTCATCTGACAGTTCTCGTGGCTCTTCTCCACTTTTATCTTTGCCGAATCTCCCAAGCGGATTTTTTGGCATCACAAACTCCTTTTGATGTGTACTGGACCAGCTCTGAATTGGCTGGACTATGCGCCTGGAACGTAGATCCGCTGCTTGCGTCTGAAACGCACTTATCTGCATAGTATCTCGCAGAGTTTTGTAACAGGAATGATGGATAGATTTCACTCACATCGACTAAATATAACACAAAATCTACATCTCTCTGGAGGGAAGTAGGCCCAAAACCGAGGTACGGGTAAAATCAGGTACATGCAGCTCTTTACTACTATTTGCTTCCCTGCGCTGAGCTGACCAGGGTCTGGAGGAGAGCAACCACAAGCTCTCCTGGCACGTCGCTGAAATGAACAGGGGCCTGCGATCTTTTGCGCAGTCGTGGATACCATTGTGATAATTCATCAGCGAGTCCTCCTGTTCCAGTCAAAACCCCTATCGGCTTACCATCATAGATAAGGCTGGTGAATTTTTGTACTTCACGCTGCATCTTCCTTTCCACCAAATCAACACAATACAAGCACAAGCGTAACAAAGCAGATCTGCTGGAAGAGGCCTTCGCTCGGCCCCTACGCGAACTCCTATCGCACCTGAATAGTTACCTGACAAGAGGTTTTGCCGTGAGCTGTAAAATAATCTGCTGCGAGCTGTGGGGCGCAATATTCAGCCTGTCAGATGGACGATTGAGACCGTCTTCGCTGGCAACAACCGGCTCAAAACACACAAAGTTATGATCCGGCGCGCTAGCTGGCTCTGACCATACTTGCAGGGTGGCTAATGCGTATTGCTCTGCATATGGTAACTCAGCAATAGTCAAGGTGCCATAATTGGGCATCTGAATCGTCACATGATGAGGGAATGCATAGGGCCTATCCGGCGGCTGCGTATCCCACTGAACATCATGCACTGCAAAGCCAGTTGGACCATCAGTGATCATACGCGCCTTATCCTGCTGGGCCACGGTGAAGTAGGGATGAAAACCCGGAGCTATCGGCATAACCTCGTCGCTGCGATTCTCCATGGTCAGCGTATAGGTAAGCGTACCTTCAGATGCCTCGACGTTGACGGTGAACGTGAACTCGTAGGGATACTGTGGACGCGTCGCAGCGTTGCTCTTGAGTTGTAAGTTGATACGATCCTCTCCCTGTTGCATAACCGTCCAGGGCAGAGTACGACCAAAGCCATGAATGGGGAGTGTTGTACCTTTTTCTTGAAAGATCCCATCGCGTAGACGGGAAAAATTCGGTATCATCAGCGGCAAACCCCAACGTTTGACATTCCCGGTCTCGGCAGCACGATACAACACAGGCCAGTCAGCCACTTGAAAATGAGAGACCAGACAGATCTCTGGAATGACAGCAATAGTTGTATTACCAGCACGCAGCACATGCTCACGCGGCTGCGGAAAGGTTGTAAACTCAGCCATAACGCTTACTCCATTTCTCTCTATACAAATTCCATACAGGTATTACCATTGCACATAGTACGCACAACGCCAGCGAATAGCAAGAGATGGCCCTGCCATTGCGGCTATTTTTTAACTTGTCCTATTGCGTTTTGCGTCTCACCTGCTTATACTGTATGATAGTAGGGTTGTTAACGATTGACTAAAATCTGCCATTATGCTATATTCCCTTGACCCTTGGATGTGCTTCTAAGCGTATCTAAAATCCGAATTATCGGATAGTAAGCCTCTGTCCTATATGGCGAGAGGGGCCGTGCTACGGTTGCCACGGCTAGCCCTTCGGGGCCACTTGCTCTGGTGCAGGAGAATATGTCCGAGTCTGTCACGCCTTTGGGCATGTGCGGCAACTGTA
This sequence comes from uncultured Chloroflexia bacterium, assembly GCA_963802635.1. GTDB lineage: Bacteria > Chloroflexota > Ktedonobacteria > Ktedonobacterales > Ktedonobacteraceae > CAVTLG01. The sequence continues at coordinate 533,926 of CAWDJJ010000003.1, read as the reverse complement.
TATTTTAGCAACGGTACTCATGTATGTGCACATATGCGCAGATGTTATCTTATCACCCACGTCGTTTTTTTGTCCTGCTTCTTGAACAAATGGGGAATTCTGGGTATGGCGGAGAATCCGGGGAACGAAGCGTCGACAGCACGATCACAATCCGATAGCAGACTGGAAAGAGAGGAGAATCAGTCTGTGCCTGCATCTTTTGCAATCAAAGGAACTCGCAATGGCCTGCTTTTGACACTAGAACCAAATACCTCTTTTGGCGATTTGCTCAATGCACTCGCCGACCGCCTTGCCGAGTCTCCTTCTTTTTTTCGAGGCGCATCGCTTACTGTCGATACCAGTCAGCGCGCCTTACGTATAAGCGAACGCATACAGCTTGAAGACTTGCTTGCCTATTATCAGATGTCAGTAGCGTCACCGGGCACGAGTGGAGATAAGCATCTAGAAGCAAAAACTATCACCCTACCGTTCTCTGAACCCTCGACTGGTGGCTTCATTACGAAAGACATATCATCGGTGCAACACGATCTCCGTGAGTCGGATGACACACTCTTTTTACGACGAACTATCCGTTCTGGTCAAGCGATCCACCATCCGAGTAATGTCGTTGTGCTAGGCGATGTGAACAACGGAGCCGAGATTGTCGCTGGGGGAGATATCCTGGTCTGGGGGGTTCTACGTGGTATGGTGCATGCAGGTTATCCAGATAACGAGCTAGCCGTGGTCTGCGCGCTGCAATTATCACCCGTGCAGTTACGTATCGCTCACCTGCTCTCGCGTCCTCCAGAAGGCTTTGAGACACAGCCGCATCCAGAGGTCGCAACCATCAGACAAGAGCGAATCATCGTTGAAACCTGGATGAGTGGTCGTGCTCCACGTAAGTAGAAATATGCCGATGCGATAGCATAGATGTATTTCTTTGCACACAACGCAGCTTTCGCATGCATTCAGTAGCTCTATTTCAGTAAAGATTCGTGGTATACTAGATCACTATAAGGGCCAGGAACGTAACGTTCTCCTACAGAAGCCTGAAAAGTTCTGCATAGGGAGTAGAGTATGGATAGCCGGGTAATCACTATCACGTCGGGAAAGGGCGGAGTGGGGAAGACCACCACGACAGCAAATATAGGCAGTGCACTAGCCATGCAAGGCAAAAAAGTTGCGGTCGTTGATGCCGATATTGGCCTGCGCAACCTTGACGCAGTCTTAGGACTCGAAAACCGCATCGTCTACGATCTGGTCGACGTTGTAGAAGGACAATGCCGCCTGCGACAGGCATTGATCAAAGATAAACGTCTGCCAGAAATGTATTTGCTGCCCGCAGCTCAGACACGTGATAAAAACGCGGTGAATAGCATTCAAATGGAGCAGTTATGCCAGCAACTACGCCAGGAGTTTGATTTTATCGTGCTCGATTCTCCGGCAGGTATTGAGCAAGGTTTCCGCAATGCTATCGTGGGAGCAGACGAGATTATCATTGTTGCCAACCCGGAAATGGCTTCGGTACGTGACGCTGATCGCATCATCGGTCTGGTAGAAGCTGCGGGTAAGCCTGAGCCGCGCTTGATTCTCAATCGCTTGCGCCCGGAGATGATCAAACGAGGAGATATGATGGATGTGGCGGATGTGTTGGAGGTGTTAGGCATTGATCTGCTGGGCATCGTCCCAGAAGATGAAACTATTATCATTGCTACGAACAAGGGTGAGCCAGCCGTCTACGATAAACGTTCACGCGCTGGTAAAGCTTTCTTGAATACAGCACAACGCTTACTTGGCGAAGAGATCCCGCTTGATGAGATCTCAAAATCTCCCTCATTGCTAGAACGTTTACGGCGCCTGGTGGGTTTTGGACCTGCATTGGCCGAGAAGTAAGGATGCTCTTTGGTCGTTCTGATTGATCGAGACGCGCACGCGCGCTCAATCGTTCTGGAGGGAGCAGAAATATGGGTGTTTTTGAATTTATGGTCGGTCGTAAGAAGCCAACGCCTAGCGAGGTTGCTAAAGAGCGTTTAAAGGTCGTGCTCAGTCATGACCGCCTCAAACTCAATCCTGAATTGCTGGAAATTATTCGCGCAGAAATTCTCAGTGTCGTTTCGCGCCGCCTGGAGGTTGAAGAAGAAAATATGCAAGTCAACCTCTCACACGAAAACAACGCTGACCTGCTGCTCGCGAATGTACCGGTCAAACGTGGCAAGGTCACGTTTGAATGGGACCCTCCCTCTTATACGCCATCATCCAACGTCATCCATGGCAAGGTTCACATCGAGGGAGACGATAACGCCACCAGCGACGCCTCCTAAATAACGCTGGTCTGCATACAGCCCATACCCGAGACGAAGACAGAGCAACGGCCTGTTCTTCGCTGTCCAATCGGGTGTTTTTTCGTGCTTGCCAGTTTGAACCTACCAAGATTCCACAAGCAAAGCAACATACTACCTATAATCCATCCCTCTCATGTAAACAACTAGCACTCAATTTAGCAAGGAACATATGCTATAATAATGCATGAGATCATTCCACATTTTTTTGTGAACAAAATTATTATGTAAACCATAAGGTACCACAATGCTATGGGGATGTCGTCAAAACACAGAAGGAGCAAACTTACCTGGCCGCACTTTAGCGTTTCTACACTTTTACTTGTGTTACTCTTGCTCTTAATTATCGGCACGGTATTGCTTGTATTAGGAAATCTCAAGATTATTTATTGGCCTGGTACTTTAAATACGGTGTTTCTTTCAATTATTATTCCTGATCTAGGTATTATTATTGCGTTAGGACAATGGCTGCATAGCATTTATTCTGAAAAGAAAGAGGGACAGAGCAACTCACACGAGCAAATCATTCAATCAACAGCCTCCAGCAAGCCTGTACCAGCACTGAATCCACCCGACACAGCAGAAACACCAATCGTGGAGCATGAGAAAGCGACCACTAGCAAGCCTGCTCCACAGGACGAGGGCGAGCGGGTGGATATGGGAGAGGCACCACACGTCGAACATTTCTACGGTCGTGTGGCGGAACTTGCGACCTTAAAGCGTTGGGTCGTAGACGAACATTGTCGCTTAGTCTCGATCATTGGTGTGGGTGGAATTGGTAAGACCAGCCTGATCGCACGGTTGATTGATCAGGAGTTGCCTGATTTTCGTGTAGTTTTCTGGCGTTCACTGCTGAACGCGCCTCCTATCGAACGTATCTTGCAAGAGTGTCTGCAATTCTTGACTCACACACAGCAAATGGAGATTCCACAGGACACCGCTGAGCAGATGCGCATGCTTGTTGCGCAATTACAGAAACGACGCTGTCTCCTTGTCCTGGATAATGCCGATACGGTCCTAAAAAGCGGTAGTAGTACAGCAGAATACAAAGATGGCTACGAGGAATATGGCAAACTCGTTCGTCTGCTTGGAGAGAGCAGACACCAGAGTTGCCTGCTGGTGACAAGCCGTGAGCAGTTGAAAGAGATTGCCTGGCTGGAAGGTGAGGGAACGTCTGTCCACACCTACCGTCTGGGAGGCTTGCAAGTAGACGATGCGCGGGTCATATTACAGAGAAAAGGCTTATCAGGAGAAGAAAACTCCTGGCAGACGCTGGTAGAACGCTTTTCTGGCAACCCCATGATGTTAATCATTGCCTCGCCAGCCATCCGTGAAAGCTACCGTGGGCACATCTCGCAATATCTGGTGGACTTTAGCGATGTGCCATTGAATGAGTATCCTGATCTACGTATGTTGTTGGACGGTCAATTTGCACGTTTATCACCTTTAGAACAACAGGTAATCTACTGGTTAGCTATCGAACGTGAAGCAGTATCTTTACAGGATTTACGCGAAGATAGCGTCCAACCAGTATCCAAGCTGAACATGCTGACCGCCATTGAAGCATTGCAACGCCGTTCATGGATTGAACAAAGTGGATCTGGACATTTTACCTTGCAACCGGCCATGATGGATGCAGTTACAGAGCGCTTCAACGAACTCATTGTACAGGAGATTAGCACAGATAAAGCAGAACTTTTTGCCAGTCATGCTCTAATGAAAGCTCAGGCAAAAGATTACATCCGTGTGAGCCAGCTCCAACTGATCCTAAATGTCATTGCACAAAAGCTTTTCTCTACGTTAGGCCGAAGCAAACTAGAAGAAACGTTGCGACAAAGACTCGACGCGCTACGCAATCTGACGGAACAGCCAAACAACTACGAGGCAGGCAATATCCTTAATCTATTGGTTCAGACTGGCTATGATGTGCGTGGCGCTGATTTCTCGCGTCTGGTGGTGCGGCAAGCTTACTTGCAAGAGGCCGAATTGTTAGATGTCAATTTTACTCATGCCAATTTGGCAACATCGGTGTTTACCGACACCTTCGGAAGCATTCTTTCAGTGACATTGAGTCCACACGGAGACCTGCTGGCGGCGGGAACAATGATGGGTGAGATCCGGCTCTGGCATACTGCCAGCGGGAGACCGCTACAAACCTTTCAGGGGCACACCGATTGGGTCGCATCAGTAGCCTTCAGTCCTGATGGCAAGCTTCTGGCTAGCGGCAGTGAAGATCATGCAGTGCGCTTGTGGGATGTGAGCAATGGTCAATGTCTCAAGACTCTCTACAGTTCTGCGAACGCGGTTTTGTCAGTAGCTTTCAGCCCAGATGGCAAAACTCTAGTCAGTGGGGGGTATGATCATATCGTACGCTTGTGGGATGTGAGCAATGGTCAATGCCTCAAGACCTTCCAGGGTCATGCCAATATTGTTTGGTCAGTGGCCTTTACGTCCAATGGGAGCATCATTGCTAGCGGCAGTGAAGATCAGACGGTGCGCTTGTGGGCAGTGGACAGTGGTCAATGCCTCAACACGCTACACGGTCATACCAACGCAGTTTTCTCGGTGAGCTTCAGTCCCAATGGAAAATTTCTTGCCAGCGGCAGTAGTGATCAAACAGTGCGGCTGTGGGATGTGAGTAGCGGCCAACATCTCAGCACCTTGCACGGCCATACTAGCGCAGTCAGGTCGGCGGTTTTCAATCCCGATGGGAAGCTTCTTGCCAGCAGCAGTGAAGATCAGACGGTACGCCTGTGGGATGTACGTCATGGGCAATGTCTCAACACCTTGCACGGTCATACCAACGCAGTCTGGGCAGTAACCTTTCATCCCGATGGGAAGACTCTCGCCAGCGGTAGCATTGATCAGACGGTACGCCTGTGGGATGTACGTCATGGGCAATGTCTCAACACCTTGCACGGTCATACCAACGCGGTCTACGCGGTAAATTTTAGTCCCGATGGGAAGCTTCTCGCCAATGGGAATAGTGATCGGATGGCGCAAGTGTGGGATATGAGCAGTGGGCGATGTCTCAACACGCTGCATGGTCATGCCAATGCAGTCTATGCTGTGGACTTCAGTCCTCTCGATGGGAAGCTTCTTGCCTCTGGCAGCCTTGATCAGATGGTGCGTCTATGGGACGTGAGCAGTGGGCAATGCCTCAACACCTTGCACGGTCATACTAGCACCGTCTGGGCCGTAGCCTTTCATCCCGATGGAAAGCTTCTTGCCTCTGGCAGTTATGATCAAACGATACGCCTGTGGGATGTGAGCAGTGGGCAATGTCTCAACACCTTGCATGACCATGCCAATGCGGTCTGGATGGTTGCATTCAGTCCCGATGGGAAGTTCCTTGCCTCTGGCAGCGAAGATCAGACGATACGCCTGTGGGACGTGAGCAATGGGCAATGCCTCAACACGTTTCAAGGTCATACCAATGCGGTCTACGCCGTGGTGTTCAGTCCCGATGGGAAGCTTCTTGCCTCTGGCAGTTATGATCAAACAATACGCCTGTGGGACGTGAGCAGTGGGCAATGCCTCAACACCTTGCACGGTCATAGCAACGCAGTTTTCGCGGTAGATTTTAGCCCCGATGGGAAGCTTCTTGCCAGTGGCAGCGATGACCAGACGGTGCGCTTGTGGGATGTGAGCAACGGCCAATGCCTTAACACGCTGCAAGGTCATAGCCACTGGGTCACTTCGGTTGCATTCAGTCCCGATGGACAGAATCTGGCTAGCAGCAGTTATGATGGAGCAATCAATCTCTGGGATTGGCAGGCTGGGGAATATTTGCGCACGTTGAGGTGTGATAGGCTGTACGAGCGTATGAATATTACGCAAGTAGAGGGATTGACAGAGACCCAAAAAGCCACACTCAGATTGTTGGGAGCAATTGAACGATAATCTGGCGCGTCATTTAGCCTCAACGCCAGAGTAATTACATCAGGATAAAACCTTTGAGGATCATTGTCACCTTGACACAATTATGCGAAATCGGGCTTGCCTTCTCCTTCCCACACAATCTCTGAATTATGAACGAGCGTTGTATCAAGTCTGTTTTAGAAATGCGAGGAACTCATTCATGCCTGACCTTTCAAGAATATAAAGTGATCTATCACGATAACGTTTATCACTGGGGCCTTGTTGTTTATGAGACGTATATGACATACCAAATATTGAAATTACCCTTTCTGATGCAATATAATCTATTACATCATAATCTAAATCAGCAAACTTCTCCTCAAGTAATGCTCTAATTTCTGGTTCATGCCCTTCTTTAAATTTATTCTCGCTATCATGAGATATATTATTTATAACATCAAAAAGTATCTTTTCATCTCTCTTTTCATCAAATGTATCTGATATGTATAATTTATATGCTTCTTCGCCGTATCTATAACCTGCTAATAAAGCTCTTTCTCTCTTTGATAGTTGTCTCTCTTTTTTAGACCACTCGTCAAGGAAAACGACTTTTTCGTCTTTGTATTTAATAAACTGTTCCACGGCTTTTGGTGGATATCCATATAATAAGCCAAATTTCATATCATCCTCTTTGCACCAATTTCTCTTGCTGAGCGAGCTGATGAGAGTTGAGATATACGCTGGGGATGATCCAGGAGTATAATCGTCAAAGTAGTGTGAATATCTAGGATCGGTTAATACTTTTCTAACACTGTTTTCATTAAAGACGTAAGTGTCTATAACATGGAAGTCCTCTTTCGCATGGTCTTGAAGTAAGCTATAGAAGTCCTCTTCCGCATGGTCTTGAAGTAAGCATTTGTGTTCTTTTTCTTCTCGTATGCCAAAACCGATCATAGGTTTTAGTCCTAGATATAATGCCCGGATAGCTGCCCCCACTGCCGTTTCTGAAGTTATGAGATTTCTCCATGCTGGGCTTCCACTCCAATAGGATTGCTTGAATCGTTTGCGTCCACATATAGCTGTATCAATATCTTGTTCAAGCAATTTAACTTCTTGTTTAAAGCCGCCTTCATCAAAAATGCAAATGTCTGTTTCAAAAGGGAGTTGTGGTAAGACATACCGAGCGGGTGAATCTGATACATGCTTAGCCCCATGAGGCTGCTCAAACAAATGAGATGTATCATCTTTTGGTTGGACAGACCGCTTGCTACGCAGAAGATCCATGAACCAGGAAACTTTACTTCTCCGATTGCCACCGCGAGCGCTGTCATGAACTCCACCAGCACGACGAAGATCCTGTACGACATCCAGCGAAGGCACCTCTGAGGCTGGATTAGAGGTCCTAGATCGCTCAAAAAAATAAGACTCACTCCCTTTACTCACAAATGATCATATCCTTTCTTGGGATTCACACGAGCAAAATCAACCTGCCTTCTACACACTATATCACGTAGGAGAGAAAAAGCACAAGAGGAAGAGCAGAAGAACAAGAATTGGGAGAAAACAGGGATGTCAGGAGCGCAAGAAGACGTCACGCAGCATAATTTGTCTTGCTGTTTGTATATCTATATATTATATAATTCACATATGACCACCGCCAAATAAATCTATAAAAGGTTAAGATTTTGTCGATAAAAACTTTCATCCTTAACGTAATCATCATCTCTTTCCAATCTGTGGCAAGATCGTAAGCAGGTACAATAAGACCACACACTCAACGCGATAGTGAAGTGCCGCGTGTGGACGGAAACGATAACAGAGGAGACAGAACGCCAGTATCGAGCGTCGATGACAACGCTCTGTCTTGCGCTGTTTACGAGGAGGAAGGGAAACGGCTACTATGTACATGTGAAGCGTGGAGTATACGCGTGTCACATACCTGGAAAAGCAAGTCAAAAATCCCAGTGCGTGGTTGTGGTATGTGTAGGGGAGCAGTTGACAGGATGTTGTGGAAGTGGTGCGGGGTGTTAACTGCGAGGGATATCTTGATATTGCATTACAGGTATATGATCAACAATTTATGTTCTTCATCCAGGCATGCGTATAATGACACGCTATCGATGTGCATAGAAGACAACCGTGGTGGTGGATGGGAAGTTTGTTCCATACCAGGGACTGGAGTGTACCGGTACAACACCGGCACTTCAGTGTCGCGTGGGAGGTGCTGCATTTTTCAGGGGGTACGTGGGATGAGTAGAGGGAAAAAATACTATAAAAAGTGTATCCGCCTCTCCATTCGTAAGCACAGAGCTACAGTCTGCAAAGCTTTTTGGCCCGCGCATCTGCGCAAATCCATGCGCACAAATGGAGCTGCCCAGCATCGTAGGGTGCTCGTACTGCACTATATATGGTATATAGATACGCTGACAATGCTGCGACTGCGATGCCTGCATTTTTTCTCGCAGCATATTCGTACCGCTAATGTAATCTGCTGTATGCATACAGCACTGTTTCTACTCACCGTCGCTCTCTTTATCGGCGTATCCTTCTTCTATAATTGGTCCATGCCAGCTAATATAGCCATAATCAGCATACTGATCCTCATGCGGCTTTTCATCAAGAGAAAGGTCCTACGTAAGCACGCACATGAGCAACCAATACAGACCAGCAGTATACAGCAGCAACAGCCAGTCATACCAACGCTACCGTTCCCAGATACACCAATGCCTGCAACTCCGCTTATTCGTGTGCTAGAAACAATCGACCTCTCCTCAACCAATGTCGAGCACTTCCTCACGATCAAAAACCAACCCCCACCTGCATCTTCTGCTGAAAAACGGTCCTATCGCGTCCCCGAATAAAAACTTCCACGCATATGACCTTCAGGTAAATTCGTTGACCCTTACCCACAAGGCAGGTATGATAGCAGCTAAGCTATGCGCTACGTATACGAATAGGGAAGAGCAACATCATTTGTAGATTGTCTATACTTAAATTTGGGTTCTGGCTTCCTGCGTCGGAACAGAGACATAAAACGTGAATGCGAGAATTGATAGCAAAAGGAGTCTGCCATGAGCAACCAGCAAATTCAGAAAGTCAAAGTAAAGCGCTTAGCACATGTAGGACTATGGTCAACAGATGTAGTAGCTCAGGCTCGCTTCTATTACCAAGTGCTAGGATTTGACTTGCGCTCGACCATCGATACTTCCGGTGAGCAAGATGTGGAAGATGAGAACCTGTTTCTAGCACTGGGGGAAGAACATTCCTGCCTGGGACTGTTTAACGACACCAGACCGACGACGAATAATGGTCGGAAGACTGTTCGGCATACTCCCCTGCATCACCTCACATTTGAAGTAGATACTGAAGCGGAATTGGCGGCCCTGGCTGCACGCCTGAAAATGAGCGGCGTCGACTTGACTCTGGGATCGCCCGAAAATGACCTGGACATGAGCGCCAGCCTCTGGCTCAAAGATCCCGATGGCAACAACATTGAAATTGCCGTAGCCACCGACGCATTCTTATCCCCTGCCACACCGACAAGAAGCCAACGCGTCCTACTGCGCCCTTATAACTTACAGCATATTGCGCTCTACACAGCGCGTCTGGAGGCAATGGTCGAGTTCTATGCCGAGACGTTGGGTTTCGACATCTCCGATTGGCTGCTACGTGAACAAGCCTGGTTGCGCTGCAACAATAATCATCATACACTGCTGCTTATACAGGGACGGCCTGCAATCGATCATATTGGCTACGCTATCGCGGATGGTACAGAACTCTTGCGCTGGGCCGACCACCTGAGCCATCAACAGGTCCCGCTCCTGTGGGGACCGGGACGGCATGGAGCCAGCAACGATCTCTTCTTACGCATTGGCGATCCCGAAGGCATACATATTGAGCTTTCAGCCGAGATACAACAATATTACGATCATGAAGTAACTGTCCCTCCTCGCCTGTGGCATACACGCGAGATGGCACTCAATCTATGGGGAGTTATGCCTTCCTGGCTACGCGAAGAAGTACAGGTCTGATATCGTAGTTGGGAAGAGCACAACAGGCAAGAACAGGCTAAATAGACAGAAAAGGCAAAACGGGCGCAGTGAGACGGACCCGTTTTGCTCATTATACACCTCGCTCCACAGAGGCAAGATCACCTTATTTTTTCAACAATCATACGAAGCAAGCCATTACGTACTCCTCCACATGCGGTTGTAATACCCATAAGCATTCAGAAACGCCATTGAATGCAAAGCAATATAAAATTACAGTCATATATTCCTTTCTTCCCCCATCAATAAAGGAGCTTTAGGGAGAGCATACACTCTCATGTCAGGTGAGAGTCAAGAGCAAAGCAATGCGATCTTGAACAACGCAACCATATTTGTTGTATGCTACAGCTAAGTAGCGGGGTTTCTAACCTTTCCAGGAAAATTTTTTATTAGCAAAACACCAACGAGCGGAGATAGATACATGACGGTGGCGACGACGCAAAAGGCAGTGAGCAAACGACAAGGCACGATGGGGCTTGCATGGTGGCAAAAAGGGTGGAGGGCATGGCGTGTCCTGCGCTTATTGCTCTGGACCATATGGGTTATTTATCGTGAACGGCAACGCGTCATTCGCGCGCGACAACGGGGAAATTATGAGGTACAGCCCAATATCGAGGTGCTCATCAATGTACTGGTCGCCTTCCGTCAGACCGCCATTCAACTTGGTGTTCTGATGATTAAGCTGGGACAATTTCTCAGTACCCGCGCTGATCTCTTACCAGAGCGCGCCCTGGCCGTCCTCGCCTCGTTACAGGACGAGGTGCCCCCGGAGCCTTTTAATCATGTCATTGCGGTCATAGAGACAGAGTTCGACAAGCCCACAGAAGAACTCTTTAGCGTATTAGAGCGCAAATGTACCGCTGCGGCCTCACTAGGGCAGGTACATAAGGCAGTGCTTGCCAAAACTGGCGAAACAGTCGCCGTGAAGATTCAACGACCCAACACTGACCAGCTCGTCAACATGGATTTGAGCACACTCAAGCTAGTCATCTGGATCATCACACGGTTCGTGAATACTGGAGGCGTCATCGACCTGTGGGGCTTCTACCGCGAATTTCAGGCGTACCGTCTACGAAGAAATTGACTTCGTGACTGAGGCTGCCAATGCAAAACGCTTCTACGAGATCTTCAAAGATGATCCTACCATCTATATTCCGCGTATCTACGAGGACTACGTGACACGCCGTGTCCTGGTAATGGAGTGGATCGACGGTGTAAAAATCAACGATTACGCGGCTATCGATGCAGCCGGTATTAATCGCCTTGAAATTGCCAAACGGACCGTCAACGCCTACTTCCATCAGTTCTTTGATGTTGGTTTCTTCCACGCCGATCCACATCCTGGTAATATTCTGATCAAGCACGAATCGACGCCCGAAAACCCAATTGTTGCTTTTCTAGACTTTGGTATGGTCGGATCTGTTACCAAGCCAATGAAGCGGTCATTCAACGAAGTATTTCTGGGCGTCATCACACGCGATGCTCAGAAAATTGTCAACGCCGTTACTACGCTTGGCTTCATCGGCGAAGGAGCCAATGTCATTGCCATTGAGCGCGCAATTTCGCTGCTCCTGGATCAGTACTATGGCGCGACGCTGGGGCAGGTACGCGACTTAGATATGCGGGACGTGGCGCAGGATATCATCGGGCTGCTCTATGGACAGCCATTCCGTATTCCTGCACAGTTTGCCTTCAGTGGACGTGCCATCAGCACATTAGTAGGCGTAACCACGGGACTTGCGCCGGATTTCAACTTTGTTGAAGTTGCTCTACCTTATGCTCGTAACTTTCTGGGCCTCGGCAAGGATACCATTGCTGATACAACTAAGCAGTTGCTCACTCAGTTGCTGGACATTGCTAGAGTGGCGGCCAAATTACCCCGCTCAATAGAACAACTTATCACCAGTATCGAAGCTGGTCAAATCGAAATCCGCCTGGCTAATCTACCTTTGAGCAATCACACTCACAGACCTCGAAGACGTGGTAGCGCCGTCTCTCTTGGAGGAGGCAACTTCTCTCTCGCGCTGGCATTCATCGGCTCACTGATTGGTGGCACATACCTGACCAGTGCACACATAACTGGTCCTGGCTGGTTTTGTCTGGGCCTGGCTGGCGCAATAGCGCTGGGCTTGCTGTTAAGACGCTAAGGGACTTACCAGAAACCGAACAACAGAGCAAGGATTTATTGTATCAGCATCCATACATTTCTTTGCTTTGACCGCAGGCGCTTGACCTGATCCTCCTGCTCTAGCTTGAGCAGATGCGCTTCGACCGACAGCGCGGCTGCAGCATGCAACTGAGGATCGACATCTGTGTAAATATGCTGGGCTATCGTTATAGTATCTATACTACGTGCGGCCATACGCAGGACTGCGATAATCTGCTGCTCTCGTTGCAGGCGATGCTCAATATATGCGTTCAGTTTCGCCTGTGGATCGCTGATGAGCGGACCATGTGCCGGGATTATCTCTGCAATATCCATGTGCTGCAAGCGCCTGAGTGAGTTAAAGTAGTCCTGCATATTCCCTTCAGGAGGTATGATCACTACAGTACCAGCTCCAGCCAGCAGATCGCCAGCGAAGAGAATACGCTGCCTCTCTAACAGGAAACACAAGTGGTCGAAGCGATGTCCTGGCGTATGTATAACCCGCAACGTGTCCTCGCCAGCCGGAATACTCATACCGTCCGCTACCTCTTCATCAGCAATCGGTGTGCCTGCGCGACTGGAGGCATAGACAAAAACACCGAGCCGCTTACGTAGCACAGCAGCTCCTCCCATATGATCAGAGTGGCCGTGCGTAATGAGGATACGACGAATACCTCCATGGATGCTTCCTGCGCGTATTACTTTCTCAATGTATTCGATGGTATCTACAGCGGGATCAATGACTGTAGCGCCCTCGTCACCCCCGCCTACGATGATGGTATTGGTGCCGAGTCCCGTCATCAATGAAGGGTTCGGTGCCAGAACAATGCTATATGCTTTTGACATAACTCTTCCTTCTGGCTGAATAATAACGACGCGCTTATAATTGCCACTTGTTCGCTGGATCTGTGGGTAAATAGATGTATGCTTTGTCTTGCTGCCGTTCCAGGATGGGCAGAGATGTCGTCACATAGTGGTTTGTTTTGTAGTTGTTTCTCTCTATCAGATTTGTTACCATTAGTATATATTACCACAAGGCTAGGTATGATCGACATTGGCATATCACTCACATTTGTAAGATGATGAGCCTTCTTCTATGCGGTCACATCTGGTATACTAACAGCAAATTAACAGGGTGTGTTTGCCATTGCTATTGCTTATACACAGAAAATTGGGTGTACGGATGTCTACCTCGTATAAACCGTTATTGCAATCTATCGGCCCTTTGCGCGTTGGATTGATTGGAAATCCTGTTGCGCATTCTTACTCGCCACGTTTTCAGCAAGCCGCGTTCGACGTGCTGCATATTCCTGCTCGCTACGAGTTGTGGCAAACCACCCCTCTTCAACTTGTGGAACGCGTACGCTCTCTCTGCGAAGCCGACTGCCTTGGAGCTAACGTAACGATTCCATATAAAGAAGCAGTGCTTCCATTAGTAGATAAGATTGATGCAATGGCAGAGCGTATCGGAGCTGTCAATACCATCGTTCACCGCGACGACTATCTGTATGGCTATAACACTGATGCCACAGGTCTGCTCTACGCGTTGCATGAGCATGGTCTGGGTGCATTGGGTGAGGATGGTCGTATCTCACTCAAAGGTCACACAGCAGTACTTTTAGGCGCAGGTGGTGCTGCCCGTGGGGCCGCATTTGGGCTGGTCGAAGCTGGCATTGAACGCCTGATTATTCTCAACCGTCATCTTAAACGTGCCCAATTGCTCGCAACTGAACTGCAACACGTCTACGACGGGCCGGTGTTTAGCCTGAGCGATCCGACTTTCTTGATTCCCCACTCTGCGTTGATCATTATTAACGCGACATCATTGGGCATGCATGGGGACGTCAGTCCGCTCACCGCCGAGGACCTGGCTCGTTTCGACGCGGATACCTTCGTCTATGATATGATCTACAATCCTTCTCAGACGTACCTGTTGATCCAGGCACGCACAATGGGGCTACGTACGGCCAACGGACTCTCTATGCTCTTGCATCAAGGCGCTCTTGCCTTCCATTTATGGACAGGCCAACCTGCACCACTAGAGGTTATGCGCAACGCATTGATGATATAGTGTCATATCTCCCAGTTTTCTCTCCATAGAGAGCGCTTCTTGTGATAAAATAAGGCAGCAAGAAGTGTGATGATTCCCTTTTACCCAAACGACGGACAGCTCTATGATAGCGCTGGATGTAATCTGTTCCTTCTACATCTGCTGCGCATCTCGCAGCCACTGCGCAGATCTATCACACCAGAAGGAGTGCTTCTTGTTCATTCCTTTGACGTTGCCAGGCCGAAAAGCTATTGGCACGTAATACCCATAGGCATTCAGAAACGCCACTCTCGTGGCTAGAAATATGCGGCCGCATATTTCTCATCTGAATGCAAGGCAATATAAAATGCCACTACCGTGGCTCATATTCCGCACCCACGTGAGTGCAATGCCAGGAAGAGTAAAAGGAAGGAACGATCTATGCACAAGCTGACCTTGACTATTTTTCCACAACTCTTTGCCATTTGTCGACTCCACCCGGATGGCTATATTCCTCCCTGGGCGCTCATCGGAGACTTTGTCTCTTTGACCCGCACCAACGAAGAACTCTCCATTATCTGCCCACAGGACAACGTCCCCTCAGAGGCACAGGCAGAGCGTGGATGGCATTGTCTAAAAGTGGAAGGCCCTTTCGATTTCTCAGTGGCGGGAGTGCACGCCTCGCTCGCGCTACCACTGGCAGAGGCCAACATCAGCGTCTTAGCTATTGCCACCTATGAAACGGACCACTTGCTCGTTAGAGAAGCCGATCTGGAACATGCTATAGAGGTACTGACCCGCGCCGGTCATACATTTCTGCCTTGATGCATATTAACTGGGAAGCCACCAACCCAGAAGCGGCGCAAAAGTCGAGTAGAGCAACCAGACATTGAGACTGAGAATGAGGACGCTACATGCAATGGCTGCCCAGGTGGTGATCGCCTTGTTGACCAGAGAACCCATGAGATCGCGGCGGCGGGTAAACATCACCAGGGTAATCACTGGCATGGGCAGGACGAAACTCAAGACTACCTGGCTGACGACCAGCGTCGTCGTGGGGTTCAGACCAATGGCGGCAATGAACACTGCGGGCAGCATCGTAACTACGCGGCGCACCCAGATGGGAATGGTGAAACCGACAAAGCCTTGCATGATGACCTGCCCGGCCATCGTGCCGACGGTGGAACTAGAGAGACCAGAGGCCAGCAGGGAGATGGCAAAGACCAGGCTGGCTGCTCCTCCCAGCAGGGGGGTGAGGGTCCGGTAGGCACTGCTGATGTCGGCCACGTTGGTCAGTCCGTGCACATGAAAGGTGGCTGCAGCCATGTAGAGCATCGCCATGTTGATCAGCCCTGCCAGGGTCATCGCAATCACCACATCTGGAATGTTCCAGTGGAAAATGCGTCGCGCTTCCTGTTCGCTGCGGGGGATGATGCGTTGTTGGGTGAGCGAGGAGTGCAGATAAATGACATGGGGCATGACGGTCGCCCCAATGATTCCCACTGAGAAGAGGATGCTCTGCGTTCCGCCCAGCCAGGGAACCACGGTATGGTAGCCCACCTGGCCCCAGGCAGGATGAGAGAAGAAGGTCTCGATCACGTAACACAGTGCAATCACCCCGACCAGAACAGAGATCACCATCTCTAAGGGACGGAAGCCTCGGCGCTCCAAGGTCAGGATCAGGTAGGTGGCAACGCCGGTAATGAACGTGGCGTAGAGCAAGGGTATGCCAAATAACAGGTTGATGGCAATACTGGCTCCCAGAAACTCGGCCAGATCGGTGGCCATCGCCGCGATTTCGGAGACGATCCACATGGCGTACACCACGGGCTTGCGGAACTCCTGGCGGCACAGTTCCGCCAGGTTCTGCCCCGTTGCCAGGCCCAGCTTCGCCGACATGGTTTGCAGCAACATCGCCATCAGATTAGCTAGCGCAATCACCCAGAGCAGGTTGTAGCCAAAGGCGCTGCCTCCCTGGATGTTGGTCGCATAGTTACCTGGATCAATATAGGCCACGCAAGCAATAAAGGCCGGTCCCAGAAATGGGAGGATAGCAAGCACGCCTTTTTTACGCCCGTCGAGCACGGCGCGAGCCGCAGCCCGTGTCCCAGCCTCTTTATCTTTAGGAAGAGCCTCAAGGGCACTGCCATCAGCCAGGTCTGCAGAGGCTGAGAAAGATGGGTAGGTTCTCATGCACGTTCTCCTAAAAGAAGTTAACATTTTTTAGATCAAAATTAAATGTTTTAACTCTCTAAAAATAGAGTAACATTACATTTAAATATTTGTCAAGATCCTGTAAATGTTAAAATTCCGCGAGGTGAGCTTGTTAGAACTTCCTTCCCACATCATTCCATTCCAGAGACTTGTTCGACGCTTGGGGTCTCTCGTTCGACATTGTATCGTATGCCAAGAACTCGTGTCTTCTATCCTCTTCGGTTACAGGCATACATTTTCGAGGCTGCTGGTAAACTGCGTTATCAGGGGTTGACTGTGCCGTCGAATATTATTATGCTAAATACAGGAGCATGAAAACGAGAGTGTAGAATGTGATAGATAAAGCGAGGTAAATTATGAGAACAGTAGATGTTATTGTTGTAGGCGCAGGTATCAACGGAGTCAGTACAGCGTTTCACCTGGCACAAGCAGGAGTTAAACATGTAGTGGTTGTTGAGCGAGCCTACCTGGGATCAGGCTCCACAGGCAAAAGTGGCGCACTCGTACGCACAAACTATGGGAATGCGGCTGAAACACAGCTCGCCCTTGAGAGCCTGACTTATTTCAAACATTGGGATGATCTCGTCGGTGGCACCTGTGGCTATCAATCTGTGGGGCTACTGTTTTTTACAGGGCCTGCTTTTCATGCTCAATTGGAAGCCAATGTGGCAATGCATCGTGCCCTTGGTGTGAATACACAAATTATTACTGCCCAGGATGCACTTGAGCTTGACCCATCTTTATTTGTAGATGACGTTACTCACGTTGTCTATGAACCAGAGTCTGGCTTTGCCGATCCCAATGCGACAACCTTCGCGTTTGCACAGGCAGCGCAACAACGCGGTGTGGAGTTCTTATTTGATACCACTGTCACGCGTATCCAGACAGTGGGTGAACAGGTGACAGGCGTAGAAACAACCCGAGGAACGATTACTGCACCCATTGTCGTTGTGATTGCCGGGGCCTGGGCTAATCAGCTTTTTGTGCCACTTGGCATTGATCTTGGCTTGCTGCCGCGCAAGGCGAGAATCGCGATTTTCCGCTGGCCCCATGACCGCTCACCACAACATCTTACGTATCTCGACCGTGTGCATAAGATGTGGGTCCGTCCCATCGATGGAAACTGCTCTCTCGTTGGGGTCGGTCAGGGTCCATTCCAGGGCGGCGATCCAAATGCCTATAATGAAGCAGTCGATCAAATGTACATCAATCTCTGCCGAGAAAATCTCGCCAGGCGCTTCCCTGTTATGCAGCATAGTTCGATGCGCGGAAACTGGGCCTGTATGTTGATGCAGAGTCCTGATGCACATCCCATTATCGATACGCTCCAGCCATACACTGGACTCTTCTGTATGACGGGGGATAGCGGAACATCATTTAAAACAGGCCCAGCCATTGGAAAATGCCTCGCCGAGTGGATCACTCAGGGTCAGGCGCATACCGTCGATCTCAAGCCGTTTCGCGCAACACGCTTTGCTGAAGGAAAACCGTGGGAAGATGAATTTACCTATGGTTTTATGCCGCCAACCGTTGCACGATAGCTTATTGACTTTTCCCTCAGAGTTCGCCTTTGACTCCAAAGATGTGGCTTGGAGAGTCTTGTCACGCCGTTTTTCGCCTCATACCCATCTGAATGCAAGGCAATATCAATTTTCTGGTATCCTCCGGGAATCTTCACATTCAACCTGATTCCGCTTTCAGATACTGGGTGATTGAATGTCCGCAATCACAACACTTGACGAAAAGAAGCAAATAAGCAGCAAGAGATGTGATACACACACGTTGAAATGGTGTAAAATAGTTATGGTAGATGTCTTGTAAACTCCCACGGTTACGCCAAAGCTATGAGAGTTGAAATTCCACAGAAAGAGACTTTCACATATGAGACTGGTAAGTTTTTCAATCGCTGATCCTCCCGAGTTTCATCTGGGCCTTGTGCGAGATGATGAAGTAGTAGATGTAGAACTTGCTGGGCTGGCGCTACAACATGCCCTGCCCAATCAAATGCTAGACCTCATTGAGAACTATAAACGCTACCAACAAGGTTTGCAAGCTATCCTGGATGAAACGGGAGCAGGCCGTTTTACACATGTACAGGCATTCACCAGTATCAGTGCAGCACATGCCTTGCGCATAGTGACACTGGCAGCCCCTATCCCACGTCCACGTAAAAATGTGCTGTGTGTAGCCGTGAACTATAGCGAACATGCTAAAAAGACCGCCACTGTCCGCCAGCGTGGCGCTGAAGCACCCACTGTGCCAATATTTTTTACAAAAGCTCCCACCACGCTCAATGCTCCCTTCGGAGAGATTACCATCGACCCCCAGGTTTCCACAGAAATCGATTGGGAGGTCGAGCTGGGCGTTATTATTGGCAAAAAAGGGAAAAACATTCGTGAAGAGGATGCCCTGGCACATGTTTTTGGCTATACAGTATTAAACGATGTAACCGCTCGCGATCTCCAGGCCCAGCATAAGCAATATTTTAAAGGCAAGAGCCTGGATGGCTCCTGCCCCATGGGACCATATATCGTTACCGCCGATGAAATTGCTGATCCTCAGAACTTATCATTGCACTTGCGCGTTAACGATATCACAAAACAAGCTAGCAATACGAGCCAGATGATCTTCTCGATAGCAACCATCATTGCCGTACTTTCACGTGGTATGACGCTAGAACCAGGAGATATCATTGCGACCGGTACACCGAGTGGCGTAGGTTTCACACGCGTACCGCCAGAGTTTCTACAGCCCGGCGATGTAATGGAATCTGCCATTGAAGGGATTGGTATCCTCAGAAACGCTGTTGTGGGTATACAGCAATAGCCCTGCTCTGGCTTGACCAGAGGGCTCATCATCGGGTATTAGCTTAAGGTAGAACGTGTTATCAGGAGAGGAGATTAGAACTTTGAAGCATTGTAATCGAGCACAGACCATTGATCTTGGTACAGGCTATAGCTTGCTGCTGCTCCAGCAGCAGGGCGCACTTCCGACGCCAGCATCTCATGCATTTGAATTACCTGGCGATCAGTTACACTATGCACCTGATCGGCCCGCCGATACGCGGCATGTAAAATTGGAGATCAGTCTTGACTTTGAGCAGGAAACGATTAGTGGCACAGCCTATACAACATTATCAGCATTGTATGATGAGGTCAAAACAATCACTTTTGATGCTGTTGAATTGCAAATTGAGAATGTAGCACTAACCAATGGGACGAAATTGGCTTATTCGACAACTGATAAACAACTAAGTGTGATATTGGATCGTCCCTACACGTATGGGGAAGAATTCACCATTACCGTGACATACCATGCCAAACCACGTACGGGACTCCACTTTATCAAGCCAGCTCCAGAAGATCCTACCCGTCCTGTACAGGCATGGACATTTGGTCAGCCGCGCTATCATAGCTACTGGTTCCCCTGTCACGATGCGCCCAATGATCGCGCCACAACTGAGATCATTGCGACCGTGCCCGCACAATTTCTGACAGTCTCCAACGGCAATTTGCTAGAAATCATCGATCATGGTGCTACGAAGACGCATCATTGGCGGCATGATGTGCCCCATGCCGCGTACCTTGTATCACTGGTCGTGGGTGATTTCGCAGTGATCAAAGATAACTATAAGGGGAAGCCTGTCAACTATTACGTGCGCAAGGATCGCCGGGAAGATGCACCCCTCTATATGGGGAAGACACCCGAAATGATGCACTTCTTCGCGGAATATACTGGTGTAGAGTATCCTTACGATAAGTATGCACAAACAGTCGTCGAAATCTATACCGGTGCAATGGAACATACAACAGCCACAACCCATAGTTTCGCCTTACTGATGGATAAGCGAGGCAGCACTGGATATAGATCTAGTACCTGTAGTTGCTCACGAGTTAGCCCACCAGTGGTTCGGCAATCTCGTTACCTGCCGCGACTGGTCTAATGGCTGGCTGAACGAGGGTTTCGCTACCTACTTCGAGAATTTATGGGGAGAACATGACCAGGGCAACGACGAGTTTAAGTACTCGATGCAGCTCGAAAAACAAGGCTATCTGGTCGAGGATAGCCACTATCGTCGCCCCATCGTCTACTATGTCTACCATGATCAAGGCTTTGAGCTGTTCGATGCTCACTTGTACAAGAAAGGCTCCTGGGTACTGCATATGTTGCGCCACCAACTGGGCGAGCCTGCTTTCAGGCGTGGCATCAAGACCTATCTTGAACGCTACCGGACCAGAGAAGTCATTACTGCTGACCTGGAGCGTACACTCGAAGAGGTAACAGGACATAGTCTGGAGCGCTTCTTCCAACAATGGGTACATAGCGGCGGTCATCCTGCATTGGAAGTCAATTATACGTGGGATAATGAGCTGAAGTTAGCAAAAGTGAAGATCAAACAGACACAAAAGGTTGATGATTTGACCCCTTGCTTCTATACGCCTGTCGATCTTACTTTTATCGTACCTACTACGGATAATGCGGCCAGAGATGAGCATACAACCGAGACGCATACGGTGCCACTGCGCGTGATGATTGGCGAAGATGGACAGATCGAGCAGAGCTTCTATATACCGTTGGAACGTGAACCGTTGGTCGTACGCATTGATCCTGATGGTTGGCTACTAAAGACACTCAAATTTGAACGTTCCGCAAAAATGTTGCGCTACCAGCTTGCCCACGACCCTGATGTGCTAGGGCGCATTGAGGCTGCGGAGGTACTCAGTGGCAAGCCCGAGGATGCAACTATCGAGGCTCTTACAACGGCCTTGCGTAACGATACATTCTGGGGCGTACGCACAACAGCAGCCCGGTCGCTCGCGAAGATCGGGAGTGCAAAAGCCCAGGCAGTACTACTTCAAGCGTTACAAGATCTTGATCCTCAGCGATTCTCGCGCGTACGCGACGCCGTTGCCCGTGGACTGGGTGAGTTTCAGGCTCCTCAACGGCAAGAACTGGCACAACGTTCTTCTCAGGCACTGCGTAGCGTCCTGGAAAAGGGTGATGCAAGTTACCTGGTGGAAACGAGCTGCGCTGAGGCTCTTGGTAAGACACGAATTGCAGGCAACGTTGATTTTCTCACGAGTTTGCTCGTCCGCCCAAGTTGGACAAACATCGTGCAACGGGGCATCTTTAATGGACTGGCGGCAACCGGCGATGATCGTGTGATCAACATCATCGCAGGCTATCTGAATAATGCTGAAAACCACCCTACGCTACGCCGCGCAGCCGCTACAGGACTGCTCACCGTAGGAAAAAATCGCTATCTCTATAGCGAAGAGATTTGCCAACAGGCAATGACAGCGCTTAGTAATGCTGTTGAGCATGATAGTTGGGGTCCCACCCGCAGCGTTGCAGCCGCAGCTCTGGCACAGTTTGGTGATACGCGCGTGATCGGGTTGCTGGAACGCCTGGCAAGCGCTGAGCTGGATGCTGGCGTGCAGCGTCGCATGCGCGTCACGGCCTACACGCTCAGCACAAGTGATAAAAGCGGCGAGCAACTGAAGCAACTCCGCAATGATTTGGATGAGGTGCGTGAGGAGAACCGTAAACTGAAAGAACAACTTGGATCACTAGAAGCACGAGTGAAAGCGTGATGATATGATAATACACCTCTATCAGCCCGAGAGGGATAGAGGTGTATCACACAATCAAAGGCACATACTTTAGACGCAAAAAAGCCAATACCATAGTGGTACTGACTTTCTCATTAGTTGTTTTCTCTCATTCAACCGAACAACGATTCCCTCAATTTTGCCGAGCGGATTGCACACACGAGCGAAGCGGTGTGTCACCTGATCCCCACGCAGCCATTATGCACCAAATGGTGAGACAAGCCGTACGATCATTAGGGCGGCTTCGCTGCATCCGTTACCGGACTTCCACGTGCCGTCTATCTACCAGATCTTCTTTCTGGGATCTTGATCTTTCGCAAAAGATGGGAAGACTCGTCTTGGGTGCGGCTTCGCGCTTAGATGCTTTCAGCGCTTATCCCTTCTTGACATAGCTATCCAGCTGTGGCCCGGGCGGGCCAACTGGCTCACCAGCGGTCAAGCCATCTCGGTCCTCTCGTACTGGAGATGACTCCCCTCAATCTTCCTACGCCCACGACGGATAGAGACCGAACTGTCTCGCGACGTTCTGAACCCAGCTCGCGTGCCGCTTTCATGGGCGAACAGCCCAACCCTTGGGACCTACTCCAGCCCCAGGATGCGACGAGCCGACATCGAGGTGCCAAACCTTGCCGTCGATGTGAACTCTTGGGCAAGATAAGCCTGTTATCCCCGGGGTAGCTTTTATCCGTTGAGCCACACTCCTTCCACTCGGGAATGTGGGATCACTAAGTCCGACTTTCGTCCCTGCTCGGCGTGTCTGCCTTGCAGTCAAGCTCTCTTGTGCCTTTACACTCTTGCGGGTGATGTCCATCCACCCTGAGAGAACCTTTGAGCGCCTCCGTTACTCTTTGGGAGGCGACCGCCCCAGTCAAACTACCCGCCTGGTCCTGTCTGGCTGCCTGCTTCAAGGTCAGCCATGAGAAACAAACCACAAGGAAAGTGGTATTTCACGCTTGCCTCCCCCACCCCCACAAGGATGAGATCGCTGGCTCCCACCTATCCTACGTACCTCCTGCCTCATTTCCAGGCCAGGGTGTAGTAAAGCTCCACGGGGTCTTTTTGTCCTGTCGTGGGTAACCCGTATCTTCACGGGTCCTTCAATTTCGCCGAGTCCTCTGTCGAGACAGCGCTCAACTCGTTACTCCTTTCGTGCGGGTCGGAACTTACCCGACAAGGAATTTCGCTACCTTAGGACCGTTATAGTTACGGCCGCCGTTCACCGGGGCTTAGATTCGCGGCTACGAACACCGCTCCTCGTAACCTTCCGGCACTGGGCAGGAGTCAGCCCCTATACTTCCGCTTTCGCGTTCGCAGAGACCTGTGTTTTTGGTAAACAGTCGGTTGAGCCAATTTCTTGCAACCCCCTCACGCTCCCTGTTTCACCAGGGTTCGCTACTAGGGCACCCCTTCTTCCGAAGGTACGGGGTTAATTTGCCGAGTTCCTTAACAGAGGGTCGCTCGTTCACCTGCGGGGTGTTCCCCTTGCCTACCAGTGTCGGTTTGCGGTACGGGCGGAGATCGTTCTGGCGAGAGGCTTTTCTTGGCGGCGTGGGGAGCGATGACTTCCGCCCGATTGCTCGGACTCGGTGCTGCCGTCATGCACAGGCGACCGGGATTTTCCTCGGTCACGCACTTCGGTCAACACGCCCATCCTGTCCAATTGATGGGTTCACCTTCCCTACCGCGTCCCCCCATTGCTCATAGCGAGCGTCTCCGGTGCAGGAATATCCCACCTGCTTTCCATCGCCTACGACTATGACGTCCTCGGCTTAGGACCCGACTCACCCTGGGTCGTTTGACGGTGCCCAGGAACCCTCAGGCTTGCGGTGTCGCTGGTTTGCACAGCGATTGCGCTACTCATTCCGGCATTCTCACTTCCGCGCGCTCCACCAGTCCTTGCGATCTGGCTTCTCTGCGGCGCGGAACGCTCCCCTACCATTGTCTTCTCTCAGAAGACAATCCACGGCTTCGGTACGATGCTTAAGCCTCGATACGTTGTCGGTGCCACCCCACTCGACCAGTGAGCTATTACGCACTCTTTCAATGATGGCTGCTTCTAAGCCAACATCCTGGCTGTTTGGGCGGGATGACTCCCTTTGACACTGAGCATCGATTTTGAGACCTTAGCCGGTGGTCTGGGCTGTTTCCCTTTTGACGACGAAGCTTAGCCCCCGCCGTCTCACTCACACGGACTGCTGTCCTGGCATTCGCAGTTTGGTTGGGGTTGGTAACCAGCACTTGGCCCCTAGCCCATCCAGTTCTCTACCTCCAGGATATTTCCCGTGTGGCTGTACCTCAATACATTTCGGGGAGAACCAGCTATCTCCACGTTCGATTGGAATTTCTCCCCTATCCACAGTTCATCCCCCAGTTTTGCAACACTGGTGAGTTCGAGCCTCGACGGACTGTCACATCCGCTTCACTCTGACCATGGATAGCTCACGTGGTTTCGGGTCGCATCGGCGCAACCTGCGCGCTCTTCACACTCGGTTGCCCTCTGGCTCCCCAGCTTTAGCGCTGGTTAACCTGCTACGCCGATGCACTCGCCGGATCATTCTACAAAAGGCACGCCATCAGTCCTTGCCGATTCGTATCGGAGTGACCTCTGACTGCTGGTGAGTACGTGGTTTCAGGGTCTGTTTCATCCCCCTCTCGGGGTGCTTTTCACCTTTCCCTCACGGTACTTGTTCACTATCGGTCGCAAAAGATGTTGAGCCTTGGAGGGTGGTCCCCCCGGTTTCCCACAAGCTTTCTCGTGGCTCGTGGTACTCAGGATCCCAAGCCAGTTGAGGTCGACGTCCACTACGGGACTCTCACCCGCTGCGGTCGCGCGTTCCAACGCGTTCGTGTGTCGTCCTCGCCCTTTTTCCTGGTCCTACAACCCCAGGTGTTCCGAAGAATCCCTGGTTTGGGCTCGTCCCGTTTCGCTCGCCACTACTCCGGGAATCTCGGTTGATTTCTTCTCGTCAGGCTACTGAGATGTTTCAGTTCGCCCACTGCCCCCCGTCACTGCCTATGTGTTCAGCAGGCGGTCTCCAGACATCACTCTGGAGGGGTTGCCCCATTCGGAATCTCAGGGTTCTTCGCTTGCATGCAGCTCCCCCTGAACGTTTCGCCGGTCTCCGCGTCCTTCTTCGGTCTTTTGCGCCGAGGCATCCACCTCGTACTCTGTGTAGCTTGTTCGTTTCTCACCTACTTGGTGTTCTGTATCTGCCTGGTATTTCTTGATGACTCTCTGCTTCAACTCGTGCTGCAATATTCGCTCAGCAAAATTGAAGGAATCGTTGTTCGGTTGTTCAGGTGCATGGTGTGGGGGGCGACCCCCAACCTCTGGAGAGTGGAAACCAGTCTGGTGGCTGGTCTGGTTCTACGCGTGAAGGCTGGTTCCTGTTCGACCTGGGAATGGATCTCCCGAAGGAGATCAGTGTTCCCTAGAAAGGAGGTGATCCAGCCGCACCTTCCGGTACGGCTACCTTGTTACGACTTCACCCCAATCACCGACCCCACCCTCGACGCCTGCCTCTCTTGCGAGTTAGCCCAGCGGCTTCAGGTGTTGCCGACTTTCGTGGTGTGACGGGCGGTGTGTACAAGACCCGGGAACGTATTCACCGTAGTGTGCTGACCTACGGTTACTAGCAACTCCGACTTCATGCAGGCGGGTTGCAGCCTGCAATCTGAACTGAGGCCGAGTTTGACGAGATTAGCTCCCCCTCGCGGGTTGGCAACTCTTTGTCTCGACCATTGTAGCGTGTGTGTCGCCCAGGACGTAAGGGCCGTGCTGACTTGACGTCATCCCCGCCTTCCTCCGCGTTGATCGCGGCAGTTTCGGTAGAGCATTCAACTACCAACAGGGGTTGCGCTCGTTGCGGGACTGAACCCAACATCTCACGACACGAGCTGACGACAGCCATGCAGCACCTGTGCAGCCGCCCCGAAGGGACATCCATTTCGGGATGGTGCAACTGCATGTCAAGCCCTGGTAAGGTTCTTCGCGTTGCATCGAATTAAACCACACGCTCCGCTGCTTGTGCGGGTCCCCGTCAATTCCTTTGAGTTTTAATCTTGCGACCGTACTCCCCAGGCGGACCACTTATCGCGTTAGCTGCGGCACGGAAGGGGTCGATACCCCCCACGCCTAGTGGTCATCGTTTACGGCCAGGACTACCGGGGTATCTAATCCCGTTCGCTCCCCTGGCTTTCGCACCTGAGCGTCAGTGACTTCCCAGGAGACTGCCTTCGCCGTTGGTGTTCCTCCGGATATCTACGTATTTCACCACTCCACCCGGAATTCCGTCTCCCTCTGAAGCCCTCAAGTTCCCCCGTTTGCCGACGCCTTCCTCGGTTGAGCCGAGGACTGTCAGTCGACACGCAGAGAACCGCCTGCGTGCGCTTTACGCCCAATAAATCCGGACAACGCTTGCCCCCTACGTATTACCGCGGCTGCTGGCACGTAGTTAGCCGGGGCTGATTCCTCTGGTACCGTCCGTTCTCTTCCCAGAGAAAAGCAGTTTACAATCCGAAGACCGTCGTCCTGCACGCGGCGTTGCTCGTTCAGGGTTGCCCCCATTGACGAAAATTCCTCACTGCTGCCCCCCGTAGGAGTCTGGGCCGTTCTCAATCCCAGTGTGGCTGATCGTCCTCTCAGACCAGCTATCGATCGTCGCCTTGGTGAACCATGACTCCACCAACTAGCTAATCGACCGCAGGCTCATCATCGGGCGCTCTTACGAGCTTTGCTTCTTGCGAAGCGTATGCGGTATTGTCGGCGATTTCTCGCCGGTATTCCTCACCTGATGGTAGATCACCCACGTGTTACTCACCCGTCCGCCACTCTCTACTTACGTAGAGCGTTCGACTTGCATGTGTTAGGCACGCCGCCAGCGTTTATCCTGAGCCAGGATCAAACTCGCCATCCAGTTATATATCTTCTGTATTCCCGACGGGAATACAGAAAAGTGCATGTTGAGTTGCGATCCAGACCAAGGCAAATGTTTGCTTGGCTTGTTCGCAGATTGTGATCACATGCGTGAACATGTGATTGAATTGACAGGAACGGTTTTGCGTTCACGTTGTCTGAACCAAAGACCAATTCCAGTTCTGCTTTCCACTCTTCAGTTGTTCAAGGTGCCCGAATGACGTGGACCCGTAGGTCTTCACCAATCATCGATTGGTATACATCATCACCATCAAAACGTTCATTGTGTTCGTTTTCGTTCGATGGCCGTAGTATCGCACATCCCTGGCGGTTTGTCAAGCGTTTCTCTGCCGAGTTTTTCGCTCGTCCTCTGACCTTCTTCAACGAACAGGAGCAGACGCAGCCTATCGTCTCGGAAAGACAAAAGGACACGAGATACTGCCTACTCTTTGCTTACTGAAAGAAGCTACAATTCCAGAGGAACCACATGAGCGTGGTACAAACTACAGGTGGTGTTTAGACAGGAGCACCGGGTCATAGATGATCAGTGATTGCCTTTTCACTACAGCCAACGTAGTATATCGCAAACGAATGAATTTGTCAAGGGTTTTACCACCTTGTTTTCCATCGAGAGACTTTCGCGTTACGCTTTTATCTCGGCGACGGAAGGTATTATGCATAATTTTTTGTGTTATTGCATGACTTCCAGCATAAGTGGGTATTAGCTGCTAAGGATATCAACATAGTCAGAAGGTAGCGAACAATGAGCGTAAAGCTCGGCTAAAAGCTGCTCCTGATTGACAACCTTGACACTCCCACTGGGACAAGAAAGTGATAACGTACGCGCACCCATGGGAAGATCCTGGCGCAGTGGCTTGGGATGTCCATTACTGTTCAGTACACCAATCGGCCAATAATAGCCAACACTGTAAAAATCTTCTCCACTGAAAAAGAAAAAGGGCACCTGATATTGCATTGAGGTATTTACGTCGGTAATCAGAGTCAGGATATGTGAGATAGCCACTTGAGCAGCGCTACTAGCATCGATGCCACAGCCTTTGAAACAACCAGTACCTTCAACAACCCATATATGCTTACCCAATTGTCCACTATTTAAATCAACATTGAAGTATTGCGCCCAGAAAGCTAGCACCTGATAGAGATTATTCACACCAAGATCATTATGCCAGCTATCAATTAAACCCAATGTCTGATTATGCCAGTCCCAATTACCACCAGGATGTACTGTCGTATTCATGGCAGTCTGCATCTGATCCAGATAAATAGTCTGGTTAACCATAAGTTGATAGTCATATTTCGCGACATGGGGATCAAGCGATCCAAGCAACACCGGAATACCTGCGCGGACCGCGTGCATTGTTCGTTCGCACAGATCGTAAAATTTTGCAAAACTGGCAGGAGCCACATACAAAAAGGAGACAGATGCATCCTGTTTCATCTCCTCATTGCCACATTGTACGGCATCTGGATAACTGAGAGCTGAATCTTTAAGCATGCTCACATTATTGAGGTCATTAGCATTCTGGCAGATAGTTAACAGAACACGAATACCCTGCTTGTGATAGGTCTGAATGGCATTCTTGAGAGCAGTGCCCTGTAAACCATTGGCCCCACAACTTTTTTGAGCCAGACGCATCCAGGAAACACCTGGATAGGAAACACCTGGGGTACCTTCAATGCCCAGGATCTTAGCTGGACTCTGTGTAGGTAATAAGATGGGGGTAGCTGTAGCCTTCAGCGGACCTGTGGGAGTAGGTGCCCTGGTAGTGGTAGTAGTCGCTTTTGCTATGGGCTGTGTTATTTGTGCTGGCGATTGCATAACTAGGCGATAAGAAAGGATGGCGAGAAGCAGACTGGCAACAACTACGACGACAAAAATAACACTTGCAGGCTTCTTTAACACATTCAATACACGTTGCAATAAATTCACGTTTCCATTTACCTCTTATAGCGCTAAAACCTTACTTGCCAATGCAAAATTCACTGAAAATTCTGTCGAGCAGATCATCACTTGCAGTTTCTCCAGTTATCTCGCCCAATGCCTCATGCGCAGCTCGCAAATCGATGGAAACAAAATCGAGCGGCAAACTCTGTTCAAGCGATACTAGCGAGGCGCGCAAGTGCTCGGCAACACGACGTAGAGCGTCCTGGTGACGTGTATTCGTAACGAGCACGCTCTCGGTATAAAGCACCTTGCCCGCTAACACGAGATCGGAGATAGTATCCTCCAGCAGACTCAACCCTTCACCTGTAAGCATCGAGGTTGAGACAATCGCAGCCGCAGGCCATAAGTGTTGTAGCTTCATACGAGAAACGCATAACTCGCGATCAGCCTTATTGAGCACAATAATCACTGGCCTATTTATATGGGAGGAGATGGCTTGAGCAGGCGTATGACGACCAAAGCCAATGGCCTGTAACTCACTGGAGACACGGTAATCTTGAGCGGTCAGTTCCTCTGATCCGTCAAATACCAGCAAAACAATATCAGCCTGCTCAGCAGTAGCGCGGCTCCGCTGTACCCCAATCTGCTCAACAGGGTCCTCGGTAGGCGTAATACCGGCAGTATCAATGAAATGGAAGGGAATACCACGCAGATTAGCCACTTCCTCAACTGTGTCGCGCGTTGTACCAGCAACTGGAGTAACAATTGCGCGTTCAGAACGCAATAAGGCGTTGAGCAAGCTAGACTTACCCACATTAGGACGTCCTATAATAGCCGCACGTAAACCTTGCCGATAGAGCCGTCCTTGTTCAGAGCCTGCCAACAGCTCAGCTACCCGCTGCTGTGCCACAATGATGAGCGCTTGCAGCTCCTCGGGTCGCGGCGTAGGCACATCTTCTTCAGGGAAATCGATGCTCGCCTCAATACGTGCTATGACACCCAGGATGACCAGTCGCATCTCCTGCAGTTGTTCGGAAAGGCGACCACGCAACTGTTGCATAGCCAGACGCTGCCCTGCTTCTGTTTGTGCTTCAATCAGATCCATGATAGATTCTGCCTGAGCCAGATCAAGTCGGCCATGGAGAAATGCCCGCAATGTAAACTCGCCAGGATTAGCCATCCGCGCGCCCTGTGCCAGAACCACGCGCAACAGTCGTTGCAGCAGCAGAGGTCCGCCGTGTCCCTGGATCTCTACGACGTCCTCACGGGTATAGGTATGAGGTGCACGCATAAATGCCACCAGGACCTCGTCAATAATTTCCTGGGTTTGCGGATCAATAATATGACTGTAAGTAAGTTGATGGGAAGATGGGAGATCAGTTCTTCCGTTGGGCCGTTGCAGGAGCGGCAAGACGAGAGAGAACGCATCATTTCCACTTACCCGTATCACGCCAATACTTCCTACCCCCGGCGGCGTGGCTATAGCAGCAATGGTGTCATTTTGCATACGCGAATTATAACGTATTCATATAGCGTCCACAAGAGGCTATGTAGGGATAACACGTTCAGGATGAGTATAGACATTCATGGAGTGGTCACGCAGGAAGCCGACAAGCGTAATACCACTTTTGTCGGCCAGTTCGACGGCAAGGCTGGATGGTGCAGAGATAGCCACAATACAAGGGATACGAGCCAGCAGGGCCTTCTGAATGATCTCAAACGAGGTGCGCCCACTGACCATCAGGATATGCCGATTGTAGGGATAGGTATGTTGGAGCAAGCTATACCCAATCAGCTTGTCAACGGCATTATGCCGTCCCACGTCTTCACGGAGTAGCAGCAAGTTGCCCGCAAAAGAAAAAAGTCCGGCAGCATGTAAGCCTCCAGTGTACTTAAAGACGGCCTGCTGCGCACGCAATTGATTTGCTAGCTCATAGAGCATAGAAGCAGAGATACGCAGAGTATAGGTATAAGATGCCAAAGGTGGTGTAGAGAGCATCAAATCAGCGATGCTATTTTTCCCGCACAGTCCACAACTGGCAGAGACGGCAAAATGACGCTCGAAAGCCGTCGTTTGTGCACCGGCTGGGGAGTTTTGCTGACGATTTTGTAGGAGAACATTCACGACATTGGATAGTGGTAAGCCATCGCTATCGAGCGTGTTCTCTATCGAAAGCAGTTCCTGGGGGTGTTGGATCACACCTTCGGTGAAGAGAAAACCGGCAGTTAGCTCGTAATCGTGCCCCGGTGTGCGCATAATTACAGCCAGACTCTGGTTGGCAATACGCACCTCCAGCGGCTCTTCAACCGCTAATTGGTCCTCACGCAGTTGTGGTTCATTGTCTTGCCAGTGAGTTACGGCAATCTGCATAACGCGCTCGGGGTCTAGCGGTGAACGCTTGGAACTGGATAGAGTCATGACGGACTTCCTCTTCGTCTCATCGCTTATAATAGCTAACAGACACAGACACACTACGAAACAGCAGCAGGCATGGCACACCATCATCTAGTTTGTCGTCGCTGCCACGAGACGACCCACTTAGACGAAGCTCTGTTGGGCAATCTCCACGAACAATTACAAAAACAGTTCCGTTTCTACAATCTCACACTTGACTTGATAGCAGCAGGCTATTGCCACACCTGCTGGCAAGCTGTGCAGCAAGAAGGTTCGCACTCACAAGATGAAATTGAGAGAGCAAAGGACGATGTACACTAGTGTAGCATACATAGACGAGCATAGAGCATAACACCCTCAGCCTTGGACAAAAACAAGCTGGTTCATAGAGGAAAGGACAAAATCGCTCTTCCATGAACCAGCCTGCTCGACTAACCATTACCAAACAGAATAGCACCTATGGACTATACGCAACCAATTTGCAGCAAGCCAGTCTGGCAGCAATAGCCAGTAGGCCCAGTAGTTGCTACACCAGCAGCTTGCACATTGGAATACGTCGGCACCTGTGTAAAAATGTCATTATACATATTTGTGACCATCGGACCATTGATACTACCACCCTCCCCGCCATTCTCTTTCATCGCCACAATCGCCAGAGCTGGTAACTGCGCCGGATTATTCACTGAATAGGGAGCCTCCGTCATCAACCAGCCATCCGCAGGAGTGGCCCCACTGTTATTCACCTGCGCCGTGCCCGTTTTCGCAATAATGCCCCAACGAGAAGTGCTGATCATTGCCCCTCCGACAAGACCAGAGCCACAGAATGTTACCCCATACATCGCCTGACGTACCTCGGTCGCTGTCTGGCTGCTGATCGGCGTTCCCAGCGTGGTTGGACTATTGCTTTGTACCGCATTGCCCGTTGAGTCGGTGATTTTGGCGATCAGCGTCGGCCTCATCATCGCGCCATTGTTAGCAATGGTACTATCAAACAGTGCCATCTGCAGCGGCGTTACCTGATCGATACCTTGCCCAAACGCATTTTCTGCCAGTTGGTTCACACTCAGCGTTTGACTATTCCCGCTCGTCACCGAGCTATCCTTGACAGGCAAATCAAAAGGAATGGTCTGACCAACATAGAAACGCTTATTGTAGTCTAACCACGTACTGGCACCCGTCTCCGCACCAATCTGGGCATAAATGAGGTTATCCGAATGGGAAAAGCCATACTGTGTCGTCACAGGAAAGCGAATAGTATAGCCTTGAATATTGTTGCCACTAGGCCCAAACGTCTCTCCACCGATAGCGATAGGACCTTGAGCCTGCTGCTCGTCAAACTCTTGATTGAGCGTCGTATTGCCGAGAATCCAACCCGGCCAGCAGTGTCACCGATTTATAGATCGAACCTGGCGGGTAGAGGGCATCCAGTGGTCGCTCAAGTAGCGGCTGCTCGACGGTTTCGCTCACGAGCTGATTGTAATACGATAGATCGTTAGCGGAGAGCGTCTGCACCATCTTGTTGGGATCAAAGCTGGGTTCACTCAGTATCGCCAGAACATCGCCCGTTTTCGGATCTGTTACTACGACTGAACCACGATCTGTGCGAAATGTACCTACATTATCAATGTTCACAGGGGTATTAAAATCATTGGCGACAATCTTCTGAATACGCTCATCGATGGTCAGATAGATGTTATTGCCCACCGCTGGCTGATGCAGCGTCTTGTTAACGAGATTACTCACCGCAGTGGAACCAACATCCCCATTGAGATAGTTGTTATACTGATTCTCAATGCCCGTCACGGCATAGCCCGGCACATAATAGCCGATCAAACCCGCCAGCGATGGATCGGTGTAGTGGCGGATGTAGCCACAAGGAGCATTCGCGTCGGCTATCGAGGTAGCGAGCAACACCCCATTGCGATCATAGATATTGCCCCGGTGTGGTGCACTATCGGGAAGACACGAGCGTTGATTGATAGGATTCGCCACCACTGTGTCTGCTACAATCACCTGCCAGTAGACGAATACTCCGCTGAGGGCCACAAAAAGGCCGATAAACAACACAGTTAGTTTGCGTATGCTTGTACTGATATTCATTCAAGCACCTTTTATGCTATTACCTGAGATACATTCAGAAAAGCTGCTGTACAATTTCATACCCTTATTATTTGTATACTTACACAGCCAACCCATCTAAATGTAAGAACATGCACTACTTATAATACAGATTGATATACGCTTTAAAAGAAAGTGTAACATTGAGACTCATTGTTGGCAAGAGAGATGACCAATAAATTGCCCAGTTTTCCTATATTTACACGGAGGCGACAAGCCTTTTTTACAACTTAATATTTCTTCTCGTAGAAACAAAAATAAGCTGGCTCAGGCATGGAAGGGCTAAATTTCCCTTCTCTTCCATGAACCGGCTTGCTCAGCGAACCGTTATGAAATGGAACAGTGCATAACAATCACGCACAGCCGAGTTGCAACAATTTAGTCTGGCAGCAATACCCAGTGGGTCCACCGGTCGCCACACCGGGAGCCTGTACCTGCGCATATGTCGGCACCTGTGTGAAGATGTCGTTATACATCTTCAAGAGCATGGGACCATTAGCATTTCCACCGCCGCCACCATTCTCTTTCATCGCCACAATCGATAGAGCTGGTAACTGCGTCGGATTATTCACTGAGTAAGGAGCTTCCGTCATTAACCAGCCATCAGCAGGAGTGACCCCGGTATTATCTACTTGCGCCGTGCCCGTTTTCGCAATGATACTCCAGCGAGAAGTGTTAATCGTCACGCCCTGCACAAGGCCAGAACCACAGAATGTTACCCCATACATCGCCTGGCGTACCTCGGTTGCCGTCTGGCTGCTGATCGGCGTTCCCAGGGTAGTTGGACTATTGGTTTGTACCGCATTACCCGTCGAATCGGTGATTTTGGCGATCAGCGTTGGCCTCATCATCGTGCCATTGTTGGCAATCGTACTGTCAATCAGCGACATCTGAAACGGCGTCATCTGGTCAATACCCTGTCCAAAGGCATTTTCCGCTAACTGGTTCACACTCAGCGTTTGACTATTCCCGCTTGTCACCGAGCTATTCTTGACAGGCAAATCAAAAGGAATCGTCTGACCCACGTAAAAATGTTGGTTATAAGCGAGCCACGCACTGGCACCCGTCTCCGCACCAATCTGGGCAAAAATGAGATTATCCGAATGGGTAAAGCCATACTCCGTCGTTACGGGAAAACGAAAAGTATAGCCTTGAATATTGTTGCCGGTAGGCCCAAAAGTCTCGCCACCAACAACTATCGGCCCCATAGCTTGCTTTTTGTCAAACTCTTGATTGAGCGCCGTATTGCCAGAATTCTAGCCCGGCCAACAGTGTCATCGCTTTGTAGGTCGAACCCGGTGGATAGAGGGCATCCAGTGGTCGCTCGACCAGCGGTCGCTCAACGGCCTCACTATTCAGTTGATTGAAATATGACAGATCGTTAGCGGAGAGCGTTTGCACCATCTTGTTGGGATCAAAGCTGGGTTCACTCAGTATCGCCAGAGTGTTGCCCGTTTTTGGATCAGTGACCACGACGGAGCCACGGTCCGTACGAAACGTATCTTTGTTATCAATGGTCACAGGGGTATTAAAATCATTGGCGACAATCTTCTGAATACGCTCATCGATGGTCAGATAGATGTTATTGCCCACCGCTGGCTGATGCAGCGTCTTGTTAACGAGATTACTCATCGCGGTGGAACCAACATCCCCATTGAGATAGTTATTATACTGATTCTCAACGCCCGTTACGGCATAGCCCGGCACATAATAGCCGATCAAACCCGCCAGCGATGGATCAGTGTAGTGGCGGATGTAGCCACAAGGAGCATTCGCATCGGCTATCGAAGTGGCGAGCAACACCCCATTGCGATCATAGATATTGCCCCGGTGTGGCGCACTATCGGGAAGACACGAACGTTGATTGATAGGATTTGCCGCCACTGTGTCTGCTACGATCACCTGCCAGTAGACGAATACTCCGCTGAGAGAGACAAAAAAGACGACAAATAGCACGGTGAGCTTGCGTATGTTTGCACTAATATTCAATCAAACACCCTCTGCTTTCAGAACATTTGACCCACCTCTGACCTACCAAAACAGTCCCACTATTCATGGCAATAGTATCATCAGTATGCCCTAATAGCAAGAAAGCAGTTTTCGAATAGCGTTCCTATTTTAGGCGTCCCACCCGAAAATGTTGTAAAGTCTCCTTCATACTGTCACCACCAAACTTCTCAAGCAGCGCTTCTGTCAGCACAATAGCCAGCATAGCCTCGCCAACTACGCCAGCAGCAGGAACAACACAGACATCGCTGCGCTCGTAGCGGCTCTGATCAATATTCTCGCCGGTCGCCAGATCCACGGAAGGTAGAGGATGAGCCAGCGTGGGAATAGGCTTGACCCCAACGCGCACAACAAGCGGCTCACCATCGGTGATACCACCCTCGATGCCACCCGCATTATTGGTGAGATGACTCCAACCTCCATCTTCAGCGTGCCGTAGGACATCGTGAACGTTTGAGCCAGTGGAGCGCGCAGCAGTGAAGCCTGCACCAATTTCCATAGCTTTCACCGATGGAATGCTCATCATCGCCATACCCAGGCGCGCACCCAGGCGGCGATCCCATTGACTATAGCTGCCTAAACCCAGCGGGACACCAAAAGCAACGACTTCAAAACTCCACCACATGTATCGCCCGCGTGTTTCGCCTCTAAAATACGCGCGATCATTTTCTCAGTAAGCGTGGCATCGGCGCAGCGCATCGGCGATGCCTCCACAGCATCCCACATAGTAGCGGGATAGGCATCGCGGGTCATGGGCTGAGCAGTGTCATACCCAACATCGACGACGGAAAGCACATGGCTATGCACAGTGATACCGAATTGCGCTAGAAATTGACGACAGAGTCCTCCAACGGCGACACGCGAGGCTGTTTCACGCGAGCTAGAGCGCTCAATGACATTACGCACATCACTATGACCATATTTCATTGCACCGGTAAAATCGGCATGACCAGGGCGTACACGCGTCACAGCTTCAACCGGAGCCTCAATCGGCGCAGCACTCATACGCTCTTCCCAATTGACCCAATCCAGATTCTCGATCTGCATAGTAATCGGCGATCCAAACGTCTGACCATGACGGACGCCAGCCAGAAAACGAATGGCATCCTTCTCAATCTTCATGCGACCACCACGTCCATAGCCACCCTGGCGACGACGCAGATCAGCATCAACAATAGCCTTCTCAACCGTCAGGCCAGCAGGCAAACCCTCAACAATCATCGTCAGGCAAGGACCGTGAGACTCGCCCGAAGTCAGGAAACGAAACATAAATAGCTCCTAAAATATTCCATAAATCTGTACGCCGCATGTGGAGGTTGCGTGCACAACTCGTACCCATCTGAATGCAAGGCAATATAACTTGCATTTAAACACGCAGAGATGAGATAGCAAAGATACCTCGATTATACAACAGAGGACACAGCCTGTTCCTCGGCTTTACTACTACGCATATGCGTCCAGAAACGCCACTCTCGCTATGACCTCTAGTGAACAATTTCATCGACGACAACGGTGATTGCTCATTTCTCGTCGTCACAACCGATCTCACTCAATCTTCCCAAGCGTGTGGACTGCTTCGTCATGCGTAGATGTTTCTATGCTTATAGGCGGTTGCTTGCCCCAGATATTGACCATGAGCACACCCAGAATAACAACGATGCCACCTACAAAATCTACAAGGGTAGGTATTTCCCTCAGCCAGATCCAGGAGATCAGAATAGTGAGTAACGGCGAGAGGTTCAAGTTGAGTTCTCCGACATGGCAGTAACATCCCTTCCTGACAAATACATTTTACCATTGACATAAAATATGTGCATTAGATGTAATCTCACTAAACGAGAACAGTTTATCTGAAGCAGAGCATCCCTATCCCCTCACAAGAAAGACTAACAGATTATATACAGAGAAAAATACACAAGAAAAGTAATCTCCTAGAAGCAAGCAGAAAGTAAATCTGGAAAGAAGCAGGCTGCTTTAGTGGAGAGGAATACAACTATTCCTCATGCAAAGCTCAAACGAAAAATGCCAATGTATACATCCCACATTCGCATAAAGTACAGTGCAGACAAATAGCAAATGTTTAACAAGAAGTGGTCAACTCGCACGATAGCTTTAATGCATCTACAGATTTTTGGCGTTCTTAGCTTACTGATCATTATAGCATGCAGTGAGTACAACGTAACTAAGGGAGTAGAGGGAAAACTTTACTTGTACACAAGCAAGACTTTATAAGTATCGCTTGAATATCTATTGCACTAACGTATTGACACAAAACAGCAGTATATTTTACAATATACTTGACCAATATTTTGTGTATTTATTGACTTACATTCTCGAAAACTATTATAGCCAGGAGGTTAACATGTCCCCCGAACAACCATTCGAGCAAGATCGGCAAATCGGTAGGGGAAAAATTGAGGGCAGCACGTATCGCACAACATTATACACAGAGCCAACTCGCAGCGCCTGATTTCTCAGTCAGTTACATCTCAGCCATAGAACGTGGGCAGATCCATCCCTCGTTGCGCGCATTAGAGATTCTCGCGGCCAGGTTAGGTCTGACCTCAACGCAACTTTTACCGAACCGATCACAGCCAGAAGATCGTTTGAGCGCTTCATCGAATCATATTGAGCATGATGATGATGAGATAGAATTAGCCTTACTCGAAATCCATATCCTCATAGTGCAAGGAGCAACTACAGAAGCAATAGAACAACTCGAGAACATTTCAATAAAGCGTTTGAAACGTCAACACCTGCTTCGGCATCGTTACTTGCTAGGTTGGGCTTATTATAATACAGAGCAGTTCCAGGAAAGCGAATACGTCCTGACGGAAGGATCACAGATCGCCAAAGAACTCAACGCACATTACACA
Source organism: uncultured Chloroflexia bacterium (assembly GCA_963802635.1). Taxonomy (GTDB): domain Bacteria; phylum Chloroflexota; class Ktedonobacteria; order Ktedonobacterales; family Ktedonobacteraceae; genus CAVTLG01. The sequence goes on along the minus strand of CAWDJJ010000003.1, from coordinate 495,480 downwards.
GATCTGCACATCCTCAATCAACTAGCAATAACCTATGCCGCAATGCGCAACTACGCACAGGCGCTTCTGGCCCATCAGCAGACCATCGAGCTACTAGAGAGCACAGAACCATACGATCCATTTCTGGCTTTACAGGTATATATTCAAATGGGGCAGCATTATACACGGCTCGAAAATTTTGAGCGCGCCCTGGAGATGTTCACAAAAGCGCTTGCCATTACAGAAGGCTTGAGCAGCGCACAACATATACAGACAACATATGCCAGGCTGAGCCACTATTATGCAACAGAGAAAGAGAACAACCTGGCAATACTCTATGCATACAAGAGTGCTCAGGTACATAATCAGGAAACCATGAAGCGTCTGGGGAGTGAGCTGCATCACTATCTTGGTCATGCAATACTGCAAGGAGATCAACAAAAAGCGCGCGCATACCTTGATGAAGCGCTACAAAATCCTAGCGTCCTGCAGAACAGCCTGACACAGGCAAGCATTTACACACGCAAAGCAGAATGGCACTTCATTAGGCATGAACTGCAGGACGCAGAACATGATGCAAAGCTAGCAGAAGCACTCGCTACAGCCTTCGGGAAAACAATCATCTTGGCAGAAGCGTTAATCATGCTTGGTCGCATCGAATACGCACAGCAACATCACGACGATGGGAGCCAACATTTTGTAGCGGGACTGGATATACTTGAAGAATTGGGCCACCACCAGGAACTGGCAGATGAATCTGTGCGCTACGCACAATTATTAGAGGAGGCGGGAAAAGAACGTGAAGCATTTACTCATTTCAGGCGTGCCTTTCAGAGCAGACAGAAGCTAGAGAAATGAGCAGTATGCTGAACATTGACAACCAGGCAAGCTTCAGACAAACAGATGTTTACCTGATTGTCAGCGTTCGGCGTATAATTTGAGCATGAAAGGCCAAATAAGCATGGATTTTCCACAGGACAAGCAGCTTACGCACCTGGATGAGAGCGGCAATATACATATGGTAGACGTGACTGAGCGGCCAGAGACAGTACGCGAAGCGCTAGCCAGAGGACGTGTACGCCTGGCCGCAGAGACGGTACGCCTCATCGAGACTAATCAGGTCAGTAAAGGGAGTGTCCTGGAGGTAGCCAAAATAGCTGGTATTATGGCAGCCAAACAAACTCCGCAAATGATTCCACTCTGCCATCCGCTACCGATGACCTACATCGATATACAGTTCACGCTTGATAGCAAGGAGGGACTGATCTTCATCGAAGGTCGCACACGCACCAATTATAAGACGGGCGTTGATGTCGAGGCACTCTGTGCAGTGACGGTTGCGGCACTGACGATCTATGATATGTGCAAAGGTGTTGATAACACGATCATCCTGGAGCAGGCATATATCGCCGAGAAAAGCGGTGGGAAGAGCGGTACCGTGACCTTTCAACCCCCTGAGTAGCAGACAAGCAGAAAACTAACGACCAACACAGAGGCAGTACATACAGTTTTTTTGTAGTCGTCTATTCGCTCAGTGGGCGCACCTCTAGCAGCATGAACGTTGCTTCAAGCAAATTGCGCTCTTCAGGATTACTCAGTTGCAACGCCGTTTCGCCTAGTGGCGTAACCAGAGTTCCGGCAAGATCGACCGGAACGGCACTACGAATGGCACAAGGATTGCCACCAATCCAACGCACAGGCTCAATTAAAGAGCCAAGCAGCACTGAAATCGAGACAAAATGTCCACGCGACGCTGTTGCCAGATCATGCAAATGTAATTCAAGCATGCTCCCACGCTGCATAATACTGCCCTCTAAGGCATGCGACTGGAGATTGATTACCGGCTGCTCCTGGTGCTGCGGACGGAGTCCTGGATCACCATGGCGCATAACTTTGCCACGCCGTAAGCCACCAGCACCAGTCAACACGGGAGTATATGCATGCACATTGGGATCTTCCTCTGCAGGAGCAGTAGCACCAGCGAAGAGCGCGGCAACACGCACCAGATCTTGCAATGCCTCACGACGCACATTCGCCTGTCCAATATGCGAACTTATACGCAAAGCGAGCAGTAAAAGAGAACGAGCCGCCGCATCTTCATTGGCATGCTCATGGCGTGCCTGGCGTAATAGCGCCTCGGCCTGGCTGATAACAGATTGACAAAGATGTGCAAGCATACGATGAGGCGTAGCAGCAAGCGTGCGTGTACCCTGACCTAGCGAAAAGCGTTGTCCCTGCGGTTGAATTGCGGTGCGCATAGCATCATACAGATCAAGATAAGCCTGGTGGCACTCGCTACAACCGGCCAGGTGGTAGAGTAAAGGCACAGAAGACACCGGTACTGGCAAGCCATCTGTGAGGAGAGCCATGATAAAATCTGGCAATTGCTGATAAAAGCGCAAATGATAATCGCGATGCAGTAAAAGTTGTAATTGTACGTCATCTCCAGCGTCAATAGAAGTATCCTCAGTATCTTGTGCTGGCATCTGCAATACCTGCAGTAACCACTGTGCAAGTTTCGTATTATCACCCCGCGTAGCGGATAATGTGTGATCGTTCATATCTGTCTCCTCCAGGATCAGTATAGCTAGCTACTCTTCTTTATAGAAGCGCGACAAACGCTTCAACTGGACCGCCGAGAGAGAAACAACCTCCTCGTCTTGCCAGTCGAGCAAGCCCTCAGTTACCAGCGTATGCAGACCTTTCCGCACATCATCCTCTGAGAGATCGTGCTGCGCCAGAGTTTGCAAAGTGACCGCATAGTTCTGTGTAGCAGAAGAACGTTGCGTATACATTGTCAGACGTAAAGCAATCGTGACTGTCAAATTCGAACTCTGCTGCTGCAAACAGCCACGCAACTTCTTATGTGCATGGTCTTTATGTTGACTTAGATGGAGATTTAGCTCAGGAGACAGGGAGAGCTGCAATTCTTCACTGATAGCTTGCAGGAGTTCCTCGGCCCCGATCTCTTGCAGTTCTTGCATAACGGCCTGCAATTGATAAGGGGCAACGCTCAAAATCAGGATACAATGTTTCAGCACATTACGCAGTTCGCGTTGCGAAACAAGATGGAGCGCAATTTCTTCAGGCGTAGCAAATGGCGTCGTTCCCCATAGCGAGGAGACAGCATCATGCAAGGGATCGGTATCCCCATTTTCATCGCTCATCGCTTCAAACTCAGCAGATGAGCTAATTTGCAAGCGACGTTTCCGTAAACGGTCAATCGCCTTATTTCTGACACTGCGGCTCAAAAAAGTATAGAACTGTGCATCAGTTAACCGATCCAGTGCACTATGAGGCGTAAGGTCTCCCCCACCGAGAAGACCGAGGCGCACAAGCTGTTCAACCACATGACCAATTACCGTATCAACTTCAAAAGCGTCGTACTTCAATGCGCCAAGATAGCGCTGTGCATTACGATGGAGATAGGCATACAGTAAAGGATAGCTTTCTTCAGCCTGGTACCTCAAATCATGAGCAGTGAATGGCATTGCGGGAAATCCCTCCAGTGTGCCCTTCCTCAAATAAAAGTCTCTAAAGAGACAGCACGCTCTTATAGAGTGTTCAGCAGCACTATGCAAACACTGAGACACATATTCTTGCAACACCCTAAATGTGGATCACAAAAGAAAGGACACCATGGCCTTCCACCTCATATAAAGGTGAGGCAGAGTATACATGAATAAACGAAATTGGTCAATTGACTCTCCATCAAAAAGTGTATCATGCCAGGAAGCAGCATTCCAGCCCACAGCCAGAAAGAAGCAGCGCAAAACACGCCCCTGGAGCAAGTCTGACACCCATAGACATTCAGAAACGCCACTGTCTCGTTCCTCTTAGGCTGTTAGAAACGAAGCTGGCGCTTCTAGCCTTCGGCTCATCTGACAGAAAGGAGGTCGCTAGCCTTCGGCTCATCTGAATGTAAGGCAATATGACGGTCTCATCTATATACTCTCATAGAAGAGCAACAAAACGCGCTCCTACGCAGAGAAGTATCTTCAGATCGTAGGAACGCACGCTACTATTGTGTTATACCCATAGGCATTCAGAAACGCAACTCTCGTCCCTCTTGGGCTGTCAGAAACGAAGCTGACGCTTCTAGCCTTCGGCTTATCTGAATGTAAGGCAATATTATGGCAAATTCCGACTAGCAGCGGCCTTGCTCACAAAAGAACAAAGCTGGGCAAGCAACTTATTCGATATCACCACGTTTGCCCAGGCGTTGATGCTCATACGCCTTTTTAATAGCGCTCAAACTGCGCTGGACCTCGCCACGCTCCTCCAACAAATTGGCGAAACGGAAGTAGGCAGAAGCAGCAATCTCATGAGAATGCGCGGTATCCAGCAATTCAAGGGCTTGCGTAAAGTACTGATCGGCATCTGCGAAATCGCCAGCTTGATGGCGAATCTGGGCTAAAGCAATCAGGGCCTGTCCCTGAGTTTGTGGATCGTTGCTAGCCCGCGCAAAAGTGAGCGCTTCCTGCGCCTCGTGCTCAGCCTCGTGCGTCTCTCCACGCTTGAGCAACAACTCCGCCAGGCCAGTATGACAGACAGAAGCAGAAACATCATCATTCAGATCCCGCTCAATACCAATAGCCTGACGATACTCCTTTTCAGCTCCATCCAGATTCTGCTGTTTCTCCAGTGCCTTGCCCAGGCGCAAGTGCGTCAAGCCAACCAGGCGCTGCTCGTCGCGCATCTCATAGACGGCAAGGCTTTGTGTCGCATATTCACGGGCCATAGCCAATTTACCAACGGACTTATAATGCTGGCTAATCTCCATATACCTCTGAGCAAAGCTTTTGCTATCACGATTCAGCGTATCCATCGTCTGCAAAGCTTGATGATAGAAAGTCACCGACTTCTCCAGGTCGCCCAACCTGAAATAGTCATTTGCCACATTACTGAATACTTCGAGCGCGAAAATAGGGTCAGCAATCTGTCCACTTTCGATAGCAGAGTTACAACGCAGATGATTCTCTACAGCAAGTGTATAATTATAAAGTAAGAAGTAGGCTTTACCAAGAAGATTACGGGCACGTTCAATATATTCACTATCATTTAAAGCTTCACCCTGAGCAACAGCAGCACGGAGATCGACCACAGCTTCCTGGTACTCGTTCGAACCCAGGTGCACCTGCCCATGGAGGAGATACAGACGATAAACCTGATCCGTCGTAATACGTTCAGGCTGGATAGGTTCGAGTAAAAGCTCAGCCTCTGCGTAGGCTCCTTGTTGCACAAGCACATTCGCCTGGAGCAGATCGACGTCGACCCTCTGATCAGGGCCGGAATCGGCGGGGGAGTAGCCCACAGCGCGAGCCTCAGCAGCACCGGATGGAGAACCTTCCAGCAGGAAAGTCAGGGGGACATCCAGGCGTTCGAGCCAGAATCGAAAGCGCCTTTAAAGACGGACGAATCTTGCCTCGCTCAATCGCAGAAATGTATGAGATGGAAAATTCGGGAGCAGCAAGCTGTGCTTGAGTCATGCCCAATTTTGTCCGCACCTCGCGGATATTGGTACCAACTCTCGCAGCAACAGCCTTCCCTACATTGGCAGTTTCAAGGGATGGCATGGAACAAAATCCTTTCAAAGAATAGTATGAGGCTCTAAAAACTTCAACACACTCGATGAAAACTAGCGGTTCCTTCCAAATGACTCATATAGATACTTACAAGCGTGATACTCGTCTAACCAATCACGTATATAGAAAGCCGTATCAAGTATCACAGATGGAACAAAAAGGGAAATCGCTAGATAATACTTCATATTCCGTAGTTTAGCATAGACTGCAATTCTAGTCAACCCATATTGTACTTTTCTCATCATCTCATTGTATAATCACACTCGTCAATATATCGGTGACTCGTATAATATTGTTTGAATAAAAAACAAAGAGGTTTTGAATTCATATTATTTTCCATTATCCGGTTACGTGTATGATTTGATAGGCATCATTATAACAACATAACACTATAGAATAGAAACTCGGCCCTGGGACAAGGCTTTCTATGTGGAATATGATACCACTCCCAGGAAAGATGGAGAAGCATACTGTATAGAGCGCTGTTTACGCCGCCTGCAGGCGAGGAGAGGAACATACAAGCGCAACCACTAGCCAAAAGGATACGACTCCATTATAATGCACAATTATTAAAACCATTTTTCGGTCATGCTGTCTTCTAACACCCATAGGCATTCAGAAACGCGTTCTTATTCCGCCTGGCAACGCTGCTGGCGAGCCTCTTATACAGTCAGAAACGAAGCTGACGCTTCTAGCCTTCGGCTCATCTGACTGTAAGGAAGCAGCTACTGCTTTGCAGTCAGCCAGGTGGATCAGCAACTCTCGTCCCTCTTAGACTGTCAGAAACGAGGCTGCCGCCTCTAACCTTTGGTTCATCTGACAGAACGGAGGTTGCTAGAACTATGCTGCCGCATAGCTCTCATCTGAATGCAAGGCAATATAACATATCCATACTCGCGACACTTTGCCGGGTGAGCTAGAGCTAGCTAGCATTTCACCTCCAGGAGGAGCTGGTTTGTCAACAGATTTGATCATAAAAGGGATTCGATAATAAATAGGAAGAGGCAATTATAACAACTAACAGTGTGAGACAGTGAAGCTTGAAGACTGCAAAGGTCTGCAGATGAGAAGTATTACTGCACGCTTGTTTGCACAGACAGTTGAACGGTGTGGAATAGAAAAAGAAAGGCTTCTATGCTTTATTTAGTGGCAACACCGATAGGCAACCTGAATGACATAACATTACGAGCTCTGGAAGTCATGCAAGAAGTTGATATCATAGCCAGCGAAGATACGCGTAAGACGGGCATACTCCTCAAACATTTTGACATCCAGAAACCCCTCATGGCTTTCCATGAACATAACGAGCAAAGAGCGGGAGAACGCATCGAAGCACTGCTTCAACAAGGTCAATCTGTAGCGCTCGTTACCGACGCAGGCACGCCGGGTATTTCTGATCCGGGCTTTACGCTTGTACGACGGGTCATCAATGCGCAACTGGCCTTCACAATGGTTCCGGGACCAACGGCATTCGTGATGGCGCTGGTGCTCTCGGGTCTGCCGGTGCATAGCTTTACTTTTCGTGGCTTTCCGCCGCGCAAGACAGTTGGCAGGCGCAAGTTCTTGAGCGTCGATAAGGATGCACCGCACACCCTTATTTATTATGAGAGTCCCTATCGGCTGGCAGATTTTTTAGAAGATGCACTGTACGTGTTTGGCGACCGCCAGGCCGCTATTGCCAATGATCTGACCAAGCTCTTTGAGAAGGTTGAGCGTGGCACACTGACAACATTGCAGGCCGAGCTGCCTGCGACAAAACTCAAGGGGGAGTATATTGTAATTATTGCAGGAGCAGGGAAAACGGTAGATCAAGCAAAAAGAGCAGAGGAGAACGAGTGAGGATCGTTCTCCTACGCCTTGTTGTATGAGGGGCTGGTGCAGTCTTCATTTGATCTCTGCGGATTTCGTGTTATGTTTTCTTCCAAAAAGAGGACAGGAACCCATGTTCTTTCACGAACCGCTTGAGGGATGGCAACTAGATACCCATCACATGGACCAATTCTTTGACGGCATCCGCGGACTTCTGTAACAGTACGCGCTCACTCTCAGTTAATTCGATCTCAATAACCTGCTCCAGGCCCTGTGCACCCAATTTAGCAGGTACGCCGATAAACAGATTCTGAATGCCATACTCTCCCTGCAAATAGATAGTAGAGGGCAGAATCATCTTCTTATCGAGCACAATCGAATCGATCATTTGCAGTACAGAGGCTGAAGGGGCAAAATAAGCACTGCCAGCGCCCAGCAGCTTGACGACCTCAGCCCCACCATCACGCGTACGCTGGACAATCTGCTCGATACGTTCGGCTGGCAGTAGCTGAGCAATAGGTATACCGGCAACCGTACACAAACGCGAGAGCGGCACCATCGAGTCGCCATGACCACCCAGAACGTATGCTTGCACGTCACGCACCGATACTCCCAACTCCTGAGCAATAAACGTGCGGAAGCGCGCCGTATCCAGCACACCTGCCATACCAATCACGCGCTCGCGGGAAAAACCACTGACATGGAGCGCCAACTGCGCCATCGCATCCAGAGGATTAGTCACCATAATGATAATCGTATTAGGCGAATATCTGACGACCTGTTCCGTCACCTGAGCAATAATTTCCTGGTTCTTTTTCACCAGATCATCACGGCTCATGCCAGGTTTGCGCGGGAAACCGGAGGTAATCACCACAATATCGGAGTTCGCCGTATCTACATAATCATTTGTACCGGTGATCAACGAGTCATAGCCAAGCACGGGGCCTGCCTGGAGCAGATCGAGTGCTTTCCCCTGTGGCATATTGGGCACAATATCGAACATAACTACATCAGCATAATCGCGTTCCGCCAGGCGCTGAACGAGCGTGCTACCCACGAAACCAGCCCCGATAACAGTGATCTTACTACGCATTGACGTATCCCTTTCAATATCTTCCTGCTTCAGTCTGAGATTGCTGATACCCATATACATTCAGAAACGCAACTCCCGTCCCTCTTAGACCGTCAGAAACGCGGCTGTCGCCGCTAGCCTTCGGCTCATCTGACGGAGAGGAGGTTGCTAGAACTGTGCTACAGCCCAGTTCTCATCTGAATGCAAGGCAATATGAGCAGCAAAAAAAGACGAGAGCAAGAAATTATCTTGTATGTTACATGGCCTATTGTAGTCTCGAAATTGAAAAATAGCAATTATATACTGATAGGTTGGTTGGTAGGCATCCAACTACCGCATAAGGAGATAATACAAAAAGGTCAGGATCAATGCTTGACATTCGTTACAACTTCATGTAATATACAATCCACGAACAGAAACATTGGGGTATCGTTCAACGGTAGGACGGCTGACTCTGGATCAGTTAATTGAGGTTCGAATCCTCGTACCCCAGCCATATACAACAGCCTGTGGAGCCGATTGAAGCACTCTTTTAGAAGATAGAAGAGTGCTCTTTTTTGTCCATTTTTCCCTTCATAAGTCAACTGACTGGGCTTTTTCTGCTGGAAGTGGCGCTGAACAGGCAAGGGGAGTCGAAAGACTCTCATATATACTTTTCGCTTCCTTTGTATTTAGGTGATAGCTCCGTTCGTTGGCCTATGGAGTTTAGGTAAACTGTATATTTATCTAATGACGCCTAAGTGGTAGCGCTACATTAAGACTTTGTTGGCGAATTAGTTTCTTACGCTTAGCCTGATAGCTCCTTCGTGCTTACTATAAGCTCGCATTTTGAATTCGCCAACAATATCATAGTGTGGTTCTACCAAAGTTCCTGAGAACAACTGATTTTTATTTTGTGAACTGCTAAGCGCTCAAAGTAGGCAATAGTCGCATTAGTGTTCATCATTCGGTTAAAATTTCATATGTTAATCTTATTACATGCATCTATAAACATTTCATGTGTAAGATAATGAAATTTTGTAAAATCCTCTATAGTTAATGGCCGAAAGCTATGAAGAAGTAAGGCTTCGAAAACTTCTTTCTTCTGCTTTAAGTCTAAACTTTTCCCCTCTATGATATTCAAATAAATAGCTGCAATCCTTTCCCATACTCTTAATTCAGCATCTGGCCTTAAATCTTTCTGAAAATTGTTAATTGCTTTCCCCAATTCCATTGTATATACATCTTGAAAAATACTATTTATAATACTAATTCGGACTATCATATATTCTGGCAGCTTTTCATGTCTAATATTTCCATTTGCTCTTATATTACTTAGCGGTACTTCTACTTTTTTACCTTTCGATTGTAGGATTTGTAGCGCAATTATCCTTTGTATGTTATCGAAGATATCTGGTCGTACAACTTCAGTTATATTCATTGCTATTTCTGATAGACTTAAGCGAGACGTATCTCCAGCAATTTTATCTGCTAGAGAAGGACTGAATTTTATTATGTCTCTCTGCTTGATACCATGCCAGATAGGAATAATCCTTGTTCTCTTACCTGACCTCTCTAAAGTAACTAGGGCTTGCAATTCGTACTCAGGCCATCTCTTTTCCATAAAAGATTTACTGATTACTACGACACCATATCTAGAGTTAGATAGCCCTTTATCAAGAGAACGAGAAAGGCTATCGCCTAGTTTTAAGGAAAATTCGTCGTACCATACTTCGATGCCTATATCTCCAAGCAGTTTTACCAAAGGTTTTACAATTTCTTCTTTATCTTCTGAGGCATGTGAAATGAAAAGGTCCCACTTTGTTTTTCTTGCCATGATCTCTTTTCCTTCGTTTTTTACTTGATTAAGTACGCATGTACACTATAGTAAACGATTTGGATAGAGATTAATAAAGCTAGTCCCCCTTCTTTCTGTCAAATTGGGTTGCGAAGAGCTATGAAAAAGTGTTTGTATGCGTGACGCGCTTTTCCTAGAGAGGCCAAGGACAATGAGTATACTTACTTAAGTCTCTCCAGATGTGGCTTGTCTGGTTATACATTGCAGAGCTTATATAAACCTGTTCCTCAATTTGACAGAAGAGGGACTAGCAAGAGGTTGTAGATCAAACATGGTGGAACGTTTGGGTTTATTCGCCATTCAAACTTGGTTCATCAGTCACGCTTTCCACCAGTTCCGAGACATTCACTTCTAAAACATCAAGCAGGCGTACAAGCGTTTCTGTGGTAACTACCCAATATGGGTCTCTGAAAATCCGCCGTGCCGTTCGGATGTCTACCCCTGACTTGAAAGCAAGTTTTCTCTGGCTAATCCCTTCTCTTTTGCCTTTTTCCGCACCTTCAAACGTGAAGGGACATTTGTCGGCATTTTCGTTGATTTTTCGCCCCCTTTCCTCTATACTTCTGGTAAGACTAACGTGGTCTATTGGTTTGTGGGGTTATATGGAAAGGTAGGTTTCTATGCCATCTCATGAGGAACGGATTTTTACTTTGGAACAAGCATACAAAGATATTAGTGAGGCCATAAAAGACCTCAACCATTATATGACGATGGTGGTTGGCGTTGTAGGGAAGCAGGAAATAGAGATCAGGGAAATTAAAATCAGTCTGCGTGCGATTGATGGTCATTTAACATCCTTCGAGCAAAGTGTCAACGAGCGCTTCGAGACACAGGATAAACGCTTCGAAGCACTGGATAAACGTTTCGAGGTACAGGATAAACGTTTCGAAGCGCTGGATAAACGTTTCGAAGCGCTGGATAAACGTTTCGAGGTACAGGACAGGCATCTTGAAGCGCAGGACAGACGCTTTGAGGTGTTGGATAAAAAACTTGATCAGGTGCTACAGGTGCTTTCTACATTCAAGTCTCAAGAAAAATAAAAAGCAGGGTTATTTGCCACGAGCAACTGCATATCCATAAATTAAAGGAAAGACGCTTGAAAAATATTTCGGGCGTCTTTCCTTTTCACACTTGTAGATGTTTTTCACATTCCTCCCATCCTGTCACTTCCTGCGCACATATTACATCTCGAATACACAAAAGCCCTTTCCGTCATAGTGATATGTGAACAAATATTCCACAACAAGAATTCATGAGCGGACTCACCTTGTCCCTATGTCTATCCTATGTTATATTTCTGTATATAGTTTGTACAATAAGCACAAGTAGGAGGACAATCTCATGGCCCTAGCCCTAGCTCAAGAGAATGACTCTATTTTAGATGCAGCCAGAGACCCTAGTATAAAGGAATCACAAGAAAAACATCCTGATAGCGCAGATGAACCGGAGAAGCCAGAACAGATCGAGCAAGAACTTCTAGTGATGCGGGCATTGCAGGGCGATCAGGCAGCATTTAGTGAGATTGTTGACCAATATGGCACCCTCATGCTAAGAACCGCTTCGATAATCGTTGGTGATCGCGACATCGCGGAAGACCTTGTACAAGATGCACTGATTCAGGCATGGCATCATCTGGCCGATTTACGGAAGGCGGGAGCACTGCGTCCCTGGCTATTGCGTATCGTCGTCAATCAATGTATCAGTTTTAAACGACGCCTCGCGCGCACAACAGCATTCATGCGGCAGGCATTGTCCGAACAAGAGACAGATCTGCTGGCACAGGCAGCAGATGATCACAAGGGCCGTATGGAACGCGATTGGGACCTGGCACGAGCTATCGATAACCTTCCTGCCAAACAGCGTATAGTCATTATCCTGCATTATTATCATGGCATGACATTGCCAGAGATGGCTCAGGCTCTTCACACCTCAGAAAATACGCTCAAGAAGCGTATCCAAGCAGCGCTGACCAATCTGCGACGTATGCTCTACACTGCCGATATAATAGAGGAAGGTCATACGCCACACAGCGTTGTGCCGTCAGCAGCCTGACATCACCTTATGAACATGATGGGCAATAAGCAAGCATGTTTGAGTGAAGCGTAGGCACAACTACCTGTCATGGGCAGGACTTTCTTGGAGCAACAGGTTAGACAGCGACGTTACTCAGCAGCTTCTCCCTTTTTACAAGAGGTACTACTGGTATTGCCACTTCTACCTCTTGATTCGTGTCGGCCCAGGAGACCTCCGTCTTTTCAGCGGAGGATGAATGGGCGTTCCTTTATTCTACTTTTTCAATCCTTAACATTAAATACCTGAAGTCAACTCATTCATAACCTCCTTTCGCTTGAAAAATTCTCCATAGCTCGACATACTATACAACAGAATGAAAATCGCAACGTCATCCCAGTCACAGTATTTCTGAGCGAAGAGGAAATTTAGTAGCGCATGCAACTGAAAAAGCAGCACTTCAACCAAGCAGCAGATGATGCTCATACCCATAGGCATTTAGAAACGCGTTCTTCGCTAGAACTGTGCTTCGGCATAGTTCTCATCTGAATGCAAGGAAATATCAACTGGATTTGTAGCAGGCGGAGGCAGGTGTGGCAAGCAGGAATTGGAGTATACGTTGGATTGCAGCATTGACACCAGACCAGGCGATGGTACCAGGCAATGAAGTCTTCGCTGTCACCGCACAGAAATGTTCACTCACCGCAACCATTGGAGATACACCAGGCTTGTTGCTATCTGGTCGAGATCTCTGGCGAGAGAACATCTTCGCGATACAAACAATCGAAGTGCCACAGATTATTATCACGGAGCAAAGTGAAATCTCTCATACAACGCACTTGCGCTAGAGGAGTATACACGGTGGAACAGGTGGGAAGGGGCATATGTATATACCACAATCGCATGGTGTTTTCACGCCACAAAGTACGGACAGCGCCGCAAACGTACGCATGTGGCAAAGAGGGTCCATCTGTTGCTCCCTCCTGATTGACACCAGTATCTATGTGCTCATTGCACGGACACTGGGGCCGTGGACATTTGGTAGCTATCTGTTTGTGCGCTGGTTAGCCACTGTAGCCACGCCCCTTATCGGCGCAGGAGTATCAATTCCCACCAGCCGTCAACTCGCTCTGCTCCAGAGCCGCCAATCGCCACGGCTGGTCGCAGGCATTTTTTATTTCTTATGGTATCGTCAACATCGCAGTATCCTGCTTTATAGTCTGCTTTATCTACTGCTGGCAATCCCGCTGGCGCACCTGTTTCATGCCTTCAGCCCGCCTCTGCTACTGCTAGCCGGTCTCTCGATGCTACCACTTCTACTGAGCAGCGTGGCAGGAACGACCTTGCGTAGCCAGCGGCGGGTCGACCTGTTAGTTGGGCTACATCTCTTCAGCGCATTCCTGACGTTGTTGCTCGTGATCATTGCGGCACTTATCGCCGGAACGCACATTGAAGCTTTTTTGCTCGCATGCGCTCTGGCGAGCACGTTCACATTGATTCTGGCAGTCATCTGTATCATACGCCTGTTACCCTTAGAGAGCGCACTACGACCAGGAATTTTTTTGCAGGAGAAGTTGGAACAGAACCTCACACACAACTGGCTGTCATTCACACTTGACGTGATCATCTGGCAACCTGGCGAACTGCTATTACTGGCTTGCTGGCATAATCCCGCTGATCTCGGCTTTTACGCACTCAGTGCGCTCATCACCATGGGAGTGATGAGTCTAACGCCAGCATTATTTATGCACTGGGTTCTGCCTCTTTGTGCACACAGTCTGCCACGCTATTTTAATGCCTATGACAGCTTCATAAAAACATCATGCTATATTGTCTTCCTGGCAGTTATTATTTGTATCATCTTCAGCATATTCAGCCCCAAAATGATCTGCTACTGCCTGGGAACAGTCTATTTACCTGTCGTCAGACCATTGCGTATCATGCTCATCGCAGCAGTCTTTGGCAGTATAGCAACGATCAGCCTGACTCACCTGAAGCAGAGATCTCCGCAAAAAGCACAACAGTACCTGGATATAGGCATAGCCATGCTAAAGATCGTGCTGGCGGTGCCACTGATCGCGCAGTGGGGCATCGTAGGGGCAGCCATAGCCAGCACGCTGGCCCAATGCGCATGCGCTCTAGTCGCGATTCTGTTCTGTAGAAAGTTACTCATCGCATACGAAACAGATAGCGCAAAGGATAGATAAACATGCCGTGCCCGCACCTTTTTCGCAACAAGCAAGTAAGCATGATGCATACCAGCCATCTATCAATTGTTACGTAGCAAACCCGAGCAGGCTGGATCATAAGCTATACCCATAGACATTCAGAAACGCCGCTAGCGCGTCTAGCCTTCGGCTCATCTGAATGCAAGGCAATATGACACTATTGCTTAACTTGATTGACGGGCAATTTGCTTGAAGCAGCAGCGTCTATGACTGCGTTGGTAATCAGCCAATGCCCATTAATTTTTGTCAAAGTGTAGATTTCAACACGCCCCTCCACGGGATTGAAAGTTGAACTATTGTCGTGCGTATCAAAATAGACCAGTTTGGACCAGGCCGTGGCAGCAATAGTGACCGATGCAGTGTTACTATTAATTAGATGAATATCACGCCAATTAATATCCCGTACACCTGCCTGCAAGGCGCGTTCATCGCCATCACCTTCATGCACAATGGTGGTATCAACAATGCTCGCCATCGTTTGACCATCTTTATATGTAGGAGCATAAATACTGCTAAGTACGTCATGCGCATGAGTACGAGCAGTCTCAATCTGCGTAGCGCTTGGCTTCTGCTCAGGATTGGCTGTAGCACCGGGAAGTACCACAAGCTCCGACGAAGCATTAAAAGCAGTCAGCACTACATTCTTGATGGTGCTAATGTCAGCGGCAGAGGGTTTATTCTGCACATTGGAATTCAACAACCAGGCCACGAAAAGCATCATTACAATCACACATAGTATCAAACCTATGGCAATCCATCGCCTGTCAGTAAATCGGCGGGACTGCTCTTTTGTTGCCATAGCATACCCCCTACGTTTTTAACGGTTACGCTTTCACACTCTCACAACATAGTATGCAGAAAAAAACATCTGAATGCAAGGCAATATCACCAGGAAACGTCGTATGGAGATGACTATCACAACGAATGGTATTCGTAGCTTCTAGCAGATTATAAGCATTATACACGAAGTAGCCACCACATAAAGGCAGCAAAGGCAAACAGCATACCCGTAATACCCATTTGGCTATGAAAGTGTGAAAGCGTCTGCAACGATCAGCTATAATGTTCCCAGACACGAACGTGTCTGTATCATGGCAGTTCAGCTTCAACCAGCATATGTAGAAACGAGAGATATCAACGTTCTTTAGTATGGGAAACAGGCCAGGCCACTCGCCGCACAATCTGAGGTGCATGGCTAGAAAATCGCGCGACACTTTTACCCAGAGCGGCAAGCTGCTATAGACACGTCCAAGCAATCAAGTAAATAAGCGAGGTTTTAAGTTGAAACGTTCACACTTAGTACGTGATATTGTTGAGATAGTAGCGATAACGGTGGTTATCTTCATAGCGCTTCGCTTTACAATACAAAGCTATTATGTAAATGGCACTGCGATGCAGCCAGGGTTAAAGGTCAATGAATTTGTGCTGGTAAACAAGGTCGCGTACCGTATACAGGCTCCTCAACGTGGTGACATCATCGTCTTCCATTACCCTCTCGATACCGCCAAAGATTACATCAAGCGCATCATTGGTCTTCCCGGCGACACGATTACGATGGATAGTACCCATATCCAGGTGAATGGATTAACGCTGAATGAACCATACATCTCGGCACCCTATAATCCACAGGCCTTCAAGCTCACTGTGCCGCCTGACCACTATTTTGTCATGAGCGATAACCGAGTATCGACCGATGATTCGCGCACGTGGGGGACTGTACCCAGAAATTATATTATAGGTAAAGCTGTCATGGTTTTCTGGCCGCTTTTGAACATGCAGTTTATCGATACATTCTCGTCGGTTTACCAACAAATCAAGGCAAACTGAGACTGACTGCTTACATGCGTTGACCTTTTCAGTGCATTCATGTATACTTCCCCTCGTGCAAAGAGGAGAGAGACAGAAGGCTTCAAGTTGCTTTTATTGATGATCCACTTTTGAGGACACTCTATCATGCGAAACTCTGCAGAAACAACTGTCATATAATAATGTTCATCAGCATCGCCCTGATGAAGAACTCATCGCTGAGGGACAGCAGCAGAGAGAGAGACGCTCAGCATTAGCGCTCTCGCAAGCTGACTTACGCTATGTGTTCAGCGCAGCCGCAGTAGGTGGCCTGCTGGCTGTATTTGTGCCAGTCGCGCTGACGTTCCTCTACGCAGGGACCTATCAAGAAGCTGCGCGGCTAGGGGATAAAATGTCTTACGGGACGGCAGTCACAATTTTCTGGTTATGGGTCTCGTCTTACATTCTAGAGTTTCTCATCAGCTTTGCGGCAGGGTACGTCGTAGGTATAATTGCCATACGGCGTCAGTTGGGCTTCTACACAGGACTATTCATAGGTGTTCTCAGCTACATTGGTGGAACGCTTGTACACTATATTCCCAACTATCCAGAGCCATCCAGCGGGTCTGGATTTACATCCACAGGTGCAATTATCGGTGGTATCCTTCTGCTGATCCTGCTACTGGTGATTCGTGCTCTTCTCAATGGGCTGCTGGGATTGTGGGGCACGTGGACAGCGTCCCGCAAACATCCATACTACCAGCAGCAAGAAGCCTGAGCGCGAACGTCAGGGCTTCGCCCTGAACCATCCAGGCCGTCCTGCGGACGGTGTTCAACTCATAATGAACGGCCCCTTCCATCCCCGCTGTTCATTATGAGTTGGAACAGAGTACTCGTCTTCAATATGCATCCTCCTTGTAATTCTAACCACTGCCTGCCCCACCTGTTGCAACATCCAACAGTTGAAGAATCTCCATCTTTCAAGAGTAAAGCGGGATGCAAGGGCTACGGCCCTTGACAGAGCGAGGCGTCCTCGCAGACATTCCTTGCCAAATTTCCCCAAAAGGATGGAGAGTCCCAGTTGAATTAATTGGCATCTATATAATAGAATAGAATAAGCTAAATATAGCAATACTATTGCCAACGGGGAAAGAGGGTTTCTATGGATTATCACACAGTTATCGAGCAAGCAGTTATCCTTCTCAGAACATTTGCGCCAAAACTAGAAGATGCCATGGCCACTACTGTAGTAGAAGCTGGTTTTGAACAAGCCAAGCGCCTCTATGAAGCCATCAAACATCGTTTCAAGCAGGAAGACGACAAAGGGAAAGCACTCAAAGTCCTGGAGAACTTTCAGAATAGTCCAGAGGAATACCAGGTGAATCTCTACAACAAGCTCACAGATATCCTACAAAAAGACCCGGCACTGGCACAAACCGTCACGCAACTTTTACAACAAGGTCCCGTCCAACGTATCCTTGCCAACGATGAGTCCCAGGTCATCGCGAACGCAATGCACAATAGCCTGGGCAAAGGTATACAAGACATAGAAGCCCATGGCAAGGCTCATGTTGAGGGAAACACATTTACTATCAGCTAATATTTCCTGCTAGTTTTTCTCTTCGTATCTTCTGTTGTAATGGTATAGTAGGAGTAGGATGTGATATTTGTAGAGCGAGAAAAAGCGCTGGAGCTCATTCGTGCGTTTCTGCAACAGGTTATGCCCAATCAACAATCAAGTAGACAGGCTCCCTGGTTGATGATTCTCATGGGTCAAGAGTGTATAGGGAAAAGTGACATACTGAGCCAGATCAAAGAAGAACACCGTGCAGGGCAGGACAAATTGATATACTTAGATTTCGCTGATCCATCCCTTCACGACCATTTTACTATTCTTGACAATATCAAAGAAAAGATTGCTCCCAGCTGTGACAAGCAAGCAGTCGAGAAGTTTGAACAAGAGTTGCAAATGAGCCGCGCACAAATTAATAAAGCAGAGTTGCACATAGGCAGCATTAAACAGGTAATAAATGCAGACAGAGATGCACATATTGAAAGCAACACACTGATGATCAGTCTAGATGAGATCAAGAAAACCATCAAGAGACCCCTGATCGATAGCTTGAAGACAACCTTCAAAAAAGTTATCTGCACACTGCAAGGGAACAACCTGATCATCTTGTTAGATAATTTTGAACGGCTCAGCGAGCGCGATAACGAAGCAAAGAAAGACTTAGCGGTCGATTACTGGTTCATGAATGCGTTGCTACCAGACATACATAATGATCTTACGCAACAAAGACCTGAGAAACGGTGTCTGGCTGTTATGACTAGCCGCATGAAACCACCACTCGACGTCATCAGGCCAGAACAGCAGTGGTCAATTAACCTGCTGCCATTGAACAAAAACACTATGACCACCTATTTGCAACAGCGAGGTATTACCGAAGAAGCATTGCATAATCTTGTTTTCGCCAAGACTGACGGTCACGCCTATTGTGTCACGATCTTTCATGATACTATCAAAGAGCATGAGCAAGACGCTAACGGTAGCTCCCTGGATTATGCATACCTTACTGCCTTATTTTATAAAAATGCCTGGCAAGTATTTGTGCAGGAAAAGGTACTCGCTCGCCTGTGCCCACCGTTTAATGAGTTGCTCCGCTATGGTGTCATCACAGAAAACTTCACCCAGCACATGTGGTGCACCATCTTTCAAGAATTTCTATCAAAAGCGCAGGGACGTGACCACTTCGAAAATTTTATACGCTATCCTTGTATCCAATTCCAGCCTAAGGAGAATTGTTATACCATCCATCCTTTATTGCGTCGCATTATACTTACGCACTTAGAGAACGAAGAAGAGGATGAGTTAAAAAAATATAGCGAGCGAGCAGCATACTATAAGAGCGGTCGGACTCAGTCATCATAATCGATGTCTCTGTTCTGTCGACGCATAGCCTGCTACAGGGATCGCAGAGCACAAAAAGGATGCATACACGTGGCTTTCACTCCACCAAAAATTGAATTTATTGGACGAAAAAAAGAAAGAGCAGACTACCGGAAATTCTTAGATGAGGAAACTCCATGGTTATTCCTCCTCACTGGTATGCCCGGAACCGGAAAAAGCACACTCCTAAATTACTATGAAGATCACGCAGAAATTCTGCATATCAAACTTGACTTCGCTAATCAATTGCTGCCTACGGACCCACTGAAAATTCTTGAAGCCTTATCCTGGCGTCTGGCCAGCTACTGTAATCCACAAAAAGTTGCGGATTTCGATGAAACACTCCAGAAAGCGCGTCGACAAACCGCACAATACTACTTCAATAGTATCCCCCCACTCTCCTCGTTCAATGTATCACAATTCTCTACTTTAGAGGACTATATCACAGGAGAGATAGATATAAACACAAAAAATGCAGAAAGAGCAGAGCAGCTCTTGCTCGAAGAAGTCGAATTCGCTTTTTATGTACAAATACAGACGTTCACACAAAAAAAACTTGTGATCCTGTTAGATACCTGCGAGTGGCTGAACGAGCGAGAAGAACACCAGCATAGTGAATGGCTTACCGACAGGCTTGTTCCCCAACTCCATCGTTATCTCCATTGCCATATTCTGATCGCCAGTCGCACCTACCCACAACTGAAAAAAGTTGCCCAGCAAGACCAGCTCATGTACCCGCTACCGATGCTTGACAGGGAGTCAGTGCTGACTTATTTGCAGGAGATCGGTGTGGAAGATGAACAAGACCGCGAAAAAATCTTCAGCCTCACACATGGACATTCACTCTGTCTCTCGATTATCAGCACGCTCTGGCAGATTAGAGAAGAGGAAGAAAAAGTTTTCGATGAGCCGCTGGAAAAAGAGTATACAGAAGAGGCTCTGGTTGAATTAGTACAAGATCGCCTGGACCATCGCTTGAAAGGCCCGTTTCGCACCTGGACACACTATGGCGTTCTGCTCCGGCGCTTTAACTGGGAACTCATGTGTGCTGTTTTTCCAGAAACGCTCGAAGCTCCTGACGTCTATGGCAGCTTCGAGCAATTTAGCGATTATTCTTATATCAAAGATATCGGCGCTAGATACTACGTCATCCACGAATTATTCCGCGAAGTCCTTGTTGAGAATATTCGTATCCAGGAGCCAGATCAATGGCACCTGTACCATCAACGCGCCTTCAATTACTGGGCAAATCGTTCTAACCCAGAACAATACTATTATACCTTTGCACTCGATGATCATAAGGGTATCATCGAATGGTACGCGCAGGTCCAAAGAGCTATACAAACCGGCAATATAGAAGACGGAAACCTGCTGCTGACGTTACCTCTCGATCACGTATTTCAGTTAAGCACTTTCGGTCAGGGTATCTATCACCAGGCATGGGGTGATAATGCACTCAACAAGGGACAACTGGAGGAAGCTTTAGAACAGTATAAAAAAGCACTTCTCCGTTTCCAACAAACCACTGAACGCGCCTATGAAGCGCAGCTTTATAAAATCATTGGCGACCTTCACAAGGACCTGGCACAGTGGCTGGCGGCTCTTGCACACTACGAACAGGCGCGCCAACTCTTTCACACTCTCGACGATAGCAAACAGGAAGCCCTGGTTTTACAAGCCAGAGGAGATATTCAACGTAGTAACAATGAAACAGAGGCATTGCAAAGTTTTGAGTTGGCGCTGGTCTATTTTCGACAATTACATGAGCGTTTCTATGAGGCTACAGTATTATATGAGATCGGTAAGCTGAAGTTCCAGAGCAACAAGCAATGGTCAGATGCATTTCGCTGCTATACACAGGCACAAGTCATCTTCCATGCACTGCACGAGCAAAAAAACGAAGCGCTCGCCTGGCAGGCTATGGGTGATATCAAACGTCTCCATAGGATGACAGTGGCCGAACGCCTGCCGCATCTCTTTCACAAAATCTCGCCAAGCGGCGCACAACAATCACGCATACCAGCATGGCAAGAGGCCATCGACTATTATGAGAATGCGTTAGCACTCTTTAGCGCAGTCGCAGACAATCAGAACGTCATCAACATCCTACAATCTATCGGAGAGGTAAACCAACAGCACAAACGTCCAGTGCATGCACATGAAAGTTATCAAGCAGCGTTGGAACTCTATCAACAAGTCAATTCCGACATTGGCGAGAACTTGCGCAAAAGTGAAGCAGAACTCTTTGAAAAGATCGGCAGTGTACAGGAAACTCTTTTTGAACGGAAGGACGCCCAGGAGAATTACCTGCAATCATTTCAGCGTTTTACCCAGATCAATGAAAATGATAGTGCCAGTAGAATGTTTCAGGCAATTAAAGGCACGCAACCGTTTACATGGTGGCGCAAGCGCTTCGGACTACCAGCTTTACTACTCACCGTCATCATCTTATCGGTAACATTAACATCGATTGGCTTCTTTCAATCCTACCAGTACCTGCAAGCTCCTTGCCTGGCTGGACAAGTACCACCATCCACTATCGGCATCACAGAAACAGCAGCAGCATGTGGACAAGAGAGCATCGGCGTAAGCGATGGCTCATATGTCTTCGACACTGGACAAGGGTCCACAAATAGTGGCGACAAAAATCTCGCAGCCAGCGCACAACAAGCTCACGATATATCAGATGCCATATACTACTGGCAAGCTGCTTACAACGCAACCACAGCAGACGCTGAACCACTGATCTATCAAGAAGACCTGCATGTACTACAAACCAGGCGTCCCTATATCACGCTTGTCGTTGTAACTAGCTTAACGCCAACAAACGGCATTTTCAGTGGTGGCGGACGCGACCTCCTGCAAGGATCATATCTGGCCCAGCACGCATACAATCAAAAGTGTGAAAGTCCAAAGCAGAGCTGTCCGCTGTTACATCTCCTTATTGCTAATATTGGCAGCAATGCAGATTATGCTTCTTTCATAGCAAAGCAAATCATCAATGTAGTACACAATGATCATACAATTATCGGCGTTGTTGGCTTCTTAAATAGTGCACCAACAGTAGATGCCGTTCCTCTACTACAAGCCGCGCAGATACCAATACTTTCATCTACAGCAACAAGTGACGAACTCACCGGTATATCCCCTTATTTTTTCCGTATCCCACCTTCTGACACACAACAGGGAGCTTACGGCGCATCCTATGCCCAGAATACGCTCCATGTCAAAAATGTGGTAGTTTTCGCTGATCAAAGTAACGCATATAGCGAGAGCCTGGCGCATGCCTTCGAGATGAATTTCAAGGGAGAGAGCGTTACCAGCAAAGCATACGCTATTGGCGACGATAATGACCTTCTTAACGCGGTCAAGGACGCGCTTCGCTCACACCCCGATCTGATCTACTTTGCGGGCTATGCACGTGATGCAAGCACGCTTCTGCTGTATCTTGATAGTCAGCATTCAGCAACGCTCTTAATGGGAGGAGATGCGCTTTTCATTCCAGGAGATTATACACCAGCAGCTAAAAATTCCAATTTTCACAATTTTTATTTTACCTCCTTTACTTATATCAATCCGAACAAGCCACAGGATAATTCAGCTCAGGCTAATATATTTCTTCAAGCATATAGTGAAACTTTTGATCCCCATTATCAGCACCTACGGACCTATGGCTACAGCTTAGCTGATACCGATACTATTCTCACGTATGATGCCATCAATACTTATATACAGGCATATCAGAATGCGTTAGTAGATGCTAAAGGAGCAGCGATCACACCGAACGAGATACGTACAGGATTGAGTCAGATAGATAGCAAGAATCCTTATACAGGGATAAGTGGTACAATTGCCTTTGCTGCTAATGGGAATTCCACCAGTACAACTGTGCTTATGCTCAATGGCCAACCAAATAGCCAGACCGTAAATGACGTACATGTCGTTGGATCGAATCAATAGGAGCTATAGCAAAAAGATTATTTGGCATAAAAACAGTAGAAAGGCTGCATTTGTAGCAGAAGTCATGTTTGAGCAGGCGGCAGCCACTCGCGTATCTTTGGGGGTCTGCGTCCTCTGCGCCAGCGCAACACCGTGCGTGGTGCATCCTGCAATTGGCGATCAGCTGACCAGGGAGCATAAGGTGCCACCGTAAGCTCGGCCAGGTAGAGCAATACAGCATCATAATTGACACGCCAGCCATTATAATCCCTCCATGCTTGCTCACGGTCAGGCTTCAACGGCACACCAGCTCGAGCTAAGACATCCAGCGCCGCAGTAAACTCCGCGCGAGTAATGCTTGTGGGGTCCATTGGATCTGGATTGGCATCATAAGTGATACGAAAGAAATCGCAGATATAGCGCAGAGCAAGATAGCCGGCCCGAATACAGAGGTCCGCCTGAGTGTCATGTGGAGTATCCACGGATGAGAGCGTCAGCGCAGCCGCATCTAGCACTGTGCCCGCCGCCGTCACCCAGGAACGATGCGGCTGCGGTGAACGAAAGAAAGCAAGCACAGCCAACGAGGTATGACTCTCCTCAATATCGACGAACCAGACCTCCCAGGCCGTCCATATCTCTCCGAGCTGCTCCAGGCGTCTCAGACGATGATAGCGTATGATCATCTCTACCGCCGAGGGTGGAGAGCCAGCACGCACCTCAAGCATAGTCACGGCTTCTTCACGACGCGCAAACGCTGCATAAATGGTGGGTAGATAGGCAATCAATAATGCAACCAGTATCAGGCCAATGGTCGCCTCCGAAAAGGTCAGCACGGTAGTGGGAAAGTTATCAACGAGCGAAAAACCCAGTGTCAATAAGGACGAACCACTCACTTTGAAAGCAGCATACCAGGACGAGGTATTTACCGCCCAGTACATACACATGTAGCCAAACTGTATACAGATCAGCCATGTAGTCAGCAGCGCAATCAGACAGACAGGAGCATACAGTTCCATCGCCCGATCCCGCTGCGCAAAGGATCGCAATGGCAGGCTACGCAATTCAAAGCAGCGACGTACCCCAATAAAGACATTGCGGTTAATGATATCGGGCGCGCTACGCGGCAAAACGAAGGTACGCAAAGCAGAAACAAAGGTGCCACTAACAATAATGGCACCTAGCGCAAAAGCAATACTACGCAAGCATAGGAATAATAGTGTGCCCAATTCGCGCTACTCCAGAGGTAATGCTAGTCCCAGATGAACGATGTAGCCAGCATACACGAACAGGAACAACTACGCAATATCCGAGAAAGCCGCTCATCTCTGTTGACATATCTTCGCTTGACCTCTTATGCTTTCATATCCCTTCACGAGCGACCTGATGGGATTGAAAAACTAACCAACAACCTGATAGCTAAAACTGTAGGTATTGGCCGCCTGTGCAGTTTTGGCCGGAGCTACAGTCGAAGCAATGCTAAAGCCATTCGTGGAGATATGGCTGACATACCAGATATTTCCTGCCAGCGCGGTTGCCGCGTTAACAGGCACGATGACCACCGCCGGATAGTGGTCATAAGCAGCAACATATTCTACATCAACTTGCAATCCAGCCGCCGCATTTGCGCCACAACCAAAGTTTATCGTACCCCGCGCGTCGTTGCCATTGATAGTCGGCGTAGGAGCATTTGTCCCATTATTGGCACCGACAGACACGCTAGCGTTAGGGCCATTACAAATGATGTGTCCAGCAAACCTGAGATCGCCTTCACTTTGCACATTCCCAAGCATATGGCTGGGTGCCAGAATGGTCGTGGCAGCAAGATCACAGTAATACTCTTGCCCAACACCATCTGCTCTATTGAGCGCCACTTGCGCATAAAATGGCTGTCCACTGGTTTTCTGCGTACCAAACGATTGGATGATCATACCTAGTGAGTTTGAGACAGGCGTACTGCTCGTAATAGAATAAGTGCCGCTATGTGGCTTGCTAAAGCTGGCAGTCAGCGTATTACCACCAGCAGTGGCTGATTGTTTGATAGCAGTCACAGTCACATTTTCCTGGTAAGTACTCCCCGCGTCAATAGTCAGAAGTTGTCCGACGTACATATTCGTCACGCTCCCAACCACGATAGTCGCTGATGCTGCTGTCGTGATCGGCGTTGAACTGGTCGTCTTGACATATCCCCCCAGGATATCATTGCCAGTGACGATACAACGTGCGTCGGTCGATGCTCCCCCATTGATAGAAAGGTGCTGATAGATCGTATTTGGATTAGGTTCGGAAACTCACAATAATATTGCCTTCGACGATAGTAGGACGAGGACCAATACACGTCACACCAATGCCCGTATAGTAATTAACAGCGACAGTAGGGTCAGTGCCATAGCCATCTATTTCGTTGGCGACAATACTGGTGGCCCAGGCATTATTGACGACAATACCAGACTTTACACAGTCATAGACATGATTGCCAGAAAGAAACCAGCCTGCGCCTCGCTCAAGAAAAATACTGGTATCCGTCGTCATATTAATGACACAATCGCGGATATAGCCATCAGTACAGGTTCCTTCGCCCTGATCTCGCACCCATATGCCATACTGGCCCGCCACGTTCACTTTACAATTGAGCACGTGATTTTCAATAGCAGAGTTGATAATGACGTTTCCAGCCAGATTTACATCAGAGAAGACAATTGCCGTACACGAGATGTTCACAAACCAGCACTCTCTGATGATAGAATCAGAAGACATAAAAATGATGCCATGCCCACCATTAGCTGGCGGCTTCGTATTATTGCTGCTATTACCATCGAAATAGAGATTCGCAACATGGACGGGATCACTCGAGTAGTTGGCATTGGTCATAAATTCGGTAACAGCCATCAGGGCAACCAGATTGGCGTTATTCGCCTGTTTCAGGGTCGCGCCATAATAACTGTCACTGCTACCCAGATAGGTTTGACTGTGCTGGAGTTGGATTGTGCTAGAAATGATATACATGCCCGGAGGAAAGTAGATCGTCGCGCCCTGAGATGCACTATTAATCGTATTCTGTATTGCCAGAGTATCATCAGTGCGCCCATCTCCTTTCGCCCCATTATCCTTAATACTTACAAACGTACTGCTAATGACGATAGCTTGACTACTGACATCTGATTTGAGGCGCAATGGCTTGCTCTCTTGAGCAACAGACAAAAACGGTTCAGATCGAGGCACAGCGCCAGGTGCTGATACTTGTTCAAATGACATCTTTTTTCCTCCCTTATTATGAAAAGTAAAGATCTGTATCACAGTATAGCAACGATTGCGAGAATTCCAAATTTTATACCCATAAGCATTCAGAAACGCAACTTTCGTTGCTAGAAATGTGCCAGAGCACATTTCTCATCTGAATGCAAGGCAATATTAGCCATAAAAAATCCCTGCACTCCTTTTGCTGAAGAAGAGCAGGGCAGACATAGAGCAAAGTTATCGCAAAGAAGCTTTTAGCTCTCGATAATCTCGATGGATTGTATCGCATCACCAGGCTGACGAGAGCGCTGTGGATCTCGCTCATGGATGGATTGCAAAACGTTCATACCTTCGATGACACGACCAAATACACCATGCTTCCCATTGAGGTGTGGTGTTGGACCATAGGTGATGAAGAACTGCGAGCCATTCGTGTTACGCCCGGCATTCGCCATCGACAAAATCCCGGCTCCGCTATGCTGCAGCGCCAATGCGCCCGACTCATCATCGAAGCGATAGCCCGGACCACCTGTCCCGGTGCCAGTTGGATCACCGCCTTGCGCCATAAAGCCGCCAATCACGCGGTGGAACGTCGTATCATTGTAGAAACCATCACGCGCCAGAAAGACAAAATTGTTGACGGTAATCGGAGCCTGAGCTGCAAACAGTTCAACCTTCATATCGCCACGCACTGTATGAAAAATCGCTGCATATTTCTTCTGTGGATTGATCACCATCGCTGGTGGATTATTGTATTGTTTCGCCACGAAACTTCTCCTCTCAATACTAAAGGGCGACCACCAGGCCGCCCTCTTTATTGTAACACCCCTTTAAGACGCTGGAGTTACTACGACATAGTACATGACATCCGGTTTGATATTTTTCGCAGAAGACAGTACCTCGTTCGGTCCGCGTATCTGCTCGACCACATTCATACCCTTCACAACACGCCCAAAAAGATTATAGCTTTTCGCCAGAAGCTTGCTGTTATCGGTAATATTGATGAAAAACTGGCTCCCATTTGTATTGGTACCAGCGTTCGCCATGGCAACTGTACCCGCCGTATAGCCACCCTTGACGGTCTCGTCTTTAAACTTATAGCCAGGTCCACCGCTTCCAGTACCGGTTGGATCACCGCCCTGCACGATATGAATTTGTCCTGAGTATTGGCTGGTATCTGGAATAACGCGATTGAAGGTCAATCCATCGTAGAAGTGGTTCTCAGCCAGGAAGACAAAATTATTGACGGTGATAGGTGCTTCGCTCGGATTTAGTTCAAGGACAATCAGGCCACGATTGGTGTTAATACCCGCACAATACAATTTGTTATCCTGGATAACCTGACTGGCTTTCGTGTAGGTATGCTTGATCGCTTTAACATCTGCAGCCGTAGGGGCTGGCGACGTTTTGGTTATTTTTGCCAGGATAGTCGCACTGTTGCAAGGCGACTGTGCAGCCGCTACGGTAGCAATTGGCGCGACTGTCGGCGTGGCCGAGACCTTCGGACGAGGCGCAAACGGCCCAAGATGCTGATAGTATAAATAAAACACGCCTCCAAGAATGAGGCACAACACAATTGCCGAAGCCCACGGATAGCGCGCAATACCACGAGCCGGGGACCTGTAACCAGGAGAGCGCCGACGTTCTTGCGGGTCTTTGACCTCCAATTTTGATAACTCAGTCGCATGAGCTCTGGCAACTCGCGCCGCACGTTTCGTCGCTTCGCGTTTTGTCGTCTTTGGCATAGTATATGTATCGATGCTCCTTCTTTTTACACGACCAACTCGGAACCCGTGTATTTATTCGTCTATAATAAACCTCCTACCTATTTGGGTCAAGACCTAATACCCATAGGTATCTAGCCTATGCTTCCCCCCTCACAACAAATTTTTATGGCATTTTTTCAGAGACATGACCAATTTCTGGTGGATAAGTACGTGGATAACTCTGTGGATAAGTGGGGATAACTCCCGTTACGCGGTGGATAAGTGGAGGAAAAATTTGCTTTCGGTGCTATTCAAGCTCATCATACGCTTGTGCCAGACAGTGAACATATCCACATATCCACAGAGCAGAGCCATCATGATGATTTGATTTCAGTCGCAATATTCGTTACACTTTGTGCACACGAGATTTTTGGAGAGCAATCCCCTTGTCCCCTACGTGACGCACAAAAAGCAGAGCGCGAACGTATGTACAAGTATATGCTATAATGCTTCTTGCCGCTAGACAGGTCATAGGAGCAATTGAGCTGGCAGATTGCACATACTCGCGGTCCTTAAAACTAAGTTACGCATGTACTAAGCAATCAATTGCCCGACACTGTGGCATGCAGCAATGTCACGCTATTTCTGCTGTGTGCATGTAGGCAGATATAATAAGTCTTGTAGATGCTGGAGTCGATGAAGTGGAAAAACTATTACCGCAGAATATAGAAGCCGAGTGTGGCGTGCTTGGCAGTATCATTATCGATCCTGAGGCGATTGTGCAGGTGGCAGATTTCTTGCAGCCAGAGGATTTCTATCGTGATGCCCATCGCACAATTTACGAGACGATCCTCCAACTCTATGAGCAGCATGAACCGGCAGACTTTATTACGATCTGCGATGAACTGGCTGGCAGGAACAAGCTAGAAGAAGTGGGGGGGCCTAGCTACATCACTTCGCTGATCAATCAGGTACCAACGAGCGGGAATGTCGAATATTATGGGCGTATCGTCGAGCGTACGGCTATTCTGCGCCGTCTCATTCATGCTGCGGGCCAGATCGCGGCGACGGCCTATGAAGAAAGTGATGCTGACATTGCTCTGGATAAAGCTGAGCAACTTATTTTTGGCATCACACAACGCCACGCACGCGCCGACTTCACGGCCATGCGCGACCTGTTAGCCGACTATATGGCAAAGCTTGATCAGCTCCACGAGCGGCGCGGTGCCATCGTAGGCGTTCCGACTGGCTTTACTGACCTGGATCGCTTGACCGGCGGCTTGCAACGCTCCGATTTGATTATTTTAGCAGCCCGGCCTGCCGTGGGAAAATGCCTGACAGCTAGCACATTGATAGATAATCCGACCACTGGCGAGAGAAAAACGATTGAAGAGTATGTGCAGCGTCAGTTACCAACAGTCTACTCACTCTCTAACGAGGGTAAAGTTCAAACGGCAGCGGTTAGTAACTGGGTAGATAGCGGCATACAGCCTTGCTATCGTGTACGAACACATACTGGTCGCACTGTAGAGGTAACAGGCCACCATCCATTTCTCACCATTAACGGCTGGCAACCACTGTATGATTTGCAGATCGGACAATGCATTGCCGTCCCTACAGCTGTCCCCGCATTTGGCGGAGACGAAAGCTGGCCGCTAGAGAAAGTACGGCTGCTGGCCTACTTTATAGCAGAAGGTGGCTTGACAAGAAATTCGCCAGCTTTTACCAATACAGATCCAGTTATTGTAGAGGACTTCAAACAGATTATTGCAACGTATTACCCTGCATGCGCACTCCGACAGGAGAAGATTACCTATACCGTTGCCCAGCAGAAACAGCCTTACACACAGAGAGGTATCGCTATCTTACCCGCCAATCCGGTAACGGTATGGCTTAAAGAACTGGGGATGATGGGCAAGTATGCGCAAGACAAGTATTTTCCATCTTGCGTCTGGCAGTGGAGCCGTCGCTATCTAGCAGAATTTTTGCGCGCACTCATGAGTTGTGACGGCAGTATTTACGCGACGCAGGCAGGTTGTCCACGCATTGAATTTACAGTTGCTTCCCAGCAACTAGCAGCCGATGTTCAACATGCATTCATCCGTTTTGGTATCATAGCTCATTATGCTAAAACTTCATCTAACAACGCATGGCGAGTCGCACTGACAAATCCCGAAGGTATAAAAAAATATCAGGATGAGATTGGCTGGATCGGCGAAAAAAAGCTGCGTTTTGCTGCATACGAACATGTTATCTCTTCCCGCCTGGGCAATTTAGGACACGCGCCCCAAGAAGCCTGGCAAATTATACGCGACGGTGCGCAGCGTGATGGCATAGCATTGATAGAGCTGGCACGTAGAAGTGGAGAAACCGCTAAATATGGAAAATATGCTGGATACAATCCTCATGCAAGGCGCGGAATTCCTCGTTATCGCCTGGCCGCTTATGCGGAGATACTACAAGACACATCTCTACGCCTAGCAGCTAGCCAGGATGTCTATTGGGACAAAATTGTTTCCATTGAGCCGATAGGTGAACACCAGGTCTATGACTTGACCGTCCCTGATGGCGCTAATTTCATAGCCCAGGATGTCTTTGTGCATAATACATCACTGGCTCTTAGCCTGGCGCATAACGCGGCAGTGAAGCATAAACAATCGATAGCAGTTTTCAGCCTGGAAATGAGTAAAGAGCAGTTAGTACAACGCCTTCTCTCAATGGACGCAGGCATCGACCAGCAGCGCCTGCGCACAGGCTGGATTGAAGATGACGAGTGGGAGCGTATCGTCTATGCGATGGGCACGTTGGCCGAAGCCAATATCTGGATCGACGATACGGCAGGCATTTCTACGATGGAAATGCGTAGTAAGGCACGACGCTTGCAAGCTGAACAGGGCGTCGATATGATCATTGTGGACTATTTACAGTTGATGCAATCAACGGTAGGCGGCAAGCGCAATGAGAATCGTGTTCAGGAGATCTCGGAGATTAGCCGAAACTTGAAAGGGCTGGCGCGCGAACTCGATGTGCCGGTGATGGCGCTCGCGCAGCTCTCACGAGCGGTTGAGAGTAGACAATCAAAAGTGCCACAACTCTCAGACCTGCGTGAAAGTGGTTGCTTAGCTGGCAACACACCCATTTATTTACCAGATGAAGGTTTGTACCGACCCATCGAGCAGCTTGTAGGCAAGAGTAATTTCAATGTACTCGCGCTGAACACAGCAACGTGGCAGCTTGAGCCACACAAGGTTACACATGCATTTACGACCGGACGTAAGCTTATCTATAAAATGACAACGCGTCTTGGCCGTAGCATTCGAGCTACCGCAAATCATAAATTTTTGACCATTCACGGCTGGAAGCGATTAGATGAGGTTGCCAAAGATGAACGTATTGCATTGCCACGACATCTCTCAGGTCCTACACAAGTAACCATGAGTGACGATGAGTTAGCCATGCAAGCCACAGGTCTAACAACCCGCCAGATGCAAGCATCTCTAGGGAATGCCTATTGCGGTACCAGTCTTTACAAACAAAACTTGAGCCGTGATCGTACCGCAAAATTGGCCCAGGTTGTAGCGTGTGAGCAACTGACAAATTTAGCTCTGAGTGACGTCTATTGGGATAAAATACTCTCTATCGAACCCGATGGTGAAGCCGAAGTCTACGACCTCACAGTAGAAGAAGCGCATAATTTTATTGCTGATGATATTATCGTACATAATAGTATAGAGCAGGATGCGGACATTGTAATGTTTATTTATAGAGAAGACGTCTATAACCCAGATACCGAACGCAAAAATATCGCCGATATCATTATCGCCAAGCACCGCAATGGTCCCGTTGGCGAAGTAAGTCTCTATTTCCAGGCCAACCAGACCCGCTTTAGCGATCTGGAAGTCTCACCGCCAACAGAAGA
Source organism: uncultured Chloroflexia bacterium (assembly GCA_963802635.1). Taxonomy (GTDB): domain Bacteria; phylum Chloroflexota; class Ktedonobacteria; order Ktedonobacterales; family Ktedonobacteraceae; genus CAVTLG01. Next base: position 463,427 of record CAWDJJ010000003.1, on the reverse strand, counting down.
ATAAAAAATAATGGGGGTGGACAACTATGACTGGCTTTACCGGTTTTCCAGCGGGGAAAAATCCTTATGTACCAATTCCAGAGGTTTTTTTCACGCAACTCTTGCCAGAGATCGAGGATAGCGCCGAACTGAAAGTGACGCTGCATATCTTCTGGCTACTGGCAAAAAAACAGGGCAACCCGCGTTGTGTGAGTGATCACGAGTTGCAGAGCGATCAGATCTTACTGCGCAGTCTCAAGCGCAGAGGAGATCCGCGCCCGGCAGAGGAACGCCTGCGCCAGGGACTGGAACAGGCAATTGTACGCGGCACGCTACTCAGGATACACCTGAAACAGATTACGATAGGCAAAGACGAACCTGAGATCATTAGCTGGTATTTCTTCAATACCGCACGCAGTCGCAAGGTCGTCACAGAATTAGAAGGAGGGGAAATGGTTCCTGTGCGTTTGCTCACAAACGATGAAGAGCAGCAGGGCATTCAGGAGCAAGAAAAGGCTATTGCGGGAGGAGTGTATGCTAAAACTAATGGATACGATAATACCCGAAATATACAAGTCGAGATTGAACGGCCCAATATTTTTGTCTTATATGAGCAGAATATCGGACTTTTATCACCATTAATCGCAGAAGATCTCAGGGACGCTGCGGAGCAGTATCCAGCGGAATGGATCGAGGCCGCATTTCGCGAAGCTATACAACATAACATACGAAAATGGAGTTACATTAGCGCTATTCTACGGCGCTGGAAAACGGAAGGTCGGCAACAATGGAACGCTTGAACGACATCATGGGAAGGACAGCACAGCGGCGTCAACTGCCACCTGAGCAGCGATCTTCTCAAGGGGTCTCGCAGCCGGGACAGCGCGGCGCACAATCACCACAACCTGTTTCGCGTCGGCCACTGCCAGAACAAAGAGCGCGCCTGGGTCAACCTCAATACAACGCTCAGGTACCTATGAGGCGCGGCGCAATGGGTCCCCATGAACAAAGGGAGGCTGGATATCCCAGCCGCTATGAGCGGCGTCCTTACAATCCTTATCATCATGAACCGGTCTCTCAGCCAACGACCTATGATAGTTACAACCAGGAACATATGCAGCGACGTCCCGTTACAGATAACGCAGTGACGCCTCGTTCTCAGCCAGGTGCATTCTACACGCCACCTCCACAGTCACGGCCAGCTAACGATTATTATGCCGACAACTACGCGGCTGGTCCACACGCGGATGTGATTGATGAGTGGGAAGAGGACAACGAAGATGCTGTCGCCATGGGCTATGGCGATTGGGAGCAAGGCGGAAAAGATCTGCTTTCTTATAAACAAACAGACGGCGGTATCGTGGCAGAACCCAGAACGAATTATGCGCCCATCTACCGTGAAAGGTTGGTCTCTGATGCCGAGCCGCATACACAAGCACGTGTCACGCGAGACTTGCGTGATATGCGTATGCCCATGACCGTTCCGAATCCACAGACACCTGCGCCACAAAGCCGTACGCAGGACATGCAGCATTATCGCCGCACGACGCAACCGTTAAATCCGCAAGTTATAGCCGATATGCGGCGTGGGCGCGAATATATCGCGCAAGAGGCGGAGCCAATGGCAAAGCCGCAGCGTCTGGCAGTCACGCGAGATATGTCTCAGCAGCCGTTACCGCCTTTACAGCCACCCAGGCAAGTCTGCTCCAGGTGCAGAGGTGCAGGCTATCTGCGAGCCGACGTCCCCTTTGGATACCCCAACTTCGGTAAGCCTATTGCATGTATATGTAAAGAGGCGGAGAAAAAAGACAAGCGCCGTCAACAATTGCGAGACATGTCCAATCTTGATGCTTTTCATAATCAAAGCTTCAAAACATTTAATTCGCGTGTTCCTGGTGTGCAGGAAGCCTGTCAAGCCTCGCTCAATTTCGCCGAAAATCCTTACGGCTGGCTGTTGCTGATTGGCCCCAATGGTTGTGGTAAGACCCACCTGGCTGCTGCCATTGCCAATCAGAGCCTTGACAACGGAGCAACTGTACTCTTTGAAGCCGTGCCTGACTTGCTTGATCACCTGCGAGCAGCCTTTGCGCCGACCGCGACTGAAGTCTATGACCAGTTGTTCTCAAAAATGCGCGGCGCTGACCTCCTGGTGCTCAACGACCTGGGCGCGCAGCAGAGTTCTCCCTGGGCCAACGAGAAGCTCTTCCAACTGCTCAACCACCGCTACAATATGGGCTTGCCCACCGTCATTACGGCGAATCCCAGAGGCTTACAAGGTATAGATGAGCGTATCCGCTCCCGCCTGACGGATAACGGACTAGTTACAACCGTCAACCTTGATCGCGCACGTGATTACCGTCCTAACCAGCCCAAAAGGCGCTAGCGAGGATGGAGAAGAGAGTAAGCTGCTAAACCAGAAGGGTATCCGTACGTCAGGGAAAGCAGACTACTCTCTACGAAAAAAACGTACACAGGCTGAGTTTTCTTGCACTCGCACCTTGCAAGTGCTATCATTAGCAGTAAACGTTCCCCATTTGTGGGTTTCCTCTGCACATTCATTTTTACCAACGATTTATCTTGTGAAAAAGAGAAAATCGTGATAGATCGATAAGGAGCATATATGACCAGTTTTAACCCGCGTGACCCCAAGTGGACCAAGGAATCGCGCGAGTTCCTGGAGCCACGGGGTATCATCCCTAACGTCGTCGAGACCACCCCACGAGGTACCGTTGGCTGGGATCTTTTCTCACGCTTGTTGAAGGAGCGCATCATCTTCATCGGTACACAGATTGATGACATGGTTGCTAACAGCGTCGTCGGTCAATTACTTTACCTTCAGAGCGAAGATGCGACCAAAGACATCAACATGTATATCAATAGCCCTGGTGGTGTCATCTACGCAGGTCTTGCCATCTATGACACGATGCAGTGGCTGCGTCCAGATGTCTCTACAGTGTGCATGGGCATGGCGATGAGCATGGGTGCTGTACTCCTGGCGGCAGGCGAGCATGGCAAGCGCTATGCACTACCCAACTCTACGATTCTGATTCACCAACCGCTCGGTGGAGCAGAAGGTCAGGCAACCGATATCGAGATCACCGCACGCGAAATCCTGCGTTTACGTCGCAACTTGTACGATATTCTCGCCAAGCATACCGGCCAGACGATAGAGCGCATTATGCAGGACTCGGATCGTAACTACTATCTCACAGCTCCGCAGGCTGTTGAGTATGGTTTGATTGACGACCTCCTTACCTCTGAAGAGGTTCAGAGCCGTTAAATCTCTGGTAGCGTGCCAAGATGAGCATTGCACTATCGCTCATACTGATAGACAAAAGCATTGTATAGGGGTCAGGTAGCTTGCGCTCTTGTTTTCCAGATCTGTATCTAAAGAGAAGAACAAGGCATGATCTACCTGGCCCTTATAATACCCATCTGAATGCAAGGCAATATAAACTGTATGCGGAAAGCTAGCCCACCATGACACCTCGACTACGTAAATGGCTATTTGAAACACTTTATAAAAATCGGTATCTCTACCGCTTTGCCAGTACAGTGCCTTTCGCCGGTCAATGGCGGATCTGGCAACGTCTAGTATTGCCACGCCTCCACGGGCACGACGTGTTAGAGTTGGGCTGCGGACTGGGAGATCTGCAAGCGGATATGCTAGCAGTTGGTTACAATTGTCAGGCGGTCGAGCACTCGCCACAAATGGTCGCCGCCGCACGAGATACGCTCAATCGGCGTCAACAAGGGCAAGCAACAGGGATCATACAGGGATCAGCTCAGCATTTGCCTTTCCCTGCTAGCTCATTTGATAGCGTTGTCAGTACGTTTCCCTCCGAGTACATCTACGATCCCGATACGCTCTCTGAAGTCGAGCGGGTCTTGCGACCGGGTGGACGTGTAATTATCGTTGAAGGCGCGAATCTACTTCCCATAGGCTACCTACAGCCACTGCTGCTCCTACTGCATATACTGGTCTATGGTCCTGGCGTGCTCTTTGGTTCCACGCGACAGCGCCTCCCCGCTACGCCAGCGGCGTACAGTCAACATACAGCATCAGACATTACGACGGATACATTACCTGATGCACACTTCGGACTCCTCATACCCATCGAACAATGTGGGCTTCATCGTCGTTCAGAGCGTGTTCGCAGCCGTCGCTGGGAAGTCTATATTACAATTGGAGAAAAATAGCCTGGTTAATATCAAGGCAATATAACCACCAGTGTAACATTGCGATTAGACCATACGTATATGCACATATCAAAGAAAAATAAGCACCTTCGCAGTGATGCATTTCTGCTAACTGTGAGATATAATAAGGGATGTTCCATACCATGGCCCATAAGATTCCTTTTCGCATTCGTATTTCGACGGGCGAGGCATGTTGGAGGCCGAGAAAGCAGGTAATTGCAATGAATAGACAGCCGGGTAATCAAGACTGGCTACAAAATAACAATGACAGGCAGCCAAATCGTCCTGGTCCTACTGGTAGGCCCAATAACGGGCAGAGTCCTCAACAACGACCATCGAATAGTCTCAATAAATGGTTATTGCTGATTGTTGGGATCATGCTTGCCGTGTACATATACAATTTCATTACGACGAGCAACAGCAGTAACAATACGCCAAAGACCACTCAACTCACATATAGCAAGTTTTACCAGGAAATTAGTCAAAGAAACGTGGCAACCGCCAGCATTAATGGCACCACAGACATTACTGGTACGCTCAAATCAAATCCTGGTGGGCCGGTAAATTATCAGGTGTATCAACTACCTACTGGCGATACGCAGTTAGTACAGTTACTCAATAGTAGTGGTGCGACAGTAACATATACGCCGCCACCCGACAACAGCCTCTGGTTTACCATCTTGATTGATCTCCTGCCATGGGTCTTCCTGATCGGACTGGTGATCTTCTTCAGCAGAAGGGCTACACAGGGTCAGCAAGGTATTTTCAGCTTCGGCAAGAGCCGCGCCAAGCTGATCCTTGAGGATCGTCCGAGCACAACGTTCGCTGATGTGGCCGGTGTGGACGAGTCAAAATATGAGCTGCAAGAGGTGGTTGAGTTTCTTAAGACTCCCCAAAAGTTTCAGCGGCTCGGTGGCAAAATTCCCCGCGGTGTCCTGCTGGTAGGCCCTCCGGGAACCGGCAAAACGCTGCTGGCCCGTGCAGTTGCAGGTGAAGCGGGTGTGCCATTCTTCTCGATGTCCGGTTCCGAATTTGTCGAAGTGCTGGTTGGTGTCGGTGCCAGCCGTGTACGCGATCTGTTTGATCAGGCGAAGAAAGCTTCACCCAGCATCATCTTTATCGACGAAATTGATGCCGTCGGTCGACAGCGTGGTTCCAGTATCAATACAAATGATGAGCGTGAGCAAACGTTAAACCAACTCCTGGTGGAAATGGATGGCTTTGATAATCGTCAGGCTGTAGTGGTGATTGCCGCGACCAACCGCCCCGATGGACTCGATCAGGCACTTCTGCGGCCTGGGCGTTTTGATCGCCGCGTGACAGTCGACCGCCCGGATTGGAATGGCCGCCTGGCTATTCTCAAGATCCATTCACGCAAGGTACCGCTTGATTCCGATGTAGACCTGACCGCCGTAGCGCGTTCGACCACCGGCATGGTTGGAGCCGATCTTGCAAATCTGGTGAATGAGGCCGCCTTACTGGCCGCACGTCGTAATCTGGATGCAGTCAACCAGCGCTGCTTCGACGAAGCTCTGGATAAAATTCTTCTCGGAGCTGAGCGACCCCTGGTGCTTAGCGATGAAGACCTGAATGTTACCGCTTACCACGAAGGTGGACACGCGCTCACCGGTCTTTTGCTTGAAGGCAGCGATCCAGTAACAAAGGTGACAATTGTACCACGTGGTCAGGCGCTAGGTGTGACAATGTACACACCATTGGATGATCGTTACAATTATTCAAAGGAATATCTGCTGGCACGCCTCATCACTGCACTCGGCGGACGAGCAGCCGAAAAAGTCGTGTTCAATAGAGTGACTACCGGCGCAGAGAACGATCTACAACGCGTTACGCAGATCGCGCGCCAGATGGTCGCCCGCTGGGGCATGAGTGAGCGTCTTGGGACCATCTCGTTTAGTTCCCGTGAAATCCTTTTGCGGGCGGTGGCGATACTGGTGCACCTTCCGATTATAGCGAGGAAACCGCCGAGCTGATCGACGAGGAGGTTGATCGGATTGTACGTACCTGCTACAACCAATCAATCGAATTGCTGACGACCTATCGCCCAACACTGGATCGCATAGCCCAAGAGCTGCGACGGCACGAAACGATTGACGTCAAGCAACTTCACGCGATCATGGAGGAGACAGGCGCGCCGTTAGCCACCACCCAACAAAAAGTGCAAAGTGGTGCAACCATTGCCCCGACGCCTCTACCAGACGAGCCAATCAGACCACCTGAAATACAGTAAAATAAGAGGAAAGGACCCTTTGAGACAGCGGCTGGCAATAATGCGTGGACATACCATACACATACCTTTTATTGCAACAGCAGCATTGTAGCCATTAGATAGGGGAGTAACTATGGCAAAAACGTCTACGGAAGATGCAAACACTACGGCACAGGATGGGAACAAGAAACAGCGCAAAAAGCAAGCCAAACGCGAAGCAAAATTACAGCTCCGCTTAGAACAGGCCCAAAAAGCACTACGCCAGGCAGAGCAGAAGCTTGCCAAAGCACACGCTAACGTGGATGCGAATAAAACGCATGTCAGAGAATTGGAAGAAAAGCTTGCGCAAATGCATTCATCCACCGAGTCTCAGAATGACGAACGTGCTGCTAACCAATCAGACGACCAGACTAATATGTCAACAATAGAAACTGCCACCTCGTTGCCGGCCAATAATCTCGCTGATATCTTCAATCGTTCATACGAACTCGATGCTGTAGTCAACATAGTTGATCCGACAACACTATCACCGCTGGAAAATCACAGAGAAGTTACGCCGGATGCTGACGCCTACGTAGTACAGGAGGAGCAGGCTAGCACGGAAACACCGCATGAAGTAGAGCCAGCAACAGACGAGACTACACCTCCTAGCACTGAAGAGCAGAGCACAGCCTCAAGCGCTGAAGCAACCAACACAATGCAACATGATGATGATTCACAGCATGCGGAGAGCGATAATACAACAAACGGATCGACTACAACACGTCGTAAACAAACACGCAAGCGTAACAGCCAACAAAACCAGGATCTCTAAAGAGAGATTGAAAGCCAAAGAAATACAGGCCACATTTGAAATGATGGCCTGTATTTCTGTACATGTCTGCTTCTTCAAGTACAATTTCAGCGGAGGAAGGAGAAAGATCTACACATGTCACAAGTCACAATTCGTCCCGCGCGAGCAGAGGATCGGGACGAGATTGTGCAGTTCTGCGTGAACACCTGGAGCTGGGGCGACTATATTGATCGCATCTGGGATGATTGGCTAAACGATCCCGCTGGTCAGTTATTTATCGCAACGATAGACGAGCAGCCAGTGGGCATGATTTTCTTACAAATGCTAACGCAGATCGACGCATGGTTACAAGGGCTACGTGTCAATCCAGCGTACCGTCGTCAGGGTATTGGTCGAGCACTCAGCGAGACGGTGATGGTAGAAGCGATGCAGCGCGGTGCCATCTCTATACGACTCGCCGTCGAAGCAGTGAACACTGTTTCTATACAGCTCTATGCCAGTATGCACATGCAGAAAGTAGGAGCCTTCCTGTTCTATACAGCGCCTCCAATGATCACATCATCCAGACCATCTGCTAGCCAGAGAACACAGTTAGCAACGCTAGACGACCTCGACCATATTATTGATTACTTGAACGCTTCCAACGTTTTTCCTCTCACGGGAGGTCTTTATTATAGAGAGTTTAAAGGCTACCCCATTACAGCAGAGCTACTAGAAAAGTACGTAACGCAGCAACAGGTCTATCTCTTGCGCCGTTGGGAGCGTCTTGATGGACTGGCTATTGTGGAGCAGCAGAAGCTTCAACAGCAACGTTCCCTCTCGGTTGGTTATATTGACGGTACCACCAGCGACTCCATCAGCTTGATTGCTTATGATTTGCGTCGTCGCGTAGCTGAAATGAAGTTGGATAGCATACGCGCCTACGTGCCCGATCTCGTTCTGGTGCATGATGCCTTCAACGGAGTTGAGTACATATCAGATCATGCACCTTATTATAGCTTTGAACGTGGGCTGGTCTAATCATTGACAAGCGAGTAATCAAGGCACGGATTTTCATCAGGCGAGGTCTGGATGTTTCAATGCATGGTAACGCAATAGCCAGCAACCGTAGTTCATACCACCACCAACAGCGGGCAAAGCCATCCATTCGCCATCACGAAGTTGTTCATGGTGCAACAATTCGCGTAAAGCAGTACCAATACTGGCGTTCGATAGATTGCCATAACAGCGAAAATTATCTACCAGCTTCTCCATTGTCGCAGTCGGCCAGCCATAATCGTTGATGAGCAATTCACCCATACGACGCGTAATACGTGAATTTGCCTGGTGGGGTACAATATGGCTTAGTTCATTGTAGCTCAGACCGGCATGGCGGCATAGTGCGTCGACAGATTCAGCCATCGCGCGAGGAGCCTCGCGAAACACTTCTTTCCCATTCATTTTTGCGTAACCCACCATGTATTGTGACAACATCTGGTTGAGTTCTGCTCCTTGACCAGTTTTATACAGTTGCCTCATTTTCATGTCAACTTCTGCCATCTCAACCGTATCTTTACGCAAAGGTGTCTGGTAGAAAAGCGATTGCGCCTGATGAGCATCAGAACCATTTATCACATAGGAATCTTCATCACAGCGTTCTAATAAGAAGGCCGAAGCACCTTCACCAAAGAGCGAACTTGTCTTCCAATCCAGCACATTCATGATATTAGGCAAGAGACCTTCAGTTGTCACCATCAGGACCAGTCGGGCAGAGCTGGCCGCCAAAACCTCAGCGCAGACTTGAAAGCCTTCCGTCTGACAGGCACAAGCCCCTTTCAGCATCGTCGCGCGTACAGGTCCCAGGCCCAGGCGTAACTGTACCAGGCCCGCGACGGTAGGAAATGCATCGTTATCTGAGGAAGAAGCACCAATCACGGTATCAATCTCGGCTGCAGAGCGACCCGCACTCGCCAACGCTCGTTGTGCCGCAATCACTGCCATATCGACCAGCGACTCTTCGCGCGGTGCAGCAGGATCATCAATCAAACCGGGAGCATCCGGTCCCGCTATCTGACGACACAGTTCAAGCGTGCTCGTACGTACATGACGCGTCGTCAATCCCGTCACACGTTCCAGATCCTCTGCATGGCGCGGATTACCGAGACGCGTCGAGATATAAGCAAAAAAATCGTTCGTGATAATGCCACCAGGAGTATAGGTACCCAAGCCAATAATACGTACTTTTGCTTTTGTATAAATATGAGGAATCACATATGTGTATTGCGGCCATCGGCCTGCATCAGTGAGCGTCATCGAATAAAAAACCTCCGTCGTGAGGATACTAGTGTGCAATTGCCTCGTCAGTATACCACACTCAGAGCAGAAAATTCCTCATTTGATCAGCAAGTAGCGGGTCTGGGGAAGAGGATATCTGGCTTGCGCTATCTCCACCTGCCCCAGTTTATCTCTGGCTATCTACAAAGACTTACCAGCGGTCGCGGCGATCACGACCACTATCTCGGCGATCACGACCCCGACCATAGCTATCACTGTAGCTATTGCTGTAGCTGCGAGAGTCATCACGACGAGGACGGGAGGCACGCTGGGACTGAAAACAATCACTGCAATAGACGGGACGATCTTCACGAGGCATAAATGGCACTGTGGTGGGGCGACCACATGCGGCGCATGTTGCATCATACTGCTCTCCACGCGGAGTCCGTGGAGCACTGGACAGTTGACTACCACGACGTGCTGCACGACAGCCTGGGCATCGACCGGGAGAATTCGTGAGGCCTTTGGATGCATAAAACTCCTGCTCACCAGCAGTAAATGTGAACTCATTGCCACAATCTCGGCAGACAAGAATGCGATCCCGGTAGCCCTCGTTAAACATCATGGATGGATATTCCCCTTCTTCAATAACTCTCGTTCCGCTTAGACGTTTACGACTCCAAAGTAGAGTTTGAATAGAATAGACGTAGATATATGCTGTGCTACCGTGGCTGACAGAGCGATACATCTTCCGGTGGTTATCAGATAGTGATTTCTCAGCATCCGGGAGGCGGAACGGGACCGGGGGCTTTGGTACTACTTACTGACGGGAATTTTCCCTCACCACGTTTCCATTGTAACATATAGATGGCAAAATTGCATTACCTTCACTGCCCCTTCGGCCTACTTGGCAATCTCAATGGCACTGGTCCGCTCAACGATTTTGAGAATACCGGTGGCAATGGCGTGACGTTTTTCACGGGTGGAGTCATTTGCTCCGCATACACCACTATATACTCCAGATGAATATTTCCTATGCAAATACTATCACCCTGTTTCAATAATTGGTATGTATGCAATGGTTCACCATTGACGGTTATACCATTGCGACCGGTCAAATCTTGCACATAATCGCCATCAGCCTGACGTAAAAACTGGGCGTGCAGGCGTGAAATCGAAGCATCGTTGATCGAGAGATCACATGCTGTGTCACGTCCCACCGAAGATACGGACCGCTCCAAGGTGAAACGCTGGCTCACCAGTTCTCCATTGCGGATGAATACTATACCCATACGTGCGGGCAGTGAAGGCGTGGATTGACCCTGTTGTGCCACCTCCACCTGCTGTTGCCCTATTGTTTCAGTCGGCTGCTGAGCAATCGTTGCGTTATAGTCTATCAGTGGCCTGGTAGCAGGCAGCACGTTGCTTTGCAAATCCAACGAGGAGCGCCACGTATGATTGGCAAGCGGATCATACCCTTCTGTCAGAACTTCTCTTCGCTCAGCTAGCATGAAAGCAAAGCGCTGTGCACCAATCTCGAACTGGTCATCTGTGTTGAGCAATACAGTACCATGTATACGTTGACCATTCAGCAGCACGCCATTCAAACTATCGCAATCAGTCAGGCAGACATGCTCGTGATCCCATGCTAGTTCCGCGTGGTGGCGTGAAGCCATATCATCATCCAGCCAGATGTCGCAGTTTTCGTCACGTCCCAGTGTCGCGACAATGCGCTTGAAGAGCGAGGCGCTGGCCTTGAAAATTCCCACTGCGGTACTCAATCCAACCCCAGGGCGTATCCTCGTCGAAGGCCAGCGGAACCTCTGGCCTGGCTGGTAGCGCGGCGGCTGGAGTATGCGCTTGCTGTTAGGGTCCATGCTTTGCCTGTGGTCAGGCGAACTGAATGCAGCGGTTAAAGGACGTAGTGGTGCGAAGAGACAATAGACAACTGTTACACTCAAAGGAAGTAACCAACCAAAAAATGCGACATAACAAAGCACCCCTACAATCCCTAGTGGTGTAAGCGCTACTTGCTTGACGCCGAGATGTAGAGAAAACCAGATAATAGCAGGAAGAAGCAACACAGCCGAAAGAACGCAGAGAATCATCTTCCAGATAAGTTGTCGCGTTGTACCGCGCCGCCGTACAACGGTATTGAGCGTATTAGCGCTGATAGCGATGATACAGCATGCTAACCCACCATAGCAACCAACATTCAACCAGATTGAGAAATCTACAGTGTTCGTTGTTCCTTCCCTCCGTTCTCATGAAGCTATTATACCCAATCGCATAGAGCCAGGGATAATAAGTAGAGAAATGAGCAGGATAACATATGTCAAAAATAACCTCTGAGAGCGTGTCTACAAATATATACAGAGGCCAGGCCACCCCTCAGCGCTGGCTTCGCCCCGTGCACCTGATTAACTGAGGAGTTACTGATCCGTTAGCCTCTAGCAGTGGTCCACACACTTCAACAGAGGGTTTTCTTGGCATTCATGATACCATCATGTATCATAATGAGCAAATTACTGGGACTTGTGGGAGCGGTAGAAAGCATATAGCTAATTTAGTGTGCATCGTTGTATAAAGTGCCACGATTTACGTTTTTATTCGTAGGAATAAGCATATGAGCAGAGAAATAGGACACGAAGCAAGGAGTTTGTACATGGGAATAGCAGTATTTAGTCTATTACCACTTTTTTTCTGTGGTATCACACTTATTGCGATTATAAGTAGCATTTTCTGGATCTGGGCTATCGTGGACTGCGCCGTAAACGAGCCTTCTGGTGGCAATGATAAAATCATATGGTTGCTCGTCATCATTTTTGTGCATTTCGTTGGTGCGCTCATTTACTACATTGTGCGGCGTCCCGAGCGCATACGCCAACTTGGACATTGAGAAGCTAGCTATCCATTGCGTCATATCTAGAAAGGTAGTAACATAGCAAACAAAGCATCCATATGCAGATAACATGGCACTTTTCCCAAATACATGCTTAGAGAATGTTGATTATGCAGAGACAACTTGATACGCCAGTGGATGGAGAGGATAGCCGCGATCCCTCCACGCGTAATACGCTACGTTACCTCATCCTGGGACTCCTCTGGACACATCCAATGAGTGGCTATGACATTAAGCGCACCTTTGATTACGCAATAGCCAGCTACTGGAATGCGGGCAATAGCCAGATTTACACGACGCTGAAAAATTTGCACAAAGCGGGGCTGGTTGATGCTGAGATCATTGTGCAAACTTCACGCCCTAACCGCAAGGTCTACCGATTGACAGAGGCAGGCCGGATGGATCTGCAACGCTGGTTGCAAGAAGAGGTCCCCGAGCGCTTTACGAAGGACGAGTTTCTTACCAAGCTTTTTTTCTGTGGAGAGACTGACGACGAAGTGGCACTCAAGCATCTGCGTGAACACCATGGTAGCCTGCAAAAACAACTCGCTCATATGGAATCCGCACAGCAAGAATACGGAACACGTACAACGCGACGACCGCGCCTGCTGGAATATCAACTGCTCGTGGGCGAGTACAAGCGTGCAGAACTCAAGGCGGATTTAGATGTTACCGAGCGTGCCATCGCCCGCCTGGAGGGGCGCATCCAGAGTTGATGCGCCCCTATACATATTGCAGTGCTTCCGCCGCTTTCTAGCGTGTCTGCCAACCATGCGAACGATAAATCGCCAGCGTTTGCTGGTCGCCAGGCACATAACTGACCAGTGAATAGTTGGAAAGACCGGTGAAGACTGTTGTAGCCGTACGCAAGTTCAGACGTCCCAGTTCGCTACTTTGCACCTGGAAGACAAAAGATGCTGCGGGCTTTCCTCGGGGATAGACGCTGGAAGCGATACGCCGGAACTCAGGCAGCAAACGTAAGTTCTTCCACAGCTCTTTATATTCCGCCAGATGGGTGAGAGTGCGTGTATTGTACTGGAAGTCGCTCATCAGCCGTCGCACCAGATTCTCCCAGCCATGAATACGCCGCTGCATCTGTGGAGCAAAGACCAGCTCCAGCAGATGCCATTTCTTGCCCAGCGTGACTACCTCCTGCACCTCAAAGAGCCGGATGGCAGCATTATTCCAGGAATGCAGATACCACAACTTATCCAGCGAGTGCGCAGGATAGGAAGTATTATGCACCAGCAAACCAGCAAGTTCACCCAGATCCAATAGTGTGCTTTCGATTTGCTCATAATCGATTAGTTGACCAGTGAGATTGCTGTATGCATTATAGAGACGCTGCTGCTGCTCGTTTTGCAGATCCAGGGCGCGCACAATATTCTGTACCACGTGCAGAGATGGATTCGCGCGTTGTCCCGTTTCCAGGTGATAAACATAGGTACGTGACAAGCGTGTAGCGTGTGCTAGCTGCCCTTGCGACATGCCTCGTTGCTGCCGGTAGTGCGTCACCAGTTGTGCAAAATCAGATGGGTTATCAGACATTAGTAAGCACCTACTTCAATGTATTGTTAGCTATCTGCTCATTATGACGCAAAAAATGTTAGCTGGCAACATGTTCATCTGCTTCAGGGTACTCTATAATTAAAACCATAGATTGTATGCTTATGGTAGCGGCATGGCTGTCGCTCGTGTTTCCTACTAGGGATGCCCCTATTGGAGAGGAGCTGTTTTCAGATGTCAGATCCATCGTTAGTAAACGACAAGCAAAAAGATCGGCATCTATCCGATCAGGTCACTCATGAACAAGAAACGCCTTTACCTCCCTGGGTACGTCACTACGAGGAGGGCGTCCCTGCTCATTTCACGATCCCAGACAAGCCATTGGCCTGGTTGCTTGATACTACATGCAGTCAGTATCCTAATACCTGTGCATTTATCTATTATGGTACTCGCATTACCTATGCCCAACTTGCACGCCTGACGAATCGTTTTGCCGTCGAGCTACAGCGTTTGGGTGTACAAAAGGGGGATCGCGTAGCGATAGCGTTGCCTAACATTCCACAATTCGCGATAGCCTTCTTTGCAGTACTCAAAGTGGGGGCCGTAGCAGTTCCGACGAATCCCCTCTACACCGAGCGAGAAATGCAGCATCAACTAGTGAATTCTGGTGCTAAAGTGATGATCATGCTCGATATGTTCTACCCTGTCGTAGAGAAAGTTCGCCAGCAGACAGCCCTGGAGCATGTCATTATTACCAGCATTACTGACTTCTTGCCTCCAGTGAAACGCACGCTTTATCCACTGACACAGATCAGAGCCAAAAAAACCGAGCCAGGCGTCAAGTCAAAAGATCTCATCAAGGACCCAACCGTCCTCCTGATGCAGCCGATGCTCAAGTCATCAACAAAGGGCGGTATCGAACTTTTTAATCTGCCTGTAGCTGCGTGTGGCGACGATCTGGCGGTCTTGCAGTATACCGGTGGAACGACTGGATTTTCCAAAGGCGCGATGTTGACGCATCGTAATCTGCTGGCAAACGCGATGCAAGCCTTTTACTGGGTACCCAAAGCCAGCAAAGGCCAGGAGATCACACTGTGTGTCGCGCCATTTTTCCACGCATATGGTTTAACGATTGGCATGAACCTCTCAATACTCAGCGCAGCTACGATGGTCCTCCTACCGCGCTTCAATGCGAAAGAAGTAGTAAATGCTATCCGCCACTACCATCCAACCATGCTCCCTGGCATACCAACCATGTATATTGCCATTATGCGTGTAGCGGGTAGGCGCACGGATTATTTGCAATCGATCAAGTACTGTATCAGCGGTTCTGCGCCGCTGCCAGCCAAAGTACAAACAGACTTTGAGACATTCTCGCACGGCAAGCTCGTCGAGGGCTACGGATTGAGCGAAGCTGCACCTGTCACCCATTGCAATCCGCTGACCGCTGAATGTCGCAACGGCACAATTGGCCTGCCTCTACCGGAAGTTGAAGCCGCCATTATCAGTCCCGAAACGGGTGAACCCTTGCCGCCTGGAGCTATTGGGGAGATAGCGGTCAAGGGACCGAATATTATGAGCGGCTATTGGCAGAACGAAGAGGAGACCAGAGCTATCTTCCTGAATGGCTGGTTGCGTACTGGCGATATTGGGAAGATGGACGAGGAAGGCTATTTCTCTGTCCTTGAGCGTGCCAAGGACCTGATCATCGCAAGTGGCTTCAATGTCTATCCACGTGAAGTCGAAGAAGTACTTTTCACTCATCCCGCTATCGCAGAAGCTGCAGTGACGGCTGTCGCCGATAGCTATCGTGGAGAAACTGTAGCCGCTTTTGTCGTTTTAAAACCCGGCTTTGAAGCATCGGAGCAAACCAGAGAAGACATCCTGGCTTTTTGTAAGCAAAAGCTCACAGCTTACAAAGTTCCGAAAATGCTGAAGTTCCTTGATAGTTTACCCAAGTCAACAATAGGCAAAGTTTTGCGAAGAGAACTACGGAAGTCAGTATAGCAAGAGGAGAATGGTATCTATGTCGGCAACCATCAAACCCACAGAAAAAGGAACTGCATTTTTAACAACTCCAGTCAGCGAGAGCGCTGATAAAATATTCACCCTGGAGGAGCGGGACGAAGAACAGCGTTGGATTGAAGAGTCAGCCGCGACCTTTGTGCAGCGCGAAGTACTACCTCAGCTAGACGCCATTGATCGCCAGGAACCAGGAGTCATGCCTGCTCTGGTCAGGAAGGCAGGCGAACAGGGACTCTTGATGATTGATGTGCCAGAGCAGTACGGCGGTGCGGAATTAGGCTTGCTCACCAGCGCGCTGGTAGCCTCTGAATTACGCGAAGCATCCTTCAGCGTTGCGTTTGGTGCACATACCACTATCGGTACGCTGCCAATTGTCTATTACGGGACTGAAAAGCAGAAACAACAGTATCTTCCAAAACTGGCCTCTGGCGAATGGATCTCGGCGTATGCGCTGACCGAGCCGGGAGTTGGCTCTGACGCCATGAATTTGAGCACGCGCGCGGAGCTTTCCGCCGATGGCAAACGTTACATTCTTAATGGCACCAAACAATGGATCTCGAATGCAGGCTTTGCTAATGTGATGATCGTCTTTGCTCGTATTGGCAACGAGCGTCCTTCAGCCTTTATTGTCGAGGCCAGTTGGCCGGGCGTCTCAACTGGTATTGAGGAAAACAAAATGGGCATCAAGGGTTCATCCACACGCCAGGTCTATTTTGAAGATGCCCAGGTGCCCATCGAGAATGTGCTGGGAGAACTGCACAAAGGCTACAAGATCGCTTTCAATATTCTGAATATTGGACGCTTGAAGCTAGGAGCTGGCACGGTGGGTGGAGCGCGCACGGCGTTAGGGCTGGCAGCAACATATACCACCGAGCGTAAATCATTCGGCAAGTTCCTGCACGAGTTTGGCATGATCAAGAAAAAGCTGGCACGGATGGCCGCTGAAACCTACGCAGCCGAGAGCGAGGTCTTCCGTACCGCATCCAACATCGCACAGGCTCAACTGAGCGCGGGCGAAGATACAGAGACCGTCTTCAAAGCCATCGAAGAGTATGCTATCGAAGCTTCGCTAGCGAAAGTACACGGCAGCGAAGTACTGGCGCAAGTCGTCGATGAAGGTGTGCAAATCTTCGGTGGTTACGGCTTTATGCACGAATATCCTATCGAGAAGGCCTACCGTGACGCGCGTATCCAACGTATCTTCGAGGGTACCAACGAAATCAATCGTCTGGTTGCTGCCGGAACGCTCTTCAAGCGCGTGCTGGGTGGCAAAGTCGATCTCATGTCGAAGTATGCTGAGATCGAGGCCAACATGAAAGCTGGGCAAGTTCCTGAACGCGCGGATGCCAGTGTCCCTGCTGAACTGCGCGAAGCGGTCAATGCATTGGAGCGCGCCAAGGATGCGACGATCTATGCGTCAATGCAGATCGCGTTGAAGCATATGCAAGAACTCGAAAACGAACAAGAGTTTATCGACTATCAGGCCAACCTGCTCATCGAACTCTACGCTATTGATAGTGCACTAGCTCGTGCCATCAAGATAGCCAGACGCGGTGGCGAGCAGAGCACAACGCATAATAAGCTAGCACAACTGGCTACATGGCTTTCTTTCACGCGTATACGCAGCAACCTCGATCAAATGATTATGAGCTACATAGATGCAGATCGTGTTGAGAAAGTGCTCGCACGTGTACGCTCCTACGTCGGAGACTACGCATTGAATGGCGTTGCCCTTCAGCGCGAAGTGGCCGCGCTTGTCGTCGAGAAGCAAGGTTATCCTTTTTGACACTTCCCCGCTTGAAAGACGGGGGAATTCTTCCTTCAACCATGAGACTTGCCCAATGAGTAGTGATACTCAGAAAGTAGTGGCCGACATGTCCAGAAGCGTTCATAGGGATGGCTCCCTATCGGTTCCCGTATGCCCTACGGTACCGACCGATATGTTGACAAGAAAGACATCCGACCGTGAGGTGGGAAGAGTGCCCCTGTTTCCAGAGATTATACGCGTGTCTTTCCTGGAAGTTCTTGATTTGGTACGCTCATGCTTTTACCTAAAGGAGCGATTTACTTTAGAACCTGCAAACATGATTCTGTTGTCAATGTACTACCTACGTAGTATAGCAAAACACCATTTGCATGTATATACGCATTTGAGAGTATTTTCTCTCGCACCAATGACCCCACTCACATCGCGCCACCAAGGGACAATCCTTGCGGCGGCCCGAGCCAGACAATCGCAAGGATTGTCCCTACGCGAGCCTGCATTACACCTGATACGTGCATAGACAATAGAAAAAAGGAGCATCGATATGACCGAAGCCGTCATTGTGAGTGCCGTACGCACTCCAATAGGAAGAGCTAACAAGGGCGTGCTCAAAGATGTACGCGCAGATGATCTTGCCGCTCTGGTGGTGAAAGCCGCAGTTGAGCGCGTACCGCGGCTTGATCGTGCGCTTATTGAGGATCTCATTCTTGGCTGCGCCTTTCCCGAAGGGGAGCAGGGTATGAACCTGGCGCGGCTCGTTGTGCCTTTAGCCGGACTGCCAGAAACCGTCGGCGGTGTTACCGTCAATCGCTTCTGTGCATCAAGCTTACAGGCAGTTAATATGGCAGCCCAGAATATCATGTTGGGACTGGGAGAAGTGGTGATTGCAGGCGGCATCGAAAATATGTCACGAGTGCCGATGGGAGGCTTTAATCCAAGTTTCAACCCGCGTCTCGTCGCCACACATGACGCCAAAGATAGCGCGAAATTAGCACAATCTCCCTACCCACCATGCGAACTGGAGTATGGCTACTCCAGTTATATCCCGATGGGTCTCACAGCCGAAAACGTGGCGCGCGAGTATCACATCAGCCGCGAGGCGCAGGATGCTTTCGCCTTGCGTAGTCACCAGCGCGCCCTGGCCGCCACGGATCGTGGCATATTCAAGCGAGAAATTATCCCTGTACCTTTGCCTGATGGTCGCGTGATGGAGATCGACGAAGGCCCTCGCCGTGACACCTCGCTAGCAAAACTCGCGAGTCTGGAACCCGCCTTCACGAAAGGTGGAACAGTCACCGCTGGCAATGCTAGCCCGCTCAACGACGGCGCTTCAGCCGTTGTCTTGATGTCCGCCGAGAGAGCCCGTGATCTTGGCATTACGCCCCTGGCAAAGGTACGCACTATGGCCGTGGCGGGAGTTCGACCCGATGTAATGGGGATCGGGCCAGCTCCTGCCATGCGCAAACTCTTGCAGCGCTCTGGCCTACAGCTTAGCGACATCGATATCATTGAGATCAACGAAGCCTTCGCGGCCCAGACACTCTCAGTTGCCCATGAGATGGGTATCGATGAGGAACGACTCAATCCACATGGTGGAGCTATTGCGCTGGGTCATCCGCTGGGTTGTAGCGGCGCGCGTCTGATCGTTACCTTGATTAACGACTTGCAGACAGCAAACAAGACGCTAGGCATCGCAACCCTGTGTGTCGGCGGCGGCCAGGGCGTAGCAACCTTGATCGAGAGGATGGCATAACTATGGCATATCAAGTCCGCAAAGTTGCCGTCATTGGCGCAGGTGTGATGGGAGCCGCCATCGCAGCACACTTCGCCAATGTGGGCATACCTAGTCTGCTACTCGATATTGTGCCAGACGGCAACGTAAAAGACCGTGATATCATCGCCCGTACAGGTCTGGAGAAGATGCTCAAGTCCCGACCAGCGTCCTTCTATAGCAAGCGTGGAGCGAGTCTGGTCAGCATCGGCAATATCGAGGACGATCTGTCAGCACTCGCCGATGTTGACTGGATCATCGAGGCAATCGTCGAGCGGTCAGACATCAAACACGCGTTGTATAGCAAGATCGAAAGGGTGCTCAAGCCCGGCACCATTATCAGCTCAAACACGTCTGGACTGCCTGCTCACCAGCTCGTTGAGGGACGGACCGCCGCATTCCGACGCAACTTCCTGATCACCCATTTCTTCAATCCAGTGCGCTATATGCGCCTGCTTGAACTGATCCCCAACGTCGATACCGATCCTGCACTGTTACAATTTGTGCAGCAATTCGGTACTGAGGTGTTGGGCAAGGGCATCGTCATCTGCAAAGATACGCCAAACTTTATTGCCAACCGCATCGGTGTCTACGGCATTATGTCCACATTACAACGCGCGCTGGCTGAGGGTTACAGTGTCAGCGAGGTAGACACCATCCTGGGACCATACATGGGGCGTCCCAAATCGGCGGCTTTCCGCACTACCGACCTCTCGGGACTAGACACGCTCGCGCACGTGGCGAACAATCTGTGCGCCAACGCTCCCAATGATGAGCAACGTGAGATCTTCTACCTGCCGGGAGTCGTACGTGAGATGATCAGCCGAGGTTGGCTAGGCGAGAAGAGCGCTCAGGGCTTCTACAAGCGCGTCAAGAACGCTGACGGCACGTCTAGCATCCTTGAATTAAATCTGAACACGCTAGAATACGAGCCACAGCCTAAACATCGCTTTGCTTCTATTGGCGCGGCACGCAACAGCGATGAAACAGATCAACGCATCCTCACGATCTTGGATGGTGATGATCGAGCCAGCCAGTTGGCCCGCGAAACAACCGCCGATTTCATTATTTATGCTGCCAACCGCGCCCAGGAGATCGCCGACAGCATTGTTGCCATCGACGATGCGCTACGTTGGGGCTTCAATTTTGAGCTTGGCAGCTTCGAGATCTGGGATCTACTGCTGCGCAATCCCACTATTCTACAAAAGGTCCTGCAAGATCGTCCGCTACCAGAACTAGTCCAACATGTCATCAAGAAGGGGCAGGGCACATTCTATATTGACACTGCCGGTGAACGGCAATACTTCGACTTCACGACCGATACCTACAAGTCCATACCGACCACCCAGGGTGTCATTTCCCTGGCAACGGCCAGAGTTGCTGGTGCTGGCAGACAAGGTGTTATACGTGACAACGGCTCGGCGTCATTGATCGATCTGGGTGATGGCGTTGCTTGCCTGGAATTCCACACAAAGATGAACTCTATCGACGAAGGCATTATTGAAATGCTGCATTACGCCGTAGAAGAAGGCGCAAAGCAATTCCGTGCCATCGTTGTTGGCAACGAGGCAGCCGATTTCTCAGCCGGAGCCAATTTGTTCCTCGTGTTGATGGGAGCCAGGCAGGGCGAGTGGAAGATGCTGGAAGCTGTCATTAATGGTTTGCAACAGGCACACCAATTGCTCAAGTACAGCCCGATCCCGGTCGTTGCGGCACCAACGGGACGCGCACTTGGTGGTGGCTGCGAAATCATTATGCACTGCAACCATACGCGCGCGCTAGCAGAGTCGTACGTCGGGCTGGTCGAGGTGGGTGTTGGGCTGATACCCGCAGGCGGAGGCTGCAAAGAACTGCTGTTACGCCAGGGAGCCAGCGTCGAGAAGGTCAGCAAAGGTGGTGGACAATTTGTGGCTGCGCGCAAGGCATTTGAGATCATCGCTGTAGCTACCGTCTCCACCAGCGCAGTAGAGGCCCAGGAGCTACGCTTCCTGCGCAAAACTGACGCGATCACTGTCAACCGCGATCTGCTGTTACGCGATGCCAAAGCCGATGCTCTGAAGCTAGCCGAGGCACAGGCTGCCGGACAATGGCAACCAGCACAGCCACAGCAGTTAGTGCTACCGGGATCAGGCGGACGACTGGTATTAGAGCAGCAAGTGGATAATTTGCTGCTCGTCGGTAAGATAAGCGAGCATGATGCCGTCATTGGCAAGCACCTGGCACGCATTCTGACCGGTGGCGATTGCTCACCCGTTGCGCCAGTCACCGAACAATATGTGCTCGACCTGGAGCGCGAAGCCTTCCTCAGCCTGAGCGGCATGGAGAAGACGCAGGAGCGCATGCAAGCCATCTTGACGACAGGCAAGCCACTGCGCAACTAAGCGCATGCTTAAAGAAAGCAATAGAAATTAGCTCATTAAATTATGGCTTGCTCCGTGAGTAGTGCGAACCACTCATAGAACAAGCCCTTTCTATATTTACACAAAACAGCTATTTATCCCCAATCATCGCCCAGTTCAATCAAATCGTAGGTTGTGCGATGTATACCAATGGTATGCTCAACGAGAAGATCAACCAACTGCTCACCATTCATTTGCCCGCCATCACCGCAAAATTAGCTTACACGCTAGCCTGAGCAGTATTATAGCGAGTTAGGAATATGAATTCAAGTAAGCAGGGCACAACTCATCTCGTTGCGGTTGAGGGAACACAGATAAATTATAGGGAAGAAGCAGAACTTCAGTTACAAAAAGACAACAATGTAACATTATATTTACATTGTTGTCGTTGCATCAAAAAAGGGTGGCTAATCTTTAGAAGATAGCCTCACCAGTATCGGTATCAAAGAGGTGGACCTGGCTGCTATCAACGTAGAGGCGCACTTTATCGCCGGGAGCCACACGAGAGCGTGAGTTCAGAGTAGCGACAATGTTTCTATCGCCTGTCGTCAGATAGACCTGCAACTCGTTACCCAGGTTCTCAACCACGTCAACTAACGCATCCAGAGAGGATGAAGTCCGTCTCTCAGGATTGATCAGCTCAGCATCCTCCAGGTGCACCGGGCGTACACCAAAGGTAAGCTTCCTACTGGCGGCTGCTTTTGCACGATCCACATAGAGAGGCGGGACCGCCACGCGTCCAATGCCTTCAAGCACCACAGCAACTTCATTCCCCTCACTGACAATTTTTGCTCCTGGCATAAAGTTCATCGAAGGGGAACCAATAAAGCCTGCCACAAAAATGTTTGCGGGATGATCATAGAGTTCTTGCGGAGCGCCTAGCTGCTGGATAATACCACCATTCAGCACAGCAATACGATCACCCATCGTCATGGCCTCAACCTGATCATGGGTTACATAAACAACCGTTGTCTGGATGCGCCGATGCAGCTTAATAATGTTCGCGCGCGTTTCCACGCGCAACTTTGCATCCAGGTTTGACAGCGGCTCGTCCATCAAAAAGACCTGCGCTTCACGTACAATCGCACGTCCCAGCGCCACACGTTGACGCTGTCCACCAGAAAGCTCTTTTGGTTTGCGCTTAAGATATGGCCCAAGACCCAGCAAACCGGCAGCCTCATCTACGCGCTTCTTAATTTCAGTTTTGGGGAAGTGACGCAATTTTAGGCCGAACGCCATATTATCAAAGACGGTCATGTGGGGATAGAGCGCATAGTTCTGGAAGACCATCGCGATATCGCGGTCTTTGGGGTCTACTCCATTCACCAGGCGATCACCAATAAAGATTTCGCCATCGGTCGGCTCTTCCAGCCCTGCTACCATACGCAAGCAGGTACTTTTACCGCAGCCCGATGGACCAACTAGCACCAGAAATTCCTTGTCCTTGATATCGATGCTTATATCATGGACCACTTCAACTTTGTTAAACGTTTTGTAAATGTGCTCAAATTGGACACGTGCCATGAAGGACTACTCCTTTCGCTTCGTAACAGGGCCATTCCTGTTACCCTTCATACAGTAAGAGAAGCATTTGCTTGGTGCCAGCGTTGCCTCTGATGACATACCAGAGGGGAGTCAACGTGGCTTCTTCACGTTCACCTTGTTACAAACAATTACAGGGAAAGCTGGACAAGGAAGCGCTAGCCAAAAGTATAACATACCTGATGAGCAAAGTAGAAGCGTTTAGCGTGACAGGTAAATTGTGCAATATCTCTACGCATGCAGAAACGTGTTCTCAATACCTCGGCAATTCCTACGCTAGCATTGTGTCGTACATTGCGCAACAGAATGTAAGAGAAATGTAAGAAACATTTTAAATAGTGACAATTCCACAGTCATTATAGTAAAGATGGTGTTACACATGCTATATTGCCTTGCATTCAGATGAGAAACTGTGCCGCAGCACATTTCTAGCCACCTCCTCTCTGTCAGATGAGCCGAAGGCTAGCCACGGCAGTGGCGTTTCTGACAGTCCAAGAGGGACGAGAGTGGCGTTTCTGAATGCCTATGGGTAATAGCAACAACCGTGGCACCCTTCCTAGAAGTACTATCATACACACCTGGTGTTTATAGATGTCCAATCACCAGATTAATACAGAAAGTTATACATTACGCAGCTTACAGAATGGCGCTTGAGCTTAAAAATAGCTTTTTTTTGTACATATATGTATTTACATCGTTTGCACAATGTAAAAATGCTGTGAAAAGTTCCCTTTCTACAGGAAATAGGTATGAAAGCACTAGACAAGAACATACATTTTCATGCATACTATTACCGAGGCTTATTTAATGTTGTTGTTACAAATAGCGTACATTGTAATTACATCGCTCAGTAACCCTTCATTGGGAAACTCAACAAATGTATGGAAGTATCCCGGGTTCAGCTCGGGGTTTTTAGGAAGGAACGAAAATCATGCTTGGAGCACACGAACAGCGTAGTGAAGTAGCCCGGCTATTATCACAAATTAGCGACGAGTATGAAGCAGCACAACGCGGCTTGTCTGGTCTATCTTACGGTACGTCACAACACGAGTTCATTACTGCTCGCATGGAAAACATGGGAAACCTGCATAGCGAGTTGCAATCATTGGTCGGCGACGCAGCTATCGCGATGATCGCGGAGCAATTGAATACAAGCCATTAAGATAAGTTTCATCGTATGAGAGCGTGGCAAGCATGTCACTATTTTCTTGTATGCTTATTTTTGCATAAGAAGCAGATTTTTCTGCTATAGTTTTATTCTATGGTCATATATTTATCAACCTGCCGGACTTGTGCAAGTGTGTAATACCCATATGCATTCAGAAACGCCACGAGAGTGGCGTTTCTGAATGCAAGGCAATATAAGCGAATAGAATGCCATTTTTCTGCCTGAGCATAATTTTTATTGGAGTCATGCAAAGATATTCACGCGGGTACTTTGCCTTTATTTTTAGCGTGTATTACAGAAGAACAATATCTATATCGCTAGCACAGCTTGTTCGTGCTATGAGTCATCCCGCATTGTTTCGATGCGTGAAATGTCTCTTCTAGGGGCTTCACAGAGGTAGCTAGCTCCTGTGGAGGGTTCCAGGGGCCTCCTTGCAACCTTGGCAAGGGGCTTCGTGCCCCCTGCACCCCCACTTTTGGGAACTTTTTCAAACACGCGGGATGACTTATATAATGAATATGTCAAGAAGTTTTACGCTGAGGAATTTCGCTATGCATATCGAGATAATGCCGTAGTGGAGCAGGGTCCCACACACCCGAGACGACAAATTCGGTCTCTTCATACGCAAAGTTCTCTTGATCAAGAACATTTTGTGTTGCATGTAAAAAACATTGTAGCCAGAGTGTTACATCTTCGTTTGAGAGATAGGGAGCGCCCTCACAGACAAGCCACTCGGCAATGCCTTGCAAATAGAAACGAACATTTTCTGCTACAGGATAATGTCGTACAATACGGTAAGTATTTTCCTGAACATCCTTAAAGCCTGCTGCGCACAGATAACCTGCTAGCTTGGAACCAACCCAGCTATCCTCAAAGGTATAACCATATCCCACACGTTCTTGCTCCCAATCTTTACGCGCCTGCCAGACACGGGCTTGCAGCCCTGGGTCCACAGCGTAAAAACGCATCGTGCTGAAATCGATATCTTTTACGGCGAGGCGTCCGCCGCGCTTCAGATAAGGTCCCATAGCGGCAAAAGTTGCGACAGCATCGGGAAGATACTGACTCACATTTGCGCTAAAGATAAAATCTGCTGTGCCAGGTACAAACGGCAACTGCTCTATTGTGGCACGTTTATAGTGAACCTGATGACGATACCATGCATCAGTACTTAGCTTTTGCGCAATGACCAGTGCTTCTGTAGAGACATCAATGCCGAGCAGTCGTCCTGTTGATCCAATAGCCCTGGCGAGAAGAGGTGCCCACAGCCCCGGCCCACACCCTGCATCCACAACGAAACTGCCCTGCTCCAGCCGTAAATCTTGTATCATTTGACTACGCTCATATATCTTGCTCTGATGGTGCTTCATGAGCCACTCTGTTGCATTTAGCGGGAGACCACACTCGTTGACATGCACAACATTGTTTACTGCCATGATGTGCTCATACCTCCAGCCTGTAAATAATTCAAGGGTTCTTTTTGTAACTCTTTAATGGCTATAATTAATGTACGTGTATGGTATCAAAAAAGCAATGTTTGTTTGACATTGTAGTACCATCGTTCAAACATTGTAGTGTAATGAAATTTAATTCCAGTAAACGAATGAATAGCACAGCGGAAACATATGTAGCGCACCACCGTATGGCGGCAAACAATGCACAGCATGTTTAAGCTACCAATCCTGTGCATCACTTCTCCCATTGTTTTTCGCTCATCTCACAATATTTCTATAATGAGCCTCTTTAAACATTCACTATGCACACATGTTGTGTGATATAATAGTCATAATATAATCTGGAGATGTTGTAGACCTCCAATATCGTATAAGGAAGTGCAGTATGAAGAATGGGTTGCCCTCAGGCGAACAACCGAAAAAGAAGCGTGGCAGACCTCCCAGTACCCGCCGGACAGCACAATTTACACCAACGATGCAGGAAGTGCCAGCAGAATATGCCACGAGCAATGCAGCGTCCCATGAGTCTGTGGAACAAGACAACCGCCTGGTAGAGCACTCTGCGAATGGACACACAGAAGCCAAACAGACGCCCTTTAGTAGTTTGCTACGCGGTATCTTGCTACACGACCGGGCAGAGCTTGCCCGTGTGGCGAGAGAGTTGGAAGTAGCAGAAAATACGGTGTACCGCTGGATCAATGGTAGTTCAGATCATCCACGCTTAATTCATTTGAAAAAATTGCCCGACGTTATGCCTGGCTATCGCGTACAGCTCATAAGCGCGATCAATCAAACATTTGGAGGCTTGCTCGTTCCTCCACAATCTGGTCTGGGACCTGTCCCTCAGGATATTTATCAACGTGTTCTAGCACTGAATGCCACCCATGACGACGATGAATCACGTTTCTGGCATATCTCGCAGGCTATTTTCGAAACGGCATTAGAACATATGGATGAGAACCACCTGGGGATGGCTATTACCTACGCGAGGCTAATGCCACGACATGACGATGGTGTTCATTCATTGCGCGAAGTTTTCATGCGTGGACATGATCCCTGGCGTACATCTTTCGATACAGGCCAGGTTTATCTGGGCAGTACGACATTAGCCGGTGCGGCAGCAGTCATGCAACGTATGCAATGCTGGACGAACACAGATCATTACAATCGTATCCAGGTTGAAATTGATGATTTTGAGCAGAGCGCTTGTGCAGCACCTATTATGCGCGGCATGCACATCGCGGGCGTCTTAATTGTTTCTAGCGCACACCCTGATTCCTTCCAGGATATAGGTATACAGAACGCGGTGGCAGAATACGCATTATTGATCAACGTAGGCTTGAGTACACACGATTTCTACCCTTCCTCCAGCTTGCACTTACGCCCGATGGCAAATCTCAGTTGGCAACGCAAACAACTCTCTCGGTCTTATGTCGAACGCATTATTACATATGCACGTAAACATACAATATCGTGGCGCGAGGCAGAATTATGTGTACAGAGTGAGATGGAATTAGAGTTTGAGGATAAAGCAGGCGCTTATTAAGATAGTGTTTGAACGCGCACACTTTTTGCCTGTAGTGATACCCATAGGCATTCAGAAACGCGTTCTTGTTCCGCCTGACAACGCGGCTGGCGAGCCTCTTATACAGTCAGAAACGAAGCTGACGCTTCACTCTCTTAGACCGCCACAAACGTGGCTGTTGCCGCTCCTTGTAGACAGTCAGAAACGAAGCTGACGCTTCACTCTCTTAGACCGCCACAAACACGGCTCTCGCCGTTAGCCTTCGGCTCATCTGAATATAAGGCAATATGAGCTGAAACCCAACACTATCTAAGGGATTACAATGACGTATAATTAGAGTGCTCAGACGTATGTAATAGAATAAAAGTTGAGTTTAGTTATGGATACTTCCAATCAATCACCTGACGAGCAACAGACGACGCCATCGTATGAATATGCGGCAGAGCGCTCTTCATCCCAGCCAAGAGACGAGAGCGAAAGACGCGCAGAGACTCGTGAAATGCAGTCGGCTGGCGACAATGAAGCGATTCGCAAGGGGCTAATTTATCCCCCACCACCGTCTTTCTATCTGCAGGAGGAGATTATTCCACGCGCACAGCCGCTTCCAGCATCGTCTTTCCCTCCACAGGGACCTTTCCTGCCTCCAACAGCAGAGCACGTGCCTTTTGCTGGTCAAGGCTATCTACCCGGCCCGCAACTTGCGCCATACCCTCAGCATCCAGTGGCAAAAAAATCGTACCGCTGGCTCTGGATTGTTATCTCTGCCATCATCGTCTTAGGGCTAGCCAGTTGTGGCCTTTGCGCCTGGATTGGCTATAGCGTGATTGGCAGTCCATTGCGTCAGGAACTCAGTATTGAAGAGGCTGGCATCTCCTTAACGCAAAACTACTACCAGGCTCTCCAGAACCAGGATTACGCGCAAGCATATACGTATCTTAGTCCTCAAGGAAATATTAAGGGCCTGACCCAAGCACAATTTACCAAGCAGGCTCAGGCTGCAGATCAACAAGGTGGCTTTGTCGATTCATATACTCCCGGTAGCCCGTCCATCGACAACAACGCTCTCCTGAATTCCACTATTACGACCTTCACAATGCCAGTATCGATTCAACGTGCACATACGAGCTACAGTGCCTTACTCACGATAAGCAAAATCGGCAACCAGTGGAAGATTACCGATTACGATAGGATCTAGCAAATAGACAAAAAACAGAGGAAAGGCTTACAAACAAGCCTTTCCTCTGTTTCATATCAGACGCTTTTTTGAGTTCCCACTATGGGATTAAAGGGCTTTTATATATTTCATATTTCCTTGTGGAGAGACAAATTAACGCAGTGCCGAAGTACTTTGCAAGACGGCCATGGGAATTTCACGACCTACACAGGCACGTAGATCTTCCCGATAAAAACGCCAGGTACTACCTACCTTGTGCCCTGTCAGTTGCCCAGACCACATCAAGCGATAAAGGGTTGAGCGGCTCACGCGCAGATAGCTCATCGCTTCCTTGAAAGTGAGTAGAGCATCTTCCTGAATTAACTGTACTACCATAGGTTCTCTCCTTAAAAACTAGTAAATAAGTGCACGATGTTCACCATATAGTTATGAGGCCAATAAAGAAGATACAATATTTGTCTCATTGCATGTTATAGTAACCAATTTTGATGGGTTTTCATGTTAAGGAATAGTTGCGATATGGTTAAATTTAATGACAACATGGTTTGATATTCACTACCAATCCTTCTTCTTTACGCAAAAACAAAACGGCTCTATAGCCTGCAATTAGGTACACGTTGCAACTCATGCTGTTTCATTCTGTTATGAGACGTGCGTGCTTGTGGACAGCTTGACGTACTCAAGCTGTTAAGATTTACCAACCGGTAGTTAACAATATGTTGAGATCTTGCTCTTTGCAGGAAACGGGGAAGATTGCCATGCCTGTGACTTCTTGTAGGTAGAGCACACTGGTGCGACTAAGCGGATCTGCCATAGCCACCGTAAGTCTATGCTGGTCACGACCGACCGGTATACAGCGCAACGTTCGTGCTATGGTGCAAGGAATGAGGCGTTGTAATTGCACAGGTAATACATTGGGCAATTCCATAAATGGTACCACTGGCATTTTTGCATCATATATCGCAAATTCAGTGCGCATGCTCTCTTGCGTAGATAGAGCATGCCTGGTCATAAGCGCAGGTCGCAGAGTCAGGTCATGTGCACATCGTCCTATCAGGTATAGAAGCCGTTCGCATGATGACGCTGGCACTGGATAACTGCCGATACCTACCTGGATGGTCGTCTCACGTGTAAGTGGAGGCAACATTGTTTCTGCTTGCAGTAGGCTAAGACTATCACAGACACGCCGCAGAATTGCGTGTACCCCCTCTTGATCAACATTAGGAAAGATAAATGCAACTACGGCAGTATCACGGAGCAGTAGCGTATCATCAATTCTAAGAACACGCTGCACCTTTGTTACTATCTGGTCGAGATAGCCAGCAGAGGCATGATAATAGCGACGCTTGGAGCGCGTACCTGATCGTGATGACAGGGATACGGCTTCTCGTTGAAATATGTGCAACAAGAGTAGGCTGATTGGTTCTACACGCGGGAAAAATCCCTTGAGTTGCGTATATAATTGATCGTGGAACTCACGAGAAATAGGCACACGCTCATGGCCTTTATGGGCAACGTAACCATGAGAGAGATCAGTACAGTCACAATAGACGGGAGATACACTCGCTGGCTGTATGCCCTGACAAGAGAGAGGGAGTATTGTTACCCTGCGCTTCTGGCCCATCGCTAGCACTTTCTGGCCTTGCCCTATTCATTCGAGTAATACTGAGTATAGAAGCTGGCAGTGATAAGATAAAGGTGCAATACGCACCGGTATAGTTGAGAAATAGACATATTGGTAAAGAAACTTTCCTCTAACGCATCTTCGCCTGACCTCTCCGAGTCTTGTACACAGACTTTCTTTCCGGAAGAAATGGAGTGTACCTTCACAGCGCATTGCTTTCGCTCGCTGCAAGCCGCTTCCAGACACACTCACGACGCTAGGCACATCTACGTGATATCCTCCACTACACAACATAAGTAAGCGACCATGCACAGAAATGTCGTGCAATAGTTTGTTATCGCGACCCTAAGGTTCAATGGTTACTGGGGCAGCGAACGTATAGCCAACACCAGGCACAGTCATGATATACTGTGGGCTATTGGGGTCCGGTTCCACTTTCTGCCGCAGGTGGCGAATATGCGTCTTTACCAGCCCAGAATCGCCTACTTCGTCATAGCCCCAGACACGTTCAATGATCATATCCGTCGTTAGGACCTGGCCTGTATGCGTGATCAGCAGGTGAAGCAAGCGACTTTCGGTTGGTGTCAGACGAACTTTCACGCCATCTCGTAGCACCTCATGTCGCATCGCATCCAGCGTCACCGGTCCAACGGTAATCGCAGACGATCCCGCCACGCCATTTGCGCTAGAGGAGCGGCGCATAATCGCCTTGATGCGAGCAAGCAATTGCCGGGGACTGAACGGTTTGCGCAAATAATCATCTGCGCCCATTTCAAGCCCTCGCACCTCGTCATCTTCACGATCATATGCGGTCAAGATCAAGACCATTGAATTCGTTTCCATACGCATCTGGCGACAGACCTCGAAGCCGTCCAATTTGGGCATCTGGATGTCCAAAATAACGAGATCTGGTAACGTTTCGCGCCAGCGCTTAATTGCTTGTTCTCCATCAAACGCTCGGACCACATCGTAGCCATGACCCTTGAGCCAGTAACTCAGCATGTCTACCATATCGCGGTCGTCATCCGCCACCATGATTTTCACGTGTCTTCCTCCTGCCGGTCTCCATTACAATACTAAGATGTACCAATGTTCAGTATAAAAAAAATAAGTCCCTGGATATGCTTCCATCTCTAGTAACGTGAACATTTCGATGGCGGTAACATCATGATACAAATTGGGCTATGACAAGACACCACACCGCAGGTGCCCATCTCTTTTCATGTATCGGCTTGACAGTCATACGCAAAACAGTTACATTGCCAGTAACATACAATGATTCACGCACCAGCACAGCAACCACCCAGCAATGGGACCAATAAGAAGGAGCGCAAGAGCATATGGAACGTGAAAAACTCGTAGCATTGGCACGTGCCACAGCGCAACGAGCACATTGTCCCTACTCACATTTTCGCGTGGGGGCGGCTCTGGTCGCAGGCAATCAGACATTCGTAGGCGTTAATATCGAGATTT
The DNA here is from genome assembly GCA_963802635.1 of uncultured Chloroflexia bacterium. Classification (GTDB taxonomy): domain Bacteria; phylum Chloroflexota; class Ktedonobacteria; order Ktedonobacterales; family Ktedonobacteraceae; genus CAVTLG01. The sequence goes on along the minus strand of CAWDJJ010000003.1, from coordinate 431,647 downwards.
CCAGTTATGGGTTGTCGCTTTGCGCGGAACGCACGGCTCTTGCCGCTGCTCTTACAGCACAGGCTGGTCCTATCTCCCATATTGCAATAGCTTGCATCGATGCACCTCCTGACGCACTGTTACAACAACGCATGCCTTGTGGAGCTTGTCGCCAATGGTTGGCGGACCTCGCGCCCGACGCGCTACTCTTCATTGATGGTTATGAACATGATTTCCATGTTTCAGACGTATTGCCATATGCCTTTCAATTGTAGTTGAATTACCCCTTGACAGATTTAAAGCCCTTGGGTACGCTATAAATCTAAGTACGTTTATCCTGTAGTGCCCCCACCTAGTGCCACACATGCATGCATAAATGCGTTCATTCAGAGGTGCCTTTATGCTGGTCCTGTGCCAGGTAGTGCATCATGATCCAGACAGTAATGCAGCACGCCTGATGGGTACTGTGCCGATTTATGTTGCTCTCACTTACGCGTTTGTTCCATGTAGATCACTCCTATCCAGTCCATCTCGTCTCTCCACGATGACTACGCTTGAAAGGGGAATGCTATGACCCAACGTTTTACTCTCGGCATTGAAGAAGAGCTGCATATAGTGGACAGAAATACTGGTCAACTCGTTTCGCACGTTCACCCTGTTCTTGAAAAAGGCAGCGCACTTTTTGGTGAGCAAATTAAGCCTGAGATGCTGCAAACGATGGTCGAAATTATCACCAATGTTTGCCCAAATATCGGCGCATTACGCCTGGATCTCCAACAACGCCGTAGGATGCTGGCCCAGATGGTAGAAACCGAGGGATTGGCTCTGATCAGCGCAGGTACACATCCTATCTCACATTGGAAAGATCAGCAGCGCACGCTTTATCCTCGCTACGAGGTTTTAGAAGAGGAATTGCAAGATATAGGGCGCGCAGCCCTGATCTGCGGTTTGCATGTGCATGTCGGCATCGATGCGCATGAACAAGCCATACCACTTATGAACCAGTTGCGTATGTGGTTGCCTCACCTGCTCGCGCTCTCCAGTAATTCGCCATTCTGGATCGGTCGCAATACTGGCATAAAGTCGTATCGAGCCATTGTCTGGAAGCGCTTCCCACGCTCTGGCATCCCGCAGATGTTTGCTTCAACGAATGAATACGACCTGTTTATAAACAACCTTGTGCAGATCGGTTGCATCGATAATGCCAAGAAAATCTGGTGGGATATTCGTCCGCATCCGTTCTTTCCCACCATAGAGTTTCGCGTCTGCGATATGCCAGCTACCATGGAGGATTCTATCGCTATTGCCGCCCTCTGTCAGGCTCTCGTCGCCAAATTGACCTGGCTCTATGAGCGAAATATGACTACGTATGCACTCTCTGCCCATTATATCGAGGAAAATAAATGGCGCGCCGCTCGCTATGGCCTGGACGCCGAGATATTCGATTTTGTACAGCAACGCCGCTTGCCTATGCGTGATGCGCTCCACGAACTGCTGGATTTTGTCGATGATGTGCTGGATGATTTGAATACGCGACATGAGATCAATTACATTCGCGCGCTGCTAGAAGATCCGCACGGGACAGGAGCTGATCGTCAACTTGCCGTCTATCACGAGACCAACAGTCTCCACGCCGTCACTGACTACCTGATGCAACAAACAATAGCGGGTATCGCACTCGACCCGGCAGTATAAATGTTAATTATGTGCCGTTTCACTTGTATTCTCACGTCGTTTCTCTTATACTACTCAGCACGGGATTAACAGATTTTATCAAAACAAGTAGAGAGATCCCATCGCTAAGTACAGGAATTCACAAGTATGTTGCAATGCGATTCCAGGTGTGAGGCCGGTTGAGAGCCTCAAAACTCGGAGCATATATGTGATACGGTGTACTAAGGAAGGAGTCCACACATGGCTGAGCAAGAGAAACCAGAGAATACCTATTTCTTGGACCCGGAGAGTACCATCGAGATGGCCCGCCTGATCGAGCAAGATCGTACGCTTACCAAAGCAATGGGAGGAGCGCTGGCCGGGCTACCAGAGCTGCCAGTAGGCGCGCAGATTTTGGACCTGGGCTGCGGCCCTGGCAGTTGGGTGCTTGATGCCGCCTACGCTCAACCTGATAGCGATGTGGCCGGTGTGGATATCAGTCACACGATGATCGAGTATGCCAATGCTCGTGCTCGTTCTCAAAACTGCCCGAACGCCTCGTTTGGCGTTATGAACATCACCAAACCGTTGGATTTCTCCGACGACAGCTTTGATTTCGTCAACGCTCGCGCACTGATCGGTGTATTATATAAGGACGCCTGGCTACCTTTTATCGCCGAGTGCACCAGGATCTTGAAACCAGGCGGCATCCTGCGGCTGACCGAACCTGCGGATTTCGGCGTCACGAATAGTGTCGCAATCGAACGCTTACTAGGTACGATCACGCGAACGGTCTGGCAACTGGGCTATGGTTTCTCCGTCGATGGACATTCATACGGGCTGCTACCTGTACTCCCAGCCTTCCTACGCGAAGCCGGATACCAGCAGGTACATACACTTGGACATATCTGTGAGTTCTCTGCTGGTACACCGGCCTGGATAGATTTTTATCGCAACTACGAGGTGATTTTATTGCAAGGCAAGCCCCACTATATCAAAACCGGTACGATCACTGCTGAGCAATTCGACCAGGACTATCAACAGATGTTCATTGATATGAACCAACCTGATTTCCGTGGCTTGTTCACGTTAGTCAGCGTTATCGGAATCAAGCCCGCATCAGGCACCCTAAAGAAACGTAGAGCTTGACTTTTTTATGCATATTGTCTATACTGGTGTCAATATAAACTCATACTAACGAAGATCAGGAAGAGTAGGTGCGTAGCCCCGCCAGAGAAGGAAGATCACCGACTGCGAGTCTTCCCCGGTATAAGCGCGCTGAAGGTCGCCTGGGAGCCTGGAAACCGATGCACAAGCAGAGGGATTTCCACGGGAGTACCCGTTATCGTACCGAAGAGGATCAATCCGCTCATAGCAGCAATCTTTTGGTTTGCCTGGATTGATTGAAACAAGGTGGTACCACGAGTTGCGTCCTTTCTCGTCCTTGACGGGAAGGGCTTTTTTTATGGGCAAGCGCACATTCGCTTAGTTTGTGGCCCGCTCGTACGCATGCACTTGTTGGAGTCGCCAGGACAGGAGTGGACATGATCGAACAAGAGAAACACCAAGAGATGCCATCATCTATGGCATCATTACCGAAAGCCTATGAGCCACAGGCCGTTGAAACAAAATGGTATCGCTTTTGGGAAGAGGGCGGTTACTTTAAGCCGCGACCCAATCCTGCGCGCAAGCCGTTTGTGATCAGTATGCCTCCGCCTAATGTGACGGGAGCGCTGCACCTGGGTCACGCTATCACCGCGACGACAGAGGATATCATGATCCGCTACCATCGCATGCAGGGCGACGAGACCTTGTGGGTTCCGGGTGAAGATCACGCGGGTATCGCTACGCAGACCGTTGTGGAGCGCTTGCTGATCAAAGAAGGGACAGATCGCCATAAAATCGGTCGTGAAGCCTTCATTGAGCGCATCTGGCAATGGGTGAATGAGTATAAATCGCGCATCCAGAATCAGCATCGGCGTCTCGGCGCTTCTTGCGACTGGTCCAGGGAACGCTTTACACTAGATACAGGTCTTGTGAAGGCAGTGCGCGAGGTCTTTGTGCGCCTCTATGAAGAAGGCTTGATCTACCGTGGCGAGCGCATCATCAACTGGTGTCCCTTCTGCATGAGTGCCATCTCCGATCTGGAGGTTATTCACAAGGACACGCCCGGCAAACTAACCTATGTGCGTTACCCACTCAAGTCAATTGCAGGTCAGCCACAGAGCAGTGGGACCGAATATATCAGCGTGGCAACGACGCGTCCCGAAACTATCCTGGGTGATACAGCCATCGTCGTCAACCCACAGGATGCACGCTACAAAAATCTTGTCGGACGCCTAGCTCTTGTGCCGGTGATTGGTCGAGAGATCCCGATCATCGCTGACGACGCTGTGGATGCCTCTTTTGGCACGGGCGCAGTCAAAGTGACGCCCTTCCATGATCCAACGGACTTCGAGATCGGTCAGCGTCATCAACTGCCACGCATTCAGGTGATTGGCTTTGACGCGAAGATGACGGCTGATGCTGGCCCATACGCCGGGCAGGATCGCTATGAAGCGCGCAAGAATCTGGTAGAGGACCTGGAGAAGCTAGGCTTCATCATCAAGATCGAAGATTATCAGGTGCCGCTGGGCACCTGCCAACGCAGTGGTACGCCTATCGAGCCGCTGATCTCAAAACAGTGGTTTGTCAAGATGACACCACTGGCAACGCCTGCGCTGGCTGCTGTCAAGTACGGCCAGATCAACATTGTGCCTGAACGCTTTACCAAGACATATACCGACTGGTTGGAGAATATCCACGACTGGTGTATCTCGCGCCAGTTATGGTGGGGCCACCGCATCCCCGTCTGGTACTGCGACAACTGTGGCACGACGACGGTGAGCCGTGAGGATGTGACAACGTGTGCACATTGCGACAGCGCGCAACTGCACCAGGATGAGGATGTGCTGGATACCTGGTTCAGCTCATGGTTGTGGCCTTTTAGTACGCTCGGCTGGCCTGAAGTGACGTCTGACGTGCAGCATTACTATCCCACCTCTGTGATGGAGACAGGCTATGACATCATCTTCTTCTGGGTCGCACGTATGGTCATGGCTGGCACGCATTTTATGGGTGTCATTCCATTCTCGACGATCTACCTGCATGGCCTGGTGCGCGATGCAAAGGGCGAGAAGATGAGTAAGTCCAAGAATAACGTTGTGGACCCACTGGAGGTCATGGATAAGTACGGCACCGATGCGCTACGCTTTACGCTCACTACCAGCAGTACGCCAGGCAACGACTCTAAGCTGGTGGAAGAACGCATCATCGGGAATCGAAATTTTGCCAACAAGATCTGGAACGCTTCACGCTTCGTGTTGATGACGACGGCTGAGATTGCTGGTGGGGTCCCGACTATCGAGGAACTCCAGCCGCGCACGCTGGCTGACCGCTGGATCGTTCATCGCTTTCGAGCGGCTCACTCAATCTGTGACGCAATTGATCGAAGACTTCCAGTTCGGTGAAGCTGGTCGCCAGATCAACGAGTTCTTCTGGTCTGACTACTGTGACTGGTATGTCGAGATTGCCAAGGTGCAGCTCCAGGGCAACGAGCAGGCACAGCAAGCCACTGCTGGCATACTGCGCGCCATCCTGGATCAAAGTATGCGCCTGCTGCATCCATTTATGCCTTTTGTCACTGAGGAGGTCTGGCAGCATCTTTACCGCACCAGTGAGCCGCGACAGGAGCGCTGGCCCGCCTCTGCACTGATCATCGCGTCCTGGCCGCAGTTCAATGAGCACTTTGCTGACAGCCAGGCAGAGCAGCACTTCGGTCTGCTGCAAGAGGTAATTACACGTATTCGCGACGCGCGTAACCAGGCAAACGTGGAGCCAATTCGACGCATTCCGGCGATTATGGTTGTGGGTGATCATCTGGCGATGTTTGAGCAGCAGGCACCACTCATCGAGTTCCTGGCACGCACAGAACGACCGCAGTTTCATCGTACATTAGAGCAAAAGCCCGAGCAAGCAATGAGTCTACTGGCTGATAGCGTCGAGATTTACCTGCCGCTGGCTGGCTTGCTCGACATCAGCAAGGAGCTTGAGCGGCTCGATAAAGAGCTTGTCCAGGCGCAGCAGGAGATCACACGCCTGCAAAGCAAGCTGGGCAACGAGAACTTTGTGAGCAGAGCTAAACCCGAGGTGGTCGAAAAAGAGCGCGAGAAGCTAGCCGCCCAGGAGGAGCGCAGTAGCAAGCTCCTGGCGCGACGAGCCGAACTCGCAACGATCAAATAGCTATTAGCAAAAATATGAGCCAATGCTGATACCCGTAGGCATTCAGATGAGAAATATGCTGCTGCACATTTCTCATCTGAATGTTTTCAATTTTGGGAGACCTGGCGACGCACACTAAAGCAAAACCTCGGCGCACCACTGTACGTAGATTCAAATAGAAGCTCCTATACATTGCTGAATATATACTGAATACGTGTAGAGGTACATGAAAGAATTCCGAGGTTACGCTTATGCTGTATGATTTGTTGAAGATATGTGTAAGTATTTTCTTCAATTTCTTGAACACACTGCTTGGTGGTAAATTACCGCTCTTTAGCAGCGCGGCTGTCATCGTTGAGGAAGATAATCGTTATCTGGTTGTCGAGCTACTGGGTGGACGCACAAGGTATCCTGGATGACTATCTGCGCTATCGTACGCGCCAGCACGAGCAAGCAATTAATCAACCAGCATCCGCTGAGCTGGAACAGGTATCCTAGAGGAATTTCGTGCTATAATGGGGATACCGGCCACGGCAATGAAAACCTGTCACAGCGACCACAGCCGCAAAGCAGATAGGTGTTTTCGCCAGTCGGGCTAAACGTCTCTTATTCCCCTGCCCATAGACAGAGGTATTTTCACCAGAAAGAGGTATTTGTGCATGCCCATGAAATACGGTTTATCCCTCCCTCAGGGCTGGACAATGGATCTGACAGGCATCAAGGACCCGGTTGAAGCATACGAAACCATGACACGTGTAGCACAGACCGCCGATGAAACCGGCTATAATTCCGTCTGGCTTGTCGATCACTTCCACACCATCCCACAGCCCTCTCAGGAAGTGACCTTCGAGTGCTGGACAAGTACGGCAGCCCTGGCACGTGATACAAAGCGTGTGCGCATCGGTCAGATGGTTTCCTGCAACGGTTATCGCAATCCTGCGCTCCTCGCCAAAATGGCGAGCACAGTTGATGTATTGAGCCATGGGCGACTCAATTTCGGCATCGGCTCAGGCTGGTACGAACACGAGTACCGTGCCTACGGCTATAACTATCCCGATGCGCCTGAACGGCTGCGTTATCTACGCGAGGCTCTTCAGATCATCCTGGCTATGTGGACACAGGAAGAAGCGGTCTTTGAAGGCAAATATTATCAGGTACGTGGTGCAATCAACCAGCCAAAAGGAGTGCAGAAACCGCATATCCCCTTACTGATCGGTGGAGGAGGCGAGAAGGTAACGCTCAAACTCGTCGCACAATATGGCGATGCCTGCAATGTAATAGGCGGAGATCTTGCTACTATTAAGCACAAATTCGCTGTTATCAAGCAACACTGTGAGAGCGTCGGGCGCGATTACGAAAGTATTCATCGCACATCAACAGTTACCTGCGCCATCGGGGAAACCGACGAGCAGGCGCTTGCTGTAATCCCTGATGAGATTAGAAGTCGCTTCGGAGATCGCATAAAGGATGCGCTCATTGGCAGCCCTGACACGATCCGTCAGCGCCTGCTGGAATACGAAGCAGCAGGTGTGCAAGAACTGATACTGCGCTTTCCTGATCCTACTAATATCGACATGATACGGTTCTTCGCAAAAGAACTCATCGCCTAAAGCCATACGCCTGTATCATCATATACCAGAACAAGAGCGTTGGCTCGCATCCAGCGCTCTCTCTGTCCCCACGTTTGAGCTTGTTTTTCCTGTAATAATTAATTTAAATATCGCGCTGCTCTACGTTTTTTCTCTGGCTGAGAAAGCAAGCGTAACATGATTAATTGTAGAAGAGCATAGACCGCCTGTTCGGATAAGAAATCATCTCTGACTAATATTAATCCTCCCCTGGGAGGTGTAGGTAAAAAGGAGTATGCATCGCTTATTTTCCCTATTTTGTTGACATAATGGCAGAATTTCGCTATACTTATGATGTAGCTAAACAAAGAGTTGGCACGGAAGAGACGGGTGGACTAAAAGGGTAAAATTGCATGTAGTGCATCTTCCCAAGCTAACTTAGCTGCCCATTCTTATCCAGAAGCATCAATAGAAGTCATCGTAGACACGTTGATTTACAGTGCTGCATACCGGTTTTTCTTGCTCCCCTTAAATTTAGCATGTCATGCGATAATAAGTGCAACGCATACGGCGTTTTCCTGCTCATTATAGCTAAAACTCGTGCTAAATCGTTTGTACTAGTTGCGTAAAGGACGCCAGCGTGAATATTGACACTGTACGCTTCTCCCACATTCTAGAGGCAAATGGCCTCTACGACTTAAACCATTTCCTGGCTCGTACTGCGTTTGTTATCTCGCACAAGAGCGAAAGTATCGAAACCCTACTTGGCGTTGTCTGGTATCTACCGATCAACAGTCCCATCTTGATTATTACGAATTGCCCCGAGAACGAGAAAGAGGATCTGTCACGAAATCTGGCTGCACGTGTAGGCATAGAACGCCAGGTTTACCTCATCCATCAAAAGGACGAAACCGTCGCACGCTTCTTCGCTGACCATGACGTGAACGCCATTCTGGGTATCGATGGAAAAGTAATCAACGGCAAAGGCGAGGGGATGTATATCGGTGCATTGATTGCTTCCTTGCTTGACTATCCAGAGTGGATTGTCTTCTATGACGCAGACAACTTCTTACCCAGCGCTTTGCTAGAATATACACTCGCAATGGGGCGCTTGTTTATGCAGCAAAGGGTCAATACCGCATTATGTGGAGAAGATATCCAACAACTGCACAATATACGCATCTGCTGGCCTTCCAAGCCAGCTTTCGACGACCCGATAGCTCCAAAGGTTATGGGACGCTGCACACGCACCATCTCGCCGCTATTCACCGAACTGATTGGAGAGTGGTTTGGTATCCACGACCAGACTATCATTTCGTCAAATGCAGGGGAGCAAGGCTTTACGTTGCAGAGTGCCCAGAGCTTGCATTTCACCTCAGGATATTCAGTAGAAACCTTCCAGTTTCTGGATCTGCTTTGCCATGCACATAACGCAACGTTACAGGCCAGGCCAGAACAGATCTTGCTCCAGCAGTACCAGGCACAGAGTCTCCGCACTTTCATGCTAAAGGTGACGAAGGACATATCAAAAAAATGATTGCAGACAGTCTGGGCTGCTTTTACCACTTCAGAGATCAACTACCACATCGTATCATGCAACAGGTGCAGCAGATCTATGAGGAGTTGGATCTAGCGCCTCACGTTCCGATTGTTTATCCGGCATTGCGAGAACTCTTACAAGACGAAAGGAATACCATCTCTGTAAACCAGTATCGGCTTGCGCAGCCAATACCTGTCTTCTCGGTCGACCAGGAGGCAATATGCGGCTGATTGTCGTACGTCATGGCGAGACACGATATAATCTGGAGGACCGTCTTACTGGTCAATCTGATATACCTCTGAACTTGCTGGGTGAGCGACAGGCCACACTGGTAGGTGCATTTCTGGCGACAGAACAGGTGGATGTCATTGTATCCTCCGATTTACAACGTGCCCGCAAGACCGCGATGGTTGTCGCAGCCTATCATGACCTCCCGGTGGAGGAAGATCCCGCGATACGCGAGATGTCCCTGGGAAACTGGGAAGGGAAAACAATGGCGGAAGTTGCAGTCACCGAGCCAGAACAACTACAACGTTGGCGCGATGATGCTTCACATTGCGCGCCGGATGGCGGCGAAACATTGCTAGAGGTCCAAAATCGCGTCAAACAAGCGTTGGAACGTTGGTACACACGTTACCCAGACGGCAGCGTCGTCTGGGTAGCTCACGGTGGTTTGATTGGTATTCTGACCTGTCATCTACTCAATATTGATATCAAAAAGCGCAGGCATTTCCGCCACGCAAACGCGTCTATTCACGAATTCAACATCAGCCCTGACATTGTGAGCATTGTCCACCTCAATGAAACAGCCTTTTTACGTCCACTTAAAGAGGAGACAATCTCCGACACGGATGATATGTGACATCTCCCCATGCCAGAATGGCTGATTCTTACCCACATCTTTCGAGATATTCGGGCGATACGGGCGCGATAAATCTGGCCCCTACATCTCTGGCAATACATTGCCTTTCTTTTCCTTTCTGGCAATGGATGGTCGTAGAGGATCTGCGCGGCGATTGATCGCCCGTAGGTAGGGGCCAGATTTATCGCGCCCGTTTTGATCTTCACACATATATTACATCAAATATAGGATGAATGTATTATATTTTCAAAGATCATATTTACACATATTTTGCTCTTCTTGAAACAATACATCGTCTTTTTCCCAGCCTCACATTGCCTCAAATCTCGCAGTGATGACCGAGAAAGATGTGGATAAGAATCAGGGCTGAAGGCCAGGGGTTTTACGGGCCGCCAGGATAATTGACGGGATAAGTGAAGAGCAATGGAGACGATGGTTCGAACAAGTAGTGAAAAGTGGCAATTGCATCTTCCCTAACCCCAATGAGATTATAGCATAGTATCAGCGCAAAATCTATATTTTACATGTCTAATTTCTTCAAAAACCTGAAAATTAACAAAGATTAATAATCATGATTTATCGCTTTTATGCAATCAACCAAGTATATACTTACATTTGCGCGAGAACAGGAGACAAGCACGAGCGGATGCTATTCATTGTGCATCTGCTCCGCCGGGTTTATTCATCCAACGTATGTTTCTGCGATAGCTACTCCAGCGTAGCTCATTGTGCTCGTTGACTGCGCGTTGCAGATCCGCTAGCTCTTGCGCAGATAACTGTTCTTCTGCCTGTACCATCAACTTCGCAACGCCATCTGCCACCTCGGCCCAGCGATAGATCAAGCGCATCTGCTCTCTTCCCTCATTCAGCGTATCGATATGAGTAGCAAGCTCTTCCGCCTCGCGCATGGCGGCAAAAAGCTCTTCGCGTGAAAAGTTGTGGTTCTTACTCATACACTGTCTTTTCGCACCTCTCTATCTGTCATTTTGCTGGCAGCTTATAGTATACACAACGGCAACAATACACGTACAGCAACAGTATATAAACCCAGGGCTTTTCACTTCTATAAAGAGCACATCGAGACACGTTCTTTTTTTTAGACAAGCACAACAGCAAAAGCCTGTCTTGCACAGTATTAACCCAAATGGATAGGATCTTGCGAACATGAACCCTTATATGTTACAATTGTAGAAACTGCTATTTGGTGATCTAGCGTTCTCTCGCGTTACATAGCATTTTGTGACAGTGTTTTCACGATTATTGACACTCTGTTCCCTATCAGGTATCCTCTCATGAGAGCACATTTTCAACTGCAATAGTGTTTACAGGTTCCGTGATAAATATGCAGACACTTTTTACGTCTTTGCGTTCTCTGCGCTACTTATCTCTACGAACGCGTTTCGTTGTCTTTCTACTCAGTTTTCTGTTCTGCCTGGCTATCTTTAGCCCCATCATCATCTACAAGCACATCGTGGGAGGCGCACCTATCTTTGTGCTCTCTATCAGTATGGCCGCCTGGTTATTCAAGCCACGCGTCGCCTTTATTTGCTGCATCTGTACGGTCCTCTGTCTGGTTATCATTAACAGTGTAGTTGAAGGCACGTTGTTCTGGTCCGAGAGTATTACGCTCTACTTTCTGAGCAGCACATTTGCCTTTATTGTGAGTGTCAGCTTTGTGAGCGTACTACGCCATGCCATAGAAGTTGCAGATAGTGCGCAGCGGCAATCGCAAATGGCCGCCACGCAAATAGCGCGTGCCTATGATACGCAGCATCATCTGAACGAACTCAAAGATCAGTTCCTGCTCAATGTCAGCCATGAATTGCGCACACCATTAACCGAGGTCAAGGGCTACGTTGAACTCCTCAGCGAACATCATGGACACCTGGATAACGAGACGCGCACGACGTTTATCGGCTCAGCCCTGCAAGGGTGCGAAGAACTACAACTCCTGATCAGTAACGTTCTGGACGCCGCTCAACTTGAAGATAGTATACAGCTACTCAAAAAAGAGGAGCTACATGTTGCCACTATCATGCAAGAGATGTCCGAGTACGCGGCGTCACAGGCGCACTCGCTCTCGTTCGACATTCCCCCGGAGATTACTGTCTGGGCTGATCAACAGCAACTGCGCCGGGTTCTGCGCAATTTGCTCTCCAACGCCTTTAAATATTCACCTGTGCAAACACCTGTTATCGTCAGCGCACGACCAATTATTGAAGGGGGGCAAGAATACATTTGTATCAGCGTTCAGGATGCTGGTCCAGGCATTGCTCCCCGCAATACACCTTTGCTTTTTCAAAAATTCTCGCGCCTGGAGCGTGACGTTACGGGACACATACGCGGGAGCGGCCTTGGCCTCTATCTCAGCAGACAATTTGTAGAGGGTATGGGTGGAAATATCTGGGTTGAGAGCACAGGTATCCCTGGACAGGGGAGCCGTTTTCGCTTCACTCTCCCGTGCGCTACAACCAGTACAGATGAAGCTCCACTGAGAACTACTATTCAGCTCGATCCCAACGCTTCACGCAGTTACTCCTATCTTGCACAGTCCACACACACAGTATAATAGCTAACCCATAAAGCGCATATGGCACATACAGCGCGAAGCTAACAAACCATGCCACCGACAGTGTAAAAAAGAGCGCTAACAAGACCAGCGCGGCAATCAGCAAGGCAATTCCCCAGATCAGGTTCATCCTTGTAATCAGCGAGCGATACGCCTTGTTATACTGCCAGTCATCATCAAACATCGCAAACTTTGTGCTATCACTCTGTGTACAAAAGTAGCGATCAACATAAAATAGCACGGGCCTTGGCAGACAGAACGAGAGCAAAATGCTACATCCAAGCAGCCCGCTTGGCAGCCCGATGTGCAATAGAAGTTCTTTCGGATTACCCGTTATAAAAGTGTTGAGCAGCGTGAAAGCAATCACGATCAGCGCCCCTACACCGATCAGGTCCAGGCTACGTTTCTGATACAGCGTATAGGCAATGCCAAAGAGTGGCAAGAGCGCGACCACAAGTAACGCCTCGAATGTATCGGGAATGCGTGCTACGATCAACGGATACAGCATGTAAGGAAACACGGCATTGGTCACAACACTTTGTAAAAGCCCACCGGGCAGTATACTCGAGAAATCCAGACGCTTGAAAGTGCGCCGTTCATTGTCTGCACTCATATCATTCTCTTTCTTCATTTCAAGCACAACTTCTTCACTATTATTTCCTTCTTAAAACAAACTCGGGCATACGTGTTCTTCCTGCTACCCAAATTGGCTATATATCCGCCACCCATTCAGTTTATCAAGCAATTCAGCCAAGCAAGGCTGATTATAGCTATGATATGATATGTTGGAAGCCTGTATATAAGGACGTACTTTTGTAGAAAGTATACTCCATGTTTATATTCACAGACGTTATAACAGGCAGACTGGTTGCAATACAATGCAACACTATATATTATTCAATATTGTGCTCTTTTCACTAAAAAGTGAATGATGAGCACTCAATAATGGAAATCTCGCAGATTTGACCAGTTCTTCCCCGATGGAAGATTACAGGCATATCGCGCTATTCTGCACAGGTAGCACGAATTGTTCTCTCACAGAAGGAGTATATGCATGCATAAGAAACTTGATGTATTGGAAGAGAAAGGTTTTCTTGTTCTACGTGACTATGCAGGTCCCGCCGTTCCCGAAAGCAAGTGGGCTAACCTGGAGTACGTGGACTGGAAGAGCGGCGGTGACACCAATTTCGCGCCCATTGCTTCAGCCTTTGGCGCGATGGAGTGTGGTGGCTTCTGGTCGCATGGCAAACCTGACAAAGATGGTATCTGGACAGAGAATGCCAAGCAATGTCCCACCTTAGTCAAATGGACCGAGCAGGTCGGTGCGTGCTACGGTCGTGTGCGTATCATCAAGCTCAACCCCAATACAGAGGCAGAGGCCATTCGCAACCTCCACCTGGACGACAACAATCGCATCAATCCCGAGGGTGAGGGCTGGGTTGTACGTGCCTGGCTGCAATTGACCGATGACGAAGATTCGTACATGATCTTGCGCGAAGATAAGGATGATCCATCCACAGAGTCACGTATTTCTATGCCGCGCAATCGCCAACTCATCATTGACTCACAGCGCCTATGGCATGCAGCCTGGCATCCTGGTAACAAACCTCGTTACGCCCTGATCGTCTCCTTCGAGAGCGGAGAAGCTCTGCAAAACTGGATTGAGAGCCAGTTAGTTCCGGCTGAAGAAGCTTCTCGCCCATAAAATCATATATCTCGATTTATTTCTATTACAGGCTTGCTGGTATATCGCCAGCAAGCCTGTTTGCTATGGCGGTGCTGACACGATTTTATGCACGTTGATATCAAAAAAAAGGTGGAGAGCATCGAACATACATTACTTTTCACCCCCCTTTTGCTCAACAAATTGACGAACCTCTGTTTATTTGGTTAGACTCAACATAGTAAGGAAACAATATAGTAAACTTAACCTGGTAAGAGGTAGATCAATGCACAATTTTCGTTCTCTTCGGACCTGGGAACGCAACGACGCTAACTCAATAGAAGAGCATTATTTTGACAGCGCGCAAATGATCCCCCCCGCCGTTTCGCAGCAATCTGTCGATGAAATACAACAACTCGATCCATTTGCAATGGTTTCTTTGACAAAGAGCACTGACCCTTTGCAGTCTGTGCGAACAGAGCAAGATATTCTCTGTGGTCCTTTACACGATATTCCGACTACACAGTCACTTATTTCTGCATTACAAGCGACAATACAACCAGAGGAATTCAGGGCACCAGTGGTTATTCCCGGTACGAGGAAACGTCTGCCGAGTACTCTGAATACTGAAGAGCTTACTAGGCCAGGAAAGCGACTGCACCCTCACCTACGGCTCGTTCTTGTGCTCAGCGCTATGATGGGAGTCTTAGCCTATACGTTGTTCTCATTCACACCTCTGCATGCCGAGCAGAGCGGTAATCCGCTCATCGATGGGGCTGTGAGCTGGGTGGTGACGCAACAGCAAAATTGGGGCTTCATAGCAGCTTTGGGAGTACAGCCAGTAGCAACGGCTGTCACTACCTCCACCACTTCTCTGGTAAATACTGCTACGATGACGTTACCCAAAAGCCAGTATATTGAGATTGCGCGCGAAGACGCTATTGCCGCCGGTATTTCGCCGGATGATTTCGTACGACAGATCAATCTGGAGAGCGGCTTCAATCCTTACGCGGAATCGCCTGCTGGCGCTGAGGGAATCGCTCAGTTCGAACCCGCTACGGCGGCTGGCCTGGGTATTGATCCCTTCAATCCTACACAAGCTCTTAAAGGTGCAGCTCAATATATGGCGAGACTGGCGGCTCAGTTCGGAGGCAGCTACGCTAAAGCTGCCGCAGCCTATAACGCAGGCTCTGGCGCTGTGCAGAACGCGATCAATGTGGGGGGTGCGAACTGGCTTTCATATCTGCCAGTCGAGACGCAGAATTACGTAAACAATATTATTGCCTGATCCCTCCATTACATCTCTTACAGAGAGAGCAGTATTGTTTCCGCGCCTACGCGCCTGCTCCAATCGCAGGAACTGACCAAATCAGCAAACATTTTGCTGTCAGGTCTGTGGTCATACCACACATGCGGATCTCAATGCCTCCGAGATAGTGTTTGGTTTCAGCTTAATACTAACGAGAAGTGTGCGCGTTCCAAACACTATCTGAGAATATTGCCGCTCGCCTGTATGACAAGGAATTACGCACCTGCACGAGTCGAGTTGAGGTCAAAGCGTTGCTCATGCGCTGTCATGAGCGCTGGAAGCAGAACTGGAGGATCGACTACGGCGATCCTCCAGTTGGGCCTGTGGACTCGCTCAGAGACTTCAACGGATGTAGGTTAATGTTGATTTTGTGGGCAACGAAATAGTTGTCCATAAAATTGGCAACTATAGTAGGTATGTATCGCCTGCGCCGCTGAGCCGCTCAACTTGAATGCCCCAACCTCGTCCCAACCCCAGAAAAAGCTGCCCAGGATATTCGGGTCAGAAGCAATATTTGTCAGCGCTGCAGTATAAGCCGCCGCCTGCTCAGTTGGATTTGTCGGACCTATATTGGTGGATACCCAGGGATTATACAGGGCATAAGCATCATTGCGATAGCCAATTTCTGAGATGAAAACAGGTTCACCTAGCGCCGCAGCAAAGGCATCTATCTTACTCTTGACCGCCGTCACCCAAAGGCTAGATATCATCTGTGGATCTACATATTTGGGAGTAGAGATGATAGGGAAATAGGCAGAGACACCGATCATCTTCAGGTTAGCGTTGTGCATCCAGAGACGCGGCTGATACTGCACATCCGACCAATTCATATCGTAGGTCAATGCACCAGCGTAGACGCTATGTATGTTCGCAATCAAGCTATCCCATAACGCATCCGGTGCATTCTCTTGTAACCACTCTTCTTCTGTACCGAGCGCAAATTGCTCCACCCCCTCCTGTGCCGCCGCTTGCGCATAGGGCTTGATCGCTTGCCAATAACTGGTAAACCAGGCTTGCTCCTGCTCATACGTCGAGAACTGAACAGCTCCCGCCCACGATTGAGAGCCACCCAAGTTTAAGAGTATGGTCACAAAGACATGCAGTCCCAACGCATGGGCGTATTGAAGCCCTAGAGGTAAACGCTGCGACGGTAGGTGTGCTTGTACTCGTCGTTACTACTGTGGACGTAAGAGATGCCTGATAGAATAGTACCGGCATCTCTACCCAACAGGCAGCGGTCTGCTCACGCATCTGCGGTAGTTCCCTGAGCCACTCGCTATCACTGCTACCATATGCTGTCGTGCCCCATTCTGGGAAAACAATGCCCATCTGGAAATTCCGCTGTACCGTGCCGCACGTTTTTGCGATGGCTGTGCGAGTCGCAGTTACCTTAGATGACAATGTTGGCGTTGGTTTTATAGGAGATGCTTGTGGATTGATAACAGCCGTATGACTCCTCGAAGATAATGCATACACGAGGCCCGCGCTGGCTCCGACGATGCATAGCAGCAAAAAGAGAATACCAGCCCTTTGGAGGAAAGATCGCATAGTTGAATTTTTCCCTCTCCATTATGGATAATCGAAAAGAGATCCCTATACACTTCCCCACAACCGCAAAACCACTTCTTCTTCAGGCACTCTATTCCTAATTTGCTTTATTAGATACAGTTCTAGCAAGCTTTGTCAAGTATCGTAGGAAGACCGGCCCCTACCCGGTTTCCCTTTTATGCGGACTTATCTGTTCTGTTCCGAGGGGACTGTAAAGTGTATTTCCAATGCTTTATCGACAAATTTTGCCACGGTGGCCTCCTGATTGGCAAGCACTGAAGGGAGCGTGATTTCGCGCTTGAAGTTTCCAATCTCGATGATCATCTCGTCGCCCTTCTTCGTCATCAACACCTTCTCCATCTCCACATGCGGCAGTGGTAAGCGCAAAATATATGCATCGTCCTGACGTATAATTTCCTGGATAGGTCCGTGATGGAAAACCAGGGTTGGATCTGTGTCGCCGAAGATGGTCTCTGCTAGCTGGCCGAGCTGGGAGATGCCCAGGATCTCATTCGACTGGTAGGGTGCCTCCCAGATGGGAAGTGGCGCAAATGTCTGGTGGATGCGTTGACGCAGTTTCTCCTGGTTGCTATAGAGATCCTGCATAAATGTATCCTGGTACTTGCCTGCCGGGATGACGCGATTGCATACCACGGCATCGATGGGGTAGCCGAAAAGCGCGAGGTAGGTCTCTGCACGTAGTGCCTCCTTGATTACCATGCGTTCGGGGTTAACCACGGGCCGATAAGAGCTAATTGTGGCGTTCGTCAACACCTCGCGTAAAGCCTTGACGCGCTCACTGAGCTTTTGCACGGCATCCAGAAGCTCGGTCGTAGGCAGAAATGTCTTAATCAATGGTCGGGCCAGATTGAGTATGCCGCCTTGCAAGTGCGAGATGCGACTGGCGTACCATTGGAACGTATCTGGCATGCTGAGCAGGCGTACAGTTTCGCCAGTGGGAGCTGCGTCGATAACGACAACGTCGAAGTTGCCCTCGCGCGCGTTGCGGTAGATATTGATGAGACTCACTATCTCGTCCATCCCTGGAATGAGTGCCAATTCCTCGGCGATTACCGCATCGATCCCTTGCTTGCGCAATGTTTTCGTCATTGATTCCTGGAGTTTGCCCCAACCCTGTCGCATTTCATCCAGTACATTTACCTCCTGGGCCCATAAGTTTGCTGCTAGCTCTTTGGGTTCTGAGGTGAGGTTGACCTGCAAACAGTCGGCTAGACTATGTGCCAGGTCGGTACTTACTACCAGTGTACGTTTGCCTAGCGTGGCAGCGCGCACGGCAGTTGCGGCTGAAATGGTTGTTTTGCCAACCCCGCCTTTTCCAAGATAAAGAATAATGCGCATAGAATTCCTTCCTCTGTGTCGATGCCGTGTCGCAACGGCTTTTGCGGTTATCGACCTCGCAACGGCCAGCTACAAACAGATATAAAAAAGCCTGCTACCCTTTTACAGAGTACCAGGCTTACATAGAATTACAATATACTAAAAAATGTATACAATGCATCGAGTTGTTCCGTCTATAAGCATAGTTACAGATCAATTTTGCCATGTACCACGAGGAGTCTCAGGAACTCCAGGTGACGTAGAACTTCTACACGGTCGCTTCCTCCGTGTTGATACCACTGCCGCAGCCAGCACAGCGAAATAATCTCGTCCTGGTCAAAGCCATTTTGCGCGAGCACATCTGTGTCTGTTTCAGCATCATCAATGTTTGTAATCATTTCCAGAGGTTGTGTATTCATATTGTATCCTTCCACCTGCGCCTATGTTATGTGGGCGTTCCGACACTGCCGCCTTCCGCTTTGTATAGATATTCCGATCATCTGGTCTGAGAAGAGCCACTCTATTAGATTAGACGCCCGGTCCTCCACTTTTTCAAATACCTGTTTGTATGCCCCCATGTCATCCTCTACCAACCTTGCCTGGCTCTTTGTTAAAGAGTAAGCGGAAAAGCGTATAGCTGTTAGCTATTTGGCAACAGTAAAAGCGTAAAATATTTCGCCAGTATACTGGCGTTTGCTTATATATACTACCACTACACAGTAGAGGTTATCTATATAAGTCATCTACCCTAATATACGTTCGAAATCCTCTAAGGGTTCCATCTGCGAAGGCCCAATTTGCCTGCACACTCATGTCACTTTATTTAACGTTATTTCTACCCTGATTTTGCGTTCGAAATGATGACAAGTATCCATGCTAAAAAAAGAGACGCCGAGATATGACAAAGAGGGGAAAGTCTATCGATGTCTCACCTCTACGAATGCGACAATGCTAGCTTGACAGAGTAATGACGATATTGACCAGGCGACCAGGCACATAGATCACTTTTTGTAGCGTAGCTGTGCCGATAAAGGTTTGTATTTTGGGATTATCCAACGCCAATGTACGCACCTCTTCCTCGTTGATAGCGGCTGGAACCTCGATACGTTCGCGTACTTTCCCATTAATCTGTACCACTAACGTAAAGGTCTCTTCCTGTATCAACGTCTCATCGTAGCTGGGCCAACTGCTCAGGTGAATGCTGTCTTTGTGGCCCGTCAGATGCCACAACTCCTCGGTCATATGCGGTGCGAATGGTGCCAGCAACAGCAGCATCGTCTCCAGCGTGTTACGGTACGCGGAGCTATGTGCAACCTCGTCGTTTTGTTGCTTCAGCAGAGCATTATTACATTCCATCAGTGCCGCCAGGGCTGTATTGAAGTGGAAATTGCTCAGATCCTCGGTAACACGTTTGATTGTCTTGTTACGCAGACGCTCAATCGCTTTGCTCTCCTTTGTTTCTGCTGCACTGACTTTACCAGTGATCCAGGCGTCGTTGATCAAGCTCCAGAAGCGATTCAGGTAGCGCCAGATACCTTCTAAGTTGTTCGCTCTAAAAGAGCCACCTGCATCGAATGGTCCAATGAACATCATATAGCAACGCACGGTGTCTGCGCCGTACTTCGCAACATATTTGTCGGGTGCTTCGACATTCCCGCGCGACTTGGACATTTTCTGCCCATCCGATCCCAGCACCATACCCTGGTGGAACAGGCGCAGGAATGGTTCGTCGAAGTCCAGATGTCCCATATCGTGCAGGGCTTTGACAAAGAAACGTGAGTACAGCAGGTGCAAAATTGCATGTTCTACACCACCTACATACTGATTAACGGGTAGCCACTCTTGCAGCTTCGTAGGACTCCAGGCTGCTTCACTGTTATGCGGGTCAGCGTAGCGCAGGAAGTACCAGGACGAGTCGATAAAGGTATCCATGGTGTCGGCCTCGCGCGTGGCTGGACCTCTGCAGATCGGGCAGGTGGTGTGCAGAAACTCTGGCTCGTAGCGCAGCGGCGATTCTCCAGTGGCTTTAAACTGTACGTTCTCAGGCAGCCAGACTGGCAGTTGCTCCTCTGGCACCGGGACCATACCGTGCTCAGCGCAATAGACAATGGGGATGGGCGCGCCCCAGTACCGTTGACGACTGATCAGCCAGTCACGCAGACGGTAGGTGATCATGAATTTGCCGTAGCCCTGCTCCTCGGCGTACTTTGTGATCGTGGCAATGGCCTTGTCAGCAGGCGTGCCGTCAAAGGGACCCGAGTTCACCAGCGCGCCCAACGCCTCTCTGGCTGCTGTCCAGGTCGCTGGATCGCTTGCTTCCTCACCTGCGGGACGGATCACTTCGCGGATAGGAATGCCAAATTTTCGTGCGAACTCGAAGTCGCGCTGATCATGAGCGGGTACACCCATGATCGCGCCTGCGCCATAGCTCATCAGCACATAATCAGCGATCCAGACCGGCACTTTTGCGCCGCTGACCGGGTTGGTGACGTAGCCACCGGTAAAAACGCCGGTTTTCTCCTTCTCGGTACTCATGCGCTCGATTTCCGTCATGCGCCGTGCCTGTTCCACGTAATCCGTGACAGCGTCCCGTTGTGCTGGTGTCGTGATCTTATCGACCCAGGGATGCTCAGGTGCCAGCACAAAGAACGTCACGCCATAAATGGTATCTGGACGTGTGGTGAAGACCGGTATCTCCTCGCGCTTGCCTGCCACTTCTGCCCCAAAGCGCAGCTCCGCGCCCTCGCTGCGTCCGATCCAGTTGCGCTGCATCGTCATCGTCTTTGTCGGCCAATCAACGACTTCACTGAAGTCCAGCAGCCTTTCGGCGTAGGCGGAAATTTTCAGCAGCCACTGATCAATTTCTTTGCGCTCAACGACGCTACCGCAGCGCTCACACGTCCCATCTGCCAGCACCTGCTCATTTGCCAGTGTCGTATTGCAGCTAGGACACCAGTTGGCAGGCGCTTTCGTACGATATGCCAGCCCCTGTTTATAGAACTGCAAGAACAGCCACTGCGTCCACTTATAATAATCGGGCAGACAGGTAACGACCTCCCGCTGCCAATCCCATTGGGCACCCATGACACGCAGTTGTTGGCGCATATTCTCAATATTCGCTAATGTCCAGGTGCGTGCCTGGATACCGCGTTTAATGGCCGCATTCTCAGCAGGCAGACCAAACGCATCAAAGCCGATGGGTTGCATGACATTGTAGCCCTGCATACGTTTGAAGCGTCCATACGTATCGAAGGGCGAATAATTGTACCAGTGTCCCATATGCAGATCGCCGGAGGGATATGGGAACATCACCAGATGATAAAAATTTGGCTTAGGGGAGCTGTCTGGTGCATGATACAGTTGTTCCGTCTCCCATTGAGCCTGCCATTTACCCTCAATTTCCTGAGGATTATATTTTGTGCGCGTAATCATAGAGCCTCCCCATTGCCTTTAATGTCCAGATGCTGTAAAAAATGCTGGAATATGGCGAAAGAGCAAAACAACGTAAAGGTATATAACAGTATACATCAACTTATAAAAAAAGACCTTCCATCCCGAGGGACGAAAGATCTTTTCGTGGTACCACCCTGATTTTCGATCTGGGCGGAAATGGTGGACCTGAGGGGATTCGAACCCCTGACCTTCTCCATGCCATGGAGATGCTCTCCCAGCTGCGCTACAGGCCCATATATTGCTGGTACTGCCCTTGATCTACTCTCAATTGTACGCGGTAACGGGCGTCCCGACAAGTGCTAATTGCTCTGCCGCTTTATGCAAACTTGATAGCAACTTCACACTCATTGCTCACAGGCGAGTTCAATCTCTTTTTTGTAGCCTCGCACCATCCAGCTACTCTCTGAAGTAGAGAGATCTACTACTCCTGCTCGTCGCTCTTCCTGTACTATATCATAGATGTTTGCGATTTGCAAGGCATGAAATAAGCGATGGTACGATTGGTGGAGATGAGGGGGTTCGAACCCCTGACCTCGACAGTGCGATTGTCGCGCTCTTCCAGCTGAGCTACATCCCCAGACAAGGACGATAATAGCATAATGGCTGCGACTTGTAAAGCCCTTTTTTATATTGCCTTGCATGCAGATGAGAAATGTGCCGCAGCACATTTCTAGCAACGAGAGTTGCGTTTCTGAATGCCTATGGGTATTAGCAAATTTTGTGTTACCTCTCACCGTCCCCAGGGTTTGCTTTTCCGACTTTTAACATACGTCATAGCGCAAAGTTGTACTACAAAAAATGCTGGAGTGGCGCGTATTAGAGATTGTGGAGGGTCACTCACTATTCTTAGATAAAGTGGTGCGCAGCTCTAGGAGCTCGCGTTTTGAGAGGTGTGGAAATGATGTATTACCGTGTTGCGTTTTGTGTGGAACAGGCGTCTGGGGACACACAAACATTAATCTGGAAGTGGAGATCGACAGTGCTGACCTCAACTCAGGCGCTCTTTACTCTGCTAAGAGTCTATAGCAATGTGCCTCAGAAGCAAATTCGCATATTTTTTGCTTCTTCGGAACGTGAAATGGATGTTATGTTAACCAGGCAAAATCAGGGCCTGGTGTCTAGCTCCATGACGGCTGATCAGTTTCTGATGGATAAAAGTATCAATACACTGGATGTGAAACGCCTGGAGCTTGAACTGAGTGTTGCTAAGGATCATAATACGCCGTATGTGTTTACTTTGCCCTCTGCTCTGCCAGAGTTGCTAGCCTGGACAAGGCTGCTGGCAAGGGTGCAAAGTGGAGAACTCGAAAGTTAATTGTGCCGCGCAACCCTTCAGGTCCGCTAAAAGGGCCAGGGCAATTGGCTCAAACATGGTCAATTGCCCTGGTATATATGCTCATCTCTTTGAACTCCGCAAGCGAATTTGACAAAAAAATGAGCGAACCATGGTTATAATTTTCAACTATTCAGTGGGCCTAAGAAGCAAGGAAAACGGGGTAATTTCTCAATCGTCTCTGTCAGTAAGAGTATAGGGAGGGTCAGTATCAAAAACGTCCAGGCGTTGGGATGGTGTCCGATACGATGAAGATTGGCAAGTCTGTTCTAGAATCTCTGCGAATGCTTGTATGCTTGTAAAACGTGAGCCAGGATCTTTCGCAAGAGCGGTGAGTACTGTTTGTTCAACTGCATGAGGAACTGTGGGAACCTTGTCTCGTAAAGAGGGAGGAGAAGCATATTTATGTTGACCAATCATTTCTGCTGATGATCCGCAGAAAGGGAGTTCTCCGCATAGCCATTGATAAGTGATAACCCCAAGAGCATATTGGTCGCTTGCTGGACATGGTTGTCCTTGCATTTGCTCAGTTGCTGCATATGCGGAAGTTCCGGCTGTACTTTGACAATTTCTATAATCAATAGCTAACTCAAAAAAGGTACACACGGGAGGAACTGCCTTGTCCTAATAAACGCAGCAATTTATAATCACCGACCTGCTGTCCTACAAAGCTCATCATGTTATGGTCCTCCCTCTAATACGACCTTCTACTAAGGTGGATTCGGTTTCTTAATTCGTGGAATGTCTGCGACGGATGATATCGGCGTGTTGCCTCAATACCCCGGCTTCCATTTGTTGGCCCATTATTTGTAGAAGGTCAGCATAACTCTCTAATGTGATGGCCGTGTTTATGTCATTTGGAGCAAGAACTTGCTCGCGAATCTCTAAAGCTTGTTGGTAAAGCTCTGCTGCCTCAACGTATCTCTGCTGAGCTTTACATATATCAGCTAACGTGTTTATGCTCGTTCCCACGTGATGATGGCGTAGCCCTAAAACTTTTTTCCAAGCGTGAGAGCTTGTCTTATGGTTGCTTCTGCTTCGATATATTTGCCCTGGAGAAAATACAGCTTTGCCAGATGGTTCCCATACACGACCAGCTCGGGATGTTCTGGCCCCAACAGCTTACGAGAAACGGCGAAAATTTTCTGATATAATGGTTCTGCCTCAGCATATTTTCCTTGTTCCTGGTAGATTTCTGCCAACGTATCCAGAGCGTTTATCGCCCGAATATGTTCTTGTCCTAATACCTGCTCAAAAATCTTTACCGCTTGTTCAGCAAGAGGTTCTGCCTGGGCATACTTTCCCAGGTGACTATAAAAAACGGCGAGGTTATTTAGATTGGCTGCTATGTCGGGGTGTTGGGGATCGAGGGTGGCCTGTCTAATTACCAGGGCCTGGGTATAGAGTGCTTCTGCTTGCTCATATTTGCCTTGGCGTTTGTAGAGAGTTGCCAGGTTATGCAGGCTCGTAGCGACTTTGGGATGCTGAAGACCAAAGGCATTTTGTCGTAACGCAAGAGCGCGTTGCAGGAGTGGCTCTGCTTCAATATATCTGCCTTGCGTATGATAGGTCCTTCCAAGCGTATTCAGGCTTTCCCCGATTTCAACGTGTTCCATCCCTAATACCTTCTCGCCAAGCGTTAAAGCTCGTAGCGAGAGCGGCTCTACTAGCTGGTATTTTCCTTGTAGATGGTATACTTTAGCAAGCGCATTCAAAATAGGGATGATAGTAGGATGATCGACACCAAAAAGCGTTTCTTCAAGGCCAGAAGCTTGTACAAGTAATGTTTCAGCTTCCGTATACAATCCTCTGAAATGGCTATCTCTTCTTTTTCTTTTGAGGTAACAGTACAACACAAATCATCAGGTGTGATGATGATCCAATATACGAAGGAACATATTGCGTTTAGTATGGTTAAAGTATACCATTTTTATGTTGCATATGGTAGTGGAATATAGACATGTATATCGTCTTTCAATTTCATATACTTGTGCAATAGATAGCGGTCCAGAGTTGCAGGTAAAACGTTTCTGTGGCTTGAGATATATCAGGCAGAGGTGAACGAAAAAGAAGTCCGGTTGCTCGACCGGACTTCTAGCTATGATGTGCCTTTCAATGGCGCATGTCGTTAGCGCGCTCTTGCGGCTTGTCTGGGAGGGATGTGCAGTGGATGACCCTCGGCGGCCAGGATGGCTTCGCGCAAGCCTTCGCTGAGTGTTGGGTGTGGGTGAATGGTTTCGCTGATCTCGTCTGCCGTCAGTTCGCCATGCATAGCAACGGAATATTCGGTGATCAGATTTGTGGCATCCGGGCCAATGATGTGCGCGCCCAGGATTTCGCCATATTTGCCCATGATGACCTTAACAAAGCCCTCGGTTTCGTCGATGGCGACGGCTTTACCAATGGCCGTCCAGGGAAAACGCTCGGCCCGCGCTTCGGGATACTTTTGTTTCGCCTCCGCTTCGGTCAGACCGACAAAGGCAATTTCGGGAAAGGTGTAGATAGGGTTAGGGATAACGTCATAGTCCATTTTCGCGCTATGGCCCGTGGCGTTGGCGGCGGCCACTTCTCCCTCGGTCGAGGCAACGTGAGCCAGCCCCGCCCCATGCACGAGGTCGCCTATCGCGTAAATGCCCGGCAGGTTGGTTTCCATCTTTTCATTGACGCGCACACGCCCGCGATCACTGTCGAGTCCCGCTCCATCAAATGTTCCAGGCCGCTATTGTTGGCGCGGCGGCTAACGGCCATCAGCACATACTCAGCCGCAAAGCTCTGCTGGCCTTTCTCGGTTGTGGCAATCACTTTTTTCTGCTCCCCGTCGTCCTCAACGCCCTCAACCCTGGCACCGGTAACAATTGTGATCCCTCGCTTGCTCAGGATGCGTACCAGGAGCTTGCGCACCTCTTCATCGACGGGTGCCAGGATGTTCGGTAGCATCTCCAGGATCGTGACCTTTGTGCCCAGCGCGTTGAACATACAGGCCAACTCGATGCCGATGACGCCACCTCCCACGCAAATCAAGCTTTCGGGCGTTTTAGGCAGATCCCAGCAGGTATCGCTGTTCATGATATTCCGTCCATCGATGCCGGGCATTTGCGGTACCAAAGGCACGGAACCGGTGGCGAGGATGATCTTGTCCGCGCTAAATTGCAGCGTACTGCCATCTTTACTGACGGTGACGGTGCGCGATGCATCTACGGTGCCCAGCCCGTCGAAGACATCGACGTTGTTGCCTTTCATGAGGACGCCGACTCCGCCTGTCATACGTTTCACGACTTTATTTTTAAAAGCCACTGCCTTCGCCATATCAAAGGTTGCTGGCTGTGGCAAGTGGATGCCCAGTTCTTCTAAATCTGCCAGTTTGTGCAAGGATTTGGCGATGTGTAGCATGGCTTTTGATGGGATGCAGCCTACATTGAGGCACGTACCACCAAGATATTGTTTTTCGACGATGGCGACCTTTGCGCCTTGCTGGGCGGCATGAATGGCAGCAACATAACCGCCAGGACCTGAACCGATTATAGCGATATCGTAATGGTTAGCGGGCATATATTTCTCCTGCAAGCTGAAAATATACTTTCAATGCTTGTCTCTTAGCCTCTTAATACCCATAAGCATTCAGAAACGCAACTCTCGTTGCTAGAACTGTGCTGCGGCACAGTTCTCATCTGAATGCAAGGCAATATAAGTACATAATTTTCCTGAGTACCAGTATACCATGATTTGTCGCACCGCTGTACTTTCTCTTTGTTTGCTTGCTATGGACCGCGACATGTGACCTATTTGGACTATACTCAATGCCATATGGTGACAGGTAAAAGTTACCGAACGTTATGAATAAGTGCAGACACAAATACCTATTCTACAAATGCTAATTGTTCTGCTCGCACAAACTGTCTATCAAGGTGAACGGGCACGTAGGTTCTACATTTAAGGTGCCTGTGTATAGGTTGGGAGTGAATTGATGGTGCAAATTTTATACTTTGGGGGATACACAATGACAACAACTGGAGAACTACGCGCAATTATTGAGGATCTTGAGCTAGTGGATGCTGGTGATGCCGCCAGCTATCTAGGCGAAGAAGCTGCCAATTTGGAAGCTTTGCCTGTATCTGAAACTGCGGCATTGGGGTTTACTAGCAATCTGGAGTGTGTGGTTAAGGAGAGTTGTACTCCTTGCCATGTATGATGGCTTTATACGCAATCATATGTTTGGTATGCTAAGTAGCGCAAGTTCTACGGACAGAGCTTGCGCTATTTTTTCACTCATCAGAAGTCGTCCTCGTTTCCCATTGTCACTACGCGCTTTCTCGGTTCTATAAAATTAATATTTCGCCTCGGTTAGAACCTTGATGCGCTTTTCCACTGCGGGTATACCACTGGTTTGCAACTGCTTGATTACGGCTTCGATATCATACTCTATGCGTCTATGTTCAGCTTGCCAGGTAGTATCTTGCCAGGTGAGAATAGCGTAGGAGGCGCGCAGGTCGCCATCGCGTGGCAGTCCGCAACTGCCCACATCAACCAGCAAAAGATGCCGCCAACGCCTTTGGTAGGCGACATGATAGTGTCCGAAGGCCATCGCACCAATCGTTGCTGGTAGTGCGCCCAGAAGCGACTCAAGTTTGCTATCAGGGGAGTCGGGAAAGATGGCCTCTTGCTGGTTGAGTGGATTGGCATGCACAACTAACAGATCTGTACCAGCGGGATTGCTTATGAGATGTGAGGTGGGCAATCCTGCCAGGTAGGCGAGACCTGCCGCGCCGATCTGGTCGCGTGTCCAGGCAATGATGCTCTGCTTCCTGGGACCTTTCCTGCTTGTCTGGTCGATAACGTCGACATCAGTGTTGCCCTGGATGACAGGACAATTGAGACTTTGTATCATGTCCAACGTCTCTCGTGGACGGGGACCGTTCAAGCAGAGATCACCAGCGATTACGAGATGGTCGATGGCTGGCTGTTGTGCCAGATCTTGCAAAACGGTGTTCAACGCAATCTCGTTGCCATGGATATCGGATAGTATTGCAATACGCATAGGGTACCTTATAGATAGAGAAGACATCGCTTGAGCATGTATCCTGGCTGTACATAGTATGTATGTGTTGCAGATACACTCGCTGGATATCTTGCTTACTGACAAAAACTTACGGCTACTAACGGTTATAGAATGCGTAGGTGCGTAGAAACGAGTGCCTGGTACCTGTCTGTACATGAGGAATTTACAACCACGACCTTCTATCAGAACCATGAATACTATATCTCAAAATGAGGGAGCATATCAAAAAAGGTTGGAATTAATCGTACGCCCCTTCATCTTCAGCGAGGTGGGTGATTTCAGCAAGCCCTTGTTTTCTCACCTCGTCTTGACGTTTCTTGTACATCAATACGTCGCTGAAACGAATACGTCGATGGGAACCAACTTTCACAAATGGGATTTTATGCTCTTCAAGCAACTTTATCAGAAAAGGCCGTGAAACATTCAGAAAGTCAGCGGCCTCCTGTGTTGTTACATCTTTATTCATAAGGTATGTTGCTCATTTTTTAACCTCTTCTTTGCTTTTAACTTTTTTTGTATTGTATTGTAAGAACAAATCTCTCTCTCTCCAACAAGTATATACTTTTTTTGCTGGTTTATCAAAACGGCAATAAACTGGAAGATGTTAATCAGAAAATGAGTAACAGGTTTATTGATAAATTTTAGAAAATTGTGCTTATTGGTATTGTCAAGATGTGGTAGTATATTCTTATACTATTAGTAATTGAAAAATGTTAAAAAATACTTGGGAGGTGCTGTATCCTCTGTCGAAAGGTAAAAGTATGATAAAAGACAAGAAGCAGAGTACAACGGAGATGGGGAGCCGACAGAGCCGCTCTATAAGTGATGATTCTAGCGCTCGTTTTATACGCATTAGATGGGGCTTCTTCCGTAGTGCTTTAGCAATAATGTAGTATAATCAGGCAGAGGCCATGCCACCTAAAATTAGACAACTTAAAACAGCCCTTACCAAAGCTGGATTCAATTACCGATCAGCAAAAGGAAGCCATACATACTGGGAACATCCACAGTACTCTGATCTCTACATCACTATCTCCGGCCATGACGGAGACGACGCTCAGAAGTATCAAGAGCGAGAAGTTAAAAAACTCATAGAGGAGGCAAAACACAGAAAATGAACCCACAACATTATTCAATACTCATCCAATGGGATGATGAAGACAACATCTTCGTTGTCACTGTTCCAGAACTCAAATTAAGAACGCATGGAAAAACATACGAGGAAGCCATCAAAAACGCCTTAGAAGTAATCGAACTATGGCTAGAAGTCGCCATTCAGGAAGGAAGGCCCATACCACCACCTCAAAAGTACGCCGCATAGACGAGAACATACTTACACCTGGACAATGCTAGTTAACAACATCCGGGTGTTTTTTTCTGTCCATCAAAGTCACAGTCATATCCCCTATAACCGTGAGCATGATGGGCAGCTCCTGTTCAATCCCGGTAGCGCCACTGATCGTCGTCGCCAGCCAACCTGTAGTATCGGCATACTCTCTATCGACGACGATCAGCATAGTGTGCGCGGCGAAATTATTCGTTTGCCGTAACTCTTTAGGTCTGCTGGCATAGCTGGTCGTATCCTCGCTCAGGTTACAGGGTAGCGGGCGGTGCGGGCAAGGGCATACGTGGCGGCGCAGTTTCCCAGAGTAATGCAGTTTCGGCTGGCGTGAGACCATATGCGCTATTGACCAGATCGCTAATGCGGCGTTCTAATATCCCCGCTTCAGCCTTATCCTGCTGCAATGGCGTGATCTGCTCAGCATAGCCTGCTCGCAGGTCTCTTAACGCTGCTGGCGTGAGCTTTTTAGCCGCGCTGGGACGTCGTTTGCGCACCTCATCGACAAATACCTGCGGCTCCAGCTCAAGCACATTTTCCAGGCGTTTACCCAGTTCTTCCACCTCGAATTCTGTGCGCAACCAATCGAATAGCAGTTGCCGTGCCTCGTGACTGGCGCGCGTCATGGCGATCAGCCTGGCTGCCGTCTGCTCTGTCTCTGCTCGTATGCTGTCGGTAGGAGGAGCAATGGGCAATGTTTCCATGAGTTCGCCTACTGGAGTTAATGTGTCGTTCATCATGTGTGGCAAGTAGCGCCAATTATGCCACCATATCAACGGAGAGTTTAAGACGGCAAGCAAATAAGCATCAGGATGAGCCAGAAAAAACACCTTGTTGTTAGAAAACAAGCTGCTGTTATCCATGCAGTAAGCTGAATAGGACTGTATCTCTTGATACATAATCTTTGGTTGCTCGAATATATGGTAATATGCGCAGGCGCGTAATTCCCACCAGTAGCGTCCCTTATCCTGTCGGATACGCAATCTCTCTTCCAATGGTTTAAGATGTTGGTAGAGAGCGGGAAATATCTGTTGGAAGCGGGCTTCTGCTTCGATGATATCCTTTGCATTGCTCCAGGGCCATGTGTAATCGCCGCTGGATTTCAACACAATCATCCACAAGTCAGCCCATGCAGGCGACCAGCGTTTGATATCCTGACCGCGTAAATAGGGTTTGATGATCTCGGCACAACGTGGATCTTCACGTATGAGGCGATTTTTGGTTGCGGTATCAATCATGAATGCTTCATTTAGACCGGTTTGCACACCGCGATAGGGCTTTACATCTGGAAAACTCGGTGAGTGGTACACCCACGCGTTGTATTTTAGCGAGTAGATCATTGACCGCCGAGCCTTCCAGATTCCAGGCTGTAGCGCCAAAACGGCTGTGTGGGAGGCTATGGCTCTGCTCATGAATATAGCCATCCAGGCTTTGCTTCTGCTGCACGATGCGACTCAGCTCTTCGCGCGGGAAATTGAGTACCTGCACCTGCGGTTCTGGTTGTGGCGCTTGTTCCTCTGCTGGTAGCGGCTTATGCAAGACCAGAATACACGGGAAAACATCGGCATCCTCAAAGATGGGCGCGTGCCCGAAGTCAACGATACGCTCCAACGCGCCCGCTTGCGCAAAAAAAGTTCGTAGTGGCTGACCATAGCCTGCGCGCATCCATTTGTTGGTCACGATGTAGGACATGCGCCCGCCAGCACGCGTCAGGTGCAACCCTTGCTGATAAAAGTAGACGTAGAGATCGGCCACCCCATCATAGGTTTCCTGGGTAGGCAGCCGCAAAATATGCTTTGAATGCTCCCAGCTCCTCCTGCCGTACATAGGGTGGATTGCCAATAACAACGTCAAAACCAGCATTTGTCCCCTTTATGCTGCCCATAACGATTGAAGAATACTTCAGGAAACTCCAATTCCCAATGAAAGAAGTCCAACGTGTCCGCAACGCTCATCGCGGCTTGCAGCCAGGCATCGAATTGCGGTGGTGCGATAGAGGTCCGCCCGGTCGCGTAATCGCTGAGGGGTTTCCACAATGCCTGATCTATGCTGACGCCGAAATGCGCGGCACTAACCACGTTTGCTAGCTTGCTGTATTTATCCGTCAACTTCTGGCGTATCTCTTTGTAGATTTGTTCTTGTTCCTTGACCTCGTCGATGGTCTGGGCGGGATTGACCTCGATCATCCACATCAGGTCGACGGCTGTGGTCATGACCTGGCGTAGACTTTCTGCGTCGAATAGCAGCGACTGCGTGGCGTCAGCGTCAGGAGCGGGCGTTGTGCGGACCTTTTTGCTCTTCTTTTTCGTCGTCTCCAGTTTGAGTTCGGCGAGGCGCGTCACCGATCAGCGAATTACCAGAGCGCAGGTGGTGATCCAAAAACGAGAGCGGACGATCTTTTGCCACAGTCGCCAGCCAGAGTGAGAGCTGCGCCAGATCGACTGCCAGCGGGTTGAGATCGACACCGTAGATACAGGATTGCGCCACGCGCCGCCGCCAGAAGGCCAGCTCGCTTTCACCGCCTGTCTCAGTCTTGCGACTGCTCAATGTGCTCGACCAGGAAACGCGCGATATAGTCAGTTGCTTCGACGGGAAAGTGTCCGCTACCCATGGCCGGATCGAGCACTTTGACATTGAGCACAGCCTGCAATCTGCTCCTGCTCGTTCTGTGCGCTGGCAATGGCTCGGCGCAAGACAGGTCCCAGCGTCTCCTCGACCATGTACTTGACAATATAATCGGGCGTGTAATAACTGCCGGTGGCTTTGCGCTCCCCCTTTTCATTCTTGAGATCAATCGTCCATCCATCCTCCGGTGTATCCAGCACTTCCAGGTGGAACTCCAGCAATCCCTCGTAGATCGTGCCCAGGTGGCGTTCAGCCAGGTCGCGATAATCAACAAACTGCCCGTCTACGCGTGCCAGCTTATCAATGGCCTGCTGGAGATGCAGATCACCCACGGCATAGCGTTCCAGGAATGGATGGCGCTGCGGATTGAACAAACCGCCGTTAAAGGTGGTGACAGCGAGCGTGGGGTTGCCCTTGTCGATGATGCGAAAGAGTGCCGTGAGCTGTGCCCAGAGTGTTGCCGCGTCCGGTGCCAGCGGGATCTCCAGCTTGAGATTTTGCTGGATGATGCCCTTGATGTGATCCAGACTGTAGTGCTGACCATAGCTAGCGTTCTCATGGATAGGCAGCAAATCGCGAGACTCAGCATAAAGTATAAATAACAAGCGATAGAGGAGAATGAGTGCATGGTCGTAGATCTGCTTGAGCGTCTGTTGATCGGTCTGAAGTGCGTTCTGTCGATAATCAAGAAAACCTTGTGCCACATGACGTAGCGCATCATAGACCTGAGTTTTGAGTGAGTTGCTCACACCTCGTGCGTACTCCACACTCGCCATTCGCAGCGCCTCGATGCTCAGATCGCCTGGATCAAACGCCTGGCGGCGAAAGAAGGTGTAGAAGTACAGGAAATTGTTGACATCATCGGCCTGTAGCAGTTCTGGAAGATTGACCTCGTAGAAGCGATCCAGTTTATGGGCGGTGTCTTTATGATAGAGTCGCCAGAGTCGGCCATTGGTCAAGATGCCCCATGCCAGGCCGCTGTGTTGCATATAAAAGGAGATCTGATAGGATGGATTTTTGTTGGTGAAGGGATCACCGCCTACGCGTTTGAGGGAAACATCCAGTGGACGGTCCCAGGCTTTGGCGTCACCAACTGCAATGGCACCTGCCAGGAGCCTATCATTGAGTTTCTTGTTCTTATTCGCAACGAGTGCCGTCTGGTCACGGTAGAACACATAATCAGGCGTTTTACTGCCATCGGGCGTTTCCAGCGAAGGTTGGACCTCAAACGTATGGCCGAGCCGTCTCAACACGGGTTTGATAAAGTCATCTTCGGCCTGAGCTTCCTTCTCGCCGGGTGTGTAACCTGCGAAGATGCGCTGCAGATCGCTCAGGACCGCCCTGGCTTCAACCGCAAGCTGTTGCCAGTCAGGTCGATCCGGCAGGATGACGTTTAAGTAATGGTCAGAAAAGAGTTGCTGATTGTGGTGGGGATGGGGCGTCAGCGTGAGCTGAGTAACCTGAGCAGGCTGCCCGGTGGACTTGCTCGTACGTGGTTTGGATGGCATTGCTGATCCTCACGACTTCTCGAATGATCTTCAAATGGTCTTGTTTATGAAAGTGAGCGTGAGGTGGTGACATCGGGCGGAGGCAAGCGCCGCCCCTACCCGAAAGCATCCTCGTGCTTACCCTGTTTATGGCATCTTACAGCTTTACCAGCGAATGGTCAATGCTCGCCAGCGTGGGACGTCCAACCAGCTTCATTGACAACTCCAGTTCAGCGCGCAGCAACTCCAGCACGTGCTGGACGCCTGTTGCTCCATTGACAGCCAGACCCCACAAGATAGGCCGACCGATCAGCACCGCTCGTGCTCCCAGTGCCAGCGCCTTGAGGATATCGGTGCCGCGCCGTACGCCTCCGTCAAGATAGATTTCACAACGACCCGCTACGGCCTCGGCGATCTCAGGGAGCGCCTCGATGCTGGCAAGCACTCCGTCGAGTTGACGTCCACCATGATTGGAAACCACGATACCCTCCACACCACGCGCAATCGCGAGCACAGCATCCTCCGCCGTCAGGATGCCTTTCAGCATAATTGGTAACGTCGTGATTGAGCGTAACCAGTCCACCGTTTCCCAGGTATCGACGAAGTGCTGCAGGTGAGGATCTGTCAACGCATCTTCTCCACTGAAATTTGCGTGTTGTGCCTTGTCTGAGCGCTTGAAATTGTTGCGTCTATCCCTTTCTCGATTCCCCACTTCAGCAGAATCAACTGTCAGCACTATAGCGCGATAACCTGCCGCCTCAGCTCGCTGGACCAGTCTGCCAGTGGCTCGCAAACTGCTGTGGGTGTACAGTTGCAGCCAGAGAGGACCGTGCGTTACTGCTGCTAGCTCTTCGACCGTGTGTGATGCGAAGCCACTGACAACCATCAAAGCTTCTGCCTGTTCGGCTCCTTGGATAGTAGCAAGCTCACCGTCAGGATGGATCAGGCTATGTGAGGCGGTGGGACCAACGAGCAGTGGCATCGTCACAGGTGTGCCCAGGACCGTTGTGCGCATGTCAATGCTGCTGACGTCGGCCAGCACACGCGGTCGCAGGCGGATGTGCTCGAACGAGCTACGGTTGGCACACAAGGTAACTTCATCTCCGCTACCGCCTTGTAGGTAGTCCCAGATGACCGGGTCCAGGTGTGTCTGTGCCAGTGTCTCATAGTCGAAAACGTTGATTAGTTCCAAATGTCAGACTCCTTTCCTGTATTGCATAGTTACCATTATTCTATCGAGAACTACTATATTGATGGAGCATTCCCAGAAGTTACAGTGCTACCTGTGTCACTTTGTCACACTCGATCCATCTTTCTTTATATACTACTTTATATATTATATATATAACTATTATAATATATTAGAAAGAGAGAGTCTAATGGAAAGTGACAGATAACGTAGAGTGTCACTTTGTGTCACTTTCCCCAATCGGCCTGTAGAGGGCGTTCAGGTGCCCAAAGTGACAAAGTGACAAAGTGACAGATATGCTGGCTGAACAGGCTAGACAACTAATGCGGCTTGATGTACTCCTGACCACCGATATAGGGACGCAACGCCTCTGGAATGCGCACGCTGCCATCTGCCTGTTGATGCGTTTCCAGCAAGGGGATCAGGATGCGCGGCGAGGCGATGGCTGTGTTGTTGAGCGTGTGCACGAACTTGACCTTGCCATCCTCGTCACGGTAACGGATATTCGCCCGTTCGAGCCTGCCAATCATGGAAGTACGAGCAGGAGTGCGTCTCGCGGTAGCGTCCCTCGCTAGGAACCCAGCACTCAAGATCATACATACCAACTTTGCCGTCTCCCATATCGCCTGTACATACATTGATGACGCGATAGGGTAGATCAAGTGCCTGTATCAGCTCCTCAGCGTTTTGCAGCAACTGCTCGAACCAGTACAGCGACTCCTGGTGGTCCGCTTTGCAGATGATGTACTGCTCCACCTTATTAAACTGGTGAATGCGAAAGACGCCGCGTGTATCCTTGCCATAGGTGCCAGCCTCCTGGCGGAAACACGGACAATAGCCCACAAACTTCATGGGCAAATCTTTGAGAATTTCGTCCTTATACATACCTGTAATCGACACTTCGGCGGTACCGACCAGATACAGGTCTTGACCTGCGACTTCGTAGACCTGATCGCGTCCTTTAGGAAACTGTCCATTGCCGACAAAGCAGAAGTCGCGTGCCATCGCTGGTACGATGAGCGGCGTAAAGCCCTTGCGCGACATACGATCAAGCGCGAAGTTGATCAATGCCATCTCCAGGCGTGCCGCGTCACCTTTGAGTACGTAGCTGCGCGATCCAGCAACCTTTACGGCTCGCTCGATATCGACCAGATCGAGCCTTTGCATCAGCTCATAATGGTCGAGGGGTGCAAAACTAAATTCCGTTGGCTGGCCCCAATATTTGAATGGCACATTATCGCTCTCATCCTTGCCGATAGGTGCGCTGGGATCAGGGATGTTCGGGACGAGGAGCAGCATCTGATAGCGCTCCTCCTGTAGCTGGTTGAGCAATGGCTCTTTCTCTTTGATCAGTTCCGCCAGTTGCTTGCCTTCGGCGATCAGCTCATTACGCAGAGCCACATTTTTCTCTTTTGCCGCCTGCTGAATGCTCTTCGAGAGCTGATTTTGCCTGGCGCGGGCCTCTTCCACTGTATGTTGCAGTGTGAGCACCTCCTGATCCAGTGCCAGGAGTCCATCGATATCGAGCGTATTATTTTTGACGCGGGCAGCCTCTTTGACCATCTCTGGATGGCTACGAATGAATGCCAGATCGAGCATAGGTATACATCTCCTTGATATGTGGTGAAAACGGGTAGGGGCGGAGCTTGCCTCCGCCCTCGGCGCACGCCAGGTGACGCCCCTACCCAACAAGATCGATGGGATCAAAAAGATGGAGATCCCAACAAAAAAGCGCCGTGTCCCATACGAAGGACGACGACGCTGAAAGCGCTAGACGTGGTACCACCTTGATTTTTTCAACACAGGTTGAAACTCATGTGTGCCTGTTAACGGGGGCGACCGTTGACGCTCAACGCGTAGGCTCCCGGCTGGATTTCGCTCTTGCCTGTCACTGCGTTGCACTGTACCGCAGCTCTCTGTGTGCAAAACAAAAGGTACTTCTTCCGTTCATCGCCTGATTTTTTCCGTTGATAGCAGGATAGCAGTCACTATGTGCTTTGTCAAGACTGCAAATATATATCCTCCTTTTATCTCTCGTATTGTCCTTCTCACTCCCTTTCCCCGCTTAAAGAGACATGCTAGAATGGTACCAGCAAGCGCCGTTCTTCTGATGGAAACGCCAGGTAGGGTAGCCATGCACTTGCTCATCAGGGTCATTGAGCACCTCATATAGTCTATTACTTTGGCGGTCTCATTAGCCTTCACTAGGAGTTTAAGGTTGTCCTGCTCATGCTTCGTGGAAAGAAAGGATCTCCCCAGTGGATTTCAAAGGTAAAGGACCCGAGCACTTCAAAGATAGTGGCAAAGGAGCCAAAGACGTATCTGGAGCCGTCCTGGATGTGACGCAGCAAAAGCTACGCGAACACAGATGGCGACAACACGATCAGCCCCTGGGTCCAGACATCGAAAAATCTGACGCTCGCTTAATCGAACAATACCAATTTTTATTGCGCTCGGATCACTTCCGGTATCTGGCTCATCTGGCTACCTCTAACGAGCAGATCATCCTCGAGGACTCGTCGGATGTACCGGACCAGCCAAAGGATTATAATCCATACAAACACTGTATCCGTGTCCCTCTGAAGACTGAAGATGGGATTGCCAGACCCCTTGCAGATGTGCGAGGGGAACTCCTCTGGGAACTGCGTACTGCTTGTACCAGAGGCGCGCTTGAACATGCAAAGGGGTTAAAACCGTCTGATCTCGGTCCCGCTTCCTCTCCTAAAGAAAAGGAAAGGTATCCTTTTGAAATGGCTGCATTCGCCCTCTCTGGTCAATGGATTCTATGGAGAAACACAATTGAACATGTTCTGTGTGCTCGAGCGATTAATGCAGACTCAGGCATGGGAGAAGGTGGGCCGCATGTAAGAGAACTCTTTAAGGACAAGTACGCAAAAGTTGACCGGGGCTGGTATAATTTCGTTAGTTACCTAAAATCACAGATCAAGGGAGAGAATACTTCTCGTTATGATCCAGAGGCAGCGAAATCCTATTGGGTAGGAAAGTATATCGTGGCTGTGGCACAAAAAACAAATCCAGCCAGTTTCAGAATTACGCAGGAACAAGTGCGGGACTGGCGACGCGGAAGCACGACACAAGTAATGTCCCTCTCCAATAATCCCTTCCATTCACCCGCAGTTATTGAGCAAGCAATCAAGGATGCTCAATTAGCCAGGGCAGCCAAAGCAGCCAAGACTTCTAAAGCAGACTCAGAGAGTCACACTATTTTATAGCGCTTCTGCGCACCCGTTGTATATTGCCTTATCTCTCGTATTGTCCCTCTCACACTCTTTCCCCGCTTAAAGAGACATGCTAGAATGGCGTCAGCAAACAGGGTAGCCATTCCCTGGCTCATCAGGGCCGTTGAGCGCTTTGCGCATCTATTGCTCTGATATGCCTAATGAGCCATTTTCAGCAGTTTATGGTTGCGCTGCTCATTCTTTATGGGAAGGATCTCCCCGATGGGATTAGAAAGCCAAAAACCTGAGCGCCTCGGAGGCCATCGCGAAGGAGCTGAAAGCGAATCTATAGTCATCCTGGATGTGACGCGTCAGACGCTACTCAGCCGCAAATGGCAACAAGATCTGGGCCTGGGTCCAGACATGAAAAGATCTGACAATGCCTTGGTCGAACAATACGAATTTTTGTTGCATTCGGCTCACTTCAGGCCTTTGGCTCGGCTGGTTACCTCTGACGAGCAGATCATCCTCGAGGACTCGTCGGATGTACCGGGCCAACCAGAGGATTATGATGCATACAAACACTGTATCCGTGTCCCTCTGAAGACTAAAGATGGGATTGCCAGACCTCTTGCAGATGTACGAGCAGCTCTCCTCTTTGAAATCCACAATGCTTATCTCAGAGGTCTGATAGAGCGTACAAACAGGCTAGACCCGCCTGATCTCAGTCCCGATTCCTCTGCCAAAGAGAAGGAATTTTATCCTTTTAGGATGGCTGGATTCGCACTCTCTTGTGAATGGGGTGAATGGATACACGCGATTGAATGTCATCTGCGTATTCGGGCCATTAATGCCGACCCAAAAATGGGAGAAGGTAGGCAGCATGTAAGAGAGTGCTTTGGGGCCAGATATGCGAAGTTTGACCAGAGATGGTATAAATTTAGTAAATACATAGAAGAGCAGATCGAGGGGAAACATACGCTTGATTATGATCCAGAGGCAGCTAAGCCCGACTGGGTAGGAAAGCATATCCTGGCTGTGGTACAAGCAAGATATCCAGCCAGTCTTATAATTACGCAGAAACAAGTGCGGGACTGGCAAAACGGAATAAGGAGAAGAGTAAAGTCTCCTTCCAATAATCCCTTTATTTCACCCACAATTATTCCGCGAGCAATGAAGGCGTCTCAAGGTGAGAAGCCTGCAAAAGCTGACTCAGAGGGAACTGGAGACGTTATCCAACGGGTAGACAAAAAAAGGGGGGCAGAGAAGGCTGGAGACGTTATCCAACGGGTAGACAAAAAAAGAAAGACAGAGTAAGCTTCTTTCAAAATTCGCTTCGCCTTAATGAGAAGAGAAAAGTATGCAGATTGTGCCTGCCCTGGATCATGGCTCATCTGGATGCCTATGGGTATGAATACAAGGCAATATAAGTATTCTCAAGGAAAAACTGGCGATTGTCCGAACGTCGGCGTCTGCTCTAAACCCGGTGTTGGCGACAATAGCGGGTCCGACGATGATTGGTCCGATGATGATGAGAGATCCCAGACCTGAGCATTGGTAAATTGTGCCACAACTGGTGTGCTGCGATCAACCACGCCAACCCCGATTTTGCCCGCTGTCAACGAACTATCCGTCACACCAGCAAGATATTGACCATTGGCAAAGAGATACAGCATATTGCTATTGGCAACCACCGCCAGCAGATTGGATTGTCCTACGCCAGACGTGATGGCAGAGTTGAAGCCGCTGCTCAAGGTGTGAGGATTCTTGTCCTGGTAGAGGTCGAGCGCATAAGAGTCATCGGTGCCAACATGAAAGAAATAATAGGCTTGGTCACTGCTATTGATGCGGAAGATCAGCCCGACTTGCCCTAGATTGCCCTGACTGATCGTTACCTGTACTTGATAGGCAAAACTGCTAAAACGGGTCTTTTGCGCGATACAGGGCTGGAAAAAGTTTAGTTGTCCCTCGCTCGCCTGATAGACGCTATTGGTAAAACTACAACCGGTACCTGTGGAGGGATTGCCTACTTGCCAACCACCTGTGCCGGTGCTATCGCTGAGCGGATCGTCAAGGACAGGGGTGCCATCGGTTGAACTGGTATAGAGATCGTTCAGTGCGGAAGCCGTAGCGGTGGCATTATCAACGGTTGCGGTAGCCTGGGCGCTTGCATTGGCTTGTGAGGTGGCAGTGGCATCAATATTGGCCTGAGCCGTATTAAGCGCCTGGATATTAGCCTGAGCGGTGTTGGTGACATTCGCCGTTAGTTGTATTTCCGCGTTCTCTAAATGATGCAGTGATGTTTGATATTGGGTTGTTGTGCTGTAGATAATAAAACCCATGCCGCTGGCGATAAGCACGACTACCAGGACGAAGACAAACGCCGTGACAGGCGTAGGAAGGCTGGCGCGTCGTCTATGGCTACTTGCAGGTGGAGGCCATGCCGCAGGTTTGGGTGTTATTGGTGCGGTCTCCTGTGCGGATGCAGCGGTGTCATCTTTGGTCGCATCAGCAACGCTATCTCCTATATAGGAAGTTAAATCTTTTATCTGTGAAGACTGTGTCTCGTCTGACTTCGCATCTTGCATCGTGCTAGAGCAACTCCTGTTTCTAGTACCTGTACATCGTTCGTTGGTCGAGTTATATTGCCTTGCATTCAGATGAGCAATGTGCCGCAGCACATTGCTAGCAACGAGAGTTGCGTTTCTGAATGCCTATGGGTATTACAGGATAGCATATATTCGCTTGTTTTGTACATGCATTGTGCATTGTCAGGCTAAATAGGCCCTCTCTCTGACGAGAATCACATAAGAAGAAATGAGGATCTGGAGGAATGCATCAGGTGCAAAAGAGGAGAAACAGGGTTGGGAGTAACATTTTTAGACGCTGTGTCTCTTGGGTCAATGAGGTAGGGGCGTCACCTTGCGTGCGCCCCAGTGCTCATCGGGGTGGCCTCCAGGGCGGAGGCAAGCCCCTACCCGTTGGTCCTCGTGGAAGCGGAACCCGGAAAGGCGGCAACCTTCCCTTAAGTTCGCGTCTATGGGACACGCCCCTGCCCAATTGCTGGCGACTAAACCATGCCCAATTCCCATTTGGCGTCTTCTGTCATGCGGTCA
Organism: uncultured Chloroflexia bacterium; assembly: GCA_963802635.1. GTDB lineage: Bacteria > Chloroflexota > Ktedonobacteria > Ktedonobacterales > Ktedonobacteraceae > CAVTLG01. The sequence continues at coordinate 390,581 of CAWDJJ010000003.1, read as the reverse complement.
GGGGACCAGGGAGGATCAAAGGTCAATTCAACCTTGCAGCTCTGGACATGCTCAACCTGGCCGACGCGCATCTCGACTTCTGAAATGACATCGCCCGCCATGGGACAACCCATCGCTGTCAGGGTCATCGTCACATGGACATTGCCCGTTTCGTTATTGATATCCATGCCATAAATCAGGCCCAGGTCAACGATATTGACCGGTATTTCCGGGTCATAACACTCGTGCAACGCGTCGATGACTTCCGCTTCATTGATCTCTGCCATTATATGCCGCTCCTTTGAGCAATAATAATCCGAGTAAATCAGTAGGAATATTTCTGCCTGTAATATAGCCCATGAAGGCGGACTTGTCAAAACCAATGGCTCTGACGCCAGGGCTTTCCAGTTCTGCATGGGGAGGTTGCGGCCACGCTCACGGAAAGAGCGAGCATGCCCCTATTGAGAATCAGCAGGACAACAGGGCGTGGTGGCGGACGCGATAAATCAGGTCCCTACGGCCTGAAGCGATAAAGCGCTTGTATTCCCACATTTCCTTGTGATAAGGTGTGAAGAGCAAAAAATGCAAGGAATGGGAAGTACCCAGCCATTTATGGCCGGAGAACCGTAGGGACCCGATTTATCGCGTCCGTCTCTCTTTCCATGTTTTTTCATCTTGCGCTTTAGATATATACCTTTGCTTTTCTGCACATTTCCCCTTCTTTCATCCGTCGTATCCGCCGTCAAGATGCCAGCAGAATTGGAAAGCCCAGGCTCTGACGCAACCTGACACTGGTAGCGACGTTGCTCGAAGATTTTGCGCTGGTTCTCTCTTGTCTTACTGAATAATCACAACAACAATCCTGTCTTACGAGGTGTGCGGCCCAAGATTAATGCGGCGATTGAGTCAGGAATGTGGCCTCCAAAATATTTTGCGGCATTACTTTCACCTGTTGTAAAATGGGCAGCAGAACACTCGACAAGCTAGCATACGGACGCACTGGTCTGACCCCAGTCGATTGGTAGAGGAGAACCTCATGAATATCGTTATATTTCCTTACACGCATCCCCAGCTCAAGCGCATTGCTGCATATATGCCGAAACATATCGAGCAGATACATTCAGTCGTGCCACAAGCAAACATTCATATTATCAATGCCACATCCTCACAAGATCTTTTGCCTGAAGCGGATGTTGTCATCATACCACCGTCTCACCTCGGTGGATTCGTTGACTTTACAAAGGCCCCGCGCTTGAAATGGGTACATCTTACTTCAGCAGGCGCATCTGAGGTGGCACAGAAGCTGAATGGCACGGATATACTCTTAACAAATTCGTCGGGAGTACACCCTATACCGATTGCTGAGCATGTATGCTCGTATATGCTGATGTTCGCGCGACGGATGAACGTCGCATACACGTCGCAGCTCCAACGTCGTACATGGGTACAGGATGGTCTGTTCGAAGGTTTAGGCGAACTCTATCAGAGTACTGTAGGTATAGTTGGCTTTGGGCGAATTGGTCAGAGAATCGCACATATCGCCAAAGCCTTTGATATGCGCGTCGTTGTACTCACCCGTTCACCGGAGACATCAAACTTTACGTGCGTCGATGTAGTCTATTGCGGTCATGATGGTTTAAAACAACTACTGCAAGCTTCAGATTTTGTGGTCAACTGTTTGCCATTGACAGAAGAAACGAACGATTTTTTTAATCATGACTCCTTCCGTCATATGAAGCCGACCGCTTACTTCATCAATATTGGCAGAGGTAAAACAGTCGTCGAGTCCGATCTTATTGATGCACTCGCGAGAGGAACGATTGCGGGCGCTGGGCTGGATGTATTTGAAGATGAGCCACTTCCAGAGACAAGTGTCTTATGGCGGCTAGGGAACGTTATTCTAACACCGCATTATGCTGGGTGGACGCCCCGATACATTGACCGCGTGGTAGATATATTCTGTGCGAACCTCAAGCAATACCTTACCAATGGAGTAATGCCAACACTTGTTGATAAAAGCAAAGGATACTAATTTTTTAAGGATATTGCGACTCAGCCGGATAGAGTGCGAGTACCTCGGCGCGTGTAGGTAGTCCTGATTGCGCGCCGAACTTTGTCACCTTCTGCGCGCTGGCATACACGGCGAAGCGCAATGCGTCCTCGGGCGCTTGTGCCTCGGTCAGGGCGACGGCCAGCGCTCCAACGAAACAATCGCCAGCGGCAGTCGTATCGGCTACTTTAACGCTAGGTGCCGCTTGATAGATGCTGCGCGCTTTCCCATCCTTATCTCTCGTGACCAATAATGCCCCGTGTACGCCAAGCGTGATCACAACAGTCTCTGTCCCACGCCCCTGTAGGACCGTCGCTACAACGCGCGCATCTTCTATACTTTCAACTCGCTGTCCACTCAGCAGGCTGGCCTCAGTTTCGTTGAGCACGAGGACCGCAACCTGAGCCAGCGTCGCCTGCGGTAACGACTGGGCCGGTGCCAGATTAAGCACGACGGGGACGCCCTGCGTGTGCGCTTCTGCGATCAGCGTGCAAACCGTATCGACCGGAATTTCTAATTGCAGTACCAGCAGACTGGCCTGTTTTAATACTTGCAAGATCTGTGCATACTGCGTTTGATCCTGTCCGACTCGTCCATTCGCGCCAGAGGCCACCACAATCGCGTTATCGCCAGCGGCCAGAAAGATAAAGGCGACCCCGCTGGATGCTTCTTGATCAACGCGAATGAGGTGCGTATCAACGGAGTTCGTGCGTAATGCGTGGAGCAGTTGTTCACCAAACGCATCGGAGCCGATACGTCCCGCCAGTGTCACCGCGGCTCCCAGGCGAGCTATCGCCACAGCCTGATTCGCGCCTTTCCCACCTGGCACGAGTTTGAGCGAGCCTGGACTGAGTAGTGTTTCTCCCAGTGTGGGCAGGCGCTGTACCTGTACCACCTGATCCATATTGATGCTACCAACGACAAGGATGGGCTTTTGTACCATTACGTAAACCTCCTGATATAGTTCTATTACGTCGGCTGCTCAAAAAATCATAAATCCTATGCTGGTTAAGAACTTCCTGCCGCTAAACGCTAATCTCAACTGCCTTGGTGGATCTTTCTCTATATTCTATGAACGGCAACTATGTATATAATAATATATGATGTACAGTCTGACAGACGCCCTTTAGATATTCCACGTCGTACAGAAAAGAAGACTGTACATCTCTCATTTTATTACGCGTGAAATGTCTTTTCTAAAAGGGAGTGCGCATTATATGTAATGAGCGTCTGCATACTGCGACTGTAAGCGATCAGCCGCTGAAAGATCGGTAGCGCTTCTAGTGCCGCTATGCTGCCGATGAGAATGAGCTTACGTTGTGCACGCGTGAGCGCGACGTTCAGGCGTTGCGCATTGCTCAAAAAATCACGCCGCTGACTTCCAACTGCCGGTTCATGACTGGTGGCGAAGGACATAATAATTACCAGGCGTTCGCCACCCTGGAAGCGGTCAACGGTATCAACGCTGAGTGGCGAGTCTGCTGGTAGCGCCTGCCAGCCGCTGGCTACATCGGCACTGAACAGGCTGCGGCGGATACATGCGACCTGTGCCCTGTACGGTGCGATGACGCCGATGTCTTTTGGCTCGATACCGCGTGCCAGCAGTCCAGCTACGACCTCACGCACCGCCAGCGCCTCCGCAGTACTGGCCTTTGCCGCAACTGGCGCGTGCTCATCCTGCACATCCAGGAAGACCAGCGGCAATTGCGCTTTGAGCGCCTGGGTGATGGCTGGATCTTCCGCTGTCGGCTGTGGGTGGGTGTATAGCAAGCGACTGTTGGCAACGCTATGATGGGCGTGCAGTTGTTTCTCGTAGAAGACGGTTGAGGAAAAATTCGCGATCCATTTGTTCATGCGGTACTGGACGCGCAACGGTACACAGGCACTGATCGCCAGGGGGTGGTCATTCTTATAGTCATCATTAGCATGCCTCAGAACGCTGAACAAAGAGTCAGTGAGACCCGCTGCAGCGGCTTCGCGACTCAATACCAGTGGAGGCAACTGTTTTTCGTCGCCAACGAGAATAAAACGTCTGGCAAAACGCAAGGCACCTAAGATAGCAGGCACCGTAAGTTGTCCCGCTTCATCGATGATCGCGACGTCAAACTGCAGTCCTGTCGTGGTCAGTGGAGCATCCTTGCTACGCGCCGCGTGGGGGATATACTTATCTGATGACCATGTAGCAGTCGTAGAGGCAACAACGGGAGTCGTCGCCAGGATGTCACGCAGCACATCACTGTATGTTGCTGGCTCGTTAGCTTGGGCCTCGTCCGTCAGCTCGTGCATCGTAGCCTCGACAAGCGGTTTTAGCAGGCGAGGTCTGATGGCTTCATTGGTACTGCGCTCGTGGCCCAGGCGTAAATACGCGTGAAAGCCCTCTTTATCGAGTCGTTTGAGCATGGTATCAACGGCTTGATTGGTGAAGGCGGCCAGCATCACGCGTTGTCCCTGCTGTGTCAGACGTTTCACGATCTCTGCAATGACGCTGGTTTTGCCTGTACCGGGAGGACCGTGGATCAGCAAGTAGTCTTGCATTTGCATGGCGCGTGCAACGGCCAGATTTTGTTCGCTATTGAAATCGCCACGATAAACGCTATCTGCTTCGATGAAATGTGGACGTACTTTGCCCGCAACGAGATCGCGTAAGTGGAGTGGCGCGTGTTGCCAGCGCAAGAGATTTTGCAGTGTGCGCAGGTGAACCAGTTCGTTATCATAGCGGTCGAGCAGAGCAGGGTAAGCAAGCAACTCGCGCGTCCAGACAGTCACTTGTTCCGAGCTGATCGCCATGATCGTACCAGATACGACCTCGCCTGTGATAGGATCGCCGTCGCTGAGCAAAATCTCGTCGCCTTCACGTAATTCGGAGCTGTTCGTGCAGTGAAAAGTCTGGACCCAACCATCCTTATCGGCCAATGTCTTATCCTGAGCATCCAGACCGCTGATCGCCGTGCCGCGCTCAAGGCGTTCGGCAACGGACTGTTGCCAGAGGAGTGCCTGTTGTTGCTCACCGGCCTGCCCCTCTAACTGTAAAAGGTGGTAATAACGAGCGAAGAAGGCACGATCTTCAGCCGTATCAATCGATGATCGTGTGTTCACGGCTGACGTTTGCGCATCATCGCTATCTTCTGCTGTCTGCTGGTCTGCATGTGGACGCGGTTCGGGTGGCTGCCATTGTAACAGACTCGAAATCTCCTGACATTGCTCAAGCATGGCGCACTTACTGCAGCGTGAAGGTCCCGGCGGCGCTGGTGGTACGCCTGTTATCCGACTAAGGACTAGCGTGTTGCGCTTCTCGTTGACACGTTGGATCTCGCGTATGTTCGCTGGTATGCCAAATGCCTGTGCATGACCGGGTGTGCCGCTATAGAGCAGGGTTGCCAGCGCCCGCTTCATCTGCGAGTCCCGGCGCACGGTCAATAGCGCGTGATAGCCATAGACCTGCCAGCGGTGCTCGCGTTTTGGTAATTCACCGCTGGCCCCGCCCGTCTTTAGCTCTAACAGCCGCTGGCGACCGGATTGCTGCCAGAACAGGTCCAACCGTCCGCGCAAGCCGATTTCCGGCGCGAGCAGGAACGTCTCAGCTCGTACCTGATTGCCCGATGACTGCTCTCCTTCAGCGCTTTGTTGGTTGCTATAGCTGGCGGGCATATCCCACAGCGTATTGCGCTCAGTCTCATACCAGTGAGCCAGACTTTCGAGATGGGGAGCGACGTCGGCGCGCATAGCCTCCTGAGAGACATCAGCCAGCGCTAACTCCATGCTATTAAGCTCTAATGCCTGTTCCAGGTACTGGTGAAGTATCTCCAATGGCGACTCTACTTGCTGGTTGGCTGTTTCTGTCTGTAGTGACGCCTTAAATTTGCCCTGGTTGTGCTCTTTGAGCAATTCTTTGAAGCAGTGATGGACCAGATTGCCACGGATGGTGGCGGCTGATGTTGTGGATGGAAGCAAGCGATTGAGCATATATTGACGTGAACAGTACTCAGCCTGGTTCAGATCGGTGATGTTGAGGAGGATATCAGGATGCAATACAGCCAGCGTATAGGCATTGGCCTGGTAACGCAGGCGCGTTCCCTCTTTGTACTCGATGCTATGTGGCGCGTCTGGCAGATGATAGATGCGCAAGGTGAGATTATTGGTGCCAATGACATCTCCACATGCTCGTAGTTGGCGTACCAGGCTGCGATAATACTGTCCATCAAGTAAGATCTCGACATGTTCCGTACCGCTATCGAGGATGATCGTGGGCGTCTTTTCACCTGCAATCAGGCGTTCCTGGGCGGCAACGATGCGTCCTGTGAACTGTGCCTCGTGACAGGTGTGCCGGGGATCTAGCGTGCAGAGGAAGCACTCATGTTTTCTTGCGTCTTGCTGCTTGACATCAGGGGTCGTCACTGGCATGCTCTCCTTATCTTGGCGGTGTTGTCTCGCAGTGTACGGTAGGGACACGCTTTCGTCAAGGGGCTGAGCTGTTTTGCTGCTCCGCTCTATTCATTTGGTGCATAGGGCACGACTATGCTGCAATTGCGATGCAAAGGTTAAGCGTAGTGCCGTGTTGAGCGTTGCCGGAAGGCAGGTGGTGAGGAATCCGGCGATGCGCAAAATATGATCATGGCTTCTCGCTAATCTCACTCTTCTTGATTGCTTTGTTCCCGAAAGGCCTGAAATTCTTTCGTACTTTGCCTCCATGCTTTCTTGGCTTCGTGAAAGGCGCTAGCGTTGGGTTCTGGGATAGCACCTTGTGGAATGCCTAAGGCCTGACGAAAGAATTGTTCGTATTCATGAACTGCATCTCGTATATCTTTTGCTTTTTTCAATTCTTTTATAGATTTTTCTGTAAGGTTCATGAACTCAATTTCGGGAATTGTTGCCTCTTCTACCTTTTTGGCTGTAAAAGTAGCCAGAGGAACTGCTTCGTCTGCCTCTGACCTTATGGCTTCTTGACCCTGCAAGTAGTACAACATGACCTGTTTTTGCAAATCTTCCCAAGCTTTTCTGGCCTCGGACTCAACCGACTCAATCTCCGTCCATTGTTTCCATTCGGAAATAGCTCCTAACTCCTGCGCTACTGCTCTCTCCCGATCCCACGCAGATTGCAGGTTCTTCCTTGCCTCCGTTTCTAAATTAGACCCCTCAGCCTTTGAACTGATTACTGCATGAAGAGCCGCTTCTGCCTTCTTTCTAGCAGCCGTCGCCGCGCCCAGTCCTTCCTGTTGACCCCTCTGAGCAAGACGCTCACGCGCTTGCTGCGTAGCCATGCGCATGGCTATCCGTATCTTTCCTGGAGGCGTCTGCCGAAAACGCTTGCGCGCGTCATCGTATACGTCGGATGGCCGCTTAGATTTGTCTATATGTCCAGCTATCCAGCTATAGTTAGCCTCCTTGTGGTCTTCGGCACTGCGTTTGAGAACGTTCATCGCTGCTTTGAGGTCTGCCCATGCAGAAGAGTAAGCACTTTCGATCTCAGAGAACTTTGGTGTTGGCTCTCTAAAATCCTTTCTATGAAGTAGTACGTTGTCTAGCCCTTTTGCAGAAGTTTGTGGGTTGTCTGTTGCTGACTGTACCTCTGGTACATTTACCTCTTTGCGTGAAGTTTCACTAGATGTGTGACCCAATGTATGCCTCCCTCTGTTGTTTGCTAAAAGCAAGCATTTGCATGCAATCTCTCCTGCATAAAAGATACACGAAGAGCAGTGCTTGTGTCAAAAAGACTTCTTTAGAGCAAAGCTGGGTTCTTTAAATGCTGGAGTAGGGTAAGAGAGCTAGATCGTTTCGTGCAGTTATCTCAAGAGGTGGAGACCATGTTGGCATATGTTGAGAAGGAGAGGATTGCTAGTCAGGCTTGCTGAGTGTGAGCGAGGGGTCAGTCCTGCTACGAGACGAAGTGTGTAGAGCACATCGCGACAATCTCTTGCGCTTGTCGTTCGCGAGTTGAATACATACAATATTAAAGAGCATCAATGCTGGAATAGTAAAAATCAAAGGCTGCGAGTGGGTGCTATGATGTTTGTGGATTCTCGCCGGATCTCACTCTTCTTGATTGTTTCGTCGCTGAAAATCACGAAACTCTTGCTGACTTTGCTCCCATGCTTGTAAGGCTCCTTTGAGGGTGCTCTCGTTGGGTTTTGGGATCGTACCTTCATGAAGTGTAGTACGAAACTCTTTATGCAGAAATTGTTCAAATTTGTGTATATCCTGTAATCTTTGTAGGACTTCTTTCTTCTTTCGTATGTTCGATTCCCTGACTCTGCTTGTGACATTATAGTATTCTTTGCTAATTAGAGACTCGAAAGTGCCAGGCTTTCGTTTGTTTTGCGCCTCTTTTAATTCAGAAGCAGCTTCACCAACTGCTCTGGATGCCGCGTCCACTTCCGTTTCTGTATGCTTCCAGGTGTACAACTGTGCTTGTTTTTGCAGATCTTTCCAAGCTTTATAAGCTTTAGACTGAAGCGACTTAAGTGCTTCGAGTTGTTGCGATTTAGGAGTGCGGTGAAGCGCCTTCTCTGCTGCATTCTCCTGCTCCTTAGCGGATGTCAGATTTCTCCATTCCTTTGTGTTTAAAGCTGCATTCCTAACCTCTTGACTCCGCGGCAGCCGTGACGGGGAGTGTAGATCGGTTTGGCTGGCAGACCTCGATAGGTCGTCCATTTTCTTCTTTTGAGGGGTTAGCTTGAAAGCAGCTTCTGCCGCCTTTACAGCATCTGTTGCAGCATTCAGATTTTTCTTTTGATCTGTATTATCGAGATCCTGCCGCGCATTCTGTATAGCGATTTTTATTTCTTTCAATATCTGACCTTCAGTTGTCTGATCAAAACATTTTTGCGCTTCCTCTAGTGTATTTTGCGCTTCTACCTTTTTACATTGGTCTACATCTGTTTGGTTTCCACGACGGTTTATTGCATCTAAAGTATGTTCCGCCTCTCGTAATTCTACCCATGCAGGAGAGTAAAATTCTGTATAAACAGAGGATTCTGATGCCTTTGGCTTTGTAAACCGGTCTGGATGACGCAGCACGTCACTGTCGTTTGGGGATTGTGGATGGTCTGTTAGTGACCGTACCTCTGATGCATTTACCTCTTCGCGTGAACTTTCACTAGGTGGACGACCCAATGTACGCCTCCTTCTATCCCTTGCTTTTAACAAGCAAGTGCATTTCATCTATCTTGTATAAAAGATACATGAAGAGCAATGTTTATGTCAAATAAATCTTGTTTGAGCAGAGTTGGGTTTTGTGAAAGCAGGAGCAAGGGAAGAGCGCTGGATCGTTTCGTGCGGTTATCTCAAGAGGGAGAGAGCGTGTTGGCATATGTTGAGAAATAAAAGGTAGTTATTCAGGACTGCTGGGTATCAGAGCGGAGGCAAGCCCGGCAGCTACGCGAAGGTGGGTACAACACATCGTGACAATCTCTTGCGCTTGTCGTTCGCGAGTTGAATACATACAATAAGAAAGGATGTCGATGCTGGATGAGTAAAAATCAAGGATTTCTCGTGGGTGCTAGAATACTTGTGGCTGCTCGCTGATCTTACTCTTTTTGTTTGTTTTGTTCTCGAAAAGCCTGAAATTCTTTCTTATTTTGCCTCCATGCTTTCCTGGTTTCGTGAAAGACGCTAGCGTCAGGTTTTGGGATAGCACCCTTTGGAATGCCCAAGGCCTGACGGAGGAATTGTTCGGATACCTTTGGCTTGCTTGCGTCTTGACCCTGGAAGTGGTACAACATGGCCTGTTCTTGCAAATCTACCCAAGCTTGCCTGGCCTTGAACACTATCGGCTCAAGCTCATCGAGTTGTTTCCATTCGGAAGTAGCATATAAAGCCTCTTCTGCATTCTCTGTAGCTGCCGTCGCCTCCTCCAGTTTTTTCATTTGATTCGTCCTAGCAAGATCCTCACGCGCTTTCTTCATAGCCGAGTCCATGTCTTTCAGTATCATTCCTTCAGGCGTCTGGGAAAAACGCGTTCGCGCATCACAGTATGCGTCGAATTGCTGATCGGATTTGCCTATATGTTTGGCTATCTGGCGAAGGTCAGTCTCTTTGTGGCTTTCGCCCATATTTCTAGCTTCCCAGCGATGCACAGTCTCCTTGTAGCGTTCGCCGCTGTCGTTGAGAACATTCATCGCTGCTTTAAAGTCTGCCCATGCAGAAGAGTAAACCTTTGTGATCTCAGAGTGCGTTGGCTCTCTAAAATCCTTTATATGACGCAGTACGTCACTTTTCTCGGGGCTTCGTGTGTCTATTGGTCGCTGTACCTCTGATACGTCCACCTCTTTTGAGTGTGAACTTTTATCAGGTGGATGACCCAATGTATGGCTCCCTCTATTCTTTGCTAAAAGCAAACATGTGCATTTCATCTCTCTTGTATAAAAGATACATGAAGAGCAATGTTTATGTCAAATAAATCTCGTTTGAACAAAGCCGGGTTCTGTGAAAGCTGGAGCAAGGGAAGAGTGCTAGATCGTTTCGTGTAGGTCTCTCAAGAGGTGAAGGCCATGTTGGCATATGTTGAGAAAGAGCAGGGATCTACTCGGGAATAATTGTGACATCTCGCTAATCTCACTCATCTGGATTGTTTTGTTCCCGAAAGGCCTGAAAATCTCGCTGGCTTTGCTCCCATGCTTTCAGGGCTTGACGAAAGGCGCTAGCATTAGGTTTTGGGATATCATGTGAGAGAGTACCCGGGCGAGTTGGAATGCCCAATGCAGAGCGCAAGAGCCATTCGAATTTACGCGATTTTTGGATAAAGTCGTTGTATGTAGATGTCGCTCTTTCTTCCATATTTTGTGAATTCACATCGTCTATTCGCCGTTTCTTTCGAAGATGCACTTCATCAAGAGGAGACTTGGAAGCGCTAGGAATGGCTTCTCTTTGTGCCTGCTCTACATTAGAAGTAGCTTTGAGAACTTCCTGGCGTGTCGCATCCACTTTCGTTTTTGTATGCTCCCAGATGTACAACAGTACCTGTTCTTGCAAACCTACCCAAGCTTTCTGAGCCTTGAACTCAAGCGACTCAAGCTCCTCGAGTTGTTTCCATTCGGGAGTAGCATATAACGCCTGCTCTGCTGTTGTCTCGAGCTGCTGGGCAGATTCCAGTTTCTTCCAGGCCTCCATTTGTATATCAGAGTTCTTAGCCTCTGGGAGAGGGTTATCCGGGTCAAGGGATTTTGCTAGCTCGTCCGCTTCCATCTTTTCAAGTATTTGATGATAAGCTGCTTCTGCTGCCTTTCTAGCGGCCATCGCCGTATCCGGTTCTTTCTTTTGATCTGTGTGAGCAAGACGCTCACGCGCTTTTTGCATAGCTGACTTTATGTCTAGCAATATCTTTCCTCCAGGCGTCTGGAAAAAACGGTCTCGCACATCACGGTATACGTCTGTATCTTTGAGAAGATTTCTCGTCGCTTGGAATTTTGCCCATTCAGGAGAGTAAGCACTTGCGATCTCAGAGAGTGCTGGTACCTTTTGCTCTGTATAATCCCCTATATAACGCAGCACGTCACCCTTCCCTCCTGACTTGTCTGTTGGTGGCTTTACCTCTGATAGATCTACCTCTTTTGGGTGTGAACTTTCCCCAGATCTAGTACCCAATATATGCCTCTCTCTGTTCCTTGCTAAAAGCAAGCGTTTGCATGTAACCTCTCTTGTCTAAAAGATACACAGAAAGCAGTGCTTTTGTCAAAAAAAGTCTTCTTTGAACCGAGTTGGGTTCTTTAAATGCTGGAGCAGGATAAGAGTGCTAGATCGTTTCGTGCAGTTATCTCAAGAGGGAGAGACCATGTCCGCATTCGTTACTAAAGATAAAGAGTTTGGACGTTGCCACGCTGGCGCTGCGTCTGCGCAAGCCACTCAGTGCCCGCCTGTTCCCGGTACCCGGAAGACAAGCAGTGAGGAATCCGGCAATGCGCAAAATAGTATCATGAATTCTCGCCGATCTCACTCACCTGGATTGTTTTGTTCCTGAAAAGCCTGAAAATCTCGCCGATTTTGCTCCCATGCTTGCCTGGCTTCTTGGAAGGCTCTAACGTCAGGTTCTGGGATAGCTGCATCGGTTGGAAGCTTCAATACCTTACGCAGGAGTAGTTCGTAGTCGCTTGCTGATTTCAGATAAGCTGTTATATGTATCTTCCGCATCTTTTCTTGATCGTTCTAACTTTTTCGCTGTATCAGTAACTTCTTTTTGTTTTTTTTCAGTTCGTATATAAAACATCTTATAGGAAAGGCTTGGTCGTATGTTTTCCCGAGCCCGCTTTTCTTGAGCAGCGATTGCTTCAAGTTTTTTTCCTGCTGTTTCCTTGTGAGCTTCTCTAACCTTCCCGGTGTACAGCAGTGTCTGTTCTTGCAGCCCTCTCCAAGCTCTCTTAGCATTGCGCTCAAGCGACTTAAATTGCTGGAGTTGTTTCCATTCAGGAGTGTCATGAAGTACCTGCTCTGCCACATTCTCCCGCTTCCATGCGGATTGCAGATCCTCCCATTCCTTCGTTTGCATAGCAGCCTTCTCAGCATCTAGAAGAGAGTTATCCTGGTCAGGGGACTCTACTAGCTTGTCCACTTTCATCTTTTCAGGTGTTTGATGATAAGCTGCTTCTGCTGTCTCTCTAGCAGCCCTTGCTGCGTCCAGTTCTTTCTGTTGATCCACCTGATCAAGACCCTTCTGCGCTTCCTTTACAGCCAACTCCATGTTGTACAATGTCTGTCCTTCAGGCGTCTGGGAAAAACGCTTTCGTGCTTCAGTGAGTTCCCGGCGTGCCGCCTGTTGTTTCTGCCGATCTCTATGTTTGGTATTCTTGAAGGCATCTTGCGCTATCAGCAGTTCTGCCCATTCAGAAGAAACACTTGGCTTATCGGAGGACATGCTTGGCTGTTGCTCTTTAAAACGACCCACATGACGTAGCACGTTGTCCAGCCCTCGTGAAGATTGTGTATTCTCTGTTCCGCCCGTTTCCTCTCTGCGCAAATCTTCTGTTGATGTTGAAGCTTGCTTGTCCAACTTTGATGTTGAACTTTCAGGTGTGCGAACCAATGTACGCCTCCCTCTTTTCCTTTCTAAAATCAATAACTTGGATTTAACCTATCTTATGTAAATTATACTCAGAAAACAAGACTTTTGCCAAAAAAGTCGCCTTCGGACTGAACTGAGTTCTTTAAAAGCTGGAGCCAGGTAAGGGGGAAAGATCTTTTCGTGCCGCTCTCTCTGTAGAGACCATATCTGCCTTCGTTACTAAAGATAAAGAGTTTGGACGTTGCCACGCTGGCGCTGTGTCTGCGCAAGCCACTCAGTGCCCGCCTGTTCTCAGTGCTGGGAAGACAGGCGGGAGAGCATACAGCGTTTCCATCACCATGCTTGACAAATACGCGTATTCAGTAAACATGCACTAAATGTTAGCAGTACCCCAGAGAGCGCTGATCACGCCATCGTAGGAATTTTTAACGCTCTCATAGAGTCGCGCATTTTCGATAGCCAGAGCAGCCAGACTGGCGAGTACGGAGAGGAACTGGATATCATCTTCGTGGAAGTCTGTAGGCTTGTCAGTATAGACGCGCATAACGCCAATCGCCTCGCCTCGTACCTCCAATGGCACACAGAGCACCGACACAATACCTTCTTGTCTGGCTGCTTCCTTATATTGGAAGCGCTCATCGCTTCTGACATCCGCAATGAATACAGGGGAGCCTTTAAGAGCTTCGCTATCGATGAGGCTATTTACTACGTTGACAGGTCCTTTGGCTAGGTATTCGCTACTGAGGCCATAAACCGAACTCAGGCGTAACTGACCAGTGGCTGTATCAAGCAAGCGCAACGCACACGCCTTGACTTGCATCGCTTCGGTCGTGCTCATAACAACGCTTTGTAGCACTTGATCGAGTTCAAGGCTGGATGAGATCGTCAGAGCTGCCTGGTAGAGTGCCTGATAGTAATCTCGTGGTGATAGAGACTGATTTTTCGGATAAGAGTCTGCCATCTTCGTAATTATCTCCCCGCTAAGCAGTAGTCACTTCCTAAAAAAACGCAATGAACACTAAGTAATACGTATACATAGTAGTCGACGTATCACTTTGAGCTGAGAATTCCTTCCATGCAGATGAGAGGCGCTCCATCCAGCACAGCTCTAGCAGTGAGGGGTGCGTTTGTGGTGGGTGTGGGTGTAAGAAAAGTCAAAAAGGCACGTATCCCTGAAATATGCCCATGCTGTCCATTGCATTATCGGGTACAAAGCGAGATGGCAGACTATAGATTGTATGACGGTCGTTGTTGTATTATAGCATAGACTACGAGTGTATACGCTGATTCTGGGATGGTGGATCTTGCACGAGCCAGACGCGACAGGGCGCGTTAGCCAGGACGTACGAAATCGTCTTCCCGAGATCTGCCTGTGTTTTGCTTCCATGACGAACTAAGCCGATCAAGAGCAAACCGCAGTGATGGTCAGTGGCCTCGTCAACAATCGCCGGGCCTGCATCGCGGGCCTGTACAACCTCTGATACCGCATCGCAGCCGACACGTTCGGCTATATTCTTCGCAGTATTCAGCATCTGTTCGGCGCGTTCCGATTCCAGGGAAAGCACAGCTTTTAGCGGCAGTGCGCGTGGCACTTCAATAACATGAACAAGATGGATCTTACGCTTGGCTCCTTTAGCCATCTGGCAACCAAGATAAACAAGGTTTGTGTCAAGTTGCTCACCGCCAAGGATCACAGCAATATCTCCTGCTGCACATCCTGCGAGAGCTGACCTGCTTATCTCGGACTCTTCTCTGGTCTTGGAACCCCATAAGTGGACCATGACTTCTCCCCTCCTGATGGAGCGTGATAAAACAGCATCATCTAGCACCCTCAGCGTCAGTCTGTCATACCCATAGGCATTCAGAAACGCGTTCTTATTCCGCCTAGCAACGCTGCTGTCGCAGCTACTGCTGCGCAGTTAGCCAGGCAGGTCAGCACCTCCCGTCCCTCTTGGACTGTCAGAAACGCCACTACCATGGCTAGCCTTCGGCTCATCTGACAGAGAGGAGGTTGCTAGAACTATGCTGCCGCATAGTTCTCATCTGAATGCAAGGCAATATCAGTTGTGTTGTAGCAAACGACCGCTATTTCTGAACACACATCGGGTCTTACGGAATTCTAACTTCCCACGGGGGATAACGTCAATGGCAGAAGTATACACAAGTATAGTCCACACAGAGAACATAGCTACCATACAGACAAGTACTCATACGTATCTCCTCTGGTCTGTCTCTTGATGCATCGTGCTGCAATACTCGTTTCTCCTATGAGATTACTATTATTATAGCACAGAGATTATTCGTCCTCTAGTGTAAAAGAGCGACCAACCTGATCGCTCTTTTGTATACGTTCTTGCTGACTAATCGGGTTCAATTGTTGCTGTGAGCTTATAGCTGAGCAAGCGTTCCTGATAGTATTCAGCGGCTTCCTTGAGGCAGACGATGACCACGGCCTTCCCGGTCGTATGAGCGGTAAGCATAATGAGAGTTGCTTCCTGAAGAGTGAGCGTATTGACCGATTGGAGTAACGCGAAAATGACATAATTCATTTCATTATGGTCGTCATTATGTACGATAACTTTATACGGAGGAAAACGCTGAGTAAGATGACGCGTGATTTCCTCCGGCCTGGTCTGGAAGTCTGGTAGTGTTAATTGTGCCTTGTGCATAATAAAATTCTCCAATAAAAATGATTAAGAATTAAGAGTAATTAATACCCATAGGCATTCAGAAACGCCACTCTCGTGGCTAGAAATGTGTTGCCGCACATTTCTCATCTGAATGCAAGGCAATATAAAACTTCCAAGATCTATTGTAACGAAGAGTGTCTCATTTTACTAGTGCGCTAGAAAACAGTCCTAGTTAAAAGCATATCTCATCCGGCAAGGATGAGATATGCTTTTCTGAATGCTTATGGGTATTACCCTTTACGCCCTACACTTCTATCAATTTTGCCCTGATTGTTCAAAAGAATAGCGCGAGCGCGTGACTTCCGACTGATATTTTCGGAGTCCGCCAGGCGCAAGGCGATCAGCGTCCGTGCGCCTGGCGTGGGTGGTGGAGCAGGTGTTGGGGGGGCACTCTGCCCAATTGCTCCACGCACACGACCACGTCTCGTCAAGCCGAAAATAGCGCCGAGTACAATACCAATTAGCGCTGCCACCAGTGATGTTATCGGCTCGTGCAAGGTCGGGAGTGCGAATGTCGTGGCAAATGAGATGGCGGTCAGTATTACCCCAAGCAGCACCGCGCAGAGGACAACCGTGATCGGGTTCGGCCCTTTACGCTGTGTCTGGAGGAAAAACTCGCGTCGTCCCGCATTGGGTCCATGCTCACGGAACTGTCCGCTACCGATGCTACCGGCGGCTAACTGATGGACCTCGCTTTGAGTAAAGCCCGCTTTTTGCAGTTTGGTCGCTACCTCATCGGCTTTTGTTTCGTCAGGAAAAACTGCCAACAAGTCGTAGTCGGCAGGTTGTTGTTGCTGTTGTTGCATAAGGGAATCACTCTCCTGAAACAGTGTCGTGCTTCTGCCTCTTAATATTTTAGCATAGGACGATATATTTCACAGCGCTGCAGACACCAGCAACTAGGGGTGGTGTAATGAATCCAGAACTGCGGCAATTTCTTGACGCGCCTGGTCGTTATTGGCAATCTCTGCGCGTACTTTTTCCCAGCCATGCATAATAGTCGTATGATCACGTCCGCCCAACGCAGCACCAATGACCTGGAGAGATGCCGAGGTCTCCTCGCGCATCAGATACATCGCTACCTGGCGCGGCCAGGCGATATCGCGGTCGCGCTGCTTACCACGCAGCAGATCGGCCTGCACATTATAGTAGCGGCAAATCCCATTTAGCACTTCTGGGACCGCCAAAGTCGAAGTTGCTTTCTTGTCATAAATGTGTTCTAGCGCCTGTGCCGCTAATCCTGACGTGAGTGGAGCATCATGCAGTGTTGCGTAAGCAATCACACGATTCAGAGCACCTTCGAGTTCACGCACACTACTGCACTCGGGGCGTGCAATATATTCGATAACGCCAGCTGGTACTGTGAAGCGCAACGATTCTGATTTGGAGCGCAAAATAGCCAGGCGATGCTCGTATTCAGGTGCTTGCACGTCGGCTAGAAGTCCCCACTCGAAGCGTGAACGCAGACGATCCTGCAAGCTATTAATGGCCTTTGGTGGTCGGTCACTGGTGACAACAATCTGCTTATTGGCATTGTGGAGCGTATTAAACGTATGAAAAAATTCTTCTTCCGTTGATTCTTTGCCTGCAATGAACTGAATATCATCGACCAGCAGGATATCAATCTGGCGGTATTTTGAGCGAAACTCTTCCGTCTTCTGGAAGCGGATCGCATTCACAATCTCATTCGTAAATTTCTCAGAGGTCACATACAGCACATTCAAGCCCGCGCTCTCGCCTGCGTGACCAATAGCATGCAGCAAGTGGGTTTTGCCCAGTCCCACGCCTCCGTAGAGAAAGAGCGGATTGTAGATACGGCCAGGGTTTTCTGAGACAGCCAGCGAAGCCGCGTGCGCCATCTGGTTTGACTTACCTACGATGAACGCATTGAACGTATAGCGTGAATTCAGCAATCCCTCGAAGGAAGGACTACTGGGTAGGAGCGGGCTATATTCCTGTTTTTTCTGTGTTGCCAGAGGAGTGCGCAATTCGTATGTTTCATTGAATGCGTTCAGGTTGTTTTCCAGTGGGGCTGGCTGTACTTCGTCGTTTGGTGTGCTAAGATACGCATTCGCCTGTGGCACAACCGGTGCCATCGAGGTCATGGCCGTGGCCGCATCAGACATACGTTTGTCGCGCAATGCCGAAGAAAAACGTCCCTTCGGCAAGCGATAGTTGCGTTTGGTTGTGCGCAGTGGTTGATCTGCGGCTGGTGTTGCTGGTATATCTTCTAAAAGCTCTTTTCCCACGATAAATTGCACTTCAATCGGTGCTCCCGTAACCTCTACTAGTAGCGTGTGAATAGAGTCGTAAAAGCGATTTTCCAGATGTGCCTTGGCAAATGTCGTAGGCACGCGGACAACGAAGACGCCATCTTGAAAAGAATGTGCAGATGTCCCCTGAAACCAGGTGGTAAAAACTGCCGTGCTTACCTTCGTTTGTAATCGTTCTATAGTTGCTTGCCAGATCTGTTTCTCATTCACACGCGGCACCCCTTTGGGGATATTCCTAGATCATTCAAAATGCCTTGATACATTATCCGCACGTTATTAGTATAATGATAGGGGAAATTAAACGAAAAAACGCCCCCTTAATTGTATTCGTGTCGGTAGGGTGTAATGGTAGCATTAAATTAGAACGCTGTAAAGCCCTCCTTTTGTACCATTCATAAGAGCTACGCGATAGGATTCTCGCGCTATTTCCAGTATAGTTAGCCAAAGATTATAATAGTAAGGGTAATGTTCTGAATTAAACGGTGCAGATTGTATCGGGGCAGCAAGCGTCTCATACCCATCGCTCTTTTTCGCTAGCCAGCGGACAATATGCAGTCTTTAAGGAGCTTTTTTTATGCCTCTATTCCAGCAAAAAATATCTGATACATGTCAGGCTACGAATGGCCTTGTGCATTTGCACACGCTACATAGGCAATGGACTTATCTTTCTCTTCTGCTTGTCTTTTCTGGTGTCTTGCTGGCTGCATGTACGGGTCCAGGTGGTAGCTTGAATAGTAACGGTGCTACTGCAACGTCCAAACAGGTGGCGCTCGCACAGTTACATTGGTGTAGCAAGCCTGCAATGGTCTTTCGCGATGATGCGTCAGCCGTGAAACCATCTGCTGGTGAAGCGGCGGCTGTGCCGAGTACGAGCCTGGGACCAGCGAATGGCACACCCGTCACGCTGACAAGCTGGTCGGAGGTTCAGGCGAACCTGGGTTTTACGGTCTTCCTGCCACCAACATTACCAGCGGGTACCTGTCTCCTGAATGTGTCAGGTACCTTACGTCATCCGGTGCTAGGAAGTAACTTTGTCATTACCTATCTGCTGGCTGATCATGACTCTATCACGTTTTCACAAGCGCCCTTGACTTCTAAGAATACTGCTTTTCAGTGTAGTGCGGCTCCTGATGCGAACACCCTGGACGGATACGCGCCAGTTGCCATGCCCACGGTAGCGGTTTCTGCCAACCAGGACCCGGTCCAGCTCTGTAGTGGGGCGCGTAATACAACCAATATCGTTTTTTCTGCGCGTGGCAAAATGAGCGCGTTGCAACATATTTTTCAGAGTTTGCAGCCAAACGTCAGTCTGGATTCCGGCGACTTGAGATGGTACTTTCTGAGATAGTGTTTGAGACGTGCACACTTTTCTTAGTATTGATACCCAGAATGCAAGACAATATGAGTTGAAACCAAACACTGTCTGAGGCATCTGGCGTGTTTCTGCGAATGGCAGGGCATAATGGGTGAAGATTTAGCGCTCCATTCGTCGTAGTATTGGGACGATTGGTCGCTGCAGGCGGTTGTAATCGCCGCGACCCTCGACGCTCAACTTTGACTTCTGATATAATAGACGGAAGTTTTATATGCGTGCGAAATAGCAATTTGTGCGTGCAGACTAATGGGAGGAACTAGTATCATGGACAAGTGTCCTTATTGTGACGCTGAGACCCGACCGGGTGATAAC
This sequence comes from uncultured Chloroflexia bacterium, assembly GCA_963802635.1. Lineage (GTDB taxonomy): Bacteria > Chloroflexota > Ktedonobacteria > Ktedonobacterales > Ktedonobacteraceae > CAVTLG01. The sequence continues at coordinate 370,912 of CAWDJJ010000003.1, read as the reverse complement.
TTTTGTTTAAATTGTGGCAATCGCCTGCTTTCTGCGACTCCCTCTTCTTCTCAGCAGGCGCAGCCCGCAGTGGGAGAAGCGACTGTGGCCGCCGCAGATGATTGGGCCGCAACACCAGGCTCTGCACCTGCTAATAGTTGGTCCGATGGAGCAGCTCCGCTTGCTCCCACAATCACGGACTCTTCACCTGCGGGACAGGATTTCCCGACAATGCAGGAATCTATGCTGGATACTGTGCAGACAGTGAACAGCATCGAGGAGCCTGGACGCTTTGCCTTACGTGCTGATGATGGCGAGATCATTCAGGAATATCCATTGGATAAGTCTGAAATCACGATTGGTCGTGCTCCGAACAGTGATATATTGTTATCGAAAGATAAGTTGACCTCGCGCCGTCATGCGACTGTACGCTATGAAAATGGTCACTACTTCTTACATGACGAGCATAGTGCTAATGGTACTTTTGTCAATGGGCAGCAGATAGAAGACCCGACCCCTCATGAGTTACAAGATGGCGATCATATTGGTATTGGAGAACACGAGTTGGTTTTTTATGCGTTCAATTCAAGAGCGGAGCATGGCGGCATCGACGAGTTGCCAACGCAAGCTGTCCCACATGAAGAGTCGCCACAAGATGTGACCTATCGTACGCGTGAGGATGCTCTGGCTACCCTGGCGAATGGTGATGAATTTGGCACGCATGCGTCGTATGCTGCTGCGGAAGAGCCAGAAGCCCAGCTTGTTGCGGTCGCTGCCCCACCTCCGGTGACGCCATCGGTGGAGCAGACGCCTGTGGCTGCTTATGCCTATACGCCAGTCTCTAATTCCAATATGGCGGCTGCGTTGCCTGAGAGTGCTGATGTCGTGAATAATGTGCAGCCTTTCACTGCCAATAATGATAGGGCCGATGCCGCTACACCTGCACCGTACGATTCGGCTGTAACGTTCAACCGCCTGGCAAACTTACCGTTGCCCACGCTGCCGGATATGAGTGCGCTAATGGCGGCTCTCTCGACGTTGGATGGTCAGATTATGTCGCTGCAACAGCAATTCAACGGGACGCAGGATGCTGTACGCAACCACGAAGCTGAGGTATTGCAGGTCTCGAATCAGTTGCGCAATGGTATTCGCCGCGTCTCTGAGCGTATGGATAACACCATCGCTGATGTCGCCCGTAGTCGTGAGGCGTTATCCTGGGCCGAACTGTTGCAATTGATGGAAGATGTCATGAGCAATCCACGCGATATCGAGTATGTGACAAAGCTTGCACGCAAGGCGCGTGAATTAAATAAGGTCTTCCAGATCCATCAGAACGTGCTCAATACCATGGCTGAATGCAATAGTCTCCTGCGTAGCATGATTGGTGAAGAGAGATAGTGCAGTACTATGTTTTATGGGCATATGGCTGCTCTTGCTTCGTGACAAGCGATCTGGTCTAGCATAGCGAATTTTACTATGGACAAACACATATCTATCAGTATAGGGAGCATCGCCGATGATGTTCCCTCGCTACATGATAGCAGACACGTTGATGCTATCATTATCGGTGCTGGCCTGGGCGGTCTGCTCAGTGCTGTGCAGTTGCTGCAATGCGGGAAACGGGTTGTGGTTGTGGAAAGATTACCTCATAGCGGAGGACGCTTTACCGCCAAAACTTTTCAAGGGGTGCAGGTTAGCACTGGCGCGGTACATATGGTCCCGTTCGGTAGTAGTGGTGTACTTGCTAGTATGCTACGACGATTGCATATACCTCACCGGCTCTTTGATGCCGATGTCTTTGGTTCATTCCATGTGCACGGTAAACAGTATCAGCTCGCGTGGCCTGTTAGGTGTCTTTCAGTTCCTGGGGCCTGTGCAGTTTTGTCGGTTGACGCGTATTGGCTGCTCGATGTTCTTGCGCCCGCTGCCTGCTCATGAGTGTGATCTGCCTTTTGATCTCTGGCTTGAACGGCATGTCGATGTCAGGCATAATCCACAGTTGGTCGCTTTCTTCAAGTGTATTGCGCGCTTTACGCTGAGCCTTGAACTGAGCCAAATCAGTATCGCCGAGGTTGTACGCATAACCAAAAATATGCTGCGTTATGGGGCACCAGGGATTGTGCAGGGAGGCTGCGGCGAGTTGACCAGGCAGTTGGAGCAACAATTGCTGGCTCAGGGTGGTGAATTATTGCTTGCCTACGACGTACGACAAATTCTCAGCGCAGATGGGTTGGTGACAGGAGTACGTGTATGCAATAAGCAGAGTGGTGAGGAAATGCTAATTCATGCGTCGCTGGTCGTTAGTGATATTGGTCCTCGGGCGACCACTGCGCTGCTAGATAATCGCCGCGTGACACAGGCCGATGTTTTAAAACGGCAAAATACCGCCAGCGAAGAGACCGGGCAAGCTGAGCCAACGTTGCAGGAGGCTATCGGACTCAAAGTGCACGTTCTGAGCGATGTTTCGCTGATTCCACACAAAGGCATTATGTATTGTCTGGATACAAAACGCATTGCCGGTATGGTTCAGCCGACCAATAGTGATCCTGGTCTGGCTCCGCCGGGCAAACATTTGCTGATCAGCCATCAGGTGATTCAGAGCAACAATATTGCAGAGGAACGTACACTGGCTCTCGCCGATCTGCACATGCTTTTCGGGAAAGACTTCTTTGCGCAGCACTGTCGTGTGCTGACGATGGGCACCTATCGCGGTGAGTGGCCCGTTAATCGTATCGCGCAAGGAGAAGATGTGCGTGCACAGACAGCTACACAGGGTCTCTATCTGGTTGGTGACGCCGTGAAACCGTCAGGCTACCTGATGGTTGAGGGTGTGGCGCAGAGTGTCAATCGCTTCCTTGATCTTGTTGAAGCGAGCGATCAGCAACAGGTGCCACTGTTGCGTAAAGCTTATGCACGCAATGAGACGCCGCCGCCATCTCGTCTCAATGCCCTGCTCTGGCTGTGGAAGGCTCCTGGTAACTCCAGTAAGTAGTAGGTGGGATTTGCCTGGCGTGCACAAAATATGTGCACTATCCCCAAATTGTGACGAAAAGGTCTTGCATATGACGTTACGTCATAGTTTATACTGCAAGCGAAAGGAGGAAACACTTGGATCGTCAATACTATACAACCAGTCAATTTGCGCAAAAAGCAGCAGTGACAGTGCGCGCCTTGCGTTTTTATGACAAGGTGGGTCTCCTCTCGCCCTCGGAGTATACCAGGGTTGGGCATCGACTGTACTCGGACGAGGATTTGTGGCGTATGCAGCAGATCCTGGCGCTAAAATTTCTCGGTTTCTCACTGGAAGAGATCAGAGTCTGTCTGCAGACGAACCCCGAGCGCTTGCAAGAGACGCTGATTACACAGAAGGTGATGATGCGTGAGAAGCGCAGTCAGTTGGATAGGGTAATTCAGGCCATTGAGCAAGCTGAAGTTGCGCTACGCAGCAAACGGGGTGACTGGAATGTGCTGATCAATGTGATCCAGGTGATGCAAATGGAACAGCAGAACGAGTGGGTAAACAAATACCTGACGCCAGAACAACAGCAGAAGATGGCAGAAATCTCTGGAAAGTCGTATAGTCCTGAAGCGGTGCAGAAGGTGAAGGAATGGGGTAAAAACTGGACTGAGCAGGACCAGCAGCGGGCGAGCCAGCAGTGGGAGGCCCTTTACGCGGAACTACGGCGGCTGGTCGCGGAGGGCCAGGACCCGCTTGGTCCAGAGGGTCAGGCGTTGGCGCAGCAGCACAGTGAGCTGATCGGGCAATTCACGCGTGGTGACGCGGACGTCTCCTCTGGCTTGCAGCAGTGGTGGAAGAACCACGACGAACTACCAGCCGGAGAAAGACCGTTGGCAATGTATAGCTACAGTCCAGAGGAAGCCGCGTTCTTGCAGAAAGCGCTGCAGCACTATCAGCAATAATCACATCTGCTGTGTAGCGTCAAAGGGCTTCTAACCAGACACGCATTTCGCCCGGCTCGCGGTTATCCCACGCACAATAGGGGATAGCTGTGAGCCTATACGGCTTATGGGCGGCAGGCATTGTGCGATAGAGATCCTCGGACCAATCTGTCGTCTCCAGCGCCACCGCTTCACCTTGAATAACGGTGACGCCGCCCAGCAGCTCTGCATCAAAGTGACTTGTCAGTTTGGTATCTTGGGGTAAGCGGATACGATGCAGCGGAACGTGATTATCTACCGCTTCGAGACAATACACCAGTGGTCCTCGTTGGAGTGCAATACTTCCATTATCAGCGCGTACGTCAGGGTGAGCATAGACACGTTCAGCAGGCATCGGCAGCGTCAGGACGATGCTATCAGCAGTTTGCCAGCACCGTCGCACATGTGCATAGCCCTTATATATGCCTTGCTTAAGGGTCATCTCCTCACCATTCACGCTGATATGTGCAGCTCGTGACCAGTGTGGTAGCCGTAAATGCAGACCAAACTCAGCCGGTTGTGTCAGTTCCATCTGCAATCGGATAGTGCCATCCCATGGGTAATGACTTTCCTGGCGCAAAACTACACACTCATCACCAATTTGTATGCTTGCTGTACTCTGTATATAGAGATGCACAAGGATATCCGTCTCACTGGTTGTATAGATATATTGTTCCAGTGACATCAAGAGGCGTGCGATATTTGGTGGACAGCAGGCGCAGTAGTACCACGGCTGACGATGATGTGTACCATTGCTCTCCAGTGGATTCTCGTAAAAAAAGGCCCGACCATCCAGCGCAATACTGCTCAAGACGCCATTGTAAAGCGCGCGTTCCAGTACATCGGCGTAACGGCTATCCGCGTCGTATTGCAGCATGCGCTGAGTCCAGAAAATCAAGCCAATGGCTGCGCAGGTCTCCGCATAGGCGTCTGTATTGGGCAGATCATAATCAGCGGTAAAGCCCTCGTTGCGCGAGGAGGGTCCGATGCCGCCAGTAACATAGAGTTGCTTTGAACTGAGATGTTGCCAGAAATGCTCACATGCCTGGAAGAGTGTATCATCGCCCAGCCGCTGAGCCAGATCTACCAGAGCGCTATAGAGATACATCGCGCGGACTGCGTGACCAACGACCTTCTGCTGTTCGCGTACAGGCAAATGGGACTGATTGTACTCGTAAGTCTGTGCCCAGAAGTTAGCCGGGTCCTCACCGCGTTGGCGGGTCTCGATATCGTAGTAGTGTCCCTCGGCACGACGCTGGCCGCGTTCCTCAACGAAATACTGGCTCAGACGCAGGTAACGCTCTTCACCTGTCGTCTGATAGAGCTTCACCAACGCCAGTTCAAGCTCCTCATGTCCAGGGTAGCCATGTCGTTTGTCTGTTTCAGTTCCAAAAACGCCATCAATATAGTCGGCGTAGCGACAAACCGCGTCGAGCAATGTGCGCTTGCCCGTAGCGCGGAAGTGTGCGACCGCAGCCTCGATCAGGTGGCCTGCGCAATACAGTTCGTGCCAATCGCGCAGATTGGTCCAGCGTCTGGCTGGCTCAACCTGTGTGAACCAGACATTGAGGTAGCCATCCGGCTGTTGGAATGACGTAAAAAAGGCGATAACGTCGTCAGCCAGGGCGTCGAGTGCAGCATCAGGATGATGTGCCAGGCTATAGCTCACCGCTTCCAGCCATTTTGAGATGTCCGATTCCCAGAAAACGTGCAGGATACCGTCGCGACTGTGCTGCTTCCACTCATCTTTGTAGCCTTCAAAGTAGCCTGCCTGCTGAAGTTGTTGGTGAATGAAGGGCAATGTTTGTTCACGTACGGTTTGCAAGCGCGGAACCCAGAATGCGTCATCAATTGTTACTGCCGTATGCTCGATAGGGATAGTGGCATGTCTGGCTCCTGGTATCTTTCCAATAGGAGAGGGTGTGGTTAGGCTCATCGAGTAATCCTTTTTGCAGAACAAGGAAACTTTCCTCATAAGACGGTTCTATTTTATCACCCTCTCGACGCCTCTGGCGAACTCTGTTAAAATTTCCTATAAATAGTGACGAGAGAGACAAGGAGGTGATTCTATAATGATCGAAACTGGTGCCCAGGGCGGTCAATCCAGGCTACCTATGCAAGGCGTCCTGCAGCCCACGCGCGACGAGGTGCTCAATTTGCCACGTGTACACATCTCGACGCACCCGGTCATGACCCACAAAATGACGCTCTTGCGCGACAAACATACCGAGCCGCCAGCGTTCTACCGCCTGGTGAAGGAGATAGGAGCACTATTGGCCTACGAGGCGACCGCAACACTCGCGCTCGAAGATGTAGCCATCGATACGCCACTGCAAGCCACAAAAGGCTATCATCTGGCAGGAGGCATCGGCGTTACACCCATTCTACGTGCGGGACTTGGTCTGGCCGAAGGTTTTCGCGAAGTTATTTCAGATGCGCAAGTCTGGCACCTGGGATTGCGGCGCGACGAAAATACGTTGCAGGCGCTAGAATACTATAATCGGCTACCACATAAAGTCAATTTGCAGGTATGCTATGCCGTAGATCCGATGCTGGCAACTGGCGGATCAGCTATCGACGCACTCAATATATTGAAGCTCCGGGGCATATCAAGACTATCGTATGTAGGCATTATTGCGGCACCATATGGGCTTTTGCGATTATCTCAGGCACACCCGGATGTAGATATTTATGTAGCAGCCCTCGATGAAACGCTCAACGATAGTGGCTATATCGTCCCTGGTCTGGGAGATGCAGGTGACCGCCAGTTCGGAACGCTTTAAGTGCGAAATGCATAACATACGCTTTTTAGTTTAGAGGATGAATATTCGTGCATATACCAATGGATTCTTTTCCACCGGATGATGACCATCATGTGGAACAGTTCGCGTCATCTACTGACAGTAACGACGCTGAGCTATCCGTAGCATCTGACGACAATCAGGACGCAGAGCCACCTGTAGCTGATGAGGCAACACCATCTGCTGTAGACATTGAGGCAACCGAGCAGCAGTCATCGGCAGAAGAGGTACTATTACCACCTGAAGCGCAAAGAGATGCCAATGGTGGTCCACTTGGCTGTTGTCTTGGCGTCACCATCGGACTCCTGCTGAGCCTGAGCATCGTCTTTTTTAGCTACCTGGGCATTAGCCCGTTGAGACACTTGCTGGGCGGAGAACTTAGCATCATGATTCGTGTATTACTGGTCATTGTAGCTATCGCTGCTGTCATCATATGTGGTCGTGCAGGCTGGCAAATCGGCAAGAAAGCGTATCGTGAATATGAAGTCCCTACTGTGAAAGAATAATAAAGCACGAAAATCCATCTCCGATTTCAACAGTTTGTATAAGAATTTCTGGCTATGTCTGGCCGTTAAAGCCCCCATTGGGCTTGTAATAGTATATCCTACTAGCAGAGTCCTAAAAAAAGCGCGAAAGCTATTCTATGAGGAAGTGAACTCCCACGCGGCTAAAGACCTCGTGGTTTTCTCGCCAAGTTTTTATAAAGGGATTTTTAGCAATGGACAAGCTGGCTATACCACAGCAACAACGTGAACAGACATCAGAGTTAGCACACGATGCTACCAGTAGATACTACGAAATTTTATTGAAGGAAACCGCGCTGATCGCTTACGAGCAGGCAATCCAGTTGGCTCCTCGTGAAGCTGTTCTCTACTACCATAAGGGCCAGGTATTGGAACAGTTAGGGAAAGCGGATGAAGCTCAACTAGCTTACGCCGAAGCTCGTCGTCTCGGATATTAGCAGGAAAGTAGCGCTCACCTGCATTATACTCAACTCACCTCCAGATCCATTGCCCAGCGCTAGCGCTCACGAAGTTGAATCTCTGCCATACGTGAGCGCAGCGAGTTCGTCAGCGTTACAAGATGTGTAGTCGATAGCTGCACCTCACGCGTATAACGCGCCACATCATCGATTATATGCAGAATTTCGTTGGTAGCTCCTATAATCAGTGGTGACGTCTGTGATTGACTCTCAGCCGCAGAACAAATATTTTGTATCAGTTGCTTTAAGCGTTCAGTTACCACGCTAATTGCGTCCAGAGCAATGCTCGTTTGCGTCACTAATTCTGTCTGTACGACGACCTGTTGGGTACTCTGTTCCACACTTTGTGAAACGCTGCTTGTTTCATGCTGGATAGTACGAATATAGTTGTTTACCTGCTGGGAAATTTCTGCACTGTACGCGGCCAGCGTGCGCATCTCCTGGGCTACAACAGTAAATCCCTGACCATGCTCACCTGCTCTTGTTGCCTCAATCGCAGCATTCAATGCCAGGAGGTGCATACGCATCTTCAGGTCGTTGAGTGCAGTGATGGTTTCATCGATCTCCTGCCCGCTCTCACCAAGTAACTTCATAGTACGAGCAGATTGCATGGTCGCCTCGCGCACCATACCCATACCCTCTACGGCGCGATCAACACTTGCCTGAGCCTCATGAGTTACATCACCAGCTTCGACGGCTGCTTTATCCATGGTAGCGGCTCGCTCGGAGATACTTTGCATCACACGTGTGATCTCTGTCACAACCTGTGAAACCTGATTGGCCTGTTGCCCCTGCTGCAGCGTCACGCGGACGAGAGACTTGGAATTACGCTGCACATTATGCAAGTGTTCATCGATAGTGAGTGTAACTGTTTGCATACCACGTAGAATAGCACTGATCTCTTCAACCATTGCGTTGATCGCATACGCTACTGGTTGCAACTTTTCATGCAGAGAGCGCACGTGCACGCGCAGATCTCCCTGTTGCAACAACACCAGATCACCATGCAGAACAGAGAGAGCTTGCTCTAAAGCTACGCGCTCGGCCTCACGTTCCTGGAAGAGCAACGTATTATCAATCGCCAATGCAGCCAGATTTGCAAAAAGCTCTACGGTCTCTACGCTTTCCATGCTAGGAATTTTCCCATCCTCAGGATCGTCTAGAAACAGGCAACCTAGCAGCTTTTGTTCATGCGGACTATACAAGGGCACGAGAAAAGCATCCTCGGGATGCCAGCCTCCTACTTCATAATCACCGATAGTCTTGCTCACGACTACAATCTTATCTGCAAAAACATCGGAGTAGGCATGAGAAATAAAGTAGCTCTGGCTCATGCGAAATTCTGGACGCATTAATTGAGACAGAGACTCGAAAGAAAACGGAGATTGCCGCAGAAGCCGTTGATCTTCTTCCGCTACACCTGCAAACGCAACGGACACAAGATGCATGCCATTCTCGTCAAGCAAGCGAATATGGAGTATACGAAAACCAGTGCAGGCCGCAATGGATGCCACAATCTGAGCCAGTACTTCATCCAGACTCAGGTCCGCCCGCAAGAGATTGCCAAGGCGTACGAGTTTCTTTGATCTGCTGTGCGTGCAATTCAGCCTCAGATGCATGCGTTAAATCGGGCAATTGGGGCGGTGGCACGTAGAGAGTAGATGCAATCTGTTCACGTCCATTTTGCACGTTCTCGCCCAGCGAGCGAAAACGTACGCGTAAAGGAATATATTTTGTTTGCGGTTTTCTTTCTGGCATGAAGCAATTACCCCCTAGGACTTTCGATCATGGATCACAAGTCTTTATCCTCAGAGGATAGCATACTCAAGCTTCCGTCCACAAGCTAGATAGCCCTTCTTGGGTGAATATCTCCTTTTACAGCACGCATGCTATGAAAATGCAGTGGCGAACGTTGCCCTCTGCGCTTCTGCTTGTTTTCCAGGCACCATGAACATGTTAGGTTGTAGAAAATGCTGGATGATTGTTCCTTGGATCAATCATAACAGTATCAATGTTAGCGACTGGCAGCATAGATATAGTGGGCATAATATCCATAGAGAGCATGGGGAATACGACCAACAATATGCACGCCAGTCGACCTGTGGGCTTCTTGATCAACGCGCCCGCGCCTGTGGAAGAGTTCGACCAGATCCCCTTTGCTAAAAGGAATCAGTACAGACACTGTATCCATGCTATTCGCCAACACCTCAGCAATTTTTGCGCGCAGGGCATCTAATCCCACATTCTTTAACGCAGAGATGGGCACGGCATGAGCATAGAGGCTAGTATCAATCTCTTCAGGCGCATCCAGCAAGTCAATTTTGTTGAGCGCGGTCACACGAGGCTTATCGTGCGCCTCCAGGTCTGCCAGGATCTCATTGACGGTCTCACTCTGCTCGATAGCATTCTCATGATTGATGTCTACTACTTCGAGCAGCAGATCGGCATCAATGACCTCTTCGAGTGTCGCACGGAACGCCGCAATCAGCTTCGTTGGCAACTTCTGGATAAAACCAACAGTATCAGTGACCAGCACTTCCTGATTGCCTGGAAGTATGATATGGCGCGTCACCGGGTCCAGCGTGGCGAAGAGCTTATTTTCTGCCAGCACCTCTGCTTCAGTGAGCACATTAAACAAGGTAGATTTTCCGGCATTTGTGTAGCCTACCACAGCAACCACTGGAATGGCTTGCGCGGCTCGCTGCCGTCGATGGAGCGTGCGCTGTTTACGTACTTCTTCAATATCTTCTTTCAACTCTGCAACGCGACTGCGAATGCGACGGCGATCAATTTCGAGTTTTGTCTCACCTGGACCACGCACGCCTATCGCACCACCAACGCCACCAACGCCGCGCGAGCCACCGGCCTGGCGCGTAAATTCGTTTCCCAGCCCCGAGAGACGCGGTAGACGATACTCTAATTGAGCTAACTCAACCTGGAGACGTCCCTCGCGGGTGCGGGCATGTTGGGCAAAGATGTCAAGGATGAGGGCCGTGCGATCAATTACACGCGTATCAAGCAACTTTTCCAGATTGCGTTGCTGTGTTGGCGCAAGCTCGTCATCGAAGATCACCAGATCAAGCTTCTGTTGCTGCACCAATTCGCTCAACTCCTGTGCCCGTCCTTTGCCCACATACGTTGCCGCATCGGGGTGAGGAAGTCGCTGTATCATCCTACCAACGACCGTCGCTCCAGCCGTGCGAGCCAGGGCTTCCAACTCGCTCATCGAATCCTCAACGCTCCACATTGTATCGTCAGCAGCAGCTTCTACCGCAACGAGATAAGCACGCTCTGGTTCACTCTTCGCGCCAGTATCGATGAGATGATCTAGCTTTGTCGTATACTACCTCCAGCTATCTTCAAGGCAACAATACTATATGTATTGTATGAATTTAGACTGCAAGAAAGCAACCCTTTTAAAACCACCTTTATGGCTGTTATGGCTGTGGCAAGTTGGGCAAAGCTTTGATAAAGAAGCCATTCACCTTCGCAAACAAGCTATTTGTCACCGCCTGATTATAAAAATCATGCCATTGCGTTAGCTGACTGACCTGAATACTGAATCCGGGAATAGTCTGCGATCCTACGTGAATAGCAGCCTGCGCATTCCCCAGAAAATTTCCCAGCACTATTAATAAGAATAACCACAGCAGCCAGGCTTCAACAAAACCAATTGCGCCTCCCAGGAGTGCGTCAGCTTGACTGATCAAGGGCAAACTCTTTACGACACCATGCACTATATGGCCGATAATATGTACAATCAACACCACACCAAGCACCAGGACACCATACGCGATAAGCGGAGTCACGGACAAACCATTGTTCGCCAGTAAAGTGGCAAATGCTGGACCATAGTAGTAGGCGATAACAAGGCCGATAGGTAAACCCACCAGACTAATGAGGCTAAGCACCGCCCCATTCCGCAAGCCGCTGAGTACCAGCAATACCACAGTAATCAAAAAGAGGATATCTACCAAGGATAAGGACATTTTTTTACTCCTCCAGACATCATAGTCATATGGCTGTTGCAATAATTATAGAACAGATGAGGCTACCATCCATCATCAAATACGCGAGGAGTAGGACTATTGTTACAAAACAGTGGTCCTTTCCAGTTTTTCTCATGTGCATCTCATATTGAATAGCCTGGATGATTGCTGAAGAGAGAGTAACGGGCACTTACCCTGGAAGAGATGTTTGGTTCTCGTGAAATATCACGATCCTGTAATGCCGGTAAAGTTGAAGCCTGCAATGCGCAGTGCAGGAGCTACTACAGGAAGTTCTTCCACGAACTGGATACGTTCACGGCCCACAGCCTGTACACCACGTAGCGCATCAAGAATGCTCTGCGTGAAGCGCAAATTCTTGATAGGTCGCGTCAACTCGCCATGTTCAATCAAGAAGGTGCCATTGCGAGTCATGCCAGTGAAGAGCGTTTTGACTGGATGTACGATATTCGTATAATGGAAACGTGTTACGTAGATGCCATAATCCACGCCCTTAATCAGCTCCTCCAGGCTCGCCTCACCGGCTTCCAGCATCGTATTCAGTGGCAAGGGACCATAACTATTCGGTGCAGGCAATGCATGACCCGTATTTGGTTTGCCCTCGCGTGCCGCAGTGAACGAGTCGTAAACGACCGCGCGAGCAATGCCTTGATCGATCAGCACGACACGTTGTTTCGGTACGCCCTCGTAGTCAAACGCCTGCGGGAGTCCTGCGGGATCATGTCCATCATCATAAATAGTGACGAGAGGATTGACCAGCAGTTTGCCAAACTGGCCGTTCATAAAGCTGCGCTCTTCCTGGACGGCGGTGGCTGAGAAGCCCATGGTGATCAGATTCTGCAGCATCTCACTGACCGCATAAGCATCTAGCACTACCTGATACTCACCCAACTCAATATCGATGGGATTACGACTGCGCAATGCTTTGCCGACTGCCTCGCGTGCCATAGCCTCAAAATTGAGCGTTGAGGCATCCGTCGCCATATTTTGCGCATAACCGGAATCCTGCTCATCGCCCATCACCACAATATGGCATTCAGCATCCGTACGTGGCTCGTAAGCAAAAATACCCAACGAATTCGCGACGGCATTGGCATGCACATTCGTTGAAAACGCCCCGGCCACTTCCAGTTTATGCTCATCAGCCAGCTTGACTACCGTTCCTACACAACGCGCCCGTTCCTCGGGCGTGAAAGCGGCTGTTCGCTCGCTATAGCCTGGAGCTGCACTGATCGGCAATGGTGCAGGCAGCGAATGAAACTCGGGATTTTCAGGCTGGATACAGGCTATATCCAGAGCTTGTTCCGCTACACGCCGCAACGACTCGTCATCCAGGCGATTTGTCGTAGCGACACCGACCTTTTTGCCCATCACGGCACGCACACGGAGTTCATGATTGCTCTCAGCCATATTCTGGTGAATATGATTATTCGCGAAGCGGGTGAGCGCACTCTCTGTCGCCTCATAGACCACCTCGGTCTGTTGCGCTTGCGAGTAGCCTAACACTTTTTGTAATAGTGCGCGAACATTGGCCTCATCTAAAGACATGCTTTGGCTCCTCCTTTTTCTGAGTATCACTACTCATTGGGCAAGTTTCATGGTTGAAGGAAGAATTCCCCGTCTTTCAAGCGGGGAAGTGTCAAGACCAGCGACCCACGCCAACTTGTACATTACGGAAGCGGGCAGGAGCGGCACCATGACCGGTACGCATAACCTGCATCGGCTCGCCTTTGCCACAATTGGGCGTACCCCAGACCGTCCACTCGTCTGGTCCGCAGACGGCATCGCATGATCCCCAGAACTGAGGCGTGATCCCTGTATAAGTTGCGTTCTTGAAGAGGCGTCCCAGTTTGCCATGTTTAATCTCGTAGGCCAGTTCTACGCCAAACTGGAAATTGAGACGTCGATCATCAATACTCCAGCTTTTATTCAGGCTCATATAGATGCCATCGTCGGTATCGGCAATCAGGTCCGCCAGTTTCCAGGTACCGGGTTCAAGGCTCACGTTCGTCATACGGATCATGGGCAGGCGATTCCAGCTATCAGCGCGTACACAGCCATTGCTCGTCAGACCAATCAAGGGAGCAGTATCGCGCGACATCAAGTAACCCGAGAAAATACCATTGGTGACAATGGGTGTACGCTGAGCCGGTACGCCCTCATCGTCCCAACCAAAGGTACCCAATCCACCAGGAACAGTTGCATCAGCCGTGAGATTCACGACCTCCGACCCATAGCGATAGTGCCCATTGAGCTTGTCGGTCGTCAGGAAACTCTTGCCCACAAAGCCTGCTTCGTATCCCAGCACACGATCCAGTTCAATCGGATGGCCGCAGGATTCGTGGACCTGTAAAGCCGTCTGTGGACCATCGAGGATAATCGTCATGTTACCGTTGGGACATTGCTGCGCTGACAATAACTGCACTGCCTCTTGTCCGACACGTGCACCATGGTTTACCAGATCCATGGCTTCAATAAATTCATAGCCAGTTGTGCCAGCCTGGCGTCCAAAGGAATTGGGATAAGAACGCGTCTGGATCTCGCTGCTCTCAGGGTCGACGGCGCTGGCCCAGATGGCGGCTCCGGTATCAAACAACTCTTGCTCAACGGCGCTACCTTCCGAGCTGACAAAAAATTTCCACTCGCGCGAGTACTCCATAGCAGCGCTGGTCAAAGCGACCCCTTGCACGCTACGCATAGCGGTATCGGCATCCAAAAGCAGTTGCACTTTCTGACTGAGCGGTACCGCAAAAGGATCGATTTGCATGGGCGTGCGGTACGAACCCTGCTGTGAAGCAAGCGGGGAGAGCCGTACAGGTTCGCCTGCGACAAGGGCGCTGGCCTGTGCAATTTGTACGGCCAGTTTCGCCACGCGTTCAGCTTCGGCAAGCTCCAGACGAGCACTACTGGCGAAACCCCAGGCCCCATTGACGATGACGCGCACATTAAAACCGCTGCTGGTCGCGCTGGAAACACCCTCGACGCGTCCATTCTTCACATCAATGCCCTCAGTTGTGCGCTCCATTACACGCACATCAGCATAGCTTGCACCAAATTGTTGGGCAGCATTCAGCGCCCGAATAGCAATATCATGCATACACTACTCCGCTTTTCTTCTTCTACACGTCATGAGGAACAAGTTTTATCTCTCGTGAGCGGGGACAATTCCTGGCTGGCACCCAGTTCACCCAACCATTGTAACATATACCAACGAGCATATGTCTTCAGTGTGAAATTGTCCCTACTTACTACTTGTTGTCTGTTGACATACCATGCATGATAAATGTAGTTCAAGCACAGTAAAACAATACTATTTTTGCTTTTTTTGTTTAAACGTGTAACGAACAATACTATTTTTCCAGAAAGGTGGATTTCTTTCATGCTAACTCTGCCTAAGTCAATACGACCAGTGCGGCGCTATCGCGCGTGGCTCGTTCCTCTTCTCGTGCTGGTTGCTCTACTCAGCGGCACACTTGTCGTGATTAGAGCACATCAGGTCGGAGCGACAAGTCCGAATGACTTTCTATCTACAGTGAAATCGCAACAGAGCCAACTCTGTCTGGACGCGCCAGAGAGCCAGACTGGACTCCAACAATCGTATTGCGATAATAGCCCGTCGCAGCTTTTTTCTTTCCAGGCAGTAAGCGGTCTGACCAACACCTATACGTTAGTCAATCAAGCAAGCAATATGTGCGTCGATGTCCGTGGAGCATCGCGACACAATAGCGCTTCGGTTATTCAGGGGAGTTGCAACGGCAACAGTAGCCAAGAGTTTCAACTGCGTGCAGTACAAGATACGTATAGCGGACCTCCTGTTGTAGGGACACCGGTAGTTCCACCTGTTGTAGGGACACCAGTAGTTCCACCTGTTGTAGGGACACCAGTGGTTCCACCCGTTGTAGGGACACCAGTAGTTCCACCCGTTGTAGGGACACCAGTAGTCCCACCTTCCTCTGGTGCGTCTTCTTTTCAATTGGTCTCCGTCAATAGTGGAAAATGCCTGGACGCCGTGAATGGGTATGTATCTAGCGGAAGCGCAATCGACCTGTGGACCTGTGCCAGCGATACACCCCTAGTACGCGATCAGCTCTGGCAAATCAGTGGCGCATCCCAGTTCAATAGCGCTGCTCCGACTACGACAACAACAGAAACTCCGCCTGCGATGCCTGGCAGCACGACACCGCCCGCGATGCCTGGTAGCACGACACCGCCCGCGATGCCTGGTAGCACGACACCGCCCGCGATGCCTGGTAGCACGACACCGCCCGCGACATCTGGTAGCACGACACCGACCGCGACATCTGGTAGCACGACACCGCCCGGAAAAGCGAGGGTTACACCGACCGCGACATCTGGTAGCACAACAACGGGGTCGGACGCCTCTAGCATCGCGCAGGCTGTATTCGCTGCGATTAACCAGAGTCGTGCAGCTGCCGGTCTGCCCGCATACACTTGGAGCAATGCCCTGATGAACTCGGCACATCAGCATAATCTGGCGATGGCAGCGACAAACGATCTCGACCATCAAGTGGCAGGAGAAGCAGATCTTGGAACACGCATCACCCAGCAAGGTATAAACTGGCAAGAGGTACGAGAGAATATTGCCTATACGGGCGATATGACACAACAAGGTGCTTTAGACATGGAAAATGCTATGCTATCAGAACAGCCTCCCAACGACGGACATCGCCAGAATATTTTGGCGACAGACTGTACTCTAGCTGGCGTTGATGTTGTGCTCGATACGAAGAATGGTAAATTGTGGATCACCGAAGATTTTGCGAAGCCCTTTTAATTTGGTGTTTAAACTAACCGAGACAAAAGGCCCCCCATCCTTGTGAAGGGAGGCCAGATCGAGTAAAGTTCCAGTCATCAAAGCAAAAAGGAATTTTACTCAGGTGAACATTAACATACTGAGACAGTTTCGCCACGCGTTCAGCTTCGGCAAGCTCCAGACGAGCACTACTGGCGAAACCCCAGGCCCCATTGACGATGACGCGCACATTAAAACCGCTGCTGGTCGCGCTGGAAACACCCTCGACGCGTCCATTCTTCACATCAATGCCCTCAGTTGTGCGCTCCATTACACGCACATCAGCATAGCTTGCACCAAATTGTTGGGCAGCATTCAGCGCCCGAATAGCAATATCATGCATACACTACTCCGCTTTTCTTCTTCTACACGTCATGAGGAACAAGTTTTATCTCTCGTGAGCGGGGACAATTCCTGGCTGGCACCCAGTTCACCCAACCATTGTAACATATACCAACGAGCATATGTCTTCAGTGTGAAATTGTCCCTACTTACTACTTGTTGTCTGTTGACATACCATGCATGATAAATGTAGTTCAAGCACAGTAAAACAATACTATTTTTGCTTTTTTTGTTTAAACGTGTAACGAACAATACTATTTTTCCAGAAAGGTGGATTTCTTTCATGCTAACTCTGCCTAAGTCAATACGACCAGTGCGGCGCTATCGCGCGTGGCTCGTTCCTCTTCTCGTGCTGGTTGCTCTACTCAGCGGCACACTTGTCGTGATCAGAGCACATCAGGTCGGAGCGACAAGTCCGAATGACTTTCTATCTACAGTGAAATCGCAACAGAGCCAACTCTGTCTGGACGCGCCAGAGAGCCAGACTGGACTCCAACAATCGTATTGCGATAATAGCCCGTCGCAGCTTTTTTCTTTCCAGGCAGTAAGCGGTCTGACCAACACCTATACGTTAGTCAATCAAGCAAGCAATATGTGCGTCGATGTCCGTGGAGCATCGCGACACAATAGCGCTTCGGTTATTCAGGGGAGTTGCAACGGCAACAGTAGCCAAGAGTTTCAACTGCGTGCAGTACAAGATACGTATAGCGGACCTCCTGCTGTAGGGACACCAGTGGTTCCACCCGTTGTAGGGACACCAGTAGTTCCACCTGTTGTAGGGACACCAGTGGTTCCACCTGTTGTAGGGACACCAGTGGTTCCACCCGTTGTAGGGACACCAGTAGTTCCACCTGTTGTAGGGACACCAGTGGTTCCACCTGTTGTAGGGACACCAGTGGTTCCACCCGTTGTAGGGACACCAGTGGTTCCACCCGTTGTAGGGACACCAGTAGTTCCACCTGTTGTAGGGACACCAGTGGTTCCACCCGTTGTAGGGACACCAGTAGTCCCACCTGTTGTAGGGACACCAGTGGTTCCACCCGTTGTAGGGACACCAGTGGTTCCACCCGTTGTAGGGACACCAGTGGTTCCACCCGTTGTAGGGACACCAGTAGTCCCACCTTCCTCTGGTGCGTCTTCTTTTCAATTGGTCTCCGTCAATAGTGGAAAATGCCTGGACGCCGTGAATGGGTATGTATCTAGCGGAAGCGCAATCGACCTGTGGACCTGTGCCAGCGATACACCCCTAGTACGCGATCAGCTCTGGCAAATCAGTGGCGCATCCCAGTTCAATAGCGCTGCTCCGACTACGACAACAACAGAAACTCCGCCTGCGATGCCTGGTAGCACGACACCGACCGCGACATCTGGTAGCACGACACCGACCGCGACATCTGGTAGCACGACACCAACCGCGACATCTGGTAGCACGACACCGCCCAGAAAAGCGAGGGTTACACCGACCGCGACATCTGGTAGCACAACAACGGGGTCGGACGCCTCTAGCATCGCGCAGGCTGTATTCGCTGCGATTAACCAGAGTCGTGCAGATGCTGGTCTGCCCGCATACACTTGGAGCAATGCCCTGATGAATTCGGCACATCAGCATAATCTGGCGATGGCATCGACAAACGATCTCGACCATACAGTGGCAGGCGAACCAGGCCTCGGAGCACGCTTGCAACAGCAAGGCATAGATGCGAATAATGTAGCGTATGGCGAGAATATTGCCTATACGTACAATATGACACAACAAGGTGCTTTAGACGAGGAAACTGCTATGGTAACAGAACAGCCTCCCAACGACGGACATCGCCAGAATATTTTGGCGACAGACTGTACTCTAGTTGGCGTTGATGTCGTGCTCGATACACAGAACAATAAATTGTGGCTCACCGAAGATTTTGCTGGGCAATGAGCGTCATCTTTTGAAGGCCGAGAAATAGAAAGAAAGCCATGCTCTCTTTTATAGATGAGCATGGCTTCTAGCAGATTGTCATGAGGCAAGTGAGCGCAAGGAAGCGTTCTACGGCTGAGAGACCAGCTTCTCGATATTTCCGTAGACACGATAGAAATCACCACGTGCCGTCAGGCGTACCTCGTCTACAAGGTAACGAGCATGTTCTTCGCGGATATTTTGCGGAAATTGCACGCGTAAATGCGGATCGTAGCCTGCTGAGATCACACGCAGACGTAACCGACTACCATCGCGGAAACACTCCAGGACCACTCCCCGTGTGTCATCGGTTGCCGTTTCCAGTGTCGTGGGGGCCGGAGTGGCAACAACCGGCGGAGCCTTGATATCGACAGCCTGGGGCAATATTCCCGTTTGAGCTTGCCGAATAGCAGCCTCACTCACATCAATACAGGTCAATGATCCATCCGTTGTCACAATATAGAGACGATCATCGAAGTACTGCATCGAATAGGCCGAGCCACAGCCTGTGCCCAACTTCCATAGACGTTGCCCACTCTGATCAAAACAATAGATCGAGGAGCAATTGTCACCTGCGAAAACATAGCTTCCCTGGCTGGCCGTGGCACAGGAAAATATGGTCGCATCACAATCGTAAACAGTGCCCGGCAAGCCTTGCTTCGTAAAGCTATACACCTTGTGATCACTCGTCCCAGCATAGACCATCGTCTCTTCTTGCCAGCCAAAAGGACCACTCCTTTCGTACGCTGCTGCCAGATGAGGCTGCCATCCTGGTTGTTGTACATCGCAACACCACCTGAATGACCATGACAGACACCTTCTTCACTGCAACGAACCATCCAACCGGAACTGTACTGTGTCGATTTTAGCCACTCGGACTCGTCTTCGTGGTTGACCAGTGCAACACGTCCACTCGCATCCGATACCGCCAGAGCACCTTGTCTGATGTCAAGCCAGTAGATGTCAACATCTGGGGCAATCTGGTAAGAGACACGCGGAATTTTACCACTCAGGTCATAGACGTTCCCATCGTCACAGCCAGCATACAACCATATATCGTCAGCGACCAGGCATTTGACGCCATTAGGTAAGTGATACTGAGCCTGCACCTGGCCTGTATGGTCGAGTCCAAAAATGCGGCCAGCCTCGTTGCCCAACCAGCAGCGCCTCTCGTCAATAAAAATACCGAAGGCTGCACTGCCAGAGGCGAATTTCCAGAGGACCGGTGCCTGCTTTGCTGTTGATCGATTGCTTACAATCTGACGCCGTGTGACTGATCTCTTCTGGCGTTGTCCCATCACTGCACGCTCGTAGCCTTTATTGAGCTTCTCGCGCAACTTCTTTTGCGCAAATTTCTGAGCTTGCTCGGCTGTAGCATGATTGCTGCTCTGTGTCTGCCCCTGATCTCCAATACGCCCATAGCGGATACTTACCTGTGTGCCATCGCATACGACCTCGTAGAATTTGTGCGTTCCACCATCTGTCTCCGACAATTCAAGGTAGGTAGTTTCTGCCACCATAGTATTTTTACATCTCCTTAATTCGATCTTATTTCTGCATTTGCCGTGCATCGGGGAAAGAGACAATGCGTTATGGACTGGAATAACCACCGTATTTTTGCCGCTTGCTCGGATAAGCTATATGTCATGCGCTTGCGGGAGGCTGCCAGATGGCGGGTATCGTCTCCTCCTCTCGCCCGTGATAATCATCCGAATGGGGAGGAAATTTATTATACTCCTGCACTACAGAGAGCGTCTGCTCTTCATCGGAGATCAAGCCGAGAAAAACGGTGAGCCAGTGATCTGCCTCCGGTACGCTCTGCCCACGCACAATACAGAAATCATTGACATACTGGCCTTTGGTAAACACACGCACGCGGCGCTCTCGCTGTTTAGCTGGATCACGTCGCACGCGATAGGTACGTTTTTCTTGCGCGTAGCACACACTGGAAACGTCTAAAAAGTGCAAGCTCTCAAGTTGCGCGTAGAGTTCTTCACCCAGGAAGAGACGGAGCGTGTTCTCTGCGCGCTGTACAGGTGTATAGCCATCACCGAGATCAACCTGATCCCCTACCCGCAAGATATCGCTCAAGCCTGGGCGTTGTCTGCGCCCTGCGGTCCCATTGCGTCGTGTCACCTTAAAATGTTCGGGCAACTGGCCCGCCATAGGATAACCTGCGACACGAGCTACTTCGGCAGCAATTGCGTAGCCCGCCCAACCTGCAACGCCTGCGATCATACTCTCTGCTGTGGCATGAAAACGTTGGGCAAAGGCTACCAGGCCCGTAGCAGTCGTACCGTTGCCGGTGGTCAGGCGCAACTGGACAAAGCGGTAGGGATGGTTGTCAAGATTATATGTGCGCTGCTCAATCGACCATTTGCCGTTTAATCCCGGCCACTGTTGGCGTGTTGATTGCACGAGCACATTGCTTGCAGTTGCCGCCCCACTCGCTCGCTCCACAAGCGTACCCACAGGTTGCATCTCCATGCGATTCTGTGTATTGACCAACAATTGTGCGACCTGCGTATGTTTACATGAGCGTATAGTACTCCCAGCCTGGCGAAAAGTCCAGGCTGGGCAGTCACATGAGATATTTCCACTCTGACGATCTTTTAGCACGCGATACCAGGAATTGCTACGCGAGGCTGATTCAATCGCCATCACCAGGGTATAGTCGCCATTTGCCAGGCTGCGCGGCATAGCTTACACCTGCTTCCTAAAATGTAGTAAAACGTGGATAACCACACTTCAGTACTTGCTTCATCGCAGGCTGCAAGTTTCCCCGACTTACACCCACTCCACAAGCGTTTTTTCGTGCGGACGAAGCCACTACCCGCACGCCTGCCACGACACACGAGGTGAAGGAAACGGCAGGTTTCCACGTACTTGTACATGTAGATCATCTGTTCTACAATGTCAAGCACGCAAACATCATCAAACTGATCACGTTTTGAGATGTTTTATTCCATTTTTAAGTACTGTTGATTAGTTCCATTCCGACGTCGAACGATGCATATGTGTATCGTGCTTAGCCACCCCTTGTCAGGCTGAGGATAAGCATATGCTCTGTCTTAGGATCAAACGTGCGGACTGGTGTCGGATTTGGCGCGACACCTGCGCGGGGCGGTTGTACGGCCATGACGGGTCTCTGTTTTGCTTGCGCTGCCTGCACCATCGCTTGAGCTGCCTCGACGGCCCAGCGCTCATCGGCCTCTAATTGATCCAACGACGCTAACGATGTGATGCGCGGGTATGTCACCGGAGCATCTCCTGCTTTCCCGAAAATGCGTATAGTACCGACGCCCAGCACGGCTGCACTGAAATTTCCTTGCTGGCAGCGTTCCTGCCATCTGCGCTGCAATGTTTCCTGGCTCACCGATTGACGGACTGTCGTCATTTTCGTCTCCTTCTCTCTCTATAAACAAATTTAGATATTTTCGTGTGCTGCTGATCTGTTCTTTCGGTATGCCATCTAATCGGAAACTTGCGGTCCCACGAGATAGAGTGATCTAAATGTACTGACGAGTAGTAGATTATAGCCGTTCATCTGTAGAGTTTGTCGGATTTCTCTTTTGTAACTCCAGGAAAGTGGGTTGAGGTCGCTGCGTGCGTTGGGTCTCCATCCTTCCGGGGGAAAA
Source organism: uncultured Chloroflexia bacterium (assembly GCA_963802635.1). Classification (GTDB taxonomy): domain Bacteria; phylum Chloroflexota; class Ktedonobacteria; order Ktedonobacterales; family Ktedonobacteraceae; genus CAVTLG01. The sequence continues at coordinate 348,475 of CAWDJJ010000003.1, read as the reverse complement.
TGTTGGCAAACGGGTAGGGGCGGCGCTTGCCTCCGCCCTGCAGGCCGTCCCAGGCACATTCAGGGCGCACGCGAGGTGCGCCCCTACCCGTTTGTTTCTGCTCCAGCGCAAAAAAAGACGGACACTCGACCCACGCAAACACTTGCATAAAGCCGCTTCTCATGCTATGCTACAACGGTAGCCCTTTAAAGGGAGAAAAGCCTGCATGCAGGTTTGAAACGCTCGCCTTGGCGGGCAACTGGAACAAACGTGTTACCTTTAAAGGGAGAAAAGCCTGCTTGCGGGTTTGAAACTGGGCTATTGTGGTCAGGAGAAGCGCCCCACCCAGGACTTTAAAGGGAGAAAAGCCTGCTTGCAGGTTTGAAACCACAATGCCCACTACAGTGGCACTTCTTTTTGAGGAGAGTGGGCGAAGTCAGTCTCGGAAACTCAACCAAGCAAGCGGCTAGGTCAGGTGAGCTTGTAAAGCCTCAGCGGCCTGCTCCAACACGGCAATGGTCAGCTCCGGGGCCGGTGCTAGACGCAGGTTGTAGCTGTGGTTGCGGATCTGCCGATGCGCCCGCCAGGCCCCTTTGGGAACACGCCACCAATGATGAGCGGTGAAGTGGCCCGATTTTCCCACAAAGCGAAACGAGTCCTGCTCAGCCACCCAGGCAAACCACTCCGGGGTGTCAGGCTCAAACGGGAGCACGCCGTGCTTGGGACAGATCAGGACGTAGTGCCCCTCCTCAGCATACTCAACGCGAGGGATGACAGAAACCGGCTTGCTGGGCGGCTTGGCAGCACAACGAGAGTGGGGAGCAGAGGGCACAGACTTGGGTGGACGCTTGGCTGTCCTGCTCGGCTTGGCCGGAGCCTCCTGGCAGGTTGAGGCTGGCTCGTGCTGCGTGACGAGTCGAGTGAGATCAGCCACTTGCTGCTGCAAGGCGGCGATCTGGGTCTGCAAGGCAGAAAGCTGCTCGGGCAGCGCCAGCAACTCAGCAGGCAACGGTGGCACCTCGCTCTTCACAGGGGCGGGTGGCTCCTGGAAGAGAGGAGCCAGGCAGCGCTGATGCAGGCGAGCCAGCACCTGGAGGTGTTCAAGGCTCATGCCTTTTTTGCGGCCATCGTGGGGATGGCATTGCAGGGAAAGCTGAGCATCGCAGAGCCAGCGGCGCAGGGTTTTGACATCAATGCCGAGGTGGCAAGCAGCCTCGGCTACAGAGACAAAGGTCATGGGATCACTCCTTTCGTATGGTGGATGCAACAAGAATGAGCGTGAGACAGACTCACTGTGGGAAAACTCCAGGGAGTTTTCCCCGAAAAAGGGCTCGGGAAGGTTCTCACTACAGCCGCACTTGTTTGAAGAGATACGAAGACGCGGACATAGGATAGCTCAGTGAATTAGAGCGAAGCCATGTCGGGTTGTAGTGCCGCTGCCACTTGCTCCAAACGGCGAATCGTGAGATGATCGGTGACACCCAACGTCTGCCTGTAGGCTTGCTGGTGGATAACCCGATGGGCTCTCCAAGAGCGCGAGGAGCGACTATGGCGGTAGGCGGTGAAACGCCCCTGCTGACCCACGAAGCGGAAAGAGGGGAGTGTCGCCAGCCACTCAAACCACTCAGCTGAATCGGGCATCAGGTGCAACTCGCCTTCCTGCGAACTGATAATCACATAGGTCTCTTGCGCGCTGTATTCAATCAGAGCAGGCACGCGAGACCGAGCAGGTTGTTCTGCCGGAAGCAGTTGGTACCCCCGACGCGACGCACAGGCCAACGTTTGCCCTCCCCCTTGCTCTTGCGACGCTGGAAGCGGGTGCTTTCCCACCAGTTCAGCCGTGACGGTTTCCAGTGCCGAGATTCGTCGTTCGATGGTTCTCTCTCGCTCTTGGAGGAGCGCCAGCGCGAGTTGGGCAAGTTGCTCCTGCAAGCTCACCACCTTGGTCTCCAGACAGGACAGTTTCTGCACCAGATCTGGCTCAGATGCTCTGATAGGAGGCAACGAAGAAGAGGGTTGCTCCGGCTCTGCAGGCAAGGACTTTGCTTGTTCTTCTCGCGAGGCGGGTAGTTCTGGAAGCGAGCGGTCGTGAAGTTTGGCCACTTCCAGGAGGTGTTGCGGATCTACACATTTGATGCGTGCATCGCTGGGATGCAAAGTGAAGGGCACATTGGCTTCTTTGAGCCAATGGTGCAAGGTCTTGGGGTGAATTCCAAGCATCTGAGCACCGGTCGTGAAAGGAAGAAGCGCCATGGTCAAGACTCCTTTCGAAAAAAGGCAAAAGCACACACAAAACCAGACACCAATCCGAGAAAGTTCCAGGAAGTCTGGGAGTTCCTGGAACTTTCTCGGAAGTCTGGAACACGGACAGACAACAACAAAGACAGCGAGAGAAAGGCGAGCGAGCTAGGATTAGCCAGCCTTGAGGCGACGTTTGGTATGGGAACAGCTGGCACGACTCTGATGGCAGCGACGCCACCACGACCAGGCGAGGACCCGACGCACGGACGAAGAGGCAGGCCAGATCAGTCGAGCGAGCAGACGACGCACTTCGGGAACGGTCAGAGCACAAGCAGGAAGCTTTCTGGCAGAGCCAGAGGGGAGAGGCGCATCGGTGGAGCAACGCTCCGTTGCACAAATCCCTACCAGATAGGCATGTGCCAGCAGGACTAACGTGATGTGGCGATACCACCCGATCCAACTTCGGACCTCATACTGGTCCAGCCCCAGATCTTTGCTGTTTTCAAAGTCCTCTTCAATATGCCATCTGGCACCTATCGCCTTGACTATCTCGGGCAAGGTGGTTCCTTGTGGGGCAAAGACGAAGAAGTAGGCTTTCTCGTTGGGATCATCCACGCAACGGCGAATGAGCAGCCAATGTCTTGCATCATCCTCCCAGCGGTGCAACATGGGGACGATGGCCCAGTCGAAGAGCCTGGGGCCTTTGGTCCCTTCGCTCATCGAAAGGCGCTGCCAATCTTGATCAGAGAGCATGGCCGCTTCGACCAATGCCGCTTCTTCACGCCTGCGTCCAGTTGGTGTCTGGAAGCCGACCAGCTCATTGCAAGCCACTGCTAGCACATAGGAATACTCATGCGCTTCCAGCCAGATACGCAGGTCCAAATTGCCACCGTAAACGGTATCAGCCACGACCCAGGAAATGGAAAGCTGCGCTTGCCAAAGGCGTTCGATCATGCGCCGGGCTAGTTCAGGCTTGGTCTGGAAGCGAACCGCTTCTGGGATACCTGCGGCTCGACACCGATCCCGATCCTCACACCAGTCCAGGGGCAGATAGAGTTCGCGATCAATGAGGCTATGTCCTTTGGCGGTCACATACGAGAGAAAGACACCGACCTGACAATTCTCGACCCGACCAGTGGCTCCGCAATACTGCAAGCCAACCCCAGCCGATTGTTTGCCACGCTTGGGAAAGCCGCTTTCGTCGATGACCAGGATAGCCGACTGCAAGCCCAGTTGCTCAAGCACATAGCTACGCAGATCATCACGGACGCCATCGGTGTCCCAGACGGCGCGAGAGAGCAAACGTTGCATCCCGTCAGGACAGACTTCTCCCGCTTGTTCAGCCAATTGCCAGCCGTTTTTGCGCACCGTTTCACTCAAGATACCTTGCAGGTAGGCCAGTGCCCGCAGACGTGGCTCCGGTCGGGCAAAGCGAGGGGCAATACGGGCATGCAGATGAAAAAGCGCCTGGGTCCAATGGCACACATCGCTGGGGGTCGTCCTGGTTGCGATACAGGTCGTATACTTATCTTGCTTCATTTTCTTCTCCTTTTAGATGTCAACCTCTGGGTTTGAGTTTTACACCTCCAGAGTGTCACATCTCAAAGAAGATGAACATAGAGCTTTTCTTCAGCTTTCAAGCTCTTCTTGCTCGGTTAAAAAGTGCGGCTGTAGTGTGTCACCCCTTCATCCGATGTGTACTTTAAAGGGAGAAAAGCCTGCATGCAGGTTTGAAACTCTGCAATCCCTTCAGCCGCATGATAGGAATTGAGCTTTAAAAGGGAAAAAAGCCAGCAAGCAGGTTTGAAACGGGCGCTGCGCCGGTTCCATCCAAAAAGCATCTTGCCTTTAAAGGGAGAAAAGCCTGCGAGCAGGTTTGAAACAAGTAACCCACAGTGATAAGCCAAAATAGTATTCCCGCTTTAAAGGGGAAAAAGCCAGCAAGCAGGTTTGAAACTCCTTGACCTCGAGATCGAACGGAACGCCCACGACCCAGCTTTAAAGGGAGAAAAGTCTGCATGCAGGTTTGAAGCGCTCACGAGTTGCGCAACTTGTCATCTCATGGGCTGTAATATGTAATAATGTAATGTTCTATCCATCAGGCAGCCTGAATAGCCATTTTACAAATATTACACCTGCTATTATTTACTATTTTGATATGGCTTACTGTGCCGATTGACGTTCAACTATTACACTATTACATATTACAGCGAGGTGGTCACGCTCTCTGCACGTCACTACACCTTCTTTGCTGGCTCTCCAAACCGGGTAAGGGCGTGTCCTTGTAACGGTCATACCCATAGGCATTCAGAAACGAGTTCTTCTTCCGTCTGGCAATGCTGCTCATTTAGGAACAAGAACTCGTTTCTGACCGTTTTAAGAGGACGTCGCTCGCCTTCGGCTCATGTGGCGGAGCGGAGTGCGTCAGGTGGTTCATCTGACAGGCTAGCAATAGGCGGCAGCATCGTTCTCATCCGAATGCAAGACCATATAACTGGAACAAAGCTAGAGAAGCATGACCTCTCTGAGGACTACTTTCGTGCCGTTTGCGGCGCAGGTATTAGCAAACAGGGCTTTCCCATTCTGCCAGTGTCTTGAGGGCGGATACGACGGATGAAAGAAGGGAACAGAGGAATGGAAAGCAAAGGTGTCTGTCTCAAGTATAATATGAAAAAGAGATGAGGAGAGACGGACGCGATAAATCGGGTCCCTACGGTTCTGCGGCCATGAATGGCTGGGCACTTTCCACTCCTGGCTTTTTTTGCTCTGAAAACTTCTCAAAAAAGAAGAGAATGCTATGAGCGATTTATCGCTTCATGCCGTAGGGACCCGATTTATCGCGTCCGCTCATGCGCCTTGCAGTCAGGCTTGCTCTTTCTGTGAGCGTGGCTGCACCCTCCCAACTTAGAATGGGAAAGCCCTGTATCAGCAAAGACCATGCATTGATGTGCAGAGAGCGTGCTTACCTCGCTGTAATATGTAATAATGTAATATATTAGTCTTCAGACAGCCTGAACAGCCATCTTACAAATATTACACTTATTAGTACCATAATAATATATTATATATTATATATAATTTGTGATATTTTACAAAGAAGAATAGTGTAACATTTGCGATGTGGCTTCTCATGCCGATTGAGGACACAAATATTACAACATTACATATTATAGTGAGATGGAAAGTAAAAATGGTATGATGATCAGCATGATTGATCTGGCTAAGCAGGAGATGCAACGGATCATATGCGATTCATCGCCTGAAAAGAGTAGGGACCCGATTTATCGCGTCCGTCGTGCCCGTTCTGCATCTGGCTAAGCAGGATATGCGACGGATCATATGCGATTCATCACCTGAAAAGAGGTCACATGGGCACGAGCTATTTCTTTGAAGGTCGTCCTCGCTGTTTTAATCCTTCTTGCGCTTGATCCAAATAGGTCTGGATAGCAGCCTGCGTCGAATACCATCTTCCTCCACGCTTCACCGCTTCTAGCTTGCCCTGGCGTGCAAGTAACCCCAGATAATTCGGATCGTGGCCGGTCGCCTTTGCGAGCATTGAGAGTTGCTGATAGTGTTCATCAGGCCGGACATTGCAGGCGTCCAGATAGAAGTCAAGGCCCGCTTCCACTGCCTGACCGATCAGATTGATAATTGGCGTATGTTCACCGTGATCTGCAGCTCCCAATGCAGCCAGGTAACGACCTTTCCAATCACGCAAAAGAAACGCTGGAGCATATCCGTCTCGTAAGAGTTGCATATTCAGCAGCAGGCGACTGACCCTCCCGTTCCCATCCTCAAACGGGTGGACCATGACAAAACTATGGTGCGCGATGGCGGCCCGGACAACTGGATCATAATCAGAGTTCTCTCCCCCATTGTTCACCCAGGCAACCCACTGACGCATAAGATCAGGCACTTCCCTGGAGTGAGGCGTCACCAAATCACTCCCACGGATATAGATTGGTTGTTGACGAAACTGGCCTGCTGCCGAATTCAGATCATGCAACACAAGAGCATGCAGTTCTAAAATGGTTTCAAGAGTGATCTGGGTGCCTCGATCTGTGAGCTGGCGTAAGAGATCATAGGCTCCGGCATGGTTCGTCGCCTCCAGGTGCTCGCGGATCGGGTGGCCTCCAATTGCGATGCCTTCTTCGACCACGATCTGCGTCTCTTTCAGTGTGAGGGAATTACCCTCGATAGCGTTGGAGTGATACGTCAAACGGACACGGAGATCCTCATGTAATCGTGCCAGAATACCAGGGCGCAGGGGTCGATGTTCATCGAACTGGGCTTTCTTGCGTGCGAGACGCTCAGCCAAACGCTTTTCCATATGTAGGCCATGCTCAATCGGCTCATAATGTATTGGCATAATTATATTGATTGCCTCCCTGTATAAGAAATCAATATAATTATATTTGATTGAAGCTCAACATGCAACAGTGAGCCAATTTATCGCGCCCGTTTTGCCATCACGCACATATTTCACATACATATATTCCTCATACATATATTGTTATAGAGGGAAAGAGCATCATCAGGGGTATGGGGACGCGGGCGCGGTGAACCGGACCCCTACCTACAGGCGATGAATCGCCGGAATAAGGTCCCCGTTTCTCTGCAGGCGGGCACCATTGGCACATGGAGACCATCGCACCCTCAGGCAATTCATTGCCCGAGAGGTAGGGGCCAGATTTATCGCGCCCGTTTTGCCCGAATATCTCGAAAAATGCGAATAATTGTCAGCGCAAGGTAACGCCTCTACCCAGTTTCCCCCTCGTGGACGGAGAGCCAGCCAAGACCCCCTGTATTGACGTGCAGAGAGCGTGCTCACTTCGCTGTAATATGTAAGAATGTAATATTTTATCCATCAGACAGCCTGAACAGCCATTTTACAAATATTACACCTGCTATCATTTTACTATTTTGATATGGCTTACCGTGCCGATTGATTTTCAACTATTACACTTTTGGTAAATGCCCTGAAATGTGAGCAGTTTTTGCCCTGAAACCTGAGCACTGGTACAAACTTTCCGGGAAAAACCGCTCCCCATCTGGCTTCTTCCATCGATACCTTGTAAATTGGCATTCTTTTAGAAGAGCAAAACAGTCAGTGTAGCTTGTTGTGGCTGAAAATCACTCCATTGTGCAGGAGAAAGAGGAGAGGGTAAACTTTATCCAGCGACCATGACTCTCGCATTCCGCTCATTTACCAGGGGGTGGTTGGGCGTAAATATGCAAATGAAATGAAGCATATTTACAAACTGACAGATCCCATAAAATAGACCTCTCCGCATTTTTTACTGAACTATTTCTCCTGGTGCTCGACCCACTGAGTTCGCCAAGCAGGTGGCTCGAACGGATCGGCAAAGTACTGTGTCTCGCGGGCAACCTTGCCATCGCGAAACTCCATAATGCTGACTGTTTGAGTTGGCTGCTCGTTATAGCTGAGCACGTACTCGGTGATCCATAGATCGCCGCTCCCAAGGATGCGCCGGATGGTGAAGCTCAGCTTCGCCGGGTGGTGTCCGCGAAGGGCCTGAATGTTGTGACGACCGCGGATTCGCTCGCCCGACTGAGGATACTCGACCAGGACGTCGTCGTGATAGATCTCGTGTTCCGCTTCAATGTCACCAGCTGCGGAGGCTGCCCAGTGCCGATCCAGGGCTGTCCGAATTTCTTGGTTTTCCATTGTTTATCTCCCTTTGGCTCGTACCTGGCGTCGCAGCACCGTGGTGCTCGTTGCGCCGCGCGACTGGTGTCCCTTCGATCCACGGGCTGAATGACGCTATTGTTGAAGATTTCATCCATGCAACGACACCTAACGAGCATAACGGATGAGGACAAGATACCTCGCAGACCCAGTTCCTCAGAGACCTCAACAGGAAATTGCACGAGTACGCCTGTGAACTCCTGGAGATCACGCAGCAACATGGCCTGGACGTCTTCTGGAAGGCCTATGAAGCGCTCTGCGGCTTCGATGCGCGTTTGATCGATTGGCGACCGCTGATCGACGTACCACCGCCTGCACCCGGCACCTCGACGCCGGTGATCGCGGCCTATGGCACCTTGCTATCCGAGGTGGCAGCCGAGCCGGTGCAGTGGCTGTGGCCGCAACGGCTGGCGTTGGGCAAGATGACGACCTTCGATGGCGATCCTGGTCTGGGCAAGTCGAGCATCACGTTGGATATTGCGGCACGCGTCTCCAGTGGACAGCCCATGCCCGATGGCTCGCCTGGCATCACGGGTGGCGTCGTGCTGATCACGCCCGAAGACGGACTCAGCGATACCATCCAGCCGCGTCTGGCACGTGCCGGTGCCACACTCTCGAAGATCGTGTCGGTGAGTTCCATTGAAATGGTCGACCCCTTGACCGGTTATGCGTATCAGCGCCCCTTTACGCTGCCCGAGGATCTGGAGTTCCTGGAAAAGGCCATGCAGCGCGTGGATGCCCGCCTGGTGATTATGGACCCGATTATGGCGATCCTGGGCAGTAAGGACACCTACAAGGATAGCGAGGTGCGTTCATTGCTGGTGCCGATCCAGTTGTTGATGGAGCGCCACCGTGCAACCTGCATCATGGTGCGGCACTTGACCAAGAATGGCGGAGACAATATGCTCTACCGGGGAGGTGGTTCCATCGCCTTTATTGGCCTGGTGCGTACTGGTCTGGCGGTGGTCAAAGATCCCTTCGACGACACGCAATGTGTGTTTGCGCATATCAAGTCCAATCTCGGCAAATACGCGCCATCCCTCAACTACCGCATCAGCAGCGACGAGGAGGAAGGTGACGAACGCCCGTACGTCGTGTGGGGGGCCGAGAACAGCCTGGGTGCCAGCAACTTACTTGCCCCTTCATCCTCACACAAGCCAGCCAGCACGCGCCAGAATATTCTGTGCATCCTCAAAGAGCACTCGCTAGCAGCTATCTCAGTGCAGAGTATCGTCAAGGAGCTACCAGAACTCACTCCGAACCTTATTCGGGTCACGCTCTCGCGCATGGTCGAAGATGAGCAAATCGAGAAGTTGGCGTGGGGACTCTATGCACTGTTGCCTGGCATCTAAGCGGTTGCACATCGTGTGAGCAGCAGCCAAGGCCCTGTATTGATGTGCAGGGCTTTCCAATTCTGCCAGCGTCTTGACGGCAGATACGACGGATGAAAGGGGGGAACATATGGAGAGAAAGCAAAGGTGTATATATAAAGCGCGAGATGAAAAATAGGGAAATAGAGACGGACGCGATAAATCGGGTCCCTACGGTTCTCCGGCCATGAATGGCTGGGCACTTCCCATTCCTTGCATTTTTTGCTCTTCATACCTTATCACAAGGAAATGGAGAAATACAAGCGATTTATCTCTTCAAGCTGTAGGGGCCCGATTTATCGCATCCGCAACCTCCCAATGCAGAACTGGAAAGCCCTGTATTGATGTGCAGAAAGCGTGATCACTTCGCTGTAATATGTAATAGTGTAATGTTTTAGACTTCAGGTAGCCTGATAAGCCACTTGACAAACATTACACTTGCTAGTGCTGCAATATTAATATAATATAAAAAGTAGAACGTGTAACATTTGCGATGTGGCTTCTCATGCCAATTGAAGACACAAATATTACAACATTACATATTACAGAGAGATAGAGGGTGGAGCGCAGATGACCTGGCTTGTTTGCTATCGTTGCTTGTAGAATTGTGGCCTGTGCGCGTTTATTAGAGTGGTGCGGATCATGTCTCCATCCTTCCGGGGGAAACATTGGGAAATGGGGTAGGGGCGTGTCCTTGCGACCGCCCCCTGGGCGCACGCGAGGTGACGCCCCTACCCGGTTTCCCCCTCAAGGACGCAGAGCCTGTGGATCATGCTGATTGACCCCGCTAGACTGTACATGCTATCATAGCGCAATGTAGTTATTTAAGTATAGTGTTTCGAGTAATTCCAAAATTATGGACAACGTCGTACCCGGCGCTCTACAGCGTCTACGTGCAGCCGATATTATCCGCATGGCGGGACTGGCTGCAGCGTCAACTGGGCAGGAGTATTGTCGCACGGGAGCTGTTCACAGCACTCAGCGACAGGGGGCACGTATCAGCGGTATGGTTAATGCTCCTCATGTGGTAGATGCTTTGACCGCAGAACCTGGCGCTGATCATGCGTCACCCATGGCTGCCAACCAACACCACTGTCCGGTTGAAGTTGAGATACACAACGCACATTCCTGGACGAGCACCTGTCCTTGTCGTACCAACGCTCCTTTGTTGTGCGTACATGCTGCTGCGCTCCTCTATCAATGGCTTGCGCACCCTGGTGCATTTGTCTCCTCCACGCCTGCAGCGGAGCTGTCTGGGCACCAGCGTAATGGAGGCGAAGCGCCGGATGCTGCACCTGCGCCTGCACCGGTTGCTCCTCGTTCCACGCGTCCATTACATCCAATGTATACGAGTCTCGGTCAGCGAGGTTCTGAGGCTGTGAGTGATCTGCTCAACATACTCATGCAGTTGGGATTGAGTGAGTTACGTGGCATTGCCCGTGAGTACGAGTTGCCTATCAATGGTCTGACAAAGCAAGCATTAGCGGAGGCGATTCTTGACACGCTAAAGCATGCGGAAGTTGTGCGACGTGTTGCCGCGACGTTAGAGAAGCCGCAGCGCCAGCTCCTGGCTGCCTTGACGCTCGCAGGTGGCTCGATGACCGATGACGATTTGCGCGGTCTGTTTGAGCGTTTCTCGCTCGGCCAACCGAATCAGCTCCAGCGTATGCTTGTCACCTTACAGGGCAAAGCCCTGCTTTTCCGCACCAGCTTGCACAACACAACAACGCAAACTAGCAGTTTGAGTGGTACCTTGCTTGATATTGGGTGGTATGTGCCAATTGAAGTATGTGCTGCACTACGTGTATCCGTGCCTATCACTCCTTTTGATGTGGAGCAGGAAGGCGAAAAGCGTGTCACTCAGCATCATAGAGAGCCATATAGTATACTTGCTGACCTGTTCCTGGTGGCACGTGCCCTGGACGGCTACCAGCTTGGTCAGGACGACGAGTGGCATGAAACGACCAAGCTCTCGCATATACCCGAGGCCATGCCCTATCCGCGTATGTCCAGTTATCTTTCTACTGACGGTTCTGTCCCGGTTCCACCGCCTGCTGATATGCCATCAACTGCGTTACTCGCCACACTACAAGCGAACATACCTCGCACTCCGGCCTTTCTGACCTTTGCGGTTCGCCTTCTACACCTCTCGGGTATTCTGCACAAGGACGATGACAACGCGTCTCACCTGCGTATCTTGTCGAATGCAGCGCAATTGCTACTTGCTCCCACCCAGACCGCAGTCTTGCGTGATCTTTTTGAACTCTGGCTAACACAATCTTCCTATGGGGAGCTTTTTCTGTTGCAGGAAGATGGGTTGCGTCTGCGTTGTCGCGCGACCGCGCTCAACATGCCTGTCCTGCGTTCTGGCGAACTTGACGCGGAGAATAGCGAGGCGCGTCAGACAATAGTCGCGCTCCTGGCCCAGGTGCCATCCAATCAGTGGATCAGTTTCCCGGCCTTTGCACGTTTCGTCTATCGGCTCAACCCGCAGTTTTTGCAGCGACGACAACGACTCTTCCCCGTGCCGCATTGGTGGATTGAGCAAAATGAAGGGCGTCCTTTCCGCGCTGTCCAGTTGAGTGACTGGTTGCGTGCAGAGATTTATTATCTGGCGCACCTTTTATCTGGTCCACTCCACTGGTGGGGAATCTGTGATGTTGCGCTCTCCGCTGATGGACGTTTGCAGGCTTTTCGTCTGACTCCTCTGGCGGACTGGTTATTCAGCGGCGCGCAGTTGCCAAAAGATGTCGCTGTACATGATTACCACCTGCCATCTGAATCGTTAGAAGTAGTAGACATTGATGCTGTGCTCGTCGCTTGTTCCTCGCGTACCTGGCCTATTATCGATGTATTGGAGATTTTTACGCAGGCCGCCGGTGTTTGTCACAATCGTCTCTGCTATCGCTTGACGCCAAAAGCATTAGGAGACGCATTAAGTCGCGGGTTGCGCCCAACACGTCTGTTAGAACTGTTGCGCCATATTGCTACGAATGATACTCAATATGTTGGTCCTTTACCTGAACTATCGAGTCAGCTAGAGCACTGGATCGCCAGTTATGGGCGTGTCCGTATCTATACCGGGGTGGCACTTCTGGAGACGGCTGATGCTGTGGTGATGCGCGAGCTTGCGGCCACAACTTCTTTAGAAGAGCAGATCGTGCAAACCATCCATCCCACGTTGCATGTGCTAAAAAGGACGGCACCTGAACGCTTACTTGACGATCTCAAGCGACGTGGACAGACCCCGCTCTTGCACGATGAGGAGTTCTATGGACCAGATTGACCTTGATCTGTTGCAGACGGTACCTGTCTATCATTTGCAAGCTGTAATAAAGACGCGACACCTGGCACTTTCTCCACTGGCATTCAACGGTGGGTCATCTCCTGGAACTTCATCATCATCATCTCCTACCCCTGCCGCGGTCTCGGAACTCGCGCAGTATCTTTTCGATCCCGTTGCCATCCTTGAGGTGCTTCAGTCGTTGGACGAGTTTGAACGTCGACTCTTGCGTGAGCTGGTTGCCTGTGGTGGGCGTGCGAACAGTCGGGATCTGGCCTTTTATTTTACGCGTGCCGATCTGCTGGTTGGTGGCAAGAACAATGAAGCGCCAGGGCCATCTTTGGAGGCTGCTCGTGTGCCTTCTCCTGGGACGCCACTGCAGGCACCACAATATCCTGTTGTGCACCCGCATGGTGTATTTGAGCAGGCGCTACGTCACCTGCTGGTGCTTGGGCTGTTGTTCTGGGGTAAGCAAACAAATTTTGCCGGTCGTGATTACACCAGTGGTATTCATGATGGCGTGCTGATCACACCTCTAGCCGTGAAAGACGTTGTCCGCCAGGCATGGGATCAGCAGGATGAGCCACCTTTGCCTGCTGATAGCGATGTCGGGGAGGGTGCGCGAGCGCTGCAACGAGCGCTTTACCTTTACTGGTCGCTGGCTGCAGCGCAACGCGAGGGCCTATCGCTTATCAACAATGGACTCCTGTCACGCGCTGCGTTGCGACACCTGCTGGAGCATATGGCGACATACCGTAAGAGTATCGGCAATGGTGAGTCCGAGCAGATACGCAGCGAGAGTGATGCGCGTCATCTGTTGTTTTTACGCTTCCTGTTGACACAATTTGGTTTGTTGCAAGTGCGCCATAATACCCTCTATGCGTTGCCTGCCGAGGAATTTTTCTCTTTACCTTTATTTGAACGTGCACGACGTTGTTATCGTCTGTATCTGGAGACGCCTTTCTGGAACGATTTGTTGTACTTGCCAGAGGTGAATGTGCGCCCTGGCCCTGCGCCGTTGGAGCCTGCTCACGAAGAGGTTGTGCGTGCTCGTCAGACGGTGCTGGAGCGTATCACGCATGAACAGGGGGGTGAGCGGATTGACCTCTCCGCCTTTATTGCGCGTACAAAGCTCTATGCGCCTAATCTGCTTTTTCCGCGCCACTACGGATCACGTGCTGAGCGCTATTCGAGTACCAGCAATCCTTATGGGTGGGATTTCCGTTTGCGCCGTGGCTGGCTGACGCATCGTGAGGGCTGGCACATGGTTGAGGGTGGTTTCATTCGCGCTATTGTCACCGGACCTTTACAATGGTTGGGCATTGTAGAATTTCAGCCCCGGGAGGACCCTCACGCTTTTTTTGTCTCTGCGGTTGCGCCCTTTATCATGGGCGCGACTGCTCCCACTGATGAAGAGGCTCCCCTGGGACGCCTGATCGTCCAGCCCAATTTTGAGCTTATCGCTCTGGCTCCGGTTTCTGAGCTATTGCTGATCAGCCTTGATCGTTTTGCCGACCGTATCAGTCTGGAACTTATCGCGCAATACCGTATTACCAGAGCCAGTATGACGCGAGCCATTCAGCATGGCTGGCACGCGGAGGCCATTCAAGCGCTGTTAGAGCGTGCCGTAGGTAGTGAGATTCCGCAGAATGTGCGTTACTCGCTGCTCGAATGGGAGCGTCAGGCGCGACGTATCGAGATCTGGCAACGAGCTACTTTGCTGGAAGTTGATGATGTAGCTCTGCTAGATGCGCTCTTTGCCGATCCAGATGTGCGCCCCTTATTCGGACGTCGTCTCTCCCCTACGCTGGCGGAGGTTGTGCTGCGTCAGTTGCCTGCGGTGCAAGAGATTCTCTGGCAGCGTAACTACTTGCCTGCGCTGACCAACGCTGGCGCTTCAGATGGGGACGCAGACAGTGCCTTGCGTGTGCGAGAGCCGCAGTGGCGTCTGCATGACGATGGTCTGTTACAGCCTTTTTACGCTGTCAGCGATCTCTATTTGTTGGCGGAGGTCGAACGCTTTAGCGAACGCGACGAGACAACCTCCTGGTATCGCTTGACAACTGCATCAGTTCAGCGTGCCTTGAGGCAAGGTATGACGCTCGACTATCTGCTACGTTTCTTGCGGCAGTACTGTGAAGATGGTATTCCCGGTTCATTGTTGATCCGTCTCAAGCTGTGGGGAAGTGGCTATACCGAGTCACAGATTGCAGTTGAGCATGCTCCTCTATTGCGCCTCTCAGATGAGGTCCTGCACGATTTGCAGTCCGACGAAGAACTCCAAACGCTACTTGGCTCTGAAGTGGAACAGCCTGTACGCCTTGTGCGTGTCGAGGCACGCCACCTGGCGCGCGTGCTTGAGTTCTTGCATGAACGTGGCTTCTCTCTGGAAGAATAGATATGCTCTGAAAAATCGCTGAAATAACCTGTTGACAATCCAGGGCAGGTATGATATCTTATCCATGCAAACGTGATGCGGTTGTAAAATCGGTGGCAACATTGATAGGTACTGCATATGCGGGAGTGGCTCAGTGGTAGAGCATCTCCTTGCCAAGGAGAAAGTCGCGGGTTCGATCCCCGTCTCCCGCTCCCCCTTTTCGGCAACGTCGCCAAGTGGTAAGGCACGGCTCTGCAAAAGCTGCACCAGCGGTTCGAAGTCCGCTCGTCGCCTCCATTGGAGACGTGGCCCTGGTCACGTCTCTTTTACGTTTATTAAACTCAAGTCAAACTATAGGCTCTCCATCCTTCCGGGGGGAAACGGGGTAGGGGCGTCACCTCGCGTGCGCCCCGGAGCGGTCGCAAGGACACGCCCCTACCCCGTTTCTCGGCGTTTTTCCTGCAAAGATGGAGACCTTCAAATTAAAGCGATCAGGATATCCACAGTATGCGCCAGCAACGGAGCTATTCCGCCGAAGCTATTATTCTCAAACATACCGATTTAGGCGAAGCTGATCGGATCTTAACGCTGTTTACTCCCCACAAAGGGAAATACCACGCACTTGCCAAGGGCACGCGTCGTCCCGTCAGCAAGAAAGCTGGTCATCTGGAGCTTTTGTGTCACAGCCAGTTGCAGCTAGCTCAGGGGCGTAATCTGGATATCGTGACGCAGGCGCAAACCTCTGAAAGTTTCTCACATATACGTGCTGAACTCTGGCATATGACCTGTGGCTTTTACCTCGCGGAACTGATAGATCGCTTCATTGAAGATGCCACTCCTCATCCCGACGTGTATACATTGTTCTTAAGCGCGTTGCGTGCACTCGATACTGATGCAGCAGAGACGCAGCAGAGACGCGTGGAGGGTACTATGTTTGCCAGTCATGATCGCGATCATTCGCTGCTGCTTTTGCGCTATTTCGAGATTTATCTGCTATCCTTGATCGGCTATGAGCCAGTTCTGCGCAATTGTGCGCATTGTAATGCCGAATTGCGGCCCGAGGAAAATGGTTTTACACCTGCCCTGGGTGGAGCATTGTGTCCCAACTGCGCGCACCTCTGGTCACAATCGCTCTCAATGAATGCGCTCAAGGTACTGCGCCTGTTGCAGCGCTCTGACTGGGGGCAGGTACCACGCTTGCGCCTGGATACTCGCCTCTTAACGGAAATTGAGACTGCTACGCAAGGTCTATTGCGCTTCCACCTTGAACGCGATTTAAAATCGTGGAGCTTTTTACATATGTTTCATCTTTAGCTTTCGCTCATCTCGCCATGCTGATAGAGCCAGCGCACGAAGTGCATACGGTGGTCACTCTCCATCCTCTGGCGCATCTCAATATTTTCATACAGGTGCTCACGCAGATTGAGCAATGTAACTGCCTCTTCCCACACAAAACCAGCTTCTAAGAGCGTATTGAGCATCATATGTGAACTATCATTGCTCGGAATATAGTGTTTCGCATCAACTTTACGCGCAATATACTCATTATAATCTGCGCCTGGAAATGGTGGGTGCATATTTTTCATAGAAATCTCCCTTATAGTTTTGGCACGTATGCATAACAAAAACCTGTGTGAGCTTGCCTTGTATTTCTGGATGCCTATGGAGATGATACCCATAGTAAGGCACTATGATCTCTTACGCCCCATATCGCTTTGCCCTATCCTTCTTTATCGACTCCCTGACACACAAAATCTATCCATAACTTGCGGGGACCCTTGCGTATCGAACAAGGGACCTGTGTCAATATTAACTCGCTTGCTTCCATACTACACTCTACTAGCAGTGACGGGGATTATTACCGATGTGATAGATATGTAAAAGGGGTGTATGATGGGTACAGATGCACCAATAGAAGTTGAGAGCCTCTGGTCAACGTTTGCTACGCACAAAGATCCAGCTTTACGCGATGAGTTAATTACACTCTATACTCCTCTTGTGCGTTTCGTGGTTGGACGATTGGGAATACCAGCGACGGGTGTACTGGACGCTGAAGATTTGCTGAGTTATGGAATGATCGGATTAATTAATGCTGTAGATCGTTTTGATCCATCCAGGGGCGTGCGTTTTGAGGCGTTTGCGACGGTGCGTATTCGTGGTGCCGTCATCGATCAATTGCGCTCATTGAATTGGCTGCCGCGTTCGGCTATTTCGCGCATACGACAGGTGGAAGGTGCCCTGGCTACCCTTGAACAAAACCTGGGCAGACCAGCCAGAGAAACCGAAGTGGCTGAGCAGATCGGAGTCTCCACGGAGCGTTATCGCCAGATGCTGCTGGAGATGAATGCGACGGTCCTTTCTCTGGATGCTCCATTGAGTTCTTTTCTCCAGGATGACGAGGTAACATCGTTGGCCGAGTTACTGGAGGATCATTCTGCTCCTGGTCCTGTGGAATTAACGGAGCAGCAGGAGTTGACCGATACGCTCAGCGCGGCTATTGAGCGCCTGCCGGAGCGCGAAAGATTATTGCTGGCTTTGTATTATCAAGAAGAGCTAACGATGAAGGAAATTAGTAAGGTTTTATGTGTCTCTGAGTCACGCATTTGTCAACTGCATATGCAGGCTATCATACGCCTGCGAGCTGCTTTGAAGGCATATCGGGCTGACGAGACCTCGGCGGCCCAGGTGCCTATGGTTGACCAACGTTGTGGTGTCCGCAAGACAGATCGTCAATAAGAATGTGTCTGAAACGTGCACGCTTTTTGCCAACATCGAGCTGAAACCGGACACATGCTTAGTGTCGTCTCAAACCTTTGGTGTCGCTCTATTACTATCGAACACGCTACCAGAGTTCCTATTGAAGTTCTGTAGCGTGTCGATACTATGGTGTATGATGGAGGAGGCATGTGGTGGGAGAGCTTAGAACGCGCTTTTTAAAACATGTTTTGATACCCATATGCATTGCGATGGGTTGGCTTATCTTCCGTCTCTGCATGCTCCAATTGGCATTATTGCCAGTATGATTGCTGGTAAATTTGCCATCTGAGCGTTACTCTATATAGATGGTAATGCTCATCTATTGCGAACGGAACTACCCATCTGAATGTAAGCAAATAGAAACTATTGGACCATATGTTTTCGCATAGGAAGAATTGCCATGAAAGTAAGTACTGTGAGCACGCATTCGCACCTGGCGTGTCTAAAGGTGCCCAGGTGTACAAAAAAACTAACTGCGAGGCATATGCTTTCTGCAAGCAACCAGAGTGCTGTTAAAGGCTCTCTGGCGGTCGTGAAGCGTGCTATAAGTACTTCTCGGCTGTGGTCCGAACAACGTACGTCGTGTGTAGAAGAATTACGTGGCAAAGTCAAGGTCGGGGCATATCATGTTGATAGTGTAGCTTTGGCACGGTGTATACTAATAAGTGAGACTCATTTGTCGTAGACACAGCTAGGATGGTTTTAGCAATCATGCGATGGGCGCACTACCCAGTGCACTTTCACGCTGCGTCTAGCAAACAGTGAGGATTCCAGATTTGCGTCCACTCTATCTGGTCTTCTTATGCGGTCACGCTGAAAGATGCGCCCTTGCTCATGTGTTTGTCCCAGCGCAGGGACGCTGACGCTTATAGGATATGCCTCTCATGAAGGGAGCTTTACATGCTGGTATTGCGAAGGAAAGTTGGTGAAAGTATTGTACTCGCCGGGGTTATTAACATTTCAGTGTTGGCTGTCGAAGGCGAACGCGTGAAAATTGGTATTAGTGCGCCGCCCGATGTGACGATTGTGCGCGAGGAACTGCTGCGTTCAAATACGCCAAATTCCACACCGCCCAATTCAGGCGCAACCCCGGCGCAACCCCGGTAAGATAGTGTTTGGAATATGCACACTTTTTGTCAATAGTGAGCTGAAATTAAACGCTATCTTATACCCATAGGCATTCAGAAACACAACTCTCGTTGCTAGAAATATGCTGCGGCATATTTCTCATCTGAATGCAAGGCAATATAAGAGAGATCTTGCAAGATTTTGCTCTTATGGTAAGGGTGCCATGTCTGGCACTCTTACCGCTTTTACCTGTTGGCTGAGTCATGAACCCCTGACGGAAGTTCAGGGGCTTGGAGAGAGGGAAACTTTTCTGCAAGCCTGACATGACCAGACTCAGTTCGGGAACGAACTACGTTACGGAAGAAATTAGGTACGTTGGGGTGCGTCGCCAGCTCCAACCGCTACGGTGCAACATTAAACAGGTGGAAGGGTTAAGCCAGTGTGTTGCGCGTTAAACCTTCCAGTAACCTTGTCGAGGCAACCATTACCTACGAAAGTAGAGGCTCTCATGAGCAACGTTTTTGTTGTTGATACGTATGAAAAGCCATTGAATCCAGTGCACCCTGGCAGGGCGCGTCTGCTGCTCACGCAATGCTATATTTGATGCAATATATGTGTGAAGATCAGAACGGGCGCGATAAATCTGGCCCCTACCTACGGGCGATCAATCGCCGCGCAGATCCTCTACGACCATCCATTGCCAGAAAGGAAAAGAAAGGCAATTTATTGCCAGAGATGTAGGTGCCAGATTTATCGCGCCCGTATCGCCCGAATATCTCGAAAGATGTGGGTAAGAATCAGCCATTCAGGCATGGGGAGATGTCACAACTCCGGTGATGCCTCTCTACTCTCATTGCTTGCTTGCTCTGTACGCTCTTGCTCTTCCCGGGCTGATCTTTGCCAGATGAACGCTTCGGTCATTTCGCGGGCCTCGTCATCGTGGTATTGGACTGGCGGGGACTTCATCAGATAGGCGCTGGGTCCTTCAAGGGTGCCGCTCAGGTTACGCTCTAAGGCGATCTTGACTATGCGCACTGCGTCAATGACTACGCCCGCTGAGTTCGGGGAATCCCACACTTCTAGCTTGAGTTCTGCATTCAACGGCACATCGCCAAAAGTGCGCCCTTCCATGCGGATATAGGCCCATTTACGATCCTCCAGCCAGGGCACGTAGTCCGATGGTCCAATATGCACGTTCTCTTCACCCAGATCATAGTCGAGCTGGCTGGTGACTGCATTGGTCTTGCTGATCTTTTTTGACTCCAGGCGTTCTCGCTCTAACATGTTATAGAAGTCGGTATTGCCGCCCACGTTGAGCTGCATGGTGCGCTCTACTTTGACGCCGCGCTCGCGGAAGAGGCGCGTCAGTATACGGTGGACGATGGTTGCGCCTACCTGGCTTTTGATGTCGTCTCCAATCATAGGCAAGTTGCGCTCTTTGAAGCGTTCCTGCCAGTATGGTTCGCGTGCGATGAAGACGGGAATGCAGTTGACGAAGCCTACGCCTGCCGTGAGGATCTGTTCAACGTACCATTTGGTGGCTGTCTCAGAGCCAACTGGCAGATAGTTGATGACCACGTCGGTACCTGTATCTTTAAGGATTTTGACAATGTCATCTGTCTGACCGGGAGCCTTGGTGATAATTTGCGAGAGGTATTTGCCCAATCCATCGTGCGTCATGCCGCGATAGACCTTTACGCCCAGGTATGGAACGTCTGCGAAGCGATAGGTATTGTTGGGAGCGGTGTAGATGGCTTCGCTGATATCCTTACCGACCTTGTTTCGATCAATATCGAACGCTGCAGTAAATTCGATGTCGCGGATGTGATACCCGCCAAGATCGACATGCATTAAGCCGGGGACGAAATCCTCCGGTTGCGCGTCGCGATAGTAATGGACGCCTTGCACGAGTGAACTGGCACAATTACCTACGCCAATAATGGCTACGCGCACCTTTTTGTCATCTGTCATCATTTATACTCCTGAAATATGTGTAGCTGTGTACCTTGATCTGTTCTGGTTATCCTGGTTAGGCTGCAACAAAGTTCTTCCGCAGGCTTGCACTGCACCTGAAAAGTTACGACCAAGTGAAAAACTCGGACAAACGAGTGTCTCACAAAGTCTCCGTATCAAACATCCTGTGTATAACTATATCCCCATTTATGGGTACAATGCTATAGGTATTGAGTTGCTACAAAATGCCGATGCCTGTATAGTTGCAGAAACGCAAAAAAGATGCCTCGTGACATCCTGTCTGATTGCTTATAGTCATTGTCGAGATCACGCATGATTGGCATCACGACGTCAGTTCCATGCTTCTCGACCAGTTCGGTTGTTACCTTTGCCAGACGTTCAAGTCTGGCAGTGATGACAGCATGTTTCGTACTGATACCTATTCATGCATCGTGTGGATCTTGAGTATAGAAACTATGTAGAGGAACGCGAACGTGCGCAATTAACCTACGTGGTGCTGCTCACCATCAACGGTACTGCCGCTGGTGTTCGCAATACCGGCTAATCAGTGGACCTGTGTGATATGGATTAAGATAGGGACGCGATAAATCCGATATCTACGTGCCATATCATACAATACTTAATAAGATACAACGGACGCGATAAATCGGGTCCGTACATTTCGGGCAATAAATTGCGAGACGGGACAATGATCACAGTTGAGAGGATATTTTCAAGTCCGTAGAGTTTCTTCCTCTCCGTGTAATCCCGCATGTTCGCATCAATTCATCGCGTATAAGTGGTACGGACCCGATTTATCGCGTCTGTTTCCTATTTACGGCATTATAGATACTTATTTGTGTATTAAAAACAAAATGATACTTATGATATCAGAAAGTGCATCACTAAATTTATAGCTTATGGAAAAGATTATGTCTTTCGAGGAATGTATAGTTTATCTTTCTGCCAGTTTGCGGGGTTGTTCTGTATATAATTACGCATAGTATCTAGTGCAACATCATCGCGTAGTACTTTTTCGTGATATCTTCCATGCCAGGCAAAATCAATCACTCCAGATACACGTATCAGGCGAGCTGTAGCCGCTTTGTATGCGCGGATAATCGCCCCAAGCGTGGGTGGCTGATACGTATCTTTGAAGGCTGGATGACGTTCTGCCGCCAAAGCTTGCATGTGCATTCTGAAACGCTCTGGCACATTCGCGATGTTGGTCTTTCTATAGATTACGACGATACCATGGATATGATTTGGCATAATAATATAATGGTCTAATGCTATCCCTGGGAAACGCTCTGGCACTTTTATCCATTGGGATTGTGCTATCCTGCCCGATTCGTTTAGATGCATGGTTCCTTGGTCTATTTCACCAAATGCATGTTGTAAGTTATAGGTACAAATTGTTGCAACATAGAAACCTGCAGTGCTATAGTCAAACCATTTTAACCTCGCTGTTTGTCGATCTGGCCTCTCTTTATTCGTGGACACCTTTCCTCCCCCTATCTACTTGCAAATGGTATATGCTTGAGCGGCGTATCTGCAATTTCTATTATTATATATATTTCTGTAAGAATACGCTAGATGTCAACGTTAAAACGGACGTGATGATGTTCTTTGAGAAAATAATCTGGTCATCTGGATACTTCTGCAAGAGGCCGCTAGCCGTGAGCAATTCATTGCCTATGGACCGTACGGACCCGGTTTACCGCGTCCGCTGCTGGCCTGCTGCTAAGCTTGCTCCACCGAGACAAGTGACCAGACTAATTATTGAAAGAGCATTAGTGCTATACAAAGATAAGCGCTTTTTATGTGTTCCAGGATTGTGTCAATGTATCTGTAACCGGTGTAAGGGGTGTAACCGTTGCGATGGGTGTAATCGCTGTAATCGGATCTGTAAAAAAGAGTCTCTATCCCTGCAAGCGTCATGGGTAGTCGCAAGGATAGAGACCGCTACTTCTTAGTGGCCCGCCAGGAAGAGCAGACTATTGGCCGCGGGACTGGCTGCGTTTAGCACCAGATCCACAGCCACCGTGAGTACGATCAGGGCCGCAGTTGCCAGAACCATCGACGTATTCAGGCTAAGCGGTGTCACCAGATGATCCTCTTTCTTTGGCGCATCGAAGAACATCATCTTCACCAGACGGCCATAGTAGACCAGCGAGACGATGCTATTCAGCAGGGCGACGATCACCAGCCATTGCTGACCCAGACTCCAGGCTGCCGAGAAGAGGATGACTTTGCTCAAGAAGCCTGCCAGCGGTGGTATACCACCCAGCGAGAGCAGACACAGCGCCGTACAGCCGCTCAAGAGTGGAGCGCGCTTCCATAAGCCACGGAAATCCTCCATGCGCTCACCGCCGGTCAGGTTCGCCAGGGCAATAATGCCCGAGAAGGCTCCCAGGTTGGTGATCACATAGATCAGAATGAAGAAGAGCACCGCCGCATTGCCCGCCGAATTATTCGAGGTCCCCGTCGAAGCCAGGCTCGCAATAAAGCCAACCAGGATATAGCCCGCCTGCGCAATACTCGAATAGGCCATCATACGCTTGACGTTCGACTGCACAGCGGCCACCAGATTACCCAGCGTCATCGTCAGTGCAGCCACAATGGAGACTACAACAATTAACGCTTGCAGGTTGGCATGGCCCAGTCCGCCGTACATGAAAACGCGGATCAGCGCCGCAAAGCCCGCCGCCTTTGAACCGACCGAGAAGAAGGCCGTAGCCGGTGTTGGCGCGCCTTCATAGATATCGGGTGCCCACATATGGAAGGGGACCGCCGAAATCTTGAAGCCGAAACCCGCCACGATCAAGATATCCGCGATCAGGGCCATCAGATTGCCGTTGCCCAGTGTCGCAAACGTCGTAGCAATGCCGCGCAGATCAGTAGTGCCCGTCAGGCCATAAAGCAGCGCAAAACCATAGAGCAAGATCGCCGAAGACATGGCCCCTAGCAGCACATATTTGACGGCGGCTTCCGACGATTTCGCGTTGCCGCGTAGCAGGCCAGCCATCACGTAGAGCGGAATACTCGTCAGCTCCAGCGAAATGTAGATGGTAATCAGCTCGGCGGTGCTTGCCATCAGCATCATGCCCGTCACCGAGAAGAGCAAAAGCGCGTAGAACTCACCATCCGCCTTCACATATTTGCCTATATATTGATAGGAAGATAAAATCATCACCGCCGCGATCACCAGGAAGATAATAGCGAAGAAGAGCGCATAGTTATCAACCACGAGCATGCCGAAGAACGCCGTATTTTGTCCTGGTGTCGGAGGATGTATGGCCTGTGCGATAATAAAGGCGGCGGGCACGATCAGACCGATCAGCGCAGTACTGGCGATGACGATACGACGTTTCACAAACAAGTCGACTGCCATCACCACCAGCGCCAGCAGCATCATCGAGATTTCCGGTGCGAGCAGGTAGAGATCATACAACTTGAACATAATAACTCCTTACCCCCAACGAAGCGACCGTGCAGATCGTCCGTTGCATAGAGGACCTCCCCTACTTGATCAAAGTCACAGTCGCATGAAGCGATTGTAGAATTGGTTGTAAGCTTACCGTAATCAGATTGATTAGCGGTGCAGGGTAAACACCCACAAACACGATGACCGCCGCCAGCGTAATCAGTGGCAGTTGTTCGCGTAACGAGGCATCTGGTAGCCAGTTCCACTTCGTGTTAAATGGACCGAAGAAGACGCGTTTAATCATCCAGAGCAGGTAGGCAGCCGTCAAAATCATCGTAAAGACCGCGATACCCGTCGGAATGGTCCAGATGCGGAAACTGCTCGTGAAGACCATATATTCGGCCACGAAGCCAGCCAGCCCTGGTAGTCCCAGTGAGGCCAGGGCCGCAAAGGTAAAGAGCGTTCCGAGTATTGGCATCTTCTTCGCCACGCCACCAAAGGCCGAGATTTCACGTGTATGTGCATGATCGTAGATCACACCGACGCAGAAGAAGAGCAAGCCAGTAATGATACCGTGACTGAACATCTGCACCGTTGCACCCGTCAGCGCAGCCTCGCGGAAAGCCATGTCCGTCGCGCCGCCCAGGTTGAAGATGCCATTGCCGCCACCGGCTGCCGCTGCCACACCCAGCAGAATAATACCCATGTGGCTGACACTAGAGTAGGCAATCAGCTTCTTCATATCCTTTTGCACCAGGCAGATACCTGCACCATAGAGGATGTTGATCACCGCGAGAACGACCAGCCAGCCAGCGAAATCGTGCACGCCGAACGGGAAGAGCGACAGACAGATGCGGATCAATCCATACGCGCCCATCTTCAGCAGTACACCCGCCAGCAGTACACTAACCTCGGTTGGCGCATCAGTATGGGCATCTGGCAGCCAGGTATGGAAAGGAAACATCGGAATCTTGACCGCGAAGGCCACGAAAACCAGCAGGAAGGTCAGCAACTGCAAACTTATGGAGATACCAAAGATAGTTGTTGTGCCGCCAATCAAGTGCTGGGCCAGGTAGGGCATGTTGCCGCTACGCTGCGTGAAATAGAGCAGCAAGAAGCCAGCCAGCATAAAGACGCTACCGAAGAATGTGTAGAGCAGGAACTTCCAGGCCGAATAGATGCGCCCGGGCATCCCATGCTTGATCGCCTCGTTGCCCCAGATACCGATCAACAGGAACATCGGAGCCAGCTCAACCTCCCAGAAGAGGAAAAAGAACAGGATATCCAGCGCCATAAAGACGCCCATCACACCCGCTTCCAGCAGTAGAATCAGGGCCAGGTAGCTTTTTACATTGACCTTTTCCCAGCCACCAATAACAGCCAGCATCGTCAGTAACGCATTCAAAATTACCATCGGCAGACTCAATCCGTCCACGCCCAGGAAGTAATCGATGCGCAAATGCAAAGGATTAGCGCCTGTGCCAAGCGTAAAGTCAAGCCATGGCACATCGATAGCATCGGGTAGATTCTGCAAACTGCCGAAACCGTTAATCCCATTGCTAAACAGGATATGGAAGAAGATTTCCAGAGAAAACGCCAAGGTCAGTGCGGAGAAGGTCAACGCGGCCCAACGCGCCCAATTTGTAGGTAATGCATAGGTTATCACTGCGCCGATCACGGGTAGCAGGATAATCCATGTGAGATCGCTAGCGAATATCATATCTTATCCTCACTTTGCCACGGTGATCAGTATAATAACGAGCACGCCCAGTACAGCGACGCCTCCAAAGAAACCGATCATGTAGGACTGCACGCGACCGGTCTCAACGTGCCGCACGCTGTCGCCGATGCCAGAGATAGCCCGCGCAACGCCGTTCACGATGCCATCCACCACATAAGTATCGAAAGCCTGCTCGATGTGGGAGATGCCCAGCACGATATAGCGCACGATCCAGTCGTAGAGCGTATCCATATAATAGCGATTGTAGAGAATGCGGTGCACTGTGCGCAAGACGGGACGTTGCTCGACATAGGCGTGAATCTTCACAATGTCCACCAGACCATAGATGCTCCAGGCCACGACCAGACCAACAACGGAAACAGCCACACCAATCCAGGTATCCGTTTTCTGCAATAAATCTGGGATGTTCAGATTCGTAGCCCCTGGTGTGATATAACCGAAAAACCCTACCCAGTAACCAACCACAACCGACGGGATAGCCAGTAGTAGTAGCGGGATAGTCATGGTCAACGGAGACTCGTGGACTTCGCCCACGCCGCGATACGGTCCGCCCCACAGGCCGAAGAGCTTGCCGCCCTTGCCACCAAAGGCCAGGATAAAAGCTCGTAACATATAGAAAGCCGTAAAGCCAGCAGTAATCAATGTCAGAGCATAAATACCATAATACTGGTTCTCAAGCGCCAGTCCGATAATCGTCTCTTTACTGAAGAAGCCAGAGAAGAAGGGAAAGCCAGAGATAGCCAGAGTCGCGATCAGCCAGGTTGCAGCAGTGATCGGCATGCGGGTCGCCAGACCACCCATCACACGCATATCCTGGACCTCTTTATGCGTCGCGTGGTGGAGTCCATGCAGTACACTACCAGCACCCAGGAAGAGCAAGGCTTTAAAGAAGGCATGCGTGAAGAGGTGGAACATGCCAACACCTGCACCATACTGAGGACCCGCCACACCCAGACCAACAAACATGTAGCCCAACTGACTGATGGTCGAGAAGGCCAGCACGCGCTTGAAGTCAGACTGCACCAGCGCGATAGTAGCCGCGAAGAAGGCCGTGAAAGCACCGATCCAGGCCACGACCGAAAAGGCTATGGGATCTGCCGCCGCGAAGAGAGGATACGTGCGCGCCACCATATACACACCAGCAGCCACCATAGTAGCCGCGTGGATCAAGGCGCTCACAGGCGTTGGACCTTCCATCGCCGATGGCAACCATGTATGCAGTGGGAACTGCGCCGACTTCCCAATAGCGCCGCAGAAGACCAGCACCATCGCAATACCCAGCAATGCCTTATCTGGATTATGCTGTACGTCTGCCTGCAATTGCAAGAAATTGAACGTATTGTATTTGGCGAAAAGGATCATGATACCGATAATGAAACCAACATCACCGATACGATTCATCACAAAGGCTTGCAACGACGCGCTAGCAGGCGAAGGACGCTGTTCCTCCGGCTTCGCACGCTTATTGATCCAGAAACCGATCAGCAGATATGAACTAAGGCCAACCAGTTCCCAGCCAATGAAGATAACCAGAAAGTTCTCCGCAAAGACAATCACCAGCATGGAGAGAGCAAAGAGGGAAAGATAGGCATAAAAGCGAGAGAAGCCCGCCGAATTCTCCATATAGCCTTGTGAATAGAACTGCACTAAAAGTGTGATAGTCGTCACCACCACCAGCATAGCTATCGCCAGGTGATCCAGGTGGAAGGCAACCGTATAATTAGCGACATTGGCAATATTGAGCCAGGTATATTGAAAGACCGTGTAGCCAGCCGTTGGCATCGAAGCTGGATTGCTCGCCGAGTAGATCAGCAGCACCCACGAGTAGATACAGGCAACGGCCATGATGACCAGGGCCACATACGAGCTGGCAATTGCTCCAGCCGAGAGGTGAGGTACTTTGGGATCGTCATCATCGTCTGCGCCATGCCCGTCGCTATGCTCGTCTCCGTGCGCGTTGACCTCGTGATGCTCAGCATGCGTTGTAGCGGCCTCGGCGTGTGGACGACTGCGTAGATCCCACACACGTGTACCGAAGATGATCACTACAAAAGCTAAGAGCGGCGCAAACAGAATTACAGGGGAATATAGATACAATTGATTCATTGTTTCACCACTTCATCAAATCGATCTCGCTAACATCCACCGTGTCACGTTTGCGATAGACCGCGATAATCATCGCCAGGGCCACCGCTGCTTCTGCAGCCGCCACAGTGATAATAAAAATAGCGAAAATCTGACCCGTCAAGTACGTAGAATACGGCTTGACGTGGTTGAAAAACGAAAAGCCCACCATCGTGATATTGACGGCGTTGAGCATGATTTCAATGCCCATCAAGACAGCCACAGCATTGCGCTTGGTAATGGCACCATACAAGCCAATGCAGAAAAGCACAGCGCCCAGCACGAGAACATCATTGAGCGTGACAGTTGTAAGCGATAGCATTACCTTAATCCTCTCTGCCGATGACAATCGCGCCTACAATCGCCACTAATAACACCAGTGACGCGATTTCAAAAGGCAGCACATAGCTATAAGTAGTAGGGCTGTACAACAGTTGACCAATGCGTACGACATTGCTAATACCCGGTGGCAATTGGCTTGAACCGTTGTCCGTATTGGCTATCGCGTGGGAGCTACTACTGATCGCGTAGGTGATCGTTCCGAACAGCAGGGCACAAATAACCACAGCGGCGGGCCATAATCTATTCGTCGGATTTGTTCTTTGCTGGCCGCTGATGCGTGTCAGCATCAAAGCGAACAGAATCAGGATGGTCACTGCGCCAGCATAGATAAGAATCTGTACAATAGCGATAAATTCAGCGCTTAATAGTACATAGATACCAGCAGCAAACCCGAAGACCACCACCAGCGCCAATGCGCTATGCACGATATTGCGCTGTCCCACCACTAATAGTGCCGCGACCACCAGGAAAATGGCAAAGATCCAGAATACCAGGGTGGCTAAACTCATAAAAACATACCTCCTATATCATCGGACCGTAATACCCATAGGCATTCAGAAACGCACATTTCTCATCTGAATGCAAAGCAATATAGATCGCGTCTCAGACCCCGAGGAAGAATATTACATCCTTTTTTGTATATTTTGCTACTTCCGTATTCTATCATTCCACGGCTCACGACATGACAGCAAAGATCAGGAGGGGAGTCAGGAAAGAGTGCATAGTCCCTCTGGGATTCTAGCAAAACCAGTCTGTTCTGACAAGGGCAATGTTGCGCATTTTTGCACAGAGGTTGTACCTAGTTTAGCACACCCAGGGAGTGCTATGTCAGCGGACAAAAAGCCTGGATCTCTATCCTGGCGGGGAAACGTCGGGAAACGGGGTAGGGGCCTCACCCCTACCCAATGGCTTAGTGTCCAGAGTCAGGTTCTGCTGTGTTGGAGCGTTGCCAGGATTCCTGCAACGCTTTTACTGAGAGCACGAGAGGGTCGAGGTCTGTGCCAGTGCGCTTCAAGGTGAGAGGTTGCTGATATGACAGAGACGCCCGGTGAAAGAAATCGGTGTATGACGCAATAGCTTGTTTCAGTTGTTGCTGCGAACGTTCAATCTGCTCGGTGTGTTGTAAGCGCACCCAGAGCGAGTTAATGACGCCGACCAGCGGCCAGAGCGCTTTTGCCGGTGGATAAGGGATACGTGTCTGTACCTGGCCGTTCATGGTATTTACGTGGGCCTGCACAAGTTGTTGAATGCTCTCTTCTAGCTCTAGCTTCTCTTGCTCGGCAACTGTGCGTTGCTCAGCCATCTCGTGCTCAAGCCGCATGATCATTTCAGCGCGATTTGCGCGCTCATTGGCTTTAGATGAGGAGTAAACCCATAGTCCAACCACACATGCTACAAGGACCTGTATAGTAATCGGGATCACCATGAGCATGCTACCATTATGCTGCATAGCTAACATTAACTCCGGTGAACGTGGTTGGAAAAGCATATCGACAACAATGAAAACTATATTCAGCAAGCCTATAACAAAGATACTCTGTACTGGTAGCATGGTGACTGCGAGCAACTCGCCAACCACAAACAAGTCATAGGTGGAAAAGTTAACCACATCGAGTGGATGGTATGACAGCAAGGTGATTGCCAATCCTGCTTCATACATAAATATAAGCATGATACTCGCAATGGTTGTTTTTCCTGCTCTATTCACAACAGCCGCCGCAGCAATAACCACAAAGGTAGTCAGGAAGGCCACACGCGGCACGCTAGCCAGTTGCGTGAGCGCTGGTAGCGAGAGGATTAATTGCAGCAAATAGAAAAAAGCAATCGTACTTGTCAGACGTGATTTGCGCTCCACTTCGCGTTGGGCAAAGCTGCTATTGACCATGGATCTATCGGGCATCGTAAATTTGTACCACCAACCGAGTAGGCGGTCTAACCAATCACGTCCCTGTCCTACAACTTCATCGGAAGACCAGTAGTCCTCGGAAGGAGACTGATGAGAAAAAAGAGAATTATTCATGGCGATGTAAAAACCTCTCTAATTATGCTACAATAGCGACAACTTTCCATTGAATAAACATGTGCAGTACTTCATCCACTGTAGTTTCTGACAAGGAAGACCGGGTTAGCATTTTAATGTCTCGTATGGATCTTCTCCCATCGATAGCATTCCAGACCAACTGGAGTATCTGTTGCTGTGCAAGTGTCCATTTGAGCAATTGTTCACTATGCAGTGGCGCAATTATTATTGGGATGCTTGTATCCGAGGGTAATGGAGTAATGCTAACATTTCCGGGGTAAGGTTGTGTTGATCTGCCGGGTGGGAGGGCCGGGGGAATTATTTGTTGTAGCGCAGGTGATGAGGCGCTCAAACGCCACTCAAATGGTCCTTTCTCTTTATCTAACTGTATAAGAGTGTTCTTTGAGATTGGGTAGCGCTGGCCTGTTTTATCTTCGACATAAGAAGCAACGACAGCTCCTTCAATCAACTCTAGATAGGCAATTCCAGGTCCGCGAAATCCTGGAACACGACGTATTTCGCATCTGAGAACGCCACTTTTGCGATAGCGTTTAAATAATTCAAGACTGAATGCAAGACCAAGGCTTGCATCAAATCCATCTTTTCCCATGTATTTCTCCTTGACGAAGCCAGGATCGTCAGCGACCTTGCAGGAGAGTCACCTCTCAAGGAGGAAGTCAAACAGGCACTTTTGTGTTTGATATTGGTAAAACCAGTCAGTTTGCAACACATATAGCGTCAGATACAGCAATGTGCTGAGCTACATATTGCCGGATAATGAAGAAAAGAAGGTGTCATCCAGCCACACTAGTATAACCATTATCTAGAAATATGTCAATTACAAGTTGCAGCTCATCCAGGGCTTTGGAAATTCTCTGACATAGTGCCTAGAGACGGAGTCAGAGACTACATAGAGTGTTTGTATGTGTTATAATCTTATTCAGTTCCATAAATTTTTCCATAAAAGGCGTAGAACTGGCATGAGCGCAACACAAATACCATCTAAACAAAAACAGTCTGATATTCTACGCTGCA
This sequence comes from uncultured Chloroflexia bacterium, assembly GCA_963802635.1. Classification (GTDB taxonomy): domain Bacteria; phylum Chloroflexota; class Ktedonobacteria; order Ktedonobacterales; family Ktedonobacteraceae; genus CAVTLG01. The sequence continues at coordinate 317,048 of CAWDJJ010000003.1, read as the reverse complement.
AACGTTGCAATACTGTTTTACCTCTCTCAGCAACGTTTTGTAGTAAGTGTGGTGAACGGATCGTAATCTATCAGGATAGCGCTTTACCTAAAGGGAAAACTGCTATTGCTGATATGTATCGAATTACTTCATTAGTGCGTCGCAGTGCCTATATCCAGACCTTTCGGGCCCTTGATATACGGCAGCATTTCTCTGTTATCATTAATGATATTGCTCTCGGAGGTCTCGACGAAGAGGCTCGTACCCAGATCATTGCTGCGTTGCAACAGGAGTACGATCTTTTACGCAATCAGAGCATCCCGGGCATCATACCGTTTAGCGATTTTCAGGTATCGCAAGAGCACCTTTCTACGGTTGCGAGGTGGCCTGTCGTTGCCAGTGACGGCACACAGGCTGCTAGCTCGACCTTGCAGGAACTCTTGCAAAGCGGCATTGGCCTGCCTGATGAACAGACGGCTCTGGCGTGGGTCGAAGATCTCAGTCATTCGCTTGCGCACTTGCATGCTAAACAGGTCATCTTTGGAGATCTTGACCCACGCCTTGTCTTTGTGAGCGACAATAGTTACAGTGGACAGCCAGCGTTGCTGGTTGCCAATCCTCCTCAGCCGATACGCCATCTTCTTCCACAAGCATCGAACAACATCGACGCGTCAGCGTTCATTGCTCCTGAGGTTAGCTCTGGTCAGATCGACTCATGCTCTGACATCTACAGTCTGGGTGCGCTGCTTTATCTCTTGCTCACCGGTGTTGTGCCTGCCGACCCGGCTTCGCGCGAACATGACCCATTGTCGTCTCCACGCGAACTAAATGCACATATACAAAATGGCACTGATGCTCTTGTTATGCGGGCTTTGTCTCTCAAGAGTACTGAGCGTTTCCAGAGTGCTGATGAACTATCCGAGAGTCTATCATGCTTACGCTCGGATGCAAACGGGAAGCGTTCGTCTCAGAGGCTCACCGCAAAACTGCCGAAGCAAGTGAGTAAGTCAAAAAAAGCGCTAGAAGAGAAGGACACTGCTTCTACGCCGAGTGATAATAAAAATGGAGACCGTCAAGAAACAGCGTCTACTGGGGAATCAGGCGACGTAGCTGTTGCAGTCGTCCCGCTCCAGGCTCAGATGGCTCGGCGCTATCTGTCCAGGATGAAAACAGAGCATTTGGAGACGCAAGCGCAACATGGAGAGGAGACCCTGATAGGCGATAAGTCTCTACCCAAAAAACCACTTGAGAAGGTGTCTGTGGAAAAATCTATGCCAGGAGAGCAGCCAGTGCAAGCTGCTGACCCTGTCCAGCCATCAGCGCAGCAAAAAGCACCTGGGCCGACAGATGCGCCTGCGGGAGGTGTCCCTCTATCAGAGGAACCGCCAGTACGTAAGCCTGATCAAGGAGAGGTTTTCGAGGATAAGGTAACAGACCTTTCTGCGCAAGAGACACAACGGCTAGATCTTATGGCAATTGCTGCGCAAGAAACGGTGTTGCTGGACACTAGTGCTCTGACATCCGCTATTCGAGACAAAAAAGAGGCGTCGGCGGCTGAAAATACGCAGCAGACAACGGTGCAGGATGAACGGCGTCTGGAGCAGTCGGTTCCTCCAACTGAACCAACTGCTCGCTCTACGGCGTTAGTACCTGTAAAGTCGTCCTCATTACTCCCCGTAAAATCGCCCTCTTTGTTGCCAGCGAGGTCTTTGGGACCTGCTGGAAAAACGTTTACGCGCTTGAAGAGTCTACTGACCGGATCTTTGGTATCTGTACCGCGTCAGCAGCATGCGTCAGGCGTCATCGTATCTGGTTCTGCTGCACCGGAGATAGTGGACACAGAGGCTGAGGCCGCTCTTCTCAAGCGTATGCAGCGTTTTATTCTCGGTGAGCAGCAACATGCGACTGCTGCGGCTGCCATTATCGAGACACCACTACGTATACAGCCCAACCAGAGTTACTCCATTCGTATCAACGTAACGGGACGCTCGGCCAGGCAAGGTGGAGCGGCGGGATTAAGCTGTATGGTTGAAGGTGATGTCGTTCACATTGAGGTACGCTCAGCTCTGTATGAGAATTACGCCTATATTATTCAGCAAACGGATGTGCAAATCCCTACTGCTGGCTACACAGCGGAGATCACCATGCCAATGCAATCGCTCGCTACTGGCTCCAGCGGACATCGTGAACGCTTACACATCTTTTTTATGGATGTTGTGCGCAGTCCGCTCTACGAGAAACCATTCGTAATCGAGCTGTTTATCTCACCTCTGGTCCATGCGGGTCGTGAGGGGCGCAACGTTTTACCCATTCCGCTATGATTGGGTGTGTGTGTCATTTTAACAACCGGGTAGGGGCGCACCTCGCATCATGCGTTGATACTAAATAAGAAACCAGAGAGAAAGGGAGGACAAAATGGCGAAATCTCTTGCGTGGAGGGGAGAAAAGGAGGACAATCTTTTCATACATAAATTTCTCCGAAAAGGAAGGTCCTCCATGAAACATTCTATCGCATCGACGCAAGAGGAGATGCCCAAGAGTCCGGCCAATCAGATCATTGCCCTTCTGCTCAACGTGCTGTCTGCGGGATCGGTGAGTGCTCCGACCACGGCAGTCACGCGTGGACGGGGACGTCCAGCCACCTTGTCTCATGATCATCTCTGGCTGGCGATGCTGCAGACAATGCTGCAAGGGTCCACCAGCTTTGCCAGTCTTTGGCGCTTGATTACCTGGACCGGGATCGGCCATCTGCCTATCCTGGATCTGACGCGTGACGCGGTGCGCAAACGCTTGCTGCACGCCAAGCTGGACTCCTTGGACGACCTGCTCGCGCGGGTCAGTCAGGCAGTGTTGCCTTGGACGACTCAGGTGCAAGACCGGGACCTGGCTCCCTTCGCGACCCGCATCCTGGCGTTGGATCAAAGTACGCTCGATGCGGTCCGGCGTACCTGCCAGGACGTGCGTGAAGAGCCAGTGGAGAGTGCCCGCTTGCTGGTGGGCAAACTGGCCGCCCTCTTCGATATCCAGCGACAGCAGTGGGTGCGCGTGCTCTTTCGAGAGGATGTCTTTGCCAATGAGAAGCTCTTCGTCGAAGAACTGCTGGCTGGCATCCAAAAGGAACCCTCATCCTGGCAGATCTGGGCTATTTCAGCTTCGCGTGGTTCGATTGGCTCACCGATCAGGGCTATTGGTGGCTTTCGCGGATGCGGGAAAAGACCTCCTACCAGATCGTGCATGTCTTCGTGCAGCAAGGCACGACCTTGGATGCGCTTATCTGGCTGGGGGCCTACAACGCAGATAAAGCCAAGCATCTGGTGCGCTTGATCCAGTTTGAGCATGCTGGGATCTGCTATCGCTACGTGACCAATGTGCGAGACCCGGCGTTGCTGAGCATGAGTGATGCCGCCCGTTTGTATGCTCGCCGATGGGATATCGAGTTGGCTTTCAAAATGCTCAAAGGGGAGTTGGGTCTGCACCTGTGGTGGTCGAGCTTTCCCATCCTGGTGCTCCAACAACTCTTGTGCGCCTTCATCCTGGCTCAAATCCTGCATGCCTTGCACCTGCGGGTGGCCGCAGAGGCGGGCGTGGAACTCTTTGCGGTCTCCTTGCCGGTGCTGGTCAAGCTGCTGGCTCACGCCCCGGCACGAGCCATGGGAGAGAGCCTGTGCAGTTTGTTGGTGCGCAAAGGCCACCAGCAGGGACTTATCCGCCCTTCTCGACGCTATCAACCCATCGTCCCGGCCTTGCTTGAACCCTACCTGCCTGCTCCTGCTGACCTGGTGTGCGTCAGGAAGGAGCGCTATGGTAGGCGCAAATGCGAGCCTCGTTCCCATCGTCCGTGCTTTCAACCGCGTTTTTTCTCTTTCTTTTTGATTTAGTATCAACGTATGACCTCGCATGCGCCCATCGGATGGCCTTTAACCACCCCCGAATAAGAAAATAGTCCCACCCATCATCGCGTAGAGCAGGATCAGCAGTAGCCCTTCCAACCAGACAAATTCGCCATCCCTGGTGATCTCACTAAAGAGAAACGTGGTCAGTGCCAGGACCGCCAGTTCTACAATACTGAACACCAGATTCAAGCGTACAGGCATTACCAGGCTGACCAGCACCAGAATGGGAGCTATCAGCAGCGCAATCTGAATAGAAGACCCTGCCGAAGCGGCCAAAACCATGCTCATACGCTTATGCAGCGCCATAGAGATCGTATTAAAGTATTCTGGAATGCCACCGATCAGAGGTATAAAGACCAGTCCTACAAAGGCCGGATTCCAGTGCAATAGTTCTGTGACCGGTTCAATGGCATCCACAAGGATTTCCGAGAGGATACCTACTCCAACCGTCGCCACACACAGCAATAGTAAGCCACGCCATAGAGGTGTCTTCACTGACTCCGGTACTGCTTGTTGGGCAGATTGTTCTGTAGTAACCGCAGGTTGTTTCTCGATTACAGGCATCACAATACTATCGAGCGCATTATCAATCTGCTGCAAGGCATCAGTTCTTCCTGGTACCTGGCTCTTTGCCAATTGTTGGCGATAGGCAAGTAAGTGCGACATGGCTACCGCAGAACGTGCGCCACGGATAGGATCAAAGTCCTCTTCGTGTTCACCGTTTTGCTGACGAACGTGGAAGATACTGAAAATAATGGATGCAATGTAACCAACGAGCAACATGACGGCAATGAAATCAGAGAGGGTATTGCCACGTGCTATAATCTGATTTTGATTGTTCTGGGATGCTAGGAGTTCAGCCACCGTCGGTAGCAACAAACCTCCGACACACAATGTCAATTGGGAGGCATACATACTGGCGGGCCGTGTCTCAAAACGCAGACGACCATGCTTGATATTCCCGACGATGATTGCTGCTCCGAGTACCAGGAGGGTATTGCCTAGAATAGAACCAATAATGGAGGCGCGTACCACATCCACCAGGCCCTGGCTGAGCGCCAGGATGCCAATGATCAGTTCCGTGGCATTGCCAAAGGTTGCAAAGAGTAGTCCACCGACGAGTTCGCCTGTATGCTCTGCAACCTCTTCTACTGCTTGCCCAATTAAGGCTGCTAGTGGCATAATACCCAGAGCCGCCACGATAAAGACCAGGAGGGGCCACGCGTGGACAAAATAGAGCAAAACCGCTAGAAAAGAGAATATAAGTAAAAAATAGAACCAGCGCGACATTCAGTCCTCCAATATACCCATAGGCATTCAGATGAGAACTCTGCGGCAGCAGAGTTCTCATCTGAATGCAAGGCAATATATACCGAACGGCATACAACGATAACATAAGGAGTTCAGAGCATATGATCGATGATCCAAGTAACAATCCTCTACAGGAATCACCTCCTGTAGTTGCCGATGCCACGACGCATGTCAATGAGAACGATGAGGTAACAAGGGATATTGCTACCTTTGCCAGCCGCTTGTTGGATCGCGCCGACACCCTTATCTATACAACGGTTGGCTTATGCTTCCTGGCGGGAGCGCTTATTGCGCTTATCTATAGTATCTGGAATTTCGTAGGTGCGCTCCACAGCGCGTTTAGCCAGACTGTGCTGGCGAATGTTGCGACCGATATTATCCAGTTTATCTCTGATTTGCTTCTTGTCCTGATCATCATGGAAGTGCTCAGTACCGTTATTCATTATCTCAAGGCGCGTGCAACGTCTTTGCAGCCATTTCTCTTCATAGGCATTATCTCAGCCACACGAGGCATCCTTTCTATTGGTGCCAGACTCTCGATAGGTGGAACCATCAGCACAGAAGAATTTAACCGCACGATGATAGAGCTAGGTGTGAATGCGGCTGTTGTGCTCGCACTTGGCGTGACGCTAAAGATGCTGGGAAAACAGGCTATGAGCGATTCACACGAAACATAGGCACGCAAGCTTATGCTTTGAGTCTGCGATATCTTCCCAGGTACCAGCGCACGGTTAAGACGTATTCGGCATGACTCCAGGTCAGTGGCGAAACGCTAAGCGGTGCGCTGCTAAATGGATTGACCTGTTCTGCCATAACGCCACTGGGCAGGGCATGCTGTTGTACCCACTGCAATAGTGGTAGGGCCTGGCGTAATTCATCGATGGTCTCGGCATGGGTAATACGATACTGTGCCAGCCATAGTGTACAAATAAACCAGGGATTGCCCTGTGCTTTGGATAAATCGTGCGTGACCTGATAATAATAGTCGTTTTCGTAGCGCGCCATGCCACCGACCTCTGTTTTTACCCAGAGTGTCTGCTCCAACTGCCGCATGGTGCTTTCAATGTGCGGATCGTGCGCTGAAAACATGCCGAACAGGAACAGACCGCATACACTGCTATCTATCGTCGCATCCTGCGCAATCGTACCATTTGTATCCACATTGATCATGCGCAAGAAACGACCAAGCTTTTCGTCCCACAGATAGCGCAGCGTTGCATCTTTAATCTGATCAGCCGCTTGCCGGTATGTGTTGCTGAGATCTGTTTCCCCAAAGAGCGTTGAAAAATTGGCTGCTGCGTCCAGTCCCGCGTAGACTGCAGCGGTTGTAAATGCCAGGATACCTCGGCGCTCTTCCCAGAGATCATAAGACGCTTGTGGTAAGTGTGTCGTCGGCTCTCGATAGCGTACCAGAAAATCAGCGGCAGGAGTAATCAGTGTACGGTAGTGTGGCGCGACGAACTCGATGTCATGGAATTGCTTGTAATGTTGCCAGAGGCTATAGATGACGAGCGCTGTTTCGTCCTCTTGAATGGGCAGTTGAGGTTTGCCTTCTTTGTCTATCCAGGGATGCCAACTACTCCCCCAGGAGTGATCGGGGTTGTATTTGTGTAAGAGATACCCCTCGTGTGTCAGGGTTGCGCCACAAAAGTCGTAGAAGCTGCGCGTGATTTCCGAATAGCCTGCGTGGCTGAGCGCATTCGCCACCAGGGCACCATCACGCGGCCACATGTATGAGTAGCTATCCCGCGAGAAACTGCGCACATCTGCGTCGTTGGCCGCCACAATAGCTCCAGCATTATCAATTTGTGTACGCAGTATCAGTAAGCTCTGTTTGTACAAAGCCACCAGTTCGGTCGAAAGGTCAGCGAAATCCTGTGCATCCTTATTGACCCAGGCATGCCAGTAATTGCGGGTACGCGCTAAAAATGTCTGTGGTCCGCGCTCCGTGACTTGCCGATTTAGCTCTACGACCTCGGGCAAATCGCGTCCAATCGTCAGCCAGTGATAGGCCTCGCCCGTGGCATGAGCGTCCAGAGGAGCTAAGTATAAGGCCAGCGTACCATCCACCGAGCCTTGAGCTATCGGATTACGGCCCAGATCTCCGTCTTCGGCATCGCGCCAGGTACCCTGTGCGCCGTTGAACTCTTTAATACCGCAGGCCCAGCTACTAATCCCATTGCGTGCTTGACCTTCCGAATGCGTCTGTCCATTCATGAGGAAATAGGCGCGCTCTTTGTAGGCCACCAGCGCTTGCACTGTTGGATAGTAAAAGACGGTGTTGCCGTCAGAGTCGTTCCAGATGTGCCAGTCATAGTGGAAAAAGAGACGCACTTCGCGCGTCCGATCTGCCTGATTGATGACAACGACGTGGCGCAAGAAGATTGCACGATAAAAATCGACTGTATCGTTGAAACACAATTGGATTTGTAGTCCAGGATGCGTCAGTGTGACGTGCGTAACCAATGTTTCCTGGTCGTAGCGCAGCTCACGTTGCCACTCGGGAGCGTCCAGCCAGGCAAATTGACCACTTACCCAGACGCCTGTATGCGAAATGTCACCATCCGTATGCAATTCCTGTCCCACATAGGGCCAGTAGATATCGCGTACATTATAGCTTTTATCAAAATTGATGAGTAATGACCCATTACCCAGCGGAAGATCTCTCGGCATTGCCACTGCACTCCTTATCAACGTGATACCCATAGACATTCAGAAACGCAACTCCCGTTGCTAGAAATATGCGGCAGCATATTTCTCATCTGAATGCAAGGCAATATGAGGTTGCTATTGTCGCTGTCTCTTCACCGTACCATAGTTTGTGACAAGATGTCTACACTGCGGGCCAGGAAGGATGAGCATCATGTTTTGCATTCGGGTAGGGGCGGAGCTTGCCTCCGTCCCACAGGCCGTCCCAGGCACACCTGGTCAGGAAAAAAGATTCCCCTTATCCAAGTCAACGTCCGAAATTGTCCCTACCGAAGGATTGTAATACAGTATTAAGAAAGTCTATAGTAATTAAAGAGTATTTGCTCTAAAGAGGGGTTAGATATCATTGGCTGAGATGAAGAAGGGAAGCATTTTATTGCAGAAAGACAAGGCTTTTCCCTTCCCGGGATTTCTGAGTTCCATCTGTTTCATAGTACCAATTCATCATTCAGGAGGATGTTAAAAAGCATGGAGAGACGATCATTCGAGAAAGACGTCTATAGCGCTAGCAGCGATAGTGAAATTGAAAGAGAAGAATTTGATGCACAAAGAGCAACAAGAAATGAAAATGCAGCAGAATATATAAATAGAAGAAGAAATGTTATTATAGCAGAAATGGATAAATTAGAAGAAAATGCAAAATACCTATATAGGATTAAAGAAGTTTTAGAAGAAGCTGGTAAAATTTTACTTGATGACATAGAGAGTCTGCTAGGTGATACAGAACGTGAATCTCTACTGATTCGACGAATCAGTGAAGCAGAAGTACATAATAATTTATTGAATGAACATACTCATGGTTCGCTCATTTTCCAGACGGAAATTAAGAATCATCCGCCAATTGAGAATAGATGACAGACGTAAAGCCTAATAATGTTAAAATTTCTTGCTGAAGAGAGGAAAGCGGCGTAATATGGCGTTGTATGAACCCAGGAGCACGAACGATGGTAAGCGTCACTTCATGGAAGGCTTCCAATAATCGTTCGGCAGTCGGTTGATTCGTGCGACGTTTGGGATTTCCTGCGTAGAGTCCGGAAAGCTCTCCCTTCAGCTCTTGTAAACGTTGACGAACGACACCTTCCAACAGCGTTAAAACACGCAAAGCAATCGTCAACAAGCGCACTAATCCTACTCGATGATCATCACGCTGCACATAGAGAGGAGCCAATGAGAAAGGATGTCCTTTGAGGCGCTCGAAGCACCGCTCGAACAAGATATTCATCACGGTATGCCTCTACAGCTTGTTCTAAAGGAAGATATTCTTTTCCCTGATTCGTAACATAGACACGCCAGCCCAGATGACTTATAGTATACTCGATTGCTTTTTCCATTCGTGTACTCTTGATCGTAAAAAGGCTCTCTTGACGTGGCGAGGAGAGTTTTCCTCCATAAGCACGGACTGGTATTTCCCGCTTTTCTTCATAAATAGCAATCTCTAATAAATCTTCCACGCGAAATATCTTTAACACCTCTTGTATGGCTCTCTCTACTTCCACACGTGTTTTTAGGCGCAGCTTTCCTTGCTTTCTCACCAATAGCTCCTGTATAGCTTGCTCTGCTTTTTCTAATCGTTCTAGCAAAGAACGCTTCGCTCCTTCTGCTCCACTCGTTGATTGGATCAGCAATCGGCGTTCCGTCCATGCAGATATCTGCCCATCTATCTCGCTATCCAGCTCTTGTTTCATTTCATACCCTTGAGCAATACAAATACACTCATTTTTCTCATTCATGCGTTCAACCTTTATGAGCGGCTCTCCGTTCTTTCTCAAGGTATCCACTTCTTGCTGGAGTTGCTGTGATGAGACATGTACGGCTGAAAAAGGGCATAAATAAAAATCTTTCGAGGATTGAATGGTCGCACGTGTTTGGAACGCTGCCATCTTGCAATCCCCTATATACAACAGTCCTTCCCTTTTGAGTCCTTCACGCACCCGCTTTATGATTGGCAGGTACACCGGGTCATCTGCCTTTTCACCCGAAATCACCTCTGTCGCCAATGGCATTCCCAAAGGATCCAAACTTGCGAGCACCAGTTTGAGTTGTGGCAGGTCAGGTCGATGGTCTTTGCTGTGCCCGAATTGCAGTAATCCCTGTTCACTCACTTCAGCATAACTCATGACGCTGGTCGTATCAACACGTATACGTGCTTTTTGCATATCATACACTCGCACCAGGCTTCCCATCAAATCCTGTTCAAATGCTGACCAATGGATATCGCTGCTTAAAGCATGCAAAACATCTGCAAGGCGATCATCTGTCATATCTTGTGGTTCAAGCGTCTTCAATCCGCAGCCACGTAGTATTTCTTTTCGTCGCGTTGCCCACTCTTGTACATGGTGCATTTTATGATCCGCTTCTGAAAGGATATGGGAGAGCCAAACCATCGTCACATTTCCTACGCTTAATCCCTTCCGATTGCCATGAACTGGAATATGCCTATCTAGCAGCTCAGAGATATTCATGCGCTGCATGTGTGCTAGTAACAGCGCAATATCATCTACACGTTCAGTTTCAATGTTCAACGTCTCTTTCATGCTTGTAGTGTATTACAATTTTGAAATCTCGTCAAAATTTGAGCGAACCATGAGAACATAATCAAGAAGTAGCTGATCACAATAGCAACATAACCAATTGTGATATAAAGATAACTAAATTCAATCAAGATGCACATAATCATAATAAACAGCGCGGTGTGGGAATCACAAGAGTAGACAAAATTGAAGAGCATCTACCTCTAATCGATGAGAGTGAACTCTTAGATTATACAGCCTTGTGGGAGGAATAATGCATACAGGCTGGGCTTTTTCCTTTCCTGGACTTCTGAGATCCATCTGCATCATAGTATCAATTCATCATTCAGGAGAATATTAAAAATTATGGCAAGATATGCATTCGAGAGTCCAGGCTATTATAGCGATAGTGGCAACGAGAGTGATAGTAATCATGCTACTGGACATAACAATGAAGTTTTTGATGCTCAAAGACAGATGTTAGCAGAAATTCAAAAACAAAAAGAGGCAGGAACTGCATGGTTCCTAAATGGAAGAAGAAATGCTCTTATAAATCAAATGGAGATAATTGAAACAAGTGCAATACCTGAACATATTTGGTTAGCAGGCATACGCAATGATTTAATCACTGCAGGTACAGCTTTACTTCAAGACAGCGCGCCTCTGATAGGAAGATATCCAGCATCACATGCGTACTACGGCGTCCTTGATAATGCTTATAATAGCTACCTTACTGAGAAAAATGCGTACAACACGAGAGTTCTTTACCATAATGGATTAGTGAATCAGTATAACAATTACATAGATTCTTATAAACTTCATAGCACATATAATCAAAAGGTAAGCGCACTTAATGCAGAGATGAGTAAATTCAATCGAGATGCACATCGCCATAATAAATCTTGTACTAATAGAAACAACAGGGTAAGTAGAATTAAAGAGCACTTGCCACTAGTAGGTGATAACTGGAAATATGAGCAAGTACCTCTCTTTCAGGATTGACGAAAAAACTGAAGGTATATTACATAACCAATACCAAAGACGTTAAGCAGCTTTGCACCAATTGAGCCATACCCTGCCCGCGAAATTGTCTTTCACCCGGCTGGACAGCCCGACTCACTGGAAATTTCTGTAACGTCTTCGATGGTGAAAGAACTTTCTCCACTTGTATTTTACCTGCGTCATTTTGCGGAACCGGGGGAATTGCTTGTTATCGACGAGCCTGAGATGAATCTGCATCCTCGCGCACAGGTACAGATGATCGAATTTCTCGCGATGCTCGTCAATGCGGGGTTGCATGTGCTCGTAACCACCCACAGCCCGTATATGATAGACCATCTTACCAACCTGACTATAGCCGCTGAACGCGAAGATAAGGAAGCCATTCGTCCTGAGTTTTTCTTACAGGATACAAGTGCTTTTATTAGTAAAGAGAAGGCCGCAGTTTACCTGATAGATCATGGCGAAGTCAAGGATGCCATGAACGATGAAGAGCTGGATTGGGATACGTTTGGCGAGGTCTCTGATCGCATCTCAGAAATCTATTTTAAATTGTAATCAAGGACAATGTGTTCTCGTAGCACAACTGGGTGCATCACCGACTGAGCCATTGAGAATCTGACCCCCTATTCCCCTTGTTTTCCCAAGCGAAGAGTATGTAGAGTGCTACTAGCATTGAAAAAGAGGGGGGCGGTCCATTATGCCACTTCGTGAGACTATGGAGGTGAAGAAGCCTGAAGGGGTGAAACCTGGAGAGGAAACTCTTGACCTGCTGCAAGATCGGGTACGAAATGGAGAGAAATATAAAAATGTTGATCCTCTACAAAAAGAAATAGTAGACGCAATAGTAAATGCAGTAGTGGATAAGGCAAAAAGGGATATTTCAACGGAAGGTAGATCAAATGAGGCAGTGCAGAAGGATCAAGGTAGGATACAGAAGGCAGGAGAAGTTTGGAGGGGTAAACTGTTAAAGGTAGCGAGCGAAGAGCAAGAAGCAGACAAACCTTTCGGAGGCGATCAGCGAGAAATATGGAGATTGAGTCGCCAGAGGCACAAGAACACTCTACATGCAACTTTGAACTACTATCAATCATACCGAGAACGCATGTCACGCCCCATGACAGACAAGACCAGGCAGGCAAAGTCGAATGCGGTTGTTCGCCTAGCTCATGCCTATCGAGAGCTAGAAAAAGAAGCAAGACCGCTTATAGAACGCTATCATCAAGTGAAATCAACTGCAGCTTATTTATTCCGTATCCGTATAGAAACAAAACCGTATATTGAGGAAAAAATTAGAGGTTTACGAGCTTTACAGACTGAGCTTGACGCTCCTCCAAGTGAGAGCGATAACGGTCTGGTAGCGCTCTTGGGTTGGCACGTTCTGAGATCGCATGATTTCGTTGGTGCGCCTGCTGAACAGAGAGACCATGTCAGCATGCGTGACACTATCAAGGCAGCGTTGGAGAAGAATATCCGCTTTTGGGAAGAAGTGCATAAATTACACGAAATGGAATTGGGAGAATATAGAAAAATAACAGAAAATATAAAAGATTATTTAGGAAGTATTCTATCAAAGCAATATAAACATATAATAGACATAAGACAGATTTTTTTAAAGGGAATTGATATAGAAGATAATATCATAGATTATGCGAAAATGGATAAGGAGGAAGCTCTACAGGCAATTGGAGCGAAGGTACGCCAAAGCTTCCTATCTGATATGAGTGATCAAGATCAAAAGAGACTCCTTGAGAGGGCTGAGGTCGCACGAAGGATGATCAGAGCGACAGATTTTGTCGATTTTAGTTACCATAGCGAGATGAATAATGTAGAACTAATGTCAATGATACAATACAATCATAGTATAGCAAGTGTGCAAAAAAGTTTGAAGAAAATGGGTGTAGAAGGGGATATTATAGAAAATGTGGAAACGGATAAGGAGGAAGCTCTACAGGCAATTGAAGCGAAGGTACGTGAAAGCTCCCTATCTGATATGAGTGATCAGGATAAAAAGAGACTACTTGAGATAGCTACAAAAAGCCGAAGCGTCATCGAGGCAAATTTTGTCGATCCTGATCATCCTTATTCTGTCTATCATCGACAAAATAGCGAATTAGAAGAATTAAGATATACTTATTACAATATAACAGCAAAAATAGATCGTAGAACACGTGAAGTAAAAAATCTGACAGAAGATGCGGATCAGCAAGAGTTTGTCGAAGGTATGCGTCTGGAGCCAAAATCATCCCAAGTCGAGGCCATGCTCTTTACAGAAACTCGTGCAACGTCATGAAGCAAAGCGTTCTGCCCGTGCTGATGGAGGTTTAGAGAAGCGTATACAGGACATCGGGCTGAAGTATTTCGATCCTGACATGTGGTATCACGATCCAACGTGGCAAGAGAACAATCCGCAGTACAGAGATGTTGATAGTACTGGTTTTACTAGCACCTGTATACCCACAAGCCTCACCAGAGTTTTCAGCCTGTATCATCCAGAGATAACATCAAGCACTGAGCAACTCCAGAATAAATTTGAAGAGATTTATCACGCACATCCCCGTAGAAAGTCTCACGAAGAACGTGGATGGACTTCTGGCGAAACTGTAGACTATTTGAATACTGAACTTGAGGAAGGAAGATTGCGCATTCCAATGCCCGAAGGAAAAGGAGTTCGCTTCAAGGTGCGCGAAGACTTTAGCTATGCAGACCTGAAAGATACGTTTATGAATGTCAAAGATGGGCAAGGAAATTACATTCCCACCATAATAGTAATCGTTGGAGCAAACTTCAAAGAGGCTGACAATCCCGGAGCACACGCTATCGTTCTCCACAAGCAAGGAGATCACTACGATCAGCAAGGCAACCATTATCCCGATTTTGTGGTGTATAATCCCTACTATGTCATCAAACCTGCCAGTAAGTACGCGTTAGGGCACATCTTGGAGATAAGCCACGCGCAAACGAAACTTGAAGGGGACAAGTTGGTCTACAAACCTGGTCATATGGGTCCCAATCTGGCTGTAGTGCCGGTCGTGTATGATGTGGTGCCTGATCCGGTTGTGCCTGATAGTGCTCAGGGGTCTTGGGCATCCTTCAAGCGCATTTTCTCACGGTATACAGGCACTGCGCTGCCTGATGCTCCAAAAAGAGATGAATAAAGCAGAGATTTCCTTCCCTGAAGGATCTCCATAGGCCAGATTATGTGCAACGAGTCCGCGTCAGATCGTAGAAATATGTGCAGCCATGCATTTGACTTTTCGGCATGCGGCTGGTATCCTTAAAAACAATAGCAAATCTGTACAACCCGCGCTGAGCGAAAGTAGTATGAGAGCGGCAGCCAACAGCGATCCGATAGAGAGTGGAAGGTCGGAATGGTCATGTCCTCGCAGAACGCGTTCGTGAGCGGCTGGCCGAAGAAAGTTTTCTCCCCCAGGAGCAGACAAGTAGGGCAGGTGGATGGTTCCCACGTCGAACATGAACCAGGGAAAAGTGGTCCTGCAATCTATCCTTTATTCGGGAAGGGGTATTGCAAGGCAATTAGGGTGGCACCACGGGTGTGATCAGGATAACAACCTCCTGCACTCTCGTCCCTTCAAAGTTTTACAGGAAGGGATGGGAGCTTTTTTTATGACCTCACAACCTTCCTCGACCCATAGCTATTGAAGGAGATCCTTATATGACAACACCCATAACACATGCATACATCTCCTCCATCATTGTGTACGATGCTATGCAATTGCTATTGCCTTGCATTCAGATGAGCGAAGCTAGCCACGACAGTGGCGTTTCTGAATGCATATGGGTATGAGAGGGATAACGCTATGACCAAGTTGTGGCAGAAAGGCTACAATGTCAACACGCTGGTAGAGAGCTACGAGGCCACGCAAAATAGTTTCCTGGATACACGCCTGATCCGTCACGACGTCTGGGGATCGCTCGCACACGCTAGCATGCTCCAGCACATCGGCGTCTTGAGCGAGACCGAAATACAAACGCTCAAGCAAGCATTTCGTGAGATCCTGGACCTGGAAGCAACGCACGACTTTACAATTCAGCCTACCGACGAAGATGTTCATACCAGCATCGAGAACTACCTGGCCCTCAAAGCTGGTGACGCCGGGAAAAAGATCCATCTAGCACGCTCACGTAACGATCAAGTCCTGGTAGACTTACGGCTGTATGGCAAAGAGCAGCTCCATCTTATTGGCAACAAGCTCATAACGCTCTGTGCAGCTTTATTAGACTTCGCGGCTGCAGGCAGCGAGATCCCCATGCCGGGCTATACACATATGCAGCGCGGTATGCTCTCATCGGTTGGACTGTGGGCCGCCAGCTTCGCCGAGTCCTTGCTAGATGACGAGCAATTGCTCTCAGCGGCCTATGCTATCAACGACCAATCGCCACTTGGCTCTGCAGCGGGTTATGGTGTACCGATCCCCATTGATCGCCAGCTCAGCGCTGACCAGCTCGGCTTCGCGCGTGTGCAAAATAACGTCATCTACGCCCAGAACGCACGCGGCAAGATCGAAGCGGCTATCGTGCAGGCACTGGCACAGATTATGCTCGATCTGAGCAAGCTAGCCCAGGATACCCTGCTCTTCACCACAACCGAGTACGGCTTTTTCCAGATCCCCCAGGAAATCTGTACGGGCAGCAGCATCATGCCGCAAAAACGCAACCTGGATGTGATGGAACTGGTACGCGCACGCGCGCAGACAATGCTGGCCTTTCAACAACAAATTCTGGGCATCGTATGCGGCCTGCCATCAGGCTATAACATGGACTATCAGGAGACCAAGCGACCATTTATGGAAGCGTTAGACCTGGCGCGGGAGAGCCTGGATATCTGTACACTAGTGATCAGCAACATCAAGGTGAACACCGAGCGCACCGTCGCCGCCTGCTCCTTTGAGCTATTCGCCGCCGACCGCGCCTATGAGCTTGCCAGCAGTGAACATATGCCCTTCCGCGATGCTTATCGTATCGTTGGCAAAGAAGTCACAGCACAACTTGATCAGCATGTACCGCTCCCTGTCGAAAGTCAGGCGCAACTGCTAGCACGTCTACACGCGCGCAATCATCTGGGCGGTGCAGGCAACATCGGATTGGGCCTGAATGAACAACGCCTGGCGCAGGTCAAAACGCAGTGGCAGGAACGCGCTGCCAGCTTTAGGAGCGCCATACAAACGCTTGTGGGTACACAAAACGTGCACATTTTCGATGCACTCGACGACACTGAGGAGAAATAACCATGGCAACCGTTGTACTAGCCTATTCGGGTGGACTGGATACGTCCGTTGCGATCCACTGGATTAAAGAAAAATATGACCTGGATGTGATCGCCGTCACAATTGATGTTGGTAGCGAGCGCAATCTTGAGGCAATAGCTGAGCGTGGCCGAAAAATTGGCGCGATCAAAGCTCTGACAATCGATGGCAAAGCTGATTTCGTGCGCTACTTTGTCTGGCCCGCCTTGCAGGCTGGCGCGATCTATGAAGGACAATATCCCCTGGCAACTGCATTAGCCCGTCCCTTAATTGCGCGCCTACTCGTCGAGGTTGCGCGTCAGGAAGGCGCAGTCGCCGTTGCACATGGCTGCACTGGCAAAGGCAACGATCAGGTTCGCTTCGATGTTTCTATCAACACGCTTGCTCCAGATCTGAAAATCATTGCTCCCGTGCGCGAGTGGAGCATGACGCGCGATAACGAAATCGCCTACGCTGCCGAACACCATCTGCCCATCACTGCTACCAGCGCCAGCCCCTATTCATTTGACCAGAATCTGTGGGGGCGTAGCGCCGAGTGCGGTATCCTGGAAGATCCCTGGGCCGAGCCGCCCGAAGAGGTCTATGGCTGGACAGATAACCCGGAGCAAGCAGCACATCTGGAGCCAACCTACCTGGAGATCAGTTTTCAGCATGGTATTCCCACTGCGCTCAACGGAGAAGAAATCGAAGGTTACACGCTGGTCGAAACGTTGAATAAGGAAGCGGGCAAATATGGTATCGGGCGCATTGATCACATCGAGGATCGTCTGGTGGGCATCAAATCCCGCGAAATCTATGAAGCGCCAGCCGCAACAGTGCTGCATGCTGCCCATAGTGCGCTTGAGAGCCTGACACTCAGCCGTGAGCAGATCCGCTTTAAAGAGACCATTGCCGCCGAGTATGCACGCCTGATCTACAATGGGCAATGGTATAGCGCTCTACACCAGGACCTGGCAGCATTCGTCCAGAGCACGCAGCGCTTCGTCAGCGGCACGGTCCGCGTCAAGCTTTCAGCCGGACATTGTAAGGTCGTGGGGCGCAAATCGGAGCACTCGCTTTATAGTCTCGGGCTGGCAACCTACGACAGCGGCGACCAGTTCGACCACAATGCAGCGCTTGGTTTCATCAAACTCTGGGCGTTACCCCTGAGTACCCAGGCGCAAGCGCAACTCCTCCCATCGCTCGGGATCGAGGGGAACTTGCTCAATAACAGCGAGATCAAGGTACAGATTGCTCAGGAGCATGAAGAGTAGGTTTCAAGCTTGTCCCCTTGCGGCTCATTTTGCCTCGGTATCAAATACTACGCGGAGGAGCCTGGCACGGTGATGCCAGGCTCCTCCGCATCATCGCGTATATCTGCAAAACTAAGCAACAATCTTACAAGTTAGGAGAGCAGGTTACAGCCTATCAGGGTAGGCATAGCCGATGAAACCCTCGCTATTTCTGGCGAAGCTCAGCCTGTTTGTGGCATCAATGATGACCCCTTCAATGAATTGCTCATGCCCATTATCCATTAAAGCCCAGAATATCAGCGTTTTGCGTTCATTGAAAGGCATAGCCTGCGATCCAAACGCTGCCGCATCAAAAAGTGCAGAGATGTTTTCTGTCGTCGGAATCAACTGAACTATACGTGATTCATTTGTGTGCATTGGAATACTCATTTTTTAATTTCAATCCTTTAAACGTATATGTGCAATATACCGAATGATTACTATTACAGTATAGAGAGTATCTACAGAAAAAGCAATAGGGAATATGCACATAGAAAAAGTGGGTACGAGCAAATTTTGCCCATACAAAAAACCTCCGGCCAGAGACCGGAGGTACGCGTTTAACATACGATAATTTATATTGCCTTGCATTCAGATGAGAAATGTGCCAGAGCACATTTCTAGCCACCTCCTCTCTGTCAGATGAGCCGAAGGCTAGCCACGACAGTGGCGTTTCTGACAGTCCAAGAGGGACGACAGTGGTGTTTCTGAATGCTTATGGGTATTACAGTGACGTAGGAATTTCTCCCAGGGAAAAACCAGCAGGAACCTGCTGCTGCCATAGAGAACTAGAAACTTGCGAAGATGGTATCCATTTTAGTGTACTATACACTTTTTCTCCATTTTGCAAGACGTTTATAGGCATATAATTCGTATCGAGCAACAATACATCTCCGTTGGAGTAGCGGATACGATAAACTTCTTTTCCCTCAAATTGACTTTTTCCCTGATAGGCGGCGCGACCGTTTCTTAAGTCCTGGCGCAACGTCGTAACATCAAACAGCGAATTGTCGACAGTCCAGTCCTTGACGTCCCATTGAGCCACACGATGCATCATATCCAGGCCGAGCGTTTGCTGTGGAGTCTGCACCACCACCACATCCATTTGACCCTCCATGGTTGTCGTCACGTTGGTAATATTCGCCGCCATATTGTCATAACTCACAACTGTATAGTTGCCCTGGGGACTCGTCATCTTCTGCGCATGATACAGCACATGGGCATTCCAGGAAAGATTAGCGGGCAAGGCAAAGCTCTGTTGAGTCTGTCCGAGGAAAAAATATGTCGAGAAAGAGAACGTCAGGAGCACAATGGCGGCAGCAGCCAGTGAGGCGACTATACGCACTGGTGGACGATGAGAGCGTGGTCTGGACACTATGCTGAAACGTGCTGGTGTAGGAGCTGCGCCTTTTCCCCCCTGGCGCGCAGCTATCGCAGCCATAACGGCTTGATCTACGCGTGCTGAAGGGGAAGAGGCATCCATACTCGCAATAAACTGGGCAGACCGTTGCAGAACGCGTTGCTCCAGAGCACAATCAGCGCAATAGAGAACATGCACGTTAAGCAGACGGCTTTGCTCGGGAGACAAATCATCCGCGACAGCCAGATAAAGACGGATAACCGCACACACGTTGGGGCCTGCGGCACCGATAGACGGTAGAGGTGGAAGACCAGTATTATTCATAATTTTCGCTCCTGCGGTCCTGTACCATCCTTACTCAAACGCTGATACTGCTGCATAAACATTTTCTTTGCACGTGAAATGCGCGTAGCAGCAGCATGCGGTGAGATGCCGATAATCTGTGCGATTTCCTGGTAGGGCACTCCCTGGGCTGCGCTCAGCACAAGTACTGCCGCATATTCTACTGGCATCTCAGCAAGCGTATGGCGAATCAGTTCCCGTTCAGCAATCTCTGGAATACCACCACTATCAGCCAGCGAAGGGAACATATCTTCATTAAAGAGATCTGCATTGCTTTTATCTTGGCGTACACGAGGAGCAAAGGACCACCAGGAAGCGCGTTTTCGTCTTCTTAATAAATCAACACACAGATTTGTCGCAATACGGTACAGCCAGGCAGACAGGGCTTCGCGCTCGTAGAGGCCATCCCATGATGTACAGGCACGCACAAAAACCTCCTGCGTTGCATCATCCGCATCTTCCCAATTTCCCAGCAGGCGATAGGTATAAGAATGGATAGGTCGCCGAAATTGGTCATATAGTTGCATCAAGGAAACATCGTCCGCTAATTTTCCCTGAGTGTTCGCCGATTTGTTGACAGTCATACTGACACTTACTTCCTCTTTGTCGCGTGTAACCGGTGAGCTAGCTGTTACAGATTCTGTCAGTAGTATAGCAGGACTGGCGATTAAAGAGAACATGTTAGCCGATATCTCCTTGTCATAACATAGTAGCGCTCCATCTTCTACCACGTTCAATACCCCTACCATTTACAGCGTCTATTACCTTGTCACTATCCATTTTACCTATCGCTCAGGGCATAAAGTCCCACGTAGAACAAAGGGCGCTATGATAGCACTATGAGTGTCGCATGGTTTTACCAGGGGTCACTTTCTGGTAAATGAGCGTCTCCATAATCGTGACATCGATAAAGTGAATTCCTAAGTTTGTTTGTAAAGAGTGCGGAGAAATTGTATGACTACACGTCCTGTTGCAATCGTGATTCCTGCGCTGAATGAGGAAGAAGCTCTCAGCCATCTTTTACCTGAACTCCCTCCACACCTGGCGCAATGGGTGATCGTTGTAGACAACGGGAGTACCGACGCAACTGCTGCTGTTGCCTGCAATGCAGGTGCCATCGTCGTAAATGAACCAGCACGTGGTTATGGGCGCGCATGTTGGAGCGGCTTTACGAAAGCAAGCGAACTAGGAGCAGAGATTGTGGTATTTATGGATGGCGATGGTAGCGATAACCCACATGATCTGCCAATGATGTTGAGTCCTATCCATGCCGGGAGCGCGGACCTCGTGATGGGTTCGCGCGTCAGTCAATATGCGGAATCTGGTGCTATTCCCCCACAAGCTTTGTTGGGTAACTGGCTGATTAGCCGAACGCTCCAACTGGTCTATAAAGTCCATCTTCACGATATTGGCTCCTTTCGTGCGGTGCGCACAGATGTTCTACAGGCGCTGCACATGCACGAAATGACCTTTGGTTGGCCTGTCGAGATGCTGGTCAAGGCAGCACGTGCCCACTACCGCATCGCGGAACTGCCCCTACATTATCGCCGTCGCAGTCACGGCCAATCCAAGGTGGCTGGTACATTGGTAGGAAGTATAAAAGCGGCGTATCATATGCTGCGCGTCACGGTCCGTTATGTTGGAGAGAGAGATACTTATGTCTAGCACTGCCGTAGTCATCATGGCCCGTTATCCTGAAAAAGGCATGGTTAAAACACGTCTGGCGCGTAGTATCGGTGCAGAAGCGACGTTGCAGTTGTACCAGGCATTTCTCACAGATCTGGCTCAGCGCTTTGCTGGCTGGAAGTATGATCTATGCTGGGCCTATACGCCAACTGGGGCTGATTTTCAGAGTTTTGTGGCCTCACTCGTGCCAGAGCGCGCGTCAGCGATGCGCTGTTTTCCGCAACTGGGTCCCGAGTTAGGTGCGCGCCTACATCAGGTCTTTTTCACCACACAAGAATTGCATTTCCAGGATACGATTGTGATTGGCTCTGACTCACCGCAGATCAGCCAGGCGACTATCCTCCAGGCGCAACAGGCTCTCAACTGGTCGGATGTTGTTCTTGGTCCCGCCGAAGATGGGGGCTACTACCTGATTGCCATGCGCAAGCCCTATGACGTCTTTAGTGGTATTCCGATGAGCACTGACGCAGTTTTGCAGATGACGTTTGACAAAGCCCGTAGGCTAGGATTATCAGTGCACTTGCTAGAGCCTCTCTTCGATGTCGATGCGCAACAGGAACTCATGCGTCTCGCTCAGCTTTTACAGGAAGAGCAAGCGCTTGCACCACATACGGCAGCACAACTCGCGCATATTCTCAGTGCAGACCCTACACGCTAAATGCTTGAGAGGCTAGCTCTGCTACATTTCTGCTGGAACATCGCTTTATCTCTGAAAAGAAGGCGCTGCCAATGGATTGATACGAAGTATCTCGGTACAAGACCCACGAAAGGCCATACTATATGTCGATCAAACAAGCACCCATTGACTCTTTGCCCGATCAGTCTATCTCTACGCCTGTCCAAAAATCGTGGGTGCGCTGGAATCGAACCTATACGCTCTGCATCATGCTGTTGCTGGTAGCAGTACTGGTGAGAGTGGCTATTTCTCTGCCATATCACCAGCAGACTGTAGCTGTGGTGATATTGTTTCTGACCGGTTTTCTACCATACCTGGCAGCGTGCGTACTGGTTCTACGCACCAGGGCGCGCAGCGGACGTTGGCAGTGGCTAGAATTAGGGCTTATTCTCCTGGGTGCGCTCATCTCACGCGCGTTATTGTTGCCTTCGTGGCCGATTATCTCTGGAGATGTGTGGCGCTATTTGTGGGATGCACGCGTGACCTTACATGGCTATAGTCCATACGTTGTCATTCCCGATGATCCACGACTCGTACCGTTGCATGATCCAAGTGTGTATGGACAAATGGGTTATCATACGGTGCCAACGCTCTATCCACCAGCCGCACAGGCGATTTATCTGCTGAGCTATTTGCTTGCACCCAGCAATGTGGTCGTGATCAAAACAATCTTCATGGGTTTTGATCTCGTTACCTGTGGCATGCTAGCATTCTTGCTCAAGCGCAAAGGACTTGACCCTGCAAGCTGTATCATCTATGCCTGGTGTCCTCTCCCTATCGTCGAATTTGGCGCGCAGGGACATATCGATGTCGCGATGATCACATTTATCACATTGACTCTGGCATGCGCCTATAGTACACGGCGTGGCGCACGTGTGCTGACAGGTTTTTTCCTGGCCCTGGCTACGCTGACCAAGCTCTATCCCGTTCTTTTGCTGGCTGCCGTCGTGCGCCGCCGTGACTACGCGCTGGTTTTTACCTATATCATGACTGTTATCGTAGCATACGTTCCTTATTTTATCTTAGGGCATGGGCAGGTGTTCGGGTTTTTCACGACCTATCTGACTCAACATGGTGGCAATGCAGGTCCGATACTCGTATTTGTGCTGCACCTGGGAGAGGCTCTGGGCTTTCAGCGGCACATGACGTCGCTGTTGGCTCACGGTGCGGATATCGCCGTTATGGGTTCTGTTGGATTGGTGATTTTCGTGTTGCGCCAGCGTGAACGCATTAGTATAGAAGCGGCCATACTCATTCTGATTGCCGCAGTCCTTTCTGTTTCTGCTTTTGTTTATCCCTGGTATGTGACAGCGCTCTTACCCTGGGTAGCCCTGCTGCTCGGACCATTGTGGACGCCTGCACAACAGGGACTACTCAGGCTAAACGGCAAGACACTGGCAGTGCTGGGTGTCTGGTATTTTGCGTGTACCGTGGATATTTCCTATCTGTTCCTCGGTCGAACCCATGACTGGACGCTTTACTACGTATTTATCTACGGCGTTGTAGGTATGTTGCTGGTGATAGCTGCTATCGTTGGCATGCAACGCTCATTATCTTATCAATAATATGAGCTGCAATCATTTTATTGCCTGCACTTCTATCTCTGTTGGATAGTCACGCTGCCACTTGTAAAAGAACGCACAAGAAGACGTGTAAAAGAGCGTGTATAATAGTTGTCTGGAAACTCTCACTACTGCCATTCTGATGAGTGTAGGCAAACGCGATTTTGTATGTCCATTGAAGGCTATTATGTTATTGTTCATCCAGATATGAGGATAGCATTGTTAAGGAAGGTCTATGTCACATATTGAACAAACTTCTGAGCATGATGCTCAGGATAATGATGACCAGAATAGTAAGCAAAATGCTAAGCAGGATAGCACACTCTCTGAGCATGATGCTCAGGATAATGATGACCAGAATAGTAAGCAGGATAGCGCACGCGAGGAACCACAGCCAGTCGAGCCAGTCGCACAGGCACCGATTGTCTATACCAGTCTACGCACACGGCTCATCTCGTTGCCTCTGGCCCTCGGCGCTGGTCTTGTCGCCAGTTTGTTAGTCGTCCTACTCATGATCACGTTAAGGCTGGTTGCTGGTGTACCAACACCCGTAGAGTTGTTCAGCTACTTTTATCTGAGCCATATCGACTACCACACATTTCTGGGACTTCTGAACGAGTTCGCGCCTAACTCCAAGACTGTTCCCCTTGGTCTGGCAATGCTGGGCATGATCGGCATTGGTACAATACTGAGTTTGCTTTATGCAGCACTGGTACATCTGAAACTGCCAGTGTCGGGCTATCGGCTGACACGACGTGAATGGCTGATCGCAGGTGGATTTACCACTGCCATGACCCTGATTGGTATCATCTTATTCTGGGATCAGATACGGCAGAATTTGTTTGGCTTCCCTATTCTCTGGGAGAGAGTAGCCAGTGGCGCTGGTCTGCTGGCTGATTTCGCGCTCTATGGAGCAGTACTTGGTCTGGCATACCGGGCGCTACTGCCGAAACAACCGCAGCCTGAACAATCTCCTGTAGTGCAGAGTCGGCGTTCCATACTGACTCGCGCAGGTGTGGCAACCTTGACGGTAGGTGCGGGAGCAGGGGTAGCGGGGTTGGTACGTGCATACCTCAGCGAATATGCTGCCTATGATGGTACGCAAACGCCAGTACATAACCTGCGTACGTCGCCTATCACGCCCAATGATGAGCACTACATCGTGACACAGAACACGCTTGATCCCCATCCTGATGCTGCGCTGTGGCGGCTAGAGGTGACGGGTCTGGTCAATAATCCGGGTAGTTACACCTATGAAGAAATACAAAACCTGCCCTCAACCTCACGTGCGATCACCCTGGAATGTATCTCTAACGGTGTCGGTAGCCATCTGATGGGTACGGCCATCTGGCATGGTGTCACATTAGGTACCTTACTGGCACATCGTGGAGGAACGCTACCAGCGGCCAGCTATGTCGCGTTCTATGGTGTAGATGGTTACACGACCAGCCTCCCGCTCTCAGAAGTGCTTGCAGCCGACCCAATTCTCGCGTGGCGCATGAATGGCGCAGTATTGCCACAGAAACATGGCTATCCTTTACGCGTCATCATACCGGGGCGCTATGGGGAAGAAAGCCCCAAGTGGCTAACACGCGTAGAGTTCAGCGATCACTTCATTGCTGGCCTGTATGCTGCGCAGGGTTGGTATCACGGACAACTGCATACCACCAGCCGTGTTGACTATCCACAGGGGCGAACTGCTTTCGCGCCAGCGCTAGAGGTCGGAGGTATAGCCTTCGCCGGGCTACGCGGCATTCAAAAAGTTGAAGTGAGTACAGACGATGGTACTACGTGGCAACAGGCAAGTTTGAAGCCAGCCCTTTCACAAGATAGCTGGGTTTTCTGGACCTGGCTCTGGCGGCCAAAGCTACGTGGGAGCTATACCCTGGTAGTACGCGCAACCGATGGTACAGGTGCACTACAGACCTCCGTTGTGCAGAGAACGGTGCCTAATGGCTCGACCGGGTATGATAAGGTATCAATACAACTTGTGTGAAGCGCGTAGGGAGGGACAATCCTTTGCGGTTGTCCCGCTTAGTACATGTAGAAAAAGGAGCATATATGACGCCTACCGTAGCAACATTGGCACTGCCTCGCTCAATTTACATCGAGCCAACCAGTCGCTGCAATGAATTCTGCCAGCAATGTCCGCGCACATTACTTTCCCGCGAAGATGACCGCGATCTGAGCTTTGATAATTTCCGCTATATCGTGGATCAATTTCCGGCTCTGGACCGCGTCGTGCTCCATGGACTTGGCGAGCCATTGCTCAATAAAGATCTACCCTTGATGATTCGCTATCTCAAAGAGCGTGGAACGTACGTTTTATTCAATTCTAATGGCATTGCTCTGACAGCTAAACGTGGACAGGCACTTATCGACGCAGGACTCGACGAGTATCGCCTTTCAATGGACGGCTCATCCCGTGAGACCTACGCTCACATACGTGGAGTAGACGCCTTTGACAAAATATGGCGCAATGTGAAAGCTTTTATTGAATTACAGAAGCGACAAGATGCCCGCAAGCCTGTTGTCTCGCTCTGGTTCACCGCGATGCGCGAGAACCTTCACGAACTGCCGGGCCTGATTGATCTGGCAAGCGAGACTGGTATTCGTGAAGTCTACATGCAGAGGCTCGTTTATTTCGAAGAGGGA
This sequence comes from uncultured Chloroflexia bacterium, assembly GCA_963802635.1. GTDB lineage: Bacteria > Chloroflexota > Ktedonobacteria > Ktedonobacterales > Ktedonobacteraceae > CAVTLG01. The sequence continues at coordinate 290,828 of CAWDJJ010000003.1, read as the reverse complement.
TTAGCCGCCTCTAAACAAGCATTATTCCGCCGTGCAACCCCTGAAGAGCTGACATTGGTCCACCGTTGTGAAAAAATCTGCAAAGAGCGTGGTATTACCTTCAAAGCAGCTGGCTCTACAACACCTCAGGAAAGCATCATCCGTGATTTTGGAGAGCGCCCCTGGTCTGGTTGTCACCGTCCTTATTCTCTAACATACATCACCTCCAGTGGGAATGTGCTTTCTTGCTGCTTCGCGCCCTTCGGTCATCGCAGTGCGAAAGAGTATCAGGAAGAGCGGGTGCTAGGAAACATCTTCAGTGAGCCGATAGAACATATCTGGAATGGTGAGCGCTACGAAGCATTCCGCCGTGCCTTCGAGAGTGCGACACCGGCCAGGCACTGTTCACAATGCGGCATCAATTGGAGTTATTAAACTCATACACATTCTCAGATCTTGACCATGAACGTATTCATTTATAGAAGAAGCAACAAACTGGATGGAGAGAAAAGAAAACACATGACGGTATTCGATACAATCAAACGAAGACGCAGTATCGGCAAAATGACTGAGCAACGTCCAACACAGGAACACATAGCACAGATATTAGAAGCTGCCACACATGCACCCAATCATTATAGAGTGGAACCCTGGCGATTTTTCGTACTGACTGGACAGGCACGTAACGAGCTAGGAGCCATCATGGCTGAGTCGTTAGCAGTGCGCTTAGAAGAGACGGTAAGTGCTAAGGCTCAGGCACAACTCTCACAAGAACGCCAAAAGCCACTAAGCTCGCCTGTACTGATTATTGTGGCGTCAGAGCATCCAACGCAACCGAACGTCGTGGACATAGAGAATATCGCAGCCACCGCTGCAGCGGTCGAGAACATGCTGCTGGTGGCTGAGGAACTGAAGCTGGCTGCGAAGTGGCGTACCGGTAATGCCGCCTACGACCCAAACGTGAAACAGTGGCTAGGACTCTCAGCAGAAGACCATATTATCGCCATGCTCTATCTTGGCTACCCCGACCCCGCTATTCCCCAAACAGAGCGACACCCTCAACCGGTTGAAACAAAGACAAGATGGTTAGGCTAAGCAGAAAAATGCGCAGATGAACGAATGATAGCTTTTTCTGTTATCACTCGTTCATCTTCACATGCTATACACACAGGTATTTCTGTTAATACTGGATGAGCGCAAAGACATCGTGATTCTTCAGTTGATCGCGTCCCTTGAGATAGCTCAGTTCCACTAAAAAGGCAATGCCTGCCACATGACCACCGAGCTTCTCGATCAGTTCAATCGCCGCCGATACGGTTCCACCAGTTGCCAGCAGGTCATCTACAATCAAGACCCGCTGACCAGGCTGAATCGCGTCCATATGAATCTCGACAACGTTTGTGCCGTATTCCAGCGCATACTCGACGCTGGCGGTCTGCGACGGCAGCTTCCCAAATTTGCGCACTGGCACAAAACCACAATTGAGCAAATATGCCAGGGGAGCACCGAAAATAAAACCTCGCGACTCTACACCAACAACAGTTTCGATACCCGCGCCTGCGTAATGAGCAGCCAGGCGATCCAATGAGGCCCGAAAAGCTGCTGCGTCCTGCAACAAAGGCGTAATATCCTTGAACAGAACACCCTTTTGTGGAAAATCAGGGATATTGCGAACCCGATCTTCCAGGCGTATAGGTTCGGATGGTGATGCCATGAGCAATCTTCTCCTCATATATGGAACTGGGTACAGGGACCAGCTTGGCTACGTAGGTACCCTGGCACAGCCCTTGCCATGATAGATTTGTCTAGAGCGAACTTATCATTTTATAGAAGGTACAACTGCTATCCGCTCCGTTTGCAGTATACTCTAGCCCACACTGCACATGCAAGGATATGCAAAATCGGCTAATACCCATAAGCATTCAGAAACGCGTTCTTCTTCCGCCTGGCAACGCGGCTGTCGCCGCTACTGCTGCGCAGTCAGCTAGGCGGATCAGCAACTCTCGTCCCTCTTGGACGGTCAGAAACGCCACTATCGTGGCCGCTTGATAAACCGCCACAAACGCGGCTGCCGCCGCTAGCCTTCGGCTCATGTGACGGAGCAGCGTGCGCTTCGGCTCATGTGACAGAGAGGAGGTTGCTAGAAATATGCCGCCGCATATTTCTCATCTGAATGCAAGGCAATATAGAGTCGGACAATCTACCCTCTTATTGGTGAGGGGCAGTCTGTCCCGGTGGCATAGTAGCTGGCGGTACATTCGCCGGGGGCAACGGAGATGTGCAATAGGCGCAACGTGTCGCTTGCAGTGGTACCGAACTCAAGCAGTAAGGGCAGTCGCGCGTCGTGGGTGCCCCATCATGTTTTGGCTGCAAACGATTATAGCGATCCTCCAGAAGATTCACAGGCTTGACGACAAAGAAATACACAACAGCAGCGGTCAGAAGGAACGAGATGACGATCCCAATAAAATTTCCTATCAGAAAGCCACTTGGCCTGAAGTCGTTAAAATTCTGCGTGCCTACCAATTTACCAATCAGTGGCTGGATAAGATCGTTGATGAAACCCTGAACAACTGTATTGAATGCGGCTCCAATCACGACGCCAACTGCTAAATCAACCACGTTGCCGCGCAAAATAAACTTCCTGAAGTCGCCTAAAGTACTCCAGCCCGCGTGCAAACCACGGCCACCGTACTCCTTGACGCCGCCAACTAAACGCTCTCTATCGAACAATTTCCGGTCCTACCTTTCAACTTTTTCATATTTCCGTCCATTTAGATGCACATATGGATATCGGCACAAGCAAAGACTGGGCATAACCTGCCACTTTTTCAACACATATATAGATATAACACGCAGATGGTACGTTTTTGGTTGCGCAATAATGGCGCAGTAACGACCACTTATAAGGTATGTGGCAATTATTACACGACATCTAAGCTAGTGTTTGGAACGCGCACACTTTTCGCCAGTATTGACCCGAAACCAAACACTATCTTAGGTTAGCATAAGCAGGTACATTCTGGCTAGCGGGATGTACCATTAGCCTTATCGGCTCATCTCGTCTTGTGGTGTCCGTAAACCATCGATATAAATGTGACAGAGTCCTTGCAGAATGCGTTCAGGCGAGAAGCCGCGCTCTTCACGCTGGAAGCGATAGAAGGGGGGGTAAATATTCATGAGTATAGCCTCGGCGGTATAGGCAACATCAAGCGGAGGTAGCTCACCTCGTTCCACGGCTTCAGTGAACAATCCGGTGGACACCTCGTACCACCAGGTAAAAAAGGAAGATTGAGCAGACAAATGCCGGGAAAAATTGCCTCCCTCGCACTGCATCATAGGTTCGGCCAGAGCAACTGGACCTAGCAGGGCACCCTGCTTCTCAAGAAATGCGATGATACGTGTCAGCAGACCCTTCAGTCGTTCCAGCGCGGGCGAACTCTTCGTTGCTGAGAAGAACGTTGCGACCTCTTCGACAAATTGCCGGTGATGCTCCTGCAAGAGATCCATGCACAGCTCACCTTTGTGAGCATAACGGCGATAGAGCGTACCCTGCCCGATACCGGCTGCAACGGCGATTTGATGCATGCTGACAACGTCCACACCGTGTTCTGCGAAAAGGCGCTGTGCAACCTCCAGAATCTGTTGGCGGTGCTCCCGGGCATCGCGCCGCTCAATGCGCTCGGCAGGCAGAACAGGTTTCGGCAGGTTCGCAGGCCACTGGCACGCGCGATTCTCGTCTGTCATGGCTGTTCCCCCTTGACAAGCGGACATATGTCCGTTACAATATTCTATGTGGACAGTAGTCCGCATAGAAAGTATAGCATGCTATAGCAAAACGGTCAAGATGATAGTGTCGTTTTGCATTGGTGAGCAGCTCTATCATGCGTACCTCATGTTCGTTCTGGCGTGAGTAAGTATGAGCAAGTAAAGGAACTATCCGATGTCGAAGAAAGCGGCTATTCTAGCCGAAGGACTACACAAATATTACGGAAAAACGCACGCTCTGGCCGGGCTGGACCTGATGGCTGAGGAGGGTAGCGTCCTGGGGGTCCTGGGTCCTAATGGCGCGGGCAAGACTACCGCTGTGCGTATCCTGACGACCCTTCTGAAGCCCGATGGCGGACATGCGGAAGTGGCCGGACTGGATGTGACCAAACATGCCAACGCCATCCGGGCACGTATCGGCCTGACAGGTCAATATGCAGCTATCGATGAAAATCTGACGGGCTACGAAAATCTGAAGATGTTCGGGCAGCTTTATCACCTATCGGGCGAGGTAGCAAAGCGCAGGGCCAACGAACTACTCGCACGCTTTGATCTTGTGGACGCTGCCCGCCGTACGGTCAAAACTTACTCGGGAGGTATGCGCCGTCGCCTTGATCTGGCGGCCAGCCTGATTATGTCGCCGCCGATCCTCTTCCTGGATGAGCCAACTACCGGCCTTGATCCACGTGGGCGCATCGCTATGTGGGATGTGATTAGCAGCCTGGTAGCTAATGGGACGACGGTCTTGCTGACCACCCAGTATCTGGAGGAGGCCGATCAGCTTGCCCACCAGATTGTCGTCGTCGATCAGGGTCACGTGATCGCCAAAGGCACCGCCGATGAGCTGAAAACACAGGTCGGTGGCGAGCGGCTGGAACTCACGGTAGCTCCTGGTGGTGATCTGAACGCCGCGCTCCAGGCGGTCCGTCCTTATAGCTCGGGCGAGATCCTGATCCAGGCCGAGCACCGCCATCTCGCTGTACCGGTGACACGCGGAGCACAGCAGCTCGTCGCCGTTGTGCGCGACCTCGACGCCGCGCAGATCCCCCTGGACGACCTGGCGCTACGACGTCCCACCCTGGATGATGTCTTTCTCTCGCTAACCGGTCATGCGGCAACCGAGCTATCCGCTGAAGAGGCCCCGGTTAAACAGCCTCTAGCAAGGAGTGCACGATGAGTAGGAGCGATCTCTACACCCCTGAACGATTGGCACCACAGGCGCATTCTGCGTTCTACTGGACCCTGGCCGATGCACTGGTTCTGGCGAAACGCCATCTTACCCAGATCCCGCGCATTCCCGAAGAACTGATTTTCTCTACGATCCAGCCCATCATGTTCGTATTACTTTTCCGCTACGTTTTTGGCGGGGCGATAGCCGTCTCTGGCACAAGTTACGTTAACTATCTGATGGCGGGCATCTTTATGCAGACGGTGATTTTCGGTTCAACGTCAACGGGCATCGGCCTGGCTACCGACCTGCAACGCGGTCTGATTGATCGCTTTCGTTCCTTGCCAATGGCAAAGTCGGCGGTGCTTACCGGACGCACGATCTCTGATATCGTACGCAGCACGTTTGTCGTTATCGTCATGTGGATAGTTGGCATGCTGGTTGGCTTCCGGCCCGAGGGCAATGCTTTTTTATGGCTGGCTGCGGTCGGATTGCTCCTGCTCTCTAGTTTCGCCTTCTCGTGGATTTCAGCCACCATCGGCCTGTCAGTCAGGACCGTCGAGGCGGCTCAGTCGGCAGGCTTCATCTGGCTCTTTCCGCTGACCTTTGCCAGTAGCGCGTTTGTGCCAACCAGCAGTATGCCCGGCTGGCTGCGAGCTTTTGCCGAACACCAGCCGGTTTCGCTCCTGGTCAACGCGGTGCGTGGCTTATTATTAAACCAGCCTGATGCTACGACCATCTGGCAAGCGCTGGCCTGGTGCGTGGGCATCCTTGTTGTCTTTATCCCACTGTCCGTTTGGGCGTATGGCCGCCGAACCGCACGCTAGATACATACCACCATCAGCAAGGCGCTTGCGCTGATACGTATCGAAACATATGCACCAGTTTGCTGTTCCTAGCTTTTCGATGCTATAGTGATAGCTGAAAAAAAGAGGACTATTTTATGGAGAATAGCGCACAACGGATTGCACAGGTGCGTGAAGATCGAGAACACGGTTCACGCTGGCTTGTAAGAGAAGCCTTGCTGATCCTACGCGACCTTGCTGAAGCAACCACGCTGGACCACGATGAGCAGATGCGCCAACTTTATAGCTGTGCCCAACAATTGGCGCAGGCGCGACCGGCTATGGCAGCACTTACCAGCGCAGTGAGCAGGGTACTCAGTGCACAGGGCAGTCCTGAGGTTATCGCGCAGACGGCGAAAAATCTACTACAGGAGTATGATACTGCCACACAACGCATTGCTATGTACGCTCAGCCCTTCTTGCAGGGTTGCCTGATGACCTGTAGCATCTCAGGTACAGTGCTGGACGCGTTGCTTGCCAATCGTCAGCACATCGAGCACATTACCGTTTTAGAGGGACGTCCGCGCTACGAAGGTCGTGAGATGGCGCGTGTGTTAAGTCAGCAGGGACTGGCTGTCACCTTGATTACTGATGCGCAGGCAGCTATCTTTCTGCCACAATGCACAGGTGTTGTTGTTGGTGCTGATAGCGTGCTAGCTGACGGCGACATCCTCAATAAAGCCGGAACAGCCTTGCTGGCGTGGGCCGCACAGGGTTACACGATCCCTTTCTATGTGCTCTGTGAAACCTTGAAAATCTCGCCACAGCGCTGGTCTGATGATCCGGCACATCTCGCTCAGAACCTGGCCCTATTGGAAGAGAAGGAGCCTGAAGAGGTTCTGCCGCAAGTCATACCCGGCGTCTCCGTGCGCAACTTCTACTTTGATCGTACGCCCTACAAACTGCTCAGCAAACTGATCACTGAACGTGGCATACTGCAGCAGTCCGCTGTCCGCGAGATTGCTGCTACAACCCAAACACACAAGCAAGCACTTTTTGAGCATGCCAAGCGGTGGTGTGAGTGAATTAGCCAGCCAGGCAGAGCGGCTGGCTGACTGACTACGCAGAAGGAGGTCTAAAAATGCTTGCATGCTCATACCCATATGCATGCAGATCTGAATGCAAGGCAATATCACCTGCTCTATCTACACGCGCTAGCCCCACTGGTCCTATACATTTGGCGAAAGGGCTTGCTTCCTGTATCCTGAGATGATAGAAGCTGCTGCTGTACTGTACGTTCTTGCTGTATCTTCAAGTTTCAATCCTCTCCGATAGTGTTTAGAACGCGCACACTTGTCGCCAGTAGTGAGCTGAAACCAAACACTATCTCAAGCGAGTTGTGAAAGGACATAGGTTCCTGCCCCACTTCAGGGAAAAGGGAGAGCATAAAATTCGAAGAGGTCGAGTGAAGATGCACTGGACGACGGAAAATAACAGGCCTATCGCAAAGGTCAATTGATCATGTGCCAGGAATTTGGTTAGGAACAGAAGGAGTGTGTGGTGGATAAAAGTCAGGTACAGCCATATCAATCAGATGACGGAAAACATGAGCGTAGCGAAGCGCTCTCAGATAAAGAGTCATCAGCAATGGAAGAGGTTTTCCCAGGGGTTCCGATTGTGCGTAGCAATACTCCACGGCCTCTTTCTTTTAGCGGGATGATGTCTTCCAATGGACCATTGCCAGCAGGATCAACCTTTCCAAGCAGGGCTCCATCTGCGCCTCCACTACCAGAAGAGCTGGGGGTACGCGAGGAAGGTACCACTGCCGTACCTGGACTAACAGTACAGCCAGCTCAAACGCAGTCAGCAGATGAGTCACAGGAGTTTATCTGGCTGTTTGAGTATGGTCTGGAGATGGATATTGCTATTCTGAATAGCTCCGAACGTCTAAATGGGTTGGCGCTTTTCCACGGACCAGCTCTCTTGAAAGGCTACACCCTCATGTTGGGTGCGCAATCTATTCGTGGTAGCTATGGACCAACTATTGTTGCCATCGTTGCCAGCTCTCAGTCTGCGGCAGAAGTCTGGGGAACGCTGTATCGCATTCCACGCCGTCTGACAGAGCCAGTAGACGATGGTCCTTCCCTACTGGATACTATTCACGCAGCCATTGAGCCACAAAATTTCTTTAAAGCGATGCAAGTCATCGTTCATGAGCCGTATCGGGATCTCTCGTGTTTGACTTATGTTGCCACTGATATCGCCCGTCAGCAACTCCAACTTGTGCCTGCCACGCAATGGCAAGGCGATACAGCCCTCATACAACGTCTGGTCGCTATCGCCAGGAAATACAAGTTACCTGATAGTTATGTACAGCAGTATGCCACGAGTGTAGGCACTCAGACCGTGCAAATCGCATCTCCATCTCTGCTCGCTAACATGCGTTCCGACCGTGAGTCGGCGCTTGCGCCTGTGCCAGAGCAGGATACAGAACCGCTACCAGCCTTTGCTGAGCACATACTGTCTGTGACACAGTCTGTGCCGAAATCACCTTCTTCTGCACTGATAGTGCGATCTGCCAATCGCTGGCTGCTCATTTTCGCCTCTTACCTGGCGCTTTTATTATTGACCGTCCTGGTTTTCGCTGTCTTACAAGGTCTGGGTCTTGGTAACGGCGTGCTGACTAACCACTTTACTCCGCTCGGTGTACCCTGGCTCGTTATGATGTATGGCTTGCTCGGTGGCTGTATCAGTAGCATCGTTACGTTGGGCCGTTTTCGTGCTGACGACTTGCCGCTCTTTCTGGTTGTCACCTGGTTTACGCGGCCATTTGTTGGAGCGGTGCTGGCAATCCTGGCGTTTCTGCTCCTCACAAGCGGACTCTTTGCGTTCGGTGACGATACGGGACGACATATGCCGTTCTTTTTGCTCGTTGGCGCACTGGCCGGATTTTGCGAAGGTTGGATTTTTATCAGGCGCTCACACTGAACTCATATCTCATCTGAATGTTAGCTTCAATCCTCACAAGCGGGTTGTGAAAGAAGATTGCTTCCTGTCATTCCTGCAAGGAGAAAGGATAATACAATGCCTGAAAGATCTAGTGAAGATGCAGATGCACTAGAGCGTATCAGGCTGAAAGATAGCTCGTACCAGCCGTTCAGGATCATGGCGTGCCAGGCTATCATCTTCCAGATTAAGATGCTTGATGACCAGATTAGGCACCAGATGTGTCAGACGGGCGTGGTCTACCTCTACTGGCTCACTCAGCTCTGCCGAGTACATTCTTAAAACCTCTGGTAGGAATGATCCGTCGTTTAATAAGACCCGATCAACGTGAGCACCGAGATAATGGTGAATCTCGTTGACAAAATCCGAAGCTTTGTAGCCATCCGTCTCTCCATGCTTAGTCATCAAATTGCAGATGTAGACCTTTTCTGCTTCGGATTCGCGTACTGCCCGCGCGACATCGCGTACAAGCAAATTGGGTAAGAGACTGGTGTAGAGATCACCCGGACCTATAATGATGGTATCTGCGCGTCGTATTGCGCGTATTGCTTGCGCACAAGCAGAGGCATCGTCAGGGATCAGGCGCAGTTGCTTGATGGGCGACAACGCTTCAGGATGTTTTTTGCCGCGTGTATCAATTTCCGTCTCACTACAAATCGCCGTCCCATCTTCCAGGTCGGCACAAATCGTCGTTTGTGCTAGTGTCACCGGTACAACATCTCCAGCGGTCGCCAGCAATTCCTGTGCATCTTCAATTGCCAGTAAGAGATCGTCATTATTGATATCTTGCAAGCCCTTCAGTATCAAATTCCCCAGGCTATGACCACTCACGCCGTTGATAGCCGGTTCTCGTTCGCCTTCGGCTGCACGCTCAAAGCGGTGCATAAACACGTCGCGCCAGAGCGCACCATTGCGGGCCAGCGCAACCAGTGACATACGCAAGTCTCCCAGGGGCAGTTGCCGCCGAAATTCGTCCATCAGTTTGCGAGAGCTGCCACCACTGTCTGACATATTCACGATTGCACTAATATTAAATGGGTATTTTTTTAAATGTGAAAGAAGAGAAAATGTTCCTGATCCGCCACCAATCGTTACAACTCGTCGTTCTGCTAACTGGTCCTGCGAACGGTATTTCCTTTGCACTATGTAACTCCTCTGACTACGTTCAAGTTGATAATCCACTATAAATTCCTCAGTGACAAAAAGTGTGCGCGTTCCAAACACTATCTGAAAAGACCTATTCGCACATCGATAGTCTATCATGGTACTCTTGCCTGCGCAAGCCATGAGACAAACTGCGCTTCCCCGCTCTTTTTTCTATCACAAGATGTGCCCCTAGCAGACAATCAATTGTCAGTACATGTAAAGTGCTGCTTTCATGTTCTAAAAATGGCGCTCTACTAAAACGATGCTCATTTTATTCTCATGCTATTCTCCATTTGCTATTTGTCCTATTTTCTTGTGTAAGGACGCAGATTGCGCTATACTGTCACTAGCGGGAAATCTCTCTACCACTTTGTGGGCGCGGTGGTGGAGGCAAAAGATGTCCCGTTCTATTTTATTATAACTAACCAGTGTTTTCATAAAGAATGCCAGGCAATATAAGGATGCTGTTGCGCCTCACTGCAGATAAGCGTGTGTGCATTGGTAGAGCAGCCCAATCCTGATTAACATCCTAATGCAAATTTAATTGACCTTTCTTGCATTACGACGTACACTATTCTTACTCAGGATGCGTCAGGTGGGCTCCCTTTCCAAATCACTCAGAGAACACTGCACACACTGATTGATAGACTGGCAATTCCTACGATATAGTATTCATGTCAGCCTGCTGTTCGGAAAACGGTAAGGTTGGCATGTCTATTTTCGGAGGATGCTGTACTATGCTTCAGGTTTGAGACGCATAAGCATGATACCTAACCAGAGCACCCATAACGCAAACAGGAATGTTGCTGGTGACGACAGCAAGCTCTGACCAGCGGTGGGTGCACCTGCAATCTCTAATGCACTAGCAAAGAGTAGCAGTGTCACCACCAGGGCCATATAGCCAAAAGCAACCCAACTGCCAGGCCACAGGTTGTGTCCACCTCTGACAATCATGCCACCAAAAAACAAGGCCGCGATAGCGATAAATCCCCAGCCAACGCTATTGGTGGTAATGGCAAAGACGCCAGACAACGTAGTTGTACTCGCAAGTGCTGATCTGGCACTGACAGCTAAATACAGTGTACTGGCAATTGTTCCCAACATATAAAGTGCCAATCCAAGCATGCCAGCCCAGACCGCAATGACCGCCAGACCTTTGCCTCGCCACGCGTTAGCAGGCATACCATCATCAACTGTAATTCCAGTGGGCTTATCCTCTTCAGCATCCTTTGGTGGCCTGGCGGCTTCCACGCGTTCCTGCTGAAGCATAATCTCCTGGGCGACGATAATGCGGTAGAGTGAGAATGGAAGCGTGCAGAATAACGCAAAGGCGAGCAGGAGAAGCGCACGATAGAGCACAAATTGCAGCGTATGGGCGCTAATCCAGGCCAGATATGCGCTCATATATCCACTGTTAGGAGCACTCAGCGCCTTATCAAAGCCTGCTGGCGTCAGGACAAAGGATTGGTACAGCGGCACGCCCACTAATAAGAGCAGTGCGCCGACGATATAATAGGCTCCATTGCTACGGAGTCGGGCTAATAAACTGCGTTTCATACTACCAGATACCTTCATCATGTATATGATTGTTGTTCTATTGAGAGTATAGCAAACTCATGTTTGAAAATATAGCATAACTCGTAACTACTCAGAGAGTGTTTGGTTTCTGCTCAATATCGACGAAAAGCGTGCGCGTCCCAAACACTCTCTCAGGTCTGCTGGCATAGGTGGTGGTCGCATTGAGCCGTCCCTTCCCTTGCAGCAGCACAACTCGTTGGATGTTTGCCTGGCTCTGCGTCTTGTGATGGAGCAGAGATACTCACTCTGCATAAATTTTCATCATTGCGCTGGTGTATGCACATGCATAGTATAGAAGTCGCGAGTATAATGAAAGAAAGTTCATAAATGCCTCTTTTTTGGCCCTATTTGGGGTCCTTACCCTCTTGTCATTGGGTCCTGGTCGTGTTAAACTTCGTCCAAAGATTACAACTTTTTTAGTCGTTGCTCGTAAAACATGATAGAGGATGTAGCTTTATGTCTGCTAATAGCTTGAATTGAATGAAAAAAAACATGAGCGGTGACAAATGATAGAATCAACTGTAAACGCTGCAGATATTCTGGGTGGCATCGGCACTGGGGCTTTAACAAAACCAGCGCGGAAGACGCGTCGTAGCCAGAGTAGTGGAACAACAACAGGTGTTGTGGGCGCTCAAGGCATGAGCGATACTAGTGTAGTTAGTACGCGAACAAAGACGGGGGCCATCGTGGAGTCGATGAGCGATGTCACGCTTATCGAACTTGTCCTTAGTGGTGATCAGGATCTCTTCGCGGTACTCGTTGAGCGTTATAAAGATGCTGTACAAAATCTCGCCTATCGTTTGCTAGGGAATGTGACGGAAGCTGAAGATGTCACGCAGGAAACGTTTGTACGAGCTTATACGCAGCTTGTTACATATAAATCTATGCATAAGTTCAGTACTTGGTTGCTTTCGATAGCCTCACATCTGGCTATCGACCAACTGAGGAGACGACGTTTTCTGGCCTTGCCGCTAGATGACGTGCCATTCTTAGAGTGGATTGTTGACGCTAATGTGAGTCCCGAGCAGTCAGCATTGCAGGGAGAGCAACAGGATGAGATTCAAAACTACCTCCAGCGCTTACCCGGCAAGTACCGGGCTGTGATTGTCTTGCGTTACTGGTATGATTTTTCCTATGAAGAGATTGCCAATATGTTGAACCTGACGCCGACGCTGGTCAAAGCGCGTCTGCACCGGGCGCGAGAGTTACTGGCTCGCTATATTCAACAAAAGACATCGCACGAGGAGGAACACATTGATGCACTGCCGCAACGCTAAAGCATGGTTGGGTGCTAGGCGCGAGAGTGTCCTTGAGCCATCAATAGCCTCAGCATTGCAAGAGCATCTCAAGCTTTGTGTCACCTGCCGTGCCTTTGAGCAGCAGCAACGACAGCTTGATACGTTGCTTGTCGTTAGCGCTCCTCGTGTACAAACAAACGTCTCGACCGATACAATTATGCGTGCTGTCCAGCAGCAGAGCTGTGTTATTCAGCAGTTCGAGGATATCCGTCAGCAGCAGCAAACGCGTATAGAGCGCTTGCGCCCTATCGGAGCTGCCAGTTTTGCGCTCGTTATCTTCACGTTCAGTTGCGTTCCGCTCCTGCTCCTGGCTATTATGATAGTGCAAACGGCTCTTGCCATGCGGGCACTTTCATTGCTCAATGGTGTCATCGACGTGTTTGTGATCCTGGCTCAATATCTGCAAGCAGGGTTGACCATGGTTGCGCGCGACAACTGGCTCTTGTCGGGGGTCGCATTCGTCGTAGTTGTTATGATGGGGATGTGGCTTCGCTTGATGCGTCCTCCACAGGAGGCATAGGGAGCGAAGGTCATGGCCGTTGTGTTTCTGTCAGAGGCCATGATAGGGAGTTCTAGTATGCAAAAGGTCTCTCGAAGACAACGTTTTATGCTCACGCTGCCGGGAGTGTTGCTCTTTGCAGCGTTCTTAATAGGTGGGGGAGCAGAAGTTTTCTTCTGGGGGATGGCCGATACTGCGGTGGCAGCAGCTCATCCGGCACAGGAGAGCGCTGGTTGCACAGGAGAAAGTCGTAAACCATCCTTTGGAAGAGCTGTTGTGGTGAGTAGTGGGGAGGTGGTGTGTGGAGATCTGACTTCATTTGGAGGTGAGGTTGTTATAGATGGCACGGTTATAGGTGATGTGGTTTCATTTGGCGGCAATGTCGTCATCGATGGCAAGGTCAACGGCGATGTAACCTTGTATGGCGGTAATTTAATGCTGCTGAATGATACACAGGTCAATGGCGATATTCATGTTTGTGGTGGTCGGTGGATGGAGGGCACGGATTCACAACTTCATGGAAGTGTTTTTGACTGCACAAGAAGTGTGGGCGCGCTTTTAGTAAGCGATGCTGGTGCAAGTTTCCGCTTCTGGTCAACCTTGACATGGATCGTGTTAGGTCTCCTCTTAACAGCCTTGCTGCCAGAACATGTCATGCTCGTGCGTACAACTGTCAAGAGCAAAATGCGGCGTAGCTTCATGCTTGGTCTTCTCAGTATTCTGCTCGCGCCAGCCGTTCTGGCGGTCTTAATTGCGCTTATTATCTCTATTCCATTGGCAATACTTGTGGCCGTAGGACTTATAGCAGCATGGGCGCTGGGAACGGTCGCTGTTGGCTGGCTGTTTGGTGATGTGATTCTACGCAATGTTGCTCCGCAGCACAACACACGCTCGATGCAAATTATCGTCGGTGTGGGTGTGTTGGCATTAGCAGCATCTCTGCCCTATATTGGCTGGTGTATTAGCCTGGGGACAGGGTTGCTGGGGTTGGGGGCTGTTTTCTTGAGCCGTTTCGGAACACGGCTGTATAGTCAACCCAGACAGCCTCTTCCGCTGTAGTCTGACCCACATGCTTCAAGAGCTATGGCTCCTCGCTTGCGGGCAAGCGGCCCACACAGGTCGGGGGTCTTTTTGGCTTATGTAGCTTTTTGATTGGGACTCTCTAAATTATACACAGAAATATATTGCCTTGCATTCAAATGAGAACTATGCGGTAGCATAGTTCTAGCAACGAGAGTTGCGTTTTTGAATGCATATGGGTGATGGACAAAAACGCTGGAAAGATGGGGCGGACATCAACGACGTGGAATGTCGCGGACTGCCGCTGAGGTGAACATGAGCATTGACGTTGAACTTACTGATCTAGCTTACGGAGGCGATGCCGTGGGCCGTTATGAGGGACGTGTGTTGTTCGTCCCTGGAGGGAATTCCGGGAGAACGGGTGCGGGTTGAAATTGTTGAGGAGCGCCGTGGACACGCTCGTGCCGATCTGGTGGAGATCCTGCGACCTTCACCTGAACGCGTTGAGTTAGCCTATCCAGCTCTCATTAATAGTGGTTGTCAATGGCAACATATCGCGTATCCCGCTCAACTTACGTGGAAAGCGCATATTGTGCGCGGTCTGCTTGTCCGTATTGGCAAGCAACCAGACGCGCTGGTTCATCCAACGATTGGTATGCCTCCAAACGTTTTACCGTGGCACTATCGCAATTATGTTGTATTTGCTGTTGGATCTGCTGGCGAGATTGGTTTCAAGCTGATGGATAGCCATGAGGTCCAGGATCTTGATGAATGTGGCTTGTTACACCCGGCGCTTGATCAGGTCTATCAACTGGTGCGTCGCAAACTCATCGATTATTTTGGCGACTCTCTTGGTGAGATGATTCAGAGCGTCACGATACGTGGGGCCGTTGGAGCTGTCAGTAACACACTGACGGGTATAGCTCCCAACGCGGTTAAAGCGGTACCCACGCTCTTGATTATTAGTGCGCGCCCCGGCTCCCAGATCGAAAATCCTCATCAACTGGCGCAAGAATTGATGACTATCGCTCCTGGCATTGTGGGAGTGATCATCGAGCGCGTTGGTGGACGCTATGGTCGTGTCTTTGCCGGTCAGGAGTATTTGACGGACGTCGTGCTAGGGCGTCGTTTCCGTATCTCTGCTGATTCTTTCTTCCAGGTGAATCCGCTTCAGACCACTGTGCTGGTTGAGCGTGCCCTGTCTATGCTAGAACCACAGCGCTCGGAAATTGTGCTGGATGGTTATAGTGGAGTTGGTCTCTTCTCAACCTTCCTGGCTTCCAATGCCGCGCGTGTTCTCGCTATTGAATCGCAGCCGAGTGCCGTCATGGATGCGCGTGCTGGTGCTGCTTTGAATAACCAGAACAATATTACCGTCTTAGAGGGAACGTTGGAGCGTATTCTCGGTCAGTTGCACTACCGGCGGGAGCGCATTGACCTGGCTCTGGTTGATCCTCCACGTGCAGGCTGTCATCCGAAGGCGTTACAGGCGTTGCAGGTCATGGCTCCTCGTGCCATTTGCTATGTCTCGTGTGATCCCAGCACGCTGGCTCGTGACATTGCGACGTTGTGCGCGAGTGGTCGTTACCGGCTCGTTTCTGCCCAGCCAGTCGATATGTTCCCGCAGACCTTCCACATCGAGTGTATTGCTTTGCTTACGCGTGTCGGATCAAGGTAACGCGAGCATACAAGAAGCAGACGAGAAAACCGGCATTGTATAACGCGATGTCGGTTTTCTGGCCCTCTGTCCTTGTAGGACAAACGGGTAGGGGTATTAGATCTGGTCAACCAGGGACGGCCTTTTACTCAAGACAACCTCTATCTTACTGCCTTTTTCCATGACCGTGCCCGGAGGAGGAACTTGTTGTATAACATGTCCTGGTGGTATATCAGGATCGTCGACTGCTTCGCCACAGACTGTCAAATCAAGCCCATACTCTTGTACGCAGGCCAGGGCTGTGAGTAAATCCATTTCCCGCAGATTTGGTGTTCCTCTACCTTTTGCCGTGTTCTCCAACGTTGTTATCACTGTGGCGAACCACTTGTTCATGTTCTTCTTTTCTAAATTCTCTTTTTTGGCGTTATCTTCGCGGTCTTTATGCGTTTTGATGCCGAGAATTTCGTCTTGCAGCACAAATGGTTGATCAACATTCGATAAAACAATATCAGGAGAGCTACCGGGCGTCTCTACATACACATTGCCGATATCCAGGAAGCGCTCAAGCAGGTTAGGGACCTTCACCCGTATATCGCGCACATTCTTATACTCGGTTTCTCTGCGGTCTTCATTAAAGAAGATGAAGAAGCGTTGAATGTCGATAATGCGTCGGTTGGTCAGAATATAGACATCATCGACAAAGTTGGCATAGATAAGCCCGATCCAGGCCAATAGGAAGAGCACCATGATGCCCATAAATGTCCACCAGGACTGCGATATAAAAGGCACCCAGCCGAGGCTTGGAGCGGCAAATGCCGTTGGCACGACTATCAATAGCAACAATATTGGCGCGAGCCAATTTCTCCATAAGACATAGCGCGAACGCTGGATATACTTGACAGTATACTCGCCGGACATATAGCGAACATCGCAGGGAATGCGTAGAATGCCGCCAAAGGTGCGCCGGGGACCACGGAAGCGGTTGGGATCGCGTAATAGCGGTAGGTTTTCGTCGGCATCTGGCAATTTTGGTACTGGTTTCTCTTTAGCTAGCGCTTCCAGGACGTGTACAACTTCGGGATCATGTGGCACTGGCAGTGGTGCTTCTTTGGGTTTACCGGAGTTGACAACTTCGGTGATACCCTGAAGGGCATCTCTCACTTCTTTCGGATTTGGTATATCCTTAATGAGGAAATCGCCACCCGCCAGGTAGACATGGACGGTCCCGTAACCCAGCAGTAGCCCCAACAGCTTTTCGACGCCGACGCCTACCTGTTGCACTTTATCGATGGGTGTTTGTTGTCGTGTTGGTTCCAGCAGGCCGCGCGCGTTAATAATACGCTTGTTGGTAATGATGTAAGTCTCGTACCACCAGGACAGGAGATGTTTATAGGCAAACCAGACGCCTGTTGCTACTACCGCCAGAGAGCCTGAAATGTCTAGCAGATACCAGAGCGTGTTCAATGATGGCACGGCGATAGATGTCACCAAAATAGTGAAAAGGGCGATCACAGACCCAATAAAGGGTAATGCTTTGATGAACAAGAACCACCAGTGTTGGCGCACCACCATACGCACTTCTTCATCTGGTTGTTGCCCAGAAAAGCGCCACATACGACGGTTTCCACTTTTGAATGCTTGCAAACCAAAAAGCGTACGATTTGTACCCGAGGAACTCTTAGCTTTGGGAGAGGACGCTTTTTTCGACGTATTAGCCATGCGTGTCACCTCGACGTGTCAATCCAGCAGAGTCACTATTGTGTGATACCCATAGGCATTCAGAAACGCCACTCTCGTGGCTAGAACTGTGCTGCGGCACATTTCTCATCTGAATGCAAGGCAATATGAACATATCCTACTTCTTTGGGGCCGCTTTTTGGATCGTGCTGCAATAAGCGCGATAACCAGTGCAACAATGCCGATGGTAAAAATGATCGGTATAAAATTTGTCGGATTCAACGAGTCGAGATTTAATGCTACTGACGGTTGACCTGCGGCATTTTTGGGAAAATAGTTGGTCAGGTAGTAAATGATAAATGCCCCTGAAATGACGGCTGGCACGATACCAATAAAACGCTCGTGTGGCATTGATGGTCTGGGGAATACCCGGTTCCCGAGATAATATCCCAGCGCTATGAGCAACACAAAAATGACCAGGGAGCCTATCGTTCCACCAAGAAAGTTTGGCGCTTGCGTTTGTGTAATGGCATTCTTCCCACCACTCAGCAAGTAACTAAGCACGCTACCCAGGAGCACCAGGAAATTTCCGACCTGCGTGCTGGTGGTAGGTTTTACCAGGAAGAAGGCTAGCAGCACAAAAACGAGCGAAACAAGCTCTCGTCGCCAGCCGCGTTGAAAGCCTACGACAATGAACGCGAGAATGGCTACATAAAAGCATTGTTGTTCTGCAGACAATGACAACATAACTTTGAAATCTCCCCTATGTCACCAGAGGCCGTTAAGCGCTCCGTGCTTCTCTGGCGATTTGTCGTGTCGGATTCTCTCCCTCTAAATCCCGTTCCTGCATTTAATCATACCACAGCTTCCCATCAAAACATAGAGGATTGCCCATCAATTTTGCGCGCATTTGTGTCACGATGGCCCAAATAGCGCCTCTACTGCTAAGAAAATAGGGGGGATTTATAGGAGAATGTTGGCATGCGCTTGCCGCTCCTCTACTCGTAAAAGCGCTCCCACTGTGGTATAATAAGACAGGTAGGATCAAATTTTCTAAGACCCCTCCACATAGCTATTGCAAATGCTTCAATCCGCTACCGTCTTCAGGCTATGTCTTTTTTTTGATGAGGATGAATTATGGAACCGGGCAATATCAGGCCAGTAAATATTGTCAAAGAAATGTCAGATGCTTATCTCGACTATTCAATGAGCGTCATTGTAGCTCGCGCGCTCCCCGATGTGCGAGATGGGCTAAAACCTGTGCATCGTCGTGTGCTCTATGCCATGGAACAAATGGGTCTCCAGTCAACCAAACAATTTCGTAAATGTGCAGGTACCGTCGGTGAGGTGTTGAAGAGCTATCATCCGCATGGTGATGTTGCTGTCTATGACTCTCTAGTGCGTATGGCTCAATGGTGGTCAATGCGCTATCCTTTGGTGCTGGGTCAAGGCAATTTCGGCCGCAGGACGATGATCCCCCAGCGGCTATGCGCTATACTGAGGCGAAAATGGCGGCCATTGCCGATGAACTCTTGCGCGATATCGATAAGAACACGGTAGATTTTGTGCCCAACTACGATAACCAGAACGATGAGCCAACGGTTTTACCGGCCCGCTTGCCTAATCTCTTGCTCAATGGTTCCACTGGCATCGCCGTCGGTATGGCGACCAACATCCCTCCACATAATATTGTTGAAGTGTGCGACGGCATTAGCTATCTGATTGACCAGCCTGAAGCAACGACTGAGGAGTTATCGCGTATCATTCGTGGTCCAGATTTTCCTACTGGTGGGATTATTCAGGGACGAGAAGGCATACGCAACGCTTATGCAAATGGACGTGGTCGTATCGTTGTACGTGCACGCACGCACGTTGAGGAGTCTGATCGTGGTCGTATGACCATCATCGTTACAGAACTGCCCTATCAGGTAAATAAGGCCGAACTGGTCAAGAAGATCGCCGAGATGACCCGTGACAAAAAACTGGACGGTATCGCCGACGTACGCGACGAATCCGACCGGCAGGGCATGCGCATGCTGATTGAGCTGAAACGCGATGCCAATCTCGATAGCGTGCTCAATTCGCTCTACAAATACACCGCTATGCAGGCTGCCTTTAACGCCAATATGCTGGCCCTGGTGGATCGGCAGCCCCATACGCTGACCCTGAAAAAGTTTTTGCAGCATCATATTACCCATCGTGAAATTGTGATTACGCGCCGTACGCAGTATGAGCTGGCGAAAGCCGAAGCGCGCAAGCATATTCTGGAGGGCTTAAAAATCGCTCTGGATAACCTGGATGCGGTGATCGCTACCATCCGTCAGTCGCGGTCCGCCTATGAAGATGGTCTTATCAGTCTGCGGCAGCAATTTGGTCTCTCGGAGGAACAAGCGAAGGCTATTCTGGATATGCGCCTGGCCCGCCTGGCCTCGATGGAGCGCCAGAAAATCGAAGATGAACTCAAAGATGTGCTCAAGAATATCACCTATTACCAGATGCTACTCAGCGACATTAATGAGATCCGCCACCTGATCAAAGAGGACCTCAAAGAGCTGAAGGAAAAGTACGGAGACGCTCGGCGCACTGAGATCGTTGAGGCGGAGGCTGGCGACTTCAAGGACGAGGATCTTATCCCCAATGAGGAAGCCGTGGTGACGCTGACTGAGAAGGGCTATATCAAGCGTTTGCCTTCAAGTACCTATCGCGCGCAGCGACGTGGTGGTCGTGGCGTTACCGGTATGGTAACGCGCGAAGATGATACTGTGCGTCATTTGCTGGTGACACATACGCACGACAGCTTACTCTTCTTTACGGATCGTGGCCGTGTCTTCCAATTGAAGGCGTATGAGTTACCCGATGTGAGTCGTACGGCCAAGGGCGAGCACCTGATTAACCTGATCTCGATTGAGCAGCGCGAGCAGATCACTGCCATCGTTGCAGTCCCCAAGGGATCGAGTCATGATCTGATGATTGTTGCCACCAAAAAAGGTGAAGTGAAGAAGACCTCTATGAGCGAGTTCGAGGTGGTGCGTCGTCAGGGATTGATTGCGATGAACCTGGAGGATGATGACGAGCTAATTGGCGCAAAAATGGCGCGCCCTGGTGATGATGTGCTGCTGATTACGACACTGGGCCAGGCCATACGCTTCTGTGTTGACGATTTGCGCTTAGCCTCGCGTACCAGTGGAGGTGTGCGTGGTATTCGTTTGGGTGCAGGCGATACCGTTGTCTCATTCAATCTCGCCCTGGATGGTGAATTGCTGATTGTGACCGAGTACGGTTTTGGCAAACGCACGCCTATCGAGGACTATCCGCTGCATAATCGTGGTGGTGGTGGTGTGATTACGGCGAAGGTGACTGATAAAACCGGCCATGTCGCTACGGCTCGCACGATTACTGAACTGGATAGCGATCTGATGATTATCTCTGCCAGTGGCGTGGTGATCCGTACCGATGTGAGCTATCTTAAAACGTCTGGGCGCGCAACCCAGGGTGTGAAGCTCATGAACCTGGCTGAAGGCGATACGGTGGTCGCTGTGGCAACGACAAATGGTAAGAAGCCGCAGGAGCAGAATGGGGACGATGATGCTCTGGCTACTGATCTCGTCGACGCTGAAGCTGGCAGCGATGTTGAGGAATCAAATGTTGCTACGACGGATGAGACAGAATAAGGCTCCTATGAGACGGGTCAGGCGAAGAGATATCTCGCAGGCCCGTCTCGCGTATTGCTCTGGATCTGTCGTGCATACATTACCCGATATTTAATGCTTTGCCGCCTCTGTGTATACGCTTGCCCTGCCGTACCTGCTGAGCTGACATACGATCTTTCTGGGCTTCCAGCTTCACCAGCGGAAAAGGGCGGTGATATTGTTGCGCGAAGCTCTCGGCTTTCTCATCGGAGATCAGCGCACGTTGCTCGTACGAGCGCGCCAGGATAGTCTGTTTCACCTCGTCAGGAGCGTCGGCTAGCAGCAGATGCGCCAGCGCAAAATCAGGTTTGCCCTGATCGGCGTAAGCATCCGCGCAAGCGATACCATCGACGCCTTGCTCCAACTGCTGCCGTGCTCGTTCCAGAAAAACCTCGTTGAGCAAGTCACCATAAAGTTCATTAAATGTGTTGGACATCATCAACTCCAGAGATTATCAACCTGTAGAACTGCTGTTTCGTACAGCTTTTTAAGCCTCGGCAAAATACTGGCCTTGCTGTTCTATATTGCCTTGCATTCAGATGAGAAATGTGCCCTAGCACATTTCTAGTAGCGGGAGCTGCGTTTCTGAATGTCTATGGGTATCCTAATAGTATCATAATCCGCCTCTTTCGAAAACAAAGCTTTTGACAAGAGAACAAAACATTCGGAGTGCATTTGAGAAACAGCCTCGCTGGAGCTTTCTTGTGGACGGCTATCTAATGTCAGAGAGCGCAGCCTCAAAATGTTCTACTCCTACCCGCTCTTGGTAGGCTTGTAGTGCGGGTTGCTGCATCAAAGCTTTGTAGGAAATATGCTCAAATTCCTCAGAGTTCATGCGAAGATCGAAGGTCCGATTGCACTCCTCCGCTCCTCATCACGCTTGAACGTTTGCTTTCCTCACTTTTTTCTGCCCGCTTTTTTCCGATCTCAAATACTTACCCCCCCTGCCAAAGGCGGAAAACAGTACAGAACTATTGTGAGGAAAAATACGAGGAGGTTTGTGGAGGAGTGCAAATGGCGCACATTCATGCATATCACAATAATGATACAGTGGAAAAGAAGCACGTATTGGTGTCTTGAAGGGTGGACTTTCACTTATCTCTATGGTATACTTCTGTCCAAGAGTAAGAGACATTCGCGATTCAGACGTTCGACCTGTATGCCATTGGTAGGTTAAACGATACGATGGCGACACAGGTATTTCAGCTCAGTTACGACTGAGCGAGAGGTGGAATGCTTATGTGTTCAGTCTCAATAGAAGTGCAAAAGGCATTACCGTTGCTAATGACTGCTGCTGAGACTGACACTGATCATGGATATATGCACTAGGGATGACAGTTTCCCTGGTGCTTTTTTAGTTTCATCCTGGCAACCCAGTTTCTGGTTTTGCGGGCTCATTGATTGATCTTCATTGTTTGGGCCACGGTTTGTCTGTCGTAATCAATGCGATGGACGGCTATTTTCAACAGAAAGGAGGAAGCTGATCTCTTTTTCGAGTTATCGATGGAATATGGCATGAACTATGTCGTTCGTGTATAAAGATAATCGGTAAGTGGTACGAAGTGGTTGCTAGACTATAAGGAGAGTGCGATCATGAATTCAAGTATGATTAACAAAATTGCGAAAGCCCGGCGGTATGCTGAAGAGCCAGAGCGCATACAGTTCACACGCTTCGAAGCGAAGTTCCAGGGTGAGAACGATACCCATACCACCATGTACAATGATGGTGAGTGGCAGTGTACCTGCCGCTTCTTTCATGATTGGGGTGACTGCTGCCATACGATGGCGATGCAGCGCGTCTTAGGTGTCACGATTCCCGAAGTGCATCGTCATGGCGTCCTTGCGGGCATAGGAACCGGTCCTCTCGCTCACTAAGAGCGGTTTCTCTATCTAGCTTTACGCGGGACATTACATTACGACCTGCCCTGACGATAAAGCATTTGCGCGTAAAACACGGAGGCACTGATAACGGTAATTTCAGTGCCTCTTGTTTTGTTTGCGCGATCCCTGAAAAGGCTGCTACAAAGGTCAATGCTACTCTCGTCTTGCCCCCTTAAATGCCTCTGGCAAGTACAAAGTAGGAGATAATGATAATGAGGAACATAAGAGCAGCGAGAGACGCGATCATCATCAAGTCTCGGCGCACATAGGCAAAATGTTCAGGGGTAATCAGAGCAGCTGAGCTACGCTGCGGCGCTTTCTGAGAAGCCTGGCGACGAGCGGCAATACGAGCTGCTGCGCTACCTTTGAGCGCAGTAGCAGCAGAGGAGTTCGCAGTTTCCGACTTTGATTCGGATACAGGTGAAATTGTCGCTGTTGCCGTTGCTACGTGAACTGCGCTCTCCTCTTCCTCTTGTGCCTGTTCTTCTGCAGCCTGCGCACGCACCAGCTCAATGCTTTTCTGCGCTCGAGACTTTTGACGTTGCGCAGCAGCGCGCGCCGTTGTTGATTTCTTGGGCATTATTGCACACTGCCTTCCTTTTTGTGTTCAAACATACTTAATTGAGGACCGAATCCACACAAATTCTTGTGACGGTACTATATCAGAAAACGCAAGCATGTGCAAGAGAGTGTTTTAGCTGATTATAGATACTCGTATGCTGGTAATGTCAGGAAATCGACGAACTGCTCATCACTGATGATTCTATCGAGGATTTGTCCTGCGTTGCCCAGTTGTATGATATACTTGTGTTGCGTCCCGGCTGCCGTGAGCAATTTTGCCAACTCCTCGGCGAGTAACTGGTGGAATAGTGCCAGTGTGACCTTGCGCCCATCGCTCAGCGTGCCATCAGGATGGTGAACCCATTGCCAGATCTGTGCACGCGCGATTTCGACGGTGGCTGCATCCTCCATCAGATTGTTAATGGGTACACAGCCGGAGCCTCCTAACCACGATGCCAGGTATTGCAAGCTCACGCTGATATTGTTGCGCAGACCAGTCTCGGTAATTCTGCCGTCGGGTACCTGCAGCAGGTCTGTTGTGGTGACATAGATATCTTTACGTTTCCGCTCAATCTGGTTGGGATCGTGCATGATCGCATTGAATTCAGCTAACGCGACAGACACCAGGCCAGGGTGAGCAACCCAGGTACCATCATGTCCATCCATCACCTCGCGCTTTTTATCGGCACGCACACGGCTGAGCGCTTCCTCGTTGGCGACGGGATCATTCTTGTTGGGAATCTGTGCTGCCATGCCGCCAATGGCATGTGCATTACGACTATGGCAGGTTTTGATAGTGAGCAGTGAATAAGAGCGCATGAGGTGTGTTGTCATCGTGATTTGCGAGCGATCTGGTAAGGTAAATGCAGGAATATGGCGAAACTTCTTGATGATACTGAAAATGTAATCCCAGCGTCCGCAATTCAGACCCGCCGAGTGCTCGCGCAGTTCATACAGGATCTCGTCCATCTCGAATGTGGCAAGGATAGTTTCAATGAGTACTGTGGCTTTGATCGTGCCACGTGGTATGCCCAGTGCTTGCTGAGCCTGGATAAAGATATCGTTCCAGAGGCGCGCTTCGTGGTGACTCTCCAACTTTGGCAGGTAAAAGTATGGTCCGGTACCACGTGCTTTGAGCTGTTCTGCGTTATGGAAGAGATAGAGACCAAAGTCGAAGATACCTGCTGAGATAGGTTGACCGTCAATCAGCACGTGCTTCTCATTGAGGTGCCAGCCGCGTGGGCGTACAAAGAGCACTGCAGTTCTTTCTTGGAGTCTATATACTTTGCCATCAGCATTGGTGAACGTAATGATGCGCCTGACGGCATCGCGCAGATTGATCTGACCCTCAATTGTGCCTTCCCAGGTAGGGGCGTGGGCATCTTCGAAATCGGCCATGAAGACGCGTGCTCCCGAGTTGAGTGCGTTGATGACCATTTTGCGTTCGACCGGACCGGTGATCTCGACACGGCGATCTTCTAAATCGGTGGGTATAGGACTAATCGTCCACTCACTCTGACGGATATATGCGGTTTCAGGAAGAAATTTTGGTAGTTTGCCTGCATCAAGTTCAGCCTGGCGCTGTGCTCTTTTCTGGAGCAGTTCTGCGCGCCGAGGCTCGAATGTGCGCGCGAGCTGCGCCACAAAATTCATGGCCTCAGGAGTCAATATTTCTGCGAGATCTGGGGGATATTGCGCCGCTGATAGTTATCCCTTGCGCATACTGTATTGGTGCTGAATTGATCATTCTCTTTCCTTCCCATTGATACCTTTTGTTGCTCCAGGACAAGTTGCAAGGAATTGACCAGATACCATTCATTTTATTGTTCATAGCACCACGCCAGGGTATGAACAATAAAATGAATGGCGCAGTTCCGGCAGATGATACATCACATCCCTGCACATCTTCTACCCGATGTGTTTTATACTACTAAGATTTGGAAGCATCTCTATCAGATCACAGAAAGGGATGGTCTCTCTAATGGAACTGGGCTTCTTCGGTTGAACCACTCAGAGCAACCGTCGATGAAGCGCCTCCGGCAATCACCTGAGCCACCTCGTCGAAGTAGCCTGTACCAACCTCGCGCTGATGTTTGGTAGCTGTGTAGCCGCTTGCTTCGAGGGCAAACTCGCCTTGCTGCAACTGCGAGTATGCGGTCATACCACGTTTTGCATAATCCAGTGCGAGATTGAACATACTGTAGTTGAGGGCATGGAAGCCTGCCAGAGTGATGAATTGGAACACGTAACCCATCTTGCCCAGTATTTCTTGAAATGAGGCAATGGTGTCCGGGTCAAGTTTCTTGCGCCAATTAAAGGATGGAGAGCAGTTGTAAGCTAGCAGCTTGCCTGGGAAGCGCTCATGAATAGCGTCGGCAAAGCGCTGAGCCTCATCCAGGTTCGGTTCGGATGTTTCGCACCAGATGAGATCGCAGTAAGGGGCATACGCCAGGCCACGAGCGATGGCTGAGTCGAGTCCACCGCGTATTTTATAGAAGCCTTCAGCCGTACGTTCGCCGGTCAGGAAAGGCTGATCTGCTGGATCGCTATCTGACATAAGCAGGTAAGCGCCGTTGGCATCAGTACGTGCGACAAGGATCGTAGGAACGCCCAGGGTATCAGCGGCAAGACGCGCGGAGACAAGATTTCTGATCGCGTTTTGGGTAGGGATCAGCACCTTGCCGCCCATATGTCCGCACTTTTTCTCGGATGAAAGTTGGTCCTCAAAGTGGACACCGGCAGCACCAGCTTCAATCATTGCCTTCATCATCTCGAAGACGTTCAGTGGTCCCCCGAAGCCAGCTTCAGCATCTGCAACAATGGGAGCAAACCAGTACGTATCATCGTGGCCCTCAGCGTGGTCAATCTGGTCCGCACGCTGTAGTGCCTGATTGATTCTTTGTACAACATGAGGAACACTGTTGGATGGATAAAGGCTTTGATCGGGGTACATCTGCCCGGCCAGGTTTGCATCGGCGGCAACTTGCCAGCCACTGAGATAGATAGCCTGCAAACCGGCTTTGACCTGTTGAACGGCTTGATTACCCGTTAATGCGCCCAGTGCGGCTACATAAGGCTCGCTATGCAGTAACTCCCAGAGTCGCTCGGACCCTTTGCGCGCAAGCGTGTATTCGATCTGAAGTGAACCGCGCAACCGCACGACATCTTGTGCTGTATAGGGACGTTTGATGCCTCGCCAGCGTGGTGCGCTTTCCCACAAGGCTGTAAGTTCGTTTGCAGCTTGATTGCTCATCATGACGTAGTATCCTTTCGCTATGATGTAGGAGAGACGGCGTCAGCTCTTCTGTAGGCAGAGAGAAAGAACTGGTTGTGCTGTCGAAAGTACAGAGACAGCGGTGTCTGCATCTACCATGAAATAAGGGTAACATACTCATAGTCGTAGGTGCTACGCTTTTGCTTTAAGGATTGTGAATAATTGTATAACAAATTGCTTATACATTTATATGATGGGATAGTGATCAGGTATGGAGGGAGCGGCGTGCAGGACGGGCAGGAAAGCATACTAAGCAAAAGGAAGCTATTGACAGAGTGTGGTTCTGGTCTATAAGCTATATAGTATCCTGTTCTAACTCTTCTCGGAGGCGATAATGCACACTATGAATCTCCATCAACTGGCAACATTCCAGGTTGTAGCGAAACATTGTAGTTATATACGGGCCGCCAAAGAACTGCACTTCAGCCAACCAGCAGTATCAGCGCAGATACGCCAGCTAGAAGAGTCTATGGGGATAAAGCTCTTCGACAAGATCGGACACCGTACCCACCTCACGCCAGCGGGAGAGGAATTGTATCTCTATAGCCAGAGGATTTTTACGCTGATCGACGAGACGCTAGAGGCTATGGAGGCGTTGCGTAGTCCACATCATGGGCATCTGCATGTGGGTGCAGATACCACGGTCGGAACGTACGTGGTCCCGAAGCTGCTGGGGAAATTCCACGAGTTGTATCCGCATGTAGAGATTACGTTAGAGGTCGTCAACCGTGGCTATCTGGTTGATGCATTGGTGAATAACCGTATCGATATGGTTCTGATGGGGAAGGTGCCAACGGAAGCGTCGGTCTTTGTCGCGCCATTTGTACCCAACGAGCTGGTCTTGATCGCGGCTCCGACGCATCGGCTGGCTGGTTGTGTGGACGTGTCCTTTGCTGAACTGGCACGAGAACATTTTCTGATGCGCGAGGTCGGATCGGGTACGCGCGAGGCGTTGGAGGATGCCTTTCGGGACGCGGGCTTGCCCTTGCTGGTGAGTATGCAGGTGGGAAATAATAGTGCAATCAAGCAGGGAGTGGCGGCCAGTCTGGGTATTGCGTTAATCTCGCGTGTCGCCATTGATATGGAGCTAGAGACGGGACGGCTGGTGATGCTGGATGTTGAAGGTTTCCCGATTACGCGCCAGTGGCGTCTGGTGCATCTCAAGGAGAAGAATCTCTCGGCGACGGCACGTGCCTTCAAGGGTTTTCTGTTGCAGTATGCCGAGGATGTGGCCCAGACAGGGAAAATCGCACTTGGAAATAAGCGCGTGAGATAGAAATGCTATCGTACGTTCCGTGTATAGGATGCTTATCGGTTGTAAGTTACGTGGGTTTATGCTTCCTCTGTTTTGCTCCTCCAGGTCTTGACCTGGAATGATCATGTGAATGTGCCCTTGAGTGAGTGTACATCAAAGGAAAATCTCGCCAATCGAGCGAACTGCTTTGTCGTGCGGCCAGCGGGCGCGCATGGCCTGATAAATTGCGGCAAGCTTGCGGAAGTAGAGCGTCGATCCGAGGTGCTGTGCGAGCTGGGCAGCCTCTGTGAGCGTGGCAAGGGCAGCCTCCTGCTCGGCTTGCTGTACCTGGATCTCGATCTGATAGTAGAGCAGGTCCAGACGAGTGATTGGTTCCTCTGTCACATCGGTATTTCCTTCGTGCTCTAGCGTCTCCAGTGCCTTTTGCGCCTCCTTTGGATAACCCAGAAAAAGCTGCGTTTGGCATGTGCCAAAGACATGTAAGGAGTACCGGCTGGCATAGAGGTAAGGATAGGCGGGGTCCTGCTCTGGCTGCGTTGGGAAATGGTCATATGCAAAGCCCATCGCTCTAAGTGCATCCTGCTCCTCTCCACGCATAGCATAGACTTCTGCGGCCCCAGCATAAGCGCGCCCACGTAGGAGTGGGGTCACGCGCTCATCATGGACCAGCGCAATGGCTTGGTCGTAGGCGCAGCGAGCAAGTCGGCTATCACGTCGATGGAAGCCAAGACTTCCTTGTTTGATGAGCGCTGCAACTTCCAAATTGGGGTCACGGGCGAGTTGTGCATAGTCATAGGCGCGCTGACCAGCGGTCAGCGCCACACCGAAGTCTTCATGATCTGTGGCTAGTTCGCAGATTAACTGTTGGGCCAGACTGACTAGGCGTGCCGCCGGAAGGAGGAACGCGCTGCCTGCTTCACAGAGCGCTGCTGTCTGCGTGGCGTAGAGCGGCAAGAGAGCCTCTACGTGATGAGGATGACCGCTCATATAAAGTCCGTAGAGCGCCATGATCCCATCGCGGTAGACTGTAAGCAGCTCGTCGCCGACGAGGCCATGTTCTCGTATGCCACATACTCCTTCCTACTATCTCTACTCTCGTAGCAAAAGTATAGCATACGCGGCAATTGCTTCTCTATTGCCTTTGTGGCTGGCCTGATGCTTGCCGGACGATCTTTGACAAATTGGCAGGGCTGTGCTACTCTTAGCGTGGCAAGAAGGGCACAATACTAGCTATCACCCGGACGTGATGTGACAGGACAAAGGCTGGCCCCATTGATGGCTGAGCCTTTTTTTCTTATGTATCTCTAGTAAAAGCATAGGCTCTAGTGGAAACAAACAGGATTAGGATAGGATACTCATGGCACGCATAGTCGTCGCAATGAGCGGCGGCGTGGATAGTTCGGTCGCTGCCGCGCTTCTCAAGGAACAAGGGCACGAGGTAATTGGCATTATGCTGCGTCTGTGGTCAGAACCCGGTGTTATCGAGGATGGAGATGTTGAGCGCGTCGTACAAAATAAATGCTGCTCGCTCGAATCCGTTGACGACGCCCGGCGCGTGGCGCGCATGCTGGATATGCCGTTTTATCTGGTCAACGTTCGAGCAAGAGTTTAAAGACAGGATCGTGGATACCTTCTACGAGGACTACGTAGCTGGCCGCACACCGAATCCTTGCCTCAATTGCAATCGCCATATTCGCTTCACCGTGCTGCTCAACCGAGCACTGGCCCTGGATGCTGACTACCTGGCGACGGGCCATTATGTGCGCGTCGATGATCATCCTGTCACTGGCAAGCGGCGTCTGCGTCGTGCCGTCGATGCTGAGAAAGATCAGTCCTATGTGCTGCATGTGCTCAACCAGCACCAGTTAGCGCATGCCTGTTTCCCGCTAGGTGGCTATAGCAAGCCTGAGGTGCGGGCTATGGCTGCGGAGCGCGGTATGACGGTAGCGACGAAGGCCGAGAGCCAGGAAATTTGTTTCGTGGCGAACAACGATTATCGGGGCTTTATTGATCGCTACGCTGCCGATAGGGCGGCTGAAGTGGCTGAGCCTGTCGCTGCTGGCGCTGTATCTGGCTCATCGCCTGCTACGCAGACACAGACGCCATTGATCAACATACCGAAGCCTGGACCTATCTATGACCAGCAAGGCCATGTGCTGGGTCGCCATCGCGGTTTAGCCTACTATACTATAGGGCAGCGTAAGGGATTGGGCCTCACTTCCCGCGAGCCGTTGCACGTGCTCAAGATCGATGCCGCCCAGAACGCGCTCATCGTTGGGTCAGCGGTAGCCCTGGAGCAGCGTGAGTTTGTCGTTGGAAATATGCATTATCTCAGCGGCGAGGTCCCGGACCAGCCGTTTGAGGCGCTCGTACGCGTACGCTACAAGGCGACCGAGCAACCTGCATTGGTGACACCTCTAGCGGATAAGCGCGTACATGTTGTCCTGGAACGTCCACAGCGCGCGATCACACCGGGCCAGGCCGCTGTCTTCTACGGTGGTGAGCGTGGAGAAGAGGTATTGTGCGGAGGAATTATTGCATGACAGACCTGGCACATATCAGGAATTTCTGTATTGTCGCGCACATCGACCATGGCAAGTCCACACTGGCAGACCGTCTCTTAGAATACACGGGGACGGTCTCTAAGCGTGAGTTGATGGAACAAACACTCGACCAGATGGACCTTGAGCGCGAGAAGGGTATTACGATTAAGGCGCAGGCGGTGCGTATGCACTATACGGCGCTCAACGGTGAAGACTACGAACTGAACCTGATCGACACGCCGGGCCATGTGGACTTTACCTATGAAGTATCGCGTAGTCTGGCAGCCTGCGAAGGTGCGCTGTTAGTGATTGATGCCACGCAGGGCGTCGAGGCGCAGACGCTGGCGAACCTCTATCTCGCGCTCGAAGCGGACCTGGCGATCATCCCCGTGATTAACAAGATTGACCTGCCGAGCGCGGACCCTGAGAAAGTCAAACAGGAAGTGGAAGATGTGATTGGTCTGCCCGGCGAGGAATGCATTCTGGCTTCTGCGAAAGAGGGTATTGGGACGCAGGATATCCTGGAAGCTATCCTCAAACTGATACCACCACCCAATGGCGCGGTTGACTGTCCGTTGCGCGCGCTGGTCTTCGACTCTCACTATGACGCCTATAAAGGTGTCATTGCTTATATACGCATTGTCGATGGGCGACTGCGTGAGGGTGAACGTATTGCTATGATGGCAGCGGGCAGTAGCGCTGAGATCCTGGAAGCAGGTTATTTTCATCCGCGTCTCACCTCGGCGGGTATATTGACAACCGGCGAGGTAGGCTATATTGCGACTGGCTTTAAAAATGTCAAAGACTGTCGCGTCGGTGATACCGTAACGCTACCTGCTGCTCTGGGCGAGGTCGCGCCTCTGCCTGGCTATGCGCCCGCGAAGCCCATGGTCTTTGCAGGCGTCTATCCAGTTGAGGGTTCTGATTATCCACTGCTGCGCGAAGCCCTGGAGCGGCTGAAGCTCAACGATGCCGCACTTTTTTACGAGCCAGAAACATCGAATGCGCTCGGCTTTGGCTTCCGCTGTGGTTTCCTGGGCCTCCTGCACATGGAAATTGTCCAGGAACGCCTGGAGCGCGAGTACAATCTGGATATCTTAGCGACCGCGCCCAGCGTCGAATACCACGTCACGAAGACCAGTGGCGAGGTGGTAGAGGTCGATAATCCTTCTGATATGCCCTCATTTGGTGAGATTGAGAAGATCGAGGAACCCTGGATGGACATTGCCATCTTCACACCCTCGCGCTACATTGGCACAATCATGGATCTGGTGACATCACGGCGTGGCGCGTATAAGGACTTGAAATACATCGAGGCGGAACGCGTTTTACTGACCTATAGCATGCCATTGGCAGAGCTGATCGTCGACTTCTATGACCATCTCAAATCGCGAACACAGGGCTATGCTTCACTCGACTATAGCTTTGCTGGCTATCACGAATCGGATCTAGTCAAGCTCGATATCCTGGTCAATGCTGTGCCGGTTGACGCGCTTTCCTTGATCCTGCACCGTGATAATGCCTATTATCAGGGACGAGCGCTGGTAGAAAAGTTGCGTTCGCTTATTCCTCGTCAGCTCTTTGAAGTGCCGATTCAGGCCGCTATTGGCTCACGCGTCGTTGCTCGCGAGACCGTCAAGGCCATGCGTAAAGATGTGCTTTCTAAGTGTTATGGTGGTGATATTTCACGCAAGCGCAAGCTGCTGGAGAAGCAGAAAGAGGGCAAGAAACGTATGAAGATAGTTGGTAACGTAGAGATCCCTCAGGAAGCGTTTATGGCTGTACTCTCGTTAGGGGACTAGGACAGCAAAAAGCGGAATGGATATGCATAAAGTATCCATTCCGCTTTTGTTTTTTTCTTCTTCACAACTCCCGTATTACGTCAACCGAGTCCACATCTACATAACATTACTGTAGTCTTTGCTTGTGTGGTCAGCGATATCTCCCCTGTTTACCCCTATTACTTCCGGACGGATATAGTGGTCGAGACCTTCGCAAAACTCTTAATGAGTTGCAGTGAAATCTAGGAAGATTAGACGCTCAGGGGACTCGGCAAGCCCGCATTTACGGGCGCTCCTGGTCAATTTGAAACACCATCCCAAATAAGCGTACTGGTTTCTTCATCGGTCTTTTCATAAGGCTCTCCTTTTCAGTTTACCTATGCCAGGCCGTTTGCCCAGTGCCAGAGTCTGTTGTGTTCTCTGGTATGTTCCTTTTTGTGGAACACTTATATCTTAGCATATCCGCAAGGAAATGTCAAGGCAAGCGGGCGAGTTTTTCGAGAGTTTTTGCGCTCTGTGCGACGAATATAGATGTTTGAACCCATTACTCAGCAGTATTGCGGCTCTCTCCGCCTGGCTTACCGGGATCTCTGTACAAAGTAGGGAAGATTTCAAATGCTTTTTTTCACTGGAAAACTCGTTGGGAACATGAACCCATGTTCCCAACAATGCAAGAGTTTGCATGTAATTTCTCGTGCGTCTTCACTTTTACCTTCTCCCTGAAAGGTGGCAAGAACCGATAGGCTCTCACCACTCGCTTGAGGAGCTTGAAAAACTAGCGATTTGTCTGATCACGATCAGTTACGGGCGTCGTGCGCTGTGCCATATTGGGATCATTCGTCATCGTCTGATTTTGTCGCTCAGTTGTTGATCCTTTCGCGGCTGCGCTATCAGCATGAAACAGGTAGTTGGATGAATTGGGATCGAGCGCACCAGCAGGGGCTTGATCAACCATACGGGCAAAGTGGGCCAGATCATTCTGCAGGGCATGCTCAAAGCGGCTGCCAGCGCCGAGTTTTTCGCCAACCTCGCCAAGTATGCCAGCGGGTGGATTATAATCGATATAGACATCGATTCTGGTCTGGTTGGCACTGCTAGGTTCGAATGTGACTTTGCCAAAGTTATCCAGCCCGTTTGTTGAGTGCCAGCCAATCTGCCGATCTGGAACCCATTGATCATTGACGGCATCCCACTCATGGCGACCTATGACCTCGGCAACCCAGTGACTTCTCTGATTGTCATAGTAGGTTACTTCCTTCACAAAGCTCATAAACTTGGGGAAATCGTTGAAATGCGAGAACAATGAATAAACCTGATGAACTGGAGCATTCACTGTTGCAGATGCATGATGTTCTGTATATTTCTGTTGCATATCCTTGTACCTTCCTGTTTATTTACTCTCATGAAGAACAATCCGGCGTAGCCTATGGGCGACATAACGCCGTATTCTATACTTTCGTGTGAGTACCTTTTTCTTTGTTCTACGTAAGCACACCAGAAATCATAACACACTAAAAGGGAGAGAATCAATAAATAAAGCACTTCTATAATTTTCTAAGCGATTTTTTAGCTTTTCTAATGATTGAATTTGTTGAGATTATATGCTTTTGTAGATGGAGAAAAGCGTATATCTTCCTGATATCGGTGCAGAGATTATGTGGTACATCAGGAAAGCTTATGTTGAGAATCAGGTGTGCACCCTATGGAAAATCCTGCCCATACCCTATACTGTTCTACGATTATGTGCTCTATACTATAGTTGTGCACATGATAATAGAGAGAGGAACTGACAAGCGGTATTGTCTGCTATTGAACAGGTGTTTGGAAATAGCGCGAAAGCGGAGGAATAGTACTTTAATATAAGCGCCGTTTGCGTGAAGAGAGAAGAGAGTGGTACAGTGATTGTGTGGATGAGTAGGAATGTTGGTAGTCCAGTTTTGGCTTTTGCTTGCAACTAGTGTAATATGAACGTAGACACAGAGGGCAAGTAGAAAATCGTGCTTTTGGATGTAACCAAATCGTCTGGGTGTACGTAATGAGCTGTAGAAGGCTGTATGGAGCGCGCGCTAGTGTTTGATAGGATGCTGTTTATATAGGTCGTCCTGCTGGTTACATCCAAATTCTCTGAGGTAAAGAGGTAAGAAGCTATGTCAACCGAAGCTGAGGAAAGCAATCTAACTCGCGCCCTAGAGCTACTAGGTGGCGCTATTGATCCTGATATCGCCGCGACATACATCTCACTAGAGGCGCGTATTTTAGCCCAGGCATTAGAAAACGTCGAGATAGCAGAGCAGCGCTTGCGTGAGATTCAGAAGCTGGTAGGCGAGTTCGAGGGAGTGTTAGTCTAGTGCGCAACTCAGGTCAAGCTCTGGGTCCCGTACCTCCTCTTCGCGCTGTATTTCCGTCAGCTCTGGCTCTTCCTCGCTGAAATGTTCGGGGTGGTCCAGTGCGTCCTGGATGATCCGCTCAACGTCAGCAAGGCTATGAATGTGCACCAGTTCGTTGCGCACGCGCTTTGCTTCAGGAAAATGTCCCAGATACCAACCCATATGTTTGCGCAACTCGACGAAGCGGTCCTCACCTTGCTTTTCAGTGTGGGGTTAAGTACTGGTGCTTGTCAAGGTCTGTTGTAGTTAGTCATGTAGGCCGATTATGCTTCCGCAAACCATGTTCGTCAAGATGATATACAAGGCATCAGGAAGAAAGTGCATGGAGAAACGCTCTGACAACCCGCTCTGTTTCCTCTGGCGTTTCCGTCTCCATCAGTTGCATCCGTAAGTCCTGCGCTCCTGGGAAACCGTTGGCATAGACCTTAAAGAACTTACGTAGTGCCGGAAAATGCTTTCTGGTGCCCCAGGTCTCTTGCCAGAGATGCAAATGGTCAAGAAGCAGATGCATTTTCTCTTCCGGTGTTTTATCGTGAATAGTGACATCGGCAAAGAGGTAGGGGTTCTCAAAAATGCCTCGGCCAATCATCGCGCCGTCAGCTCCGGCTTCGGCAACCTTCTGTCTTGCCTCAGTGAGCGATTTTATATCTCCATTCCCGACAATCAAGGTCTCAGGACTCAGCGCATCTCTCATCTCAACGACCGTTTTCAGTCTGTCCCAATGGGCGGGAACCTTGGACATTTCGGAAACAGTGCGCAGGTGAACAGTTAAAACTGCCGGGTGCTGTTCAAGCACAAATTGTATCCAGTCAAAGTCAATGGCCCGAAAGCCGAGGCGCGTTTTCACACTGACAGGGATAAGACCTGCTGCCCCTTCCTTTGTTGCCTCGATGATTTCTTTGGCGTGTGGTCGATTGTTAATTAGGCCTGAACAGACTCCCCTATTTACCGGACCTTGCGCCGGACATCCCATATTTAAGTCCATGGCGCTCATTCCCATATCTCTTATGTATTTTGCAGCCTTACAGAAATTCTCAGGGTGAGACCCCCAGATTTGAGCGACAAGTGGCTTCTCTATTTCGGTATATTGCAGCCGATGAACAACGTGTTTGGCTCCCTTGGAAAACATCCCTTCCACATTAGTAAATTCAGTGAAAAAGACCGCAGGTTTCCCACACCGGGCAATCACTTGCCGGAGAACGGTATCAGTCACATCTTCCATCGGGGCCAGAATAAAGATGGGTTTTTCTAACGTTTGCCAGAAGTTGCAAGGCTGCTGGTCGCTCACGCTGTTCACTCTTTCTGTATATTTTACTTAGTTTTTCTTCTTATCTGATTTTTCAGTGCTTATTCCGCCTAGCATCGCCTCTCACACCTTCTGGTGCAAGTTATTCTAGCGGAACGATGCCGAAGATATCAAGTGGTTTTACGCCAGGGTGGCTTTTTTCGAATTCTTCCCTATTATACCGCATTTTGGGCGGAGTGAAAGGTCCTCTGACGACGAGCGGGGAATTTTGCGACATAGACAATGCGGTTTTTATTACTTTATGCAAAATAATGGAAAAATATATAAAGGGCCTATAAATTAATAAACATAAATTTGCCATTACAAGGACAGATAATTATACTATGGGCATGGGGACATAAATATGTAAAAGGAGTTGATATGCTTACAAAATATTTTGTCAAGCAAAGAATGGTCCAGATTGTCTTATGCATAGGCACCGCAGCACTGTTTCTAGCGGCATGTGCTTCAAACAACGTGGCAAATACAAACGTTGCGCCTACCAGCGCTACAATTAATGCAGCTAGTGCGATTGTGAAACATACGCCTACCGGGACAACGGAATTGGCATGGAACCCGGCGACTCATCTCTTGACGGTCCATGTAGCGCTGACCGGTCTGGCTGCGAACAGCATTCATCCTACCAGTATCTATGCCGGGAGTTGTAACAATGCCGGGAAAGAGGTGTATCCGCTTGGGAGTGTGAAGGCGGATGGCATTGGTTTTGCCAATGGTATCACGAAAATTAAGGACGTAACCACGGGTATACCGGCGTCTGGTTGGTATGTAAGTGTGCATAACGGTCCTGCTTTGACCTCCGTGGAGCAAAGCTTATCGATTAGTTGTGCTGATATTGTTAACCCGGCAGCTTCAACGAAAGCACCACAGGATGTACAGGCCACGTTGTTGGGTACTGCTGCGCCTGGTCAATCCGCCAGCGGAACAGCACAATTGACATTGAATAACAATCAATTGACAGTTGTTGTCTCGTTGCAAGGGTTGGTGGCGAATTTCGAAGCACGCGGCGCATATTCATTATGGGAGTTGCGCCAGCCAGGGAAAAGTTATCTATCCGCTCAAACCCATTGTTGCCAATGCGGCAGGAGATGCGCATACAACGACGATTATTCCCAACGTGTCCGTTATTCCTGCGAGTGGCTGGTACATAAACATCCATCGTATGACCAATTTGAGCACACAAACAGATGATGACCCGGTCGCTTGTGGCGATATTACCCCTGTTCATTGATAGGTAATAGAGCTGGAGCCAGAATCAGGGCAGGTTTTGCCTCCAGCTTTGGGCTGATGTTGTGTGACAGACTACTAACAGATCAGCTTTCTTCTTGCAACGTAACCAGCTTCTGGGATGTATCCATTTGTGGCAGTGGCGTATAGACAAACATCTGCAAATTGGGGTTATCTACAACGCGCAGGGCTGTCAATTGTAATTTGAGCGAGCCAACCCGAGGATGATTAAGGCTCGCTTGCTCCATATGCGCCTCACCCACTTCATACATTTTCCACCAGATAGAGAACTCAGGGCTTATCTGCATCAGGCGATCTCGGCGCTCGATAAACCAGGATTCACCCGCTCCATATCCACCGCTGGCGCGAAAAAGTGCCAGTATCCGCTGGGCCCAGCATTCCCAATAAGCAAAGAGGGTCCGTTGATCGGGATGGGTAAACATAATCCAGACGAGATTCCGTTCCCAGTCGGATAGGGTGCCATAGTCGACAAAGACCAGGGATGCTGCCTGATTCCAGCCTACGATGTCCCAGCGCTCGTTTAGCACAATAGCCGGATGTGGATTGAGTGCATTGAGCACTCTTTGCAGGTCTGCGCTGATCTGTCGTGTATGGCTCTGGACGACCAGGGGAAGCTGTTGGCGTGCTAACACGTACAGATGCGTACGCTCGGCAGTGGTCAATTGGAACACGCGGACAAGACTCTCAAGCACCTGTACTGAAACTTGGATTTCTTGCCCCTGCTCCAGTTTCATATACCAGGTGGGGCTGATTCCGGCAATCTGAGCTAGCTCCTCGCGCCTCAGTCCCGGCGTGCGCCTTCTTTTTGCTCCTTTAGGCAATTGGAACAGGGATGGTGAGAGACGCTCGCGACGCGTGCGGAGAAAATGCGCCAGTTCGACTCTGCGCGGTTCGTTATTCATAAACATATTCTCTCTAAAGTAGTAGATTTTAGACTAGTTTCTTTTCGGGAATTGTGCAACTTTTCCACGCGTGGCATACTTGCGGCAAGGAACGTGGATAGCACCTGTAAACCCCCTGGGGCAAAATCAGCAATGATGCTCGGAAAAGAGATGGCGGCAAGTCCTGGTCTTGTTTCCCATTTCCGAAATGCTCCATTGCTTTTGCACCGAGCAAATCATGTTCAGGTCTGTCGCGCTCTCATATTATACAATATCCAGGTTAAGAAAGAGGTGGAGCAGCCATATATGGATTTTGAGCAAGCTTTTCCAGACGACGCTGGGTTACATGATAAAAGGCACGTCTACGAATTGATTAGTACGAGTCTCTAAGAAAGGAAGAATTTAAATGGGTTTCAACCCTTATGAAAGCTTACCGAAGGTTCCTTCGTTTGGAGTGACGAGCAGTTGTGTGCGGGATCATGAGAAGATGCCGCTGTCGTGCGTCAGCGGCATTTTCGGTGCTGGTGGTAAAGATATTTCACCTCAACTGTCATGGCGTGGATTTCCAGAAGGAACGAAAAGTTTTGCCGTAACTATGTACGATCCTGACGCACCCACCGCGAGTGGCTTCTGGCACTGGGCAGTCGTAGATATTCCTGCGAATGTCACTGAGCTTTCGCGTGGGGCCGGGGATGAGAAGGGTACAGGCATTCCGCATGGCGCATTTCAGCTCCCAAATGACGCTAGAATGGCTCGATTTGTTGGCGCAGCACCTCCTGCTGGTCATGGGAAACATTACTATTACATTGTCGTGCATGCGGTTGACGTTGAGTCACTTGGTCTCAGCAAGGACGCTACGCCAGCATTTCTGGGCTTCAATCTCTTCAGCCATACGCTAGGCCGAGGTATGATTGTCCCATGGTATGAAGCATAGGCTTCGGAGGCTGGAGCTTCAGTCTGTGAGATCAGAGGCTGGAAGCTCCAGTGGAGAGTATGTGTTTGCTTAGAATGGGAGTTGTGGGTGAAGGTACTCCTATGCTGAAGCAAACACATACTCATACCCATATGAATGCAAAGCAATATCAGTCAGCGGCGGCAGAGCGAGGCGGGAACGGAATAGAAAAGAGCAGAAGCTAGAAGCTTGCGTTATAATGAGCGGAGCAAGGACAAATTCCATAAGATATATGCTTCTGAAAGGGAAGGGTTTTATGGCTCATCCATCCGCTGAACGGTCGGCGCAATTGCCGTCCGCGACCGATCTCTACAATGTCGATCACCTGCTAACGGAAGAAGAACGCCTGGT
The DNA here is from genome assembly GCA_963802635.1 of uncultured Chloroflexia bacterium. Taxonomy (GTDB): domain Bacteria; phylum Chloroflexota; class Ktedonobacteria; order Ktedonobacterales; family Ktedonobacteraceae; genus CAVTLG01. The sequence continues at coordinate 251,141 of CAWDJJ010000003.1, read as the reverse complement.
ACGTGACACTGTGCGTACGTTTGTACGTGAGCGTGTGTTGCCAATCATCGGTGAGCATTTTGAGGCTGGGACGTTTCCGCGCGAACTTGTGCCCACGTTAGCCGAGCTGGGTTTGTTAGGTATGCATTTGGAGGGCTATGGCTGTGCCGGTTTGAGCGCGGTCTGCTATGGTCTGGCCTGTCAGGAGCTAGAGGCTGCTGATAGTGGATTGCGCTCTTTTGTCTCGGTGCAAGGCTCGCTGGCGATGTATCCGATTTTCGCCTTCGGTTCGGAGGAGCAGAAACTCTACTGGTTGCCACGTATGGCGCGTGGTGAGATTATTGGTTGCTTTGGATTGACTGAACCCGATTCCGGTAGTGATGCTGGTAGCATGCGTACAAGTGCTCGACGAGATGGTGATAGCTACGTGCTGAATGGCACGAAGATGTGGATTACCAATGGAAGTATTGCGCAGGTGGCTATCGTCTGGGCGCGTGCTGAGGATGGTATTCGCGGCTTCCTTGTGGAGCGTGGCACGCCAGGTTTCACCACGCAGGACATCCATCACAAGCTCTCTTTACGGGCCTCAGTGACGTCAGAATTGCACTTCGCGGACTGTCGTGTGCCCGCTGAGCATATGTTGCCCAACGTGCGCGGTATGCGCGGACCCCTCTCGTGCTTGAATGAGGCTCGCTACGGTATTGCCTGGGGCGCGAACGGTGCCGCTCGCGCATGTTTTGAGACAGCTCTTGAGTATGCGAAGACGCGCATCCAGTTCAAGCGTCCTATTGGTAGCTTTCAACTGGTACAACAGAAGCTCGTAAACATGGCGACAGAGCTGGTCAAAGCTCAGTTGCTGGCGCTCCAACTTGGGCGTTTGAAGGACGAAGGGCTGCTTGATCCGGTGCAGGTTTCGCTTGCCAAGCGCAATAATGTGCGTGAAGCTTTGCAAACGGCGCGCGAGGCGCGCACTATCTTGGGGGCGAATGGTATCACGCTGGAATATCCCATCAGTCGCCATATGAATAACCTGGAATCGGTCTTTACCTATGAGGGTACTGATGATGTGCATACGCTGATCATTGGGCAAGCGCTGACGGGTCAGAATGCTTTTTCGTAAGCGCATGTCAAAGAGAGCTTCCGCGACGCTCTCATGCTAAATCAGTTGACTTTTCCGGCTTTTGTGTGTATGATCAACATGGAAGTGCTAGTAAGGAGCTATCTTCATTTTTGATCTACTTTGCAGTGGTACATAGTCAAGTGATTGTGGGGTGATATAGTTGTATGAGGGTTATACAGGAAAGACAGATATAGGGGCGCTTCAAATGAGCAAAACAGAGGTTTTTATTGTCTGTTCTCACCGCGACCAAAAAATCGCAAGTGAGATTATGAAACACTTACAGCCTCTAGAAAAACAAGGACTTATCTTCACATCGTATAACGATAGGTTTATACCTGGAAGTAATTGGGAATATCAGATTAAGCAACATATCGATCAGGCCAGTATCATTCTTTTACTCATCAGCGCAGACTTTTTAGCTTCCTCCCATTTCGAAGATATTGAAAATGAGGTGCAACGTGCCTTGGAGAGGCAGGAAGCAGGGAACGTTCGAGTTATCCCTGTTATTGTCCGTCCTGTTAGCTGGCGCGGAACGCAACTTGACGAATTGCAGCCTTTGCCTACGGGAGGCAAACCGATCACTCTCTGGGCAAACCGTAATGTGGCATACCTTAATGTTGCGCAAGGTATCCGTAAAGTGATCACAGAGTTAACCAAAGATACTCCGCAACCCCAGAATCCTCCACCAGAAACTGAAGATGTGGCAGAAAAGAAGAAGCGTTTAGCTTACTTAGAAGGTAGTTTACTCCGATCCTATGCTATAGTGCGTGATTACGAAAATGTTTTTCGACTCTCTAATGATGTTCAGGAGAAGCAAAAAGCGCAAAAATCAATTAAAGATAGTTTAGTGCGGAAACCGGGAATGCTGAGTGAATATATGGAACTTGCTAATGAGCTTGGTATCATTGTACCTGAAGAAATTATCCAGAGTTCGGCTCAATTTGAAGATGTTGCAACGTAGAAGGTGCGGAGTAAAAGGATTTTCTGTTAATGAAGCGGAAAGTTATTAGTATCGCGCTATCCCTACTTGGAGTGATTCTCAGCCTTGCCTATACTGTGATATCGGCATCCGCCGATGTCTTGAAGCCATATGTACCTCTTGCATGTGTAGCAATAGGGGTTGGGGTAGTATTAACTATATTTTTCAGTATAGCAGATGATATTAAATTTAAATACCTGGCGCTTTACTTTCAGAAAAATCGATTAATCCAATTCAAAGCATCCATTGATGAGGCAGAAAAAAAGCTTGTATACGATCCAGAGCTTGAAGATATCGCTGGCAGAGAAGTTTTAGACCATTTGAATAGTTGGGAAGGTATAGGCGAAGATCTCATCGTTATGTCTCGGATATATGCTAACGCCCGGCAACAGATTGTGGATCTGACGAGTCTTATCGCCCCAGCTATGTTGCGGTACAGGCATCAGAAGGAATTTATTCACCTGAGTCGTATTGCATATAACAGAGCAAGGCATTTGAAGCGCTGGAACAAAGCTGCATTGATAGCCTACTATATAACTCATGCCTATTATAGCCTCTATGCAAACCTCAATACGAATGATGGCCGTAAGTGGGTAGATCGTATGAGAGATATATATACTAGATATCCTGATGAGGAGCTTCATCCTTTACTATTAGAAGTAGAAGGCTTGCAGCTTAAAGATGATCCAGAGAAGAGGACTGATGCTAAGAAAAATTTTGAGACAGCATTGAAGCTTGCTCTGCAGCCTGATCTTGCTAAAAAACTGCATATAGCGAGAATGAGCAAGAACATTTACATTTACCTTGCTGATCTGGCAGAGCTAGGATTGGATACGAGTGCGGCTTTCATTTCTTATAAGCAGGCACTTGATCCTGCATCGAAAGACGTTTTCAAACAACTTTATATTTATGATAAGTTGGGGCAATTGGCACTGCGGACGGAAGAGTATGCCCAAGCTTGCCAATATTATCGGGATCAGCTTGAGTTAGCAGAGAAGAAGTTGAGTCCTTTGTGGCAATCGTCTGCTCATAAAGGTCTTGCCAAAGCTCTACTGGGAAAACCTCCATCGGATATTAAAGAGGCATATTTACATGCTAAACAAGCGTTAGAAATCGTAAAGGAGTACTCAGAAGACAGTCCTTTACAAGATAAAACTGAAGAATATGAGATCCAGGCTATCATGATCGATATTGCCAATGAAATGTATATGGAATATTGCTCTCTCCTGCACCTGTAATAAGGCGCAAATGCATGAGTAGACTCACCTTCACGTTTATCGGCTCACGCACTTTCACCCCATAGCTTTTAGCCCTATCCTTCTACAAGGAAATAAGTATCCCGTCTGACAGAAAGGATACGGCTCATGGAGGATGTGGCAATCATCGGAGCAGGAATAGCCGGTATGGCGACGGCGACCCGTTTGCAGCGGCAAGGCTTCTCAACAATCGTGTACGAGGCTCACGGACAACCAGGGGGTTGTGCGGGCTTTTATCGCCGGAAAGGCTTCTCGTTCGACGTTGGAGCTACCACACTGGTCGATTTTGCTACGGGTGGTGTCGGTGATGAGTGGCTGGCAAGTATTGGCATGCCACCTATCGCGGGTGAACAACTTCCTGGCTATGTCGCCTGGCTACCGGACCGTGTCGTTACGCTCCATCGGCAGCAGGCGCTGTGGGCCAACGAACGGCTCAATGCGCTAGGAAATACTCAGGCACACAAGGCATTCTGGCATTTTTTAGATCAACTCGCGCTTGTCTTCTGGCGGGCCAGCCGTGACGGTGTGGCACTGCCGATCCACAGTATGCAAGGTATGTTCCATGCTACGCGTACATTGGGACTACTGCATCTACCACTTGTTCGCTACCTCAACTGGACACTGGCCGATGCGCTAGGTGCTTTTGGATTGCGCGATGACCGTGCGTTAATTGGACTCCTCTCCATGCTGGTCGAAGACACCGTGCATAGCAATGTGGAGCAGGCACCGTTGATCAATGCGGCACTCGGCATCACTATTCGCGGCGCGGGCCTGACACGTGCAAACGGTGGGATGCGCGGATTCTGGCAAAAGCTCGTTGCCCATTATCGTGCTATGGGTGGTACATTACACGTTGGCTGCCGCGTCCAGCGGATTACAGGCGAGCAAGGCAACTTTCTGCTCACAACACAGCGGGGAACGTTCCATGCCGCACAGGTAGTCAGCGCATTGCCTGCAGAGTTGACTGCTGGTTTGGCACCGACGCAGGTTGCCTGTGCCTTGCATCCGTATATACGAAGGGACGTCAACGCGACAGGAGGAGCGGTCGTCGTCTTTCTAGGCGTGCCAGAGACAGAAGTTGCTGATCACAATTTCACTCATCACCAATTGCTTCAGCATTACGCACAGCCGCTGGGTGATGGCAATAACATGTTCATCTCGGTTTCTGCGCCCGGCGATAGCGAGAGCGCTCCAGCAGGGTATCGCAGTGTGATGATCTCAACCCATTGCTCCCTGGATGCGTGGAAGGGATTATCATCGGAAAGCTATCAGGCGCAAAAAAAGGTGCTTGGCGAGAGACTTGTTACGCTTGCCAGGCATGTTTATCCTCATCTCGCGGAGCACGCGCTGGTCTACGAAGTTGGCACACCACAGACTTACCAACGCTTCACCTCGCGTCCACGTGGGGCCGTGGGAGGCTTTCGTCTGACGCTTGCCAACGCGAACCAGCGGGCTATTCCGCACGCTATAGGCATGCCCGGCTTCTGGCTGGCAGGTGATACCACCTGGCCCGGTCTTGGCACGGTCGCTTGTATCCTTGGTAGCAGAATTGTTGCTGAGCAAGTCGCTCGTAATGCTGCTAGCAGGCATACTCAGCAACGTGTTTTCGCATTCTTTACCGGAGGCATCACTCATGCAGGAGCGTACTCTCTCTACACAAACAATTCCCAGCCTCGATGATCTGGGTAGCGACCTTTTGACGACCACGCGCCGTCAGCGCTGGATCAGTCTGGCGCGACCATTCATTGGACTTGTCTGCTACTGCATTGCTGTCTCCTTGAGACAATGGTGGCTTGCTCCAATAATCGTCTTTCTGATCTTTGTTGCCGTCGTTACTGTTACGCATGATGTCGTACACAGAACGCTCGGTCTGCAGCCGCGTCAGACAGAATGGGCGCTCTTCCTGATGGGATTAGTTCTGCTAGAGAGCGGCCATGCCTACCGTACGACCCATGTTCAGCACCACAAATACTTTCCAGCCGACGAAGACGAAGATCCAGAGGGCTATCCGGCGCACATCAGTTTGCTGGGTGCCATCTGCTATGGGCCTATTTTTCTCTACCGTCTCTGGTGGTGGGCCTTTCAGCGTCACAAAAAACGACCAGGACAGCGCGTCTGGTTAATCGCAGAAGCGTTCGTGCCCGTCATTGTCGTGACTACTGGCATCCTCTGCTGGAGGACAATGCCTGCCATCCTCGTCTACGCTATCCTGGCGCTAATAGGCAGTTGGGTCTATCCCTTACTGACCGTCTATCTTCCGCACAAGGATTTCGGAGAGACACCACTGGAGCAGACCCACACCTTACGTGGCACTATCATTCCCATGCTCTTCCTGGAACTCACCTATCACCTGGAGCACCATCTCTATCCACAGGTGCCCAGTCATCATCTCGCCGAACTCGCCTGCCGCCTCGATCCCTTCTTCAAAGAGGCGGGCGTACAATACTGGTATGTCCTCTGACTGGGATAAGCCAGGTGTGCGGCTTTCGGTCCGCTTTTACGAGGATGCTTCGTAAGATTGCGAATAGTTGGTCCCTATCTGGTCCCCATATGGTCTTATGAAACAAGTGCTCATCAGGTATAGTTTTATCATGACAGACCGACCCTTCTATTCGGAATGAAAAGGTGAATAGCATGGATTATGTACACATCAGCGCGGCAGAAGCTCGCCAGTTGATCCGTTCTGGTGCGTGGAAGCGCCCCACGACCGGTATGGCTCTAGGGTACGTTCAAGCGAACTTGGTCATCCTGCCCCAATCCTGGGCCGAAGAGTTCACAACGTTTTGTCGCTATAATTCGCAAGCTACGCCTCTTTTGGATGTGACTACACCCGGCAATCCCCATCCTATGAAGGTGGCACCAGATGCCGATCTACGCGTCGACATCTCACGTTACCGTGTGTACCACAAAGGCCAACTTGTGGAGGAACCTACAAAGCTTCTATCATACTGGCGGGAGGATTTCATCGCTTTTTTACTCGGCTGCTCCTTCTCTGCTGAACGTGCGCTCATCGAAAGTGGTATCCAGCTACGCCATCTTGCGCAAGGCAAGAATGTCGCCATGTACCAGACTACGGTTGCTTGTACTGCAACTCCGCGCCTTCATGGCTCTCTGGTTGTTTCAATGCGACCCATTGCAACGGCGATGATAGATCGTGTGGTTGAAGTTACGAGCCGGTATCCACTGGCTCACGGCGCTCCTGTACATATTGGCGACCCGGCGGCATTAGGTATCGCAGATTTGGCACATCCCGATTGGGGAGATGCGGTATCCGTGGAAGATGGTGAGGTTCCGGTGTTCTGGGCCTGTGGTGTAACCCCTCAGGCCGTCATTATGGAAAGTAAACCGGAAGTTGCCATTACCCATTCACCGGGGTATATGTTTATTACAGACTTGACCGACACCACAATCTACCAGCGCTCGAACCTGGAGGAGAAAAAACTATGACCAATATACTTGCCGGAGTTGATACTGGAGGGACGTTCACTGATATCGTGCTTTTGCAGGAGGGTAAACTGCGTGTACACAAAGTGCTCTCGACGCCGGATGATCCATCACGGGCAATCCTTGGCGGCCTGACAGAGCTTGGTGTCATGGCAGACCTGCGCGTACTTGTCCATGGTTCGACTGTCGCTACGAATGCGGTACTCGAACGCAAAGGCGTACTAACAGGATTGATTACGACCTCTGGTTTCCGCGATGTGCTTGAGATTGGTCGGCAAACGCGCCCCAAACTCTATGATCTGCGTGTCCAGCGTATGCCTCCACTCGTGCCTCGTGCACGACGCGTGGAGGTGCTGGAACGGCTCAATGAGCGTGGTGAAGTCTTGATCCCACTCGATGAAGTCTCTCTGAGAAGCGCGCTGGAAAGCTTACAGGAGACTGGCGTTGAAGCGATAGCTATCTCGCTCCTATTTAGCTTCGCAAACCCTCTGCACGAGCAAATGGTCGTTGAGGCTGCCCGCTCAACTGGCTTATATGTCTCGGCCTCCTGCGAGGTGATACCTGAATTTCGGGAATATGAGCGTACAAGTACTGTTGTACTCAACGCCTACATTGGACCATTGATTGACCGCTATCTGGCACGACTGGAACAGGCTTTGTCTGAGCGGACCGTGCTACGCATCATGCAGTCAAATGGTGGCTCCATTTCGGGCACGATGGCACGCCGTGAGGCGGCGCGCACATTGCTCTCGGGACCTGCTGCTGGCGTGGTGGGTGCGGCGTTTGTGGCGCAAGCCTCCGCTATTGAGCACATCATCACGCTGGACATTGGTGGCACGTCAACCGATGTGGCTTTAGTCGATGGAGCGATTACCGAAACCACCGAGGGCAAGATCGGCGGTTATCCCACCAAACTGCCCATGATCGATATTCATACGGTAGGAGCAGGTGGCGGAAGTATTGCCTGGTTCGACCTTGGTGGTGCGTTACGCGTTGGTCCTGCGTCGGCGGGTGCGGACCCTGGACCGGCTGCGTACGTGCATGGAGGTGTCGAGGCGACCGTGACCGATGCGCATGTTGTGCTCGGACGGCTCATCCCCGAGGCATTTCTTGGTGGCACGATGCCTCTGGATGTCGAGCGCGCGTTGACGGTCATAGCGAGTATCGCGCGGCGTCTGCGTAGTTCCGTTGAAGAGGCCGCGTTGGGCATTATTCGCATTGCTAACGCCAATATGGAAGCTGCCATTCGCGTCATTTCCGTTGAAAGGGGCTGCGATCCGCGCTACTTCACACTTGTGGCCTTTGGCGGGGCTGGTCCATTGCACGCGTGTGAACTCGCCTCTGCGTTGCGTATTCCGCGTGTGCTGATCCCAGCTACACCGGGACTGCTCTCGGCTCTTGGTATGTTGATTGCTGACACACTGAAAGATTATGTGCGTACGGTGATGGTGCTGACAGAAGAGGCGCAGGATGTGGTATCATCTACATTGGCTGTATTAGAAGCGCAAGGTCGCAGTGATCTAGCGCAGGAAGGCGTCTCTACCGACCAGATCGTCATCGAACGCTATCTCGACCTGCGCTATTTTGGACAATCATACGAACTGCTGATTCCTTTTGAGGGGGATATCGTACAAGCGGCGAACAATTTTCATGTAGCTCATGAACGAAGATTTGGCTATAGCGATCCCAACGAGCGTATCCAGGTGGTCAATGTGCGGCTCAAAGCGCGCGGTGTGGTTGCCAGCCCCGTGCTGGAGCGACAAGAGATGGTAGCGGAACAAACTCCACAGCCTGTCATGATGCGCAAGGTCATTTTTGCCGATGCGAGTGGTCCGGTTACGCATGAGGTACCAGTCTATGAACGTGCAGCCCTTCATCCTGGGGAAGCCTTTACAGGACCCGCGATTGTTACGCAGTATGACACGACCACCGTCGTACCTCATGCGTGGGCCGTGCGGGTTGATGCGATTGGCAATCTCATCATCGAGTTCACTGAAGAGCAGAAGAGCAATGAAAGGACACACGCGTGGTAAACCCAATTAGCCTGGAAATCTTTCGTAGCGCATTGACTGCCATAGCCGAAGAGATGGGGGTGGTGCTGACGCATAGCAGCTACTCGCCGAATATTAAAGAGCGCAGAGATTTCTCTTGCGCCCTCTTCGATGCTCACGGTCAACTCATTGCTCAAGCTGCTCATATTCCGGTCCACCTGGGTTCTATGCCAGATTCAGTGGCGGCAGCGCTCGTCACCTTCGATCACCTGGCACCGGGGGACATTATTGCCTTAAATGATCCATTTCTGGGGGGGACGCACCTGCCAGATATCACGCTGATTGCGCCGATCTTCGTGCAGGTAGCCGACGAGTCCAGGCTGATTGGCTTTGCCGCCAACCGTGCGCATCACGCGGACGTTGGAGGTATGTCTCCAGGCTCGATGCCGCTGGCAACCGAGATTTACCAGGAAGGCTTAATCATTCCGCCGATTAAACTGTGGGAGGCGGGTCTGCCAAATCGTGCGCTTCTAGCTCTGCTGCTACGCAATGTGCGTACGCCAGATGAGCGGCGCGGAGATCTGGCGGCCCAGGTTGCAGCTAACCGTACTGCTGTGCGTCGGTTGCAAGAAATGGTAGATCGTTGGGGACTGGCGATGCTTGAGGAGCATTTTGCTGAACTGATTGCCTATGCCAGAAGAATCACTGAGGCGACGATTGAGACTATCCCGGATGGTAGCTATCAGTTCACTGATTATCTTGACGACGATGGTATCAATGATACAACCATTCCCATTACCGCGACGGTGACTGTGCGTGGATGCCATGTCACGGTTGATTTTACGGGCAGTTGTCCGCAAGTGCGCGGGAACATTAATACGGTGGTTTCCGTGGCTAAATCGGCAACCTACTATGTCATTCGCTGTTTGATGCCGGATGACGCTCCTATGAATCATGGCACTTTTGCCCCTGTTACCGTCATTGCGCCGAGCGGAACTGTGGTCAATGCCAGACCGCCATCCGGGGTAGCGCAGGGGAATGTCGAGACATCGCAGCGCATCACCGACGTTATCTTTGGAGCCTTTGCCCAGGCCCTGCCTCAGGTGATTCCTGCTGCCAGCCAGGGAACGATGAACAATATTGCGGCGGGCGGTACTGATCCACGTACCCAACAACAGTTTACCTACTATGAAACCATGGGTGGTGGTATGGGTGCTCGCCCGGGGCTTGATGGGGTCTCAGGTATGCACACGCACATGACTAATACCTTAAATACGCCGGTTGAGGCATTAGAATATGCCTACCCGATGCGCATCACGAAATATCAGTTGCGCGACGGTTCTGGAGGTTGTGGAGCGGCGCGTGGTGGTGATGGCTTACTGCGCGAGATTACCTTTGAGGTGCCGACCGAAGTCACGTTGCTGACGGAGAGACGGCAGCTTCCTCCTTATGGATTGCAAGGGGGAGAACCAGGCAAGCGTGGGGAGAATCGTCTGTATCATGAGGGCCAGGAAACGCTGCTCCCAGGGAAAGTCCATTTCCGTGCGCTGCCAGGTGATCGCTTAACGGTCGCCTCTCCTGGTGGCGGTGGCTGGGGCAAAGTCTCAGAGGCAAACGAGCAATAAGGAGTAAGAATCTCTTTGCTATCTCCAGGAGGGACTTGAGATGAAGCCCAATCTACGACTCAAACATGAACGGGAGCTACGGGGATGGTCTCAGGCAAAGGTTGCTGAGGAGATTGACTCTTCAGAGAAGAATGTGAGTCGCTGGGAGCGCGGCGTATCGTCTCCACAGCCAATTTTTCGTGAGAGGCTCTGTCGACTCTTTGGCAAGAGTGCGCAGGAACTGGGGTTTGTCGGAGATGAAAGCTATGAACCGCCAGCGGTACCCTCTGTTATCGAACAACAGGTGTTAGCACAGTCTTTACCATATGGCCCGACGATCCCGCCTCTACCAAATGAGGGCAGGGGTCTTGTGGGCCGTCAGGAGCTGCTAGATACCCTCTTAGCGCAAGTCTGTGCGGGTAAAAGCGTCGCACTGAGCGGATTACCTGGTGTGGGCAAAACGGCTCTGGTCGCGACGCTGGTGCACCATCCCAGAGTGCTTGAGACCTTCTGTGATGGGGTGCTATGGGCTGGTCTGGGTCCCCATCCTGATGTGCTGGAGCAACTGAGTCGCTTTTCAGTACCCTCAAGCGGGTCAAGTGAAAAAAAAGACTCCAGCCGCCCTTCTGGGGATATAGTATACACACAAAGCCCTCAGAGGTCAAGTGAAAATGCACCAGGGCCAGGGCTTGTGAATTATTGCTGGGCAAAGCTCCTGGGAAGGAGCAATCGAAAAGCATGAAGAGGATGGGAGGCAAAGTGGCGACGAGTGGCGGCAATCTGAGAAGATCCCTGACGATGAATAAGGGTGATGGCAAGATTGCGGAAAGCAGCCATGATCTGTGGACCATCGCCAGAGCGGAGACGAGAACGATCCTCTCCAAAGGTGACATCGCGAACAAAATGAGAGGAGTTCTCGATGCCCCAATGTCCTCGTACGATGGTGAGTAAACGGGATGGATCAGCCTCCCCAGGAGTCAGGGGAGTAATGAGATAGACGACCTCGTGGCTCGTTTGTCCGGTTTTGCGAATGGTGACGGTTCGTGTCAACTCAGCCACCTGCTGGATAAGCGGCCAGTCAACCAGATAGGAGTTCATCTCGGTACTCACACGGATGGTCCGTTTTTCGATGCGTCCACGCTGCTGATCGAGGGTGGCAAACTGCTCAAAGGAGGCATGGGGATCGGCAAAATAGGTTTGCAGGTCTGCAAAGAGCGTTGGTTGGTTGTTTTTGACAGTGAGAACCGTTTTTCCGCCTAATGCGTCCACACACCGGAGGAAATCCTTCTGGGTATGCAAAGCATCAGCGGTGAAAACGCGTCCACAGACAGGCAAGCAAGGCAAGAGAAGCTGGGCAATCGGGATCTCGTTGGTTTTCTCAGAAACCAGGACTTGCAACAAGGTTTCCTGACTGTGGTGCGTGCGGAAAGAGAGCAGATGGGGAGCGGACGCTTCAGCCATTCTGGCCCCACGAACAGTCTTGCCATCTAAAGCGATGGGATCATCTGGTTGGGCTTGCAGGGTGCGGCGTATCCAGTCAGCCAAGGTGTACTCGATCTGTTCGGCGCTCAAACGTGCGAGCAGTTTGCGATAGAGTGAGTCGCTTGGGCACAGAAAACGGCGAGGGCCGAAGAGTTGGACCAGCAGATGGCGCTGATCACGACACCACGCGGCAATCGCCAAGGTCGAGTCACAGTTGCAGAGCAAGCCTGCGATCAGGCAGACGAGCAGGTATGCCAGCTCATAGCGCAATCCATGCTTGGAACGGGGGTCAGGGATGGTTGTCAACACTTCGTACAAACTGAGCAGGGACTGCTTTTCCAATAACTGCTGACGGCGATCACTGCTCAAGGAAGGCAGGGTGAGTGGCAATGCGGTAGAATAGGTCATCAGAGACTCCTTCTTTTCGACAGGTGGGTTTGGAATGCCTATCGTACCAGATTTTGGAGTCTCTTTCCTCTCAGCAATAATTCACAAGCCCTGCACCAGGGCTACCGTTCACAGAGAGGGCAAAAGAGAAGAGCATCGAAGCTTGTGCGTTTGCCCTGCGGGCCGCGATAGGCCAGCGACGCATGCTGCTGGTCATCGACGACGTGTGGGAGATCGAGTCCGCGCTACCTTTTAAAGTCGGAGGCCCGCACTGTGCATTGCTTGCCACGACCCGCTTTCCGAACATCGCCTTAAGTATTGCCCGTGATAGTGCTCACGCCATCCATGAATTGAATATGGATGAGGGGCTGGCCTTGCTGACGCAGTTGGCTCCAGAGGTGGTGACGCGCGATCCGCACACGGCACAGACCCTCATACAGGAAGTTGGTGGTCTGCCCCTGGCCCTGACGCTGATGGGCAAATATCTCCAGACACAGGCCCAGAGTGGTCAACCACGGCGCTTGCACGCAGCTCTGACGCGCTTGCGCGATGCGCCGCAACGTCTGCATTTAAGCGAGCCGCAGGCACCGCTGGAGCGCTCGCCAAGTCTTGCGGCAGGGATACCACTCTCACTGCAATCCGCCATCGCAGTGAGCGACCAACAATTAGACGCGCAAGCACGTGCTGTACTGCGAGCGCTGTCTGTATTTCCAGCCAAGCCGAATAGCTTTTCCGAAGAGGCCGCGCTGGCGGTTTCTCAAGTTGCGGTAGAGGCTCTGGACGCCCTTTCCGACGCAGGCTTGCTCGAAAGTAGTGGTGCGGGACGCTATACACTACATCAGACCATTGCGGATTATGCCAGCGCGCATTTGACGGAAACCCTGGCGAGCGAACGGTTGGTGGCTTACATAACCGCTTATATTGAACGCCATGCGGCAGATTATGAGGCATTAGAACGCGAGAGTCGAAACATCCTTGCGGGTCTGAAGTACGCCTTCGAGGCTGGTAGATACGCTAAGTTTGTACGCGGTATAAACGCGTTTGCGCCTTTCTTGCTGGCACGTGGTCTCTATGATCTGGCAAAATTGCATCTGCAACGTGCCTATCAGACTGCCATCTGGTCGGGTGATAGATTGGCTGTGGCGACTGTTTTGTTCAATCTCGGATGTGTCGTCTATCGGCAAGGGGACGATAATCAAGCTGAGGTCTACTGGCGCGAGGGCTTAATCCTGGCCCGCGAATGTGAGAGCAGTGACCATATCTGTCGCTTGCTCATGTTGTTGGGAGAGGTTGCCATGCGACAGGGAGATTTTGCCCGCTCTGAGGCATATGCGCAGGAAGGGTTGTTGCTAGCACGCGAGCGTACAGAAAGTCAACACATCTGTGATTTGCTGACCAATCTGGCTCGCGTGGCGGGAGCGCGTGGGGAGAACGCTCAGATGGAGGCATACTTAGATGATTCACATTGGGTTAGCTAGCGCGGGAAGATGTGGATGTATGGGTGTCCGTCGTTTTTTGCGCTGGAGCACCTGACCGGTTGAGCAAAGGCAAGAGCAAACGGGTAGGGGCGGAGCTTGCCCATGCGTTGATACTAAATAAGAAACCAGAGAGAAAGGGAGGACAAAATGGCGAAATCTCTTGCGTGGAGGGGAGAAAAGGAGGACAATCTTTTCATACATAAATTTCTCCGAAAAGGAAGGTCCTCCATGAAACATTCTATCGCATCGACGCAAGAGGAGATGCCCAAGAGTCCGGCCAATCAGATCATTGCCCTTCTGCTCAACGTGCTGTCTGCGGGATCGGTGAGTGCTCCGACCACGGCAGTCACGCGTGGACGGGGACGTCCAGCCACCTTGTCTCATGATCATCTCTGGCTGGCGATGCTGCAGACAATGCTGCAAGGGTCCACCAGCTTTGCCAGTCTTTGGCGCTTGATTACCTGGACCGGGATCGGCCATCTGCCTATCCTGGATCTGACGCGTGACGCGGTGCGCAAACGCTTGCTGCACGCCAAGCTGGACTCCTTGGACGACCTGCTCGCGCGGGTCAGTCAGGCAGTGTTGCCTTGGACGACTCAGGTGCAAGACCGGGACCTGGCTCCCTTCGCGACCCGCATCCTGGCGTTGGATCAAAGTACGCTCGATGCGGTCCGGCGTACCTGCCAGGACGTGCGTGAAGAGCCAGTGGAGAGTGCCCGCTTGCTGGTGGGCAAACTGGCCGCCCTCTTCGATATCCAGCGACAGCAGTGGGTGCGCGTGCTCTTTCGAGAGGATGTCTTTGCCAATGAGAAGCTCTTCGTCGAAGAACTGCTGGCTGGCATCCAAAAGGAACCCTCATCCTGGCAGATCTGGGCTATTTCAGCTTCGCGTGGTTCGATTGGCTCACCGATCAGGGCTATTGGTGGCTTTCGCGGATGCGGGAAAAGACCTCCTACCAGATCGTGCATGTCTTCGTGCAGCAAGGCACGACCTTGGATGCGCTTATCTGGCTGGGGGCCTACAACGCAGATAAAGCCAAGCATCTGGTGCGCTTGATCCAGTTTGAGCATGCTGGGATCTGCTATCGCTACGTGACCAATGTGCGAGACCCGGCGTTGCTGAGCATGAGTGATGCCGCCCGTTTGTATGCTCGCCGATGGGATATCGAGTTGGCTTTCAAAATGCTCAAAGGGGAGTTGGGTCTGCACCTGTGGTGGTCGAGCTTTCCCATCCTGGTGCTCCAACAACTCTTGTGCGCCTTCATCCTGGCTCAAATCCTGCATGCCTTGCACCTGCGGGTGGCCGCAGAGGCGGGCGTGGAACTCTTTGCGGTCTCCTTGCCGGTGCTGGTCAAGCTGCTGGCTCACGCCCCGGCACGAGCCATGGGAGAGAGCCTGTGCAGTTTGTTGGTGCGCAAAGGCCACCAGCAGGGACTTATCCGCCCTTCTCGACGCTATCAACCCATCGTCCCGGCCTTGCTTGAACCCTACCTGCCTGCTCCTGCTGACCTGGTGTGCGTCAGGAAGGAGCGCTATGGTAGGCGCAAATGCGAGCCTCGTTCCCATCGTCCGTGCTTTCAACCGCGTTTTTTCTCTTTCTTTTTGATTTAGTATCAACGTATGCCTCGCGTGCGCCCCTGATGTGCCTGGGACGGCCTGTGGGGCGGAGGCAAGCGCCGCCCCTACCCGTTTGCAAAAACATGACGCCCACCCTGGATGTATGTGAGGATGGCAAAAGCGCGGAGGAAAGAGTACGCTGTTGGCATGCGATGCCTCATAGAAGCATCTGCTTTGCTCCTTCTTGACAACCTGACTAATCACAGAAGTTTTTTTACTGCCTGTGCGTAAGCGATAGGAGCGTCTGGATTCATAGCAAAGTAAAGGATCGGATCAATAAGTTCTGCTTCCATGACATGAAGTATGCCTTGCCTATTCACGGCATCAATTCGTGCATAGAGGAGGGGCTGTGGTAATGCCTCATAGATTTTTTCTGCTTGTTGGATGAAGCCTTGCGAGGGAGAAACTTTTTCTACAACTCCTCCTAGTCTTTTGATAGCAAATTCCCCAGCAGACTGCTTTCTTATGACGGCATGGGAATACTTGCCTCCCAAAAAGATGAATGAATATTCCCCTTCCGTCTCAACTTCCTCCATGAACGGTTGGATAAAAAAGTCAGATGTCTGAATAAGTTGTTCAATTTTTGCTTGTTGCGACTGCAAAGAGTCCTTGCTCACTTTGAAGGTTCCTTCAATTTGTGTTATACTTTCGCCTCCTCCTGCTAGTGCAGGTTTTATAACGATGTTGCCAGCAACATCCTTCTCAAGAAGGGAACGTAAATCGATCTTCGCACATTTATGAAATAGCTGTGTTGGAATAATGGCAACTCCTTTTGTTTGCAAATCAAGCAAATATTTTTTATGAGCGTTCCATTGTAACGTCGCTGCAGGATTTCAAAACAGGTACTCCTGCTATTTCAAGATCCTTCGTCCACTGAATAAATTCCTCATATTTTCTATAGTATTTAATAGACGCTTTACTTAGAACTAAGTCATATGCTCTCCAGTTCGTATTTTGTCTATCCCAGGGAAGCGCTTCAACGGTAAAGCCAAGTTGTTGTAGTGGGGCAACAATGAATGCATCATCGGGATATAACTGAGGCCTTTCACTCCAGGTTACTATAGCAAGCTTTTTCATAGTAGATTCCTCTTTTCATGAGAACTTGGTTCACAATATCATCGACAAACACAGGCGGCTTCTGTATTAACAAATATTAACTCTTCAGGTAGCGTGGAGGTTCGCGTAGGGGCCGAGCCAAGACCTTTTTTCTTTGTCTCTCTGTTGCCCTCGATGCGGGAAAAAGGTCTTGGTGTCCCTTGCGGCGGCCCATCTCCCCACCATTCGTTCGGCTAGGACAACCGCAAGGGATTGTCCCTACGCGATGACCCACACCCTTCTGAGTCGTTACAACAAATGAAAGTGACAGGCAGGCTTCCCACCAAGAATCCTGAGACTTCAAGAAACACTTCTTGATTACTAATCGAGAGCGGATATGTTTTGACCCGCAGCTTCTTGGCATCTGTCAAGCACGCTCCTGTGGTCACATCATAGCTGAAGGCGTGCCAGGGACAACGCAGGATTTCTCCTTCGCGGATATACTCAAATGGTTCTCCTGGTTGTGAAGCCACAGTCAGTCCTCCCAACACACCTGCTGCTAATGAACACCTTTGATGGGGGCACAGACCGTACATGGCATAAAATTCCCCCTGCTTACTGTGTACTACAACAATCGGAATATTTTTGATCGTAAAACCGCGTTTATCCCCTGGAGCTATCTCGTCAACATGACAAACACGATATTTCATAGACACCACCTATTCTTGCTTGTACGGTGCATGAGCAATCTGATATCGGCTTCAAATATATAGACATAGCCTACGAAAGATTGTACAGTTCTCGAGCATTCTCATAGAAAATGCGATGCCTTAGATCAGGAGGTAAATCACGCGGTATGGAGGCATCAGGAGAATCAAAATCCCAATGCGGATAATCAGTGGAGAAGACGAGCAGGCGATCCGTTTCTAGCATATCGATCAGGCGGAGCCAGTTCTGGGTGCTGAAATCTTCTGTTGGTTGCGTTGAGAACTTCACGCGCTCACGAATGTATTCTGAAGGCAGACGTTTGACCCAGGGGATCTCCTGATGTAAAGAGCGATAGTTTTGATCTAAGCGCCACAATAAATGTGGCAGCCAACTCCAGCCCATTTCAAGAAAGGCGAATTTCAGATCGGGATACTTGTCGAACACGCCATTACAGACCAGACTAGTCAACAGAGACATGGCTCCCTGGGGAATATTCACATGCCATTCAACGTAATAGCGTTCTTTTCCTAATGCACCATTCACAGCCGTAGAAGTATGGATGCCTACGACGAGATGATTGCGTTGGGCTGCTTCAAAGATCGGATGGTAGAATGGCTCACCATAGGCCCGCGCCATCGGTAGAAGTACCTGGACGACACGTGGGTGATTACCCAGTCGGTCAATCTCACGTGCCGCTGCCTGTGGGTCCTGTGGTGCTACATGGATGCTGGCAAGGATGCGAGAGTCTTTATTGAGCCAGTGGTCAAGGAGCCAATCATTATAGGCTGATGCAAGAGCCGATGCAAACTCGAATTGCATCGGCATGAGACCAAACGTATACAGACCAGTCAGAATAGCGTGTTTGATCGGGTACAGATCGAGCACTTGCTTCTTGACAAGGTCGTAGCTGGCCCCCGGAGGGGCACCAGACGCTGGAAAAGAATCGGCCCGATTGAGGCCATGGCTAGCCCAGAAAGCAAATGGTGCAACTGGTGCTGACCAAGCCTTATGTTCAATCAACCCTCGCCATGGTTCTGTTAAGTAGGGAAGGAGTTCCTCCCATGAGGATAGTGACTCATGGACATCCGTATCGATAATAGGACCGACATACTTGGATTCACCAGGAACGAGTGTTGAGGATGATGTAGAATTCAGCGGTCATTCTTGTCTCCCTTTCTTGACATGATCAAAACGGAACTCAAGCGTAAATACTAGGACAAGGATGAGGCTTCATTGCCACGTAAATGTTCGACAAAGACGATGCCTGCATTCAGAATATGGTCGCGAGCTCGTCGCTCCGCCGCTTCCACCTCACCCGTTTGCAGTGCTGCAAGCAGAGACGCGTGCAGGTCGATAATGCGCTGAGGATCGAGAGTAAGAGCATTTGATGAGACAATAAATAGCCGTATTTGTTGTTCTATCAGACGATAATGGGTTTGCAAGCGCCGGTGCTCGGTAAGTTCGATCAGAGTGCTATGGAAGGCGAAATCTGCTATAGCAATCGTTTCGGCTGTTCCATTGCGACATGCTGCGACCAGAGCATCGAATACCTGTGTGAGCTGTCTATTCACTTGAGGGGAACGCTTTTGCGCAACCAGATGTGCTGCCAGAGCTTCCAGGCCGGATCTTAAGGTATATAACTCCCATGCGTCCTGGGCACTCAACATGGGAACTTCCCAGCCAACATAGGGAATCTGTACGACCAGCCCTTCATTAACTAGTTGATGGAGGGCTGTGCGTACAGTAGCACGTGACAGATGAAGTTGTTCTGCAAGCGATGCTTCTTTTATGCGCGTTCCTAGTGGTATCTTCCCCAGTATAATCTGATCGCGAAGCGCATCCGATGCCTGCACTTCGGCACTTTGTTTGATCACAGGAAACATTGCTTTTTCTCCAGCAGTAGGTAAGTGTCTTCTCTTCATGTAGATTGTCGACAATCTACAGTCTACTCGAAAATAGTGGCACTGTCAAGTTAATGGGAGCTGGAGGCCTTTCCTTATTCGGGGCGATATGGGTATGAGGGGTAAGACGGGCGTGATAAATCAGGCCCCTACCTCTCAGGCAATGAATTGCCCGGAGGTACGACGATCTCTGTATGGTGATAACGTCTCAGGCAGACAAACGGGATCACCTGACGGCGATTGATCGCGTGTGGGTAGGGGTCTGGTTCACCGCGCCCGTGGTGTTTACAACACCGCCGGATTGATGACCTCGACGGGTTGCCTGGCAGCAAATGCTACTAGCTCATCGAAGGCTTTCCCGAAGAAGAGTTCGTAGCTATCTTTCTCGACATAGCCGAGATGCGGCGTACAGATCACGTTGTTCATGTGTAGCAAGGGATGGTCTTTAACCGGCTCTTCGGTATACACATCAACGGCTGCAGAGCCAGGACGTCCATTAAGTAGCGCCTGCTCTAGCGCGCCCTGTTCGATCAGTCCCGCCCGGCTGGTGTTGACGAGCAGAGATGATGGCTTCATCAGGGCCAGATCGGCTGCGCTGACGGTGTCGCGCGTCTCTGCATTTAGCGGAACGTGCAGACTCAGGACATCCGCGCGTTGAAACAGATCGGCTTTACTATCTGCCGACCCAAAACCGTGGTTGCGCGCACGGGCGAGCGAACCTGCGCGTCCCCATACCAGCACTTGCATGCCAAACGCGCGTCCGTAGTTTGCCACCATGCTGCCAATCTTCCCATAACCGTAGATACCGAGCGTACGACCATACAAGCTAAGACCCAGCGTCGTCTGCCATTTACCTGCCTTCAGCGCGGCAACCTCCTGTGGGATGTGGCGCACCGACGCTAATACCAGCGCCCAGACTAGTTCTGCCGTTGCGAAGGAGGGTGAGCTACCTCCAACCGCTACACCGACGCCGTGACGGGTGCAGGCGGGTACATCAATATGCGGGATACCTCTGCCTGTCTGGCAGATTAGCTTTAGTTTTGGCAACCTGGCTAGCAATGGTTCCCCGATGGCGGTGCGCTCGCGGGTCAACACCAGCGCATCGGCCTCCTGAAAGCGTTGTGCCAGGGTGTCGATGTCCTTTACCATGTCATGATAGATCGTCACGTCAAACCCGTTTAGCTTGCTAAAGCAGTCCAGTGTGCGCACCGCATCCTGGTAATCGTCGGGAATTACAATTTTCATGTGCCGTGTTCCTTCTCACGCCAGCCCCTACGCAACCTGCAAATCTGCGTGGGGACTGACATGATAACGTATGGGACTATTTGCTGCACGCGGGCGCAGGTTGAGTGGGACCAAGCGTACCCCCGTAGCTATAAATCTTCCAACTGTTGTTGGCATCTTGATCCTGTTGCAACGTAAGACTCGACTGATATGTCTTTGATAGCCTGCTACGCGTGATCGTGTATGTATAACTCTGTATATTATTCTGATTGGTTGTGTCATCGTCCACGATCTTGTAATTTGTCACAGGACCATAACAGGTATCCAGCGCCAGCGCCTGTTGAGTAAATTGATTCTGAGAAAGGCTAAGTGTAACCCCAGGTCCCAGGTCGCTATAGGATTGCGTATAGTTGCGGCTGGAGACCGCCCCTAGAAAATCTGTCACCGTTGCCGCAGGTCCCGCGCTGGCTAAAATGCCACTTGCCAGCAGATATCCAACCGTACAGGCTAGCAATGCTGCAATAGCAAAGATCCCTCCTCCGATGAGCAGTATTTTGCGCCTGCGCTGGGCTGAAATTGATGTGTATTGTGGACGCGGTACACGTGGCATCCCTGGCGCTGTATCTAACTTTACCCTGGACATCGTAGGCGGTCTTCGTGGAATAGCCCGGTATTTACCCGTGCTCGTGATCGCGGCTATCTTTTGTGACGCATCTTTATCCCAGTACCTGCCGTTCTGGTCTGGACGTCCTTGCATACTGTGTTCTCCTCATCAAATTTCTGCCTGTGGATACCCCTGCACTTCAGGCATGGGGAGGAAACAGGCATGCCTTGTTTGGTGTGGATAGGCCGTCTGCGCGTTTCACCAGCGAGATCTCGTAGCCATCGCTGCGTTGCAGCAGGCGACAGTACTTCGCGTTGATGCCATCCACCTTCCCAACGCGAAACGAACCGGTCGCACGGATCGCCACTCGTCCCTGGTGCATGCCCCTCGTTTTCAGGTGTGCAGGGACCTCCGCCCGCACCAGATCCCCTGTGGCAAATCCTTTGACGCGCTTCTGACGCAGCAAGTATCCACGCGGAAAACCGGCTTCTGTGACCAATGTGCGCCCATAGCGTCCTCGCCCTTGTGCCCTGATCCCAACCGTGTGTCCACCCCCTGCATGTACCCTTGCAATGTCCCCGACACACAGCGCATCAAGCGCGTGGTCCTTCTGCACGCCAAACCGGTCACGATTCCATCGCGTGCGTCCCCCACTCCAGGTGCCTATGGGCAGACCCAACACGCCAAGGGCTTCCACCAGGGCAAAACGCGTGCTGTTGACGGCGGCGGCATCACGCAACGGCTGGTTGGCCTGGGCTTCCACTTCAGGATGTCCAAACTCACTGGCCGTCTGCTTGCCCTTCGCGGCGTTGCAATCATGGCAACTGAGCACGAGATTGCTCACACGATTGGAGCCTCCGCGACTGCGTGGCTGGACATGGTCGATCTCAAAGGGCCGGTTCGTGGCCCCACAATACACGCAACGCCGCCCGAACTTTTCCAGGAGGTACGAGCAAATCTCCCATCCGACCAGGACTCCCCGTTGGTAGTCCACACCCGATAGCTCTGGATTCTGGAGCAGGTGGGTATCAAACTTGACGCGCTCCACCTCGATGCGTGTCAAGGGAATGCAGCGCTGATAGCGTTTGGCCCAGGTCACGACATTGCCAACGCGTGATCGCAACGATGGCGGAAGCCAACCAGATGGGCGACGCCGATTGAGGAACCGTGGCGCTCGGTAGCGCCCATTGGCACTTCTGCGACGTCGGCGATACCGAGCGCGCTGGCCCATCGCTTCATGCACCTGCTGGCCTCGATGCGAGAGATGGGCCAGATGCAGCGCGTGATGGACAGGACCGGCATCTGTCTGCTCCGCGCGTACCAGGGCCATCCCGGTCACGTGGCTCCCCGGGTCCAGTTTGAGCACAACCGGTTGCACCTGACTTTCCTGGACGCTGCGATCCTTGAGACGGATCGTGAATGGAGCCACGCGATGGACCACGGCTCGCTTTTGCGTGAGCAGGCGACGTGCTCGTTTCTCTGAACAGGGCATGAGCGGCGTTTTCTGACGATCCAGGACAAAGACGGACATGTTCTTTCCTTTCTGCCTCTTCTGAGGCCCTCTTACGAGGCTGGTGACGGACCTGGGACGGCCTTCCCAGATCGCTCCTCTCGCTCCTGTTGATCCGGCTTGTCCCGCTCGTTGCACCGCTCGATACCCCGAACAAGCTTTTAATCACGAGCGGCAGAGCCAGCAACTGAGGCGGCATTGCTGGGTGCCATGACCGGATCAACGTGGTTCCTTCACCCTGCTGCCTTGGCAGTCTGGAACCTGAGCTGGACAACGACAGGCTTGCCGAAACAAGCCTCTGCGCTTCACGCATGGGGTCGCTGACTGGTTACGCTGTATAGCACTGCTGCTGATACCCATCGCATCGCTAGCACGAATGCAAGCTTGCAGCGATAGATGGGCTGGCATGATAGTCGCGTGAAGTGCGGACAAAATCTTTACCTATCTACCATAATAATGCCTGCAAGTTTGGCGTGAGCACGTTCAAGTTGTGCCTGGGCCTTTTGGGCTTGCGCACGAGTTGTCTGTCCCGTTGCGATAAGCAAAAATGTCTGGTCGACAAGAGCACTGATCAGTGCAGCGTCAACATTTGCCAGGACTGGCGCGCTATTGAAAATAATCATGCCGGGTCGATCCTGGTAGTTCGCCAGGAACTGACGCAGACCAGTCAGCACACTGGCAAGCCTGGCTGCCAGAAGGCGATGAACCTCGGGTGCTGGCTGAGATGTTGAACCGGCACTGAGTAAAAAGAGATCTGCCATAAATGTTTTGCTCAGATGTGAAGCAACCTTCTGCGGCGTAATCGTACTTTCTGCCAGCAAGTCACAAAAGCCGCTGTGCTCACCGATAGCAAAACGCTGCTGCAGGCTGGCCGTGTCCAGATCAGCATCGACAAGAATCGTTGGAATGCTGTTTTGCGCTACGGCGATAGCCACGTTGGCGGGCACCGTAGCATGCGCTCGATAAGCGGCGGGCGTTGTCAGCAAAATAGCCAGTTGCTTCTTTTGAGCGCGCTCCCAATCGAAAGAAATATTCGTATACAGTGTTTGATAGGCTTTACTATATATTGTATTGGTATCATAATCAGTGAGCAGAGCAACTCGCTCCTGTGTGTGTGTACCCACGGTCAACGCTCCTTCATGCGCTCCCTCCTGCATATAAAACGGCGGGAGGGCTATTTTTGGTTCTCCGCTAGGCTTAGCAAGACCTCCTGTGTAATATAATGACTCTATTTCCTGATGTCAATAAAATACTATGAGACCCCCGTGGTGTTAGGTGAGCGCGTTCGTCCCACGATTGGCGCGGGCGGTAGTTCACCATAAATGGGAAGTTGCAATAGGTCTGCCGCATCTGCAGAGCGGTGGATGCGATCATCGAGATAGTCGATGAGCAATGCCAGGGCAATGCCAACGATCAGCGCGACCACGAGTACCAGCAGGAGCGTTGTTTTTTTGAGTATGCTATCCGCAATGTCTAAAGGTTGTGTGGCCGAAGTCACGACTTGCGCCGCGATGAGCGGATTGGTCGCGTTACTCGTCGTAGATGCTGCCGGGGTTCGCACCTCGTAATCGAGATAGGTAGAGGCATGCGCACTACTGACCTCTCCTATCGCATTGGCAATTACCCAGGAGCCAGCCGAGGTATTCCAGTCAACATCGATTAACACGAGATTGTGTGAGCGTGTCGCCGTAAGAGCGGACAGAATAGCAGTAGTATTTTGCCAATCCCCAGAGTTGAGCATTGTTCCCAAAGCGTTGAGCAATCAGAGCGCTATCGTTTTGTATCTGCTGAGAGATTTGCGTGGCAAAGGTGTCTGTCTTGAGCACCGGTCCTGTGGTGAAGGCATCGGCAAGTTCGTCATTGGCCGCAACATAGGTCGCATAATTTGTGTCTGTACTCTTGCTGGAGACCCGAAAGCCAATACGAATGGTAACACTACTTTGATACCTAGCGGCACTTGCGCTATGGGATGCATAATATGCGTAAGCAATATAAATAACAGCTACTCCCACCATGAGCGCAATAATCCACAGACGTCGCCAAAGAATTTCAGCATAAGCTCGTAATTCCACGCTATTGAACCCTTTCTCGTGGATTTTTTTCTATAGGTAAGAATTAACGTACTAAATCATTTTTTAGTGTATAAGGAGATCGCTTTGCGATCTTCTCACTTAATTTTGTCTCAATAAACTGGAGCACGCGCCGATTGAAACGTGGCAGATCGAACTCAAGAGCGTGGCTACGGATACTCCCAGGATGGAACATACGCTCGTTGAACGTGGCAAGCACGGCCATTAAGCTCTCCACAGTCTGCTCACGGAAAAATGTACCGGTGCTCCCTTCGACGACAGAAGCCAGCGCTCCACCTGCCCCGTACGCAATGACAGGACGCCCACAAGCCTGAACTTCCAGCGGCGTGATACCGAAATCCTCTTCGCCTGGGAAGAGAAAGGCGCGGCAATGCGTATAGTAGCGCACGACTTCGGCATCCGGCAGCCTGCCCAGGAAGCGGATCGTTGGTCCGGCCATATTTTTTAGCCGTTCCTGGTCACGACCATCCCCGATGATTACCAGCGGCAATTGCAGTCGATTACAGGCTTCGATAGCGAGATCGATACGTTTATAAGGAACAAGCCTGCTGAGAATCAAGAAGTAATCTGCGATCTCTACAGTCGGATCGAAAGGAAAGCGGCTGGCGTCAACTGGAGGTGGAATAAACACGGCCTCGCGCCGGTAGTATTTCTGAATACGTTCCACTACCACTGGCGAATTAGCGATAAAGTGATCGACGCGCATGGCCGTTGTCTGGTCCCACAGGCGCAGACCCGTGATGAGAAATGGCAGCACCTTGCGCGCCAGTACGCCTAATTGTTCGCGTTCGATATACTCATCATAGTTCCAGCACCAGCGCATCGGCGTATGGCAATAGCAAATATGCAATGTTTCGGGCCGGGTAATAATGCCCTTAGCGAAAGCGCTGGAACTGCTCAAGACCAGATCGTAACCGCGCAGATCGAGCTTCTCCATGGCAAAGGGATAAAGTGGCAAGTATGGCTGGTGATGTTTTGTGACCAGCGGCAATTTTTGCATAAATGATGTGCGGATATCCATGCTTTTGAACGCAGGGTCAACGCGTTGTGGATCGTAAATAGAGGTATAAAGCGGCGCGTCAGGGAAAAGCTCATGGAAGGCGAGCACGACCCGTTCTGCGCCTCCCATTTGATTGAGATAATCATGCACCAGGGCAACTTTCATGAGACTAATATGCTCCTCGACTGAATAGGACAGCAGGAATAGTGCGGAATAAAATCTGGAAGTACAGGTTCATCGACCAGTTTTCGATATAATAGAGGTCCATAAGCACACCCTCGTCAAAGCTGAGATCACTGCGACCTCGCACCTGCCAGAGTCCGGTCAAACCCGGTTTAATCGCCAGGCGACCTTTCTGCCATTCCTCATACTGAGCGACCTCGCGTGGCAATGGTGGGCGCGGACCAACCAGGCTCATATCGCCCCTGAGCACGTCGAGCAACTGTGGTACCTCGTCCAGGCTGGCACGACGGAGCAGTTTGCCGATTGGCGTGATGCGGGGATCTTCTTTCATTTTAAAGAGCGGTCCCTGTGCTTCATTCTGTGCCATGAGTTGGGCCAGACGCTGATCTGCGTCTTGGTACATTGAGCGGAATTTGTGTACTGTAAATTGTTGTCCGTTTAGGCCAATGCGCGTCTGCTTGAGAATGGCCGAACCACTGGAAGAGACGCGTATAGCAAGCGCGATACACAGCCAGAGCGGACTACCAATCAGCAGGACGGCTGTGGCTACACTGATGTCGGTCAGACGTGTGATGAACTGCTGTACTTTGTTGAGCGAAACCTGCTTGATGCCAATCAATGGAATGCCCTCAATCGTATCCATGTCGATACGAGAGAGGCTGAGTTCATAGAGATCGGGGATAAGCTTAAACGAGGCACCCAGGCGTTCACACATCTTGACACTTCTGACGGCATATTGGTGCATCTGCGAGGGTAACGCAATAATCACTTCGTCTATCTGCATCGAACGTATGACCAGTCCAAGGTCGTCGATAGTGCCCAGCATTTTGAAGCGTCCAAAGTCGCCGGGGGCTTCGCCCATATCGTGCAGGAAGCCCACAATCGAGTAGCCCAGGTTTGGATTGGCGGCAATATGCTGCATAGTCATCTTGCTCAGACGTCCTGAACCCACAACCAGCAGGCGCGTCTCGCCCAGTCCGATACGGTACAGGAGGCCAACGACGCCAGAGATGATCAGCCGTCCAATGCAGAGAATGACGATGGTTGTTATCCAGATGAACGGGACAAGCAAGCGAGAATTTGGCAACTGGGGAGCCAGGTCGCCATTGGAGAGATTCGGGTTTTGAAAGGTAAAGTAATAGGCAATCAGCAAGGCTATACCGAAGGTCGTGGATGTGATGATAATCCAGACCTGACGAAACCAACTACCAGTCAAACGAATAGTATAGAGCCGTCTGATGGCAAAAATGATCAGCAAACTGATCACACTAAATGCCACCAGAGCTACCAACGTCTTGTGGTCGGCCCGATGATGGGTGCCAAGGGTATTGTAGCGGAAATTAACTGCCTGATAGACTGCTATACTAATGAGGATAGCATCCAGGATAACCATAAAGACGCATTCAATGACGCGCCAATGCTGACGGCTCGTACGTCGCCTGGAGATAGCTTTTGTGATAGGTCCAGTTGCTCCGCTGATCAATTCCTGTGTTCCCGTTCCCGTTCTTTTGTTCACGTTTGGAGCCTGTGATACTTCATTGCTATTCACGATTCGTGCCATAATTTATACTATCTTTGCATGCTACTGGATAGACGATATACGATAGCGAGAACCTTTCTGTTCTGCATGGAGCGCCGCTGCTCGTTCATAGACGGTAATCGTTTGTTCAGCCATGGTATGGGCAGAGAATAACTGTGTGATCGTGGGAGCCTGTGCGCGGCATTGGACGCGCCATGCCTGGTCAGTTAACGCCTGGTAAAATGCCTCGACCAGTGCCTGCACGTTGGTTGGATTGACACAGAGAGCAATGCCTGCGCCTGCCTCTGGCAAACTGGAGACATTTGATGTGACGACTGGTGTTCCACAGGCCAGTGCTTCCGCGACAGGTAGACCAAAGCCTTCATAAAGTGAAGGATAGACGAAGGCTGCTGCTGTATGGTACCACAATGCTTGTTCATTTTCCGGCACAAAACCAGGAAATACGACCTCATTTTCCAGACCTAGCTGGCGTACCCTGGCAAAAATAGCGTCATAGAGCCAGCCTTTGCCGCCTGCTAGCACCAGCTTTTCGCGTCGTGCATAGCGTTGACGCAAGCTAGCATATGCCTCAAGCAACGTAGGGATGTTCTTGCGTGGTTCTAATGTACCAAGATAGAGCAGAAAATCCTCGGTGAGTGCGTGTTGTTCACGAAATGTGTGCATGCTCTGCTCATCGACGGACCCAGAGAAACGCTCGTCAATGCAGGGATAAACGGTTTCTATACGTTCAGCGGGAATGCCCACGAGTTCGTAAATATCGCGTTTCGTACTTTCTGAGACGCTAATAATCATAGTTGCACTGCGTAAACTATGGATGGTAAAAGTTCGATGATACAGACGTTTCGCCCGCGTCAAAACATGGGGAAAACGCAAGAACGCGAGATCATGCAACGTGATAACGGTTGCGCACCTGGCTGGTAGCAACTCGGGAAGCACATTCACCGGCGAATGCAACACATCAATATGCCTCTGACGAAGCAATCCAGGCAGTGTAAGCTGTTCCCAGGCAATGCGTGTGGCGGGTCGTGTTTCCGACCAGGGAGCGGAGATATAGGTAATCTGTGGATGCGGCGGGAGCTGGTCGATGATCCCCTGTCCATTCACGAATACTGTATACTCATGTTGCCCCGGTTGCCTGGCTAGTTCAGTCAGGAGGTAACGTATGTAATGGCTAACCCCGCCATTGCGATAATTTTGCCCGGAGGATAACAACTGTGCATTGATGCCTATGTGCATACGAATGGTTTTCTCCTCACGCAAGGAAGTGTAAGACGTTCAGTGCGCATACCCTGACACGTAGGTGCGAGAATAGTGCCGATTATACAACGTCTCTGTGTTTCAAGTGGTCACAACGCTCAGCCGTTCCGCGCTGTGCATAGCTTTCGATACGCTGAGAAAAGCAGGGCGTACTTCCAGCATAGAATATCTGTCTGCCGCTTTCCAGTATACTCTCTGAATGCTGATACAGTATAGTCAATGGCCCTATTGGCCTGATAGCTTGCTGTAGAGAGCCTGAATAGCAGTTGCTTCACGCTAGTATTGTTGTACTGTTATTAGAACGTTGTGCAGCAACATTTCGGTGTAGGTTTCTCGCGTTGCGTTGCCTTTTGCTGTTCATTTCCCATCCTTGCTCTCATTTCCTTTTTTCCTGGAGTAGCTACCACAGGCAATGACATATAATCTTCTCTTCTCTTCTATTGGTGATTGTGGGAATATCCGCTGCTCCAAAGGCAACCACTGTCAAACGAGGCAAGAAATGATCCGTAGTAACCGTATGTTCTCTCCTCGTCCACACACCCTGACGTCTGCTCCTCTGTAGATATCGGGACAATACAGGAAAACCGTGCAAACGCCTTGCACGGTCTCATCAACGCATTGGATGATGGCCCGGTACCAGCCCGCATCCAGGTATGCAGAACCAGAAATGTACACTTCGCATTCCAGCAATGTGTGAAGCGCTGCTTTTATTTCATTAATACGCATGGTTATGCCTGTTTTCTGCTATTGAGAGAGAAGACTCTATTCATCCTATTTTCTGTTTAAACGGGACTTCATACCAGAAATGAGACCACAAATAGATCGATCATGAAATACGAGAACATATCCCTTATCATAATAGATGCTGGCGTGACACCATCTCCCATCCAAATGAACTTCCAGCTTTGAACCTGTAACAAGCGTAAAACGGTCAAATGGATCATCCGCGATGAAGTACACACAACCATCTTGTATATAAAGCATGCCAGATTGCTTCATCTTTCTCCTTCTACGTTAAACTTTTGCGTGTGGCTTGGCAGAAAGCAACGACAGAAGACGCCCGTGGTTAGCCTCCTTGCTCTCCGTTCCACTGTTTGAGTGCTTCATCGATCAATCTCTGCGCCGTCCGAATGGACTCATAAAACCCACGAGACCGCTCATTTCTCCCGTTGATGTGTCCCCTGGCTCGTTGCAATGCCTTGGCGGCCTGCTCCAACCTCTGCATACTCTCTTGCTTCTTTTGCCGTTCTTTGCACTGCCTGACAGCGTTGTGTAAGAGTTGCTCGGTCCTCTGTATCTCATCTTTGCCAATCTCCCGAAGGCTCTGCTGATCGAAAAAGAGGCTGACGTCTCCTATCATAGCCGCTAGCTCTTCTGACGTCTGCTTGAATCCTTGCTCGTTCTTGTTCACGCTCTCGTCGTCACCTCAACCGTCTCTAAGGTAAAGGAGAGTCCTCCGACGTTGAGCCTGGTATAGGTTTCCCCGCTGAGCCTGGATAAGGCTTGCAGTAACGCATCAATCACTGCTGACTTGCCAATGCCGGAGGCATCCACCAGCAGAACTTCCGTCGAGTCAAGGTGCGTCTCCTCGATCAACTGCTCAACGGTGATCCCGTAAAGCTGGCGGAGCTGTTTGAAGGTTGGGCGCGTCTCCTGTGGCGGCCCACTGATCTCTGCTGGCAGAGCACTTGCTGGATACTGCCTGAGAATGCGCTCTTCGTATGCCTGTAATGTTGCTCCTAGCGTCGTTGGTTCCGTTGATAAGCTCTCGATATACATCTGATAAGAGCGAATAGCCTGATTCATGGCCCGTAGTTCCTCAATGGTTGTCTCTAGCAGGATTGTTTGTTTTTGCATACTTATGGCTCCTCTTTGAGAACGACATCCACCATATCAAGCGTGAAATCCCACTCGCTCTGGAGCAGCCTAGTGAGTCCAGCGAGAACGTTCTCGGCTTCTGGACGCCTCACGGGCAAGCCTCGCAGCATGGCGTAGACGACGCGATTCCCCGACCCCAGCCTCGGTTGCGAGGGCTGGGATCTCGAAATGATACTGTGCTCTGAGCTGCGAGAGCGTGGGATTGCAGCTCATGTTCCCGCGTCTTTCTTGATGCGTACCCGTACGTCCTCAAGAGTATATGTCTGGTCGACAAGTTGAGAGAAGGCATTCAGGATCTTTTGAGCCACATGTACCTCCACGGGAATGCCGACCTCCATCGCATAGACTTCTCGTGGCTGCACCCCGGCTTTCTTCGCCAGATCCTTGATCCGCATGCTCTGCTGTTGTCGTAATTGCTTGAAATTCGGTTTTTTTCTCGTTGTTCATCATGGCGTGACTCCCCAAGCTGTGATCCCGAAGGAGAGGCAGACGAAGTTTTGATCATACAGGTCGCTCACGAGCTGCCAATACGTCTCTTCAAAGATTTCCTCCGAGATGAGGCCAGAATCCAGCAGGTAGGGTTTGAGCTGAAGAAAGGTGACTTTGGCGTTTTCGCTAGACGCGTAGTACAAAGGCTCATTATAGGTCGTATCCAGGATGAATGGTCGCTTGCCAATGTGCTGAAATCCGGCGTTTTTGAGCAAAGGCCCGAGCATGTGCACGATGCCCAGCGAACGTCCATCGATGGAAAACGTTCTTCCCTGGAGACAAAGGGCCTCGAAGAGACAAGCGCTCAATTTCTGTAAGGGAGCGCTATTGGAAATGCTGCCCTCGATCTCGGTCAGGCGCAACACGCCGCCTGGTTTGAGCACCCGCCGACATTCGGCCAGCAGCGCAGGCCACAACGAGGGAGAAAGAAAACTTTCGATGCAACGTGCGTTGATCAGGTCAACAGATGCATCAGCGAACTGCAGCGGTTGGGTGATATCCATCATTTCGAAAGTGGCGTTGGCACGCATTTGTGAAGTGGCACGAGCATGAGCGTACTCGATCATCGTCCGACTGAGATCGACGCCGATCACCTCGCACGCGGGATACTCGTAGGCGACATCAAGCACCCAACTGCCAGGCCCGCACGCCAAGTCAAGGATCATATGCATGGATGCCACGTCTTCGCGCTCGGCAAAGAGTCCTCCCATCGCACGAGTAAAGAGTTGGTCCTGGTCGATCAGTCGCGCGGTTTCTGTTGGGTCTTCGATGTTCATGGGGTAATCATTGGTCATATGACACCAATCCTTTCTTGCATTTATTGAATGATAGAATTATAGGCATCATAGACAGTTTCCGTTGCAGCTTCTTCCCCAATCATAGTTGCGAGACGGTCACGCTGCTGATCAAGGCTTTTGTACTGATTGTTGATGATACTGTGAGATGCTTTTTGTGCTAACCCGTGCAATGCGAGATTCATCGAGAAACACACGGATTCTATTTCTGCTCGCAATTTTGCTACTTCGCTTCTATTTTCTGGCATGGTATCTGCTCCTTTAAAAATGCTTTTTCTGAACGCTCTACGCAGAGTATAGGTTGCATCACCTATCTATTACTATGATGTTCTGTGTCTTTTTTGTGTCGTTTTCTAGAGATCAGATGGGAATTTTAGGGTCGTTCTGTATACTTTGACTTGTTTCTCCAACAAACCACACTCGACAGGAAGAGGGAAAAGCGATACAATAGGCGCGGAAATGGCTCAATAGCACATGAGGTGGGAGAGTTTAAGAGGAATACCTATGGAACGAGCACAATTAGCGGCAGCCCGCTACCAGAAGGGCTGGTCTCAAGAGCAAGCTGCTGAGCGGGTCGGTGTGACAAGGCGAACACTAAGCCAATGGGAACGAGGCATGGCAGATCCTCACCCATTCCATATTTATCGTCTTTGTGAAGTGTACGGCAAGTCCGTAGTCGAATTAGGACTGGAGCGCTCGTCCAAGAAGAAAACGCGACGGGGGACAAACGTTCCTGAACGTCGTATCATAGAGACCGTGGATCAGTCAAAAGGAATTTCACCATTGCCTGGAATGCATGAGGATGAAGAACATCCCATTCCATTCCAGGCTATTTCTCAGGGAGATCCAGAGATATCTGGCATAGAGCCAATACAACACCTCGAAAAAGTTCGGAAAGAGTTTCTTGAAACGTCGAGCAATGTTTCCCTCGTGCTTCCTCATGTGGATATGTTGATGATATCACGTCGCCAAATTCTGCACGATATGCTGAATGCTGCCTGTGCTGCTCTCACACTTTCCCCTTCTGCATTGTTACCTCAAAGCAGCAGGGAACGGCTTGAGATGATTATTGCACGTCCCTCCCATATAGATGAGGAAGCGTTAGGAGACTTAGCTGTCATTACGCAAAAGTATTGGGGACTGAGCAAAAATGCGTCGATTGACCTATTAAGCGGCATTTCGGGCCATTTTACGGTCATTGCACAGCTCTTAAAAGAGTCTCACCCAACACCGATCTATGAGAAACTTTGTATGCTTGTCAGTGAGAATGCATTACTCCTCGGAAAAACGTTTCACGATATTCGGGAATACCATCTCGCATGGGACTACTACAAGTTCTCGCTGAAAATTGCGCAAGATACCCATAATAGGGATTTGTGGGCCAATGGCGTTGGGCGTATTGCCCTCCTGTTGATCTACTGGGGACAACCACAGCAGGCACTTCCTCTGCTCCGCGAGGCACAAAGAAACGACATCCACAACCAACGACTGAAACCCTGGCTCTCGGCGATAGAGGCGGAAATACACGCAATGATGGGGGATGTTGATGGGTGCTTACGTTCATTAGAACAGTCAAGAAACGTGACGTTACCAACTTCTTTCACTGATGATATCTACGCAACAGGTTTTAATCCATCGCGAGCCGCCGGATACGAAGGGGCCTGCTTCGTTCGGCTACGTCAACCGGAACGTGCACTCCCTGCGTTACAGGAAGCGCTTATGCTGTGTGATCCAACATCGCTCCGTCGTCGCTCAACGCTTTTCGCTGATATAGGGACAGTGCATGCACAGCTCGGAGACGTAAAGACTGCCTGTGAGTTGATCCTTCACTCTTTGGATATGACAGCGCAAACAAAATCACTGGTTGTTCTCCAGCGTATCTACAAGGGAAGAAGAGCGTTAGACCCCTGGAAGAATAGTGCGACGGTAAAGAACCTTGATGAACGAGTCGATGAAACGCTTACGGAGCTGATAAAGCTGAAAGAACAAGTATAAAGGAGCTTACTTGCATGTCAGATCAAGTGGCAAGCGTCTTCGTTATCTCCTTTTTTATACATGAAAGTTAGGTATACTACAATACTATTCTATCCCAAAGTTTCCATCCATAATAATGAGGAGAAATGTTATGTCAGCCATTGCCGTTCGGAGAGCAACGGTCGATGATCTGGATGAATTGGTTGCCTTGCACCTCAAATTATTTCGCGAGTCAGGCTATTTGTGTAGCTACGAAGGGCCAGACCATACCAAAGGGAGTGTGAAGGGAGAGCATTCGACGTTTCTTATCCATCTCAAACAGATACTGCGTGATGGTGGGTCGTCCAACACGATCCCAAAAAGTAGCGGCCCGAAGCAACCGATTCCAAAGTTCACAAGCAACAGCTTGCTCTCCATGCAATGCCACGTGGGAAAAAGAGGCGTCCTGCCGAAAGACAAGGTACCCTTGAGGAAAGGTCTCCTGATACAAGAAGAGAGCTTTCGCTTTCTGAAAAACGTGAAGATCTGGAAGATCATAATAGAGAAAGAAGGTGAAATCATGATTCTCTCGCAATAACTGTGTTTGGAACAACATAGGATCAAAAGGGAATGAAGCACAGATCGGAGCGTGGAAATCGATTTGGATGCTTCTCTTCCGATAATGAGCAGACCGTAGCAGCATAAAAGATGCCGGTTGAAGAATCTTCCCATTCAACTTCTCCTCGCT
This sequence comes from uncultured Chloroflexia bacterium, assembly GCA_963802635.1. GTDB lineage: Bacteria > Chloroflexota > Ktedonobacteria > Ktedonobacterales > Ktedonobacteraceae > CAVTLG01. Next base: position 216,891 of record CAWDJJ010000003.1, on the reverse strand, counting down.
TTTCTCTGCTTTGAGCAATCCACCAAGCAAGGCATATTGCGGTTGCAGAACGCCGACAATTGTTCCGCCAGGAGCAAGTTGCTCTAGCCAGGAACGTGAGAGCGTGGGAGTACTGGCAGTGATAAGTACGCGATCATAGGGCGCGTTGATGGCATACCCATGACTTCCATCAGCCTGGAGAATGGTCATCCCTTCCCCAATGACCTGGGGGATGATCTGTTTTGCGCTCTCTATCACATCAGCATCAATATCGATGGTCGTGATGAGGCGAGGATCGCCAACAAGATGCGCCAGCAGAGCGGTATTATATCCACTGCCTGTGCCAATTTCCAGTACGCGCATCCCCGGTCTGACCGCAAGCATCTCAAGCATCGATGCCATCACCGCAGGTTGAGAACTAGAACTCAAAGTGCGCCCATACTGATCAACACCTGTTACCAGCGCATCGTCACGATAGACCTGCTCATACCATGCAGGAGACGTTTCTTCCTCGTATCTGGTCCACGCATGACTTGCGCTTCTCTCGTGGACATAATAATGGTCAACAAACAGATGACGAGGGATCACACGGAATGCCTGAATAATCTGTTCTGAAAGCGACGGATCATTCGTAGCAAGCTTTCTGGCTAACGCTTGTTGATAGAAGTGTTCATCATGCTCCATTTACTTCTGCTCATGCCCCTCTTCACTGCCTCGTATCAGGAGGTTGACAAGCGTCTCTGTCAGTGGCAAACCGGTATGATTTTCAATCCAGCCCCACTGACCATTTCCATTGAGATCGACAAAGACATACTGACCATCTGGTGTCACCAGGAGATCAATCGCCGCAAATTGTAACCGGAAGAAGCGTACAAGCTGTCTGCATGCCTGTTCAATCGAAGACGGAAGGGTATGAATAGCATACTGCAGGTTCCCATATCCTAAACGAAAATCTACTCTGGAGCGCTCTGAGTGCTGTGAATGGATTTCCGCCGCAAACACTTGCGATCCAATCACGTTGACTCGGAGTTCGAATGCTTTTGGGATATACTCTTGTAGCATCGTTGCCGTTATCGTGATGGCTTCGAGATGCTCTTGTAAAGCGGATCGTGTGATTTTTGTGGTGTAGACAGCTCCTTGCCATACTTCTCCCGCTTTTGGATGTGGGACGCCCTGGCTTAGTGGCTTATAGACTACTTCTTCCTGGCATTCTTCAAAGAATTGGAGCGCCGCCTGCATATTATTCGTGATGAGCGTCCTTGGAACGCGCAGTCCCACGTGCTGAGCAGAAGAGAGTTGTCCTGGCTTCCATCCAACAGCCTGGATCGCGTCTGGATGACTCACCCACAAACAAGGCAAACTGCGTAATAGGCCCTCAAAACCTCTTTGCGCTTCAGCTTTCGCATAGGAGTATCCATCATCAGAAAGACCCGAGACAAACGTATAGGTTCTACTCGGACGACGATACCAGACGCTACGAAAATCTTCAAGCCGATAGTGCTGCTCCTGGTGGAGAAAATCACCCTGCCAGCTAACCTGCTCGGTGTCGAAGCGAGCCGTTAGATGGAGCGATTGTGGAAAATCGGCGCTATCAAAACACACGACTGGAAACTGGCGTTTGTGGAGTTCGGTTAGAACCCGGCTCAGGTGATCATCGCTCGGACGAGTGTATATGCCGATAAGCGGAGTTGAACGCATATGCTCCTACTTCTGATATTTCACAAATGCGATCTCAGAGGTCTTTGGAGGATCATCCTCATCCTCTTCATCCTCATCAGGTATCCAATCAGAATCAATTTTATCAGGATCTTTCCCGTCGCCAGTGGTTACTTCCGGCTCACTCGTAGTTTGCCCCTTTTTCAATAGGGGCAAAAAAGCTGGTATTTGGCGAAAGTACAACCCAAAAGGCTGAAGGAGGGCTTGCTCCTTGTTAATGATAGGTGCTGTCATAAGACACCTCCTGAGCAAAAAATAGCTCTTTATTCCAGTATACCTATATCACACACTCTATGACAAAAAAAGCAGGCATGTCAAGGAGAAAGAGAGAAAGATACGGCATAAAACCATCTAACCAAGAGAACTAGAGCGGATTGGAAGCCTACATTATGAACATGTATACGTTACCAGCGTGGCGAGGTCGAGGCGTTGCAACAGCGCTAATGCAGGAAATTATCAACTATGTGCAAAATACCTCTGCCAGGCGTATCAGGTTACAGACAACAAAAGATGGGCAGCCTGTGTATGAACGCTGCGGATTTGTTTTCACTCATGAGGATATGGAACTGGTATGGTAAAGGAGTTTCAGTAGAGATTTGCACGGTGGAAATTTCAGATGTATACTGAGGCAATGAAGAAAGTGATGGTCATAGGAGGGCGTGATGCTTGAGACACCCTGGTGGGTGGAAAGAGGATACCCACCATTCGAGAGCGGCAAAGATCGTTTTCCACGCCTCGGCCTTCAAGAGTTGCCAGAGTCTACGAGCAACTAAGCGATAGTAGTTATTAAGAATAATCCCGAAGTAGCACACCTGAAGTTTCTTCTTCAATCTACATAAGAAATATCTCATAAGAGGACACGTTATGCGACGTACAAAAATCGTCTGTACCATCGGGCCTGCCACCAGTAGTGAGGAACGCCTTGAGCAATTGATACGCGCTGGTATGAATGTCGTGCGCCTGAATTTCTCGCATGGGACGCAGCAAGATCATGCTCTGGTGATTGAACGTGTGCGAGCGCTGGCGCAGCGCCTGGGCTGTCCTATTGCCATCCTGCAAGATTTGCAGGGACCGAAGATCCGTACCGGTTTGTTAGAAGACGGACGGCCAGTCCAGTTGCTTGATGGGTCGGAGGTGACGATTACGACGCGGGAGGTCGCAGGTACTGCCGAGCTGATTTCTACCACCTATCAACAGCTACCACAGGATGTGCAGATTGGTGATCGCATTCTGCTCGATGATGGTCTCCTGGAGTTGTCTGTGCTGGGGAGCGATGAAACGACTGTCCAGTGCAAAGTGGTGCATGGTGGTCTTTTGAAAGAGCACAAGGGCATTAATTTGCCGGGCGTGGCGGTCAGTGCACCCTCGCTGACTGCCAAGGATCGTGATGATTTGCAGTTTGGTATTGCGCACGGCGTTGATTATGTCGCATTGAGTTTTGTGCGCAGACCAGATGATATTCTTGATGCGCGCCGTTACATCCAGCAGTTGTGTGCTGAACTGGGCGATCCACAGCGAGTGACTCCGCCTTTGATTGCGAAGTTAGAAAAGCCTGAAGCGGTTGCCCATCTGGATGCTATTTTGGAGGTAGTGGATGGTGTGATGGTAGCGCGGGGAGATCTCGGCGTCGAGATGGCCCCTGAGAAGGTGCCGCTGATACAAAAACACATCATCACGCGTTGCAATGATCTGGGCCTGCCGGTGATCACTGCGACGCAAATGCTGGAGTCGATGATTACAAATCCACGCCCAACTCGCGCCGAAGCCAGCGATGTGGCAAACTCTATTTTAGATGGCACAGATGCTGTGATGCTGAGCGCGGAAACGGCTGCGGGTGCCTATCCTATTGAAGCTGTGCAAATGATGGTGCGTATTGCACTGGAGACTGAAGCAGGCGATAAGACTGCACGTCAGCCGCGTTGTAAGCACCTGACCCAGGCGCATGCCGTGAGCCACGCGGCACGCGCGCTTTCGGAAGAAGCCAGTGTTCAGGCGATTGTGGTATTTACACGCTCAGGTGCTTCGGCACGCTTGATCTCGAAAGATCGTCCACATACATCTATTCTGGCCTATACACCTTCTGAGCGCGTGTATCGTCAGTTGGCGCTCTGGTGGGGTGTCTGGTCTTATTGTATGCCCTTTCGGGGCACGACCGAAGAATTAATTGCGCAAGTGACACAGCGTCTGCAAGATGATCAGTTGCTACATAAAGGTGATAATGTCGTGTTTATGGGTGGCTTTCCGATAGCGGGTCGGGCGCGCACCAATTTCGTCAAGCTACATCGCTTAGACGATCCCCACTGATCGATCCCTTTGCTTCTCGCATTGACATTTCTTGTTCTCCGTGCTATCCTAGCGTAAATCAATTGACCTTTTCGGTTTTCTCATGTATAGTCTGCAGCGCAGTGCGGGACCGGAGCCAAATTTCATTTTCGATCCGCTTTGAGGATACTGCATGTAGTTCAGGGGCACTGTATGGTGCTGGAGAAGACGCTGAAATTACAGACCCCCTCGTTTGTGGGGTAGAGGTGGAATTAAAAAAGCATGAGTGTCAAGATTCGTTTAAAACGTACAGGGATGAAGAAAGCCCCTAGCTATCGTGTCGTCATTGCTGACGCGCGTGCTCCTCGTGATGGCCGTATCATCGCGAATATTGGTTGGTATAACCCGCGCGTTGAGCCTTCCGCGATCCATATTGATGAGGAAAAGGCTCTGATCTGGCTGAAGCATGGTGCGCAGCCGACGGAATCAGTCGCTATTCTGCTCAAGCGTGTTGGTGTGCTTGACCGTTTCACACAGGAAAAAGCTGTCGCCAAACAGGCTGCTACACCCGCTCAGGAATAGCTGAAGTAAGAGTAGGTAAACCTATGCGCAAATTGATTGAGTATATCGCTCTGTCGCTGGTAGATGATCCTGCATCTGTACAGGTGCAAGAGGTGCGCAATGACCGCAATGCCCTGGCGCTTGAATTGCATGTAGCGCCGGACGATTTCGGCAAAGTCATCGGTCGTCAGGGGCGTGTTGCCAAGGCTATGCGGACGCTTTTGCGCGCAGGTGGTACACGCGAGGGCCGCCATACTTCTTTAGAAATTCTATAGAGAGCAAGCAAGCATGCCAACAAGAGACACGACAGAGTGGGCTACTATCGGAAAAATAGTGGCCCCTTTTGGTATACGCGGTGAGCTTAAAGTCTTTTCTTTAAGTGATATCCCTGGCCGTTTTGCTACGTTGGAGACGGTATATCTCGGCCCAGAGGGGGCATCCTACCGCATAGAGAGCGTGCGACCTTACAAGGGAGAGATGCTGCTGCTCAAACTGGAACATATTGATGATGCGACAACGGCTGAGACTGTACGCAGTGTTGACTTGCTAATACCTTTGAGCGAACTGGCAAAATTGCCCCCTGACTTCTATTATCAGCATGATATCTTAGGCTTGCGTGTGTTGTGCTTGAGTGGGGACGAAGTTGGAGTCATCACTGATATTATGGAGACGGGAGGAAACGACGTCTACGTTGTAAAGGCGAGCAGCGGCAAGCAGTTCCTCATTCCGGCTATTAAAGATGTTGTGAAGCAGGTTGACCTGCTGCGTCATGTGATGTATATTGATCCCATGCAGGGGTTGTTGGGTCAGTGACCTAATCTCGTACACGGGATGGGCTTGCATATGGGGGTGGTTTCTGCTCGTCCGATGCAAGCTCTTGCTGACTAGCCTCAGCACGCAAGTGCTCCGTTGGAGAGGTCATGCTACCTACAAATGCCTGCTCTAGTTTGTAGCTCTAGCGTCTGTGATTAAAAGCTCTGATGGGTAGGAGCGGTGTTGCAGACACGACAAGCCTCTCGAACATTGGCGAAGAGTCCCTTACGTTCGTGCGGGAATGGGCTTCACCTTCTTTGAAGCCAGCCGAGAGTCAGACCGCATTTCTGGCTCTCCCTTGGAAGGGGATTTCCTTGGAAGAGTGTGCCGCCGTGGCGGCCTTTCTGGATACCCATAAGTCTTCAGGCTATGGGTATCCAGAAAGAATTTTTAATGATGATGCCATCGTTGATGATCAAGCAGGCTAGGAGGTTGCATCTCACCATATGTGCTGATCCGACAGCGTAAACTGAGCGCTTGTTGTGTTTTCAATACAAGAGATTGTTGAAACTGCGCGGAGTTTTTGGGCCTGTAATGAGTACATAATGTTGAAAACCGTCGTTGCGTTGAGAATGGCGCATCACAGTATTTTGTAGGGAGGTGTCCCATGTCTGACCGTATCCCGACTCTTGCTGATGTATGTAGTGCGATAGCCGAAGGCCGCCTGGCTGTTGCCAGCGATGGCTCTGTGTACCAGGTGAATGCACTGGAGTTGCGTCGCTACTTCAACAAACATCTTGCTTTACCTGCTCTTTCTTTTGCGAACTTGCTGTCTGCTCCTTATAGCGATGGCAGTGAGTGGTCTGCATCTCATTACTGTCGTATAGGCCATTGAGGCCGTTTTTTCGGTTATTGCTATTTCTTTTGTATTCAAGTGCGTGTGCGCCAGCTAGCAGTTGTGTGCGTCGCGTTTCTGAATGTATAATAAACGTTGATTAAGTCGATAGACACGTGTAGTCATTGATGGCTACCTATTCCATTCTTGCCAGTACCGAAGACCTTCCTTCTCATGGTGAAAAGCCGGACGGGTGCGGCAGCAGAACCTACTCTGCATAGGCCCTATAGAACGTCAAGCAGGTGGGAAGGAAGTGAGGTGAACAACAATCAGCAAGAAGAGGGAAGACGAAAAGTAGCTCCTGACGTGGCTTACCACAAGGGAGTAGTGGGCATGTAGTTTGCCCATGATGGATGATGGACAAGCGTAGGGGAGATACTGGTTCTTCCGTGTCCCTGATCGGTCTAAACTGTGGCATGGGCATACGTGTCCAGAAAGCAGATACTATACAGGTAGTATCTTGCAAGTGGACATATGTTGTCGTGCTTGCTTGTAAGGAAAGGTTTTGCATGGAGCCACTCGATTCAAATTACGTTGTGCAGCGAACGGAAGATCCTCGTGCGCGCTTTAACTGGTTGTTCATTATTCCGGGACTCGGTGCCGCCTGGTTGCTCTTTTTGCTTCTGGCAGTTATTTTCCAGTGGTCCATCAGTGGCGCAGTAGACTCTATCTTGGGTCTGATGATTCTGGCTTTCTTTGTGATGGCTGGGCTCTTGTTTTATGCACTGGCACCTCAGGCGAACAGATCCTAATGTAACTGCAATAAGAGGTATGTGGGGCGTAACAGGCATATTCTATGCACTTACGCCCCTGTGTTTTTCCCCTGTGTGTTTACATCACGTGTTGCCAGGCTGCCGCATCGACCTCGATACCCAAATGATCTCCCCAGAGTACGCTTGCCAATAATTCAGCCGACTCGACCAGTCGCGGTCCTGAGCGATTGAGGTAAGCATTGCCATCGATGGCGTAGACCCGCTTCTGCTGAACTGCCTGTAGTGATTGCCATGCTGGATGCGCGCGCAGTAATGCGACCTCTGCCATGATGCGCTCCAGCGTAAATCCGCAAGGTGAGAGTATCAGTACAGCGGGGTCTGCCTTCACGAGTTCTTCCCATGTTAACCATGACAAGTGCATGCCGCTTTCCCCACACAGATTCTCACCATTGGCGTACGCTACCAGCTCAGGTGTCCAGTTTCCGGCGGTCATCAGTGGGTCCAGCCACTCTAGCACGAGAACACGTGGCTTCTGGTTATGCCTTTGCTGCTGGCTGAATGCTACAGCTCTCGCGTGCAATTGGTCCAGACGCTGTTGATAGGTTGCTACGAGTTGTTTTGCTTGTGCAGGCCGTGCTAATGCTTGCCCGACGCGCTGCACGTCCTCCCAGACATCGCTTAATCGGTAAGGTGAGAGCGAGATAATATGTGGGTGGAGTCCAGTATATTGTCGCAGTGCGTGGGCAACGTCATGCTCACTGACTGCGCAGACTTCGCACTGCGTTTGTGTGAAGAGTACATCTGGTTGCAGTTGCTGGAGCAGATCGATGTCGATGCTATAAGGACTGAGTGCTTGCAACGCTGGCTCTTGTTGAGCAGCCCTGGCTCGCGCTAGCTGCTTGATTTGTGCGTCAATCTCGGCGCTACTGCCCTGTGTGTTGATCTGCACTGTGCTCACAACCGGTAAATGCTGTATCTCTGGTGGATAATCGCACTCGTGTGAACGTCCTACCAATTGATCCAGGCAGCCGAGCGCGGCGATGATCTCTGTTGCGCCTGCCAGGAGAGAAACGATGCGCATGGTGGCTCCTTTCTTTGACTCTTTGTGACTTGACTACTTCTTATGCATTCTGTGCTGCATTGAAAACATTATACCAATGAATATCGTAATACGGTGAATACAGGTGATAGGGATCATTCAAGGGTCTGAAATCGTTGTGTCCGTTGATGTATCCAAAATTACCATTGAATGAAATGAACCATGGGCCTCCGCTAGATCCCCCAGTCATATCACAGGACGTAGAGATGATAGTCCTATTATTATAGTCATAGGCTGTACCATAATCGGCGCAGTAGTATATTGAATTCCCGTCAAAGGGCGGTGCTGCCGGATATCCAAAAGGATAGAAGAACTGGTCCGTTGGGAGTCCAAAGGCCCAGCCAGCCCCGCCGACGACATTAATGAGATTACCATAACTATTGGGCCAGACCGCTACATCCCCGAAGTCGTTCACAAAGGACCCTGAGTAGTACCAGTCGGCAGATGTGACCATGTATCTCGCAGTCCAACATCCATAGGGGGTGGATCCATAGTAGTATTGTGGACAAAACGCCCAGTTTGTATACCAATCTCCAGCTGAACCTCCTGCCAGCACACAATGCCCTGCGGTATCAACGACGCTCTGATTAATGCTCGTTGTTGCAGTGCCAGAGCAGGCATAATCGTGTCCAGTTTGTGGATCGGTGAAGAAGATTCTGCCTATGGTTGCGTACGGTTGGGACGAGTAGTAACGCTGTGGAAGTGCGCGTGCGCTTGGCGTGCCTGTCGTGCTGGGCGGGATAGTTGCGCTATAGGTGGTTGACTTGCTATGTAAAGGGGGGACTGGCTGAGCTGAGCCAGCAGGTGTAGCATGCACAGTCTGCTTTCTAAGCTCAACCTGAGCAAGCAGGGTATCGACAGAACGTGCCGCTTGCATGCGGGCAGACGTCCAGTATGCATGTATCAACGCTGGTGATTGGACAAGCTGCCCAGACGATATGGCTCCTGAGTGAGGGCTACCGCTGGCTATTGCTCTACCTCCGCTCAGTACGCTTAGTCCGGTTAGGAGGAATGATAGCGTGAGCAGTAGTCCGCAACGCTTTAGTTTCTCTGGCATTGAAGCTTTTCCTTTCGTATAACTCGTATAATCTGATGCTTGTTGCTCTATTGTCTTTGCCTCTTCTTCAGTTCATCCTCCTGCTTTCAATAGGTAAGTGGCCCATACTCCTTTTACGCCTGTATCAGTGTTGCCCTATCCACTCAAATTTTCTCTCCCTATTACATAAAAGAGAGAATTTGTGAAAAAGATACTAAACAATTCTGTCAAATTTTGGCATTGAGGGATATTCTCGTCTTATAGAATGATTGACGTTTTTAGTGATGGTAGTGTGCGCCAAGAGTCCCATCTTGTAACATTTTATCGTGTTTTTCCGTATATTTTGAAAAAGGTTTATAGCTCATGTGAGACTTTTCAGTCACAAAATTGCGTGGTGATGTACCTGAAATTTTCTATAAGAGGGGTAATAAATGATATATAAGGTAGCAAGGAAAATTGTAGGTGTGCGGGGCATTATTATCGGGGCCGTTGGGGGAGTGTGTACCGCAGTTGTGGCATCTTTATTAACGACGCAAGCGACAGATATCGCGAAGACCAGTGTTTTTAGCCTGTTTTTCTGGCTTGCGCAACTGGGCTTCTTGCAATGGTTGATCATCGTTGTGTTTGTGCTCTTTCTGGCGCTGTTTCTGTTCTCTACGCAACTCATGATACTCGAGTCACGGCAGCGATACCGCAAGGGACTGCAATTCTACTTGAAGGCTGTGGTATTCGATAACGAGAGGATTGGTCCCAGGGGAGCGAGCAGTCAAACGCTGCCCTTGATCTCTGTAGATCTGCCTCTCGATGATGTTTTCATCTCTTTACTGGCTGTTGCAGATAAGCCAACCTTCAATTCTCCAAGTGCGCAGGCCTCTTTACGAGAGGAGCTATTGAATAATCCTGATCTGAGCAATGAGCTACGCGAATCTTTGATCGGGAGTACCGATAACCTGTGGTCTATGCAGTCTGCACAGATAGCCACTGGTGTTGGTCAAAGTGTGGGAGATCTGGTGTTTAGTGGACTGGATCAGACAAGATCAGCCGCCGTCATTTTAGGTAGCCCCGGTTCTGGCAAGAGCACAGTGCTGCGCTGGCTGGCGTTGAGCATGGCGCGCAGTTGGCTATCTCCACGCGGTACGTTGCCAACCGCCTTCTCGCCGAGTCAGATACCGATATTAATTCCTGTCAGCGAGTATGCCAGTCGTCTGAGCCAGGAAGAAACGCTCACTTTCAGGCAATTTTTCAGTGAATACCTGCGTAAGCTCTATCCTGAACCTGCGGAAGCTTGTCACTGCGCTATTGAATGAGTTTGCCGAGGGCAATTGCCTGCTATTGCTGGACGGATTAGATGAGGCACCGGATGACGCTTTGCGCAGACGGGTTGCCAAGAACGTGTATACATTTATTCATAATGATGCTTTTGCTGAGCATAGAAATGCACAGCACTATAATCGCTTTGTGATTTCATCGCGTATTGCTAGCTATGAACCGGGTGAACTGGATCAATTTGTCCACTATACCCTCTGCGATCTCAACGATGAGCAAATCAGACATTATCTGGAGATGTGGTGTCCTGCCGTAGAGCGTCATCAGTTTCTCTCTCTGCACAAGAGGGTATTGACTGACGATCAGATCGCGCATGCTGAGAGAATCGGCCTGTCGCGCTATCGGCAGTTGACGGAGATCCTGGACAAGAATCCCAATATTAAGAGGCTGGCGGTCAATCCTCTGATGCTGACGATTCTGGCGCTCATACACCGCCAGGGTATTCCTCTGCCACAACGGCGTGTAGACCTGTACCGCGTCGTTACCCGTACACTCCTCGAATCCTGGAACCGGGATAATTTGCACCCCATTATCCCCCGAGAAGAGATACAGTTGGCTGAGATTATGCTCAGCAATCTGGCTTATCGTCTGCATACGACCTCTGTGCTCAATCGGGATGAAGCTATTACTATCGCGCGCGAAACGATGTTCAAGTTCTATCAATTATCTGCCGGTCAGGTCAGTGATAGTGAAGTATTCATTGATAAGTTGCGCGTGAGTAGTGGCCTTTTTGTGCGCACAGGTCCTGGCCTCTACAGCTTTATGCACCGTACCTTCAGAGAGTATTTTGTGGCGCTGTACCTACGTCCACTGCCGATTGACGAACTCAGGCAATTTATCAAAGATCATTATACCTTGTCAGCCTGGAATGAACCCTTGCTATTGCTGGTTGCTTACAAAGGTGGATCGAATAATATCAATGAAGTGCCACAGGCGAATGATTTGATTGAGACCCTTGCCATGACCGAAAATGAGTTTGATGATCTGCGTTGCCAGCGTCTCTTGTTTGCTGCCAATAGTATTATTGATTGTAATGCCTGGTTGATTGAGAAAAAACTGCAGCAGGCAATCACGTATCGTCTGCTTGAGCGCTATGGAGACTACGGTGGGTCTGGGCGCTTTACGCAGTTGCAGCAAGATATCGAGCGGGCCATGTTGCTCTGGCTGCGTGCGCAGCCGCAAACGATTAGCCAGCGCGGCCTCTGGCCCGCGTTGTTAGATGCGTGGCGAGTTGCCTTAAGCGAGAGCGACAATGCTATGCGCCAGGAGGGAGCTACGCGGCTACTGGCGATTCTGGCCCCTGAGCTGGCTGGTTGTCCCATGCCGGTCATACAGGCTTTGCTCCCACCTCTTTTAGCGCTGGCTCATCTGGAAGATTCACCGAGCTACCCGGATTGGGTGGTCAAAGATGTGCAGCGCAACGAGGCGCAATCCACTTCTTATAGAGTACAGGATTATGCCTGTATTGCTCTGCGTAGGCTGGATACGGCAGGTCCTGCTGGCTGGCTGCGCGATTGTTGGGTCAATGAGCAGTCAAGGGAGGTATCCTTGCGCTCGCTCGCTGAGCACTCTAAGGAGTGTGGATATCTCCTGACTCCAGCTTCTCTTCCTAACAAAAAAGAGAGCAACTCCTGGGAAATCCAGCGCTCACTACGTTTGCACTGGCGAGAGAAACTTACGCAAAATGAGCAATGGGAACTGCTCAAAGGCAGTGAGACCGTACGTTATGCTTACACCTACCTGTTGGAGCACCTTTTACGCGCGGAGCAAGAGAATCCATCTGTATCCTGGCAGGATATCTGGTATCGCAGCTTACGGGACGAGACGGCTCGTGGACACAGTGCCACCTATCAACTTTGCCTGGCGCTCAGGTTGATTATCTGTCGAGATAATAGTGGGCAACGGCAGGAGACCATTCAGGATTTTATGGCAGCGCTGGCTGGTCATGATGCTGCGCATGAACAGGCCTTACTTACTATTATTCATCTCTATATGCAGGATATCAAACCTTTGCGTCATCTGCAGTATCCACTTTTTCTGCATCATACGCAATTTGAACACTATGTGGCTTTTCTCCAACAAAGGCAACAAGTACAAAATCTTTTTAGGGAAAATGCGCGTAAGCCAACCAACGAAGTCGAATACCAGGAGTATATGTTGCGCTATCTGCCCGATATGCAAGAGTTGCAAGATCGCCAGGATCTGATCTCGTTACGTCATGCGCTGCAGCAAGCTGATCTGGTGGATAGCTTATGTGACGTGCTGAAGCAGCGTTCAGATGTCTCGTCTCTGGTCTTACTGGCTCTCTACTGCCTCTTTACATCTGCTACACAGAGCGTGCAGGAGCAAGAGCGCCCAAAGATACAAGAAAGTCTGCGGAAATTTGAGCGTAAGAGGCAAGCAGAGCAAGTAGAGCATAGACTGCTGCTAGCTGTTCTGCACAAGCTGGTTGATACGCCGCGCCCTGTGCATCAAACTGGACCAATGCAGTCCGCTGATGATGTAGCAGCGGATCTCAATGCGTTATCTAAGCATCACAAGCTTTCGGATCAAGAGGTGGAAGTATTACTGGACGCCTGTGCCAATACCCAGCCGTTACCACGCGATGCTCAGAAAAAATTTGCGGTAGAGACCGTGCATCAGTTAGCATATAGCTTGCTCACCCAGCCGTTTACTCTGGAGGCTGCCGGACTATCTCGCATTATCTCCGCTCTGGATGGTACGAATGCGTTGCGCTGTGCAGGTGCTGCCTTGTTATTGTGCTACAATAAGTCGCTCTCACAATATCCTGAGCTGTGTAACGACGCCTTACGCAAAATTGCGCAAATCTTACATGACGTGCCACTGTCCTGTTACTTACTAGATCCGCCAGATAATGCGAGAAATTGGCGACTTGATGATGTTCTTTTTGAGGCATTGCGGGTGATTGGACGCGAAAAGCCCGTTTAACTAGCTATGTTCTCTATGTCACCCGAATTTTTCGGACGTTCATCATTCTTCCACAAAGTTACAAAGTTACAAAGTTACATGGGGGGAGAGAGAAAGGTATGATCCTTGTAATCTATCTGAATGCATATGGGTATGAGCAGGATACGCGACTGCATGAAGAGTTCCTATTTACTCACGGTTACTAATGTATATTGAACAGACCCATCAGCAGCGATATTCATCTGGTAGAGCTTCCGACCAGGAAATGCCCGCTGCAGTTCCATATAATCCGCCGTACCGCTGCCCCAGGCATAAATGACGTTCCCGCGTAGATACGGATCATTCAACGCAAAGAGTACTATTTGATAGATTGTGTAGTTGTTGGTGATCACAATGGCGTCGTGCAAAGATGGATGGTGATAGATCTGAGCCAGATTGATGTAATATCCGTTGGGCAGACCAGAGTAGTCCTGGTACAGTTGTATCTGTCTTGGCAGATAGTACAGCAGATTGCAGAGTACCAGCGTGGCTACCAGTGCCATCGTCGGTATGCTCTGCGTGATAGTGCTGTGAACCTTGCTGCTGTGCCAGAATTGCCTCAGTGCCTGCGCAGTATCTCTACCGGCATCAGCCAGGGTTAAGATGCCACGTGCGGTAAGCATAAGCAGGAACGGTAAGCTCTCAAAGAGGTAGCGTGGACCAAGGTAGATGCCATGGTAGAAATACCCGACATATGCGCCAATCAGGATCGTAGCGCTGACCAGGCAGAACCAGTCAGCCTTTCTGGCTCGCCAGGTGAGAAATGGCAAGGCTAAAAAAGCCAGGGTGAAGTAAAAAGGCCAGCCATACAGGTCAATCTCCAGGATCGTCAACAATTCATCGAGATTAACCAGACCAGCAGCCAGCGTATGTTGCCCATAGAAACCGATACCCTGCCCGAAGCCCCAGCGGTCGCCTGAGAAGAAGAGCAAGCGGGGTGTCACCCACGGACTCTGTGTCAGCAGTTTGTTAAAGTTGAGCGTGATGACCACAAACGCGAGTGCGATAACCAGAAACTGTATGCCTGGTACAAGCCAACGTCGCCAGGAGGTGCGCAACTGGTGCCACGAGAGTAGCAACACACCTGGCACAACGGTGAGCACAAAAAGGACAGCCACCAGATCGCGTGTCAGTGCGCCCATCCCAAAGAGCAAGGCTGCCAGTGGAAGATTCCAGCCAGCCTCTCCCTGAGCAAAGCGGAGCAACGCCCACAATCCCCACGCCAGATAGAAGAGGGCCACCGCGTGACTGAGATAGCTTGCTGCCAGATAGCTATAAAACGGTGAAAGGGTGCCCAGCATCACTGCGAGAGTTGCTACGCGCCGATCAAAGAGCCGGGCTGCCAGCAGGCCAATTGCCAGCAAGGCCAATGTACCCAGGAGCGGTTCTATCAGCCATGGCACTCCCAGCCAGATACCAGGCACTAATGTAAGGGATGTTCCTGGTGCATATTGCCCGAACCACTGGCCGTTGAAAATCACCATGAAGGGTCCAGGAAAGCGATCCACGGCAGTTGGAATGGGCACCGAAAGATGCCCGGTTGCATACATCTTAGCTGCGAACAAATATGCGCTGGCATCATAAATATGTGGTTCGCCCTGATACTGTACGCAAGCGATCCAGCAAACAAAACACAGCGATCCTCCTAACATGATCAAGGCAATTGGGTGTAATGCTTGCGTCAGGCTGCGCCAACTGCGTGTCACGAAGTTGTCCCTTGTGGCCGCTGACCGTCTTTGCTGCTCCTCTGCGCGCTCTGTATGGACGTACTCAGCGGATGTTTCTGCTTCAGGCTCCTGCACCTGTGCGGGACTACGCCAACCTCTGTCCAGGACGACTATGCCCATTTCACAGAAGAGAACCATCAGCAGAACCGCAAGCGCACAGATCGCAGTACGTAGCAATGTATCCAGCACCATAGCCGCAAAGGGGAGCACGTCGACCGGAAAAAACACACTGGCAACCTGTATACTTTGCCCCTCGGCCTCGCGAGTCACGACAATCTTGCGGTCGTTGCGGTTTAATGTAATCTGTATCAGGACATTGTCAGATGTGACTAGCTCAAATGACATGGGTGTCTCAGGGCGTCGGAGTTCGAGCTGTATACGCAACGCCGAGCGAACAGACGTCGATGGCAATGTGAGCGTGGAGCCATTCGCGGGCCAGTTCACACTCGTAATCTGGCGGCCATCGAGGGATACATGTACGTCGGACCAGTGACTTGTGCCATCAAGATCGCGCATCCATGCTTGAAAGCGGTAATCGAGAGAGGGAGCTATGCTCTGAAGATAGTTTGTATCGAGCGACAAATTGTTGGTGCTATCGGTGCCATCGATCTGGTACTCATGGATAACCGGGTCGTGTGCTGCGAATTGCAATGTCTGGAGACTACCGAGCGTGCCCAATGCTATCGTCTCACTCCCAACGTGTAGCGTTGCGTTGCCGCTCTGCTCATCCACTTCAATCGGTAGCGCTAGCTGGTAACAGATGAAATCTGCCAGCAGAAGGGAGAGGAGAACAAGCAGCAATATGAACATTCTGCGTAGTATAAAGAGAATAGGGGACTTATCGCTCATAATTTGTTTTAGGCCGTTATTTCGATATAATATCAAGTAATTCCTCACTGATAAATATTTCGCGTGTATTATGCTAATCCAGGGTCATTCCCATTTATGTGGACGGGGGAAAGTAGTGACGACGGGAATCTCATCTCCATTATACTGCTAGCGACAGAGAGCGTTTAGAGCAATAGCCAGATGGTTCCTGTGTTTTGGGTCTCTTTTCCCCTATTTGTCGCCAAACATTGTTTGTTATACTCTTCCTAAGTATTTTTTTATCTTACGCATCTGTAGGGAGGCTCTATGCATGTGTTCAAAGTAAAGCGGCTCCAGATTACAGCGACTCTGATCATTCTTTTCTTGATATTTAGTAGTGTGATTGTCACAAGGGTTCTGACGTCTCATGCCGCTGGTGGTAGCGTTTCGCTGCAAGCAGGGGAGACGGCGGTGACTGGAGAGATGACCAACTATAGCGGAAATGACGGTGGTTCCGGCGGAGTATTTCCTCCCTCGACTGCGATTAATTGGCCTGCGAACGCAGGTTATCCAACGGTGCATAACTCCGTTGGGGGAACTGGTACGTTTGCCGATCCGATTACAGTGGCGATCAATTCAAAGGATAGCTCTTCAGGCAGTGTGCCCAATAGTTCGGATTATCAGATTGGAGAGAAATTTTATATTCCGCAGCTCCATTTATATTTTGTGGCCGAAGATAGTTGTAACGTTGATATTGATTATGCTGATTGTACCAATAATGGGAATTGGCAGGATAACAGCAAGGAACTGCATATGGACCTCTTCAATGGAAACGTTACCGATCCCTCTCTTTTTACCAATCAGCAAAACTGTGAAACCAGCTATGGTGGCAATACTCCGGTGATCGCCAATGCGGGTCCTGGTTATCCTATGCCTGATCAGTATCCTCAGGGAACCTCGTTATTTGTTGCTCCCAACGATTGTGTTGGGGCGACATTATGGAATCAATACAATGGTTGGACGATTGGGACTGGAACGATGATGCCCACGGCGAGTCCTGTTAATACAACATCTACATCAACAACATCGGCTGCTAATACGCTGGATGTTGATGATAGTGTAACCGGATCGGGTCAGAATCAATTTAACTATAGTGGGAGTGGTTGGAAGAGCTGCCAGAACTGTGATTACAACTCTGTTGGTTTCTATAATAATAGTAACAGTTGGGGTAACACGGCAGGCGACTCGGTAACGGTGGCGTTTACAGGCACGCAGATCAAATTTTATGGAGTGGTTGGGCCAGATCATGGAATCGGGCAAGTTTCTATTGATGGAGGAACCACAAAGCAAATTGATTCCTATGCACCTACTGAGGCTGGGAACACGTTGTTATATACCAGCCCGACCTTAACTGCCGGGCAACATACGTTCAAGCTCACTGTGACGGGACAGCAGAACGCAGCTTCGAGCGATGCTTATGTGAATCCTGATCGTGTAGAGATCACAGCAAATGCGACCACATCACATACGACCACATCACATACGACTACAACTAGTTCATTATCATCGAATTCATCAGCAACTACCGGGAGCAGTAAAAATGCATTAGACTCTACCGCGAGTGATTCCAACTGGAAAATGATCTGGAATGACGATTTTACGGGTCCGACAATTGATACCAGCAAATGGACGGTGCGCGATTATCCTGCCGGTCAATTTAATAACGAGCAGGAGTGCTATCAAGATGATGGCACGCATACGCGTATTGATGGGACTGGCGCGAACAGTCATTTGGTATTGGAGGCTGATAAACAGATCAATAACAGCAGTTGTCCCTATATTTCTGGCCGCCTGGACACACAGGGGAAGTATGCCGTTCAGCCACCGACGAGCGGCAAGCCCGTCCGCATTGAGGCGAGGCATCCAACTCCCTGTGGGAGGAGCTGGCATCTGGCCTGCTTTCTGGATGTTAGGGCAGAATATTGACTCCGTTGGCTGGCCTGATTGTGGCGAGGTTGATATTATGGAAAACGTGCCTCAGTTGACCATGTCAACCATCCAAGGAACTGTACATGGATTAAATAACGCGAGTGGTGCTCAACAAGAGACGCTACCGAGTGGGAAATTCTCTGATGGATACCATCTCATTGCTATGGATTGGTACACTGATCATATAGTCTTTTCGGTTGATGGTCATGCTGCATCATCTATTGATACCACGCAGCTTGGTGGTGATCAGGTGTTTAACCAGCCGTTTTTCATTGTGTTAAACCTGGCTGTTGGGGGAGGCTGGCCGGGGAATGCAAATAGTAGTACACCGTTTCCGCAGCAAATGAATGTTGCATTTGTACACGTCTATCAACATAGTTAATGGTAACGGCGCTAGATTGTAATCTTCAGTAGGAGTCGTGTATGCGTTATGGTTTTGTCATACCGTCAGGAGATGTGCGGACGTTGGTTGAACTGGCTTACGAGGCAGAGAGAGCCGGTTGGGATGGCATCTTTTACTGGGACGCTATATATATGGAGTCCGCTGGACCAATGTATGACCCGTGGGTTGTCCTGGCTGGTATGGCAATGCGTACCGAGCATATCCGTATTGGAGCGGTGCTGACCCCTTTATCCCGTCGAAGGCCGTGGAAAGTTGCGCGCGAAACAGTCACGCTAGATCATCTCTCGAACGGGCGTCTCATCTTGCCGGTTGGTCTGGGCGCGCTTGAGGATGGTGGTTTCGCAAAAGTAGGCGAAGTAATAGATCGCAAGCAGCGAGCGCAGTCGCTCGATGAGAGCCTGGCAATTCTGACCGGACTGTGGAGCGGACAACCATTCAGTTATCAGGGCGAACACTATCAACTTGCTGAAATGACCTTTTTGCCTCCACCTGTGCAGACTCCGCGCATTCCCATCTGGGTGGTGGGAGCCTGGCCGAAGAAGCAATCGATGCAGCGTGTGTTGCGCTATGATGGCTTGCTACCAAACAAGTTAAATGTGGATGGCACCCTGGCTAAAATTACGCCAGCCGATATTCGCGAGATGAAGACTTTTATTGATGCACAGCGCACAGTAACAACGCCATTTGATATCGTCTGTGAAGGCACCACCTCCGGTGCTGATCCTGTGCAGGACGCTGCAGGTGTGCGTCAGTGGGCGGATGCTGGTGCCACTTGGTGGCTGGAAACGATGTGGTCGCACGACTTTCGCGCAGGTTCAGCCGCCATTCGCACGCGTATCAGGCAAGGTCCACCGCGTATGGATTTAGAATAGATTACAAGTTCCCTTTCATTAAGATAAGATAAGATTTAGCAGGTGGTCGAGGACATGCAGCAACCTGATTTTCATTCAACCCGGAACATGGTTACCGCGTGGGGGTATGTGCCTAGCTAAAAGAGATAACATGCCTTTCTTATTTCTCTAATTGGCGAAAGATACGCTCTCGATGTATCGTCAGTCTCTGCTATCACGTGTTACCTATAGATGCGTCGCGGAAGTTTCCGCAGAGATGAAGTTCGCTGCGTGTAGCAGTGAGCTGAGTCCCTTTTGTGCATAACGTGCAAAATACCCTGTGAGGTGTGTACTTCAGTTTGTATCCTCCATTGAGTGCCGTCTACAATAGAAGAGGACGCTAGTCAGAGCACGCGAAAAGCAAGACAAACTCTCTGATTATGAGGAGTGATTATGACAACGACAGAAAAAAGTTTACAAGTACAACAATGGATCAATCTCGCCCAGCAACTACGTGTAGATAGTATTCGTAGTACGACCGCAGCAGGCTCCGGGCATCCCACATCCTCTATGTCGGCGGCGGACCTGATGGCTGTGCTCGTGAACAGCTATCTGCATTACGATTTTGATCATCCTGCCAATCCTAACAACGATCACCTGATCTTTTCGAAGGGGCATGCCTCGCCCTTGCTCTACTTGATTTACAAGGCGGTAGGAGCGATTACCGATGATGAGCTACTGACACTGCGAAAATTTGGTAGCCGTTTGGAAGGCCATCCAACGCCGGTATTGCCCTGGGTAGATGTCGCGACAGGCTCACTTGGGCAGGGCTTGCCGATAGGTGTAGGTATCGGCCTGGCAGGCAGGTATCTCGACAAACTGCCCTATCATATCTGGGTGCTTCTCGGTGATAGCGAGATGGCTGAAGGTTCTATCTGGGAAGCTTTTGACAAGGCTGCATATTACAAACTGGACAATCTCGTGGGTATCCTGGATTGTAATCGGCTGGGTCAGCGCGGTGAAACGGATCTGGGCTGGAATACAGCGGCATACGCGGCTCGCGCTGAGGCGTTTGGCTGGAATGCTATCGTCATCAACGGGCACGACTACGATGAAATCAACCGTGCTTTCGCGCAAGCTGTCCAGCCGAATGGTAAGCCGACGCTGATTGTCGCCAAGACGATCAAAGGCAAAGGCGTTTCTTTCGTGGAGAACTTGAATGGTTGGCATGGCAAGGCGCTCAACGCGGAGCAAGAGGAGCAAGCTTTAAAAGAACTCAATCCGTCAGCGCGTAGTCAGGTGTTCTCGGTACAGAAGCCAGCGGCTGGACGACCAGTTCCTGAGGTTGAAAAGAAGCCGGTAGATCTGCCGCTTTATGAGGTAAATAGTGCTGTAGCCACGCGTAAAGCATATGGTGATGCCCTGAAAGCGCTCGGAGCTGCGAATCCTGACGTGATCGGTCTGGATGGCGAAGTAAGTAACTCGACTTATGCTGAAGAATTTGCCAAAGCTTTTCCTGACCGTTACTTCGAGCAGTTTATCTCAGAGCAGCAATTAGTGGCGTCAGCGGTGGGCATGAGTGTTCGTCACAAGGTGCCATTCGCCTCAACCTTCGCGGCCTTCTTCACGCGTGCCTATGACTTTATTCGCATGGCGGCGATCTCACGTGCCAATATTCGTCTGGTCGGATCACACGCGGGCGTCTCAATTGGTGAAGACGGACCTTCGCAGATGGCATTGGAAGATCTCGCCCTGTTTCGTGCCGTCTTTGGGAGTACGGTTCTGTATCCGAGCGATGCCAATCAGGCAGCTCAGCTTGTTGCCGAGATGGCGAACCACGGTGGTGTCGTGTACATGCGCACGACGCGCGAGAAAACGCCGGTCATCTATGCTCCCGACGAGACATTTAGCATCGGCGGTAGCAGGGTTGTAAAGCAATCAGAGAAGGATAAAGCGACGGTGGTTGCAGCCGGTATTACCTTGCATGAAGCGCTCAAAGCCTACGACCAGTTACAGGATGAGGGTATCACCATTCGCGTGATCGACGCGTATTCAGTGAAGCCGATTGATGATGAGACCTTGCTGGCGGCGGCTCAGGAGGCTGATGGCGAGCTTATTGTTGTCGAGGATCACTGGCCCGAGGGTGGTCTGGGCGAAGCGGTACTGGAAGCCTTCTCACAAATCGATGGGCCATCGCCCGAGATCGTGAAACTGGCGGTACAGTCGATGCCCGGTTCTGGCACGCCAGCGGAACTGCTAGAGGAAGCCGGTATCAGCGCTCACGATATCGTGCAGGCAGTACGTTTGTTGGTGAAATAGCATAAGCTATCACGATTGTTGCAAGAAACTTTATTGATAGAGTACTAGAAGCCCTGGCGTATGTTGTGGGGCCAGGGCCTCTCTGTGCTGCTTGTTCCTGTGTTCTACTGCCCCTCATCTGAAGAAATGTAAGAAGTAAGAAGGAATATCTTCCCTCCGTTCTTCTTGAGTTGGCGTTTGCTGCCAGATAGTATTAGGGATAGCGCTAAATCCAAAAGATTTGGGGAGAGAAGCCCGGCAAGAGAATTTCTCGTTCCCGAAGTTCTTGCAGCACGCGCAATCCCTAAGGAGTGCTCAGCCAAGCGTAGAGTGATCTTGTAGTTCTGCTCGTCGACAGGTATCTGAATGCCTATGGATATGAAGCGAGTAGACTTCGTTGGCAAGTTAAATTTGTGCATGGCGTTATTATTCGAACGCGGAGGAGCGATGTTATGGAATCAGAGAGCTGTGGAATAAAGGGACCGACCGCTTATGGACAAGGAGGTGATAGTGGGGGAGATGGTGATGGGAAGAAGGGGAAAGGGAGTCTCTGGGACGCAACCAGGACGCTTTTTGAAAGTAAAAGAAGAGAAAGAGAAAGGGGAAAATTAAAAGAATTAAACGATTCACTATTAGAAAAAATAAATACGAAAAAAAATAAAATAGAGACAGGGTACCCATGGCTAAAGGATATTTCAGAAGGATGCTGCGGAGAAGAACTGACGCTCATAGAAGAGTGGCTACAAGGGGGTTCTGGTGATCCTGTGGAGGCTGCGCTCGCAAGAGAACAGAGGCTAGCAACTCTAAATTTCCATACAGACCTTCGTTGGGAAAGTACAGACATGTATCGCCAGTATCAAGCTGAGCTTCGAGTCTTAGATATCTCTGCTCAAAGCTCTAAGGTGATAGGTGCAACTTCAGAGGGGCTTGAAAAAATACTTAAAAAATATGGGGATGATGTAGATGCTAGAACTCTATCTCAAGAAGAAAGATGGCTCGACTTAGCAGGCAGCCACAAAGATAGTCGAGACCTCTGCCGCAGAAGTATTCAAGGCAATCGCGATCCTGCCCTTCCTCCCTACAGTCCCCGCGACGGCGGAGACAATCCCTCCGGGGATGCGCAGTCTAGCACGCAATAGCTTGACAGCAAATTTACTCTCTGTTGGAATGCTGCTTCGTTCAGGCTACAAAGTGCAGGTTTGCTGAGTTGTACATCTGTTCCCTGCTGCTCAACGCATTATTTGCCATTCACATAAACATCCTTTCTGTATTCTCTACCATGTATTTTGATACCGAAAGAGTAGCCACAGTATAACAGAAGTGGTCATACTAACCTGCATTCCATTGTGCAGCATCTTTAGCTTCCACTGAGCACAAAATGCATCATGCTTGAACGCAATTTAGTATCAGCACGCAACCATCTTATAAAATGAGGAGAAATCTTCGTGTCTATCTGGCGCGCTTTGACAACTCCGTCGCACCTCATGCGTTGGAATAAAATGGGTATCATGAGAGTTATAAGGCTTTGTGGGAGGAGTACCGATGAACATACTAGCAACTATTTTTGGCATTATGCTGATCGTAGTGATCCTGCAGGACAGCTTTGAGACGGTTATCTTGCCGCGCAAGGTTTCACATCGTTTCAGACTGTCGCGCCTGTTTTATGCCTCTGCCTGGAATGCGTGGTCGTTTGTTGCGCGTAGAATGCGTCCGGGGAATCGGCGTGAGTTCTATCTGAGCTACTTTGGGCCGCTTTCGTTGATTCTCTTGCTGGTTATGTGGGCTATCGTTCTTATTGTCGCCTTTGCACTCTTGCAGTGGGGCCTGGAATCGCCATTGCTGACTGTGGGGAAGGGCGTGAATTTTGGTACCTACCTCTATTTGAGCGGGACAACGTTTATCACGCTGGGTTTAGGGGATATCGTTCCGGGTGCTGAACTGGGTAGGTTCTTGACGGTGTTTGAAGCGGGCATGGGCTTTGGGTTTCTCGCTCTGATTATTGGCTATGTGCCAGTGATCTACCAGGCGTTTTCGCACCGTGAAGCAGCGATATCCTTGCTGGATGCGCGTGCCGGTTCGCCATCCAGTGCAACCGAGCTGTTACGTCGCCATTTTCGGAATCATGATGGTACTGAGTTGCTTCAATACCTACACGATTGGGAGAAATGGTGTGCTGAACTGCTGGAGAGCCATCTCTCCTATCCGGTCCTGACGTATTATCGTTCTCAGCACGAGCGACAATCCTGGCTTGCTGCATTAACGACTATTCTTGATACCTGTGCTCTCTTGCTCGTGGGTATAGATGACGTCAATGCCCCATCGATCCGTTTTACCTTTGCCATCGCGCGTCATGCAGCCGTTGATCTGGCCCAGCTCTTCGAGACACCTCCGAGGCATGCCGACCTCAATCGTCTCTCATCGGCTGATTTTCAGCGTATGCGTGAGGCTCTGGCTGATGTAGGACTGAAATTGTATCATGAGGAAGATGCCGAGCAGCGCCTCTACGACTTGCGATTGATCTATGAGCCATTTGTCAATGCACTGGCGAATCACTTGCTGGTAACTCTCCCACCCTGGGTTATAGCAGTAAGGACGGTTGACGATTGGCAAACGAGCGCATGGGATCATTTTGCACAGTGGTCTCCAGCTAAAATTGAAGAGATTACCCATATTATTGCACGCAAAAGGCATTTTCCGTTCGGACAAAAGCAAGAGCTTGAAGGTTTTGAAGAAAAGCTTCCGGTGGATACTAATTGATTTTTTGCAGTTGCACCTTTTATTATTCGCCTGGCAATCGTCATTGCGATGGTGAAGGAGCACTGTGAACGTGAGCATGGCTAGAAACCGATCTCTGACTTATAACAACGAGAGGTACGTTTCTGAAGGCATATGGGTATGAGAAAACGGTTTGACATTGCTGGCCTTGTCTGCTATGCTTTTGCATAGAAATGCGGAAACAGTTCCTCTATATGCAAATATGCACGGAACAAAGAGGCACCCACACTGTTCTTTTCAACGAGCAAACGAAAAGAACAGAGTGAGCAACGGCGCAAAATCGAGAAGAAGGTGGCATGTCCAAATTTGTATCCTGGCGCGATCTCCTCAACGACGTTATTAGTAACGTTCCCGAACGTGAGCGTATCGCAAAAGAGATGGGAGTGCGCTCCATCACTCTCATGCGTTGGGCGACTGGTGAATCTGCTCCACGTCAACAAAACCTGCGGCAACTACTGTTGGTATTTCCCTCAACTTTGCATGCAGAGTTTCTGGCTTTGCTCAAAGAAGATGCTACTATCGCTTTCCAGTCAGAACGCGAAGATGTATTCCCCGAGATTTCCAATGCTTTCACCAGAGAAGTGTTGCGTGCACGTACAAATACGCCAGACAATCTGCTCTTTTGGACGCTGTGTCGGCTTATTTTAAGGCAGATTCTCAAGCAGCTTGATTCGCAAGGGCGAGGCATGGCTATCAGCGTTGTGCGCTGTATGGCACCGGACCGCGCGGGCTGTGTGCGTACCTTGCTGGAGTGCATAGGACTGGGCACCTCTCCCTGGAAGAGCGATCTTGAACCAAAGGGCATGTTGTTGGGTTCAGAGTCGCTTTCAGGTTATGTCACGACCCTCTGTCGTTTCCAGTACATTCAAGATATACGTGCCAATAATGGTTTATTACCTGTTCAGTACAGGCCGCATGCTGTTAGCGTCGCTGCATGTCCAATTATGTACGCTGGTCGCACCGCTGGCTGTCTGGTGCTTGCCAGTACACAGCCCAACTATTTTGCATCGGAAGTTGTGGAAGAATTGCTGTCTGGCTACGCTGATCTGCTGGCGCTCGCATTTGGTCCTCAGGACTTCTATCGGCCAGAGGACATTCAACTGATGCTGATGCCACCTGCGGATGTTCAACAGACCTATCTCGCCGGTTTTTGGCAGCGTGTGAAGGCTATTCTGCTCGCGTCTGCGCGTGCCTCACAGCCTTTGACGAGCGTTCAGGCAGAACAGATGGCCTGGCAGCAGATAGAGGAAGAATTGCTGTCCCCACAACAGACGCATGAACTGAGCCAGTCGATGTAGTGGCTGAGGATACTGGACTGGACCAGTTACAAAAAGGTAAAAGACTACCTGAAGACGCGCGACTGTGTTACACTGCATAACAAGAAACTATCATTTTCTATTTATATTGCCTTGCATTCAGATGAGAAATGTGCCGCAGTACATTTCTAGCAACGAAAGTGGCGTTTCTGAATGTATATGGGTATTAACATGTGCTGAAAGGTTATGTGTGGTGAGCGAAAATCAGAGAATCCTTAGAATGGCATTCCGTTGTTACTGCTGTTCTTGGCATAGATGTACGCGCTTCCCTGCCAACGTTAAATCAGTCTGGTATTATCGCCTACACCGATGGCGCGTGTATCAAAAATCCTGGAGGCCCGGCTGGTTGGAGCGCTTTGCTCTGGGCCGCTACGGATGCGGTGGGAGGTAATGTTGCTGCTGATGCTGCTTGTCTCGAATGCTATGGGCATATTCCTAAATCTCCGGCTACGACAAATAATCGCGCAGAGATTGCCGCCGTGCTGGCTGTGCTCTCCATCGCGCCACCGCTACTTCCCCTGACCATCTATAGTGATAGTGAGTATACCATCAAGGTAGCGCAGGGTGTTTACAAGATGAAGGCCAATCCTGACTTGTGGGAACTCTATCGTAAACTGCTGGGTTATCGTAAGCAGCCACCGACATTCACCTGGGTGCGAGGTCATGCCGGTCAGTTGCACAATGAGCGGGCAGACAAGTTAGCAGGTCTGGGCGCTTTCAACAAAGACCAGCGAGCCTTTGAAGCGTGGGAAGCCTCGCAGGCACCGGAAGCGCGCAACGCGCCGCCACCTGCTCAGCTAAGTGCACTCAGGCAGCAGGTTCAGCAGCTCAAAGCGCTTTTTGATAGTATTGCTACCGACAGTCCACGTGTAAGTGAAACGGAACGTAAATTTATCAACGACATGGCGAAGCGTCTGCAAAAGAACAACTTTGCTCCCTCGGACAAGCAGAGCAATTGGGTGAAAGATCTTGTCGCGAAATATAAAGTTTAGATTGCCTCATCACAATCTATCTTCGCCTCCAGTTATTTCACGGGAGTAATCGCGCTATCTGTTACAAATCTGTCAGCAGTTGTGCTAGTGCGGGGATGAACTGAACTTCGTTATCCCAGTAGTTATGGGCGATCAATCCTGTATTCACGCTATGTCTCACATTATCGACCGACTTATCCTCAATAGGAATGTTCATATGGGTCCCGGTGTTGGGATCGTACGATTGGTAGAGATACTCTGTCGCCGCTGCCTGTGGTGCTGCCGTTGAATCAGTGCGCTGTTCTCGTGCTTGCTCGATAGGATCTGCATCGCCTACGAGCCAGTCTTTGGGCGTATATAACGGATCTGCTATGAGATCTTTTGGATCAAAGAAGTTTATCCATTTTTTTATGGCAGGTATGATTGCCATTCTTCTTTTGAATAGACCAGGGCGATATGGGCAATGCGACCGGTATCATCATAGAGTTTGGCTGGAAGCCCTTCCACTGTGTCGGAAATGATCTTGAGTGGTTGATCGGGGTCCCATGTTCCCAGGCGTGAGCGACCGGCTTCGTACGAAGAGGCTACACCAGGGTTTGTGCTCGGCCAGATGCTTTCTACATAGATGGCTCCATTCTCTCCGGGCTGGCGTCGCAGACGATGGGGATCATCACTAAGTAATGGGGCGTGCTGATTCAAACACTTGCTTAGCTTGGCATGGAGATCGTCGGCGTAGCCCGCTACTTTCGGGTAGGTAGCTCCGGGAGCGTAGATAGGGGGTTGTTCGAAGCCAATACCGTGGAGCGTGACAAGGCAAATATGCGGTGTACTCAAGATGGTCTCTCCTTTGTAAAATCAGGGTCTGCGGCCTTGCGAAAGCGCGGCCAGATCCGTACTGCAAAAAATCGAAGAAAAAGCATTGTATTTCATGCGAAAACCTACAAAAACGACTGCCTTGTATATAAGATAGAAATGTATGGAAGCAAACATCTACGCAGTGTATGAACGGTACACTATTAGATTTATGGTGCATCAGTAGTACAAAATTGTAAGGCGTGACAGCATTTTTCTGCTCACTTCATAGAACATTTGCTAGATACTGTTAGGGGGAACTATTGTCAGGTTGATTCTATGGTAGAATTGAGTAGGTTCATCCTGTAACCTCTATTTGAAGTTCGTACTATTACTAACAGAAAGAAGTGCTATGTCGTATCAGGACCTTGCAGAGCGTTTTACCACTGCTTTGCAATTGCAGCATCAGCCCGTTGGATTGGCCTTTGTAGAGCAGGTTCCACCGCAAATTCAGCATATGGCTACGCATGTACCGTCCGCCTGCACCTTCTGGCGGCTGGCCGAGCAGGGAGTTTTCTACGTCACGGCCCCGGATCACCAGGAGTGTCCAATCGGTATGATGACCATGGGTTTTACCATGCCAGCCGCCTCACTGCAACGGGCGCAAGAACTGGTGCAAGCGATGGCGAACGTGCAGTATTTCTCGCCGGATGAAGTGAGCGCGTTGCCAGTCGTCGAGAAATCCCACGAGAGCATCGTTTACGGTCGTCTCGATCAGTTGCCTATCGAACCCGATGTAATTCTCTGCATTCTCAATACACAGCAAGCTATGTTGATCGCCGAAGCGCTAGGGCAGGTGAACTGGTTGCAAGCGGGTCAGAGTGCCTTTGGTAGACCGACCTGTGGCATCATTCCGCGCACTCTAAAGACAGCAGAAACCTCCATGAGCTTTGGTTGTGTGGGAGCGCGCACCTATGTTGGCTTAACGCCCGGCGAAATTGTCCTGACCATCTCCACCACAGGTTTTGCTGGTCTGGTAGCACGACTACAGACGATTGTTGACGCGAATGCCGCGCTGGCACCGTTCCATCAGCAGCAGAAGGCAACTTTTCCGGCGTAGACTGGTTATTGTGATGAAAACTTTGCTCGCTGAACGTCTTTGTGCTGCCTGTGATCTCGGTACATTGCTGACCGAGCCGCAGGCTGTCACAGGCGGTTTACTTCATCGGATGTGGCGTCTCAGCACGACAAAAGGCATTTTTGCGATCAAGCAACTGAATCCGGCGATTATGTGCAGGCCCGGCATCCTGGATGCCTATCGTCTGACTGAGCAGATTGCTGCAGATTTCGCGGCACAAGGCATCCCTGCTGTGGCTGCGCTAACCTGTCATGGAGATCGACTTCAGCATATTGACGATCACCTGTTCATCGTCTATACCTGGATTGAGGGCGAGGTCTGCTTCGGGGATGCTGCAACTCCTGAGCAGGCCCGGCTGATGGGAAGTATCCTGGCACAGATTCACGCGTTGCGTCTCCATTATCCCGAGTTTCCTCCGCTGGCGTGGATGCACTTCCACGATGATGATTGGGATATTCTCACCTTTCAGGCAGCGGATATGGGACTGCCCTGGGCCAATCCGATTCGTGCAGTTCTGCCCCGGTTGCTGACCTGGAGCAGGTGGTATGAGCAAGCCGGTGATGTGTTGAGTCAGACGCTGGTCATCAGCCACCGGGACCTGGATCAGAGAAACGTGATCTGGCAGGATGCTCGTACTCCACGTCTGGTCGATTGGGAGGCTGCGGGCCTTATCAATCCTACCATGGAACTGGTTGGACTTGCTCTTCATTGGAGTGGACAGATGCTTGGTGAACCACAAGAGGATATTTTTGCCTCCGTGATGGAAGGCTATACCGGCTCTGGAGGCAGCGTAGGCGATCCAGGTATCGTTGCTCTGCATGGCTTCATGGGTACATGGCTTGGTTGGCTGCTATTTAATATGCGTCGTTCATTAGGGGAGTCGGTGGCGAATGAGGAAGAGCGCCAATTAGGTATGCACGAAACGACGAGTACGCTGCGATTGTTGTTAGCAGCGGTTGCGCGTATTGAGGCCTGGGCGACCTGGGTGGATAAATGGCGCTAGCGCTTATTTCGGAAACCAGCGGCGAACGAAAGCGGTCACAGTTCTTAGGTACTCACCCCCTGCCAAAAGTGGTAAACAGTACACCAAAAGTGGTAAAGTATTATAAGAGCTAACTGGATAAGAAGAACAGGTAGAGGGTGAGATAGTCATCAAAGGAATTGTAAGACTGATTAGCTACGATCAAGACTCCCCATGTGAGCCGTGCAGTAGCGAACGCAGATTGGTGTGAGATGGTTCTCATACCAAGGGAAGAGGCTATGATGCCAACACGAAATGGTGAAGGAACATCAGAGGTTCAGGAACAACTCCCTAGAGCGGGTTCATCGCATGCTTCGGAGATCGATGTCGTGCGAGAAATATCGAAGGGGAGAAAAAGCGGAGAGAAGGCGGGTGACACATCCAGGAAGGGAAAAAGAGAGAAGGTGGGTGACACATCCAGGAAGGGAAAAAGCAGCAAAGATACGAGTAAAGAACCAAAGATAGGGAAATTGGAGCAAGGTGAACACGTGTTGACTGATGTTAAACCTGAGATAAGCGGATCTGACGCATCCATGACAGGGCAATATAGGGTATGGATACATCGAGAGAAGGGCGACACCACGTTGTTTAGCAATGACATCGGAGACCTAGCGAGCCAGATACGAATAGTGACAGGATCAGAAAAATTGGAGGCACTTAACGCAGAGAAGGATGAGAGAGGGAAAAGTGTCAATGGACTCGAAAGAGCGAAGGCACTTCACGCAAAGAAGGACGGGAGAGGGAAAAGTGTCAATGCTGTCAAGGGCGCAGAGGCACTTCATGCAGAGAGGGACCCGAAGACTAATAAAAGTCTACAAGGACTCAAAGCCGGGGAGCGACTTAACGCAATAGACCCAGAGACTGGGATACGTCTCAATGTGTTTAGAAGGGAAGAAAAAAAGTATGGTCAAAAGGTTTTCCATGATGGAGAAGGAGAAAGAGTGCGTGTAAGAAAGGAAAAGCCATCAAAGGAAATAGAAGGTCGAGAAGGTATCGTCAATTCCCATACCAACGAGTTCACAACGTCCGAAGTTCTGGCTGAGCAATTGGAACGGAAAGGACCTGCATCACTTAGTCGTATAATGGGAGGAACACGATCTAATCGAGAGGAGAATCAACTGCTCGAGCTAAGATTGGCACGGAACATGGGAAGTGAGCGTATTGATAAGGAGGATCAATAAGCCAGCATTATGTAGCTCTATCTTAGAGAGTCAATACCAGTCAAGAGTATCTGGGTGCCCTATGACGAGGAATGTCATCTTGCTTAGTTATTTACAGAGAGCGTTTCCTTGATGAAGATATAGCCATAGTGAGACGGCACTGTAACACTTATCATCTGGTTGGCTGTAGTGACGATGATCTCGTAAGGTTGCTGGCGAACACCGTCGTCGATTTGTTCGCGATAGCTGCCCGTTTCGGGAAATGGAATACTGATCGATTGCGCCTGATCCGCAAAATTGAGCAATATCACTGCCACCTGCCCGCTTGCGCTCGATTGTCTGCGATAGGCTACGATCTTGTCCTGCGGACGGGATTGGTCCCAATAATAGAAAGACTCGCGGCTGCGTAGCGCAGGATAGTTATGGCGCAGATTGCCCAGTATACTATAGAGGCGTACAAGCGGCGTCCCAAACTCGTCATAAAAATACTCCCAGTTCACATTGCGCTGGTAGTCGATGCGCGCATAGCCGCTAGCTGGCAGGACATAGTTTTCGGCGAACTCCTGACCTTGCCAGAGCATGGGTGTACCCTCACAGGTATATAGTGCTATCGCAAATGGTTGCAACTTGTAGAACTGACTGCGATCTCCAAAAGGCACATCACCTCCCAGAGTTGCGATATAGCTGATCAACTGGCTATGGTCATGGCTCTCCAGGTATTGGAAAGGTGCAACAGGCATATCAACAGGCTGACCAGCACGGTCATGCACCGTTTTTATCGTTGGATAGCCCGCGTAGTCCTCATAAAGAATAATCTGATGGCCGAAATGCTCATCAACACTATTACTCTGCGCCATATTTTCCGCCATAGCCAGTAGTCCATCTTGCCAGGTGCAATTAGAGTATGTGTTTTTGAGGATATCCTGGGGACGATTGAGCGCCTCGGGACATTGAATAAGCCGACTATATTCACCCGTGGCACCCGATGGTGTAAAGCGGTCTATCTGCAATGACTCACTATAAGTATCATAGGCAATGCGTGCGTATTGGACACCCATGGGACCGTCATAGAGGTCGGTCACTTCGTCGTAGCGGAAGCCATCGACGTGATACTCGTACAGCCAGTGCAGATTGCTGGCCTGCACGTATGCGCGGGCAAAGTCCTTGTTATAATCAATCATGGGACCAAACTCACCATCGGCACCGATCATCGGACTATCGATGCCCGC
Organism: uncultured Chloroflexia bacterium; assembly: GCA_963802635.1. Taxonomy (GTDB): domain Bacteria; phylum Chloroflexota; class Ktedonobacteria; order Ktedonobacterales; family Ktedonobacteraceae; genus CAVTLG01. Next base: position 185,128 of record CAWDJJ010000003.1, on the reverse strand, counting down.
ATCCTGGTAGACCAGATGATAAGGGAAGGTCGGATCGACATGCTGATACACAACGTCAAGAATAACTGCAACTCCCCGATTGTGGCAGGCATTCACCAGACGTTTCAGACCAACGACGCCGCCCCAGCGCTGGTAAGGTGCAAAATAATGCAGTGGCGCGTAACCCCAGTCAAAGTTCAGCTTTAGGCTGGCGACGGGCATCAACTCAAGACAGGTGACACCAATACTCTGCAAATAAGGCAGGCGCTCAATCACCCCCTCGAAGCTGTTATTAAACTCCTCTACGTTCAACTCATAGACAATCAAGTTTTCTAATTCAGGCACCTTCCATGCCTGATCCGTCCACTCAATTTCTGGCAAGCTATCGGGTGTCGTGAACGCAGAGAGCAGACCAATATCCGTTGCCTGAGCAAACGGGTCAGTAAACCAGCGCGTAACCAGCTTTTTCTCGTCGCTAGTGGCTACACATTGTTGGAGCTGATAGCGGTATAAATATGTGCCAGACTGACCAAAGTGTGTGCCTGCTTCAACGTCAATATGGACATTGGCGCGCCAGAGATTGTTGAGTGAGTCTGCTACCTGCGTCAAGCTAAAATCGCGTGGAGCAATGGCCTGTTCAAAATCGTCCAATTTATGGATGACCAGGACATGCACTTCATAGCCATCCTGTGCATGAATGCCAGGGAGATAGATACCAATGCTGGCATCAACTCCGGTCGTGGTGGGTGCTAGAGCATAAGCTCCTACTTCTTGCAGATCAATCATAGATCACTGCTTTCTTAAATGTGTTCAAACATATTCACATGATCAGTTGCGGTGAAAACATCCGTATAGCTTCTGTATAATATTGTACTGATTACATACCTATTTGTGAAGGAGCAACGACCCACATTCATTGGTGCCGTTCGGCTGAGCTTGAAACATTGCTGAACAGCTATGACTCTTGATAGAAAGAAGGAGGGAAAGAATTTTCGTAATATCACCATAAATTACTATACTCTAATAGATATTTACTTTTATTTATTGATGTAAAGTATAAAAAATATATCATCTGTTTAGAGATACCAATGTATTTAACAGCGTTGTAAAGAGCTTGTCCCCTCGTATTTCACATGCTATACTGCATAAACGCATTGGGAAATATGTCTGAGGAATAATCACAAAAATCATGATGAAGTACTGGATGTATGGCCTTCTGTGCATGATAGTTGGCTATTCACTAGTCTGCAAGCAGGGAGCAATTGTTGATGGAGTCTCATGATCTCTCGCAACCGGTTGGTCCGCAATCGGGTAGAAGAGAACAAGGTGACAGCGCACCACAAATTGAGCTACTTTCAATTAATGAGCTGGCTCATTGTTGCTCAGAGGAGACCAATAAGTTTCTGAAGCAGAGCGCATCAGATGATCGTTTCTGCCAGGAACTTTTTCGTCGCGCTATAATCAATCGTGATGATAGCGCATGGACTTGTATTTATCAACAGTATGCGCCGTTGGTGCTTACATGGGTAACGCAGCACCAGAGTGCGACAACATTGTTGGGACAAGATGGGAGTGCTCCACTGGTAAATGCTTCGTTCGCCAAGTTCTCACAAGCACTGACTCCAGCTAAAATCGGGAATTTTGACTCGCTGGCTGCTATCTTGAAGTATCTCAAAATGTGTGTACACAGCGTTGTTGCTGACGAGGTGCGTTCTCGGCAAGCGCGTCAATATGAGGAGACGCTAGAAGCGATTGAGCATGAGCCTGCTGCTGCTGATCCGGCTGATGATGTTATCTCCATTCTTGCTGCGCAACATTTGTGGCAGATTATTTTCGAGGAGCTAAACAGTGAGGATGAGCGTATGCTGATCTACCTGGCCTATGTGCAAGGCATGAAGCCCAGTGAAATTAGCCATCAGCAGCGCCGTCTCTTTCCCACTGTTGATGATGTCTATCGTATCAAACGCAATGTGTTGGAGCGCTTGCGGCGTAATCGGCGCTTACAAACACTGTTTCGTCTTTAGTTGCTTGAAAAAAGGTCGTTGAGGGTCCTAAAATAGTCAAGGGCCTCGTTTATTATGGTGAAAGACCAACGCGGTATATAGTAGTTTTTCCGTCTTATGGCGCGTCGCGTATACTGGTCTTGTAGCTGAGCCTGTATCCTATGTTGATTGACATTTCCTTGCATTCAGATGGGGCATGTGCTGTGGTACAGGTCTGACAACGAGAGTTGTATTTCTGCATGTGTATGGGTATTATGAGGAAGCCGCTCATGGAGTGTAGTGAACCGGGTGCTATTTGCCCTGAAGAGTTAGTTGCCTATCTTGCTGGCGAACATGTTCGTCCTACTGTCGTTCGAGCATCTTGCGCATTGTGGAGGGTGCTCGTCTCAGTTGGCGACTTACCGGCGCATAGAACTCAAGCTGATCAATAAATTGTATAGGTGGGATTGTCCGTCGAATCAAATCCTTGGAGAATACCAACTGGGACTGCTCACTACTGTGCAGGCCAGCGAGGTGAAGAGCCATCTGCATATATGTCTGCTCTGTGCTAGCGAGGTTGCGACATTGACGGAGTTTCTCACTGACGATCCTATGCTCAGCGAGCTGAACCGTGTTGTCGCAGGAGCATGTTGCTGTGCCAGCGGTGGCTGCCGACGATCATCGTCCTGTACAGGATGCCAGGCGAGTTCTTGATCATGTGCGTGAGCAGGCGCGGGAGGGTGTACGGCGTATTGTTGCCAGTTTGTTGCCGTCTCAGCCGCGCGTAGCTTTTCAGCGCGATGCGGATGCGCAGGCCGCTCAGTGGCCGCGTCGCTATGCGGCTGAAGACATCAGCATTTCTCTGCAAGTTGAACGTGGTCCTCATTCGCGTGGCGCTTTGCAACTGCTGGGGTTTGTGACGCGCAATGGTGTGGCTTTGGAGGCACTGCAAGGAACGCCAGTCCAGCTTTCAGCGCAGTCGCAGACGGTCTATACACAGAGCGTTGACGACCTGGGAAATTTTGTCTTTCCGTCATTGGTCCCAGCTACCTATGCGCTGGAGTTACAGTTGCCTGAAGGCATTGTAGTGATCGAGCATATTAGTGTACTATGACACCGCAAGATCTCGTTTCTGTGTTACTGAGTGTGCATGAAGAGCAGGGACGCCAACTGCTCCAGGCACAGGTTCCGCTCTTCAGTGAAGTTGCGCTTGACCGTATGGTATACCTGATCAAACGCGAGGCTGACCGTTGCTGGAATACGAACGTGAAGCTCTCGTTCACACTCTCTGGCTATCTGCTGCTAACTGCTGATCTCACGCATAATACCTATTATCATGCATTGGGGCTGATGGCACGCGGGGACGCTCTGCGTCGTATGGACCGTGATCAGGAGGCGCTACCTTTTCTGGATGCCGCTGGAGAGGAGTTCCTGGCGATTGATGATGAGGTCAGTTGGGCACGTACGCGTATTGGCCGTGTCAGTGCTTGTTTGCGTTTGAATCGCACAACTGAGGCGTTGCGGGATGCACGGGATGCTCATGATATCTTTATACGCCATGGCAAACTCCGTCGCGCTGGTCAGATTGATGTCAACGCGGCCATTATCAATTTCGAGCTGGGACAGTACGACCAGGCGCTTCGTCTCTTCGACCGCGCTATCGAAACCTATTTGCTGCTGGGCGAGGGTGTCGATCTGCATATTGCGCGCGCGCGTGGCAATAAAGCGCTCACATTGGCGGCTCAGGGGAAATTTCGCGAAGCTGTTGCCTTGCACCAGCAAGCTCGTGCGACTTTTGCCGCACAGGGTGAATGCGAAGAAATATCGGTTGCGCGTGAGGAATTGAATATCGCCGATATTTATGCCGCGCAAGGACACTATAGTCAAGCTTTGCAGTTGTATAATCAGAGTCGTGCACTTTTCCAGAAATACGTCATGCCTTTTGCAGCGGCTGAAGTTGCACAGCAGATGTGTTTCTGCCTGGTGCGACTCAATCGTGCCCGAGAAGCATATGAACTTGCAGATGAGACGGTGTGTTTCTTTCGTGCCTCCACTGGTCAACGTCACAATCTGGCGCGTTCCCTGATGCACCAGGCCGATGCGGCCATTTTAGAGGAAAACTTTCGCGCTGCCGATGATATGCTGCGCGAAGCCAGTTCTTTGCTCGAAGAGGGTGGCTTCGCGCGTTTAGCGGCGCTGGCGCGTCTGCGCAGGGCCGAATTGTACTTCGCCGGTGCCCAATTGGATGCCAGCTTGCGCGAGGCACAATATGTTGCTGATGTCTTTGCGGACCAGGAAGATCTTCCCCACCTGGCGCGAACCATGTTACTCCAGGGTCGTATTGCCGACGTGCAGGGTGATATCGATACTGCCTATGAACTCTGTCACCAGGCGCTCGATGTTGCTCAGGGACAGGGTCTGCTCGATCTAAAATATCTCTGCTATGACCTGCTTGGTCAGCTTGCTGAACGGCGTGGGGATCTGGCGGCTGCGGCTTCCTACTATGATCGTGCAGTGCAAGGTATTGATGAAATGCAGAGTCGTCTCGTGCTGGACGAGCGTACAAGTTTTCTGGAGGACAAAGGCAGTATCTACCAGCGGGCTATGGTATTGGCCTGGCGGCTTGGCAACCAGGATCAGGCGTTGAACTACATTGAAAAAGCGAAATCGCGCGTCCTCGGTGATTATCTGCGCAACAATATCGATATTCGCCTGCATGCCGATGATTGGGCGGGCGAGGTTATTTTCGAGGATCTGGCGCGTCTACGCGAGGAGCAAGCCTGGTTTAGTTCGATTGTCTATCATACCGAAAATGAGGCGAAGCTCAGCGATACCGCTATTATGCGTATTCAGGCTATTGGACCGGTCAAGGCGCGGCAGGAGATGCAAAAGCGCGAACGTCATATTGAACAACTGCTAGAGCAGATGCAACTGCGTGCGGCTGATAATCTGGTGGTTCGTCCGCGTGCTGGCTGGACGAGCAGCGTTGTTGCAGCGCTCGCACCTGCTCTGGGACCGCATACTGTGCTGCTAGAGTACTATCTTGTTGACCAGGATCTCTATATCTGTCAGCTCACGCGCGAGGGCATAAATGGGGGGGTACACGTAAGCAGTCACCAGGGGGAGAGTAGCGGATTATATTTAAATATACGCTGTGAGCAAGCTATCGTGCCGCGATTGGAGCGTTTGCTCTCGCTCTGGCGCACGAACCTCGACCTTGCGGCAGAAGCTGCTGGCGCGCCAGATCGTGCTCAGTCCTTTCACCGTTTGCAAGAAAACAGTCTTGGATTGCTGCAACGTCTCTACGATCTCTTATTACGCCCTGTCTCTGTCGCACTTGACAATTGTGAGCACCTGATTATTGTGCCATATGGCCTGTTACATTATCTGCCCTTTCACTGCCTCTTTGACGGTGTGCAATTTATGGTTGAGCGTCTGCATATCTCCTACTTACCGGCTGCATCGCTGATGGATATCTGCCAGCAACGTGGGCAACGCATCCGCGCAAGTGGTATGCAACTGGCAAGTTCGCTGGTCCTGGGGTTATCGGATGATGGGTATCTGGCGTATGCGGCTCAAGAAGCGCAGGCGGTGGCAACGATACTGGGTGCCTCTTGTGCGCTCGACGAAGCTGCGACCACAGCACTGCTCTGGAACGCAGGCGCGCATAGCCTTATTGTCCACATTGCGGCACATGGACTCTTTCGTCTCGATGCGCCCAACTTCTCGTATATCAAGCTGGCGGACCGTCAATTAAGCGCTATCGAAGTCTTCAATTTAAACCTGGCTGCGTGCTCCCTGGTTGTCCTGAGCGCCTGTGAGACGGGGAGAGCGGTGGTTGGGGGCGTTGATGAGGTGATTGGCCTTGGTCGAGGCTTTCTCTACGCGGGAGCCGCCTCGCTGTTGCCAACATTATGGAAAGTGGATGATGCCAGTAGCGCGGAATTGATGGAGATGTTCTACCAGGCTCTTTTGCGCGGTCATACAAAGGCTGAGGCGCTTGCCAGTGCGCAGCGTGCATTTCTGGCGCGGGCGCGCAGCTCCATCCGTCCTTACCGTGTCCATCCCTACTTCTGGGGCGCGTTCCACCTGATAGGCGATGCCGGTCCACTGTTGCCTGCGGATGCACACAGCAGCTTTTAGCCATGCTATCAAATGATCACTGAAGTGTAATTATTCAGGTACGGTGTAACCTTGCGTTCCTTGCGGCCAATCTGACAATGACCCACATCTTTCGAGATTTATCGCGCCCGTCGTGCAAATCATACATTTATTGATCATTAGATAGATTTTTTGGGAAATATCATCATTATACCTGTTTTACTCTTATTATTGCAATGCGTTGTCTTTTTCCAGCCTCAAATTGCCTCAGATCTCGCCGTGATGACCTCGAAAGTTGTGTACCATTGTCAGGGGGCGGCCCGTCCCTGGTTTCTCATAAGTTGGGCTAGTTGGTGTAACGGCACATGCAGACATATATCCTAGTTTCTTGCGCTGTTTGCTACTGCTAAGGGAAAATATGCTATATCTGTTGATTACCTCACTGAGGAACAGTTGATCCAGTTAAATAAAGGCGAAAGGATGCAGGCACTTAGGATGTGGTCGGCGTATAGTCTCGCTTATCATAAAAACGCTTTTTTCATTGCATGCAGGTTCGTTGTGATAATCTCACTGACAGAGCAAGAACAGCATTCTCTTCATAAGAATGTGAGGATAAAATATGGTAAAAACAGTAGATGAAGGATTTCGTGTATTTCATGGTACGCTTACGCCAACACGCGGAGAGTCTCAAGCAGCAAAAAACCATCGAGCATCCATTGAGACATGCTTAAAAAATAACTTTGAGATAACGCAATTCTTTCGCACTGGCTCCTTCGGGAATGGGACAAGTATCCGAGCATATAGCGATGTAGACTACTTTGCCTGCATTCCCACAAAAAATCTCAAACAGAATTCAGTTACAACATTACAGGAAGTGCGAGATGCGCTGATTGATCGTTTTCCGAATACAGATATTTCTGTGAGCACCCCTGCTGTGAGGGTGCGCTTTGGAACTGATGCATCTGAGTCTACAGAGATCGTCCCTGCGGATTTTATCGATAGAGATAAAGACGACAATAATATTTACGAGATTGCCAATGGTGGTGGTGGCTGGATGCGATCTAGCCCGGATGCCCATAACAATTATGTTGATGAAGTCGATAAGAAGCTGGGCGGCAAGGTCAAGCCTCTTGTGAGACTTTTGAAAGCGTGGAAGTATTATCGTGGCGTACCCATTCGTTCGTTTTACTTAGAAATGCGCGTTGCAAAGTACGCATATCGACAGGATTATATCGATTATGCATGGGATGTCAGAAATATTCTCAAGTTGCTGTGGGATAACCAGCTTGCTGCGTTGACAGACCCTAAAGGTATTTCTGGATCTATCTCGCCGTGCCTATCAGAAGCTCAGAAGTCTGATGCACTCTCAAAGCTGGAAACCGCATTTAAGCGGGCGGAAAAAGCACATGAAGCAGAAAAAGCAGGAAAAATAAGCGATGCGTTCGATTGGTGGGATTTAGTATTTGCCAGGGAGTTCCCATCATATAACTAGATGCTCTGCACCGATGAAGACAGGAACAAACCATGCCAAACACGATTTCGCAGGATCAAAATACTTCACGACAACTTGAACATCTGGCAGCGCAAAGATATCTCTACTCGACGGCGAAACACCTCCTAACAGGACAACTCTTTCTTGATGTTGTCTCTCCAATAGTGCTAGCGGTTATTGTCGCGCTATTTCCTGATTTTGGTATATATGGGGCGTTGATAGCATTACTGATACTGGTGAGTGACTTCTATCTGGAAAGCCTCCAATCTTCAAAACGAGAACAAGCCGCAGGTGTTCAAGAACTGTTCGATTGTGAACTACTGGATTTGCAATGCCACGACTTAATATGCTCGTAGTATTCCTGATACTGTAGAGATTATGGAGGCTGCGGAGAAATACAAGCGATCTGACCCAACCTATCAAGCACTGAAAGATTGGTACTCACCAGAAGTTGATACGCTGCCATTGTATCTGGCGAGACTCGTCTGTCAGAGAAGCAATTGTTTATGGGACGTTCAGCTACGGCGTAAGTATCTACAAGAAGTTGGAGCAATATTTTTCATGCTCTGCGTTATCGTGATAACAGTTGCTCTCATAAAAGGACTCACCGTAGGCAATTTTCTCCTTGTTATCATAGCTCCTCTGCTCCCTGCGATTGGGTGGATTGTTCGCGAACTGAGAGGACAAAATGAGGCAATCAGAAGAAAAGATACCTTGAAGCGGTATGCGGAGGAACTATGGACTGATGCTATCAAAAAACGTGTGGCAGTAGAAGAAATAGAACGCAAGTCAAGAGGATTGCAAGATCAAATCTACAACAATCGTTGTAGTAACCCTTTGATACTGGATGCATTTTATAAGCGTTTATTGCTCAAAAATGAAGCACAAATGAATAGAAGCGCAAAAGAGTTAGCTGATGAGGCACTTCAGAGTTTAGGAAAGATTAACTGTCCGTAAATAAGCTCACATAAGCGTAGGTGGTACAGAAAAAATATTGTTGCCTCAGTTTGAGTGGCATACTACGCGACACCAGGGCGAAAATAGCGGTTCAGGGATGAAGCACAGCCATACTTCAACTATCTCCAACAGCAGCACAAGTAGTTGATCAGTTTGAAGACAAAGTATATAGAACTGTTCTGTAGTGAGAGATGCGCAAGGAGATGATTGAGTTCCTTATCCTGCTGATGAGAACTTTCAAGCGACTTGCAAACTATTCCTCAGGCGTGGCTAAATGCATATGAGTAACATTCCGATAATCACACGAGAGGATCATCATGGCAGAACAGGACGTTACATCCCCCTCATCTTCCTGGGATATTGAGACGCTACTAGTTCACAGCGGTCGTTCCCAACAGGCAAAAATCAGCGGCGGTACTCCGACTGTCCGACCGATTTTTGCCAGTACAACATATATACACGAGAGCATAGAGGATCTCGACCAGGCTTTCAGTGGCACAACAACAGACGGTGTACGGGCGTTTGTGTATGCACGCCAGGCCAATCCGAATGCCTGTGCGCTTGAGGACGCCATCGCGCAGGTTGAAGGTGGCGTAGGGGCGCAGGCTTGCGGTTCGGGCATGGCTGCTATCCATGTTGCTCTGCTGGCGGCAGGTCTGACGACAGGAGCGAAGATAGTGGCCTCACGTGATCTCTATGGTCCGACGATTACGTTACTACGTAAATTATTTGCACCTGTCGGCGCGGAACTGCTATTAACCGATTTTTGTCAGCCGGAGGCTATCGAACTGATACGCGCGGAACAGCCAGATGTGATCTATGTAGAAACCGTCTCCAATCCCCTGGTCAAGGTGGTTGATCTGGACGCCGTGAGCGCGGTTGCCCACGAGGTTGGTGCAGTGTCCATTGTGGACAGCACCTTTACCCCTCCGTGCCTCATCAGGCCGCTTGAACATGGTTTTGATCTAGTGGTACATAGCGCGACAAAGTATATTAGTGGACATGGGGATAGCACCGGAGGACTGGTTATCAGCGCGCAAAATGCTCTGCTAGACCAACTACGCAGCTATCATATTCTCCTGGGAGCCACGCTCAGTCCTTTTGAGTCACATCTGATGGTACGTGGCTTGCGCACATTAGCACTGCGTATGGAACGGCATAGCAGTAATGCCCTGCGTGTCGCACACTTCTTGCAACAACATCCAGCTATCGAGCGTGTCCACTACCCTGGTTTGAGTGACCACCCACAACACGCGCTTGCCAGCAAGTTAATGCATAAAGAGCAATTTGGCGGCTTACTCTCTTTCGAACTCAAGGAGCAAACGCGCGAGGCCGCATTTCGCTTTATGAATAGTCTACGCCTGTGTCTATCGGCGACCTCACTCGGTGATGTATTCTCGCTTGTTAGCTATCCAGCAGTATCGTCACATCGCACGCTTGAGGCAGCAGAGCTACAGAGCATGGGTATTACGGAAGGCTGTATCCGTTTGTCTGTGGGCATCGAGCAGGTTGAGGACATCATGCAGGATCTGGATCAGGCGCTGAGATAGTGTTTGGAACGCGCACACTGAGTTGAAACCAAACACTATCTGTGACTGTCACCTGGACAGGTCGCATGGGCTAAATAGGCTCTACTTCGTATGCCTGATATATTTGCCAGGGATAATGTCACTGGCCTCACCACCGACAGGCGCAGACATCACACGTAGCAGATCGGTCCTGGGATCGATAACTATGTCGTTGGTAACGGAACGGACGCCGGGGAAATCGCGTGCAATTTCCTCTGCTGTCATACTCTGTTGTGCGTTGTGGACCGCGCCGCTCAGGCGTACCACGCCCAGCCGTGGATAGACGCCAATCGGTAGATCACGCGTACGCAGATCTCTTCCTAAGGCCATAGCCAGGTCGCTTGCCAGTGTATCATCACCGACTAGGTGATTCTCGACGCCCAGCAGCCCTTGTATACCCAGCACCTGATCCTGGGCAATATCGCCGCGCAGAGAGCTAGAAATATTGCCTTCCAGATAGAGAATACCATCTTGCACGGCAAGGGATATACCGGGCAGATCTATATGTAAAGGGGTGAACGCGAATAAAATATCCTCGACCTCGCGCTGCAATTCAGCGTCAGGACGATAAGGTGGCAGCGTCTGTAGGGTAGCCTCAGGTAGCGAAATGCTGATGTGCCCTGCGTCGATGTATGTGATGATCTCCTCACGAAGCAATGTATCCTGGCTGGGATGCAGATGATGTGCCACGATATAAGCAATTTCAGCGCTCTTCGGCTGCACGGCAACCAGCAATAACGTCCCTTTTGCAGGCGTATCCGTATTTTTTACAACACTATGCGCATCCAGGAGCACACCACTTGGAGCAACAGTGCTGGCGGTAGCAAGTTCTGCTCGGGTAATGTTCAACATAATACCATCGTCGGTTGCGGTCACAATAGCGCTATAGGGCAAGAAGACCGTCTTGCTAAAGAGACGACCGGATTTCAGGCCAATATGCGTGATGCGGCGAGCTGTCGCGTCAATACCGATATGGGTCAAAGCGCCATCCTCACCGTCGGTGCAGGATAGCTTACTACCAAAATGAAATTTTTGTGTGTCAGAAAGTAGGGGTGGTTTTTTCATCTATAAATCCAGTCCTCATCACAAATTAATGCATGGATATAGCTGCTCAACAGGCTATGTTGCCTTGCATTCAGATGAGCCGAAGGCGGACTCCGCTCCGCCACATGAGCGAAGCTAGCGGCAACTGCCGCGTTTGTGGCGGTCTAAGAGGAGCCACGGGAGTGGCGTTTCTGAATGCATATGGGTACTAGATCCCACTGAAAAGAGTGTAGCACTTTCTGCTGATAGATGACAAGAGATGCAAAGATCAATGTCCTGGATAAGAGTTTTTTATTGTTCCTGTAGCTGTTGTGATCAATCTCATTGAGTATGCAAGGGTGGGATACTTGTGATCGGGGCTTATGCAGTCTGCTCACCGGTCTTCTATGATGCAGGAATAAGATTATAAAAAGCCTTCCTTTGTGCTTCCGTGAGCGTTGCGGCGAACGATGTGTGTAGTTTTGGGAAGTTTCGCGAGAACTGTTTGCGAACATTATTATCACGGCTATCTATAGCTCTTACCGTACGAGCAAATCGCTCTGCATTGAAGTTGGATGCGTGTTCCTGGCGTATAGCTGCTGCTAGAGTATAGTAGCGACTATCGCTCACAAGATTTGCTAGTGCTTGCACTCTCTTTTGGCGGTAATAAGTGGTTGCTACAAGATCGGGAATATCTGACTCTGGCCCAGGAATAGCACTAGAAATCTTTGGACACGTAACGTAGTTACGATCTGCCATAAAAGAGAATACTCTCCCATTCGGGTAAGAATGTTTGTTGCTTGGATCTTTGCGCTCCTGCTCCTCAAAAATTTCTTTCATTTCAGCCAGTAATTTGTGTTCGATAGGACCTCTATAGAGCTGCTGTTGCCAATCATCCACCGGCCAGAGCTTTGCCTTGTCCTGATTCATACTTGGATCGATGATGTATTTGCGAGGTTCTGTATCTGTCTGAACTTGAACTTCTGGTGCAGTATGGAGTATATAGGAAAAAGAAGGTTTAACATTGATAGCTGTATCGGGTGCATAATCTGTAGAGCGCTTCAGGGCACTTTGGCCGTTACTATCATAACCTGCAACAATTATTTGTTCTAATGCACATCCCATCTCTTTTGTTGACTGACGCATAATGAGTGCCTGGTCGTTGCATCCAGTTAGTGGATTACTGTATGGGACCCTTGAGTATTGAGGTTCAGGCGATTTATAAGCTTGCCCCCACTCAAAAGACTGGTGAGAAAAGGCTGCGGATAAATTTTCTGCCTCTTGAGGCGTGAAAGTATGTTTTGCTAGCTTCGGTTCTCCCCACAGAAATTCGACAAAGTCAGCGGCTTCACCTGTACCAAGTTTCTCTCTGATATCGGCGAGAAGATTTTTGCTACCAAATTTCTCTGTTTCATAGTGTGTTTTTATCCGATTGATTAAGTCCGCATTGCGTCGTAGGGGAGTGAGAGCGGCGAAAAGCTTTTCAGGTATGAACTGCTCCGTCTTGTTGAGTATGTGGTTGAGGCGTTTGGCAAGGTGAGTGATATCTTGGGATGTAGCAGGTGCGTGTGTGATGGCGAACTCGGATGTTTTCTCGCCCGCGCCGATGAGTTGACGACCATATTCTAACGTGGGTCCGCTCCAATGCTCAGCTAACGTCGTGTTGAGATCAATCTTGTATGTTCTCTTGAGAGCATGATTGAGTGCATCAACTGCGCCCTGTTCGTGTTGGAGTTGATAGAGCGAGACGAGCGCTTCGTTGGTTTGACCATTCGTCAGGTGGGTATGTAGATCCCTGGCTTGCTTGTCAAAATCAAGGATACTTGCAATAGAGAAATCACGAAAGAACAGACGCGATTCAGGTTGTATATAGTGAATCTCGATCATCTCTCCAGGTTTATCAGCTCTTTCAATGGCAATCGTGAAACCCTCTGCGCGCTCCCGGCGTAGTTCTCTTGCTATGAGTAAGTTCTCGGACGTATCCTTTGGTGTGTCTCTCCGACGTTCTAACGCTTCTTTTGCTTGGTGCTTCAGAACATCGTCTAGCAGAGGCTCCCCCTCATTCCCTCCTGTTTTTCGTTTTTTTACTTCTTGTGTGTGCGATGAAATTCGTGTCCCTCTTAGTTGTTGAGTGACATCCAAAGATGGCACGGAAGTTTGATCAGGCGCTTCCCGCTTCTTGGGCGTTTCTAAAGGTTTCATGAGCACTATTCCTTGAATATCTAATTTTAAACCTTTTAGGACAAAAAAGTCTCTGTTTCTAGGGAAGAAAACGTCTTTCAGAAAAGAGAGTGAGTATGCCTGTCATCGCAATGCTATAACATCAAGCGAAGTGAGTCCGTGCTAGTTTACAATCATACATGAGCAGAAGCAGCTTTCCAGGGGTAAGAAAGGGACAGTTCTCATGGCACGGTAGGTCGGACGAGAGCATAAAAAGCCGATCTCTGATCTTCCGTGAGCGTTGCGGCGAACGAGGTGTGTAACTTGGGGAAGTATCGCGAAAAGGTGCTACGAATCTCGTGAGGGAGTTCTAGAGATTTTATCGCACGAGAAAACCGCTCCGCGTCGAACTTGCCAGGATGTTTCCGATATTCCTGGCGTAGGGCCGCCGCTAGAGCGTTGTAGCGACTATTATCCACAAAACCTGCTAGTTTTTTCAATCCCTCTGGGCCATAGCCTCGGTCTTTGTCTAGATACATACCCGTAGTTACATAAAAATCGGGAATATCTGACTCTGGCAGAGAAATATGCGCCGATCCTTGGGGAAGCCCATAGCGGTTACGACTTACCGTATAAGAGAATATTCTCCCAGAAGGATAAAGCCTTACCGTATAAGAGGATATTCTCCTAGAAGGATAGAAAATCTCTCTATTTGGTTGTCTGCATTCTTCCTCCTCAAAAATTGCTTTCATTTCAGCTAGTGATATGTATTCTATGGAACCTGTATAGAGGTGCTTTTGCCAAACACGTGGAAGCCAGAGTTTTGCCTTGCCCTGATTCATAGTTGGATCGATGATGTATTCCAGAGTTTTTCCGTCTACTTGAACAGTGATTTTGGGTGCGATGTGGTAATCGTACTCGTAGAAAAGTTGTTCATGAATGTCTGCATCTCCGGCATAATCGGTAGCCAGTTTCATCACGCTCTGACTGTAATCACTGATACGACCAATGATACCTACTTGTTCGGATGCACATCCCATTTCTTTCATCGACAGACCCATAAAAGCTGATTGTTCAGCGCATCCATCTTGCGGATAGCTATATGGGATCCTTGCGTATTCGGACGGAGATTCGCCATATGGCTGTTTGAACTCAAAACGCTGATGAGAAAAAGCGGCGGAGAGGCGTTCGGCTTCTTGCAGCGTGAGCATTTTTTCTAGCTTTGGTCCTCCCCACAGAAATTCGGCAAAGTCTGCGGTTTCAGCAGTACCGAGTTTCTCTCTGATATCGGTGAGAAGATTTTTGCTCCCAAACCTCTTTGTTTCGTAGCGTCTTTTCACCTGATGAATTAAGTTCGCATTGCGCCGTAGAGGAATGAGAGCAGCGAGAAGCTGTTCGGGGATGAATTCTTTTGTCTTGTTGAGAATGTAGTCGAGACGCTTGGCAATATTGAAGCAGTCCTCAGGCGTATTAGGTGCGTGTGTGATAGCAAACCTGGACGTTTTCTTGCCCATGCCGATGAGCTGGCGACCATATTCCAATGTGGGTCCGCTCCAATGCTCAGCCAACATCGTGTTGAGATCAATCCTGTATATTCTCTTGAGAGCATGATTGAGCGCGTCAACTGCGCCCTGTTCTTGCTGGAGTTGATAGAGTGAGACGAGTGCTTCGTTGGTCTGACCGTTCGTAAGGTGGGTATGCAGATCCCTGGCTTGCTTGTCAAAATCGAGAATACTGGCAATAGAAAAGTCCCGAAAGAACAGAAAAGATTCAGGTATGATATAGCGAATCTCGATCATCTCTCCAGGTTTATCAGCATTTTCAATGGCAATCGTGAAGCCCTCTGCGTGCTCCTGGCGGAGTTCTCTTGCTATAGGTAAGCTCTCGAACGTATCTTGGCGTCTCTGTTTTCTCCGATCTTCTAATGCTATTTTTGCCTGATCTCTCAAAACATCGTTTCGTGCTTCTCCTTTCTCTTTTCCTGGTGAGCGGACTTCACGCTGGAGGCCTATTTCGCGAGAAGAGGGGCCTTGTTGGGTTGATGAATTTCTTGCCTGCCTTAGTTGTTGTTGAATGATATTGGCAGACTGAACGGAAGTTTGATCAGACGGCCTCTGTGGCTGATCGGAGGTTTCTAAAGGACTCTTCAAGGCGCTTTCTCATATCTCTCACTTTCAACCTTTTCAAACAGAAAAGCTTTTGCTTTTAGTAGAGAGGATGTCTTTCAGAAAAGGAAGCAAGTGTGTTCATCATCGTAATGCTATGCATCAAGCGAAGTGGATTCGTGCCCGTTTACAATCATACATGAGCGGAAACTGCTTGCCAAGAGGAACAAGAGGACAGTTCTCATTGCAGAAAAGCTGCGATGGCTGGCCCACACTGCGTGAACCAGCCATCGTTTGTGCTACGATTATGTAGAGCTAGTCGCGGATGCTACGCGCTGGTAGCGGGCGTACAAGCGGACTCATAACCGGCAAATCCTTCTTACCACGAGGCAAGCGCTGACGTACTAGATAGTTTGGTGCATTTGCCAGATCGTTCTTCTCCAGTGTGACATCCTCGCCAAAGCGGTTGAAGAAGGACAGCTCGAAATTCGGTGTCTCACCTAACGCTCCGTGCGGGCAAACTTCCACACAGTCACCGCAGAAAATACAGCGATCCAACGCGAAAGCGTAACGCGAAAGCGAGCGCTCGGCCATCATCAAAGACCCGGTTGGGCAGACCTGCACGCACGCGCCACAGGAAACGCAATCTGTATCATGCAAGCTGACATTGAAAGGTGTAGAGACGATGGTATCAAAACCCTTGCCAAACATGCCATAGCAGTCTGGACCAATCACATCATGACAGACGCGCACGCACTGCGTACAGTTGATGCACTTATTAGGATCACGCAGGATGAAGCTGTGCGACAGGTCCACTTCATAATCGTGGTAGTCGCTGGGTTCGCCATCGTGGAAACGGTTATCGGCCAGACCATGCTCAATGCTATATTTTTGCAGATCGCATTGGCCAGCAGCCGGACAGGCACACTGCAAGCAGCGCGCAGCTTCACGCTCGGCCTGCTCCTGCAGATAGCCCATTTCAATGATGCGGAAGTTGCGTTTGCGTTCCTCGTAGGGTAGCATCGGCATCTTCACTTTCGGCTCGACGGGCTTGTAAGGCACAATGTCGAAGAGATCGGGCTTGCGCTCCTCCAACTCAAGACGGCGCGCGACCTCGTTCATATCCTCACCCATCAGATAAGCGTGGACGGAACGTGCGCCCAGTTTGCCCTGCGCAACACCCTCAATGATGGTCTTTGCGCCCATCTGGCAGTCACCACCAGCAAAAACGCCCTGGCGATCCGACATAAAGTTGTGCGGATTGGTCTGGATCGTGCGCCACTTTGACCACTTCACGCCGGATTTCTCATCCAGCACGCTTTGATCAACTGCCTGGCCGATAGCCGGAATAACCGTGTCACACTTGATGGTGAACTCTGTGCCAGGAATCGGTACAGGACGACGGCGACCGCTGGCATCGGGTTCACCCTGTTTGGTGCGCTGATATTCTACACCCACGACCTTGCCATTCTCGACCACAATACGCTGCTGAGCGACTTGCAGTTGCAGATCGGTCCCCTCGGCTTCACCGTCCTCAACCTCTTCCATCGTCGCACCCATATCCGCGCGTGTACGATAGTAGGTTGTATGTACCTTGGCACCCAGGCGCAAAGAGGTGCGTGTGCAGTCAAAGGTCGTGAAACCTCCGCCAATCACCACAACTTCACTGCCTTCATCGACTGGCACCGGCTTGCCTTCGACCTTTTCACCCAGGAAATGAATAGCATTGACCACGCCTTCCGCATCCTCTCCCGGCACCCTCATTTTGTTACTGGTCCAACAACCAATCGCCAGGTAGACAGCATCAAAGCCTTGCGCGAACAGGTCATCGATAGTAAAGTCTTGACCCAGCTTGACGTTTGTTTGCAGATCAACGCCTAGTTGGAAGACCTGATCGATCTCCCGATCCATCATATCTTTCTGCAGACGATACTCTGGTATGCCATAGCGTAGCATGCCGCCAGGCTGTGGCTGCATATCGAAGACCTTACAGTAATGTCCCTTGAGTGCCAGGTAGAAGGCACAGGAAAGCCCGGCAGGACCTCCGCCCACAATGGCTACCTTTTTGCCTGTTGGTGGGTCCTTGAGGTAAGGCACCGGAGGATCTAGCAGGGAATATTCTGCCGCGTGCCCGTGCATGCGACAGATGGCGATCTCTTCGTCGACGAGCGCGCGACGGCAAGCTTTCTGGCAGGGTGCCGGACAGGTCAGGCCCAGGATGAACGGGAACGGCAACACCTCTTTAACCAGACGTGCGGCCTCTTTCATCGAACCTTTTGCGATCAGTTCCAAATAGCCTGGGATATCGATGTGTGTTGGGCAATCGATCTGACAGGGTGGCTGACAATAGGCATTATGATCGGAGAGCATCATCTCCAGGTTTGTGCGCCGAATGTGGAAGAGTTCATCCGAGTTCGTCGTGACCACCATGCCCGGTGTGGCTGGCGTATTACAGGAGGGCAAAGGCCGATCTATGCCTTCGATGTGGACCAGGCACATACGACAAGCCGCCGTCGGCTCAAGCTTCTCATCATTACAGAGATTAGGGATATCGCTGATCCCGTTATCAATCGCTGCACTTAAGATCGTCTGATTTTCGTAAGCTGGCGTCACTTTCCCATCGATAGTGATCGTAAAACTGGGATGCCCCACGTCATTGCGCACCAGTGGACCTTGTGGTTCCAGCGTTGTTGGAGCGAAATTATCGCGGACTGATATTGCCATGTATTTTCTCTTCAGCTCCTCAATGCGTAACTATTCAGGTCGACAAGAATGGGTGGCCGCGTAGGGACAATCCCTTGCGGTTGTCCAGGACCAGCCTGCATCCTATCATCATCGCGTAGGGACAATCCCTTGCGGTTGTCCGGGTTGGGCCGCCGCAAGGGACGCCAAGACCTTTTTTCTTTGCTCAAAGCAGCCAGCAGGCCGCCGAAAAAGGTCTTGGCTCGGCCCCTACGCGAACTGGATATTGGCTTACGTGAGTTTACACTGGACCTCAATAGTTACCTCAATTCAACTAAGGTAGGACGTGCTTTGTGACGAAACGGTGAGCACGTACAGGAACACAGGTGCCCGTGGGACACTGCAATTCTTGAATATGCATAGTAAAATGGTCAGGCCAGTAGCGTCTGGCCGTTTTCAGTGAGTTTGGAGCCTGCACCCCAAAACCACACAGCGATCCCTGAGTGACATAACCTGCAAATTCATCCAGCACATCCAGATCTCCATTTACACCTAGATCACTGACAATACCTTCCAGAATACCGGCGATGCGCTTGACACCTAGACGACAGGGCACGCATTTTCCACATGACTCCTGGGCTAAATAACGATTACGCTCCATTGCCCATGCAACCATGCAGGTATCAATAGGCAGGAACTCAATAATACCAGAACCAACCATCGCACCAGCCGCTTCAAGAGGATCAAAATCATAGGCTGTGTCAAGCAGCGATACAGGCAATGCTCCACCTTCAGCGCCACCTACAACAATGGCACGTAGAGCGTTCTCAGAAAGCTTCAACCCGCTGCGTACTAGAATGTCACGCAGCGTCGTACCAAACGGCACTTCTAACAGCTTTGGCTCGCTATCGGTCGGGCTGGCATAGATGGTCAGGATCTTGGTGCCGCCCGTCTTTGGAGAACCACTTCGCGCAAAGGCGGCAGCACCATCGCGTACAATAGCAGGCACGTTGACCAACGTTTCAATGGAATTAATGGCGGTAGGTCTATCCCATAGGCCAACCTGTGCAGGGAAAGGCGGACGCTGCTCAGGCATACCGCGACGTCCCTTAATCAGTGCCATTTGTACCGTCTCTTCACCACCCATGAAACCAATATCGACGCCGACGATGTTGATGCTACAACTGAAATCAGTACCCAGGATATCGCGTCCCACGACATTTGCGTCTAACGCTTCTTCTAGAGCTTGCTGGATAGCCGTAAGACCTTCTGTAAAGAAGCTGCGCGTGAATAAATATGCCTCGGACGCGCCAACTGCGTAAGCCGTCAGGAGTATGCCCTCAATTACCTGATGGGGGTTGCGGGCAAGTAATGTACGAGCGACATAAGAACGGCTATCTGCGTCATAGGCGTTACAGATGACGTATTTCTGATCATCTGTGGCCTGGCGCGCTAAACGCCATTTTTCACCGGCAAGACGACCAGCGCCACCGCGCCCACGCAGTTTCGCGTCACTTACCTGCTGAATAATCTGGTCAGGCGTTTGCTCGCGGAGAGCTTTCTCAAAAGCCGCATAGCCGCCAGCGCTGCGATACGCACTCAAAGAGCGGATATCTGGGTCGCTGGTCTGTCGCAATACACGCGGAGTTTGTGCAAAATCAGGCATCTGGCTGCCTCACATGATGAATATTACCCCATACACCGCGCTTGTCGGGTGCTAAGCCGCGTGCTGGTTGATCGTCACGCGTGATACCCATAACGGCGGGAGCGGGCTTGAACTTCGGACTCATAGTGGCGATGCCAAAGATATCACTTAGATCCACGCCACGGGCCTGGACGATACGCTTTGCTGCTTGTAAAGGCAAATAACCGTAGTGTTCCATAACAGCATCGAGCAATGCGGCCAACGCACTGGCCTCCTGCGACCAGCTATCCAGCAATCTATCAACATAAGTGAGATCAATGGAAGGCTCCAGGTGGTCCTTCACGGGCATAGCGACGCAGGGAGTCACGGGCTTGTTGAAGTACTCGACCGCGTACTCAGAGATACGAGTTTTGTAAAAACCCGCCTTGGGTGATCCCGAAGCGGGTGGAAGCTTGCGTGGCGTAAACTTCTCAGCGCCCTCACGGATGTAAGATGTGTACCAGGGGCGCTCTTTCCATTCAAAAAGTGGCTCGTACTCGATAGTAATCGCGCGTGGAGGACAGGCTTTTTCACATAACAGGCAAGATTCACACTTCAAATTGAGTTCTGTCTTTAAGCCTTCCTCGGCCATCAATTGAATCAAGCCGCGACTGCGCGCTGGCAGTTTGGGCTTTTCATAGGGGTAGAAGCGCGTAACCTTTGGCCGAAACAGATGGCTAAAGGTCAGGCCCATCCCTTCAAGGATGCCTCGCATAGACTATACCTCTATTTCCTTCTCACCGCGTACTTTGAGACCCTGCTTCGCGATTTTCTCACGCAGCTTCAAGATCCCCTCAATCAGCGCCTCTGGACGGGGTGGGCAGCCAGGGACATACACATCAACCGGGACAATCGTATCAACTCCCTGGACCGTATAATAGCTATCGTAGAATTCGCCACCAGAATTGGCACACTGTCCCATACTGAGGACCCACTTCGGCTCCGGCATCTGCTCCCAGAGCAGACGCAGGCGCGGACCCATTTTCACAGAAACCGTGCCAGCCACAATCATTAAATCCGCCTGGCGTGGACTGGAGCGGAACACCTCAGAACCAAAACGAGACAAATCATAATGAGATTGCGCCGAGGCCATCATTTCAATAGCGCAACATGCCAGACCATAACCCAAAGGCCATACAGATTTAGAACGTGCCCAGTTTTGTGCCCACTGCAACATGTCAGCCAGGCTCGTCAATTGCACTGGAAGCTCTTGATCACCGGGGATGTATTCCTGAGGACCCGACGCCATAGCAATGGGAACAGGCTTGCGACGCAGCACAGGTCCAGATGTTCTCCCGTTTGCACTCAATTCGCTGCTCATAATATTTTACTCCTCTGCAACGGTTCAGCAGCACCTATTGCTCGGTTTTATGTAATTTTAGGATTGCACAGAGACGGGGGCTATTATCTACACTCCATCTTTGACCGTATTATAGCACGTTTCGACCAGGCGTGCTATAAGCGTCGGACCACGTAACAGGCCAGTCAAAAGCCCATGCAGTGCTCTTCTTGCGCAAAGGCGCAGCGCGTAATAGCATGCATGACAAACAGGTGATATTAGATCCTCTTGTCAGAAGACAGAGCGCTCTGGTACACTAAGGCCCATTAATATCTGTACAGGTAGAAAGGCAAGGGACTCTAACGTGGGAAAATATACCATCGCTGTTTTACCAGGGGACGGTATTGGGCCTGAGGTAACGGAACAAGCGCTACAGGTCTTGCAGGTTGTAGCAGAGCGCTATGGACATAACTTTACATTCCATAAAGCGCTGGTAGGCGTCGCCGCCATTGAAGCAGAAGGAGCAGCTATCTCTGATGCAACACTTGAGTTATGTCAGCAGAGCGATGCGATCTTATTCGGTGCCGTGGGTGGGTTGCCCAACTATGGAGCAAACACGCAAGTAAAACCAGAGCAGGCGCTCTTCAGATTGCGTAAAGGCTTGAATTTTTTCGCCAACCTGCGTCCGGTACGCATTGTCAACGATCTCGTCAATGCCTCAACGCTCAAAGCGGAGGTTTTGCTAGGTACGGACCTCGTTGTCGTGCGTGAACTGACAGGTGGGCTTTACTACGGCCACCTGGAGCCACCTGTACCGGGAAAACCCAGTGAGATCCGCGAGACAGCACATGGCACGGAAGCGATTGATACACTGTTGTATACAGAGGCAGAAATCGAACGTATTGTACGTGTTGCCTTTGATATTGCCAGAGAGCGACGGAAAAAGGTGACATCCGTTGATAAAGCCAATGTGTTGAGTTCCCTCGGTCTTGTGGCGGCGTGTTGCCAGCCGGGTAGCAGCAGAATATCCCGATGTCAGCTTTGAAAACTTGTTGGTAGATGCCTGTGCCATGCATCTCATTCGTCGTCCAGCCAGCTTTGACGTCATTGTCACCGAGAATCTCTTCGGTGATATTCTCACCGACGAAGCTTCGATGTTAGCAGGCTCAATGGGTATGCTGCCCTCGGCTAGCCTGGGAACACGTAAGACAGCTCATGGCCTGCTTGGTCTCTATGAACCAATTCATGGTTCCGCACCAGATATTGCCGGGCAGGGCAAAGCCAATCCGCTAGCCGCTATTTTAACAGCAGCCTTACTGCTGCGTTATTCACTGAGTCTGAAGCGTGAAGCCGAGGCTATTGAAACAGCGGTAGAGCATGTTATCAAAGCAGGATACCGCACAGAGGACCTACAGGAAGCAGGGAAAAACACAGTGAGCACGCAATCAATGGGCAAACACGTCGTTGAAGCTCTGCTAGAACTGCCCCTTTAGCCCATCAATGGTCTGGGACAAGGGCCAAGGGTCTGCAATTTCGCCCTGGTCCTTGCCAGTTGCAAAGTAAGTGTGGTTACTTCCTCCTGTTTTGTTGCAGTAGCATCTTGCACCGCAGCAGGCGTAAGCGCCACGCTTTGTGACAACTGCGCTTCTAACAGCGCGATTTCTTCAAGAAGAAACTGACGATGGACATACCAGAGCGTCACAGCACGCTCAACACCCATTATACATCTGTTCTCCTCTGTGTAAAAATTCGTTGGCAACCGGGTAGGGGCGGAGGCGAGCACCGCCCCTACCCGGTTGTCCTTTGTTGCATCTTCGGAGCCGCGGCCCGTCCGAGTGCAAGGATTGATCCCTACACATATTGTAGCCAACCAGACCAGCCCGGACAAATACAAACATTGGGTAAGCGGCGTGGCTGGTTGGTTTGGCTAACGAGCAATTGCACCATAGACCAGGGCGTTAATCGTATTGAGCAATTCCTCATCTTGATATGGCTTAACTACATACGCATTCGCCCCGAGTGACAGAGCGCGTTGCTGGTGCTTGGCGGCTGCACGCGACGTCAGCACGATCAGCGGCAATGTACGATATTGCTCCTGTGCACGAACCGTCGAGGTCAGTTCATAGCCATCCATACGTGGCATCTCGATATTGAGCAGTACAGCAGCAGGCGTTTGAGCGGAGATCATCTCCAGAGCCTCTACGCCATCGCGGGCCATCTGAACTTCCCAACCGTGCTGCTTGAGCATATTGCTCACGACACGACGGACACTGGGGCTGTCATCGACCACCAGAATGTGCTTCCCGCGCTCAGCAGCGGGCGTAGTCGGGGTCGTTGTGCCTGACGCAGCAACGCTCTGGCGGCTGGCTGACACATCAATGCGCTGTCGAACGGCATTAGCAGAATTGGCAGCATCTCGTCGCACAGAGACGGCAGAATGAGCAGGAATGGCGGCCCGAACCGAGATAAGAGTATTCATCTCAAGTACGAGCACGACATGCCCATTACCAAGCACAGTCGCACCGGCAATACCGTGAACATCCCGCAAGTGGGGTCCCAGGTTTTTCATCACAATGTCAGATTTCCCTACGATCTCATCGACGACGAGAGCCACATGCTGTCCACCTGCGTTGACCAGCAACAACTGTGCTTTTTCCTCAATCGGATTCTCGGGCAGAGAGAGATATTGTGCCAGGACCTGCAATGGATACAACTCATTGCGCACAACAATCGACGGTTGACCGGCTAGCGTAGCGCGCTTGTAGTTATCAAGGCGTCCAATAGCCTCAACGTGCACCGTCGGCATAGCAAATTGCTGACCACCAGTACGCACCATCATCACGCTTTGAATTGCCAGGCTGGTGGGGAACGTCATCGTAAAGGCGGTGCCCTGACCGGGTGTTGATTCTACGCTCAGCGTACCGCGTAAGCGTGAAACGCTATCGCGCACCACATCCAGGCCGACGCCACGACCGCTTTCCTCGCTCAGGACTTCAGTGGTTGAAAAACCAGGATGGAAAATCAGCGTAACCAGATCACTCTCATTCAGCGCTGGATGATCGGGACGGATCAGGCCACGCGCAATAGCTGCGCGACGTACCTGCTCATGTTCAATACCTGTGCCATCATCGCGTACAGTAATAACAATCTGATTTCCTTCATAGGCAGCCGAGAGCTTGATTTGTCCGGTAGGCTGCTTGCCTCTTTGTGCACGTGCCTCCGGTTTTTCGATAGCGTGATTGACCGCATTACGAATAAGATGCAGCAGAGGTCCAAAGATCTCTTCATATACCGTACGGTCAACTTCCGTCTCTTCACCCTCAAGCAAGAACTCGAAATCCTTCCCTTGTTTGAGTGCCACGGCCCGAGCGGTTCGATAGAGGCGAGGTACCATAGAAGAAAGTGGCACCAGGCGAGCCTTCATCAAGCGATCCTGGAACGTCGTGTTGAGACGATTTTCACGAGAAAAGACTCCCTCACACTCACGAATGATCGTGTCCATCTCTGTACTCAGCGTAGCCATGTCTGAAATACCTTCGCTCAGGCCACGAGCCAATTGATGGAATTCTGTATAGCGGTCTAACTCAAGCTCATCAAATTCTGAAAGATGAGATTGAAGATTAGTCAGGCTACCCGAAACATTTCTCCCATTGGTGAGTGAGGAAGTCAGGCTCTGAATACCCGCGCCGGGCATAACCTGCACCGAGCGACCACTGGGCAATGTCGCAGCTTCGAAGCGGCTCTCCAATTTTTGACCAACGTCAGCGAGACGATTACTACTGACAGTGACATCAGCCACCAGGCGTACGAGACGTTGAATACGCTCTTCGAGCACACTACGATTGACCAGAAGCTCGCCGAAGAGATTGACCAGCTCGTCTAGCTTCTGTAAGCGGACGCGGACACTCAAGTCATTGCGTGCTGAGCGCGTAGTGACTGTATCTGTAATCTGCTCATCGGAAGCCATTACCACTGCTCTGGCGGCTTCCTCAACATGATCATCGACAACCTCATCGTGCGTGGCAAGCTGGCTACTATGTTCCTCTCCTAGCAATTCTGCGTAACGGATCTGCATCTCGCGTACCCTGGCATCATCACCTACCGGATCATTATGATTGCCCGTGATCAAAATATCAAGCACCTCTGCTGTGTCAAGCACAATACTGAGCACGGCAGAGGAGATCGGTGTTGCCCCTTCCATAATGCTATCAAGAAGATCCTCGGAGATATGGCAGAGGTCGGCAATAGCACGGAAGCCCATCATTGCTGCCGCGCCCTTCAATGTGTGCGTAGCACGCCGGATACCTTGCGTGAGATCGAGATTGGTTGGATCTTTCTCAAGAGCAGCAACATTCATACTAATGGTCTGGAGATGTTCTTCAGCCTCAAGACGGAATACCTCGGCAGCTTCCTCACCGATATCACCACTGTAAGCCGACGAAGACGCATTAGATAGCGACTTCTGTGCAGGTGGCGTAGCAGGGAGCGGCGCTGGTGCTGCTGGCCGTGGTGTAGCCATTGATGGCAGTGTTGTCGATAAATGTGGCTGTGCAGGTGTCTCACTGGTCTGGGTCGGTGTTGGAGATGGCGTGTGGAAGATACTGGTCGGATCTGTTCCCATCGCCGAGAGCTGGTTTAAAAACTCCTGGCGCACCTGGATTTCTATCTCGTTGCGGAGATGGGACTCCAACTCGTGTAGGGCGGTATCGCTATTGGTATCAGTGCCATAAGCATGAGCTTGCAAGCGCTGACGCTCTTCGAACTCCTGGCGCACCTCATTGCGAATTTGTTGTTCCAATTCCAGGCGGTCAGTAGGAGAAGGCTGACGTGCATCATACTCTCGGCTGATCTCCTCGCGTAGTTTGGCCTCCAACTCGGCGTGCAATAGGGCAAGGTCCCCTTCTCTTTCGAAGGTCACACGCTCACGGACCCTCTCAGTATCATGGGTCACGCGCATTTCCCAGGGACTCCAACCGTTTTCCTGTGGCAGAACAGAAGATTGTGCCTGCATCTGCTGAAATGCCTCACCACAGGATTGGATTGAGCTGTGTAACTGCTGCAAAGCGGCGTTGAGTTGCTCATCAGTCATCTCAACGCCACCCGTAATCTGCTGGAGCAGATCGAGCACGTGCTTAAGCTTTGAGTTCGACACCCACATAACAGAGAGTGGCAGGTAACGACGTACCTGCTCTGGACTGTTACGGAGATTTAAGCCCATTGCCTGCCCTGCCCAGACCTCCATACGATCCAGTGCATCCTTAGAGCCGTTTAAAAATCCCTTGAATTCTTTGCGCTGCTCTTCAATCACCACTGCTGCATCACGCAATTGAGCGAGCACGTCTTTCAAGGAAGATGCCTGGGAAGTCAAATGCTGAGCATTGTTCTGCATAGTGTTGTACAACTGGGGAAATTGGTCTTGCTCAGTTTGACCTTGCTCAATAGGGAAAGAGGGTTGCTGAGTGCTATCTGAAGCGACAAGGGCGTGCTCAACAGCTTCAACTGGCACATCTTCATTGAATGCTATCGAGGATGCCGCAGGTAATGAAGGTGTGAGTGGAGCAGATGGCGCAGCAGGAGGCTCAAAAGTGGGAGCAGAAGGTTGTCGCATTGAAGCGACCAGCGTATCCAGGGCGCTGAGCATCGGCGGCTCAAAAGTAGCTTCCTGCTCATACCTGGGAGAAGATGTAAGTGGAATAGTCTGAGAAGGAGACTCAGGAGATACTTGCTCTTGAGCAGGCTCCTCGGGCCATGCAACATCCTCACCCGGTGTTACTGCTGGAGTACGAAAGGATGCCAGAACTTCGTCAAAAGATGGCATTGGAGATGGCTGCACGTAAAATGATTCATCAACTGCAAAAGAGGATTGGCTAGATGCAACTTCGGGCACCTCTGCACCTTGTGATGCAGAAGGCTCAATGAGAGCACGATAACTCGTATAATCAGCATCATCTTCCGCAATCACGGCTTCCTCGTCGATGCCACTGCGGATACCCTCAAGGAGTTGGCGCAACCGACCTAATGAACGCTGCAAGAGACCGAAGGCAGGATCATCAAGAGGGATTAACCCATCCAATGCATCACCCAGGACGTCTTCCATGCCATGCGCTACATGCGCCAGGCCAGGGAAATCCATCATGGAAGCAGAACCGCCAATTGTATGTGTCAGGCGGTAAGTTTCTTCGAGGGCATCCATGTCGCCATGTGACTGTGCCAGGCGTCCGAGATTTGCCTCGATGCCTGGCAAATAGCTATTCACCTCTTCGATAAACGAATCGAGGACGGATAGTTTATCAAACGTATTCGACATGCTGCGCGTACTCACTTAACTATGCTCTTGTTACTTGCCTTGTTGTAGAAAACAGAGCGGCAAGTAACATAACATTCAACATATACGAATTTATTATACCAATAATTCTAAGGTAAATGGGCGCAAGAACGATTAACGACGCTGGTCCCGTTGCGCTCCATTTGGCTGCCATCGCGGACGAGCAGGTATACCCTGTCCCGCATTTGGCTGAGCTGGCTGCGGCGTTGATACCAATGCAGGGTTGGGGGGCGCTACTAAGTTAGAATTGGGACCCTGATAGAAAGGCTGGTTTGTCCCCGCAGAACCTGCTGGTGGTGTGCCATACTGTTGATCAGCAAAGCCAGGATTAAAACCTGCTGGTGGTGTGCCATACTGTTGATCAGCAAAGCCAGGATTAAAACCTGCTGGTGTGCCATACTGTTGATCAGCAAAGCCAGGATTAAAACCTGCTGGTGGTGTGCCATACTGTTGATCAGCAAAGCCAGGATTAAAACCTGCTGGTGGTGTGCCATACTGTTGATCAGCAAAGCCAGGATTAAAACCTGCTGGTGTGCCATACTGTTGATCAGCAAAGCCAGAATTAAAGCCTGCTGGTGCCTGACCGTCGAAGCCAGGGAGTTCACCAAAATCTAATTGATTTCCAAAGAACTGCTGTCCATTATTGCTCTGCGCTGATCCGTTAAATGCGCCTGCCCTCTCAAAATCTTGCTGATTGTTAAGGCCATGCTGACCGGAACGAGCCGTTATTGGTATTAGCGAACCTGCGTTGCCGGGTTCAGGCAGAGGAGGTAAAGACGCAGAAAAGGTCTGACCCCAATTCTGATCTGAACTAGACCCGAGTGGCGCAGAAAAGGTCTGACCCCAATTCTGATCTGAACTAGACCCAAGTGGCGCAGAAAAAGTCTGGCCCCGATTCTGATCTGAACTAGACCCAAGTGGCGCAGAAAAGGTCTGACCCCAATTCTGATCTGAACTAGACCCGAGTGACGGCACAAACACGCCATTGCCAGGAAGTTCGGTAACAGATGACATATTAGAAAACGAACCAAGGAGATCATTTGCACGATCTGGCAGACGGAAAGTCGAAACCGAAGCGCGTAACTGCTCAGAGAGTTCTGCTAGATAACTCACACTCACCGCAGCTTCCTGTGTACCGGCATCAGTCTGGCGTGTGATCTCAGAGATACGACCCATGGCGACAGCCACCGCTTCGGAAACAGAGGTCTGCTCATTCGCAGCGCGAGCAATATTTTCGATCATCTGTGCCTGTCGTTCGACAGCGCCGTAGATAGAGTTCAATGAACGACCTGCATCATCAGCAAGTTGGGACCCTTTCACCACCTCTTGTGTGCTATCTTCCATAGCGACAACAGCCTCGTAGGTATCCCCTTGAATACTCTTGACCAGCGTCGCAATCCGCTTCGTCGACTCCGTGGAGCGTTCTGCCAGGAGGCGGATCTCATCAGCCACAACCGCAAATCCGCGCCCGTGCTCACCGGCCATCGCGGATTGAATAGCCGCGTTCAATGCCAGCAGGTTCGTTTGATCCGCAATATCTTCAATAATGCGCACAATTTCGCCGATCTCGTTGGAACGCTCACCCAGGCGCTTAATTTTCTTCGCTGTTTCCTGAACGTTCTCACGAATGACCATCATACCTTCAATGGTTTGACGCACCGCTTGTTGACCAGTAGCCGCGTTACGCAATGCGTCCTGGGCTGCTTCTACACTCATTTGAGCGTTGCGAGCGACGGTTTGAATAAAGACAGCCAGCGCTTCTACCGCCTCGGTTGTTTGTGCAATTTGTTTCACCTGTGTATCAGAAGCCTGAGCCAATTCAGCAGAGCGATCAAGAATACGACGGGTTGCATTTGTAACCTGAACTGCTGTTGATTGTACGCGTCCAACAACCTTTGCCAGTTCCTCAATCATATAGTTAAAAGAGTCAGCAAGCACGCCAAGTGTATCGGGCGTAACCTCAGCTTGGACACGTAGATCACCATCACCGACTGCACTGACTTCTTGCAGCAACTTCTCAATTTGAGCCTGCAGCGCAGCAGCCTCATTGCCAATAGTCCCTCCCGTAAGTGGAGAAGGCGAAACACTCCCCTGGCTATCAATCAATGCGTTAAGTGACATAGCAAGTTTCGCAAAATCATCGTCGCCGTTGATAGGAGCTCGTATCGCGCGATCACCAGATGTATATTCCTGGCAGACGTCCGCGAGAGTATTAAAACGATTGCGGATACCGCGTTGTATCAAGTAGTTTGTAACGATAAGCACAATAAGAACAACAACGACAAGACCAACCGCTAATAAGAAAAACGTTTGAGACTTTACTTGCAGCGCTATAAGATCAACTAGAGCAATTGCAATAACAGTAACAGCAGCAGAGACAAAAAGCCCAACCAGCAGCAGAGTCTGAACTGTGATACCGTTTCTATTTTGATCAGGATTTATCCGCTAGACCTCCATTGATAAAATATATCTATGCCAAATTAGGAGACCACGAGGTCGCCACTCAATTCGCGTAAGGTCTTGCAGCATAGTTCTGCATTTTCTCAGAGAAAAGGAGGCGAGCCACATCCAGTATCACCATTACCCGATTAGCGACCAACGCGCTTCCGGTCGCGTAGGAAGTAGCCCACGGCGGGATAGCAGTCTGGCGCATATTACTATGAATGATAGTAGAAGTTGGAATAGGCAACATTTCACTGACGCCATCCACAACCAGGCAAATCACCATTTCGTTACTTTGTAACGAGAGCAAACGAGTGCGAGGAGTAAAGGGTTGTAGTTCCAGGTTCAAAAACATGCGCATATCGATGACAGAGACGATAGACCCACGCAGATTTACGACCCCACGAACCCATGGAGCAACATTTGGGATCGGTGTAATCTCTCCCAGGCGTTCAACTCCCTGCACAAGCTCTGCTTTCACTGCGAACTCGTGGTCAGCAAGTGAGAAAACAAGATACTGCACACCGGCAATCGGTAATGATTGCTCTCCTCCAGATGGACTATCTGCGCGAAATTGACCTCGCATCAACTGCATCTGCAACGCTGCCATAGAGGGGGACTGTTGCAGCGATGCCATTGAAGGCGACTGTGCGATTAAGCGTTGGATAGCAGCAAACGTATCATGTTGCTGTGTTTTCTGATCATCACTGGACACAAAAATTTACTCCCATATGGGCACAAGACATACCATGCAAGAGATATGTCAAAAGGTTACAGAAAATATTGTACGAGGGTCCCTATAAGACGCCGCCAGTGAGACGGCGCACACTTGTGATCAATTCCTCATGATCAAAAGGCTTGGTCATATAGAGATCAGCCCCCTGGCGCATGCCCCAGGCTTTATCGACCGGGGTATTTTTGCTCGTCAACAAAATGATTGGAATATGTCGACTCACATCTAAGCTCTTCAGCTTGCGGCATACTTGAAAACCGTTTTGTTTTGGTAGCACAACATCTAGGATGATACACTGTGGGCGCTCTTTGAACACCTTTTCGATAGCTTCGTCTCCATCAACGGCAGTAATGACCTCAAAGCCACTATTGCGCAAAGGAGCCACCATCATGGTCAACTCAGTCCAGCTATCATCTACCACAAGTATTTTTTGCCCAGGCATCTGATTATAACCTTTCCTAACAAGCCACACCAGCGAAATAGGAATAAATGGCTAGTACACATCCTCTCAAAAGGGGCTGAAAGCAGCGTGTCAAGTAGGAACAGAGAATACACCTGATACTCAGCCGCGATAGCGCAAACGGTGGCGAACACCTTCCTGGTGAAGAGGCATACGCTCTTGCCAATTGGCAAGATGTTTTTTGACCGTCTGAACGAGTTCGACTGAGTCAAATGGTTTTGTGAGATATTCAGTAGAACCTGCTAGCCGTCCACGCATTTTGTCGAACAAACCATCCTTCCCACTGAGCATGATAATGGGTATCTGTCGAAACTGCAAGTTTTTGCGTATGATCTGGCAAATTTGGTACCCGTCCATGCGTGGAAGTTGGATATCGAGCAAGATGACTGCAGGCATTTCATCAGCTACTGAAGTGAGTGCACTGAGACCATCACCAACAGTAATCACTCTGATATGTTCTCGTTGCAGAGTCATCTGGACAATTTTGCGCACTGTAGGACTATCATCCACAACTAAAACTGTTGGTTCTGCCATCTAAATTGACCTCCTTTGGGAATCTGATGACCAGTATTCCCCGCTTGTGTTAGGGGTACCATTCCACGCCTGCTCCATCCGGATTGGTGGAGTTTGCACATGTTCGTGGCCTCGCGTCTGCTGTGTCATGCGGTGCGCACGGTAAACACGATATTGTTGTACCTCTTGATCGATTTCAGAGAGGAAAATGCGCCAGGCTACTGTCAATTGACGACCTGTATGCGAATTGCCAACCTCGTCACGTAGTAGCTCGGTAAAGACGATGCGCAAGAAAGCTGCCAATCCCTGGACTGCTTCCCAATAGAATTCTTCTAACTGCTCACCCTTCACCAATTTATGCAGCGTAAGAATATCATTACAATCAAGTTGACCATAATTAAAAGTGGCTGTCTCCAGGATAGGAAACTGCTGCCCGGCAAGGGTATGAAGGAAGGGAGCAAAACGATGCTGTAGATAGCGTACAATTTCCATAGAAGGGATATGGCCTCGGCCACGTAAACCTCTGGCGTAGCTCCCATGATGGACTAGCAAACCATTAATGCACTCGGAAAGCGTTGTAATCAGGCCAAGCAGATGCTGCTCAGGATTAGCGGGCTGACGCTGCTGTGCCAATGTATACTGACATTTGATGATAATGTTTGAGAAGATCTCGCTGTAATTCGGTCTCAAGAGCTGTATCGACGACCTCAATTAAATGCAGCCCGAGCAGTTGCCCCATCAGGCGAGCGACACGAGCCTCGGGTAGCGTCAGCACAAGAGAGACCGCCTGGAGCGCCAATTCTCCGTTCGCCAAACAGAGCACTTCAATACACTCTGGACTCAAACCCAGGCTACGCACATCATTGCTTACTTCAGGTTGCCAGCGAGCGACCGTGGTACGCGTAATATGTGAGACGCCTTCCGTAGCGATTTCTTCCCATTCATCGGCCTGGCGTAGTGCTTCCAGCAAGACAGAATCGACCAGCAGTGGCTGTAGTTTACTTTCCATCGGCACCAACTGGCGATGAAAAGCGAAACGGCCATTCACCCAGCGTAAGGCGTGGCTAATGGATTGTGTGACAGCGAATTCGAGGCGGTGCTGCATTTCACTGGTGCTCATCCAACCTCGCTCGACCAGCAGAGCCAGGGCTAGTTGTGCGTCGCCACGCGCAAGTTCGCGTACCACCTGAGCGCGTGGAGGATCGAGTTTATTAATCAGACAGAGCATGCCCAGAATATCAGGTTGAGGCACGCCATCTTCATGTAGCCCGACGATTTGCCCTTTACGCAAGCTAATGGAAAGCGTCTCAGGCCCCGACGAAACAAAGAGCTTGCCAGTTTTTTCACTCAGGGCGAGCATTTTTAATATGGACTGGAGACCTAACGTCTGTAAATCACCGTCCATGATGCGATCTTGCTGCTCCATTCTATTTCCAATTCCTTTACCAGACTAGCTTGCTCAGCGTGTTTGTTGCAGGACAATCGGTCTTGTAACAAAGCACGATAGGCAGGTGGCATCATATTATCCAGCACAAACCCGTTTGATACCTGTAAGCAAATGATCAATCAATCTACAGTAGCCCTCGCGTGACAATCCAGCGCGAAGTATTGTTCACTCTATGCGATTTCTTCCTGACAAACTTTGATAGATACTATTGGCGATATTTTTATCATCATCTACCGCAAGAGCACACGCTCTCACACACTCTTTCATTGCGCGTGATACAGCATCACTGTGCAACGTAACCATAAACCAGAAAAAAGATGCAAGCTGTCTGCGCATCTGCTGAGCAGAAATGTCGTGCTGAAGCAGCAGAAAACGAAGCGATCCATAGAGATCGCGCAACAAAACATCTTCCTCCATATCATACAGCTTGTTACAACAGAACTTCAATCCCTATAGGAGTACACTTCTACTTAATCACTCCAACCGTCTCTATTTGTTACCAGTATAGACTCAAAATAACTGGGCTGATGTGTAACCCATACCTGTAGTAGTTATTGTGGGTATGTACCTATCTGTTCATCTGCCTCTGAAACGTATGGCAAAAGTCTCAGTACACCTATGTATTCAGCCCTGCACCTTGCATCCTGGCAAGGGAAAAATCGCGGGTCGTCTATCCCTGAACTGCGATAAACTTGAGGGCTGAAAGAGACATACTGTATACAAGTGTACACTAAAACGAATTAGGCATGGGTAAAAAACGCCCTGAACCTATTAAAGTACTATTAAAACTCTACACCTCCACGTGTGAGCGAAAGACGTAGCCAATACCTGGTTCAGTCAGGATATATCTGGGATGGGAAGGCTCCTCCTCGACTTTAAGACGCAGTTGGCGTACGTAGACTCGCAAATAGTCAGCTTCTTCGCCATACTCAGGACCCCAGACCGCCCGCAATAAAGAGCGATGCGTGAGTACTTTGCCCGCGTAGAGCATCAGTTGCCGTAGCAATTCGAACTCCGTTGGAGTCAAACGCACCTCCTGAGAACCAGCCCGTACCAGGCGACGTGCCACATCCATATACAGGTAGCCATCCTCGCTCGTTAAAACTTCTGGCTGTTGCTCAGGTGTCACATCCTTTGCACTCGCCCGACGTAAACAAGCACGGACACGTGCCTGTAACTCATCATTGCTAAATGGCTTCGTTAAGTAATCATCTGCACCCAGATCCAGAGCAGTCACCTTCTGCTTTTCTTCAGTGACAGCAGAGAGCACAATAATGGGCGTCTGCGTAAATTGACGCACCTGCACACACACATCGACTCCATCCAATCCGTCTGGGAGACAAAGGTCTAATAAAATAAGATCGGGTAAATGAAGGCGCGCCATCTCTATTGCCTGTTTTCCGTTTTCAGCAATAACCACATCATAGCCTGCTATGGAGAGGTTACGACGCAAAATACGTTGAATTGGTGGTTCGTCATCAACCACCAGAATGCGTTTTCCCTTTACTCTCATAGCTGTACCTCCTACACAGATTCGCGGACTTCAGATACGAAGGTTCCCTTCTGTCGTCAGGTTCCCTCTCTTCTTTACAATCTCTTCTTTAAACCTCTTCTTTGTGCTTTCTGATACCAGAAATGCTATCACGTTCAGCGTGCACCACTGTGTGCGGATGAATTGGCAGCAGAAAAACAATGCGCGAGCCAGCATTGGTTGTGCCATCAGCCCAGATCTGCCCCTGGTGGGCTTCGATAATCCCTCGGCAAATAGCCAGACCCATGCTATTCTCATAAGATGGTGAAGTATAAAATGACGTGAAAATTCGTTCGCGTTCATCTTCTGGGATAAGCGGGCCTTGATCAATGAATTGAGCACGCAACAATTCTGTTCCATCGTCGACGGTGTCCAGGTGCAAAACGACCTCAGCTTGAGTGGGACTACGACGAGCGGCGTTCTCAAGCAAATTGTAAAAAACACGCTCTATCTGTACATGATCAGCATAAATTAAGGGCAACGGAGATTGGAAGTGCGTGCGGACCGAGCGACCGGCCAGTGTGCGTGTCAGCTTAGACGCAGCCCCATGAAAAACCTCAACCACATCACACCACTCCTTTTCCAGAATCAGTGCGCCCATTTCGATACGAGATAACTCGACCAGGGCGCTGACCATGACTGTAAGATGATCTGTTTCACTATCGATATCTTCCAGCATCCCTCGCCGGTCCTGTTCATCCCAGATGACGTCTGTTTGCAGCAAACCTGTCACCGCTGCCTTGATGGTGGTCAAAGGTGTACGCAGATCATGGGATACAGACGAAAGTAAGGCCGATCTATTTTTGTCGTCACGTACCTGCTCAGTGACATCGTGGACGTGCAATGCATGCATTTCCAACTGCCCTTGTTGGTTATAGAGAGGATAGCGAATAAACTGATAGTGGTAGTCGGAAGCAGCGCTATCCTGACTTGACGAGCGTTTCGGCGTTGTTTCCCTATGTGCAATTAGCTCTGCTGCCAACACACAACGTACTTCCTGTCGGTAATTGCTGCTCTGGGAGAAATCCTGTAAATAGCCGTCCACCTCTTGCACATTGCGCATCCGTGGGCGCAGTTTCGCGAAAACATCAGCGATGTTGAGAGCGTCATGTTGTCCCTGTACCGATGGCGTAGCCAGTAATCGACGTCCATAGCTCATAGAGCCAGTATGCAAGCCGCAGAAAGCTTCAGCCGCTGGATTCATATAGGTACAGGTTCCATCCAGATGTAGCACAAACCAGGCATCATTCACCCAGTCTGTTGATTGTTTTAATTGTGTCAGTAAGCGACTGAGTTCGCCGAACATTGCCGCACGCGTAAGCGCAGCCTCGGCTGTTTGCGCTAGCAAAGCAAGCGAGTTGACAAAGGGATCTTTGTGGTCGCGCCTAGACGCATCTTTGGACGATGATGGCTCTAGTTCAGTGTCTGGCGCATGCTGGGTAGTTTCCATATGATGCCAATCAGCAAATTTTAGTGTTTCGTCACTCTCTTCGGTGTAGAAAACTGCCTGGAGATCGCGCTCACTCTGTGTGAGCAGATCATTACTAATAAAGCGCAAGAGGCTGGTAAAGCTGAAACCCAACGTGCGTTGCGTCTCCTTGCGCACATGTTCCAAAAGGGCCAACTCATCCTGCAAACTGTCTTGTGTCAACGATCCTGCCAGGCGACGTTTGTGAGCTAGTTCAAGTTGCTCGATAGCTTCCTGAAAACGGCTACGTTGGTGTACCGACTCAAGTAACATGCCATTATGAATAGCGACCGTGGCCTGGTTGGCAAAAAGCGCGAGAATATCAACCTTCAAAGGGGTAAACCCGCCCGGCTCTGGTGAGCAGAGGAGCAAGGCCCCGTAGACAGTGGTGCCTGTGAGGAGTGGATAGCTAAAAACAGACTGCATACCCAGCGTGGAAAACGAGGCGCTGCTTGCAGAGAAGTTCTCATCACACGTGATATTCTGCGCGACGAATGGGCGATGATGGAGGATAGTCTGACCAATAATACACTGCTCACTTACATGCAGGCCAGCGGTAAAGACGGTATTCAGGCGTTGCTGGTCCAGGCCAGCCTGGGCTCCTAGACGCAATCTTCCCGTACGTGGATCAAAGAGCACAATCAGAGAAGCGACGGTCAGCGCGTCCGCGATACCACTCACAATCTGATTGAGGATAGTAGGGAGGTCCATCTTTGAGGTGAGAGCGCTGGTCACATCTTTCAGAGCCTGGCGCTGGCGATCCTGTATCGCTGCATTGCCACCCAATTGGACGCTTTCAATGGCTGTTGCCAGTACGCGCACTACGGCATTAACCAGGCGCTGCAACGTTTCTTCTGCGTACGTATGTGCACCAGTACTACCTAGCTCAAGCGTGCCAAGTACGCGGTCCTCAACAACGAGTGGAGCGATCAGCGTGGAACGAAGTTGATGATAGCCACTCAGAGCATCGCCACTCAGAGCAGGCACTCCATCTAAACCCTGCGGATAATCTTGCACCATCAACTTTGGAGTTCCCAACATTTGTTCTAATTTTGAATCGCTAAGAGGATGTTGATGATGGCGAGCAACCCATACATCTGTCTCTCTTTGACAGACAGTAACGCGTACCGCTTGCCGATCATGGCGTAGTAAAACAACGCCAAAAACGTCAAAGGGCACTGCTTGTTCCAATTCAGCTGCCAGGCGTGTATAGTCAGGCTTTGTGCCACGCACACTGAAAACGATGCGTGCAATCCGCTCAATAATAGCAGACTCTTCAAGCGTAGATGTGTGGGTTCTTGCTTCCATCGCTTCCATGCCAGCCCTCCAGGACCAATTGTGACAACACTACTCTATTCATCGGCTCATTGCCTTTGCGTACACTAAAACGACGTACCCATAGAAGCCCTTCTTGCTGCTGCATTCGTGGCCTCAACAAACAGAACGTGGAGACTCAACCAGTGTAACATTACCAATAGACATTATTTTTAAATTTGTGTGTAAATGTTGTAACGAAGTAAAATACGAGATACAACAACATAAAAAAACCATAGAATACTGCCACAAAGTATACCATACTCTGCTCTGTTTGCGTCAATAACTGAGCAATTTAGTATACTTCTTCGTGTACGTCCTTGTACGGTCACTGAGATGGTGTTTGAAACGCGCACACGTTTCGTCAGTATTGGTACCCATAGGCATTCAGAAACGAAGCTGGCACTTCTAGCCTTCGGCTCATCTGAATGCAAGGCAATATGAGTTGAAACCAAACACTCTCTGAGAGTGTACCATAGACAACATTCTGCTACCTTCTTTTTCACGTCTCGTCTCAATTAACTTCTATACGCGAAAATGTAACAGAAACGGAAGATTGTCGTACAAATCATGCTTATTTTGAGTGACATAAAGTCTCTATTATGGCTAAAATGTGGAGGAATGTGTATTGGAGAACATTTGTTTTATGCTGTTTTTGTTACAAAGCAAACGAGCGTCTTCTGTGTGTCTTCTCTAAGACTTACAAAATCTTATGTAGTGAATGGCGTATGC
The DNA here is from genome assembly GCA_963802635.1 of uncultured Chloroflexia bacterium. Taxonomy (GTDB): domain Bacteria; phylum Chloroflexota; class Ktedonobacteria; order Ktedonobacterales; family Ktedonobacteraceae; genus CAVTLG01. The sequence goes on along the minus strand of CAWDJJ010000003.1, from coordinate 147,151 downwards.
TGCATGCTTGGTGGGGTTGCGGGGTGTCCCCGCTAAAACTTTTTCTACTCTTTTCGTCCGCCCCCCTGCGGTGGGCGGACGAAAAAAAGAAAATCAGGGGAGACCTCTGGAACCCCCTACAGGAGCGAGCCGCCCTTGCGAACCCCACAGAAGAGGCATTTCGGGCATCGAAACAATGTGGGGTGACTCATACATATGGGTATCAGTACTATTGTATGTAAGAAAGATATCCGATCAATTTGTAGACGAGCTTCGCGGCCAAAAAATCTGCGCGTGTCTGACCAGCCATCGGGCACAGTTCCACAACATCCAGCCCAACCACGGTTGTACGCTGACAGATTTCTTTGAACAGATCGAGTACCTGATACCATGTCAGGCCGCCAGGTTCGGGAGTGCCTACAGCAGGCATCTCGGAGGGATCAAATGCATCCAGATCAATTGTGACATAGGTATGCTGGCTTAGGCGTTCCCATGGAATTGTTGCTAATCCTTTCGCCATACGATAGGCCCAGACGATAGCTACGTCTGGCTTGGTCCTCATGAAAGCGGCCTCTTCGGGACTAAAGCTACGAATGCCAATTTCCAGCAAGGGAATGCCCATGTCAACGACACGCCGTTCAATAGCTGCATGTGAAAGAGGTGTTCCTTCGAATTCGTCGCGCAAATCACCATGGGCATCGATATGGACAACCGTCAGGTCTGAGTACTGTTCATATACTGCAGCAATAGCTGGTGCAGAGAGAGAGTGTTCGCCGCCAAGCGTCAGTGGAATTTGCCCGCGCTGCAGGACTTCGCGCACAGCGTTGCCTGTTGCTCGCAGGGCTGCTGCATGATCCATATCACTATAATCCAGCACTGGTTGTGTATACACGCCAATGTCAATGGGGCAACTGTCCAACTCTTCATCGTACATTTCCAATTGACTTGATGCATTGAGAAGCGCTTGCGGCCCGTATTGTGTGCCTTTCATATAGCAAACACTGTATTCCAGTGGAGCTGGAATAATTGTGATGCGTGCTTGCTCCTGGGTACAGTATGGAGCGTCTGGTGCCCCAAATTGGTGTATTATTTCATCATCCATGAAAAAATATCTCCTTATCTCTTAAACGTTAAAGCCAGTTAACGTGCGAATTTTTATGATTATCCGAATTACCTGCTAGAAATCTTTGTGCTTTTAAAAGAGTACCACAGAGAAGAGGGCCTTGTCCAGGACAACTTTGTGACAACTTTATGAGGAAAGCTATACTTCCTCCGTGCTGCCGGAGTAATAGAATGACGCTCTGGTGACAATCGCCTGACTATACAGATGAAAGTGGCCTATTCTAGAAAAGGAAGAGGGAGTTAGTTGATGATAAGTAGAAAGAATCCGTTGTTGGATATTACATCTATAATGGAGAGTAATGAATTCCCATTGCTATTGGTTTCTCATCACCTCCCCATTACTAGCTGATTGGCAGGTGAGGGGACACTGCGCGTGGATCTGCTTGCCCTTTAGCGCACCCCCGTTTTAGCTAAGCGGGCCGACATAGCCTGTTCGTAACGTATCGGATCGGGTGCTTCTGGACGGAGCGAACGTGTGGCGCGTACGATGAAATGGCTCTCGACGTCGTCTGTCTGGAAGATTTCCCTGGCGAAAGCTATCGCGTCTTCCTGGCTGAACTCCTTGCAGGAGCAGATATCAATATCAACTTCGCCATATTCCGGCCATGCATGCATGCTGACGTGGCTTTGGGCGATCACGACAAACCCCGACATTCCGGCATCCAAAGGATTTGACGTTTCGATATCGTATAAATGCACCGGGCTGACTTTCTCCATGCCTATACGCTTGGGATACTCGTTCAAGGCACGACGCAGCAGAGGCTCATTACTCAGAATCTCCGGGTCGATCTTGTAAAGTTCTAGCATCAAGTGAACAAGCACTGTGATTTCCTCCTAATGTGTAACAATTGTGCAGCTTACGTGCCTGATTCTGGCTGTATTCTGCTTGTTTCTCGTGTGCTACCCGCGCTGCACACTAGTTGCTATTATACATTAGGTTGTCAAGTTAATGCCAAAGGAATCGTAGCTATTGTACCTAATGGCTAGTCACTTTCCATCTAAATAGCAGTAAACTATCAATTTAAATAGCAGCAAGCTATCTACCTAATAGCCATTTCACTATCTACTTAAATAGTAAGCTATATGTTGCTCAGGATGTAACCAGATTACAATCGTGCCATCTTGCCTATCTCGTAAGCGTTTCTCTCCGTCACAGACCAGAACTGATAGCTCCCGTCGCGCTTGTGGCAACGCTTTGCTTATGACGTAGGTCATGTGTTGGTGTAATGTGATAATGGAAATAACCATAGTATAAATATATATGATGTTGCTTTTATAATCGACCAAAAGTTTATTTTGTGTAGCTGATTCACGACACCAAGTGTGAGTGAGTGATCAAAAATCTTTTGGGAAGAGATTCCTCCTCAACTGCTCATCCTGAGGTTGCATGTTTGCAGGCTATTCGATCATTGAGCGTCTGACCTCGATGATCTGGTCACGCAATTGCGCTGCCTTCTCAAATTCTAACTGTTTAGCGGCGGTGCGCATCTGTGACTCTAAATCTTTGATCAAGCGTAGTGCTTCATCCTTGGGAATAGCAGCCAGGGCTGTAGATGCTGCTTTACCATCTGCATCTGCGTTTGCCGTGGTGCCACTCATGGCCTTAATGCGCTCTGAGAGCGTTTTGACCTCTTTTTTGATGCCTTTAGGCGTAATATGATGGCGTTCATTATAAGCAATCTGCAATGTACGGCGACGATTGGTTTCGTCGATAGCGTATCGCATCGATCTGGTAATCGTGTCGGCGTACATAATAACGCTACCCTCGATGTGGCGTGCAGCGCGGCCAATCATCTGAACGAGTGACCCTCCTGAACGCAAGAAGCCTTCTTTGTCAGCATCCAGGATAGTCACAAGCGACACTTCTGGTAGATCAAGTCCCTCACGCAGCAGATTAATGCCCACCACCACGTCGTAGACGCCCAGGCGCAGGTCGCGCAGAATCTCAACGCGTTCGATGGTCTCGATTTCTGAGTGCAGATAGTGCACTTTAATATTCAGTTCTTGCATATAGTCAGCAAGGTCTTCGGCCATCTTCTTGGTAAGCGTTGTTACCAGCACGCGTTGTCCCTTCGAGACGCGTTGACGGATCTCGGTGAGCAGATCGTCAATCTGTCCTTTGGTTGGGCGTACACTGATGTCTGGATCAATCAGTCCGGTAGGGCGAATAAGCTGTTCAATGATGGCCTGACTGTGCTCGTGCTCATAGGGTCCAGGTGTAGCTGAGACAAACAACGCCTGGTTGATTTCCTTCTCGAATTCAGAGAAGGTCAATGGGCGATTGTCCAGGGCTGAAGGGAGACGGAAGCCATAATCGACGAGTACCTGTTTACGCGAGCGGTCCCCGGCGAACATTCCACGTACTTGAGGTAGCGCCACGTGAGATTCGTCTACCACGAGGAGAAAGTCGTTGGGCAAGTAGTCCAGCAGTGTCCACGCTTGCTCGCCTGCCCCACGTCCTGCGAGGTGGCGAGAGTAGTTTTCGACGCCGGAGCAGAAGCCAGTTTCGCGCAGCATCTCGATATCAAAATTGGTGCGTTGCTTGAGACGAGCAGCTTCGAGCAGCTTGCCAGCGCTCTCCAGTTCTGCCAGGCGCGCTTCCAATTCTTGTTCGATGAGTGTGATCGACTGGTTCAGGCGTTCTTTTGTCGTGACCCAATGTTTTGCGGGATAGATGTCGAGGCGTTGCCGCTGGCCCAGCACTTCTCCTGTCAACGGATCGATCTCAGTCATGCGCTCTATTTCGTCACCGAAAAACTCGACGCGTACGGCTACATCCTCGTAGGCCGGAAAGATTTCCAGCACATCTCCGCGCACGCGGAAACGTCCACGGATGAAGTTTGCATCATTGCGCTCATATTGGATCTCTGTCAGGTGGCGTAAGATCTTGTCCCGGCGTCGTTCTGCGCCTACTTTCAGTGTGAGTACAACTTCGCCATATTCTTCGGGACTGCCCAGTCCATAAATACAGGAGACAGAAGCGACAATCAGCACATCGCGCCGCTCGAAGAGACTGCGCGTGGCTGAGAGCCGTAGCTTCTCAATCTCTTCGTTGAGCATACTTTCTTTCTCCACGTAGGTATCTGTGCGTGCAATATAGGCTTCCGGCTGATAGTAATCGTAGTAGGATACAAAGTATTCGACGGCGTTGTTAGGAAAGAACTCTTTGTATTCACTATAAAGCTGTGCTGCTAATGTTTTATTGGGGGCCAGAACCAGGGTTGGTCGTTGCACCTGTTCCACGATTTTCGCAACTGTGTATGTTTTGCCACTCCCGGTAACACCCAATAATGTTTGAGTTTTATGTCCATCGCAGATGCCTTGCGCGAGTTGTGCGATGGCATCGGGCTGATCTCCAGTGGGTTCGAAGGGGGCTTCTACTTTAAATGCTGGCATGCGCTGCTTCCCTATATTTTATGGGTAGAATATTTTTTCCAATTCTATGTTTATTATACCATAAAATGGCGCTGTGGGTAGCCGCTACGGAACAATTGCATCTCACGAGTTCGCAAAGTGAGATGCAATTGCCCTGTTCTGAGTTAACGTTGCAGCGAACGTGACTCCAGGCGTTCTGCTCCAAGCAGTTTGACCAGGGAATCGTGAATGTGCTGTGCAGCCTCGGTGTTATCCTGTGTGTAATTGCAAACGAAGACTTCTAGCGCCGTGTATTCTATTTCAGGCCAGGTATGAATGGCGATATGCGACTCTGCCAGCGCAATGATGGCAGTAATGCCACCGCCCTCAAACTCGTGAAAGAGCGCGCCAATTTCGGTCAGGTGGCTATCGCTAATAAGCTGCGACACCTTGCTATGCAGAGTTTGCTTATCGTAGGTTAAAAGATTTTTACAGTCGTATAACTCAGAAAGGATGTGTACCCCCATTGCTTGTGATAACATTTTTTCTCCCTATTGCAAAATCACTTGACCTCTTCGGTTTTCCTCTCTATACTCAAGCTCGTAGGAAGCCAATTGGTCTCGGAAGTTTCTCTTGACCCGTCTTAGGGTACTGCACTATGCTGTTGGTCTTTGTACCATTAGTATTTGATCGTCGCGAATAATTCTGCCAACCACTTGGCTTTCTAAAACTGCGCGTAGGTATTTTGGCAAGCTGAACATGTGCTGATGGGTCTCAGCATCATAGAGCTGTAAATCGGTGCAGTTCCGCTCCTGGAGGGTCTTGGTAATCTCCTGTATCGTAAAACGTTGACTGATCTCCTGGTCGCTGGCGACGGCAAAGCCCCAGGATAACCCGTAAAATGGTATGTATATGCTGTATGGATGCACGTGTTTGAATACGGTCTGGAGGGTCTTGATGACGGACACATGAGCGCTGTAGCCGCCACGATCTGTCGTCTCAGCTTGCATGCTAAACGTTCCACCTGCATTCAGGCGCGACTTTGCGAGCGCAAAAAACTCAGTCGTAAAAAGTAAAGGGGCCAGGCCATCGGCAAGCGGATCAGTGAGATCAAGCATAATCGTGTCAAAGGTCTCCTGTGTTTCCGCGAGATACTTTCTGGCGTCTTGGCAAACAAGCTTAACCCGAGGATCGTCATATAAACCCTGGTGCCACTCTGTGAGATATTCCTTTGCTAGCCCAACCAGTACATCGTCGATATCAACAATCACCACACGCTTCACCGTTTTGTGTTTGAGAATCTCACGCACTATCGCCCCTTCCGCACCGCCTGCGACAAATACGCTTTCAGGGTTACGGTTTGCGACCAGTGCCGGGTGTGCCAGCGCCTCGTGATAGATAAATTCATCTGCCTGTGACGACTGGGGAATACCATCCAGGAAAAGAGCTTTGCCATGTCCCTCAATGTCGGCGATCAAAATTTCCTGAAATGGGGAATTGGTGGACATAATGGTGTTGGTGACATGAAACATATTCGACCGGCTGTTATCACGAAATTCTATCACCCAATTGTGTGCACGCATGCTGTCTCTTCTCTCTTCTCTTCTATTAGTAGTATGCCCTGATGGAGCACACAATTAGTAGTATGTCCTGATGGGGCACACAATTATAACCATGGAGTTATAACCAACGCACTCTTAGATCCCCAAGATAATACCATGCATGTATAATCACGTCAAATTTCTACCACGTTGCTGGTTTCTTTTGCGGAGACTATTTTATCATCTTTGTCCAGACTAAATGCGCTTGTTCGTAGCTCTTCAGGTAGTGCGCGCGTTCTCGCTGACCCGAAGAGTTACGAGAAAAAAGCAATTGTATTGCCTTGCATTCAGATGAGAAATATGCGGCAGCATATTTCTAGCAACCTCCTCTCCGTCAGATGAGCCGAAGGCTAGCGGCGACAGCCGCGTTTCTGACGGTCTAAGAGGGACGAGAGTGGCGTTTCTGAATGTCTATGGGTATTGCTCCTGATTCAATGCAAAACCTCTTGTTATAGCCCAATTATTGGGCTATAATTGGGCTATATCGAAGCATAGCGACAGAAGTAGAGCGTTTGTATCTATTTTGAAAGGCAGGGCAAGAGTAAATTGAATGCAAAACAGCCGCAACAATACAGGCAACATTTTAATCTAAGTGAGTCTGCAAAGCAGATGTTGGATGAACTGACTACCAGACGCTATCCTGGCAAACAGCGTCGGCAGAGCCAGCTTGTCGAGGACTTGATCTATGAGGCTTTTGTAAAAGAGCAGCATGGGGATGAGGATGCTACCAGGGGTACGTCTGGGGGTCAGTTGATGCCGGAGACGTTTGAATTGGACAGGGATACGAAGAAGCGCGCTGTGGCCTATCAGAACGCTGCGGAATCTCTTGTTGTGGCCGAAGAAAAGACTGGTTATGCTGCGCGACAAACGGACCTTTGTCCTGTCTGTGGACATGGAGTGCATGCGAGTTGGAAGCATTGTGCGTATTGTGGAGTTTTTTTGGCTCTCACCTGTCGCTATTGTGGAACGCCTTGTGCACAGGGAGAAGATATACGCTTTTGTTTTGAGTGTGGGAGGTCTTTGTCAGGAACAGTGGAGGCTTTATGAATCCTTTTGTGTTTGGTATGAAAGGGCCTGAGCATGGTTGGTTGGAACCTGCATTGTGCGATCTGCTACTGTTGTCTCGCCAGGAGGCGGCGCGTCGTGATGCCCATGAGGTTTCGTTGGAGCATTTCTTGCTAAGTACCTTTGTACTCAATGATGCACGCGTGATCAGTTTATTTGTTGCCCTGGGCCTCGATCCTACGGCGTTGCGGGGACGCATTCTTGAGAGACTTGGCCCGGTATGTACTGCTGAGAATGATGGTGAGCATGTACCCTTCTCCCAGGAACTCCAGATATGCCTGGATCAAGCTATTGCCGCTACTCATGCCAGCGGTAGTATGCTCGTCCCTCCTGAGCACTTATTGCTCAGTGTCTTTAGTCATCAGTGGAAGCTCTCATCAGACACGCTACTTGAACGTTTGAGTATGGCACCTGAATGGCAGACGCTACTGTCTGTCTGTACAGAGTTGGCGCATCAGGAGAGGCGTTTGCTTTTCTACATACAGAACCTTGTCCACTTCCTCAGTCGTTCTCAGGAGTGCGCTTTTTCTTTTGCTGACCTGATTGGTATGGATCAGATAAAAAGTGAACTGCGGACAGTAATTGCCTCCGTAGTAGCACCACCTGATGCTCAGCAGAAGGAGAAACGTAAGCCTCATGAAGTGCTCATTGTCGGCTCACCTTATACGACCGGACGGCGGTTGGCCGAGGCTGTGGCTTTTGAGGTTGGTACGCGCCTGTTGTCTTTTGCTTTTTCTGGGCTTGTTACTATGTGTGCTCCGTTTACGACATATATGGAAGTCAAGTGGCTCAAAGACCAACGTATGACTCTGCGCGATTATACCTTTTCTATACACGGTATTGCGCTCGCGCAAACTATTCTGCAACGTTTTTTCTGGCGTGTACGCCATATGTCTCTCTGTGTTTTGCTCATTGAAGATATTGATGTGAGCGATTTTACTGGACGTACCAGGCTGGATGCTATTCGTGATCAACTGCTTGTACTGTTATTCCAAGAAATAGAACAGCTTACTGAGGGTGGGCGCGTGATCATTATCGCAACTGCTACCTCAGGCATTGATATTGCCTTGCAGCATCTTATGTCAAAGGGTCTGTGGCATAAGCAACATTTTGCACGTACGTTGTTGGTGCCTGAAAGGACCTTTGAGCAAGTTAGCCCCCAAATGGCGCTCTGTCCGTCCTGTAAGCATACAACGCTATCTGCGTGGAAGCATTGTGCTTATTGTGGGAGTGCACTGGCGAATATATGCCCAATGTGCGGGACTGCACGGCCTCTCGCAGACGGTGTGCGTTTTTGTTTTGAGTGTGGCTACCAGTGGGAATAGAGCGCAGAAAAACCGTTTTGGGCTAATTTTCATGAAACACTTCTGCCTGGCTGTGCGTGTATCAGTGTATGGGAGTATCTGTCCGTTGTGACCCACTATAAATGCCTTGATTACGAGGAGTGTAAGATGAGTCTCGCTATCAAACAGCCAGAAATTGATCGTTTTACATCGTCAACGCATCAAGCAATCCATATTGCGCAACAGCAGGCTGTGCGGATGCATGCAACCAGTGTCACACCAGAACATCTTTTCATGGGTCTTGTTATGCTGGGAGATGAACGTGCTTTGGACTTATTGAGCCATTTAGGTATGGATGTACAGATCATACGCACGCAGGTTGCCACGCTTTCTCAAGGATTGGATCATGCAACGCTTGAAGAGGATACACTACCTTTGTCCAGAGAGGCGCAAGCGTGTATAGAATGGGCACGTTGTTTTATTTCGCTCATGCATCAGTCATCTCTGTTTCCAGAACATCTCTTACTCGGCGTCTTGCGTCATCCACGCACCCAGCCATTGCTTGCTTTTCTGTTGCCAGATATGGCCTCTTTGCAGACCCGTATTGCTGAGGAGATAGGTCCTGCCTATACTGGTTATATGGATCAATTGATCCAGAGCCGGGCGCGTGATCAAAGCCTTGTGTCTTATACACGAGGCGTCTCTCGACGGGTGCTGAGGAAACTGGAACGACCAACTGAACTTTTTATTGATATTGATAATCTTGCTGATGTAAAGCAGGCGTTATGTGAGTTTGTGGCTTTTTTGAAGGCTATGCCATTGCCACAATTCTCAGGCAATCGCTTCCCTCGTGGCATCGTGCTTGTTGATTCGTCACTCAATGAGTGCAGATTGCTGGTACGTGCAACTGCCGGAGAAGCTGTTGTACCACTCGTGACGGTTTCCATGACCGCCTTGATTGAAATGTTAGTTGATCTTCACTCTGGCTCTGTACGTTTCGAGGAGCTTGAGTTGCCTGTACGTGAATACAATCTGTTGAGGCGCGGAAGTATCTCTGAGAAAGGCCAGCGTTACCTTCACGCTCTCTTTCAGGATGTGCAAAAGATTTCCCCCACTATTCTTTGCATCGAAGATATTGATCAGTTAGCAAAATTGGGTAAGCACGAGGGCCGTGAAGTGCTCCTTAGCCAGTTATTAGCCGAGATGGATACTCTTGCTGGTCCTGATAGAACAGTTGTGATTGCATGTGCCAGGCGACTGGATGCTGTTGACCCTCGATTGTTGAAGATAGGACGTTTCGAACGCTCTATGATAATAGAGGGGAATACTGAGCTACAACCAGTGACACAGAAGAGCTTTTGTGCTGTTTGCAAGCGGGATGTACAACCTGGCTGGCAATATTGTGTATATTGTGGAACATCTCTCGCCAGGACTTGTGCTCACTGTGGAGCGCCGCTCATGACGTTAGAGGGTGCTCTCTTCTGTGCTAATTGTGGCAATAACCTCATGACCATGCGTTGATATTCGATAACAAACCCGGTACTCAGTGAGCAATGAGCGAGATTGATTATGCTAGCACTGCTTTTATGGTCAGCTAGATTGCCTTTTCATGGCAAGAAAATTGTTAGAGATAGCACTATCTGCCTAAATAAGAAGCAGTAAGGTTTTAATTAAGTGTATATGAAAAATAGGTATTTATGATTTTATAAGAATTTTATGGTGAATTGGATAATTTAAATGAACTGAATTATATAGGAAATATTGGTGATATTTGGCTAATATTAAAAATAAAAAGGTCATTGCGACTTTGAGAGTGCTATACTGAAGTTAGTCCAATTCATCACTATGCACACGGATGAGTCTATGGGCTATGTCTCGCATTTAAGAGACATGAAGCGTTGTTCATTGTAAATATGAATAACCATAATGAAAGTATGAAAGAGGAGAAGTATGTCTTTTAGTACAGAAAATTGCGCTCTACGAGAGCTAACAGAAGAACAACTTACCCAGGTCACAGGTGGGGTTGCAAACCCTTGGGGTCCTGGTCCCTGGCATCATCCCTGGCCCTGGCATCATCCCTGGCCCTGGCACCATCCCTGGTGGCATGGAGGTGGAGATGGTGGCTGGGGCCACAATGGAGGTGGAGATGGTGGTTGGGGCCACGATGGAGGTGGTTGGTAGGCTACCTCGATCAGTTCGTGGGTAGCGAGAGAGGCATGTCAGGAAGCTGATCGTGTGGGGGCAACATTTGCGGCATGAGCTGTGAGTGGAAGGTGCTCCTCCCGGTGCTGACATGCGGAGAAGGGAGCCTGCTGCGTTTGTCCCTCTGGGGCAAGATGGCAGGCTCCCGGTGCGGTGATGGGGGAAGGTGAGGGAGCGGGATGGCAGGACCAGATCGCACGATTTTTCGGGAACGAGCGATAGAGAAGTACGTCCAGAAGCAGGACCTCCATGCGATATTACGGCTGGTATCTCCCCCGGTGTGTCGTTGTCTGTGGGCCATCGTCCTGCTGGGATGTGTGGGGGGAGTGCTGGTGTGGTCGATCCAGGTGCCGGTGCAGGTTGAGGGAATAGGTCTGATGATAGACGAAGCAGGCAAGGAGGGATCGACAGGGCAGCCGAGTGTGGTTGTGCTGCTGCTATTCCCCCCCGAGCAGAGGAGCCAGATCCATGTGGGGGAAGAGGTGCGCTATTGTGTGGAGGGAGCGACGAGGTGTCTGACAGGCTCGCTGGAGGCGGTCGGGGAAGCCGAGCAGAGTCCCGAGGAGATCCGGGCGAGGTACAAGCTGGCAGGAGCGCAGGGGCAAGAGATCGTGGGACCAGCGGTGGTAGGGATAGCGAAGGTGGGAACGCCAGTTCAGAGAGGGTTGTATGCGGGGAGTCGAGGTCAGGTGGAGGTGCAGACGGGAACAGAGAGTGCGCTCATGTTCTGGTGGGCAATGGGTGAGGGATTTGGTGGCTAGAGGGATGGGATGGAGGAGTTATGGATCAGGAGCATAGAGAGCATGCATCGGCAGCAGCGGAAACGACCAGGAAGGACCAGAGGAAGCCGCATGTGGTATCTCCTCAGTTTTCCTTGCCCAGTCTTCATCCTGCTGATCCCTCCTCTCAACATGTGGAAAAGCGAGATTCCTTCTCGACCGAACATTCATCGCAGTTATCGGCGCAGCGAAGGAAGAAGGGAGGCAAGAGGAGACAACGGGTGCCAGAGATGAGACAGGTGACAGCGGTTGAGTGTGGGGCAGCTTGTCTGGCAATGATCTTGCACTATTACGGGCGAGCAAGTAGTCTGAGCGAAGTGCAGGCGTCTTGTGGAGCAGGACGCGATGGGTTGACGGCCCTGGAACTGGTGAAAGCGGCGCATGCCTATGGGCTACGGGTGCGTGCCGTCTCGGTGAAGCTGGAGGATCTGCGGTATGTCCCCTTCCCAGCTATTGTGCACTGGCAATTCAACCACTTTGTGATTCTTGAGCGCTGGTTCGAGCCGCGGGGTGGACCTGCTTGATCCGGCGCAGGGACGGCGTAGAGTCTCGGTTGCCACCTTTGATGAGGGCTTTACCGGAGTAGTGATCATGTTGGAGCCGGGGGTGCACTTTGAGCAGCAAACGGCCCCACCCTCACTGACGTTGTGGGGCTATATGCGTTCGTTTTTCCGCATGCGCACGACGATCTGCCAGGTGGTGGGAGCCTCGTTGCTGCTGCAACTGTTCGGGTTAGCGACTCCGTTTGCCACGGCCATCGTCATCGATAAGATCCTGCCGCAAGCAGCCAGCAACCTGTTATTGCTGCTGGGAGTGGGCATGGGGATCGTGCTGCTGATGCAAGGGATCACGATGGTGTTACGCAGTTCCTTACTGATTTATTTGCAGACGCGCATCGACACAAGTATCATGCTCAATTTCTTGGAGCACCTGCTCAGTCTGCCGTATCGTTTTTTCCAGGTTCGCTTGAGTGGGGATGTGTTGGCGCGCATGAATAGCAATGGAGCGATCCGAGATCTGCTGACCAACCAGTTGCTCACGACGATCCTGGATGGCAGTACAGTGGTGGTCTACCTGATCATTTTGAGTTCGTTGTCCTGGGAGATAGCGGCGGTGACGTTGGTGGTGGGAGCCTGTCAGGTGGGTTTGCTGGTAGGGACGGCTCCGGCGTTGCGGCGCTTGACGCAACGAGATCTGGAGGCACAGGGCAAGACGCAGGGCTACCTCAATGAGATGTTAGCCGGTATTGCCACGCTCAAAGCGGCGGGAGCCGAACAACGGGCCAGGGGGCGTTGGGAGGATCTGTTCTTTACCGAGATGAATATCTCGTTGCGCTTGCGCTATCTCTCTTCGCTGATCGGAGCTGTATTCCAGCTCATTAGCGTGTTTGCGCCATTGCTGCTGTTAGGGATAGGAGCGTTGCAGGTGATGCAGGGACGGATGCAGGTGGGCACGATGCTGGCGCTCAATACGCTGGCAGCCTTATTTCTGCAGCCCTTGAGTTCGCTGGCGACCAGTGGACAGAGTTTGCAGGTGATCCGGGCGCATTTTGCGCGGGTGGCCGATGTGATAGAGGCGCAGCCCGAGCAGGATACGTCACAGGTGCGCTCCCCGCAGCGTTTAGGAGGGCAGATCGAATTGCGAGAGGTGAGCTTTCAGTATGACCAGCACGCGCCGCTGATCCTGCGAGAGATCAGCTTACGGATCGATGCAGGCAGCAAGGTGGCGCTGGTGGGGAGAACGGGGTCGGGCAAAAGCACGTTGGGCAAGTTGCTGGTGGGGTTGATGACGCCGACGAGCGGAGCGATCCTCTATGATGGGGAGAACCTGGAGCAGTTGAACTACCAGGAGGTGCGCAGCCAGTTGGGGGTGGTGCTGCAAGAGTCATTCATCTTCAGCGGGTCGATCCGGGAGAATATCGGGCTGAACAACCCGGAGATGGACCTGGAGCAACTGATGGCGGCGGCGGACCTGGCGGTGATCGCAGAAGATATCGAGCGGATGCCGATGGGTTATGAGACGCAGGTAGCGGAAGGAGGTAGCGCGTTTTCGGGAGGGCAACGGCAACGAGTAGCGTTAGCGCGGGCGTTAGCCAACCATCCGGCGATCCTGTTGTTGGATGAGGCGACCAGTGCGTTAGATGTGGGGACGGAGTGGCAGGTGGAGCAGAATCTAGCGCGGTTGGCGTGTACGCAGATCATCGTCGCGCATCGCTTGAGTACGATCCGTCACGCAGACCTGATCGTTGTGCTGGATGAGGGGCGCATTGTGGAGCAAGGGACGCATGAGCAGTTGCTGCACCGTCGGGGGGTCTATGCTCAACTCATCCAAACCCAGTTGCCCTAGTACCAGAGCGACATCGCATAAAAAACTCTTACCTCTTCAATATATCTTTTCACTGTGTTTGTTCAAATATTCATTTAATATTTTTTGATGATCGATATATGCCCATATTTGGTATCATAAGTACACTGTAGATAGAAAAGGGCATGGGCACGATCCTCCTTATCGCCAGCGACCTCGCGTTCCCATACCTTGACAGGGTGGGATATAGCTCATCCTGTCATTCCTCTGCCTTTGTGCCTGGATCAGTAGTATGCGAGTACAGGGAATGGAAATGGCTCATGTTCTATTGCATGGCTCTGATAAGGGCCATCTTATGTAAAATAGATGCAATAATGGCAAATTATAATTTTTATGTAAAATAAACCATTAAACGTTGACATAAATATTAAAAAATACAATTAGATTGGAAAAATTGATAGGCATATTGAAGAGACATTAGTAATATTTGGCTAAATAAAAAAAAAAGGAGCTTATATATAGTTTGAGCGTGCTATACTAAAGACAGTTCAGCGGATACATCGCATATATGGATGGTCCTATGGGCTATGTCTCTTAACTATGAGACATGAAAACGACAATCACTATTACAGATGATTGTTTGTTGTTTAAGATGAGAAAGGAAAAAACTATGTTTTTTGATACGGAGAAAGTGTCTGACACAAGAAGCAACGTTTTACAAGAGTTGACAGAGGAACAGCTTACGCAGGTAGCAGGGGGTTGTGATCCTCATGGAGGTCAGCATCATTCCAGACACCGTCAACCTGTCTGTCACTGTCCTCGGCATCCTTTGGGTCCCAATCGCCGCCATCATGGTTTTTTGGGGAGGCATTAAATGCTCTCCTGTTACCAGAGGGTAGCTGAAGGCAGATACCTCTAAGGTAGCGACATGAAATTATCCGTGTATGCGGATAATTTCATGATTATGTTTCTTCCCGTGAGGCACGACAATAGTCGTCATTGTAATAGAATCAGGCACTCAAGCCTTTTTGGGGGGCCTTTCTTTTCCTCCGCTGGTTCAATATAGTGGATATCCAGAAGGGTTTTCTATGATTGCTTGTAGATTAAGTTTTAGAAAAGGAAAAAACCATGGTTTTTGATACAGAGAAAGCATCTACCGTTTTACGCGTGCTGACAGAAGAGCAGCTTATGCAAGTAGCTGGAGGCTGTTCTAATCCCGGTAGCTGGGGCCACGATGGTTGTGGAGATGGTGGCTGGGGTCGCCCTCGCTGGGGTCGCGGTGGTTGTGGAGATAATGGCTGGGGCCACGATGGTTGTGGAGATAATGGCTGGGGCCATTTTGGCTTTGGTTGGGGCCACGATGGTTGCGGTTGGTAGGCTACCTCAATCAGTTCGTGGGTAGCGAGAGGGGCATGTCAGGAAACTGACCGTGTGGGAGCAACGTTTGCGGCATGAGCTGTGAGTGGAAGGTGCTCCTCTCGGTGCTGACGTGCGAAGAAGGGAGCCTGCTGCGTTTGTCCCTCTGGGGCAAGATGGCAGGCTTCCGGTGCGGTGACGAGGCAATAGGGGAAGGTGAGGGAGCGGGATGGCAGGACCAGATCGCACGATTTTTCGGGAACGAGCGATAGAGAAGTACATCCAGAGGCAGGACCTCCACGCGATATTACGGCTGGTATCTCCCCCGGTGTGTCGTTGCCTGTGGGCCATCATCCTGCTGGGATGTGTGGGGGGAGTGCTGGTGTGGTCGATCCAGGTGCCAGTGCAGGTTGGAGGAATAGGTCTGATGATAGAAGAAGCAGGCAAGGAGGGATCGGCAGGGCAGCCGAGTGTGGTTGTGCTGCTGCTATTACCACCAGAGCAGGGGAGCCAGATCCATGTGGGGCAAGAGGTGCGTTATTGTGTGGAGGGAGCGACGAGGTGTCTGACAGGCTCCCTGGAGGTGGTCGGGGAAGCCGAGCAGAGTCCCGAGGAGATCCGTGTGCGGTACAAGCTGCCCGTAGTGCAGGGGCAAGAGATCGTGGGACCAGCGGTGGTAGGGGTAGCGAAGGTGGGAACGCCAGTTCAGAGAGGGTTGTATGTGGGGGGTCGAGGTCAGGTGGAGGTGCAGACGGGAACAGAGAGTGCGCTCATGTTCTGGTGGGCAATGGGTGAGGGATTTGGTGGCTAGAGGGATGGGATGGAGGAGTTATGGATCAGGAGCATAGAGAGCATGCATCGGCAGCAGCGGAAACGACCAGGCAGGACCAGAGGAAGCCGCATGTGGTATCCCCCCAGTTTTCCTTGCCCAGTCTTCATCCTGCTGATCCCTCCTCTCAACAAACAAGAAGCATGAAGTGGGAACGATTCACTGCTACATATCCACCATCGCAGGCTCCAGTGGCTTCGCAAGATGCTTTACCGGTGCAGCGAAGGAAGAAGGGAGGCAAGAGGAGACGACGGGTGCCAGAGATGAGACAGGTGACAGCGGTTGAGTGTGGGGCAGCTTGCCTGGCAATGATCTTGCACGATTACGGGCGAGCAAGTAGTCTGAGCGAAGTGCAGGCGTCTTGTGGAGCAGGACGCGATGGGTTGACGGCCCTGGAACTGGTGAAAGCGGCGCGTGCCTATGGACTGCGGGTGCGTGCTGTCTCGGTGAAGCTGGAGGACCTGCGGTATGTCCCCTTCCCAGCGATTGTGCACTGGCAATTCAACCACTTTGTGATTCTCTGAGCGCTGGTTCGAGCCGCGGGGTGGACTTGCTTGATCCAGCGCAGGGACGGCGTAGAGTCTCGGTTGCCACCTTTGATGAGGGCTTTACCGGAGTGGTGATCATGTTGGAGCCGGGGGTGCACTTTGAGCAGCAAACGGCCCCACCCTCACTAACGTTGTGGAGCTATATGCGTTCGTTTTTCCGCATGCGCACGACGATCTGCCAGGTGGTGGGAGCCTCGTTGCTGCTGCAACTGTTCGGGTTAGCGACTCCGTTTGCCACGGCCATCGTCATCGATAAGATCCTGCCGCAAGCAGCCAGCAACCTGTTATTGCTGCTGGGAGTGGGCATGGGGATCGTGCTGCTGATGCAAGGGATCACGATGGTGTTACGCAGTTCCTTACTGATTTATTTGCAGACGCGCATCGACACAAGTATCATGCTCAATTTCTTGGAGCACCTGCTCAGTCTGCCGTATCGTTTTTTCCAGGTTCGCTTGAGTGGGGATGTGTTGGCGCGCATGAATAGCAATGGAGCGATCCGAGATCTGCTGACCAACCAGTTGCTCACGACGATCCTGGATGGCAGTACAGTGGTGGTCTACCTGATCATTTTGAGTTCGTTGTCCTGGGAGATAGCGGCGGTGACGTTGGTGGTGGGAGCCTGTCAGGTGGGTTTGCTGGTAGGGACGGCTCCGGCGTTGCGGCGCTTGACGCAACGAGATCTGGAGGCACAGGGCAAGACGCAGGGCTACCTCAACGAGATGTTAGCCGGTATTGCCACGCTCAAAGCGGCGGGAGCGGAACAACGGGCCAGGGGGCGTTGGGAGGATCTGTTCTTTACCGAGATGAATATCTCGTTGCGCTTGCGCTATCTCTCCTCGCTGATCGGCGTGGCGTTCGAAGTATTTAACATGTTTGCGCCGTTGCTGCTGTTAGGGATAGGAGCGTTGCAGGTGATGCAGGGACGGATGCAGGTGGGCACGATGCTGGCGCTCAATACGCTGGCGGCCTTATTTCTGCAGCCCTTGAGTTCGCTGGCGACCAGTGGACAGAGTTTGCAGGTGATCCGGGCGCATTTTGCACGGGTGGCTGATGTGATAGAGGCACAGCCCGAGCAGGATACGTCACAGGTGCGCTCCCCGCAGCGTTTGGGGGGGCAGATCGAATTGCGGCGGGTGAGCTTTCAATATGACCAGCACGCGCCGCTGATCCTGCGAGAGATCAGCTTACGGATCGATGCAGGCAGCAAGGTGGCGCTGGTGGGGAGAACGGGGTCGGGCAAAAGCACGTTGGGCAAGTTGCTGGTGGGGTTGATGACACCGACGAGCGGAGCGATCCTCTATGATGGGGTGAACCTGGAGCAGTTGAACTACCAGGAGGTGCGCAGCCAGTTGGGGGTGGTGCTGCAAGAGTCATTCATCTTCAGCGGGTCGATCCGGGAGAATATAGGGCTGAACAACCCGGAGATGGACCTGGAGCAACTGATGGCGGCGGCGGACCTGGCGGTGATCGCAGAAGATATTGAGCGGATGCCGATGGGTTATGAGACGCAGGTAGCGGAAGGGGGTAGCGCGTTTTCGGGAGGGCAACGGCAACGAGTAGCGTTAGCGCGGGCGTTAGCCAACCATCCGGCGATCCTGTTGTTGGATGAGGCGACCAGTGCGTTAGATGTGGGGACGGAGTGGCAGGTGGAGCAGAATCTAGCGCGGTTGGCGTGTACGCAGATCATCGTCGCGCATCGCTTGAGTACGATCCGTCACGCAGACCTGATTGTTGTGCTGGATGAGGGGCGCATTGTGGAGCAAGGGACGCATGAGCAGTTGCTGCACCGTCGGGGGGTCTATGCTCAACTCATCCAAACCCAGTTATTCGGTGATGTGATCGACATCGCATAGAGTTATGGCTGGCTTGGTTCTTGTGAAATGGGTATATGGTACCGACCATGTGAACGAATTTAGCATTCTGCTTTCTCCTTGTGGCGTCATTGGTGTACAATATGAACGAGTTAAATACTTTTATAATTACACTTTTTAAATGCCTTATATAATGAAGCTTTTTCAAGGAGAACGAATAGGTTAAAATGGCACAGCAAGACGCTTATACATGTCCCAAGTGTGGAGCTGAAACACTGCCAAGCCAGAAATTCTGTGCCGGGTGTGGGCTAACGTTGCATCTGCCACCCGCATCGTCACCACAATCGTACCAGTCATCACCACTTCTACAGCCGCAAGAGTTCTTACAGTCATATCCTCCTATGCAAGATCCGGTGTATGCGTCTGTACCAACTACTCAGATGCGCACTCTTGGGCGGCCTTTTATTGTGCTCATACTTCTGCTGGTACTACTCGTACTAGGGATTGCCAGCTATGTAGGACTACGTATCTTTGGAGGCATAAAAGCGACTCAGCCGCCAATCACAACTACATCTATCAATAGTACCCTCAATTATGCTGGAGTAGATATTACTGTAATCAACGCTCAACAGTCACAAAGTTTTCTTAATGACCCTGACTCGGCGAGTAATGGTATGGTGCGTTTACGCCTACGAGCACAAAATAATGTGGCTGTTCCGGTCGCTCTCCAATACAATACCATTGCGCACCTGCAGCTTCCAGGAAAAATAACGGTAGCACCTACGTATGTTGATGCAAATGTTAAGCTTGTGGCTGGTGCAACGCATATAAGCACTATTGATTTCGCAGTTCCCTCGAATGTGAAAATCAGTCAGTTGACGCTGATCCTGGGGGCTAGCAACGAAGCTCAGGTCTCTATGCTGCTTAATGGGCAGACCAACATCGGACAATATGCGCCAAAGACGGTCAAACCCAATGAGCAGATGCAATACCTGGGCCTTAACTGGCTGTTTAGCAGTGCTACATCGCAGTTGAGTCTGAATGGACAGCAAGCCAGTAAGGGCATGCGCTATGTTGTTGTGACGCTGAGTGTGGATAATACGCTGTCGCAAACGGCCATCCCTGGTTCTCCGTTTGATTACATAAGTATTAAGACGTCCAACATCACTATCACTCCTGTTGACTCTACGTTGCCTGTCTCTTTTGCTGCTGGCGTCAATGGGAAAATGGGTACAGTAACTTTTCTTGTGCCTCAAACTGCGACAACACTGACATTACTATTGGCCTCACAGACGCCAAATGGCTTTGATCAGGCTACAGCCGACTTTCAGATTTAATGTGCTCTCGGTATTGCTTGCTAAGAGAGTGTTTGGTTTCAGCTCATATTGCCTTGCATTTCGTTGCTTGCACCTTCTCAGGGGCTTGCATCGATTTTTGTCTACTAGAAAATGCATTGTGAAACGTTGACTTTACAGTAAGCAGGCTTTCTTTTTCGTGTCATCATTAGTAACTATTCAGGTGGTGTGCACCGCTCTCTCGGGCCGCCGCAATCAGGGGACCAGACGAGTACCCATGCTCGCTGACCTGAAGCGTTACCGTTGTTCTATAGTTTCCGATCAAGAGACACGTGTGCCCATCGGTCATTTACACCGCAAGCGATGCTGGGTGAACTACACGACACCCACTATCCCCTTGCCCGAAGGCGTCAGGGACTACTTTAGAACAAGCTTTTCTGACAGATGTTCCTAAAGTGCTTATCTCAGATGACTGAGACGCTGAGAACGAAACGTCAGAACACATCGGTTTTACCCCTCTTGTGTTTTTAAGAGGAACTGCTTACCTCATGCAGCTATTATAGCACGTCTGTCAAGCAGGATAATGGAAAAGAAGTAGTCATGATATGGCATACATATCTATTACTGTCAATAGGTGTCCATACTTTATAGGAACGGTTCTCATACTCATTCAGTGTTGAGGAGAGCATTATGGTACAGCAACCAACTAGTTATTGTCCAACATGTAGAACGCCAGCCGCTCAAGGGCAGCGTTTTTGTTCCAATTGTGGGGGAACAATAAATTCTGGTGTGAACAAACCGACTGAAATGACACCCTCTTCTGGCGCTCATTCAGTTGTTCCAGATCTAGGGACGCAGTTTGCCACTCCGCCGCCGCCGCCATCAGCGTTTAGTCAACCGTCAATACCTCCACAGAGTTATCAGACCCCGGCGCAAGGCACACCACCCCCCGGAAGCTATCAGTCGGCAGACTATGGGATGCCGCCGAAAGACTCGTCTAAGAACGTCTTAGGGCAAATTGGTTGTGTTACACTCAGTATCATCCTGGTAATTCTGGCGCTCTGTGGAGGGGCTGGTTACTTTGCCTACCACTATATCGCCCAGTCAATGAGTAATGTCTCAGGAACAGCAACTGCCTATAGTGGAAGTAATAGTACAACTAGTGGCACAGGTAATAGTAGTAGTAGTACTGGGACCTCCAAGACGGTCACTTTTACCCATGCTCTCTCTTTCATCTATGCTGACGTCAATGTGACTATTAACGATGTGAAATATGGTAATGCCAGCGCTTTTACAGACGACAACGAGATTGATAACTCGCAGCCTGACATTGTGCGTCTTGACGTCAAAGAGCAAAATGCTACCAGTACATCCTCCGAGTATAGCTATGATGCGATGCACTTACTCTTACCCGATGGGACGAGTGTCGCGGCTTATAATGAGATGAATTCGGGTAGTATCGATAATGGAGTAACGCGGAACAACTGGATCGATTTTCCTATAGCCAACAATGTGACAGTCAGCAAACTCACACTCCAGATAGGCAATAGTAGTAAGGCGCAGGAAAACATTCCTTTGATTGATGGTGCAGATTTGAGCAAGTATCAGCCAGTAACTGTCAGTCCCAATGTGCATACGGTCTATAGCGGGGTCACATGGACAGTCACCAGCGTGACAGAACAGTTAAGTGCGGGAGGGCAGCAAGCTGCCAGCGGCCAGACATATATTATGGTGACATTCAGGTTAGACAATAATTCGACAACAGGATTTGTGGGTGATGCTGACACGTTTACCCGCTTAAAATCGGGCGCTACGACGAGTCCGCCATCAAATGATACTTTGCCTGTTAGCGTCGATGCCGGTCAAACGAATGTGACAGGAATATGCACATTTGTAATGCCTCAGGGGGATACAAATTTCACTGTCGATCTGCTCGCTTCGAGTTTCAGTGCAGGAAGCTACGATGGCTTTCCAGGTGAAATAAGAGCGATGTTTGTGGCTATAAATCATCCCAAACTTTTTCAAAAGTTCCCAAAGCTGGGGGTACAGGAGGCAAAGGCCATGTATAACTAACAAAAGAAGTATTTCGAGCATTGAAACAATGCGGGATGACTCATAGCTCTGGCTAACTATAATGGGGCTATTCAAGGAGATAACTGCCCATTAACTCACGTCGCAATGCCGCATTTGTATCTTCGGTTTCGGCTTCGACCTTCGGCTCTGCCTTTTTTACCGGTCCTGTCCATACTGACAGTGGAGAAGTCAAAGCTGTTTCAAACTCATTAATCATGACATCTTCCAGGAAAGTTGATCTAGGTGTTTGCTCTTCTTCTTGTGAGATAGCAATGCTTTGCTGTGTTGGTGTCTCTATTTGCGGCTCTTTTGGTATCTCTGGTGTCGGTAAATCAGGTTTTTTTATAGCTGCATGTACCGCTGATATCTCTGAAGAAGCAGGCGCAACCTCTGTAACTGATAGCGGATTGGAGGCCGAGGATGCTGTTGAGCTATTGAGGGCAAAGCGTGTGTTGCCTATATCGATGAAAATACCACGCCCTTCATGTAGCTCTGCTAGCTCTAGTCGTAAGCTACGGTTTTCTGCCTTCAGCTTCTCCAAAATCTGTTGTTGTTGTTGTAGTTCCTGGGCGATAAGATCAAACTTGCTTCCGCTCATTCTACTATCTATCTCCTTTGTTGGCGCTGCTTGTCCATTTATACGGTTTATCGTGTGCAATATAACCCTACCATCTATGCATAGATAGAGACGTATCAAACTGCATGAGGTAACAACGCTGGGTATCTCCTGGTGATGTTTGCCGGAGAAAAGTTCTCCTTCGATTGCACCTTCTCAAGCAATAAACGGTCGGCCATGTGTTATCTGCGGCCCCCTTTTTTGCGTGATACAATAGAGAGAAGGCTACCACATTTACTGTGGGCCAGTTCATTTAGGGTGCTTAATGACGAGTATGTAAGAAGGAACATAAACATGAAGGATCGTATCAGAGAAATTTTGAGTTGGTATGATAGTGAAAACCCTGGTGTTCGTACCAACCTTGCTCGCTTACTTAATCATGGCCGTTTAGCTGGCACGGGCAAAATGGTGATTCTGCCTGTTGATCAGGGTTTTGAGCATGGACCGGCGCGTAGCTTTGCACCTAATCCTGCTGGCTATGATCCGCGTTATCATTTCCAACTGGCTATTGAGGCAGGCTGTAATGCCTACGCTGCGCCTCTTGGTTTCCTGGAAGCGGGAGTCGCTGACTTCGCAGGCGAGGTTCCGTTGATTCTAAAGTGCAATAACCACGATCTACTGAACGACGAAAAGGACCCTATTTCCGCTATAACTTCTGGGGTTGAGGATGCTTTGCGTTTGGGTTGTTCTGCTGTTGGTTTCACTATCTATCCCGGTTCGTCTGAGCGTACGACGATGTATCAGCAACTGCGTGAACTGGCTTTGGAGGCGAAGTCTGTCGGTTTGCCCGTGGTTGTCTGGTCATATCCTCGTGGGAGTTCCTTGAGTAAGGATGGCGAGACTTCTATTGATATCGTTGCTTATGCCGCGCAGATTGCAGCCCAGCTTGGCGCAGATATCATCAAGGTGAAACTGCCGAGTCAAAAGGTAGAATTGCCTGAGAACCAGAAAATCTACCAGAAATATGAAATTCCCATCAGTACGCTGGCTGATCGTGTGCGCCACGTCGTGCAGAGCGCTTTTGATGGACGGCGGATCGTTATCTTCTCGGGCGGTGCTACTGCTACCGATGATGCAGTCTTCACCGAGGCACGGGCTATCCGGGATGGTGGTGGCTTTGGGTCCATTATCGGGCGTAACTCTTTCCAGCGCAAGCATGATGATGCCCTGAAGTTCCTCGGCACAGTTATCGATATCTACGAGGGATCGACCAAGTAAATGTTTGCGTTATGTAAGCCGTTAGTGTAGTGATATTTCCTTGCATTCAGATGAGAAATGTGCCGCGGCACATTTCTCATCTGAATGCCTATGGGTATTAATCCCAATTCTCAATGCCAACTTCCTGTCCCTGGTTTTCCAGCCAACGCTCCAGATCAATGGCTGCGCGACAGCCATCACCAGCGGCAGTAATCGCCTGGCGGTAACGATGGTCTGTGACGTCTCCTGCCGCGAAGACACCGGGAATGTTCGTCATGGTATGCTCGACGGGAATAATATAGCCTACTGCATCCATGTCAATAATGCCTCGGAACAACTCGGTATTCGGCTGGTGGCCGATAGCCAGGAAGACCCCTTGCACATCCAATTTCTTCTCATCGCTCGTCTGGACATCGACTAGCTGTATGCCTGTTACAGCATCATCACCCAGGATCTCCTTGACCTCTGTGTCCAGCAGGATGCTGATCTTCGGATGTTTCTGTGCGCGTTCCTGCATAATTTTGCTGGCGCGTAGCACACTGCGACGATGGATAATAGTCACGTGATGGGCGTAACGTGTCAGGAACGTAGCCTCTTCCATAGCTGTGTCCCCACCGCCAATGACCACGACATCTTTTCCTTTAAAGAAGAAGCCATCACAGGTTGCGCAGGCAGTCACGCCGCGTCCCTGCAGGCGCTTTTCGCTGGGCAGGCCCAGCCATTTCGCGCTAGCGCCGGTCGCAATGATCACGGCACGGGATCGAAACTCGCCTGAATCTGTTGTCACCGTAAATGGTCGCTGTGAAAAGTCAACCGCAATAACATCTTCAGGAAGCATCTCTGCCCCAAAGCGCATGGCTTGCTTTTCAAACTTCTCCATCATCTCGGGACCCAGGATACCGTCTTCGAAACCGGGATAATTCTCCACTTCGCTTGTTTGCATCAGTTGTCCACCAGTCTGATAGCCTTGTAGCATCAACACGGATAGACTCGAACGAGCCGCGTAGATGGCAGCGGTGTAGCCCGCTGGTCCCGAGCCAATGATAATTACTCCATAAACCTTGGACATATATCGTCCCTCACTTGTTTTTAAGCTGTAGCTAGTGTTCTTATATTCACCATAACACGGAGCAGAGTCATTTTATGCCCAGTGCCAAATCCCTTGACGTCTTCGGCATAGTTCGCGTAACATACCTTCAGTTGGCAGGCACAGGGGGTGGCATCAGGCTTTCTCCATTCCATTGATCCGTCTGAGGATACTGCATTGAGGATACTGCATTCGGTGTTGTTACCTGGCCTCTCTGCGCACGGTTATGGCAAGCGAGCGCTCTGAAAAAAGAGAGACGTTCCGTATTGGATGACTGAAGCGGAGCATGCTTATATATCTCGGCTGCGCCAGAGGTGCAGGATCTGCAAGGTGTCAGTCACCAATTGTTCCAGGGGAGCCAGGGCTATGTGCTCTTCCACTGTATGTTCATCGACCGTGCCTGTGGAGATCGTGAATGCGCGTATGGCTGGCCGCAAGCCAGCCGTATCGCTGCCAATAAATGTCGGTCGCATTTCCAGGTGCGCGCCGCGTTGTGTCAGGGCGCTCTGATACGTATTCAGCAGAGGCTCAGCAGGACTTAGCGCGTAGCCTGTTGAATGGATGGTAAAGTTTACCTCAACGCGAGCGCCAAAGCGTTGCGCTGTCTCCTCAAATGCCTGGAGTAGCGCCTGTTTGTACTGTTGATAAATCTCTGGAGGCTCGAAGCTACGTAACTCGCCTTCTAGCAGTGCTGATCCTGCTATGCTATTACGAGCAGTGCCAGCGATGACATGCCCAATCGTTATGCGTGTTAGATCGTTTGCTAACGAACCATGAGGATAGGGAGCTTGTCTGAAGATCTCGATAGCATCGATAGTATTGCTCAAATCCTTGCCGGAATGACCGGTACGCCCGCTAATTTTGATATCAAATGCCTCGTATGCTGCCGCTCTGGAAACAACGACGCCTGCTTCAAATGCGTTATCGAAGACAATGCCATCGGTAACATGCTCGGTGGCATGGGCTATGTTGCGTGAACCGCAGAGACCTGTTTCTTCCTGTACCGTGAAGACGATTACCATTGGAGGATGTGGTAACTCTTGTTCGATAGTACGCCGCAGTGCCTCCAGGATGACGGCGATACCGGCAGCATCATCAGCTCCGAGATTGGTCATGCCATCACTGTAGAGAATGCCGTTGCGTAAGATCGGTTCATGTCCAAGACCGGGAGGAACGCGGTCCATATGCGCGTTAAGCAAGATGGGTGTACCCTCACCATCTAATGTAGCAAGCAGATTCCCTGTACCGTCAATCTGTGTTGTTAATCCTAAACTGATCAATTGTCGTTCTATATAACTACGAACATATTCCTCATGTCCAGACGTACTGGGTATGCGCACAAGCTCAATTAATGTATGCGCGAGCCGGGCAGAATAAATAAACATGCTGGCTTTCCTCCCGCAGAATGTGTTTGATAGGAACCCCATGTTCCCTGTGCTGGTTTCAAACACTTTCGCAAGTCTTCTATGATTAGAACGAAGACATGAGACGAAAGGACTCCATCATTGCGGGGCAATATGACATGGTAGGTCGCGCGAGACTGCATGCTAGTAGTTTTGTTCCAAACGCGCTATGCTGGTTGTCTCCCCCTACCCATTGAGCTATAATGTGACGCTAGTAGAGCATTCTTCACTTCCGTTTGTATTTTGTCCTCTGGGCAAGATGCACCGCACTTATTTGATTGCACCACACTCTATGTGGAGGGGGATTTTCGTGCATGTCTCGTAGTTCGACCGAATTCATGGGTACACCTGACGAGCTGTACCACTGGATTCCTGGTGAAATGGTTCTTGTTGTTCGTCTGCCCCGGCTTCCCGTTGATGATACATTGGACATATTGATTGAACAGATTCGTAATCAACTGAATGAGTTTCTGACGCAATATGGTCTTTCGCTTGAGATTTATGGCACATCTGGCCGTTGGAGTATAACGCCCTCTATGCCACCTGTACGTCGCCGCGCTTTTATTTTTGGACTCCATCGCAAGCAGCCGCTCGTGGCTCTTTTTTTGCATACGCGCCATCGTGATCCCGCTGTGCGCGATCCTATGCCGATGGCTTTAGCCTATATCCAGGGTCATCTTGAGCATCTGGCGCAGGTTGGACTGCACGTGGTCTCTGCTATGCCCAACTGGCTGGTTACGGCTGCCCCTTCGTTCTACGCTGGAGGTGGTCCGGCCATGACGCCGCAGCCATCGCCTCTGTTGGAGGTCTCCGCACCCGCTAATGTTCTGCCCGGTTGGCGTGTCAAGCTGGTGGACCAGGCTATTCCACTTGACTCAAAGGGTGCTGAAGATGTACTTGTGGCTGTCCTGGATACCGCGCATCATCCTGACCGCATTCGCGGTGCGGCCACACGACCAGAACTGCGGCGTAACTGGTTATTGCAGCGTGTGGCTAATGACTTGCGCAATGAAGATGGCTCTTTTGTGGTTGAGTATGATCGCTATGCTCTCACCAACGATGTCTCTACCGGGCGGGATCACGGCGGCGAGTTGCGCTATTATTTCATGCCGGATCATGGACTGTCTGTGGCTGGACTCATTCGGGATAGCGCACCTCGCGCGCGCATTCGCCTGATACGTGTTATGAATGATTTTGGTGGAGGAGATCTTTATGCTTTATTTGCTGCATTGACCGATCTGGAGCGTGAGATGGTATCAGGTGCTATTCGTCGCCTGATCATTAACCTGAGTCTGACTATCATGCCGGATATTCGTCGTTTGCCTTATATCTGGTTAGATAATCGACAATGGCCCACGACGCAACTGATGGGCGTTACACGTGTACTGGCACATTTAGAGGAAGGTGTGCGCCTGCTCTTTGAGAGTTTATCTGCGCATGGCGCGCTGATTGTCGCCGCGGCTGGCAATGACTCGTTACCAGCAAATCAGCAGGGATTGCCCCCACGTCCACCGCGCGCACCTGCGCGCTATGAGATGACGTTGAGTGTAACCTCGGTCAATAGTAAATTTGCTCCATCGAATTTCGCTAATGCGGCCAACGTTCCGCCCAATGACTCCGGTGTTGCTACTTTTGGGGGTGATAGCGATGGTGGTGTCGATAGTAATGGTTTGCCGGATGCTGTGCGTGGTATTTATATCTCATCCAACTTCCCGAGCGGGGAACAAAATAATTCAGGCTGGGCTGACTGGGCCGGTAGCTCTTTTGCGACGCCGATCATTAGTGGACTGGCCGCTCATCTCATGGCCCAGGGCTGGTCTGCCTCGAATATCATCGCCCGTTTGGCAACCAGCCAGGAGCGGCGCAGTGAACTTTTATTTGGTATGCCACCTGATGTGCCTGATCTGCTTGCCAACGTCGTTCGTGTGCAGCAGCATTTCGGGTTATAGCTGTGCATCTCTCCTTGACGCTTCATTTTTTGTAGTTTATAATAGCCACAAAGATAGTTGTAGCAACAACGTCTAATCTATCTACAATAGCAGGGGCTGCATAGTCAACCCCTTTGGAGAGGTAAATTGATATGAGTGAGCAGAACCAGCCTGTCGGTGATTGAGACGTCTGTAATCACGATTACCCCCATCGCCGCCGAGAAAGTTCGTGAGCTGATTAAGCAGGAAAACGACCAAAACCTGATTAAGCAGGAAGACGACCCAATTCTGGGTTTGCGTATCTTTGTCGCCAGTGGTGGTTGCTCCGGCCTCCAATATGGTATGACTCTCGATGAAGAGCAAGAGGGTGATACGGTTATTCCTTTTGAGGACTTCGAAGTTTTTGTTGATGACATTAGCATCGGCTATATTGCTGGTAGTGAAGTTGACTACGTCGATAGCCTGATGGGCGCTGGCTTTACGGTCAACAATCCCAATGCAGTCTCTGGTTGCGGCTGTGGACAATCCTTCAAGGCCGCTGATGGCGGTGGCGAGTCGCGCAGTTGCGGTTGTGGTCACTAAACACCATCGCGCGTAGCATCCGGTTGGCTGTTATGCACAGGCGAAAAAAAGAGTGCTTCTAACGTGATATATGTTGTATCTTTTGTGAAGAGTACTCTTTTTCTCGTGTCTTACTATCCGCTATCAAGAGGAGTGTAACAGCTCCTCATTTTATAAATTTTCCTTGGGTGGCTCTTGGAGTAAAAATGACCTGGGGGGGACATTAGAGCAGTATTTTCCATCGGAAAGATGGCTGTAAGTCAAACTTTACTAATCACGTTGGTTCCGACGATGTGTCTGCGCGCGTGGAAAATAATATCTGAGTATCGGGCTAAAAACAGCGAAAAAGATAGGGCTGAAAATGGCTGATGTGACAAAGATTACAGTCCAAAAATGACCAATAATGATATATAAAAGGAGAGATCCCATTATCCATAATATAAACAAACATGTTATGGATATGACTAGAAATCTGCGCATACTGTGAGCGATAACAGCAAAAGTTGCTGCTTTACGATCTAAATCCGAAGAGAGTTCGATTTGTCCTAAGCGCTCTGAACTGATCTCACCACGAATATATTGTCCAGAAGCTGCCCATAACGCATGTTCTCGCTCAGCGGCATCCATAGCAATACTCCCTACTCTCTCTGACTTCCTCACGCCAGAGCCTTTATTTGTTACGCTAAAATCGTCACTTTCAGGTTAATATTGCAACACTAGCCAGGTTGCCATCCCTAACGGGAGGAGAAGACTGTCGCATTTTGTAATAACTGCATCAGAAGCCTTCGCATCTCTTCTCTCAAATCGGAAGTAGACACAATACTTGCAAGCTGCATGAGTAAAGCATCATCCAGTTTTACAATAGCATTGGTCGTATTCAGTGCACCTTTTAAGAAGCGATATTGAGTCCAGCCATAAGCCAGGATCGTCGCAGCAGCCAAGAAAATAACAAATGTAATGATCCAAGGCCAGGGAGTCGTCGCTAATGATCTCGTTATTTGATCCCATATCCAGGGCAAAACTGCATATGCAGCATTACCAACAACCCCTCCCACAACACTTGCCAATAAGAACATAAACAGGCTACCAAAGGCCGCTATGACAATACTCACAAGCACTTTACTTGATACTTTATGATATCTCAGCACGTGCATCTCCTGACGTACTCCCTATTTGTAGTCAGATTATAAAGCATTTATCTTGTAAAGTAAACGGAATTCTATATATGAATACATTGTAATTAAGTAGCGCATTGCTTTTCTTACAAGAGAGATTTCCGCCTGACTACAAAAAAGCATCTCCGTTGTGAGATGCCTTTTATTGTGCCATTACTAACGTGAATTAGTGAGCAGAAGATTAGACTGAACGAGTTTTTCTATAGATGAGGGGATCAGTATTTCATTTAAAGCGGCAAGATCTCATACAGACGCCACTCAGGATTAAGCTCGATCTGCGTGAGTTCTTTCTCACCAGAGGTACCTGCACGCAGTACAATACGCGTGTTTTTCCCGTCCACCAGAAACCAGCGATCAGTGCGCTGATCATAAAAGCAATCTTGCAACCAGTTCGTTTGCGCGGGCACTTCGGCTTCAATCTTGCCCTTCAGGTGCTTGATATTGACTAGCAATGCGCGTCCACGACCTGTATCAGCAACAGTAATATACTGATCATTGAGGATACGCACCGAGTGCGGATGATCCAGGTTGCCTAGCACAGGCTGCCATGAGCCGTCAGCGCGGTCAATGGCAATGACCAGACCCTGGTGAAAGAGCGTTGCCAGCACCGTACCATCCGGCAGTTCAGCCGCGGAGTTGACATGGGTCGTCTGTGCCAGTGTCCCATACTTGATGCCACGATGGTCTAGTGCCTTGTCAACCACACGCGTTTCGCCTGCGGGTGTCTGCGTAAATCCGTGATCAGTCGCCCACCAGCTCCACAGCAGTTGGCCCTCCTGCGTGAACTCCAGGATAGCATCCAGGCCGGTGCTGGCTACCAGATAGCCCCGACGCGTGCGAGAGAGCGAATGCAGCATGTTAAATGCAGGCAAACTGACAGTATCTTGTTGTACCATTGAAAGATCAGACGCCACTTTATGCACGTCATAAATAGAGGTCACAAGCATGCCATCATCACCTAAAGCCATACCTGCTGGCATCGGGAGCGCAACACTGGCCCGCACCTGTCCATCACCGTTCAACAGGCAAAGCAAACCTCCCTGGTCATCCTTGGGCTTTTCCATGCTGCCCAGCACGGTAACAGGACACTCTGTCTTCTCGGGTGAGCCTGCGGGCTGCTTCGTCTCGCTCCAATGTTTCTTGAGCAGCGAATGTTTCGTCGAAATGCAACTCAGAAGAAAATCCATATGTCTATTCCTCACACAATTTGTTGAAACTGACTGTCCATTTCCCGCGAAAGGGTTGACAGCGCAACACCCTGACCTTATAGTAAGTATCAGCATTACTTTGTTGATTTAATATATCAACAAATTTATGTAAAAAGCAAGAGAAACCTTTCCCATAGTTGCCAGTACAAAGCGACTATAGCAAGGAGATGCCACAATGCCATCTGACCAGGATCAACCACAGACCTCCTCTCACCTGCTCGCCGCAGGGCCGGGGGTGGGCAGCAAAGTTGAGCACATCAAAGACACGAGTGATTATTTGCATGGGCAGATTGCTGAGCAGCTACAAGAAGATACGGCGCGTTTCTCTGAGGATCAGACACAGCTCCTCAAGTTCCACGGCACGTATCAGCAGGAGGATCGCGACGTACGCCAATCGCGCAAGGCAGCAGGTACGGAGAAAGCCTATCAGTTTATGGTGCGTTCGCGCATCCCTGGTGGTGCTGTGACGAGCGAGCAATACCTGGCCGAGGATGAGTTGGCGGAGCGCTTCGGCAATGGTACGATGCGCATTACGACACGGCAAGGTTTTCAGTTGCATGGCATCTTAAAGGGCGATTTGCGAGCGACGATCCATGACATCAATGAGTCGCTACTTTCTACGCTGGGGGCCTGTGGCGATGTTAATCGCAATGTGATGGCCTGTCCCGCGCCCGTGGGCAGTCGCGCACAGGCCCAGGTGCAGGAAATTGTGCATCAGATCGCTACGCGCCTGGCACCTCATACGAAGGCTTATCACGAGATCTGGATCGATGGCGAAAAAATCCACACGGTTGAAGCTGAAGATGCAGCGGAAAATGTCGAGCCGCTCTATGGACCTACCTATCTGCCACGTAAATTCAAAATCGGTGTGGCTTTCCCTGGTGATAACTGCGTTGATGCCTACACGCAAGATATCGGCATGGTTGCACGGCTGGACGGCATAGAGCTGGTCGGTTTCACGCTGATCATTGGCGGCGGTATGGGTATGACGCATGGCAAAAAAGAAACCTTCCCACGCCTGGCAACTCCTCTGGCCGATGTGACGGTGGAGCAGACGCTGACAGTAGTCGAGACTATCGTGACGGTACAACGCGACTACGGAGATCGCCAAAACCGCAAGCACGCACGTATGAAATATGTGGTAGAGGAACGCGGTGTTGACTGGTTTCGCGCACAGGTCGAACAGCGTCTTGGCTATCAGCTAACTACACCCAGCCCGGTTGTTTTCCATGATGTAGAGGATCATCTTGGCTGGCATCAGCAGGCCGATGGGCGCTGGTTCCTGGGACTGCATGTCGAAAACGGACGGATCAAAGATAGTGCACAACTGCGTCTGAAGACGGGGCTACGCGCGACGATTGAGCAATTTCAACCCGGTATTCGCCTGACTGGTCAACAAAATATATTGCTCACGGATATCGCTGAAGAGCAGCGTTCCGCCCTGGAAGCCACATTGCACACGTATGGGATCTCGACCGATCCCCAGGCAGCGGGCGCGTATCGCTTTGCCATGGCTTGTCCTGCCCTGCCGACCTGCGGGCTGGCACTGGCCGAGGCGGAGCGCGTATTGCCTGATGTCGTCAAGCTCATTGAGAACGATCTACACGCACTGGGCCTGGCTGGCGAGCCGCTCAGTATTCGTATGACCGGCTGTCCTAATGGTTGTGCACGACCTCACATGGGCGATATTGGGCTGGTCGGTCGCTCAAAGGATCTCTATAATCTCTATGTCGGTGGCGACTGGGCTAATACACGCATGAATACGCTCTATACACAGTCCATCAAGACGCATGAGATTGTGCCAACGCTCCATCCGTTACTGGTCCTCTGGCGCGACGAGCGCCAGCCGCAGGAGACCTTTGGCGATTTCTGCCAGCGCGTCGGCATTGCACAATTACAAGAGCGCGTGGCAGGACAAGCAGTGACAGGATAAGTCAGGTATGCCAAATTATTATCCCATCATGCTGGATCTGCGTAATCGAGCGGCCCTGGTGATCGGCGGCGATCACGTGGCAGCGGAAAAGGCTGCCGCACTGAACGCCAGTGGCGCGCGCGTCACGGTGATGAGTTCTGCGTTCTGCGATGAATTGCTGGACCTGGAACAAAGCCAGGCGGTGGCTTTGCGCTATAAGACCTATGAGCCTGGAGACTTGGCTGGCGCATTTGTGGTCGTAGCTGCCGTAACCAATGATCCGCTATTGGCCGAAGTGATCTGGCAAGAGGCACAGGAACGTGGTCAGTTGGTCAATATTGTCGATATGCCTGCGCGCTGCAATTTTATTCTGCCCTCTATTCTACGGCGCGGGAAACTCACCGTCGCCGTCTCAACGGAGGGCAGCAGTCCCAGCATGGCAAAACGCACGCGCCAGTATCTGGAGGACCTTCTACCTCCAGAGTATGATGCTTACCTGCGTCTAGCTGCTGCCGCGCGTGCATGCATGAAGGAAAGTGGACTCAGTTACGCTGGGCGTGATGCGTTTTTTGGCGCATTCTTTGCTTCAGATGTTCTACAATTGCTCATCGAAGAGGATGAAACCGAGGCACTGGCAAGCACTGTTCGCCTGCTACGACGCTATCATGTGGATATCTCGGTATCCACAATTATCAACGCTATGCAAGAGGCGGAGAGGGGGGATAACAGGGTAGGGGCGGAGCTTGCCTCCGCCCCGGAGGAGACACATGATGCAAATCAGCATACGACAACCAACTGAGGCCACTGGCGATACCGAGACCTCATCTTCGCGCAGTGGGCCAGCCAGCAAAGTGTATTTGATTGGAGCCGGGCCGGGCGATCCAGAATTGATGACGCTCAAGGGCCTGCGCTGCTTACGTGCTGCCGACGTTATACTTTACGACCGTCTGATCAGTCCGCAATTGTTGGATGAAGCGCGTCCAGGTGCTGATATGATCTATGTTGGGAAGGGACCCGGTTGCCATACACTGCCACAAGAGCAGATCAATACCCTGCTGATCAGCCATGCCCGGCAAGGTCAGACGGTGGCGCGCCTAAAGGGTGGAGATCCCTTTGTCTTCGGGCGGGGTGGCGAAGAGGCTCAAGCGCTCGTCAACGCCGGTATCCCTTTCGAGGTCGTCCCTGGCGTCAGTTCCGCCATCGCGGTACCGGCCTACGCAGGCATCCCAGTCACACACCGCGATTATGCTTCGTCCGTTACGATTGTCACCGGCCACGAGGGTTGTTCAGCCTCGCCAGCAGTCAACTGGCAAGCGCTGGCCGCTCTGGGAGGCACACTGATTGTGCTGATGGGCGTCACGGCACTACCAAACTTCACGCGAAGCCTGATCAGTGCTGGACAAGACCCGA
Source organism: uncultured Chloroflexia bacterium (assembly GCA_963802635.1). Taxonomy (GTDB): domain Bacteria; phylum Chloroflexota; class Ktedonobacteria; order Ktedonobacterales; family Ktedonobacteraceae; genus CAVTLG01. The sequence continues at coordinate 113,053 of CAWDJJ010000003.1, read as the reverse complement.
CGACTCCCGCCGCAGTCATTCAGGAGGGTACACTGCCACAACAACGTGTGGTGACAGGCACCCTGGCTGATATTGCCCAGAAAGCGCGCGCTACCGGTCTCACGTCTCCTGCGCTCACCATCATCGGCAATGTTGTGAGCGTTGGCGAGACGCTGGCCTGGTATTGAAACATGTTTTAAAAAATACGGACAAACACAGCCAAATACGAACTTTTATTCCGCCTTTTTAGCTTCTTCTCATTCAGCTTTTCCCCACATGGCAAACTGACCTTAATAAGCTCATCAAGCTATCCTGTTCCTACCCCACAAACTTTGTACATTTTTGTACATTAATGCCCTCCGTTCGCTAGTTCCTTGTGAAGCCAACACACAAGCCAGTTTGTTCGAGCGAAATTGGTGAATACTCAGCAATCGCATTCGCCTTTGCAAGCGGATTTGACAAAAAAAGAGCGAACCGTGGGTTAATGTTCACCAAATGAAAAATTGAGCTATCTTGCTTCCGTACATGACGTTTCTCAGATAAAATTTCACTTTTCTCAAGAATAATTTCCCCATCACAAACGGAGAGAACGAGCAAAACAGACTCATTTTCTCGCATAACTTTTCCTTTCGCCTTTCCTCTCGACTTTCCATCAACTTTTGACGTTGTTTTGGCTCAACAAAAAAAGTTATCTGAGAAAAACGAAAAGTTACGCGAAAAAGCCTGGCTATTTGCGAAGCAAACAGGTATACTCAAGGTATGACAACTATCCTCACCATGCTCTCAGTCTCTCACGTCGTGCAAGGAATCATCGTCGGCGGCGTGCTGGCGTTTCTCACGGCAAATATCATCATGAACGCCGTGGTGAAAGCCATGACAACGACCGTCAACGGTTGGAGCACCACCATGAAATGCGGCCAGCCCGGCAATGGCATCCTCCTGCGGGCCGCCTGCGCCAGAAGTCCTGCCCGCCGTCAATGTGGTGCAAGAGGCTGCGTACTGGACGACGACCGTCGACAGCGCGGGGCAGAGGCTCAACGGCCAGCACGAGTACGTCCTGCATTTTCCTGAAGGACAACTCCCGCCGAACGATGCCTTCTGGTCGCTGACCATGACCGATGTCGTCGGGTACATGGTGAGCAACCCCATCGATCGCTACAGCGTCGGCAGTCGCTCCGGCCTCGTGCCGAACGCCGATGGCTCCATCGACATTTATCTGCAGCGCACGGCTCCCGCTGGGCACGAGTCCAACTGGCTGCCGGCACCGGCAGGCAACTTCAAGCTGATGCTCCGCGCGTATCTGCCCGGCCGTGCGGTCCTCGACGGCGAGTACCACGTGCCGCCAGTCATGAAAGTGCAATGAGATGAACAGGTTTATTCTGAAATACAAATATCCCATTACGTTCGTCATCCTGGCCATCCTCGCATGGGTCGTCTACAGACATTTCTCTGCTGGGGGGGAGCCAGCTCATTGCGTTCGTCGTCGTGGCAGTCATCGTATGGGGATTCGGCACGTTCGTTTTCCTCTATTTTTGGCCGCCGATCACGTACAGTGCCTACAAAAGAGCGATCGTTCAGCATGGGCTCGGCGGTGACCCAATCCCCGTCAATACGCTGTACGCGGTGCCCACTCTCTCTTCGCCCTCGGCGTCAAACGCCAGCTTATTAGCAACAGGGACCAACGACGTGCTCTACGTCGGCGGCTGGCTCGACCTCTCCAAAGGGCCGCAAGTCTTGCACGTGCCGGACATGGCGGGCCGTTACTACAGCGTGCAGTTCACTGATCCGTCGGACGGCACTAATTTTGCCTACGTCGGCAAACGCACCACGGGAACCGAGGCTGGCGATTACCTCATCAGCGGGCCGGGCTGGAAAGGAACCGTGCCGCAGGGAATGACACAGATTGCTTCGCCGAACAATTCGGTGCTCGTTGTCGGTCGTGTCTTTGTCGAGAGCGACAGTGATCTCCCGACCGCCTACGGGCTTGCGAAGCAGATACAGCTCACGCCACTCAGTCACTGATAACCCGATGTTTTTCAGGATTTACGCTACATTGGAGAGCTGAGGCAGAGATGGAGTGAAATAAAAAAGGTACAGAGACAACCTAGTCTTGCAAGAGTATCAATGTTCTACGTGTGGTACTCTTTATCATGTATCAAAATCCTTCTCTATCTTCTCTGTCACGACGACGATCTCGCTCTTCTTCCATCGTTGATCCCTACCTTTCCTACCTGACTTCGAGATGGAACCAGGGATGCCACAACGTCGCCAAGCTGTACGAGGAAATTGTCACTCAGGGATACACAGGGACGCAGCGTACCCTGCAGATGCGGCTTCGTCCCTTTCGTCAGCACGTCGCGCGCCCGGTTTCCAAACAGACGATCATCTGGGACAAACCCCCTTCTTCCCGAAGCGTTGCACTCATGATGGTGAGGCCAGAACAAAGCCGTACGAGAGAGCAAACAGCCTATCTGGATCAGCTCATCCAGAGCAACGAGACCATTGCAGTCGTGTTCACACTTGCGCAAGACTTTGGCCGCCTTCTCGCGATTTCGCGAGGGGCAAGTGCGACTGGAGCAATGGAAAGCGACCGTGCGGGCCAGCGGGATTGCCGAATTAATCGCTTTTGTTGATGGGTTGACTGACGATGCGGAGGCTGTTGCCAATGGATGCAGCATGGCGTGGAGCAATGGCATGGTTGAGGGTTTCGTGAATAAAGTGAAGTGGATCAAACGCAGTTCCTACGGACAGGCAGGATTTCCGCTGCTGCAACGCCGCGTCCTGCTGCATCCGGCTGCTCGGGAACTGTTCAGCAAAGATCAGAGACGACGCTCTTCCCGGAAGGCTGCATCTCCTGCCTCTCATGAGACAAGTGGCACCGAGTTTCCACCAATGGTCACTGCAGCTGCGTAGTCTGCGCCTAACGAAATGGGTGCCTCATTTGTTCCCTCCAGCGCTGATGTGCTACAATGAAGACGTGAAGGAGGCAGGTATGTCGAAAAGGAGTCCATCACTACATGTCCCAAAGGACATGCAGGCGCGTTTTGATGAGATCACTCAGCTCACCGACGCTTTCTCTCAGACCTTCTTGAATGACGAGTATGGGCAACTCTGCCGTGAACTCACCGCAACCCTGTGTCGGAAACGCCCTTCCCCGTTGGTGCGAGGGAAGGCTACCACCTGGGCTTGTGGGATCATCCATGCCCTGGGTATGGTCAACTTCCTCTTTGATTCCTCGCAGACACCTCACATTGCGGCCAGCCAGATCTGGGAGTATTTCGATCTCAGTTCGAGTACGATGCAGGCCAAATCCAAGCAGATCCGCGATCTGTTGGGCATGTATCCGATGGACCCTGATTGGTCGATCCCCTCGATGATTGACCAGAATCCACTGGTCTGGATGCTCGAAGTTAACGGCTTTATCATCGATGTGCGCCACGCCCCACGTGAGATCCAGGAAGAAGCCTTCCGCAAAGGATTGATCCCTTATATCCCCGATGCATGATCACTCGCGCTCCAAAGCAAGCGGGCACACCGAAAGTGTCCAAGAACTGTTTTTTCTGAGAGAAAAGCGAAAAATATCCTGAGAAACATCAGTACACTCTGCTATGCACATTAATCGAGCGGAGATTAAGCTACCTTGCCTTTACATTTTGGGTACATAAATGTTATATTATGATACCACTTACTAGGACGTCCTAAACAAGATGTCTCAATGTATGTCAAGAAACCTGGGACACACCCATAATTAAGATAAACGAGGATAGGGATATGGCAAAAGCAGAAAAGTTAGAAGAAGCTATTGCACTTTTACGACAACAGATTCTACGGGGTGACTACGGTGTTCGTGGGTACCTTCCGTCAAGGTTGATTCTTGAGCGCGAGTTCGGCATTTCTCATTCAGTGATGAACCAAGTCATCTTACAGTTACAAGGTGAAGGGCTTATTGCTTCAGGAAACGGGAGCAGTAAACGACTTGCTGTTACTCCTCCAAGAAGTCGAGTTCCTATGAGGGATATTCCTTTTGTCCGTTTTCTTAGAGAGCAGGGACTTGAGCCGGTAACAGAGTACTTAGAACAGCCGGGGCGCAAGCCGATGCCTGATGCTCTTGCTAAGGAATTTGGTGTACCAGAGGGAACGCTGTATGTCGCAAGAGTACGCCGTGATGGAACGAAGTGGATACACTACCGACTGACTTCAAAGTACTACCTTGCAAGCCTTATTGATGATGAAACATTGGCGGGTATGCAAGCAAATGACAGGTACGACGCTGTTCTCGACATCAAGAACAAGCATGAGATTGTCGCCATGTTTATGACAGAGGATATCATTGCGCGTCTTCCAAGGGCACAAGAGCAAGGGCTTCTTGGGGTTGTGCGTACTGCGCCTGTGATGGAGGTAAAGCGCACCTGTTATGACCGAAAAGATGGAAGCGTACTCTGGTTGAATAGGATCGTGCTAGTTGCGAGCCTTTTTGTCTTTCACCAAGAATATGAAGGCGAAGCACTATGGAAAGAAGAAGATGTAAAGAACTGAGACATCCTAAACTATTGAAAAACTAGGATGCCCTGTTTATACTTGAACTAGTAAATATCCTTTTATGGACAGCGATGTCCATGCAATGTAGGGCTGAGAGAGCCTACGAGACTGGCCGATGCGTTTCTCCCACCACAGCCACCTGCATCTTGGCCGCCTACGGGGTTGGTGTGGGCACGCTGGAAGCACAATAATGCGGTGAAAGCATTTCGAGTATGGATGAACCTATACTGTGAACAGGGTAATAGATACGATGAGGCGCAACGCCTGGCCTTGTGTTCGTAGAGAGAAGTACTGAGTAGGTGCGTTTCCGAACGCATCTACTCGATAAGGAATATACTGATGAAGTGAAGAAGTGCCTAGAAAAGAAGGGCACACCAAAGGACAATCTGCCTTCCACATCCAGCGCGACAGGGCAGCGGCTCATACGCCACGTCAGACAATCGATCAACCGAGCGGTCAACCTCTGTTTTGAGGAGCACGAAGGCTGTCAGTTTGCTTATGAGCAGCTTTCGGTGGCCTCCATGCGCCATAAGGCACGTGCCATGAACGCCTCCATGCGAGCATCAAATTTAGCGCATATTCCCGATCAAATCACCTGGAACGCGACGAAGCGCAGTGTACTGGCGACACGCGTGAAGAGTGCCTATTCCTCCCAGGAATGTCATGGGTGCCATTACGTAGACCGGAAAAACAGGCCAAATCAGGGGACGTTCCACTGTAGAGTTTGCGGTCACACAGCACACGCTGACAAAAATGCTGCTGAGAATATCGCGTCTTGGCTCAGTGATCTGGAATTACGCGCCTGCCAGAACCGGCAGGAGGTGAAAGCATTGCTTATGAGAAGACATGAGCAATGGAAGCAGAAATTCAGGTACTCCGTAGTAGTACCTCCCGTCCAGTTGGGTTTGTGGGCAAGCTTGCAAGCGTCAACGGACGTAGGTTAAGGCAGGAAATGTGGGCATGGAAGAGTTGTCCCTATTTTTTGCAACTATGCGACATATGGTACACTGCCAGTAAAGAAAAATGGTGTTTTGTAGATGCTGTATTACCTTGCATTCAGATGAGAAATGTGCCAGAGCACATTTCTAGCAGCGTTGTCAGACGGAATAAGAACGCGTTTCTGAATGCCTATGGGTATGGACGTGCCGGTAAGCCTGGTCGGCTACTGGCGCTTTTTGTATGGCAGGAGGAAAATGGAACAGCAACAGGTCCAGCTTATGGTGATACTGCTGATTGTGACGTTGGTGGTAGCGCTCGTCTCGCGCCGCCTGCGCCTTCCTTACACGTTGGTATTAGTAGTTGTTGGCCTGCTCATTGGCTTCTCACCGTTGTTCCCTACGCTTCACCTGAACCCGGATCTGGTGATGCTACTCTTCCTTCCGACGTTGCTCTTTGAAGGTTCCTGGAACGTAGACACCGAGCTATTGCTTGCTGATTGGTTGCCGGTTCTGCTCCTCGCAGGGCCTGGTCTGCTGCTTTCACTCTTGATTGTGGCGGCATTGTTGCATTGGGGCATGAGTTTTCCCTGGTTACTGGCGCTATTAGTGGGCGCGATGATCTCTCCAACCGACCCAGTAGCTATACTGGCATTACTGCGTCAACTGGGCTTGACAGATCGCTTGCGTACAATCATAGAAGGAGAAAGTCTGCTCAACGATGGCGTGGCGGCGGCGGTTTTTGAACTTGTGCTGGGCTTTCTGCTTACTGCATCTGACATGACCGCATCTTCGCATGAGCCTGCTTTCTGGCTGTTCTTCCTGGAGCTTCTCTGGTTGATGAGTGGTGGCCTGGTGCTTGGACTGCTGATTGGTTGGCTTGTGGCACATCTACTACGCTTAGTGAGCGATCATCTGATAGAGATCGCTGTGACGGTGAGTGTTGCCTATGGTGTTTATTTGCTGGGGGTCGCGTTGCATACCTCGGGCCTGCTGGCAGTTGTAGGTGTGGGGCTGGTGTTGGGAAGCTATGGACGGCGGCACGGCTTATCTGAACAGGCGCAAGAGGCGGCGCATGATGTCTGGGAGTTTATGAGCTATGTTGCCAATTCTGTGCTCTTCCTCTTACTTGGTGTAGAGATCGGCGCAAGCCATTTGCTGAGTGCTGTGAGAGGGATCGTGTGGGCTCTGGCGGGAGTCATTATCGGTCGAGGCGCAATGATTTATCTGCTGTTACCACTGCATGACGCGATTGCGCGCTGGATTGGTCGCAAAGATGTCGTGCAGCAATCTCAGCGTCTGCCACGTCCGCTACTATTGCCAACACGCTGGCGTCCGATCTTTCTGCTATCAGCATTGCGTGGAGCGCTATCAATTGCACTTGTGCTGAGCCTGCCTGTTGCGTTGCAGGAACGGGACCACCTGGACGGTATCGTCTATGGGGTTGTTCTCGTGACCTTATTAGGGCAAGGCATTGGCCTACGTGTGCTGGAGTAAAGGTGAAAATGTATAGGCATACAGTCCAGCGAATGTGTATCAAAGGGGTGTGGTTGTTCGTGTAAGGAAGGAAGCACCTTATATATGTAGGTTCTTCTGACGCAATCAGGCGAGCATCCACTGTGAGGTACTCGCCTGTTCAGCGGGGCTGCTCCACCTCTTGCTCCAACATTCCCTGCTTTTCACACCATTCGGCAATCAGCCGTTTCGCTTCGACTTGCACCAGTACCTCACCGGTGAGAATACGCCGCCGATATTTGGGAATCCATACAAGGTGATAGGCGATTGAATAGTGGGTATACCTTGTTTTATCCACTTGTAAACTATGTTTCATATGTGATAGCATATACCATATGAACATCGTAAAAATCTACCAACTGAATCACCTGTCTTCCACTCAATATCAGCGATTACGCTCTGCACAGCAGGAAGCGGCGTTGGTATGGAATGTCTGTATTGCATTGCACAAAGAGGCGCGCATGCACCATGCCAAGTGGCCCGGTCGCAACGAGTTGCGGAAAGCTACGAAAGGACGTTTTGCGCTCCACAGTCAGTCGGTTCAGATGGTGACACACGCTTTTCTTGTCAACGTGGAGACAACCCGTCAGTTACGCAAAGCGCATCCTGAGATGAAGATGCGCTACCCCTACAAAGAAAAACAGTTTTACCTTGTCTCCTGGCCCACGCAAGCCGTGTGCAAATACGTATCTACGCCCTGCCAAGTGCAGGGAAAGTAGTAGTAGGGCAGACACGCTCCTCTGTTGTCTCAGTCAGTCAGGGTTTCACCCACACGTTGCAGACGTGGTCTCTTCGGAGACAGGCTACCACCCTGACGATGCTGAGAAGCCTGTCGAGGAGTGTCACATACTTTTCAAAGAGATACATCATGTAGATGAAAGAAATGAAGATCGGAGCAGAAACATATGTGGATGTGGAGAAGACTCTGCACTGCTAGCCTGGCCTTGCTACTTGCGCTTCTCATATACTGCACGCAAAGCCTTATGACCCCTGTGTTTGCTCATAATCATGTGCTGACCAGCACTCCAACCCCGGATGCAACAACGGCGGTACAAGCTGCCAATGATACTCTCTCCCATGCGCAAGATATCCTGAATATCGTCAATGGGTTTGTCGCGATCTTAGGTCTGGTCCTGGCCTTTCTGGCCTTACTGGCAGCCGTCTTCACGCTTCTGGGTATCAGGACATATACGGAGATGCGCACATTAGCAGCGGAATTACGTAAAAGTGTCAAAGATACACAGCTAGAAGCCAATAAAACGCGCAATGCATTGATCTATCTCACTTTGGGTGATCGATTGCTTGCGCAGAAGGATGTACTTGCAGCACGTGAAAACTATCGCAAAGTTGAGCACTTATTACCCAATGATACGCAAGTAAATTATATTTTAGGACGTACATATAGTGGTATTGGTGATTATGATGCAGCAATAGATGCATTTGAGGTGTCGCTGAAAAACGTTGAGCCAGAGGATATAGCCAGTCGGGCGCGAGCAGAAAAGGAACTGGGATTGGCGTATCGGCGGCGTGGCGATGCCTGTAAGCAGAGTGCGGACTATGATCTGGCAATTCGCGCGCTGAAGAAATCAATTGCGCTGGAACCCAATAACGATGATGCTCTGGCAATTCTCGGTGGGCTTTATCGACGCAAGGAAGAATATCTCCTGGCTGTAGATTCGTATGAACGTGCCTGGCATGACAACCCCCGCTCCTCATATGCGCTCGGCAATCTCGCCAGTCTCTCCTGGTATTTAGGAAAGGTGGAAGACGCCAAGATGTATTTTGGGCATACTGAGGTAGTTGCTCAGGGACGTCTTAAGTCAGGGGAAGCTGAAATGTTTTGGGACTATTACGACCTTGCATTGGCTCACTTGGCTCTGGGAAAGATAGAAGATGCGAAAGATATCTATCAAAAGGCTATACATATCACGCCAGGGAATGTGCAGATAGATGCCGTGTTGAATAATCTCTATCTCTTGCGCAAAGCTCCACAGCCGATGGCTGGCCTTGATGCTGTTATCACATTGCTTGAGGATACCCGAAAAAATTGATATACTCTGACAGAGAGCCTGATTGTGTAACAGCGCTCGGAGTGGAGAGAATGGATAACGCGCAACAATCACAAGAGCTATCCTGGCACAGCATACATTTTCACAATGGGCACACCGCCCAGGCTCTGGTTGTGTCTCCCGACATAGACGCACAGGCTATCCTACGTGCTTGTATGGTGCCGAGGCCACATGCGCTCTTGTTGATCTGCGGAGGCGCAATGGAGATCCCGGCACATATGTATGCTGGTATGGCACATCTGTTGACGCGAGGCATAGTACGCGCGGTAGTCGAGATGGGGGCATTGATCATTGATGGTGGAACACGGGCAGGTGTGATGGAGATGGTAGGTCTGAGTGTGGCTGAACATGGCTACGCCGCTATGGTGTTAGGTGTTTCGCCTGAAGCATTGGTGACGCATCCTGCTTTGCCTACGCATGCCGCAACGTCTACGGATATATTGCTTGATCCGAACCATTCGCACTTTGTGTTAGTCGAGACGGATACGTGGGGTGGTGAGACGACGACCATGTACAATCTGGCGGCTGCGCTTGCGCTCGAGTGTCCATCCGTGGCCGTACTGATTAATGGAGGTCCCATTGCACGCGATGAGGTCCTCTATAATGTGCGGCAGGGACGTCCTATCATTATCATCGAGGGTAGCGGTCGTCTGGCCGACGAGCTTGCCGCACAATGGCGCATAGCTTCAGCCTCCGGGACATATGCCGCTATCAACGAAGAAATTCTGCGTGATGGACATATCTACGTTTTTTCCATAGATGGCTCAGCTGACGCTTTCGAGCAGTTAATCATACGTTTGTGGCAAGAGAGTGTACCCAAATAAGATAAGGTTAATACAAATATCGTATTCAGAACTCAGCGCCGCTTGCTGCTGACCGCTGGCGCAGGCGTCTCGTCCTCCTCCACAAAATCCTCCTCTTCAAGGTCCGTTTGCTGAAGCAGAACAATACTAATCAAGAACATTACCAGAATAGTGATATGCAGAGAGGTACACCAGATGCAGATAGCATGTAGTTTGACAAGCTCAACATACACTAGGTAGAGAATAGTCACCATGCCCAGCGCACCCCACACCACCTGCGCGATACGCAAGGTACGCCAATCAGGACGTACGAGCCAGGCTGTAGCGGCCAGGACAGCGCTGACCACAAACCAGCCAAGGCCAGGCACAGAGATGGGAATAGCGGTACCGGGCACTGTTGAATAGTGGCTGGTCAGCACGTCCGCACAGTTGATAATACCCGTATCGGAACACACCGGAAGCGTATGATTATAGTGTGTAATTGTCAGGTAAATAGAAATTCCCACGCCCATCAGGGCAAGGATGAACAGAGCAATCTGCCCACCTGAACGCCGTAAAGTTTCCATATAGAGCCTCTTCTTATCTCCAGAACCATTTAGAAATGCCCCTATTCACAGCTCACACCTGATGCCCGCGGTGCACCTGAATGCCGAAATGTACTTACAAATAGGGCAACCTGCAAAACAGTTATCTTCTAGAGTATATACTATCATGAGCTACGGGTAAGCGTCCAGACAGCGCGCGTACGGTGCGTAGAACTTGTTTTCACTGCCACTGCTTCATCCAGGAGCGGCAACATCATAAAAAGCGCTCTCTTATCGCCTGGGAAATCCTGCACTTCAAGATGCCCACCATGACGTTCGACTATTTTGCGCGAGATATAGAAGCCAACCCCCAGACCATTGCGCGCGCCATGATCACGTAGCGTGATAATCGCCTCGTAGCCCGTCTGCTGCAGCGTAATTGTCGCCTCACCCTCCTCGCCAACCGCTGCGCTGGCATTATCTAACAATGCATTCAGCACCAACCGCATCTGATCCACATCCACATCCACCGCTACTGCCCCCCCTGAACGCTCACTAGAGATCTGCAAATCGTGTCCCGCCGTATCTTCCTCTAATATCTTTTGACACACTTCAACCAGATTACAGTGTTTCTTATGCAGAATAAATATCTGCGTCTCAATGCCCGAAGCCGTCAGTAATTCCTGCACCAGTACTTCTATGCGCCCAAGCGATTGCTCGATATCACTGAAGCTATGACGGACAATCTCAGCTACATCCTCGCTCGACAGCTTCTGACGCAGCAGATTGAGCATGTCCTTGAGCCGCGTAATGGGTTCGTTCAGCTCATACGAGACGATACCAATCACCTTGTCTTTGGTTGTATGCGCCTCGATCAATTCTTGCGTCCGTTGCTGCACCAGGCGCTCAAGAGAGCGTGTATGTGACTCCAGTGCGCGCTGCTGCTCTTCCACATGCCGACGCAGTTGGCAAACTTGTATAGCACGCAGGAGCGAGGCGATAAACTCGTCCCGATCAATCGGCTTCTGAATATAATCGTAAGCTCCACCGCGCAAAGCCTGGATCGCCAGCGTATGGTCGCCGTGACCAGTAATTAAGAGCGTCGGCGTCTCTGGTTGTAATTCGCGGCTCTGCGCGAGCAAGGTCAGCCCATCCATGCCCGGCATCTTAATATCGCAGACAATCGCTTCATATTTGCTCTGTTGAATACGCAAGAGTGCTTCCTCGGGCGTCTGAGATGTATCTACCAGGACACCGGGCAGACGCAAAGCTACCACGCGTGGCAGGGCTTGCAACAAGGCTTTATCGTCATCGACAAGCAGGATACGCGAAGATGGCATATGAGGAGGTTCTACAACAGAGGGCGTGATGCTAAATTCTGCAGAACGCGCGGGTAATCCCGTATGCAAACGAATACCAACCTGATCGAGCGTCGTTAAATACCATCCGCCCCCATCCAGCGCAACTTGCCCCGGAATCCATGAACCAAACACACAGATTTCCAGGTTCGTACCCTCTTGCAACTGATGACCATTTAATGCTAAATAATTGTTTGCACTATTATAAACTAGCATATCAGCAGCGGTCTGTCTATTATCCTTATCTGGCATAGCAACCTCCTCTTCGTTGTACACTACGATTGAAGGGGATGATCAGTTTCACCCTATGCCACAACTCCTATTAGTATACGCACAGCTCCCAATCATCATAATCATCATAATAACCGTGCTGCAAGCTAACAGAAGAGCATAGAGGTGTGAAATACGTGCGTCATGTACACACTGCTCAGAAGGCATATTTTTTACTTCATAGCCCTTTTCAGCATAGGGCAAGAACCAAGTATAAGGGATGCCCTTACGTGAGGTGTAGCGCAGTTGTTGAGCTTGCTTGGTCAGCGTAGGATACATCTCGACATTGAGGCTGCGCGCGTAGCAGGCTGGCGGTCTGAGCTGCTGGCTAAGAGCGCCTCAACCTCTTCCACTGAAGGAGTTTCAATCGAGCAAAATCCATTACTTTACCACCATCTCGCAGACATTCTGTGCTTGCTCACTACTAGCCATAGGACCTAGCAGCAGCCGCGTTCTGTCTTTGCCGATAGAGAGTAATAAGGTTGGAATGCGTGGACCAGTATCACGGCCACAGATTAAGCTGTAAATGGCAATAAAGAAAGAACGCTGTGCTTGCTTCAGTTCATCGTTGGGCGGCATATCCAACGCCAGCCCACGCACCCGCTTGGGGATGCCATACATTAAATCGGTCAGTGCGGCGAGATCCCAGGCTGTATCGAGACTAGCAGCCAGCATCTGCACGCTGGCACGATCTATGCTGGTCAACTGCGCATACGCCTCGGCATCAAAGTCAGTCAGAATATGCGTGCGCTCGTCATCCGGTAAGTAGTTCGCTACCCAGTTCAAGGCACAACTGAAGCGTGGCTCAAGCTGCGCACGCACGGCGTCCAGCTCTTGTGCGGCGGGCAGGTGCTGCGAGATAATGCGCAGAACTTGCTGCTCGTTGCCCTGGGTGACGTCGATCACCGAGGTCAACAGGCTAAAAGGCACTGCATGTCGCGTGTAGACGATTTCTTCACTACTTGTACGCGTTGCGCGCTCGAACAATCTGTTGTTGATTTCATTCACTGTGCCTTTGCTGATCTGGCGGACCAGCGAGTCCCATTCGTCGTAGAGGCGCAAAAGTCCTTGCCCATAATCGATGTCAAACGCCTGATTGTTCGCCCTGCGCGTGTAGAGCCAGCGCAGGATGGCCGGTTCGATAATCTCTAGCGCCGAGGAGACGGTAGCAGAGGTGCCCACCGAACTGGATATCTTGGTGCGACCACCCATGCCCACGAAGGCGTAGCCCACAAAGGACGGTGCCCGGAAGTTGTAGATATCCTTCACGATGCGCTGACCAACCGTATAGCTGCTACCCGGCGACGAGTGATCTTCTCCACCTGGCTCGAAATCGACCTGCTCGACGCTCCAACGCATCGGCCAATCGACTTTCCAGACTAATTTGCCCTCGACCTTCTCAAACAGGCTAAACGCTCCGCTATATGCACACGCTTCACAAGTATAGGAAATCGTGGCCGACACGTCGTCGTAAGCAATGATACGCGTGGTATCTTTATGGCAATGTTCGCAGTAGACTTTGAAAGGATAGTAGACGCGCCGACGCTCGTCAACGCTTGTTTGCTGTCCCTGCAAGGTTTGATGCTCGGCGAGAATGTCGAAGATTTCCAGGCGCTGGCGCAACGCTTGCCGGATCTGCTCGAACATAAGCACCGCTGCGATAGGCTCTGGACTGGCGAACGTAGCGTGGATGGACGCCGAGACGATCAAGCGACTGTGTGAAGTCGCTGATGAAGCGCGTGGCATAGGAATCGTACTCGCCTGCGGGATCGGGTACGTCGGCAATGGGCGTGCCTATATATTGGTCATAATCGGCGGGGACACCGGCTGGCACTTTACGCAGGCGGTCAAAGTCGTCCCATGAGTGAATGTGATCAACGCTCCATCCGCGCGCGCGCAACTCCTCCGCTACCAGATGCACCGTCATGACTTCGCGCAGGTTTCCCAGGTGGATGGGTCCCGACGGACTGATGCCCGACGCACATACAATAGTAGCATGCTCACCTTTCATTTGACGTGCGTTTGCTTCTACACGATCAGCTATTTTTGTAATCCAATCAGCTTTCATCTTCCGACCGTACCCTCTATTTTAGTAGTAGTCATCCCAGACATATTTCAAAGCATTATAACAGCATTCCCCGCAATATTTCCTCTATCATGGCAAAATTTGCTATGCTCTGTCTATTCTCTCTGCCAAAGGTCCTATCATCTGTTAACTCTTCAGTTCGCAGGCATGGATAACAGTTTATCCCTATCAGGCTTGCATCTTACCTGAGTAGACAGGTGTTTTAACTATAAGATGATATATATCATACGATATCTGTGCTTTTTTTGTACTTGCAATTACCACCGTAATCGCAAGTACAATAATCAGAGTGAAAATCATCCCTCTATATGTCCAATGATGCACTAATTACCTGCTAAGTTTTCTCGTACTGCTTCCACAAATTCACTGGTGCTGGCATGACCACCCTGGTCTACTGGCAAGACGCTCCCTGTTCGATAGGTCTGTGCAATTGCGCGTTCCAGGCTGCGCGCCTGGTCTGTATAGCCGAGATAGTCAAGCAGCATAGCGCCCGATAAGAGCATAGCCGTAGGATTGATGATGCCTTTGCCCACCAGATCGGGTGCAGAACCATGCACGGGTTCGAAGTAGGCATACTGCTCACCGTAACAGCCGCTGGGCGAGAGACCCAGTCCGCCAATCGTGCCACTGGATACGTCGGCCAGGATATCCCCGTGCTCATTGCCCAGTACCACAACGTCCAGCGTCTCGGGCGCAGCTACCAGACGACGAGCCAGGTCATCGATCAAGAATTCCTGGTAGCTCAGATCCGCGTGTGCACTCACAGCCTCTCTTACAATTGTACGCAAACGACCATCGGTGCGCGGCTGAATGGAGTATTTGGCCCCCAAGGTTACACGTCCGGGATAGCCAGCCGCCTGGCGCTGCAAAGCTAGCTCGCAAGCGAAGTAGGCGATACGCTGCATCTGCTCGTCCGTTGTCACTTTAATGGCATACGCGCCCACTTTATCCACAGGCGGTGCTTGCCACCAGCTCTGGCTACTGGCTAACGCGGCTAGTTCCGCGACATCGCCCTCACGCGGTGGATACATACCCTCCAGGTTGTCACGCGCGATGACATAATCAACACGTTCAGGGTTGCGCAATGGACTACAATAGCCCGCCGACCAGCGCACTGGACGCACGTTAATGTAGGTCTCTTTGCCCCAACGCAGATACCAGAGAATGGGCCGACTCGGTCCTCCGCTGGCCCCAAAGAGCGTACAGTCAGCGGAGTCGATAGCCTGGCGCGTCTGGTCGGGAAATGTCGTGCCATATTGCTCCTGCGCCTCACGTCCACCCACGGCTTCGTTAAAGCGAATGTCCGGTGCCAGCGTGCGCAGAACCTCGACGGTCGGTCGCATGACTTCAGGCGCGGCATCGTCTCCCGCTATCACACAGACCGTCGGTGGAGATTGCAGATTGCGACGACTCATCGCAGTGTCCCTTCTTTTTCAATGTAGTTGATGATGCCGCCCGCAGCCACAATGCGCGCCACAAAAGGGTCCAACGGCTCCGATTGGAACGTTTGTCCGCTCGTCAGATTGCGAATCTCGCCGCTCTCCAGATTGACATCCAGTTCTTGCCCATCTTCGCTACTCAACACAGCCTTCTCGCTGATGAGTACGGGTAGACCGATGTTGACGGCGTTGCGATAGAAGATGCGCGCAAAGCTCCGCGCAATCACGACTTTGATGCCGTTGGCCTGGATGGCAGCCGGTGCATGCTCGCGCGAAGAACCACAGCCGAAATTGTGTCCTCCCACCAGGATATCTCCTGGCTGCACCTGCTGCGAAAATGCGGGATAGGCTTCATAGAGACAGTATTTTGCCAGTTGCGCCCGGTCGGTTGTTACATTATAGCGACCAGGAATAATGACATCGGTGTTCACGTTATCGCCAAGTTTCCAAACACGCCCCATAGTGGTTTCCTTTCGTAATCGTCCTCTATCTAAGGAAATGTCCTGCTACCACAAAAATAATGGTGAGATGCGTAATAGGCATGGGGAAGCGGACGCGATAAATCGAGTCCCTACCCTTCACATGCGATAAATCTCGTGCGAACTTATACCACACTTTTTGCATATCCTCATGACCTAATCTTTTTTGTCAATGAGCCGCCTCACCTCCGCCGTCATGTGCTTAGCAACCCTCCCAAACAGGCCGTAAACCGCTAGCAATTCATTGCCCGAGAACGGTGTACGGACCCGATTTATCGCTTCCGCTGTTCCCTTGCTGTCAAGCAGCTCCACAGAGACGAATAGCCAGAGTATTTTTTTGAAAGAGCTTTATCACACATGCGCCAGAATGCTGCGTGGGTCCGTGATGTGCCCGGTCAGCGCGGTAGCCGCAACGGTGGCCGGACTACCAAGATAAATCTCGGCAGTAGGATCACCCATGCGACCAGTGAAATTGCGGTTCATCGTTGTCAGTGCACGCTCACCAGGAGCCAGGACGCCGAAGTGACGACCAATACAGGGACCACAACCAGGTGTACCAACCGATGCTCCAGCCTGCGCAAAAATCTCCAGGTACCCCAGACGCATGGCCTCCAGATAGATTTCACGCGAGGCCGGTACGACTACCATACGTATGTGCGGATGGATGGTCCTGCCACGCAAAATATTGGCAGCAATCTCCAGATCATCCAGGCGTCCATTAGTGCAGGTGCCCAGGAATACCTGATCAATGGTGATGTTCTCGACCTCTTGTGCTGGGTGCACGATATTGACGTCCGGCGGACAGGCCACCAACGGCTGTAGATTGCTCACATCGATCTCGATGACCTGCTCGTAGCGTGGATTATGTGCGCGCAGCATGGGATATTCTTTGTCAGTCCGACCGCTGAGCCACGCACGCGTCGTCTCGTCCGCAGCAATCAGGCCCGCTTTGCCGCCCATCTCAATCGCCATATTGCTGAAAGTCATGCGCTCGCTCATCGAGAAGCGTTCGATCAGATCCCCGCTGTATTCGAGTGCGCGATAGTTGGCACCATCAACACCGACGCGGCGCACGATCTCCAATGAGACATCTTTGGCGAAGACACCGGGCTGCAATTCACCAACCAGACGCACGTTGATCGTCTCAGGAACGCGGAACCAACTGCGTCCAGTGGCATAGGCTACACCGATGTCGGTTGAACCCATACCGGTACCAAATGCCCCAAATGCTCCATATGTGCAGGAATGACTGTCTGCCCCCACAATAATGCTGCCCGGAAGCACAAACCCTTTCTCAGGCATGACCTGATGGCAAATACCTTCCTGCAAGATGGGGATGTCCTGCTCTCTGGCGAACGTGCGAATGTCGCGATGCAGGGTTGCCGCAGCTATTGTCGCCGCCGGTATGATATGGTCAAACACAATATGCGAACGCTGCGCGTCGAAAACACGACCGCTTGTCTGGTTCGTCAGCTTGCGGAAAGCCTGGATTGCCAGCGGGGACGTTGTATCGTGGCTCATCACGTGGTCAACATCGACGACCACGGTTTCACCCGCGTTGACGGGACGTCCCAATTTGTGACTAAAGATTTCTTCGGCTAGCGTTCCCATACGAGTGTCCCTTTCTCCTGATACCATGATTGGATAAATGTATCAACTTCCTCATCACTCAGCGCACCGTTTTCGGCACGCGATCTGAGGGCCGTCGTAAGTTGTACGATTTCATCGGCAGTAAGCGTAAAGCCCAGAACTGCGGCGCGATGCCCGACCGCGTGGCGTCCCGTGATGCGCGAGCCCACGTCGACGCGGCGCACCAGGCCAAAATCGGCTGGATTGAGCACCTCATAGGCCCGTGGATCGTGTAAGACGGCTTTGGTGTGAATACCAGCCCGGTGCGTAAACGCGTTCGGCGCGGTGATTGGCATATTAAAAGGAATAGCCATACCCAGATTGTCGGCCACATAGCTATCAAGCGCAGCAAGCTGCGTCAGATCGTAACCGGCGAGCAGGGCAGGATAGTGCATATATAATTGCGCGATGATGCCACTGAGCGAGGCGATACCATTGCGCTCACCGATTCCCAGCACCGTCACGTCCAGGCAGTCTGCGCCGCCCTCAAACGCGGCAATTGTATTAGCTATCGCGCAACCAGTATCGTTGTGTCCGTGAAATTCGATGCCAACATCAGGATAACGGTCAGTGCACAGGCGCACCAGTTGCTCAACCTGACGCGGCGTGGCGATACCAACCGTGTCCGGCAAGCCAATGCGCTGCACACCCGCTTCTACCACAGCGTCAAAGACCGTCAGTAGATCTACCAGATCACTGCGGAACGCGTCTTCGGCTGAGAAACGTACATAGCGTCCAGCCGCGCGAATACGTCTGATCAGTGGCACAGCCTCGGTCGTAATCTGGTCAATGCGGCGACCGTGGCTGTGCGTACGCAATTCACTGGAAGTGCCAAAGAACAGGTTCAGGCCATACACGGGCGAGTCCAACGCGGCTGCTACGTCAGCTTCGACGCAACGCACATGCGCGACAATGTGCGCACGCAGATGCAACGCACATAGAGCCTGCACCGCTTGCTGCGTATCGGGCGAGTTGCTAGGCGCTGGCACCTCGATCAGCGGGACCCCCAATGCGTCCAGCAAGCGCGCGATAGTCAGGCGCTGCTCTAACGTAAAGAACGTTTTAGCAAACTGCTCTCCCTCGCGGAATGTGGAGTCAAGAATAGCAAGTGATCTCATAAGGCGATTTCCTTTTGCGCTACAAGTGCGGTCAGCACCAGTTCAAGGACATCAATGGCATGGGTGTACTCAGTAATGCGTATATGCTCCTGAGGCGTATGATCGAGGCGCAGAGTCCCTGGCCCATATGCGACGATGTTGTCGCCCCATACTGGTCCCACAACGTTCATATCTGATGTGCCCGTTTTATACTTAAAGCTCGGGTTCACGCCAGTAGCGCGCAGAGCGGCGATAAATGCGCGTGCCAGGGGCGTCTGGCGGGTGGATTGGAAGGCGCGTTCTTCTCCTGAAAAGCTGAGTTTGATGTCATATTCATAGGCCCAGCGTTCCAATTGTATGCGCAGAACTGCGCTATCGTAAGAGGGTGGCAGACGATAGCCGATGAGGAAATGCGTGCGCTCCTCCAGACCATCTTGCTCACTGTTGATGCTGCGTAGCGAGGGCTGGAGTGCGGCAAAAGCCGAGTCGCCCGCGTGCTCGTGATTCCACTCGCTGGCATGACGACGTACACGTTCCCAGAAGGCTACCGCGACCTCATTGCTGCTCTGTAGCGGTCCCGCGCTATGGCTCAAAGGATAGGCGACCCGTCCATTGACCAGCAAGCGTCCTTTGTAGCCGATGGTGACGGCCTGGCTGCTGCTCGGCTCACCAATAATGCAGGCGCAAGGCTGATAGCGTGAGATGACGCCACGCGCACCCCGTGAGGTGGCAGCTTCTTCTTCAACGGCTCCCACGACCACGATTGGTCGTGCTGCTATGTCTGCACGGGCCACACGAGCGGCGGCGCAGACAAACGCGGCCAACGGTCCTTTGGCATCAACGGCACCACGTCCGTAGAGCACGCCATCGACTAATCTGACGGGGATATTGCCGGGAAAGGTGTCCATGTGTCCAAGGAGCACGACCGGTTGATGACCCGCTAGCTCTTGCTGTGGATGGGTACTAGCGACAAAGTTACCAACTTCATCGACATAGGCGTGCAGGCCCATCTGCTGCGCTTGCTCAACCATGGCATGCGCGAGCGCACCCTCCTGGCGCGAGAGGCTTGGAATAGTTACCATGTTCAGCAATAAGGCAACTTCTGGCAGTTCAATCGGCACTACTGTTGGCGCAACGGCAGGATGCCCTGACTGTTGAGGTGGTCCCGCTAGCACGTCCTCGATGATATCCAGCGCCCGATCCAGTTGCTCCCTGGTAATCACGAGCGGAGGCAACAGACGGAGCACATTTGGTCCCGCAGGCAGAGCCAGGACGCCACGCTCAGCGAGTACTTCGAGATAGGGCTGCACACGCCGACTCAATTCAATACCAAGCAACAGACCGCGACCGCGTACTTCGCGAATAAATGGCGAATGATAGGCATGCAAACGTTCAAGTGCGTAAACACCCAGAGCGGCGGCACGTTCGGCCAGGGCTTCCCGCTCAATGATATCGAGTGTGGCGAGAGCTGCTGCACAAGCTAGCGGATTGCCACCAAAGGTACTGCCATGCACGCCCTTGACGACGCGCCCACTCTGCATCACACGCGGTCCCAGGCAGACAGCCCCCATAGGGATACCACCCGCCAGCGATTTCGCCAGACAGAGGATATCTGGCTGCAAGTTGTAGTGATTGCAAGCAAAGAGGCTGCCCGTGCGACCAAAGCCTGTTTGCACCTCATCAACGATCAGTAAGGCTCCACGCTCACGACAGAGCGCCGCCAGCCCTTGCACGTACCCATCGTTGGCAACATGGACACCACCCTCGGCCTGTATTAGCTCAATAATGACTGCAGCGGTCTGGTCGCTGATAGCTGACTCGGCGGCGGCCAGGTTGTTGTAGCGGATATGCGTGACGTCCGGTATCAGTGGTGCAAATGGTTCGCGATAGTGCGGCTCCCAGGTTGCTGAGAGCGCGCCCATGCTGCGACCGTGGAAGCCACGTAGCGTGGCAACGATACCCGTGCGCCCGGTTGCCAGACGTGCGAATTTGAACGCACCCTCGACGGCTTCGGTACCGCTGTTACAGAGAAAGGCATGCGTCAAGTCTGGCGGCGTGATCTGCGCCAGGCGTTCAAGTAAACGTGCACGCATATCGTTGTAGAGAATCTCAGGGCAGGTAATGAGACGTTGCGCCTGGGCTGCCAGAGCCGCCGCGATTTCACTACGTCCGTGACCGATGTTCGCTACACCATGACCTGCGGCGCAATCGATATATTCGCGTCCCTCGACGTCCCACAGCAACGCGCCCTGGCCGCGCACAATAGCAACCGCGCGCTTCCCATACACGCCGCTGGTATAGCAATCTTCCTGATTTATGATAGCTTGCATGGACCCATCCTGTGCGCTACTCTCAATTGCGTTGTGTGCCAAATCAATAAATGTGCTCATCTGAGCTTCCTTCCTGCAGTCATGAATTGAGCGAAACCATTTCGCGCAGAGGAGCAACTGGCTGCTGACGACCCTGCTCACTGGCAATCCGCGAGATCGTGGTGCCAGCTCCATGCAGCACGGCACGCAACGAGGCGCTACCAATGCAGACCCGTGCAACACCTCCTTGCAATGCCTCTTGTGCTCCTAAAAGTTTCTTGCGCATGCGCCCCCGCGCGTATGTCATGTAGCGGTCTAGCTGGTCGGCTGGGATATTGCGAATGAGCGTGTTGGCATCTTGCGGATCGGCTAGCAGACCTGCAACGTTAGTCATGATGATCAGTGCATCTGCGTGTAGGGCCGAGGCCACCGCTGCCGCTGCTCGATCACCGTCCACATTCAAGCGCTCGCCCTCGTGGCTCAGCGCAAGTGGAGCGATGACCGGTGTATAGCCCAGATCCAGCAATTGTTCTAGCAATGTACTGTTTACCTGCTCGATCTGCCCGGTATAGTCGTCGCGCAAGATCTGTACACGTCCCTCGGGCGTGACTGAGCGCACAACGGCTTTGCGTCTGGCAACAAGCAATCTGCCATCAATACCAGCCAGACCGAAGGCGTTCACCTGCCGTTGCTGTAAAGAAGCAACCAGTTCGGTATTGATCTGTCCGGCGACGGCCATCGCGAAGATACGTAGCGTCTCGCTATCGGTATAGCGACTGGTCATACCGCTGGGAGAGGCGATCATGCGGACGCTATGGCCCAGTTGCTCTGAAAGGGTGTTGGTGAGATCAGAGCCACCATGCAGTAAGACCACACGCTGCCCATCGGCCACATATTGCGCGACCTCTCGTAGAATATTTTCGGTGGTGACACCGGCTGCGCCACCAATCTTTATTACAAGTGTCATCGTGTACTCCGTTCTCAACTATGCCAACACAACAATCGGCCAACGGGTAGGGGCGTCACCTCGCGTGCGCCCTCGGGCGGAGGCAAGCACATACGTTGATACTAAATCAAAAAGAAAGAGAAAAAACGCGGTTGAAAGCACGGACGATGGGAACGAGGCTCGCATTTGCGCCTACCATAGCGCTCCTTCCTGACGCACACCAGGTCAGCAGGAGCAGGCAGGTAGGGTTCAAGCAAGGCCGGGACGATGGGTTGATAGCGTCGAGAAGGGCGGATAAGTCCCTGCTGGTGGCCTTTGCGCACCAACAAACTGCACAGGCTCTCTCCCATGGCTCGTGCCGGGGCGTGAGCCAGCAGCTTGACCAGCACCGGCAAGGAGACCGCAAAGAGTTCCACGCCCGCCTCTGCGGCCACCCGCAGGTGCAAGGCATGCAGGATTTGAGCCAGGATGAAGGCGCACAAGAGTTGTTGGAGCACCAGGATGGGAAAGCTCGACCACCACAGGTGCAGACCCAACTCCCCTTTGAGCATTTTGAAAGCCAACTCGATATCCCATCGGCGAGCATACAAACGGGCGGCATCACTCATGCTCAGCAACGCCGGGTCTCGCACATTGGTCACGTAGCGATAGCAGATCCCAGCATGCTCAAACTGGATCAAGCGCACCAGATGCTTGGCTTTATCTGCGTTGTAGGCCCCCAGCCAGATAAGCGCATCCAAGGTCGTGCCTTGCTGCACGAAGACATGCACGATCTGGTAGGAGGTCTTTCCCCGCATCCGCGAAAGCCACCAATAGCCCTGATCGGTGAGCCAATCGAACCACGCGAAGCTGAAATAGCCCAGATCTGCCAGGATGAGGGTTCCTTTTTGGATGCCAGCCAGCAGTTCTTCGACGAAGAGCTTCTCATTGGCAAAGACATCCTCTCGAAAGAGCACGCGCACCCACTGCTGTCGCTGGATATCGAAGAGGGCGGCCAGTTTGCCCACCAGCAAGCGGGCACTCTCCACTGGCTCTTCACGCACGTCCTGGCAGGTACGCCGGACCGCATCGAGCGTACTTTGATCCAACGCCAGGATGCGGGTCGCGAAGGGAGCCAGGTCCCGGTCTTGCACCTGAGTCGTCCAAGGCAACACTGCCTGACTGACCCGCGCGAGCAGGTCGTGCAAGGAGTCCAGCTTGGCGTGCAGCAAGCGTTTGCGCACCGCGTCACGCGTCAGATCCAGGATAGGCAGATGGCCGATCCCGGTCCAGGTAATCAAGCGCCAAAGACTGGCAAAGCTGGTGGACCCTTGCAGCATTGTCTGCAGCATCGCCAGCCAGAGATGATCATGAGACAAGGTGGCTGGACGTCCCCGTCCACGCGTGACTGCCGTGGTCGGAGCACTCACCGATCCCGCAGACAGCACGTTGAGCAGAAGGGCAATGATCTGATTGGCCGGACTCTTGGGCATCTCCTCTTGCGTCGATGCGATAGAATGTTTCATGGAGGACCTTCCTTTTCGGAGAAATTTATGTATGAAAAGATTGTCCTCCTTTTCTCCCCTCCACGCAAGAGATTTCGCCATTTTGTCCTCCCTTTCTCTCTGGTTTCTTATTTAGTATCAACGCATGAGGCAAGCACCGCCCCTACCCATTTCACCAACAGAAATAAACAAACATTCTATTAAATAGGATGCAAACCAGGAAAACTCAAGCCTGACGTCTCTTCCCAACCGAACATACAATTGAGTGCCTGTACGCTATTGCCAGCCGCACCCTTCATCAAATTATCCAGGGCTGCCATCACGACAATTCTGCGCTGCTCCACATCAAGCTCAAAACCAATATCACAGAAGTTGCTGCCCGCTAAGATCTTCGGTTCAGGATAGCGGTAGACGCCGCTGCGTTCCTTGACCAGACGTATAAATGGTTCGCGTTGATATGCCTCGCGGTAGATGCGCCACAACGCCCGCTCGTCCAGGCTCTCTTTCGTAAAGACATGGGCCGTGACCAGAATACCGCGCACCAGCTCGATAGCTGTCGCGGAGAAAGCTACCGTCTGAGCCAGTTCACCGCCGCCGACCTGTCCGAGTTCCTGAATGAGTTCGGCGCTATGGCGATGACCGGTCGGTTCAAAGGAGCGGACTGCGCCGCTGCGGTCGGGATGATGGCTACTCGCGCCCGGTGTCGCTCCGGCTGCCGAGGAGCCAACTTTCGCCTCGACGATCAACGGAATGCTGCGATCTACGATGTTCGCCCGGTACAATGGTGCCAGGCCCAGGATCGCCGTGGTTGCCATACAGCCTGTTCCGCTGACCAGCGTCGCTTCTGGTAGTTCCTCACGATGGAGTTCTGGTAGTCCGTAGACTGCTTCAGATAGCAGGTGTGGCATCTTGTGAGCGTGACCATACCAGCGCTGATAGAGATCGGCTGAACGTAAGCGAAAATCACCGGCCAGGTCGATCACACGCGGTGCCAGGCTGCGGTAGCGCTCAATCACCTCTGAAGATGCCCCGTGCGGTAAGCACAGGAAGACAACGTCACACGAAGCCAGATCGTCTGGATGGCAGTAGCGTAGCGTCGTCAGTTTGCGCAGATTAGGGTGGGTGCTATGCAGGAAATGTCCGGCATGGCTGCTCGATGCCACCTGCGTCAACTCGACCTGCGGATGGAAGAGCAACAAACGTGCCAGTTCACCGCCTGTGTAGCCGGACCCACCGACTATTGCAGCACGTACTCGGCTCATAGCATCACCCTCCCGCGTACACTACTCACCACATAGTCCAACATTTCTTGCGGAATATTCACACCGGTTGGTGCGATACTGTTGCGAAACTCCATCGTGGCGTTGATTTCGTTGACCAGCAAGCCCTGCTCAGGATCTTCCAGCAGGTCAACCGCCAGGATACCGCCGCCAACCGCTTGCGCCGCCCGCATACACAGTTCATCCAACTCAGGCGTCACGGGACAATTGCTGGTGACGGCACCGCGCGCGGTATTCGTGACCCAATGCTCACTCGTACGATAGATGGCACAGATAGTGCGATTTCCAACGACAAACGCGCGAATATCACGTAGTGGTTTTTCGATATATTGCTGCACATAATGAATGTGATGTTGATATGAACCAAGTGTCTCCTGATGCTCAACCACGGCCTCCGCCGCATCGCGATCATTGACGCGTGCCAGCAAACGTCCCCACGAGCCTGTGACTGGCTTGAGCACTGCTGGATAGCCCAACTCCTCGACTGCAACGACCGCATGCTCGGCATCAAAGGCTAGCAGCGTACGTGGCACCGGAACGCCTGCGCGCAGCAAAGCCAGCGTGGTCAGTAGTTTGTCGTTGCATGTAGCAGTGACGGCGGCTGAGTTGAACACTGGAATACCCCAATGCTCCAGCACGTAGAGGACAGCCAGAGCGCGAGTCTGGCTGACGCTGCGACAGAATACGGCATCATAAGCTTGCCAGAGCTCAGCAGGCTGCGCCAGGTCCAGCAGCAGTTCGCCATCATCTACCAGATCGAACTCGACTGCGCGTTGCCGCAAAGCCTCAATCAGCAATTTCTCTTCGACGCGAATCCGCGATGTCAGGATAGCCAGACGCATAGGGTTATTCTCCCCAATCTTCCTCGACCTGCGGGGCCAGGGCAACTTCAGGATGCTCTACACTGATGACTTCCAGTTCAGCATTACAGTCAGAACAGAACACGATTTCGCCAACAATTAACTCTTTTACGCTGACATCAGCGTCACATTCGGGACAGTGTGCCATAGATCTTTCTCCTCGTATAACTACTTTTATGCTATTTATAGCCTATTTTGTGGCGCAAAAAAGCGCTCTTCCTCCTCTGTAAGGACGAAAAGCGCTTGAGCTTTCGTGGTACCACCTTCTTTTACTCATGTCTTACAACATGGGCCTCGGTGCACAGGATATGGCCTGTACGTGCCCGCTTACGGGGGCTAGCCGGCAGATTCACTTTCGCTGGCGCGATTTCTTCTCGCAGCTTCAGGGTCTTTTTCACGGCCTTGGGCATGCAAGCTTTTCAGCTACTGCTTGTTCTCTGGTTGCGCCAGTGGTCCGTTACTTGTCCCTGCCACGCCTTTATGTATGCAATTGTGGGGTAGGGGGCGTGTCCTTGTGACCTCTCTGGGCGCACGCCAGGTGCGCCCCTACCCGAAATTCGCCTTCTGGGTAGGGGGGGAGCTTGCCTCCGCCCTCGATGCACATCTGGTGTGACCCTACCCGATGGCCGAATGATTTCTCGACAAATAAAAAAGCCCTTCAATCCTTCATCAAGGACGAAGAGCGCTTAACTCTCGTGTTACCACCTTCATTTGTTGCTGACTCACGCCAGAAACCTCAGTGAGTATATACAAACTGTACATACATCTGCTCGTTGACGGGAGCTACCGGCGTAGTTCTACTTTCGCTAATGCGATTTCTTCTCGCAGCTTCAGGGTCTTTTTCACGGAGGGTGTACGTGTAGACATCTCAGTACCGTCTACTCTCTGTCCGCAACGATCACCGTTACTCGCCCTGTCAAAGCTTTTTACTATGCAGTTGTCATCTCGGTATGTTTCAAGTTATAACATGCCCACCTGCACTTGTCAAGGATTTGCCAGGCGATTCACGGATGTGGCAGAAAGAGGATACATTCCTCACAATGCAACTAGCGATCCTATGGATATAATTACCACTCGCATCCCTCCTGCTAAAGAGTTTCAAATATTGAACAAATATTTAACCCATCTTGAGAAAATATTGAACTATAGTGGTTAGACTAGGTGATGTGAGTGAAACGAACTCCATGGATTTATATTTCCTTGCATTCAGATGAGAACTGTGTTCTGGCACAGTTCTAGCCACCACCTCTCCGTCAGATGAGCCGAAGGCTAGAAGCGTCAGCTTCGTTTCTGACGGTCTAAGGGGAATGGGAGTTGCGTTTCTGAATGCATATGGGTATTATCAGTTCGTCATCACGCCTGGTTACTGTAAAGGTAGCGCAACCAGAAATATATTGCTGGATGGGCTATCTATACAGTGGCCTGATAACCGAATCATCATAGAATAAGGAGAAAATGGATGAAGCGAAACACCAGCATCCGTCAGGGAAGCGTCTTTGCACTCGTCATGCTGCTTCTACTCCTGGCAATCTCGCTCACTGCCTGCGGGGGAAGCACAGGCCAAAGTAGTACGAGCAATCACAGTTCTTCAGCCACCCAGCAGGGTCAAGGATCGACCGCCACGCCATCAACGAGTAATCAGTCCAGCACACAAAGCAACAGTGCAACACAGGTCCAGACAGATGATCAACAAGTGCAGAGTCTTTTAAAGTCGATGGATACCTCGCAAAATGATGCGAATAACGCGAATTCGGAGTCAGAGAATGCACAAAATCCCTAACACGTGGCTAAAATCTGCTCAAGGGAAAAAATATTTGTGGTCATTCTAAATGCTCACCAGGAGGAAGTCTTCCTCGCGCAAACGATTCACCGGTTATACTACCGGCCATCACTAAATTTTGGAGAAATATATGAAAAGCCTCAACAGTAACAGTACATCTAAATTCGTGGGTCTTTTGTTGCCATTGGGCAGTCTTATCACCCTGGTACTCTTTGCCTTTTTGCCCTCAGGTTCCGCGTTAGCAGCCACACCGAAATGTGGCCTGAAAGATGTCAATTGTATAATCACTATAGGCGATCAGGAGATTGCTGCGCGTATAACAGCACTGAATACGTTGAATGGGAAGGTTGTTGCACTGCAAAAGGCAAACCAGATCAATGCTGACCAGGCCAATGCCATCGAGTCCGATATCACGACGAACGAAAATGGTCTTACGGCTCTCAAAAAGCAACTCGATGTCGAAACGAACGCTAAGGCAGCTCGCGCTGATGTGCAGGCTATTGTTTACTCATTCCGTATCTTCCTGGTTGTGCTGCCACGAGACTACCATCAACTCCATTTAGCAGTCGAGATCGTCGTGAGCAATAAGCTAGCACAACACCTACCAGATATTCAACAAGCTGTTAAGCAAGCACCAGCCGGGAAACAACACACGCTGAACCCGCTCTTGAATGATTACCAGGCGCAGTTAACACAGGCGCAGGCCCAAATCAGCACAGCAAAATTGCTTTTGCCTGACCTCACGGTAGATAATTTCAACCACAACTTTGCTACCTATAAGAGTGATCTCAAGCAACTGGAGACGGCTGAACAGGATGCGCATAGTGACCTCCACAATGCAGCTAAGGACCTGCATACCATTGCGCAAGATCTCAAATAATGCCAGAAATACTTGAATGTAGACAATACTGAGTAGTAAGAGTACAAGAATGTAACGACTCAGGTGCGGTGTAACCTCGCTTGGCCCTTATGCGGATTTGCACTGCACCTGAGTCGTTATACAAAGAACAACTCCAGATCTATCGACGGAAGGAGCACTACAATAGTTCCTAGATTGTGAAATCAGCGGTATAATAGCGTTTGTCACAGATAACAAATCAGCATCTTATGCCAAAGCATAAGGTGCTTGGCTCCTTAATGACGGCCCAGGTCTTTTACTTGGAACTATGTGGAATGACTATGCCAGCTTAGAGCGAAGCTGGCAGGATCAAATTATGGTTCTCACTCTTCGTATGGTCCAGGAACGTCTTACACGGGCCTGGCTCCTAGAGTAACATGTTCTCGAAAGGATAGGAAGTTGGCGACAGGCTTACCTAAAGGTCAAAGAAAAACGCAAGAAGTTTTATCACCCACACCCAAAACAACACTGGATGTAAGCCTTGCCTATGAAGGGAAACGTCCAGAGCAAGAGATCCTAATGACTGAGCTAGCTTCAATCCATACAGTATGGAAGGGGATCTCAGAGCAACAAAGTACAAATTATCTTTATTATGGGGATAACAAGCCCATTTTGGCCTCTCTTCTTCAGGAACCTGATATCAGGGGGAAAGTACGCCTTATATACATTGACCCGCCATTCGCAACAAACAGTATTTTCCAGTCTCGTTCTCAAGGGGATGCATACTGTGATCTTCTAGTAGGCGCTCATTATATCGAGTTTCTACGCGAGAGGCTTATATTACTGCGGGAATTGCTAGCTGCTGATGGGTCCATCTATGTCCATCTGGATGAAAATATGGCCTTCCACATCAAAGTAATCATGGATGAGGTATTTGGACAGGGCAATTTTCGAAACTGGATAACACGAAAAAAGTGTAATCCCAAGAACTATACACGTAAAACATATGGGAACGTTTCTGATTACATCCTTTTCTACACTAAATCCGACAACTATGTCTGGAATTGCCCCTATGTGCCGTGGACTGATGAGAGTTCTGCGAAAGAGTACCAGTACGTTGAAGAGGGAACTGGACGCCGTTACAAAAAGGTACCAGTCCATGCTCCTGGTATAAGGAACGGTGCAACAGGCAGAGAGTGGAAAGGAAAACTTCCTCTAAAAAAACGTGGCAGTCTATTGAGAATTTCGATTTATGCGCTAGTGAGCCTTTTTCTGAAGATCTAACCGCAGATCTTGCTCAATGGTTAAGACAGCCAGCAGATTTTATAGTGGTCAAGTGAAAAGAAGGTCAAATAAAGAGGTTGAGTGATGTATCTTTCTGCCTATACACAGCAGCGTCTCAAGCACATACAACGGTTGCTAGACCAACTGCATCCCGAGTCCAGTCCACAATCCCTACTTGTACCAGGCTCGCCACAACCACGCGGTAGCATTATTGTGTTCACTGGCTCATTCAATCCACCCACAATTGCCCACCTGGCACTTCTAAAGCAAGCGCAACAGTACGCCCGACAACACGAACCGATGTACCTCTATGCCGCATTTAGCAAGCATACCGTGGATAAAGAGAAGGTTGAACGTCCATTATTACTGGACCGTATTCTGCTGCTCCAGACGCTGCTCCAGCGTCGTTTGCCACACGCGGGCATTCTGCTCTTCAATCGTGGATTATATGTGGAGCAGGCGCAAGCGGTCCGCAACTCTTTTCCCGCCGTGAAACGCATCCTCTTCCTGATGGGCTTTGACAAAATTGTACAAATCCTCGATCCCCATTACGATGATGATCGGGATGTTGCCTTGCACGCGCTCTTTTCGCTGGCGGAATTGCTCGTTGCGCCACGGGGGAACGCGGGGGAGCGTGAAATGTATGCATTGCTGCATCAACCACAAAATGAGCTATTTGCCCGTTGTATCCACGCTCTCCCCTTCAATGCGCAGTACCGCGACATATCCTCCACACTAATACGGCAGCATGAGCTGGATTATGGATACGATATGCCGCAAGAGGTACGACAATTCATACGCGCCACACGAGCCTATGCGCCACCAGTTCGTCAACCAGACGGCAGCGAGGTTGATATGTACGCGGAACGTGAGCACGCATTGAGCCAGCTATTAGGCATGAGTGTTTCATGATCCAATATGAGGATCACAGGGCCAGCTTATCCCTTTTCCAGGGACGGGGAGCCTGATGGACGAGTCACACAGAATGTGAAGCTCGTCATGCCAATCTGGATGACATCGCCTTCTCGCAGCGTGTGGCGTTTCACTGGCTGACCATTGATGAACGTGCCGGTTGCCGAGCTATTATCTACGATCTCAAACTCACGTTGTCCCAATTCCTGAATCGTCGCGTGATGCCGACTGACTGCCAGATCCTCCAAAAAGATATCACACTCTCGGCTACGACCTATCGTCATGCCTGCAAGCAACTCAATACTTTGCACACTACTATGTGGACCCGCAACCTGCAGACGTGCAATGGCTGATGCCTGAGGATCAAGCACCTTGCCAATCTGCAATTCACGCCCACGCGATGAAGGGAGTTGGAATGGCCGAGTGCCCTCGTTCGCGTAAAAGGTCATCTGTGTACTACCAAAGGACAACTGATCCCCGCTATTCAGCAGTTGCTCACGAATAGGACGGCCATTAACAAAGCTATCGCCACTTCCATGATCATCACGTAAGACATAGCCGCCTGCATGCGTCGTGAGGATGCTGGCTTGCTTACGATGCACCGTAATATCTTCCAAAAAGATATCGCTATCACGGCTGCGACCTATCGTGGTACACTCTTTCCACAGCTCGACGCGTTTACCAACCAGAGAGCCTTTCTGGATGACAAGGTATGCCCCCAGAGCTTGTTCTTGTGCCATATGTTCCACTCTATATGCTACCCAGACGCTCATACCCATATGCATTCAGAAACGCGTTCTTGATCCGTCTGGCAACGCTGCTTCCTTGCAGTCAGCCAGACGGATCAGCAACTGTCGTGGCTCCTCTGAGAAAGTCCAGAAACGAGGCTGTCGCCTCTCGCCTTCGGCTCATCTAACTGAGTAGAGTGCGCCTTCGGCTCATCTGACAGAGAGGAGGTGGCTAGAACTGTGCCAGAACACAGTTCTCATCTGAATGCAAGGTAATATCACAGTGAAGATCAGCAGATGGAACGTCCACCCCGTACCAACGAGTATAACGAATGATGCGGACTCGTGTCAAGGAGCGCTTTTACAAAGATTTTCGTCGAGGAGAGTTCGCATATGATTGAGCTAACGTTGTATGATACACATACATAAGTACCATTTGGTTCCATCAGCTCTGACTAGCCGTGTCCAGGCGGCGTTTGGGGCTGCATATTACCAATGATCATTGAAGAAGAGGAGCAAAGCCGTCTATGTCGCTACAACAGGGTCGACAAGTCATCACTGAGTTTGATGTACCTGCGAAGATGAGGGATGGGGTGATCCTACGTGCTAACATCTATCGACCGGCAGGTGAGGGTCAATGGCCCGTTCTGCTCACGCGTTCGCCGTATGGAAAGGATTTGCCGGGGACACCTGGTGTGCTGGATACTATACAAGCAGCCCGCTGTGGCTACGTGGTCATCGTCCAGGATACACGCGGTCGCTTTGCCTCCGAGGGTGAGTGGGACCCCATGCGCAAGGAAGGACTGGATGGCGTTGATACAGTTGCCTGGGCTGCAAGCTTGCCTTACAGCAATGGAGATGTGGGGATGTTTGGCGCTTCCTATTTTGGCTTTACCCAATGGGCGACAGCCGTCCACCAGCCGCCTGCACTCAAAGCGCTTGCTCCATATATGACCTGGAATGATCCCCTTAATAGTGTATTGTTTCGCGGTGGCGCTCTGGAACTGGGCATACCTGCGAACTGGCATTTGTTAATGGGCATCAATGTGCTTATGCGTCGCCACGCGCTCGAACGCCGATCCGCGCAACCTCGGCATGGCGGTCTACCAGTGGGCTAGAACATTGGATGACTTAGGGCCTCAAGGCTACTGGTCTTTGCCACTCAAAGATTTCGCTCCCCTGAAAGCGCTTGACATCTCGCCAGTTTTCTTTGAAGCATTCGAGTATCCAATGGACCGCGTACATGCTGAGTCAGTGACAATCCTGGGCAAACATCAGCAAGTCACCGTGCCAGCATTAAATATCGGCGGCTGGTACGACATCTTCCTGAAAGATACACTTGAAAACTTTAGACTGATGCGCGCGCAAGGCGCTACAGCAGAAGCACGTCAGAGTACTTTATTGATTGGTCCATGGGTGCATGTCGGATCGACAAATCCGGTTGGCGACATGAACTTCGGCTTCGCCTCTACTCCTGCTCTGATCAACTTGCAAAGCGATATCATGAGTATCCAGTTGCGCTGGTTTGACCATTTCCTGAAGGGCATTGATACCGGCCTGCTCAATGAAGCTCCCATTAAGCTATTCGTGATGGGCGCAAACATCTGGCGCGACGAGTACGAATGGCCTTTAGCTCGCGCCCACGAGACCCGCTACTATCTGCATAGCAGCGGACACGCTAACTCACTGCGCGGAGATGGCACGCTGAGTACCAGCGTACCAGAAGCAGAGACAACCGACCAGTATGTCTATGATCCAAACAATCCGGTGATAACGCGCGGTGGAGCGTTGCTGATGACCCCGGAATTTCGTGCGGGTGTCGTCGATCAACGTCCAACTGAGGAACGTGAGGATGTGTTAGTTTATACAACGCCTGCGCTGGAAGAAGATATGGAAGTGACCGGACCGATCACGGTGCACCTGTGGGCCAGTTCGAGCGCCCCGGATACTGATTTTGTGGCTCGTCTGGTTGATGTCCACGCCGACGGCTACGCGCAGAATTTGACTGATGGCATTATTCGGGCACGCTACCGAGATTTCGCTCAAAGCGCTGAGTCCTCGCTGATCGAGCCTGGTACAGCTTATGCCTACGAGATTGACCTGTGGGCCACCAGCAATGTCTTCAAGCGCGGCCATCGTATCCGCCTGGATATTACCAGCAGCAATTTCCCCCGCTGGGATCGCAACCCGAATACCGGACACGCTTTTGGCAGCGATACAACGGGCATAGTAGCACAACAGACCATTTTGCATGACGCCGCCCATCCCTCGTTTGTGCTCTTGCCCATTGTGCCCGCATAGCGTCGGGGCCTGTGGAGTAGGAATTGACAGTGGAATAAACAGCAGAAACGCTAATTCATCAATGCCATAATCTGGCGAATAGCACTGAGATAGTTCTGAATTTCATAACGATCTTCCGCCTGTGGCCTGAACTCTAAATAGGTAGCTAGATCATACTTGGCGCGCGCGTAGTGTTTGAGCTGCAGGTGGAGATAGCCCCGGTTACGTCGTTCCAGTGCCTCAGCGGGCATAAGTAGCAGGATGAGATCGCAGATTGTGAGCGCGCGTTCAAAGTCCTCCTGGTCGATATAGATATGCTTGAGATTGTTAAGCATACGTACAAGCAAACGGTGTTGTGTTACCGGCTCAAAGTGGTGGGGATGCAATTTGATACGGCGCTGAGCAATCTGGCGAATATGCTCAGCACAATCACGTGCACTCAAGATCTGACCGTCATAAAAGGGATCGATATAGACCATGCCCTGTGGGAGATGACATCCCACCATGAAGTGATAAGGGAAGCCGAAGCCATCAAGCTGTATACCTATGCGTTTGCCCACTTCCATGTAGAGCAACGAGAGTGTGATCGGGATGCCTGTATGTTCCTCCAGGACCCGATTTAGAAAACTATTCTGCGGGTTATCATAGTCCTGCTGATTGCCGTGAAAATGCTCTTCATCAACGAGCACCGCATGTATGGCTTGCAAAACACTGAGCAAATCAACCTCGGCAGGCAATTGTGGCAGTATATCTTGCGTTGGTAAGGCCAATATCGCCCGTACTCGCCGCGCTAGCGCGTCCAGTTGCGATAAATAGTATGCATTATCCAGGTCTGGATACTCGGTGCTGGCAATGATAAGAGCTGCGTGTGCCAGATCAATACTACGATCTTCTCTTACCAACAATGCCTCAAATGCCCGATATGCACGTTGTTGAGCTGTCTCTTTGGGTAATTTGTCTACCATACTGCAGGCATTTAACCATATTGTAACCATCTATGCAAGCAACATAGCTATTTTAGGATAAACATGGCAGTTCAACGCTGTACTCGCGGCATTGCAGGAGCGATCTGCTGGGATGGCTTGCTTAATCTGGTTTGTGCGTATATGTTGTTGATGGATCAGGGGCACCCTGTCCCAGCGCTGGATTCAAGAAATGGTCCATATTCATCCAGATACTGCGACTGTGCCAGTAGAAGAGAACGGGCAAAATGAAAGGAAATGGTGCTCCAATTAGTAGAACCGGCAGCACAGGAATGTTGACATCAGCGGCAATTGGAATGATTGCCGCTGCCACAATCAGTTCGCTAAGGACCAGATCGATAGCCATAGCGCTGCTAAAGTATCCTTCTTCACGCTCGAATCTAAAATGACAGACGGGACATTGCTCGTACATTTTAAAGCCACGTCGAAACAGCTTGCCCTGTCCACAGACGGGACAACGCAGCAGTAATCCACGTCGCATATGCTCAATAAAATCGCTCATCTCTATCTTTCCTAGTCTCTATTGTATCACGAAAGTTGCGAGAAGCACTGAACATCCTTGTAAACTATTGCTGGTGAGGTACCTGAGTGGCTTCTGTACTCCTTGTGTGGTATATAATCAATGTAGCACTATTTTTTGTAGAGCATTGCGCTGATGCAATGAGACAGAAAGGACCATAGTATGGATCTACCCAATAAAACGGTACTTATTACAGGTGGTGCGTCGGGTCTGGGTGCCGCGTGTGCACGGCTGATGGTACAGAGTGGAGCGCACGTCGTCATTGTTGATCTTAACGACGAGGCAGGGAACGCGCTGGCGCAAGAACTAGGTTCAGCTACACGCTATGTGAGAGCCGATGTCGTGGAAGAAGCCGATGTGCAGGCTGCGATTAACGTTGCCCTGGATGCCTTCGGCGCGCTTCACGGAGTCATCAACTGCGCGGGCATTGCCCCGGCAGAACTCATGCTGAGTGAAAATGGACCGGCCAGCCTGGCCCTGTTCAGTAAAGTTATCAGCGTCAATCTGATTGGCACATTTAATGTCATTCGGCTGGCTGCTGCGGCAATAGTAAAGCACGAGCCTGTTGCTAATGGTGAACGTGGTGTTATCATCAATACCGCCTCAGTTGCCGCTTTCGATGGGCAGATTGGGCAGGCTGCGTACTCGGCCTCGAAGGGTGGTATCGTTGGCATGACGTTATCGATGGCCCGCGAATTTGCGCACTATGGCATTCGCGTCATGACGATTGCGCCTGGAGTCTTCGCGACGCCTATGGTGACAGGCTTACCCGAGTTCATACGTGACTCACTTCGTCAACAGATTCCTTTTCCGCCACGCTTCGGTCATCCAGACGAGTATGCCGCTCTGGCGAAACATATCATGGAGAACGAAATGTTCAATGGCGAGGTAATCAGGCTAGATGGAGCTGTCCGTCTGGAATGGAAGCTTCGTTAAGATAATCCGTTCACATCTTCAACCAGGCCCTGTACCGCTTCAGGATAGCGCTGAGTATATTTCGCTTTGAAAGCATTCAAGTTGGCAGATTACACAGCATCCTTGCAAGAGCAAGACATCGCACGCCTTATTGCGCAGCTCAAGAGCGAAGACAGGGCCGCTTTCTTCTGGCAAATCTCATCACCACACTCGACCCAAAAGCCCTCCCAGGCGCGAGCCAAGACTCAGTTAGGAGCTGCTGGAGCGGGCAGGAAATTGCCCTGCCAGAGTGCAACAAGTGAACGGAGCACGATACCACCTATGAACAAGCTAATCGCTGCGAGCACCACATAACCCAGCAGAGCGGCCCCTGCGAATTGTTGAAGGTGTATCCAGCGTAGCGCGTACCAGATTGGGGCAGCTCCCTTGCTCGTGGTGTGATTGGAGTCGCAGACAGCATCGTCGAGCCTGTATGCAGCTGCTACGCAACCAACGGATCGACCGTGCATCTAGAGCCAGCCCAGCCCAGCCACGAAGCCACCTCCCCTAATTCTTCCTACTTTCTGTCTTTGTTGCTCTTCACCCCGCTGTTGCTGCCACCTCTCACTGACTTAACGTCTGGTTCTGAGCGACTTTCGTTCATCAGATCAGGATTAGCTCTTCAATAAACTCTTTGCGCAATTCGTGAGCTATGCAGAACCAGCCGCAGAAGGAAACTTCAAAGCTTAAATTGACCCTGTAAGAGGATTGTCATAAGCGTTGGGAAGAGGGAGAATGATTGGAGCAGAGTGGCTGTTAAGATAAGCAGTTGAAGATCAGTGAGTGAAATGAAGAAGAGAGGTATTCTTTATGTTGCACGAAACAAGCGAAACCCATAAGTCACAGGAAAGCCAGGAAGCTCCCTCAGCCCTCGACATGACAAAGGTCGCAAGAAAAGAACGACCCGTCACAGAAGGAAACTCCCATCAAGTGTTGAGGCTACGTGGAGGAGGAGATGAGCGCCCCCTCACCCTCAGTGGTTATCAGGATGCGCTCGGAGATAAGACCGAAGAGCAGATAAACGAGGAGAGCGCTAGTTTAGTGCTAGAGTGGGAGCAATACTATCGAGATGAAACTGCACTAACGGGAAAGTGGGAGCAATACGAACAAGATAAAAGGGAGGCATATTCTAACCCAGATCAAGCTGCACAAAGATCTGCACGGTTGGAACTAAGGAGTACACTTATTCAGTTAAATAAAGAGAACAAGGAACTAAAGGAACAAAAGGAAAGCCTAGAGAAACAAGAGAAAAAACTAGAAGAGAGGAAAAAAGGACACGAAGATATAAAGAACAGGCAACCTCAGAACCGTGATCAGTCAGAATAGTGACTCAACGAGGGGGCTCACCGAATACAACGCACACTCGTAATATTGAAATGGCCTTTTACCCGTTTCAGGGCAGCAACGCCTTTTCCGCAGTCGAGGAGCATCGGTAGAGAAGTATTTCCTGGCCCTAGCACGTTATAAGTAGAGAAGCTAGCTCTCAAGCAGATCATTAGTATCAACCATTGAGAGTATGCCGTAGATCGCTGTATTTCGCAAGAATCAAGGGGGACGCCATGCAAGAGCAGCACTTATGGGTACTAGCCAGAGATAACCGTCGCCTGGTCCTTGAGCACATGCGCATAGTTCGCCGACGCTTCTATCTGGTTATCCTGATAGCCAGCGTCGGCAGCATGCTCTTCAGCCTGTTACTCTTTACCTTGCAGACCGAGTTGCTCGCAACGGATACGATCCCCATCAGACCCGACTGGCTTCTCTGCTGGTTGATCGAACTGATACTTTTCAGTGGTGGACTTTTTTTTCTGCGCTGGTCCTTGCTAGCCCTCAGAAGATGCGCCGAGGAAGCAACGCCCGCAGCACCAAAGGAGTAATGCCGGAGGCCAGGATCAGATTGGTGCGAGCAGTCACAAACGCGTTGATGACATCTTGCCCACAAGCTTTGTAATCGCCTGCTCTACTTGCTGCTCGCTGATCAGGCGCACACAGGGATGCTCAGCCAGTTCAGCGGGCTGGAAATCCAGGCGTCCACAGGGAAGCGCGGGACAGGTCGGACAGCGCTGCGTCGAGGCGAGCACACGATGCCGCTCGGGATCGCCCCACGGACCAAAAATATGCGTATCAGTCGGACCAAAGAGCCGCAACGAAGGCGTATTTTGTGCAGCGGCCAGGTGCAATGGACCGTTATCAACACCCAGTACAAGCTGAGCACGGGCCAACAATGCCGCCAGTTGTCCAACCGAAGTATCCGTTATCAGCACAGGCGCAACGTGCATACCGAGTGCAATCTCTTCCAGCATCGGTCGTTCGGACAAGCTACCAGTCAAGATAATATGAGCCGGTTGCGGCAAGAGCACCTTTGTCGCCAACTCATCGGCGATATGTGACCAGCCCGCGTTACGCCAGAGCTTGACTGCTCCCCCGGTACCAGCGTGAATGACAACGATTGGTGCCTGCTCATCGATACCGGCAGCTTGCAGACGTTCAGCAACCCACGAGCGTTCCTCTACCGTCGGCGTAAAGAACAACGGGTAGCGTTCAGGCGTATATGGCTCAACAAGCGTTGAGTAGCCCAGGGCCTGGAGTCCCGCGCTGGCAAGACGCAGATTAGACCTCGTCGCGTGCTCAGCCGCAGGAAAGGGTAAAGCGTGGGTCAGAAAAGGCGTACCGGGTTGCAGCGCGTAGCCAATGCGCCGAGGAATGCACGCCAGATAGAGTAACGTAGCTCCCCACCAGAAATCGGGGCGCAAATTAATTGCCACATCATAATTGCCACGCCGTAGTTGTCGCGCCATACTGAATAGCAACTTGTATGGCGTCAGGGCCTGCTGTGCAGCACGTTGAAAGCCCGGAAATGGGCAAGCTATCAGATAATCAATGGCCGTGTGACGCGCCACAACATCGCTCGACCAGGGTCCGACCAGCATCGTCATCTGTGCAGCAGGGACAGCACTTTTCAGCGCTTGCAGCACAGGCGTCGTCATCACCAGATCGCCCACGTGGTCAGGCCGGATGAGCAGGATGCGCGGAGTCTGGATTGTCCGCTGATACCCCCGACGCGCGGCCATGTATGCTCCTGGTGCACCAATGATGCGCACAAGCGCTAGTATGAGTGTACGCAACAGGCGTTTCACGAGACAACCTCACTACTCTGCGCATTGGGAATCAGGCGTAGCACCGCGTCCCATACATCCGACAGCGTCACCGACTGCATGCACGTACACTTCGCGCAGGCTTGCATCTTGCCCAGGAAGAAACAGGGTTGACCCGTTGGATGTCGCCAGATAGCAATATGCTGTGGATCGTCCAGCGCGTAAGGACCATACTCCTGTGGACTGGTGGGACCAAAGATAGCGATAACCGGCGTGCCCACCGCTGCCGCCAGGTGCATCGGACTACTATCATTGCCGATAAAAAGCACGCAATGCTCAATCTGCGCCGCCGTCTGCCCGAATGGTGTCTGTCCCGCCAGATTGACGACCATACCAGCAGGCACCGTCAGCCCATCCAGTAGCGATTGGTTCAGCGCCACATCATCCGGTCCGCCGATCAGCAATACCTGCACATCTAACTCATGGACGAGTTTCCCGACAAGCTCCCGATACAGTGCCAGCGGCCAGCGCTTAGCAGTAAGCTGCATACCCGGATTGCTCCCTCCGCCAGGAAAGACAGCCACCTGCTTGCGCGCCGATGTGGCCGATGTGTATATGCGCTGGCGCTCTTCGGTGGTTGGTACAAAGTGCATACGCGGATGATCAACCGCGAGACCCAGCGCGCGCGCAAGATCGAGATAAATATCAACCTGATGCTGGAGTTGAGTACGCGCAGTCGAAACAGGCACGCGGTCGGTCAACGAGAAGCCACGTCCCAGGCTATCAGGACCAACACGACGCACTACCCCCGCCAGCCAGGGTAAGAGCGTGAGCATAGGGGATCGATCAAGCACAAAGGCCAGATCAAAATGCTGACGGCGCAGACGCTGCGCCAGCTTCAAATACGCTTTCAGACTGTAGCGACCGGGAATACCAACTGTACCACAATCAATCACGCTGGCAACACTCGGTTGATGTTCAGCAACCACTTCGGACCATGTGCCCACCACATACGTGATGCGTGCAGCGGGATAGTTGCGCTGAAGCACCTCCAGCAGGGGCGTTGTCATAATAACGTCGCCGATACAGCACGGCTTGATGACCACAATCGAGCGCGGATGCTGCCAGTTACGACGCACGAACGGCTTCCGTACGCTGTCCAGCAGAGCAAAGGGCAGCCGTAATAGGATACACACAGCAGTAATCATATGTTGGCGCAGAGTTAGTTTCCTCCATGCTCTTCAGGTGCTGGTGTCTCCGCTTCCGCTTCCGCTGGCGACGGAGAAAGCTCACTACGCGCCGTTTCTTCGTCGGCACGCTCTAGCGATAGAGACGAGCTAGCGCGTACTGTCGGCAAATGAGTGGACCCAGGCAGTTGCAGCAACGCACCACAATTGTGGCAATACTGGTTCTCCGGCAACGCCTCGGTCCCACAGGTAGTACACAGTCGCTTGTCTGCTACTGACGGGGGCGGAGGTGGTGGAGGAAGTATTGTATCTGCGCTCAAGATCAACGTCTCCTGGGAAGCAACGTTCAGTGGCTCAACACCCGGTGGCGGAGGCGGTGTTGCGGGCATCGTCTTATCAACATAGGCAGGCTGATAGCCAGGGGGCGGTAATGATGGTGGCGTATACATATCCGTCGTCGTTATATAAGGATTGGCTGGCACTGGAGCTGATCCCTGGCTTTGCAACTGTTTCAGCTCATTTTGCGCCTGGGATAGCTGTTGTTGAGAATCTATCAGCTCCTGGCAGATTGGAATAAGTTCGTTTTGTGTCAGCCTGCCGGAGGTAAACAATTCCATCACCTTATTGAGGATAGCAGTCTCCTGTGCCTCAATCTGGTGCGACATTTTGTCGATATGAGAACGGGTGCGTTGTACACGGGCGATGCGTCCCGCTTCCTGGGAAGCCTTCTCCAAACTGCGATGCACTGAATCCCAAAGGTTCATGTCTCTTTTCCTTTAAGTACGCACTGTTCGATACATCCTGTGAACCTTTTCTATTATAGCAAAGCTCTCGGGGGAAGTCGAGCTAAAACCCATATTCATTTTTCGGATAGACGGCTCGTGTCAGGTAGAGTTCATAGCTCTGAGCACGCAGGCGCTGCTCCACTTGCACAGCCTCGGCGAGCGCGGAGAAAGGCGCGAAGAGCGTTGGCCCACTACCCGAAAGTCGCACAAAAGAGGCTCCAGCACGTAACATATCCTCGCGTGCCTGAGCCACCTGCGCGTAACGTGCCAGCACACCGCGCTCCAAACCATTATGTACATCCTCCATACGCAGTGGACTCTCAGCTTGTAAGGCGGCACGGACGTTACGACTGCAACGACCATCTGTATAATCGCTGGCAGGCAGACTGCGAAAGACGGTAGGGGTAGAGACAGCGATAGCTGGCTTGAGCAGGAGCAACCAGCGCAAAGCCGAGGGCCAGTGCGCGACCAGCGGTGTCACGCGTTCTCCGCGTCCCTCACACAATGCTAGGCCAGCCGTCAGGAAAAATGGCACATCCGAGCCAAGCGCAGCAGCCAGGTTCAGCATATCCTCAGGCGACAACGGGAGCTGCCACCAGCGTTGCAGTGCCAGCAAGACACTGGCCGCATTACTACTTCCGCCGCCTAATCCAGCCGCGACGGGAATGCGTTTCTGCAATTCAATACACAGTCCCCGGGTCAGCCCAAGGCCTTGGCGCAGAGCCTGTGCCGCCCGTACAGCCAGATTATCGTCATTGCTCAGTTCAGCCTGTGAACAAATGATATGCACACGCTGATCATCCGTGGCAGTCAGGCAGATAGTATCATAGAGATCGACCGTTTGCATAATCGTTGCCAGCTCATGATAACCATCCGGCCGTCGTCCTAAAACGTCCAATGTCAGATTAATCTTGGCATATGAACGCACGAAATAGCTCTCGCTCGGCATCGAAATGTCTTGTGAATAACTCATGCCTGTATTGTGCCTACAAACGAGGAGCTTGTCAAGTCTGCCACAGACCGGTCATATCTGGGGTGAGCGCATCGTTGCTGCCATGTGCTTGCGATGACGTAAGCGCGACGCCAGGGCTATCAACAAGATACCCCCGATAAAACAACAAATGCCCAGCACAATGATCACGGAGAAGGCAATCGCCGGTACGACGACAGCCAGAATCGGCGATGCGAGCAGGAGGATAATGCCAAGAATACCACTCACCAACCCCAATGCAAGCGGCCCAAGATCAGCCTCACGAAATCCCTGGATAATCTGGATGACGCCATACACAACGCCTACGGCCCCCAGGAGTAGAAAAACTGTGAGCGGAGATTGCACAAAGCTGCGCCAGTGCGGATAGAGAAAGACAATCACACCCGCAATGATCCCCAGAAGACTGCCGATCAGCTTCCAATGACCTGCTGACCGGTGCACCACCAGACTCGTCAGCGAAAGTATGCCAGAAACAAACCAGTAGAGGCCAAGTAACTGAAACAACACCACAATTGAATGGCGCGGCAAAAAGATGAGCAGCAAACCAACAAGAGAGACAATCCCACCCTGGATCAATACGATCCACCAGGGGACATGCGTGAATTTATAATGAAATATGCGTTGCTCCATTATAGTATCTCCCATATCAGGCGAAAAAGGTACATACAGAAGCAGTTCTACTTTATCAGCATCT
Organism: uncultured Chloroflexia bacterium; assembly: GCA_963802635.1. Classification (GTDB taxonomy): domain Bacteria; phylum Chloroflexota; class Ktedonobacteria; order Ktedonobacterales; family Ktedonobacteraceae; genus CAVTLG01. The sequence goes on along the minus strand of CAWDJJ010000003.1, from coordinate 70,424 downwards.
ATCTTTCAGCTATTGCTACGAATATCACCTTCTAAAAAGAGAACATTTTTCATCAATCAATTAAAAATCATAGCAAACAACATAGTTATATAGCAAGCAGAACAAGAGCGTTAGCTTGCTGATGGTCGGGCTATGGCACGTACGATCTCGCGCACCAGCGTCGAGAAGTTGAGACGTGCCGCGTCTGCAGCGGCTAAGACTGCGGCATGGTTCACTTCTTGCGTCTCGTTGCCGGTGGCGGTATTGGTGATCAGACTCAGTCCAAGCACGCGCATACCGATATCACGCGCCACGATGGCTTCAGGTACGGTGGACATGCCCACAGCGTCTGTACCAACGATACGCAAAAAAGTCAGTTCCGCAGGAGTCTCGTAGGTCGGCCCCACCTGCCATGTGTAGACACCCTCGTGCAGCGTTATACCCGGATGAGCCTGCGCTACAGTGTGGGCCAGCGTGCGTAGCTCCGCATCATACACCTTCGCCATTGGCGGAAAGCGCTCACCACCCAGACGCTCATCGTATGCTCCCACCTGTGGACCCATGCCCGCCATGCCAGGGAAGTTAATGTGATCCCGCAGCAGCATAAAGTCGCCTGGACGGTAGGCAGGGTTGACACCACCAGCCGCATTACTCACGATGAGGGTCTGTGCTCCTAACTGCCGCATAACGCGCACCGGCAACGTCACAGTCTGAGCTGTATAGCCCTCGTAGAGATGGAAACGCCCCTGCATTGCTACCACAGGCACGTCCTCTAGTGTCCCCATCAACAGGCGTCCCGCGTGTCCCGCAACAGTTGAGCGAGCGAAGTGCGGAATCTCCGTATAAGGGATTGCTACAGCATCTTGTAGCTCGTTCGCCAGATCCCCCAGACCTGAACCGAGAATCAAGGCCAGTACAGGTTCCACTGTACTCTGTGCCTGGATTGCTGTTGTAGCCGCGACAACTTGATCGTAAAGCATCTTTTTTTGTGGCTCCTGAGCGCTACATGCATTTAGATGCGTATTACGCGTCATCTGGTTTTTGCACGAATACGCATCTAAATGCAAGGAAATAGTGCCATGTTTTCTATAGCATAGCACATATTGGACATGTGTTACTCATATGCATTCAAATGCAAGGCAATATATAGCGCTGAAGGCATATGTCTATTTAGCAGGCATAGACACTTCAGTACGGCCAGTTAGCATCTGTTACTACTATGTTTGAGAACCACAGTCAGCTCCTGGAGGACGAATATGGGCCATCTGACTATAGATTTGAGTCGTGGAAATATGTGCATGACCCAATAGTTGCTGCACAGAGCGCAATTCCATACCTTCATTCAGCATCAGAATAGCGAACGAGTGCCGTAACATATGGGGTGTGATGCTCATAATATCCACCTGTCTCGCATAGCCTTTAATGATCAGCCAGAAACCCTGGCGCGTTAAACGCTCGCCATGATGGTTAAGAAACAGCGCAGTTTCTTCTGCTGAGCGCAAAAAATGTGAACGCGCCTGTTCTCTATAGCGTAAAGTGACATCGAGGGCCGCCACCGACAAAGGCAGTATGCGATCTCGTTTCGCCTGACGACCGCTGGCCGGACAGTGCATCGTTGCCTGTTCGGGCTGAAAGTCAGCCATATTGAGCGAGATTAGCTCGGTTACGCGCATGCCGGTTGAGTACAAGACATGCAACATTGCCAGATCACGCAACCCACCGGGAGTATCTTCTGCGACCTGCGCAAACAGCCTGTTGACCTGTTCAGGACTCAAGATCTGCGGTAAACCCTTCTGGATACGTGGTGTGTCGATATGCTCCACGGGGTCAGGATCAATCAGACCTTTTTCATGGAGGTAGCGAAAGAAAGACTTAAAGGCAGCAATCTTGCGGGCAATGGTTGCTGGTCGATAGGCTTGCCCTTCGCGCATCTCCAGCAGATAGGCGGCGATCTGTTCACGCGTGACCTGTGACCAGTCTTCCACCTTTTGCGACATAATGTAACCACACAACTGGTTCAGATCGTTGCGGTAGGCCATGGCCGTATTCGGGCTACCACTACGTTCAAATTTTCTCTTCGAGAGAGCAGCAATATAATCATCAACAACTTCTTGCAACATAACACCCTTCCGCACAAATTGACGGCTCCATGCCAAGCACTAAACCCATAGGCATTCAGAAACGCCACTCTCGTTGCTAGCAATATGCTTTTGCATATTGCTCATCTGAATGCAAGGCAATATAAATTAACAGACAGGAGCATGGACCATTATAATTGATACATGCAACAGAAGCAAGAGTATACAAGAAAATGAACAGAAGAGTATCATTACCTCAAGGAAATTTCAGCATCTAGCTGGTCAGGTGGGATTGGCTGACGCTGCGGTCGAGCAAGTGCTATAATAAACTAACCTTTCTACTCAGATAGTGTTTGGAACGCGCAGAGAAACCCCTCGCTAAACTCTTCTCTATGCCCGACCTATCCGCCACGAGATGTTTATACTCGTGCATGAGCCAACACATAACTATTATGTATGATGATAAGGAGAAATATGAGCAATGGCTAAACTGCAAGATTTGTTTACGCAGGCACGCCGGGCACAGAGCAGTGGAGGCATGGGCTTCCTGGGCAAAAATCGGTCCGAATTCAAGACCCGCTCGTCGGCTCTGGTTGTCGAGATCTCCCAGGTGATTGCCGGAAGCGCAGAAGCGATATTGAAAGCGGGCGCAGATGGTTTGCTCTTCCACTGGGACGGCAAAGATAAGGCTGCGCTTGAGGCGGTGAAGGATGAAATTGATGCCGCTAAAGCGAGCAACAAGTCTCTGGTGACTGGCTTAAATATTACTAGCGGTTGGGACAATCTGGATCGCGAGAGCATTGCACAGCTCAAAGATCAGGGCATACAATATATCATTCTGCCCTTTACTGCTCCGGCCCGTCTGTTAGCATTAGAGACCAAGGATATCGAAAAGATCGTCATTGTGCCGATGCGCAAAGAGGAGATCTATCCTCTCTACATTCGCAATCTGGTTGCCTTTGATGGTATCGCGGCTGTCCTGCTGGACTTTGGTTTGACTGCAAGGATCGGCGCAATGAGCATCGAAGAAGTCCTGAGCTACCGTGCGGTGCGCGAAGCGGTGCGCTATCCGGCATTCCTCAATGTCACAGGCAATCTGACCGAGGCTGACGCATACACTATCAGCACGCTTGGTGTGCAGGCGCTGATTCTCACAGCGAGCAAGGATCTGGAGGCGACGCGCAAGCAGATCCAGGCGTTACGCGAACTGCTGGAGAAGACCTACCAGGACGATAAGGATAAAGATACGCCATCTTTACCAGGTGGGCGTCGAGCTTAGTCTGTGTGATTGGTGTATGTGAGCGCGTAGGGCGCGAACTTTTGCGGTGGATGATCACGACTGTCGCAAAAGAAGGCTCTACGCGTTTTCGCCGCTACCAGACTCCTGCTTCTGAGGTACGGGGATGCGTGAAAGTGTTGATTGCCAATAGAGTTGGCGGCGGGGAATATGTCGCAACAGGTCGCGTGTCTTCTGCCAGACCTGCTCGGGATTTGCGTTGTTGCGCCAGAAATAGTAGCAGGCCATCTCATCCGGCTCAGCGGCCAGTAATCCGTTGAATGATTGCTCTAAAAGTGGCTCATTATGCTCATCGAGATTAAAGTTCTGCAACCAGAGCTGGCTACGTTTGCCGCCAGTGTGTGCGCTATCAACCGCTGTTTTTGCCCATTGCTCTACTCTCGTCACATCCTCGTTCAGCAATTGCCAGAACATGTGACAACCAAGTGTATCCAGATACGGAATCGTCGCCAGTTCCTCAGCCAGTCCTAGATCCTGTGGTAGGAGCACAAGAGAGGTTTTCACGCGCGCGTTAGTACGCTTGACACAGGCAAACAGCTCATGAAAGAAACTGATCAGCGAGCGGCGACGAAAGTGCTGTAAGTCAGTGATGTCCGGGCAGAGCGCACGACACACAGAACAAAAGCAGGTAATATCTGGGGTACGTGGTTCATCGATGAGAATGCCGCTAATAGGATAGGTAGACAGATAATAGACTATTTCTTTAAAGAGCCAGGAGCGGAAGTCTTCATGATTGAAGCAAGACATATCATGGTCTCGCCCATGGCGGTCTTTCACCAATGAGCGAGCGTTATGGAATGTGTACCAGCTAGGCATGAATGTCGGGCCAGCAAACAAATTGCCGAAGCGTCCAAGACTTAAATGGACCTTCAAACCTGCGTCCTGGGCCTGGCGCAATCCGCGTTCCAGGTCGCGCGGCCAGCGTGGCTCTTCTTGCTCGTGCAGAGCATAGACGATATTTCCGGCACCGGAGGCACGGATCTGCTCAAAATCGCGTTTCACGATCTCTGGATGGAAAAAAGAATGAAAATATGCGACGGTTATATTCATAACACCTGCCAGCACTAGTAGTGAAGGTTTTTTGCTCTCTCTCAAGAAAAGTAGAAGCATTCATGCATACGCAAGCTACAGTATAGCACGCTACGACAAAGCCTTCTAAAGAGGAGTAGAGGAATAGGATGTTTGGTAGGGCATCACTGCTGCGAGACGGCAATATCGATCCAGCTCCAATTGTAGTAGCCGCTCCAGTCAGTCAGCGCCAGCAAGCTATATCTGCCAGCAGGTACCTGGGATGATATGGTATATTGCCATGTACCGAGGCCCTGATTATTACATGTCTGCGTTTGCGACGTACCAGCAGAGAACTGCAAGCCAGTCACTTCAGGGCGAGCATCGCCTCCAGCTTCCGTTATAGTCAATGAGCCAGTCAAGTGGGCAACATCGCCTTTTAAAAGGTTGTCCGTATCATTAGGGAACGAAGTTTGCTTATTAGTCGGGAGAACTTTTACCAGCCAGATCTTACAGGTCACACCTGTAACCGCCAGAGGTTTGTTCTGCTGACTACATGCTGCGCCGCCAGAGCGATCCCTTACTTGCGCAGTAACAGTGTACGTGGTGGCGCTACCTGCTACCTGCTCATACGCGCTGATCGTCATCGCCGGGCAACCAATCGCCTGAGCCTGGACAGTTGTTTTAGGGGTTGCCGTCGGCTCGGGCGTTGCTGTAGGAGCAGTTTTATCTTTGGCAACTGTAGGTGTTTGAGGACGCTGCGTACGCATGAATGCTCCCACTGCAAGTCCTACGATAAGACCGGAAAGAGCAAAGAGGGTGATAGCTGTAATAATCATAGTATGTGTCTGATTACTGCTATTATTCTGCTTTTGTCGGTTTGATAGCATCTGTTGCATTGCGTACGGCTCTCTCTTCTTTATTATTCTTTAGTAGATCCTTACCATGTGTTTTTATCATACCACTCTATCGGTATACTGCCTTGTAAAAGCTAGGCTCTATAGCCAGAATTGGTACCTGTTTTGACTGACATATGCATGTAATAGAAGCAGTTATTACGCCTGTTTTTTATAAGAGTGTGTCCGATTTCAGCTCGCTATTGACAAAAAGCGAGCTGAAACCCTATCTAAGAAAGGCGATGAGATGCGGTACATGATAACATTTATTAGGAACGTTACTCACACTGAAAGAGCGGTCGCGGCTTTGGGGAAACCGCGACCGATGCTCCCGGATAAGGTGTAGGGGGATAATCCTGGGTGCTGAATACCAGACAACCATTTGCATACCAGACAGCTCACTCTACGTGATAGATATGCAGATACCACTATCTCGCCAGTGAAGCCAACCGGCCATTTTATGGCCCTGTTGTATCCTCTCGTGAGAGAAAACGTCCCCATTGCCACTTTTGGGATAGTTTTCTATGCCCTTCATATGATAAAATAGCAAAAATGAGATTACAAATGGAATGTAGAGTTGGCTGTGGAGCTTGCTGTATTGCTCCCTCAATCTCATCTCCTATCCCTGGTATGCCAAACGGCAAACCTGCAGGTATACGTTGCGTTCAACTTACCCCCGACAATCGCTGCAAACTCTTTGGCAAACCCGAGCGTCCAGCTATTTGTAATCTTTTGCGACCAACCGAAGAAATGTGCGGAACTTCGTCGCAGCAAGCGCTCAGCTATCTCGCTGCACTAGAACAAGCCACACGACCTGATGAGTACTAAACCTCTAAACAACCTCCATCGGCACAGAAGATTGCAACTTTGTAGCAATATCCCTATAATGACAATCAGCAACACTCAATGGCAGGATAACAGATGACAGATACATCACTTCCACAACGAGATGATTTCGGCTACCCACTGCGCCCGGACGCACGACGCGATTTCCGCAATGTTAGCGTACGCACGAGCAAGCGCATCTTGCTCAGCGGCATCTTCATCCTCATGAGCATTCTTGGGACTCTACTGCGACTGGGCCGCTCTGGACGCCATAAAATCGCACTCACCCCGCAGAGCTTTCAGCCACGGCGCATCTTAGTACTACGCGTTGACCTGATCGGCGATCTGGTGCTTTCATTGACCGTTGTACACCTGCTCAAACGCACGTATCCCGAGGCCGAGATTGATTTACTCGCCATACCATCCAGCGCCAAAGTGGTTATGCACGATCCAGATCTTGCGGAAGTCATTCCTTACGATCCCAATATCTGGCGACGCCCCAAAGCTCTGTTCAAACTGCAATCCTGGCGTGAGCTACGTGCCCTATGGCGGCATTTACACGCGCGACACTACGATCTTGCCGTCAGTGTCTTTGGTCCCTGGGCCGCCATACTCGCAGTGATCAGTGGCGCGCCACGACGTATCGGCTTTGCTCGCGAGGGCTATCCAGGCTTTATGACCGATGAGGTGCCCGGCGCACACTGGCAGAGCGGGAATCACCTGCACGAGGTTGATTACTGCCTACGGCTGGCCCAGGCCGCCGGTGCCAGTATCACACCAGAAGATCGTATCCCACACCTCTACGTCGCGCCCGAGGTTAGCAGAGACACCGCAGAACTGTTACAACGAGCAGGTATAGCCCTCGATAAACCACTTATCGCCTGCCACGTCAGCTCCAATAACGGCCAATCCAAGCGCTGGCCCATTCCTTACTGGGCGCGCCTGATCGATAAGCTCATAGCAGAAGATAGTGCCAATATCGTGCTCACCGGCACGCGCGACGATCTCCCGCTCATCGAGGCCATCACACAACGGACCCATAAACAACCATTCAACCTGGCAGGCCAGACGAGTCTGTCGCAACTCGCGGCCCTGCTTCAGCAGGCGGCGCTGCTCATTAGCGGAGATAGTGGACCAATGCACATTGCAGCCGCCGTCGGGACGCCACTCATCGCCATTCATGGACCGACAGATCCAGTCATGAGTGGTCCTGTCAGCCCTTACGCCAGCATACTGCGTAGCGACATCTGGTGTAGTCCCTGTTATACTGCGCAGGATGGTCCCGCAGACTGCCGTTTTTACACCACACAATGTATGAAAGATATTACGCCGGAGCAGGTACTCAAAGTGGTACACAACAAGCTGAACGAGCAAACACATCTGGCGGTAAAGCAAGAGGTACACGAGTGAAACGCACACAGATTACACTACCGGCTGACGCTCACATTCTGGTCGTCAAACTTGCGGGCATTGGCGATCTCTTGTTAGCAACACCTGCTTTACGTGCATTGCGCGAGTCCTATCCACAGGCGCGCATCGATCTGCTCGTCACGCCTGAATCTGCGGGACTGCTTGACAACTGGAACATCATCAACAATACGATTGTACTGAATAAGTATCTCTTCGACGATCTTAAGCACGTGATGCGCCGACCACAGGTTTTACTCCCCTTACAAACACTCTGGCGCACGTTGCGCAGCGGTCACTACGACGCCGTGCTTCTGCTGCACCATCTTACCTTGCCCTTTGGACGCCTGAAACATCAGCTCCTCATGCGTGCCACCGGCGCAAAATGGCGCATTGGACTGGACAACGGACACGGCTGGTTTCTCAACGTACGCGTCCAGGATGCGGGCTTCGAAGCCAGGCACGAATCCGAATATGCGCAGGCTATAGCAGTAGCCGCTGGTGCTAGTATCAACAATAAACGCCTGGAACTGCCTCTGAGTGAGACGGAGAGGCAGCAAGCACGCCAGATCGTCTATGGGAACACCACACCAGACAGCATTACCCGTCCGATCATCGCCATGCATCCTGGTAGCGGAGGCTACAGTATTGCCCGCCGCTGGGCACCAGAGCGTTTTGCGCAATTGGCCGATAGGCTTTACCATGACGTTGGTGGACAATTGTTGCTGCTGGGAGGTCCCGAAGAGGCCGCGCTGCATCAACACATCATAGCCCAGCTACAATCACCCATAGCTGCGCGTAGTCTCGCTGGTCAGGGCAACATCAAAGTCGCAGCAGCGGTACTGGAACTGGTAGACGTCTTTGTAGGCAATGATGCAGGACTTATGCATATCGCAGCCGCCGTGGGTGCACCAACGGTTGGCATCTTTGGACTCTCGAACTACAAAGCCTGGGGACCATATACAGGCGATCCCCATAGCAAGCAGACCAGCATCGTACACCTCGACCTACCCTGTATGCCTTGCTTCTATCGCGATCATCAGTTAGGTACACCAGAGGGCTGTGCGACACGCGATTGCCTGGCACAATTAGGAGTTGACCCGGTTGCCGTCGCGGCACGCCGTATGCTAAGAAAGGAGCTTCGCCATGAACACGCCACAGAAACCGCCTAAACTATCGCAGTATCCTCACACATTGCAGTATCCTCATACGGATCAAAGAAAAAGGAACCGCCTGGCATCGCCCTCCATACCTTCTGGCATAAGTGATTCTAGTGGCATGATGCCTAAGAAGTCAAGTGATCTTGCACTGGGCATCGCATCCTATACACCGCAGGAATATGCCAAACTACTGACCGTGGCAGAGGATGTAGATGATCTGGAGCCAACCTGGGAAGAATGGCTACAGGTAGCAGAACAGTTTCGCACAACACTAAAAGTTACGGGTCTGGACTTCGTTGACGTGCCTATAGAGATGGAGAAGCTCCAGCAATTTCTCGATGCTCATGGTCTACCAAACAACGGACAGGCCCGTGCAGAATACGTCTCTAGCATAGTCGAAAAACAACAGCAGCCGAAAAAGCAAGCAGTCAAAAAGCGTGCGAAACACAGAAAACATACGTAAAAAATAGGTATTATTATACCGTAGGGATCGGCTTAAAAGCTCTTTTTACGGGACGTGTAAAGTTGCCAATTTCAACGTCAGCAACTTCTTGTTGCAAGATCTCGATCAGCTTACGCATCCCTAACGCTTTGCCCATGCTATCCAGCGCAGGCATGCGCGGCAACAGTACTTCTGGGTCGATATTCAGATTGCGCAATTGGATGAGCTTCAAGCCGGTCTCCCGCACGAACGCCAGCAAAGCCTCTACCTCGCGTTCGCGGTCAATCAGGCCGGGGAAGCACAACAGATTGATCGAACTATACACACCCTCCTCGCCTGCGCGTCGCAGTGACTCTTTCACCTGCTCAAAGCTATAGCCAATGGGACGATAGTACGCGGTATACGTCTGGGGATGTCCAGATATCGTGCTTACACGAATGGTATCTAAACCGGCATCGTAGAGCCGCTGCAGCCAGCGTGGATTGCTTGCATTGGTATTGATATTCATGACGCCCTTATCAGTACGCTCTCTGATCTTCTTCAGCGCCTGCTCAATGCGCCGCCATTGCAATAATGGATCGCCTTCACAGCCCTGTCCAAAGCTCACAATCGCATCATCAGCCTGCTCCAGGTGCGGCAAAGCTACCTCGACAATCTCATCCACGTTAGGAATAAACGAGAGACGATCCTGCGGAGAAATCAAATCCTCTTCTTCCTGCTTCGAGATACAGCCTATGCAGCGCGCGTTACAGCCGGGTGAAACGGCTATCGCCATCTCCCAGCGCCCAAAAAGAGATTACTCGCCGTAGGACACGAGTAATCCAGCGCACAATGCGCATGTTGTCCCACGATACGGTTCTCTGGATACGCAGCCTGCTTCTCACGTACCAACTTTTCGAGTTTTTGGCGATTGAAAGCGTGTGGATGCCATTTACGCGGATCATCGGTCTTCACCGCTGCCACATAGAGGCGTCCATGCATACCGGCAACAGCGCTATAGCCAAAGAAAGGCAACGGCTCTGTACCAACCGTTTTTTCATAAGCAGGCAGCAACGTACGTGTATAGCCAATCGGGAGCAATGCCGCGACAGCCCAGCCCTGCGCTGATGGTAGCACCTGACGTCCCCCATTCCGCCTGCGCCCAACAGCCAGGCGGTCAGGCATCATCGAGAGCGTCGCGCCATCGGGCAGAGGAATTAAATCCGCCTCCTGCAACGGCTGCTCACCAAAGGCGAGCGCTTGCAGACGCGTCTCCTCATAAATATCTCCCTCGGGGGTACTGTATAACACATATGGCATGGTCACGGTTTGACTTCCTTTATCTCTCTTTTAATGCATAGGGGGTGGTGTTGCGGGCACACGCGGACTGGTGGGCCGGTCTTCGGCGTAATCATCCTCAAAAAGACGTGGAAACGCGCCAGTAATGCCCGTCTGCGTCTGAGCTGACATACGCTGCTCCAATTGTCTCGTATCTTCATACACGAAACTCAACAAAATATGCTCTCCGCGCATGCTCTGGCACATCTGCCGAATACGTGGCTGCTCCTCTTCTATCCAGGCATTGACCGTAGCCTCCAGCGTGACCATACTATCACCATAGAGAGCACTATCAAAGCCTTTAAACCTGTACACTATCTTATCCTTTCGGCTGCATTGCATAAGGCACGCGTTCACCTTACCATACAACATCGTTCCTTCCCCGCTGTTAGAAAGTATTGTATCATCAAAGGGTGATATTGACTATAGCTCTTGAGGAACGTTTATTATGGACATGACGTCAGCAGACTATCCCATTCTTGAGTTCGATAGCACACCAGAAGCACTGTTAGAGCCAGCACGCATCTAAGGCAATGAGTGCAAGCGCAAGCAGGATTGAGTGACCTTTTCTTTTGATTGTCCTTTTCTAGCCATTGATTCTTATAGAGAATGTGCTACAGTTACTCCTGATGGTCTTATGATCAGGATACTGGAGAATATACGGGACCACATTGGTTAGCATCTATCACCTTTCATCTCAAATAATCACCATGCGATACCAATGGACCCCGATTCTTTCAAGCCTTCCCGCCTACTGTATCACTTCATACAACATGGCTCATCATGCCCAGATTTTGTAGCTCGGTAAAGAAATGCGGATAACTTTTCGCAATATGCTCCACACCGCTGAGCGTCAATCCGCGCCGACTACGCATGCCGACGATAGCTAGCGCCATCAGCAAGCGATGGTCGCTGTGTCCGTCAACGGTGACACCACCCTCAACGCCCTGTGGACGCCCCTGCACGATGATCGCGTCGCGCTGCGGAGAGACATTGCAACCCGCATGGCGCAATTCGTTACACAGATCGTTGATGCGGTCAGACTCTTTATAATGTAAGCTCTCGATATTATAAAAAACACTCTCGCCTTCAGCAAAACAGGCTGCCGCAACCAGCACCGGAATACAATCGATGACGCGATCACCATCCAACTCGATACCATGCAAGCGACGACCACCGCGCAACTTCACCGTATCCCTATCCACCTGGATATCAGCTCCCAAAGCGCGCAAAGCTTGCAACAAAACCTCGCCAACTTCGTCCCCGGGACGCAAGCGCGTAAGGCGAAGCTCGCTCAATGGATCATTCGCCGTGGCACATGCGGCCAATAAAGCCGCCGCCGACGGATAATCACCGGGCACAACGTACTCGCGTGGCTGATAGCGCTGTCCGGCAGCGCTAAAGAAATGGCGCAGCGTCTCATCATATTCCACGACGATACCCGCTTCTTGCAGCACCTCCAGACTCGCCCGCACCAACGGCTGCGACTTCAGCTCATCAACGACCGTAATTTCCAGAGCTTCATCCAGTAGGGGTGCCAGGAATAACAGCGAACTCACATATTGCGAACTGCGCGCCCCCGAGATGCTGATTTGTCCCCCATGCAGATGGCCGCCGTGTATCGTCACCGGCAAACACCCCTCGGGACCACTCCCTTGACAATGCGCACCAAGTGCCGTAAGTGCCTCCAGCAATTCACGATTCGGTCGCTTCCCCAACGACTGCGGATGGTCAGTCACAAACGTCACATCAGGCAGGAGCGCGCCGATACCCAACAACAAACGCAGCACAGCCCCGGCATTGCCCACATTGATCGTTATAGCACCGGCACTATGAGGACGCCCATTGCCGCGCACACGCAGGGTCTGTGACTGTCCATCTTCCCATACGAGATCCGCTCCCAGCGCACGACAACCACGAAATAACGCATCACTATCATCACTTTGCGCCGGAAAGACGACACGACTTTCGCCATCTGCCAGGCTAGCTGCCAGGAGATAACGCAGTGTGTAGTATTTGGAAGAAGGAACCTCTGGCTGCCCAGAGATCCTCTCAGATGGTGCAATATAGAGTTTTTGTGGCGTTGCCACTGAAGTATCTGCGATTTCCTCTTGCATGGTTTCTTATCCTCTTAACTCTCATGGCGCAACAGCGACCCAATTGTGCAGCACCAACTTCAACGCCTGCATGGACTGCTCGGAAGTCGCGCACTGCGTCGATTTACTCCATTGTAAGCCACATAGCAAGTTGACAAAATCCTCAATGTACAAACGCTCGTCAGTTTTACGAGAACATTGGCTATTTTTGTCATAGGAAATGGCATAGCAATGCCAGGCTTACCGTTGACATATCTCCAACATACCCATGCTTTCATTTGTGCACCAGACGTACAAATGTATTACACTGTAATTACATTATTAAAATAATTTGATGCTGATCTGCATTGCACTATTTTCAAGAAAAATCCCTATATTTGTTGAAATTTGGCATATAGTCTGTTATAATCGAATGCAATTGCTACTCATGTTTATTCTGACATGCGAAACAGGCGACCTGTTTGTTTTTGAACAATACTGAATAAACGTGAGGAGAAACAACAAAGGAGGAGAAATATTCTCGTGTATCAACAACGTCTGGTTATTGTAGGAGCGGGTATCGTTGGCTTATCCACTGCCTATACTCTTCTCAAACAAGGTATGAAGCGCGTCACTGTATTAGAGCAAGCAACTATTGATCACAGTCAGGCCGCATCGCATGGTATCTCAAGACTTCTACGCTTTGAATATGGAGGGGACAAACTCTACTCTGAAATGGTACGCCTCAGCCTCAAACGCTGGCAGGACCTGGAACGCATCTCCAGGCGCACGCTCTATACGCAGACCGGCCTGCTGGTGTTGGGAAATGAGAATGACAACTTTACTCAATCCAGTTATTACACATTGCGCGAGCTGGGGCACTCACCTGAGCGACTCACACGGCGTTCCTGCACACAACGCTTTCCGCAGTTTAATACGCAAACATACGACATGCTCACCTACAACATAGATGCGGGCATGCTGCATGCCTCCAGTTGTTTACAGACGTTAAGAGACCGTATTCGGGACCTTGGCGGGGAAATATATGAGCAACAACAGGTGACACACATCATCCATGGTAGTCAACTGCGTCCAATCCGCCTCCAGACGGCATCCGGCGGCGAACTGGCTGCGGATCGTGTTGTGCTGGCAACCGGTTCCTGGGTTCACCGCTTGCTTGGGGAACTGCAGCTACCGGTGCGCCTGACCCGCCAGTATCTCCTCTATTTCGCCCAGCTACCGGCCTCATTATTTGGCGCATTCGCCTTTCCAGCCTTTATTGCGGACGACCTCTACGGCTTTCCCATCCATAATACCTGTACTGGAACAGGTCCGGGCTGGCTCAAAGCAGCATCTCACACCTTTGGCATGCCAGCCGAACCAGGGGGAACTCCAGATGTAGAAGAGCATGTCATCAAACAGATCACACAAGCATTGTACAGTCTTCTGCCCGCGCTACAAGACGCTGAGCTTGCGCATATTGACTCATGTATCTACGATGTCAGCCGGGATGAAGATTTCATTCTGGATTATCTACCGGGCGATTCACGCATCGTTTTCGCCACCGGTATGACCGGTCACGCCTTCAAATTCGGCCTGCTGCTCGGAGAAATACTGACCAACCTGTTATGCGAAACTACCTCTGTCGTACCGTTGGAACGTTTCCAACTGGCGCGCTTTACGCAGTGCAAGCGCATCCACGCACATTCAGTGGCATAAACGTAGCAGGAGATAGCTAAGAGATACTATCAGTCCTTACACGTTTAATACCCCAGACCAGATCAGCTAGATAGCCATTATAGGCGGGATGCGCGGGGTCCAAACTATAGATAATCACGCGGTCGAAGTGTTGTCCTTCCGCGTGAATATACTCATATTTTGTGAGTGCCAACCCTACATGCGTGATGCTTTGCCGACCAAAGAAGATCAAATCCCCCTCCTGCATCTGCTCACAAGGCACGCTGACAGGCAGTGCAGCATATTGCTGGTTAGCATCCCGAGGAATTACTGTCCCTCCCATACGCTGGCAAAGCTGCACAAAACCACTACAATCAAGACCACGCCAACTTGTCCCACCCCACAGATAAGGCCGACCCAGGAAAGAAAGAGCGTGAGCAGTCACAACCCTGGCATCCTGTCTGGGAAACAACTGCGTCTGCGGACGGATAGCCAGCGCCTCGCGTGGTAGCCAGCCCTCTATATTCCCTGGCAGAGCAACGCGCAAGCGCGCAGCACGTGCAAGATCAACAAATGGTAAGACCGTCGAGAGATAGACTTCACCCATGACGCTATCCCCAGTTTCATTGCTATACACAGGGGCATAAGGGACAGTCACCACAGCAGAGTAGGGCAGAGACACTCCACAGATGCCCTCAGAGCCTTCACAGATGCCCCTGACAATTGGCTCCTCTAATTCATCTACGCGTATCCAGCCCGTATAGTCCACAAGCGTCACATACGTCCAGTCGTCAGAAACCTCGCCAGCCCTCACAGGAACATTGAGCAGAGCTTGTGTCACCAATTCAGAGTTTGGGTCAGGATCACGACGAATATCAGCCACGCTTACCGCAACCACAAAGTTCGCGTTTACTTGTTCCAAAGCTGCCTTTTCTCCATAACTGGTTAACTCATACATAGAAAACCTCTCTCTAATATACTATTAAAGAGGAACAAGACAAAAAAAAGAAGAGGAAACAAGTCAACATAGCTAATCGCTTCCTCTTCACAGAGGCACTCAAAGTGGAGAAGAACCACAAACGAGAGGTGATTTGAAGCACCTCATACCCATAAGCATTCAGAAACGCGTTCTTATTCCATCTAGCAACGCTGCTGACGCAGCTACTGCTGCGCAGTCAGCCAGATGGATCAGCAACTTTTGTTGCTAGAAATATGCGACAGCATATTTCTCATCTGAACGCAAGGCAATATCAACTTTCCAGAGCCAAAGCCACCTGTTAAGTTCTCGCTCGTTTCTTCAGAGAACCTGGTACAGCAGAGGCCGATGGATATGACTGCGCTCTTTGCGACGGCTGCAACGAGACGTTGTTAAGATCAACAAGGAGGCCATCAAGAGGCGTACCGGTGTGTTCCAACTTTAAGGGTTGCTGCGATCCCTTTGCCTGACGAACCGCATCCGCGTAGCGCAATATCGCTCGACGCATTTGCTCATTTTCACGCTTGATGAGGTCATAATCTTGTAGACGAGCCAATAAGTTATTCAGCGAAAATGCAATTTGCCAGAGTATGCTGCCTTGTTTGGCAGGAACACGAGCAGAAAAATTGCCATTTGAGACCTGCACGTGAGTTGTCAGAATTTCCTGGATGCCCACCTCTAACTGGTTCTTTAACTCAATCTCCCTTTGTTGCTGTTCAAGCGTCTTCCTTTCCAATTCCGCAATTGCTTCAGCGCTATCAGCACGGTTGATTTCTCGCAAAAGCCGCTGCATTAGAATAAACAGCAGAAATGCCAGAATTACCTCCAAAATAATAGCAGGTTCAATAATTGCACCAAAGTTACGCGCCAACTGCTGATTGAGGTCTTGCGCATGTGGCAGAGCAACAAACGCGATCACGATGAAAAGAATGTTGCAGCCAGCCACGGCAAAAACCCACCAAGGCGACAAGAGCGCGATTGCAACCATCAAAGCTTGCACCAGGAGATCAAATAACGGAATGTCGGAGAGACCAATATACCCTGGAGTCGTCACAATGCTAGCGATAAGACCAAACTCAATGCACATGACGACTATGACACCAACCAACGTCACTTTGCCTGCTCGATTCAGAAAGAACATCATGACGTAGACACACGAGATAGTAATCAGCGTAATAAGCTGAGGCGGATTGTTCAATGCTGTCGGAATAGGCGCAAGCACCAACAGCAATACCACAGGCAGAAATATACTAGCAAGTTGTCCACGCCATGCTAACTCGCGTTGCGCCTTACTCGCACCAGGAGGAGGATCAGGCGGAGCCATCAGCCGCTGCCAGGCTGCACCCGCTCTCCTCAGCCCACTCGTTTGTTGTTGCGGCAATGTACTACCTCTCATCGATTGAGACATAACATACCTCACTATTAGTTTAAGGGCACTCACGGAAATAACATGACTAGTAAAATGTTCGCATACCACATGGCTAGAGCCTACCACCGCAAAAGCTGGTCAAGTTATTTCAGCGAGTCTCCTTAGCACGTTAATTGTTCCAACAAAAATGAAGAGTCTCAAAACCCTACAGGCAAGGCACCTTTGCCGACAAATAGAAATATACACATGTATATCTTCACAGTAACAAAATTACTATCTGCTTGTCAAGCTTCTACCACCTTGGGCTATTAAGAAAGCAGTATTTGCAAGAACCGATAAAAGATAGTCACAAAAATTTTGTACGCTCGCAAAAGAAGATTTAGCTCTTTGTTATTTGCCTGCTAAGCGAGCCACCACTGGTGTAAAGGCTTCCATATCTTTATCAAGAATCGCGATATGTGAAATGCCATAGCGCTCCCGCCGTTCTTGTAGAAGATTACAGACTTGATCAAGAGATCCGATCAGGAAGTGCGGTGACTTCAGGATTTCTTCCGGCGTTACTGATTGATTGGGAGCAAAGAGGTGCTTGCTCAGATACTTGCTCACTCCATACGCCACCTGATTGCGGTCCGCGTCTGTGATCTGGACATGAAAGACCATCGTACTCAGTTCCAACTGAGAAAAATGTTCTCCGGCTGCCTGGCGCACCCAGGCGATTTTCTGCGCCGTCGCCAGGGCCGTAATAGCAGAGCTCTCTAATCCATGAGCAGTGCTACGAGGTACAATACCTACAATCTGAGCCTGTTGCGCCGCAATAGTCAGCATACGTTGACCACCTCCGCCAATATAGATCGGTGGGTGGGGTTTTTGATTAGCCGTTAAGCGCGCTGATTTATGGTCAAGCGTATAGTATGTTCCTGTATAGGTCACACGCTCTTCGGTTGCTAGCAGACTTTTTATAATCGATAGAGCTTCTTCGAAGCGACTTATACGCACTCTGGCGTCATCAAATGGGACACCAGCCTGCACATACTCGTCCTCCATGTATCCTGGCCCCAGCCCAAGTTCAAGGCGGCCATGAGAAATTTGATCGAGCGTTGCTGCTTCAGTCGCCCAAAACAGCGGATTCTGCACGAAATCAATATTAAAGACGAATGAACCAATTTTAATGGTCGAGGTGGCGTTCGCAGCAGCCATGAGCAGGCCAAAGGGAGACAGGCTAATATGATGAGGCACTAAAAATGATGCATATCCTGTTCCCTCTGCACGCTGCGCTTTCTCAATCCAGGCGTGTGCAGAGACAAACTGTTCTGCTACGACACCAAAGCGGAACCGGTGCGACAAAATACGACTCCTTATTTACTCATTACAATCTACTCATTACAAAACAAAAGGGGTATTACGGACGAACTTCGAACTCAAGATAAGATGGATGTTCACCTCCATGATAAATTTTATTGCGCGCCGGATACGGTGGGGCTTCGTACGGAAAGTAAATAAAGCCCTCAAACGTCGTCGTGCCCAAAATATCTGGCCGACTGCCAATCTCCAGGATCAGGCGATGCCCTTGCTTAAATAAATTTGCCGTCGGATTCAAGCTAAATGTGAGCAAAGTTGGCTGTCCCGGTACAAGGGACTCAGGCGTCCGATGCTCGTGTATAATTTCGTCCGGGCGCGAAAGCTCAAGATCAACCTTCCGATGAGATGCTTGCAACCAGCCAAAAGAGAGTTTCTGGCATTTGCCATCTGGCGCGAGGTCACTTACCCGCGCAATGATATGTGTATCGATTGCCGTCGATGATAAAGTGAGCGAAAGGGAGATCGGCCCAACTACTTCGGTGTCTGCCTGGAATGGAAGCGTTTCGTAGCGCAGGACCTGTGTCTCATATTGCTCCAGCTCACGCGGATAGCGCATGCCACGCGTGATGGCAACAAAGGACGCCGTGTCTGTTTGTTCTGGCAACTGAGTTTGTAAAGACTGCGTGGCAAAAGGATCTTGCGCTGATACGGTCAGATAGACCCTTTGCTTCACAGCATCAGGTATAGGCCAATTTGTGGCCTCGCACCAACGATTGGCACCTTGTAGCCAATAACGCACACAAGGAACATCTTTGATCCCTGTGTCCAGACCTTTTAAGTGATAGTCATACCAGGCCAATGCTTCCTGCTGGTAGTTTGCCCACGGCCAGCGAGGATCAGGTGGTCCAATAAACAGCAACTTATGAGGTGAGGTTACAGCGGCCCAGGCCTGAAATGCTCCACGCATATGCAGGCTGGGATTGCCCCAATTCGTCCCAATACAGATAGGTATCTGGATACGATCCAGTACCGGCCATGCTGACTTCTCACGATAGAATGGACCATCATAGGGTTCATCAAAGGCCAGCGTGGCAAAATGTTTCATCCATGACCTCTCTGGATGCATTTGATTGGGCATTTTTTCTTCATTACGGAAAAAGAAACTGGTAATTTGCCGCTGTATCCAGTCCCGATGTAGGATATAGCTGGCGAGATGCCGCAGTCGAGGTGGCACAGAGAGTTTCTGTGTACTACCAACAAAGGTATAGAAAGGCGCTAAAAAGCCTGAATGCAGAGCGCCTCCATGATACATAAACCCTCTGTACATATCTGTAAAACCAAGATAGGGGAAAATCGCCTTGAGGTGCGGCGGCTGCTGTGCAGCAGCAAGATATTGTATAGCCGCGAAGTAGGACATGCCGATCATACCAACGTTGCCATCACACCACGCCTGACGCGCAATCCACTCAATCGTATCCGCCACATCCCTCTGCTCGGATGGAGCAAAATGTATGGCCCGCTCTCCTCCCGATTTCCCTGTGCCACGTGCATTGACTGTCAGATGGGCATAGCCTCGCCTCACAAAGTAGCCGATCTGTCCCACCTCATTGATGGGCATAGGGAGTCCGGTATTTTGTAATTCCTTGGTGTAACTACTCCATGCCAGCAGGGTCGGGAATGACCCTGCGGCATTGGGACGATACAGATCGCCTATCAACGTGGTACCATCCGGCAAGAGGATCTCAACATCTGCTTCAAAATAGAGATCATACTGAGGCTGAGAGCTTGCCGTAGGCTGCCACCCGGCCAGTTGTTGCCCGATGAAGCGTGTATATGGCGGAATAGTTAATTTCCTTCCCCTCCCCTTCTTCCCAGGTGATTGAGTAGGCACAATACGCTGTGACTCAGCCTGTGTCTCGGGGACATGAGCAAGGGGATCAGATGTCGTCATGAGCGTCTCCTCCCTCATAAGTATGTACTACTTCTCTAGCTCCGACAGCGCAACAACTTCGTCAGGCAAAAACTTTCCGACTACCGTGTAGAGATTATTGTCAAGACTTTGCGCGATTGCTTGACACCTGGCGATATCGGCCTGCGCCTCAGGAGACTGGATCATGTTCAAGAATGCTTCTCGGCTCTCCCAAAGAGCAACGTTTGTCACACGTGAGCCATCAAAGCTGGCATGGAACGTTGCTGAGATAAAACCAGGGAAGTACTTCACTATATGTGCTGAAAAATCAGAAAGTTGATCCAGCAACTCTTGCTGCTTCGCAGGCTCGACGGTAAAGACATTGATCAAGGTAATAGGGCTACCAGGCTTACCAGGAATCTTCATGTTCATAATTATGTACTTCTTTCTTCGGTGGCTTATTTGCTCAATGTGACTCAGGACGCATGGCAACAAAGATGAGATCAGGTCCCATATTGGGCCATTCTTCAATCTGAAAACCGGCAATGGACAACCATGAGCGCATCTCATCTGTGGCAAAAGTATCACCATGTCGCGTGTTTACCAGCATGTTCAAAGATACTATATGTGGAAAAAGCTTCTCTCCCTGGTCGTTATAGGTCTCGACAACAACCAGACGCCCCCCTGGCTTCAGGGCCAGATACGTTTGATGTAATAGCCGCCGTGTGACTTCAGCGCCTAGAATGCGCAAAATATGGCACGCAAAGGCCAGATCAAAGCGTTCCTGAGGCAGTTCAATGCTTTCAAGACTGGCAGGCCAGTATTCAACGCGGCTATCTACGCCATGTTGCTGCGCGTATGCTTGCGCATGTTGCAGCACATCCGGGAAGTCTACGGCTACAGCATGTGCATGTGCATCTGCTTCCAGAGCTGCAATTACCTCAGGAGCCGTACCTGCTCCCAGGTCGAGTACCTCAACACCGTGCCAACGTGTCCCGACTTCCAGACGCTTACAGACCTGCCGCATAAGCGGATAAATTACAGGGAAAAGGTACTCCGCCAGAGGTGCAAAGAAAGGACCGCCAGCCGGGTCTTCATTGACGAAACGAGGCGGTTGACCGCTACGTATAATCTCTGATAAATGAATCCAGGCATCCCATTCCTGGCGTGTTTGCAATGCCAGATCACCAAGATAGGATGGGCGCGTACGCACGAGAAAACGCTCACTGAGTGCTGTTAACGTATAGTTATCCCCTGTATGCTGTACATATCCCATAGCATATAATGCGCCAAGTAAGCGTGCTAAAGCCGGTTCCGACGCAGTAATTTTTTCCGCGAGGTCTCTGACTGTCTGCGAACCCTGAGCTATACATGTAAACAGGTCTAGCTCGACAGCCGCAAGCAAAATACAGCTCTGGGTGAAAGCGAAGTTTGTATCGATGATACGAGCTGGCGTGACATGGGGAGCCTGAGCACTTGCCGGGTTTGCAGCTCCAGATAGTGGTGTAACTGCGCCATCTTTATTAACCTGTTGCATGCAGAGACTCACTTTCTAGTAGAAGATCCCGCCGCGAGAGGCAGGATAGCGACACAATTTTTATACCACACACGATAATTGCACAATTTATAAGCTATGAGCAGTAATACCAGGCTACGCCTCCAATATTTCCTTAAAGTGCGCCTGATTTTCTTGCATATGCTGCGTCATACGTGCAAACACCTGTTCATTGGTGACGGGCGCTTGCGGGTCCATCTCAAAGTCTTGTACCCAGGTCATAAGTACCCCCCCCTCAACAGGCTTGTAGGTCCAGGTAAGATGCATATAGAAGAAAGGAAACATAGGGGTACCACGTTGAGCCAGTGCCACACGCTCCTGAAAATCCAGGATGCGCCATGATTGCCACGTCTCATTTTCTTTATTGGTTAATTCAAAATCGACCTTTGCGAAGCGTCCATCTCGCTGGAATGAGAGCACTTTAGCCCCATTGTACTCGGTAAAGAGTTCGGGCCAACGCGAAATGTCATTGGTAATCGCAAAAACCTGGTCTGGGTCTCGGGCTATAAAAATCGAAGCTTGTGCTTGAGGCATAACAGATGTTCCTTTCATGTAATCAGCTACAGTACTAAAAGGTATGTTATACGCCTGCTACCTGTATGTTTTTAAAAAATAGGCGCAACAGTATAGATCAGGTTCTCAATGCGCTCGATGGCATTGTAGCAAGATTCACACGGCTGATCTCACCACGGGCTTCTTGCATGACACGCTCAAGGTTGATCTCGTGCCGTACAGGCTCAATCCAGTCTGCCAGGGGACCGGGATCAAACGTTGCCAGGGCATCTGATAACGAGATCTGGTCCTTCACAGCAGAGCTACCAAGCTGATAGAGTGCTGCAAAGTAGTCACGTAACGTCACAAGATCGGTTAGCGTGCCGATACGACCATGTCCGGGTACAATAGTAGCAGGCCGGAGCGCAATGAGGTCCTCCAACGCCTCTAGCCAGCCAGAAATAAGACCATTGACAGCCAGTGGCGTTACCCCAAAAAAGCCGATGTCACCGGTCAAAAGCACACGCGACTCTGGAAACCAGAGCGTCACATCCGCAATGGTGTGCGCGGGTGTGAAGATGTGCAGTTCACCTCCCCGTGGAAGCCACAACCGCTCACCTAACGCTTCTGGCATCCGTAGTTCAAGATCCGCAAAACGGCCACGAAATTGTGGCATCAAATGGTCATAGACCTGAGCAGGCAACCCTAAACGCTCTAAAGCGCCAATGGAGGCAGGATGAGCCATAATGCGCGCATCAGCAAAGACGCTATTGCCACCAGTATGATCAATGTGGTGATGGGTATTCAGTACGGTTTCAACCCGAGCTTCACGGCGGGTAATCTCATGGGCCATTGCGACAGCCATCTCCGGGAACGTCATGGTATCTACTACAAGAGCATGAGCGCCTTCGGTGATAAAGACTGCGTTCGAGACCCCCACCTCCCCTTGCCCATGCACTACTGCGACGATGCCGTCTGCAATCTCGTGCAGACTTTGCCTGGGCCAGGAACTCATGCGCTTTTCACATCTCTGACGTTTATTGTTCCCTCCACCAGCTGAATGACATCGGCAAGCGTGACACAGCGTCGCACCTCTGCGTCAGGCAACGTTATAGCAAACTTCTTTTCCAATGTTACACCCAGCTCAACTAGCTCCAGGGAATCTATCGAAAGCTCATCAAGCAGATGCACCTCTGGTAATAGCACGTCACTACTTCCAACATGCTGACGAACGATTTCTTCGACGCATGCCGCTGTTTCCATTTGAGCACTATCCTTTGTCATGACATAACCCCCTTTTTTGCTTGTATAGTATAGCCTTATGAACAAAATACGACAATGGTGATGAGCATCGGTACTATTCTTCCCAGCGCCGCAAAACAAGCGCAGCGTTCGTCCCACCGATACCGCGTGCATTCAGTAAACAACAATCAAAATGGTCAACCGCACGAGGAGACCGTGGCACATAGTCCAGGTCACACTCTTGTGCCGGTTGATCAAAATGCAGGCTAGCAGGAATAACGCGCTGCTGTAACGATAGGAGAGCAATAGCCATATCCAGCGCGGTAGCAGCCCCAAAAAGGTTCCCAAAGGCTGATTTTGGTATACTTACAGGAACATGCTCGGCATATTCACCCAGAGCCAGGTGAATAGCCCGTGTTTCAGAGACATCCTCGTCAGGTACCGCCGAACCAGCAGCAAACACACAATCAATCTCTTCTGCACGTACAGCAGCTCTCTGCATCGCTTGCGTCATAGCGGAAGCATAACGCTGACCAGAAGGTTCCGGGTGCACAGGATCATACCCATCATAGGTTGAGGACCAGCCTGCGATCTCCGCCAGAATTTTGGCATCTCGTTTGAGTGCATCCTCCGCGCGTTCGAGCACAAAGAAAGCCGCGCCTTCGGCAGCCACAAGTCCACTATGATTTTGATCAAAGGGACGGTAGGCATCTGTCGTTGAGGTCGCTTGTGTCGACATCAAACCAGATGTTTCATAACACAAAGCAGCGTAGGGAGAAAATGGCGCTTCCGTGCCACCTGCGAGCATGATATCCGTGCGACCACGCCGTAAGCAGTCGGCAGCATGCATAAGCGCCAGTGCAGTACTGGCACGGTCACTCAAAAAAGTACGACCGATGCCTTTGATGGCAAATTGAATAGACAGATTACCCTGCACAGCAGCGGGGAACCATGCCGTTGCCATGTAAGGGCTTACTTCACGTGGTCCATCCTGCCAGAGATGGCGCAATTCGCGCTCAGCGAACTCCCAGCCTCCCAGGTTATTCCCTACGGTCAGACCAACACGATTGCCTCTGTCTTCATATTGACTCCATGCGGGTTTCTGCGTCTCTAACAACAAACGAGCATCCTGCAATGCATGCTCAGCAGCGATTAAGCCAAAAGCAGAGAAGCGATCAATCTTGCGCACAGTACGTGGGTTAAGATAGGTCTCTGGCCGAAAATCGGTCAACTGGCCGCCTACTCGGCAACGAATATGCGAAGTATCAAAAGAGGTGAGCTGCTTCAACCCTGATTCTCCTGCCATCAGTTTATCCCAGAGCAGAGAAGGGCCAACACCATAAGGAGAGATCACCCCCATACCGGTTACAACAATTCGTGCTGTCATTGTTACTCCATTGCTGTATAGGACTTCATAACCATAGCAGCATGCAAACCAGAAAAACCGCTGGCTGTTGTCAGCATGGTAGCGAACTGCAATGGGCGGCTTTGCATGGGAACGTAATCCAGATCGCAACAAGGGTCAGGGTTGTCAAGATTGATGGTCGGATGAATACGCTGCTCCCGAATACTCAGTGCGCAAGCCACCACTTCTACGGCACTTGCAGCAGCCAGAGCATGTCCAACCATTGATTTGGTCGAATTCACGGGAATAGTATAGGCATGCTCGCCTAACGACGTTTTCAGAGCCAGAGTCTCACGAATATCGTTTTGTGGAGTAGAGGTACCGTGGGCATTCACGAAATCTATCTCACTTGCCGATATATTGGCATTACTCAATGCACCATTGATGGCGCGTGCCAGATCACATCCCTCAAGGGACATGTCTGTCATATGCGTTGCATGCTCCGTCACATCCCAACCAGTGATCTCTGCATAAATCGGCGCATTGCGCTGGCGTGCATGCTCTAATTCCTCAAGGACTACAATGCCACAGCCTTCTGAAAGCACGAAGCCGTCACGCTCACGACTGAAGGGACGCGATGCGCCTGCAGGATCTTCATTACGATGCGAGAGACAGTGGATGATATCGAAGGCTGCGATGGTGATAGGCGTGATAGGTGCCTCTGAGGCCCCGGCCAACATGAGATCGTGATCCCCATGAGCAACGCTATCATACGCATAGCTAATGGCATCCAGACCCGCGATACAGCCAGTCGACACCGTTGCGCATTCGCCCTGAAAGCCATAATATGCTCCAATAGCGGTTGTAGCAGAGTTGCCCATAGCAGCAGCATAGAGATGAGGAGAAACGCCTTCTGCATGCAAGGACTCCTGTCCCATATTGGAGGATTTCGTAAACTCAAGATCCAACGTTTGAGTACCACAAATAGCGGTTGCCAGCGTAATACCGGCACGTGTTGTATCCCAGGTGCTGCTATCCAAACGTGCATCATGGAACGCCTCGTAGGCAGCAGCAAACGCGAATTGGATGTAACGATCCATTGCCTGATAAGCGGCAGGAACATGGTGTGCATCTGGGTCAAAGTCCTTCACCTCGCAGATGACCTGCGACCCAAATTCGTGATGACCGAAGAGTTCACAACAAGTTGCGTGGTCAAGCGTTGTTGCGCCTGACATACCAGACAACAGATTCTGCCAGAAATCTTCTTTGCCAACACCCACAGGAGAAACAACACCTAGACCAGAAATAACCACTCGACGCATCAAGCTTCCTCTTCCTTCCGGGCGACAACCAGGGGGAATGGCCCTGCCATATGCAGGCGTCGCGCCTCTTGCAACCCACTATCCCTTAACCAGACAACCATCTCGTCACATGTGCGTATACGCCCCTGGGCAGTATTCACAAGCATGGAAATATCAAGATTGATGGCAGCAGGAGGTCCCTGCTGATCATCGGAAAGAAAAATGTCAGCGACGAGTAATGTGCCACCTGGCCGCAGGCTCTTCTTAAGCTTACTGATCAACGTTTGCACCTGTTCATCACCAATAAAACGGAAGACATGACCAACGATAATCAGATGATAAGCCAGAGGGAGAAGCTCTACTGTGTTCATATCTGCAGAAATCCAGGTATAGCGATCATGCAGACCAAGTTCGTCTATCTGCCGTTTCCCCTCTATGACAACAGCGGACAAATCAAGCGCTGTAACTTGTGCGGAAACATAGCGCTGCGCAAAGGCAGCACTCCACGGGGCACTACCAGCTCCGACATCAAGCACCTGAAGTGCAGTGCCTTCAGGGAGATGCAGTGGAAGTTCAGTTGCATAACGCGACGCTATTGGATTGACCAGCGGAAAGAGATCACGGACGCGTGGCGCAAAAAAAGCCTCCGCTGTTGCTACATCACCAAGATCGCGATATGCCTGCGTTGTACGTAACGTGTGATCAAGCCCAAACCAGGCAGGTAAATAATCGACCATCCCCATGGTATCTCCACCAAGATACAATGGCTTTCCTTCCACTAAGAATTGATCAGCGAGAGGTGTCAACCTGTAGATATCATCATCTTTTGCCAGCAGGCCGAGTCCTTCTAAACCTTTCAGAAGACGTGCCAATGGACCCGCCGCTGTCTCTGTAGCTGTGGCAAGAGCCGTTATTGTCTGCGCACCTTGTGCGAGATGCGTAAAAAGATGCAGACGAACAGCAGCAACCATCATTGCCGTACGAGCAAAAGCATAATTCATATCTAGTATAGGTTGAGGGTTCAGCCTCTGTTCTCCAGGAGTGGGAACTGAAGTTGTCATTACTGTTTCTCCTCATCCTTGTTTGATCGTATTGCAAACCAACCAGGAACAGCCTGATACAAACTTGGCATGTTTGCAGGTACATACATGCAAGTTTGATTGAAAAGTGTGAGAATGATGCGCAGACATAGAGAAGGAATATGCGGCTTGAGATCCGCATCTCGTTTTTCAACGCTGAAAGCTCTCCAGCAACAATACGATGGCACGTAATGAGCAAAAAGAGCGATTGCACATAACTTTCGTATGTCGGTAACATAAGAGAACATGGCCTATAAGGGTCTTATAATGCAATTGTCATTAAAATAATCCAAACAATGCTTCCCTATATGCCCTCTGTGCTCACTCTTACCTCTTCTTTATTCCTGTTCTCAGTATAGCGAAAAGGTATCCTAACTGTCACGCAGAAGTTCTTTAAAATCCAAGAACTTTCCAGGCTATAAGCTTCACTCAATAGGTCAAAAGCTCTACTGAAGGGTTTTTTCCTTGTCCATATTGATTGTTTATGCCTATAATAAATGGACCAATACGAAGCGAAAGGGGAAAGAACAATGGCGAATTCAAGCCACCTTACTGCTCTCAAACAGGGAACAACTTACTGGAATCAATGGAGAAAACAACATCCCGAGATAAAACCAGATTTGAGTAAAGCCAACCTTCATCGTGCTGAGCTAAACTCCATAAACTTCACGCAGACCGACCTGAGCTTTGCTAACCTTACGGAGGCAAAGCTTCAGGACGCAATCTTGAAAGCGGCAAATCTCAAGCTGGCAATCCTGGTCTCTGCCGATTTGAGAAATGCAGACTGTAGCTATACTGACTTGACAGGAGCCAATGGCACAAGAGCAAACATGCAAGGCTCTAATCTGAGCCATGCCAATCTGCGCGCAGCCGATCTGAGTGGAGCCGATCTGAGTGGAGCAAATCTTACAGCTACAAATTTCGATGGGGCCATTCTTACAAAAACAAAAAAGGGGAATGGAGGCCGAGGTCTCTTCAGAAGATGAGACTCACCAGGTATACATAGATAGAGGGACCTGGGCTTTTCCAGATGTCTATCCCAATAATAATCGGAAAAGCCCCTCGTCGTTCGGAGAATTCCTACACAGAGTGTATCCACTCTGAGCGTCCACACTTTTTATCCTGGAAAGGCCAGCACATTTCTCACTTCATGGTTTTACTATAATTAGTAGTCGTTGACCGGCTTTTCGCCAGGGGAACCGAGACCTTCTGTATCTGCTTATTGTATGCCATAATAATCGGATCAAAAGCAGTTCCTGTCCAGGTTTCTAGTTTGATTGGCTGTCCCTCTTTCATATATTCGGCAATGACAGTAGCAACTGCGTGTGTTCTTTTCAATTCCTCGTGATCGCGTTTAAGCCCCTGTAATCGCGCCAGTAAGTTGTTAATAGACCTTCCAACTCGCCAGAGAATGTTTTCCTGCTTTAATGGCACGCGCATCGCAAAATCGTTCTGAGCAACAACACTATTCAGCGTCGTCAGAATTTGTTGAATGCCATCCTCAACCTGCTTGCTTATTTCAATTTGTGCTTCTTGACGCTTGATCTCATCCGCTTCCAATTTAACAATCACCTCAGCGCGGTCGGCTCGCCGCAGCGCCTGTGTCGCACCACTCACCCATAGAAATGCAACGATTGACACCAGCACCTGACCAATGACTATCGGAATAAAGATACCGGGAAAGGCAGTATTGAGCACTTGATGCAACTCTCCTGAGCTAGGCAGAACCTTCAAGGCATACAGCGCAAAGAGACAATTCGCTGCTCCGACCACAAAGACCCACCACGCAGGCAGAAAGGAAACCGCACACATCAATGGAACCACGAGGAGACCAAAAATGGGCAGAGCGCTCGTGTTCACACCGCCAGGGGTCGTTAAAATATTAACGGTGGGGCTCGCAGCCATACAGAGCACAACCATGATGCCCGCAGCACTGACCCTTCTGAAACGGTTGAGTACTATCGCAAATGTTAATACAAATAAGTCGATGATAAGGATAGCGACAAGCAAAGAGTTAGACCCGGCAGCCGCTGCTGGAAAGGATAGGAACACCAGAATGTAAAGGAAGATGGTAATTCGACTACCTGTTCGCCCACGACGAAACAGTTCCCTCTCTTCAAAAGAGGCCGAAGCACCTGGCTCAGGAGGAGAGGAAATCCAATACCACAATTGGATAAGATAAGCGAATCCCCGAGGGGATGTAGAACTCTGACGCTGCTGGGCGAGATGCAAAGATATTTGTGATTCTCTTTGTGGAACGTTCGGAGATGTAGAGAGATTATTCATAACTGAACCTCTTTATTTGACCTCATTCTCAGATAGTGTTTGGAGCGCGCACACGTTTCGTCAGGAGTGAGCTGAAACCAAACACTACCTTAAGTACCCCTGTCGACGTTTTTAATCAGTCAGAAGAGTTCAATGGGAACGTATAACGTTTAGCAATTTTTGCACACATTCTCCAAAGAAAAATAAAAATACACACGTCACTTTCTATGCTATACGGGCCTAGATTGCTATTTCATCGTAACGATGCGGATAGGTCGCAAGTTAGTCACGCGAAATTAAATACTCATCTTTGTCGAGAAATGCTTGCGAAGAGAGCAAAAGGTGATCTTACTGTTTTACTTGCTCAACAATTTCTGAGCAGAACTCTTCCAGCCTCAAAGTAACTCTAACATAAACATGCGCAAATATCAATAAAGAGAGTATAAAGAAATGACCTTTTTCTATAGTAAGGAAGAGCAAAGATATCGAAATATTACTATGACATATTTAGCAGGTTTCTCATCTCTCCATGCCTGAATGGCACAGGAGGTGCTGCACTGCAACCTCCTGCTCTCACAGCGAAATGCGTTCGCAAGAGCTACGCGGCTTTACTCACGATAAGACTGGTATGCATACCTCCTAACCCACTAGAAAGGATGAGTACATGCCTCATGGGAGAATCTAGCCGTTCACCACTATTCTTGAAATCAGAGCGCCATAGCGCATCTTGAGTTGGAGGGATCACCTGACGATCAAGCGCCAATGCAGCGATAGCTACATCCGTCGCAGTTGCCGCACTTAGCAAATGCCCGAGAGTAACCTTGGGAGTAACAATGGGAAGAGACGGTTCAAACAGGTCGCTTATGGCAGCTTCTTCCGCGGCATCCTCTTCTACAAGAGCAGGACCACCAGGCAATAAGACATCGATAGCAGTTGGTTGGATGTCTGCTTGCGCTAAACTGGTGTGAATGGCTTGCATGAGTCCCCTGCCTGGCTGTCTTCTTGCTTCTTCTTTGCTCAATCCTTCTAAAGGATGTGGGTCGGTGCCTCGCCCCCACCCACTAATTTCAGCCAGGATGGGAACACCCCTGCGCAGGGCGTGCTCGCGCTCTTCAAGGATAAGAAACGTACTACCTTCGCCAATGAACATCCCTGTGTGCTGCTGAGCCGAAGGTTGATACTCGTGAACCGACGACTGAGATGTTGGCTGGAGCATGTTAAAAGCCTGATAGGCTCCCCATGTGAGTGGAGTGAGTGGAGCTTCGGTTCCACCTGCGATGACAATATCTGCGTCTCCGCGCTGGATAGCTTTGGCCCCTTCAATGAGCGCATGAGCACCACTTGCTCGCTCGGAGACAAACGTTCGCGTACGCCCTTCTACACCAAATAAAATGCTTATATGCCCTTGGGGTCCGGCAAGAAAACCGGCAGTGAGGCAGTAGCGGTCCATGGACCCCACGCCCCTGGTCCAGAGATTATGCATCTCGCGCTCAATATAGGGCCACCCGGCGGCAATGGTAGCAACCGTGAGCGACACCCGTACCGCGGCGACAGGCGAATCCCCGGCGCGGAAATCTATGGGCAGTCTTGCCACATCGAGAGCGTCTAGTACGGCAATTAAGGCCATTTGCGAACAACGATCTGTTTGTGCCATCAACGCATCTGTCAGTACGCGTGGCTCACTGAAGGCAGGCACTTGACCAGCTACCTGACAGGCATAACTGGAAGGATCGAAATATTTATCTTTATCGATTTGACGCAGGCAGGTGTGACGGGAAGAAGTGGACGCCCACAGTGCTTCAGTGCCTCTCCCTGCTGGTGTAAGAGTCCCGATTCCAGTGATAGCTACGCTTCGCTTGATCATACTTACCTCTCTGCTTTTTGTAACACTAAAGCGGCATGGGTACCCGAAAATCCGCTTGCCATGACAAGAGAACCAGTTCCAGTAAACGGGCGAGCTTTATGGGGTACATAATCTAGATCGCATAGAGGATCAGGCTCTTCAAAGTTGATCGTAGGGTGGATCATGCCTTCCGCCATGCTCAGCGCTGCCACCATCGCGCCAAAGAAACCGGAAGTAGCAAGAGAATGGCCCATCTCTGATTTCGTCGCGCTGAGCGGAACTTCGTAGGCATGCTTTCCCAGTGTTTCCTTGAGAGCTCTGGTCTCGGTTTGATCGTTTTGACTGGTTGAGCTGGCATGCGGATTCACATAGTGAATATCCTCGGCTGTTACTCCGGCTCCGCTCATCGCTTGCTTCATTGCACGTGTTAAGTGAGGAGCTACCGTTGGCTTGAGGCTAATCATGTGCGTAGCGTTGCTCGTCAAGCCAAAGCCACTGATTTCTGCATAGATGTGAGCCCCACGGCTGATAGCGTGCTCTCGCTCTTCCAACAGAAAGGCTCCAGCCCCCTCACCCATCACAAAACCACTACGCTTTATGTCAAATGGACGCGATGCCCGCTGGGGCTGGTCGTTGAAGCCCGTTGCTAAGCAATGGATGATGTCGCACGCCCCAAATCTGGTAGGAGCAAGGGGAGCTTCGCTGGCTCCTGCAAGCATAATCGTCGCATCACCGTCTCGTATCGACTCATAGGCGTATCCAATCACATCCACACCACTGGCACAGGCAGAAGATATCGTATCGCATGGTCCATGCACATCAAGCAACTGGGCAAGAAGGGTGGTCGGGGTATTGCAATCCCAATCCAAATAAAACTCGGCTGGGATCTGCGCGGGATCAACCACCTTGGTTCCATCTTGCGTCGCCAGACAATAGATAGTTTCTGCGGCTTGCGCTGACCCAACAGCGGTGGTAAATGCAATGCCCCAGTCGTCATGTACAACAGCAGATGAGCTATTCAGACGAGCATCACTCACTGCTTGCAACGCTGCTGCTACTGCGAATTGCACATAGCGATCACGTTGACGAATATGATCAGGTAACTGTTGAGCTTCTTCGAAATGCTCCACTTCCGCAATCACCTGTGAGGCAAACTCGGCTCCAAGGCGCTCGAAGAGATCACAATGTGTGATATCCCTGAGCGACTTTACACCAGAATGACCAGAGAGCAATCCATGCCAAAAAGCGTCTATCGTGTTTCCAAGAGGACTAACCACGCCCATTCCTGTAATAACGACTCTTCTACCCATAGTTTCTTCTCCTTACCTAGCATTAGTCAGACGAACTTTGCGCAATTCAGCCATGATCAAAAGCACCTCAATGATGATGGGGTGATGCAGTCTAACATTTTCGATGGACTATTGCCGTAATGGGGGATTTACTTGCATAAGGGGATTCACTACAGAATTATGACTACTGTGTACGGTTGATAAGCTTTTAGCAATACTACCATTTGTTGCCATAATCTTGATTGCAGCATAGATCACGTCATTCCAACAATCGGGCTTTTTGAAGTCGCACTTTGTTACTGCAGAACAGAGATCGCAGTGTGCGAATGTCGCATAGCCAGAATCGACGAGGAATTCATCTACTTTGCGCACGCTTGACATCGTGGCGAAAGAAGGGAATATAGCTATAGAGGGATCTTATAACAACGTTGTACATAAAATTAACTACACAATGCTTCCCTACATGCCCTCTGTGCTCACTCTTACCTCTTCTTTATTCCTATTCTCAAGTATAGCTAAAAGATATCCTAACTGTCACGTGGAAGTTCTTTAAAATCCAAGAACTTTCCAGAACGGTTTTGCCATATTCGCACAAAGGATATTATCAGTATTATGTATTTTTAATGCACTTTTTATTATTCTTATGCAGCAAATAATAAGTTTTCTCTATTATTGTTACATAGATGCAAATTTGTTTGGATAAAAAGAGAGAAGATCGATGCGCATTATGTAGCAATGTGGCTTTTTCTGCCTCAAATATCTTCAATATGGGCCCTATCATATTGCAAATGGTCTTTATTTTGAGTATGATTTACATATCCGTCAAGGCTATATTTTCATTCCACGCTTCTTCAAAAGAGCGGCTATTCCGGAAGCAGGGGAGCATCTGGAATAGAGGCATGGATCATCCTTGTGCAAAAATTGGAAGCTAAGGAAGGGTAAAAAAAGCGTATGTATCAAAGTACGCCAGTTCGTACAAAAGAGCAAGAAAACGACCGTATCTATCATTTTGACCTGGGTGATATTCTACCAGAACGTGTGCTCCTGGTTAATATTTCGATGTTTATCATATCTTTAATCGCTAAGAGCAATCAACACCACCAGGGTATTGTAGTGCAGAGAGTACTCACTGATACTGAAATGCGCGTGCTCTTACCTTTATTGGCATCTCCATCGTATTGTCCTCATGAAGTATTACAGGCAAGCTATCACAGTAACTACGACATACTGCTGGGAGCTATCTTTCCTACACGAGAAAGTACGCTATCTGACTGGAATTGCCTTGTAGAAGAGTACCGTTTGCGTCTCTATGCCGCAGATGCGCAAGGAACAAAGCGCAGAACGATGCGCGGCGTTTATAACGCGCTCTTTAGCTTACGCCAGAAGTTGGAAGAGTTCGGATTTACTATCCGTGCGCGAAAAGATGGCTACTACCTCTCGTCGCTTGTGCGAGGCTAAAAAGTGCTAGATCTGTACCAGGCCACGGAGTAGGAGACAGGCTATCTGCGTGATTGCACTGTGTTTGGCGAACTGATTACAATTGAAGGTAGAATGTGTATTACGACACGCTATCGCAATGGCGTTCTCCTGTCCTTTGATTGCTTATTTTTCCTGGGAAGGATTACCTATAGGTATGACGTTCGCACGAGAAGATCGCTATTTTGCGCCGGATGTAGCGCAGCGGCAGGTTGCCCGTAATTTGTATGCCTCGGTAAAAGATGTGGCGCTCATCTGTCCTCATGGACATGTGGACCCACGCTTACTGGCTGCTTCTCACTATAACTGGGGGACGCCTGTTGATCTGTTGATTATCCCTGACCACTATGTTTTCCGCATGCTCTACTCACAGGGCATCCCACTGGAAGCGCTAGGCATTCCACGCAAAGACGGTGCGGCGGTGGAAAAGGACCATCGCAAAATCTGGCAACTCGTCTGTGACCACTGGTATCTCTTTCGTGGCACACCAACCAGCCTCTGGCTGAGCGATGAACTGCACGATATCTTTGGTATCAGCGAGAAAATTTCTTCAGCAAACGCGCAAAGCATTTATGACGCGATCAGTGCGCAATTGCAGCGTCCAGAATTCCAGCCGCGCCGTTTATTTGAACGCTTTCATATTGAGGTGCTGGCAACGACCGACGCAGCTACCGCTACGCTGGAAGAGCATCAGCAGATCCGCGCTTCCGGCTGGTCCGGGCGTATCCTGCCAACGTTGCGCCCGGACGCAGTTGTCAACATCCAGGCCGATTACGCTGAGCAGATCCAACGTTTGAGCCAGGTATCTGGTGTGGATGTTACGGATTATCGCTCGTACATTGCTGCGCTTGAGCAACGACGGCACTTTTTCAAGCAGATGGGCGCAACGGCTACCGACCACGCAGCCTTGACTGCCTATACGGAACACCTCAGTGAACGCGAAGCTGATGCGATTTTCCGGCGCGCGCTGCAAGGCGATGCGAGTCGGGAGGATACGCGGCGCTTCACCGGGCATATGTTGATCGAGATGGCGCGTATGAGTGTCGAGGATGGTCTGGTGATGCAGCTACACGTTGGCAGCTATCGCGACCATAATCCGGCGATTTTTGAACAATTTGGACGTGACATGGGCGCAGATATACCCACTGCCAGTGAGTTTACACGCAATCTGAAGCCGCTGCTGGATCGCTTTGGGCACACATGTAACTTAACGCTGATCCTGTTTAATCTCGACGAGACAACCTATAGTCGCGAACTCGCGCCGCTGGCCGGTCATTATCCCATTGTACGCCTGGGACCTCCCTGGTGGTTTTTTGACAGTGTGCAGGGCATGCGGCGCTATCTGGATGCGGTGGTGGAGACGGCTAGCCTCTACAATACGGCTGGCTTTAACGACGATACACGCGCCTATCCTTCTATTCCAGCACGCCATGATGTATGGCGTCGTGTCAGCGCCGATTGGCTGGCTGGACTGGTTGTGCAAGGTGTCATTGACGAAGACGATGCATACGCAATGATGGTAGACCTGGCCTATCGCCTGGCAAAACAGACCTATAAAATAACAGATCAACCATGCGAAGCAATTCATTGTTGAAGGAGACCACCATATGTGCATCGTCATCGCCCCGCAAGCGCTTAAAGGCAGCCTCACCTTCTCCATTTTTCCCTCCTTTCCCCTTGTCTTGTCTGGAGATACATGTTACTGTTAATAGATAAGAAACAAGCGTGTCGGATCTTTCCTCCAGCTTCTCAAAGGGAACTAGCCAACAAGCATCATAAGGAGATTGTCTATCATGCCACGTTCACGAGAAAGCACATCAGCTCACAGCGAGAGTTCCGATGGTTCTCTCTTTGGTTCTCCACATCTTCCAGAAAGATCAGTGGATGTGACACGCGAAACTCGTCAGAGGGAACACAAACGCCCACGCGAGCATTCCCCTGATCCTCTTGCTTATCTCTTCGAAAACGAATTGGTTCTTCGCTCATCCCAGCCGGAAACAGACCTCACTCTCCCATCGACACCCGGCTCGACACACGATGCACATACATCGACGACAGTAGATCCATCCCTATCCCCACCCACTCTCCTATTGGGAATGCAAAATGCGGCACCCGAAGCTCGCAGTGAGGGTAGCGAGGGTACCCCCCATCCTCCTGCCCCAAAACGCCTACGTCTCGTGCAACGGCCTTCTCGGCAAACGCAGCCGCAAACTCTGACTTTACCTCAACATCCACCAGAATCGGAGACAACTCTTGCGGCAAGTTTCCCTGACGGATATCCCTTATTCCCACAAGAAATGCGTGGGAACGTAGCTAGCCAAAATCCACGATATGTCGGGAATGACATTACGCGCATGGTACGTGGTGGAGCGTTAGTAGCACCCATCACAAACAATCCTTTCACTGGCCTGCAAAGAGACTTACAACGGCCCCGCTCAACGCATTTGCCCCGCCTTGCAATCCCCAGGAAAAAACTACCGAGTCGTTTTGCCAAAGCTGACGTTACAATCACAAGCCCTGGTGAAACGCAATACCCTTCTCGGCTGACGAACAAGGGAACACTTCACCAGGATTTTTATATGCAAGAGGGTGTCCACAAGCATGATGGGACACCGAGAGATGATACTGATTCCTTGTACCTACCGCCTGATAAGTCTAGAACAAGGACAAGGCGGAGTACTTTAGTGCGCGAGGGGAAGAGTGGCAAGTGGACACTCACTTACGGCAATCTTGAGCTACAGAAGGGACTTCCTCCCAAGAGACAGAGACGGAGACCGAGACAGAAGAAACTGTCTGCTCGCGCCAATGACACTGCACCTCAGTATATTAACAACGGTACTGGACCGCAGCAACCCTTTTATCCTACTGCACCTCAGTATATTAACAACGGTACTGGACCGCAGCAACCCTTTTATCCTACCAATAATGATACTGCACCTCAGTATATTAACAACGGTACTGGACCGCAGGGACCCTTTCATCCTCAGGCCAACTATACTGGACCGCAGGGACCCTTTCATCCTCAGGCCAACTATACTGGACCGCAGGGACCCTTTCATCCTCAGGCCAACTATACTGGACCGCAGGGACCCTTTCATCCTCAGGCCAACTATACTGGACCGCAGGGACCCTTTCATCCTCAGGCCAACTATACTGGACCGCAGGGACCCTTTCATCCTCAGGCCAACTATACTGGACCGCAGGGACCCTTTCATCCTCAGGCCAACTATACTGGACCGCAGGGACCCTTTCATCCTCAGGCCAACTATACTGGACCGCAGGGACCCTTTCATCCTCAGGCCAACTATACTGGACCGCAGGGACCCTTTCATCCTCAGGCCAACTATACTGGACCGCAGGGACCCTTTCATCCTCAGGCCAACTATACTGGACCGCAGGGACCCTTTCATCCTCAGGCCAACTATACTGGACCGCAGGGACCCTTTCAGCCTACCCTCTATCATACTGCACCTCAGTATACCCCCAACGACACTGCAACGTATCAACCCTTTCCTCCTATTCCCAACGGTAATGTACCGTATCCTCCCTTTCCTCCTACTCCCGATCATACTGCACCGTATCCTCCCTTTCCTCCTACCCCCGATCATACTGCACGGTAGAGACCCATTCATCCTGAGGCCAACGACACTGTACCGCAGAGACCCATTCATCCTGAGGCCAACGACACTGTACCGCAGAGACCCATTCATCCTGAGGCCAACGACACTGTACCGCAGAGACCCATTCATCCTGAGGCCAACGACACTGTACCGCAGAGACCCATTCATCTTGAGGCCAACAACGATGCTGCACGGCAACGACCCATTCATCTTGAGGCCAACAACGATGCTGCACGGCAACGACCCATTCATCCTGAGGCCAACAACGATGCTGCACGGCAGAGACCCATTCATCCTGAGGCCAACAACGATGCTGCACGGCAGGGACCCATTCATCCTGAGGCCAACAACGATGCTGCACGGCAGGGACCCATTCATCCTGAGGCCAACAACGATGCTGCACGGCAGGGACCCATTCATCCTGAGGCCAACAACGATGCTGCACGGCAGGGACCCATTCATCCTGAGGCCAACAACGACACTGTACCGCAGAGACCCATTCCCCCTGAGGCCAACAACGATGCTGCACGGCAACGACCCATTCATCCTGAGGCCAACAACGATGCTGCACGGCAGGGACCCATTCATCCTGAGGCCAACAACGATGCTGCACGGCAGGGACCCATTCATCCTGAGGCCAACAACGATGCTGCACGGCAGGGACCCATTCATCCTGAGGCCAACAACGACACTGTACCGCAGAGACCCATTCCCCCTGAGGCCAACAACGATGCTGCACGGCAGAGACCCATTCCTCAGGCCAACGACACTGTACCGCAGAGACCCATTCCTCCTACGGCCAATGAGACTGCACGGCAGAGACCCATTCCCCCTAAGGCCAACAACGAGACTGCACGGCAGTTTCTCGGTCGTACTAATAAGAGGACGTATAATTGGTTGCCATGGAATGAACAATTCTGACCTTGTTTACCTGACAATCCAAAAGAGAGAAAACGATATCCTTTCAACCTTCACAACTGCTCTCTCCATCTGTAGAAGCGTTTCTTGTAGCGCTCACCTATCAGGTCACACTTAATCTCATCTATCCTGCTCAGCTCCAGATCTGCATTCCTGTCAGACCTGGAGCTGACAATACTTCGACCGGTTGGCAATCTCCTCTCAGCACGATTTGATAGAGAATGCAGAGACGCAACATTGTGAAGCAATTCATCATGAAGAGGGCCAGCTATGGTCAAATTTCATGATTGTTGACCCTAGTATAGTCCTCTTCATGGAAGCGTGCAAACCACGAGAGTCACAACGGGCTTTGCCTCCATATCTCTCCTCTTCTCCATTTTTCCCTCCTTTCCCCTTGTTTTGTCTGGAGATGCATGTTACTGTTAATAGATAAGAAACAAGTGTGTTGGGTCCTTCCTCCAGCTTCTCAAAGGGAACTAGCCAACAAGCATCATAAGGAGATTGTCTATCATGCCACGTTCACAAGAAAGCACATCCGCTCTCAGGGAGAGTTCCGACGGTTCTCTCTTTGGGTCTCCACATCCTCCGAAAGAATCGATGGATGCGCTACGCGAAGCTTGTCAGAAATTGAGACCAAACCCGACCGATGCGCAGATACTGACGACAGTAGATCCATCCCTACTCACTCTCCCATCAAGATCAAACCTGACACACGATGCGCAGATACCTCCGGGAATAAATTCATCCCTATCCCCACTCGCTGTCCTATTGAAGCAAAATGAGACACCCGAAGCTCTCAGTGAGGGTACCGAGGGTACCACCCACCCTCCTGCCCCAGAATACCCACATCACATGTCACAGCCTTCTCGGCAAACGGAGCCGCCAACCCTGACTTTACCTCCACATCCACTAGAAGCGGGGACAACTCCTGCGGCAAGTTTCCCTGACGGATATCCCTTATTCCCACAAGAAATGCGTGAGAACGTAGCTAACCGAAATCCACAATATGTTGGGAATGACGTTACGCGCATGGTACATGATAGAACGTTAGTAGCGCCCATCGCAAACAATCTTTTCGCTGTCCCGCAAAGAGGCTTACAACGGCCCCACCCAACGCATTTGCCCCCCCTTGTAATCCCTGAGCAAAAACCGCTGAGGCCGAGCCGTAAAAATGCTGGCGTTATAGTCACAAGCCCTGGTGGAACGCAATACCCTTCTTGGCTGACGAACAAGGAAAGACTTGATCGGCAATTTTATGAGGGAGTGGGGGCCTACAACTCTAATCGGACACCGAGAGATGGTGATCATTCCTTGTACCTACCGGATAATAAGTCTAAAACAAGTACAAGGCGGTATGATTTAGTGAACAGAGGGAAGAGTGGCGATTGGACACTCACTTACCTCGATCTTAAGCTACAGGAGCTACTTCCCAAGAGACAGAGACGGAGTCGGAAGAAACCGTCTCTTCGTACCAAAGCTGACGTTACAATCACAAGCCCTGGTAGAACGAAATACTCTTCTCGGCTGACGGGGGAAGGGGTACTTAAGCCGGAATTTTATAAGGGAGTGGGGGTCTACAAGCCTAATGGGACACCGAGAGATGATGATCATTCCTTGTACAAAAAGAACGATTATAAAACAGCAGAGAAACGGCATGATTTAGTGTACAGAGGGGAGAGTAGCGATTGGACACTCACTTACGACGACCCTGAGCTACAACAGAAGCTACTTCCCAGGAGACAGGGACCCATTCCTCCTACGGCCAATGACACTGCACCGCAGTTTTTCGGTCATACTTAAGAGGACGTATGGTTGGTTGCCATGGAATGCACAAGTATAACCTTATTCACCTGACAACCCAAAAGAGAGAAAACTATGTCCTCTCAACCGTCACAGCCGCTCTCTCCATCTGTAGAAGCGTTTCTTGCAGTACTCACCTATCAGGTCACACTCAATCTCATCTATCCCGCTCAGCTCCAGGGTCTGGAGCTGACAATACTTCGACCGGTTGGCAATCTCCTCCCAGCATGATTTGATAGAGAATGCAGAGACGCAACATTGTGAAGCAATTCATCACTAATTATATGGTAAGATAGGAAAACATACCTATCTGAAGTCTGATCAGCAAGACAAGGCAGCATGAGCATATTTTCGTTCTTCCTTACAGGAGAAAGCAAGCAGTGAAAACATACCATGTGATTGTGCTAGGTTTAGGTGCAACGGGGAGTGCGGCCCTCTATCAACTTTCGCAAAGAACACAAAACGTGCTAGGGCTTGATCAATTTACCCCTCCACACCCACAAGGCTCTTCTCACGGAGAAACGCGAATCATACGACAAGCTGTGCGTGAAGGGGACGGTTACGTTCCTCTGGTCCTGCGCTCATATGAGATTTGGCGAGAACTGGAACAAGCAACACAACAACATTTGCTCACTATTACAGGTGGTTTAGCCCTAATCAGCGAAAGGGGTAGTGGGATACGTTTTGGAGCAAGAAATTACTCACTAGAGCAAACAATTGCTTCAGCCAGGAAATACCACATCCAGCATGAACTATTAGATACCACAACGATTCAGAAAAGATTCCCACAGTTTCATCTCGTCGGAGATGAAGAGGGATATTATGAATATAATGCCGGATTTCTGCGTCCAGAGCTGTGTATTCAAGCGCAGCTTCAGATGGCAACGCAACATGGTGCTGAAATTCATACCAGTGAAAAAGTTCAGCGCATCATCCCGTCAGTAACTGGTGAGGGTGTGACGGTGCAAACAAATCGCGACACCTACCAGGCTGAAAAACTGATTCTTTCTGCAGGTCCCTGGGTTTCACAATTTCTGGAACAAGAGTACGCAGCCTATTTTCCGGTGTACAGGCAAGTCCTTTACTGGTTTGCGATACAAGGTCCGGTGAGCGACTTTGCCATTGGCACGTTTCCCGTTTTTATGTGGAGATTTGCTGAGGTAGAATTATATGGGTTTCCGACTCTGGGCCGCCCAGAGAGCGGGGTGAAAGTAGGGTCAGGTCAGTATGCTTCCACATCCAATCCTGATACGATCGAGCGAACGGTAAGCGAAGAGGAGACTCTCGCATTTCATCAAGAGCGTGTAGCCAATCGTTTTCCCGATTTATCCCAGACGGCACTAAAAACAGCCACTTGTATGTACACGTTAACACCAGACGCAGGTTTTGTGCTCGATGTTCATCCCCTCTATCCACAACTGATTATCGCATCTCCTTGCTCTGGTCATGGATTTAAACACTCTGCTGCCATTGGGGAAGTTCTCGCGGAATTAACCGTAGATGGATCAACACATTATGACATCAGCGCATTCCGCCTGAATCGCTTCAACAGAAACCCTGGCGAGAGGTGAAAGACAAGGAGACCACCATATGCGCATCGTCATCGCCCCGCAAGCGCTTAAAGGTAGCCTCACCGCAGCCGAGGTGGGACAGGCCATTGCTCAAGGAGTACAACATGTTTACCCGCAAGCGGAGATAGACATTATACCAGTAGCAGACGGTGGCGAGGGCACCGTTCAGGCCCTGGTAGATGCCACAGGTGGAACAATCCTCCAGCAGAGCGTCACAGGACCACTGGGAGCGCCCGTCACAGCCTTTTTCGGCATCACAGGCGATAACCACACGGCGATCATCGAAATGGCTGCCAGCTCCGGCCTGCCGCTCGTTCCGCCTGCGCACAGAGATCCACGCATCACCACCACGTACGGCGTAGGCGAACTCATTTATGCCGCCCTGGAGCATGGCTGTCGTCACTTCATCATTGGCATTGGTGGTAGCGCGACAAACGACGGCGGAGCAGGCATGGTCCAGGCTCTAGGAGCAGTGCTCACCACCACTGAGGGACACCCTATCGCTCCAGGAGGCGCAGCACTTGCAACTCTCGCGCACATCGATGTCACACAATTGGACCCACGTCTACAAGCCTGCACCTTCGACGTCGCCTGTGACGTCACCAACCCGCTCTGTGGCCCAACGGGGGCATCAGCCGTCTATGGACCACAAAAGGGTGCCACGCCAGAGATGGTTACAGAATTGGATGCGGCTCTGCGCCATTACGCCGCTGTCATCGAGCGCGATCTGCATCGCACAGTTGCCGACATCGCAGGAGCTGGTGCAGCGGGCGGTTTGGGCGCGGGACTGCTGGCCTTTCTGGATGCCACGCTGCGACCGGGTGCGCAAATCATCGTCGAGGCCGTGAAGCTGGCAGAGAGTCTGCGTCATGCCGATCTGGTGATTACGGCAGAGGGACAAATCGACATACAAACCGCCTACGGCAAAAGTGTCGGGGTCGTCGCCAGCCTGGCTAAGAGCTACGGCTTGCCAGTCATCGCGCTGGCCGGTGGCCTGGGAGAAAACTACCAGGCCATCTACAACCAGGGAGTGGACGCCATAGCCGTACTGCCCGCGCGCCCGATGTCCCTGGCCTATGCCATGGAGCATGCCGCACCGCTGACCAGTGACGCCATTGAGCGTGCACTCCGCATACTGAAATTAGGAATACACATGCATTGTATGTAATACATGCATATACACAATACAGACAAAACTACACGTAGACGAATGTCCACATTCGTGCTATGATTACGGCAGAGGTCGTCTTCTCCAAGTTCCCCTCCCTGGGAACGGCAGCCAGGACCTGGATTTTTTTTAATCCAAACCGACCTGCTCTTTCTTTCCGCGCAGAGCGCCTACCTGCCAAAGGTGAAAGTAAGCATGTGAGAGGAAAAAAAGAGTTAGTTGTTCGTT
Organism: uncultured Chloroflexia bacterium; assembly: GCA_963802635.1. Lineage (GTDB taxonomy): Bacteria > Chloroflexota > Ktedonobacteria > Ktedonobacterales > Ktedonobacteraceae > CAVTLG01. The sequence goes on along the minus strand of CAWDJJ010000003.1, from coordinate 27,518 downwards.
GTATACAGAAATTTGTAGGTAAAGGAACATATTGTAAATCCAAAGAGGCCTGTACGGGTGTACATAATAAAGGATTTTAAATCTGGTCAGCTCAGTCATGTAGTTCGTTTCGTTATTCACCAAGAGGGAGCATCGTCACTATGCCAGAACATTCATATGCAACTGAAGACGCCGAATTTGCCAGTCTTCTCGCCATGGGATTTACTGAAGACGAAGCTGCAAAGCTTATTCATATGAAAGATCACGTTGCTGAGCAAATAGAATATCGTGAGATTGTGGAAGAGAGCCGCCGTCTCAATTTTATCCGTTGGCTCATCGATCACGACCGCATCAGCCAGTAAATTCTTGGCTTGTCCATAGAAAAAAGGGACGGAAGGCACAAATACAATGCCTTCCGTCCCTTTTTGTCACGCGTGGTGCGGCGGGACGGAGCAAGCCGTAAGCCGAATTTTGTTCTCGCGCCGCCTTACAGCAACGCGGGCGGTAATCATCTATCTAGGACGTTAGTTGCCCAACGTCTCAAGCAGCCAACCCGAAGGTTTACAGACGAGCAACCTGCTAGAGCATCCGACGTGCGTATGCCCTATCCCCTCTGCTTGGCCTTGCTCCAGATGGGGTTTACCCAGCCAACCAGTCACCTGGCTGCTGGTGAGCTTTTACCTCACCATTTCACCCTTACCCGCGACGACTGGCGTACAGCGGGCGGTATGTTTCTGTTGCACTTTCCTTGAGGTCGCCCTCACTGGTCGTTAACCAGCATCCTGCTCTATGGAGTTCGGACTTTCCTCGAATCCTTGCGGATCGCGATTACCTGTCTTGCTCCGACCCACCTGCTAAGAGTAGCATATCTTAGCCAAACCGTCCAGCGATAGCGCCCGCATGTCCTCATCCATACAACCTCACACATTGATGCAATCTGAAGAAAGTTGAGACATCTTCCATTTCCACCACCTATTCTTATAATATTGATGGGTATTAGCGTTGCGGTAAGACGAAAAACGCGCTACAATGACGGCTACAGAGTAGAATTGCTAGGTTTCTTAAGAAAGTTTGTCGCGGATTGCTTTCCGCCCACAGGTTACAATTCCTATGCATTTAATGCTCACGAGAGCGATCTCTCGCCTCGCGTTTGTTATACTAGAGGTGTATCCATGCAGGAAGAATTGGAAGAAATTTTAGGAGTTCCATTTCCAGGACCCCAAATACTTGAAATTAGCCTTAACGCATCGCTCATATATCTATGAAACGCCGGGCGCAGGACAAAGTTCCAACGAGCGTTTAGAGTTCCTGGGCGACTCAATCCTCGCTTTAATCAGTGCGGATTACCTCTATCGCACCTTTCCCCATCTCAGCGAGGGGGAATTAACCGATGTTCGTGCGGTTCTGGTCAGAACTGAAACGTTAGCACGCTTCGCGCGCGATCTCAATCTAGGGAAGTTTCTCTTGATGGGCAAGGGAGAACAAAATAGTGGCGGCGGACAACGCGTACTTGCCTGCGCCTTTGAGGCTGTCTTAGGCGCAATTTATCTCGACCAGGATGTCGAGGCCGCTCGTCTTTTTTTGTTACCCCGGCTTGATCCGATTGCCCATACCATTGTCGAAAAACGCCTCTTCAAAGACAATAAGTCTTTGTTCCAGGAGTATGCTCAGGCCCATGAAGGTATTACGCCTTCCTATCGCGTGGTCAGTCAAGAGGGACCATCTCATAACCGAGAATTTACCGTCGAAGTTTTGCTCGGCGATCAGGTTGCCGGTCGTGGACAAGGACGCAATAAACAGGCGGCTGAACAAGAAGCCGCACGTGGTGCCCTGACAAGTAAAGGATGGATCTAAAAGAGGAAAAATGGGTATAAGGCGGGAAAAAGGTAGGGTATGTGTATGCGATTAGAACAGACGCCCAGACCAGAGCATGCCTTGCGGGTGACGGCAAGGCTCATTACATCCAGTACAATCCTGCACCTTTCAGCAGATGAATTAGAGCACACACTGAACCAGGAACAAACTGAGAATCCCGCGCTTGAGGTAGAAGAGAAGCGGATCTGTCTCTGCTGCGGGACTCCTTTGTATAGCCAGAGCGTCTGTACTATCTGCGGGCGCTTCGCGCAGAACGCACAGCCACTCAACCATAGCAATGACGCGCTCGCGCCATACGAGCACAACGCCGAGGCGGCGCAACAGGTCTTTTATGACATCGACAATTACGGCTTCGCCGAGGCGGATAATGACGACGAGTACGATCCTATCGCTCGTATCCCCGCCGACGATACGCTGACGGAGACACTACTCCAGCAATTAGAGGCTCTGATCACCCCTGATGACGCTCCGATAGCTGAGCAACTGGTGGGCAACCTTAATGAGCGTGGTTATCTTGAAATCAGCGTTCTGGAGATTGCCAATCACCTGCAGATCGTACCTGAACGTGTTGAGTATGTGCTAAGCCAGTTACAGACACTGGAACCGCTCGGTATTGGAGCACGCGACCCACGCGAATGCCTGCTTATCCAACTCCAGGCATTAAGCGAACAAACAACACCCCATCCGCTTGCCCACATCCTCATCGACCGCTACCTGGACTACCTGGGACGTAATCAGTTACATGAGATCGCGCGCCAGCTTAAAATCCCACTGCACGATGTACGCCAGGCCAGTCTCTACATTCGCAGTACGCTGCATCCATTTCCGGCACATGTCTATCGCGCCGATAGTTATTGCGCGTGCCAGGACAGCGGAACGACATACATTCGCCCGGATGTGCTTATCCGCAAGGGAGAAACAGGCTTTGAAATAGAACTTGTCGAAGATAAGCGCTATAAATTTAGCATTCGTACCCACTATCCCGAGCAGCAAGTACCGCTGACCGCCAGCAACGATGTACAACGCTACATTCATCAGCATCGAGATCGCGCAAAATTTTTTATCGACTGTATCCACCGCCGTTGGCAAACACTCAGACGGGTCACAGAAACTCGTCGTTGCATACCAGCATGAGTTTTTAGAGCATGGTATACGCTATCTACGTCCACTTACACGTGCTGAAGTTGCCTTGCGCCTCAATCTGGACGAAGGCACGGTTAGTAGAGCAACGGCCAATAAATACGTCCTGCTGCCCAACGGTCGCTTGATCCCATTGGCGGATTTCTTCGACGGCTCGCTCAGCATCAAAGACATGTTGCGCGAACTCATCCAATCCGAGGACCCTAAACACCGGCTGAGCGATGAAGAGCTAGCTCACCTCCTCACGAACTGGCATATCTCACTGGCACGCCGTACCGTCACCAAATACCGTGAAGAGATGGGCATCGGTTCCTCTCGTGAGCGCAGCTAATATATATTCACCACGATTATTGATTGAGCAGCGCCAGAGCTTTATCTGGCTCAATGTATAGCGTACGTTCTCGTTCATAAATTACCATTCCCGGACCACCACCTTTCATATGACGCACATGGCGCTGCTGCGTATAGTCTACGGGAGCACTTGTACTCCCACGCGCCTCACTATAATATGCAGCCAAGCTGGCAGCTTGCTCAATAGTACTTTGCGACACCTCGCGCCCGGCAGCTTTCACAATCACATGTGCGCCCGCGACACCGCGCGCATGCAACCAGATGTCATTCGCCGTGGCCTGATGAAATGTGACCTCTTCATTTTGCCGACTATTCTTGCCCACAAGCAAGACAAAACCCTCGCGGCTTTGTAGATGCAGTGGCACACCTCCACCAGGAGGCATTGCCTTTCCTTTCACCTGCTTGCCGCTCTTGCCTTTTTTCAGCGCCTTTTTATCTTGCGCGGCCTTCCCGCGTATATAGCCAGCGGCCTGCACTTCAGCCTTCACCAGAGCAATCTCCGCTGCATTTTCAGCCAGCATCAGATCAGCGAGTAGCTGCTCCACCGTCGCCTGCTCCACCGTATTGCGCTCAATCTGCGCGGGCACCAGCTCGAGCGCCCGGCGCAGTTTATGATACTTCGCATAGAGGCGATTCGCATTGCCTACCGCGTCAAAACGTGGATCAAGTGGGACAGTCACAACTGGCAGATTACCATTCCCATTATCCGCAAAGTAGTTTTCCAATTCAACGCTCTGAGGTCCTTGCTGCACCTCACGCTGATATGCCAGCAGCAAATCACCAAACAGACGATAACGAGCAGCCTCCTCTGACATTGCCATCTCCTCCCGCAGAAGTCCGGCCTTGCGTTTGCAGCGCTCACGCTGTGTCAGCAACACTTTGCGTAGCGGGGCGCGCAAACTCTCCAGCGCGTCACGCCATTCAGCACGCGCATAATAATCATCGAGCAAGACGTTCATTGACGGGGATTGACGTATCAGCAGATCCGCTACCAGCGTATATTGCTCCAGAACGTAAGGTGCAAATGCCAGCGGGATCTTTTGCCTCGCGTTTAATGCGCCGTGTCTCTCGTCTATAGCGCCTACACGCTCGACCAGTTGCGGCTGCCAATGGTGCGTGTCATAGCACACTGCCAGTTCACGCATATTCCAGGCCAGTTCCTCCCACACCCCTTCATCCGCATGCTCTACCAGGGCCTCGCTATCCTCAGTGGCCCGAAAAACTACTTCGCGGGCCAGCAACGGGCTACACCCAAGCAGATGCTTTGTTAATAACTGCCACAGTTTTGGTTGTTCTGAAGCGCGTTTCTGTTTCTTTGTTGCCACCACGGCAGAATCTGCCGCACTCTCTTGATCCGCTGCAGCGCACAGCGCCAGTTGAGCGGCAGTCACCAGAGTTGGTTCCAGCCGCGCTCTAACCTGACCTGCAACAGTGCGCTGCTGGGGTGGAGGCGGGACATATGCTATCCCGGCAGCAATCACGCGATAGCGATTGACATCTGCCCCTACGCGCTTGAGACTTCCCAGAATCATACCACCCTCATCACAAAAGACAATGTTGCTGACTCGCCCCATAATTTCCACAATCAAGCGCAAGCGTATACGCTCATCACTATCTGGACGCACGCGGTATCCGGCCACAATCTCTAACACGCGCTCCCAGCGTGGTTGTACGATGGACTCAATGCGCGCGCCTTCCAGGTACTTACGCAGCAGCATCACAAAAGCGGGTGGTTCACTGGCAATCTTCTGCGGTTTAATGGCTGTCAGGTGCGCACGTGCCATTTGTGGGTGGGCCGAAAGATACAACCAGCGATTCTGACCGCCTTGACCCTGATTGCCTGGTGCATAACATTGCAAGGCAATAGCATGCTCTGTTGGCTGGATAATCGTATCTATCCGCGCTCCCACCAGCAATTTCTTCCATTCATCGGCGACAGCGGCAAGCGTAATTGCATCTACAAACATAGAACCTTCCTATCTATTTTTCGTATTTCGGCAGCACGCATATAAATGCAAGATGACGAGCGGTTTTCAAGCTAGCCAGCCATGTTGTACAATAGTATCGTGAGCACATATGTATTTGGGATTGTTCCAACACAACAAATCGCAGTCCTCCGTGTTCATCTACACAACGCCTAAGAGAGTATACCAAAGAAAACGTTTATTCGTATATGGCCTCCCATAGCAATTGAACAGAGGGGAAAAACATGCAACTTGAGACGCAGATGAACGTATCGCCTACCAACGGTACTCCCTCAGCCAGGCAAGGGCTGCTTTTCGTGATGGCAGGGCCTTCGGGAGCTGGAAAAGACACGGTCATTCAGACTCTCAAAGAGCGTGGTAGCGATTTTCATGTTGTAGCCTCTATTGCGACACGAGCACCTCGTCCCGGTGAAAGTGAAGGGAATCCTTATCATTTCGTCAGCCAGGCACAATTCGAACGCATGGTCGCCAACAATGAGTTGCTTGAGTACGCCAATGTGCATGGCAATTGGTATGGGCAGCCCTTACAACAGGTCAGAGAGAACATTCAATGCGGACGAGATGTGCTCTTGAAAATTGACGTCCAGGGTGCTGCAACAGTGCGCAAGAAGCTACCTGGCGCGATTCTTATTTTCCTGCAGCCTGGTTCTGTAGAGGAGCTAGTTGAACGTCTCATCAATCGTCAGACCGAGACCGAGGTCGAACGACAACGCCGCTTAGCCAATGCTCAGATAGAGCTGGCCCAGCGTGACCATTATGATTATGTCATAGAGAACCGACAGGGCAAACTCGACGTCGCAGTTGATAACCTGCATGCGATTATGCAGGCCGAACATTGCCGTACCCACCCTCACGTTATCCATATTTAACTGTACCTTTAGGAGCAACTATCAGGAGGAACTATGCTACAAGAAGATCGTTTTGAGCCTTCCCGCACGCAGGAACGCAACCTGGCGATGGAACTCGTGCGTGTAACCGAGGCTGCTGCATTAAGTGCTGGACGCTGGATGGGTAAGGGCAACAAAGAGATGGTTGATCAGTCTGCCGTTGATGCTATGCGTCGCGCTCTTGACGGAGTTGATATGAATGGCACGGTCGTTATCGGCGAAGGGGAGAAAGATGAAGCTCCCATGCTCTATATCAGCGAACGTATCGGGAACGGCAATCCGCCAGAAGTTGATCTGGCCGTTGATCCTGTTGATGGCACACGTCTGCTCGCGCTAGGGTTGCCAGGAGCGCTCGCCGTCGTGGCTACCGCAGAACGCGGCAGCATGTATTCAGCCCCTCCAGGCGTCTTCTATATGGAAAAAATCGCCGTTGGTCCCGCGATGAAACACGTCGTTGACATTAATGCGTCGGTCGCCGTCAATCTGGATCGTATCGCGCGCGTGCGCCAGGCACATATTGACGACCTGACAGTTGTCATTCTGGACCGCCCACGTCACCAGGAAACCATCCGACAAATTCGCGAGGTGGGAGCACGTATTCGCTTGATCACCGATGGCGATGTCGCTGCTTCTATCCAGGCAGCCATGGAAGATTATCGAGGCATCGACGTCCTCATGGGTATTGGTGGCGCACCGGAAGCTGTCTTATCCGCAGCGGCGCTCAAATGCGTTGGTGGAGAAATCCAATGTAAGATCTGGCCGCGCAACGACGAAGAGCGCGCCAAATTCATAGCTGATGGCATTGATCTCAATCGTGTCTATCGCACTGACGATCTGGTGAGTAGCAACGATGTCTCATTCGCAGCGACTGGCATCAGTACGGGCGACCTGCTGGACGGTGTTCAGTACTTCGGCTGGGGTGCTCGTACCACCTCCGTCATGATGCGCTCACATTCTGGCACCGTACGCTATATCCAGGCGCGTCATAAGTGGCGCAAGAACGGCATTCAGCCTGCCGATACACATAATAGCTAAGCTGCTGCCGACCTCTTACATACTTAAGGGTAAGGGCGTCACCTTGCGTGCGCTCCTACCCTGTTTCCCTCTACAGACACAATTTCGACAGGTTACAGGCGCGGCAGACGCTCAATAACGGCATCCGCCACCTGCGAGGTGCCAGCAGCACTGGGATCATCAGGACGCGGCTTCAGGTCATAGGTGACGTACCTGCCCTCAGCAAGTACTTGCATAAGTGCTCTCTCCAGCCGACCGGCTGCCTCTCGCTCACTCAGATGGCGCAACATCATCACACCCGAAAACATCATCGCCATCGGGTTGACTTTATTCTGACCCGCGTATTTGGGCGCGCTACCATGCACCGGCTCAAAGACCGCATACTGGCTGCCAATATTCGCTCCGGGAGCTACTCCCAGCCCACCAATTAAACCCGCAGATAAATCTGAGATAATATCACCATAGAGATTGGGCAAAACCAGCACATCATATTGCTCGGGTTTCTGTACCAGTTGCATACACATATTGTCCACAATACGATCTTCATACTGGATATCGGGATATTCTCTGGATACTTCATGCGCCGTTGACAGAAATAACCCATCTGAGCTGCGCATAATATTCGCCTTATGCACCGCCGTCACCTTACGGCGACCATTCGCACGAGCGTATTCAAAGGCAAATTTCACAATGCGCCGCGTCGCTTCCACAGAGATATATTTAATGCTAAGCGCGGAATTGGGATCCAGTTTCATCCCATGGGTACGCCTGATCGTCTCCAGTATCTCTTCGTGCTCGGGTGTTCCCCGCTGATACTCAATGCCAGCATAAAGATCTTCCGTATTCTCACGCACGATGATTAAATCAATATTTTCATAGCGAGAACGCAAGCCACGGTAGGTCTTGGCTGGCCGAAGATTGGCATAGAGATCAAGTCTTTTGCGCAAAGCCACATTTGCACTGCGCTGGCCCCTGCCAACAGGAGTAGTAATTGGCCCCTTCAAACCCACTTTTGTACGCTTAATTGACTCGACGACATCATCTGGCAAAACCGTACCATATTTCTCCAGCATTTCTGCCCCTGCTTGACGTACGTCCCAATCGAAGCGAACACCAGTTGCCTCAAGGACACGGCGGGTGGCTGCTGTAATTTCTGGTCCAGTTCCATCGCCGGGAATCAGCGTCACTGCATGCGGCATGTAATCCTCCATCAATAGCAGAACTCCCTTTGATTAGGAGAAGGTCATTATCCTCTGATTATAGCATACATTTAGCCAATCACTCTCATTATGTGCCTATTTTGCTGCTTTTGTTCTGCTTTTGGGAGCTGTTGCCCGCTTTATCGCCGTGGTTTTCGTTCTCTGCGCCGCCGTAGCACCATTTCTCGCCGCTACACTGGCCTTCGCCTTACGTGCTGGAGCTTTTTCGGCCTCGCCATCCGTAGCCTCCACACTTACCGCTTTCGTACGCGTCGTCGTGCGACGTGGCGTTTTCACACCGCTAGCAGTATCACCTTCAGCGCTATCACGCGCTGGAGTCGCTTTTTTGCGCGTTGTCACCTTCTCGCCACTCTGCTTTGGCTTCTCTTCAGCACTGCGCTGGCTGGCAACAAACTCCTCATAGCAGACGGGGTCTTGACCAGCCTTGGGCACCACCATCAAGCCGCCACATTTAGGGCAGAGATCAGGCACAGGTCGCTCCCAGATGGCGAAGTTACATGTTGGATAGTTTGCGCAACCATAAAAGATCTTTTTCTTCTGCCGCGTCTTGCGCTCTACTACATCACCATGACATAGCGGACACAATGCGCCAGTTTTATTCAGCACCGAACGGCGGTAGCGACATTCTGGAAAACCTGAGCAGGAGATAAAACGTCCGAAGCGTCCAGTACGGATCACCAGATTGCGCCCACAATCGGGGCAGGTCTCATCAATCTCTTCTACCGGCTTCTGCACACGATCCATCTCGGCTTCCGCCTTCACCATACTCGCCTTGAAATCGCCGTAGAAACTACGCAAAAACTCCGTCCAGGCACAACGCCCTTCCTCCACATCGTCCAATTTGCGTTCCATAGCAGCGGTAAAGCCTGTATCCACAATATCAGGGAAATGTTTGTTCATGACTTCGTTGACCGTCTCCCCCAACCACGTTGGCACAAAGCGCCGCTGTTCCTGGTCCACATAGCCACGGTCCTGAATCGTACTGAGAATTGGTACATACGTGCTTGGACGCCCGATACCCTGCTCTTCCAGTTCTTTAATCAAGCTTGCCTCGTTAAAACGAGGCGGTGGCTGAGTAAAGTGTTGCTCTGGCTTTATGCCATGATAATCCAGTGGCTCGTTCAGCCGCATAATGGGCAGCGATTTCTCATCTTCCTCACGCGGCCAGACAGCATAGAATCCCTGAAACTTGAGATGAGAGCCAGTCGCACGAAAAACGTATTGTCTGGCGACGATATCCGCGCGCACAGTATCAAACACAGCCGGGGTCATAAAGCTAGCCACGAAGCGCCGCCAGACCAGATTATAGAGCTTGAACTGATCAGCCGTCAGATAAGACTTGACCACCTGCGGCGTGAACGTCACATCTGTTGGACGAATAGCTTCGTGAGCATCCTGCGTGGTGGCCTTAGCCTTGCCAGTACGCCCCTGCCCAACATAGGGTTTGCCAAACTCCTCGCCAATATAGGCTTTTACTCTTCCCTGCGCTTCGTCCGAGATACGCGTCGAGTCAGTACGCATATAGGTAATCAAACCTTGATGCCCACGCTCCCCTAACTCAATACCCTCATAAAGCTGTTGCGCCAGGCTCATCGTTTTCTTGGGCTTAAAGTAGAGTCGAAGCGATGCATCCTGCTGCATCGTACTCGTTGTATATGGCAACGGTGGCTGACGACGCTGTTCGCGCTCATCATATTTCAGCACACTATATGTCGCGCCTTGCAACTCCTTCAGAATCGCCTCTGCTTCTTCTTTTGAGGAGATCTTGATGCGACCTTTTTCTGACTTGCCAACTTTGGCTGGAGCACTACTATTCTGCGCATCTGAAGCTTGCTCTTCGCCCTCTACCACCGCCTCATCAGCAGTGGACAGGTCCTTGAGGCGCGAGATTAATAGCGCCTCAAAGCGTTCGGGCTGCTGTTGCTTGCTGAGCGTTGCCGTAATACTCCAGTACTCTTCCGGCACAAAGGCGCGAATCTCGCTTTCGCGGTCACAAATTAAACGCAAAGCCACAGATTGGACGCGCCCGGCGCTGGTTCCCGACTGAATACGCCGCCACAACAATGGGCTAATTTTGTAGCCCACCAGTCGATCCAGCACACGACGTGCCTGCTGAGCATTGAAAAGATCTTCATTAATCTCGCTCGGATTTTTAATGGCGTCTTGCACGGCCCCTTTGGTAATTTCATTGAAGACTGCTCGATGCGGATGCTGAAGTCCAAGAATATGCTTGAGCGACCAGGCGATAAACTCACCTTCGCGATCCGGGTCCGGGGCCAGGTAAACTTCATCGGCACGTTTAGAAGCAGCTTTCAGTTCGTCAATCAGTTTATCCTTCTTCTCGATAATTTCATATTGAGGAGTAAAATCTTTGCGTGTATTCACGCCAAGCCCCTTCTTGGGCAGATCCATGACGTGGCCCATGGATGCCAACACCGTATAATCGCGCCCCAGAAATTTCTCGATGGTTTTTGCCTTCGCTGGTGATTCTACAATTACCAGTTTTTTTGCCATTGAGCTGTTACCCGACCTTTATTATTGAACGTAATCTGCGTATTTACGAGTATCTGTCTTAAAGGATAGAATAGCACATGCCAACAAGTAGCTATTCTATCTCATCCTACACTTATTCTGCACCTACTCTAACCCAAAAGGAAACCAAAAAAATTTCTTTACGCAGCATACCATACATTGCAAGAGCCTTTCTTACTTCTTCTGACAGTGAGGTAAGCCAGGATGACTACGACGCTTTTCATTCATAATCTCTTCCTGACTGACTATCACATGTACTTGACCCCACCGAGCTTGCATGCTATGCTGCATGCATCTACTATAGATGATAGAAGCAGAAGCGCCGATGTGGAGGAATAGCATGCGAAAACAAAGACCATCTCAATCAGTCTCGCCTGGCGGAGACCAATCATCACGAGCAAGCGAGATGGATTCTTCTCTAGCACCCATAGTGCAACAAACAGCGAGCAAACGCAAGCACCCTTTACGGCGTCGGCGCACAAACTCTTTACGCACAGGCTTTGCCGTCGTAGCTGGGCGCACTGCTGGCGCGCTCAGCCGCCGCTTCCATCTCGGTGGCGGCACGAGCATCATTGGCATGGTTGCGCAACGCATCGATCCCGATATCATCGAGCACCTGGCAACTGAGCTAGAGCATGGTAGTGTGACTGTTACTGGTACTAATGGCAAAACCACGACCAGTAGTTTCATTGCGGCCATCTTACGCGATAGCGGCCTGCGTGTCTGGCGCAATCGTGAAGGGTCCAACCTGATGCGTGGTGTCGCCAGTTCGCTGGTCATTCGCGCTCAACCGAATGGACATCTGCGCCGCGCGGGACGGGCCATCTCCATTTTAGAAGTAGATGAAGCCGCGCTTCCACAACTTGTACAGAGCATTCCACCACGTGTGGCCGTCTTCACTAACCTCTTCCGTGATCAACTCGACCGCTATGGAGAGGTGGATAGCGTTGCAGCATACTGGAAACAGGCGGTGAAGCTCCTACCCAGCAGTACAATACTGGTGCTCAATGCCGACGACCCTGGTGTCGCGCATCTTGCGACAACATTTGCAGGCAAAGTGCTCTACTATGGCATTGATGATCCTGCATTAAATCTTCTGGCACAATCGGATACGGTCGAGCGCCATCAAGTCATCGACACACGCACGTGTCCGCGCTGTAGTGGCGATTATAGCTATGATCTGCGCTTCTATAGTCACATGGGACATTACCGCTGTGCGCACTGTGGTTTCCAACGCCCTGAACCCGATGTACGAGCCACGCGCGTGCAAGCCGAAGGCTTTGATCGTCTCTACGTTCAAGTCACTACAGCAAACCAACAGCGAGACGTGGTCATTCCTTTGCCAGGTCTTTACAATGTTTACAACGCATTGGCGGCTACGACAGCCGCTCTCGCGCTCGGCCTGAATTGGGACCCTATCACCACGGGCATCGAACAATCAAAACCGGTGTTTGGACGTGGCGAACGCGTGCAGGCCGAAGGCAGAACTTTACGTCTCCTGCTGGCAAAAAATCCTACCGGCTTTAACGAGGTGTTAAGAACGCTCTTCAGTGAGGATACGCCGCGCCATGTGTTCTTTATTCTTAATGATAACATTGCAGATGGGCGCGATATTTCCTGGATCTGGGATGTTGACTTTGAGCGGACTGTCGGTCGCACAAAATCAATCGTCGTGGCAGGCACACGCGCAATGGACCTCGCGCTACGTTTGAAATACGCGGGCGTAGCTCAGGAACAGGTGCGTATTGTCCCCCCTCGCCCACTGCGCGCAGCAAAGAGTGACCATACTGGCACCACTCGTCAACGTGGACAGAGACGACCAGTATCCCCAAACATAACGCTCAAGCATGACACACCCCCTCAGCGCAGCTATGGCCTCAAGAGAGCTTTAGATATCGCCTTGCAACAGACTCCTATTGGTGAAACCCTTTTCGTTATCCCAACGTATACTGCTTTACTAGAAGTGCATCGTGAGTTAGAACAACGTGGCTTAACAGCGCATTATTGGGAAGGGAGAGAAGCATGACACAGCAGTTCAACTCTCCACTCACACTGACATTAGGACATTTATACCCGGATCAATTAAATCTCTATGGTGATCGCGGTAACATTTTGACGCTGCAACGCCGTTGCCAGCAGCGTGGCATCCAATTACGCGTTGTGGGTCTGGGTATGGGGGATGCCTTAGCGCCAGATGAATACGATATGCTGTTTATCGGGGGAGGACAGGACAAAGAACAGGCTCCCGTTGCGCAAGATTTAGCGGAAATGAAGGGCATTGGTCTGTGGGCCGCCATTGAAGATGGTATGCCTGTACTCGCGGTCTGCGGCGGTTTCCAACTACTGGCCCATTACTATCGTCCGGCAGAGGGACCAGATATGCGCGGATTGGGTGTCTTTGATGCCTGGACTATCCATAAAGGCCCTCACGTCGCACGTTGTATTGGAGATATTGCGATTCGTTGGAATGATCAAACTCTTGTTGGCTTCGAAAATCACGGAGGACGTACCTATCTGGGTACAAGCAAGCCACTTGGCAAGGTCTTAAAGGGCTTTGGCAATAATGCAGAAGATCACACGGAAGGCGCGATGTATCGGAACGCCTATGGCACATATCTGCATGGCTCGCTTTTGCCGAAAAACCCGCATTTTGCAGACCATCTGATCAATCTGGCATTGCGACGCACCTATGGTGTAGGTAGCATTGCCAGCTTCCATGTCATGCTCAATGGGCAAAACCACCCGGATGACAGCGCGCCAGATAGCGCCACCCATGCTGAGCCAAATAGCCAGACCCACCTGAATGGAGCACGGACAGACAGCGTTGCCCATGATGTGCTCAACAGCCAGACCCACCCGGATGATAGCACGCTAGATCGTCCTGCGTTAGCAGAATTCACCATAGATGCACTATCGTCGTTGCTGACACCTTTAGATGACACTCTTGAATGGGAGGCTCATGCCTCGATCCTTGAACGACTGGGCTTGCACAGCGAAGCTGCTGCTGTCCTTCGCTCACGCTAACTAGAGGAGAGGTCTGAAATGAGCATAAAAGCAGAACATGGGTGCTCTGCCCAGATACATCCCAAAAGCTTCTTAACTGGCAGGTTTACTTTATGGGGAATACACAATGAGTTTTGATCGGTCAATGGCTCGCTGCTCATTCTGTGGTCGCCACACATCTGAAGTCCGACGCATGGTAGCGGGACCAGGAGCAGCGTATATCTGCGATGACTGCCTGCAATTATGTAATGATATTCTCCGTGACCCAACGCCATTTTCGCCGCAGGCATTGGAACTGGCTTCACGCCCACCTGTGGTTATTGCTGCGCCACCTTCTTCCGAAGCGGGACGTGCTGAGCATGTTGTACGTGAGCCTTTACGCACGATCACGCTAGAGTTAGAGCAAAAGCAACAAGGGATGACGTTGATATTGCATCAGTTGCAGTATTTCCAGGCGTATTTTGAACTCCACTATTTGTGGATAAGGCCACCATTCACAGCAGGCTTCGCATTCGTCCCTCGTATCATCTTTTTCTTACACGACAACATCGGCACCCAATGGAGTGGTGATCGTGGTGGTATCATCCTGGCACGACCAGAGCTGGCAAGTGGCCCGAACAACGCTGTCTACCAGGGTAGCGCTCGTTTTCGACCGCTACCAACAGCCGAGGCGCGCATGCTGAGCATACGTGCCACCGATCCGCTGGGCCAATTTGAAGCACCACCATCACAACCCTGGGACTTTGAAATTAGCCTTTAGATAGTGTTTGAAACGCGCACACTTTTTGTCACTATTGAAACACTATCTTAGATTGCCACAAGAGACTGTCCTCTTTACTCCAGAGGGGACAGCCTCCTACTCGTCAGCCTCCTCATTTCTCCCTCGCTAGCTTGCTGTCAGTCTCCGAAAAAAGAGCTGCGTCGGGCGTTCTTTCCATATGAATAAGATGTTATACAGATGCACATTTGCATGCGGATATTTGCAAAAAAATGAACGATGTTTCATCTTTGCAAGCAACAAATTCATACAATGTTCATATATTGATGGTATTATACATAGTAGCTTAGCGTCTAAAGTCACGTTCAAATTTTATCGATTTGTGGAAGGGTAAGTGGTTCATGACAGACATACCAAGAGATCAGCACATCACGTATCAGTTACAACACCGTAAATGTGGCAAAGCGTCATGCAGCACCTGTCGTAATGGTCAGGGGCATGGTCCTTACTGGTATGCTTACTGGCGCGAGGGTTCCCGTTTGCGCTCAGGTTACGTTGGGAAAGTCCATCCAGCCCAACAGAAAACTCTGGTCTCAGCGGATAGTAAGCAAGACACAGCGCCCGGCGTTATCCCGGAGGAGTATACAAAAGCAGTTACGGCTCTCATCTCATAGTTTCTCTGGCTGTCTCTGGTGCTCGATTTATTGACATTTTCGACTTTAGCAAGATTACCTGGACGGAAAGAGTGGACTGGAGCTTGTCCTCTCCACACTATGCCTTGTAGATAGTACGCAAAGGCGAAATGTGGTAAAATATAGCACTATACTATCCTGTTACCTGTGTGCATTCAGAAATTTCATACTCGTGACCTGAAAGAGGCTGCGGCTCATTTCTTGATCTGAATGAAAGGCAAGCTAAACTAGTATTCGGGGACAGCCGATGAAATGCCCTTTTTGTGGAGGCACTGACTCACGAGTCAAAGATTTGCGAGACATCGGGGATGCTATTCATAGAAGACGTGAATGTGAACATTGCAAAGGCCGATTTAGTACCTATGAGCGCGTCGAAAAATTTCACTTGATGGTGATTAAGCAAGATCAACGACGTGAACCATTTGATCGGCAAAAGCTGTATGTGGGCATTCGCAAAGCTTGTGAGAAGCGTCCCTTGCCTGCTGGTGAAATCGAGAACGCGGTCGAAGAAATCGAACAAGAGCTGTACCGCTTTGGCAAACAAGAGATCCCAAGCAGCGTCATTGGTGAGCTTGTAATGGATCATTTACGCCGTATGGATAAGATCGCTTATATACGCTTTGCCAGTGTTTATCGCTCTTTCGCCGATGTCGAAACGATGTTCGAGGAGATACAGACACTGTTAAACCGCGAGAAACCAGACACCGACGAGAGCAATAACAAGGCCATCAACGGCAATTCACAAGAGACAAGCTCCTTAGCCCACGAGCAGTAGCCAACAACGCAGCACTTCAGCGACACTCCATGCCTGCGCAAAACACCCTGCGGATGTATACGGCGGTTCCGGCTCGGCAACCTCACTAATAGTACCCAGACAGGTCCCCCATAGCTGCTCAACGAATGGGAGGAGCAAGGGCAAGAGTCCCGCACGCTCATTATGGACATGTAAATAGACGTCAATGTAGGGACCAATCAGCCACTGCCAGACGGTACCCTGGTGATATGCACCATCCCGCTGGATACGATCTCCCTGGAAACGCTTGTGGTATGCCGGGTCCTTTGGACTGAGCGAACGTAGCCCATACGGGGTCAATAACTGATCCGTGACCTGTTGCAACATACTGGCAGTTTGGGCCTCTGAGAGCAATTCATGTGTCAGTGAAGCGGCAAAAAGTTGATTAGGGCGAAACGAGGCATCATTTTGACCAGTGTTACCATCGACATCGATGACGTCGTAGAGATATCCACCAGCCTCGTTCCAGAAACGCTCGGCAAAATGTTGCTGGACCTGGCTGCGTAACTGGCTGTACGGTGTCGCGTCAATTGAGAGATGAACAGCCCAGGCTTCCATCGCCGTCAACGCGTAATACCAGAGCGCGTTGACTTCCACCGGCTTGCCACGACGCGGCGTCACAACCCAATCATCAACTTTGGCATCCATCCACGTCAACTGTACACCGGCAGCTCCGGCATGCAATAAACCATCTTGCGGATCTACACCTATGCCGTACTTGGTGCCACGTATATGCCACTGAATGCTCTCACTGAGTGCGGGAAAGAGTTCTTTGAGCAACGTCCAATCCCCGGTCGCTCTCAGATAGAGATCAAGAGCACGGAATAACCACAACGTAGCATCAACACTATTGTAGACAAGCTCATCCCCACTGTCCGGGAAACGGTTGGGAATAAGTCCCTTGTACATAAAGGAAACAAAGGCCTTGAGCAAGCCACGCGCCTCGCTATAACGACCAGTGCACAGCAACAGACCGGGCAGGGAAATCATGCTATCACGTCCCCAATCAGTGAACCAGGGATAACCTGCAATGATGGTCTTCTGATCAGGTGAGAGTTGTAAGGGTTGCCTGCGAGAGTGCGTGTAGTCAGGTCGAGCTACGATAAACTGGTCAGCTGCAACAACCAGACGTGCATGCACAGAATCATAATTTTGCAGATTATCAATGGTACGATCCGTCACAGCTACAACCTGACTTACACGACGCTGGTGACGCATCCAGGCGTGCACTACAGTCGCCTCATGACGAGATCCACCCAGTTCTGCAGAGAGCTGAGCTTCTGTAGAGAGCACAAGCGTCCGTCGTGTGCCAGGAGTAAGATAAAGGTGAAATGTCCCCGGCAGATACACGTCCTCTTGATCTGCCAATCCACGCTCATGATCACGACGGTGGAATATGTGCCAGTACCACAGACCCCCGGGTACAAAAACGACAGAGGGATCAGCCAGCAATTGATAGGTAGGCGCACCTTCATACGCACGGATACGACAACGATTTGCCAGATCTTCGACGAGAAAATGCCAGTCAGGAGAGCCTCGGGTCGTGCTATGGTAGTCGCGCGAGAGGCAAAAGGGATAGAGAGTCAGTGCTAAAGCGGTAGTAGGATTGCTTCGTTCAAGATCATCGCTATCGAGTACGCCATGCAGGGTATATTGCACGTATGTCGTGTTTTGTCCATATTCCATC
The DNA here is from genome assembly GCA_963802635.1 of uncultured Chloroflexia bacterium. Lineage (GTDB taxonomy): Bacteria > Chloroflexota > Ktedonobacteria > Ktedonobacterales > Ktedonobacteraceae > CAVTLG01. The sequence continues at coordinate 9,642 of CAWDJJ010000003.1, read as the reverse complement.
CAGACACGTTTTTCGAGCGCCAATGTTTCATTCAAGCGATACACAAAACAAGGCGTGTCACCTTCGAGTGCCACATGATCGAGATAGTGGTAGCCTTGTGGATCGAGTATCCCCTCCTGATATTCGTTCACCCCCAATTTGAGTACCTCGCCGGATGGCAACGTCACCTCCTCATCGATTTTCGTGACCAGCACAGTACGCTCAACCGGTGGATGCAAGGCAGCAACCAACAAACCATGATAACAACGCGTCGTTGCTCCCACGAGCGAGCCAGCAGCATAACCACCGAGTCCATTCGTTACTAGCCACTCGCGATTTAGATTAGCCTGGACATCATGGCACAGGTCTGGGCCGATATGCAGATTCCAGGCGGTAGCAAGCGCTCGATGTTGTGCATATACATCTTGTCCTAGAGCCATAAGCATACAACCTCTTACCAGCTCCGATAGGTTATTTATCATAACACATTTCTTACACGGTTAACAGTTCCACTAACATTGACTACTGCAATGCTGCTCTTTTAAAGCATTGGGCTACTTTGCGTATTTTTGAGGGATTGTTTGCTCTGTAATACGCGACGCATTCGCGCGAGCGCAGTCTCAATACGTTCCACAGGGGCTGTCACCGAGATACGGACATAGCCCTCACCGGCTGCACCGAAGTTGGTCCCGGGAGTTACAAAGACACCAGCTTCGTCAAAAAGCCAGTTTGCGAACTCGCGAGCAGTGAATCCTGTGGGAACATGCGCCCAGACGTATAAACCCGCATGGGGCGCTTGAGCAAACATGCCAAGAGCGTTACAGCCCTCAACCAGTAGATCTCGACGCTGCTGGTAAATAGCGTTGCGTTGCTCAATCCAGGACGAGGGCAGGTGCAGTGCCTCAATAGCCGCGTATTGAATAGGACGGAACATACCGCTATCAATGTTGCTCTTTAAACGTCCAACCGCATCAACCAGTTCAGGGTTGCCGATAAGCATACCAATGCGAAAACCTGCCATGTTGTAGGTCTTGCTGAGAGAATGCAGCTCTACGGCGACTTCGCGTGCTCCTGGTATCTGGAGGATGCTGAGTGGACGAAAATTAGCGTAGGAGACTTCTGCGTAGGCCATATCATGAATAATTGCCAGGTTATGGCGCTGCGCAAAAGCCACGATACGCTCAAAAAAAGCGCGGTCGGCGCACGCCGCAGTCGGATTATTCGGATAATTCAGCCAGAGCACCCGCGCCCGCGTGATGATATCGTGTGGAATACTGTCCAGATCTGGTAGATAGTTGTTCTGCTCTAGCAAGGGTAAGAGGTAGGGCTGAGCACCAAGCATACTTGTAGCTGTAAGATAGACGGGATAGTAAGGGTCGGGGAGCAGCGCTACATCGCCCACGTTAAGGACTGACTGTGCAGCATATATCAGACCTTCTTTGGAGCCAAGCAGGGGTAAAATATCGCGTTCAGGCGTGAGCTGTACCGAGAAACGACGCTCGAACCACATGGCAATAGCTTCGTGGAGCGCACGCATACCACGATATTCAGGGTAACGATGATTCTCAGTGTGCCGCAGTTCAGAGACGAGACGTTCGATCACCGGCTGTGGCGCTGGCAAATCAGGATCACCCACAGAAAGTGTGATCACGTCAACGCCTGCGGCCTGTTTTGCAGCAATCTTTTGTTTAGCATCAGCAAAGTGAAACGGCGGTAAATTGTTGGTTAAATGTGATAATTGCACGAATATGGCTCCTCCAAGTGTTCTAGTCAAGGGATATTGCTTCCGCTTCATACCAGTTGCGGCCAACTTTCATTTCGACCTTGATAGGGACATTTAGCTTCTCTACACCCTCCATGCGCTCTCTGATCAGTCGTTTGGCCTGACCCAACTCCTCTACCGGGACCTCAAAAACGAGTTCATCGTGTACCTGCAAGATCATGCGCGTCTTCATGTGCCGCGTGCGCAGTTCGTACTGCAAACGGATCATCGCACATTTGATCAGATCGGCATTGCTCCCCTGAATTGGCATGTTAATGGCTTCACGCTCAAGCGCCTGCCTCTCTGTGTGCGATAAAGCGTGCATGTCAGGAAAGAAGCGCTTGCGCCCGTACAATGTGTTCACATAGCTCTGTAAGCGCGCTTGATTCAAGGTGCTATCGACATAGCTTTTGACATGAGGAAAGGTTTCATGGTAGCGCTTGATGAACTCTGCAGACTCGGCGTTGCTCATACCTGTCACCTGGGCCAGCCCAAATGCTGATTGCCCGTACAGGACCGCGTACACGACGGTCTTCGCTAGACGACGCTGGTCCTTCGTTACCTGCTCAAGTGGAACGCCAAAAAGCGATGCAGCGGTAATAGCATGAATATCCTCGTCTTTCGCAAAAGCTTCGACCAGGCGCGGTTCGCCAGTGATGTGCGCCAGGATACGTAGCTCAAACTGTGAGTAGTCGGCGGTCAGTAGTACGTAACTGGGATCGGCGATGAAAGCCCGCCGGATCTGTCGTCCAAGCTCGGTACGCACCGGAATATTCTGCACATTGGGATTGCTTGACGACAGGCGACCACTGGAAGCGATGGTCTGGTTGAATGATGTGTAGACGCGCCCGGAAGTGGTATCCATTAAGGTCAGCAAGCCATCAACATACGTTGACTTGAGCTTGGTGAGCTGGCGATAAGCGAGCAGATGATCGACGACCGCATGCTTGCCTTGAAGGCTCTCAATCACGTCTGCGTTGACCGAGTAACCAGTTTCGGTCTTTTTCCCGGCAGGCAATTTTAACTCGACAAAGAGGATCTCTGCCAGTTGCTTGGGCGAATTGATATTGAAACGATGCCCAACTGAGGCATAAATCTCTTGCTCCAGTATCTGCAGTTGCTCCTCAAGTTGCTCACCGAATTGACGCAGGAAATTGGCGTCCAGAGCGACTCCGTACAATTCCATCTGCATCAGAACAGGAATAAGCGGTAACTCGATATTATTATGCAGATCCATCAGACCATGCTGTTGTAACTCAGCGCGAATAGGTTCAACCAGGCGCAAGGTCATATCGGCATCCGCTCCCGCGTAGTCAGCGGCCTTGCGGATCGGCACCTGGGACATGCTAATGGCTTTGCTCCCTGAACCGATCAGTTCGCTAATTGGCGTCATGATGTAGCCCAGACGCTGAAAAGCCTGATCTTTGAGACCCAGCCCACGCCGTCCCGGCTCGACAAGATATGCTCCAAGCATGGTATCAAAGGCCAAGCCGCGCGTGTCGATGCCATAACGCGCCAGGATAGCGATATCATACTTGGCGTTATGCATATATTTGAGGATCGTCGCGTCTTCCAGCACTGGTTTGAGCTTTGCTACTACGTAGTCCAACGGCAATTGTGCACCCGGCTGCTGTCCGTCAGGCGTCGCCACATGACCAACTGGTATATAGTACGCCTCGCCCGTTGCCATTGAGCAAGAGATACCGACCAGAGCAGCACGACGCGGCTCCTCAGAGCTGGTTTCGGTATCTAGCGCAAAGCTGCCAGCCGCGTAGAAACTCTTGATGAGGATACGCAAAGCTTCTTCAGTGTCCACAACCAGCGTACTTGTATGTTGAGATCGCTCCTCCGCGCCTAAAAAGAGCGGCGCGCGCACATGCGCAGGATCTGGCAAGCGCAGTTTCTGCACAACTTCAGTATGTGGCTCTGTAATATCAAAAAGACTGAGTTGTAGCGCCTCTTCTCCACGCGTCGCAGGAGTGGTTCCAGGCTGTGACGAAGATGATATGTGAGCAGGCACAGGCGCTTCGGCAAAGGCACCTTCCCGCTGCAAGACAGTATTCCCCGGTGGCAATGGTGGCGTGATGATAGGCACAACGCCTAGCGGCGGAGCATAGAGTAAGTGCTCTTTTTCTGCAGCGGGTTGCGAAATCTGCGCCTCATCTGTAATGCGGCCACCTGCCTGCTGCGCGTCATCAAACACCGTTGCAGATGAAGTATCAGCAACATCACTGATACCAAGCTGACGAAAGAGAGCGAGTGCACGCTCAATCAACGTGCGGAATTCTAGTTGCCGGAAGAGCGTGATGACTTCTTCAGTATCAACGTGTGTCATGCGGCAGGCCGCTAAATCCAACTGAACAGGTACATCTACGACAATCGTCGCCAAGTAACGACTCTGCCGAGCTTGATCTGTAAACTCGCTCAACACCTTCTGCTCCTTTGGCTTCAGATCAGCGAGATGTGCCAGAACACCTTCCAGGTCGCCGTACCCAGTGAGCAAGCGACTGGCCGTCTTTTCTCCAATACCTGGCACGCCAGGAATGTTGTCAGATTTGTCTCCGATCAGACCTTTGAAGTCGGGCAGTCTTTGCGGAATAAAACCATAGCGCGCCTGTACCTCAGCTTCGTCATATTCCGTGACCTCCGAAATACCACGCTTCGCCACTTTTACCAGCACATGGTCATTGACCAGTTGTAAGGTATCCATATCACCGGTATAAATAATCGTATCAACACCCTGCGCGGTAGCCTGCACGGAGAGCGTGCCCAGTACGTCATCAGCTTCAAAGCCATCTTGCTCGTAAATCTGAATGCCAAATGCCTGCACCACTTCGCGGATACGTCCAAATTGCGGCTTCATGTTATCAGGTAACGTGGGACGATGCGCTTTATAGAGAGCATACTGAGTATGGCGAAATGTCGGCGTCGGACGGTCAAAGGTGACGGCGACATAGTCTGCCCTCTCTTCAAGCAGAGCCTTCATCAGCATGGAAGTAAAGCCGAACGTGGCATTTACCGGCTCACCCAAACTGGTAGAAAGATCCTCCGGCACCGCGTGAAAAGCCCGGTGGATAATGGCGTGTCCATCAATGAGAACAAGTTTTTTGCGTTTCATATCCCGTGTCATGTTTCCAATCAGCCCATCTCTCTCTATGTATTCCCAGAGTTCTGTCAATATATGGTAATCGCCATGTATGTACCTTCCCACGCATAAAGATGGGCGCTGGTGGTAGCACCATCGACGACCGTGAGTAGCACGAAGAGCAGTCCTGTGACTTCTCGCAAAGGTGTCATACCCATAGGGACAATATAAAATGCATATTCTATGATATCACCTGAGAAGGTCGCTTTGCGTGATTCCTGCCTGCCAATCCGATTTCTGAGCTTGCATGTCGTTCACGAAAGAAACAAAATCAAGCACGGTTTCCTCAAAAAGCCTGACAGTCTACCGCTATTTTTTGAAACTCTTCCTGGCACTTGCATTCTTAAGTTTGCAGTCGATAGTATTATTAAAATAGGCAATCATCCTTTGCTTGCTGTTAGAATCGCAAACCATATGCACCAAGAAATGCGACTATCATAGCTAGCTATCGTGTATATCTGCATGCAAGAGAACATAAATGACACAGAGAGTATGTCTGCATTGGCAGCACTGCGTTCGCAATATTCACGAAAGAAAGGACTCCTCGTTGTCCGTGGACAGTGTCCTCGCAACATTCTGCGAACGACGATAAGATGAGAGCGAGCAGACAGCACAGGAAGAGCCAGATGTTTTGGCAGTACATACTAGCAAGGCAGTCACCGAGGTGGACCACCACGACCACGAGGCGATCGGCGCGCTCAGCCCCGCCGAGGGGCGCGGCGTGGGCGTCGCCCGTTACGTCCGGGATGCCGACGACCCGCGGGCCGCCGAGATCGCTGTCACCATCGCCGACGACTGGCAGGGCCGCGGACTGGGCAGGGAGCTTCTGGCCCGGCTCTCCGCCCAGCGGGCCCGCCGCCGGCCGGCGTCTGCCGCTTCACCGCGACGGTCTGCGCCGACAACGTGGCGATGACCGGCCTGCTGTGGAAGATGGGCGCCAAGACGGCCGGACGCAGCCGCGGCACGGTGGAATACGAGGTCGCCCTGGAGCCCGCCGACGAGTACGGCCTGGACTGGTGGTTCCGCTGCACGGACGACAGCAGCGTGCTGGCCTGGCCCTGACTAGCGATCCGGCGACACCGCCGGCGCGGCGGCCTCGAGGGCGACGCCGGCGGGATCGTCGTAGTGGGCGTACTGCCAGAGCCCGCGGCAGACGAGCACGTCGTCGGTAAAGCGCGCCGAACCGGTCCGGAGAGAGCTCCGCGTCATCCCCGGTGGCGGAGGCGTCGCCGGTAATCCAGCGCGGACCAGCGCCTCGCCGATCGCGAGCCGAGGGCGAGAACCCCGAGCCGTTGCATCCGCTGGCTACCCACAGGCCGGGCAGGTCCGGCACGGGGCCGGCGACGAAGCGGCCGTCGGGGCTCATCGTGAACAGCCCGCCGCGGTGTTCGGCGACCGCGGTGCTGCCCGCGGCCGGGGCCTCGGCCTCGACCTGGCCGGCCAGCTTGCGCAGCACGCCGATGTCCAGCGGCACGTCATCGGTGCTGAACGAGGAGGGCTGCTGGTCCGGGTCGACCGGCAGCGGGCCAGGCTCGAACCCGCCGACCATCAGCCCGCCGCGGGCCGGGCGCAGGTAGACGGCGGCGTCGACCACCCGGCCGATCGCGTCGGCCGGATCGACGTAGGTCGTGGGCTCGGTGATCAGCAGCTGATGGCGGACAGGGGCGACAGGTACCCGTGCTCCGGCCAGGCCGGCCACCTGGGCCAACCCAGCCGCCCGCCGCGTCCACGACGATCGGGGCGGCGATCGACCGGCTCTCGGTCTCGACGCCGGCCACGCGGCCGCCAATGACCGGTATCCCGACGGCCGGCGAGGCCCGTTCTCGGCCACCACGGCCCTGTGCCGCCGGCAGGCGGCCAGGCAGGCCTGGATGAGGCTGGCCGGCTCTTCTCCATGTAGACGTCCTCCGGGCACCACAGCGCGAAATCGTCGCCGGCGGGCTGGTAGTAACTGAGCCTGCCGCCGAGCTCGCTCTGGGAGGCCTCACCGGACGTCGGCGCCCCGAGCGCCGGGACTGCTCCATTTCCTGGGCGAGGTACTGCCGGTGCTCAGCGGTCCTGGCGATCAGGAAGCTCCCGGAGTGAGCCACCGTCAGCGGCTCTCCGGCCCATTCGGCGAAGGTGAGCGCCCTGGTGATGCTGCGCCGGGCGAGCCGGGTGCGCAGCTCGTCCGCCTGGACGGACTTGAACAGGCCCGCGGCCCGGCCGGAGGCCTGCGACCCGGCGGTGTGGCGTTCCACCACCACGACCGACCGGCCGGGCCAGCGCACAGTGCAGGGCGGTACTCAGGCCGAGCGCACCGGCCCCGATGACCACGACATCGGCGTCCACCTGGCCACTGTGCGCTCAGGGTTTCTCCCAGACCGAGACGTGCTGGCTGCTCTCGCCGGTGAAGGGCCGTCGGCTCCAGTCCTCCCGACCGGTCGCGCAGCCGCATCCCGGCCAGCTGTGCCATCAGGTCGAGCTCGGCCTGGCCACACGTACCGGAACGGCATGGTGCGGTATTCGCCCTGGCCGCCGGTGAACTCGACGTAGTGCCCGTGCATCGCCTGCGTGGCCGGGTCATACGAGTAGGACACCCAGCGTTCCTCGCTCAGGTGCCAGGGCAGCACATCCTGCCCCGGCGGGAGCCGGCGCAGCTCGGGGACGCCGGCACTCGATGACGAACAGGCCGTCCGGCGGCAGGTGGCGGGCGGCGTTGCGCGAAGCAGGCGACCTGCTCTTCCTGGGCTGGTCAAGTTCGCTGATCGTGTTGAACACCAGGTAGGCCAGCGAGAAGGTGCCGTACCATTGTGGTGGTGGCGAAGTCGCCGATGGCTACCGGGATAACCTCGCCGCCGGGCTTGGCGCGCAGCCGGGCGACCATGGCCCGGGACAGGTCGATGCCGTGCACTTCCAGACCGCGGCGGGCCAGCGGCAGCGCGATCCGCCCGGTCCCGATGCCCAGCTCCAGCGCCCGCCCGCCGTCCGCGAGCTCGGCCAGCACCCCGGCCGTCGCCTCCACCGCCCCCGGTCCGAAAACCCCGGATGTGCCGTCGTACGTCGCGGCGACGCGCTCGCCGAAGTAGCCGTCTTCATCGTCCATTGTCCGGACAGTACCGCAGCCACCGGCGGCTAGCCGCCGGGCCGGGTGGCCAGCCAGGCCGCGGCTCTGGCGCGGGAGGCCTGCGAGAGCCAGGCGTCCTCGATCACCTCGGTCAGTTCCCGTACGGTGAGCTCGCCGACCTGGCTCCCCCGCACCAGCACCGACGGGTGGCCGTCGAAGTGCGGCGTGGTGAAGAACGGCGAGCCCGGGATCCTGGACCAGCGACTGCTTGTCGGACTCCGACGGCACCCAGAACACGATCACGTCCTGGAAGCGCTCGCCGGTGACTGGATCGACGGCGTCTGGGCGCGGATTGCGGAAGAACACGAAGGACTTCCCGCCGACCTGGTAGATCGGGTTGTCGCGCGATCCGTTCCAGATCGTGACGTGCGGCATGCGCATGGCCAGCTCGTGTACATCCGCGAGGCCGCGCCCGGCGCGATCGTGCCGCCATCTGTCCAGTTTAGGCGCTGCTAGGCCGATCCTGACGAAGCGCGCGAGGTAGCCGAGGTCAGTGCCGCGGCCGCGCCGGTCAGGGCCGCGCCGCCGGCCGACGCGGCAACCAGCCACCTGGTCACCCGCGGCAGGTCGCGCCACGAGGCCAGGCTGGCCGCCACGTCCAGGGCGTCGGACAGGGCACCCGCGGCGACCCAGGCAGCGGCCGATCCCGGCTCTGCGCCCGGCCGCGCCAAGGCCGCCAGCGCACCCAGCCCGAGGGCCAGGTCACGCCCGCCCAGGGCGCGGCCGAACACCCGCGCGGCCAGATCGTCCCGGACTGATCGCGCCGACCCACGGACGGGCCGGTACCGCGGGCCAGGCCAGGGCGGTCAGGCCCAGCGCCGCGCGTCCGGCCGCGACGGTCACAGCGCCCCGGCGCAGCAGCGCCGGGATCGAATTCGCCGTCGGCTGCTCAGGCACCGGACGATCATAGCCGGGCGGCGGTCAGGGCTGGAGCACCGTCCTCGAGCTCGATCTCGATGCGGATCTGGTTAGAGACCACGAGCCCGCCGCCGTCCAGCGGCAGGTTCCAGGTCAGGCGCCAGTCCTCCCGGGTCGACGGTGCCCGCGGCGGTGAAGACGGCCCGGTGCCCGCCCCAGGGATCGGCGGTGTAGCCGAGGTACTCGGCCTGCAGGGTAACCGGCCGGGTGACGCCGCGGAGGGTCAGCTCGCCCGCCAGCACTCCCCTGGTGCCCTGCCAGCCGAACGCGCGGGCCGAGAAGGTGGCCGTCGGGTGGTGCGCGACGTCAAAGAAGTCCGCCGAGCGAAGGTGCTCGTCGCGCGCGTCGTTGCCGGACTCGACCGTGGTCATGTCGATGGTGACCGCGACGGTGGTATCGCCGGGCACCTCCGCCGCTTCGATCACCCCGGACAGGCCGGTGAACCGCCCGCGGACCTTGGTCAGCATGAAGTGGCGGCCGATGAAGGCGAGTTCGGCGCGGCCGGGGTCGATCTGCCACCGGCCGGGCGCCGGGAGTTCGGCCCCGTCAGCGATCCGGGTGACGACCGGCCCGCATTCGGTCTGGGTCATGAGATCCTCCTATTAGATGGGGAGCGTGCGCACGCACATAATATATGTGCTCGCGCACGCGCACGCGAACTGGTAAGCTGGCCGCGTGACGGAAGGTCCTGCGAGCAGCGGTATGGCGGAGGGCTCCGGATCCGGTGGGGTG
>CAWDJJ010000002.1:0-1447024 GCA_963802635.1 uncultured Chloroflexia bacterium | reverse complement strand
TCAGAGGAAGGGGTAATGGTATTCGCAGACAGCCAGACGGCTGGCAAAGGGAGACAAGGACACCACTGGGTAGATAGTAGCAGGACGTTGTTCTTCCTCTCATCTATCGTGCTCCGACCATCATTTCCACCCTATCTGCTGGTTATGACTGCTTCACTTGCAGTAGTAGAGACGCGATTGCCACCAGTTGCGGTGTTACCGCGGCTATTAAGTGGCCCAATGATGTCCTCATTCAGGAACGCAAGGAATCGCAGGTCTCTTGATAGAAACTAGCCATGATTTGGCAGGTTATTTCGTTGCCATCGTGGGCATTGGTGTCAATGTCAATGGACGGAGTGCACAGCTTGCTAACATCAGGTCAGAGCCATTACCAGGGCTTGCGGCAACGACAACAACTCTGGCAGAAGTATGCGGTCATAGCCTGAACCGGGAAGCTTTTGGTGCGGCTCCGCCTACGCTCTGTAGAAAGTACCTATCTGGCACTCCAACAGGAGGCTGAGGCTTCAACCATGGAGGCACACAGGCACACATCTCGGTTGATACGAGAAAAATGGCGTAGTCAACTTTCAACGCTAGGTCGCACCATTCAGGTACGACAAGGAAACAAACTCCTCGCGGAGTAGCTGAGGATGTGAATGAACAAGGAGAGCTGTTACTCCGCATTCATTAAGGCGAAAGACCTTCAGCGTCTACCTCCTGGGGAGAGGTAGGGTAGCCCCTGGGTAATTGGAGAGATGAAAGATGTGTGGGAGGAAATTCCTCCACCAACAAATGAGAGGGAATTAAGTTATGGAGTCACAGGAAGTATTCCTCACTAATGATGGGCTACAGCGCGCGATGAACCAGCTTGAGTTTTTACGCACAGTCAAGCGTGCGGAAGTTGCTCGGTATCTGCATGAAGCAAAAGAAATAGGCAATGTCATTGATAATCCAGCCTATGACGATGCCAACGCGCAACATCACCACCTGGAAGAACGCATTGGCGAGCTAGAGCAATTGGTCTCACGAGCAAAATTGATCGCAGAAGTTCCTACGGATATTGTCTCGCTGGGTAGTGTGGTTCATCTCTGTACAAGCGAGAATCGAGAGTATCGCTATAAACTCGTCGGCGCATTCGAAGCAGACCCCAGCGCTGGGCGCATTTCAAATAAATCACCCGTAGGCAAAGCATTGCTGGGGCACAAAGCTAGCGATATGATCATTGTTTCAACTCCCGGTGGAGTGAAGGAGTATACTATCCTGGCGATTGAGTAAGCACGCTTGAATTTATGCTCAAGCATTCAGTTAGAAAGCAGTCGCACCTCTGAGAACAGTTAATAACGGCACGGCATATCTCGTTCCGTTTTCAGTTCAGCACAGAGGTGGCCTATGCTTTGCGTGCAGCTAAGTGTGCAGCATCATAACAGCAATCCGGCAACCTGTGTGCATCGAGAAGCAGCCACAGGTCGTTTTTTATCGCGCGCAGAAAGAGCAAACATAGTTAAGAACGTGTTTCTGAATGCTCACGGGTATACAATAAGTAAAGCCGTATGGCCGAGAAGAGAAAAAGTGGAGAAAAAAGAAAACGCATGGCAGACGAACGCGATATACGTTTACAACGCCTGCTAGCATTGCGGGAACAAGGCATTAATCCTTACCCCAATAACGCAGAACGGACACACACGATAGCTGAGATACAAGAGCATTTTGCTGAGTATGCAGGGCCTGAAGGCTCCTATACGCTGGTTGGACGCATCCGCCTGTTGCGCGAGATGGGCAAGGCCACCTTTGCCAAAATCGAGGATGGCACTGGCAGTATCCAACTGTACTTTCGCATCAATGAAATCGGAGAAGGGAGCTACCGCACGATTAAATTGCTTGATCTGGGCGACTTCCTTCAGGCCAGCGGCTTCTTGTTCACCACACGCACAGGTGAGCGCACACTGCACGTACGACACTTTCGTATCCTGGCAAAAAGCCTGCATCCCTTGCCAGAAAAATATCATGGCTTAGAGGATAAGGATCTCCGTCAACGGAAACGCTACCTGGATCTGATTGCCAATGGCAATGAAGTCAAACAGGTCTTTATCTCGCGGGGCCGCATGATCACTGCGATGCGCCTCTTCCTGGATGACCACGATTTTATAGAGGTCGAAACACCCATCCTACAACCATTGTATGGCGGAGCTACCGCACGCCCATTTATCACTCACCACAACACCTTAGATCGAGACTTATACCTGCGTATCGCTGTAGAGCTGTATCACAAACGACTCATCGTCGGTGGCTTTGAACGCGTCTATGAAATCGGTCGCAACTTCCGCAATGAGGGCATCGACCGTAGCCATAATCCTGAATTTACGATGATTGAATTCTATATGGCCTACGCGGATTATAATGATACCATGAAACTGGTTGAAGAAATGATCGCGTTCATTGCTCAGCAAATAAAAGGTTCGACACAGATCACTTACCAGGGTACTGAGATCGATCTGACACCTCCCTGGAAGCGCTACCCACTCCTCGATGCTATTGCCGAATTTACAGGCATAGACGTCAGGTACTTTCCCGATAAAGAGAGCCTGGCAGCAGAAATGCGGGCAAAAGGCTATGAGGTTGATCCTAAACTCAGTCACGGACGCCTGATTGATGATCTTAAAGGTGCGATGTTTCGTCAGGGTATCCCAGCTTTGCGCCAGGCACTCTTCCTGATTGATTACCCCATCGATGTTTCACCTCTCACCAAACAACATAGAGAGATACCGGGATTGGTGGAACGCTTCCAGCCATTTATTGGTGGGTTGGAGTGTGGCAATGCGTATAGCGAACTCAATGATCCGCTCGACCAGCGTGCACGCTTTGAAGACCAGGCACGTCAACGGGCACAGGGCGATGACGAAGCACAGGTACTGGATGAGGATTTTCTCGAAGCGCTTGAAATAGGTATGCCACCAACCAGCGGCGTAGGACTGGGCATAGATCGCCTGGCAATGTTGATGGCAGATCAGGAATCCATTCGCGACGTTATTCTCTTTCCCACGCTGCGTAAAGCGGCAGAAGAGTCCTGATAGTGGAGAGCCTGACTTAGCAGCGCATTAGATTGCATTTTTCTCGTCATTTCGCTATAATCTAGTGCAGCATCCTTATACGGATCAAAGATCTGGCATCGCCCTCCACGCCTTCTGGCACGAGTCATTTTCGTGGAATGATGCCGAAGAGGTCAAGTGATTTTGCGCCAGGGGATCGTGAAACGTGGTTGGAGGGATAAAAACATTGGCGATTACGCGCTTTCTACAAAAGTATCAGAGTATGCTGCATAGCACGCTTGATTTACTTTTTCCGCCACATTGCCTATGCTGTAAACGCGGTGGCTCTGTCCTATGCTTGCCATGTCAGGCGACGCTCCGACCACTACCCACCCCATTCTGCGCTCACTGCCAGTACCCCTCTCACACCCGATGGTTTATGCAGGCGCTGCCGCTATAAGAAGCTCGCTCTCAGTGGCATATGTGCACTGGGTCTCTATGAGGAGCCATTGCGTACATGCATTCATGCCCTTAAATACGAAGGAAAAACACAATTGGCACGACCATTAGGTTCCTTACTCGCACAGAGTTATCTGACACGAGAACAGGTAGCTGACCTGATTGTTCCGGTTCCTCTCCATCGAGAACGACAACAACAGCGCGGTTATAATCAGGCACAATTATTAGCGGAAATATGTGCAACGAAGCTCAATATACCACTTGATGCAACCCTACTGACGCGTACCCGCGCCACACCATCACAGGTGGGACTGTCAGTAAGCGAACGCCAACAAAATATGCAAGGTGCTTTTCTTTGTACCCCAACACGTGCAACAGGAACGCTTTACACACGTAGAATCGTTGTCGTTGATGATGTTTGCACGACAGGTGCCACACTGGAAGCTTGCGCGGCAGCGCTCTTCGCTGTTGGAGCAAAAGCTGTGTGGGGATTGGTATTAGCACGCCCTTCGTCATGAGTACTTTGTTTTCAGCGTAGGTTTGCCAATAACCTTGTCACAGTCGACCTCATCTTCAAAAATAAAGGCTCATATTGTCTTGCATTCAGATGACGAGCCAGTACAACTTAACCAAACTACAGTATTTTTAAAAGAGAGTCATTAAAGAGTGTGTTATAATAGAGCACACAAGAAAGAGATATTGCATGCCAGATAGCACCGTTGCACCCCTCCTGATGCTATTGACGCTCGCTAAATACACAGAGAGGAGTCCCTATGCCAAAGAATAGAAATTGGCTCAGAACGAGCTTTTTCTGGCTCCTGACCATGCTCATCGCTGTTCTCGTTATTCTACTCATTTTCAGTTCCCATACTGCGGCCAGAACGGTGAACGTTTCGGCGCTCTTAAGCGATCTCAAGACAGATATAAGCAAAGGGCAACGAGACACCTTAACAGTAACCAGTGGGACACTCACCCTGACCCGAGGAAAGACAGCGATCCAGGAAGTAGCCACTATTAATAGCAGTTTTGATATAACCAGAGTACTCAAAGATAATACTATCAATTATACAAATAACAACATTGTCACACTCCAATATCAAGCGCCCAATCCTTTATGGAGCTGGCTAGGCCTATTGGGAGGACTTCTGCCTACGCTGCTCATTGGTGGTTTAATAGTCGTCATTTTGATCTTCACGCTACGGCAAGCGCAAGGCAGTAATAACCAGGCACTATCCTTCGGCAAAAGTCGCGCGCGCATGTTTACGGGAAATAAACAAGCGGTGACATTCACCGATGTTGCAGGCGTTGACGAGGCAAAGCAAGAGTTACAGGAAATTGTCGAGTTTCTGAAATACCCAGAAAAATTTATGGCACTGGGAGCACGCATCCCCAAAGGTCTGTTGCTGATTGGCCCTCCTGGTACCGGGAAAACTCTTATTTCGCGCGCAGTAGCGGGCGAAGCTGGTGTACCCTTCTTCAGCATCAGCGGCTCAGAGTTTGTTGAGATGTTTGTAGGCGTTGGAGCCAGCCGCGTACGTGACTTGTTCGAGCAAGCGAAACGCAATAGTCCCTGCATTGTCTTCGTCGATGAAATTGATGCAGTTGGCCGTCAGCGTGGTGCTGGCCTGGGCGGATCTCACGACGAGCGAGAACAAACCTTGAACCAGATCCTGGTGGAGATGGATGGCTTCGACACAAATACAAATGTGATCGTTATTGCCGCCACAAACCGACCAGATGTGCTCGATCCCGCGCTGTTGCGTCCAGGACGTTTTGACCGTCAGGTCATGCTAGATCGCCCAGATATCCGTGGACGTATGGCTATTCTGCAGGTTCATGCGCGTGGAAAACCATTAGATACACGTATCTCCCTGGATGTCCTGGCCCGGCAAACGCCTGGCTTCTCAGGTGCAGACCTGGCTAATCTCTTGAACGAAGCCGCTATACTGGCGGCTCGGCGCAGCAAGCGCAAAATCGAAATGAACGAACTGGAAGAGGCTATAGATCGCGTGGTAGCGGGACCGGCCCGCAAAAGCCGCATCATTAGCGAGCGTGAGAAGGCCATTACCGCCTATCATGAAGTAGGCCATGCCCTGGTGGCACGTATGTTACCAAATACTGACCCGGTACACAAAGTATCCATTGTGGCGCGTGGACAGGCTGGTGGCTTCACGATGCTCCTACCCACAGAGGATCGCTACCTGTGGAGCAAACCGCAATTTGAGGATATGCTGGCTTATGCGCTTGGAGGTCATGTCGCTGAGGCCATTATTTTTGGTGAGGTAACAACTGGAGCTTCGAATGATATCGAGCGTGTTACCAAGATCGCTCGTTCAATGGTCACTGAATACGGTATGAGCAACCGTATCGGTCCCATTGCGCTAGGACACAAAGAAGAACTTGTGTTTCTGGGACGAGACTTTGGTGAGCAGCGCAATTATAGCGAACAGACAGCACGTGAGATTGATGAGGAGGTTCACAGAATCGTTCAGGAGGCATTCGATAAAGCCCACACGATTCTCTTACAAAATAAAACACGCCTGATTATGATTAGCGAGCGTTTGATGAAAGAGGAGACGCTGGAAGGCCAGCTCTTTGAATCTCTTTTTAATCAGCCAACTCACGATGAGCAGTTCAAAGATGACATGTTCGATGGCCCATCAGTGCTCGCAGGCATACCAGATGACGTGTCAACGCCGAGTAATGAGCAGAAAAGTTTGCCGCTTCCCAGGACATCCTACCAGATAGCCTCACAGATCCAGCAAGTATACGGCAACGAGGCAAGGCAATATAAAGTGCCTATCCTTTCTACGCACACTATTTTCCAGGAGGACAAAAGCTATGACGATAACTGGACTAAACCAACGCGACTGGGTCGCGCTTGAGCAGCAGTATTATCAGGGTACGTTCAAGCGACAACCGTTGACACTCGTACGTGGCGAAGGTATGCACGTGTGGGATAGTGACGGCAAGGAGTATCTGGATTTTGTGGCCGGTATTGCCGTCAATGTGCTGGGCCATTGCCATCCCGCCATCATAGAGGCCGTACAGCAGCAAGTCACGCAACTGGTTCATGTCTCTAATCTCTATTATAATGTACGCCAGATCGAACTGGCAGAGCTACTCAGCATGCAAAGCCAGGGCATGCGCTCGTTTTTCTCGAATAGTGGAGCTGAGGCGAATGAAGGTGCTATTAAGTTGGCGCGCAAATATGGTCGCTTGCATCGCAATGGTGCGTACGAAATCATCAGCATGCACAATAGTTTTCACGGACGCACGTTAGCAACAACCGCCGCAACTGGACAGCCAGCATATCATGCAACGTGGACTCCCATTCCTGATGGCTTCAAGCAGGTACCTTTTAATGACCTGGAAGCCGTCAAAGCGGCAACCAGTGCAAAAACGGTTGGCATCCTGGTCGAGGCTGTACAAGGTGAAGGTGGTATCTGGCCGAGCAATCAAGCGTTTATGCAAGGTCTGCGCAACTGGTGCGATGGACAAAATCTGGTATTGATTTGCGACGAAGTGCAGGCAGGTATGGGTCGTACCGGGAGATTTTTCAGTTGGGAACACTACGTCAGACCAGATATCGTGACGATGGCAAAAGGTCTGGGAGGCGGCATTCCTATTGGGGCCATGCTGACCGGTCCACGCACCGATCTCTTTGCGCCAGGCGATCATGGTACGACGTTTGGCGGCAATCCCGTGGCTTGCGCAGCAGGCATAGCAACGGTGAAAACCATCCTCGAACAGCATTTGCTGGAAAATGCTGCACAGATGGGTGAGTACTGGCACGGGAAGCTCGAAGCGTTATGTGCGAAGTATGCCTTCATCGACAACCCACGTGGTCTGGGTTTGATGCGAGCTGTGCACGTCAAGCATAATCTGGCTCCTACGATTGTACAGAAGGCACTTGAACATGGTTTGCTCCTGAACAGTACCAGTCCCGATGCGCTACGTATGATCCCACCACTCATTTTGACGAGAGCGGATATCGACGAAGCAATCGAGTTAATGGACAAAGCTCTGGCTGACGTTGCCACTCTACCGGCTGCGCAAGCGTAGCATAATAATTAAGCTGGACGCGTTGAGCATACGAATATGTCAGGAAACGGGGTAGAGGTGTGTCCTGGCACCGCCCTGACAATGATCCACAACTTTCGAGATATTCGGGCGATACGGGCGCGATAAATCGCGCCCGTCGTGCAAATTATACCCTTATTGCTCAGTAGAGAGCACAAACGATTTTTTGGCAAAGATCATGTTACCGGCACAGTAATCTCAGATGCGTCATGATAGTACGACGCGGCCTGGCTGGTGCTGGTGTCGGTTCTACCACTGGACTCTCCGGTACGGGATTTGCTTGTGCTAGCGCGACTGCAAAATCTTGTATCTGCGCAAAACGTTGAGACGGATCTTTGGCAAGTGCTTGCAAGACAACGTCCTCAACTGCACGCGGGAGATCAGGCACATAGCCGCGTAAAGGCGGCGGTGGCGTGGACATATGCTGCTGGCAGATCTCCAAATCAGTGCCGCGAAAAGGTCGTACTCCACATAACCACTGATAGA
The DNA here is from genome assembly GCA_963802635.1 of uncultured Chloroflexia bacterium. GTDB lineage: Bacteria > Chloroflexota > Ktedonobacteria > Ktedonobacterales > Ktedonobacteraceae > CAVTLG01. The sequence goes on along the minus strand of CAWDJJ010000002.1, from coordinate 1,438,991 downwards.
CCATCACAGCCAATGCATACTGATCGCTGGCGCAGTGTGGCAGATGATTGATCTGCTCCGGTGCAGCATACGTAAGGGAGCCACGCACCTCGCGCCCACCGGATTGGCTGACAGGTGATGCAATCATCGCACTGCCAAAATCGCAGAGCCAGACCTCGCGACGTGGACCCATCAGCATATTGCCAGGCTTGACGTCACAATGGATCATGTTACGATCATGCATATACTGCAACGCACTGGCAATCTGCTCAACAACAGGCAAGATTGTCTGTAATGAATGAGCAATACCAGGTGAGAAACGCTGCTCTAACGTTCCTTCAGATGCATAGGGCATGACCAAAAAGGGCATATCCCGCACCCAGCCAGCATCGAATAAAGGCACTATAAAGCGATGCCGCATACGATTGTGCAAGCTCATTTCAAACTCGAAACGCTGCACCTCGTCGGGACTGGCGGCAGAGGGCTTCAATATTTTAATGGCAACATTAGCATTGAGATGAGTGTTTAGCGCCAGGTAGACATTCCCATAGCCGCCCGATCCAATTGGCTGCTGCAAGAAATAATAGCCAAGCCTGCGACCCCGTAAGGAGGTGGCACGAGAGACATACGGATCATTTATTCCCTTTGTACGCACTACATTGTTGTGTATATAGTCATTGTTCTGAGTCGGAATTATGCTCATCAGGAGATCGCTACCACGTTGGAACATCTCCCGAAGCACATTGAGGACGGGCGGATAGTGACTACCAGGGCGAAGAGCCGACGTCGTGCTCTCCTGGTCCGTCTCCGAACTACGCGGATACATTCAATGCGCCTCCTAATTGTGGTGATAAACACAAAAGATTTACGCGAATAATGGAATACATTGCACTCTAGATGTTTCCATGAAGAGTATAGATGAAAATATTTCAGATGACATCCGACAGAAGGATGATTTTCATAAGCTCATTTATTGGCTGCTATGACTCACCTGAAAGATGGAGCACGGTTCAGTTGGACCGGAGGAACTCCCCCAAAAGATGGTGCAAAAACCTCCCACGGGAAAATAGCACTTCACTTTTTCGCAACTTGTTGCTATACTAACAATGAGGAAAGAGATGATGTTATCATCCTGCATCAAAAAAATACTCACAAGAGAATAGTTTTCCTGGCAACTGGCGAGACGGTGGAAAAACCATAGGGGAACCAGGAGAACAAGCACGACAGTCGCTCGCCTGGGCTGGAATACCATTGTGATAACAAACACGTGGTCATTTTACAGCAAAGGAGAAACGATGATGACAACCAATGAGCATGAGCTAGCATTGCGCTACGGCTGCAACCCCCATCAAACACCAGCCAGAGTGTTTACAAAGAGCGGCGCACTACCATTTACTGTCCTGAATGGCGCTCCTGGCTATATTAATTTGCTCGAACGCGCTTAACTCGTGGCAACTGGTACGCGAGTTGAAACAGATCTTCCAGCTTCCGGCAGCAGCTTCGTTCAAGCATGTGAGTCCCGCTGGAGCAGCGGTCGCTCTACCACTAAGCGAGACGCTCAAAAAGGCGTATGGCGTCGAAGACCTGGAACTCTCAGCGCAGGCAAACGCATATGCACGCGCACGCGGAGCTGATCGACTGTCCTCGTTTGGCGATTGGGCCGCCCTGAGCGATGTTGTGGATCTGTCAACTGCACGCTTACTCTATCGTGAAATGTCAGATGGTGTGATTGCTCCCGGCTATGAGCCAGAGGCATTAGAACTGCTGCGCAAGAAGCAAAAAGGACGCTACATCGTCTTGCAAATGGACCCCGCTTATGAGCCTGCTGAGATAGAGCAACGCGAGGTATTTGGCGTCACGTTTGAGCAGAAACGCAACAATGCGCTGGCAAATGAGGGCTGGCTGACAAATATACCAACGGCCAATAAACATCTGCCAGAGGAGGCCAAAAGGGACTTGCTGATAGCACTGGTAGCTCTCAAGTACACACAATCCAACTCGATCTGCTTTGCCATCGATGGACAATGTATTGGTATTGGAGCTGGACAACAGTCACGCATCCATTGTACCCGGCTGGCTGCATCTAAAGCGGCGCTGTGGTATCTACGGCAGCATCCACGCGTCTTCGAGCTGCCCTGGAAGCCGAAGGTGAAACGACAGGACAAAGTCAATGCGATTGATCTTTATTTGCGCGATGACGCAACTGCAGTCGAACTGCAGCAGCTCACCGAGCTGTTTGAGGAGATGCCGCAGAGGTTGACTGCGACAGAAAAACGGGCGTGGCTGCAAGGTTTACATGGCGTTTCACTCGGTTCGGACGCTTTTATTCCGTTTCGCGACTCGATTGATTGCGGTGCAGACTACGGAGTGTCGTATGTTGCGCAACCAGGCGGCTCGCTACGCGATGGAGAGGTCATTGAGGCTTGCGATAGCTATGGCATGGTGATGGCATTCTCAGGCGTACGGCTGTTTCATCACTAGCGCGCAGGCAGATGTAACTGTTCAGATACCATGCAAGCTCGCGTAGGGCCATTTTGGGAGTCCATCTGCTGCTTTGAGCCAGAAAAAAGGTCTTGGCGTCCCTTGCTGATCCACCTGGCTAATTGCGCAGGCTGTCCCTACGTTCCTCTTGACCCAACGCCAAGGTACGTGTAAATTTTATACATAACTTCTTGCAACTCCTCCTACCTATGAGCAGGCGAGTTGCTCGCTCTGTTGGGTGTCGTATAGTGACTTCAGGAACGTTTGAAAACGTTCGGGATAATGCATGTTGTAACATAGTTGCAAAATAAAGGAACCGAAGCATACATTATGTCAGGAGAAATTCCGAAAGGAACAGGAATACCTCATCAAGAAACAGATCCTTTTACCTTTGACGTAATGCGTCGCGCAATGCCGGGCAATTCAGAGAATGTTAGGGCGGCAAACGATGGAGCAGAGGAAGGCGCTGGGACAGATCCTTCTAACTTTGACGTGATGCGGCATTTAAAAGATGTTAGCGCGGCAAACAGTGGAGCAAGGGAAGGCGCTGGGATAGATCATTTTACCTTCAACGCAATGCATGACGCAATAATGCAGCACAATTTACCTGAAGCGATAACAGAAGGTGGAGCAGAGAGTGGCGCTGGGACACGTGGGGAGTCCCATTCTTCTGGATATGGGGAGGTGTCCGATAAAGGAAACTTTGAAAGGGCCATTGATGAACTGAAGGATTACTATGCTAATCGTGGCAACCAGGATGGCAAAGAGTTGGTGAAGATTGTACAGGTGACGCGGGCTGAAAAGGGGCCTCTGGCGGCCAGGAGTCTTCTAAATAGCCTAATAGAATTACGAAATATAGGGAAAATGGGTCAGGATGAGCTAGGTCGAATAGAAAAGGTGAATCGAGAATTAGACAGAGAAATAGAGAAAAAAAGACCACACGAAGTAAGAGTTATTAAAAACATAAGAAGTAGCACAAGGAGAAAAATAGATAAATATCAAAAAGGAGCACGTAGAATTACAGGAAAGACAGCAGAGCAACGACGATCTCAAAGTGCGCCCTATTCATTAGATAGAAGAACTAATAGAGAAGCGTCAAAACTTCGACCACCTCAGGAGTGCCCAACGAGTCCATCTGCTCGGCATCTTAACCCGCTTAGTAATGAGGGTATAAGGCCAGAGACTTTATCAACTCAAGAGCGGCCAGACAGTCCTGAACAAGTGGCACCATGGATGCCACACATCGAAGTATCATCTCCACGTAGTGATGAGGGGGACCCTATGGATATTGACTGATAGGTGCTAGCATGAGCATCGACAATCACCTGCTGGATGGGCAGTTCACTTAATGAGCAGTCCAACCGCAATCAATCGTCTGAGCACTACCAGTGATGGCGCTGGCGGCGTCAGAGCACAGGAAAGTAGCCAGGTGCGCCACTTCCTCAGGCTCTAAGAGACGATGAATGGCCCCCTCGGATGTCATGATCTTCTCCACAACTTCGTCCTCAGGAATATGGTGAATGCGTGCTTGATCGGCTATCTGCTTTTCGACCAGAGCTGTACGCACATAGGAGGGACAGATTGCATTGCAGGTGACACCATACTCCGCTGCTTCTAGTGCCGTGACGCGTGTGAGACCTATCAGACCATGTTTGGCTGCTACATAGGCCGATTTAAAGGCGGATGCACGCATAGCATGGACTGAGGCGATGTTGATGATGCGTCCCCATTTGTGGGCGTACATGCTCGGCAAGGCTGCCTGCGTGAGCAAAAATGGCGCAGTGAGCATGATGTCGATAATTTGCCGCCATTTCGCTTCGGGAAACTCAATGATCGGCGCAACATATTGAATACCCGCGTTGTTTACCAGGATGTCGATACGCCCTTCAAGCGCGATGGTTTCAGCCACCAGTCGTTGAATGTCAGCGCTCTGCGCCATATCCGCGTGTTGGAAACGCGCACCTGAAAGTTCAGCAGCCACAGTGCGGCCTCTTTCAGCATCGATATCGGATAGGGTGACACGCGCACCCAGTTGCGCAAATTCGCGTGCGATAGCCAGACCAATACCCGAGGCCGCTCCCGTTACAAGTGCGACCTTTCCCGCTATCTCTACCATAACACCAGTCCTCCATAAGATGCTTCTATTGCTGAAAAAACTACAATGTTTGTAAAAATTGCTGTATAGACCGGGTCGGCCCTGGTTCGGTCGCGAAGCAGATTGTATAGTGATTTAGCGTGGGGAAATTGACATACTGGCAGTTGACAATACCTTGTTGTACGGCTTCGGCGGCCTGCTCAGATAAGAGTTGGTCGTTGTCAAAGAATAAACCTTGCCCTGCACGCAGGAGGAGCGTAGGACAATGAACGTTCCGCCACTGCTGCTCCGGCTCTGCCTGATGATAGTTCAACACTTCCTGAATAACAGCATCACGCGAGGCTTTAGAAACTACCGAACCATCAGGACACCGGTAGACATCGTGCTCAAAGTATGCGTCAACATAGGTGTTCCAGTAGGGTCCGAGAAATGGCGCTTGCTTCAAGATGACTCTATATGCTTCAAATGATGGCACAGCAGTACCCAGACGATTGACCGCAGCCGTCAGCCAGACCGGTTGCTCTTCAGGTGTCGTCCAGGGTAGCGGCGCTCCTGCATCGATTAAGACTAATTTGCGCATTTTTTCGGGATAGTGCGCGGCAAAATAGAGCGCGATCAAGGCACCTAACGAATGCCCAACAATATGCGGACGCTCCAGACCTAAGGCGTCAATCAGGCTCGCCAGGTCAGCCGCATGCGTGGGTACACTGTAACCTTGCTCAGGCTTATCGCTGTCACCACGCCCACGCAGATCATAGGCAATAACACGATAATCGCTGGAGAATGTATCAGCAAATGCCTGGAAGCAGAAGGCATTGGCAGTGAGGCCATGCACAAAAATAATGGGAGTTCCTCGCTCACCCCACTGTACGTAGTGTAGAGAAAGGTTGTTGGCAATAACAAAGGCTTCACGTGAAGGATTAACCACCATGGTTCCTCTCCTTGCAGAGAAATGGGCACGTCACACGCTCGTTGTGACAGCAATGATTTTTCGCGTTCTGTGATGGTCACAATAACCAGTCACTATTTCGAGTATAGCTCAACGCTCGCTTGTCTTGCAAGTCTGAAATATGGGCACCCCAACTTGCTGCCCGCTGACCCGAGCCGCAAGTTTCGAGTTGGCTCCAACTACTCCTAGACGCAGGCGTACAAGTACAGCACTCACTGTGCTTCTGTCCTCGCATCTATTCTATCCACCCAACTATTACAACATTACACACACAGCAGTGTGTAATGTTGTAATAGTTGGCTTCTCAGGCGGATCGAGAGCAAAACATTACACTATTACATTACATAGAGGTGTGACCAACTTCCTGGCAACAGACAGGACTTCTCATTGCTACGTTCGCTTGTCGGCTCTGCGCCCATGAGGGTGAAGCCCCTACCCCATTTCCCAACGTTTTCCCCCGCAAGGATGGAGACCCCGCTTGTCGGGATAGTACGAATTTCGCCGGGATTGTGTTATCATACGTAAGAGTTGAAGAGCAACGTATTTTCGCCAGAGACGTATATAATAAAAAGATAACTCTGCACCTGATCAGGAGGGATGTATGGGGACTTTTTTCTCGCCTTATGAATTTCTTTCGCATCCGCGCGAACGCTACCCTGGATAAAGCTGAAGATCCAGGCCAGGTCATGGATTACTCCTATAGCAAGCAGCTTGAACAAATCCAAAACTTACGGCATTCCATTGCCGACGTGGTAACAAACGAAAAACGCCTGGAATTGCAGCGCAATCAGCTTATAGAGAAGTCCAACAAACTTGACTCGCAGGCGATGCAAGCCCTACAGGCAAACCGCGAAGATCTGGCGCTCATGGCTCTCCAACGCAAAGAAGCCCTCATGGTGCAGTTGAATAGTTACGAACAGCAAATTGCTCAACTGCAAGGTCAGGAAGAGAAACTGATCGCTATGGAACGCAACATTTCAGCACGTGTTGAGGCCTTCCGCACCCAGAAAGAGATGGTCAAAGCTCAATATAGCGCGGCCCAGGCTCAGGTGAAGATCACCGAATCCATCACCGGGATCTCGCAAGAGATGACCGAGATGAACCAGGCTATGCAGCGCGCCCAGGATAAAGTGCTGAATATGCAGTCACGCGCCAATGCCATGGATGCCCTGATCGAACAAGGGACGTTAAATGACCAGGGACTGCTGGGCGCTGGTGGTGGCGATACGCTTGACCGCGAGTTGCAACAGATTGCCGGACAGCAAAACGTGGAAGCACAATTGCAAGCCATGAAACAACAGATGCAACTCGGCGGACCTAATCCACAGCAACGACGCATTGAAGGGCCAACCACTGAATAGTAGCTAGCCCTTTTTCTTCTCTTTTTCCTTGCGCGCCTTGTCCTTATAGAACGATTTCGGCTTTGGACGACGCTCGGTGTCTATGTAAGCAGCCGGAGCAGCATCCTCACGCGCCGCAACTTCCGTTTCGTCGCGCTCACTTACCAACTCTTGCAGATCGTTGTAGATGTTGTAATTGTCGATTACTTCAGACATGCGCAACATATGGCGTAAAACCTGCACTTGATTAATACCAGTCTTATCATGCCTGGCCGGTTCAGCCTTCTTCAAGAGCTTTTCTACCAGGTCCATGCTATCATCATGCGCCCCGATACCCTCAAGGCGCTCCCTTACAACCAATAATTGCTCGTATAAGTTCATGTTACACTCCCCTTATAAATCGCAACCATCTTATATCCACATGCATGCAATACCGCGCAGCAGGCAAAACGAGCGTGATACATGTCCCGTATTGCGCACACACCTGGACATAAGACGCTAGCAGTTGGCTCTCAGGTTATGGTAACACATCTCTATTATCCTGTATATGCTCTGTCATTGCTATAGTTAGAACTGATTATTCCTGCTACATAGTTACACATTGTCCGCATCTGTCACATCGGGAGCAGGCTCGACTGTGACCAGATTGGTGTAGAATGTGCTGCCACCATTGAGGTCTGCCAGCCGATCAGAGGTCGTCCAGTTGACGTTATCTTGATTCAGAAACGCGCTGGTTACTCGTTCCAGGAACCGGTAGCGGTTAGCCAGTCGAGGATAGTCTCGGACATATGCGAGGCCGCTCCCTGGCGCTGGGAACAATGCGGCAGGCTGTGCAATACCATCGATCCATACTCTTTCGAAATGATACGACGATCAAATAAGACGACGGCGTTACGCTTTGTATCACTCCAGGCGAGACGATTGAGTGCGCGCCGCACACGTAACGCAGCCACGGGCACAGTGAACTGGTGTAGCTGGTCCGAGTACTGGTCCGCACGCGCAGCAATCAGCGGATCGTTGAGCACGGGCATCGGGATACGCGTGATAACGATACACGCTGGCAATCGCGTTATTTCCTCTATACCATCCCAGAAACTACCGGTGCCGAGCAGCACAACTCGCTCCTGGGACTGGAAAACTTGCCAGAGTTGACGCGGTGAGCCATCAACGCCTTGACCTAACACAAGGATGCCACGCGTTTCTAACAAAGGCTTGATCGCAGCATAAGAGCTACGCAAGGCAGCATGTGAGGTAAAAAGCGCAAGCAGTTGCCCATCAAGCGCTGTGGCAAGCTGGACCAGAGATTCGTCCAGATGACGCTGATATTGCGGCGAATTTGGCTCCGGCACATCGTCGGGCATGTAGAATAACGTCTGCTCATGATGCTCAGTGACGACGGAAAAGGCGGATGAGTTGTCGTTATCCAGCCCAAAACGTCCGCGTACAAATGAGAAGCTATTGTCGACAGAAAGCGCGGTACCTGCAAAAATAGTACAACTGTTGTCCTTTAATAATGAACGCTTTAGTAATGGCCCAATCTGTATGAGTTGCGCGTAAAGGATTGGCGCAATTTCCATAGGTTGCGCCTGCTCGTTATGGCGTTGCACGGCAGTCTGCTGCGCGAAGGGCGGCACTGCTGGCATACGCAACCAATACACCGTATCACTTTCACCAAGAGACATGGCTTGCTGTACTAATTGCTTCTGCTCCTGGAGTTGTTGGGCAATGGCAACCAGTTCAGAGGCAACCGAGCTATCCTCGCCGCTACCGATATCGAGGCGATGACGATTGCGCTGCGTTGTTACAATGATTTTTTCAGCCTCACGCGCAAGGTCAATCACAGCCTGTAAACGCTGTGCGGCCTGCTGCCAGATCTTTTCTGTCTCTATCCAGGCACCGAGATGACGAATCTGTCCGTTCAAACGCAAAGGTTGATCAGAGCGCTCATGACTACGCCCGGCATGAGCACGATTAGAGGCATCGCCACGCCCCTTATTGCCTTGCAGGGCCTGCTCTTCCAGCAACTGTGCAAAACTGTCGAATAACTTTTCTACGGCCACACGCGCCTGGCGCAGACTCTGAAACCAGTTGAGCATGCGCGCATCCAGCTCAGCTTTGGCAATAGTCGGCGTCGTTGAGAGTCCTCCTGGGCCGTTGGCGCGCAAGGAAGGAGCGGCTAGCGCCAGTAAACCCTGATACCGTCCGTTGGGCAGTTCAGTCCCAACGGTATTGAGGATACCAGAGAGGCGCGTTTGGTCGAAATCGCTACTACTCCAACGCGCATTTTCTTCCTCTAATAGATCCGCATCGAGTATCAGGCGATAATCAATCGCGGCAAGCAGCGATTGCTCGTGCGAAAGATCGTCGATGAGTCCTCCGTGTGTTGTCACAACGATGCTGGCGGCATTCACACGCTCTTCGGCCAGACTGACAAAACAATAACCCTTACGCCGGTAGGTACAACGTTCATACATAGAACCAGCACGTCTGTCCGCCGACGGCAGACGCTCAATACCGGACGAAATACGCGACCAGGCAGTGTTTTCCTGCTGCAATAATGTTAGCTCACTACGCTCACCGTGGAGTGTCTGCTGTGCCCATAAGCCCAGTTTCGCCAATCCACGCGCTTGCTCTGCGGTCAATTCACCACTCGTACGACGCAAAGCCGCACCAAACCAGCGATGCGTACACAGATATCCACCCTCTTCCGCCAGATAAGCCACCGGCAACTGACTGTGCAATGTTGCTTGCAGACGCGGTAAGATTGTTTCCAGCAAACGACGTGCTCCCTGCTGCGTACTACAGGCAATCACCAGCCGCTGGGGTGGTGTGGCTTGCTCCGTAGTCTCGGTGAGCCACTCTAGCGCGGGCAATAACGCGGGCGTGTAATCATGTCCGCCAATAGTGACTTCCATGAGCAATGGCACCCGTTGCTCCAGGGCTGAGCGGACAGCCGTGCGTGCCGCCTGGAAACCCTTTGAGATAGATGATTGCTCCTGCTCGGGCAGGACCTCGACATGGGTTTGCAGGTGCTCAAGCGTGTTAAGGAGAGAAGGTGGGCGTGGCATGGCAGACGCTGGCGGAGTTGCTTGCTCGCTCTGCGACTGACGGGCAACGGCAAAGGATAACACGCGTGGGTCCATCCCGAGTTGCGCGGCGAAACGATCACCCAGACTACCACGAGCTAAAGAGCCGTGCAGACCATCCTGCTCCTGTCGATCCCGTAATTCCTGGCGGAAAAAGTGTAGTAAAGGCCAGGAACGCGGCGCGTCCAGGTTTGCCAGGTCGTTGAGCAACGCGAGGTCTACCGAAGCGAGACGTTGGCGTAGCGCGAGAAATACTTCCATCGCCAGCACCGTGTCAACCATGGCGCGATGGCGATCCTGCGGCACGCTAACGCCTAGCGCTTCGGCCACCTGCCCCAGATTGTAACTGACCAGCGAGGGCAGCAATACGGTCGCTAGCTCGAAGGTGTCAATAAGCGGATTGGCACGCGCAAGACCACGGCGCTGCAGGAAATGAACGTCAAAGGGGATACTATGCCCAACAATAGGCAGATCAAGCAAAAAGTTTTGCAGTTTTCTGGCAATGGCGGAAAAAGGCGGCGCGGCAGTCAGATCGCCAGGTTTAATCCCGGTCAAACGCTGCACACGATAGGGGATGGAGCGGCCTGGGGCAACAAAGGTCTCAAAGGTATCAATGATTTCATGACCCTGAAATTTGATGGCCGCAACCTCAAGAATAACATCCTGCTCAGGATGTAAGCCAGTGGTTTCTAAATCAAGGGCAATCTGCACGGCAGGCTTTTTCGCCATATAACTTACCTGTTCCTCATGTCTCTCTCGACTACTCCTGGACGCTGTCTCTTCCGCTAGCATGCAGAAGATGAAGGGAGAGGCCAGTTTTCCAGCAACGCACGGGCCTGACGCGCCGCCAGTCCTCGATGACTGATACGGTTTTTATGCTCTGGTGAGATTTCAGCCGTCGTTTTCGCTAGCTCCGGCACCAGGAAAATCGGATCATATCCGAAACCATGCTCTCCGCGAGGTTCATTCGTAATTACGCCTTCTACCGTTCCCGTGACACTACGATGATAGCCCGATGGCTCTGCAATGGTAATGACACACTGGAAACGTGCGCTACGCAGCTCATCGGGCAATCCTTGCAGGCGTTCAAAAATGGCGCAAAAACGTTCTGCATACGATGTGTCTGGACCTAAAAAGCGCGCCGAATAGACTCCAGGAGCACCGCCAAGAGCATCTATCTCTAAACCAGAGTCATCGGCGAGAGAGAGTAGACCGGAAGCACGCGCATAGGTCAGGGCTTTGAGTTCTGCATTTTCCTGGAATGAAGTGCCTGTTTCCTCAACATCAAGACCTAGCTGGATATCGTTCAGTGATTGCAACGTGTAAGGGAGAGCGGATAAAAGAGTACGGTACTCGGTTAGCTTATGCAGGTTCGTGGTTGCAACCAATAAGGTGCGCATTACAAGACTCCAAAACTAGTGCAGTATCCTCAAACGGATCAATGGAATGGAGACAACCTGCCGCCGCCTCCCGCACCTCCCAACGGAAGGTATTGTACGCGAACGATGCCGAAGACGTCAAGTGGTTTGGCTCCAGGCAAGAGCGAAACGTTGAGTCGTATCTTACCATATCAGTATGCAGATGTCGAGGTTATATTGCCTTTGATGAGATGACAGGCTAGATACCAGAGTCGGGTAAAAAAAGCTTGACAAGGGCCAGGCTTAGGTTTATAATCGCTTGTGTCCAGAGGGAAGCTGGTAGCTCCCCAAAGCTGATAAGCCGATGTAGCTCAGTTGGTAGAGCACCCGTTTCGTAAATGGGCGGTCAAGGGTTCGAGTCCCTTCATCGGCTCTTTTTTATGCTAGCGGTGGGATCACTTCTTCTCAGCTATCCGTATCATGTCTCTCTCCAACGCCGTTTTGCATGGCAATTTGCGCAAAGCACGTCGCACTCCTTGATTTCATCAGTTATTTGTTTAACACTGGTTGCTTTCGATATTACAACGGAAGTAGACTCTGCGTGTTTCATCGTTATCCCTAATTGACATATTGTTCTCCGTATCTAAAGTGCAAGATGCAAAATAGGGCGCGCTGGCTCCCATCGGGTCATGCTCGCTCTTTCTGTAAGACAGGCGCTTCTGTATGCTAAGCGTCTGTTTTGTCGTTTGCTACCACAATATACTATTTTACGAGGAAAAAGCTTTTAGCGCAAATATAGGTAAACTCCCCCATGTCATCCAGGAGTTAGCACGCTATAGTAGCATGTAGCATAATGTTGCTCACTTGAACGAGGAGAAACAGGTCTCATCTATCCTTTTTTCTCTTACTGGGTAGGGATCGTACATTGCATAGCAGAAAGAGGTAAAGTTGTGGAGAAAATGCGCTGTAATCACCTCACAACTCGGCAATGCGGATGGTGTGGATTGGTCGAAACGGGTCCACTCATGGGGCAACGGGTCATGACAACACTGCATGGAAGGGTTGTCCCCGATTTAGGTGTAGGTGATACGCATGGGTTATGTCTTCCATGCGCCAGACGTATGAGACAAGAAGCGCGGCGTTATTTGTACCTGATGAAAAAGCCACATTGCAGCTAGATATATAGGTAAAATAGGTGCGGCAACGACTTCTGTGTCACTCTCGCGTGAACAGTAACAGTTTATCTGACCTTCAAGAAGAAGTAGCACGCTCAATCGGCGGAATACACGACCATTGCTTTCACTTGGAGAGACGGAAAGCTCACCCTTGCCTGGATGGAGACGTCACTGGATGTGGTGTGGTCGCGTCCTCTGCCAAACAAATAACCCAGTAACGTCAAGAAATAGCACACTCCATGCCTTTTATGAGCATTGAGAAGCTATTTATCACCATAAAGCTCGTTTGCGTAAAAAGTACCCTCTGCCCGAAACGTTGTCTCTGTATAAGTTATTGTCCGGTTGCCTTTATCATCGGGCCAGGACATTTTATCTAGCTGTCTGATATCAATGAAATGCAGTTTACCCTTATATTTTAGTTGATGCACACGAGTCGGTTGAGGATCTTTTGCTGCTTTTTTGAGTTCACTGAGGCTTTGGTCAGAGAGACTATGGCTACGATAGTATTGCTTATCGGTCTGTCCATCTTTGACCAGATCGAGAAATCGACCTTCAAGTTTATACTGATGCTCTGCTAGATATCCTGTACCATCTATCTTCCGCTTAACTGTAACATCAATACGGTTCTCTTCATGGCTCTTTCGTAGTACCGTGTCTGGGTGATTTTCTGTCGTGTCACTGCGTGAAGACGAAGACTCTTCCTTCAACTGGCGTAAAACATCATCTCTGTTCCCAGGCACCTCCTCAGTCTTTGTTTTCTCTATTTTCCCTATGTGACCGTCCATGGTAGTATTCCTCCATCTGGTAACGCTGTAAATGTTTTCAAGAAGAAGATTATTTAGGTAAGTATACTTTCTACAAGAATAACATATTTGCTATAATTTATGGGTCCCCTTTAGGGACAGCTAGGATCACTGCAAAATCTCTCGCATGGAGTCTTGCGCTGTGCCTGTTGGTACCAAGTTGCAAACTAAAAGAGCATTCTCAATGCAATAGGGATGCTTTAAAGCGCCTATCCACTTTTCAGCCAATGCACATCTTCTTCCGCTCAAAAATATACGAACATATTAAATCAGTTTTAATTCACTAATATGGATTGTTTATGACAAATGCCCGTTTTATCATTTGCTACCACAACATGCTATTTTACGAGGAAAAAGGCGTCTTCGGTTAAGAAGTCACCAATCGACTTCAGAAGCGAAGAGATTGTGTCCACTATCAGCGAGAACGCGTATGAGCCACAATTTCGGTCAAAAGATCATCTTGGTGATATACTACAGGCTATATCTATTTTAGCTTCATAGGATGCTCTAATTGACTTTTCTTGTGACCTTATTACTTTGAGAAAGGTAGAGTTGCACATGTTCAAGAGAATAGAGCTGCTTTGAGTCAGTTTCATCATACTAGCGGTCTGTTACTACTTCACGGTGTGAGCAGTGACGGCAGCGTCGTATTTTGCGTCCATTGACCATTTCAGTCGGTAGGAAATCATGCTGTATGCCAAGCATAGCCACGCCAGAGGGACATCTTTGACAATACTTCTTCATCACGCAATGTGCTTCGCGCACTGGCGCTCCCCATATATGGTCAACCGAAGATCTCTTATGCGCTGGATTCCGCTCACAAATCGCTATTCTTTCGCAATCTCCATCATGTACATAAAGAGGCTTTCCCCAGATATGTGATGGCCTGAGCTTCTTTACACTATGTTCTGCATTACGCCTGCAAATACGTTGCTGAGTACAATCAGTCGGGGATACATACTCCCATGCTCCATATTGGTGGTGGGTCCGCTTTGACATCTTATGGCAGTCAGGACGACGGCAGTATCCTGTCTGCTCACAGGAAGCGGCAGGGTCGTATTCCCACGCGTAATTGTGAAGTCCCATTGCACAGAGTAAGGACATATCCATTCCCTCATTTCAGATCATATCGACCGTAGCCAATATTACATACGCCTCACGTGACATTTTGAAGCAAATTGTGTTGCACACTAGCTCATTCAGGTCATTTGTTTGGCGCTACAGACATAATATCTCGGCTCTCCGGCTAACTGGTAAGCCCATCTTCCAGGAGAGATCCAATCTCTCTTCTAACACCTTTCGATTACTTTAGTCGTGAGGTAAGTCGTGAGGTATTTGCATTATTGATCGAATAGCCTGGCGTGCGATATCGTAGACCTCTGGTAAAGGCATGTTTTGCTCACGCGCGATCCGCTGGCACTCTTCGTATTCAGGGGCAGCACTGATAATACGCGTACCCAGGCACTTGACTTTCACGAGCATCGCACCCAGCGGCGTTACGATGCTCTGCTGCGAACGTTGCGCTTTGAGGCGCTGCACCTGCTGGATACGGATACCTAATGTGCTCGTTTCACGCAATAAGACCATCGCCAGGCGCTCACCATCCTCCAACCGACCAATGATGGTTACAAGGGTCGCAGGACGGTTTTTCTTCATGTGCAAAGGTGTGTAGCTAACGTCGAGCGCACCTTCAGCGAAGAGTTTGTCCATCAGACCGCCCAGGAGTTCGCCACTCATGTTGTCAATATGTGACGCCAGCACGGCTACCAAATCTGTGTCGGCCTCTGCTGTGTACTCAGTCTCGGTGACAGGTTGTCCCAGACAGAGTCGCAGACCGTGAGTCGGATGTTCCAGGCTAAAACCATAGCCAACACGCTCAATGGCTATCGCTGGCATGCTAAAATGCGCACACGTAGCCAGAAATGCAGCCCCCTCCGGCGTAACTGGCTCTCCCTCAAGCTGTGCAGGCTTCCAGGGCGCGCTCACCTGGCGCAAGATCTCCAGGGTAATAGGAGCTGGCACTGGCATACTACCATGCACGGTCTGCCTATGACCTGCCGTTAAGGGCAGCGCCGATGCGTAGAGTTGCGTAATACCTGACTCCTCCAGACCTGCTACAACGCCTACAAGCAATATGAACGTTTCAAGCGACACTACTTCTTGTAGAGCAGCCTGCTCAATACTCACCCCTTGCATCACTGCGGCAGCTTCAGCCAGTCGTCGAAAAACGGCGTATGTCGTTTCCCGTGTGTGCATAGATAGTGTCGAGTTATCTAATAGGGCTGCAATATCAGATAAATGTGAGATTGATACGCGCGACTCTTTTTGTACCATGCGCAATGTTGAGCCGCGCATACCTCTATTATATGAAATGTTGCACTGTAGTTGGTATCCCTGTATGGGTAAGGCGCTCAGCTTCTGTTGCAAGCTATCAGGTACCAATCCGGCATCACAGAGAGCTGCCAGCACCATGTTGGCGCTGCTACCAGCCTGACAATCAAGATAGGCGATTTTTTGAGACATGGCTTCGTTCCTCTCGCATTGCACAGCCGACAAATAAGTGTTCAGCAGGCGAACCCTGCGCTTCTATTATATCCAATGCTGCTTCGTGCTGGAAAAGAGGTCGATCTCGGACCTTGAGGGGGGAATGAGGGTGCGACCCCACGCGAGGTGACACCCCCAAGGATGGAGATCCGCCTATGCTCAACTCTGGCATTCTTGGGCAAACTGTGCTAAGATTTCCTAAAATCACGCGCAAACAGCACTCTCGATAACTCATACGAAGCACAAACAAGGAGCAACTACTTGTCCACTCACGAGAAAAGATATGTCATCATCGGTAACGGCGTAGCAGGCACCACGGCAGCAGAAACTTTACGCAAAAATGACCCGAACTGTCGCATTCACCTGCTCACAAACGAGCCTTACCCTCTTTATAACCGCGTTTCGCTGCCACGTTTTTTACAAGGGGTGATTGCTGAACAAAAGGTCATGATCCGTGACTTCGCGTGGCACGAGCAGCGCAATATCCAACTCATTACAGAGACACTCGTCACGACGGTGCATACAGATGAGCAGGTAGTTGTAACGAGCGATGGCCGACAATTCCCCTACGATGCTTTACTGATCGCGAGTGGCGGCTGGGCCAATCCTTTGCGTGTACCGGGCGCGCAGGGGACCAAACATATTTACAATTTTGTGACCTTAGACGACACCAGGACGATCATTGAACGTATGCTAGCATCGCGTACAGCGCTGGCCTATGGTGGCAGCTTTATCGCCTACGAGTTGTGCGACGGCTTCGCCGTGCGTAAACTGCACACCGTCTGGTTGATGCGCGGACCGTACTGGTTGCGTAATACGCTGGATCGGGATGGCGGTGAGGTGGTGGATAACATTGCGCGGAAATTTGGCGTAGAAGTTATTCACGGTGACGAGATCGAGTCGGTTGTGCCCAGTAACGGCGTGCCCAGCTATGTCACCACGAAGCAGGGACGTCAGATACAGGCTGACATCATCGGAGTTGGTCTGGGACTCACGCTCAACATCAGCTTTTTAGCAGGCACGTCTATTGAGATACGCAATGGCATTGTAGTGAACGAACGTCTTGAGACCAACGTGCCACATGTGTATGCGGCAGGCGATGTGGCTGAGTTCTTCGATATTGCGCTTGGTCGTCATCACACAATGGGAACCTGGGATAACGCGCTGGCGCACGGGCGCGTCGTTGGCACAAATATGGCCGGTGGCAATTCCCCGTATGTCGACGTCCCTACCTATACAAGTCCACTCTTTGATGTCAATATCGCCGTGGTTGGCAACGCCGAGTCGAACAATCCTGAACTGAAGATGCTTGCGCTACGTGAGCCTGGCGAGAAGGGCAACGAGAATTATCGCCGACTCTTCTTCCGCGAGAATAAACTGGTTGGCGTGCTCATGATTGGCAGTCCTAAGGGTCGCAAGAAGCTCGTGGAGATTGTGAAGAATCAGCAAGCCTTTGAAACTGCTGCTGAGCGTGAAGCCTTGCTTACGTTGAAGTAGTACTCTATCTTTGTACTATTTATCACTGGTTTTCTTGACTATTAGGGACTTTTCCATTAAGGTGTAGAAATCTCGTTGCTTGCTAAATCTAGATTTACTTCCCTTCCATTCAGAATAATGTGCGCATGATGGCCTGATCCGGCCTGGTCGGAGCGTTTCTGGATGTTTGTGGGTGTGTAGGAGGAGCTTCGTGGTCGTACTTTGTTCCCATTGCGGTCAACCGCTGAAAAAAGACGATGCGCGTTCCTGCCACAATTGTGGCTCGCGCATTCCAGTTCGCTCTCCTGGTTCTCAGTTCCTGAGACAAGCGCGCGATGCCTCTCCAACTGAGGAGCAGCTCAACGACGAGCCTCTGCCACGGGAGCAGATTACGTCGCAACCTCTGGCCCCTCGTGATGAGCCTCCCAGAGTGGATGAGTCGCTTAAGTAAACCCGCACGTGATGGGCGCTCTTGGCACAGTGACAATTTTGCTTCGTTCTCACCTTTCTCTACTGTGAAACCTATAGAACAGCAGGAATTGGCAGAGGCTATCGCGCAGAGCATGACACGCTCGGAGACACCACCAGACCACCAGGCCGAAACGGCTATTGCGTGGGCTGAGCCTATCGTTCACACGCCTATAGCACCTGCTGAAGTGGTGACGCAGGAACAGCATGACCACGCTCCTGAGCCAGATGATTTTTCTGCATTCGCTCCTGCTCCCCAGGTGTCCGCGCCTTTGCGGGAACTGCATATAAAAGTATGGGATGAGGAAAACGATTTGCTGCCAGATGAGGCACAACCACCATCCTCCGAACCAGCGCAGGTTGCGGTCCATCAGTCGACAGATGTCGATGTTGTGTCGGAGACATTGGACACAAGCGCTGATGCCGCTATCGATGATCTGCCCACCGACGCACTCGCTGCGGTATCAGTCAATCAAACAGCGACAGGCGCTGATGCGATGTGGGAAACCGTCGATGCGCACGATGATGTCGCTATAGACGATCTGCCCACCAGTTCACTCACGGCAGTCACGGACAAACAGGCAGCGATGAAGCATGTGCTAGCTGATGATCTGCCGACAAAACCCTTACTCTCGATATCGGTGGAACAAAGAGGCAACGATGCAGTTCTCGCGCATACCATGCAGGCCTGCGCTCAGGATGAGGAGTACGTGGAGCATCTGGATACGTTGCCGTTGCAGGCGTATACTCCATCATCGTCTTCTTCTGTTCTGCAACATCCGTTGACACCTCCACCGCTTCCTCGCGAGTTAGATCTGGAGATTGTGCGTGGCAATACGGTTGGACCGAGTGATGTCGCAGGCTTTTCTACCCAGAAGGTGCGTACGCCGCCTGCCGCTTCATTGGCATCTGAGCAGCAGAGTATACCTGTGCCACAGCCTCCCATGGGAGCTAAACGCCGTGCTCTACCTCTCGTTGCTGCCTTGCTAGCTGTTCTTATCATTGCTGCTGTGGGCAGTTGGGTAGCTATGGCAAAACCATTTAGCGCAGCTTCGATCACTAACCCTGCGGTACGTTTTCAAGACAGTGCCTTAGGTTTTTCTCTGACCTACCCCACAGGTTGGACAGCACAAGTGGACCATGAGCAATCTGCGGTTTATTTCTATGATAGCAGCCATACGGACGAAGTGGATATTCATCGAGAGCCTGCTGTTACCGGCGATGTCTCTGCTTATTTACACTTGCAAGCAAAGCAACTTGACATGACGGGGGTGAAATCTGTCGTCTCTCTTTCGTCTTCGAGTGGATCATGGCAACAACTTCAGGGAAGCGTGCTGCTGAGTGGTGCCAGCTATACCGAGGTGATCCTGGTAACTGTGCATCATGCCCATCTCTATGCGATGATGCAGCTAGCTCCCCAGATCACGTATATAGACGAGCAGAAGATTAATTTCTTGCCCATGTATACATCTTTTCAATTTTTGTCCTGATACTTTATGACTGGTTTACAGCATGCCGAGACTGTGCGAATATGATATAATGTGACGCGGTTGCCCATTGGATAGATAGACAGCTTGAGGGTTTGCATGTTACCACATGCCGATACTTTTAAATATACATACACAGAGAAAGGAGGGCGTAGCTCCGTTTTGCTACGCGTAGCCACATAAGATTATGGATGATATCCATTTTGAGCGCCATTTTCGCACCCCTTACTCAGAGGGCTACTACATTATGCAAGGCAGTAACTTGCAAAGTAACAATCGGCTTGGTACCGTCGATATCCATTTTACGACGACGGCTGTGCATGGGACGTTGATTCTGGAGCGCGAACTTGAGGAGACTGACCTCACAAAGTTAATTGAGCAGATTGATGAAGATCTGGTGCTTTCCGCGGATATGCCGCGTGATGATTTCTTAGTGAGCGTCTATGTTGGTAAAGACGTTGGTTTTTATAGCGATGAATATTTCGCGGAAGAAAATAACGACACGGTCGATTTCGACGATGATGACGAGCGTTAGCGTTGTCCTTTCTCTGCTCTCTCTGTGAGCTTGCTAGTCTTCAAGGAGGCCGCGCCGCATAGCATATTTTACCAGTTCGGCGCGGCTATGCAAGTTGAGTTTGTCCATAATATGTGTCCGGTGGGTATCTACAGTTTTCGGGCTGATGATCAAGCGCTCTGCTATCTGATTATTGGTGTTTCCTTCCGCAACAAGTTTGAGTATTTCACGTTCGCGCTCTGTCAGGCTACTGTAACTATCACGTTCTTCCCCGGTACGTACGCGTTGCAGGTAGTCGCCTACCACAACTGATTGGGCGGTGGGCGAGAGATAGAACTGTCCACTTTTTATCACATGCAAGGCCGTAATCAGCTCAGTATCCGCTGCCTCCTTGAGCATATAGCCCGAGGCACCTGCTCGCAATGCCTGGAATACGTATTCATCATGTTCATGCATCGTAAGCACTAATATCTTGACATCGGACATCGAACGTTTAATTTGTCTAGTCGCTTCAATACCATTGATATCGGGCATCGTAATATCCATCAGCACGATATCTGGCTGCAGTCGTTGAGCTTCTTGCAGTGCCTGTCGACCATCCTGAGCTTCGCCCACCACTTCCATATCCGGTTGAGCATTCAGCATCATTTTCAGTCCTGCGCGTAAAATAGTATGGTCATCTGCCAGCAGAATACGTATTTTCATCAAAATCTCTACAATCCTTTTCTCATTATTGGTAACTCTTCAGGCCGGAGACGACAACCGCGTCCTTATTCCGATTGGCAACGAAGCTAGCGCTTCTACTGCTACGCAGTCAGCCAATCGGATCAGCAAGAGATTGTCGCTAAGCGTTGCACGCACCTTCGCGTAGTAGCGGCGGGGCTTGCCCCCGCTGGCATTCTGTTATAGAAGGAGCCGCATTATGCTCTTTTTCCTGGCGTAAGAGCCAGCCGTAATGGTATGCGGACATCGATGGTTGTGCCTTTGCCCGGTTGTGAGTCAATACGCAGCGTCCCATCCAGCAGATGTGCGCGTTCGTGCATGCCCACCAGGCCCCAGCCACGCTCCTGTCCCGAGGTCGGCAGCTCTTTTAACTGCCCGACGTCAAAGCCACGTCCATCATCGCTAATCTTTGCACAGATGGCCTGAGCATTCTCCCTAAGTTGTACCTGTACTTTCTGCGCGCCCGAGTGTCTGGCGACATTGGTTAAAGCTTCCTGCACGATGCGATATAATGCTGTTTCCACCTCAGCGGGCAAGCGTTCTTTCAGTCCTAGCGCACTGAATTCGGCCTCAATGGAGAATTTTCGTTGATACTCTTTGATATACCAGCGCAATGCAGGGACCAGTCCCAAATCATCTAATGCGCTGGGCCGCAGATCGACGCTTAAATTGCGAATGGCACGCAACGTCTGATGGGCCAGTTTGCGCGTTTCTGTAATGCGGTCGCGTGCTTCTGCCGATGTGATAGACTCTTCCAGCACCGCCAGGCTGATAAGTAGAGAGGTGAGTACCTGTGAGGTTTCATCATGCAGTTCGCGGGCCACGCGTATGCGCTCCTGCTCCTGAGCGTTAAAGATCTGCGTGGCGCGCTGCCGGTTCGACTCATCGATGGCTTCCAGCATGGTGTTAAAGGTTCTGGCGAGCTGGTCCGCCTGGGGATCTGTGCCGGTAAGTGGTGCGCGCAGGGAGCGCTCTCCTGCCTGCACACGATTCATGACTTTTCCCAGGTCTATCAGTGGACGAAAGGCGATCTGTAATACTACAAAGTTGAGAGCCACACTTAATAGCCAGCCCACAGCGACAAAGACGACCAGGATGATCGTGGGGGCGTAGGTACCATTATTGAGATGCGTTGCTAGCCATGTGCCCCCCGTTGCTCCGACGAAAATGATGACGCTATTGGCGAGCAGGACTTATAAAAAACGGGTATGCCCAGCAGTGGCCTGAGAAGCCTGTTCTTCTGTACGGCTTCCCCATAATTTGTGCCAGCATTGATCATAGCAAAATCTCTTTACAGAAAATGACAGCTTTTCTTCTTTCTTCTTCCATTGTATCGATTTATGCGGTAAACGTCAAACCTTCTTGTGGGGCTGCCTGGCTGGGAAATCAGGTATATCCTGCAAAAAAATCAGGTATGTACCTGATGCCTCCTCCTTATGCGCGGAGTATCTTAGGTTTAAGCGTCTTATGTGTGGGTCGGGTGCTCGCTGGTACAACCGCCTGTTCCTCTTCCACCGGGTCCTCACAATCCATTATAATCTATGGTAAAGGGTGCAAGAGTTCTACACCTTGTTCTTGGGGATGCTGTTCGATAGCTGCCGAAAAGCTATCAACGTTAGCTTGCTTATGCTATAATCGGCCTGCATGTTCACAAGAACGTTTGTCATTGCATTTCTGCTCATTCAGATGAGGAAATGTGCGCTGTTCCATTTCTTGTTACCTATGTAGCACTTCTGAATGCTTATTTTTGGCATGATATATTTCCAATACGATCAAAAGTTTTGATCCTTTTTGAGGAGGCACAGTGAGCTCTACGAAAAAAAGCTTGCTCAACGTCGCAACACAGAAGATGGTCGAGAGCCAGCTCTGGCGCTCTATTTTCCGCCACGGCTATCCTGATACTCCCTTAAATCAGTCTCTGGTCATGATGAGCAATGTCTTTCTCCATCTGCATCCAGTCAAGGTCAGTCGTCAGGCTATGAGGATTACCTATACCTGGTGCATGGGCGGCATTTCATTTTTCTTGTTTTTGTTGCTCACGATTACCGGTGTCTTTTTGATGTTCTACTATGTTCCTGACACCAATGTGGCCTATCAGAATATCAATCAGTTGAGTAGCGCGGTGTCGTTCGGTCATTTAGTACGTAATATGCACCGTTGGGCTGCTCACTTGATGGTTGTTTCAGTGACGCTGCATATGATCCGCGTCTTCTATCATGGCGCATACAAGCCACCACGCGAATTTAACTGGGTCGTCGGTGTGATGTTCTTCTTTGTGACCCTGTTTTTAAGTTTTACTGGCTATCTGCTGCCCTGGGACCAGATCGCTATCTGGGCTATCACCGTTGGTACCAACCTGGCTCCTTATGCTCCCTTGCTGGGTAGCTCTGTCTACAAGGTGCTCGTTGGAGGTGGCGCAGTCGCGCAAGCGACGTTGATCCGGTTCTATGTCGGTCACGTGATATTGCTACCGCTGGCGGGTGCTATCTTGATGGCTGTGCATTTCTGGCGTATTCGTAAGGATGGCGGTGAAGCTGGTCCTCCACCTGCGCCTCGTCGTGAGTTGGAGGCTCAGGCTGAGGCAGAGCGCACGCTTGCTGGAACCGTTCGTTAGTTTGTTCCCGGCGGTGTCCGTAACATGTTTTACAGTGCTATGAGAGGATGCCTCTATGTCAATTGAACAAAAAGAACCACAGGTACAAGCGCAGACGTCGGCGACGCAACGGCGCTATCGTACGCTGGCAGTGGTAAAGCAGGAAGCGATTACACGCGTTGAGAAGCCACTTGAGGACTCTGTTTTCGTATGGCCTCATCTGCTCGTGCGTGAGTTCTTTGCCGCCACTGCTGTGATGGTGATGGTAACGTTGCTCTCGATAGCGATTGATGCACCGTTGCAGTAGCCTGCTACGCCTGAGTTAACGCCGAACCCGGCCAAAGCTCCCTGGTACTTCCTGGGATTGCAGGAGTTGTTGCACTATTTTAAACCAACGACTGCCGGTGTGCTGGTACCAGGGCTGACGTTGGCAGCTCTAGCTGTCCTTGCCGTATGTGGATCGTAACCCCAGTCGTGCCTATGCTGACCGCAAGGTGGCGATTGTCACATTTTACGATGTTCCTCGTATTCTGGGCGGTGATTACTCTTGCGGGAAGCTTCTTCCGTGGTCCTGGCTGGCTGTGGGTCTGGCCCTGGCAGCGCATGTCTACTTTGATCTGTAGGCTAGGAAGGAAATCGAGAGGATCATGATGAGTATTGATACTCCACCTATCACGCCTCAACAGTATGAAGTCTTGCATGGAGGTGGTGCGAAGCTGCTGAGATTGCACAGCAGCGTCTCTCGCGTCGTCGTTTCCTGCGCCGGTCAATGTTGGCTGTCTGGGGTGTGTCTACAACAGCTGCTGTTGCAGGCGCTCTGGAGTATGCTCTATCCTGGCGTGACTTCCGGCTTTGGCGGTCTGATCAGATTGTTGGTACGAAGGATGATTTTAAGAAGGCGTTACCCGGTAACTTCCAGGCCAATCAGGCAGGTGTCTTTTCATCGCCCAGTCGCCAGATCATATATTATTCATATGGCGGCGGATACGCATTTTTGTTGAATGGCATTATTCTGAGTGAACAAATGGGTACTGAGAATATGCTCAAAGATCCTACTGACGGGTCTTACTGGCTTGCGCTCTATCAGATCTGTGTGCACCTTGGCTGTACGGTGCCTTTTAAGGATAACTGCATTAGCTTCAAGTGCCCGTGCCATGGATCGCACTATAATGTGAACGGCGAATATCTGGACGGTCCTGCTCCGCGTAGCCTGGATCGTTTCTCAGTGGTGTTCCAGAATGGTGATGTCATGGTAGATACCGGGGCTCTCAATCAAAAAGTACCGCGTCCTGACGAGACAACGCGCCTGGTTGCTCCACCTAGCGTTGAATGCACCAGCTAAACTGAACTAAACTGAAGCAAATTGGCTGATACTGCCTGGCTGGTTTCTCAAGATGAGGAGCACCAGGACATCTACCAAAGGTCGTGTATTATGACAAATATTAATCCAGCTGCTTTTATAGGCGTTGCTTTGCTGGTGATAGTGATCGGTGGCTTGCTGTATATCTTCTATTCTCGCACCAATGCAGTTGAGAAGACGGGCGCGGGCTCTTTGATCATGCTCTCTGTTGTGGCGTTGATGATCCCGGTTTTCTGGATTATGGAGGCGGGCAACGAGACGAGTTCGCAAAAACAGCTATTCAGCTATGGGGTGACACAGGGGCAGATCGTCTATATCACGGATTGTACAAATAATTGTTTCGGTATCGTTGGCAGCAAGGTGGTCAATCCCACCTACAATGGCTACTCGCTGACTGAGTTGAATGCCATGACCGATTACGAACTGACACGCGTCATTGATGCTGGCGTTTACAATCCGAAAGTCGTTCAACCTACCAATACCAATACGATACCCCGCAGTCGGCACTTTGGTGGTGGTTTGTCGAGCACTGATGTCGAGTATCTGTTCGATTTTATTCGTTCCACTGATCCCACTTATTTGAAGCAGAACAGTTATCAAGTCACCAATGGCTTTAATTCTCTGCCTGCGTATCTCCAGGCGAATAATCCTTCGCTCTATGATGCTGCTGTGCAACTGGGAAGCAACGGGCAGTTTGGGACGCCTGTCGATGATACGAGCAAAAAAGCTGTGACGATAGCGATAGCTAATCCTGGCAATGGCGTCTCCTGTAATAGTACCGTTTCTTGCTTCTCGCCGATCAATGTGGAAGTGAAGGTGGGGACGACGATCACCTGGGTGAATAACTCTGCGGTCGGTCACACGGTGACGGCTATTACCGGTACGAATACGGCGTCTCCTACGGCAGCACCACAGGTTTTCGACTCTGCTAAGGGTAGTAACTCTAATCTGATACCCACGGGCGGCAAGTTTACCTATACCGTAGCGCGCAGGCAGATTACATGGTTAACGCGGATCACACGCTGTACTACTACTGTCGTATTCATACCGATATGGTAGCGAAACTCATCATCGTGAAATAAGCTCAGCGCGTCTCTTGCAAGGCGCGCTGCCATTTCTCGTTAGATCGTGGTCTATGCCGTTCGCTGTAATTTGAGCGGTATGTTGAAAGGGATTGCATTTTATGCAACAAGTACAACAACGTGAGTTGCCAGAGCGAATATCGTGGGCGCGTGCAATGATTTTTGCGATAGGTTTTTTTCTTATTGCCGCTATCCTGCTGGGGCAACTCCCTTCATACATTTATATTCAGATGACGGGTTCTACGTTAACTTCTTTGGAATCCAGCTCTTTTAGTCTGGGTGTTATCTGCCTGGCGTGTTTTGCGGTTATTCAGGTCATTGTGCTGCTGTTCGATCCCAAGCCGGTTGTGCCTCCGCTGGCGATCACTGTGGTTGGTGTAATCCTGGCGGTGGTTGGCCTGGCGCTGTCTATCTGGTCAACGACGACGGGCTGTAGCGCGACCAATCAGGTCTGTAATCAGTTTTTCCCGGTTGCTCCAACGTCGACTTCGGCTGCGGCGGTGGCTGCGGCATCCTGGCATCCTGTACTGGGTGGTCAGGTTCTCTGGTTCCCGGCTAATGTGGTAGATCTCCTCATGCTCGGGCTTGTCCTGCTGGGTCTTGGCGTGGCGATGGTTTTCTATAGTGTGCTGGCGTTGCGTGAATTGCGCAACCCGGATCGCCGCGATCTGGGTACGACGCCCGGTATGCGTTGGATGATTGTTGGCTCGATTCTGCTGTTGGTCGTCTTCCTGGTGTTTTATAGCTATTCGAATGACTCGGTTCTGGGTCCGCAATTGTTCCCTTCCCGTCCGTTTTTGGGGACACGGCTGGTGGATCTCTCGTTTGGTATCATCCTGGGGGCGGCCATTTTTATGGCGCTAGGGGCTTTTGCCTTGCGTTTGCATTATCTCATGCGTCCGGTGCGCAAGCGTACGATGCCTGGTCTTTACATGGTTGGTGCAATTGGCCTGGCTTCGCTGGGAGCTGTCGCGCTTCTGGCCTGGCTTGTGGTCTATCCTTTTATTGATTGGCTGCGTGTTGTGCCTATCCTGGGACCATACTTTGTGGTCTGTGCCAAGCCTTATGATGTGCCTGCTAGTTGTGCTTTTTCGCAGAATGCGGCATCTCTCGTTTGTGCTGTGGTGACTGGTAACTTCTTTGTGCTGCTGATGGCGGCGGTCTGGGCCTGGAAGTCTCATCGCAATGTGGTGATTATTGGCAGTGCTGTAACTATTGCGGTGATTGGCTTGACGGCGTTTTTGATGCATACGGCTCCCAATCATCCAACGTCGGACCAGCCGCTGGTTGGTATGATGTTGTGTGGGGCGATCCTGGTGCTGGCGGCTATTTGGACAACGGTTGCCCGTCGTGAGTTCGCTGTGGTTGGCGAGCGCAATCTTGGCTGTATTGGTCAATGGCTAGTGGTAGGTACGTGCTTCTTTGTCTACGTGGCGGCTTTTGCGCTCTTCTCTATTCCGGCCTTCAGCGATGAGACTGAGCCAAACATTTCTTTTGCTCCTGGTGGTGGCTTGAATGGTTTGAACGCGATGACGGTGCTGATCATTCTTGGTCTGCTGGCTGCAATCCAATTTTTCTTCCTGGCGCGTAACCGCTATAAGGTTTAATCACCTGCGTTGTTCTACGAGAGAAGCGGAAGGATTACTCTGAGCCATCCTTCCGCTTCTCTATGCCTACATGTTATAATGGAGTACAGTTCGTAGTGGAAGGGAACTTGTATGCAGTCTGAACAACCTCTCAAGGTACTCATCCTTGCCGCTGAGATTGTGCCATTTGCGAAAGTTGGTGGATTAGCTGATATCGTCGGTGCATTGCCCAAGGCTCTTCAGACACTTGGTCATGACGTACGTCTGGTGATGCCGCGCTATCGGCAGGTTGATTTTGAGCGTTTTCAGTTGAAGATGATTCTTGATGCTGTTTCTATTAAGATGGGCAGTTATCAGGTACCGGTCAGCGTCTATGAGGTCGAGATCGGTGATCATATCCCCGTTTACATGATCGATGCTCCACGCTACTTTGATCGCGAAAACATCTATGGGTATACAGACGATGGTGAGCGTTTCGTTTTATTCTGCCGAGCGGCGCTGGATGTGATGCGCATGTTAGGCTGGTCTCCTAATATTGTGCATTGCAATGATTGGCATACAGGCATTGTGCCGAATTGGATGAATACGGTGTATCGCGATGATCCGTTTTACGCGAATACTGCTACGGTCTATACGATTCACAATCTGGCCTATCACGGTATTTTCGGCTATCGTTTGCTTGAAGTTGCAGGGGTTGCCGCTTCGGGTTTCCTCTATCCGCAGATTGCTGAGCTGGCAAATGTTGTCGATGTGATGGGGCGTGGTATCCTCTTTTCGGATGTGATCACGACGGTCAGTGAGCGCTATGCTCAGGAGATCCTGACTCCTACTTTTGGTGAGCGTCTTGATCATTTGCTGCGTTCGCGCCGTGATCGCTTATTTGGTATCCTCAACGGCATTGATTACCAGGACTACGATCCCGCGACTGACCAGTATATCCATACGCAATTTGATACGCACTCTCTTGCTCTGCGTGCCGAAAATAAGGTTGCGTTGCAAGAACACGCGCACCTGCCAGTTCGTGCTGATGTTCCGGTATTATCTATGATTTCGCGCCTGGCGGACCAGAAGGGCTTTGATTTATTGGCGCAGATCATCCAGCCGCTGCTAGCGCAAGGCATACAGTTTGTGCTTCTGGGTGTTGGCGATCAGCATTATCATGAAATGTTTGAAAATCTAGCTGCACGCTATCCAGATCAGGTCGCCATTTTCCTCACCTTTAACACGGAATTAGCGCGGCGCATCTACGCGGGCAGTGACATGTTTTTGATGCCGTCGCGCTTTGAACCCTGTGGGACGAGTCAAATGATTGCTATGCGTTATGGCTGTGTCCCTGTTGTGCGTCGGGTTGGTGGCTTGGCGAATACGGTGCAGGAGTATAATCCGGGCACTGATGAGGGCAACGGCTTTCTCTTCAACAACTATGATCCCTGGGAATTCTTTGCCGCCATTGTGCGTGCGTTAGAGCTTTTCCGCTTCAAAGATCCCTGGAGCGTCATCCAGCAGCATGGCATGGCTGCCGACCATTCCTGGCACGTTTCAGCTCTGCGCTATGTTGAAATTTACCGCAAAGCTATCGCGTTCCATCGCGACAGCGCCTGATTGGTTCTGCTCTTTATCTGCTTGTTGAGACGAATGGGCTAATCCTCGAGGCCCTCTGTGAGAGACCATTCCAGAACGGGGCTAACTGTTTTGGAATGGTCTCCAAGTTGGTGCGTATGGGCTGTGCCAAGCTATGACTCCATGTACTTATTTTCCTTCGTATACTTTGTTGAGTGCGTCAATATCAAATTTCTTCATTTGAAGGAACGCTTTTGTTACACGCTCTCTCTTTTCCTGATCACCACGTTGCAGCATTTCGTTCATGACAGCAGGAACAATCTGCCAGCAAACGCCATATTTATCCTTCAGCCAACCACACTGCTCTGCTTCAGGAACGGCTGAGAGCCTCTCCCAGTAGTAGTCAATCTCTTGTTGATCTTCACAGTTTACCACAAAAGAAATGGCTTCGTTAAATGCAAAGTCGTATTCACGTGCGCTGTCCATTGCAGCAAACCACTGGTTCTCAATCAGAAAGTCGGCAAAGGTTATCGTTCCTTCTTTATCGGGTTCTTGGCCTCTGCTGTAGCGGGCAACACGTCCCCATTTTGCGTCCTTAAATACAGAGAGGTAAAAGTTGATGGCCTCTTCGGCTTTGCCACATACAGCTCCCACAAACATCAGCGATGGAACAATAAAAGGTCTCTCTTCACCTTCAGGGTCCGATAGAATCAGTTGCCATGAAAGACCGTATTTATCCTGGCACCAGCCGTAGCGCTCGCTGAACGGATACTTTTGAAGTGGCATGAGAGTTATGCCACCTTGAGATAACTTCCCCCACAGCACATCAATGTTCTCTCGCGCCCCCTTGTCTCGTGATGGATCAAAATTGACGATGAATGATACCGACGGACTGAATTTGAACAGGGGACCGGCACTGATTGCCATGAACGGCTGCCCCGAAAGCTCAAACGAGACCATATCACAATCCCCCGACGGCGTATCGTGGAGTGTTGTTATGTTCGTAACTTCTGCATTCGGAAATACAGATGTATAGAATTCCGCTGCCTCTTTCGCTTCTTTGTCAAACCATAAATGTGGCGTAATTTTTTTCATCAAAAGTGTTCCTTCCAATCGTTGGATGATAACGGAAAGTCAGCCGGAGCAGAAATGCCCTCAATGATCTTTTCTCAGGCAGAGTCTGAAAACCGGAAATCCATACATTTTCAGGCGTTTTTGGCTAACTGTCAAATGCTCCACCCAGACGTGGCTGTCATTCGTCCCATATCATGGCGATTTCACACTATTAGAAAACCAGATAGGGGCGTGTCCCGTGGGCGCGAACAGAAGAAGAGATGAGGATTAGGTAGGAGTGACCTTCCAGGTGCCATTGCCACCGGTGGTTGCGGTATACGTACCGCTCAACGACCCATCTGTATTCACCGAACCCACAAACTTGATCGTAGCCCCGTTTGGCGTAATTGAGAACTGAATACTATTATCGCTACCCACTGTCCCCGTCATAGGATAAGAGACACCCGAAATCAGAAAATTTCCTGTAAAGTTCTGCTGATCCTGCGACTTGTTTGCCAGGGAGATTGTGCCACTCTGACCGTTTGCGTTATTAGCGAAAGTGCCGCTATAGTTCGCAAAAAGGATTGGATAGACGACTGGCGCTGTAGCAGATGCCACCTCCCAGGTTCCTCCTTGACCGTTATTGACACTGTACGTGCCACTGATGGCACCACTGCTCGCAATTGATCCCGTCAAGGTAATGGTCACATTGGAGCCATCGTTGCTGGTGACGACAAAGTCTACAGACCCACTATGCGACACTGTGCCCTGGAATGGGCCAGAGCCTAAAAGAGGCAGCCCAATAGTCACATTGCCGCTGACATTGCCTTGCTGCTGTGCAATGGCCGTGAGCGAGACATTGGCATTTAAGCTCCCAGTCATGTTTCGTGCCGTCCCACCATAAGCGCTTGATAGTGACGGATATGGCACTGGCGTTGGTGTCGGTGTTATCTTCGGACCTGATTGACGGCTAAGAACGACAAATACACTAATGACACTGGCAATCACCAGCAAAGCAACGATGCCAGAGATCAGCAACGTTTTACTCGACCGGCTACCGGACACAGACATATGAGTTGGTATTGTAGTAGATGGAGGATGCGTAGGTTCTACCGACTTAGTGGTATAGGAAGTTCCCTGGACGTTTGGTGGCGGTGGTGGTGGCTGTGATGATGCGTAAGGATCGGAAGGAGCGTATGAGGGCTGCGGAGGATAAGTGCCATCTACCAACGGAAGCGGATACTGATAGGCATTTGGCACACCTTCGCTGGCAGGAGCCATACCCGATCTGGCGGCTTCCGTAGGTGCTACTTTGTTATAAGATGCTAACTCAGTAGGAAGACCAGGTGCAATTGCCGCTTCACCAGGAGAGGCCGAGATGATACCAAGAGCCAGCGCCCAGGAGTTCACCGCCCAACGAGCAGCAACATCCGTCATACCGCGCTTATCTTGCAAACGCTTGGCAACACGCGCGAGCAGTTGCACATACGGTACACTGCCCGTGGACTGCCTCAATTCAGGCACAACTCCCTCCGCCAACGCGTTGATGAGCACATCCACTTCCAATTGGTAATCACTACAGCTATCAAGCAGCAAGCTCCGACAACGCGTAGGATTATCACACAAAGAAGAACCATAGGTTGAAATGAGTTTCTCTCAGCTTCTGACGAGGAAAATCACGCATGAAAAGCTCCTTTTATCAGCAAATTCGCCACATTTCCTCTTTCTCCACCACGCGAATAATGCAAGTCCACTCTACTGCTAACATTGGCGACTTTATTTATGACTACCCTTTGTTGCTAGCAGGTTCCTGTACTCGACAAGAGGTATTCGTTTTATACAAGAAGATAGCACATATAAACAAAACTCTTCCAGAAGAGCATATACAAATTCTTAAGCATTGTCAATATGTATCCCATGCACATTTTTTGCATCTTTTATAGCCATTAGCAGTTAAATAATATGCTTTGTTGATCAATCGATCAAACTACGTATCATTTTGTTTCTTTTTAATCATATTGTTAATATTTACAGCCTGAATTATGAGTACATCGTAATAATTTTTGCTTGACTTTTATCCAAGATAACCCCTATAGTCGCAACATAGACCTAAAGTTGATAGAAGTAAATAGCAAAGGTCATAATAGATGGATATAGCAAAAAAATTGGATGTTACATTTCCTGATCTTAATAGGCATCAAAAAAGTGTTATTATGCATGACGAAGGTCCCTTACTGGTGATTGCTGGTCCGGGATCGGGCAAGACTCAATGCTTGCTTCTCAGGATCATGAATCTTTTGCTGCTCGGCAAAGCTACACCTGAACAATTGATACTCTGCACCTATACAGATAAAGCGGCGAAAGAAATGTACCATCGCCTGCTAGCACTGGCTCAACAGATGGCATATCAAGGCGATTTAGCACAACTACGTGTTGGCACCATTCATAGCATTTGCAACCAGCTAATCATGGAAAACCGGCACGATGCGAAACTTCGGCAATGATTACCAGATACTTGATCAGTTCACACAACGCCTCTTTATCTTCCAACACTTAGAGTACATTGCACCAGGCGAGGCACAAGCTTACTTTCAACAGAAATGGGGTACAAATTGGGAGATTGCGAAACGGTTGCAAGAATACTGCGATAAGCTGATGGAAGAACTCGTTGATATCCATGAACTTCTCGTAGACATGAGAGCCTTTTCGTACTATCTGGCCGAGGCATACAAGCGCTATTGCAAGCTCTTAAGAGACAAAAACAGTGTTAGCTTTGCGGCCTTGCTGAAAACGACATACACACTACTCCATCGTCCTGTAAGCAAGCAGAAAATCATCTCACAGTTTCGCTACGTGTTCGTGGATGAGTACCAGGATACCAACTATGTTCAAGAACAGATTATTCAGCAACTGGCCTCCACAACAACAAATCTATGCGTGGTTGGCGATGAAGATCAGGCCCTCTACCGCTTTAGAGGTGCAACCGTGCGCAATATTCTGGAGTTTGCATTGCGTACGGCCAATTGTACAACCATCTACCTGAGCACAAACTACCGCTCTCATAGAGAGATTGTCGCAAAATATGATCGCTGGATGGCTTCCGCAGACTGGACAAGTGATGGGGAGACAGTCTTCCGCCACAACAAAACGATTGTACCCGATAGCAGGAAACAATATCCAGATGCGCCAGCAGTATTTGCTATCGAGGGCCAAGATATGTACGACGAGGCAGAACAATTCGCCGATCTTGTACTCTTCCTGAAGGAGAAAGAGATTATCACCGATTATAGCCAAATTGCCTTGCTATTGTATAGCGTCAAGCCCGAGCATAGCGACGGCTATAGAGATGCGCTGGAAAAGAGACACATTCCTCTTTTTTGTCCCCGAGCACGCTCCTACTTTCGCCAGAAAGAGGTTTGCCTCATGCTTGCCAGCTTCGCTATACTGCTTGATTATGCAGGAGAACTACAGGGAGATTTTCTCTCTCATGAAAGTTTTGCCAACTATGTGCAGAAACAGTGTATCACCGAGCTACATAGCCAATACAACACCACACATCCACTGCACATACTGTTGCAACAGCTCAAAGCAGAGATAGCTTGTCCTACGCAGGACCAAGAGGGTCAGAGAGCACCAGAACAGCACACACGGCTCACGGACTTTTTTTATCGCCTGCTGGCAGTCGAGCCTTTTGCTACCCTTGCTGCAAATGAACAGACTATGCGTAATCTGGTTATCTTTTCAAATATATTACAGACTTTTCAGAACTTTTATCACCATGCGGCTATTACGCAGAGAACACAGCGGTCCATACGTACAGACTTCTTCTACACATTTCTGCGTCTCCTTGAAGACGGCGGGATTAATGAGTATGAAGACGCTGAACAGCCTCTACGTAAGGGACATGTGCAAATTCTGACCATCCATCAGGCAAAAGGACTTGAGTTTCCGGTCGTTGTCGTCGGTAGTCTGCATACAAAACACATGGGCGCACAAGTGCTGGACAGAGATCTACAAAAGTTTTACCCACGCGGGAAGTTTGAGCCGGAGAAACGCATTCCAGGTTTTGACATGATGCGTCTTTATTATGTTGCCTTCTCGCGTGCAGAAAACCTGCTGGTACTGACAGGACAGAAGCAAAAACCACCGCAAAAATATTTTGACAGCCTGTTGCAAGGCCTTCCCCGCTGGTCTGCGATACAAAACGAACTCCCTCAAGCACTACGACCACGACAAAAAAATCTGCCCATGATGAAACGAGACTATAGTTTCACTAGCCATATTCAAATGTATGAGACGTGTCCACGACAGTATCAATACTTTCGCGAGTATAACTTTGCTCCTGCACGTCCAGGAGAGGTCTTCCTGGGACTGCTGGTGCATCAGAGTATCGAAGAACTCTTGAGTATTGCTCATGATGGCAACATAGAGACACTCAACGAAAACACCATACGGGGCGTTTTCGAACGCGTCTATAGCTGTCTTCTCTGTCACCATGACGGGCCTGCTGACCCCACAGTGAAAGCAAGAGCATTTACACAGATTTATAACTACTTCAGACAAAATCGGCAAGAGATGCAACACATAGTAGCTATTGAGGTGCCTGTCACGGTAGAAAAAGATGGCTATGTGCTCACTGGTAGAATCGATTTACTGACACAGAGCCAGAATGGACTCGAAATCCTGGACTTTAAGACAGCTCCACGACCAGCAGCAGATGTAGATAGTCTGATAGATTATGAACGGCAACTGTGTATCTACGCCTACGCCGTGGAGAAACGCTATCACGTACGTCCCCAACGTCTGGTCCTGTACTGGACAGCCGAAGCACGACGGGAAGATGCCAGGATGGTATTTCGCTACCAGCCAGAAATGGTGCAGCGGGTCACAAGTTCTATCGATGCAACCGTAACGAAGATTCAAGCACAAGATTTCCAAGTCACCCGCGCTACCGCCCCAGAGCAACTGGTATGTAAAAGCTGCGACGTTCAGCACGTATGCGTCAAAGATGCTATAATCGAGCCTTTCGAGCCGTCTTATAATCCTGTGAAAATGAGCACGAACAAGGAAACCTCCACCACTTAATGTAGCGCTACCAATAGGGACAAATACTCTTTTTTATCACCCAATATATTGTAACTTTGACGTTCATAAGTTATACTCATCGAGGAGGCTGCTAGAGGGACGTGCCAGGAGTACGCTGTTCTTTTCAGACCGACGTATTTCATTATACTTATGAAATCATTGTTTTCATCCATCTGAACATAGGCATATCAAAAAGCTTTACGCTTAGCTGCCATTAGAAGCGGATGTTTCTAGAGGAGAAAGTCGTCACATGAGTGATCCAACACCACCTTATAGTGATCCAACACCACCATATTATCAACCTCCCAATCAACAGAATCAACCAGGATACACCTATTATCCGCCTAATGAACAGGCAAATCAACCTGTACAGCCTGGCGGATATCCGCCTTCTAGTTCCTATAGCAACCAGTATAATGCTAACAACCAGTATAATGCCTATCAAGTGCCTGGCATGAGCCAGGCAGAACCCGGGAGTGGATTAGCCATAGCGGGACTCGTCGTTGGCATTGGCAGCCTGGTATTCTGCTGGATACCCTTTCTCGGCTTTCTCGCTGCCATCATTGGTATCATCCTGTCAGCGATGGGACGCCGTGCCGTGTCACGCCGCACTATTGCCATAGTGGGATTCGTGCTCTCCATTATTGCGCTGGTTATCGGCTTGATTTGGAGCGCACTTTTCTTCGCAGGCATTATAGCGGCAATAAACTCAGCTTCCTCTTCTTCTACCTACTAAGAGAGCATATGCAACAAAAAAGATCAGCGAGATTGCTTCTTACAAACCTCGTTGATCTTCCCTTTTTACCAGGGCTTACAGCGGTCGGCTCATAATAGGTTTTAGCGCCGGATAGAGCGCCCTATACGTTTCATAGGCTTGCGCATATGCAGGTGCAGCCTCGGCACGAGGCTCTGTGCGCTCGAGTACCCGCACGGTTTGCTCACACGCCTCTTGCACCGAGCCATAGACACCACCCGCTACACCGGCTAAGAGCGCTGCACCAAAGGCAGGTCCCTCGGTTGCATTCGTCGTAACCAGTTCAACGCCCAGCACGTCCGCAATGATCTGTCGCCATAACGGACTCTTAGCTCCACCACCTGTGGCACGCAACTGGTCCAGCCGCAAGCCTTGCTCACCAATAATGGAAAAACAATCCTTCAAGCTAAATGCAACACCCTCCAGGACGGAGCGCACGAGGTGACGCCGGTCGTGGCTGGCCGTGAGACCAATCCAACCGCCACGAGCATAAGCATCCAGATGCGGCGTACGTTCACCCTGCAAGTAAGGCAGAAAGATCAAACCATCACTGCCAGGTGGCACGCGCTGCGCCTCTTTCTCCAGCAGCGTATACGCATCAGTACCAGTCCATCGCTCCAACGCGCGCTCCGGCAAACCTATATTATCACGCACCCAGCGCAGTGAAAGACCAGCTCCCTGCGTGACGCCCATAAGATACCAGGCATTGGGCACAGCATGGTTAAAGGTATGCACACGCGGCACAGGCCCTGATGTATCCACCTGCGGCGTATTTGCATAGGCCAGCACAATACCACTCGTGCCCACAGAAACCAGAGCCAGACCAGATACAACTACACCATTGCCAACTGCACCACACGCGTTGTCCGCTCCACCACCAGCAACCGGCGTGCCAGCAGGTAGGCCCGTCAGCGTCGCAACTTCTGCGCTAATCGTGCCACTGGCCGTATCCGCTGGTACCACGGGTGGCAATAATGCCGGGTCAAGTTCTAGCGCCTTCAGCACCTCTTGCGACCATACGCCATGCTTCACATCCAGCAGACAAGTGCCAGCCGCGTCAGAAATCTCCATCGCCTGTACGCCAGTCAACAGATAACGAATGTAGTCCTTGGGCAGCAACAATGTGCGCGCTCTAGCAAAGAGTTCTGGCTCGTTATCGCGCACCCACAGTAGCTTAGGAGCAGTGAAGCCCGTCAGCGCGGGATTACTGACATATTCAATGAGCTTGCTCGCGCCCACACGCTCAGTCATCCAACGACACTGTGCCTCACTGCGCTGATCTGCCCAGATAATGCAAGGACGCAATACTTGCTGCTGTTCATCCAGCAACACGACGCCGTGCATTTGACCCGATAACCCTACCCCGAGTACATCAGCAGCCTGAGCACCTCGCGTTGCACCAGCAGCAAGACAGGCTCGAATAGCCGCCAGAGTAGCCATCCACCATTCAGCAGGGCTTTGCTCCGCCCAACCCGGATGGGGATGGTAGAGCTGATACTCAAAAAAAGCATCCGCAATGACACGCCCATCATCTACCGCAAAAATGGCCGCTTTGACGCCAGTTGTACCAAGATCAAGCCCGAGAAGTGTTTGCATACAGTGCTGCCTTTACACATAGAAAACCAAATGTTTTTGCTATACTCCCAAATAGTGTGCTGGTATTTGCGCGGAGTCCATAATGTTCAGACGCTAGCCAGAGAAACCTTCCGTACGCAACCAGCAACCCGGCTTTAATGTACTCATGCTTATCAAAGGAGGAGAGCCAGCACTGTTGATTGTACGCCAGAATGCGCCGTGTTGCACAGTCCAGACAAAAAAATTGTGGAAGGAAACCTGCACCAGCTAGCAAGTTCCCGATCCATGGCACATTTTCGTCAGCGCAGGGCATCTCATTGGCAGTAATACGGCTGTATGCTTAATCTATCAGGAACAGAGGGAGGCTATGATGAGCAGGTCCTCATCCCCCTGGTAGAGAAGGAAAAATATCTATGTTGGCAACATTCTGTGTTTTCATGGCGCTAATGATCGCGACAGGAACCTGCGGGTTTCTCATAAGTATGTATCTATACCGTTATCGTGTGATGAGTGGAGTTGCTCACAGGCAGTTACACTCCCGTTCAGAGTATCATCGACTAGATGAAGTGATCTTCCAGTAGCAGTTGCATTGCCTCCACTGAGCATAACTTGACCTGATCATGTGCACACGACAATTCATATAGCGTTGTCTCTCTATATAGTCTTTCTGGGTAGTTGTATCCGCCACCATCGGGGATCTTCTCTAATGTGGGGAAACAGGGTAGGGGCGTGTTCTGGCGCATGTGCCAGAACACGCCCCTACCCTGTTTCCCTCAAATGGACAGGTGAGCGCTAGTTACCTCTGTTTAAATAGCGACCGCAGGAAGAACAAGTCCGCCTCTGCGGTTGGACATGCATTAACTGTACTTTTGACGTAGCACCTTCTTGTCGAGTTTACCCACGCTGGTCTTATCCAGAGTATCCACAAAGCGAACCTCTGGTATAGCCCATTTAGAGATAACCCCCCGATTGGCAAACTCTTTGACGTGAGCCTGAATACTCTGCTCAGTGATGACACCTGTATGCTGCTCCTTCACGACAACCAAAGCAAGCGGACGTTCTCCCCATCGCTCGTCTAGCTTGCCAATTACCGCAACTTCACTTACCCCAAGGCACTGAGAAATAATGTCTTCGATTGTCAGGGAAGAAATCCATTCGCCGCCACTTTTAATAACATCTTTGATACGATCAGTGATCTGGAGATAGCCCTCGGGATCAATTATCCCAACATCGCCCGTATGTAGATAGCCACCCCGCCAGAGATGTTCGGAATTGACCGGGTCGTTCAGATAGCCCTGGGTGAGCCATGGTGCGCGGGCGACAACTTCACCACTCGTCTTACCATCATGAGGTAAGTCGCGCATCTGCTCATCAACGACGCGTAGATCAACAAGTTGGATAGGCAGGCCAGCCTTGGTACGGTACTCCATTTGTTCATCTACATTCGGCTCTGTCGCGGAGGGCTTCATTTGTGCGAGCGACAGGACTGGGCAAGTTTCCGACATACCATAGCCAGTGAAGAGATCTATCCCCTTTTCTATGGCTAGCTTCGCCAGACCGCTGGGGACGGCAGAACCTCCGACGATCACTTTCCAGCTTGACAGATCTACATTGTCCACCTCAGGACTCGATAAGATCATGTGCAGAATAGTTGGTACACAATGAGAGAAGGTCACATGTTCCCGCTTGATGAGGGCCAACAACGTATCTGCCTGGTAGCGGCCCGGATAAACCTGTTTGACACCCATTGCCGTTGCGACATAGGGAAGTCCCCAGGCATGGACATGGAACATGGGAGTAATAGGCATATAAACATCGCCACGATGAAAGTTTTGCTTCCCGCTGGTGCTGGACAACGACCCAAGTAAAGCGAGCGTGTGCAACACAAGTTGCCGGTGACTGTAATAAACCCCTTTCGGTTTACCAGTAGTACCGGTTGTATAAAAAGTCGTGGCGCGTGTATTTTCATCGAAATCAGGGAAATCAAAATCTTCCGTGCTTCTACGCAATAATTCTTCGTATGGAGCTACAAACGCACCATCGATCTTTTGGGATTCCGTGCTATTACTATCGCTCAACAACACGAAGGTTTTCGCTGTTTCCAGACGATCCCTTATCAAATCGAGGATTGGCAAGAAGTCGGTGTGACAGAAGATGACATTAGCCGCAGCGTGATTGAGAGTATAGATGATCTGTTCTGGAGACAAGCGGATGTTTACAGTTTGTAACACCGCACCCATCATCGGAATAGCGAAATAGCACTCCAGATAACGATGGCTGTCCCAGTCCATCACGGCAACGGTATCGCCAGGTCTCACACCCAATGCGGCAAGGCCGTTAGCCAACTGGCTGATCCGTTGCCGTAACCCCTGATAAGTAAAGCGGTTCACATCCTGATAGACAATCTCCTGTTCGGGAGCAGTTGCCAGAGGAGCGTGAAGCAAATGCTTAATGAGCAATGGATAATCATAGCAGGGATAGTTTTTAATTGGCGATATAGACATAGTAAATCTCCTTTCTTATAGGATTGTAAATGGAGGGTGAGGTAGGATACAATGTTCTCATCGACAAATTTATACATGAGATTTGTTCGTTTAAATAATGGGAGTCGTTTGTATGGAAACAACAGGTCCAATTTCCTGGGGTGAGACGATCCATTATCTAAAATTTGCCGCTTTTCTTCCTCACCGACGAGGCGAGATGCTCGCGCGTGCATTGCAAGAGTTCCTCACCTGTCTTCCAGCCGTAGGGACAGCCCTGATCTGGCCCTGCCAGGATAGAAAAGTGCCATGGAAGGTCTACTACGTCGGGATGCGACAGGAGTCTATGTACCGCTGGCTCTCCGCTCGCCTTGATCTTTCTCTGGATACCACCCTTGGAGTGCTTCAACACGATCTCTCCAATCTTTCAGAGATGCCTTTTCCTCAGATCCAATGTTTGCAACCATCACCAACGTTTCTTGCCGGGTTATGGATTACTTGGACAACGCTATCTCCTCTTCCGGCTGCCGCTGTTGAGTGTCTGGAACGGGTGCGTCGGACATTGGAAGCGGTGCTTCAAGTTGAAGACTCAGAGGAGCACTATTTTTCTCGGAACTCTCCGCTCCATGATCAGACATTGATCCAGGCACTGGGGCACGGTGAGGCCGATGCATTGTCAGTCTTCCTCGGCCTGACGCGTGTGGTCGGGAATGCAGAGTTCACCTTTTGGGGGCGCGCCTACCGGGATGTCATCGTAGTCACCCAGCATCTGGGTGCACAACAGGATCAGTTTGGCTTCGAGCTGCAACGTGGACGCGGAGTTGGTGGACGTATCGCGACGTATGGAACCTCTATTGTGCTTGTAGACGATTATCGCAACTCTCCCTATCGCGATCCCAGCGTTACCGATACCGTAGATAGTGAACATATCCGCTCAGCTATTGCATTGCCGGTGCGCTCCACGACAGGAACCGCTCTCGATGCGGAGGTAGCAGCCATTCTCTATGTCACACGTAGAATTGTCGCGCCTTTTTCTCTGGCTGAGCGTCTTCTGATACAGCGACTGGCCCGAACGCTTGAGCCATTACCCCTGGCAAAACGCCCTTCCGTTTTCCTCTCACCCGGTCTGTCTTCTCCTTCTGAGTGGAAAGCGAACTGGTACGATCTGGTCTTGCACGCCACACGTATTGAGAACCTGGAGAACTGGACCGGCCAGTTTATTCGCGGCACGGTCATTGTCACCAACAACGAGGGATACCCCTACGTGCAGACTCGCGCCACACAGTTAGAGCAACTGCGCGTCTCCTTGAGCAATCCGACAGACGCAGTCCAGGTCCTCTCGCTGAACGCGCCAGGCGTATCTCTTCCCGGCCAGATATATCTGCGCGGCTCCATTCCACTGCCCCCTGCTGACTGGCCTGATTTTTTTACAGATCTGGTGATGGCATGCAATCTGGTCATCGGGCGGATGGAAAAAGCACACGACCAACTGGCGCATCAGCGGGAACGATGGCTGCATGCGTTGTTGCAGGAGAAAGCGTTGCAACAGATCCATCAAGACGGCTATCGCCTGAGTCTGCCGATTGAGCAAGGCCAGATCTGGGTAATTGCCTGGCCTGCTCATATGTTGCCAGCCAATCAATTGGCACGCAGGCGCTTGCTGGCCGAAAGCGTTGTACTGGATTTGCTGAAAAACCCTCTGCTCTTTTTTGACGAAGACATTGGGGTAATCTTGCTCAGCGAACACATCCAGCAACAGCCATCCAGACTGCGTGATGCCCTGCTCAAGCTGTATGCACCTCATCCGCTCTGGATTGTCTATGGAGCACATTACCACTCCCTTCACGAACTCAAACCGGCACTCACGCGTACGATTGCACTCGCGCAAAAGGCCCGGCGGGAAGCGAGCAGAGAGTATCTACTCGATGCTCAGACTCCCGATCTGGAGAGCTTGTTGGAGAATCCCAGGCTGATCGGAGACCTGCGCGACTTTGCAGCCAGGCTGCTTGCGCCACTCATTGAGCACGATACGACCAAGGGCACTCATCTCACAACCACCTTTGTCCTGGCACAGACGCTTGGCTCCGTGCAGGCTGTCGCCGACCTACTTGAGGTCCATGTGAATACTATTCGCTATCGATTGCACAAAGGAGAGGATCTTCTGGGGATTGAGCATGCATCTCCTAAAGAGCGTGTCGCTTGGGCGCTTGCTGCTTTCACATGGGAAAGTTTTCATCTACGAGAGCAGATGTCTGACTAGCTGCTTTATAACGTCCTTCTCTTTTTTGTTCATGAGTACAAATTCTTACTCCCAATTTGTAGAAAAAAACATTGTTCGTTACATTCCGTTTCTTTACAATAACCACTGCACGAGAAACATCGGGTCAAAGAAGACTGTTTAATCAGGCTCCAAAGAAACCCGTTTTCGTCTAAGATTGGAGAATGGGAGGAGTACACTATGGCATTACAGACAAGGAACACTTCATTTCAAGATCTAAATAGGTCAAAACGAGCAGCGACTATTCTTGCACGGCAAGATCGGCTCCCGGGCAAAGCATTGCCCAAGTTTCTCGTTATGGTCATTGGGTTGGGCTTCTTTTTCATCTTTTTTGACATTGGTGACATTACTGTTTCCTTTATCCAGACGTGTACACAAATCGTACCTGGATGTCTTCCGCAGACGGCTGGTCAATATGTGGGTTTGCCAGTGGCTGTGAATCTGGCTGGATATGCGATTGGGGCGCTGATTTTCAGCCTGATCGCAGACCGCTATGGAAGAAGAGACGTAATGATCTTCACCATGATCGTTGCCAGCCTCGGTTCACTGTATACGGTTTTCGTAGGAGATTATACGAATTTTGTTCTGTCTCGTGCACTCACTGGCGTGGGTGTTGGAGCAGATTTGGCACTGGTCAGTACCTATATCAATGAACTGGCTCCGCGTCAAGAACGTGTCAAGCATAACGCTCTTATTTTCGTGCACGCAGGCAGCGGGATCGTCGTCAGTGTCTGGTTGGGGCTATACTTGACAACCCCCGCCGCAGCGTTCCCGTTTGGACTTCCTTTTGCTCTCGCCAGTGCCCATTTTACGATTGGGTGGCGTCTTCTCTATGGCATCGGGACTTTACTAGCTTTTGTTGGTCTGCTTCTGCGCTTCGATCTCCCCGAATCGCCGCGCTGGCTTCTGGCGAAAGGACGCCTGGCTGAAGCGGAGCGCGTGGTGTCAACTATGGAGAAAAAAGCATATGCTGATGCGCCAGCGTTACCCCCGGTTGTGCCAGACCTCTCCATCCAGCCGATAACGAAAGGCACAGGATACAGCGAAATTTTCCGCAATGGGTTGTATATCAAGCGAACGATTCTCTTATTAGTCATCTGGTTATCTGGCTATATCTCAGTTTACTCGATTGTCGCAGGCCTGGCAGTCCTGCTCGCAACACTAGGATATCCACCCTCTGAAGCCGGGCTGATCGCTGCGGTGGGAAGCTTTGGAGCTATTTTTTGCGGTATACTCGCCTATTACTTCGGTGAACGCATAGAGAGGAAATTGTGGATTCTGGTGGCGGCTTTGACGGCATTGGCCGGAGGAGGCATCATCGTCCTGAGCGGAAATAGTATGTACCTGGCTTTTCTTGGCGCGTTTGTCCTATCGGTTGGCTGTTATCTCTGGCTTCCAGCGACCTACGCCTGGACGAACGAGAACTATCCTACGCGCGCACGTGCATCCGGTTTTGCGTTAGTCGATGGTATTGGGCACGTGGGAGGCGGCATCGGCGTCTATGTTATTGCCCCACTCGCCCTCACGTTGGGTGCCCTCCCAACCTTCCTATTGATTGGCGGTTTTCTCCTGGTTGCCGCAGGTCTTGCGGCGTTTGGCCCACCAACCAGGGAGAAACGATTGGAAGAGGTTTCGCCGTAAGTGCGTTTTACGGCTCTGAGGTATTGGCAGCAAACTGCGCCGGAGCGTTAGGATTAGCGGCGCAGCTGTCTCTTCCCCTCACTATAGGTTGAGGAGAAGAAAGGAGTGGTCAAATATGCGTTGTCCTCATTGTATGCGTGAAGGGAACCCGATACAAGGAAAATGTCCATTGTGCGGATATAGGGTGGCTCTAGCAGAAAACCAGCTTTATACGTATTCTGCGACTCTCGCTCGTCCTATGTCTTCCGGGCAACTTTCACAGAGATATCAGCCGATGCGAGGTGATTTCTTAAATGCTGGGAAGTATCGTTTGGTGAACGCCATCGACTTGCCAGAGAGCCAGCGGCAACAGGGCGCGGCCTGGTCGGCTCTGGATATCTATGCCTCACATCATGCCGTACTTATACGCGAGATACGAGTACCGGAGAATATTGCCAAGGTCTCGTCTGTCGAGTGGATTACATCGCTTGTGGTACAGCGCTTCAAAGCATTGGGTGAGTGTCCGGGTTTCTCTAAAGTGCTGGATTCGTTCAGTGAAAAAGGCTTGTTTTTTCTGGTGCTGGACGCTCCCCAGGGCGAGACTCTTGCCTCCTTACTCAAGCGGCAAGGGGGAGCGTTACCAGAGGATCTAGTCGCAGGATATGGGCATCAGCTTTGTACGCTGCTGGCTCTTCTTGCAGATCAGCAGCCGCCGATTGTGCATAGCGCAATCACACCTGAGACGATCATACTGAGCAAAGACCAGCAGTCGGTATCACTCATCCACTTGCCGCTCTTTCACCCTGAGCTACGAGCAAGCCGCACAGGGCAACAACCATTGGCGGGATACGCTGCGCCGGAGCAAGTACGTGGAGGTGAGAGTACGCCCTCATCTGATCTGTATGGAGTTGCCGTGATCATGCATCACGCAGTTACCGGATATGATCCACAGGCACGCCTTGCTATGTTTCACCCACCGGCTCGCCGTCTTAATCCGGCGGTGACGCCACAGATGGAACAGATCCTTGCGCGACAGCTCAGCCTCGTTCCATCACAACGGTATGCGCATCCCTCGGAGATGCAGCAAGAGCTGGCGTTGTTACTTAAAAGCTATCCTGAGCAGACGACTACTAACGAACACCCGATTGGCCTCAATTCAGTACAACTCCGCGAGCAGAGCAAAAATATGATGATGCTCAATATAGGAGTTTTTTCTGCAATTTGCGCAATTTTACTGATAGCGT
The DNA here is from genome assembly GCA_963802635.1 of uncultured Chloroflexia bacterium. GTDB lineage: Bacteria > Chloroflexota > Ktedonobacteria > Ktedonobacterales > Ktedonobacteraceae > CAVTLG01. The sequence continues at coordinate 1,394,243 of CAWDJJ010000002.1, read as the reverse complement.
TGATTCTTATCTTTTTGCGGTCTTAAAAGACCACGCGCCCAGGATGTCATCATGGCATTGCTATTAACATACAGTGGCGAACGCTGCTCACTCGCAGCTAGTGATCCCGCTACGGTTGAGATTGGCGAGGTGTCCTTTTTGAACGCAAAGCTGAATGGCTCAGCGTTCTTCTTTCGCCTGGCAACGCTCCTAAGCGAGCCTCTTACACAGTTAGAAACGTGTTCTTCTTCCGATGAGCAACGCTGCTGTCGCAGCTCCTGCTACGCAGTCAGCTCATCGGATCAGCAGCGAACGCTTCTGCTTGAGTGATCGCCACAAACGCGGCTCTCGCCTTCGGCTCATCTGGCTGCAAGGAAGCTGCCAAGGAAGCCAGGCGGAGTGGCAGGCTGGTTCACTTACGCTACTGCATAACATGCATGCCATACAAAATAGCAAAGAGGTAAAAGGAACAGACTATGGACAATGAATATGAACAAAAATCAGAGGTAGCACGTTTGCTTGCGCAGATCTGCAGCGAGTATGAAGCGGCACGTCTGGGCCTTTCTGGTCTGACTCAGGGGATGGGTCGGCACCAGTTTATCACCAGGCGAATGGAATGCATAGGAGCGCTTCACTCCGAATTGCATGGCCTTCTGGGTGATAAAGCGATGGCATTGATCGCGACACGGTTAGATCAAGCAGTGCCGGATTGACAAACGATGCCCCCAAGGAGATGCAGAGAAGAGCGAAGACTGAAGTTTATGAGAAGGCAGGAAGAATGGTGAGGGACAGTGTGAGTTTTGCCCAACTGATGAGACGGTTTCGCCTGCAACGTGGATTGTCTCAGGGTCAGCTTGCTCAAGCCACACGACTGTCGCGTACCTATATCTATCATCTGGAGACAGGCATGCGCCAGAACCCATCGACGCAGGTGGTGCAGAACTTTGCGCGCGTGCTGGCTTTGCAAGAAAGTGAACGGCAGCAATTATATAGCGCATTTGCTCAGCTTACAGGACAGGCCATTGATGACGACCCGGCTGAGCATACGTTGCTTAACGTTGGGCACCTAGCGCATCTGCTGGTCTTGAACACTTCTTACCCGGCACACTCCTTAGATCGTCTTTGGTACGTGCAGACCTGGAACAAAGCATCGATAACCCTTTTTGAGGTAGAAAAAGAAATAACTCGGGGCGAACATATACATCTGCTGGAGCTGGTCTTTGGCACGCACCGACGGCAATTTTTTGCCTGGGAGAATATGGCACGGCGGTTGGTCAGCGATTTCCAGTATACCACGTCCGCCATGACACATCTGCCCGCATATAAAGAACTTTGGAAACGCCTATGCAAGCTACCAGATTTCCGACGCCTGGCCTCGGCTAGCTCTCCCGAAAAGACGCCTGCACCGTCCTTTGTCTTTTCCTTACAACACAATCAGCTTGGCCGCCTGGTTCTACGCACCGCCCCTACGGTCTTCACGCATATAAATAGCTACTCGATGGTCAGCTATATCCCCGGAGATCAGTCGACGCTGGTCACATACCGCAAGTATGGCTGGCAGCCGGTTGATCTCATTGCGGATGATTCACCGCACATGTCCTCACAGGAGAACTTCTAATGTCCCGCTGCCCTCTGCTCTGCTGTATCCACTCACCTTCCTGCGGCTCTCGCGCTCCCTCTTTCGCCTTGTTCATATTGCCTTGCATTCAGATGAGAAATATGCGGCAGCAGATTTCTAGCCACGAGAGTGGCGTTTCTGAATGCTTATGGGTATCAGCAAGATATTGCCAGTATAACAACAGAGCTGAGCCTTGTGCACAGAAACGCCCGACTAGTAATTTTTAGCTACAGTAGCTTTTTTACCCTATTATCTCCTCTTCTTTATGATAAGCTGCTATCAGATATGTTGTAGTTCAAGCGAGGGCCTGGGTATAAGATCACCAGGATGATAGATCGCTATACGTGAATATGCTACAACAGCTTGATCGGAGGGTACGTAGAAAGGGGCAATCCATGCTACTCCCACTTCTCTATAGAGGCGCGTCAGCGCCGTCAACAACCAGTTCGGTATCGGCCCATCGATGATCAAGCCTTTCTCTGTCGCCACAGGTGGAAAGGTGAGCGCGTCTGGCTGCAGATATTCAATTCGCCTAGAGGGAATTGATATTTTGAGAATGGTGAGTTCTTCATTAGCCCCTGTTTCTATGCATAGTTCGGATGAACTTCCTACTGTCCCAGTGACGACAGGAACAGGTTGCACCCAACCAGAGAGGAGCTTTGGATCAAAGAGATAGAATGGTTGCGGATAGGCGTGGGCGGCCAGCGCGGCATAGAGCCAGTTGGGACCCGCTCCATAGATCGAGATCGGGGCACGCTTCGGGATGCTCTCCAGATATGGTTGCAGCATGGCTGGTTGCCAGTTGTGAGAGGTGGTGGTGAAGGTTTTTAATGCTAGGTCCAGGTCAAGCGTCAATTCAGTAGCTGAGTGTGCAAAGGCGGAGGTTTTCAGATCATCCAACGCATAGGATTGGAACAGGTTAGCGACGCGTGCCACGAGCTCATTTAGGAGAAGATCGTGCTCAAGTCTGGGCTGACCGCGCTCCAGACCGTTGAAGGTGCCTTGCAAGATGGGGAATAAATCGCTAATAGTCGATTCACCGTTTTGCGCTGAATAGATATGTGCCAATGTAAGGATGTTGTGCTGTTCGACGATCTGTTGCCAGTGTTGGGCGTCGTCGGGCCGATCATGGCGCTGCAGCAGGATTGAATGGGTACAGAAATGAAAGAGACAGAGCTGGGAAGCTTTAGGACGGCCACCCATGTCCACAAGCAAGGGGAGATGGTGGTACTCCATGTCGTGACAGATGCGCTCGACAAAGGATGGAGGCCATTCACTGGAGATTTTGACACGGATGTCACTGACGGTTGCAAGGTGTCCCTCATGAAACCAGTTGCCCTCGCCATCGGGGCAGGCGCGAATGGCATGGTGAGGGATGTTGCGCGCACGCAACGCTTGCGTCAGGTGATAAAACAAGACGGATTTCCCCGCGTGTGGTGGTCCACCCACCAGCACGGCTGGCAATAAATTAACCATTGTTATCCTCCAGGTGTGAGTAAATTTGATAGGAGTGACACGATGTCAGATTATCCACATGTGCTTGTGGCAACGTTGGGCGGTCAGCCACAGATTGTCACATTCACGCTTGATCTCCTGTTACAGGCAAACTATCCCATCAGCGAAGTGATCGTCGTCCATCCTAAAGCGGACCCACAATCTCGCCTTCAGCAATCTCTGTACCGTCTCCATGCTGAGTTCACCAGCGATTACTACCGAACGGCACAGCGCAGCATTCACTTTCATTCGTGGGTGCTGGAACTTGATCGCCAGCCCATCGACGACATTAGCGACGAAAATCACGCAGATGGTACGCTCGATACTATTCATCGACTCATTGGCGATCTCAAACGCCAGGGATACCGCATTCACCTTTCAGTGTCCGGTGGTCGTCGTCTGATGGGTTTGCTAGCGATCTCAGTTGCCTCGCTCAACTTTGATCATCACGACAACATCTGGCACATCTATACTCCAGACAAACTTCGAACTCAGGTACAAGATGGCAAGGTCATGCACGTGCCGACGGATGCAGGTGTCAGGCTAATCAAAGGACCATTTTTCGCCCTTGGAGCCTATGTAAATCCTTCGATCAATTCCTTTCGGTCTGCCCAGGAAGAGCAGCGCAGACAAATGGATGCGCAGGAACACGCCCACTGCACCGAAGTCGTAAGCAAGGCAACCCCCGCACAACTTAAAGTATTACAGGCATTTGCCAAAGGTCTCAGGCCCCAACAGGTTGCAGGTGAACTGAGTATAGCGCTAGCTACAGTGAATACGCATAAAACAGCTTTACTCGATCATTGCCACAACTCCTGGAATGTGCCCGGAAACGAACGCCTGGACTACCATTACTTGAGAGCGAAGTTCTCCGAGTACTTTCAAAAAGATGCTTGAAGTGTAGCAGATTTTCAAGAATAGTACATGAGAGGAACCTATGAGATTTTTTCAGCGCGTTGATGATGCCAGAACGGCATGATTGGGAGTAAGCTTGTTTCAACAAGAACGCTTTGTATACATGGAAAGGATTTGAAGGGGGATGATACATGTTACCTTTGCCCTGCGTACAATAACGCCGCTGTTCCTAGCGGGAGCCGATCAGGAACGCGCAGAACTCCGTGCTCCGACGTTTCGCGGACTGATGCGCTACTGGTACCGCGCCCTCGCGGGAGCTAACGGGAGGGCACTATCACAAGTTATGCAGGCTGAAACGTCAGTCTTTGGCGCAACCGATATAAGCTCAGCCGTCTCCATCAGGGTGTCTGACCCCTCAAAGGTAGCGGAACGTTTCAAAAAAGAAAGTTATTCAAGAGAAAATATATCGGGGAAAGATTATCTGCTCTGGTCGATGGCCGCCAGTGGCAAAGGAGATAGATACAAGCCGGACCGATTATTCTTTCCACCAGATACCACATTTCGTGTCACACTGACGTGTAGAGACGATAACAATGAAAAGCTACAACGGGCTATCGCCTCCTTCTGGCTTTTAACTCACCTGGGAGCTATAGGTTCACGTTCACGGCGTTGCGCTGGTAGTATGACAGCCAGCATAATCAATGAGGACACAGCGGCTGACTCACGCTTCAGCTTGCCAGAAGGTCTGCACTTCGATATGCCCAAAGATGCCGAGCAACTACAAAACCAGATCAACACGGGCATCAGGGCTGCGCGAGCATTGGTTGGACAGGGCATTACCAACAGTGGATCAGTACCAATCACCCAGGTAGCCTTTGACACTCTGGGACAAAGCACCTGTCGTATCTGGATACTACGCAACGGCATCCAAGCCTGGAAGACACCAGACGCTGCGATGCGAGCTATTGGTAGCAACCTGCAAACATATCGTCGCAGCTTGCCATTACACAACCGTACAGTTTTCGGCCTTCCATTGATGGGCATTGATAATAGAAGCAGACATGCTTCACCCCTGATACTACGAATAGTAGAGCTGCAGGGAGGTAGTTATGTGGGTGTAGCAGTTCTATTCAAAACGGGGATTAATCAGAATTATTCCCTGATCGAGAAATGGGCAGAAAACTTTTCAGGCAGAATCAAGGTGGAATTATGACACAGTATATGCTCCTCTTCTCGCTTGGCCCGGTGCAGCCATTCATCACACAGGCACGTAAGACGCGCGATCTCTGGCAGGGCAGCTTCTTGTTTTCAGCATTGATGCAGGTCAGTATGGAAGGCATCGAATCGAAGCTAATCTTTCCCAGCAAACCAGTTATAGAGAAGAATATTCCTGACTTACCAAATAAATATATCGCCATTTTCGATACTATGGATCAGGCAGTCACAGCCGCACAGAAAAGTGAAAAAAAGATTCGCGAGTTCTGGCTAGATATCTGCGAGGATGTATGGCATGAGGTACCAGGGAAATACGCTGCTCCCGACTCAGACACACGCAAACAGTGGAATGAGCAGGTCAAACCAGAGCACGTTTTTGAGTTCTTCTACGTTGTGGTGGAAGGCGACGCTGAACATTACCAGGATTGGCTAAGAGAGACACAATTCACCCTTGACCGACGCAAACACCTGCGCGACTTCGCACAACGAGAGGAAGACGGTGAGAAGAGCACTATCTCCGGTCAACGCGCAGCCATACGTGGAGAGGGCAAAACACGCAAGGAAGTACAGGTGTTCTGGCAACAAGTTACGCAAAAAGCGGGGTTGTCAATCAGAGATATAGATCTGGAAGGGAACGAGCGCCTGGACGCTATCGATACAGTCAAGCGCTTTGCATTCAAATCAGCGCGTTTTCTTCCACGCTTGAAATTGCAGTTAAATAAGCAGCAACGAGCTTTCCCTTCGACCAGTTCTATTGCAACAGCTTCCTATGTAGAACAGCTTCTCACGGTAAGCAAACGCCCTGAGATTACACCTGCTTTATCAAAGTGGCTCAGCGAGACGCAGAAGCTGGGCGAACTAATGCCTGCAAGCATTCCATTGCTTTATGAGAAAGCTATACAGCATCAAGCAGATGCAAGCATATTAGAGTGTGACGGCGATTGTTTCTTTCCAGAGACATTTAGTGAGGCACGACTCAAGAAAGAGTTCCACTTCACAGATGAGGAAAAAGTCAAGCGCGAAAAACTTGCTAAGGATGGACCAAAAGCGCTGTCTGATCTCCTGGGAATCACTGATACACTCCAATTCTCGGAAATTACTAATACCCCTTCATCCATCACCAGACCAACCCCCTACTACGCGCTAATACAAATGGATGGCGATAAGATGGGCAAGCTTATCAATGGTGTAGGTGACGAGACTGAGCACCGCAGCATTAGCAAAGCGTTATCCAAATTTTCGCGGGAATGTGTGCCTGATATTGTACAGGATAACTATCCTGGTCGCTTGATTTATGCTGGCGGCGATGACGTTGTTGCCCTCGCTCCGCTGGCACGCAATAGCAGCGGAGCAGAACCAGAGCAAACATTCAGCGAGACTGTACTCGATCTCGTAGAACTGCTACAACGACGTTATCGTCTAATAGTACAGAATGCGGTTAAAGATCCAGAACGCAAAAAACTGGTTACAGCTAGCACAGGTATTGCCATTGCCCATCACTATACCTCGCTTTCCTATGTCCGTCGTGTCTCTAAAGAAGCGGAGCAGGTGGCCAAAAATCAGTATGGACGCAATGCGCTTGTGGTCACAGTACTGCGGCGCTCAGGTGAGCAGACAACAGTAGGCTGCCACTGGGATTATGACAAACTGTCAGATGAAAATCAGCCAGTGCCATTATTCTTGTTTTTCTATAAACACTTCAAAGATGATGTTCTTTCACCAAAATGCATCTTTACCTTGCTTGAAGAGGCACCCACACTTGTACATCTGGAACGGGAAGCTCAGCAGAGCGAGGTAAAACGTGTGCTACGGCGTCAACGCAATCCAATATTAAAAGAAAAGTTCCCAGATGAAGAGCTAGAGCGCAAGGCAAGCAACCTTGTTGAACTGGCGAAGGCCATGGATGAGCCGGTCCATGAAGGACAGCAACTATCAGTGGAACTGCATGCCAGCGGCAGACGCTATGGGCTGGTTGAGGTCCTTGGTTGGCTACTCGTCATGCTTTTTCTGGCACGAAAGGAGCAAGACTGAATGCGCCTCTTTATTGAACCAGCGGAGCCGCTAATGTTCCGCACAGCGCATCCATTCGATGCCGGACAAAACAATTTTGCCGAGAGTATGTTTCCACCAACACCCGAAACATTGCAGGGAGCTGTCAGGGCAGCCATCGCAGCGCACTGGGACCCAAACAAGAATATCGCGGCAGCATTCGCTGATACTGGTCTCACGAAACTCATCGGGGATCGCAACGGCTACGGACGCTTTCGTATGACGGGCATCGCCCTGGGCCGCTACCCAAAGACACAGCTTCAGCAGGCAGAACGATTGTTCCCTGCTCCCGCTCATATTATGAAGGCAGATAGTAAAGGAGATACCACACATGATTCTGCCTTGTATCGTCTGCTTCCTCGCCCAATCAAAAAAGGCATATCCAGCAACTGGCCTGCAGGTATAAACCACTATCTTCAACCGACACCTGTGCCCGATGGCGATTTGATGCCTGTTGAAGGTTGGCTGACCGAGACAGATTTACTCAAGACACTTGGAACGGAAACACTGACAGGCATCAAATCTATCAGCCGGGAAGAGATCTATCAGAAAGAACCTCGCCTGGGTATCGGCATCCAATCCGGTACGAAAGCAACCGAAGAAGGTTATCTGTACCAGATGCTCATGATCCGCATGAACCATCAAATAAACCAGAATTATATCTATGGTTTTATTGTTGATATTACTCTAACGCAATCGCTGTCTGGTGAAAATGTCTTGAGCGATAGCCAAATACAAGACACGCTCCACTTACCCTTAGGTGGATGGTTAACTCTCGGTGGAGAGCAGCGCACCGCACGTTTTCACGTGCTAGAGCCTAGCGAAGAACATACCGACAACCCGATAGAACATTCACAAAAACGAGAAGGCATGTTGCTCTATCTGGCTACACCAGCCTCTTTTAAGCAAGGCTGGCGACCACCAACGCTACCCTCTGCTACGCTTATTACCGCAGCTATCAATCGCTATGAACCAATCGGCGGTTGGAGATTGAATCCTGAAGATGCACGAGGAGAAAACAAGGTTATGCGCCGTTGTGTGGCAGCCGGTAGCGTCTACTTCTTTCATACAAACAATGATTATAAAAACGAAACCCAGCCTCGATCTCTGACTGATCATGGGATGGAGATTGGCTATGGCATTACATACGAAGGAGAGTGGTAAACGATGATCACAAGCACATTGTATCTTTATACAGAGACCCCCCTACATGCAGGAGTCGGTTCTGGTTTGAGCAGTATTGACTTACCTATCCAACGGGAACGCACAACGCAGTACCCGATGATTTAGGGCAGCGGCATCAAAGGCAAACTGCGTGCTGCCCTTGAGGGAGATAGAGAGAGCCTGACGGCACCAGAAAAAGAACTGGTCGACGTTATCTTTGGTCCACCATCCACCAACGGCGGAGGCAGCGAACATGCAGGAGCACTCATCACAGGTGATGCCCGTATGTTACTCTTTCCAGTGCGCTCGCTCAACGGCGTCTTCGCCTACACTACTTCCTACGATATTCTGAGCCGTTTCAAGCGCGACATCGAGCGAGAGGCAGACACGGCAAAAATAAACTGGAACGTGCCTGAAGCGAACACCGAGATAGCATTGGTAAACACCAATAGTGAGGTGCATTATAACAATACCATCGTGCTTGAAGAATTTAGTTTCGATGCCAGGCCAGATAAGCAGGTCGATACCATTGCGGAGTGGTTCGCACAGTACGCGCTGCCAGATCTAGGAGCAAGCTACTGGCCGAACAAAATGAAGAGGTCATTTGTAATTCTGCCCAACGACGTATTCCGTGATTTCGTGCTCTATGCCACAGAGGTTATTACGCGTGTACGAATAGACCGACAAAAGAAGACGGTTGACAAAGGTGCGCTCTGGACAGAAGAACATCTGCCCTCTGACACACTCCTGTATGTGCCGCTCTATGCGACGAAGGCACGCAAAAAGAACTCACTCATCACCGAAGAACAGGTATTAACACAGATCAAGACGCTGAATAATACTTATCTCCAATTAGGTGGTGATGAGACTGTTGGTCGTGGCCTTGTACGTGTACGCCTGAGCGACTAAGACTAAGCAGGAGAAAAGGAGACAACGATGGAACACTCACAGAACGTTTCGAAACGCCAGAACAGCGAGCAACAGCGTGGCAGAGAGGCATACAAATCAGTTCAAGCAATCAAGGAACTGGATAAAAACAGCACGGAAAAGAAGCTGGAGAAAGAATATCGTTCGCTGGCACGAGGTCTGAACGCTATGATTCAGATCAACGGATTGGGCCAAACCTTGGGCTTCCTCAATGCCAAAGGTAAAGATGAAAAGAAGAAGCCACATTACCATCTACTACTTGGGCACCTCACCAACTGGATGCGAGAACCAGAGCACTTTAAGGCAACCAACAATGACGTGATGAAGAACGGATACGATGGCCTGCTGAACTGGATTATTGATCCCGATACAAGCAACGATGATTATCGTCGTGCCACCGCCGAATGTCTCGCCTTCGGCATCTGGCTGCGCCGCTTCGCTGAAGCCGACCTTCAGGAACCGGAGGCAGGAGAGAACATAAATGAGCAGTAAATACTACCTTCCCCAGAAAACAGAGAAACAGCTCACCCAGGAGCGTTTGCAGCGTTGCAAGAACCTGGGACTCATTTTAGACAAGTATCCTCCGCAGTCAGTAATTGGCAATAGCTCAGCAAAAAGTCCCTGGTTTAAGCAGCTCATCGCAGATAATCACATCGATACCCAACTGGTGGAAAGCGTCTATCAACGTTGGCAACAAGCAGTAAAGGCAATGCAAGCACAGTCTTTTACAAGCAGCACTGATTGGCGACTGGTTGTCGGTCTGGGAGGTGAAACGGTGCTAGAGACAGATTTGACATTGCATCATATCTACGGCGTTCCTTTCATTCCTGGCAGTGCGCTCAAGGGTTTGACGCGAGCCTACGTTACAGGTGAGATATATAAAAGCCAGAAGATGGAAGAAGATGGTCCTGAAGTACAACGTGTTTTTGGAACGCAGAAAAGCTCTGGCAGTGTCATCTTCTTCGATGCGATGCCTACGAATAGTAAGATAAGCATCGATCTCGATATCATGAACTCGCATTATCCCAAATATTATGGGGAGAAGAAGCCACCAGCCAACGACCAAGACCCTAATCCAGTCCCCTTCCTGACGGTGACAAACACCACCTTTATGTTCGCAGTCGCGCCACGCTCCGCTGGAAATACCAAAGACGTCGAGATAGCAGTGAAGTGGCTAGAGATGGCGCTACAGAAATATGGGGTTGGCGGAAAAACGAGCGCAGGGTATGGATTTTTCAATGCGCCACAAGGTGAGGTAGCGGCTAAACAGAAAGAGGCAAAGCTAGAACCATACGTTCGCCCTAACATACGCAGATTCAGTACTGGTGAGGGTGTAGATAAAGCAACGACTATTGCGGCAACCGACGACTTGAAGCGCATGGTACCTGAAGCAACGGGATTTTTGCGCTACCGCGAGTTTTCACCAAGAACTGTGCTCATCGCCGTCGAAACGGAAGAGGCTGCGAACTGGACACCTAATCAAACAAAAAATTGTCTATTTGTGCGCGAAGAGGTACACGAGGGGTGTACTGTATTGTTCTGCCAGGTGGCAGCAAGCAGGAGAAGAAGAGGTACAAACGCATGACTACTATGATTGCTCTGGTAGGAGAGCAGCCACAGCCAAATTTTCTACCAGTATTACATTATAGACCTGACAAGGTGCTACTAGTTTATACAGACAGAACAAAAAATAAGTACGATTATCTGAAAGTAGCACTCGAAAAGAGAGGATTTACTATCTATGGACTAGAAACCGATCCCTATGATATCCCCTCCATAGTAAAAGTGCTGGATGAAAAACTTAATGAAAAGCTTGAAGATCAATCTGCGTTGTTACCACAGCCCTTGATAGTCAATCTGACAGGTGGAACAAAGACTATGTCTCTAGCCGCATATCAAGTTGGAGAACAGTATAATGCGTCTGCCATTTATATGCAGAGTGAAAGTGGACAAAGTATAGTCGATCATTATACTTGGCAGAATCATCAATTTAAACATCAGAAGCAAGAAATACTGCCAGAGCATATCGATTTGAGCGACGTGTTAAATCTTCATCTTGGGCAAGGCAAAGACGCTGAGGGTAAGATGAGATGGAAAGAAAAAGGGCCAAATATCGATAATGATAATCACGGTCATCTCTTTGAATTGGCAATTGCACAAACATTACGAGACCATAATTATGAAGTCATGTGCGGCGTCAAAGGGAAAAATGATCAATTAGACATTGACGTTATACTTCGATACCAAAATCAAATAAGTATTATTGAAGCGAAGACTTCTAAAAATGGGGTCGTTACAAACCTTGATGCGGTTAAACAGATCAGTACTGCCATCAATTATTTAAGAGGAACGTATATTAACCCATTCGTGGTAATTGATGGCAGACCATCAGATGAATTAAAGATGATGTGTGGTTTATTGAGGATTTCCATCATTTCTTTACCAGATTATAAACGGGGTGCAATCGCCTTCTCCTTGTCGCAGGAAGATAGTCAAACGTTGCTAGACACTATTGATAAGGCCATGAAAATAGGAATGACCAAGGCTTGATGCTATACTGGAGATACCATAAATGCTCATACTTAACTTCACCCACCCACTCACCGAAGAGAACAAAGCACAGATCGAGTCTCTTGCAGGTAGCGCCATCGAAGAGATCCGCACCATCTCTGTGCAGATCGACCAGGCACAGCCGCTAGAGTCGCAGGTTAGCGCGATTGTAGATCAGGCGCGGATCTCTTCCGAGGAGTGGCAGACGCGAGCACTACTGATTAATCCGCCGGGCTATGCTCCGGCGGCCTTTGTCTTGCTAGCAGAACTGCATGGACGCATTGGACACTTTCCCTCACTCGTTCGCCTGAGGCCGAAGCATGGGGCAGTGACCACGTATGAGGTGGCCGAGCTGCTCAACTTGCAAATGATGCGGGATGATGCACGCGAACGTAGTAAGAGAACAGATGAGCATTGAGATGGGAAAGTCAGATACTACCTTCACTTAGCTTGGCTGAAAATCTTTTTGACAGAATAGATCCATATGGGTATAATTGACACTAATCACGTCTTCGAGCCATTCCATCAATGAATGTGTATGAAATAGTGGTAGTAGATATCCCCCCATCTACCAACATGTGGTATCAGGCGTCCTCTCTTTTTTGCTATGGGAATGGATTATCATCGGGGGTTTCGCTGGGAGTGTTGATCATCTACGTCAAGCACGGTGATGCATTCGAGCAATGGTTGCAACAAAAAATAAAGAGGTAGACGACGCAAAATCTCCCCCTGCTTTTATGAACGAAACAAGTGAGAAATGACTTCAAGCGCAACCTTCCTGCGGTTTGTCCTCCTGGTCGCGGAACATGTGTTTTTGGGGTGACGTCTCCCTGGTATGTGGTCGAAAGGTTAATCTGCCTGCTCGTAAGGCATTCAAAATGACAACTACGTCAATAGCCTCCTGCAAGAGCGCACCAGCGGCAGGAGGAATGAAGCCGAATGCAGCGAAGAGCATGGCGATGGCAGAGAGACTCATACCCACCCAGATGCCTTGTCGCGCAACGTGCATAACCCAGCGTCCCAGGCGGACGGCCCGCACAACGCGGAGAATATCTGTCGAGAGGAGCACGGTATCAGCAGCAGTGGCAGCAGCAGTTAGCCCTTGCGTACCAAGCGCCATCCCCACGGTAGCCGCAGCCAGTGCAGGAGCATCGTTAATGCCATCACCGACCATCAGGACCCCATGTCTCTGCTCAACTAGTTCCCGAATAATACGCACTTTGTCTTCTGGCAAGCAGCGCGAGACCACACGATCCACCTGCGCAATCTCGCCAATCTGCTGTGCCACGACCTCGTTATCGCCCGTAAGCAAGATGGTTTCCTTGATGCCAGCCGCACGCAAATCCGCTGAGAGGCGCGAGACATCTGCGCGCGGAACATCCTCCAGCACGAGCAATCCCTCTATCTGCTGGTTCGCGACTATGAAGCTACAGATTTGCCTGGCATCGACGCGCCGCTGGCGTTCACTAAGCAAGAATGGTGGGATTGGAATGTCCAGGTACTTCATAAATGTGCGATTCCCAACTGCCACCTCGACCATATCATGTCCATGCCACTTTTCTACCTGTCCCTCTTTCATATTCAACGGCACCCATCCACGTACTCCCTTGCCGAAGATTTCTTCAAAGTCGTTCGCTGAACTGAGAGGTAAGGCACGCTCCTGGGCCGCCTCCACAACTGCACGCGCCAGGATATGCGTGGAAAGCTGCTCAACTGAGGCAGCAAAACGCAACAGGGTATCCTCGTCATACACTGGAAGGTTGTGGCACATAGTCTCTACCGTCCCTGTCTGTTGCTCCTCGTGCTGCGCAAGTACAATGGCCGTCACTTTAGGCATCCCCAATGTCAAAGTGCCTGTTTTGTCAAAAACGGCGATATCAACCTCTCCAAGTTGCTCAATAGATGCCCCGCTTTTGGCGATGATGCCGTTACGCGCAGCTAGATCGATACCAGACATGATGGCTATCGGCGTGGCTAAGATCAACGGGCAAGGCGTGGCTACAACCAGTACAGCCAGGGCATAGAGCGTATCACCAGATAGTGCCCATGCCAGACCAGCCAGACTAACGGCGACGAAGGTAAATCCGATACTATAGCGATCAGCAAGACGATGAATCGGTGCCTTCTGGGTCTGGGCCTCCTCTACTAGATGGACAATCTGCGCGTATTTACTCTCGACGCTACGTTTCTGGGTTCGAATCACGAGAACACCGTCCAGGTTCACACTTCCTGAAAGGACGAGCATGCCAGAGGTTTTACGCACAGGGACTGGCTCACCCGTCAAGTCCGCTTCGCTCATACTGGAAGAACCAGAGGTCACAACGCCATCTACTGGAGCCAACTCCCCAGGCTTAAGGACCACTTCCATCCCGACTTCCACCTGATCAGCCGGAATACTGACCAGTTCCTCTCCTTGCCAGATATGCGCAGTTCGTGGGGCACGTTCGGCCAACGCCGTAAGTGAAGAACGCGCCCGACGCACTGCATAGGCTTCGAGCGCTTCACCACCCGAAAGCATCAGCACAACCAGTGCTCCTGCCAAATATTGCCCCAGAAGAAACGATCCGACGATTGCAAGCAAGGCAATCACATCGACACTGAATTCCTTGTGCAGGAACTGTTGAATGATTTCCCATAACAGTAGGAGACCACCCAACACTACCACTGCTAGTAGCATCCAGTTGGCAAAAGAAGCGCGCCCGGCTAGCCAAAATATGAGACTGCCCCCCAACAGCACGGTTGCTCCGAGTGGAAGAGGGTAACGTTTTGTTCCACGCCATGCCCGCTCAAACCAGGATTTCCCCGTTTCTACTGGAGAACTGCTTGCTGGTGCTTTTCCTGCCGAAAGAGCAGTGGAAGCGGTTTTCGTCGTTATGCATGTGCTTTTTCTGCTCGGCATGGTCTCTCTGCTTTCTTGTATATTATCATAGCTCTTCACCATCAAAGCATACCTGACACGTCTCACAAAACACTCTCGGTGATGGAGAAAGACCTCACAGAAATAACACGAAGGTACTCTTACAGCAATGACACCATTGCCTACTCATTGATAGTACCAGAGGTAAGGAGAAGGAGAGCAGAACTAATTTTGCTTCTGGATCACATTTCTGGTCGTACGCGTTTGTATAGTCGGCTCAACTTTTTCGACAAGCGAAGGAGCAGATGAGTACGCTCGCGTGGATGTCCCTGCCGCGATCTTCGGTAGCTTCGAGAGAGAAGTTGCGATGACATGCTGGTAGATTCTGATATACTTCTCAGCCATCACACGCACCGAGAAATGCTGCTCGAACATGATGACGCACCGCCTCACGATCAAGTTCGTCAATATGCGCCAGCGCTCGCTGCATTGCGTTTACGTTGCGCACCAGGAAACCACTGGTTTTATGCGCAACAACTTCCGGTGCCGCTCCACGATCAAAACTGACAACAGGACATCCAACAGCCATCGCTTCGATCATAACCATGCCGAACGGCTCCTCCCATTCTATCGGGTTCAGCAACGCGCGGGCACGACTGAGCAGATCAATTTTTTGCTTCAGGTTCACCGGACCAATATATCTGACGAGATGATGATTGAGATGTGGCTTGATCTTGCCTTCAAAATAACGCACAGACGCGGGCACATGACGATCAATGGTACCCGCCAGCAAGAGAGGAGTTTCGTACCCTTTCGCAACCTGAATAGCCAGATGTGCACCCTTTTCAGGCACTATACGTCCCAACCAGACCAGATAGTCTTCAGGATGCGATACCGTTGGACGAAAGATGTTCATGGGCACACCGTGATGGACCACACCGGCCAGGTTAAGAAGATGGGGGATCTCAGCACGAGCACTCTCACTAATGGCAACTATCGGCGTGGCGGCAAGCCATTCTAAGTAGTAATCATCTGCATCACCAATATAGGGCGGCACACGATCAAAAGGGAAACGACTATGCAGCGTCACGACTAGCGGAACGGCCAGTTGAGCGGCAAGAGGGAAAATATACATGTCAGCACTGGAAGAAAGATGAGCATGGACGATATCAAACTGATGTGTTTTTATGTATTCAAGGGATTTATGCAGATGATAATAGGCTTTGAGATGGGCATGCCACGGCACACCAGCATCAATCAATGACTTTGGGAAAAAAGAGACGAGTTTTGCAGATGTTCTGGCATCTGCAGGCGCAAACAGCGTGACGTCATGGCCTTGAGCTACCTGCTCTTCGACGAGATTATGCAAGACAACCTCGGTTCCCCCGTAATTTTTGGGCGGGATAGCAATCCACGGCGGTGCAATCTGCGCAATTCTCATACAATCCTCGCTGCTTTTTTAAAGAATAAGGTGTGATGATTATACATACCAGCTTCTTAATGCAAAATCACTTGACCTGTGCGGCATCATTCTAGTACAATTGCCCATGCCAGGACGCGTGGGAGGTGGCAGCGGACGTTCCCTTTTCTTTTGATCCGTTTTGAGGATACTGCATTAAGCTTCACCTGTGACACGCTTCACAGTACAAAAAAGAGACATGTCTGATTCTTGTAGGGCAGTGATTGATGGCAATGCACCTATTTCGACCAATCACAGTTCCTGGGTGCTTTTGCTAAAGAAGGTTCGAGTATAATAAACGTTCATTAAGTCGATAGACACGTGTAGTCATTGATGGCTATCTATTCCATTCTTGCCAGTACCGAAGACCTTCCTTCTCATGGTGAAAAGCCGGACGGGTGCGGCAGCAGAACCTACTCTGCATAGGCCCTATAGAACGTCAAGCAGGTGGGAAGGAAGTGAGGTGAACAACAATCAGCAAGAAGAGGGAAGACGAAAAGTAGCTCCTGACGTGGCTTGCCACAAGGGAGTAGTGGGCATGTAGTTTGCCCATGATGGATGATGGACAAGCGTAGGGGAGATACTGGTTCTTCCGTGTCCCTGATCGGTCTAAACTGTGGCATGGGCATACGTGTCCAGAAAGCAGATACTATTCAGACATTTACCTGTTCGAGCAAGCGACGGGCCTGCGTCTCGACGTGTGCCTGTTCATAACGTTGGGCCTCGCCTAACGCTTGCTCTATTTCAGTGCGTGCCAGCTCACGCTGGCCTTGCAGGAGGGTGATGTGCGCTAAAGCGAGCTGCCCACTGATGCGCGTCTCGACCTCTAATTCGTCGAGGGTCAGCGCACGCTGAATGTCTTCTCTGGCATGCCGGAGCAAACGCTTCTGCACCGCAGGCAGATCCTCAGCGCCAATAGCCTGGGCAATACGGATGTTGCCGAGCGTAACCAGGGCCTGTCCTATACACGGGCTGTTGTGCATCGCACGACCAGTCTTCCAGGCACGCGTGATAAACTGTACAGCCTCTGCAGATTTTCCTAACGCTTGCAGCACGGCGGCCAGTCCGGCGCTCCATAAGCTGATGTATTCACTATCCTTGGTAAGCGCTTCGGCCAACTCGAGCGCGCGCCGATACCAGTCTTCAGCCTCATTCAACTCGCCAGTAGCAGCCGCGAGTTTGCCCCAGTCGCTATAGACCAGCGAGAGCAATGGTTCATCACCAATACTTTCCGCGAGCGAGTGGGAACGCCGTAGCTCGGCCTGCGCCTGCTCGTATTTGCCCTTCTTCAAGTAGGTATAGCCCATATCACAAGAAAGATGCGCAATCTGGCGCTTCTCACCGTATTGCTCATAGAGGGCCAGCGCTTTACCCTGATGGGTCAGCGCAGTGGTAAGCTGGCCCATGGCTTCAGCGATAGTGCCAATCAGACGATAAGTACGCCCCAGGTTGATAGGATTACCCTCCAGCGTGCGCTGGAAACTGGTAGTATGCATCACTGGCGCACTAGGGACAATACTCTGCTTTTGCTGCTGCTCATACAAAGTAAGAGCCTCTTGCGCTACACGCAAAGCTTCAGCATAACGACCCTCCGCTTTGTAGAAGTTGCTGCGCAGATAGTAGAGACGCGCCCAGGCCGGGCCACCAATAACCCCGACATCGCGTAGGACCTGCTCACTGCGCTCAAAAGCTTCCCAGGCATGCGTATTGTCTCCAGTATAACGCCAGGTCAGACCGATTTCACCCCAGAGTAAGGATTGGAGTTGAGCTTCATACTGGCTATCCTCGGCAGGCGCTGGAAGCTGAGCACGCAGTTTAAGCACACGCTCATAGAGGTGACGCGCACGCGCAAAATGACCACGTACCATCATACACTCGGCAAATCGTTCTAGCAGGGATGCCAGGTGCGCCTGACTATTATTTTGCTGCACCTGCTCCATATGCTCCACAGCCAGACCATAGAGGTGTTCAGCCTCGGAATAGGCAAAGACACTATAGGCACGATTCCCAGCCAATTCTGCATAATACGCGATCTGGGATGACTCTGCGTCACCCTTCACGAGATGGTATGTGACAGTAGCGGCAGCTTCCTCTTCGTCGCGCTGATGAATACGCCGCAAGACTTCCGCCGCGCGCAGATGCAGACGCGCTTTCCTGATACCCGAAAGGTCTTCATAGAGATGGCTCACGAGCAAAGGATGCCAGAAATGATAGGTGATACGCGTACCAGTGCCCTCGTCGGTAAGGACACCAGCCAGCAAGGCTTCTTCCAGCAGTTCTAACACGATATCGTCATCAGCTAGCTCGCTACCGACTTCCATAGCGCAAATAACCGGAAACTTGAAGGAACCACCAAGCACAGCAGCATTTCCCAATAACTGGCGACAGGGCTTGCTCAGTTTTTCCATACGATTATCAAGGGCAGCCGTGACCGTCATAGGCAAGACAGGTGGCGTCGAACGCGCCAACTCTTCAGCGAAGAACGGGTTGCCAGCAGCATGGTCCTGGATATGCTTGACTTTGTCTTCCGGCAATGCAGTTGTACTGGAAACGAGCAGAGCAATTTGCTCACTAGTAAGCGGATCTACGTTCAAGGTCTTGATGGTATGCTCGCGCTGCATGTGGAAAACAAGCTTGCGTAGTGGATGCGGAGGACGCTTGGGCAATTCGGTGTCACGGCATGTCGCTAAAAAGAGCACCGGATAGCCGTGCAGATGACGCGCAAGATAGCCGAGCAACTCATGGCTACTGCCATCAGCCCACTGAATATCGTCTAGCACAAGTAATAAAGGCGTATGTTCGCTAATTGTCTTGAACAGATTGCCAATCGCTTCCCATAAACGCAATTGCTCTTGCTCGGGCGTAAAAGCGAGCAGAGACGGAGCCTGGTCCAGGATAGTCTGCGGCATAAATTCGCGCAACGCGGGCAGAAAAGATAAGAGCGGCTGTAAAAGATAGGGGTCCAACACCGGCAGCAGGCCAGTGCCAAGATTGAGGATTTTGCGCAGCGCATCAGTCCACAAACGATAAGGGATGCTGCTTTCTTGCGTAAAAAGTCGGCTCCAGACAATCGTCCAGCCACGCTTTTGTGCTTCACGGCTCATCTCCTCAGCCAGACGCGTCTTGCCAATGCCAGTTTCCCCCATAACTAATAGACACTGTGGCCGACGCTGCGTGTCAAGAGGAATGCCGGAGGGCTTATAACGTCCCACGCTTTGCAACTGTGCACTGTGCTCCACCTCGAGTAAAAGCTCGTGCATAGTAGCGAGTTCGTGCGTACGTCCCACAAGTGGACTCTGGTTGCTACGTCCAATAGACTCCAACGGAAAACCGCGCGCGACACTACGCCGATCAGGCGCAAGTGTCGCGGTTGCCCCTACAGCAGCAGGTGCAAGTGGGTCCGTGACACGCTCAGGTAAGGCATTACCTCGGCGCACGGCTTCATAAAATGCACGCGTCTCCTCCGAGGGCACTGCAGCATACTCTCGCTGCAAAACATCCGCAAAGCTTTGATAAGCGCGCAAGGCTTCACCACGGCGTTTCAGATGCGATAACACAACGATCAGACGCTGTACCGCAGGCTCGTTGGTGGGATCACTAGCCAGGAGGCGATCAAGAATATCGATAGCAGATGAGGATGCTCCACGTGTCGTATAGAGATCCACCAATTCAAGCAAGAACTCTATCCAATGACGCCGCAATACCTGACGACGCGTAATAACCCACTCTGACACCTGCTCTTCGGGCAAAAAATTGCCACTGTAGAGCGTAACAACTTCACGCAATACACGCTCATGTTGCAAGGAATCGACAGAGACATCAGACGCGGCACGTTGCTCACCATGCTCATAGTGGGCTTTGTCGCCGAGGAAGGCGACGCTACGCTCTTCAAACGCATCGGCATCGATCCAGATGTGCTCCTGATTCGCGAGACTAAGCCATTCTCCATCAACTAGCAGTGGCAACGCACCAACGCGGAAGGCATCGCCTTGCATAGAGCCAGCGTCTACAGCCGGGTGTCCCAGCACTTTGCGCAAATTCTGCACAGTTTTGTTGAGGCGACTGCTCGCCATACCGATTTCTAATGTGGGCCAGAGTGCGGCAATAATCTGCGAACGGCTGGCACGGCGCTCAGGACTACAGATGAGGTAAGCAAGTAAGGAGCGAACGTTGTGCTGCTGCCAGGCGGAATCGGTGACAGGCGACCATTGTTGGTGATAAGAACGGTCAATACGGAACTGGCCCAGCGTCCAGATACGGATCATGGAGGTACCAGGATCTGCCGCTGAGAGTGGAGAATAATTTACAGCCATATCACTGTCTCCTATGCTGGGAGGCACCGTGCCCAGCGCAGCCTGTACAGCGAGTGGCAGTGTTTTCCCGATGTAGGTGCGCGTAGTCTGCCCGTTGACCGTCTGGTAAGAATACCAGTAGGGACCATGCCCTATGCCTTCACGACACTTGCGGCAGCGCGGTTTTCCGCAATAGGTAACCTGTTGATGATAGGTAATCTTGCCGTCCATAAAAACCCTTTCAGGGGACCCATAAGCCTTCAGGCGATGGGAGGAATGAAAGGCTGTCCGCGTTCTTCTTCCGATTGGCAACGAAGCTATCGCTTCTCCCTTCGGTCAGCCAATCGGATCAGCAGCTAGCGGTCATGTCACGCCTCTCCCCTCGCGAGGCGAGAGCAAGAAATGCAGTCCTGCCCTCGTGCCAGAGATGGCTGGGCTGCACCGCGTCACGTTGGCCTCGACGAGGATACCGGTCGGCACTTCTTCTCAGCACTTCCTTAACCCTTGTACAGATGATGAACTGAGAAGTTAGAGAGCAACGAACTGGCCGCGCATTCGTTGGTACGTTCTTTGACCTTGCCGATATTTCCTTGTGAGCAGCATGATCCTTAAGAGAGCAAAGCCACTCGATCCGCGATAGCATCTCAACAGACTGCCACTTCAAGAGAAGCTATATCTACTGCATCATCAGTTAAAAGTACCACATTATTGTCAAATCATCAATTTTTTTTCACCCAAAATCCTGGTAGAAAGAAAGAGATGAGCGAAACGTCGAGAAAATTTCCTTATCGTAGCTAAAATACACTATTATCTGTGGGCGGTCAAGGGTAATATGACCACTGGCTTATACATGAGAAGCTTTGACATATCGCTCATCTTTCGTTATGATCAGATCAAGTATAAATTCGTAATTATTTATCTGGCAGACAAGGAGATGGACTCTGCCAGCCAGAAATAAGGGAAAAAGCAGTGAATATTCATCGTCTCGTCAGGATATTTGCCATCATTACCTCTTTCGGCACCTACCTTATTCTCTTGATGGGGGCCGTTGTGACGCAAACTGGCTCGGGTGAGGGCTGCGGAAATACATGGCCGTTTTGCCAGGGTCAAATCATTCCAGGCACGATTACAGTCGCAGAGCTGATTGAGTATGGTCATCGCGTAATGGCAAGCGTCGATAGCACGCTCATTATCGTCTTGACCGTAGTGACATGGTTCCTCTATAAGCAGGAATTTCGCGTGAAGCTCTTCGGTGCGATGAGCGTGTTTTTCGTGCTTTTACAGGGTGCGTTGGGTGCCTTTACCGTCATGTATGAGGGCACCTTTGCATTAAGCTGGCTGCTTTCCATCCACTTTGGCTTCTCGTTGGTAGCGTTTGCGAGCGTGGCCTTACTAACGATCCGCCTCTTCCAGATCGACCAGGAACAAAAGCATGCACCGACAACGTCTAGCGTCAGCATGCGCAAGCTGCAATATGCTATATGGAGCTTAGCGGTCTATACTTACGTTGTTGTCTATACCGGCGCGCTGGTTGAACATACCGGAGCTATTGAGGGCTGCGGCTATCAACTTCCCGGCTGTGGCTCAAACTATTTCCCGAGCTTTACTTCATTAGCAGGCATTCAGTTACTTCATCGTTATGTAGCCGGGTTGCTGTGGTTCTTGATACTCGCCTTGCTGATCGTCGTTCGGCGTTTTTATCGTGAGCGCCGCGATCTTGTACGTGGAGCCTTGTGGGCATTTATTTTAGTGACGTTACAGGCTGCCAGCGGTATGGCAGCGGTACTGACGACCGGCCAATTGCTCGCTGCGCTTACGCATACGACGATTATTGCTGTCTTCTACGCTATCCTCTGCTACCTCTGTATGCAGGTCGGCTGGCCGTGGAAGAAAAAACGTGTGGAACAGAACACGGAAAGCAAGCAATTAGAGTTACACATCGACGAGCCAGAAAGCCCCAGCCTTTCAAGCAGGAGATGAAGTTCCCATGACTCGACTTCCACGTTCGGGTCTCCCCCAAAAGCGGGTCAACCTCAAAGTGTTTCAAACCCTGGTAACGCAAGAGAACCATCTGCGGAGTGAAGGCTACAAAGATGGTTTTTTCAGGTTCAAAACCTTGCCATAACACGCTAGAGAAATCAATAAAGCGCTAGAAAACCGAACACTCCTTGTGATACCATAAAAAGGTAGCGACGAACTCCAACACAACACAACACAGCTAAAGAGGTTATCCCATGCGCGAAATTACGATTTTTAGTGGGTCCGCCCATCCAGAACTGGCTCAAGAAGTCTGCGATTGCCTGGACGTTCCTTTGTCTCCGGTAAATATGCAACGCTTCAGCAATGACTGTTTGTATACGCAATTAAAAGCAAACTGCCGTGAAAGTGACGTTTTTCTCATTCAACCATTGGTATCACCCGTGCAAGATCACTTGATGGAGTTGTTCTTGATGTTGGATGCCGCGCGCGGCGCGTCCGCAGCACGTACGACGGCGATCATCCCTTACTATGCATACGCACGCTCGGACAAAAAAGATGCCCCGCGCATATCTATTGCGGGCAGGCTCGTGGCCGATCTGCTGGTGACTGCCGGGGCGAATCGCGTGCTGGTGATGACGCTGCATGCCGCACAGGTGCATGGTTTTTTCAGTGTGCCAACCGATCACTTGAATGCACTGAATGAGCTGGCTCACTATTTTCGCCAGCGTGATCTGAGCAATACCGTCGTTGTCTCACCCGATCTGGGTAACGCGAAATCTGCTTCGCATTTTGCACGCTTGCTGAAACTACCGGTAGCTGCGGGCAGCAAACAACGCGTCGATGATAAAAATGTGGTGATCGATACAATCGTTGGCGATGTCGAGAGGAAAGATGTGATTGTCATCGATGACGAAATCGCCAATGGTGGCACAATTATGGAGATTTTACAGCGCCTGCGCGAACACCACGTAGGGAGAATTACGATTGTCTGCACGCATGGCATCTTTAGCGATAAAGCGATTGCTCGCCTCAGAGATCAGTCGGATATCGCAGAGATCGTGACGACGAATACGGTCCCACAACCACCTGAAAAGCGCTTGCCGAATATGACGGTGCTCTCAATAGCTCCTCTGCTGGCCGAGGCGATTCAGCGCATCCACAATGGTGAGTCGGTGAGCAGCCTGTTTGCCAATATGATGTGAATTCTCTCATAGATGTTACTCTTCAGGTATTTTCGCTAATGTGAATACCCTCTTCTTACTCTGCAGTCAAGCCGTAGTTTCGCATTCCTCAGTAGAACTGCTATGCGATCTAGCTGCTTGTCTGCATTTTATTTGAGCAATATAAATTCTACATTAATTTACTCACGTTACACAATAAATACTGCAAAAATGACTTGATTTTTTCTGCTATATATCTTACGCATATAAGTATATAAAACTATGTAGTGGGAGGTACTATGGGTGACTATCGTTTAAGCGATGTGCCTAACAAGACAGTACATGGGGAGCATCTGGCTTTCTCGGCACTCTCTGACTGGGCGCGTACCTGGCAACGTACATATCGGCAAGTCTTTATCTTATCAAATGGCAGACGCAATATTACAAGGATCTCAACGCTTTTGCACAAACCCGCGCCGACGATTTTCGAGGCTGTTTACGGATTGACAACGGCAGGTTTCACTAGCCTGCTTACAGAAGAAAGGGAACTACGCATGGAACCACAGTTGTTAGGCATCAGTTTTAAGCTCATCGGGGATAAAGAGCGGTTCGCCCGAGCCTTCTATCAGCGTCTCTTTGCTGATTTTCCTGAGGCTACGGCTTTGTTCCAACATACAGATTGGAAGCGCCAATATAGCAGTCTTATGGCAACCATCGCGTATGTGGTCTCTGGCGTTGAGCGTGGTGATAATCTCGCACCGGCTTTACATGACTTAGGAGCCAAGCATTATCGCGTTGGCGCTACTGCTGAGCATTATCCGCTGGTCGGAGCTACCCTGATCGCGACATTTCATACCATATTAGGCGAGAGTTTTACCAAGCAAATGGAAGATTCATGGATACAGGCATTTGAGATTATCAGCCATCAGATGCTCATGGGTGCAAAAGAGGCCAAGCAAAGCAATTAGCTAGCACCAGGCTAGTCCCCCAGATATATTCCTTATAGTTATCAAATATATCGCAAACATGAATTGTAATTATACATCAGCAGAGCATACACTTGAAATAAGTCGGTTATCAGGCGCAAAATTTGGCACTCTTTTTTGTAACATGTGACATTTATATCGTTATCGTACACGAGTAGATGAAATGCCCTGGTATTGATAAGGACGTATTGACCTATGCAAACATCACATACACATGTGGGGGAGATCTCATCGCGCGACACACACACATTTATAACCAAACTTATTGGCTGGACACTGCAAGGCGGCGTGATCCTCAGCGCTGGCATTATCACGCTAGGCTTCCTCTTGTTACTCACACGCCCGGGAGGCTTATCGCTGCATCGACTGCTTACGTTCCCACAAACACTCAGTCAGATAGCCGTAGGCTTGCTCATTCTACGGCCACAGTCGATCATCGCTATTGGATTGCTCTTGCTCATCGCGACGCCGGTTGTACGCGTTGCCATTTCTATCATGGCCTTCCTGCTAGAGAAAGACTACAAGTACGTGCTCATTACCAGCATGGTCCTGGCTATCCTGCTGTTTAGTATCTTCTTTCTGGGGAGTACGACCACCAGACAGTTGCCCCGCGGCGTACAACACCTGCACTTTTCCTTACTGATTGTGCTGCTCATCTTTCTGGGATCACTAGGGGCAGGCTTATTAGGCTCCCTGGTAGGACTGGGCGGTGGTGTGCTCATTGTCCCTTTGCTCACGTTGATTTTCGGCTTTCCCATTTCTTTTGCGATTGGAGCCAGTATTATCTCGGTCATCGCTACCTCCAGCGGGGCTGCGGCTGCCTATGTGCGGGACCAGTTGACCAATCTACGCGTGGGCATGTTCCTGGAACTTGCAACAACCACCGGGGCCATCTGTGGCGCGTTCCTGACTGGACTACTCGCTCCTGGCCTGCTTGGCGTTATTTTCGGCGTTATTCTGCTGATTTCTGCCGCTCCTCTCATGTTCAAGATTGGAGAGGAACTACCACAGGGCATCAAGAATGATCGGTTGGCAAACTGGCTGCAGCTTTTCCAGTACGTATCCTGATCACTACCTGAAGCGCGAGGTCCCTTATCAGGTCACACGTACACCACTTGGCCTGGCGATGATGTTTGTTGCGGGGCTGATTTCAGGTCTGCTTGGCATTGGCAGTGGCACTTTTAAGGTCGTGGCAATGGATACATTGATGCGATTACCACTCAAGGTTTCCACGACGACCAGCAATCTGATGATCGGTGTAACCGCGGCAGCCAGTGCGGGTATCTACTTCTCACGCGGGGATATCCCTCCATTACTTGCGACACCGGTCGCCCTGGGTGTACTACTCGGAGCAATTGGTGGAGCACACTTGCTTCAGCACTTGAGCAATAAAATACTACGCATGATCTTTGTGCCGGTAATCGCGCTAGCCGCCATCGAAATGATCCTGCATGGTTTCGGCATAGGCTGATGGCAGAGTACCACCATCCATAATCCATGAAGAAGGTGTATATCTCTCTTCTGCTGAGTTACTACGAGAGTAGGACCTATGGCAGAAGATAAGACGTATAGCGTCCTTTTCCTCATACGTTTTCTGTGTGGTATTGATGCTGTAATGAGGGTGGGTGCGGAATATGATGTCTATGCATAAACCATAAGTACTATACACGTGAAGTTGCCTCCAGCCGTCGTTTACACGCAATTTACCATCAGCACAGCAACTCATCTCCAGGGCAGTGTGCAATTCAAGCTGCACCTCACTTTACACTTTCTTGCGGATTTCCTTTTTCCTCCTTGTGTTTTTTCTGCTATACTATGCACAGCATTAGATCTGTATATTGATCTGTATAGAGGAGAGCGAAACAGGAAGCTCTGGTCAGGTTGGCAGGCATAGGAATTTCATACATATATGCATACATATATCTTTACAAAACCATTTTCCGTATGAGCATTTTCTTCGTTTTTTACGCCTATTACATGTCCGAGTCGCTCCCACTTTATGTCGCTCCATCATGATTACAAGGAGATACCGCTCGTGAGCATTACTATCTGGAAGAAACGTCTCACTATCCTAAAGCAGAAGCTTTACCGCTATCCAGAACCCGAACCTATGCCACATGATCGCAGCTTCTGGCTCGCCATGGGACTCGTTGCCGTCGCGTTCCTGATTTTTAGCGCAGTTTTTATTACCTTCATGGTCAATGGACAGAATAATTTCATGACCAACGCCGAAGATATGGGCATTATGGACCAGGCGGTTTGGAGTACTGTTCATGGGCACGTTCTACACCAGACTATTTGTGACATCCTCGGCGATACCAACTGTTACGATGCCAATGGCGTGATGCGTTTCGCCATTCATTTTGAGCCTATTCTCTTCCCTATTTCGTTGACGTATCTTTTCTGGCCCGATGCCCGCACGTTGCTCGTCCTACAAACGCTGGTAGTGGCTACCGGGGCCTTTCCTGCTTTCTGGCTGGCACGTTTACGCTTACGCAATAATCTGGTCGCCGTTGGATTTGCCATTGTCTATCTATTGTATCCAGCACAAGAGGCCGCTAT
Source organism: uncultured Chloroflexia bacterium (assembly GCA_963802635.1). Classification (GTDB taxonomy): domain Bacteria; phylum Chloroflexota; class Ktedonobacteria; order Ktedonobacterales; family Ktedonobacteraceae; genus CAVTLG01. The sequence goes on along the minus strand of CAWDJJ010000002.1, from coordinate 1,367,096 downwards.
CACCTTTGATTTCCACGCAGTAACACTCACGGCAGCATTTCTCTTGTTTATGATTTATTTTATGTATACCCGACGCACTGTCTGGCTCTTTGTTTTTGCCATTCTAGCTATGAGTTGTAAAGAGGAGATTCCTCTTGTCGTGGCCTGCTTTGGTATCTGGTCAATTCTCTTCCAGCAGCGTGTGCGCTCGGGTCTGGCCCTGACACTGTTGGCCGGACTCTGGGCCATCCTTGGTCTTTTTCTCGTTCCTCACATATTCAGTCCAACCGGCCATGAGTTGCTGGTTTCACGCTATACTTACCTGGGAGGTGGGCCGCTACACACGGCAAAAGTGCTGCTGCTACATCCGGTCTACGACGTCAAACAATTCTTAGTGGAACATTCACGTCGTGTCTACTTAGAAGCACTCTTCGGTTCGGCTGGCTATCTGCCGCTGCTCGCTCCATGGTTGCTTCCTATCACGATACCTACGCTGGCAATCAACCTGATCAGCTCTCTCTGGACCATGCACTATAACCTCGACTTCAACCAGTACACCGCTGAACTTGCTCCAACGTTCCTCTTTGCATCCATCGAGGCAACTGTGCTCATTCTATGGATTGCACGGCGGCTGCTTGCGCGCAATCCGCGAGCTGAAGAGCACCCCATCATCAACCTGGGCAAGAATAAGACTGCCGTACGTTTACCATCGCTTGCGCAGGTCGTCTACGTTGGTCTGCTGGTCTTCATCACGGGATACGCGATCACGAGTGCCACCTACGGGGATTTCTTACAGACCACGACGCCTTTTCATAACGTACAGCTTCAATCAATTTCGCCTGCTCATTCGGCACTTGCACAGCGCTTTATTAACCAGCTTCCAGCCGATGCCTCTGTTTCAGCGCAATCCAAACTTGTGCCACATGTCAGCCACCGTGTCAGTATCTACCTCTTCCCTTATGGAGATGGCATCACCACTCCCGCCTTTGCCCAGTACATTTTTCTGGACAAGACCAGCGACTTCTACCCTTATCCAACATTTAATCTGTATAGCACGGAGGTACAAAAGGTTCTGAAGAGTCCGACGTACCACATCCTGGATCAGGACGATGGTTATATACTGCTCAAATGCAACACCTAGTGCGAAGGGAAGCACTACACCCAAATTTTGCAACAGCCCTGCTGGGAGAAACAGGGTTGTTGCATAACAACAAAGTTGGGACTGGTCACGCCTGAAGCATATGAGCAGGTCTATCAGCAAATGTTCATCGAGATGCATGCCGCCGCCATCTCGTTAGTCTGTTCGCACGGCAAAGCCAATAGTGTCATCATTTATTGGTAAAAATCATCACTAAAACATCACCATATCATCACCCCTTTGCTCTTCCTAATGGTAACTATGCAGCTTATAATTCTTCTATAGTTAGATGTATGATACCTGTCACCTTGAGGACAGGCATCAGATCAGAAAATCAGGTGGAAGTAGTGCTCTCATATGAGAGAGGAGGAGCAAGCAATGTCTAATAATCAGCGTCTTTCGCGTTCTCAGAACATCAATCATCTCGTATACGCAGAAACGTCTCCTATCCCGATACCACCGGTTCATACAAACGACATCGCTGATCTGTCTACGGCAGAACTCCCGATTGTGCAAATGACGCAGCCAAAAGACCCGTCATCTATGATGGCTGATCTTGCAACCGACCAATTGCCGATAACCTCGCCAGTCCCACTGATACCGCTGCCCTTGAAGTCTATCAAGAGCGAGGTGACACTTGCGGAAAAGATGCGTGCCGTTTTGACGCAGAAGCGACTACCAACATTGTGCTCTCCTATTGCCCCACGACTGACACTGCCACAGAAGCTACCCGTTCAGACCAACGTCTCTGAGAGCGTTTCCTCGCTTTCGAACAAAATGAGTGCCATCGCAGGTGCTTCCAGTGGGGACACTGCAGAAACTCCGCTTGTATTTAGCTTGATGCGCTTTGCTCTTTAATTCAGCAATAACAGAGATACTATCCTTTCTGGATACCCACTGCCTTCAGGCCTGATTCTTACCCACATCTTTCTCGGTCATCACTGCGAGATTTGAGGCAATGTGAGGCTGGGAAAAAGACGACGTATTGTTTCAAGAAGAGCAAAAATGTGTAAATATGATCTTTGACAAAATAATACGTTCGTCCTATATTTGATGCAATATATGTGTGAAGATCAAAACGGGCGCGATAAATCTGGCCCCTACCTACGGGCGATCAATCGCCGCGCAGATCCTCTACGACCATCCATTGCCAGAGATGTAGGGGCCAGATTTATCGCGCCCGTATCGCCCGAATATCTCGAAAGATGTGGGTAAGAATCAGGCTTTCAAAGCAGGGGTTCTTGACTATCATAGCCAGGACAATGAAAAAAGCTGCTCCGTGCTCTCACAGAGCAGCAGACCTGCTAACGTACAGACTGTTGCTGAGCTAGAGCCTTTACCCACTGATATTGGCCGTCCATGGACTCTCCTTTGAGGAATTGTAGACTCATATAGAGCCAGCAGATGGCATTCGGAATAGTCAGGTAATCTTTGTTGGCGAGTTCACCGGCTGCTTTGCACATGCGCTGATATTTGCCCTCGTCCGTGAGTAATGTGTAGAGGTGTTGCGCCACTTGCGTTGTATCGCCGATATCAACCAGATGCCCCGTGACACCATCCTCGATTTGCAGCGGAATGCCGCCAACCTTATAGGCAATCACAGGTTTTTGCTTCATCAGCGCTTCAGTGACTTTGACTTCAAAACCCTCCTTGATCGAGAGTTGCAAGACAATCGCGCTCTTCCTGAGTAAGGTGTTGAGGATCTGGTCACGATGTGGCAAACGCAGAACCTTGATATCGTCCGCAAAATGTACATAAGGCTCAGACTTCAATATGTTCGTGATAAGTGTGTAGACGGGTACGCCATCCGGGTCATCGACGGAGCTATTGCCAGTAATAACCAATTGCGGAATCTGCGTGTTGCTCTGTTGCGCCAGCATCTCACGCAATTTCTTGTATGCTTCCAGCACATCTGGTATGCCTTTTGAGGGGTCAAAGCGCGCGACCTGAATGATGTATGGACGCTTCTCGTCCAACGGCGTTTGCTGCGCTTGCACCAATAGTGCATTAAACAGTTGCATGTACGTGGACTGCTGTTCCTCGCTCAATGGTTTGTTGAGTCCATCCAGTGCATCCGTGGTGGCTGGCATATAGAAGATTTTTTCAGCGGGCACGTCGTCAGGAATAAACTTCTTCATCGGATGGCTTATAAAGCAATCAGCATGCTGAACGTTATTCCAGATGAATTGCCAGGTCGTATACTGCGGAGTTCCGGGCTGACTTGCCAGACTGCCCACAATCTGAATATGTGAGCGATAAATGATCTTGGCGGCAGGATTGGCTTGCTTGATATATGGAATTAAGCCGGTAGGTTGTGGATCATCGATCACAATCACATTGGCCTGCTTGAACACATCATTCAGAGCCTCGGCATTCTCTTTCATCCAGGTATCATAGAGTAATTTATCGGACTGCGTCAGTTCGGTAGTCGGGCTGGCGACGGCCTGGAGCACGTTATGGAATTTTGCTTTCGTGATATCGAAAGCCTCTTTTTTAGGGATAAGCACATACCAATGCACATCAACGTGCAAAAGCCGCAGCAGCCTGATCAGCGCGTGGCGCATGAGGGCAACGCCGCCGCCTTGAGGGGTTGCATTGATGAAGACAAGTCTTTTGCCCGCAAATGCCTGTGCGAGCGCTTGCAGCAGTGCGAAGTCCTCTGACGAGGCCGTTTTTTGGTAATCAGCGAGTGTCACCAGTTCAGAAATCTGAACTTCGTGCTGCTCGTTGACATGAGGGCGTACGATGTTGTTCTCGTCGAACTGAGCGCAAACTCCTAGTAGCTGCTCTTCCAGGCGTTGCCCATAGGCTGAGTCCTGCTGTCTGATCAGGTAAGGTACAATATCTTCTTGCAGCCAGAGCTGAGAAATGATATCTTTGAACTGATCATTTTCTTCGACCGAGGCGGCGATAAATTGTATATGGCGCTGTTTCGCCGTCTGTTTGAGCCAGGTGAGCAATGCCGTTGTTGCATCCTGATCGATCTGCGCGTGCTGAATTTCAATGAGCGTATTTTTGCTCGTCTCAGCGATATGGATAGCATTATCCTGTACGCGCATACTGGTATAGATTGCAAGAGGAATGCTTGATTGCGCAATCTCACCCGTTCCTAGAATTTGCTCGTGTTGAGCTTTTTCCACTTCTACCATCTCAGTGGGTGTATTAATATTTAACATATTCGCTCTTGTCCTGCTGTACTAACCCTGTATGGTCCAGAGTATTAGACATGCCCTCTCTTTCAAATTAGCTTCTGCAGTTTTGCTTTTTTGTAGATACATTGAAAACGCTTCGCGACCAGTTTTTTTGTTGTGATAATAATATGCTGGTTTCTCTCTGTCTTGTAGGATGCGAGAGAACGTTCTATATATCAAAACGCCACGCCAAACGGGTTTATTCCCGTTCCAGCCACGCTTTACGCCTTTGTACAGCCTGACTTTTGCCCGGCAAAACTTTTTAGGATGGCTGTTCGTGTTATTAAGAGCAATATACAGGAAGCTCTGATATAAGAGACAATAATGATGCCAATCAGGTAACATCAGGGTACTATCTTCCCCTGTCCTCAATTGGCGAACTGGAGAGTATTTCTTCAGTCAGTAAGAGAGCATCTCTGCATAACAGGAAACTGGTGCTCCCATACCTCCCGCTCTCAATTGGCGAACCGGAGAATACTGTTCTCGGTACTGCTTATGGTAATACTGGCTCTGACAATTCTCTCTATTCGTTAGATGTTCTCTTGATCGCTATCTTCACCTCCCATTACAGCATATAATATATCAATATTTCTCTGTTGCCATGCACTTATACGATCACCAGCCTCTTGATCGCTCATCTCATCACCCTCCGTCATATCGCTCTCATGCTCCTGGCCTTGCCTAACTCGGCCTCCCGATTGCCGTCCGCTTGTACCTTCACTGGTCCTTTGAATACTGCTAGGACCTACATGCTCTTGTTCGTCCTCATCAGAACTCTCTTGCGCTATTCTGAGCACATCTTGATATGTTATCGTACCCTCACCAGCCTCTTGATCGCTCATCTCATCACCCTCCGTCATATCGTTCTCATTCTCCGAGCCTCGCCTAACTCGACCTCCCGATTGCCGTCCGCTCGTACCTTCACTGGTCCTTTGAATACTGCTAGGACCTACATGCTCTTGTTCGTCCTCATCAGAACTCTCTTGCGCTATTCTGAGCACATCTTGATATGTTATCGTACCCTCACCAGTCCCTTGATCGCTATCTTCATCATCACTCATCATCACTCTCCTATCTCTTATAGTCTCTAGTATGCCCCTATACCTCCTTCGATTTGTACTCGTATCTTCATCTGCCTCTTGATCGCTCATAGCATCACTGTCCGTCACGTTGCTCTCATGCTCAAGGTCTCGTCTAACTCGGTCTCCCAATTGCTGTGCACTCGTACCTCCACTGGTCCTTTGACCACTACTAGAACCTACATACTCTTGCCAAGCTCTCTCGAAAAGCTCACGCAGAGAACTGACTAAGCTCCCTACCCATCTGAGCACATCTTGATGTGTTATCGTACCCTCACCAGTCTCTTGACCGCTACTAGGACCTCTATGCCTTCGCTCAAATGCTAGATCGCCTAGCCCCATCTCATGAAAAGCCTCTCGTATGTACCCAAGAGCCTCCAGCGGGTCCTTGTATCTCCCTCGATCACTGGACTTACTACCCACGGGTTCAGCCAGATGTATTCCATCATCCTCAAAATGATCACTACCACTCTGCGACCCTTCATTCTCACCTGCACTGGTTCCTGGACGAAACGCATCAGCCAATTGCTCAAAGTAGCGTTTTTGTCTGTATAAGGACATTACATACCTAAATTCATCTTGCTCGAACGATGGTGCTTCGGGTTCCTGCATCATTTCTATAGGACTTCGAGGAGCTGCGTGCACAGGAATATCGTCTTCGCTGAGTACTTCACTGGATGGTGTCGTTCTACCACTCATAGCCTCCCGTTTTACCCGTAATGCATCAAATTCCACAGCCTTGCCCTTGCCCTTATCTTGCGTGGGAGGCCCATCGGCTTTTTCATGAGTATCCGGCATACCAGCAGATCCTTTCTGGTCAATTTTTTCGCAGCGAACGAGATGATATCTTCTTCAAACTCGTATTATTGAAGAATAACTATATCATAACAAGAGGATTCTAGGGAAAGATTTCATAGAAACTACTCACTAGAACAGACGAGAGGTGAGATTGATCAAGTGTTCTGCTCTATTTAATTGTCTCTGAACATGATGCTAGCAACACTATTCACTGGTACCTCTGCGGGTTCTAGTCGATAAAAGCACAATAGAAGTCTCCCCAGAAGAGGTGATTACTTTTTGCTATTTCCTTGAAATGTAGCTGGCTCCTAGTGTCGGATTGCCATGGATATTTTTTGTAATATGGAAGGAATGTATGAGTATGCTGCAACCAAAAGTAGGGATCGGTCAGAACCGGATGAGCATAGCTCTGCTCTCGTTCGCGCTGATCCTTGTGTTGTCTTCCTTAAGCAGTTGTAACGATACGCCGACAGCCCATACGAGTGCAATTTCTACATCTGCAAATACGTCGAACGAGGCAGATCCTGCCAGCGTTGCGGAGAGTTATAGTGACATACAAACACTGCATAGCATATCACTCCAGAGGAATGGCCCAAACGGTTGGACGTGGCAGACCGACCTGCCCAATCATCGTCTGGTCATTTTTTACGGCAATCCGCTTTCGCCAGTCATGGGACCGCTATCTTCATCATGACTCATCATAACGCTCCTATCTCTCTCTGGAAGTATAATCGTACTTCCACCAGTCCCTTGATCGCTATCTTCATCATGACTCATCGTAACTATCCTACCTTTTATATTCTCTAATATGCCCCTATACCTCTCTCGGATGGTTGCATTTATAGTATCATCGAACTCTTGATCGCTATCTTCATCATGCCTTATCATAGCTATCCTACTTTGACCCCCTTGTAGCTTTCTAAATCTCTCTTGTATTGCACGCGCATCTGTTTGTATAACCATATATTCATTTAGTATTGCACGCATATCTCTTCGTATTCTCCTACCCCTCGCTCCGCTTACACGCATACCATCTAGTTCACCACTATATCTCTCTTGTATTGCACGCATATCTCTTCGTATTCTCCTACCTCTATCTTGTATTGCATGCGCATCTCTTTGTAGCTTTCTACATATATATTGTATTGCACTCATATATCTTTGTATAATCATATCTCCATCTTGTATTGCACGCACCTCTCTTTGTGTACCCATATATTCATCTTGTATTGCACGCACCTCTCTTTGTAGCTCTCTACATATATATTGTATTGTACGCATATATCTTTGTATAATCATATCTCCATCTTGTATTGCACGCACCTCTCTTTGTATACCTATATATTCATCTTGTATTGCACGCACCTCTCTTTGTAGCTCTCTACATATATATTGTATTGTACGCATAGTACCTCGCATTTCATATATACCATCTTGCATTGCAGTTATAATTTCACCTCTATCTTGATTACTAGAATTATTATATCCTCCGTCACTCTCATCGAAACTCTGTAGTATCCTCCTATCTCTCTCTCGACGCGTAATCCTACTTCTATCAGTCCCTTGATCGATATTTTCATCATCACTTATCATCACTTATCATCACTCTCATATGTCTATCTTGGAGGGTTGCATTTATAGTATCATCGAACTCTTGATCGCTCCTAGAACCACTATCCGTCGTATCGCTCTCATCCTCCGAACTTTGCCTAAACTGGTTCCTCTCTCGGTTTGTATTCCTCCCAAGCATTCGTTGCTGCCTCTGGGCTGCTGTTAGAGGTCTATCCCCTGCCATTTGATGCTCAAAGTTAACTCTGTTTGCAAACATAGCGTCACTTTCACCGACATGTTGACTGCTCCTAAAATTACCATGCCCTGGCTCGTTCTCACCAGTTCCTGCTCTCCTTCGACGCGTAATTCTACTTCCACCAGTTTCTTGATCGCTCATAACATCACTATCCGTCATACCGCCCTCATACTCCGAGCCTTGCCTATCTCGATCTGACTGCTCTCCACTCCTACCTTCACCGGTCCTTTGACCACTACTAGAACCAACATGCTCTTGTTCGTCCTCATCGGAACTCTCTTGCGCTATTCTGAGCACATCTTGATATGTTATCGTACCCTCACCAGTCTCTTGATGACTACTAGGACCTCTATGCCTTCGCTCAAACTCGTCAAGAATCCGTAGCCTCCCCTCTTGTCTGTTTTGAAGCTCCCTCCTAAATCTCTCTACAAATGGAAGCTCATCTGCTAGATTGCCTTGCCCAATCTCACGAAAAGCCCCTAGTATGCCCCCATATCTCTCTTGGAGGGCTGCATTTACAATCTCATCGAACTCTTGATCGCTCATAGCATCACTGTCCGTCACGTGGCTCTTATGCTCCTGGCCTTGCCTATCTCGATCTCCCAATTGCTCTCCACTCGTCCCTTGATTGCTACTAGGACCCACATGCTCTTGCCCACCAGAAGCCTGTAGCGCTCTCTCGTATCTCCCTCGATCACTGGTATCGCTATGCTTCCCGTCGCTCTCATTCCCCAAGCTTCGCCTAGACCTATTACCCACTGGTTTTGCCAGATGTATTCCATCATCCTCAAAATGATCACTACCACTCTGCGACCCTTCATTCTCACCTGCACTGGTTCCTGGACGAAACGCATCAGCCAATTGCTCAAAGTAGCGTTTTTGTCTGTATAAGGACATTACATACCTAAATTCATCTTGCTCGAACGATGGTGCTTCGGGTTCCTGCATCATTTCTATAGGACTTCGAGGAGCTGCGTGCACAAGAATATCGTCTTCGCTGAGTACTTCACTGGATGGTGTCGTTCTACCACTTATAGATACCCGTATTTCCCGTAATACATCAAATTCCACAGCCTTGCCCTTGCCCTTACCAGGCGTAACAGGCCTGTCAGCTTCTTGATGAGTATTCTCCATACCAGCAGATCCTTTCTGGTCAATTTTTTCGCAGCGAACGAGATGATATCTCTTGCAATAATACTCGTATTTTTGAAGAAAAACCATATTATAACAAGAGGATTCTAGGGAAAGATTTCATAGAAACTACTCACTAGAACAGACGAGAGGTGAGATTGATCAAGTGTTCTGCTCTATTTAATTGTCTCTGAACATGATGCTAGCAACACTATTCACTGGTACCTCTGCGGGTTCTAGTCGATAAAAGCACAATAGAAGTCTCCCCATAAAGGGTGATTACTTTTTGCTATTTCCTTGAAATGTAGCTGGCCCCTGATGTAGGATTGCCATAGATGTTTTTTGTAATATAGAAGGAATGTATGAGTATGCTGCGACTAAAAGTAGGGATCGGTCAGAACCGAATGAGCATAGCTCCGCTCTCGTTCGTGCTGATCTTTGTGCTGTCTTTCCTGAGTAGTTGTAACGATACACCGACAGCCCATACACGTACAATTTCTACATCTGCAAATACGTCGAACGAGGCAGATCCTGCCAGCGTTGCGGAGAGTTATAGCGACATACAAACACTGCATAGCATATCACTCCAGAGGAATGGCCCAAACGGTTGGACGTGGCAGACCGATCTGCCCAATCATCGCCTGGTCATCTTCTACGGCAATCCGCTTTCGCCAGTCATGGGACCACTAGGCCAGTATTCAGACACAGACCTTATGGCGAAGTTGCACGAGCAGGCGCAGGCATACGCCACACTTGATCCCTCGCACCCAACGGTGCCAGCTCTTGACTACGTGACTCCGATTGTACAGTCAGTGTCGATGGCCGATGGTTCCTGGGTCTATCGTATGCCTGCCGACTCGATTGAACATTATATTAATCTGGCAAATAGCAATCACGCGCTCTTTTTCTTCGACATGCAGATTGGGCATAGTACGGTCCAGAAAGAGGTTAACCTGCTCTGGCCCTATATCCAGGAGCCTGGTGTAGAGGTAGCACTCGATCCCGAGTTCGATCTGCCCCCAGGGGCGATCCCCGATCAGGTTTTTGGGCATATGACCGCAGCCGAAATTAATTGGGTCATCGATAAGCTCTCCAATCTGGTGATAACCAACCATTTGCCATCAAAGATACTGATTATTCACCAGTTCCTGCAAGAGATGTTACCTGACTGGCAGAAGATCCAGCTCAAGCCGGGCGTCGAGGTTGTTACCTGTGTCGACGGTTTTGGCACGCCTGCTGAGAAGATTGGCGATTATCAGACGTTTGATAATCAGCAACTCATCCAGTATCCAGGCATGAAAATGTTTTATAAACTGGATACACCTGTTATGTCGCCTTCTGCTGTGCTCGCGCTCAATCCACCGCCATTGATGGTCATGTACCAGTAACATCGTATGTTATAATGCATCTGGTCGGGCATATGTCCTTCTCATCTGAATGCATATGGGTATCACAAATGTACTCGTGGACTTTATCTTCGAGTCGTCTAGTGCAGTATCCTCAAACGGATCAAAAGCAAAGGGAAGGTCTGATGCCACCTCTCACGCATCCTGGCACGGGCAATTGTACCAGAACGATGCCGAACAGGTCAAGTGATTTTGCACTAGGGGGTCTGATGAAGTTTAGAGGGTTTGTACGGATCGTGAGCAAGAAACAAGAACGTCTTCATCTGCTTGAAGCGCAGATGGCACGCTTACAGCGGCGCATCGATAGGTGGACACCACGCAGCTATCGCTATTCGTGGATACGTGTGGCGATCTTTTTTGTTGGTCTGGGACTGAGCATTATCGCTCTCATAGCAATTGGCTGGTGGCTAGCTCTGATGCTGTTTGCGCTGACAGCGCTTACTTTCGGCATTGTTGCGTACTATCACAGCAAGCTAGATAGTAGCATTCGCAGGCATATCCTGCTGCTGCATATTAAGACGGCACACGTTGCTCGTATGAAACTGGACTGGGAGCATATACCGACGACTTCCTCTGGGGATCTTCAGACGGAGCATCCCTTTGAGTTTGATCTGGATATTACCGGTACGCATTCTCTCTATCGCTTGCTGAATACCGCCATCTCGTGCGATGGCAGTCTACGCTTACGTGATTGGTTGTTGCAACGCACACCAGATCTGCAAACGACGCGCAAACGGCAGGCACTGGTACATGAGTTAACACCGCTCACCCGATTTCGTGATAGGCTGATCCTGCGCTCAGTGCAGGTGACAGGGCGCGTCAAGGAACAACTAGAGGGTCAACGTCTGCAAAACTGGCTGCAGCGACAGGCCACATCTCCATCATTACTACCGTTACTGTGGGTGTCAGCGGCATTAAATATGTTGACATTTGTGCTCTTTTTAGCCAGTTTGTTCGTTACCATACCGCAGTTCTGGCTCCTCTCGCTAGCAGCGGTGGTGATTTTATTCTTTGCGACGGGCAACATGCGCGGCGATATCTTTGAAGATGCCACCTATCTGCGCTATAGCTTTGCCTCACTAAGCAGCATTTTTTCCTACCTGGAACAGTATCCCTATGGACAGCATCAGCAGCTCAAAGCGCTCTGCGCGCCTTTTTTTCAGGACCCGCGCCGCAGTCCTTCGCGGCTCTTACGGGGAACGGCTCGCGTAGCAGCAGCGGCCACGCTAAAGCATAATGGGTTGCTGTGGTTGATCGTCAATGCCTTTGTACCATGGGATCTCTACTGTGCATACCAGTTGGATCATTACAAAGCCCGCATAGCTGAACGCCTACCCGTCTGGCTAGATAGCTGGTTTGAGCTGGAGGCGCTGTGCTCATTGGCAACGTTCGCCTATCTCAATCCAGAGTATGTCATGCCAGATGTGCACTCTGCAACAGAGACGCGTGATCACACGACACAGCTATTTCAGGCGCGTGATCTGGGACATCCGCTGATTCCCGTAGAGAAGAAAGTCACCAATAGTTTCGCCTTCGATGCATTGGGCGAGGTGGTAATTATCACCGGCTCGAATATGGCAGGTAAAAGTACCTTTTTGCGCATACTGGGGGTCAATCTCTGCTTGGCCTACGCGGGAGGTCCTGTCAATGCTAGCCAACTGCAAACGGGACTTTTCAGATTGTTCACCTGCATTCGTGTCACTGACTCAGTGACCGATGGCTATTCCTACTTTTACGCCGAGGTCAGGCGTCTACGGGCCTTGTTGACTGCCCTGGCCTTACCCGCTCAGCCGCCTTTATTCTTCCTCGTTGACGAGATATTCAAGGGCACAAACAACCGTGAGCGCTTGATTGGTAGCCGCTCTTATGTACGCGCACTTGTTGGTTGCAACTGTGTTGGGTTGATCTCGACACACGATCTGGAACTAGTAAAATTGGCCGACGTCTTACAACAAGTCAGCAACATGCATTTCCGCGAAGAAGTCATCGATGGACGCCTGGTCTTTGACTATATCTTGCGAGCAGGTCCTTGTCCCACAACGAACGCGCTCAAAATCATGGAGATGGAAGGCTTGCCAGTGGACGACACGCTGTAAGCGATCCGATCCTCTTCAAGCCAACCCATTCGATAAGTAAGCACCGGCTCATAGTCATTTCTGGAGTAATACAGCCTATTTACCCTCATTTATTCGGTTATAGCTCCTTCTGAAGCAGAATGCACCAGTTTTGCATATTTAGCGATAACACCCTTCGTGTATACGGGAGCGGGCGCTTGCCAGTGGCTCAGACGCTCAGCAATCTCTGTATCGCTCAAATTGACCGATAATTCGTTCTTTTCAGCGTTGATAGTAATCGTATCGCCATCCCTGAGGATAGCTATTGGGCCACCAACCTGGGCTTCGGGAGAGACATGCCCGACGACCATACCATGCGTACCACCAGAGAAACGACCATCTGTGATCAAGCCCACAGTTTCGCCATAGCCTTGTCCTACCAATGCGGCAGTGACAGCCAGCATCTCGCGCATACCAGGACCGCCCTTTGGTCCCTCATAGCGAATAACGACGACATCGCCATGCGTGATCTTATGGTTCATGATCGCATCAAACGTCGCTTCCTCTGAGTCAAATATCTTGGCGGGTCCGTGATGCGTCGTGTTCTTCAGGCCAGCAATCTTACAAACTGCGCCTTCCGGTGCCAGATTGCCTTTGAGAATAACCAGGGGACCACTGGGATGCAACGGCTGATCAAATGGCCTCACGACTTTCTGCTCCGCAGCCAGGTCTGGAGCTGATGCCAGATTTTCACCAAGCGTATAGCCTGTAACCGTCAGGGTATCCCCGTTCAAGAGACCTGCCTTGAGCAGCACCTTCATCACCGCAGGCACACCACCGACGCGGTCCAGGTCGGTCATCACGTATTTACCGCCTGGCTTGAGATCCGCCAAGTGCGGAACTTTTTCGCCGATACGCGTAAAGTCATCGATGGTCAGCCGAACGCCGATCTGGTGGGCAATGGCAATCAGGTGCAGGACAGCGTTCGTCGAACCACCCAGGGCCATAACTAACGTAATCGCGTTCTCAAAGGCAGCTTTGGTCAGAATATGGCGTGGCGTAATCTGCTTCTTGATCAGGCGCACCAGCGCTCGGCCAGCCTGGTAACAATCATCGATCTTGCGTGAAGTCACGGCTGGCATGGAAGAACTGCCGGGCAGTGTCATACCCAGAGCTTCAATGGCCGAGGCCATTGTGTTGGCTGTATACATGCCACCACATGAGCCAGCGCCGGGGATCGCGCGCTCTTCGACGGCACGTAACTGCGCATAATCAATTTTGCCCGCGCTATACTGTCCCACAGCTTCAAAGACGCTGACAATATCGACATCCTGACCATTGCAGACGCCTGGCTGAATGGTACCACCGTAGACAAATATACTCGGGATATCCAGGCGAGCCAGTGCCATCAGGCAACCAGGCATATTTTTATCACAGCCGCCGATAGCTACGACCCCGTCAAAGCGTTGCGCATTGCTGACCAGCTCAATGGAGTCAGCGATCACCTCGCGGCTGGGCAACGAGAACTTCATGCCCTCGGTACCCATAGAAATACCATCGCTGACCGTGATCGTACCGAAAATCTGTGGCACGCCACCTTCTACACGCACACCCTCTCTGACTTTCTCAGCCAGGCGATTGATATGTGAATTACACGGCGTGATCTCGCTCCAGGTGCTGGCGATACCAACCAGGGGTTTATTAAAATCCTCATCAGTCAGGCCGACTGCGCGCAACATCGCGCGATTTGGTGCGCGTACAGCACCCTCGGTGATAGTTTTGCTGCGACTATTATACCTTGTCGAGCCATTCGTTTCAGGCATAGAACGATACATCCTTTCTGCGGTGAGCAGGGCCAATCATGACAGGACAGGAACGTATTTGCCCTGAGTCGTATACACTGCTCAGATATATTGTCGTTGACTACTGCCCTAAATTATAACAGAACTGTCCCTCTCAACTCAGCTCGGTTGAATCAGTCATTCTAGGGTCACTCCACATGGTAAAATCGCCATATTGAGAAGCAAGAGAACGCTGAAGGTAGGTGGTGAACTCATCGTACTGTGTTTCACTGAGGATGTGTAAATCTCTCATAAGTGCTAATAAGGCGATAATCTGACCCGTAATAAGCTCGTTGGTAACAACTGCTCGCACTTTTTCATCCTGGATCTCCAGAGCAGCATTGGTCGCCGTAGTACGATGCAGAAGCATATGATGGAGTGATTCCTGAATATTGCCGGATATCCTATCCTGTAGATCTTGCATAGCTTGCAAAAAACTTTTGTCCTGCATTGGTCTTTCTCCTGGCAAATGCATATTTATTCATTAATGTACACATATACATATATAAATCAACTATCTACGAACAGTGCACATCGATAGCAATTGTGAGAAGCTGGATATCTCGCTTTTCAAGCACCTGCAAGCTATTTTTTCGCAGGTTTCTAAAGAACCGCTTCATTTTTGCGCTCAGGTATTATAGCTGCCGAAGGAAAAGCTACGGCCAGATCTAATACTTGTGTCTATTATAGCAAGGTTGACTCTGAGAAACCACTATTTTGGCCTACTGTGTCAGATCTGATAGCCTGTACCTGAGATCATTGACCCTTTCCTGATTAATTTGCCCTGAAGTATGCGCGTATCCAGGGAGCATGTGATATATGCCTCTAGCAAATGCTCAATGCTAACGCTTGCGCAGTGAAAAAGCAGACCGAGTATATACATAATTGTTGATCATGTGTTTTTATACACTCTCTATAATAGTGAAGGGAATACAAATGAGGGTTCGGAGTTCTCTCTTGAAACAGAGCCAGGACCTTTCTCGTGTTCCTCATGATCCTCTCACAGATAGAGAGAAAACAAATGTATAGAACAGATATCCTGAAAGGAGATTTTTATGCCTACAGCTGTACGAGAGCGAGCATCTGAAAGTCGCGAGCAAGGTACTGTCGAGGAAATGCCCCTTCTGTTGGCGGCCCTAATGTCTCGTCGTGAGGAGCGCGAAGAGCGCGGAGAAGGTATTCAGCCCCTCCTGTTGGCTACCCTGATGGCGCGCCGCGAGGAGCGCGAAGGCGGCGAAGAGCGCAGAGAAGGTATCCATCCTCTGCTGCTGGCGGCCCTGATGTCTCGTCGCGAGGAGCGCGAAGAGCGTGGAGAAGGTATCCAGCCTCTGTTGCTGGCGGCCCTGGTGTCCCGCCGTGGAGAGCAAGAGGGACGCACAGAGGGTATCCAGCCTCTGCTGCTGGCGGCTCTGATGTCCCGCCGTGGAGAGCGCAGGGAGCATGGAGAAGGTATCCAGCCTCTGCTGTTGGCGGCCCTGGCGTCCCGCCGTGGAGAACAGGAAGAGCGTGGAGAAGGTATCCATCCTCTGCTGCTGGCGGCTCTGATGTCTCGTCGTGAGGAGCGCGAAGAGCGTGGAGAAGGTATCCAGCCTCTCGTGTTGGCGGCCCTGATGTCCCGCCAGGAGCGAGAGAAGGAGACAGTATAGCACATATTCGCCTCTCCTGACACTCGCGAAGTATGAGGCTTGTTGCTATTTAGTGCAATGATGAGGTCTTTGAAGCGAACGGTCACTCGTTTCTTCACTTCAAAGACTTCTATCCAACACAAATTGCTCAATGCGCTCCTGATTTGGCGACCCCAACGGAAAGGAAAGCATGATCATGACAACTCATTCTGGACAATCAACAATGCGAGATCTTATAGATCCTATGGTGGAAGCACTTATTAAAGAGCTGATTGAGGGTGCATCGTATCCGAAAGCAACAAAAGATGCCATCACGGCGGCTCTGGCTGAAGAGTTAACGGCCTCGCTAAGTCCATCAGTACGTGCTGTATTGCAGGCACCATCATTTGAGACAGCCATATTAGCAGAAGCTCTGGCTCCCGCGCTGGCAGAAGCTCTGGCTCCCGCGCTGGCAGAAGCTCTGGCTCCCGCACTTGTGAATGCTCTGAATACGCTCGTATCTCCTAAGAAAACTGACCAGGAAACAGGTTCCGAAGAAGGTAAATAATACCCCTTCAATCATCTCGGGTCTTGCTTCCTGAAGGGTTAAAAGCTTTGCATGGATGCTTTCAATCCCTTCCGCCCTACTTGACTATCTTATCGCTAATATCGAATACAATCTTCGTAGCGGCGTCTTGGCTCTTCGTTTCTGACTGCATAAGAGGCTCGCTAGCTGTGTTGTCAGGCGGAAGAAGAACGCGTTTCTGAATGCCTATGGGTGTTAGTTCAACGCATTGCGTGTTGTCAAGCCAAAGCGTTCAACAATTGGACCCAATGTCGCAAGCAGGATTGATCCGATGATAATCGTCACAATAATGTTTGTGGAGGACCAGACCAACCAGCTTGGGATAAGCGTATTCCATGTATTGATGCCACCCCAATCCAGGATTGCGTTGCCATACAAGCCGCCAATAATGTTGTTGGGCAGCACTGCACAGAGCAGGAAGAAGAGAAAACCACGTAGTGTATACACATCCTTGCCGATAGGGCTTACACCGAAACGTCTGGCAAACAGGCGATATAAGATCATCGGCAAACACAGTTGGATGAAGTCGGTCGTTCCAAAGGGGAGGGCTACCAGGAGTGGTAGCGGCTGTGGTGACAAAATACCAGCTCCCAGAAAGTTGCCTAGATAGGCGATGACGAATGCCCACACGCCAAACCAGAGCGCGAACGGGATGCCAAAGCCAATGGCAATAAAGATTGAACTCACGCCAAAAAAGAGCGAAGGGATGCCGATGGATAGATAAGATAATACGATATAGACTGCTGATGCTACCGCGATTGTTGCTAACTGGGGGATGGCGGGCCAACCTGTGAAACGCAATGTATAGTTGATGGCTGTTGATGTACTCCCTGCTATTTCGGGTGGCTCATCTCTGCGTTCTTGTTCAGCCAATACTGTTGGTTCCGTCTGCTCAACAGGCTCTCCGCTTTTAAGCGACTCATCCATGGGTGTTCCGTCCTTTCTAATGAATGCAATGATGATGTGTAGATAAAACAACGTACAAGAAATATTCCTCTTATTAATAAACTACACTTTATGATCTTTCTGGTGTATTTGTCAACGTAGACTATTTAATGTGTCGAAGGCTGTGTATGAACTTGCGACTCTCTGCACATCGCGCACATCATGACCATGCCACTTTGCATTGTTCTCGTATTTCATAGTAGATTGCCTGTCCGTCTAGTGTAGTTGCTCGGCGCGCTCATAACAGTCCAGAGCCTCCTGATGCCGTCCCAACGCGTCGAGTACCGTGCCGCGACTTGACCAGGCTTGCGCTTCGTTGGGATTCAGATACACTGCCTGCTCGTAGGCCATAAGAGCTTCTTTATAGCGCTCCAGGGCAAAGTAGGTGTCACCCATTGCCAGCCAGAGCGAAGCCTTCTGCGGGTTCACTTCCAATGCGTGATGATAAGCCTTCAATGCCTCTTCGTAGTCATGCATCGTGAAGAACTTATCGCCGCGCTTCTCCCAATCATTGGTTGTGAGCAATGCACCTGGCGTCAACGGGATGGCTTGAGGCGTCGGCGTGAGCGGGGCGAACGGCTGTGCTGGCGCTGGCGTATAAGGGCTGGCAAACTGCTGCCGTAGCGCTGGCTGTGGCAGTACTGGCGTCATCGCCATGGCTCTACTGCCAGATGGTGCAGGTGTCATTGAGCTGTATCTATCCAGCTTTCCTCCGGAACGTTCGGGTGCGTGATCTCGTACAGGAGGCGATGGCGGTGTATTCATGGTCAGCGCGAGTAGATCCTGGACGAAGAGTTCGACATTCGGATAACGATGTGCTGGCCTTTGTTGTGTCGCGCGCTGGAGTACAGGATGCAGATATTCGTAATCGGTTGGGTGCAGTATGCGTGAGAATAATTGCTGGCATAAGATTGCGAACATATACTGATCGCTGGCAGGTGTGACTGTATGCCAATACGCGCTCGTGTCTCCTGTATGCACACTGGCACTGCTGGCGGCATAGAGTTCTGGAGGCAAATAGGGTGCCGTGGGTGGATGCAAGCGTGCCAGGCCAAAATCCGCTATCCAGAGGCGCTCCTGGCTCGCTAACAGAATATTGTGCGGTATGAGTGCGCCGTGCACGATATTTCGCGCATGGGCAGTACTTAAAGCTGAACCTATTTGCTGAATGAGATTCATCAAGATACCGATGGGGGCGATACCCTTTTCGTACAATGCTCTCTGAATCTCTTTTTGCTGATAGTGGGCGATAAAGTTGTTGAATGTGCCAGGGATATATTGACACAGCGTGAGCAGATAGCCATCTTGTTCACGTCCCGGTTGCCATTCATAGCCCGACTGGCTTGTATTGTCAGGGTTCCAGGTTGTACAACTGAAGACGGGCAAAATGGCATTGTGGCGCAGCGCCGTAACCACACGTACTTCACGCCGCGCAGCGTCCCATAGATGGATGCCTCGCTGGATCTTGCGGAAAGAGTTTGATCACGACTGATTGACCTGAGCGCTGGTGAGCGGCCAGGTACGCCTGCCCGCTTCTCCCTGTTCCCAGGAGCTTTTGTGCCTGGTAGTGTCCCAGGCTGGCCCCTGCTGCCAGGGTTCCGCAGATGCGACAGACAATCTCCCCGGCTTGCAAGGGGTGAGGAGGATGTCCAAGACAAAACGATGTTGTCTCCTCGCGAGCCTCGTTGTATGTTTTATTGTCCATCTTGTTCTGCCTTTTCTGGGCACTTGGCCTGGTTTCTGCCAGGACGCCCCACTACAATCGGAAATTGCTTTGGGTGCCGGAGAGTACGTGCAACTTTCATCTCATACCCATAAGCATTCAGAAACGCCGCTCTCGCTGCTAGAAATATGCTTCCGCATATTTCTCATCTGAATGCAAGGCAATATAAGCAATTTTCGAATATGCATTCTCCGCTTCCATGCTATCTGCTGAACTCGTTTTCCCCTGCTATACCGCTCTGGGCACCCCATTATGTTGGGGTGCCGTGACACACGTGTTGGATTATTCCTCCATGGGGACTTTCTGCATACGATATGCTTGCGCCATGCGATGACTGTAAGGGTTGTACGGATTGTGCTCCTGAGGTACTTGATGCGGCTCTGCATTGTGCTCTCTTGCGCGTCCGTAGCCGTTTTGTGAATACACTCTGTCTCCTTGCTCTGGATGGTGGGCTGACTGTGCTGCTTCCAACTCTGGGCGTGGATTCATTTGCGCGATCTGGTTCAGCGTATTGTGCAGTTGCTGCTCCAGCAAGTGAATCTCGCGTGCAACGCGGTCGAGACTCATGCGTTCAAAGCTCGCCGTCGCTAACTCGTTGAAGGTCGATGAGTGCTTGAGGTCGCTAATTGCATCGCGTATGCGCCGGGTAAGAGTACTAATAGACTCCAGTGCGCCACTCGTTCGCCGCCATTGACTCTCCTGAATACGTTGTAAGTGTGAGAGGCTGAGAAAGATCGAATGTAGCTCTGCCGCGCTCTTTGGTGGGGGCTGATTCACCGGCCAGGGAGCTAAGCCTTGCCCTAAGCGCTCCACTCCTTCTTGCAGTAACCGGCAATCATGCGCGATCTGATCGTATTTTGATCCGCGTAATGATAGGGCGCTGAGTCGATCTAGCATCAGGTTGAGGCTGATGGCGATTGGTAGCAGTGGCCCAGGGACTGTGGGTGCTCGTGTTGCCAGGTCTCCTCGCGCCACTCGCGCATGCACTTCACGTAGCGCCGCTACGCCTTCATCCATAGCACGTTTATCCTGGGCAGTGCGCGTTGCCTCATCAGCTTCGCGCCGTGTTACCTGTAGTTCGCGGCGTGAGATCACCAGCTCGCCGCGCATCTGCATGGTCAGGCGGTTGTTTTCCAACAGGGTCAGGGCCTGACGCGCAATCACGATCAAGATCAACGCTAACGCCACCACGTCGGCTTGCAGCAGGGTTTTACCACCGCGTGTTGCCACGTTGGTGAGCAACAGGGCACAGGTGGCGATGACCAGGATGAATGGCGCAATGGTTTGTGCGGTCGCGCTGAGTTGTGCGAAGCGTCCCGGTGCCAGTAGCGAAGAGATACTGAGACCGGCATTCTTCGTGCGTTCAACTTGTTCCTGTTCGCGTGCCACGCTGCGTGGGTACTCAATAGCGGCCAGCCCGATCAGTGCCATGCTCAGCGGCCATAAGACATCTTGTACAGTACCGGTGTTGAAGTTGTTCGAGAGCGAATAGAACGATAGCAGGCTATCGGTAATCGCCAGGAAGAACAGGCCCATACAGAGAAGCATGAAGACGGGTTGTTGTGCGCGACTCGCCAGTGGACTGAACATAAGAAACGCGCCAACTGCAACCAGGAACAAGTCTCCAGTTGGGAAGTAGACAGAGAGAAAGGCTGCGCCAGTGCTGGGTGCCTGTGCCAGACCGGCAATCAATGGACTTAACAGGAAGAACCAGGAGAGTGCCAGCGATGCGCCAATGACCGCCAGAGCATCCAGGATCAGGCGTATGCGCCCAACTGATGCTTTGTTACGCCGTGTCAATAACAATGTGCCGAGCAGAAAGAACGGGTAAGAGAGTACAAAACCAGTATCATAGAGACCAGGAAATGGCACATCGGCGCTATTCATGCGTATATCATAGCTGGTCCATACGGCCTGACCACTGGCATACAGGGCAATACCGATAGCCAGCAAGCTCCAGGCGATGAATGCACGCTGTGCAGCCTGTGCCTCAGAGTGTGCTGCAGCTAACTCATTTGGCGAACGACGTTCTGCGCTTTTTTGTAACAATTCGCGGCGCAGATTAGCAGAAACGTTGCGTAACCGCAGCGCAATGCGCATACAGAAGACGAAGCCCAGCCCTTCTCCTACAAACTGTAAGATGTCGGATGAGCCTTTGAGAAAGAAGCTTTTCCCCGGTTCTTGTCCGAGTAGGACCATGAAAATCAGGAAGAGGGAAAATGCAGCCGCAAAGCCCAGTACAATCCAGGGGCCATAGTGTTCTGCCGCCGGATCACGCGCCAGGGCTTCGCCATGCAAGAATGGTTGTTCCTGCTCACGCGCTTTGTCTTTGCGGCCATAGCCATATGCTGCTTCTGGCCTACCTTCTATGAAGCCGCCAGGACCCATAGCCGGGTGTATTGGCCCCATGCTGCCAGAAAATCTTGATGCCTCATTGTACGACATAGATGCTCCTCTCAGAACGTGTTTGCCGGTCGGCTCACCATCAGAGAACATTGTGCTCTTAACAAACACCTTCTCGGACTATGCGCACTCGCATGCCCAGCGTGGGCCTGCTGGTACGCATCTTGTGTCATGATTACTGCATGGGACCAGTTGCTAGAAACGTCCAGCGTCCCAGTTTTGTTGACAGGGAGCGATCCACTCCCAGGGTCTGCCCGGCGTTACTCAGTATCAGGCCAAGGAAGACCAGCACGTAGACGATAATAAGGCCGATGTCGATGCTTCCTCGTCCAAAGAGTCCCCCCAGACCATCCAGTGTTGCCCAACTCAAGAGTGTGAGCAGGATGCCTGCACTGCATGCCAGGTTCGTGAAGGCTCCAAAGATCAAGCACAGGGCGATGCATGTCTCACCGATAGCCACGCCATGGGCAAAGCTGTGTGCATTCAGGCTGACTACATGGCTCCAGAATGTTAGCCATGCGCTAATGACGGGGGGCTGACCATTGATCGACTGTGTAGAAAACTGTGCGAAGTTGGTGATGAAGGCCGGTTGCCATTTGAACCAGGCATCACAGGCCCACAGTACCCCGAAGGCGATACGCACTGCCGCAATCAAGGTATTGCGCCTTGCTACCAGTTGGGCCGATGGTTCTGCCCGGTCGTACGCTCCAACTATCGTCCTTTTCTGTTGCCAATGGTCTGGTTGTGCATAAGAGTGTGAGCGTAGCATTGTGCGTGACTTCTGCACTGCTGCCAGTGTTGCTGGCTCTGTCCACGTGCTCTCGCGGTCGTCTGGGTGGCGGTGAGCAGTTTTTTGGTCGGCGAGTGACGGTGTTACTGATTCATACCCCACAAATACAATCCCCCTTACATCTTTCAAATGAACGTACGAGAAGCGTTTCCATCATCTGTACCACTTCGCATACCGACTTCATCAACTCCAGTCGCCTGGCAGAGTGCCGGGCTTCTGTCTGCCAGATGCCGGGAAAGACACCTGTGCAGTGCGATGCTCCTACATTCACAACATCTATAAGCAGTATAGGGTGATGTGCTTGCGGTCATCTCCTACGGAACTTCGCGCTTTCAATTGGAGTGAATAGCCATATGTGCGCGCTCCTGCAATGTAGAGAGATAGAGGAAAAGAAAAATCTTATACATAATTCTGGATATTATACGGAATAGCGTGATGTCTTATACCGGTCTTACGCTTATGAGGTGAGTATGAGGAAGTTCTTATACAGGATTTTGTACCGTGTGGGAGGTCATGAGCCATGTCTCATTTCAGGTCCTATAGTCCTATCAGATCATGTGTGTGCTACCGATTAAGAGAAGAAAGAAGCGTCACCGCTTTACACATACCCATAGCAATATCATCTCATCTTGCATGCAAAGAAATATAACCTGCCTGATTATCATTCGTTCCCTTTAAACGAGTTTCTGCGTCCATTCCCAAACATTTTCCCGGGAAGGACAGAGACCGTTTAAACGCTCGTAGAAAATGATAGCATATATAAGGAGTAGCACATGATCACGCGTTTGATAAGAGGAGAGCCTGCGACACCTCGTTCAGGACAGGCTCATGCCAGATCACGCCACAGAGATCCCCAGACGGCGCTAGGGAGGTTCTGGCGGGGTATCCGGCGCTGGTGCCAGCAACGCCCATGCTGGGGAGCCTTTTGTGTCCTTCTTGCGAGCTTACTCATGCTCTGGGAGCCTGTTAGTTTGCTCCAGAGCGACATGTTGCCAGTAAGTACCCCGTGGGCAGGACTCCTGGTTGCGGGACTGCTCTGCGCAATGGGACTCGTTGACCTGTTGGCTCCTGATCATGCTCTGGTGGCCGGAGCTGTTGGTGTGGTCCTGTCTCTCGTTTCACTGGTCACAGTGCTGGGCGGTTTTGGCATCGGAATGGTCCTGGGGATCATCGGAAGTAGCTATGTCATAGCCTGGCAACCGGAGAAAAAAATCAGGAGTCGTCCGCTATTCTGGTCTGTTTGTGGTTGCTCGATGGCAATCATGTTCTGCATGGTGACACTGGTTGCGAGAGGAGAACTGGCTATAGCTGTGCCGATGGCGGGACCGTTTACAGCCCATATAGGTAGGTTAGAATGCCATAATACCCGCTCTACTGGTGCCATCTCACAAGTTGATCATCAGACGCCCGTGATTATCTCATTTTCCGACTTTTGTATATCATCACATGTGGAGGTAATTCGACATGTGCTGGGGAGAACGATCATTCTTACTCAGGCAGAGACGATATCGAGAGGGGTAACAACCGAAGCTGTCGCGATACATCACAGCTTTGAACAGGCTTCAAGTACGACAATAACGAATGTAGGTCAGACCGCAGTCGTGACTATCCAGACCAATGTGACCATCCAGGCGCTTTTTCAAAGTACAGAGAGTACAACCGTCTCTGATACCTCAGTGTTTTTTGCCTGATTGGGCCGAAGCACCAAGTCGAAAAAAGCGCCTGTCAGCTTTTAGTTAGAGCGGCCTATGTTAGCTAGGGCTTTCTGCGCCTGCCACCGACAGGGTTTGGTAGACCGATTGTTGCAGTCGGCGTTACCATCGGCGTGCCTTGAACAACCACGAAATACGCGGCTCTGGCTTGATCTACGGTACACGTGGGAATACCTGCCTTGGCAAAGGTGATAGTGACCAGCGTTTCCTTGTTGAGCAAGCCTTGAGTGTTTGTTGGAAGAGCAACATCAAAGATCGCCAGGCCATCGCTGGTGGTCGTGACGGAAAGCGCTTCGCTGGTGCCATCAGCCCACAGAACAGTGGCTTGAGCGGTGGCATCTCCAATGCCTACAGGGTTTCCGTTGACGTTCTGCGTGAATTTTGCGTTGACGACCACAGTACCCGCTGCGGAGGAGGGGGTTGCGTTAGTCACCCAGGCTCCGCAATAATAAGGCGAAGCCGTTGGCGTAGGTGATTGATCGCTATTACCAAGCTGGATCGTCACGGTGACAGTTGGCTCGCTCAGGTTGGCTGTTGTCGGTGTGCCACTGGTACTGCAGGCAACGATAAGCGCGCTCAATAAGAAGAGCGAAAGGATCGCTCCACACTTGAGATAGAGAAAGGCAGAAGCGCCGTTTTTGACTTGTTTTTCAATTGGTGGTTGCATAAAACTGAATGTACCTTTATCACTGTACAACACTGTGGCATAGTATAGCATATTCATCGTGAAAGCTTGCATTGTGGACCGTAAAAGCTACCATAAAAGTACTATGCACTACCTAAAAAAGATCTCTCTCGTGCTTTGCGCGAGAGAGATTGCTGCTGCTGAAATCTGGGTATGAATGCGTCTCGTCACTGGACAGTCACAACGAGATTCATACCCGGGTGTATGCTACAGTAGATATGAAAGACACCAGCACTATTGAAAGGGCCGATGGTTTTCGTTTCATTGCCCGAGAAGCTGAGGGAGACTGCTGGTGCGCCAGTTTCGGTACCGGGTTCGGCCTTGCCGTTTGCCCATTGGCCGTTGCCGATGACGTGCGCTGCCGCTACGGTATCGACGAGGTCAACGCTTTGTCCCTTCTTGATCGTCAAGGCTGAGATGATAAAGTTATTGATACCCATTGTAGCTTTAGGGTTCTGAGGGATCGTGCTAGCGTCAATGATGCGGCAAGCAGAGAGCAAAACAGTTAAAAGTGTAAAGCCGATCAAGGCAAATAAGACCTTTTTATGCATAAGTAGTTCCTTTGGAGTCCTCTCTAGTATTCTATTTGTCTCTCGTGGATGGTTAAGCTGTCAAGTGAGAACATCCCGAATGGTGACACTGTTACTATAGCAAAATGTGTCCAGTCTGACAATGTGAGCAGATAAAGCTTCTCAGAGAGTGTTTGGAACGCGCACACGTTTCGTCAGTATTGATACCCATAGGCATTCAGAAACGTGTTCTTGTTCCGATGAGCAACGCTGCTGTCGCAGCTACTGCTGCGCAGTCAACTCATCGGATCAGCGGCTGACGCTTCACCCTCTTAGAGCGCCACAAACGAAGCGCACTCTTTTCAGTCAGATGATCCGAAGGATAGAGGCGCTAGCCTCGTTTCTGACTGTCTATCAAGAGTATCGCTTCTAGCCTTCGGCTCATGTGGCGGAGCGGAGTGCGCCTTCGGCTCATCTGAATGGAAGGTAATATGAACTGAAACCAAACACTATCTCACATAGTAGAGAGACAAGGGATGTACGGGTACTATCATACAACCTCTGTCCAGGTATTCTATGGCCTACCGAGGGTCGAATGAAGCACAGAGTGTTTCATTCCCCATTGGATATGCCAGATATTCCACTTCTGGATCAGAATACTTTACCTCTATACCCCTATAAAAGTTCTGTATGAATTTGTTATACTGGAAGATGGACAACGGTTTTTCCTTTTGAAATTGGAAATACGTGTGTTTACTTACATTGAGAGAAGGAGTACTGGCAGTGTCGACTCATGATCAACTAACCGCGCTAGAACGAAAAGTAGCTGCCTTAGAATTACAACGCCTGTTTGACGAGAGAAAGGCAGCAGAAAGTATACCCTCTGCGAAAGCATTCAATTTGAAAGAAATTAATGAGAATATCACGATTCTTCTCGGTCTTGTTTCTCGACAAGAAGAAAATACCAGGGAGCTTAAGAAGAGCGTTGATCGTCGCTTTGAAGGAATGGAGCAACGCGTTGATACGCTTGAGCAACATGTGAATAATCTCTTTGAGATACAAGATAAAAGCTTGATCGATTGCTACGGTTACTTACAGTCCTAGCGTCGAAGCCGGGATGATACGGGGCATTTTGCTGCGTATAGTATTGCGTAATAACGAAGCGTCTCAAGTATCTCCACAAAAGACTTGAGACGCTTAATAAATGAGGCATCTTTATCGCGCTACTTCATAACCCAAATGAGATCATTTTCTCCATCATTTCGTTCATTAAAAGGTTCTGTTGCTTTAAAGTTTCTTGCTGTCCCGTAAGTTCATGCTCCGCAGTAGAAACTGCCTCCTCTGTCCTCTCCAACATCGATATCTTGTCCTTCAGTCTCTGCTCCGCAGTAGAAACTGACAATGTCAGCTTCGGAAGTTCTTCCTCAAACGTCTTGAGTCCACTTTCCAATCTTCCCCAGTCTGCTAGCCTCTCTGGTAGGGGCTGGTGCTTCTCCACAGAAGAGGACTGGCTCATCTCCCTAAACCTCTTGTCCCATTCCACAACCTCTTTGTTCCACTTTTCCCCCTTTTTACTCCACTTCTCAATCCTGTTGCTCCACTTCTCAATCTTGTCGCCCCACTCCACAATCTTGTCGTCCCACTCCACAATCTTGTCGTCCCACTCCCTAGAAGAGCCATCTAGCGTTGCATTAAGTCCAGTTATTCCCGCGCTAAACTCAGTTGTTTCAAAGGCAAAGTCGGCTACCTTGCTACGAAAATCATTTACCCTGCTCTTAAACTTATTTATCCTTGATCTAAAAGTTGATACCTTTGAGTTAAAGTCATTCACCCTATCTCCTATCGAAGCGAGATCTCGCCACCTTGCGTCAAATTTTTCTTCCAATTTGTCAAATTTACGATCCATATTCCGCTTAAATAATAATCTTCTCAATAAGTCTCCTTCTGCATCTTTTATTGTAAATTCTTTTTCTGAATGAGACGTTTCTTTCTGTCTCCCTTTGGGATATTCTCCACTAGCATCCACGGTTGGGCCTCCTGCAAAACCATCGTCTGAAATTCTTCTTCAACTACAGCAGATCTGGCACCGTCAGGAAGAGATTATTTTCTGGCAATGTTCGCTTCCCAGTATAACCTACTAGCAAGACTGTACGTCAGGGGAATGGAGGGAAGGAAATGCCAGATCAGATTTTTTTGCTATATTATATATTCTTCTTTGCTCTTTCTTGCTCCTCTCTTTCAAACGTCTGGATTTCTGTATAAGTGTCAGGCTTTAGCCAGGGGAGATGTCACGACCATAAATGGCACGTGCGCCGCCAAAGGCTACCAGGCTGACCTCTTTTTCATCGCCTGGCTCGAAGCGCACGGCTGTCCCTGCCGGGATGTTCAGACGCATGCCGTAAGCAGCCGGGCGGTCGAATTGAAGTGCTTGATTGACCTCGAAGAAGTGGTAGTGGCTACCGACCTGTACCGGACGGTCTCCCGTGTGTTTGACGAGAAGCGTTGCGGTAGCGCGTCCCATGTTGGCAGCAATTTCGCCTGCGTTCTCGTTGAGTAAGTATTCTCCTGGCTTCATGCTCTGCCTCCTATTGAATGGGATCGTGGATGGTGACGAGCTTGGTGCCATCCGGGAACGTCGCCTCAACCTGTACTTCGTGAAGCATATCGGCGATGCCTTCCATGACGTCTTCGTGTTTCAGTATAGTGGTGCCGAAGGTCATAATCTCAGCGACACTTTTGCCATCACGGGCCGCTTCCATGATTTCGGCGGAGAGGATGGCGATGGCCTCTGGATAATTGAGTTTGAGTCCACGCGCCTGGCGTTTACGTGCCAGTTCAGAGGCCACAAATAGTAAAAGCTTTTCTTGTTCGCGTGAGGTAAGATACAAGGGAAAACCTCCTTAAAAATCCATGTTCTATCACTCCCCCACTTGAGGGATTGAAACTATATTTTGCGTGGTAGAATGGCCTCCTGTTCGTAAAGTGCTAATTTGGCTGCTCGCCAGAACATGTAGAGGCCAGCGCTAATATCGCGTCCCCGGCAACTTAGTGCACGCACGATCAGCCCATGAGCAACCAGAGTGCTGACGGCCCAGATCGTTTCTCCTGGGCAACTAAGCTGATGGGCTAACATGCTGAGTGTTCGTTCCAGGCTCGACCAGACGTGAGCTTGCAGACCAACCCGACAGATATAAAAGCTGGCTGTATAGGTATACGGGCCAAGACGTGGCGGGGATGTCGGTGGACGCAGTTGTGGCTCGATTTTGTTT
The DNA here is from genome assembly GCA_963802635.1 of uncultured Chloroflexia bacterium. Taxonomy (GTDB): domain Bacteria; phylum Chloroflexota; class Ktedonobacteria; order Ktedonobacterales; family Ktedonobacteraceae; genus CAVTLG01. Next base: position 1,338,446 of record CAWDJJ010000002.1, on the reverse strand, counting down.
TGTTCTATGGCTAATGGTTTCCCTTGCGTACTAATAACCAGGCTGATCTGGAGCTGCTCGTAGGCGAATAGTTCGCCACGCGCCGTACGACCAGGTGCCAGCGTCTCCCACCAGAAAAGGCCCGCATCTGTATCCAACTCGATGGTCGTGTGTTGCTGGTAGCGTGCTCCAGCAAAAGGAATGACTGGATCGGGCAGATATTCTAAGAGTCCCCCGGTTTTAATCTGTATGTAGTTGCTTTGCCGGGCCGCAGGCGTCTGTGGAGGACTGCGATAAATGCGCGTTGCGCTGGTAGAGGTGAGTTGTACGCTGGTGTGCGCTCCGGCGATGACGTCGAGATGCAACTGATCTCCCGCGAGCACTCCTCCTGAAAGATTGTGCAGGTGCACCAGGACGCCACCCGTCGTCAGAGGAAATGCGCGGATGACCTTTAATGGCGGCTGCTGTTCACAACGTACCAGCCTGGTTTGTCGAGCAGCCGTAGCGTAAGCGAAATCCAGGCTCAAGCGCCCATCGACGTTTTGCTTATGCGCCATTGGCTGCGGGATAAATTGTGTGTCCACGCTGCGTTCTGCACCTATCTTTTCACATGGGCGTCTGGTTGATCGACGCGAGCAACATATGGCTTGTGTTTGTTATACCCATAAGCATTCAGAAACGCGTTCTTATTCCGCCTAGCAACGCGGCTGTCGCCGCTACTGCTGCGCAGTCAGCCAGGCAGATCAGCAACTCTCGTTCCTCTTAGGCTGTCAGAAACGAAGCTGACGCTTCACTCTCTTAGACCGCCACAAACGAAGCTATCGCTTCTAGCTTTCGGCTCATGTGGCGGAGCGGAGGTTGCTAGAAATGTGCTCTGGCACATTTCTCATCTGAATGCAAGGCAATATTAGCTGATAAAGAGCCTGGTTGGCAGATGAGGATGACGCATACTGCCTGCATCGATGAGGGGCGTGAAAACAACAATGTCTTCAGGATGGTGTGCGGTTATCTCACTGCGGCAAGCTATATCTAGTAACACCGGTTTGAGTCGCCAGATAATAGCGCTGGCCTGGCTTTGTCCCAGGGGCATCAGGCGCTGGCAGGCTGAAACCAGGCTGAGCAATGACTGGTGGAGATATGCCAGCACAGACACCGTTTCCTCTACTGCTAGTATACCACCGACCAGGCCAAAGGCGGGGCTATAATGGATATCTGTGCCGCTGGTTTTTGCCGTTTGTTGAGCAAGGCTGAGTATTGGCTGATCAGTCAGATTGTGCACGAGTTGCAAGAAACGGCGACCAAGTGTGGCGCTGGCCGTGCGACTTTCGCGTGCCACTTTGAACGCGCTCAGACGGTTATTGAGTGCCAGCCATTGTGTTGTGAAAAGTTGTTGGTCGCTCTCGGTGGCCAGCCTATGGGCGAGTCGGCAAAAAACGCTTTCAAGCTCGCCCGACTCGCGCAGGTAGTCGCGCAAGAATACCTCAAGGTGCTCGACGGTCAGCAATCCTTCTGCGACCAGCGTCTCCAGCCCATAAGAGTGAGCGGCTGAGCCAATCGGTAGAGCGCTATCAGCGAGCTGTGCCAGTTGTAAGAATGCCAGGTCGTCGATGTGTATAGGCACTTGTCTGTGTTTCCTTCAGTGCTATATGGACTTCTGGGAAGTAGATTACCATAGCTGTATTGAAAATACGAATCTGCCTCTCCCAGATCAGGACTGTTCAGGAATATGAGCCTGGTTTGCATTCACCCTTGACCCTATCAATCCTAACCGTTGGGCCGTCCTGTGAACGTGAGTATCAATTGGCAGTGCCTCGCGACCAAGATGAAACATCAGGACACACGCGGCTGTCTTTGGTCCAACTCCTGGAAGGTTCTGGAGATAGTGCCAGGCGTCTTCCGTCGTGCGCTTTGCTAGTTCAGCAGCAAGATATTCAGCCAAAGTTTTGCTTCCTCCCTGTGCCTCTTGCTGCTCCGTCAATGTGTATAAGACATCCTGAATACGCACTGATTTGACGTTTGCTAATCCACCCGATTTGATCGCTTCCGCAATCTGATCGGTGGGCGCGTCTCGAACTTCCTCCCAGGTAGAAAATGTGGTGATTAACTTCTGATACGCTCGCCCTGAATTGATATCTGAGGTATGTTGGGAAAGAATCGTCTCGATCAGTCCTCCAAGTGGATGGTAGTCCGGGTTGTTTTGAGGTGTACCATCAGGGTGATGTGCGGACTGCACGCACATTAGAGGAAAAGCGTCTGGCCATCTGTCGAGGGTTCGGGAATCAGCATGGTACCACACATGCGCTCAACGCCTTAGGGTATATCGCTTCTTGGACAGGCGACTTCACACAGACGTATGACTGCTTTGAGGAAAGCCTGGCAATGATGATGCGACTGGGCGGAGGGGCTGCCTTCCTTCAGTTCCACAAAACACTGAGCATCGTGGAAAGTAAGATTTTTGCTGAGGCAATGCGTACCCTACTAAAGCGTAACCAGCATATCAATGATGCCCGGTAGATCAGGATCTTCTGCTTCATAGGATTCGAGCGCTTTACCGATAATCGATCCCTGACTGAGAATCTCGTCCGCAAACCTGGCAGTTGTCGCGAAGCCATCCACATCTGAGACAGTCAGCAGATCCCCCGCTAGAATGGTGCCGATGACTTTGCAACGTGCTCGACCATAGATCGTCACACACACAGCGTATCCCTCATCTTGCTTTGTGACCTCTGAAACTACACCAAAAAGCAGGCGAGCATTGTCACTGGAAGCTTTATTGACTTGCAGGTTGGTGCGTGGGACCAGCGCGACCAAATCGCCTACACTCAAGTCATCTTCGGAGACACACTCTTCAAACAAGTGGCTCGTTCTGTGCCGTTCGGCTGCGCTCAGGCTCTCCGCATGTTCGCTGACAACTGGGAGCGGGGCAAAGATACGACGCAGGTCTTTTACAACCCTCCAATGGTCATGATGAAAGTGAAGCAGTGCCAGTGGGCTGAAGTGGTGATTTTTGCCGTGCGGTGGTAGGGCAAGCGGACCATGTTCATCAGAGGGCCACTCGATGGTGTTAGTCAGAGTGCGCGACGGGATCAGCCAGTAATCGCCAACCTCGTAAGTTCCGCCTGCTGCAAAGTACACCTGGATGCCATTTTCCAGATTAAGCCATTGCTCTTCACGTATTCGTACTGCGCCGATATTTTGTGTAGGGGGAAGGGCGGCATCGTGATCCCAACGACGTAGTAGTAGATAGGTTGGCTTGTGCTTTTCAAACGTTTGCAGACGCCTGGCGAAATGTCCAGCTAACGTGACCTGACGGTTATGGACATCGGGAGCAACGATAATTTGGTATAGGGGTAGGGTATGCCCCCTCAACTCGCTCATCTCGTCCACAAGCTCGACCCAGTCACCTTTTTTCAATTGTGCGAGATCTCTTCCCAGGTCGTTTAACGTGACAACAAACTGTACGAGATTGTTTTTGTCCTGATTTCCTACCAGTTTGAGCTTGTCAATCACAAAAGCCACGGAGCCGTTCTCCCGTGACCATTTGAAAGTGACCTCTTGTTCGTGTACATCATGCAGCTCGATGCGGTAGAGTTGATTGTCGAGCATCATACTATGAGGAACGTGTTGAGCACGCAAGCGGCTCTTATGCCGATGGTAGCTGATCAGGTCTTGCCACTCTGGTAGTGAGATGATATCCTCTGTGTTCAGTTTGCTACTGTCTGTAGGTATCTCATGCGTGCCGAGAGGAAGGATCTTCACCTGCCACACAGTCTGCACACGTGTAGTCGTATCAATACCCATCAGCGCACTCTCGCGCAGAGCGGGATCTTCCTGGATCGTGATGTGACGCTGCCAGACATCGAGGTACACTAGTGCGTAGTCCTTGAGAGTACTGGGAAGCCTGGCCTCTGGATAATCTGGCTGTCCTGTAAATAACACGTTCTGCTCATTTTCACACAAAACCCCATCCACATAATAGCGACCGTGACTGATATGAAAATCAAACGTGGCTCTGTTATCAGGATTGCTTTTGGCACCTTCAGGCTCTTTACGCAATGTGATCTTGAAGCCTGCGGTTGCTTGAGGTGCGCCGCCAGCACCAAGCACATCTTTGAGATGCGTCTCAAGATAATAATTTAGTAGATCGCTTTGCTCGTTCCAATCGGCATCCAATTGTACGCGTCCTTGCTGCATACGGACCCCGCGATAATGCTTTTTGGGGTCAAAAGTCTGCCGCGAGAAATCACCTCTCATGGTTTTCCCTCATCTTCCCTCAATGTTTGCCCAAATATATCATCGTTTGGGGCGTTTGGCAAGAGTTAAGAACTGTATTATATCAATACTAGTAGGTCAACTGGCAAATAGATTGCTATAATGAAGAAGGCTTTTCAAGCTCAATGAGCGCTAAATATGGCTACTCAATGGCGGATTGACCCACTAGATTTGCTCCACGATTATACAGAAAGACCGTTGCTTAATAAAAAATGATGTGTTAATCTTAGTTAGAGCTATACACAATACTTGCTCTATCTGGTAATCCCATGGGAATTTCTATCATCAGCGAGTGACACAATGTCTCATGTTCTTTAGCATGAAACATAGAAAAGGGGAATAACCGTGCCTGTTGTGCCATCTCATAGTTATCCAGGGGTTTATATTCAAGAGGTGCCGAGTGGTGTACGTACGATCACTGGAGTCTCTACATCCATTACGGCTTTTCTTGGCCGTGCTGCTCGTGGTCCTGTAAACGATCCCATCACCATCAATAGCTATGCCGACTTTGAGCGCTCTTTTGGGGGTATATGGTCCGGTAGTACGCTTGGCGATGCTGTCCACGACTTCTACCTGAATGGCGGGAGCCAGGCGATTATTGTGCGTCTTTACAATCCTGAGGTGACGCTACCAGCCTCTTCCACAAAAAAAAACACTGCCAGTGCCAGTACAGGCACACCACCAAAGACAAATGCGTCATTGAACGCCAATGGCCTCCCACTGGAAGCGAAATATCCAGGCTCATGGGGAAACTATTTACGCGTTCGCATTGAAGCGTCATCTGCTAAAGATGCGGAAAATCGTTTTGGGCAGAAAAAAGAAGAGCTATTCGATCTCACTGTGTTTGATACCCAGGCGAATGTGCTAGAAGTCTTTCGTAACTTGTCTTTACAGCCAGGCTCTCAACTGGTAAGCAGCGTCTTACTCAACTCTTCGAGCCTGGTACGCGTCCCGGATGCCGCCACGCTCCCGTCTACAATTCCTGCTCCCCATGCCGCTACTCCGGCCAAGGGAAAAAGCATCTGGCAAGATGATACCACGAGTACCGGGGTAGCAACTGCCGATCAGGTCTCTGATGGGGGAAACCTCACAGTCGATAGTTTCACAGGCGACGGATTTCAGGAGAACAAACAGGGACTGTATGCCTTAGAGCAAGTAGACCTGTTTAACCTGTTGATCATCCCTCCCTATAACAATGGCGATGTGGATGCCGGTCTGCTTGGCGAGGCCGCCGTCTATTGTGAGAACCGTTCGAGCTTTTCTACTGGTAGACCCTCCGAGCAGTTGGACCAATAAGAAAGCAGCCGTAGACGGCATTAATAGCGATGCGGGCGTAGGAACCTTCAGTAAAAATGCGGCCCTGTTCTTCCCACGTTTCAAACGCGCAAATTCCTTAGATGACTTTGTGCCTTCTGGTGCGGTCGCAGGAGTGATTGCACGCACCGATACTCAGCGTGGCGTGTGGAAAGCTCCTGCCGGGCTAGATGCCACCCTCACAGGAATATCACAGTTGAGTGTCCGGCTCACCGACGACGAAAACGGGGAACTCAATCCGCTGGGGGTGAACTGCCTGCGCAGTATGACCGGTGTGGGTTCCGTAGTCTGGGGGGCACGCACACTTCAAGGCGATGACCGCCTGGGTTCTGAATGGAAATATATTCCAGTACGCCGCTTGACACTCTATCTAGAAGAGAGCCTCTATAGAGGGACAAAATGGGCCGTCTTTGAGCCTAACGACGAGCCGTTATGGGCACAACTGCGCCTCAACATTGGCACCTTTATGCACGACCTGTTTCGCCAGGGAGCCTTTCAGGGCCAGACATCTCAGGATGCTTATTTTGTGCAATGCGATAGCACAACGACCACGCAATCCGACATTAACCAGGGCATTGTTAACATTTATGTTGGCTTCGCTCCCTTGAAACCTGCCGAGTTTGTGATTTTGTATATCCAGCAGATCGCTGGTCAATTAGCTGTATAGGAGTTGAGTATGCCTGCTCCACAATTTGTCGTCAATACTTCCCGCTACGACCCTTACAAGAATTTCAAATTTCGCGTCATGTGGGATGGGAAGTATGTTGCTGGTGTAAGCAAAGTCGGCGGCCTGACACGTACTACCCAGGTGGTCTCGGTACCGTGAAGGTGGCGATCCCAGCATGGTACGTAAATCGCCGGGACAAAACAGAATATAGCGCGATCACCCTGGAACGTGGTGTGACGCACGACCTGGAATTTGAGAAATGGGCAAACAAGGTGTGGGACTTTGCCAACGCTGGACAACTCGGCCAGGAAGTCTCGCTTCAGGACTTTCGTAAAGATATCACTATCGAGCTGTATAACGAGGCTGGTCAGAAAGTGATTGCCTACCATGTATATCGCTGCTGGGTCTCGGAATATACCGCCCTTCCAGAATTGGATGGTAGCGCAAATGCTGTGGCAATTCAGACAATAAAATTGGAAAACGAGGGTTGGGATCGCGATAGCAGCGTGAGCGAACCGACCGAAACGAAGTTATCTTAGCTCTCAATAGCAAGGACGCACAGCGGGCAGTACGCTGACGTCCTTGCTGATGGAGCAATCTAAGAGAGTGTTTGGTTTCAGCTCACTATTGGCAAAAAATGTGCGCGTTCCAAACACTCTCTAAGGATGGTCAACTGGCTATGCATGCACTCTCATCTGATGAGATCGTTTGAGCCTGGGAGGCAGGGCAGGAGAAGCATCCCGTGGATCGGGCCTTGCTGTTGTTAGCTCTGGCTTCGCCTGAGTTGTCACCAACTGAACTCAGTGTCCTGACCGTGGGACAGCGCAATGCTCGCTTGCTCATGCTGCGCCAAATGACTCTAGGGGCGCGGGCTGAGTGCCTGGTACACTGTCCTCTCTGCAATGAACCCCTTGAATTCACGCTAGATATGGGAACATTACTCATGACGGAACCTACTGAGTTTATTGCTACGCTGGTGGCGGAGGCGTTCACGCTACGTTTTCGCCTGCCGAATAGCATGGACCTTGCTGATCTGGCAGGGTGTACCGATGTACAAGCGGGACGTCAGCTTTTACTTGGGCGTTGTGTGCTACAAGCAGAGCATGATGGGCAAGCCATAGCCCTTGCGAGTTTGCCCGAACGGATCATTGAGGCTCTAGCTGAAGCCATTGCGGAGAAAGATCCCCAGGCTGAAATGCAATTTGCGCTAGATTGTTCAGCATGTCAGTATACCTGGACTACTATCTTTGACATCGTGGCGTTTTTCTGGACAGAACTCGAAGCCCAGGCCAAACGCCTCTTGCGCGAGGTGCATGTGCTGGCAAGGGCATATGGCTGGCGAGAAAGCGATATTCTGGCTTTGAGTGTAACCCGTCGGCAGTTGTATCTGGAGTTGATAGGTTGATGAGTGATTTTCTTTCTAACATTGTTGAACAGAGCATCGGTGTAGCGGAGGGCATTCGACCGCTCATCCGACCTCTGTTTGCTTCGGTGCCAAGTGTTGCTCTCGATGCGCCCTGGCTTGTGTGGGACGATCCGCAGACGGAGTTAGCAGAAATTGCTCTCCAGCCAGCAACGGCCAATGAGTCTATGTTGCCTACGAATTCTGGTCGCACCGGGAGCGCCATCGCGTACTCCTCAGCCAGGATCATTGTTGCGTAGAACGCCGCAAATCCAGCGGAGCGACCTCCATTGGACTGAACCAGCGCCGACTGAAGGGCTAACACCGCTCATTCAACCGCCCGTTGAGCCTGCCACGCTGCTGATCGCTCAAACGCAGGTGGATGAGTCAGAAAACGAATTCTCACCTTACCCGATACTGGCAGGACCATCATGGCTTCTGCGGCACAACATCGGCCAGGCCAGCAAATCGTCCCTGTTACTAACACTGCACCATTGGCAACTCCGCAAGCATCAGAGAGCCAGGTACAACCGCAAAGCATGCTAGCTCTGCCACCGCCCTCTATCATGCCCGTGCCTACATCTGCGCCTCTCTTAGCAAATGCAGAGATCAAGCATGGCGAACCAGCCTGGGCGACTCCAACGTTTCAGCCATCTGATACCAGTGTCAAGCCTGTGCAAGCATCAGAGAGCCGGGTACAAATGCAAAGCGTGTCCGCTCTGCCATCACCCCTTGTTATGCCTGTGCTCTCGTCAGCTCCTCTCTTAGCAGATGCAAAGAGTGAGCGTGACGAAACGCGCTCTGTTCTTTCTATGGACATGCATAAGGACCCGGCGATGCAGAGGACAACGCCCCCAGTGCAGCATGAGCCACCAGTGGGAGCGTCAAGCAACATGAAGGTGCTGACCCGGTATCCGAGTGCAGCCGGGAGCCAGCCAGTCACAGCGGATGTAAACCAGAACCAGCAGGTGAACACATCGGGAACGCTGGCTGCTGCGACGCTCACTACTCCCATCATGAGTAAGCCATTCTCACAGCCAACGCCAGGCTTCCCACTGGCAACTGTATCTCGTGCTTTGGATGCCGTTGTTCAGCAGCAGGTTGTTCCACGTCAGTCTGTCGCAGCCGTTGCGCCGATGCTACAACCTGTGGAGCAAGGACAGTCATTGCTTGTCTCATCCGCTCAGGGTACTGGCCTCACCATGAAAACAGGCTCTGGCTTTGACGAGAGCCAGTCATCCACACGTTTTGCAGAGGTAAATCAGGATATACAAACTCATTTTCGCGAAAGAGCCGTCCTGGCTCCGCTGGAATCCATTCAGCCGCGGATTACAGCGCCAATTGAGGTTCAGCACACGGAAGCGTCTACACTGGAGCAAGAGACCAGCCAGGAGGAACAGACCCCGCTTATTCGTGTCAGTATAGGGCGTGTCGAAGTGCGAGCTACGCCCCCACCTGCGCCTCTACCTGTTGCGAAACCTGCGCCGCGCCCGGCGCTTTCACTGAACGATTATCTCGCACAACGTAGGAAGGGTGTACGATGAGCAATTATCTCGCCATTGCAACCGTCACAATGGCACTGCGCGACATGCTGCAAAACGCTGCGCTGGTGGCTGTCCCTGGTGCAAACGTGACTATAAGACGCCCTGAGAATGTCAGCAGCGATGGACAGGATAAAGCCGGTATTAACTTATTCTTGTACCAGGCAACACCAAATCCGGCCTGGGCCAATGTCGATCTGCCAACCCGCAGCTTCGACGGGCGGCTGGTGCAACGACCACTGGTGGCCCTGGACCTGTACTACCTGTTGTCGTTTCATGGTTCCGAGCTGGAAATGGAGCCACAAAGGCTACTGGGTAGCACGGTTATTGCCCTGCACGTACAGCCTTTGCTGACACCAGATGTCATTCGTAGCACTATTGCCAACAATAGCTACCTATCGACATCTAATCTGGCTGAACAAATGGAACTTGTGAAGTTTGGCCCACTCAATCTTAGTCTGGAAGAACTCTCAAAGCTATGGTCTGTCTTCTTTCAAGTGCCCTACACATTGTCAATGGCCTACTTCGCATCGGTGGTGTTGATTGAGGCTCAGGCTGATATACCAGAGGTAAAAGTTGTGATCGAGCGTGGCATCCATGTCAGGCCGGAGGTGCCCTAGCGATGGACATTCGTATCCAGAAGAGTTGGGAAGAGGCGAACAAGAACTATCTTACGGCGCGTCTGGAACTTGTACGCCAGACGCTCAAACGCGCCAGCGGCACAACTACGGAAGAAGATGGTCCAGTACGTTGCCGCGCTCCCTATCATGGAGCACGAGACTCCCGCTGCGCTCGAAACTCTGAGTGCGCTGTTTGAACTCACCCATTTTCGAGCAGGATATGCTGCTCTTATGTGCAGGTACCGAACTGGATAGCGAATTTGCCTCGCTGTGTGCAACGCTTCAGGGTGATCCCCACTGGAATTTCCCCACCTTTCATCTAGCACTATCCGCATTGCCCAACTCCTATTGGGCCGCGCTAGCTCCTGATGCTCCACTACGTCACTGGCGACTGATCGAGGTAGAGCCTGCTCGTGTTCTCACCTTTAGCCCTTTACGCATTGACGAGCGCATCTTGCATTATCTGGTAGGCATATCCTACCAGGACAAGCGCCTTGCGGCCTTGTTTCGACAATTCCCAGAGAACCCTACCCTGGTGCCATCACAGCAAAAGATTGCGCAAGAGGTGCTAGCAATCTGGGTACAAGCTGCTCACAAGCACGAAGTGCCTGTAGCCGTGCAACTGTGCGGTAACGAACCGACCAGTCAGCGTAACATTGCAGCCTGGATAGCTTCTCACATCGATTGTCGCCTCTCTCTCCTCTCAGCTAGCACGCTACCCATCAGTGCAAGCGAACTTGAAGAAGTACTGCTGTTATGGGAGAGAGAAACAACCCTGAGTAAGTGTATGCTGTTACTTAATTGCCACGACCTGGACAGAACAGATACTTCCCATGAGCGCGCCGTGACACGCTTGCTAGAGGCGAACAAAGGGCTGCTTTTCGTTTCCAGTCAGGAGCGACTCAGGTTGTCTCTGCATTCGCCTCTGACCTTTGATATCCAGAAGCCGACAGCCGATGAACAACGGGCACTGTGGCAAACTGCACTTGGCAATCAGGCCGCATCCCTGAATGGTCAAGTAAGTAGACTGATTACGCATTTTCACTTGAATGAGTCTGCCATTCATACTATTGGCGCGAGTGTGCAAGAACATCTCCTTGCGTACGGACAGGAGCCGACCACACAAGCGCTTGACGAAGTTGTATGGGATCTGTGTCGCGCGCAAGCCCGCCCTCGGTTGGATGATCTGGCAGAGCGCATCGAGATAGTTGCTACGCGGGCTGATTTGATTGTATCGGATATGCAAAGTGCCATCCTGGATGAGATTGCTATGCATGTACGACAAAGAACACAGGTCTATGAAACCTGGGGATTTAGCCGCAAGGGTTCGCGCAGTCTGGGCATTAGTGTGCTGTTCGTTGGAGCAAGTGGGGTAGGGAAGACTATGGCAGCCGAGGTGCTGGCGCACGAACTCCATCTGGATCTCTATCGCATTGATTTAAGTATGGTGATCAGCAAATATATCGGGGAGACGGAGAAGAATTCTGCGTCGTATCTTTGATATTGCCGAGGAGAGCGGCGTGATCCTGCTCTTTGACGAAGCGGATGCCCTCTTTGGCAAGCGCAGTGAGGTCAAGGACAGCCATGATCGCTATGCCAATATCGAGGTAAGCTATCTTTTACAGCGTATGGAAGCCTATCACGGCCTGGCTATTCTCACAAGCAATATGAAGGATGCATTGGATCATGCCTTTCTGCGACGCATTCGCTTTATCGTACAATTCCCTTTCCCTGATAGTAGCCAGCGAGCGGAAATCTGGCGGCGCATGTTCCCGGTTATGGCACCTACCGAAGGACTGGATATGGAGCGGCTGGCACAACTGAATGTGGCAGGAGGCAACATTCGTAATATTGCTCTCAATGCCGCGTTCATCGCAGCCGATGCCGGGGAGCCAATTCGCATGGAGCATCTATTACGCGCGGCCCGCCACGAATACGCCAAACTGGAAAAACCGCTAACCAGCACAGAAATGCGAGGATGGTATGAAACGATCAGCAATTGACCTACGTATTGGCGAACTGATCCTGCGCAACGTGCCATACGCACAGCGCCATCTCATAACGGCTACTGTCGAGCGGGAACTGACACGCTTACTGACCGAGCAGGGCTTGCCACCCTCTCTAGCTCAGGGTGGGAACATACCGCATCTCAGTGTTGATAATCTGCACATAGCCGCAGATGCGCAAGCTGACGCTATTGGGCTTCAGATCGCACAGGCTGTTCATAGGAATCTCTCTAATAACGAAGTGCAGCTTTGATCTATGCATGCTTGCTCTCACGCGATAACATAGCCGCATGCCTATCTATATGCTGCAAAATCTTATTTTATATAAGGGAGTAGTGGTTTATGCCGACATACCCTCATGGCCCGCGTTTACTCAAGGGCGCAATCGTCGCTGTTCGCGATCTGATTCCAGTACCCACGCTGATTACGTTTCAATATAACCCGGAGACGGTCAAGCGCTCCCTTCAGCCGCAACTAGCTGGCGGTGAAGAGGGACAACGCTCGTTGATGGTACGCTATACAGGCGCTCCCGTAGAAACCATTGACCTGGAGGTCTTTATTGACGCTACAGATCAACTAGAAGCCAGCAATCCCCTTACAACTACCCTGGGGATCTATCCGCAGTTGTCCCTGCTCGAAACTCTGGTTTATCCTGTCAGCCTGGAAGTGATCGCAAACGATGTGCTATTAGCCCTGGGCACACTCGAAGTTGCTCCCTTGGCTGCTCCTCTGACGCTATTTGTGTGGGGACCGAACCGTGTACTGCCTGTGCGCCTGAACACGCTCTCAATCAGTGAAGAGCTGTTTGATACGAATTTGAATCCGATCCGCGCCACGGTTTCGCTGAATATGCGGGCGCTCAGCTACTCTGACCTGGCGCTGGCAACGAAGGGCTATAACCTGTTCATGGCTTATCAGATCGCTAAGGAGTCGATGGCCGCCATCGGCCTGGCGAACAGTGCTAGCTCTGCCGTTGGCCTGGATAACACTCGTTTTTGAACACTCGTTTTTGTTTGAAGGAGGACATTCCTATGTTGGAACCTGCCAGTCGCTATTATCAGCTTGAAGATGCTATCTACGAAGATGAGCATGGACATCATATTACCTATAAGCGTCGGCGTTTCCTGCCGCAAGGACAGAACATGCCGCTGCTCATGGAGGTTAGCGTGGTGGATGGAGATCGACTCGATCTGATCGCTGCTCGTACTCTGGGTGTCCCAGAACATTTCTGGCGTATCGCGGACGCCAACAACGCTATGAATCCCTTTACTCTGACTGACGAAGTTGGTAGCACGTTGCGCATATCACCACCGCAATTTCAGACACAATCATGAATATCTCAAGTATCCAACTGACTTTATTAATCGGGAAGTTTGCCCCGTTGCCAGCGCCGCTCGAACTCATGGAGGCACTGCAAAGCATCGAAATTACACAGAGCGAGGTGGCAGGCTTCCAACTTACATTTCAGGCGCAGCGCGGCCCGTATGTCAGCCTGGACTACAACCTGCTGAGCAGTTTTTTGTTGCAGCCGGGCAATCGGGTCGTAATCATTGTGACCGTGAGTGCGATGCCGCGTGTCATCATGGATGGCATCATCACGCATCAGCAGTTCTCACCCGGAAATAATGGAGAGATGCTGTTGACAGTAACGGGCGAAGATCTCAGCGTATTGATGGATATGATACAAACGTCAGTGCCTTTCCCAGGCATGGGAGATGAAGCGATTGTGCTCCTGGTTCTGGAGAAATATGCCGAGTTTGGGATTATTCCCCAGATCATTCCTCCCCTTGCGAGCGTGGTATCTCTCCCCATCGAACATATCCCACAGCAGAGTGAAACTGACCGCAATTATCTCAAGGGGCTGGCAGCAAAGCATGGCTACATCTTTTTTATCAAACCGGGCCTGGTTCCGCTGGAAAATATTGCCTACTGGGGGCCTGTCAACCGTTTTGGGCTTCCACAAAAAGCTTTAACATTCAATGCGGGACCCGCAACCAATATTGAATCAATCAGTTTTAGCTACGACGCTCTCACTCCTACTCTGGTGTATGGAGAGGTATCTGATGAAGAAGTGGAAGGAGATATCCCGGTTGAAACGTTCGAGAGTACACGCGTGCCGCCTCTGGCAAGTATGTCGCCGTTGATTTTCAATCAACCATTTGTGCGCAGAACCAGGCTTGGCTATCAGGGAGGAAGCATCATCGACGCCCAGGCACGAGCGCAGGCTATCACTGATCAGTCGGTGGCAACGGCAGTGACGGCCAACGGCTCACTGGATGTCTTGCGCTATGGAGATGTTCTCATGGCCCCTGGTCTTGTGGGCGTACGTGGAGTGGGCTATACCTATGATGGCAATTATTATGTCGCAAATGTTTCACACCAGATTGGCAAGGGACAGTATAAACAAAGTTTTTCGCTGGCCCGCGAAGGGACAGGCAGTTTAACACCAGGAGTTGAGCCATGATACCAGGAGTAATCACGACAACATTTGATACCGGTGGTCTGGGGAATACTGGCAGTGCTGGCACACTTGACTCTTCAGGCAATCCCTATACCAGGCGCTTTTATGGTAAATATCGTGGGAAGGTCTTTGATAACATCGATCCACTCTATCTTGGCCGCATTATGGTAACAGTGCCTGCGGTCTCAGACGAGCCGTTGACCTGGGCGTTGCCCTGTGTTCCCTATGCAGGGGAACTGGTCGGCTTTTACGCTATCCCGCCCTTGAATGCCAACGTCTGGGTCGAGTTCGAGGGCGGAGACCCCAATTTACCTATTTGGGTTGGCTGTTTCTGGGAAGAAGGACAGGTGCCTGTCGAAGCTCGTGAGGGGCTTCCACCCGAAACTGCCATCTTTAGAACCGCATCAACCTCTGTGGTCATACGTGATACCCCCGGTGTTGGTGGCCTGTCTCTGCAAGTTATAGATCCTGCGGTAGAGACTCCCATCAGTATCAATCTGAATAGCGAGGGAATTCAGGTCTTAACGGAAGCAATCCTGTCGCTGACCAGCCAGGCAACGAATATTTCCTGCGAAACATTGACCATCGAGGGAACGGCAACCAGCAATATCAGCGGTGGAACATTGACGGTCGAGACGGATGCAACTAATATTACCAGTGACATCGTGGGCTTTGAGAGTGATGTGGTAACAATGGAGTGTGAAGGCGTTACCATTTTTAGTGAGGCTGTTAGTATCGCCAGCGGTGTCACCAATATCTTGAGTGAAGAAGCCTGCAGCATTGAAAGTCCGATCACCAATATCACCAGTGCAGCCGTCGCGATTGAAGGTGCAGTAGAGGTGACGGGTGCCCTCCTGCAAGATACCTTTCCCGTGCTTGTAGCCCCCGTGTAGCTCATATTGCCTTGCATTCAGATCTGAATGCCTATGGGTATCAGGGGATAGAGAGAAGAAGAGTCGTAACTTATGCATATAGCGTATCCTTTTACTATTACCAATGGGGGGCTTGCTGCAACGGCTGATGATGAGCAACACATCAAGCAACTCATCGAGCAGTTGCTGTTCACCATGCCTGGTGAGCGGGTCAATCGACCTGATTTTGGCACTGCTCTTGCTCGATTGGTATTTAGCCCTGACAGCGAGGAACTGGCGACCGCAACCCAATTTCTGGTGCAAGGGGCGCTCCAACAATGGCTCGGCAATCTGATCCAGATACAAGCTGTGCAGGTTGTCAACGATGATGCGGTCTTGAGTGTGATCATCTCCTATGTGGTCAGACGCACCCAGCAACAGCAGATCGCGCAATTCGTCCGTTAAGGTGCGTAGGAGAAATTTATGAATGAACAGCTTGAGCCGTTACCAGAAATAGACTATCTCTCGAAAGATTATGCCAGTTTTCGCCGCCTGATGCTGGATCATCTCTCCTTACGTGTACCGAGTTGGAATGAGCCGAGCGCGGCAGATCTGGGAAACGTCATCGTCGAAATCCTGGCTTATGCTGCGGATTATCTCAGCTATTATCAGGATGCGGTTGCTACTGAAGCCTACCTGGGAACGGCCCGTCGCCGCACCTCTATCAAGCGGCATGTGCGCCTGCTGGACTATACCTTACACGAAGGCTGTAACGCCCGCGCGTGGGTCCAGGTGCAGGTGGAGAAGGATGTGACGCTGCTCTTGCGCAAAGCCACACAACTGCTAGCTACTCCAGACCAGCCGGTCACTACTCCTGTCATTCCCCCTCATTCCTCCGCTTACGAGGATGCATTAGCTCAGTGCAGCGTCTTTGAAACTTTGTACAACGTCAATCTCTTCTGGACACATAACGAGATTGCTTTTTATGTGGAAGAGGGGGAGGAAGCGACATTGCCTCAGCATTGTACCAGTACGCTCCTGTGCGATCCTGGGAACATACATAAGCGTCAGTTGCAGTTACAGGTTGGTGATGTGCTGGTCTTTGAAGAGGTCAAGCATCCTGAAACAGGAGAGAGCAGTGGAGCTGATCCGACCCATCGTCACGCAGTTCGTTTGATCGCCGTTACTCCGCAGACCAAAGGAGACGTTCCTGTATTGCGCGTGGAATGGCACAAGAACGATGAACTACCCTTTCCGCTCCCTGTGGCGGTTAATCATCTTGGAGGTGTCGTGTCGGGCATCAGTGTCGCTCGTGGCAATATTGTCCTGGCGGATCATGGACGCACGATCCGTCATGAAGCGCTGCCCGAATTTCCGGCTGATCGACGCTATCGCCCGTATTTACGCAATCCTAACTTGACTCACTATGTACCATATATCCATGAGCAGGCACTCTCACGGCCTGCGTGTGAGGTCTTGGCGCAGGACCCTTCACAGGCTACGCCAGCCACTTCTCTATTCACGCGAAGCAAAACGCCACCGCTTCCCCTGGAGCTTGAACTGGCAAGCGAGTTCAACCGCCTCATGCTTTCTGATAGCCTGTATACAGCATTACGGGCCAGTGGGGTCGTCCTCTCTCGCCACGTAGAGATTTCGCACGTGCAAGGTGTTGGCTGGGAGGTCCACGATATCCTCAAGAAACGTCACTGGCTGGCTGTGCCTGACAATAATCAGCTTCAGATCACGACCTACAAGCAATGGAATTTGCGGCGCGACCTGTTGAGTAGTGGCCCCCTGACCTCTGATTATACGGTGGATATGGAAGAGGATGGAAGGGCCTGCCTACGCTTCGGCTCAGGGAAACAGGGTCGTCTGCCCGCAGTGGGTGACCACTTTGTGGCAACCTATCGTATCGGTCGGGGTACGCAAGGTAATGTCAGGGCGGATACCATCAATCGCGTGGTGACGACCGACACACGTATCATTCAGGTGCGCAATCCATTGGCAGCGCAAGGTGGGATGGACCCACAACCCATCGAGGATGCTCGCTTTGATGCTCCTTATGCCTTTCATACACAGCAGTGTTGTGTTATCGCAGATGATTATGCCCGCATTGTCGAGCGCTACCCCCAGGTGAAGAAAGCCGTCTCTCAACTGCGTTTGACTGGAAGCAGGACCACCGCCTTTGTGTACGTACAAAGATACCATGGATATACTGTAGACGCGGCATTTCGCGCTGAACTGCTACGTTTTCTACAAGACTTTAGCCTGGCGGGATACGAAATCGAAATACGAGAGCCTTACTTTGTGGCCCTGGACATCGTTTTGCAGGTCTATCTGGATGCACATGCGGCAAAAAGCACGGTGAGCGATGCCCTGGCAACCTCCTTTAGTAATGCATCGGGCGGCTTTTTCGCCCCTGAGAACTTTACCTTTGGGCAGGCGATATACCTGAGCCAGGTCATCACCAGAGCTATGGATGTACCAGGGGTCGTCCAGGTCCTGGTCGAGCGTTTTGGGCGTCGTGATATAGCAACTTCCGGGCAACCTACGACTGAATATATCCCAATTGGACCGCTAGAAATCGCCCGACTGGATAATGATTATACAGCACCATATAATGGTACAATTCTCTTCTCCCTTAAAGGTGGTCTATGAACGATAGCATACAATATAGTACTCTTGATAGCTTGCCAGGAGTTCACCGCATAAATCCGCCGGGACTAACACGCATTTCTTATCGTGCTGGCACCTATACCACGGTCCTGCAACGGTTGATTACGACTCTGATGACGCAGCGCGACGCCAATGGTTTCCCTATGCTGCAACTGGACACACAGGCCCAGGAGAATTGGGTGCTTGGATTGCTTCAAGCATGGGCACTAGTAGCCGATGTACTTAGCTTTTACCAGGAGCGCATCGCCAACGAAGGCTATCTACGCACAGCAACTGAGCGCCGCTCGCTTCTGGAATTAGCACGCGCAATTGGTTATGAACTACAACCCGGTGTCTCAGCCAGTACCTATCTGGCTTTTATGCTGCGCGAAGGACATGCTCAGATCCCACAACGCGCGCTCATTCCCCAGGGAGTCACGGTGCAAAGTGTGCCCACGCAGAGTAAGCAGCAGGTTGTGTCTGTGCCAGGAGCAAGCACAGCCCCCTCTTCGGTACAACTTCCCCAACTCTTTGAAACCAGCGCAGACTTCGAGGCACGCGCCGAATGGAATACCCTCTATCCCTTAGATGTCTCAAACCGACCAGGACGGCTCTTCAGGCTGGATAGCTCTGCTCTGCGCCTGGCAGGAGTCAAAACAGGATTACACAAAGGGGACCCTCTTCTTATCACTGGAGATGTTCCCGTGAAGGATACTCCCACAAGTGGTGGTCAAAGCAAGCTGTGGCAACTTCTTACCCTGAAGACCGTCGAACCGAATATCTCGGGAGGCTATACAAGGGTTACATGGGACGATACCAATCAACAGAAAACGTCGATAGCCAACCCGCATGCCTTTGCTTTACAGCAACAGGTAAAGCTGTATGGCTATCCGCGAGGTAGTGTGTATTATACACCGCTGAATGTCGCGGAGTGGTCCCCCTCTGGTATTGGCTTACCTGCTGCTACTGTGTATGTGCTGCTCCAGCATCCGATGGGAGATTTGTTTGCGGCAACAGATAGCGGTATTTTTCGCTCGTCGAATGATGGAGAAAGTTGGGATGCTGTCTCTTCTGGTCTGGTGAAAACGAAAATCCAGGCCCTGACTATAACCGAGGATGGACAGTTGTTCGCGGGTGGAAGCACGGGTAATCTGTTTCGTTCTGTCGATAATGGCAGTACCTGGCAAATGGTCACGAACCCTTCCACCATCCAGGCCGGGCTACCGGCTCTCTTCCCTGGATTGAGACGCGCTCCTGCTACATTGCCCAGGACGGTGATTCGTGCCCTTGCCAGTTATACCGCGCAGAAACAAAGCTGTTTGGCGGCAGCAATGGATAGTGGTGTGTTTCTCTCGACTGATGGCGGTGTGACATGGAGACAATCCGCTTCAGATGCACCCGGCTCGGAGACTGGGCCGCGCGGTACAGCCTGGACCTTTGCCGCCGCCGCAAACGGCAAAGAACCCCTTGTAGGGATGGATAAGGGTGTCTTCCCGCTTGAAGTTAAAACCTGGCCGACCCTGCGTCTTGCCTCTATCGTAGGTCTGGCGATTGCACTGTTGCTGCTGCTTGTAGGCATAGTGGGTAATATCCCTTATGTGCAAAGCCTGATCAGTGATTACCCCATCATCGCTACTATCATACGTGGGTATGAGTCTGTTTTCAATGCGTTCCTCTGGATTGTACTGCTGCTCTTTGCAATTGCCGCCGGGATTGCCCTCGTCTTGCTCGTACTGGCGTGGGTGCGCTCTCAGGAAAAAAGCACTCTGACCATTCCCGTCCGTGCCCTGACATTTTTACGCAATGGACATGTACTGGCGGGAACTGAGCAAGGCATTTTTCGCTCACAAAATGACACGCTTCATTGGGAGAAGTTGCCACAGGGACCAACGAACGATATCCGCGCCCTCGTAACCGATGGTCAACAAACAATCTTTGCCGGGACACACAAGGGTACAGTTTTCCGCTCTCAGGACAACGGTGATCACTGGGATGCATGGATGAAAAACTTGCAACTGACTGACATCAGCACGTTGCTACTCGCTGCGAACGGTCTCTTCGCAGCGGGTATGGCTGGCAGTACGGATACAGATAGCCAGTGGTCACGCTTTCAGGTGAATAAGTTGCAGCTCGACCTGGATAAAGTCTACCCTACGTTGGTTCCCGATAGCTGGGTTGTGTTGTACCAGGAGAACAAAACCAGCCTCTATAAGATGACAAGCGTGGAGACGGGTATTATTCAGGGTACTAAAAAGGCGAAAAGTGTCACCAGTATCCGTGTCGAGGCTGGCGATCCGCTCGACAGCATTGATCGGCGCAACGCTATGCTTCTGGCGAACAGTGAAGAGCTTCCTCTCTTTGACGAGGAGCCTATCCAGGGGAAGAGCATCATTTTTGACCGTTTTGTGCCTGACCTTGAAGTGGAACATCTGATGATTGTGAGCGGTAGTCGTTTACGTGTACGTTTCGTTGGTCAGGCTAACGCGGCCCCCGTGCTAGTCTCTGCTGACGGTTTACGGCAGGTAACGTGGAGCAGGGACGAACGGCTTGAGTTAATGGCACCGCCGGAGAAGACCTCTTCTGGTAATCTACGCTGGCAGTTGCGCGACCGCAGCAGCTTTATTGGATATGTAACGGCCAGTATGGATGCTATCAGTTATGAGCCAGCTTATGAACAGGATGAAACGGTGAGTACACTGGTCGTCGTACAAGGGGTTCAGCAAGATGAACAGACTACAGTGCTGCTGCGTGATCCTCTTAACCAGATCTATGATAGATCAACCGTCACATGCTATGCCAATGTCGTGCGTGCCACACATGGACAGACTATCCTGAGTGAAGTACTGGGCAGTGTCAATGCGACAATGGATAAGCGCAGCTTTACCCTCAAGCGCAAGCCGCTGAGTTATCTATCGACGGGTGATGCTAGCAATGATGTATCTGTAACGCTGGAAGTACTGGTCAATGATATGGCCTGGCATCTGGTAAACTCACTGCACGACCAGAGTAGTAGCAGTCGTGTCTACATTGTGCGCCACGACAGTCAGCAGAATGCCACACTCATGTTTGGAGATGGGACCAACGGTGCTCACCTGCCCAGCGGCAGTGAGCATATCACGGCAACCTATCGCGTTGGGAGTGGTGAAGCTGGGAATGTAGCAGCTAATAGCCTGATCATGCTGCGTACCCGCCCACCGGGCATTCAGAGTGTCACGAACCCGCTACCCGCAAGCGGAGGAGCAGATGCGGAGCCGCTCGATCTGGCACGTATCCATACAACTCGGCAGTTGCATGCCTTGCAACGTATTATCTCCTTCAATGATTATCAGAACTTTGCCGCCACATTTGCAGGGATCGGTAAAGCTCAAGCGCAGACCCTCTGGGACGGTCGCCGCAACCTGCTGTATCTGACTGTGGCTGGTGATGGCAACCAGCCAGTTCCGCGAGACTCAGATCTGTACGAAAGCCTCATCACAGCCATCAGTGCGGCCACACCCTCGTCCTCGCTGCCTGTGCAAGTTGACTCGTTCGAGCTGCTGTACTTTCAACTGGTCGCTACCCTGGTCGTTGATGCCGACCACATTGCGCAGCAGCAGGGCATTCTAGCCAATGTCACCAGCGCTCTCACTACCACCTTCAGCTTTGACGTGCGCGACTTTGCGCAGAGCGTCTCGCTCTCGGAAGTAATTGCAGTTATGCAGCGGGTTGCAGATGTTGTGGCGGTAAAAGTGGCATTCTTGTATTTTAAGGATCAGAGTCCTACACTGAGCCAGTTGCTTCCTGCCAAAGCGGGACGATTGGAGAATGGGCAACTTCTGCCAGCTCAGTTGTTGTTGATCAATGCTGAAGGTAATCAAGCAATTGATCTTCAGGTGGAGGTACAGCATTGAGCGAAATAAACAGGGAACGCCTTTATAATCTGCTGCCAGCGATCTATCGCCAGCGCGACCAGGCGCAAGGGGAACCTTTGCGCGCTCTGATGGCAGGACTGGAGAGTGAGTTTCTGACGTTGGAAGCAGATATGGATGCGTTGTATGATAACTGGTTTATTGAGACGTGCGAAGAGTGGGTAGTCCCGTATCTGGGGAATAATGTGGGCGTCTATAGCCTGAGCGATAAAAAGACACTGTTTGCGAGTCAACGCCGCCAGGTCGCCAATACCATCGCCTATCGTCGTCGCAAGGGCATTACCGCCATTCTGGAACATGTTGCCCAGGATGCTACAGGCTGGTATGTGCATGCCGTCGAGTATGCTCGGCTCCTCTCTGGCACACAGCATCTTGCCAGCGTGCATCCAGAGCAAGGAAAGTTCGTCGATTTCCATCAAGCTGTGGATCTTGATGCGCTGGCCGGACCTTTCGATTCCCTGGCACATACTATTGATCTCCGGCATGTCGGCACCGTTGCGCCAGAAACGCCGCCCAAAAGAAGCACGCTCCCAGGATTGTACCAGCCCCATACTATCGGGACTCTTTATCTGGCGTTTGCAAAGCTATTTGATGAACAGTGCTCCTGTCGGGATTGTAAGCAGCGAGGGCACATCTGCTCTTCCGGCGGCCTGTTTTACTTTTGACCCGCTCAAGCGCGACATGCAGTTGTTTAACCTTCCGCAGCCATTACAGACCATCACAGAGAAGACTACAGCGGTCAACATGCCCGGCTCAATCAGTCGTATCGCCTTTGCCAATGATCTGAAGGAGTATGCCAAGCGGTATGCTCACATGCTGTCGGAAATGGCTCAGAGAAACAAGCAGATTCATCTGGGCAAAGAGGAGCCATTTCCGAATGATGAACGTGCGCCGCAAAATAGTGCCTATTATGGTCCTGATCGTGGCCTATGTGTGATGTTGAACGGAAAGCCTGTTCCGCCCTCATCCATCGTAAGCGCGGACCTGAGTCGCTGGCATGTTCCCACACAGGAGGCATCTCAGGAGGGTGGGGTTGCAATCGATACCATGTTGGGACGTTTGCGTTTGCTCGGCAAACACCCTCTGGACAAAATCGAAAGTGTCGAAGTGAACTATTGCTACGCGTTTAGCTCAGACCTGGGCGGTGGCCCTTACACGCGAGAACTGCCCTCGGAAATGGCTCAGAGAAACAAGCAGATTCATCTGGGCAAAGAGGAGCCATTTCCGACGCTGAGTGCTCAGACTGAGCCATATTATATCTATGTCTTGAAGGGTGGCAAGATCAGTACGCTCCAGGGTGCGCTGGATGCCTGGAACGCCTATTATGCCGACTATGAGCAGGCCCATGCGGGCGAGAGCGAGAAGCCTCCATGTATAGGAGTAATTCATATTCTGGATAATAGCCTCTATGCAGAAAACGACCTGATTATCACCATGCCGAAAGATAGTCAACTGGTGATTGAAGCTGCGGACGGTTTTCGTCCCATCATTCACGCCCAGGACAACCTGACGATTGTGGGCCAGCACACGCAGGCTAGTCTGCTGCTGAACGGACTCTTGATTGATGGCAAACTCGCAGTGCAGGGAAGTCTGAAACTCGACATCACCCATTGTACACTGATGCCTCATGGCATTGCGACTCAACACAGATCTGCAAGTGCAACACCCCTCCAGATCACGATTGATCACAGTATCGTGGGGCCGCTCCACCTGGGAAACGAGCGCGGCACATTGAGCATACAGGATAGTATTGTGGATCATGCTGCTGGTTATGCAATCGAAGCCTCGCAGGCAAAACACGGACCTGGTCCCATCGTCAGCCTGGAACGCGCGACCGTTTTTGGGAAGGTGCGAGTGCAAGCTGTTCGTATTGTCCAGGATGTGCTGTTTACAGAGCCGATTATTGTCAATAATCAGCAAGATGGATTGATACGCTTCAGCTACGTGCCGGAACACTCGCAGACGCCGCGCCGAGAAAGTTGTCAACCCGACCTGGCACGCCTGCAACAGTCGAATCAGCCACCACAGGGCATAGCAAGCAGCTCGGAACAGGAGCCAGGCGAGATTGGACCAGTTACGCCCTGGCAGTCGGTGTATCCATTGTTTCTATCTACCCGCTATGGAGATCCAGCATATGCCCAGTTAAGTATGCAATGCGCCTTGCAAATCCGTCGCGGAGCCTCCGAAGGTTCAGAGATGGGTGTGTTTCACGAGTTGCGCCAGGCGCAGCGACAGAACAACTTGCTTCACATACTGGAAGAGTATCTGCTCCTGAGTCTCAATGCAGGCGTGCTGTATGTATTCTGAAGCAGAGATCTCTATTCGGGTGAAAAAATCTCTTGCAAGTCGAAGAGAAATAAGATACAGTTTAAATAGATGCATGCAGTTTTATCAGGTTGCTTTTTACATGAAGGTAGTATACACGGGCACTCTATCTATCGAGAACTGTCCTATCTGTGAACCATCCATAAGGAGAGAAAGATGAGCATCTCCAGGCCACTTCCGAGCAAGAAACAGGGTACATCGATCATGGCGACCCCAACCTATCCTTCCCCACGATCCTCGCGCTCGTTTGCTCCGCCACCCACACCTGCCCCTGGGCAACTAGGGTCCATTCCTGCTGAGTCTGCACCATCGGAGAACGGGTCACGTCTCCGATGGAATATTGCACAGACGCCTATTTTTCCTGATCCAGCAACACTTCCCTCTGTCAACGTGAGATCACCTGCTTCGCCAGGTCCGCAACGGTTCACGCGAGCTGTAAAGCCTCAATTAGACCTGCCGCCTGTACCAACTCCCTCGACGAGCCAGATAGTGCAGCGACGAGCCAGGGATGAGACGCCAGGACAGGACATCACTCCACAGGAAAATGAGACTGGTCTTCCTGACGCCCTGAAAGCCGGGGTTGAGAGTCTCTCTGGTATGTCCCTCGACGATGTGAATGTCCACTACAACTCCGCCAAACCCGCCCCATTACAGGCGTTGGCATATACACAGGGCACGGAGATTCATGTGGCACCGGGACAGGAAAAGCATCTACCGCATGAGTTATGGCATGTGGTACAGCAGAAACAGGGGAGAGTGAAACCGACGTTGCAAGCCCACGGAGTAGCGATAAATACCGATCCTTCCCTTGAGGCGGAAGCAAAGCGCTTCAGGACTCAGATAACACATCCGACCCAGAGCTTTCATGATCTCCGTAGAATGATGTCGCCAATATCACAGCAAAACCTTTCCATTACTGGAACCAATGCAAACGCTCCGGTACAACGAGTAAAAGGCTTACGGGTGGGTCAGCAAGTTACGGTTCGCACGGCGTCTGGTGCTGAAAGGAGTGGAGTTATCTATGGCATATATTCAAGTGGTTCCATCTACACCATTCAAACCGATCAGAAGCAACGAATAAAAATTCCCGAACAAGATGTCCACCCTATCGGAGAAAAGGTTCCCAGTGGACAGTCTGTAAAACCCAGGCCTAACAATCCCACCACACAAGAAGTGGGGGAGAGTTCTCAGATCAGCAAGACTGTTTCTAGCGAGGAGTTGCCCTCCAGTTTTACCGCTTCTGACAATCTCACCACACAAGAAGTGGGGGAGAGTTCTCAGATCAGCGAGACCGTTCCTAGCGAGGAGTTGCCCTCCAGTTTTACCACTTCTGACAATCCCACCACACAAGATATTGGGGCGAGTTCTCAGATCAGCGAGACTGTTCCTAGCGAGGCGGCAACACAACAAGCGCTATCCGGGAATTTCTATAGGGTGGTACCGGTTCGGAGGCTGAAGCGTCACCAGAATGATGAACATATAATACAATCGCATTTGTATGAAAAAGGAAAAGGCGACATAAGCAAATCCGTTGAAAAAGCTAAAAACATTGGTGTTAGTATAAAAAACATGCGGAGGCTCCTTAGCGAGGAGACGCTGAACCCCAAGGACCAACAGATAAAAAAAGAGCTGAGGCAACGATTACTCAAACATCAGAGCAGTTCTCAAAATAGTCCTTTTATATCTGGCACACCAGAGATAACAAAATCCCAAAAGACGACGTTTGCCAATAAGGATGATCCTATTTTAGCATTTAAGACGCCAGATAAATCTACAATTGTAAATCCCATGGGAAGCGTAGAAGCGGAAATTCTCGCACTTCATTATCTCTCCAGTGAATCCTTACTGGGAGTTGTAAGCTTCCAATATGGGCTTGACATGCCTATACTTGTTTCCGTCGAGGAATTCTTTAAAAATCCAGAAAAGCACTATCCAGCTCAATTGTTTTCGAGAATAAGGAACCAGTGACAAATCTGTATCGGACGTTATTGCTTCGAT
Source organism: uncultured Chloroflexia bacterium (assembly GCA_963802635.1). Taxonomy (GTDB): domain Bacteria; phylum Chloroflexota; class Ktedonobacteria; order Ktedonobacterales; family Ktedonobacteraceae; genus CAVTLG01. The sequence continues at coordinate 1,312,447 of CAWDJJ010000002.1, read as the reverse complement.
CAAGGATGCATTTCCTCACCTGAAGTAGAGTTGCGTCCGTCTCAATGTTCAACAGGGTCTCAGGCATTGAGGCGATGCTGCTGATGTAGAATAGGACGAACCATCTCCTGGATGGAAAACGGATTGCCTCAGCAGAAATCTTCCTTGATTAAGCTTGAGACCAGTTACGAATCTGTTCTCAATACTCAGATTGTGTAATTGTAATGACACCCATACACTCTTGTTTCACATTAGAAACAATGCACCACTTTCGCTACCTTTCTAGGAGGCGCAACGTATGGCAAAACTCTTGCCCGAGCAGGTCTTTCCCTATCTCGCTCTCGGTCTGGCAAAGTATATAGAGCACGAGCAGAAGTATCCCTATCCTCCTGAGCTGCTCTATGCTCAGCACCACCTTTCTCTGGCAATGCTCGCCTCGTATCCTGTCACTATAACGGAATTCTTCGAACTCTGCAAAAAACCGCTCGATGAGTGGTGGCCGGGCAGCACACTGCCCGCTGACATTGACAGGCGTTTCGAACTGCTCACTCAAGCAGGAGAACTGAGCGACCAAGTGATAGATTATTTAACTGAATATGAGCTTCCAGCCGGGGCAACACTTCAGGATATACAGGTGATACTTGATAATCAGTTGATGGTCAACATTCGTAATATGGCAAAGCAGGCAGCCATTTATGACCCTGTCGTCGCCAATCATGACTATGCTGCTATCAGGCAGTATGTGATTACAACTCCTTGGACTACTCATGAGAAGCTGCGCAGGAATTTTCGGGATTTACGCTATATCAAGATCGATGATGTTGGGGAACTCTATCAAGAGAGCCGTTCCGCCAGTGCTGCTCTGCTCTACCGTCGGTTCGATATGCCAAAATCATGCTACTGGAATTGCTGCGTCTGCGGTCCGTTGTATCAGCGCCATGATCGATTAGGAAGTATTAAGCCGGGCGCATGCGAGAAGCGTTGTCCCGGTATGCAGGGCTGGCAACCCCTTGAGGTATGGGACAATACCCTGGTCTTGAAGCGCGGCATTCATCTACGTACCCACATTCCGGGAACTGCTGAGATACGGCTTTATCGCTGGCTTACCGATGAGGTGCGGCCCGTCCAGCCAGCTCTGCAACAGGTCGTCTTATGGCCTGGGGTTGATTGTTACGATCTGCAGCTCGTATTTCAAAATGATGTGTGGGCAGTGGATGTGAAGGATTATAAAGATCCTTTTGCTCTCGGCAAACATATCAAGGATGATAATCGTCATTTTAAACAAAGCGATCTCGAATGGCATGAATGGTTCTATGTGTATCCAATGTACCGTGAACTGCAACGGCCTGATTATCAGGACTGCGCCCTTCGAGCTGCCGGGCAACTTCCACACGTTACCATTCTTAACGAAAAGCAGTTCAAATGCGCATAGAGGGTCATGCATATGTAGTGGGAGCGGTCGCCGCCGGAAAATCGACGATTGCTAAACTGATTTTAGCCGATGCAGCACTACACCCAGAAAAAGATCGGCGTATTACTCTGGTCGTCGCTGATACTATGTCCGCACTCAATCTGGCCGATGAGTTGAACACGCTGTTCTGTAAGCCAGGAGAGCAGCCCGTTGCAGTTCCTTTGATCGGGCGCTCGACGCGCGACCTGCACCTACAACGCCTCTATCGTTCCAGCAATTCCGTTCCGACCACTGGGCACTCCGCTGGCTGAATCCCGCCTGTCCCTTACAAGCCCTGGCGATAAATCCTGAGCCGTGCTGTACGCTTCCAGGCAAAGAACCATGCGAATCGTTGGAAGGTCAGGGGACCTCGCAAAATCTATCATTTCTGTCCCCTGTTTGCTGTCTGTCCGAGCAAACAGCAGTATCGTGATATGTCAGCGGCATGCATTTGGATCACCACGCCGGGGGCATTGGGAAAAGCCAACGTGCCGTCCCAAATCGAGCCGCGGAAGGTTCACCTGACGGAGATTATCTATGAACAATCGGATCTAGTCATTTTCGACGAGGCCGATACGGTGCAGGAGTGGTTTGATAATCTCTTTGCGGAAGAGGTCGTTCTGACGAATGGAAGCAACGGCCTGCTCGATGTGGAGGATGTTGAGGCGGCTCAGGTATGGGTGCCACAACGGACGTTGCCAGCTCCCACGCGCCGCTGGATGGATGCGGAACGCCACTCGTTAGCGTCCATCTCTGGCATTCTCAGCAATCTGACAGATAGGCAGCATGTGAAGGTGCCCCCAGCAATTTCACGGACGTTTTGCCCGTTCCCCCCACTGGCCGAGTGTTTGGTACCTATTACTCGAAGGGTCTGGAAATAGGCCAGGACGACCAAAAGAAGCGCGAGCAGCCCTCCGGTCTCTCTGTTTTCGGCTATTCCAACATCGGGCGCTGGTATACCATGCACTTCCATGAACTCTTTAGTGCGCTGGATGGGAAGCCTGGACCCAACGTTCTGGCCCTCTCCGGTACCTCCTGGCTGCCACACTCCTCGCGCTGGCATATCGATGTTCCGCCGCAAGGCATCCTCGATCCATCTGAAGATGCTCAGGAGGCGATCAAGCAGAGCAAATTCTTTTACATTCCGCAATACAAAATCGGCAAAAAAAAGAAGTTGGAGCCAATTCGTATCTCCGGCGAGTCTGATAAGCTACAACCCATGAAAGATCTTGTCAGGGCACTGGCAAGCGAGCGAAACGGTCAGGAATCGCTCCTGAAAGAAGAACTGGCGAACCTGCAACATCTGGGCCAGCAGAACCCGGAGTACTGGGCCGATAGGGAGCGCCTGCTACTCATCGTCCATTCATACGATCAAGCAGAATGGGCCTATCAAGAACTCAGGTTCAGCGAAACGCTGCGGGGAGAGATCCGCTACCTGAAACGGAGCAATGTTGATAGCGATGATGTCGTTTCAGATGCAACTGTGTATCGCAGCGATATTGAGGATTTTGCGCGTACAAACGGGAAAATCCTGATTGCCCCTATGCAAGCTATTGGGAGAGGCTACAACATCCTCAATCAACATGGCAAGGCTGCCTTTGGTGCCATCTACTTCCTGACGCGGCCCATGCCCTACCCGGCAGATACGCAAGCCCTGGCGCGTGAATTGAATCGACGCACGCTCAACTGGTGCAAGGATAGAAGCATGACAATATGGCAGGAACCCCTCCTGTATCAGAAAGCGATTGCCTTGCGCGAGAAGGCCAGTGCATACTGGCGCAAAGCTGAATTGCGCAGCTATTACTCTACGCTTGAGCACGAAGATGCAAACCATGATACTACCTATAGCGAACGTTTTGATCTTGCAGCTACGACGGCGGGTCATATCATTCAAGCTTGTGGACGCCTGCTGCGAGGAGGTGTGCCATTTCATGCGTTCTTTGTTGATGCCGCCTGGGCACCCGGAACTGCGTGCGATAAAACAATTACGGAGGACTCTCAAAGCAGCCTGTTAACGGCTATGATAGAGGTCATGCAGCAGTACATTCAAAAGCCGCCGCTCGGTCCTGCGCTCTACGCACCCATTGTAGGTGCACTGAACGACATTGAGGGCTTTGAGCCAGAGTATTAAATTCAGGAGAACACGAGGTAACTATGGTAACATCGTCTTCGATCATCCCTTTGCGTTTCCGTATTGACGAGACCTATCTGCGAGACAAGGTGGTCTCCATTTCGCGTTTTGCCTATGAGCAAGCGTGCCAAGATTTTCTCAATACTATGCAACAACTTTCATCCCGCGGTCATCCCCAAAATCCTCCCTATCGTCGGCTAAATACTGTGCTTACCGCATTAGCGCCAACGCTTGCCCATCCCTTTGTAGAGTATCGGAACACGGATACCGAATGTTCGGAGCGACAGTTGCTGGTCGTTGGCGAAGATGTGAAGCGTCGGCCCAAAGCGGAACAAGTCAGCGATGTCCTCTATGAGTGGGGAAAACAATGGGGATACCAGAGCTTCGAGAATGAGGTCAATGGGACCGGGCGCGATGCCCACCTACGCTTGTTGGACGCTTTACAGCAACCGGCACAGCAATGGCATGATGTAGATGTAGCCTTTCTTTTCCTCAATCTTGACACTGGCAACCGGACGGGTTTTCGAGCTATTCCCAGCCTTCTTGCCTCTCTGTTGGCTGGAAGGGAATCCATTATTAATGGGAGAACCATCACATGGTGCCTGACCCAGGATGGCGACAATGGACTAGCCGTCATCAGCCAACCTTTCTGGGCGGAGTATCAAGAAAAGAATCCTTATACGCAAGCCATAGAGGTTAAAAAAGGCACATTTGCCTACAAGCCGGAATTTCATTTGCAAACGCAGGTTGGTAGCGCACGTCCCTGGATTCATCTCTACGTGCGATGCAGTCGTTACGTGGATGGACCTCTCGTGCAGCCGAACTGGCAACGCGATGTCAGTGTCAAAATAGGCATGGATCAGCCCCGTCTGAGTGGCTGGGAATGGTCCCCGACCCTGGTGACGTTGCCGGTCGCGGGTGGCAAAAACAATCCACGCTGGGATGAGCATCTGGCATCACTTTTAGAAGCGATGAAAGCACGCTCCTTGATCGCGCCCAGCGAACTCTTCCAGGCCCCATTGCAGTATCGCGAGGCTACCCCTCTGAGCAAGCATGACGAGTACTTTGTGTTGCACGCTGAAGGCTTCAAACCCAGACATAAGGTGAAAACCGGCTTCGACTTTGCTGAACTGCGTGAGGTAGCCAATTCGATCAGCGAACTGCTGGGTCTCGAACTCTCGGCAGGCAAAACGCTCACCGCCGATTTACCCACATCTTTCATGCACCTGAACAAGCTTCCACTATCGATGTGTGACATTGATGAATTTCGCCGTAAAACCTTTGTGAGAAAACAACCACAACAAACGGCGGACGAGGCCGAGCAGCAGAATCGTCTGGAGCGACAAAGGGTTGTGATGCAGGCGCTGCGGCGGGCGGCAAATAATCAACCAATTGTCATATATCTCTGCTGGTGCGATACTTTTACGGGAAAACATTTGAAGCAGGAACTGTATCGGGCGATGTACATCGAAGAGGGCGATCCCTGGCCTGATGACATCACGCTGGTTATTCCGTCCAAGCCTGTTCCCGCTCCATTATTGTTGCCGCTGGACCCCGGTCAGCTCAACCCACGCGATCATTATAAACCTGGTGTTGCCTGGAAAGAGCGCCAGGAATTTAAAAAAGCGTGGGAGGCTCAGATCCGTCGATCATTCGACGATAAAACTCAGACGTGGGAGAGCTATCTGTCTGTACAGTAAAGCTGGGCTTCCGCAGGAACTGGCCGAGCGACTTCACGTTGTCGGTCTGTACAAATTGCGGAAATATAGCCCCAGAATACACTACCCTATGGCGATTTGTCTCTGTCCCGACGGCACCTATCGGGCGCTCTTACCTCAGCAGCCTCACCGCTGGCTGCCTTTTATGGAGGCGTGTAAGATCATTGGCGACCTCTTCTTAAACAGGAAGGCGCAGGATATCGACCTGCCCGAAGCAGAACTCGCCCGCTTCGCCGCTCAGGTCTTCACGAACATGAGCAATGTGCCAACCCTCGTTCTGCTCGAAGCTCAGGGCTGGCGTAACCGTGATCTATTCCCCCAGTTCGCTAATACCAGAATACCACTACAAAATCAACTCGATCTCACACACGTAGAAACGTTCGAACGGGTGTATAACCTATCAGATTTGCCCAACCTGCGTGTCATTCGCCTGCGTCCCATCGGTTTGTTAGGGGAGACACCTCAATATGTGCCAGTTTTTAAGGATGAGGAAGATCAACTTGCTGCAGATAGAGATTTCAAGCGTCTCACAGGTTTTATTGATACGCAGGCGGAGAGTCCATTTTTCCACTACCTTTCGATAGGACGTATGCCAACGACTGCGGCTACAGAGCAGAAATCAAAGCAGCACCGATACAAGCTAGACGAGGGAGGCGGGATCGCGTTTAAGCACCAGACAATCATCGAGTTTGTTCCCTTTTTTCTGCAGCCGGGGGATAATGCTCAAGCCTGGTGTCATGTTGCGCACTTTATGCGCGTTTCACCAGGGTGGGATGGCGGAAATATTATTCTTCCCTATCCCTTGCATCTCGCCAAAGATATGCTTGAGGATCAGCTCTGCATCTTGCAACCTCTGTATATGTTTGCGCTTTGTCACGCGAACGAGTGATAGGTCTGTCGTTGTTAGGCAGCATTCGTAATTCGCTCAGGTAAGAGTCCTCCAGGTCAACATCACTGAGAAGTATCGGTATCACGCACGCCTCTCGTTTGTGATGACGCTCCATTGCGCAGGCCATCTCGCGGCGGTAACATTTTTCAGATGAGATGAAATGAGCGCTTATAAGTAAAAGCACAATATGAGCTGTATTGATGTGGGTAGCAATCGCCTGTTCCCAAAAGCCATTTGGACTTAATGCACAGTCATACCATGTCTGGCTAATTCCCTGCGTTTTCAACATAGCCAGGTGCATATCCAGCTCTTTCAAATATTTACTATCTTCGTATGCATAGCAGTAGCAGAGGTTGAGAGGTTGGGATAACGGTGCTTCCATAGTGACATCCTTCTTATCCGACAGCAAGACTGCCAAATCTTCGTAGCGAGCAGTAACGCTACAGAGCTATGCAATTGCCAGAAACATCAAGAAGTAGCGCAAAGAGTGTTTGTAGAAAGCATAGGGCACTGTATAGAACATATGCGATCTACGGTAAATATACACCAGTACGGGGTGGTATGCAAGAGAGTATGAGCAGTTCCAGGGCCATTTAATATTCCCCTCCCAGAGGTTCTGAAGGGGAAACAAAAGGAGATCTGAAACTCTAGATAGTCCTGGATGGCTCGCTCTATAGTCAAAGATGAGCGTCTCTGGTGAGATCTCATGTCCCTTCCAGATAGGCGAGACGTCTCGCCTGCCTGAGGTGGCTCCAAATGTGGCACGGAAGTTGCCTGCATCCCTGCACGGCTTGTCATTCCCACTGGGCGCGTCATCTCTTCCCGTGTGCTGCTTTGAGACGGGAACACTGGTCCTTGCGTGTGTTCCTGGCATGGGTCACCTGCCGGAGCCAGAGCGCAAGTTTGAACAGGAGCGCTTGTTTCGCCCGTCTTCTGCTGACCTGGGAAGGCAAGATCGGGCACGTCTCCATGGATCACCTCCTCCTGCCAATGCATCTCCACGGTTGCTCCCAGTCGCGTTCGGATCTTGCGCACTCCTCGCTGTAACGTGCGCAGATGCGAGGGCTGGTACCGATCGGGAAACAGCCGTTGTAATTCCCGAAAGATCTCTCCACTGCTGCGCTTAGGGTGAGCAAGGACCCAGGAGGCAATCAGCTCCCAGACCTCCTTGAACGGATCGTTGCATGTCCGATGCCACTCCAGCAGCGACCTCGTTAAAGGCGGCTCATCAGCCTCCTCCTGCTGCTCATCGCCCATCCCAGTGGTGAATGCATCAAGAGCAGAAGGTCCTGTCAGACACCTTTCGACACAAAATCGTCGTAGAGGAATCGCCGCCGTCTCCTCTGAGCTGTGCGAGGCGCTCCTTCCGTGAACAAAGAGCGCTTGTTGCACTTCTTTCACCTGCTGCAAGAGACGAACCGGGTCCAACGCATGAAACACCTGCATCAGCGCTTGCTCTTTGGAATTTGGCAACACCGTTGAGCGCTGGAGACGTTGCAGTGGCGTCTTGGCCCCATCATAGATCAGGTGCACCTTTCTCCCATCGTACTGTTTCCCTTGCAGCTTCATCGAGGGCTGAAAACAGTTGACATACAAACGCAACGCGCGGTACACCTCACCCAGTTGCTGATAGGCCTGCACCCCAACAAAACGATCATGCCCCACGACCTAGCGCACAATATCTCCATTCTTCTGCTCAATAAAACACTGATCGTTCTTGAGGGAGGGGCGTCCTCGGGTAAAGGTGAGCTGTTTCTGCTCACAATAGCTCAGCAGGAACTCATTGATGAACTCCCCTCCGTTATCGGTATCCAACCCCAGGATCGGAAACGGAAAGCGCTCCCGTGCATGCTGCAACGCCGCCAGGACGGTCTCCTGGCTCTTGTAGAGCAACGGCAAACATTCGGTCCATCCCGTGGCAATGTCGGTGAGGGCCAAGGTGGAGAGGTAGCTCCCCTCTAAATCAGCGCCACAATGGGCCACCACATCCACTTCCAGAAAGCCGGGTTGCATCTCATCCCACTGCTGGAACGTACGGATGGGGATCTGCTGCTTCAGCAAGGTTCCTGCCCGTGTCGTCGAGATCCCATGTGGGCCTCGTCCTCGCTCCTGACGCAGCAGGCGATCTGCCGTGGCGACACTCATGCGAAGCAGTTGCTCGCGGCACGCCTCGCCTATATGCAGTTGCCCATGCCGCTCCAACTCCTCGACGAATGTCGGCAGAAATGGTATCAGGCGTTTGGCACAGATCCGATTGGCCGCTTCCCAGACCTGCACCAATGCTTCCTGGACATCCGCTCTATAGTGACGCGGACGTACCTGCTGCGCCGTTGGCTGCCCTTCCTCCGGATGATTCAACAGCCACATCGCATATTTGCGATGATAGCCTGTAATCTGGGTAAAGGCATCCAGCAGTTCCCGCTTCCGTGCTGATGGTGCCATGCGATACTGTGGTCCCATTTGTTGTAGTAATTCGCGCCTGGCTCGCAGACGCAATCCCACTCCCCCCATTGTCCCCCTCTGGAGCCGTTCTGCGTGAGAGGTCGACACAGCGACAACGACCGCCCCATGTGCCTCACCAGAAGCCTTCCTCTTTTCAGGCATTGTATCGTATCTCCCTTTCTTTTGGAAGAGTAGAGTAGAGAGGAACACTCAATGCATAAGAGGCTCAAGGGAAGCCGGTTTGGAGAAGGCCGAAAAGGAAGATTTCTGCTGAGGCAATGCGTAGTTCTCCGCACTTTCTATCTTTTCACATCGTGGAAGCGCCACAACGTCTTGGTTGGCCTTGGGAGCACTTCTTGCGCCCGAATGCATCCTCTTGCGAGAACCTATTGAGTATGCTATCCTCCAAAGGGAGCGCCGTGAGGAGTGTTCTTTGGAGAACGTTTGGTATGCTAGACACGACCTTTGACTGGAATGAAGTTGATTCCTTGATTACGCTGTTACAAGCGAACGGAATTTCTTACCTTGTGGGGAATGGTGCGTTCGTGAACGAAGGTGACACGGTTGAGCCTGTTCACTTGCTTCAGCGACTGGCAGCGTGTGGCTATCCTCTCGTTGAGAATGCCTGTATCTCCCTGTTTATTGTACACCCAGAGCTTGCACCTTCTGCGGTAGAAGCACTTCAGCAAAGCGAAGAGAACCTTGCTGAAATGCTCAGTGTCCTCATCCTGGCAACGCTCTACCTCCAGCAATGGTGGGTTTTTCGGTTAACCTTTGCCCTTGGACGCCTTCCGTCGTTTCCCGAAGCCCCGTTTGTTACCCTGTGGGAGGACCGTCATTTACCCTCACCTCGCTCTGGTTATGGACTCGATGGACTTCTGGCACTGCAAGTGTATCAACAGCAACGCTACGGCCTTCCCCTCAACGTGCTTGATGATTGGCAGAATCAAATCAATCATCTGCTTCTCCAGGAGGAAGCCGCTCATCGGGAACTCTCTGGTGAGGCGAAGGAAGCACTGCTCCAGCTCAGCACCTAAGAAGGATGAATCATCATGAGTATGCGACAACGAGTGGGACGACAGGATATTGAGCACTTTCTCACAGAGGTTGGCCGAACGCGGCAGTCTGGACGATTATATCTTACGGGGGGAGCGGCTCTGGTCCATCGAGGGATTCGCCCTGGGCAAACACTCGATATAGATATCCAAATCACCATCGATCCTGGCAATCTCATGGCCCAGGTTGCCCAGTTGAAACAAAAGATGAATATCAATATTGAATTTGCCGCACCAGGTGATTTTTCCCGCTCCCAACGCAATGGGAAGCACGCTCTGAGTTTATCAAGCGATATCACCAGGTCGATGCATTTTATTTCGACTGGTACAGCATCGCGTTATCCAAAATGCAGCGCGCAAATCGGCAAGACGTTCTCGATGTCCAATTGTTAGTTCGTCAAGGATGCATTGAGGTACATGAACTGGATCGGTTGTGCCAGGACGTTCTCAACAAGATTGGTCATCCTCCCTACGATCGACTTTTCCCCAACCTCTCATCACAGCCGTTCTCGCTGCACTATCAAGCCGTGCGTCAACTCCTCTAGAGGCATGTTGGAGCTTTTCATCCGCCTGACTCAACCATAAGCCTATGGCTCATGGAGCTTGCTTCCTTGCCCTTCCTCATGCGAGGGAAACCTGCCCCATACCGGCTCAACGTGCACGGAGATCTTGCTGCAAACAAAAAATGAGCCAGGAGAAAGCGCGCAAACATCTTACCTATGGACAAGATGTCTCGTGAGGCAATGCGTACTCCGTACTTCTACCATGGCTTCAGGGCTGACAGACCACATCTGGAGCATGCGCGAGGTGCTCATCTATCGCATCGCCCCGTCACCCTAGATTGCTCCAAAGCGGGAAGGTCGTCCAAAGGGATCACGGCAACTCACCTCCTTACCTTCCTCAAGACAACTCCGCCCCTTGCTTCGTTTGCGAAAGGCGGCATTATGCGCGCCCACCGTTTAGGGTGTTTTCGCTATGTATCACTGTATCCATACCACCCTCAAAAGTTAATGAAACATCGTTGCCACGAAGAAGAAATTTGACAATACCTACCAAGCTGTGTTTGCATGAAGTGTTAAAATGTTAGTGACCCTTGCCACCTATGCACATGCGTCTGGTATGGTGCAGCAAGACAGATAAGCAGCCAGCTCGCATGAAAGGAGAGCGGAGATGCAATTACCACCCGAGGAACAAGAACAAATTCGTCATGCATTCCATATCGAGGGCAAGGCTATCCGACAGATCGCTCGTGAAACCGGTCATAGTCGCCTGGCAATTAGAAATGCCATTACTCGTACTCCACCGCCTCCCAAGCCATATGATCCTTCCGCCCCTCATTCAGCTCCAGTCTTTGGCCCCTTTCAAGCACGGGTGAATGAATTGGTCTCTCAGAACGACTATCTTCCCCGTAAACAGCACTACACGGCACATAGGGTTTTTGAGATCATCAGATCAGAAGGATACCTTGGGTGCGAATCTCGTGTTCGCCAACACATCTCCGCATGGAAACAGGCACACCATCCTCCAGAGATCTTTCTTCCGTCTGGAATTTGAACCTGGTCAAGATGCGCAAGTCGACTGGGTGCGCCGTGTCGGTGCATATGAAATTCCCGTGTAACACGGGAGAGGAAGGGGATAAGAACCTCTAGGACATCCAACCTACCTGGAGCGGAAACGCAAAGGGGAAAGCAGCATGTTGGAGAAGCAGAGAACCCTTGAAGGCATGTAAAGAGTTGCTCTGCAAGTCCTGTGTGCATGGTGAAGCTGGACAATTGCTAAACCAGAGTTCTCCGCATGATGATCACTTGCATCCGTTAAAATCATGCCTGAAAGAACGACATCGGAAAAACATGAGACCCCAGTCCTCATGAATACCATCCCCTCCGATGAATGGCGGGTAATGAACCCGATAGAGAACAAACGGGCACCTAAACACACTACACGTTTCATATGCGCAAAAGCGGGATCACCTACAAGCGGAGACGGTGCGCCATGTCGCACGATACAACATCCCTGGCGCAGCCAGGAAGAACTAGAGGAATGTTCTTGGGCCAACAGCTTACCCGGAGTCGAAAGACAAAGGTGGACAAGAGCCTGCTGCTAACGCGATGATCACCCGAAACCGTGTACGGTGAAGCATCGCAAGGCCCGCGTGATATGGGAAAAACTGGATTGTTTGAAGTCTAGTTTCCAATCGGGACGGCTTGTTCCCCATTGCTACCACGTGTAAAAGCAATGCTGTGATGTACATTGGTTAAGTCTCTCGACCAGTGCAACCTTCTCATCACAGGCGGTGACCGATGAGGTCAAGTAAGGAAACGAACGGACTCCCTACGTCATGCTCGGACGTGCTGTATCGATGAAACATGGGATTACCTTCCTCACGCGAGTGAGATGGTAACGGAGCGCTGATAGTAGTCGTGAGAGTCACGCCTCACCAGGGAGCACGGGAAGACCATGCACAGGGCCAAGCAGCGCAGGTGACGACGATATTCAGAAAAGTGAGGTACTCGTGATGAGAACAGCCGCAGCGGTGCTGAATATCATCCAAGAACGTGGCAAGCGAAACCTTCCAACTGAGGATCTCTACAGACAACTCTACAACCCGGAATTGTACCTGCGAGCTTACGCGAAACTGTACCCCAACAAAGGTGCAATGACTCAGGGTTCGACATCGGAAACGGTAGACGCAATGGCCCTGACGAAAATCAACAAGATCATTGAGGATCTTCGGCATGAACGCTATCGATGGACGCCAGTTCGCCGTATCTACATCCCGAAAAAGCAAAAAGGAAAGGTCAGACCTTTAGGGCTGCCGATATGTCTTTCATACTGCCTCTCTTTGCAGGCGATGTTCGGGATTCCGATGGTCGCCAACTGGGTGGACCAGAATCTCCAATCCACCCGCATAGTTCTACTGTACCATATTTTGCTTCTGTTGACGAGTGATGCGACGTTTCCAATGTCGTTGAAGCGGCTTGCGAAGCTCCGTGATGATTTCTGGAGTGAGGGTAATCCAGCGTGGACCACGAGGGCAGGCTCGGACACACTCCAGTCGTCCCGCATTGCACCAATCTGCGATGGTCGAGACATTCACGTTCAACACTTCTGCGGCGGCCAAGGCCGAAGTAACGCCCATCGCCACGCTGTCCTGTTGCAGCCACGTAGGGGCGTTCTGGACAATCCAGAGGGATCTGATAGGCATGGCGAATCCAGGCGACCTTGCTCGCGGTCAATGTTCCTCCCATGCCAGCTTGCTCCCCTTCTGCATTGAGCAACGCCGCAATCTGCGTCTCGGTATGGGTTGGGGCCAATTCGCGGATGCGAGTCACGACCTGTTGGCTGGTTTGGCGAACTTCCCACGACTTTTTGAGACGGGGAATGGACAGACTCGTGCGGGCTTCAGTTTGCCAACGAATGTCGATGGCAATATCATTGCCACGCTTGCAGAGCGTCACATCTTTGATCAGCCAGCGCAGAAGCTGTTTGCGCTGAGCCCAGGTGGTCGTTGGAGCATCCCAGAGGGCTGGCAGGTTCTGCGCAAGCTGGCGGATGTGTTCCCGTTGTTCCGCAGACAGCATCAGTGCGGCTGGTTTGGGCAAGGACTGGTATTCCCGTTCCATTCGATCAACCTCCTGCAGTTTCTCATTCCATTCCCGCTCCAGGCTGCGGGCGACCAGACGGTTGTCCGGGTCCACGGCCCGGTAGCGGCGGCGAGCCAGGTCTGCCTCGTACTGGACCCGTTCGATCTGTCGCAACGCTTGCTGATCAATCTGTTTGGCACGTGCTTCCAGATGGGTGAGGGCCGAGAGTGCCACTTCCAGCCTGTGCGGGTTCAATGGCCTCCAGAAACACCTGAGCCACCGTCTGGTCAATGCGATCCCCTCGCATCGTCTGGCAGGTTTTGACGGCCAGTTGCGCATGCGCTTGATTGCATTCATAGACCAGCAAAGATCCGTCCCGTTGATAGCGAACGCTCATGCGCCGACCACAGGAGCCACAGAGCACGATACCTTGCAACAGCGAGGAGCCTTCACGTACCGCTCCTCGATGAGCATCAACCGGGGTCTGTTGGTTATCGAGCAGTTGGTGTTGGTTGCACAAAAATTGCTCCCAGGTGATGTAGCCGGGATGGGTGTCTCGCAAGACGATTGGCCAGTCTTCCAGAGCCACCCGACGCGTGCGTCCTTTGATGCGTGGCTCCTCGCCGGGCAGCGCATGGCGACGCGTCTTGGTCCGCCCGTAGACGTAGGCTCCGGCATACAGGGGACTGTGCAGGACATCCAGAAGCCGACCATGCGTCAGCCGAACCCACTCCAGTTCTCCGGCTCGTGCTCCGCCCCAATGCCGCGTGGGGAAGAGCAGATGATGCTTGGCGAAGTGACTCACGACGGCCAGCCCCGAGGTGTAGTGCTCAAAGAGCGTGAACACCAGACGAAGAGCTTCGGCAACGGCTTCATCAGGATCCAGCACAATCTTGCCAGCAGGATCATAGACCAACCCGCTCGGCAGGCGGAAGCGCAGTTTCCCTTGTTCGGCTTTCGTCAGTTTGCCGCCCTGCAGGCGCTGATGGAGCCAATGAAGTTCCGCTTCGCTCATTGTCCCCTTGAAGCCCAACAGAAGACGGTCATTGTACGATCCTGGGTCGTAGACGCCCTCCTCGTCAATAACCAGCGTCTCCGTGAGGGCACAGATTTCCAGCAGGCGATACCAATCACTGCACGAGCGAGCCAGACGAGAGACTTCCAGACTCAGGACGGCTCCCACATGGCCCAGCCCCACTTCGGCAACCAGCGTTTGAAAACCGTCGCGTCCGATGGTCGAGGAGCCGGACTGGCCTTGATCCTGGTCAATGACTTCAATCCCTGCCTGTTCCCACCCCAATTCGTGCGCTCGCTTGGTCAAATCATACTGCCGGGTGGTGCTGCCGATATTCTCGCGCACTTGCAGCAGCGTCGATTGACGCACATAGATCACGGCTTGTCTGCTGAGATGATCAGGACGGATTTTGAGGGTATGTTGCTGGATCGGCATGGCAAGCCTCCTCTCGTTCAGATTGGTTCTGGGGACGCGCTACGACCATATTCAATGCGAGTTGCGCTAAGAGGCCAACAACGCGGATTTGTAGATCAGAAGAGAGGTGGACCCAAATGTGAGTCAACGTGCCCTGCTCCTGATCGCAAGAGGAGAGTGGGACCATGCAGCAACCTCCTTGATGTGCCCAAACCAGACCTGCAGAGAGCTCTATCATACCTCATGTTCTCCTCTCGGTTCTTGGCCCTCGCACTGTTGCCCGACCCATTGCGCGATCTGCCACAATCCCTCAATCGAGAGCAATGGCGGTTCGGCTGTGCACAGATCAGGATCAGGTGCTCCAGCGTAGTCGGTCAAGCTGGCGGCGATGGCTCCATGGTAGCCGTCAGACATACGAATGATGAGGTCAGGATCTGGCCCTCGGCGCACACGGATGAGTTGGACGCGCTGGCCATGCAGCGGATGGTGGGGATGGGTCACTCTCACCCATTCCTCAGATCCCTTGGTAAAGGGGGTAGTGGACTGTGAATATGCCTGTACTGCTTGAAAGGGCACAGCAGGCATTGGTAAAAAGTGCTCTAGAACCGGAATGGGAAGCACGCTTTGAAGGGAATAGCTATGGGTTCCGACCAGGACGATCAGCTCATGATGCCATCGTCGCCATCTGGAATGCGCTCAGGTACAAAGCCAAATTTGTGCTCAATGCCGACATTTCCGGTTGTTTCGACGCCATTAACCAGGAAGAACTGCTGAAGAAGCTTAAGACGTTCCCGCAGATGAGACAGATCATCAAAGCATGGCTTAAAGCGGGGGTGATTGACAATGACGTATTCACACCGACTGAAGCGGGAACACCACAAGGAGGAGTCATTTCTCCATTACTTGCTAACATTGCCTTACATGGAATGGAAACGGCAATAACTGATGGTATGAAGTACCGAGAGATAAAACCTATCCTAGTACGATATGCCGATGATTTTGTCATTTTACACCCAGATAAGGAAATATTGGGAAAAGCGACTCAGAAGATCACGGACTGGTTAAAACACATGGGACTCGTTCTCAGCCCCACGAAAACCAGAGTCACACATACCCTGACTCCCTACGAAGGAAATGTGGGCTTTGATTTCTTGGGCTACACGGTAAGACAATTCTCTGTGGGAAAAACTCACACAGGAAAAGATACCAAAGGTCAACTGCTCGGATACAAAACCATCAACAAGCCAAGTAAAAAAGCCATCAAAACACACATCCAGAAAACCAATCACCTTCTGAAGAAGCTCAAGTCGGCCCCACAAAAGGCCGTCGTTGGGAAACTGAACCCGGTGATTAAAGGATGGTGCAACTACCACAAAGTCGTCTGCGCCAAGAAAGTTTTTCACCGAGGTGATAGTCATCTGTATGTGCAATTGATGGAATGGGGAAGAAAAAGACACCATAACAAAGGGAAAACATGGATATACCAGAGATACTGGCATCGTGAAGACGGCAAACGATGGGTGTTTGCCGCACCAGTCCAAACCGAAGAGGGAATGGGCCTCCTGAAACTCAGGAGACACAATCAAACGGCTATCCAACGGCATATTAAGGTACGCGGAACCGCAAGCCCATATGACGGTAACCTGGTGTATTGGAGTCAACGACTGAAGCATCATCCCTTGATGGACAACACAAGAGCAAAACTCTTGCAAATACAGAAAGGGATATGCCCCCGCTGCGGATTGTACTTTCAGGATGAGGACGTGCTAGAAATTGACCATATCACTCCTACTGCACTTGGTGGAAAAGATACACTAGCAAATAAATGGGTCTATCATCGACACTGCCATGATGAGAAAACAGCCGAAGACCTGATTCGCATTCAGGCCATGAAGACTGCTGGTATCAATGCCAAATGACCATAGACTGAGGAGCTGTGTGACGCGAAAGTGTCATGCACAGTTTTGGATTGGCGGTGGAGAGAGCGATCTCTTCGCCGACCATACGTACCACAAAACCCTCTCGGGAAGCCCACAAGGCGGCGTGGTCTCACCAATACTCAGCAATATCTACTTGGACAAGTTGGATACGTTCATAGAACAGACGCTACTCCCTAAATACAATCAAGGAGAAACCAGAAGAATCAATCCGCAATATCGTCTCATTTACAAACGACTGTACCGGAGGAGAAAAGCGGGAAACCCCAAAGAGGCAAAAGCGTTAGCCAAACAGCTACGCACACTTCCTCAAGGAGATTCCGCTGACCCGAACTACCGGAGACTTCGCTACATGCGTTACGCTGATGATACCCTTTTTGGGTTCTCTGGCCCCAAGAGGGAAGCGGAAGAGATCAAACAACAATTGAAAGAGTTTCTGCAAGATACCCTCAAATTAGAACTTTCCGAAGAAAAGACGCTCATTACCCATGCAAAGACGGAAGCGGCGCGTTTCCTGGGATATGAGATTGTGGCCCAACAAGGCAATGACCAACTTGACCAGCATGGAAAACGCTGCATCAACGGAGTGATTGGATTACGAGTTCCCATAGACGTCATCAATGCACGATGTCGCCTGTACATGAAACGCAACAAACCTATCCACAGGCCAGCACTGCTCTTTGAGAGCGACTACACCATCGTTGACCGGTATCAAGCAGAATACCGGGGAGTGGTACAGTACTACCTGTTGGCCTACAATGTCTGCCGCTTAAGTAAGCTCCGTGACGTGATGGAACGTTCATTAACCAGAACCCTGGCGAACAAGCGCAAATCCACAGCGAAGCAGATGCGAAACAAATATCGCTCTACAGTTGAGACGCCCTATGGCCCGATGAAGTGCCTCAAAGTAATTGTAGAGCGAGAAAAGGGGAAGAAACCGCTTGTCACTTACTTCGGAGGTATTCCCCTGCGACGACAAAAAGAAGGAATGTTGCAGGATCAAACACCGCGTATGTTCGACGGGACGCGTAGTGAACTCGTCAAACGATTACTTGCTGATACCTGTGAAATGTGCGGAAGCAGGAAGGACATCGAAGTCCACCACATCCGAAAACTGGCTGATCTCAAGATCGAAGGAAGACCAGAAAAGCCCACCTGGGTCAAACGGATGGCAGCTCGGAGAAGGAAAACGCTTGTCGTCTGTCAAGACTGTCATGATGCCATCCATGCCGGAAGGCCAACGCGGCAGTCTACAAGGACTGGTCACCGGAGAGCCACGTGAGACGGAAACGCTCATGCGTGGTTCGGAGGCAGGCCGACAGAAAAGTGCCCTACAAGGTAACTCGCTGGCGGCCTAGCCTACCTCATGGCGACGGAACCCCCATAGGAGACCTCAAGGATACAATGACGGTTTCAAGAGGTCAAAGGGGCAGCCTACGAAGGTAGGCCAGAGTGCGTACAAGATACCTACGCAGAGGGAAGGTATCAAGAAGTGACTAATGCATGGAGGTATGCGAAATTGCAGACAACCGAAATGTATTTAGGGCTTCTTCGTGAACGGGGCAAGCGGGGCTTGCCAGTTAAGCGCGTCTATAGGCAACTGTACAACACTAATCTGTACCTCACCGCCTACGGTCGCATCTATCGCAATGCTGGCGCGATGACGCTCGGCGTGACGGAAGAAACGGCTGACGGCACCTCGCTGGAAAGCTTTGAGACCATTATTGCTGCACTGAAGCAGGAATGATATCAATGGCAACCAGCACGACGAACCTACATCTTGAAGAAAAACGGAAAAAAGAGGCCGCTCGGTATGCCCGTGTGGAGCGACGAAAATTCTTGCCGAGGTCATGAGAATGATCCTAAACGCCTACTTTGATGGGACCTTCAGCGAACACTCTCACGGCTTCCGTGAAGGACGGGGATGTCATACAGCGCTCAGAGAAATCTACCGGGTCTGGCAAGGCTCCGTCTGGATTATCGAGGGCGACATCGCTGATTGCTTCGGTTCTCTGGACCACGACCTCATCTGTCACACCTGCCACGTGGATATCCAACATGGACACCCACACAGACGCACGGTATCGCGTTCACGAACAGGATCAACCTGATGATGCTGGAAAGCTGATTACGGTGAAAGCTGTACGATCAGTTTGGAGGGGGCCAGTCGGAAAAAGGAGCAGGAATGTCACCTTCGTCGGCTGGCTACCCTACGGAGAGGCGATGGTTATCATTGCTGGGGAGAGACAAATTGTCCAGGTCTTTGTGATGCGCTTGTGCTTTTCCAGACGGATGTTTGTGCTTGCTTTCCCGACGCAACGCCAGGAAGCGTTCTTGTATGCTCATGTCGAGGCGTTCAAGCACTTTGGCGGAGTTCCTGCGCGGCTCACGTATGACAATCTGGCAACAGCCGTGAAGGTAGCGATGGAGAAAGGGCATCGCCAGCGCAGCGAAAATCAGAGGTTTGTCGCCTTTCGGTCCCATTACTTGTTTGAAAGTCATTTCTGTACTCCTGGCGCTGGTTGGGAAAAAGGTGGCGTTGAGCACGCGGTCGGCTTCAGCCGACGAAATTTTCTCGTGCCCATTCCAGAGGTTGCCTCTTTTGAGGAGTTGAATCGTCTCTTGCTTGAGCGATGTCTTCAAGATGATCAGCGACGGGTCCATCGACAGACCATAACCATCGGTGAGGCTTGGGAGCATGAACGTCCCTATCTTTGTCCTGTCCCTCCGTTTGAGTATGATTGTTGCGAGACCGTAACCGCTCATCTCACCCCGTACAGCCAGGTACGTTTTGAGTCCAATCGCTATTCAGTGCCCGTTGATCAGGCCCGGAGCATCGTTATGCTCAAAGCCTACCCGTTCCATGTCGATATCTTCGACCATACCACCCTCCTGGCTCGGCATCCTCGTTGTTACGAAAGCAATCAAGATATCTTTGAGCCTCTCCACTATCTCTCTCTGCTTGAGAGCCGTCCTGGAGCCTTTGACTATGCAATCCCTCTGAGGCGATGGCAAAAAGACTGGCCACCGTGTTACCATCAGATGCTGCGAATCTTGCGAGAAACCTGGCCGGAAAGTCGAGGGGTGCAAGAATTTGTGCGGATATTACGGCTCCATACCGATTACCCGGCACAGACTGATGAAAGAAGCCATTGAGCAAGCGCTCTCCTATGGATGTGTCCACTTGGATGGAGTCCTGCACTGCTTGCATCAATTAACCGAGCAAGAAGCGCGCATGGCACCATTGGACCTCTCGGATCGTCCTCAGCTTGATGCTATCGGGAATCAACCTGTCGATTTATCACGCTACGAACTGCTGCTGAAGCAGTCCTGGTAGGGGAGGAGACATCATGCAGCATCAAGCGGTATTAGAAGAGTACCTCAGGCAACTTCATCTCTTGACGTTTCTGCACAACTATCAGGCGTATGCTGGAGACGCTGCGCGGACTGACCTCTCGTATGAACGCTTCTTGCTGGCCCTCTGTGAGGCAGAAGTAAGAGCAGCGAGAGGCTTTGCGTATTGAACGGGCCATTGCGGCTGCAAAGTTCCCAGTGATCAAAGAACTGACGACCTTCGATTTCAGCGCGGTGCAAAATATCCCGAAGCAGCGAGTTCTTGCAGTTAGCTGAGGGAGGGTACATGGCACAGAAGGAAACGATCATTTTGATTGGGAATTCCGGCCTCGGCAAGACACACATTGCCACTGGACTTGCTTTGGCTGCTTGTAAGCAAGGAAAGCGCGTCCGCTTCTTTGTCGTCAACAATCTCGTCAATGACCTTTTGGCGGCGCAAAAAGATTTGCGTCTCTCCAAGTTTCTCAATCAGATCACCAGACTCGATCTGGTGATACTCGACGAACTTGGGTTTATCCCCTTTAGTCGGGAAGGCGGGCAATTACTGTTTCAGGTATGCAGCGATTTAAACGAGCGTGTCCCTATCATTGTGACTTCCAACCTCCGATTTGCGGAATGGAATCAAGTGTTTGGGGATGAGAAAATGACGGCAGCCTTGCTTGATCGGCTGACCCATAAAGCGAATATTTTAGAGTTTGTCGGAGAATCCTACCGCTTTCGCCAACGCCTTCTTCAAGAAGAGCAGCGGACTCCGAAAGATCGTCAGTCAGCAGCCGGATAACAGAGACGCTGAGGAGTGTTACCGGATGCCACAACACCTCACACGGGAACACCTTGATGAGAGGTTTCCCGAGGGTATGAGTAGCCAGGGACACGGGCGATGCCGTCCTTGAGGAGGTGAGTGAGCGCTTCGCGCCGAGAGCGACCGGGTTCTGCATTGATGAGCGTTACCGCAGCCCGGTCGCTCTCGCTCGTGCCGAGTCTACTCACCTCCTCAAGGGTCGGGCCTGGCGGCATCGCTTGCTCCGTGTCCCTGGCATGAGCAACGTTTCTGCCACTCCAACGAGCCTCAAGCTTCCCCAGGGATGCTTGATGAGCCTACGGCTCCCTTCCCCTGGTACACATGATTAACACTGGCAACCCTGCCAGATTAACAATTTGGGACTGCTCCGTTTTCAAGGGCTCTATCGGTCATAGCGAAAGGACCAGATGACTCTTAGCACAAACATTTAGGGGAGTCCTTCCTGCGTATCAGTAAAAGATTTTTTTATCTCAAATTCCGACTGGAAAAGAGCGACTGCTGACAAAAAGTTCCGCGCACACAGTGACACCGCGCCGAAGGCTCAAAGCAACGTTTGAATAGGAGAAAGCTTTTAATGAATGCAATCAAAATTTTCTACGCCTATGCTCACCGCGATAAGCTTTTACGATGCGCTTCAAGTTACAAACCACGCCTGGGTTGAATAAGGAAAAAGCTACTTTTCGCTCAAGGATCATCACTATTATAAATATCCTCCAATAGTCTATGTGTAATTCCCTCATGGTATGCTTTTTTCCGCTCTCGCTGCATAATATTTGCTAAAGGAGAAAAGACCTCCGGAAGATTTTGGAGTCCAGAAATTTCGTTTTCCCCGAGCGTTGCTCCTCGATGGTGTAACGCTGTAAGATACAGAATCAGGATCGAATCGCCAAAGGTGGCAGTGTTGAGGATAGCGGGCAAGAAGATATCTAGCGATTCGTAATCCTTGAAGATCGAAATCCCCGCTATAGTGAAGTTGCACATCAGGTAAAGATTCTACAAGAAGGCTGAGCAAGCGGAGCGCTGCCACACTTGGCCAACCAGCAGTGCAAACCAGTGTGGGTACTTTTTCTTGTTTCGTGGTATCTGTCATTATATGCCTCTGAAGCAATCTATCAACAATGACCTCAAATACCTGGGGATTTTCGCATACATAGACGTGCTTTGAAGAAGGCCAGAGTTTTTTCCATGCAAGCAACTGGCGCAGTGGGAGAACCATGATACGCTTGCCAGCATGGGCAATCAGCGCATCATGCTGACCATTTTCCTCCTGAGCGTCATTGAGATGAAAGACAGCCACAGTTGACGAGATGGTGTCCAGGAGTAGCCCCGCTTCGTAATATCGGAGATGACGCCAGTGGTCCTGCTCAATCCCTTGTGTTTCGCTCTCTTGCTGATCTTCCGCTCCCGCGCCTGCCGAATTTTCAGGAGTGGTCAGTTCGTGCAGATCTGTCAAAGCAGTGAGGAAAAGCCGACCGCTTACTGTATTGACATCGAAGAAATGGGGATCTCCACTGATGCGCAACGCGAAATGAGATAGATAGTAAAAAGATAGCGGCTCAGGCAGTTGATCGAGAGCCTCAATAACCATTTGGAGCATATGCAAAGTATATTCCTGCGTGACAGGGGGCTCGTTTTTGTGTTGACGAAAGAGTGTATCTCTGCCATGTTTTCCATGGGCCAGCCAGGATCGCCCAGGAGAGTCAGGCGGAAGACTCTCGATCAGCGCAGAAAGTTTCCTGTCGAATGCCTGTTGAGACTGAGCCTGCTGCTCTTTCTGTTGCGGTCGGGTAAGGTGGACGTGTTCAGGAAAGAGGGCCTGTAATAAACCTGGAAGTTCGCAGGCAAAACTGTTCATCAATGCTTGTTGAAAATCCGCGAGACGCACCGAGATGTTCGGCGATGGTGAGAGCGGTTTGCCGAGAAAGCGCGCAATCTCTCGTTGCTCGTCTGACGTGCATTGTGGCAAAACGACCCGGCCTCTGGTCCGGCCCTGCTGAATATATTTTGTGTACAGCGCCGACATTAAACGCACCCAGATTGGTCGTTTAAAAAATGCGACCGCTCCTTGTAGACGCTGGGAAGGGTTTGCTTGCTGACTCATCGACCACTCCGCACTTCTTTAGTAATTACGGGGTTACTGCTCCAGAATGCGGGGAAACCGACTGCCAGCTCCTCACCTTTCCGGCAAAACATCGTGTATTTCACGCAGGCAGGCAACTCTGTTCCTTCTCCTGTCACACGTGGTCCGGTCATAATCCATTGAAAGTTTTGCCGGGCGAGAAAATTGAGAAGCTTTCCAGTATTGATTGTGCTGACTTTCTCGAAAGCTTCATCCAGAGCAATGAGACGAGGCGCACCCTTTCCTGCTCTCTCATAAAGCGCTGATAGCGCGGTAAAGAAAGGAATATACAACTCGATATACTGCTCTGCACCACTGCCGGTGCGAAAAAATTTATTCGTGAGATGCTGAACAGTATCGTCTTGCAGCATCTCAATCTCAAATTGAAACCAGCGCCGATAGTCAAGAATGCTGATCAAGGCTTCAGTAAAGGTTGCTGCATCGGTCGTTTGTTGCGCTCGCTGACTTTTTATCTCTTGCTTGAATGCATCAACGAGCTTTTCAACTTCTTCCTGATTAAAGGTCTCTGCCTGTCTGCGTAGCACGTCGCGGTAAAGGGCCAGGTGACTCCCAGGACGTTGAGGATCATATGGCCTGACAACCCATTTTAAACGATAACGCTTATCCATAAACGGCGAATCTGCTAGAATAGCATTCATGCGACCAACCCAGGCTTCTGCGTCGGTCAGGCGTGTGCCGACCGTATTGGCCATTTCTTTTAAGAGAAAGTTTTGAAAAAGTTCGTATTCTTTCGCCTCTAACAACTGTTCTTGTAAGCGAATCTCTTCGCCTAAACGTGTCAACAATTCATAGGCATTGGTCTTATCCGCATTTGTAAAACGCACAATATCCGCTTCATCAAAATGAGGACCGTATTCATGCAATAAACTATTTACTTCAATGAATGCATTTGAGAGTTCACTGCGTGTTTTAATGATAGACTTTTCTAACTCTTCTTTGAGTGCATTGTATGCGTCATTCCCCGCTTCTAACTCTTGTCTCAGAACCAGTTGCAGAAATTTCTGGTTCATGGTGCTTTCTGCTATCTGTTGCTGGATCTCGATCAGCATTTCAACCGGGTAGGAAGAAAGTTGCGTACGAAATGTTTGTAAGTTGGTTTCATATTGTTTTTCAATCTGACTCAGCTCTGTTGATACTGATGAATAGTTTGCCTGATGGGATTCCAAAGCAGATTGCGCATGCATCGCATCATTTGTAGCTGCTTTTAAGTCTTGAGGAAGTTCGTTCTGGCGCAACTTCCAGTTCGTGAGTTGCATCTGGAGTGTGGTCAGATGAGCGTCTCCTGTCTTCTGTGCCAGCTCCTCCAACATTTCGAGTTCTGCTCTAATACGGGTAAGGGCATCTTCATCTCGTTGTTTAGAAAGAGTCGCATTGCGTTCTTCGATGGCATCTTGAACCAGTTGGCTTTGTGTGCGTCGATATCCCATCCAAGCCTCACGGATATTTGTCAAATAGACCACCAATGTTTTGTGGTCACTCTTCAAGCTCTGAACAGTCTCACGCGCTTTCTCAACCTTCCCCAGATTGGCTACGAAGATCGGCGTTCGCCCAGCCTCTTTTTCCAGGTCTAGTCTGAGAGCTTGCACTTGTTGTTCCAGCCTCTGTGTAGCTTCTTGAGCACGGCTGTATTCTGCCTGAGCCTGACCCAGGTTTTCTAATGCAGCTTGCAACGTTGCACCAAGTTCGGCGACATTGTTTCTCGACAGGAGCGTCGCCAGCTCCCCATCCAGCGCTGAGAGCGCCTGTCTCTCCCGTCCAAGTTGCTCAATAGTAGCCGCTAAACTTGCCAGCTCCTGCGCAAGCAGTGCTTCTTGCTCACGTAAGCGCGCCAGTTCCTGCTGCTGTGTCCGTAAACGCGTTGCTTTGCCGATACAGCGGGCCTCACCCGTTCCGACAGGGCCAGTCAGCAGGCCATGAGTCCAACGGTTCAGGTCTTCCTGCAAGGTAGAAGAAGTAGCTTGCAGACGCTCCAACAAAAGTTGCGCCGTCTGACCCCAAACCGCTGTTTTTTCCCCCCCACTCTCGCTCAGAGCAGGATCGACACGCAACAAACGCATCAACGCCAGAGAAAACTGGTTGGTGCCCTGCTCGTTGATGAGATGTTGCCAATCAAGACGGCAATCATTCAACCCGTGAGCTAAACAGCAGGCATCCATTGCGGCAACTTCCTCAGGAAGAACGATCAGTGCGTCTAAAAGACCTGCATCGGCTAGCGCCTGCTCAATGCCGCCAGCCAGAGGCGATTGACCTTCGACCTCTTCCGTAAAATCGACCAACATATAGAAAGGAAGCGCCTGGATACCTTCTCCGACCAGATAGGAGCGCGCCTTCTGCCGATGCGGTGTTCGCTCAGGAACAAATTCAGGCTCCAGCAACTTCTGCTGGTACGCCTCTTGCAAACGTTTTCTCTCTTGTAGCTTTGCTCCCTGGTCTCCGTGAGCACTTTGCAGGCGTATCTCCAAACCTTCCTGTTCTCTGTGTATTCCCTCCTGAATCCGCTTGATAGCTTCTCCATAAGTTTGCTGAACTTTTGCTAGAGCTGGAACGCTCTCTGCGGGAAGCAGCGGGGCATTCCAGATCAGAGCCGCCTGTTCGCTAGATGGGATTAGGGAGGCCCACTCCGTCGTTTCGAGCAAGAGTTCAAGCTGGTCGGTCAGATCTTGTTGTGCTGTACATACATCAGCGCGTTTGCTCTCAAATGCTCTAGTTAATTCGTCCATTCTATTATAGGCTTGCTGCTCTCGCTGACGGGCAGTCTGTAAATTGGTCGTCACCCGATCAAGCTCAGCGTGCAGGTTCTTCAAACGACCCAACCAGGCCAGTTGTTCGGCGATGACATAAGCACTTAGCGACGAGAGAGGCTCAGGAATATCGAGATGGGATGCGTCAAGCGTGAGCCTGCCTACTCGTTCAAGCGCTGCCAGGAGCTGCTCTGAAGCTATCGACCAGTAAGCCTCCATGTTCGCACTTGACTGCATATTCTGCAACAACTGCAAGGTTTCTCTCTGGCGTATCTGGAATGTCTTGCTGAGATTTTCGTTCGCATCCTGCGTCTGTTCGCGCCGGTCAGTGGCTGTACGAAGAGCACTCTGGCTTCTGGCAAGCGCCTCTTCGGCATCTCGCATCTTAGCCTGAGTATCACTAAGATGCAGTGCCAGTTGCATGCCCTCGCTGTTCTCTAAGGCGCTGATTTTCCCTTTCAGTGCCTGATCTTCGTTTTCGAGATGTTTGAGGCGTGCTTGAAAATTTTCCAGGTCGCGCTCACTCTTTTTGATGCTGCGTTCCAGGCGTCGCACTTCATTACGCTTGCTTTCAAGAAGCGCATAGGTATGCAGCGACTCGCAGGCACAGAGGCGAGCACGTGCCATTGCAGCGATTTGTTGCGCCCGGTGCAGCTTTTCCGCAGCATGATAGGCTGATTTGCGTTTAGCAGTTGTGGCCTGAAGCTCTTCCATCTTATCCAGCATCTCGGCTGCTCGCTCGATTAATGTTATGGGTAGTTCCGGGAGCGACTCATCGAGGTAGGAGCGAACCTTTTCCAGCGAGAGCACACTGTTCAAGTTCGGCTGACGCAGGTAGAGCAACTGCTTGGTCAGCCGAGTCAGATCTTCCACTTTCGGGAAATTGAAAAGATACCGTGCCACTTTTTGTGCGTAATCTGTCTGCCTCTCATAGACAAGGCCATGTTCACTGGCAATCTTCTTGAAGGTTTTCAGGTCACACGCACGTTGATTTTGCTCACCTGGCACGCTCACCAGGGTGGGAATATCCTTCTCTAAGCGTGTACCGTCGGTAATCAGAAAGCACACGGTCGTGATTGGCTTCACATTATTTTTGTTGCCGACAAATCCCAGGCCAATGGTCAGGAACCGCGCCTTTTCCATCTCGCCTTTCTCCCAGAGGGCACGGAGTTCAGAGGCAAATGGTGGCTCCTCCATTGCGCACCATTCAAACTCCAGACCAACATAGCTGGTACGCTGATCGCGATGAAAGGGGGTATTCGATTCGCCTCCGAGGATATAATAATCGATTTTTTTCTCGCGTTTCCCAAAAGTATCGATGCGCTCTGGGCGATGATCACCGTCAAGCGCGAGTGTAATCGCGGCAGTAAGGACGGTCGATTTTCCCGATCCATTATCACCTGCGAGAAATAGCCGTCCATGAGGGACTTCAAACACCTGATGTTCGTAAAGCCAGAAGTTGGTTAAAATAATGCGCCTCAGGCGATAACCTGCGGGACCACCCTCTACCTGTTGCAGGCGTACTGCCAGCATCTGCGCTGAGGTTGTCCCTGTTTCGTCTAAGAGCGTTGGTTTTTCCAGGCTATAGGTCATAACTCTCTCTTACTCCTCTTCTACAAGGGAGACAGGCCAATCAAACTGCGTTTGTTGACTCTCCGCCGGATCTTTCTTTTTCCGTTCCCGGCTTCGTATTCTTGGTTCTCCGTCTATTTCCTGAAATGCCATATAGCTGACGCTATAGCGAGCAGCCGTAGGGAGTATCAGGATATTGCCCTCCACATAGGGGCCACGTAAGAGGCCCGTCTGGCGCATGCGCAGGTAGACTTCTTCCAGCAATTTCTCAGCACTGATATTCTGCACAGTTGCTCCCCAGTGAAATCCATACCGTTGGCGCAAGTCGCTGAGAAGGGGTAGTATCTGCCATTGTGTCACTGCAATACATCCATAGGAGTCGGGGGTCCACTGTTTGTTTTGCACCTGCTCGCGAAATTTCCCACAGAGCAAGAGTAATATCTGGTCAAAGGCTCCATTGAAACTAATGGCGGCTCCGGCACCAATCGAGATTCCTCCACCACGCACGACGCAGGCATAATCACGGTTCAGTTCAAGTGACCAGCCAAAGGTTGCTCCCAGTTCTTCCTGAACATGTTCTGTCTGCTTCGTGAGTTCGCGGAAGGCTTCGGCATCATCGTAGCGCAGAAGGGCCGGTCCAAGCAATAATGTCCGCCAAGCGCGGACCAAGGGTGGAATTTCATTGGACAGCGGAGGGAGATTTTGGGGGGAAGCCACCCCGTGTTCCTGCTGCGAACGGTGCAATGCGGTGATCCTTTTCTCGTTCAGAGCCTCGATCAACGAATGCGCCAGGGGAGTAAACTCAAAAAGGATCTCATATTGCTCCTGGTTGCTACTATCAGACCATCTTTTCATCTCACCTTCCAACATCTGCAAGCATCCCAGATTGATCAGATATTCTAATGAGCGTCGCATACTATATCGATCCTGAACATTGCGGATATCCAGGCCCGCCTTGCTAATCGCCTGGGTCTGAAGCTGAATTTCCTCAGTGAGTTGTGAGAGCAAAAATTGCTGATGTTTGCCGCTGCCGGTGAGATAGCGTTTCTCGGCAAACCAGAGTATCCAGATCAGGCAGGCAAAATCGCGCGCTTCTTTGAGTTTTTCATCAACAAAGACTGGCAGAACCATATGTAGGTGGCGCTCCAAGCGGAAAAACGTTGATCCACGTTGAACACGCCAGCCGGTATGCTGCTCATGCCACCGCTCCAGTACTTGAATATGGGCTTTTACCAGCCGAAATGCTTCTTGATCGGTTTGCTGTGCGACAACCACATTGTCCAGAAGCACGGCATGCGCCAGGAGTACATCACGCGCGGTGTGCCGAACCAACAAGGGAGCATCGAGCGGCTCTTCCTCCCATGATGACTCTTCATTATCGTTTTCTTTCAAAACATCTTTTTCTACGTCATTCATAGGCAATCTTCTCTATTTCTTCTCTGACATTGAACGATTCAGTAAGCGGTAACATGGAAGAAATAAGGCACCGTCAGCGGCATGTAGCGCAATATAGTCTTCTTCCCGAGGATTGAGCAAAGCAACCAGTGTGCCATCTGACAGAATATATTCACTGACAGGGCTGCCCAGGCAGCCATCAATAATGGTACTCAGGAGCAAACGTTCATTGATCTCAATGGTCGGCAAGCTTGCGAGATCAAGCAATGGCGTCTGAAAGAGATGATTGAGTTGTTCTTGCTCACGGGAAAGTTGTTCATCGTGTTCTTGTTTAAGTTTCAACAAAGCATCTATAGTGTGCCGTAGAGGTTTCTCCGTTACCCGCTCGGCATTACCTTTGTAAATCGGGCGCAGTTCTCGTACCACCGTAGGAGGATCTTCCCAGGGTGCGCACTGCTCCGGTTGTTCCGCAGCTTCTGGGGAACCGGTGATGCTCTCAGAGAGATGGGTTGGGATAGCGCTGGCAAATGCGGCTGTAAAGAGTAGCCTGGCAGTTTCCAAATCGTCGACATGAAATAATGTTGTCGCCAGCGTTGAAAGGAGCGAAACGTAATCCGTTCGCGGACCCATAGAAGAACCAAAGGCGGCAGCACGTAAGATTACCTTGTCCACGGCATCATGCGCGGCGTGGGAAAAGAGCCGCGTATTCCGTTCTTGCAGAAACCAATCCTGGAGAGCTTTGATTTGATGTTGCATATCTTCACGACGAGCCATTTGCTCTTCTGCTGACATTGGCCCCAGGGGCGCTGATGAAGCAAGCACTTCCTGGAGTAGCGTTGTTTTTCCGTTTTCGGACCAATCGAGGAAGAGCTGGCGCAGTGTCTGGCTATATTGAGTCAGAGTGCCCGCAAAATTCTGAATATACGTTATGACTGCCATTTTAAAGGTAATGTAGGTGGGGATATCTATAGTGTTTTGCGCAATCTGATTCATATTCCCAAGATATTGCGCTGCATCATGAGTGACGCGTTCCCAGGTAGCAAAAGCCAGTTTCCAGGTCTCGGAGATCTCCTGGCTACGCTCACTGGTAAAAAGCAGTTCTTTCTCCTCCAGCCAGAGGTGGATGCTCTGAAGCAGTGTCAACAAATGACTTAAATCTCCCTGGTGCAAGCCCCCTTCACTTGCTCCAACATGCAGGTGTTGCTCAATAAACGCTTCAAAATCAAGCGCTTCAGGAGTTGCTTGGTAGAGTAAAACAGGTGACTGAAAATCTGCGATAGTTGTCACTCTGCTCATATCAGGCAACATTGAGAGATTTCTCCATGTAACCAGGCTCAGTAAATCTCCTTTGCATATATCGAGAGAATAGGGTTGTCTCATTTCCACTTCGACCTTTTCCATAATTTCCTGGGCAGTCAGGTGGTAGTGGTATTCACGGCTAGAGCGAAAGAATGTGCGCATAATAGAGCGATACCAGTCAGTTCGTCCAGAACTTGAAGCCACATAGTTCACAATCGAGAGAGGGCCCAAACGATTGAAGACGGTCACGACTATTTTCCTTCTCTGAAACCATAACCAGCAATAAATGCCACACGCATCTGAAGGGAGTAAATATTGTATAGTATCATTATACCCAATCAAAGACCTAGTCACGTGCTATCACCGTCAACGGTTTCTTGTTTGATCAGGCCAACAGTATGCATTCCATTAATCACGATACGCCAACAACATATTCAGTACATTCATCTCATTCGAGATTAGCAGGTGCGTATCCAAAAAAATACGATTGCGCACTTCCTTCAAATTAAAGCTGCGAAACAGGATAAAGGGAAATTCCTCATATTCATCTCCAATGGGGAGAATGGACCTGATCGGGTAAAGGGTGCGAGCATAAGCGGCTAGTAACCAGCGAAATGAGTTCTCCTCAGGCTCCTCCGAGATCTCTGAAAAATGTTCTTTCAATACTGCTTCTTGCAAAAAGGCGAGCAAAGGTATAGCATAATATTGATCAGGATTCCAGCTATCCTGGGTAAAACGCTGTGTCTTCTCTGGTGAGGCGGTATTGAGAACATTGATTAATTCGAGTGCTTTCCCCATCGAGCTATGCAGGCTAGGAGGGTAATCCTTGCTGGCATAAATCGATTTCATCTGTCGATACAGATCACTCCCTTTTGTTTTTCGCAGCTTATCAGTGAGCAGCATCTGGTATTGTTCCTGCAACTGTTTTTGACCAGCCGAAACGATCAGCAGTCCTCCGGCAAGATAGCCTGGTTCAATTGGCTTCCAATCCAGCAGAGAATGTAAGCCATTGTATGCCGCATCGGTAAAGCGTGTGGTCATCGTTGATAACAGTGTAAGATAGGTGGAAGCATTGCTTTGCTCTTGCCGGATGGATCGCTTTCCCTCTCTTGGTGTACTGAAACGAAAATCTCCCTGCCCTAAGAGTTCGCGCAAACTTTTATAGACCTCTTTGAGCCAGGGACGGTCATAATTGCGCGTATACTCTTTACGCAATTCATTGATCAACTGTTCAAGAATGCCAATAAACGTTTCGCCTGCTGCCAGAACCGACTTTCCACCAATAGGAATCACCATTAAGTTTTGTCGGCCAACTTGTCCACAGCCTGCAATGCGTGTCATAATCGCTGTTTTCAAAATGAGCAGAACATTGAGCACATTCAACGCACTTTCCCGCAGTGAGATCTCTCGTGTACTCTCATCGTAGTAGACTGCGCGATCCGATATATAAAAGATTAATTCTTTCTCTCGTTGTTCAATCTCTTCATCTCCACGACCACGATAGATAACCTGGATAATCTCCATCAGATTTTGTTCTACTTCAAAGCGTGGAATATCCACGAGAATATGGGTCGTTCTGGGAAAAGAGAGTCCACGACTAGCCGAAGCGGTCATAAAGACGACACGGACCTTGTCTTTATACGTATCAATATCTTTTTTGTCATTATCAGAAATACTGGCATGGATGGGAATATAATCCTCATTCTTTTCAAAGCGGCCATAGCGTTCTTTGAGCATCTGGATGAGCTGAGCAAGCCGCTTTTTGTCCTGAATGTAGACAATGATCTGTGGAACATCCTTCCGCTGGAAGAGCGTATCGATATCCTCGACGAGGCGTTGTTGCATCTGTTCTGTCAGACGATCTTTCGCATGCAGCATAGCTTCCTCGTCATATTTGAGAAACTCAAGGCACAGTCGATACGTGAGTGAGAGACGTTTTGCTGGATACGAGTTGGCATTGATAGCAACTGCTGGTTTTTTATAGAATGGGACTTCGACATGAGAGAGGGGAGCAAATGTCTTTGTCGAGGTAACGTTGCGGAAATAGATCTTATCCGGTTCGTACTCATTGGCCCCTTCTCCAATATGCTGTCTGATGACATCTGGATCGACGATAGAGGCATCGGCAATGATCACTTTGGTGTTGAAACCATGTTGGGTCAATTCATAGTCCCTCACGAATTTTCGAATCCCCTCCAGAAAGGCGACGCCACTCTCATCTCCAGTTACCTCATCGATCATGATAAACAGATGTTTCATGCGGCTGGACACTTTACGCATTTCGTCAGGGATCACCCGGTCATTTTTTGTCGCCATTTTAAAAATATTCTTCAGATGGATGAGCGTATCGTGTGTATCTTTGCCATGGCCCAACTTTTTGAGCGATTGGATGGCGACCGTTGCGATAAGTTGGTGAGAGAGCTGATCACGTAAACTGATGTAGAGTGCATCACACACGCTTTTAAGAACACCACTGGTAGGCTCGCCATGATCCCAGATGCGTTCTTCACTCAATTGCGTCAAGCGGCGTGCACGTTGCTTTTTCTGCTCCAGATCAGGTTGTTGAGCATCGACAAAGTGAACAGGAGTCTTCAGCCCCTGACGGGTAAAATCTCCTTCTTTCTGCGCAGCATAATAATGGACAGTCGGCTGACCTCCGTTATCCTGGATAATTAAGGTATTCGAGGTAATGGCAAACGTCTCTCCCTGGAGAACTTTCGTGTCCCTATCGCGAAATTTGTGAATGATGTCGAGGTTGACCTGTTTGCGCGGACTAACATAGAGCAAAAGAAAGCCTTCATGACGACGCTGTTCAAGAAATTTGACGATAGCGGTTGTCTTGCCAATACCGGGATTACCCATGAGAAAGAGGAAGGTTTTCTTCGTCGTCGCATCCAGTTCGTGCATAACGAGATGTTGGTGAGCATCCCTGAGCGTCATAGAAGACAGTCGTTGGTGTGAGGTGGCAAGTAAGGTTTTGATATCGTCCGAAATACGATCGAGTGGCAAAGGATCGGAAGGATTGACAAAGTCATTGATCCACTCTTGATGAGAAGGCTCAACCCAGTGGACGCCATCTTCGTGCTGGGTGACAGCCGACATAATAGCATGAGTAAACTCCTCACCCCCCTCAAAGCTCCTGGAGGCGTTCGAGCGAATAGTTTCCAGAACATCCTGACGCGTTTGCTGAATGGTGGAACTGGTATCATGTTGATAGATATGTGCACATGTCGCAAGAATATCCACGTTCTGCTGCGTACAGGTCATAGCATTGATTCCACGGTCAGTATAGCCAATGATATTGAACGTAATAGGAGTAGAAGCAGAAAAAAGCTGCTTTTCTTTGAGCAGTGTATAGAGATCGAAGGCATAACTGCCAGCCTGTATCAGTTTCGCGCTTTCTTTATCATCATGCTTGAAGGCAGTAAAATAAGTATCCAGCCCTTTCACAAAATTGAAGCCTGGTGAGCCGCTGGCAGTGTCAATACTCAAGTTGGCAAAGACGCTTTTTGAGCGAATGTAGCTCAGATCGCGCATCAGCAATTCGCGTAAGATTTGTGCATTGTTTGGATCGCGAAGATTTTCATCGCTGGTAATCGAAAAGATCGAGAGATCTACGCAGAGCATGCGCCAGGAATCACCTAAGCGCAGTAGCATCAGCGTATCAGCTTTGAGGAAACGGCCTGTCTGCGTATGCTCATCCAGGTGAATGCTGAGCGGGTCGATCTGATAGTGTGTGAACTGGCTAAGAATTTCATGCCACTCCTGCTCGTTGGTCTTGGCATTCGTGTACAGACTATTCTCTCCACAAAAACTGCACTGATAATAAGCAATCTCTAGTGGCTCATCCTCTGTGTTCCAAGCTAAAGACTGTACATACTCATGAAAAAAATTGAGACCTGCGAGAAAGCCTTTTTGTAGAAAGAAGAGAAACCATTGACGGGCAATCTTTCGTTTCTGCTCATCGATGGTAAATTTATGGCGTCTGAACGAATTCTTTGCCATTTCTGGAAAATGCATTTCACGCAAATCATGAAGATACAAATCTGTCAAGTGGTGCTGAAACTGGTTGGTATGCTGGCGAATATAGGTCAGGATACCAATATTGAAACCGATCTCGAAAAAGCGTCCACAATCTTCAGCAACACTATACTTATTCACGGGTATCTCCATTCTCTTGTTCGTTATCGGAAGGATCACCAATCTCTTCGCGGTCTTCCTCCTCTTTATCCTCATCCAGTAACATGCTCACATAGCCACTGTATCGCCGGTTCAGGACGCTACGTACCTCGGTGAGAAAAGCTAACATGTTAAAGCTAGTACCTGCTACCATGTGGTCAATTATCCCTAATGTTCCTACCGAGTCAAAGCCAACAATATTCTCATAGGGGTCGAGCTTAAAACTGATCGTCTGCTGGTCGCGCTCATACCGTGCAAAATGCAGGAGCATCAAGAAGGAGAGGATGTCTTTTTTGAGTGAACCCGGCTGTGAGCTGTCCAGCAGATGATTGCGAATGTCCTGGTCATAGATGGGATCGTCATAGACATTGATGAGGGTAGCATAGGAAACAACACCGTTATAGAAGCTCTCTTTATTAACCACCTTCCCATTGAGCAAGTTAAAGAAGGGCACTGCACTGCGATTCGGGTCGTTGAGCAAACTGCGTAGCTCACTCGTCTCATCAACATAGAGTGACTCTTCCACTTTCCCATTGATTTTTACGACATAGAATTTGTCGCAATAGACCGGGTAGATATGTAAATCGGCCTGATCTTGTTTGAGTGATTGAATAATACTCCCAGACATAAAAAACTGCTCTTCTGCTGTTTCTGCACTGGTAAGATGCAAGAAACTGCTGTACGGTGCCTGTGCGACATAGAGGATGTGCTTGTATCCTCTCTCATAACAATTCTTTGCCTGATCGCGTAAAACGGTAGGAGTGCGATAGAGATTATCTGAATCTTCATTGGCAGAAAAGGTACCGAGCGGAACCACCTGAACACTTCTAGTATCCTGAAACCTGCGGATGCCAATTACTTCCCCGTAGATATTTGAGATGTGTAATTCTGAGTCTCTGTGTGCATCGCATTTCCGGCTGGAAACGATGATTACCGCCAAATAGTCGAGCTGTGATGGCTCTGGCAGAGTGAATACCTTTGGGAGAACGCTATAGAGCGAACTGAGGGCGTTTGGCAATTTGTATTGGCTCTGCTTACTTTCTGGCACTTTGAGCACATCAATGTGCAAGCCCTGAGCATTAGCAAGAACCCCTTGTTCACATAAAAGGTGGGCCAATGTTTTAGAAAAGGCACGGAGGAATTCTTCCTCTCCATGCTTTTCTTCTTTCTCAGTAGGTTTGGTAGTCTGGTGGATGCGCACTATGGGGAAAAAGAGGCGTTTTTTCGGATCTAGTGCAGGTTGCACCTGATCATAGAGGAACTTCAAGCTCATATAGGTGAGCAGCAGGTAGGTGAAATGATAGACAAAGAGTGATGCTGGCTCTGCATAAGGAAGCGTTGGTGCATAAGGAAACGTGATGTGTGGATATGCCTGATAATACCTTTGGCTGATTTCCAGATCTCCTTTCGTGTTTGGAGGAAAGATCACCGGTAAAAAGTCAAAAGAGCGAATATTGTACGCCATCGAAAAACTCTCCGCTGTCTCTTGCGTAGAGTAGTAGTAGATCGGCTCAAACGTCATCGTCACCGGAAGCGAGCAGAGCGAATTGCCAGCCGCCGAGGCGTCCTCAATCGTAATGTATTTGAGCATCCTCATCCCTTTTTCCTGAAGTGCTTCGGTACGGAAAAATTTCTTGTCATTCTTCATGCGATCTTCGTCTAGATCAAGAATATTTGCATCCACACTCAGGTAGAGTGAGGTCGGCCAGAGATCAAAATCGCTGCCCGCGCTTTTAACATGCTCTTGCAGACTGGCCCTCAGGGTTTGCAAGTTGGTTTCATAAGAAATTTCACGCAACTTGTTTGCCAACCAGTGCAGACGCACCCGCTTTGTTCGTTCTGATTGTTCGTCAGATAGCCTCAAATCATCTAGAAGTTCAGCCTCAACATCTTGAGCGGGGTTATAAGCCGGATCATCCATTTTTTTAAAGACAAAGTAATATAAGAGAGCAAGCTTGAGTACTTTCTCAATAAAAGCTTGGCGATGAAGATTGTCTGGCTGCGTGCGCGCTTTATGCTCAGTACTTGATGGATCAAGCAGTTTGAGATAATATTCGAAAGCCGTCTTATAGGTACGAAAATGCCCATTGAGCTTGAGTTTAATTCCCAGGGTAAATGCTTGCTCACCTTTCCCTTTATCGAACGTCTCACCAAGGGCTCCTTCGATATCAGAGAAGAGAGGCAGGAGATCCAGCACTTCTGCACGCGAGAAGAGTGTGAGATAGTTGGCTCCGTGATCCAGGTAGCTTACCTGGTAGAATTCGTCTGGCTTACCTGCACGAAGAAATTCCTCCAGCATGCGCAGGCGATTTGTAAGATTGTGCAGTAATTGAAGCCCTGTATCAGTTGCAGCTTTTTTCTTAGCTATAGCGAGAGCAAGGTATTCCAGATATCTCACCTTTGCTTCTTTTTGTAGGCGTCCAAAAGCTTCTTTTCTGACGATGCGCTTCAGAACACCTTGTTCACTATTTCCATCTTGCAAACGTTGTTGTAGCACAACACGTGTACGCTCAATTTGTGTTACCGTAGGAGGATTATCCAGCATCTCCAACTGATTGCAGAGGGCATCAACAAGATGATTTTCAAATGCGTACATATCGTTGATAGTAATGGTGAGTTTGTGACCGAGCAGACGCGTATCTGACTGACCTGGTTTCTGACGGGCTTGCAGGTGGAGGCGGCGTTTATTCAGCTTTACGGCTTTCGTAAAAGGATATTGGAGAGCGGAAACGGTATCTCCGACGAAGGACTGATAACCGCTGAGAAGTTCATGTATATATCGTGCCGTGGTCTTCGCTGGGAGAGTTGAGGCAAGCACTGTTTTAAGCTGACCAGTAAGCTGCTCCTGGATACGCTCAATGAGCAGACGGAATTCATTCAATGCCTCCCCATCGAGGAAATTGGCCGTCACATGAGTCAGTCCACGAGTATAGACGAATGGATACACATCGGCGAACTTTGTATCCT
The DNA here is from genome assembly GCA_963802635.1 of uncultured Chloroflexia bacterium. Lineage (GTDB taxonomy): Bacteria > Chloroflexota > Ktedonobacteria > Ktedonobacterales > Ktedonobacteraceae > CAVTLG01. The sequence goes on along the minus strand of CAWDJJ010000002.1, from coordinate 1,275,384 downwards.
TAAGCTTATTTGTGACTTCCAGAGCAATACGGTCAGCCTGTATCTGTAGTCCGGTGTCATTTACCTGGAACATGTCCGTGTGCATTTTGAGTACCGTCAGGATCTCTTTTAAAAGTGCTTCATATTCTACGTTCGGAAGGCTATTATCTCGTTCCTGAAGCCGGTTTTTAGCCATGGTCCTACCTACTTTCTTCACTTACAACATTGAGTGAGCAACATCTTTTTATGCATCCACCTTTTCTTGTGCATAAAAACCTGATGCAGATTTTATATATTAACATATTTGTGTTCAGGGATACAAACATGGAAATCCTATGCTATTTTGGTTAGCTCGTTGAATACCATTATGCTTGCTTCTTCGATTTTCGGCATGACAAGGCGCAATGGCGCAGTTCTCAAAGAAACTTCCTGCAGAGACTCGGCGCGGTCTGGTGCCGTTCCAGCGTTTTGTGACGACGCTCAGCTTCCCTCTGTTCCTGAAGGTAGGTCTGAATGGCTTCCTGGATCGTCATCGTGAAACGTTGGACCTCAAGAGCCTGAGCGTGCTGGCTCCCTTCATCGCCGAGCGGTTGCCTATGCTCGTTGGTTCCAGCGCTCTCACCTCTCCATGGGAGCGTGGCCTCCTCCACAACGGGCTGATGGAGCACCAGGCTTGCCCCGGCTTGCGCCCTTGAGGCTGAAGCCGTTGGAGAACACACCGGATCGGTTGGTTGTGTGGCCTCCTGCTGGTCCGCATCTGATTCGATGGGGGTGAGTATGCTTGCCTGTCAGCGCCGACGGAATTCCGCGCCATTGAGTCAAAACACTCCTATTCCGGCGCGGAATTCCGTCGGCGTTAATAATGAGGCTGTACCTGCCTCTGTTATGCCTCTGAATAAACATGGCTTTGTGGTGTCGTAACTTCTCTCCGCTTCGCTGCTTATCAACCCACTGCACATAGGGTATATGGTTATTTATCCCAGGTGCCGCTCATACGTGGTTAATCTATTTTCTATAAAAGACATGAATTAAGCTGTATAAAGAACTTATGTTCTATTTCTAGAAATTTTACCAAGACCCTTGACTCTGTACACAATTTGTGATACTATCCTGTCGTTCACAAATTGTGTACAATTTTGGAGGTTTTTTGATGGCGGCTGATGAACTTTTGGATGGTTTACGTGCGCTTGCTTTGGCTCGTAAGGCAATGGGAGATGAGACATTGGTATTACAGCCTAATCCCACCGCTCAGGAGGAGTTTGAGCCATTGCACGAGTATGAAGGTATTGCTGAACAAGGACTCGTTCTCGAACCTTTTGAGAATGCCCCTTTTGAGATACGCGATATGGCAGCACGGCAACAACAAGTCAAGGTCAAAGCCTTCTGCGATGGAGTGCGATCAACGTATTTTTTAGGGTTTGAAGGGCTTTATCCTCTGCTCTATGCGCGGAATGCTTCCGCAGTACGTATACGTGATGAAGGGAATGGATACCATAAGACAATGTACCATTTTCATCGTCGCTATGCCAGTCTGCTCGCTCCCTTTGATTTGTTGCCTCCTCATATCAGCAGAGCTTACGAGCGTTTGGGTCTCTATACGCAACGCCTGGCCAATTTATGTTGGACGGGCCTGGACGGAATGGATGAGTCACATCCGACCCCCAAGGACATGTTGCGTATGGGGAACCTTGCCTGGCAAAGTCGCGCGCGTCGGCGAGCCAGGCATCTGCTAGATCTTTCGGAGCAGATTACGTCGATCGCAGGAGCACGTATGCTGCGCGACCTTGATTCTACCAGATCGAGCTGGCTTCTCAAAGATGGATCACTCTCTCAGTTTAAGCGAGAACACTTGCAGCGATCTGAACCATTGAGGAATATCGTGTCCTGCGTCAAAACCCATCCGGTTCCTTACTTTGGCATTGAGGGAGAGCGGAAAGTTCGACAACTAGAGATTGGGCAACGCAGTGTTGCTTTTCTGCCACGCCCAACGCGAGAAGCGCAACAGCATTCTACTCTCACGCAGTCAGACCGGCCAATGATCTCCTGGTATATGCGTGTGCGGCCTTCACATCCTTACCATGCCGATCATATGAGCGGCATTATCCGATTAGACATCGCTGCAGTGGATGATTGGCCGTGCTGGGTTGATGAGGTAAGTTGGGCTATACTGGATGAGTTCTACGGCATCTCGGCGCTCCCGGACCCACGCTCTGATGTCATGTCATACGGTATTTATGACTGCGAGCAATTTTTGAAATCTCATCAGATTCCTGGCACATTACTCCTTGCACAGTTACATTGATAGGACAGAAAGGATTGGATTATGGATGATGAAATTCGGCAGGTGCTGGAAAGTGCGCGTCGTCACGTTGCTGATGGAATTCTTACTACGGTGCCGGAAGAAGAGATGCTCGATATCCCTTTTTATCCAGAGGATCAAGGAGACATGTTGGATGAACATGATCAGGAGACGGAGTTGCTGGTTCGCGCCGCCCACGAGCGGATGGGAGTACCACCACTTCCCACAATAACAACGCCGATCGGCTATGTGAGTAATGCCCGCAATGCTTCCTCGCAGAGTGACCTTTTTCAATTCTGGGCACCCGCTGAAGAGACATTGTTGGGAATCGGGAGCATCGTGCGGCACACTTCTCTGACACCGAGGCGTATCGACACCTATGGCATTATTGTGAATACCGAAGGGAGCACGCTTGGATTAGATGACTATGCTGTTCATGTCTATGAGCAGGACGCCCAACCACCCCTTACTAGCATTTTGCCCTCTGTCAGCACTCGACGGCCTATTGTCAATTATCAGGTCAAAGTGCTTGCCTCAACGCACCCAGCGCAACGACCGGTTTTGAGTGGGCCAGTTTATACCGTTACTGCAGCCGAAATGGCCAATGTCCATAACAGAAATGAAGCGACTTGGCTTGATCCAGAGTATATGCTCCTCGGCTTTTACGAAGATGCTGCTGGCGCGTTCGGCATTTTCGGAGAAGATCGCACACGGGTACTAGGGCCAAAGCAAGGACATGTGATTCTTAGTGGACTCCCTGGTGCAGGTAAGACCTCTTTGTTTTTGACTCTTGTTATCTCGCTTTTCGCGCAATTACATGACTTGGAAGGAGAGAACGATGGAGAAGCGTAACGCTCCTACCGTGGGTACAGTTGCAATCAATGTGAAAGGAGGCGATCTGCTATTTCTAGATCATCTTGACGCATCCGAACTAGAAACGGGTGATAAGCGTATGTGGAAAAGCGCTGGCGTCGATGTGACCAAACGCCCCTTTGGGCGAGTCAAGGTGTATGTTCCGCTGCAGGAAGATGGCCTGAATCGGAACTCACTGCGAACAAACCCTGCTGCCGATATTGATGGATATAGCGAAACATGCGAGTTCATGCTCGGCATTCAAGATATCTGGCCGTACCTGGATCTGTTTTTTGACAAGAGAACGACCGGTATCGCAAATCTCCTTGCCGAAATTTGGGAGTTCTTTCGGGAGGGACAACGCGATCATTTTACCCTCAGCGATGTGCTCAAATTATTCAAGGACAAGATCAACCTCCCAAAAGATAAGCGTGATGAGCGGTGGAAAGATATCCATGCCTCTACTATCCAGGCAGTTGTCCAGCGCTTCCGCTCCCTACCAGCCACGCTCGGTGGCTTGATAGATGTCACTGGTCCTGGCTTTGGTATCGATCGTCTGGCAGATCTCCGCCCATATGATATGGTAGTCATCGATATTGAGCGCATTATGACCAATCCGAACGACCCGGAAATTGCAGAAAGTGCAATCAAGATTATTACTGCTTACGTTCTAAAACAGCTCACTGAAGCGATGACGAAAGGGCAATGTCAGGTTGATCATGTGATCGTTTTCGCTGATGAATTGAACCGCCTGGCACCTCGTACAGGAAATGGGGGCATTGGAGAATATCTTGCGCAGCTTGCCCGCACCACGCGTGATCGCGGCATTGTCCTCTTTGGCGCAGGCCAGTTTCGGAGTGGGATCGAAGAGGATATCCTTAAAGCAGCTTCCGTCCATTATTCAATGCGAACACCAGAACACGAATTGAACGATCGTATCTATACGTCTCTTCCCCCTGAAGTGAAGGCCCGATTGACTCAGTTACACGCTGGAGAGATGCTCGTGCAGTATCCATCTCTGCGCACAGCGGTTTTCGCTCGTTTCCCCCGCCCCTTTGTCTTCACCGGGGCAACAAAGTGGCGGCAGGAATTCGCGCCCATGGAGCGTCCCTTTGCTGTGTGTATTGCGGAGCGTCTCCGCCGCCTTGACCCCTTGCATTTACCACCTCTCACAGAAGTGCAGCGACTATTGGATGGTGTGACCAAGCAATCGGATGGACAGCCAGACGGCGTGCAAAGAACACAAAAAGACATTATAGAAATATTGCGGAGTATCGAGATAGAAAGATCCCAGAAGCGGCATGATCTACCGCAAACACCCTGGGTCCAGTTCTCCGCTTTGATCGAGGAAAAATTGACCGCTCGCGACACGTCACAGGAACAGCGATGGCACATGCCATCCAATTTTAAATCACCGGAGGATAATTGGTAATGGATGATATTCGATTGATCCACCTGGCCGATATTCACCTTGGATATACCGGAAATGTGAACCTCGTGTTCGGGGAGGAGGACAAGACACCTGGGCGCTATGTGCGCGAGGTGGACATAGAGGATGCGGTCAGGGCAATGACGCTCAGGATCATTTCTTTGCAACCTTCCGCTGATATCGTGGTTATTGCAGGCGATCTCTTTCATCGAGTCGCTCCATCTCCCCGAGCCATGCGTTTTGCTGTTCGTATGGTCAGGCGCCTTTTGGAGAATGAGATTGAGGTCGTGATTATTGATGGCAATCACGAAACATCGAGTTCGCTGCATCCAGGCAATGCTACTGATATTCTGCATGAGTTGGGCGCGCACGTTATCAATGAGGACACCTATAAAGTGCTGCGCGATGGAGATTGGAGAACTGCTCGCTTACAGACGAAGGAAAAATTGGCGCTTCATGCTGTCCCGTATCGAGCGGTGCAGGCGGGAGCATTTGTGGGAGTATCTCCTGTGCCTGGATATATTAATGTCTTGCTGACTCATGGCCGAGTGTCTGGGATGGCAGACCTCAATTCGCTTGGGCGTGCCAGCGCGGGCATTCCCAAAGAACTCTTATATCGGGATTGGCACTATATTGCGCTAGGGGACTGGCATATCCACGCCTATCAACCGCTAGACGATGTGCCTGCTTACTATGCAGGGAGCTTGGAAGCGCTCAACTTCGGGGAAGCAGCAACCTATCCGCCACTTCAGAGTGATCCTTATGGAATGCACGGAGCTCTTGATGTACAACTAGCTCTTGAACAGAAGGCTCTTATACGTACCTTGTCAAACGATGAGAGACGCAAACTTGTCAGGTTGCTGCCCATAGAAGCGGGTGATGCTGATAGCGAGAGTGTCATGGAAATGTTGCGTCAGCGCCTGGATGGTAACTTGCCTAGAGAAGCGCTTATCCAGTTGGAAGTGAATAACTGTTCCTACGATCTCAGGAAAGAGCTTAATCACGTTGAAATAGATCGCCTGCGCGCGCCGTTTCGTCGTTGCGAGATCCGCTGGAATATGAAGCGGTTTGACCCAGGAGAATCAGGGCAAAATATGGTAGTGAAAGCGTCTCTTGATGAGCAGTGGCACGATTTTCTCAGCATCAGGTTCGGAGAGGCTGAGGCGCAACAGCGCGCGTGGTATGAAAAGCAGGGCATGGCACGCATTGAAGAGGCTCGTCACCTCTTAATTTCTGAGCGATCTCAAGTAGATGAGGAAGGCGCATAAAAGATGAGTGAGCGTAGTATCAAGATTAAGTTGCAAAATTTCCGTCGCCATGAAAAAACTGACGAAATTTGCTTTGAGCCTGGTTTGACAATCATTGGTGGGGGTAATGGCGCTGGAAAGAGCACACTGATTGAGGCTCTGCTGTTTGCCCTCTTTGGCGCAAAACGTGGACGTGGTGCATCAAACCCTCGCACTGATCATGCAACAGGGGAGCTTCGCGTTGAATGCGAACTCACCATCGATGAGCAGCAGGTAAAAATTGTCCGCACTGGCAAAGAAGCCGAACTGTGGGTCAATCGGACTGCCCAGGTGCAAAATATCCCTTCCAGCCTGACAGAGGTAACACGGCAAATAAGTGAATTACTTGGAGGGCTGGAACGTGAGCATTTTGAGCGGACGTATGTAGCTCTACAAGGAGACATCGCTGGGCTTGTTGATAGCAAGGCAACAAGCGAGCGGCGAAAACTAATCGAAAGCCTGCTCCATCTCGACGTCCTCTCAAAAGCTGTAGACTTGCAACGAACGCGCTCAAGCGAGGCAATGAAAGGTCTTGGGGTACTTGGCGATCTTATTAGCGACGAATTTCATTTTGATGAAGCAGTTCGTAAACTCATCAAATTTAAACCGAATCAAGCTTTTCTGAAACGTGTCGAACAAGCACGTCGGTTTGCTGGGGCAATTGAAAAAGTAAGAGATGAGAAGAAAGCAATCGAGAAAGGCACCCAAGAACTTGTTGCATCATCTCAGCAGGCAGTTAGCGCTGCAAAGAAACGGTTCGATGAAAATCGTGCTGTCGTATTAAAAGCAGAACAACGGTATGATCAGCAAGAAGAGTTATACAAGAAAAATCAGCGACAAGGGAATATGATAGCTGAACTTGAAGGGCAAAGTAAGCAGGTTGGACAAGAAATAGAAAATGATAAAAAGGATATTGCACAGGCAGAGCAATGCGAAGCTGCTTCACAGGAGCATGCGTCTCTTCAAGAGGGACTGAAAATCGTTGCTGATCGGTTGACCACCCTGCCGCTGATTACCGCTTGCTATACAGCCTTTAAAGATGCGGAGTTATCTTTCGCTCAAATAGAGCGTCAATTAAAACATTTGGCTGATATTGATGAAAAGTTGAGCCAAGTAGCGTTGGAGAAAGAGCGGATTGGGGAAGAGCTTGAGAGACTTCGCACAAATGATCCTACCATTGCTGATTTCGAAGAGCTGATGAGACAGCAATCAAAGCTTGACTTGGAGGAAGAACAGGATAGGAAAGCGCTTGAACTTTTGGAGCACAAGACAGAAGGAACTCGGTGCCCAACATGCGACCAACCATTAAGTGAGCATACATCAGAAAAACGTATGCACCACTTAACATGCTGGCTTGAAGAAGAATTACCACGTGTGCGTAAAGATCTGGAACGGCGACAATTTTCCTTGAATGCACAAAAGGCTGAGTGGGAGCGACAATGCCGAGACATGAATAGGCAGTGGCAAGATCAGGTGAATATTGTAGCAAATTTAACGCAGCAAGTCCACACGAGGAATGAACTGCAAAAGCAGCGTACTACAAGTGAAGAGAGAATGGAAGAAGCAAAACGTGCCTGGAAACAGTTAAATGAGGAAAATCCTCCAAATTCCCAAGAAACCGTTTCTCTTCAAGAAAAGAAACAAACGTTAACTATCCAGGCCAGTGCGCTGAAGCAAAATGCGGATCTCTTTGCGCGATTGCCAGAGTTACGAACAAGACTTGCAAAGCGGCAGAAAGATCTCGAAAACCTGTGTTCAGACATTAAGCAACAGAAGGAACAACAGGCGGCGATAGGGTACGATCCCAATGCACTGCAATTATCCAAAAACGAGCTGACCCAAGCACACCAGGATGTCCATAAGATCCAAGAGTTGCTCAAAGATGCTGAAAGAGTCCTTTCTCTGGCCGAAGCAGACCTGCAACGGAAACAGGAGGGAGTAGAGAGAGCCGAAAGACACTATCTCCGTTTTCATGACGCTATCGAAGAATGGTATAGTGAAGAACAATTGTACAAGTTGCTCGATGAGTTTAAGGTATGCTTCTTTGCCACCAATACCAAAGAGGTAACAGAACGGACAACACAGCTTCTTCTGCATGCCGTTACCGACCAAACGATCCTGGGCATCCAATTCCTGGGGAACAACGATTTGCACTACTTTGATGCGGCGTATGAATCACATTCTATCGATCGTCTTTCTACCGGGGAAAAATCGCTGGTGGGCCTCTGTCTACGGATTGCTCTGGCAGAGCAGGCCCAATCCATCGCGCGAACAGGGAAGGTGCGTTTTCTCTTTCTGGATGAAGTTCTCTCGTCACTCGATGATGAACGCTGCGAGGCCGTTCAACGTATCTTCGAAGACGTATTGCAACGTGGAATTTTTGAGCATATCATTATGGTTACACACCTGGACACGGTCAAACAAGGCTGGCGCGCAGCTGGACTTGAGGTTCGGAAGGTGACCAGTAAAACGAGCAAGGTGATCCCAATTGTCCCCGGCACCAGTTATCTGGAGAGAGCCGAGGAAATAGAGGTCTAGATATATGGTTACTCCACAAACAAGCAATATTGAGGGAGGGAAGCTCATTGCTTTCTTCCGTCAAAAGGCAAATTTGACGCAAGTGGAACTTGCAAAACGGGCGGATGTTTCACGGAGCATGATCGCTCAATTAGAGAGCGGCGAACGTCGTCCTTCCCAAAAACTCGTTCGTGCCATATGCCGAGTTCTGGACATTTCTCTTGAGGAAGAACGACAATTATTGCTGGCGTATGAAATGACTCCTTCAGGGCAAACACCTGAGCAGATTGCAGCTTTTTTGCGCGCTGATAAAAATCTGACAGAAGATCAGGCAGAGCATATCGCTGCGCTTGTGCGCGAGGCATACGAAAAAGCGCTGTTAGAAAAGTAGGGAGTAGGCTGTAGGAAGAGCCATGAAAAAACGTGTGCATTTACGGTATTCGGACGATTTGCCCAGTTGGCCATCCGTGCGTCGGATCGAACAATGGGCACTCGCCGATAGGAGATCGCTTGGCTGTCGTTTTGGCGAACCCTGTGATCCGCGCCAACTCATCAAACTTTATGATGTGAACCGTATTTTGGAAACCTCCGAGGACTATCGAAATCATTATAAGCGAGAGATGCATGGGGAGTTTGAAAAGCGATGGTCCGGCGTTACTGTGTATGTTCGTGATGGAGAATACCTCATCATGATTAATCCGGATCACAGTCCTGCGAGACGTACATTTACAATCGCACATGAATTCGGACATCTCGTCTTTGATCATCGTCCAATCATGATAGAAGGAGAGGCCATGCCTTATTCTCGTTATAGTGACGAACAAGAGCTTGAAGCCTTTGAATATGGGTTAGCTCTGCTTCTTCCCTATGCTCCTTTGCTTCAACTGCTCAGACAGGGTGCAACATTGTTGGGAATCGCTCATCACTACGGAGTCAGCGTGGATGTTGTTGAAATGCGACTGAAACTAACAGGCATTTGGGGAATACAAACCATGGGGTAGCGCTCTTTCCGATTTAGAGCATTGTTTCAAAAAGTTTGGGATCGCATTGCATCATGGGAAAACTAACCCAACGGAGAGATAATGAGACCTTCTGGCCGGAATGGGGAGGGAGCGTTATCGCCACGAGAATACGTGTTTTGCTATACATTCTCGGATAAGAAGTCCCGCCAACACAAACAGAGGAAAGATTCAGCTCGCATAAAAATGTGTATTGCCTGTCCGATGTCCTGCAGCAGGCGCTGATGAGGCAAGTGCTAAAATGCCGCAATGATCAAACTTCTTGCCTTTTCATCAGAGAAATGGCATACTGAAAAAGATCAGCCACCTTTCTCTTCGCATCTCTTCTTACTCATAATGATGGCAACAAACCACAAAAGTAGGAAAAGAAGACGAACAATGCATGCCAATTGTGCGGGACACAAACATTCCTGTGCGGCTGTGGCCTCTCTCAACCTGGAAACATTTCTAGAGGAAGCAGGTCGATTGCGATGATAAATCGAAGTATTTTAGACGCTCTACAAAACATCTCCTGTCTCCAATCATCGTTGGAAATCATTCAGCAAAATCGCTCGCACATCGAGCAAGTGGTTCAAAATCACTCCCTCACGGTATACCCTCTGATAAGCGAAGTAGTGAAAACAATCCAGCTCTATCACGATACGACGAACCCGCTCCTGTCTGAAACGCTTCAGGCATTTGTGGAGGCAACAGAACAACAACATCGTCTGCTGGACCAGATTGTTCGTGAATATACCTATGTTTACGCCGTTGTTGCACCAGAAGAGGGAAAAATGACTTCCCTTATCCTTCCTTCGGCTGATACAGCGATGATGAATCTCTTCTTAGAGCATGTCAGCCGCACTTTTTTAGATTACCTTCTGGTTATACAGGTGGATCAGGCTGGATGGCATAATGCCAAAGATCTCATCATTCCTGAGAATATTCGTCTGATCTCACAACCAGCCTATAGTCCTGAACTCAATCCTGTTGAGCATATTTGGGATGAAATAAGGGAAAAAGCCTTTCCTAATCGTGCCTTTCCTTCTCTTGATGCTGTTACTGATACCCTTTGTTACCAATTGATGCAACTCGAAGACAACGAGCGGTTTCTTCGTTCCATGACATATTTTCCGCATTTCAGAATGGCTTCTTAGGACGCAACTTGGTATCAGACCTTTGCCAGCGATGCCCTCTCGCATGTGGGCTTTGCCGGGGCAATGGCGGCTGCGTTCGTCGGAATCAATCCCTATCTCGGACTCTTTGGCGGCTCCATCGTGGTAGGCGTCGGTATGGGGCAGCTTGGCAAGTCCAGCGGGCGCTCGCGTGATGTGGCCATTGGCACCGTCATGGCCTGGATTCTGGGACTGGGAGCCCTCTTTCTTGGACTCTACCTCTCCAGTCCCGTTGCCAATACGAACATTGCGATTGGTGTGGGAGTGCTCTTTGGATCGATTTTTGGCGTCGATGCCCACACCGCATGGATAATCGCGGGGGTTGGCGCAGCAACCAGCCTGGCATTGCTGGCAATGGCACGCCCTCTGCTCTTCGCCTCGATTGACCCGGAAGTGGCAATGGCGCGAGGTCTACGGGTACGGCTCTTAGACGCGCTCTTTCTCATCCTGCTCGGCATCACCGTTGCTGAAGCGGTGCCAGCAGTGGGAGCCTTGTTGGTCTTTGCGCTCCTGGTCACGCCTGCAGCGAGCATCCGAAAAATGGTAAAGCGTCCGTTCCTTGACCTAGCGCTTTCGGCGCTCCTGGCCTTGTTGATTACCTGGGCAGGATTGACGATCTCCTTCTATCTCTCCTATCCGGTGAGTTTTGATATCAGCATGCTGGGCTTTGTGATCTATCTGGTCGCCCTAAGTTTTCTTGAAGGAGTCACCAGCCTGTTTGTGTTGCTCTGGTTTGTGCTTTTGCCCAGACTCCTTTTCAAAGCAGATCAGGTAGCTGCTCTGGTCAGGCCAATCGCCCCCGTGATCTTTGTCAGCATACTTTCGGTTCTCGGTCTGATCACGGTTGGTGGTTTGTGGGACTGCCGAGCCTGGGCATTTCGTTTGGGACTCACGCTTGCGGTCTGTTCCATTGCCCTTGCCATCTCCTGGCTCGCCATCTCCTTCTCCTTCGCCTTTTTCGAACTTGGATTGCTGCTGGTACTCGCGCTCAATAGCATCCTCCTGTTCTTCTTTCTCCAACCAACTGTCGCCAGAGCCATGGTGTCAAAAGAGCAACACGGAAGAGATGAGCACTGAACAGGAACGGGGGGGAGTTGCACTGATAAGGAGGTAAACATGGACACGCCGGAGTTCAGAGGACCAGACGTGCACACGATCCTGGCAGCTCTGGCCCATGCGGGCTTGAAACGCACCCGCCCACAAGAAGTCATCGTGAAGTACATTGCGCAGAAAGGCGAAGCGAACGCCGACTTCACGATTGAAGATCTCTGGCACGAAGTTCGCGCCATGCACACGGGCTTCGGGCGGGTGACGGCCTTCCGCGTGGTAGCGCTCCTGGTCCAGCTTGGGATTGTGGATCGTCTCACGTTTCCCGATGGAGCAATTCGCTATCATGTGGGAAAAAGTCCGACGCGACAATATCTGACCTGTGAACACTGTCATAAAGTCGTCGAACTGCATCTGAGCTTTGTTCCTCCCTTGCTCGATACAATCGTCCAGATGTCTGGATTTGTGCGCTCGAACTACCCGGTCGAAATCACCGGGCGTTGCCCGGATTGCCAAAATAGCTAGAAAGCAACCATGGTTTCTGCGCATTTCTCTCTCTGCCTCCCGACCATGCGCTCGGCTAAAAGAAACCATGTTTCATGTATTTTAATACGTATTTTCCATTATTTTAGTGATGCGCTGTCTCTTTAATAGATTTATAGTTGATTTTTGATGGACATTGGGGTATACTCAAAAGAGAACCTACGTCATTCATTTGAGCGAAGGAGTTTTTTGATGAGCCATACCACTCATGATCAGCATACCCATGTCCACGGAACCCAGTGTGGGCATACGGCAATCTTGCATAATGATCACGTCGACTACGTGCATAATGGTCATCTCCATACCTCACACGAGGGGCACTATGATGAGCATGTGCTGGAGGTCAATGCCCACAATCCCTCCGCGTGCGCTCCCGTCTCCTGTGCCTGCGGGCACCAGGACTGTGGGCACCCGGTCGTTCCTCACGGAGATCATCAGGATTATCTCTATCAGGGAACGCTGCATCATCCCCACGGCGATCACTGTGACAATCATGGACCAGTCGCAGTGCAGTAAGAGACAAGCAAGGGAAGCAAAGCGAGAGGCTCTGCCCAAGAGGATGAGCAGCCTCTCGCTTGCCCGTTTCATTGTGTGCTTCCCATACGAGGAAGCCAGGCACCCGTTCGTTTTAGCGCGTTTTTTGCCAGGGGAAAGCCACGAGCGAGATCTGGTTGCTCATCATGACATGATGAACCAGGCGCTTGCGCACACGCAAGGCCAGGAACCCGATCACAGGAACCGTGCGCACGACCACATAGGTGCCAAAGGCAAAACTGGTGATAAAAAAACTGACGGGATACGGGGTATAAAAAGCGACCGCCAGCCCGGCCCAGGTAAAGAGCAGGGAAAACAGCACCGAAAGAGTTATCGCTAATGGGGGACGCGTGGTCAAGCGTTCCGCCACGGCAGCCGGAGTGACAAGCAGCGCAAAAATCAAGAGCACACCCATCACCTGAGCAGCAGCGGCCACCGCGAAGCCCACGATCATCATAAACAACACGCTCAGCGCATGAATTGGCACTCCTTTTGCCTCGGCAATTTCCTCATCCAGCGAGGCAAAGAGCAGCGGGCGATAGATCAGGGCCATCACGAACAGCGTCACAGCTCCCGTCCAGAGAGAGAGTTGGACATCTTGCTGATCAATCCCCAGAATTTGCCCAAAAAGGATCGAGTAGGCTTCGGTCGCATAGCCCACGTAGAGCGAGAGAAAGAGCACCCCCAACCCCAACATCCAGGCAAGAACCGTGCCAATCACGACATCACGTCCATACAGTCGTTTGCCAAGCAATCCAATGAGTATGGAACTACCAAGCGTCATGGCAAGCATCCCATACAGCGGACTGAGGGCAATGACCAGGGCACCGGTTGCCCCGGCAAAGCCCACATGCGAGAGGGCATGGGTGGCAAACGACAGACTCCGCAAGACCACAAAATAGCCTACAACGCCTGCGACAATGGCCACAACACTTCCCGCGAGAAATGCATGCTGCATAAAAGGATAGCTGAGCAGGGTTTGCGCGTCTACGAACAGGTTCCAGGAAAGGGCCGGAAGACTGGCAACAGGGAGCCAGGGGGCAACAAAGAACATCATCATCTCCTCTGAACAGAAAAGAACAACAGCGCACAAAGCGTTCCTCAGCGCGCTGCCGCTCTCCAACATATCGACAACGGTGGAACAACACAGCAAACAGCACTACACAGCCTGTTCAAGACCAAAGACCAATACGCGCCCCTGACTATCGCGCAGGACTTCGACAGGAGCATCGTACATCTGGGACAATCGCTCACTCGTGATCAGATCGTCGGGGTGCCCGATAGCCATCTGACCTCCGGCAATCGTCAGCAGACGATCTGTCGAGGGCAACAATGGATTCACATCGTGGGTCACAAGAAGCACCGCGAGCTGCCGTTCTCGGGCAACCTGAGCCGTGAGTCGGGCAATGGCCTGCTGACTGCGCAGGTCCAGACTGGCCAGAGGTTCATCCAGCAACAGTACGCTGGGCTGACCCAGCAGAGCCTGCGCCAGCAGCAGCCGTTGTTGTTCTCCGCCAGAAAGGCTACCGATGGCTCTCTCGGCATATGCCTGAGCACCCACAGCATCAAGCGCCTGCTGCACGAGGGACTGTTGGTGCCGCCTGGAGACAAACGGGAGCGGCAGCCCCCACTTCTGTCCATCGATGCCCAGGCTGACAAAATCGCGTGCTCGTACCCGCAGATGCGCGTCAAGCGTGCGGCGCTGGGGCACATAGCCCAGTGCCGGATTGCCTCGCCGTGGTATCCGACCAAGCACCTCAATACTCCCCTCTGCCAGTGGTACCAGTCCAAGGATGGCTCGCAGAAGGGTACTTTTTCCGGCACCATTGGGCCCAATGATCGTGATAAACTCGCCCGCCTTGACCGTAAACGTGGCATCCTGCCAGATCGTGCATCCCCCTCGACGCACAGTTGCGTGCCGAACAGTGACAGCATCTTTCACTGACGAAACCGTTTGCGCCTCTCTGGACACCTGGCTGTACTCCTGGACTCCATTTTGTCTACTCTGTGGCATACACCGTTTCCTCTTTTTCTGCTCAGGCGGTGGGCACTGCCTGCGCTAACGCTTTCTGTAACGCCTGCAACTGGGCCAGTTGCCACTGCTCGAACGTGGCATTGACCGGGCGAACCGTCTCGGAAATCTCGACCACCGGAATGCCGGACTGCGTGAGGCTGGATTGTAAACTCCGGGTGGCATTGGAAATCGTCTGAACATTGAGCAGGAAGACTTTGATCTGGTGCTGCACAATCTGCTGATTAAATTCGGCGACCGAAGCCGCTGGCGGATCAGTGCCATCATTCTCAGCTTTCATATAGGGGAGCGGTGTGATCAAATTTAGACCCGTGGCCTGCGCCAGGAAGATACAGATGGACTCGGAGGCACCCACCGATACCCCGGTGTACCTGGCTTTGATGGCGGCGATTACCTGGCGATACGGCTGCACGGCGCGTTCAAATGCCGCGTGCTGCTGCGTAAAATAGGCGGCATCAGCGGGATCGAGCGCCTGATAATCGGCAGTGATCGCGTTGCTGATCTTCTCCACATAGTCCGGGTTATACCAGATATGAGGATTGTAACCAGGGATATTCTCGCCAACGGTCTGCGCGGCGGTCAGCACTTTGCGGCTGGGAGACGGGTTGGCACTCATCAGTTTATCGGCCCAGGTATCATAGCCTGCGCCATTCTCAATCACATAGTCGGCAGAGGCAATAGCGCGCGCATCGCTCGTGGTCGGCTCATAATCATGAGGATCTCCGGTCGGCGAGGTCACGACGCTGGTCACAGAGACATGCGCGCCTCCCAGTTGCTGCGCGATGCTGCCCCAGAAATTGACGGTCGCGACTACATTCAATACTTTGCCAGTGCTTGTTGCGCTGTTACTGGCGGTTGGAGTAGTGCAGCCGTTCAGGGCGAGCAGACACAACAACAGAAACGCGAGGCAACTCGCTCCCTTCTCCCGTTGTCGGCGCGTCGAGGCGCGCCCGCGCGAGATGAGCATTGGGCATGAGCGGTAAAAAAGGATCATTCACGTTCTCCTGATCAATTAACGTCTCTTCATTAGTGAGATGTTGTATCATTAGTACATGGCAACTATAGCCGGATTGCTCACTGCTTGTCAAGAGAAAATCGACTTGATGATAGCATAAGCAGAAATTTATGGAAGAATCGTCCATAGCGGCGCATATATGAGCAATCACTCATATAGATGAAAAAGATGCAATTACGCTACCACTGCTACGAACACCAGAAAAAAATCCCTTCTCCTTGACATTATTAACGAGACGTTGTATCATCAATATATGCATCTATCTAGAGAGAAAAAAACAACGCAATCAGGTGAACTGACACCGATTAATCCAACGAGCGTTGCTGAGGTTCAGGCTACATTCCCATCTGAGGCACTGATTACGGTGGTTGTTTCGACGTTTCAAGCGCTGTCTGATCCCACGCGCCTCAAAATTCTTTATGCCCTCACCAAGCGTCCCTGCTGTGTACGCGATCTGGCGATCCTGGTTGGTGTCTCCGAATCGGCAGTTTCGCACCAACTGCGTCTCCTGCGAGATCGTCACCTGGTCAAGCAGAAGCGAGAGGGTAATGTCATCTATTATTCCTTACATGACGGTCATCTGGCAGCATTCTTCCGCGAAGCTGAATATCACGCAGATCATGTCTATCAGGGTATTCCTGATCATCCCTACGTTCCGTGAAGATGGGGAGTATCATCTTCCGGGAAAACAGGAAGATGCTCTCATCATGATGAGAGCACGTGCGCACATAGCTATAAAGGAGATAACAAACATGTTCAATGATCTATTCAGCCAGAAACGTAGCGTCGATCCTCAACTCCTGCAACAGGTAAAAAATTGGGTTCAGGATACACTACAGATAGAAGATGATATTTCGTTACTGGTTACAGAGCTCCGTTGTAGCGAAGTTGGTTGCCCCCCCATCGAAACAGTAATTGCGCTCCTCAAACCAGCACACCCAACGTATCAGTATAAGATCCACAAACCTGTTGCGGAGATTACGCTGGAGGATATCACCGCACTCGCAGCGCCGAAAAGTGCAGAAACACATTCAGGACCGCAAGAATAAAGCAAAGTCAGCGCCCGTGTTTGTCCTTAGCGTTGAGCCGCTGCCACGTGTGACAATCACGGGCCAGACGTAGCCACATAGTCGCCATGTTTTCTGGCGGAATAACGTGATGTGGCCACGCCTTGAGACTGCATTTGCGGTAATCGCAACCCAGATTTTCTTGTACCCATTGTTCATAGGCACCAATCCAATGCAAGAGCGATGAGAGAAGCGCAAGCGTCACCTGGCCCTCTTCAGGAGTGATAGGGATACGTAAGACTGGCAGATGAAGTGGGGTCCAGATAGAAGCAGGTGGTTCAATGGTACGGGTCAGACGCGGCGCAAACCCATAGCGTTGGAGAAAGAGTCCACCAACCTCGGTTTGTGCATACCACACGCCAAATCCCCACAGGGTGATATGCTGCCCTTGCCCATCACACAACGTATACCTGCTACTTCCCTGAGACGGATCAGATGGGCGTTGACAGGTAAAGGTATAACGTAGCAGCACATTCCCTTCCGGGTGGCGGATATCATAGCCCCAACACCACATTTGTTGATGCAGGAGCGCGGTAGCGACTTTTTGTACATCAGCTGGAATGGCGATGGCTCCAGTCCATGTTTCCATCTTTTGCTTCATGTATCTCACCTCACATACCAGGAGCATTATTGAGCAATAGGAGTGTAGAGACAGTCTCCGCCTCACCTCACTTGAGGCGGAGTACAGACCGTCACGACACCGGATTCCGTGCCAACGGCGACCAGGTGATCATCCGGCGACCAGGCCAGCTGGCTCACACCTGAGCCAACTTCCGCCTGCACCAGTGGCCGTTTCGGTTTTTCAATGTGCCAGAAAACGACGTTGCCATCAGCACTCGCACTGGCAATCAGTGGCCCATGATGCTGAAAGGCCAGGGCGCTGATGAGGGCGGCATGTCCCTTTAATTGAATGGGTTTGCTACCAGCAGGTCCCTTCCCTGAACAATCCCAGACAGTCACTGTTTCGCCACCACCAGTTGCCAGGTAGCGACTGCTGCCATTCCAGGAAAGTTCACGGACCTTCGTGGGATACCCATACATTTGCAAGTCTTGCCCATCCTTCACGATCCAGAAATGCACCGTTGCGTCTTGATCGCCCGTCGCGATATAGCTCCCATCACGACTCCAGGCAATCACCAGGATCGAACCTTTCCACTCGAAGGTCCGCAATGCTTCTTTGCTCTCAGGACTCCAGAAGGAGATACCCCCGTATGAGGCCGACGTGAGCACCTGCTTTCTGGGCTGCCACTCCACATCCGAGATGGTACTGCGATGCTCAGGATACTCCTGAAGTAATTGCCCATCTGTCCCATTCCACACACGCAACTTGCGGCCAGCAGCGCTGGCCAGCAGATCGCCCTGAGGACTCCAGGCCAGGTGTTCCACCCAGGCTGCCCCGCCAGGAAGGGTGAAGCGTGCCTGCCCACGTTCAGGATCCCAGAGGCGAAGCTGTCCATCCTGTCCAGTGCTGGCAAGGATCGTTCCGCTCGCATTCCAGGCAATTTCACAGGTGCCAAAGGCGTGACCATCTAAAACCTGCTGGACCTGCCCCGTCCTTCCAGTAAAGATCGTAATCGGGCCACTGACAGAGGCGGCGGCCAGCCTCTGTCCATCGGGAGACCACGCCAACGCATTGACATGGTCATCCAGGTGCGCCAACCATTGCTGGCGCGAGTTTGGATCAAGGATGCGTTTTGAGGAGGGTTTTACACCAGACATGCGCGAAATCCTTCGTTGAGTTGTACCCGATCCAGGTTGCGGCCAATAAAGATGAGCGAGTTGCGGCGTGGGCTGTCCCCCCAGGGTTTGTCTGGTCGTCCATCAAAGAGCATATGCACACCCTGGAAGACAAAACGTCGTGGCTCCCCCTGTAAGCTCAGCACACCCTTCATGCGAAAGATGTCAGGTCCCTGGGTCCGCAGCAAGTTGCCAAGCCATGCATTGAGCTTTTTGGGGTCCAGATCCCCTGGTGTTTCGATGCCAACGGAGGAGACTTTGTTGTCATGCTCGTGTTTGGGTTTGTATTCATGGGTGAAGACCGGCAGATATAACTTATTGTGTACTCGCAGCTCGCTCTGAAACTCACTGGGATGATGTTGCGTGAAGAGTGCATACAGGCCCGGTTCTCGCACCTCAATGGCAAATGAGGCTGGTTGATCGTTCAATTGCAGGGTATGGAGCACTGCATCAGCCGCCGCTATCTCTTGACCAGCTTTGTCGTTCACTCCTTCTTCAGAAAAGCGGAGCACTGCGTCCATCGTGATGCGCTCAAGAGCTTCCGGTGTGGCCTCTTGCAGAGGAAAGAGCGCAATATTCATCGCCTGGTCCGGTCCTCTCTCCAGAGCCAATTGATAGGTTTCAGCGACCAGAGAGTAGACCCCGGCCCACTCAAAAGGATATTCTGGCTCCAGGAACTTTGTGTCTACTTCCATCGCACGATCCAGATTGAAGCCGCCCACATTGAGAATGCTGTCCACCTCAATCAGCGCATCTTTCGTGCGATGGACCTTCGCTGCTGCGTTCATACGCTTGATCCGTGCTTCCAAACGCTCCAGGTCGTTTGCCGACACCAGGTCAATTTTATTCAACAAAATAACGTCTGCGAAGGCGATTTGTTCCTTTACTTCGTCGCTGCTGTCAATATGTTCCCACACGTGTTTCGCATCGACGAGCGTCACAATGCCATCAAGGGTGAGCTTGCTCTGCAATTCGTCATCCACGAAGAATGTCTGGGCAACTGGACCAGGATCGGCCATGCCCGTTGTTTCGACCAGGATATAGTCAAATTTCTCCTTGCGCTTCATCAGATTGCCCAGGATGCGGATCAGGTCGCCACGCACGGTGCAACAAATGCAGCCGTTATTCATCTCGAAGATTTCTTCTTCCGCTCCAATCACCAGTTCCTGGTCGACTCCCACCTCACCAAACTCATTTTCGATGACCGCTATACGTTTGCCGTGCTCGGCGGTCAAAATATGATTGAGTAACGTTGTTTTTCCAGACCCCAGGAAACCGGTGAGAATAGTGACCGGAACCCGTGGACGTGCGACTGTTGTCATGGTAAAACTCCTTTTTATGCATGCGAACTCACGATGAAATGTGTCTGGCATACGGGACAGAGAGAGACAGAAACAGACATCGGCTCCCTTTCCCTTGTTCAGGCGACAACACACCTTGTTTCTCTCTCACGTGCAAACCGTATTGACCTCTTCTTCAGAACTGTTCGCCCCTTTGCCAGTTCCATATATAATGAGATGCCATATCAATAAAAGACACTCAGAGTATAGGTGATCTCACCCTTGTTTGTCAATGAGATTGCGTCTCATTAATTACTGGAAAGGGAATTTGCGGGGAGAGAAAAGAGTGGAACGGCTCTTGCTTCTTCTGTTACCCGTGCTAGAGCCCGCTCAATAATTCCGTAAGTGTGTGTACCAGGGTATTGATCTCCTCTTCAGTGGTATAAAAACCCGTTGAGAGACGCAGCGCTTTCAGGCTGGGAATAGAGCGAATCTGAATGCTCTACTGCTCCACTCAACTGAAAAGTGATGCCACCAAGAAACCTTGAGCGATAGATAGCGCAGCAACGTTCGCAGAAACAAAGCTGATGTCCAAAGAAATAGAAGGAGTGAGAAGGCGTTCGCGCACATAACATATGCATATTAAAAAAGAATGGTTTAGCAATAGAGTCAAGCCCAAGATAGGACAAAATGGGATCTAGCACGGCGGTCACTAAGATCATGCCAATCAGCACAGTGATGATAATAAATATATACATCGCGAGAAAGCTTCCAAGGAGAGTCCTTCTACATCAGCAAAATTTGCGCACATGACCCTCCATACATTCCCATTTGAAACCCCCATCTTCTTGACCTAGACAAGAGAGTGAGGGTCCATAGCAAGCTTGCCCATTCCAAGGCAATGGACCCTATGAAAACAGGGGCTGCTGAATAGCAACATGCCCATTATAGGTCCACTCTTTGAAAAAAGGCGTCGAAGCACTTCCACGAAGCAGGCGGCTACGATCTTGAGAAAAGGTCACAGCAAGCGTGGTGCGTCCCTCGATGACCACACACCGCATGGGGACGAGGTAGACGGCTCGTGGAGCAACAGGGTGGCGATCTGGATGACTCACTTCGCTTCCCTGCCGTTCCTGAAACAGCTTGAGTAAGACGTCCACTTGGCCTGGTGTTGCGCTTTGATCAATCAAGATGACCTCATGCCAATCATTTGCTTGCTCATGCGAGTTTTGCGCCAGATGGAGCACGATTTTGTGCGAAACATCTACGTTCTCGACTTTCCCTCTCTGAATATAGTCTCCCACAAAGCGCCAGCGAGGACCAACATAGGCATCTGCGCCGTTACAGGTGCAATGATCTCCACAGGCACAAGGATCACAGGCGCAAGAACATGCTTGCGCGGCAAAGATGACCCCTTGCAATTGGGTCGTCTGTTGTGCTGCTGTTGTCATTGAAGTTCTCCTTCCAAGCAATGCAGAGATGTTCGGTATCATTCTCTCTTGGTCACGCCTGATCATCGCAAAAAGAGACATCTCGTACTCCAGTATTGGTCAATCGGAAACGCGAGAACCGTTCTTCCAACACACTCAGGCCCGTGGCATACAGTTTTATGCCGCCGAAAAGTCGAAGATCGCCTTCACAAAGGCATTGGACATAGCGGGAAGGACACGCACGCCAATCTGCCAGTGTCCAGCCATCGTCAGATCTCCCTGCACGCTGTAGGTGCCTGGCTGTTTGGGATCAGGCTGCAATTGGATCTCATCGGTCCCCATATCCATGTTGAGCATCGTCGTATCAATCAGCACGGCGGCTCCCGTCTCGGCATGTCCCTGTGTATTTTTGACCATGACAAGAAAGGTATTGGTGCCAAATGTTGCCGGAGCAATGTGTAATGTGATGGAATAACCATCGACGACTTTCGTTTCTGTAACGGGACCGGTCGGTTGAGCAGATGCAGATGCTACGTTTGTCGCAGGAGTGAGCGACCCAGCAAATGCGCCAAGCAGCGCGACGCAGAGCAGAATGCACGCTCCAAGCGTTCCTTCCAGGCGTAACCAGTACTCCAGGCGCTTGCCAAGATGACGAGCACGAGGTGATAGCGATACGGTATACGTGGACGTTGGCTCCTGTTGGGATGGCATTGCATGGGTGTCTCTCGTCATCTCAGGCGCAGTGACTGTTTCTTGCTCCATCTTTGGGGCTGCCAGTTCATCGGTGAGACGTGGCCGTAAAAAGAAGGCATGGTAGGCACTGATCCCCATCATGAGCAGAAAGATCCCAATCTTCACCAGTAGGACCCGTCCATAGGTCGTGGTCCACAATTGTTGGAGCATGGTCAGATGAACGGTCGTATTTAATGAGCCAGTAGCGGCGAGGAAGATCACGCTGGTCAGAGCCACCACGCTAAAACGTGGCAGACCAAATGCCAGGACAGCAGCCCAATCCTGAGTTGGCTGTGCATTGAGTGTTGGCAGCAAGACCAGACCAATATAGAGCAGACCGCCAACCCAGGCCGCGTTTGCGAGCAGATGCAAGAGATCAATGCCAATGATTGCCCACAG
Source organism: uncultured Chloroflexia bacterium (assembly GCA_963802635.1). Lineage (GTDB taxonomy): Bacteria > Chloroflexota > Ktedonobacteria > Ktedonobacterales > Ktedonobacteraceae > CAVTLG01. The sequence goes on along the minus strand of CAWDJJ010000002.1, from coordinate 1,253,033 downwards.
CACCGAAGAGGAAACGGCTGCCGCATGTCCTGAAAGCTCAAAGGCAAAGATGAGCGCAAAACCCAGGAGACACTTCGATCCGCCCATCCCAGGAGCGCTTGCGGAAACCGTCGATCAGGTCTCCTGGGAGATGCGGAATGCCTTGCAAGACGCTGACAAGGGCAGATCCCCCACGCAAAAGATCGCCTTGCACCTGCTTAAACCTGGCATTTCTCTGCTGTCCGACATCCTGTTTTCCTGGTCTCTGTTGCTGGCTCACTGGAATGGCGTGTTGCCGCGTCATCAACAGGAAAAGCAGAGCGAGCAGTGTCACGCCTTCTCGTATCCACCAGAAGGTGCCAAAGTGACTCTCAAACAAAATGGCGTGGAGCAATGGCAGTGAAATGCTGCCGGACCAGTCCCCAGCTAGTTCAGCCGCTTGCCCAAAAATTAGGCCGCTATCGGCAATCAGTATCCCAACGAGAGCGTAACAGGTGTAGGTTCTGCGACGTTGAGAGGCTTGCTCGATGGTCGAGGGATACTCGAAAGCACAATGTTCGTCTGGCGCAAAAATCCAGGTCTCCCAGATGACACTGCCAAGCCAAAAGGTAAGTAGCAGCAGGGCGATCCAGGTGGAGACCGTTTGTAAGAGCGTCGGTCCATCCAGAGTGTTGTTCGACTGGGTACCGATGCCCGCCGCTCCAGGGATATGTCCCGTCGGTAACACGGCTGGAATAGGGGGAATACTTCCATCAGGCCGAGCGATACGGAAGAGGAATGAGCCACGCGCGACATGTCCATCAATCGCTGACTGGGTTTGCCAGACCACCACGTAGGTCCCTGCGGGAAGCAGTGGGAGAGACAGATCCATTTCTGCCCCATTGTTCTCATTCACATGACTATTTTTCAGATCGACCTGGTGATTGGTCGTATCTACCACGAGCGCCGTTGATGTGGCGGGAATAAGTGTCTCGCTAAACCACATCTTGACGGAGGTTGGTGGGGCTTGCAGTACTGCATCAGCAGCAGGCTGGGAAGAAACGAGCAAGGCATGGTTTGCCGTGTGGAACTGTCTCTTTTGAACGGGAGCAGCAAAAGCAGTCGATGTCCCAAAGAGCAGAAACACACACACACACAGGAGACCGACCCCTCCCGGCAGCCCTTTACGACAGAGAGAAGCAAGGCGTGCACGCAACGAACAAGAGCGATGAGACATGCGGCCTCTTCTTTTTGCTTTCATACAAACGATCTCCATTGAGTTCCTAAGATTCCACCTCGCACAGAGAGAAGCATGCACTCAGTGTGCGCCTTTCTTCACCCTGTAGACACAGTTGTTCATCGTCCTGCTGGACGACGATGAACAACTACGGAGAAGGACACAGCGTGCGGCTACTGTTTCGCGAAGCGCCGAAGGCCAAAGACGCCGACAAGACCACCAACAATGAGCGCAACAAGGCCAATGAGTGCCGCTGACCACACTGTGATATCACTAGAGGATGAACTCGTTTTTGTCGCATTTGTTCCAGACATACTCGACATGGACGATCCATTGGCATGAATTATGCCCGCAAGCATGGGGCTTGGATTGACAAAGAAACGGAATGCACCGGCATCATGGTGTCCCTCAACAGCCGAGACCGTATACCACTCAACCACGTACACCTCTGACGTGTCAGAATGCAGATTGACGGTCATGGTTTTCAGATCGGCGCGTTCAACTTGTGCCGATCCTTGTTGGCTCAACAACTGATGATTGACATCATAGACGTAGATGGTACTCCCGTTGGGATCAACATTTTCCGAGAAATGAATGGTAATCGTTGAGGGCGCTTTCGTGAGCACAGCGTTCGTGGCTGGATCAGAACTCACGTATTCCGCGTGCATCGCCTGCGCTGAAGCAATCGCTGGAAACGCGAGCAGCGCCGCCACGCTCAAGAGCACTGCAAGCAAGCCAGAGCGCATGCAAAACCTGACGGGAGAAGAGAAACGAAAAGAGTGAGTCGTCATAAGAACCACCTCCAAATATGTGTGTCAGATACCTCTTCTCATTTTCCTTGAAAGAAGGGATGATTTACTAAAAATACAATACGGTACTATGGATAGTTTGCCTAGTAGTATTTCTCCCTATTTTTAACCGTAAGTTATGGATAGCCAATACTGTTTCATGATGCAAAGGCATGAAGAACGTACGCAAATACGGCCTCAAAATTAGGCAGTAATCCTCATGACCGGCAGAAGAAAACGCTCTATACTTTTGTACAAGAGCTTTCTCTTTTGTCTCACTGTGCATCCTCACGTTAAGAGAAGATATAAATAAGAGCTAACATTTGTATCATAAAGAGAAAGCCTTTTTTTCTTTCCGTTTCCCGATGTCCTGGAGCGGCATGAACCCTGCCCCTTCGTTCCCCCTTCCCACTTGTTTCAACTCAAACACACTTGACAGAAACACGTTGTATTGATTATTCTTAATAGACAGAATAAAAAAAGCACGAAGAGAGAAAGCTGTTCGGCAAGAACTACTTTCTATTTGCTGTCAGGTAGTTTTTTGTGTTTGTGTAGATCTTCTTTTGTAGATTTCCCTTTCTTCACACCTTGTCACATACTGCCCTAGCGGGTAAAGGAAACGCAACATCATGATCATGATACAACCCCGTCAACGCACTGCTGTTAAAGGACTGGTATTCGGTGCTCGTAAGGATTCTTGCTCGTGTGACCCTTGTGATTGTAATCCCTGTACGTGTGGAGATGGCTTGCTGCCAAATTATCCCAGTTGGAGAGTCAGCGGCTACTACGTAAAAAGTGGCACATTTCAAGAGCAGCAACTCTCAGAACAACTTCTTCTGAGCCTGGCACAACCAGAACGGGAAGGTTCTCTGGAGGACTGGCAGGAGGTTCTCCTGGTAGGAAGCGAAACGTCTCTTGAGCAGATACACGCGTTGCTCGCCTTATTTGAGTCTGAGCTTGATAGCATGCCTGCTGAGATCGGGGTACAGCCAAAGGTCAGCAGGGCTGTCTACAGAGCGTCTCTGCACTACCAGATGACGGAAAAGGGTCCGCATCTCCATGTGGCCTTCTCTCCTGAGGCTGCCAACCTCGTACGTGAAGGTTCAGTCCAGCAAGAAGCACGGCCATGGAGCTATGATGGACCGATGGCGCTACGCGGAAACTTCCACCTGGTGTCACAATAGAGAGGCGGAGAGTCCAGTCCATTATGTCTGAAGACAGCAAAGCCTCCCTATTCCCTCAGTCTGCGAGAAACCCGCTTGCCTGGAGTATCATATTCCTTCTGGCGGGTCTTGCCTGGATACTCACGTTGCAGCAAACGCTGAGCATGCTCTCAACGCCAATGTACGGGACCATGGGGATGACACTGCCCCCCTTTTTAGGCTTCTGGACGATCATGATGGCGGCGATGATGCTTCCCGCCCTGGCACCAACGGTCTCAGTACAGATGGCAGCTCTTCGACAACAGACATCAGACCTTGTGACACTCCTTACCCATACGAGCGCCTTTCTCCTGGGATATCTGTTGGCCTGGGGTGCCTTTGGCATTCCCGTTTTTGTCTGCTGTCTGGGTATAGATCAGCTTGTGCTCTCTACCCCATTACTGGCGCAAGGGTTGGGCATGGTGTTGTTCGTCGGTGCTGGCCTCTATCAGTTTACCCCACAGAAAAAACGCGCCCTTGCTCATTGTAATCCCAGCATGGGTTATCACTCAGTGTGCCAGATCGCCACACCAGTCGCCTCCGTGCGAGGACAGCTCAAAGAGGGACTCCAACATGCAGGTTCTTGCTTGCAAGGCTGTGGAATCTTGATGCTGGTATTGATCCCGGTTGGCCTGATGAATCTTTTCTGGATGCTCCTCATGACGATGGCGATCTTCCTAGAGAAAGTGTGGGTGCACGGTGACAAACTCAGTATCTTGCTCGGATTTGTCCTGATTTTCTACGGACTCTTGACTGTTGTCTCTCCCTGGCTTCTTCCCGGCTTGTATATACAGTAAGGAAGGGACTTGCCTTTTCCTCCAACTGCCGGTCGTTCGTCTTTACCGGCTATCTTAGGAGGTAGGTGCTGCAAGATCAGGTGTCGCAACATACCATGAGTTCACGCCATTGCCAGTAACCTGACCGGGAGCAGTATCACCGACATATGTGTATAACAGATGCTTATTATATTCTACTTGATTACCATTACCTGCTTGCTGAGTTGTGAGCTTCCCCGGTAATGAAGAGGTACCCGTGACATCAACCGAGCCATTGGATAGTAAAGGAGGCCAGGCAATAGCACAGTTCCCTGTGCAGGCAGATTTTTGCACTGTGTCGGGAATATAAAAATACAGCGCGAAACCTCGTGCATCCGTCAGGATAAGCTGTTGACTCCCAGCAAGAGTAACCCGTTTTTCCTGGATGGGAAGTACGGGATGAGCCGCAGGTGGTTCACTGCTGTCGGTATTTGCGGTTCTTGTGCTGTTACTCGTTGCGTTGGTATCGACGACACGAGCACAAGCAGCAAGACTCAGGAATATAATACTCCAGATCGCCAGAAAATAGAGGCATGGAGAACGATGGGCATTTTTCATTGGTTCGCTTCTCCCTGATCAAAATGACGTCTACAACCTATCAAAATAGCTTCATGCGTTTTCACTATAGCATGTTTCGCGCCGCGTGCCATTGGGATACGTATGGATTTTATCAGTCAGGTGCTCTTGCCTTATCACCCTTGGATCAGGGATCTACTCATAGACGCAAAAATATCCTCGTATTTGTAGAGGGATAAGGCAAAAAAGTGGAGAACCATGATGATGTTCTCCACTTCTTCTCTCACCGGATGTTGTATTCAGGGGAGAAGCAGTCTATAGGCTCCTCTTTGACAGAAGGATACTTCGCAGCGGTCAGCGTTACTTTAATCGTCTCCAACGTGGTCTGATCCGACTCGTAACGAAGGTGCACCGTTTTTGCAGGAATATCGGTACTGATGACCTCAGTACCTGGCAACGTCTGAAGTGCTTTTGTCACATTCTTCACGCAGCCACTACAACCCAGGCGAGAGAGAGTAATACGTGTTTCTTCTATCATTTGTTCTCTGATCCTTCTCAAAAGTAATGGGTTCTCTGTCAAGCTCCATCATTTTTCGAAAAATGACTGGGCTTTGGGATAGAGTATAATCGCCTATTGCAAGAAAAGCAGAAGGGCATAGGACTTTCTCCCCTCTAGCTCCCTTCGTGTCTCGTTCTCTTCCCTTTGCACTGTTGGTCCTTCCCTGGGCATACTTGCGGTAGCTTCTCGTGAGCCAGAAGCCAGGGAGCAGATGTACGGCAAGCAAGGAAACAGAACCATCTACAACAACTCAGCACGATTGAAGATCACATGCATCATACAGACACTTCTTGCGAGACGCTGACTCCTGTTTTCTCCTTCATACTGCGCTTGTGACCCATGCCATACCTTACAGGGAAAATAGGGCAATCTCCCAATAGACAATGCAGAATATTTTGCCTATGCTCTTTCTTAAGCAGTTTCATTCACGTTTCTGAATGGACGTTGTTTGCGTTATGAGGAAAGAGCAGGTCTTTTTGTCTTCGGCTCTCTTGTACCCTGGTTGTAAGAGAGACGGAAAGAAGGAAAGAGCATGATGCATGTGCGCCCCTTTTTTTGGTGGCTCCTGATAGGTGTCTGTGCCGGAGTGTTGGTTTTTGCCTGCACATTTCGACAAGAGATTCCTGTCCTTATGCACCTTTCACTCGATCAGCCCACCGCAAAAACCTCTGAAGCGCTGACCCTTACCCTCCACTTGACGGATTCTCAAGGGCTTCCCATTGAGCAGGCCCATGTGATCTCAGATATAACGATGACGAACATGGATATGGGCGTGGACCAACAGCCGTTACAAGCTGTCGGGCTGGGCATGTACACGACGCACCTTCATTTATCAATGACGGGACCCTGGATGATTTCCGTCATTGCTCAGGCAAGCGGTTTTATGCCATCCCATCAAGACCTGTCTATTGCAGTCACATCATAAAGGTGCACACCATGAAAGGACTCATACTCAGAACCCTCAAGTTCCAATGGGCATCAACTGGACTTCCCTTGCCACCTTACAGAAAAACTAGGGACTTCTCCCAATAGACAGAGCGCATGGTTCACCCTATAATTTTTAGGAGAGCAGTTGCACAGTATGTGTAGATGGAACACCTGTTGAGAAAACATGAGAAGAAAGCAATGCATTCATGAGGGTCATTTGTTCCATCTCCTAAGGAAAAGACTATTTTTTTCGCGATCATACGGAGATACATTTGGGCGTACGGGTTATCACAACAAGCATTCGTTGACTCTCAATGCATCTATTCGTTCGTTGGGAAAGGATACGACACCTTTATGCTACTTACACAGAAGCGGTTACGCCAGATCATTGGAGCGTTGTGGCTCTTTGTTGGGCTGTTACAGCTACAGCCGCAGATGTTCACCATGAATATGGTGAATGGAGTGATGGTCCCAACAGTGAAGTCCCAGCCCGGTTTTGTTGCAGCAAGTCTTCAGTGGATTATTACCGTGACCACGCATAATCTCGTCCTAGTGAACCTGCTCATTGCGGTCGTGCAGATTATCCTTGGTCTGCTCTTCCTCTCCGGACGCTGGGTGAAAGGGACCGTGATCGCATCCATCGTGTGGGCGCTGATCGTCTGGTTTGGGGGAGAAGGCATGAGTATGTTGCTCACCGGACAGGCAAGTATTCTCACCGGAGCACCCGGAGCTGTTCTGCTCTATCCTCCCCTGGGTTTGCTTATCTATCCTCGAAAATCCTCCCGTGATGCCTCTTCAGAGGCAACAGCAGATGCAGCCGAGAGCACGCTCCTGCCCCGATCACACTTTCGTTGGTACCTGGCTGGCTTCTGGGTCTTTGCCGCTCTGCTGCAACTGCAACCCTACTGGTGGCAGTCGGGTCAGATCTCCCAGACCATTAGCGGTATGGTTGGTCAGGGAGGACTGAATACCTTTCTTGTTGATCCTCTGCTGAATGGACTTTCGGCGATCACTGCCCAGAGTGAGATTCCGGTGAACATCGTGCTGATCGTTGTGTTCCTTGCTCTAGGGGCTGGTATAGCGTTGGTCAAGGAAGAGCATCTGCGCTTCTTCTTGATTGCCTCCATCATGGTAAGTGCGGTGATCTGGTGGGGCGCTGAAGGCTTTGGCATGATCCTCACTGGCATGGCCACCGATTTCAATTCAGGCTTATTGCTCATAATCATGGCGCTCGCATGTTGGCCGAAGGCGTCTCTTGCGCACGCGACCCAAAAGCGACCAGCTGACGAGGCAAAACAACCATCGCAGGGTTCAGCGCAAACAGCGTGATCTCAGCACACGTTGAGAGGATGTATGTGGAAGGATCGATACCATCCATGTACATCCTTTTTGGGGGCAAGAAATGCACACGTTTCTCTCATGAGAAACTCTCGTAGTGTCCATTGATTGCTTCATGTATAGAAGCCAAAGACGCCCCCCTCCGACGACGCCTGTTTTTGTGTGGATCAGGGAACGGTCTGGGCAGATAATCCTCTGCAGGCTCCTTTCCGCTTTTCGTCCTTGATCACCTCCTCGCTCATTCGCAGAGAGCGTTTTACTCTGGCACTCTCTTCTTGACCCAGCAGTTCCCGCAACGTGAACAGATCTCCTCCTGCTTGCAGATACCGCACCGCAAAGCTATCGCGCAGCAAGGAGGGATTCACATCCTTTCTCGTGATCCCAGCCCGTTTTCTCAGTCGACAAAACAACAGGGCAATCCCATTGTCTGTGAGGGAGAGTCCAGCTTCAGAGAGAAACAGATGTTCCTCGCAGGCACCTCTCCCTCTTCTCGCCAAACACGCTCTTCTGTCTGGACGGGACTGATCTAGTACTACAGTGGTAATTATGTGCAAGCAGCAAGACGGCGTAGGTAGTGACAGCGACGAGCGATGGCCTGATGGGTGCGGCGGAACAAGGACCACTGGAGATGGAAGAGACGAGAGAGGGGAGGTTTCTCGAGCAGAAAAAAGAAGAGTCGGCGGATTTCCGGGAGGCTGAGGGGGACCATCACGGGCAAGTCAGCCCCCGCTGGCGTTTGAAGGCGCTCAGGCTCTGAGATGGGGTATGGGATGGGGAGGGATGCCACCGTTTTTTTTCCTCGTCAGCTCCCAGTTCTTGCGTGAGCGTCTGGCTCTGGGTGCGCAAAACGACGAGAAAGGCATGAGCCAGCATGCATAAGGTGATGTGACGGTACCATCCCTGCCAGGATCGGACCTCATAGTGATCCAAGCCGACCTCTCCCTTGCTCTCTTCAAAACATTGCTCCACCGTCCAACGCGTTCCAATGGCGGTAGCCATCTGGGCAAGGGTGGTCCCAGCAGGAGCAAAGACCAGCACATAGGCCCGCTTCGCCGGTTTTTCTCCTTCAACCAGACTCCGTCGAATCACCAGCCAGTTCTGCCAGCCTTCTTGCTCTGGTTGGGCCAGTTCCAGGCGAGTCCAATCAAAGAGACGTGGTCCCTTGCTCCCCTGGCCGACCGAAAGACGGTGCCACTGGTCTCTTGCCACGCCATCTGCCAGGTGATCCACGCGCTTCTGCCCGCCCTGCACCTTCACCTGTTCCTGACACGAGACCGCCAACGCGTGTGCCTGCTTGCGCGCCTCCAGCCCTTCGCGCAGTGGACGATGACTTCCATAGACCGTATCACCCGTGACCCAGGCGACGCCAAGTCCTGCATCTAAGGTCCGCCAGAGCATGCGTGCGGCCAGTTCTGGTTTGGTCGCAAAGACCACCGCTTCTGGCACATTGGCGGCTCGACATCGCTGGGGGTCTTGCGTCCAACGGATTACGGCAGGTACAACTCGCGATCTACCAACGTATGGTCTCCCTGGCTTTCATAGGTTAAAAAGACCCCAATCTGGCAGTTTTCAATGCGTCCTGCCGTCCCACTGTACTGGCGCTGCACCCCGACCGACTTTGTTCCTTTCTTGAGAAAACCGGTTTCATCAATCACCAACATCCCACCAGGATGGGCCAGCATCTCGCGCACATAGGCTTGCAGTCGGTCTCGCACTTCATCGCTGTCCCACATCGACCGATTCAGCAGATACTGCATCGCATACGGCGTTGGCAACCCAGCCTCTTCTGCCAATTGCCAGCCGTTCTTGCGTTCGATGGAACTCAGTAATCCTCCCAGGTATGCTCGTATCCGTTCTCGCGTCTCCGAGCGGACAAAACACGAGTCGATGCGTTCACCCATCTCGTTGAACAGGCTCGTCCATCGCTCTTCGGGCGATGATCCCGACCAGGCTTCTTCCATGTTTCTTGGCTCTCTTCTCTTTTTCTTCCTATTCTACCACATTTACCACTGTAGTACTAAGCAGCTCACGATAAATACTACTTGGTAAGTCTCCCTCACCGGGTACATATCCCTCCGTCGATGTTTGGAGAGATGGAGGAACTGGGATACCTTTAAAGGCTCCTAGATGGAGATGTACAATCTCGGTTTCTAACTGAAGAAAATCTGATAACTGACATGGTCGTATCGGTGGATACAGATGAGGATTTGTTGGTTTTTTCAGCCACTGATCAACAATGGACACAGTACTAGTCCAATGGCAAAGATCGAAGACGACTTTAACGTGGTCGAAGTGAAAAGCTGCAAAATCCTCAGGATAAATAAATATGGGATCGACCTCATTGCCCTGGTTCCCCATTAATGGCATATTTTCAATGCCCACCCAAAAGATACTATCTCGAATGTTTCTGTCAACCTCCGCGTAAAATTCTAGAAAGCGCTCTCGTAGCAAAGGAAGGTCTGTCATTGCCAGATCCTCTACGTGGATCGAATAGTTAGAATGAAGAATTACTCCTACTACTGAATTACTATGTGCAAGCTCTAGAAATTGCCAAAATTCGGCCCGAGATCTTGGATCCTCTAAGTAATTAGCATTGTACATAGGAAAATGAAGCGTAATCGGCCTTGCACCCTTATGCATAAAATCGGCAATCACCTCTTCAAACCTTTTCCAATTCTCACCAGCAAGTTCATCACCGTTGAATAGCACTGCTTCAAGTCCAAATTTGAGTTCTAACCATAATGGATCCACTTGCTCAGGGCATAGACCCCAAAACGGCATTTGCGGCTGTAGCATTCACTCTACTCCTAAGTATCTACCATCTTTAAAATACTTGGCAGATGGTGCGGTTGTTGTATCCAGTATCTTGAACGTCTGACGTGAATTAGACTAATGCCCCTACAGGGCGGTATCATTTTCGCACAATCGCACTGATTTGCTTCATTCCAACGATCCAATTCCGGTTGAGAAGCCAATGACTGTTTTTTAATTCACACTACACGTTTAAATAGTGACACCGCGAAGGGGCGCCTCCACTCGCAATTTTCAATGCGATCAATGAGTATGAACCTTGAAACAAACCTAGGAAAAACATATTGATCATCAGCTCTTCCCACCAGTACCAACCAAGCATTGAGCGTAGATATACTCGCAAAGCTCTCTATAACTGCATCGAGGCTATGTGCATCTAAGTAATACAGCACCTCAGAGCAGACCAACAAATCATACTTGGGGTAGAGAGGATACTTGTCTCCGCCACAGAAAATACGAATGTCTTCGAGAGTAAACATGATATTGGTTTCATCTTTACAACTAGCCTTCGCGAGAGAGATAGCCTTGGCAGAAAAGTCTACACCCAAAATGTGATCACAGTAGGGAGCTAACCGTTTTGTCTGAATACCTGTGCCACAACCGAGGTCCAGAGCGTTTGTGTGATGTCGCTGCGCGATGAATCTCAAGAGTGCTTCCCTTTTACAACGCTCATAGGGAGTGTGTTCCACTCCGAAGGGGTCATGATTCAGATAATACAACCAGTTGAAGCGACTAGCTGTGTATGTGGCGGCTAGTCGCCAGTAAAGTAAAGCTAACACTCTCATGACAGCATACCGTTCAATAAAAATACAGTGGGGAAGCTTGTCAGCATTACGACTGCAATGATTGGAAGACTTTGCTTCAAAGCCTCCAAACCTCCTGCTTTTCTTGTTAATTCTTTCCTCACCTAAATACTTTCTTTGGAAAGAAAGTACTCTTTAAAAAGTGATAATGGTTGATCGATGCTTAATTCTGGTGAACTTGGCGCTCAATCAATGCACGATCTAGAATTGCTTTGACACTTTCCCGTTTTTTTGTGCTGAAGTACCAATCAATCGTACGATGTAAGCCTTTCAGGAATTTTATCTCTGGCTCCCAACCCAGCAAGTTCTTCGCTAGGCTATTATCGGCAACTCGGTTCATTGGTCCAGTTGGCATATCTGCTTGCAACAAAATGTTGGCCTGACATCCTGTATACCGCAAAACCTCCTTTACGGCATCGATGACTTGTATTCGTTCCATAGTACCCAGATTCACTGCTGTACCATCATCGATCTTTTCGGCAGCCAAGATGGTACCACGCACTATGTCGCTAACGTATGTCCAGCTCCGTACTTGCTCACCTGTCCCCCACACAACAAATGGATCCTGCTTGACAAACGCACGACTAATCATCGCAATAATGGCATGGTTCTCCACTGCGCGCTCACCGTAGACCGTAAAATAACGGCAGGAAGCTGTCTTCATTCCCCATTCTTTGCTGTAAGCTTTCAATGTCATCTCACCCATAAGCTTAGCCCAGCCATACATATTATCGGCGTCATAGCACGGACCAACCATGTCTTCTGTCAGATATAAAGTCTCGTCTGGGTTAGTCTGACGGAAGTTGGGATAAACGCAGCCAGATGACGCATATACAACTTTGTCTACCCCAGCGTCTCTGCATGCCAGAAACATCAAGCCATCCAATGTAATATTCGTGGCGCAGGCTGCTTGGTGCAGATCTACGTAGCCACGGCCACCGTGGTCACCTGCGAGGTGAAAGACCACGCTTATGCCAGACACTGCCTCTTGAACCACATTCGGTTGGAGCAGGTTGTCAGATATCAATTCGATGCGCCTCTCCTTCAAGTGCTGCTGGATATTTTCTATCTTGCCGCTGCTCAGATCATCTACAATACGTACATCTGCGCCAAGTTGGATGAGTGCATCTACTAGATGTGAACCAATAAAGGAAGCACCACCTGTCACTAGAACTTTTCTTCTTGCCCAATCCATGTTCGGCCCTTTCAATTGTCAGAACGGGTAGGCCCATCTAAATGGGGTCCGATACCTATAGCTATATAATTTGCGAAAGGCTCATATTGCTGCCTTGAGAGAGTGCGCCAGCAATCCACGAGAGTAGGTTTGCCTTCCGAGTAGTTGAGAATTTCAGGAGATAGTGCCTTGAACTCTTCGTCTGGTGTAGTGATGATGACAATGTTGGCTCGTCGGGTACACTCCTCGAGTGTGGAGGCAAAGCTTCCTTCTCCCGCTAGACAGTCACGGGCGTTCTCTAGGGCTACTGGATCGTATAGAATCACCGAGATACCCCTTGCTATGAGGTAGCGGGCTAGTTCGATGCCTGGCGCTTCTTCAACAACGTTAGTATTTGGCTTGTAACTTAGGCCCAATATACCAACAGTACTGGAGGCTGAAAGCAATGGCATAACGATCTCTGCCAAACGAGGAACTTGTAGGCGATTGATGTGATGGGTGATCTCAGCTAAGCCTGCTTGAATACCAAGTCGACAAGCCATACGCGCAAAAGCGGTGTTGTCCCGGGGAAAACAGGGACCTCCGTAGCCAAGAGCACCTTTTAAGTATTTACGACCAATGCGGCTATCCAGCCCTATAGCTGAGGTCACTATATCCACGTTTGCGTCAGGTAACTGCTCACAAATTTGAGCTAACATATTAGCATAGGAAATCTTAGTTGTTACAAATGTATTCACTGCTAGCTTGGCTAATTCTGCGTTGACGAAGTTCATTCTTATCACTGGTGGATTATTGTCGCATATCCCTTCATAAAGAGATGCTAGCATCTCTCCGGCGCGAGCATCAGATTCGCCAATAAGTATAAAATCTGGATTCAGCATGTCCCGAATGACACTTCCCAGCGCAATGAACTCAGGATTGTAGCAAAGACCGAAATCGATGCCGCATCGTTTGGCTGAATAGGTTTCCAAGACTGGCAGTACCTGATGGTCAGTATCGCCGGGCATGACTGTGCTGATGAGAACAACCAAGTGAAAGCTCTTTTTATCACGAAGAATCTTACCTATCGTCTCAGTTGCTGCTAACACATAGTGCAGTGAGAAATCACCAAGGGCGTCACTGGGCGTGGGTACTATGATAAAGGTGATCTCAGTACCGTTAATGGCTAGTTGATAGTCAACTGTAGCTGACAAGCGTACGCGAGATTTTTGAATCAACCCCTCTAGCCCTGGCTCGAAGATTGATGATCTACCTTCGTTGAGCAAACGGATGATGTGGAGATTTACGTCGACGCCAATGACTGTATGGCCTTTATATGCAAGGATAGCAGCTAGAGGTATCCCCAGCTTGCCTAATCCAATGACCGAGATATTCATAGCATTTCCTTCCCTCAATTAGGCCAGTAGAACTCTTAACATAAAATACAGGCTCGTACATTATGTGAACCCATAGCCAGCATAGATGCAAAGGTGAAACATGATGCAGTCAGTGCTGATTGCCTCCAAGTATCTGATGTCAGTGTCGCTAGTTTAGAGCTATCTACGGCACCTCCGCTGTTACACACAGATGCCAGCCGAAATGCCTTTCCAGCCACTGAAAGAGTATCTTTGGCATCCAGCGAAAATACCAGACTGTCAAATAACGATATTGCACGTATTCATCAATGCAATAGGGAAAAATATGGTTAACAGCCATCTCGGTGATATCAAACCTATTCAGAAGTTGCCATACGTCATAGGGTGAAAATGTATAAGTGATTGGGCAGCCCGTCTGAGCCTCAGAGTGGCAGGAGACGAGTTCATTCAGCCGCCAGAACTGACCCTTACCATATGTAAGTACGATCCATAGTACCTTCCACGACCTGCGGTGATAAACCATAATCTTAATAGTGCTGCCACACTGTACATAGTGGAGAATCTGCTCAATGACCAACTCAGGATGCGGTGTGTGATGAACAACGCCGAAGGAATATACCAAGTCGTAGGGTTCAATGGGTACAAATTTGCTCAATTCTTCAGCATCACCACAATAGAAGCGAATGTATTCTTGCAGCCCGTAAACCTCAGCTCGCTGTCGGGCAATCGCAATCGACTTTTCCGAGAGTTCGACTGCCGTCACTAGCGCACCATGGCGAGCGAAATTGATGGTGTCAGTACCAATACCACAACCAATTTCAAGAACCTTCTTGTCCTTCCACCGATCAAACTCGGCGAAACAAGGGATATGTGGCTCAACGTAATATTTACGCGCCTCTACCTCGTCAAAATACTGGCGGGTTCCCACTTCAACAGGCGAATGCCGGATATTACAAGGGCGAGTGTTCCAGTAATCCCGCACAATAGTCACTGGCACCTTCGAAAATCTTGTCATCTCCAGGCTCCTTATAGGGTTTCAGAACACCACTCAGATTACGCATCTCGAACAGAATTTTGCCATTATCCGATTTGTCTAGGACGAAGTAATCTATGAGGAACCGCCAGCTTCACCCTTCCCATTGAAGTGGCTCGCATGCCGTCTTTGCAGTTCAGTAGCCCAATCAGCCTCGAAGGCATGTGATACTTCCATATGCCGGAGGTGATCTTCTGTCATCTCTAGTTCCTTAAATCTGTCACGAGTCATTATTAAACTAACATCGAATAAAGTGCTCATTTGAGATAGTCCGCCAACTGCTTGAAAATCATTCCATGTTTCCAAACTGTATTTGACACCGTCTTGCCCTTGAGGGTGGTGGTTGTAGTCATGGGTTTGATGAACAGCCGTAATCACTGGTGTGGCGTTGATTACGGTAGCATTGAGGACCTGGGCACGATAGATAAGCCAGTTATCCCAAACATACCTACCAAGTGCTAAACGTGGAATTTCTCCCCACATTCCTTTACGGAAAGCGAAGTAATCCGAACCACCAAACTCTTTGTCCATCTTTCCAGTGGCTGCTAGTCGTCTGCGAAGCTGATCTTCCCAATCAATTGCATCAAAATCAATCAACCCACGAACATCAAGTTCCCATTTGAGGCCGACAAGCAGAAACGATGGCTCGAGTGAAACTTGCTTTAATGTAGCGGCAAAATCGCTCATAAGAATCATATCTGAGTTAACATAAGCCAAGATATCTGTCTTGCTTACTTCCATTGCGATATTAAATAATGAACTAACGAGAGGCGTTCCAAATTGATTTCGCTCGACTTTTGGAATATGACGAACATTAAGTTGCTGGGCTACTTCGGCTGTACCTGTGTCGTCACCAAATAGTATCACCTCACACTCCGGTTCTAGTTTAGTCCAACTCTTTATAGCATTTCTCTGAATGACTGCAATATGGGAATTGTTGAAAGACTTAGGCATGCCAAAGATAGTGAACATGGTTCAGATCTACCTTTCAGTCAATTGTCAATCTAACTTTTTACAACGATGAGTTTTTCCTATAAAAATACTAACCAATAGCTCATGGTTCGCTCATTTTCCAGATGGAAATTAAGAATCATCCGCCAATTGAGAATAGATGACAGGCGTAAAGCCTAATAACGTTAAAATTTCTTGCTGAAGAGAAGAAAGCGGCGTAATATGGCGCTGTATGAACCCAGGAGCACGAACGATGGTAAGCGTCACTTCATGGAAGGCTTCCAATAATCGTTCCGCAGTCGGTTGATTCGTGCGACGTTTGGGATTTCCTGCGTAGAGTCCGGCAAGCTCTCCCTTCAGCTCTTGTAAACGTTGACGAACGACACCTTCCAATAGCGTTAAAACACGCAAAGCAATCGTCAACAAGCGCACTAATCCTACTCGATGATCATCACGCTGCACATAGAGAGGAGCCAATGAGAAAGGATGTCCTTTGAGGCGCCCGAAGCACCGCTCGACAAGATATTCATCATAGTATGCCTCTACAGCTTGTTCTAAAGAAAGATATTCTTTTTCCTGATTCGTAACATAGACACGCCAGCTCAGATGACTTATAGTATACTCGAGTGCTTTTTCCACTCGTGCACTCTTGATCGTAAAAAGGCTCTCTTGATGTGCTGAGGAGATTTTTCCTCTATAAGTACGAACTGGTATTTCCCGCTTTTCTTCATAAATAGCAATCTCTAATAAATCTTCCACGCGAAATATCTTTAACACCTCTTGTATGGCTCTCTCTACTTCCACACGTGTTTTTAGGCGCTGCTTTCCTTGCTTTCTCACCAATAGCTCCTGTATAGCTTGCTCTGCTTTTTCTAAGCGTTCTAGCAAAGAACGCTTCGCTCCTTCTGCTCCACTTGTTGATTGGATCAGCAATCGGCGTTCCGTCCATGCAGATATCTGCCCATCTCTCTCGCTATCCAGCTCTTGGCTCATTTCATATCCTTGAGCAATACAAATATGCTCATTTTTCTCATTCATGCGTTCAACCTTTATGAGCGGATCTCCGTTCTTTCTCAAGGTATCTACTTCTTGCTGGAGTTGCTGTGATGAGATGTGTATGGCTGAAAGAGGGCATAAATAAAAGTCTTTCGATGATTGAATGGTCGCACGCGTTTGAAATGCTGCCATCTTGCAATCTCCTATATACAACAGTCCTTCCCTTTTGAGTCCTTCACGCACCCGCTTTATGATCGGCAGGTACACCGGGTCATCTGCCTTTTCACCCGAAATCACTTCTGTCGCCAATGGCATTCCCAAAGGATCCAAACTTGCGAGCACCAGTTTGAGTTGTGGCAGGTCAGGTCGATGGTCTTTGCTGTGCCCGAATTGCAGTAATCCCTGTTCACTCACTTCAGCATAACTCATGACGCTGGTCGTATCAACACGTATCCGTGCTTTTTGCATATCATACACTCGTACCAGGCTTCCCATCAAATCCTGTTCAAATGCTGTCCAATGGATATCGCTGCTTAGAGCATGTAAAATATCTGCAAGACGATCATCTGTCATATCTTGTTGTTCAAGCGTCTTCAACCCGCAGCCACGTAGTATTTCTTTTCGTCGCATTGCCCACTCTTGTACATGGTGCATTTTATGATCCGCTTCTGAAAGGATATGGGAGAGCCAAACCATCGTCACATTCCCTACGCTTAATCCCTTCCGATTGCCATGAACTGGGATATGCTTATCTAGCAGCTCAGATATATTCATGCGCTGCATGTGTGCTAGTAACAGCGCAATATCATCTACACGTTCAGTTTCAATGTTCAACGTTTCTTTCATGCTTGTAGTGTATTACAATTTTGAAATCTCGTCAAAATTTGAGCGAACCATGAGTTTCGATCTCTCGGAACTAGCCTCGTTATTGGCGAGATATGGTGCGTCACCGGACGCACTGAATCCATTGATGGTCTTGCAGGGCGATGTGCCCACACTCGGGTATCAAAACGATACCGGAACGCTCCTTGCGCACCCGCTCGTCCGAAGCGCTGATCAACTGATTGTCGCCATCCCCGGAACGCTGCTTACCGCTACCCGCCATGAATTGATACGCCTTGCATATGAACATGAAGTTGAGGATGAACTGGCAAAGCGGTATAATGCCGCTGTCTGGAATACCGTTCGCACTTCTCTGAGCTACCTCAAAAACACACCTCTCTCGCTTCCGCTACCCGACACTCAACCTATCACCTACCTACAACAGCGGGCGTTCTTTCGGCTCGATACCGACAAGGTCATCTATGCGCTACTGATGACTGATCCACTCACAGGCTACGATCTCCAACACCCCTTTGCCGAGTGGCCTCTTCAAGAGAGTGAGGGAGACCTCAGGGATCACCTCCGGGCGGTTTCCGCTTCCATATCCAACCTGGGATCTCCGCCACCTGAAGTATGTTTCCTGGTACTGTTGCAGGGAATAGGACGCCCTATGATTTGGGGCTTCGCGCATACAGACGTTCCCCCAGCCGCACTTCTTGTGGGCATGCTGGCTTCTGATGTACAGACAATAGCCCTGCTCGAAGGAGGAGAGCCGCTCACACTCTGGAAGTTCGCACGCCTGTCTTCCTCCATCAAAGAGAGGACAAGGGTGGGAGGGATGAGCCCGTTGGACGAGTTTTACCTCTACCGGTCATATGGATACAGCTACTATATCTCGGAGGAGCCGCGCCCAGATTATATCGCGCCTCCACCCGATGGTGGGGGAGCTTTGCGACGAGAAGTCCTACGCCAACGAGATTGGCATGCCGTACTCTCTTACGATCCGACCTATGTGGTCGAAGTGGCTGCGCTGTTTGATACTGCAGCGATACCCATTTACGTTCCTATGACGAGAGATCGCCAGCGGGTTGCTCTCCTGATTGAGGGCTATCCTCTCCCGCTCTGGATTGTGGGACAGCCACCAGCCGATGAGAAGGCGTTCTCACTCTATAGCTACTACTTCGATTTCGCCGACGCCATTGCGTATTGGCTATGGCAGTGTGTTTACGCTATGAAGCACCCTACCCAACCCACCCTCAAAAGTTACTGAAAGATACTGCCCACCAACCAAGCTGTGTTTGCATAAAGTGTTAAAATGTTATTGACCATGACCACCTCCTGGAAGAGCATAGCAAGGGAGATAGTGACAAATGAATAGGAAAGGAGAGAGAAATGGAGTTACCACTTGAGGAACAAGAACAGATCCGTCGTTTATTTCATCTTGAGAAGCAAAATATCAGACAGATCCAGCGAGAAACAGGCCATTGTCGTCAAGCCATTAGAAGAGCGATTGAACAGAAACCATCCTCAGACGAACTGGCTTCATCTCTGTTCCGATCAGCTCCTGTCTTTGGTCCCTATCAAGCCCGCGTCGAAGCATTCCTGACCACAAACGATCACCTTCCCCGCAAACAACAGTACTCCTCCCACCGGATTTTTGAGCTGATTCGTGAGGAAGGATACCAAGGATGCGAGTCACGTGTCCGACAATATATTGCCCAGTGGAAAGAAAAGCATCACCCTCCCGAACGCTTTCTGCCGTTAGAATTTGAGCCAGGGGAAGATGCACAAGTGGATTGGGGTGAAGCCTTTGCTCTCATCAATGGACAAAGGCAAAAGGTGCAATTTTTTGTGATGCATCTGTGTTATTCTCGTCGGACCTTTGCCGCCTGTTTCCCTTCGCAAAATCAAGAAAGTTTTCTGTGGGCACATGTTCAAGCCTTTCGCCATTTTGGAGGAGTTCCGCATCGAATCAGTTATGACAATTTGGCAACTGCCGTCAAACTGGTCTTTGATAAAACCAAAAAGCGCCGTCCATCTCGTCAAGAGGCTCGTGCCTTTGCATCATTTCGGAGTTACTACTTGTTTGAGTCCCATTTTTGTCAACCAGCCAAAGGCAATGAAAAAGGCGGTGTAGAAGCCGCCGTTGGATACACGAGGCGAAATTTCCTTGTTCCGCTCCCAAGTGCAACAAGTTTTGCCGATCTCAATCGGCAGGTGTTAGAACGCTGTCTTGCCGAGGATGCACGTACCGTCTCACGTGAGAGGCAAACGATAGGACAAGCATGGGAAAAAGAGTGCTCCCTCTTGTTACCGCTTCCCCCCTCTGAGTATGATTGTTGTGATATGGTCACAGCTCGGCTGACTCCCTATTCACAGGTGCATTATGAAACCAACAGATATTCCGTGCCAGTCAACTATGCTCGCAAAACGGTGACAGTCAAAGCCTACCCTTTTACGATTGACATTTATGATGGAACGCACAAATTGGCGAGCCATTCCCGCTGTTATGAGCGCGAACAAGATATTTTTGATCCGCTTCACTATCTCGCTTTGCTTGAACAAAAACCAGGAGCCTTTGACTATGCAAAGCCAATGAGACGTTGGCGAAGAGAGTGGCCCCCGTCCTACCAGCAGATGTTGGACAAGCTCAAAGAGATGTGGCCTGATGGACGAGGTATTCAAGAATTTGTCCGTATCTTGATGCTTCATGAACATTACTCACCCTCACACATGGAACAAGCAATTGAACGTGCACTCCTGTACGGTTGTACCCACCTCGACGGAGTGCTCTATTGTCTTCACGAAATAGCTGATGCAGGTGAACAGGCTGACAGGAAACCATTAGATCTTTCTGATCGTCCAGATTTAGCTGCTGTTGGCCATCAGCCAGTTGACCTGGCTCGCTATGAACAGTTGTTGAAGTTATCCTGGTAAAAGGACAAGGAGTTCCGCGCATGTCGTTGACTGGAACTACGCAAGATCATCAAGCATTACTCGAAGCGTATCTTCGTGCATTGAATTTCCCGACCTTTCTTCAACTGTATCAGTCCTATGCACAGGACGCTGCACGCAACGGTCTCTCACCAGAGCGCTTTTTGCTCGGTTTGTGCGAAGCAGAGATGGCAGAACGAGAAGCCAAACGGATTAGTTCAGCCATCAAAAGAGCGAAATTTCCTTTCCTCAAAGAGATTGCCGATTACGATTTTGCCGCCCTGGAAAATATCTCCAAAACCACGTTCCTCGAATTAGCTCAAGGAGGGTATATGTCCCGTGCTGAAAACCTCATCCTTGTGGGAAATCCAGGATTGGGCAAAACCCATTTAGCCATTGGTTTGGCTTTGGCAGCCTGTCGGCAGAGCAAACGCGTGCGCTTTTACAAAACGGCTGTCTTAATCAATGATTTGCAAGTGGCACAAAAAAATCTCAATCTTTCCAACTTTATGGCTCGTTTTACGAAGCTCGATCTCCTGGTTTTGGATGAACTGGGCTTCATTGCTGTAGATAAAGCGGGAGGCCAACTTTTGTTTCAGCTCGTGAGTGAGCTGTATGAACAAGTTTCTATGATTATTACCAGTAACTTAAGATTTAGTGATTGGAATTCAATTTTTGCAGATGCAACCATTACAACAGCTTTCCTTGATAGACTTACTCATAAGGGAAGAATTATTGAATTTGTTGGTGAATCCTATCGTTATCGCCATCGTTTACAACAAGAAGAACAAGACGCATCAGCTAATGGATGACACGAAGAATACCTGAAGCATTACGTTGCTGGTCAGCATGGTTAACATGGGGATGTTTGAAACAGTAACATTTTGGACTCATCAACCTTTCCTGGGCAGTTTCAAGCGTAACAAAAGGGTAGGGTGCTTCATAGCATAAACAGCGTATCCTGCTGCGGATTGCTTTGCCCGAGGATGAAGCCTGGGATCGATCTTCACCAGAGGGACTACCTCAACCTCAGCAGGACAGCCTCCCAGTATACGCAGACGCGGTCCGTGGAACGCTAGACATTACCATCCACGCGACCTTTACCTCTGCACTAGAACGAGAAGACAACAGAGGCGAGCGAGAACTCATGCGGTGCATTCTCCAAGGTTTTCGCAGCCTTCTGACGGAAGAGGAGCACCAGACCTTGTCGGACGATGCCATAACGGCCATCCTCGATCGTCATGCCCCTTTGGGAACCAAGAAAAAACTGCTGTTCCTTGATCCAAACATCGCGCCCGATCTCGACCCGCGGGGGCTACCGGCATACAGGAAAATTCAAAAGGCGGATGAAAACGAGCTCCTTGACGAGATGGGTGAGCACCTCAGGTCGGTTGAAGGATTACGAGAAGGGACAGTTGCTCCAGAAAAGCGGGCAGAGGTGCTCCGGAGTGCTGTCGGCTTTTACTACCAAGCGCTGGTCCAACTGGTAGCGTCGCTCCAGCCAGAAGGGCTGCTCGAATACCTCATCGCGCACCACGAGGCGATTGCGTGCGAACTGTCCATGCATCGCTTGACGATACCGACTCGCCTAGCATGCTACAGTTCGGAGCCGGAGATGATCAAGCACCTGAGCGAGGAACTTCCCGAGCGCGCTGCGGCTGCGAGGGCCAGCCGCTTCGTTATTGAATATGTGGCTGCCTGCCCGCCCGATGGGCAGCGACCTGTCAGCCTCAGCGTGTACGACCGTCTCCAGGCACTTGCCTGGCATATTATCAACTTCGGATCGGTCAGTGATTTCATTTACTACCAACTCGCAGACCTCCAATTGTCCATGCTGCCATCTGGGCGGTTGGCTGTCGATCAAAAACAGTTGAAAAGAGCCCTGGACTCCTATCAACCGCTCTTCGCTGCAGGAGAAATTGCTGAGGCGACGCGCACATTTCGCTACCACTGGTCCAGCGAGAAGGCCAACCAGGAAGAACCAGTCATCGCAGATGCCATGCTCTCGGCCACACAGGCTGAGTTCGGATACTCCTTATATGACGTGCTGTTGCTCATGACGGAGGCTATCGAACTCGGGAGGGAACACGATTCCGGCGCAGTTTGCTTGCCTGAAAGTGAGCTCTTAAGCCTGCTGGTCGAACGGCTCAGTTGGTCCGAGGATGCGGTGAGACAGACGCTCGAAAGCCTAACACTTGATAGACGCCTCGATTTCCTCACTCCACCACCGCCGTTTCTCAAGAGTGACATCCATCCCTGGCAATTCAACCGCAGGCTCTCCTATCTTCGCCGACCGTTCCTCCGCCGCAGACGAGGCGACATCGCCGAGATCCTCTGGGGGTATCGCCATCTCTATAACGCCGGTGGCTACCTGAGCGATTTGTGCCTCAACGGACGCTTACAAGCCCGGAGCCACGAGATGCAGCAGGTCATCAGTCAGATAAACAATAGGCGTGGGGATGCGTTTAATGCCCAGGTGGCACGCTTCCTGGAGGAAGAGACAGGATTTATCATCAAGTCACAGGTCAGAAAAGTCGGCGAGCTCAGGGGGCAAGATGGCCCTCCCGGAGACATTGATGTCTTGATGGTCAATTCACGGAAACGACGCATGCTCTTACTGGAGTGCAAAGACCTGGCCATGGCGCGCACACCACAGGAAATGGCGAACGAGTTGCAAAACATGTTTCAGGGAAGGGGCGGGAAGAAGTCGATTATCGAACACCACCAAAAACGTGTGCAATGGGCACGCGAGCACCTCGGCCAGATCCTGACGTGGCTGGAGTTACCCCAAAGCGGCAAGTGGAAAGTCGAGCCACTGATCGTGACGAAACAGCGCTTATTCACTCCCTATCTCCAGAGGTCGCCAATTCCTATCCTCTCGTTCGACGAACTCAGGGAACGCTACGGATAATGGAAACGTTGAGAGAGGCGAGTAGCTGACAACAGAAATGTTTGGTGTAGATTCAGTTCAGATGTTGTTCCCAAAGATGGCAAGGTCAGATGTGCTGATACTCCTCGAAGCGACCTCCGACGCTCTCGTACAGACTTCTCAACCGCTTATTGCTTTTCCGCTGCAAGGAAGCTGCTCGCCACTCGTCGCTCCATCTCAGCATCATACACCCATGGGCTATGCAGCACCATGCTTCCCTGAAGTACACTGGATCGATCAGCTGTGCAGGCCAGGCCAATCCAAAGATTGCTTTTCATCTGGTATTTTTTGAGTGGGCAGTAGGCGGCAAGCCTCCGTTTCAATTCATGAGTATGTTTAGCTGGAGCGAACATGCAGGTGATATATGTGTCTTCATGCTCAA
Organism: uncultured Chloroflexia bacterium; assembly: GCA_963802635.1. GTDB lineage: Bacteria > Chloroflexota > Ktedonobacteria > Ktedonobacterales > Ktedonobacteraceae > CAVTLG01. The sequence goes on along the minus strand of CAWDJJ010000002.1, from coordinate 1,229,503 downwards.
ATCGAAATGTGAAGTCATGCAAGAGTTGATCCTGGAGCGTGTGTTCCCTTTGCTGAAGAAAGGTTTTGATAAAATCTTCGCGCGTCGTGAAAGACATATCCAGGAGAGCACAAGCTATCTCTAAATACCTCGAAGGGCGATGGTCCTCAAGTTCCGTCAACATTTGGCGCATCAGCTCAGGCATCGGTTGTGTCGGTTTGGACACAGGCGTTTTGCGCTGGCCAGTCACGTAGAAGTAATAGTCGTCGAAATGTGTTGTAGCAGGCTGCACATAGATCATATCGGGCGAATCTTGCTCATCCAGCATATCCTCAAAATACAATCCGTTTTGAAGATATGTTCCAAACTAGTCAAGCTCATCATATGTCTGTGCGCGCCCATGCTCATTGATCCTGAGCCTCCTGATCAGGTAGTGGATAAACTGGCTTGGAAATTCGACCAACTCGCTGATGACCCGCAGGTCGGTAAGGGAGACGACCCAGGGGAAATCACTCTCCTCGAAGAAACCGAAATCCGGAAATCCCACGCGATGCGCAACGAGGTGCGTAGTTTGAAGGAAAAACCCCACTCAAAGGCGCTTCTCAAACCAGTGATGTGCATAAGGCTCATCGTTGAAAGCAGCCACCTCCTGATACCCAGAGCGCCGATAGAGCTCGATGGCTTCAGTAAGGGCGTGATTCGTTTCCAGGTGCAGAACAGTGACGCCCGCTTCTCTGGCAGCATGTTCCAGCGCCAGGAGCAGGCGCTTCCCCAGACCGAGGCCACGTGTGCTCGGAGCGACCCACATGCGTTTGAGTTCCGCTGGAGCGTTCTCATGAAACTTCAAGGCGCCGCAGCCCACCGGCTCCTCGCGCAGGCGGGCGACGAGCAGCAAACCTGCCGAAGGTGTCAGTTCATGCACCTGCGCTGAAATGCTCAGAGCGGGATCGAAGCTGGCCTCAAAGCGTTCTCCCAATTCGGTGAAATAGTGCTCAATGCACCATCTGGCCTCCTGGCTGGCAGGATCGGCGACGGTAATCTGAAATCAGAGAAGCGATCAGCAGCTGCTCAACCTGCGCCATGGCCGCTCCCAATCTCACACGCTGGCTCTCGCTCAGCGGCTCTAGCAGGGAACTGGCAAAGGCGTCGGACCGCTGATCCAGTTCCTTGCGCTCGCTCAGTCCCGCTTCAGTAAGCTGGACTAGGCGAACTCTGCCATCCTGTGTACTGGCTCTCACTACGACCAGTTTCTGTTTCTCAAGCGAACGCAACAGGCGGCTGACATAGGCAGAATCGAGTCCCAGACGGCGTCTCAGTTCCCGAATGCTCGCTCCTTCCTCGCCAATCTCCCACAGCAGTCGTGCCTCACCCAGAGGATGATTGCGACCCAGAAAATGATCGTTGAGGACGCCGATACGCTCGGTCATGGTTCGATTGAAGCTGCGCACCTGCTCGATCAATGGCGTATCCATGAACACCTCCAGATATGCTCAATCAATCATTGCTTATTCTCTGATTATAGTCAGATAATTTATCTCAACGCAAGAGAGATCTGATCTGGAGTGAGCGTCAGATTTTGCAGAGCGCTTTCCCACCCTTGCGACCTTCGCCGTGAGCTTGCCTCTCGCTACCACAGCCAGCGAGACTGGCCTACCCTACCCGCAGGCCGAGGAAATCAGCAAACTGGTCCGGCACCCCAAAGAATTTGAGACGGACTGGCTCGTTGGCTGGCACAGAGGCATTGCGCATCAAACGCTCCACCCATGAGAGCCGAAAGCGCGCCCGCTCGGCGTCGCGACAGGATCGCCGGTTCGGAGCTGCTCTGGTCAGGCGAACCCTGCTCTTGCTTCACCTCGATGTGTTGGTGTCGTACCAGCTGCATGCAGGCGCGCCGATGTACTCTGCGACTCCAGTCCTGCCAGAGCAGCGGTGCAGGGCCAACGGCGGCGGATGCAACAGCACGCTCACCTGGCGCGGCTTCGCGGTGGCGTTGCCGTTCCACTGGCACTGCTCACGGAGTGGACAGGGGCGGCAACTCTGGATGCTGGCGCCATAGACCACACGCAAGCTGCCATCGGTTTCTCGACGCCGCTCATGGGCAAGAAGTGACTGCCCTGCTGGACACCGGAGCGTCCCATCAGGCTGGAGAGGAAAATCAGCTCCGGTGAAACGACCTGTTTTGAAGGAGGTGGCGGTGGTAGGTGGGCCGTATCCCGAGGCAGGAGCGGATGAGACCGGATGTGCGGGAGCCTGCTCACGAGTTTCCGAGAGAGCAGGAGCGAATTCGGTGATGCGCAGCGGCGTTGGTTCCAACTGGTGCCCCAATTCCAATCTGAGGTTCCAGACCCATTGAGACACCGTCTGCCAGCACTCCTGTCCCCAGGCCGAATGGCTGCACCACCTGTCCGGGTCCTGTTCTCTGTCTTCGTCTGAGAGTGCAGATTCAAAGGCTCCGCGATGCAGGTACAGTTCGACGACATCGCGGGCGGTAAACCCCTGCTGTGGCAGGTTCGTAAAGAACAGTTCGTAGACAATACCTGCACGTGTGACACCGACCGGACTCTTCTTCTTCCCGGCTGGATGGGTTGCGACGACTACGCGGCAGAGGATTCCCTCGGGTCCCACCGGGATCGCGGGGCAATCGTAGAGGCTGCGCACCATCTGGCTTTCGGGATGCTGCTGAACCTGGTCGGGAGGCAAGTGCAGGCGTGCCTGAATGAGCGGATGATCAAGCAGGCGATAGTCTTTCCCGCGAGTGACAAACGCGAAGCCAGCCACATCGGAGAGTACCGCCCCATTACCATATTGCCCATCAAGGCGCAGCAGCGTGCGCTCTTGCGAGAACTGGTGAGTCGCCAGATATCGGCCAATGGCGGCGATCCCCTTGCGCAGTTCTTCCCGATATCGCCCGTTCCCGCGGTTGCCGAAACTGCCGATCCACTGAGAACAGTGCGCCTGCAACACCGTAGTCCTCGTCCTAACAATCTCTCCGCGTTTGCGGCCTCGGTAGCCAGGCGCGCAGACGTCATCCAACCGGCGAAAGGACGGAGGAAGGTCATCGGTCTGGGGTAAGGCACGTTGCCGAGCCGCCTCCCGCGTCCCGTCAATGTCAAAGACGGTCCAGGAGTTTCCTGCTCGATCCACCAGCCCTCCCGTTTGCTTGTCGGGGGTGAGTGGCCGTGCGAGCAAATCATCGAGAAAGAGAGTGCGCAGAGCTTCAACGGGTGCCTTTGTCAGTCCTGCTAAAAAACGGGAGAGCGCCGAGCGGGAGGGTAACTGGTCGCGTTCAAACAACGCCATGAACGGGATCGCAACGGGCTGAAGTCGCTCGTAAAACTCCTCCAGGGTGCGCTCTCCACTGATCGCATAGCCGAAGAGGACAGCGAGAAAATCGATCACGTCGTAGTGACCAAAGCGTCGTCGCGCAAAGCGCACCTGCTCATTGATCTTGCTGAGAATACCATGCTTGCGAAGATGCGCCGTCAGCAGCACAACTTCTCCAAACCACGAAGGCGTTGTGGGAACCGATTCGGAAGAGGTCTGGATACATACCGATCCATCGGCGATACTGGTCATATGTGCCTCCCTGAGTGAAAGTGTTTGCTTCTTTCTTCTCAGCAAGGCACATATTCATCTCTGCTCGCTACAGGTCATCGCTCGTTGCGCATCACGTGGGATATTCCAAGTCCCCTCATATACTCCTGGCTTCTTGATCCATGGAATACCAACGTGTAGCACTGTTTAGGGTATACCGTACAGCAGGATTCCCCCATCCTGAACAATTCGGTTGACACTGTTCTTGACGCATAGTTGGTCGTCCCATATCACCAAACCAATCTAAGGTGAAGAGGTTGCCATTCCTCAACTCGTATCCACCGAGGCCGAGGCGCAACAGATCACCAACAATAAATAATCCCGCTGCCGCTGAGAGAAAAGGTAACGCTGCATCAGGCGGACGCTCTTGATCGAGATCTGGTACAGAAAGTGGTGCGGCGGCACAAACTGGCGGAGGGAGATTGGTGTCTGGAAGTCGGCAAGCTAGGCAGCGATCGCGCCCGGTTGATGACGATGTAATTGCGTTTGCCAGTTTGGGCTGGTGGTGGCATGGATCATGAGTGGCGGGCGAGATGCTTGCAGCAGTCCCCGCACCTTCCGCTCATTCGCCAAAGGAAGGATAATATCCCAACGCCGACCTTCCTCCTCAAACTCATCAAACCAGCAATCATGCAGTTGAGCATGTTCAAGATAACGTGCTAGCACATTCGCCTTCTTTCGGCAAATGTGGTCTCCCCATCCGGAATCTTCGGCTGTGAAGAGTAGGCCCCGATTGGTGCTATTCAGGTGTACTTCATCATGATCTACAATATCCCACTGACCGGATAGAGGCAAGAAACTGAGCCAGTAGACCAGCGCCGTTGCTACAGCCCCTGCACCGACCATCAGCACGTTTCCCAAATCGGTGGCGACAAGAGGAGGGCCCTGAAGGGCTTGATTATTACGCCCAAATGACCAGAGAGAGAAGGTCCCGCGGATAAGTGGCTGTGATAGCCCAAGACTGACTTTAAATGCGTTTGCTGCACCAATGCAAGCAGCCATGCCCGCACCAAGCACATTACTTGCACTGTCAGTATGGGGAGGAAGATCTGTTGCTTGATCTACCGCATAGGCGAGCCAACCAGAGGCATCCAGGAATGCATTCGCTCTTCTACTTTGCCGTCCTACACCCAGACGATATACGGCCTGGGAAACCTCTCCAATTACCCACTGGCCACAAGGGTCGATACGATAGCAACTCCTCACAATGGCTCCATACAGTGAAGTGCCACCTAGAGGAGATGAAACGAGAAGAGGCGCATCGGGACCAGAAAATCCGGCACAACGGCAGAATCTTGCTAACTGGTTGCTTAGCGCGAGTAGGAGTACCTGGCTCGCTGGTGAATGGGCCGTGTTCTCATCCCAACAGATCTGAACGGGCTGTGGTTCCACAGTAACACCCCTGATGTAGTATACCGTGCGCAGATCACGCCGTTGATAAAAGTCATTTTTGTTTGTCATCTGAGGTCAACTACCCCTGGCACGACCTGAATGCCGTCCAGATTTTTATTACACAATACCCAGTGTCTTTCCTGAAACTGGTGAATGCCACAGGAGGAGAGCGGACACATGCCATCCTTGCTATACCAGGGCACAACAATGGATAACATGCCCTCAAAAGGAAGCAAAACCATCGAGTCATCGCCGTCAGAGTGGCGAGCGTCACCGCTTGGATGGCTATGCACCTGGGCGAGCAGGCCAAGCCCATGAGGGCGCAAAGCATGTACAACCTCGCGAACAGCCGCCTCGTTGCACTGCACAGATCCTTTGGTATGTACTGATCGAGGGGCGACCGCTGTCGTGAAAAACGTCATACCCTCCATTTCCTTCCCTCCCCAGAAAACGATACCTTCATGCGGCCCTTCTGGCCCTCTGAATGTCACCAGGGCTGATTCAGTGGCTAAGAGCACGTCGTTTGATACGAGAAATCGACCGAGCAAGGCCCCAGTTGGCCAGGATGTGCGCTGCCAGCCTCGCTGCGGACGAGCAGAGGTACTCATAGTTGCAGGCCCTTTCTAGAACCCCAAGGTCCTTTACTCGCTTGCAGGTCTACATTGATCCGGTTGACCATCTCGCATAATGTTAGATAGCAAGGCTTTTCCTGCATCCAGTTGGCAAGTGTCCAGTTTGCATGTGGACCTTTGTAGCCTCCATAAGCCAACCGATTACAGGGCAAGCAGATCACGCGTTCCAGGGGAGTGGGCATAATGAAGAGCGCGCTTCCTCCCGGAGCAGGGCTTGGTGGCTCTGGGTACGCGGCGGCTGTTCCTTCTTCTCCTGTCTCAGGATCAACAAATTCCCAGGCAGGAGGAATAGCTTTATACTCGTCCAGGTGCCCCCGGAGAATATAGAGTTGTCCCGTCCTTTCGTGGATCAGCTGAACTTTGAGTTTCAGCTGATCCATGTCAAGTGTGACTTCCCAGCCCGCCCGCTTCGCCCGTTCCTGGAGAACTGGATATTCAATAGTTAATTCTGCCCTTGTCACTGCAGGATCTAGCATGTCAGACGCCACCCCCAACATCAAGCAGTTCTAGCTTCTCGTGCTGATGAACGTGCTCTTGTTCCAGGGTTTTGTTGCGGTCAAAGGTCTTGTTTCCGTGACCAAGAGTTGGATTGCCGCCTTGATACTCGAACGCACTCGCAGCCTGCTGGGCTGCCTGCCCAATCGTCCAATTCATCGGCCAGGTGAAGACCTTTGGCTCGGTCTGGCGGGGTGCGAACACTTCTACGGTCACTTCATGAGAGTTATGCAGTTCTGTTTGTGTCATACAAAGGATCTCCTACAAAATTTGAGTCGTGAATTGCCTGGATGGCTCGATTCGGGTGATCAACGCTAATCTGCTTATCCGCAGATTAGCGTATTCTGGAGATAGTATAGCATGGCATGGAGGACGACGCAAGAGCTGTTAGCTGAATAGCGAGGGACCGACTTCCTGTTCTGTTATATAACCCATCTTACTGAGCCGCACTCGCGCGGCATCCTGCGACACCGCAAATTGTGAGGCAACCTGAGTAATCAACTCGCAAGTAGCTTGCTTCGACACAGAGAGCGGCGCATAAAGCTCATATCGCTCGATATACATTTGAATAAGCTTGCGCAGCGGCACAACGGGCATGAGAATTGCACCACAGATGTAGCCTGCCTGCCACTCCATCCAATCGCTTGCTGCAGCATAGACAATTTTGGCTCGCTGGCATTTTTGGACTGAAATCAAAGTCGTCTCGGCGAAAAGATCGAGCGTGGGCTTTTTCACTCTTTGACAGAGGGGATCATGGAATTTCACATGGCCATATTCATGAGACAGGGTTGTGCGCAATCGATTTTCCAACAAGCCGTTGGCGATGCGTACTGCAGGTTTCTGACCTGGTCGAAAATAAGTGATCCCTTCTACATCTGGCCCTTCGTCCGAAAGATCAGAGTAGAGATCGAGATCATCCGTGTCTCGTTCTATCAGTTTAGTGAGATCATCTGTAGGAATAGGCAAGAGCAGACGGCCATGCTGTTCTTGCATGAAGCTCGTAATGATATGATCGCATGCTTCGTCCAGTTCACTCATCTCATAATGAGGCCGCTGTTGAAAGCGTCCAGTTGTATCGCGTACATACCTCACTTTTGGCCCCCTTGAATCTTGCGTCGAAAAGCCTTGTAAGCTTCAATCACTTGATTTTGATCTACTTGCATATCTCGCAATTCGGAAGGGATTTCTCCAGCATAGTAATAAAGGATTTCAATGGGGATATCCAGAACTTGGGCGAACTGTTGCAACATGAATTCTGCTGGGATATTGCGCCGGTCATGTTCAAGATCATTCAAATACTGGGGAGAAATCGGGGAGCCATCTTCCTTCTTGACTTGCACTGCAAGCTCCCGTAAGCTGAGATTGGCTTTTTTTCTTGCATCGGCTATGGTACGTCCGAAAGTCATATTCTCCTCCAATGTTTTATGCTATTCTGCGGATTAGCATAAAACATTGGAGGAGAGATTGTCAATGTGCGCTGCTATAGAGAATCGCAGTGCGCAGTTCTCTGACAGTTGTTTCGACAATATAAATTCACAACTTTTCGAGCGACACAGGTTTTAACTTTTAAGCTTTATGACTCTACTAAATCAAGCTAAAACTATGGATTTTCCACTCATCTGGACCAAAAGAATGACTTCCATTTTGAATTTTTTCGCAAAGGTTCCTTGCTCTACTTAAAAATCGAGATATCAGAGAAATGATCCAGAAAATGAGCATCGAGATAGCATCCAGAAAACACTGACGATTTGAACAGGCTTTCCTTTCTGGTTGCGTATTTTGTTGAGAAAAAAAGGCAACGTGAGATTACTCACATGAGTAAACACAACAGTGACAGACTTTTAATATGGCTATCAAATGCCTCTCTATGTAGCCTGAGCGCCCTCAGGGAGTAGCCCACACAAAAAGTTTCCAACTCACAAGCAATCAACCGAGGTCACGCATTATAACATGCAGCATTTAAGCCGGTAATCGTAGTGTTTTCAAGAAATGAAAACACTACGATTAGCATGCATAGATATATGCAAATATATATTATTGACCATATAAAAATTAGAAGCTATTATTTGTCAGCAATTTATATGGAGTAATTCTGTTCACACAACAAATGTTATGCAACGTTTGTTGTGTGAACAGAAGAGTTTTTTAGAAAAAAAGAGGTGTATATGACACCAACTGAATCAGACAAACGTCTCCTGCAAACAGTGCTGACACTTACTCAAAATGAGCAAGGTCGTCCTCCTACGCTTGCCGAAGTTACTATCGCGCTTGGGTATCCGAGTAGTTCGCGTGGAAATATTCAACGTCAGCTCGCCCGTCTGAGGCCAACTTTCATCGAGTGGGAGGGAGGGGCACGTTCCCTTCGCGTTACACCTTCAGGTCAGGCACTGCTTGGAGCAACTCCCGTTGAAGGAACCCACGACCTCCCTCTTCCTGATGCCATTCTTCCACTGCTTGCATCTGGAATAACTTCTCTCGCTCTGGATATCGCTAATGGCAAACCTTTGCAAGCCCCTCATCCTCAAGCCTGGCAGCGGGGGTTAAACATGCTTGCCACTGAGTGTTTTTTGAGAAATGTGTCTCCCCCGATGCATACACATGAAGCTCTTACCTGGTGCCGCCGTCCTCTCTGTGATTGGCCAGTTACTTTTCGAATCCCTGCGTCCTTACTCAAGGAAGCGTTTTTGGATGAGGTAGACCAGCCCTCAGCGCTCTGCCGCGAGTATGCTCTTTTGAAATGTGACGCAGAGCAGGAAGCGTGTCAGAAAATCATGGTAGAAGTATTGAGTGAGAGCAGGCGACATCGCCGACCTGATTCCTATGTCAAATTTCGGCAATTCCTCATTGAGCACCCAGTCGTCACAGACGATGAGTTGATACAATTATCGTTTGATTCTGAAATTGGTACATTAGGAGCTTACCTGCCAGTTCTGTATGAGCGTGTGCCAACACTGATTGCTGAGCAAGGCAAAGTCCAGATATGCCGTTTTTGCGGGTGGACATTACAACGCCACCAAGGTCACCTTCGTTGTGGTGATGATCGTTGTCAAACGTTAACCAGGGATTTCATGCAACATACCTTGATGGAACGGACTGAGCCTCCTGGAAGATTACAACGTGTTCGACGACCCATTCGTCGCTATGTGGTCGTTCCTGGAATTTATGAGGTGGGTTCCATGCAACGATTACGCTCAATGGGCTTGAAAGTAGATCTCTGGCCAGGCTACGATGCCTACGATCTACGTATCACTTTTCCTGACCAAACAATCTGGGCCATTGACCTCAAAGATTGGCGATATCCACATCTACTTGCTGCTCATCTGACTCCCCTAGACCAAGGAGGGAGCCTTCGCTGGGATCGAGCTTTCTATGTGGTTCCTGATCAGCGTGTACAGGATCATCCTGGGTACTTGGATATTCTGCGGAACGCAACTGTTGGGCAACCATTCTCCATCATCACTATTCGTGAGCTTCTTGATGAAGCCTGGCAATATAAGGAGCGACTACATGCGTAAAGTGGGGAGTTGGCGGAAAGAACTTGAAAAGGATTTTTCCGCTTTCAAAAAGAGCTATGGGCCGTTGCCCATCGCCATTTCTGAGCTTCTGGATATCGATCTTATTTTAACAACCATGAAAGTAGCGTTTCCAGGCCAGAATCTTTTCCTGGCCTGGGCAGTGCTCAATGGACAACAGCTTCCGGCGTTGAAAACACTTTCTGCTCAACAAAAGAAAGCCATCGCAGTCACACGCCTCCACCTTCCCGCGCCAATTGGACGCAGATACTGGGAAAGGATCTTAAAAGTCTATGCAAAGTTGCCCTCACATTACCCACTGTATCAGGTTGACGAAGGGGCTATTATTGAGCGGCCAAATGCTATTTTGCAGCTTGAACGACAGAAAGCGGTTCGAGTGGCACTCAGTTCTCCTCCTGAATGGAAATCACGAACTGCATACTATGCTTCTCCAGGACATTATCGTTTTAGCATGCAGCAGGATTGGTATGAGGTTGAATTACCCAAACGTATCGAAAATCTCGCCAGCGATGCAAGCTATGATCTCGGTGAACAACGCTTCCCTGAACTACATCCATTAGAAATCTCACTTGAAGATCTCCAGATAGAAGCTGACTGGATGGATCGGATAGCTCCAACAGGCTCAATCGCAGCTCAATCCTGGGGAACACGCTTGCGAGCCATCCAATTTCGCCTGATCAATCAAACTGGCCTACAGCCAAGTTCCCATATGAGACTCGATGGACTGCTTCACCTGATTGGCATGGTAGGAAGTGGAAAATCCAGCTTTTTTACTGTGTTGACGGTGTATCTTGCTCGTCGTGGCTATCGAGTGATGATGGTTCTTAGTGATGTTGCAGCCATGTTCCGCGAACAGGAGATCTTTGACATTTTATGTCATGCTGATCCACAGGCCCTGAAGGCCGTTCCTCTTCTTGGACGTTCATCACGCATCGCTCATCTGAACCGACTCTATCGGGCGCTTGCTGCGCGTGATAGTCTCTCACTTCGGCAATATCATCCCGCCTATCCCTTTCTTTCTACCATTTGTTCTCTTGATGGGTTACGTCAGGATGTACGTGCTATTTCTCCTGGCAACGAACCTTGCACGCGTTTATACGATGCTGAAAGCAGCGATGCAGAAGATCGCTATGACTGTCCATTTTTACCAGTCTGCCCAGTGCATCATGCTACTCGCTCACTTGCCCAGACACGAATCTGGTTGGCAACGCCAGCAAGTTTGTTAGCCAGTGGCCCTCAAACTCCCTTGATGTCAGTAAATATGCGTTACGTGGATCTTGTCATGCGACATGTTCATGTTGTTTTAGTCGATGAAGCCGATTTAGTCCAGGTCCAGTTCGATGACCGTTTTGCTCCCATGGAGGTTCTGGTGCGAGATCAAGGAGAATCCTGGCTCGATCGGATAGCCTTACAGGTTGCGCGTCAAATTTATCGCGCTGGACGCCCACTTATAGGGAGGAAACCAGATCTCGACCGCTGGTTGATTGCTCATGATAATACCCAGAGAGCCGTCAATCGCCTTTATAGCTTGCTCCGTGATAAAGAATCGGTCACGCGTCAATGGCTGGGAAATAATTACTTTTCTCACGATATTCTTATTTCCCGCCTTACTTATGAACTGCGACATCTCCTTCCCAATATCGACCTGTTCAGTAAGCAGGCTCAAGCTTTTAAATTCAATCCGCTGGTGAGCACGCCTGACGCTACAACCTCAGAAAATGTGCCTCCTCTTGCCTGGTATAACGCGCTGCATCTGGAAATGCTGGAGTCTTCCAGAAATCAGGCAGTACTTCTCCTTGAAAAGTGGATAGGCGAGGTTGGGAATGAAAAGACCAAGGCGCTCCATAAGCAACAAATGAATCACCTTGCGCTTCACCTTCTCACTATGTTATTAGTCATCACACTGGACCATGCTCTGCAAGAAATGATCCTGCTCTGGCCAGCGGCAGAAGAGCTAGGCATTGATCGAGGAAGAGGGGGCTTCTTCTATAATCCATCGGAGGATCAATTACGTATTGTTCCAGAGCCCCCTATGGGAGCGGTGATAGGCTTCCAGTACTATGATACGGAAAATGACGGGAATGGTGAACTTCGCTTCTTTCATGTACAAGGCTTGGGACGTTCGTTGCTCTATCATCTCCATGATGCTCTTAAAGAGAGCGACGAGATCATTGGACCCCACGTGATCCTCACGAGTGGAACCTCCTGGGCACCTCAATCCTGGAAATATCATCTGGCGCAAGCGCCTGGAGCAGTTCTTCTCCCTCAGGCTACCGAACGAAAAGCGAACCAGGAAACATCCAAAGGCAGAATTCACTGTTTTTATGACCCTCTGCCAGATCCCAGTGCGCCAGGAAAGTATTTGCATGTGTCCGGTCACAAAGAGCCTGAACGACGCATACGAAGTTTGCGCTCAATAGTTGATGCCTTTATCCGCCCTCAAGGCTTTCGTGCGAGTATGTTCGAGGAGGAGTTATCCTTATTAGAAGAGCATCGCCGACGTATTTTACTTGTTGTCGGCAGTTACGCGGAAGCTGAAGCCGTTGGGGAAACATTAGCAACGCTCTTCACGGAGCAATATCAACACTTTTCGCCGGAAGATGTTTTAGCTTTGATCCCAGACAGTGAAGGGGAAGGAAACGACAGCTGGCAACTTCCACCGGGGAAATTGCTCCGGAGCTTACTGAACCAAATGCCCAAACTTTCTGCACGCTTTTTAGTTACGCCACTTCAGTCCATTGAGCGTGGACACAATATCCTCGTTGGACAAGAAGCTGCCATAGGAAGTGTCTATTTTCTTGTGCGCCCTTATCCTGTCCCAGGCGACATTCACGTCGCTATTCATAAGCTTAATGCCTGGGCTTATGATTTTCTCCCTCAACTTCAGGGTAAAACGGCAACTGAGGCAGGGCTCAGCTTGAGGCTTGCTGCTTCAGTCTGAGTGGGATAAAGCTCTGAGCAAGGAAAAAATGTATAAAAGACTCGACGACGATGAACGTGCCCCTCTTCTCTGGACACAGTTCGTGCTGGTCTGGCAGTGTATTGGTCGGCTTTTACGCGGTGGAGCATCAGCACGCGTGCATTTTGTAGATGCTCGCTGGGCGGAAAACTCACTCACAGGAAAATTTGACACCGAAAAAACCAGCATGTTGGTCGGCTTTCGGAATATTCTTCGCGCGGCAGTAACACATCCCGATGCCGCTACAAGAGCTATTGCGCAAACACTCTATGGTGAAGCTGCGCTGGCATTTGAAAACGTACAAGGAGTCCATTATGCGTAACCCTTCTATTCAGTTAGTATCCTGCACGCTACGACCGGATAGTAGCATGCGGAGTATCTCGCTTCAGCAACTCTTTTTCCCTGACGATTGGATTGAACCACTCAATACATTACAATCCGAACGAAGCAACCGATCAGAGAAACATACAACAGTGCTTATTAAAAGCTTAAACGCAGTCTTGCAAGCCTTTCTCCCCGATCTTCTGGCTGCGCCAAATGCTCTCAAAAGAGCTGATCGATCATATGGAAATGAGGAATTTGAAAATGGGCGAAATGGAGCCTCACCCTGGCTTCTCACGCGGAGTGCGTTACCTTCTGGAACACTCTGGCGTATCATTCAAATATGGTTACAAGAAACATATGGAGAATGTGAAAGTTTTTCTGAGCTGGAATCCGTCCTGCGTGAGGAAGATTTGCAGTGGCAATCACACACGTTAGAACTCTTTCAGACATTATGTGAAAACGGAACTGCCGACATACCCTCTCTTGCCTACAAAGTCATTCCATCTCTACTGGCAGATCTTCTCGTAGAGCGGGAAGCGAAGTTGATGGTTGGAAAGTCGCTCTACTATCTTGCGAAAGTCGTGACAGATGAAGGGGCAGAGTTAATGACATGGCCCCCTGTGTATGTCGAAACCACATCGCAAAAGGAGAAGGAGAAAAAGAAATTTGGGTACAGTTACACTATCAAGATTACCTTACAAACCATTCCTGGACATGAAGAACCGCGTATCCATTTCCACTACGGAGTACGGCGCTGGCGCTGCGAAAGTTGCTATGATGGAACAACGCTGTATTTAAAGCGTCGTACCAATGTCTACCTTCGCCCTCAGAAGAAGTGGTATGAACAGAGCCCAGGCAAGAATAAAACCTTTTTACAAGCGAAAATCGAGGCAGTGAAAAATGGCGAACAAGGGGAGCGCATCCCAATTTGGATGAATCTTGTCCCTAAAATTGCGGCACGTATCGATGTTCCTCTTCCAGATGCACACATCATTGCAAAACAGCCTCTAGCCTGGCTTGAAGGAGTACATGGGCTAGAGGCTGGTATGATTTACTCAACACAGGGAAAGCTGCCTATTGGTCTTGGGATAGGACCAGATGTCTGCGAAGACATCACCAAACGACTTCTAGAAACTCTCTCTGATCATCTCACGCTTCAGCCACTCTGTCAGCCCTACATTATTCCACGAAAAGGCGAGCACCATCCCTTAATGGATGATTTACGAGAAATACCGAAAGATATTCGATTGGAAGCCTTAGAACAATCTGTAGGATCGGATATAACAATAGAGATTCGTTGGACAACAGAGGCTGTAAGAGATATGCTCTTTGATCGTGTTCTGGCTATGCTTACAGGAACCAGGCCTGAACTTGTTCTTCCTGAAAAAAAACAGGACACTGACGATCTCAATTATCATGATTTCGACGAAGATACCGAAGATGATATTGACTTGGAAGAGGAGGAGGAGGGAGAGGATAATGAGGAAACAGATGTGGATGTTCTTCCAGAGGAACAATCTCAGTCCAAGAAGCCACGCAAAAAACGAGCAGAAGAGCCGGATCCAGCAGTAGACCCACCTGAAAAAAAACTTCCATTGCCTGGTGGTGGGCAGGTCCGGATTGTCACCCTCCCTCTACAGGATATCAATGGTCCACTTCCAGCGAAAGAGAAAAACCAATCTCGGTCTGCGCTCTTTCAGGAACGAGCAGCGCTCATTACGCAGCTTATTCCTCCCGCGCAGGAACCAACACTGACATTTATCGAATTGCCCAATTACCGAGAACGGCAACTTCGCCAACGGTTTGGCGTCCAAGGAGACCCTAAACCTGCTATTCGTCTGGGAATGGCTCATACAGGCCGATTGACGCAATTTATCACCAGTGAATCAAAGGGCTTACGAGAGCGTTGCGCTTCGTCTGTCCGTGACGGATTACGCCAGCTTGGCTACTTACCATATCCAATCGATTTTAGCATGCGAAAGATGTCCATTCCAGACCCGTTACTGGTGCTAGGGGTTTGGTTTATACGTATCACAAAACGCAGAGCGACTGTTGGAGTGCATTTGCCGGTCATCGTATTACTTCACACAGCTCGTCACCAGATTATGGCCTGGCTACCCCATGATGGACGTATCCGGCCTTATTATCAAGCTCTCCTGGAAATAACGCACCTGAATCCTGAGCAAGTAAAGAAACGCAAACGAGAAGAGGCTCTCAACCAGGTACGCCAATTTCTGCTGGGCAGCGCAACACGGCAGGGCGTCGATGATGTTGTAGTGTTTACCATGGCACAAAATGCACGGAGTACCTGGCAGGGGCTTTATAACACAGAAGTTCCATTCGATGCATTACGATTTGAGCGCGGACAAGCTCCTTTCTCACCTCAAGTACTGCCAGTGCGCTACCGTTTAGTTCGCGTTCGCACAAATCTACGAGGAGAAACCCCTGAATGGTATGTTCCCGGATCACAACCTTCGACAACTGCCCAAGGTATCTGGGTAGAAGACGGCGCAGACGCAAAGAAAAACAGGCTCTTCTACAACATTGCGAATAAGCCTCATACAGCCCCAAAGAAGTACATAGGGAAACAGGATAAACCGCGAGAAAACTACCGACTCTCATCAGTCGTAGAAGTTATGCCGCTCATTCTTCACGATCAGGACCAGCCCGTATCCTGGGCAGTGATGGTCGATCAATGGCGAAGGATGGGGTACTTAACCAGCGATATGACACTTCTCCCCCTTCCTTTAGAATTCGCTCGAAAAATGGGTGAGTATGCAGAGGTGATAGGGCCATGGATCTTTCCTGACGAGTGGGATGAAGAGGAAAACGAGGAGGAGGAAAATGAAGAAGAGGAGGAGGGAGGAAACGAAGGGAAAAGCGGCGAGGAAGATGTGTAATACCAATCCGCAACCTAAATGACAGCCCTCAAATGAGGGAAAAAGGTCATAGAAGTAATGCGCTCAGGATCGTTCTCAAGAGCATTTAACGCGTTACATAGTTTCTCCGTAAGGGAGTCAAGTGAGTCGAAAGTACGGTTGTGAAAATACTTTTCTCGAATATCGTCCCAAATATGTTCAACAGGATTGACTTCAGGCGAATAAGGAGGTTGTTTAACGAAACGTATGTTTTCAGGAATAACCAGCTCTTTTGCCTGGTGCCAGCCAGCCTGGTCAACCTGCATGACCAGAAAATACTCAGAAAACGTTTGACTGACATGTTGTAAGAAGATATTCATCGATTCCGTATTGGCTGTAGGAAGCAGGAGAGAGCACATTTTTCCAAGAGAAGGTGCTACTGCGGTAAACGCATAAATAGCTTCACGAACCACCTGCGCCGGAGCCTCCGGTCGGATACCCGGCGGAGCCCAACATCTCTTTGGACGGCTAATACGTCCAAATCGTCCTTCATCCTGTACGAGAACCAAGAGGGGTCGGGGGTCTTCTACGGGTTTTGTGGCGAGTACTTGTTTCACGAGCGTCGGAAAGTTTTTTTAAAGTCTTCCTGCTTTTGCCGATCTGCTTTCGGATGCTTCGGGCGCGGAACGATCTTTCTCCATCCATGACGATTTAGTAAGCGATATATCGTACTTTCATCTACTTTTCGATCAATATGGGCTTCATAGGCTGCATGGATCTCGGCACACGTAGCAATGCTTCCCGTTTTTGCTTGTTCAATAAAAGGATCCAGGAACTGCTTCTCTTGTTCTAAAGAAAGGTAAAACCTCTTTCTGCCTCCTTTTCCTGGTGTTTCTATCGCGGCTATCCCAAAGCGATTATATCGTGCGCATCAGTGTATGAACGGTATCCTTCGCTACGCCACAATGGAGCGCTATGTCTTCTGCCGGTTGTGGGTCAACTAGCGCATGATAAATAATACGCCAACGTTTGCGATACAGAGGCCGTGGAGCCTCATCCATTCTCTTCTTCACTTCTTCTACAGAAAAATGAGGAGCTGCTTTTGTTACACCCATAAGAAGCCATCCTGTCTCTGCTTTTTCTCATTGTATCACAGATGGCGGATTGGTATAAAAGCATTATCATAAGATAAATTTCGGTTCACCAAGTTGTTTTATCCAATGGTTTGTGACACACTCCGGCCTATTGAATAGATCAGCATTCTAAAGGAGAGCATTGAGGAAGAAGCAATGAACGTGCTTTATGAGAGATATTACCCGCCAGTAAGATGATGACACATTTCAGACCTAGATGGGGGAGCAATCAGAAAGATGAGGTTTTTTTCCTCGACATCTGGTTCCGTACACAATACGGCAGCTTCCCCACTGAAGGATTGTAGACTGTTCCTGATGAACAGCAAGCTTCATCAGGAACACTTCCCCTGAAATCGTTATCAGTATGCCACCGATAATGCGTGCTGCCCCGACGGATCGCTCTATGTATGTACCTTGAACGCTTGATCAGCCGGGAAACGTTCATCCAGTAACCAATATAAGTGCGTACAAATTGCGCATATCAGATGACAAGGGGAAGACGTTCTCCACTTTTTACAGGCTAACTGAGGATAAAAGTACCCGACTTTCCACACAAAATAGGAATTTGTTGATGCAAAGATCATTTCTGGTCTATTCTGTATGGTACATACAGATATCCCTCGATTGTTGCCCTATCTAGGATGGCAACCTTCCAGAAGCTCTACCTCAAAGAAGGAACCGATAGAAACCTGAAATGGAGAGATCATGCAAATAACCTATTCATTTAATGGCTATGAACTCCGCCGCCAACGATGTATTCAGATTAGTCAACTGCCCAGATCTTCACGTTATGCTATTCCACAGGACCCTCTTTACGATCCTGTTCGAACTTTTTTTCAGAAATACGGGCCAACTGGTGGCTTTCCATTTAGACTTCTTGCGTTGCTCCAAGCCACAGCGATAAAGAAGCTTGCCCTTCCAACATCAAACATACTGCGTTTTCGTGAACGAAGCTTACTGATTACTGGTGGCTTATACCTGGCTTTAAATCTTCGTCATCCAGATCTAGAGATCCGTGAGCAATTGGGGGACTTTGCCTCAGGTTTTAGTCACGAATTCGGAGTTGGATGTACAGCTCTGCTTGCTTCCCCACTCTTTAATGTACCACCTGATGCTCTGAATCCTATCAGAGTTGACCCTCGTAAAAAGGCACTAGACTTTGCTGCGTTGCGCCCTGATGGGCAAGGACTTCTTCTGATGGAAGCAAAGGGAGTAACAAGCAAGCAGAGCAGATCGGCAGCTCGCCAAAGTATTTATGGTAAAAAACAAGACAGTGGAAATACTGCCGTATTAGTAGATGGACGAACGCTCACCAGCACACAGGTCACAAAAATTGGTGTTATTGTCCAGGCCGCCTGTAAAAGAAGTAATCCTGCGCTTCCTCCCTCTACCCGAGGATTGATAGAAATTATCGACCCTGAGCTTGGTCAGGACCCAATAAAAGTAACTGATACAGACATCATCGCTGGCAAATACTGGCACTTCGCCAGCATTGCTCTGTTCGCAGGTCTCAATAACGTGGCAGAGGAACTTGCCCAACGAGCCATCGCACTTGCTGTAGGCAGGAAAAGAGCCATACAGATGCAACATTACCATTTAAAACCAGATAGGGAATTTCGTGTTGAAGGCCATTCTCTTACTGGGGTTCAATGACAGCCAAGCGATGTTCCTCAAGGGAGCCAGGACGTCTGGTTCTACCAAGCTGCTGATTGGGAATATCTGTCTAAAATCCTTGCCAACGAGGATTTTCCTCACACTGTCCCTTACTCTCCGGATACCTTTTCCGATCGGGATGACCTCGTAGAGAATATGTTCTCTGATGGATCTTACTTTGGAATAGGTTTACATTCCCAAACTGGGTTATGGGCGCTACAATAGGAATATCATCCTCACCTGGACCGAGAACTGGGCAACGTATCATAGACGCGAAAGAAGCGAAAAGAGATTTCCATCTTGTGCTAAATGCACCTCAATTTTAGCGGCGTAAAAAGCTTTCGTTGGATTTTGCTCTTTGGAAGTAAGAAGGATATATGCTCCTGATTTCCGGAAGAGCAGTTTTGATACAAGGGAAAAAGTGATGGACAGACAAGAAAATGCATTTCCTCTTTTTCGGCCAATCCAATCGCCCTGGCGTCTTACTCTGATCAACGCTCTGGAGCGAGTACAGCGTAATCTTTTCTGCGCCAGCCCTTTCCTGACAGATGATGTGGTACAAGAGACCGAAAAGATATTGTCGCCTCTGGTCTTTCATAAAGCCGCGCCCCTCTCTCTTCGCGTATTGACACGCTTTCGTAGTGAAGACTTCCTCGCTGGGGCCTCACAGCTAGAAGCGCTTGAGCATTTAAGAGATTGTCTGGAGCGCCATGACAATTGGAGAGTTGAAGTAAGAGCCTGTGATACCATTCACGCGAAGGTCTGGGTGTTCGACAATCAACGCACTTTTATCGGGTCGGGAAATGCAACCTATTCTGGCCTTAATCGCAATCTTGAGTACGGTGTTGAGAGTATTGATCCACACTTCATCGAGCAAGTTGTCGCTTACTGGTCAGCGATCTGGGAGCAAAGCCAACGGATTGAAAATCATGATTTACAAAATATGCGCCTGTTTTTAGAGGAGTTCAAGAAGGATACCGAGCTTCAACAATTAGGGCAAGCTGTGGCACAACGTCAAAAAGAAATTGCTCAGAAGTACCATAGACCACCTCATTTAGGCACAAGAGACTGGTCAAAAACACCAGAAGCGCTTTCTCAGCCAGATGGGTATAGGTCTGAAGTGGCCTCTCCATCCCTTGCATTTGCAGGTGAGACAGTTGGTGTCCAAACTGACAAAAACGTACCGCTCATACCACCTGACCTGCTGCATCCAGAAGTGATTGCAGCTTCACTCCCCAAAGAGGTGATTGATGTCGATGCAAATGAGCTATGGCAGGCACTTTGCTGGCTTCACCCATTGATAGAAGATGTCCGGGAAATTGAGCAGATGGATTATTTTTCCATTTTTCTCTTTTGGGAACCACTAAAGCGCTCTTTGGTTTGTAAACTCTTCAGCAGTGGGCGTACATCTCAATCGTGGATTGATGCAAATGGATCATCAGATGAAACGACCTGGGCAATGGAAATAGATGGAGATGATATATATAAAATACAAAAAGCACTCAAAGCAATTGTGGATACAGAAACAGCGCAAGAAATGAAACCGCGTATTCAACTAGCCATTCATAAGGAGGAAAAGCAAGTAAAAATCTTTCTGCCAGGGCAGGCAGAGATGTCTGTTGTGCTTGATTGCGATGAGCAAGTAACGGACAAACATCTCTCTTGGAACGCACAAACGAAAAGCAGGCAAGAGGTGACCATATCTCATAGCGAGTTCGTTCGAGCAATAACATCTCTAGAAGAACAGTGGCAGCATGTGCGAAAAGATCAGGAGCTTCAATTTCTTCGTTGGGGTATCGAAGTACAAGCTCAATTCAACTGCTATGCCAAGCCCCCTCTTTTACTTCTCAGAATAGATACTTCCGACAGCGAAAAAATGCTGCAAGAGCAAGTACGTGGAAGAGGTATTGTCCAAAGGCCGTGGATGACACGTAGCGAAGTGCCTATTTGGTATCCGGATCTCTGGCTTATTTTGCAAGGTTCTTTAGCACAAGTGAAACGTTGGCGTCTTTCTGAGGTAGATGATGTCCTGCATTTTTCTCAGCATATATCATTTTTTCCAGTAAGTATATCTTCGAGAGCTAGAAATGTTGCAAAACACTTTTCAGAATGGTCACATATCATTTTTTATTAGAGGCTATGTGCGTGTCCTGTTTACGGATAATCACTTTGACCACTATGGTCAATTATCCATCTGGGAGATACCGGGAACCGTTCTCTTGTCTTCATTCCCGATCTCGCCACTGCTCATGGTTCACATAAATGGATGCACAAGCTATGCACTATAGTGCACAGATATTTGTGCACTATAGTGCATAGCTTGTGAGAGACGGTAGCATCTACTTCCCTGCTACGTTAGGGTATCTACAGAGTAGCCTTCCAGCTACTCGCAATGGGACTCTCCCCAACGCTGTAACTTGTAGGAAGAATGCGGCTTCCTCACTATCTTCTTCTCATCTATGACAAGGACCGCAAGCAGTGCCATCGTGGAAGCAAATACTGGTGAAACGTCGATCAAAGAAACGAGAGGCAGCACTTTGCCTGAGAGGGAGTTCCCAGCACTATGTACCACTGCGTCTCGAACACCATCTCAACAAAAATTGATCGACTTTTGATAAACACAGGGGAGAAGCTGTATGGTATTGTTTAGGCCCATACGAGGTGGCCTGATTTTTTCAGGGCCAGCGCTAGACACGTGCCCCAGATCTGGCAGAGTTTTCTAGTGGTAAAGCAGCAAACTTCAATAGTGTCAAACGCAACTTATTTGTTTGATACATCAGTTTATTTCCATCGTCTCTCGTAATTACAAATGTATAGGTCTCCGTCACCTTCCGTGCAAGGAGATACTATCCCTGAACATATAGTTCGGACGCCACTGCTGAAGCCAATCAATATGAACCGCTTTTCTATAAGCATGAGATTTGCATGGAAGACCCTCATGAGCTGACGTTCGCCGCTGTTAATGAATCGGAAGAGGTTTGGATGCGTACGAAATCACCAGTGATACTGTTCATGATATGCCTTCTTGCTGAGAACACAAGTATTCTCGACAAGAAGGCACATTTTTCAACTGGTTGGTTACTGGTTAGCGGCACGTTGTGCATCCTATGGGTGCAACAGTGAAGCGTCCTGTTCATGTCTTTTTCCGCTTAGCTTCAGCCCGTTCTTCTCGATCTTTGGCATTCGCTTCTACACAAGCATCGTATGCCTCTCCAAGGAACTGCTGCAAAGCTTTTATGCGACGATTATACTCATCTTGCGCAAGTATGCGGATAGGTGGATCGCGGTGCTCTAACCAGTTCCAGACAAGCAGTGTTCCCAGGACCTCAACTGTGATTAGCTCCTGCTTCATTGGAAAAAGAGGTGCCATCCCTGATAGCATCCTTCCTTGAAAGTACAGGGTATAGGGCCACTCAACAATATCTTGCTGCATTGTCATGTCCATGGGCAGGCGCGTTGGGGAGGTCATATCGATACCATACTTGACGAGACACTCTTGAAGATGATTTCTCACACATGCTCCTTCGCTCAAGACGTGGCAGGACTTTCTCCTGCGACAGAATTTCGTTAATGACAATCAGATTCATGCACCACCTCCCACAGAAGGCCTGTTCGAGGAGCGTATCTACGCCAAACGCTCTCTGCATCATGACCTACATTTGTCCTGTGTAATTACTCATGCAAACAATCACACCCGATCTCTAATGATTGTTCGATATCTGACTCCTGGACATTGCTCTGCGCGGCGTCAGTCGCAACTTGACAAAGAACTCGGTCATAGTCGCTGTAGGTATTTAACATGGAAAGGTTCCATCGAATTTAAGCCAGCCCTATTCTATCATGCACTAATAGACGCCCCAAACAACATATGTTATTTGAGAGAGTACACATGTTGTGTTGAGAAAAGGCTGAGCTTTTCATCACGCTCCCCCTGACATCGTTCAGATTATTTTGATGTTGTTGAAGGGCGGAGCCATTCCTCCAGGTTAATTATCTCTACAGAAGGACGCATACTAAATGCGTATTTCGCTCGTTCCTCATACGTCGCCTTGACCACACCTTGTGATGCTCTGTTGACATAGTAGCGGAGAGGATTATTACTCCCACTGAAGTAACTATCGCCCATTACCATCTTTACCGCTCCTGGTGACGGCTTAGAAATTTGCACTTCGATGTCTATGATCTCTTGTTTCCCGTCTGGCCCTGGCAAAAGTATCCTCCCATCAGGAATATGGTTAAGACGTTCCCCTTTTCGTCGCTTCTCCTGCTCAGCTTGGATAGATCGTTCACTGATGCATTCCAACTGCGAGTCTTCTTCTTCCAGTTTGAACCGAACTTCATTGATCCAATAGAGATGCTCGAAGAAGCGTGGGACGCCTGCTCGAAAATCCAGCCCTGCGTGTTTTAAACCCTTACGGGTCAAATACACCCATCCTGATCCTCTATAGCCGATACGCCAATGAATTGCATATTTCTGCTCTTCCCACCGATCGACAATTGCCATGGTTCGCGTGAGGGAAAGCATCCCCCTTTTGCTATCTTTCTTCGGCCAGTTAGCCAAGACACGTCGCAGTTGAGTGATCGTCAATGCTCGCATATGACCGATGAGCCAGAAGCAATACTCGTCTCGCCTCGTCCACTGCGGCTGGCCCTTGTCTTTCCGCGTCTTGCGATTTGGCAGCACGCGCTCATCACGAAGTTGGCGAATCGCTTGTGCAACATGCTTCTCCTTGAGAGTGAAAGGGATGCCTGCAAAGACGCAATATGCTGGCAGGTGCTCTCGTGGATCGAGGATCCCATCGGCCACAAGTGTGCGTAACCAGTCTGCAAAAAGCATGGTCTTCTCTTGTTGCGTGTAGCGTCTGCCCCGCACAAGCCTTCCATCAGCGAAACGTGGTTCAGCCCAATGCCAGTAGAGGGTAAGGCGACCTTGCTCCGTGAAGAGCGTTGGAGGCGAAGATGCTTGATATTCCCCAGAAAGAACAAGCTGTTGCTGTATTGGTGTATCGTATAAAAGGCTACCCGGTTGCAATGGTGGCCGTTGAGAATCTTCTTTTGACATATAGATCTCCCTGCTTTCTCTCCCGTTCGTTATCGGGGAGCAACTTCTCTCTCATGCCCTGTTCGTGCGGTTAATCAATGCTCCGAAGGAGGGCAGACAGAAAAAATCAGAGATAGATACCTGCCGATCTTGGCGGTACGTCCTCTATGGCTCACGGCGCTTCAGATCAGCAGGCAGGCTACACCTCCCACAACACAAGCCCTCAACAGCATACTCCCGAGGTGTTGTAAGAGGGCTTGGCCTTTTTTACTACGAGATCACTACCAAATCACTACCCTTTTTTCTTCTTTGTCCGTTTCGATGGAAGAAGAATAGCATCAGCGTTGAAGAGCCTAATTGTGCTCACATCGATGCCAGATGCGCTCAGTTTCTCGCAGGTTTCATTCAGAGACGGATAGAGTTCAGAAAGGGCAAAGTACCAGACTTCGCTATATTCTCCGAGTTTGCCTCGCACATAGTCTCTCATCTGTTGTTCTGCTTCTTCCAGAGGCTCTATGACCACTTCGATAGCTAGCGTTCCCCGGGCCTCTGTCCAGTACTCGCCGCTTGGCTGGTGAATCTTTTGCTTTGGATGGTTATTCTGTAGTTCACGATTCGAGACCCAGTAGCACCTCTGGAAGTCACCAAACATCTGTGGATCTATCCGGTTCAAAAGCTCCAGATGAAGCCTCACCTGATTGCACGCCAGAAGATAAGGCATCTCTAGCTCCTTCGGCGTGTAGTAGGGTAAATGTCGCTCGGCGAATTGTAAGCCGGCTGGGGTGAGCCAGTAGTAAAGGGGCTCTTCAGGAACAATGTGCTCAGAGTCGATGAGGGATTTCGTCTCCCATCGGGTCACAGCATTCCGTGTAGCTGAAGGGGAGAGTATCGCGCTGTCGTCCTGTTGGCCTGGGGACTCCATACCAAGAAGCTGTTGTAGCTGGTCGAAGCGAATCACACCTTGGACACCAATCCACTCTATTGCGTAATAATCGCGACCTTGCCAACGTACACGACCAGCATCTTTGCGCTTCTTGCGCTCAGATGAGTGGTGCTGGTCAGATTTGAAAGAGTCGTCCCCGGAAGATGCCATATCTGTAGCTCCTTTCACTGACAGATAGGGGAGTAATATGGTCGTGCATGATAAATGCATAGCCAATCCCCTTTTTGATACATATCGATAGAGTATTGTTGGCCCGACACGTACTCTACCATGATCGTTGGAAAGCCCCCAACAACATGCGTGCACTATGAGGTAACATCTGCACAGGAAGTTACGGGGAAATGCTGTTCAGAGTGTCAACGGGAAGCTTGACGTTTCTCGCGGCGAGAAGCACTACCAAACTTTAAAGACGACAATTCCATTGTTAGTTTTACTAAGCGCGTTATGACTGTAAATGGCATGTATATGTCTTTCTAAAGTAATTTAGTGTAGTGTGGGTATATCATGAGATCAGCACTCTCAGAGGCGCTATGCAGGAGAGTGTTGAGGAACGGCAAAAATCCAAACAGATGAATCTGACCTATAATGGCTACAATGCTGTATTATCACAATCGGTATGACAACTTGTGGATTGTGAATCTCACGTAGAGCGAATATGTGGCTTGCAATAGAGCAGACGATGATTTGCAATAGAGCGAATTAATGGTTTGCAAGGAAGCAGTACCACTTTTGCAATAGATCGGGTAAATTTGCAGTAGAGAAGATCCAACCTTTCCGCAAAAAAGGGCGCTCTAAACAAAGGTCACAAACTCATCCTTTCAGGGTTCTGTGCAATGTTCCAATGATCTTGCCTTTGGCAACGAGGCGAAGGACCTTTCCCCAAAGCGCGGCCAAGCCGAGCCGCCTGAGCACGATTGAGATGAGCAGAGTCGCTTCTGGCTCGGGAAGTGTTCGTGCGAGAGTACTAACCGGGATGACTCGTAAGTGAGAGAAAAATGCCACTCTGCTGCAGATGAGGTTCTCTTACAAGCGCCTGACCGTCGCACGCGGAAAGGCCATCGTTACGAAGATCACCGCAGTGTTCACGGGGGATGATTTTTCTGGTCTACGCAGCGGCCTTGGCAAACGCATCGATCATGCGTACAAACTAGAAAAATCATCCCTCGTGAATACCAGAGGACTTGTTGTAGGTGGTAGGAGTGCATCAAGCGACATTCAGCACTTTCGCCATCATTTACCACGTCGTGGGTTTTCGATGGTCGGGCCACGGGCTTGGGCCGGAAGCCAAGCTGTGAGCATCCTGTAAATTGGGCATTTGCTGATGCCTCGACAGGCATTTTGCAATGCATCCGAGGTACCATGTGAGGAGTTTGCACTGCTGCACGCTCGGTTGTGCAGGGCAGCGGTACAGCTTCCCCTCTGTGAACGTAGCTGCAAAAGTTCACTGCAAACGAGGACTCAAGGGACCTGGGAAGGACGTTGACTCTTGCCTGCTGCAAAGCAGACCCGCGTGAGGCTCTCTTGCAAAGGCACTATCTACATGACGAGAGAACGACGTTGGTGGGGAGGGGGTGGAGAGAGATGGTCATGCTCGGTGTTTCTCAAAAGATCTTTCGGATAACGAAAAAATAGGATAGAGGGGAAAACCTGCTCAAGTTCCGTTTCCAGTCAAGAGATCAGCACTTTCGAGATAACTCTGCTCGTTGCTCCTCCCCTGGTCGCAGCAACTTTTACTCTCTCCCAATAGATGAGATTGCCTCGGCATTAAATGCCCAGCCCTTATTTGTTTGAACTCTCAAGCTTTTCTAGTATCATCATTACTAGTAGCGCAGATTGCCCATTTAGGTCCTCGATGAGTACATGTCCATCCCTTTCCCCGGCCCATATTCGCTGTACTGCGACCGTAATATTCCATCCCTTCTTCTCAAGAGCAGGAAGTCCCTCTTCAAGCATACTGTGCATCTGGTCATCACCTTTTGCGATATAAGCAATAAGTTCTCCGAATTGTCGCTCAATCCGGTAGCGGTTACCATCGAAAGCGGCAAATATTTCACGCTCCCGACGGTGGTAGTTTCGTGCCTCCTCCGCCCGTCCCTCTAATTCAGCGATTGTTGCCAGAATATACAGTGGCATCCACTGCTCCGGGGAAGCTAAAGTCTCATCGATTTCTCAGTGCCTGCTCAGCATAGGTTTGAGCCTCCTCTAGGCGTTTTATGGGTGCATGACCAGCCTGTACTTCTTCTAGTAACAGAAAAGAGATATTGCATAGATCATTCGCATGTTCGAGGCTGCCAGGACGTATCTGCTTTTCCATCTCCAACGCCCGCTTGTACCAGGCTTCGGCCTCGGCTGGATGACCCGATCTCTTTGCGACGATAGCGAGATGAGCACATGCATCGGCCACACCTTTTGCATTTCCTAACAGCTCGTTGAGTGTTAGGCTCTCTCGGTAGCAGCGTTCAGCTTCCGTCCATTCCTCCTGTGCCATCACAACAGTGCCTAGTTGAAACCAAGTGACAGCTTCCTCTCCTGGGTCACCTAAAGCATGGAAAAGTTCGAGGGACTTCTCGTATCGAGAGCGGGCTTCTGGATAATTCCATTGCACAAAGGCTAAGTTCCCCAGATTTCCCTCCGCTACAGCTTCATCATGCTGTTCCCCTAGTTGACGAGCAATTTTCAGCGCCTCCTCGTATACTTCCTGTGCTTGGGGATACTTCCCCTGAGATCTCAGTATATTACCAAGATCACCCAAGAACTTTCCCCGCTGAAGAATATCAGCTTGATCATCCGGCCACCGTTTAATAAGCGCGTTTATGATAGTCAGCGCCTCGCGCAACCTTTCCTCGGCAGCAGCAAGCTGCCCATTCTCTCTGAGACACTGTGCTAAGAAACCCAAAGTCTGGGAGTTTTCAAATGATCCTTTGCTCAGTGGCATATTCTCTTGCTGGGCTTCTATGCGAGCCAACAGTTTTAGAAAGCGGGATGAAGCAGCTCTTAGGTTTCCTTTTCTCATCTCCTCCTCCCCTGCGTTTCTTTCGTACAGCCACTCTGCCTGCGTCAATGTTTCTGTTTTTGGAGAGGGGGTATCCCTTGCTACCTCAACCAACTGCCGCTGTAAATTGTCTAATTCCTGAATTTGTCCAAGTTTTTCAAGAAAACTAGCTACATACAATGCCATCTCAGTCACTGTCTCGTGCTCACTCGTCTCTAGTAACAAACCGATAGTTCGCAGAAAGTTCGACAGTTCCCGCTTCACTATCGCCTGTACGGCTTGCGGATCTTTAGAGTAATTATGGTACAGGTAAGCTGATAGCCGAGAGTAATACCATATGTAGCCCTCGCGCATTATCGCACTATCAGTATTTGACTGACTGCGCAAGTACGGTTGCAAAATGGGGTGAAATCGGAGAAATGGGGTAAGAAGATCCTCCCCAACTTGCTCCCCAACCAGCAAGGCGGCCTGCCTCAAAGCTTTCCGCAACTTAGCCCACGTCAACTCAGGAATTTGGGTAATACTCACCAAATCGGTTTCCATCGCCCCCTCCTCGAAGAGAGCCAACCGAGGTAGAAGTGCTTGCAGCTCTGGGGCTAGTCGTCGCAAAGAGTAGTTCAGGGAAGCCAATAGCGATTTGTGGCGTCCCGTCTCTGTGTCATCAACAAATTTTGGTAACAGTGCTGGGAAATCGCTTCTAATCTTTGAAATCGGTAGTTCCCGCAGCATGGGGAGCACCTGTTGAAGAGCAAGAGGATTATAACCAAGTTGCTTGAGCAAGTCGCGCAGCTCAGAGTAGGGAACACCAGCTATATCGATCCCTAGACTACTGAACAGATTACCCGCGAGAGTAAAGGCATCTTCCGCATGTAGTCCGCCGAGAAATAGATGTATTACTTGATGTCCAGATAAGAACCGTTTATCGCCGAAATTTGTATCTCGGCTTGTCAAGAGCACTCCTGCGCTCATTTCTGACAGTTTGAGTAGGACGTTCCACAGTTGAGCGAGCGATCCCGGCTCTAAAGGCATCTCTCCTCTAGACAGGATGGTCTCCAAGCTGTCGACAATCACTAGAGTGCACTGCTCCTTCAACGGTATCATGAGACTGTCCAATAAGGATACAGGATCATGCGTATTAGAGAAGTCGCTGTCGATACCTAGGTAACTGCTGAGAGAGCTAAGGAGCATTGCCGCATCCCCTCCATCCTCGAAGGAGACGAAGCAAGCTCCATCGTACATCCTTGTTCGCATAAGCCAATCAGCTGCTTCACGTGCAAGTGCTGTTTTGCCTGCCCCACCAAAGCCGTGAATAATCGCTATTTGTCCTCGTCGGAGCGAGCGTTCGATCTGCAACAGTTCGTGGGCACGCCCCGTGAAACCGTAGCGAGGAGCTTCAGGCATCTCTTCACTCACATGGCGCGAGGAAAAAGTCTGTAGTGCCTTAGGCTTTCTGCTTCTGGACTTTACTGGCTGCAAGATGAAGGGGTGCTGCTGGTAGAAATGGGGGAGCCACCAATCGCGTAACTCCACTGGCTGGCCCATTTCGTCTCGTCGACGCCGATGAGGGTGACGATATGGGTTATCATACAATGCTCGGCGAGCTTGCTCCTGAGCGAGTGGAATGGAAATACCCGCCCCTAAAGCGCGGTAGAGGGCTTCAACATAACAAGTGGCACTTGCGACGAGAACACGTGCGCTCATGGCTACCACCGCATCCACACCGCTACGGATCAACTGCGCTGCTACACTACTGAAAGCATCATCCGCTGCACTCAAAGCACTCTGACATGCCGTCAATACTGCAAGCCGTACTCCGCTATCTCGCAGCACCTTTGCCAGAAGAACTCGCTTTGATGGGGCTGGGGCCTCCTGCCTCATTTTCAAAGAATAGAACCCCCTGCTTCTCCATCTCCTCGTCAAAAACGCCGTGTCCATCGAAATGCAGGACATGAATAGGTCGTTCTTTCATCAGAAGACGTGCACGTAGGGCTGTGAACGTGGGGGGACGCAAAACTTCGACCTCGATCGTTCCTGCCTCGACCTGAGCTTGCACCTCATCCAGCATTTCGTGTGCTATACTACGGGGGTCGACAAAGCCGGTACCTTCAGGTCGTGACGTAATGAATAACACGCGTAATGGAGGCTCAAAGAGTGTCCTGAGAGTTTGTTGTTCACCCAAAGATAAACGGCGCACAATTGGAATTGGGGAGGTGGGATGAAGCGCGAGGAAGTTATTACCGTCGTGGAGCAGTTCCCAAGGCAGACTCAGGACTTTAGGGATGTTACTCTGTATGCTAATCTGGGGCTGAATGTCCGGCTGCTTCTGCCAGCGTTCTATGATGGCTTGCACCTCCGTATTACCCAAGAGGACGTGATATAGCCGTTGGCCCACCTCTGGCAGCAACGCTTCCACCTCTCTCGCTCGCTGAACGAATTTCTAGATAGGGCCATTTCCAATACTCTTCCAAATACCAGCGTAGACGCTTACGCTCCTCATTAGTCAGCGGATCGGTTAGCGGCTCTCCCGTATAGTGGAGATCAAGCACATCGCAGCCTATAGTGACGCTGGCGAGCACTTCAGATGGTGAGTCGCCTGGCGGCTGAGTCAAAGTTATGGATATGTCAAGTGCCTCACCTTCCTGATCGATAATTGTCTCCTCTCTCATGTCTGGCTATGTCCCTTCGTAGCGGCTAATACTGAAGACCAGGTAGTTATAGGGGATCGTTCGGTGATGATCGGTTCGATGAACGACCTGTCCGCTTGTAGGATGGTAGGTCCACTCATCCCAATCCCACACAGGTTGCAGACTTTCCGGCATCTGCACCGCAAGATACGCGCCCTCTGCCAGACGGGCCCCCATAGGGAGATTGCTGAAGTCAAGCCCTAGATCAAAGTCTTGTACCGAAATATTGCGATGTCGCGTTGCGATGGTCCTTGCAAGGCCAAGAGCGAGTTCGGAAAGAGGAGCCACTGCCGGTTGCGCGGTAGTGACGAGTTTGAGCCCTGACTTGAAGACGTCAGACTCTAGCACGTTAAGAAACGCTTCATCCTGGTCATTTTTCACATTGATGGTGCGGCACTTCAAGCGTATCCCTTCACCTCCAACAGCAAGCCCGATGAAGATGGGATAGCCACGAAGAGCCGCATGTTCGCCTTCGCGTACCCGATAGGTGGCATTGAAATGCAGGCCTTCGGACTGATTGGGGGTTTGGTGCTGGGCGAAGAAGTGGAGTAGGACCCGATGTGTTCCTTTCCCTGGATAACTAGCGACGCGCAGGCGGTCCAGCGTTATTTTCACACGTGCCTGTTTGAGGGTAGGATCAGCTTGGATAGTCTCAAGAGAGTGAATAGGAAGGGGATTGCTCCCAGATATTGTAGGGGCCAGATATCCGAAGGCATGAGCAGTATGCAGCCACAGTTTATCAGGGAAAGACCACCAATGCTTGCGGATATCTGGACCAAATGTATGCGAAGGTATCGCTGGCGCTTTTTCAAGTGCTTCGGCTACTTCTTCTTCTCCTACTTCGCGCAGGATCGATGCAGCTTCTTCAGGAGGCAACGCCCCCACGACTGGTAGATCATCGAACCAGTGGGATGTACTCATCTTCTACTCTCTTATATGCAGTTCCTCAAAAACGTTGAAGTGTCAGATCCATATCCTATTGTACTCTATCATGCTTGAGTTTTCCCTGTCAACGCGTAGGAGAAACCGAAGTATATTTATGTAGATAGAGAACTTACGTAGATGAGTTTGTGACTTTGTTTATAGTAGATGAAAAACATCCTTTCTTGAAACTACCCTATTGATTAAATTATTAATTTATTATAAAAGCAATATTATTTATCATCTATGTAGACATTTGTTAGAAGGTTAGTATGTTTGCTCTTCCTTGCCATGCCATCACGAAATGAAAGACGAGAAATGGCATAGCTGTACGCGCCGAGCCGATGCACGGCCATCTGCCAGCCTAGTGGTTCGCGACAATGAGACAACTCTGGTTGAAAGTGTCTACATAAGCAGTAGAGCATGTGAATTTGCATAGGAGCGATGCCGAATTGGTTCCCCAAAGGGCTGCTCCGAACGAAATCACAAACTCATCAGTTATAAGGTGCAGTCGTTCGTATGCTGGGTAGGAAGAAGAGTGCGGACGAAGAGTTATGGAGCCTCTCAAAGTAAACAGGTTAAAGGTCGAGTCAAATCGAGATAAGCTCTTTAAGCAACAAGGCTATGGATGCACGAGAATCCACCTCTCTTACAAGCTCGGTTAACGAGAGCAAGAAATCTCTAACAGAATTGAGCAAGATCCCCTCATTTACCACGAAGCTCTTACGAGAAGAATTCATCAAATCTATCAGGTGGAGTATTATAGAGAGCAATCGTTTCTTTCTCTTCTTCACTCAGTTCGTCCATTGCCAATACTTGAATTTTCTTGTTTATCTCTTCAATATCAGCAAACATAGCAAGAGACTTCTTATTTATTTTTCTCTTCCGTTCCTCAACACGATCGCCAGCAGTCCCAGAGAAGGAGTCCCACTCAAATCCTTTGAGTAAGGCTAATAATCCCACTGTCGTTTTTATTACTTCGGCAACATAGGCTTTTACTGCTGTCTCCGATTCCCACGCTTTCCAGATTTGAAGCAGGAGGACTAGATGTTTATTCGTGACCAGCGTTCCATCTTTTGCTATAGCATGGAGTGTATCGATACACATCTTTATTGATTGCTTTAACTCTTCTTTTGTTAATAAAGCTTCATCTGCTACTTCTTTTTTTTCATGTTCCTCAGCAAAATAGTCTAATGCGTTAACAAGTTGGACCGGAGAAAAAACACCTTTGGTTGCGTGGAGCATTTTTGTGAGAAATGTAATCCGTCGTTCCTTGGGCACTCTTTTGAGTATTTGATAGCCCAGTCGCCACGTTTGCTCATCGACTGCTCGTACATCAAACATCCCTTGCTTGGGGTCATTCACATCTTCGCAAAAGTCAAATACGCCAATGAGAAGTTTTTCTCCTTGCTCCTCGGTTAGTTCATCAAGGTAGTCGAATAATCTATCCAGAACCAGCCGAAGTTTATTCTCTATTTGCACTGTTTGCAAAATTTGCATAAATGTCACTGGATTGTTGATAGCTGCTAATACGTCTTTCAAGCTTTTCTCTGACAAAGTATTTGACGTGATGGTCAGTGAGAAGTACTTATCAAATAGATCTTCAGAGCATACTTGGAGCTGCTTTCTCCACTCTAGCTGCGAATGATGCCCATAATAGTAGTTTGTGTAAAGCCCAGCCACTTGTGGGAAAAGAAACAGGGCAATGTCTTTTACTGCGCCCGCTAACTCTGGTGGAGATTTTTCGTTCACTATCTGTTCAAAGATGCGTTTTCGCTCTTCTCTGTCTCTGCTTCCATCAAGATAGGTACTTCCGATTGTCGTAAATGTCTGCTTCCCATCAGCAATGGCCATATAAACATCTGATGCAAATATTCTAAGCGCTTCAACACCAAGAAAATCAAATGGATTGACTTCTTCTTTGCCGATAATTGCTAAGTCCAGGCGCAAGCCGCTAATATACCGTTTGATATCCCTTATGCTCGGAAAAAGGAGTTTGAAGCCTGAGTGGTAAAGATTCCCCCAGCGTTTCTCAATCCAGAGTTTTTTGTCAAACCCTTGCATTGACACATTGATATCGCTGATGAGGATATTGTACAAGTCCTGTGGATCAGGTTTTGGCAGGGGAAAGCTCACTTGAATGATCTTTTTCAAATAGTCCTCGCCTCGAATGCCATTCTCGTTGAGCCGTTGGCCAACCTTGCCTCTATCGTAAGCAAGCAGAAAGATCGTATGCTTAAAGTTTGCCGTCATCTTAACGAGTTTGAATATCAGTTTCGTCTCTTGACTATCCAACCTGTCAATATCATCAATGACAATGATTATTCGCTTCCCAAGTTTTTTCAGCGATGTATTGATTGTTTCTTTCCGTTTTTCCAGAGGTTCCTCATTACCACCCTCATTTACCTCTCCTAATTTGGCCGTAACCAATCCTGCAAAGGAAAGCTCAGGCGAAATAGTGATATGATTTTTTACCAATTTTGAGCTATATTCCTTTATTTTTCTCGCTATTTGTACGCCTTTGCTCCTCTCAACCGTATTGAGCGCGTCACTTATTGAGTCGAAAAAGTCCTTGATAAGCTCATTTTGATCGGAAAAGCTCCAGGGATTGAATGTTATCACTAACGCATCGGTTTTTCTCACATCTTCCAGCATCAAGTTAACAAACGAGGTCTTTCCAGCCCCCCACTCTCCTTCGATGCCAATGACAAGGCTATCGCTCTCTTTGAAATGAGTTATCATCTCAGCTATACGGCTGGCCAATGGATAGCGGTGAAGCAAATCATTGGTTTTATTTGAGATTGGCATATCAGGCATCATCGTTTTTATTGTCTCCTCATACAGATGTCAACTTTTTCAGCATCGAAAATTGGGGTCATGAAGATTGCACCCTTTCCTTCCCAGCTCACTTCGCAGCCTTTCTTCTTCTGTTTGGAGTGGGGAAAAGCTGCGAAATCTTTCTTGCTCTTACTTTCGCTCTATCTCTGGCGTAGCAGGGCGAATAATGGTCGGTTTGTTATCCTTCTCTGTTGTTGTGATAATAGAAGGATTGCTCCTTGGCCCCCTAACTGGTGGGGGCGTGGGCGGCGTAGGTGGTTTGCGCACAGGTTTTTTTGCCATACCAAAACCTCCTTTCTTTAGTAAATTTGAAGCAAAAGAAGCACAATGAGCGCAATGACTTCCAGGCAGAACCCGATACTCGCAATGCGAATCCCCCAGACCTTGAAGCGAAGAGTAGATTGGTTAAGCTCGTAGACATCGATCAGGGTGAGAACCGTGTCACCTTTCGTCACTGTTTCAGGTTCTCGCAAATATTGCTTCGCGAAAGGGCGTGGCTCCGGAATCCGGCGAAGTTTGCGAATGAGATAACCGCCGAAGATAGCAGTAAGCATGGTGACAAGGTAGACTGCAAGCAACACTGTAAGCCCAGGCCGAGTATAAGTGAAATTCAGCATGATTGCATGAGTCTGGAGCGATAAGATGGCTCCTTGCAAAACGAGCCCAGCTACCAGAAGCGCTGAAGCCGCGACGACAATATTGTTTGCCTTACTATCTAGCGCATCTGCTTGCGTGTACTGACCATCGACAAGATCCTTAAAGAGATCATACGTAAAGTTGAGGGAATTCTCGGTCGGGAGAGGCGGGTCAGGCTGTTGCATAAATCTCCACACTTCTTTCGAGCACTTACTACATACATTGTGCTATTCTTAAATAACGATTGACTCTGCTCTTTTTCAAATTGTATCGCCAAAAAGGAATTTGACGCTGATAGATATATCTCATTGTATTCTATATGATTTGATACGGTTTGATATGAAATGCAATGCTGTGTAGTTTCGCCAAGAGCTGCTAACAATGGTTCTCCATATGATTTGATATGATTTGATATGGATTCATGCGAAATGCAACAACTCTGTAGCTTGCAAGAGTTACCGATAACAGTTATTCATATGATTTGATATGGATTCATATGAAATGCAATACTCTATGATCCGCAAGGGTTGCTGATACTAACTTTCCATATGATTTGATATGGATTCATATGAAATGAAAGGTTATAAAAGTCACAGCATTCATAACTATCTCTCTTTTATATCTCGCGAAGCATCGTAACAATCTCTGCCAATCGACCATGGATGGCATTCACACGCGCCCGAAGGTGGTCAGCATACGAAAGAGGCTGTGCAGGGCTCTCTTCTTCAGCAGGGAGGAGCGTTTCAACGAACGCCGCCCGCAACTGCCGGGCTCCTGCCTCAGAATCAGGTGCTGCGAACCAGCGATGATCTTTCTGTACAAAGCCACCGCTATAGAGAATGGCATGGATGGTTCCACGATGCACTTCGTGCTGCTGGCGTTTGCGCAATGCTATGACGACCTCTGCAAAGACTAATCCTTCTGGTACTTCTGCTAAGATGGTTTGGAGGGAGCGGCGATAATTCTCACCCAGTCCTCCACGCAAAGTTGCCAATGTCTCCAAATCTACGAGGCGTGCCTCTTCATCCTGTACGGCTTCATCCTGGCCTACCTTCTCCATCACGATCAAGTCGGGTGCCCACTCAATACGCAAGACTGTCCCAGCCTCTAGCCACATCAGCCGATCAGCGAGTTCAGAACCATAGAGGTAGTTTTTCGTCCGGTTGAGCCAGAGCCAGAACCGTGTCCCATCATCATGCCACATCCCACGCAATATGGTTTTTTGCTCTTCACCGGGAACGGGGGAAGGATAGGCCGCGCGTACAACTGCCGGAATATGCAAGAAGCCTTCAAGAAGATTAATAGTACGAAGACGAACAGTCCAATGTGCTCGGTTCGATGTGACTTCGCCTCGGAGTACCACCTGGCTTTCATCGGCAGAGGTGTCTGTCGTAGGCGTTGCATGAGCAGAGGACTTTCTTACAGGGACTGATGCCAGTTCTGTTCCGGTCGAGGAGTCTGCAATCCGCAGAGGAAGCACTTGTAGTCGTGTACGTTGAACCTCTGCTGGCATATGACCAGCAGGAATCCAGTAGTCCTGGCCGACACGTATCACATCCGACCAACTTAATAACCATGCTCGTACATACAGCCAAGCATTTGGCATCTCAACATCAGGCCATTCCAACTGACGAAGGCTGTCTGTCACCATGCGTATGGTCCACGGCTCTGCCCCCGCCTCACTCCAGAGTGTGAGCAATTGTGGTCCAAGTGCATCAAGGGTCATCTTCATCTTCCGTGGCAGCTTGACGGTACGTTCATGCTCCGCAGGCTCCAGAATGCCCTGCCTTGTCAGTGTGAGACGTGCATCGAGTGGATAAAAGACATAGTGCCTTTGGTCTTCGGTATCCAGGCCTGCCAGTTTCTCATCCAGGTTTCGACCATCCCAGGTTCCGGAGAGGAGTTCATTGAGTAATCGTGTGTTGGCAACCGTCTGGCCAGTCAGACGCCAATGACTCGGCTGTTTACCATCCCCTTCGTGCACTAGAACGAAGCGCTTATCTGAATGAATCGGGATTTCGTACCCAGCTTCCCAGACTGGCTGGAGCGCCTCCTTCTCGGTAAACGTCCGACGCGAAGGAGACCAGCGCTGGACTACTTCATCAAGGAGCTGGGATATCTCATCATCAACAACATTACTCATCATTCCACCTCTGTCTCTCGAAATTCAGGCAATTCGACTCCACCTGCCAGTGCATCACGACCCCGCTGTGTAATCGCTACAGATGTATACGTGATGCCCTTCGCAGGAATGGTTCGCTCGATCAATTGGAGATAGTTTCCTTCAATGAGTACTCCAATAGTCCGCTGTACCCGATCACCTCGCGCCTCGGTCCCTTCAAGCTCGCCGAAGTGATCTGAAGCACGAGCGCCTGCTGAAAGCCGGAACACCTGTCCCTGGAAATTTGTCTGCGGAATACCGAGCAGCATCCTCTCAATCGTTCTTGGGGCAAAAATGCCATTATGATCACGAACCGCACCCAATACCGAGAGCCGGATATCAACGGAGAGCGGCTCTCCATACAGGCGTACTCCCGGATCCCAGGGTAGCTGTTCATTGGTTGGGCTGCACAAGTCACACTTGCCGCACAAAGGCGCATCGTTACGACCTGTTAAATAGTTGATGAGCGCCGCACTACGGCAGTGCTGGTTGCCTAGTCGTAGTCTAATATATTCGATCATTGCCGTCAATCGGTCTTCAAAGCGCTGGTAGCGATTGGCAAAGCGTTGCTCAATCGCCTGCAGGTAGGTCGTATCGGAAAGTTGGTCTCCGAGCGACAGCGTAATTCCTCTATTGTAGGCACGATAGAGGAGCATATCGCGTTCAGCCAATTTCACCAGAATCGGATCGACGACACGTGGGTCAATCCCAGTTTGCTCGTAGACCTGGGCCGCACGATAGGAAACTTGTTGATCTTGTGCGGCTCCAAGGGTTGCAAATAAGTTTGAAGCAATGGTTCGCTCCGAGGTATCTTGCAAGGCTGAAAGGACATCTGGGACTGGTTGATTCAAGAGGATCGTTGCCTCCAGCGTACAATCAGGGCCACGTTGCACGAGACCAGCCTCCTCAAAGGAGAAGAGCAACACACGTGCCTGCGTTGGCTCAATGCGAGCCAGATCTGCGAGTACCTCAGGATCACAGACCACTGTTCCATCAGCAAGCCGGATTGATGTAGAGAGCTCATCATCAGCGGAAAGTAGTGCTTCCTGGTATGCACGTAGCACACGGGCATCTGGAACCCCTTGTCGCGCGATAAAGCGTTCCGTGCGTTGTGTCTGGCTGTGATAGAGCAGAATGGCATAGGCTTCCTTCCCATCTCGTCCAGCACGCCCAGCTTCCTGAGCATATGCTTCCAGGCTGGACGGATGGTCATAGTGAAGCACGAAACGAATTTCGGCCTTGTCAACGCCCATGCCAAAGGCTGTCGTTGCTACGACGACATCCAGCTCTCCTTGCATGAATTGTTCCTGGATCTGGTGACGCTCAGGAGTAGGCATCCCACCATGATAGGCCTGGGCAGCGATATTGCGATTGCGCAGCAATCTGGCAAATTGCGTGGCAGCCTTCCGAGTGGCAACGTACACAATTCCAGCGCCACCATGCACCTCGTCATGGACCAGCTGATGCACAATCCCTAGTGCTAATGTGTCACGTTCTTCACGCTTCGCCACTGAATAGACACGAAAAATCAGATTATCACGAACAAAATCGCCTGTACGCAGGGAAAGATCTCTTCCTCCCGACCCACTCTGTCCCATCCCAAGAATGGTCGTAATCTCTTGCTGGACCTGCTGTGTAGCTGTCGCGGTCAGCGCATGGACAGGTAAGGAGCTTCCTCCCTGCCCTTTTGGCAAGAGAGAAGCAATCTCCAGAAAATCTGGTCGGAAGTCATGACCCCAGGTGGAGATACAATGCGCTTCATCGACGACCAGCTGTACCAAGGGAAGTCGGTCGAAATAGGCACGGAAACGCGGGTCCCGGAGACGTTCAGGTGAGACATAGAGAAGCTTCAGCCGTCCACTTGCCGCATCGCGTAGCACATCCTCTTGACTTGCCGCATCCATCCCCGAAACAAGGGCTGCCACAAGGCTCATGCCTGGCACCTCGCGCAACTTTTCTACCTGATCTCGGATCAGGGCGATCAGTGGCGAAACGACCAGGGTCAGGCCAGGGCGAATGAGAGCGGGAAGTTGATAGGTTCGGCTTTTGCCTGCGCCTGTTGGAAGCAAGGTCAGAACATCCTTGCCTGCAAGCACATCACGGATAATGTCTTCCTGCCCACTCCGAAAGGTGCTCTGTCCCCAAATCGCTTGCTGGATGGTAAGTAAACGTGGCCTGGCAACCCGTTCAAAATCAGCGTCATCGACAAATGATGCGGGCAATTGTTGCTCCATCAAGACGCGTTGCAGATCAGGGATGGTTGGAGCGGGCAGGTCATCTGGGTCGAAGGTGAGTCCCATCCATTCGGCAATCCGCCGGAACATCTCGACATCGGACTCGTAGCCAATCGTCGGATCGGGCAAGGAACGGAGCACTTCGGTTCGATACAAGGAACTCCGCAGCCGTTTATCCAGCAGCACCGCCGCCCCTTTATCATCAGCATCACGGATTAATCGTCCAAAGCCCTGTTTGAGCACGATGATCATTTTCGGTAACAGGTAATCAAAAAAGGCACTGCCACCAGCATTCTCAATCGCACCCATCCGAGCAGCCTCTACAGGATCGCCAAGACTCGGATACGGCAACTTTTCCAAGAAGACGTATGAGAGGGAGGGTCCAGAAACGTCGACGCCTTCCCAGAGGGAACGGGAGCCAAGCAGGGAGCTTTCTTCCATCGCACGGAACTCGTCGAGCAAACGCTGCAGGCTTCCTTGTCCTTGACAAAGGACAGGAAAGCCTTGCTCTGCTAGTGGATCAGCAATCCGCTGAAAGACCAGATCGCGACGCGAGTTTGCAGTAAACAACGCCAGTGTTTTGCCATCAAAGAAAGGAATGAAGCGACGCAGGAGATCAGCCACCGCTTCGGGAAAGTTGCGTTTCAACTCACTATCACGAGGGGCAGGCAGACTGTTGGGCAGCAGAAAGAGTGCCTGATCATGATAGTTAAATGCAGGTGGAAGGTCACGTGTCACGACAGCTTTTGGTTGTGCGGCATTTCCAACCCGATGCTGTTCCAGACCGACACGACTGAGAAAAAAGTCAAAGCCTTGTCCGTAAACCGTCAAGGTTGCAGAGGTGCAAATAGCAGTATCCAGGCGGGACCAGAGGCGTTCCCAGAGCAGAGGACCAACATTGATGGGAATGGCACTGATCGTCACAGAAGGCCGCTCTGAGCGATTTCCAACACCACCCGTTGCTGCAGTATTTCCAGGGGTAGCTTCGATACGATTCAGTTCAACGATACGTACGTAGTTACTGGTGCTACGGAAAGACCAGAACCAGGTAGAATTCTCAACCACGGTTCGCAGGTCACGCAGAAGAGAACGCGCAAGTCGAAGCGTACGGCGCACTCGCCGTGTTTCTTGTTCTGTAGCTGATGTTTGAAGTGCCGTCGGGACATATTCGACCAGCGTGGTAAGTGCATTACGAAGCGCAGTTAAAAATTGGTTAAGCGAGGTAGCCGCTGTACGAAGCGCAGGGCCACCCGCTGCCGAGAGGGCTCCTGCATCAATCCGTACCCGCACCCCATAACGTTCCAGATCAGCTTTTGCAACGACGGTCTGCCCCGTTACATAGCGGTGAAGTTGTGCGGCAAGACTATCTAAAGCTGCGTGGGCATCATCAACGGATCTGACGATGGCAACCAGGGTTGGATCATTGGCCGGAAGTCCAAGTCTGCGTCGACAATCACGTACCAGACCACTCCCTGTTCGTGGATCATAGATAGCACGCAAGATACGTCGGAGAACGCGCTCTTCGACACGTTGCTCCAGTGCTCCAGTCGCAGCCTCTTCCAGGTTATGAGCCTCGTCACAGATCACTGCACCGGCAAACGGCACCTCATCAGCTTCTGCATCCAAACTACTCACGAGGAGCAACGCATGGTTCACAATCACTAGGTCAGCACGCTCAGCATTCTCCCGTGCCCGTTGATAGAAATCGACCGAAACGGTTGCCGTCGGGCGATCATCGTGACTGGCCCGCACACTGGCAAGCGTTTGCAAGACTCTTCCTTCCGCTTGAAGGTAGTCCTCGAGTGCTTGCGGTGTCATCCCCAACTCATCGAGATTTCCGTGAGCACTGGTTGCAGCAAAGCGCACAAGTGCAGCAAGCATCCAGGCACGAGCAGCGGGGAGTGTCTCATCAGTCAATGCGTCCTCAATCTCTTCAGCAAGTCGTGACAGCGAGAGATAGTTGGCCCGTCCTTGCAATTGTGCATACGTCATGTCAGGGACAAGTTGCTGGACAAAGGGCAACTCACGCTCTATGAGTTGTCCCTGGAGAACCCGTGTAAAGGTGGCAACAGCGATAGGGCGTCCAGTCGCACGTGCATGTAATGCCGCAGGAACGAGATAACCCTGGCTTTTACCAGTCCCGGTTCCAGCTTGTATAACGGCATAGCCTCCCGTACGAAGGGTTTCCGCAGCCAATTGTGACATTTCAAGCTGTGCATCGCGTCTGCTACGTCCTAGCTCTTCAGCATGTGCAAACGTGGACTCGACAACTACGGCGTTGACTGGTTCGATTGTTGCAGGAAGACGTTCAGGCAGCAACAGTGCACGATTGGCCCCAAAGGTGGCAACAATCTCTGGCACAAGCGCGGGAGATACGGGTGGAGTCAGGAGTTCTGCCCAGGGATCGCCAGCGCGACGCAAGAGTTCATAGACGGCGGCTCCACTCGGTCCCTGTTGAATTTCACGCTGTAGGCCAAGTACAATTCCCCCAAGCATCTCAACATCAGCATCCGCGCGATGAGCATCTGGTCGCGCACACTCGTAGTACTCAGCAAGCGAGCCAACACGATGCGAATCCGCACAGGGAAGCAGGACGCGTGCCAATGGCAGTGTATCGAGCACACGAAACGTTGGAGGGAGTGGTAGACCGAGTCGGTCACAGGTCGCTTTGAGCAAGGGTCCATCATAACTTGCACCATTATGGGCAATGAGTGGAAGATCGCCGACATACGCGAAGAAGTCTCGTAACACTTCAGCAATGGTGGGAGCATCTCGTACTTCATCCATCGTAATCTGCGTGAGCTGGATGATATGCTCTGGAATAGGGACGCTGGGGCGGGCAAAGCTTTCCCATGGACGTTGCGGGACGCCGTCGATCCAACGTTGGGCCGCAATCTGGATAATTTCTGTGGCTGGCGAGTAGGCATCTTGACGTGTTGCTTCAAGGTCGAAGACCACATAGCAGCCTCGTCTGAGAGTCTGTGATGAGGATGTTGTTGACGAAGAAGATGTAGCAGGATCATCTGAAAGAAGCAGTGCCTCTTGTTGACGCAACTGCCAGCGTCCACCATCACTCTCGACAAAACGCTGCGGTTGTTCACGTAAAACAGCGGTCACCTGAGTGAGTGGGATCTGACGTTTTATCTGCTTAGCAACGAGACTGGTGAGTGCTTCCCCTGTCAATCCTGTCGGAGTTGTCGCAAGCAACGTCTCTGCTGCGGCAATCACTTGCTCCTTGAGTGTCATACGTCACTACTCCATCTTTCCATCTTCTCTAGCATTATCAACGAGACACAGCCAATAATATAGTCATTTACGCTTCTATTCTTAGCAGTAGTTGCAAAGCGGTAAAGAACTCGTGAGACGTTACTCGTATTTCCTCGATGGGATAGACCTGGCCGTCTTGATCACCTTCTCGTTGACAGTTTCCTACCTCTAATGCAGTCTCAAAGAGGCTTTCGCCAAGTTCGAGCACTTCGGTAGCTATTCGTTGTCGATTCCTCTCGTCAAGAGTGTTCACTTCGCTTGTGCTCATAGTTCCCCCTTGAACGCTTTGTCGAGGATGGATGGTATCATTGCATCGAGTTCCGTTGAAGACTTGACGTGTATACGTTTCAAGGTATCTAATCTAGATTGCAGGTTATCTAAGTAGGCTACGATACGTTCTTGTTCAGGTAAAGCAGGTAAAGCAATAGGTAAAGATTTTAACTTCTTTGCATTAACGTTTGCTTGACCTGTCATCTGAGTTCTTTCATTAAACATATATGCTCGCCCAACTGGTGAATTCATGTAAATAGAGACAAGTCTAGGATCAGCTTTATTTACATCAAGACGTAATCTAATGAGATAAGAGGCAAATCCATAATCACCCTCCACATCAAAAACAGCGCACTTGCCTACAAGCTCTGCGCTATTTGTGCGATTAACAACAATGTCACCTCTAATTAATAGTAGCTTTCCACGCTCTTTATTGCTAAGGTGAAGGTACTTGAGATCACGTAAGTCGAGTTGGCCATCCTGGATATTTCCCATTCTTAGAATAGGTGTTCCTGACTTATCATCGGTTGTT
Source organism: uncultured Chloroflexia bacterium (assembly GCA_963802635.1). GTDB lineage: Bacteria > Chloroflexota > Ktedonobacteria > Ktedonobacterales > Ktedonobacteraceae > CAVTLG01. The sequence continues at coordinate 1,186,432 of CAWDJJ010000002.1, read as the reverse complement.
TTTTCAGAGGTACCATAACAATCATCAATAATGTAGTCCTCAAGTCTACCTATAGTCCAACCCTGTTCAGACTCTGTAGAGAAGAGATTAGAAACAGTAGCGTCAAATAGTCTTTCTGCCTCCGTTGCTGCTTCCCTTCGTACTCCCCGGGCTTTCTCAATCTTTGCGGCAAGCTCTTCGATTCTTACTACGATGCGCTGTTGCTCTTCGAGAGATGGAAAAGAGATAGTTTTATTCAACCATGCATTGCGATTGAAAACCATCTTTTCAATTACTACCCCAAAAGCACAACTTCTTACAATTTCTGTGAAAATTGGCGAATAGGAAAGCCACCAGAAAAAACGTTTATCAACTTCATCAGATATAACAAATTGATCGTAATTTATGCTAGCAATTATATTTGGCTCAATTATATCAGGTACAATTGCATATGCCTGATGCCAACATTGAACTCTAGAGATAATAAATGCTCCCGGAACAAGTTTGTACTGCTTTTTTGTTCGAATCTGAGAACCAAGTAATTTTTCACGTGCCTCCAAGCCGCCATGACGACGCTTCACCGTAATTGTTGTATACTCAATCTCATCATCTAACTCGACAAGCGGATCAACATAAGTGAGTATTTTTCCAAGCTGTACTTGAGACCATGATGAAACGTGATTAGTCATAGATTTTGCTCCAACAAAGTCATGATATCAACTAATATATTGGCAATTTCTTGCTCTTTTTCTAAAAGAGACTTGACTAGTTGCTCAGGCGATAAATGCTCAAAATCCTTTTTCCTATTGGGATTCTTTATATCTAGATTGCAATCATTCTTCAGCAGTTCCTCAACAGATACCTTCCAAGCATGCTCATTCTCTACACGGTCATCCCACCATGTGATGCAATCAACAAACTCCTCATACTGCAACGGTTTGGTCTTGCTATAACTGCTTTTCCCCTCTGGTAGTGGTAATTCATAGTACCATACTTCTTTTGTGCAAGTCTTTTCACCTTCTAGAATATCGAGATCACAAGCTTCAAAGAAGAGGAGATTCGTGGGAATGCCTGTATAGGGTGCGAAGACACCATTAGGTAAGCGAATGATCGTGTGCAAGTTAAAACGGGTAAGTAATTGTTTCTTGACTACTGCTGCCACACCATTGCCGAAGAGAAAACCGTTAGGCAGTACAACGCCACAACGTCCACCAGGACGTTTGAGCATAGCCATAACATATTGAAAAAAGAGTACTGCTGTCTCAGCAGTGCGGAAGCCATCGGGAAAATTGTTGAGGATGCCTTGCTCTTCCGCACCACCAAAGGGAGGATTGGTCGCGATTACATTCACACGCTCTGCGTCTCTGACCTGACGAACATTTACTGCCAGAGCATTGCGTTCACTCAGATTTGGTGTCTCGATGCCATGGAGTCGCATATTCATCACGCCTAAGAGATATGGTGTTGACTTCTTCTCAATACCGACCAGTGATTCTTCCAGGTTCCTACGCTGGTCGGGCGTGCGTACTTCACTCTTCAATTGTTCATATGTCTCAACCAAAAATCCAGCAGTACCACATGCCGGATCCATGATACGCTCACCAATTTTGGGGGCTAAACGATCGATAATGAAGCGTACAACGGGGCGTGGCGTATAGAACTCTCCTGAATCTCCTGCTGAGTCACGCATCTCTTTGAGCATTGTCTCGTAAAAGTGCGAGACCGCATGAGCATCGTCTGAAAGGTTAAAATTAATGCCACTAAGTTTATCTACCACCGAGCGCAAAATATAGCCAGAGCGGATACGGTTCGTCGTTCCCTGGAAGATAGTGCCAACAATCGTACGCAGATCTCGTTCATTGGGACCTGAAAGTCGTGCAAGATAAGGAATGAGTTGGATATTCACAAATTCCAGCAGTTCGTCACCGGTCTTGCGCTCTGCTTTGTCTTCTACATCAGCCCAGTCGCACCAGCGGTATGGTTCTTCAATGACCGGGATATAGCTGTCGCCAAGCATCTCCTGATAGGCTTCTTCAGAGTCGTTAAAACTCTTCAGAAAGAGGAGCCAGGTCAGTTGAGGCAAGCGATCTGTATCTCCAGAGAGACCCGCATCCTTGCGCAGGTCATCGCGCACGCTTTTTATGATAGACGAGAGCTGTTGCTTGCTCGTAAGTGGCTCCTTCACTCTTTTCGATCTTTTGATGCTATTACCCACAGAGACTGTATCCGACCCGATATTATTTTTCGCAATATCTTCTTCTGCAAATAAGGTCGGCTGCTTTAAATCAGCCATAGTCATGTTCCTCTTCCTACGATACCTCAAAATAGAACAGATTGTCTACTTTTTAGACGTTGTAGAGCAACGTCTGTAACTCCTTGAGCACCGTGCGTACATTCGTGTTGGTCGCCGGGTCCAAAAATGGCCGCGATAACTCTAAAGGAGTGTGACGATCTGCTAAGGAGATCACTTGCAGCAAACCAACGTCGCTCACGTCTGGGGCTTCCCCCCTGACATATTTGTCAAGGATAACATCAAGTATCGCTCTTGCCAAGAGGTTATTCTCATAGCGTTTGAAAAAAGCGGTCTGCTCTCGACGTAGGCGCTCAACTCTCTGAGTACGCGTGACAATAGGTTCTTGAAAGACCACGTGGAGTAAGAGGTCAAGGGGATCAAGCTCCATCTGATGGAGCGAATACGCCAGTTCGCCTAGATCGATGCCCTCTTCTCCCAGGTTATTCAGAATCTCTTTGCGTTGCTCATCGATAAGCCAACGGGCACGTAGGTCTGCAGCAGTACTCACCAGATCGTGGATTGTTGTGATGGTCTGCTTACGAGAGGAGCCTCGTCGCAGCGTACTGCCATCTGACATCAATTCGTAGACGATCTCTCCAATCACTTTAAATGTGCGTCCGCTCCGCGTTTGCCTCGTGACGACTGGTAGACCAGGAGGAGGATTTGCAGGATCAATAAGATCTGTTTCTTCAATGCTTGCAGGTGTCTCTTCATATGGAGAAAGAGGGATATGAATAGTTGTATCTGCTTCACTCAGAACAGACTCGTTCGCAGTTCCCTCTACATCTTCACGTCCATTAGATGCATGAAAAGAAGTACCACTTGAAGGTGGTGGTGTACTTGTGCATGCTATGTCAGACTGGTAGTTTTCAAATTGCTCATGGACTTCCAGTGATACATCCGGGGAAACAGGTTGTTCTGGTGTAGAACTTGTGACAGGTGATGGTACATGCTCATTTTCAAGAATCACTTACCTGATCCTGTGCATTTTCCTCAGAACGTGAAGGTTGCTGAGGTTCAGGAGGAGAAGACGGTTCGCTTTCATTTGATAACGAAGCTTCTTCCGAGGATATTGTTTCTTCCTGAGACACAGGTTCTACTATGAGGGTTTCTTTTTCTGCTAGCTCTGGATCACCATCGAAGTCCGGATCAAAAAAGTGCTTGATCGTGCCTGCATAATCCAGAATAGTAAACCAGCGCTTTTGGGGTTCAAACAAACGCGTTCCACGCCCAATAATCTGCTTGAACTCGACAATGGAGCCAATAGGTCGCGCTAACACAATATTTTTGCATGTCGGTACATCGACTCCCGTCCCAAGCAATTTTGAGGTCGTCACAATGACCGGAAACGTTTCGTCTGGTGTCGTGAAGTTTCCGAGCGCACGTTTGCCTTCTGGTCCCTCGTCCGAGACAATACGCACAATATAGTCCGCGTTTCCAGGGGCGAAGGCAGCGCAAGCCTCTTCGAGTGCTACACGCATCGCCTCAGCATGCGCCTGATTAACACAGAACACAATCGTTTTGGCTAAAGGGTCTGTCCGTTGAAGAAAGGCTGCCAAGTGCTGAGCAATCGGCTTCGTATAGGTGATCATTGTTCCGGGTGTCTCCATCGAGATAGGAATATCGATGACGGAAAACTCATCTTCATCTACAGAGACCTCGACGGTTGCCTGTTCTTCTACGACCTGCTCTTCACCTGGCGATGTCAACGTCTCTTCTTCTGCTTCCTGACCAATAAGGATACGGCGCACGCGATAGGGTGCAAGAAACCCATCAGTAATACCCATACGCAACGAATAGTTGTAAAGCGACTCGCCAAAGTAGTCATCCGTTTGCACTGTTTCTGTGCTGAGAGGGGTGGCCGTCAAACCGATCTGGATAGCACCAGAGAAATGCTCCAGGACGCGACGCCAGGCCGAGGCTTCATTGGCACTTCCACGATGACACTCGTCAACGACGATAACCTGAAAGAAGTTCGCAGGATAGTCCAGGTAACGACTCCTGCCATAATGGTCAGCATTAGTAATCCCTTGATACGTGGCGAAATTGATATCGTATGCGGTAGATAACTCTCCCTGGATGCGATAGCGTCCATCTCCAAAGGGCGCAAACTCATTCTCCATCGCCTGGGTCAACAGGAAATCACGATCCGTTACAAACAAGATATTTCTTACTGCCCTTTCCCTTTTCAGCTTCCAGAGCAGTTGGAAGGCCACCTGTGTTTTGCCTGTTCCAGTTGCAAGCGTCAACAGGATACGAGGAGGTTTCAGGCCCTGAAGTGACTGAAGAACAGCAATGACCGCACTATTAATAGCGGCTTCCTGATAATAGCGAGGTCGGCGACTTCCGCTGTATCGATAGGAACAGAGAAGCGCGCGCTTGTGCCTGGGATCAACAAGTTGGAGGGTTGTCGTCCAACGATCCCAAAGCGCTTCACGTCCTGGAAACGCAGAAAGCATGGTGCTGACGGGTTCTGGGGAAATCGACCAATCGAATTCCTGAATCGCCCCTTGTCCATCAAGGAGATAGGCAAAAGGGACCGCCAAACGGCGAGCATAGCCCTGGATACGCCGAATGGCGTCTTCTCTTGTTTCGGTTGCTCGTATGGTATGGACGACTGCTATAGGTAATGAAGTAGAAGCGCGTAGCAAGGCGTCAACATAGAGCCGCGTCCCTCGACGCGAAGAGCTAGGATAGACACGACCAGCGGTGAGTTGGTGATGCATCTGCAAATGTTGTCCCACCCAACCTGCCTTCGTGAGCAGATCGCGCAGGCCAAGCGTGGCCGCATCAAAAGCGGCTATCGACTCTTCTGGGGGCTCTAGCAATCTGGTTAGCAGTGGAAAGGTTTCGAGCACACGACGGTCTAAGGGTTGCCTGACGGCCTCTAGTAAACGAAGCTCGGCGATGGTATCGGCATGCGCAAAGGCATTTCGTGGGTCAAGCTGTGGTCGTTGTCCCAACTGCTGCTCTTGATAGTTCAAGAGCAAATGCCCAACGGCATGACCATAGAGAGCAACCTGGTCCTGGAGTATCAATGCGTCATCGATGGCAAGCACAAACCGATCTGGAAACGCTCCAGCACGCCCGACGGGAACGAGGGCGGTATCAAACCGACCAGTCGGGGCCACGCGAAACTCAATGGTTGCATTTCTGCCGACGCCAGTGGAACGTCGAAATGCCGTCCGGAGGTGCGTTAAATCGAGATCTGAAACGAAGAGCAGTTGTGCAGGAAGTAAGGTATTTCCACGTCCTACCGCATCGATACATTGACTATGGAGTACCGAGAGCGGCTCGCCCCGCCCAGCTCCACCCCAGTTAGAAATGATTTGCTGCAAGCGCAGCGTGATGTCCGAGTTGAGTGGTGAGTTCTGTTGCACGTCCAAGGGGCCTCCTTCCCATGCTTCTATAAGCGCCTATTTTTTTGTATTGTACTTGAATGCAGCTCTATTGTACACAGGAGAGCACACGCATTACGAGAAAAATCGGTTTGCTCCCAGAGAGAAGCATACACGAATATGAGGGTGATCCTCTAGAGAAGCGTCACGCGAACACTTTTTTCCTATTGCAATCTCTCTCCTCAACAGGTAGTATGTAGCGCAAAGCACAAACGGTGGCTGCATTCGTCTCCTCTGTTTGCAGGAGACGTTGTATTCTTTATCAAAGAGTCGAGAAAAGTATGACCTACGTTCAGCATACCCTTGAGGGGCTTGACCTGCCCTTTCCAGAGGATCAACAGTGTGTCACTCCCGTCTCATCATCTCAAGCAGCCGAGCGTGGTGCGATCTTTACCAAACGAGAAGTCGTGGACTTCATGCTGGACCTGGCTGGATATTGTGTCGAAGAGGATCTGACTCAGGCATCGTTGCTCGAACCATCGTTTGGTCAGGGCGATTTTCTTCTTGTGGCGATTGGACGTTTGCTGGATTCCTTTATTCTACACCATGGTCCCCTCCTCAATGTCGTACCGCTGCTGCGTAACGCGATACGCGCAGTCGAATTACATCAAGAAACCTTCACCTCGATACGAAGCGAGCTTCTCCTCTTCTTGCAAGAACGAAATATCAGGCAGCAAGAGGCGCTCCAGCTTGCTGATGCCTGGCTCGTTCATGATGATTTCTTATTGACCGAGTTCTCCCAGCACTTTACGCATATCGTTGGGAACCCACCATACGTCCGGCAAGAATTGCTCCCCGATGCGCTCATTGCTCACTATCGAGCACGGTATCGAACGATCTATGATCGAGCCGATCTCTACATCCCCTTTATTGAACGAAGCCTTTCACTTCTCACAACCGATGGAAGCCTCTCCTTCATCTGTTCTGATCGATGGATGAAAAACCGGTATGGCGGGCCATTGAGAGATTTCATTTCCCAGCGGTTCCATTTGCGCTACTATGTCGATATGACCGGGACAGATGCTTTCCAAACGAACGTCACCGCGTATCCCGCAATCACGGTTATCACGGCACAAAAAGGCACACAGACTTCCATTGTTCGCCGTCCCCACCTTGATGCAACATTTTTGCAAACACTAGCGACAACACTGCGATTAGAGCCCAACGCATCGACAGACCCTTCCGTTCAGGTGCTCACCAACGTGGTAACGCGATCACAGCCCTGGATCTTGAGTGCATCTTCAGAGGAGCAACTGCTGTTGCTTCGCCTGGAGGAGGAGTTTCCTTTGCTGGAAGAGGCAGGATGCAAGGTCGGCATTGGGGTGGCAACGGGATGCGATGCGGTCTTTATAGGTTCGCAAGAGCTTTTGCCCATTGAAGAGGATCGCAAGCTTCCGTTGCTCATGACAGAGGATATCCACACAGGACAGATCACTTGGTCAGGAAACGTCATCGTCAACCCATTCGACGTACATGGAACGCTTCTCAGTCTTGAGAGATACCCACGTCTCAAAGCCTATCTTCTGGCACATGAAGAGCTTTTGAAGAAACGCCATGTGGCAAAAAAAAATCCCCGGGCCTGGTATCGCACCATCGATAAAATCTCTGAGCCACTGACCTATCAGCCCAAGCTGCTCATTCCTGATATCAAAGGCACACCTCATGTCGTCTATGATGAAGGGCATTACTATCCGCATCACAATCTCTATGTCGTGACCTCTTCCACCTGGGACCTCCGAGCTCTCCAGGCGCTGTTGCGCTCATCTGTCGCCAAGTTCTTTGTGGCCAATTACTCCGTCAAAATGCGTGGAGGCTACTTCCGCTTTCAAGCCCAAAACATTCGTAGGATTCCTATTCCTCATTGGGAGCAGGTCTCTGCCATGCAACGTGAACGCCTTCGACAAGCGGCACAGCAAGCAGATGTGAGCGTTTGTGATGAGGTGGCTTTTGAACTCTATCACATCACGGATGCCGAACGCAGGCTGCTCCTGGAAGAAGTGGAAGCATGCGAAGAAATATAAAGGAGAGACGTTGTGGGTCTTGATCTCTCAAATTACGAAGAACAGACCAGGGAAGCCGTCGCTCACTTCTGGCGATCAGGGGAACAAGCAGCTGCGAATCAGGCATTAAAAGGAAAAAAGGATCAGGGAAACCGAGGACGCAGTACTGCTGGAACGAACATGGACGGATTCGTGAGGCTCATTCAAAATATCGTGATTGCAAATGGGCTTCCATCGCAGAGTGTGTTCATCGAAAGAGGGGCTCCTGTAACCCTTCCCGGGTTTTATCGCGCAACGAAAATGTGGGATTTGCTAGTGGTTCACCATGCTGAGAAGAGCACGCGACTGGTCGCAGCACTTGAGCTCAAGTCGCAGGTAGGCTCATTCGGCAATAACTTTAACAATCGTTGTGAAGAGGCGATAGGAACGGCTGTCGATTTCTGGACCGCCTTTCGAGAAGGGGCATTTGGCACCTCCCCAAAGCCATTTATGGGATACCTCATGTTGCTGCAAGACTGTCCAGCAGTGCACACACCCGTCCGTGTTGAGGAGCAACATTTCAACATCTTCGCTGATTTTCGTGGCTCCTCCTATGCTCGTCGTTATGAGTTGTTGTGCCAGCGGCTCGTCCAGGAAGGCCTCTACGACGCGTCAACTCTGCTGCTCTCTTCTGATACAGATGGCCCACAGGGAGCATACTCCGAATTGCAATCCGGTGGTGGATTACGAGAGTGGGTTGCACGATTAGCCGGACATGTGGCTTCGGTTGCGGCTACACTCTGACCATAGGATATGTCTAGGATATTTGGTTCGTCAGCCCTATAAGTAAGCGTATAATAGATAAATCTTTTTGAGAAGGAACAAATTTTCTCAGTATTGTGTAAGGTATGGATATCACCAAAATTGGTATAGTCATACCTTACACATGGGACTCTTCTGCTAACAGTTTTCCAAAGTTCATCAAACGATATCTCTTAGTAAGAAAATCTAGTTCGCAGTCGAGGAACAATGCCAATTTGTGTAGGAATATAGCCTCTTGCTCGCCATTTCTGAAACATCTGGTTATTAACCTGCACGAACTGATTTGGATCAACGATAGTCACAGCCAGTACGATATCAACCGGGAAGTCTGTCCATTGTTGCCGTTTTTGCTTTATTGCATCCGATTCCTTATCCCTTAAGGCCATCTCGACACGGAGCCGCCACCGGTCTCCAGAACAGAACATGCGAGTCTGATTTCTATATTGCTTCACTGGTGACCATTTATGTAGCTCTCTAGCTAATGATGTTCCAGGCCCTGAATGAACACATTTAACTTGACCAAAGAACTGCTCTTTGTGGCGATTTTGCTTCATCACTCCAAAATGGACATCCACATTTGAGCGTGCATACTCAACTTTAAATGATGGGTCGATAATAGGTTCTGAAGCCATTGTAATCCATATTTTACCCTCAAAACCTTTATCAGTGCTTAAGCCATCAGGATATGGGAAATCATCAATTACAAGATCTTCGCCATTGGGGTAGAGGCGCCCGCAAATGAGGGACGTACTGCGCCAAAATGGATCGCCAGCCATGTTTTCTAATGAGGCCGGTTTGCCATAACCATAGAAATCGGGAAGGTATAAGCCCAAAGCTAGCACAGGTGGTATTGAAGCGTGATGTAATAGTAAAGTTTTTGTCAACAACTGTGTGTTTGATGCATTGGCTCCATTCCTTGCAATACAAGCAGCCAATTCTGCACTTACACCACAAACGCGCGGAGTTGAGAAACTTGTTCCAACATCCACGAGTACTTCTCCATTTGGCTGAATTGTATTCACTCCAATACGCGTGATACCATCTCCTCCAATATTTCCTCCTACCTCTACCAGATCAGGTTTAATGACGCTGTAAGCGATGGGACCATGAGGCGAAAACGGGGAAGGAGCACTCCCAGGGGCGAGTGCACCTTCAGGAGAATCGTCTGGTGTACATGACCCTACTGTAACACCACATAAAGCATCTCCAGGAGGAGCAATCCAGTCAGAAGAAGTATCGCTGATAGTAGGTGGCCACAGAGATCGTAGTTCGCAATTACCCGGAGAGCAGTAGAATGTTACGTCGTACTGTTTATGAAGTCTATCAAGCTCCATTGCTAAATAGCTGAATCCTGTAGGACGGCTCCCTGTTGGTGTAGCTAAAGACAAATTCCACTGCTTTACAACGCTGCCGTAACTCTCAAGTGCTTCCTCTAATCGATATACCAATGTATGCTCATATAATGTGTCAGTTGGTCCAGCGTCTTCATCTGTGTTTGGGACTATTGTAACATCAAGCAATTGGCAGCGAGGAATTAATTCGTTGCTCACAATACCTTCTTGCGCTGCTGCTAATGCTGCTACCGCTGTACCATGCGACGGGTTATAGTAGTAATCATCTACATATTTCTTTCGGGCATATATCAAAGGCGCTAATGGACTTCTAGGGTCAATACCAGTATCCACAATTGCTACAATAGGCAAGTCGCTAGACCTATTGTTCGTTGCCAGCCGTAAGCTTGCTACATCGATTACTGCATTGCTAGAAGGCACATATATTGGCATGAGATCAAGTCGATCAATAAACTGTAATGACGCGATCTCCATTGCCTGATCCATGCTGTGAATGTTAACAGCATATACGACAAAATCGCCTTGATCCAGATAGGGTTTCTCTTCGTTTCCCACAAGCATGAGCAATTTTTGTTCCAATTCTTCTTGAAAGATCTGGCCAAAAAGGTGTAATCTTGGAAGTCTGATTCGTAGCCATGCTTGCTTATGATATTTTAAATGGTGACTTATTGCGGATTGAGTATCTGTAGGAAATCTTCGCTCCAATCCTATTAAGGCGAAAGACTCAATACTTGTAAGGTGCGCAGAACCATTGGAGTCTAATGAACGTATTTTGCGCGAAAGCCTATCTAATTTGGATTCAGTCACTAAAACCGCTAGTTCTCCAATTTCGTTGAGGTCTCCAATAACAGGACAAGTATCTTGCGTAAAAGCCTCCCGTGGTCTGTGGCTCTTCGCTACAGCATTATCGCGCAACTTAAGTCGTGCGATACCTACAGGCTGACCAGTCTGTTCCGCCTCATGCAAATGGTCTTTCATTGTTTTACATGCATCTAATATTTTTACACGTGTTTCCTCTACATCAGCAAAAGTTTGAGGCTGTCCACCACCACCACTTGGGCGCTTTACATAATCTTCATTAGGTGGCATAACAATCAATGCGGGATAACGTAAATCATCTACCATGAATAGTTGTATCTCCTTTTACACGTCGGATACGCGCTACGGTTGAATTTGAAATTCCTGTCATCTCCTCCATCGCTTTGGCGGGGACTTTGTCATTCGTACGACTATCAATGAATTTAACAAGGGCTGACTTATCTTCTGTAAGAACATTGGTTGTTAGCTTATTTCCGTCTAAGCGTCGCCACACTTCCCTCACGAGAAGATGCAAGACAGACGCATCAGGAACTAATGCGCTTTCTTGACGGGTGCGCATAGCTATTTGTGCTATATCAGAACCGCTACATCCCTCAGTTACAATAGCAATCCAACGTAAGTTATTTTCGTCAATCTTCTGCTGTCCAAGGAATTGATGCAAAAGTGCCGTACGTTCTTCAAGTTCGGGTAGAGACAAGTTAATAACAACATCAAACCGACGCCAGATTGCAGGATCAAGTAAATGTTCATGATTAGTTGCGGCAATTACATATAACCGAGGAAAGGCGTCCATGTTCTGGATTAGACTATTGACAATACGTTTAATTTCTCCAACCTCGTTGGAATCATCACGCATCTTTGCCAGAGCATCGAACTCATCAAGAAATAGTATCGCTGCTCTACGTGCAGTATGCTCAAATACCATACGAAGATTTTTTGCTGTTGTGCCAAGAAAAGAGGACATTACAGCATCTAAACGGACAATAAAAAGGGGCAAACCTAGCTTTTTAGCAACGTATTGGGCAGTTGTGCTTTTGCCACATCCTGGAGGCCCATACAAGAGAAGTGATCGTGGGGCGGGAATTCCCTCACGAACAAATTGATCTGCGTATCGTTGTAGTTGAATAAAACGGTCGACTTCATGGAAGATTTGCTGATTAAGAATAGGCGGTTCCTCCACACTAGGTTTAATCTCATCAACGAAGGCGCTTCTGCTCTCTGGGTCTACCGGTGCAAATGCGGCTTGCGCAGTTGATAAACTAGCAGTGCCACCTCTGGGTGCTCTTTGCGTCTGAGCGGTTTCCAAAACGCGACGAACACGAACTGCCATTGCCTTGTCACCGTCTTCATCGAGTCGATCAGCCAGTAACGATGCATAATTTCGCATTTTGTCTATATCTTTGCTCAGTCCTGCTTCAATGATATCAAGGACTGTTGCCCATTGTGAAATCTCTTTTTTCATACCCAAATAATACAATCTTGAGGGTAATTTGTCAAGTAATATGGGTATATTTCTCGAAATATGGGTATATTCGTCATATTTTGAGAAATATTTATCATTAATACGTTTATGTGTTTATATCTTACCAAGTTGGATACTGTTTTCATCTCTTTTGTCCATGCCAGCAGTGGGTCACTCTCCATCTATAGCAGTATAGGACGAGTCATTGTATAGTTATAAGAGGCTCTTGCAGCTATCGTGGAATGCCACTGAATTGGCAACTGACCCACTTAGTGGGTCAGTTCACAAATAACCTTGTTATCGTAAGAAGGCTCTCCAAGCTTGAAAAGGCTCGATTTGATAGCAAGGTTAATTGCAGCGTGACCCACTAAGTAGCCGCGATATGATAATCATATTAGAGTCATTATTGGCAATTTATGAAGAGTGGATTATGAAAATCATCTTTTTGAGGAAGTGATTGGACCATATGCTCCAAAAAGCCTCTTCATAAGAATGTAATTCTTTTCAGGCAATACAAAAGCGGAATAACTTAAGTACCGTTCAGCTAGGCACTTGATATAGACCTTTCGATCAAATTAGCTGCAACATAACATTGAGCCTCCTTATTTCGCTTAAAGTGGTATCCGAGATCAGTGGGCAAAGCTTGATAGAGGCGTCGTGAGATAGCAATTTGTCCACCTTCACTTGCCTCCTCAAATGCAGCAGCTCGTTCTACGGGCTGCCCAATGCAAATAGGATCACGATACTTCCGTACCCCCAGTCGCGATACGAGCGTCCATCCCAGATCAACGCCAATGGCTAAATGCAATGGACGAGCCAGGGAAAGATATTCTTTGATCGGCCCCTCCATTGAGGATTGTAGTCCTATAGCTGCCTGCACAGCACGCTGTGCCACTTTTTGTTCCTCCCCGACAAACAGCGCCTGGACTCGATCTCCTTGAAACTGTACACGTAGCCCAGGAAAATCTAGCCTGACGATGCAGGCCATCTCTTCACGAATTGCATGGAGCACACGAAGGGCTTGTGCTTGCGTTCCATTTTTCTCCGCTTCTGCAACATAACGAGTAAAGCCCGAAACATCAGCAAAGAGGGAAGCGGCAAACACCCGGCGATTATTCAAGATACTCAGTTCATTGAGATCGACGAGGGGCGCTTCTGCGTGTGTTGTGATAGGTGCAAGAGACAATCTCTGTTTCTCTTGGAGAAGATGCTGTATTCTGTCTTCTGGTCGCCATTTGATGCCGTAGCTATGAAGAAGTTTTGCGAACATACCTCGCTCAGGAATTCGGAGAACGTAAAGAGGCGTGTTGAGCAGAGTACCCGCTGGGTGGCAGAGGTTTTGTAGTTCTTTTGGCAGAGCATGATAGATCCTTTGGGTTATGCGCGGATACTCGTCACTCTGGTCAATAATCTTTGCCGCGTAATTCGCCGCTGAACCAATGAAAAGTAACTCTCTGTCATTGCTGAGTCCATTACTTGTTGCTATCGTCATCCCAAGATCCACTCCACTGGCGAGCATCGTTTTCCCATAGTGAGGAAATACTGGGTGAAAAACTGCTCGCACAAAATCGCCGAGTACACATTGCAGTAAGACCGCGCGTGCTGCGAGTACGGATGGGTCGCGGAAGGGTTGATAGAGCAAGGCATGCAGCTTTGCACTTTGAAAGTGAACAAAATAGCCCCCAAAGACCTGTTCTACGATATGGAAGATCTCCTGTTGATAGAGATGAAGCGCAATGATCCAATCTTTGTACCCCTCCCCCTCAGGTGGAGATGAAGCCATCTGCGCAAAATTTGTCAGGGTTGCATACGTATGAGCACCAAAGATCCGTTTACATTGATTCTCAGAGACAACCCGCTCCAGGTCCATATTTTTCGTGAAATCACTGACGTTGATCGGTTGCATGCCCTGAAGATGCCGCTGAATACGATCGGCACTCCGCTGTCTATTCCAACTCATACAAGCTCCCTTTTTCACCTCCCGTTGTTGGTGTATAAGCATAGAGTGTTTGCAGCCCTGCACCTTTGACAGAGATCTGTTCATGCTTACAGAAAGACGAGATGAGAGATGCAGGTAAACGGAGCGCAAAATCCTCTCCCATGACAATAGCGGCTTGTAATTCTTTTGTGGCGCTTTCGCATCTGGCAGCCAGATTGACTGGGTGCCCCAACACAGTAAATTGTCTTTTTCCCTCTCCTCCGACATTGCCGATAAAAACCCGGCCAGCATTCAGTCCAATGCCAAGAGTAATAGGATTGCCACCGAAGGAGAGGCGAGGCAGCCGTAGTGAACATCTCCTTTGCACAGGCAAAGGCTTGTTGAATGGGATCAGTTTCACCCGGTGCGATTCCCCAAAGGGCGAATACGGCATCCCCAATAAATTTATCCACCATACCCTCGTGACGATGGATGACAGAAACAACGGCGTCCAGATACGGATTTAACTCCTGAGCGAGTTGTTCGGGCGTCATCGTTGCTGATCGCTCTGTAAATGAACGAATATCTGCGAAGAGAAGAACGGCATCAATAAAACGAGGCATGCCATACTGTTTGCCCGTCGCGAGCAGACGTTGAACGATCTCCGGTGAAAGATGAGCGCGGAATTCATGAAAGAGGAGTTGTTCATTCCGAAAATGAAAGGCACGTTCGTTTGTCGCCTCGTGCAGCTTTGCTGCTACCAAACGCAGCACGTTGCGCAGAAAGATGGTATTGGTCATCAGATGCTCAACAAGAGAAGCATGTAAGACGAGCGCCTGGACGGTCCCTTGCGCGATGACTGTCGCATTGCGAACGGTCTGGTTGATAAACGCTAATTCGCCCAGAATATCGTAAGGGCTACGAGTCACGAGAAAGATCCCATCGGTCAGGATGCGTGTCTGCCCATGAAGCAGCATGAAAAGACCATCAGCGCGATCCCCTTGATACATGATGACATCACCATCCTGATAATACCGTAGAACATCTTCATCAATAATGGATGTAAGAAGTTCTGAGGGAACATGAGAAAACAAGGGAAGCGATGCAAGAAAAGCTGGATCAATGTGACGTGATCCACGTTGGTTCTCAAAAGCCATTATAGCATTCCTCTCCGGATGAACAATTTGGGTAATGCTACAAAAAACGCATGACGATGAACAGAAGGTATCTGTTTCCATGATAGGAGATGAGAGAAAAACCGTCAGTGAACTACATCACAGTTTTCTTCTGACTTCTCTTACAGCTCTACGGGTGTGCTTGCTGAAGAATGGCCGACGTTGTCTTAAAATGCAACTTTGCCACTTTCCCTAGCGTTTCTTGGCCTGCTCTCGCGACGATTTCCCGTCCCACAGCGACAATATCGGGATTTGAGGCTCCCTTTGGCAAGGAGATGCCAACCAATTTGGAGAGGTTAGCTATTTGCTTTACAAATTCAGCACGGGCGACGATGGAGGCAGCAGCAACTGCAACATCCTCTTCCCCATGGGGTCGTTGTTCGAGATCGATATCGCAACCCACTTTCTGCAACATCGTGGGTACCAATGACGCATCTCCAAATTGATCAACAAGAGCATATATGCTCGCTGTTCTCTTCTGAAGATGTGCGATAACCTGAGCATGCGCTCTCGCCAACAAGAGATTGAGATTTGATGTCTCCTTGTAGACCTGATTGTAGCGCTCGGGGGAGTAAGAAAGGATATGCCCTTTCCCCTGGCAGATTGCCTTAATCTCTTCAGCAAGTGAGAGAATGAGCGTGTCAGGGAGTAACTTACTATCACGAACACCAGCAGTGAGCAACTGCGATGCCGTTTGTTCATCAACGTAAACACCAGCGATGACCAGCGGTCCAAAGTAGTCACCCTTTCCAGCCTCATCTGTCCCTATATGTGCAACGATCACCTTCTCCTGCGGTGAAGGCGAGGGAAACGGCAGAGGAGTCTGCTCTAGCGATTCCTCAGCAGGAGGAGATAGTTGTTCCCAAAGACTCACAAGCGGGGGTTGTGATCGCTGTTGCCACCATTGTTCAACAACACTACGCATCTCATTGGGATTGCCCTGAATAAGGACCGTTCCGGTTGGATACACATTGATGGGAACTGTGACGTCACCATTGGTGAGGCGCAGTTGATAGATGCCATTGTGGATCATTCTGCCAGCTGGAGACCATCCCTGGGCAACTGCAAAGGCACGAAACCCCTCTATAATTGTTTTCACCGTGGCAGAAAGGTCTGCCTCCTCAAACAAAGGAGACGCTGGCGATGCTTTTCGCTGTTTCCACCAGTTTTGCAGATTGGTCTTCAATGCTCCCGTCGGCCCTTGAATAAGCGCGTTTCCATTGGTGTAACAGTCAACGGTAATGCTTGTGATCCCATCAGTCACGAGAAGTTGAACTCCGTTTTGGATCTCTCGCTCTTCGGAGAGAGACCAGTTCTGCTGAAGGATATAGCTACGAAACACGTGAAGCACCGCTTGTAATTGTTTTCCAGCCATCGTGTTGCTCTCATTTTCTGTGGCGTTTCGAAAGACTCACCTGTCTTCTCCCTCCGAGCAAGAGGAGGGTTCATCTGCCTACTCACGCTTCTCGTTTAGAGTATATGATACTGACTGAAATGTTGAAAGAGACCGTCTCATCATCAGCGAGCATGACTCATTGCAAACAGCTACCGAACGATCTAAGTTGCTACGCCTCTAAATATTCGTAACCTCCAAGAATACTGAAGAGAAGATAACTAGCACTGGATCAAGACATGTCACTTTTCGACGATGAACGAGGCTTCTGCTATTTTAGGAGTCATTCCCCTCTTCTTGTGGTGCTTGAGCCTTATGAAGTGGCTGGGTAAAGCCGCTGATGGAGCGAGCCACCCCTAAAATAGCAGAAACCTGTTCTTCGTTTAATTCCTGACACAACAGCAATAATTGTATCAACTCTGTACGCTGAAGCGTTTGAGGCAACTTTTGAGCAACTTCAGGAGTTGATACAACGGTAACAGTATCGGGATTCATGGCACTCCCATCAAGAACAATAATAAGAGGGAGATCGAGTGCCGCAGCAATTTTCTGTAGTGTTTGAAGGCTAGGATTCGTCTTGCCATTTTCAATCTTATTAATTTGGCTTGCCGTCACCGAACTATCATGCTCGCTTTCCCTGACACGTTTCTCCAGATCACGAGTACTGAAGTTCTGGCTTTCCCGTGCCCTTTTCAGAAAGACGCCTAACTGAAATTTCTCCACTTGCACAAACACCCTTTTTATTGTAACATATCGTTGTCAAATATTCAACAATATGACGAGGAGGAGTAACAAGACTGTATACATTCTCATGACAGGATAATTGCTCTCTCGGTATCAGCGTGAGCATATCGTCTGCTCATTTAGAATATAGGACTGACTATAGATATGACAGAACCACAAATGACATCGCAAGATTTTCGTATCGCGTCCCGTCACAAAATGGAGATGACAAGAGCAGTATCATCGATCTCTTCTAATCTCCAAAAAGGTTTTGCATCTTTGTTCGCCTAATCTGGTCAAACCTATTGCTGGTAGCAGATTTTCTCCGTGTCGGAAAAATCTCCACAGCAATTGAGCTTCTCTCCTCGACACCTTCGAGAGAGTGCAAAGGCCGTTCCAAGGCGCAGGAATGAAATATGTTGGTGGCAGCATACTATAGAAGCGACTTCTTTGACAAGCACGAGGCGAGAAAGATCTGATGAGCAGGAGGAGCCGCTCGTAGAAGCGAGAGAAGGAGATACCCAGACAGATGAGAGGCGAAAATAGGCAGGAACAATTGATGACGAAGGGTACCCACCGCCAACTCGGGAACTATCATCTCATTCGTCAATTAGGGGCAGGCGGCTTCGCAGAAGTCTACCTGGGAGAGCATAGGTACCTCAAAACGTCTGCAGCCATCAAAATGTTGCGGAAGAGTGTCTCATCGCAGGAAATGCAACAATTTCTCAAAGAGGCACGTACCATCTCCCTGCTTCATCATCCCTCTATCATTCGTATCTTAGAATTTGGAGTAGATGATACCACACCATTTCTTGTCATGGACTATGCTCCGCATGGCACATTACGCGATGCGTTTCCACGAGGCCATCGCCTGCCCCTGGCTACTATCATCTCGTATGTGAAGCAGGTGGCATCTGCTCTTCAGTACGCTCATGCCAACAACGTGATCCACCGCGACATCAAGCCAGAAAATATGCTTCTGGGAAGAAACAACGAGGTCATACTCAGCGATTTTGGGATCGCCGTCGCAGCTCATCAGACCACTTCTCTCAAGACGCTCGATACGGCTGGCACGCCACATTACATGGCTCCTGAGCATATTCGAGGAAAGCCGCGCCCAGCAAGTGATCAATATGCGCTCGGCATTGTGGTGTATGAATGGCTGTGTGGAACACGGCCTTTTCACGGAGACATCCTACAGGTGATGTATCAACAGGCCAATACAGCACCTCCACTGCTACGCAATACTATGCCAACGCTCTCACCTGATATTGAGCAGGTGGTGCTCCAGGCTCTGGCGAAAGATCCACACCGGCGTTTTGTCAGCGTTGAAGCTTTTGCAAATGCTCTGGAAAATGCGTATCAAAGGTCGTTCCGAGGGAACATGCGCAGTTGCATCTACCGTGGCCATTCGTCCTCAGTAACTGCGCTTGCCTGGTCACCTGATGGAACTCGTATTGCCACAACAGACTACCACGAGCAAATGCACATATGGGAATCCACGGCGGGGACACCCTGCTCGATTGACAGTTATACAGGTATCCCCGGCCCGGTAGGAGGCATCGCCTGGTCACCAGATGGCAAGTACATAGCCTTTGGCAACCGCAGCGCTCCAGCAGTAATACGTTCGCTTGCTACGAGACAGGAGAGGGTCTTAGATGATCTATGTGGAAAGGTCGATGTGATAGCATGGTCACCCAATAGTTCGCGCCTTGCTTCAGGCAGTATCGGGAAAATTTATGGAGATGCATTGGCATATATTGTACAGGTTTGGGATACTGTCAGAGCAGAGAACATTTTCACACACTATCTCTCTCTTCCATTGGGAGAGGGGAGAGATTGGCTTTCTCTTACAAAAGGAGGTTTCGTTTCTATGAGATGGTTACCTGACAACACAGGCATCACATTTGTAAATCTTGATAGGACGTTGGAAACCTGGGATACCACGACACAAAAACAGCTTTTTCTCCAGAATGCTTCTGGCCGTCAGAATAGGGCACGCGCAGTCGTATTATCCCCTGATGGAAGATCTCTTGCGACTATCCTGGCAGATCAGACAGTAGAAGTTTCGGAGACCATTTCAGGACGCACACTCTGTACGTACCGTGGTCATCAGGGCATGGTACATGTTGTTGCCTGGTCTCCCGATAGCAAACGTATCGCGTCTGGGAGTGAAGATACCACAGTACAGGTATGGGATGCGACGACTGGCAAACACATCTTTACTCACCAAGGACATTCTTCTTGTGTCAATGTTCTCGCTTGGTCGCCTGACGGAAGGCATGTGGCCTCAGCAAGTAGCGATAAAACTGTTCAAACCTGGCAGGTAAAGGGGTTGTAGCAATCATGGATGCGAGGACCCGTCTGAGATGAAAGAAAATAAGTATAACCCTATGGCTCTGCGTCTGGTAAGGTAATGTCACGAGTCTGCTCACTCAGTGACCAATGAATAGGCGGCTTAAAAGCGATGGCAAGGGGTAATGCTTGTTCTGGCCAGGTTTCGTTGCTCGGTTTCACAACCATATTGTAAAGTGCCCGGATCGTGGGTACAAAGAGTTCAGATGTTTCCCGCATCAGCAGCGTTTCCTGTTCTGCAGTGAGACGACACTGGGCTAATGGCAGTGTGGGAGGGGAATAGACGCCCGCATGGATATCCTCAATGCTTGATCCATTACGCCAATGCTCGTTGAGGATGCCATTTGCCAGAGCACGTGTGGGATGAAGAAGAATTCGTTCTTTTTCTTGCTCTACCCACGCAGTCCCGAAATCTCGCTCAAATGCCTGCATGAGATACTGCCTTCCATTCGCAGAATTGAAAGAACTCAAGGCACGGAAGCGATTATAGTGGAGAGACGCATCGAGGTGGGTGATAGGAAAGGGAAGCAATTGAATGGCAGCTTTGACCATTTTGCGGAAGTGCTGATTGCTTGAGCGCATCAGATCAATCCACTGGGCCAAAGCTGCTGACGCTTCGATGTTTATGCGTGCCATTTCTCCATCGCTGATACAGCTTATGTTGGGATGAGATGCTGGGGGCCACTGCGGTTGTTCTTGACGCATCAGCACCGCAAGGTAAGATCCCCATCGAATACACACTGCTACAGTTGCGAGAGCGACTTCTCCAAAGTGAAGTTGGTTTTTGGGAGGAGCCTTTTGATCTTTTGTTGCTTCTTCCAAATAGGTGAGAAGTTGCTGATACAATGTCGTTTGAGGCGAGGAAATGAAACGATAAGGGATGTGATCTTCATCAATGCCTGATTGCCAATATCCAGCATCAAGGGTACAGCGATCATTCATCTTGATGAACAGAGCATGTTGCCCTTCCATACAGCTTTTTCCTCTCTATTGCCTACAAATGAACCACACAGCACATATATCATTTACTATCTTACTCTCTCGAGAAGGGAGTATACGCCATTCTTAGCGATGAATGGTCAAATATAGGAGCGCAATACATCATTTAAAGACGTAGCTATGCTATGTTCAACATTGACAATATATATTTTATTGATACCCCTATAGAAGCCTCTCTTCCCTGTGAGGGATGGAAGCCCAAGATGACGTAGCGCGGTATTAAAGGCCGTGATACGCTCCGAAGGAAATGGTGCAGGCGTATCAATGAGAAGGATGGCAATATCAGGACGGAGGGCCTGAACTCGTTGGAGGAACAAGGAGAAGTGTGCTTCATCTACATCACTCGCCGATTTGCATTCCACAACCGTGAGAAGGTGATTTCCCAGTATTGCTACGACATCCAGGTCACCAGGAAGCGGCAATTCTGCGACATGAACCCCATGGTAGACTGGTACGAGTCGGGAGAGACTATACGTCAGGCGGAACCATTGGGCAACGTACCATTCAAGCGTTCTTCCTATATTTGTGATATGTGCCTGATAGGATCCTCGGTGAAGCCAGGGACCATGAGAAGAAAACCACTCCTGGTCCTGTAGGAATGTCAGATAGGAAGCAAATAGCGCTTGCTGTGGACAGATCTGCTCCAGCGTTTCTCTTGTACAAGGAACGTGAGAGAGCGCATACCGGAACAGTTTGCGAAAAGGAGTGCTTCCAAACGCGCGGTAGAAGGTGCGTTCAGGATAGCCTGTACCATTTGGACAGATTAACCATTGTTGTCGAAAGACTTCTGGATCAGTATAGACCTTGCGCACATGCGTTATTGTCCACCCACGTTCAGCCATTTGTCGCTCAAAGGTGGCAGGTGAGACAACTTGCTCACGTAGTTCGTGAGGAAGCGGTATGGGAGCATTATCCTGTATCATAAAAAGGCCTCCAAGGAAAAACTGCCCATGTTCCCCAATGCATGAATCTATAAACCATACATTGATACATTATACTGTAAAAATACGATGCGTTTACATGCAGTTATTTCAAGTAATATGAAGCATCTTCTGGAAGAGAAGAGAGCGAAAACCGACCATACTAAATACTTTCCTCCAAAACTTCTCAAGAGTGTCGGTTACTTCGACCCAACAAAGAATGAATACGATAGAGCATTTCGTGTGTACTTTACTGGTCGTTCATGATAAGATACAGCTCGTCATAGTGCAGAAAAGCAGCTCACGACAGGCGCTCAAGCGTCTGCACCCCTTCGTTGTCCTTGTTTGGAGCAAGCTTTCGTCAGGGAATGTTCGTGACCATGCGTGATCCTGGAGGACGAAGCGATGAAAAATAAGAGGAAGTCATTTGGGGAAAGGAGAACCCATCTTGCAGAGACCTTCATCAGCGCTCGAAGCATTTCACGCCTTGATACAGCAACGAGGTTGGTCTCTCGTGAGAGAGAAGACAATTCCTTCTGGCTCCCAGCTCGTGGTCACCGATCAGGTGAGTACGGTTCATGTGAGTTTCTACCATACGGGTACGCTTCTGATTCAGGGGACTTCTGGGGATCTTCGAGAAGCACTGGAGGTGTGGAAACGGGAACTAGACGGTATCGCTTCGTCCCCCTCGTCAACCAAATCAGACCTGCACACGCCTCCGGCATCGACAGTAACAGGTGGAAGCATGCGGTTTCATCTCGCTGCGGAACAATGGGAACGCATCTATACGCAACTGATTCAGTTGGAAGAGGGCCATGTGAGCCAGCAGCGTTGCACTGATACGACACAACACTGGCGACTGGAGATAAAACAAGCACAGGAACGAGTCATCGCGACCCTCTACACCACTGGAACGTTGCTCGTGCAAGGGAAAGCATCTCCCCTCTTTGAGAGCGTGTGTGCGACGGTTGAGACACTCCTGGGCTCCTCTTTTGCCGAGCGGGGAGCCCGCTACGTTCCAGAGATGCAACGTGAGATCATCTTGCATCTCCTCAACCAACCCGCACGCCAACAGCAAGCACACACCTACGCTGAGCAGCAGTTAGGGCAACAACTCTACGCGTTTCTCTCTCAGGCGGATCGCGACACCTATCTCGCCGCCGCTGGAGCACTGCTTTCACTGCAAACTACGCAAACGGCTCTTCCTGATTACTCACTCCTGGTCATGCCTTTTGCACGTGTTTATGAAGGCTTCCTGCTCCAACTCGCCTCCAGGCTTGATCCTCTTGCATTGAGCAAAAAAACTGCTGCCCTGAAGAGAGGCCAGGCCAGCATGGCACTGACGACGCTCTCGCAACATCTCCAGCACGGTGACAAGCAGCAGGCAGACAAGCTCAAAGACCTATTATATGCGACGTGGCGAGGTATCCGCAACAAGGTGATGCATGCGCAAGGGCAAGAGACAGATGCCTATCGGCACCTGCAAGCCGCTCTTCATGATATTGAAGCGATTCATCTAGCGATGCGAGAGGGTTATGCCTACGCCTTGCGGAACGGTTTCATTGGCAGTTCCTCACGTGATCAGGGAGCATCTCCTCGGAAGCAGGAGACACATGATAGGCAAGCGACGGAGACACCTCCACCTGACCATCGTGACGAAGAGCAGAGGAAACATCGAAAAGCATCTTCTAGAGATGAAGCGCGTCCTATGAACGGTGACCGGAAGCTGTCCCTAAACAAACATTCCACCATAGGCGCACGCATCGGCATCGATGAATCAGGCAAGGAAGATTATTTTGGCCCCCTGGTTATCGCCGCGGTCTATGTGGATGTGCAGATGGAGGCGGAACTGAAGGCGCTCGGCGTACGCGATAGCAAACGGCTGAAGGATGAACAGATGCGCTTGATGGCAGAGGCGATCAAGCACCGCTGTCAACATGCGGTGGTGGTGATTCCCCCCAAACGCTATAATGAACTCTACGCGACCATACGCCATCTGAACCGAATGCTGGCCTGGGGGCATGCGTGGGCACTCGAAAACCTGCTCGAACAGGTCGATTGTCCCGTTGCGATTGCAGACCAGTTTGGGGATGCCTCCTTCTTGCGGAACGCGCTCTTGCAAAAGGGGCGACATATCCAACTGCAACAGCGCCCCCGTGCGGAAGACGATCTCGCCGTTGCAGCGGCATCGATCCTGGCACGCGTGGAATTTGTGCGGAGATTAGAGTCTCTGGGACGTCAGATCGGTCACATCTTGCCAAAAGGAGCTTCATCTGCAGCAATTGGAACGACGGGACGAACCATTGTGGCTCAAGGTGGGCAACAGGCATTAGCAACGGTAGCAAAACTGCACTTCAAGACAACATCGTCAATCATAGCAAACACGAAAGATATCACTTGAAGAAGAGGCAAGCAGAGAACAAAAGAGGAAGAAGGCGTCTCTGTGCTGGGTTGGTGCCCTGTACAGAGGAGGTGTTGCAAAGGAGTTTCTCTGTAATAGAACAAGTTAATTAACTTACAGATTGTTCTCAAATCTTGAAGCTGCTCCCATGCGGCAAGTGGTTACACATAGATTTGTGGTACGTTTTTGATATAAGGAGGATGGTATAGTGGAAATCGACAACTACCCAGCATTGGTAGATGGTATCTGGAGAATGATACAGGGAATGCCTGAAGACCGCGAACGGGTTGACTTTCTCTTTTCCGAGCAGAGGATCGCTGAAGAGCTAGGGGTTACTTACGGATGGGACAGCGATCCCTGTGTTTTCGGTGTTGCCCAAGCGCTTAATGACCTTGTAGACCTGGGTTACTGCAAAGGTAGAGGGAGTTTCAATGGTCATCGGTGGATGCATGTCGCACCTTTAGCGGACTGCCCTGATGTACCACCAACAGCATCATGTATTACACCGCCGCTTCCTAAGCTTCTCCCCTTGCGTAGAAGGGTTTTACAATTCATCCATGAGCAATCCGTCCGTCATGAAGAGAGCGTCACATTTTATCTAATAATACGAATACTTCACCAGGAGGCTGTATCAACCCTCTTACCCGCAGCAAATGAGATAGAGATGTTTTCGGCTAGGGGTCAAATAATTCAAGCTCTGTCGAGTTTGAATGAGATGGGCTTTGTAGCAGGTAGTATCTCATCAGGAGCTTTCACATCACGGGTTACTTTCAAAGGTGCCTGCTGGCTTCTTCTTATGCAGCCGTTGTTAAACCTTTCTGAGAGGGCAGCAGAGCTTGAGGGCAACCCTGAAAGCGTAGAAGCTGTACAGTGCCTCATAGATGCCTACGGAGAAACCCCGCGCAAGGCTGCACCAATAGTGTACGTTGCAGTTGAAAAACTAGAAAATGCCGTGGGTGGGGAAAGAAAATTGATAGACTTTTTGGACGATCTCGATCATATATCAGTGATCTGAAACAGTCGTTACAACAGCACCGCCATGCTGAAACGCAAGCTCAGATAAAACTGAGTTATCAGCAATGCCTGGAGAGAACTACAGAGATTGTTGAGAGATACATAATTCAGCGAGAACAAGTTGAAAGCTAATTGAATCAGATGTCCATTGGCTTCAAATGGTCCCTGGCGGTTCGTCAATAGCTACAACAGGATTTTGTCCTTCTCTCGAAAAACCACTCATATGCTCCTTCTCCACTCCTTTGTTTCGTTCATTTGAGCGCACCGTTATCTATCGGGATGTGCTGAACCATTTAGGGCAAGATGATAAAACTGAAATGTCTCTCAGGCTTGAGATATGCGGCTATTAGAGCGATTCCAATTTTCGTAGCGTCGAGTTAATTCCTACTTTTAGGCACTCAATGACTC
Source organism: uncultured Chloroflexia bacterium (assembly GCA_963802635.1). Classification (GTDB taxonomy): domain Bacteria; phylum Chloroflexota; class Ktedonobacteria; order Ktedonobacterales; family Ktedonobacteraceae; genus CAVTLG01. The sequence goes on along the minus strand of CAWDJJ010000002.1, from coordinate 1,161,022 downwards.
CTCTGCCCATAACGGCTACCGCCTCATAGCCGGGAACCCGGAAAGGATTGAGGTATTTTTCCAGCACAGATACAGGGAGCACATCCTGGAGATCGCGTTTGTTCCATTGCATGACCAGAGGGAATGTAGACACATCTTTGTTCATCTGGCGGAGTTGCTCTTGCAGCTCGTTCAAACTCTCGATGTTTTCCTGCAGTTTACTCGCTTGCGAATTTGCAACAAAGATTATGCAGTCTGCGCCCTTGAGAACTGATATACGCGTCTGCTGATACAGGATCTGTCCTGGTACCGTATAGAGTTGAAAGCGGATCTGAAATCCGTTCACCTTTCCCAATTCAAGTGGGAGCAGGTCGAAATACAGTGTTCGCTCAGTCTCCGTATCGATAGAGACCATATCACCAACATCTTGTGGCCTCACGGCTTGGTGAATGTAGTGCAGATTGGTCGTTTTGCCGCACAAGCCAATTCCATAATAGACGATCTTGCAGTTGATTTCTCTCCGACCCATATTTATTAACGCCATGTTTATACTCCCCTATCCGCTGAGGTATGTTCTTATCAATAGACTCATCCTCTCTCCACTTTTATTACGCTCTCACTCAGGTAGACTTTATCCAAATTTTTTAGGCAATGTGTACGCATCAAGCAGCAAAAGCGAGCGTATCCACAAAGCGGTCGAAAAGGGCTCGCGGAATTTGAACGGTGTCGGCATCTGAGGACGACACCAAAAAAAAGGTGGAGGGCCAGAGATGCTGACGAACGAAAGCGAGCGTATCGGAAAAGGTGGGCAAGGCTTTGTGATACCAGGCAGCCTGACGAATGGGAAAGGGATGTTCACCCAACAACTGCTGAGCAAAAATGGTGACCAGCGAAAAGAGCGCCAACAAGGCGGGAGTGGTACGCAGGATCGCCAGATCCGACCATTGGCGTTGCGTCTCCACGCCCAGATGTGTACGTACCTCGTGAAAGGTGACCTCTACTGCCCAGCGCAGGACAAACCACTCCACAATCTGGACCGCCTCTGCCTCTTGATCGGTGCAGAGCAAGGCCATGGGCTCGTATTGGCCTTGGGGGTCGCGAATGAGCACCCAGCGGATCGCCACCGGAGGAATGGGGGATTGATACCAGAGAGCCGTGCCAGTGGCAATTTCCATCTCACGCGTCGTTCCCCCATACCAGGACAGCGTGTGTTTCTGCCACTGCGTTGTGGGATCGGTGAGGCGAGCCGCCAGCTTGGGTTGCTTTTTGCCTTTCAGCGGATTGAGGCCTCGTTTTCCTGCTTCTCGTACTGCTGGGGGAGGCTCGTACAAACAGGCATCCAAACGCAATCGTGTCACTGCACTCACACAGGGCAAGCGGCGGCTGATTTTCAGCAAGAAGTCCAACACCGCATACGTCCCATCTCCCACGACCACCAGTTGCGCGACCAGGCAACCAGCGAGCAACTTGCAGGAGCATCTGCCACGCCCAATCCGTGATGGTTTTGTGCCGCATCTTGCGCTCCTGATGATAGCGCTCCGAGGGAGCCAGAACCGTCAAAAAAGGCAAGGCCCACATCCGTTGTGCCCACGAGACCCTCGTCAGCAACATCATCGAGATCCAGCGCAACCCATTCGTTTTCACAAAAAACTCCTTGCTCGACCGAACTGGATCACGATAGACTCCTCGTGCTGCAATATTCTTTCCCCGGCGACGTTCAATGGTCTCATCAATGCCCAGAAGCACTGGCTCGTTTCCTGCAACAAACAGGCGAACAAGCAACAGCAGCAACACACGGCTCAGTTCTCGACTCGACCAGGTGGCGCGATTGAGCACTCGGTGATAGTTCTGAAATTGCTTTTCGTCCGAGCATCCCATCACTCTCAAGATGGCTGTTACTGTTCGCTCTCCAGGAGCCAGGATCGCTCCGATCAGGAGCACCTTGGCCCATTCCCACACGCGTTCGCTAAAAACCGCCTCAAAATGGCGCAACACGTGTATAATCCTTTTGGCAGCGTCAGCATTTTTCTTTTTTCCCTTTGTTAAGAATTTTGAGAAAAGCTTACTCTGCCTTTCGTTTTTTGTCTACCGATTGGATAAAGTCTACCTCAGAGCACCTGACTTTTATTTGCTGATGGAGGCGAAGCTGTTGTTGAGCCTCTTCACTCATCCAAGGGTGGTTGGCGGACCCGATGCGCTTATTCTGTAGTTTCCATCTTTGGTACTCCTGGCTTTTCTCATTCGAGATGATCAGACAGATAAGATGCCATTCAGCTCTCCTTTTATCTTTTCAAAGGACGTATTATGGTAGTTCCTCTATAAGCAGAGGCACCGTTAATTTCCTCTCTTTAGCTCCTGCAGGCCGTTCGATGAAGACGCCAAATCCGCGATAGTTGAGCCATTGCTGATGATCCGCTGCGAACGCGTCCATAACACGGCAATACGCTTCCCACTCGTTGTCGGCCTTGCGCATGATTTCAGACCATGTGGTCCGCTTGATCCCGCTACAGCAGCACTCCTGCCACTCGTTATCAGCTTTGCTCATGATCTCAAACCAGCTTGTACGCCGCATGCCGATACGCTCTAGGCATGCAGTAAATTGCTCGGCGTACACAGAGGGCATAACTTCGATCTCTGTTCCATCCTCCATCCGACCCGACCAACGCCCATACCAGTCGTAGAAGTGCCCACCACGGCCTGCATACCACCTCATATTCCGCTTCTTCTGATCATTCATATCCTTCCCACCTCCTTTATTTTGTTTATCAATCATCATGTCATTTTTTCTATTTTCCTTCTATTTTTAAACATGCAATATTTTAATTAAAATATTGCATTATTCATATCATTTTTCTTCTTTTCTTCAAATGATAGGGAACTTGAGCCTGCTCTTCTAGCATGAGTGGGATAGAATACGCCAAGCTCAGGGATCTCCACCACTTAACAGCGTTTATGAGTGCGCTGGTACATTGTTCAAGGAAATAAGAATATTCCTTTCTTCTCGCATCGAATTGCGTGATTTCCTGTAGATGTTTTTGCCCCTGCTCCAAATATGAGAGAATAGTCTCTTTAAATTCGGCAGACCACAATGATGAATACCTCATAGAAGCCATCACATAAAGAACATTGGACTGAAGACACTGTAACGTTCCTCTGGAAACTTCGCTGGGATCTATCTTGCGAAGCGTATCAACGATAGTATTCAAGCACCGGAATGTGCTCGTAACGCTTGGTTGACGAAGACTAACACTATCGTGTTGGATTACCGCGCACATTGAGTGTTCCTTTCTTTTGCTTTTTTGCTCTGACCTGTATCCCGATCTCTCCGCTTCCATCATGGCGTAGCTCAAGGCATGCCTTGAATAAGGGAGTACAGGATATATTGATGCAGCCTTTCCAACTCTTGGAGCGTTGCATCTCGCTTGCTTGAAGGTGGTATCGTGTGGCGGATCTTTCCTTTAAATCCCCTGATTGCCTCTTCAATAAGCTGAAATTCATTCTGTGACAGTGGGAGGACGGTTCCTTCTGGGAATCCATCGGGTCTAAGGAATGGTGCCAGCTTCAGACGGATGGTCTGGAACTTTTGGATGGCAGTCGATGGCGCAGGCCTTCTCGCCTTGAGCGTAGCGAGATGCCCGATGATGGCGCTATCGATGGCGCGAAGGCTGCCCTGATTTAATGGAATAATTGGCTCCTCTGGAAGCTGATGCATTGCGCTCCCTCCTCTCACTATCCGCCGTTTTTCCACACATCTTTTGAGCTTCGCTATTCCATATTGCCGAGACAGAAGGACGATTGGGCGCGTGTCCACTGACAAGGAGAGCATGCTCCCCCTGGTCCTTCTATCGACCTGGATAGTGCTCCCTGTGATGTTTCTCCCTCTTGAAAAAAGAGACACGCCAAAAACGGCATACCTCATTCCATGTATTTGGGGGCTGGGTACCTGCTACGAGACCATCTGCCTGTAGCTGCTGGATGACTCCTTGCAACACGGTTGGATGGCGGCAGAGCTGCCCCTTGATCTGCTTTCCGATGCGCCCTTCAAGGCGATTGAACATGCGTTTTACTTCGTCAAGTGTCACGCCCTGTGAGGCTTCGTCAGGAAGCGCGGCCAAGACGATAGGAGCAAGGCACTGGCCCTCATGATGAGGTCCTTTTACGAGAGAGCAATCAGTTGATGAGGACGATCTGTGCAATGCTCCTTGCATCGGCGTTATCCTTTCCTCTTCTTGCTCGATGCGATCACTTCTGAAGAGCGTGTTGCCCGTAGATTGAGTACCTCTAAATCATGAGAAAGTGGTTGTAAGAGATCTTGTATCTCTGCGATAAGTCTATTGCAGTGATGGGAAGCCCGTTGGACTTTCAGCTTCGCTGCTGGTGCGATGTCGCCTGTCGGTACGGAAAAACACTCTACTTTGAGCATACTGAGGATCTGTTGCACTCCAGAGAGGCCATCCAATGCCTCGTCAACAGCCATATCAAACTCTTGTCTTTTCTCCTGTAAGAGCATGGTCTGCTCTCTACCAGCACCATCAGTACATGTATCCGTTTCGCAGTCGCGCTGGTTGGCTGGTAATATTTTGACTTGAAGGAGTAATGGTGATACCATTGCGATTACTATTCCTTTTATGTATAAAAATTTTCAAATCTTCGCTTGTATTCAGCGTTGTCTCATGCCAAATTCTGTTCTTGAACAGAATTCTGTTTTTTTCCTCTTCTCTCTTCAAGAGTGTACGTGCCAGTCGTTCTACACTTGACGTTCTAACTTTTTTCTACGCCTCGCTTCTCTTCCCAATGCCCCAATGCGCCGGTAATACTCTGAGTCGTGACGTTGCTTGGTTGTAGCACCACCTTTTTTCCCCAGTACCCTATAGTGTTCGGTTCCATATTTCTCCAAACAAGCGTCTCCCCCTCTTTTGCGCGCCTCCGCTAGAGGGTCAGCTTCCGTAATCTCCTCCCGCATGCTTTCCTGGCTCGTGCCGTGAGAAGTCTGCTTGGAGTCAGATATTCTTCTCTCATGCTTTTTCCTTCTGTGATCTGCTTCCGAAAAAACTGATGGATGTGACGTGTTTTCCTCCATCTCCCCCTTCCTCTCCGTATCGTCTCTACGCTATTCGGATGAAATACCAATGATGCTCTTGTTGCCGCTCTTCAATCAGGCGAGTGAAATCCGCGTCTATGGGCCTGGCTGTGCTAGCGGAGCTGTGTCATGTCCCCCATCCAGTTGAACTGCAATCATGGCAATGGCTGCATCGCCAACCAGGTCACGTAACTCCGCATGGAGCTGGCCCATGTTTTCCATCCGGGCAGTAATAAACTCATGCTGTGACGACCCCAAGGAGAGCCCTGTTAAGCCCTGTTGTGCAGATTCGTATTCTGCGCTAATTTGCGCGAGTATGCGTGCAACTTCACTGCGTTGTTTGCCTGCTTCAAGCATCATTCATCCTCCATAGAGCTTCTTGCCCTCATCGCTTATTAGTCGCGCTGTTTTATGAACCTGGCCTGAATGGTAATCGTATCAATGAGGAGATAGTGGGCTGGTTGGATACCTCATCGATACAGCAGGCCATACAGGATCGGCGGTTTTCAGCTCAACTTATGCAAATGCAGGCTCAATGATTTCGACCTTGATGGTTCCTCCTTCCCATTCTCGCCCCATCGCTGTTTCTAACCCATCGAGAAAAACAGGAAGTTTAAATGGCTTCATTACGACCGTATACCCATCTCGTTGTAGTTTTTCGCTGAGCACGGATTGGGTCGTGAGAAGGAGAAGCGGTGGCATTTTGATAGATATGAAAGTGCTTTGCCATCGTGCACAAAATGCATGCATGAAGTCCAAAGGATGTTGAAAATCCTTTGAGTAAATATCGGCATCGAGGGTGATTGCGTCTAGTAATGGATAGGCACTGTTCTCTACCCACGTGAGGGACGTAATGCGCATCACATCAACCATTGAACAACGGTAGTTAGAAAGGGTAAGGCAATATTTAAGCATCTCTTGAATGACAGCATTGTTCTCTATTACAAGAATTGATTTCTGTCCCTTTTGCACGGAATTGGCTGTTCGACTCAGCATATCTATTTTCCTTCTAGTTCATTGTGTTCTCTTTGCTGCCTCTGTCTTCTTGTGTGTAAATAGCTCTATCGTGCGGCGAGCGATCAAGCCTGCTGAAAGCGGCTTGCATCACTATGTACCAGTATTAATAGTAGCAAGCTGCTCTCCTACTTAACTCCTGCTACTTTCATCAAAAAGCTGCTGTGACTCCTACCAAACTCCATTCATGAACCTTTTTTACACAGAGTACTCCTACTCGTGCTGACGCAAGGCTTTAGCACCGCGTAGGCAATTCTCCGTGCCTGGGTGTATGAGGAAGAGCAAGATCGTTAGATCTCGTCTGTCCGATGTGACAGGCGCTAAAGCATGTTGCCATCAGGATTTTTGGCGATGTAAATATGAATGAGGTTATGGTAGCAATATGTGATGCAATCTCTCCTTGAAAGAGTCATTTCTTTGAGGAGTTTGGGGTAGCGAAGCCGAATCAGAAAATCTTCCTTGAGGCGCTGAATCAACTTCATATTCCAGATCTGGAAGCATGGGTGATCGGTGATGATCTCGCATCTGATATTGCTGCGTCTCAGCAGCTAGGAATTTTGCCATTTGATGCGACCATGCTCAGCAAGGGTTGCCACAAGCTCTCTCCATTTATCTACATCGAATCATCCATGCACTTCCAGAGCTATGTGTCTTCTCAAGAAGACACATGCAGGTGCTTCAGCCATCTTACGTTGAGCGTGTATGATATAATCGCAGTAATCAAGATGACAACCGTGTCAGCGGCCTCGCTGCTCAAGCCAGATGCACCCGCGACACCTATCGGTCGCGCGGCGATTAACATGGGCAGCAGTGGAAGGGAATCGTTTCACCGACATTTCCTCGGTAATGGCTGCTCAACGCTCTGAAAGAGAGACAACACGACTTCTGACTCGGTTTCCTATTGGCAACAAACAGCACCTACTGTCCAGCTTTCCATCGACGTGCCACGCTCGGTCGATGTGGCGGTCATCGGCGGCGGTCTGATGGGAACCGCGACCAGCTACTGGCTCGCGCGTGAAGGTGTTTCTGTGGCTTTGCTTGAACGAGAGGCTATTGGCTGGGGGGCAACGGGACGCAATGGCGGCTTTGTTGTTGCTGGGCCTGCGGGAGGCTACGCTGATGCAATTGCACACTTGGGACACGAGGCTGCCTATGCCGTCTTGACGGACACGTTGACCAATCAACAGCTCTTACGCCAGGTGCTAGAGGAAGAGGCCATCGAGTGCAGCTATCGTGAGCCAGGCAACATCCGGCTTGCGCTCACCACTGCTCAAGAGGAACAGTTGCGTGCGGAAGTAGCCGCATTTCAGGCGGACGGTTTTCCTGCCGATTTCCTTGATCGCAAGGCCGTCCAGGCTCTGATCAAAACGAAGCTTTCTTCAGAGATTCGAGGTGGACGTTTCAAGCCAGGACAAGGATTGGTCCATTCCGCTCGCTTTGTCCGAGGGCTAGCGCAGGCCGCACTGCGTCGGGGAGCACGAGCCTATCAAGCAGCAGTCCAGGCACTGGTTCCCGATGGGCAGCAACTTCAGCTCCATACCTCAAGAGGAATGATTCGTGCGGCAACGGTGGTCGTTGCCACCAATGCGTGGATGGGCAAGCTGTTGCCAGAACTGGCTGATCTCATTGTCCCAGGGCGTGAACAGATGCTGGCGTATGCTCCCGTTCCCCCTGTGTTCTCTCATGGCATTTCAGCCGACATCACGGCTGGTGAATATTTCCAGCAAACCCCTGATGGTACGATCCTGATTGGTGGATGTAACACCATCGCTCCTGGTGAAGACATGGGGGTGTGGGACATGACCCCTTTGCCAGTTGTGCAGAGCGCCATTGAGGCCGTCTTGCCACGGCTCTTTCCTACTCTTGCACCATTACATGTCGTCCAGCGCTGGGCCGGGTTGCTCGATTATACGACCGATAGCCATCCTATCGTTGATTGCCTGCCAACAATGCCGCGTGTACTGATCATATGTGGCTTTTCCGGTCATGGCATGCCCTTTGGCTTGCGCTTTGGACAACTCCTGGCTGAAGCGGTAGTGAACGGAACGTTGCCATTAGCACTCAAACCTTACCGACTGGATCGCCCCACGCTGAAAAAATGGACCACATAGCTGTTGTTCATCTATCATTTCACAAAGGTTGACAAGTATGGAGAACACGAGACTATCCTCCTCTTCCTTCTTGTCCAGTGAGTTTCTTTCTCAACTCACTTCAGAACTGGATGATGGGACGGTAACAGCGATTATCTTGCATGGAAGTTATGCACATGGTGACGCTATGCCTCCTTATAGCGATATCGATCTAATACTACAGTGGTAATTATGTGCAAGCAGCAAGACGGCGTAGGTAGTGACAGCGACGAGCGATGGCCTGATGGGTGCGGCGGAACAAGGACCACTGGAGATGGAAGAGGCGAGAGAGGGGAGGTTTCTCGAGCAGAAAAAAGAAGAGTCGGCGGATTTCCGGGAGGCTGAGGGGGACCATCACGGGCAAGTCAGCCCCCGCTGGCGTTTGAAGGCGCTCAGGCTCTGAGATGGGGTATGGGATGGGGAGGGATGCCACCGTTTTTTTTCCTCGTCAGCTCCCAGTTCTTGCGTGAGCGTCTGGCTCTGGGTGCGCAAAACGACGAGAAAGGCATGAGCCAGCATGCATAAGGTGATGTGACGGTACCATCCCTGCCAGGATCGGACCTCATAGTGATCCAAGCCGACCTCTCCCTTGCTCTCTTCAAAACATTGCTCCACCGTCCAACGCGTTCCAATGGCGGTAGCCATCTGGGCAAGGGTGGTCCCAGCAGGAGCAAAGACCAGCACATAGGCCCGCTTCGCCGGTTTTTCTCCTTCAACCAGACTCCGTCGAATCACCAGCCAGTTCTGCCAGCCTTCTTGCTCTGGTTGGGCCAGTTCCAGGCGAGTCCAATCAAAGAGACGTGGTCCCTTGCTCCCCTGGCCGACCGAAAGACGGTGCCACTGGTCTCTTGCCACGCCATCTGCCAGGTGATCCACGCGCTTCTGCCCGCCCTGCACCTTCACCTGTTCCTGACACGAGACCGCCAACGCGTGTGCCTGCTTGCGCGCCTCCAGCCCTTCGCGCAGTGGACGATGACTTCCATAGACCGTATCACCCGTGACCCAGGCGACGCCAAGTCCTGCATCTAAGGTCCGCCAGAGCATGCGTGCGGCCAGTTCTGGTTTGGTCGCAAAGACCACCGCTTCTGGCACATTGGCGGCTCAACATCGCTGGGGGTCTTGCGTCCAACGGATTACGGCAGGTACAACTCGCGATCTACCAACGTATGGTCTCCCTGGCTTTCATAGGTTAAAAAGACCCCAATCTGGCAGTTTTCAATGCGTCCTGCCGTCCCACTGTACTGGCGCTGCACCCCGACCGACTTTGTTCCTTTCTTGAGAAAACCGGTTTCATCAATCACCAACATCCCACCAGGATGGGCCAGCATCTCGCGCACATAGGCTTGCAGTCGGTCTCGCACTTCATCGCTGTCCCACATCGACCGATTCAGCAGATACTGCATCGCATACGGCGTTGGCAACCCAGCCTCTTCTGCCAATTGCCAGCCGTTCTTGCGTTCGATGGAACTCAGTAATCCTCCCAGGTATGCTCGTATCCGTTCTCGCGTCTCCGAGCGGACAAAACACAAGTCGATGCGTTCACCCATCTCGTTGAACAGGCTCGTCCATCGCTCTTCGGGCGATGATCCCGACCAGGCTTCTTCCATGTTTCTTGGCTCTCTTCTCTTTTTCTTCCTATTCTACCACATTTACCACTGTAGTACTAGTTCGGATTCTCCACGAGACACCAGAACGCAAGCAACTGAAACGCTTCATTTGGTATGATGGCTATCGCTTGAATCTCTTTAGCCGCTCACTTTCTATTTATAAAGAGTGGCTCACCATCCCACAAGAGGCGATCTTTCGACTTTCAACCATACAGGATGCTCGTATTTTACTAGACTAATATGGTGTATTTCGAGCATTACAATAATGCACGCTCAAATGGTAGTAGGATACATTACAAGAAGCGGCGAATCGCTATGCCAGTCAGGTGATCGTCGAGTTAAGCGAAACCATTCTCAGGACGCTCGGAGCCTTGCAGTTTCAGAGGAAAGTAATGCTTGTGCAAAGGGTTATTCTCCACATTCTTCCAGCTGTCACAAAGGCAATAGCCGTACAACGAAGGCTTCTTATCAGGGGAAATAATTACTTACAACAAGCACAAGAAACAGTGGAAGTTGACTCTGTCTGGACACGCACCTATATGGATGCCACAGGAATGGCTGTTGGTGGCATACCCAATACGATGGAAGCAAGAAGTATCGCAGCGCTTCGACTGTATCAAGAGACCGCCCGATTACCTCAACCTCATTTACTCCCCGAACACAGAGAAATGGTCGAGGTCTTAACGACCCTAGTTGATCAGATGCTGGAAGAAAAGATCACTTGATTTGACGATATACCGTCCGTTCAGCAGCACCTGTTTCTTGTGCGCGCTCAGTAGTACTTTCGTTGAACAAAACCACTGGCTTTCGTCAATCTGTAGTGGAAGCTTAACGGTATTTGCTTGCAAGTGTCTCGTATTTTGCAAGCAATTCCTTGGCCTGCTGCTCAACTTCTGATAAAGGCATTCGCCCACAGTCATAGCCTAGAATTTCCTTGAAGGCTGCCATATGTTTCTCTGTGAAGCACACAGTTCCATCATGTTCGATCCGCTCAATGCCGTCAAAGGAAAGACCAGCTTCATTGATCTCAACCGCTGCCTCAAGCGTCAAGCCACGAGGTAGTACTACCCCGACTCCTTGTCCGCTCACCTGTACTGGATAGCCGCCGGGTAATCCATTGGGACCTGGAGCGTGTGTGATCACTCCGGTATTGTTTACCATTCCCTCAATCACTATGGGGCTCATGCGCACTTTGTGTGGAGGCTAGATCAAGCGGTGGAGAGGACTCGTAAGCGGAGCAGATCGAACTTCGCTCAACCGTACATCTGCCTCTTCAGGAGCTTTAAGCGCGTAATTTGCCCTTCTACCTGACCTTGACTCCAAGGGAGAGATAACCCTGCTTTGACCGCTGTGTAATCCCGTTTGATGCCCAACGCAAACCCCTTTAATTCGATGCAAGCACTGTGCTGAGCGCGCACGAGCCAGGCGTCTAGTTGATGGGATTGTCGCTGTTTGACCATCTGCACAAAGTCTTGCCCCAGTTGGGTAGTGGGTCAATCTAGGAGGATAGCCCTGTCCAGATTGTAGCGATGAAGAAACAGATCGAGACAAAGGACGTGCATAGATATATTTTTAGAGAAAGAAAAAGTTTCACGGACAAAGCGCCCAAGACGCTGTCGAAGCGTACAATTCCAGCGCTCTACGTGTGCTGTTTCACCTGTTTCCTTGCCTACTTGCGTCAGTTGCTCTTTTGGAATGACTGCCTGATATGCTTTCCAAAAGTCCGCAAAGCAGTGCCCTTTACGATATTCGTCTGGAATATTATTCCACAGCTCTTGACCTGTTTTTTCGCTTCGATCTCCAACAGCACGCGCAACAACTTGCCGTGTTTTTCTACAAAGAGCAATCCATATCCACACTTGATTTACCCTCTTCAACACAAACGACCATAACTCGTCCAATTCCAGTATTGTTGCTAAATCATCCTTTGGATCTGGTGCAACCAATGTTTCCCTCAAGGGAGGGAGTTGTGCTGCTTTTTTTTCAGCCAAACTTTGACCGTGTTTCTTGACACACCAAATGTTCTTGTGAGTCCTCGCATGCTACTCCGCTCCTGGTATGATCTTATTATCTCCTCACGTCGCTCTTCCGTATAACCATTTGGTGCCGGATTTTCACGGCTTTGTCTCTTACATACTTTACAACGATATCTTTGCTTTCCATTTGGCGCATAGCCATTACGCACTAACTCTTTACTTCCGCAGTTTTGGCAGCAAATAGTGATTGTTACCATAAGGGCAACTCCTTTTTGGGGACGATGATGGCTTCATTTTACCACAACACCCCCTTGCTTTGACCCACTACCGGAAAATAGAGCGTGTCCCAACTGATTTATCACCGATGATGTCGGTATAGGGATCAAGCTTAAAGCCAACCGGATTCGCCTTCTGGCTAGCCTTTTCGTAACGCGAAAAGTGCAGCAAGGTGATGAAGTCCAGAATCTCCTTTTTCAGACTGTTGGGTACAGAAGTATTGAGCAAGTCATTCCAGATATACTGATCATATGTTGGATCATTGTCATAGACATTGATCAGTGTGGCGTAAGACATCACTCCATTATAGATCGCATCGGGGTTTACTTTGATGCCATTAAACAAATTGAAGAAAATCTGTGAACGCCGCGATGGATCGTTACTGACGCTTGTCAGTTCTCCAATATCATCGATATAGAGTGAATCTGCACGGAGCATGCTGCCCTGTGACCCCTGTGTTTGCGCTTTCGCTACTTTGCGATTAATGACGTAGTATTTATCGCAGAAGGCCGGATAAATTTTGATGCCACTATCAATGCTCCGCATGGCCTGAATAATATCCCTGTTCATGAAGAAGAGGTCTTTGTTTCCACTATCAGAGATATTGAGTGTGCTTGTATATGGTGCACGTGCAACATAGAGAAAATGCTGGTAACCCTGCTGGTGGTATTTTTTGACCTGTTCAACAAGCACATCGGGACGGTTGAACAACTCACGACTGTTCTGGTTGGCGGAAAAGGTCGTGAGGGTGCGGACGGTGATGGCATCATCCTGAGATCGTTCCATACCAATGATTTTTCCGATGATTGTAGACTCATAGTAGTCAGGAGACTTCATATTCTCATCGCTTTTGCGGCTGGATACCACGATGATCGCAAATTTTTTCAGGAGAGGAGCAGGCGACGTATGACCAAGAGTTTGTACCCTGTTCGTTCCCACTCCGTTTGCTGGCTGCTGGAGTTTAAAGGTATGTGGGAGGGAGGAGTAGAATGAATAGAGTGCATTGCCCAGTTTATACTTGTTGTTCTGGATGGTATCGACGTGGAAGCCCTGCGAGCCACTCATATAGTCTTCGCCAAGCATATGTGCGAGCTGCTTAGAGAGTGAGTGCATAAAGGTTTCATCGTCATACTTCTCACCTTTTTCGTCCGGTTCCTGCTCCCTGTTGGCATGAATACAGATAACGGGAGCAAACAACGTGGTCTTCTGTTCGCGCGGAAGACTATCGATAAGGAGCTTGATCATCGTATAACTGAGAAGCGTATAGGTGAAACGATAGACAAAGGCACGTGCCGAATCTGAGTAAATCTCGGGACGATGACGGTAATAGAACGCACAACGCCTGACATCTTTATAGGCATCCCTATATTTTTGAGGAGCGTCTTGATCAATGGGAGCAAGAAATGTTGGGAAGATCTGAATGCCCTCGGTCTGTGCACACATCGTAAATGCTTCGGGTTGTTCATTCGTGGGATGATAGTAGATCGGTTCAAAGACCATGCTGAGAGAAAGCTTGCTCAAGGTGTTTGGGTCTGGAGCATCTTTCGTGACAGCGATGTATTTCAGTGCGTTGCGTCCGTTACGGCTATCAAAAGTCTCTGAAAAAAAGTTCCCTTGAATGATCTGATTGACATCTTTTGTCAGAATACTCTTGTCCAGTGTCAGTGCGAGAGAGCACTCCTGGCACGCCGGGCCAACAGGTGCTCTTCTCAGGAATTCGAGCAATTTGTCTTTCAAAAGCTTGAGGTTGTTGGGAACCACTGGCTGTGTGATCGTGTGTTTTAACTTTTGTAGTGTTGTACAGGCCTGCTCGTAGTTATTGGAGCGCAGGGCAGGAAGGATCTCCTTTTCAAAATACTGTCCAGGCCGGAAATCCTGGTCCTCCATTTCGACAAACACAAAGCAATAGAGAAGGGCAACTTTCAAGACCTTCTCATAAAAAGTGTGCATATGTTTCCCTACATGAGCCCGTGCCTGGTATTCTTTGCTCATGGGATCGAGCAGGGCTGTGTTGAACTCAAAGACTGAGCGACCATTTCCTCCATGATTGTGGACTTGCCCATTGAACTTGAGTTTCACCCCAGCGGTGAATGTCTTGGACTGACGTTGCTGGTCTGTGTTCTCGCCGAGGAAGCCATCGATCTCAGGAATAATAGGAAGAGCATTAAAGGCATCGGCCCGTGCGAAGAGATCACGGTAATTAAACTCTTCTTTGTTCAAGAAGACCGTGTAGTAGCTATAGACTTTATCCGGCTGACGAATATAGGCATCGAGTGCTTGAAGACGACGAATAAGACGGCCCAGAAGCGCGATAGCGTGACCCAGCTCCTGCGCATTTTGGCTCTGACTCTGTTTGAATGCGCTCTTCTTCCATTCTTGCATGCCTTCAGCTAGATAGCGTAAGTAGCGTACGCGTGCCTCTCGATAGATACGCGCAACTGACTCTTTAATGACGATATTCTTAAGTTGGTTCAGGTTGGAGGTCTCTTGTTTTTGTGCGGTGTCAAGATTTTCACGCACATCAGCAATGTCATCATCATCGCAATCCTAATATTGCTCGATGTATGAACTGATACTTTGTGCTATCTGCTCATTAAAACTGCCAATATTGATGACACTAAGCGTCAACTTGTGTGCTTTTAACCAGGAATCATGGGATGACTGATCTTTGCTCGCATGCAAACTGCGCTTCTCCATCGCATGCTCTTTACGCAACGGATAGGAGAGCCCTATGGCCTGATCCTTAATAAAAGCGTCAATAGGAGTAAGCATGCTGGAGACATAGCGCTCCAGGGAGTGATGCTGAAGGTTTTTATCCATTCTGCTGAAGAGCTGGAGACGCAACTCCCCCATAATCCTTTGCTGAAGAGCATGACTAAAATCTGTTTTCTCATTGATATCAAGTGCATGAACAGTGGCGTAGCTCAAACCGTCCCTGAGCTCAAAGGGAAGCTGATTACTGGATTCAAATTGTTGCGCAACCGTACTCTGCAACCTTGTCAATATCGAAAGCAAAGGTTGTGGGAGAGGGGAAAAAGTACTCGTGCTTTTTATCCTTCTCACCCGCTTTGGTCAGATCTTGTAAGACAGAGTGGATAGCCTTCAGAAGTGTTTCATATTGAACGGGAACAAGATTGTGCTCGGTAACTTCAATGCTGCTCATATATATCAAATGGAGCTATAGATTGCTGCCGCAATACGTCAAGCTCTCTCTCCTATCACCTGAATGTGATGCACAAGAATGATAAACTGTAAAGAATTGTTATGCCTATAATAGCACAAAAAATGACTGCAATCTATTCTGGAGTGGTCTTACTCTCCTTCTCCTCAGAGCAGACAGACACCATCGGCAGTGGTGAAGGGAGGAAACAGCACATGCAGAACCCATCCGTCTCTCCAAAGGATGGGTTCTGGGACTCATGATCTTTCCGAGGATGCATCAAAGCTACATCACCACTTCCAACAACAAGCGCGTGAAAAGAGGTTTTCGAGGGGACCTTCCTGATGAGGAAGCCACAGCCACCATCCTCCCCACTTGCATCATGAGACATCTTACCTGAGCCTGCAAGAGGAACCAACTGGTGGGCCATTTCACCCTTGGCACAATACCTACGGGGATCTTGCCGCAAACAAAAAAAGAAGTGAGGAGAATCTTACCGACGGGTCAGATTTCTCGTGACGCAATGCGTGCTGGCGCTGCTCCTCAGGCAACTGCACATGCCCCTTACGCTCCAGATACGGAAGCAAGTCTGGCAGAAAAGGAATCAGGCGTTTGGCGCAGATCGCATGGGCGGCTTTCCAGGCCACAAATAACGCCTGTTGGACCTCGGACCCATTGCGAGGCTGACGTGAACGACGGATAGGTGGCAATCCAGGCGCTTCCTGATTGAGTAACCCGATGGCATATTTGCGCGCATACCCGGTCATCTCCACCAGCCGATCGAGAAGGAGACCTTTTCGAGATCGTGAGGCTTCGCGATACGCAAGAGTCATCTGTGCAACGAGTTCGCGTCGTGTACGAGCACTCAACGCTGCTGTTGGATTCGACATACAACGTTCCTTTCGGAGCCTTCGTTGCTGTCGCGGGTTCGAAGTCCCGTCTCTGGTGTTTTTCCGTTTGCAAGCAAACAGCTTCGTGCAGGGAAGAGCGACCCCTCTTCCGCCATCCCAACCGCCGCCGCAAATGCCCCTCTTTCATCACGAAAGATCTTACCCTTTCCCCGTTGGAAAAGCAACCTAGTGTTGTTCCTCTTGAGAGAAACAAAAACAGGTGGGATCTTCCTTCAGACTCCCTTGCCTTCTGAAGGGAAGTTGTGCTTTCATCTTACCCAGCGGTAAGATTTTTCGTGATGCAATGCGGATATCCTGAAGAGTGCAGTTTCTCATCGCGAACCAGAAGGAGCGCCAGGAGCTATCTATCCTGGCGTTGAAACAAAGCTACTCGCCTCCTCCACCAGCAGAGGAAGCAGCCGGGACAAGATCAGGAACGTAGGGTTCGGCATCAGGATTATAGCCAAGGCTGCCCATCTCAGGAATATCTAAACCTTTCAGCTCAGTCTCTGCAGAGACACGCAAGCCAAAGAGCTTCTTGTAGAGGGTAAAGAAGATCCAGGAGATACCAAAGACATAGACAAAGCAGACAACGGCACCAATAATCTGCGCCACAAGCTGGCTCGGGTCTCCGTAGAACAGACCCCTGACCTGTAAGCCTCCATAGTTGGCAAGCCCATCAGCAAAGAGACCAACGGATATTTGCCCCCACAAGCCGTTCACGCCGTGGACCGCGATAGCACCAACTGGATCATCGATCTTGAGGACCTTCTCAATGAAGCCAGCAGCCACAACGACGAGGATACCAGCCACGATACCGATAATACTGGCGTTCACAGGGCTCACATAGCCACTCGGAGCAGTAATCGCCACAAGTCCTGCCAATAAGCCATTGCCCATCATGCCAATATCAGGCTTCTTCGCGCCAGAGACCCAGGTATAGATCATCGCAGCAACCGAGCCAAAGGCACCGGCCAGCATAGTGTCCACCGCAATGAGACCAATGCGCAGATTTCCATTCGTGGCCGCACCCAATGTGCTCCCAGGATTCCTCCGAAAATGTGGGGAGAGGCGGGGAAAAGGCCAAAAAGGCACACGAAATCAGCCCAGAAGCAGAGCCATCTGGGAGCGTTGAGAACACGAGAGATCAAGCTATTGGTGCACTAAGCGCTTCCTCCTCTGATCGTTCAAGCGTCACCCGATAGCCCAACGTCTCCAGGTGACGGACGGCCCGGTTGCGTTCGCGCTCCTGGTCCCGCGTCTCAAAGTAGGTGGGGCCGAGATCGCGGTAGGCTTGTTGATCACGCAACATATAATAGATGATCCCGATCAAACTATGAGAGACCGCCACAATCGCTTTGGATTTGCCAATGCGGCGCACCAGATGATGGTATTGAGCGGTCAGGTAATTATCATTCATCCGTGAGATGGCCCACACCACCTCGGCGAGGGCAGCCCTCAGACGCGGATTGCCTTTGGTGGTCTTGCCTTTGAGCCGTTTGCCTCCACTTTGCCGGTTGCCTGGACACACCCCGGCCCAGGACGCGAGGTGCGAGGCTGTAGGAAAGCGGGTCATATCCGTGCCAATTTCTCCCACAATGGTCGCAGCCGTCAGCCGTTTCACTCCAGGGATCGTCTCCAGCAGCTCAATGGAACTCTCATAGGGGGAAAGATACGGCTCGATCTGGACCGTGAGCGTATGCAGCGTCTGCTCCAGAAACTCAATATGGGCCAGCAGATGCCCCAGCAGCAGACGATGATGAGCGTCGACTTGTCCGGTCAACGCCTCCCGTAAGGCGGGCAGCTTGCCACGCAACGAACCCCGTGCCAGCTCGGCCAGCGCTTCGGCATCACTGACTCCTTGCAGCAGACAGGCCAGCATGTCCCGCCCACTTTTGCCCATGATGTCGCTCACCACCGAGGACAGCTTGATGTTGGCCGTCTCCAAGAGCTTGTGGAGACGATTGACTTCCTGGCTGCGCTCGTAGACCAGCGTTTTGCGATAGCGTACGAGATCCCGTAAGTCACGGATGGGCTGAGGAGGGATGAAGCTGGCTTTGAGCAGTCCATGACGGAGCAAATCGGCCAACCATTCACTGTCACGCACATCGGTTTTGTGACCCGGCACCGCTTTGATATGCTGCGCATTGACCAGGATCACCGTACACACCGCTTCCAGGATGTTAAACACCGGACGCCAATACACTCCCGTCGATTCGATGGCGACGTGAGTCACCTGCTGACTCTCTAGCCAGTCTGCTAGCGCTAATAACCCGACCGTCGTGGTCGCAAAGGTGCGCACCTGTTTGCTGACCGTTCCATTGGCTAGAAGCAGCAGCACACAGGCGACCACCGTCTTTTTGTGCACATCGAGTCCACAACAGCGTTCATACAAGACTTGCATTCCCTTTTGCCTTTCTGTTATACTCTCTCTGAGAACGATGAAGGCGGCGAGAGGTGCGTCAAGGAACACAAGTTTCCTCCTCGTGCTCACGGCGAAAGCCGTGGCGACATTCTTTTCTTCTGGACAACGCACCTGGATCAACTTGAAACTCGGACTCAGCAGGTACCAATCCTGAACGATCTCTTCTCGCTGCCTCCTTTCCAGAGTATAGCCCATTTTCATTCGCTTTTCTGACTCCCCGAGTCATCGCACTTGAAACTGTAGATATGGAAACAGAGGGACATGAGTTGTACAAGTGGAAAGGGTGGAAGCATCTCAGTCGAGATTGAAACGTTAAAATCCCACGAACTAGAAATAGGTGATAATTTAGGTGGAAAGGGTGGAGGCATCTCAGTCGAATTCCTCCGAAAATGTGGGGAGAGGCGGGGAAAAGGCGAAAAAGGCACACGAAATCAGCCCAGAAGCAGAGCCATCTGGGAGCGTTGAGAACACGAGAGATCAAGCTATTGGTGCACTAAGCGCTTCCTCCTCTGATCGTTCAAGCGTCACCCGATACCCCAACGTCTCCAGGTGACGGACGGCCCGGTTGCGTTCGCGCTCCTGGTCGCGCGTCTCAAAGTAGGTGGGGCCGAGATCGCGGTAGGCTTGTTGATCACGCAACATATAATAGATGATCCCAATCAAACTATGAGAGACCGCCACAATCGCTTTGGATTTGCCAATGCGGCGCACCAGATGATGGTATTGAGCGGCCAGGTCCAATGTATCATTCATCCGCGAGATGGCCCACACCACCTCGGCGAGGGCTGCCCTCAGACGCGGATTGCCTTTGGTGGTCTTGCCTTTGAGGCGTTTACCTCCACTTTGCCGATTGCCCGGACAGACACCGGCCCAGGACGCGAGGTGCTTGGCTGTAGGAAAGCGGGTCATATCCGTGCCAATTTCTCCCACAATGGTCGCAGCCGTCAGCCGTTTCACTCCAGGGATCGTCTCCAGCAGCTCAATGGAACTCTCATAGGGGGAAAGATACGGCTCGATCTGGGTCGTGAGGGTGTGCAGGGTCTGCTCCAGAAACTCAATATGGGCCAGCAGATGCCCCAGCAGCAGACGATGGTGAGCATCGACTTGTCCGGTCAACGCCTCTCGCAAAGCGGGCAGCTTGCCACGCAACGAACCCCGTGCCAGCTCGGCAAGTGCTTCAGCATCACTGACACCTTGTAGCAGGCAGGCCACGTCCCGCCCACTCTTGCCCATGATGTCGCTCACCACCGAGGACAGCTTGATGTTGGCCGTCTCCAAGAGCTTGTGGAGACGATTGACTTCCTGGCTGCGCTCGTAGACCAGCGTTTTGCGATAGCGTACGAGATCCCGTAAGTCACGGATGGGCTGAGGAGGGATGAAGCTGGCTTTGAGCAGTCCATGACGGAGCAAATCGGCCAACCATTCACTGTCACGCACATCGGTTTTGTGACCCGGCACCGCTTTGATATGCTGCGCATTGACCAGGATCACCGTACACACCGCTTCCAGGATGTTAAACACCGGACGCCAATACACTCCCGTCGATTCGATGGCGACGTGAGTCACCTGCTGACTCTCTAGCCAGTCTGCTAGCGCTAATAACCCGACCGTCGTGGTCGCAAAGGTGCGCACCTGTTTGCTGACCGTTCCATTGGCTAGCAGCAGCAGCACACAAGCCACGACCGTCTTTTTGTGCACATCGAGTCCACAACAGCGTTCATACAAGACTTGCATTCCCTTTTGCCTTTCTGTTATACTCTCTCTGAGAACGATGAAGGCGGCGAGAGGTGCGTCAAGGAACACAAGTTTCCTCCTCGTGCTCACGGCGAAAGCCGTGGCGACATTCTTTTCTTCTGGACAACGCACCTGGATCAACTTGAAACTCGGACTCAGCAGGTACCAATCCTGAACGATCTCTTCTCGCTGCCTCCTTTCCAGAGTATAGCCCATTTTCATTCGCTTTTCTGACTCCCCGAGTCATCGCACTTGAAACCAAACCAGCCAAAGGCCAGAATAAAGCAGCCAAGCAGAGCGAAGACCATATTGTGCCCGGGGATGGTGTTCGAGCTCCCATCGCGGTTGTACTTGCCAAGGCGCGGACCTATAACGATAGCGCCAGCCAGAGCACACCAGCCACCAACGGCATGGACGACGCCACTCCCCGCGAAGTCGATGTAGCCTTTGCCCAGGCCAATGTTCCCCAACTGCGAGAGCCAGCCACCACCCCAGGCCCAGTTGCCATAGATCGGATACACGAGCGTGGAAACGAACAAACTGTAGACACAAAAAGCGGACCATTTCCAGCGCTCAGCCATGGCGCCCGTGGGAATAGTCGCCGTCGTATCCATAAAGACCATCTGGAAGAGGAACATCACGGCAACACCGACATCATAGGTGCCATCACTGAGGAAGAAGCCTTTATAGCCAACCAAACCCCAGGACATGTCCGCCAATAGTGATCGATAGCTCATTCGTCAGCGCCGAAAGACCGCCCAGGTTCGGGACGCCAACAATACCGACACCGCCAAACTGGAAAGCAAAGCCCGCAATGAAGTAACCGATCATGCCCAGGCCATAGACCATAAAGTTCATCGCCATGGTGTGACCAGCATTTTTAGCCCGGCAAAGACCAGTTTCGACGAGCGCGAAACCCGCTTGCATGAACATAACCAGATAGCCTGTGACCAGCGTCCACACGAAATTGATACCCAGCCGATTCTCATCAACCAGTAACGCCAGGTTATAAGCAAATGGCTCGTTTGTTTTGGCGGTGTTCAGGTCTTGCTGCGAGGTCGTGGGCGTCCCATTCGCAGTGACACTCGTCAGGTTTTTCTGGTTAGCAGTGTTCAAACCACTGGGATCTGGACCTTCGCCACAAGCACTCACCAGAAAAATAGTCCCCAGAAGCAGCACTGATCCGAGCAGGATCGTTGGGAGACGCCGACGCAACCAGAGCGGCATTTGCATACGCTTATACCATGGTGGAAGAGACTCCTGGCGCGTGGGCAGGAAGCGCTGAAAATACGGCAGGATCTCCCCCTGGCGGGACGCTGTGACGACCAACTTTAGCGGAGCATGCCCCCCACGTGGCATCAATGTCAAATACGCCCCATGGACTCGGACATACTCGAACTCTTTCCAACGACGAAAGAGCACATTGTTGCACGCAATACCTTCGACGGTAAATGTATACCGCATGGGAAGATTGACAATAGCAAGGGATAAGAGAATAAAGGCAACTTCGACCGGTGTTGAGAACCATCGCCCAACTGCGCCTAAAATGAGCAACACGCCGAGTGCATACATGTCCACGCGATGCATCAACACACGCTCACGGAAGGTGAGCGCAACCTTCGCAACGTCCTTACCCTCGGATTTGACACCGAAAGGTAAACCGATACGTACGAACATCAGTATGAAGAAACAACCGATGAGCAACCATACGAGCATGAAACCATCCTCCTCAATGAATAAAGAATAAAATCTAGCTTCTATCCAGAGGCATTCAGAAATGCGTTCTTAAAATTCCGCCGAGCAACGTTGTTGCACAATGAGCCAATCGGCAAAGCACCGCTCGTTGCTAGCAATATGCAGGAGCACATTGTTCATCTGAATGCAGAAAATATTAACTGGACGGCACACTGTGGGCTACGCGCTTGTTTTTCCAGGCACGAAGCCAGGAAAAGAGACGCAGCAGACGGCGTGGGTCGGGTGGTTCGCGCAAGATAATATTTTTACTTTTCTGCCGCGCTTCGGAGAGAAACTGCCGCGCTTGAGCAACAACATGTTCATTGGCTCCATGAGGTCCACGTAACCCTCGTTCAAGCATCTCGACAGAGCGATTGTAAAAGCCTAAGCGATAGTAGTATTCAGCATATTTAATATGGGCCAGCAAATTCGCCGGTTCGTCTTGCAATGCTTGTTCTAATGCATCTTGTGCTCCATTAATATCATAAATCTTGAATAACTCGATAGCCAGATATGAGCGAGCTGGAACATAGGTTGGGTCTACACGCAGCGCAGCCTCCAGAGCATCACGTGTCTCCTGCTGTAAGCCCTGATCTAAGTAGGAAAGCGCCAGAGCGAAGTAGCCTTGAGGGAACGTCGGCTCACTGTCGATGGCATGTTGAAAGCGACTGCGGGCAGCTTCCGGGTTTCCACGGCGTAGACACGCATAGCCCGTATCAAGCAGATCAGAGTACATGACTTTCCTCCTGGGCAGACAATAGAGCGACCTGTCCTCCGGCCTCTAGTGACAGCTCCGACGCTGACAACGCAGGGGTAGCAGGCTGGAATATATAGAGCAATTTGAGCAACAATGGCGTAATCAGCGTCGTAATAAACGAAATGAGAATAACTATCGAGAAAAGAGAATTCGTGAATCAGCCCAGCTTGCAAACCAATGGTCGCAGTAATCAGCGCTACCTCACCACGCGAGATCATACCAACGCCGACGGTCAGTGCTTCATGAGGTTTGAAGCGGCAGAGGAAAGCGCCAGTTGCGCAACCAAGGACCTTCGTGAGAATAGCAATAGCCACAAAACCGATCATCAGCAGCAACGGTACGGTAGCGATAGCTTGAAAATTTGCTTGAATCCCGACATAGACAAAGAAGAGCGGCACAAAGAAAGCATAGCCCATTTTCGAGAGTCCATCATGCACCCAGTCGCGCATGTCTGTGCGATTGATCAGGATACCAGCGATATAGGCACCTGTGATAGCAGCAACATTCCCCAGCGACTGTGCAGACCAGGCATAGATCAGCACAAGCGCTAACACCAAGCCGATACGAGCTTCGAGTGCCAACATTTTTGGCAGCCAGCGCGAGAGCACCGGAAAGCCATAATGACCCACGAGATAAGCAACTGGGAAGTACAGCAGCATCTTCACAATAGACCAGGTCGGGTTCTGTCCCAGTGTAAAGGCCAGAATGATCGAAAGCACAATCAAGCCAAGCACATCATCGATCACCGCCGCACCAAGGATGGTTGTGCCTTCTTTGGTCTTCAACTTACCCAGATCCTTGAGCGTCTGAGCAGAGATACTCACACTGGTAGCAGTAAGTACTGTACCAAGAAAGAGGCTCACGGCGAGATTATAGCCAAGCTCCATGGCAAACACGGTTCCAGCGACAAAGGGGAGTACGACCCCTAACGAAGCAGCAGTAAAGGCAGCCTGTCCAACCTCACGCATTTGCTTCATATCTGTCTCAAGGCCAGCAATAAACATCAGGAGAATGACGCCGATAGTAGAGAACGCATCCAACACGCTACCAACATGGACCCAACCAAGGAGGGACGGCCCGGCTACAACACCGATCAGGAGCTGTCCTAGAACAGCGGGCATATGGATGCGATTACAGAGCCAACCCGCAAACTTTGCCGCAATAAGAAGACAGGCGAGTAAAATCAATAAGGTGGTAACAGACATAATTCAACCGCTCCGTATCTGTTCAGTAGTAAGTCCCTAACCAAAATACAAGATGCGATATAACCCTCGTCGTCGAGTGAGTTGTAGATATCTGGCGATTATTCCCAGAAACGTCAGGGTAAAGAGGAGCTGAAAGATCATCATTGAGAGATTATGACCCCATATGCATGCAGAAATGCGTTGCCAGGAATAGGTTGCGGCACATTTGTCTGTAAATGCCTGGGAATATAAATCCGTTCTTTCACATTTATGAGACAAGTATAAAAAATTTGTGAATGTCGTGATAGAGGTAATCTGTTACAAATTCGCCCAACATATCTGTGCATATTGCACAAATCTTGAGTTTCTCGCCCATTTTGTTGATAAAATCTTGATAAATTTTCCATTTTTCTTGACAAAATCCAGATACCATGTCATACTGATATAGATATATTGCACAAATTTTTGTCTTGTAAGCGTCGTTGTTCCTGACTCCAGAGGCGCTGCTTTAAGGCATTGATCAAGAGAGAGAGGCTCACAGAAGCAGAAAAGAGCAGCGAAGCTAGAAGAACAGAAACGATAGCATAGAAGTGTTTATATTCAGCTTTCTTATGTATAAAACATATATATCTATAATAAAAAAATAGAGAGATTTAAAGAGAAACATTGACTTTTAGGAAATATATATTTATATTTAGCATATGAGCAAAGAACATAGACGAGTCGGCAATGAGCTGCCATGGGTTCTCTATGTGCTTTAGTGCGGCTATGCACACTTTTACTAAGAGCAAAAACGTGGAAAGCCGCACATGCTCATAGCTTTTTTCTCTCTGAGATTGACCATAGATCCAGAGAGTCTTTCTTCTTCTTCCTGTGGCTCTGGATGTGGCGTAGCGATCTGCCGAGCACAGATGGAAACCAATGGAGAAGGTATCTGGGTAGAGTTGAGAGAAAGGAGAGGAACGCTGCATCATTTCACACTTCCATTACCCATAATGGAGGAGTATAGCTATGGGCAGTCGTAAGCCAAGTATTTTGCTCGTTGACCATGAAACTGATATTTTACGCCTGCTGCAACGGCATCTTGTGGCATATGGCTATGAAGTGTTGATGGCCAGGAGCGGAGGAAAAGCGCAAGAAACTGTCCTACAACATCCACCACATTTGATGGTCGTAGATCTTGAATTGCCAGGGATGAGTGGATTTGAGCTATGCAAATGGGTCAGGGCCCGGTCAAGTCTGCCAATTATCGTACTTTCAGAGAGTGATAAAGAGCATGATAAAGTCCATGCCTTTGACCTGGGAGTCGATGACTATATTCTCAAACCCTTCGGCATACTTGAAATGTTAGCAAGAATCCGTGTAGCGCTACGCCATGTAGCTCTCATACCATCAGGGACAGAGCCGACGCTCACCATTGGGCCAATTCATGTCGACTTCACACAAAGACGCGTCACCGTCAACAAGCAAGAGGTTGAACTCACTCCGACAGAATATGACTTATTCAGGATCTTTATTCAGAATCGTGACAAAATCATGACACGGCAGATGCTCCTTACGCAGGTATGGGGGACGAATCATGATGGAAAGACGCATTCCTTACATGTCTATATTGGTCAACTACGCCGAAAAATTGAACCAGATCCAGCTCATCCACGCTTTTTTCTGACCATCACAGGCGTTGGTTATTGCTTTAGCATCGACGATCAAAAAGCGTAGTATCTAACAATTCCATATTTACAGTTATTGTATAAATCAATTAGTTTTCTCTATATCTCAAATATA
This sequence comes from uncultured Chloroflexia bacterium, assembly GCA_963802635.1. GTDB lineage: Bacteria > Chloroflexota > Ktedonobacteria > Ktedonobacterales > Ktedonobacteraceae > CAVTLG01. The sequence continues at coordinate 1,135,292 of CAWDJJ010000002.1, read as the reverse complement.
AATAGCATAATGAGATTAAATAGAAAAAAGGCTTTGGATTACTTTTACCGAGCACGAAACGCATAGCAGTGTTGCGCCGGTCTCAAAGGCTGTAAAAAGGCTTTGGATTACCCACGCACGCTACACCTTCGTGCATTGTCCAAACGGTCGATAGGTTTTTCCCCTATTCGGTATTCGGGGTTCCTCTTGTTGCTGTAGACCGTTCCATGATACACTCTGTATATAGAGCGCGGGAAGTCTGGTCGGCAGGTTCCAGGGCTTTTTGCGTGCAAAAGGAGTCTTCATGCAACACTCGTTTTCTCTTCCTATGGTAAGCCTCATCGCTGCTGGAGATGACACACAGCAAAACGTCCAACTCTTAGTCCTTCTGTTACTAATTACCCTGGCGGTTGCACTCATTTCGCGGCCACTGCGTCTGCCCTACACGCTCGTTCTGGTGGTGGTTGGCCTCATCATCGGGGTTTCTCCGCTCCTGCCAAATCTTCGTTTGAACCCAGATGTAGTCCTATTTCTCTTTCTTCCGGCACTCCTATTTGAAGGAGCCTGGAACGTCGATGTAAAGCAACTCACGGCCAATTGGCTCGCAGTCCTTTTGCTTGCAGTGCCAGGACTGCTCCTCTCCGTATTCGTCGTTGCTGCGCTTCTCCACTGGACGTTAGGGCTTCCCTGGTTGCTAGTTCTGCTACTGGGGGCCATGATCTCGCCAACCGATCCAATTGCCGTGCTCACACTTTTGCGCCAGATGGGTCTCTCAGATCGCCTCCGAACCATTGTGGAAGGAGAGAGCCTGTTCAACGATGGAGTCGGAGCGGCCATTTTTGAACTAGTGCTTGGAGTGCTGCTTGTCTCACTAGGAGGGACAGAGGCAGCATATACGCTTTCGATCTGGATAACTCTCTTGGAGGTGCTTTGGTTGATGCTCGGTGGGTTGGTGCTTGGAGTTGGCATTGGCATCGCTGCGGCTCGCCTGTTACGGCTGGTGGATGACCATCTGATTGAAATAACGGTCACGGTGAGCGTGGCCTACGGGGTGTACCTGTTGGGAGTAATCCTGCACACGTCAGGACTACTTGCCGTGGTGGGAGCAGGACTTGTCCTGGGAAGCTATGGGCGACGAACGGGATTCACGGACCGTGCACGTCAAGCATCCCATGATGTGTGGGAGTTTCTCGGTTACTTTGCCAACTCTTTCCTTTTTCTTTTCCTGGGAATCCAAATTGGAGAGAGTTCTCTCCTTCCAGCATTGACTGGCATTGGCTTGGCTCTTGCAGGAGTGGTCATTGGTCGGGCTGCAATGATCTACCTGTTGCTGCCACTACATGACGCCTTCGCACGGAGACTTGCTCGAAACAAGACAACGAAGACGCCCTCTCTCTTTTCACGACCGGAACCTCTCCCTCGTCGATGGCGTCCCATTCTTCTGCTCTCAGGATTACGAGGTGCCCTCTCAGTGGCGTTGGTGTTAAGCTTACCTGTCACGCTTCCAGATCGTGGACTATTAGAGGGCATGGTGTATGGAGTGGTGCTAGTGACACTGCTCGGACAAGGCATCGGATTACGCGTCCTGTTGCCCCGATGGAGCAAGGGAGAGAATGAGTCATGAATACAGCGAGGTCTTTGTAACACACGTCCTTTCACACTTCAAGGAGAAACACTGATGGACAAGAGAAATAAGCTAGACTCCCATTCTCGCCAAGACCATCAACAACACTTTCGAAATGCCTACATTACTGTTAGCGGAACAATGCTCCTCTGTGAGCTGCTCCTGCTTGCCGTGCTCCTCTGGAGACATTCATATCTCACGCAAATGCAGATGTATGGTTTTCTCCTCCTATCAGGAGCGGTACTCATACCACTCTTTCTCGGGATACTTGCGGATTTGGCAAGAACTCCGTCTCTTGTGCACAAGAAGAGGGGAAATCAGCAACATGTGCCTTCATGTCGGTTACACACCAAGTAATATACTTCTTATTTGAAAGGTGTGGCAATCTTTGTGGCAACGCTGAGAGGAACCATGACGCGGAGATCAAAAAACATCTAATCCTCCCTTCCTCTCTGCTTAAAATTCGGGGTGTGTCATGTCTAAAGCAAACCTTATGTCTGGCGTCTACAAGCCGATAGGTATATCTAGACAGGAAAATCCCCCCATAGAGAGTGTTGTAGACACAGAGTCACAAAGGATAGTCGATGATACCATTCCGAATAGAAATGGGTTAAAACTCTACAGCGATCTTCTCGGGAGATTTCGCGGAAACAGAAAGTAGGTGTACGGTATGCAGCAAACAACAGCAACACCAGATTTTGTGCCAGCGGATCTGCCCCCCTCTGCAGCGACGACGCCAGCCAGTTTAATCTGGGCGTATCGGCTCTTCTGGCTCACCTTCCTCATCTTTTTTGCCTCGACGGCGGCAGGCAAACTGTGGGATCGTATCTATCACCTGACCGTGACCTTCGATACCTTCTGGTCGCCGCCCCATTTCTTTGTGTTTGTCATGACCACCACTTCCGGCCTGCTGGTTGCCGGTATTGCGTCCCAGCCCAAACTGCGGGTCTGGTTTGGTCCAGCAGTGCGCGCACCCATTCTTGGTTGGCAGATGGCAGGCACACTGGTCATCCTGGGAGCTGGCCTTATCGCCTTAAGCATCGACATTATGCTCGATAACTTCTGGCATACGGCCTTTGGCCTGGATGAAACCCAATGGTCGGTGCCCCATGATGCCTTGACCTGGTGCTGGTTTACCATCATTATGGGCTTTATCGCAGCACGTATGGCCTTCCGCCAGTATCGTCCGCTCGGCTGGCTGACCAGGGTGGTGATTGGCTTCCTGATCCTGGAATTCCTCTGCCCACCGATCCTGGGGCCATTTTACTTGAATTATTCGCCCCATTTGTTGAATGCACTGAGGAGCGTACCGATTGTGCGTGCCGAGGGCACCGCGCAACACATGTATCGCATCTACCTGGTCGCAGGCATCACGCGTCAGACCAGCCCCCTGTTTATTCCAGAGGTGGCCCTGTTCGCCGGAGCGGCGTTGGCCCTGTTGCGCAAGATAGATGCCAGAGCACGCGTCTATCTGTTCGTGCCATTTGTCTGGTCACTGTCGATGATCGGACGCGATCTGTATACCTTACTCTTCATCCATTACGATGGCATCACCAGGATTGCACAAATTCCGCCTGCTGCGCTCAATGAGCCATCGCTGTGGGTTCCTATTCCGCTCTTCCTCGCGGCTGTCTGTACCGTCATGTTGCGGCGTTGCAACCTGACAGAGAACCGTGTGTACCTGGTAACGGGGTTCCTTTTTGCCATCGCTACCTTTTTCATCTGGCACAATACCAATCTCATGCTTTTGCTGGCGTTTCCAGCCGCCTTTACCATGCTGCTCGGCTCCAGGATCGGTGGCTGGTTCTATGGCTTTATGGAGAAACCCAGCTCTGAGAAACTACTGCTCTTTCTCTGTATTGCATGTGGGCAGATACCAGCATTCTGGGGCATCATCGACTTGATCTTGCGCCGCACCATTCCTTAGCATCATCGTACCGCTTCAGGCCCACGAGAATAGGCGGTCGCGTAGGCCGTCTCATGATCAATCCTAACAAGGTGAGAGCGAAAGAGGCAGACACAACCTCAGAAGAAACCGTTGGCGAATCCTCTGGAAATGCACGATTGTTCCCTGTTGATAAGCCAACGAGAGGAAGTCGTTCCCTGTTGGATACGAGAACGGTATCGTTCGTCAACACTCCCTCACTTGGAATCTCTTGTAACCTAGGAAACGAGGGAAGAAAAAGAGGGAAGATATCTCTAGAGGAGCTACATTTCACTATGGAAAAGAGTACCCATCACCTGCGGCGTCCCTTGCTGATCGTTGTGCTGATCGTTGGCTCCCTTCTTATCATAACGATAGCTGCGAGCATCGCAGACAGCGCCTTCTCGCACCAGGCTGCCCCACAAGAGCAGACCGTCCAGGCTGGTCCTTACCAAGTCACGTTCCAGGTAGCACCGAACCCTCCATCCGTTACGCAACCAGCCAACCTCTCCTTTCAAGTCTTCCCCCAAAATAGCCAGCAGCCCATTCTGAACGCGCATGTCGCCATTGACAGCCGTATGAAGACCATGGATATGGGCACTGAACACGTGAATGCCCAGGTCCAACCAGATGGCATGTATGTGGCACAGGCGCAATTCGCCATGAGTGGACCCTGGCAAGTGAACGTCGTCATTACCGTGCCAGGCCAACAAACGCAACGTGCCGTGTTTACGGTCACCGTGCACTAAAGGCCGTGTGCTCGGACCTCACGATACCACGAGGTCCGAGCACATTTTGAGCGTCGAATCGGCCCCATCTTGAGACAACAACAGACTCCTGGCGTGTGGATGAGACCTCTATCAAGGTGAAAGGGGTTTGGAAAGCGAACGGATCTCTACCGAGCGATGGATTCGCAAGGAAAGACCCCGGAGTTTCGGCTCAGAGAGAGGATGGGTGTTGCAACCCGGCGAGGAGCAACCGCACGGCTGCTTCAGCTTGTTCAGCCCACTGGAATGCCTGGGCATCCACAAAATAGAGCAACGCTAGCCCTTCATAGAGGGCTGCAAGCGTGATCGCGGTTGCCTGCGCATCCACGGTGTGGAACTCACCACGCTCGACTCCTCGCTGGATCAAGCGAGCCAGTTCACTTCGATAGGCTTGAAAGTACTCCTGGAGAAATTGACGGACCTCCTTGTCACGCCCAGCGAGCGCATAGAACTCAAAGGCGATTGGCATCAGCCTGGTCATCCACTTCATGACTGAAGCGAATTGGCGAGTGAGGAGCAGTAGTTGCTCAGCAATCGGCTCCTCCTGGTCCGCTTCGACCACCTCCCGCAACCGATTGAATTCTTGGGTAAACAAGTATTTCAGCAGGGCCGCAATGATGGCATCCTTGCTTTTGTAATACAGATAGAGCGCCCCTTTCGAGAGACCGGCCTGCCCGGCAATATCATCCATCCTACTTTGGTGAAAACCCAGGCGGGCAAATACCTCGATAGCGGCTTCCAGAATCTGACTTTTGCGTTCTTCGCTGACATCTGGACGGGGCGACATACTTACCTCCGACTCCTCTTCATGCTCTTATGGACGCCATGCGACCCCTCGCAGGAGCTGGCTAAGAGCACACAGCCCTTCTGGCGTGGCATCATAGGCATATCCCACCAGATGCATCAACTCACGAAATCCCCAGGGATGGTGTCGCTGGTACTCCTCCAGCACATGCAAAGCCTCTTCCGCAGAAAGCAGGCGCTGCCTGGGCGTATAGTGCTGATGTCCGACCTGCACCTCGATGGCAGGATGGGCTTGAATATTGCGGTACCAATCACTTTGTGATCCGTAGCCTGACATCACGATACACTCTTGTGTTGAGGGATCATAGTGAACGACTTCGAGCACCGTTTGCCGGAGGCTCCCGGTCTTGCGTCCTCTATGCGTGATCATGAGACACCGATGCCCCAGCAGCCAACCCAGGTGCCATCGGTACAGATAACGCGGCAGAGTGAACGCCAGTTTCAGCAATCCTGTCGGTTTGGATGGCGACGTGTCTGTCATGGCCTTCCTCCTTCTGCTTTCAGACCCAACTTGCGCAAGTCAAACTTCCCAGGGGACGATACGGAATGTGTGCTCTCCAAGAGACCCATGCATGCCAAATGATTGATCCAGCAGGCCAGCGACCGATCTCTGGGAGCACAAGCGTGCATTGAGCAGCCCCGGCTGGTCTTGCCTATCGAACTTCCGGTGGTGGATATACAGGCAAGATACTTTGTGCGCCAAACGGGCGTCGGAGTAGGCCACGGAATGTCTCCCGGAACAGGATTTTCATCATCATTTGTTGGATGAACAAGCCCAGAGAACTGCCAGGCAGAAAGGATTTTGCAACACCTCGAGCGCTCTTTTGCTGCGCCTGGACAGAGGCAAACATCTGCTGTTCGTAGCGATGAAACGCCTGCTGGCCATCCTCGTGCAGAGCACGAGCCAACAGGTAGGCACCTCCCATTGCCAGGGAGGCCCCCTGTCCTGAGAGCAACGTGGGGCAATCACAGGCATCACCCACCAGGGCCACCCGACCATGATGCCAGCTGGGCATCTGGATCTGGATCACGGCATCCATGAACACGCTCTCTGATGGGCTGACATCGGAGAGAAACTGCTGGGTCAGCCAGCCCATCCCTGCAAATACCTCTCGTAGGCGTGCCAGCCGCTGCTCGCGTGGCAGATGCTCTTGCTCGATGCTCCGATACAGGAAAAGCATGAGGAGTTTGCCTGCCTGCGGCGTGCCATAGGCAAGAACCTGACGCCCCGGCTCGTTATACAGCTTGTAGGTGCAGCCGATACCATAGCGATCTGCAAGTGGATAGCAGGCGATGGTATAGCCCAGATAACGGCTGAACTGGTCTTCGGGTCCAAAGACCAGAGCACGCGTGGTGGAATGCACCCCATCAGCGCCAATCAGCAGATCAAAGGACTCAGTCGTGCCGTCATTAAACGTCACGACCACCGCATCCGGGCCAGATTCTATGGCAACGAGCGAACGACCAAACCGTACCTCGACGGTCCTTTCAAGCGCTTCATACAGCACTTCTTCGAGCGTCGCGTGCATCAGTCCCATGTATTTTCCATCGGTGATGCTCCGAAGCAGTGCCGCATCGAGCCTGGCGATTGGCTTGCCACTCTTGTTTACAGAGACGAGTGCTTCAAAAGGAATTTGCCGAGCCGCGAGTTGGTTGATGAGACCCATCCTCTCTGCGACATCATAGCCGGTGCCCAAAAAGTCAATGGCATAGCCATCGCGACGAATATCTTTCGCTTGCTCAATCACGACTGACGGGATGTTATACTGATGCAACCAGTAGGCCAGTGTCAGTCCGGCAATTCCACCTCCAGAAATTAACACACGCATACCTGCTCCTTTTCCGTCTTTCAGGCATTCGCTTGCGCATTGGTCATCAAGTTTCGTCTTATAACTGACCGGTCAGTTATAAACATATCACGAAAGCACCGTGTTGTCAATGATCAGACAGTCATCTTCCCCGCGCAACGTATGAGAAGAGGCGCGGCATCGCCCCTTCTCTCCGCTCGATTGCCTACGGAGAAAGGGCTGAGAGCGGTTCTCGGGACGAGAACGTACCCATCATCAAGGGAGGGAAATAGCTCCCGCCTGCCTGGGTAATCGCCTGCCAGCAACGCTCATGCCATCTAAGTAGTCTTCCCTATGCGTCTATCAAACCATCGGCGATCAGTTGCGACAGCGCTTTGTAGGCGTAGAGGTTCGTTCCGAGACGAAAATTGGCCTGATGCATACACTGTATCACTGGTTTTAGGTAGGCTTCCAGGCGAGGACAGTGGAGATTGCTCAAGACATAGGAGGCCGTTTCCACCAACCAGGACGTCGCAGAGGTAGACACGAGCAAATGCAGCACCGGTCCAACACACGATGGGCCAAATGGGAGCAGACTCTTGGCTGCCATCCAGGCAACTGATTGATTTGGATCAGCCAATGCGCTGACCAGCACAGGTTGTGCACGGAGATCGCGAATGGCCCCAAGCGCACGAATACAGTGCCAGCGTCTCCACGGCGAACGGCTCGTACTCATCTCGATGAGCACTGGAACCGCGACCGGGCCAAGGTGCGCCAGTGACGAGAAAATCTGGTTGTCCAATTGCTCGTCAGCATGGGGAAGCAAACTGAGCAAGGCCGAGACCGCCTCTGAATTCCCACTCTGCCCAAGGGCTTTGACCACCTGAAGTTGGACTGAGGGGACCGGATCATGCAGAGCGCCAAGAAGAGCTGGAACGGTCGTTGCTCTTGCCAGAGTTCCTGAAAATGCTGGCCGCTGCTTTTCGTAGGGCGGGCTGACGGTCATGCAAAGCAGTGGTGAGCACCCGCTCCGTCCGTTGCCGATTACTCTCCCAGCCCGAGAGAAAGAGCGTCCCCAGGTGCATTCTGGCAGAAGGGGAACGGAGCAGCACGGGAACAACAACATGTTTGCCCGCCCACGTCCCCAACGCGATGAATTCTAGCAGGTACTGCTCCAGGCGATCATCGTCAAGCGAGGCAACTGCTGCGATAATCTGTGGGTCGTCCTTCATCAGCCGATGCAGGAGTTGCCAGGCAGCCCCGCGCCGACCATCGGCTGCCTCCCGTACCAGAAGCTGAGCCACGGCATCCACCAGCGGTACTTCCAGTGGCAGAGGAGCATGTCCATACGCAGGAGAGAAAGGATAAGATGACATCATGATAGGTCCTCCTTCTAGAAGATGAGAGGTCAGAGATTACGTCCTGAGATGAAGAGAGAAGCCTCACGACGCAATCTGTAGCTACGCCCCTGATCGTGCCGCAGTGAAAGCGCTCCTGATCAGAGTAGAGACTCATCTTCTTCTCCTCTTGCGTGTCCTCCTTGCTCAAACACAACGACAAAAGCATGCATCTGTTCCGGTTGGCTTACCGTTCAGCGATTAGTCAACCAGCATCGTTGCTGCCTGATGCTCGCGCTCAGCCAGGTAGTGCTGCAAGCGCTCTTCTCCTGTTGGGCTGACCAGGAACGTCACCAGATCATCTGGTTCAATGACGGTGCTGCCGCGTGGGAAGAGCAGTTCATCCTGGCGGCGGATGGAAACCACCAGGGTTTCCGCCGGGAGCTTCGCCTCCCGCAATGGACGACCGGAGAGGGGCATGCCTGACTCCATGCGAGCCTCGATCATCACGGTCCCCTCAACCAGGCCACGCATACGCCGCGATCCTTTTGCCAGCGCCTCACGATAGACGCGCACGATCTCTTGGGCCGAGATCCGTCCAATGGGGTGCCTCCTTTCCGTCGCTGTTTCCACCTCCACAACAGGCATCCAGCCGATACGATGGCTGGTCAGTTGCTCCAGCGCCACATCCAGCGTCTCATCAGGTTGGACCACCAGCACCTCCCGCTTCATCACCTCCTCGACACGAAGTTGCTCGCGTTCCTCACGTGGCATTCGCTCAATATCGGCAAGCGTGAGCACGCCCTGAAGATGTCCATACGCATCAAGGACGCAGGCCCCGCTGATGGTGTGCTTCGCAAGCAGCCGCTCAGCTTCGGCAAGCGTTTGCTGGAGAGAGAAATGCAACGGCAGTGGGGTCATCGCCTGGCGTACTGCGAGCGTGGAGAGCAGTGGGAACGAGAGTTGCAGTCGATGTGCAGGCGAATCAGCGCGCGAGTCCACCTGACTGGTGTAGATGGTCGCATTGCCAACGATAATCGAGGAGATGCCGACCGCAAGCATCGCGGGAGCCAGCAACGAGAGATTGCCAGTCATCTCTGCGACCATCAGCATCACGGCCAGCGGAGCGTGCGCGATGCCCCCGAAGAGCGCCATCATAGCGACGATGACGAAGGGAGCGGGAGTATCGGGTACACCAGGCAACACGTGATAGCTGATCCGCCACACAATCGCCCCTACCATGGCACCAATGACCATGCCTGGCCCAAAGATCCCCCCAGAGCCACCGGAACCGATGGAGAAGCCCGTCGTTACGATCTTGGCGAATGGGAGGAGCAAGATCACCCACAGAGGCAGCGCAAGCAGCCCTGGTCCCATACTCACTTGCACCCAGCCATAGCCCATGCCCAACGCCTCTGGCAGCACCAATCCAATCAGACCCACGCAGAGTCCGCCAATGGCCGGTTTGAGCCACTTGGGGAGTGGAAGCCGGTGAAAGACATGGGTTATCCCATAGAAGCCGCGCGCATACAGCAACCCGATCAGCCCGCAAAGAAGGCCGAGCACGACGTAGTAGAGCAACTGGGCAGGCGACGTAAAGGCCAGGCTCCCCTGCGTCGCAAAAATGGGATTCCAGCCGAACCAGGCTCCGAACACGCTATAGCCAATAATTGAGGCGATGAGTGCGGGGATCAGCGCTTCCACCTCCAGATCATGCTTGTAGAGAATTTCGGCGGCCAGCACCGCCCCACCAAGGGGAGCGCGGAAGATCGCGCCAATGCCCGAGCCAATGCCGGTGGCAATGGCGATCCGTCGATCCTGCATATCCAGATGCAGCAGATTACCGAGCAGGGAGCCAAACCCGGCGCTGATTTGGGCGGCGGGACCCTCACGTCCTCCTGAACCGCCGGAACCGATGGTAATGGCTGAGGCGACCAGCTTCACCAGCGGAATACGGGAGCGGATGGGCTTTCCCTGGTGAAAAGCGGCGATCGCGGCATCGGTGCCATGGCCTTCCGCTTCCGGGGCCAACGTGAAGACGATGATGCCTGAAGCAAGACCACCCAGGGTTGTGATGATCGGTAGAAGCCAGGGCCGAGCCGCTGCCCAGAGTGACATCACCTTCATTGAACCCTCACCGGCTGGCTCGGGGGGAAGATAGCCGACCAGTCTCCCCAGAAAGAACGTGGTGGAAAACTGAATGGCCAGGAAAAAGGCTAAAGCACCAAAACCGGCAACCAGCCCGATGGAGGTGCTAATGAAGAGCCATTTCAGCAAATAACGCGGGTTCTCGAAACTTGCTTTGGCGCGACGAAGATGAAAGAGACGTTGGATCAGTGTCTTAAGACCGGTAGATTGCATGCATCTATCTCCTGAACCGCACACGGGTGCTTCAATATGGGTGGGTCATCAGTCAAAACAGAAGAATAAAAAAAACAGCGTGACCTCACGGATCTTTGGTACTGATGCCACGCAGAATGAGTTCAGCAACAGGCCCGGCTTGCTGGACAATCATCGCTTCAGCATATCCGAGCACCTTCGCTGAGAGCACATAAGACTCCGTCAACGACAGGATCATCAGGGCTGTCGCCTCAACATCATGGTATTTGATCTCGCCCCTGGCCTGGCTCTGTTCCAACACCAGGGCAATCACGGCCACATAATCGCGCAGCAGTTTCGTCGCTTCTGCCTGGAAGGCACGATTGACCCCGTAGAGAGCACTCATATAGACATTGAAACTGTCCCGCTCTTGCTCGGCCAGGTGCGCAAAGGCACGAAAGAGACGCTCCAGTCGCTCCCGGAGGGTTCCATCCGGGGCCAACGCCGTCCGGGTCGCCGCCAGTTGTTCTCGTGCGATCGCACGCAACATCGCCAGGAAGAGATCGCGTTTACTCTCGAAATACAGATAGATCGTTCCTTTGCCGATCCCGGCCTGTTCCGCGATGACATTGATGTTGGCCTGGTCAAAACCCAGGCGTGCAAACTCACTGGCCGCTATTGCCAGAATGCGGCGTCGTGTCGCGTCGCGCATCTGTTCATCGACAATTTTGGGCATAGCTGCTCCTGCCACTGCGGGGAGACGAAAGATCGTCCGATCACCCGGAAGAAATCTCTGAGAATGGGTTATCAGTCAATTTAACTCTTCTCAGTATAGACACCAGGAAGGGGATCTGTCAAGGGGTGCCATCTGAAATTCGTGGGCTTGTTCAAGGTGTTCGTCCCAGGAAAATTCCTGATCGAAGCTCAGGTCTCCTCCTCACAGGCAACCGCTTTGCTTGCGGCAATCGCCCCACCGATCAGTTCGACAACCAGCCTGATGATGCGCTAGAATAGGAAGAGGAGTGGGTGGTCAGTCAACGATAGAGGGAAAAGGAGGGCCATCGCTCTGCAGAGGCCGGAGCGGCCTTCTCCCGAGTGCATGATGCACTTGAGAGGGTGCTGTGACAGGCGATGAAGAGCGACAGGGAAAGCGAGTGATGATCCGCTCCTGAGAGACCACCGCCAGAGAGAGCAGGCGGCGTTCTTTCCTCCAACCGGAGAAGTCTGGCTCCCTTGCAGAGAAAGGAGAAACCTCGATGAAAAGATGGCTGCTCGTCCTCGTCGCGCTGGGGTTACTGTCCGTTTTTTTGGTGGCATGTGGCGGCAGTGAAAACACGGTTTCTGTGTCGACGGATACCATGAACTTTGCCCAATCGAGCATCACGCTCAAAAAAGGGCAGAGCCTGCAGGTGAATAATACCGCTTCAGATATGCACATTCTGGGCCTGGGACGCTGGCAAAACGGCGTGGCTCAGCCTGAGCAAGAACCTGGAGCACCGAGCTTCAACGATCTCCAACTCAGCGGCAATAGTAGCGTTACCATTGGTCCCTGGAACACACTTGGCACCTACTCCGTCTATTGCAGTATTCATACGAATATGATGCTCACCGTTATCGTGCAATAATCAGGAGAGCACTCACTGTGCTTTTTTAATGCAAAGAGAACTACATTCCTTTTCTTCGTTTTGAGATCCTTGGTACGATATGAATGGGTAATGGGTCAGTGAAGGAAGCGTCAGATGGACACGTTCTTGTCCTTGCAAACAGGTGCGACGTGGCCGAAGAAGACGCAGAAAAGGAGTTGATCTATTCTATGCAATGTAGCCAACGGCTGAGTTTTCTTATGGTGCTTATTCTCTGCTTGCTCATGTTTGAAGCATGTGGTGGCAATGGGACACAGAGCACGGCTCTCGTTGCATCCCCACAGGTGAATGGCTTTGGTCCAGCAACAAACCATGTCCATTCCTTTCTTGCGGCCTCACCAACGGTGCTCCTTCTGGCAACGCACGATGGGACCTATCGTTCACAGAATGCGGGCAAAACATGGCAGCAGGTGTCCGGGGGAACGGGGCAACCGATGCAAGGATTAATGGACTATTCACTCACCGCAAGCCCGCTCAACCCACAACGCCTCTACCTGTTGACGGAGGCAGCAATCAATCAGCCCCAGGGGATTGCTGGTCTCTATACCAGCACGAATCAGGGACGCACCTGGCAACTGACCATCCCAACCGTGAGTTTCTCGGCAGGCACGATTTTTTTTGCCGTCGCCGGAAACGAAGCGCCGGGAGAGGTCTATCTCTACTTCCCAGATCAAGGGGCGGCTGGACTCAAAGTGAGTCGGGATGCTGGCAAACATTTTACCGCTGCCGGCCCATTACCCTTTAGTAACTTGCTGGGTCTGCTGGCCCTGCCTGGCACACCTGGTCGCCTCCTGGTCTATGGAGATACGGGCATGGCGCAAAGCGCTGATGGGGGCAAACACTGGCAAACAGTCAAGGGGATAAGCGGTGGCATCATCGATCTGATTGCCGCTGGTCCTGGTCGCCCGCTCTATGCAGATGGCGATGCTGGCATGTTTGTGTCAACGGATGGGGGAAAAACCTTTCTGAATGTGAATACGCAGGTCGCCTATGGAGCGCTGTGTGGGTCAACCGCATCCCCTCAGACGCTCTATGGAAAAACCGGCACCGCCATCTATCGCAGCAATGATGGAGGTCGGAGCTGGAAGGCTCTGCCACGCATCCAGGGGAATCTGGCAAATCTGCTCGTTGATCCAACGGATGCACAACAGGTGTACCTTGCTCTTTCGTATCCGACCCAGGTGTACCACTTTGATCGACGACGAGCTACATGGATGTCACTTACCCCACAAGAGGAAGAACAGAAAGGTTGACAAGAGCCATGCTCTCTCTTTTGCAGAAGATACCTCATTGCGGCCTGGTGTATTGCCTGTGCGTAGGTATCACGCTCTGTCTGCTCCAGCCAGCCAGGGCCGATGGCGGAGCACCAAATCTCGCCTATGTCGCCGGAACCCCAAAAGGGATCTCCGTTATTGATATCGCGCAACAAGCCGTGGTGAGGTCCATTGCCACGCCTGAGAGTCCCCAGAGCCTCCTTTTGAGCATTGATGGTCGCTACCTCTTTCTTACCCAGCCACAACAAGGTCGCTTTCTGGCGCTGAGTGCGAAAACCGGAGAAACCATCTGTAGCGCGCAGGTGCCGGGTGATCCATCGCTGCTCGCACTCGATCCGACGAGCAACGTGCTGTACGTCGCTGGAAACGCGGCCAAGCGGGTGACGGAACTCGATGGCCTCACCTGTCAGGTCAAGCAGGTGTTTCTGACACAGGACCCCGTCGATGGGATCGCGCTCGCCTTTGCGGGTCCCAATCTCACGAACACCAGGAACAATCAGCTCTGGGTGGCAACAACGCAGGCGCTCCAGACCTTCGACACGAGCAGCGGCCAGTCGCTTGCGACGATGGCGCTGCCGCAGGGACCGCAATTTCTGACGATCCCTCCTGGTGCAACGGCGTATGCAGCAACGCGGCAAGGAAGTCTTGAAGCTATCGATATCAAAAGCCACACGATGCTGCCACTGGTGACGGGTGGATCTTATGGTCCTATGGATTTCAACGAGCAGACTGGCGAGATTTTTGTCCCAGACCGAAAAAAGACGCGCCTACTGGTGCTCTCACCTATGACCGTGGGAGCGCCGATGCCTCAAGAACCCCGCCGGGTTGTGGCATTCCCCTCTGCGCCTGTTTCGGTGGCCATTACCAGTGACGGACAGCTAGGTTTTGTTGCCTTGCAAAATGGCACCGTCCAGATGCTTGATCTACCTGGAAGGCAAACCATCACGACACTGTTTGTGGGTGGATCTCCCCATTTTATTGTCACAGGACTCTACCCACCCCTTGTTGGCTTGATCCCGCAGGAAACCACCCTCCTGGGCACGCTCGTCAATGATGGAGCGTATGCCCTTTTGTTCCTGCTGGTCTTTCTTCCCCTGACCTATTTTTGGTTTCTTGCCCGCAAAAAGCGAGCCAAGCGCCTGTCACAAAAAGATCCAGAACACCCTGCCCAGGTGTCGTAAGAGGGGAAAGAGATCGGAAGCCCATTTCTTTGGAGAGGAAAGAACAGATGCAACGCTGGTGTGTTTTCGGGGGAAGGTTCCTCCTGCTCATGATCGCGCTGGTGATGGGTGGGTGCGCGGGGTCCGCAAGCGGGCAAAACGTGGTTCATATGGGAGCAACATCGTTTGAACAAGCGTCCATCAGGATTAAAAAAGGGGCAACCATCACCCTGGTTGACGATACCTCTGCCGTCCACAGCATTGAAAATGGCAGATGGGATGCGAATGGGATGGAAAGGCCAGGCCGAGAGCCGGGAGTACCAATGATTGATGTACAGATAGGAGGGAATACAAGCACAACCATTGGTCCATTTAATGCCTCCGGCACCTTTTTGCTGTATTGTACGGTCCACCCCGGCATGAACTTAACGGTTATGGTCACCTAGCTTCTTCTCGCGAGCAGGTCTTTCACAGCCGTGTTGCTGCAATGCGGAAGAAAGCAGCCAACATTCACCATCAGGAACGCTATTGTGGGACATCCATCACCTGAATCATTTCCTGCTGCGGCGTATCGGGATCGGCCTGTATCCTCCCTTGCTTCCTGTATGAGCGATCACTTTCACGCCAGAAGTGGAGCGGAAGCAAACATGCTCCAACACACAATTGTTGGAGCACAACGTCTGGCAACCAATCAGGCAGTGTTGGATGCACATACAGACAGCGATGAGGAGCGTTGGCACACAGACCGAGGATCGTTTGGATCAGATGAATCCCCATCTCATTCCCTAGACTTGACACATCTGCTTGAATTGGCTATCATTGAAATGAATGAAAATTCAACTCTATGATTGTCTATTCGATCACCACAACGCAAGACAAGTGAGCCTCTGCCTCTGAAGGATCTGGCCATTAACGCGCCTGTACGTGGCATCGCTCTTGAGAAAGGATCAGAACATGGAATTTCCTCCTTTTCAGTCAAGACAAGAGGTCGTGATTCATGCACCTCTCCAAGCCGTCTGGGAATTTAATCAAGACTTGACGAACATCGCTGTCTACCATCCAAGGGTCAAGAAGGTAGACCTCATTTCAGGGAAACGTGAGAGAGGGAAGGGGGTTGCCTATAGATGCCACCTCAAAGATGGGAAAAATACGTGTGTGGAAAAAGATCTCGAAGTGGTTCCCATGGAAAGGATCGTCACGGCTTTACCCGAAGATACCATAGGGATCACCAAATTACTCCCAGATTATCTTGTTGAAGCGAGATTGACGCCTCTTGCTGAGAATGAGACAAAAGTGGAATTCAGCCATTATTACTCAACGAAGTCTCTCAAGACAAAATTATTCAATGTCATCGCAAAAAGGAAGATTGCGAGAGACGCTCAAAACACTCTTGAGGCTATGAAAAGAACGATTGAAAAAAATGCGTCGTATTCCTTCGAGGGACAAAAGGAGCATGCAGCCTATGACCAAGACGCCTGATCCCATTCAAGAACTGGTAACGGCTGCCAGGCGCAAGCAGATCCTTGATGCTGCCACCCAGGCGTTTGCCGAAAAAGGCTTTCATCGCGCCACGATCAAGGACATCGCCCGTGTGGCTGGGATCGCCGATGGCACCATTTACACCTACTTTGCCAGCAAAACGGAGGTCTTGTTAGGGATTCTCCATCGCCTCAATGAGTCAACCGAACGCGAGCAGCACCTCATGCTGGAGAGCGGGCAAGATCTGCGCTCCTTTTTCACCGCGTACCTGCGCCAGCGCATGGCCCTGTTGTGGCCCAATGCGGAGGTGTTCCAGGCAGTCCTACCAGAAATGCTGGTCAATGAGGATTTGCGCGCATTGTATTACCAGCAAGTGCTGGTACCCACCTTCACCGTCGCCGAATACTCCTTCCAAGCACAGAGCACAACAGGGCAGATACGGAGTATCGATGTGGCTCTCACGGTTCGTGCCATCGCTGGCATGCTCTTGGGTCTGCTGACACTCCAATTGCTTGGCGACGAGGTGATTGCCCAGCGTTGGGAAGACCTCCCAGAAGTCCTGACCTCCCTGCTGTTTGATGGCTTGCAACCGGGAAAGGAGACGACACACGAATGAAGATACCGACACGTCATTTCACTGGGCATCTGGAGGTGGGCATGATCGCCTTTTCATCCTCGCTGCCCTCAGCTTGCTGGTGGTGTACCTCGCTGATCCGTCGATCTACACCCAATCACTCTCGCTCACCTCTTCTCCGGCTGGCCGCTATCCTGTTCTGGTGACGCTGTTTCTGGTTGGCGTTCTCGCTGTGATCGCCTTGCTCATTCTTGGGGTCGTGCGCCATTGGCGCTGGCTCTTCTGGCTGATTCTCATTGCCTGGACTTCCTCAATCACACTACAGCCGCACTTGTTTGAAGAGATACGAAGACGCGGACATAGGATAGCTCAGTGAATTAGAGCGAAGCCATGTCGGGTTGTAGTGCCGCTGCCACTTGCTCCAAACGGCAAATCGTGAGATGATCGGTGACACCCAACGTCTGCCTGTAGGCTTGCTGGTGGATAACCCGATGGGCTCTCCAAGAGCGCGAGGAGCGACTATGGCGGTAGGCGGTGAAACGCCCCTGCTGACCCACGAAGCGGAAAGAGGGGAGTGTCGCCAGCCACTCAAACCACTCAGCTCAAATCGGGCATCAGGTGCAACTCGCCTTCCTGCGAACTGATAATCACATAGGTCTCTTGCGCGCTGTATTCAATCAGAGCAGGCACGCGAGACCGAGCAGGTTGTTCTGCCGGAAGCAGTTGGTACCCCCGACGCGACGCACAGGCCAACGTTTGCCCTCCCCCTTGCTCTTGCGACGCTGGAAGCGGGTGCTTTCCCACCAGTTCAGCCGTGACGGTTTCCAGTGCCGAGATTCGTCGTTCGATGGTTCTCTCTCGCTCTTGGAGGAGCGCCAGCGCGAGTTGGGCAAGTTGCTCCTGCAAGCTCACCACCTTGGTCTCCAGACAGGACAGTTTCTGCACCAGATCTGGCTCAGATGCTCTGATAGGAGGCAACGAAGAAGAGGGTTGCTCCGGCTCTGCAGGCAAGGACTTTGCTTGTTCTTCAAGCGAGGTGGGTAGTTCTGGAAGTGAGCGGTCGTGAAGTTTGGCCACTTCCAGGAGGTGTTGCGGATCTACACATTTGATGCGTGCATCGCTGGGATGCAAAGTGAAGGGCACATTGGCTTCTTTGAGCCAATGGTGCAAGGTCTTGGGGTGAATTCCAAGCATCTGAGCACCGGTCGTGAAAGGAAGAAGCGCCATGGTCAAGACTCCTTTCGAAAAAAGGCAAAAGCACACACAAAACCAGACACCAATCCGAGAAAGTTCCAGGAAGTCTGGGAGTTCCTGGAACTTTCTCGGAAGTCTGGAACACGGACAGACAACAACAAAGACAGCGAGAGAAAGGCGAGCGAGCTAGGATTAGCCAGCCTTGAGGCGACGTTTGGTATGGGAACAGCTCGGCACGACTCTGATGGCAGCGACGCCACCACGACCAGGCGAGGACCCGACGCACGGACGAAGAGGCAGGCCAGATCAGTCGAGCGAGCAGACGACGCACTTCGGGAACGGTCAGAGCACAAGCAGGAAGCTTTCTGGCAGAGCCAGAGGGGAGAGGCGCATCGGTGGAGCAACGCTCCGTTGCACAAATCCCTACCAGATAGGCATGTGCCAGCAGGACTAACGTGATGTGGCGATACCACCCGATCCAACTTCGGACCTCATACTGGTCCAGCCCCAGATCTTTGCTGTTTTCAAAGTCCTCTTCAATATGCCATCTGGCACCTATCGCCTTGACTATCTCGGGCAAGGTGGTTCCTTGTGGGGCAAAGACGAAGAAGTAGGCTTTCTCGTTGGGATCATCCACGCAACGGCGAATGAGCAGCCAATGTCTTGCATCATCCTCCCAGCGGTGCAACATGGGGACGATGGCCCAGTCGAAGAGCCTGGGGCCTTTGGTCCCTTCGCTCATCGAAAGGCGCTGCCAATCTTGATCAGAGAGCATGGCCGCTTCGACCGATGCCGCTTCTTCACGCCTGCGTCCAGTTGGTGTCTGGAAGCCGACCAGCTCATTGCAAGCCACTGCTAGCACATAGGAATACTCATGCGCTTCCAGCCAGATACGCAGGTCCAAATTGCCACCGTAAACGGTATCAGCCACGACCCAGGAAATGGAAAGCTGCGCTTGCCAAAGGCGTTCGATCATGCGCCGGGCTAGTTCAGGCTTGGTCTGGAAGCGAACCGCTTCTGGGATACCTGCGGCTCGACACCGATCCCGATCCTCACACCAGTCCAGGGGCAGATAGAGTTCGCGATCAATGAGGCTATGTCCTTTGGCGGTCACATACGAGAGAAAGACACCGACCTGACAATTCTCGACCCGACCAGTGGCTCCGCAATACTGCAAGCCAACCCCAGCCGATTGTTTGCCACGCTTGGGAAAGCCGCTTTCGTCGATGACCAGGATAGCCGACTGCAAGCCCAGTTGCTCAAGCACATAGCTACGCAGATCATCACGGACGCCATCGGTGTCCCAGACGGCGCGAGAGAGCAAACGTTGCATCCCGTCAGGACAGACTTCTCCCGCTTGTTCAGCCAATTGCCAGCCGTTTTTGCGCACCGTTTCACTCAAGATACCTTGCAGGTAGGCCAGTGCCCGCAGACGTGGCTCCGGTCGGGCAAAGCGAGGGGCAATACGGGCATGCAGATGAAAAAGCGCCTGGGTCCAATGGCACACATCGCTGGGGGTCGTCCTGGTTGCGATACAGGTCGTATACTTATCTTGCTTCATTTTCTTCTCCTTTTAGATGTCAACCTCTGGGTTTGAGTTTTACACCTCCAGAGTGTCACATCTCAAAGAAGATGAACATAGAGCTTTTCTTCAGCTTTCAAGCTCTTCTTGCTCGGTTAAAAAGTGCGGCTGTAGTGGGTCAAGGGCCATACGATGCGGTGTGGGGACCAATCGCAGGACGGACGAGTTCAGGAGTGCAAAGATTGTTAGGAAAACTCGTTTCTCGTCTGACGCTTTGCGAGGCTGTAGAAACCTTCACGGACCTCTTGCCACTGCCCATGTCAGAAAGACAAGCACTCAACCTGATCCAACCCGTGGGAGAAGCGTTGAGAGCACAGGAAGAGCAGCAGGCTCAAGCCATCTTTGAGCAAGCGGCAAACAAAAAGACGCACGCATCGAAGCAAAGCTCGGTCCCTGGCCCATCCATCAAGCGATTGTCTATCGAGACCGATGGCGTCATGGCTCGCATACGTCGGGGAAGCGTGAGTATGGAAGAAGCGGAAGCCAAGGGCCAAGGAGATGTCTATCGAGAGATCAAAGTGGGAGCGGTTTTTGAAGGGATTGCGGGTCGGGAGCGTTCAGAATTGGTGCCGGGCGTCTTTCTCGATGAACCTGGACCCATCAAGTATTTCGCACGACGCCTGAGTGCCGAAGAATTTGGTCCTTTCCTCTATGCTTTGGCACAACGATGGGGGTTGGACCGCGCATGCGAAGTCGTGATCTTGGGGGATGGAGCCCGTTGGATTCGACGGGTAGCTGAGGAACACTTTCCCAACGCAACCCAGATTGTCGATCTCTATCATGCACGAGAACATCTCTGGAACGTCGCCAATGCGGTTTATGGATCTGGAACTCCACAAGGAGCCATTTGGGCTAAACTGGCCGACGACCTGCTCTCTCACGGCAAAATTGAAGAACTCGTTGAACGGATTGAGCAACTTCCAGGCATCCAGGCTTTACCCAGTACCTCTCGCTCCATCCCAGAAATTGAAGCGGATTATTTCCTCTCCAATGCACAGCGCATGCGTTATCCCGCTTTTCGTGCCAAAGGCATGCATATCGGCAGTGGCATTGCCGAGGCCGCTTGCAAAACGGTGGTCTCCACTCGTGCTAAACGTTCTGGCATGCGATGGACTCCTGATGGGCTGGATGCGGTCTTGGCTTTACGGACCTCCGTTCTCAACCAGTCTTATGACCCTTTCTGGGATCAACCTGCGCAATTTTTGGCTGCTTGATGGCCTACAACTTTTTCATACACCCAACAGAGCCTTTGCCTGACCTCAACTCAATTCTGCTTTCCGTGTGAATAGAGATCAAGCTTGCTCTTCTAGCTTCTTGGCTCCCTCATCATGGTTATCAATTAAGGCGTCCCTTTTGCCGTTTTGATGTGGCTCGTTGCTTCCGTTCCTCTGCCGTCAGTTGGGTAGCAGGTATAGAATGCGCTGTTTGAGCTTGCTTTTGCTGATCCGTGAATAACGCATCATTATTCATGTCCACTTCAATAACAGGTAATGAAGCTCCTTGAAGTAGGGCATCCAGGATTTGTAGCGTTAAACGGCGTTGGAGAAGACCAAGACGCATAGACCCTTGGGCACCAAATGTTAATAGACAATCCAGGCAAGCTGTTTCACAGATCTTGTCATGTTCTGGGCTAACCAACATGATCGTGCGAGCCTCCTGCAGCCAGTCTCGTTCCAGTCTCAAAAGTTCCAGGACGTGCCCTGCTCCACCAGGGACATTGTCATAGAGAACCACTCCAAGTCCTTTCCCTTCATCGCCTGCAGGAACAACCATTGCGCCTAATTCACGACTATCTAATTCCAAGAGCTTCGCACCGCTAATCAATAATGCCTGAGCTAGAGTGCTGAGAATGGCCTTATTATTAGCGAAGTCATGTAGACACAGAGAGAAATCTAGCATGAGTGCATCTGTCGTTTGCCGAGCCGCCAATGTCTGATTGCGAAATGCTGGAGCACCATCATTTGAGAACCAACAAGACTTACTATCATCAATGGATGTGAGGGGAGCATGCTTCAGAAAGCTTTTTGGAAGATCGATGGCCTTCTGCCCAAGCTTTTTTTCACTTTCGGCATAGCCACATTTTAGACAGATCGCAAATCCTTTTCCAAATTCACCTTCATTATAAACGAGCAGTTCACCCGCTTCTCTATACAAAGTGGTTAGGCCAGCGATACCCGCAAAATTCTCTTGTTCAACGTCAGCGTCCTTTCTTTTCGTGAAGGCAATGGTTGCTTGCTCTGTATGGCCAACACGCTCTACCTCAGTACTTATTTTTGGTGGGTCCCACGCCGCGCTACTAAATCCATGCATTGGCAAGAGAAAGTTCTGAGCACTCTGTTTCGGCTCCGCCCCGCAAATCGGGCAAAGACTAAGTTTTTCCGCGATTTCGTAATAGAAGTGTTCATGCATGCATTTTGTATATTGACCTCGCAGGCCAATATAATTGTCTATATCAGCTCCGGTCCAATGCTTTAACAGGCCGTGTGAGGTAACTAACTTGCCACCAACCAGCAATTGGGAACCAGGAACATATTCACCTAAAGCAATAAGACCACTGCGTTCAAGTCGATACTGATCTTCTTCCCGATACTTCCCAGGTTTATTTTCATTGGGGACGATCACACGCAACTTTTGCAGCCCAATAGGAAAACCATAGCTGGGCATAAATTGTCGATCTGAAAGAGCTTCAATGACCGTCAGTTCGTAAAGTGCTCTCATCTGATAACAGAGCGCATTTGCCTGGGCACGTGCACCTGGCATATTGTCCGCGATAGTGTGCCAGTTTTTAAGGAGCAGATCAAACTCTTTTCGCCAGTCAGAAACGGCCCTGGCAAAACTATCGATGATTGCCTGAAAAAATGGATGCCAATCGCTCAGTTGATCCTCAACACCTGTACCATACAAAAGTCTCTCCAATGCTGGTCGTATGTGTACTTCACCCCAGTCTCGTATCCATTCCAGATAGTTCAGGAAATGCCCTTCCAGACCTAACTCATGATTGCCAGGGTTATACCAGAGCGTTTCTCCCAGATTACCCCAATCCTGTTGAAACGGAGCTATAAGCGGTTTCTGCTCGCTTTTTTTCCAGAACGCGGGTAAGGAAATACCGCAGAAACTACCCATATTTCCGAAAGCGTTCATTGCTCCGACATGAGCATCTGGTGGATAGATATCGCGGAAGAAATTTCCTAGCAAAAATGCGTGGGCATGGCGAAGAACAACTCTCTTGCGATCCAAAAAGATCTTAGGACTACGCAGATCGCGTTTGAGATAATCGCCAAATTTTAGGAAGACCTCACGCTCAAACGGGTGAGGATGGCAGAATGTGGTTACTATGGATGATCCATCGGCTCGGCGTCCGGCTCGTCCAGATCTTTGCAAATAATTTGCCTTACCAGGAGGAACATTCCCCATCAAAACAGCGTTCAGGCCGCCGATATCAATACCAAGTTCCATTGTTGTTGTCGAACTCAAAATATTGCGCACTCCCCCCTTAAACAGATCTTGCAGACGACGGTTTTCTTTCGCCGCAAGTTGAGCACTATGTTCCTCCGCCCACAGCCCTATACGAAACACGGGTGATGTGGCGAGTTCTTGCCGTTGACGCATAAAGCGCGGGTCTTGATCTAGTACCAGCTCGTCAATCACCTCTAAATTAGTACTACCAGTCTCAGGTGCGCAACCTAAAACTGCACGGTGCCAGATGCGTCCTGTCGTCGTGCAACGATAGAACGTTGAAGGATAACACAGACCCAGTTCAAGGAAACGAATACGAATAGCATCAACAGGGTAACCACTAGCATTTTGCGGTTTTATTTCTAGCCACTGTAACGTTTTGTCTGCATGCGCTTTGAGTTGTTGAAAGACCACTGACAGAATGGATTTTGCATAGTTGTCAAGCTGACTCTCGCTTATACCACATTTCCTTACCACCTCTGCAAGGAAACGGCGACGACGATGCCCCTCAGTCGCGCCTACAAAGCTCATGAGACGACTGCCTCTCTCTTGATCTTCCGTAATCCAGCGACCAATCAACTGGCTGAACTGATAGTTTCTGTTGTCCTCCTCAGAACCAAGACTCACAGCGCCGTCCGAACGTAAGGTATCACAGAGTGCAGCCAGAAGTGGAACCCAACTTGTACGTAATTGCTCACGTGCAAACGACGTTGGTAGAATCCCTAACAACTCATTGGGAATGGTTAACTGGTCGAGGCCAGGATACGTAATTTCAGCCAGACCCAGACTTTCTAGAGAGATCTGGCGCGGGGTCGATCTAGCAAACTCACGTGCAAGAAAGTACTTCAATTTCCCCTGTATCCGTTGTTTATTTCTTTCCCACAATTGATCGCTTTTCTCTGCCCATTCTTTCGCATCATGTTCTCCAGAAGTGCCAGTATCCATAATTTGCTCTATGATATCACTATTTTTGAGCGTCTCCATCCAGTTTTCCATTGAACCACCAACGAGATATTCCTGCAGTTCTTGACGTTTCTTTGCGAGATTACGTTCTTTAAGCTGCTTCACCGCTGGTGATGGAGAATTTTCAGACAATTGTTGCATTAATTGCTGGATCTCTTGCTTCAATTCCTGAATGACATATACATCTGAAAGAGGGCTTTCTTTCATACATTGCACGATAGAAGAACGGAAAAGCTGTATTTCATGCTGGTGCGTCAGGCGTGGACCCAGGCGTGCAGCAGCCTGTCGACTATCACTAAATACCAGCATGCGCCTTCCTTGAGCTGGTAGCCAGCGATTATAAGTGGCTGGGTACGAGGGGAGTTCTGCAAGCACGCTTTCAGTCAAGATTGAGAGTATTAGCGGTGACGATGCGATAAATGGTTTCCAGTCGTTTACCTCTTCCTTACATTGAGGGCATTGCTTTGTTTCATAGAACGTGCGTAGATGGGTCCCTTTGCCATTACATTGTCCCGTCTCGGTATCGATAATTACCTGTTTAGGTTCCAGAGCATCGATATGTCTGCTTATGAAGAAATGGATAGCGGTTGAGAGTTCCCGTTGTATGTCGTTAGTCGCAGAATTCCTCGGATATGTTCTTTGAGGGTTCCTGGTAGGGAACAGGTTTTAAGTGAGTATGATCAGTATTATAGAGGCCAGCAATGAGCCAGGAGCCACAATTTTCGCAACGATAAAGTGACAACATGGCACTGTGGCAGTAATCGCAATGATCTCTTTGACCTTCAGAGATACAGCCAAAATCACTCAATTGAAGGCGAGGATCTCCTGTACAGGTAGGATTGATACATAGCGTAAGTCCATTGGTGGGACGTACAAGCATATGAAGTCGATGAGGCAAGAGAGGATAATCTGTACTTTTCAGGCGTGCCGAGGCACCTATCTGTAGGAGAAAGAGCGTTGCCCGCATCGCATCTTCCGCATCAGTGTTCCAAAGAGTTTGTGCGAGTTCGCGGAGGGGCATACGCTGGTGCTTCCAGAGTAAGTCTGCGATATGTTGAATAAGCGGCGCGTGACTCAAGGTACGATAAAGAAAGGCCGCTACCACATTTTCTGCTTGCAGTAGGCTTTGCTGGACCACATTCTCAGCAACCAAGAGTCTCATGTCTTGTGCCAAATCCGAACATTGTTGCGCATCTACAACCAGTTCGGGCAGGCTTTGTTGATCTAACTTAATTGTTGGTTGATCGTCCCATACATGTTGGGCGATGCCTGTAAATGTGGCAGTATGCCTGGGAGGCTTTTGCGCAGGGAAAGGGATCTCGGCTGACCGTCCACGAATAACGCGAGCCAACTCTTTGCGTTTTGTGAAAAGGGTAGCAGCAAAAGATTCTAGCTCTCCAGAGACTTTTTCCCCAATAGTGGCCGAGGTTGCGATTTGCAGAATATGTTCTGATTGGACGCCACAACGTTCCAATAAACGACGGAGCAGGAGCGTAATTTCAGCCGCCAGCGTGCCCGTATACAAGTGAGCCTCATCCAGCACTATAGCTTTCAAGGCTTTTCCAAAGAAAGGAGCATCCTGAGGACGGCAAAGCATATACTCCAGCATCGAGTAGTTTGTTATCAGGATATCTGGCACTGGACCCCGTGGAGTCTCGGATAGATTGATACTTTTGCCATCGTGCGTTTCTAGGCCACGCGCTTCCTGTCGCGTACGCATACGGCAAGCATCCTCCCAGGGAGGAATATTATCCTTATTGGCTCGTTCTTTGTCCTCAGGTGTCTCGCCCGTAAAGTGGAAAAGTGTGAGACGTCGCTGACCTTGTAACCAATCATAGAGACGATCAACCTGATCATTGACCAGGGCATTCATCGGATAGAGAATGATACACTGCACACCCTCTTCGTGTGAGGTAGGTGATTGGAAAAGTTCATTGAGAATAGGGAGCAAAAAACTCTCGGTCTTTCCTGCACCGGTCCCTGCGGTTACCACCAGAGCCGGTCTTGCTTGATCAGGATAGTCCTCTTGAGCCGCAATAATGGAAGCATATTGATGCTCATAAAGGGGCCTCGCACGTGGAATAACCTTGCGCTTATCCAAGTGATTACAGAGATCTGCATCAAACTGTTTTTGTTGAACCAAGGTCTGAAGTGATTCTTCAGAGGAACGAGCCGGAAAGGCTCCTTCTATCCATAAATCACTCTGCAACCCTCCACTTTGAGGTGGACTTGACCAAAGATTATTGCAGGCTTGCCTCAATTGAGGATCTTGAACAAAATGATCATCCAATGCAAAATTGACGAGGCGCTGTTTGACGGATTTTGACAGCGCAATAGCATCAAGTTGGCTCATTTTTTACTTCCATTCCCTTCTAACTGTCCATACATATGTTCGATCAAATGAATGCTCAATAAGTTACGAAAAGGCTGAATATTCATAGCAACGGCAAGGTTATCCCGGTCAATCGATGAAATTTGCTGACCCCGAATAAAAGATATGGCGCGTTCCAGAAGAGCCTTTTTAACAAAGTTTGTGTGCACCTTCATAACAATAGCTGTATCTTCATGTAATTCCGCTTTTCTTTTTATAAGAGAAGCTTTATCATGCACTTCAGCTATTTTATAAGGCAATTGTTTTATAAGCCCTATCGACAGTTGTATTCCCCATTGAGGAATACAGACATTGTCTACCCAGGGCTGTAATACTTTTGCCATGAGGATCGGGCTGACACGTGAAAGTTTCCAGACCATCTGTTCGGCAACTAACGGAGGATCATTAGCGGTCGCTGGATCGGATAAGCATTGTACTAGATCGTTGATGCCGCTCTCAGGTTGCCAATTGAAAAATATCTTGCGTACAACCGAGAGCCAACCCTCATCACTGCTTGTGAACCGCAGATCTGGTAGTGGACATTGTTCACCTAGCCAGATTGGCAGTGCATCAACAGCATGAGCGTAAGAAAACTGCTCAACTTTGTGGGAAACATCCAGGCTTAACAGTGGCAAATGGAACCAACGCATCAATGCCGAGATAGTAGAAGCTTCGACAGCAGATGCACTGAGTATCTTGCTCCAATCTTTGCTACACCATGCACCTAGCCAAGTGCCATCATATGCAACAGCAATCGCAAGAGGTTGGATACAATTTGTGGGAAGGGTAGAGGACCAGTACATAACATCATCTCGAGCTTCCAAGTGTTCCGGTTGAAACAATGTACACGATCCATCTTGATCCCACCATCGTAGTGTATGAGAAGCATCCGGTTCTATGAGATGCGTGAGTTGAAGTTGCAACACATATGTGGGCGGATTTTGTATCTCCTCTGTGATGGTGATAGTTTTCACACAACCTGTATTGATGACTTCGCGGACAATCTGGCGTGGTTGGTCTAAAGCAGTTGCGTTGTAGGCACTCTTCCGAATTTTCAATGGAGCCCCATACCCGGCACATTTTTGTAATGTCTTTGGTGTTTTCCAGGTATCATCAATCCACATGTCACCTTCAAGAAGAGGCCAGTTCTCGGTGTCCCTGAGGTAAAAACGCATGAGCTGCCATTTGGCTTTTTCTATGTTTAGTGATTGGGTTGCATCCAGTGCTGTCCAGCCATCTTTACCGAACAGTGCAGCACCAATGATAGGCACTTTCACGCTAGAGCGGAATCGTACCACAGCAGGTGAGTTATTCAGTTGTATTCCAAGCGTTAATTCAATATCCGTACCAGCTTTCAAGGAGAGCATATGTGGTTGCAGGGCAATTGGTTCCATCACGGTCAAACGCGGTGTACGTTGATCAAAGTTAATAGGTTGACCGACAGAACGGATAAAAGCGATAGTGTAATTCTGTGGATGACTAATTTCGAAACGGATGGGTTGATTAAAAGATAGCGGAACTTGCGTGTCGTAAAGATGGATTTCTATTGTCTTTTCATCCACTTGTTTCTGAGGAGGGGGTGCAAACGATAGCCTTGGCTCCCAGAGTATGCATCTCTCCAAGATCACCCGTGTTTGAGCAGGCCAATCTTTCTCCAAGAGATAAAGTCGTGTGTGCGCATTCAAATTATGCCAGTATGTAGGTGGAGGTTGTATCTCCAGATCAGCCGCCAGAATCAGATAATAGCTCTTTTGGGTTGTTAGAACATTCTTCCAGGAATTAAGACATACGCCCGTGGTAAATGCAAATGTCGAGACATCTTCACTCTCATCCCACAACTGGAGCGTCTGATTTTGTGTGATACCGCCATCTGGAGCGACTAAACTGGCAACGTGGAGAGATGAGGTAGCAGAGAGTGTGATTTCATCAGATGGGTAGGGTTCATATGTGCCATCTATGTTTCGGCGCAGACATCCACAAATGCGATCTGCGACCAGAACACTATACGTTGGTTCTGTCAGATCAAGAAGCGCTAAATTAATGATACGGCAGATAAAGGTTGGTTCTTGTGGCGAGTTCCAGGATAATCTGGGCGAATCTAAAAATGCTTTGGCGAAAGGCTCATCGATTGAGAGAAGGGAAGTATTTTTTTCATTGGCAACATTGGAGAGATGAGGTTTCGTTATGGCTTTTTGGACAAGCTCTGGTATCCATTCAGGTAAGATCCATGGGCTAGTTTGAAGTTTGAGTCTCAACTGTTCTTCCGAAATATTCTTGCGGCGAAACCCGCCCAACGCTGTCCAGAGGTCAATAAATGTTTTACTCTTCATTGGGCCATCTAACAGTTGCTGAATTGCGAATGTACTAATTTGGCCTACAAGCCATTCAGGAAGACGACTAGTAAAACCTAGTTTTGTAAAACCCAGTTGTAGGTAGATGGTATCATACCAGTTTTGCAGATTAGCCATTCCAAAGACATGTCGCAGGTTTAACCAGCGAGCAGCCAGTTCAATAGTATCTTTGTATGCTCGTGTAGGATAATTTTGAGCGAAGAGTACTTTCTGTGTATGTACTGAAAAGGAACTATGACTGACAACAACCCATAAAGATCTTTCGCTTGCGTTCCGACGAGCGACTTCTACGGCGAACATGAGGAGTAAGACGCCGATACCTGTTGAGTAAGAAAAGTCTCCGATATCTGTATCAATGGGAAATCTTTTCCACTGACCATTGTTCAAACATTGAGTAGCTACGCCAGGTGAGAGATGTTGTGCCCATTGACATAACCAGTCGAAATCTTCATCATCAGGTGATAACTCAACCAACGACCAAGGGGTTTCTGTCAAAGAGAGATGTTGAGCGTGCTGAACAATTCTGGCAACGGCATCACCAATTGTTTCGTAATGATTATTAGGTGCAATTCCTGTAAAAATCTTCACTGCTCCGCCCCCCTATCTAATGTGCTTTAGGCAATAATTCCTCGATGATATATTGTTTCCCTAGTAAAATCAGGTGACTTCTAGGACGAGAAAATGCAACATAGCAGAGAGCGTCTTTCTCCGTTGCGTTATTTTCGATGAAGTGCTCGTCGATTTCAGCGACGATTACAATAGGCCGCTCCAACCCTTTAAAACTATGGATTGTTGAGCATAGAATTTCTTTTGATGAATCTCGCACTTTTTGCACGATCCTCAGATTATCGTTGAATTTAAAGTCTGCCAGAATAGAGTGGTGAGGAGAAGTTGCTTTAAGCGACTTTGGTGTTAATAGAACAATATCTTTGCATGAGATACCTTCGGTTTTTGTTAACTTGTTCAGAGTCTGAGAGAGATTTTTGTACAGATCATTGTCAGTTGCACAATTGTGAATTTCGATGCTTCTACCTACAGGTCCACGTGGTAGCAATGTACTCTCTCCATTATAATAGGATGCTATTGTACGATGAATTGTACGTGTATTACGCACATTTTCTGACAGTGAGATTGGTATTAGGTGCAAATATTCTGGGATACCACCACGGTCACGATAAATCCGCTGGTTGTCGTCATAAAAAATATAGAAAACGCTCTGATGGCCTTCCGCCAGACAACTTTCGAGCACAGACCACCATATTTCCATGAAATCCTGTCCCTCATCAACAATGATGGCATCAAAGTGCTGATCAGGTCGCAAAGTCATTGCTTCGTAGAGGGCGTTCGGATAGTCCTGCTCAAATACTCTGGTTCGATTGCCGTCGTTGACATCAGGTAGTGGGATAAGAGCTTCATGAGCCATTTTGTAACAGAACTGATGAAAGGTACAAACAGTAAGGTTGTCAATACTTCCAGCAGCTTCTACGAGGTGTTCAGCAAGCGGTTTGTTATAGCAGGTTAAAAGGGTTCGAAATCCTTCATTTGCTAGCTGTTTCGCTTTTTCGACAGCCATCATTGTCTTTCCTGAGCCTGCACAACCACTAATCTCTGCTCGTCGAACCCTATTCAGCTTTTTTAATGTCTGACATTGTTCATCTGTCAAGCGAATGATTTCCTGATACTCATCTTCTACCTGTATAGAAAGTGGATTACGTAACTTGATGGTAGGAGCGAGCAATCTCTCCAAATCCACAAATAATTGCGGATCTGGCTTAGATAGAGTTGAGTTGTGTCCCTGCCAGTACTCGAAGATGTTTTTCAAGCGCTTAAGAAGGCTCGTAAGATCCCCTGCATCAAGAACGATCTCAGTTGGAGCTTCTGGCGGAAGATTTTCGCTGGAGAGATAAACATCAGGAAATGCAACAGCATGAACAATGTTTATCCAGTCCTTTGACCAACGGGGAAGAGATTTCAGCTTATTGATTAACGCATATTTACATCGAATGACCTGATTGAAAGGATCGATATCGTGGTCGTTTCCGCTTTGATCAGTTGATATCCACTGACGACGTGCCCCCTCATAGCTGATGTAGCCTCCTTTGACCTCAATGAGCAAGATACCATAATCGGGATGCACAATAATGAAATCTGTCTCGCCATCTCTAGGCACTCCTTCAGTTGTAGTACGTCCTAACCATGCCACGCTATAGAAAACTCGCCAATTGGCTGGGAGTTGCTGTTGAAGTGCATCGTATAATTTGATCTCCGCTCTCTTTTTGGATCTTTTCGAGTTCGATTAGAAAGCTCTTCTGGAAAAATTCTGACCATCTCAAGGCTCCTAAAAACGATAAAGAAAGCACTTACTCATATCTCTGACTTCTTGTGCCATTATATATTTTTCCTGTATATTGATACGCGCAGCACCTCCAAGGAAATCTAAAAAATAAAATGCGTATTTTATCTATATATTTCTTCAATATATGAAATTGCTATTTCTTCATAAAAAACCTTTAATCAGAGAGAGAGTATGTAAAGCCTCCTCTCTCTCCTGGTTTTTAATATTCGGTGTCTATCTCGGTTTTGTAAAGTGCTGTAAGTGACCAAGCCCAAGCAATCAAAGGAATACTAGAGAAACAAGCAAGCAATTCAAGATGCTTTATGACATCTGATTTATTCGCAACAAGAAAATAGCTTGATAATTATATCAAAGTTTGCTTTATAGGTAAAGCATTTAATTATATAAGATTTTGGATCATTATTATGGTGTATCTAGCATTTGCTCTATGGTGCTGATCTGGTCATATATTCAAACGATGGGCTGATAGCGCCGACGCACCCATTGTTCATTCCGACCAAGCTTGACCTGTCCCATCGAAGCTGGCAAAGTCACATCTAGAGGTTTCGCATGCATGAAATGGAGTAGCTCCAGACCGTCCTTCGTACGGCTATATTTTCTGTAAGGACGTGGCATTTCCATCATATCACCAGCAAGGAGGCACTGCTGCCAAATTGCCTTGCAATGACGCTTTACACTACATGGCTTCCTTCGTCATGAGGCATGGGAGAGATTGACGTCTGTTCCAACCTCTCCGCATGAGATTCCTTTCCCATACGGGTGAATCTATCGAATGAATACTATCCCTCATGCTATCAATGGGCGCTGATGTCATTCCTGTTGTTTCCGCGACTCTTTGCACCAGGACAGGCAAAGGGAACTGATGGCTCCGTTAGGCCCTCATTGAAGCGGCACACGCTACCGCACGAGGCAAAGGAACCTACCTGGCTGCCTACTACCAACGACAGCGCAAGCGCATAGGGCAAAAGAAAGGCATCATGGGTCTGGCTCATCGCATGCTGGTGATTACCTATCATCTACCCAAAGAGCAGCAACCCTATCGAGAATTGGGACCAGGGTATGCCGAGGAGCTAGCTCTCGAAGCCTCTAAACGTTGGGCTATCCAGCGCTTGGAGCAACTTGGCTATCAAGTGACGTTGCAATCAGCGGAAGTTGCCTGAGATATGATGCTCCCGGAGGGCCATTTTCAGAAGAAGCCAAGCTTAGACCAATGTCTATCACCTGATAAAACTGCTCTTACAAAATGGTAGCTATCTACCCCACAACGATACTACGGATGAATCTACCTGATGATATCCCGTGCTATTTGAACGAGGCACGGATGAAATTGGTCAGCGTTCTCCAGCACGTGTACGGGATCTACCCATTGAGAATTGGCATACTCTTCATTGAGTTGAATACTCGCTTTTTCTTCATCAGTAAGTTGCACTGCTGTGGTGATTGAGAACACATGGCATCCGTTCGTCATTGGCTCTTGTGCTCTTGTATCCCAGATCTGATTGTAGTAGCCGATGATAGATCGGAGACGGTCTTCAGGAATATCTAGTTGCAATTCACGTCGTAAATTCCGCCGTAAGGCTTGCTCGATAAGCTCTCCTTTCCTCATCCGCCCACCGATCACCCACCAGTCGGGTTGGGGTTCCCATACCCGCTTAGCAATCAACCACAATCCTTGATGGAAAATAGCAGCATCAGCGCAACAAATAACGAGCGCATCCAACGCTTCTGCGTAGATCGAATCCGACAAGAACGCGCCTGGTTTTTGTTGCCTTCCTGTCACATATTGACAGTTTGGATACTCTCTTACAGGTTGCCGATACATTTTTCTCTCCTTTATGAATTGACCATCACACCTAATCGAATGACCTCGATGTGTTTACTATCGAGCTGGCTCAGTTGTCCTTGCAATCCGGCAATGCGCATAATGTGGATACGTGATTTGATCTGCTTCATGCTGACTAACGCATCTTGTGCTGGTGTTGCTGCAGCGTCAATCAATCCCAGATCGGCGTAGGCTTGTGACCAGAGATAATCGGTATAGGCATTCTGACGTATCATGTCCCCTTCTTCTGGAAGATCCATCAAGTCTGTGAGTTCCTGGAGAGCTTCGCGGGGCCAGCCTGCTGCTAGCAAGGCAGCTGCTTTTGTATTACGATAGGTCCTCTCAGTTATTCTAATTGAGAACTCATCCTCAAGTATCCCTCTTGTCTCTGCTATGATCTTTCCACCATCCTTGAGAAGAGCGAGTGCAGCAAGAATCGCATCCCGATTTCCATGTGCCAGATGTGCCTGAGCGTATCCTTCGTCGAACAACAACACTCCGTGTAACGCTGGCGGAATCCGCTCAAGATTGCGTACCCTGGTATAGTGGTCAATGGCTGCCATATAGTCAGCGCTCGCTTGTATTCTTTTCTGATTCGCGCCCGTGCTATTGCCCCTCGCGGCCTCTACTTTTGCTTGAGCAAAGGTCACATCTCCTCTATCGCGGAGAACACTCCCAATCCGAAGGAACGTAACCACTAGCAGATGGGGATCTTCAGCTCTTTCAGCTAAGATAGCTGCTTTCTCTAGTTCCGCTATCGCCGCATCATATCGTCCCTGGTCGCGCAAGATGTGAGCATGGAGTTGGTGATAGCGACAGAGTACAGCCCGTACCTCTTTCTCATCATCTCCACTGACGTAGGGTAAAGCAGTGGTGAGGCCCACTATATCAGCGGCAATTTGTGCCATGCGGTCTTGAGCAGTGTTGGTATGGTTACGGTTCCAGATGGTTTTAAGACGATCTTTGTAGAATGCGAGATCGAATGTGGTTTCTTTTTCTGCACTTGCTACGGCGAGTGGAATGGCTGTTGCTGCCTTTTGCTGCTGGAGCAGAATTTCCTCAAAGGTGATAATGCCTAATGCGGCGGGTGGAATATCGAGAAGCAGGGCCAACACGCGTCGGCGTGCGATGGAGTCCAGCCCGATATTCCTTTTTTCCATGTCTCGTATGGCTTTCTCTGTCATGCTTAGCGCTCTTGCGAGTCCTTTTTGGCTGCGCAAGGGATGGTTTCTTTGCTTCATCTTGCGGTGCTGCTTGACGGTCTGTCCAGGATCGGTTTCATCCTCAAGGGTGGCCAGCCCAAAGAGAATGGGGGGAACATTAAACAAATTTGCCAGTCTGAGACGAAGGGAAATCGAATCGAGTCCAACGTCGTGGCTCTCCAAATAGCACACTGCCCGTTCCGTCAGACCTAACTCCTGTGCTAGGCGCTTCTGGGTCCAGGTCGCATCAGTGCGCTTTTTTTGTTCTCGGTAATAGCGTGCGGCTTTGCCAGGGTGGGGGAATCCATCCTTTCCCGTCTCGACTGAAGAGGGAAGTCCGAAGCGTACCCAATCAACACATTCCATCGTTGAATACCCATCCTTCTCTGGTAGTTTTTCTTGTCAAGAGTATACAGAAGATGCTGCCGCCATGCAACTCGAAAAGCGCACCTCAAATTTCAGTACGCCCCTCGCCTGTATTGCCGACTGATGCTTCTGTGGTAGAGTTGGTCCTGTGCCACAACAAAGGCATGTTTAACCGTACAAAAGAAGCGGCTCAACGTTTCTGGACTGATGATCTCACCGAGGGATGGTATGAACGAAACCAATAAAAGCGAAGTCGCACGACTTCTAGAGAACATACGCCTATCCTACGAGTCAGCATATGTAGCTATGCATGGTCCGGCAATTGTCGCCAAGCACGAATTTATTTCTAAAAAGCTTGAGAACATGCAGCACTCTCACGCGCAACTGCAAACAATCGTCGGAGAGCATGAAGCAATTAAACTCGTTGCAGAAACCCTGGATACTGTCGGAGAAGTGCAGAAATCGCAAGGACAGTCATCATGAGACAAAAGATACAGTTTTATCCCTTGCAATCCACCTACCAAGCTAGCAAGCAAAGTACTATTCCAGTTATGAGTAGACGAAAGGAGACACCACAAGAACGATTTACGAGATTAAAACGGGCTGCTGACGCAACAGGCAGACGGTTTCTTCATGTGTATTTAGAGGATGAGAGACAGCGAAAGGGAGTTAATGCTGATCTCCCTCTGGCTTCTCATCAGGGTTTCAATGGTCAACCTTTATGTTAATCAGGTGGAGGATGAGTAATCTTGAGCAAGAGAAACAGACGCAAACGACACGAACAACAACCGCAACCAAACTCAAAGATATTGTTTACTCTCCCAACAGTCAGGCTTTTAAGAGACGCGCTTTGTCTATTTGAACATGCGCTTTTCTGTGAGCCTGAGAAGCAGCCAAATATTCCCTTTGCTAAACGGGTTGTTTCAGAGTTAAAAACCAAACTCAATGATGTACTGCAACGGGAAGAATGGGAGAAAGAAACACCACTTGACCATAACGAGGTTTGTGTTCTCTATGCCGCAATTCACATGTATTTGATAGACCTTCAGTTCTCGCACCAAGAGGAATTCATTCTGCCATGTATTGCCCTTTGTCAACAGTTTGCTGCGATTGTGGAACAGATAGGATTGAAGCAAATAGCACAATAGAAAAGGAAAAGCTAATGTGGAAGAGGAAAAAGAACTGATTGCGAGGATAACACCAAAGACAACTATGGATGGGTCATGCCGGTGAAGGGATTCGAAACTCAGATATCCTCAGTCGTCATAAGATATGAGAGAGATTGGCATCTGTTCCAAACTCTCTCACGCGGTTCCTTTCTTATACAAGTGAATCTATCGAATGAATATTATCCCTCACGCTATCAATAGATGCCGATATCATTCCTGTCGTTTTCGCACCTCTTTGACTTGAGCGTTCTTGCTTCTGGTCTGACGCGGTCCAGGCATACGAGTGGGAATGTGATCACCTGGGCTGTACTTCCTTTTTTGCTCCTGGAGCACCGTATCATTCATGTGGATGTAGTTGAGCACCGTCGTCAGATCCTCATGCCCCAACAACTCCTGCAAGCTAAAGGGATCGTTGCTTTTGATGAGATAATTCATCGCAAAGGTATGTCGGAAAATGTGTGGACTGATGCGCTTTCCTTGAATGCCTGCACGTTCTTTGAGTCGCTTGAAGAGCATCTCCATGCCATTTTTGGTGAGTGGTTGACGGGTCTCGGAGAGAAACACATGATCTTCCCCAGCGCTACCCCAGTCAGCTAGTTCCTCCTCGTCAGGACGATGCTTGTCCAGATAGTAGGAGAGATTGCGCAAACAGTTTTGTCCCAGCGCAATCCGCCGCTCCTTCGATCCCTTCCCCATCACGGTCACAACACCTTTTTTGCGATCTACATCATCTAGCTGCAAATTGATGAGTTCGGAAACGCGAATGCCGGTATCATAGAGGAGCCAGAGGATCGCTCGGTTGCGCACTGCCGCTCGTTCCGCAAAAGGACCAGTTTCATGAGGAGGAGCACAGGCAAGCAAGAGCTTTTCAAACTCTTCCGTGGTAATGGTTTGGATGAGTGGCCTGCCCACTTTGGGAAAGACAACTCGATCAAAGGGATTCTGCTCAAGGGTCCCACGACGGATGAGCCAATGGAAGAAGGCACGTGCTGAGCGAGCATAGGTTTGGATAGTCCGTTCACTCCGTACTTTGCCACGAGCACCAGGCGTCGTGCGCAGATGCGCGAACCAAGCACTAATATCGTCAGCCTCGACCTCATCGACCTGGGTAATATCCAACTCCTCTTTCAGGAAAAGATGCAGCAGCCCGAGAGCCGTCTGGTGCCATTCCACCGTTTTGTCACTATGGTTGCCACCGATATGATCCTGGATATAGGCTTCAATGAGTGTTTCGGTGACGCGCCGTTTGGCCTGTCCCTCTTGCCGCCCTGCTTTCCTGCTCTGCGTTTTCGGTGTGACCGCTTCTTGCTCTTCCTGGACGTGGTGGACCTCCGCCTGGCTATCGAGTTTGGCTCGTTGGGCTTTCGCACGTTCTTCTGTGACGCGCGACCCTTTCTTCTGTGCGCGTTTGCCTGCATCCTTTGTCTTCTCTGCCTGTACAGCAGAGAAGCTGTTTGTCGCCTTCAACACCATGATTCTGTCTCCTGTTGTCTGCATCATCTTGCATCCTTCCTACACGGATGTGGCGATGCCTTTATGCAACACGTTAGTAGGGTGAAGCAGTGGTCCAGTCAGAGATGTATTTGCCTTTGTACGCGTTGGTTTTCTCAGCAGGAGAATCGCGGCAGGCGGCCTCCAGCCTCCCATAAAGAGAAAGCTCGGAGGCAGGTTGTTGCATGCCCATGAAGGCAGGTGTTTGCTCACATGGAGAGGCAGGTGGTCATGTGTGACAAGGCTCGTGAAAACTTTTGTCAGCATGTAGAAAGCGAGGCAGGTGTTTCCCAGAAAATGAAGGCAGGTGTCCGTTGAACGCCTTTTGACCAAAAAGAAAACCGTCATCTCTGTGGGCTATCACTGTTCGCTTCCTACGAAACGGCCTGTGAAGCACTTTGAGAACAACGGTCGAGAGAAAAAAGCGGGAGACGAGATTCGAAACTCGCGACAGCCTGCTTGGAAGGCAGGAACTGCTTTACATCGGCCCTACAGGCTGCTTGACGTCCTATTCCTCTTTGTATAGCGCCTGCTCACATACCCCCTTGCAAGGAAGGTGAGCAGGATGCCAAATAGCAAGCGACATATCAGACAACGGCATGAGTCAGAAGTGCTTGTTTCCGTTGCTGATGCCGTCCATGATTTTCTCGCATCAGCAGATGTCAAAAGCTTGCGTCCCAAAACACAGACAGAGTACAGCTATGTGCTCACCACCTTTGCACTATGGTGCGCTGATCATTCTCTTGTTCAGAACAAGAAAGACAGCACCTGGAGCGTGGTGAAGGTGCGTACCTCGTACAACCCTATCACCCTTCAGAAAGTGAATGCACAGGCCATTCATCTGTTTCTGGAGCATCTGAAGGCCACGCACACGCCGTCAAAGAAGAGCCATACCGCGCTGTCTTCGCATACCATCGCGCTCTATGTGAAGGATATTAAGCGCTTGCTCAACTGGTGTCTTTTCGATGACCTGTATAGCCAGCATGTGCAGGCCAATACCGTTGCGCGCATTAAGAAACCACAGGTGATTGAAGCAATCCTTGATGTCTTCTCACCTGAGCAGATTGAAGCGCTGTTTGCAGCATGTGGCAAGGAAGAGTCTGAGCATCTTCGGCTACGAGATCGGGCAATTCTTTCCCTGCTGTTTGACGCTGGGCTGCGAGCAACTGAGCTGTGTACGCTCACTATCGGCAATATCAGCCTGGATAGCAAAGACCCCTATGTTCGTGTGTTTGGCAAGGGGAGCAAATGGGGAGAAGTCGGTATGGGTGAGCAAGCCAGACGGGCCGTGCAAAAGTATGTTCGCCTGTTTCGAGAACCAACCATAGAGCACTCCCTTGCAAGGGGTGCATCGAAGCGTGAGCGCACACATGCCATACAGCAATCACTCTTGTTCGTCAATCGGGCTGGCAAGCCGCTTACAAAGTCAGGGCTGGGCCAGCTCATAGACCGTCTGGGCGATTGGGCAGATATCCAGGGTGTGCGCTGTTCACCTCACACGTGCAGGCACACCTTTAGCGTGATGTTTATTCGCAACGGTGGCGATATCTACACGCTGTCAAAACTGTTGAGACATAGCTCTGTCAAAGTGACTGAGAACTATCTCAAAGCTTTGCAACAGAGTGAAGCGCGACAGAGAGGAAAGTCACTTTTAGATAACCTGTAGCAGCATCCCCCTTGCATGGGTTAAGAGCCATAGCAAAGGGGACTGACCCATTGAATGAGTAGACATTTGATGAGCTAGCGCCATTCTAAAGCCTGGCTTATCAAAAAGCAAGAAAGGCTTTTTGGTATGGAATTAATCCCACGTAGCGCCATTCGCAATGGCAAGCTTGTTGCTCCTGAGCAGCGTTCGTATGAGCAGGGCCGCGTCCAGGGTGTGCATATCACCATTGAGCGTGAACATCTCGCATTGTTTCTGGAGAAGTTCAACGCCTGGTTTGAAGACCGTGACGAAGTAGTCCTTGTGGCTTCTGGCACTTCTATGCGCCAGCAAACTGGCTTCATCATCCTGGAATGGGAAGATTACGAGATAGACCCGCTGTTCATCAAGATCCTTGATCATGAGGATATCATCCTCGACTCCTGTCTCTATGCTAGTACGGTCAGGGAGGGCTAGCCATGAGACAAGGACGAAATGGGCGGGCAGGATCGGCCCCAACCATTGATGCGAACCATCACGCACACGGCCTGATTGCGCAATCACCACTTATGTTGATCGTGGCCTGCATTGTGCTATCTATCGCCACGTTTATCTTTACGCAGATCCAGATAGCCAATACTGAGCAGAGCGTCTATGCATTGCTCCAGGTTGGCACAACCATAGCCCCAGGAATGACAGGCGCGCAAGTGCAGCAGTTCTTAAACGGTAACGTTGACTATTACCAGGGCATTGCCGACGTGATCGGCTGGGGTGTGCAGATTGCGTTGTTTATGCTGTCCTTTCCGCCTGATAGTGCGCTCTTGTCGTTGCATCGTCGCTTCAATGATGACACGAGCACGAGCTTAACGCAGAGCGCCATGAGTCAGGAGAAATGGCGACTGCTGATCAGCAAGGGCTTAATTGTAGGGGATATCCTTACCGATTTCTGGCATGTCGTTGGTGGGTATAGCCTGGTGACAATGCATGGGATTGTTCCAAACGTGAGCGGTGCGGTGATCGGCGTGGTCGTTGTGGGGATATTGTTTCCAACCTGCATCTGCTTTATCACCATTTACGGATTCAAGTATCTCCTGGTCTTCTTAGAGGCGCTTATTGAGAAAGTCACGCACGCAGCAGCATAGAGGGAGTAGCATTATGGAAGAGCAGAACACTGACCAGCAACAAGAGCAGATAACCTCTGCTCTTTCCCTGCATACCATGAGTCTGGCAGAAAAGTTGAAGTACGCTGCGTGTGTAGCGATCCCCGGTGGTGTTGGCCTGGAGATATTGGGCGCATCTGCTGAAGGTCTGCTGCTTGCGTGCATTTGTGGTATTGTTGCAGGCTACTTCAGTGAAGAGATCCGCGACAATATCATCGATAAATTGCCCTTGCCTCGTCAAGCAGGCGTATCCAGGCAAAGTAAGCTGACATGGCTACTCACTGGTCAACCGCCTGTGCATCAGCCACAAGCCCCCTTGCAAGGGAATGAGCGGGAGGAACCGGAGAGACCACCTGCAGAAGAGCATGCCATTGACGCGGCGTTTCTTAAGCAGGATACAGCAGAGCAGAAAGAGCCATTTCAGCGCATCACCATTGATGACATCACGCGGCATGTAGCCCGCAATAGTTACACAACCTATATAGGGCGGTCCCTGACCAACGCGAAGGATGGCAATCCTGCTATAGCGATCACCTTCTACAAGCGGCACATGAAGATTATCGGTGCATCGCAGCATGGCAAGTCCAGCATGGCCGCCGCGCTCCTTGATGCCATCGCGCGTACTCATGACGAGGATCATGTGATAATCGCGCTTCTTGACCTGGAGTACAAAACGTCAAAGCTTTTTGAGCGCTTACCCCATATCGCCATAGTGGATACGGATGCTGGCCCTGTGTTGTTGCATGCACGCGACGAGCGAGAAGTTCTGGACAAGCTTGAGCTGATTCTTGAGCTGATTGAGTATCGCTACACGCTCAGTAAATCTGAAGTCGATCAGCAGCCCTTGCTCATTGTCTATATCGAGGAATTTATTGATCTGAAAGACCATTTCAAACAGCAGATTGATCAGGCAGTTACACCAGCAGAAAAAGAGCAAGCCACGAAGAACTATGAGCGGTTTATCCATTGTATGAAGAAGATTGCGCGTCGTGGCCTGAAAGTGCTGGTCCAGCTCCTGATGTGTGCGCAGATGGACTATGCAGATGAGGATCTCAAAGAGGCATTAATCAATGTCACCTCTGGTATGAGTTTTTGTGTTCGTACGACAGCAGCCCAGGCAGCCGGTTTTTATCGAACGAATCTCCTGAGACAAAACGCGATGGAAGATGCAAAGGGGCATGCCGTTGTTGAGATGCCCGAGGTGAAAGACCTGATACAAGCGCCTGAGTATGACCTCAAAAAGCGGCTTTTAGCCATGGAGAAGACGACGCACAAGGCAGGTCAATCAAGTGCGCCCACGGTACGTCCTGTGCGTTCAGGTGTAGAGACGGCGCACAGCGATTTTGGTGCGCGCACAGAAGCGCGCGATATTCCTGATTTTGAGCTTGAAGATGAGCAGGAGATAGGCGCACACTGTGCGCGCACAGAAACAGGTGTGCGTCCGCCTGGAGAGACGGCGCACAGCGCGCACAATGACGCACAACGCTATCAGCTCAACAAGCAACAAGTCTTGCTGTTCTGTCAATTGTATCCTGACCCCATTTCAAACAAAGATGAGGCATTAAAAAGGGTTGGGGCTAATAGTCGCTATCGCGATCATGCCAATGAAATTATTCAGCAGTATCAATTGGATAACAAGAAACGAGGATAGACGAATGCATTCACACAAGGATACATGGGCCTGGCTCAAGGACTTGAACTTTATCAGCGTCTTTTTCACCTGGCTGTTCTTACTGCTATCCAGGTTAGCCGAGCCACTGATGAGCCTTTCAGCGCTCTATATCATCGTGGCAACGGGCATCCCTGCTATCACGAACACCGCGCTGCTCAATCTGACAGAAGGATGCTTAATAGCAGCTCCTGAGATCATCTTGCCTGGTGCGTTCGTCATCGCAGCAACAGAACGTGCAAAGGGGAATGCACATGCGCGGCTGCTCAGTGGGATGTCATGGTTGTTTGTCGCACTGACCGCCTTTACCCTACTTGATTTGTTCGTTCTCCATCTGTCTGGCATCTGGCTTGCAACGCTGATGTGTGCCAGGTGTACTGCAGGCGTTGGGTATTCGATCCTGATTCGGGTCATCACCCATAGCGACACGACACACGACACACCCTTGCATTCCTCTGTCGCACCTGTCGTAGATAGCCGTGTTGATGACCTTGTAGACGAGCTGGCAACGCTTAAATCAGCCCTTGCTGCACTCACACAAGACGACAGCCAACACGACACGGAAAGTGACAATGCGACAGGTGCGACAGAGGAATGCGACACTGCGACAGCAGAGAATGACACACTCTCGTCTCGCATTGCAGGCTATCTGATGGAATATCCAGGCGCAACGCAACGCGACATCGCTACAGCGTGTAACACGACAGTGAGAACGGTCCAGCGACACCAAAAGCGACAGGCGACAGCCGAATGTGACAATGCGACAGTGGGTGCGACAGTGCGACAATTGAGGGTGGTGCAATGAGCGAGAAAGAAGCCATTTTAGCCCCATCGGGTATATCACCGTGGGAACATCGAATTGAATTAACCGAAGAGGGAACCCTCTGCTTATGGTGGGCAACGCAACATTCAGCGTCCACCCATCATCATTGCCGACTCTTCACGAAAGAAGAGACGCAGAACCTCTTGCACTTTCTGGAAGCATGGAAGGGGGAAATTGAAGCGAACTAGCGTCACGCATACCTACACCAAAAGGGGGTGCATACTGTTCGTACCCCCCAGGAATACTACGAACAGTGTTCGTAGTATTATTTGTAAGTCACGCATACCTACCCATCACGCCCTAGCTCACCTGGCTAGGGCGTTTGTTGTGCAGTACCACCAGACACGCAGCGCTCCAACTCAAGAAAGGGAACCGATAGCCAGTATAGCACATCCCTTGCAAGGGGGTGTTGTGTCAACCGCTCGTTTGTTGACCTGCCCTTATTCGTTGCTCAGAGGCAAATTTGAGGGAGCAGGAAGAGAGACACGCTTCTCTCTCAATCGTGACGTGTACGGCGTCCTAGCGTGGTACTGCAAGGTCAATCTTATAGGCTGAATGATACTGCTCAGGCGTTTGAACGTGGCGCGCTCGTTCCTCTCGGACAATCACCACAGCGCCGTTATGATGGGCATGCTCACACACGGGCGGTGGATACAAGCCCCATAATTTCGCTTCCTGGTCAAGGATACGCAGCAATCGATCTACGGCCCGCAATCTCACCTTTTTCTCTTCGTTGAAGACCAACGGCGCAACCTTGCGGTACAGCTCGTCCAGTGCGTTCTGTTGCTCATGACGCAGCTCGTCTACATTGGTTGCAACCCGCCTGGCTAGTTCACGCTGCACAACACGCCTGGCTGCGGAACGGTCAGAATAGCCACAGGCCCGGGCAATCTGCTCATAGGTACAAGACTGAGCGCGTAGGTTCACCGCCTTTTGCGCGCGCGATGCATCTTCTGGCGTGCGTGTATGTGACATGGCTACCTCACTTCCATACGCAACCTATGCCGCTTCGCTGCCTTCCATGCGCCTGACTTGCTCATACCGACCTCAAGGGCCACTAGACGGTACGACAAGCCCATTTCATGCAGCTCATAGCACATGGCGGCGCGTGCGTCACATTCAAGAACAGACAGTTTCACGACCGCATACCCACCGTCTCATCAGCGAGCAGTTGCATCATGCCCTTGGGCAAATTGTCCCCCGGCAAGCCTTGCCATCGGTAGAGTGAAGCAACACGGGTAAAGGTGCCTGCAACCGTGCTCGCTTGCGTCTGTTTCTGGAAAAAGCCGGTCAGCGTTGTGTGATTGAGGCGGAGGTAGGGCATAGATATGTCACACTCTGTCACCTCGTCCGCTAGCGCCTTCTCAGCAGGCGTAAAGAGCTGCTGCTCGTAAGCGGCTATGAGCGTCCGGGCTTGTGCCATCGCCCGATCATAGGCGTCCTGGCTTTGTCCAGGAACAAAGACGAGCTTGTGAGCCAGTTGTTCCCAGGGTAAGAGCTGACGCAGTGCTAAAAAGCCAGATCGGTTATTGTCATTCACGAGCTGCTGACAGATGTTAATCAGGGAGATACCTGAGTCGATAGCCCAACGCATTGACGCCACATCTTCAGGCGTTGCGGTCGCAGTACTGGTAAGGGCTGCACGTACTTTCTTCTCAGCAGCGTTTGAACGGGTGAGCACGTCTTGTAAGTCACTGACAGCGGCGTTCATCAGATCCGCAATTTTTTGCAGTCGGCCCGCGTTCGACAGCAATGGGTTCAGGCGAATTTTGGCACAGGCAGGGAGGTAGGCGTTATAGACATCGGCTTGCTCTTGTGGCATGCCGCGTAGTGTTGCAAGGGCAGATGATACCATCTTGTCCGGTTCTCCTCTTGTTGTAGCGTTTCCCATAGTATACCAGACTATTCATAGTGTGAATAGTCCCATATGGAGAGAGGGAATTGTGTGCATGAATTGTCTGCTTTTCTTGCCTTTTGCATGTCGTACAGGGTAAGTAAACGCGTTTTTTCTTACGCTGAGCATTCCCGTGCAAGGGGTGAAGGGAAGCAAAAAGCTGATAGAACCATTGGTTATAGCAGGTCAACGTCGACTTGATGACGATGAAAAGGGTACAAGTATTATTTGTACCCCTCCCTGATACGAACAGTGTTCGCACCAGCCGCCTTGACCAGGATGGGGTACGTCAGACCAACATCATCGACTTCATCGGGTCATTTTTTACCCCCTGGTTTTTCACAAACAGCCCGATGTGTCGTCTCTTGCGTGGCCTGCTAATCGAACGATTTAAGCACATCGGCTATCATGC
The DNA here is from genome assembly GCA_963802635.1 of uncultured Chloroflexia bacterium. Taxonomy (GTDB): domain Bacteria; phylum Chloroflexota; class Ktedonobacteria; order Ktedonobacterales; family Ktedonobacteraceae; genus CAVTLG01. The sequence goes on along the minus strand of CAWDJJ010000002.1, from coordinate 1,090,698 downwards.
CTGGCATAGTCCGACGCCTGGCCCGTTCCACCCGTGCTGGACTATGCCCATGCTGGACAAGATCGGCGCAAAAGAGGTCAACCTCCTCGGCCATAATGCTCAAAAGCGCATGCTCAAAGGGTGACGCTGATACAGGGATAGCGGTCTGGTGTGTCTGTTTCTTCTTGTTCGCTGTCTTTTTCATGAGTGTGTCTTTCTCCCCTTGCAAGGGGTGTGTAGGGTGACTGGTTTTAAAAAATGACATACATGACAAGGCATGACAACAAAAATGAAGGCTCTCTATCAGCCTGTAGAGCCAATTCACAATGAAAAAATGACAAAAATGAAAAAATGACAAAGAGAAATATAATTTTCTCATACTTCCCTTGCAAGGGGTGTAGAAAGGATGTTCTTAAATTATAGTATCTATATATAATTATATAAATAATATAATTCATTTTGTCTTTGTTACGCATGCGACCCCCTTCAACCCCTTGCAAGGGAAGTATTTTTAATTTTTTATTTTCGCCAGTCATTTTTTCATTTTTGTCATTTTTGTTGTGTGCATCAGCCTGTAGAGCGGCTTCGCAAACTGTTGTACTGGCGTCATGGCACGTCATGTTTGTCATTTTTGTTAGTTCTTTGCTGCGAGCTTGTAGCGGGTCTTTTTGTAGGGAGTTTGCTCACCATCCAGGTCCCCGGCCTGCTTCATTTTGCTTAAGATTTCTCCGAACCGGGTGATTTCTATGTGTCGGAAAGTTCTTGAATTCGATTTGAATTCAGATGGGAGCATTCCCTGTGTCCGTCCATTGTCTGCTGCTTTTTGGAGAAGTCGTTTAATTTCCTCTTCAATCTTTGCGGTTTCAGAAGTGGCGGACATATTGGCCCGTGCGTAGAGCAGGTGCACATTTCTTCGGAGGTCCTCTGCAATCTCTTGAGCGCGTGCCCAGTGTTTTATTTTGATATGGTTATAATTGCTGATCGATGCCAGCAGAAGAGCGATGCGCAGTGCGGTTGTAGCCAGCCTGATATAGGACCCGCCCAGGTCTTCACGTTGTTGTTCTGGTAACTCAAGTCTCATCAGTTTCAGCGCTTTGCGGTATGCCTTCCATGCGCGTATGACCTCTTTGTCGATGGTTGCTTCATGCTCAATAAAGTCTCCGCGAGCGAGTTCATAGTTCTTGATATTTCCCTTTTCATCATACTGTGGCTCAAATTTGCATTCAGGAACACCTAATCGCTCATGCCACCATTTCACGCGCTCCAGCAGCTTTGCAGGAACCGGTATTTTTCCATCATCGTCCTCGTTCTCATCATCTTTGATATCATTCTTTGTGGCTATTGGCGCGACCACCCATGAAATGCGCGCAAAGAGACCATTTTGCCAGAGGGTTGAGCCTGCATGAGCGTGCTCTTTCAAGTCGGGTGGCGTCACATTACCCAGAATGGTCAAATAGGGCTTCTCTATGAGGTCTTTTCCCCTACTCACCGTTTTATTGCTGTAGCGTTCACGCGGGGAATCGAGGTCTAAGAAGATCCTTTGATAGAGCACATCAGTACTATGCTTGCTGAGCATAGAACGCATAAATTGACCATATTCATCATGGTACATACCCTTTTGGCCTGGCATAGCCTGCTCTTTTTCGGTCAGATCCTTTGATGCTGGTGAGAGGCGCTCATATTCCTTCACTGTAAGCATGTGAGTGCCTGCCATGCCTTGCAGCAGCGATTGCGGCGTGATGATATCAGAGGTGAGTTGACAGTCCAGCTCTAAGCGTTCAAGCATTCTGAGCGCAACCCGCACCGTCCAAGATTTGGCCCATGCGGTCGTTTCTCCATATTGCCCAATGTTGAGATTCGTAAAGATCTTCTCATCTTTGTATTCCAGGTAGACGCGCCTGGCTGCTACCACAGAGAAGAACCACAACCCATCAAAGAGATGAAACTCATCATAGGCTTCTGGTGATGCCTCCCTGCTATGCTCAATGTACTGATCAAGCTCAGGACACGCGTCCTTTGACAGATCAGGAGCAAGGACAGCAATGGTAGAAAGTTTGGGGCACGTGATACCCTGGTTCTCCTCTGCAAAGATCTCTTCAAGCGTTGGAGCAAGCAATGCTTTCAATCGTCCAGGAGGCAGCTTTTTTGCTTGTTCAATAAAGCGCTTGACCCGATCCATGTCCCCATTCGACTTTTCATACGTCCGCTCAATGCTTGAACAAATCTCTTCCCAGTAGCCGAAATCCTCGACGGGGCGCTCAGGATGCTCTCCTTTGGCAAATGAGAGGATATAGGCACGTGCGAGGGCGTCAACGTCGGTTGTGGTGCGATCTTGCGTTTGTGTCATGATACAATAGTTTCACTTTCAAGTTGTTTTTTTAGTGATGTCCACTCTCTTGACAGCAAAAGCCATTGCATGCTACGCTCAAGAAAGTGGCGTTCACGGCCATAAAAGCCTGATTGAGCTTTAAATGTGTTCGACAGATACGTAACCTGTCGTAAATGGGTGTTACGCCCTTGCAAGGGGTGATAGAGCTGTGTTCAAACAAGCTATCACCCGTTTTTTATGTCTTCACGCGGGTATTCTCCCTCCATTTGTGGGTTGTCCTGTGGTCTGATCATGCATATTCCTTGTCCCCTCATTGTAGTGCTTTGTGTCCACTTTGTCAGTACATGCAGAGTGCACATAACTGCTGATTGAACCTATGGTCGTACCCGCTTGCGCAATGTTTCAAGCATGCCGTCAAAGTCCGCTCTGCCAGCTTGCGCCGTCGTCTTTTTCGGCCTGGTGTCTAGGCGCTTGTAGCTCATGGGTTCACTTGCGCCTGACAAGCGCTCTTGCGTGTAGTTGCGTACGTTGCCAGTTCCTGATATGTGTTCTCGTCTGGCTTGCGCCTCTGCCTGCTTGCGGTCCTTCTGGATGCGAGAAGCTGACCACTCAGCATATGCCTTGACCAGATTACCTAGACGAGGTGGAAGCAACGGCGTGCCTTTTGCCTCTGAGATGCCCCGTAAGTGGTCGTAGGCATAGTCATAGAGGGATTGCACGTCCTCTGTCGTGGTGACCTGGCTAGCAAGCTCTACAACATGTTTTAGCGCGGTCTGGTTGAGACTCTCATGCTTGCACCTGGCAACGCTGCACCAGCGAGTCCAGAATGCCGCATGTTCTTCAGTGAGAGAAGAGAGAAGAGAAGAATTTTGAGAAGGAGGGAAGGAGAGAGGATGATCGTCGGGGTCATGGTGTTCTTCTGCTCCTTCTTTCTTTCTAAAGTGTCTTTCTAGAGTTTCTTTCTCTGATCGAGGTAAAGATACTTGACTGCTGGAGTAAAGATGCCTTACCTCTGAAGTAAAGATACTTGACTGGCTAGGGGGTAAAGTTTCTTTACTGGTGTTAAGATCCTTTCCACTATCCATCTTGAGCGCATACGCTTTTTTGATACGCGCCTGGTCAGTCGTGTCTATCGCACAAATGAGATATCCATGCTCTGTCGCTCTTTTCACTCCATCAATCACCGACGGACGGCTTAATTTTGTCCCTTTATCCATCCTGCTCCCATCGGCCCGACGGCGTCCATACATAAACTCATCAATGCTGATCGTCTTGCACTGCCCGAACTCATGGTATCCCCACGTATGACGCAAGACATATTCAACGATCTTCAGCTCTGCCAGACTCTCTATATCAGCGGTAATATCCGTCCATTCATTGGGCATCTGAAAATAGTTTCGCGCTATCGGACTAAATCCCTGGAATACCATGCACTCACCTCTCCACAACAGCAAGCCGGTACGTTTCCATACCGGCTGATTGAACACACGCACGCTAGACACACGCGACGACGCGGCCAAAGAGTTGACCGACGAGCAGGACTGGGCCTCATCAGCCTGCTCACCTGTTGGCTCATTGAAGAGGCCCTCAGTCACAGCATCGCGCAGCTCCTCCATGAGATCCTCTGAGCGCCACTTCTCCCGATCATCCAGGGCGGTCTGAAGACCAATTATGAAGCCGCGCTTGAAGTGCTCATTCTGGAAGTAAATGGGGATATTGATCGCATGGTGTACTGCTGGTGTACCCCGGTGGATGGTAATGGTGATATCAAACATTGCTTCCTCCCTCGGTGGTGATAGCGAGCAGAGAACGCAGGGCATCAGCGGTATTGAGCAGCGAGCGGAGCGCGCTCGCTCGTTCTGCTGAAAGGGTCACATGAAACAGGTTGGGGTTATCCGGGTCGTACTGGTAAAATGCGTGCTCAATGGAGACGGAGCCATCACTCCATACTGAGTATTCATGCGTGCCCACGGACGCGTGTGCTACGCGTGAGAGCAGGGTGATTTGCTGTTCTGGCATTATGCTATAATCCTTTCAGAGGACCAGGTGGACAGGCTACAACTCTATGCACCTGGTCGGATGTGGCAGCTCGCACGAGCTGTCATTTTTTAACGTAAGATCGAAAACGCTTGATTGTTTTTCGTGAGTGGTGCACGCTCCATGCGTTCGGAAATGCTCACAGGAGCGCCCACAGCACCCCTTGCAAGGGGAGTCGTCACAACGGGAGGTTGAACAGAGGACCGGGCGTCCTGCGTGCTCGTGGCGCGTTTTTGTGGAGTGCTGGAAGAGACAATGCTATCAGCAGCTTTGAATGCTGCAAGCGCGGCTTGTCGTTTGCGCTCTGCTTCCTTTGCTTCAAGTTGCTGCATATGATAGCAAGGTTTGTGAGCAGGACAGGTACAGCCGGTCGCTTTACCATTGACCACTGTTGTGCAGTACTCATCATGTCCGTTTGATGAACGAATGAGATAGCAGACGACGCCAGTCAAGATATCATTGTGCTTGAGCGCATATCGTGCTTTGATCTGAACCTGTTTCATCATCTTCATTGTCTTTTTCTCCAGAAGCTTTTTTATGTGGTGTGTCTCACTCACAGGTATATATTAAGCCAAATTTTGCCCCATGTCAAGTCTTATTAAGCCAAATTTTGCAAAATGATTGACAATTGCATGAAATTGGTCTATCATAGTAAAGACAGAGACACATGAAAGGAGCCTGCTATGGAGCAAAAGGAATCATATACATTGAGCGAACTTTACGATAACTTGGAGATCACTCTTACTGAGCTGGGGAGACAAAGCAATATCAGCGAGGTAACTATTGCGAGGATTAGAGATGGAAAGCCAACGCGCCGCAATACAGCAAATAGATTGCTGAGAGTGCTTTCTAATCTCTATAATCGCCCGTTGTCTTTGAATAACGTTACTGGCATCAATTTGCAGAACAAAAAGACGGATGACACCACTGAAGAAGGAGAGGATGCAGCGTAGGCGCGCGTGGAGTGTTACACGGGTCTAGGCAACTTGCGCACACTCCACGCTACCATGAACACTCCCAATTATAGCGTAAGACACGGGATATGTACACGATATGTACTGGTTGCGGTGCAACGTCCGCGCACCCCGACTTATGCGGGAGTAACTCAGTGGGAGAGAGACTGTTTGTAGTGCGATAGAGCACCTGTTGAGAGAGAAAGAGAGACTGTTATGCTGCTATTCGGTCAGGAGACAAAAAAAAGAACTGGCTTGAAAAGCCAATCCTTTTATAAAGCGGGAGACGAGATTCGAACTCGCGACAGCCTGCTTGGAAGGCAGGAACTCTACCACTGAGTTACTCCCGCATAAGTCGGGGTGCGCGGACTTGAACCGCGGACCTCCTGCTCCCAAAGCAGGCGCGCTACCAACTGCGCCACACCCCGTCATCAAATATGCCTGAACTATATCATGCCTCCGAAACGTTGTCAAGTACTTTTTTACAGCCTTAAAAATTTGCGCAGAACATTCCTCCCTTAGCGCCCACTTTTACGACGATAACGCATTTTGAGCTTGAACAAGTTCCATCGCGTCTTTAGAGCACTCCAGGGAGTCTGACGCAAAGGTGTGATAGTTACATTCCCATAACGCGTCGAGCGCACCCGACGTGGCTGCAAGAAGAATTGCGATAACGCCACACCCACTACACAAACAATACCAATGATAGCTAGTATGAGCGTGAGGATATTTGCCTCTACTATGTATTCATAACCACCGGCAACTAAAGTAGCTACAATAGCAATAAGGAGCAACCACTCCGACGTCGAAAGGTTCCATGAGAAAGAACGAGACTGGCGTGTACGCATATTTGAACCTGACTTTCGGCGGAATTGCTCTCCAAACTTCTGCCCCACAACTGCATTGGGGTCAGCTTGCTCCAGGTTGCGCAGGATTTCTTCGATCTCGCGTTCATATTTATTTGGCATAGCCGCTCTGCTTCCTTGAACTCGTCAAGACGCTCTTACTTGTAATGATACCAACTTTTCAGCGTAGAGACAAGTCCTTTCTGACACAATTTTCAGTTGTATTGAAACGAGCATAATTTCTGACCCTGTTGTCAGAAGTTATGCTCTGGCCCAGTTGACCAGAGTAAGCGTATGAAAAAACCACCGAAGTTATTGAACCATTCGATGGTTAACACGAATATGCTCATAAATATCTTCAGTTCGACTCACTCCTCTCTCTATCATACAGATTTTCGGCTCGAAGTACAACTGGAAGGCCCTGCCCTGCTCTGTGACTACAAAAATGAGAGCGAATGAGAGCGCAGGAATGTGATAAAAGTGGGTGAGTGGAACTTCTCGGCCATCTGTTTACAGCCAGTAGATAGCCATCTTGCCTGCATTATGCGTTCTACTTGAGCACTTTTTGCATGAAATACGAAAGAAACTGTTGACTGAGTAGATTTCCTCTGTTATCATACTCAAGGGAACTCGGCAGTATTGTTAGTAATAGTAAAGAGGTGGAAAGACATGGTCACGCCTCCTTCTTCCTGGTCAAGCATTCTACAAGGAATAATCAGATCGACAGCAGAACGCCAGCGCTTATCAACTGCGCTGGGTATAACCAGCATGACTCTTTCTCGCTGGGCAAACGGAGAGTCAAAGCCACAACGGCCACATTTGATCCATTTACTACAGGTGGTACACCAGAAACAGCGTCAAGAGCTTGTTGAGGCACTAGAGCTACAATTTCCAGATATCCAATCCTGGTTGACGGAGGATACAACAGAACACATTCCGTCCGATGTTTTTGTGCAGGTGCTGAATATTCGTACAACAACAACCGAGAGTTTACGCTTCTGGCGCATTAGCGAAGTGATTTTGAAAGAAGCGCTCGCGCAACTGGACCCTAATCGACTAGGTATGGCTATTAAACTGGTGCAGTGTATGCCACCAGATGAACATAAGGGGAAGGTTCAGAGTTTGCGCGAACGCGCGGGGAAAGGCACAATCCCCTGGTCAGCAGATCTCGAACATGATGTGCTCTTTCTAGGGTTAGAGTCATTGTCAGGATATGCTGTAGAAGTACGACATATTGTCTGTGATGACGATCTGCGGCAAGGGAAGACATTTCCAGCCGTCAAAGATGAACATGAAGTGAGCGCAGCCGCTCATCCCATTCGCTTTGAAGGCCGCATTGCAGGTTGTCTCCTCGCATCCAGCACTCAGCCAGGATATTTTTCGCAACAACGGCTGGACCTGCTGACCACGTTTAGCGACCTCATGTCCCTGGCGTTCAATAAGAACGAGTTCTATGCGCCAAGCATGATAGAATTGCGTGTCATGCCGAGACCGGAGCAGCAACGACCCATTCTTGCGAAATTCCGTCAGCGCGTAACGGAGAAGTTCCAGCAAGCCATGTATCAGCACAAACAGTTGAGCAACGCTGACATCGAATTACAGGCATGGCAAGAACTGGAGTCAGAGCTACAGTCCATCCAACTCGACTCGTATGAACCCTATCGCTTACGTTGATGATCATTCGATGTTGTGCTTGCGCATGAGATAACGTAGCTGATCAACTTTGGCAAAGCCCAGGAGTTCAGCCGCATGGGTGCGGTTATGTTGGGCTGTCTCTAAAGCCCAACGTATCAGATGTTGCTCAAAACGGGCGCTGACCTCTTCGAAAGAGATGGAGCCTGGTGGACGGCTGCTAAGCCATTGTTCCCATAGATCAATGGTCGTTGATCCCAACGGATCAATAGTGCCAACAATTTCCTGTGGGAGATGCGTTGGCAACAATACATCGCTGGAACTCAGGATCATAGCGCGCTCAATGACGTTTTTAAGCTCACGGATGTTACCCGGCCAACGATACGTGAGCAGGAGATGCTGCGTTTCCGGCGCGATACGGCGTACATTGCGCCCCATCAGCTTGTTGAATTCATCGATGAAGCGTGCAGCGAAGAGTAATAGATCGCCAGGACGCTCACGTAATGGTGGCAACATGATATTGAGTACAGCCAGACGGAAGTAGAGATCTGGACGAAAAAGTCCTTCCGTTTTTGCTTGCTCTAAATTCCGATTGGTGGCAGCGAGAATACGGACGTTCATTTTGACCTCTTTACTTCCACCTAAACGATAGAAAGAGTGCGTTTCTAGTACACGTAACAACTTGACTTGCATATCGGGCGGCATCTCGCCTACTTCATCAAGGAAAAGAGTGCCGCCTTCCGCTAGCTCAAGAAGTCCACGCTTCTGCTTTTTCGCGTCGGTGAAGGCATGGGGTTCGTAGCCGAAGAGTTCACTCTCCAGCAAGTTGTGGGCAATGGCAGCACAATTGATGGCATGAAAGGGACCGATTGCACGTGGGCTTTGCTCGTGGATGGCGCGCGCTACGACTTCTTTGCCAGTGCCACTTTCGCCCATGATAAGCACAGAAGCATCACTGCGAGCGACACGCGCAACCATGTCAAAGACCTGGCGCATTCGTTCACTGTGTCCAATAATGTAGTTGAAATGGTAGTTATCACTGCGCTCACGACGCAACTGGCGCAGTTCGCGAGACATAGCGCTCATCTCCAACGCACGTTGCACGACCAGACGTAGTTCTGCAAGGTCAAAGCCTTTGAGCAGGTAATCTACTGCCCCCATTTTCATAGCCGACACCGCCGTTTCTACATCGCCATAAGCCGTCAGTATGACGATTGGTATGTCCTGGTCAAGCTGGCGTATACGCGTTAATACCTCCAGACCACTGAGTCTAGGCAGTCGTAAGTCGAGCAATACGAGATCAACCGTGTTGCGTTGCAGCTCCGCTAAACCAGCCTCGCCATCTGCAGCAGTGTAGACATCGTAGCCGTTCTTCTTGAGATAGCGAGCAAATTGATGTGGTAGGTAAGGTTCATCATCAATGATGAGAACAACCAGACTCATAACGTATCCTCCCAGGCACTTTTCCCCTCCATGATAGCGTCGGTGATAGCGGGTAAGCGTACAATAACAGTGGTACCGTAGCCGAACTGACTTTCCACACGTATGTATCCAGCATGATCCTCGATTAAGCGCCGCGTGATCGCCAGTCCCAGACCAATGCCATGCGCCCTCGTCGTGTAAAACGGCTGGAAGATTTTCTCAAGCTGATCAGACTCAATACCGATGCCAGTGTCACTCACCACCATCTCCAACCATTGTTGCGGCGAGGGTTCGCGTCCTGGTTCGTATGACGTCCACGAGGCGGTATCAGGAGATTGGATCATACTTTCTTGCTCAGCACGCTCACTGTGCTCAAGTGAGAGGCTGCGATACGCGACGGTCAAGATGCCACCAGCAGGCATAGCTTGCAAAGCATTCATGTAGAGATTCAGCTGGATCTGCTCTAGCTGGCCCATATCTACCCAATAAGCAGGTATCTCTGCATAAACACGATGGACAGCCACATTGGCCTCGGCACACTGTCCCTGTATAAGCGTCAGGACATGCTCACTCAGTTCTACGACGTCGCAACGCGTGCGATGAAGTTGGCGTGGTCGCGCGAAAAGGAGGAGATCGCGCACAATGATGTCCAGGCGCTCAACTTCTTTGAGCATGACGGAGATAGATGCCTGCATGCAGGTAGTCTGTGACTTCGTCTGCAAGTTCCTGTAGCGCATCATGCTCAGGTTGCAACAGATCATCACGTAGCATCTGTATCGACGTTTTGATAGAGGCTAACGGATTACGCACTTCGTGCGCAACATTTGCAGCCATCTCACCCAATGATGCCAGACGGTCGAGACGACGCTTCTCCTCCTCCAGGCGATGCAGTGAAGTCATATTAGTAAAGGTGACGAGCAAGCCAATCCGTGTACCAAGCTCATTGCATAAAGGTTGGAGGTCAACGTCAAGCACAAGTTCGTGGTCCCCACCACGATCTACCGTCATAACAGTGCCACGTTGCGTATTCCCTGTATAGATGGATGGCATCTCTGCCTGATCCAAGGAATGAGTGGACGCTACCGTGGATAAGATAGCAGGCGCAAGGGAAAAGGTCGTACGCAGATCGAGGAATTTGTGCAGAGACTGTCCCAACACTTCGTAAGGATGGTAGCCAAGGATGGACTCGGCGGCACGATTAAAGGTGTGAATATGACCTTGGTGATCAGTAGTGATCAAGCCTGTAGGAATGCTCTCCAGAATCAGTTCTTTCAGACGTTGATCATCGACAACCTGACGCAAAAGCTTGCGAGCCTCATTACGCGCCTCGACAACCTCTGCCATGAGATGCATATTTTCTAAAACGATACTGGCCTGGCTGGATAGCACTTGCAATAACGTGAGTTCTACCTGGCGCAATTTCTGCACATGATAATAAGCGCCAACAATAATACCTAAGACCTTGCAATCTTGCCCCTGATTTCCATGATGATTACTGCGGATGCGCGTGCCTCCTGACTTGCCAATAGTATGACCTCCAGAAAGAGGAAAGGCCACAAATGTACTGATGCTCGCTGGCAATTGCTCAAAATACTCGCTGAACTGACTGCTTTTTCCATCAGCCGCACGCTCGATGATGAGCGGTGTAAGGGTGTGCTGGTCGTGAATACGTTGGAACAAGCGGTCACGCAACAGTGGGGTGATCCAGGATATAGTCTCCAAGGTGCTATTGGGTTCCAATAGTTCACATACGTCGACGGCAGCAATCTCCTTCGTGCGTTGAATGACGATACCGCGCAGTCGATCCATCTCGCGTACCGAACAATTCAGTTGACTGCTGATGCTATTCAGCAACGAAAGTTCGTGAATACGCTCACGATCATGTTCCAGGAGACGCGCGTTCTCCAGCAAAAGGGCCACCACGCCAGTAACGGCCTCCAACAGCTTCATTTCATCGTCATGCCAGTAGTTCGACAGAGGCATCGTCTCATTGATGATAGCGCGTAGAGCCACCAGTACTCCAATAGCGCGTTGACGATAGATTAAGGGCACAGCAAGCAATGCAGGATGCGTAGCAGGCTTGCTCATCAGTGAGCGCTCACGCCACGCGCGAGCCTCAGGCAGGTCACTATGGATACTGATTGGGTTAACATGCGCGACTGCCAGCAGGTCCGTGGACCAGCCAGGCTTGTCATCAAAGGAACCAGAGACAAGCTGCAGCGTTTCTGCAACACGCAGATACAACACGATACAACGGCAGTTCAGTAAATGAGCCAGACGGCGAGGTAAACTATCACGCAACGTGTGATAATCAGTAACTGTACTAAATTCGTTGAGTAGCGCCATCAGTACAGCGGGTGCAGTGAGTTGCTCGCGCTGCTGCTTCACGTTCGTCATCAATCCCCCCAGGGCACGCTCTTCTCTCTCCATAACTTGCTGATACCCAATAGCTATAATCTACTCTTCCTGGCCTGTTACTGGTGGAATCTTCCTTAATTATAGCAGATAGGTTTACATTTTGCAGCAAAATTTATGTTTTATGAATATACTGTCATTATATAAAGTGATACCAAATTACAGATGGAAATATCGTAAAAAAAGCAATTTCGTCATCATATGACTTGAAAATAGATAACTCGTGGTCTGTGGTGGGATTCCGAAGCTGGCTAGAGTAGCCCAAACAGTTTACAGTCAACGGCCCAGAAAGCCCCCGTCATTCATGCGGGGGATGAATGGGCCTACCTTATCTGGGACTTGGGCATAGGGGCACGTGTTTTCTGATGAAATGTTCATTTCACTTCTCCTGTATGAATATTTCTTTATTGACAGGTATGATAGGATGTGCGCATATCCTCTTAAACAGTCAGAATCTCTTAGACCGCCACAAACGCGGCTGCCGCCGCTAGCTTCGCTCATGTGGCGGAGCGGAGGTATTCTTGAAAGGAGCAAAGAGCATGCTCATCTACGAGTACAAACTCGCTGGCACCAAAGCCCAATACGCTGCCATTGATGAAGCCATACGCACAACGCAGTTCATCCGAAATAAGTGCCTGCGACGGTGGATGGATACTCGTGGGGTCAGTAAGAACGATCTGCAATGCTATTGCTCGGTTCTCGCGAAGGAGTTTCCCTTCGCCAACCATCTCAACTCCCAGGCACGCCAGGTTGCAGCAGATCGCGCATGGTTCTCCATCTCGCGTTTCTACGAGAACTGCAAAGCCAAGAAACCTGGCAACCTTCTTAAAACAGTCAGAAACGACGCTGGCGCGTCTAGCTACGCTCATCTGACTGAGAGGAGTAAGAAGGGCTTTCCTTGCTTTCAGCACGATAATCGAAGCGTGGAGTACAAGCAGACAGGTTGGAAGCTTGAGCCTGATGGCAGGCATATCACCTTCACTGACGGCTGTTGCATCGGTTGCCTGCGTCTGGTTGGCAATCCTGGTCAACGCATTTGGCACTTCCCCGTGCAGGAAATCAAACGGGTCCGCCTGGTTCGTCGGGCAGACGGCTACTATTGCCAGTTCTCGCTTGATGCTCTACGCAAAGTCGAGCACCCACCTACAGAGAAGCGCGTCGGCATTGATATCGGTCTGAAAGCCTACACCACCGACTCTGATGGCAATACCGTTGCCAATCCTCGCTTCTATCGCAAAGCGGAGAAGAAACTGAAGCGCCTGCACCGTCGTCTGAGTAAAAAGCAGAAGAAGAGTAGCAACCGCAAGAAAGCCAGGAAAGCTCTGGCAAAGGCGTATCTCAAGGTGCAAAGGCAGCGTGAAGATTTCGCCCGCAAACAGGCGAATGCGTTGGTCTCGTCTAGCGACTTGATTGCCTTTGAAGATCTGAAGATACGCACTATGGTCAAGAACAAACATCTCTCGAAGAGTATCCACGATGCAGGTTGGGGCATCTTCCTGAACTGGGTGAAGATCTATGGAGCAATTCACGATATTCCTATCATAGCAGTACCTCCGCACTTCACCAGCCAGGACTGTTCGGGCTGTCACACACGGGTGAAGAAAAGCTTGAGTGTGCGCACGCATATCTGTCCCTCCTGTGGTCTGGTCCTGGACCGCGATGAAAACGCGGCCCGGAATATCCTCGAAAAAGCTCTCAGTACCGTGGGGCACACGGGAACTGGTACTCGCAACCCTCTTAAACAGTCAGAAACGCCGCGATCTCCTTTCTGACACATGAGCCGAAGGCTAGAAGCGTCAGCTTCGTTTGTGTCGGTCTAAGAGGGTAAGGCGTCAGCCTCGTTTGTGTCAGATTTAAAGAGAAGCGCGTCTAGCCTTCGGCTCATCTGACTGAGAGGAGTAAGAGTGCGAACGCTTCTGGACAGAAGACCGCTACGCGCCGTTCCGCAAGGGTGACGAGCAAGTCATCTGGTTGAAGGAAGAACCCCCGTGCATTCATGCCGGGGAGTGTCAGAATAGCTATAATTAGGAGGAGCAATATTTCGTAAAGAGGGCCGATAAGACATGAGCCAGAGCAAAGAGACAGCAGAACAACACCCTTGTACAACAGACAATGTCCAGCATGATAAACATCGCCCAGCATCACCATGGATGGCCGGAGCCGGAGCATTGGTACTCGGCATACTCTTTACTGTATTGCTAGCAAGTGAGCAAGTGAGCTTGAGCTGGCTTCCCATCGTGGTTATAGCTGTATTGGTGCTCATCCTACCAGTACGAACATTCGTGATACGTCGTCCACCTTCGCACGAAGCCAGGCGGGGGTTAAGCTTCATATTATTAGGTGTCGTCACGATAGTACTTGTTATCGGCGTGGTCCTTTTAATCAATGCATTGACATCGACGGACGTGAAAACGACGGGGCGTCTCCTGTTGCGTATCGGAGCGCTACTATGGACATCGAATATCCTGGTTTTCTCATTGTGGTACTGGGAAATTGATGGCGGCGGTGCCTTGCGCCGCCATCAGCAGGGACACCAAGCAGCAGACTTTATGTTTCCTCAGCAGACTGACGGCAATCAAAGCCATTGGGTGCCTCACTACCTCGATTACCTCTTTGTCGCCTTCATTGGCGCTACCTCTCTGAGTCCAGCGGATACTTATCCTCTTACACACAAGGCAAAGATATTGATGATGCTAGAGGTCATCATTGCCCTACTAGTGGTCTCAGTTTTGATAGGCCGCGCAGTGAATATCCTCTAGCATAACGAGGCTAGAGTCGATAGGTAACAGCTTGCTCGGTTGGCATATTACCACGGCGCACAAAACTATGAGCTGGCTCGGTACGCGCGACTTCATGACCTGCTTTGAAGACGTGTAAACGTGCGGGCAGCAGGCGCAGCGCTTCAAAAGCTGATGGTGCATCGAGAATGAGAAAGTTCGCAGGTTTGCCCTCCTCGATACCATAGCGGTCCTGAATACGCAGCGTTTTGGCCGCATTGGTCGTAATAAGATCCAACACGTCATTGATTTCTTCATAACCACTCATATGACAGAGGAAAAGTGCAAGCTGCGCGGCAGCGAGCATATCGCCTCGGCCCAACGGGAACCAGGGGTCCATAATGGAGTCATGACCCAGGGCAACGTTGACACCGCCTGCGAGCAGTTCTTTGACACGCGTGATACCCCGGCGTTTGGGATAGCTATCAAAACGTCCCTGCAAGACGACATTGTCAAATGGATTGGCAATGACGTTGACCTGTGCCTGCGCCAGCAAACGCATCAATTTAAAGGCATAGGCGTTGTCGTAGGAATGCATGGCGGTGCAGTGACTGGCGGTGACGCGTCCCTGCCAGCCTTGCTCCAGCGTATCAGCAGCCATCACTTCGGTGAAACGCGAGAGCGGATCGTCCGTTTCGTCACAGTGACAGTCGATATCCCGATTAAATTCACGCGCCAGGTCAAAGACATAATGCACATCTGCCACACCCATGTCGCGCGTCCATTCGTAATGGGGGATGCCTCCCACGATATCACAACCAAGTTCTATGGCTCGGCGCAGTAACTCGCGTCCACTGGGGAAAGAGAAAATGCCATCCTGCGGAAAGGCGACAAGCTGTATATCACAGATGTCGCGCACTTCCTCACGCACTTCTAGCAGTGCGCGCAGTGCAGTCAGATCAGGATCACAGATATCAACGTGACTACGGATGTGCAATGTGCCTTGCGCAACTTCCCAACGCACCTCCTCAAGTACACGACGTCTGACATCTTCGTGCGTTAAGGTTGGTTTGCGCTCACTCCAGATCTGAATACCTTCCAGCAGTGTACCGCTCGCGTTGTAGCGAGGTTGACCGACGGTTAGCACGGCGTCCAGGTGTACGTGCGCGTCGATAAAGGGTGGCATCACCAGTCGACCAGCAGCATCGAGTTCGCGTATGGCAGACGAGGATGAAAGGTCACTGGCGATGCGCGCAAAATCTCCATTCTGGACGGCAATATCAACAAGGCCCTGGCGGCGGTGCAGTTGCGCACGGCGGATTATTAGATCGTATGGCATAAGCTTCCTTTCACAAGAGGATGTAGACAACTTCTGCGCTAGATTGTAGCAGAGTGGATTGCCTTTGTGGGTATATCACAGATTGGTGGATCGCTACTACTACAGTTGAATATGAACTCAACCAATATGGACCTGATTATAGCGATGATCGTGTTAGGTCTGGGCCTTGGCTTCAGTATGCCATGCCAGACAAGCTAGGACAGGCAACCGCTGCTCTGACCTTCTTCCGCTCGATTGGTGATACCATTGCTGTAGCGGCGATGGGTAGATTAACCTGGCTAGCGGCGACCCACAGTATATGGGACAGATGCTGACTAGTCTGATCGAGAATGGGATAAAATATAGCAACTGTGTAATAAGCAGCTGGTGCAAAGGCGAAAACGCAAATAGAGATTTAGCAGAAGAAAGGATTGCGATAGTATGCGACCTCTCAGCGAGTCCTTGGTCAGCAATGGCTATACCCTGAACATGACACCAGAGAGATTGGGCTGGCTCGAACCGACCACTGCGGAACTCCCAATGCAGCAGTTGAGAGCAAAGTACCGACAAAGCGGCTATCTCTGGCTGAAAGGGTTCTTTGACCGAGCTGTCATTCTGGACTTCCAGCGTTACTTCTTTGAGACTATCTTCTCTGGAGCGAAAACGTTCTTTGAGATCGTCAGTTCGCAAGAGTACGACGATTTCTGCAACATGCCTCATCTCTGGGACTTCTACCAGGAGTTTCTACAAGGGCAACCCTACTTGCATAAGCGCAAGATCTTACGCTTCACCCACGCTGGCGAAGACCACTGCACAGGCGGACACTATGATCTGATCTATCTGCGCGCCGGGACCGACAAACTGTGTACCAGTTGGATACCACTTGGTGATACTCCGGTTGAAATGGGAGGCTTGATCTATCTGGAGCATTCAGATACAGTGGGACGCCAGATGGAGGCTGGGTTTCGCGTGAAGAACGCCAACCTCCCACCTGAAGAACGCATCAGTGCATACAACCGCAATATGCGCGAGGCTGGCTGGATCAGCACCAATCTCGTAGCAATGGCTGACCGCTTCGATAGTCGCTGGCTGATTGCCGACTACGAGGCCGGAGATATGGTAATCCACAGTCCCTATATGATCCATGCCGCTACTCAGAACAACGATGCATTGAACAGATGCAAATTCTCCACCGACATTCGCTTCCAGCAGGTCGATGACGCTATCGATCCGCGCTGGACCAAACATTGGGTCCCCGACGACAATTTATAACAGAAAATATGCTGCAACAGCAAACGGCTGCATTCGCCTTCACGACACAACAAACTCTACACCCTGATCGTATAGAGGGTGCACAGATGATTTCACAATAGCAATACGAGGAATATATGCAAAATAGAGACGAAGCGCCTATTTTACCGCAAAGGAATACACTTCATTTGCTGCCAGCGACAGCACCCCCCATTATCCTGGTTGAGCATCTAGTAAAACGCTACAAACGCGAAGAAGTCAACGCGGTTGACGATATTTCATTCACAGTAGACCCTGGTGCGCTTTTCGCGCTCCTTGGACCCAATGGAGCTGGGAAAACGACGACCATTTCTATCCTGACCACGACACTAATCCCCACCTCTGGGAGCGTCCTGATCGCAGGCTATGATGTCTCGAAACAGGCCAGGGCCGTACGTGATATGATTGGCATCATCTTTCAGAAACCAAGTCTGGACCTTAATCTGACCGCTGAGGAAAATATTCGCTTCCACGCAACGCTTTACGGCCTCTATCCATTTCGTCCATCCTATCGAACCATGCCTCGTGCCTATCGAGAACAGATCGAAACACTCTCTACCATCCTGGGCATCAGGGAAGATCTCTTTCGATCCGTCAAAACGTACTCTGGCGGTATGAAGCGCAAACTAGAGATTTTGCGTAGCTTGCTGCATCAACCCCGTGTGCTCTTTCTGGATGAACCAACCTCCGGTCTTGACCCTGTCAGCCGTAGAAGTCTCTGGGACTATCTGCGGCTGGTACGCAAGGAAAACGGGATAACTGTGTTCTTAACAACACATTATTTAGAAGAGGCTGAAGAAGCAGATAGTATCTGTATTATTAAGCAGGGGAAGATTGTTTCTCGGGGAACACCGTCTCAGATCAAAACTGAACTCATCAAGGAGTATCTGCTGATCGACGCTGAGAAGCGTGATGTGTTACGTGATGAACTCATGCGTCTCCATCTCCCATTTACAGAGACGCCACTGTTTCGGCTTCCACTCACGGCAGGAGCAATTCACACAACGTTGAAAGCTATTGAGACCCCACTCACCTACGTTCAGACACACACACCGACGCTTGAGGATGCCTATCTGGCAATCGTAGGGGAACAATAACATGATCGGGAACGTACGGGAAGCCAATGCCATTATCACCATCGCCTACCGCGATGTGTTGAAATTCGCCCGTGATCCATCGCGCTTGATTGGCACACTTATATTACCTATTCTTCTGGTTGGCCTGCTGGGTGAGGGACTGCAAGCTACACTCGGTTCTAGCCTTGGCTACAACTACTTGACTTTCATTTTCCTGGGAGTGTTCGCGCAAACACTGTTTCAGTCTACTGCTCTGGGCATCGTTTCGCTGATTGAGGACCGCGAAAACGACTTCGCGCAAGAGATTTTTATCTCTCCCATCTCGCGCTACTCGCTTGTCTTCGGAAAAATCCTGGGTGAATCGATGGTAGCATTTGCGCAAGCAGTCGTGATTGTTGCCTTTGGTGCTATTATTGGCGTACAGATGAACTGGGTGACGATACCGGGCCTGCTCTTCTCTGCTCTTGTCACCTGTCTGTTGGGTGGGGCCTTTGGCCTGATACTCCTTGCAACTATGGGTAGTCAGCGCGCTGCTAATCAGATTTTGCCATTCTTGATCGTTCCACAGCTCATCCTGGCAGGCGTCTTTAACCCTCTCAAAGGGCTTCCGCTCTATCTCGATCTTGCTTCAAGGATAGCTCCTTTGCGCTATGCGGTAGACCTGACACGAGCTCTCTATTATGTGGGACAACCAGCAGAATATAAGAAAGCTGTACTTGTTTCGCCGTTCATAAACCTTTTCATTATGACTGTAATGTTTGTCGCATTCCTTGTCATTGGTACACTACTCTTCGTGCGAAGTGAACGCAATAAATAATTTATGTATCAATTATCTTTATCTGGAAGGAAAGTTAAATATGCAGAAAACAGAAAAAACTGCGCGCAAAACCTGGCTTGCGCTTGGTGTTGGCGCTACGAGCCTGCTGGCGATACCGTTCGCGCTAGAAGTTCGGCTGGAGCAGCCCACACAACCCCTGACAGATGCGTGGCAGCATGTGCCTATCGAGCCACGACGTTCAACACTGCTCGGCATTAGCTTTCGCTCACCGCAGATAGCAGTACTCGGATTAGATGCACAAGCAACCTTGCGCACGTTGCTCACCTATCCTTTTCAACTCATTCGATTGGGAGCATACTGGAAGCGTATAGAACCGGAACCAGGGCTATTTTATACGGATGAACTCGATTGGCAGATCGATGCCGCCGAACGCGCAGGAAAGCAGATCATTCTGTGCATCGGTCCCCTAAAAACCTTTAGCTATCCTGAGTTCTTTGTGCCAACACATCATCTGAAGCACCCACTACAAGAACATACCCTCATCAAGCCATCGGCTTACTCATCACTGCTTATGGCCGCGACTGACTTCATCACGCGTATTGTGGAACGCTATAAACTACGCAAAGGGATCGTTGCCTGGCAACTTGAACACGAGGCCGTTGATCCCCTGGGGATAGAACATACCTGGCGTCTGGCAACTGCCTTCGTCGAAAAAGAGCTTGAAGCTGTCAGAAAGGCCGATCCCACCAGACCGATTATGATGAATGGCTTCTTGCCTACCTCTTTACCTGTGCGCCTCTCCCAATGGTGGCGGACGTGCGATCAAGGCGACTCACTCGCCGTAGCACAACGCATGGCAGATATTGTAGGTATCGACTACTATCCACGACATGCGCTGATGGCCGTTGGCACAAAAACGCTGTATCTGGATGGCGGGAAGAGTCCCTGGCAGCAACGCAGACGGCAGCAATTGTTCACATGGACCCGCATGCACCGACAAAAACTGATGGTTGCGGAAGGACAGGCTGAGCCGTGGGAGACGGTAACAACTCCACCCAACCCATACCAGCAGGGAATGTACAGTTGTCTGCCGGAACAAGTCATCAACAACTATAACACCTGCATGCGCTGGTCTCGACAAGATGCCTCTCTTTATGCGTATCTTTTTTGGGGAGCAGAGTATTGGATACTCCGCAAGCAATGCTCTGACTCAAGTTATCTACAGGCATTTGCCCGCATTCTTGAAAAATCTTAAAGCTTTTGTGAAAGCTAGTGAGAGAAGAGAGAAACGGGAAAGCAAGAAGAAATCTGACAGATCGTTCTATCATATACTATTCATATCTTTTATATATTTATCTGCTTTATCGTTCTGTAGTACACCCTGTACTATTCCTTGAGCAGTTACCGTTGCTTGCATAGCTTGCAGTTTTCTTTGTAGCTCCGGTAGTTTGAGAAGGGTGGCGACCTCTTCCACGCTGGCTAGAGTATACAGTAAGGTGTCGATGATACGAATATTTCCTCCCGCGTAATGTCCAATCTCGGCAAATACCGCCAGGTATTCCTCAAATGCTGGTTGGTGGACCTCCAGGGTGCTTGTTCCACCAACGAAGCGATAGATACTTGGCTGAGGTAAACGACGAACAAGACGTTCAAATACAGCTTGCAAGTACTTAATACACAGAACGCCCGTCGTCGGGTCATTCACTGCCGGAGAGAGAGCTCGCAGCGCAATGTCAGCTAACTGACGGACACCGAAACGCGCATCTTGCAAAATATCTCGTTCGCGTTCAATGGCGATATGTTGGTGAATAGCTCGTATAAAGCCAGTATCAACCAGCCGCATTGGTCGAATCTCAGCAATGACCGTCTCCTCAGTCACAAAATCGCCAGGGCAGATCAGTAAACGCAGATGAATTCCAGGGTAGAACAGAGCTCTCATGAGTCTAGCAAGCTCTACTCTTTGCACATAGCCTGTAGATGCCGCGCGAATACGAGCTGGCTCCTCTTCAATCCGCCAGGTCTGAATCAGGTGAGACGTTGCTTCGTCTACAAGTACCTCATTGATCAATGCTGGGTAAGGATAATCAATGGTCTGAAGCGTCTGTGCAGCAAGGCGCGCTGCAATGTCCGAGACCTGAATCACCTGGCCTGTATGGTGAACAAAGATCAGTAGAAGCGCCAGCCCTAAGAAGCTAAGGCCAAGAGCCACGGTGACACTGAGCGTGGGATGAAAATTGGGGTCGATGGGCGTTGGTTGATGTATGGCAGCCAGCACAAGCAAAGAGTACGCGAAGATGGCGAAGAAACCACCGGCAACTGCCTGGGTGACACGATCTTGCAAGAAGCCTCGCAGCGCCCGTGGTGTATATTGACTGGAAACAAGTTGTAGGACAACGATGGTAATCGAGAAAGCAAGTCCGGCCACTGTTATAAGTGATCCTGCAATGGTGGAGAGAATGATGTCGGCTTCTGCAGTACCACCATGAAAAATGAATGATCCCTGGCTGAGACTGAGATTGCGGTCCAGTCCCAGGAAGAGCCAAGCAAGCAGTGGACCGAAGAGAGAAACCAGACCGGGCACGAACCAGAATGTATTGAGAAGCTTTCTCAAATAATCCTCGAACACCTTAGTGAAAGTATAAAACATGCTTTTCTCATTTGTAGTGCATTTGTAGCCCCTTACTCACATATAGCGAAGCACCGGGACTGCTCTAGTTTCTTGATATCTCTATCTACTTCAGGTAGTGAAATACGACAGGATACTGATAACCGACCAGACTTCCCGGTGCTCCAATTTCTCTATTTCGCTCATTATAACATGGGCTTCTCGTCAGAACAAGAGGAGAATTGGTAGATACCAGGGCTTTCCAGTTCTATAAATCCTCAGGCATCAGGCTGTAAAATGTTGGTTTCCTACTCAATTTATGCTCATTCTTCCTTATGTATTCGATTGACCATAATAATCCTTTCAGGGGACCCGCATGCCTTCAGGCTGCGGGAGGAATGAAAGGCACCCGCAGGTGCGCATACGCATAGCCGTCTGCACAATGCACACGAAACAGATACTTGGGGTGGATGTCCACCTTGCCCAGACGGAATGAGGGACGGTGACGGATCGCAATGCGCCCGTGAAACGTTCCCTTGGGCGTTACCGCTTTGACTATATCGCCTGTGCGGTAGCCCAGAAACGTCTTGTGGCGCTCCTTGTGCTGCCTGGGGAAACCGTACCGATCAGGCACGCACATCTGCCTACGCCCGTGCCCCGTCGCAGTGATCAGCAGCGGGACCACCCCCTTGATCGTGAGGTACACAGGAGTGGATTTCCCCACACAGGCCGCGTCGAGCCAGTGGGCCTTCTCCAGCTCCCTCACGGTTCGGTTGTACTTCGTCAACCCGCCGCTGCCACACTCAATTGGTAGGCCGATCTGCTCTAATCGGTGGAAGAGCGCCCAGCGTGTTGTGTTCACGGCGGATGCATCTCTCAGTGGAGCCTTCGCTTGTACCAGGATGTGCTTGAGCACGTCAGGCTTCTTTGCCAGAAAGACGTTGATATCCTGGATTCCCTTGGCGACATTGCACTTCTCGCAGGCTAGGCACAGATTACTCACCCGATTGGTGCCGCCCTTCGCTCGTGGCTGAATATGCTCCACCTGGAGGGGTAGGTCTTTGGCCCCGCAGTAGGCGCACATTCGGTTCCATTTGAAGAGGAGATACTCGCGTACCTCATAGCCTGCCAGCGTCCCCTGCTGGTATTGCACCCCAGCGGTTTCGGGACCTTCTTGCTTCTGCAAGTCGAACTTGACCAATTCCTGGGAGATCGCCGTGATGGGACACACCCAACACAGACGATTGACCAACGTCGTCACGTTGGAGATCCTGCTCTCCAACGATGGGGGAAGCCAGCCCGCCTTCTTGTTCCGGTGATTGTCGAACTGGGGTTTGCGGTACCTCGTCTGTCTGTTGCGTCGAGATCGGCGTAGAGCACGACGATCATCGAGCGCTGATTTGATCGCAGATCCACGATGGGTCAACTCTGCCGCGAAGACGACCTCGCCCGATGCATCATTGACAATGGCTATACCTGTCGTGCGAGAACCAGGATCGAGCTTGATGCGCAATTGCTCAAGCACGGGCGCGACCACTTCCACCTTCAAGATGAGAGTAAAAGGGAAGCGTCTCCAGATGGCGGCCTTGCCCTGCGTGAGCAGTCGCCGGGCTTCCCCTGGATGCACCGGATTGAGTACTTGCTTGTTTGTGTCTAAGACGAATACTTTGGACATTGATGATTGCTCCTTTCAGAGCCTCCGCTTGCGCGGGTAATGGTGGCCTCGACAATGTTCGAGGTGGTTTGACGTTGCAAGCACTTCCTTCACCCTGTACAGATATTTAACCGGCAACCGTAGAGCAGCACGCTGGCCTCGCACGCACTGGTACCTAATTTCACCCCGAACGGAGGTTCTGTTTCAAACCTGAGTCTGGTCAGGTGTGGGCCTACTCACGCAAGCCCGTCGCCTGAAGGCGATTAGGTTCCTGACTTGAGAGATGCTTGTCTAATGCGAGAGAATGTTGTGTATCTATTCTACAACACCGTGCGTGTAAAAATTGTAAAAAGTTGTATATCAGCAAGATTTTTCTCCTATTTGTAGCAAAATTTGTGATGAGAGTGTATTGGATAGTGGCGACAGATGCTTTGGAGGAAGATGCATCATATGTCAAGTATCCAACCGCCTTCGCCATGGCAAAAATTCCGTGGGGTCTCACCTTTTTTCCTGGTAGACCTTCTATGTCCGGCGCTGGCTTTTCAGCTTCTACTCCATATTTTCCCACACATGACAGCGGCGGCGGCACTTGCGCTGACGGGGATTTTTCCTGCGCTCTCCTGCATCAGGAGCCTGCTATGCCAAAGGCATCCCGACGTGCTAGGCTTGGTAGTGCTAGCGGCTATGCTGTTGGCCGTTATCGCAGCCCTCAGCGGGATCGAGGGAAGCCTGCTCTTTCCGATCATGACAGGCACAGTCGGCATGGCATTCCTGGTATCACTCCTATGCTCCAGGCCGCTTATTTTCTCTATTGGCAGGCAAGTGGTGACCAGGAATAATGCAGCCTGGATCGCAGATTTTAACGCTCTCTGGCAAACGCCAAAAGTGCGCGCCGCCTTCTATCTCACGACACTGGTCTGGGGACTGGGTCTGACACTAGAGTTCGTGGTGCAGATTATGCTTAGTCGCACGCTTCCCAGTTCATCGTTCCCTCTGATCTCTACTCTACTCAAGAGCGGCGTATTCGTTGGCATCATGATCTGGACAGTCGTGTATATCCGATGCCTTTTTCAACTTCAGGAAGAGTAACGGCATCGGTAGCCATAGACGATACCTCAACCCTCTCTCCCCATCTAGTACTCGAGACCCGTGGTCAGCTTCCTTTCTCTCTATTCCACTGTTTGAGTGCTTCATCGATCAATCTCTGTGCTGTGCGAATGGATTCATAAAACCCTCTTTCTCTAGTATTTCTTTTGAGGTATCCCATTGCTCGTTTGATTGCATGCTGTGCTTGCGTTAATCGCTGAACAACGGCGTCACTTTTGTCTGCCTCTTTGCACTGCTCGAGAGAGGTTTGTAAGAACTGGATCGTACTCTGTAATTGCTCCATATTCACTTCACGGAGGTTGTGTTGTTCAAAAAACAAGCTGATAGTCTCGATATCCTGTTCTAATGCTGTTTGCATATCAGAGATCTACTCGCTCCTCTCTTATGGGCTGGAAGGTGAAAAAGTTCATGCCTATTGCTCCTCTTCGAGCACGACATCCACCATGTCAAGCGTGAAGTCCCACTCGCTCTTGAGCAGCCTGGTGAGTCCTGCGAGGACTTTCGCGGCTTCCGTCCGCTCCACGGGCAAGCCGCGCAGCATGGCGTAGACGACGCGATTGCCGACCCCAGCCCTTTCTGCAAGGGCTGGGATCTCGAAATGATGCTGTGCTCTGAGTTGTGAAAGCGTTGGATTGCTCATGTCCCCGCGTCTTTCTTGATGCGGACACGTATGTCATCAAGAGTGAAAGTATATTTTTATTCCCTTCTTATTCCAAACGGTTGCTTCATCCGTAGAAACCGTATGTTCTCTCCTCGTCCATACACCCTAACGTCTGCTCCTTTGTAGATATCGGGACAATACAGGAAAACCGTGCAAACGCCTTGAACGGTCTCATCAATGCACTGGATGATGGCCCGGTACCAGCCTGCATCCAGGTATGCAGAATCAGGAATGTACACTTCGCATTCCAGTAATGTGTGAAGCGCTGCTTTTATTTCATGAATGTGCATGTCTATGCCTGTTTTCTACTATTGAGAGAGAAGACTATATTCATCCTATTTTCTGTTCAAACGGGACTTCATACCAGAAATGAGACCACAAATAGATCGATCATGAAATACGAGACCATATCCTTTATCATAATAGATGCTGGCGTGACACCATCTCCCATCCAAATGAACTTCCAACTTTGAACCTGTAACAAGCGTAAAACGGTCAAATGGATCATCCGCAATGAAGTACACACAGCCACCTTGTATGTAAAGCATGCCAGATTGCTTCATCTTTCTCCTTCTACGTTAAACTAAAACCAAGCCCTCTTTTGCGTGTGGCTTGATTAGGAAGGAATGACAGAAGATGCCCGTGGTCAGCTTCCTTTCTACGCATTCCAGTGTGCAAGTGCTTCATCAATCAATCGCTGAGCCGTCCGAATGGATTCATAAAACCCTCTTTCCCTTGTATTTCTCTTGAGATATCCCATTGCTCGTTTGAGCGCATGCTGTGCTTGCGTTAATCTCTGGGTAAGAGCTTCATTTTTTCCCAACGCTTTGCACTGCTCGATAGAGGTTTGTAAGAGCTGAATCGTGCTCTGCAATTGTCCCGCATTCACTTCACGGAGGTTGTGTTGCTCAAAAAACAAGCTGATAGTCTCGATATCCTGTTCTAATGCTGTTTGCATATCAGAGATCTACTCGCTCCTCTCCTTTGAACTGGAAGGTGAAAAAGTTCATGCCTATTGCTCCTCTTCGAGCACGACATCCACCATGTCAAGCGTGAATTCCCACTCGCTCTGGAGCAGCCTGGTGAGTCCTGCGAGGACTTTCTCGGCTTCCGTCCGCTCCACGGGCAAGCCGCGCAGCATGGCATAGACGACGCGATTCCCGACGCCAGCCTCGGTTGCAAGCGTCGGGATCTCGAAATGATGCTGTGCTCTGAGTTGTGACAGGGTGGGATTGCTCATGTTCCGGCGTCCTTCTTGATGCGGACCCGTATATCATCAAGAGTGTATGTCTGGTTGACACATTGAGAGAAGGTATGCAGGATCTTTTGAGCCATATGCACCTCCACAGGAATCCCAACTTCCATCGCGTAGACTTCTCGTGGCTGAACCCCGGCTTGCTTCGCCAGATCTTTGAGCAACAGGCTATGCTTTTGCCGTAATTGCTTTAAATTCGGTTTTTTCTCGTTGTTCATCATGGCTTGACTCCCCAGGCTGTGATTCCAAAGGAGAGACACACGAAGTTTTGATCATACAGATCCATCACGAGCTGCCGATACGCCTCATCAAAGACTTGCTCGGAGATGAGGCCAGAAGCCAGCAAGTAGGGTTTGAGCTGAAAAAAGGTGATTTTGACATTTTCGCTGGACGAGTAGTATAAAGGCTCGTCATAGGTGGTATCCAGGATGAAGGGCCGCTTGCCGATGTCTTGAAATCCGGCGTTTTTGAGCAAGGGACCCAGCATATGCACGATGCCCAGCGAACGCCCATCGATGGAAAACGTTCTTCCCTGGAGACGAAGGGCATCAAAGAGACAGGCGCTTAATTGCTGCAAGGGAATACTATTCGAAATGCCGCCCTCAATCTCGGTCAAGCGCAAGACGCCACCCGGCTTGAGGATACGTCGGCACTCAGCGAGCAGCGCAGGCCACAACATGAGAGAAAGAAAACTTTGGATGCAACGTGCGTTGATCAGATCAACAGAGGCATCAGCGAACTGAAGGCGTTGGGTGATATCCATCTGCTCAAATGTTGCATTCGCGCGTTTTTGCGACATGGCACGAGCATGAGCATACTCGATCATCGTCTGACTGAGGTCCACGCCGATGACTTCGCTGCGGGGATACTCGTAGGCCACATCCAGCGCCCAGCTCCCGGGGCCGCACGCGAGATCGAGGATGATGTGCATGGACGCCACATCCTCGCGTTCCGCGAAGAGTCCTCCCATTGCCTGAGTAAAGAGTCGATCTTGTTCTATTAAGCGCGCTGTTTCTGTTGGATCTTCGATGTTCATGGGGTAATCATTTGTCATATAACACCAATCCTTTCTTGCATTTATTGAACGATAGCATTATAGGTATCATAGACAGCTTCCGTTGCAGCTTCTTCTCCAATCATGCTTGCGAGACGTTCACGCTGCTGATCAAGGCTTTTATACTGGTTGTTAATGATACGATGAGAGGCTTTATGAGCTAATCCGTGCAATGCGAGATTCATCGAGAAACACACGGATTCTATCTCTGCTCGCAATTTTGCTACTTCACTTCTATTTTCTGGCATTCTATCCTCTACCTTTCCAAATGTATTCACATCTTCGACTGCACCTATTCTCTGCTGCTCAAGAAACCGTCCTGAGCAGCATTGCGGTATCCTCAAGACAGCGCCGAATCAGCAGAACGCGTTGCCTCAAAGAGGCTCTCGAATGAAGCGACGACACGAGCTGCCGCCGCCTCGGGATACTACTATCAATCAGTACAGACCTGATTGGTGAGTAGCACCAGGAAAGAGTATAGCAGAAATGAAAGAGAGTGAGGTACAAATTATGTAGTAACGTTACGGAGATTGTGTTTCGTGTTTTCTGATATACATTTCGTTACCCATCAGAGAGAACATCAGGTAACAAAAGGAAACTAGCAAACATAAAAAAGCACGACCCATTAGAAAGGCCGTGCTTTGACTCAGTGATGCTCTCACCAGTGAATAATGTCCTCGCGTAAATTTCTTACGTGTTTCTCTCCAGGCCATACCGCTTGCATTGTCTTGTATGCTTGAATAGCTTCATTAAAATACCTATTGCTTTGCAGCGTTTTTGCTGTCTCCATACCCTTCTTCCACAGGAGAATACAATGCTGCATATCGCGTTTGCCATCGTCGCGGCTCACTTCTGCTGTTACTGCGTCGAGAACCGCCTCAAGGCGACATGCGAGCGGAATAGTTGCGTCATCTGTATGGTGTGTCTCTATTTGCTCTAAAGTGTCAACCGCCTCTTTATACAAGCCGAGATGCGCATGCGTTGAACCATCATTTAAGAGTAAGTTCCCTACACTATGATCAATCCAGATCGGGATCTCCTCGCTATCAGATTGAGCAAAGAAAGTGGTATACGCTTCCTGGAGAGAGCGTAGGGCATCTTCTTTGCGCCCCTCATGTGCTTGATAGGTTGCCAGTCCCGAATAGACGTAACTATAGGCTAATTGGGGGATGGGGTCTTCCGCTGGTTTGGAGAAGACGGATTTTTGCCTCTGTCTGTCCCTGTTGTCTCTTTTGTCCAGGAGAGACTTTGCTTGCTCTGCTGCAAGTAATGCCTGTTTCCATTGATTGTTATTCCACAACGCAGCAGCATTTAAGCGCAATGTCGTCATATGTAAAAGCAGGTTCTCAGCGGTGGCACAATAGGACTCAGCCTCTTGTGCATAAGAAAGGGCTACCGCCGTTGTTGCGACATCCCAGGCCAGGGCTGATTTCAACAAGAGACACTGTACCAGGAGGTTAGCCGCCGCTTTTTGTTGGGTGGTGGGAGCCGTTTGGACAATGGCCTTGAGGGTGGGAATGTACTTTGAGACGGTCTGATCAGTAAAGGCTAACTCGTCCCCTCTCCGAAGATACCAACACGCAACGATGCCAGCGGCACATTGCGCTAAAATATCTTCTATCGGACTTTTGAAGACTGCTCCAAGTACAGAGAGTTTCGACATATCAATAGGTAAGAGGGCAAGACTCCGCAAAACATTACGGCGACTCATGATTGCATCCATCGTGTTATCATCCTCAAGCTCCACCATAATAGCTATTTGGAGCAAATGATAACGGGCATCGCGGTGTGACCAGTTCCAAACCATTATCTCTATGCGCCTGAGCACATGCCGCTTACGGAATGCTTCAAGTGCATCATTCTCAGGTTCCTTCGTTTTCTCTCCATCCGTGATGGTCTGTACATCAACGGTGAGTTCAACGAAGCCTAAATCGCGTGCAGACATGCCATAGAGCGTGCAAAGTTCCCGAAGGTGGCACGGTTGCGGGACATCGCCCCTTTTTTTCCACCGATGGACAGTAGCCTTACTTACTCCTAGCTTGCGTGCTACTTCCTCTTGCGAGAGATGCAGCCGTTCACGCGCTGCGATTAACTGTGGTCGTTCTGTCACACATACCGTTGATAACTGTGCCCGTTCCATTTATCTACCCTCTTCGACTCTGCTCTGTAATCTTCTGGCCTCTATTCTATTTTCCGCTAAAAGGATACCATGATATCACTGTCTTTGTCGAGTATTGCTCCTGCTTGCATCTTAGGCTTTATCGCCTCATAAAAAGTGGTAGAGCTACATTAAGATATTGTTGGCGAAATCAAATTTGTGCTCGCTACGAGATAGGTAAATGCCCTCACTCTGAGCGTGAAATGGCAATTCGCCAACAATATCATTAAGTGGTGGAGACATCTGGCTCTACCCCTCACCAGTGGATAATGTACTCGCGTAAATTTCTTACGTGTTTCTCTCCAGGCCATACCGCTTGCATTGTCTTGTATGCTTGAATAGCATCGTTAAATTTCTTGTCACTTTGTAGTGTTTTCGCGCCTTCTATACCCTGCTTCCACAGGAGAATACAATGCTGCATATCGCGTTTGCCATCATTGCGGCTCACTTCTGTTGTCACCGAGTCGAGAACCGCCTCGATGCGACATGTGAACTGGATAGTTACATCATCTGTATAGCGTGTCTCTATTTGCGCTAAAGCGTCAACCGCCTCTTTGTACAAGCCAAGATGCGCGTGCGTTGAACCATCATTTAAGAGTAAGTTCCCAATATTATGATCGATCCAGACTGGGACCTCCTCGCTATCAGATTGAGCGAAAAAAGTGGTATGTGCTTTCTGGAGTGAGCGTAGGGCATCTTCTTTGTGCCCGTCATGTGCTTGATAGGTTGCCAGTCCCGCATAGACGTAACTGCAGGCTCGTTGGGGAATGGGATCTTCGGCTGGCTTTGAGAAGACGGATTTTTGCCTCTGTCTGTCCCGGTTGTCTCTTTCGTCCAGGAGAGACTTTGCTTGCTCTGCTGCTAGTAATGCGTGTTTCCATTGATTGTTATACCACAACGCAGCAGCATTTAAGCGCAACGTCGTCATATGTAAAAGAAGGTTCTCAGCGGTAGCGCAATAGGACTCAGCCTCCTGTGCATAAGAGAGGGCCACCCCTGTCGTTGAGACGTCCCAAGCCAGGGCTGATTTCAACAATAGACACTGTACCAGGAGATTAGCCGCCGCTTTTTGTTGGGTGGTGGGAGCCGTTTGGACAATGGCCTTGAGGGTGGGAATGTACTTTGAGACCGTTTGATCAGCAAAGACTAACTCATCCCCTTTCCGCAGATACCAGCAGGCGACGATGCCTGCGGCGCATTGCGCTAAAATATCCTCTATAGGACTTTTGAAGACGGCTCCAAGTACAGAGAGTTTCGACATATCAATAGGTAAGAGGGCAAGACTCCGCAAAACATTACGGCGACTCATGATTGCATCCATCGTGTTATCATCCTCAAGCTCCACCATAATAGCTATTTGGAGCAAATGATAACGGGCATCGCGGTGTGACCAGTTCCAAACCATTACCTCTATGCGTCTGAGCACATGCCGCTTGCGGAATGCTTCCAGTGCATCATTGTCAGGCTCCTTCGTCTTCTCTCCATCCGTGATGGTCTGTACATCAACGGTGAGTTCAACGAATCCTAAATCGCGTGCAGACATACCGTAAAGCGTGCAGAGTTCCCGAAGGTGGCACGGTTGCGGGACATCACCTTTTTTTCCCCACCGATGGACAGTAGCCTTACTTACTCCTAGCTTGTGTGCCACTTCCTCTTGCGAGAGATGCAGCCGTTCACGCGCTGCGATTAACTGTGGTCGTTCTGTCACACATACCGTTGATAACTGTGCCCGTTCCATTTATCTACCCTCTTCGACTCTGCTCTGTAATCTTCTGGCCTCTATTCTATTTTCCGCTAAAAGGATACCATGATATCACTGTCTTTGTCGAGTATTGCTCCCCACTTGCATCTTTAGACGCCTAAGCTTCGCAGCTTCTTAATGATGTTGGGCAACACGGCAATGACTCTTTCAACATCATCCTCTGTGCTCGCTTTGCCGAGTGTGAGACGCAGGCTGCCATGCGACCATTCAGGCGATAGACCCATAGCGATCAGGACGTGCGAAGGCTCGACAGAACCAGACGTGCAAGCTGATCCCGATGAAGCCGTGATGCCTAATAAGTCCAGGTTGAGCAGAATCGATTCGCCCTCCACACCCTCGAAACAGAAACTGGCACTGCCCAAAAAGACCATACAGCGTCGTACAAAAAAACTAACGGCAACCTTATTATAGCGTACAATTCTCAGAATATTGCCAGTTTTACATAAAATAAAGGATGAAACCCTAGACGTAGCGCCAGAAAATGGGTACAATATGTCATATATAATTATGGACGTTGTATCCACATGAAAACAATGAAAAGGGCGACCAACGCTGTGACGCTCAAGCGGCATACTGTTGGTCGCCCATCGTACATTGTAGAGCAGCACTGTAGTGCAATCATATTGCCTTGCATTCAGATGAGAACGGTGCTGCGACACCGTTCTAGCAACCTCCGCTCCGTCAGATGAGCCGAAGGCTAGCAGCGAAAGCTGCGTTTCTGAATGTCTATAGGTATCAGACATTCAGGGCGGGTGCGCCCCTGTGCGGCCCGGTTTTAGAGACAGCAGTGATGGCAAGCACACAAACTCGTGCCATCTCATGTCATATTGCCTTGCATTCAGATGAGAAATGTGCCGGAGCACATTTCTAGTAACGAGAGTTACGTTTCTGAATGTATATGGGTATCAAATCAGGAGGTTGCATGTCTTTTAAGGCTGGAACAAATCATCAGCTTCCCACTTCTCTCCCCGAGATAGAGATCGCAAACACAGATGAAAGCGGGGACCATATGCTCGAACAGCTTCGTATAGAAAATGGCGAACTGCGCAATGAGATCGAGATGCGAACTCAGGAAAACGCCCTGCTCAATGAAGTAATCTCGACCGTCGGCTCAACGTTGAGGCTTGATGAAGTGTTACGGCACCTTGTGGACACCGTTGTCCGCGCGACTTCCTGTGAACTAGTCCTGATTTATTTATATGACAAAGACAAAGAGCAGTTAATTCTTGCCAGCACAAATGAGCAATACCGACACCTGATCGGAAAAATCAAGCTCTCACTCGGAGAAGGTATTACCGGTTGGGTGGCACTGCACCAAAAACCTGTTTTCTTCAAAGAACAGGCCCTGGAAGATCCACGCTTCTATTATTTCCCAGAACTAGAAGAGGAAAAATTTCAGTCGTTGATGACGGTGCCCATTGTAGCTAAAAATCATCATCTGGTGGGCATCATCACCGTGCAAACCGTTGCTCCCCATGAATTTACCGAACAACACCGTACCTTCATCAGTAATACCGCTTCCCTGGTGGCAAGCGCCATAGAAAATGCGCAACTTTATGAAAATACGCAGCGCAAACTACGTATCCTGACGTCACTCTCGGTGCTGAGTCAGACCATTAGTTCCGGGCTATATCTTGACGATATGTTGCGCTCACTGGCAACCTTAAGTGTTCAAATCATGGAGGTGGATCTGTGCGTCATTATGTTAATGGACCAGGCACGCGAACGAGAGCAGGAAACAGCTCAGCAGGTCAGGCGGCTGACGGTGCGCGCCAGCGCTCCCAACCTCAACGAGCGCGCTCACTTCCAGGCCATTGATATTGACCGCCAGACCCTGGAACAGCTCCGCGAGATCAACGAAACCACTATTCATCAAGAGAGTGAACAAGCAATGGATCTTCTGGAGAGCGAAGACAAGACGCTCGAACGCATCAATCCGCTGAAAGATGCACAGTATAGAGCCTTGATATCAGCGCCGCTGATCGCTGGCACAGAACAACTCGGCCTGATTAATTGCTACTCTAACCGCCCACGGCGCTTCTCCGCCGAAGATCAAACCTTGCTGACAACTATTGCCAACCAGGCAGCCATTGCGATCAAGAATAGCTATCTGGTCAATCAACTGGCACAGAAGAATCTGGTGAAAGGTTTCTTTGACGAGCTGATGCACGGAACAACCGATTCGGAAGACTCGCTACGCCAGCGTGCGCATTTTCTGGGCTGCGATCTGACCCGGCCACATGCTGCTGTGATGGTAGAGATTGCCCACGTGGATGCACGCTGGGACGATGTTCCTACCACCCTCAAAACAGGCAAACAGGAACGGACGCGTCTGCCTGCTACGACGGCAGCAGCCGAGAGCAATAGTCTCGCGCAGGGCATCTCTTTACAGGCTGCTTATAAACGTATGAGTAGTGTTGTACGCAGACGTGTACAGGATAACTATAGCGGTTCGGTTTTCTACGAGCACGAAAATCTGCTCACCTGCATCGTCCCGCTCAGCAAAGATCCCAGTGGCACACGGCTGAAAACGTGGCTGAACGATCTGGCACACCAGATGCGCAATGAATACGATGTGTACCTCTCCATTGGCATTGGCAATACCTGCCAGCACGTCAGCGACTACCGCAGAGGTTTCGCCGAGTCCAATGAAGCGCTGCAAATGGGGCAGAACTTGCACGAGCCGAAGGGCAATGAGACAAAACGACAGCCCATTGTCACCCACTTTAATGACCTGGGTGTGTACCGTTATCTGTACAAAATTGCCCATATGGACGATCTGCGCGACGTGTACCAGGACCAGATTGCGCATATTGATAACTACGACCGCCGCAAAAATACCGATCTGCTCGATACTCTGGAAACTTATCTGGAGTGCGCGGGCAATCTCACAAAGACTTCAGAACGGCTCTTTGTGCATCGCAATACGCTGATCCAACGACTCGAACGCTTGCAGTCATTGTGTGAGATTGATCTGCAGGAACGCGGTAACTGGCTCACGCTACAAGTGGCAATCAAGGTCTATAAACTGCGCAATAGCGGGACATAGTAGTATATATCATAATTTAGACAAAACAGGCACAAGATGGTGATCACAACAACGCATTTCATGAGTAGTGTAGCCATCTTCTCTGTTTGCCTTTCCCTTTATCTTATGCTACACTAACTCCACACTTACCTGAGCCATACAATAATTAGCGCTCACAGATCACTGGATGTCCATAGGAGAAAGTGGAACAATAACTTTATTTGCATTTACTAATAAAATATGATTTCTGAAGTGATAAATACATATGAATAGCTGTAGCAAACGAAAGGGAGAGGAAGAATGCCCAAACCATTCA
The DNA here is from genome assembly GCA_963802635.1 of uncultured Chloroflexia bacterium. Lineage (GTDB taxonomy): Bacteria > Chloroflexota > Ktedonobacteria > Ktedonobacterales > Ktedonobacteraceae > CAVTLG01. Next base: position 1,056,307 of record CAWDJJ010000002.1, on the reverse strand, counting down.
GCGTTTTCATCTCTTACGCACACGAAGATACGGAACTGTGCGAAGAATTGAAGAGCCACCTGAGCAGTCTCAAAAACAATAGTATTATTAGTATATGGAGCGATGTTGATATTAGTCCTGGGACAAATTGGGAAGAGCACATCCTGACACAACTGAACACTGCGCATATTGTCCTTCTCCTCATCAGTGCACACTTTTTAAGCTCTCCGTTCTGTACAAGTAAAGAGTTGGCAATGGCGATAGAGAGGCATAAGACGAATACTGCTCGTGTCATTCCTATTATTTTGCGTCATGTGTTCTGGGAAATCGAGGAACTACATACATTACAAGCGCTGCCACTCTCACCGAAGAACCAACTCCTTCCCATAACTTCCTGGTCAGAGCGTGACGCAGCCTGGAAAAAGGTGACGGCGGGGATTTATAAGATTGCCAATGAGTTGGAAGAGAAGGAGAAGGCGGCAAACCCTTAGCAGGCTCATCGGGAAAAATAGACACCAGGCCGATGAGTCAAACCCAGGTGTCACCAGAGGTGGGGCGACGCATTGCACTTCTTCTATGTAATAACAAATATGATGAACCAGATATGAACGTTCATATGTCGGTCCCAGCAGAGCAGCATATGCGTGCTTTAGAGCAGGTATTAAAGGACCGGCAGCGTGGTAGCTTTGAAGTTACAACGGTAATCAACGGCTCGAAAGCCGATGCCGAGCGGCAAATAATCGATCTCTTCAGGAACAAAAATCAAAAAGACTTCGTCATGTTTTACTTTGCCGGTCAGGCTTTCAAAGATTCCGATGGCATGCTCCACTTCGCGATGGCGGGAACGAAACGAGATGAGCTTGAAGTAACCTCCGTCTCAGCAGAGTTTATCAAAGCACGCATGGACAGGAGTTTTTCCGAGCGCATTGTAGTAATCCTGGATTGTGGCTTTAGCAGTACTTTCGATGAGACGACGCCCGACATAAGCAAAAGAAGTAGCAGTGGATGGTATGATTTTGATGGTCAAGGGTATGGACGTATTGTGCTTGCTGCGACAGATGCGCAGCAAGAGGAAACCAATGATTTCGTATTTACGCGTCATCTTGTCGAAGGTATCGCAACAGGTGAGGCTGATGGTAATGGCGATGGATTGATCACTACTAATAGACTTTTTTCGTATATTTATGACCGTACGGTGAAAGCCTTTCCCACACAGACGCCAAAGAAAATAGTCTATGCGGCTGACGGTGAGTTGATTGTTGCGAGGAATCCCCTGCCCAGTAGATTACAGAGCGATCTGGTAGCAGCGATCACCCATGCTGATTACCATATGAGATTGGCGGCAATCTTTGAATTGGAAGAGATTCTGTTTGTATCCAACTCCCACACACCTCAACTTACTGATCAGATCAAAACGGCCTTAAAGCGTTTAGCGAGTGATTCAAATAGGACGGTATCCAGAAGAGCCAATACGCTTCTGGATACATTAAACTATCGTGATACATCGACAGGAAAACAAACGAAACAACTCGCGCTCTTTCTTTCTTCTCCCGATGACGTTATGGAAGAAAGGCTAATTGTACGTCGTGTGATCGAAAAACTGAATAGAGATGGCAGCATTGGACAACAGATACATATACAGGTACACATGCGGAATGATACAGATACCTTTATTCGAGCATTTAGCCATGCGACTCCTGAGGGAGAAGACCATAAAGGGATGGTACGTGCATCGGACTATGATGTCGTTGTCATTCTACTCTGGTCCAAGATGGGAACTGCACTTCCAGCGGACGTTGTGAAAGAAGATGGAACCATCTATGAATCGCTAACCGAGTGGGATTATGAAGAAGCGATCAAGAGAGCCAGAGACAACAATGGTCATCCAGAGGTTCTGGTGTACCACAGCCAGTTGTCAGTGAGTATTCGTCCTGGTGAGAGCAATATACAGGAAAAAATCGCACAATTTGACAGGGTGAATCACTTCTTTACAAGGTTTCACGAAGTTGATAGTACCCTCAGAGGACACTACGCACGCTATGACGATCTGGACCAGTTTGAGGCAGTGCTGGAAAATCACCTGCGTAATGCCATCAGAAATATACTTGTAGGAGCACCTTTTGTTTATCCACCCAGGCAACCAGTACGAACAGTACAAACAAAAGCGCCAGGAAACAGCGACCTTACAGGTCTCATTACTCCTTACCTGAATTGGGTTATCGAAAAGCATAGCCAGTTAGAATTGCGTGGACTGGGTGGGGATGCTCAGCTTCCAACCATTCCATTGGACAGTGTCTATGTGGCTCTCAAGGCAAATCGCGTAAACACCTATGAAAGAGAGCAGTCACAGCAACTCCTCGAAGCAGATACAGCCGATATTCTTCTCGCAAACATCGATAAGGAGCTTTCGGCCATAGAGTTTGCAGAGAAGTTCTACGATGCGAGACAGCAAGCAATTATTACTCATCCCTATATGCCATCTATCATTGAGCGGGATCGACCGGGTAGTAATCCAAATGAAAAAGCATCCATTACCGTAACGCTGGGAGATGCATTCTGCAAAGAACGCTGGATGGTCATTCTCGGTGATCCAGGCAGTGGTAAAACGACATTAGCCCGATGGATTGCGCTCCAACTGGCTTCCGTCTGGATACGAGGGAAAAGCGATGTGGTGGAAGTTCCTGCATATCAAATTGATCCACAGATTGACAAATCTGACAAGAGTATAATAAAGCTTGGCCCGCTTCGCATTCCCGTCCTATTGCGGGTATCAGAATTTGCAGAAGCGCTTCAGAAGGCAAACCATAAGGGTGAAGCATTGTCGCTTGTAGATTTTTTAGGTCATCATTCATGGTTAAAAGATTATCCAAATCTCGCACAGGAAAAACTGAATGCACTGATCAAGCGCTACCTGCAATTGGGGAAAGTGGTCGTTATTCTCGATGGGATGGATGAAATTACGGAAGCGAGTCAGCGCGATGATGTCATACGCTTGATCGAAGTTTTTATCAATGATTGGATTAATGCACGCGGGAACGCCATCTCGCCACAGGAAAAGTTATTTCTTTGGGATATGCTACGAGATCAAGAGCCAGCCAAAACGGGCGGCAACCAGATCATCATTACTAGCCGCATTGCAGGGTACCACGTCCGGCCAATAAAGGGACAGATCACTCACGTCACGATTCAACCGATGCCACAGATTGCCGTTGAGCATTTCTGCGATGCCTGGACACTGGCAGTTCACAAGCAATTGTTTGACAAGAAAGAGGATAGTGAAACGATCCACAATAAGGCGGAGAGAGAAGCCGCAGGACTAAAGGCAGCCATTTTTGAGCGCCCGCGTATTCAGGAACTTGCTAGCAACCCTTTGCTCGTCACGATTCTAGCATTAGTGTATCGAGAGAAAAAAGGGCGTCTCCCCGAACAACGTGTTGAGTTGTACCATGCGGTAATGGAGATACTGATTGAGGAATGGCGCATCACCACAATAACTACCGGTGAGTGTATCTATATACTATCGCCACTTGCAGCCTATATACATCAGCATCATTCAAGTGGCCTCATTAAACAAACAGAGATGAAAGAAATTATCCGAGATGAACTGGCAAAATACAGGCAACTTGATGTTGCAGCGCTCCCCCCTGCATTTGAGCAAGACGTCAACACCTTTATCCGCACAATCGTAGGACAGGTAGGGATACTGGTGGAGAGAAGCCACGAACTCTATGGTTTCTTGCATTTAACCTTTCAGGAGTATTTAGCGGCGCTTTTCCTGATACGAGAAAAACAGAATGCTCCTCAGGCAATTATCGAAAAGCTAGATGATACACGTTGGCGTGAACCAATTCTCATGGCGCTGGGGCGTATAAGCGGTTGGGGGCCAAGAGACCAGCAAACATTACTTACAACCCTGCTCGATGTAGACGATCCGCTGGGAAAACTCGTCCCACGCAGCACGCTCCTGATAGTTTCGGCACTTCCAGAAATGGTGCACATACCAGACGGTGTGATGCACGAAATCATTCGCCGCTTACTGACGACCTATGCAGATCGGGATGGCATTGGACAATTCGCTACGTTGCACGAACGCATCAGCAACAGCTTCAAGACAATCTATAACAGCGCATATCGACCATTGTTAGAAGGTTTTCTCAAAGAGGCTATTCTTAATATCGAACAAGGTGATAGGGAACTGGCACTGGCAGCAGCATCGCTCATAGCTGAAAACGTCTGGCAAAGCGACCAACTGATCGGGGTCTTGCTCAGAGCATTCCCTTATGACGATCTGGCATGGCGTTATCCAATCATGAGATCGTTAAGTGCATTCGTTTTGAGTGAGACTGAAGGACTTACACCTCCGACGAAACCAGAAATGCCGGAGGAAGACAGACAGGAGCTTGAGCGTCTGGAAAAAATCGTTGCTGAGATGAAAAATGGGAAGCGAGAAGAAGACTTAAAGAAAAGTATTCATGAATTAGAAGCCTATTTTGCATTGCTACGACAAAAATTGGAACAGGAACTCTCCGATCTTAGAACGCTCGTTGATGACTAAGGAGAACTGGACAGATGAGTGAAGAGGCTGAGCCGATAGAGAAGGATACCTCACTGGCTGAAGATTTGCCCATGCGTGATCAATCGAAAAAAAAGCAATTGCATGATCTTCGTCAAGAGATGAAAGAACTACAATCGGGCGAAATGCTTGCACATGCCGAGAGAGACGCTCTGCGGATTAACGAAAAATATCGCGAAGCGCTCGACAAGTATCATCAGGATGTTGCAGAGCATGAACAGCGTCTGCGTGAAAGACAGAGCCGTCTTCCCATTGATTACAACACGCTGCCATTCCGTAAATCCCTGGAGGATGTGGGTGGACCAGAGCTTGTAGCATACATTAAGCAAAATCTTCCCTGGTTGCGTTTAATTGTGTTACTCTACGGTGGCATTTCTGATCAGGGACTGGCTACCTACGCTATGCAGTATGACGAGATAGCTGCGCTGCTTCAACTGGAAGATGGACAGAGGCTCTATCACATTGACAAATTGAGAGAAAGGGAGTATTGGCAAGAAAGCTGGGATAGCAGTGACGACATTGTTTACCGTTTAGCAGTGTATTTAGATACTGAAGGCGGCAAGTTTTCAAAACAGGCAGCAAAATACATTCCCGAATTTACTTCACACGCTATTTTTAACGACTCGCCTTTAACCTCGCTCATCCTCAATACGCTCCGGCAGAGAAAACCTCCATCGACGCTCAAAGATCGCCTCTGGCGAGAATGGCATACCTCTAGTCACGAAATGCGTCGCGTTCATTCATTGCTGGCACTGTTGCTGATAGATACCCAACCGGCAATACATACCCTGATACAAAGCCTCAACACGCCGACGACATCGACCCTTGCAGAACTGGTTCTCAATCAATTAAGGTTGCGAAAACATACATTAGCAAATGCACTGATCATCCTGGGCAAAAAAGCGGAGATCGGCCAATCACTGAAACCATTACAAGATATAGTAGAAAGTGATCGATGGGGTGATCTGGTAGAACTGTTCTTTCGCACATTTACCTCTGTGATGCCACTTCCCGTGAAGTATGATGAGGTACTCTTGTCCAGTGCCACATCCATTCCGCGTATAAATGCGGAAATCTGGTTATACTGGTTATCTGGCTTCTTTGGAGACGATAGTGTTTACAACTATGCGGTAATATTAGACACCATCGGTAAAAAGATCAAATCCGCCACAGCACTCATCAATATACAGTATGCCCACAATAGAAAATATGATATCTTGACACACTGGCAGCCACTCGCAATACCCCCAATATACACGAGCGATGCAGATATCGTAGGAGAGGCGCTCACCATTACTCATCAAAGCAGATCTGAAGCGATGAAAAACATCTTCTATGAAGGGATCATCGCATTTACAGGAATTAACTACGAAGATTACCCTGGTATGAAAGAAGATGCACTTGCAGCTACACTCCTTATTCCATTTGATTCTCAGAAAAGTGTAATCGAGCAATTAGATACTGTATTATCACAGCTCTCCTTATATGAAGCAATAAACATAATTATCGAACGTGTTCAGTCCATAACGGATCATGTGATTAGGGCACGTGCACTCTGGCGTGTAGCTCAATATCGCTCTAACTGGAAAAATCTCAATTTGTGGGATCTTTCCATCGAAGCAGCAGAGCAGATTAACGATCCACTTCATCGATCTCGTGCGTTAGAAAGATTGATCAAGTATGTACCTCCGAGACAACAAGAACGGCTCAAAGACGAAGCTTTGACAGCAGCCAGAGATATCAATGATCCGAACAATAGAGCAAGAGCTCTGGCTCGGCTTGCATTGTACGAAGGCGATGAAAAACGCTGGTTACTCCTTTCTGATGCTTTAACAACCATTGAGAAAATCAGTAGTGAAAAGCTGCGCATTGACACACTTCAATTGATTTATCCCTATCTAGCTAAGCATCATCAATTAGTCCAGATGAGCGATACAATCATAAAAAATATCAAAAGTGACTGGGATCGCAACAAAGGAAGGAATTTATTATCGCTTCAATTATTGTCCTTTCACGATCAACTCCATGAGCCAGCTAAACTAACTCCAGTCATTTTAGTGACCCTCATCGATGATATATTAGCGCTCAAGCCCCAACAAACTGAAAAGGAAGATTTATGGAGCCAGTTGCTTGATAAGACAAAACGAGAACATGCGCTATCTGCACTTTTGAAAATTGCTGCCGCCAATGATCTGAATGGTTTGTATCTGACAACGAAAGCGTCTGAGGTCATTCAATTGCTCCTTGCTTCAAAAGAAATTAAAGAAATTGCGGCAATTTATATCTTGCTCCCTTATCTACGAGGCTTTGAACCCTCGCTCTTACCCCAACTGAATAACTGGGTAAGCAAGCCACCAGATGAGATCGTATGGGCATATGCGGGACTATTACTGGCGGAATCCGGCCAGGTTGATTTAAACACAATATTCTGCCTTCTTGAGCTGATTAAGCATGGAAGTGATTTTGGGCGCTACAGGGCAAGCATTATTCTACATGGATCGCCTATATTTGTCCAAAAGAAAAATCGTGCATTTCGTACATCCCAACTGGGTGCTCAATCGCTCTTGCTTCTTGCTCAAGCAAATGAACAACCGTTCTCTGAGAGAATACAACTTACGACTCTAATCTCATGGATCTGGCATAATCTCATACATGATGATCCCATCATATTTCAGCAACTTGTTCATCACGCAAATAGAGAGGAGGGAATGGAAGGTGGTGTCTCAAACCTACTCAGAAATGTATCCTATTGTGATACCAGTTGCTTAAATGAATTTGTCAAACAATTTGAGGAAGGCTCCGAAAAGACACAAGAATTACTTCTCCATTCGTGGATTGCTTTATCACAATACCACTTTCTGGCCGATATTACACCAGAACAGAAAAATCGTATGGAAGAAGCTATCTCAAAGCTTTCAAAAAGTACAGTAGAGAGCTTCATAATTATTCCAGAGCGTCTGAATACAATCACCATGCTTCTTGCTCTGGTAGCAGAAAAGATTGCGAAAAACGAAATTACATTGCAGCAGGCGATACCTGTGTTAAATCAAAAATTATCTGCTCTTGCGTTGAAGCTACCAGATACACCAGTCGAGGAATTTGGAAAACATGCCTATTACAAACTTGATAAGGACCCATCGAATGCATTAGAGGCAGCACAAAAAATTAGCGAAAACGGCACATCTTTAGAACTGCTTTTTACATGGCTTGCCGCCTCCCTGAGAGAGGACTTGAATGACTTTCCATCACGATATTATCGCACATCTACCCTACTTGAACTGGCTGGAGCAACTACCCATTTTTCTCCGGCAGCGATGTATACCTTAATTGAGAAAAATACAATGGGACCTCTCCTTATTGAAGCAACGATGTACTCTCATGCGTTCTGGGGCAGGGCCGGAGCAGCTACCCTGTTGGCCTATTTACGCCAGATGCCAGAAGCGTTTGAAGATGCTCTGCTTTGTGGCCTGGAGGATGTTGCAGAAGTCCAAACAGCGGTCATCCAGATGGCACAAAAATTGCGGTATCTGGATGAACGGATGACTACCAAAATGATAAGTAGGCTAGAAGATGAAAATGCTTCGGTTGTCTATACTATTTCAGTCTTACTAACAAACATCGCGCGAAATGAAAATTCTTCTTACTTAACACGGCAAATAATTGCAGAATCGCTTAGCAAAGCAATTCAACTTACTACTTCATCACGTCCAGTATTTCTTTTAGGAAAAGCGAGTTCAAGCGTATTCATACATAATATTGGGAGATTAGATCACCAACTGTACAAAGCTATCATCGATATTATTGGCCTGGTATAAATCTGACGCGCATTGCCTTTTCTAAAAAGATCCGTTTATTCCCTTATGGCAATCCAACTCCCATACTTACTGCATGCACACTTACCCACACATTAGCTATGATCATGGTCGTGGTCATGGTCGCCATGACTTTCCCTGCCAACTTCCAGATTGCAATAGAGACTTTTCGTGGCACAACAGGTTCTATGTGAGATATCACACTCAAACTGAATGGTAGCGTGATTGATCTGATATTTTGCATTGAGCAGGTCGTTGAGCGATTGCAGAATGTGAGAGCTATCGCTGGTCGGTAGGTTATCAATAAGCACATGGCAAGAGAGCGCGGGCATGCCACTGGCAATACTCCAGACATGTAGATCATGCACAGCCTGTACACCGTGTATCGCCTGCATATCGACAACCAGCTTGGTAAGCGAGATACCTTTGGGCGCAGCTTCGAGCAGAATATCCGCCGTCTCACGCAAGATGCGCCACGCGCCAATAGCTACAAGCAGCGCAATAGCCACCGAAAGCAATGGATCAATCAATGTCCAGTTTGTCAGCAGAATGATCAGGCCAGCAACAATTACGCCTAACGACGCTCCTACATCACTGAAAACGTGGAGTGTAGCCGCGCGCACATTGAGATTCCCACTCTCTTTACGCAAGCCAAAGCCAATAAACAGATTGATTGCGATGGCAACGAACGCTGAACCAAACATAATATATGGATTTACAGGTTGCGGATGTTGGAAACGCTGGATAGCTTCCCAGGTGATGACCACCGCGATAACCAGCAGCGTTGCCGCATTGAGCAAAGCAGCCAGGATACCGACACGGTGATAGCCAAAGGTTTTCCGCTCATTAGACGGACGCTCCGCCTGACCAGTCGCAAACCAGGCCAGGCCCAGCGCGAAAAGATCCGTCAGAATATGGCTGGCATCTGAGAGCAGAGCCAGCGAGTGAGCAAGTAAACCACCGATCAGTCCGACGAGCAGAATAATGATGGTGAGAAAAAAAGCCAGGCGTAGACGTTGTTTTGCCATGCCATGCGTATGGTCGTGATGGTGTTCGCCAGCAATACTACTCATGCTAACACCTCACTTTCTGCGTGCTGATGGCCCAAAACCGCTTCAGTTGTTTCATGTGTATGAGCAATGACCATTTTAAGCAGTTGACGAATGTGCTCATCAACCAGCCGATAGTAGACAACCCGACCAACCTTGCGCATAGCGACGATATGCTGTGTCCGTAGCACACGCAATTGATGCGAGATCGTCGTATCATCTCGTCCCAATCCTGCCGCCAGATCACAGACGCACAACTCACCCGTGGGAGCGTGTAAAAGCGCATGCACAACCTGTAAGCGCGTCGGATCACTCAGAACAGAGAAGAGCGCGGCCACACGGCCAGCCTCTTCTGGCGAGAGCAGGTGGCGCTGCACAGCCAGCATATGCTCTGTATGAATAGAACGTACCTGACAGACATCTTCGCGGGAGATACTCAAGGGACGATTGGCTTCGGTGGGCTGAGAGAACATAAAGGTCCTTTCTTGCATACCTGCACATACATGCAACTAATCTTCTCATAGTGTAGCATGCCAGCTTGGAAAATTCAAGAAAGCCCCACAGCTTGCATCTCGCTAGCAGAAAATGTTAGACTGGTATGTGTTTACTTTCTCTGTCGCACGACAACAGACAACCGATAGCGCTGCCTGGTGGCAACGGATGCGTCCCCGGCTCACAGGAGCGTATGTATGCGTTGCCCTGCTGCTCCTGGTGATCAGTGGAGCAGGCCATTTACGCCTCTTACAGGAAGTAGGCAAAACATTTGGCGGCTTTACCTGGGCCATTGATCCCGATAATCACAATACTATCGTGATTGTTTCTACGCCACCCCAATTGCCACTCTTCCCCATCCCCGCCGATTCGCTGACTAACAATACGCATATTCTGGCCGCCAACCATCACGCAGGCGCAGCCGGTGTGCAACAGGTCTATCAACAGGCCAGGCCACAGCAACTTATCGTTTATACTGTCGCGCAGAGTGGACAACACACGCTCGTGACGGTGCGCTGGCCTGCCGCTGTATTTACGCTAGATATGTGGTGGCAGACGTTTGGTTTGACGTTGCTTGCCGGTGTAAGCTGGCTGATCGTCGGTGCTTTTTTACTGGCAACGGCCCCAGGATGGACCGGAGCAGTCGAAGGCATAACATTGTTGCCATCCGCGATGCTCCTGCTCCTCTATAGCCACCAGGGCAACATTCAAGATGCCTATCAGCCGGATCTGGTCATACAATTACTGTGGATTCCGGCTTTTGCCCTGTTAGGCTCGGCCTTTATCCATTTAAGCCTGATCTATCGGCCTACCGCCATGCATAACCATCGCACGCCCAGCCTGGCTATTGACGGACTCCCCTATTTACCACTGATTGCTCTGCTGGCTTACGAGTGGAGTTCATTGCTCTTGCTCGGGCATGTGCCCATTCGTCCCAACCTCCTGGCAAGCCTGGGCTATGGCGTTATCGGCGGACTAATCAGTTTCTGCATCGGCGTCACATCTCTGCTGCGCACAAGCGGCCTGCTCCCCCTTCGGCAATCAGACAAACATGGCCTGGTGGCAGCACCGCTACCTTTCCCTATCCGTCACCGCCTGGGCGATCTCTTAACACTGTGGATAGGCGGAGTCGGGCTAGGCTTCTGCCTGGGCATCCTGCCTATTTTGCTGACCGGACACCCCTTGCTCTCACTGCCCATCTTTTATATATTAGCAACCGTCTATCCATTGATCCTCCTCTACGCCATACGCTCCCTACGCCTGATAGAGCGTCTGCACATCACACTGGATCAACGCGAGGCTGCGTTACGGGACCAGGAGCAGACAGCAGAAGAGCTACGTCAGACGAATAGAGAGTTGACACGTGCAACCTCACTTCTGCTGCACGCGGATGCTCACCTACGCTCCATGCTATCCCAACGCATACACGATCAGCCCAAGCAACAGGCATTGCGCATTCGCTCACTCCTTGGACACTGGCAGCACAAGCTGCGCGTGGAGGCCGAACGCGACCCGGAAGGGAAAGTTACCGTACAGCCAATCGTCGAAGCGCTCGGCAAAGTACGCAAGATCAGCGAGGAGCTAGAAGGGGATCTCCGTGGTTTGCAATTGCTGGTGGAAGATGCTTATCAACGGCGTAGCCTGGGCCTCAGATTGCATCTGGAGAAATTGATTCGTGAGGATCTGCCTATGCTCCATCCAGAATCGCCCCTGAAAGTGCAGGCCGACCTGTGGGCGCTGGATACGCTGAATCCAGATCTGGAACAGTCAGACGAGGGCGCAAAAATCGCTGAAGCTATTTCCTATACGGTGACGCAGGCATTGCTCAATGTGTACAATCATGCAGGCGCTAATTTTGCCACCGTACGCACGACCCATAGCGACGGGATCATCGAAGTACAGATCACCGATGACGGGCATGGCTTCAATACGCAGACGGTCTCAGCGGAAAAAACCAGTATGTTTAAGGCTCAGCTCAAAGCGCGCGAAGCTGGAGGCGAGCTGACTACAACATCGCTGCTGCGACCTCAACTGAATCATGGCACCACTGTCATCTTACGCCTTCCACTGTCCTCCGGCGAACCTGACTATATGGATGAACGCGTGCAGGAAAAGCTACACGGAAAGTAGCTCGGCTCTTTATAAAGCTGCCGGGTCCCGGCGCACACCTGTATACGCCTCGTACGCATGCGCTAACAGCACCCGTCTGCCGGGATCACTGGGAGCACCATCAATGGAAAAAAAAGTGTAAAGTTCGCTCACCAGATTTTCCACCGGCCCGATGTTTGGTCCACCCCTGGCGTTAAGGAAACCCATACGCAGTGCGATGTCATCATTGCTCAGCCCTTGCGCGATCAAGCTTGCACACTCTTCCTGACGCGGTGTGAGGCGCTGCCCACGTAGACGCTTGAGCAAATAATTGAGCACCTCAGGGTCAATAAACGTTTCGTGCTTGAAAACAACCGCCGAGGCAATATACTCAAGATACGACGGCTCCATATTATTGAAAAGCGCGTAGCCGTGTAGTCCCGAAGATTTACCTACGTGCCGAGTATTGCGCTGTGTACCACGACGCGTATACTCGTGACGAAACACCTCCGCCGCCAGCGTCCAACTGGGGTCCTGCGTATAGATCACAATGCGTAAACCGGGTGCAATCTCAAGCAGAGCACGACCCAGTTCTACGCCGTTGCTGCTGCCCAGACGCAGATCTGAAAGCACGAGCCAGCCGGTCAACGTTCCGTTTGCTGGCTGTTGCAGACAGAGTGCTTCGATGAGCTTGAGAGAACCGGCCACGTCTCCTGCTTGAGCAGAGAGCTGCAATAAGGGTGTCTCTTCGACAAACTCACATACCCCCCGACGTTTTACAGGGGTATCATCAATAACGATCACTGGAATCTGCGCATTCATCATAATATCAGTATATCAAACTGGTCATTGAAAATATAGCGAAACGGATCACCAAAAAGATCTTTGTCCGGCCCCTACGCGAGCTTGCACCACACCTGAATAATTAGGACAACCCCACTAAAAACAGTCAGTGGTCGCGCCAATCAACGCAGCATCGCCGCCCAGGCATGCTGCCTGCACTTTGACCGGACTACACACACGCGCCGCAGCAGGAGAGACTAACGATGTATGGATTTGAGCCAACAACAGCCCGCTGGCCCGGAACACGTCACCGCCCAGGATCAATGTATGCGGATCAAATAGCTCACTATATCTGGTAATCGCAGCACCAAGCCAGCGCGCAACTTCATTATAGATCTGCACTGCGACGGCATCCCCACGCTCTGCCTCCTGCGCCAGCAGTTGCGGGCTGAAATATTCGTGATTGAGGATACGCTGGACAAGACCAGTCTCCTCGCCACGACGCACTGCCCGCTGCAGCATCTTCTGTACAGCGTCCAGCGAAACAAACGTGTTGATACAGCCGCGTCTTCCACAACTACAGCGCGGTCCGGTCGTCGCTACAGGCAGATGACAGATATGTCCGATAGAGTGTTCGGATGCGTCGACTAATTGACCATCAACCAGCAATGCAGCCCCAACGACAGCATTCACGGTTAATAAAAACACGCGCCGCGACGTCTGGCCCGCACCAAAATGGTATTCACCTGAGATTGCCGCATCCACGTCAGCATACAAACGAGTAGCTAGCTGATAACGCGACTCCAGGAACTCGCAGAGGGGGAAACAATTAAAGGCTGGAAGAGTCGGGACCAGTACGGGACGCCGTGTCGCATAATTAATAGAGCCAGGTACGCTTACGCCAATGCCACACACCATTAGCGCTTGCTCACGCGCAGCCGCCAGCATCGTATCTATCGTCCGTACATATGGTTCAAGCGTCGCGCTGATAGAACGTCCACGCAACGTTTTGGCCTGACAACGCTGTAATATCTGTCCATGACGATCAATCAGCGCAACAGTAGTCTTCCCTCCCGCAATTTCCACGCCGACCGCCACATACTGGTCTGTACTCATGGGCAAGTGTCCCGCATCGCTCTATTCTAGTATTTAGCTAGAACGTATGTTCCTACTACAACAACTTACAGCAATAGAGATGAGAACAATAACACATCTTATATAATGGAGTATAGCTGGCATTGAGAACATTTGTCAAGAGCATGCGTTCCAGGCACGCATAGCTTTTTTTAAAGGACTTGTAAGAAACTTGCAGGACGTTGTAAGCTATGCATATGCCTGTTTTAACACACGGAAGAGAATGGTATGCGGCGAAAAGAAATAGCCTTAGCAAGGAGAGATGATCGTGCCTGATAATAGATCTGAACATACATCCAATCATGGTAAGCAACAGAGCGGGAAAGCGCCTATCGTGGGGCAGGGACATGGGCTGAGTGATACAGAAGGCCAGATGATTCAACAGATGATCCGTGAAGAACAACATTCCTCGCGCTCCCTGCATATTCCGTCAGAAGACCTGGCGCAGGAAGCCACCACGCAGATGTCCCTTGAGACTGCGCGCGTCATCAATGCCAGTAGAGTACGCGATGTGTTGAACATGTTTAATCGCGATTTCCTCTATGGTCAAGGACGCTTCGATGAATATAAGGATGGGCTAATCCTCAAGTGGGGCGATGGCTATTCGCGCAGACATATCTGGATGACGGTGCAGAATGGCAATCTGGTCTTTGAGACCAGTCACGCCAAAAAGTGCGATAAGCCATACTGCGATGGTTCCCACCATATATTGACGCCCGATCTTTATAGCGATATCGCCATCATCAACCAGGAATTGGGCGACCAGTTCCGCCGACCGGTTTATGAAAGTACCGAAGATTAGTTAATTGAAGGAATCGGACCGTGACAATAGCTATTCTCGCGCTGGAAAAAGATTTGTTTTTCGCCGTCAAAATCCGCGATACATTGCGCCATCACGATATGAACGCGACGACGGTACGCACGTTCGCGGCTTTTGAGCAGGCATTACAGGCCACTGATGCTACAGCGCCAGTGCTGATCATCGTAGATATCGCGCTCAAAGACGTCGATTGGGAGGCGGCTATTCGTACAGCGCGTGCACACAATCTCCCTGTGCTGGCTTTTGGCTCACACATGGATCTGGAGGCCAGAGCAAAGGCAATCCAGGCTGGCGCGCAAAAGGTTGTTGCCAATTCAAAGTTTGCCAGCGATATGCCCGGACTGGTGAAGCGCCTGCTGGACACAGACAGGAGTACAGCCTTTACTGTACAGAGTGGCGACGATGCACAGGCAAGAGAAATAGGTGAGATCACTGCTGGCCCGGCAAAGGAACTCATTGATGAGTGACTATCTCTGCATAAAAAAAGTGTCAGCAAGTCAGGGGGCGTGGAAAAAGACTTGCTGGCACTGTGCTGCAAAATATGTGACATCTCGATTAATCGTCGTCGGAATCATCGTCCTCATGAAATGCGAAGGTGTGATGACCTGACGTGCAGTAGTATTGCAGATCACCATTGTCATTGGTTTCTGGGAGCACTTCCTCGATGTCAGTGAGTAGGATGCCCTCTTCGTCATCATACGGACATGTCTGGTATTTGATTTGTTCTAGTCGCATGGTCTTTCCTCTTTCACGGCAGTGTTGCCTAATAAATACTCTTTGGGTGCCAATACAAAGAACTACTTGTATCTGTAAAAGCAAGGAGTTCCACATTGCTTCTACATAGTGACTTTATAGAGTGTTCTTGCAGATCCTCAATTTTTATGGCCCATATGGACATGAAGTACTAGCTGGTCCTGTACATAGACAAAAATAGGGAGGGATGTTCTTTTTGCAGCTATGGATGATAGAGAAGCTTTAAGGGGCCATGAGGCGTGGTTCCAGGGAGTTATGGTGGAGATCGAGCAGGAGTTTGAGCTGGTCAGGTGGGATAGCATAGCAAAAATTGGACAGAACTAAGTCATCCCAGATCTGAATGCAAGGCAATATTAGTTCTGTCCTATCCCATGCTGCTACATAGT
This sequence comes from uncultured Chloroflexia bacterium, assembly GCA_963802635.1. Taxonomy (GTDB): domain Bacteria; phylum Chloroflexota; class Ktedonobacteria; order Ktedonobacterales; family Ktedonobacteraceae; genus CAVTLG01. Next base: position 1,040,438 of record CAWDJJ010000002.1, on the reverse strand, counting down.
TTCAATACCTCTAGCTGTTTCAGCCACAACAAAATCTACGACATCCTCTAAGCGCCCTGTACGTTGGAATACCTCACGTTGTCGTGTTGCGCCTGTGCCATGGCGCAGTATAGCGTAAACCTGTGATGAGATTTCTTCCCACACGTTGTCCTTTTCAAGCGCGGGACGTAGCATTGCTAGCAGGCTTTGAATCAATTCAAGCGCGGGAACAGCACATCCCGCATTAACGTTGAGCAATTTTTCGTCCAGTCCATAGCGTGCAGCACGCCAATGGGCTATGCGCAATACTTCGGGTGGTGCGTCTGATATGGGGATGTCTTGCCTGGCTTGTTCATAACAGGTCTGGACCAGGGCACGAATCAGACCGGCCATCATCACGGTTTCGTCAACTGTCAGGCATACATCCATAATGCGGAACTCTATCGTAGGATAGCGCTCTGGTAAACGAATATCCCAGTAGATGTGGCGCATATCTTCGATGCTCTCTGTCTCGATTAGCGTGTGTATCAGTGCCGCATATTCGCTGGTGGATGCGAAGTAGCGCGGTGGACCGGCTGTCGGCCAGCGCCACCATATCTCGCTGCGGAAACTTGCGTATCCAGTGTCAACTCCCGAGCTGAATGGTGAGTTTGCACTCAGTGCAAGCAAGGGCGCGAGCCAGAGACGCGCGCGATTCATGATCTGAAGAGCCATTTCTCGATCCTGACAGCCAATATGGATATGGCAACCAAAAATAAGTTGCTCGCGTGCAAGCTGTTGATATTTCTGTGCCATCGCGAGATAGCGTTCAGTGGGAGTGGTCTCCTGCTCGTTCTGGTGGGCAAATGGGTGCGTTCCGGCGGCGGCTATCTGCAGTTGTGCCTGCGCAGCGGCGTGAATGACACAGCGGCGTGCTCGTAGTAATGCCACACGGACGTCTGCCAGGCTATGGCAGATAGGTGTGGATATTTCTACTTGCGAACGGTTCAATTCTGGATGGACCATCGTGTCCACGCTAGCGGGTATGTGCGTAAGCACACGTTCTCCGGCTGCACATAAAGTACGTGTGTGTGGGTCGATGATTTGATATTCCTCTTCGACTCCGATAGTCCAGGCTTCTGAGTAAGGTAACAAGCGTTTTCCTCCTACATATAGTCTACTTGTTGATGCCTGTGCATTGCTCACAATGGGCACCATTTGTCGTTATCGCTGCTACCTGCTAACCAGGAGCATAGAGTTAAGCAGAGAAATGTTGCCTGTCAGGGTGTGGAGATGTACTGTGGCGCATTCAGCACATCTGCAAACAGAGCAATCTATTGTCTCTATTCTCACTATCTCAATGCTATTGGCATCAGGGTGGCAATGGAGATCTGCGTGCACTATGCCATGAGATACATGTCTACCTATCCAATGCTGGATCTCTTACGAAACATAAACAATCATATCATCTTTGATGAGTATGACCTCCGCGTCTTTTACAAGTGTGCCTGTTCTTAGGAACCAATACGAGGTTTTTCTTGCACCTTTTCTGGATACACATATATCATTTCTTGGATGTTTACCTGCGTTTTACAGGCAATGTTTGTATGGCGGGTGATCACATTGTTTTTGTCTGTATCTTTATTGATAGAGCCACTGGCCTTGCTTTTGGGGGAGAAAAGAGATTTGCTACTCTTTCAATGCGCCAAGCGCGATATCGCCAATAAACTGGCGGCTACCGACCAGAAAAATCGCGACCAGTGGCAAAGTGGCTAAAAGCGTTCCGGCCATCACCATACTGTAATCGGTCGTATAAATGCCGCTCAATTGTGCCAATGCTACCTGCAATGTGTATTTATGCGGATCGGTCAGCATGATCAGCGGCCACATATAATCATTCCAGGCCCCAATAAACGTGAAGATGCCCAGGAAGGCCAGGGCTGGCCGTAAGAAAGGGAGCGCGAGATTCCAATACATGCGTAAGTAGCTGCAGCCGTCGATGCGGGCAGTATCTATCAAGTCGCTGTGAATGGCGCTCTGTGCATACTGTCGCATCCAGAAGATACCAAAGGCGGTCACTGCTCCCGGGATGATCAGGGCTTTAAACGATCCTACCCAGCCCAGACGCGCCATGATCACAAATGCTGGCATCATAGAAAGCTGGGATGGCAGCATCATCGTGCCCAGAAGAATGACAAACAGCGCATTTTTGCCCGGGAAAGCAAACTTTGCGAACACGAAGCCTGCCAGTGAGCTGAAGAACAAGATAAGCAACGTTGAGATACTGGTTACGAAGAGCGTATTCAGGAATGCGCCAAAGAAATCGATGCTTGCCAGTACCTGTGCTATGTTGCTGAACAGAGAAGAGCCAAAGGTCAGCTTCGGCGGCACGCGAAAAATGTTTGCCGAGACGTTTGTTGCCATAACGACGAGCCAGTAGAATGGGAAGAGTGATACGAGTGTGCCGCACAGCAGGAGCAGGTGCACAGGCAGCGTTCGCCACTTTTTTACCGCGCTGATCTTCACTTTTTGTTTGAGCATGATTGATTGCTCCCCTTCATATCTGAATGCATGTGGGTATCAGTGTGCACTTGTATGTTGTACGATGCGCCAATTCACAGCCGAGAAGAGCACGATAATGATGAACAGTCCCCAGCCGACCGCTGCGCCGTAGCCGAAGCGGTACTGACTAAAGGCTTGCTGATACAGGTACAGAACCATGGTCAGACCACCAGATCCGGGACCGCCATTATCGCCGACCAGGATTTGTGGCTCGGTAAAGACCTGCAGGCCACCGATGGTCGAGGTAATTACGGTGAACAGGACGACCGGGCGCAGCAGGGGGATCGTGATGTGGAAGAAAATCTGTGCACCTTGTGCGCCATCAATGCGTGCAGCTTCATAGAGCGTTTGGGGGATCGTTTGCAGTCCGGCCAGGTAGATGATGGCATTATAGCCGGTCCAGCGCCAGATAATCATCGCTGCTATGGCGAGCTGAATACCCCATGTTGAGTCGAGCCAGGCGATCTTATGACCTCCCAACATGATCAGTAGAGCATTGAGTAGGCCAAATTGATTGCCGAAAAGTGAGCTGAAAATGATGGCGACAGCGACCGTAGATGTGACGTGTGGCATGAAAAACGCCAGTTGATACAGGTACTTGCAGTGGATGGTCGCATTCAAGAGGAAGGCGATCACCAGCGCGAAGAACAGCATGGGGATGGTTGAGATGACCCAGATGCTCAGTGTGTTGCCAACAGCCAGCCAGAAGGAGCCATCGGTGAGCAAGTAACGAAAATTGTTCCAGCCGATAAACTGCATGGAACCTATACCATCCCATTTCTGGAAGGCCAGGAAGAGTGAAAAGAGCGTTGGTATGAGCTTAAAGAGCACGAATAAGATATAGAAAGGCGCGATGAAGATATAGAGCGGGGCGGTACGACGTGTTCGCTGCCAGCGGCTTTGCGTATATCTGGGGCGTATGTTTTTTTCTTGTGGTGCAACGGTGACGTCTAAGATACTCATGGCTCGTTCCTCTTTCTATCATTGAGTATATGGCCTTGCGTTCAGATGAGAACGGTGCTACGGCCACGTTCTCGCAACCTCCTCTCTGTCAGATGAGCCGAAGGCTAGCGTGAGAGTTCACGCATCACTTGTTGCTGGGCCTGCTGCCAGGCCATTTGTGGATCAGCGTTCTGGATGTCCACCGACAAGAGTTCTTGCTCAAAGATGGCGTTGACGATGTCATAGTCCGGTCCAAAGTAGCCTGGTTTGACATGGCGCGCAGCCTCCGAAAAGATCTCACTGGTATTCTGTCCTCCAAAGAAGGGTTCTGTCTGAGCCATCGCCGGATTCGTGAACACGCCCGGCGTTGATGGAAAGAGATTGAGTGCGTGGAACGATTGCAATTGATTTGGCGCGGATAGTAGCCACTTCATGACCGCGTAGGCTTGCTGAGGATGTGGCGAATATTTTGTAATCGCCAGGAACGATCCGCCATCATTGCCATCTCCGCCCGGCGCACGAGCCACGCGCCAGAGTCCGGCGCTATTATTTGCGGAAGCTTCAAGGTAGTTTTTCATCCAGACGGCACCAATAAAAGCTACAAGCGTGCCGTTACTGATCGCGGCGCTCCAATCGGTTGTGGAGGCTGCTATCCCTGCGCTCAGGTGCAACTGATATATTTTGATCGCCATGTTCCACGCGTACTGTACCGAGCTTTGAGCACCGATGTAGCGCCCTGATGGATCAAAGTAGCGTTTCCCTTCCTGTGCCAGGACCTGATTAAAGAGCGCATTCAGGTCGCCAATCAGATAGGATTTGCCGTGTGTGATGCCTTGTACGACCTGTGCGGCGTGAATATAGGCGTCCCAGGTGGCTAGTCTTGTGGAAACATCGGCTGGTTGTGTTGGTAGCCCTGCCTGTTGAAAGATATCTGTACGGTAAAACAGCGCTGTCGGACCGGTATCTATGGGAAGGGCAAGCAGTTTGCTGTCGGGTGTCTGTGCTTGTTGCCATTTCCAGGTCAGGTATTCATGTTGGATGGCGTGCGCACCTAATGTATACAAATCAACAAACTGGTTCTCATCAGGAAAATATGTCGCAATGTTCGTGTTAAGTCCCACCATATCCGGGACCCCTGTTTGTCCAGCCAGAGCGGTTCTGAATTTACTATCAAAGCCCATGCCAACTTTTTCGGCTTTGAGGATGATATTGGGGAAGCGCTCGCTCACCATGGCGAGCAACCTATCGTCAATCGAATGATTTTTATACCATAACGTCAACGTGATTTTGCCGTTGGTGTTTGCCATTGGGAGTAAACTACAACTTATCGTAGTGCATAGGAGACAGCAAAGGAAACATAGCAAGAGTACAGGCATGTCACCTTTTTTTACTCTATCAGGATATGCTCTTGCTGCGAAAAGAGAATATATCATTGCGTGCTCTCCTGCTTTTTTGCTAATGTGCGTGATGGTAGTGGCCCTATGCGATCACCTATTCTGACAGACCTGAACAGTGATATTTACTCATAAATAGGGAGACATCCCTTGCTTCATTGTACATAGCCTTTACGAAATGGAATATGCTGATATTAGTGTACACATAAAAGTCTGGGTCTCCATCCTTCCGGGGGAAAGCGGGTAGGGGCGGCGCTTGCCTCCGCCCTGGGGCGCACGCCAGGTGACGCCTCTACCCGCTTTCCCGACGTTTCCCCCTAAAGGATAGAGAACCAAAAGTCTATATGCAACGGGGCTTTGTAGATGTATAGTAAAGAGAAGGGCCTCTACCCTGGTTTCCCTCATGGACGGAGAGCCAGAGAGAAAGCAATCTTGAGAGTTTGAGGAATGACAGGTATGAAAAAAGTAGAGATTCAGCAGAAACGTCTCGTCTTTAATGATAGATTCAAGATCCAGGAGGCGAGGATACGTTTTGAGCAATTCAATGGTCAAATGAGTAATCCTGTCCGGCGGCTCGTCTTTGAACGCGGCGATGCCGCAGCAGCGTTGATCTTCAACAAGGACACGCAGAAAGTTATTCTGATTGATCAATTCAGGTACGCGACCTATGAGAAGGGGCCAGGTTGGTTGTGGGAGGTCGTAGCGGGTGTCATCGAAGAGCATGAGCAGCCGGAAGATTGTATCAGGCGCGAGATACATGAAGAGATTGGCTATGAAGTCAGCAAATTAACGCCGGTAGCTACATTCTATGTCTCGCCTGGAGGAACATCTGAGCGTATTTTTCTCTATTATGCTGAAGTGGGCGAGTCGAATCGTATCTCTGCGGGAGGAGGTTTGGCCTCTGAAACCGAAGATATCCAGCAGGTAGAACTAACGTTGCCCGATCTCTGGCAGTCGCTGGCGCGAGGTGAGATCATTGATGCAAAGACGCTGATTGCTGTGCAGTGGTTGCGACTGAGATTGGTGGAAAACCTTTAGTAAGTCAGCCACCAGACCCCCTGTACAGCCGCCTCTGGCCTTACGCTCATCTACTGGCTGTGGGCTCGTTATGCCATCGGCAAGTGGTGTTTCGGACTCGGACAAGTGATACCGGATGCCTAAAAATACTAATCATACAGACAACCATAGACAGAGAGCGCTCTCTATGAGATACTCAGCAAAAGTTGTTCTGGTTCATGCGGAGGTTTTTCCATGTCCTCAGCGTATCCATCCTTTGGTGGTATGCCGTCTCGTCCTTGCCAGCGTTGTGGCGCGCCACTATCTTCCCATGAAACCCACTGTTCCAGGTGTGGTTACTCTCATATATTGACTCAGGGGAATGCTCCTATCAACCCTCAAAGCTCCTTTTCGGCACCCATTGCGTCGTCTGCCACTCCACATCCTACCTGGAACAACGCTCTTTCTACCACCCCTGCGCCATCTGGACCCTCCAACACTGCCATGCCTCTGCCGCCTCCCTCTTCTGCTCCAGTACAACGACAGGGTCCAAACAGCTATGCTGGCATACCTGCCCAACCGATGGCAAACAGCTCGTATTATAATCCTCCGTCCTTAAACCCAGGCAATTATAATGCCATGCCTGCACAACCATCCCCCTCCGCATTTCAGCAATCAGCTTTTTTTGCACCATCTACACCAAATAGTATGCCTTCAGGTTTTAATACCGGGTCCTCTGGCGTGCCATCTGAGATGGCGGGATCGCCGTTATCTTCTGGCGACAACTTGCCTTTGCCGCCTCGTCGCTCTCGCAAGAAGCTATCCATTGGTCTGCTCGCGTTGCTGATTGTCCTTATCGTTGGAGGAATTGTGGGTTCTATTTTTCTCCTCGGCGGCCCCTCTGTGGTGGGTATAGCAACTGCTAGGCAGTCAATTTTCCCTGCATATGGAGCGCCGACCTTTACTGACACATTCCAGAATAACAAGCAGGGTTGGAATCTGCAAAGCCTCAACGGAGCATATGCAATCTCTATCGCGCGAGGAGCACTTGTTCTGGAGGATGATCATAACAAACTGCTTCCTACCCCTGTTCCTGGCACGACCGCACAGCCGTTGCGGAATTTTAAACTGATGGTTGATGCTCTGCTCTCCAAAGGCGATCCGACCAATGGTTACGGTATTGATATCCGTGGTACGACAAATGTGGATGGCTATTTCACTTCTGGCTATCGTATCGAATTTTATGGTGATGGTACGTATGCCGTCTTTAAGATTGCCACAACTGCCAATGGTGACGTCACAACATCGGTACTCGTCGATTATGCGACCAGTTCCGCTATTGAGAAAGAGGGCACACTGAATCACATCACCATCATTGCGCAAGGCTCGTCGATCAGTGTGTTGGTGAATGGTCAGAGTTTGAAAACTTTCACTGATAGCAGTTATGCCAGTGGCGCTATAGAGCTTTTTGTCTCCAATCTTGTCGGTGCGCAACCGGGAGCCCAGGCGAAATTCTCTAATCTAGCTATTTATACGTCATAGTGACAAGTGCTGTCTGTAGCATCTTGATTTTACCTCTCAGATAGTGTTTGGAATGTGCATACTTTTTGTCACTATTGATCTGAAACCAAACACTAGCTCAAGGTTGAAATTAAAAATTGAGAATAGACAGCGGGATCGACATTCCCTCCACTGACAATGCAGCAGACACGTTTCCCCTCAAAGCGCTCTGGTTGTGTCAGCAGAGCACCAAGGGCGAGCGCGCCTGTCGGTTCTACCTTCAAATTCGCATAGAGAAAATACTGTCGTAATGCTTCCAGTGTGAGTGCATCTGGTACTTCGACGATATCTGTCAGTCCCTGTTGGAGTATAGCCCAATTCAGCTTCCCCAGGCTGATCGTGCGAGCGCCGTCTGCTACAGTAGTGGATTCCTGCTCATTGCGCACAAGTTGACCGCTATGGAACGAGCGCGCTGCGTCATTGCCGGTCAAAGGTTCGGCACCAATAATCTCGGTAGGTGCGTGCAGATAGTCACGTGCTACGACGATGCCTGAACTGAGGCCACCACCGCCAACCGGTACGACAATGATATCGTAGTCTGCGGCTGCCAGAATGTCCTTCCCCAACGTTGAGTTACCAGCGACGACGCGATAGTCGTCATAAGCTGGTGCTTGAACGGCCTCTGGTTGTGCGGCCAGCAATTGGGCGGCGCGTTCCGCACGACCGACCTGGCGTACATCAATCAGGTCCACGTTTCCGCCATAGGCGCGTACGGCAGCGATTTTCACCTGTGCTGATGTTGCAGGCATCACTATCGTACAGGTTTTCCCCAGCAACCTGCTCGCGTAGGCCGCAGCCTGCCCAAAATTCCCTGATGAAGCCGCAATCACATGGTGCTGTGGCACGCTAGCCAGCAGATTATAGGCAGCGCGAAACTTAAAGCTGCCGGTATATTGGAACGTCTCGCTTGCGATAGTGAGTTCGCATTTAAGCAAGGCTGACAACGTTGGATTGGGGAGAAGCAGCGTAGGGCGTACATGCTGTGGAAGTGTATCCCAGACACTCTTAATATACTCTGTCGTCAACTGCGGGGCTATTGTCTCATCTAGCATTATCTCACTCCAGAAATTCTTATAGTCATAAGGCCACAAACAACAGTTATATTATAATACTGGCGCGAGAAAACCTCCACCTTGCCAGATTATCTACCGGACTCTCTTTCTGGACGTCTATTACTCGTACGTGCTATCATCAAAGTGAGGGGAAATGTCCGTTTTAGCTGATATTGCCTTGCATTCGGATGAGAAATATGCGGCAGCAGCGTTGCCAGGCGGAAGAAGAACGCGTTTCTGAATGCATATGGATATGAGAAAAGATCTACGAGGAATTGAGTTATGCAAATAGGTGTTACATTCCCGCAAAACGAGATTGGCGCAGATCCATTGTTCCTGCGCGATTACGCGCAATCTGTGGAGGCCATGGGTTATAGCCACATCGTTGCCTTTGATCACGTGCTGGGAGTTGATCCCACGCATCGTCCTGGTTGGCAAGGCTATACCTATCGTAATATGTTTCACGAGCCATTCGTGCTCTTTGGCTATTTTGCCGCATTGACGCGCCTGGAACTGGTAACTGCAGTCATCATTCTGCCGCAGCGTCAGACCGCGCTTGTTGCCAAACAGGCGGCAGAGGTTGACGTGCTTACCGCTGGAAAGTTCCGTCTTGGTATTGGCGTCGGTTGGAATCCGGTGGAGTATGAGGCTCTGGGTGTCGATTTCAGCAAACGTGGGAAGCTTATTGAGGAGCAGGTTGAAGTATTGCGTCGACTCTGGAGTCAGGAGATTGTCAGCTATCAGGGCCAGTATCATACGATTACAGATGCGGGACTCAATCCACTCCCTGTGCGTCGTCCTATTCCCATCTGGATGGGTGGAACTGCAGAGGCTGTGTTACGCCGTGTCGCGCGCCTGGGGGATGGCTGGTTCCCGCAAGGACTCCCAGACGGTACTATGCGTGCAACCCTTGAGCGTCTGCGTGATTATATCAGGGAAGCCGGTCGTGATCCTGGTTTAGTCGGCATAGAGGCGCGTATAAACGCAAACTCTGGAGATCTCGACGAATTGGTTCGTCAGACGGAAGAGTGGCGCAATCTGGGCGCAACGCACATCTCCTTGAACACAATGAATGCCGGTTTTACGACTCCTGACCAGCACGTCGAGGCCGTTCGTCGTTACCGGGCTGCTGTGCCCGATTAATAGGGCTTGGCATTGGCGCACTTGGGAGCCGCTCCAATACTCCGCCGCTGCTGTCCCAGTAGCCCTAGTAGTTGCATTTATTGTAATCGATATCACAGTATTGGGACACCCACATGTGTCCCTTTTTTTGTGTTATATTTCACTTATTCTATTTATAGCAATAAATATACTCTCTGAGAGAAAAGAGCTTGTAGGAGTAACCTCAAGGGATACTATTGCTGAGGTATGACCATGGAGGATTGATCCTAGTGGTTATAGTACCATCACCTATATGCCACAAAACCTATTTTTTGAGTGGTTCATTCAAATGTTGTGTAAAACAACGGCAATACCATGGGTGGCTTGACTGGCGGATATTTACCGTCGAGGTCTTCATGAAGCACCTTGGTCTTTGACGAGTTTTGTTATAATGGGATGAAGGTTTTGCTCCTATGCTATATACTACTGCTAGGGTGAATCTCGTTATTATCATTTTCTTGTAGAGACTATTTTGCATAGAGATATATATGGACGCATAGCGAAGATCAAGAATGACTCGGATGAAATGGATATTCTGTACATTGACGGCGTGATTCGTCTCTATTTCTGTGATGAGCGGTTTAGTTAGGAGAAGTTGCGGTCAATGACCACCGCGTGAACGCGGAGGCTTGCAAGAGCCTTCATTGACTAGTCTTGGCACGCAAGTGCTCCATTCGGGAGGTCCATGCTACCAGGGGATGCCTACTCTAGTTCCCTGCTCTAGCGCCTGTGATTAAAAGCTCTGAGGGGAGGAGCAGTGTTGCAGGCCGAACAAGCCTCTTGAATATTGACGAAGAGTACCATACGTCCGAAAGGATGGTAAACGTTTTGTTCGTTTACATACAAAATTGTCATGGAGAACCAGTAATGCCCTGCCAACCACGAAAAGCACGCCTGCTCTTGAAAGAGGGCAAGGCGAAAGTGGCAAAGATGGTCCCATTTACGCTTCAATTGCTGTATGGCAGCAGCGGGTACACGCAAGAAGTCTCACTGGGTATCGATGCGGGTACTCGACATATTGGTGTCTCAGCCACAACAGAACAGCGTGTTCTCTTTGAGGCAGAAGTGCTTCCGCGAAACGATATGCAAGAGGTGCTTGCCACACGTCGTCAGTTCCGACGCGCCCGGCGAAACAGGAAAATTCGTTATCGCAAGGCTCGTCTTTCCAATAGAACAAAGCCAAAGGGATGGTTAGCCCCCTCCGTCCAGCATCGAGTTGACTGTCACTTGAAAATCATTCAGATGGTCCACAAACTCTTGCCGATCAGTACGATAACCATTGAGGCGGCACAATTCGATCTTCAGAAGATACAACATCCAGAAATAGAGGGAAAGGCATATCAGGAGGGACCGCAGTTAGACTTCTGGAATACCCGTGAATATGTGCTTGCCAGAGACGCCCATCTCTGTCAATGGTGTACAGGGAAGTCAAAAGATCGCATTTTGAATGTGCACCACATTGAGTCACGAAAAACAGGGGGCAATAGGCCCGATAACCTGATTACCTTGTGTGAGACATGTCACGATCTCATCCATCGTACCCATCAAGAGCACAAGATAGAACGGAAGAGCCGAAGCTTTCGAGATGCGACCCAGATGGGGATCATGCGCTGGCGTATCTACGAGCAAGCCAAAGCGCTCTTTCCGAGGGTGCATCTGACCTATGGCTATTTCACCAAGCACACCCGCATAACGAACAAGCTGGAGAAGTCCCACCTGATTGATGCACGCTGCATCAGCAGTCATCCCTTAGCATCCTCTGATGGAACATGGTATCTGATCAAGTGGGTCAGAAGAAACAATCGTCAACTGCATAAAGCCACCATCAGGAAAGGCGGAAAAAGACAACGGAACACGGCCCCCAAGGTCGTGCATGGTTTTCGCTTGTTCGACTGCGTCCGGTATCAAGGGCAACGCTGCTTTGTGTTTGGCCGAAGGAGTTCTGGGTACTTTGATCTGCGGACCCTCGACGGTACAAAGGTCCATGCAAGCGCCAGTTTTAAGAAGTTGAGCGTTGTCCAGAAGGCTTCGGCCCGTTTAATTGAAAGGAGATGCGGCATTCCTCCCACGCCTGAAGGCGCTGGTATCCTGCCGCAACCCTTATGAATAGCAAGGTCACTTATCACCAGCAGGTTAGCTACTGTGGGAAGCCTCGCTGTCGCAAATGTCGTGAGGGGACGGGGCATGGACCTTACTGGTACGCCTACCAAACGGTTGATGGGCGTACTACGCGTACCTACGTTGGCAAGCATCTGCCACCAGAGGCGCAGGCTGAGATTGTCGGTGTGCAGGAGCCGCCAACGCCACAGGCCGCTGAGCGTGAGCTATCGACGATTCGTATTTATGTGCTGGGACAGTTCCGCCTCGAGCGCCGTGATCCCCAGGACCCTCTTGATTGGCAGACTGTCATCGATGCGACCTGGCAACACCAACGTGTACGCGCGTTGCTGGGCTGTCTGGTTAGCGTAGGCAATCGCAAGCTGGGCCGTGAGCAGATCATGGACGCGTTATGGCCCGATCTGGATCTGGATGCGGCAGGCAGCCGTCTGGATCGCGCGGTATACAGTCTGCGCCAATTATTTGAGCCATCGCGTAACCGTCTTGCTACATCTTCGCTCTTAATGACTGAGCGTGAGATGCTGGTCCTGGCCGACCATCCACAGATCTGGATCGATGCCGACGCTTTTGAACAGCTCTTAGCCCAGGCGCGTACCAGCGAGGACCCCGGTGAGAAAGAGCGTTTGATGAAGGAAGCGGTGACGCTCTATGGTGGGGATTTTCTGCCCGAGGAGCGCAAAAACGAGTGGACGCGTACGCGCCGTGAGTCGTTGCTGCGTAGCTGGGTTGGTCTATTGCTTGAGCTTGCCGATCTCTATACAGAACGAGATGCCTTAAACAATGCTATTGATCCATTAGATCGACTATTATCGATAGATCCAACCAACGAGGCAGCGGTACAGCGTTTGATCAAGCTGCTCATGCAACTGGGACGCCGTGGTGAGGCTTTGCGAGCTTACAAGCGACTGCACGCGGTCTTACAGCAGGAATACCATATCGCGCCATTGCCCGAGACGCGTGAACTCTATGAACGTTTGCGTTCTGGCAATGACAAATCTGTGCGGAACGGTGCGCTCTCAGAAACTGACAGTCTATCCGCTCAGGATGCTGCACAGCGTGGGGTAGCGGCCAACGCGAACGACATATCGGCGCTGCAGATTGGCCGTTCCCATCAAAGTCCGCTGGTGGGACGCGAGCAAGAGGTCGAGCACCTGCGCGCATTGGTGACGACGACCGAGCACGCGGCGAAGTTCCGCCTGGCAGCCCAGAAGCGTTCGGCAGTCTCCACGCTTGATCCGCAGCGTCGTGCGCAGTGTATCTTACTGCTCGGTGACGTAGGGATTGGCAAGACGCGCCTGGCTGAAGAGGTGAGCCGCGAGGCCAAGAAGCGTAACTGGGCGGTGGCCTGGAGTCGTGCCTACGCGCAAGAGGGCAGCATTCCCTATCGTCTCTGGACCGAAGTTATGCGTAAGGCGATGGAGCAGGGAGCGTGGCAGCGTCAAGAAGTGAGCAAGCGCCCTCTCTTTTACCAGCCGCTGAGTGCCTTGTTGCCTGAAATACAGAATTTGTTGCCGCCGATAGCCTTTCCAGCGTCCTTGCCGCCGGAGCAAGAGCAGTTGCGTTTATGGGAGGCTGCTCGTGAGCTGCTGACTATCATTAGCGAGAGCACACCGTTGATCATTGCGCTTGACGACCTGCAGTGGTCGGACAGCAGTAGTTGTGAGCTGCTCGCTTATCTGGCGCGGCGTATTTACGGACTGCCCATCGTGATTGTCGGTACGTGTCGGGACAACGAGCTGGGACCGCAGCATCCTTTGCGTCCCTTACTCACTGATCTGCAGCGCGAGCACGCGGTGGAGTGTATCTCGTTGGAGCGACTCAGCGACGAGCAGATCGCCTCGTTAGTTTCGCAGGTCCCGCACGTGCCGGAGCCGCTGGTGCCAAGGATCAGCACGCGCGCGGCGGGCAATCCCTTCTTTGCCGAAGAGTTGGCACGTACCGTTGGTACCCAATCCTCCGGCTTATCCATCTCCGACTTGACCAATGGCGATCTGCTACCGGACACCATCACCGCCGTGCTCGATCTACGCCTGGAACGCCTGAGCGATGCCTGTCAGCGTCTACTGAGCAAGGCCGCAGTGCTGGGAGGCTCCTTCGAATTCAACATCATTTGTGCTATGGAGGCCAATACAGCCGGTTCAAGCGAGGACGTTGTGCTAGATCTGTTGGAGGAGGCGCTCAAGTCGGGGATGCTGACGGAAGAGGGCACGGGCACGCGTATCACCTATCACTTCTGGCATCCCCTGCTGGTCAACCATCTCTACGAAAGTCTGTCGGCTGCGCGGCGAGCCAGCCAGCACCGTCGGGCGGCTGAGGTCTTGCGTAAATTCTACGGTAGCCGAGAAGCCGAGGGAGCGGCTATCATTACGCATCACCTGGTCCAGGGCGGAGCCGATCCGCAACAAATCGTCCACTACGCCGAGATGGCCGGAGATCATTCTCATAAGCTCTCTTCGTATGTTGATGCTGAGAGGCATTATCACGTTGCACTTGAGTACTTAGATCCTCGATCTGCTGAGTGGCAGCGCCTGGCTTATATTTTAGAGTGTCTGGGTGAATGCACGAGGATTTAGGGAAAATATGAAGATGCGCGTAACTTTTACGAGCAAGCTTTAAATGTTCGTAAGCAGCAACATACCCACACTTCATCTTCTGATTTGCTGGAAGAAGCGCAGATACAAGCTATGCTCCTGGCTGAAATTGGAAGGACCTGGTATGACCGAGGAGAGATGTTTCGTGCCAGGCAGTATAATGAGCGTGCTGAGCTAGTGCTACGTGATGCAAATATTACCAATGGTCCAGCATGTGCGTACCTTAGATTACGGCAAAGTTATATCTATTGGCGTGAAGGAAACTATCATGAGGCACATAAGTCTGCTCATGAGGCATTGAGTTTATTTACAGATGCACTGGAGATGCAAAAAAGTCATATGGACGAAACCGCTCATTTGAGTCGTACTAGATCCACACTGGCTGGAGATCATATTGACCTTGGACGTACGCACTCATTAATGAGTCTAATTGCAAATGACTCTGGTCGTTCAACAGATGCATTATCACATTTGGATATGGCTTTGACATTATACGAGCAATATGATAGTGTGCAAGGAATTGCCATTGCCTGCTGTAATTTGGGCGACGTTTATCTAAAAAAAGCTGATTATTCAAAGGCTCAGTCAGTATTACGTCGCTCACTCAATCTAGCCGAACGCATGGGTGATGCTCCTAATATGGCTTTTGTATTTGGTAATTTGGCACTACTTGATATGCGTACTGGTAATTTAGTTGAGGCTGAAGGCGAGTTCAGGAAGGCGATTGCATTAGTTGAGTATATGAAAGATCCTATTTCTTCGAGTATGTTTCTGGCAGTTTTAGCTACAGTGCTGCAAGAACAAAAAAAGCTTTCTGAAGCAGGATCAGTGCTTAGACAAGCTCTGAGTGCTGGGCGTCCCACGCATGTTGCTCCCTGTATTGGCCTCGCTCTTGTCTCCTTAGGTGGTTTACGTCTGGCTCAAGCAAAAGCAATTGAGTTTGATGAAATTGATAGCAATCGTGTATCTGAAATGCAAAGTCACCTTCTTATGCAAGCGAAGAAAACGCTTCAGCATGCTCTTGCGCTTGAAGGTATATATGCAGAGACAAAAACTGAAAGCCGTCTGGTTCTAGCTCAGGTCTTGTTATTACAGGGTGAGGTTGAAACCGCACAGCAGCAAGCAGAACAAGCTCTGGAAGAGGCGCGTCAATCTGAGTTGACATGGTTATTTGCATGTGCGCAACGTATTTTGGGGGATGTTTCTACTATGTCGGGTCGTCAAGAACAGGCAGATGCCTATTTTGATCAGGCATTACGTACATTCCGTAAGAGTGGTATGCGCCTTGAATATGCTCGCACCTTGCAGGCTTATGGTGAGATTCTGCTGCAACGTGATGATGTGATGAATAAGAGAAATCTGCGTAGCCTGGAATATTTGCATGAAGCTCGCCAGATATTTATTGCATGTAAAGCAGAATTGGAATTGCAACTAATAGAGCGCGTACTGGCTCAGTATGAAACTGTTAGCAAGCTCTGATACCCATAGGCATTCAGAAACGCCACACTCGTTGCTAGAAATATGCCGCAGCATATTTCTCATCTGAATGCAAGGCAATATAATCTCCTAACATTGTCGTCGTTAGCAATTTCTTGGCAATAACAGCGTCCCCGTCCAAATTTTCAGCGATATCCATCCAATAATGCAACGCGCACCTTAATGTGCGTTGTCCCTCTATGGGTTTGACGATAGCCAATTCAACCCAAGATTCCTATCTACTGTCTACCATAGGGTAAACACTCAAAAATATGGATAAAAACGACCATGATTCGACCTCGTACCATGTATATTTTAAGCATAGCAGAGAGTGATGAACGAGGTAGTGAGAAGCCTGTAGCGGCTAAGCATGATAGCCAATGCGTTCACGCTTCAACTCTCAACTATAGTGAGAGGAGAAATGCAGGTTTACCTTCCGGCATGAAGGATGCAGCACAACCTCGAAATGTAATGTATTTAGCTTTGTAACTAGAGGGATTTTAGGCCGACGTATTAACCTGATCAGTTCAGTAATTGGTACTGGCTGACGCACAACACGAGCTTAACACCAGCTCAACATGAGAAAGGACCATACCCATGAGTATCGCACTGCTTCGCAACAAACAACTGTTAGCCCTGCTTATCCTTGCCTTAGTAACCGTCCTTATTATCTCTTTTATTGTAGCTAGCACAGTATTTCACGTCAATCTCATTCATTCGGTCGTTGGTTTCTCAAATCCTCATTGATTAAGGATAACAGGACGTGCTCACAGCCGTAAGACATGTCTAGCTGTTGATATTTTGCAACGGCGGAATAATAGTCGGCCTTTGTAACGAAAAGAAAGGATGTAAAGAGATGTCTCATTATGACTAACACACAACCTACGAAAGACGCCCACCAGCATCGGTGGGCGTTTTATTATAGTAGCTTGCCGATTGGCACGAGCCAGTCCCTGAAGCTTTTTCACGCAGCTTCTAGTGCTCTGGGTTGGAGAGCTTCAAATGTATCATAGCGGCCTCACTGCAATCATCCAATCCGTTTGCTCTAAATACTTGCGTGGCAAATGCATAGTGAGGCTCGGTTTCCTGCTCACGTCCAAGGGCCACAAGTACGTCAGCGAGCAGCCAGCTTGCACGAGCATGCAGCCACACCAGCTCGGCGTGTTGCGCTGTCTGTACTACGTTCCGTGCCAATTGTTCCATATCCTGATCACCGAAAAAGTAGGCTACTCGCGCCAGAAAGAGCAATCCTTCACAGCGGATCTCGGCTTCAACCGGTAGCGCCAGCCCCTCCTCAATCAGGCGCATGCCTGCTTGAAACTCCTCATTTTGTTGGTCTGGATGTTTTGCAAGAGCTTGGAAAATCTGATATCGTCCCTCACCGATGTAGTGTGCCCCATGTAGCAAGGGTGAATCCATTCCCTGTAAGATCTCATTGACCTGGAGAAGATAGGGAGCTGATTTATCCCAGTGGCCTTGGTCTTGTAAGAACATAGCATAGAAGGTGGCTCCTATTCCTTTTCCCCACTTATCATCCAGGTTCTCTGCGAGCGTCAGTCCTTGCTGAAAGAGCTTTGCGGTTGCCTCAAAGTCACATTGACGCTGAGTAATAACTCCCTGGTTCAGTATAATAAAAAGACGCAGTGGATGATCACTCACCGTTTCTGCAAGGGCCAGAGCTTGCTGGAATTTCTCCATAGCCTGACGATGTTCTGCTGTGCGTAGGTGAAAGTCCCCTATGTCGTTCAGTGAGTTTGCCATTTCCCTCCGAGCTCCACATTGCTCAGCTATATCTCTGGCTTGGCTGAGATGCTGTAATGCCTCTTGGGAATTCGACGCCGCGTTGGCAATCAGTCCTAAGACACGATGGCAACGACCAACATCCAGGGGATCACCTGCCAGGGTTCGTCGAACCCGCGAAAGGAGGGATCGTTCCTGTGAAGAATGAATTGTTGCTTGTTCGAACAGCGAAAGCGCTTCCTGTGCTTGGTATCGTCCTTTGGCAAAGTCCCCTTGGGACCAGGCGAGGTGTGCCTGTTCCATACGCAGGCTTCCCCAGCCGACTCCTCCCTCTATTCTCTGTTCGCGTAGAAACTGCTCGGCGCGGTCATAGCTTTGTGCTGCCTCCTGATAGTGGGCATCGTCGTAGTAAGCATACCCAACTCTTATCAGGAGTAACGCCAGGGCAACCGCCTCCGACGGATCGTTGCTAGTCGCAAGCACCTGTTCCTGAAAGGCAGAGGCTTTCTTATAGCATGAGAGATACAGCCCATAGTTCCCCAAGATTTTTGCGCAATCACCCAGTCGCTCTAACATTTCGATGGACCTATGCTCCTGCCGCACCAGAAGATAGTAGCGCGCAGCTTCCGCGTACGCTGAGAGACCAAAGGCCCGATCTCCGGCCATTGCGGCATAGTGATCGATCTGTTGTACATCAGCTCCGCCCTGGACCAGATGGCGCGTGATGAAGGCCGCGCCCTCGGCTTCTCGACTATGGTAGAGTTGGCGCAAGACCTCAGCGGTACGACGGTGCAGGCTCGCTCGTCGCGCCGCCGACAGCCCTTCGTAGAAGTGGGTGACGAGCAAAGGGTGCCAGAAGTGATAGGTGACACGTGTACCGGTGCCCTCTTCAGTCAGCATCCCCGACTTGAGCGCCTCCTCTAACAGATCCAGCACTGCCTCCTCGTTTGAACCATCCGTGTGAGCCTCCATGGCACAAATAACGTTGAATTCGAAAGCGCTACCCAGCACCGCAGCCTTGCTCAATAAGCGCTGACAGGCGTTGCTCAAGCGTCCCAGGCGCAAATCGAGCACAGAGGTGATCGTGTCAGGCAGCATATCATCGCCGGTCAACTCTGAGGTGACTGTACTGGAGGATGGGCTACCCACAGTGTGCGCCAGTTCCTCGGCAAAGAAGGGATTGCCTGCCGCCCGCGAGCTGATCCTTGGCACGAGCGGTTCGGGGATGTGTGGAACCTGCGAGATTAACGAGATGATCTGCTCGTCGCTGAGCCGTTCCAGCGAGACACATTCAACTGCATGTTCGCGTTGCAGATCGGTGAGCAGTGTGCGCAAGGGATGATGAGGTCCCAGTTCATTGTCGCGACACGTGCCAACAATCGCGATGGGCAGGCCGCGCATACGCCGCACCAGATAAGCGAGCAACTCACAACTACTACTATCCGACCAGTGCAAGTCATCAAGCGCGATAAGCAGTGGTGTGCTGGTACTAATTATGATCAGCAGTTCGCGCACCGCCTCCCATAAGCGGAACTGCTCCTGCTCGGGAGACAACGCTGGCGAGTAGGTAACATTCAATACATCATGCACTTCGGGCAGCAGTGCGCTCAGCGGCTGGAAGACCAACGGACGCTTGTGGATCTCCTGCTGTTGCCATATGCCCTGCTCTATCGTCTTGCGTATAACTTCGGTCCAGAAACGATAAGGAATGCTGCCCTCTTGCGCGTAGATCCTGCTCCATACCACAGCCCAGCCGCGTTTCCTGGGCGTCGCGACTCACCTCCTCGGCCAGGCGCGTCTTGCCAATACCAATATCGCCGAGCAATACTATGCACTGCGCGTGCTGCTGAGGAGCAAGCTGGGAACCCATCGTGTGTTCCTGGACCACCTGGCGAAACCTTGCTGTCTGTTCGGTCGTTGTCACCAGCGTATGCAACAGTGCAATCTCTTGCTCGCGTCCCACCAGCAGGCTTTGATAGGCTCGCCCAATCGGGACCTCGGGAGGGTGTCGTAGCGTGATCTCCGTGTGCGTCTCCACTTGCTGACCTCGTGACTGAGCAATCTGAGTGAGCAACGTATCAACCAGCATAGTGTCGTCGCTGATCACCTGATAGACGCGCTGTGTCTCGGGGAGGGGAGTAAATCCATTCTCATGGTATAGGACTGTGGTTAGTCGCTTATAGATCAGTAGCGCTTCTCCTCGCCGTCCAAGATGCGTCAACAATAGCAGCAGACGCTGAATGGCGGCCTCGTTGATGGGATCAGCCGCGATTACGCGATCCAGAGCTGCGATGGCGCTGGAAAACGCGTGGCGCGCACTTTGTAGATCGGCGAGTGCAAGCAACGTGCTAACCCAGTGACGGTGAAGCGTCTCCCTCCGCATCAGCGTCCCTTCCAGCTTATGCTCCTCTGGCAAGAAGTCCCCGCTATAAAGCGTAGCGGCCTCCTGTAGCTGTTGCTCCTTTTCGTTGTGATCTTCTATGGCATGAGCGCGCACAACGAGCTGCTCAAAGGCGTCGGCATCGATCCAGACATCATCTTGCGGCGCGAGCGTGATCACTTCGTATTCAGTTGAAAGTATAGCTGTACGCTTTCCTCGCTGCGGAGAGAATACCTGCTGCAGGCGCTGGAGTGCGCGTTCCAGCAGTCTTCTCCCATCCTCGCGATCCGGCCAGAGCGCCTCTATCACCTGTTCGCTATTATAAGACCTTTGCCGTGGTGAACTGAGCAGGTAGCAAAGCAAACGTCTTGCATCACCTCGCTGCCATGCAGGCTCTGTAGCGCGTTGCCATGCATCAGCTCCCGAGCGACGTTCCAGGCGAAGCTGTCCCAGCGTAAATATGCGGACAGTCGGAGTTAGTGGACGCGGGAGAGTCTGGCGTTGCTCTCTGGTAGGCTCCGAAGTTCCCTGGACGCCAGGTGGAAGCGTCGTTCCCACGTACTTGCGCACGGTACGACCATCCACCTTCTGATAGGCGTACCAATAGGGACCATGCCCCTGTCCCGTCTGACACTTCTTACAGCGGAGCTTGCCACAAGTCGTGTATTGCAGGTGATAGGTTGGTTCCATCTTTGCTTTTCTCTTCTCAGTGCCAATGGATAGTAGACGATAATAGACAACAGGCAAAGAATATCATACTACAGGTGATACTGTCAATGAAAGCAGGGAGGAAGAAAAAGAGAAGACAGGTACAAGATAGTAGCCAGAAGAGCCGCCGGGTACAAGACATCTGGTAGTTGGGTACAAGATAGGCGGTTGATCAGCAGCACGAGAAAAGTTGTGCGTGATTGAACGATTGGTGTAAGTGACCTCTGCTATGCTTTTCCTAATACTGATCGAGATCATTCATCACGGTTCTCCTTGCATCGACTCTGAAGATAGGCGAACGGGCCATAGAGCATGCCGATCAACTCTGCTATCGTCAACTCACGTGGATAGGACGCCGTTTTCCTGGCATTCTTGGCAGAGCGCGTACTGAGCAGAAATGCTAGGCCAGCAGGAATTCGACGAAGGACATTGGGCAAGAGCTGTGGATATGTGACGATGCTCCTGGTGAGACACGCCGTCAGTCCAATGCCGTAGCGATAGAGTTGCCGACGCAGACCGACATAGTCCTGGCGATGCTGATGGTAAAGCAGTGCAGCAGGCTCATAGACCACCATGTATTCCCGGATGATGACCTCGAAGAACGCCGCAAGGTCCTGCCCACAGCGAGATGGACCCCGACCACCAAGCGCCGGGTCAAAGCCTCCAATCTGCCGCAAAAAGCTTGCACGAAAGGCCATGCTTGCGCCGGTACCGATGCTACCCAGATTGTACGGATAGAGTGGACTCTTGATGCAATGGAGTCCTAGGTCAAAGATACGACGCGAGAAGCCCTTGTGAAATCCACCGTATTCCTCAAACCAGAACTGCGCCGCGGTATCCAATTGCAACGGCATGACCAGGCCGGTCACGCAGGCCACGTTTCTATCGAGAAAGAAGGGACGCACCAGCTCTGTCAACCAGTGTGGATCAACGACCACATCATCGTCAGTAAAGGCAAGGATCTCCCCCTGCGCGACATTTATGCCCGCATTGCGCGCCCATGACGCACCCTGGCGATCTTCGCGGACATAGCGCACCGGGATCTCGCTATCAGTGAACAGCGGTTGACAGAGCAGGAATGTTTTCTGCGTCGACGGTGCATTGTCGACGACGATGATTTCATAGCGTGGATAGTGTAGCGCGAGCAGCGAACAGAGACAGCGCATGAGCTGCTCTGGTCGTTCATGCGTCGGCACAATCACGCTGACAAGCGGAGCATGTCCTAAGAAGCGCTCACGCTCCTCACGACACCATTGCTCCTCGGAGCATATTCCTGCATCCAACGTAGTGATCGGAGGCAAGCCATCACGCTGAAGATGCAGGTTAATCTGTTCGCTCAGCGCCTGCCAGATCACCGGGAGATAGGCGCTAGCGTGGAGTTCTTCCTGATCAAAAGAGAGTTCGACGGTGCCTAACGGCTGGGTATGGAGTCGCACCAGGCACAGTGCACGATGATAGCATATTTTGGTTTGCTCATCCGTCGCCGAAAGAGCAGGCAAAACAGCCTGCCCCAACTCAATCTCAACAATACGCATAGGGACAATATTATCCACTGTATCCTCCACAGAATATCCCAGCAAATACATAGCCAAAGAGCAGGCCACCAAAGAAGATCGTGTGAGTGAGCAACCACAACTTGACTCAACAACGGTACGCTGGTCCTGCTCAGGTAATTGTAACAGATTTGCTATTGCAATGATATCAGGTGGGATCTGCTAAAGAACAACAGAGCTGAGAAGCACGATCACCCTCCTCTACTGATCGTGCTTCTCAGCTCTGTTCTTTGAGTCTATTGCGCCATCGCGTAAGCGACCACCCAATCGATCAGGAGATTGCCATCCATCGTGATCGGCGAATGGCCCGGCAGACAGGCTTCCGTCTGAAGCACCCAGAACATAGGCGTATCTGGTATGCGACTTATAGATTTACCAACAATTACGCCATCCAGTAGGAAGTTTATGTGATCAGGCAACCACTCGATACTTGCCGTATGCCAGGATGTATAGGTAATGGTGGTATCGACAACGTGCTGGTCTCCGCCCCACGTCGCACCCTTATGATGCATATATCCACTGATTGGACCGGAAAGATCACTTTCGGGAAAATCTATCTCTCCATCGTAAGGCCAATTGCCACTGGAGGGCCAGAGCAGCCAGGCCGTCTTAAAACCCCTGAGTGGTTCTGCTATGAAGCGCACCATGTATTTACCATACAGATGCTTGCCCGGAAGGGTCGGCAGAATAGCAGCGGATAGGTGAATGCCATTTTCCGTGTGTAAGTACAAATTGAGCAGGCTATTACTCACGCTCACAACCTTGGATGGATAGTATTTGGATGGTCCGCCCGCCCGCCCGGCTGTATCCAGCGTGCCATCTGGATATACCTTAAACTTATTCCCATACACCGTACCGGGAAAGTGACCGAGGGATACATTGGTATTGAAATCTTCGGCAAAGATTTGCTGCCAGCCAGGAATATCTCCTATTGGCATCGCCTGACCTGAAGGGGATGGACTACTCATAGCAGAGCCTCCTTGTATTCTCTCCTCTACATAGTATGTATGCCTATACTACTCTGTTCTCTCCCTCCCATCATATTGCGGAAATGGGCGCGCTTCCTGGCTACAATCATCTTTGCAAAAAAGCTGGAATGGTGGTCTCTTATGAAGAGCGTGTTGAGCGCTCATTGCCGCTGGTGATAGGTAAGAAGGCGATCAAGCGCGTGATGGGTAATGGCTGGCATAAAATTGCGGATTTTATGGTTGTATTATGATGATAGATACATGTAGGAGGTCAATCAACTGCTAGAAAGGTTGCAGGTTTCTATGCGCAGATTACAAAACCTACGGCTTGCCCGTCCTTCATTCAGGCGCGTTGTGTTGGGTAGTCTGGGTGGCAGTTTTGGTATCTTAAGTATGATTGTTGGAGTTGCCCTCTATATTGTAGATACCATCATCCGCCCCAAGCGGTTAGCAACCTTTTCACTCTACACCTTTAGCCCATTTGAGCTTGGTCTGCCAGCTGAGGAGGTCACATTTCCTCCACTCTATGGGGATCATCTGGTGAATGGGTGGTACGTTGCATGTCCAGATGCTACCACAACGATCATCTTATCGCCCGGTTATCGGGGAAGTCGTTCGGATGTGCTGGGCTTGTGTGCGCTGTTATGGAAAGCTGGACATAATATCCTAGTTTTCGAATATTATGGACATGGAACCGTTGTTGGGGAGCCGGTGACGCTGGGCTACCGAGAGATCAACGATTTTCTAGGGGCCGTCGTCTACACGCGGCAGTGTGCTCCCGAGGCACGCATTGGAGCGGTTGGCTATTCGATGGGCGCAGCCGTTTCGATCATGGGCTGCGCTCGTACGACTGAGGTAGAAGCCCTGGTGGCAGACAGTGGTTTTGCCACCCATAGGAGCGTGGTGGATTATGCGGTACGTCGTACGTTGCATTTGCCGTTTATACTCTTCGACTGGGTGACAGATATCATTTTATGGTTACGCGCAGGGTATCATTTCAATCAGGTAGAGCCATTGCGCGATATAGGACGCATTGCTCCGCGTCCCATCCTGATTGTCCATGGTTTGCAAGATTCGACGGTTGATCCTCAAGATGCTTCCTTGCTATATACTGCGGCAGGCGAGCCAAAAGAACTCTGGTTGCTGCCAGATGTTGAACACTGTGGGGCCTATTTTGCAGATCGCGCTGTTTATATCAACAAAGTCATTCAATTTTTTGATCTCTATCTGAAAAAGACGCCATCGCAACAACTAGAAGCGCTTGTCCAACCAACTGCCGAAAAACAGTGGCCGGAGGCAAGCTGATATTGTCTTGCATTCAGAGTTTTCCCAGCAGTTTTCTGCATTGACTGCCGAACAACATGAGCAATTGTAAAATGCTTTGGTGCTTCCTGATACACTATTCCTATGGTATAATATGTAGCCGGTCCTCTCAAATCTCGCAGGGAAAAGCACACCCATTTTCTATGGAAGCGCGAGAAATCCGGCTGTACGCAGTAGTCAATAACTTGTGTCAGCCAGGGTGGCTTTCATCTATCATCAGGAAGGCCCCATTGGCTGCCAGCGATGTGAAAGGAAATGTGACCAGATGGAATTCGAGGATTTTGTGGAACCTGAAATAGCCGTAACGGCAGCGGTGGTCGCAGCAATTTTCTCGCCTCGCGCGCGGAAAGTTATGCATAAAGGTCTGGTGTATGGCGTGGCTGGCGTTCTTACCACTGGCGACATGCTTGCATCTTTTGCCAGGAACGTCAGCCGCGGGGTCCAGCAAGCGAGCATGGAGGAACAGAAGAGGGATGCTGATAGAACAGGCGCAGCAAAACCGACAGGAGATGTAGGAGGGCAACCTGCATGACACAGACAAATAAAGAAGGATCTGCCACATTGGCGACGGAACGTGCTGAGCAGCTTCTCGATCAGGTTGGAGAACAGATTGGTAGGTTGGCAGGGAAGGCTACACTTCGTGTCCAACAAGCTGCTCAAGCGTATCGCGAGGAAGCAGGCCGTCCGGCCCAGCCAACATCAGCATCTGCTCATCTGGCGGCAGGGACAACAGCGACGCAGAATGCCCAGGCGAAGCAGCCCTCGATGGAAAGAGCAGAGATGTTGGTAGGCCAGCTCGGACAGTACGTTGACCACTGGACACAGGTGAACAGTTTGCACATGAAGAGGACGATGGCGCGTCTGCAGGAGGATGCAGAGGATATGTGGGTAGAAGCAGAGGAGATGCGCCACAAGTGGCAAGGCAAACACGAGTACGTATCAGACGATATGCATTCACCTGTTTCATAGCTCTGGAGGAGCCTGCTGAGGGGAGATGGAGATCCCCTTTTCAGGGATGATCCAGGCCGATTTTCTAGAGAAGGAGTGGGAACGTTCATGGGCGGAGAGGGAGCAATGACGGCAGAACCTCGCGTTCTGCATACCGTAGCGGGTCGGGTCCGTGTGCATTTGCCAGGATGGTCGGGCCAGGGGAAGCCACAAATTGAGAAGCAGCTTCGTCAGCTTCAGGGAGTACGCCGCATCCAGGCCAATCCGATTACTGGCACTATCCTGATGGTTTTTGATCCCGCTTCTCTCAGCGAGCAAACCATGCTTCACGCGGTCCAGGAGCTTGACCTGAAGCAGATCAATGACCAGCCATCTGAGCCTGCTCTGCCACCAGTGGTGCGTGAAAAACAGGGGAAAACCGTACGTGCTCGCATTGCGGTACGCGGTCTGGATCGTGATCCACAACTGGCAAAGCGCGTGGTAGAGCATCTGAGAAAATGGCCTGGTGTCCATGCGCTCGCCAATCCTCTGACTGGTCGCGTGCTGGTCGAATTCGCGGAGCACGAGGCAGAACTGGACGAATTAATTGCGGAGGTAGCAGGTCTGGAGTTTCCAGAGCTACCGGGCGAAGATCGCCCTGCCTACCCATTTGACGCTAGACCACTAGTTCAGAGCGCCACGCGCACGCTAGGAGCGGCCCTTGGGCTGAGTTTTTTAGCCATCAGACGGCTTATCGGTAGCGAAGAAGTCTTGCCTGGTGCGCGAACTGCTGCCTATGCCTCTGGTGCTATTGGTCTTCTGCAGGGATTTCCGCCAGTGCGCAATGGACTCCGCCAGATGCTCGGACGCCCTGTGGCTGATCTGCTCTTCGCTCTTCCTGGAATTGCTCTGCTCACGCTTTCCAGCAGTCCGCTTGGCCTGGCAGTTGCCGGGGCGGAAGCGTTGCGTTTGCTGACAGAGGTGCAGGCGCGGCGCGCGGCCTGGCGTCATTACGAAACACGCGTAGCGCAGGCACCTTCTGCCCAGGCGGATGCGGTTATTCGCCTGGAAGGTGGCGAGCAGGTACCCCTGGCCGCGAACGTTCACGAGGGAACGGGAACGGCGACAGGTCTAGACGGCATGCTGCTACCAGTCTACCCAGGCGCGATAGTCCCTCCTGGAGCGCGTCTGTATGGGGGTCCCTTCGTCTTACAACTGAAAAGCGAGGCGTCCTTTGAAGGTTTTACGCCGCAACCTCGCTCGGTACCTGTTACCCCCACGTTCTATGATTGGTATCAACGCATCCAGGCACCCATTTCATTGGCCTATGCTGGTCTGACCGGCCTGCTCACCCGCTCATTTAGCCAGGCATTCATCGCGTTATTGCTTGTCAACCCACGCACCGCTGCGATTGGGCTGGAGAGCGCGGACTTGCATGCAAATGCGCGCGTGCTGCGGGCAGGCGTGACTATCGTTGGCACACGTCCCAGGAGAAGCATCCGTCTGCCCAAACTCGTGCTCTTAGATAGCGCTCGCCTACTCACGGAAAAGCTTGAAGTTACTCACGCGCTGCCTTTGAGCGACGCGATAGATGCCGCAGAAGCACTGGCGCATGCGGCAGGCATCGCGAACGCTGCCGGTTCACCCTGGGGAAGAATCTTCCATAGTATCCACGCAGTCGCAGCTACCAGCGGCAGTTTTGATGGCACGGTCGCTAGCGCTTTTGTCGACAGCATATGCTATACACTCGGACCGCTAGACGATTGGGGAGCTGTGCCAGAGGCTTCGTCTCTGCGCCAGCGTGGCAACGTTGTCCTGGCACTGCGACGCGTAGAGGAAGGGAGGCCGCTGGCTCTTCTCGCGCTGCGTCCGCACCTGGCCCCAGAGGTCCAAACGCTGGTGACTATCTGTCAGCGCTCTGGTGTTGAATTAGCACTGCTTTCGCAGGGGGATGAGCTGGCCGTGAGAGCGCTGGCGCACCGGGCGCAGATCGCGCTGCTCGAAAGCGATTCCGCGCTCACCGTTATTGCTGAGCGACAGCAAAGGGGAGAACTGGTCGCATTTGTCTCGGACCACGCGGGTGCGACGGCTGGTTTTGCCGCGTGCGACCTGGCGATTGGTCTGACAGATCATCATAGCCACTTTCCGGCACGTGCGGACTTACTGGCCCCTGATCTTGCCGCCGTAGCTGCGATCATCGAAACGGGAGCCAGGCGCGACGCTACCGTGCGTGACTCTGTTGGTTTCTCCGTGGCATCCAATATCGCAGGCATCGTCTGGGGCTTGCTGGGAATACCAGGCGTCGAGAGTGCCTCGCGTACGGTCTACATTACTGCCTTAGGAGCGCTTGTGGATGGGTGGTTGCGGCTGCGTGGTGGGAGGTGCGCTCGCTCAACGCTCACCCGGTTGGTTGATCCACAGCCAGAGCGCTGGGGAAAACGCAGTGTGGATGAAGTCCTCCATCTACTAAATACAAGCGAGCAGGGTTTAACGAGCAAACAAGCACATGAACGCCTGCGCAAGGTGCCTACTCTTCAGCCACGGAATGCTTTGCGAGCCGCGTTGCTGGAACAGGTGCGCTCGCCTTTGACAGGTATTCTCGCGGCAGGCGCGACGCTTTCGTTGCTGCTTGGCTCAACCGGGGATGTGGTCATTATTGGGGCAACCATTGTAGCCAACGCTATCGTCGGGATCTGGCAAGAACACAAGGCAAACCAGATTGCTGAAACATTACAGCAGATAGGGACGTCACAGGCCCGTGTTTTACGCGACGGCCAGGAAAGGATGCTCTCTTCTGATGAACTTGTACCGGGTGATATCCTGCTGCTGGCTGCTGGAGATCGCGTTGCGGCTGACGCGCGGGTAATTGATGCGCAGGGTCTGGAGGTAGATGAGGCCGCACTCACTGGAGAATCGTTCCCTGTCAACAAACTTGCGATGGGAGGAAGTGAGGCCAGACAGATTGTCCTGGAAGGAAGCGATGTGACCACAGGAACGGGGCGCGCGGTTGTGGTCGCGGTTGGTGAGCAGACAAGAATGGGAGCAACCAGACTTGCGCTCGCAGAAGAAAAAGAGCAACGCAATCCGTTAAACCTGCGGTTGAGTCGCATGCTGCGCTTCTTCTTACCAATTTCCGCAGCAGGTGGCGCAACGGTCATCGCTGCGGGCCTGCTCTGGAAGCAACCACTCACTGCGCTTCTGGCTACCGGAGCAACAATCGCACTTGCTGGCGTACCTGAAGGTTTACCACTGCTTTCCAGAGTGGGAGAGGCTGGTGTTGCTCGCCGTCTCGCCAAAGAGCAAGCAATCGTGCGACGTCTCTCCTCAGTTGAGGCGCTGGGACGCGTGGATGTGGTCTGTGCGGACAAGACCGGAACCATGACCAGGGGACGATTGTGCCTGAGCGTTGTGACCGATGCAGTCCAGGAGTCCACTCTGGCGCAGAAGCTGCCGGAGCCGTTGTCCCATATATTGCTCACAGCGGCTCTGGCTAGTCCCCATCCCAATGCGCAAGGCGCACATACCCATCCCACCGACGTTGCGGTGGTCCAGGGGGCTATAGCAACTGGCCTGGGCGAGCGGGTGTATCGCGAGCACGAAGCGGAACTCTCCTTTGACCCGAAAAGATCTTTTCATGCCACTATCGTTCAGAGAAGGCTCTGCATCAAAGGGGCACCGGAAGTGATCCTTGCACGCTGTCGTTCGCTATTCCAGGATGGTGAGCAGAAATCTCTAGGTGAGGCGGAGCGAGCAAGGCTTGTAGCGTGTTCCCGCCAACTGGCAGAACGGGGATTACGCGTGCTGATGGTTGCTGAGGGGGTGAAAGATTTGTCTCTGGATGACCCCCAGGATCTCACTGCCCTCGGCTTCGTGGGCATTAATGATCCCCTGCGTCCTATGGTGCGAAATGCAGTGAGACGTTGTCATGAGGCGGGGATACGGGTGATGATGATTACCGGCGATCATCCAGCAACCGCACGTGCGATTGCCCAGGAGGCTGGTCTATTCAAAGGGAGAGGAGAAGTGCTAAACGCAGCAGAAATTGCAGATTTACAGAATGGTGATCTCGACCAACGTCTGAAACACGCGGTGGTGATTGCCAGAGCTACGCCTCTCGATAAATTGCGCATCGTAGAAAGTCTGCGCCGACAGGGACACACGGTTGCCATGACTGGTGATGGAGTCAATGATGCACCTGCGTTACGGCTAGCGGACATCGGTGTGGCAATGGGCAAAAACGGAACGGAGGTGGCGCGACAGATTGCGGATGTGATCATTGCCAATGACGATTTCTCAACCCTGGTTCAGGGCTTCGTCGAAGGGCGCAGCTTCTGGCGCAATATGCGCCGCTCGTTAGGGCTGTTACTGGGAGGCAACCTGGGAGAATTGGGCCTGGTAGTGGGTGCCAGCTTGCTGGGAACACAGATGCCGTTAACCATAGGACAAATTCTGGCAGTGAATGCGATTACAGATATCTTGCCCGCACTCGCAGTCATTTTGCAAGAGCCAGAACACCGTAACCTGGCGCAACTTCGGCGTGAGGGGGCAGCAGCGCTGGATATGCCACTGTTTAACGAGGTGGTGCGCCGTGGCCTGGCGACTGCGCTCCCATCGCTGGCGGCCTACCTCATCACCCGCAGCGTCGGCTCGCTATCCCAGGCTCGCTCGGTCGCATTCGTGAGCATCATTTCCACGCAACTTGCACAGACAGTAATGGCTGGTCGCGCCGAAAGACATCTGACTCGCCCAGTGCTTGGCGCGGTAGGAGCGTCGCTGGGAGTCTTGTTGGCTGCCTTCAGTATCCCGCCGTTTCGTCGTTTCCTCAATCTGGTCCTGCTTCCTCCATCAGCCTGGATGTTGACGGCAGGCGGCGCACTGGCTGCTCTTCTCCTGAATCGTTTGCTGAGCGTATTGTCTGCTCATAGTGCTCTATGAAAGGAGACGTCTATTTCATGATTCAATCTGCATTTAAAGATATCGTTCTATCGGAGGAAGAGCTACGTCGTTGAAGCGTTCAAAGCTCTGGGATACGACAAGTTGGCCGGATCGCACAGCGTACCCATCACTTGCTCAGATGCTCTTGGATCAGGTCCGACCAGCAAATCAGACCGTCAAGGACCTTGAAGCCTCTATTGATGAGAGCTATACGAAGCGACTCTACTAATGTAGCAGGGGAAACGCATCTCAATTTGGGCCATCGCCTGGCTTTGCATGAAAGCCAGCGTATCATAATGCTGGACGATCTGCACATCATCAGATCCGCTGATATTGCCTTGATGCCGATTCTCCGCTCTTTTAAGGCTGATTCTTACCCACATATTTCGAGATATTCGGGCGATACGGGCGCGATAAATCTGGCCCCTACATCTCTGGCAATAAATTGCCTTTCTTTTCCTTTCTGGCAATGGATGGTCGTAGAGGATCTGCGCGGCGATTGATCGCCCATAGGTAGGGGCCAGATTTATCGCGCCCGTTTTGATCTTCACGCATATATTGCATCAAATATAGAATGAACGTATTATTTTGTCAAAAATCATATTTATACATGTTTTGCTCTTTTTAAAACAATACATCGTCTTTTTCCCAGCCTCACATTGCCTCAAATCTCGCAGTGATGACCGAGAAAGATGTGGGTAAAAGACAGTCTTTTAAGGCGGGGAGATCTCAGGAAAATACAAGTATCAGTGTCTCACTTCAAAAGATGCTGAGAGAAATGCGGTTGCAAGGGATTACGCCATGCATGCTGTACTGTTTGCACCTACATTGCCTGAACCTGTCCAGGGAAAATCCTATGCAAGGGTGCACCGTGATACTTCAGCACGCAGCCTGCTGGTTTATGCCCGTTCCTTCACCAGCAAAATGCCTTCCCAGGCGGGAAGGTTGCCTTCTATACGGAATTTCAGTTGCAGCAGTAATCGATAGAGATTGAGATATTCTGCACTGCGGTGCCTTAGCGTCTCATCTTTTTGTGGTTTGCTTTGAAAGAGTTGACCAATCCAGCTTCTTTTGTGTGTCGGTGTCTTTCCCTGATTGATAGCCAGGTAGTGGTATGTAGAGGCAAGTAATAATGCCGAAGCGCGTATCGTTTGGAAACGTTTTTCTTGATCCTTTAGTGTCAGGTTCAATGTATCTTTTTTTAGTGTAAGGGCATGGTCAAGGTCAAGGTCACGAGCAAGGTCATGAGCAAGGGCACGGGCAAGGTCAAGGGTACGGGCAAGGGTAAGGTCACGAACAAGGGCACGGGCAAGGTCAAGGCCACGAGCAAGGTCACGGGCATGGTCAAAGTCACGGGCAAGGTTATGGTCAAGGATAAGGGTAAGGGCAAGGTCACGGGCAAGGTCATGGGCAAGGTCATGGTCAAGGATAAGGGTAAGGTCAAGTTCGAGGGCAAGGTCAAAGATAAGGGCATAGTCAAGTTCGAGGGCAAGGTCAAGGTCGATTTCGACCTGTCCTTGTATCATTTGCCGGGAGTTTGCAACAGAAGGTGGTATGTTACTAATCCAGGCAAAGCGCGTCTTCTCGTTGTTGAGCCAATACCCCATACTCGGCCTGAGGTCAGGCGCAATAGATGAATCCTGGTCTAGCTCTCTATGTTCGTCGAGCGTGGGGAGTCGATAACTCCAGCCTTCGAGGTCTCGATAGGTGAGCCATGTGCAAAATGCTTCAGCAGCGGAACGTCGTACACCTAAAATAGGCGTATGCCCCTGCCCCTGCTTAAACGTATCTGAGAGCCAGTGATCGGGCTGGTAGAATTTGTCGAGTTTGCGCTGCTCATCTAAAAAAAGCTGATATTCGGCGCAGGTAACAAGCGAGGTGCCGATATAGGTCTCGTCGTGTAACTGTACCATCTGGCTCAGGCGGCGGCTCAAGAGTGCATCGGCGATGATATGGCGGCGTTCCGGGTCGGGGTCCTCAATGTCAGTTTCCAGCAGCGTGTTGAGCTGTCTCCGTACATTGGCCTGAATGAGTAGAGCCTCCTCAGAACACTCGAGAGCCAGCGCCAGCGTTTGCACTGACGAGCGTTCGTATGACAGGCAAGTAGCGATAAGTTTGGTGGCGTCAGTCTGAGCACTGTAGAGGCGAATGGTTTCATACCACCAGGAGTTATTCACCTGTTCACATAGCTGTGGCTCAAGGTTCCGCTCATTCACGTAGACCGAGGCCAGATACTCTTGGAAGGTCAGGTGAGCAAAGGTGTAGCGATTGGGGTCGCGTTCCAATAGGAGTCCACTGGTGTTCTCTACCATAGAAACGAACTCCTGCGAAGTTAGCGCAGTGCTAACCTGATGAACGTACGGCTCAACGACTTCGCAGATCTCGACAAAGCTGATTTCGCGTTTCTCGCGTTGCATCAGATGGTAGGCAAGTGGCTGAAGGACATATTGCTTCTGAGGCGCGTTGAGCTGCTGCGCAATGCTGCGTGCCTCGTAGCGCTTGCCCAGAAAAACATCGCAGATTTCGGCGTAGAGCGCAACACGTTTGCCTGGCAGAGAGCCACGATAACGGTGCACCGTGGCGATCATCGTAAGCAGCAACGGGTTCACGGCAAGAGCGGCCAATGTGGGAGTACGGCGCAGACGGTGAAGCAGGTCATCCGCCCCCTTGTGTGCGCGCATATGAACGCCGGGATCGTCCTTGCCCCAGCTTTTAAGTTCATTGGCGAGATACCAGTTTTGCACGAAGCGCTCAACCTGCTGAGATGTGAAAAGGTGGACTTCCAGGAGCACAATGTTAACGAGGGGATTGGTGCGATAGCCGTGGGGACGCGAAGTAATAATAAAACGGTTTTTGTGGTACCTCACCATTTGATGTTGCACCCAGGCGGTTGTTTCCTGGCGTAGCTTCTCGTTTGCCACCTCATCCAGACCATCGAGAAGGATCAAGCAACGTCCCCGGACCAGAAATCTGGCAAGCCATTCTCGCGATGGAGGCTGTTGCCAATCCTGCGTGTGCTTCTGGAGCGCGTCCAGCAGCGAGAAGGCAGGGTTATCTTTGATCGTGTCGGCGTGTTCACGCAAGTACAGCAGTATTGGCACGACCTGCGGTACAGTGTTACGTGATTGTTTGTGGCGTGCCAGCGTGAGGGCTATGTGTTTGAGCAACGTTGTTTTTCCGCTGCCCGGTGCACCGACAATCACAAGCTGTTGATGTTGTAGCTCAGGTGCAGAAAGGTAATCCCAGATTGTATGGTGGCCCTCGCGTAATGGTTCTGGGACCTTGAGCAGATCGGAGTTCGTCTGGTAAATTGGCCTGGTGTCTATATTCAGCTCAACAAAGATCTGCTCAAGGTCCAGATCGTGAACTGTACGTGTGCTCAGTCCCTTCACGTCAAAAATCTGGTTTTCATAGGTGATGTATTTATAATAGTCACGCAGTTGCGGTGTGCTAAGAAGTAGCAATTGCCGCTTCAGCCATCTAGCCAACGAGGCAACGAGGTGTGCGATCTGTTGTCTGGAGGGCAAAAATCGGGCGGTGATGGCAAGCAGAGACAGGATGACACAGATAATAGCAGAAGGAAGCACAAGTTTGGATGGAACGAAAATGATGCTTGCCAGCTCAATGATGAGCAGCCCTGTGCATATATATGTGATGAGTTGGGATGCTTTATTGCTTGATCGCGGTATACGGCTCATCACCTTGTCCTCCAAATGGTGATCCTATTCACAGAAAAGTACAGAAAAACTGCTTGCATTATAAACGCGTGTCTCAGATACGTCAAAGGTATACGCAGAGAGAACATGATCAAGCGCATCACTTGCCCAATGTTGATAGTGTTCTTTCTCCCTGGTCGCAAGCACGCTCAGGGTGTACTCCGTGTTGAGGGCACTGGAGTTGCGAACTCCTTGACGAGCAATACGCCTTCCCAGGCAGGTATTTTGTTCGTGATACGCAATTCGAGCAGCGCGAAAGCGATACAGAGATCGAAATACTGCGCAAGGTAGAGATCGAGCTGCTGTCGATACGCCTCTCTGGCCTGTAGCTGGCGTTGATCGGATCGACGCTGTCTACTCAGACCAGCAGAAGAGATCTGTCTGCGCCAATAGAGCAGCATACGCGTAATGGTCCAGGCGAAATAGCGGACTGACCAGAGGAGCGTCGCGAGTTCTGCCTGCATCGCAGGATTGGTGTTATGTTCCCGGCTCAGAACAGAAGCGACTGCCTGCTCTAACGCGTGCGCGAGTTGTTGCACCGGCATAAATTCACTATCTTGGATATGTTGTGGATTGTGGATGATACCAGCGAATTCGGGCAGCCTTGCGAAGCGAGAGAGGTCAAGCGCATGCTCCTGAACGTGCCTGAACGCGTCCACCATTTTTGTTTCCCACTCTGCCATGAACGTAGCATCGGCCATGGGTGCGAGGAAATCGTTGAGCGCCAACGCGTTTTTGTGTGCGGGCACCAGAACAGCCGGAATTTGACGCGTGGGAGCGGATTGACAATCTTGCTGGAAAAGATCGTGTACCTGCTGTGCGATATTCGGGAGGTCGAAGCCATGAGAAGACACCCAATGGAAATATCCTTGATCGTCGAAGCATCCAGTGAGTGGCGGAAGCATCCTATGATCGATGCGCGTACATTCCTCGGCTGTAGGCGGGCGGTAGCGCCAGCCGT
This sequence comes from uncultured Chloroflexia bacterium, assembly GCA_963802635.1. Lineage (GTDB taxonomy): Bacteria > Chloroflexota > Ktedonobacteria > Ktedonobacterales > Ktedonobacteraceae > CAVTLG01. The sequence goes on along the minus strand of CAWDJJ010000002.1, from coordinate 1,005,417 downwards.
CGCGGTCAGCTTCTGTGAGCGATTGGCAGAAAACGAGTACGTCGGAAGAACGTACGCCCAGAAGGGGGTGCGCACTCTGGTCAAAAGGGAGTGATGATGTGGACCAGTGGTCAGGCTGGTAAAATTGTTTCTGAGCATAGTATTGATCGAGAAAAAGCTGATATTCAACGCATGCTATATATCTTGTCGTGATATAGCAGTTTTTGTCCAGCAGAGACATGAGATCCAGGAGCTGCTCCAAACGCGAAGTTGCAATGATCTTACGGCGAACGGGATCGGTCTCGGTGGTAATCGACGCACGAAGCTGATCCAATTTTGCTCGCACTGACTCCTTGATATTTCTTGCTTCCTTCTCGCAGGCGAGGGCGAGATCTAGCTCCTGTTTTTGCAGGCAGGCGTGAATGATGTCTGAAGCATCACTCTGAGCGCAGTAGAGGAGAATGATCTCTTTCCACTCTGGCTGATCGAGTTTATCGATCAGTTCCTGGTCGTTGTTTGTCTCGTGCAGATACGTTGCCGTGAGATATTCTCTCACCGTCGAATGGAACAGGCTATAGATGGTGTCATCACGATGTAACTGTTCAAGCAGCCCTAAGTTATAAGTTGTCTTGAGAAACTGTGCTAATGTCGCCTGTGGATTGACTTTCTGGATGTGCTCTTGAACTATGGTCAGTCGCGGATCATGAATATCAATATTATTTGTCTGTGGGGGTTGCATCAGCGTATAGGCCAGCAAACGCAGCCCTTCTTCGAGCTGATCTTTCGTATATTTTAGTAAGTTACCTGTTTTACTCTGCGGATCACGCAGAAGATCATCGCAGATTTGTTTATAAAACTCTGCGCGATTCTTCGGAAGTGCGCTACTGGTAAAAATGTGGAGTGATACACTGACAGAAAGGAGGAGCGGGTTGTGCACAAGTTCCCAGATTTTCTCATTTTCGCGTAAACGTTCCAGGCATGCCTGTGGGTTGGATCTTGTTTTTGGCACATTCGCGCTACAGGCAAACATGTTACCGACGAATTTAACGATCTGTTCTTCCTCAAACGACAGAATTTCTAGTCGCACAATAAGGTTCAGATTGGTTCGACCTTGATAGTTCTGGCGACGTGAGGTGAGAATGAAGCGACTAGCGTTGTATCGAGTCATCTGACCCCTGATCCAATCCAACACCTGCGGGCGGATCGTATCGCCGATAACCTCGTCAAGACCGTCCAACATTACCAGACAGTGCCCACAGAGCAGGTGGTAATCGAGCCAACGGGGCATTGGCACAAAGGACAGGTATAAATTTTTCTGATTACTATTATATAGGGCCTCGGCGATGGTCTGATGCGCGATGGTAAAACGGTACTGCCTGGTGTGTTTATCTTCCTCAAGAAAATCATAGAGATGGAGAAGTATCGGAATTGGGTATTTCTTGCGCGGTGGGACGTCCGTATTGTTAGTTTTGTCATCCGTGTTTACCAGAGTGAGCGCGATATATTGCAGTAATGCAGACTTGCCGCTTCCAGGGGAGCCAAGAATAACAAAATTATTTTCAGCAAATGCTGGCTGTGTAAGAAAATATTCGATAGTGTGTTCGTCATCCCTGCTGCGTGTGTTCAGAACAGCATGAGGAGATGAAGAGACATCGTCGAATTCGATATTTTGCCTGATCCTCGGATGTACGAAGATCTTCAGAAATTCCAGCGTCTGTTCCAGATTTTCGGTGAGCCTGAGAGCATTAAGCGTTTGATATTTGGAGTATATTGCTCTATGGTACCGGGTCAGGGGATGTGAAAAGATAGTGTAGACATGGGTTCCTGTCCAGGAGAGCACGCGCTCTGTGATGTCATCAAACGGTTTGCTCGATTCTTTTTGATAGCCTTTATCGATAAAAATTATCAGACTGATGATGCAGCTAATAATGATACAAAAAACGAAAAGCGAGACAGCCCAAAATGGATGCTGAAAGAAAAAATCTTTCCATACTGCGATAATTGCTGAAGGAACGCCAATCATTGCTAAAATCGGCATGGCAATGGCCCAAATTTTTAATAGTGTGGGGTTTTGTGCTGCCTTCCCTGGTTGTTGTGGGGTCGTGTGCGGTGGTGTCGAGCTACCCATATCCTCTCTTCTCCATTCTGCCTGCCTAATCCAGTAAGCAAACGAGCGATTTCTCCTATTCATGTCGCTGAATAGATATCATTATATATGACGAATAAGTCGACAAAAATATCAAGAAATATCTTGTGTTTTAAATACAATTGAAGACATCACTCTGGTATGCTGCCGTATGAGGAATAGGTTTGTTGTGCTATTGCAGTGCAACGGAGATTCGCGTCCAACTCCGCTTCTGGTGGCGCTGGGAGGACATTGTGCCGCCAGAGCTGGCACACGTGGTGCAGTTAGGCTATACTAAATAAAACAGCGAAACACACACGGGAAATGCTCACCGTCTTAAGCTCAAAAGAACGTGGATTATCCGCAGGAAATATGCTGCTTTATTTAGTTAGTGAACATTGCCAGGAAATAATCTCTTCCTGGCAATGCCAGATCTATTCTAGTTAAAGAAGAACTCCAGACGATGGTTTTACAGGAGGACCAACAGTGGAATTTAGCAGAAAGAATCTCACAGAAGTACAGATAGATCGTTCAAAATATTATGAGGGAAAAATTGCTATTGAAGACACAGGTGGAGATGTATTAAGGAGTATTATACATGAAAGGAATATAGTGCGAGATTATGTAAAAGATGATGATATAAAAGAAAATCTTCGTGCAAAGAAAGAGGATCTCCTTCTGATGAAAGACAGAGTAGACGGATTTACGTTAAATACATCTGAATTTGAGTCAAAGGTAGAGGACTTTAGTGCAAAGGTATATGACTTTGGACAAGAGAGCGCTGAATTCAGCTCGGAAATAGTTGAATTTGACGTAAAAATAACGAGAGTGAATGCGGAGCAAGGTGGCTTTTCTGAGGAGGAGTGGAATAAGTTGATGGCGGGGTGGAACGGCAAAATTGAGTACTGGAAAGAGAAGATTCAAAACTGGAATAACAAGGTCGAGCTTTGGCGTGATGAAGGGGCAACGTGCGGGAATTGGGTTGAAAGGTGGGAAGAGCAGTTTACGGAGATAAGCCAGGCCACTTCTTTACGGATGAGGCCGCTAGCAATATTGAAGCGGGCGGGAACTCATTTCAAGACATTTGAGGAAGATCTTCCGAAGCTGGAATCGCAAGTTTCTTCGAGTGAATCAAGCCTGAATAGCGCAAATTTGGAGCTTGAGGAGATAATAGAGGAATTCTCTCATATAGAGCGAGAACTTACAGAACTGCAAGAACATTGAGCGCAACTGCAACGGTCAAATGCAAGCTTTTCAGATTATCAGGGATCTTCAAACTGGGAAAGCTGGCATAGCTGGCAACCGACTGCCGAAAAACAGTGGTCGGAGGCAAGCTGATACCCATATATTTAGCGAGCGGAGCAAATGTTGCTCTCACATCTGCTAAGAGAATTCGAGCGTGATAACCAGGCCATCTTTCGCGGCACGTGTGTTTGCAAAGACACGACGTGCCGTTTTTTCCGCCAGCGTCGTATCGTTGATCTTCGGGCTAAAATGCGTTAAGACCAGCGCATGTGCGCCTGCCTCTTTGGCGATAGTTGCTGATTCCTCGCAGTACATATGTGCGTTGGCGCGCGCCAGCGGGAGATCGTCAGCCGTGTCGTACATGCTTTCGCAGAGCAGAAGATCGACATCACTCGCGAGCCTACTGAGTGCAGGTGTGGGGCGCGTATCGGTGATATACGCGAACGAGATGCCACGGCGTGGTGTACCAAGCACCTGTTCAGGCGTAATGGTTTGCCCGTTGTAGGTGAGCGTTTCGCCATGTTGTAGGTGTGACCAGAGCTGAACGGGCAGACCTAGCGCTCGTGCTTTCTCCACCTGGAAAGCAGGTCGTCGGGCAAGATCGAGGCGATAAGCCAGGCAAGGGATACCATGGAGTGCTGCTGTACTATGACCCTGTAAGTCGCCTGGTAGATTAAAGGCTTCCCCTCCTCTCATTTCGTGAATGTGGATAGGAAATGGCAAGTCAGCGGCAATGCGGCGCAGACCTTCAACAACATAGGCAGTGCCAACAGGACCATAGATATCGAGCGGCTCAGTCCGTCCCGCGTGAGCGACCATGAAAAGCACTCCTGGTAAGCCAGCGACATGGTCGGCATGCATATGCGAGAAGCAGATAGCTCCCAACTGGCGAAAGCCCCAACCTAACGTCTTCCACGGAATTTGTGTGCCCTCACCGCAGTCAAAGAGCGTGAGCGTAGATCCGCAGCGTACCAGCGCGCAGGAGAGCCAGCGTCCTGGCAGGGGCATCATACCACAGGTACCTAACAGACAAATATCAATCATAGCAAGTCCTTTATAGCTAGTCAATAACCCCGGCCTGAAGGCACGGAGCTTGGGTCAGGACTCCACCGCAACTCAGCATACCTTCGCAGGCGTGCCGCTTTGGCTTCTCGGTCCGACCCATCAGGGGAGACTGACAAGCCCCCCGTGCTCACCCAGTCTTGCCGGATGAGCAGCGTTCGCATCGTGATGTTCCGAGCACCAACCAGATCAGCATGGAGCGTATAATGACAGTTCTGACAGACAAACAAGAGTCCCTTGCCCGGCCGGTTCTCATGGCAGGTATGCCCACATAGTGGGCACGCCTGGCTCGTGTAGTCGGCATCGACGTTGATGGCCATACTCTCCTGTTGCAAGGCTTTGTAGGCGATCATACGATGCAACTCGGCAAACGACCACTGAGAGGAGGTGGCGTTGGCTTTGCGTTGCTTCACACTCGCTTTCTTGCCCTTCCGTCGTTTGGTTCGCTCTCGAATATTCGTCAGACTCTCCAGTCCGATCAGACTGTGTGGGTGTCGTGTCACAATGCGTCTGGAAATGACATGATTGGCGTCTTGCTTCAACCGTCTCTCTCGTCCGCTGATCGCGATCAAGCGGCGGGTTGCGGAACGAGTGCCTTTTTTCTGAAGACGTTTTCTCAGTCGTGCGTAATGGTTCGCCCTGGCTCTCACACGCTTGCCAGAGAAGAAGGTTTGCTTTTGTTTGGTGGTTGACGTCACCGCAAGGTAACGCACTCCAACATCTACACCGACAATGCCAGTATGACTCTGTGGAGTGGGGTCAGCCACCTCAATCTCAAGGGAGACGAGCAAGTAGAATTGCTTCTTCGGTTTGTCGTACCACAATTTTGCTGCGCCGATCTCCGCCCCATGCTGGATGAGCGCGATATGCTTGTCATAGCCGGTGTAGGGAATAATCGCCCGACCATCAAGCGTCAAGATACTCAATCGTTGCTCAGTCTTGAAAGAGTAGTCTTTGCCATGCTGATAGGTCAGCGTCGGAGAGACATACTTCGGTGCTTGATCGAGTCCCTTGTACCGTTTCTTGGTCTTGCCTGCCTTGCGTGCGGCGGCGTTCTGCTTGACCTTGGTCCACAAGCCTTTGTAGGTGGCACCCACTTGACGCGGGACGCTACAAGCCATCTGGGAGGGCAGGCGAAAACGGGTACGGATATCGGCATAGGTAGCATCTTGCAGTCCTATGGCATTGCTCATCTTGCCATGAGCGAAGGCATAGCGACTCACGAAGTTTAATGCGTCCCGATACGCCAGTTGGGTCGTACGCAATGCATTGAACTGTTCTGGAGTCGTCTTCAGTTTGAGTTTGGCCGATATCACTGTTTTCATCCTTTCTATGCTATCATCATTTCAACGGAGTGTCAAGTATTGAGAAGAGATGAAATGAGAGAAGGTTCCCAACCCATCGCGCCCCAAGAGGTAGGGCCATTCCTCCCCGGCCTGAAGGCGCGGGGCATCCTGACCCGTCATGGTGACCCCGTCGCAGTTGGGTTTAGCAAGGTGTCCTTTTGGGCGCGAGCCAGGCGGAGCAGCCAGCAGGTTCATTCACGCCACTGTAATGGCATCATATCATGTGAGAGCGGTTAGCTGGAAGTCATGTCGATGCATTTGTACATTTATATATAATGAAAGTGAAATGGTATGAGCAAATTTGTGACATGTTATTACAATGTTTGACATTTTTAACAAGTTCTGCTAAGATAGATAAACATAATTTTATGAGTATTTATAGCAGAAGATATATTGCCTTGCATTCAGATGAGCCGAAGGCTAGCCACGGCAGTGGCGTTTCTGAATGCATATGAGTAATAGAAAGAGGTTTATCTGCCTGGAATGGCGCGAGCTTTTCAGTATGATCATCAGCAATAAGGCGGAGTGAGATCGTATTGTCAAAGAAAAAAGACGCAGCGTGTGATAAAATGCATGGCATGAGAGGTTTTTCATGTCATTACTTCTGATTGATCGCTATCACCCCGCGTTGCGCCGGGAACAACAGTCCGCGATAGATGCTGGACAGTTGAAGTTACGCGACAAATTGACTCTATTAGAGCCTGCGCAGTTATGGCCGCTCGCGAAACTGGGTCTGTGGTTACTCGCCGTTGGGGGCCTGTTTTTTGCAGCGCTAGATGGCGTGGTGTATTTCTGGCGCGTGCACACGTTTCCTTCTGGGATCTCATGGTGGGGTGTCGTGCTATGGCTGTTAATCAATATACTGGGCTACTTCATCGTGTTGCCAGTTCACGAGGCGATCCATGCTTGCGCATTTGCTTTCTGGGGTGGAAAACCACACTTTGGCGCAAAGCTACCCCTGGCTCTATATTGCGGAGCAAAAGATCAGTTATTCCAGCGCAACCAGTATCTCGTTGTGGGATTGGCTCCGCTGGTCGTCATCAGCATCCTGGCGATTATCGTCACAGTGCTCTTACCTGTGTTGGCCTCCTACGCACTTCTCGCGACCGCAGGCAATTTTTCTGGCGCAGTCGGCGATATCTGGGCTGTTGCTCGGCTGCTGCGTTTGCCGCCAGATGTGCTCATAGAAGATACCGAGACGGGCTACAAAGCCTGGGAAGTTCGTAAATACTAGTAGAATAAAAGGACGCAATGCCGGAACTACCAGAAGTTGAATATACAGCACGTCAATTGCGTGCAAGCGTCGTAGGAGCAGTGATTCGCGAAGCGCAAGTTTTCTGGGAACGCAGTATCGGACATCCCCACATCTCTGAATTCCTTATTGAAACAAGTGAGCGACGTGTTGAAGATGTCCGCAGACGTGGAAAATTTCTGCTTATCGATCTGAGTGGCAACCTTTTTCTCTCAATTCATCGCCGTATGACCGGCAATTTTTTGCTGCTGCCAGCCGGTTGGGAGCTTGATACAAGCTTGCGAGAACGTGATCCGCAGTCCTGGAATACCAGAGGTCCACTGTTTCATGTTGCTGCCTACGACGAAAATATGTATAGTCGAGAGCTGAGTTATTGCCGGGCGTGCTTCATCTTCACGGATGGGCGCTGCTTGCTTTTTACCGATCCGCGCAAATTTGGTCGTATCGAACTCTGGTCGCGCGCCCGTGAGGAAGAGGCTTTTGCTGGACTAGGACCGGAACCGTTGAGTGAAGACTTCAGCGTAGAGCGTTTTAATACCGCTCTGGTAGGTCGCAAGACGGGTATTAAACAGCTGTTGCTGGATCAAACAGTGGTAGCTGGCGTGGGGAATATCTACGCGGATGAGGCGCTCTTTTTGGCTGGCATCCATCCATTGCGGCGGGCGAATAGTCTCACTACTCATGAGGCGCGTTTGCTGCGCGATGGCATTGTTACCGCGCTAACGTTGGGCATAGAGCACGGTGGAACATCCTTTAATGACTACCGGGACCTGTGGGGCGAGGCTGGTAATAACTATAATCATGTACATGTCTACCATCAGGAAGGTAAGCCTTGCGGTCGTTGTGGAACGCTGATTGAGCGTATGCTGATAGCACAACGCAGCGCCCACTTTTGTCCCAACTGCCAGAAACTCACTGTGGTGTGAAGAATGCCTGAGAGCATCGTACGGTTGTGTGACCAGCAGTAAACGTGACAGTAATCGTAGCTGGTATGAGTCTGGGCTGGCGGCCATTCAAGGCAAATGTGATGGTTATGTAGCCTCCACTATCACTGGCTGGCCGTTGATCGAGCGTCATATCATAGCTGGCAAAGTGCACAACAGCCAGAACTCTGGCTCCACTTACTCCCTGCGTATTTTTCGTTAATCTGGCATAGAGCGTAACATACCCATAAGCGCTGGGACTATTGTTGGCCGTCCAGGCTCCACAGAGGTAGGGTGGTACTGTTGGCAGAGGCGAGAGCAGGTTTTGAAAAGACTTATTGATAGCGGCAGTGGGTGGTGGCTTGATTTGATTGATCGTTGGTCCACATGCTACCAATAAATACTGGAGCGCCAACAATGCGCTGCTCAAAAGGACAAAAGAAGTTTTTTTCATATCACACATAAAAGCAAGAAAAGCTCTGTGCTCTCGCTTGAGCAAGAACATGACAGTACCTGTGTTCTCGTACGCGCCGTGGCTTTCCTGCCTTGCTCATCAAGAACTCTATTACAGTATAGCATGGGTGCGATACTTTGCTGAGAGAGAAGATAAATAGTCATATATAGGAATTTGCATAGCGAAAGAATGGATTACGCTTCATGTAGGAAAAGTAATGAAGCGCTACTTATAAGTAAGAAAGTGTTACCGTTGGCTTGCTGAATATGTTTGACTGTGCTACACTATGTCTGGTCGTAGGATGCAGATGACGAATCAGCATCTAAAGATCTACTAGAGGTGAGACCTCAGTGAATGAAGATATCAATGAGCAATTCGAGCTCTTAAACCAATGGCTTGGTGAAGGATCAAACGGGCATACAAGAGATAAACGGGAACAAACTGGGCAAAGGAATGAGTCGGCCAGTTTCATTGGTGACGAACAGAATGCACCAGGGGTAGGACAAGCAGATTTTGCGTCTGTCATCGAAATCCGTCCTGATGTGGAACGTGAGCAGCGAAAAGGCGCTCCCGAGGTCATTTTTGGTGCAACCAAAGAGGCGACACAGATTATCGCGATAGCGCGTCGTCTGTTAGCTACAACTGGTCGGGCGATTATCAGTCGTCTTTGTCCAGAGTCGGTTGCGCCTGTCCGTGCCGCGTTTCAAGAATACACGGTTCGTGTTCTTGATGTGGCCCATGCTATGGTGATCTATGCTCCTGACCATCGGAGAAAGTATAGCGGAGGGCATGTAGGGGTCATTAGCGCGGGAACATCGGATATTCCAGTAGCGGAGGAAGCAATCCTTCTGCTGGAGGAGATGGGATGTCAGGTGACGCGGATCTATGATGTGGGGGTTGCTGGTTTGCATCGTCTCTTCGGGCCACTACGAGACTTGCTGGCGCATGATGTAGACGCCATTGTGGTAGCGGCAGGCATGGACGGAGCGTTGCCTTCAGTGGTTGCAGGGCTAGTACCAGTGCCAGTCATTGGTCTACCAACGTCGATAGGATACGGACTGGGCGGCAATGGTCTTGCTGCATTACTTTCGATGTTGCAAACGTGTGCGCCAGGTCTTTCGGTCGTCAACATCGATAACGGCGTTGGCGCGGGTATCACGGCGGCGCTGATCGCCAATCGTGTGGCGCAGGCGCGTGAACGTCAGTCGCAGTAGGGAAGCAGCGAGATGTTCTGAATTTAGAATGTCTCACCTGCATGTTGGGCAAAAGTGGGTATGAAGTTTAAGAGAGGCGGGACTTTCTATGGCGAATAACAAACGCGGACCACAACCAGGATCGCAAAAGGCCAAGCATGGAGGTCAGGCTGTACGTAAGAAGTATGGTCCCGAATTCTACTCCAAGATTGGCAAGAAGGGCGGCGAAACGGTCAAAGAAAAGCGTGGGCCACAATTCTATGCAGAAATTGGCAAGAAGGGCGGGGAGTCGACAAAGCGTCAGCAAGGTTCTGAGTTTTATTCGCGGATTGGGAAAAAAGGGGGCGAGCGCGGTCGCGCTAGCTCCACAGACGAGGACAATGCATAATATTGCACTTCTTCATTGATTTGTACGTAAAAAGGCTCATTCAAGCGTTCTATATCTGATGAGAGAGCGCGTGTATGAGCCTTTTACGATGCCCTTTTGTGCTAAGATGCTTTCCTTATATTGCCTTGCATTCAGAAACGCAACGAGCGTTGCGTTTCTGAATGCCTATGGGTTTTAGTCGCGACGCTTTAAAAAAGGTGGAAGATCAATGGCATGGTTATGATCAGCCGCCGGACGATCTTTGGATTGCTCCTGGCGTTGAGCCAGGCCACGTACGTCACGTAAGTCATTTAAGCCGCGTTGCTGTCGTCCCGGAGTCGCAGAAGGACGAAGAGAGGGCGGCATCTGCGTTGGCGGTGGTGTGTTTGCTGGTAACACATCAGGAGTTGGTGGTGTATGCGTTGGTGCTGCTCGTCGTGGCAGTTGGTCCGGGCGCACAGCCTCCAACCGCGCAGTATGCAACTCTTCCATGCCAGCAGCGATGAGCGTCACACGCATCGTATCCTGTAGCGTAGGATCGATGACCGCACCAAAGATGATATCAGCAGCATCATCAATAGCAGTCCCGATACGCTCTGCGATCTCATTGATCTCGAAAAGCGTCATGTCCTCTCCACCACTAATGTTAAAGAGAACGCGCTTGGCTCCGCGGATCGTGACATTCAGGAAGCCCCCGGCAATAGCTTCTTCAGCAGCGAGTTGCGCGCGATTACGTCCCACACCCTGTCCGATGCTCATGAGCGCGGTGCCAGCCTCGCGTAGCACGCTACGCACATCAGCAAAATCCACGTTTACCATCCCGGGCACATTGATAACTTCTGCGATACCTTGCACACCCTGGCGCAGCACATCGTCTGCTACCTGAAAGGCATCTCCCAGATTGTGTTCACGTGCCACTGTTGTAAGCAGGCGATCATTGGGCACCGTAATCAAAGCATCGATCTCTGAACTCAGTTCTGTTAGTCCTTGCTGTGCGATACGACGGCGGCGTGTGCCCTCAAAAGAAAATGGCAACGTGACGATGCCAATGGTCAACGCGCCCAGTTTCTTGGCTATCGAGGCGACAACTGGCGCAGCACCTGTACCGGTGCCACCACCCATACCAGCGGCGATAAAGACCAGATCGGCATCTCCTAATGCGGCGCGAATTTCTGCAGTGCTGTCAGTTGCCGCCCGCATACCCACAGCAGCATTGCCACCTGCTCCCAGACCTTTGGTGTGGTGTTGTCCCAGGCAAATACGGCTAGTAGCCTGAGAGAGAGCCAGTACCTGGGCATCAGTATTCATCGCGATGAAACGCACGCCACGTACATGAGCGTCCATCATACGATTGATCGCATTCATGCCGCCGCCGCCAACGCCAACCACGGCAATATCAACATGATGTGTATCCGGCAAGAGTGTATTGAAATCGAACGCTGAGGAGGGAGAGATGGCATTCCCATCAGTATCGCGTTGATCACTGCCTGTTCGTGCATGTGCTGTCTGCCGTTGCCCATGCTCTTCCTCTACCTCATGTCGAAGCACTGCCCACTGGTCCTCTTGTTCTTCGTACACGTCTGATTTGTTTCTGGCCTGTTCTTTCCATTGCCCTGAGGCCAGATCGCGTTTGTAGGCATCATGTGACATAGGTTGCATACACACCCCCATTCCTCTCATCGGAACATACGGCACGAACAGAAATGAGTACGTACCAGCGCTTTTTGGTGTTCTTTCTCCGAGGCTGGTCAGGTTCTGATACCCATAAGCATTCAGAAACGCAACTCTCGTTGCTAGCACTGTGCTACGGCACAGTGCTCATCTGAATGCAAGGCAATATGACCCATCGACCCACAGACCACCGCCCTTCAGAGTGGGGTACCTGACGTAATAAAAGCTTTCCACCCGCATTGTAACAAGAGTGTCAAGTAAGCAGTGCGCTTTTCATTACCTTTGACTATGCCTGCTTGCCTCTTCTATAGAAGAATGTTCGGGAAAGGGTGTGCTGAGCATAACGCTTGAGGGCACTCTGGTGGAGTTGTGTTTCTGAAGAGAGATGCGTGAGGGGCGCTTAAGTGGGAGCGCAACCCACCAGAGTTTACACGGGAAAGCTTACTCTTTTTTGAGAGTAATGCCGCCAACAGACTTAGCAGCTTTCTTTTCTCGCTGGGCTTCTTTTTTCTGTTTATTTGATTTGGGTGCAGCCTTTTGCACCTTTTTTTGCTCTTTATTAGCCACAATAAAACCTCCTGATCTTACGATATAAGGCACAGTAGTCCTACATAATATATGTATTGTACCAAAACTCTAGAGAGAAAAGTAGCAAAAGGATACGATTACGGATAATTGTACTGTTCTTGTAAACTTTTCTCCTCAAATGTAGCCAATGCATGGGTAATCATGCGCAGGACACTGCCGATATCCATGGGTTTGCGCAATTGATAGATGCCCCGTTGCTCCAGCTCTTTGACTGGTAGTGTAGCACTCATCATAATAGCTGGCAAACCACGCGTTTCTTCCTGGGATTGCAGGCGATCATACAGATCAAGGCCGTTGACTTTCGGCAAGCGATAGTCCAGGAGTAGTAAGCAAGGATGGATATGTGGAGCTTGCTCCAATGCCGTCTGCCCATTGTTGATAACAGTGGTATGATACGGTGTCTCTTCTTCAATAAGTTGTTGCAGAAATTGTGCGATGTCTGCATCATCTTCTACGATTAAGATCGTTGTATTCCGTGGGCTGTGCGCCGCTGGCGGAATGACCTCTCGTGGCATGATGAACTCCTTTTCCGCATGCGATTGCCGGAAACATACATTAAGTCATGCTATACGTTAATGTAACGGATCTAAGGTTGCATTGGTGACGAATGAAAGGCGTATTTGTATATAAATTTAAAAAGACCTCTCATATTCAATCCAATTTAGCCTCCCACTACGGTGCGAGGGGAGGATCTGTCCACTTGGACTCTTCCGGCAATGCTTTGAATGCTGCAAAAGCATCCAATAATTCTGTGGGCGTCTTTTTGTTTAATAAGGTTTGTGTATGATTCTGCCATTAATGCTTTGCATACACGTTCCTTTCCAGGCTATGTTCGCTGTGGAAACACGAGAATGACACAGTATAAAAAACAATTATACAACTATACACAGCGTTTTGGGGGCACGTTTTTATGCTATAGTACCTTTACCATATGGAACGGATCATGGGCAAAAATAGCATTGTCCTAGCTTGTTCTGTTTCGACAACTGTAGCATTGAATTCAAACAAGATTAATTTGAGTATAAATTGCACTTTACATATTGTCAAGGTGAAATGTTCTACATTGATAGATAATTAATAAATGAATGTATCCACAATGGTAAATGATGATGCATAGTTTGTGAAAGAGCATATCTCGGGTGCTATACTAAGCACAGTTTATGGCTCTGCTCATGTGATAATATAAATATATGGAAATATCTATAGATGCGTAAGCCATGCAAGCGTACAAGACATTGATAGAGATGCATCTGTGATGGAAAGGTTTCTTGATGATACGAGCACTGGTCTTCGACTTTGATGGGCTGATTTTAGATACAGAAATTTCTGCATTCCAATCGTGGCAAGAAATATATCGAGAATATCAGCAAGATCTCCCGCTGGAGAAATGGGTTCTCTGTATTGGAACATCCGGGGATGTGTTTGGACCTTGTGATTACCTGGAAGCTCTTTTAAGCCAGCCGCTACCACGTGACGAGATTAATACCAGGCGTCTTCAACGGCACCTGGAGCTGATCGCGGCGGAAGCAGCGCTACCAGGCGTCGAAACGTATATCGCAGATGCCAGGCGGTTGGGCTTGAAACTCGCTGTTGCCTCTAGTTCACCACGTCGCTGGGTTGTCGGGCATCTGGCGCGTCTGGGACTGGAAACACATTTTGATGCGATAATCTGTGGTGACGAGGTTGAAAGTGTGAAGCCTGACCCCACGTTGTACCTGACCGCTCTCAATGCCCTTGCTGTACAGGCTGATGAAGCCATTGCCCTGGAAGACTTGCCCAATGGTGTGACCGCTGCCCGGCGTGCTGGTATCTTCTGCGTGGCTATCCCTAATGCGTTGACCAGAATCCTACCATTGGAACATGCTAGCTTGCGTCTGGACTCTCTGGCTGATTTCCCCTTGGAGCATTTGTTGACTGAAGTTAGCTAGTTGATAGCATATAGAGAAGAAAAGTCGCGACCAGCCAATGCCTCTTGGCGCTGCTTGCGCTGGTTGACATTGGTGATATACTGTTCATATTGCACCTGTAGCTCAATGGATAGAGCGACTGGTCGTTTACGCAAGCTGGTGTAGCTCAATGGATAGAGCAATAGTCTTCGGAACTATGTGTTGCAGGTTCGAGTCCTGTCACCAGCATTATAACTTCGTACTCTTCTGCCCACCGCACATGCTTCGCCTGATTGTTCTTCGTTGGAGCTAACCGCAGCGCGTTCATAGTATCCCCAACATTGGTAATTGGAATAAGGTACGCTTTTTGAAGATCGGGGCTATACACTGCAAAGTAATATATTTTGCTGTCTCTTGTGGCTTCTGATTTTCAGAAGCCATAGATTTTTAGGTTCTGCTATACGATAGGGTTCGAACCCCTCCAGGTGCGCTCTTGCTGACCGTCTTGCTCGGAACTCTTCACATATGTAGTGCTGGAGGACCGGGCAGACGGTTTTTTGTGTGGTAAAGAGATAACCAAGAACCCCAAGACGCACCGCTCTTTTATGCCTCTGGCAATGTGAACTTATGATCCTGCAAGCGCTTAACGAAGGCAGGACGGCGCAGATGAGATCGGACCCAGGTATGGAAACGATCTTGAAACTCCCGTCTCTCCTGAAACTGCTCGGCGGCTTCACGCAGCTCGGTCAATAAGCGAACGGCTTCGTCGTAGCCTGGCCCCGAACTGCGTGCAACTGCCTGATTAACTTGTTGCCAATAGTCGTCCTGGTGATCGTGGATGGTTTGTAGATGACGCAGATGGGCCTGTTGTTCCTGCTCACGCTGCTCACGTTCCAGTCTGACCTTCAGGGCTTTGCTTTCAGTAAGCAGCGTAGCATAAGTGACATGCTCACTTGTCGAGGGCATCGCTTTCGTCTGGCCCTGGCCCTAATGTGCGTAACTCTTTTACCAGCAGGCGGCTCAGACCTGGCTCGTTGCGAGCTAACCTCAGCAGATAATCGCTACGGCGATCTTGTGGTAGCAGCTCGATCCATGCGGCAGGATCATCGTTAGTTGATGCCGTGGCAGCGTCGCTGTGTTGAGCTGCTGCGGCGAGCAGTTCTTGTGGCACTTGCAACAATTCTGCCAGCGCCTGCTGTGCCGCTGTTAGTGTGCCAAATGCGGGAGGGACTGGCGGTACGCTGATTACTTCGTCATCCTCTTCTTCGTCATAGCTTCCAAGCATGCACATACCAACCAACCAGACGATATATAGTGCCCGTAGATCACCTTCCATCAACTCATCGCGGATGGCGATGAGCGATCCCAACTCATATTCGATCCACTCGTCTGGCCCTTCCATTTCACTAAAGTGGATATCAAGGATATCATAATCTGAGTGTTGGGTGAATGTAACAAAATCATCGAGATCGTAGCCATCGATGAGATCGGCTGGTAAGATCCCATGTGGGAAGCGCAATGCCAATTCTGGTGTTCCCCAGTTGGCCCAATATAGGAAACCATCGAAGAACTGCGGAGCACGGTGATAGGATTGTGTTTGAAGTTACCCCAATTATATTCGATGAGGGCGTGAGTGGAAGATGCTTCAATATGACTGGAAAGATTGTTGACTGCATCGAGTTGTGTCGGTGTCAGTGGCCGGTCAATGGTCATAAATTCGTAACGCTGATATTCGCTCATCTCTATTATCCTCTACCTCTATATGGTGTTTCACAACAGCATATCATACCTGTAAACAAATGCTGCGAAGAGCACTACCGAGGTTCTGGTAGAGGAGGTGCGTTGCCAAAAAGCAACCTGAAAGCAGAAGCGTATGCAGGAAAAGTAAGCGCTCTGGACGGAGTCTCTAGTGCGTGTACTTTTCGCCATAGCCCTCTTACGAGGGAAATGAAGAGGCAAGAGACAGACGTAACCTCTCGCATGACCCTATCGTGTCGTCACGTTTTTGTGAGCGGGGAAATTGTCGCAGATTTGCCACGAAGTTCTTGAGTGCGGCATGAATTACGCGCAATTCTGCTGCTGTTAAAGGGAAATGTTCTTCCTCTGCTCCTGCGTTGCTGAAATCGATGATACGTCTGTGTAAGTTCTCCAGCGTGATCAGTGTCATAGCGCGTTCTCGTGAAGAGAGAGTCGTGAGGTACACAAATTTTGTATAGGGCAAAAGTACGTAGCCGATAATAGTAAGTTCATTCGGTGCTATTTTGATCATTGGTGCCTCTGCGGGGACGTGGATGGATTTCTGCTGCATAAGTTGCTCTTTTCTAAATAGATTCACTGCTAACGCACGTATGTACCGCGACCAGGAATTCCTGGATCGTAAATGGTTTGGTGATATGTGCCTTTGCGCCCGCCAACCTGCCTTTGAGTTTATCTAGCATGCCATCGTGTCTTGAGAGAACGATACAAGGAACGTGAGCAAATCGCGGCTTGGTTTTGAGCTTTCTGATTAATTCGTATCCATCTATTTTCGGGAGACCAATATCAACTAATATGAGGTCTGGTGTCCGTGACTGCGCCTCTGCGAACCATTTCATAGCCTCAATGCCATCCTGGAAGGATTGCGTCTCATAGCCTGCCTGACTCAATGTCATTTCGACAATCTTGCGCACCGTAGGAGAGTCGTCAATGACGAGAATAAATTTGATTGCAGGCGTGAGTGGTTGCGACATGCTCTGTGTAGCATCTTCCGCGGCAGCGTGAGGCACTGCATAGATACTACCTATCTCGCTATTATTGTTATGCGTTACTAGGCTCGTGCCTCGTTCAGCCTGAAAAGAGTTGAGTGTGATTTTGTGCATACATTGCGATGTATGCAGTATAGAGCGCCTCATAATTACCCTCACTCATAAAATTATTTATTGGTAAACCTGTGGAAGGTGCAGGTGAAGCCACTGCTCAACGTATCCAGACCGGCTAAGTTGCAGGCCAGGAAAAGCCAGGTCAGAGACGAAGTTTTGCTGTTGTGTTTGAGCTTGCCGTATCTCTGTTTCCTCTTTGCAGAGCGTTTCTATCTCGAAGAAATCTCCGAGTCCTTCCACGTGGTCGATACATAAAGTCAGGTTATCGTAGGTGTATTGGGTTCTCCGGTTGACAACGTGTGCGAAGGCTATCAACGCGTTCAAGCGAAGTGCCTCCTCAATAGTATCAGTCTCCTGCCATCCTGGAATGAAGCGAGCACACAGCGCATGCATTTCTTTTAATTGCGGTGCTTCTGACTGCAATGGAAACGCCCGTTCTATGCAGGAGATATGCGCTGGATCGGGCTGTTCATGATACTTCACTTCTAGATGTGTATGGTTTCTGATGCGCATAAATACTGTTTGTTGAAAGCAAGCTAAGCTTGTTGTGTCATAATAAGTATCTGCGTTGACAATGTGTCCAATTTTTTGCACGGATGGCAGGGCTTCCAGTGTTTCCTGAAACTGCCTCTGAGCATCTGCCGGGATTTTAAACTTCAATTCAATCTCGATCATGCCACATACCTTCCTTTCATCAGCAATGCCAGTGCATCTGCTGATGAAAGGAAGGTATGTCCTCCCTTGCGTTCGATCATCAAAAGCAATCTTTGGAGCCGGGTTGCATCTTCATAGCGCGTCCATGTAGGCGCATGGGCAGACCAGGATACCGTGCCTGTACGACATGGTACTGCTGCTAGAAGCGCGGGCGGAATGAAACGTACAAACTGCCCATGCGCGTCGGCATAGAGCGGCCCCAGAACGAATCCATCACATCCGGCACTGATGCCTTCATCTGCAACACGTTCGTATTCGCTGTCAGCAATGTGTGGCAATATCGGTCGCACGGCTATGAACACAGGTATATGCATGCTTCTGAGATGAGCAACTGTTAGCATACGCTCACACGGAGATGGTGTATGAGGCTCTACGCTCGCTGCGGAATCCCAGCAACTGAGCGAAACAAGCGCACTGAGCGTAGTGCCAGCGCCTTCCATGTCGCGATGTATGTCACTGAGGGCTGCAAGAGTAGGACCTTCAAGCAATGCTTTCGTGCTAAAGTTGACATGTTTGCCCAGTCGCGCTAGCTGTTGAAGCATGGCTATGCCGCGCTCAGGATGAGAAAACGGATCACCGTCATAGCCAAATTGAATCGTCTCGAAAGGAGTCTCATAGGCAAATTGCCGAAAACGAGAGAGAATGTCTTCCGCACTGACACGTGAGAGTCCTACCTCGCCTCCGCGCGTATAACAATAGCGGCAACCAAACGGACAAGGCTCACCCACAGGGACAAGTACACGATCCTTTTCTACAGTAAACAGGATGCGTCTTTTCATAACTGGCTTCCTCCCTGGCTCTTTAAACCTTCTAGGAGAGAACAGAAGAGCGGCTTTCTTGTTCTGAGTTCCGTATCCATCTTTCTCTGATGGGGTCTTTTCATAGTTTATAGTAAGGTGTATGTTACGCGCAAGACAATTACACTCTTTTGCAAAAAATGGAGCATTTGTTGGGCATTTGTGAAATTTTGCTCATTTGTTGGAAACACGCAAGAAATTTTTTGTCTGTGCAATACTGCTGAAAAAAAACGGCCTGTATCGATCAGGCTGTTTTTTTACTATATGTTTTTGCTGGCGATGGTATACATAGACGTATCTTGCTGAAAGCCAGCGTAAAGGGCGGCTCATGGGCCATAGAGTAGACCTCTCGTGGGCAAAAGGAGCTTGTAGAATGCGTTGTAGAACATGGTTTGTCCACAAGAGGTCTTGCTCTTTGAGGCAACATGCGCTATGCTGTTGTGCATAAGCTAAACTGCATGTTAAGTATGGGGCTGAAACGGGCACCCTGTACGTAACGGATGAGTTTGTAGCCCTTTGCGTTTGGCTTGCCGAGACTGCATACCTGTATCTTGTGAAGGGAAAGATGCCATATGCCAGATAATACTCAGGCAAATAGTGAAGCGAGACTCCTGACAGATGAGCGTTTCTTGCGTAGAGTTGCATACACATATTATGAAGATGGCTATTCTCAGGAAGCCATCGCGGAAACGGAGTTTTGTTCCAGGCAAACAGTCAGCAAAGCCTTGCAGAAAGCAAAAGACCGAGGCATTGTGCGTATTACTATTGTCCCTGATTTACGTACGGGCTATTTGCGCAATTTGTCCCGAGAGGTACGCATCCAGCTTGGCTTACAGGATTTAGTGCTGGTCGCAGGCCGCAATATGAATGTGGTTAGCGCCGATGATCAGTTGGATGACGTGGTGACTGAGATTGCCAATGCGGCAGCCGAGTATCTTGACCAGATGCTGACCGATGCCGATATTCTGGCTGTCTCTGGTGGGAGAAGGTTTATGCGCAATCTCTTGCGTTATTTGAAACCAACGAAAGTGCTTCCGCACATGCAAGTAACGGCGACCATTGGCTTTGTTGAAGCGCGCACCAGCTTTGGAGATGCGAATTTGATTGCCTATGATTTGGCTCAGGCTTATGGAGCCAATCATCTCTGGTTTCCATGCCCGGCATTTTTACCTGATCATGAGCAGGTGCGGCGTACGCGCCAGTTACCGATTGTCAAAGATGCTTATCAGATGATGACGCGAGCGAACGTGTTGGTGACGAGCCTGTGGACACCGCATACGAACAACGATATGATTGCGCGTGGCATTCTCTCACCGGAGCAACTAAAAGCAGTCGAAGCCTACCGGCCCATTGTGGACATCAATCATTGGGTGTTTGACGCGGCTGGCCGCTGTATCAACGAGTTGCTGGACCCGTTCCCCTACGTTCTCTCGGGACTGGAGATTCCGCACTTGAAAGAGAAAATCCAGCAGAGCAATGTTAAGGTGGTGCTGGTTGCAGGTGGAAGCCCGGCCTATGTGCCTGCTATTCGAGCCGCGCTCAAGGCTGGTATCGCCAATATTCTGATTACAGATCATATCACTGCGCAGTTCTTGCTGGTCGATGACTAATCTGGTTAGCGGGTAAACATAAAGTACTGTTTTTCTTTGCATTGGTTGCAACTGAGTATAATGAGTTGCGGTCTACCTTGAAGCTGAATTTCAAGGGGACTATTACATTGAACGCAGATCTTATTTTGTAAGTCCTGTATTTGCTGAAGGTTCTCTTTGGTAATGTTTACTGTGCTTTTATGCTTGTAGCTTCTAAAGTTTTCACACCCGTAAAAAGCACTATTTTCCCAGAAACATGGTATAAAACGACTTCCGCACACGCACTTTGATTCTAATTCTGGTAGATGATGTATAGGAATAGGGATCGTTTTCAGCTTGTCTATCTCATCTTTGGTTATAGTAGGTGTCTTTGGTTGCGTTATAGCTGGTGCCTGGAGTTCTTCGTTGAGGGCTTTAATGATCTGATGTTGGTTCTTCCCGCGTAGCATACTCTCGCCAGATTCGTGTTGTGAGAACACGTTCAAGCTGCCATGATAGAGCATCTCTTCATCCAGCATAATAGCTTTTTGATGCATCTGTGGACAATAAGTCAATTGTAGACCTGCGTTCGAGCAGCATTGGCGCTGCTTTTTGATGCCACCACTCACATTCTTGAAGTGGCTTGGTGTAAATGGTTATTTTTACGCCTTGCTTTTGCTTCTCAAGTAGCAGAGGAAGCAATTCTTTGACGCGGTTTTCCGTTAGGTAAGGGCTGGCGATAGTAATGCTTTGACGAGCCATGCGCAAATCTTGTTTGAGCGCACTATAGAACGTCTTTTCGTTATATTGCTTGATATTCTCATCTTCTATTTTCCCCGCAGTCAGTAGGATAAGATTGTTCTCCTCCTTTAAGACATGACTAAGGATTTGTTCAGGTTGTATCCGTTGCACACGCGCTTTTTGCTGTGCAGTAGCGAGAGATGTACCTACTATATTAAGGGATGAGCATATCGTGGATCTAGCGGCATGCTGGACAACTAATCTCAATATTGAGTCTGCTGGAAATATTTGTAGGATATGTTGGTAGTGGGCAACAATAAATAATTTGTGTTTTGCACGCGTAATGGCTACATTAATCATACGCATGCTAGCCGATCCTTTTGTCCCGGAGAGAAAGTCGCTTGGTCTTGTTTCTGAGGCGGTGACAGTATCAAAAATCACAACATCAAATTCTAGACCCTGGAAGCGATGAACGGTCCCAGCTTGAACAGTATTCTGTAGCCTGGCCTCTTTGATCATGCTCTGGATAAGTTTTGCTTGCGCTCTATACGGTGTGATGATACCAACGAGAGGTGTAGTTGCTGATTTTGCCTCTGGTAAATCGTGTAGCGCTTTTTTTGCTAGTTCCAGGCAACAGAGTGCATGATAATAATTCGTCCTTGAACCACTTGTTGTCGCGCAACTCGTTGGCGCGGCATCCTGTGTATTGCAGAGTACTAGAGGAGCATCTGGCAAAGGGGAGATACGTTTGACCGTACTTTCGTCGAAGGCATGCTGGAGTTTGTTTTGATAGACCAATGTATTAGCAATACTTGCAATTTTTGGATGCATACGCGATTGGATTTTCAACAACGCACTATGCTCAATGCCCTGACTGGCACTTTCCAGCGACACTCCTCTCAAATTAAAGAGATCACCACCAAGCCATTTTTTTGCTATCTCCGTTTCTGCTGTAACAATAGGCGCGAGCTGTTCAGGATCACCGCTAAAGGTGACGGAACGATCTGCATGATTCGCGGCTAAGTAGATGAGTGGCATAGGTGCCATCGAGACCTCATCGAGGATCACAGTGTCGAAGCGACGACCGCTCACTGTCTGGTTCATATAGGTCTTAGTCAAGGTTGTTCCCACCACACGGGCATTTTCGACGATTTTTTTCTCCATGTCGCGCATCTGCTGATCAAGCGTTGCTTGCCGTGCCCCCAATTGTTGTTGCTGTATGTTAAGAGCGTGTAATTCTGATTGGTACAATTGCTGCGATTGGTCAAGTGCGATTTTCTGCCGGTGATAATGCTGCTGCTCTTCTGTTAATTCTGCGCCCATCATCGGCGATAAGTTTACCATCTGTAGCTATATGGTGAGCGCGATTTGAGTGGCTTTGTTTTGCGATTTCATCAACAATCGCCTGATCCATCTCTATAAGCATCTGCTCGCGTGTCAGGGACATTGTAAGAGGCATGAATACAACCCTTCCTAACCAAACCACTTTTATTTGATCTAATCCAATCATTTTGATTACCGGACTGTGATTAGATTATTTCTTATACAAAGTACTATAGAACAAAATTTTCTATCCGTCGCTATATTTTATGTAAATGGTGAGATAAAGTATAATGCTGACAAACTACGATAGTCAAGAGCAGGTTTAGATGCTGAGATGCCAATGTGCCATAGGATGTCGTCAGTTTATCATTGAGTATGACTAATGGTCCTGCCTCTGATGGCATGCCTTCTAGCCTTAACGCCAGCTTCCTTGTATACTATATACAGAGAGATGCGTCGCAGCGACAATGGAGTCAGTGCAGTGTGTATCAAGGAGATGCGAATGCTTACAGCAGGGATTATTGCAGAATTGCGCGCAGTTGTAGGGAATGAAGGAGTTATAGAAAAACACGAGCAACTACGAACCTATGAATCGGATGGCTTGACCAGTTTTCGTGTAAAACCTGCACTGGTAGTATTGCCTACCACTACCGCAGCAGTCCAGGCCGTTGTCCGTATATGTTATCGTGAACGCATTCCCTTCGTACCACGTGGTTCGGGTACAGGACTTTCGGGTGGTGCGTTGCCCGTAGCAGATGGCATCGTCATCTCGCTTGCTCGTATGAACCAGATCCTCTCTGTTGATCTGCCCAACCAGCGCATGGTGCTCCAGCCGGGCGTCGTCAATCTTTGGGTGACGCAGCGTGTCGCTCCTCACGGTTATTACTATGCTCCCGATCCTTCCAGTCAGCAGGTCTGCTCTATTGGTGGCAACATTGCCGAAAATTCTGGCGGTGCTCACTGCCTGAAATATGGTTTTACCGTCAATCATGTCCTGGGCATGAAATTTGTGTTACCGGATGGAGAACTGATCGAAGCTGGCGGCCCAACGCTTGACACACCCGGCTATGATTTGCCTGGCATCATTGTAGGGTCCGAGGGTACGCTGGGTATCGTCACTGAGATTACCGTACGTATCGTCCGCAAAGCAGAGGCTGTGCAAACCGTCATGGCAGCTTTCGCGCATCCCGATGTCGCTGGCGAGGCGGTCTCAGGTATTATCGCTGCTGGGATTGTGCCCGCTGCCGTAGAAATGATGGACAAGCTGGCTATCGAGGCCTGTGAGGCAGCGGTCCACGCTGGCTTTCCGTTGGCTGCAGGCGCGATCTTGCTGATCGAGTTAGACGGACCACGCATAGAAATAGCGCAGCAACTCGCACAGGTCGAGGCTATCTGCCAGCGTGCGGGAGCCAACGAGTGTCGCCTGGCCCGTACCGAGGAAGAGCGCGCGCTGATGTGGAAGGGACGCAAGGCCGCGTTTGCCGCGATGGGACGTATTAGCCCGAATTATATTGTGCAAGATGGCGTATTGCCGCGCACCGCCTTGCCGGAGGTGCTGCGCGAGATCGAAACATTGAGCGCTCAATATGCTTTGCGCGTTGCCAATGTTTTCCACGCAGGCGATGGCAATCTTCATCCCCTGGTGCTCTATGATCAGCGTGTCGAAGGTGCTGAGCAGCACGCTGAAGAACTGGCTGGAGAAATTTTACGCAGTTGTGTTGCGCATGGTGGAAGTATTACCGGAGAACACGGCGTCGGTATGGATAAGAAGGCGTATATGCCATTTATGTTTAGCGAAGCAGACATGGCTACGCACCAGCTTATTCGTTGTGCTATCAATCCACAAAATCTGTGCAACCCCGATAAGATGTATCCGACACCGCGTCTGTGTGGCGAAACTCCCGGTCCCTACTATCCACATCCATTGGAGGCAGCAGGGATCATAGAGCGTTTTTAGCCAGCCTGAAGAAAAGGAATGTGTATGCACCTTTCACTACAATCATTACAAGCTGCACTTGAGCCACTGGTAGAGGGACAACTCCACTTGGCCGAGGACATGGATGCCGTAGCAGGCGTACGACCACAAATTGTCGTAGAGCCAGGCAGTGAGGCCGAAGTTGCTTCCGTGCTCGCTTTTGCTCATAGAGAAGGGTTATGTGTACTGCCGCGTGGAGGCGGCACACAACTCGCGCTAGGTGCGCCACCAACGCGTGTTGATATTCTCTTGAGTACCGTACGCTTGCAGCAGGTTATCGAGCATGCACCACATGACCAGACCGTTACCGTCGAGGCAGGATTGCCTCTAGCGACGTTACAGGCAACGTTGGCACAGCAAAAACAATGGTTGGCCCTTGATCCAGAACTTGATCCCGCCGCGACAATCGGTGGAATTGTTGCCACAAATGCTACAGGTCCGCGTCGCCTGCGCTATGGCGGTGTGCGTGACCAGATCATTGGTATACGTGTCGTTCTGCCTGATGGCACCATCGCCAAAGGCGGCGGCAAAGTTGTCAAGAACGTTGCTGGCTACGACCTGCCCAAATTGTTTACTGGTGCACTGGGCACGCTTGGCATAATTGTATCGGCTTCCTTCCGGCTTTATCCACTGCCAGCCGCGTCGCGCACTGTCTATCTCACGGTGTCAGCCCTGGCTTCTTGCTGTGATCTGGCGGTACACATCATCGGATCAACGCTTGTTCCTACGGCGATAAATATACACGGAGACACGACGCAAAACGGCATGTATAGCATGGGTGTGCGTTTCGAGATGAGCCAGGAAACCGCCGATGCACAGGCTGCTGAGTTTGTTGTTGCGGCAACGCGCCAGATCGGGCAGGTACTGCAAGCCTGGCGTATCCTGCATGATGACGCGGAGAAGTCTTTCTGGTCGCCTGTATCACCATCTAAGGCGCTGGCGGATACGACCCAATCGAAGCTCACATTTAAAGCTAGCCTGTTGCCCACGGACCTGGCAACCTGGTTAACGCATCTAGAGCAGCTCTGTTCACAGCTATCATTGCAGGCGACATGGCATGCGTATGCCGGGCATGGCATAATATTTGTGCATATAACGGGTGATGAAGAATATCTCATACGTGCAGTGCAAGAACTGCGCTGTGTAGCGACTGAGCGACAGGGAAGTCTGGTGGTGATAGATGCCGCACCAGATTTAACGAGCAACATTGATGTATGGGGACCTGTGCCAGCACTGTCAGTAGTGCGTAGCCTGAAAGCCCGCTTTGATCCACACACTATCTTAAACCCCGGACGCTTTGTGGGTGGCATCTAACTACTCGCAGAAAGCAGAAAGGAGGAACGGAAACGTTGCGAGACGTTTCTGTCTCACAGAACTGTGAATACACGAAATACACATGATAGAGATGGCCGGTTATCTGCCGCAAAGGAAGAGCGACATTTTTTTGCCTTTGACACCCATCATCCACCCGATCCTGAATTATTAGCTGATTGTGTGCATTGCGGCTTCTGCCTTACTACCTGTCCGACGTACCTGCTGTGGGGAGAAGAGATGGATTCGCCGCGTGGACGTATCCAACTGATGAAGATGGCGTCCGAGGGCGGCATTGGCATGACAGATACATTTACGACGCATATCGACCGTTGTCTGGGTTGTATGGCCTGCGTGACGGCCTGTCCGTCGGGCGTACAATACAACAAGCTCATCGAGACGACGCGTCCGCAGATTGAGCGCAACCATGCGCGTACGCCAGGGGATCGTTTGTTCCGCTCGCTCATCTTCAGCCTCTTTCCCTATCCCAATCGTTTACGTTTATTGACGCCTATCTTGTGGCTCTATCAGAAAAGTGGGGCAGCCCGTCTGCTCGAAACGCCGTTTGCCAGACGTTGGTTGCCAGCACGGCTCCTGGGCATGGAAGCAATCATGCCACCGGTTCACCTGAGTACGTTGCTGTCACGACCAGAGGTATTTAGCCAGGCGAAGCAGCCAAAGAGGAGGCGTGTCGGCTTGCTCAGTGGTTGCATTCAGCGCGTCTTCTTCGCTGAAGTGAACGCGGCAACCATACGTGTGCTGACAGCAGAGGGCTGCGATGTAGTTGTGCCACCGGCGCAGGGCTGTTGCGGTGCATTGAGCATTCACACTGGACGCGAGGAAGAGGGACTGCGTTTCGCACGTAACCTGATTGATACATTTGAAGCATGGGCTGTTGATACGGTCGTGGTCAACGTAGCCGGTTGTGGCTCTAATCTGAAAGAATATGGCTATCTTCTGCGCGATGATCCGCTATACGCCGAGCGCGCGCGGGCGTTCTCGGCCTCGGTAAGAGATATCTCAGAGTTGCTGGCAGAACTGGCACCTGTTGCGCCGCGTCATCCCATCAACCTGCGTGTAGCCTATCACGATGCTTGCCACCTTGCGCACGCGCAGGGAGTGCGCCGACAGCCACGTGAGGTGCTGCGTACGATTCCTGGTATCGAGCTGACAGATATTCTCGAAGCTGATGTATGCTGTGGTAGCGCGGGTACCTATAACCTGTTAGAGCCTGAAACCGCCCGCCAGTTGGGTGAGCGCAAGGCGCACAATATTCTGCGCGTGCAGCCGGACGTGATTGCTACTGCTAACCCTGGTTGTCTGCTACAAATCAGTGCTTCCTTGCAGCGGTTGGGTACGCCTATCCCGGCGTTGCATCCTGTTCAACTGCTTGATGCCTCGATCCGAGGTGTAAAAACTGACCTAGTTGGTCCTTTTGCGGAGTTTGTCTATGTTTGATGGTCTATCTTCGGTCTGGTCCTGGGGACTGGGGACCGTTATTTTTTTAGCGGCGTTAGTCCTGCTCTATGCTCTAGGACTGTGGCGCGTGCATGTCCACCATGCGCGAGATCCACAGGTACCGACGATACGCTGGTATCATATCACGTGCTTTGTGGTGGCTGTGGTGATTGCGGCAGGATTGCTGCTAACCCCAATTAATACGATTGCACGTACACAGCTTTTTTCGGTACATATGGCTCAGGCTGTCATCTTGACGACAGCGTGCGCCCCTTTGATGCTGGCTGCCTGTCCCGACGTTATACTACAGCTATTGCTCGGTTTGCCAGTGGTACGCCAGATTGTGCGTACGCTCGTACAGCCTATCGTCGCTTCGCTGCTCTTCAACCTGACATTTCTGCTCTGGCATACACCGCTCTTGTATGCAGATGCTATGGCAAATAGCTCGTTGTATGAGATGATGATGCTAAGCATCTTTTTTACCTCGCTGTTAAACTGGAGTCCATTGATTGGTGCATCGGAAGAGGTGCACATGATAGGTTATCCGTTACAGATGGCCTACGCCTTTTTTGATGGACAGCCGGTGGATATTTTTGCTTTCATCCTGGTCTTCAGCGGCGCGACGATGTATCCACATTATGTGATACCAGCGCAAATGAACCTCTCGGCCTTCGCGGATCAAACGGTCGCGGGTGCTCTGTTGATGATACCAGGCTTTGTGGATCTGGGTGTGATGACGCCGCTATTCTTCAAATGGCTGGGCCAGATTGAAGAGAAGACCAGATTGGCGGATGAGAAGCGACAGGTACAGCGCGAAATGGAATGGGAGGAGTATGAGGAGGAGGAAGCAGCGATAGAGGGCATGCAATAGTATAGTTGACAAAGTTCGCTGGCTTGCAAACGCTAATCGCTCCATGTGCAAGGCTGGCGTAAAGCTGCACGCAGACGTTTTTCGTAGGTACGGCGTGAGATCTCTGTGACACCCAGGGTAGCCAGGTGCGGTGTGAGAAATTGGGTATCGTGGAGGGTATAGCCACGCGCTTTTAAATGTTCAACTAAGGCGACCAGGCAGACTTTTGAGGCGTCGGAGGCGTGGGAGAACATGCTTTCCCCCATAAATGCAGCGCCAAGGGTGATGCCGTAGAGTCCTCCGACGAGTTGGCCCGCGCGCCATGCCTCGACACTATGCGCGAAGCCCACGTAATGAAGATCGGTGTACGTCTTAATAAATTCGGCATTGATCCAGGTCTCTTCTCGTCCACCACAGGAACGCATGACCATCTCGAAGGCTGTATCCATGCGAATCTGATAGATGCCTTTGCGTATGGTTGCGTGTAACGTGCGTGTGACATGCAGGTCGTCATGCTCAAGGATGGCACGAGGATCTGGTGCATACCAACTGATCTTGCCCCACGCGTCTGCCATGGGGAATACACCTTGCGCGTATGCGTTGATCACGACAACTGGATCAAGCTGCTCGGCTTTTTTTCTAATCATAGGGTTGTATGCTGCTCAATAGTATTATCTCCACCATTATCATATCATAGCCGGGTTTGTTGTAGAAGCCCTCATCCATTCTCTTCTCTAACTATGGTATAGTTGTAGCGGCATAAGTGGCAGGACAACGCCATCACCAGATAACAAGCAGACGACAGAAAGGCGCAGCAAGTGCAATGTATGAACACATACATAGCCACCATTATTCTGGCTGCGGGCAGCTCCAGTCGTATGGGAATGGGACGCCATAAGTTGCTCTTGCCACTTGGCAATCAACCGGTACTGGCTCACGCGCTTGATGCTGCCCTGGCATCGCAGGCGCGACCGATTGTCGTCGTACTGGGACATCAAGCCGAGCAGGTCAGTCAGAGCATCGCCACATATAACCAGCATCCAGCGATAAAACTGGTCGAGAATCTTGATTACCAGCAGGGTATGAGTACGTCACTGCGCGTAGGGATACGCCACATTATGTATGATGATGAGCTGGCACATACCATCACTGCTGCTCTGATCCTACTGGGCGATCAACCTCTGATGACGGCACAGATCATCAATGCTTTGCTTGCGACCAGACAGACGACACAGAAACGCATTATTGTACCGCTCTATGCGGGTAAGCGCGGCAACCCTGTGCTGTTTGACGCCAGCCTGTTTCCTGAACTCGTCACAGTATCTGGCGACGAGGGCGGACGGCGCGTCATTGAGCAGCATCGCCAGGATGTGGCTACAGTCGAACTGGGAGGTGTGATGGCACGCTATGATGTTGATACGTGGGAAACATATGAACAGGTTGTGGCAGAGTGGCAACGCTCGCAACGAGTGTAAGGGATGAATAAGATGTTGGATGAGCAAGATGCGCAGAAAAAACAGGCACTGTTCTGGTTGGAGTATAGCCAGATGCTATCAAACGCCATTCGCTATGTCGAGGCGCTGCAGGCCGCCGAACGGGCCGTAGCACTGGATGCGACCAATGCTGAGATCTGGTATGCCAGAGGAACATGCTTGGCGATGTTTGCACGCTATGATGAAGCTCTGGCGGATTTTGATCACGCGTTGATATGTGATGCACAGTACGCTCCCGCCTGGGATGGCAAAGCCTGGGTATTTGGTATTAAGGGACAAAAAGCCGAAGCTCTGCATGCCGTGCATAGGGCTTTAGAGCTTGATCCGGTGTCGCTTGAGGCTCAGAAACGGAAGGCGCGGCTTGAAGCGTTATGAATTGCCTATGGGCACGCGTCAGGAGGGTGCCGGAATAAGCTACGGCTGCGTCCATGATTGCCAGGCTGTATCGTACTGTATCCCATTCACCTGATAGGTAAACGCGTACTGAAGCACTTGTCCCGTATCTATGTTGCTGACTGTATATTCCCAACGTCCTGTACTGTTGTTGTAGGTCATGTAAAAGTTCTGCTGAGTGATGTTGGGGGTGGTGTAATGCACGATTACATAGGTTGCCGTCCAGCCACAAGGTTGGAACCACGGTAAGGCCGATGTTGAATCCACGTTGTCAACGCCTATACTAAAGCAACTAGTCGGGTTAGGAGTAGGCGTGGGAGTAGGCGTGGGAGCGGGAGCAGGAGCGGGAGCAGGTGTGGGAGCAGATGCGGGAGCAGGTGCAGGTGCCGGAACGCGCACGGGCTGTGCTACGCTAGTTGGCATGGGGCTGGGCGTGGAGTGATGTTTGGGTGCTGGTATCGGCTTAGGGTGATGTTTGGGTTGTGGCATTGGCGTAGGTGGACTCATTGTTGGTTGGGGAGTTGGTTTTGTTTGTGCCACAGGATGTTTCGTCTGTGGCGCATGCGCCATCATGCCGATGAGAGCCGGATTGAACACATATGAGAGTAGAGTGACTATAACGGTGAGTAGCAATGCCCCAGCCAGCAGAATATGTAAATGATGTGAAAACGGTCGCTGTTGCACTCCGGTGAGTAGCTGGTTATTGGGTGTATACCTGTGGGTTGCGTGAGCTATACTGCTGGCTTGCGCATAGCTGCGTGTAGAAATCTGATCTGGTGGCGATACAAGCTGTGGTTGTATGATGTGCTCATGCTGGTATGTGCTGGCGTCTTGTGGCTCCTGGATCTGGTTAGCAGAAACAGTCTGAGCTTCTGAAGCGGCTATTGCATCTGGTGTTGGCGTAAAGTGGTCTTCCTGAATGGATGGTAGCATCCTCATCAGCGAAAAAGTATTCTGCGGTGGAGAAAAATCCACCTGCGGTGGTGTGGCTTCTTGCGTAGCAAGGATATCTGGTGCCTGTTCCATCTGATTAAACGAGAAGATGAGAGACTCTTGCATGGAGTGATCCTGGTAGTCTTCTATGACAAGGGGTACCAGCGAAGGCTCGGATAGGGGAGCCTGTGAGGTGTCCTGCGTGGCGAGAGGCTCGTACAGCGAGGTTTGCATCAGTTGCTGAGGGTTAAGAGACATGTCTGCGACGAAATCTTGATCGTCTTCTGCGACGAAATCTGCCGGGGCTTGCTCGTCCGAGGGATCATGTGGCATATCTTGCATGCCGAGAAGATTTCTCTGAACCTATTCTTAATTGCTCTTCATGTCGCTTGTCTGCTACGTGTGACAGGGTGAACAGAACATTTTCCGCCTGCGCGCCGGACATGTCTTGAACATGGGTAATATGGGCAAACGGAAATGCAGGAGGGTCTTGCTGGGTGGCAGCTATGAGTGTGGCGAGAAAGGTCGCTACATCATCATAGCGCTCCTCGGGCTTTTCTGCGAGCGTGCGCAATATTACCATATCAAGTGAGTGGGGCAACGTCGGAACAAGCATCGAGGGAGCGGTAGGAGCTTGCCATATAAGAGACTGAGCGTTGAGCGTAAAGGGCAGTGTTCCTGTGAGCATTTCATAGAAAAGGCAGCCAAGCGCATATTGATCACTGTATGCGTTGCCTGTGCTGGCTCGTTGCTCGGGTGCTTGATAGTTGTTGGTACGGTCATCGAATTGCTGCATGGAAGGGATTTCACTGAGAAGTTCACCCGGGCTAAAGTCGGTCAGTAGCGCCTCGTCTTGCGTGTTAAAAAAGATATTTTCCGGTTTGATATGCTGGTGCGTTGTGTGCTGTTGATGAGCAAATACTATGCCATAGCCGATATGGATGATAATGTGGAGTGCTGCGTCAAGCGTGAAGCGGTGCGTGCTGAGCTGATCCAGGCGTTTCCGGAGCGAATCACCCGGTAGATACTCATTGACCACGTAAGGTTTGCCCTGCTCGACCCCCAATTCAAGTAACGGGACAAGCGAGGGGTGTGTCAATTGCTGCAAGCGTCTTTCTAGGAGCCGTATGTCTTTAGGGGTCAGCGCGCTATTGAGGCATTCTGTATCAAAGATCTTGAGGACAACGCGATGCTCAGGTTCGTGAACTGGATAGGAGAGATAACTATCCCACGCAGATTTGTGGGCAATGTGGGTTGTGAGATAATAACGATTGACTGTGTACACCATGAAGCAACCTTATCTGTATAAAAATCTCTTTTTAGAGTGCATTTAGTTTAAAAATTGGAAGTGCTGTTTCTGTGATGTGAACTTGGGAACAGACGAAGCAGGCCACCGCAAAGGATAAAACCGCTTAAAGCATAGAGAAAAAATAGGCGTTGGAGAACAATTTTTTGTGTTTTTTTTTGCGGCAAATCTGGCGGAGAGTTAAAGCTTGACCGTTGCAACACTTTACTTGATCCACATAATTCCACTCCCATCGACGCTCTGGCACCGTTACTCGTAGCAATCTACGCCCTTGGTCTGACACGGGCCTGGCAATTGCTGGGTGGTCGTAGTTACCGGTTAAATGACTGGCTCTCGTCATTGCATGATGCACAGAACAAATAGCCAGAGTAACTCTTCAGGTCTGTTCGCTACATCTGGATCGTGTGGAGACAACCTGTACCAAGGGCAAGAACAGCAATTAATGTATGCTTAGGTGTTGCTCTACCAGTGAGAACAATCTCCTGGTGAATCGCTTGCACTGGTTGTGCGGCATTGATGACTTTGATACGCTCAGGGTACGCGTGTGCCAGCGTCAGAAAGGCCTGTCGTAGGCGCTGGTGAAACTGCACCGTCTCCAGATCAAAACGGCTCTGTTGTTTCGGAAATTGCGTCCCTTTGCTCAGGTGTATATTCCCCGAACTTGAAGTAATTTCCGAACGCAGACCGGTCTGATCAGGGGCAACTCGCGTAGGGTCAAGTGTCGCGTCCCTCGCGGCAGCCCGTACCTGTACTTGAGTTGGGTCCAGATCCAGCAAGATCGTGAGATCCGGCGCGTGACCCTGCGTGGCGAGCAGTGAAAGCTGCTCAATAAGTTCCGTACCCAGCCCTTGTGCGGCCCCTTGATAGGCAATGCTGGAATCGAAGCAACGATCACTCACTACCAGCGTACCAGCGGCCAATGCAGGCAAGATCAACGTCGCAAAATGCTGTGCGCGATCAGCTTGAAACAAGAATGCCTCGGCGAGTGTTGTGACCTGGAGATCGGGACGTTGGAGCAGCAGTTGCCGCAGCTCTCCACCGAGTGCTGTGCCTCCTGGCTCCCGGGTGCGCAGATACGCAATGTCCCGAGCTATCAACCAGCGCTCTAGCAGGTCTATTTGCGTTGTCTTTCCCGCGCCGTCCAGACCCTCAAATGAGATTAAACGACCTACCATTATTTCCCCTTATCTGTACGGTAGACATCATAGTCCCAATCGAACTGCGGTTTGGGCAGCATATCCTGTGGCCCCCATTGCTGATCCTGTTTGCTGATCCGACTGGCTGACTGCGCAGCAGTCTCGCTTGGGCAGTCAGAAACGCCGCTATCGCGCCTAGCCTTCGGCTCATCTGACAGCAAGGAGTGCGACACGCCAGTGTCGTTGCCAGTCGGAATACAGGCACCATATTTGCCGTGATATTCCTTGAGCGTCTCGCCCACATATTCAAACGTGAGCTGGCAAATGCGAAAGCCTACCGGTACATAAATCGTCGTCTGTGTGTGATTGCTGATTTCCATCGTCCAGCGACCGATATAGCCAACATCACCAACACCTGCACAACGACAGACTGAGAGACCCGAGCGTGCAACGGTACTGCGCGAGTACATTTTGGCAAGGAAACCGTTGTGACCACCGATAATTTCCTGCGTATGCGCGAGAATGGTCGTGCCAGGGCGAATGGCAATTTTGCCAGCGGCTTCACGTGGCTCACCCCAGTAACGGCGAATTTCGTCGGGCATGTCCAGATGCATGACTTCGACGTTGGCGTCACCCTGGAAATACCATTCACCGAGACGGCAATCGTAAGAATTCGTGCCCAGGTGACGCTCGTCAAACGGTTCAATAATGATATTGCCGTTTTTCATCTCTTCCATAATACGCTTATCGGATAGTAACATGCTTCAACTCCTCGCTACAGCGCTTTTTGTGGGGGGGATACACGTCTCTCTATGTACCTGCGATGATCATTCGTCTCGCACCGCCGAGATGATCAGCTTAGTTATTATAGCGCATCTCAGCCTGCCGCAAAACCCCAGTCTCTTTTTAGGGCGAGATGATGCAAATGTTGCCATCGGTGATGGAAGCTTGCATTGAAGAGCTTATTCCTCCTCGTCGGAATCCTCCATAGGTTCGTCTGCGTCGGAGGTATCTACATACTGCTCATTCTCACCAAACTTCTGCGCTTTTTTCTTCAGTCTCTCCCAGGTCAATGGTTCTTTCGGCTTCGGCTGATGACTTCTTATGATGTCATTTATTGTCTTTAAAGCTGTCTCTTTGTTTGCTTGTTTTGGGATATTCTCATAACCATCAATGCCCTTTCCACGGTTGTTTATATAGCCTATTCTATTTTCCCTTAAGTAATTACTGGTTGTAGTTTTCCTTCTATCCGTAATGGATCTACACTGTTGGTATTCCCTCCATTTTTTCTCGTTATGCTTGAATTCTGCTAACATGCTTTTGTTATTTACTGTGTGCGTATACTCAGTATAAGCCTGTTTCATTGCCTCTGTTGGCACAGTGAGGCCGCTTACATCGGGATATTTCCGCGCAGTCTCCTCCATATACTCTCTTGCTAGTTTGTCCAGTCCGTCAAAATCTAAAATTTCTTCTTGGTTTTTTCCTCTTATGTCATTTACTCTTGCTAAAATATCGTTAGCACTTGTCCTTTGAGTAACTTTGTCTTCCATAAAATTCTGTCTTAGAAGATAATTTGTATATTCTACTCTAGATTTCTTTCTACGACGCTCTTCTTGTTTCATTTCTTTTGCATATTCAAGGGCTAGTTTCCATTGTTCCTCTTTCTGCTTAAATGCTTTTAAATCTCCGGCATGAATTGCACGTTGATAGGCAATATAAGCGTTTTCCTTTGTTGGCTCGGAGTCCGGTGGTTTAAATGAGAGGAGAATGCCAGCAACCTGTTCCTCTTGGCTCGGAGAGGTGCCTCTAAAGGCACGGTGGTGGCGCGTGACATCATCAAGACCGGAAGGGCCTTGATCAGAAGGGGAGGTGTAAGGAGTAATATCAGGGGGTTTAAGGGTCTTGGTTTGGTCAAAGCTGCGTTTCATGCCTTTCTCCTTCGGATCGAATGAGCGTGATAGGACGAGTCTAGCAGCCAGGTAGGAGAAAGTCAAGGGAGAAAAGAGGGAAAGAAAGAGACAGGATGCACAACAGGATTGGATTGCGCAAAGGTATACCCCAATGGGAATGAACAAGCATCTTCAAGAGCAGGCAAATTACTCTTCTGGCGGCGCAGGCGTTTCTCGCCTTCGGTTCATCTGACTGCAAGGCAATATGACCATTATCTCTGCGGTGTGAGATGATCAGCTTAGTTATTATAGCAGCGCATCTCAGCCTGCCGCAAAACCCCAGTCTCTTTTTGGGTGAGATGATGCAAATGTTGCCATCAGTGATGGAAGCTTGCATTGAAGAGCTTATTCCTCCTCGTCGGAGGTATCTACATACTCCTCATCCTCACCGAACTTCTGCGCTTTTTCGTTCAGTCTCTCCCAGGTCAATTCTCCTTTTCCCTGATGAGTCCTGATACTGTTTATTGTAGCTAAAGCTTTTTCTTGATTTATTGACTGTGTAACTTTTTTATAGCCAGGAATATCGTTTCCACATGCATTTATAAAATCTCTTCTATTATTCCTTAGATCATTACCTTTTTTGATTTTATCCTCACTAATATCTCTGCCTTTGAAAGAGCGCCATTGTTTTGCTAAATTCCATTGTTCCTCGTTCCGCTTAAATTCTACTAAATTGCCGTGTTTATATGCTTTTTTATAAGCATTAAAAGCCGTGTGCATTTCCGTAGTTGGCTCAGTGAGACCGCTTGTATCAGGAACATCCCGCTCTTTCTGCTTCATATACTCCTTTGCCATATTATCCAGTTCATCAAAGCTAATATCATTTTCTCCATTTGTTATTCTTATACTATTTACTTTCTCTAAAATAGATTTAGCCTTTGTTTTTTGAGTAACTTTACCATCTATATCGTTCTGTCTTAGAAGGAAATTTGTATATTCTACTCTATTTTTGGTTACTATATATTTTTCTTTCCTATATTCACTAATTAACTCCAACATTATTTTATATTGCTTTTTTTGTTTGAATTCTGCTAATTTCCTTTTTTTACATGCTTGTTTATAGGCAGCAAAAGCCTCTTCCTTTGTCAGTGTTGGTTCAGTGAAGCTGCTTGCCTCGGGATGCTGATCCTCCGGTTCCTCTAGGCTTGGAGAGGTGTTAAGAAAGGCATGATGGTGGTGCGTGACATCATCAACATCGGAAGAACCTTGATCAGAATGGGAGGTGTTAGGACAAGTATCAGGGGGTTTAGCAGGATTCAACGAGCGTGATAGAAGCATTAGAGCATCCCCTGCCTCTGTGCGTGAAAAGGGGGTGTTTGAAAAGGCATGATGGTGGCGCGTGACATCATCAACATCGGAAGAACCTTGATCAGAATGGGAGGTGTTAGGAGCAGTATCGGAGCTATCTACATACGTCTCATCCTTACCGAACTTCTGCGCTTTTTTGTTCAGTCTCTCCCATGTCAATGGTTCTTTCCCCTGATGAGATCTGATACTATTTATTGTAGCTAAAGCTTTTTCTTGATTTATTGACTGCGGAACTTTTTTATAGCCAGGAATATCGTTTCCACATGCATTTATAAAACCTACTCTATTCTTCACCATAGCCCGATTTTTTAGATTATTACGTTTTTGATGTTTATCATTATTAATGCCTCTGTATTCGAAATAGCGGAATTGTTTTGCTAAATTCCATTGTTTCTTGTTCTGCTTGAGATTTGATAATTTGCCGCTTCTACGAGCTTTTTCATAGGCAGTAAAAGCCGTTTTCATTGCCGTGGTTGGCTCAGTGAGACCACTTATATCAGGAACATCCGACTCTTCTTGTTTCATATACTCCTTGGCAAGATTATCCAGTTCATCAAAGCTAATATCATTTTCTCCCTTTGTTATTCTTATACTATTTACTTTCTCTAAAATAGATTTAGCCTTTGTTCTTTGAGTAACTTTATCATTTATACCATTCTGACTTAGAAGGAAATTTGCATATTCTACTCTATTTTTAACTATTATGCGTTTTTCTTTTTTATATTCATTAATTAAACCCAATGTTGTTTGGTATTGCCCATTTTGCTTGAATTCAACTAATTTTCTGTTTCTACGCGCTCTTTGATAGGCAGTAACAGCCCCTGTCTTTGTTAGTGCTGGCTTAGTAAGGCTGCTTGCCTCGGGATGCGGCTGGTCGTCTAGCGAGGACTGAGAAGACCCGGCATCATGCATTCGGCGATGCTGTTGCTCTGTGCTTGGAGAAGTGTTGAGAAAGGCATGATGGTGGCGCGTGACATCACCAAAATCGGAAGAACCTTGATCAGGATGGGAGGTGTGAGGAGCAATACCAGGAAGTTCAGGGGTCTTGGTTTGCTCAAAGCTGCGTTTCATGCCTTTCTCCTTCGGATCGAATGAGCGTGATAAGACAAGTATAGCTGCCAGACAGGAGAAAGAAAAGGGGGAAAGGGGGAAAGAAAGAGACAGCATGCACAACAGGATTGAATTGTGCAAAGGTATACCCCAGTGAGAATGAGCAAGCACCTTCAGGAGCAGGCAGATTACTCTTCTGGCAGCGTCAAATGAGTTGTGCGCGCCAATTCAATTTCGCGCCACATCTGTGTTGTTAGCTCACGGGCAGCATCTTCATCTAACAGAGCTTCCTGGAAAGGGAAAAAAGCCCGGTCATCGCTATGACGATGCAGCCAGCGACTGATAATATTAATCTGGTCCACTTCAGCTTTGCCTACTATGCTGGGTGGCTCACCCAACTGTAACGCGACTGTGAGCAGTTCACTCACGGCATGAGATAATGCAGCCAGTTCGTGAGGGATACAGCGTTGTTGTACCAGGCGACCATGGCGAATCAGGAAAATCTCGTCATGACCCTCCTGTGCAGAAGGGTACACAATAAAGAGATTATTAGCCTCGACTGCGCCCGTGATCAGTCGCTGCCCAATCAACACCTCATCGGCGCTGCGAATGGCATCACGCAACCAGGCAGCCCGCTCGAAATTGAGGCTCTGGGCGGCATCAAACATCTGGCGACGCAGTCGCTCAAGCAGATCCTCGCTCTCACCACCCAGAAAGGCGCGCACTTGTTCGATGACTTTGAGATAGGCGGTCGCATCCGCATCGCCACGGCATGGGCCTGGACAACGGTTCAGGTGTAGACGCAGACAGGGATCGGATGGCTTCGCTTGGGGTGGCAGACTACGCGTACAGGTGCGTATGGGAAAGATTTTCTGCACCAGTTCAATCGTGAGGTCAACCATGTGCCTGCTGCGAAATGGACCAAAGTAACATGCGCCGTCAGCGGCTACCTCACGAGTTGCATACACGCGTGGAAAGGCATGCTGGATGTCGATTTTGATAAAGGGGTATAATTCGTAATTGCGCAACTGCACATTGTAGGCGGGCTGCAATTCTTTGATCAAACGTGACTCGACCAGCAGGGCCTCAAGTTCTGAACCCAGCACTCGTGTCTCGATCTCTTTGATATTCTGCAATAGTCCATCCATCTTGCGGGTGTAGCCCAGGGGCTGGCTGTAGTAGGAGCTAAGACGATCTTTCAGCGATTTGGCCTTGCCTACATAGATCACCTGCCCATTACTATCCTTCATCAGATACACGCCAGGCAACTCTGGGAAGTCCCGCTTCCAGGCTGGATCGAGTAGCAATGTGCCCGTGGGACGTGTTGCGGCAGCCGCTGTAGCGAGCTTATCATCGGCACGCCATGGTGTTTCTCTCGTTGACGCAGTCACTTGCGTGATATTGCCGCTCCATGCCACTGGTAACTGTAAACGACGGCGCAAGTGTCCGTACGTCTGAATGCCTTGCTGCTGCGCTAACTCCAGGATACGTAAGAAAACGGCGGCTGTGACCTGTGCATCACCCAGTGCGCGGTGACGGTTGGTGGCCGGAATATTGAGGTGCGCGGCGACCATATCGAGCTTGAAGCGCTTTAAACCAGGCAAGAAACGCCGGGCCAGCGGAATGGTGTCCAGGCCATCAATGGGGAAGGATTTTCCCAGCAGCTTCGCCTCGTAGGCCAGAAAGTTGAGATCGAAGCCTAGATTATGTCCAACCAACGTTACACCTGAGATGAATTGCAGGAAGTCGGGGAATATTTCTTTGGCCGTTGGCTCATCGCGCAGCATATCCTGCGTAATGCCCGTAAATTGTGCGATGAAGGGCGGAATGCGTCGGCCAGGATTGATCAGGCTCTGAAATGCATCGACAGCTTGACCGCCGCGTACACGCACTGCTGCTAGCTCGATCACGCGATCTGGACCGGGTCGCAGTCCCGTCGTTTCGGTATCGACCACCACAAATTCAACCTCGGCCAGCGGCATTTGCGTGCTACGCCAGGCCGAGAGCGACCAGAGGACCTCACCCTGTATGCTCTGTTCACGTGCCTGCTCAAAGAGTGGCGAGCTTTTCAATGTTTTGCGCAACAGGACCGTCCAGAGCTGCGTATTGCCACTGGTGGCACCAAAAAGATGCTGTATGAGTAGCTCCTCGGCAACGGGATGCTCCAGGGTCTCTAGTAAATCGTGGGCGCGGCGCAATAAAGTCCCACGGCTGGGAGCGGTGTCTGTTTCTTGCTGCACCATCGCACAATCCCCCTCAGTTATAACCACAAAAAAAACGAATTAGACCATTAGTACGAGAATAGCATGCGTCAGGAAGTTTCGCAAGAAATGGGAACAAGAGGGCTACTCTATCGAAAGCATCCTGAATTTGCTCTCTCTCCAGATTGACAGAGAGCTTGTAGGTTTGTAAAATGGGATAAAGAGATATTGGTAGGGATAGTGCAGGAGTGAGCATAAATGACGACCGATCCACGACAACGACAATCCCCGCCGGGTGGTTCAATGTCCGTCCAGGAGTATCTTCAACTCGACCGGAGTACCCACGACGTGAAATATGAATATCTGGATGGTGTTGCGCGACTGATGGCCGGTGATTCGGCAGAACATGGCCGCATCGCCAGAAATGTCGCTAATGCAATAGATGCTCATTTTGCATCTGGTCCTTGTACTGTTTTCGGCTCGGATGTGCAGGCCCTTGTTGGTATGAAAGCGGATGGCAGAGCAGATTATTACTATCCTGATGTGACCGTGAGTTGTGACATTGCGGATAGGCGGCGTGGCATTAAGCTCATTCAATCCCCCAGAATTGTAGTTGAAGTGCTCTCTCCTGGCACAGAAGCCGTTGATCGAGGCAGAAGGCTGGAGACGTATAAGTCCTGCCCATCTGTGCAGGAGGTTATGCTCGTGAGCCAGTTTGCGCGGCATGTCGAAGTTTATCGGCGTGGGGAAGATGGTGTTACCTGGATCTATGCGTTGTATGGTCCTGATGGGGAGATCGGGCTATCCAGTATTGATGTGCATATTACAATGGACGAAGTATATAAACATATTAACTTTGATGAGCCTCTTGTCGAGGAATAGCTATGAAGAGTGGGAACACAACAGTATGCCAGAGCGCATCATTTATCTTGATCATGCAGCTACGACCGCGCTAGATGCGCGTGTGCTGGATGCGATGCTGCCCTACTTCACCAGCGAGTACGGCAACGCGAGCAGCATTTACACCTTAGGCCGTCATGCTATGCAGGCGATTGATCAATCTCGTGAGCAGGTGGCGGCACTTCTGCATTGTCGTGCCACGGAAATTGCCTTTGTTGGTTGTGGTTCTGAGAGTGATAATCTGGCGATCAAGGGTATGGCCTTCGCTGCACAGAAGAAGGGCAAGCACATCATCACCTCGTCTATCGAGCATCATGCCGTGCTGCACACCTGCCAATACCTGGACCGCTTTGGCTTCAATACGACCTATCTGCCAGTTGACGAGTGTGGGCGTGTAAATCCTGATGACGTTGAGCACGCCATCACCGATCAAACGGTGCTTGTCTCGATCATGTACGCGAACAACGAGGTCGGCACTATCGAGCCTATTGCAGAGATCGGGCGTATCTGTCGCGCCAGGAAGATCCCTTTCCACGTTGACGCCGTGCAGGCTGGCGGAGCGTTGCCGCTTGATGTAAGTGCACTGAATGTCGACATGCTCTCGCTCTCGGCCCATAAGTTCTATGGACCCAAGGGCATGGGTATCCTCTATGTGCGCCAGGGGATGCGTATCCTGCCCCAACTGCAAGGTGGCTCGCAGGAGCGTGGACGTCGTGCGGGTACGGAGAATGTTGCCGGTATCGTGGGTACTGCGACCGCTTTGTGTCTGGCCTACGAGGATCTACCAACTGTCACGCCGCGCGTGCAGGCTCTCCGTGATCGCCTCATCGCAGGCATCCTGACTATCCCGGGCACCCGTCTTACCGGTCATCCGAGCGAACGCCTGCCGAACAGTGCCAGTTTCTGTTTCGAGGGTGTGGAGGGCGAATCGATTCTGCTCAACCTGGACTTATTAGGCATCGCGGCTTCATCGGGATCAGCTTGCACGTCTGGTTCTGTCGAGCCTTCGCACGTCCTGATCGCTATGGGTCTATCGCCTGAATGGTCGCATGGCAGCCTGCGTCTCACACTCGGCAAAGCGAGCACAGAGGATGATGTTGAAAGAGTCATTGCCGTGTTGCCCAACATCATTAAGAAGCTGCGAGGCTTAGGCGTCTAAAGATGCAAGTGGGGAGCAATACTCGACAAAGACAGTGATATCATGGTATCCTGTTGTCGGAAAATAGAATAGAGGCCAGAAGATTACAGAGCAGAGTCGAAGAGGGTAGATAACATGGAACGGGCACAGTTATCAGCGGTGTGTGTGACAGAACGACCACAGTTAATCGCAGCGCGTGAACGGCTGCATCTCTCGCAAGAGGAAGTGGCACGCAAGCTTGGAGTAAGTAAGGCTACTGTCCATCGGTGGGAAAAAAGGGGCGATGTCCCGCAACCGTGCCACCTTCGGGAACTCTGCACGCTCTATGGCATGTCTGCACGCGATTTAGGGTTCGTTGAACTCACCGTTGATGTACAGACCATCACGGATTTAGAGAAAACGAAGGAGCCTGACAATGATGCACTTGAAGCATTCCGCAAGCGGCATGTACTCAGGCGCATAGAGATAATGGTTTGGAACTGGTCACACCGCGATGCCCGTTATCATTTGCTCCAAATAGCTATTATGGTGGAGCTTGAGGATGATAACACAATGGATGCAATCATGAGTCGCCGTAATGTTTTGCGGAGTCTTGCCCTCTTACCTATTGATATGTCGAAACTCTCTGTACTTGGAGCAGTCTTCAAAAGTCCGATAGAAGATATTTTAGCGCAATGTGCCGCTGGCATCGTTGCGTGTTGGTATCTTCGGAGAGGGGACAAGTTAGCCTTTACTGATCAGACCGTCTCAAAGTACATTCCCACCCTCAAGGCCATTGTCCAAACGGCTCCCACCACCCAACAAAAAGCGGCGGCTAACCTCCTGGTACAGTGTCTCTTGTTGAAATCAGCCCTGGCCTGGGATGTCGCAACAACGGCGGTAGCCCTTTCTTATGCACAAGAGGCTGAGTCCTATTGTGCCACCGCTGAGAACCTGCTTTTACATATGACGACATTGCGCTTAAATGCTGCTGCGTTGTGGAATAACAATCAATGGAAACAGGCATTACTTGCAGCAGAGCAAGCAAAGTCTCTCCTGGACAAAAGAGACAACGGGGACAGACAGAAGCAAAAATCCGTCTTCTCCAAACCAGCGGAAGACCCCATCCCCCAATTAGCCTATAGTTATGTCTATTCTGGACTGGCAACCTATCAAGCACATGAGGGGCACAAAGAAGATGCCCTACGCTCTCTCCAGGAAGCACATACCACTTTTTTCGCTCAATCTGATAGCGAGGAGGTCCCGATCTGGATCGATCACAGTGTAGGGAACTTACTCTTAAATGATGGTTCAACGCACGCGCATCTTGGCTTGTACAAAGAGGCGGTTGACGCTTTGGAGCAAATAGAGACACACCATACAGGTGATTCAACTATCCCGCTCTCATGTCGCTTTGAGGCGCTTCTCGACTCGGTGACAGCAGAAGTGTGCCGCGATGATGGCAAACGCGATATGCAGCATTGTATTCTCCTGTGGAAGAAGGGTATGGAGGGAGCAAAAACGCTGCAAAGTGACAAGAAATTTAACGATGCTATTCAAGCATACAAGACGATGCAAGCGATATGGCCTGGAGAGAAACAGGTAAGAAATTTACGCGAGGACATTATTCGCTGGTGAGAGCATCACTGAGTCGAAGCACGGCCTATTATAAAGGTCGTGCTTTTTTTATGCTTACTAGTTTCCTTTTGTTACCTGATGTTCTCTCTGATGGGTAACGAAATGTATATCAGAAAACACGAAACACAATCTCCGTAACGTTACTACATAATTTGTACCTCACTCTCTTTCATTTCTGCTATACTCTTTCCTGGTGCTACTCACCAATCAGGTCTGTACTGATTGATAGTAGTATCCCGAGGCGGCGGCAGCTCGTGTCGTCGCTTCATTCGAGGGCCTCTTTGAGGCAACGCGTTCTGCTGATTCGGCGCTGTCTTGAGGATACCGCAATGCTGCTCAGGACGGTTTCTTGAGCAGCAGAGAATAGGTGCAGTCGAAGATGTGAATACATTTGGAAAGGTAGAGGATAGAATGCCAGAAAATAGAAGTGAAGTAGCAAAATTGCGAGCAGAGATAGAATCCGTGTGTTTCTCGATGAATCTCGCATTGCACGGATTAGCTCATAAAGCCTCTCATCGTATCATTAACAACCAGTATAAAAGCCTTGATCAGCAGCGTGAACGTCTCGCAAGCATGATTGGAGAAGAAGCTGCAACGGAAGCTGTCTATGATACCTATAATGCTATCGTTCAATAAATGCAAGAAAGGATTGGTGTCATATGACAAATGATTACCCCATGAACATCGAAGATCCAACAGAAACAGCGCGCTTAATAGAACAAGATCGACTCTTTACGCAGGCGATGGGAGGACTCTTCGCCGAACGCGAGGATGTGGCGTCCATGCACATCATTCTCGATCTTGCGTGCGGCCCTGGGAGCTGGGCGCTTGACGTTGCCTACGAGTATCCCCGCAGCGAGGTCATCGGTGTGGACCTCAGTCAGACCATGATCGAGTACGCTCATGCCCGTGCCGTGTCACAAAAGCGCGCCAACGCCACATTTGAGCAGATGGACATTGCCCAACCGCTGCAGTTCGCTGATGCCTCTGTTGATCTGATCAACGCGCGTTGCATCCAAAGTTTTCTCTCGCTCCTGCTGTGGCCTGCGCTGCTGGCTGAGTGTCGGCG
This sequence comes from uncultured Chloroflexia bacterium, assembly GCA_963802635.1. GTDB lineage: Bacteria > Chloroflexota > Ktedonobacteria > Ktedonobacterales > Ktedonobacteraceae > CAVTLG01. The sequence goes on along the minus strand of CAWDJJ010000002.1, from coordinate 961,238 downwards.
TATCCTCAAGCCTGGCGGCGTGCTGCGCTTGACCGAAATTGAGGGCGGCATTTCCAATAGTGTTCCCTTGCAGCAATTAAGCGCCTGTCTCTTTGATGCCCTTCGCCTTCAGGGAAGGACGTTTTCCATCGATGGGCGTTCGCTGGGCATCGTGCATATGCTGGGTCCCTTGCTCAAAAACGCCGGATTTCAAGACATCGGCAAGCGGCCCTTCATCCTGGATACCACCTATGACGAGCCTTTATACTACTCGTCCAGCGAAAATGTCAAAATCACCTTTTTTCAGCTCAAACCCTACTTGCTGGCTTCTGGCCTCATCTCCGAGCAAGTCTTCGATGAGGCGTATCGGCAGCTCGTGATGGACCTGTATGATCAAAACTTCGTGTGTCTCTCCTTTGGAATCACGGCATGGGGAGTGAAGCCATGATGAACAACGAGAAAAAACAGAATTTGAAGCAATTACGGCAACGGCATAGCCTGTTGCTCAAAGATCTGGCGAAGAAGGCCGGGGTTCAGCCACGAGAAGTCTATGCCATGGAGGTCGGCATTCCCGTCGAGGTGCACCTGGCTCAAAAGATCCTGAACACATTCTCTCAATGTGTCAACCAGACGTACACTCTTGATGATATACGTGTTCGCATCAAGAAGGACGCTGGAACATGAGCAATCCAACGCTTTCACAACTCAGAGCACAACACCATTTCGAGATCCCGACGCTTGCAACCGAGGCTGGCGTCGGGAATCGCGTCGTCTATGCCATGCTGCGCGGCTTGCCCGTGGAGCGGACAGAAGCCGAGAAAGTCCTCGCTGGACTCACCAGGCTGCTCAAGAGCGAGTGGAATTTCACGCTTGAAACCGTGGATGTCGTTATCGAAGAGGATGGATAGGTCTGTTTTATATTCATATTGATGGGGATATATGCCAGACCCTGACAGAGAAGGGCTTTAGCCTGCCGCAAGCCGCTGAGGTTTTAACCCAAGCGGTGAGGCGTATCCGGCTTTAGCCTTTGCGTTTTGTCTATAGTATGGTATAGTTAGACCATACTATAGACACTTGAATATCAGAGAGATGAACACCATGTTCATTTGATTGTCTACCATCTCATTTGGTGTCCAAGAAGGAGAAAACCTGTGCTGGTGGGAAAGGTAGCTGAGCGATGTCAGCAGCTCATTGAGGAAAAGTGCCAGGAGAAAGGGTGGATCATCCTCACGTTGGCTATCCAAGCAGATCACATTCATCTGTTTGTGAGGTGCTTTCCTTCTACAAGTGCAGCAGAAGTTGTAAAGGAATGTAAAGGGAAAACATCCTTTGTTTTGCGGAAAGAGTTCCCTTTTCTGCTCAAGCTGCCTTCAATGTGGACGCGTTCCTACTTTGCAAGTACCGCAGGCACTATCAGCCAAGAAACTCTTCAAAAGTATATCGACGCTCAGAAGGGGCTACGCTAATGTATCAGGTCAGAAGGGTCCATATTGGCAAGACCAAGCAACTTGATGAGTTAGCTCATGCGTGTGGGGACCTCTACTCAAAGACGGTGGTCTTCTTTTGGCGGACGGTTCGCCATAAGGGGATCTGGCTCAAGTGTGCTCAGATGGAGAGGATATTCACCTCGGAGAAGCTGCATGCCCATACTTCTGATGCGACGGTACAAGCCTTCTTTGCCAGTCTGAAGTCCTGGAGGAAACGCCGCAAGACCGACCCGAATAGTCACCCGCCACGCAGACGCCGATGGTACTTTCGCATCGAGTACAAGGACTCTGCCATCACCCTTGAGAATGGAGAGATGAGTCTGTCAAATGGACGGGGAAATGCTCCACTCATTCTCGCCTGGAAATGGGAAAAACCCAAGACCGTGGTCATTCACTGGACCGGAACGCAGTATGAAGCAATCGCTACCTACAAGCTGGAAGCGGAGTGCAAGCCGATGGGTGGTGAAGTTGCTGGGATAGATTTGGGCGAGATCCACATGGCTGTCTCCCATGATGGTGAGCAGACCCATATCCTCAACGGGCGGTATCTGCGTTCGAAGAAGCAATACCAGAACAAATTGAAAGAAACGTTGAGCAAGAAAATCGACAGGAAAAAGAAAGGGTCCCGTCGAAGAAAGAAGCTGGTCAGATCAAAGCAAAAGCAACTGAGAAAACTCAAGCATCAAATCAAGGATATCGAGCATAAGCAGACAACACGACTTGTTTCTACACTGTATGAAGAGGGTGTACAAACCGTGGTCATAGGCGACGTTCGAGATCTCAGGCAACACGTGGATGTTGGCTCCAAGACGAATCAGAAGATTCACCAGTGGTCTGCTGGCAGTGTGCGCCACAAGCTCACCTATAAAGCTGAGAGGCTGGGGATGAGAGTGGAATTGCAAGATGAGCACTCCACTTCCAAGACCTGTCCAGTCTGCGAGCACAAGCGCAAGACTTCACCAAGCGGACGGGTCTTCACCTGCACAAAGAAAGAGTGTAAGTGGCAGTACCATAGGGATGGAGTTGGAGCCATCAACATCCGAAGAAAGTATCTGGGCTTAGGCCCTGTAGTTGGCGCTATGGCACCGCCCACGGGAGTGAGGTTTCGGCATCATTCTTCGCGTAGCTCGTTTGGGAAACCATGCGAGAAATTCAACCCTGGCAACAGGGAAGAAGCCGCTATGGCTTTCGCCTAGGCGGAGTGTCACCTATTGTTTGATGCATTGTCTCCAGGTCTTATCTGTGTTACATTTGGTAGTGAAGAACTGGGCAGAGTCTTTTAACAAGCTTATGTGAGCCTTATCTCAGCGTGATCTGTCAAATGAAAAAGAAATGAGGAAATTATGCTCTATGGATATACTCAAGCGTGAAGTACTGTCCCAGCGTGTACTTCGGATCAAACCTTCAGGAATTCGCAAATTTTTTGATATTATCAACACGATGCCAGATGTGATTTCGTTAGGTGTGGGGGAGCCGGACTTTGTGACGCCCGAGCATATCCGCCAGGCTGGTATTGACTCTATTCAGCAGGGACGTACGCGTTACACCTCTAACTCTGGGACGCTCGAACTGCGTGAAGAGATTGCTGCTATGTTGCAGAAGCGTTATGGTCTGACCTATGATCCATTGAAGCAGGTGCTCGTCACAGTGGGTGTCAGTGAAGGCGTGGACCTGGCTATGCGCACCATCCTTGATCCCGGCGACGAAGTTGTTTTGCCTGATCCCGGCTATGTGGCCTACGAGGCCGATGTGATTTTGGCGGGAGGTGTACCCGTACCGGTACCTACCTATGCGCGCTACAATTTTGCTGTGCGCGCAGCAGAAATTGCCGCCATGATCACTCCGCGCACAAAAATGATCTTAATCGGCAATCCCAACAATCCCACCGGAGCCGTGGTACCGCGTGCCGAACTGGAAGGTATTGCGCGACTGGCGGTCGAGCACAATCTGATCGTTGCCGCCGACGAGGTCTATAGCCGCCTGGTCTACAACACCGAGCATGTCAGTATCGCGACCTTGCCAGGTATGCAGGAGCGTACGATCTTGCTCGATGGTTTCTCCAAGGCATATGCCATGACCGGCTGGCGCGTGGGTTATGTCGCGGGACCGGCGCATATTATGGCAGCGATGCTCAAGGTGCACCAGTACTGCATTATGTGCGCGGGCACGGCGGCCCAGGAGGCTGCACTGGAGGCCCTGCGTCACGGAGAGCCAGACGTGCAAGCGATGCATGATGATTATCAGCGCCGTGGTCACATGTTTGTCAAGGGACTGAACCGTCTCGGTCTGCCCGCGTGTGAGCCGCGTGGAGCCTTTTACGCCTTCCCATATATTGGTGGTACTGGTCTGACTGATGAGGAGTTTGCCGAGAAGTTGCTGTTTGAGGAGAAGGTAGCCGTTGTGCCAGGTAGTGCCTTTGGTGCGGCGGGTGCAGGTTATGTGCGTGCAGCATATTGTACCGCTTATGATCAGCTCGAAAGAGGCTCTGGTTCGTATCGAGCGCTTTATCAAGAAGTACGCCTGAGGATGTATGCGAGGCCACAATATGCTGCACAGTGCCAACATATGACGCAAATGACACGACATGGCTCTCTATCAGATTTGGAGAAAAAAGCTCATCAGCAAGATGGCCGCTTGTTGCATGTGCAGTTGATTTGGCTATATTCATCCTCAAGAGTGGAGTGAATGCGGATCGATCTGCAAGCAAGCGAATTGATCAGAAAGAAGGCGTGGAGTAGTATGCCGACTCGTCGTAGCCCACGTAAAGAGAATCCCGGTACGTACTTTGTTAAAGAGAGAAAGAACGAGAAAGAACTCACCCGTTTGACAATCCAGGATCGCATGATCACAGCAGGGATGGGCGGTGTCCTGCCAGAGCAAGCCGACTCGACTGTTTTTCGTCGCATGCTTGATGTCGGCTGCGGCACTGGGAACTGGCTTTTGGAGGTAGCCCAGACCTATCCAGAGGTATCACTGGTGGGTATAGACATCGGCCAGCGTATGGTCAGGTGTGCACGCTCACAAGCCAAAGTCCATCAGATCCATGACCGGGTCGAGTTTCACGTCATGGATGTACTAGGCCCACTCGGTTTTCCTGCTGCTTCCTTTGATCTGGTCAATCTGCGGTTCGGCCTCAGCTTTGTGCGCACCTGGGAATGGCCGAAAATGCTCAATGAGCTGCTACGGGTCACTCGCCCAGGTGGAGTTGTGCGGCTCACAGACACCGAGGTCATTCTCCAGAGCAACAGTCCCGCACTGATGCAACTCTTAGGGATGGCTCTGTGTGCCCTCTTCCGGGCAGGTCATCTCTTCACGCAAGAAAGTACAGGGTTAACTGGCCATCTAGCAGGACTCCTCGATCAGTGTGGGTGTGAGCAGGTCCAGACGAAAGCCCATGCTATGAAGTTTCGAGCAGGCACGCCAGAAGGAGAGGCTTATTACCAAGATATGATGTTTATGGCTCAAACGCTTCGTCCATTCATCCAGAAATGCGGCTGTGGAGATCCAGACTATATGACCATCTACCAACAAGCCCTTAAGGAGATGCGCCACCCCGATTTTTGCGTAACCTGGAACATACTCACTGTCTGGGGAAGCAAGCCCGAGCTAGACTAATATCAAATCTGCTTACAGTGAACGAGCCAGAAAGCCCCATTCCATTCATGGCGGGGAAGAATGGCACCTCCTCTTGGGGGCGCGATGGGTTGGGATAATCCCTTAGGTTATCAGGCACCAGAGAGGTATCTCACACTCTGCGTCCACTGTCGGCTTCAAATTCCCCTCTTGTCATTCATTGCTCTCAGGAGGTAGAATAGGAAGAAACGAGGAAAGGGCAAACGACCTGCTTCAATACGAGTACAAAATCGATGGCACCAAAGCACAATACGCGGCCATTGATGAAGCCATACGCACGGTGCAGTTCATCAGAAACAAGTGCCTGTGTCTGTGGATGGAGACTCATGGGGTGAACAAAAACGATCTCCAACGCTATTGTGCGGTTCTTGCCAAAGCGTTTTCCTTTGCCGCAGCTCTCAACTCGCAGGCGCGTCAAGCCAGTGCGGATCGCGCCTGGTTCGCTATCGCTCGCTTCTATGAGAACTGCAAAGCGAAGAAACCAGGAAAGAAGGGCTATCCCACCTTCCAGCACCAGAATCGCTCGGTTGAATACAAAACCACCGGCTGGAAGCTTGATCCTGATGGCAGGCATATCACCTTCACGGATGGTTGCGGGATTGGTCGGCTCCGTCTGGTGGGCACGCGTGATATTGAAACCTTTCCCCTCCGGCAGATCAAACGCGTGCGCATCATCAAACGTGCTGATGGGTTCTTTGTCCAGTTCGTTGTCGAGGCAGAGCGGAGGATTGAGCATGTTCCTGCTGGCAAGCCGATTGGCATTGATGTGGGTCTCAAAGCCTACTTCACCAACTCCCAAGGGCGAACTGTTGACAATCCGCGCTTTTATCGCAAAGCAGAGAGGAAGCTCAAGCGTTTGCACCGTCGCCTCTCGCGCACGCAGAAGACATCGCAGAACCGGAAGAAGGCCAGGAAAGCCCTGGCAAAGGGCTATCTCAAAGTTCAGAGGCAGCGTGAAGATTTTGCCCGTAAACAGGCGAACGCGCTGGTCACGTCTCACGACCTGATTGCCTTTGAAGATCTCAAGATCGCCAATCTGGTTCGCAATCACCACCTCGCCAAATCGATCAATGATGCCGCCTGGAGCCAGTTTCTCACCTGGATACAAGCCTATGCAGCGATGCATGCCATCTCGGTGATCAAAGTCGCCCCACACTACACCAGTCAGGATTGCTCGGAGTGTGGCACGCGGATCAAGAAAAGCTTGAGCGTGCGTACCCACATCTGCACGAACTGTGGGGTGATGCTGGATCGTGATCTCAATGCGGCTCGTACCATTTTAGACAAGGCCACAGGCTGTACCGTAGGGCATACGGAAACAGACACACCCGCGCGTGTGGAAAACGCTTCTGGACAGAAGACCACTACTCCTTGTCAGTCATGGCACTGAGCAAGCCCACTGGATGAAAGAAGAATTCCCCGTCTTTCAAGCGGGGAAGTGTCAATCAATGCACGTTTGTACAGAAGCAAATTAGCGTTCCAATGTACAGGACTTGTTAGGATTTGATATAAGAGAGGGATTGCAAATTCGGTGTGCCTGCGCTTATTCTGCTGATTGTTTTGATAAGGAGGTAGTTCATGCGTTTTAAAGTGGTCCTTGAAGCAAGCGATGAAGGAGGATATACTGTGCATGTCCCATCGCTACCCGGCTGTATTAGCGAAGGCGAGACTGTTGAAGAAGCACTCACTAACGTCAGAGAAGCTATCAAGCTGTACCTTGAACCTGTTGAAGATGATTTGGTGTTTGATGAGCGTGCAGATATACAGGAGATTGACGTGTGAGCAAGGTTCCAAGTTTATCGTATCTTGAGATTGTTAGAGCCTTACAGCGAGATGGTTGGATAGTTGTACGTCAACGTGGTAGCCATATCCGGTTACAAAAGCATACACATACTGAGACCCTCAAAATTACTGTTCCTGCACATCGCCCCGTCAAAGCTTCGACATTAGCACATCTTCTTAAACAAGCTCGGCTAAACATAGATCAATTTCTCGAATTACTATAACGATATGTTTCGTCCTATTTTCCTCTCAAGGAGAGAAATCATTCTTCGGTGAGTACAATCACGCTGTTGGGCTTCCTCTGAGCGTTAAGCCACCCTCTGGCGCAGAGAAAATACCATCCCCTTCTGCTGTTTTCACGCACTAAAACAGCAGGTTGGGAAACGTACCTGTCAGGCGGACACGCGATCCAGGTGTTTAATAACTGAGCGACTGCGTTTCAGCTCAAACAGATTGGGCTGCCTGAGTGCCCAGGACACGTGATCCCACCATTCACCGGCCTCTTCGCCTTTTGGTACCGTATTGATCACGGGACCGTAGATGCCCACGTCCGATCCCTCCAGCGCGATGGTCGGTACGCCGAAGGCGTGGTAGCGTGTGACGGCTTCTTCGTGATCATTGAGCACATCCTGGATAGTGCTCGCGTCATTGAGGGCCTCTTCTACGATCTCGGGATCAAAGCCAGCCTCCTGAACACAGGCTTCCACCGTTGCGCGCACCTGGATACTCTCTTTGCGCCCGTGTTGCGCGTTGCCTAGCGCAATGTACAATTTCTCGATAGCTTCATTGCCATGTTGGCGGCGGACCAGGGCCAGCGTGCGTAGTGCGGTCCAGTCGGACCTTTTCACATAATCGGGTTCCGTACCCTCGGGACGATTAGCTATTTCCAGGCTAAATAAGCGCCAGTTGATCGCCAGTGGACGCACGTTGCGTACCTCACGTGCCCACAGAGCTGTGCGCCAGGCAAAAGGGCAAAGTGGATCGAAATGAAAGTTAATGCTGGTGACTTCATACTGACTCATGCAACAATAAACCTCTCTTGTCCTGTAGCTGATAGCATTGGCAAAGCTTCACTTTCTGAAGCTATCGCTAACAGCATACGTTGTCAGCTCGAAATATGTCAAGCAGTGTCACCTTTGATGTGGCGACACTGCTTTTCTCCGTGACTATACCAGCACAAAAAGCGCTGGTATGCCAGGGAGTTACATTGAGGGTGTAGACGCAACGCTCAATTGTCGCTTCAATTGATTGATATAAGCCGCTTCATTCGCGCTCACTCTTGCCCCACGATTGCCAAAAAGCCTTCTCCAGCGGCTCCGACTACTCGCTCAGCCAGCGCTACCAGAAAAGCCTTAAACTGGTTGGCCTCTTCATCGTGTGCCAGCACAGCCAGCCCTGCGTTGATTTTCTTCTGGCAGTCCATGCGCATGGTGTTCAGGTCGCCCAGTGTGAAAACATGTTGGATGATCTCCTCCATCTTCGGCAAACTTACATCCCGGGTCATATCCTGGATCAACGCATTACGCGGAAACTGTGCTCTAGCGTCAGTAATAAATTTCTCACCAGCAACAAATTCGCGCATACTCACAATAGCGCTACCCGCATCGGCTAGCATAGACTCTAAGAGCACGGCGGCTGGCATCTGCATAATTTTGCTCTTCTGCTCGTCGGTGTAATTGATCATAAAGAACTTTCCTTTCTGCTGCAAATTACACACAATGGAGACATGTATGAGCATCCTGCATTCCGACGAAGGACGAAATTGCGCTTTCGTCGTATCCTTCTACTAATTTTCAGAAGACAATGGTAACATGTCAATAGATCCTCTGTGGTCTTCTGCTTTATAGAAGAAACAGGCGCGGGAAAATCCCCGTCTTTCAAGCGAAAGCGCCCTTCCTTTTTTGAGGTTTGGGTATCGGGGAAATGTCCTTGACATACGGGTAACATACTGTTACTCTCCCTGTATGGAAACGAAGAGATTTACGATTTACATCGATCCAACGCTTCTGGAACGGCTCAAAAAAGTCGCCAGGAAGAATAAGCGGTCGGCTAATAGTGAGATTAACTATCTAATCGAGCAATATGTCGATCAACAGGAGAAAGGCAAGTAGGCAGTGGGGAAGGCGAAGCAATCTATACAGGTGATGCCAGTTTCCCTCATTGCCGCTATAACAATGTTGTGCTGCTGTATCAGTTGTAGTTCTCAAGTGGGGACAACGCAAGTGCCTACGACCACTGTAAATGGCACTACGCCGAGATTACTGATTTTTTCTAAAACGGCAGGCTATCGGCATGCTTCTATCCCGGCGGGCATTGCCGCTATTCGTCAGCTAGCGGCTGAGCATCATGTTGCCGTTGACGCTACTGAAGATGCGGCGTTATTTACTAATGCCAATCTGGCGCGTTACAAGGCTATTATCTTTCTGAGTACCACAGGAACCGTATTTGATCAGGAGCAGGCAGCCGCTTTTGAACACTACATCCGTGCTGGAGGCGGTTATGTAGGCATTCACTCGGCCAGTGATACTGAACACCAATGGGCATGGTATGGTCAGCTCGTCGGGGCATTTTTTAAGAGTCACCCGGCGATAGCGCAGGCAATGATTACGGTTGAGGATCACCATAATGCTTCAACTGTGATGTTACCCAACAAGTGGGTACATACTGATGAATGGTACGATTTCGCCACCAATCCACGTGACCATGTCCACATCTTACTCACCGTAGACGAGACGACGTATCGTGGTGGCACGATGGGACGTGATCATCCTATTGCCTGGTATCACGCGTTTAATGGTGGTCGTGCCTGGTATACTGCGCTAGGACATACCGTGGAGAGCTACAGCGAACCCCTTTTTCGCGCGCACATATGGGGTGGTATCTCCTATGCTGCCGGTCTGACCACCAAATAGCGAACCTATTGGGAAGGCGGTGATTGCCGTCCTTAGAGGAAGAATAGGGGAAAAGGCTATCACTCTTTTCCCCTGGCATATTACTGCGCGGAAATCGCTGTTTTGCGGCCACGCAGGATATATTTCTGGATCTTGCCGGTAGCAGTCTTGGGCAATTCACTAACAAATGTGAATAACTTAGGCACTTTGAAGTGTGCCATGTGGTTGCGGACGAAGGCACGTAGCTCTTCCACTGTTGCGCTCTGCCCTGCTTTGAGAACAACAAATGCATGTTGGGCCTCGCCCCATTGGGTATCGGGTAGTCCCACGACCGCGACCTCCTGTACTACCGGATGACGCAGGAGTATACCTTCGACCTCGACGGAGGAGATATTCTCTCCTCCACTGATGATCACGTCCTTCAGACGATCACGGATTTCGATATAGCCATCTGAGTGAACAACCGCTACGTCGCCTGTATGAAACCAGCCTCCCTCAAAAGCACGCGCTGTAGCTGCGGGGTCATTGTAATAGCCCTTCATGACGATATTGCCGCGCGCCACAATTTCGCCGAGTGCTATTCCGTCGTGTGGGACCTCGTTGCCCTGTTCATCACATGTCAGCACTATTATTGGCTTATGCGCATCGTTGTGATTGCCACAACTGTACTTTTGCAACTGTTCTATCACTGATGTTGGCACAATCTTCATTGATAAGGGTCAGTGCAAGAGGTATGATTGAATGCTAGTATAGCATACGAAACTGAGGTATTCCAATGCGATTATGGGTGTGGGGGTAAATTATACAGCTTAATTGATCAGATTGATAGTCCTAAACGCGTTTACGAGATCACCCACGAAGCGCTGGTAGACGGGAACACCTCTAAGGCATGATAAGTCTACTGTACGTCCTAAAAGCGCATAAAGTGAATTGATTTCCAGATGCCGTTGCCGAGAACGATGAGTATTTGCTTTGCCGATAATCATCTTAAGCGTCTGTTTGGGGTCAGAATCGAGTCTCAACGAGTTTCGCCTTCGATGGCAGACTAAGTTGTGCATTCTTGGATATTCCCAATGCTGCTCTCAATGCTTCAGGGTCGGCGAGGCATCCAGGCTTCGGTCATTTGTATCGGGACAATGGGTAGGACGCAACGGCAGACATCCTCTTTCGCTTGCTGGACAAGCAAATATCCTGGATCAAAACGCTCTCTTAATGCTCTATCTGCAGTGCGCTAGTCGGCGTCTGCATGGACGATTAAAATATTGTAGCTCGCTGCACGACGTGCCGCTTGTAAAATGCATCCATTTTGCTTCATGCCAATCTTACTGAAGCTGATAGAATCAACAGGTTTCACATCGATATATTGCTGATTACTCTGGTTAAGGTTTTGCTTTGCCGTCCTGCGGATCACTTCCGGCAAGAAAAGTTGATCGGTAGGGCCTTCGGCATACAATGCCATGGCTACATTTTTCATTACAGACTATTCTTTCCCAGCTTTTCACGAGCACTATCCAGATCATGACTATCGAGATACTTTTCGATCTGGTGGCTTGCATAGGTTTCAGCCGCTGCATCCCTGGCTCCAGACAACGAATCCGGGATATCTGGTGTGGCTACCGAGGTCATCTGGGTGATTTGCAAGGCATATTTTTTCGGTATGACTCTGGTTGCCATAAAAGTGAAGAGTAAGGAGTCTACCGCATCTTCCTGGCTAATGAAAACTGGTGAGTGAGTGGTAACAATTACCTGGCGCAAAGATTCATGTGCTTGCCCGAGATCCGTGAAGTCAGTAGCCATACCTCGCAGGATATGGGCGATCTTCTTAAGATAGAAAGGATGAACAGAGTTTTCTGGCTCCTCTAAACAAAGAACTCCTCGAAATTGCGGATCGTTCTTAAGAGCAGCCAGCGCCAGGAGTAGCAATGTGCCATCTGAGAGGACTGAAGCTGGAAATGTACGCTCATCCTCAAACTGTACCCAAACGGTGTACTTATTCTCCTGGGCATCTTTCTTAAGGTCAATCCCAACCACGTCAGGTACGAGGTCCGCCAGATCTCGAGAAACGTCCGTCAACGTCAATCTATCTTCGGTCAGCATGCGTGCAAGCATCGCCGCAAGATTTTTTCCCTCCGAGGAGAGAGAAGTTGGTGCTTTGATCGAGCTTGAGTGTCGCAGTTCTTCAGGATACAAATGGAGAAACTTCAAAGAACGTAGTTCTTCACGAGTGGCAAAAACATGAGGATAATCTACTTCATCTGTTCTACTTAAAATTGTACGTTGAACTTCATCTGCATAGAATTTTTTAAGATTACTCTGACCATCATCGGGGTAGAGGGAAATCATGGCATATTCTGTTAAGGCCGTTGCTACAGGCGTAACTGATGTAGCGATACGACCTCTTTCTAGCTGCGTATCGATGAAAGTTTTTTGTCCAGGAGTAGGAGTTGGTAGCCAGCCATTTTGGGCCGAAAGGCTGTGTCTTTTACACCATTGATCTGTGTCTGGCTGAATAGAGTGCAATGACTCGTGCAGAACATATGGCCGTTCCAAGCCATATGTATCTACTCTGAACGCTATGGTAAGCTCATAGCGCATCCTGGTATAGTTGAGTTCGGCTTTTTGGCCTAACTCATCTTGGACCTTGCGGTCCACCAACAGCTCCACTGCGAAACGGATACGGTCAGAGCGCTGTCCATTAGGGAACAGGGTAAATTGTTCGTCTGCTGAGCCGCGTAAGTCTTGAAATGCAGAACGTATATCGATTTCAGCTAATCGTGATAAGAGGTACAAGGCATCGAAAAGGTTGCTTTTACCTGAAGCATTGGAGCCGACGAGAACTTGAAATGGGGCTAACTCGACTTTGAAGTCAAGGAAAGTTTTAAATCCGTCTATTTCAATCTGGGTGATCATCCTGGTTATTTGCCCTTTTTGCGCATCGTCGTTTGTTAGTCTTGGTCTGCTGTGAGTATATCACACGTGGGTAAGTTGAAGACAGGGCTTTTCGTATCTCCCAGGGAAGACGCATGTGTGTTTTCCCTGGGAGGAGAAGCGCGGTTGTAATCAACGTGAAGCAACTCAGCAGGACGTTCCAGTTATGCTGATATTAACATTCGCTATGCCCGCAACTGTAGCACTTGCGACAGCCTTCCTCGTAGACCATCGTGTTGCAACCGCATTCTGGACAGAGATTGCCTGTCACCTTCAATTGCCCCAATTTCGTTGGTGTCGTTGAGCCGCTGTGCTCTTCGTGACCATTGTGGTGATTGCTCGTCGCGTTTGCAGCAGGACCGTTTTCGCCAGCCTCGAGCGCCTTCTGCAATGACTCCATATGCAGTTCCAGGGCGCGCGCGACCGCGTCAGGCAATGAGCGCACCTGCTGCGGACCAAAGCCAACCGAGCGGCTCCCACCGATGCCACGCAATTGATGGGTGATCTCTTGCGCGCGGTCGGTCTGTGATAGCGGACTGAGCAATTGCAAGTTGATAGAGATCAAGCGTCCTAAAGCCTCTGAGAGCGCGGCAATATCGCTACCAGCCTTGCCAACGTTGATAAACAACTCAAATGGTCCCTGTTCGTCGCTATTAATCGTAATGTTGACTTTGCCCTCGGGAGCGCTTACCTGGCGTGTATAGCCATCCAGCACGGCAGGACGCTGCTTGATACCCTGCTGAATCGAGGTGACTGGTTCGAGCATGGGTACCTGTGGTTCTGCCGGTTGCGCGGCTTTCTTCTCATCTTCGACGCGTGTCAGCACTGCATCTCGCGAGCCATCGCGATAATAAGTTACGCCTTTGCAACCGGTCTCATAGGCCAAGCGATACAGCGTGTCCACCTCTGCCACCGTATGGTGGTTTGGTGCGTTGACCGTCTTACTGATGCTAGAGTCGGTGTAGCGTTGGATCATGGCCTGCACGCGTACATGTTCTTCCGGAGTCAGATCCTTGGATGAGACGAAGTAGTTGGGCGTTGCTTCATTGGGATGGGTGTCGCGCCACTCCTGGAGCAATGGATGGTACATAATATGCTCACCCGTGCGGTCGCGGCGGATCATAGCAAAGTCGTAGACCGGCTCGATGCCGGAACTCACGCCTGATAACAGGCTGGTAGTCCCGGTTGGTGCCTGTGTCAGCAAGACCGCGTTGCGAATACCCTGTTGCTTAATCTTCTCCTGGATGGTAGCGGGCAGGCGCTGGATGAATCTCCCTTGCAGGTACTTATCGCGGTCAAAGTGTGGGAATACCCCTTTTTCGACAGCATGGTCAGAAGAAGCCTCATAGGCGGAGTTGCGGATCGTGGCGTAGATGCGCTCAATGATCGGCAAGGATTCCTCGCTGCCATAGGCGATCTTCATCTTGATCAGAGCGTCGGCGAGTCCCATCGTCCCCAGACCGGTTCGGCGCGTACCCAATTGAGCCTCGCGATTCTCATCAATGAAGTACTCATTAGCATCGACCACATTGTCCAGGAAGCGCATGGCAATTTTGCTAACTTCGGCCAGACGCTGCCAATCCATCTCGCCTTTATGCACAAATGAGGAAAGATTAATTGCCCCTAAATTACAAACTCCATATGCCGGTAATCCCTGTTCTCCACAGTTATGTAAAGTAAGACCATTGCCGACGAATAAATGCGCTACTGGTTCTGTGAGATCGTAGACCATCTCTTCGCCATCTGCTATCAGGCTCTCGAAGGTTGCTAGGAAGCTCACCTGATATGGTCCACGTTTATAATCGGCAAGAAAGCCTTCGAGTTTGCTCTGTTTTTCAGCGGTCAGGAAGCCAATTTGTCGTGCGAAGTGCAACAGATTGCCTTTTGAGAGGATGAGGTCGTGGTACGCCTGGCAATTGTAGGATGCATAATCACCCTTCCCATCTGGCAAATCACGTGGACCAGCTTCGCGCCTATTTTTGTAGAGACAAGAAGTTATGCCAAAATTCAGCAGTAACTGTTGCACGCCTTCAAGCAATTGCTGACTAATTGATGTCAGACGCACCGATACGCCTTTTTCGATGCTACCCTGTACGGAGCCGTCAGCAGTGAAGAGTGCCGCCAAAAACCCTTTTTGCATTTCATGCGAGCCACGAAATACCGAAGGTGGTACTTGCAACTTATCAGCAATCAATTCATGATCTATAAAACGCATTAACTGCACTGACTCAATGCGTGTTTCATCCCTATCTTTAATTTGTTGTATACCAATCTGGTATTGTCGCTCGCCTTCAGGAGCAGCAACAAGGCGATTGGCTGCTTCGGCAAAATTTGGCGCGATAGCCTGTTTACTACCAAAAAATGATAACGTTACAGCTCCTTCGCGTCTGGTATTGAGATATCCGTCGCCGACGAGCCAGCCAAGTACTCTACCCAGATCGGCGTTGCCGCTATCACCAAAGCCACCTTCGCCGTTCAGCAAGACAATTTTGTCGCCTGCAATAAGTTCGCCAGCTTCTTGCCAACCCTTGCTCGTGAGAACTTTATGATCCTTCGTCAGCCGTACCGTATAGCCCTCGGTTGTCTGAAGTCGGTAGACCGGCTTTACCCCGGTTGGGAAGACATGGCTTGCTTGCCGCAGTGACACGCCATCCTGGTCAGGTGAGACGACAGTAACAGGCGTGCCTCGTTCTGCTAGTTCACTGGCAGGTAGCAATCCTTTGTCGGTGTAGATGAGGGTATCACCAGTCACGCATGGATTTACACAGCGGATGTTTTCATAGTACCAGGTATTAGACTCGGTATTGTAGCGATCCATAAACACGACGCCGGGTTCAGCCGATGTCCAGGCAGAATTGCAGATCAGATCCCAGAGGGCGCGTGCGCGAATGACCTTCTTGACCTCGCCTTGCCAGCTTAGAGGCCACTCTGCGTCGTCCTTGACCGCTTGCATGAAGGCATCTGAGACGCACACGGAGAGATTAGCATGCTCAATTTTGCCTGCTGTACGTTTTACCGTGATAAACTCTTCTATGTCAGGATGCGTATCATCCAACATAAGCATTAACGCACCACGCCTACTATTTGATGTATAGAGACCACCTCCTGCTAAGAGATGCACGTCGTCTACCTCAAAGTCGTATACCTCTGAAGGGCCGAGTGGATTGATAGAGATAATGGCATCTGGTAACACGCCGAGCAGTGCGTCGAGGCGCTCTACCATGGCTGCGCCACCTGCTGCGAGGACGCGTTCGCGAACACGTGTGAGCGCGTAGTGTGACACCCTCTCCTTGGTTGTGTCAAAGAGTCCTTGATAGAAGCGACCAGGAATACCCAGTTTATCCCAGACTTCGATTGGATAATTGCTGCGCTGGCTACGATAGCCAACGAGTTGCTTGTCTTTGTAGCCGATCACAAATTTGCTGAAGCGCTCCCTTGGATAATTGCTATGATGACTGCGATAGCCAGTGCGTTGTTTATCTTTGTAGCCGATCATAAATTTGCTGAAGCGCGCTTTGAATTGTGCGCCTGTGACGATAAGGCGGTAGGTGGTGCGCCAACCTGACGATGGGCGGCCTTGCATCGCGATATGTGAGATGATGCCGTTGTTGAGCAGGAGCAGTTGCACATCTTGCAGCATCTCGTAGCTCACGCTATTAACACCATAACCGCCCTTTTTGTCCTGATCACAGCCATTGGCCTCGAAATAGCCGCCAATAAAAGCACTGACGACATCGAAGGGAGATCTAAAGATGGCTTCGGGGACACGTACAGTCTCCACATGTTGCTTGAGCAGACCGTTTTCTTCCAACCATTCTACCAGCGAACGTGAATAGACTTTCACGTTTGTATATGCACCGTCGTCAGGTATGACGATTGGCTCAAGTCCGAACAGGTCCTGTATGAGTGCTATCAGGCATTGCTGTGCTTCGGGCTGGTTATTCGCTACTGCTAACGAGATGCCTTTATCGTCTTGCCTGGTAACTTTCTTGCCATGTATTGCGTAGCCGTCACCATAGAGATAGCCGAGCAAGTAGGCGAGTTCGGATGTGAGATGGGTGGGGAACTGCATGTTCTCATTGAGCGTTGTGCTCATTTTGGAGCGGACGTAGGGGCTGGCGGTAAGCGGAACTAGTTCTGCTGCGTTTTTCGTGCTCTCGCCGAGTAGCTGTAGGATTTCATCGCCCTCTGTGAGTTCGCGCAGTGGCACGGTGATAATCTCGCCATTGTGGAGGACGCCCATTTTATGATCCAGGGTGACGCGTACGCGGTAGCCACGACTGGTGGTCACTTCGTAGAGATCTTTGGTGCCATTGCGGAAGACAGAGGTAAAGGGCCGCAATCCCTTATGTGTTTGGGCTTGAATAGCTTCCCCGCTATCCAGACGGTCTGCCAGTTCTTGCGCAGGAATGAGACCTTTGTTGGTTGCGATGCGTTCATCTGGACCGAAGCAGCCACCTTGCTGTATGACGTCTCCTGTCGCTACTGAATACAATTGTGCCCAGGAGCAGGGGCCAGAGGCAGTGCCATTGACGGTTTTAATATAGGAGCCACGGGGTCGTAACGTGGAAAGGTTAATACCTACGCCGCCGCCACGCGCCATGATTTCGGTCATGACTTTGAGATTATCGAGAATACCCTGGCGGCTGTCTTCCGGGCTGGGGATCACAAAACAATTTGATACGACAATACCAGCTGAAATGAATGAGTGATCTTCCTCAACCTCGATATCTAGCACGATGCCAGCATAATCTTCAACGGCAATTTCATCAACTCGTACCCATTTGAGGTTATCGTACTCAAAATAGTATTTCAAATCGGTGCCACCATATATAGCGGCAACATAATCACCGGGTTTAATTTCTTTAGCAGGAATCCAATCTGGCTCATGCTGCAAACGCAGCTCATCACCCAACTTATATTCATTCACCCACTCTGAACGAACAATGTATACTTTGTGGTTGCCTGTCACGCGCAAATCATCACTACCTATATTCTTCGAGCGAATGATGTAGAGCGTTTCTGGCAGTCTCACGCTCAAACTTATGTAATACTGGCCGCAGACGGTTGCGATGTGTCGCTACAAGATCGCCAATCTTGATTTGGGCAATTGGTCGGTAGCCTTCTGCTGTCAATACTTCCTGGTCAGGCGGCATACAGTTGTAATATGTGACCTGATGCCCTGTCCCTGCGCCAGCTAATATACGCCCTCCTGGTACAAACTGAAAATCTCGCAGCGCCTCATAAAAAAGCTTTTCCCACTCAGCTCGCTTTTCGTCGGTCTTTTCCACTGCTGCGATACCGCGTGCCACGCGTGCCCACAACTGTTCGGGATAAAACTCCAGAGGATTGCCACGCGCGTCTTTGAGGGAGTAGCGATCCATGAAAACCTTTTGACGAATACCTTCCAAGTGTGTCATATTTTTAGTGTCAGCGTCATTCTGACCTTCGCCAGAATGATTTGTCTGTTCTAACATCCTTGATTGCTCCTTTGTCTTAACCATAGAGATAGAGTTCTTTTCTGACGTCTATTGCCAGGGTGGGCCATTGAAATAGCGGTCGTTTTTTGACTTCCGACACTCAGTATACCCGCAACGAGCGCCAAAAACAAGGCTTTTGCCACAACATATTGATATTTATTCCGCCATTGCCACAATATGTTGATAGTAACCACAGTGTGATATGATATGCTTACGGGTAATGATCGGTTAATGCTAACCGGGATTGACGCGAAAAAAGAGTGGAGTGCCCATTGTGGATACTCGTTGCAGGAGGATGTATGCGCGCTGAAATCATCTCGTGTGGGACTGAACTGTTGCTTGGTCACATTACCGACACGAACGCTACCTATATCGCCCAAAGCCTGGCGGCATTGGGCATTGATCTCTATTTTGCGTCACAGGTGGGAGACAACCACGGGCGTGTCGTGGAGACGTTACAGCGTGCCTGGCAACGCTCAGACCTTGTGATCATGACGGGAGGATTAGGGCCGACCGAGGATGATCTGACGCGTGAGTCAATCAGTGCTCTACTGGGTGAGACGATGGAGATTGATGCGCAGTTGGAGGCAAACTTGCGCGCCAAGTTTGTACATCTGACAACGGTGATGCCAGAAAGAAATCTCAAGCAGGCCACGCTGATCCCCTCGGCGCAGAGTATTGCGAATCCCGTAGGCAGTGCTCCCGGCTGGTGGGTTGAGAGAGATGGACATATTATTGTAGCTATGCCTGGTGTGCCCAAAGAGATGTATCGTATGTGGGAAGAAGAGGTTGTGCCTCGGCTCAGCGCCTACACTGGTGGTCTGATCTTCACGCGTATTTTGCGTGTGTACGGCCTGGGCGAGTCGACTGTTGAGGAGCGGTTGGGCGATTTGATCCATGCCAGCAATCCTACGCTGGCGACGTATGCGAAGTCTGATGCCGTCGATGTGAGAGTAACGGCGAAAGCAGAGACGCGAGAACAGGCCGTACAGTTGGTTGCCGAGATGGAAGAGCGCGCACGCGCGGTGCTGGGCTATCATGTGTTTGGGATTGAGAAAGATACGCTAGCAGGCGTTATTGGCAAGCAATTGCAAATGCGCAATCAGACGTTGGGAGTCATGGAGTCCCTGACAGGTGGTGCATTGGCAAGCACGATCACCGATTTTAGTAGCAGTTCAAAGCATTTTATTGGTGGTATCGTGGCCTATAGCAGCGATCTCAAAGCGCGCATGGGGGTGCCGCGTGAGATCCTGGAGCGCTATGGGGCCGTGAGTGAAGAGACTGCGCGGGCTATGGCCCATGCCATACGCGAGCGCCTTGGGACCGACTTTGCTATCGGAATCACCGGGGTAGCGGGACCGGATAAACAGGAAGATAAAGCGGTCGGGACCGTGCATATTGCCGTTGAAGGGCCTGAAGGGGTCGTCACCGCGATGGGACCTGGCTGGCGTGGTAGTCGCGAGGATAACAAACGCCATGCAGTCCTGTCTGCGCTCAATCTGCTCAGACGCTATTTGGAGGGCACGGTGACGCCTAATACCCATAAGCATTCAGAAACGTAACTCTCGTTACGATGCATGTTTTGTCAAATGTGTGGTAAAATGCAGAAGATAACTTGTTGTAAATCTCAGAATCGAGGCATATTGTGTATAGCAAGCCCGATGATTTTTCTGAATATCGCGAATATAGTGTTCCTTCACAGGAAATTGATTATGCTCACCCCCAGTTTTATCAGCAGCCGGATGAACAGGCGCAGTCTGCTCAGCATGCGGAGCGCTATGACACGAAGCTCGATTACGCTGGCTATAGCGCAGTACCAGTGAGCACTGCCGACGTTGAGCAGGTGCAGGCGTATCGTGGACCACAGAACCTGGAGGGGTATACAAAGGATGTGGGAGCCACACAACGCGAGGCCGCAAAAAATGGCAGCGCAGAAGGCGGGAAGCGTAAGAAAGTAGCGGGCCTCGGTGGTATTGCCGTGATGGTTGGAGGCTTTCTGGCAAAGTTCTCTTTTCTGCTCAAATTCGGCGTACTCGGCTTTTCAGCGTTACTCTCCGTCATCGTCTATTCGCTCTTGTTTGGTTGGGCCTTTGCCGTTGGCCTGGTAGCTCTGCTCTTTATCCATGAGCTGGGGCACGCGGTCGTGATGAAACTGAAGGGCCTACCCGTAGGTGGTATGGTCTTCATCCCGTTTTTAGGGGCTGCCGTATCTATGCGCCAGATGCCGCAGAACGCAAAAGATGAAGCAGAAGTCGGCATTGCCGGTCCGATAGCCGGGACTATCGCCTCGTCTGTGTGTTTATTGATAGCGCAAATGCACCAGAATATGCCCAGTATATGGGCACCATTGGCCTACTTTGGCTTCTTTCTCAACCTGTTCAATTTGATCCCGATTGTACCGTTTGATGGTGGTCGCGTGCTGGCCGCGATTGACAGACGTATCTGGATCGTAGGCTTTTTGTTGCTGCTGGGATACCAGATCTGGTCGTGGTTTACGGGAAACTTTTCGATCTGGTTGCTCTTCTTCGTCGTGCTGGCCGCCACGCAATTGTGGTCTCGCGGACTGGCTCCCTCTACTCCAGCATCACGTGCCTACTATACTGTGCCGGTTGGAACGCGCATCGCTTTGACCGTGTTGTACTTTGGTCTGGCTGCCGTGCTCTTCCTGGGTATGTCCAGCGCACACGCATTGATGCCGCTTGTCCAGTAGCATGCAATAGAGGGTCTTGCTCAACGAGCAACACTTGGGGTAAAATCTTCTCTCGACTTTGATGATATGATAAAGTCTGGCAAGGACTGCACATTCTCAATAGGAGAGAGGAGAGTGACAAGATGTCGAAACTGACAGCAAATGATGATGCCCCAATGGAAAGGGCTTTTGCCATTCTTGATTACGTGATCGAGAATGGCAAACCAGTCGCGATAGCTGATGCCGCTGCTGCGCTTGGGCTTGCTGTGCCAACGGCGCATCGTCTGGCTGTACAGCTTGAGGAGCGAGGTTATCTCCGGCGAGCAATTCGGCTCGAAGCGTTTTGTGATGGGACTCAGGCTACGAGAACTTGGCTTTAAAGTAGTCGAGGCTTCCTTCCAGGAAGCTCCACGGCATGCCATCCTCCAATCGCTGGCCGATGAGATTGGAGAGCAATGCGAGCTGGGAATCCTCTCCGGCAAAGAAGTGATCTATATTGATGGTGCTCGTGCAGTACAACCTGTGAGTCTCCTTTTTGAGCCGAGCCGTCGTTCACCTGTTCACTGCACGTCGACTGGGAAACTCTTCTTGTGCCAGCTTCCTAAGGCAGTACGGCATCAGTTCATACACACACTCATACTCTCACGGTATACCTCGCGTACTGTTACCGATGCAGAAGAACTCATCCGGGAGTTGGATGTCGTTAGGGAGCGTGGCTGGGCAACCAACAATGAAGAATATGTGACTGGAGTTGTCGGGTGCGCGGTGCCAGTGCTGGGGGGACGCAAGAACATGGTTGCGGGTCTGGCTATCTCCATTCCTGTCGCGCGAATGCCATTCGAAGATCTCCCGAGATACATTCCTGCTTTACAAAAAGCTGCAGCAGATCTGTCCACTTTGCTGGAGTCAGAGAGCTGAGCAATGCCTTCTTTCGTGAAAGGAGGACTGTTCCTCATCGGAGGGAGGCAAAGCACTTCTTCGCTTCTACGAATTCCCTTTCATTCTTCAGCTTACAGTGAACAAGCCAGAAAGCCCCGTTCCATTCATGGCGGGGAAGAATGGCTCCTCCTATCGGAGGCGCGATGGGTTGGGATGATCCCTTGGGTCATCAGACGCCAGAGAGGTATCTCACGCTCTGCGTCCACTGTCGGCTCCTGGAAGATTTCTGCCTGTTTGTTCTTTCCCCATCGTTCCGCTTGCTTCTTGGTGAAGGTACGATGCTTGTCTCCTTTTTTCATCAATTTCACCTCTTGTCATCCATTGCTCTCATGGGGTAGCATAGGAAGAAACGAGAAAGAGGCAAACGATCTGCTTCAGTACGAGTACAAACTCGATGGTACCAAAGCACAATACGCAGCCATTGATGAAGCCATACGCACGGTGCAGTTCATGAGAAACAAGTGCCTGCGCTTGTGGATGGAGAGTACTCGTGGCGTCGGCAAGAACGAGCTGCAAGGCTATTGTAGCGTCCTTGCCAAAGCCTACGACTTTGCCATGTGCCTCAATTCACAGGCGCGTCAAGCGGCGGCAGATCGCGCCTGGTTCGCCATCGCTCGCTTCTATTCCAACTGCAAAGCGAAGAAACCTGGCAAGAAGGGATACCCACAGTTTCAGCGCGATAACCGCAGCGTCGAGTACAAAACAAGCGGATGGAAGCTTGATCCCGATGGCAGGCGCATCACCTTCACGGATGGCTGTGGGATTGGTCGGCTCCGTCTGGTGGGCACGCGTGCCATTGAAAGCTTTCCCCTCGGGCAGATCAAACGCGTACGCATCATCAAGCGTGCAGACGGATACTACGCGCAATTTGTGGTCCAGGCAGAGCGGAGGATGGAGCATGTTCCTACAGGCAAGCCGATAGGGATTGATGTCGGTCTCAAAGCCTACTTCACCGACTCCCAAGGGCGAACCGTTGAGAATCCTGCGCTTCTATCGCAAAGCGGAGAAGAAGCTGAAACGCTTGCACCGTCGCCTCTGCAAAAAGCAGAAGACCTCGCAGAACCGCAAGAAAGCCAGGAAAGCCCTGGCAAAGGGCTATCTCAAAGTTCAGAGGCAGCGTGAAGATTTTGCCCGCAAACAGGCAAACGCGCTTGTCACATCTCACGATCTGATTGCTTTTGAGGATTTGAAGATAGCCAATATGGTTCGCAATCATCACCTTGCCAAATCGATCAATGATGCTGCATGGAGCCAGTTTCTCACCTGGGTACAAGCCTATGCAGTGATGCATGCCATCCCGGTGGTCAAAGTCGCCCCACACTACACCAGTCAGGATTGCTCGGAGTGTGGCACAAGCATCCAGAAGAGTTTGAGTGTGCGTACCCACATCTGCACGAACTGTGGGGTGGTGCTAGATCGCGATCATAATGCGGCCCGCAATATCTTAGACAAGGCCATAGGCTGTACCGTAGGGCATACGGAAACAGGCACATCCGCGCGTGTGTGAAACGCTTCTGGACAGGAGACCGCTACTTTGTGTCAGCAATGGCACTAAGCAAGCCCCCTGGATGAAGGAAGAATTCCCCGCCTTTCAAGTGGGGAAGTGTCAAAATGTGCATCTAACGATGCCACAACCCTGCTTCTCTCCGGTTTTAGCATGGACAGGTATGAATAAATATCGTAAAATGAAATAGTAAATGTCGAAAATTGAGATTTTCTATAATTCTACGGCCCTTTTTTTCGCCTCTCTCTGTGAGCAGTCGATCTCCGGCGACAAAGAAGATTGAAAAGCGACGAGTCTGTCGAATGAGGGCCAGAGGAGGATTACGATGAACTTTGCTTCGGAGAGTATGTCACCTGTTCATCCAGCAATCGTTGAGGCTGTTGTCAAAGCCAATAGCGGCTATGCAGCAAACTTCGGACAGGAAGCTTGGACGACGCGTGCAGTAGATCGGTTGAAGGAGGTCTTCGAGCATGATCTTGTTGCTCTTGCAGTGGTCACCGGAACAGCAGCAAACGCTATAGCCCTCTCGGCACTGGTGCCACCATATGGAGCGGTGCTGTGCCATCGGGACGCTCACATCGAAACAGATGAATGCGGGGCACCTGAGATGTTCACCGCTGGAGCACGCCAGATTGGCTTATCGGGTGAGCATGGAAGAATTGATCCCAACGTCCTGCGAAAGCGCCTGGAAGAAGCACGCTTTGGTGTTGTTCATGCAGTTCAACCTTCTGTTCTCAGCTTGACCCAACTGACTGAGGCAGGGACAGCGTACAGTGTAGAGGAACTCGCAACGCTCTGCGACATTGCCAGAGCTTTCCGACTCAAGGTTCACTTGGACGGAGCAAGGTTTGCCAATGCTCTCGTCTCTACAGGAGCCAGTCCAGCCGAAATGTCATGGAAAGCGGGTGTGGACATTCTTTGCCTCGGTACCGCCAAAACCGGCACCTTCGGAGTCGAAGTGATCATCGCCTTTGACCCGCAAGTTGCCAATGCGCTTTCGTTCATGCGGAAACGTAGCGGTCATTTCATGCCAAAGAGCCGCTTCCTTTCCGCCCAGTTGGAAGCTTATTTCGCTGGTGATTTGTGGCTAGAGAATGCCACTCATGCCAATTCCGTGGCGAAGGCGTTGGCGGAAGCACTGGAAAGGTGCCCCGAGGTGAAGGTCATGCATCCAGTTGAAGGGAACGAAGTCTTTGCTGCTTTGTCCGATACGCTCGTCGAGAGTCTTGTGGCAAAGGGATTTACGTTTTATCGGAATTGGCGTCTGGACCCTCAGCACCACCGCTTCGTCGCTTCCTGGGCAAGCTCGCTCGAAGATGTCGATGCGCTAGCAACGGTATGTTCTCAGATTGACACTGCTGTCGGATAAGAGAATACATGAGAGGCCGAATCTGGTCGTGGCTTACCGGAAACTTTTCGATCTGGTTGCTCTTCTTCGTCGTGCTGGCTGCCACGTAATTATGGTCTCGCGGGCTGGCTCCCTCTACTCCAGGATCGTGCGCCTACTATACAGTGCTGGTTGGAACACGCATCGCCCTGACCGTATGGTACTTTGGCTTGGCCGCCGTGCTTTTCCTGGGCATGTCCAGTGCACACGCATTGATGCCGCTGGTCCAGTAGTAGAGAATCAAAGCCTGCTCCGCGTTTATGCATTGATAATCAATGAGCAGGCTCATTTCTGGAGAACCCTGCTCACAAATGCATTAGTGAATGATTACAGCATAACGGCCCTTGAAGGAAACGGCGGTCTTGCCCGCCTGCGGTATTTCCCCGTGTACCTCCAGGCGAGCCTCTGCCTTTCGTGCGTAATGTCTTCTCAAAACGCTCGATCTGCTCCTCTGAGGGTCGATAGCTGTAAGCAGAGAAATCCTTTGTTATCGGGAGCTGATACTTGCAGGTGCTATCATGAATGATAATTTCTGCTTGTGACTCCAACTTTAGTTCTTGCACTACAAACCAGATCAGACACCAGCCTGCCAGCGTAAGCGTAACATTCAAACTACCACCAAAACCGGTGCCCGATGGGTTACTATTGCCAGCTAGAGGGGCATCGAGTCTGAAACTTTTGGTGTCATAGCTCTGTACACTTACCCTGACATGCTCGGAGAGCGGTACCTGGGCATATAGAGTTTTCTGCAATTCTTGCAACTGTTCTTGCATCCTGTTAAAGTCAATCCTTTTCGTAATTCTTACTGCTTTTCACGGTATAGGCATACTGTTGGATTGTAAAGGAAAAGCGTCTTTCGTGGCAATGACATCTTGAGACAAGTCAAGACAGCTTTGCGCCCATAGTCTTGTTTGAGGGATATATTTTATTCACTACGTACCTGGACATCCGCCGCCTGCTCAAGCACTTTCAAGAGCGCCGTGTAATCTTCGCGACCATAGCCTGCGGCTTGCGACTGCTCGTATAGCTGATGTGTAAGGACGGTGAGAGCCAGAGAGACGTGATATTCTTCGGCCAGATTGAGCGCCAGGCCAAGATCTTTGTGGAGCAGATCGGTCATGAAGCCGGGCTGGAAACTGCCGTTAAATGCACGCTCCGGGAACTGGTTTGAGATTTGCCAGCTTGCTCCTGTGCTGACACTAACGATCTTTGCCATCATTCCAACATCTGCACCAGCCTTGACGCCCAGCACCAGGGCCTCAGCCGTCGCCGCTGCGATAGTTCCGGCAAGCGTGTTATTGACAAGCTTGACCACTTCGCCTGCACCGCTGGGTCCCACGTAAAAAATATTTTCCTGCTTACCCATAGCCTCGAAGAGCGGTCGAACCAGCTCGAAGATAGCTTGCTCACCGCCAACCATAATGGTAAGCGTACCATTGATAGCGCCTTGCTCACCACCGCTGACAGGCGCATCGAGAAAATGAACGCCCCGGACCGCTGCGGTTTTGGACAACGCGCGGCTGACCGTAGGTGAGATAGTGCTCATATCGATGATGATCAGCCCTTGACGCGCACCTTCAAGCACACCGTGTGGACCAGTCACAACCTGCTCGACGTCAGGTGAGTTTGTGACCATCGTGATGACAACTTCCGAAGCCATAGCTACCGCACGCGGAGATGGAGCAAGCTTTGCGCCTGCGTTGAGAACCTCTTGCACGGCAGGTTTTTGCGGCTGACGCGCATAGATGGTAACGTCATGGCCTGCTTTTATTAAATTGAGCACCATAGGACGCCCCATAACTCCAATGCCTATAAAACCTATCTGCATGTGCTAAAACCTTTCTGCTCTGATTGAAGATGCATCTATTTCTCTGATTCCACTAGGCCATTTCGGCAACGATAGCTCCACCGGGGACAACAGAACCTTCCTGATAGAGTATGCGCCCTACTTTTCCGGCATAGGGTGCGGCAATAGTGTGCTCCATTTTCATAGCACTCAAGACCAGCAGCACTTGCTGAGCCTCGACCGTATCGCCAGCGTGAACCTGTACTTTGATGATAGTACCGGCCATCGGTGCTGTGAGCATTTTTTGTCTTGAGATTGGTCCACCGGTTTGAGCTGCCGCTGCGACATCTGGCGCTTGACGTCGTTTTAGGGCATAGGTCTCTCCGGCAAATGCTACGAGCGTGAGGCTTTTTTGCTGTTGTACATAGGCTCGTACCTGAGTGGCTGCACGCTTGAGCAAGATAAAGTTGTCGGCGTTAAGTATACCTGTGATCTCTTCTGTCGGGTTGGTATCAACCTGGATTTGCCAGGTCGCAGGCTGATGATAGACTGGCTGGAGGGTGACTGTGTGCGTTTGCTGCTGATAGATATAGGTGATAGTACGCGTTCCGCCTGCCATGCGCCAGGGACCGAACTGGTGCCAGGGACTCAGAGCCTCCGTCTGGACTTGCTTATAGCCATTGATTACTGATTGTGTCGTAGTGCCAGTGAGGTCATGTTGTAGGTCATAATAGGCTGCAACGAGTAAGACTTCATCGGAGAGTTGTGCTACTAAAGCTGGCTTGATGGGTACAAGCTCATAGTCTTCCAGGAAACTGGTGGGGGTGTGTCCAGCCCGGAAGGCTGGGTGAATACTGATCGCGTGGAGTAAGGTGATGTTGGTGGTGACGCCAAAAATGATGCACTGCTCAAGCGCGTGTTGTAGGCGCGCGATGGCGGTGGGCCGATCTTCCGCGTGGACGATGAGCTTGGCAAGCATGGGATCATAATATTGGGTGATTTCATCGCCGCTATCAACGCCGTAGTCCAGGCGGATACCCGGTCCCTGTGGTTTGACAAAGTGCGTAATGATGCCAGTTGATGGAAGAAAGTTCTGTGCCGGGTCCTCAGCATAGAGACGCACTTCCAGAGCATGTCCGCGCGGACTGATCTGTTCCTGGGTGATACCGAGCGGCTCTCCGGCGGCGATACGCAGTTGATGACGGACAAGATCCAGACCCGTAACCAGTTCAGTGACCGGATGCTCCACCTGCAGGCGGGTATTCATTTCCAGGAAATAGAAACGTTGATCATCGTTGAGCATGAATTCGATGGTTCCAGCATTTGTGTAGTGCGCGGCTTGGGCGATACGCACGGCTGCTGCTCCCATAGCCGCACGCAGTTCAGCGGTTAAGGCGCTGGAGGGACTTTCTTCAAGGATCTTTTGGTGACGCCGTTGGATGGAACATTCCCGTTCACCCAGGTGAATGAGCTGACCATGCATATCTCCCAGGATCTGTATCTCGATGTGGCGTGGTTTCTGAATGAGTCGTTCAAGAAAGACCGTTGCGTCACCGAATGCCGCGAGAGCCTCGCGCCTGGCTCCTGCTAGCTGATCCAGAAAATCATCAGCCGTGTGAACTATGCGCATGCCCTTGCCTCCACCACCGGCAGATGCCTTGATTAGCAAGGGAAAACCGATATGCTGCGCTTCATACAACAAGATATCATCTTGCTGGCTCTCTCCATCGTAGCCAGGTACGGTGGGGGTCCCTACTGTCTGCGCGAGCTGCTTAGCTGCGATCTTGGAACCCATCAGGCGCATAGCGGCGGCAGGCGGCCCGATAAAGACAATACCTGCCTGCTCACACGCGTCAACGAAGGCCGCATTCTCGGAAAGAAAACCGTAGCCGGGATGGATGGCCTGTGCTCCACTGCGTTGCGCTACCTCGATGATGGCATCTATGTGTAGATAGCTCTGGGCGGCAGGCGCGGGACCAATATAATAGGCTTCATCCGCCTCACGGACGTGGCGTGCATAGCGATCAGCCTGCGAGTAGACGGCAACGGTGGTGATATCCATCTCTCGACAGGTCTCAATGATGCGGACGGCAATTTCGCCGCGATTGGCAACTAAAATTTTGTCGAACATAGATCCTCGTGGACGCTACCAGCGTGGTTCGCGCTTCTCCAGGAAGGCGCTTAATCCCTCCTGCCCCTCTTCACTGACGCGCAATTGAGCTATCGTTTCGGTTGTATAGCGGCGCGCACTCTCATAGCTTAAATGATCCACAGTGAGCGCCAGCGCTTTGCATGCGCGAATGGCCCGTGGAGCACTGCTAACTAATTCATGAAGCGCCTTCTGTAGTGCATCGTCGAGCGCAGCAGGCGGAACGACGGAGTGGACAAGCCCCATTGTGTGTGCTCGCTCGGCACTGAAGCGCTCACCAGTCACAAACAAGGCTCGTGCATTCGTCTCGCCGATCTTGCGGATAACATAAGGAGAGATGACGGCGGGCGCAATGCCGAGCTTGACTTCACTGAAGGCAAAACGGGTATTACTGGCAGCAATCACGATATCGCAAGCGGCAACCAGGCCAACACCGCCGCCGATGGTTGCACCGTTCACTCTGCCTACAACCGCGCAAGGGAAGGTGTTGATGGCTTGAAGCAGGTCTGCCAGTTGTTGTGCATCCTGCAAATTTTGTTCTGCGCTAAAGGTGATCGATTCTTTCATCATGGAGATGTCAGCGCCTGCGCAGAACGAAGAGCCTTCTCCGGTAAGCACCAGCGCGTGCAAGCGTTCATCAGCGCTTAATTCAGTAATGGCCATCGTCAACTCCTGAATAAGCTGTGTATTCAGCGCATTACGTACTTCGGGACGACGCAGTGTGATGGTGGCGATTTTGTCCTGAAAGCTGTAGTGCAGTGAGAGATATGTGTAATCGGTCATGATGAATCTCCTCAATCTTTACATTCTAAACACGCCGAAGGGCGTGTCGGGCATGGGCGCGTTAAGGGCCGCTGAGATGCCAAGCGCGAGCACTGTACGCGTGTCGTGCGGATCGATAATGCCATCATCCCACAGGCGGGCTGTACTATAGTACGGGTTGCCTTCTTCCTCGTATTTGTCAAGGATGGGCTGCATACACTCCACCTCTTCCTCTGCGCTCATAGTTTTACCGCGCGCCGCCAACCCTTCTTTGCGTACCGTTGCCAGGACGGTTGCCGCTTGCTGACCTCCCATAACGGAGATACGTGCGTTCGGCCACATCCATAGCTGGTGCGGGGAGTAAGCTCGTCCACTCATACCATAATTGCCTGCGCCAAATGAGCCGCCAATGATGACCGTGAAGCGTGGTACCGGGGCATTGGCAACGGCCATAACCAGTTTGGCCCCGTCTTTGGCGATCCCGCTGTTCTCGTACTGGCGACCGACCATAAAGCCCGTAATGTTTTGTAGAAAGATTAAGGGTGTCTGCCGCTGTGCACAGAGTTCGATGAAGTGTGTGGCCTTCAGGGCACTTTCGGAGAAGAGAATACCGTTATTGGCAATAATACCGACTGGATAGCCCATTAATCTGGCGAAGCCGCAGACGATAGTGGTGCCGTAAAGCGCTTTGAACTCGTGAAAGTCGCTGCCATCGACGATGCGGGCAATTACTTCGCGTACATCATAGCTCTTACGGCTATCCGAGGGCACAATACCGAGCAGCTCGTCGGGATCGTAGCGTGGTGGCTCTGGCGTATGGATGTTCCAGGGGATGTACTTGCGGCGGTTGAGATGTGAGACGATGCTACGGCAGATCGCCAGCGCATGTTCGTCGTTGAAGGCGTAGTGATCTGTGACGCCGGACGTGCGACTATGGATATCAGCACCGCCAAGATCTTCGGCGCTGACTTCTTCGCCGGTAGCTGCTTTGACCAGGGGTGGTCCTCCCAGGAAAATGGTGCCGTTGCCACGCACTATCACCGTCTCGTCGCTCATCGCCGGAACGTAAGCGCCGCCAGCCGTGCAAGAACCCATGACCGCTGCGATTTGTGGAATACGCTTGCTCGAACATGCGGGCCTGGTTATAAAAGATGCGCCCGAAGTGATCGCGGTCAGGAAAGACGTCGGCCTGCAGAGGCAGAAACGCGCCGCCTGAGTCGACCAGATAGATGCAGGGGAGATGATTTTGCTCGGCAATTTCTTGAGCACGCAGATGCTTTTTGACGGTCATGGGGTAATAGGTCCCGCCTTTGACCGTGGCGTCATTGGCGACGATGATGCATTCCTGGTTCTCGACCAGTCCAATACCGGTAACGATACCAGCAGCCGGGGCTTCATTGTCATACATATCCCAGGCCGCGAGTGGACTCAATTCCAGGAAAGGTGTATCGGGATCGCAGAGAAGTTGGATACGTTCGCGGGCTAGCAGTTTGTTGCGCTTGTGATGCCTGGCAATAGCATCGCTCCCTCCACCTTGCTGTATGCGTTGGATACGCTGGTGGAGCTGGTCGAGGAGTTGCTGGAAATAGAGTGTGTTCTCCTGGAAAGTGGGGCTGTTACGGTCTATATGCGTTTCAATGGTTGCCATTGTTAGAAGTCCTCTCAACTGCGACGATGGAGATTGGATTAGTGCTATTGCGCCATTGCGTTGTAATTTGCAGCATAGCACTACGAGCATAGAGCGTCAAGTTTGTAATGGGGAGTGTCTAAATTTGATCTGCTGATGATTGGCCCCATTTCTCATAGGATGGGGAAATTCTACGGTGGATGTGCTATGCTATAAAAAGTTCGTATTTTTAGGTAATCGCTGTAAACAAGGAGGGCTAAGTGGAAACTTTTAGCCATGAAGACGCTATGACAGAATCTCTATCTGAGACGGTACATCCGCTGCCTCAAGATGGAGAGGAAGAGATAACGTCACTGCAGCAGCAACGGAGACAATTGCATACGCAACGGGTGCTCCTTGATCTTGAACGAGTAGAGCTAGAAGAACGCTTGAGCGAGCTTCAGCTTCAATATACATTGCTTGATACGCTAGCGGAACAATTGGATCGGCAGGAGGCCGCGTTGATTGCTGAGCAGCAAAGCCGCGCGAGTGATGGGCAAAGTGCTGTGTCTTGAATGGATATGGATGGCTGTGATCAGGTCTCTTCAACATCTTTCTTAGCTTGATTGCTACCGTGACTATTCGGAAGACTCACGGAGGGGATGTGTAGCACAGTCGTGCTACACATCGTTGCTCTTTTACTTCGCGTTCAAGATCAGGATCGTCATAGCAGCGACGACGGGAGGCACTATCGACCACATCATGGCCTCCCACCGCATAGAGAATATACTGACACTGACCATCTTTACTGCGGGCATATACGAGACGTTTTGTTTTACTCAACGAACACTCCCATTTCCCTGGGCAGCGATGGATAGGGTGCGTTTTTAGCGAAGAATGGCGATAATTTTCGACAAGTAACGCAATCTTTTTGCGTGCAATCTTTTGCTGCTCAGGTGTCAGCTTCAGCCAGTATTCACAGAAAATGCGAGTCACTTTCACTTCTGGTGAAAAAAAGGGCTTCTCTTCCAATGTTTTGTGCTCCTCTTCAGGTCAGCTTCAGATACGGGAACGTGATCGTCTATCACGTTCCCACAACCAGGACCGTCCTCTCGGAGATGAAAGCTGAAGCGCTCCCATTCTGAAAGGATAATCAAAGCGGATGGCTAGAATTGCCGTTCGATACCAATCACCCAACCATTGGACTGGTGCCGAAACTCCCTCTTTATAGAGGTAATGGTGTCTTTATCGATCTGAGAATCACAGAAGACATGAAGTGTATGTTGAACATCTTGGAATTTGTTGATTCTCAGTGGATGATTCTTGAAGAGTGCTTTGGCAAGAGCAATAAGCTGCTCGTGGGTTTGCTCAAGATCATTTGTAGAGGATGTGGGAGAAGGCGTTGGTTGTCCTTGAGCAGAGCTACTGACGTTCTGGGCATCATTGTTCGTTTCCTCTGGTGAAGGGGGTGGGGTCGTGTCAGCGATAGTAAGATAACCATAGCCGAGTTCTTCCGGCGTTTTGTCAAAGGCTTGACACAATCTCTCTAAATTGACGAGACCCGGTCGTTGCTGGCCCAACTCCCAACGTTGATAGGTGGTGAGGCTAACATCTGACTTTTTGGCGGCCTGCTCCTGCGTCCATAGCTTTTTTGTTCTCGCTTGAACAAGTTTAGCGTTTTTGGGAGGCTTCGATTTCTGCATGTTCATTCTTATTTCCCTCCTTGACAAAACAAGCTTTGTGAAGATTGAGAATAAGATAGGGAAATGGGATCTTGGGCAATGACCATCGCCCGTTTTGGCAAAGAAGAGCACGTTGTGTAGCGGGTCCAATAACTCTGCATGATATTCGCCCTTTCTTGTTAGAGAAAATAGGGCAGATCGCTGGAGAGCGGAGTAGTTCCTTCACGCTCGGCCCAGCGCCGCCGTGCTTTGACACTCTTATCGTTGTTACTGTGCCTGTTCACATAATAATCTAATTAGACGGAAGAATCAAGATAATGGTCTGAAGTTGCTTTTGACTAAAATATCGTATGAAGTCAGCTTACAGCGCTATAAAAGCGCTCCAGAACGCTATTTTGTAGCGCTACAAGACGCCATAAAACGCCACTTTATAGCGCTATGAAACGGTCTAAGACGCCATAAAGCGCCATGTTTATAGCGCTGCAAGACGATATAAAATGCCCTGGTCAATTTTAGAGTGAGAGACAAGTTGAACATCATGCTCTGGCGACGTATACCGCTATATTTTGCTGTAATCTCGCTATGTGACGACATTTTACCGCTATAAGACGCCATATATGCGCGACATAAAAGAGCTATAAGGTGCTGCAAAGATGCTAGTCAAACCAGTTGCAAATTAGGGTATATATTTTGTATACTTTAGTAGAGACCTGAGGATTTCCGCGAGTAGCGCTCGCCGATGTGCGGGATATGTTCTGCAAATAGACCCGACAGCTACGGCGAGAATCAAGTTTTCGAGTTCGTACTTCAATCAAACTCGGGAATCTGTTCGCATAACTTTCGTCGCGACTCGGCCATCTATTCTAAAGAATTGGACCCGATGAACGCGACGGGGGATCGGGATAAGCTTTGGGTGTATATATTCCTGACTGTTGTTATGATAATCCCGCTGGAATATCATAACAACAGTCAGGAGAATTTGGCTGGCGCTGCCGGGCTTGGCATTCGTGGTTACTGTGTCTAAAGGGCGACGAACCGACTGGTAAAGTGTATCAGCCATCTTTTTTTTCTTCCTTTCAACACTTTCCACACCTCAACGAATCCTCAAGTATTTTTTAACAAAGAGAGCATCACTCTACGCGAACTGGTCAGTAACTGCGCGTAAAAATCATTGACTAAGTTAGTTAATGGTGCTATACTCTAGCATGAATCGTTGACTGAGTTAGTTAATAGGTGGACTAATGTAATTTGAGGGGGACTGTTTTGTGAGTGATTCACCGCAGATGGAGTTATCAGGCGAGAAATCTGAAGAGGATGAACACATAGCCACGGAGATGGCTATAATCGCTCGTGCCGTAGATGAGTGGAATAGCAGGTTGGGGCGGCAGTTCGGTCCGCTTTCACGACCACAGCGGCGTATGTTGCGTCTGCTTCATACAGAGACAACAGTGCGCGTAGGTGATCTGGGGGAGCAATTAGGACTAACGACAGCAGGTACAACGCGTATGCTGAATAAGCTGGAAGAGCGAGGCTATGCAACCCGTTCACGCATGGCGCAACACGATCAGCGGCAGGTGTACGTAACGCTGACATCGGCAGGTGCAGCAGCGCTGCAAGAAGCAGAGTTAGTGTTCCTGGAACGCATGAGGACCACGTTAGGTGTGCTCACGGCAAGCGAACGAGCAGAACTGGCAAAACTGTTGCAAGCCCTGAGCGAACGGGGATAACAGCCATCTGCATCCCGTAGCTAGAAGGAAGGAAAGAACTATGGCATTTTCTGGAGGCGGTTTAGGCGGGATGGGTGGAGGCATGGGTGCTGGCATGGGTGGTACATTGATGCGTCAGCAGCGCTCACTGGAGTATCTACGCGCCGGAAAACCGGATGTCGCGCATACGCTCGCGCAAATCTGGGGCTGCCTGCGCGCCTATCGCTGGCAGCTTGTATGGGGTTCGCTGGTCATGATATTAGGGGTTGTCGCCGGACTGATTCCTCCACTGCTGATTCGCGCGTTGATCGATACAGCTATTCCACAACATAATATCCAGCTTATCGTCTTATTGGGATGTGGTATGGTGCTATTTCCCGTGGGGGATGCGCTGTTAGGGTTGGGCCAGAACTATTTGAGCATCGTGATTGCGCAAGGACTGATCGCCGATTTACGCGAACAGCTCTATAAACATACGCAAGCGCTCGGCCTGGAATTCTTCACCTGGACGCGTGCAGGTGAAATTCATACGCGCTTTCTCAACGATGCGGGTGGACTGCAAAACGTGCTCACGCAATCCTTTCTAGGTACCCTGGCAAATCTCGTCACGTTGATTGGTACACTGGTCGTCATGGCAACTATTAACTGGCAGCTTGCACTCATCTCGGCTGTTGTCTTGCCTGCTTTCGCATTTCCCATCCTGCACTTTGGGCAACGGCGCTATACGGCGATGGAGCGCGCGCAGGCAGCACTGGGCGAACTCTCCGTTGTGCTGGAAGAAACACTGAGCTTATCGGGTTCCATCGTCGTCAAGAGTTTTGGGACGGAACAGCGTGAGGCGCAGCGTTTTAACGAGGTCAACACAAAAGCGCGCAAAGCTCAGGAGTTCCAGCTTATGGAAGGGCAATGGCTCTCAGTTGCCGTACAAAGTCTGGCTGCGTTAGGTCCAGCATTGCTGTATACTTACGGTGCGTATCTTGTCATCACCCATCAGGTAGCTCTAGGTACGATAGTAGCCTTTGCCGCGTACCTGACTCAACTCTATACGCCAGCCTCTTCATTGGCTGGCGCTAATGCGACATTGTTGGGTGGCCTGGCGCTGTTTGATCGTATCTTCCGCTTTATGGAAATACCCAGTAGTATACCAGAACCAGCCTCACCACGATCTCTGCCAGAAACCCCACAGGAAGGCATCGTTTTCGATCACGTCAGCTTCAGTTATCCTGGCAAAAAAAGCGCGAAAGAGGTACTGCATGATGTATCCTTCACCGCACCATTGGGTCAACTCACCGCGCTGGTAGGGCCAAGCGGGGCGGGAAAATCAACGCTACTTTCACTGGCCGCCCGTTTTTATGATCCTGTCAGTGGAAGCGTCCAGCTCGACGGCATCGCCTTGCGTGATATCGCGCAAAAGGACCTGCGCCAGCGTCTGGCTGTCGTCACGCAGGAGTTGTTTCTCTTCCACGCCAGCTTACGCGAGAATATCTGCTACGGCGTTCCTGATGCGTCTGCGGAGCAAATAACGGCGGTGGTGGAAGCCGCGCAACTCCAGGATTTATTAGCTCGTCTGCCCGAGGGACTCGATACGATTGTCGGCGAGCGTGGCTATCGACTCTCAGGAGGCGAGAAGCAACGTGTGGCAATCGCGCGTGCTTTGTTATGCCAGGCTCCCTATCTGCTGTTGGACGAAGCGACGAGTTCGCTCGAACTCACAGGTGGAACGGCGCATTCAGGCCGCCCTGGAGAAACTGGTCACTGGCCGCACTGTCATTGCCATTGCCCATCGACTCTCGACGGTACAGCGCGCAGACCAGATTTTTGTTGTGCAGCAGGGTCGTATTGTGGAACGAGGCAAGCATGAAGTGCTGCTCCAACAATCAGGGCTGTATCAGCAACTTTACAATGCGCAATTTGTGGGAGAGGCAGAACAAACTATTGCTGGTATCGTACGTGAGCGCGACAACGTTTAAAAGATGGGAAACCATGCAGTGGCGAACGTCACTGCATTTTAATACTAATGCTGGCAACACGGAAGGGGAATGTGTAGAAGAAAAATGTACTTGCTCCCTAGTGCAGTATCCTCAGACGGATCCCAGCTGCAGTTATTTTACGCAAGCGATGCCGAAGACGTCAAGTGGTTTGGCACTAGAAAGAGTAACCAGAGAGTCTTGTTCAGCGTGATATGATTGAGGTGAATAGCGTAGCGATCCTGTGCGAAAGGGAAGTGAGCCAGAGCACCGTAGATGAGCCTGTTAACCTTGGGAAATATATTCAGAGACATGTATGATAATAAAAGAACAGATCAGTGGCAATTACCAATGCTAAGTGAACGTACCAGGCTTGCCCTGCTCAGCTTTCTACAAATTCTTGTGTTAGGAACCCTGATTTTCACGCTGGTAAATACAGTACAAGCCCTACGCAGTTTTCAGCAGCAATATCATGCAGTCAAAACGGGGGATGTGAGCGCGGTGAGCCCCTGGATGACCGTACACGTTGTGTCTCAGGTCTACAGTGTGCCCGAAAGCTACCTGTGTGATTCACTGCAGGTAGGAAATGCGCATCAATTACGGCATGTCACGATCTATGAGATTGCCAAACGCAAACGGCAGCCTGTGAAGCAGGTGATAACGACCATCCAGCATGCCATTCTAGTGTATCGTAAAAGGCATCCAGGATCTGCAACGCCAACACCAATCCCGAGGTCAATCCCAATGCTGCGCATGTTATCGAAACAACCTTCAACGCCAGGGAGGACGTCATTATAGTGAATACTTTCATTATCGTTGAGTTGCAACGATATGGATATCTGGCGCTCTGGTTAGTTGTGTTCGTCGCTGCCGTTGGTGTGCCAGTTTCAGGCTCTTTACTTCTATGGGCGGCAGGGGCGTTTGCAGCATTTGGCGATTTCAACCTGGCTCTTCTGTTTCCCGTGGCTTTAAGCGCAGCCGTGATGGGCGATAATGTGAGCTATTGGATTGGCAGGCGTGTTGGTACACCTCTCTTTGCCTGGTTTGAGCGACAAAAACGCTTACGCATCATTACACCGCAATTGCTGGCACGAGGCCGGGCCTATTTCAGACGCAGAGCTGCATGGGCAGTCTTTATCACACGCTTCCTCATCGTTGTGTTGGGTGGCCCCATAAACTTCCTCGCAGGAGTAGAACAATATTCGTACTACCGCTTCCTCTTCTGGGATGTGTGCGGACAAGCGCTGTGCGCGATTATCTCTCTGGGTCTGGGTTACATCTTTGCAGAAAGCTGGGAAGAGGCGGCAAGCATTTTTGGAGCCTTCTCCAGTCTTTTTTTTGTGTTGCTAATGGCTATCATCCTTTCCGTACTCCTGCTACGCAAGATACGTCAGCGCAAACAAGAGAATGAACTCACCGCTGAGGAATTGGAAGTATTGCAGCCACTGGTCGGTATAACTCCACCGCTAGCTAATACAATGGGTACAAACAGCCATGACGCTGAGGAGTGATGGGGAAATATCGGTAAAGTGAAATATTTGCAATAAATTATGAACCACGGGACAACTATGCTATAGAGAGGTGTCCCGAAGAAAGATAGAACTGGTGAAAATGTTGAAGCCTACCATCTTAATATTGACGACCCACACAGGTGGTGGACACCTGAATCTCGCGCAGTCGCTCAAAGGTATGCTTGAGCCTCACTATGAAGTAGTGATTATGGACCCCCAATCAGCTTTTGTTGATCACTATTATCGGTTCGTCAGTCGACATCTGGTGGGATTTTTGGATTGGCAATATGCATTCACCGACAATGAATTTATCTCCGTATGGTTTCATCGTATCCTGACCGCCGCGAACCGCAAACGGCTCATCAGTATCGTTGAAGATGTCCAGCCGCAGCTCATTATCACGACCCACGCGGTTTTATCCTACGCGATGGCACGTGCCAATGAGGACCTGCGCCAGCGTGTGCCACTCGCGTTTCAGTTGACCGATCTGGGACAGTTGCATCAGACGTGGTTTGCCGAGAAAGCCGCCGATGCTTACCTGGCTCCGACCCGCGAAATCTTTGTGCAGACGCTGAAACAGGGCATTGATGAAGAGCGTGTGCACCTGACCGGTAGGCCGGTACGGCAGCAGTTTTTCAACGCGTCTCTCAATGAGAGAGGTGAGATACTGAGCGGCCTCGGTTTTGACCCTGGCCGATTTACGCTCTTTCTGCAAGGTGGCGCAATGGGATCGGCCGGAGTTGACCGCACCATCGAGACCCTGTTGAGTAGCAATCAAGCGCTCCAAATAATCCTGGCTGTGGGCAATAATAAGCAGATGGCAGCACGCTACGCCGGAAGTAAACAGGTACAAACACTGCCCTTCACCGAAGTCATTGCACCCTATATGGCAGCTACAGACGTGATTGTCGGAAAAGCAGGAGCAAGCTTCATCACAGAAGCCTTCATGGTAGAGAAACCGTTTATTGTCACAACCTTTATTCCCGGCCAGGAGAGTCCCAATCTGCGCTTCATTGAGCAACATAATCTGGGTTGGGTCTGCCTGGAGACAGCAGCTCAGAAAGAGCTGCTGACCAACATAACACACAACCCAGGAATGATTGCGGAGAAAGTAGCTGCAATTCAGGACTATAAAGCCTGGAATATGCAGGCCAATCAAAATATTCACCCAATCGTTGACCGGCTGATCTCTGATGAACATGCTAGATGACTAAGCATCGGTCTGAGCAAGCTCGTTTCTTGTCATACGCCAGTTGACAGTGGGCTGGATCAGATTTTTGTCAATGAACTCCTGGTGCTGAATGGCAAGATCCATCAGCGATTCAAGAACCGCACCCTTCAGCAAATGTGGCTCAAGTCCAAGCTCAACCAGCCTGGTGTGGGTCGCGTTATAATAGTGTTGCTCGGATTCAACACGAGGATTAGAGAGATGCTGGACCTGGGCGTCCAGGCCGTAGCGCTCACTTTGCTTGACGACCATTTCCGCCAGTTCAAGGAGTGAAAATTGCTCCGTGATCTGGTTGAAGACACGGTACTCACCTTGCCGGGGTGCTGAGGCAATGGCAAGCTCGATGCATCGAATAGTGTCGATCAAATTGATGTAGCCACGTGTCTGATGACCAGCGCCATAGATACTGAGTGGATAACCGACCGCAGCCTGGACGCAAAAGCGATTTAGTGCAGTACCATAGATCTGATCGTAGTCGAAGCGCGTAGCCATGCGTGCATCTTGCGTCGTTTCGTCCGTTTCAACGCCATACACAACGCCCTGATTCAGATCAGTAGCGCGCAGTCCCCAGATCCTGCAACAGAACATAATGTTGTGGCTATCGTGGACCTTGCTGAGATGATAAAAAGATCCAGGCTGTTTAGGGAAAGGTAAAACATCGGAGCGCCCATTGTGATGGATCTCGATAAACCCTTCCTCGATATCGATGTTGGGCGTGCCGTATTCGCCCATTGTGCCCAGCTTCACAAGATGGCAGTCAGGGGCAAATTCTTTCATCGCATACAAAACGTTCAGCGTCCCAACGACGTTGTTTGTTTGCGTAAAAACGGCGTGCTTACGATCAATCATAGAATAAGGGGCGGAGCGCTGTTCAGCAAAGTGTACGACGGCATCGGGTTGCACCTCTCGGAAGACGGTGCTAAGAGCTTCATAGTCCGTGACGTCACCAATAATGAGTTGCATCTGCTTGCCTGAAATAGCCTTCCACAGGGAGACCCGTTCATGAAGCGTCTGGATAGGAGTCAGACTGTTGAAGCCTCGCTCAAGGTCAAAGTGCCTGCGCGACAAGTTATCGAAGATAGTGACATCATACCCTTTGCTGGAAAGGTAGAGTGATTGCGGCCAGCCGAGATAGCCGTCACCCCCCAGTACGAGAATACGCATGGTTCCTCCATCGTTGATGTAGATCAACGGGTTTCCCTCTGGCGTGATACCCATAGGCATTCAGAAACGCCACTCTCGTGGCTAGAAATATGCTGCGGCACATTTCTCATCTGAATGCAAGGCAATATGAGATGACCCGTGTGAGGATTACTCCAGGTAAATTTCCAATAGGGCAAATCCTCAGATGAACATTAGCACATTGTGCCCATTTCGTCACGGGGTTATGTAAAGAAAATGCTGTTTTTTTTGAAGAGTTGGGAAAAAGCAAAAAAAAAACTTCAACAAAAAACGCATTGACAAGTCGCCCTATTTCGTGTAGTATATCGTTCGTACAATAGAAGGGCCTCTCGCTACACCAAAGGCAGCACTGGCCGTTCTCTTCCATCGTTCGGGTGTGGCCAAGCGGTAAGGCGATGGACTTTGGATCCATTATTCCTAGGTTCGAATCCTAGCACCCGAGCCTGTTTCTCTGATTGACATACAACTGTTGCTGTGTTCAATCGCGCTGGCCTTGCCAGAACAGAAAAAAAAGGTTTGTATAACAAACTATGAATACATATGCGACCGTCGTCCTTGCCGCTGGTAAGGGCACGCGGATGCGTTCTACGTTGCCAAAGATGCTCCATCCGTTGGCAGGTTTGCCACTACTGGCACATGTACTCAAAGCTGTCGAAGCTATTCCTACCACTGCTCCATTTGCTTCTCTGCATGATCTTGTGGCTGCTCCTCGCCCGGTTGTTGTGCTGGGTCATGAAGCTGAGCAGGTCGCCAGTGTTTTTGATGAGCGTTGTCTGTATGCCATGCAACAAGAGCAGCTAGGGACTGGACACGCGGTCCTGGCTGCACAGGCAAGCGTTGATGCATTGACACCATTGCCACAGACGGTTCTGGTGTGTTATGGAGATACGCCGCTCGTGCGTAGCGAGATGCTGGCGAGCGTGCTTGCAGAACATCACACACGTAAGGCGACCGTGACCTTTTTGACGGCTCAAGCGCAACTGCCGAGCGATTATGGCCGCGTTGTACGCGATGCCCAGGGGCGTGTACGCGAGATCGTAGAAACAAAACGTGCCACCAGTCAGCAGCTAAGCATTCAAGAGGTCAATTCAGGTGTGTACTGCTTTGAGCGTAGCTGGTTGTGGTCTACCTTGCAGACGTTGCCACGCAACGCGTCTGGCGAGTATTATCTGACCGATCTAGTTGCATTAGCAAGCGCCCAGGAGTGCACTGTAGCGACGGTACAAGGGGCATTTAATGAGACCATCGGAGTGAATAATCGCGTGCAACTGGCCGAAGCTGAACAAATCGTACGTCGTCGTATCTTAGAGCGGCACATGTATGCCGGGGTGACAATTATTGATCCGGCACACACGTATATCGATGATGACGTGCAGATCGGCTGTGATACCGTCATTCTGCCCGGTACGATGATTACAGGACACACAAAGATTGGTGCATGGTGTCGCATTGGTCCCGATACAACGCTGGAACAGGCCACCATCGGCAATCACTGCGTTGTGCGCAACTCAATACTGGAAGAAGCAATTCTCGAAGACAATGTGAGCGTTGGCCCCTTTAGTCATTGTCGGCCAGGGACATACCTAGCACGCGGCGTGCACATGGGGAACTTCGCTGAAGTCAAGAAACTCGTATGTGGGCGAAGAGAGCGCTATGCACCACTTCAGTTATCTGGGTGATGCAACGGTGGGCGATCATGTGAACATTTCAGCAGGCGCGATTACCTCAAATTATAGTGGTCTGACAAAACAAAAATATCGCACAATTATAGGTTCTGCAGCCTTTATTGGCTGTGGCACTGTGCTGGTACCTCCCGTTACCATCGGCGATCACGCGATGTCGGGGGCTGGCGCTGTTGTGAATAAAGATGTTCCACCTTCTGCATTAGTGGTCGGTGTGCCCGCTCATGTGCTACGCATATTGCCACAACCGGATACCCCACAGGCAGAGCGTGGCGAAAAGGAATAGGTGTGCGTTATGGACGGCCCTGGCTTAGCTAGCTTAGCCGCCACTTTTGATTTTCATGTTCCACAACTAGACGGAGAAGCCTGGTTACAACTGATTATTATGCTCGTAGGTCTGCTTCTCTGTGCCTTTGCATCTGCCGCTGAAACGGCTCTGACCTCAATTAGCCGCATCAAGTTGAAGAATCTGGTGGAAGAAGGCGATCAACAAGCCGCAAAGATTGAGCAACTTCTGACAGAACCCAACATCTTCCTCTCAACTATCCTGGTCGTGAACAGCGTTGCTGTGATCGTCGCTTCAAGTATGGCGACCGTGCTGGCGTTGCGCTTCTCAGCGGGCTGGGGTGAATTGATCTCCACTGTCCTGATCTCACTGGTTGTCCTAATCTTCTGTGAGATTACGCCCAAAACGGCTGCTGTGCAAAACCCATTGCGCTGGGCACGCGCTCTGGTGGGTCCTGTGCGCGGGACCGCCTGGGTCCTGCGTCCCATCGTCAGAGCGCTCAGCGTGATCACCTCCGTGTTTGTACGTATGATGGGCGGACAAATAAAGCATCATGGCCCCTTCATCACCGAGGAAGAGCTACGTCTGCTGGTAACGGTGGGTGAAGAAGAAGGTGTACTCGAAGAAGGAGAGACAGAAATGATTCGCAGTATCTTCGAGTTCGCCGATACAACGGCGCGTGAGGTGATGATACCACGCATCGATATGGTCACGCTATCAAGCATAGCAACCGTCACTGAGGCCGTAGACGTTGCCCTACAGGGCGGTTTCTCACGTATCCCAGTGTATGAAGAGAGCGTTGGCGTCGATGAAATTATCGGCATCCTCTATACAAAAGATATGTTGAAGCAGATGCGCGAGAACCATGATAGCCTGCCCATCCGCGAACTGGT
This sequence comes from uncultured Chloroflexia bacterium, assembly GCA_963802635.1. Classification (GTDB taxonomy): domain Bacteria; phylum Chloroflexota; class Ktedonobacteria; order Ktedonobacterales; family Ktedonobacteraceae; genus CAVTLG01. The sequence goes on along the minus strand of CAWDJJ010000002.1, from coordinate 918,099 downwards.
GCGCCCCGCATACTTCGTGCCTGAAACGAAAAAACTGGATGACTTGTTGCGCGAGATCCGCCAGAACCGTATCCACATGGTTATGGTCGTCGATGAATATGGCTCGATAGCTGGATTGGTAACGATAGAAGACCTTGTCGAGGAGATTGTAGGTGATATCAAGGACGAATATGACCGTGAAGAGAATCTATATGAGAAAATAAATGACAATGAGTATGTTTTTGATGCAAAAATAAGTATCTACGATTTTAATGAACTGATGGGGATGCACCTGGATGATACCGATTATGAGACGCTGGGTGGCTTCGTTTATGCACAGTTGGATAAGATTCCCAGCTCCGGCGATACCATCACCTATGAGCATATGACCTTCACTGTGCTGGCAACGCGTGGACGGCGTATTACGAAGATTCGCGTGTTACGTAAACAGGAGCAGTCAGTGGTACAATCCACGGATGGTAAAAAAGATCTCTTGCTCCTGCCATCACCTGAAGAGCGCGAGGTTCATTCAGCACCGCAAGACGCTAAGCAGTCATCTGAGCAATCTTCGAACTATAAATATAGGGAGGCTTGAGCCATGGTTGCTGCACATATGAGCCTGCCAGCCGCTGTGCGTATCGTCGAGGTTGGTCCACGGGATGGGTTGCAGAACGAAAAAGGACAGGTACCTACCGAGCAGAAGATACAGTTTATCCAACTGCTAGCAGAGGCGGGGCTGCCGGTCGTCGAGGCGACATCGTTTGTCAGCCCACGCGCTATTCCTCAGTTGAGTGATGCGAGCGCTGTCATGAGCGGCCTGAAGCGCCTGGCGACGACCGCGTATCCTGTGCTGGTGCCGAATGTGAAGGGCATGCAGCGTGCTCTGGCGGCTGGCGTACGCTCTATCGCGGTTTTTACTGCTGCCAGTGAGAGCTTTACACTCCACAATATCAACGCGACGATTGCTGAAAGTCTGGCGAATTTTCAGCCAGTACTGGCCCTGGCGCGACAGGAAAAGATAGCGGTGCGTGGCTATATCTCCACTGTTTTTGGCTGTCCCTATGAGGGAAACGTTGATCCACGCCAGGTCCTCGCTGTGGCACTCGCTCTGTTAGAAATGGGTGTGGAGGAACTGTCATTGGGCGATACAATCGGCGTGGCAACCCCTAATCAGGTGGTGGATGTGCTCAATCTCTTGCTGACCGAAGGTCAGATGACCGTGGATCAACTGGCGGTGCACTTCCATGATACACGCGGTACGGCATTGGCGAATGTGCTGATGGCGCTACAACTGGGCGTGCACATCATTGACTCCTCTGCTGGAGGGCTGGGCGGTTGTCCCTATGCTCCGGGGGCGGCTGGCAATCTGGCAACCGAAGATCTGCTTTATATGCTGCATGGTATGGGTATCAAGACGGGTGTGGATCTGGAAAAAGTAGTGGCAGCCACGCGCTGTATTGCTCCATACCTGGATCATATACCCACAAGTAAGTATTATCAGGCCGCCTGCACTGTAGAGTGAATAGGATTAAAACTTGTTGTCACTTTGTGGAAAACATGAGCGACGTTATAGGCTATCAGGGCTGAACCTGAGAAATGTGGTAGATTAGGTGCGAGGGTCTTGCACTCAGCCAATACGATGAAGATGAAAGCGAGGAAGAAATGGTTAAGCTCAAGACATTGCTCATGGTCCTATTTGGAGGGCTACTCCTCAGTGCTCTACTATTCTCAATAGGTCGGTTTCCTTATGCTTCTGCTGCATCGAGAAGCCGAAGCCAGCAAACAGTCTTAGCATCACCAGATAGTGTTCAGGGACCATCCCATCTTGCCTCTGTTCACATTCATGTAGCAGTGGCTCCATCGCCACTGCCAACGAAGGTTGTTCGTTTCAGCCCCTCGGGTATCAGGGGAACCATTGATACACCTGCTGACTGTTGGGTGAGTTCGTTGGCAGCACCGCGTGCCAATGCATGGCGCTGTATGGTTGTGAATACCATCTATGATCCCTGTTTCAGCACGTCTACACAGGCGAGCTACGTAATCTGTGACGCGAACCCTACCGGTGACACTCGTGGTTTGAAAGCGATACTTGCTCACCCGTTGCCTGCAAGTAGTCCGAGTAGTGGCACTCAGGCGTGGATGATGCGCCTGGCCGATGGTCCGGTTTGTTCATTTATGACTGGCGCATCAGGTATCATTGGTGGGGAGCGCATCAATTATGGCTGTACCGATGGTGCGCTTGTTATAGGTACTCCACAGATCGGCTCCGTCTGGATGGTCAAGGAAGTGAAAAAAGGGCAATCTCAATTTGTCATGGTGTCGGTCGTAGAGGCCTGGACGTGAGAAAAAAGGCGACAAGCTCGAAGTCATTGATCACCTCTCTCACCACAGAAAAAAGTGAAAAGATTTGGCTATTGACAAAGCAATAGAGGTGTAGTAATATAGCGACAGTAAAGGAAAGCCGCCTGCCTGTGCAGGTGAGCCGGTGACTATAGCGAAGAGGGTACACCCGTTCCCATCCCGAACACGGAAGTTAAGCTCTTTAGCCCCGATGATACTGTGTGGGCAACTGCATGGGAAAATAGGAAGTTGCCGTCTCACCTGCCCACCTCAGACGGCTTTTTTTGTGTCTACTTGCTCTGTATATGCTTGCTAGATATGGCATATGTAGTCGGTTGTGAGCTGACCACACATGCGCAATCCAACGAAAAAACTAGCGTACAGAGAGGTACTGCACGCTGAAGAGTTCCTGAGGATCGAGCCAGACATGTTCAACGTGCAAGCCTGCGCTCATTGCTAGTTGCGCGAATTCGTCCAGCGTGTACTTATAAGAGCTTTCCGTCCAGATGCTTTCTCCGCGCGCAAAGCAAATTTCATGCCCATCGAGCCAGATCTGCTGCTGTTTGCGGCTCGCCAGATACATCTCGATGCGGCCAACCTGCGGATTGTAGCAGGCGTAGTGTCCGAACTGCTCAATCTGGAAGTTGGTGCCAAGTTCGGTGTTAATACGCTCAAGCAAGTGCAGATTGAATTGCGCGGTAACGCCATCCTGGTCGTTGTACGCGCGATGTAGGATAGTAAAATCCTTCTTTAAATCCACGCCGATCAGTAATCCCCCATCAGCGCAGGTCCTGGCGATCTGGCGCAGAAACTGCCTGGCCGGTTCAGGGTCGAAGTTGCCAATCGTCGATCCCGGGTAATAGGCCACGCGTCGTGAGACGGTTCTGGCAGGTAAAGGTATCTCGAACGTGCTGGTGTAGTCAGCGCAGATTGGCAGTACTTCCAGGTCTGGATACATAGTCGCCAGTGCGGTTGCTGAGTGCCATAGCTGCTCTTTCGAAATGTCTATCGGCACATAAGCGGCGGGTTGCTCCAGATGATCGAGCAGGAGACGTATCTTGGTACTATTGCCGCTGCCATACTCAATAAGCAGGCAGCCTGGTCCGATTAGTTCACACATCTCGTGGACATGTGTCTGCATAATTTGCATCTCAGTACGGGTCAGATAATACTCGTCGAGATGGCAAATCTGATCGAACAACTGTGAACCTATCTCGTCGTAAAAGTATTTGCTAAACAGTTCTTTTTGTGATTTTTGTAACCCTTGTAACACATCCTTGTGGAATGTATTACGCTGCGGCTCAAAGTCATAGAGTCGTAGCGGGTTGCCCATATTCTGTAAAATGGCTACACCTCCCGTGCTAAGCGGATGCCCATAAATTGCCAGCGTGCGTCCGGTGGAAAAAAGTTGCGGTAAGTTGAGCGGATATGCGATAGCGATGTGGCGCAGGAGCCTCCGCGCAGCACAAACTGATTGCACATAAACTTGCCGTTATATTCTCCAATTGCGCCTGGAGCTGGTTGGTAGCCAGGATACGGCGAGTACGCGCTCTGGGTCCATTCCCAGACGTCTCCGTACATCTGTGCCGGTTGGTTTCCTATTGTGAGGTCCTTCAAAGCAACCGGGTGATAGAAACCGTTGTCAACGAAATTGCCCGCGATGGGCACAGCGCTAGCTGCTACTTCCCATTCTGCCTCTGTTGGCAGTCGTGCGCCCGCCCAGCGTGCGTAGGCGTCGGCTTCAAAGTAGCTCACGTGGCAGACGGGTTCGGCCAGGTCTACCTCGCGCATACCGCTCAGCGTCATGTTCCACCAGCGGCCATCGTGTCGCTCCCAGTAGAGAGGCGCTTGCCAGTCTTCCTGTTGCAGCGTGCTCCAGCCTGCTGACAGCCATAAGAGCGGATTGCAGTATCCGCCGTCATCGATGAATGCCAGATATTCGCCGTTCGTTGTCAGGCGTGAAGCCAGCCGGTAGCCCTCTAAGAACTGGCGGTGGCGTGGTTCCTCGTTATCGTAGCAAAAGCTTGTACCCTCGTGTCCTATCCAGGCGATGCCTTCAGGATAAGTAATCCATTCCAGCGAGGGTGTCTGTATGGTATGCTGCGCTTCCTGTGAGCGGTAGACGGGATTAAGCGGATTGCAGGAGAGCACGTGCTTGAGATCGGTCAGCAGTAACTCCTGGTGCTGTTGTTCATGATGGATGCCAAGCGTCACGATGGGTGCAACTGCGGTCAGTCGTTGCTCATCACTTTCTTGCAGGAAGGCAAGTACCTGTTGATCGACGTAGGCGCGATACGCGTAGATCTCCTGAACTGTGGGTCGGGAAATCAGCCCTCGCTTGGGACGGCAGTGCCGCTGACCCAGCGAATTATAGTATGAATTGAAGAGATAAGCGTATTGTGGATGAGGTGAAGAATAGCCTGTGCTAGCCGACGAAAGCTGGAAGGTTTCAAAAAACCAGGTAGTGTGAGCCAGGTGCCATTTGGTTGGGCTGACATCTGGCATAGACTGGATAACATAATCTTCAGTCTCCAGCGGTTCGCAGAGCTGTTCCGAGAAACGGCGTACTTTCTGATACTCTGTCAACAGAGAACGGCGCAATGCGGTCTGGGTTCCTGATGGATGTTCCTGGATATCCTTTGCCACGAGAGCTTCTCCTCATGCTAACCTGCCTGAGCAGATCATAAGTTGTCTCTGAAATAAGCTTTACACGACTACGAATACAGTTACAATATGTTACTTTGCTAGCTTCATGCGTTGTGTTACTCTGGATGAAGCTAGCAAACTCACCCTTTGCAAAGGGATTGAGTCCCTACATTTACTATAACGCGCTAATCCACTCCAAAGTGTATCACATCGCGCCATAAAATCTCTGGATTTCTGCCCAAAGAGTCTTCTGGGGACCTTGCTGTCTTCAGGCTGAGGAAGTTTTGCTATGAGATATCGGCATAAAAGTCTATACAAAGACCTATCAGAAGCTGTCTTATCTGCTATCACTAGTCTAAAAAGGAGCTATCTCAAAACCGGTGCAGTGGGCACTTTCAGACTTGACATAGTATCCTATCTTGGATACCCTTGATAGGGAAAAAGTCAATTTGAGCAGAATATGCGCAAGAAAAAGCAATCCTAACTGATCTCCATCCGGCCTTCTCTCAAAAGAGAGGTCATGAACCATGCGCCACCTGTCGTGACAACATTCATCGAGGAGACGGAAAACTACAAATGTGAAAGCCATCACTGGAGGGCGGAGTGCGGTGAAAACCGCTAGCTCCGCTCAGAGGAGGGCCGGGGAAAACGGGCGATTGCCCTAGTGGCCTTACCCCCGATTAGAGCTATTGCTGCCGTGCCCACCTGTCGTTCGATTTGCTCCAGATGTATTGTCATACCATTGATAACAGTCATTACTGCCGTGCCCATTTATCGTTTGCTATTCATCATCATCATCACTATCATCTTCGCTGTGGTAGTTTAATCTACGGCCGTGCTGGTCTGTATAGTAAACCCTGCCATAATGGTCGGTATTGGCTACATAGCGAGGCTGGTCTCCCTGATTATTGTTGTACTCTTCTGTCGTTTCATGTCCATAACCATCACTGCTGTACCCACCTGTATCAGATTCGTACCCACCTGTTGTTTGCTGTGTTTCATCACCACTGCCGTTCTCATTTTCCGTTTGCTGTTCTTCACCATCACCACTGCCGTTCTCATTTTCCGTTCGCTGTGCTTCATCGTCATCACTGCCGCTCTCACTTTCCGTTCGCTGTGCTTCATCGTCATCACTGACATGCTCATCTGCCGCTTGAATTGCTCTACGGCCATACCAACGCTCTGCCTGAACTATAACAGTTCCAGCAGTATTCCCATAATTATCGGTATAAGCGGTATTCTGAAATGTCGTTCGATTTACATCACCTGTATAACCACCCTGATTATTGTTATCCTGATTATTGTTACCCTGCGGAGTATCACGCCAAGTCGTTTGCTCTACTGTATGTTGGTTGTATTGCCCCCCAGGATAGTCACGACTGATGTGCTGATGTGTCGTTTGAGTTGTGTTACCCGGATTATAATTATATTGCCCCTGATTATTTCTATCATTGCCTGCACTTCCATAAGGACCATACGGGTTATCTGATACCTGTCGAGATGGAGTGCGGAGATTTTGCATTATTTGCTCCAATCCACCCACTGCTGTCAAACGTCCGTCAATTCCTGTCAGATTGCGGATCAAATTTGTGTGATGACCGAAGCTGCTGCCAGGCTGAAGGCCAAGGCCAATGCGACTCAAATCACCAGCGCTGAGTCCCCGCGGATTACTATTTGTATCAAGATGATTACTATTGTCCGTAGGTAGGTGAGTTTCTCGAGGACCGAAACCGGACCGATTCGGATGTGCCATGATAGTATCCTTTCTGTACATCCATGTCATAAGAAGGACTGTTCTGCAAACTCTTTTCATGCAAACTCTTCCGGTGCATGCACTACGTCTTCTATCTGCTCTTCTCGTTTGCTCGTCGCTTCGGTACTCAAAAAGCAGATGCTTCATTTCTTTGAATAATATAGCTCCTCTGATAATTTACCTGCTAAGAGCGATTTTTGCTAGCCCGCGATAGGGACAGTTTTTGCACCGCCAACGCTTCATTCTGGTCCCTCCTTATCAAGTGTGATGAATTGTAGATCATTGTGCTTCGTGGGCGAAAATTGGATCATTCGGAGTGCCTTCCATGTTATCATATCTTGTAGAAGAAAAGTCAATTTGAGTAGAGTATGATGTAACAAGCTATAAGCTCTTCGTTCGACCATTCTTTGTAAAGTCAACGTACAAGCCAGTTTGCTCAAGTGTACCACTAAACTATTGAAAGGAGCTTGATAATGGTTGAGAGTTTCAAGAGATCAATGGAGGGTAACGATAGTCATTCTAACCATTCAGAAGAAAGTCTTAATGTTTACAGAGATACAAGTGAACCGGAAGGTCGTGATCAACAAGAGAAAGGAAATATGCAGAAGCTAGATAACAGGCTTAGTATGGTAACAAAAGGTCTTGAAGCTCTTACTGATGATCCTAAATCTAATGATTTTTTGGGACAGTCATCAAACCAGATCAGGGGTGAGTACGAGAAGTGGGCTAAGTCTGCAAATACTTACAAAAGCGTTGCTGAAAAAACTTCAGATAAAGCTACTAAAGAGAAATTTGTAGCTAGCTACGAAAATGCAGTTGAGCGTCTCGAACAACTGCATGACCGGCTGGGGGATTACATATACAATATAAAGCAACTAGATAGGCGCATGGTTGCCGTTGGGAAACGCGTTGGAGAACTGTTAAGAGGTCTCAGGTCAAGCGATTTCCCGGAAATGTTACAAATCCAACGTGCACGTAAGGACATGGTGAGACATGATGCTTCGTATAAGCGCTCTCACGATGGTCTCTCTCGCTCATGAGTATAAGAATGCAACCGAACGCCTCGAACAACTGCATGACCGACTAGGGGACCACGTCTATAAAGACGAATTTGTTGTTAACAGAAGTATTATCACGATATACAGAACAAATAATGAAGGACAGTTAGAGATGCAGTCCCAGGTACGGATGAACACTTCTATGACGCGTGTAGAAGACCGCACAGTGGACGGCAGAGAGATGATGTTTGTAAACGTGGATGCTGGCTTTCGAGGTTTGGTTGACAAGAATGACGTAGCGAAGCCAGTTATGAAGAGATATGATGGGAAAGACATTGGCGATATATCTCTTCATAAAGTAGCCGTAGTCACTACTTCTGAGCTTGAGACACCTCTTTATCAAGATGCAACAGGAGACACAACGCTAGATGAACTTCATCTCGGAGACCGATTATCGCTTATCAAAGGTGACTATGTGGGAGACCGTATTCCGGTCGCCTTTCCAGGAAATGAAAAAGGGTGGGTTAAACGAGAGGATGTTGAGATACGTAGCAAGAACGATCCATTTCCCCGCAAAACTGGGGCTGAGGCAGTCAAATATGCCCGGGCGTTCTTGGATAAACAAGTTGAGTTTGAGTACGGTGGAGTGAATTCGAAAGGTGTCGATGCTAGCGGCTTCACACAGAACGTTTGCCATATGGCAGGGCTGAGAGATATGCCACGTAATTCGCTTATACAATATCAATACTGTCAAAAGCATCCTGAACTCTTCCAAGAGCTTGGTGAACATGAAAACGAGAGCTGGAGATCTCATTTTTTTCATCAAGGGCGATGGAAAAGCATACCATGTGACTATAGCAACTGATAAACATAGATATATTCATGCTGTAGCGCTTCCAGAATCTCTGCCAAGGAAAGGTGTAATTGAGAATTGCCTGCCAAATTGTGATGAAACAGAGCATGAAGGACATGATCCATATCCAGCGAAGGCAGCTAGAAGTTTTGTGAAAATGCGCATGATTTCACAAGAGAATGAACAAAATGATTGAAGCGTCTTCTACTGAAACCAGGGATGCTATAATAAATACCTGTAGATATCACAGGTTCTTTGTTTTGACCCGTGTTGTTTATTTGATTGAAGGAGTCCTTGGTGCTATGACCACTAATCTTCCTGGTAACCTTGCGAGGAATTGAACAAAGGTGAAATATAATGACAGATAAACTGGATGTAGTCGTTCAGTCGCACACAATTGATCTTCCTGCTGGTCGTTTTCATTATTTGAGTTGGGGCGCGGAAAAGACTGACCTTCCTGGCGCGGTATTGCTACACGGCATCACTAGTTCAGCTCTGAGGTGGGTGCGTGTTGGTCCAGCCCTGGCTGATCGCTACCGTGTCTATGCGCTCGATATGCGTGGTCATGGTGATAGTATCAAACCAGCGCCTGGTGTCTATAGTTTGCGCCATACAGCCGATGATGCGTCTGCGTTCATACGGGCATTGAACCTGGAAAATCCATTGCTTGTGGGTCATTCATGGGGTGGTGCTACTGCAATTGTGCTGGCAAGTGGAGCGGATGCGCCTGGCTTCTCGCACGTGATCCTTGAAGATCCGGCTCACGCTTTCAATCATGATAGACCTGAAGAGGTGATTGCTTTCTACACCGGGGATATTGGTCGCCTGCGTGCTGAGTTGCGGGAGGAGTATCGGGCTAACAGTCCAGGTTGGACAGAGGCCGACATAGAGGGCAAGCTTGATGCTATCAGCAAGGTAAGCCGCGAGGGTGTTGCCAGCGTGTTTCGCGAAGCGTGGCAGCAGGGAGATCTCCTGCCTTTACTTGCTCAGATTGCGGCACCAACGCTTTTAGTGCGGGCTGATGCAGCCAAAGGTACCACGCTCGATGAGGCCGCCTGGGAACGTGCAATAAGCTACCTCTCGATGCGTAGTCGCGCTGCCCAAATTGATGGAGCAACCCACAATATTCATCGTAGCAGCTTTGAGGCATTTATGCAGGCTGTGAACTATTTTTTGCGCTCGTAGAGGGTTAGATGCTCTAGGACTCTTTGTTTTTTGTGAAGATCGAGATGTGCTGTGCGTATACGCAATTTCCGCTTCGAGGATATACCGACTCTGTGGCATATCCACCAGGCTGCCGCGCAAGCTGATGGGATAGCAGCACCGGACGAGGATGCTTTTGTTGCCTGGCTGACTGATCCTGCACTCGCGGCTGCCGCGAATGCCTTTGTGATTACGGACGATGACGATGAGGTGAATACCTGGGGACAGGCCGGTACGTTAGAAGGGGTAGAGGGTGAGATCGCTGGCTATACGCTTGTGCAGTTGCGCCAGGAGCCGCTTGCTTATCATTTTATCTGCCAGGGAACTGTCCATCCAGCATATCGGCATATGCATGCGGGGCGCGCGCTATTCATCTGTGCCTTGAATTGTGCGCGCCTGCTGGCAGCCGAGTTTGAAATTCGAGGCGGAGCAGGCCGGGGTGCCGGTATACTTCGAGGCTCTGTTGCCAGCGCGAGATGTCTCTGCTGCACAACTAGCGGCAAAATGTGAGATGCAACCGACTCCTGAGCCTGCACCGGAGGGGTTATGTTTATATCGGCGCGAGTTATGAAGGAAACTTGCCGCCGATCCTTTTCTTTCAATTTGAGAGTGCCGTGGACTAGATCTTCTCAAAATCTGTGTGTACCGCGTAAGTGCCGTCGGAGAGCTTGACGAGGCTATAGTCGTCGAAGAGCACTGGGTCTGTCCGTTGCAGACAGAGGAATGCGCGGACGGCCAGTTCTCGTATTTCGGTTTCGGCGTGCGCATTGGCACGTGCTTCAATAAAATGTCGCCAGGCGCGAGCGTTCCCAGTGGTTACAATCACCGTTTCGGTCTCATTGGGCAGCACAGAGCGAGCCGTTTGTTGTACTTTTTTGCGCAGATCAGTACGGGCATCGGCGCTCAGTATCTCCACACCGGCTTTTTGCATCTCCAGCAAGCGCTCTGTCAGTGCTGCGTACTCTTCAGCGGCACGGTCGATGCGCTGTAAGAACTGGCTATGTAATTGCTCATCTGTGCGGTATTCTGGGCGTTCAACAAAGCGCAGCATCTTGCCTGAGACATAACGCTGACTCAATTGAGAGTTTCCAAAGCCTGCACGATGACGCACAAGCTCATGTGTTACGCTGCGCGAGATACCATATAATAGCAGGCTGAAGTTTGCATGCTCAAAAACGGAGCCATGACCGGAAGACTTGAGATTGTCGAAATACTGCCTGGCTTTCTCGTTTTTTCGAGCGTTTCGGTCCCAAACTCATATAGCAGATCTGCCCGGCGACTTTGCACAATTGTGCGCCCTCAGGGAGTATGGTGGGATCGCCTAAATAGGCTGAGAATTGGAGCGCGGGGTCGTAGCCACCCAGGAAGCCGCTGAGTCCTGCCATATTGATGGTCGGGCGGGATAGTACAACGACTCCCGGGACCTGTAAGTATGCTGTGCCGCTTGCCGAGTGTTGAACTGGCGCGTGAATAGTAGCAAAGCCGTTGCTTTCATCTCCGCTCATGGTTGCGAAAAGTGTTTGTGCGTCGAGTGAAGACAATGTGATCTCCTTTTCTTATTCTTAGCCACCGATCATTGACATACTGCGGTTGGCGCGTTTAAAACGTTTGTCTCCAATGTAGTGCTTCAGCTCTTTATTCCAGACAGCCTGGCGGATTGTCTGGGCCAGTGCTTCATCGTCGGCGTCGGAGCGGATAACCGCGCGCAGGTCTGTCTCTGTCGTTGCGAAAAGGCACGTGCGCAGTTGTCCGTCAGCGGTGAGGCGGATACGGTCGCAACTGGCACAAAACGGCTCGCTCACGGGGTTAATGAAGCCAACTTCCCCTATGCCATCGCTAAAGGTATAGCGGCGTGCAGTCTCGGAGGGATCACCGCCCGTGATCGGCACCAGTGGTCCGTACTCCGCTTCGATAATGCTTTTGATTTCACGACCGGTGAGAATATCTTCTTTGTGCCAGATCTGATCTGCGTCGAGCGGCATAAACTCGATCCAGCGCATCGCGTAGGCTTTGTTGCGTGCTAGACGAGCGAAATCCAGCACTTCGTCTTCCGTATAGCCACGGATGGCAACGGCGTTGATTTTTATGGGATGAATGCTTGGATACTGCTCCAGTACGGCCAGACCTTCTAAGACGCGGTCAAGCTGATCGCGTCTGGTGAGTTGTGCGAACTTCTCGCGTACAAGCGAGTCCAGGCTAACATTGATGCGTGAAAGACCAGCCTCGGCAAGCGCTCTGGCCTGTTGGTTGAGCAAGATGCCATTTGTGGTGAGGCTTAAGCTACGCAAGCCCTCGATCTGGTGTAGCTGGCGTACCAACTCTGGCATATCGCGTCGTACGAGAGGCTCGCCTCCGGTCAAGCGGATTTGTTCAATGCCGATACTTACAGCCACGTGCGCAATACGTGTAATCTCTTCATATGAGAGGATTTCCGCCTTCTTGAGCCAGGGTAGCCCTTCAGCGGGCATACAATAAGTGCAGCGGAAATTACATTTATCGGTAATAGAGATACGTAGGCTCTTGATACGTCTTCCGTAGCTATCGACGAGGAGTTCCATTCGTATACCTTCTTCACTGCTGTTCTAAGAAAAAAAGGACCCTGGGAAGGTACGCTTTTCTCTCTATGGCGGACCTGACACCCTCTAAACAGAGATGCTTGATTACGTACACTATAGCATAAAATCCGGCTGGCTGTCTCTCATATGTGGTAACTTTCCAGGACTGTTGATGCGTATCGTCGTTCTCACTGCGTTTCTGACAGTCCAAGAAGCTTTCTGAATGCATATGGGCATCAGCCGTGTATGCATAAGAGAAGGTACTCTATAGTTATGGTTTGGTTGATTGATTCAGTGGATCTCTTCGCGTTATGGTTTGCCACGTAATGCACGCAACAAGTGTTGCAAGCTATCCTGGTACTGTTGGGGATCGGTCCAGTGCTCAAAGTTGCTGATATGCCTGGTCTTTTTGATGTCGTTGGCCCATTCCTCTGTGCAGGACAAAATAGTCTTGTCCAGGCGTATCGGATACAGCACATTGGGCATGCCCTGTTGTTCCTTATGTAAAGTATGCTCTATCTCGTATGCAACCCAATTGCTTGCTATAGAGTGTTCCGAAAGAATCAACAGCAACTTATCGTACAGTTTTATTAACTCGGCAATGCGCTTCTTGATTGTGTCGCTAACATCTTTATCTTTTGGTGCAAACCAACAGTGGACGTCTTCCCGTTGCAAGTCGTAGTGCAGTCGTCGAACAAAGAGTTCATCCTGACTCGAATAGCTAATGAAGCAAGTAAAGTACTGAGTGGGTTTGGCGGCCAGGGCGTGCATATATTCAATGAAGCTACCAGATGCCCCGGTCCCTCTTACAAATGCCTCTGGAATATCGCCTTCAGATTGATACACCGCGTTGATGCTCAAAGGCGATGGTCCATGATGCTTGACGGTTTCAAGTCCCTTGATCACACGGAGGTCACTGTCTCCCATCTGTGTCCATCCTATCCCAGCTTCGTTAAGGTTGGCACCAAAGAGGTTGGCGTGGGAGAGGTTAGCACCGAAGAGATTAGTATTGTAGAGGCTGGCATGGCGGAGGTCGGCATCGTAGAGGTTGGCAGCGAAGAGGTCGGCACCAAAGAGGTGAGCACCGAAGAGATTGGCATGGGAGAGATTAGTATGGCTGAGATTGGCACTGTAGAGGTTAGCATGGCGGAGATCGGCAGCGGAGAGATTGGCATGGGAGAGGTTGGTATGGCGAAGGTCGGCATGGGAGAGGTTAGCATGACTGAGGTTGGCGCCACTGAGGTCGGGAACGATGTAGGAACGTTGCTGTCTCCACTCATTCCATTGTTGAATATCTTGCATGATCAGTGTGAGGTGTGCTTGATCTGCCATGTTGTTTGCTCCTCGCTGTTTTCTTCTCATTATACAGAGAAGAATGTTAATATAAAAGGGCCTATTTTTGGACATTATTTTGTGAAAATGTATCTTATTAAGAAGTAATTTATGCGGGCTTTCGCGTGAAATAAGGTATTGTTCAGAAAATGCCAAAAAAGTACCGTTACGTAAGGAAAAATACGTAACGGTTATTGGCTATGGTGAAGCTTGTGGGCTTATTTGAGTGCCACAAGCTTGCTCTTTTGGTGCTGTGCTTAGGCGTCGTAGTAGAGCGAGAACTCAATGGGAACCGGGCGCAGGCGAACCTTATCGACCTGTTCGCGTTTGAGTTCAATGTACTTCTCCAGTACATCCTGAGTGAAGACGCCACCCTCTAACAGGAAGCCGCGATCTGCTTCGAGTGCGTCCAGTGACGCCTCTAGCGAACCAGGGACAGAAGCAATCTGGCTCAACTCTTCAGGAGACAGACTATACAGATCCTGGTCAACCGGCCCGAAGTTATGCTCGCTGGGTTCAATCCTGTTGCGAATACCGTCCAGACCAGCCAGGAGCAGGGCCGAGAAGAGCAGATAGGGGTTGGCGGTTGGATCAGGTGAGCGGAACTCAATACGCTTTGCCTTGGCATTATCGCCAACCGGGATACGTACGGCTGCGCTGCGGTTGCCGAGCGAGAAGACGAGATTGACAGGTGCTTCGAAGCCTGGTACCAGGCGTTTGTAGCTATTCGTGCTGGGTGCTGCGATAGCTAGCAGCGCATTGGCATGGGTCAAAATGCCACCAACATAGTAGCGTGCAGTCTGAGAGAGTCCGGCGTAGCTGCCTTTCTCGTAGAACAGTGGCTTCTCATCCTTCCACAGGCTCTGATGCGTGTGCATACCGGAGCCATTATCGCCAAAGACAGGCTTCGGCATAAACGTGACCGTCTTGCCATATTTACGGGCAGTGTTTTTGACCACATATTTGAAGAGCAGCATCCTGTCGGCAGTATCTATCAGCTTGCCGAAGCGATAGTCAATTTCGCATTGACCAGCCGCGCCTACTTCGTGGTGATGAGCCTCGACTTCGATGCCCAGGGATTCGAGGTTGAGCACCATCTCTGAGCGCAGATCCTGATAGGTATCGCTCGGGGGAACAGGGAAGTAGCCGCCCTTGACGTTCATAAGATGGCCCAGGCTAGATGCGCCATCGCCCCCTTCGCTGTTCCAGCCCGCCTCGACGGAATCGATTTCGGCGTACTGCTTGTTATCCTGGGACGCGTAACGCACATTGTCGAAGATGTAGAACTCGGCTTCTGGTCCGAAATAGGCGGTATCGGCGATTCCGCTGTCGCGCAAATACTGCTCGGCTTTCTGGGCGATATAGCGTGGGTCGCGGCTATAGGGTCTTTTGTCGGGGTGTGCAATATTGCATGTCAGACTTAGCGTAGGGACAGCGGCGAAAGGGTCGATAAAGGCAGTGTCGGGATCAGGAATAACCAGCATATCACTTTCGTTAATTGCCTGAAAGCCACGGATGCTCGAACCATCGAAAGGTATGCCTTCGACAAAAATTTCTTCGCTTAGCTGACGAACAGGCACGCTAAAATGTTGCCAGGTACCGGGAAGGTCGGTGAATTTGACATCGACGATTTTTACACCGTTATCCTTGGCAAACTGTAGGACTTCCTCTGGGGTCATCTGCTCTCTTCTCCTCTTACATTTTCTCCTGGCTTCATTGCAGGAAGTGATGGCGAGCGTTGCCTGGTTATTCGTTGACAGTTCTATCTTGTAGTATTGTAAATAATAGAACTGTTATGCATAATCCGAGGGTTATCAAATCTGTACTTATGATATGACGGCAGTGGTTTATGATACTACAGTCAGTTTATCTGAAAGTTACTGCCCTATTTTTGTGCATAATATACAAATCGAGGCGTGTGTAAGAGAATATATACTCTAATACACATCCATTTTTCTGGAAAAAGAAGGTATGTACGGAATTGTCGCGCTTGTCTAGATGTGCAGACTGACCACAATGGCTCTACTTTTTCTCTTTCTATTGCCTTGTATTCAGATGAGAAATGTGCTAGGGAGCCATTGTGGTTGTATTGTAGCTATAGAACAGTTCTAAATCGTTCATCGTGTCAATATCCAATGCCAGGCCTAGACTGCGTTGGACGTAGCAGCTAACCTGTTGCTGTTCTGCTTCAGCAAGGTAGTGTTGTAAGCTACCGGGACCGAAGACATAAGGCAGAACCAGAGGCGGACGTGCAAAGAACGCGTTGGTGCCTGTCTCTTCTTGTGACGCAGCCAGCACAACGCTGTAGTGCCTGGCTTGTTCGATGATTGCCTGTATATCGTGCGTCTGAAGCAGAGGCAGGTCCGCAGAGATGGTGAGTAATCCGCTTGACCCTTCTGCCCGTTCTCTTCCGGCGGCGGCAGTGAGCGCAGGGTTATGTCCTGCCAGCTCCTCGACGCGGGCGTATGCTCCCCATGCCTGAGAACGCTCTAACACATATCTATCGGAGCTGACGACCGATATTTGTGCGAATGCCCGGCTTTTGTGCAGCACACAGAGCACATGATGGAGCATTTCAAGCATCAACGTCGCTCTTTGTGTCTGAGTGAGATGCCCGGCGAGACGACTTTTGGCTTCAGCGAGAGATTTAACGGGAACAAGTGCTGTATATTTCAATTGGATTACCTATGATAAACGAGCGTAGCGCAGGACGGTCACGCTGGCGTTCCTCTGCGTTGACGCGTGGTCCCCCATCTATGCTAGAAGTTCAAGCCAGCGGCCTTTAACACCTCACGCGTCAGTGCGACTTTCGCTGCGAGATCACGCATGATCGTATCGGTGACGATGGTGGGAATGCCCAGGTCTTCAATCTCGCTGGTCAGGTGAGCGTCCTGCTGATCGATAACCATCACATCTAAGAAATCGCGATAGCAACGCGCCACGCCCACCGCTGAGACCTCCATACCCAGTCCGCGCATCAGCTTATCGGCTGGCCCTTTGATAGGTGCACCTCCAACAATCGGACTCACCGCGATAATCATGCCACTGGCTTCATGGAGCACGTCATGGATGCCTGGAACGGCTAAAATACTGCCAATGCTGACGATAGGATTACTGGGAGCAATCAGGATGGCATCAGCTTGTTTGAGTGCGTCAAGCACGCCAGGTGCTGGCTTTGCGCTCTGTGCTCCCACAAACTCTACCCCTTGCACCTCATCGGCGCTGCGTCGCTTGACCAAGTATTCTTCAAAGTGGATCAGTCCATCTGGGGTCTGGATGTGTGTGGAGATCGGCTGGTCGCTCATCGGCAGGATGCGCAGTTGCAAACCGAAGCGCGTACGCAAATCAGCGGTGATCTCGCTGAGCGTTTTGCCTTGCCGCAAGAGATTGGTGCGATGAATATGCGTCGCCAGAATCGCGGTCTCCTAGCTGAAACCAATCTTCATGGCCGTAGCTGGTCAATTGCTGCATCGTCGAGTAGGTATCGTTGCGAATGCCCCAGCCATAGGTCTCATCAACGATACCAGCCAGCGTGTACATCACGATATCGATGTCAGGAGAAACGTGTAACCCGTAGAAATCGCGGTCGTCGCCACTATTCGCGATGACGGTAATCTCCTCCTGTGGAACGACCTGTACTACTCCCTGTAAAAAGCGTGCTGCACCGACGCCACCTGCAAGAACGACTATCATACTAGTATCTAACCTCATATCCATAGGCATTCAGATCTGAATGCAAGGCAATATCAATCAAATTGAACAATCAGACTTTCTAAGGGCAGACGTTCGCGACGTTGGGGATCTGCGGCAGCGTAGCCTACCGTAATCAGCGCGTGTGGGATGAGTCGCGTATCCAGGTTGAGCGCGGCGCAAGCTACTTCAGGACAGAAGAGTGGCGCGCACATCCAGCCAGCATCTAAGCCTAGATCGTAGGCCATGAGCAACATATTTTGGATCGCTGCCCCTAGACTTTAAATCGCCATCGTGGTTTCATCGGCCTGGCGTTGCGCGTCGGGATAGCGGTCCAGATCTTCCAGGTAAAGACACGGAATAATGATGGCCGGTGCGCGCAGAATACGCTGGCGCGATTTCTCCATGCGTACATTGACGATCTCGGCTGGTTGCCCATCCATCTGTAAATTCTTTTGCCAGGTTTCACCCATCGCGGTCGCGAGGCGTATCTTTGGCTCTGGCCGCGTCAGTATGGCGAAACGCCACGGCTGCCGACCGTGTGGTGATGGTGCCCAGCGTGCTGCCTCTATGATCTGTTCCAGTTGGTCACGCTCGACCGGGCGGTCCTGATAGCTGCGCACACTGCGTCTGCCGCGTAGTAATGTAGCCAGATCTGTAGCGCGTCTGGGTTCGGTAGTTTGTCGTGTGTCGTCGGTATGTAGTGTCACGGTGTTCCTACTGCTTGTAGTTTTACACGGGTCTGGCTAACGGAACATATCAGTTGCGCTATCGCGTTGCAGTGTTTGTATGCCTCCTTCGCTTGATATGTAGTGATAGCCACGAATGAGAGCAACTGGAACCTGCTCAACTTTGCCCATCACCAGTTCGGCGGCGGCGGCCAGTTCATCCGCTACTGCGATGACGCTGACCTGGAGTTCGTAGCCGTAAGGATCAAGCTGTCCCCGGTAGTCTGCCAGCGCTGCCATACCTGCTATGCCGATAGCTATATTGACCTGGCCGTTACGCCAGGGGCGTCCCCAGGTATCTGAGATAATCACTGCCAGATCTGCGCCTGTCAGTTGTTGGAGTCGTGTGCGTAAGAGTTGGGCGGAATGATCAGCATCAAGCGGGAGCAAGGTCAAGAGATTTGCTCCGTCCACATTTAATTCATCGACGCCCACGTTGGCACAGATAAAACCATGCTGCGTCTCGCTGATCAGTACCCCGTGATCCATGCGCACAATGCGTTTACTTTCACGCAGGACAACCTCGACATGACGAGGATCTTTGTTGCCCTGTTGAGCAATCTGCATGGCAAAAGCTGATGGCTCTATCTCGTCCAGGCGGACGGTGCGCTCCTCCGCTTTGGAGACAATTTTCTGGGTTACAACGAGCACATCGCCCTGTTGCAGGGTCAATTGTTGGCGTTGTAATGCGCTGGCAATAATAGCCCCCAGATCCGCCTGGGGGGATATTTCGCCAATTTTATTGATAGGGATGATGCGTAGTTCTGTGCTCATGCCCTGTATTATATCGCCTGAGTTATGCTACTGCCAATTGTCAACTGCCAGCGGGCCTCCATCTTTGCGAGGAAAATATGGGAAAGCCGGATTAGGAACGTGTCCTTTACCCGGCTTCCGTTCATCATGCATGCACTGACATGCATGATGCCCTGCGCTAAGCTAGCGTCGTAGCTCTGTAGCTGGTTTCCCGTACAGGTGGCCGCCCTGAAAATCCAGCCCGATATAGGGTTCATTCCCAACCACCCAGGCATCATGTCCAGGGCGTAACAATTGAACATCCTCTGGTCCTATTTCCTGTTC
Organism: uncultured Chloroflexia bacterium; assembly: GCA_963802635.1. Lineage (GTDB taxonomy): Bacteria > Chloroflexota > Ktedonobacteria > Ktedonobacterales > Ktedonobacteraceae > CAVTLG01. Next base: position 898,945 of record CAWDJJ010000002.1, on the reverse strand, counting down.
TGTCCCATCATTTGCTCGCACCATCAGATGTCCTGAGATACAGTAGTTGAAATGCGGCACCTCGCAACTCTCTGTACCCACTGTTGGCTTGACGCACTCCGACCAGCGCCATCCTGGCTCAAGCGTTAACTTCATCAGCGACAACTCACCGAATTGCAGCACCTCAATTCTGGTTTTGGGCAAGGTTCGTAGCTCATCCGGCCTCTTCAGGCTCTTTTTTTGCATGCTTTGAGTCTTGTTCATCTCTTATCCTCTTTCTCGCGAAGAACCCATTGGCTATTGCTATGGAGACGATTCTCTATGTAGGACGCACTTGCAGGATACACTGAGTGTTTGTGTGTGAGTGATTTCCCAGTGATAGCACGTTTGCGCGCGGAGTGTGATGACACTCATACCCATATGCATTCAGATGAGAAATGTGCCGCAGCACATTTCTCATCTGAATGCAAGGCAATATCAATTGGACATGAGGAAAATCTGACAGACTCATCTTCTGGCTCTGGGCAGGTCTGGGTGGAGAGCAGGATGGAAATTTGTTCGTCCCTTGCAACTTCAAGGGGTTTTGTGACATATTATTCTGTAGAAGACCTTCGGGGCAGGGTGCAATTCCCGACCGGCGGTGAGGCACATATGGAGTGCTGAGCCCGCGAGTCCTTGACCGCTTCTCACTGGTCAATGGGCAAATTCGGTATGATTCCGAAGCCGACGGTACAGTCCGGATGGGAGAAGGTTTATATACAGACCAGCTTGCCTGTCACACTTGAGTGATAGGATGAGTTATGCTTGTTGTACACAGTCCCCGGGCGGAGCTACTTATGCTGGTTTGAGCGCTTCTGATCTCCCTTACATGTCCCCCCTGGTTAGTTCCATTGACGTTGCTCTTTCTATGGCTTGAGTGATCGTCATAAGTGCTATGACCGAGGGATATCTAGCTATGAGTGTAACCACTTCTACGGCTGAACGCGCTATCGTGGCACGAGATAGGGATGCCTATGTGGACAATAGCAGCCTTGTCTCGGCGCAGCGCCTACACAATCAGCACACGCGTAATGTTAAACGTGTGCAGTGGACTGTTGCTATCTTGCCTCCATTGCTGCTGGCCGGGTTATTGCTGCTGGCCTGGTATGCAATTACGACGTATAGCCACGTTACAAGTCTGATCCTACCTACGCCAGCAGTTGTTTTCGCTAGCCTGCTGGAGAACCTGCAATCAGGTCTCTATTGGAGCAATACTCTGGCAACCGTTCAGGAGAGTGTCTATGGGTTTTTGTTCGCGGTTGCGCTGGCCTTACCACTCGGATACGGAGTAGCGAAATCACGTGTGTTGGCGCATACGCTGCAGCCATATCTGGCGGCTGGTCAGGCGATTCCAGCTATTGTGATTGCGCCTTTTCTGTTTCTCTGGTTGGGCAATGGCATGTTACCAGTGATCGTGATTTGTATGCTGGTGGTGCTTTTCCCGTTGATCGTCAATGCCATCCTGGGTGTGCAAACTATTGATAGAGCACTTATCGAAGCCGCTCGCCTGGAAGGTGCGCATGGTTGGTCGCTGCTGGCGCATATCGAGTTCCCATTGGCCTTACCGGCAATTCTGGCGGCTGTCCGTACCAGTATGACGCTATCGATTACCGGGGCGCTGGTGGGCGAGTTTTTTTGCAATCCCGATCGAGGACTTGGAGCGCTCATACAAATAGCGTTGCACCAGTATGATATGGCGTTTCTGTTTGCTACAGTGATCGTATTGGGCGTGTTGGCGGCGATCTACTATAGTGCGACCTGGCTTCTGGTCAAGGCCGCTGAGATGATCTACTAAATCTCGTAATTATTCAGGTTTGAATGGAGAAAGATGCTACGCATGTATCTACGTTATCATTTGTCTGGACGGCTATTATCCATTACGTCTTTCATCGTGTTGTGTACTATGCTGCTCGTGGCCTGTGGGAGTAGCACGACTTCAAGTGCGACGACTGCTACAGCCAGCTTGAAGAGCGTATCAATTGGTCTGGGCTATACGCCTGATATTCAATTTGCGCCGTTCTATGTAGCTCAAAGCAAGGGATATTACAAGGCGGCAGGCCTCAATGTCACGTTGCATCATGGCATTGAGACTGACCTGATCGGAACGATGCTGGCGGATAAAAGTTCGTTTGTGTTCGCCAGTGGCGATGAATTGCTCGTCGCTCACGATAAAAACAAAGGTGTGAAGATTATCAATGTGGGTACTATCTATCAAGAATATCCTGTTAGCTTGATTGTGCCCGCTACCTCTTCGATCAAGACGTTGGCCGATCTGAAGGGCCATAGCATCGGTGTACCTGGTGCCTATGGTGCGACTTATATTGGACTGCTGGCCCTACTCTATAAAGCTCATCTTTCGCTCTCTGATGTGCACGTGGAATCGATAGGCTTTAATCAGGTAGCTGCGCTAGCTGCGCATCGTGTTGATGCTGTGATGGGATATGCAAATAATGAGCCGTTGCAGTTGCAGCGCGATGGCGTGCAGGTACGAACCTTTCTGGCATCGGATTATCAGCCACTGGTCTCGAACGGCATCATTACCACGCAGCAGATGTATAGCAGTCAGCCGCAAGTGGTGCGGAGCTTTGTGCAGGCAACGCTCAGAGGTGTGCGTGATGTGCTGAATGATCCCCGCGGAGCTGTCACAATTAGTCAGAATTATGTACCAGCTTTGAATACAACGCAGGCTCTGGCAGAATTGGATGCGACGTTGCCTGTGTATAAGGGAGATGGTCGGCCTGGCTACAATGATAGTGCTACCTGGGAGTCGATGACGCAGTTCTTAGTGGCGCAGAAGCTTATTGCACCTGTAACAAATCTTTCGCAGTTTTATACGAATCAGGATATCTCATAGCAGAGTGGTGATGTGGGGCAAGATGCTTATTGTTGGGGATAAGGTCGTCTTGCATCTCTTTACTGGTGGCTCTGTTGTTTCTACGAGGAACGGACGGCATCAGAAGATGGCCGTCTGTTCCTCTGCTTCCTCACCCACCTCAAAGCCTGGAGCAAAGAAGTTATGACGCCAGATACGTGCGTGTGCTCTTGTACAGCCTACTGCTCTGGATAATTGCAAGCTGTTGAGCGAAGGGTCCTGACGTAATAACATATGGATGCGCTGCTTATACGTGCGTTTGGTTGAGAAACGCCGTTCGTATGCCTGTCTCGGTTGTCTTGATCTTCTCATTGAATGGAACTCCTCGTCTTGAAGAAGAGAATATGTCTATTACTATATCACGTATGATCAAGCCTACCGCTAATGAGCTATCCTACTCCTTACTCCTTTACTGAAGAGGTCCCATCGATGCAAGTGCTTGCATTGACGGGACCTCTTCAGGCATAGTACAAAAAAGCAAAATCTTGCTCCTATCAGGACATGCTATAGATAGCAAAGTTTTTGAAGGTCACATTAGCGCCCTGGTCAGCGGCCAGGCCCGGCCCTCCGTTCGTGTACTGTCCACCACTTGAGGCATTTCCCTGGGATTGACCGTTGATGTAGAACACGAAAGTGTTGCCTTGCACCACAATATCGATGGTCAATGTCCCTCCCATTTTTGCCTCTAATGGAAAGACGCTTGTAAGCATTTGGCCGCTACCTGTGTTGTTATAGATGTAACCGGCTCCTTGATCGTTCTGTGGATCAATTAAAAAGGAATAAGCACCTTGTCCTTCGCTACCTGTCTGGTTGCGGAAAAAGATCCCGAATAGACCCTGCGCGTTTGCGGACCCATCTACCTGTACCTGTACGATATAGTCATCTGGTAGTTGTTGCCCTCCTGACAACTTATTCAGAAATGTGCCCGTGATATTGTTTGCCGTCTGCTGGCTGTCCACGACCTTAGAGGGATTACATGTGACGTTTGCCTGTGTATTGCTCCATTGTCCACCTTGTTGATCACAGCCTTGTCCGGGCGTAGCTGTCCAATAAATTGCATTTCCGGCTCCTGCTATGGAGGCAGTTGGTGCACTGCCACTGATTGTATGGTGGGCAGCAGTCGCAGTTGCAGTTCTTCCTGTGCCTGAGTTTTTTGACGTGCCATCTGTCGTTGTATGCGATGTTCCATTATTATTCCCGCCTAATGGTGAGAAATGGAAGTATGCAACGGCCCCTGCAACGATGATGAGCAGTGTGAGGAAGCTTCCGATAAGCATCATCGATACTGATTGGCACCCGGCGTGTTTTTGTGGTCTCTTTAACGGTAGGTTGCGGCGCGCCTGGACTTGTACTGCTGGCTGCCAGGTAACTCGTTGTAGATGCGGTTCAGGACCTGTTGTTGGTGGCATCCTGAGCGGTTCTATGATAGCAGCCTTTGGGTGGGTGACGACCGTAGATAAGGATGCAAGAGGTTGTTGCGCGGGAGGCAGGCGCGGATTTTCCTCTGTTTCTGATGCATGGATGTCATCATTTGTGGTGTCCACGTGTGCCTCAGGTAGTGCTGGCATAACGACGGGCGACTGTTCTGCGATAGGTAATGGAAGTGCAGGTTCAGGGAGCGTTTCATGGGCGTCAAGCTCCTGGATTGATGGTGTAAGATCGACCTCGGTAGGCCCCGTCGTTATCTCGTCGTGCGTCGTATATTCGCTCGCGGCATGTTCACCGTGAGTATCCTGTTCAAGTGGATGATCAGAAAGAGTATACAGTCCCTTAGCAGTTTCGATGGCTTCACGGAAAGCATGTGCGAAGGCACCTGCACTAGCAAAGCGTTGATCTGGCGCTTTGGCTATGGCCTTCATCACAACGGCCTCTATATTTGCAGGGATAGCCGGATTAATCCTGGTGAGTGAAGGCGGGGCCTCCAGCGTGTGCTTGATAGCCACGGCAACGGGCGAAGCTCCCTGGAATGGGACACGTCCCGCAAGCATGTGGAAGAGCACGACGCCCAGTGAGTACACATCAGTACGTTTGTCTACCGGATTCCCCGTACTTTGCTCAGGAGAAAGGTATTCTGGTGTGCCAACGATAGTCCCCGTTGTCGTCAGGAAGCGTCCATTACTCTCGCTTTCAGTCACGTCCTTGAGCACTTTAGCCAGGCCAAAATCTGCCAGCAATATTCTGCCATCTGCGTGGAAGAGCATATTACCCGGTTTCAAGTCACGGTGGATAATGCCTTTAGCGTGGGCGCTATCGAGTCCAGCGGTAGCCTGTTCAATGATCGTGAGAGCCTTTTCCAGCGGAATTTTCCCACGTTTCTCCAAAACCTCTCGTAAAGTTCCACCAGTCACGTAAGGCATGACAAGATATGCCGTATCGCCCTGTTCGCTATACTCATAGATGGGCATGATATTGACGTGATCGAGTGCTGCAATCGCGTCTGCTTCGCGACGAAAGCGTGCCAGGAACTCGTCACGGGGGCGCTCCTCTAGTACTAGGTCGGGGAGCAGCACCTTCACAGCTACCGTCCGACGTGGACGTGATTGTTGCGCCAGGTAGACAGCACCCATACCACCACGTCCTACGAGGCGTTGGAGCGTACATGTGCCGAGCGTTTTCCCGATCAAGTTGTTGCTATTGCCTAACACGCTCGTTGCTCCTCTCGGCGAAAGATATTAAAGTGATGTTACGTTGCATAGAAAGATATTTCTACTCAAGATAAGTCCGAATTTGCTCAAGTGAGCTTTATACAAAGATATCATACGGCGCTGCATTTGATGCTAGCGCTGTTGTCCCCGATACATTACCATAAAACTGAATCAGTAGAAAAGGTGATATGGTATTGTTGCTTCTCCATTATAATAGACGTTTCGTCTTCGTCAACCGTTGCGCTGGTTGCTATGACTGAAATATCTGAGAGAGTGTTTGGTTTCAGCTCATATTGCCTTGCATTCAGATGAGCCGAAGGCTAGAAGCGCCAGCTTCGTTTCTGAATGCCTATGGGTACCAATACGACGACAAGTGTGCGCGTTCCAAACACTATCTGAATGCATATGGGTATGAGAATGTGTGTGGGAGGAGCGCTTTTTCCTCTTCTTACTATCAAGAGCGGATTGCAATGGATGCTGAATAGACAAAAAATATTGATAGTTAGCTATTGTAAATACTAAAAGTACTGGCAATAACAGTTCCTCCACCATCAATAGCGATGCCAACACCCCCGCTGGCGTATGTTGCATCGGTCGCGTTGCCGATGAGCGTGTTATCAACATAGAAGCTAAATTGACTCCCGTGCGAGGCCACGGTGATAGTGACTGGGGCATATGGATTGTTAAAGGTGACAGATCCTGTTTGAATAGTGTTGAGTGTGCCTGTACTATTGCTGTAAGAATAAAAGCTCCAACTCCCGCCAGGGTTGATGAGAAAGATGTAACCACCGGCTGGATTGCTGCGCAAATAGAGACCAAAGCTGGCGGAATGCCCACTATCTAACTGCAAGCGAGCTTTGATGGCGTAATTTGTAGGGTAATTCTGCAAGCTTGAGAGAAAGAGACCTCCGACCTGATTCTGACTAGCGGTATTGTGGATAATAGTTTTCAGTATATCGCATCTGGTTGTTGTCCTGAAAGCTGTCCACGTGTGTGGGTGAGCACCACAGTTGGGGGCAGCCGTTGAGTAGGCTGGTGTCCCTGTTGGCAATGCTACCTGACCAGAAGATTGCGTTGATCCCGTAACAGGCGAGTTTGTGACTGTTGATATCAACGGATTGTGTGCTAACCCAAAAAATTGTATAGCTGCGAATGCTCCGCCTGCGATGATGACGATGGCAAGAAGCAGTCCAATGATTACTCCCCAGGGACCGCTTTTCTTTGGTGCGCTATATGGGGTCGCGTGGGTCGCATATGGTTGAGCGGCTGGCGGGTACGGTGTCTGTCCATATGCTCCTGGTGGCTGCGACGCGTATGCTGTGGCAGCATTGAATGGGGCACCGATGGAGGGATTCTGATATGCTGGTGTATTGTGTGGTGGTTGTGGTGCCGAGGGAGACAAAACCAGCGGTTGCCCTCCTGCAAGTGCTTGTCCCCCTGATGGCATGATCGTCGATGGACTGCGCCAATTATTGGTGGCGGGAGCAGATCCGGTGCTAGCGTTGCGTAGCGCCTGCCCCATGGCCTGTCCTGAGGGGTAGCGGTCTTCACGCTTTTTCGCTGTTGCTATCTGGATGACGTTATCAACCCCGGCTGGAATGCTTGGATCGGTCTGATGTAAGAGCGGCAAAGTCTGTTGTATATGCTTAACGGCGATGGTGAAGGGGGAACTGGCCGTAAAAGGCACATGTCCGCTCAGCATCTGGAAAAGCACGACGCCCAGTTCATAAATATCCGCCCGGTAGTCAACGCTTTCACCGCTAACCATCTCCGGGGCCATATACTCGGGCGTCCCAATAATGGTGCCTGCGCTGGTCAATGTTGCTCCAGAGGTGTTACTGTTCTCGATCATGCGTGCGATGCCGAAATCTGCCAGGACCAGTCGGCCATCTGCATGCAAGAGGAAATTTGCTGGCTTCAAGTCGCGGTGGATGACCCCTTGTGCGTGCGCATAATCGAGCGCTGAGCCAGCTTGCTCTATGTAGGACACCGCTTCTGCAGGTGAGAGCCTGCTGCGACGTAAGAGTACATCGCGTAAGCTGCCGCCTGTGAGATGAGGCATGACGAGATAAGCCAGACCATCCTGTTCACCATATTCATAAATAGGCATGATATTCACATGCTCGAGTTTTGCAATCACATCCGCCTCACGTCGGAAGCGTGCTTGAAACTCCTGGTAAATCTGGTCGTTGGTCACAGAACCGGGGAGAAGGACTTTGACAGCAACGTTGCGTGAAGGACGTGCCTGATGTGCTAGGTAGACTGCTCCCATGCCTCCCTGCCCTAATAAGCTCATAAGCGTGCAAGTTCCCAGTGTTTGACCTGCTAGATCTCCTATATTACTTACCATCGAACGCTTGCTCCTCAATCTGTGATAGACGTGCTATTCCGCGTCTCCGCCCATCCATGGGTCCCTCTTGCACGTTTGTTGACATATTCACTCTTCTATGCTATTCTATGTGCTAGGAATTAAAATTCCTGATACGATCAATAGATACTCTGCTAGAAAAAAACTTCTCGCGTTACGAGAAGGCATGGTACGAAACCGCACTCCTGAATACTGCATACATGTAGTTAGGTTGCAATGCCCATATATTATAACGCAAAGTCACAGCTATAGGGCGCGTTGATGGACTTATTGTGGTAATACTGCCAGGCTTCCTCAGTTTTGGGTAATGCTACCAATTGTACTCGCTGCGGTCAGGAACCCCACGCCTGAAAGGGCGGGGGCTTGCAGAGATGGGGTGACATCTGCCCGTCTTCTCTGTAGGCTCACCTGACCAGACCCAGCCAGGGCTTTCTTCGGAAGGCTATCGGGCTACGATATCGGCAAGTGTTGAAGAACGGACCTTGGGGTGCGTGGTTGCCAGCCCCAAGCTCTCTAACTTCCAGGTTAATCAGGTGTACAAGGGTTAAGCCAGTGCCTGGAGGAAAGTACCGACCGGTATCATCGTCAAGGCCCACATTACCCGCGCAAGCGGTGGGGTTTGGCCGTTCCGACAAAACGGCCCGCCTTCGGGCGCTTGAACGAGAGAAAAAAGGCAGGGGAATCCCCCAGCCCATCGCGCCACCGAAAGGAGGACCTGCTTCCTCCCCATGTCTGGAAGGGGGCAGGGGTATCCACAGGTCGCACGCTGATGAGCAATTTATGGTTAAACTTGCTATATGTTTGCCCTCATATCATAAAAAATACTAATTGACATCTCTCCGCTCTGCTGGTATGCTTAGAAGCAACAACAGCATATAAAGACTGATCCGCGTTGATCGAATATAGTAAGAGATCGGTTTCCGACAGAGAACTGAGCAATTAGTGAGAGCTTGGAGCGGCTTTAACCTTCTCCGAACCCTTTCGTGAGCGGCTGACCGAAGAAAGTTTTGTGGAGGCTGTTTGTCTCTGCATAGACAAGTAGGACCAGGTGGGTGGCTCCCACGCAGCAAGATAGCCGCTAATGAGTGGTCTTTCCACCTCCGTTACAATGGTGTAGTAAGGAGTGGTCGCTGGCGATGCGGGATCTCATGTGAGATTTGCAATACACTAAAGAAGACAAGCCGGGTGGTACCACGGGAGCAAGAGCAGCTTTCGTCCCTTGAGCACATGAGGGATCGAAGGCTTTTTTTATTGGCATTTTGTGTGTACATGATATCCATAAACATTCGGATGAGGTGGCAATGTTATGACAACTGTTGCTATTGTAAATGTGACGAGCTATACCGGATTGGAGCTTCTGCGCTTGCTTGCTCAGCATCCCCAATTCGTTGTGACTTCTGTAACAGGGCGGAGCGCTGCTGGAAAGCGTCTAAGCGAGGTCTTTCCACAGTTACACGCGCTTTCTCGTGTTGAGGGTAAGGCAACGCACGCGCTCGACCCTGATCTTGTGATCACCGAGGAACCAGCACGGACCGATCTGGCCTTTGTTTGTCTGCCACACGCGGCGGCGGCTGAGTCAGTTGTCCGTTTACTGGAGCGTGGCACTAAAGTGGTAGATCTGTCGGCGGACTTCCGTTTGCATGATGTCAATGTGTATGAAGAGTGGTACAAACATACACATCCAGCTCCTGCATTGTTAGAGACTGCTGTCTATGGTTTATGCGAACGCTACCGTGAGCAAGTACGTCATGTCTCACTCGTTGCCAATCCTGGTTGTAACGCCACCGCCGCTATTCTTGGTCTGCTCCCCGTATTTTCGGCGGGAGTCATTCGTCCAGATGTGATTATTGATGTGAAGGCAGCTCTGAGTGGTGCTGGGCGTGGTCTCACGTTCGCTACTCATTACGCGGAAGCCAATGAGGATGTCAGTCCATACAGTCTTGCCGGGCATCGCCACCTACCAGAAGTGACGCAGGAGCTAGAAGTTGCAGCCGTGGCAGGTGGTCATGTGCTCACCCATGCTCCGCGTATTACGTTTATCCCGCATCTTGTGCCCATGACGCGGGGTATTCTCGTAACGAGCTATGCTGATTTGTTGCCAGATGCCGGACAACGTCTCCTTGATAGCGAGGAGATACGTATGTTGTATAAGGAATACTATGCCAATGAACCATTTGTGCATGTGGTTGACGAGGCACCGCATACGAGCTGGACCTACGGCACAAATCATTGTTTTATTCATCCACTTGTAGATCAACGAACGCAACGGCTTGTTGTGATCTCGTGTATAGACAATCTGATGAAGGGTGCGTCAGGACAGGCGCTACAAAATGCGAATCTGCTCTGCGGCTTGCCGGAGACGACGGGGCTGACGGCTCTGGGCGTAAATCCATAGATTTTTGTTGGTGACTCTCGGCTTTGGATATAATGAGGAGAAAATCTCATGGCGATTTCATTATCAAGAACATCGGATGGCGATATTATTAGCGATCATCATCTTATTGCCAAAGTGTTGGGCGAGGCGCTCCCGTACATAGATTTTTTTAAGGGCAAGACACTGGTCATAAAATTGGGTGGGAGCACGCTTGAGCACCAGCGCGGAGTGTTACAAGATATCATCTGGCTGCATGCGCTTGGGGCGCATCCTGTACTGGTGCATGGTGGTGGCCCATACATTAATGCCTGGCTGGAGAAGCTCAACATCCCGACAGTGTTTGAGCATGGTTTGCGTGTGACCGATGCGCAGACGTTAGAAGTTGTGCGCATGGTCTTACGGGGACAGGTGAATCAGGGGCTGGTATTGATGGCCTCACAGATGGGCGGCAAGGCCATCGGTTTGAGTGGCACTGATGGTAGTATGGTACGTGCACACATTGCTGATGAGCGCCTGGGTTTTGTCGGTGAAATCGATGCTGTGGATGCTACTCCTGTCGAAGCTGTGATCAAAGAAGGCTATATTCCTATCATTGCGCCGTTGGGTGAGGGACCCGATGGAACGTGCCTGAACATCAATGCCGATCTGGTGGCTGCGCACCTGGCGGGCACACTCAATGCTGAGAAATTGATCTTTTTGAGTAATGTTGTGGGTATTCGTCGCGCGGATGGCTCGTTAATTTCTGAACTGAGCGAAGCTGAGGCCAGGAAACTCATCGAGGATGGCGTGATTAATGGCGGTATGATTCCGAAAGTCACCGCTTGCCTGGATGCACTGGCGGCTGTACCGCGTGTCCATGTTGTGGATGGTCGCGAAGAGCACATCTTGTTGCGTGAGCTGTTCACGGATCAGGGTGCGGGCACGATGATCATTCGCTAATGCGTACATATTGTCTCAAGAGTACTGGATACCGAATAGAGCAATTCATTTTTCAGCAGGCACGGGCGGTGCCTACACGAGAGGATACAAGTAAAGATGAAGAAGCGCGTTGAGCGCTTGCGTGGTATGTATGATCTCTTACCAGAAGCGCAGCAGCAGCAGCGTTGGGTGATAGATCAGCTCAGTAGATTCCTAACGCAGGCCGGATATGCTGAGGTCGATACGCCCATCCTTGAGCGTAGCGACCTCTTTCAGGCAAGTTTTGGACAAGAACTGTGGCAGAAGCTGTATGCCTTTCGCTTGCATCATCGCGATCTTTGCTTGCGACCAGAGTATACTGCTTCTATCTGTCGGCTGTACCTTGACCATTATCAACAGCAGCCATTACCAGTCCGTTTGCAATATGCTGGTCCCATCTTTCGCTACGAAGCGCCAGGGCGAGCGCGTTATCGTCAGCATACGCAACTGGGGGTCGAATTATTTGGTGGCGATGCGGTTGCTACTGATGCCGAAGTGCTCCAACTGGCCTGTGATATTTTGCATGAACTGCATATTTCGCAATACCGCTTCGAACTAGGGCATATTGGCGTGGTCAGTGGCTTTATTAATTTATTGCACCTGGATAGTCATGCTGCCCGTTTATTGTTGAGCTTAATGGAGCAGATCGGGCGTTCCGAAGAGGGCGAGCGCATTGCTCAGGAACGTCTGGAGGCTTTATATCCATCGGGTCCTGCGCTGGCACCATTGGCTATGAGTGATGCAAATGGAGCAGGAAGCGAGGCGCATTATATTACCTCCTTGCTCAATGGCATTAGCATTTCCTTTGGGGACGACACGGCTCGTAACGAGGTGGTGGAGCGCTTTCTCTGGAAGATGGGACGCGGTGAGCAGCGGCGGGAGATTTTGTATGCATTAGAATTTCTGCGTGCGTTGCATGCCGTTTCAGGTCCACCGCCGGAGGTATTTGATGAGTTACGCGCTTTGTTGGCACGCTATCAATTGGACGCGGAGCCACTGACCGAATTGCAACAACTGGTGACAATCATTGAGCAATGTGGTGTACCTCGTGAACAGATTATGCTCAACCTCTCTTTAGGGCGTGGCGTTAGCTATTATACCGGGCTGGTCTTCGAGATTCACGCGCAGGAAGAGGATGGTTTTGATGCCCAGTTGTGTGGTGGTGGACGCTATGATCATCTGATGCGGGCCGTGGGGAGTACACGTGACGTGAATGCGTGTGGTTTTGCCTTCGGGGTAGAGCGTCTGCTGGCTGTGATGCCTGAAGTGGAACTGCCTGGCGTTGTGCCGACCCAGGCTCTCGTTATTCCGGTCAGTGCTCAGGATTTGCCATATGCGTTGCTGGTTGCGCGTTCGACGCGCACGCGTGGTATGAAGACTGAAGTGGATGTAACCGCGCGTGGCGTTGGTGCTGGCCTCAAGCTGGCAGCGAAGAAACAGATTCGCCTGGCCCTGATTGTTGGTGAAGATGAGCAGCGTGAAGGTGTGGTGACAGTACGGGATCTTGTCACCGGCGAAGAACAGATCGCAAAGATTGAAGCGCTTGTTGGTCGCTTCCAGGAACGGGAGGCGCAGGTATAGATGGGTAAAACTGAAATTCGTCTGGCGTTGCCAAATAAAGGAGCGCTTGAGTCGGCCACCTTAAATTTTCTGGCTGAGAGTGGCATGAAAGTCAGCCGCAGTAACCCACGCCAGTATCTGGCGAAAATTGGCAGTATGGCGGGGTTGGAGGTTGTCTTTCAGCGTGCCGCTGATATCCCTGAATTAGTGCAGAGCGGGGATGCCGCCTTTGGTATTACCGGATACGATATCCTGGCAGAACATCGTGGCTACGGAGACGATGACGCTGATGAGGACGACTACAACGAAGATCTCATTATGCTGGAACGTGACCTGGGCTATGGAGGTTGTCAACTTGTTTTTGCCGTGCCTGAGACGTGGATTGATGTGAGCGATTGTGCTGACCTCTGGCATTTGTCCGGCTATTATGAGGCACATAAGGGACGTGGCCTGCGTATCGCTACCAAGTATCCACGCCTGACCACACAATTTCTCCATCGTCATAATATTACACGCTACAAGATTCTCTCGCCTCACGGAGCACTGGAAGCGGCTCCATTAACCGACACCGCTGATTTGATTGTCGATCTTACCGAAACCGGCACGACATTGCGTGAGAATCACCTGAAGTTGTTGGATGATGGCACGGTATTGCGTTCCCAGGCTTGCTTAATTGGTAATGCTCGTCTCCTCAACCAAGAACCGCTGGCTTTAAAACTGGCTGAAACGATGCTAGAGATGATCGATGCACGCATGCAGGCACGCCAGCATTCTATGCTAACGGCTTATCTGCACGGTGAGAGTATCGAGGCTATGCAACAGACATGCGCGCGCTTGAATAAGCGCTTGAAGTCTGTCGTTTCCGGTATTGAGTTTCGCGTTTCCATGAATGTCGAGATGGGCTGGTATACGATCTCCGGTGTGGCAGGTGTGGGAGGTTCAGCGCCCGAATTATTGGAAACCGTTGCGGTCTTGCGGGGAGCTGGTGCGGTGCATATCAATGTCACACCACTCACTTATCGTTTTGCGGAAGAGTCGGTCAACGTGCGTGCCTTGCGTGAACGCTTAAAGAGGTCTCTGTGAGCAACGTCATTATTTTCGATCTGGATGGTGTGATTACCAGTGAAGAGGCATATTGGATCACAGCCGGTTTAGTATTGCACGAATTATTGTATAGTCCGTGCTACTGGAACATTACTGGTGCGCGTATCTATGAGCCTCCCACAACGTTTGAAGCCTGCCAGCGCCTGAGTCATGCAGTGCTGCCAGAAGCGGTCATTCTTGGCTTCAAAGCGCATGCGATCAATTCTAACTGGGATACCTGTTATGCTGCGTTCTGTATCAGCTTGCTTGATTTGCTGGCAACGTTGCCTGATCCTTCTGCGCTGTTGCCTTTGCGCCCGGCTGATGCTGACTGGATCGCCGCATTCAGGCAAGCACAGGCGCAGGAGAGAGCGCAGCATGCTATTGCAATGCAGCCCTATCAGCGCCTGGCCTTACCCATCTTTCAGGAATACGTTGGTCTGGAACTCTTGCAGCGTTTTAATGACTATGCCAGCGCGGTGCTTAATCAACCTGTAGAGCCTATTTTTGCGCGTTACAGCGCTTCCTGGAAGCTCTGCCGGGATATCTTTCAAGAATGGTATCTGGGCGACGAGCTGTACGAGCAAGCTTATGGTCACGCCCCGGCGCAGAGCGGCAAATGTGGCTGTATTCGTTTCGAGCAACCATTATTGCCAGTGGAACAGTTGCGTACGATGCTTGAGACCTTACGGGCACAAGGCTACATCCTGGGCGTCGCTACTGGACGTCCCGGACAAGAAGCCATTCTGCCCCTCAAAAACTATGGACTCTATGACTATTTTGACGCGTCTCATATCATAACAGATACCGAAGTATCTCTTGCCGAAAAGCAATTACGGGCGAGCGGAGATACAACTTCATTGTTTAAGCCACATCCTTATCCGTTCATTGCAGCGGCCTATCCAGGCTATCAGCCTGGTCAGCCATTGCCCTCTCGCGACAATTTTATCGTGGTTGGAGACACTTCCAGTGATGTCAGGGGTGGGCGTGCAGCGGGCGCTATCACCGTAGCTGTCCTGACCGGCGCTCGAACGGAGCAGGCTCGCAGACTGCTCGAACAGACAGAGCCAGACTTTATCGTAGCGGATGTCACCCATGTGCCTGTGCTATTGGAGCAGATTGACGATCTGGAGACTATTCAGCGTCTGCAATTTACTGAACGTGAGAAGGCTGAGCGGCTGTTGCAGCGCTGGTTCGCTCGTCACATGTCTTTGCAGGTAGAGAGTGTGACCCTGATGCCTAAGGCTGTCTCGCTCAATTCTTTCAATGGTGTCTATCGTGTTGCCGGTGAGGAATATTTCTTCAAGACGCATGTCGAGGATCAGGGGGTGCTGGAGGAGTATTATCACGCCGAGATGCTCTACAATGCTGGCTACAATGTAGTTAGACCTTTGCGCACGCTGCATGAAAAGGGGCAGCAAATGGTGATTTATCCCGTGGTGCATTGGCCTGTGATGTTTGATCTGTTGCGCGCTGTCGAAACCGGCGATACGACTCAGGCCACTGCTGAGCTGCTTGTTGCTGCCGAAAAGCGTGAATGTGAGCGTTTGTTGCGTATTTATCGCGAGACGCAGGCCCAGAGTAGTGTTGAAGAACATGCGCAGGCTCCCATCCATCAACTCTTCTGGCATCGTCTCACGGGTGGCCGACTCAAAAAATTTTATGCGGGCCAGCGTATTCCCCTGCCAGAACAGCGGGATACGCAACATGTCGTGACAGATCTCTTATTTGAAGAGCTTCTCACGTATGATTGGACCATCAATGGGCATGCTATTACGGGAGATAGGCAAACTCTGGGAGCATTGCTTGAACAGGCAAAGGTTGTGCTGCATCCCGCGCGGGCTGCTGCAACTGTGATCGGGCATGGTGATGCACATTTTGGCAATGTCTTTCTGGAAGACCAGCAGTATTACCGTTATTTTGACCCGGCCTTTGCGGGACGTCATATGCCGCTGCTTGATATTGTGAAACCTTTCTTCCATAATATATATGCGACCTGGATGTATTTTCCTCGCGAAGTTGCGCAAAATCTCCAGCTTTCTGTTGCTGTGCGCGGTACGCATATATTCGTGGAACATAACTATGAACTTACACCTGTGCGTCAAGCGCTACTGGACACGAAAAGGGAGTATCTATTGCAGCCGCTCATCGCCCTGCTCCGTGATCAACATGCCTTGCCAGACGATTGGGACGAAATCATGCGCATGGCATTGTTGTGTTGTCCGTTATTGACGGTGAACCTGCTAGATGCGACAAAACGTTCTGCGGCTATTTGCTGGCTTGGATTATCGCAGGTGATGCAGATAGGTAGCCTGCCACTTTGATATTGCTGTAACTCCTCAGGGGGGATGGATCGCGTAGAGACAATCCCTTGCGGTTGTCTCAATTCGACGGATGGAACAGAGTGGGCCGCCGCAAGGGACACCAAGACCTTTTTTCCTCGTCGAGAGGGACAGATCAGCCATCAAAAAAGGTCTTGGTTCGGCCCCTACGCGAGCCTTCACGGGACCTGAGAGGCGGCAGCCGCGTTTCTGAATGCATACGGGTTATGAGGAGGGTTGACGCGATGATTGCGATTATCGATTATGGAGCGGGAAACATTCGTAGTATCGAGAAAGCTCTGGAGCATGTGGGAGCACGTGTGCAAGTGACTGATGATCCACACGTCGTTGCGCAGGCGCAGGCCGTCGTATTACCGGGAGTTGGTTCGGGTGGTGCAGCCATGGCGCGCATGACGCAGCGTGGCCTGGATGATGCCATCCGCGAGGCGACCAGGCAAGGCAAACCATTCCTTGGTATCTGCCTGGGCATGCAATTACTCGCCGAGCACCATGCTGAAGGAGAAGTTGCTGGCTTAGGCTTGTTTCATGGTGAAGTGCGCCGTATCCCGCATGGTCCCAAGATTCCGCATATGGGCTGGAACCAGGCCACGCCGCTGCACGCGAACTTGCCCATCTTCACTGATGTTCCCCCTGATGCGTATTTCTATTTTGCGCACTCCTATTATGTCGAGCCATATGCTCAGCAGGGCGTCGCAGCACTGACGGACTACGGCTCGCCCTATTGTAGCGTGATCGTTACCGAGCAGGTCTGGGGCACACAATTTCACCCTGAAAAGAGTGGGGCCAGCGGTTTACAACTGCTCAAAAACTTTGTGAAATGGGTCAACGCATGATTATACTACCAGCTATTGACATCAAAGATGGTCGTTGCGTGCGGCTCTACCAGGGAGACTACGCTCAAGTGACGACTTATGATACTGATCCCGTGCAAGTTGCCTTGCGTTGGCAAGCAGCGGGAGCGCGTTGGTTGCATGTCGTAGATCTGGATGGCGCTGCTCAAGCTGCGCCTGTCAACGGTGATCTGATCAAAAAAATGTGCCAGAGCACGACGCTACATATTGAGGTTGGTGGAGGTATGCGTGCTCTGGCACACATCGAACAGGTACTTGCTGCTGGCGTTGAGCGTGTCATCCTTGGGACCGTGGCGATTACTGATCGCGCATTACTGCAAGAGGCTCTCCAACGTTGGGGAGAGCGCATCGTCGTTGGGTTGGATGCACGAGATGGGTGGGTCGCTATATCTGGGTGGCGTGAAACCTCGCGGGTAAAGGCCGTTGAACTCGCTACTGAACTCTGCGCTCTGGGTGTACAGCGTTTCGTGTATACCGATATTGCCCGTGATGGAGCACTGAGTGGACCCAATCTTGCTGCGTTAAGCGAAATGCAACAGACTATTTCATGTGCATTAATTGCTTCAGGTGGGGTCAGTTCGCTAGCAGATCTGCGCGCATTGGCTGCAACTGGAGTCGAAGGTGCTATCGTCGGGAAGGCCATTTATACGGGAGATGTGGAGTTGGCTAGCGCTATTCGAGAGATAGAGAGGGAACAACCATGCTAACCAAGCGTATTATCCCTTGCCTGGACGTGATGAAGGGACGCGTTGTCAAAGGTGTGAGCTTTGTTAATCTGCGGGATGCTGGTGATCCCGTCGAACTGGCCGCTTTTTATAATCAGGAGGGTGCGGACGAAATCGCTTTTCTCGATATCACCGCCTCTTATGAGAACCGTGCGACCATGCTGGACGTAGTGCGGCGTACAGCGGAGCAGGTCTTTATTCCTGTCACAGTTGGTGGAGGCATTCGTTCCGTTGAAGATATCCGTGCGACATTAGGGGCGGGAGCAGATAAAACATCGCTCAATACAGCAGCGGTGCAGAATCCACAGTTGATCACGGCAGGGTCTGAGCAATTTGGGGCACAATGTATCGTCCTGGCTGTTGATGCTCGTTCTAATACTGAGATGCCGAGTGGCTATGAGGTCTATGTCCACGGTGGGCGCACTTCAACGGGACTGGACGTCCTGGAGTGGGTACAGCGTGGTGTAGAGCTAGGAGCGGGAGAAATTCTTTTGACCAGCATGGATCGTGATGGTACGCGCCAGGGGTATGATCTCGTGCTCAACGCAAAAGTTTCTGCCGCAGTCAACGTGCCGGTCATTGCATCGGGAGGTGTAGGCAGCCTGGAGCACTTATATGAAGGTTTTAGCATTGGTAGGGCTGATGCCGTGCTGGCAGCATCAATCTTCCACTTTGGTGAATTCCGTATCCGAGATGTGAAGCAGTACTTACAGGCAAGGGAGGTAGTGATACGACCATGATAAAATTTGATCGTCAGGGTTTAATTCCAGCAGTCATTGTGGACGATGCCACTGGAGATGTGCTGATGGTAGCCTTTATGAACGAGGAAGCGCTGCGTTGTACGCGTGAGACCGGTTATACGCATTTCTTCAGTCGTTCACGTAACAGTATCTGGTGCAAGGGTGAGCAGTCCGGTAACACCCAGCAGGTGCGTGATATCCTTATCAACTGCGAGGAGAATAGTTTGCTTGTGCGAGTAAAGCAGCACGGTGGCGCAGCCTGCCATGATGGCTACTATAGTTGCTATTATCGTCGCCTCCTACCTGATAATAGCCATCAAATCGTAGCCGAGCGTGTTTTCGACCCCTCCATTGTCTATCACCAGGAGCAGCCGCAGAATACCCCGGACGAGCAGGATCTTCCTATAGTCGAAAAGAGCACTTCTGCGGATACGTTGCAAGCTCTGGTGACTGCACTGCGGCAACTTTACGGTGTCTACCTCTACTTGCGCGATCATGATCTAAGCGCGGAATCCAACACCTCGCGTCTCTTGCAGGATAAAAGTCATAGCTACCTTGCGTCACGTCTGGCTGATGAACTGCAGGAACTGGCCGAAGTGCAAACGGGGGAACACGTGCATACTGGTCGGCAATCTGACACTGTCCTGGAGGGTAGCCAGGTTGGCTACTGGTTATTTTTGCTTGCATCCACCAACAACGTTCCGTTTGACGCTTTCGCGCCCCATGTAGCCCTCTTAAATGGCTATACTGGGCAGTATAGCGAGGGGAAAGCTATAGAGCTACGCCAGGAATGCTTGAGTCTGTTGACAGGACAGGAACGGGACAATGTGGTACAGGGACTGCAACTCGGTTTTGCTCTGATTGGTTGGGCCTGTGCCGAAGCTGGTGTTAGTCCGCAGGCACCCGCTGATTTTGACCTGGAGCAAATGCGCCGCAAGGGCCTGGTTCATGGATAATGCTCGCATGTTGTTTGATGAGATTCATTCTCGTAATTTTGTTGTACGTATAGCAAGGACAAAAGGAGAAATCGATGCGGCGCAATCCCTCCGCTATCAGGTTTTCTATGATGAGATGACCTGAAGGCTGGTGGGTATCCAGAAAGGATTTTTATGATAAAAAAGGAGGAGAAAAGGCAGGAAGGGTCAGACAAAAGCGGCAGCCCTTTCCTGGGCAACCATAGCTCTCGGCCCAGATGCGCCCTTTCATCGCTTCAACGAGTTGTTTGCAGATGTAAAGCCCCAAGCCCATGCCACGTGTCGTTCCAGCCAGGTCTCGCTTGAGGCGCACAAATTTCTCAAAAAGCAGAGGAAGCTCCTCAAGGGGAATGCCAGGACCTGCATCCTGTATGCTCAGGCAGACTGGGGAAGAAGAGGTTGCTTGCGTGGTCTCAATGTGGATCTCTGTCTGCCTGGGAACATACTTGAAGACGTTGCAGAGCAAATTTTGCAGCACCTGATACAGCATAACTGGATCAGCCCAGACAATAACCTGCTTGGGTACGTGAAGACAGATTGTGTAAGCCTCTACATCTTCAGGTGCCAGATGTGCCAACACCTTCTGGACCAATTGATGGACACAAACGGCCTGCGGCTTCGCCAGGGGGATTTCGCTCACCATGGTGGTTGTATCCAACACTCGATTGACAAGTTCGACGAGTGCTTCCTGGCTCGCTAATGCCTGATTTAGCGCTTGTGCCCTCTCCATCGGGTTCAGACGCTCATGATACTCTTTGAGCAGTTCCAGGGAGCCTCCCAACACCGTTAGGGGTGTACGCAATTCGTGGCTCACATTCAGCAGAAATTGATCTTTCAACTCGTTCATCTTGCGCTGCTGCTCATAGCCGATGGTGATCTGGTATTCTCTTTCTAAGGCCAGTAAGCGCTCTTGTTCCGCTGTCAGTGCTTGCAGACGAGCCACATGTGCGAGGTCAGTTGTAGTTCGTAACCAGCAGATTGTGAGACCAAGTAGGAGTACGATACCCAATCCAAGGAGCATTCTCTCCACGACAGTCTGGTCAAGTGGTATACCCCCTGAGAGATAGTGATACGTTAGCCAGATGGCAACAATAGTGGAGAAAAGACTGAGGAGCAAGCCGCGATAAGAAAAGAGCCAGCAGAGACAGATGATGGGCAGGAGTATGCTGGCTCCATTGTGCAAACGAGGAAAGAAGAACCAGAGTCCTGGTATTCCCAGCGCATACGAGAGTATCACAATGAGGAGACGCTTGTTCATGGGAAGGTTTAACAAGGAGAGCGGGAACGTGTGTATCTGCTGGAGAAAGGCGCTCGTGCGATGACCTTGTTTCATCATACTTGCGGCGGGAACCTCCTGACCTCTCTATGCGCAAGAAGGAACGCCGATCTCTCCTTTCCTATTTTATCGTATTTTAGTGACAGTATAGCACATTCATCGCTAAAAGTATGCTGCATAAAAATGAGCACTACTTATTTGTAACACTAATTTGTAAATAAAATATAGTTAAAAAATAGGAATAGAGCATCGCAGCATTGCCCCTCTTGATCGCACTTTGCCGCTCATCTGGACCAAATTTGAACAATAAAGCAAGCATATATATGATACCTGTATGCATATGCTTGCTTTGTTGCCTTTGGCGTGAGCAGATATGTCTTCTACCTGTTTGTGATGAGGGCGCAGAGACGTTTCTGCTCTGTGGTTGTCTCTACAGACCTGCTCCGTCATTGGCTTGAATGAATTGTGGCAAGAGCGTAGCCAGTTCTGCTACCTGTGGCGTGCCGACTCCTGTGGGTCGATCCCAGCCAGCTTGAGCTGTGAAGCCTGGGACAGTAACAGTATTGTTGGTGTTAGGATCTTGAAAGACAAACGTGTTATTACCCGTCGTCACGTCATGAAATGTTTGCGCATATGCTGTCGCATTTTGGCTGATGCGGTAGAACGCGCTATTTAAGAAGCCTAACCTTTTTCCTGCGGATTGATCAAGCAAAGCCGTCATACCAGCGGCAAGAGGAGCTCCTAGGCTAGTTCCACCAAAAGGAGCAATCACGGTTGCACCTGGCACAAGAGAGCTTGTCACAACTGGTACGCCGGTAAGTGGATCAGCATCAAAAGAGATATCATCTACAGCTCGGGCCTGGCTTCCTGTGATGTTCTGCTGATAGGTTGGCTGAGCAAACAGCGTGCTATCGCCGCCACCGGTGGCACCATGTCCTACGGCTGATTCATTCCAGACGGACTCGCCGGTGTAGGCTCCTGTCCGTGATGCTAACAATGTTGTGCCACCCACGCCTGTGACTAATGGATCGCTGGCAGGATATTCAACACCTTTTGCCAGTGTAGGCGTTGGACTAGCTGTGCATTGTTTGACAGCGGCTCCGTCATCACCGGCTGAGGCAATGACCGTCTGTTGCTGCGCCCTGGCCTGCTGGTAGATCCGGTGCAAAACAGGAGCAACCGCTGCTGGCAAGCAGGTTTCTCCTGCGCCAAAGCTTTGTGAGATCACGCTACCGAGATTTTGGCTAACTGCGTAGCTGGTTGCCTGGAGGGCCGCAGCGAGTCCTCCCTGGAGTGTTTCTGACTGCACATTCGCGAGGACAAGATCAATGGTAGCTGCAGGTGCCATGGCGTGTGCCCATTCTACATCCAGCGCAATTTCACCTGCAGCGCTTGTCTGAAGTGAGTCATTGGCATTAAAGGGCGTTAAGCCATTCGGTGCAATGATATTCAACTGTGGGTCGTTCAGACCAAATAATTGATCAAAAAACTGTAGGTCTGACCGTACTGTGGGGTCCTGGAAGGGATCAATGATCGTAATCGTTTCACCCTGGCCTGTAATACCATTATTGAGCAACGGCTGCACGTCATATGCTCCGTAAATCTGCTGTGGACTGTAGCAGACGGGCAAAGTAGTACTGCTTAGGCAAGGTAACACGTTAGCGATATTAACACCAGAAGAGGGACTAACACCAGGAGAGGAATTAACAATAGGAGAGGGACTAACAATAGGAGAGTGATTAATACCGTAAGAGGGATTAATACCAGAAACGGTATTTGCATGGATACTCAATTTCACTGCCAAGTTATACATTGGGCGGAGTGGTGTAATACTTGCCGCCTGTAGGCCATGTTGTATTTGAGTGTCAATACTATCTGCGTGTGTCGTGGAGGCAGGCTGTGAAAACCGGCTGAAAACGATGCCTGCAAGTATTGCCAGAACAGCAATAGAAGATAGAGTAAAGTAAAAGGGACGTCGTTTCTTTTCCTTCATGATACTAAAACTCCCGAGTTTCTGTGTAAAAGCTCTGCGTCCTTGAGGGGAAAATGGGGTAGGGGTGTCACTGTGCGCGCCTCCGATAGGCGATTGCAGGACATGCCCCTACCCCATTTTCCAACGTTTCCCCCAGAAGGATGGAAACACCTGTGTAAACACGGTGACTTCTGCCCTACTTCATAGTATGAATGTGTGTCTATTTATGAATAGGCAGTTCTTACTAATGCAATAATACTATGTGGGACACTGAAAAACTAGTAATCAGCTCATATTTTAGTAGAAAGGTACTAGGTATGAATGGAAGAACTTTAGCCATATTTTTATAAATAAGGGAAAATGGTCCTGAGGAGGAAGGTGTCTGAAACTATTGATACATTGAAACGTAATAACTGTTCAGTTTCTCTCCCTCTTTCTCATGAGAGATGCTGAGGAGAAAAACGAGGGATCTCTCATGGGCCGGTTCTGTATCGCAAACGGCGGTCAAGACATCGCACGATTCTTGGACCTCCACCCTAAACGTATATGCTCTAGCAGAGAAACACTCGCCTACCATGCCTTATAGTTGTGATATTTGCGCATGGAAAACCTTCCTCTATATGCTATTGTTACTATTGAAAGAACTAGCACCCACAAGAAATGGAGGTTTCAATGTCAGAGCAGCAGCGTATCCCTGGTAGGTATGGTTTCGATGAAATCAAGCGCAATGAGCTAGAACCCTGGCCTAATCCACACCCGGACCGTGACTATGTCACCCACTTCGAGATCCCAGAGTTTACTTGTCTCTGTCCGCGCTCAGGTTTTCCTGATTTTGCCACGATAGTGATTGATTATGTGCCGGACCAGTTTGTCGTTCAATTGAAGAGTTTGAAGCTCTACATCAATAGTTATCGGATGCGCCAGATCAGCCATGAGTCGGCGACAAATACTATTCTTGATGAGCTAGTGGCGCAGCTTGCTCCGCGCTGGATGCGCGTCGTCGGCGATTTTACAGTACGTGGCAACATCAAAACAGTCATCTTTACCGAACATGTGCAGCCAACCTATCAAGGACCACGTCCTGAATATCGTCGTTTTCTCCCATCTATCGGCTAACTATCCGCCTGCTGGTATATGCCAGTGTTCTCGTCATTTTCATACGAAATAAGATCATCACAAAGGAGAAAGAACCGATGCCAACTACACCCAGAAGGAACCAGGCAGTGTTAATCGTCAGTGGCGGGATGGATAGCTGTGTGCTGGCCCACTACTACGCTTCAGCGGGCTTCAACCTGCACCTGCTCTCATTCAACTACGGTCAGAAGCATGTCAAAGAGCTGACATATGCCGAGAAGTACATCGCCCATCTGCGCGGACGTTTCAGCCATGGAACTCAGGCCATCCAGATCGCCTATGACATCATCGAATTGCCCATATCGCGCCTCTTGACCGACTCGGATTCTGCACTGATCAATAGCGAGCGCACGATGCCTCATGGTCATTATACTGATGATAGTATGAAGGCGACTGTTGTACCCTATCGTAATCCCAATATGCTATTACAAGCGGCTACTGTTGCCTGGAATGATCATGCCAACGTTGTGGCCTACGCAGCTCACCAGGGAGATTACGCTCAGTATCCAGATTGCCGCAAAGTGTTTGTGGATGCCTTCAATGGTATGATTGCTACTGCTATGAATTCGCAAGACGTAGAGGTCGAGACGCCATTCATGCGTTTTACTAAAGCTCAGATAGCCCGCCTGGGAGCTAGCCTCAATGTACCTTTTGAGCTTACGTGGAGCTGCTATGAAGGGGGCAATGAAGGTTTGGGTGATAAGCATTGCGGATCGTGTGGAACCTGTGTCGAAAGATATGAATCATTTAAGCTGGCAGGCGTACCAGATCCGACTGTTTATGCAAGTGATCCTGAATACTATTTGCATATTCCTGGTAGCGTGGATATGTAGTAGCCTGTATGCGTTATCATACTGGTCATGTGAGGGGATCTTATGACTCGATTTGCCATCATTACACGAGAATTCAATTTTGAAGCGGCTCACCATCTTCCGGGACACAAGGGCAAATGCAAGCGACCGCATGGGCATTCCTATCGGTTACAGGTCTCCTTGCGTGGGCCTCTCATCGAAGCTCCTGGTCAATCCGATGATGGGATGGTGATGGACTTTGATGATCTGAAGCGCATCGTGAATGTCACGATCATCGAAACACTCTCCGACTCTGTGCCGAGGGGTAGCGCAGCTGGTCCTGTTGAGCGAGGAGGCATGGATCACAACGATCTGAATAGTCTCACCGGCATTCGTACGACGGCTGAAAATCTGGTGCATTGGATCTGGGACGGACTTGTCGCAGGAGGTGTACCCGAAGCTCTGCTATTCCGCATCAGGTTATGGGAGACGGACAAGGGCTATGCGGAAATTACCCGCGCCGAGCGTGAAGGAGTATAATGATATGGAACAGATGACAGCGTCTCGCACTATTACAGTCTCTGAGTGCTTTGGGGCCACTATTCAAGGTGAAGGGTTGCTGATTGGGAAGCCAACGGTTTTTGTGCGCACAGGAGGCTGTGATTATCGCTGCAGTTGGTGTGATAGCCTCTACGCCGTGTTGCCAGAATATAAGTCCGAGTGGTATCCTATGACGACGGAGCAAGTTTTTGACGAAGTGCAG
This sequence comes from uncultured Chloroflexia bacterium, assembly GCA_963802635.1. GTDB lineage: Bacteria > Chloroflexota > Ktedonobacteria > Ktedonobacterales > Ktedonobacteraceae > CAVTLG01. The sequence goes on along the minus strand of CAWDJJ010000002.1, from coordinate 873,500 downwards.
CGGCTCTCAGGGAATACACCCATACTGGTGACGCTTTCTGGCGGAAACCCTGCTATGCAGCCGTTGGGAGATCTGATTGAACTTGGTCATCGGCATGGGTACACCTTCTCTCTTGAGACGCAGGGCAGCATAGCTCAGCCCTGGTTCGCTCAGCTCGACTATCTGACACTTTCTCCCAAGGCCCCCAGCAGTAAACAGATTACGCGTTGGGAGCGTCTGGACAAATGCATCGCCTCTGCCACATCTCAGCAGGGTGATCATCGTGTACAGATACACCTCAAAGTTGTCATCTTCGACGAAGAGGATTATGGCTATGCCAGGGATGTGGCAACCCGCTACCCTACCTTGCCGCTGTATTTGCAGGCAGGGAACCATACGCCTCCCCATCTGGCTCAGGAAATTGATATCCCTGGCATCTTGCAGCGCATGGAGTGGCTGGTCGAGCGCACCATCGCAGATCACTGGTACAATGTCACTATCCTGCTGCAACTGCATACACTTATATGGGGGAACAAACGTGGAGTATGAAGTGTACCTGAGGTGAATACGTAAGAGGCAGAAACGGTGATTTTTCGCAAGTGAAAAGCAAACAAACTCATGGAAGTGAGGAAAAAAAACTTATGGTAATGCACATGGATCGGAGTCACGCATATAACAATGGACTCGAATTGGACGAAGAGCAACGCGCCCGAGAGGTTGATTACCCCAAATTGCTTAAGTTGGGACGTGAACTGTTGATTGCTGTAGGCGAAGATCCTGACCGGGAGGGTTTACTGGATACACCGCGCCGCTGGGCCGACTGGTGGCGTGAGTTTATCGAGTACGATCCTGGAACAACTGAAACAACATTCCAATCTGCCAGTACAGATCAGATGGTTTGTGTATCAGGCATGCGTGTCTTTTCGCTGTGCGAGCATCACCTCTTGCCGATGTGGTGCGATGTGTCGATTGGCTATATTACCAGTGGTAAGGTACTTGGACTTTCAAAATTCGCTCGTATTGCGCACCAGTTTGCGCATCAACTGCAGATTCAGGAGCGTCTGGGCCAACAAATTGCTGATGAGATCAGTCGTATCACTGGCACAGACGACGTTGCGGTGGTGTTGAAGGGTGAGCATCTTTGTATGTCCGCGCGTGGCATTCGTACACCCGGTCTTATGACATCATCGGTTATGCGCGGCGTTTTCCGCAGCCAGAGCGAGACGCGTCTGGAATTTTTACGCTTGATCGAATAATTTGAGCACAGTAATGTTTAGAACACTTTTAGAAAGAATGTGTCCGGTTTCAGCTCGCTATTGACGAAAAGTGTGCACGTTTCAGACACATTCTTAAAACCGGTCTTATCGGTCGAGTTCTGGTCAGCATGAAGCTCTGACATTTTTCGTATATACTGATCATAGTTGAACGTTTGCATGTATCGTATACTACTTTTGTACGTTTTTCGTATAGCGTGTATCGTCTGTGTTCAGGATATTGGAGGTGGCATTGCGTGTCTAATCAGGAGTATGTCCCGGCCACTGCAATAGATGCTCCCTATTTGCAGTTGCCCCCAGGGCGGCGCTTTGTACGCTCATTTCTCTTCTCACGGCGGGCGAATGCGCCTCTGGCCCGTGTCCATCTGCTAACTCGCATTGTCCTTGTGCTTTGTCTCTCAGCGGCGCAGTTGCGGGCCATCAATACCTCTCATCCAGACCTCGCTGGCGCTATCGCCTTATGGATTCCGAGTGTGTGTCTCTTTTTGTTGAGCGGGATGCATACGAAAATTGCGCGTATCTACGTGCTTCTGATGCTGCCGACATTGTTCAGTCTGTTTATGACCTGGACGCTGCTTTATCCGGTACCCGGTACTGTGACCTTGTGGCGACAGCCGGTGTATGCTGGTTATGTCACTCTGGGGATTGCTGTGTGGGAGGTGATCTGGCTGGCTATCGTCATTGGCTACTACTGCTGGCGGCGGGCGCTGTTGAGTGGTATCTTGTTGGCCTCTGTGATCTCATTTGTGCTGGCGCATCTATTTACTCTACCCGCCTGGAATTTTACGCGTCTCTTCTTCTTTCATTCTCTGACCATCGTGGTTACTGATCGAGGTGTCCTGCTGGCGCTCACAAAAATGATTGGCTATTCTGGTATGATCCTGGCAACAGTTGCGCTGGTTGCTACCAGTTGTGACACGGAGCTGATAGGTGCGCTACGTCAATTGCGTGTTCCGCAGCCGATTATCTTCTTTCTGACGACCGTTTTTCGTGCACTCACGCTAGCATTATCTGACTATGAAACAGTCCATCAGGCGCAAATCGCGCGGGCCATCAATGCGCGTCCACGGAGTTTCCTGCGTCGTTTGCGCGATCTGGGTAGCATTGCGGTGCCTATGGTTGCCATGATGATCCGCCGTTCCAGCGAGATGGGGGATGCGTTGCTGGTGCGTGGCTACAGGTTGCGGCAAGAAACGGCTGATTTTTATGAAACGAGTCCTGGGCATTGGATTGATTGGGTCATCATTGTGTGCAGTCTTGGCTTGTTGTACCTGGCTGTTGCTTCACATCCGACATTGACAGCCCTGTTGCAGAAAGGGATATGACCTGTGGTGACGCAAGAAAAAGAGTTCAATCAACGTCGAGAATCTATTTCGCAAACAGGCGCGGGTACAACGGCTGCGCTGGCTACCAGTGGCTTATGGTGGCGTTATCCAACATTTAGTGAGAAACCGGGCGGTTGGACATTACGCGATATCTCGTTTCAAGTGGAGCAGGGGGAATGTTTTGGTATTACGGGTCCAAGTGGAGCGGGGAAAACGACACTCTGCCGAGCCTTACTCGGGATTATTCCGTATAATGCGCGCCTCACTGCTGAACAGTTGCCGCAGCACTTTCGTGGTACTGTGAATGTGTTGGGTGAAGCGGTATCTCATCAGACGACCGATGCACATAAGCTTGGCATGGTGCTGCAAGATCCTGAGAATCAGTTTTTACGCATGAGCCTGTTACATGAGCTGGGATTGGGGTTGCAAATTCAAGAACTACCCAACGCTGAAATTCTCCAGAGGGCATACGAGGCGCTTCAGGGCGTGGGCCTGGCACATCTCTGGTATGGTGCTATCAACCGACATCCCGCTGACCTTTCTGGTGGACAGAAGCAGCGCGTGGCTATTGCCGCATTTCTGGCTTTGCGTCCCGAAGTGCTGATCCTGGATGAGCCGACCAGCGATCTGGACCCTGTGGGCAAGCGTGAAGTGATTGAAACCATTGCGCGTCTGCGTCAGGAGTATCGTAAGACAATTATTCTGGTTGAGCAAGATCCAGAAATTCTCTCGGCCTTCTGTGATCGTATCGCATTGTTGCACGATGGGCGCGTTGAACTCGTTGCGCCGCCAGCCGCTTTTTACGCGCAACGGACTCTGTTGGAGCGCTCCGGTGTTGCGGTAGGCGAACTGGCTCGTATCTCGTGGCATACGGGCTACACCTATACATCTCGTCCTCCACTCACCCTGGAAGAAGCGGAAACGGTCTTTGCTCCAGCACTGGCACAGCGCTCATTTCCCGAGCCACAGGCCCAGACCACGTCTGTGACGAAAGTTGTGGTACGGGCAGAAGGTGTGTGTTACGACTATAGCGATGGGACAACTGCGCTCAAGGGTGTTGATCTCACACTGCAGCGTGGTGAAATGCTGGCATTATTGGGACCGAATGGCAGTGGCAAGACGACTTTCGCCAAGATTCTCGCGGGTATTTATCGTGCTTCGCGTGGACGTGTACAGATCCTGTCCCAGGACCTGGCGGCGCGCAAAGTGCGTGCAGGTTTACCTCGCTCGGTAGGCTATGTTTTTCAGAATCCAGACCACCAGCTTTTCTGTCGTAAGGTTCGTGACGAGGTTGAATATGGTCTAAAAAACCTGGGCATTGACGCGGCACTGCGCCGTGAAAGAGTTGTAGCCACGCTGGACGCTGTGAACCTCACCGACTATGCCGACGAAGACCCTCTTTTCCTGAGCAAGGGACAACGGCAGCGCCTGGCGGTGGCTGCGGTACTGGCGATGGGACCGGATATCCTGGTTGTTGATGAACCAACGACCGGACAGGATTATCGTTCTATTACAGGCATCATGAGCCTACTGTGCGCTCTGCAGCAACAGGGAAAAACCATCCTGATCATCACCCATGACATGACGCTAGTTGCCGAGTACTGTCAACGCGTCGTCGCCTTCCGTGATGGCTTGCTCACCTTTACGGGCACACCTACGGATCTCTTTGCCAACCAGGGCATCCTGCAGCGTACAGGCTTACGACCACCAGCGGCGGCAGCTCTGGCTACTCGTCTGCGCGAGCGCAAACTCGATCTCCCACCTTTACTAACCGTCGCGCAATGGATAGAGGTGTTGGGGGAAGAGGAAAAAGCATGATAGTTTGCTACAATTGAGTGCTCGAAGGAACTTTGCAGCATAAAATGGAACTCCGTCAGATTCAGTGAAAAAGCTCATCAGCAAGATGCCTACCTGTTGCATGTACAGTCGATGTCGGCTATACTCATCCTCAAGAGTGGAGTGATGCGGATCGATATGCAAGCAAGTGAATTGATCAGAAAGAAGGTGTGGAGTAGTATGCCGACTCCTCTTGGCCCACATAATGAACATGCCAGTACGTACTTTGTTCGGAACAAGAACGAGAAGAAACTCGCCCGTTTAACGGTCCAGGACCAGATGATCACGGCTGCCATGGGCGGGGTCTTGCCAGAGCAGCCTGACCCGACGATCTTTCGTCGCGTCCTCGATGTTGGCTGTGGTCCCGGTGGCTGGCTCATTGAAGTAGCCCGCACGTATCCCACAATGCTCTTGGTGGGCGTAGACGCCAGTCCACGCATGATAAGCTATGCACGCGCTCAAGCTCAGGCCGATCCGGTCAACGACCGGATCGAGTTTCACGTCATGGACGCATTAGGCAGGCTTGATTTTCCTGCTGCTTCTTTTGATCTGGTCAACCTGCGGCTTGGCATCAGCTTTCTGCGCACCTGGGACTGGCCCAAACTGCTCAGTGAGATGCTGCGAGTGACGTGCCCGGGTGGTGTGATTCGGCTCACGGAGGGCGAGATGGGTTCGCAGAGCAACAGCCCTGCGCTCACGCGCCTCTGCGAGGTCCTCCAATGCGCCTTCTTCCAGGCAAGCCACCTCTTTGAGCAAGAACGGAGCGGATTGACCTCTCATCTAGTACCACTGCTTAGTCGCTGTGGGTGCCAGCAGGTGCAGACCAAGACCTATGCCATCGCGTATCGAATGGGGACAGCAGAAGGAGAGGCGTATTACGAGGATATGCGGCTGGCGTTCCAAACGGCGCGTCCATTCATCCAGAAACACAGTTGTGAAGGTCCAGACTATGTGACCACCTACCGACGAGCCCTTAAGGAGATGTGCCACCCCGATTTTTGCGCAACCTGGAACATACTCTCTGTCTGGGGAAGCAAGCCCGAGCTAGACTAAGAGGCGGAGGCTACAGCATTCCCTGGGAAAACCGCTCCCGATCTGGCATACTTCTGCTAGAAGAGTTGTAAAGCGTGCCCTTCAATTCGAAAAGAACAGGAGCAAGAAGATGCTTCGCTACAGAAACTATTGGACCTACAGCGCTGGCCTTGCCGTCGCCTGGGCGATTTGTCTCCTACTCGCACGGATGATCCGGGGCAGCGAGGGCGTGCAGCCCTTCCTGCTGGTCTTTGGCGGCTTCTGTATCGGCTGGGTGTCAACGACGATTGCCCGCTACGTCTATCCGCCGCCAAAGCGTTGGAGGTTGAACCCATAGACGCGAAGGCAAGCGGGTAGGGGCGTCACCTTGCGTGCGCCCCGGTGGTGGTGTATGATGGCCCCCAGGGCGGTCGCGAGGACACGCCCCTACCCGTTCGAAACCTCAACGGACTCAGCGGACCAATCCTCCGCCGTCACAGCCTCCGCCAGCTCTTTGACCAGCTCCACCGTCTTCACACTCACCATCACCACCTGCTTCAGCAGGCGCAGAATGTACTGAGGATCATCCAGGCGGTTCGGATCACTCTCAATGCCGCTGCGCTTATCAAGCGACACCTGATACTGATCGATGACCCATTCCAGCGCCGAACGATTGCCTAAACGGTACTCGAAGCACTCAGGCGGGATAGCATCCAGCGTCAAGCCTTTGCTATACAGCAGCGAGGTCTTGTCCGCCGAGAGCTTCATCTTCTCCACGCGGAGACGCTGCTGGTACGGGATCTCTTTGTTGGGAACGAGCTGCAATGGATACTCTTCCGCCTGCTCATAGTGCACATGCAGCTCCATGAGTTGCTGGCCGACGCTCACGCAGGCCTCAAACCCCTCCTGGTTCAGGAGCAAAGGAATATGCGGCAAGTCCCGCTTGAGGTTCTCTTTGTACAACTCACGATACTGCGGGTGGTGCAGCATGCCGTAGACATAATGAAAGATGTTCCATTTGGTGGCTTCAGGGCCATACTTGTCTTGAAACTGCTTCAAGGCCCAATCGGTAATGTTCTCGCGGCGGTTGGTGCCATCTTCGGCGTAGGTGTAAAACGGAAAACATTGTGAGTCACCGGTCAGATGCAAATCGACAATGCAATTTGTAGCTAAACAGTGAAATTGCTTACTACTCCCGATTGCACTAACACAAATGGCAATGTTCTCATTTTCACTTTGGGGGGTAGGGAAAATTTGGGGAAACTGGTAAACCTCTTCATTTAAAATGCGGTCAAAAAACAAAATTTGCTTACAGAAAGGCCGATATAAGGCGCTACGTATCTTAGTCTCGTCATATTTGGCATATCGTCCCCGTTGAAGGTCAAGCTTCAGATCACGACTCCACTTAATATTAGAGTCATCATAGGTGACAAACTCGTCTACTGTGATGTCTCTTTTGTCTCTTCTTGCCCAACCATCAACCTCTCTATTATATGAGTCTACAAGATGTTTAATGTTAATTGCCAAATTATCCCTGTTAAAATTGTAGGCCCAATTATCACGGCACGTTGCAACGCCTCGTCCATACGTACGAAAAAGAGTAGGATCTGATGCTGTTTTTCCCGTTTTAGCATCTTTTAACCCTGTAGGTAAGAACGAGCTAAAATCTGATGAGAGACTATTAATCAGCCAATTATGATTAGAGTCTACAATTAAGGGTTGCCAGGGTACTGATGAAAGATGTTTGAAGGATTTGAGATAGTCTCTCTTTTGTTTTGAAGTCCAATAATCCCCTACAGTGTGGTAAAAGACCTGTTTGTTTTGGACGCCTTTCGATCTAACAAGCAACGTAATCCCTATACCAGTACGAATCTTATCATCAAAAATATTGCCTCCTTCCTTCCTGCGCCGCTCCCCACTTGTACGGGCGTTACCCTTAAAATCAAAATGGTATACGAGGTCGAAATCATTGAGTAAATGCTCGCGGAAGCCATCAAAAGCGATTCCATTCAGAAAACCATTATTACTCACAAAACAAACAATACCATCACGAGTACCTAACCTATCACTAGCCCAACGGAAAAACTTCACGTATGCATCTGAAAGCGCATTCTTATTAGATGCATGAGAAGCTTTAGCATATGTCTCTTTAACATGTGTATCTATAACTGGATATTTTCTATTTTTGTTGTTATCATTTTCGTTCTCTTGCCCAACGTTGTATGGCGGATTAGCAATTACTACCATGATTTCCGCCTCTTTCTCTTTTTTAACTCTTTCTGTGTTCTCTTCAACAAATAATTCTAATTTTGCTTGCTGCCCTTCGGCCAACTCCAAGGTGTCCGCGAAACAGATGCCCTCAAACGACTCATACTGGCCCATCTTCGCGTAGTATTCGTGCTCGATGTTCAGCGAGGCGATGTAGTAGGGCAGCAGCATGATTTCGTTGCAGAAGAGGTCGTGTTTGTACTTCTGCTCCAGCGCGAACTCGTCGATGCGGCGGATGATGTTGGCGATGAAGTTGCCCGTACCCGTGGCGGGATCTAGGATCTTCACGCCCGGCGTCTCGATGGACTTGCCAAACTCGCGTTTCAGCACCTCATCCACGCTCTCCACCATAAAATCCACGATCTCCTGCGGCGTGTAGACAATACCATGCGTATCCGCTTGCTTGACCGAGAAGCCCTGGAAGAAGCGCTCATAGACCGTGTTGAGAAAGTCTTGTCGCGCGCTCCAGCTCTCTCGCCCCTTGGCGGCTTTCTCTATCGCCACATAGAAGCGGTCCAGCACCTTGAGAAACTCTGCGCGATTGAACGAGCGGCTGGACAAGGCATCGATGACCTTCTCGACCTCTGCAGCAATCACGTTGCGGCGCACGAAGTCAGGATTGTTGAAGACCGTACTGAAGAGGCGTTCGGTCAGCAGGTGCTGGGCTAGCATCTCATCGATGTTGGCATCGCTCATTTTGGGATCGATGGAGGTGCGGCAGATCTCAGAAAAGGCGCTGAAGGCCACTTGAAACTTCCGGTTGAGTTTATGCTCGTCCTTGATGATACCCAGCAGCGCCTGAGCATGCTCCGGGATGCGCTCCTTGAACTCGTCAACGGCCTCCTCAAAGTTCTCAATATCCGGCTCAACGTACGTGAAGAAGTCGCGCAGCAGATCAATGATGCGGTCATCCTTAGTAAGGTCATACTCGGTGGGTATCGTGCTTTTCCCCTGGTACAGCAGCGCCCGCTGACTATTCTCGAACAGCGTATTAGTCAGAGGATAGCCAGCGGCAATCTTTTTCCTGATCTCCTCCTCAAAGTTCACCTTGGGACCCTTGGCCTCCCAAAACCCGCGACGAATATGAAACTCGTCCAGCACCACGCCATCAGGACGGATCTTCTCAATCGTCAGCTCTGGAGCGAGCGACCAACCACAATACTTAGCCACAGCGGCGAGCATATTTTGAAAGGCGGTACGGATGCCTTGCTCGTTGGTAACGACCTTCTGGTAGTCTTTCAGCTCAGTGTGATACTGCTTGACAATCCTCTTGAGGTAGTTACGATCAATCTTTTGCGGTGTACGCGCCATATCCCGTCTCCCAACTCCCCCACTCCTGGCATGTTTCTTGCCATCCTCGGTCTCTTTCGCAGCTTCAGGGTCTTCTGTACCGTTTAAATCGTTGACGACTTTGCGAATACCTTTCGCAACATTGGTGAGTGCAGCATCTTCATTTGTCCACATTTTAACAGGCTTTCTATTGTTAGGCAAAGGCTGGAGCTTTGCGAAAGGAGCATCTTCCCAATCACAGGGGTGAAGAAGGACCGGTATGACACGCGCCTCACCTGTTTGATGGCGTCGCAGGGCATCGCGGGCTTCAACGCTATAACAGTAGTCGGAGGCCATGAAATTCGCGCTAATCAGTAGCAGGATAATATCGGCGGTTTTCAAGTGGTTGTGCAGATCCTGATCCCACAGAGTGCCAGCCAGCACATTCTGCGCGGACCAGGGCGCAATCAGGCCCTGACGTACAAGCAGCGCCAGGTGTTTATTGAGCTTCTTCAGTAAACGTTCGTCTTCATTTGCATATGCATAGAACAACTCGAATGTATCAGTCGCCACGAATAGCGTCCCTTGCTAACTAAAACCCACGCAAAAATAATCTCTAGTGATGACATAATAATAGCATACGGAACTATGCAGGTACAGCGCAGAGCTTCCTTCGACGAGATGCAGCGTGTGTTTGCCCAGATCAAATCTGACACCTCCGTGTAATGTAATATTGTAATGTTTTCGCTCTCATATCGCTTGAGAAGCCAATCCACAAAACGTTACACGTTTTTCTTCTGTAATATTTCTTATTGTCCTTATTTATTATATATATTATTATATTTTAATATATTATATAGAGTATTCATTTTTTTCTCTGCAGTGTTTTGGGAGTTGGCTTACAATTCAAGTATTTCTCGCCAGTTTCAACTCTTGTTACTCGCGTCTGAGCGCGTAAAGGCGCAGGCCGAAAAGAGAAAACTGGCAGCGATATGTCACGGGAAAGGAAGCTATGGGCGATAGCTATCTTCTATAATCAAAGAGAGATAGAGTCATTGGATACTATCATATAAGCAAAGGATGTGACGACTATGGATAGGCAGCAACAGAAACGGCGCAAGCTTCCGTGGGGCCGTACTCTGATTATTGCTGTTGTCCTTGTCGTAGTGTTGGCTTGCTCCATTCTAACGGTGATAGAGACGTTGGGCCAGTGGCTGATTATGTTGCCCAGTATTACTTTTACAGTGATCGGGGTGGTTCTTGCGCTCTTTCAATGGCTCTTTCCTATATCAACGGATGCTCCCACTGCGCCGGAAGACCATCATGCGCTGGCTGTTCCGCAAATTCTCGAACATCTCGCGCCTCATCTTGCTACGTTAGCGCCACAACACGCACCGGCTGAGAACAAGACGTCCTATTGTAGTATCGAAGGGCTTCCACCACCGACCGATTCACGAACGATTCAGCAACGCGAGGTGGTCGTAAAAGATGTGTACGTACGGTTGACACAAGCCGATACAACGGCGCTAGTGTTGACCGGTATTGCTGGTGTAGGGAAGTCAACGCTGGCGGCGCTGACCTACTGCTATGCCGAAAAGCTACGGTTGGCAAACAAGGGAGCATTTATGGCCCCTGCGCTCTGGCTGAAAGTTGATTCAGCCGCCATTACCATGCATGATCTCATTGGTACGATCTTTCAAGCTCTGGAGAAGCCATTACCCGATTTGAGTAGTCTGGCTGCGCATAATCAGGCGGCGGTCCTATTCAATACGCTCAATACGGTCGCAGAGCCACGCTTGATCGTCCTGGACCAGTTCGAGAACCTGTTGGATTGGCACACAGGGCATGCGCTGGTGGATAGCCCAGGTATTGGGGAATGGCTGGATGTGATCAATAGTCAGCCGTGTAAGTGTCGGGTGTTGCTGACCAGTCGTCCCTGGCCGCAGGGGACCAGGAGTTATCCTCCAACTTATATGCAGGAGTATCGTGTGGTCGGTCTGTCATCCATCGAAGGCGGCGAACTGCTACAAAAGTTGGGACTGGTCGCTGCTGACCAGGAATTGCAGCAGGCTGTGAAATATTGCTCCGGTCACGCGTATGCTCTGACTCTGCTGGCTGCTCTGTTGCGCAAGCGGCATATCAGTCTCGGCACGTTTTTTAAAGATCCAACCTATGGACAGCTCTGGACGGGCAATGTAGCGCGCAACCTGTTGGACCGCCTCTATGCACAACAACTTGATGAGCTGCAACGGCAGCTCTTATTAGCATTCTCTGTGTATCGCCAGCCGGTCCCGTTAGAGGCGGCGTGCGCTCTTATAGAAGCTGCGGATAAGTGGCGTGTGCAGCAGGCGCTGGATGCCTTGTTGACCGAACATCTCTTGCAACCGTGTGAAGAGGGATTGTATCAACTCCATACCATTGTTGTGAGCTACGCGCAGGATCATTTTGTGGGAGATAGTGAGCAGGCGCATGGGCAAGCACTAAAAAACGCACATGGCAAAGCTGCGTGCTATTATCAGCGTTATGCGCAAGATATCTGCCCTCAACGAGCGCTCAGGGGCAATCGCAATGATATCTTGCCTCTCGAAGAAGCATTCTGGCACTATTGTCAGGCGGAAGATTGGGCTGCTGCCTATGCTTTGATTGAGCGGGAAGGCATCTATACAGATCTAGCGCGCTGGGGATACGTTGTCGTATTGCGCGAGATGTACGAAATGCTCTTCCCTTTGACGAAGTGGACAACACCGCCGTTGCTTGTGGCTCGCATGTATGGTGAGCTGGGCGAAGTGTATCGTCTACTTGGTCAGGTGAGTCAGGCGCAGTATTGCTTTGAACAAGGTCTGACTCATGCGCGTGCTGACGCTGAGCGCCACGAGGAAGGCAACGCTTTGAGCTGCCTCGGTGGGGCCTGCGCTGACCAGGAGAAGTGGCAGGAGGCTTAGAGCAAGTTGTGGCGGTCTCTCTCTACCTGCATCCCAGAACGTCTCCGATGTGATAGCGGTCCACCATCCTTTGTTAGAGGTGGAAAAGTAAGGAGAGATTATCGGCACAGCCACCGTTATAGTTCCCATATTCTTTGGTCATGGTGAGCGTCACCTGTATAGACGCGGTTGCCGCAGGGACCTGGCCGGTGGTGCTGCGGGCAAGGAGTTCAGACTGTTGATTGCGGTCCGATTTGAAGGGCCAGGATCGGTTGCGGCAATGTCGGTACTGGATGCGTATTGCATCACATCAATGCTGCCTTGACGAGTCCAACCAGGGATTGGCTCAATGATAGTTTCATCGGTAGTGCCAGGTCCAGCCTCTGCTCCATTCACGACCAAGTTCTGTAGGAATGGCGATGGGAAGCGGTGATACTGCCTTTCCAGTAGGTGTAACCATCGAGCCTGCAGACGCTTGCGCTGTCGCTTCAGGGGAAGCCGTTGCCTGTGACTGAGTGCGGGAATGCACGGTAGGGGTGACGTGCACCATATCGGTAGCAGAAACGATAGCAGTTTTGGCAATCCCACTGTTCACATTTTGCTTCCCGTTGATGCGAGCGATGTGAAAAGGCAGTGGCAAAAACGAGGCTCCAAAGACAGAGAAACCCAGCGTACCTGCCAGGATCACCAGCAGCGACACCACACTCACCCAAAGCACATATGCCTTGGTGGGTTTCTGCGACTGGGAGAGGTATGCTGGCAAGGCAGGCGCAGCTTCCATCGCTTGAGCAGCAGTCTGCGGTGCGCTTCCTGCGGTGCGCTGATCTTGAGTTGTGGCTGTAGGCTGCTCAGCGCTATCGAGAACTGGCAGGACAGCATGATCAGCACGCATTTCCTCTAGCTCTGATAGCGGCCTCGTAGTGCTCGCTGAGGAGATTGGCAGCTCGGAGATTGGCACTTGGCTGCGCAGTTTAGCAAGGAGCAACGTATCGGCCACATTGACCACCGAAGAGTTCTGCAGAGACGATGGCAGATCTGTCACCTGGATCGATAACCCACGCTCCAGAGCCACAATAAAGGTTGCCACATCCTTATAGCGCTCGTGCGGTTTCTTCGCCAATGCCTTGCGTATTGCCAGATCTATCGCCATCGGCACCTCTGGTACCATGTTCACCAGAGGAACCACATGCTCAGTTTTGTGTTGTCCCCACATCGACGAGAAACTCCCAGCATCAAACGGGGGTTTGCCCGCGATCAGCTCGTAAGCCAGACAAGCCAGACTATACTGGTCACTTTGCTGATCTGTTTTCCCCATAAACTGCTCGGGGGCCATATAGCGGATCGTGGACAGATCCGACTTATAACCCAGTTTGGCAACATCAAGAAAGGACGCCAGGCTAAAGTCTGCGAGCTGCACCTCACAATCGGCAGCATAAAAGATGTTCTCCGGCTTCAGATTACCATGAACGATGCCACGAGCATGCGCCTCGCAGAGCGCCTGCCCGATCTGGATGACTATACTCACCGCTTCGGGCCACTCCATCCGTGCGGGCGATACACTCTTGAGACGCTGATCCAAGGACCCATGAGCACGATATTCACTTACCACATACGGTTTCCCTTGCTTGATCGCGATGTCCACCACCGGTACGATATGGGGATGCTTTAACGAGAGCAGCAACTCCGCGAACAATTGCCCCTGTTTTTGATCGGCAGTGACACACTCTGCATCAAAGAGTTTGATGACAAGCTGCGGTTGAGCCGTTTGCCGCGCATAGCCCAGATAGGTATGTCGCGACTTTTTATGAGACAACTTCTGTATCAGACAGTAATCGAGAAAGAATTCTTGCATAGATATATCCATCAGAGCATACACACGAGTGTACCCGCTCTTCTCTGCTGCATGAACAATAATGAGTACAGAGGCACTTCTCCATTGCTGAAATCTGCCTTCCTCTGTTAACGTTCCTGATAATATACAGCCACTACTCTTTCACCGCAAGTGTTTAGCCATTGTAGCAAATTGCCTGCAGACAAAATAGTCCCTAAGGAGGGACAGATTTCCATTTTTTCTAGCTCTTACGGCCTGAGTAGCGATCTTATCCAACTATCTCAGTCTGTGGTACGTAAAGTGGCGACTACGGCCTGGGCTGTCTCGTGTGCCCTCTCGACGATAACCTGGGCCATCATTACCTATTTCATTGTGCGTGAGAAACAGCGAGCGCGGGTGGAACTGACACGCCTGAAACTGGAGGCAAAAGAGGCGCAGGCGAAGTCGAATAAGTTCAATCTGTGTGGCAGTACTTCTCGCTTATACGGCTCCTGTCGCTGTACTCCGTCTGGCAAACCGGCGCAAATAGGGCGCAACACGTGGATTCGTGGCGGTGATCATTTCGATGTCGCTGGCACTGAGCGGCTTGATGACAAGTAAGAGAACCAGGCATAAGGCGACGAATAGTGCTCCTGAAACTCCTAATAAAATACGGTCCGTCGGATGCCAGAGAATCCCAGGTAGCGCTGCAATGATCAACGCGGGCAAGAAGCGCAAAGTGAAAGTCAGCAACGCGCGCGGATATTGGCGCGGTACTGAGCGCAAAATAAAGAGCAGCAAGAGAATGGCGGTCACAGTTTTGGCGAGACCGTCGGCGATCAGCGCTCCGGCTGCGCCAAACTGAGGCACGAGCACGATGCCGACGAGGATGACAATGCAGAGGCTCACCCATTGGCTGAGGACAACCAGGCCCGGCTTGCCGATAACGTAGAGACCGGATTGGTGAATAGCACTGCCCAGGATACGTACAAGGATGTTGCAGCCAAGAAAGATGGCGAGCAGTGGTCCTACGGCATCGTAACGGCTGCCATAGAGGACGTGGACGATGTTGGAGGCGTTAAAAAGGCAGAATACCAGGCCCGGCGCGGCAATGAGCGTTTCTACTTTGATCAGAGCCTGCCAGGTGCGAGCAAAACGTTCGTAGTTGCGTCCGACAAAGGCAGCAGCTAGCGCAGAGGCTCCAACACCGGAGAAACCAGAGACTAATAAGACGTTGGTGGCGTCCGCTACCTGAAATGAGAGGTTGAAGTAGGCTACGGCTGTATCTGCCAGCCGGGCGGCAAAAAAGAGCAGCAAGAGGATAGAGACTTGCTTGAGTAATGCCCCTGAGACCAGATTCGTCACCCATGCAGAAATGCCTAGCTGCAAAATTGGCTTGAGTGGCTGCTTATAAGTGGCACCTCGCGCCAGAAACTGCGGGGCCAGCCAGCACGCAAATGCAGCAGCTCCGAGGAGCGAGGCAATGGCTTGCATCCAGAGAACCCCGTCGATACCCCAACCGCTATGCAGTGCAAGATAGCCGAGTCCGAGCAGCGCCAGTTGCATGGCTCCTCCAACAATCAGCACGCGCAGCATGCGCATGAATGCAGCACAGACGGCCATCAGTAGGTTGGCAATGCCGCTGCCCAGTACATAAACTGCGACCGGCCAGGTGTGCGCGAGTAGTACCGGGTCACGCAAGCTCGTTGCGCTGGCGGCGACATCTTTGATGGGTACTAACGCCAGCAGCGTTGCCAGGACAGGCAGGCCAAAGAGAATAATACACATGCCCAAGGCCAGTATGAGCAGACGCAATGTGAGTATGCGCCTGAGCAGTGATGCGGCTGTCGCCTGCCCATGTTCGGCGAAAATACGTGGCACAAAGGTAGCCGTGGCATCCTCCAGACCGAAGGCAACGATGTAGAGGATGGTGTTGATGGCAGTTTGGATGGCAGCGAAAACGCCATACTGCTTGGTGGAAACAGTATGTGTGATGATCAGTGTCAGCAGAAAGAGCGAAAGATAGAGCCAGAAGCCATAGATCTGGTTAAAAAGATAATTATGCGGAGTACGCTGCAACAAATGGTGTGCTGCAGTGTCCCCTGGTAATGGCTGTGTATCTAGCTCGCTCGCTGCCGTTGTTGTGACTGCTGGTTCCTCTATCGGTAGACCATCTGGATGCTCCAATTGTACCTGGCCCACCCTTCGTCCGTTTTCATTCTCATCACCATTATCGCTATTGCTCGTAATGCCGATAGAATTATCCAACGTAACATCTTGCATATGAGTTAGTCGTAAAGGGCGCAACGATATTTTATTCATACTTTTATTCTAACTCATTTTGAATAAATGGCGTGCTAGCCAGCCAATTGCTCCTAGTACAGCGAAGAGTTCAAGTATACTGACATTCGCTGTTACATCACTTGTCGAGATGAGATAAAAGGCACCAACCTTGAATGTGGCCGCAACGACGAAGGCTCCCAGAGCCAGCCAGGCTGGCAACGTAGCAAATAGCAGTGCGCGTTGCCAATGACGACATAAAAAGCCGATAATGCTAGGTATGAAGTAGATCAATGCACTGATAACCGGCGCAATATGCGCGGGGTATGGTCCGTTGAGCGTCGTATTGGACGAAGCTGGCAATATGCGCGTCCAGAGCTGTAGTGGAACCATGGCCGTTGTAACGAATAATGTCTCGATAACGATCAGCGCTATGAGCCAGATATCCACATTTTTCACTGTTTTTGCCAGTAATGGGTTGGATTGAGACATAGCAATTTCCTCATGGCTATTTTCCTCTGCTGCCAGTCGCAATTTGCGGGAGTCGCACATTTGGGGTAGGAAGTAGCCCCGACTCGTCCTTCAAATTTGGGATGGGAAGTAGCCCCAATTCGTACTTCAGCAGAAGTATACGCTTGACAGAGGCATCGATGCGTTGCAGGCTGATTGCTCCAGTGTTGATAGCGTCTGTGATACCGTTGATCATTGTCGTAACGTCGGCAGCGGACGCCGCTCCCATCAGTAGATCTGAACCCCCTTCAATGGCGAGCGCGGCGGCATTGCCCAGTGTGGCGTAAGCGACCACGCCAACCATCGTCAGGCTGTCGGTCATGATGACACCCTGGAAGCCCATTTCATCGCGCAAAATGCCCTGTACCACCTTTGCAGAGAGCGATGCGGGCATCGTGGGATCGATGGCTGGCAGAATTTCATGTGTGACCATAATCGCGTGGATCAGACCCTTTTGAATGAGTGCGTGGTAAGGTGCCCAGTCGATCTGTTCCATCTCGCTCTTGGAGCGATAAAGTTCCGTTACCTGAGAATGCGGGTCGCCGGAGACGTCGCCCAGGCCAGGAAAGTGTTTGAGCGTGCCAAGAACTTTGCCGCTTTGCTGTAGTCCCTCTAAGTATGCCCCGGCCATGGTAGTGACCGTGGTAGGATTATCGCCGTAGGTACGCTCTTCTTGATGCAGAATTGAACTGCTCAGATTGTCTACGTCGACGACCGGAGCTATGTTGAGGTTAAAACCGTACGTGGAGAGGTTTTGTGCATCCAGGATACCTTGAGCTTTGGCTTTAGTTGAGTCATCGGTCTGTCCAATGGATGCCGCACTGGGACTTGGCTCGTCCAGTGCCGCCAGGCGATCTACCTCACCACCCTCTTGATCCGTGGAGATGAGTAGCGGGATCGGCGCGTTCTGCTGTATTTGTCGGGTCAGCATTTTGAGTTGGGTAGCATCGATGATATTATTATTACCGGGAGATAAGATGATTGCGCCAACATCTTGCTGTGTGACCATGGTGCTGAGATCGGCGGATGTTGTATAGCTTGAGCAGATGCATTGCACAAACATCATTTGACCCAATTTCTGCTCCAGGCTCATGTTGTTGATAATCTGATTGATGTATTGTTGTGGCGTTATAGTGGTGGAAGTGCTGGTGCCTGTTTTTGTCGTGGTGTGCCCTGATCGCAAGGTGTGGAGGAGATTGCTATTACTTATCGTGCCTGTTGTGGTAAATACGCTTGCCCAGCCTTGCGTTCCCTGGAATTGCGTTAAACTGGTATTGAGTACGGGCGCAAGCACAATACACAGTAATGCGATGAGTACTAATGCCTGGCCGCGACTGATATGCACTGGTCGATGGGCGAGTGGTGGCATTGTCATTGGAGATGTATTTGTGTTCATAAATACGTTGCCATCCTGCGGTGACAGTGGCGTAGGTTGTGTATCGGCGTCCATAAGTGCGCTCAGGCTGATACTGGGCGTTTTGAGCGTTGTAACATGGACAATGTCAGGTGATACCACTGAGATAGTGTTTGTGTTTTGCTGATCGATAGAACTGATGTCTATATTCTGAGTATTGGTCACTTGCTGAATTTTGGCCGTATCAAGACTTTCTATCGGCCTGGATATATCTCTAGTTGAGTTTGCTCTGTGCGTATCTTTGGCTTCGTCGGGCTTGTGTGTCAGTAAGTTTGCCTTGCGAAGTTGTCTGACACGGCGAACCTTTTCGTCGCCAACTGGCTCGGTATCGGGATGATGTTCAGATGTTCCATGTAGCCAGGGGTCGATCTGATCCATGCGCAAGCCCCTTCTCTGGGTGAAAAGAATTGTGTGATGAAAAGATCATCCTAAATGTAGAGTCTACAGATACGAACGCACTACATAGATGGAACGTAACACACAAGATGCCATAATGAGTTTACCCTGATATTTAGGAAGAAAACACCTATGAACAAAGAAATAGACGCGCCCTTTATTCATCGACAACTTTTACAGCTTGTTCAGATGCTGTCGCTGGGTTATACTATTTGTACCACTTGAATAGAAGGTGTGCATATGCAACGGGAGCAGAGATTTGTAATACCAACACGTGTACAACGTGACATGATACAGGGACCACTACCACGTCGTTTTCTGACGAGTCTCCTGGTTGGAGCAGGCGTAACGCTCCTATTGAGTCTCCTTGAACTGGTTATTGTCTTGCTGCTGAATCCATGGCATATATTGAGCAGTGGGACAAATCGTGTTGCCATCTTGCTCATGTTGCCAGTTCATGCTCCTCAGTTGCTATTCGTGCCGCTTGGCGAACTACTGGTCGTCTCTTTTGTGCTCCTGTTTTCGGCAAAGACCATCTCTCTGATGTTATATCTACGTCGTGTGCATGCCGCGCAAGAAGAGTACCATAAGCTCTATACGCCGCTCACTGCATTGGCGAATCTGCGCCGAGCAGCCGAGCCATATCAAGAATATGCCACGGCCCCCACAGTGTATACGCAGGAGCAACAGATCTCGATGCTCGCTCTTGTTCAGCAGCAAGATGCTCATCAAATGATTCTTGGTGTACCGGGTGCTGGCAAGACGATGGCCTTGCGCGTCTATCAATATATAGCCTCGCAGCGTCCTTTCTCCCTGCTACTGTCACGAGGCCGCATTCCCGTCTATGTTCCCATGAAAAATTATAGCCTGTTTCTGAAGAAACAACAGGGCAACCAGGAAGATGAAGCGCTAGCAGAGCCTGCTCCACAGGTGAGCCTGCTGGAATATGTGTATGAGAGCGATCTGCCGGGTGTGCGGCATCTGCGTCCATGTCTGCTGTCGCTAGCAGAGCAAGGGCGTTTGTTGTTGCTCTGTGATGGTCTAAACGAAGTCGATAGTAATTATCTGGCACAGGTGAGCGACGAGTTAGTGCACCTGATGCTTGAGACGCAGAATCGCCTGGTGATGACCTGCCGTGAAGTTGATTATCGCGAACAGAACGATTTTGTACAACTGGTGGAAGAGGGACAGGCTGCGCGTGCTGTCATCTATCCATTGCAGCAGGAGCAAATCTCTGAGTTTGTCGAGCGCTACGTTGAGAAGCAAGATAAGCATTGGAAGCATACAGCCGGACAGATTATGCAAGTGATTGATCGCAGCCGCCTGCGCTATCATTGTACGAACCCGATGATGCTATTCACGCTGATGGGCATTATTGACAACATTGGCATCGAGCGCGGAAAGCAGGTAGATACGCGTGGTCGTCTGCTGCGTGAGTATGTCAAGCAGCTCATCAACTATGAGCAACAACAGGCGAAATGGCAGCGAGGTGCGCCCTCGGAGCAAGATGTGATCCGCTTTTTGAGCGAGATCGCCTGTGCCGCTCGCTGGGCGAATGATCGCAATGCCATTCAGTTACGCATCTCTGCGCCGGTTCTGGTAGCAGGTGAGAATAGGCGTGCCGGGAGTAGCAGTGAAGAACTGGCCGATGAATTACGGTTCTGGCTGGATGAGCACCCGGCGCAGGGACCTTTTAGCAGTGAGGACGACGGTGCTGGCGAAGGATACACTGATGCGTCACAATTGTTGCGCTTCGCCTTGAGTTCTGCCTTGATCGAAGTCAGTCCGGGTGGTGTATTGAGCTTTCGGCATGAGTTGATTGCGGAATATTTCGTGGCCGAATATTTCTTCGCGGCAGCAACTAAAAGGCAGGCGGCTGCGTTGCCGATACGTGAAGATCTGCTGGAGAATGTGGGACGTTGGAGTGAGCCAGTCGCCATCTGGGCCGGTCTGTTGGATAAGCCGCTGGTGCTGGCTGAACGCTTTGGTGCCCTGGGTATGAGTAATCCGCACTACGTGCTCCAGGCGTTAGCGCTGGGGCTGGTCTGTGTTGGCGTGCTGTGGACTCCGCCACAGGCTGAGATACAGCATCCGGTGATATTACCGCCAGCCCTGGAAGAGTCGCTGTCAATGGCTGTCCGCAACCGGGCCGCACGTGAGGAACTGGCGCGCGTCTTTACGCGATGTGCGGAAGAGGGCGGCCAGGAGGTCTATCGTTCACTGTTGCCATTGATTATGGTTGATGGCGTCGATGATTTGCTCACGTTGCTTGATCAGACGATTGTACCCGATTTATTGTTCACGCATCTGCTCGATGCTGTGGATGATGTGGCCTATGAGGCCCAGGTGAAGCGCCTGGGGCGTGTCTTAGGGCGTTTCGGGAGCGTGGTTGTTGACCGTGCTGCGCAGTTGAGCCTGCCAGCACCTGAACGCAGTTTGCGCTTGCGCGCCGTCGTGATTAATATTCTGGGTGGCACCAATGATCCACGAGCCGTGGATGTATTGATCGCTCATCTGAAAGATAGCGAAACGTTTATCTTTGAGCGTGCGACCAATGCGCTGATTCGGCTTGGGCCAGGGTTGGCACTGACAAAGGTGTTGCAAGAACTGGAAAACCGTAATCCTGATCAGTTGATGCTGCGTGTCCACTGGGCAACGTTGCTTATTCTGGAATGTTACCAGGACGAACGCGATGCCACGCATCAGATCTCGCTGATGCAGTATCAACGTATTCTGGAGTCGCTTGTCCCTGTGCTGACTTCAAACTATCAGACGGAGCCGGAGGTGCAGCAGAAGGCTCGCGAGATCCTGATACGACAGGGAAGCAAGCTAACAGGGGTCGGAGCGCGTGATAATCGTGGCGAAAAAGTGATCGAAGCATTGATGCGTTACTTGCCATCGCAAAACGAGATTGCAGCAAAAAATGTAGTGCTGGCATTGCAGGAAATTGGGGCGGCAGCTACTCCACAATTGTTGGAGATGCTGCGCCATGCTGCGGAAATCGTGCGGGAGCGTGTTGTCAGTATTTTACAGGTGACGCGAGATATCCAGGCATTGCCACAATTGCTGTCTATGCTTGATGATCCTGCTCCCGTTGTGCAGCAACGCGTGGCAGCGGCTTTAGAAGTGTACGCCCCTGCTAGCATCGCTGGATTGCTTGAATTGATCCTGACAGATCCACAGGAGGTTGTAGCAGAGCGCGCGACGCACATCTTGACCGCCATTGGTGTAGAGGCTGTTGCGCCAATATTGGACGTGCTGTTTCATCTTGTCCCTGGCCCGTACTCGCCTCCTGGTGCAGGTGCTAGAACGTATCCACGATCCGCAGGCTGTTTCTGCGTTGATTACGCTGCTTCAGATGGTACAACAGGATGCGCTGCTGGCTGTCTCGGTTGTACACACGCTGGGCCGCTTTCCCGAAAGGCGTGTTGTAGCTCCGTTGCTGGCAATGCTCGCAGTTACGAACCCTCAATTGTATGAAGAGAGTATTAACGCGCTCAGTCAACTGGGCTATGTAGCGCTTGAGGAACTGGTCGCAGCTCTGGATGTAGAGCAGGAAACTATCGTGACACAACGCGTGCGCCGTGCTATCCTGGGTATTGTGCCATTTCCTGGTGAGGAGTTGGTGAGTGTGCTGGAACAAAGCAGTGCGGCACAGGCCGAGCAGATTATGAGCATATTTAGGATGCAAGGCCCGGATGCTGCTGTGGTGTTGGTGAAGCATTTGCTGCATCTGGATGAACGTGTACGCGATTACATCCATCAAACGCTGGAGCAGATGCCTGGACCAATTGTCGTACCTGCTCTGTTGTATGTATTGGATCAACCGGCCCTGCGCAAGATCGCGAGCAGCTTCTTACTCAAATATCCCGATGCCGCCATCTCGCCATTGGTGGATTTGCTCGGTGAGCATGAGCGTAGTGCGACGGCAGCAGCTATTTTGCCGCAGTTTGGCCCGATCATTCTTGGGCCACTGCTCGCCGGATTGGATGATCAGAGGAGCATGGCCCGTGAGCTGTCGCAAAGAATTGTGGTGACACTGGTGCGCCAGAGCGATAACGAGCAGGCTGTACTCTTTGAGATCGTGCAACTTTTTAATCCGCCACCGCCAGCACGAGCGCGGGAGGCACTGATTGCCGTGTTGACCAATGAGCTGGCTGATTGCAGTTTGCCCGCATTGCTAGAGGGGCTGGAAGATGCGTATCTCATTGATGATGTATCCGATGCCCTGGCACAACTGGCACAGAAGGCGGCTATGCAGAAAGGCGTTATGGATCAACTCGTGCAGGCGCTGTATCTTGACGAGCGCAGGCGTGGCGCAGAAATGGCGTTGATCAAAATCGGCGCTACGGCTGTGCCTGTTGTGGGTGCATTGATTACCGCGTCCGATCCAGCCGTGGCACGATCTGCGCAGGACATTCTGTGTGAAATCGGCGTTCCGGCTTTGCCTTTTATCTGGACAGTTCACAGTGATAAGAGCGATCAGGCACGACGCGATGCGGCTATCGAGATATTTCATCGTATGCCAACTGACGTGATTAAAGATGAGCTGATTGCCTTGCTGCTCAGCCAGAAAAACGATGATACAGCTATGGCCGTATCTCTGCTTTTAGAGCGCTTGCATGATGAATCAACCAGAGATTATGCCGATCATGTGATGGTGCCAGAGCTGATTGAGTATGTGCAGACGCATACAAACGAAGAGATGAATCTGCGCATTATGGCCTTGCTCTTCTTACTAGGCGAAGCAGATATTGCCGATCACTTGATTCAAGCGCTGGATGAGCATCCGCAGCCAGTACAGAGACAACTGACCTACTCGTTGCTATTGCTGGGGACAAAAACGCAAGAGTTGCTCTTTGACGTCTTCCAGGACGCGCAGACTGCCAAAGAATTGCGCTTTGATGTTGCAGCTCTCCTTGGGATGACGACAAGCTCTGATCTCATCGCCGATTATGCCCAGAATATTAGCAAGTTTGGCATGTCTGCTAGTCGCACCAGCCAGCTCTTTTCTGATGAGCTATCGATAGCGCTACGCGCTCTTGGTGGCTTACTGGCTGGTGGTCAGTGGCATCCGCGTAAGTTGCAAGAGATGCGTGATGAGCGTAATCCGGGTGATGCGTCATATGAGCTTTTCAATGAATTACTGGGATGGCGCTATGAGCCGCAAATTGCAAAGCTGCAAAGAGATCTGGATGAGCAGCGTGATACCTTTAAGAAAGAAATTCTGGCGCTGACAGTGCGGGCCGCGACGGAGGAAAAACGGGCCAACGCGTTGGATGATGAACTGGAGCAGATACGCACTGAGCATAGCTCGCGTGGTGATCAACTCCAGCGGGTCACGCGAGATCGTGATAGCTTGCGTGCTGGCCTTGATCAAGCGGCCAAAGATAAAAGCGCTTTGCGCGTAAGCATTGACCAACTCACAAAAGAGAAAGCTGCTCTGAGCGTGCAACTTGAGCGTGCTAAGCTGGATTACCAGGCGCTACTCAGGCAAAATCAGCTCAATACCCAGCAGCCCGGTGGGACACGGATATTCTAGCCCGAGGAGGACAACCGCGAGGGACAATACCATTGTGAAGCATGCTTCTTCTGCATCTTTTTGACCTGAAGCGTTACGACTTGCGACAACCAGAGGAACACCATGGCACCTGAACGATATCAGCGACTGGAACTATTGGGGCAGGGGCAAATGAGCGTGGTATGGCTGGCCGTAGATACGTACACGCAGGAGCGCGTGGCTCTCAAAATAATGACCGCCATCCATGAAGATGACCGGCGCAATCGACACGCCCAGGAGCGTTTTCACCGCGAGATAGAGATCACCCGTAGCCTGCAACATCCCCATATTTTGCCCATTCGTGACTATGGATATATGGAGTATGAAAAGCGTTCTGTGCCGTATTTTGTGTCGCCATATATGCAGGAGGGATCGCTGGCCGACCTGAGCAGGAAGCGACCTCCCTGGAAACACTGGTCGCTGGAGCAGACGGCGGACGTGATTATGCAGGCGGCTGATTGTCTCTGGTATCTGCACAACCGGGCGAAGCCCATCGTGCATCAGGATGTGAAACCGGCCAATTTCCTGTACCGTTCGCTACAAAGCACGGAACGGGCCGCCTATCTCTATCTTTGTGACTTTGGCATTGCACGCTGGAATCCGGTTTCGACGGCTGTGGCGAGCGAACTACTGGGGACGTTTGCGTTTATGGCACCGGAACAGACAGAGCGCAAGATTGATTGTGCATCTGATCAGTATGCGCTGGCTGTGATGGCTTGCTTCCTATTGACTGGCAAACTGCCGTTGCAAGCAACCACCAATGAACTCTATGTCGAGGCACATCTGCACGAGTCGCCCATCCCTCCCAGCGTGCTCAATCCTGAGCGGATAGCTTCGCGTGCGATTGACGCAGTGATCTTACGCGCGCTGGAAAAAGATCCGGCACGGCGCTTTCTCACTATTGACGCATTTGCGCGCGCGTTACAGCAGACCATCAAGAAATTTACGCAGGATCAGGCGAGTGCAATAACGGATAAAGATACTGTGACACTGATCCAAACAAGCTTGAGTGCTGAAAGAAGGACGCAGCCAGTCATGTCGTCTTTATCTGGAGATCCTGGTATATTTATTGCGATTGACCCACCGGAGGTGAGTGCGGAGCGCGTGCTTGATGAGCCGTTGCCAGCGAAGCCGGTGAAGGCTATGATCCCAGCGGAGCAAAGTGCGGAGGTCGTGTTTAAGCTGCTGCCTTTGCAGGAAACTGCTCGTTTTGCTTTACCTGCGCGTCCAAAGATGCTTGCCTGGGCACGCGATGGTAGCGCTTTCGCGTGCGTATTGTATGGGCATGTGCCGGTCTATACACGTGCAGCAGGCATCATCCAGGAAGTGAACACAGCAAATGCGCAGCAAGCAACATACATGTGCTGGTCGCCTAATGGTCGGATAATGGCCGTTGGCGGACAGGGTGAGATCCGCTTCTGGGATACGACAACGCAGGATGCATTACCGCTTGTCCTGCATATCGAAGTACGCAGCATTGAGGGGCTGGATTGGTCGGTGAACGAGCAACTGGCAGTGTGGGTAGATCGGCAGGTGCGTATCTATACGTTACCTTTTTCTGGCTTCACGTCTGAACAGACGGCGCTACCACAAATCATAGGCACCGGGATGATGCGTTGTGGGAATGTCGGAGTGCTACGTTGGTCGCCGGACGGATCATCCCTGGTTGCAGGAGCCAGCAATGGACAGATTACCTGCTGGAGTGTTGGGAGTCTGGCTGGTACGTGGCAGGTAGCAGCGCCGAGTCAGAAGGTGAATAGCGTGGTCTGGTCGCCGGATGGTACACTCCTGGTCGCCGCTTTCAGAGATCAACGTGTAGCAGGCTGGGATACACGGACGCGGAAATGTGTCTTTAGCTGGCAGAAGTTGCCTGCTATGCCGCGCATGGTCAGTATTTCTCCGCACATGCGTATCAGCATCGCCTCGCATGAACAACGCTTGCTCATCGGCATGCCCGAAGACCCGTTTCCTTTGCGTATAGTGCCGGGACAATTGCTGGCTACGTGGTCGCCAACACAGGAAGAGTTACTGACCCTCGATGAGCAAAAAGAGCATATCCTCACTGTCGAGACTGATATCCATGTATAACACAGCAGGGGTTATAAAACGTTTAGAGACCGAAACGCTCACTGTAGGCGTGCAGGAACGACAGTCCCTCGTGGGCAAGTTGCGTTGGCGATGTCTGCAAAGGACGCCATAGGTACATAGCAGCAGCGAGATCAGCCGCAGGTGCCGCAAAGGCTTCTATCACCAGTGGACCTGTATAGTGAGCGGCAGCCAGACCCTGGAAGACCTGATCCCAGTTCACTGTGCCACGGCCAGGCTGTCCGCGATGACTCTCGCTGATATGGACATAGCCCAGCACATCGGCAACTTCGGCTAAGGGAGCTGAAAAATCTTCCTCTTCAATATTCATATGGTAGGTGCTTGCGTGCAGCGACAGGTTATCAGCGCCAACGGCTTTGATGATCGCGCGACCTGCAGCTAGCGTATTGCACATATAGGTTTCATACCGGTTGAGAACGGCCAGGCCGAGCGCAATACCACGTTTCTTCGCTTCTTCGGCCACAGAACCGAGCGTATCGATAATCACCTGGCGCTCACGTGTCGTGGGTGGTTTGCCGCTAAACTTGCCTATCTGGTAGGCGAGTGGGCCGCAGAGATAGGTACCGCCAATAGCTTCGAGCTTGTTAAGTGCTTCAAGCAAGAAACGTTTCGCGCGGTCTGGCTGTTCTGGCATATGTGCATCTTTCGGCAGTGTAATAGAAGCTGTCACTGCCAGCCCCGAAGCCTTGAGTTCTTTGCGATGAGTGGCGGCATTAAACTCGTGTGGTCTGAGTAGCGGAATCTCAATAAGATCGAAACCGCTCTCGGCAGCCGCACGAATCGCTTTGTTGCCTTTTTCATTCGTCCATTCATCAATCCATAGAAACGCATGCGCTCCAAACTTTGGCATGAGATGATCCCTTTCCAAATATATATCACTATTAACGGCAGTATAACGTGAAACATGCCGTAATAGTCAGATTATTGCTCTATCTGCAAGGTGGCGTGCAAGATATATTGCCTTGCATGCTTCCAATACCTTGCTACGTTTAGCATATCCTCTCTGGCAAGTAATTGCTATCTTGAGTATACTAGCTTCTGAGCACGTGCCCGAATTGCGCGCAAAAGTTACTCGGTGTAATACCCATAGGCATTCAGGTGAGAACTGTAACAATGGTTATTTTTGTGCTTGTGAGATACTGTCAGGAGAACATAGCACAGATCAACGCTCATAGAGTTCTCTGTTAGAACGATGATCAGTGCTTGTGGGAATACACAGGGGTGCTAGAACTGCGTAGCAATCAGGGCGCGTCTGATGCCTGCCAGGGCAATAGTAATATGCTGGCTATCCAGACCATAATGGGTGACTGCGCGCATAGTGCTCCCTCCCATGTGACTCAAGAGTACTCCGTGGTCACGTGCCTGCTGCCGAAAGCGCAAAGTTTCTGCCTCTGTAAGCTTGCGTTGCTCCGCATCATGCAGCGTGAAGATAAGGATGTTAGTGACGACGCGCTGCGGGTCGATATCAACCTGGGGAAAGTCAGCCAGGCCGCGTGCTAGCTGCTGACAGTGCTCATGATCCTCTGCGAGCCGTTCTACCATGTGCTCCAGTGCCACGATACCGGCTGCTGCCAGGATGCCTGCCTGGCGCATGCCTCCGCCTAATATTTTGCGTACGCGGTGTGCTCTGTGGATAAACTTACGACTACCGACCAGTATAGAACCAACGGGAGCGCTCAAGCCTTTTGAGAGGCAGAACATCACCGAGTCCACGTCTTTGACAAGCGTACTGACTGGTATGCCGAGAGCGCACGCGGCATTGAAGATACGCGCTCCATCCATGTGCACGGGAATACTATGACTGTGGGCCAGTGTGGTAATGGCTGCAACTTGCTCTACGCTGAGGACTGTGCCACCGCAGAGATTATGGCTGTTCTCAATACAGATCAACGCGGTAGGCGCGACATGCTCGTCGCTTTCATCTGCGATGGCTGCCTGGACACTCGCAATATCGAGCATGCCATCTGGATGGGTTGGTACTACTGTCATGGGCGAGCCGCTCAGTGTGGACGTGCTACCACCTTCATAGCGATACACGTGTGATTGGTCGCCTACAATGATCGCCTGTCCACGTCCTGCGTGTGTGAGCGTGGCGATAGTGTTGCCCATGGTGCCGCTGGGAACGAAGAGTGCGGCTTCCTTGCCCAGACGTTCGGCGGCCAGTTCCTGTAAACGGTTGATGGTGGGATCTTCGCCATATACGTCATCTCCCACTTCTGCGTGATACATGGCGTCTCTCATCATTTGCGTCGGGTGGGTGACGGTGTCGCTGCGTAGGTCGATAAGCATGGTTTGGGCCTTTCAGGATAGTTGGAGTTCTACGACCATTATTTGTGTTATTCCAACTATAGCGCATCCAGGCCCGATTGGGCAAGCACTCCTTTCCATTGTGCGTAAGATCATCTTGTGTCAGCGATACGTTTACCGATACTTTCTTCTGTGTCGAACCAATCGCGCTTGCTGGGATAGTGGTAATCAATGCCTGGTTCGGGCGGCCATTGCCAGATACGGCGTAGATCTTCCATCGCCGTGTGTGCAAGCTTCGTCCGAGAGAATTCGGTGATATGTTCGTCGATATACGGCCACAACGTCTCGCTATCGAAGGGCGTTTTTCCGCGCTCAGCGCTTGGTTGTGTGTAACGGGTAGCATAATCGACTAACGTCATACCGGTGGGTCGGAGGGATATCGAGCCTAACCCCAGCGGTTTGCCGTAGCCGATCTTATGCCGCATGTCTTCTTCAAGCACGATGGCTAAGAGCAAGGCTGCAAATTCATCGCTCTCCAGATTAGTGAAATCAAGGCGAAAGTGAAACTGTGTGTCGTAGTCAAGCGGCTGGATATAGCGGTTCGCGGGCTTGCCACCCATGAGGATAATACCTGTTTCGGTCAGTGGCTCTATATCCGGCGAGTGATGAAAGTAGTACTTGCGACCGGCGATATGTTGCCTGTCCTCGTCCAGATAGAAGCTGGCATGGTGCGGTTTTGGTTCCATCAATGGCTTCGTATAGATGGCACGATATTTATGTACTTTATCTGAGTCAGCAACGGCGTCGCCGATGTTGACTTTGCCAAGAAAGACACCTCGTGTGCGTTCTTTCAACATGCCAAAGGTGCGGCACGCGATGCATAGCTCGGTGTTGTTGCTACAACGCTGAAATGCTGACGGCGTTTCCCGGTTGTAGTTGATCTTGCCGCGCTCATAGCTACCGTCAAAGAGCGTGAGGCAGCCATTGCCCAACGTTTCTACCAGATCGCGTAACATGCCTTTGAGCGAACTGCCCGGAATGATATATTCGCCGCGCGCGTTTTGTATGTTCTGAGCGGGCTTTTTAGGGTCCGCTGGAGTCGTGCGTGGATCAGAGATAAAGAACGGCGTTTCGGTATACACGTCAACCTCAAGTTGACCAGAATAGAGGTGTTGCTTGTCCTGGCTCACAAGGCGATGATGCCAGATAGGTCGCCGCCGCTCAGGTGCTTTGCTCCAGTCAATGCGCGCAAAATCATAGGGATTCATTATCTGCTACACTCCTTCCCGGTACCAGATCCTGAAAGCGAAAGAACTCTACCTGACCTGTTTCCTTGTTGACATATTCGCATACCTGCAATTGTACGCGTGAACTTGTGTCTGGCTGCACGGGGGGGTAGCGCAAGATGCGTGGGATACGCAGCTCGGCGAAGTCTCCTACTTGAGCGGACTTGCCAATTTTCTGAATATCGTCCGCGTCCAGTCGCTCTCCAAAGAGAAAGTAAGACTTGAACTCTTTTGCTAGCTTGTCTGGTTCAGCAAAATTCTTTAATCGGTAATCGCGCATCACCTGTGTTGCGGGTGCATGCTCTGGACCGAGATAAACGATGCGTATCTTGTCATGCTGTCTCTCCCAGCGCAATTCCAGATCCTTTTGAAAGATGCGCCCTGAGGTGTACTGAACAAACGGTATGTTGCCGTCGAAGACTTCGAAGATCAACAGGTTTTGTCGTTCTTTTGCGCTGGCAACCACGTGCTCAGGCATTTGTTCGGCCAGGACCTTCGCGTCAGGCGAGAAATGGCAATCTGCGATCAATTGTGTGAAGTTTGTGCTATCTACTTGCCCGGCATACAGTACTTCGCTCATGAGTGCTTGTCTCCTCCTCTACGGTTGTTAGCGCCCATTGGCGAGGACTGTTGCGGGCTGTTCGGGCCAATTTTGCATACGCGTGATGAATTGCTCAATGGCTGCATCGCGCAATGCGTTCAATGCTGTACCGCTGAATGCACGGATGCTACGAATACCGTGATTGCTTCTCTCCCCTGTCTCCGGGAGCGCGAGCAAGTCATCATCCTGTGTGCCATAATCGTCCGCGCTGCCCTTGAGCCAGCGACCAAGGCCCCACAATTCATTGTCAGGCTCTGTGCTGCCGCGTATGACGCTCGTGACCAGCCCGCCCGGTCGTTCATTGTGTCCCTGATCGCTGATCTGGGCGGTAACTTTGCCCAGACCGCGCGAACGTCCAGAGCCGATGCGGATCAACTCGTCTTCCATGTCCTGTAGCACAGTGAAGAGCATGCCAAGTTGCCAGATCTCGAAGTTACGCAGGTGAATGTCAGTTTCGAAGGTTATGCCAGTGCTGACAACTTCTAATTCAAATTTTGCTCCGTGGCTGGCTCCGCCTGTGAGACGATCAATGCCAACGCCGTCGCGTCGTTCGGTGACAGCTTTTGCGGTCAGATATGCATCACTGATTGCTACGCGCCCGATAAAGCCGGTCGAGCCAAAGAGACGGCACGTCGGGCAGGAATCGCGGTAAACAAAATCGGTTCTTTCTTCAAGTTCTTTGCGTTTCTCGTCGCTACTCTTAGCACGTTGTGTGAACATAGCGCCACACGAATCGCGATAGTCGCGTTGTCTCTGTTGGCGATCAGCCTCGTGCTCCTCTGCGCCAGAGAAAGGATAACAGACCACGTGTGGCTTTAAGCTGCACACGATTTTTTCAATATGGCTACGGAAAACTCCTTTGAGTGAGCTTCCCGGTAAAAAGACTTCTTGTTGACCATTGCGGAATGTCAGCACGGGCGTCATATCGGGTCCGCTAATGGTCGCGCTACCGGATTTGATCAGCAATGGACCCGTTGTCGTAATGCGTAGCGTGCAATAGGCTTCATTCACGATTTTCTTCAACATAACAAACAGCTCCTTCAGGATAGGCAAGCAATCACAGCGATCAGGCTTTTGCAAAGATTTGCTCGATATATTTATTTAAGAACGTATTGCCATCTAGCTCGTCTGAGAATTTGCGCTTGAGCAGGTAATCACGTAAGCGAGCGTTGCGTACTGTTTCAGCAACGCCCTCTAACACCAGCTCGGATACCTTGAGATTATCCAGGCGACAGACGCCTAAACCGCGTGAACGCTTGCCGCCGATGACACCGAAGCCATGCACAAACTCGCTCAAGCCCACGCTGATAAGTTGTAAGTCTTCGTCTGTTGCATTTTCTAATGTGATGTAAAGCTCGAACTCGGCGCTGGCCGGGACGACTTCAAAGTCGTATTTGAGGCGATCTTTGGCCTTCTCGCTGTCGCGGTCGATAGCTACGCCATCGCGACGTTGGACGATCCCGTTCCACGTCTCGGTTGGCATGTAGAGATCGCTGATGTTGATATGGGACGCGGCAAAGGGTGAGCCAAACAACTGGCAGGTGTGGCAGAGATCGTTCAGCGTCTGTGCGAGTATTGCCTGCACTGCTCCTGGGTGATCACGGCGTTCCTGCGTGATTTCCTTTTGTCGTATTGTTGGGCACACCTGTCGCTTATACTCTGCTTCGTCTTCGGCTTTCTCTCTTGCCTCTTTGAGTTCTTTCTCACTCAGTTCTATCAGTGCGCAGGTGCGGAGTTGTTCTGCTGTTGCCAGACCGGGTACCAGCTTTTCCACAGTGCTACGTAACGCGCCCTTGAAGCTTGAGCCAGGAATAAATGGCAGTTCCTCTGGTGTCAGGACAATCGGGCTGTCACTGTTGCTCAACGTGGCTTTACCGCCTCCGATGTGGAAGGCCGTTTGCATCACGAGCTTGCCTGTAAATACATAGCGATTGCGTAGTGTATAGCGATGTGCTTGTTCTGTCATGCCTTCCTACCTTCTATATTTTGGCTTTTGTTCTTGCAGTTCTATTACGAGTAACCCGTTTTCCGCTAGCAGATGTTGCACGAAATCACGAGTCAGCGCTGCCATCAACTCATCGATCTCCAGGCTCATTTCTCTGGTGCTGAGTCCCTCACGCGGCAGATGGAATTCGTCTCTGATCCGCTTATTCTTCATCGTCGTGAATGTTTTTTCCAGTTCGGTATAGAATATCTTAATATTGCTTCTGGATGCAGGCCAATCGCGGTCACGTTGGTGTTTGATGAATTTATCCAGCTCAACGTATTTCGCGGTATTGGTGATATTGAGCAGTCCGTTTACCTGGCTAGCAGGTAGTGGTGAGCATTCTTGCTCCTGGACCAGGCGGCGTATAAAAGCGACGGCTTCGGGATAGAGCACCGTGTCACTCAAATACGCTATTTGCTCAAGCTGTTCTGCTGAAGGCATGGTATGCTAAGCTCCCTTCCTGTCGCCTTCAATATTGACGCGATACTCGTACTCTACAACCATCTGGCGAATAAATTGACGTATCAGCAGCAGGTAGACGCGGCGGCGCAACTGTTTATCCTCGTCGGTCTTGTTGCCGATGTTGAGCCGGTTGGGGCTACATATCGTATCGCGTTTTTTGCTGAGTTCCTCCTCAAGATATCGCTTCAAGCGCTCACCAAACACTAGATCTGAATGAGTTGGGAAGCTCTGACGCCAGTAAAGGAAGCGTGCCGTCTGTCGCTTGATGTAGTCAAAGATGTCCGATGTCTTGAGTGCGCTCTCAGCGATATTCTCCAGTCCGGTCATCTGGGAGCGGTGATTTTTTTTCAGGGCGTACGCCGCATGATCGCCGAGCTGGACGGCATCCTCGTAAGCATTTTCTGCCTGTATATTTACTTCACGAATGATTTGCATGGCTCTATTTTTAGTATCTTCACTCATCGCTGCTCTACCTCCTGGTGAAATTGATCTGATATGCAGATGCGCCCAAAACCTTCTGCGCGTCGCTTGCCTATGCCCTGTTGTTCAAGCTCAAACAGTGCTTTGCGTGCCTCTTCTTCGAGAGGTGACGAGCATGCAAAGAGAAAAACCGAGCCAGTTTCAATGGCGTACTCGTTGGTACGTGGCAGACCCCACATGTCTTGCCAGCCTGTGACGCGTTGTATGCTGGCTGTTTGATAGATCTGTGCGAACTCTGGCATTGGAACGTTGAGAAGCTCTTTGAGCGTTTCGGCGCAGACGGAGCCTTTGTAGCGTAGAAGTTCATCTTGTAGAATCAGTGGCGAGTGGAGCGTCAGCGCGAAGAAGTAGCTATGCCGTAACGCGTTTATCTCAAAGCAGTTAGCTTGTTCGTATAGCCTTTTGTTAAATGCATCCAGGCGTTGTGTGAATGAGAAAAAGTCATCTTGCTGATTGCCTCCAGGTCCAGCGACAATAGCTACCTGACCCATGCCACGTGTACGCCCAGTGCCGATCCGTACAAGACCTTCATACCCCACTTCTTCGATGAAATCTTCAAAGGGTGGAACGAGTTCATCATCGAGAAATGTTACCGTGCCGCAGAAACGCATGCCTTCTTCAAAGACCTGACGATTGTACAAAATACCTTCCTGTACAGTGCCAGACTCACGATTGATACCAGTGCGTGTTTGTAGGCGCGTATGTGACTGGGCGGCTGTCATATTATATGGTGCAATTCTATCGCGTCTATAATAGCCATTAATAGCAGCCATTACTATCGCACACTTATCATTCTCGTGTATCTTATAATGGCATGTCTTATAATGCCTTAGAGCTGCGAGTGACTTCGTGTCTGTCTGCTGATATTCTTTGAACAGAGTCCAATCTATCAAACTGTCGCGTACACCATGTCCATCGTGTTCCTCATCTTCGGAGGAGAGAAAACCTGGATGGCGTTTACAACTTTGCGCTGTTTTCGGTAGTGGGTAAACGGGAAGATTGCTATTATGTAATCCTTCGTCATTGAAAACAGCAGGATAGAGGTTGGGATAGAGCACACTTTCGCCCAAAAAGAGTTTCTCAAAGTCATCCGTTCTCTCAGGATGGACGCGCCTATATACCGCTGCCAGACTGCCCAGGAGAGTATTGCCTGCAATATATTTAGCCGCATCGGTACCTCCTGCTGCATGATCGGAGCGAATGGCGAGCGGAGAAATGGCGTCCAATTGGATAAAGAGTTGCTTCATGCCTCATCCTCCTGTGATGCACCATCCATGGAGTAGTAAGAGAGCATTTCTAAGTGGTCTAGCCAGGATGACCATTGCTCGTTCTTTACTTTATTGATCGTCAATTCTGTGATAGTGATCTGGCATTGACCTTTACCTGTCGATTTATTGCCGCCAATACGATCAATCATATGCAAGCCTGCTAGCAGCAGGAGCAAGGAATAGGTTGGACCATTCTTGATACTTTCTATCGCTGCACATTCCAGCCAACCGGTGATTTTTCCCACAAAGGACAATTTTTTCACGCCAAACTCGCTGGTGTAGAGTGCTCCTGGAACTGCGGTACGCGTAAGTCGATCAAGTCGCACCTGTGTATACAGGTCTGTTTGTAGACTTCTCTGTTTATCTTGTTCTAACTGCCGAGCATCATCGAAGAAGAGCAGGCCAGGATGTGTATGTGAGCCGAAGATGCGCGTAATCATCGTGGCTGATTGACCAAATTCCCAGAGATTTTCCTTATTGCCGTGTGGGCTGGCGATAAGTGCTTTTAAGTCAAGGTCGAACTCCTCGTAGAGGCGTTCCAACTGTTCGCAATACTCGCGCAGCACGCCTTTGATGGTTGAGCCTGGCACATAGAGGTATCCATCGCGATCACGCACGATAGTACGATCTATCAAGCCCATACTTAGCCCTGTGCCGCAGTGGAATGGTGTCTGAAATGTCAATTCGTAGGTGAGTTGGATACGATCAACTCTCGTCACTATCATCCCCCTCTCTTGTCACAAAATTATAGAGTTCTGCGATATCTAATAGCGGTGTGCGATAAACATCAAACCCTTTATCGTTTTTGTCATCGGCGAACCAGGGAAAGGTGACACGTGGAAACCCGGATGCGGGATTATTTGGATCGCTGCGTGGTATTTGATATTGCTCACCGAACCCGTAGACTTGCCTGACTACATAGGCGCGTTGCTTATCGCGCCAACTTCTCATCACTGCTAGCCCTTCGCTGACTGCTGTTGTTAGATTCTTTTGCAGTATTGCCTCGCGCATTTGATGGAGTTTTGTTCGCCCTAATCCTTGCTGGTAGCCTTTGCGGATGGTTTTAAGCAGATGGTCAAGGTCTTCTGGCTTGTATGGACGCAATGTTGCATAGAATTCTGTCTTCTTCTCTTTATCTTCATGGTGGTAGACATGGTGATAGACTTTCTTAAAATCATCCCCATTG
Source organism: uncultured Chloroflexia bacterium (assembly GCA_963802635.1). Classification (GTDB taxonomy): domain Bacteria; phylum Chloroflexota; class Ktedonobacteria; order Ktedonobacterales; family Ktedonobacteraceae; genus CAVTLG01. Next base: position 838,024 of record CAWDJJ010000002.1, on the reverse strand, counting down.
CCACCCGTCACGAGGATAAAGTTGATGCGTGTATCATCAATCTCCTCTTTTTTATGTGCCTTTTCACGCGCTTTTGTGCTAGCTTCTTTGGCAATATTGAGCGTTGTTGTTGCCAGATCTTGTAGTAAGCTAAATGGATATTTAATGGGGGCGAGCACGACGCCGACGGATAGTGTATACTTTTCGTCGTTCAGCGTGCGAAACTCTTGCGCGATAGTGAGTGCTACATCCATGGCTTTGGTTGCATCTGTGACTATCACTATATCGTCTCCTCCCAGAAGCAGGATATCAAAAGGAAAAAGGGGAGATGAATCACTACCTTCAGGAGGTAGATATATTGGTAAATGTTTTTTGATGGCGATGCTTATAGCCTGGTGAATAGTGTCATCAACCCTGGTGGCAAAATCTGCGATTTCTGTTAATGTAGTGAAGTCTTCTATTTTTGTGCCCATATTATTAGCATCAGCGTAAATTAGCCCAAGGTACTCTTTTGCTTCGGCAAATCTGCGGAAAACGTTGAAGTTGCTGGGACGAAATTCCTTTTCTTCGTCTGACATATCAGGTGGGAATGTATAATCTACTTCGTGCAAGTTACTAAGTATGCGATCCCAAAGGTATTTTTCATTGCTTCTTTTACCGCGCATTGTTCTTGAAATACGCTTCTTAACTTCATCGTCTTCGCTTTGCTTTTTGCGGCAGCTTGCACAATAGTATTGCTGCGTTGCTGGATCGCTTGGATTTGTTGCCTCTTTCTCTGCGTATTCAATGCCGCATGCGTCACAGGGACGCATAAAGGGATGTGAAGGCAAACTAATTATATCGGGTGTGCGATCTTTTTCCTCGCGCAATCGGTAGCGTATAAGCTCAAGCTCATCATAGAGATTTTTTTGCTTAATTTGCGCTATGCCGAGGTTTTTTATGTGATCTGGAAGTGTCTGAACAACATAGGTGACTGAGGCACCTCCTTGCGTTGTCTCCGTGTACTCTTTTTGTACCTTTTGCCCAAATGTATCTGCCAATGTTTCATCCACTAGAAAGAGACCAGAACCTCCATTAGCATAGATGCGCTCAACGGTGATGCTTTCTCGCTGGGCGACCTTTTCTGTTTCCTCACGGTTGAGGCCATCAAGTAGAGAACTGGCACCGCGAATTTCTTTCAGTTTATCGGTACCGAAGACATATTTTTTGATGTGATTAGTATCGAGCGCGATCAACGAATATCCCACAGTGATCTTACCTCCAACCTTATTAGGTTATTGAGAGAGGAACTTAAGCATCCAGAGTATAGCATAGCTGAGAATATTTGACATTAGAAGCACTGATGAAATTTCTCAGAGTTATTTCTGATTTTCAGCCTACTTTACATGATAGTAGTGCTAAAGACCGTGTAAGTATATCACATTTTCGTGAGTAATTACTACTCATTGATTTACATAATATCCATACCTATTTACCTCTCAAAAATAAGAAAAATTACTTGACTTTGGATAGGGGCTAGTGTATTATGTAGAGAAATAACGCATTCTTTGGGAAGGATATAAAAAAATGTGATCATCGTATGCTCTTGTTCTTGGCTCCTCACTGAAATTCTATAGTTTAATGATCATCTCATTTCGTCCATTGAAAAGTGGACGAAGGTGTACTCATTAACGCGCTTTTTTCTAAATTCAAAACGATGAGGACTGGAAGAGAGCTATAGAATTTCTCTGAGAGGAGTGATAGTTATACTATGGGTGAGAGCATACAGAAAAAAACTTTTGATATTCAGAGAATCCTCGACAAGTTTACTCATTGAAGGTACTTATGCTGGAGAAGTTGAAGAGTGGAATGCGCTCATAATAGGACCTCAAGATTTTGATCTTTATGATGTCGATGATACAGATTTATCTGTAGGCGAGACGAAATACGCAGGAGTCGTTGATGATTGGGAGCATGTAAGCACATCGATATGGCGATGTTGTTTTAATAGCGTCTTTGTAGGTGTGTTTGTCGTTTGGGTGGGGCTAGGGTTTTATCTGTATATTGACAAAGGGAATATTTGGCTGTTAGCTACGAGTCCTTTAGCTCGTTTGGGCATTGGTCCGCTCCTTAAAGTAATTGTTGATTACTACTATCCTCATGTAGTTAACAGAAAGGACAGCAGTAATCAGCAAAAGAAGTGACTATGGACTTAACCATAGTTCTAACACTTGGTTTGTTCAGCGTTTCTTACCACCGCATTGGACCTAGTTGGAGGCATAATTATGGATAAGCATAAAGAAAGGCTTCAGTTTGATTTCTCATCTGAAGCATTGAAGCGGTTAGATGAAATTAAGGAAAAAACGGAAGCTACGACAAGAGCTGAAACTGTAAGAGATGCTTTAAGAGTTTATGAGTGGTTAGTCAATGAAGTTGAGTCAGATAGTACTATCAAGATTTTTGACAAAAAAAACAAACTCATTTCTGCGTTTAGCGCCAAGCTTCTTTTGAAATGATATTCAAGTCTTAGCGTATTGATGCTTTAAATTGTTATGTCACCATATCTCTTTGGATTATAGAGGTATAGTGACATAATTTTTCGGCTTAAAATAAACACAGAAAAGCACGTACCAAATCATACCTCTTTTACATGTTTATTTAACCAAATCGCATATTCCTGACCTTAGTCGGATAGATGCGTTTCAAGCCCATACGGGAGGCAGCAGGACTGTTTATGAAACAGAACTCCTGTTCATGCCTTCTCAAGGAAATGTATTTGTTTCGATCCCTGACGGGAGTGACCTTTCCTCTGTGAGGAACTATACAGTAGAAAAAGACAAGTGTCAATACCACAGGCTGGAGTTCGAAATGCTAAAATAGCTTGTTTTATTATATATTCTTCTATAGTAATCACTAACGTTGAATAGGACTGATAAATTTTTGCTTGTAATCAGTATTATATTACTCTTGTTATTCCCACGCCCATCGCTGTTTTGTAGCCTATGCCACGCTGGAACGTCAGGTGCGACAAAAGCATGAGCTGTTGCTTGACTATCAAGGGGGGAACTCTTCGTCAGTTGGGTCGCCTGGTTCATCAATGCTATATTTGCATGTGCAGATAATGTTGGGTTGGGTGTGGAGATGAACTTGACCCAGGCTCTTTTAAAAGAGGTGTGAAGCCTGAGCAGGGGACCACTCACAACCAGATAAAAACTGCATTACGAACGTTTGCTTGTGAATAGTCCCCTTGTGTCACGAAACCTTTGTCACACCTTCACTCACGGCATCGAAGCATAAATCGGAGGCGTGCTCCAGAGCGGGTCTAAATTTCGTCAACGTCGTCGAGCAACATCGCGTAGACATCCTGGGGCTTCCAGAGCGGCGTTCCCGGCACCAGCGACGAAGATTTTTGGACCAGGACGAGATCATCCTCGAACTTACGTTTAATATATGCCTCTTTTTGCTCCAGCGCCTCAAGACCGTAAGCCACGGCGTCCGGGCTGGAAAGATTCGTATGCTCCCACACGAAATAAACATCTTCGAGCTTTGGCCTGTCATTGATTAGCCGTTGCTTCGCCGCCAGGCATTTCCACAGATATCCTGAGTAGACATCTGTCAACTGTCTCTTCTTCACCTTTATTTTGTGTGCTTTATCCTCTTCGTTGATCCACAGACAATAGTCCAGCAGACCACCGAAGAGTTCCATCAGGTTTGAGTCGAAATGCTCTTTGAAATGTTTGCGGTGGCCTAGCAGGCAGGTGATTTCCGCTTCGACGATGCCGCCCCATTGTTGCAAGCTCTCGCGTAATCTCTGTGCTTTAGAATTCGGGATGAGCACCGACAGCGAGTTCGCCTCATCGCCATCGCCGAGCTGTGCAATAAAGCAATTGCGCGTGCGGCTTTCTTCCCAGTTGTCGATATCCCAGGTAAAATCCCAGGAAGGTCCCCAGAGATCAAAGCCGTGGAACAGCCATTCCTGAACTTTATTACGCCACTGGACCTTCTTGACGCCCATATTGAAACCCCTGTCCCACCAACCACTTGTCAGCAAGGCACAGGGAAACAACGCTCCCTTCACAGTAATCTGTACCGGGTGTTCTAACGTGACACCGCGCAGAAGCTTTGCTCGCACATTCTCAATCGTCTCCACCCCGATAGTCTGGGTATCCCACGGCCCCAAAGGACGGTTTGTGAAATCCCTGTGTGCTTCCGGCCCGCGTATCGCCATATATTTGTACGTATTCCAGGGATCACTGGGAGGCGCAGCCTGGTGGATGGTGAGTGATTCGATATGCGTATGCTCATTCACATGGATACTGCCAGATTGGGCAATGACCACATTGTTTGCAAATATCTGGAGTTCCTGCGCAAAAGAGGGGTCTGTGCTAGCAAGACGTGCTGTTTCCTGAACGAGCGTTTGTTGAGAGACTTTATCATCTGGATGCTGTTCCAATGTTTCTAAAGCTTGTTCCGCTTTGACATCACCCTGTGCCAAAAAACGCGAACGCAGCATCTCAAATGCTTTCCGTCCTTTTTCAAAGGTACTTTCTGTTGCCTTATCACTTATAAAGTCTGTCGACTTGCTCAGCACAAACCCTGTGGCTTTACCGGCAGCATTTTGTACTGAGCGCATCTTGATAAATGCAACGATAGCGGTAATGACTGGTTCAACTAATAGTACAGGATCAGTCATAAGATGTATCTCCCTTGTAGTAGAAGCATGACATCCTTCATTGAGAGAATCTCTAAATGTAGCCTGAAATCAAAGAGAATCGTGTTCTTAATAAGATACGCTATTCCTATGATATTTTTGTGAAAAAGACGAAGCTGTTGGCAGATGCAGATCATGCAGCTCTTGAAGCTTAGTGTTGCGTTGCTTCAGTGTAAGCATGGCTTTTCCCTATCTTTGCCAACTATTTTATATTGCCTTGCATTCGGATGAGAAATATGCGGCAGTATATTTCTAGCAACGAGAGTGGCGTTTCTGAATGCTTATGGGTATTAGAGCAACTGCATACCAACTTGATGAGTTGATTATAGTACATAACAATAGAAATAATCAATAGATAGATGAGTAAAAAGTGCTCAAAAATAATTAGTGTCGGACGTGTATAAGCAGCCCATCAGGTTTATAGCTTTCTTACTCGTCCCATGCCCATCGCTGTCTTGTAGCCTACGCCACAATAGAACGCCAGATGTGACAAAAGGATAAGTTGCTGCCTGACTGTTAATAGATGCTCCTCGCTGATGGGATCGTCTGGTCCGCGCAGGATGTATTTGCAGGTGCCGATAAAGCCGGGTTGGGTATGGGTGGTGAATTTGACCTGATGTGTCTTGAGATCGTAATCGGCGATGACCAGTCCCTCGTCCTGGATGTATTGTTCGATGAGGTCTTGTTGTACCAGGCGCGCGTACTCGGGTGGGGCCACGTCAGCCCAGCGCTTTGCCAGATTGCTAAAGACATATTGAGGTAGGGGCAGGCGTGCATGATGATTGCCATAGTCTTTCTGTTTGGCTGATCCTCGATTAAAGGTGGTGAGCGAGGCAAATTCGAGTTTGAGTGGCTCGTTCTTGCCCAGGCGAAGCGTTCTGACCTGCTCCACCAGCTCCTTAAAAGAAGTGAAGCCCGTCCATCCGTCGGGATCATCCTGACCAGCGATGACCTCTTCGAGCAGCAGAGATTGCTTGGCGATGTGTATAAAGGGCGGTTTCCTGGCGTCGGAGAGGTTGGAGAGATTGAAGTTCGTCAACGCTTGGTGGAACAGAGGAAAGAGTTCGCCCAGCAGCAGCGTGATGCGAATGGTGTACGTTTTTTCCGGTTCGAGGGGGAGATGCGTATTATTGCGCTCAGCTTCGCGCATCCTGGCCGGGGGAAAAGGAAATTGTAGGCTGGAGCAGGTGAAGAGTCGCCGTTTATTTCCTTCATGTAGCCATGTCGCTACATCGGGAGCAGCCGAGCGGAGCCAGTCCAGCCACGCGGCGTGAACCAGTTCGCCAGTGAATGGCATCAACGTCCCGTATTGTATGGGCCTGAGTTTCAAATGCAGAGCGTACAGCCTGGCAGGTGCGGTAGGAAAGGATGGCGTATCCATAGAATACCTCGATACTTTTTGCTCTATTATAGACGATAGCTGCTGATTTGTGAATAATGAGATGATAGGCATTGTCTTATCTAACTTCACTTAATCAGCCGCTTTGTGTTGTGCATGGTTCATAACTGCGTCAACTCTGTTGCTGGAGCGAAGAGAAAACTTGATTACTTACGATTTTGGGGATGTTGCTTCATCAGGTGGTGGTGGTGGTGTCTCTGCTGCTATCTGCAGTCTTTTGATATCCTTTTCAATTGCTGTTCTTCTTCTCTCATATGCTGATGTTTTATCTTTTGTATTAAAATATTCTTTATCTTCCTCATTCTCTTTACCGCTTTTGACTCTATCCAATTGCTCACGTTTTCTTTCGAGGCTTTCCTTTAGCTTCTTAATGTTCACGTCAATTGATGCCTTTTGATTGTTATATTCCGCCAGATCTACTTTTGCACCTGGAAGGTCACGACTGCCAGCTTGCGTTTGCCACGCATTTGTTATGTGCTGAAAGGCATCAATCATTTGGTTGATGTCTGTCAATTCCTTATGCTTTGCATCCAGGCCCTTCACCAATGTCTTGATGTCTGCTTCTACTGAATGGGTCTTAAAAGCAGCAATTTTCGTATTGATGGCTACTAATTCCTTTTGTTTGGTATGGAGTTCTTTCCCTGAGAGAATACCTGTTATACGGACTTTTAGCATATCTAGTGCTTTTAAGTAAATAACTTTCTGCTTAAGATTCATTTGGGGATTGTCGAGAACACACATTTTCGTATTCTCAAAGCTTTTCGCTAGTAACTCTGAGGCATGTTGACGAGGTTGCTGGTATATTGATTTATCAAGTTCTTCGTTGAATTTAATCAACATTTTTTCTGCCCCAGCCTCTTGCATGAATTTTTTATCCTTGAGCAAGTAAATGTGAGTCCAGGGAGAAAAGTGACTTTTCACTGCATGTATCTCAGCCACCTGTTCTGGGGTTAGCTGTTTTTCCTTTGTTGCTTTTGCTACTTCACGAGTGACATCATGTAAGAGTGGTTGTCCGTTCTGTCCACTTAATCCTTCATGGCCTTCGAGAATAGGTGGCATCGTTCTAATAGCAATGCCATCGCTTGGGAGGCGTATTTTGCTCTCGCCTCTTGTCATAGGTCTAACCTCTTATCTGCTGGAAGTGCTTTTGGCTCTCTACCAAGAACGATATCACTCTGGCTCACTCTGGGCAGCCAACCGTGATAGCTGTTTGTTAACCAGTATAGCATAGATGAAATCTCTCTATTTTTGCATAGGAAAACTGGTGTAACTCTTCAGGTAGAGAACCAGGGCGCGTAGGAGCCGAGCGAAGCATCCCTGGCCGCAGTCCTGACTGAGCAATAAAGGTATAATTTGCACGACGGGCGCGATAAATCGGACCCCTGCCCACACGCGATAAATCGCCGTGCGCCGATCCCGTCCGGCAAATGTATGCCCAAAAGAAAAAGGCAATTCATTGCCAGAGAGGTAGGGATCAGGTTTATCGCGTCCGTATCCATATGCCCGTTATGCATCTCTCCCTGCTATGACCAGTGCGACTGTATCAGGCTGGCTTTCTGGGACTGTGTGGCCTACTTGATACTCATCCCAGGCCTTGATCGGCAGTGTTGCCAGGTCTTTGCTGACCAGGGCACTGATGAAGAGGCGCATCTGCTTGATCTTGGTAATCAGCGGAATATTACTATCAACTGCCAGGCGGCGCATGACATAATACTGGTCGAAATCCTTTTGCATGCGTCCGCTCACGACAATAATTGCCAGATCAATCTCCTGATTATGCAAAGCCGTGCGCACATTCGGTTCTTCCGAAGTATCAGGCTGGTGCAGCAAGGTGGCAGCAAGACCATGATCGCGCAGAAACTGCCAGGTTTCAGCCGTGGCGTAGAGTGGCAGGTTCAGCGCTTGCAACTGTGGCATGCTGGCTTGCAGCGCAGTGTGCTTGTCCTCGCCGCACAGGCTGATAAAGATACCCCTGTGTGGAATGGTGTTGCCGGTAGCGAGCATGGCCTTGAGATATGCCTCGGCCACATCCTCGCCGAAACAGGCCACTTCCCCGGTGGAACTCATTTCCACACCCAGAGCCGGATCAGCGTTTGTCAGTCGCGCGAAGGAGAATTGTGGCGCTTTGATGGCTGTAAATGGGATGGCGGGTACTGCTACTTCTGCGATCTCGTCGACAAAGAGCGCATCGATGAACAGTTCCATAAAGTTAATGCCGGTGACTTTCGAGATGAATGGAAATGTACGTGATGCTCGCAAATTTGTCTCAATGACGTATACTTGCTCATCTTTTACCAGGAACTGAATATTGACGGGACCCGTAATATGCAGCGCTGCCGTTATCTTGCGCCCAATCTCGACGATTTCTTGTTGAATCTTGCTTGAGAGGAATTGTGGTGGCAGCACAATCGTGGCATCTCCTGAATGGACGCCCGCGTTCTCGATGTGTTCTGAGATCACAAAGGACTTGACCTGTCCCTGTTGCGCGACGGCGTCAAATTCCACTTCCTGCGCATATTCAAAGAACTTTGAGACCGTCACTGGATGATCGGGCGATAGTGCCGCAGCCTCTTTGGTATAGCGTACCAGCTCCTCTAACGTGTCGCAGACCTTCATGGCGTTGCCTGAAAGTACGTAGGATGGACGGACCAGCACAGGATAGCCGACACGTGCTGCGAAGGCTGACAGCGCGTCCAGCGTGTTGAACATCTTCCATTCTGGCTGCTGTACCGCGAGCGTGTCCAGCAGGTGCGAAAAGGTACTTCTATCCTCTGCCCGGTCGATATCTTGCGCCTTTGTGCCGAGCAACGTACAACCATAGGCGCGCAAGGCTTTCGCTCGGTTATTCGGCGTCTGTCCGCCGACCGAGACAATCAGTCCGTGGGGCGTTTCAAAATCATAGATATCCGCGATCCGTTCAAATGTCAGCTCCTCGAAGTAGAGTCGATCTGAAACGTCATAGTCGGTGGACACGGTCTCTGGATTGCTGTTAATGATGATGGCACGCTTCTGATGCTTTTTGAGCGCCTCCACTGTGCTAACGCTGGTCCAGTCGAACTCCACCGAGGAGCCGATATGGTAAGGACCTGATCCAAGCACGATAATGCCTGCATCCTGAAATGCCTGGATGTCATTGTGCTGAGCATTATAGGTTAGGTAGAGATAGTTGGTCTCCGATGGAAATTCAGCACTGAGGGTGTCGATCTGCAGGATGCAAGGTAGTACGCCAAGTTGCTTGCGTAGCGTGCGTATCTCCATCTCGCTCTTGCCCGTCAGCTCGGCAATACGCTGATCCGAGATGCCAAGCTGCTTCAGTTCGCGCAACGTTGTTGCGTTCAGGACGCTGTGTGCGTACAATGCTTGTTCTACAGCAACGATATGCTGAATACGCTGGAGAAACCAGGGCTGAATGCCGGTTAGCGCGTAGATCTCCTCCGGCGTGTAGCCATTTTTGAGTGCCTGCGCTATCGCGAAAGGACGTTTCGGCGTCGGGACGCTGAGATAGTGTGTGACTTCCGCCAGCGTTGTGAAGTAGTGATCAGGCGCGACTGCTCCTTCAAGGTTTTGTTCAAGCATGCGTATGGCTTTTTGATAGGCTTCTTCAAATGTCCTGCCGATACCCATCACTTCGCCGACTGACTTCATGCTCGTGCCAATGGTGTTATCCACGCCTTTGAACTTCTCGTTATCCCAGCGCGGAATTTTCACGACCAGATAGTCGAGGCTTGGCTCAAAACAGGCTTGCGTGACGCCCGTTACTTTGTTGGTCAACTCAGTCAGTCCATACCCTAGCGCAAGCTTCGCTGCGACATAGGCTAACGGGTAGCCAGTTACCTTACTTGCCAGCGCTGAACTTCTCGATAAGCGCGCGTTGACTTCGATGACATAATATTGTGCGGTGTCAGGATTGAGCGCGAACTGTACGTTGCACTCGCCGACGATGCCCAGACTGCGCACGATAGTTACTGAGGCACTGCGCAACATATGATACTCATCGTTGGTGAGCGTCTGACTGGGTGCGACGACAATCGATTCGCCGGTATGAATGCCCAGCGGGTCCATGTTTTCCATATTACAAATGGTAATGCAATTATCATGGCGGTCGCGGACAACTTCGTATTCGATTTCTTTATAATGATGTAAGTATTGCTCAATAAGCACCTGTGGAGCAAACGAGAGCGCATTTTCTACGATATGCACGAACTCTTGTTCATTACTGGCAATACCTGAACCCTGACCACCCAACGCGAAGCCTGCCCGTATCATCAGCGGAAACCCAATGCTCTGTGCGATGGTGAGCGCATCCTTCAGGGTTGTCGCACATTGACTGCGTGGTGTTGGGATGGCGATGCTATGCAGGTGCTCGGCAAATTTCTGCCGGTCTTCGGTCAGGATGATAGCTGAAATGGGTGTGCCCAGGATCGTGACGCGGTGCTTTTCAAGTATGCCCTGTTCGAAGAGCGCTATGCCACAATTGAGCGCGGTTTGTCCGCCGAACGCCAGGAGAATGCCATCTGGCTGTTCGCGCTCAATAATTTTTTCGACGAAGTAGGGTGTCACGGGCAGGAAGTAGACACGGTCGGCCAGGAGCTGCGAAGTCTGAATTGTCGCGATATTCGGATTGATCAGCACTGTTTGCACGCCCTCTTCTTTGAGCGCTTTGAGTGCCTGTGAGCCTGAATAGTCAAATTCTCCGGCCTGACCGATCTTGAGCGCCCCGGACCCCAGGACCAGCACTTTCTGTATGTGTTGCGGCATGATATTTCCTTTCATTCAGATGAGAAATGTGCCGTAGCACATTTCTAGCAACGAGAGTTGCGTTTCTGAATGCATATGGGTTTTATATTTGCTCCAGGAAGTAATCGAAGACCCATTCGGTATCGGTTGGTCCGGGGGCGGCTTCGGGATGAAATTGGACCGACATAAAAGGCCGTGACGTATGTTTAATACCTTCATTGCTCCCATCGTTGGCATTGACAAACCACGGTGCGAAATCTGGTGGTAGCTCGCCGACCGCGTAGCCATGATTTTGTGTGGTGATGTAGCAGCGTTGTGTCCCCTGCATGACGCAGGGCTGATTCTGGCTGCGATGACCAAATTTCATCTTGTAGGTATCGCCGCCCGCCGCCAGTGTCAGGAGCTGATTGCCCATACAGATGCCGAGCGTTGGAATGTTATGCTCCAATGCCGTACGAATAGTCTGGATCGTTTTTTGCGCGTATTTGGGATTGCCAGGACCATTAGAGACAATCATGCCATCAAAGTGAAAATCGTTGGTCGTCGCAAAGAGATCCCAGTCCCAGGGAACGGTGATCAGTTGGATGCCTCGTTTGAGCAAACAACGCGCGATATTGCGTTTTGCGCCACAGTCAAGCAAGGCAATAGTTTTAGTACCCGTGCCCGCTTTCGTCACCTGTTTTGTCGACACGCGCTCGATCAGGTTCTCCTGATTGGGATCATAAAAAGGCATGTCTTCGTCAAAGACAATCTTGCCCAGCATGGCTCCGTGCTGGCGAATATGTTGCGTGAGCAGGCGTGTATCTTTGATTTCCAGGGCCGGAATGTGTTCCTGCTTGAGCCATGTGCTCAATGTCATGGTACTCTGGGCATGAAAGGGGGTATCGATGTAATTTGACACAATCAGCCCCGAGACATGGATATGATCATCTTCCCAAGCGGCTGCTTGTGGCACGCCGTAGTTTCCGGTTAGCGGATAGGTGAGGACTAACAATTGTCCGCTGAACGAGGCGTCTGTGAGTGCTTCCGGGTAGCCGACCATGCCGGTACTGAAAACGACCTCACCCGCCTGTCCCTGCGTGTAGCCGAATGACTTGCCTACAAATGTTGTCCCGTCTTCTAAGACCAACTGGCCGTATTTGATACGCTCTGAGACGGTAGGCGTATTGGATAGCATGAGAGTTTGCATGTGTTGCACCCCTTTATTCCTGACTATTTTGCTCTGTGTCGCTTCCGCTATCTCTGGCTGGAGCGAGTCCGACAGCCAGAGAAAGAGCAAACAAAGACTGGGAATGATGGAAGGCGCGAGGGACAAAAAAAATCTCGTCGCCTCCATACTGTATGAAGGGACGAGAATAGTTCTGCAACCGAAGCATCAACTTCGTTCGTTTGCTATACCCGTGGTACCACCCCGCTTGTCACTATCGGCTTCTCAGCAGCTTTGCCACTCCGTTATGTCAAAATGAGACAGTGACCACTTAATTCTGGTTATAGTCTAACGTGGGAACCGCCCACCTGTCCTACTTGTCTTCTCTGTGTGGAGAGAAAACTTTCTTCGGTCAGCCGCTCACGAATGCGTTCTGCGAGGACAGTGCCATTTCGGACTTCCACTCTGCTCCGAATCGCTGTTGGTTGTCGCTCTCATACTATTTTCGCTCAACGCAGGTTACATTGTATTTTCTTGTCTTGTAGGTAATGATACCAGCTACGTTGCGCTCTGTCAACGCAAATGCATGTGTATCCTATACACTATCCATATTTGTGCTATGGCGAGAACGCACACGCGCACGCGGTCTGTACATGTGCCAGGGCGCGTAGGGGCCGAGCGGAGCGTCTGGTCCCCAGATTGCGGCGTCCCAGCCGGGACAACCGCAAGGGATCAATGCCATTCAAATAGCAAGCATGATACGACAGGGGCAAGCTAGACAGCAGACGTCCGCGTCTTCGTGCCTGTCATGCATCTCTCCTCGCAGTGACCATGACTGCGTTTTTCCCTGGTGCAAAAAATGGCTGCTTAGCATATAATAATATTGCAAAATGGTATGTGCTGCGAGAGCAAAGAGGATTTCTGGGGAACAGTCAGGAGTAAAATTTATGGTCATCTTCCTTCTGGCCCTGATAGGCACACTGATCGTTATGGCCGTACTCTGTGTGGGACGCCTGGGCTTTGGACGGCGTGAAGTGATAGATTGGCGTCAGCTTTTTCGCTGGTTTATCGGCTACTTCATCTTCAACTATGTATTTTCCCTGCTCATACTCTACATCGCGCTACCAGCCCTGACCGGTCCTTTCGGGGGCTGGCAGTGGGTGCTATGGCCGCTCTTCTTCAGTAGTCTGGGCAATCTATTTGCCTACTCCGGTCGGCTATTTGAGATCATGGAGGCTGGCGCGGGTATCAGTCACAGTAGTGGTGCAAGGAGAAGTGTGCCAGCGAATGCTTCGCGCAGGACTATTGCGGCAGGCATCTTTGGCTTAATTTTTGTTGCTGTGCTTGGTATCGCTGCCACCATATTGATTTCGATCTTTACCACTTGGTTTGATGTGAATGCCAAGGCGCTGGCGGCTATCCCGCGTATCCAGGTGGACACTTCACCGAATTTGCCGCCAACGGATGCGTCAAATATCGTGCTGGTCAGCCAGAGTGTCGCCGCGTATGAAGGGCAACAAATAATTGGTTCTACCGGCCAGAACCTGGGGTCTGCTTATAACCTGGACCCTTCCAGCTATACCCTGCAGTCGGTCAATCATCACCTCTACTACGTCGCGCCACTGAGCTATAACAACATTTTTGCCAATCTCTCCAATCCGACCACGCCGGGTTTTATCATGGTTGACGCGGAAAATCCGCAACAAACTCCCGTATTGTATACTGGCGGACAATCAACCATCAAATATTTGCCAGGTGCCTTGCTTAACCAGGATCTGCTGCACCATGTCTACCTGAGCGGTTACACGTATGGCGGTCTGGTTGATCCTACATTGGAGCTGAACGATAGTCTGCATCCTTACTGGACGATTTCGTTGATGCAGCCTTCACGGGGCTATACCGGCAACGTGTTGAGTGCAGTGCTGCTTGTCGATGCTCATACCGGCGCTATCACGAAATACTCACCGCAGGATGTGCCCGCTTGGGTGGACCGTGTGATGCCTGCCGCGACTGTCACGCAATACTTACAATGGTGGGGACTGTACCACGCGGCACCCTGGTTCAATCCTTCGGGCAATGGGCAACAGACACCAGCCAGTGATCCTGAGTTGCTGTATAACAACGTCGATCAGCCTGTCTGGTTGGTGCCAATGACCTCTTCATCTTTAAATGACAACTCGAGTACGGGTGTGTTTCTATTTGACACGCATAAAAACCTGGCGACCTTTTATCCGAAAGCGGCAGGTCTTGGTATCGGGAGCAACGTTCAGAGCACGTTTTCGTCAACGCACGCCAATATACGTGGTTACAGTGTCGATTCGGTACAGTTATACCAGATTTACAATACACCCACCTGGGTTGCCATTTATACACAGAGTGCGGATAGTGGCGCTATCTTCCAGGAAGTGGGGATGGTAGATGCGAGAGAATTGAACGGCAGTAACGTACAATATGAGCAGAAGCTCTCGACTGTCCTGTCTGATTATCAACAGTGGCTGGCGCAACAAAGCAGTTCAAGTGGCGGAGGAAGTAGCGGTGCAGGTACGGCAACACAGACTGTTACTGGCAAGGTGCTGCGTATCTCTGCAGTACCGGAGACCAGCACGACAGTCTACTACTTGCAAATACAGGGGCAACATGTCATCTTTACGGCGAATCTGGCGCTCTCACCGAAATTGCCGCTGGTGCAAGCAGGAGATACGGTAACTGTTACCTATGTCAATAGTGGAGGTACCATCGTCAATCTGAGTGGCTTTGATGATACAAGCATAAATCTGAGTACTGGCACTGGCGCAACTGCTACGGCAACGCCAACGTCGTAGCGCGGAGGATTACGCTTGTTGGATGATAGCTGGGGTACGAACGGATAGGAACTCCTACAGTTGGAGAGGAGCTGGCTGTTGGCAGTTGAGAACCCGGAAGCATGACAGGGCGCATTCAGGTTTTGAGGCGTGCTTGGCCCAGACCCATGGCTGTCTTATACCCTACGCCACTGTAAAAGCTCAGGTGGGCCAGTAACAGCAGTTGTTGTCGCACTGTTAATGGCCTTTCCGCTGTGACCGCTGCATCGGGACCGCGTAACTGGTAGGTACAGGTGCCGACAAAGCCGCGTTGCTGGTGCGTGGTAAAGGTGAGGTGATGCGCCTTAAGATCATAATCAATAATGATCGCGCCATCCTCCTGGAGATACTGCTCAATACATTCTTTCTGCACCACGTGTGCCAGTTCTGGCGGCGCAATGTCCTCCCAGCGCCTGGCGAGATTCTGAAAGACAAATTGTGGCAGTGGCAACATGACCTGATGGGTTCCATAGCCCGTCTTTGCATTGCCTCGGCTAAAGGTAGTTAACGAAGCGAATTCAAGCGTGCAAGAAGCGGTCTTGCCTAGAGGAGTCAGCCTGGCTTTCTCGATCAGGGTATCGAGCGAGGTAAAGCCGGTCCAGCTTGCGGGATCATCGTTGGTGAGGATGACCTCTTCGAGCAGAAAGAGCTGTTTGCCGAGCTGGATAAAGGGCGGTGTGCTGGTACTGGCTTCAGAGAGATTGAATTGCGTCAACGCGTCGTGGAAGAGCGGAAAGAGTTCGCCCAGCAGGAGGGTGAGGCGTATCGTGTAGGTCTTTTGGGGATCGAGCGGCAGGTGGATGTTCTCGCGCTCGGCCTTGAACAGGGGTTGCAGCGGTTGCGCGAAGTGCAGGCTCGAACAAGTGAAGAGTCTGCGCTTCTGTCCATCATGCAGCCAGGTGGCAACTTCAGGGGTAGTGCTACGTAACCATTTGAGAAAGGCCCCGTGGACCAGTTCGCCGGAAAAGGGCATCAACGTGCCCTGCTGGAGGGGCCGCAATCGTAACAGGAGTGCGTACAACCGCGTAGGTGCAGTGGGTGAGCTGGTTATCTCCATCGCAATACCATCCTTTCTATCCAAACAAATCGTACCGTCGTTGCCTACTTGCACGAGATGTACAGGCTCGGTGTTTCTGTGCCAACACCCATATTCTGATATTCTCTATAACTTTTGCATTGTACCATGATATATAGCAAAAAGTGAAAATCATAGTGAAAAAATGCTAGTCGAGGCCAAATGAGTTGGCGACCCTTTTCTCGGCTCTGCCTTACAGATCTCGCCGGTTGAAGCCACCGGTAAGCAGTTCGAGAAGGGCCACCAGGATACAGGCTCCGATGAATGATATAAAGATGCTGCCACAGAGATGAAATGTGCCCAGATCCAGGATACTGGCTAGAAAGCCGCCGATGACCGCACCGATCAATCCTACGATAATATCACCCAGGCAACCAAAACCGCGACCACGCACGAAAAAACCCGCAAGTGCACCAGCAATCAAACCGACAATCAGCCACATAACAATATTTCCGACTTGTAGCGTTGAACCAATATCAGTGGTTTTGATCACTATCATCGCAAAGATTTCCTTTCTTTTTATTCTACTATAAATATATCTCTATAAATTTTTGCCTGTTAGCACACGTATAATTTCTGGACTATATTACTATCGTCCTGCGTAATATACGTGAAAAGTGAGCTGTGGTTGTGCCAATTCTCAGCATGGCACACTGTGGTATGCTGTATAGCTTACATGCGCATAATCAATTGACCTTTGTATCTTACTCGTGTATACTTTTCCTCGTTGAAGTGGGTAGTGCGAGGTTTGCGGCCATTGACGATCTGCTATGGCGCTCTGTCTTTTGTGCTCGCTGGCGGTTATGCGCTATTTTTGGGGGAGAAAAAAGGAACGAGAGCCATGTCTACAACACCGATGCTGCGTATTATTCTGGTTCGTCATGGTGAAACCATCGCCAATCGCGAGTTTCGCTATATTGGCAGCGGTTATGACAATGATCTTTCTGCAAAAGGCTACCAACAGGCGGAACAACTGGCCGAAGCACTCTCCATATTGCCTGTTACAGCGGTCTATAGTAGTCCTTTGTTGCGTGCATATCATACAGCTTTACCGATAGCAACCCGTCATCAGCAAACAGCACAGCAACTTGCTGACTTGCGCGAGTTACATTTCGGCGCGTGGGAAGGTTTGACGCGGGCAGAGGTGATTGCTCGCAGCCCGCAAGGCGAACAGCAGGTATTGGCCTGGGAACACGATCCTGCTTTTGTGCTGCCGGATGGTGAAAGTATCGCTCAGGTACAGGTGCGTGTACATACGCTGGTTGAGCGCCTAGCACAACAGCATCCTGGTCAGACCATTGTGTTGGTGTCGCATGTTGTACCGATAAAAGTGTTGCTTTGTACTGTACTGCAAGCTTCACTCACTGTTGCCTCCGCTATTTTTCTCGATCCTGCGACTATTAGTGTTGTTGACTGGCGACAGCCCCATCCGTTGGTACGCTTATTCAATAGCCATGCACATCTGGGCTGGGATCAGGCACGCTGGATGCACTCATAGCCAAATGTTATGTCATACTGTATTCTTATGAAGATGGGACATCAATATCATTGACGAATTTGCATCGTCTACTTTTATAGAGCCTATTTTTGTTTCGCGTAAACTTTTAGAGGGAGTACTTGATGCACTCGAATCTCGTTGATGCTAGGCGTTCGTCCAACATGGAAAACCAGTATTCAGGCCCTGCTTTTGTGCCACCAGATCCTAGCCACCAGACAGCAAGATCGACTTATCATTACATTTCCTCTATTATGCGCAGATCACGTTTCGTCAGCAACCGTCATCTCCTCGTCCCGGCTGAGGGCTGGCTCGCTATGCTCTTGTTGGCTATAGCTCTTTACTGTGTTGTGTACTCTGTTATGGCGGCGAACTGGGTGGATCATAGTGCCCTATTGATCTGGATTCCTCCGATTGGCCTGTTTGTTGGTTTCGTGATTGCCAAGGTGCCACGTTTCCCTCAATCGTTGCTGCATATTGCTGCTTGTCTGGTTGGTCATTGGGTAGCTGTCTGGTTGACCAGCGTCGTAGCCTTTCACATCTCCTGGTTACAGTTGCTGCTTGGTTTGCGTGCGGCCTTCACCAATCAGTTGTCCACCTACACCTTTCTGGACAGTAGGATCATATTTTTCTTTTACCTGACCTTTCTGTGTTTCTTTCTTGGCTACTTTGGTAGCTGGCTGGTGTATCGTGCCCATCTTCCCTGGCTGGTTGCGCTGGTCTATTTCTCTATTTTACTGGTGAATCTCAATTACATCCAGCACAATCTGAGTTATCTTGTGGTCATTATGCTTGCAGCCTTGATCTTATTGATTGCGCGTATGCAGCTTGTCGCGCAGATTTTGCAATGGACGAGTGAAGGATTGCATACAGATCGCGTCTGGTTAAGCAATATGAATCGTCGTTGTATGCAAGCTGCCTGTTTGATTGCGGCTAGCGCTGTACTCGTTGGTGCCGTTCTGCCTGTGCTGGATCAGCCATCTGGTGGCAAAGTTTTTTGGGATAGCTTGGACAATGCGTGGAGTAACATTGTCAATGGTCGTGTTTCCTGGCAGAATCTTAGTAGCCTGACGGAGCCTTCTCCGTCTTCAAGCAACTTTTTTAGCGACCAGCTAACAATTACGAATAGTATCCAGTTGCCTGATGAACAGGTGCTGTACTATACCAGCTCTGATGGGAAGTCGCACTATCTCGAAGGTTTCACCTATGACCAGTTTGATGGACATACATGGCACAGTCCAGCCGCGCAAGGAAGTGTTTATGGACCAGGTATAACGCTTCCGTCGGATACTCAGGACGCTCATTTTAGTCAGGTGACATCAACTATCACGCTGGTGCGGCCACCACAAGGGAATCGCAGTTATCTCTTTGCGCCCGCGCAGCCCACGAGTTTTACCGTTGGGACGATTATCTATAACGATGGTACAACGACAGCCTGGACGCAGACCAATCCTCTCGCGGTCAATGAGTCCTATACAGTTATCTCGGCTGTTCCATCTACAGATACGCGAAGTTTCTCTGTGATACCCCTGCCACAGCAGAATATGCAGCGATGGAAGACCGATCAATATTATAGACAACATGCAAGCGCGTATCTCGAAACTCCAGGTGATCTATCAGTGCATGTCCAGGAGGTGGCTAAGCAGTGGACGCATGGTGCAACGAATGCCTACGAGGCGATGCTGATGCTGGCTGCCCATTTGAGTAATTCCAGCCAGTTTAAGTACTCGGTGCATAATCCTCCCATCCCTGCGAATGAGGATGTGGTTGATTGGCTCCTACAAAATCATGTTGGCTATTGTACCTACTACGCCACAACCATGGCTATGATGGGGCGTTTGCTGGGTGTGCCAACACGCGTCGTAAACGGTTTCAGCCAGGGGCATTATGATAGTAACAAACAGGCATGGTCTGTCACTGGAGAGGATGCTCACAGTTGGGTACAGGCCTACCTCCCCGGTCATGGCTGGATCAGTTTTGATCCTACGCCAGGCTATTCTCTGTCGAACACGCAACCTGCGCAGCCCACGCCGAGACCTACGCCAACGCCAGTTAGCGTGCACCCCACGCCAACACCCAGAAATCTTAATCGACCAGTGCCTACCGCCCAGACGACGCCTCACGCGGTAAACAAAAATCGTGCCCTCAAACAAACATCCTTGGCGAACTATCAGACTATCTTGCTCTTTATCGCTATGGCTGTCCTGCTCCTGGCTTTGCTCTTCTTCTGCTATGCCTGTACGCTGTCCTGGTGGCGTCGTATGTATGCCGGTAATTCCCCTGTTGTCAGTATGTTCTGGCGCATCTGTCGCGTTGCCAGTTGGGCGGGACTAGCACCAGGCAAATGGCAAACTCCTTATGAATATAGTGGCATGCTTAGTCAACACTTTCCTCTACGTGCGACTCCTTTTAGCCAACTAACCGAATTGTTTGTGCAAGATCGCTGGGGAACTTCCCAACAGCAGCCGGGCGTGTCCGATGAGACAACTGTTGAGCAGCTCTGGCCCTCGTTGCGGGCGTTGCTCTTACGCCTGTTCTTGAGAAAAGTAAAGCAGATGTAATACCGTCTTAGCTCGTATTGCGCATATCATTGGCTCTACCAGGCCATACAATAGAAATATATACAAGTCATACAATAGAAATATATAGATAATAGTTACTAGAGCCGCATTCTCTCGTTTTGTTAGATATAGACAGCTAAAAATGTCTTCTCTGTATCAATCTGGGGACAATGCTGGGAACTGTAATTGCGTACATTTTGAAAGGTGGAAGGTGTGGATGGGATGTGAG
This sequence comes from uncultured Chloroflexia bacterium, assembly GCA_963802635.1. Lineage (GTDB taxonomy): Bacteria > Chloroflexota > Ktedonobacteria > Ktedonobacterales > Ktedonobacteraceae > CAVTLG01. The sequence goes on along the minus strand of CAWDJJ010000002.1, from coordinate 817,872 downwards.
CCGATAGTGGTGTGCAGGTATGGTTGGGGGCGGCTCTTGCGACTCTATCAGAGCTACCTCGATCTCAATGGTACTTCGTATGCACTCAGTGAGCTTATACGTGTGCGGCCAATTTATCGCCGTATATGCGGCATATCCTCAGCGCACCTCGAAGTTTATTTTAAAACACGTCAGGTGATCTTGCGTGGTATTGTGGAAGTTGCTGCGGTCCGGGAGATTGTTGAGTATATCACTCATCGCTGTCCGCTGGCTGGTGCAGATAACGCCTCTCACGGGGAAATGTGGTGTGCTATCCCTGCTGAAGATAGAGCGCGACCGCCCATCCTGTCAGGGATAGCGCAAAATAATTTTTGGGAATACAGTCCCGTCATTGTGGGCTATGCATCCGCTTTAGGCGAGCACGCTCAAGCATTGGTGGCAACGCTGGCTGCTCCTGGATATCCTCGCAATCTGGCCGCCGAACAAGGACACCAGGAGCAACGGCTGAAGAGATTGAAACGTTTGCAGGCAGAACGCTCTAAGCGCGAACATGGTTTTGATGTAGCCGCGCTTGAGCAACGCCTGCGTCTGGAAGGTTTGCCTTGTCTGACTGTCACACTACGCTTATTAGTGGGCGAAATCGCGCACTATCGTACAGATGCCGTGTTATGTGGGCCAGTTTCCAGTTCATATATGTATGAACAGCAGCGAGCAAAAGACCACGGGACGCTTGTTTTAACCAACATGCGTCTGATCTATCTTGGTCGTAGATTTCAGGCCGTGCTTAAATACGAGCAGATTGTGCATGTTATTCCTCTGCATGGATCTGTCGAACTGCTTACTTGCCTGACTACTGGACGGCAACTATTTGAAATGCGCCGTCCATTGGAATTTACTATGTACCTGGCGCATATTTTACAGCTACACGCTCTTGATGAATATTGTGGTTCTCTACCATCTGTAGTGCCATCTGCTGCTATAGCGGCTGAAAGTACTGCAGATGGGAATAGCGAGACAGAACTGTATGCATCTGTATCTGGTAAACTGCAGGATACAGATGCAACTATCAGGATACGGACGCACAAGGTAGCCAGTGGGGGAAGGGATGGGCATCTTAGATGATTGACATATGTATGACATTATGGAACTTGTGCCTCAAAGGGAAAGTGACAAAAGTACTCATTGCTTTGCTGCTTATTTGCATGAGTATGTGCATAGTGCTTGTTGCGGTAGGACTGCCAGCGTTCTCACAGCGGGCTGTGCCTGCGCGGGGTCGGAGTATGGTCGTTGCGCACCAGGCGGGGCGTATGGCAATTTCTCGCGCGCAAATAAGCAAGCATACCCAACATAATCGTGTGCCGACTGTCACGGTCGCTACCAATCACCCATTTCCATGTGTGCCCATGCCATCGGAAAAGACAACCCAACCAGTCGCAACGACGCAAGCCAGTGCTATGACCGGGGCACAAGCGTTATTATATCCATCGCGTGCTGCACCGGCGGCTATTCTGCCATCGGGCAGCAAGTCAACGCGGGGAAGGGGAATTCCGGTCACAAGATCTGCGGGCAGGCCATTCCCTGACCCGACTCTCACTGTGCCTGTACACGCTCTACCTATGGCACATCCGACAGCAGTGGTGGTGCCGACAGTTGTGGTGCAACCTACAAGCACTCCCGTCTCGGCTGTTCTGGTTACTCCAACGGCTACGCTGCTTGCTACTCCTGTGGCTAACACTGTGTCGGCAGCAGATGCGACTCCGACTGCGTTGGTACTTACGCCACAGACTGTAACTGGCCCCATAAATGAAGCGCAGGATAGCTCTATGGCGGCTTCTGCGCCTGTGGTGATTTTTGTGGCTATCTCCCTGGTTGTTCATGTAGCTCAAATGGCCTTTGAGCAATGGCACAGTAGCTGGCCTGATGGTTGTCTCAGCGATAGTTTCTCGCAGGCGCTTCCAGGAGACCACATAGTGACATTGGGACCAATACTCACTGTCATTTCAGGTACTGCCCTGGCCTGTGTTGTATTCTGTTGTTGTGGCATCTACGCTATAAGACGGAGAAGATTTTGAAAATGTATGCCCTATGTCAATGACCTCCGCCTGAAGGCAGGAGGCTTGTATCTAGCCTCCACCGCAACTCTATAAACCGGAGGAGTATAGCAGAGAGCGTATATGCGTGCAAAAGAAAGGAAAGAGGTACTATTGACAATAACGGAAGATGCTGCCTGCGGGCAGTCTTTCTTTCCTCCCCGCTTGAAAAACGCGGGGCTTCCAGAAAGAAACGTGTGTGAACAAGTTCTGTAGACAAAGAGCTGAGCGTAGTTACCCAGGCTGAACAGGCACGTCCTTTGTGTATAGAGTGGATCGATATTTCTTTTTGGCAATGACGGTTGATAGCTGCAAATGGAAATTTCTCGACCTGTATTTATACATTGAAAAGTGCAAATTATTGGATATTATGCAAACAGAGGGGAAAGTGTGCGACGATGCAGAGAATGTCTCCGTGGAGGTAGAGCCAGTAGACAATGATCAGGTACCGGCAAATGGTATCAGTTCTGTGCTGGCTGCACTTGAAACTGGCTTGATCATCGTTGGTTTGCTATATATATATCTGCTGTTGCCCCGTTTGATCGCTAGTGATGGACAGTGGCGCTATACAATGATCACAGATTTGCTGAACCACCATATGTTAAATGTAGCAAACCAGAACATAAACTTACAAAAATATTCTTTGATAGGGCCTCTCTTTGCCGTGCCTCTCTTTGTGGTTGGTCAAATGTTGGGCCACCCTGGTACATGGACTGCTTGTTATAATTTACTGCTATTTTCTATCACGCTGCTTACTACGTATATCATACTCAGGAAACGTATCGATCATAGCCTGTTGCGTAAATTTTATTTACTGCTGATCATTGCATCAATGTTTACTGCCCATCTGCAAAAATTTTATGGGGAGGTATTCACAGCGCTGTGTGTTGGCTTTGGTGTGCTGGTGGCGTTGGTACGCTTTTCGTCGCTAGCAGGGTGGATCGCAGTTGTCCTGGGTGTTGTCAATACACCGGCTACGTTGCTTGGTCTCGGACTGATGCTACTCAAGAAAATTATAGAGCGTAAACATCTAAGATATATTCTGGTACTCCTGGCGGTTGTTGCGTTGATCCTTGGCGAGTCCTGGCTGCGGCGCGGCTCTCCTTTTATAGATGGTTATGCCAATGATGCTGGTAGTCGTACCGTTATGCCTTACTCTGGTTTATCTGGTTTTAGTTATCCTTTTTTCCTGGGCCTGATATCTATTCTCTTTTCCTTTGGTAAAGGTCTCATCTTTTTCGCACCGGGCCTTTTATTGCCCATCCGTAAGACACTACTGAAAATGCAGCAAACAATGAAGTTGAATCTGTACCAGATCTATACCTTATGGATAAGTTTTCTCATTGGCATGATACTGACTTATGCGCGCTGGTGGGCCTGGTATGGCGGGCGCTTCTGGGGACCGAGATTCTTCCTCTTTGCCTCGATTCCGGCCTCTTTTGCGCTCGCTGTGCGCTTACGTTATCATAAAGACGCCTCTATTATCACCAATCTTCTCACACTCGTGATAGTATGTTTTTCGGTCTGGGTAGGTATCGATGGAGCACTGTTCAATCAGAGTGCGATAGTGCTACCCATTTGTGCCAACAATCACTATGCGCTAGAAATTCTTTGTATATACACGCCCGATTTTAGCGCGCTCTGGTATCCTTTTGTGGTACATTTGCCTGTTGATTCCGCACAGATCCTCTTTATGGGATATTGTCTCCTCGTCTTTGTGTATCTCGTTGCACCTCTTATGGTGAGAATTGCGCAGCAGGTGCAGGAACTATTCACAAAATATGGGAATGCGTACTTGAATATCAGTCTGTGGCGCTTCTAAGATAGTGTTTGGAACGCGCACAATTTTCGTTAGTATTGAGCTGAAACCAAACACTATCTAAGCACTTTGGCGCGTTTTCTCTGCTGATCGTTGAAACAATGTGATGATATAATCATTGTGTGTTGACGGAGCATAATCAAGGGAAAAAGAACTTTTGTTATGAAGACAATTCAAGCTGCTTTAGAGCAGGGAACGCATGTGCTTGCTGCCTCTGGCATAGGGCATGCGCGTTTGGATGCGCAAGTGTTGCTGGGGCACGTGCTGGGCGTTGAGCGGGCAATCCTGTACGCGTATCCTGAGCGCGAGATGAGTCAGTCACAGGAACAGCAGTATGTTGCGTTACTCGCACGACGACAGCAGCATGAACCAGTGGCGTATCTGCTGGGACACAAGGGATTTTATGGCCTGGATTTGCTTGTCGATCAGCGGGTGCTTATTCCGCGACCAGAAACAGAGTTGCTGGTTGAGGCTGCTCTTGCGGTGATCAGGAGTAGGCTAGCTGACGGCTACATTCCTCTTGTTGCGGATATTGGGACCGGTAGTGGGGCTATTCCCATTGCTATTGCAGTCGAGGAGCCGCGTCTACCCTCTATCTATGCCTGCGATATCTCTATGGATGCATTGGCTGTAGCGCGTCTCAATTGTCAACGCTATCATGTGGAAGAACGTATCCATCTACTGCAAGGTGATCTGGTTGCGCCTTTACCCGAGCCAGTCGATGTGTTGCTAGCTAATCTCCCCTACGTAGGCACAACTGAGATCGTGAGCATGGAAGCAGACGTCTATGCCTATGAGCCGCACCAGGCGGTGTTTAGTGGCCCAGATGGGCTAGGCTTATTGTTACGCCTATGCAAAGAGATCCAGCAATCTGGTACGCTACGAAGAGGTGGGACCATGATTCTGGAAATTGGTTATCAGCAACGGGCTATGCTCACAGAGCATCTCCATGATCTATGGCCGGTAGCTGTTATCTCTTACAAGCAGGATTATGCGGGATGGGATCGCCTGGTGCAGGTGATGATTTGAAGCTTTATTTTCATGGGGTTCAGGAACTGGTACATAAAGGTGTCGCATTTGCGTTCTCTTAGCGAGAAGCCTTATAATCGAACGGTCACATTGGTATTGTTCGGTACATTTGCGACATTGTTTTTTGACTCACCAATGTAGGGGGCGTCATATGGTTCTGACTCAACCACTTTTATTGCTTCCCACGCTGTTTTCCAGTACGCTGGCCTGGCTACTGATGGGTGCCATTTGCGCATGTCTTTTGTCGTATGGGTTCATTTACGGCATCAGGGTGATTTCTCTCAAAGCGGGTTGGATTCGTCCGGCTGAGCCAGGGCGCACGCAGGATAAAGTGCCGCGCCTGGGCGGGCTGGGCATCTACCTGGCATTTGTGATTGCCTCTTTGCTCTTTTACGCGAAAAATCCTGCCTTGCGGTTTACGACGAAAGAGATTCCCGTGTACTGGTTATTTTTGGCTGCCGCAACGCTGATCGTGCTGGTACATGCCTACGATGATGTCAAGCCGTTAAAACCGCTCTTTAAGCTGTGTGTGCAAACTGTGACCGTAATCATTCTGATGGGGCCATTTGTTGCTGGTAAGGGACCTGGCTGGAAGTTTTACGGCGTGCTCTTATTTGGTTTTAGTAATCCTTTTCAGGCATCACCAGTTGAGAAGCTGGGTTTACCCTGGTATCGAGAGCCTGTTATTACCTTAATTATCCATAATACAAATATATCGTTCTTCGCTATTCCTGCTATTCTCTTCACCTGGTTCTGGATGGTGGGGATGATGAACACGGTCAACTTGATTGATGGGGTTGATGGCCTAGCTGGTGGTGTCGTGACCATCACAGGCATTTGTATTACGCTCATTAGCTGGCGACAGGGCCAATATACCATTGCGACTCTGGCGGCTATCTTTACTGGAGCTACGCTCGGTTTCTTGCCTCATAACTGGAATCCGGCCAAGATTTTTATGGGAGATAGTGGTTCGCAGTTTCTCGGCCTGGGTCTGGCTGCGCTTTCCATTATGGGAGGTGCGAAGCTCGCTTTAGCGCTCATGGTGCTGGGTTTGCCGATCCTCGATGTTGCAGTGGTCGTAATCAACCGTATCAGGCGCGGACAACATCCCTTACATTATGATACAACGCACCTGCATCATCGTTTACGGGCTACAGGTTTAAGTCCTCGGCAGATCTGTTATGTATTCTATGGTTTCACGGCGCTCTTTGGCATCCTCGCACTCAATCTCTTCCTCATCTACAAGCTCATAGGTATTGGCCTGGTGATGTTAACCATGGTTGGTCTGATTATCTGGATTGACTATCGGCAGCGTCAACGTGGTACGCCGATTGATCTGGGAGGAAAGCCGGATAATGATAGTGGTGCGGGGGACGTAGCAGAAAAGCAGTCCCCCGTAGGTAGCGCTGAGGATCATACCTTGTCGAAGGCTGTGGCTCCTCCTGTTACCCCGCCCCAACCGGACCTCGACTGACGTACGTTCTGATACGCGGGTGTTTCTCTAAACATACGCTTGAGGAAATGACCGGTATAAGAGTGTTCGTCTTCAGCAACCTCTTCAGGCGTTCCCTGGGCGATGACGCGACCACCTGCATCACCGCCCTCGGGTCCCAGATCGATGATCCAGTCCGCACTCTTGATGACATCCAGGTTGTGTTCAATCACGACAATCGTGTTGCCAGCATCCACCAGGCGTTGCAACACGTCGAGTAAACGCTCAACATCAGCAAAGTGCAGACCGGTGGTCGGCTCATCCAGGATATACATGGTGCATCCTGTGGCTCGACGTGATAGCTCTGTTGCCAGCTTGACGCGTTGTGCCTCACCACCTGACAGCGTTGTAGCAGGCTGGCCTAGTCGCATATAGCCCAGGCCTACATCATTTAACGTCTTCATTTTGTTATGAATCGAGGGCACATTGGCAAAAAAGTCGATAGCCTCTTCAATGGTCATATCCAGCACATCGGCGATATTTTTGCCTTTATAGTGGATCTCCAGGGCTTCACGATTGTAGCGTTTGCCCTGGCAGACTTCACAGGGTACGTAGACATCGGGCAAAAAGTTCATCTCGATCTTGACAATGCCTTCACCACGGCAGGCTTCGCAGCGTCCACCCTTGACATTAAATGAGAAGCGACCGGCCTGGTACCCTCGTATACGTGCTTCTGGTACCTGCGCGAAGAGTTCACGAATGGCGGTGAACGCGTTCGTATAGGTGGCTGGATTCGAGCGTGGCGTGCGACCAATGGGTGACTGATCGATGTCGATAACTTTGTCCAGGTGCTCTAAACCCTCTATCGCTTCATGTGCGCCAGGTTTGTCGTGCGCGCGGAAAAAGACTTGTGAGAGCTTGCGATACAGGATATCCGTAATGAGTGTGCTTTTCCCAGAGCCTGAGACGCCAGTAATCGCTACGAACTTGCCAAGCGGCACTTCGACGTCGATGTTTTTCAGATTATTCTCGCTTGCGCCTTTGATGAGCAATGCGTGCCCATTGCCTGGACGCCTCTCAGCCGGGATCATGACACGCTTACGCCCTGAGAGGTAGTCGCCGGTCAACGAGTCCTGGTTAGCAACGATTTCTGCAAACGTACCGACGGCCACGACTTTCCCTCCATGCTCACCGGCACCAGGACCGATATCAATGATGTAGTCGGCAGCGCGCATGGTATCTTCGTCATGCTCGACAACCAGCAGGGTATTGCCCAGGTTGCGTAGACGCTCTAATGTTTGAATCAAGCGCTCGTTATCGCGCTGGTGCAGTCCAATACTGGGTTCATCCAGGATGTAGAGCACGCCCATCAGCCCCGAACCAATCTGCGTTGCCAGGCGGATACGTTGAGCTTCACCGCCTGACAGACTGGCTGCTGCACGATCCAATGAGAGATAGTCGAGTCCAACATCCATCAAAAATTGAATACGTGCACGAATCTCTTTAAGAATCTGCCGAGCAATGAAACGCTCGCGTTCGCTTAAATGGCCCTCGATAAGCGGTCCACGCGGATCAATTTTTGCCAGTGGATCGCCCAGCAAGGAATCATCTTTCGTCGCATCTTTCTTACTGCGCCCATTTGCCTGCACATGGGTGACAACGGGAGTAACTATGGTTGTATCTGTCTCGATCTCGTGAAAGAAACGTTGCGCGGTACCGATAGCCAGGCGTGTGACCTGCACAATATTGCGTCCTCCCACGGTAACGGCCAGGGCCTCGGGTGTGAGGCGCGCCCCACGGCAGGTGGGACAGAGACGCATAGACATGTAGCCTTCAATCTCTCCGCGCACCCCTTCACTCTCTGTTTGCTGGTAACGTCGGCTCAGGCTGGGGATGACGCCCTCAAAGTTGACATTATAGTTGCGTACATGTCCGTGCTGTGGTGTGTAGCGAATGGTCAGAGGTTTGTCTAACCCATACAGTACTTTATGCTGGGCATCTTGACTCAGTTCGCGCCAGGGTATATTGAGATCGAAATTTTCGTGTTGCGCCAGTGCCTCTAGCGTTGCGGCATGCCACTGGCTACCATTGACAACCTTACTCCAGGGAGCGATGGCTCCTTGAAGGATACTCAGGTTCGCGTTGGTGATGATCAGGTCAGCGTCGATCTCCTGCTGCGTCCCCAATCCTGTGCACGTGGGGCAGGCACCATGCGGGCTGTTGAAGCTAAAGGTGCGTGGCGCAATTTCTGGCAGGCTGATACCGCAGTAGACGCAGGCGGCCTTCTCTGAGAAGAGAATCTCCTCGCCATCGATGATGGAGACCAGCACAACGCCGTTTCCTAGCTTGAGCGTCGTTTCCAGCGAATCTGAGAGGCGTTGTCGGAAGGCTGGATCAATCTCTTCGTGCACGAGTTCGGCGATACCAGCTTCCACTGTGCCGTCATCTTCTTGATACGCTTCTTGCGCTGCGTTTACTTCATAAAGGGCTGGTCGTTCGGCGACTCGTTGTAGTGAGGATTGTGTGCCATCCTGCTCGTCCTGTTTCTTGTGCTTATGGATGATCAGGCGATCAACGACAGCTTCAATGGTATGTTTTTTCTGTTTATCCAGCTCAATCTCGTCGCTCAGATCCAGGATTTTGCCATCGACGCGCACACGCACGTAGCCGGAGCGGCGCATATCTTCAAAGATATTTTTATATTCGCCCTTGCGTCCCTGAATAAGTGGTGCGAGCAGCATGATGCGCGAGCTATCTGGTAAGCTCAAGATGGCATCGACGATCTGTTGCAACGTTTGTTGACTGACTTCGCGTCCACAATTGGGGCAATGCGGGTGGCCGATGCGCGCGTAAAGCAGGCGCAAATAGTCGTAAATTTCGGTGACGGTGCCGACGGTCGAGCGTGGATTGTGGGTAGTTCCCTTCTGGTCAATCGAGATAGCGGGGGATAGCCCATCGATATGTTCGACGTCGGGCTTCTCCATCTTGTCCAGGAACTGGCGTGCATAAGCCGAAAGCGACTCCACGTAGCGACGTTGACCTTCGGCAAAGATGGTGTCGAAAGCCAGGCTACTCTTGCCGGAGCCGGAGAGACCAGTAATCACCACAAGCTTGTCGCGTGGAATGGTCACATCAATATTCTTGAGATTGTGCTCACGAGCACCGCGAACCACTATTTTGTCTTGGGGCATATTCTTTTAACCACCCGTTACTGAAATTATGTAGCCTTTACGGGATACCATAGGCCAGCTAACTGCTTTTATGAAATAATGGAATTGTCAATACAAACAAACGTTCCATCATACACTACAATACTTGTTACCGAGACGTCAAGGGGTAATGGGACCGGTGGGCATACAGGGTCGTGTAACTGCCAGAAGCTTTTTCCCCCTGGTAGGAAATTCGTCTCTATGACGGCAGACCTGTTTGCTACATATACTAAAATAGTGCTAGTTGCAGAAATTCGTCCATGCGTCTTGTTTTAAAGTGCGAAAAGTAGTTTCTCTGCATGCCTGATAGCAAGAGTGTCAGGTTATGCAATTCCTTGTTTGTAATGATAGACTACAGAGAGCAGATCTATCTTCGCTATTATCGGGTACGCTCTGTCTGGACCATGCTCTATACCCATAGGCATTCAGAAACGCAACTCTCGTTGCTAGAAATGTGCAGCAGCACATTTCTCATCTGAATGCAAGGCAATACTAGTCGTGTTGGATAGAAATAGAAAAATTTGTGGGTGAACGTTTTGAAACGAGAACCGAGTTTTGAAAAACACCACCGTCTCCTACGGGAGGTAATCGAAACTATCGTCTTGACCGTGTTGATGTTTGTCATCATTAATCTGGCAGTACAGAACTACGATGTCGATGGTCCAAGTATGGAACCGACTCTACACAACGGGGAACGTATCATGGTGGACAAGGTGTCGTACAGGTTTCATGCTCCTCAACGTGGTGATATCATTGTCTTTGTCGCCCCGCCCAACCCTTCAGAGGACTTTGTCAAGCGTATCATTGGCGTCCCCGGGGATGAAATTACCGTGAATAACACGACGGTAACTGTCGATGGTGTGGCGTTGAATGAGCCGTATGTAGTTCCAACTCGTCAGGGAAATCCCAACCTTGTCAAGTACAATCATTATATTCTGCCCGCGAATCGCTATTTCGTGATGGGCGATGACCGTATCAACAGCTCGGATTCGCGTTCGTGGGGGCTGGTGCCACGAGCCAATATTATTGGGCGTGCGGCATTAATATACTGGCCTTTGGGAGAAGACAATGATGGCTTCCTGAAGAATTTTTCGTCAGTCTTCGCTAATGTGCATCAAAAGACGCAAACTAGTAGCATAAGTCCTCTACAACATAGTGGCACGCTTGTGTCTGATGATACGCTATTGTTCTTTATGCCTGCTATGTTTCTATTCGGTGCCAGATATCGCAAGAAACGGCACAAGTTGTAGGAAACATTTTATAATCTGGTAGCTTTTCAAGTTGGGGCGACAACCGGAAGAGATCAATAGTGTTTAAATAGCGAGAAACAGAAAGAAAAAAGGGATTGTCGCTGTGAGGCAAGATGCAAGAAAGGCACGGGGAAGCGGACACGATAATGCTCGTTGAGAAAATAATCCGGCCATATATCTGCGGGGCACGATGCGGAATGGCATGAGGATGCGGACGCGATAAATCGGGTCCCTACATCCTGAAGCGATAAATCGCTCGTCGTCTCCCATTCATAATTTAAGGAGCTTGAAGAGCAAAAGACGTAAAAGAGGACTCAGGCAATTCATTACCGGAGAACGGTAGGGGTCCGATGATGCCCTGTGACAAAATAATCCGGTAATCTGGGTCCTTCTGCAAGAGGGCGCAGGCTGCCCGCAATTCATTGCCACAAAAGGGTACGGACCCGGTTCACCGCGTCCGCTGCTCGCCAGCTATCAAGCTTACTCCACAGAGACAAGTGATCTGGTAATATCTTCAACAACCATCACCGCGTCTCCGTACTTGTGATGCACCTCTCCCCCCAGGTGTAGGTATTGTATCCATAAACAATGGCACAGCTATTGCGATTCTGCACAAAAAATCGCCATATCTGGCTGAGGTATAGTATTTAAGCGCAACGGATGCTACAATATGTCACCAGGAGGGGTAACTTGATATACATGATCAAATAAGTTTACTTCTTTTCTCTACTATCCTGAGCATAGCAATCAAGGAGAATATTCATGGCGAATGTCGGCTTTACTATCTGGTTCACAGGACTCTCTGGTTCTGGCAAGAGCACGCTTTCTGGCATCATTGAACAGCGCCTGAAAGAACGCGGACACAACATAGAAGTATTGGATGGGGATGTGGTACGTACTCATCTGAGCAAGGGCCTGGGCTTCAGTCGCGAGGACCGCGATACAAATATTAAGCGTATTGCCTTTGTCGCAAATTTGCTCAGCCGTAACGGGGTTATCTGTATTTCCGCTGCGATAGCCCCCTATCGCGAGGCGCGCGCATGGGCGCGCAACGAGATTGGCAATTTTGTGGAGATCTATGTCAAGTGTCCGCTTGATGTATGCCGACAGCGCGATGTCAAGGGGCTGTATAAGCTGGTAGATGAGGGGAAGCTTAAGGGTTTCACTGGTGTAGATGATCCCTATGAGGAGCCAGAGCATCCCGAACTGGTGGTCGAGACGGATAAAGAGTCGGTTGAGGAGAGTGTTCAGCGCATTTTTGCGCGGCTGGAGGAGCTTGGCTATCTTGATCCGCAAGAAGCAAATCAGGATGAATCCAGGCTCGTCACTGATCGCCTTGAGGCCCTGGGATATCTCTAAGACCCATCTGGATAAAAGGACAGAGAAGAGCGTGGAGGCCAGCATGTGCGGGCAATCCTTTGTATTTGTTCAGCGTTGCCTGGTACCCATAAGCATTCAGAAACGCAACTCTCGTTGCTAGAATTGTGCATCTGCACAATTCTCATCTGAATGCAAGGCAATATGGTCTGTGTAGCATATGACGATAGCAAAGAAAAGGGAAAATATGACCGATGGATTGATCGCTCCTCATGGAGGAGAACTGATATTGAACCTAGCAGGAGAAGCTGAGCGTGCCGAATTGCAGGAGCGCGCGCGTAGTCTCCCTACTATTACGATTGCCTCGCGCCAATTGGCAGATCTGGAGATGCTGGCTATCGGGGCTTATAGTCCGTTGGGGGGCTTCTTGAACCACGCGGACTATCTGGGCGTCGTCAATGACATGCACCTGAGTAATGGATTGCCCTGGTCTGTACCTATTACGCTGGCGGTATCGTCTGAGCAAGCTGATAAACTGTCGGAAGGTTCACAGGCCGCGCTGGTAGATGGGCAAGGGGTGTTGCAAGCCGTACTGACGATCCAGGAGAAGTATAGTTACGATAAGCGGCACGAGGCAAAACAAGTCTATCGTACCGAGGATGAGGCGCATCCTGGCGTCAGGGTCGTCTACCAACAAGGTGATGTTTTGCTGGGTGGTCCAGTGCGTGTGGTTGCCTTGCAGTCGCAGGCTTTCGCGCAGTATCGTTTCACGCCAACGCAGTCCCGTGCGCAATTTGCCGAGCGTGGATGGCGACGTATTGTAGGCTTTCAGACGCGCAATCCTGTGCACCGTGCGCATGAATATATTCAGAAGTGTGCTCTGGAAACAGTTGATGGCCTCTATCTGCATCCGCTGGTTGGTGACACGAAGGGTGACGACATTCCTGCAGACGTACGTATGCGCTGCTATGAGGTGTTGCTGGCAAACTATTATCCGCAAGACCGTGTGGTCCTGGGTGTATTGCCTGCCGCGATGCGCTATGCAGGACCACGTGAGGCGATTTTTCATGCCTTGATGCGCAAGAATTATGGTTGTTCGCATTTCATTGTGGGACGTGATCACGCTGGCGTGGGCAACTACTATGGAACATATGATGCGCACTATATTTTTGCCGAGTTTGACGCTGCGGCTTTAGGCATCACGCCGCTCTTCTTTGATCACACCTTTTTCTGTCGTACATGTGATGCGATGGCATCCCAGAAGACCTGTCCGCATGGCGACGAACAGCATGTGACGTTAAGCGGGACAAAAGTGCGCCTGATGCTGCAAGCAGGCGAGGTGCCACCCCGTGAATTCTCGCGTCCAGAAGTTGCGCGGGTCTTGATTGAGTCTATGCGTCAGCCAACGGCGTAATCATCAAACGTTGCGGCGTGGAGACCTGCCTCCGTTTACAGGTGTAAATACAAACTTTAAACGGCTCTCCCGCAATTCTGATGAATCAAGCCCAGGCAGTCCAGAAGGAACTTTCCTGAGCTTGGTGCAGCACGCGCTTCCGCAGGAGGGGAAGACTCGCGCCCGTAGCTTTGTCTCTTGATCAGCTTGAGGCGGGTAATCTGCCCTTCTGCCCACCTATTGCTGTAGGGTAGGATCAAGCCTGCCTCAACTGCCTCAATGTCCTTGAAGATACCCTTCGCGAAAGAATGAAGATCCTGGAAACTGTTGATTTCTTGGAAATTACCCTGTTGATCAGAGAATCTCTTCTTTGATCACTTCCCAATGAATTAGCTCACCAAGCCAAAGAAGCAGCAGTACGATCACCGGAGGCGATCTTTGTGGCGGCTTGAAGAGGATAATCTGGTGGGCGCGAATAAAGCTAGCTGGCCGCTGCATCCCTATTCTGAGGATTTCCTTGCCAGAACCTACCCGCCAAGGCGTGCACTGACAAGCAAAGAGAATTGACACACCGCTAACCAGCTTGGCTCAATTCTCTCCTATTATATACGAAAAGATGCTTTTCGTCTAGCAATACAGGAGTATTTTTCTTGTATTACTCCCGATGAAAGAAATAGAACACTTTTTTTACCGCCAGTGTGATAGAATAGCCTCAAATCAAAGAGAAGATCGTGAAGACGAGATCGGAAGCTCCTTAATCTGAAATGCCTTTTTCATACTATACATAACGATAGGACAAGGAGATCGTGTACGAGAGAGAGGAAATACGTATGGCGACAGAGCCGAATGCTAGTCGAATGCTCCCAGGCGTTCAGACACACCAGCAACCCCAACAGGAATCAGTTCCAGATCATTTGTTTCCCAATCGGATTGGAAGCTTGATGGATATTGCCCTGGAAAAGATTGAGCCAAGCCCATTTCAGGCACGTCGAACGTTTGACGCGGGAGCATTGCAAGAGCTTGCTCGTTCAATTCTCCAGCATGGTCTGCTGACCAGGATTCGTGTCCGACCTCATCCAACCGTCCAGGGACAGTTTCAACTCGTCTTTGGAGAACGTCGATTTCGTGCATCTCAACTAGCTGGACTTGTGGTACTTCCTTGTGAAGTGGTCGCCTATACCGATGAGGAGATGCAGGAGATCGGCCTCGTCGAGAACATCCAACGTCGTGACCTGACACCTCTAGAAGAAGGGGGAATGTTTCGCCAACTCATCGGTCAAAACCCTCATCTGTACTCGGTTCGCAAACTTGCTGAGAAGATCGGAAAAAATAAGAGTTACATCGAAGACCGTCTAGCTCTCCTCCGTCTTCCTGACGATGTGAAGCAGCTCCTAGAAGAGCAGCCAGGAGTTTCTCTTCGTGCTTTGCAGGAAGTCGCGAAACTGCCCACTCCACAAGAGCGTGCACCTCTTCTTCAGCAGCTCCGTGAAGGGAGTGTGAACACAGAGTATATCCGTCAACATGTTCGGCAGGTTTTCAAGGAAACTTCTTCAACAGCAGATGAAAAAGAAGCTGTATTTGAACCATTAGTCAACAAAGTCGCCAGGCGGCAAGAGACCGTCTTTGCATTATTGGATACTGCTATTGACGCCTATCAAGCTCAACCGACTCCTAGGAGGAGAGAGCTCATTTTACAGCAACTGCAAGCCATTGGTCACAAAGCCCAGCAATTAGAAGAAAAGATCCTTGAGTCTAGCAATTAGAAGATATCCTTTCGTTGGAGGTGTCTGTATATACGGACACCCTTCCACAATCGCCTGGGCAATCTTACGGATCTCCGTCCGTGAGGGAGAAACGGGGTAGGGGCGTCACCTCGCGTGCGCCCTGGGGACGGTCGCAAGGACACGCCCCTACCCCGTTTCCCAACATTTCCCCCGCAAGGATAGAGATCCAATATTACAAAAATAGTGATTTTCTAGTGATTGTATGATATAAAAAAGCCTCTACTTGGTCATGGCGGCAGCGGGAAGACGACTCTCCTTTTACACGTGCTCACTGACTGCTACAGATCCTTATCTTTTTGTTCTTGCTCTCCTATTGTGGCAAATGCTAAGGATATGGTGGCAAATGTTACGGATCAGCATTTCCTTCGGTAGGAATGCCTGTGAACGTCTGTGAATGTCTGCGAACGTCTGTGAATGCCTGTGAACGTCTTTTTATATCGATATCCTTCAATATTTAAATCAACGAGATGCAACCAAAGACGCCACTACCAGCAAAGTGAACAGCGCAGGCTGTAGCTTTGTGCTCCACGACGAGATGCAACGACTGGTTAACAGATATTGCTGGGAAGTGTTATAGATTGATAAGTCGTGCTATAGGCTCGGTAGTAACCGTGGATCTAAGGGAGGATTGGGGAGAGTTTATCTGGATAAGCATAAAAGAGATTGGGAGGAAGGATGCTAGAAGACACCCGAAGGATACTCAAAAGCTGCCTCGTGGGGAATTGTGAAAGGTAGAAGAGGCTCTTCACCAATGAAAATTGCCTGGTGCGTTGTTTTGACAGATGTGGGTGGATCTAAGTGCAAGCGGGCTGTCACCCCTCCTTCGTCCAGCGGCTCCCATTTCATGCAGTAGCCCTGCCTCTCACTAACGTGAGGGAGGATAACCGCCTCATGTGCACTCTGCTTGACCCAGCGTCTCACTGTAGTGTCATCAACGCGCAAAATATCCGCAACCTCAGAGACTGTTAACAGCTCGCTCATGGCGTCTTGTCTTTGATATTTTTTTGGTATCTTACTCTTTCGGCTAGCAGTTGCCATTGCACAAGTATCTTAAAAGTCCATCTTCATGTGCATAGCAGAAAAAGACCCCGAAGAGGTCAATGCGTGAAGAGATTGCAAGTCTCCTCTCTTTCTGCGTCTCCTTTCATATTCCCAATTGTGTATATGTTATAGGCTTGAGGGACTGGAAGCTGTCTGCTCTTTGTCAAAGTCGTGGGTATTGTAAGTTGTAGAGCGATCAGTGCGTTTGGGGAGCTGGAAGGTAAACTATCTATTATTGTCAATGCAAATTCAGCTCAGTTTCGGAGGAATGGGGGGTCTCCCGCTGGTTTGGTGATAAGGTCTGCAATAACAAGATCGGAAAAATCCGTCTGGGCTTCAGGAGCGAATTGCGAAAAAGAGCCTCTTCCTGATAAGCTCATCTTTCACCAAAGGAGCGGAAGACCCGAATGGGAGGCTTGAGGATGTTGCATGACGGCGCGGATCAAGCCAATATTCCCCTCTTGGATCAAATCGAAGAGATGCTATCTTCATGGACATTGCCATAGCCAACTTGATTTCTCTTGACAATTCAAGTTGGATCAATAAGAGGAGGTTGTAAGTCACAGTTTTGTATGTATAAAACTGTGAAGGCTCTAGTGGCAGAGGAGATGAGGCATAAGACGAGGTTGCAAGTCCTCTCTCAATTTCATCATGATGAAATTAAATCTAAGGTGGCAGAGAAGATGAGGCATAAGACGAGGTTGCAAGTAGGATATCTTACGAAGATATCTTATAATTTTCGAAGTTGCGGAGAGGTCAATGTATGAGTGAGATTACACTCGCGTCTGTGGTAATGTGAACGAAATAGTTGCTCTAGGCTCACATGGGAGAACTACCTAATCGGGCTATTCTTGCATAATAGAAATTGATAATGACTACCTAATCGGGCTACTCTTGCATGAAAAGATATTATTGGTAGGGGAGAAAAAATAATGAGTATTGCTCTCAGGAAAACTTTATACTATAATGAGGATTAGTCATGTAATTGACTACTGGCCGCTGCATCATTGAGGAGTAAGGCTGATATCTACCCGCCATCAGATGTCAGCTCAATGAGAATTGATACAGCGCTAGTCGGGACCTGGCTGCTATGAGTCTATCGTAGTTCCTGGTCCCTATCCTAACATTTTTTATGGAGGATAATATCAGCTATGGACGATTTTCGATTGATCCGAGCGATGCGGAATGCACCTCTCACCATTCAATTCCTTGTCCTTCTCCTGGCAGGAGGAGTACTGGTCTGGTTTGTGGGGCAACGTGACCTTATCGCGAATGTAACGCACTTTCTGCAATCTATGCCAGTTATCCTTGTTCTGCCTCCACTTCCCACAAGGAAAAAGGCGACGCTGAAACAAGATACTCTGGATCAGACACCCCTTCAACAATCATAAGACACCCCGAATTGAGGATTGGGTCTGGAAGGGAGACACCTATCGAACCTTTTGATAGGTGTCTCCCTTTTTAAGTGGTTTTCTAGAATAACTGGATAGTTGTTTTCGCCAGTCTCACAGTATCCCATGTGACACTCACGACCCGCTCATTCAACAGTACCGTGCCTTTTTGTTGTTTTAACCAGTAAAAACGTTTGCGTTTACTGCTTAGCGAAAGAAATCGACAGTTGCTTTGACGCCTTCTTCGAAAGGCGTTTCTGCTTTCCAATTCAGGATACGTTCAGCTTTGCCGACGCTAAAGTAAGCCTGGTAGATATCTCCGGGACGTTTGGGGGCGCGGGTGATCTCTGGTTCGTAGCCGGTGATCTCTGCGAGAATCTTGTAGATCTCGTTGACCGGGACCGCTCGTCCGCTGCCGATGCAGAAGATATCGTTGTCACCGCGATTAAGGGCCTGCACATTTGCGCGTGCCACGTCACCTACATAAACATAATCTTTGCGCTGCTCACCATCCCAATCGATGCGCACACTTTCATGGGCCAGGAAGCGTTTGGCGAAAATGGCGATGACGCCTGCTTCACCGTTGGGGTCCTGGCGCGGACCATAGACGTTACCGTAACGTAGAGCTGTGTAGTTTAGTCCATTGGCCTCATGCCAATAGCGCAAGTAGTGTTCCGCCACCAGTTTCGTGATACCGTAAGGAGACTCCGGGCGCTGCATAGTTTCTTCGTCGATAGGCAAGCGCACAGGTGTACCATAGGTAGCACCAGAGGAGGCGAAAATGATCTTGCGTGCTCCAATACGGCTTGTATTGCTGAGCACATTGAGCAGACCGAGTACGTTGATGCGTGCATCAAGTTGAGGATCTTGCGCCGATATGGCGACACTGGCCTGCGCTGCGTGATGGTTGACGATCTCTGGCCTGAAGTCGTCGAATATACGTGTAACCTGCTTGTTGTCTGTGATATCTGCCTGATAGAAGCGCGCTTGTGGATTCAGGTTGGTAGTTTTGCCACCGCCCCCACTCCAAAGATTATCGACGACGGCAACCTCGTGTCCTGTTGCCCTATACTGATCGACAATATGCGATCCAATAAAGCCTGCCCCACCTGTAATAAGAATTCTCATGAGAGAACGAAAGCCTTTCTCCAAAATGTATGTTCACCCGCGAAATGTGGGTAAAATACTATACACCAGGCTTTTGCGGAAGAAAATTTCCACGAGTACAACCTGTACAGCCATTATAGCGATTGAAGGGCAGATCTTCAAATCAACTGTTCCAAATAGTTCCAAAAAATCTAGCGTTCTATTGACCGCTTGCTTTTTGGGTTGAGTTCCGCCTGTTTAGGCATGGTTCAAAACCATGTGACACTGTAGTGTCGGACGGCGAGCTACCTACGCGCTCAGCTTGACAATGGTCACGCCATCCCCGCCTTCTTTGGGTGGTGCAGAAGTGTACGATTTTACTAATGGATGATGGGCCAGTTGCTCACGAACAGCCTGGCGCAACGCGCCCGTACCCTTGCCGTGCACGATACGCACTGAAGACATGCCCGACATTACCGCATCATTAAGATATGTCTCCAACTCTTCCAGGGCATCTTCAACACGCCAGCCACGCATATCCAGTTGCATCGTAACTGGCGGGCGAGCCTCCAGATCAGGCAACGTTACATTTGGGCGCTCTCGCTCGTCAGCAGCAGCTTTACGCTTACTCATACGCTCAATATTGTCCACGTTGACACGAAAACGCAACGCGCCCATCTGTACTTCAGCCTCACTATGATCAGCGGAAAGTCCCAGCAGTTCTGCGTTCTGCCCAAAACTCAGCACACGCACCGTATCACCAATTTGTAATGGACCCTCCAATCGCTCCTCTTCTGGGTTGCTCTGACGCGGACGACGTGGCTCGGGAATTTGCGTTACGTGCTCTTCCAGGCTACGAGCGCGTTGCCGGGCTTCGTTCAAGCGCTCCTGCGGTACAGGTCCACGCGTGGCCTCTGCTTTGATCTTCGCCAACTCACGCAACACAGTATCCAGCTCACGGCTGGCTTGAGCACGCGCCTCGTTCAAAACCCTGACCCGCTGCTCTTCTAGCTTATGACGCTCTTCCTCCAACTGCTTGCGCTGATACTCCGCTTCGACGCGCTCCATATTCAGGTGGAAGCGCTCGTCCTCAGCCACCTTGCGTTCGGATTGTAAGCCTTCCAGCAGATTTTCCATGCGCACACCAACATTGCCCAGGAATCTACGCGCGCCCTTGATAATGCGATTATCTAATCCCAGACGTTGTGCTATTGCTAGCGCATTACTACGACCGGGTAGCCCAATATTGAGTTTGTATGTCGGCGACAAGGTTTCAATGTCAAACTCGACTGCAGCGTTCACAACGCCAGCCTGCTCATAGGCAAATGCCTTCAGTTCCGAATAGTGCGTCGTCGCTATCGTGGTGACATGACGATCCAGCAAGAACGTCAGCATAGCACGCGCCAACGCCGATCCCTCACTGGGATCAGTACCCGCTCCCAGTTCATCAAAGAGCACAAGCACATTCACCGGACGCTTCTCGTCTGGCTTGAGCAACTCATCCGCCATCTTGCCACGAATATCAGGTGTCCCACGCTTGCGCGCTTCCTCAATGCGACGTAGGATCTCAATGATGCGGCCCAAATGCGACGAAAATGTGCTCAAGTTTTGCTCAATACTCTGCTCATCACCGATATCAGCAAACACCTCCTGAAAAACCGCCACCTCCGAATCGTCATCAGCGGGAATGTGTAGGCCAGCTTGCGCCATCAGAGTCAACAGACCAACCGTCTTCAGCGCGACCGTCTTTCCACCAGTGTTCGGACCCGTCACAACGACCATAAAGAAGTCACGCCCCAGGTGGAAATTAATCGGCACAACCTTGCCCGTCAACAGAGGGTGACGCGCGTTGCGCAGATTGATGTGCCCCTGCTCATTCAGTCGAGGCGCACTTGAACGCGTCATACGTCCATAACGAGCTTTCGCCAGGTGCAAATCAAACTCTGCTAACCGTTCGACCGCGAGCTGCAGCGCCTCAGCCTCACGACCGATCTCGCCAGAGAGTTCGCGCAGGATGCGCTCGATCTCCTGACGCTCCTCCGCTTGCAACTCGCGCAAGCGGTTATTCAGTTCAACAACGACCAGCGGCTCTACAAAGACAGTTGCTCCGCTGGACGATTGGTCATGCACAATCCCACGTACATGACTGCGCTGGTCAGCCTTTACTGGCACAACATAACGATCATTGCGCATCGTCACAATGGCTTCTTGCAAGGACGGGCCAAACTCATTCACCAGCGTACGCAAGCGATCTTGCAAGCGCTGATTTGCTCCACGCAAATCGAAACGCAACTTACGCAAAGTGAGACTGGCGGTATCCAGTATCTCACCATCATCGTTCACCGTCTCTTCGATACGACGCACGATATGTGGTCGCAGAGGAATAGCAGAGCCAAGCACATGCAGTAGCGGAAACGTCTCGGCATCCAGTTTCTCCAGTGCGCGTGATACATAGAGAGCGCTACGCACAGTCATCAGCACGTCCACCAAGTCACTGGGCAACAGGACACCTTCACGGGCTGCACGAGTGAGAAGAGGGCGAATATCATGAGCACCACGCACACCAATATCGGCATTCAGATCAATCAAGCGCGAAGCTTCAGAAGTGAAGGCCAGTCGACGGTTTGCCTCTGCCATATCAGGTGTCGGCTCCAATGCCGTCACCAATTCTTTGCTAGCCGAAAAAGCTGCCTCACGCGCAACTTTCGCCAGAATTTTCGGGTACTCTAATGTGTAAATACTTTTCTCGTGCATAAGTCTACCAATGAATCCTTCATCACAACACTGAATGGCAACGAGTTACAGCAGACAACAGGTGTATCTGACATATGTTTATACGACGTAAAATTGCTCTTTTCGGAAAGGAGGAATGATGACAACCACACCTCACAGCAGCACAAAATACACCTGTAAGATACCATATCTGCGGCAACTCTTCAAACAGCATTTTAAAACACAGACGAAAACCGGACGGACACCACGAGGAACCCGCCCGGTCGAAGATAGTGTTTGGAACACGCACACTTTTTGCCAGTAGCAAGCTGAAACCAAACATATCTTAGCATACTTCCGTGTTAGCAGACCTTATCCGTTCCGGCAGGAATACCGGCGCATACCTCGCTTTTCGTCACATACTGATCCGCAATCACGGTAGAGGCGATATTGCCAGCATCAACTGCGATGGGTGCATCGAGAATAGAAGGAATATTACCACCATCAAAGGTTGCCGTTGTCGCGCCCTTTGTCAGCGTCTTGACAGCAGTCCCTTCATAAAGAGCTTTCACGAGTGCACCGGTAGACTGTGCCTCGTGTGCAATGGGCTTGTAAACTGTCATACTTTGTTCGCCTGTCAGGATATTGTGAATGCCCGTAATCGTAGCATCCTGGCCGGTTACAATGACGTTGCCAGCCAATCCAGCAGTCTTCAAAGCCGCAATGACCGTATCAGCCATATCGTCATTTGCCGCATAGGCAATCTGGATATTATTTTGTGTAGCTGCCAGCTCCGAGTCCATCTCACTCTGTGCAGTACTGGCATTCCAGTCGGGCGTAAATGTTTCATACACAATCTTGAGCGCACCACTGGCGAGCAAGGGATCAAGGGCCACATGCAAGCCCTGGCTGAACAGCAACGCGTTTTCGTCCGTCTGTGAGCCGCTGATCACCGCCATATTGACCTGGCCGTCCTTCTCGTAGGACAGATAATGGTCAGCGATATACTGACCCTGCAGCTCACCGACCTTGACACCATCAAAAGAGACATAGTAGTTGAGGTACTTCGACTCAATCAGGCGATCATAGGCAATCACGGGAACATTGACAGCCCTGGCCTTCGTAACAATAGCAGCACCGGCAACGCTATCATGCGGAGCGACGATCAAGATACAATCGCCGTTCGCTAGATCCTGCTCAGCCTGAGTCAGTTGCGTCGCAGAATTATCATGAGCATTGTTGTAGTCGATATGCACGCCAGGAATAGCTGCCTTGACAGCCTGTATAAGCAAGGGATGATCCTTGGTTTCCCAACGCGTTGAGGTTGTAAAATCAGGAAGGAGGATACCGACTCTGGTACAACCTTTGCTCCCAGTAGATTGGCCGATGACAGCGTTTCCTGCGTTACTCGTACAGGACGCCAGCATAAGAGCGGAGAGTACGAAAATACTCATAAAGAGAGAATAAGCACGCTTGTATTGACCAAATATATTCATCTTTGTACCATCTTTCTGCATGTGCTACTTACCAACCACCTGGCGCAACTGTTCGATAACGAACTCCAACTGCCTCGCAGCGTCAGCAGCAGAAGTGGCACCCGAGACCAGTTGATCCGTTACCTGTGTAGCGATACGAATAGCGGTAGAGAGATTCTGACTACTCTGTTCCTGATGAGACGATGCCTTCTCAATATAATGAGCAGCCTCAACAATATCTTCCAGACGTTGCATAGTCTGCTGAGCGCTGAATCTCTCCCAGTTTCGCGTCATTTCCCCGCCGACTTCATCCAGTTTGCGCGCGGCAATCCCCGTAGCTCCCGCATAGTATTGCACCGACCTCAGGCCAGTTTGCGAAGACTCAACGATCCATTTTTGCTCTGTGGCCGTCACCCGCTCACTCGATGCCAGCGATTTCAACATCTGACTACTACCAGACAAGGACGCAACCGAGTTGAGAATAGGCTCCGTGAGGCTGCGCCCAAGGAGGAGACCCACAATAGCCGCCAGCAAAGTTGCCACGAGAGCAATCGAAACAAGATACAACTCCTGCTGGTTGGCAGCCCCCGTAATCGTACTCATCGGTCGCAGTACCACATACGTCCAGGGCACAACCAGGGTGCTGGCACGGTAGGCCTGGAATGATTGATCCTGTAAAGCAGGCGTCAGTTGGAACGTGGCAGGTCCTTGCGCATCTTGCAGCATGTGTGCCAGAGTAGGGTCAGACAAAACACTCACAGGAGTATTAGTGTTGTTCCCATAGAGATTTTCGTTGCGAATGCGTTGCTGCAATTGTGACGAGAGCGGAGCAACCGCTTTGAAAAGACCCTGGGGGAGCGTGGTCAACGTCGTATCGGTATTCGTATAAGCGATACTCACACCATTATTGTCCAAGATCGTAGCATAGCTGCCGGGAGCAGCAATCGTCTCGTTATTCACCTCGGTCCAAATACTGCTGAGTTGGAGCGTAGCGCGTCCAAACCCAAGCAGTTGGCCGCTTGGGGAAGTAATCGAAGCATAGATATAGAGAAAAGCCATATGCGTATTATTGTCATAATACACATTGGAAATAAGCGATTTGTTGACACCCTGCAACTTTGGCAATACGTCAGGTGCAATCATGTATTTTCCTTCAGGGCTAGGATTATTTGGATAAGCAAGGCGCACAACGCCATGGACATTAAATAGCGCCCAGTTGCTATAATTTGCGTCAAGGTGAGCTCCAACAGATAACTCTTCAAGTGCTTGCTCTTTGTAGACATCATCACCAGCCAGGAACTTTTGGATCGCAAAAAATTGGCCCAGAGCATCGACATTCTCTAAACGAGCAATGAGCAGACTATCGATATCTTGTGCATGGGTTTCTGCGTCATTCTGCATCTGAACCTCTGCTTGAGAGAGGAGAGTAGGGCGCAAGATCTGCACGCTGCCCACAACTGTGATGGTTAAGGGCAGTACAACCGCCAAAACCAGCAGCAGCGATAGACGAACCGTAAGAGATAATCTCTTGCTAAAAGACTGAAAAAAGGTAAAAACAAACATGAAAAGTACTTCTCCTTTGCATATGTACTTACTGCTGAATGAGACCCATACGCTCTAAGTCGTCAAGTAATCCTTGCACCTCGCTAGGGTTCCGCACCAGCAGACGCGCTAACTCGCTTACACTCCTCTGCCCATTGACCAGCAAAAGTAAGCGCCACTGTAAGCGCAAAAGTGGTATATTGCCTGTATGCTGTAACAATGCTTCACCAGCCAGTAAACGCAGAGGGAAAGATGAATGTCCACGTGAACCATTGAAATATTCGGCATCGTTCATGAGACCCAACGGTTTTGTTGTTTTTGCAGAGAGGGTATTCACCAGAGGGGCACCAGCAGAGAAACTATTCTGCGCCGGGGGGGAAGCAGAGGCACCATTATGGGCATGATTGATAAAAGTATAACGACAGAGCCGCCATGTATTGAGATAGTTGAATGCAGCTAGCCCGTTTTGCTGCTTCACCCTTGCATCGGCGACACATCCATGAACAAACGTGATAAAGCCCTCTTCCAAGTTCTTGTCCTCGCCGCGTTCGACAGTGAGAGTACCTGTTCTGCCCCCAAGATGGATGACTTGAATGACATCGGCAAGACGGTCTGTCATAGTTTCTCGTTGTGGTTGCATAGATAATCCACTTCGTCACAGACGACTTTCGCTTTAAAGTTTCTGAATATCCAATGTTTTACATATATAGTGTAATTTCTATATATTCAGGCCCGCTTTTTATATATAGTTCATATGAGAACCAGAGAGCAAGCGCTATATGCAATCATTTTTAAAAGATTACTTCCCCTGTAATGGGAACTCTTTGCAAAATTTCCCTTTCTTAATTTTTTTAAGGAGTCCCAGACCGGATATTTTTCTCATTAAAGAGGCATTTTAACTCGTACATAATATACCATGTTACACAATTTAGTACAGTACCAATAGGACCTTTATAGGGCATCCATCTTCCTAAATTGAGTTGAAGCAGGAGCATTCAGTGCTCAAGAGCGAGTTTAATTGTCATGAGAGAAAAGTTACATAGAGTGTTTCTTCCCTAGCGGAAAGAAGAAATAGCATCATGGAAACATCCACCAATATATAAAAGCAAGCGCTGACATTACCCACATTTTTGCAACAAACTTAGGGTAAAAGTTTTCAATTTTTTCTCTATCTTTTTCCTATACTATGTGATATTATAAAGTCATTGGCATTGCCTGAGCCATTCAAGCCTGCAAGAATGGTCGAGAAGCAAAGGAAAGGATACTCCTATTGAACGTAGCCAACACACCGAGCTTTCTTAAGTTTGTGCACAGCCTCAAAGCATAGCACAGGTTTTATCTGCAAAAGTAGAGCGCCTGTGCATAATTGCATCTCCCCCATAAAGCTAACGCAAGATTTTATAGTCTCGCGATTTATAGTTGTGTTCAACACATAGTAGTGCGGACACAACTTTTGCCTTTGTTACACAATTTCGTAGATTTTTATCCTTTATATTTTATTGATTCTGTATAGATACAAAAACACGAATAATGGAGATTTCTATGGAACGGAATGAAGAAGTGCAAGGAAAGATGATTCTCGATGCGCAGAATCATCAAGGCATCATTCTGGCCCAATTTCTACGGTCGATGGAGACCATGTGGCAACTTGATGAGGCATTACAATGGTTGAGCGAAGTAATGGCCCAGCGTCTCAAGGTAGAGGTCATGCAAATCTGGACCACACAGAGCAGCCAGCTAGGCGATGTCACACAAACATTACGCACTTTGTCTCTGCTTGATACAACGATGCCACAACATATTGTCATAAATACCTACACCAAGAGAGCAGTAGATCAGCTACTCAGTAAGCGACAAGGCATGACGCTTCAGGTCGTAGATTCTCTCTTTCCAGCGCAACAGATAGCCTTGCTTAAACGCTACGGACTTTACTATTGTGCAAGTAGCATGGTCGTTAGCCCGACACCGCTTCCCCCCGCACAAAGCCAAATACTGACCGCGAGCAAGAACAGGCCAGATATGCTAGTCATACTCGTATTTTTGAAGAAACCATGCCGACCAGCCTTTTTGCATATGATGGGTCGTATTCTGGAACAGGCACTGGCAATAGCAGAGCCGCGCGGACTCTTTCGTTCCCCCTATACCGATAGCACGGCAGGCTCCTTCCGCAGTATCGGGCAGTCAGAAATACTATTATATGAACTCATCCCACATCGCGTACGGTCCACTGCCTCAATGCGCTCAAGCAGTCCCTTTAACGACACCACATCTATTTCTGACAAGCAAGCGCTTGCTTTTTTAAGCATGGCAGATGGTACCAAAACCATCGCAGAGATAGCCACACTGAAAGGATTGAGCGCAAAAGGGATCGCAACATCTCTGCGCATACTCTTGCAAGAAAAGCGTATACAGTTATCAACAAGGGAGGGGCAACTGATAGAGAACGAAACAATACTGCAACATCTTTAAGGTCCAATTTTCACACATACGTATTACTCAATTCTCACACCATTTTACGAATTAGAAAGGCAAGGAAACATGAGCCAACAGCAAACAGTCAATGTACTTTTAGTTATACAAGCACTCATGGGGGTGCTCGTTGCGATGCGTGCTCTCTATCTGAATGGAAAAAGTCGCAGTAACGAACTCGTCATTCTGGGCATGGCAATGATTACTATTGCAGTCGCCAGCGTAAGCGGGCTTGTTGCCGATAATCTCTTTCCACGCAGCAATGGTCTTTTCGGAGGTACCCTCAACGTGCTCTGGTTCGAGTACGGAGGACAGACGATCAGCTATTTCTTTATTTTCCTCAGTACACTTCAAGATTCAGAACGAGATGTCAGAAATTTGAAACACTGGCACTTTGTGGTGACAGCTCTCTTAATAGTTCTCCTCGCATGTTCACCTTTGTTCCCGCCGTTGAGTCCGAACGCGCAAGCAGTGCTTAGCAACACACGAACCGCTAGCTGCGCTGTTCTCTTTGTCCGCTATACATATTTCTTTTTTGTCAAAGAGACACGTTTTAGTTTTCTGATGGCCCTAGCATTCTTCCTGCTCACATTCGGTATATTCATCATTACAGTACAGTTTTATCCTCAGAAACCGCTTATTGATATCTACGTGGGATATGCAATGCGTATCAGTGGTTTGATCTCTCTCTTTCTCGCCTTCTGGGTAGGATAGTTGGAACTGATGCGCCGCTACAACGTATACTAATGAGAGCACAAAAAAACAGCAAGATGATTATAGAGAAAAACTGGAGCAAAAATTATGCTTCTCACTGTTGGAGAGCGCGTTTACTGGGGCGCATCAGAGGTCATTTACCTGGAAGGACGTATTACCGCACTACATAAAGAAGCACAAACGGTTGTCGTACATATTGATCGGACCACGCCACACTCTGCTCATCTGATTGGCACGGATGTATCCTTCGCTGCCAACGGCGTGAACCCGCTGAGAGGGGATAGTCCTCCTGGCACAACCAGCCAGGCAAGTGAACGACAGCCACCTCCC
This sequence comes from uncultured Chloroflexia bacterium, assembly GCA_963802635.1. GTDB lineage: Bacteria > Chloroflexota > Ktedonobacteria > Ktedonobacterales > Ktedonobacteraceae > CAVTLG01. Next base: position 789,810 of record CAWDJJ010000002.1, on the reverse strand, counting down.
GTCATGAACGACGAAGACAAGATTCGTCGCACAGCAGCCATCGCCGTCCATCAGCAGAAAGGCTATGCATTGCCAGCCGAGCAAGAGCAGGAACTCATCGCACAGGTTGCGCAGGCACTCAATAATGATCCGGCATTGCGTGCACGCATCATCGCTTCGATGGACGAAATTTTACGTCGCGAGTGGTAAAGGCGGAGAAAGCATCTGGTTCGCAATCAATAAGGATAACATGTGCTCATCCGAGATACATTCTAACTATCTTGTCACATACAAAGCTAGCTTTATCGTTATTATATTAAAGACTACAACAGATTAAATTTTAATAAATAGAGGATTTAAAAATGTTTCCAGCCGTCGTCAATACCTCACCACGCACACGTACTGGACGCCGCAACAGGGTAGGGTGTATCTTTGGTTGCCTGACAACGTTTGTGCTTCTCCTGCTCATCATAGGCGTAGCCTGGCTTTTTGTGCTACAGCCTTATCTGCATAATATTGCCGAGGCAGAATTGGATCAGGCTATGACTAGCGCCGTGAACCAGATACCCACACAAGCTGCTGAATTGTCAGCAGGCAGCGTCATACCAGTACGAGAAGCTGCTATTACGAATTTGATTGTACTCAATTTAGCGCCATCTAACCCTGTGAAGAACCCACAAACACATATTACAACACAGAACATCTCTCTGGATTTCCAGATCTACGGTAATGCATGTGCCATCGTCGTTACACCGCAAGTCAGGCAAGGCCAGCTTGAAGTCACGAACGTGCAAGTACAGGGCATCATCGGGTTTATTATGTCTCCAGAGCAAGTGACCACACTGATCAATACACATCTGCAAGACGCACAGCAGCGTCTACACCATACTATTACTAACGTGCAGATGCAAAACCATGTGATGAATCTGACACTTGGCTAGCTTTTTTTCTTCAGAGATTATATCGCAGCAGTACGTTTTATATAGGGAGAGCAATCCTGGTGGAGGTGGTGGATGAAGAGGTACATAATGCAGATGCGGCAGCCTGACACGAGCCTGATAGTGGATGACGCGTTGGAAAGGCTGCTGGTATATTTTACAGGTCGCGCAACAGTACAAGATGTGGAGACACTCGACTTCACCCTACGACAGCTCTTCTCCGCCACGGATACGCTGTACCGCATTGTGCTAGCCGAATGTATGACGTCTAGCAGCCAAAAAGTGCCACAGATAGACATGCGCTATCATATATGGGACCAGCTTCAGCAAATCGAAAACTTGCTCGAACGCATTGAACCCTTATGTCACTTACTGAGTAATACACTCAGCAGTTTGCTCGATCTTCTCAATAGAACCTGTGGCATTGCTCCGCGACAATCAGCACAGGGAGATGATCTCTCTGACCCATTGCATTCCGGCAGACCTGTTCACGCACCTGCCACTACCAGCAACTCACGATTGCTAGAGCAGTTGCAGAGTTGGCGCAATTGCAACGCCCTCTCCTTCGTCCAGCAGTTTGCCAATCAGGAACCCGCCACGTCATCACTTGAACAGATGGATCATGCTCTTGAGTTGGTACGAGAAAGTATCTCTACCATCTTCGGCACTATTCTGCCAGCATCCCAGGCAGATTCCGACGATGAAGCAATGGCAACCCTCTTATTCGACATAGGCCAACAAATTGACCAGATACTACTGCATATGGGCGCACTACTAGAGCCTTTACGTGTTCTTATCGCACAATTTACACTCAAGGTTGGCATCGATTGATCTTAACCATAAATAGGCAGTCTTAACAAGACTATAACCATACCTACGCGCTATTCATGATCACATAGCGCTATACTTTGCATAGATACATACAAATATCACAAATCCAGAAAGCAGCAGGATGATACAAAAGAGGGACATCGATCTGCCTACGCGCGCATATACAACAGATCCTTATACTTACGCCGTAGCTGAAAATATACGGGATATCGCCCAGATGATGCAATCGCTCACGCATGCGGGGATAGCACAGATGGCGCTGGTCACGATCCACTTGCGCTTCACCGCAACAGCGAAAATGTATGCGAGCGAGATACCCCATGCAGATCAATATACACGTCCTTATCTTGACACACTACGTCCTCTTGTACGCAAAACGGATAAAGTCTTTTTACTAGTGCAGCATCCTCATACAGATCAAAGAACAAGGAAACACCTGGCATCGCCCTCTGGCACGAGTCATTTTCGTGACATGATGCCGCAGATGTCAAGTGATTTTGCACCTGGTGCTACTTTTTATATTGTGCTGCTGAATGCGAACCTCCAGGGAGGCCATATTGTTCAGGAACGCTTATGGGACGCACTACACTGGTACGTTCATAATGATCACAGTACAGACATATATCAGCTATACAGCATGACCATAGGACATAGCGCCTATCCCATCCCATCCCGGAATGTGCAGCAATGTATCGCAGCAGCCAGGATAGCCCGTTTAAGATTTGAGCCGTCTGAAACAGCCTCTCATCAGGTGCTAGCACAACCAGTTGGCGCGGCAGAACTGGCCGCACAAGCTCGCCTACTGAGCATTCCTTACCTGGAGATACTACCCCACCAACTTCCCATCAGGATGAAACGGCTCATCAGCGCTGACCTCGCACAAGAACTGCGCTGTTATCCACTGGGTTGTGAGCGCGATAAACTCACCGTGGCGATGCTCAATCCACAAGATCAGCAGGCTCTGGAGCGTCTACACCAGGAGACCGGTATGCGTATTTTCCCCGTTCTGACCAGTTCACGCGAGCTACAAAGAGTATTCGAAACTAATGTTTTAAAATAGAGCGTTTTATAGATTTTTGTAGCGTTTTATGACAACCATACAGGTAGTCAAAGCTACAGGGATGGTTGTCTTGCTCTTTAATCAAGGCATTAAGTTTTACTGTTAACTTTTGAATAACTCCACGTCGATACAGGTATGGGTAGAGTTACATTAAGTGGTGGAAACATTTGAATTTGAGCATAAATTTAGTTTCTATTTTGTGCTCATCCACCAGATAATGTGGCTCTACCCTAATCTTGTTAGGGAAGAAGCTTGCATTGTTTCAGTTGCTCTAGCAGCCGATGCTTTCTTCTGCTGATACTTTTCCTCCCTCTCTTGAATAGTCTTCTCCATTATTTCAGTTTCTTGATTCCTAACATCAGGGTGAAGAGATTCTATCCAGCCTTCCCATAACTGACGTTCACTCGTCGGTTTCAGTTTCGCCCTCTCTAGCTGTTCGATAAGCCTGTCTCTTTCTACTCTTACTGCAAGTTCACTCATATCATTACCTTTTTTACGCCATTCATCCCATATTTTTGATATTTCTTCTGGTGCTAATCTTTGCGCCTTCTTCTCTCTTTTGCCAAGTATTTCTGACTCAAAATCTGTCCGTGCAATTTCTCCCTGTTTATTTGATTTTTCATCAGATGTTAATTTACGTATATGATCTCTTATTTTTTTTCTGCTAAGTAATTCTAACTCAAGATCTGCCCATGCAGTTTCTTCCTGCCTAACATCAGCAGGAATATGGTCACTATTACGAGAAAGGTCCTTTTTACATTGTTCCCACACAAAACGCTGTTCTGCAAGCGGCTTATCCTTCAACGTGTCTTTGATAATACCTCTTCGTCTTTCTAATACAATACGTTGTGCTTGTCCTCTAGACCATTCGGTATCCCATTGAGTAGAGTTCAGTTTCCTAAGCAAATAGTCCATACTGTCATAGGTCCGTCGCATTTGTGGTGAAGTCCACTGTGAAGGTCTAATACTGTCAAATAGGCGATACAACGCAGACTTTTCATCTTGGCCGAAGCTCGTGTTTTTTATCCTGTCGTTAGCTTTTCGTTCTGGACTTAACTTATTTGTCCCTATCTTCCTATCGAATAAGTACCGCTTAAACAGCCTCTCCGACTCTGAATTCAATAGAACCTCCGATGGCTCAGGGTCTTGCTCCTTATGGTCACGCCATATCTCTTTGAATGTATTCTTCATTATGTTAGTTTCTTGATCCCTAACATCAGGGTGAAGAGATCTTATCCAGCCTTCCGACGCCAGATGTGCATCCGCGAATTCCAGGTTCACGCTCTCTATCGCTTCGATAAACCTGTCTCTTTCTACTGCTACTGTGAGTTTACTCATCTTATTACCATCTTCATACCATTTATCCCACATTTTTGATCTTCCTTCAGGTGTTAATTCACGCGCTTTCTCTCTCATTTCTCTTCTATCAAGTAATTCTAACTCAAGATCTGCCCATGCAGTTTCTTCCTGCCTAACATCAGCAGGAATATGGTCACTATTACGAGAAAGGTCCTCTTTATATTGTTCCCATACAGTACGCTGGCCTACAAACGGCTTATCCTTCAACGTGCCTTTGATAATATCTCTTCGTCTTTCTAATACAATACGTTGTGCTTGTCCTCCAGCCTCCGGTGTATAATTGTTCACGTACTGAACCGAGTAGTCCACACTGTCATTGATCTGTCGTACTTGTGGTGAAGTTCTCTCTGTATTTGTAATAGACGCAAGTAGGTCTTCCAACCTCGCGCTTTCGTGCTGTTGGAAGTTAGCTGCATCTATCTTGAATATAGCCTTTTGTTCTGGACTTAACTTATTTGTCCCTGCCTTCTTATCGCCCAAATACTGCTGAAACAGTCTCCCCGACTCTGAATTCAATAGAGCCTCCGATGGCTCATGCATCTTGTCCGTAGATGAAGAGTCGGCATGAGTATCGGGAGCATCCCGATGGCGCTCAGGATCTTTCTTATCATGAAGTTGCCACGTTATGACGTTACTATCACGCCACTTGTGAGGGCCGTCTGGTTGAAGTCGATTAGGTAGCTCTGTCTCACCTCGAGTAGGGTCTATCTCTTTTGAACGTTCCATATGCTGTTTCCTTTCTGTCCTCTTAAATAATGGAGTGAGTATTTGGGTATAGGATGAACCCATTTGTCGGACATACAGAAAAGTCAGCTTCCTGCGATTGGTATGGAGATGACTTCAAGTCAGCAGGAGGCTGGTATCCAGGCTAGAGCAGAGCCTCTTCCCTATTAAACACCTTCCAATAGAGATTGTCAAATGGTGCACCGCCTCATGATGAAGCTCTCTGAAATCTTCTTTGGGTCGAGTCTGAATAGTTTCACCTATTGATCACAGTTTACTTCGGTGCAGACTACCTTGTAAACATGCTACAAGTTGAAAAGCTAGTCTCTATCGAATTAGCGGTTGAGCTACTCAAGCTTGCCCAGGAGAGCACGATCTACGATTCTGCAACTATGCGGGAATTCTATTACAAGAATATTTCTGCAGATCGCTGCTATTTAGGCTTATTGCCTCTGGATACCATCGTTGAACTGCGTCGCCTGGCCCGGACCTTCCAGGATCACGAGTTGCTAGCAAAGATAGAGCAGAGGCTAGCATGAGTAAGTGGGTCCAATAGGGGTGGCCGTCAATTTTTTGCACTGGAGCACCTGACCGGTTGAGTAGAGGCAGGAGCAAGCGGGTAGGGGCGCACCTCGCGTGCGCCCTGGATGTGCCTGGGACGGCCTGTGGGGCGGAGGCAAGCGCCGCCCCTACCCGCTTGCAAAAATCTGACGCTCACCCGTCCAATAGTCCTATATGCTGCTCTCTTCCTTGCGTGTATTCCCTCTGCTGCTGTATGTTCCTCTTTAGGGCTGTTCACTCGAAGAGGATTGTCGCTGCACTATGAAAAGATTTTTTAGCCTGCTTTTTGTTTTGATGGTTCTGACGATGAGTTGTTGCCTCTGTGGGGAACATCTGCATGGATCTGTGCCCGCTACTCCGTTGCCCTCAACTGTGGCCGGGAATAGCACTCCCTACCGTTTAGATATCCAGGACGGGGATGCGACCGTGAGCACATATAGTGCGAATGCGCAGGACAAGTTTGCCAGTGTCTATCCTCAATTAGTGACCCGTTGGGCTGCCAACCCGGCGACCGCCCCGCGTGTCGTTACCTTAAGCTATGTGGAGAGTCTCCCAGGCGCAGACTGCCGAAACATTCTCCGATCAGCATCTTATCGAAGTCGATCTCGACTATGCACGCGCCAATCCCTATGATCCCGGCGTCATCACGCACGAGCTGACGCATGTCGTTCAGAATTATCCGACCTATGTGCCCTGGTTGACCGAAGCAATAGCGAACTATTCCAGTCAGCTATATGGACCGCGTCGCGAGGATACCTACCGATCAGCGGCAAGGTATATTCCCAACACCACCTATCTCAGCGATCCGTATGATACGGGCGCGCGCTTCCTCTTCTGGCTGACTCAGAACGAGCGTTTCGACATCGTGGATCAACTCAATCGCATCTTACAGCAAGGCACCTATACACCTGCGTGTTTTGTGCAACTGACGGGCAAGACGCTGGATCAGTTGTGGGCGGCGTACCAGGCTGATGGTGGACATATTTTTACCATCCAGAACCAGACCCCACAGCAGGTCTATCAGAGTGTGATGACCCTTACTCCGGTTCTGAGAACATCGATGACTGCGGCGGATGCTGCCGACTGGGAGCAATCACAAAGCAATGTTGGTAGTTGTGGTTTTCATGATGGGTCCTACGTTGTGGGCGCTACCCATGCGAGCTCATTCCAAGTGTGCTCCAGAATGAATATGGCTGGGCATAATTTTGCCTACCAGATGGACATGACGGTTGTACAGGGCGATAGTGGTGGCATGATCGGGCGTGGGGATGGCGTCAATGGCCTGCGTTTCCGCGTTGGCACTGATGGGACATTTGATCTTGTGAGTGGGCAAACAACGCTCATTTCCTCGACGAGCAACTCCGCCATCAAGCAAGGGGAGCAGACAAATACACTACTCATGGTGGTGGAAGATAAAGCGATCTACCTGTACGTTAACGGTGCATACCTGGGCACTGCCAATGATACGTTGACTGGAGGTGGCTCCTTTGGCCTGATGGCTGTCGATTTCGGGAAGGCAACCAGTGTCAGATATCAAAATGCCACCATCTGGCAGTGGTAACATCGGAGGATGTCTTGCAAAAAATAAGTGATTTGCGTGACACCATCATGAAGAAAAGGCATCTCTACATCGATCAAGAAGTCCATCTAACCTTTTGTCTTTTGACTCACGTGCGTTTCTGCCTTGTCTTTTCACAGCCGTAATCGCTTCCTCATTCGACATTCCTCGACAGCTTACGAGCCAGGCCGCGAGAACGTGACCTGTTCGACCCACTCCACCTGAGCAGTGAACGACCGTTTTCTTTTGTTGCTGTTCTGCCTTAGCTAAAAATGGCACAATCTGATCGATGAGTTGAACCTCTTCTGCGAGGTGAAAATCATCAATGGGCACCCAAAGCACGTTGTGTTGACCAAACACCTGACGGTAGGTCCCAAGCAAATCGTCATAGGCGGCCAATTGACCGGGAGGTAATAAACAAAGAACGCGTGTGATGCCTTGTGCTTGCATAAAGGCAATCCACCTTTGTAGCAGCATGGAAGAAACATGAGAGAAGGGAAAACCGGGGCGACGCGCTCCAAAAACGAATTGCTCCTGTTCAGAAGCAGCGGCGAAGCCACGCTCTGGATTACTCATCCACCCGGTGAGTTTCGTGAAGACTATGTTCATATGAAAACTATCTCCTTATTCTGCTTAGACATGGTTCGCACACTCGACAGCGCGCTCCTCAGCAGCCTTAACAACGTCACGCGTCATCCCGCGCTTACCCTGACCATCCAAGATCATATTGCTCATTATAGCCCTTACCAGACGCCAGGTACTGCAGACGCCTGGAACGACGTCTGTATTGCCAATGACAACAGTATCGTTCGTACCCTGGTCACGCGTGGGGGTACTGGTTTCACCTCTAGCTGCCTCGTACAGTGTATCACTGACCCTACACAGGCCGCGCAATGGTCAACCTGGACCACGCTAGCGGGATCGGCGGGTCTCATTTTCCAGGATGGTGGCTGTGCCATTGCCAACTCGGCTGGTACCATCACAGCATTTGCGCAGCGTGGCACAGGTGGTAGCAACCTGTGGGCCTGGACCTCGACCAACAACGGCCTCACCTGGACAGGTCCGGTCAGTGTCCTCGTACCCCCTGGTGGAGCGCTCATCAGAGGCATTGCCAATGATACGTTGACCGGAGGTGGCTCCTTTGGCCTGATGGCTGGCGATTTCGGACAGGCAACCAGCGTCAGGTATCAAAATGTCACCGTCTGGCAGTGGTAACACTCCAACAACTCAACAACTCAGGGCTTTCCAATTCTGCCAGTGAGTTGACGGCGGATAAGACGGATGAAAGAAGGGAACATAGGGATAGAAATTAAAAACAAGTATTTGACGTATAAAATGAAAAATAGGTGGAGAGACGGACGCGATAATGCTCTGTGACAATTTAATCCGGTCATGATCTCTGCGGGCAAGCTTAGAAGCAGGCAGGCAGCGGACGCGGTGAACCGGGTCCCTACCGTCCGTAGGCAATGAATTGCTGGCGGTCTGCGGTCTCTTCTGAGTGTTTCAGAATAGCCAGATTCTTTTCTCAAAGAGCATAATCGGGTCCCTACGGTTCTCAGGCTATGAATGGCTGGAAACATCTCACTCGTTGCTTTTTTTTGCTCTTAAAACTTCTCAAAAAAGAATAGAAGGATATAAGCGATTTATCACAAAAAAACGTAGGGACCCGATTTATCGCGTCCGCCAGTGCGCCCTGCTGTCAGGCTCGCTCTTTCCGTGAGAGTGGCTGCACCCTCCCAACTCAGAATTGGAAAGCCCTACTCAACAACTGCTTCCTCTTGAGTTTGTCGTTACGATACGTTACAATAGCGATCTGGTTGGCATATTTCTTTTTAATGATGGAGATGTATCCATGACCGCTCTGTTATCCGAGCAGATCCTGCTCTTGCTTGAGCAGGCTGGACAGCTTTATAATCGCTTGATCTTTCTTGTCTCTCCATCGGCTAAAGGCAAAACGGCTGTTCTCCATGCTATCGCTCAGCAGGAGGGGTATCCCTATATAAACCTCAATTTGGCATTAAGCCGTAAGCTGCTTGACTTAACGGAGCAACAACGTATTCTGCAATTGCTTCCGTTGCTCGCTGAAATTGTCACCTCGCAACAGTCCTCAGTCGTTCTGTTGGACAATATTGAACTGATCTTTGACCCCTCTCTCAGACAAATACCGCTCCAACTCCTGCAAAGGATATCGCGGGACAAGACGGTTATGGTGGGCTGGAATGGTAGCGTTGAGCATGACCATCTGGTGTATGCCACGCCGGACCATCCTGAATATCAGCGCTATCCTGCACAAGGACTACTCATTGTCAGTCTTTCATAGTATCTGTGCAGCATTATTCAATGAATAGAAATAATACGATGGAATGAAGGAAAAAATGAAGTACGCAGATCTTATTCAGTTTGAACCAATTGAAACTGTTGTTCAGTTGCGTGCGGCGAATGAAATTGCGCAGGCTAGACGCCTGGTTAGTTCCTACGTTATCTCCGATGAAATGGCTGAGAAGCTGACCTCCGTGGTCTTTCCCCAACTCCAGTTTGAGCAACCAGCTGATAACAAAGGTCTCCTTGTGGTGGGCAACTATGGCACGGGTAAGTCACACTTGATGTCGATGATCTCTGCTCTGGCTGAGCATGCTGAACTGGTGAGTGCACTTGAGCATAGCGCCGTTGCCCAGAGTGCCACATCGATAGCTGGCAAATTCAAGGTGTTGCGCACGGAGATCGGCGCTGTGACAATGTCGTTACGCAATATGCTTGTTGCACAGTTAGAGCTTTACCTGGAGCAATTAGGCGTCAATTATCGTTTTCCCGCTGAAGATCAGATTATGAATAACAAACAGGCCCTTGAGGAAATGATGCTGGTCTTTCATAAGCATTTTCCAGATCATGGCCTGTTACTCCTGGTCGATGAATTGCTGGATTATTTGGGAACACGCAGAGATCAGGAATTAATTCTGGATCTTAACTTTCTGCGTGAGTTGGGTGAAGCCTGTAAAAATCTGCGTTTCCGCTTTATTGCTGGCTTGCAAGAGATGCTCTTTGATAATCCGCGCTTTGCTCATGTCGCGCAGTCGATTCAGCGTGTGAAAGATCGCAGCGAACAGGTGTTGATTGCGCGCCGCGATGTCAAATTTGTGGTAGCTGAGCGGCTGCTCAAGAAAACGGTGGAGCAGCAAACAAAGATCCGCCAGCATCTCGCGCCATTTACGCGCTTCTACAGCAATATGAATGAGCGCCTCGATGAGTTTGTGCGCCTCTTCCCTATCCATCCCGATTATATCGATACGTTTGATCGCATCGCTGTGATTGAGAAACGTGAAATACTGAAGACGCTTTCATTGGCTATGAAAGAGATGCTTGCTCAAGATGTGCCGGAGGATGAACCCGGTCTGATCGGCTATGATAGTTACTGGCCTGTTTTACATGACAACGCCTCTTTTAGAACATATCCTGATGTCCGTGCCGTTATTCGCTGCAGCGATGTATTGGAAGAGCGTATTCAGCGCTCTTTTACGCAACCTCTGTATAGGCCGATGGCTTTGCGCATCAATCATGCTCTTTCTATTCATCGCTTGACGGTTGGCGATATTCATGCCTCGCTTGGTGCGACGGCCACAGAACTGCGCGATAGTCTGTGCTTATATGATCCCAATGTAGCCGATTTAGGGGGCGAGCCTGCCGACGATTTGTTGACGCACGTGGATAACGTGTTGGGTGAAATTCACCGTACCATGAGTGGTCAGTTTATTTCCTTCAATCCTGACAACCGCCAGTTTTATCTTGACCTCGAAAAATCCGACGATTTCGATGCTCTGATCGAGAAACGCGCCGAGAGCATCGACGATGACCTGCTGAATCGTGCTTACTTCAATGCCCTCAAGCGGGTGATGGAATGTAGTGATGAGACGCTCTATGCCGATTTTCGCATCTGGCAATATGAATTGGAGTGGCGTGAGCGTAAGGTGACGCGTGCAGGCTATCTCTTCTTTGGCGCGCCCAACGATTTCAACCTGACACATCCTCGTCGTGATTTCTCTCTGTACTTCCTCCAACCTTATCGCACGTCGCGCAATGGGAGATATAATGATACCGATAAGGTTTTCTTCCGCTTGCCCAGGCTCGATAGCGCGTTTACGCAGCCCTTAGTGAACTATGCTGCTGCCTCAGAGCTGGCCCTTACCTCGTCGGGTCAGGCCAAATCCACTTATCAACGCAAGGCTGAGAGCTATCTCAATGCTCTGGTCAAGTGGCTTCAGGAACATCTCTTGACAGACTTCGAGATGACCTATCAGGGGAAAAGCAAGGCTCCACTTGACTGGTTGGATAAAAAGTCTTCTGCGTCTTTCACTTCGCGTGCCAATGTACGCGATATGGTCAATATGCTAAGTTCCGCGTGTCTGGCTGCTCTCTTTGCGGACCAGGCCCCTGATTACCCGACGTTTTCCGTTCTTATCACCAGTAAAAACCGCCAGCAGAATGCTCAGAGCGCCTTGCGCACGCTCAAACCTGCTGGCAAAACGCAACAGGGCCTTGCAGTATTGGATGCCCTGGAATTGCTGGATGGTGAGCGCATCGTTCCACTGCAATCAAAGTATGCCCAGGCTATTGTGGAACTGCTACAAAAGAAGGGCCAGGGACAGGTCCTCAATCGTGCTGAGTTGATTGATGAGGAGTCAGGCGTCGAATATATGCAACGTTATCGCCTGGAGCCTGAATGGCTTGTTGTGCTGCTGGCTGCGTTGGTGTATAGCGGAGATGTCGTGCTGGCTATCCCGGGAAAAAAATTTGATGCGAATGGTCTGGACGATCTGCTGGCGACTCCGTTCAACGAGTTAAGTAACTTTAAACATATCGAGCGGCCTAGAGACTGGAATCTGCCTGCGTTAAAAGCTCTATTTGAGCTGCTAGGACTTTCTATCGGCAGTGCCCAGTTGATTACGCAAAACAGTGATGACGTCGTTACCTTGTTGCAAAAAGAGGTGGGGCGCAGACTTGGTGAATTGGTACAGACGCAGCAGCATCTCCAGGGAGGCTATCCTCTCTGGAATCGGCCTGTGATTGTGGAGCAGGAGAAGACTGCGCTGTTAGCTGACTTACAAAGTGCCAAAACGTTTCTGGAGTCACTTCAGGTGTATTCCACGGCGGGGAAGTTCAAGAATTTTCGTTATAGCGTTGAAGAAATCAGTGCACAAAAACAGGGATTGACGCTACTCAATGATCTTCAAGCGCTCCGTGAACTGCTGATCGAGTTGAACCCATTCGTAAACTATCTCTCGCAAGCAGAGATGGCCCTGCCTAATGATCATGCCTTGACTGCGCGTATGCAAGCATGCAAGTTTGACGTTCTGAAAGCGCTGAGTAGTGCTAGCGAGCGTAAGTCCGCTACCTTTCGTCAGCAGACGTTGCAAAGCTTGCGGGTGCTGAAAGGAGACTACAGCAAAGCATATATCGCTGCGCATACCAGGGCGCGTCTCGGTAGGAGTGAGGATCGACGCAAGGGAGATTTAACGCACGATCAGCGGCTGGCTGCGCTTAAGCAACTGGCAACCATCGATCTGCTGCCAGCGGGCCAACTTGCATACTGGCAAGAGCAGCTAGCTGCGCTGAAAACATGTTTTGCCTTGAGCGAGCAGGATCTGCAAACTGCTCCCGTGTGTCCGCATTGTGACTTTAAATTGTCCAGCGCAGTTGCTACTGCATCGATGGATAATCGCCTGACCGCCCTGGATAGTGAGCTGGATACGCTGCTGGCTGCTTGGACGCAGACGTTGCTAGAAAACCTGGATGATCCCATTACGAAAAGCAGCCTGGATCTCCTCTCTGCCGCATATCGCATGGACATTGAGACATTTGTTGCCTGCCAGCAACTGCCGCAAGAACTTGACCAGGGTTTTATCCAGGCCGTACATGAGGCCCTGTCTGGTCTGGCAAAGGTCGCTATTCCGATGGATGATCTGCGGGTCGCGCTATTGACAGGTGAGCTCGCCAGTAGCCCCGGACGAGCTGGAGAAACGCTTCAGAAATTATCTACAGACCCTGCTAAGGGGAAAAGACGTGCAAAAAGTTCGCATTGTGCTAGAGTAGGAAGAAATTGTGACCAAGCAATATGAGCAAGAGTCTCTGTTTGTCAAAGAAGAGCCAGCCTTTCATGCAGCGGTAGCATGTCTTGGGCGCAGCTTTGAGAACGACGAGGCGCGCCGAGCCTATTTTTTAGACCTGCTACGTGAGAAGCTCAAAGATCCTGAGTTTCGTAAAATCGAGGGCTTTCCCCTGGGCACAGACGAAGATATTTTAGCCCTGTCCGATCCGCCCTATTATACAGCCTGCCCAAACCCCTTTCTTGCAGAGTTTATCAGCCTGTATGGGCAGCCTTACGATTCGAGTGTTGCATATAGTCGGGAACCCTTTGCTGCTGATGTGAGCGAAGGTAAAAATGACCCCATTTATAATGCTCACTCCTATCATACCAAAGTGCCACATAAAGCCATTATGCGTTATATCTTGCATTATACCAATCCAGGCGATGTGGTGTTCGATGGCTTTTGTGGGACGGGGATGACCGGGGTCGCTGCACAATTGTGTGAGAGTCGTAAGGCTGTGGAAGGACTTGGCTATAAAGTTCTGGAGGATAATACTGTCCTTGATGAGCATGGTACACCTTTTTCTAAACTGGGTAGTCGTCGAGCTATTCTCAATGATCTTTCGCCTGCTGCAACTCTGATTACTGCTGGCTATAATATTAGTTCTGATGTGCATGGGTTTGTGGAATGTGCCAGAGCTGCTCTGCGAACTTTTCAATCAGAGTTTGGTTGGATGTATGAGACCAGGGATAGTAAAACAGGAAGTAATGGCAATATAAACTATACCGTTTGGTCTGATGTGTTTTCGTGTCCTAACTGTTCAGAAGATATCGTATTCTGGGATTCTGCCTATGATGAAGATTTAGGCAAAGTTAGCGAGACATTCGCTTGTCCATCTTGTAGCGCAGATGTGAACAAACGCACGCTTATACGCAAGACAGAGATGGTTCTTGATCCAATCCTGCATCAATCAAAGCCGCGTGTAGTGCAGCAGCCCGTGGTAATTAATTACACGCTTAATGGCGAAGTAGCAACAAAAAAGCCTGATCAGGAGGATTTTAACGTATTAACCGAAATTGAAAATAGTTTGTCAGGTGTCTGGTATCCAACAGAGCCGCTCATGTTTCATAATTATGCAGATGGTGATGTTTGGGGTGATCAATATCGTGGTTATCATGAAGGCATTAAGCACGTCCATGATTTTTATATCGCCCGTCAGCTACTAGCCGTCTCACGATTGTGGGAATTAGGGGAAACATTTCACTCATCCTCACACAAATTGTTGTGGAAATATGTCATACAAAGCGTTATGGTTAGTTTCACGCGCAGAAATAGATATAGAAAGAATGTATTTTCTCAGGTAAATCAAGGATTAAGTGGCACTCTTTACGTTAGCTCCGCTGTTAGCGAACCCAGTCCGTCTTATGTGCTGAAAGGCAAGCTAAACAGGATGCAAGGGGCAATACCCTATAGAAAAAAACGCAGCAATGTCGTTACCACGCAAAGTCTGACTGATATCAAACTACAAAATAATAGCATTGATTATATATTTTTGGACCCTCCATTTGGAGATAATATCCCCTATGCTGAGCTGAATTTCCTTTGGGAAGCCTGGCTGCGAGTTTTTACGGCATCACGTCAAGAAGCGATTATGAGCGGTGCACAACATAAGTTACTGAGTGATTACACCCAATTGATGGTGGAATGTTTCGCAGAGGCTTATCGCATTTTGAAGCCTGGCAGATGGATAACGGTAGAATTCCATAATTCTAAAAATGCTGTATGGACCTCTTTACAAGAAGCTCTCGGATCTGCGGGGTTTGTGATCGCTGACGTAAGAGTTCTTGATAAAGGCATGTTGACAAAAAAGCAGATTTCAGGCGTAAATGCTGTTGGGAAAGATCTCGTTATTTCTGCGTATAAACCTAATGGAGGTCTCGAAGAACGCTTCAAATTGGAAGCCGGTACCGAAGTTGGTGTCTGGGATTTTGTCAGGACGCATTTACGGCAACTGCCAGTATTTGTCTCCAAAGGGACACTGGTAGAAGTTATTGCTGAGCGTATGGATTATTTGCTCTTTGACCGCATGGTTGCTTTTCACGTACAGCATATCGTTACCGTCCCCTTGTCTGCTGCCGAGTTCTACGAAGGTCTGGCGCAGCGTTTCCCTGAGCGCGATGGTATGTATTTTCTGCCGGAACAGGTGGCCGAGTATGATAAAAAGCGTCTCACGGTGAACGACGTGATGCAGTTGCCCTTGATTGTCACCGATGAGTCGAGTGCCATTCAATGGCTCCGCCAACAACTGCTGAAGAAGCCACAGACGTTCCAGGATATTCACCCATTGTATATGCGCGAGATTGGTGGCTGGCTCAAACATGAGAAGTTTTTAGAACTATCCGACCTGCTGGAACAGAATTTTTTACGCTACGATGACGATGGCGAGGTCCCCAGCCAGATCCATAGTTATCTCTCGACCAACTTTAAGGAGCTGCGCAACCTGGACAAAAAAGACGCCGCTCTGCGCAGCAAGGCGCGCGGGCGCTGGTATATTCCTGATCCGAGCAAGGCATCTGATCTGGAGAAGTTACGTGAAAAGGGTTTGCTCAAAGAGTTCGAAGAGTACAAAGTCTTTAGCGGCAGGAGGCTCAAGCTCTTCCGTCTGGAAGCGGTGCGCACAGGTTTCAAAAAAGCCTGGCAAGAGCGGGATTATCGTACAATTATTGAGGTGGCTCGCAAAGTGCCTGAGAACGTACTGCAAGAAGATGCCAAACTGGTCATGTGGCATAGTCTGGCACTCACGCGTACAGAAGGTGGTCCGTAAAAAACATTCATGAAAATTGGCGACTGGCTCTATAGCCGGGAGCACCAGCAGCCGTGTCAGGTGCTCGAACGTGCAGGATTTGTGGGGACAGACAACGCTGCGTGTCTGGTTGCCCACGCAAAATATCGTGGTACAGCTCCATGCTGATAGCATCGGTCCATTGTTGGATGCGCAAGCCATCCAGCCCGCCAGTTTGCTGTACACGGTAGCCGCAGCGCGTGTTGCCGATACACTCACGCAGAATATACTGTTAGCGCCTGTCGAAACCGCTGTTGTGCCATTGCCGCATCAGATCTGGGCGCTCACCAGAGCCACGGCAGGTGATCAGGTACGTTATCTGCTGGCAGACGAGGTTGGCTTAGGCAAAACCATCGAAGCGGGCCTGATCATACGTGAACTCAAATTACGTGGTCTGATACGGCGTATCCTGGTCATCGCGCCCAGGGGGCTGGTCACGCAATGGATCTCTGAGATGGAGACGCATTTTAGCGACAAGTTTCATCTGATGCTTCCCGGCGACTTCGCAGTCCAGCGCAGATCTGTCCTGGAAGAGAATCTGTGGAAGGTGTATGATCAGGTCGTCTGTCCCATGGACGCCGTCAAGCCTCTTGATAAACGCCGTGGCTGGTCGCGTGAGCAGCTTGCCGCCTATAATCAGGAGCGTTTCGAGGGTTTAGTCTCCGCAGGCTGGGATCTTGTGATCGTCGATGAGGCGCACCGTTTGAGCGGGAGTACCGATCAAGTGGCCCGTTACCGGCTTGGGCAAAGTCTTGCTGAAACCACGCCGTACCTCTTGTTGCTCTCTGCCACTCCGCATCAGGGCAAATCCGATGCCTTCCAGCGTCTCGTCGCCTTACTGGACCCCACGGCATTTGCCGCTGCTGAGAGCATGCAAAAAGAGCGTGTGCAGCCCTATATCATTCGCACCGAGAAACGCCGTGCGATTGACGCGCAAGGTCAGCCACTCTTCAAACCCAGGCAGACGCGCCTGGTGCCCATCTCCTGGCAGCCCCAGCATCAGCAACAGCGCATGCTCTACGAAGCAGTTACAGATTATGTCAAAGAAGGCTATAACCAGGCGCTTAAAGAAAAGAAAAGCTATCTGGGCTTCTTAATGATCCTGATGCAGCGCCTGGTGACATCCTCGACGCGAGCCATCCACGCCACACTGACGCGCAGGCTAGACGCATTGCGGACACCAGAGGAGCAAACCACGCTTTTCGCGCAGCCTACTCTGGAAGAATGGTCTGATCTGGATGCGCAGGAGCAGGTAGACAGGCTCTTTCAGGCCCATCTCGCGGCGCGCAAAAACGAGCGTGCTGAAGTAGAGATGTTGTTAGAGGTTGCCACACGTGCGCAAGAGGCGGGACCAGATGCCAAGGCTGAGACGTTATTGGAGTGGATCTATCGTTTGCAGCAAGAGGAAGTTGATCCCAGGCTGAAAATACTGATCTTCACGGAATTTGTGCCTACGCAAGAAATGCTCTCCACTTTTTTGCATGAGCGTGCTTTTGCCGTCACAACGCTCAACGGCTCTATGGACATGGAAGCGCGCAAAGCCGCCCAGCAGGCATTTGCCACGACTGCGCAAATACTGATCTCGACCGATGCAGGTGGCGAGGGCTTAAATCTCCAGTACGCGCATATCGTCATCAATTATGACATCCCCTGGAACCCGATGCGTCTGGAACAGCGTATCGGGCGTGTTGACCGTATTGGACAAAAACATACGGTGCATGCACTGAACTTTGCGCTCGAAGACACCGTCGAATATCGTGTGCGTGAGGTACTGGAAACAAAGCTAACACTTATCTTCAAGGAACTGGGCATCGACAAGATGAGCGATGTACTCGACTCGGTGCAAAGTGGGCAGATGTTTGACCATCTGTATATCGAGACCCTCCTGCATGTCGAAAAGGCTCATGAGCGTATCGAGACGCTGGTGGAGCAGGTGCATGAGCAGGTAAAATCGGCGCAGGCAACCGCCAGTGTATTAGAGACTGGGCATATACTTGATCCTATGGAAGCCCAAAAAATCATCGATCATCCGCTGGCTTATTGGATTGAGCGTATGGTTGTGGCCTACTTGCAAACGCATGGGGGGATCGTCAAGAAAACTGCTAGCGGCTATGAGCTAGGCTGGCCTACAGGCGAGGCCATAAAAAATGTGCTGTTCTCAGCGCGCGAAGCCGAGCTAAACCCATCCACGACCTATCTGAGTCTGGAGGATCAGCGTATCCGCGTGTTGGCCGAACGTATCTCGCGTTTTGTTGCCGGCCAGCCCATTGCCAGCATTGTACTACCGGGATTACCCCCAGAAGTGCAAGGTTTCTGGTCGCTCTGGCAGATTTCCATCCTCGCAGCCGATTGGCGCAAACAGCGTATTCTGCCGCTGTTCCTGCACGATAATGGCAGGGTGCTCCAGCCAACTGCTCGTTATATCTGGGATAAATTGCTGACAGACGCTATTGACCTGCATCATCAAATCGCTGGACAAGAGGCTCGGCAGATTTATGAACGTGTCTGGCTGAGTGCAAAGATGCAGGGAAAAGCTAGCTATGAGGAACTTGCCCAGCTCCATCAAAGCTACCTGCAACGGGAGCGTGAAAAAGCCGTGTTGCTATTCGCCGCTCGTCGTCGAGCCGTGTCACGTGTTGGGCTAACCAGCGTCAAAGCGCACCGCTTAGCGCTCATTGATCAAGAAGAGCGCCATTGGCGTGCACAGCTAGACAAGCGTGCGCAGATCAATCCAGATATGTATCCTCTGCTCATCATCCGTGTCACTGCAAAAAAAGAACAATCGTGAACCCGGAGGCTACGAAGCGCAGAAAGATAACTGGGTAGAGGCGTGTCCTTGCGACCGCCCATTGGCGTTTAGATAAGGAGAATGACACGGTAGGGGCCAGCATACCAACAGGGGAGCGGCGGACGCGGTGAACCGGGTCCGTACCCTTTTGCTGCCATGAATGGCTGGCGGCCTCTGGCCTCTTCTGGGTCCATATTGCAGCGACGCGATGCTCTTGAGAAAACAGCAGATGGCTGTCCATTAGCTCACGAGGCGACCGCTCGCACGCGATTTATTGCCTGAGAAGGGTACGGACCCGATTTATCGCGTCCGCGTCCGCGTGCCTGTCCTGCATCTTTCCCCGCAGTGACCATGACTGCGTTTTTCTGGTTCTCCTTATCTGAACGGTATTGGGCGACCGCCCTGGATGCCACGATACGAGCAATCGGGCGCACGTGAGGTGACGCCCTTACCCTGTTTCCCTCTGATGAACGGAGAGCCGAACCGGAGCCGTCCCTCTCTCTGTAGTTCCCATCTACCCTCTGTTGGAGCAATCAGCTATGTTGTATAGTACAAACTGATAAATAAGAGGGAGCTATATTATGCAGAAAAACTGGCGCGAGCATATTTTAAATAAGTTCACTCCACAACTTGCTAGACTTACTCTTGTTGCAGATCCCGACAGCCTGGTTGTCGAGGAGGGTATTTTACAAGGCTTGCGCGAGCGAGGCTTTGAACTCCTTCCGTTTCATGATCACGTCGCCTTCCGTTTTATCTACGAGTCCCGCTATCGTGCCAGTTGGGATAATGGAGGCAGCACAGAACTCATTGTCGTTGTCAACGATGAAGTGCAAATGTTATCTATGCTGCCATATGATCTTCTTCAAGTCGGGCGCAAGCTGGCTTTTAGCCTGGGAGATCTCTTTCCTCGCTTGAGCTATAACATCGTAAAATTGCTAGATCGCAGTGATCTGGATGCCCTCTACTACGCCTATTCCCACCAGCAGCCAGCGGGACCTTTGGGTGACACTGCCACAAAAGATTTCCTCTTGAGACAGGTATTCGATATGAGCGCTGAGACAGTCAGAGGTCCGGCTGACCTTCTGCGTATCTTATTGCGCCATTACTATCGGGGTCAGCGCATTCCTGAGGAACTGTATAGTCATTTTATACAACTATTGCGCCAGCATAGTCTCTTTAAAACCTGGCCGCTGGAAAAAATAGTTCCCAACAAAGAAGCATTTTTAAGCTTCTTGCAGGAGCGCTGGCCGCTTTTCGTGCAACGTTTCATCGGCGATCCGCGATCACTCATACACGAGGCCAGTGCTACCTTCTCTATGGGTCCATCGGAGCTGCCCTTTGAGCATCAAGATGTGCGTGTCTATATTGATACCCTTTTCCTCGATGGGTTGCTCCATCCATTGGTGTTGTCTGAGGCCAGCATGAGTGCTTTGCCTTTAGAGAAACAATGGGTGCTGGTGGGCATCCAGAACAATCGGGAAAGTGGGCGTGTACAACGCACAGAAAAATTGCTGCACTCGCTAGAAGATGCGCTTCCCGGTCGTGAGTGTAAATATCAGGATTGGCTGAATTTTGCACGTCGTTGGGCCGAACTCCTGGTACGTTGGCATGAGCTAAAAGCTCCCCGGCCAGCGGCAATAGAGCAATTGTTTACTGCTATCCGTAAAAAAATCGATGACAACTTTTGCGCCTGGATCATGCAGCGCTATGCAGCATTAGCTAATTTGCCTGCCATTGTACCTGTTATGCTTCACCACATACCGACGGCCATTGCCTATCAGACCCATAACGTCCGTACAGAAAAAGTAGCCCTTCTGGTTATGGATGGTATGGCCTTTGATCAATGGATCATCTTAAAAGAAGAGCTTGTACAGCAGCGACCAGACCTCAGCTACGCTGAAGACGCTGTTTTTGCCTGGCTCCCGACGATTACATCAGTGTCGCGTCAGTCAATTTTTGCTGGTAAACCGCCATTGTACTATCCTGAGAGCATCGCATCCACATCGAAAGAAGAACTCTTATGGCAGCAGTTTTGGGATGATAAAGCCGTAGATAAAGCAGAAGTAGCCTACAAGAGAAGTATTAATGACGCTGAGCAGCTCGTTGAAATCGAAGAGCTTCTATCTATACCACGCTTGCGTGTGATAGGACTTGTGGTGGACAAAATTGATAGAATCTCACATGGCATGGAAATGGGTACGGCTGGTATGCATAGTCAGGTGCGCCAGTGGGTGCAGGAAGGTTTTCTCGCCCAACTTATTGAGCTGCTCCTCGCACACAACTTCAGTATATATGTAACCTCGGATCATGGTAATATAGAAGCTCGTGGCTGTGGAAGTCCTGGCGAGGGAGCGCTAGCTGAGATACGTGGGCAGCGTGTGCGCGTCTACACTGACGCTGCGTTGCGTGAGCGTGTACAGAAGCGCTTCCCAGGAGCAATTGCCTGGCCTGGGCCTGGTCTACCCGCAGACTACCTGGCACTTTTCGCTCCTGCAAGGCGGGCATTTGTACGGGAAGGAGAGAAATTAGTGGGACATGGTGGTATAACTATTGAGGAAATCATTGTTCCCTCTATTCACATCAAGAGAAAGTAAGTATGACTGAGCGCACAGAGATCGGCTTTAGACAACGTATTCAGTTGGAGTGGTTGAACCGGACTGCACTTTTATATCTATCTGGCACTGCGAAAAGTACCATTCGGGCGGAGCTTGACACCTATTTGCAGAATTATTTATCTATCGGTAGTAACGCCAGAGCAGGGAATAGAGCCATTGCCATATATATATTGTTAAAAGTCTGGGTTACGGTGCCAGAGCAGGTCAAAGGGTTACGGGATGATGGCTTAGTGTTGTTCAAACAGCACGCACCTCAGGATCGTCTGGTGATACATTGGGGGATGCTCATGGCTGTCTATCCATTTTTTCGTGCGGTTGCTGAAACTGTAGGTCGCCTGCAACGGCTCCAGGGCAAGGTTGTCGCTGCACAGGTGCAGAGAAGGATGCGCGAGCAGTTGGGTGAACGTTCGGCGGTTGAAAGAGCAACTCGCAGAACGCTACGCTGTTTTATCGATTGGGGTGTATTGCGCGAAACGCCTGAAAAAGGCGTGTACGTACTGGCTCCTGTTATCCCTGTAGATGATGTTGAACTTGTCGGATGGTTGATTGAAGCGTCTTTGCTTGCGCAAGAATCCTCATCCGGCTCACTTCACGCACTTTTAAAAAATCCCGCTCTTTTCCCTTTTGAGATCAAAACTATAGGCCGGAACGTATTGCATAGCCGTAGCAGACTAGAACTATTCCAACAAGGCGTAGATGAGCAAGTCGTGTTGTTGCGTGGGAGATAATTGATTATAAGAACTTCTGTTCTACTTCTTCTCTTCCTATCTATTTCTGTGACTTCTCAACTTTAAACTGAGCATCATCGGGCAGAACCTTCCTCTTCAATGGTGTTGGGATCGACGTTTTCTCTCATACTTTTAGTTATATATGAGGCAACAACAATTGATGCCTCATACCAAGCTACCCCGAATTATTGAGAGGATACCCGCAAAGGACGAAGAAGACTTATTAAACAAATTAAACAGTTTCAAATCCAAACGGAAGCCTGAGAGCATTGAGCCGTGTCGGTGTCGCGAGCACCAAGACAAATAGCAAGCTTTCAAATCCAAACGGAAGCCTGAGAGCATTGAGCCTTAACCGTTGGCGAGGTCGCCGAAATACTCCGTGTGCTTTCAAATCCAAACGGAAGCCTGAGAGCATTGAGCCTCGGCCAGGGTAGCGCCATAGTTGTTCTCAGAAATGCTTTCAAATCCAAACGGAAGCCTGAGAGCATTGAGCCTATATGGCTTGCCTTGGGTCATTTATTCCGATACACCTTTCAAATCCAAACGGACGTCTCAGACCATTGAGCCACCCAGTGTTCAGCCTACTTGTTGCCTTCTTCACTTCTTTCAAATCCAAACGGAAGCCAGAGACCATTTAGCCGGTCACGTGGCATTGCTCTCAGCGATTTGCAAGAACTCTTTCAATTCCAAACGGAAGCCAGAGACCATTTAGCCTCGTAAGGGCCTCCTAGCATTTAATCCGTTGATCGACTTTCAATTCCAAACGGAAGCCAGAGACCATTTAGCCTAAGTAAGTAAAATCTTAGAAAGGAGGGTATCATACTTTCAATTCCAAACGGAAGCCAGAGACCATTTAGCCAGGGCCAGCCCGTTGTTTTCGGTGCGATTCCGATCCCTTTCAATTCCAAACGGAAGCCAGAGACCATTTAGCCTTCACTGACCCGATCAATGCAACGCCAGTTGCAGTACTTTCAAATCCAAACGGAAGCCAGAGACCATTTAGCCTTGATGCTTCTCACAGCATGTACTACGCAGGACACAGTCTTTCAATTCCAAACGGAAGCCAGAGACCATTTAGCCATCAAAGTCCCTTCGTTGAGGATCTGCTCCTTCGCCTTTCAATTCCAAACGGAAGCCAGAGACCATTTAGCCAGGTATGTCTGGCTTCCATAAGGAACGAGATAAAATCTTTCAATTCCAAACGGAAGCCAGAGACCATTTAGCCACGTAAATGCGCGACGAAAGACACGTTAGTTAGTAACTTTCAATTCCAAACGGAAGCCAGAGACCATTTAGCCCTGCATTCCCACCATTCAAGCACTGCTTGAGCGCAGCTTTCAATTCCAAACGGAAGCCAGAGACCATTTAGCCCTGCATTCCCACCATTCAAGCACTGCTTGAGCGCAGCTTTCAATTCCAAACGGAAGCCAGAGACCATTTAGCCCGAAAGGACGATAAATGAAACGCATTGTAATTGTAGCTTTCAATTCCAAACGGAAGCCAGAGACCATTTAGCCGCGGTAGCTATATCGCGATTAAGATGAAAGATCAGCCTTTCAATTCCAAACGGAAGCCAGAGACCATTTAGCCTGCTACCTTTCTAGTATAGCACCAGAAGCCGTTTTAAGCAATAGTTTCCGAGAGCCTCTTTACAGAAGAGCTTTTTGGACAGGGAAATGACCGCATTTTGAGCCTTTTTTCTTGTCCATCCGCCTCTGGAGCCTTCCGAGAGCCTCAGCTCAGAGACACCATCACCGAGGCTCTCGGAAACTGTTCAGTTTATTGAGAAACAGCCTATTATTACAATACACCTGGGCACTGCCAATGATACGTTAATCGGAGGTGGCTCCTCTGGCCTGATGGCTGCCGATTTTGGACAGGCAACCAGCGTCAAATATCAAAATGCCACCATCTGGCAGTGGTAACATCAGAGGATGTCTAGTAAAACCTGACAACCATGCCCCTACTCCTACGGCTGTAAGACTGTAAGACCTGTAAGACTTTGTGACAATATTTTCGCGCATTGCATCGAAGATCGCCGCTTGTGATGACGCAGTTTCTAAGCTATAATACGAGTACCACGAAATACGCGTAAATGTTACTCCTCACCCATTGCTCTTAAACATCCACCTGATCATCCGCCACACAACTCGAAAGGTCCCAAGCATGGTTCGCACACTCGACAGCGCGCTCCTCAGCAGCCTTAACAACGTCACGCGTCATCCTGCGCTCACTCTGACCATCGAAGATCATGTTGCTCATTATAGCCCTTACCAGACGCCGGGTACTGCAGACGCCTGGAACGACGTCTGTATTGCCAATGACAACAGTATCGTTCGTATCCAGGTCACACGTGGGGGGACTGGTTTTACCTCTAACTGCCTCGTCCAGCGTATCACTGACCCTACACAGGCCGCGCAATGGTCAACCTGGACCACGCTAGCGGGATCGGCAGGTCTCATTTTCCAGGATGGTGGCTGTGCCATTGCCAACTCGGCTGGTACCATCACAGCATTTGCGCAGCGTGGCACAGGAGGTAACAACCTGTGGGCCTGGACCTCAACCAACAATGGTCTCACCTGGACTGGTCCGGTCAGCGTCCTCGTACCCCCTGGTGGAGCACTCATTAGAGGCATTGCCAGTGCTGGCAACAACGACGTCTTCTTCCTCTACGATGTCAGTGGTGGGGACGCGCTCGGCTGCTCCTTTTACGCATCTGGGAGCTGGTCAACGTTGCACACCTGGACCTTAGCAACGCTCGCCTTCGCGCAAGGTGTTGCGGCTGTCTGGATAGGTTCAACCTACACACTGGTTTATTCTGACGGTTACAGCCTGGCGACGTGCGTCTATGACCCGACCGCCAATGTTTGGACCTCTGGCGTGCAGGTCGCGCCATCGACCAACACTGCCATTGGACGTATTGCACCGCGTATCTCATTCGCCGACGGTCTCTACACGCTCACCAGTATCGAAGAGGATGCAGGTTTACTCACCGGGGCCGTTTACAACTATCCGCGCCTCCGGCAATCCGCTGACCTTATTCACTGGTCCAACGGACTGCCCGTACCGGATCTCAGCAGCGTCTATGGTGCGGTCGCCTTCAAGTTATCCGTACCCAATAGCGGTAGTGCTGGAGCGCGCTATTACCTTGCCACGCTCTCAACCGTCTTCAGTGCCCCAGTTTTTCAACCCAGCAACCCTCTGCAATACCTTGACGTCTCAGGAGCTATCTTATCCTATCAGCGCCTTGAGCAAGCTGGTAAGCCCGCGCGCCTGGAAGTCATCATTGATAATGCGCAAGGTGTCTACAACAGCCTGGTCACGCTAGCCAGCACCTATCAACCAATCGGATTGAACGCCTCGCTCGTCTTAAGCGAAGGCTACAAAACCGGTACGCCCCCTACCGTCAACGACGTGATAACAGTCGGCACCTATCATCTCGAACAGCTCCAATTCGAGCGTTCGCCAGTGGAAAATCGGCTTATGCTCATTGGTCAGGACCTCTCGCGTAACCTGGATCTGCTCTCGCGCTACCAGTGCAGCTACACAAACCAGACATTGGCGTACCTCGTGACTGAAATCTGTGCGCGAGCCAGTCTTTTCTCGGTTGCTTTGCCATCGACAACGCAGATGGCGCAAGTGATCGCCACATTCACCTTACAGGCGGGCCAGACCTATCGTCATGCATTAGACGAACTCTGTGCCACCTATGGTCTGGTCTACTTTTTAGACCAGGCTGAAGTCATGCAATTTCGTGAGCTGGCTACCAGCGATCCCTCAGTATGGACCTACCAGCCTGAAATTGAAGCCATCATCTTTGGCAATCACGGATTGCGAGCTAACCACGTCATCGTCAGTGGCAAGCCGCCTGTTGGAGGGGCATTAGGAGCCTTAACCACCGCTGAAGCGACTGATGCCGCGCATCTCCACTTGAGCGCGCTTGAAATCTTGCGTCATCATGTCGATCCCAAGCTGCAAACGACGGCGCAATGTAGTCAGAAGGCAATATTTCTCTTAGCGCAAGAGGTACGCGCGCAGATAGTGCACAGCGTAACGCTACCGCTCAATCCCGCCCTACAACTGCTAGACGTCATCACGCTCACCGACAGCAGCGCGCCCATTGGGAGTGGACAGAGCGCGACCTGTCGTATCAGCCGCATCCTCGCGCGCTACGACGCTGAGCAAGCCAACGCCGAACTGCAACTTACCCTCGAAGGCATCTAAATTATGAAAATGCAGCCTATAAGCTCTACGTGGCAATCCATTGCCCGAGAACAGTACGGACCCGATTTATCGCGTCCGCCGCTCCCCTATTGTAAAGCTTGCCAGACATCTACTCTGCTTTCAAACCTGCCAGACATCTACTACGTATCTACTACGCACGTCCCGCTCTTCTACGGCGCGCCTCAGCAGCTTTTTGGCGACGTTCGCGGTGTTTCTGCACATTCGCAGCCTTTTCCGTGGGGGCCAGGCTACTATCTTGATCATCGACTGTCGCTGGAACCGTCTGCCTGAAGGGTACCGCCATCTGGAAGCGTCGTGCCAGTGCCGAACCTTTGAGACTAAAGAAGAGCATCGCACCCAGTACCGCAGCCGATACACCCAGCAAAATGATGTAAAGTGGTAGGTATATACCATTCATGGCATCAGGAAAGAAATGTATGATGACACCCAGGCGTAGCAGTAGTACCACCCCCAATAAAATATATTCGGTTCCTGTCAATATACCGAGTTGTTTAAACCAGGCACCTTTCTCACCACGAGCACGTAGCTCAGCCAGGCGTTTACGTCCCAGGACTAAATTAAAAATGCCCAGTGCCAGAAAAAGCACGCTGAACACTGCAACAAGGCGTGGATCAAGAAACATCGTATCCACCTCCACTCTGATTTCTGAGAATCACAAATAATGTTACTATCATACAACTTTTTGGCAGGTACGAATCTCATTCTGGTGGTATGATAATGTTACGTTATCAACATCAAGGAATCATCCCTGTACCTCCTGGGCATGTCCCAAGAAAAATGTGTCAGTATCAGTCAGACCCCTCAGCCGACAGAAAATAAGGTAGTAGCCTGATAGCATATTGGGTAAAACCTCTTGACTAACCCAAAAAAAACGCTAAAATCTCTAGTAGACTATGAAAAATTTAGAGGTTTAAGAGGTTTGCATGTATATCATCGTCATTGGCGTTGATCACACAACTGCTCCCATCGCATTACGTGAGCGTCTTGCGTGCTCAAATCGTCAAATTTTGCCGTTGCTCCAGAATGCACGGAAAGCTGTTCAGGAATGTGTATTCCTCTCTACCTGCAACCGTGTAGAATTCTACGCCGTTTGTGACAATGCCAATCAAGGCCGCCTGGACCTGTTGCGCGTTTTAAGTGAAGCGTGCCAGGTCGCCTCTGATGAAATAGCAGCCCATAGTTATAGTTTTGTTGATACCTCTGCCATCTCTCATCTTTTCGGTGTGGCGAGTGGACTCTACTCGCTGGTACCGGGAGAGCCACAGATCCAGGGTCAGGTTGCTGAGGCGTTAGAGATTGCGCAAGGTGCTGGTCATGCTGGCCTTGTGACCTCCGCGCTTTTCCGCGCTGCGCTCGTTACCGGCAAGCGTGCGCGGAGTGAAACAAATATCAGCCGTAACGCAGCTTCATTGAGCCATGTTGCAGTACAATTGGCGCGCCATCTTTTACCCGCTTTTCATGAGGCGAGTATCTTGCTGGTTGGATCTGGCAATATGGCAGAGCTAGCAGCTCGTAACCTGCGTGACAACGGAGCGCAGCGCCTGGTCATAGTCAATCGCACGCAAGAGAACGCTATTGATCTCGCGCAAGCGTTACAGGCTACGCATCGCACCTTTGCCGAACTGCCAGTGGCGCTAGTTGAGGCTGACGTGGTGATCAGTTCGACCAAAGCGCCGCATGCGGTCATCACGACTGAGGTGATGCAGCGGGTAATGCAGCAGCGGGCGGGTCGTTCTCTACTGCTGATCGACATCGCCTTGCCACGTGACATTGATCCCGAGGTCGCAGCATTGCCTGGTGTGTATTTACATAATCTCGATGATTTGCAGGCGGAGGTAGAGCGAGGAATACATCTGCGTTTGTTAGAGGCTGAGCGCGTACAAGCGATCATTGCTGAAGAAGTCAGCGTTTTCGAACGTTGGCAGGCATCGCTCAGTGTTGTTGACACCATCAGTGATCTACGCCATTATGTGGATACATTGCGTCAACAGGAGCTTGCGCGTACGCTGCGCCATCTTTCTCCGACACTTTCGGAGCGGGAAGCTAACGCTATGCAGGAACTCACCATGCGTCTTATGAACAAATTATTGCATATACCGATGTTACGACTCAAAGACGCGGCGGTGGCTGGTCAGGGACATATTTATGCAGAAGCCATGCGCTATTTGTTTGATTTAGAAGAGAATGCTGATGCGGATTATAATAGGAACGCGCGCGAGCAAGCTTGCCATGATACAGACGCGTTGGGTAGCCCAGCAGTTAAGCCAACGGTGGCCCAATCTTGACATTATTATAGAACAAATTCACACCATGGGTGATCGCATTACGACTATGCCATTAACGCAAATTGGTGGTGATGGTGTTTTTGTGACTGAGATCGAGCGTGCCCTCCATGAGCGGCGTATCGATCTGGCTGTGCATAGCTTAAAAGATCTGCCTACTGTCCAACCAGATGATTTGCAGGTGATTGTAGCAGGCGAACGAGAGGATGTGCGGGATGTCTTTGTCTCCAATATTGAATTTCGTATAGTCAGTGGCTATTTACGTCCGGTGGTTCCTGATGCTCAACTTGAGACTGCGTTACGTATTGGCACTTGCAGCTTGCGGCGTACGGCCCAGATTCGCCAGTTCTGTCCTGATGCGCAAATCCTTGACTTGCGCGGCAACGTTGACACACGTCTACGCAAACTGGAGTCGGGTGCGTATGATGGCATTGTGCTAGCGGCGGCGGGCTTGCACCGTCTGGGTCTGCAGCAGCGTCTGGCTGGGCGTCTCATTTATTTTCCCACCGACATGTTGCTGCCAGCTCCTGGACAGGGGGCGCTGGCTATCGAATATCGTGACGAGCCAGAGGTACAGGCATTGCTTGTGCCGTTGCAGAATCTAACGGCGCAGGCCGCTACGACGGCTGAGCGCATGTTTATGCTCCGTCTGGGCGCGGGCTGTTACTTGCCAGTTGCGGCCTATGGTGATATCGTGGATGGTGTATTCACCTTGCGCGGACTGGTCAGCAGTTTAGACGGACAGCGTCGTATCGCGGTACGGCTCAGTATCCCCTGGACCGCAACTTCCACGCTTTCCCATGCCAGATCGCTTGGAGTAAATCTGGCAGAGCAAGTGTTGGCGCAGGGAGCTGACGAGATCATTCGCGAACTGGCATCGATCAGAGAGCAGGAGCAATTGCATGCTTGAGTCAACAGTGGCCCCGCTTGCCGGGAAACGCATTCTGGTAACGCGGACGCGTGAGCAAGCCAGCGTCCTGAGTGAACGTTTGCACGCTCTGGGGGCAATACCCATAGAGTTCCCGACTATTCGCATTGTGCCGCCAGCGGATTGGACGCAACTCGATGCAGCTCTCAGGGATCTTTACAGGCCAACGGGAGCAGGTTATAGCTGGCTGATATTGACCAGTGTAAACGGCGTGCAGAGCTGCTTTGAGCGTTTACGTGTGCTTGGCTACGATCCGTCAGCGCTGTGTAGCGTGCGTATAGCGACCATCGGTCCAGCTACAGCGGCGGCAGTGGCGCGCTATGGTCTGGCTGCTGATTTGGTACCAGACGAGTATCGCGCGGAGAGCGTGCTGCAGGCGCTGATCGAGGATGCGCAACAGCACCAGACCACACTGGTTGGGCAACGTGTATTGCTAGCGCGTGCGGCTGAAGCGCGCAACGTGCTGGTCGATGGACTACAGCAGGCGGGGGTGCAGGTCGATGAAGTGGCAGCCTACTATACGCTACCTGTTGAGCGGAATGATGAGCAAGGACATCTCATTCTACGCCTGTTACAGGAGCGCCAACTGGCTATGTTGACCTTCACCAGTTCCTCCACGGTGCGCAACTTTGTGGCATGGCTCAGGAACTGTGAGCAGGATACGTCGGTATCGCTGCTTGATCTGGTGAAGCAGCATGCGCAGCTTGCCAGTATTGGTCCTATTACATCTCAGACAGCGCGTGAGCTTGGTCTGCGTGTAGACATCGAAGCGCGCGAGTTTACGATTGATGGTCTTGTAGAGGCAATTATTCAACACAAAATACTATCGAGGTGAAATCATGGTAGACCAAACCATCGCATCACAACATATAGCCACGCAGCCCGAGGCCGCGTCTGTTCAAGCAAAACCGAAGCAGCCGCGTCAACTGGTCCGTTTTACATTTTACAAACTTGATCCGCAGTGGCAATTACTGCCAGCCGAAGTACGCGAGCAGGGCAGGCAGCAGCTCCTACAAATCTTTGCTGAGTTTGAGCAAAAATCGCTTATTCGCAGCTTCTCGCTCTATGGTATCCGTACCGACTGTGATTTTATGCTCTGGCAAGCTACCTATGACATAGAAGATCTGCGTCGTTTGAGCAGCCAGATCCGCCGCAGTGCCATTGGACCCTATCTGCGCGAAGCCAGATCCATGCTCTCCATGACCAAGCGTTCCGTGTATGTAGGTAAAAACGCGCGTGGTGCCCATGATCCGCGCCTGGTCGTCACGCCTGAGGATCGCAAATATCTGTTTGTCTATCCGTTTGTCAAGACGCGTCCCTGGTATGCCTTACCTGTAGAAGACCGTAAACGGATGATGAACGAGCACATCCGTGTAGGACTCAAGTATCCCAGTGTTTCCTTGAACACTACCTATTCCTTTGGTATTGATGACCAGGAATTCGTGGTAGCTTTTGAGACAGACGATATGATGGATTTCCTCGATCTCGTGCAGGAGTTGCGTGAGACCGAAGCCAGTAGCTATACTTTGCGTGACACGCCCATGTATACCTGTATCGCGCAACCGCTGGACGAAATTCTGGAAGCTATTGGAGTTTAATCAATATGAAATCATTGTCCCAATCGCAAAAACTTTTTGCCGAGGCGCAGCAACTCCTGCCGGGCGGCGTCAACAGTCCTGTACGTGCCTTTCGCGGAGTCGGAGGTGAACCCGTTTTTATCGATCATGCTCAGGGACCATATCTCTACGACGTGGACGGCAATCGTTATCTGGACTATGTGCAGTCCTGGGGACCCATGATCCTGGGTCATAGCTATCCAACGGTCGTCGAGGCTGTGATAGAAGCGAGCAAGCGTGGCTTTAGTTTTGGTGCGCCAACACAGGCTGAGAGCGACCTGGCGCAGCTCGTCATCGAGAGTGTGCCATCCGTTGAAATGATCCGTTTCGTCAACTCAGGGACCGAGGCGACGATGAGTGCACTCAGGTTAGCGCGAGCCTATACCGGACGTAGCAAGATCGTCAAATTCAGTGGTTGCTATCACGGCCACGCTGACATGTTGTTGGTCCAGGCGGGTTCTGGTGTCGCCACCATGGGTTTGCCTGACAGCCCCGGCGTGCCGGTTGAGACCACGCAGAACACCCTGACCGTTGCCTACAACGACACTGCCGCCCTTGAGCAATTGTTCCTGACCTACCCACAAGAAATAGCCGCCGTTATTGTCGAGCCTGTTGCCGCCAACATGGGCGTTGTGTTACCGCTTGATGGCTTCTTAGCCCGTTTGCGTCAACTAACGCAACAGTATGGGGCATTGCTGATCTTCGATGAAGTGATGACCGGTTTTCGTGTTGCGCTGGGAGGCATGCAGGAGCGTGTTGGTGTGACTCCTGATCTGACCTGCTTTGGCAAGATTATTGGCGGTGGTTTGCCTGTTGGAGCGTATGGTGGACGGCGTGAGATTATGCAGCTCGTCGCTCCGCTGGGACCGATGTACCAGGCGGGCACGCTCTCTGGCAACCCGTTGGCTATGGCTGCCGGTATTGCAACGCTCACCGAATTGCGTAAACCAGGGCAGTACGAGCGGCTTGAGCAAAAGAGTCAGCTATTGGGTAACGGCATCAACAAAGCTATCCGTGAGAGCGGTATCGATGCGCAGTTCGTGCGTATTGGCGCGATGTTCTGTCTGTACTTTACGTCTGAGCCTGTGATCGATTATGCTGGCGCGAAGCGCTCGGACACGGCCCGTTTTGCTCGTTACTTCTGGGATATGTTAGCGCGTGATATCTATCTGCCGCCATCCCAATTTGAGGCGTGTTTTATCTCGCTTGCTCTGGATGACGCGCTGCTTGAAGAGACGGTGGAGGCCGTTGCTGCCGCATTACGTGCTCAGGTGTGAGCGTTCTGGGGCGGAGGCAAGCGCCGCCCCTACCCGAAAATTCGTTATCGCCCGAGAAAGAGGAAAATGGGTTAGGGGCGTGACCATGCGTGCGCCCATAAATATGAGGAATATCATGAGTAATTTCCCTATTGTGCGTTTACGGCGCACTCGTCAAAATGACCGCTTGCGTGGCCTGGTACGTGAGACCCATCTCAGTGTTGATCAACTGGTCTATCCGCTTTTTGTGGCTGAAGGTCTGAGCGAACCACATGAGATCGCCTCCATGCCAGGGATCATGCAATGGCCTGTGGAGCAACTTGGCCGTGAAGTGGAGCGTATTGCCGGTCTGGGTATTCCGGCTGTCTTGCTCTTCGGCATCCCCAACGAGAAAGACGCCGTAGGATCACAAGCCTACGCTGATCAAGGTGTCATTCAGCAAGCGATCAGGCGTATCAAGACAGAAGTACCTGATACCTTAGTGATTACCGATGTGTGTTTGTGTGAATACACTGATCATGGACATTGTGGAGTTATTCACAACGACATAGTGCAGAATGACGCCTCTTTAGATCTACTGGTTCGCATGGCTCTTTCGCACGTTGAAGCGGGCGCTGACATTGTTGCGCCTTCGGATATGATGGATGGACGTGTTGGCGCGTTGCGTCACATACTGGATGAGCATGGCTTTGAGCAGATCCCGATTATGGCCTATTCCGCCAAATTTGCCTCGGGTTTCTACGGACCATTTCGTGAGGCCGCAGGTGCTACGCCGCAATTTGGTGATCGTCGCTCGTATCAGATGGACCCCGCTAACCGGCGTGAGGCTTTGCGCGAGGTTGACCTGGACATTGCGGAGGGTGCTGATATCGTGATGGTGAAGCCTGCTTTAGCCTATATGGATGTTATTCGTGAGGTGCGCGATCATTGCGACCTGCCCATTGCTGCATACAATGTGAGTGGAGAGTTCTCCATGATCAAGGCCGCTGCCCAGAACGGCTGGATTGACGAGCGTCGTGTGACACTGGAGGTGCTGACAGGTATCAGGCGCGCTGGAGCAGATATCATTATTACCTATTTTGCGCCAGATGTAGCCCAATGGTTGCACGAGTGATATACTCTAACTGATAGATACTGAACAGAAAGCTTTGGTGGGAAAAATTTGATGAATACGCAACCAGATAGTGATAGATGTACCCAGTTACGAAAGCTGCATGCTCGTTTGACCAACGAAGTGAAGCTTCTGAGGGAAAGCATCAAAAAAGCCGAACAAAATGGCGTTGATACCTCAATAGAGGCGCTGCAGCAGATCAAGCACCTGCAAGCGTCGCTACGCACTATTTCTGTTGAACTTGAGAAATGTCCTCCTGATAGCAGTGAAGTCGTATTAGCAGCTTCGCAGCCAGTGAAAGCTATCAGGGGTGAAGCGCACTGGTTCCCCGAGTCGCAAGATCCAGATAGCGATGACGAGTTTGAAAGCGTACTGGATGAGTCGTGACGACGGTCATTGATCCGAGCATGAACACGGGCTACTTTACGCCGTGCTTTCTCCTTGTTTTTCGAACCCTTCTTCTTCTTGGCATGCCGACGCTGGACTTTTGCCAGGGGCTTCTCATCACGGGCGTAGTAGCGCGGATTGTCCACGGCTTCACCAGTCGAGAGGATCACCATCGATTTGAGGCCCAAGTCCAGGCCAACTTGCGCATTGATGAAAGGCCTCGGTTTGATCTCCTCTTCCACCAGGATCGAGACAAAGTAGCGGTAATCGTGACCATGCTTACTCTTCCTGTTTGCTTTTTTGATGGTCTTACTTTACCACATCAACCCTTGTTTATTCACTACCAAGATCGGTGTAGCATATGTCCGATCTGATGAGCAGAGGGACGAGTGGAGACGCGGTCCTGCTCGCGTCTCCTGGGGCGGGCCTGGTTGCGAGCTGAGGACTCAGCTCACCGCTTTCTTCACGAGCGCGCTGATCCTTGCCTCTTCGGCGGCGGTCAACTCCTTCAGCGCGAAGGAGGTCGGCCACATGGCGCCTTCGTCGAGGTTCGCCGTGTCGCTGAAGCCGAGCGTCGCGTACCTCGTGTTGAACTTCTGCGCGCTTTGGAAGAAGCAGACGACCTTGCCGTCCTTGGCATACGCGGGCATCCCGTACCAGGTCTTCGGCGAGAGGACTGGCGCGCTGGCTTTGATGATCGCATGGAGCCGCTTGGCCATGGCGCGATCTGGTTCCGGCATCTCGGCGATCTTCGCGAGCACGTCGCTTTCCCCTTCCGCCTTGTTCTTGTTCGCGCGCGCTTCCGCCTTCAGCTCTTTGGCGCGCTCCTTCATCGCGGCTCGTTCCTCGTCTGTGAATCCCTTGGACTTCTTGTTGATCGCGGCGGTGCTCTTGGCGGACTCCTGCGTGCCCTTCTTTTCAGGTTGGCTCATAAAAACCTCCTCATAATGCTGGTCACTTTGATTTTCATCATGCTTTCCTCCTGTTACCTTCGTTTGAAATGGTTCGTCACTTCTATGACGAAACGAAACGAACACATGTGACCGGTGGATGAGGACGTGCGTCACACTGGTGAGGGCAGGCACACGTTGGCTCCTCTGAGAGAACGAACCGAAGGGATGACGAGATGGACGAACACGAATGGCTGGCGGAACAATTCGAGGCCAACCGGACCCACCTGCAAGCAGTGGCCTACCGGATGCTCGGACGGCTTGACGAGGCAGACGACGCCGTCCAGGAGGCGTGGCTTCGCCTCAGCCGCTCCGAGACGAGCGAAATCGCAAACCTGGGGGGATGGCTGACCACGGTGGTCTCGCGCATTTGCCTCGATATGCTGCGTGCGCGCAACGCACGGTGCGAGGAGTCCCTGGAAGCGTCCGCATCCGAACCAGGAACGCTTCTCGAGGGCGGGATCGACCCCGAGCAGGAAGCGCTGCTGGCCGACTCGGTTGGTCTGGCACTGCTCGTGGTGCTCGACACGTTGAATCCCTCCGAGCGCCTTGCGTTCGTGCTGCACGACATCTTCGCTATGCCTTTCGACGAGATTGCTCCCATCGTGGACCGCTCAGAAACAGCGACCAGGCAGCTCGCGAGCCGCGCGCGCCGTCGGGTGCGAGGAGGAGCAATGGTGAAGGACGCCGATCTTCCCGCAAGCCGAAAGGTGGTCGATGCCTTTCTCGCCGCCTCGCGAGCTGGTGACTTCAACGCGCTGCTCACGGTACTCGACCCGGAGATTGTGTTCCGCATCGATGGCGCGACCTCGCCGAAGGGTGTGTCAAGAGAGGTCCGCGGTGCGCAGGCCGTGGCCAGGCAGTTCTCAGGACGTGCTCAGGGCTTCCGAACGGTTCTCGTGAACGGAGCCGTGGCGCTCATCGTGGCACCGCGTGGGCACCTGTTCCTCGTCCTCAATCTCACCATCAGGAACGGCAAGATCGCTGAGATCGAGGCGGTCGCCGATCCCACGCGCCTGCGCCAGTTTGATCTGGCGGTCCTGGACGACTAATGAGCCGGTCAGTTCATACTCAAGGGCCTCCTATATTTCCTATTTTTACACGTACCTCGGCGCTGGGTCTTGTCCGTTTTTCTGTGGGCAAAAAGTAACCTGCTACAGTACTGCTCATCACGGCCTTGATCACTCGTTGCCCGTTCCATGCGGTGATCTGCTGGCTACTGTACTATCTAATAACATGTACAGATATGTGCGCTATTTATACTGATTGTAGCGCTGATGCTGTGCTATTTTACTGCTGTGTGTGGAAATATGCATTATTTCTGAGAAATTGATTAGCGGCGATCATGCTATTCGATCAAATGCACTAGCACATGTGGGCTGGCGCTGCCTATAAAATGGAGCACGAGTATATATTGTAGTCTATATCGAGGGGCAGAGAGTGTAATTGATTGGTCAAAAGACTTCTAAAAGAAGTTCTGTATAATTCTGTTACTTATTCGTAGGCTACTGCGTTCTTTTTGGTATAAGGCTCCTATGAATTAAGCTTTTTCTAAGGAGCTTTAAGGTTTTTTTAAGGGCCGTTGTTAAAGTACATATCAAAGAGAGAAGTGTTACGTCAATGGTTGGGATGCATGAACTCAATCGCACTTATCTGCCGATTAACTCATATGGCGTCATCGGCGACTGTCATTCTGTGGTACTCGTATCCCCAGACGGTTCGGTAGACTGGGGATGTCTACCTGACTTTGATAGCCCGGCCATCTTTTGCCGTTTACTCGATGCAGATAACGGGGGATACTTCCAGATCGCTCCAACTGAGGGAACGATACCTGGATCGCAGCGCTATCTGAGTGGCAGCAATGTCTTGCAAACGCGTTTTGCCAGCATTGCCGGTGAGATTGTTCTCACTGATTTTATGCCAGTTGAGACACTGAGTGCCTGGCCTTATAAAGGGATGAATAATAACACCTGGACGCGTGAAGATGGCTCCTGCCATTGTCTGGTGCGTATCGTAGAATGTCTTCATGGCGAGATGTCAGTGACCATGAAGCTCAATGCCAGCCCAAACTATGCCTCTGCACCGAGCGAGGTCTCCCTGGCTCCTGACAACATGGGCGCGTTGATCTCCGGTGGGCAACAACATGTCGCGCTTACGATTATTGGTGCTCATCTCTTGCCTTCATTTTCTATCGACACCTCACAGGAGGAAGATGAGTGGCATGCCACTGTGCAGGCCCAGGTCACTCTGCGTGAGGGCGAGCGTCTGCTTTTTGTGGTGGGTATGGGGCGTAGCGCGCAAGCTGCCCGTAAACTCGTTGAAGAAGAATTGCCCCGGCGTAACTTCGACGCGGAACTGGCCTGTACGCTGCACTGCTGGCGTAAATGGATTGCCGGTTGCACGTATCAGGGACCGTATGCGGAGATGGTTGAGCGCAGTGCGCTGACTCTCAAGATGATGACCTATGCGCCGACCGGAGCTATTGTGGCTGCACCTACGACATCGTTGCCGGAAGAGTTGGGAGGCTTACGTAACTGGGATTATCGCTTTACCTGGTTACGTGATGCTACGTTCACGTTGTACGCTTTTAATGTGTTGGGTTTTACGGAAGAGGCGAGGGCCTTTACCCATTGGTTGCGTCTGCTCTCGTACGCGAATGGCGAAGATCTGCAAATCATGTACGGTATTCGCGGTGAGCGGGATCTAGCTGAGCAAGAGTTGACTCATCTCAGTGGATATTGTGATTCTACTCCTGTACGTGTTGGGAACGGAGCCGCTCTGCAGAAGCAAATGGATGTCTTCGGTGAGATCTTAGACTGTATCCACCTTTATCGTCGCCAGGGTTGCTTTGAGCGCTATGGTGAAACGTTAGAGGGTCCGTTGTGGGCCATGATGCGTATGCTGGTGGACCATGTCTGCGCGCATTGGCACGAGCCTGATAGTGGTATCTGGGAAGTACGTGGTGAGTCACGGCACTTCGTCTATTCCAAAGTGATGTGCTGGGTCGCGCTTGATCGTGGTATTCGTGCGGCGGAGCAACTCAATCTGGAAGCAGACTTGCCACGCTGGATTAGAACACGTGACCAGATTCGGGCCGATATCCTGATGCGTGGGTACAATACTTCTATCGGTGCATTCACTCAGTCGTATCATGATACTGTGCTGGATGCTTCTAACCTGTTACTTCCATTGGTTGGTTTTATTGCGCCAGACGATCCGCGTATGCGTTCTACCGTTGATCGCACGATTGAAAAGTTGACCGATGAACGTGGTTTCGTCTATCGTTACCTGGCGGATGATGGCCTGGAGGGTACAGAAGGCACTTTTACCATGTGTACCTTCTGGCTCGTCGATAATCTGGCGATGCAGGGGCGCGTCACAGAGGCTCATTCGTTGTTCGAGCGTTTACTGAAATATGCTGGCCGCCTGGGTCTCTTCTCTGAAGAAATCGATCAGGATGTGCCGCTGGGCAACTATCCGCAAGCCTTTACGCATATTGCGTTGATTAATAGCGCCAATAACCTGCGGAAAGCTGAAATCCGTAAAGCTGAGCATCATACCGATCCGCTGATTGCCGCTATCCGTTTGCAAAAACAGAAATAGCGTGATTGTGCATCTTAATCTCGTAAAAAGTAGCGCAAGGGACCGCGAGACGCGTATGCAATAACGTGTCCCTCGGTTCTTTGACTGAAATAAGCCTTCCCTGCCATGAGATAATAGCTTCATAGAACGAGAGGGAAGGAAATAAAGTGACAGTGTTACCTATACGTTATCCCACGGCCAGTCTTAAACCGCATCGTGCTGAAAGTCTGCTCGATGGACATCTCTGGATATTCTCTGGCGCATTACAGCAGCCTCCACGCTGGGTGGAAACTGGTGGCCTGATTGACGTGAAATCGGCGACAGGGGAGTTTGTGGCGCGCGGCTACTACAATCCACAGACTGATATCGCTATTCGCATTCTCACCCGTGATCCCGAAGAGCCGATTGATGGTGATTTTTTGCGGCGGCGTGTGCGCAGTGCGCTGGCTTTGCGTCAGGTCTTCGATGCATCTCAAACGAATGCCTATCGTCTTATTCACTCTGAGGGAGATGGTCTGCCCGGCCTGGTGGTGGATCGTTATGCTGATGTGCTGGTGGCTCAGATCCATACGGCTGGCATGGAGCGTCTGCGTCCGTTGCTCATTGATGCGCTGATGCAAGAAACGGGTGCCAGGGGAGTGCTCCTGCGCAACGATAGCCAGGCGCGGCGTCGGGAAGGTTTGGACGTGGAGGCGGAAGCTGTTGTCGCAGCCGGCGAGGTGCCAGATCTGGTCGCAATCCGCGAAAATGGTGTGCAGTTCCTGGTAGACTGCTGGCATGGACAGAAGACAGGTTTTTTTCTGGACCAGCGTGATAAGCGTGAGGCCCTGCGTAAGTACACGCGTGGCAAGCGTGTGCTCAACTGCTTCAGCTACACGGGAGGCTTCTCCGTTTATGCGGCGCTTAACAATCGCGAAACGCTTGTTACCAGCGTAGATGTCTCTGCTCCAGCTATCGAGGCGGCGCGTCAGCACTTCACGCTGAACGGCCTTGATCCTGCTGTGCACCAGTTTGTGGTTGCCGATGTGTTTGACTATCTTGAGGAGGCACAGCGCAACCATGAGCAGTTCGACGTTGTTGTGCTTGACCCGCCAGCCTTTGCCAAAACACAAAGTGTACGTGCACAGGCACTCAAGGCGTACCGACGTTTAAACCTGCTCGGTATGCAGGTGTTACGACCGGGCGGTATTCTGCTCACCTGTTCGTGTTCTGGCGTGATTGGCATGGATGACCTGTCGGGTGTACTCACGCAAGATGGGCAGCGTCTGCAGCGTCCCATACAATTGTTAGAAACATACACGCACGGCGTTGACCATCCGACGAACCTGGCGATGCCGGAAACTGCCTACTTGAAGGCGCTATTTTGTCGATGCTAGTAATACCCTGTTTTCCCCGAATGGGCGCAGAGCCAGAATTGATACATAGATATTATGGAGTATATAATCAATAGAAGGAATAGAGCGGCGCTCAGTTGACACTTCCCCGCTTGAAAGACGGGGAATTCTTCCTTCAACCATGAGACTTGCCCAATGAGTAGTGATACTCAGAAAGTAGTGGCCGACATGTCCAGAAGCGTTCATAGGGATTGCTCCCTATCGGTTCCCGTATGCCCTACGGTACCGGCCTATGTGTTGACAAGAAAGACATCCGACCGTGAGGTGGGAAGAGCGCCTCTGTTTCCAGAGATTATACGCGTGTCTTTCCTGGTAGTTCTTGGTTTGGTGCGCTCATGCTTTTACCTAAAGGAGCGATTTACTTTAGAACCTACAAACATGATTCAGTTGTCAATGTGCTACACGCAGAGTATAGCAAAACAACATTTAAATGTACATGCACATTTGAGAGTATTTTCTCTCAAGCTAGTAGGGGATGCCCCCATACCCATCGCGTCACCAAAAGGAGGAGCCATTCATCCTCTGCTTGAAAGACCTGACACTTATACACAAATCTCGAATCTGGGAAATCCCCCCATGGTCATGCGACGGAGGGACATCTCCCAAAAGAAGGAATGCCATACTCAATTGTTGAGCGTAACAGCCCTCCACAGGCTGTTTTACCCGAATAACTGAACCATAGAGAGGTTGTTTTGACTCAAGAACTGTGCTTCCCATCGTCTCCGTGTTTTTTCTGATACGCCAAGACTTGTGTATAAGGATCAGGCTTGAAAGACAGGGGCTTTCTGGCTCGTTCACTGTAAGAAGCGACGATATGTTGAGGTTGGTTCAAGAAAGAACAATGCGCATCTGCTATATCTGTAAGGACCCGCATATCGTCCAAAAATGGAAGCAATTACTCTGTAGGGGGAACTCGTGGAACGACTCTATTTTGTGCTGCTTGGCTCTCCAAAAATCTCAAGTGAAAGTACACAACTGGCGTTTTCTACACGCAAGGCAATGGCCCTACTTATCTATATTGCAATAGAGGGCGGTGTTCATAGTCGTAAGGATCTGAGCGAACGCTTCTGGCCCGAATTAGAAGCTACGAAAGGAAGGGCTGTATTACGTACCACATTACTGCAATTGCGTCATCTTATCAATAATGATTGCACTCCTATTTTATATTTAGAACGAGATACCATTTATTTAGATCCGCATGCGTTTGAACTGGATGTTCGTGAGCTAGAGGCCTCGTATCAGGAGGCATGCTTACTCCAACAACGACTTTCTACTCTGAAGAGAGAAGAAATTCAACAGGCATGTCAACGACTTGAAGCTGCCGCATGCCTGTATCGTGGGTCCTTTCTTGAAGGTTTTTCTTTGCGCGATTCCGCAACATTTGATGACTGGGTGCACTACAGACATGATATCTGCCTGAATCAAGTCCAGCTCATACTTGAGATCCTTGTGCAGCTTTATGTGGAAACGGGCAACAGGAGTGCCGCAACGAATATATTGCTGCGGTGGATCTCCATTGATCCATTTCACGAATTTGCCTATCAACAATTAATGCGCGTGTATTTTTCACAAGGTGATCGTTCAGCGGCCTTAAAAATCTATAACAAACTGTGCCATTATTTAGATGATGAGCTACAAAGCAAGCCTCTGCCAGAAATCACAGCATTAGCAGATTATATGCGTGTGACGGACCCCCCACTAGACCATGTGCAACGACCTATATATGGACCATCGCTCGATGCGCCTTTGACGTTGAACATGCCATTTGTCGGTCGTGATCAAGAATTTCACCAACTTGTTGATGGCTATATGCGTGCTTTCCACGCGGAAAGGAGCAATCAGCAAGTCGTCATCATGAATGGGAATACTGGTATTGGCAAAACCCGCTTAGCCCATGAGTTTCTGGGTTGGGCCGTGTCGCAGGGGGCCGATGTGATGCAAGGAAGATCTTTTGATACAAGTGATCGCTTGGCCTACTTGCCATTGGTAGAAATGTTACGTCGGCGTCTGGAACGCGAGCACGATCTAACTACCTTATTGAAACCAATCTGGCTCACGGAATTAACATGCTTACTACCGGAACTCAGAGAGCAGTATCCTGAACTCCCTTTACCGTTGCCGGATGAAACGTTAGCACAAACCCGTCTATGTGAGGCGGTGGCACAACTGCTCGGCACTTTTGCTACACAACGTCCACTCTGTACTTTTCCTCGACGATATCCAGTGGGCTGATAGCGCAACACAAGCTATCCTTATATATCTGGTTCGTTATTGTATGATGGCAGAAACCTCAATCATGCTCGTTGCCTGTCTGTGTTCTCAGGAAATCGTGACGCAAAGCGCGGTTCATGCGTGGCTCAACTCGTTCCAACGCGAGATCGACCTGACTTATATCGCATTACACCCCCTCGCAGCAAATGATATTACACAGATCCTGGATACATTTATGCAGCCTCAACAGAGAGACACATTGCTGTGGCTCAGGAACTGGTTTGTAGATGTCACTGGTGGGTATCCATTTTATCTGCGAGAAATGTTCAATATGCTCATAGAGCGTCACTTGATTGCAGCAAAGATCATAGAGGATGATCATTATGATGTGGATTTTTCTGCATTAGTGGCCCAGCAAGATGCATTACATTCCCTTCCCATGCCTACCAAAGTACAAAATCAGATCCTGCAAAGGCTGGAGCGACTCTCTTCTCACGCTCGTGAACTGCTGGTGGCATGTGCTGTGCTTTATCGAAGGGCCACATTCGAGCGACTCTTGACTGTAGCAGAACTGACTGTCAAGGATGGATTGGCAGCTATCGACGAGGTATTGCACGCATCCCTGTTGCAAGAAGTACCACAGGATGATATGCTGTCTGATGCCGAGACTGCTTATTGTTTTACCCATGAGAAGATACGAGAAGTCGTCTATGTCCAGGCTAGTGATGCCCGTCGTAAAGTCTTTCATGCTCGCGCCCTGGCGCTTTTGGAGCAACAAGCAGAGATATTACCTGCCGAGTTTGTGTATCATGCTCTGGCAGGGGAACAGAAAGCTACCATCTGAAATTTGTCTTATGATCCCCTTGACGACGCTATATCTGCCCAACTCCCCGTTCTTTGACGCTTTTTTTGACACCCCTTTGTCTATACTCTGGAAAAGGTCGTCATCTCCACCTCTTAGCTAGGAGTAATATATGCAGCGTGTCGTCCCCAATAATACGGATACCTTGCTCTCTCAATTTTATCAACATGTAATTCAGACTCCACTGTTACGGTATGGTGCACCCCGTACTCCCTGGCAAGAAATATATCTGAAAGATGAAACCAGACAAACGACGGGAGCCTTTAAATTTAGAGGCAACTTTCATCGGCTACTAGGCATGTCCGCCACCGCAAATCAGGTCGTAACGACGGCTTCGACCGGCAATCATGGCGCGGGCCTTTCAACATCGG
Organism: uncultured Chloroflexia bacterium; assembly: GCA_963802635.1. Lineage (GTDB taxonomy): Bacteria > Chloroflexota > Ktedonobacteria > Ktedonobacterales > Ktedonobacteraceae > CAVTLG01. The sequence goes on along the minus strand of CAWDJJ010000002.1, from coordinate 746,553 downwards.
CGAGTATTCTCGGCATGCGAGCCTGCATATTTGTGCCCACGACGACACCACAGGTGAAACTTGAGCGCCTTGTGAAGGTAGGAGCAACGGTTTTCAAAGTTGATGGAGACTACGATCAATGTAAGCAGCGATCTCAAGTGTTTGCGGCAGAGACAGGCGCTCCCTATATCCCCAGTTTTGATGATCTAGACATTATCGCTGGTCATAGGAGCCTTTTCGCGGAAGTTGAGAAGCAGCAGGAGCAAGCTTTCGATGTGATATTTGTGCCTGTTGGAGGAGGTGGGTTGTTAACTGCATGCCTTCAGCACTATGAAGGAAGAAATGTCAAAATTGTTGGCGTAGAACTTGATAGCGCACCTGCCATGACACGTTCACTTGCGCTGGGACACCGGGTCATGCTGGAGCGTGCGCCGGGGCGTGCCGAAGGGTTACTGGTACGAGAAGCTGGCGAAATTCCTTTTCAGATTGCGCAGCAAGCACAGAACCTGGAGATGTTTCTCGTGTCCGATGAGCAGATTCGTTTTGCTATTCGCCTGCTCTGGGAGCAGAATGGGATTCGTGCTGAGGGAGCCGGAGCAGCGGCGTTGGCAGCAGCTTTGCTATATCCACAGGCGCAGCGAACTCAGAGGACCCTCGCCATTGTTTCTGGTGGGAATATTGATGAGTCCTATTTTCAAGAAGCACTGGCAACGGTACGTCCAAAAGATATGCATTGATACATCAATGTGAGTGAGATATGGATACTGGAAGGAGAAACGATGAATGTTTTTACTCAGCGATATTGTGCAGAGTAATGCGGGTAAGGTTCATGTGCAAAGTGAGGTTGCCCCAACTTCGGACACCATATTTCGCTCGGCTCAACACGATAGCCGCCAGGTAGGTCCTGGAGACCTCTTCGTTGCGCTCAAAGGGGAAAGGGTCGATGGACACACCTTTATTCCTGCTGTCGCACGAGCTGGTGCCATTGGTGTACTTTGCAGTGAGCCTGCTACTGATGTGCCACCAGATTTCCTCCAATGTGTCGTGCCTGTGGTTGGAGATGCGCTCATTGCGACTGCCCGTGCGCGTGCCAGTCGTCAGCAACAGACAACAATGATAGCCATTACGGGAAGTAATGGCAAGACGACAACAAAAGAAGCTATGGCTGCATTGCTTGCATGTAGTGCACCAACCCTCAAAACCTATGCATCATATAACAATGAGATCGGGTTGCCTCTGACATTACTGAACTTAGAGCCTCAACATCGCTATGCTGTCCTGGAAATGGGTGCTGAGTGGGTCGGTGAATTGACCCGGCTCTGCAGCATTGTACACCCTCATTGGTCTGTTGTTACCAGTGTTGGCTCAGCCCATTTAAAAACCTTTGGTGGCCTGGAGGGCGTAGCGCGAGCTAAGGGTGAGCTGGTTGAGGCATTGGATGCCGATGGCGTTGCCATCCTCAACTATGATGATCCAGCCGTGCGCGCTATGCAGCAGAGAACAGTGGCGCGTGTTCTCTACTACGGCATAGAGGATGGGGCGGAGGTACAGGCGCAAGAGATAGAAGGCGATCCATTGCAGGGCTACTCGTTCCGCTTAAGCTACCAGGATGTAAACATACGTATACAACTGCAATTGCCGGGTAGGCACGGTATTAGCACAGCACTGGCGGCAGCCAGTGCTGGCTTTCTGGCAGGCGTATCCCCTGAGGCCATGCAGCAAGCCCTGGGTTCGTTGCGCGTGACACAGGGGCGTGGAGAAGTCAAGCGGGGTCCCAATGGCAGTAAACTCATCGATGATGCATTCAAAGCGAACCGGCAATCGATACTGGCAGGGATCGATGTGATATCTCGAACCAGACTCGCTGAGGGGGGCAAACGCTGGGCTGTGCTTGGTGACATGCTCGATCTTGCACAATACTCCACTGACGAGCATTATGTCACTGGTAGGGAGCTTGCTGGTAAGATCGATTACCTTGTCGCCATTGGTGATCAGGCCAGGTATTATGTGGCGGGGGCACTGGATGCAGGTTTGCCCAGAGACCATAGTTATTTCTTTGAGGCTGACCCGGACAACCATCTGCAACTTGATGCCGCCAAACAGGCCGCTGCGGCGTTTCTGCTCGAACATGTCCAGAGCGACGATTTACTTTTACTCAAAGCATCACATCCACTCTATTTACAAACAATGCTTGAGAGCTTCTCGGTTAGAAAGGATTAGACCATGACCCAGGATAAGTTGCGCGTAGGAGTGGTATTCGGAAGCCGCTCATCCGAGCACAATGTATCCATCCACTCAGCAGAATCTGTGCTCGCCAATTTGGATCGCAGTAAGTATGAGGTCGTTCCCCTTGCCATTACCAGAGAAGGTACCTGGTTGCTGGGCGTTGAACCAGCGGAGTTGCAGAAGATCGCTGAAAAAAAGTCGGAAGGGGCTACCGTTGAACATGGCAATGCAGTTGCACTGATAGGAGACCCGAATAGACGTTCGCTGCTGGCTCTGGGCAGCAGCACACCTATTGATACCAGACCATTCGACGTGATTTTCCCAGTCATACACGGTCCTTATGGGGAGGATGGAACCATTCAAGGCTTATTGGAGATGGCAGATATCCCCTATGTAGGTTGTGGTGTTCTGGGTTCAGCTCTGGGCATGGACAAAGAGAAGATGAAGATGCTTTTTCAAGTCGCTGGTCTCCCTATCGTCGAATATATGGTGTCAAAAAGAAACAAGTGGGAGCGTTCACCAGAGGTTGTAATTAGCGAAGTTGAACAACGCATCGGGTATCCTTGCATTGTGAAGCCAGTGAATATGGGATCGAGTATTGGGATCAACAAGGCCAACAATGCCGAAGAACTGGCTCAAAGCATTACTACGGCGGCACACTATGATAGCAAGGTGTTGATTGAGCGCTTCATAAACAATCGCGAGATATCCTGTGCTGTGCTCGGCAACGATGAGCCAGTTGCCTCGCTTGTTGGAGAGCTGGTATTCGAGGGAAATAAGGTGCTAGACTATGAAGGAAAGTATATTCACCCCTCCTTCCACTTTCAAGTCCCTGCCGAAATTCCGCAGGATATGGCCCGGGAGATGCGCGAACAGTCTCTTCTCGCCTTCCGTACGCTGGATCTGAGTGGGCTGGCTCGCGTGGACTTTTTCCTGGATCGAGACACCAATCACGTCTATCTCAATGAAGTAAACACACTGCCAGGCTTTACGGACGACAGTATTTATCCGAAGATGTGGGCAGCCAGCGGCTTGCCATACCCCCAACTGCTAGATCGCTTGATTGAGTTGGCGTTAGAACGCTACCAGGACCGAAAGCGCAGTCATACCAAGTGACGGCATGCATGGCTGAAGGAAGTGGAGAAACCTATCTTTTCTTGCCAGATGAATTGACCCTTTCGGCTTTTACGTATACAATTAGGGTGGTAGTAGAAGGCTAGAAATACACTATGACCCAGATGTATAAAAAATGGGAAGGAAGATGATACTATGACCCAGGATACCGCTCACATGCAGAATCCTTTTATCATTGGTGAGCGTCTGTACCTGCGACCTGTGGAGCCTGCACAGGACGCTCACTTACGCGCGACCTGGCTCAACGACGAGGAAATTCGTCGCTATTTTTCCGTTTATCCTACGAGCGATACGCAGAGTAAGGAGCGATTGGAAAGTTTTTATAAAGATTTCAAGCATATTGTGTTGGGTGTGGTACTCAAAGAAAACAACCGCTTGATAGGTCTTGTCGGTCTCAAGGACATCAATGTTCAACATCAGAGCGCCGAGTTCTATATTATCATTGGCGACCGTGAGGTGTGGGGGAAGGGCTATGGTTCTGAGGCCACAAAACTTATGGTGCGCTATGGATTTCTTGAGTTGAACCTGAATCGTATCCAGACCCAGGATATGGAGGACAACATTGGCGGGTGGCGCGCTGACGAGAAAGCTGGCTTTAAATACGAGGGGACATTGCGTGAGGTTATTCCGCGCTTCGGCAAGTTTCACAATATAAAAGTGTACAGCTTACTCAGAAGTGAATTCTTAGAGCGCCTCTGATATAGAGGTTTCATGTAACTCCTCGTATCTAGTACAAAAACCTGCGTAGGGGCCGAGCGAAGACCTTTTTGAGTGGTCCGTTTACTGCGTTGAGCCTAGAAAAAAGGTCTTTTATTGCAATATCCTCATTGTCAATAAACCATGGGGCATCCCTGTTCTCTTCTTTCGCCATGACGAATAGAGCAACCGGGGACACGGTTGCTCTATTTTCAGGCTCAGGCAATCTGTCGCAGATAGTTATCTGAGCTGTACGAGATGACTTTCAGGATGTAAGAAAAATGAACTGCCAGATTGAACGATCTGGTCAGTGGCCTGTATTCGCTCAATCAACGAGGACGTATTGGCGGCAAGCAGCGCTTCCCTTGTCACCACTCGTGCAAATCCTTCTCCCAAGCAATAATGGAGTGTCCCTGGTTTGCCAAACGAGAATACTCTTGTGTTCCCATGCTTGAGAATATCAAAGGCGGGATCTTCTTTAAGATGCTCGATGAGATAGGGCATGAGCACAACATGGCTCCAGGGAGCAAATTCATAGCCATCGACAACTGCTCCCTCCTCTCCAACATGGCGCAGAATATACCAGACCGCCACATCGGCCCATAAGCCAGCATTGACAGCTTTAGTCGCATTGGCAGCCGGATTCTGCTGGAAAATAGTGCGTTGCTCGGTGTCCTTGCTCAAGCGCAGCAAGAGACGATAGAGCGCTCCTGCTGTATTCACGATACTAAGAAGAATGAGCATCAAGATCATTCTAACAATGTCCTGGTCTGTGAATTGATCAGAAGCTACCATAAAGCGCAACATGCCCTCAGCAACCTCTTTTCGGACCTCAGGGTCAGCAAGCAGGGTTTCATATTCCTCCCACAGCGCTTTTATTCCCAGATCGGCCTGAGCAAACAGCTCGGGAGGGCACCCCAAATCAGCCGTAAGCTCCATGACTCGACAATGATGGAAGAAACTCTTATCAGCATGAGGCAAACCAAGAAAGCGCAACATCACATTGCTCGCCAGCTCGCAGCAACTCTCCACCAAGTCAATATCTCCCTGAATAGATGCGAGCTGTTCGGCCCAGAGTTGGGCTTCCTCCTGGATCAGGCTCTTTTGGGGAGAGAAGCCTGCAAGTGCTCGGCTGAAAAGGTTGCGAACCGCTAAATGTGTGCTCCCCTCAGGAAGAAAGAAGATCTGATAATCCCAGAGTTTTAACAGATTGGGATAGCTCTGGCCCATCTGAGTTATAACGGCGGTGTTGCGAGGATCGATGGAACTTACCCCGAAGCAAGGATTGGCGAAAATATGCTCTGCAAGTGTTTGATCTAATATCAGCCGATATTGCTCCCTTCCAACCCCTTGAAGGGGCATAGGAGCTATAAAGGGGGTGATGTTGCCCTCTGCCACGAATTGACGAGCCGTAGGCAGAAAGGTAGGATCTGCATGTGATGCAGCATCAAACATGTTAATTGAGAATTCGCGAGCAGTTATCATGGCACCTTTGCCTTTCCTGAGAAGAACAGGAAGATCATCGGATCTTCCCCATATGGCTATGGTTCCGTCTTGACATTTCCACTGGTTTGCCTCCAAATGTGCTCGACTTGCATCAGTAGGAGGTTAACGAAGGACGAACACGGTAGTGAGTGATGCCTTTGGGTCCTTTGCAACGGTCGTAAGCTGGACAGGCAGTTCTGTCCGGTAAACACTCTGCTACACACAAGAACCCAATAGCACGATCTTTCCTTAGTATACATAACTATCCGCTTAATTGTCAAAATTTTATATATACGATTTATATCATTTCAGCAACAAAATACTATATATTTGTCAATTTTTAGTAATAAATGTAGAGACGGCACTGGTCCCGACAAAACCGCTCGAATGTGCATCAGGTATATGGTGCATTGGTAATGAGGTTGCATCTTTGACGGCACCTGTCCCCACATGCGGACCTGTCATTGATTTCTTCTCCATGATAACAGTCGTGATTGGAATGATAGTGATAGTCTCAAGCGCAGCGCTCGCATGAGAGGAAGCACCGCGCTTGATCGCATCATTGCCAGGGATCAGCAATTCTCATAAAGCAACTCCTCGCCCAAACCAGTGCCCTTATTCTGCAAGCCGGGGTCAGGGTTCGCGCTGTTCAATAGGTAGAATCCTCCTCCCAGGCTTTGCGGCCTTGCAGCGGCGACCAGCGTTTGGTACAGCATGGCAGCAGAGCCGACCATTGCCTCCAGGAGCCGGAAAGGGTTGTTAACAGTTGACCAAAAAGTAGGACTATGTTAGACTTACCAGGACATCGTAGAGGGGGTAGGTAAGCAGGCTTCATGAAGCAAGAGCAACCAAAACTGTTCCGTATCAGTAAAGCAGCCCACGAATTGGGACTCAGTTCAAAAACAGTACGAAGATGGATCAAGCAAGAAAAGCTTCACGCTATTTGGGTAGGGAAAGAAGCCCGCATTCCTCGTTCAGAAATTGAGAAGTTTGTAGGAACCGCGAATAGTCGCTTCCTGATTCTTTATGGGCGAGTGAGTGGACAGGGACAGAAAAATGATCTCAAGACGCAAATCGACCGATTACAAGCGTGGGCTGCCACCGAACGACCTGGACAGAAAGGACAGATACTCACGCTCTCCGACATTGGCTCTGGCCTCAAAGCGTCGCGCAAGAATCTTCAGAAGCTCTTGAAATTGGTTGTTGATGATCATGTCTCCGAAGTGGCTGTTACCTACGCTGATCGCCTTACACGCTTCGGCGTAGAATACCTGCAAACACTGTTCACCAGCTTTGATGTCACTTTTGCCGTCCTTGAATCTGATGCCACGAAAACCCCTGAGCAAGATTTGACTGACGACCTTCTCGCCATTATCACCGCGTTTTCTGGTCGGTTGTATGGGATGCGTAGCCATAAGTAGAAGGAGCTGATCAAGTGTGCTCAGGAGGTGCTGAAAGCTCCTGAATCCCTCTCAGACATTCACGCTGATCCTATGTGATCGAGAGAAAGAGACGTCCATGAGCAAGAAGAGCACCACCCAGTCCCTGAGCTATCCGCTACGCCTCCCAGGCGACGTGCAGGTGGATGCATTGCGCTTGCTTGATGTCTCCCGTGACGTCACCAATCAGGTCATCACCACGCTCTGGCCGCGTCTGGATGAATTTCAGCGTGCGTACCAACACCTACGCCTATAAACAAATCGAAGCCATGATCGCACCGCCCGTCTCGCATGGAAGCCGCCTGTTCCGTTGCGAAGCAGAACAGGCGGGAAGGATTTTACGCGCACAGGCAGAGCGCAAGCAGCAATTCGCGCTGATCCATCCTATCCTGACGGAGGGCATGATTGTACCGAGGTCAGAATCACCGCACCCACGCAAGCATCGCCCGACCATCAAGCAGGCCCTTGACGCGCTGAAGCAGAATGATGAGGATGGTGGGAGTCATGTCGAACTCCTCGGCCTAGTCGAGCAAGCGTGCAATTTTTCCTTCAAAAACGGCTGTTTCCCAGCTTCTTATGAAGAAATGCAAAACGTGCCAGTGATGCAGGCTGCGCAGCTTCCGTATGCTGGGGATGATGGTGGTTCGATGGGGCAAGCCTATCGTATGGCTGTCGATCTCAAGCAAAAGCAGATCGCCCTTGCTTTGCGGACACCAGATGCACAGGGAAATTGGTCACGCGATTGGCGGGACCACCTGATCCGGCTTCCCATCCCCGATGCTGTTCTGGACAAGATCAAACAAGGGAACATGCAGGCTCCCGTCTTGCGCGAGATCAAAGAGCCTGATGGAACCCGCTACGCCGTCCTTGATGTGATCGTCGAAGTGCCAATCACAGATGTGCCAGAACCCAAAGACATGAGCAACGTGCTTGGATACGATTGGGGTGTCAGGACATTGATTACGGCGACTGTCGTCGATCTTGACGGGCATCAGTTGACCCGTCCGTTTTTTCTCGACACGGGGTGTTTTGATGGCGAGCAGGCACGCACCCGATGGCAGATTGATGTCTTGAAAGCGAAAGTGGCAAAGCTGGAAGCACACCGCGACCGCCTTCAGGGAGGGGATGCACGACGGGAGCGCTGTCTGAAAAAGGTAAACGTGTTGCGCAAAGAGATTTCATGGTGTTGGCGGAAGTACGAGGCGAGGAATCACGATTTGGCACACATGGCGGCCAATGTCTTACTCCTGTTGGCAGTGGCATCGGGCTGTTCACTGATTGCCGGGGAATCCCTCAAATCGATGAAGTCACAGGGAAGAGGACGGGATGCAAGGGGAAAATGGCGCAATTGGAGGAACAACACGCAGGTGAGAGGCGAGATTTGGCGCATTTTGAAGTACAAGTGTTTCTTAACGGGGATTCATCTCGAATGGCAGCAACCTCGTGGAACTTCGCACACGTGCCCTCATTGTGGGAAACCTGCTGATACGTACAAATCATCTGAGCATCTGGGGAAGGCCATCGATTGGGGCGCATGGCTCTGTTGCGAGCACTGTGGCTGGAATGGGTCACGGGATTATGCGGCATCGCTCAACATTGCACGACTTGGTGCCGCATGGCTGAAAGAAGCACAACGACTCAAACGCATGGTTGGGATCTCTCACCCCAATATACAGGGGAAAAACGTCAAACCCGTCTGCTATATGCTGGCGGGGTTGCCGCTACGGTTTCCGGCGAGCAGCCTACGGGCTTGCCTGCTTTATGCAGGAAAAATATATGTCAACGGCTGGACTCACTCTGTCACTCTGCATTCTTCTTATCCATCTTCTCTCATGGTAGACGCGTGTGGATAGGCAACGCAGGGTCGATAGTCGTAGATAGTCCTACCTTGTCCTATGTTTTAGAAACGGTACTGTGTACAATGCATCGGTAGATGAGTAGTAGTGCCCATTGTGCTACAGAAACGCTTAGGTGAATAAGAGAAATGAGTAACGTAGCTTATGCAAAATGATGACACCCTATTCGATATACGTGGTTTGACCGCCGCTATCACTGGTGGGAGTGGTGTATTGGGCAAAGTAATGGCTCGCGCGCTAGCGGAGGCTGGTGCGCGTGTGGCTGTTATCAGTTTGCACAGCGCTTCAGCAGCGAGCGTGGTTGAGACGATACGAGCGGCTAGCGGGGAAGCTATAGCTATTGCCTGTGACGTTATGGACAGAGCAGCTCTTGAACTGGCTCGTGAGGAGATTTTGAGCCGCTTCAGTTCTATCGATATCTTGATAAACGCAGCAGGCGGAAACTCGCCGCAAGCGACGACTTCGGCCAGCAGCTCTTTTTTTGACCTAGATGTGCAGGCCATTGATGCTGTGCTTGGTCTGAATTTTACCGGTGCGTTTCAGAGTTGCCAGGTCTTCGGCAGAAGTATGGTAGAGCAGGGGCATGGCTGTATCGTGAATATTACTTCGATGAATGCGCAACGTCCATTGACGCGTATCCCGGCCTACAGCGCGGCGAAGGCTGCGGTTGCCAATTTTACGCAATGGCTGGCGGTGCATATGGCTCAGGAATATACCACTAAAATACGCGTCAACGCCATTTCGCCTGGCTTTTTCTTAACAGAGCAAAATCGCTTCTTGCTCACTGATGCTGAAACAGGTGCCATGACTCCACGGGGACAAGCCATCCTGAACCATACACCAATGGGGCGCTTAGGTGCACCAGAAGAGTTGGTAGGAACTCTATTATGGCTGGTGAGTCCAGCTTCGGCCTTTGTGACCGGAACGGTAATCCCTGTCGATGGAGGATTTTCAGCTTTTAGTGGCGTCTAGCTTTCACTGCTTCAGCTTGCCAGTCTGTTATCCCGTAGCTGATAATCAAGTGTTGGTTGTTTGCGGTTGTTTCAAGGAAGGAGGTATACATGGACCTGCATGAACGTATTGCGCTGATTACAGGAGCCAGTAGCGGGATTGGTTACGCGACTGCTATACGCATGGCGGAGGTTGGCGCTGATATTGCCATCGGTTACGGACAGAAGGAGCGTGCTGCTCATGTGCTGGCCGAGCACATCCGTCGGTTGGGACGTTGAGCGTTGCCATTGCATGGGAATATGGACAGTCCAACGGAAGTGCTGGCACTGGTTGATGAGACAGAGGCGCAACTCGGTCCAATTGATATTCTGGTGAGCAATGCTGGCGCGGGCAGTCGCAAGAGCCTGGAAGAACTGACGCTGGATGAATGGAATCGGACGCTCAATATTAACCTGCGCCCGGCGTTTTTATTGGCGCAGCGTGTGACGCCGGGCATGCGCCAGCGCCACTGGGGTCGTATCATTTTTGTCTCATCGGTTGCGGCATTTACTGGGGGCATCGTTGGTCCACACTATGCAACCTCCAAGGCCGCTCTGCTTGGCTTGATGCACGGTATCGCCCCAGCACTGGCTCCGCACGGTATCACGGTCAATACGGTTGCGCCCGCGTTGATTGCTGAGACAGGCATGGTTTCGGGAGGCTCGGATGTTGAGCGTGAGCTGACGGCGCGTGTGCCTGTTGGCAGGCTGGGCAAGCCCGAAGATGTTGTTGAAGCCATCATGATGCTGGTTGTGAACTCGTACATGACGAATCAAACCATCGTTATTGACGGAGGAATATACCCTCGCTAGTTTAGCTGAAAAACATTACAGAGAAGAAGGTGTAATGTTTTGCGCATTGGCTCCTCAGGGCCTTCTACAGCAAAACATTACAACATTACAGCAGGGAGAGAGAAAAAAGGTTGGAGCAAGTTGCTCTGTTATTTAAGGAGGCGCTCTTTTGAGCGTTTACCTCTGGATCAGCATGTCTCCTGCAGGCTCTTCCTCGCTCGCAATGGTGCGGTCGATATAGCCCTGGTAGGAGGGATGGAAACGCTGATAAGTGTTTGATAAGAGTGGCGATGAGATGATGAAATCTGCGGAAGCCCGGTTGCAAGCGACTGGAATATTCCAGACGGCTGCAATGCGCAAAAGAGCCTTCACATCCGTTTCATGCGGTTGCGATTTAAGAGGGTCCCAGAAGAAGATCAGCATATCAATCTCTTGTTCTGCAATCTTTGCGCCGATTTGTTGGTCTCCGCCCAGCGGACCACTTTGCAACTTGTGAACACTGATCTCCAGTTCCTCTTTCGAGCAATTTGCCCGTGGTTCCTGTGGCATAAAGCTCGTGTTGGGCGAGCAAGACTTGATTAAATTTTGCCCATTCCAGCAGGTCCGCCTTTTTCTTGTCGTGTGCTACGAGGGCAATGTGTTTTGTAGAAATCATTCTGTACCTCTTCTTAATAACTATCTTCGATTACTGTTACTGTGTTGTCCAGTCCGCTGCTTTTTGGTCGTCAGCGGCACTGTGGACAGCATAAGATGCCGCGTCCCTTAATCGTTGAAGAAAGATTGCATATTTCGTCGTTATTGGGACCTTGCATGTCACTTCATTCTCCCCAACAACCATACATACAACTCTTCACTCTGCTGCAATCTTTCCCACTGCGGGTGTGCAAGTCCCCTCATTGCCTGACTCGCGCTGCCTTTTGTACTCGGTACAGATGAAATTCACAGCCAGTATGCTTCTATGCGTTCATATTATGACAACGGCTTTGACTGCTGATCTTATTCCCATCTCTTCAGAGGAACGTACCTTAGAGTGTGTTTGCTTCGCTCTAGGAGCCACTTCACAATGATGAGTTACTTTGCCTTGGCAAGCCACCTGAAAGGCTTTCGCGTCTACAAGTGGCTGAGACATTCGTCTGAAGTGGTAGCTGTCTCCACGTCAGATGGCTTCTGAAGCCAATACAACTGAACCGTGCGAGATGCCTTCCCAGGCGAAGCAAACACTCTCTTAGATGGTCTGCACCGCAATGGGCTGGCCCTTCTCAAGTGTGCTGATGGTCAAGCAGTAATCATAGGTCGAATTGTGGGATGGCTCCAGTTTCACCACATTATTTTCAGTCACTAGTTTCGATGCCTTCAAATGCTTTTCAAGTTCTTTCCGTAGCATCTCATCTTCGTGGGCATAATCCGTAGAAACCGTATATTCTCTCCTCGTCCATACACCCTGACGTCTGCTCCTCTGTAGATATCGGGACAATACAGGAAAACAGTACAAATTCCTTGAACAGTCTCATCAACGCATTGGATGATGGCCTGGTACCAACCTGCATCTAGATATGCAGAACCAGGGATATACACCTCACAGATAGTCAAGGTGTGAAGCGCCGCTTTTATTTCATGAATACGCATGTCTATGCCTGTTTTCTACCATTGAGAGAGAAGACTCTATTCATCCTATTTTCTGTTTAAACGGGATTTCATACCAGAAATGATCCCACAAAGAGATCGATCATGAAATACGAGACCATGTCCTTTATCATAATAGATGCTGGCGGGACACCATCTCCCATCCAAATGAACTTCCAGCTTTGAACCTACGACAAGCACAAAACGATCAAATGGATCATCCGCAATAAAGTACACACAACCATCTTTTACGTAAAGCATGCCGGATTGTTTCATCTTTCTCCTTTTGCATGTGGCTTGACAGAAAGGAACGGCAGAAGACGCCCGTGGTCAGCTTCCTTGCTCTCCGTTCCAGTGTGTAAGTGCTTCATCGATCAATCGCTGTGCTGTGCGAATGGATCCATAAAACCCTCTTTCCCTTGTATTTCTCTTGAGATATCCCATTGCTCGTTTGAGCGCATGCTGTGCTTGCGTTAATCGCTGGATAAGAGCTTCACTTTTCTGCTGCTCTTTGCACTGCTCGAGAGAGGTTTGTAAGAACTGGATCGTACTCTGCAATTGTTCCGCGTTCACTTCACGGAGGTTGTGTTGCTCAAAAAACAAGCTGATATTCTGAATATCTTGTTCTAATGCTGTTTGCATATCAGAGACCTGCTCGCTCCTCTCCTTTGAACTGGAAGGTGAAAAGGTTCATGCCTATTGCTCTTCTTCGAGAACGACATCCACCATGTCAAACGTGAATTCCCACTCGCTCTTGAGCAGCCTGGAGAGACCGGCAAGAACCTTCTCCGCATCTGTCCGCTCCACCGGCAAGCCACGCAGCATGCCATACACGATGCGGTTGCCGACCCCAGCCCTTTCTGCAAGGGCTGGGATCTCGAAATGATGCTGTGCTCTGAGTTGTGAAAGCGTTGGATTGCTCATGTCCCAGCGTCCTTCTTGATGTGGGCATAGACATCATCAAGGGTGTATGTTTGGTTGACAAGCTGAGACAATGCCTCGATCACGTGCTGGGCGATGTGCTTGTCCACCGGCATGCCCACTTCCATCGCGTAGATCTCTTCTGGCGGCACTTCAGCACGCTTTGCCAGATCCTTGATCCGCACGCTGTGCTGTTGTCGTAAATGCTTGAAATTCGGTTTTTTCTCGTTATTCATCATGGCTTGACTCCCCACGCAGTGATCCCGAAGGAGAGGCACACAAAGTTTTGATCATACAGGTCGCTCACGAGCTGCCAATACATCTCTTCAAAGATTTCCTCCGAGATGAGGCCAGAATCCAGCAAGTAGGGTTTGAGCTGAAGAAAGGTGATTTTGGCGTTTTCGCTGGACGCGTAGTACAAAGGCTCGTTGTACGTGGTATCCAGGATGAATGGTCGCTTGCCAATATGCTGAAATCCGGCGTTTTTGAGCAAAGGCCCGAGCATATGAACGATGCCCAGCGAACGCCCATCAACGGAAAACGTTCTTCCCTGCTGGCAAAGGGCCTCGAAGAGACAGGCACTCAATTTCTGCAAGGGGGCACTATTGGAAATGCCGCCCTCGATCTCGGTCAGGCGCAGCACGCCGCCTGGTTTGAGCACTCGCTGACATTCGACCAGCAGCCCAGGCCACAACGCGGGAGAAAGAAAACTTTCGATGCAACGCGCGTTGATCAGGTCAAGCGAGGCATCTGCGAACTGCAGCGGTTGGGTGATGTCCATGATCTCGAACGTGGCGTTGGCACGCATTTGTGAAGTGGCACGAGCATGAGCATACTCGATCATCGTCTGACTGAGGTCCACGCCGATGACCTCACTACGGGGATACTCGAAAGCGACGTCCAGCACCCAACTGCCAGGCCCGCACGCGAGATCGAGAATGGTGTGCATGGACGCCACGTCCTCGCGTTCGGCGAAAAGCCCTCCCATGGCCTGGGTAAAGAGTCGATCTTGCTCAATTAAGCGCGCTGTTTCTGTTGGGTCTTCGATGTTCATGGGGTAATCATTGGTCATATGACACCAATCCTTTCCTGCATTTATTGAACGATGGCGTTATAGGTATCATATACAGCTTCTGTGGCAGCTTCTTCTCCAATTATGGTTGCAAGACGGTCACGCTGCTGATCGAGACTTTTGTACTGATTATTGATGATACTGTGAGATGCTTTTCGAGTAAAACCATGAAAAACGAGATTTATCGAAAAGCAGGTCGCTTCGATTTCGTTGCGTAATTTCGCCACGTCGCTCTGATTCTCTGGCATTCTATTCACTCCCCTTTATTGATAAAGCCTGTTGTTGAGTTGTTGCAATCTCGCTTTCCTCCATAACAAGCTACTTCCAGCTAGATAACAGTTTCCACTTACCAGTGTACCTTAAATCCAGTTGAATAAAGATGTTAATCGCATGCCGAACAATGCCGAATAGATACGAACTGTGAAATATGCTATAATTTTGCCGATCTGTTGTTGTATACTCCGTGGAGGTGTTTGAAATGGATATTACAGACAAAAAACCGAATAATAAGTTAAAGCGTCAGAGAGCGCTTCGTGGATGGTCGCAGAAAAAAGTTGGTCTCTCTATCGGCACAAGTAAGGATATGGTGAGTAGATGGGAAACAGGGGAACGCGAGACCAGTTTGTATTATCAAGAAAAGCTCTGTGTCCTATTTGGACTATCATCTGTAGATCTTGGTTTCATTGATAGCTCTGCTGACGATAATCTGGTTTTGCATTCATTTGTAAAGCCACAAAGTATGTCGCTAGAAGGATTTAGCGGAATAGACAATGTCTTTACGTCTTTTTCGATATCTTCTGATAGTCGGGACAAGGCATTCCAGCTCTTTACAAAAGCGATTTCGCCAAGTATATTAAAAGTAATACAAGAATTAGGGAGAGATGATATGAGCATTGTACGCCGCGAATTTCTTAATCTTGCTGGCACTTCGTTGGTTCTTTCTGGATTAGGTACTGACCGTAATTCTTTTATTGCGAATATGTTTTATGATGATCATATACAACTTCTCGAAAACGAAATAACTACACGCTGGAACCTCTATCATACAGGCGGCACCATACTCGCGAATCGTGGGCTAGATATGTGGATAAGCGAGGTCGAGAAATTTTCTCAAGAAGCTGATAATGGTGTCCAGAAGAATCGTGCCCATGCACTTTTGAGTATGAGCTATCAATTGCAAGGAAGTATTTTACGAGACAAAATGAATTATGATCAGGCACATGACTTCTACAAAAAAGCCTTCTTTGCAGCCGATGAGGTTAGTGATCTTGAACTCAAATCTTCCACACTTGGCCGCCGTGGAGTTACATTCATTCAACAAAAGAAGCCAATAGAGGCAATTGAGTATCTTGAAAGTGGACTGGCGGTGATCGATAATCTGCACCTGCCTTACCTCAAAGGGTACATTCTACAGGCACTCTCAGAAGCACATGCAATGGCTCAACATGCAAGTCAATCTAAGAAGAGTATAGCTCTAGCTGAGGATGCCTTGGGTAGTAAAAAAGAGGTTGTAGAGCGTAGTCTTTGTCAATTCAATACAACTTCGATAACGGCGCAAAAGGGTGTAAATGCAGTCCTTTTACATGAATATCCCCTAGCGATTAATCTGCTTAATGAAGGGCTTGCTAGCTATGATCAGAGATTACTCCGTGGACGTGCACGTCTGATAGCCCAAAAAGCTGAAGCGTATTACGGACTTCATCTTATCGAAGAAAGTGCTTTAACAGCAAAAGAAGCATTCTCGATTGCATCTACTATAGGTTCCCAAAAAACAATAGATCGGGTGCAAATTTTGCACATGGATTTAGCCCAATCTCCTTACAAAAAGGAAAGCAGTGTTCTTCAACTAGAGAAGTTACTTTCTACAACAACCACACAAAGTTTTCCGTGAAAGTCACGGAAACCCCACAACTCATCCCCTTAGAGGAGCTTCAATCGGCAGTGATGCAGGGACGCATCCAGGAAAAAGATGTCAAAGGAGCAAAAGAGAAATGGGATGTTGGATTAGGTGCCTCTTAACATACGCGAGAAGGCCGTACAACTAGGCATTCCTTGTGAGCATATCCTTGTTGAGGGTGAGTCACTTCATACCAGAGAAAACGCAGAGTATGTCCTTAAAATCCTCAAAACGCATAATATGCAGCGCGTTATTCTGGTGACTTCACCATTTCATCAGCTACGCACCTATCTCACCTTTGCGAAAGTCTTCCAGCCCTATGGGATTGAGATCTTGAACTATTATGCCGATGCCGATGATTGGAATCCAGCAGCATGGTTTCTCTCCAAAGAACATCGCAAATTAGTAAAAAGTGAGATTGAGCGCATTAAGCTGTATCGAGAGAAGGGAGATCTTCTTTAATCCAAAACAGTAACAAATAGAGTGAACAGATTAGGGAGATAATTCGGGTATATATAGCATGAGTCCTTCAATCATCTCCATTGGTGTGAGTGGTCATCAAAATCTGGTGGATGGCACCACAGAACACTTTGTAGCGCAACAGGTTCGGGAGCTGCTGCGAGACTATCAGCAGCACTATGATCAGGTTGTGCTTTACTCTGCACTGGCAAAAGGTGCTGATCAACTCTTCGTTCAGATCGCCCTCGAAGCGCACATCCCGGTCGAAGTCGTCGTTCCCTGTGCCGAGTATGAAAGGATCTTTGCTTCTGCTGCGGAGAAAGCAACGTATCAATACTTCTTGCAGGCGAGCCGTTCTCTTCATCATCTCCCGTTCCAAACCTGCTCTGACGATGCCTTTCTGGCGGCTGGACAGTGGATTGTTGACCACAGTGATCTTATGATCCTTGCCTGGAACGGCTTGCCTCCACGCGGAAGGGGAGGAACCGGGGATATCGCGTCCTCTGCACGTGCTATTGGTCGCCCTTTTATTCATCTCAATACCAGACACCATGTCGTCACGCGATGGGGGAATCTCTCGCTCCAGGAGAAGCCATCACGGCCCGTTGCCCCGAAGCGAACGTTCGCGGTTTCGAAGCAGCAGGTGTACCAGGGATCAGTGCTGACCGTCAATCAGTACAGGCTCCAGATGCCTGAAGGGCAAGTGGTGATACGCGATGTGGTTGAGCGTCCAGAAAGCGTCCTGGTCGTTCCTGTGAGTCAGGGTGAACAAGGGATACTGGTCTTGCTGGTCGAAGAGTATGATCTTGGTGCGGAGGCATGGCAACTCACCCTTCCGGGAGGGAAAGTGGAACAGACACAGACCGATGGAGGCTATGAACAGGCACAAAAAGAGTTGCGCCAAGAAATCGGCTATCGGGCAGGAAGATTAGAGAAATTGACGAGTTTCTATAGCCACCCAGGATATGTGTCACACAAAGTCCATCTCTTCGTTGCTCAAGACCTGGAGTGGGAGCCACTGGAACGAGAGGCACACGAAGAACTGCGAGTGCAGACCTATTCTTTGCGAGAGGCATTGGCGACCGCATTGCAAGCCTATCGTTTTGATCCTGAAGCAGCATTGGCGCTGTATCTCTATGATCAGAAGAGAAGAGAAGAATGATAAGCGGAAATGATAAAGAGAGGAACGTCGTCATGAAGGATATCATAAAATATCTCTACGAGATTGGTCAAATGAAACGGGTGCAACGCTCAGGATGGTGGCTTGTCGGGATTATCAATCCAGAAAGTGTGGCAGAACATTCCATCCTGATGTGCCACGCCTATATGCTTCTATGATGATCACGGAAGCATCAGCTCATCTTGAGAAAAAATGGTATCCTACCGTGACGCAGACGGCAAACGAAGCTCTCATTCAACTGAAAACACTTCAATCCAGCCTGAATATCGCCCGACTGGCAAATATTCATCAGTGCCTTCAAGCAAGTGATTACGGCAACAGTAGAGAGGTGGCAGAATTGGGTGTAGGGCTTCTGAAAGTTCAATATCCCTACCTCTTCCAATAAAGAAGCCGAAAGAACATTCTTCTTTACATTTGCTTGAGCAAAGATTAAAATATTTTCAGCATGATCTTGACAGCGAAGGCACAGCTTTTTTTAAAGCTGAAGAACCAAATGTGCAGCCCATGCCCGAAACGCAGCATTTGCTAACACAGCTTTTTGATTTATGCTGATAGATAGGGAAAAAACGTTTTGCGGAAAGACAGGCGTGCGATCATTGCCGCCTCTGAAGCGGCGGAGCAGAGGGCAGAAAAGTCTGTTGATGCTGGAAACACTGGTGTGGAAGGCAAGCAGTTAGAGGACGACTCCACACGTGCGAAAAAATATGCGCGTGTGGGCGCTGTTATTGAGATAGGGCTGATGAGCATCGTGCTCATTGCAGGGCTGTTTTCTATTTTTTTCTCTTTGCCACAGGTCATCTCCGGCGATGGATATCTACGTTATGTAAACATTGTGGACCTACTTGATCATCATTCGCTCAACTCCGCTGGTTCTGTCATTGCTGGTCAATCGAAGGATGCCTTGACAAGGTACTCCCTGATTGGGCCGATCTTTGCTATCCCTCTGCTCTTTGTTGGTCAACTGCTAGGTAAACCACCAGCCTGGACAGGAACCTATAATTTTTTTGTCTTTGTAATTGGTATGTTTGTCACGTATGTTTTGCTCAGAAAACGTGTTGACCGTAGCCTGTTGCGCAGGTTTTTTTTGCTGCTTACAACTGCCTCGATGTTTCCCGTGCATGTGGCAACGTTCTATGGAGAGGTGTTTACTGCGGTCTGTGTTGGATTTGGTATTCTGGTTGTGACCATCCGTGTTTCAGCGCCAGGGGCATGGATAGCGATTATTCTGGGCGTTGCGAATACCCCCGCTACTCTGCTCGGTCTCGGTTTAATGCTACTGAAACGTATGCTCGATAGCAAGCGCCTACGCTATATGCTCCCGTTGGTGGTCGCTGTCTGGTTGATTCTTGGCGAGTCCTGGCTACGGCGTGGCTCTCCATTTGCGAACCCTTATGCTGACAATAGCGGTTTTCGTACGATTATGCCCTATTCTGGATTATCAGGTTTTAGCTATCCTTTTTTCTTTGGCTTGCTATCTATCCTGTTCTCTTTTGGGAAAGGACTGATCTTTTTTGCGCCAGGATTACTCCTCCCCGTTGGAAAAACGCTTTTACGGATAGAGCAGCAGGAGAAGCTGCCTGTGTACCGGGTGTACACGTTATGGATGTGTTTCCTTATCGGGCTGATTCTTGTCTATGCGCAGTGGTGGGCCTGGTATGGTGGGTTGTTCTGGGGACCGAGGTTTTTCCTCTTCGCGTCTATACCAGCCTCCTTCGCTCTTGCTATACGTTTACATTATAAAGATGTTTCGTTTGCTACAAACCTTTTTACCTTAGGGGTGTTAGCTCTTTCATTCTGGGTAAGCATCGATGGCACTGTTCTGTATGCTGTGTCGGCGAACATTCCTACTTGCATCGCCAACCACTATATGTTAGAAGCTCTTTGTCAATACACGCCTGAATTTAGCGCACTCTGGTATCCCTTTGTCATACATCCTGTTCTCTCGCTGGCACAAAAGCTGTATCTGGCGTATTATCTCGTTGTATTTATATATCTAGCAACACCACTTTTTATAAAAATAGTGCAACAGAGTAGAGAACCTATAAATAAATATGCGCGAGAGTACCTGAATCTCAAAGTATGGCGCTTATAAGGCAGGGCTTTATGACCGTTCCTTTTTTTTCTTGAAGAAACTCTCATTCATGCTACCTGTGCGATAGCCTAAAAGGTCGACGGTGACATAGATGTAGCCAATTTTACGCAGGCCGTCAGTGACTACGCGGCTCATCTCCTCCTCAACCAGACGTGGGACCTCCGAGCGCTCGACCTCGATGCGGGCGATTTTGTCGTGATGGCGTACGCGCAACTGGCGAAAGCCCAGTTCGTGCAGAAGTTTCTCGGCTTTGTAAACCATTTGCAGCGAGGCTACATCGACCTTGCTGCCGTAGGGAATACGCGAAGAAAAACAGGCCATGGCAGGCTTATCCCAGACGGGCAGCCCGAGCATTTGCGCGACTGCACGGATCTCACGCTTGCCCATGGTGGCTTCTTTTAATGGTCCACGTACCGCGAATTCTCTGGCAGCACGCTGACCCGGTCGAAAATCGCCATCGTCATCCTCGTTGACGCCATAGGCGATGTAGTCGAGATGATACTGCTTTGCCAGCGGCAGCAGGTGGGAAAACAGCTCGATTTTACAGAAGTAACAGCGATTAACGTCATTGACGACATAGCGCTCATCTTCTAGCTCATGTGTCTCAATCGTCAGCAGTGGCAAGCCCATCTGCTGCGCGACCGCCAGGGCCTCTTGTGTCTCTTCTTGCGCATAGGCGGGCGATGAGGCCAGTGCGCCCAGAGCACGTTCACCTAATACATCATGCGCGACTTTCAGGAGTAGCGTGCTATCAACGCCACCGGAATAAGCGACTAGCACCGAACCCATCTCACGCAGAATGCTCTGTAATCGTATATATTTTGTTTGCGTCTCAGCATCCAACGCCTCGACGTTTGTTGTAGGAATAGCGTATGGAATATCTGACATTACTCGCTCCTAGTGTGTGGCATACGGGGACCATCAATTGCCAATATCTCATGTACCGGCCCTGTACAAAACAGGCACCTCTCCGATATTATGCCACAATTGATCTCCAATGAGTGGTAGCGTTTGGCACCGCAAGTGCACATAAAGCTCACCTCTACGTAAGCTTGAAATTTTGTTCGATATGCGCTATCATTGAAAATGTAGTGATCAACAAAAAGAAAGGTAGGTATTTATGTTCACGAAGATCGGCACCATCAGTGTTGGTGTCAGCAACCAGGATCAAGCCCTTGACTTTTATGTTAATAAACTTGGCTTTGAGAAGATCCAGGACCAGCCCATGAGCGCAACCGAGCGCTGGCTCGAAGTAGCTCCTCCCGGAGCAGAGACCCATCTTATGCTTGGCCTGCGCGGTCAGAGCGGCGGCGATAAAACAGGCTTCACAGGCTATATCTTAAATACTGATAATATAGAAGAAACCTGTGAAACGATCAAAGCTCGTGGTGTCCATCTGTCCAAAGAGCCGAGCACGGAACCCTGGGGCAAGTGGGCGCAGTTCATCGACCTAGACGGCAACGAATTCGGCATCTGGGCACCTGCTCAGTAAGTTTTCCCTCTATATGCAGGTGGGAGGCAAAAAAAAGTTCTGCCTCCCACCCTCTATTAATATAAGCTACAGAACGCTACCTATTTTCTGAGACTTTTATAGCCCTTCCCATAAGCTTACGATGACCCGAGCTTCAATGCCTGAAAGGCATGTTATGGCTTGAATATCATCCACTGGTTGCAAACTACGCGCGTAGCGACATTGACAGAGAAGGGCTTTAGCCTGCCGCAAGCCGCTGAGGTTTTAACCCAAGCGGTTAGGCGTATCCGGCTTTAGCCTTTGCATTTTGTCTATAGTATGGTATAGTTAGACCATGAAACAGACACTTGAATATCAGAGAGATGAACACCATGTTCATTTGATTGTCTACCATCTCATTTGGTGTCCAAGAAGGAGAAAACCTGTGCTGGTGGGAAAGGTAGCTGAGCGATGTCAGCAGCTCATTGAGGAAAAGTGCCAGGAGAAAGGGTGGATCATCCTCACGTTGGCTATCCAAGCAGATCACATTCATCTGTTTGTGAGGTGCTTTCCTTCTACAAGCGCAGCAGAAGTCGTGAAGGAATGTAAAAGGGAAACATCCTTTGTCTTGCGCAAGGAGTTTCCAGTCTTGCTGAAATTGCCTTCAATGTGGACACGTTCCTACTTTGCAAGTACAGCAGGCACTATCAGTCAGGAAACCATTCAAAAGTATATCGATGCTCAGAAGGGACTGCGCTAATGTATCAGGTGAGAAGGGTCCATATTGGCAAGACCAAGCAACTTGATGAGTTAGCTCATGCTTGTGGGGACCTCTACTCAAAGACGGTGGTCTTTTTCTGGCGGACGGTTCGCCATAAGGGGATCTGGCTCAAGTGTGCTCAGATGGAGAGGGTCTTCACCTCTGAGAAGCTGCATGCCCACACCTCTGATGCGACGGTACAAGCCTTCTTTGCCAGTCTGAAGTCCTGGAGGAAACGCCGCAAGACCGACCCGAATGCTCACCCACCACGCAGACGCCGATGGTACTTTCGCATTGAGTACAAGGACTCTGCCATCACTCTTGAGAATGGAGAGATGAGTCTGTCAAATGGACGGGGAAATGCTCCACTCATTCTCGCCTGGAAATGGGAAAAACCCAAGACCGTGGTCATTCACTGGACTGGAACGCAGTATGAAGCAATCGCTACCTACAAGCTGGAAGCGGAGTGTAAGCCGATGGGTGGTGAAGTCGTTGGCATCGATTTGGGCGAGATCCACATGGCTGTCTCCCATGATGGTGAGCACACTCATATCCTCAACGGGCGGTATCTGCGTTCGAAGAAGCAATACCAGAACAAATTGAAGGAAAAGCTGAGCAAAAAAATCGATAGGAAAAAGAAAGGGTCCCGTCGAAGAAAGAAGCTGGTCAAGTCGAAACAGAAGCAACTAAGAAAACTGAAGCACCAAATTAAGGATATTGAGCACAAGCAGACAACACGACTTGTTTCTACACTGTATGAAGAGGGTGTACAAACCGTGGTCATAGGCGACGTTCGAGATCTCAGGCAACACGTGGATGTTGGCTCCAAGACGAATCAGAAGATTCACCAGTGGTCTGCTGGCAGTGTGCGCCACAAGCTCACCTATAAAGCTGAGAGGCTGGGGATGAGAGTGGAATTGCAAGATGAGCACTCCACTTCCAAGACCTGTCCAGTCTGCGAGCACAAGCGCAAGACTTCACCAAGCGGACGGGTCTTCACCTGCACAAAGAAAGAGTGCAAGTGGCGGTACCATCGAGACGGAGTTGGAGCCATCAACATCCGAAGAAAGTATCTGGGCTTAGGCCCTGTAGTTGGCGCTATGGCACCGCCCACGGGAATGAGGTTTCGGCATCATTCTTCGCGTAGCTCGTTTGGGAAACCATGCGAGAAATTCAACCCTGGCAACAGGGAAGAAGCCGCTATGGCTTTCGCCTAGGCGGAGTGTCACCACGGGTTGAAACCGCGTAGCTTGCGGCAGGCTAAAGCCCTATTACGTCAAATTACTTTTCGATAGGCGCGCCAATCAAGCTGCCCCATTCGGTCCACGAGCCATCGTAGTTGCGTACATTCGCGTAGCCCAGCAGATAACTCAGAACGAACCAGGAATGGCTGCTACGCTCGCCAATACGGCAGTAAGCCACAATATCCTTGTCAGCGGTGATACCTTTATTAGCATATAACGTCTGCAACTCATCAGCAGGCTTAAACGTGCCATCCTCACGCACCGTCGAAGCCCAGGGGATATTCGCAGCTCCCGGGATATGACCGCCGCGTTGCGCACCTTCCTGCGGTAAATTGGCCGGAGCTAAGAGTTCTCCACTATATTCACCAGGAGAGCGTACATCGACCAGCGCGAAGCCCGTACGACCCAGGGACGTCAGAACCTGATCGCGATAGGCACGCAAACGCTCCTTCGGCTCGTCTACCGTGTAGTTCGTGCGTGTGTATGAAGGAATATCCGTGGTCAGCTCGCGTTTGTCGGCCAGCCATTTGACACGACCGCCATCAAGCAGGCGTACATCCTGGTGCCCGTAGTATTTGAAAATCCACAGTGCCCACGCGGCAAACCAGTTATTGTTATCGCCATACAGCACAATCGTCGTATCTCTGGTGACACCCGCGTTGCTCAGCAGGCTTTCCAGTTGTTCTTTGCTCACCGGAGCACGCACAACCTGATCCTGGAGTTCTTTTTGCCAGTTAAAGCCAATGGCACCAGAAATATGACCCTGGTCATAGGCTTTTGTGTCCACATCTACTTCGATCAGACGGACATTTGGATCATGCAAGTGGGCCTGAACCCAATCAGCCTCTACGAGGGCCTCGGGATGTTTGTAGCCTTTGTTCTCGGACATGTATGCCTCCTCCATAAGTAAAATAATGCTAGGCGGGACGACTATCAACGCTTCCTTCTTGATGCAACTCTCTGCTTATCCCAATGTTCCAGTACATCTGTGAGTTAGAACATCAACAAAGTCAACTTTACTCCGCTTTTATTGTACGGCACGCAAGCAAAAAAAGCAACTACATCTGCTGTATCCAACTCACGATATCATCATCCAATTGTGAATGATCATCCTCAAGTTCGGTATCATGGTAGTAGCTGGTATAACTCACCCACGTTTTGGCGCTGCTGCCCAGGGCCTCATAAAAAGTGCGTGTCGCACTGGCGCGGACCGACTTATCCGTTTCGGCCTGCAAGACGAGAGCTGGAAGCGTGATCTTTTTCGCCAGCTTGAGCACCGCTAAACGCATGAACAGTATTTGCACCAGGAACGTCGCCGTCAACGAACGTCGCCAGAAAGGATCTGCTTCTAGCATGCGTACAGCTTCCGGGTTAGCCGTCATATTTTCATGACCGCCGGGCGTGCGCCAGGCGCGTTGCGATTTCAGAAGGCCACCGAGCAGGATTGACAGCGTGTCTCTCATCGGTAACTGCGCTGTATCCTGTACCCAAGGATTGAGAAAGATGACGCCAGCGAGCATCTGCCCATACTGTGCGGCAAGGTGTGTCGCAAAGATGCCTCCCATACTATGACCAAGCACAAAAATCCTGGAGGTGGGATGCCGCGTGCGAATTTCGGTCACGATGGCTGCAATGTCTTGAGTATACGTATGGTAGTTATCGATGTGACCGGCCAGGCCATCCGAGCGACCAAAGCCGCGATGGTCTACTGCGTAGATCGTGAGGTGGCGCGAGGCCAGACTATTGCCGAGATCAATAAACCAGCCACTATGTGCGCCCAATCCGTGTAAGACAAGCAAGACGTTGGAACTATCCGTGCGCCAACTGCGTAAAAAAAGTTTGTGGCCGTCTCCCATTGTCAGCATTTCTGTGCCCATTTTGACCGTAGCTGTCTCAAGCATACTCCCCCAGTTGCCTTGAGCTTCTTCTTGATAGCGCATCACTTTTTTACTCCGTTGATAATTTCTCTGTCAGAGTTCAATAATCTGAACAGGCTCATCTATGCGCCAGTATAGCATATAGATTGGTAGATATATGGTGCTCACTTTTGCATAGATGCTCTATTTATCACGAGAATAGTAGGAATAAGAAAATTGTGCAAATACATCCCCAGATTTCACCAATTTGAGCGTTATGAGCAGCGTGTTATTCGTTATATAAGATGAGGGAGCATGTTCCTTTGAAAGTGTGCAAGGGCATACTTCTCAGATAGACCCGTACACCCACCAAATGGAGAAAAACTTCTCTGATGAATACTGTAACGCACGACGTATCATTTTCATTTGATCAGCCAGAACATGCGCTGAATGCCTTGCAGAGATTACTGCAGCATAGGCTGAGTCAGTTTTCTGCATCCACGACAAAGACATCAAAGGAGATGATTGTTCGGCAGACTCTTACAGTTTTGGTTATCGATAGCTATCAAGAGCGCGCGCAGTATGTAGCAAGCCATTTGCATACAATGGGCTATCATCCAGTGCTCGTGAACGATGCGCTGGATGCTTTTACCCTTTTCCTACAGGGAACGCTGATCCCGTTTGCCGTGGTGCTTGGTCAGGAGGACACCACAAAACATTTTTTTCTGCTGCGCCTGTTGCAACGGATGACCCAGAAATTTCGCTGGAATACACCTGTGATCCGTCTGCTGCCGCAGAGTGGATCTTTGTGGCAACAGACGGGTGCGCGACTATCTGTCAACACGGCCCCGCTGCAAGGGCAGGGATATCAGGAGGATAGAACGTCTATGCTCGATCCCTCAACAGACCCTGGCAGACTCGGACAGCCAGCGGATAGTGGAACGTGGACGCCAATGATTAACACGGCCCCGCTAGCGGGGCAACGGGACAGTGATCCGTTAGCGCCCGCCGCAGAGATACCGTCAGGTCAGACACCGGTTCCTCAAATGCCTTTCCCAGATCCGGTTTTGCCAGGCGCGCCAGCCTTTGCCGCGCATAAGCAGACAGAGAAGAGCGAAATGCCGTCTCGTGAAAAAGTGTCTCTGGTGAAACAGAACCTGGGCCGCTACCATATTGGCAATCTCATCGGCAGCAGCACGTATAGTGATGTGTATCAGATGTATGATCGTCTGCGTGAGCAAGAATGTGCGCTGAAAGCGGTGCAAACTGACTTTGTGCCTTTTGATGTCTTTGTTCCGACGTTAGACGAAGTAACGATCTTTCAACAGGAGGCCGAACTGCTAGAGAAACTCCAGCATCCCCATATTCTGCCTGTACTCAATTGTGGCAAGTCGTATGTGAGTGGTTCTCCGTTTATTTATAAGACAATGCCATATTGCGCGGAGCGTTCTATTGCCCATTGGATCGAGCGCCATGGCGGTGGCGGCTCATTTGCGCCGCAAGAGGTCGTGTCTGTGGTATTGCAACTGGCAGATGCACTGCAGTTTGCCCATGATCGCCAGGTTATCTATCAAAACTTTAAGTTGTCAAATATTCTGATAATCAATCAAGCCAAGAAAATGAGCAAGTTGCAGGTGGCCTGGACGGATTTCGCCTTACAGGATGGATCATTTGTCGCGTGCGGCTCTGATGCCTTCTTATTTATGTCCCCTGAACGCTGGGAAGGAAGAGTCGTGCCCGCATCGGATCAATATGGACTGGCCGCCATAGTCTATGATTTGTTGACTGGACGTCCCCCCTTTCAAGGTAGCGCAGAGCGTGTGCTCAAGCAACTGCATACCACGATGCAGGTAGCGGCTCCCAGTACATTTAATGCAAAAATTCCGGCAAGTGTGGACGATGTGCTGTTGCGTGCACTTGCTAAGAAACCAGATGATCGTTTCTCGTCGATGTGGCAATTTGCCCAGGCGCTCCAACGTTGTTTTGCATGAGCTATGTTTTCCTGCAATGAGAGCGTGAAATAGCGAGGCTCTTACAGGGAGCCTCGCTATTTGGAAAATCTGAAAGTTGCCACTCAATTTGTTATACTGACGACCGATGAACCTTATGGCTGGCAGACCCATTCTCTCCAACTATGCCCATCTCTGAGAAATATTTCGTGCGCCGCAATGATGTTTGCCGTGGCTTCATAAGGTGAGTGCCCGGCTTGTGATGTTGTGTACCACGTGCTTGGGTAGAGAATTTGAAACAAACCGGCGGCATGACTGCCCCCAATGGGGGTTGAATTGGTCGCATTGGGATTCATGGATGACTCGCACTGCGCGACGCGCATCGCCGCCGGGCCATCTGCTCCAAAAACTTGGTAGATAGTACCTGCGATTGTATTATCGACCGGTTGACCGTGTGCTTTTTGCCCATGAGCGCTGAACGTGATGCCCAGGACCGCCAGTCCAAGCACAATGATAAAAATCAGGTTGATGAGACGTGTTTGACGTGAAAACGTCCGAATATATTGCTGCAATTTCTATTTGCCCTTTCCACTAATACAACTTTCAGTTTCTACAAACAGTATTCGCTAGATGTATGTATGTGATTGTGAATGCATACATCTGTATCAGTAACGATAGTCGTATAATACCACAGCATTTTTTGAATTATGGTGGAATGCTGTGATACATAGGAAAGATGGGCTATACTCATGTTGGCGTATGGCTTCATACCTCATTGTAGGTACTCTTGATCCTCTGAAGTAGTAGGGCCTGTCAGTAGTGGCAACCAGATTTCGAAGCATGAGCCATGTCCAATGTTGCTGAATTTCTGATCTGCTCCATTGGGACAATGCTCGGCTTGTTGCGATGCTGAGAGGAGTACGTGATAGGGAAGGTGTTCAGCCTTATAGCTGTCTGTCAAAGTGTCATCTGCTTTGATACGCCCAACGAGTGCAACGTAGCAGTTTTGTGCAGGACTGGTGATCTGAATTGTGGCCTGCACTGCATAATTCATATGACCTATTTCCATACTCAAGAACGCTTACCGAACACATTCGCTAGTAGTCTCTTCACATCCTTTTCTACTTTGGTGTCTGAGAAATTTGTGGAAGTAGATTCAGGGTCTTACCAGTCCATTGTGTGCTAGGTCCTAAACTATCGATTATCTGAGGCTGGCTCTATGGTTCTAGCCCATTAGTACCCGCATGGCCTCACGGGAGAATCTTACTTTTAATTATCCATCAACATGTGGTAGGATTGCATAAGACAAATGGATATATGCGGGTCACTCGATCTATCTACCCAGGATACACGCTGTAGATAAGCAGATTATTAACTATTCAGGTATCCCTCTTGCGCTGCCTGCGGCGGCGTGGGAAAAAAGAGCATGTTGCGAGGGCCGGAAGTTCCCCAAACTTCTCGCCTCGGCTCCGGCAAGGGATTGTCCTCCCCCCGCACCTCCTACTGAATAGTTACAAGCAGATTGGCTATTAGTTTATTTGCTCAATGTAGGTTTGACATACGTACTACTATTTTTCATATTGTATAGGCTGAGGGAATATGGATAATTCAAAAGACATGGGCACAGAGTCTCAACTCCTAGAAGAGTCGAGACTACTTCGAGCTCAAGTTGTGCGGTATGCTTCTGTAGAGACAGAGCTAAAATGCCTGAATGCATTAGGTTCACAAGTCAGCTTGGCCCTCGTCCAGAATGCCACTTTGCACGAGATGTTACACAAATGTACAGATGCACTTGTCCAACATCTTGATGCAGCATTTGCTCGAATCTGGGTACTTAACACTGAAACACAAGTGCTTGAACTTCAGGCCAGTTCCGGAATATATACGCATCTCAATGGAGGCCATAGCCGCATCCCTATGGGTCAGCTCAAGATCGGTCTGATTGCACAGACGCGTCTTGCGCACCTTACCAATACAGTTATCGGAGATCCACGTGTGAATAATCAGGAATGGGCCAAGCAGGAAGGAATGGTTGCATTTGCTGGCTATCCTCTGCTGGTTGAAGACCGGGTTGTGGGAGTGATGGCTCTCTTTGCACGTCACACACTCACGGCATTCGTTCTGGATGCCATGCAATCTATTGCTAATGCCGTCGCTCTCGGGATCGACCATAAGCGCGCTGAGGAGGAGCGAGACCGCCTCTTAATCCATGAACAACATGCCCGCGCAGCTCGAACTTGCCCTCCAGGTACGCAATGCCTTTTTCTCCAGTGTATCTCATGATCTCAAGAACCCTTTGACAGCTATCAAAATAACGCTACAATTATTGCGACGACGCCTTGCTCAAGGACAGCAGCTATCAGCCAGCCGGATTGTGGAGGAACTGGTGAAACTTGAGTCACAGGCAACGAAGATGAGCATGATGATCGAGGACTTGCTGGACATGCCTCAACTCCAAACAGGTCAGTTGCCCACCCGGGTTTCTCAGGAGCTGGACTTTGTGGAGCTTGTGCGTCGGGCAGTACAAGTACAGCAAAGCACAACATATTTGCACAGCATAGTTGTTGAAGCATCGGTGCCTGAGCTAATAGTTCTTGGTGACTCAATTCAGTTGGAGCGTGTTTGCACAAACCTGCTGTCCAATGCGATTAAGTACAGCCGCCAGGGAGGTACGATTACCGTAACAGTCTCACAACAGGAGCACGAAGGCAACTGCTGGGCTAAGCTCAGTGTGCAAGATCAGGGACTTGGTATTCCCGCTGAAGAGGTGCCACATATTTTCAAGCCATTCTATCGAGCTAGCAATGTACTTCATAGCGTTGCTGGCACAGGGATAGGGCTGGCAAGTGTCTCTCAAATTATCGAGCAGCATGGCGGAACTATTTTCGTAGAAAGCGAAGAAGGTGTAGGAACGATCTTTACTGCTCGCTTGCCGCTCAAGGGGGAGAGAAATTAACAATTTAAGAATAGTGCCCCAGGGCCTGTGAATAAGGATCAATGTGCTAGCAATATTCTTCTAACGGGATCGGTGTACTTGCCACTTCGATTCGTTTCATCATTCGTTTTTTGCCTCCTCTCTGTCCTCATGCTATCACCCTTTTTCCCTCGTCAACAAACTATCGCTACCGTACTTGCCATAATGAATGCTCCTTTCCCGAGGGAAAATGCAAAAAGTAGTATGCTCCTTCTAGCGGAAAATGGCTCTTGTCGTAAGTCCATTGTTGCTTTAGAATAACAGCAGTTCGTGCTGCGTGAAGAGGTACGGCAAACAAATGTTCTGGAGAATGGAGACATAAGATGCAGTTCGCTCTTGATGAACAGATCGCTTCGCAACCGGCAGCCGTTGCCGCTCGGTTGGCTCGTATCGATGTGCCAACCCTTGATTCCGATAGGCCACTGATTTTGACTGGCATTGGTACTTCCTTGCACGCCTGTTTCGTGGCGGCAGCCTGGATCACCGAACTGAGTAATGGGACTATACGACCGAGTGTATATGCTGCTCATGATCTGGCGCTTACGTTGCCAATACGAGCGCAAGATCAGGTGATAGTGGTGAGTCATCGTGGAACCAAGCGTTTTCCCAATGCAGTACTTGCTCGCGCACGCAGCATTGGAGCCAGGACAGTTGCTGTCGTTGGAGAAGGCGCGCCAGAGCCTGTGGCAGATGCCATTGTGCGTACCTGTCCAGACGAGCGTTCGAGTACGCATACAGTTTCTTACGTGACTGCTCTGGTAGCTCTGGGACAACTTGTGGCCCGGCTGCTCGGATCGCGTGGAGATGTGCTGCTATCCGCATTGCAGACTATTCCTATCGCCATAGAAGAGACACTGACTTACTCGGCACCCGTTGCGCTTGCCGAACGCCTGGTTGGTCGAGAGCCATATCTGGTGGCAGGTTGCGGCGTGGATGCGCTGACGGCAGCAGAAACAGCTTTGAAGATTAAGGAAGGCACCTATCAATGGGCCGAGGGTATGGCCGTCGAACTGGCTCTGCATGGACCGCCAGCCGCATTTCGTGCTAACATGGGGGCAATTTTGCTTACACCGGCTGTTGATGATGGTGGGCGCACTCAGGAATTGCGCACATTGTTGCATGAGCTTGGCGCTGAAGTCGCTACGTGTGGTGAAAAAGATGAAGACGTACGCTTTGCTGCTGTTCATCGGCTTGCGAGACCGCTTGTGGCGATTGTGCCATTGCAGCGGCTGGTGGCTGAAATGGCACGTCTGCGAGGAAGCAATCCCGATGCGATTCACCTCGACGTTGAGCCGTGGCAGACCGCGCTGGGACATGTTGTACTCTAATCCATATTGCCTCTTCCTTTTTTAAGCACTCTCAAAAGAAGAATTAAAGAAGATATGTTGAATTAGGAGAGGTAAGTGGAAACATTGGCCTCCCACTATTTCGATATTTTATGTCTGTGAGGGGTAGTGAAGGAGGATGAGGACGATGGAATTGCTTCCGAGCCAGATACCAGCATTCGCATTTCGTATTGGTGCACTCGAGCGAGATGTTACAGATCTCAGGCAGCAATTACATTTATACGTACCAGCTAAAGAGAATGAATTACAGCTAAATAATATACAAGAAGTAGTTGAGCATATTGAAAAAGATATACAATCGCTGAAAAGTAAACTAGAAGAAATTAATAACAAGCTCGTGGAACAAGAACTTGCTGCCCAGCGTCGTGATGCACAACAGCGTGAAAACCAGGCTACGCTACAAATACGAGTGCTCTGGGGGACGATTTCGGTGATTATAACTATCATGACAAGCGTACTTGTTGCGTATGTTACGCATATGTTTCGTTGAGGAGGTTGGCAGTGTACAATCCAAAGAAATTTCGGCGCTTCATTCACTTGGTGACAGTAACAGGGGTGCTCTTCCTACTCCTACTGATGGGATTTCAGGCAGTACCGGTTGCAGGATGTGATGAGACACTCTATGTAGAACAAGCAAGCCTTCAAGTGATACGAAGTCAGGTACTTGCTCGCGCTGCTTTGGTGCTAGAATATCGGTCAGATGTAGAAAAAGCGCAAGCGATGAGTGATATGCAAGTAACATTGCCATTGTTTGAGCAGGAACAGTCGTTTTTGCTGACGAGCAGAGCATTGGATGTGCAGTTGTTGTTGCAAAGCGCGAGATCAGATTATCTCGCTCTGATTGATGCGGTACAAACAATACTAACTCATGCCAATAGTCCTGTTGATCCTGTTCAAGTAAATATTGTGCTCGCACATAATATGTTGTACTCACATACAATGGGTCAGCTTCTGACTCTATTGTTGCGACAAGCCAGTGACCAAGTTTGGCAATTGTTCATCATCGAGATTATTATCGAGTTCATATTGCTGGCTATAACGGGCGTCTTTCTTGTAGTGATTAACCGTACACTTATCAAGATGGTACAGAACTATCATGCCGGGGAACCACGTAAAGGCTCCTCTGCTTAGTCCTGGCGTTTGTGCTGCCGCCAAAAGAAACCTTTGCAAAACTAGCTGTTATCTGCCGATATAACGCTTAATGTCCGAAGACGTTTTGCCGCCTCATCGCGTGTAATGCTGCCAGCCAATAGCGCATCAAGCACCTCCTCGATCTCTTTTTCGGCAGACGCAGTTGGCTCCGTGGGAACGGGTGTTGCTGGTGCTATGGGTGTTGTTGGTGCTATGGATGTTGCTGGTTGTTTAGCCGGACTGCTGAAAAGAGACTCTTTTCTAATGTTACGCTGATAGAGACCCACGAGCAGAGCGCCAACAAGGAAGGCAGCTAATCCTCCATGTGTTACCTGTTGCCAGTTGCTGATGGAAGTGCCAAACAGCGCTGTAACCCAGGCATAGAGGGCAGTTGCGCCTCCGATAGCCAGTGCCAGTATGCCAGTGCCAAACAGTGCAAGCGTTAGTCCGCGTCGAGGCCCTGCCGCAGATGTGTCTGTGCTATTATGTCGATGCAGATAGAGATCGAGCGCTATATAACCCAGTCCAGCCACAATGAAGGCAATAGATGATATCCAGGCTTCGTTATCTGGTACGCTGGGAGCAGGTGCAAGGGTCTGTAAGAGGTTATAGAGTGCGGTGCCACATCCCCACCAGAATAAGGCCGCTACCAGTACCGTTACGATAGCATATTCAGTTAGAGCCATGCCTTTCTGACTGATCAAACCTTGTTGAACCGTATCGTGCAGCCAGAGATGATAAATGCCAGCTACAAGCAAGCCCAGAGCCAATGGAGTGACGAAATCGTATTGTGCGCTGAGACCCAGTACATCATGAAGTGAAACTGAAAGTTTGAAGAATGGTGAGATGATGAGTTCGAGTCCCTGGTAAACTCCGGCTAGTATCCACCCGATGCCATAGGCAAAACTTGCACCGTGTAGAACCAAACGTGGTAGGGGCGAGCGGTCGTTACGTGTCAACAGGCCATAGCCCACCCAGCAAACTAGAAACCAGAGCATGCTGACAGCCAGGTAAGCAAGATTGTATGACTGGCAATCACCATTACTACAATCTTGTGCGATGCCTCTGTTGTTGAAGATGAGTCCATCAACGAATGGTCTAAACGCGGAAAGCAAGGAAAATGTTAGAAAAAAGAGCAGCAGTATTTGCACTCCATAAAAGTGGAAGCGCTGGAATGCTAATGCAGCTCTTGAGCTGACAGGAACGTGGAGACGACGGCGTTCTAGTTCGAGCAATAGTACTATCCCAAGTGCAGGTAATGCCAGTGCCAGGGCATTGACGACGTTAGCGCCATAGTTCTGGGCAAGCGAGTTAAAAACGAGATAGCCTATGACAGGAACGGCCAGGATGATACCAATTGCCTCTGTAACATTGAGAAAAAACGCGCGAATAGCGCTGCCGACTGCCTCTGGATGATGGAGCATATCCCGACGTATTAGCCAATAGTGGATTCCACCCAGAGTACCAGCGATCACCAGAGAGATGATGGCGAACACAATGGCTTGCACCACCTGGGCTGAGGTAGGAAGAGAAGTTGAAGAACCACGTAGCGGCGTCAATACTAATATGGTGTTTAACAATTGCCCGATGGCGATAGCTGCAAAGATCAATAGCGCAATAAAAATGGCATAGAGGTAAAATCGATAAAGATTATGAACCATGATATCCCTGCTTTCTGACGAACCACCGATCAAAGAAACAGACTCTAAAAGACTATTACATATGAAAGTATATGTGTATGTCTATGTTATGATGGCGTGTCATATGACCTATTTTCTATATCAGTTGAAAGTGAATGTGTGATAAGACAACTTCTCAGGCTTGTTTGGCCCATCATCATCAGGTCGTGTCGTTGCAATTGTCAGCAGATTTGACAGCAAAACGTTCAGGTTTTATTGTTGTTCACTTGCAGGGTGATGAAATTGGATATCAAGTGCTTGCATCGCCTGGTCCTGCATCGATGCTGTCACATGACCATAGATTCCGAGAGTGATACGAACATCACTATGGCCCAGTCGCTCTTGAATGAGCTTCGGATTGATGCCCATTGTCAGTAAAATGGTGGCGGCGGAGTGCCTCAGGTCATGGAAACGGATGGCTGGTAAGCTTGCATCTTGTAAGAGACGCGTAAATTGCTCGCGCAAAGTTGTAGAGCTATAGTATTTGCCTTTCGAATTTCGGAAAAACAAGCCCTTTTTCCTCCCATATAGAAGCTTTTAAACGCACCTCTGCTTGTTGTTGATGGTGTTTTCGTAATGCGTCGATGGCAAATTGTGGTAACGCAATCCTTCGTTTGCTGCTCGTCGTTTTCGGTTCAACTTCTTCAAATTGATAGCCTTCACGATCAGGATTCCGATAGGAGAGTGATCGAGCTACACGTATCGTTGCCTACTCAAAATCGATATCTGACCACTGTAATGCAAGAAGTTCACCCTTGCGCATACCTGTAGCCAGTGCAAGGGCGAGCAAGCCTTCGAGGTGGTGACTCTTTGCTGCGTTGAGCAATCGTTGCGCTTGCTCCTGTGTGAGAAATCCGACTTCTTTCTTTATGGCTCTGGGTGGTGTCACGAGATTGCACGGGTTGACGCTAATTTTCTGCCATTTCACTGTTGCATTTAGCGCTCCCTTTAGTATCACATGAATTGACTTTCGCGCAAATCAGACAGTTGCGGGACCTTTGAGGCGCGACTCTCAACGGCGCGCGAGAGTTGAGCGAGCGCAAGTATGGGAATGTTGAGTTCTTTGGCAAGGGCTTTGAGTCCTCGGCTGATCTCAGCAATGTCTTGCTCGCGGTTCTGATGGCGCTTCCCTTCGGGGGTCCCCATGAGCTGGAGGTAGTCGATAATCAGCAGATCCAGGCCGTGTTGTCCCTTCAATCTCTCAATTGAGCAAAAAGGTATTTAGCCTCCTCTGGATATAGCCCGTCCTCGTAGTGCGTCACTACAGTGGCACTTCGAAAGAGACACTACAGCCGCACTTTTTAACCGAGCAAGAAGAGCTTGAAAGCTGAAGAAAAGCTCTATGTTCATCTTCTTTGAGATGTGACACTCTGGAGGTGTAAAACTCAAACCCAGAGGTTGACATCTAAAAGGAGAAGAAAATGAAGCAAGATAAGTATACGACCTGTATCGCAACCAGGACGACCCCCAGCGATGTGTGCCATTGGACCCAGGCGCTTTTTCATCTGCATGCCCGTATTGCCCCTCGCTTTGCCCGACCGGAGCCACGTCTGCGGGCACTGGCCTACCTGCAAGGTATCTTGAGTGAAACGGTGCGCAAAAACGGCTGGCAATTGGCTGAACAAGCGGGAGAAGTCTGTCCTGACGGGATGCAACGTTTGCTCTCTCGCGCCGTCTGGGACACCGATGGCGTCCGTGATGATCTGCGTAGCTATGTGCTTGAGCAACTGGGCTTGCAGTCGGCTATCCTGGTCATCGACGAAAGCGGCTTTCCCAAGCGTGGCAAACAATCGGCTGGGGTTGGCTTGCAGTATTGCGGAGCCACTGGTCGGGTCGAGAATTGTCAGGTCGGTGTCTTTCTCTCGTATGTGACCGCCAAAGGACATAGCCTCATTGATCGCGAACTCTATCTGCCCCTGGACTGGTGTGAGGATCGGGATCGGTGTTGAGCCGCAGGTATCCCAGAAGCGGTTCGCTTCCAGACCAAGCCTGAACTAGCCCGGCGCATGATCGAACGCCTTTGGCAAGCGCAGCTTTCCATTTCCTGGGTCGTGGCTGATACCGTTTACGGTGGCAATTTGGACCTGCGTATCTGGCTGGAAGCGCATGAGTATTCCTATGTGCTAGCAGTGGCTTGCAATGAGCTGGTCGGCTTCCAGACACCAACTGGACGCAGGCGTGAAGAAGCGGCATTGGTCGAAGCGGCCATGCTCTCTGATCAAGATTGGCAGCGCCTTTCGATGAGCGAAGGGACCAAAGGCCCCAGGCTCTTCGACTGGGCCATCGTCCCCATGTTGCACCGCTGGGAGGATGATGCAAGACATTGGCTGCTCATTCGCCGTTGCGTGGATGATCCCAACGAGAAAGCCTACTTCTTCGTCTTTGCCCCACAAGGAACCACCTTGCCCGAGATAGTCAAGGCGATAGGTGCCAGATGGCATATTGAAGAGGACTTTGAAAACAGCAAAGATCTGGGGCTGGACCAGTATGAGGTCCGAAGTTGGATCGGGTGGTATCGCCACATCACGTTAGTCCTGCTGGCACATGCCTATCTGGTAGGGATTTGTGCAACGGAGCGTTGCTCCACCGATGCGCCTCTCCCCTCTGGCTCTGCCAGAAAGCTTCCTGCTTGTGCTCTGACCGTTCCCGAAGTGCGTCGTCTGCTCGCTCGACTGATCTGGCCTGCCTCTTCGTCCGTGCGTCGGGTCCTCGCCTGGTCGTGGTGGCGTCGCTGCCATCAGAGTCGTGCCAGCTGTTCCCATACCAAACGTCGCCTCAAGGCTGGCTAATCCTAGCTCGCTCGCCTTTCTCTCGCTGTCTTTGTTGTTGTCTGTCCGTGTTCCAGACTTCCGAGAAAGTTCCAGGAACTCCCAGACTTCCTGGAACTTTCTCGGATTGGTGTCTGGTTTTGTGTGTGCTTTTGCCTTTTTTCGAAAGGAGTCTTGACCATGGCGCTTCTTCCTTTCACGACCGGTGCTCAGATGCTTGGAATTCACCCCAAGACCTTGCACCATTGGCTCAAAGAAGCCAATGTGCCCTTCACTTTGCATCCCAGCGATGCACGCATCAAATGTGTAGATCCGCAACACCTCCTGGAAGTGGCCAAACTTCACGACCGCTCGCTTCCAGAACTACCCACCTCGCTTGAAGAACAAGCAAAGTCCTTGCCTGCAGAGCCGGAGCAACCCTCTTCTTCGTTGCCTCCTATCAGAGCATCTGAGCCAGATCTGGTGCAGAAACTGTCCTGTCTGGAGACCAAGGTGGTGAGCTTGCAGGAGCAACTTGCCCAACTCGCGCTGGCGCTCCTCCAAGAGCGAGAGAGAACCATCGAACGACGAATCTCGGCACTGGAAACCGTCACGGCTGAACTGGTGGGAAAGCACCCGCTTCCAGCGTCGCAAGAGCAAGGGGGAGGGCAAACGTTGGCCTGTGCGTCGCGTCGGGGGTACCAACTGCTTCCGGCAGAACAACCTGCTCGGTCTCGCGTGCCTGCTCTGATTGAATACAGCGCGCAAGAGACCTATGTGATTATCAGTTCGCAGGAAGGCGAGTTGCACCTGATGCCCGATTCAGCTGAGTGGTTTGAGTGGCTGGCGACACTCCCCTCTTTCCGCTTCGTGGGTCAGCAGGGGCGTTTCACCGCCTACCGCCATAGTCGCTCCTCGCGCTCTTGGAGAGCCCATCGGGTTATCCACCAGCAAGCCTACAGGCAGACGTTGGGTGTCACCGATCATCTCACGATTTGCCGTTTGGAGCAAGTGGCAGCGGCACTACAACCCGACATGGCTTCGCTCTAATTCACTGAGCTATCCTATGTCCGCGTCTTCGTATCTCTTCAAACAAGTGCGGCTGTAGTGAGAGAACCAAATTCCCTGGAATTCTCCCCGGATACCCCCTGATCATTGTACTGCGCCGGTGCACCTGAGATGCAGAACCAGATTCCCTGGAATTTTCCCCCGATTAGTAAAAACTTCGTGCTATTCGCGCGTCGATGTGACATGCTAGAAGTATTTCCAGTTGTTGTTTGAGCCGTCCATCAGAAACGAGAAAAACATGAAGCATCAACAGTCTACCACAACCCAGCCAACGAGTCCAACCCTGAGCGCGATCGGTTCCTGGACCATGAGCTTGTTCCAGTTGCATCAGCGGCTGGGCCTGTATTTTGCACGCCCAGAAGTCCGAACCCATGCCTTGCTTTACCTGCAAGCCATCCTGAGCGATATCCCCAGAAAAAATGGCTGGCAGATCGCTGAACAGGCCCGACAAGCACGGCCCTACGGCATGCAGCGCTTGCTCTCGCGCGCCGTTTGGGACGAAGACGGCGTCCGCGATGAACTGCGCACCTTTGTCTGCCAGACCTTGCACCCACCCCCTCTTTTACCCGCCGAAGCCTCACCCACCCTGGTCTTCCCTGTACTTGTCATTGATGAGAGCTGCTTTCCCAAACGGGGCCGTCACTCCGCTGGCGTCGGACCCCAATATTGCGGACGCACCGGCCGCGTCGAAAATTGTCAGGTCGGCGTCTTTCTCTCTTACGTCACCGAGCGGGGCCATGCCATCATCGACCGTGAGTTGTATCTGCTCGAAGACTGGTGTTCTGATCTGCCACGCAGGCAAGCCGCCCATATCCCCGATATGGTCTCTTTTCAGACCAAACCCGAACTGGCCAAACGTATGGTCCAACGCGCCCAGGCTGCGGGCCTGTCTATCAGCTGGGTCGTGGCCGATACGGTCTACGGTCACAGCCCTGACCTGCGGCTCTGGCTCGAAGAGCAAGGCTATGCCTCTGCACTGGCGGTGCCCTCCATCGAAGTCGTCTGCGTGCAGACTCGCGCTGGTCTGCTGCTCAGTGATGTCGCCAGCATCGCACAACAAGCCTTGCGTGCCCGTGATTGGCAGCGCCTTTCTGCCAGTCAGGGTACCAAAGGCGAGCGCCTCTTCGACTGGGCTTGCCTGCCCGTCGTACACGGGGGCGTCGTGGACCGTCGCCATTTCCTCGTGGTACGCCGCTGCCTCGACGACCCAAACGAGCTGGCCTATTACCTGATCTACGCTCCCTTGGATACGTCCCTGTCCATCATGGTGCAAGCCATCGGCTCCCGCTGGCATATCGAAGAGGATCTGCAAGCCACCAAAGCGCTGGGACTCGATCAGTATGAAGTACGTAGCTACGTGGGTTGGTATCGCCATATCACCCTCGTGCTGCTCGCCTACGCCTTTCTGGTCAGTCTCTGCCTGCAAGCGCCTGCGTCTGCTGAAGACTCCAGAGCGAAGCCCGCGCCCCCGCTCAGTGCTTTGACCCCCTCGGAAGTGCGTCATCTGCTGGCTCACCTGTTCTTCCCTGCTCCCACTGCGGCACCGCTGATCTCTCAGTGGTCCTGGTTTCGACGAACCCACCAGTATTGGGCTGGCTATTATCATCGTCGTCGCCGCGAAAAAACCAGCTAAATCGCCCTGTCAAGCAGGCTGGTCCTTCCTTCTCCAAGCCAGCGGCCCGCTCTTGCCGGGACTTTTCCCTGGAGGCTGTCAGCTTGGTTGTCGTTCTTGTTATCCACTACGCCCGAAAGGAGCGATCCCATGACCTTTGTGTCTGTAGCCGAGGCTGCTTGCCACCTCGGCATTGATGTCAAAACCCTGCGCCGCTGGCTCTGCGATGCTCAGCTTTCCCTGCAATGCCATCCCCACGATGGCCGCAAAAAAGGCATGAGCCTTGAACACCTCCAGGTGCTGGCTCGCCTGCATCAGCGCTGCCTGGCTCCTCTCTTCCAGGAGCCACCCACCCCTGTGAAGTGCGAGGTGCCACCGTTGCCTGCTGAGTTGCTGGCCCTGCCTGAGCAGCTTTGCGCCATGCAAGCCCAACTTGCCGCCTTGCAGCAGCAAGTGGCTGCTCTCACCTGCCTGCTCACAGAGTCCAAACCTGAGTCCGCCCGTAAGCTTCCTGTGCCCAAGCCGAGCAACACGGTCCAGCCTCCAGCCAAACCCATCTCCCCTGCTCTCCGCTCGCGTCCTGCGGCATCTGCCACCGCCAAAACGACAGCGCCTGCCAAGCCGACGCACATCATCCCGCGCGTCGAGTACGGCGAACAGGGGCACTATGTGGTGATCTGTCCCAAGCACGGTGTGCTGCCTTTTGAGCCTGACACCCCAGAGTGGTTTGCCTGGGTGGCCCAGCAGGACTCGTTTCGCTTTGTGGGAAAATCGGGCCACTTCACGGCTCATCATGAGTGGCGCGTGAAGAAAGGTGCCTGGCGGGCGCATCGGCACATCCGCAACCACAGCTACACCCTGCGTCTGGCACCGGCCCCGGAGTTGACCATTGCCGTGTTGGAGCAGGCGGCTGAGGCGCTACAAGCTCATCTGATCTAGCTGCTTGCTTGTTTGGGGCTTCCGGGTCGGCTTGCCTCCGCCTTTGCTCCGACAAGTGCCACTGTAGTGTGCGTCCTCGTTTCAATCTCTCAATCGAGCAAAAAGGTATTTAGCCGAGGCCTGGGAGCTTGCGGTGTCCGTCCTCTTTGGGTTTCAATCTCTCAATCGAGCAAAAAGGTATTTAGCCCTTCATCGGCACCGCCCTCGGTGCCTCCATAATTCTTGTTTCAATCTCTCAATCGAGCAAAAAGGTATTTAGCCTTTGCTCGTTATGGAGGTAAGGCATCATGCAAAAAAAGGTTTCAATCTCTCAATCGAGCAAAAAGGTATTTAGCCAAGCAGGGGTAGCGCTACGTAAGCTGTCACCAGGGAAAGTTTCAATCTCTCAATCGAGCAAAAAGGTATTTAGCCAAGCAGGGGTAGCGCTACGTAAGCTGTCACCAGGGAAAGTTTCAATCTCTCAATCGAGCAAAAAGGTATTTAGCCCAATACAGAGAGGGGAAAGGCCTCTGCTTTTTCAGGTTTCAATCTCTCAATCGAGCAAAAAGGTATTTAGCCGCAATTATGCAGCTCTCCCTTACTCTTTACCGTTCATCGTTTCAATCTCTCAATCGAGCAAAAAGGTATTTAGCCAAGGCCAGCACCCAGACGGGTATTGGGAAGAAGACTGGTTTCAATCTCTCAATCGAGCAAAAAGGTATTTAGCCTGCCACCCTCATAGTGTAGCATGGGAGGCCGTTTTATGCAATGGTTTCCGAGAGGCGGCAAAACCCACGGGATGCGCAACGAGATTGCGCTTTGTGGCAAAATCCAGGAATTTCATACAGATACAACCTATGCACTTCTCACAGGCTATGCAATGAGTTTTAACTCAACAACAATTGAGCTTGAGAGTACCCTTCATGGCTCTTCTGTTTCCAGAAGGCAAAGGTCTTTTTGCTTTCCTCCCAGAAAAAAGGGAAACATGGAACGAGCCTGTGGAGCTATTTCAGCGAAATGTGCATCTCGTTGCGCATCCCGTGGGCAAAAAAGCACCGCTTTGGGAGGTAATATGGAAGAGTTTTTTCGGCCATTTTGGCATTCCAGCCGCTTGTGGAGCCTCCCGAGAGGCGACGCTCAGCCACTCTCTCACTCCCACGGGTTGCGCAACGAGATGGAAGCAAGCAAGCATAAATAAAAAGAGTGAGTGAAGCATAGATAGACACATCTCAATAGAGAGAGGTTGCTCGGTAGACATCATCTGGGAGAAAGCAAGCAGGAATGGGCGTCCGTTCCTCTTTAGGCAACATCGCAGAGGACAAACCCATAGATTTGAGCAAAAGCAGCGGGCAGGCCATGAAGTGTGATCGTCACTGGGGACGAAGAGACTGGACGGGCATTCCGTGAGAGCCTCTGTTCCCAGGAGAAACGCCAATGCGCACGTTGGGGGCGAGTGAGCAGGGACGAGGGAAGATCCTGAGACGGATCGGGTGGAAGTGCAGGCTCTTTCGTGATGGTAACGGTTTGGGATCGGACGATCTCCATCCACTGACGCCTGAGAGAGCAACGGGGCCAATCACGCCAAAGAACCGGAGAAGCGGCAGGAGGAGGAGGTTGCAGGACAGGAAGCGAGGGGAATGACAGGGGCCAATACACCGCGCTCACCCGTCGGGCTCGGTGGGTGCGACGGTTTTGACAGTGCGCACGTAATTGACAGGAACGGCAATCATTCAGGTCTGCGGAATACGACACCCGCACCGACTTCGCACGTTCTTGTCGGCATTCGACCAGGGTCAGCACCTTTTCCGCCGGGCAAAGCAGGGTCCCATCTGCTTGCGGAAGAAACGCTGATCCCGGAAAACCACCCGTAAACGAGGGTTGTGCCCATTGCGGAGGGCCATAGGTGAGTTCGCCGTCCCACACCGCTTCGCTGACTTGCACCGGGCGACTCACCGACGCGGGTTTGCTCTCTGAGCGTGCTTGGGTATCCCCCGCTGGTTCGCTCACCGGCACGGAGTCGTTGGCCGAGGCAAAGGCCGTGGTGCGAAGTGGGGTGGGAGAACAATGTTGTCCGCATTCCAGGCGAAGATTCCAGACCCATTGGGAAAGGATTTGCCAAAATTCCTGTCCACAAGGGGTCTGGGAGCACCAGCGGTCAGGATCTTGCTCCCAGTCTTCATCCGCTAAGACCGTTTCAAATGACCCACGATGCAGATACAGATCCAGCAGATCGTTGACCGTCATCGCTGGGGTGAGTATCGTGCTGATAAAGAGTTCGTACACCACACCGTTGCGCTGTTGCCCCACTTTGGGGGGATCATCCGTCGCTGGATGCGTCGCAATGACGACGCGAACACACGGTCCCCCACGCACCAGACGGATCGAGGGACAATCATACAATTCCCGGATCATCCCGCTTTCTGGATGGATACAACGAGCTGCGGGAGGGCGCGAAAGCGCCGCCAGCACTTCTGGACGGCCCAGCAAGGCATAGTCCCGACTCCGCGCAATGACGCCCAATCCCATGGCCAGAACATCGCTGAGTACCGCTGTATCTCCATAGCCGCCATCCAGGCGGAGCAGGATCTGGGATGGAAGAAGCTGATGGTTCGTCGCATAGGTAATGGCTACCTGACAAGCACGCTGGAGTTCTCCACGCAGATCCCCATTGCCTGGCCCCCCGAAGGTGCCGAGCCATTGATGGGTATGCGCTTGCAGGATCGTGGTGCGCGTCCGAACCACTTCTCCGCGTTTGCGGCCCGTGTAGCCAGGTGCCGCCACCTGAGTCAAACGACGATGCGGTTCTGGCAGCGTCGGAAGGTGAGGAAGAGCACGTTGGCGAGCCGCTTGTCGGGTCCCATCCACATCCACCACCACCCAGTGCTGGTCCGTCCGATCCCACAATCCGCCTGCAGTGGGGAAAGAGGTCGTTCGCCCAAAGAGATCCGACTGAAACTGCGTGCGGAGCGCCTCCATCGTTTTCTCATCCAGGGCCGCCAAAAAACGGGACAGGGCAGAACGCGAGGGGAGCTGCTTTCGATGAAACAGGATGAGATGCTCTTGCGTGAAAGGCGCAAGACGCTTATAAAAGCAGGCAATCGTTGGTTCACCACTGAGTGCATAGCTGAAAAGGATGATCACAAAATTGAGCGTATCGTAGGTGCCAAAGCGGGCACGCGCAAATTGCACGTGATCCTCAATGGCCGAGATGATCCCCACCTGAGTGAGGATGTGGGCAAACGCTGCCACCTCTTCCATCCAGGATGGGATGGAAGGGACGGACGCGGGGTCCACCTGGAATTTTACGTTGGAATGCGTCATACTCATTGGTGTCCTCCTTGTGCGAAAATCAATACTTGTATCACTTTCTTACAAGGAGTCACATTTCTTCGGTCCTTCGCCAGTTTTCCTCTTTTCTTGTTCAGTTAAAAAGCTCGTTGCGCAACCCGTGGGTCACTGCGCCTCTCGGAAATTGTTCAGTTTATACGATAAACACGGACTCTTCATGTGGTCGTGACCCACCTACTGTCTCTACTTTGTCCAGACACTGGGCGCAGAGCGGATAGAAGCGCACACTATCCTCCTCCTCTATCAGATGCTCTGCCAATTTTGAGCGTAAAAGCACCATTTCCTTCCTGGTCAAGAAACACTCAAACAGGGAAAATTGGGTCCATGTGCCAAATCCTGACAAGAGCTTATGGATTTTGGTACGCCTCTTGTCGTTAGGAATATCATAGGCAATCACATAAAAGGTCGTCTCCTTGTTCACTCTAGTTATTCTTCTCATCTCTTCCTGCTTACTTAATAAGGAAAGGTGGGTACCCTTCGATTTCGCCTGTGATGCACTTGGCAAGGAGTCGCGCCTGTAACTCAATACAACGTCGATACGTCACTTTGTAGCCGAAGACAGGATGGTTGGTCTCTTCATTGAGTCGCTCTTCAAATTTGGTGAAGAAGACTTTTCTG
This sequence comes from uncultured Chloroflexia bacterium, assembly GCA_963802635.1. GTDB lineage: Bacteria > Chloroflexota > Ktedonobacteria > Ktedonobacterales > Ktedonobacteraceae > CAVTLG01. Next base: position 702,013 of record CAWDJJ010000002.1, on the reverse strand, counting down.
CGCTCATTCTTGAGTCGATAAGCTCCCAGTTCCACGACGAAATCATCGACGGTGAACATGCGATTGTTCAGCAACGTCAAGACCACCGAGTCTACAATGATAGGCCGGAATTCTTCCACGAGATCCAGAGCCAGGGCTGGACGACCATAGAAGGTACTGTGCAAGTAGCCCACAAAATGGTCAAAGCCAACTAATTGCACGGCACTGGCTACCTTGTTGGTGAGTAACGAGTAACCAAAGCTGAGCAAAGCGTTAACGGGATCAGTTGGCGGGCGCTTCACACGGCCAGGGAAAGGCCACTGTTTCTGGTCGACTAGGAGCTTGCCAAAGCAACGAAAGTAGGCCGCACTGCCTGCCCCTTCCATGCCCAAAATCACTTCCAGAGGTGTGCCTGCAATGCGGTTGTCCCCGCCCGCCAGTCGTCTCGCACTACTTGCCTGCCCCAACGGCAGTGCGGCCAATTGATGCAACGATGTCGCCATTTGTTCAACCACCTGCTTCATCTCAGCATCAGATTGACGACGGTTGTAGCGCTGCAACATGGTGCGCTGATTGGTCAGTTTGCCGATCACAAAGCGGCGTGCTAATTCACAGCGTTGAACCATATCCTGATGAGTTCGGTATTGCGCCATGCGCAAGATGGCATTCTTGGAAAATGGTGGTGATAGCCGACCTTTAAACTGACCGTAATGGCTCAAAAAGGTGATCTCGATGTCGCGCTCCAGCAACAAATGCATCGCCGAGGCGGTCAGCGTTACCTCACCCAGCACTACCACTTCGTCTATTTTGAGCAGTGGAACGCGCTCTTTGCGAGCAGGTGAAGGCTTTGCACCATCCTTTCCTCGCTTTTCAGGAATTTGTACGAGGAGGCAGTCTTCGCCGTCGCGGCGCACCAGGGCATATTCTTCCGTAAGATAGAGTGTTGGCACAAAAATGCTCCTTCTCACTTTCCCTTCTTCGCTTGCAGAAGGCGTACTTCATTCGGTAGACAGAGCGGCAACAGGCTACAATTGGGACAGCGCGCCGCTAATTTACCTAAAAGCGGCGGCGGTGGGGTCTCACGGGCTGCCACTTGCCACGCCTGGGCGATGGCTGCTTTTGTCCTGGCTCGCAACTGCGGTGTGAAAGCTACCTTGACCCGCCGCCGTGAGCCGATGTAGTAGATGTAGCCATAGGTGATGGGCGGTTTGCCCGGCTGTCGCTCTTCCAGACAGAGCGCCTGGGCACAGAGTTGGACCTGATCGTTGAGCCATTGGCCCTGCTGCCCATGCTTGTATTCCACCGGGATAAGCACGTCTGCTCTCTCCTCGATCACGTCAGCAAAGCCAGTGAGGCGTAATACTTCACTGTAGAGGTACAACTGCGTGGTCTCTCTCTCCCCTTCTGCCATTGTGCGCGTCCCTGCCTGATGAACACGCTGGTGGGCCAATGTCCCTTCCAGCACAAATTCGTTGACCAGCGTCTCACCTTGCACAAACTGGTAGTAGAACTTGCGGGGACAATACTCTAGCGCATTGAGCGAGGAGATGGGAATCATCTCTCCATGAGATGTCTCAACCATTGCTCATCCTCCTGATCTCTTTATCTCAAGCCGTCTTTTCCAGAGCAGGCTATCTTTTCAGGATGCTTGTTTGCCGATAGGTGCGAAGCTCGGCCCCATCGGTGGTCGCAAAGATCCTTCTGTGGTTCCTGGCACGCTGCCAGTAGCGAGTCAGAAGCCAATCGCGTGCTACGCCAGGATGGCGCTTGCTCGCCCAATTGATAAGCCGCTGCTCTACGAGATCGTCGTATCGGCTCATGGTTGAGGCATCGACAATGCCAGCGTAGTAGGTTGCCCATCCCGTGATCAGCGGGTTCAGCTCCGCAATAACTCGCGCTTGTGGAGCCGTTTGCAATTGGTGTAATCGTTGCTCAATCGCTGTCAGATGACGTTTACTCGCTTCCTGGCTGGGAGTGATGACGGTCTTGACCAGAGCCAGGCGCCCCTGTTCACTCCTGCTCATGGGGATTTTCTCTCCTGGCTCCTGGCGAATTCTCGAAACCCAGGAAATCAAAGCCGATCTGTCCTTGATAGGACATCAGAGTATGCGTGATGCGTGTTTTGTCGGCATGAAGCTGTAATCCTATCGTCGCTAACCAGCGCTTGACGCACCTGATGGCCTGTTGCAGTTCGTTGAGATCCGCGTGCAAAATCACGAAATTATCCGCATAGCGCACCAGGAAAGGTTGTTCCCTGGCATGGCCGTTGGCTGAACCTTTTGTGACCGCCGCTTCCATTCCATGCAGTGCAACATTCATGAGCAGAGGCGAGAGCACTCCCCCCTGAGCTATCCCTGTTTCACTGGAGAAGTACCTATTGCCATCCATCACTCCCGCAGTAAGCCAGGCATTGATCACCTCTCTGAGCGCAGGAAAGGTTTGGAGCTTGTTTAGAACGATTGCCTGGTTCACATGGTCGAACGCTCCTTCAATATCGGCGTTGGGTTCATATTTTCCTTGTGGATCGCGAATGAGCACCCAACGGATCGCAACGGGGGGGATGGGAGATTGATACCACAGAGCCGTGCCGGTGGTGATCTCCATCTCTCGCGTTGTTCCCCCATACCAGGACAGCGTGTGTTTCTGCCAGAGAGTCTTTGGGGTCTTGCAGTCGCTCGGCCAGTTTTGGCTGCCGTTTCCCTTTGAGCGCCGGTCTGCCTTTTTTGCCCGCCTCCCGCTCTTGGGCAGGATCATACAAACAAGCATCCAAACGCAAGCGCGTGATGACGCACATGCCTGGCAAGTGGCTCACCTTCCCCAGGAAATCCAGCACGGCATAGGTCCCATCAGCAACGACGACCAATCGTCGACCTGGCATCCAACGAGAAACTTGCAGGATCATCTGCCAGGCCCAATCCGTGATGGTTTTGTGCCGCATCTTGCGCTCTTCGTGATAGCGTTCGGAGGGAGCCAGCACCGTCAAAAAGGGCAAAGCCCAGACCCGTTGCGCCCAAGGAATAGGGGTCAAGAGCATCATGGAGATCCAGCGCAAGCCATTGGTTTTCACAAAAAACTCTTTACTGGATCGAACGGGATCACGATAGACGCCTCGCGCCGCAATCTTGCTGCCTCGTCGGCGCTCTATGGTTTCATCGATGCCGATTACCATCGGTGCATCTGTGGGGACAAAGAGCTTCACCAACACCATCAGCAACACACGGCTCAGTTCACGGCTCGACCACTTGGCGCGATTGAGCACACGGTGATAGTTCTGGAATTGCTGTTCATCGGCGCATCCCATCACGCGCAAGATTGCAGCCACCGTTCGCTCTCCTGGCGCAAGGATTGCTCCGATGACGAGCACTTTGGCCCATTCCCATACTCGTTCGCTAAAGACCGTCTCAAACTCGCGCAACACGTGTATAATCCTTTTAGGCAGTGTCAGCATCTCTTCTTTTTCCTTATTACAAATTTTGAGAGAAGCTTCCTCTGCCTTTCGTTTTTTGTCTACTGATTGGATAAAGTCTACCTGAGTAGTTACCTATTTTATATATCAGTTGAAAGTGAATGTGTGATAAAGCAGCTCTTCAGGCTTACTTAGTCCATCATCAGATCATGTTGTTAAGGTCTTCAGCAGATTTGAAGGAAGAGCATTAGAGGGCAGTCAGGCGAGCGTGAACGGCGGCGGTCATGTCTTGCAGACGAGCCAGGGTGAGGGTGGATGTCAGACCGAGGTAGAGGGTACAGGAGCGGCCATGCAACGAGCGATGGACATTCCAGGACTGAATACGTTGGCCGTCGCGGAATTTGCGCGTGGCGGAGAAGCGACCGTGCTGATCCTGGAACGTAAAAGCGGTCAAGGTCGAGAGCCAGTCAAACCATGCGGGAGAATCTGCGACGAGGGGAAGCATGCCCTGGGTGGGAGAAATGACACAGTTGTACCACACGAGTGCTCATAAGCTCTTGCAAGCCGATCCTTCTGTGAGATATGCTTGTTAGTAGCGTACAACACAACGGCAGACGCAACGTACTTACTTAATAACGTACTTACTTAATAAGGAAGTGGAAGAGGTGTTTGGATGAGCACAATAGAGCATGCACGTAAAGTGACCCATGCTCGTCAGGGACTTGGGCGCACAGGTGAACGCTTGGCGGCTGAGCGATTACGGCGCGATGGCTATCGTCTGCTGGAACAGAACTTTCGCTGCCGCTATGGAGAAATTGATCTGATTGCCGAAGACGCCGATGATCTGATTTTTGTCGAGGTTAAAACACGACGAGGCAACGCCTATGGGCGACCTGAGGAAGCTGTGACACAGCGAAAACAGCAGAAAATAGTACAAGTAGCGACCTACTATCTCGATCTTCATGCTTGCTCAGAGCGGTCCTGGCGCGTGGATGTCGTTGCGGTACAACTCAGGTGCAGCGGCAAGCTCGAAGAGATACGTATCTACCAGCACGCATTTACAGATGTATAAAAAACCTATACAATACTAAGCGGGGCATTAAAAATACGCTATTGGGAGGCAGATAATGAGTGATTTTTTAGAGTCGGCGAAAAATTTAGTCAATACAGCCGTCAGCCGCACCGGCTGGGAAGCACAGAAACAACTGCGCGTGCATGGCAAACAGAGCGAAATTGATAAACTATTAGAGCAACGCCACCAGCTTATGGATGAACTTGGGCAGGTTGCCATGAGCCTTTATCAGCAAGGCGCATTGTCAGACTCGCAGCTCTCGCGCCTGTGCGCCAGCATCTTCGAGTTGGATCATGATCTCAAGGGCCGCGAAGCTCAGTTACAAGATATCAGAAATGAACCATATCCCGTTGACCAGTTCACGCCGTCGCCAACTACGAACTATGCACCGCCATCTTCCTCATCCAGTACCGCGCCTCCACCACCTCCAGGCGCAAATACAGGAACAAGCGCTAGTGCGCAACAACGCTGCCCACAGTGCGGCAATCCTCTGCGCTCCAACGCACTCTACTGCCGAAGCTGCGGCGCGAAACTGCGCTGAGAATGTGTCCGGTTTCAGCTCGCTACTGACAAAACGTGTGCACGTTTCAGACACATTCTGAGATAGTGTTTGGTTTTAGCTCAATACCGACGGAAAGGGTACAACATTCCAAACACTATCTGAGAAGATGCCGCCTGCCAGTTATCAGTGCACAAAGGGGCATACTAGCTCATGCTCCTTAAGCTGATAGGCGCTTTAGTTACCCTGATCCCTACCAAACATGCCTCCCGTACTACTTAAGCGCTCTTTAGCTACCTGTTCTACACTTTTTGCTAACGTATCCAGTGCTCCACCAATCGTATCTTTCGCATTCTGCGCGAGTTGCTGTCCACCAGGAATCTTGTTTGCCAACTGATCAATAACCTGGCCGATTTGTTGCTTTGCCATCTGCTTGGCATTGCTAAATGGGTCCTGACCTTGCTGCATTGGATCACTGCTAGCTTGTTGAGTAGGGTCCTGACCTTGCTGTTGCGTAGGATCATACCCTGGCTGCATGCTAGGATTGTAGCCGCCAGGTTGCTGATTGGGATCTTGGTAATTCTGAGACATGTTCAAATTTCTCCTTTGGAAGTGAAATGCTTGCACCGTAGATACAGACTGGCAGGCAAACGCTTCACCGTGAAGCAGCCGAACCTGTCCATTACTCACGCGTATCAAGCCTGGTCCCGAAGCTAAAAATGTGCGTCGGTGCACTTACTATCGAAATATAAGAGCAAGTTTGCTTCGTAGTTGATCCATACATGATCTAGCGCAAGACACTTTCTCTCTTACATTCATAGTCGTACACGTTCAAGTACACAGTATGGATACATCGAAGCTACGAGAACTCTTCAGGTTTAGTGCAAACCTGCGTAGGGCCGAGTTAATAAGGCAATATAAGACCTTTTTTTGCTGCTTGTCTGCTTCGTTGAAAAGAGGGAAAAGGTCTTGGCAAACGATATTACAGCGATTGAGCAAGTAACTTCTCTATCACTCAACCGTATGCATATGTTATAATAGGGAGCACCATCATCGATGCCTATGGCACGCAACGCAGCATACTTTTGTTCGGCTATAAGCATATGTGAGGCACATGCTCTCGCGGGCCGGGTCACAAACAGGCTGATTCTATAACGCCACGGCTAGACTTCAAGAGATGTGGTCTTGAAACAGCAGAAAAGTAGGTCGTACGACAGTGTCTGAAGAGAATGTTTTAAGCGGATCTTCGCAAGAGACAGAAACCTTTGCCCTGGATATTATCAGTCATAGCTCTGCACAAACACAGCGCTTTGGCATGCGCCTGGGTAATCTCTTGCACGGTGGTGAACTGATCTTGCTCGCTGGGCAACTGGGTACGGGGAAAACGACGTTCACACAAGGTCTGGCTCTGGGCATGAACATTACTGAGGTTGTGAGTAGTCCCACTTTCACCTTGCTCAAAGAATATACGGGACAACCTCGGCCTTCAGTTCCTGGACGACCACAGGAGCCGCACACGAGCGGCCCTGCCCTCTACCATTTTGATCTCTACCGATTGGACGAACCCACAGAGATCATTGAGCTGGGCTTCGAGGATTACTTTTATGGTTCTGGTGTGTGTGTAGTTGAATGGGCGGACAAAGCGCCACTGCTCTGGCCCTCCGAACAGCTATACATCCGTTTAAAAGCGTTAAATGAGACCAAGCGGAGCCTGTTGCTTGTGGCAACGGGTACGCGTTATTGCGAACTGCTCCGACAGTTCCAGAAGATTACGTATGCTACTGCTAGCTCTTGATACTTCTACTCGCCAATCCAGCATTGCATTATGCTCCGAGAACGAGTTATACGCCGAATATACGTGGTACGCGGGAAATAATCACAGTGTAGAACTGCTTGATAACATTCAACGCTGTGTGACTGCCAGTCAGTTCTCCCTGCAGCAACTTGACGCGGTGGTTGTTGCCAGCGGTCCTGGCTCTTTTAACGGGGTTCGTGTAGCGCTAGCGACTGCCAAAGCGCTCGCGTTTGCTTTAAAGAAGCCACTCGTTGGTGTAAGCACCTTAGAGATCATTGCAGCCCAGCAACAGCATGGGCATATGCCTATCTGTGCAGTGCTTGAAGCAGGTCGTTCTGAGCTTTATGCAGCTTGCTACCGCTCCGAGGTGCAGCGTAATGAGCACGGCGATATGATGTGCCACCTGCGGCGACTCAGCGACTATTGCCTACAGACACCACAACAACTAGCAGTCACGTTGCAAGAGCATGCGCATGACTGGTTCAATACAGTAGATAAGCAGCCATTGCCGTCTCTGCTCTTTTGTGGTGAGATCAGCATAGCAACGCGTCAGGCACTGCATAGGCAATTACCAGAGAGCAGTTTTTTTGCCAGTGCACTGCAAAGCGCACGGCGGGCCTCCAGCCTGGCTCAACTGGCACTGCAACGCTTACAAGAAGGCAAGGAGGATGATCCGCTCGTGCTTGAACCGCTCTACATAAGACGACCATCGATTACCACGAGTAGCCGTAAGCGGTCACTACTAGATGGTACAACTCAGCAACCTACAGATCCGCATACGACAGAAAGGGAAGAGGGTGCGTTACGTCATTGATAGAATGACGATGTCGGACGTGCCTCGCGTAATTGAGATAGAGCGCCTGGCGTATCCATCGACCTGGCCTCCGAGCGCCTACCGCAAGGAGCTTCAGGATAACCGTTGGGCACACTACATCGTCTTACGCGATAAGCAACTGATAGAAGAACGTTCGGTGGGGTTTCAGGAGCAAGAGAAGCCGCGCAAAAGTCGCCTCTTTCCTCTTTCGCTCTTGTCCAATCGTCCTGTTGCTACTGTCCCATCGCCAGAACTTGCTTCCATAGTTGGCTTTGCTGGCTTATGGCTTATGGTAGACGAGGCTCACATTACTACGATAGCGATGCATCCTGAGCACCGCCGTCGCGGTCTGGGTGAATTCCTGCTGGTCAACCTGATCGATATTGCTTATGCTATCGGAGCCAAATGGGTCACACTCGAAGTGCGCGTCTCGAATTACACGGCACAGAATCTTTATCGCAAATACGGTTTCCGCGAAGCCGGAATACGTCACCGCTACTATAGCGATAATCAGGAAGATGCTCTTATTATGTGGACCGATGAAATTAATTCTCCTGCCTATGAACAAAAATTTCGCGAATTAGAGGCAACACTATTAAAAAAGCTGGAAGTGGAATAGTGGCTATTGCAGTATCCTCAGACGGATCAATGGAATGGAGAAAGCCTGATGCTGCCTCCCGCGCCTCCCAGATGAGGGTATGTTACACGAACCATTCCGAAGACGTCAAGTGGTTTGACACTAGGCAGACTCTCTGCTCTGCCAGGAATAGATAATATGCTTATACTTGGTATCGAAAGCTCATGTGATGAAACAGGGGCAGCGCTGGTCAGGGATGGTCGTTACATTCTCTCCAACGTCGTTGCTTCACAGGTTGAGATTCATAATCGCTACGGTGGTGTTGTGCCTGAAGTCGCCTCGCGCCAGCAGATCTCGGCGATTATCCCTGTCATTGAAACTGCGCTCAATCAGGCTGCGTGTTCCTGGGATGACATTGATGCTATCGCTGCTACCTATGGACCAGGATTGGCAGGTTCATTGCTTGTCGGTCTTACTGTGGGCAAGACGCTGGCTCTGGCACGAAATTTACCTTTTCTGGGCGTGAATCATCTTGAGGCGCACATCTATGCCAACTGGCTACGCCAGACTGATCAGAAGTCCTCGCTGGTTGATTGGAAGTATCAAGCAGAAGATCCGCTTTTTCCGCTCATCAGCCTGGTCATTTCGGGTGCGCATAGCGAGCTGGTTCTGGTACGCGAGCACGGACATTACGAACTGCTTGGACGTACGCGTGATGATGCTGCTGGTGAAGCCTTTGATAAAGTATCGCGTATCCTGGGCTTAGGCTATCCCGGTGGCCCAGCCATTCAGCAGACGGCACAACAGGCTGAAGAGGCGTTACGACAGCAGCAAAAACCAACCGAACTGGCCCGCAAGTCGTATCGTTTACCGCGCGCGTGGCTACGCGGCACCTATGACTTTAGCTTTAGTGGCTTAAAGACGGCGATGTTACAGCTTGCCGAAGGGGCAACAGATAGCGGCGACGGCAAGCAAGTGAGCCAATATACACGGATGGGCGCGCAGGCCGCGAAAAAAGGGGTTCCCAATATTCCTTTGCTCGCAGCCAGCTTCCAGGAAGCTATTGTGGATGTGCTGGCTGTAAAAACACGGCTCGCCGCGCAAGAGTATCAGGTGAAACAGGTAATTCTAGCTGGTGGAGTCGCGGCCAATACGAGCTTACGCGCCCGTATTGCGCAGGAATTGCGACCTCTGGGTATTCATCTCAGCTATCCACCGGTTGAGTTTTGCACCGATAACGCGGCGATGATTGCCAGCGCAGCCTTTTTTCATTTAAGTCTTGGCGAGCAACACAGCCTTGATCTGGACGTTCAGCCTGGATTAAGTCTACCATTCAAGAAGCAGGAATAAAAAATGACAAAACAGAAAGCCTACGCATTGGGCATCGATCTGGGAGGCACAAAGACTCTGGCAGCCGTGGTGGATATTACTTCGGGCGACATTGTATCCTCGGCCCGTAAGCGCACGCACGCGGAGCGAGGGCAGGATTTTGTCTCTCAACGCACTATCGAGCTGGCAACCACTGCACTGGAGGCCGCGAAGCTGCCTGATGACGCAGATTTCCTGGCGGTCGGCATTGGTGCCGCCGGTCAAATTGATCGTAAAGCCGGGGTCGTCCTTGACGCTCCTAACCTGGGTGTGCGCAATATGCCGTTGAGTAGCATCCTTGGCAAAACCTTCAGCAAGCCAGTGGCCGTCGGCAATGATGTGGAAGTGGCAGCCATTGGCGAATATCTGCACGGTTCTGGTTGCGGGTACCATAACTTCGTGTGTATCTTTGTCGGTACTGGTATCGGCTCTGGTATCGTCCAGAATGGGCGTCTGTACACCGGGCTAACGGGTACCGCTGGTGAAGTTGGTCATATAACCATTCAGTCAAATGGTCGTCTGTGTGGTTGTGGGGCACGCGGCTGCTTAGAGGCATATGCTTCGCGTACGGCGATCACCAAAGCGATCCTGGCCGAGATCCACCATGGACGTTCATCAGTGCTGTCGCAAGACGCGCAGAGCCTGCTCAAAGAAGACGATAGCATTATCCGTTCTGGGATTCTGGCAGGCGCTATTCAACAAAAAGATGAACTCGTGACTGAAATTATTGCTGAGGCTGCTGACTACCTGGGCTATGGTCTGGCCTCGGTCATGAACTTTTACAATCCTGAGAGCATCATCCTGGGCGGCGGAGTCATTGAAGCAGTGGATCTGCTCTTTGAAACAGCGGTTCACCGCGCGCGTACTACAGCACTCGCAGCTCCAGGCAAACATACACCCATATTACGGGCAAAACTGGGTGATTTTTCTGGCGTGGTCGGTGCCGCCTGTCTGGGCGCACAGGTGGCAGGGTATACATTCCCGACAGAGAAATAAACAGCGCATTGAAAGAGCAATAGTAGTAGTAAACAGTAAAGAAGGCGGGATAGCTATGGACGAAGGAACACCTCACATTGAAGTGCGCGCTGTACATGTCAACGATGCTCCTGCATTATATGAACTAGATAACAATTTCGAAACTGATCGTATCTATGCGCTTCATGTGCATGATCAGCTCATACAAAACGGCAACGCCCCTCAGCAACAAGAGCCGACCCGTTTTGTTTTTGAGCTGGTTGAAACTCAAGTTGATCCTCCCATCTATAAAAACTACCGGGACAATCAGCATACGCTGGCAGATCTCGCAGAGCGGCTCCAGCAGGTCGAAGGGGGCTTTGTGGCGCTGGCTGATGGTCGCATCGTCGGGGGCATCTGGCTTACGGTTGAAGAGTGGCGTTCTGTCGCACGCATTCAAGGCATCATAATTGACCGGCAATTTCGCCGTTATGGTATCGGTCTCGCTCTTATTAAGTTGCGCGGCTGATTGGGCTCGCAATCGTAAATGCTGGGCTATTGTGCTAGAGACTCAGAACATCAATTATCCAGCCATACAGTTCTACCTACGCAACGGCCTTGAGGTATGGAGCGTGGATCGCTGCTTTTATCCACCGGGAGCGCTTGCCCACGAAATAGCCATTTTTATGGGCAAACGTCTCTCCACGACTGCCGAGGACTAAGCGTGTACCCACCATCAATACCTGAGAGTTTGACATCGCTGTTGCACTTTTCAGAGATTGGCATAGTCTATAACTGTCCTTCTTTTCCTCTAGGAAAGTAAGCCTTTTTCTGTTACAATAGGCTCAGCGTGAAAAATAACAGTGGAAGGTTGTAAGCAACTGGAATGGAGATTGCTATCTCTCATTCTCAGTAACTACTCAGGACCATGGTGTATGAATATATTCCGGCTTGATCTTAACGCTCTTCTCGCTCTTCTTGAGGAGTCCCCGACAAAGCGGAATGCTCTCTACCACCTTGCCTAGCGGTGTACTTAGGCAAAAAGGACAATCCCAGGTGGTAATCAGGCTCGTTGCGGGAAAAGTAGCCGATTGCCATATTAAATATAGCGATGGTCAAACATATGTGCTGAACAATAGCAGCCTCCACCCTTTACTTGATCCTTTAGGTGCGCAAAAATGGCGTTTAGAAACCTCAGCAAACAGCCATGACTCCTCTAGCCACAGAAATAACGCCTCCATATTCTCATCGCTGAAAAAAACACAATCCTTACCTACCTCGGCGGCAGTACAATGGTCTCAAATTGTGCCGAAGACCACCATAAACGTCAGACCAGATGTTTTATACGCATTGTCATATAAGCAAAGAAGAGTTCTAGTACTGATAGATGGGAGGAAAAATGTGGAACAAATTATTAACCTCCTCTTTCCAATGCCTTATGACCTGCCAATTATTATGGAGGTACTACGCGAATTGGAACATATGGGCATTATTAGCATGAACATCCTAAAACGTTAATAAGGGCTAGCTAATCCAGTCCGCTGTACAAGAACATTACTAACGATGTCTCTCCCCATGTCACTTTGTAAATTTGTAACTTTTGGGACCTCAAACGCGCTTGAGAAGGCAATTCACGAAAGTTAGAAGAACCGACGGACCTCTAGTTGCCGATGCAGAGATTACTTCGTTCGACAGCTAGAGGTTCCTGTAGGCATCAAGCAGTCACTGGCTCCTCCAATTTGGGGAACAGTGGTGCTGGCTTCGGTAGCGTGGCGCCAGCCGGTACCCGCTGTGGTGTCCAACCTGCTTTGCTGACGTCTCCTGCGAAACCCAGATACTCATGCAACTGTTGCGATGAAAAGGGCAGGTAGGGACAGAGCATCAAATGTAGTCCGCTGATGACCTGTAACATCACGTAAATGGTGGTACCAGCAGCCTCGCGGTCAACCTTGATTTGCTTCCAGGGCGCTTGCTCATCGAGATAGCGATTGGCGGCACGTGCAACATTCATGGCTGCGTTCAAACCTTCTTTCATATGGCAGAGGGCGATATTGTGTCCAACCAGTCCAAAGCCACGCTCAACCTCCGCTAAGATCTCGCGGTCAGCCGCGCGCAACGTCTGCGGTTCCGGTACCACGCCACCAAACTTGCTCTGTAAGAAAGTAAGGGTACGATGGACGGCATTGCCGTAGGTAGCGACGAGTTCGTCATTGTTGCGACGAATCATCTCATCGTAGGTGAAATCGGTATCGCGACCTTCCGGGGCGGTTGCCGAGAGATAATAACGCAGCGTATCGGCCCCATAGTTTTCTAACACGTCACGTGTCCAGATGACATTGCCGCGACTGGCCGAAGCTTTGGCCCCGCTCATGGTCATGAATTCATTGGCGGGCACATCGTAAGGCAGATTGCGATTACCATAACCGAGCAGCATAGCGGGCCAGATGATGGCATGGAAGGGAATATTATCTTTGCCAATGAAGTAGTATGTTTTGACAGGCGGGTCCGTCTGTTCAGGCACCCACCAGGCTTTCCAGGCTTCTGGCGTACCCTGGCGCTCGGCCCACTCAACCGAGGCCGAAAAGTAGCCAATTACGGCGTCGAACCAGACGTAGATACGCTTATCTGCATATCCTTCCAGTGGAATAGGTACGCCCCAATCCAGATCACGCGTGATGGCTCTGGCGCGTAGTCCCTCTTTGAGCCAGTTCATGGCAAAACTGAGCGTATTGGGTCGCCAGTGATCCTTCTCCGTTGACAACCATTGTTGCAATGACTCCTGTAGTTTGGGCAAATCCAGGAAGAAGTGGTCGGTCAGGCGCATCTCTAGCTTGCTCGTTTTGCTGCCACACAGGCGACACTTTGCGTCGATCAGATCGATAGGATCGAGCGTGTGGCCGCAATTGTCGCATTGATCACCGCGCGCCGCCGTATAGCCACAATAGGGACAGGTGCCTTCAATATAGCGGTCGGGCAGGAAACGGCGATCCGTGGGACAATAGGGAGACTGCATGGTGTCTTTGTAAATGTAGCCCTTATCGTAGAGCGTCAGGAAAAAATCCTGCGTGATGCGATAGTGGTTCGCAGTGCCGGTCTCCGTATACAGATCCCAGGACATGCCGAGCTTCTCCCAGATTTCACAAATCTGAGAGTGATAGCGCGCCACAAACTCGCGTGGAGTAATGCCTTCGCGCTCGGCATCCACAAGGATGGGTGTACCATGCTCATCACTACCGGAAACCATCAGGACATGATTACCAGCCATACGGTGATAGCGCGCAAAGGTATCCGCTGGCAGGTACGCACCTACAATTTGTCCGACGTGCGTCGAACTTTTCGCGTACGGCCAGGCAACACAAACCAGTATATGTTCATTCATCTGGTACATTATCTCCCTTATATGCTGTAAGAATTACGTGTTGTATGGGAGGTCTATGAGTATCGTTCACGCTCCCTATCGCGCTTGCTAATACCCGTAAGCATTCAGAAACGCCACTCTCGTGGCTAGAAATCTGCTGCCGCATATTTCTCATCTGAATGCAAGGCAATATAAAGACAAAGCACAATAGGGCGAACTACGAAGCATTGCCACTTGGTCTTGCAAGAAAACACACGCGCTAGCGTTTATGGATGCGTAAGGTGTAACAGCATATCTCTGGTGCAACAAGAGGACCTGGACAACCATTGCCTCTTCTCAATGAACCAGGGGAGCATGCAACCAACATCCACTTTTGCGGGACGCCATACGCTAGATTTTCGCATCTATTATAACAATACATGCAGTCTAGTACAAGGATTCCGCACGCTGGTAATACTTGTCCTGAACCTTTACATGCCAATGTAACGCGCGTAAATGGAGCGGGCAACCTGCTCATCATCTGTGCCCTTGATAATAGCGCGCGCATCAGGGAAGACGGTCACTTCATACCCATCCACATTACAACGCAGCAGAAATTCATTGTAATTGACTGTGCCCACAATGCGCAAGCGTTCCGCGAGCAGTGGAAAATTCAAGCGGTGCTGCTTATTGCCATCTCGCAGTCCCCGCACCTGTACGGCATTGCGTCCGCAAAGACTGGAAGCCGAGCTGCCATTGGATGATTTAAGAAACTCGTAATTGTGCTGCACACACGTGAGACATTCAGGATGCCGTGGCAGGTCTATGCGCTCGAACGTGTTTTCCCAGAGATCTAGCCAGACCATGGCACGATTGATCCTGTCACTCTTCAAGAGGATTTTCAGCGCTTCGGTCGAGGCAATACCTGTAATTGCACCAACTACGCCATTTAGTATGCCCGCTGTATCGCAGGTGGCGACGGTGCCGGGCAGCGGCATATCAGGAAAAATACAGCGCAGACACGGCGTTTCGCCAGGCAGAATATTCATCGTCGTACCATACGATGCAATTACCCCACTGTAAATCCAGGGACGTTGGTACTTCACGCACACGTCGTTGATGAGGTAGCGCGTCTCGAAATTATCTGTGGCATCCAGTATCAAATCGCTCTCACGCACCAGAGATTCGATGCCATCGGTGTTGATATCTTCCACCAGTGCTTCTACCTGCACTTCACTATTCACGCGCCTGAGTTTCTCGGCGGCGGCTATCGCTTTCGGTATATGACGCGTCACATCCTCTTCATCAAAGAGAATCTGTCGCTGCAAGTTGTTCAATTCAACATAATCGCGGTCAGCTATCGTCAGATGACCAATACCTGCACGACAGAGATTATTTGCGACGCACAGTCCCCAACGCGCCACAGCCGATGATCGCCACTGTAGCAGCCCGTAGACGCTCTTGCCCATCCTTCCCAATCGGTCCAAATAACGTTTGTCGTGCATAGCGGTCGAGCATCTTTTTCTCCTTCTTCTGCCTGCCATAGATGTGTCATTGCCTCTATTTTAACACACGCTTCCAGTAACAATATTCCAATGACCAGGCATTACTCTACCACGGTTGTCTGACGCACGATTAGCGCACTCACATGCTCAGCAAATGATGCCTCAAAATAGCTACTCATGAACGTCCAGTGGTTTCCAACGTTCTGTCTTTTTACATAATAATTTCGAAATTTATACCAGAGGCAAATACCTCAGAGCCGTAAAACACACTTACGGCGAAACCTCTTCCAATCGTTTCTCTTTGGTTGGTGGGCCAAACACCGCAAGACCTGCGGCAACCAGGAGAAAACCGCCAATTAATAGGAAGGTTGGTAGGGGTCCCAACGTGAGGGCGAGTGGGGCAATAATAGAGGCACCGATGCCGCCTCCCACGTGCCCAATACCATCGACTAACGCAAAACCGGATGCGCGTGCGCGTGTAGGATAGTTCTCGGTCGTCCAGGTGTAGGTCGCTGGAAGCCAGAGATAGCAACCGACCGATAGGACAAACGAGCCAAGAAAAGCCAGGTACATACTATTTCCGCTCAGGACGGTGATGCCTCCTCCGGCCAATGCCGTCACAGCCGACATCAGAATCCACCATTTCCTCTCCAAGCGTTCACCGAAGTAATAGGCGAGTATGCCGCAAAGAATACTTCCACAAGTTCCCACTGCAGCGATCAGTGCTGCTTCAGTGGGTGGATATCCTAGTGTTGCGAGCAGGACTGGCGAGCCTGCGACAATGGAGTAAACTGAGATATAGCCGGATAACCAGATGACTAATAAGAGAATCGTTCGCTTGATATACAGCCCATTACGGAAAATCTCGCTGTATCCTGTACCTTTTGTTATCGCGTGGATGGAGAGGTCTGGCACGACGGGGGGTAAGGCTGGCATATCAGCATATGCTCTTTTCTCCATTTCTGACACTACACGCTCTGCTTCAGCCAGGCGTCCTTTCGCCAGAAGCCAGCGCGGCGATTCGGGGAGATCGAAACGCAGGAGCAGACCAACAAAAGCTAGTAACGTCCCGGTGCCGTAGAGAAGACGCCACCCAATCGTAAAATGGGTACTGGCGAGAGCAAAAGGGAGTCCAAACGGGAACGCTGCGGGGGGGGTTGTCAAGTACAGCCCCAACCAGATACTGACGGCGGTCCCGCAGCACGCTAGCGCGAAAATAAGGGCGGTATACTTGACACGTTCTCCACGCGGAGCCAGTTCATTGATGTAGGTATTGACCAGTGCCAAATCTGCTCCAACACCCACGCCAGTGAGTGCACGAGACAGAACAAAATTCGTATAATCTCCTACGAAAACCGTATACAGTGAACCGAGGCTGGCAACGATCATGGTGAAGATCATGATGTCTCTTCTCCCATAGTGGTCTGCGAACAGGCCGAAAATCAGCGCTCCAACTGCATACGCAGCCAGATTCGCAACCACTGGCAAACCCAAATATTGACTAGCCGTCTGCGGAAGACATTCAGGAACGATTTGCGTGCACATCTGGGTAAAGGAAACCGCAAAGTCACCAATGTCAAAAAAGATGAAAAAGAAGCCCAACCCAATGATCCAAACGAGAAACTTGGGCAATGCCCTGCCCGGGAGCCGATCTTGTCGTGCGAGAATAGTCGCTGCTCGTTTTGACCTATTTAGCTCTTGAAATGAAGTGTTCCTTGTCTGTAATGCCATAGCGTACTCCTCCCATTCTCCAATCTTAGACGAAAACGGGTTTCTTCGGAGCCTAATTAAGCAGTCTTCTTTGCTCCAGCGTTTCTTGCTGTGGTTATTGTAAAGAAACGAAATGTAACGAACAATGTTTTTTTCTACAATTTGGGAGTTAAGAATCTGTGCCCATGAACAAATAGTAAAGTAACCATTCAGCGTCCAGGAGAGGGGGAAGAAGAGGAGAACCTCAGTGCTTTCTCCCTTGACAACATGCTAAACTTCCTGTTACCATCTTATTGGATGGTAAAGAGATGGTAAGGAGATGGTACCATGACCGAACTGGAGAAATCGGAGAAAATCACCATTAACCTGGGTCTCGTGGATTTGGGACAGATTGATTTGCTGGTGCAGGAGGGCTTTTATACCAATCGCACCGATTTTGTCCGTACAGCGATCCGCAACCAGCTCACTACCCATGCGGACGTCGTCAAACGTATGGTAGCACGCAAGACGCTGGTCCTGGGCATGCAGCAGTATACGCGCTCCGACCTGGAAGCAGTACGTGCAGCAGGTGAGAAGTTGCAGATCAGCGTGCTTGGCCTCGTCAGTCTCGCAGAGGATGTCTCACCGGAACTGGCCCTGGCAACCATCGATTCCATCGAGGTACTCGGGGCTTTTCGTGCAAACGCCGCAGTAAAGGCAGTGTTGGTGGGGCGTATCAAATAAGCGGCGTGGTAAGGTCACGTTGCGGGCCTCCATCTCTGCGCTTTCAGGAGAAAATTGAGACCGCAGCGTCCAACTGATGCTATCATTATGATGTCAGGTGTTATGGGAGAAAGAGAGTTTTTGCATGAATGACCAGATACAGGCCATCATGGCCGAAGCCACACGCCTCACGCACGCTGGACGATTCGCTGAGGCAACTGCCTTGATTCAGCGTACACTGAAAGGCATGCCAGCCGCTGCAGGATGGTCTGGACATGCCGATGTACCGGTTGAGGCAGAGGTTCGCATCATGGAAGATCCTCCACCTTTGCGAGAACCAACGAGACAGGGAAGCAATAGAGTATCTCCTGGATTCGCCAGTGCGCATCGCGTTGTTGCGCCGCAGGCACCTTCTGCCGACCCGCTCCAACTACCAGATAGCCTGCGTCATCCCACATGGTGTGGGCCACTGGTGAGGCCCGGGAGAGTCTCGCCCTCATCCCATCCAGGGGGGCGCTTTGTCGATGGAGCCTATAGCAATACGGCTGGAATGCGCCCCTACAAACTCTACATCCCCAGGAGATCTACAGGGCAGGCAGTTCCCCTGGTGATTATGCTGCATGGCTGTACTCAGAATGCTGTTGATTTTGCTGCTGGCACGCGCATGAATAGGTTGGCCGAAGAGAAAACGTTCCTCGTGGCCTACCCCGAGCAGGTCTCTTCGGCCAACCCCACCGGCTGCTGGAACTGGTTTCAACCCACTGATCAGCAGCGCGATCAAGGCGAGCCATCTCTCATTGCTGGCATCACGCAGCAGATCATGAACACGTACCATGTTGATGTCAACCGGGTCTATGTGGCCGGGATGTCAGCCGGTGGAGCCATGGCGGTGATCATGGCGGCAACGTATCCCGACCTCTACGCTGCCGTCGGTGTGCATTCTGGCCTTGCTTACGGTGCTGCCTCTGATGTCTGCTCCAGCTTTGCGGCGATGAGACAAGGGGTTGGTTGGGATGCGCGATACCTGACCAGGGTGATCCCGCTGATCGCGTTCCATGGCGACTGCGATACGACCGTCTCTCCGGTCAACGCTGATCACCTGGTCGATCAGTGGCTGCAGCCAACGAGTCATGAGCCAGGCCGATCTCCACAGAGCGCGAAAGTGGAACGGGGACGGGTGGCCGATGGACAAGCCTATACACGATCTCTTTACCATGATGCCAGCGGTCGTGCCATGGTAGAGATGTGGCTGGTCCATCAGGCGGGCCATGCCTGGTCGGGAGGGAGTCCTGAGGGTTCGTTCACCGATCCGAGAGGACCCGATGCTTCCACTGAACTGCTACGCTTCTTCGCTCAACAAAATCGGAAGGGAGAGGGAGCAGGGTAAGACCCGCAAAGGCCTGCAACACAGGCTGGAGGCGAGCGTTAGGCACCTCCATAGGTGACAATCAGATCGGTGACATAGCCGAGAAGAAAACCAATCAGGACGCCCCACATCACGATTTCAGGAGTTCTGAACCGTTTCGCCTGACCCAGCAATTCGGCGACGACGTAGAGAATCGCACCAGCAGCCAGGGCGAGAAACAGAATGAACACCTGGGGCGAATGGAAGACGATACCGACAATCGTTCCCAGGAAGGTTGGGCCGCCTCCAATCAACCCTAAGAGCGCCAAAAACTTCCAGGAAACGGTCTGACCACTCAGAGGACCAGCGATCCCAAATCCTTCCGTCATATTGTGCAAGCCAAAGCCAATAATCAGCACGATGGCGAGTTGGAGGGCCCCTGTCGCGGCGGACTGTCCGATAGCCAGCCCTTCAGAGAAGTTGTGGAGGCCAATGCCGGTGGCAATGAGAAGAGCCAGCGTTTGGGGGGCGTGCTCTGTTTTTTCGGCGAGAGAGGCAACACCAGCCGAGAGCACAGGAGAAGAAGCACTGCCCGAAGCCGGAGCAGTGTGCGTGCGTCCCTGTCCGAAGACCAAGCGATTAAAATAGACCAGTCCCACCGAACCCAGTCCGATACCGAGGACAAGCAAGAAGACATTCAGCCAGAACACCCCTGTTCCTGTATGGTGTGTTCGTATCTCCTCTAAGGAGGCATTGATGGGGTCGCTGGCCTTGCTCAAGACATCAAAGAGCAAGAAAAGCAGGATCCCAGTGGCGAGCATATTCAAAAAGATCTTGAGCGCCTGCGGGAGTTGTTTGAGAAAAACCAGGGGTAACCCCAGAAAAATCGTCAGTCCGGCGAAGGCCCCCAGGAGGATAATCGTTCCCGTTGGCATAGATACTTCCTTTCTTTGGGCGCTCCTCTCGTGAGCATGGGAGGAGAAAGAAAACGGAGGACACATGGTTTCTTCACGCTCATCCTCACAAAAATAGTAGGGCATGCTACTATCTTACTACTACGATCAGACATTAGCATGCCCTAATACACAAAGTCAAGAGCAAGCACACCAGATCTCAGGGTTTGTGAATTATTGCCGGACAAAGCTCAGTTTTTTTTTGAAAAGTATCCGGGAGAGAGGCCTGCCTGCTGCGCTGACTGCCTTAGAGCAGCAGATTTCAGCTTGTTGCCGTTGCCGTTGGGCAATGTGCCGGTTGGGTATAATCTAGCTGTGGCATCGGCAGTGTTCCATACGGACTGATCCGACTAATCACTTGCAGCATGGCATAATACTGTGGCTTCGCTTTTCCCTGGTTTCCAACGTCAAACATGTCATCTGTGCCATATCCTGATGCGTTGGCTAAGTCATATTGCGTCGCGAATGAGACTCCTGCCTGTGCCATACTTGCCAGGGACGCGCTTGTAAACTTCTCCATCCAGCAGGGATTGCTGGTGTAATTTGGCATGGGCGCTGATGGATCTACGTTCCATTCTGTTATGCCTACTGGTATGCTGGTACCAGCCGTTCCAAAGTACTGCGTCAGCCATCCCTTGACCATCGCAACATCGGCTGCATAAATACCTGTACTCGCCAGACACTTCTCTTGCGCTTCTTGATAGCATGCGTACTGATGAAATGTCACAAAATCGGGAAGCACCTTATGCTGTGCCATACCTTGAAGAACTTTCTGCATATAACAGACTGTAGGGCCAAAGCTGTACGTACAGTCGGTATACTGCGGTGATGCTGAGGCAGGTCCGCCGAATTTAGCATGAGGATCAATAGCGCGTAGTCGTGGAATCTCTGTTGTCCAGTCTGATACATAGGTGGCTACAGAAATGCCTTCGTCGTCGGGTTCATTCATAAATTCGTAGTAATTGCACTCTCCCTTAAAAAGAGTAACCATATGTTCATCATAGCTCATACTGTTCTCTGTCGGCAATTCGCACAAAAGACTGGCTCCTGTCGCCATTGCAGCAGTTATCTTTTTTTGTTGATACGTATCTAGTTCAGGTTTGTTGGAAGCTAAGTCTACCTGGAATAACCAGACGCGTAGAAGGGCGAGATGATCGGCTCGCGTTTCTTGCTGAATAAGAGGTTCCGTGATCAGGTTGTGCTCTGCATCCCAATCCTGTCCATCGTTCGATCCCCACAACATTGAAGGTACTCCGTTCCAGAGTGTTTCACCTGGTAGAAGCGGTGGGGCCGTGGCAGGTGCTGGTAAAGGTGTTGTATCGGTAAATGATGATATTGTACCTGTATACGAACTCCCGTGGTGGAGGAGTGGTACAACTCCAGACCATAAGAGTAGGGAACTGATCACTACAATGCCGAGTACTATCAGAAGTGCAGCAAACACTCCACGTCCCGACCTTCCCCTAAAAGAGTTTCCAATGCTATCTATTTTATCTTTCAACATATTCCTATCTCTAGCATGCCTCTATTGAGTTTGAGAGGCTGCCAGTTCCAATTACTCCTTTTTTAGGATATACTATCACATCATTAACTTATTGTTAATGATGCTATGCGTGATATTACTACCTATTATCATACAAATAATTATAGAGGCAGCACAACTCCATCAACAAGTCATTGATCGAGATACGAGCGCTAGACTTCTGTGGCATCTGGCCGCTGATGAGTGCCTGGGTGGGGTACCAGGCCGTAGCGTGTACGGTCTGGTCTGCCGTGTATGATCTCGTCGCTTATTGTAATGTAGCGATTTTGAACGGAATGATTGGGCGCAGATTCTCCTCAATCTCATGCCGCTGCAGCTCTAAGAAAGGTGGTAGAGCCAGTCTTTCGCCCAGATGTGCAGGATCTTCGTCCATGGCGAAGCCAGGGCCATCGGTAGCAATTTCGAAGAGGACACCGCCCGGCTCATGGAAGTAGACTGAGTGGAAGTAGAAACGATCAATCACAGGTGTTACCTGACCGGCTGCTTTCCCGACAACGCGGTTGCGCCATTGCACCTGTTCCGCTTCATCTGGTGTGCGCCAGGCGACATGATGCACGCCTCCGATGCCGGGACGACCACGCTGCATGGCCGGGCGGATATCCAGATGGATCTCTGTGCCTGGGCCGCCTGGACCCACCTCAAAGACATACACCGTGCTCTGCTGCTCGGACTGATAGGTTCCGGTCTGGCGGAAAGCGAGCGTCTCGGTCAGGAAGCTGGCTGTGGGATTAAGTCTGCTCTCGATGAGCCTTACTGCATACATGCCATGGATCGCCATCTCAGGCGGAACGGGACTATCCTTCCACGGGCGAATTTGCAAACGTCCCTTGTCATCAACCAACTCAAGACGCTGGCCCTCAGGATCACGGAAAGCTAGTACATCTCTCCCATCTTCTCCTCGCTGTTGAATGCCATCGTGAGAGACTTTAAAGCTATCGAAGCGTTGTGCCCACCACTCTAAGGCCCCGCGACCAGTGACACCAAAGGCGATAGCCAGGATCGTACCGGCTCCAGCGTGATTGAGACCGGTTGTCGGCCAGTCAAAAAACGTTAATTCTGTGCCGGGATTGCCAGTTTCATCGCCGTAGAAAACATGATACGCTGAAACATCATCCTGATTGACAGTCTTCTTGACGAGATGCAGGCCGAGAATCTGGGTGTAAAACGCAACGTTGACGGAAACATCTCCGGTGATGGCGGTGACATGATGGAGACCACCCAATTGTATCATTTTGCTCCTTCTGATCTTTCTCTTTATAATTATCATAATTTAGCACTAAACTTATATGCTCATATTGCCTTACATTTATAAAAAAGACTTTAATGCAACGCGTGATCCAGCTTACGGAGCAGGCGCTGCAATTCGGCTGTCTCGGACGAAGAAAGAACGGAAAGCTCTTGCGCGATCAATTGTTCATGTGCCGGTACGACGCGATCATGCAACTCTTGCCCCTTCTCAGTGAGTATCAAGCTATTGTTTCGCCTATCCTGGCAGCGCCTGAGCAGCCCTTGCTGTTCCAGGCGGTCGAGCAACTGAGAAATATTGCCCTTTGTTACCAGGAGGCTATCGGCGAGTTCTTGTTGAGTCAGTCCACTGGTCGCACCAACACGCGCCAGGACGTCGAACTGGGCTATATTCAGGCCCCAGGAACGCAGGTGCGTGCTTTGCAGGCGATCAATTTTCTGGACGACGCGGTAAAGTCGTAACCAGGCAAGAACCGATGGTTGAAGCATCTCTCGTTTCCTCCTTGCCATGCCTTGCTTCTTAGTGAGAGTTTAGCACTAAACTGTCAGAGATGTCAAGTTCTGTTGATCTTGCTATTAGCGATAGGCTTCGGCTTGGAGATTGAAGAGTTCGGCGTAGCGACCATCTACGGTTATCAATTCATCATGCGAGCCACTTTCGACGACGACGCCATTTTCGATCACAATGATGAAATCAGCCAGGCGTACAGTACTGAAGCGGTGGCTGATGAAGATAGCCGTTTTCCCTGCGGTAAGCTGGCGGAAGCTGGTGAAGACGTCATATTCGGCCTGAGCGTCAAGTGCGCTCGTGGGTTCATCCAGAATCAAGATACGGGCATCGCGCATAAAGGCGCGCGCCAGCGCCACCTTTTGCCATTCTCCGCCGCTGAGCTGTACACCCTTTTTAAACCAGCGTCCGAGCATCGAGTCATAGCCCTCCGCAAGGCGCTCGATGACCGTATTTGCACCGCTTTTATGGGCAGCGGCAGTCACCAGCTCAAGATTCTCCACTTCCTGGACGCGACCAACGCCAATGTTCTCGCGCGCATTCAGATAATATTTCACATAGTCTTGAAAGATGACGCCGATATGTTCGCGCAGTTCCTGAAGATCATAGTCCTTGATGTTGCGACCGCCAACGAGGATCTCCCCTTCATCGGGATCGTAGAGGCGTGTAAGCAACTTAACGAGCGTCGTTTTGCCAGCCCCGTTGCGACCTACCAGCGCGATAGTTTCACCAGCGCGTAGTTTAAAGCTGACATCTTTCAACGCGGGCTGGGGCTTGTCGGGGTAGGTGAAACTGACATGACGAAATTCGATATCCAGTCCTCTGGTATCTGGTGAGACCTCAATGGATATTGGATGCGCAGGTGTAGCAATTTTTGGTTCATAGGCGAGAAAATCGAACAACGTGTTAATGTAGAGATTATTTTCATAGGTGTTCGAGATGCCATCCAGGACGTTCTGAAAATACTGTCCCGTCTGATTGACTGCCTGGGCATAACGTGTGAGTGAGCCGATAGAGATACGATGTTGCACCGCTTGCAACGCGACATACAGGTAGATACTGGAGTTGGCGACAATCGAGAGCATAGACCAGAGAAAGTTGCTCACATTCTGCGAAATTTGTAGACGCTTATTCTCTGCATAGAAAGTTTCTTCCAGCTCGTTATAACGCTCGATGAAGAAGTGTCCAAGGCCGAAAAGCTTGATCTCTTTATTAAAATCATCCGTTGTCATGATATTGACAATATACATTTGCAGGCGCTTTTCGGCTGATTGTCGGAACATGGTCCAATAACCGCGCAAGCTATAGCGGCTGCTGGCGATAAATGAAGGGATAGGCACTATCAGAGCTACCAGCGCTAACCACCATGCCAGATGGACCAGAAGACCGAGCATGGTGAGTAGACTGATGAAGGTACCACAAAGTGAGAATGTCTGCGAAATCATCGCCATGGGCCTGCTGTTCGACTCTTGCGAGGCACGACGTAACGTATCATAGAACTCTGCATTTTCAAAGAAAGAGAGGTCCAGTGTGTTGGCTTTATGTAAAATCTTCAATTGAATATGGTGCGCTACACGATCCTGTAAAAGAGCCTGTAGCAGCGTCTTTATTGCTGTAAAGAAACGATTGAGCAGGTTCACAGACAATTGCAAAATGACAGGGAGCCAGATGGGGGTAATTGTGCCATGCGTATAGCCTTCGATAGCGGCATCGATGAGTTCGCCGGTAATCAGCGTGCTAGCCAGGGGCGTAAATGCACTCAGCAGAGTAAAGAAGGCCATGCCAAGCATCAGTGGAGGAGCTGCTTCCCAGACCAGGCGTGCCACACGTGGTAAACCTGCCAGCGAGGTTAGCACCTTATGCAGACTGAATTTTTCCTGTGGCTGATCATCCCTGCTCGTACGTGAAGAAGGGAACGGATGACGCATAAAGAACTCCAGTGCAGTATCCTCAAACGGATCGAAGGGAGAAAGAAAATCTGATGCCAGCGCTCACGTTCCCCACTGTGGATCATTCTAGCGGAACTATGGCTGAGATGTCAAGTCATTTTAAAGTAAACTATGTACATAATGAGCCAATGTAAAAAGTCTCTAAAACTGCTATATTTTCAAACATGAGTTTGCTATACTTAGCCGTGTAGATTAAACTGAGATGCTTGAGAGCGTCTTTACTCGCATATCTTTTACGTGCATTTTGGGAAGCACATCTGTTTGGGGCTTTTGCTTTAAACGATGGCGCTGTATGGAAAAATAGAGAAATTGAGAAGATGAATGTTTATCCGTAATGCTCTGCTAGCGGCTGCTGGTATGGCTCTTGTTGGTGGCGGAATGATAGCGTATGCCTCTGCTATTGAGCCAGCGTGGATAGAAGTAAACACGATAGCCATCCATCTGCCGCGCTTGCATCCCGCGTTTCGCGGTTATCGCATTGTGCATATTACAGATTTGCATACAGATGAGACCTGGATGACTTTTGAGCGCCTGGCACAGATTGTCGATCTTGTGAATGCGCAAAAACCAGACTTGATCGTGATTACCGGCGACTTTGTAACGAAACTATTGCCCAGCTCAGCTCATACACTGAGTGCGCTGCGGTATTTACAGGCCACGGATGGTGTATGTGCGGTACTGGGCAATCATGATGTCTGGCATGGACCTGCCGAGATTCGTGCTCTGCTGCGCGACAACTGTATTCGTGATCTGAAAAATGAGACATATACATTGCGGCGTCAGGACGCCACTTTACATATTGTGGGCATGGATGATATCTGGATGACCTCGGCTACCAGGCCAGATATCTGGTCATATGCGGACACTCTCAAGCATTTAACAGACGCACTGCCCGCTACTGGAACGGCTGTTTTACTCGTGCACGAGCCAGATTTTGCGGATGTTGTGGCAGCCAATGGGCGTTGCGATTTACAGTTGTCCGGGCATTCACACGGTGGGCAGGTTCGGTTGCCCTTTGCTGGCCCGATCCAGGTGCCGTTGTTAGCTCGCAAGTATCGCGTTGGTATGTATCGGACAAAGGAGTTGCAACATTATACGAATCGTGGCCTGGGTATGGTGGGGCCGCCGCGTATACGTCTGAATTGTCGGCCAGAAATTGCCGTCTTTGTCTGCCAAACTGCGTAGATTGGATATAGCCATGGACATGCGTGATAGAGAAATCCCTACATGGCTCTTGCGCAATCTCTGCGCAAACTTTAGCCTCCCAGCTTTTTCCTTGCGTTGTCTCTATAGATCTGTGCTGTACCAATAGACAGGGAAACTATTCCCATCATCGCTGATAAGTCCGGGTGCGGCCATCTCGGTCAAGCTGTTCCTATCCCGTATGATCTGGTAGCGATGAGGAACATTGCCAATCCCTGTTGCCGAGTTGTCTGCATTTGTGCCAACCGTACAATTATCGATGTTGAGTGTATGTGATGGTCGATTGATCTCGGCAAAATGGTGCGTCGTACCGCCGCCGACCTGTGGATATTCCACAGTGCATTCGGCTGTGGCACTGTCGGAAAGAACTGTCGTGTATGGTACAGGGGGAGTGGTGTAGGAGTCATTGGTTGTCTCATCGGTGATCGAGAAGACATCGGCACCACTGCCGAGCCAGTTTGAGGCGACAGTCACGTCAATGGTGTCACCAGTGTTGATGGTTCCCATTGGCATAGTTTGGTGACTAACAGAGGGTCTGACTTCCCAGAAGGGGGTGTTGATCTGATTTCCATATTGATCAAGCATTGAGCCAATGCCAGCTTGCACCAGTGTGACTGGCATGGTAATACCTGAATCGCCGCCGAGGCCAGCCCATATAGAGACAACATCTCCCTCAGAGCCAGTAATAGTGGGCACGTTAAATTGTATGGATGCGGTAGTATATGTCCCGCGTGCTGCGTCTGCTTCATAGCCTGCCCAATCATATGTGTTCTCTCCACCTGTTGGTGGGATGGCTGCATGTGTGAATGGCAGATGCCCTGCAAAAATGGTAACGGTTGTAGCTAGTAAGAGCATGGTACTTACTACGGCTACAGTAAGACGAATGTGCGTACGGAACCAGGACATTTTTAACATCTTGTTCCTTCCCTTCTCTCCGAAGAAGATAGCTCCAATACAAGACAATACAATTGGTTGCCTTCTCTAGCCTAGAGGAAAGAAGAGCCACCATCCAGGTGAATCCAGGGACAAAAAGAGAGTAGCAGTTACCTGATTAGGTACAGTCGAGCAGGGACGATGAGGAAAGAAGAGCCACCATCCAGGTGGATCTAGGGACAAAAAGAGAGTAGCAGTCACCTGATTAGGTACAGTCGAGCAAGGACGACAAAGAACGAAGGCACTCTCAGTTCAGAGGTGCCTTCTAACTTTCCCTTTTGCCAGTCCTCCTTTATCAGGGTGTGGCGATGATAGTAGGAAGTGGAGTGCTAGGAGTCCCTGCGCTGTACCAGTTGACAGGGAAACTATTCCCATCATCGCTGATAGCTCCGGGAGCCGCTGCCTCGGTGCCGTCGCTATTCGACATCGTATCGGAGCTATGAGGAACATTGCCAATGCCTGTTGCCGAATTGTTGGCATCTGTATAAACGAGGCAATTGTTAATATTGAGCGTATTTGATGGTGAATTGAACTCGGCCAAGCCCGCAGCGCCAGGCCTTGCAACAATGCATTCGGCTGTCGCACCGTCGGAAACAGCGCTGTTTGTTAAAGAGTGAGGGGCGTAAGTCTGTCCAGTTGCCTCATCAGTGATTGAGAAGCTATCGGCGTTACTTCCGAGCCAGTTTGAGGCGACGGTCACGTCAATGGTGTCACCAGCGTTGATAGCTCCCGGCTGCGATATGGTCTGCTCAGAAGGATACGCAGAGGGAACGTCCCACCAGGCAATGTTGGTCTGCTGTCCGGTGCTATCGACGTATAAATCAACACCGGCTTGTACCAGGGTGGCCGAACTGGGAACACTCGGGCCACCGCCGAGGCCAGCCCATACAGAGACAGTATCTCCCGGTGAGCCGGTAATAGTGGGCACAGTAAATTGCATGGATACAGTGGTGTATGTCCCAGGTGCTGCGTCTGCTTCATTGCCCGCCCAACTATCTGTACTCGCTCCACCTGTTGCTGGGACAGACGCATGTGTGAACGGCAGGTACCCTGCAAAAACGATAACACTCGCCGCTAGTAAGAGTGTGATACTTACTACGATCACAGTCAGACGAATGTGCGTGCGAAACCAGGATATTTTCAATATCTTGTTCCTTTCTCTCTCTTCGAAGAAGATGGCTCCTAATACAATGCAATACAATTAGTTGCCTTTTCTAGCTTACAGGGAAGAAAAGCCACTGCCTAGATGAATCTAGGGACAAAAAGAGAGGGAAGTGCAATTTGCTAGGTACAGTCAGTAAGCCATGCCCACTGGCTCTTGTACAGTTTCCGGGCAAGCTCTAGTATGCACTTGCCCGTCTCCTTTTTCCTTGCGTTGTCTCTATGAACTAGGGTTGTACCAGTAGACAGTGAAACTCGTCCCATCATCATTGGTGATAACTCCAGGAGCGGCCATCGTAGTCGAGCCATCACTAGTCATCATCTGAACGAAGCTATGGGTAACGTTGCCAATCCCGGTTTGCGAATTGTCTGTGCCAACGGTGCAATTATCAATATTGAGCGCGTGTGCTGCTGATGATCGATTGAACTCGGCGAAGTGGTGCGCCATGCCGTCGCCGCTGATTTGTGGATATCCAACCATGCATTCGGCTGTCGCGCTGTCGGAGAAATCTGCGCTGTCCGTTAAAGGAGGAGTGACGTAAGAGTCTCCTGTGGCGTAATCGCTGATCGAGAAGGTATCGGCACCGCTTCCTTGCCAATTGGAGGTGACGAACATAGTAATGGTATCGCCAGAGTTAATGGTGCCTATTGGCATCACTTGTTGACCAACAGAAGGATCGACCTCCCACCAGGGAGTGTTGACCTGATTTCCATTTTGATCAAGCGTTGAGGTGACGCCAGCTTCCACCAGCACGGTCGGATCGGTGACGCCTGGAACGCCGCCGAGACCAGCCCATACAGAGACCACATCTCCCGGTGAGCCACCAGTAATAGTGGGCACTTCAAATCTTATATAGACGTTTGTATATGTTCCACGCGTTGCGTCTGCTTCATAGCCTGCCCAGTTGTATGAGTTCGTTCCACCTGTTATTGGGACAGACGCATGTATGAACGACAGATGACCTGCAAAAACGATAACACTTGTCGCAAGTAAGAGTGTAGCACTGACTACGGCCACAGTTAGACGAATGTGCGTGCGAAACCAGGATATTTTCAATATCTTGTTCCTTTCTCTCTCTTCGAAGAAGATAGCTCCTAATACAATGCAATACAATTAGTCGCCTTTTCTAGCTTAGAGGAAAGAAATGCCACTGTCCAGGTGTATCTAGGGACAAAGAGAGAGTAGCGGTCATCTGATTGGGTACAGTTGAGCAAGGACGACAAGGATTATTTGCCTGTTTCCTTCTGTATCGTTTTGCTCTGATGGGAGCATTCACAAGCCCTGGATGAGAAGGCAGGGTGTGATGTCATCTCTGTACTTCTTTGCTATAATATGTTTTATTATTACTTAGCGGTAGGATCAGGAGCGAAAATCGGATCATCCTCCTTCCGGCGGCAACGTCGGGAAATTGGGGCGTCACCTCGCGTGCGCCTGCTATCCTGTTTCCCATCATGGACGGAGAGTCCGAAAATCTCTAGTATAGACAGGCGGAATTGCTCCCGCAACGCACAGCAACTGGATGCAAAGAAATATAAGGCAAACATATGTTAGAAACAACGCAAAAACGTCCACTTCTCTCACGCCGGGGGCGTGTTATCCTCGCTCTGGTCATTATTTTAGGTGTGACAGTACTCGGGTTACTCTATGGACCGCAAGACGGTGACAATGAAAATACAACGGGGGATGTGCCACTAGGTGAAGGGACATTACAGATTACAAATCTGGTTGATACGGTGACTATAAACCGCTCGCTGGAAGTGAATGGCGTGCATATGGCTTTCACCAAAGCCATGCTTGCGTCGGCATACTCTGATGATATGAAGCCTGGAGGCACCTATACCGTGCGTGTCGTCGCGCAAACGACCTACCATGGGCGGCAGCCAGTCGGTATTAATTATTACTCGCTGGCCCATTTAAAGCTGCCAGATGGCTCTGTGATTAGCACAAAACTCATTTCGCTGCCAGCGGATCAACTGCCGAATAGTCCGCAAACGGGCTTTTTTGACTTTGCCGTTGCCAACAAAGTGTCCCTCTCCAAGCTAACATTATTGTTTGGTAATCAGCCTCCTATCGCGTTTAGATAGTGTTTGGAATGTGCACGCTTTTTGTCACTATTGAGCCGAAATCAAGCACTATCTAAAGCTTGATGCAACCGAAAAGGAGGACGTTCCGCTGCTTATTGATGCGGGTTAGCTTACTCGTCATCGCCAGGAGTACCGACATGCTCAACGCGATGTTGTACTTCAGCCAATGCTTGCAGCCGAGGGGTCTGCTCTGTAGCGCCCTCCTGTAAGCTATTTTGTATCAGTTCATCCAGCATGAGATAATATTCGACAAGTAGACGTTCTCCAACTGTGATATGGTTAATACAATCTTCTAACAACTCCTCGGCCTCCTCGTAAGCGCTCAGGCGCTGTTGGGTTGCCTGAGAGATCTGTTGTGCTTGCTGTACATACTGCGCACGCTTCTCAAGTTCCCGACGACGTAAGCGCGTTCCCTGTGGCTCGTCTTGCTCCATCTGTTGCAGCGAGAGAGCTGTAGTACCAATAGCAATGCGGCTCTCTTGCTGTCTCCGAGAGAGCCAGGCGCGTATCGCATGCACGCGCACGAGCGTACTGGCGCTTTCAGGGAGGCGCAAATTATCGTCTGAAAGCAGCTCGTCGCTGCCAGTCTCCGTCGCTTCCGAGGGGAACTCGTCGTCGCTATCCATGATGGTATTTATCCTTGTTTAGTCGGCCTATGTTTGTATGTATCGTAGCACAGCGGCGCAAGATGGTCGCATTGATCTATTTTTTACTATAGAAGCGAGATTCTTGATGGGACCCAGATATTCCACCTATCATATCCGTAACTCTTTTTTACTGTTTATAGTGTATAATCCATTTGTAGACATCGACACGGACTATTTTTAGGAACGTGGGTGATTCTTCAGGTGATGTGTAAGCCTGGCAGAGATCGAAAGATTGCATAGGAACGACTCATATGGTCGTCCCTATAGCTGTACAACAGCATCTGCGCTGGCGATACAGATCACAGCCATCAGGGTATCAGGTGGCTTTATGCGAGTTGCATTGTGAAGAGTTACGAGATATGTTGATTAGCTTTCATGAGAAATAGGTGATTACCATGGTTTCGAATAGACATACAGATATACCAATGTCTGAAGTTCCAATATTGTCGAATGGTTCAGGTAATGAAGGAATAGATGTAATTAGATGTTTACATGATGAAAAAAGGGGTGATAGCAGTTCATCGGGAAGGAGATTTTTGACATTGACGCCAGAACTGCTTCCAAAAGATGTTGATAGAGGATTTTTACAATTGACGCCAGAACCGTTTCCATATAGATTTGTGAGTAGTGATGGAAAAACAGGAAGCGTACATAATGATTCTAACGGTGCATCATCATCAAATGATATCAATAGAACATTATCTGGAGATAGAAAAAGTGAAAAAACAGCGATAGATGATTTAACATTATCCCCTAGTGAAAAAGGCTTTGATAAAGATAAAGAGCAACTCAAACAGATAATATTTGAGCATGTTCTTGATTATGATGCAAATGAAAGAGCAGGTAGAAGTAAACCGGCAGATAAACACAGAAGGTTGGAAGAAGCAGCATTAAAAAGAAAAAAATTTGAAAGGACGTTCGAGCATTACTTTAGAGAGGATTACCGATATCGTAAAAAATTGCATCGATTAGATAGATTTTATAGAAAGGACAAAAAAACAATGTTTGAGAAATTCATAAGTTATTTTGAGAAAAAATGGTATAAAGCATCTGATAAGAAATATATTGCAAAGGTTCACCTTGCCTTTGAGGAAAGACGGACTCATATAGAGAGGAATAGCCGCAAATATCTTGGCATGAGACTACACTATCGTCTCAATTGGGAACAAATAAAAACACAAAAACGGGCAGAAAAAATTGCACAGATGGAGAATAAAATAGCTTTTGATAAGGTTTCTTTGTATGAGAAACTCGAAAAAATAAATCAGGATGCCATACACAGACTGGAGACTGAAGGTAAAAGGAAGGGTATGACAGATGCAAAGATCACACAATATAAAATATTTTTTGAGAGGGAGTCGAAGCAATATATTGAGCAAAGAGAGCAAGAATGGCGAATGATGAAAACACGAGATATAATGAATAGACACCGTACTATATCGGATCTCGCGTTCACCAACCAATATGTTAGTATCATCGGTTATGCTGTTACGATTGCCCTTGCAGGCGCAGTATTTGCCTGATACTGTGACCTATAAGGCTCTCTCTTGCGCGAGAAAGTAATGGACTTGAGCACAAAGTAATATACTCTCGTAATATGCCTGCGCATCGGTAATGGATGAACATGTGATTGTCGATATGCAGGCATATGTTTACAATGTAACAGATCAAGCTTATAGCTGTATGCAATACTACACAGCAGTGACCTGACCGCTATTACTCACGGTTATTTTGACGCTGGGTAAGGGCTTTGTGGCGGGTCCTTGCAGAACTGCCCCGTTATTCGCGGGATCGAAGATAGCTCCATGCAAGGGGCAGATCAGCGTTGAAGTATTCGGATCGTAATTGACTGCGACTCCCTGATGGGTGCAGGCTCGCTCATACGCCGTAAATGTCCCGGTCGTTGAACGAATAAGTAAACTCGCCTGATTATCCGCCGGATTTGTAAAAGGAATTGCTGTATTCTTGGCCTGAGTTGTTGCTCCAATGACTGTCCCCGTTTGTGTCTGGGTGCCAGTCCCCTGCGTTGGTGTTGGCTGTTTGATCTGCGTTGTTGCGGCTGGCTTTGTCTGAGTTGTCGTCGTTTGTTGATTGGTGCTAATCGTAGCTCGCGGGCTAGTTGCAGATGTATGCTTCAGATCAAATATAACACCAGCGCCAGCAGCAGCGACGGCCCCGATAGCCAGAAGTGCGATAGCGTTCCTGCGCTTGATTTTACGAGGACCCTTGCCATAGGGCGCGGAACTCATCGGCTGCATATATGCATCGGCAGTCCAGTCAGCTTCCGGTCCTGGCAGGCGCATAGGTTCCTGCGTGGGCGCTTGTGCAGATTGTGCGAGTTGAGCAGGCTGCGCAAGCGTCCACACAGGTTGAGCTTGCTGTACGGGCTGTGCATATTGAGCAGGCTGTACATACGACACGGGTTGAGCAGGCTGTTCAGGCTGTATGGGTGCGGGCGATGCGGCAATCCCTGGTTGTGACCACCATGCATAGGCTTTTGCTAACTCACTCTTATCAGTACCAGGATCAGAAGGCTTCACTGGGACCGGAGCCTGTGCTGCTGGTATCATATTATATGGATTGGGCGCTGACGCAGCAGGCATAGATTGAACGAGCGGAGAGCCGTTTTGCATAGGTGCAGGCGCTGTTGTGAGCATAGCAGGCGGTACCGCTGGAGCCATTGCTCTGACTGGCTTCATAGTGGACATAAATTCGCCAAGTGGTTGGCTGGCTAACTGCCAGTCATCTTCATCTACCAGGGTAGGTGGATCAGGAACACGCGCTTTTTTGCCAGGTGCGCTTTTAGCGATGGTCGGCGTTTTGCTAGTGACAATAGGTGGCATTAATTGCCAGTTATGGGATGCATAGCCTTCAGCAGGTGTGTCTTGTAATGAACGGGTGATGCGCACTGCAGCGTTTGCTTCGGCTGAGATCTGGCGTTGCATTTGAGGCGTTGTGCCCCTAAATACTTGCGAGAAGGCTTCGCCTAGCTCGCTGATCTGTTGAAAACGGCGCGACGGATCACGGTCGAGCGCCTGGTTTACCACAGAAACCAGGGCGATGGGAATGTCTGGACGCAGTGTGCGTAGCGAAGGAATGGCTTGCGTGACGTGTTGCCTGGCAACCTCTAGTGGATTGGAACCCGTAAATGGCGGTTTTCCACTCAATAATTCGAACAGGATACAACCAAGCGCGTAGATATCTGAGCGTGCATCGATAGATTGGCCTTGCACGATTTCGGGCGCAAGATACTCAGGTGCAGCTAAAAAGGTCCCCGTGATGCTCAGCAGATGAGCATAGGGCTGATCAGCATATTCGATGCCACTGGCCTGGAGGATGTGCATAAGGCCGAAACCAGCAACTTGTATCGTGCCATCGTCGCTCAATATGATATTGGCGGGTTTCAGGGTGCCGTGAATAAAGCCGCGCAGATGAGCATAGGTGAGTCCGGTGATGACTTGTTCCAGAATTTCCTGTGTATGTGCAGTATCGAAACGTCCTTGTTGCTTCAAAAGATCAGCTAACGAGCCGTTTGTCATATAGGGTGTTACTAAATAAGGATACCCTGACTGTTCACCATACTCATGCACTGGCAAAACATGTGGGTGGACCAACGCAGTAACAGCGGCAGCCTCTTTGCGGAAGCGAGCGAGGAAACGCTGACGGGCATCAGCGGAGAAGCGCTCAGGGATGATGTAGAGAGTGAGAGCGTCAGTACGTCGCAATGACAAATTTCGTGCCAGGTAGATTGCATGTAAACGTCCTTGTCCCAGTAAACGCTCCACACGATAATTCCCAAGTATCTGCCCTACAAGGAGATCAACAGAAAATGTTTGCATACAGCCTCTCTCTCAATTGACAATATAATACAGGACAAGCGACAGGTTTTCCCCTCTTTCTCTTGTTGTCCCGATAGAAAACCTCATAACGATAACACAATAGCAGTATATATGCATGTAAAATGGACCATCTTTTTTTTCACTACATGCATCAGATAGTACTATCTGATCGTTGGAACTTGCATCTGAATATGAATATGCCACAATGATGATTCTACTTGTTGTATTACCATACGTCAATTTGCTAAGCAGTGCATAGGACTTGTGGCTACTTAACTGACAAAGAAAGAGTTATCACCTGAAGTTGGAAACCTGCCAGCCCCGAGCGGTCGGGGGGAGAGTGGGGAGAACCCGACCGCTCATGCTGAGGAAGCTATGAGGAAACCAAGGGGATTGGGAGAGCCTTTCTAATTTAGAACATTTGTGCTACATGCAGATAATAACACAGGCCTATCTGGCTGTCAAGCACTTGATGAGAACATAGGTACTATGCCCATTTCATCTGAATGCAAGGAAATATATTTCTAATGGGGTTCTGGCATATGGCCCAATACTGTGCAGCGTGGTACAATGAGCTTATACCATGGGTAATGAAGAAGGTCGAAGAGGACTGCAAAGTCTGCCTCTGCGTGGACTTTTTCTGTCAATGTCCCCGAAGGAGCAACGAGGTGCGTTTCCGTGTTGTACTCGATGCCTGCTCTAGCGAGATGAGGGTACATGAGCTAAAGGTGCATCTCTACTTTATACATTAAGAGCGAAAAGAAATGGGAGT
Organism: uncultured Chloroflexia bacterium; assembly: GCA_963802635.1. GTDB lineage: Bacteria > Chloroflexota > Ktedonobacteria > Ktedonobacterales > Ktedonobacteraceae > CAVTLG01. Next base: position 666,112 of record CAWDJJ010000002.1, on the reverse strand, counting down.
TTTGTGCATATGGCAGATGTTCAGCCACTACGAGGGCTACGTTATACACAGGCGAAAGTAGAAAATCTAGCTCAGGTAATCACTCCTCCCTTTGACGTGATTAGCCAGGAGGCCCAGCAATGCTATTATGAGCGTCATCCTTATAATGTGATTCGCCTGGAATTGGGCCGTCGTCTGTCTACAGATAATACACTGGATACGGTTTACACACGAGCAGCCGCGGCGCTTTCTGAGTGGCGCAGGCAAGGTATATTGCAGCAGGAAGCCCATCCTGGTTATTACCTCTATCAGCAAAGCTTCACCTATGGGGCGCAAGCCTATCGACGAACGAGTCTCCTGGCACGTGTGCGCCTGGAACCCTGGAGTTCCCGTGTCGTGTTACCGCATGAACATACACGTACGAAAGATAAAGTAGACCGGCTGAATCTGCTACGAGCATGCGCGACGAATTTGAGTCCCATTCTGTGTATGTATGATGATCCACAGGGATACCTGCGCCAACTGTTTGGCACGTATGCTGAGCAGGCAGAAGTGCAGGTTGTGGATGAAGTGGGAGAAGAACATCGCCTGCAACCAATTACGGATGGAGAGCATATTGCACAGATACAACGTTTCTTTGTGCAGCGTCAATTATATATAGCCGATGGACATCATCGCTACACTACGGCATTGAACTATCGCAATGAGATCCTGGAGCAGCGTAAGGAACTTCATCCAATGGACGGCGTAAACTTTGTACTGATGGCGCTCGTTGCTGTGGATGATCCGGGCATGCTGGTACTGCCCGCGCATCGGATGCTGCTAGATCTCGCGCCGCAAGCGCTTCATGCACTCTCACCTGAGCAACTAAGCCGCTATTTTGCTGTGCAAGTTCTGGATAATACGGAGTCTAGCACTACTGTACTGGAGAAACTGGCCCAGGCCGGACAACAACAGCCGTCTCTGGTGGTAAAGACGGCAAAACAAACACTGCTACTAAGCGTAAATGAGCGAGGTCGCCAGAGCATGCAAGCAAGCGGACATTCCGCCGCCTGGAATGCCTTAGATGTAGCTGTTGTGCAAGCTCTCATCCTGGAAACGTTGCTGCATATAACTGCTGAGGATGTCGCATCTGGCAAATATATACGCTACTCGCACGACACCCAACAAACATTGCAAGCGTTGGAGCGTGGAGAAGCTCAGGCGGTGCTATTACTCAATGGTATTCCGTTCCGGCAGGTGCGCGATGTGGCGCTGGCGGACGACCGCATGCCGCAGAAGTCAACGTATCTCTACCCGAAGCTGGCGACCGGGTTGGTAATGAATCCTTTATGGTGAGGTATTGGGTATGATTATTATCGTCGGCGCAGGACTGGCCGGATTGACGTGTGCAAAGTCTCTGGCAGCGGCCAAACGCGAGGTTCTTGTCCTGGATGCGGCGGACCAGGCAGGTGGTCGTTTACGCACAGATTACCACGAGGATGGCTATCGCCTGGATCGTGGTTTTCAAGTCCTATTTACGGCATATCCGGCAGTGGCACGTCATCTCAATTTGGAGACGCTCAAGCAGCGCAAGTTTGAGCCAGGAGCGATCCTGATGCGCCGTGGCAAGCGCTACGAGATTAGCGATCCCCTGCGTGATCCGCGTCATGCCCTCAACAGCTTACTCAATCCGCTGGTGCCTGCGACGGATAAGCTGCGTACATTACGCTTGCGTATGCAGCTAGCTCGGCAAACGACCAGTGATATTTTTGCGGGTAAGTTGCAGCCAGCCGGGCAGGATGAGTCGAGTGAGGCGTATCTACGGAGAGCAAGCTTCTCAGAGCCGTATCTTGACAATTTTGTGCGGCCCTTCTACGGTGGTATTTTTCTGGATCGTTCGTTACAAACAAGCGCTCGCATGTTCCAATTTATCTTTAAAATGTTAGCGAGTGGCAATATTATCGTACCGGCGGAAGGTATTCAGCGCATACCCAATCAACTTGTCGCTGCACTGCCCAGAGGATCGGTGCGCTGTAATGCGCGCGTCGGTGAGTTGTTGGTGACTGCAGGACGTGTCCACGGAGTGCGGCTGATCAGTGGCGAGAAAATCGAAGCGGATCAGGTCGTGGTAGCAACGTCAAGTCCTGTCGCCGAGAAATTTGTGCAAGAGAAACTGCCATCCAAAGCGCTAAGCTGCGTGTGTTTGTATTTCGCTGGCGATGAGCGTCTGTATCCGCAGCGCAAAATTTTGCTCAATAGCGACCCGCAGGCGTATATTAATCATGCTGTGCTCCTCACGAATATTGCACCAACCTATGCGCCACCCCGCAAGCATTTGTTATCGGTGACGGTACTGGGCGATCCAATTGAGGATGATGCCGTGATAGAGCAGTGCTGTCGGGCAGAACTGGCAGGCTGGTTCCCCGAACACGATTTGCAGCACTGGCAACTACTGGCGTTGTACCGTATTCCTTTTGCGCAATTTGCGCAATCTGCGGGCATATTTGACACGTTACCGAGCAATCGGACCGCTATCGACGGTCTATACATTGCTGGTGAGTATACACTGTCCAGTAGTATCCAGGGAGCAATGCATAGCGGCGAACATGCGGCCAGAGAAATTTTGCAATTGCCAATAAGCGTGCCAAGCCACTTAGCATAACTCTGAAATTTCCATTTCACATTCATCTTTTCTCTCTTCTAATAACGCATAGATCTTCATTTTTTTGGTCTTGAAATATACCTCTCCGTACCGGCGGATAGTGTAGTTTGAGCGCAAGAAGAGCCGAAGAAGGCTCGCAAAAAGCGTGAGACAATGATATCGCCGCCGTTTCTGACAGCCTTAAATAGGCGTTTGCGCGCAAAATGCAGAATAAGGCATAGAGAACGTGCATTCTGCCCTATAAAGACGGAATGCACGTTCTATTTGGAGATGGACACACCCCTGGTGAGAGCGCTAGAGCTATTGCTATGCATTTGGACCTTGACCAAAGATATCCAACGGGATGTTTTCAAAATGACCCTGGCGTAGCGATTCGACCATCAGACGTAAAGGACCCTGCTCGATAGAAAGGCTGATGAGGGTGCGTGGAAAAGGCTGCTGTGCTATGGGAACGGGTGAGTCTGGGTGCAGGACTGCGGCAACTGCTCGCAACAGAGCGACATCTTCCATGCGGTCCGCGTGCTGCAAGAGCATCGCCTGCCGACGCAAACGTGTTTCATAGCGACGACGCCACTGATCATCGATCAAATCAGCCATTGCCTCCTCGATCAATTGCTCTAAAAAGGCGCGCTGCTCCTGCGCTTTTAGTTTCCTCTTACGTGTATGCTTTCCCTGGGTAGGAGCATCGAAAACATCTTGCGTGGCCCAGTAGCGTGTGATGTAAGGCTCAATGCGTTCCATCGGCTCGTACAGCCAGGATACAAAGTCCTTCATCTGGTAAAGCTCATCACCTCGCTGAGCTAATGCCAGGGTTGCAGGCTCCAATGGCAATGGCTCTAGCATCGTTGGTGCGTTGGTCTGCTTCTTGAGAGGAATACCGCTCTCTGTCAGAGGTCGCCAGATAGTGTAAGCAACAGGCAAGCGGTAACGTGAGCGCTTATTGAGCAGACGGGCTTCCCGGACGAGCGCGCGTCCATAGGAAAAAGGCACTGTAAAGCTGTTGAAGCCCTGCTCTTCCAGGTCTTTTACCAGGGATTTCCATTGCTCCATGTCCATTTCATCGATGCCGTAGCAGTCCTTAATACCCTTCTGGTCCATGTAGAGGACGTTGATCCCTTTAACAAGGCCGTCTGGACGCTGCCAGGAGAGCATAATGAGTTGTGTGCCGCTACCATCGATGGAGCTGACGCGGGCCTCGTTCACTGGCAATTGCTGATAGCGCGCCTCCATCAGAGCACTATCCTCTGCGCTCAGCATCGATTGCATCGTCAGGCGACCCTGTGCCGCGCGTGCGAATTGTTTAATCTGGCGGTTGGATGTGGTTGCGATGATACGATTCAAGGCTGGGACCGTTTGATGAACGACAATCGGTCCCAGTTGTTCGAGCGCCTCGATGATGGCAATGAGAATTTTACCGGATTGATGTTCCAGAAGGGGGATCAGCAGACTGGCTGCACGTGGATCATTACTACTGCCTAACCAGTTAATAAAGGCGGAACGGCGCTCAAGAGGCATGGCAACGACATCCTCCAGAATAGTCTCCACACCCATTTCATTTTGTCCTACTAGCTCAAGCAAGCGCATTTGCATTTGCCGTACAGCTCCGGCTGGATCGTTGAGATACTCAACAATGCCATCATCGGCCATGTCAGAACCGAGCGATTTGAGGATCGGGGCGAGAGAGAGCTTTACCAGATCGTTGATCGTAGGATCGGCAACGAAATCTTCGAGATCTTCGAGATCAAACTCAGTCGCCAGCTCGAACGAGAATACGCAATGCCGCAGTCTGAGCTACCGCGTCATTACTGCGCAGTAGCAGCAGGACCTTCTCACGTGCCCCCTCGGCCCACTCGTTGTCCAGGCGATTCATATATCGAGAGAGCGTTTCAGCATTCAACTCTTCCTGGTGGCTCATCGTAAGCAGGATACTGTCAACACTCTCTGGTGGAGGCCCCTTGCGTCCTCGTGGCATAAAAACAAGCGCTCCTTTTATCTTTATTGGAAAGTCATTGCTCTATCGTCCCAATGGGCAGCTATCAATAGAAGGCATTGTACCACGTTGCACGGCAAGAGTCGAGATCGAATTTTCACCATGTCAAAAGCGGCTCTCACCAGGATAGATGCGCGTGGCGGGAATAAGTGCTGAGCAGGCAGGCGATGTGAAGGTATTCAAGGCGTGAGCGAGCAGTGCAAGGCTGATGAGGAAGTCATCGTGTCCCTCGGCGGGGTCCACGAAGATATCGAGCGTGTTCGGCGCAGGTAGACGATAACGTGCTTGCTGCAACTGTTGCCAGCATTCCTGTACGATATGTGCTGGAGCTGCCGAGGAGTAAAGTTTGAGGCGTCCACTGCTGATAAGGGCCTGGAGCTGGTAAGCAAGTTGCGATTTACTGGGACGCGAGAAGGTGAAAGGGATGATACGATCCGTCCCCAGTCGGTCGATGAGCAAGGAGGCAAGACCTGCCCCCTGTCCGGTGGCGTCGATGACCAGGGCGCGAATTCCCCAATGCTCCACCAGAGCAACGGTTGCCGCATATTGTTCCAGATAAGGCAGGCCCGTCCAGCAGATTTGGTGTACAACTTCAATCAGTGGCAGATTGAGTGTATTGTAGCGCACCCGTCCGATAGTGATAACTGTGCTGTCCCGCCGAGCAGAAGGCGTTCCTGCCCCAGCAGAGGAGAGACGTTGATCGCCCGCTACATCCATGCCTGCGATATAGCAATCATCGTCTCTGGGTTCGTCTTCCCAACTATGTATGCCCTGTAAGAGCATACGCTGTAATGCTGTGAGGAAGTAGTTAGCGCCACTGAGCGGACGCAGAAAATACTGGGTTTGGATGGCAATATGATTTTCACCGAGGCGCGCAATCTCTTGCTCAACATATGTGCGGTAGGCCGGATTCTGTTCAGCCAGGATATGCCAGTCATATTCGAAATGCAAACGCTCGCCTGTTTCCTGCTCAAACGCCAGATTGCAAGCTCGCTGCTGGGCTAATAAGGTGGTATCGGACCAGGCTGTGCCATACAAAACCGTCGTCGCATTTGTCGTTGAAGCCATGGGACGAAAATCACGATCAAACTTGTCACGTGCCACGTCCTGAGCCTCGTCAACCTCCAATAAGAGGTCGGCGGTAGCTCCAACGACATTGCTCTCGGGTGCGGCTGATAGGAACAGAACGCGTGGACCGGCATGATTACGACGCGCCTCTGGATGTGCTAATGGCGCAACTCCGACGATGTGTCCCTGACTCTGCCAGACCAGATCCCGCTGTACAGGATTATCAAGCATCGCTAGCAGACGCAGGCGACTATGCATGATCTGGGGATCAAAGGTTGGGGCGGCCTTCACAATTGTTCCCGCTGCTCGGCTGGCAAGCAGATACGCCTCCAGGATGGCGGAAAGCTGATTCTTGCCAGCCTGACGCGCCATCATCACAGTAAAAATACGTCCGCGTCGGGCATCGATAGCGTCCAGGATGGCTTCGGCGATTTCCAGTTGATAGGGATAAAGAGGTTTTCCCAGCAGATACTGAGCGAAACGAGAGATGGGAGAGGGATTGTGATGCATAAGTGAGGCTCTCTTTGCGCAGTGGAGACACGTGGAAAGAATACTCTATTTCTCTTTAATTGTAGCAGGGATTGCGTAGAAATTCAAGTGGGCTTTTATGTAGTACAGCACATTTGCTTGACAACGCTGGCTGATGGTGCTACTCTTTTGCACAGATACTGTCTTTTACTTAAATTTGGGAAGAGAAATGAAAAGGGCACAATTGCTAACAGTCTCTATTGCCGTATGAGCGACTACGCCTGGGCTTATGCGGCTGGATATGGCGCTTTCATGATGCACGCTCACGCTTTCATCGGCGAGGTGAGCGGTTTTATCCACTGTTGTTTTTGCATCTTCTCGGCCTTATTCCTCCCCTGATTCTCTTTCGATGGCGTGTGTCGCTGGGCAACATTCTCTCATTGCTGGTTTGCCAGCGGCATCGTGGCTTCTACCTACTTGCTTCCTGCCACATCCATGCACGAGAGTCTATGCCTACTACTCGCGCTCAGGCTTTTGTGTGTCAGGACAGGTGGATGCAGGAGGTGTCCGGTCCAATCTGTCCTATTCAGTTGCAGTATCCTCAAACGGATCAAAAGAAAAGGAAATGTCTGGCGCTGCCTCCCACATGCCTTGACGCAGGCAATTGTATCAGAGCAGTGCCGAACAGGTCAAGTGATTTTGCATCGGGAAGCATAGAGAAGAGGAACATACATACAATGTTACAGGTCAATCATCTGAAGCTTGCATATGGTGCACGACTGATATTAGATGATATCTCATTCACCGTGGCCGCCGGAGAAAAAGCCGGGCTGATCGGTGTCAACGGTGCGGGCAAAAGCTCACTCTTAAAGATCATCGCTCGCCTGCAAGAGGCCGATAGTGGAACCGTGATGTTGCCACGCACATATGGCTATCTTTCGCAGGATATCGCGCATGAAACGCCCGAGGGCGCAGACGGCACGGTGCGCGACTTCATCTTCAGCGCCACTGGACTCGATAACGCTATTCGCAAGTATGAGCATCTCTCGTTAAGGATCGCGGACGCCTCTAACGGCAATCTGCCCATGCTGCTAGAGCACTTTGAGCAGGCGCAGACGACATTGGAGACGCTTGGCTACTACGATGCCGACGCGCGTAGTGAGCAACTGATCGCTGGACTCAATATCGGCGGTATCGATCTGGAGCGCGCGGTCAGCACGCTCAGTGGTGGACAGAAGACCAAACTGGCACTCGTGCGTTTGCTCTTTCAGTCGCCCGATCTACTGCTGCTGAACGAGCCGACGAACTTCCTGGACGTCGAGGCCACGCTCTGGCTGATGGAGTTCCTGGAAAGCTACCGGGGTGCGCTCTTAATCATCTCGCACGACCTGGACCTGATCGACCGCAGTATCAACAAGGTTCTGCGCCTCAATGAGTTCACGCACAAGCTTGAAGAGTACCGTGGCACCTACTCGAACTATCTCACGGCGGTAGGGGATGCCGAGGCGCTGCTGGAACGCACAAAGAAGCAGCAGGAGCGCGAAGTGGCACGCCTGCGCAAAACCTCGGAGAAGCTGCGCGGCTTTGGTGCCACACGTGTCAAGCAGCGTATCGCAGTTGACAAGCGCATTTCGACGCTGGAAACCAGCAAGCCACAACTGCCCCAGAGCAGTCGCCGCATGAAGATCGACTTCCCGCTACGCCAGCAGAGCGGACAACTGGTAATCAAAGCCGAGCATCTGAGCAAGAGCTATGGCAGCCGCGAGATCTTCCGCAACATCAGCTTCGAGATCGAGCGCGGGCAACGCTTGGTCGTCGTCGGACTCAACGGCGTGGGTAAAACCACGTTAGTACGCAGCTTGCTTCATCTGACCACGCTCAACGCAGGGAAAGTGACCCTCGGCGACCGCGTGCATATCGGCTATTATGCCCAGGAGAATGAGGGACTGAACTATGATAACACGGTCCTCAACGAAGCGACAGATATCGTACCAGATGACACAAAACGCGTACGCGGTGTATTAGGACGCTTCATGTTCAGTGGAGATCGGGTGTTTCAGCAGATTGAGACCCTCAGCGGTGGTGAGAAGACGCGCCTGGCGATGGCGAAGATGGTGCTGGCTGGTCCAAACCTGCTTGTGCTGGACGAACCAACCAGCCACCTTGATGTGACCTCCAAGAACATCATCGGCGAGGCGCTGGGCAACTACAATGGCACCATCATCACCGTAACCCATGACGTCGAATTCGTGCGCAACCTCAAGCCCAGCATGATCTTGTTGATGCCCGAAGGGCGTATTCTGCCGTACGATATAAAGTACGATGAATTACTAGAGCGCGCGTAGTACATACTATGCTTGCAAAGCATTTTTGTGCCTATTACGCGTCCAGCGTCTGGGAGATAGACAGATACTGTGCATCATCCTCCATGTCTTCCTGTACAGAGAAGATCTTCCTGAACGACATGGGCTAGCGTTGACGCGTGAGAAAGCACACTACGCAACACCGTGAGCAGATCGAGGTGAATCGCGCTAGAGGCCAGCGTGGGTAATACACCGCTTTGCAGACGGCGCAGGTGCCGCAGGTGTAACGTTTGCTTCATCTGGTTGAGCTGTTTTTTATGCGAGAAGAAAGACGTTGCCAGATGAGGATCTTGCGCTGCGAGGGCCGCGAAAGCCTGTTGAACCGCTGCTGCGACCGCGTGATGATACATCATCAGATCCTGCCAGCCTTCTGGCGAAAAACTCAGTTGCTGGCGCTGTTTGCGGCGTGCGAGGCGCATACATTGCTTATCCAGCAGATCGCCCATCGCCTCCAGATCCGTAATCGCATAGAGGAGTGCGAGCTGGCGGCTCTTCTGCTGTGCACTCATCTTCTCCTCCTCAAGTTGTGTCAGATAGAGCTTGACGGCAGCATTGAGATCATCAACCTGATCATCGAGTTCAGCGATGCGCGCAGGCACGGTATTATGATTATCTTGAAATGCGAGCATACTGAGGTCCAACATCTGGCTAACCAGATCCGTCATATGCAGGACTTCGCGCATCGCTTGTCCCAGAGCGACCGCAGGCATCATGAGAGCATCAGGATGCAGATAATGCGGACCGTTCTGCTTCCCTGCTGTCTGCTCAGGTAGTAGTTTCTCCATCAGCGCCGCCAGCGGTTTAGCCAGCGGTGTAAAGATCATGACCAGGATGAGATTAAAGGCCAGGTGTGAGAGCGCAACTAGTATTCCCACCGGTAACGCAATGCTGGCTAGGGCCATGCTCAGTGGATTAAGCGCGAGTAACGCCACGCAGGCCAGGGACAACTTGCTGCCAACGTGCACGAGTGCGAGACGCCGACCTGCCAGCGACTTGCTAGCAAATGCAGTGAGCAGGGCCGTGATCGTCGATCCAACATTTGAGCCAATGATCATCGCCACGGCTGCGGCCAGGGGTAAGGCTCCATTGCTAGCCATAACAATCACCAGGCTGATGCCTGCCACGCTGGAAGCGAAGGTCATAGAGAGGATGACGCCGAGCAACGCCAGCACTAGTGGTGATTGAGCCAGGGCGACAAATACGAGCGCGGTGATATGATTTGCGGCAAGCGGACCACTACCCTGCTGGAGTGCAGCCAGCCCTAAAATGACGAGTGCAAAGCCAAAACAAGCCTGTCCAATACCTTGTTTAGACGTGTGCCAGGTTAGCAAGGCCATAGCCGCACCCAATCCAACAAAGACAATGGCAAAGTCTGTAATGTGGAAGATCAAGAGCTGTACTGTCAAGGCCGAGCCGACATTCGTACCTAACAATGTAATGATGGCAATCGTCAGTGGGAGGAGTTGCACGCTCACCAGGCCCACGAGCAGCGAAGACGTAGCCCCAGAGCTTTGTGTGAGCATGGTCATCCCGATGCCCATACCCAGAGCCGACAATGGATAGCGCGTGAGCACCATCAAGCTACGCCGCAACCACGTGCCTGCGTCTCGTTGCATCGTGTCACTGATCAAGCGGATGCCGTAGAGCAGAGCCAGCACTCCACCGAAAATGAGACCGACAACAGTAGTTGGGGTGATGGTATCGACCATTTGCTGTATCACCTTTCAGGGTTGCTAGAAGCTATGCATGCAGACTTTTCCCAAAGGCTTCAATCACTCTCTACAGCGAGGAGGATGCCAGAAGGCTATAGGTATGCCTGCTGCGCTGTGACCATAGAAATCCAATGCTCCTTTGTTAAATAAAAGTTAACAATATGTTAATAGATTGTTAAATAGCAGTATAACACTTCTGTACTGCTACTGGCAAGTCGGTGATTTTCCTTTTCATGCTGCGTAGTCAGCCAATCGGAAGAAGAACTGCTGCAGCCTTTTTAGGCATATGGGTGTGCAACCTGCAACGGCTATCAGATCACTTCTGGCAATGCGCGTTAATTGTCCCTCTTTCTAGCCCCAAATAGCCACACTCTTCTGTTATTATCAAATAGCGAGCAAGAGCGCGTAGGGGCAAAGAGCAGTGCCTCTGAGCGACGGTCCTTGCATCCGCCTGGCAATACTGCTGGCGCAGCTACCGCTACGCAGTCAAGCCAGGCGGATCAGTAATACCCATATACGTAAGGAAATAGAAGGGATGATCCCTACGTGATTACTTATGCCAGCTAGAACGGGCAAAAGCCCGTGGTTGAAGATTCCGGAATAAGCATATATATTGCTGTATTAGATAGCTAATGACTTCACTGCACACGATAAAAAAGGGACCACTCCCGTTTATATAAACAAAAGTAGTTGTTCTTGTACATTCATAAAGATAATGACAAACACGCTTATTGTGGTTCTTTCTTAAAAAGCAGGAGTTGGCCGATGTGTCAAAGTGAAGTTGCCTTGTTACGTCAAAAGATTGTGGATGAGTATGAAGCTATGAAGCGTGGTTTGACTGGGCTGTCATGGGGGACTACGAAACATGCTTTTATCGATGCACGTATGAAGCGCGTTGATGGCTACCATGACCAGCTTACGACCTACGTTGGAGAGCAAGAGGCAGTCTATGCCGTCTGCGAACTGTATGCCCAGGTTATGGGATAAGCCTACCGAGTAGTTAGGGGGGACACGCATTGTGTCCCTTTTTGTGTGCCTTACGTTGAGACCAGACTTTTCCTTGATCCAAAAAGCCGATGAAATCGGCTTGTCGTCCATTTACTGAAGCATAGTGTGCGCTGAAACGTTTGTTGCTTGCATCCAGGCACTATCCGTTGTACGATAGGCGTAGCAAAAAGACATGTGTTGATACAGTAAGGATCACGATCATGGCACATTGGTTTAGCAGCAGAGCACAGTTCATCAATACATCATCGAAGCAGAGAGCAAAAGCCACGCAACTCCTTCCCGAAACGCTATGGATTGATGAGCCATTACCATCCGGTACACCACCTGAAGATACAGCGGTGGTAACGATTGCGCGCCAGTTTGGTAGTGGTGGAGCGGAGATCGCCCGTCTCGTCGCGCAGCAAAGCGGGCTGAACTATGTTGACTATCAGATCATTGCAGAGGTGGCCCGGCGCTTAGATGTGGATGTGGAGCATGTTGCGCGCCAGGACGAACAAACGACAAGTATGACCGGTCATATTCTCGCGGCACTCAAAGCGAGTGCGCCATTTATGCACTACAATACCGTATTTGAGACCCCTTCTACACAGGCACAGTCGCAAGAGTTGGCCTATCTACATTTAACGCAAAAAGTGATCCTGGAGCTGGCAAGTCAGGGAAACGCAGTGATTGTTGGTCGTGGTTCGCAATTCCTGCTGCATCATGCGCCGCGTACGCTGCACATCTCCATTTTTGCCCCGCTTCCCTACCGCATCGAAAATACTATGCAGCGCTTCCAACTGAACCACAGCATGGCCGAGCTACTGATCCAGCAGCGCGATTATGAGCTAGAGAGCTATCTGCGCCGCTATTATGGAGCCGATGGGCGTCAGTCGGGACAATACCACCTGCTCATCAATACCAGCCTTTTCTCGTATGAACTGGCGGCTAACTTTATCTGCCAGGCTCTACCGACCGTGAAGAAGATCAGTTAGGTAGGTCATCCTTCCTCTCTATGCAGTGTCTGGACATCATGCTCACTGGGATTATTCCCCACGGGATCACGACCGGCAAGTGAGCAGCATTCGCCATTGCACTTCCATTAGGATACTAACTAAGCGACAACGCTGATACTCAGTTTCATGCCAGCCTGGTAGTGACCTGGATAATAGCAAGCGAGCTGTGGATGTAATCTGGTAGCAGAAGAGGCGAAGGTGTAGTCTAACGTGACTGTTTGTCCTGGTGTGATGTTCTCTACGTGGGCCAATGCTTGCTTGTCCATTGAGTTCATAGGCATACCGCTCGTCATATCTGACGATGAAGGCATGATCATAAATTCATGCGCGACCTGCCCATTGTTCTCTATGACAAATTGATAGTGCTCACCAGATGTAAATTTTGTCGTTGATGACGCAATATGATAGTCCGTCTCAGTGATTTGCACTTGTTGTGTCCGGCTTGCTCCCGTAGACGTAGTGTTGCTAGCGCAAGCTGCCAGAAGTGAGAGGAATAAGCTAAGCACACAGCTGTAGATAATGAATCTTTTCATAATAGTTCTCCCGGGAATGTACAAATAGAGTCAAATAGGGAAGTTGCACCTATTTAACTCTATTTTATAATAGAGGTCAAGATATTTGCTCATATCGAGCAATATTTCATGTTCTTCTTATCATAAATGATCTCAGAAGCCAACGTAAGCGACAATGCCAATGGCGATAAGTACCAGAGAAGTGATGGTGGTCGCGTGTCGCTCCAACCAATTCCCCTTGATCTGGTAGCCTGCCAACGTGGCAATGACCGTCAGACCGATGAACGTGGCGATAGTGAACAGTGCAAACACACTCAAGACGCCCACTACAGCAGCCGTTCCGACCGCGCTGGCTGCGAGAGCCACGGGCAAGATCGTTAAATCGGGTGATGCCGCGACGCCAAATGGCACCGCGATAGCGGCCAGTCGTCTGACCAGCGGCTGCTCTTGCCCGCTACTCTGTGTAGCATGATCGTGTGTATGGTCGTGGTCATGATCATGTGGATGACTGTGTTTGTGCTCGAAACGATGATCGTGTGTGTGACCGTCACTATGACTATGTTCATGAGGTCTGTGACCAACGAGACCCCAGACCAGGAAGATCGCTCCCGTGATAACCAGCACAGCACCTACGATGTGACCTTGTTGCGCGGCCAGCTCGTGCTGGAACTGTAAGCCAACCACAGCCAGCAAACCACCGAGTACAAGAGACGTAATGACGTGTCCGGCAGACGCCAGGCTGCTGATACGTATCACATGCAGTATGCGCCAGTGCTGGGTGCGAGCAACAACTGCGAGTGGGACCCAATGATCCGGCAGGATGGAATGCAGGATCGCTACGATAGCGGCAGCTCCTAAAAGCAAGAGCAGAGATGTAGGATGCATAACTCTCCTTATGTGTGTACTTGATCAATTATGCAGATAAGACCGCTAAAAAAAGTGCGCGTGATGCGTTAAGGGTAGGGATGGTCAGGGATATCATGGTAAACGTGGTCCGCATGATATTCAGCCTCCTGGAACAGAGGCGCTAAGTGATGGTCAGCTAAAGAGTAGTAGATCGTCGTACCTTCACGGCGTTGTTTGACCAGTCGTCGATCTTTTAGCAACCGCAGTTGATGCGAAATCGCCGACTCAGACACGCCGACGAGAATAGCCAGATCGCGCACACAACAGGGACGCTTCCGTAGCATATACAGAATTCTCAAACGTGTAGGATCACCGAGCACGTGAAACGTTCCCGCAACCACGGCAATCAGCTCTGCTGAAGGTGCTGTTTGCTGCAATTCAGCCACCGTCGCAGGATCAATCGGCGTGAGGTCGCTGGCTAATTCTCTGCTCTTATTCTCATTATCTGAATACATGCTCAGATAATAGCCTGCGTAGCCCGGTGTTGTCAAGGTCCTAACCTCAATGGTTTAGTATGCCTGCATATGGTATAGCAACGGAAATCTGCCAACTGTACCAGAGAGATGTCTTCCTCTAGTAACTTCTTTTGTCATGTTTATACAGACAGATACAATTTAAAGCTCAAGATGCTTGTACAAAACATTCGTCATGCTATAATATATACGGTTTCTATTGCTCCTTACAATCTATTCCTCGATTTTCTAGTAGAAAGAAACACCATGGAACGCCTGGCGATCCAGAAAAATAGTGTACAGAAGTGGAGAAGATAGCTGAAAATAGCTTTATTTATGCTCTGTGCAAGCTTTTTTTATCTTAAGGCGTACTTGTATCCAATTACTTATGAGGAGTGAAGAAGGAGCTTATGGTGACATATCCCTTGGAGATCAAGGTTACGGATCTCGCCCGGTTACTAGAGCTGAGAAGGCGTATCCACCAGAGTACGATCCTTCTTTTAGGTGCCAGAACTGGTGGCCTTTTTCGCAGCAACGTGTTTTACGATACACTTGAGTGGTCGAGCATGCGAACTTTTAATAACCTGCTGCAGATAGAACAGTTTGCGCAGTGCTATCGCGTGTTGAATCGGGAAAACTTCACCCAGAGTGATATGGACGAAATGCTCATGGCATCGTTACGCGATCTTCCGCTGTCAGATGCTGATATCTGCCTTGCGCAACTGGTCAAAAAAGGACTCTTCGACGCGATTATTTCGACGAATGTCGATAATATGCTAGAGCAGGCTTTCACCTATGTAAAGATGGTCGAGCCATATGATTTCCGTGTCTTTCTGCCACAGAACGGCTTCATCGAAGATATTCTCCATATTGAGGCGGAGCCAGCGTGTACCTTGATTAAGGTATTTGGGGATGCGGTTTGCAAGCCATACGTGATGGATAAACGAGATTTTTTTATCGAAACCCACGAGGGCCTGAAGAATTTACTCTTCACGCGCTTCAAGGGTGCCGTTTTGATGATCGGCTATGATCCTCTTTGGGACCGCGCGCTCGATTTTGGTTTTCCCACTGAGGGGCAAGAATTCTGGTATGTGAATGAAGAAAAATGTGCGCAAGGTGCTATCCTGCATGCGCTGCAAAACCGGCAGGGGAGATATATTGCTGGTGGAGAGGGAAACTACGAGCATTTTCTGCCATCGTTATATTGGCATATCGCCAGAGGTTCAGCCTCGACACAGCATTTTCCTGAACAAAAACTTGCCTATCAAGCAAACCAGATGGAGGCGCTCCCGATGGCGCAGTCTGCACTCTCAGAGGTGCCTGCCGAGCCTATGCCCTCACAGCCGGACACAAAGCCAGCAAAGGCCACAGCCAGTGGAAAACGGGAAAAAGTGGGCATCTTTTCTTGCCAGAAGGACAAGAAGTATCAGGAGCAGCTTATGACCTATTTCAAGCCATATATCAGAGATGGTTTGCTCGATGTATGGATAGAAGCCAGGCTGCCTGTGGGGAAGAAAAAAGCCGGGGAGCTACAGAAAGCACTGGAAGCGATGAAAGTGGCCGTATTGCTGGTCAGTGCCGATTTCCTGGCTTCAAGTTTTATTGCCGAAGATATCTTGCCACCATTGCTCAAGTCCGCTGACGAGCATGGTGCAACAATTGTACCTGTCATTCTCGGTCATTGTCCCTTTGAGAATACTCCCTTAGCTCCATTCCAGGTTTTTAATGCTGCCACGAAGCCTCTGAATGCGAAGAAAACAAGCGACCGAGAGAAAGACTGGACGGAGCTTGTGCGCTATGTGATCAATCTGGTGCGAAATGTTGGATAGTGTTACCCGGAGAACGGTGGATGGAAACCTTTGTAGATCGGCATGAAGAGCTAGAACGCATCGCTGAAGTAGTAAGATCTATACAGAGCAAGAAAAGTGCGGCGCGTACGCCGATTTTTGAGTTTCATGGTGTGGGTGGCATTGGCAAAACCACGCTACTCAAGAGAGTCGTGCACTATTGTGATCAAAGACAGGTGCGCTATATCTGGGCTGATGCCAGTAAAAGCCTACCTCTTTTTTCGTATGACATCATTGACCAGGTGAGGAAGTATCAGGTGCAAATTGTGTACAAGGCTGATGAGCAGGATTTGTTGCATCAATTTATCGCGGCGACAAAAATGCTGCTGGCCCAAGGAGCACTGGTGATCCTACTCGACTCTCTTGATGCTGCGAGCCAGGAGCAGTTAGCCTGGATTGCAGAACTGCTGCGGTACCTAATTGACGACAACCAACTGTTTGTTATTCTCGCCAGCAAAAGGAAGATCCCCTTTGAAAACATGCGCTCGCTAGCGCTCAAGCTCGACCTCTTTCAACTGGAACCGTTTGACGCAGATAGCTGTAGAACCTATTTAGAGCATTTTATCCATAACATTAAACCGGAGATACGTGATACGATACTGGAGTGGACGCGAGGCTATCCACTGGCAGTGAACGTCATGGTCCAGCAGATCTATGAGAAGCAGCTTGATCCGGGCCGGGAAGAGGATCAGCGAGCCTTAATCGCCGTCATTGTTGAGCAGGTTTTCAAGCGCGGCGTCTTTTCTGATCAGATCCAGCCAAGCACTGATATCGACTGGTATCTGACCATGCTTAGCTTGCTCTCGATGACGCGGCGTTCGATCTTTCCGATCATTCGCAAACTTGTCGAGAGGTTCGCACCCCACTATGCGCTATCGAGCCACTTGAAATACCTGACATTACCAAAGAGAATAAACCAAGCGACTGAAGTGCTAACCTTTGAACGCTCCATGGCTGGCTTCGTCGTAGAAAAGTCCATTCGGCACATTTTTATGCTCAAATTGAAAATCGAACAGCCTGTACGCTACTATGAAATTCACGACTTCCTCGCACAAGACAATAAGCGGCAAGCCGAAGAAGTTGCCGGCTGGGACCGTATGCGCTATATTCTGGAATACCTTTATCATGCTGCCCTGGGAAGAGATACAGCGGATCTCCCGCATCTTCTAGAAAAGACCATTGCAGGTATCATTGCAGGATCATCAGAGGACTTTACTTTATTTTACGAAGAATATAAGCAAGATATGGAACTTCAAACTGTGTTGGGTGAGCATGCAAAAATAGTGTTTTCACTTATTTGTAGGGAGCTGGCGCGCATTAACTGGGCGGCGGCGTCTGACGCTGATAGCAACCGCGCTTTCTACTTCAAAGAATTTTTTTACTATGTGATATGCGACCCACTTATGGCCGATCTGCCAACGGTATTGAAACTGCACATTCAGCAAGTGGCACAAGAAGTGCCAGCCAGCGTGGCAACGAAATTGTATAGCGAGCTTATAAGTAACCAGGAGATCAAGAGCATTCTTAGGCAAGAGGTTGCGCTGTTTGCTCCACTGCTAAGAGATAGTGCTTCGTCAGAAGGGAAGGGGTAGGCTATGCGCGAACAGCGGGATGTGGGACACTTTGTTGGTCGACACGAAGAGTTAGATCGCTTTATGGACTGGTTGGATGATCCTCAGGCTCCCTGGATCTTATATATACACGACGCAACTGAAGAGATAAGCAGCAAGGGAGGCATTGGCAAGACCTGGCTCTTGAGAAAATGGGCTGACCGCGTGTCTCGGGAACGCCCGGAGGTAGCGGTGGTCATGGTTGATTTTTTTAATGTGGCGGACCGCGATGGCGTCGCTGTGGCAGAACGTGTCGTCTCCGGCATTCAGGCGCTTTATCCCACGTGGTCAGCGACAGCGTTCAATGAAACGCTTGCTCACTACGGCAAAAGTGACGAGGGGAATGACTCATTATCTGATGCATCGGAAGGCTATGATACACGTTTCCGCCTGGAGCTATCAGTGGCGCTGGAAAATGACCTGCAACGCTTAGAGCATGATGCAGCGCTGGAAGAAAAGTCTGTGTTGATCTGCTTTGACACGTTCGAGGTCGTCGAGCTGAAATCCGACCATCGCCGCTTTGCGTCTCTCGCAGACGTTCCCTGATAATTATGGGCTTGCACGTCTGCGTGTGGCTATCGCGGGACGCAACCGACTTGATTGGTCCCACACCAACTGGCTGGGACGCGAGCAGGAGGTATTGAATATTCCGTTATCGCCTTTCACGCTGGAAGAAATGCGCAGCTACCTGGAAGGTGAGTTGATCTATGCCATTTCTGATCAGCAAGTACAGGCGTTGTATGAGCGGACTGAGGGACGTCCGATCCTGATTGGACTGACCATCGACGTATTAAATCACCGTACACTGATGTTACATGACCTGATCAACGTGCCCAAAGCCGCTATTGAGAGCTATCTTGTCCCACAAGTTAATAGGCTTGAAGATCCTCTCAACTGGGTGATTCTCTTCATGGCGCATGTCTATCATCATTTCAATTTGCAGGTGTTCACATGGTTGCTGCATCGCACACAAGAAGATCTGGCTCAGCAAATAGATATATCGCATCTGGCAGCACCACTCCCAAACCTTTCATTCGTCAGGCGCTCATCAGACTCAGGTAATTTCGCGCTTCACGATGAGATGCGGCGTCTGGTCACAAAATACTGCTGGGAGGTGCTCGATCCAGATCGACGTTTGCGCAAAGATCTCAGCCGGAGTGTTATCCAATACGATGAGCAGGCCATGACTCAGACGCTCAGTGCAGAAGTACGGCAGGCTTACATTGTAGAAATACTCTACCACCGGCTCTTTATCGACCTGGATGATGGCCTGCGCTACTTCGCTCAGCAATTTCTGAATGCGCAGCGTTTCTTGAAGACCACATTGGCACGCCTTTTATTACAAGAGGTGCAAAAGTTTGCAGCAGAGCTATCATTGGCCCAGCTCAACGACTTGCAACTGGCAGAAGTGAGGTTATTGCGCAACGAGGAGAATCCGGCGGCGGCGCTCGATATGCTCCAACGGATCAGGAACAATGCCGATCCACAATGGTACCAGGAATATCAAGCTGACCTCTTCCAGGAAGAGGGGAGATGTTATCGGTATCAAAGCAAACTGCAAGACGCAGCGCGCTGTTTCATGCAGTGTCTGGACATCCAGCAAGCTCACGGCAATGAGCAGGAGTGTGCAAAGCTCTTGAGAAGTTTGGGGCAGGTTTTTCGGCAGAGTGGTCAGTTTTCGAGAGCCCTGGATTATTACGAGCAAAGTATTGCGCTGTATAGAAAATTAAATCTCAAACTTGATTATGCTAACACGCTCAGGCATATTAGCACTATCTATCCCTGGCAAGGAAAGTCAGAAGAGGCCCTACGGCTCTGTAAGATTGTCTGGCGCGTACACCTTGAGTTGTTTCAGGCTGGTATAATGAGCGAATTGCAGGTAGGTTTAAGTCTCCTTAATCTCGGAGTAACTCATCTGAAGGTTGGCAATATTATCGAGGCAGAGCAGGATTTCCAGGAGGCGTTTAACATCTTCCTGCGCATGAATTATAGAGTTGGTGTCGCCACAACATATAATCGTTTTGGTCAGGTTCAACTGATCAAGGGTGATCTGGAGAACGCACGTGAGTGGTTTATCAAAGCACAAGAAGCTTCTCATGATTTTAAGGGAGGACAGTATGTTAATAGTTTGAACAAACAGGGCCATGTTTGTGCTTTGCAGCAGCAATGGAACGAGGCGGTTACATTTTTCGAGCAGGCGATCATATTTGCTCAACGTATTCCCGATCATTATCAGCGGGCGGAAAGTTTGATTGATCTGGCCGATGCGCTAGGACATCTGGAGCAGAGGGATCTTGCACAACAGCGCTTACAGGAGGCAGAGGCTCTTGCCAAGAGAGAAAACTACTTAAATCTGTTAGGATTGATTGAATATATAAGAGGGAAAATATACTATAAAAGTGGGGATCGTATCACAGCATGCCAACATTATGCCTTATATTGCCAATATATGGCGCAGTATAACAGTGCTGAATTCAATATGGCCTTACAGAAAGTTGTGGATGCATTGCTTGACGCGCCCAAGGAAGAAATTCCTTTACGCGTGAATGAATTGCTCACCTATTGGACGGCTCACAAGCTAGACAATGAGCATCCCGAGTTTGTATTGGCGCTCACACAGATCAATCAGTTTATGTTTTTATGAATGTATCTCATACATGATAGGGAAATCTTGCAAAAAACTTGTACCAAAGCTGTTATAGTCTCTAGCTATAGGATACAATAGAACATCTTGTTAATATTCGTACGTTTTTGTATACTGAACTTGTAATTAGAATACTTGTAGGAATCGTTCGATGAATATTTGGTGTGATGTAAATCAGCTTGCTCAAAGGTCTTGCGATGGGGAAGACGTTAGTGCTTGTCGTGAGGATGATGACTGTCCGGTAGAAGGCCGAAGTCTCCCTATTGACGATAGAGACGCTCGTCTCACTATGCCTATTGCCCTGGCAGAGCTGGAAGAAGAGTCCCATTATTTGCACACGCACACTTTCCTGAGTCCTGAAACGCTCTACAGGCAAAAGTGCAACGACGCGGATTGGCTGGTCTGCAATCCTTCAGGGACAGGAAAGATTGCCGTACTGGATGACAAGGCGTATGCCTTGCTGGAGCGCTTTCACTCGTGCAAAATGCTGCGCGATGTGATAGAAGAAAATGGTATGGAACCCACGACTGTCGCAAGAGCAGTCGCACTATTTCTCCGTCTGGGCTTTTTGCAGGACCTCGCTGTGCCTGCTCCCATACGCAAACAGGGGCAGGCACAGACCTTATCAGCCTGGATGCATGTGACAAATGCCTGTAATCTGAGTTGCCATTACTGCTATGTGCGGAAAACGGCAGAACATATGGCCGATGATACGTCGAAACGCGCAGTCGATGCCATTATCCGCTCAGCTAGCAACTATGATTACAAGGGCATTCATCTCACCTACGCGGGTGGTGAGGCTACGCTACGCTTGCCTCAGGTGCTCATCACACACGACTATGCGCTCCAACAGGCCCGTGAGCATGGTTTAGAGCTATCTGCTAGCCTGATCAGCAATGGTGCAGCGCTCCCGCAACGTGCCATCACTCAACTCAAGCAGCGTCAGATCAGGGTGCTGATCTCGCTGGATGGTGTCGGCGAGTTCCATGACCAGCAGCGTCCCCTGGTGAACGGCCAGGGTTCTTTTGCCCTGGTGGATCGTACGATCTCGCGTATGCTGGCGCATGGCCTGGTGCCCAGTATCAACGTCACCGTCACGCAGCGGAACCTGGATGAGCTTCCCAGGCTCATCGACTACATCCTGCAGCGTGAATTGCCCTTCGGCTTGAGCTACTACCGGGATAACGAGTGTTCGACGCACCTCACCGATTTACAATTCACAGATGCGCGCATGATCAGTGGCATCCGAGCCGCCTTTGCCTATGTTGAGCAGCACCTTCCGCGTAAGCCACTGCTTGGTGCGCTGATCGATAAAGCGAATATGCGTGATCCGCACCACTATGCCTGTGGGGTCGGGCGTAACTACATGGTGATTGACCAGCGTGGGGGAGTTGCCAGGTGCCAGGTGGATATCGCGCATCCTGTCACGACAATAGATGCGCCTAATCCGCTGCGGGCAGTCAGAGGGCAGCGCCAGGGAGTGCAAGCGGTGGCCGTGGATGACAAAGAAGGCTGTCGCAGTTGTCAGTGGCGCTACTGGTGTAGTGGAGGGTGTCCGATGCTGACCTATCGGTTCACAGGCAGAAGTGATATCAAATCGCCGAACTGCTCTATTTACAAAGCCCTTTTCCCTGATGCCGTACGTCTTGAGGCTTTGCGCCTGCTCAAATACGAAACACCTGTTTCGTTATGAAGTAGTATCTACTACCTGGCTTGTCTGACCGCTGGAAGGCTAACGACTTGGACAAGCCAGGTGCATCTTTTCACGGTTTTACGCACCAAGCGATGAGTCCAAATGAGTTTATGATGAACGTATCCTCTAACATATCTATCAGCAAAGCTTGATAGAGCTTATCAAACTCTGCCTCCTCAACCAGACCTGATTTTACGATATAGGGTTTCATCAGCGAAAACGCTAGCTCAAGGTTTTTCGTCGTGTTATAGTATGCTTCGGTACCGCAGGAACCATCAAATATAAATGCTTGCTTATCAATCTTCACAAAACCGGCATCGCGTAAAAGCGTGTTGAACATATGCGTGATGCCAAGCGAGCGACCTTTTGCTGAGAAGCTACGCCCTTGCTTCATAAACGCTTGATACAAAAAGGCATCCAACGTATCTAGCGCGGCACTGCTGGTTATCGTAACCTCTGCTTCTGTTAGACGAAGCAATCCGCCGGGCTTGAGGATGCGTTGGCACTCAGCGAGCAAGGCAGGCCAGGATGTGCGATCCATAAACGCAGCAATCAACCGTGCGTTGATTAGATCAAACGAGTTGGCTGGAAATACAAGCGCTTTGCGCACGTCCATGACCTCAAATGAAACGTTCTCCAAGCCCTGCGAGTTTGCCTGCGCAAAGGCGTAGTCAATCATCGTGGGGTTGATATCGATGCCGACCACGTCGATATGTGGATAGGCATACGCCACATCAAGCGTCCAGCCAGCGGGACCACAGCCGATGTCGAGCAAGGTTTCCGTTTGAGAAAGATCTGGATGCTCAGGGAAGAGTCCACCTGTTGCACCTGTAAAGAGCTTATCTTGCTCAATGAGCCGTGCCGTTTCTGCTGCCTGCTCTATGTCGATCACATAGGCGTTTTCTGAAGAGTCGGGAGATGACATCTGAGGTATCCTTTCTTTCTTTGGACCTCTTTCCTTCTATGATAGGAAACTCTGCTCATACCATAAATTATCTTTTTGCCATTGTCAAGGAAATTGGAAACGGCGTACTTTATGGGGTATGGGAGGCGCTAAATTAATTCGAGGTAGCGGCAACGTTCCTAGTTCGTAACAGCCTTCTCAAATTCGCGCATCCCCCAACGGCGTGTAGTGACAAGAAGAAGATGGTATAGAACCCGCGACTGCTGCAAGAGCTGTAGCACTATTTCTACGTTTGGGCTTTTTGCAGGATTTTGCTGAGCCTGCTCCCACGCGCAAACAGAGGCATCCGAGCCGCCTTTGCCTATGTTGAGCAGCACCTTCCGCGCAAGCCACTGCTTGGTGCGCTGATCGATAAAGCGAATATGCGTGATCCGCACCACTATGCCTGTGGGGTTGGGCGTAACTACATGGTCATTGACCAGCGTGGGGGAGTTGTCAGGTGCCAGGTGGATATCGCGCATCCTGTGACGACGATAGATGCGCCTAATCCGCTGCAGGCAGTCAGAGAGGAGCGCCAGGGAGTGCAGGCGGTGGCCGTAGATGACAAAGAAGGCTGTCGCAGTTGTCAGTGGCGCTACTGGTGTAGTGGAGGGTGTCCGATGCTGACCTACAGGCTCACTGGCAGAAGCGATATCAAATCGCCGAACTGCTCTATTTACAAAGCCCTTTTCCCTGAGGCCGTACGTCTTGAGGCTTTGCGCTTGCTCAAATACGAAACACCTGTTTCGTTATGAAGTAGTATCTACTACCTGGCTTGTCTGATCGCTGGAAGACCAACGGCTCGGACAAGCCAGTTGCATCTTGTCACGGTTTTACGCCCCAGGCAATGAGTCCAAATGTGTTGACGATGAACGTATCCTCCAACATATCTATCAGCAACGTTTGATAGAGCTTATCATACTCTGCCTCCTCAGCCAGGCCTGATCGTACGATATAAGGTTTCAGCAGCAAAAACGCTAGCTCAAAGTTTTTCGTCCCGTTATAGTACGCCTCGGTGCCGCAGGAAGCGTCAAATAGAAATGGTTGCTTATCAATCTTTACAAAACCGGCATCACGTAAAAGCGTGTTGAACATATGCGCGATGCCAAACGAGCGACCATTTGCTGAGAAGCTACGCCCTTGCCTGATAAACGCTTGATATATAAAACCCTGCAACTGATCGAACGCGGCACTGCTGGTTATCCCAACCTCTGATTCTGTCAGACGGAGCAATCCGCCCGGCTTGAGGACGCGTTGGCACTCAGCGAGCAAGGCAGGCCAGGATGTGCGATCCATAAACCCAACAATGAACCGTGCGTTGATCAGATCAAACGAGTTGTCCGGAAATACAAGTGGTTTGCGCGCATCCATGATCTCAAATGAAATGTTCTGCAAGCCCTGCGAGTTTGCCTGCGCAAAGCCATAGTCAATCATCGTGGGGTTGATGTCGATGCCGACCACGTTGATATCTGGATAGGCGTACGCCACGTCAAGCGTCCAGCCGCCGGGACCACAGCCGATATCGAGCAAGGTTTCAGTCTGAGAAAGGTCGGGCTGCTCAGGAAAGAGTCCACCTGTCGCACCTGTAAAAAGCTTATCTTGCTCAATGAGCCGTGCCGTTTCGGCTGCCTGCTCTATGTCGATCATATAGGCGTTTTCTGAAGAGTCGGGAGATGACATGTGAGTATCCTTTCTTTTCTTGGACCTCTTTCCTTCTATAGTAGAAAGCTCTGCTCATACCATAAATTATCTTTTTGCCACTGTCAAGGAATTTGGCAACGGCGTACTTTATAGGGAATGGAGGCGTTAAATCAATTCGAGGTAGCGGCGACGTTCCCAGTTTGTAACAGCCTTCTCAAATTCGCGCACCTCCCAACGGTGTGTAGTGACAAAATGCTCGATGAAGTCACCGCCTAGATATTCGCGGGCCATGTCGCTCTGCTCCAGCCTGTCTGTGGCTTCGGTCAGGTTGCGGGCCAGAGAGTGTATCTGTCCGCTGCTGTTGGCCTGGGCGATGCGGTCTGTACTATAGGCATTGCCATGTATCTGGGGAGGTAGCGTCAGTTTGTGCTCGAATGCCGTAGAGTCCACTGGCAAGCATCGCAGCAAATACAAGGTGAAAGTTGGCATCGGCACCTGGCACGCGGTTCTCGATACGAGCTATCAGTGGCGCTGGAAGATGATCTGCAACGATTAGAGCACTATGCAGAACAGGAAAAAATCCTTGTTGGTCTGCTTTGACAGCCCTTTTCCCTGAGGCTGTACGTCTTGAGGCTTTGCGCCTGCTCAAATACGAAACACCTGTCTCGTTATGAAGTAGTATCTGCCATCTGGCTTGCCTGATCGCTGGAAGACTAACGGTTCGGACAAGCCAGTCGCATCTTTTCACGGTTTTACGCCCCAGGCGATGAGTCCAAATGTGTTTACGATGAACATATCCTCCAACATGTCTATCAGCATCGTTTGATAGAGCTTATCATACTCTGCCTCCTCAGCCAGACCTGATTTTATGATATAGGGTTTCAGCAACGCAAACGTTAGCTCAGCGTTTTTCGTCGTGTTATAGTATGCCTCGGTACCACAGGAACCATCAAATAGAAATGGTTGCTTATCAATCTTTTCAAACCCCGCATTCCGTAAAAGTGTGCTGAACATATGTGTGATGCCAAACGAGCGACCTGTTGCGGAGAAGCTACGCCCTTGCTTAGCAAGGGCTTGATACAGAAAACTCTCTAACTGATCGAACGCGGCACTGTTGGTTATCACAACCTCTCCTTCTGTCAGACGGAGCAATCCGCCAGGTTTGAGGATGCGTCGGCACTCATCGAGCAAGACAGGCCAGGATGCGCGATCCATAAACCCAATAATGAACCGTGCGTTGATCAGATCAAACGAGTTAGCCGGAAATGCGAGCGGTTTGCGCGCATCCATGATCTCGAATGACACGTTCTGCAAGCCCTGCGAGTTTGCCTGCGCAAAGCCATAGTCAATCATCGTGGGGTTGATGTCGATGCCGACCACGTTGATATCTGGATAGGCGTACGCCACGTCAAGCGTCCAGCCGCCGGGACCACAGCCGATATCGAGCAAGGTTTCAGTCTGCGAAAGGTCGGGCTGCTCAGGAAAGAGCCCACCTGTCGCACCTGTAAAAAGCTTATCTTGCTCAATGAGCCGTGCCGTCTCGGCTGCCTGCTCTATGTCGATCACATAGGCGTTTTCTGAAGAGTCGGGAGATGACATCTGAGGTATCCTTTCTTTTTTTGGACCTCTTTCCTTACTATGATAGGAAGCTCTGCTCATACCATAAATTATCTTTTTGCTACTGTCAAGGATTTTGGCAACGGCGTACTTTAGGGGGAATGGAGGCGTTAAATCAATTCGAGGTAGCGGCGACGCTCCCAGTTCGTAACAGCCTTCTCAAATTCGCGCACCTCCCAACGGCGTGTAGCGACAAAATGCTCGATGAAGTCACCGCCTAGATATTCGCGGGCCATGTCGCTCTGCTCTAGCTTATCTGTGGCTTCGGTGAGGTTGCGGGCCAGAGAGTGTATCTGTCCGCTGCTGTTGGCCTGGGCGATGCGAGCTGCGCTATAGGCATTCCCATGTATCTGGGGGGATAGCGTCAGCTTGTGCTCAATGCCGTAGAGTCCACTGGCAAGCATCGCGGCAAATACAAGGTGAAAATTGGCGTCGGCACCTGGCACGCGATTCTCGATACGAGCTATCAGTGGAGGGTGTCCGATGCTGACCTATCGGTTCACTGGCAGAAGCGATATCAAATCTCCGAACTGCTCTATTTACAAAGCCCTTTTCCCTGAGGCTGTACGTCTTGAGGCTTTGCGCCTGCTCAAATACGAAACACCTATCTCGTTATGAAGTAGTATCTGCCACCTGGCTTGCCTGATCGCTGGAAAACCAACAACTCGGACAAGCCAGGTGCACCTTTTCACGGTTTCATGCCCCAGGCGATGAGTCCAAATGAATTCATGATGAATGTATCCTCCAATATGTCTATCAGCAACGTTTGATAGAGCTTATCATACTCTGCCTCCTCAACCAGACCTGATTTTATCATATAGGGTTTTAGCAGCAGAAACGCTAGCTCAATGTCTTTCGTCGTGTTATAGTATGCCTCGGTACCACAGGAACCATCAAAGACAAGTGCTTGTTTATCAATCTTTACAAAACCGGCATCGCGTAAAAGCGTGTTGAACATATGCGTGATGCCAAACGAGCGACCATTTGCTGAGAAGCTACGCCCTTGCTTGATAAACGCTTGACATATAAAACCCTGCAACTGATCTAACGCGGCGCTATTGGTTATCGCAACCTCTAATTCTGTCAGACGGAGCAATCCGCCAGGCTTGAGGATGCGCAGGCACTCTGCAAGCAAGGTAGGCCAGGACGTGCGATCCATAAACCCAACAATGAAGCGTGCGTTGATGAGATCAAACGAGTTGGCCGGAAATGTGAGCGGTTTGCGCGCGTCCATGATCTCGAATGACACGTTCTGCAAGCCCTGCAGAGTTTGCCTGCGCAAAGCCATAGTCAATCATCGTGGGGTTGATGTCGATGCCGACCACGTTGATATCTGGATAGGCGTACGCCACGTCAAGCGTCCAGCCGCCGGGACCACAGCCGATATCGAGCAAGGTTTCAGTCTGCGAAAGGTCGGGCTGCTCAGGAAAGAGCCCACCTGTCGCACTCGTAAAAAGCTTATCTTGCTCAATGAGCCGTGCCGTCTCGGCTGCCTGCTCTATGTCGATCACATAGGCGTTTTCTGAAGAGCCGGGAGATGACATCTGAGGTATCCTTTCTTTCTTTGGACCTCTTCCCTTACTATGATAGGAAGCTCTGCTCATACCATAAATTATCTTTTTGCTACTGTCAAGGAATTTGGCAACGGCGTACTTTATGGGGTATGGGAGGCGCTAAATTAATTCGAGGTAGCGGCAACGCTCCCAGTTTGTAACAGCCTTCTCAAATTCGCGCACCTCCCAACGGCGTGTAGTGACAAAATGCTCAACGAAGTCAGTACCGAGATATTCACGGGCCATGTCGCTCTGCTCCAGCTTATCTGTGGCTTCGGTCAGGTTGCGAGCCAGAGAGTGTATCTGTCCGCTGCTGTTGGCCTGGGCGATGCGGTCTGTACTATAGGCATTCCCATGTATCTGGGGGGATAGCGTCAGCTTGTGCTCGAATACCGTAGAGTCCACTGGCAAGCATCGCGGCAAATACAAGGTGAAAATTGGCATCGGCACCTGGCACGCGGTTCTCGATACGTATCGCATTTTGCCCATTGTTGATGACGCGCACCGCGCAGGTGCGGTTATCCATACCCCAGGTCGTATTGAGAGGGGTCCATGTACCTTCAATATAGCGCTTATAGGAATTGATCACCGGAGCATAAAGGGCCATCAGTTCTGGCAACTTGTCCAGAACACCGGCCAGAAAAGAGCACATCGTGGGAGACATGTGTGCCTCTGCTCGCTCATCCCAGAAGGCATTCTGCTCTTTTTGCAGGTCCCACAAGCTCATATGTGAATGTCCGCTACTACCGTCTTGCTGAGCATGCCACTTCGCCATAAACGATGCTGTAAAGCCCTCTTGTAAGCAGATCTCCTTGACGCCTGTTTTAAACAGCAGTGTCTGGTCGGCAGCACGCAACGCATCCGTATAATGGATATTCAGCTCATACATGCCGGGACCGTGTTCTCGATTATAGCCCTCTAAAATGATGCCATAATTACGCATCATACGTGCGATATTGCCGATGAGATGCTCATCAGCACTTGCATGGCTGATTACATAGCAATTCGTACCTGGATTGAGAGGCGTTAATGTTGGTCCGAAGTCCTTTTCGCGCAGTGATACCTGATCCTCGCGGAAGAAGCGCATCTCCAGTTCAGCAGCGGCCTGAGCTGCGTAGCCCAGTGAGCGTGCACGCTCAACCAGTTTGCTCAGTACATAACGGGGAGCAATAACGACGGGATCACCATGTTCCGTGCGCAAGTTACAGACACAGGAGGCCACACGATCCTCCCAGGGTTCCAGGGCAAATGTTGAGAGATCAGGTTCCATTACAAAGTCACCTAAGCCAAGCTCCACGTTGCCCACTTTGAGATTCGGCAAAACGTTCTCGGCGATATCCCAGCCAAACAACACATCAGATTGCGCGAAGCCATCCGCCAACCCGGCGAGGAAGAAGTCTGCAGCAATCCGCTTGCCACGAAATACGCCATCAATATCAGGCAACCCGCATTTGACATACTCAATCTTCCCATCCTCCACCAGCTTTTTTATTTCGGCGAGGTTCATATAATGGATAATCCTTTCTCAGTGGAAAACATACGCGTCACTACTCTGTCACGCAAGATTCGCTGCTCAGGAGGAAGCTACATAATGTCAGCAGGGTAGCATGTAGCGCTCTCAGCCGTCAAGTGGATAGTAGTTCGCATGATTAGCTGTCGTGATTCCGAGGATGCAGACACAGATGACTAACGTGCTCGCTCATACACAAAACGGTGGGGGGATATCTGCGGTCTTATGGAGCGATAACTGAGCGTATATCTGGTGCCAGCACTGTACGCAAAAGTGGTCGTGCGCGCTGAAAATAGGTCTTGGCAGTATTCTCAGGCATGTCCAGGATACGCCCGATCTCAACAAAACTCAATTCTCTGGTGTAGCGTAAGAAGACCACCGCGCGGAACTTGGGCGGCAAGGTTTGGATCGCCTGGTAGAGGGTGCATTGCAGATCGTGGCGCTCCGCTTCCTCGTCAGGCTGTGGTCCCCGGTCGGGAATTCCATTGATCAATGAGAGTTTCCTCGTCCTCCTCGAACGAAGCCAGCTCGGAAAAGAGCAGAGGGCGCTGCTTGCGTAATTCATCCATACAGCGGTTCCAGGCTACCTGGAAAAGCCATGCTTTCAGCGGGACCTTCGTGCGTACGCTTGTCAGATTCATATGCAGCTTGGGCAGAGAAACATGTAATTGCAGAAAAACGAATTGTAATACATCCCGTGCTTGTTCATAATCTTTCAAACAGCGGCCAATGAAATTGTATAAAGAAGCCTGGTAGCGCTGGACGAGGCACTCAAATGCTTCCTCATGGCCTGCCAACGTCTGTTCTATTAAAAAGCTGTCAGAGAGTTCCCCTGATGCTACCATAGGTATATAATCCTGCGCCATATACATAACTATGTATCCTATATTCTGGAAGCTCTCTTTTGCGTGTCCGCACCAATCGTTGCTGATGGTGTGAACCCGCAAAAGAACCCCCTATTCGACGCGCAAAGCTACGATGGGATCGAGTCGCGCGGCGCGCTGTGCCGGATAGAAACCAAAGACAGCCCCCACTGCAGCAGCAAACCCGAAGGCAATCAGCACAGAAAGGGGATCTAACACAAAGAGACTGCTCGTGACGGTCGCATCAACATATGCGCCTGCTGTTCCCAGCAGGACCCCGACCAGTCCACCTAAGACGCTCAGCATGAGCGCTTCTATCAGAAACTGCGTCATCACATCGCTGGGGCGCGCCCCGATTGCCATGCGAATGCCAATTTCTCGTGTTCGCTCGGTCACGGAGACCAGCATAATATTCATAATGCCGATGCCTCCGACAAGCAGAGAGATCGCAGCCACACTGATTAATAACAGCGTGAGAGACTGAGATGTAGCCTGCGCAGTCTGCAGAATCTGGGCCTGATTCTGGATCGTGAAATCGTCCTCGGCAGGGTTGGTGATGCCATGCAGTTGTTCGAGTAACTGCTCCGTCGCTGCCTGCACGCTGTTGAGATTCGCGCTATTATCCGCCAGTATGTCGATAGAATTGACCGAAGAAGTGCCTGTCAGGCGCTCCTGCGCTGTGCTAAAGGGAACGTAGACGACGTCGTCCGGGTCACTGAAGGATGAAGCGCTGGCCCCTTTGGCGGCAAGCACGCCCACAATGGTGAATGGCACATTGCGAATGCGAATTTGCTGCCCAAGCGGATCAACTCCAGCCGGGGTGAACAGATTATCTTCCACCGTTTGCCCAATGACAGCGACGGCTGACGCACTTTGCTCGTCGCTATCAGCGATAAAACTGCCTTCTTGCATCTGCCAACTGCCTAGTTGCTGGTACGCGGGGTAGACTCCCTGGATAGAGGTACTCCAGTTTTGTGACTGGAAGATGACCTGTCCACTGACATTCACAATAGGACTGATAGCCGAGATATGGGGAACCTGTGCCGCTATGGCGTCGGCGTTGGCCTGCGTAAGGGATGTTGCTGTACCACTGCCTCCTCTGACGCCTCCCACGCTTGTACTGCCAGCTCGCACGACCAGTTCGTTTGGATTGAGGGCGGAAAGGCGGCCATTGATGGCAGCGGCATTGCTTTCACTGGTTGAGATCATGACGATGACGGCTGCGACACCGATGATAATGCCCAACGATGTGAGCAGCGAACGCAGCTTATTGGCACGTACCGCTTCTAGCGCGCTCTTGCAACTCTGGTAGATGGCAAGGAGTCCTCGTCGGCGTTTGATTTGCCTGGTCCGATAGTTCTTACTCATGCGCCACCTGTTTACCTTCTGACTGGCTGCTCAACTGCGCCTGCTTACTCTCTGATAGCTGCTTGTTTTCTGACAGGCTCTGGCTAGTCAATTGCTCCTGTGCGATCAGCGGAGCCACGTTGAGACGATCTTCCTTGACGACACCATCACGTAACACCACGACGCGTTTGCAGTAGTCAGCAATGTCATGTTCGTGCGTGACCAGAACGATGGTCATGCCGCGCTCGTTGAGCTTCTGCATAATCGCCATAATCTCTATGCTGGTATGCGAATCCAGGTTTCCCGTTGGCTCATCTGCCAGGATCAAAGCCGGTGAAGTCACCAATGCGCGCGCAATAGCCACACGCTGTTGCTGTCCACCAGACATCTCCAGCGGTCGATGCTGCATGCGTGTACCCAGACCAACCAGCCCCAGGGCCCAGGCTGCGCGCTTTTGCCGCATTTCTGTTGGCATGCCCGCATAGACAAGCGGCAACTCGACATTGGAGAAGGCCGTCATCCACGAGAGCAAGTTGAAGCTCTGAAAGACAAAGCCTATCTTCTGATTGCGTATGTCAGCCAGTTCACTTTTGTTCATTTGACTGACCGGTACGCCATCAAGCGCATACCCCCCCGAGGTCGGACGATCCAGACAGCCGAGAATATTCATCATCGTTGATTTCCCCGACCCTGAAGGTCCCATAATGGCAACCATCTCACCGCGATGAATGCGCAGGTCAACACTGCGTAAGGCCAGGACTATCGTGCGTCCCATGCGATATTGCTTGGTCAGCTTCTGCAAGCGAATGATCGGAGGGGCAGCAAAACTGCTGCCCACTTGCAAGTCTCGTCCCATCAGTATCAGCCTCCTGTGCCGGTGCCACGACCCGTGCCGGTGCCGCCGCCGAAGCCGCCACCACCGCCAAAGGTGCCCGTACCAGCTCTAGTACCAGTGCCCGTTGTTGATGTTGACAACGTTTTTCCACCTGTCTGACCGACAACAACTTCATCACCCGCCTGCAGCCCAGAGAGCACTTCAGCATCTGTCCCATTGTCTAGCCCAATGGTAATCAGTGTTGGCACCAGCTTGCCGTTTTTCAATTGTAGCACGACTTTGCTACTACTACTACTGGTTGTGCTTGTGGTTGTGCTTGTTCCGGTGCTACCCCCTGCCTGACGTAACAACGCGGTATAAGCGCTACGGCTAATCTCGTTGTTCTGGAGTGCTGTTGTGGGATAGGTGAGTGCTGCCGCTGGGATGAGCAAGGCTCCGATGCGCTGGGCTGTCGTAATATTGATCGTCGCCGTCATGCCTGGGTAGACCTGCTGGCCGCTAGCAATACTGTGTTGATCAACGGTGAGAATAACAGCATAGGTGACAACGTTGGAGGAAGTCACTCCGAGCGTCTGAATGCTGGAGACGGTAGCCTGGAAAGTGCTGGATGGATAAGGGGCCAGCGTGAACTGGGCTGGTTGTCCAACCTGCACATTGGCAATGTCAGCTTCGTTGACTTGTGCGGTAATCGTCAGGCTATTGTCATTGGTCAAGATCATGAATGAGGAAGAACTAGACCCGCTAGAACTGCTGCCTGTACTTGCTGTAGAACCAGAACTAGAACTAGAACCACTTCCACTGGAGCTACTGCCAGAGGAACTGGAGCCGCTGGAGCCTATGCTTTGGCCGACGGCACCATTGATCTCGGCCACGGTAGCATCGGCGGGTGCGACCAGAACCCCTTCCTGAGTAGCAGTATTCAGATTATCCTGCGCGGTTTGTTCCTGGGCCTGAGCCGTAGCCAGCGTATTCGACGCTGCGTTGACTTGGTTTTGTGCCGATGTCATGCTTTGCTGTGCGCTGGTGTTGCTCGCCGTGAGCTGTGTCTGTGTCTGATTGAACTTATCTTGCGCGGACTGTGTACAATTGGCAGTAACCGTGGGATTTGGAGTGGGCGTGGGAGTGGGCGTAGATTTGGAAGTCGAAGTGGAAGTCGAAGTGGTCGTGGGAGCGCTACAGGCATTAAGATCAGCCGTTTTGGTGTCCTGCGCGACGGCCAGCGCTGCCGCGTTCTCAGATTCCTGATTGGCTGCGTTGGTCTGTGCGTTGGAAAGGGCAGTATTGGCTGTGTTGACGCTGGTCTGTGCACTATTGACGGCCAATTGAGCCTGGTTGAGCGCATCGGTCAGTGATGTGGTATTCACGGTCAATTTTGCCAGTGCCTGTCCCTCTTTGACCTTTTGGCCCGTGGTGACATCAATCTCACTGACTGTGCCACTGGTAGCGAAGTTCATCGCGTACTCTGCCCCGGCGCTGATCGGGCCAGTGGCGGAAACTTTCGTGCTCATGTTGCCGGTGGTAATCGCTGTTTGCGTATATTGTACGGGCTGCGGTCGACGTAACAGCCAGATCCAATAACCACCACCAGCCAGGAGTAAGAGCACAAGCACAACCAGCAGGATAGTCACCCATGGCCGTTGCCGATACTTAGACGCAGCAGGGATATCCTCTATTGCATCCCACTTTAGTGTATCTTCATCCACCAGGGATTGAATGGTCATATTTCCATCGTCGCTCATTATTATCCTTTATATTTCTTAAATCTGTTCTGAATCTAAAAATAATAAACTGCAAAGATATATACGCCCTATCCTGCACTACTGGTACTACCAACCAATAAGATAGCTATAGTACGGGCAGCAATCGTGCCATTACTCCCTTTAGTGCCGCTGGCCGCCACATTCTGGCCGGTTTGCAGGGCGCTTGCTGTCACTGAATTGATCTGGATGATCTGGGTTGTTTGTCCAAGTGTGACTGAATAGTCGTTGCCTTGCGTATCTGTGATAGAAAGTGAACTGCTACTGACTTGCCCAATAGTGCCGGTGATGGCACGAGTAGTAGCGGTTGTACCACTCGTTGCATTGCCAAATCCGCGATTTGTCCCGCGCAGAGCGCTGGCGCAAGGGGAATTTTGTCCTCGCCCGAAGCCACCAGCGACCGCAGTGCCGGTTGCACCAGTGCCATTCGCAAATGCGCTACCAGTCGTACCATTGGTTAAGAGAATGCTCATGGCTGTGTACGTGCTATCTGCGTTTTGCTTGACTCTGATCTGAGCGGTTGTGCCTTCTTTCAAACTGCTTGCGGCGAGAGTCTGCTCACGGGTGAAGCGCGTATTGCTTGAGTATGTGACCTGAGTAATATTCCCTTTCCTGGTTTTGACACTCAGTGTGTCCCCACTAATGCTCTGGATGGTGCCTGTTGCCGTCTGGAAACGGAAGCTGGCGCAGGCAGTGGCTGTTGCGGTAGCTGATGCACCTGAGCTGGCTGTGGACGCTTGCGCACTCCCACAACTAATAATGAAGAGGGCACACAGACTGCAAAAGAGCATACTCATTCCAGCATGCCTGGATAAGCGATGGATAGCCACAGTGATAACCTCCTTATGATACAGTAAAATACTTTTATATGCATGACCACTTATGAAAAAACGAACCGCTAGCCCCTATATTTCAGGGACATAGAGAATTTTTACCTATTTTTCATGGAAAAACGTCAATTAAGTGCTATTTCACGCGCTAGATATACTACACAAGTGCAGGCTTTTACTATTACTTTTATCTATTGGAACTCTAGCATAAAGTGGTCAGGAAAGCTTCAAAGAATTGTAAAAAAATTGAAAACTTATGACTCTTGCAAAGCTCTGGCTAACCACGCTTATGAAGTTGACGATAATAAGAAATGCTGAGTAAGATAAGTAGTATAGAGAAGGAAAAGCCCACGATACACATATTGTCCGCTCGATGTCCGTTGCTATTTAGAGAATGGAGAAGACCGGCGTATGCCCAGAACCCCATCACAAGATGATGAACCATCGTCAGGTGTCTCTCGCGTACCACACCGCCGTCAGGACGCGGATTTTCATAGTGATGAGCATCCTGAGATCCCAAGAATAAGGCGCGCTTCGTTACACCAGGAAATGAGGCGTTTTTCGGCTGAGCACGGGGCGGCTCGGCATGCCTCTGGCGCACCGACGCGACGTCCTGAGGATGAGCGGCAGGATGAGGACGAAGAGCAGGAGGAGAGGTCCGCGCCGCCTGCTCATAAAATTATGGTTGCTCTGCGTCGACGCTCAACTGTCTATCAACCACTGCCAGTTGCACGCTACCGAGCACGCAGACGACGGCAGTATCAGCCACCACCCATTATTTTCCTATTGCAACGCCATCGTCGCAGTTTCATCGTTGCGGCCTGCGCGTTGCTGCTCTTCCTCGTCTGTGTGTCACTGATCTCCAGCATCATGTCCCATACGTCATCCTCTACGCTGCTGGTTATCCCCAACCAAGTGTCCAGTAGTGGCATGCAGGCAGCAGATGCGCATAAACTGGTCCTCACGCCGCCCAATAATGGTCATCCTGCCCCACCGGTCCTGGCTACTTCGGCGTATCTGCTCAATGCGGATACTGGGGCAACGCTCTACGCTTATAATCCGTTTATGCACCTGCCTATGCTTAGCACAACGAAGCTGATGACGGCCCTACTGGCAGTGAAAATGGGCAATCTCAACCAGAACATCACTGTCAATGCCGCAATGTCCGATGATCTCAATCAGCTTACGGCGGACAGTTCATTGATGGGCATCAAGAATGGCGAGACTTATACATTGCGCCAATTGCTGTACGGGCTGCTCTTGCCATCGGGCAATGATGCAGCGGTTGTGATCGCCGACGCACTCGCTGGCAGCCAACAGGCATTTGTGGTAAAGATGAATCAGCGCGCAACTCAACTCGGGCTAGATGATACGCATTATGTCAATCCTCATGGCTTACTGGATACGGAACATTATTCTAGCGCCCACGACCTGGTTGTGCTGGCGGCAACGGTTTTCGCGATCCCGTTAATTCAGCAGATCACGAGTACCAGAGAGTATCAAATCCCGCAGACAGCCGGTCACGCAGCACATACCTTTATCAACGACGATCAGTTTTTCTGGTGGTATCCTGGCGTCAATGCCGGGAAGACTGGCTGGGATGGGGCAGCGGATTTTATCCAGGTCATCTCGTGCGTACGCAACCAACATCACTTAATCGGCGTAGTCATGCATACCGATAATTGGTGGACGGATATGCGCGACCTGATGAATTGGGGCTTCAGTACTTTTACCTGGGTTTCACCGCGCATTACGGACGCTGTGAGCGCGATCCCTTATGATAGTGATTGGAATTACTTCGCGGATGACAAAGAGAACTATACTATCCAATGGGGCAACAATGGACGCTATTACGTATTTACCGGCTATAGTATTTCAGGTATGATTATGAATTACTTTGACAAACATGGCGCACTGGGGAAGTTCGGGTTCCCGACCGGTGAACCCACGGTGAGTAATAATGCGACGCTGCTGCAGCGCTTTCAGCATGCCACGCTGCAATGTAACACGAACACGAAACAGTGCAGTAGCGAGTAGTGTCACGCTTCAGGTGATATTGCTTTGCATTCAGATGAGAAATGTGCCGCAGCACAGTTCTAGCAACCTCCTCTCTGTCAGACGAGCCGAAGGCTAGAAGCGTCAGCTTCGTTTCTGACAGCCCAAGAGGGACGAGAGTGGCGTTTCTGAATGCCTATGGGTATGAGCTAGCATGGCTGGTCGTGTACGATGTTGTGTTATCAGCTTTGTCCCGACGCAGAAGCCTCGGAGCGCGCAATCTCGACGGGCAGACCGCTGCGTGCAGCCTCAATCGCTGCGAACATGAAGGCCAACGTGTTCAGATTGTTGCGGCCAGAGGTTTCAGGAGGCTCACCACTACGGACGGCCTGCACAAAAGCCTGCAGGCTGCCAGCACGATCAAGATGTTCAAGCTCTGGTAGCCTGACAGCACGAGGACGCTTGTTGAGCGGTCGCAGTAAAACGCGATCAGGCTGATCGCCACGACTGGTCCACACCAGCTCACCACGCTCACCTTCCATGCGCCAATCGCCCGACCAGTTCGTCTGTGGACCAGGACTGACCCAACTTCCGCGATAGCTGACAACGGTCCCTGCATCGAAGGTAATCGTCATCGTAGCGCTTGGCGGCTCATCGAAATGACTCCAGGAGGGATTCCACGTCTTACAGTAAATCAGCCTCGGCTCCTGTCCCAGTACAGCACGCATCAAATCAAAGTGGTGAATAGCCATATCTGCCAGTAAAGGTTCCCAGATATGATAATGCCGATTGGTCTCGATGGGTGCAGCATTGGCATTGCGTCGAAAATCAATGTTGACCGACCCGATTGATCCGACAACTTGCTCGTGCACCAGATCAATGACCTTACGCACTGCTGGCGCGTAGCGATAATTCTGGCTAATCATCAGCACGCGCTTATGCTGCTCAGCCAGCGCTACCAGTTGTCGTGCTTCGCTGACCGCTGGTGCAAATGGCTTCTCCATCAGCACATGCTTATCGGCCTGCAATGCAGTCGTCGCATTGGGCACATGTCCCGGCAGGCTGGCAGTGATTAACACGGCATCAGCATCTACCTGAGCCAACGCCTCATCCAGCGACAAAAAACAACGCTCAGCCGGAAGACTGAGCTGCTGCCGCGCTCTCTCCAATGCCACAGCATCTATCTCTACCCACGCGACCGGCTCTACAGCTTTGTTCTGTGCGACCACCCGCGTGGCCCAACTTTTCCCCCAGCTACCCATTCCTACCTGGATTAAACGTACAGTCATGCACTCCCTCGCAAGCAGTGTGAATTCCTTCAGTTTGCAATGCTCATTATCGCACGGACACAGCAGTTTTTTCCAGGTCGCAAAGTTAGTCAGAGATAGGGCCACACTCAAACGATCTTTAGCTTTTTTGCGTTCCCGCTGACGAAACAGTAGTCGTTGCCAGAGCCTCGGTCGGGGGGGCATCTAGAGCCTGAAAAGGAGCAACACCACGTTTCTTCGGTAATGCAGTCGCCTGGTAGCGCGCCACGACATAACTGCCGACAACCAGAATCATCGCAATGGCCTGAGCCACTACAGTCTCCACATTGGGGAAGAGAGAGAACCACGTACCTGCCCAGACGGGCAGCCATTGCAGCCAGCTAATGTTCGTTGTGCCAATCCAATTAGCCTGCTGCATCTCAAAGACCTGTTCACCCACCATGACGACCAACACCATAGCAAGCAAGGCACCAGTCAAGATCAACATCTTTTTATATGGCAAGCGGTGGTGTCCCACAAAGGTCAGTATGGCGACAATGCCTGCAAAAATAGCCCCGAGCAGCGCTCCATAAAAGACAACCAATCCTCCCATCTGCAACCTGTAATTCTGCAAGAAGAGCACGACCTCAAAACCCTCGCGATAGAACGAGGTGAGACCGAGCAGAACCAGACCAAAGAGCACACGAGATGCCGACGAAGCCCCAGACTTCGAATCTTGTAACAAATTGCGTTTTCTGCGGTTTTGGAATGAGATCCAACCCGTCCAGTAGACCTTGTGGAAAAACCAGTTCATCACAATCAGCAGTACGATGATAGCTAGCAATCCGGTTCCAGCCTGGACATCCAGTGCCGGTACGCTCTGCGTCAGGTTATTGATAATGCCGATGGCAATAAACCAAGTGATCAGCGTCGCAATGAAGCCCAATCCCGCTCCTACACCGATAGGACGTCGGTACGACTGATTGGAACCCATCAAACCAGCAGTGATGGCCGATAGCACGAGAATGCACTCTAAGCCCTCGCGAAATACCAGGACAGCAATATCAAGCACCACGACAGGTGCACTCGTATGTGGAAGCGTAGGATTTGGATTGCCTGCCGCAGTCACTCCCTGCCAGATTAAGACAGCCGCAACAATCAGCGCACCTATTGCCAGACCAGCAATAGCCAATGGTTGCAACTGACGTTTTTCTTTAAGAGGAGTATTACCCGCCATGGTAGAACCTTTCTTTTTCATGGGGCAGAGGTCCTGCTGATTATGATAGTCGAACAAAGGCATTGGCTCACTTTTCCGTATGCCACAGAAAAAGAACATCCATCATGCAGTAGGCCCGTCACCATATGCCGAAAATATTAGGGTGTACTAATATCTTACTTACTCACTCAGATATTAGTACACCCTAAACAAAATGTCAAGGGAAAAAGCCCATGAATTTTCCTTGGGGTGACTCTTGGAGTAGAAATAACCTGTGGGACACTGGGGTTCAGTTTGCGCACGGTAAAGTAGACCCCTTTGTCAAGACCCCAAATGAGGAAGGGCGCTCTCACTTGAGAGACGGGGGTTTTCCCTCGCCTGTTCTATACATAGGAAAAAAGGGACAAAATGCAGGCAGGAGGCTCTTGTGTATTGTAGTGATAGAAAGAACGTGCTACACTGAGCGCACGAAGCAAAAAAGCAGTCTATAAATCCATAAAATATGATCTTTTTACTGAATGAATTAGTCTCTGTGCCATCTGCGAACAAACCTAGATGTGGAATACGCCATTTTGCCAGAGATGACAGCCAATGAAGAGGTGCGAGATGCAAACACATCCGCTGAAAGTTGAACGAGAAGCGCGCGGCTGGTCCCAGGCAAAAGTCGCCGAAACTCTGGGCACCACTTCCCGCACAGTGAGTCGCTGGGAACAAGGGCTGGCTGTTCCGTATCCCTACTATCGCGAACAGCTCAGCCGTCTCTTTGGCAAGAGCGTCCGAGAGTTGGGTTTCGCAGGCGAGACCACCGAGGTGGTCGCAGCAACGATCACGCCCCTGGCTACGGCAGAAGAGGGAGCAGCCGCAGAGATACCACGCCTTTATGATGCTATCATCCCATCGGCCTTAGGTTCGAGCAGCAGCAGTATTGGGACGTGAGGCATTCCTGCAACAAATCAAACAGCAACTCATTGCCGGAGAGAGTCTGGCCCTGACCGCGCTGCAAGGCTTACCAGGGGTTGGCAAGACTGCCCTGGCTGTGACGGTGGCTATCGACCACGAAGTACAGGAGCGTTTCCCCGATGGCATACTCTGGGCTGGCCTGGGACCTCAGCCTAATGTATCCGCACTCCTCACACGCTGGGGTTCACTGCTCGGCATCGAACCCGCTGACGTTGAAGAGGCCACCAACTGGTCTGCATGGGGTCGTGCACTGAGTGCCACGATTGGCAACCGTCGCATGCTACTAATCATCGATGATGCCTGGCAGGCCGAGCACGCGTTGGCCTTGCAGGTAGGAGGTCCCCGCTGTGCCCACTTGCTTACCACCAGACTGCCACAGGTGGCCTTTACCTTTGCCCAGCAAGGCGTCCTGCAAGTGCCCGAGCTGGCAGAAGACGATGCACTGGCCCTGCTTGCACGCTACGTACCACAGCTCGTACAGGAACAGCAACAACAAGCGCTCAAGCTCATACAAGCAGTTGGGTGTTTGCCACTAGCCATCACCCTGGTAGGCAAGTACCTGGCTATGCAGTCCTTTACCGGCCAACCTCGTCGTTTGCGTACAGCTCTGACTCAACTCCACGATGCCGGACAACGTCTGAGCGTGAGTATCCCCACAATTCCAAGAGACCGTTCGCCCCATCTTCCAGCTGATACTCCCCTCTCACTGCATGCAACAATTGCTGTCAGCGACCAGTATCTCGATGCTCAGACGCATGCTACCTTGTGCGCGCTGTCTGTCTTTCCCTCTAAGCCCAACTGCTTCTCAGAGGAGGCAGCGCTGGCCGTGAGCCAGCAACCGGTAGAAACCCTGGACACCTTGTGGGACGCCGGACTGCTGGAGAGTAACGAAGAGGGCCGTTATACCTTACACCAAACGATTGCTGACTATGCACAGGTACAGAACCAGGATGCTACAGCTCAACAGCGGCTGGTGAGCTATATCATACCCTTTGTGCAACAGCACGTCCAGGATTATGCTACCCTGGAACGAGAGATGAGCAATATTCTAGCGGCCCTGGATGTCGCTGCCACATTGGGCAACTATCAGGACTTACAGCGAGGCGTGATCGCTCTCGTTCCCTTCATGCGCATACGCGGACTCTACACACTGGCTGACCAGTATTTACAAACAGTGTTACAGTTGATACCAGCATCCGAGCATCAGAGAGAACAGGCTACCATCCTGAGTCAGCTAGCTGCATTTGCCGAGTTACGTAGCGATTATCAGCAGACGGAGAGCTATGCACAACGCGTCCTGGCGCTGACTCAAGAAAACGAACAGCCTGATGTGGTAAGTAACGCGCTCATGACGCTTGGCTCAGTGGCCTTTGAGCGTGGAACTTTCCCACAGTCACAGTCATTCTATGAGCAGGCATTAGCCCTGGCGCGCCAGCAGGACGATTATGAGCGCATCTGTCAGTTGCTCGGCAACCTGGGACAAGTCAATCGCAGACAAGGATATTACACGCAAGCCTCAGAGCAGCTCCAGGAGGGGCTAGAGCTGGCACGACAGCACAACAATCACGAACAGATGAGCATGCTCCTCGTTTACCTATGCTGGGTCGCCAGAGACCTGAGCAACATAACAGAAGCAGAACAATATCTTCAAAAAGCTTTCACCATTGCTCGCCAACTGGGACATCGTTACATTCTGGGTCGCCTGTCGCATCTGGCAAGCGACATTGCCCTGCAACGTGGGCAGTATCAACTGGCCGAGAGCTATGGACAAGACGCGCTCACGTATGCACGCCAGATCGGCAATCGTTTACGCATATGTCAGGCACTTATATGCGTAGGTACATCAGCTGGAGAGCAAAAGAACTATGCTGTGGCACAACACTATCTCCAAGAAAGCCTCGATCTTGCTCGCCAGCTTGGTGCCCGTTCGGTGTTAACTTCCTGCCTGATGAACCTCGGAGAGTTAACCGGGCTACAGGGAGACTATGCCCAGGCGAATATCTATTTCCAGGAAGGCGTCGAGTTGGCCCGCGCCTTGGGAGCGGTCAAGAGCCTCGGCTATGCCCTTATGGAGTGGGGCAACCTCTATCTTCGCAACCAGAACACAGAAGCTGCTGCGACGGCGTTTCAAGAAGTCCTCACTGTCTCTCAGAACCTGGAGATCATTGCCATAGCTCAATATGGATTGGCACAGGTTGCCGCACAGCATGGAGAAATGGCCGAAGCCATACGCCTGGGCCAGGAAGCACTGGCAAAGCTTGCGGACACCGGCCACCACAAAGCCGAAGAAATCCGTACATGGCTACAAGCTCTATCTGCCAGGAGCGAGACAGAGCAACGACAAGCGTAAACAAACAAACAGAAAGTTGTCCACTACTTGTCTACTACTTGTCACTCATAGACATTGTGCTGCCGGGCTTCCACTTGCATACT
Source organism: uncultured Chloroflexia bacterium (assembly GCA_963802635.1). Taxonomy (GTDB): domain Bacteria; phylum Chloroflexota; class Ktedonobacteria; order Ktedonobacterales; family Ktedonobacteraceae; genus CAVTLG01. The sequence continues at coordinate 623,474 of CAWDJJ010000002.1, read as the reverse complement.
TATATACATAACATATTTCCATAATATGTTTCTTGAAGACCCTTTACGTGCAAGCTGCAATGCCCATTGGAGCGATTGGCAGCGAAAGCGTAAGCGAATGAACCGCTACAATAATTATGGTACTGATAAGAGAGGAGGTGTTTTTAATGGCAACCGCACTGGAAAGCTTTGTCGTTTCAGAATTTATTTCCCAGCCTGCCCACTCCCAATATGCGGAAGGTTCAACAGCTACTGGTGATGGTTAATCTATAAATTGTTATTGTATTTTCGGAGAGAAGAAGGGCAGCTAATGTGCAGAAATAGCGTGACCAACCTCGGTATCACATATATGCGAGCCGCTCTTCTCATTAGCTGCCAATGGCTGTACAGGCAAGAAAAGAGAGAGGTTGATGTCAGATATACAGCAAAATCACAGTGAAGTTGCCCAACTTATCAAGTGCATACGCGAAGAATACGAAGCAGGACAGCAGGCTCTCTTCGGTTTGGCAGCAGGCACGGCGCAACACCAGTTTATCACTGCCAAGATGGAGAACATCTGCAAAATGCATATGGAGCTTAAAAACATACTTGGTGATACGATGGCAATGAAGGTGATTACTGAAGATTTAGCCTAGCGCATAGCGAACCTGGCAGTAATGCTCTTGCTTTGGTTCTGTTATAGAAATCTATCCATTTGTCTCATGGGCATTTCCGCTGCTCGTAGCACGCCTTGCGTGCTCAGGAAATGAACAACAGTGTTATCTCTGTTGTCCACTGCAACCATAATTAGGAGAAGGAGAAAGTATCTATGGCTACAGTATACCAGGACAGTATTCCGTTCGTGCAAGCAGAAGACATTCAATGGGATGAAGCCAAACATGCTCTTATGATTCATGGGAGAAGGATCGCATTGACAAAGACTGAATATCGCTTACTTTTCCCCTTAAGACATTGCTTGCCCATTACTTATGCTGATTTATCTTTCATCGTCTACAATTGCAGCGTCGATGAAAAAGTACGCGCGATGATGGATAAGCACATTGACAGAATTCGGGATAAGCTACGCGGTACAGGTATCTATATCTATTGTGTCCTCAGCTATGGTTATATGCTTTTCTCCGAAAATTGGCAGGGAGACTAGACATCAACACGTTTGCTCTATAGCACAAGTTGCTGGTAGCTTTACTTGTGCATCTCAAGGCGCTCCTAATATGTATGCAAAATCATTTGGCCTCTTCGGCTTTCCTATTGTGTACTCAAGCGCGTAGGGAGTCGATTGGTTCGGGGCGTTTCTCTTGACCCATCTCATATTGCCTTGCATTCAGATGAGAAATATGCGGCAGCATATTTCTAGCAACCTCCTCTCTGTCAGATGAGCCGAAGGCTAGCCACGGCAGTGGCGTTTCTGACAGTCCAAGAGGGACGAGAGTTGCTGATCCGCCTGACTGACTGCGTAGCAGTAGCTGCGGCAGCAGCGTTGTCAGGTGGAATAAGAACGCGTTTCTGAATGTCCATGGGTATCAGGGTACTGCACTAGCTATTTGGCAGCGTTGTCAAGCGTTCTAAAAAAGCATGGACTAGGTTCCTCTTGCGATGGCCCAGTAACTCAAAGGTAGCATAACTTTGTTCGGCAAGAGCCTTAGCTCTGCTAAATTGGCTCAGGTGCATAGCTACACATGCCAGGCCATATTGTGCCTGGGCGTAGATAGCCCGGCTACCAACAGGAACCAGATCCAGCATTTCCGAAAAGTCATCTTCGGCGGCCTCCACATTTTGCTGCTGAAGATGGAGTTCTCCCCACGCAGCTAGCTGACGACAGATTAACTGTGGATGTTCGAGCTGGCGAGCCAGCTCGAGTCCCTCTTGCAAATATCTTTCTGCCGTGACCAGCTTCCCTTGCTTGATAGCCAACATAGCGAGGTGTTGCAGCAGATCGCTGATGCGTTCACGATGCCCTAACTCACGCGCCAGGGTCAGCCCTTCCTGAAAATAGGTTTGTGCCTGTGTTTCCTGGCCTTGCTCCATGACAATATCACCCAGGTTGAGTAGGAGCAAGCTGATGCGTTCACGATGCCCTAACTCACGCGCCAGAGTCAGCCCTTCCTGACAAAAGGCTTGTGCCTCGCTATCTTTGCCCTGTCGATCAGCAATCACCCCCAGGTTGAGCAGGAGTAAGCTGATGCGTTCACGATGACCGATCTCACGCGCCAGGGCCAGCCCCTCAGAGAACAGCGCCTGTGCCTGCGCATAGTCCCCCTGAGCATCGGCGATCACCCCCAGGTTAGAGAGCAAGATACAGGTGTTCTCGCGGTAGCCCCATTGGCGTGCCAGAGAGAGTGCTTCTTGATAGTATCTTTGTGCCAGGCTATAATCGCCTCGTTCAGTAGCAACCACACCCAGATTGGTCAGGAGCAGGCTGACGAGATCGTGATTGTCTACCTGGCGCGCCAGATGCAAGCCCTCCTGATAATATGCCTGTGCCTGCAGATAATTCCCACGTTTCTTAGCAAGCACACCCAGCTTCTTCAGCAGAGTAGCGATACGTTCGTGATTGTCCACCTGACGCGCCAGGATTAGAGCTTCCTGATAATACACCTCTGCCTGTGTATAGTCTCCCTGCTCGTGCGTGTTTCCTCCCAACTCTGTCAGCAGACAAATGATCTTCTCTTGATTGTCTATTTGACGCGCCAGGGTTAGCCCTTCATGGGCAAAAGCTGTGGCTCTGCTATAGTTTCCCTGTAAGTGATCAAGGATACTCAGATTTTCCAGGCTTTGGATTTTATCATGGATGTTTCCAGTTTTGGCAACAGCAAGAGAGTTTCTTTGCAGCAATTGCTCGGCCAATGTATACCAACCCCAGCGAAAGAGTAACGGTATGAGCAAGGCATATCCGCGAATCAATTCCGCCCAACATTCTGCTTCCCAGGCATGATCCAGGGCCGTAAGAATAATAGTACTCTCACGCTCCAGCACTCTGGCGTCGGCGCAGTGTGCCTCAATAAAATCAACGCCGTATCGAATCAGCCTCAGAGAAGCTTCTCTTTCTGGGTCTTGAGTCCGCACATAATCGATGATCAGAGGGTGAAGCATGTAATGCATAGCGTTAACATGCTCCACTAACCCTGCATCGCAGAGCATAGCAAGCACTTCGACTGTCGTATTCGCGACGGCTAGCACGACTTCCTGCATCAAATATGTAGGCTTGGCAGGCAGAACAGAGAGACAGCGTAATGCGTGCCTGGCAGGTAGAGGCAGATGGAGGTCGCTCACCGCTATCACAGATCTGACAGATACCTCTATCCCTTCAGGGATAGTAAGTGGACGCTCGTGGGCGGCCTGCGGCATATGTAAGCGTAAACGCTGCTCGACATTCCGTAACTGATTTAGCGCAGCATGCAAACGCCTCGGTTGGCCCATGAGGGCATTGCTGCCCAGATATTTGCTCATCAGTGTGAGTGACAGGGGATGTCCACCCACGGCGTTTACCAGGGCAAGGGCAGTAGCGCGTTCGTGTTGCAAGATCTCCGGCACAAAACGTGTCAGCAGTTGGACACTGGCCGCTTCCTCTAACTCGGGAATGTGCACAGCCCGCCCACCAGCCAGATGCGTGGCGATGTGTGCAAAGCGCGTGGTCAGCAAGTAGGCACATTGAGTACTACTTACTCGCAGTGCTTCAAAATCTTCCACTTGCCAGACATCATCGAAAACTAACAAAAAACAGTGTGTCGAAATGATAGCTTGTAATGCCTGAACCCAGGCATTATGACGGTCTTTCGTCTCTTCCTCGCGTATAGTGACACCTAGCAGCATACCCCAACGCCGCAGCAAGCCAGAAACATACGGCTGCAATCCCAGACCTGCCCATAGCACACCATCACTAAATTGTGCACAGATATCCTGATCATAGGAAAGCGCAACGGCCAGAGCAGTTTTGCCTACACCGGGTAAGCCATAGAGCGCAAGGCTACGCTCAACTAACACCTGCTGCTTAAGCTGTTGGAACAGAGAATCACGTCCAATCAGTCTACTCATACCTGTCAATGGCGGAGGTCTGAGGGGATCATACACAACGCTTGTTTTCTCTTGAGATAGCTCGGGATGCGATGCAGATGAGACAACATGTTTATGCGGTAATAAAAGAAAAGCTGAGTCATCATACATAATAGAAATTTCTCCGCATATCGTAGTTCACCTTCGAAACGTGTATAACTTTTCAACACACTATAACCTGATATGAGAAGTATACACCGCTCGAAGGCGACTACTCAAGTCGTAGATAGGGACAAAAACAGGCCAATATTCATCTTGACATTCCCTTTTTTTCGATAATACAGTACAAAACGTTGTCAATAGCACAAAAAGAGTTGAAATGAACTCACGACTCTTTTCTGGCTAAAAGAGAAAGTAGCGTTGCGCCAATGGTAGGACAGTTGCAGGTTCACAGGTAAGCAATGCACCATCTGCTCGTACTTCATACGTCTCGGGATCAACTTCAATAGTAGGTGTTGCGGCATTATGTATCATGTTGGCCTTGCTAATGTTCCGGCACTGCTCAACTGCCACAGCAGTTTTGTGGAGTCCTAACTTGCTCGGTATATTTTCCGCAAAGGCCGCTTGTGACAGGAACATGAGACTCGTGGCAGTAGTTGCAGCGCCAAAGGAGCCAAACATGGGACGGTAGAAAACAGGCTGCGGTGTCGGAATAGAGGCATTCGCATCGCCCATCAAACTCCACGCGATAAAGCCGCCTTTGACAATCATCTCCGGTTTCACGCCAAAGAAAGCTGGACGCCATAAAACCAGATCGGCCAACTTGCCAGGTTCAATTGAGCCGACATGTTGCGCGATACCGTGCGTAATAGCTGGATTGATGGTGTATTTTGCCACATAGCGTTTGACACGGAAGTTGTCGTTACGTGCAGCGTCTTGCGGCAGTGCACCGCGTTGCACTTTCATCTTATGCGCGGTCTGCCAGGTGCGCAATACGACCTCACCAACGCGTCCCATCGCCTGGGAGTCGCTGGAGAGCATACTGAAGACACCAAGATCGTGTAAAATGTCTTCTGCGGCAATGGTTTCTGGCCGAATACGGCTTTCGGCGAAGGCTACATCTTCAGGTACCTGCGGGTTGAGATGATGGCACACCATTAACATATCTAAGTGTTCGGAAAGGGTATTTGTGGTAAACGGCATGGTAGGGTTTGTCGAGGATGGCAAAATATTCTGGTAAGCTGCAATACGAATGATATCAGGTGCATGACCACCGCCAGCACCCTCTGTATGATAGGTATGTATCGTCCGACCAGCAATAGCGGCAATGGTGTCTTCAACAAAACCGGCTTCGTTTATCGTGTCCGTATGGATTGCTACCTGTACATCGTAGGCATCGGCTACCCTGAGACACGTATCGATAGTCGCTGGTGTTGTGCCCCAATCTTCATGCAGTTTTAAACCACATGCTCCGGCCTGAATTTGCTCGATGAGCGGTGCTTCTGTGGCTGTATTGCCTTTGCCTAAAAAACCAAAGTTGACCGGCCATGCTTCGGCGGCCTGGAGCATACGAGCCAGATTCCACGCGCCAGGAGTACAGGTTGTCGCATTTGTGCCGGTTGCTGGCCCTGTACCACCACCGATCATCGTCGTAATACCACTGGACAGTGCTTCATAGACCTGCTGGGGTGAAATAAAATGAATATGCGAGTCGATGCCGCCAGCCGTCACGATCATATTTTCGCCCGCGATCACCTCTGTACTTGAGCCAACGACAAGATCAGGGTCAACGCCATCCATAGTATCGGGATTGCCAGCTTTACCCACTTTGACGATGCGCCCATCTCTCACCCCAATATCACCTTTCACAATGCCCCAATGGTCAATGATGAGCGCATTGGTAATCACGAGGTCAAGCGCTCCATGCGCTCCTTCTCTGGTCGCGTGGCTGCTCTGGCCCATGCCATCACGAATAACTTTGCCACCACCGAAGGTGATTTCATCGCCATAGGTGGTAAAATCTTTCTCTACCTCGATGATTAGTTCTGTATCAGCCAGGCGTACACGATCACCTGTTGTGGGACCATAGAGATCAGCATAGGTGCGGCGTGGAATGTGTAAGCTCATACCTGTTGCTCTCCCGTTTCTTCTCAATAAAGTCCTGGGCCTGCAATCTTCCAAAAGCAAGAGTTTTTCCTGCTCTCACACTTCCCATTATACCATCCCATAGCATGGCCTATGACAGCAAAAGCCAGAGTTTGAACCGCTACCTCATTGCGTCTATATCCGCACGTGTTGCATAATAGGATTGTTTGTCAAAGCTGAGCTTTGAGAGATGTATCTTGCTTGATCGGCTTCTCACCTATCATCAGCAACAATTGGCGCTCAATATGCTCTTCACAATGGACCGTCATGACCCGCGAAAAGAGGCTCCTTCTACTCCAAAAGATGCGTTCACAGACCAGGACAACGACATTTCCTAGTGGCTTGACCACAACGAATTGAGAAGTTGGAGAGTGGTGTCGTATCCTTGAGAAAAACGAAGACTGGTTGAGCGAAGTGAGTCAAGAGAACGCGTTCACCCTGCATGCCATCTCTATCACCTTCCGAACTGATTGTCAGCCCTGTTCTCTCCGGAAGCAGTGCTTGGCATCTGGAACCAAAGGAGGTTATGCCCGTCGAGTCAGTGTTATCCACCGCCTTCTTTTTGATCCTCTTTACAACGAGAGGAGCATGGAACGCAGCAGTAACATGCATTTCAAAGCAATCTGCCGAAAAACCTCAAAAAGGGATGCCAATCCCTTCCTGTTGTGCTATACTTGAATTGTTTACTGTCAGTAGATCTCTCCTAAAGGGGGACTCAGGTATGGCTGAGGGATCAACACCTGTTGAGATCTTTTGTTGCTACGCTCATGAAGATGAAGCGTGGCTGCGGAAACTGGAAACGCACCTGAGCTTGCTCCAGCGACAGGATCTCATCTCCCTCTGGCACGACCGGCTCCTCGTCTCTGGCGCAGACTGGGCTACGTCTCTTGATACACACCTGGAAACAGCTTCAGTGATCCTGTTGCTGGTGAGTGCAGACTTCTTTGCCTCCGACTACTGTTATGGCATCGAGATGAAACAGGCGATGGCTCGGCAGGAAGCCGGTGAGGCATGGGTCATTCCCATTCTTGTGCGTCCAGCAGAGTGGAAGAACGCTCCGTTTGCGCATTTGCAAGCCTTACCCACCGACGCCAAACCCATTGCATCCTGGCGAGACAAAGAGAGAGCACTAGCCGATGTTGCGGCTGGCATCCGCCACGTGATTGTCGAAGAATTGCCACAACGTTCTGCCAGTACTCCTCGCGTGGCTTTGCCGTCCATCTGGAACATTCCCTATCCACGTAATCCTTTCTTTCTAGGGCGTGAGAGCGAACTAACACAGATACGCCATCACTTGCAAAGAGGTCAGACGACGGCTCTCTCACAGCCACAGGCGATCAGTGGGCTTGGCGGTATTGGCAAAACCCAACTCGCTCTGGAATATGCCTATCAGTATCACCAGGACTATCAAGCGGTTTTGTGGGCACGCGCAGAGGGCACAGAAGCGCTGATCTCGTCCTATATCGTTCTTGCAGCATTGCTGCGACTGCCAGAGCGTGAGGTCAAAGAGCAGGAGGTTATCGTCCAATCGGTCAAAATCTGGTTGCAGACCCATCGCGACTGGTTGCTCATTTTAGACAACGCTGACGAGTTAACAGTTCTCCGAGATTTTCTGCCACCTAGCCTGGGTGGACATCTGATTCTGACGACGCGCGCGACCGCGACGGGACGGCTGGCCCATCGGTTGGAAATCGAAACCTTGCAGCCAGAACAAGGGGCGTTATTCCTGCTGCGCCGCTCCGCGCTTCTGGCTCCTGATGCCGAACTGTCGCAAGCCTCTCTCCAGGATCAGAAACAGGCGTTGCAGATCTCCCAGGAACTAGGTGGACTACTTTTGGCTCTGGATCAAGCTGGAGCCTATCTGGAAGAGACCGGAACGGATCTTGCCAGTTATTGGCAGATCTATCAGCAACATCGAACTGACCTGCTGAGGCAGCGTAGAGGGCTGGTGGCCGATCATCCAGAGCCAGTGGCGAGCACCTGGTCTCTCTCCTTTCAGCGAGTCGAAAAAACGAATCCAGCTGCTGCCGATCTGCTGCGCCTCTGTGCCGTTCTCTCTCCTGACATGATTCCAGAAGAGATCCTGACAACGGGCGCATCAATGCTTGGAGCTGTGCTTGCCCCGGTGGCAGCGGATGCCTTTCGACTCAATCAAGCCATCGAGGTGCTGCGAACCTATTCGCTGGTGCGGCGTGATCCCACGGAGAAAACCCTCTCGATCCATCGGCTGGTCCAAGCTGTGCTTCAGGACACCCAGGAAGAGGCCAAAAGACGCACATGGGCGAACAGAGCGATGCTTGCAGTCAACGCAGCATTTCCACATGCAGATCATGAGACCTGGCCGCAGTGTGAGCGTCTGTTGACTCAGGCAGTATTCGCAACGCAGTGGATTGAGCAGTATCAAATGAGTGATAAGGAAGCAGGGCGTTTGCTCTACGAGATGGCATCCTATCTCCAAGACCGTGCGCGTTATGCTGAAGCAGAGCCGCTCTACCTGCGTGCCCTCCAGATCAGGGAACAGTTGGGGCCTGAGCACCCTGATGTCACTTATCCGCTGAGTGGCTTGGCTGACCTTTGCCGTCGTCAAGGCAGATATACTGAAGCAGAGCCGCTTTACCTGCGTGCCCTCCAGATCAGGGAACAGCACTTGGGGCCTGAGCATCCCGACACAGCCACTTCGCTTAATGGTCTGGCAATCCTCTATCTTATTCAAGGCAAGGACGCGCAAGCAGAGCCGCTTTATCTGCGTGCGTTGTACATCCGTGAACATGTGCTGGAACCTTTGCATCCTGATATTGCCTATTCACTCTGCAACTTAGCCGACCTTTATCATGATCACGGCAAGTATACTGAAGCAGAGCCGCTCTACCTGCGTGCCCTCCAGATTAGGGAACAACACTTGGGGCCTGAGCATCCCGACATAGCCTATTCGCTCAATAGCTTGGCGAATCTATATTGTAGTCATGGTAGGTACGCTGAAGCAGAGCCGCTCTACCTGCGTGCCCTCCAGATTAGGGAACAACACTTGGGGCCTGGGCATCCCCGGTTGGCCACTTCACTCAATAGCTTGGCGAACCTCTATCGTGATCTGGGCAAATACGTTGAAGCAGCGTTACTCTACCAACGGGCTCTACATATCCGCGAACATGCCTTGGGATCTCAGCATCCTGAAACGGCAGAGACCATCCATAACCTCGCGTGGCTTCAGGATGCACAGGGCAACAGCGAAGAGGCAAGAAACTTGTATACATGTGCACTAGCAATTCGTGAGCAAACGTTTGGAGCACACCATCCTAAAACAACGGAGACACGCACACGTCTCATTGCCCTGCTCCATGCGATGGGATACCATGAAGATGCAGCCCAACTTGAAACAGTTTAGCCTAAGCCATGAACAATTTCTGAATGTTTAAAGCAGATGGACAAAATCGCTCTTTTCCCTCAATACAAAGATACGTTGTTACTGTGTGGCCTCTCAAAAAGAGAGTCAAGATACGTCAGAATTGCACTGACAGACCTATATCCGGTGTGAAGCTAGAATAAGGAATCTGAGCTATTAGCAAGTCATTGTTGAAATCAAAAAAACGATAACCTTGCACCGGATGGAAAGTGAATTCAAAATAACCCTTTAGAAATGTTGGTAGAGAGAGAGGAGAAATTTCCTCACTAGTCTCCACAATCAAATACTTAATGGCCTGCCAGAGAATGGCTCTTGCATTTGTATCATCTGTCGAATAGACCATACGATAGTTAGGAAATATCAGGTTGGCAGTAATGATATTTGATAACCCTAAAGGTTGTTGAGTGAGCAAGATATGCTTTCCTCGAACCATTTCAGCATAGAGACCTTGCACTGTAACGATAATGGTCCCACTAAATTCGGGTATGAAATAGTCCCAGATATAGATCCGATAGGTTCCTCCTTCCTGTGATAGATGGCCTATATATTCGAAACATTCTTCTTGAGTGATTCCAAGAGCACGACTTGGCGCAAAACCGGATTGGAGTGGAATAGCTCTAATTGCAAAGAGAGTTTCTCCTTGAGCTTCAAAGTATTCTCTTATCTTTGGGGTATCCAGTGTACACTGCATGCTGTCCGAGATCAGATAATGATCGATAGGTAATCCCATCCTCTCATTAAGATCAAGCAGTCGCTCGATTTTCTGCCAATCTTGCAGCAGAAAGGATGAAACATCATTCTGTTTTGATCTGTCCAGAACTGATAGAGCTACCAGCCATTCGGAAAGCGTATAACTGCCGAATGAGTGTCCATTGACCTCTGTATAGAAGCGCTTCATCATCAAGATGCCTCCATCTTTGGTAATTTGACTGAAGGTTCCTTTATTCTCGAATCATTTGATAATCTCACTGATCATATGTATTTTTACAACATACAGATTGATTAGTACTAAAGTTCGTTTCAAGTAATCATCCTCTTTTCTCAATAAGTACTTATGCAATCTGCAATAACTCCTTTGCGGGCAGAATCTTACATCCCTGTGACATGTATTTTATTACCGGACACACAAATTAGCAAATTTGTGGATATGATGGCCCTGTTCCTGATACATTATAGCAATGTGTAAAGATGGTACGTAAGTTTAGAACTCCACACAGGATGCGTAGCGAGTTTTATCTCAGCAGTAAACTGCCTTGAGAGCCTCCTTCATCGCTCTCAGATTTTTTCATAATACAGAGATTTTCTAACCCTTGTTAGTAAAAAGCGTGAGCATGAAATGAGCCTGTGAGGTTACTTTAGCCAAAAATTTATCTCGCCGCGCAATCGTTCGAAAAGCTGTTAATTTTATGAATAATGCTTATCTGTACAGAAAAGGAAATATTAGTATACTCCTCACAAAAGCAATGTGGAGCACGTCTGTCTTGTCTTTAGTATCACGAATGTGGAGATTATATCTTGTTCATCAGGGAGGGTATGATGAACTTTGCTACTCACAAAACTCGCTATTCTTGTCAATCTCCCTCTTTTCTGAGATCATTTTAGGGCCGATTAGCGCCAATAGGAGCATCAAAGCCACTCACACCTTCTATCTGCGCGATGATTTCTTTCTTTAATTATTTTTCACTGAGATCAATAGCCATGATCTATTGACAATATGACTATTAGAGTACATAATTGATTACACAGAGTTTTGAGGAGCGATTAAATGGCAACAGAGTTAGAGGTTAAATTTCTGGATATCAATGTCAACCTTCTACGTCAAAAACTCAACGCACTTGGAGCATCTTTAATCTTCAACACCTTATTTAGAATCACAATATTTCACGGCCTTTCAGGCAAAGATCGGGAATACATTCGTATTCGGGATGAGAGTCATAAGATAACACTCGTGCATAAACGTACTTATCAGGGAAGCATGGCTGCCATTGAGCATGAGATCGGCGTAAGTTCTTACGATGATACTATAGCTCTACTCAATGCTATAGGCCTTACTAAGAAGAGGGCAGAAGAGAAACTTCGAATCCACTATGAGTTGGAAGGGGCATCAATCGATATTGACACTTGGCCTGGTGTTCCACCATATGTTGAAATAGAAGCTGAGTCTGAACAATTGTTAAAATCTACATGTAACAGGTTGGGCCTTAACTTTGAGCAGGCGTTTTTGGGAGATGCCCACGATGTTTTTCGTCATTATGATATAGAGCCAACTAGTGTACCTAACATGGTTTTTTCTGAGGAGCAGAAGCTCTCACTCATAGATAGTCTGAAGTAGTAGTTGGATAGGAGACGTTCACCATGATCGTTCCATCCATAGATATATACGTTACCTATCGATGCAACCTTAGATGTTCCCACTGTTTTGTTGGTGATAATCTCAATCTCAACTCGCACTTTGATTTTGATGATCTTTATGCTTTGATTCGCTCCCTTCATCATTGGAAGACTGAAGAGGTAACATTTCTTGGCGGTGAGCCGACGCTCTACCCCCGCATTGTAGAGGCAGTGGAGCTGGTTCAATCCCTAGGTATGAAGACACGTATAGTAACAAATGGTCTTCACGGCTTCGCCACTTTTATGAAACGATTTGATGGACCCATCAAGCCATTTATTGGCTTTAGCTTGGATGGTTCAAATGCGCAAATACACGATCAGATTCGGGGACGTGGTAACTTCATGAAACTCATGGCCAATATAGAACAAAGTCGTGTGTTTGGCTATCAATCATTTAGTATCGTCTCTGTGAGTCGCCAAAATGCTGACGATATTCTAGCATTGCTAGATCTTTGTGAGGAAATTGGCTTTGAATATGTCAATGTCCATTACATCACAGATCGTGGTTTTGCAACAGCAGAGATGGTACTTTCCGTTGAAGAGTGGCAACAAACCTATCGCAGAATTGAGAACCATTCACGTACTCTCAATATCGATCTTCGCGTAGAAAGGACGTTCATTCCGCAAACGGAGTTTGCTGGCTCTTGCGCTGTACGTGAACAAAACAATTTAATGTTTTTTCCTGATGGTCGGGTCTTTACGTGCTCTATGTTTATAGACATACCAAATGCTCATTCTTTCACTTGGACAAGGCAAGGCTTGATACCCAATCAAGGTCCCCATAACGAACGGATGCTCTGTGCTGATAAGGTAACAGTTCACTGTCCTGCCATGCGATATGTCAATCCAGCAATTAGTCAACAGGCAGAACAACACTTCTGCGCTATAAATTGCATTTATGAAAAGGTTAGGCTCCGAAAAGGCGAAGTAGTACAGGAAATTTAGATATGCAGCCATTTTCTAACAATCAGCTTCAGTTCATACAAAGACAGTGTTATATGCGTGACCATCTTTATACGAAGCACTTCTGGGGGACTGATTTCTATCAAGTTATAGAGCCTTTACTTAAGTCATTCAAAGCCGATTGGGGAGTCCCTAAGCAAATTGAGATTCGCGCTGAATCTCTACCAGAAACTACTGCTACAGTCGGGCTGATGCTTTACCGATTGGGACTCGTTGATCCATCTACTATAGGCTGCATTCAGGATTATCTCTGGTCCACTCACTATTACCTTGCTACCTTGCTAAAATCTAAGCAACTTAATGAGATAGACCAGCAGGATCTACACAGAATGAGCCTAGATGAAGGGTGCTGGGGAACAGAAGGCCGCAATGTATGGACAACAGACTGTGTGTATTTGGACATTGGTTGCAAGTCAATATAATGGACCTTTCACATCTATATATATGCCAGCTCTGAACTGGCTACTCCTACAGCAAAATGCAGATGGTAGTTGGGGATTTGTCCGTGATCCTGAAAACCCGCCAAGCATATTTTTAACTGCTATAACAGGATATACCTTAAATCTCTGTCTCTACAAACTGCCGTTCCTAGAGTATGAGCAAAAACAGAAACTGCAGGTAAGTATAGATCGATTGCTAGAGTATCTTCGACGTAACCGCAATGCCCATACTAAGCTCTGGCCGACGCAGGAAAATTATAGGGAGATGGAACCAACGGCATCAACGATGGCTCTCTGGACGCTTCGTCATTGCGGACTGTTAAGTGATTGGGCGATGATTAAGGAAGGAGTTGCTGGTATAAAGCATCTATTCGCTAGTAAGGGCTGCTGGTATAGTTACGGAATCGCGACTGGCAAAATCCCCGATTCTGGTTTATCAATGGTGCTCCAGGGCTATACTCCGGCATTACCTTTAGCGTTGATGCAGCTTGGAGTAAAACCCGATGATCCTGTAATCGTGAAAGCCATAGAATTTATCCACAGAAGCAAGCAAGAGTCTGGGTGGGATTTCCCAGTATTTTCTAGAACTCCTGGTCTCTACGTAAAATCGCTCTATTATGTAGGAACAGGTGAAGCGTTAACATTTACAACAGCCCTGGCAATTCAAATGGTAGAGTTTTGGCACAAGCGACTATTGGTAGCTTCCTTGGAAGTTCTGAACCGTAAAAAGCACCTTTCCTTTTTTCAGCGAGTTTAGGCGTTTCATTTCCAGTTGTTAGGAACTAAGGATATACGCTGATACGCGAAGAGTGTTGTTCATCTTCACAAATTACTCGTAGATATTGTTGGAAGTTGTAAAAAACGTCCGATGTGAGGCAGTATGTGGGCATTAAAAGATTTTACAGGCATGCTCAAATACCAGGAACGAGCATTTGGCAGCGCCTTTGTAGTGAATGGCTACAAGGGGTACATAGCCACCTGCAAACACCTGCTAGATGAGATAGCATGCTTGTGGGGTGCCCAAGATATTAGGAACGTTCCAGATTGCATCAGCCGCGATGGCGAAGAGCTAACTTTCCATCTTGGAGGAACCGGCTTGGGGGTATCTGTACGTTACGTTTCAGCTAGCCTAAACGACGATGTTGCTCTACTACAGTATTTACCAAGCGCATTAATTATACCATTTACTCCACCACTCCTAGAGCATCCTCCTGCTGGCTCGGAAGTTTTAATAGGTGGCTACGCAGTTATTCCTGATAACAATTACGCTGTCGAGTGGTTTAGCACGATAGGAAAGATAGCTGGAGATTACAATCGCAAATCTCTTAAAGGCGGCAATTTCCAGTATCTCATCCATATGCAGAGCAAGGCTGTTATCAAAGGTATGAGTGGCGCACCGGTCGTGATTCAGGGGCTGGGCATTGTTGGCATCCAGTCAGAACGCTACTATCCTTCCAGGGAGGATGTGGCGCTGCAAGAAGCCCGTTGGGTAGTGCCAGTCAAAGCCTTGGTAGAGCTTGCTCCTGAGGACCTGCGACTCACTACCTTTACAAGAGCCAGCCCTACCGAAAGAGAGATTATAGAAGTATCAAATAAGAATTATATTGACTTTCTATCGAGACATATACAATCTGAGCTTGAGAAAACAGTTCCTCTAACAGGGAAGACAAACTCCTCATTTCTGAGTGTAAATCCCGATTTCGAGTTATTGGCCATTCAAGATCATCTCCAGCATCTCTCTGTACAACGCGAACCTGTTAATGATATCGTTGAGTATATCATTAGTAAATCGCTTTTGCGCATAGCATTAGTTGGACACCCTGGATGTGGCAAGACTACATCGATAAACTTAATAACACTTAGATATTGTTCTATGTACGATACTGGCGAATTGGCCATTGTTCCCGTTTTTGTCAATTTGAGCGGATATCAACTAAGTAGCACAGCCCGCATAGAAGATTTTGTACATCAGCAGTTACCTGCTCCACTAGAAGCACCTCTATCGGAGCACTTGAAGCAGTATATGCTGCTTATAGATGCTTTTGATGAGCTATCGGTTGCTGTACAGGATGAGCTAGTAGAGTATCTTGATCGATCGGCCTACTGTAATTTTATTATAGGATGTAGGTCATCACACCAAGATCGGATAAGAAGAGTAGCCAAATTAAGACTCATTGAAGTCTTGCCCTTGAATGAACTAAAAATTCGTTCTTACATCCGATTGCATTTAGGTTCCGATGAGGCAGACAAGATGTTCTGGGAACTGGCGGGCAATGATATAAAGGATTTATATCAGCAGTGGCAAAGTACTAAGGCCCCATTGGATACTTTCTGGCAAGTTGATGCAAAAGTTCCTATTAACTTCTCTTGGGATGCTGACCGAAGAAGACGGCAGGTACTTCTGGAATCTCCACATTTGCTCGAAATAGCGCGTAATCCCTACATACTTCGAGTGATGATTACGATCTACCAAAATCGGCAGCGGTTGTTAGTAAGTAAGGGGTACTTGATGCGCGATTTTGTCCGTGTACTTATTCGGCGTGGACAACTGCTGGATAAAACAAAAATCAGTTCGATAGGTGACATAGAAGCAGGAATTGGTTTATTAGCATATAGAATGATAAGTGAGGAAATGTTAGTAATTAGTGAGTCCTTGGGGCTTCAGGCTATTAGAGTTAATCGACCAGCGTCCGAGGCATCGTATTTGCTAAACATTGCAATAAGGGGAGGAATAATCGATCGGAGAGGGGAATCGCTTCAGTTTCACCACAGTATGTTGAGATCCTACTTGGCATCCATTGAGCTAGAGAAGAGAATTGTGAGCGGTGACTCTCTTACTACTTACGTTTCTCCTAATAAATGGTGGGAACAAAACCGCTGGACTGAGGTTTTTACTTTCATTCCCGCTATCCACGGTTCCACTGATCTGGTAGTAAAGTGGCTGAAGGACGTACAGCCTGAATTAGCAGCTCAATGCTTGTGTGAGGACAAAGAAAACCAACTTCTTAACGGAACTCAAGAGCAGTTACGCAGAAGTATTCTGCGCCGTTTAGAAATGAGTCACGGGTTAGGACCCATTGAACGATCAGCATTAGGACGTGCATTAGGTCTAATAGGCGACAGCCGTAGAGGTGTAGGTATTTCTTCTACTCATCCTTTACCTAGTATTGAATGGCTCTTTATACCTGAACAAAGAATACAGGTTGCCGAAGGTAAGCGATCTCGCACAATTGACATCAAACCTTTTTACATTAGCCGCTACCCAGTAACAAACGAACAATACTCCCCATTTCTTCATAGTAGGGATTACAAGAGTTCTGTGTATTGGACTAAGAGAGGGAGAGAACTCCGTGATAGATACAAATGGTATTATCCTAAAAACTATGGTTGTCCCTTTAACTTAGGCAACCACCCGGTGGCTGGGATCAGCTGGCATGAAAGCTTGGCTTTCTGTAGGTGGTTGAGCAAACAAACAGGACTGTCAATTAAACTTCCATCGGCCGGGCAATGGATGGCTGCGGCGCAGTCCCCGCAGGGTATTTCTGGTTTTCCTTGGGGAATCCCTTTCGATCAAGCGAAGTGTAATGCTCGTGAAAGTGGAATTGGTTCAACAACGGCAGTCGGCATCTTTCCAGAGGGACAGAGTCGGTACAAGGTTCAAGACTGCGGCGGTAATGTTTGGGAGTATTGCTTACCAGATTCCAGTAATACGTTAACTGAGCGTCTTAATCAAGTTTTCCAAGAACTCTATGCTCGATTCAGGCTGAAGGATACTGAACTGTATCTTCCCATCAAAGGTGGATCGTTTACTCATTTTAAACGATGTTTGCTTATCGAACATAATATCTATATTAAGGATACAGATCGCGAGTGGGATATAGGGTTTCGGCCGGTGAAGGAATTATAATTCCAGTAGGTCTTTGAGTAAGAGCGTTCAAAATTTGTTTCAAAGGGCTTTTCACAGTCCTCATTTCAAAGAAAGGAACTACAGATGACTATCGTTTACTTACCAATCGATATTAACGGCAACACAATTCACGTTGAAGCTGAGACAACTCAAATGGTAGGGTCTCAACCTACCTCTGGCGGAATCGACAGAGTTCTAAAGGAAGTTCCTGATACCTTTGCTCAAGCCCAACGAACTGTGAAGAACATTGCAGTTGGCATGGTGTCCACTATCAGAGAAATACATAAGAATCTGGCACCAGAGGTATTCGAGATAGAAATAGCGCTCAAATTCACAGCTGAAGGAAATGTAGTCTTAACCAAAATTGGGGGTGAAGCGCAAATTTTGGTGCATCTAACCTACAGACAGACAGATGAAACTAGCGCCGAGAGCGAATAATCCGCCTTACTTTTCTCGGCATACATCAACGACGCCCAATGTCCCTGGAATACTGGCTGCTATCGTTTTGAGACCGTCGATGGTTTGCTCCATATCAACCAGGGTAGCAAGGCAGATTGCAATCTGAGCATACAGGCACTTTCAGCACTGGTCTATGGCACGCACGATCCCGAAACCTTTGCACTGCGTGAATGGGGTAATCCTCCGCCAGATATACAGACAAACATGCGCGGTATGTTTCCGCCAGCATTGCCCTACCTCTACGAAACTTTTTAACGCGTGCCATAATAGAGATATCGTAGGTGAGCAGCGGACGCGGTAAAACCGGGTCCGTACGCTTCAGGAGCCATGAATGGCTCGCGGCCAGCGGCCTCTTGCAGAAGTATCCAGATTCATTTGTGCAAGAGCATGAGCTGGATAACGCATTGGGTTCCCAGAAACGAGCGGTCTTTTCCAGGCTGCGATTGCTTTTACGTTATGTTTTCGATCATGCCAGTTGATAGAAAGGGACAATTATGACAGAGCACACCACTTCACGAGCGTTCAGAGTCGGCATTGCCGGTCCCGTGGGTAGCGGCAAGACTGCTCTTGTCGATAGCCTGAGCAAGCGACTCTACCCAACTTATAATCTTGCCGTTGTCACCAACGATATTTATACTACAGAAGATGCCGAATTCCTGCTCCGTCAGGGTACATTACCCCTTGAGCGTGTACGTGGCGTAGAGACGGGAGGCTGTCCACATGCCGCTATTCGCGAAGATGCTTCGATGAACCTTGAAGCGATAGCCGATCTGGAAGATAGTTTGCCGGGGCTAGAACTCATCTTCGTCGAGAGCGGAGGTGATAACCTGGCCGCCGCCTTCAGTCCCGAGTTGGTCGATGTCTCCATTTATGTCATCGACGTCTCCGGCGGAGACAAAATACCGCGTAAAGGTGGCCCTGGCATCATTCGCTCCGATCTGCTTGTCATCAACAAAATCGACCTGGCACCTTATGTAGGAGCTTCGCTGGCTGTCATGGAACGAGATGCGCGCCAGCAACGTGGAGAGCGCCCTTTTATCTTCACCAACCTGAAAGACGCTACCGGACTGGACGCCGTTGTGTCCTGGTTAGAGCACTATCTGCACACGGACCCAGAGCAGCGCCGTGCTCTCATCGATGCCCATGCGCCCTACGTAGGACAACCACACAGCCATGATCACGATCATACCCATGAGCATGCAAAGCATCATCACTAAAATAGACAAGACAAATAGCGCACGTTTTATCTTGACAAGTGCAGATCTTGCGGTACAATGATCCCGCCAACATGGCCACCCTATCGAGGAGCTGCCTGTTTTGTTTTCCTGAGTTGCTGCAATAGCAAAGGAACTTTCTAGCGTCAGGCAACGTCCAAAGAAGAGAGACGGAACTGCTATGTTGAACAGGAGCTGTATTTCATCTACCCTCAGAGAGCAAAAGAAAAGAGTGGAGCATGTCATACCTCCAGGGAACAGCATCCATTACAGTCACAGCGCTCTACCTCTATGCTCTGAAAAAGCTATGCACTACAGCTTTTTGGCAACCTCCTGTAACGCACTGAACACAGCAGTAGAGCCACTCAGATCACGCCGGGCAATGCTTTCATAGGCTTGCAGCATCTGTGCTAATTTTCTACCAATAGCCTCTACCTGAATTTGTGACATGGATAGAGCCGACGCTACAGCTTCTCTTACAGCCCAATCTGCGTCCGAGGTAGCTCTCAGTAAAGCTTCAACGACCTCAGGCTGGCTGTGCTCAAAAAGCTGTAAGGCACGTGCAGCTTCTTCTCTAACTTCGGGCAAAAGATCTGCAAGCGCAGAGAGCAAAAGGCTTACGACAGCAGGCTGACTGTCAGCGGGTTTATTGAGAGCGTCAAGCGTCATCTCTCCAGCCAGCCAGGAAGGATCTGCAACTTTTGCAAACAAAGCGTCAATGAGCTTATATTGCTTGTTCTGAATACCTGATAATGCACGAATTGTTGAAACCTTAGTTAATAGATCGACATGTGAAAAATAGGTATATAAGGCTTCAATAACGTTAACCTGACCGTTCCAAAGATGCCCAACCGTAGCCACTGCCGAAGTTCTAGCTAATAGAGAAGGCCCAGAGAGAGTCCGCAACAAAACTTCCATTATTTGAGTCTGCCCATCATTCAGCAAGCGCAAAGCGGCGGCTGCACGGCTTCTCACATAACCCGACTCTCTATCAGAGAGGGCCTGAAGAACTGCCTCGACAACCTGAGGCTGTCCTACACCCAAGCTTCCGAGCGTATAAACTACATCCCCTCTAACTACATAATGGTTATCAGCACTGGCATGCAGTAGTGCTTCAATGATACGAGGCTGTCCTTTTCTGCATTGTCTGAGAGCGCTAGCAGCCGACGACCTTACAACAAATTCGCTATCAGAAAGTGCAAGTAGCAATGCATCAATTACCTGAGGCTTCCCTGCTCCGAATTCCCCAAATGCCTGTAAAATATCATCAGCATCATACCTATCCAATGGCAGTGATAGTAATCTGTTCACAACAGATAAGTTCTTTTTGCCCAATTGCCCTAATGTCGCCGCTGCTCGCATTCTTATAGAGTTAGAAACCGACTCCACAGAAGCAGGGGAAAGTAACATGAAGACAAAATCGATCAAGGAAGATTGATTAGTACCTACACATCTCAGTATACCCAGCGCCCGCTCTACGAAAGTTGCAAAGAGGCGCTCTTTATATATTTGGGTTGCGCTATCCACAATCTCATCGCCCGCTAAAGCCTGCAACAATTTATGTGCAATCTCAGGTTGCAACCTGATAAGATTGCCAAGTGCTTGAGTTGCTTCCTTTTGCACGTTCCTGTCATAATCAGTGAGAGCTAGCAAGAATGCTTTAACGACATCAGGTTCTCCATAGTTATATTGACCAAGAGCGTCAATAACATCTTCTTTAATCCAGTAGTCTGCAAGTGCAGTAAGCAGCGTATCGAGAATACGAGGCTGTCTTTTGTTGAGAGACGCAAGGGTTCTGACCGCTACCCTTCTGACCCTCCAGGAGGCATCTGTCACAGCATTGAGCAATGCATCAATGACGTGCGGCTCTTTATCGTTCAGTTGCCCAAGAACCTTAATGGCCTCTCTTCTGACCCTCCAGGAGACATCTGTTACAGCATTGAGTAATGCGTCGATAATCCGTGGTTCGTCAGCATTTAGTTGTTCAAGAACTCTGACAACTTCTCTTCTCACAGGACTGGAAGGTGACTCGCCGAGTGTGGAGAGCAATACATCAATCACACGAGACTGCCCCTCACCAAGATACCTTAAGGCTCTCACCACTCCTACTTTGAACGACCACGACACTGAACTAGTAAGACTTGTGAGTAACACATCGATAGTATGCATCTGCCTCTCACTGAATATTCCCAGCACAGTGGCTGCCGCTTTCCTTGCTCTATCTGTATTGGAGAAAGAGTGTAACAGCATCTCTGTAACATGCGTAGGATTGCTACTGAGTTGGCCGATAGCGTTAGCGGCTAGCTCTACAGTATTAGCCGTTGGATCGGTGACTGCAATTAACAGCGTATCAATTGCATCAGCTTTTTTTCGCTCGCAGAGTTTTGCCAGCGCGTCAGCCGCTGCTTCTCTCACATCCTCATCGCTATCAGCAAGCGCGATTAACAAGGCATCAACAACGCGTGCCTGTCCCTGACCAACTTTGGCAAGAGCCGTAGCGGCCTCCTCCCTTACCCGCACGTTATCTATATTGATAAGTGCGATCAGGAGCGTACTAACAACATGAGGCTGATTTCTAGCAAGTTGACCAAGAGCGCGAACCGCTGCACGTCCAACATAAGCGGGTTTATTATATGAAAGCACTTCAGAAAGTGCTTCAATTACGCCAGCTTGAGCATCATCACATTGTCCTAGCGCTGCTAAAGCTGCTCCACTTACTTTGTAATTAGTGTCAGATACTGCCGCGAGTAGAGCATTTATAACATCAGGCAACTGTACTATATCAGGTCGTTGCAGAGCTACTATGGCATTTTGCCTGACATATTTATCTGGATCGGAGAGCGCAACAAGTAAAGCTTCAGTGATACACATCTGCCTGTCAGAGTATTGTGCAAATACATCGTGCATGCGCGCCCGGACGCTCTCCTCTGATACAATGCCCAACAGGCTCGCACGCCAATCTAGCTCATCAAGGGTCTGCGTGTGCGCGAGTAAAACGGTTATATGAAAGTGTAGTTGTTTTATCACTGCCGCTTGGTAGCCTGTTGCCGACTGTTCTATATGTTCAGCAAGTACTTTGCCAAAAGGGGAAGTTGCAGAGAATATGCGCGGCACATGCGTTAGCTGCGTCCATTGACGCAATAGTGGAAAGATAAGCTGACCGGCTTTTTCCGCAATCTTTGTGCCATTCCATTCCATCAATACAGTTGCACAGCTAGTGCGAAAGCCTTCGAAGGGAGAGGTGAGATACAGGTAGATGATTTCTTCGAGTAGCTCTTTTTCACAGGCAACATTCACACCAACATCATCAGCCAGGCAGAGTCCTGCAAAGAGGAGATCGCGGTGCAAATACTGCTCGTAAGGACTTCCAGCGTTGGCAATCACGTCATGTACAAGTTCCGTTACTTCTTCTTCGTCACTTCTCAGAATACCAGTCGTGCCAACGGTCAGTAAGACGACTTCGCGCCAACGAGGATCATGCAAATGTGCTCGTATAAACGCATGCTTATCTTTGCGCTTCTCCAGTTCCAGTGCAGCGAAATACTCTTCAAAGGTTAAATGCAAAAAACCATAGCGCGCCTTACCACGCTCAACTAAGATACCTGTCTTCCCACGCACCGTTTCTAGAAACTGCGCAGCCATCGTAGTTGCTTCATACTCGTTAATCATCCTGCCAACCAATTGACGCACAATTTGATCATGTAGCTCTTCTTCGGGAATCGCACCAACCGCTGGATGCTCATGCATCCAGAAGGCTAATGGACGAAGAATTTTGATCAGACCATTCTTGTCAAAACGTGTCGTATGCCCCCTGCCCTTCGCCTTCACCCAGGTGTCGATCAAGGTGATAGCACACAGTTCAAAAAGTTCGACGCGGTGGCTTGGTAGCTCAATACCTTGCCGCTGAATGAGTGCCAGGATCGTCAGCAGGAGCGGATTCACCGCCAGGCGCTTGACTCCCGGTTTACTCTGGGTGGCATTAAAAAGACTTTCTGCTTCTCTGGTCGCTGCATCTTCAAGGTACCGACTTTCCCTCACGTCCTGCACCCAATATTCATAAGCAGGACACCACTGCTGGGCAAATTTCCTGATCTGGTCCTCATTGAAATCTGCCAATGTATAGGGTTGGTACTCAGCAGAAAGCGAGGCCGCTTTATAGCCAACAATCCGACTGGTCACGATGAAACGATTCGTAGCATGCGCCTGCGTAAACATCTCGACGTGCCGCGCCGCATCCATGCGCAAAGCTGTATCAGGAATCTCATCCAGCCCATCGAACAGCAAGAAAAGGTTGCCTTGTTGGAGTTGCCCCTGGATAAAATCGCTATATGCTCCAAGATAATTATCGCGCAGATAAATCGGCAGGAAGTCCTCCAACGAGCGGCTACCGGGAACATTGGAGCGCAACACTTCAGCATACATTGCCAATGGCATATAGAGCGGGATAGCCATCGCTACATCTGCCATTTCTGGAAATGTTGCGGTAAAGGCATCAACGCCCTCCACCAGCTTCAACAGCAGGTAACGCAAAAGTGTTGATTTGCCTGATCCTGGATCGCCCAGTAATACCAATCGACGATGTTTCGCCAGCGCGCTATGTAGTGCTTCCCGTTGCCGTACAGTCTGTTTTATCTTCTGTTGCAAGTATTTTTCGTAGAGAGGAAGTTCACCCTCGCGCTCAAGGGTTTCGTGTTCCGGGATACCAAGCAGCACATCAGGAAAGATAAAGACATCTGTCAGCGGAATGCTGATAGGACGGTTCATATCAACATGCATGATGCCTTTAAAGTCCAGCATCTTCCAACGCTCGTAGAGAGCATGGCGATACTGTTTCTCTAGCATAGCCATCTCTTCATCAGCTAATGCATGTGGTTTCGTACTCATTTCTTCGCAAATTTTTTGCAACACCAGCACTGTTTGCTCTGTATTCTGGGCGGTCCTATGCTCATCCAGCAGTGAGACCTCCAGTTGAACGTATTCAATGATCGGTTGGAGCAGTTCGTCAAATTTCTCCAGGATTGGTGTAGCGAGTGACTCAGCAATATGCCTTTTTTGCTCGTGATCATATTCCCATGTGAAGCGTTGCGTAGTGAAAACATCGATAAAGATCTTTTCCACGACATCTCTTGTCAGTACCTGCTGCTCTTGCTGCATGCATTCCTGCATACCTACTAATATTTGCGGCAGATGATTGCCTATCTCCACACAGAGGTTTTGCCAGGAACGCTGGTCGTGATTACACCAGGGAGGGAGTGGTAATTCAAGATAATTTTCTTTGCGACCACGTAGTTTAATCATTTCGATGCGCTCACCCAATGCATCCAGCGAGGCAAATCCTGCCGCAGGCAGTGCCGAGATACCAGCATAAAGAGGATGCCCAGTGGAACCTCCAACTGCAGCAAGTGTGGCAAAAGAAACGCCAGCTATTGCTTTAAAAATGTCAATTCTAGCTACTTTCTTCTTTGGCATATTGCACCTTTGCTGTTGTCCAGTGCTCTCTTCTCGCTACAAACATACATAGAAATGTGCTTCTAGCAAACAGTGATTCTATTATACACGACGAAATAATAAAAGCTGTATCAAAATAATATAGCATCGAGAATGTAGTGTAGGATATCCATATAGACCATTCCAAAAACGGGGGCTAGCAACGCTCACATGATGATAGAATGCCCATTTCTTCGCGATACTTCGTCACAGTGCGGCGGGCCATCGGGATGTTGCGCGGTCAGCATATGCCCGATGAGGCCAATATTGCGTTTTTTTTGTCAAATTGATGAGCTAACGGTTTCGATGAGGGGAAGCTGATCTGGTCACGATGACGCAAAATTATACAGATCGTGCAGAATTTTGGTACAATGAAGGTGGTTGCTAATCAGGCCCGATGAAAGGTAGAGCTGTATTATGTTATTGGCTGGTGACATTGGGGGCACAAAGACGAATCTTGCCATTTTCTCATCCAAGAATCAGTTGCGCGCCCCTATCCATGATGCAAAATTTCCGAGTGCTCGGTATGCCACCCTGGCGGAACTCGTCCAGGACTTTTTGACGCAGTTTAATGCCAAAGGTAAAATCGACCGTGCCGTCTTCGGGGTGGCTGGTCCTGTCATGAACGGCAAGGCAAAGATTACAAACCTGCCCTGGATAATGGAAGAGACGCAACTTCAGCAAGCCTTAAATATCCCTTCTGTCCGTTTGCTTAATGACCTGGCTGCCATGGCCCAGGCAGTGCCCGCACTTGAAGCTGCTGATCTGCATACATTGAACGAAGGCAAGCCTCATCCGCAAGGGACGCTTGCCGTTATTGCGCCTGGCACTGGTCTGGGCGAAGCTTTCTTGATATGGGATGGCGCGCACTATCGTATCTTCCCTTCCGAGGGCGGACATGCTGACTTCGCGCCGACGAATGCATTTGAAGTGGGACTGCTGGTGCATATGCTTGAGCGTTACTCACATGTTAGCTACGAGCATGTTTGTTCTGGCATTGGTCTGCCGAACATTTACGGCTACATCAAAGAAGCAGGCATGCTTGAAGAGCCTGACTGGCTCAGCGATCAACTTTCCAGAACCACCGATCACACGCCGGTAATAGTCAACGCTGCACAGGCTGAGCCGTTGCCAGCCGCTATTTGTGTCTCCACGCTCAGGACTTTTGTCTCGATCATGGGTGCTGAGGCTGGCAATATAGCTATCAAGGTTTTAGCTACAGGAGGCGTTTACCTGGGCGGGGGTATTCCGCCGCGTATCCTCTCATTCTTAGAGAGTGAAGATTTCGGACGAGCCTTCCGTAACAAAGGACGTTTCTCTGACATGCTCGCGGATATCCCTGTGCACGTGATTCTCAACCCCAATGTCGGCTTGATTGGGGCTGCGTCCCACGGCTTTGACCTATAGCTGCGATATCAGTTTTTCTGGGCATGTGTAAGCAGAACGGTCGCTGCAGAGGACCGGCTATACACATGCCTTCATCTCATGGGGGTGTATGGCACGATCTCATCGATGGCGTTGAGTTCCTCAGCGCTAAATGCAAGATGCTTGAGGGCTGCCACATTCTCGGTGATCTGCTCTACGCGTGAAGCCCCAATCAGCACGCTGGTAACAGTGGGCAGACGCAGATCCCAGGCCAGAGCCATCTGTGCCAGCGTCTGTCCGCGTTCTCGTGCAATCTGCATCAGCCGTTGGAGTCTCTCGAACTTCTTTTCGTTCATGATCTCCTCTGTATGCGCTTTGCCCCATATCCGTGTGGCACGCGAGTCGGCAGGAAGCTGTTCACCCAGATATTTTTCCGAGAGTACACCCTTTGCCAGTGGACTGAAGGCCATCACGCCGATGCCATTGCGCTCGGTGTGTCCAAATAGATCGAACTCACAACGGCGGTCGAGCAGATTGTAACGTGGTTGGTGAATGGTGATAGGTGTGAGGCCCAGGCGCTGTGTAACCTGCACCGCCTGCTCCAGGTGCGCACCAGGAAAATTACTGACGCCGATATAGAGCGCTTTGCCCTGGCGTACAATCAGGTCCAGAGCCGCCATTGTCTCTTCTAAGGGTGTGTGAGGATCGGGGCGATGAGCGTAGAAGATATCGACATAGTCCAATCTCAGGCGTCGTAACGACTGATCCAGACTCGCCACCAGATCTTTCTTGGAGAGCCACTCTCCATAGGGACCCGGCCACATGCGGTAGCCTGCTTTGCTCGAAATAATTAATTCATCGCGGGGCATACCTTGTAGAATTTGTCCGACAATGGTTTCTGCATTGCCGGGCGGGCGTCCATAATTGTTTGCCAGGTCAAAATGCGTGATGCCCAGATCAAAGGCGTGATATAGGCAAGCACGAGTTACCTCAATATCGCGATAGCTCCCAAATGTTTCATGCGCGCCCAGCGAGATCGCCGGGAGCAGCAGTCCCGAGCGTCCGCACCTGCGGTAGAGCATCGTATCATAGCGTTCTTGCGCGAATTGGTATGTCAGTGGGATTGGTGTTTCTGATGCATTCATCATGCTTTCCCCTTCTTCTTTCCTTTGTGCGTGTAGCATTTCCTCATGGGAGAAAAATACCCTTATATTGCCTTGCATTCAGATGAGAAATATGCGACAGCATATTTCTAGCAACGAGAGTTGCGTTTCTGAATGCCTATGGGTATTACCTTCATCATACGGTCTCTACCTACAACAATTGTCTGTTAAGGTAGAGGCCATCAATAACGAGCGGGAAGATGGAGAAGCTTGTATCAGCGGTTAGTGGTTGCGTGAACGTTCTCGCATATGCTGGAATAGTGTTATGCTAAGCTTCGTGTTCCAATGGTCTCGTATTGCCCAGAATCTGGGTCCTGGTGGCAGTCGGCATGGCCCAACGCGTAGCGTTACTAATCACGCGCTGTACTTCTGCGTTGTGATAGGTGGGGTATGTTTCGTGGCCGGGACGAAAATAGAATATTTTGCCCTGTCCGCGTGTATAGCAGCAGCCGCTACGAAAGATCTCGCCGCCACTAAACCAACTGACGAACACTAATGTTTCAGGCGCTGGAATACCAAAGGGTTCTCCATACATCTCTTCGTGTGCAAGCTCGATGTATTCGCCGATCCCCTCAGTGATAGGGTGTTCTTGCGCGATGACCCAGATACGTTCATGATCGTTGCCCTCGCGCCACTTGAGGTTGCATGCTGTACCCATAAGCTTCTGGAAAATCTTTGAGAAGTGCCCCGAATGGAGCACGATCAGCCCCATACCATCCAGTACACGTCTGTGCACGCGTTCAACAACCTCGTCTTTGACCTCATGATGAGCTGCGTGTCCCCACCAGAGCAGCACATTGGTCTGCTCAAGTATGTCCTGTGACAGACCATGTTCCGGCTCATCAAGCGTTGCAGTACGCACCGTGAAACCATCTTTGCACAATACTTTTGCTAATGTGCCATGTATACCCTCGGGATAAATCTCCTGTACTTTGGGTATATTTCGTTCATGGCGGTATTCATTCCAGATGGTCACGCGTCCATTTGATGCCATAAAAACCCTTTCAGGGGACCCATACGCCTTCAGGCGATGGGAGGAATGAAAGGCACCCGCAGGTGCGGTTCCGTCGCGTCCCTCCCCTTGCGGGGCAAGAGCAAGAAATGCAGTCCTGCTCTCGTACCAGAGATGGCTGGCTCCCTACGCTGCACCGTGTAAGGTTGGCCTCGACGATGATATCGGTCTGCACGTCTTCTCAGCACTGGCTTCACCCTCATACACCTGGTTAACTGAGAAGTTAGAGAGCAACGGACTGGCCGCGCATCCGTTGGTACGTTCTTTGACCTTGCCGATATCGTAGCCCCATGGGTGATTCCTCCTCTCAGTCAGATGAGCCGACAGGCTAGCGGCGACAGCCGCGTTTCTGACTGTTTAAGGGGGTTGCTCACCCCTGGCTGGGTCTGGTCAGGTGGAACTTGCAACAGCCGGAGCTCGTGCGCTCCACAGTCCACAAGCCCATCCCCTTTTAGGGGATCGGGTTCCTGACTACATGCCGGTAGGATCAACCTGTATTGCTTCATGAAATGTAATCTTATTGTAGCACGCGGTTTGTAGCCTTGGGAAGCGTACCTCGCTTACGCGAGGCGAGAAGGTTCTTTCTCAAAGCTTTTCAGCGCATTCTCATCAAGCTGTGATATACTGCTGCTATTATGGAGACGGAAACTGGTATTATAGTAATTAAGAATCCACTGGATGAGGATTTTATTCACGCAAAGATTCAACATACATCGATATTCCACGAAATGTGGCCTTTTTTTGCTTCGCAGGGAAGCAAGAGCAGAGCAGAATAGAGTACGGAAGGATGACTTATGGCGAAAACGAAGCGCAAATCTCCATCGACGGCGCAGCGGCGTGCACAAGCGCAGTCAAAGAGTTCTCAAACGACATCGTCAGTAGCAGCCAGTGAGCGCAAGCAGACACAGTCAAAAAGTTCTCAAACGACATCGTCAGTAGCAGCCAGTGAGCGCGTACAAGATAGCTCGTCAACGAAGCTCTCTGCCGCACAACAACGTGAACGTGAGCGCGAGAAACTCCGCGCGAAGAGTGCTCAAACGTCATCGCGTCGTCGCTATACGCGGCAGCGTATCTGGTACCGGAATCCCTTACTTATCGTCGCCAGTGTGCTGGTTGTTGTTGCTGTCGTGGTTGGTATCTTTTTCGCTGTCTCAAATAACCAGACGGCGTCGAAGGCTGTGATCAGTACAAGTACTGATCAGACGGTGCTGAAGGAAGTCACTTCTGTCAGCTCACAGGTGGCCGCTGACGTAGGCACAGGCGGAGTCGAAAACATTTTGACGGCAACAAAGGGCGGGAAGTCGGTCTTAAAAGGTTCGACCGGTAAACCAGAAATCTTCTACTATGGAGCAGAATATTGTCCGTATTGCGCTGCCCAGCGCTGGTCTATGGTCGTCGCGTTCAGCCGCTTTGGGACGTTCACCGCATTGCCGGAGATGGCCTCTACCAGCACAGATGTCGATCCCAATACCCCTACCTTTACCTTTTTAGGCAGCAAGTACACCAGTTCGTACATTGATTTTACGCCCCTGGAGGCCGAGGATCGTAGCGGCAATACGTTGCAAAGTCCCAACTCCAGCGAGCAAACGATCATCCAGGAATATAACGTGACCGGTTTCCCCTTCATTGACTTTGCGGATCAGTACACGGCCTCTAGTCCGATGTACGACGCGAGCATCCTGCAAGGTCTTTCACAAAAGCAGGTTGCCAGTCAGCTTACGGACTCGAGTTCGAATATCACAAAGAACATTGTGGGGGCTGCGAATTATATGACGGCTGCTATATGTATTGCGACAAATAATACGCCTAGCAGTGCCTGTTCCGCGAATCCAATACTCTCTATTGAGCAAACCCTGCAGGGTAGCTCAGGTATTGCTCCAGTTTCTGGGCTGCCGGTTGGAAATGTAGCGGACATGCCATCTACTCCGGCGCTGACGCGTTCCGATAAGAGTACTATCGCAGCCTGATTGAGAGAAAAGTTTAAAGCCTTATTCGGTAAGGAGAAGCACAGCTCATGTTGCTCTGAGCTGTGCTTCTCCTTGTTTATATTGCCTCAAATGGGTATATGAACAATTAGACACTGCTACTGGGGATAGCAGCAGGTGCCTGGTCGATTTCCACAGTGCTAAATGTGGCTATGACTCCATTGGAAGTATTGCCATTTTCAGCAAAGAGGAAGGCGCTACCGCTACTAAAGTCCGTATCGGTGACTGTTTGTAGCAGAGTGTTGTTGATATAAAGGGCAATGGTAGATCCCTTCATCATGACCTTCATGGTATTGGCAGTTCCCTTTCCATTGACAGTGGACGAAGTCGTTGGCTGAACAATCTCAGTTGCAACGTTCTGTTGATTGCTGCCTGCAGCTACCTTGGCAATGTCATAGCTGCCATCTCCATAGATGTCAAAGTAGTAACCGATGTATCCATCGTTGCTCTGTGCCGCACGTAGCAGAAGGCCCGCGCTATCGTTTTGATCACCTTGAATCAGGGTAAAGGTGGTTGTTGCCGCAAAGTCGCTATAAGATTGCTTTGTCGGTAACGGTATTGGGTAGACTCTTTTATTCGCTTCTTGCAACGTGAGGACGTTGTTAGCTATCGAGCTACTGAAGCCTTTATCGTTCGTCAAAGCCCAATTGTTACTATTGTCGGCAAATTTATCGGCGAATAATGACTGTGCTGTAGGCTGAGCAGTTGCCTTCTCTGGTGTGGCAGTAGCTGTAGGCGTGTTAGTAGAATGGTTGTTCAAATTTAATGCAAAGATTCCACTCACCGCACAGATCACAAGTACCACTGCCGCAACTACCAGCAGCACGATAAGCCAGGTCTTTGGGCCTTTCTTGGGTTGCTGTGGAGGTTGTGGAAGTGGAGGGATGCTGTTGTAACTTCCAACCTGGGACTGCATTCCATACATTCCAGAACCGCCTGGGTAGCCTGCCGGTGCCGCATTGGGATTGTAACCAGATTGAACGTTGGGATTATAGGCAGGGGTAGTGGGAGGAGTGTTGGGATTGTAACCAGATTGAATGTTGGGATTAGGGCTGTAAGTTGGCGCAGAACTAGGATTGTATCCTGGTGGTGGTGGCGGAAATGCTTGTCCTTGTGGTCCATAGTTCGTTGACCCATAAGACGGTGAGGAATCTGCATAACCACTATTCCCCACGTTAGGAGACGAACCTGCAGCACGTTGTGTTGGATCAATGTTAGCTGACTCTATGTAGGGTGTACCACAGT
The DNA here is from genome assembly GCA_963802635.1 of uncultured Chloroflexia bacterium. Lineage (GTDB taxonomy): Bacteria > Chloroflexota > Ktedonobacteria > Ktedonobacterales > Ktedonobacteraceae > CAVTLG01. The sequence continues at coordinate 592,329 of CAWDJJ010000002.1, read as the reverse complement.
TTCCGCAAAATTGCTCGCCAGGTGCTAATGGTGTATGACATAACGAGCATATGCGTGTAGGTGTACTCATAATTGCGATCTCCTACCTTCCATGTTTCACGTAAAATTGTTTGGTTCATTGTTTAAATTAATATTTTTCGATACAAGCCTGAAAAACAACGGAGGACGTAACTCATTACTGATGGTACTAGTATAACCTGAATCTGCCTTGAGCGCTATGATGTAGCTCATAATTGTGATGAGAGATGAGAAACGTGTGCGCGTTCCAAACACTCTCTAAGAAAAACCCCACAGACTGGAGATGATCCAAGTCTATGGGGAGTAGCTATACCTTGTGATCAAAGACTTGCTGTCTTAATCTGTGGCTAGCTGTAGATTGCCACCAATCACTCGATCTAGCGTTTCGCGTTTGATACGATAGGCTTGTCTTGTGTTGACATGGGGCAAGACTACAGCCTCTAGTGCCCCTTGTTTTACCCATCGGCGCACTGTGGTGTCATCGACTCGCAGGATAGCGGCAACTTCCGATACCGTTAAAAGGTCACTCATTGTTTTTACTCCCTTTTCCAAATTACGCCAGAATAGTGCTCTACTGGTTACAGAGCGTCGTACCAGGCTACAACATTATGCAAAGACTCTGGAGAAGCCTGCATAAGATTATGTTGTGTAGACATTGTATAACATTGTAACGTATTTGTAAAGGAATATTACACAGAAATCACGAAGAGAACCCGTGGCGGAATTTTTCGTCTGTGGGAGACAGAAGGTATCATCCTGTGTAAGAGACGGAGAAGTCTCTGAAGTCCTTCAGCAGGGGAAACTGTTTCTCTCAGATAGAAAGCGTATTGGAGCCATTTTACAGAACTTTGTATTGGTCGTCAAGCAACTTTGGGATAGCAGGCAGGGGTCTTGCAAGGTTGTGTAGCGAGAACCAATCTATTTTGGCTTCTTGTACACATAGCAAGCTTCAGTATGCCGCTCAATAGGCAGCCTGCTACTCTTGCGCGATACCGGCAATGATTGCACTGCCTGGTTCCTTTCCCCTGCTTTTTATCCACAAGTCCTAATGATGAGCGTTTACCATTGACGATGGCTCTACTGCTAGCTACACTAGGTGATAAGGTATGCGGCATCGGCCAACAGACGGCGTTTAACAAGGGGGGTGTATGTCAGTAATTGTAGACCAGTTCGTCGGAAAGACATTAGGAAAATATCAACTGCAGGAACTTCTTGGACAGGGAAATTTGACTGCTGTCTATGCGGCGCACCTCTATGAGCAAGATCAGCCGGTAATGCTCACCCTTTTCATGCTTCCTCAAGCATGTGCCGGAAGTGCACGTAAGCGTTTTATGCAACGTTTTATGCAAGAAGCTGCACGTTTGCTCAAGTTGAATCATCCTCATGTGCTGTCTGTCTATGATTTTGGTGAGCAAGATGGTTATCCATATCTGGTAACGTCGTTAGGTGAAGGCTACTCACTGGCAACAGTCTTAAAGCAGTATACTCGTTGTACTCCATCTCAAGCGCTGGAGTTTTTGAAGCAGATTGCTCCTGGTCTTGACTATGTTCATGAACAGGGTATGGTGCATGGTTCATTAAAGCCCTCAAATATTCTGCTGGACACCAATCGCCAGGTACAGATTGCCGGTTTTGGGCTTGCTCGTCTCCTAGAGATGCGCGATATCGGCTCAGTCAAGCATTCCCATCCTCATCTGTTTAATGTGGCTGGTACCTTCCTGACCAGCTCCAGAGTATCTTGCTCCTGAGGTTGTATTGGGATCATCTGCGGATGCGCGTTCAGATATTTATGCCCTGGGGACTATTTTATTTGAAATGCTCAGTGGGCGTCCGCCTTTTGTGGGGGACGATCCATTTGCGCTGGCTCTGCAGCATGTAAAGCGGCGTATACCTTCATTGCAGGATGTCTATCCTGATGGACCTGCTGCCCTGGATCTCGTGCTACAGCGAGCGCTTGAGCGTGATCCAGAACGGCGCATTGCCTCTGCTGGGAAGCTGTTGCGACTCTTTGAGCGTACTATGGACGTTTTGCAGAAAGCGTCGCAGTCCCAGACAGTTGTGCAGCTACCGAATGCACAACCAACTATTGTGAGTTGGGTAGGCAACGAGGCGGAAACCTCTATACAGTGGCGAAGTGAACTTACCTTTACATTGGCCCGTATGCCTGCTGCTGGGACGATGTTGGATAGGCAGCCAATAGTTTCGTCGATGGAACAAAACCGTCAACAGCAAGCCCCTCTGCCTACGGCAACTGATCAGGTAATATCGGCAGATACTATCGCCATGTCGCGTAGTGCCTTATCATCTGCCAACGCGAACCTCAAGCAACCTGAGCCAGCCTTTGATCCTTTGGGTTGGTCCTCGGTCGGTCCGGTTGTGCCACCAACAGCAGCTCCTGGCACCTTCAAGACAGCGAAGCAGCAGCAGAATCAAACGGCAAAATCAGTTGGCAAACAACGTCGCAATACCAGTATGGTGAGCAGACGCACCGTGTTAGCGGCCAGTGGAGGTCTTGTTGTAGCGGGAGTTCTGGTAGCCAATCACTTCAAACTGCTGCATGCTTTTCCCGCAATAGGTGTAGGTCAAACTGGAGCACAGGCGGAGCCGATGGCAACGGCGAAACTGCAAGCGAAGGCAACGGCAAAACCACAGGCGAAGGCAACAGCGAAACCACAGGCGAAGCCTGCTACGAAAACGCAGCCCAAAACACAGGGAACTGTTGTTGCCAAAACAAGTCTGGCGAAAAACTCGTCGCAGACTTTTGTCAATCCGGCAGATCAGCAAGGTAGCATCCTGGTTCATCTCGCCAGTGGGACATTTGTGGCTTACGAAAGCGCCTGTACCCATCAAGGAGTCACTGTTTATTATGATGCGACTACGCAAATACTGATCTGCCCCAGGCACAACGCGATGTTTGACCCTGCAAATAAAGCTACGGTTCTGAGTGGCCCAGCACCTTCGCCTTTGACTGCAGTGCCGTTACAGATCAACGCAGATGGTACCATTTCAGTTCTCTAAGACAATATAAGTTTGTCAGCTTGCACTTTTTACACGGGGATTATACAAACCACCTGATTTTTTTGATGCTGTGTGCACGAAGTGTTACTTTGTAGCTCCTTCAGGCGTGTTTGCTATAGCGATACTGCTCTCTACCGTTTGTCTCGTTCGGTATAATTCCCCTTCTTGTTTCTAGCAAGAAAGAGGCCATTGAATGTGCAGGAGGAAAAGCATGCAAGCAATGACGAACCCTCAATCATCTCAACAGTCCTGGTGGCTACTCGGGTTACGCGGTGTTATCGCGATCATTTTTGGCCTGGTTGCGATCATCTGGCCTGGTGAGACCCTCTTTGTACTGGTAGCTCTTTTTGGTGCGTACATTCTGATAGACGGCATTATTAGTGTTGTGGTCTCTATACGGGAACGCCATATCTTTCACAACTGGTGGGTATTGCTGATAGAAGGACTTGTAGGCATTGCCGTTGGCTTGATCACCTTTTTTGGCCTGCGAAGACCGCTTTGGTATTGCTGTTTTTAATTGCCATCTGGGCCATTTTAACCGGTATCTTCGAGATTGGAACTGCCTTCTCGGGACGTGCTGGCATGGGGCAAGAATGGACTCTGGGTATCGCTGGTGTCCTCTCCATTCTCTTAGGGATATTGTTGCTCATTCGGCCTGGCGCTGGACTTTTGACGATTATCTGGTTCGTTGGTATCTACGCTATCGTGTTTGGTGTCCTCTTTATTGTGCGTGCTTTTCAGCACCGCAGTCTCCAGTCCGTGATATAGTATCTGGCACGCTGAGCAGCATGTGCTCGGCGTGCCAGATACTATTTGTGTGATGCTGAAATTTCCGTCCATACTTCTTTAAATCACATGAGGTGATGGCAAAAAAAGGAGTTGGAGCGAACATATTCAACTCTTCGTGTTAATGATTGTGATATAACACTTAGTGGAAGCTCAATGAACGGCATTCCCTTTCACAGTTGACGGCCCAGGATGCCCCCGTCTTTTAAGCGGGGGAGAAATGGGCCTACCTTATTTGGGGCTGGGGCATAGGGGTAGCTTTGGGCTTCATCATTTTCCCTTTCTTGCCAGATCTGTGAATATACTGTACAATAGGAAGCATGAAAACGGTGATATCTGCAAAACTCAAACTGAATACGACTCCAGAACAGTTTACCCAACTGCGTACTACTCAATTGGCATATCGAGACGCACTCAATTTTGTCTCGAAGTATGCCTTTGAACATGGCAAAATGAGCAATAAAGTCGGCTTGCAGACAGGAACCTATGACGATATCCGTGCTCGTTTTCATCTGCCCTCCCAAATGGCCTGTAGCGTTCCTCGTCAGGTCGGAGCGACCTATAAAGGATTGTGGACCAAGGTCAAGAAAAATGGAGAAGATCGCAAGTCTGGTCGAACCAAGAAACGCTACAGAGGCTTGGACCAAGCACCTCAATACATATCCCCCACCGTGACCTACCAGTATAGGAAGGACTATAGCTTCAAGACCGACGCTCATGTCAGCGTCTTGACTCTGGAAGGCCGTGTCATTGTTCCCTACACGGGATATAGCCAGCACGTCGCGCTTATCCAAAAAGGTGCTGAGATCGGTGCTGCAAAACTCTGGTATGACAAATCCAAAAAACAATTCTCTCTACTGGTTTCCCTTGAGACCGAGATACCAGACCCAACGCCAGAAACCCACACAGGCATAGCAGGTGTAGATGTTGGCGTCCGCTATCTGGCCGTAACCAGTACAACGCGAGGAGATCGATCCTTCCATTCTGGAAAGAAAGTTGTTGATAAAGCGAATCAGTATGCGAGACTGAGGAAGCGTCTGCAAAAGAAAGGCACTCGTTCGGCAACCCGTCGCCTGGTGGTGATAAGCCGACGAGAGAGACGGTTGAAAGCCGACGCCAATCATGTGGTCTCCAAACGCATTGTGACCCGACACCCAAATAGCCTGATCGGCTTGGAATATCTGACAGACATCAGAGAGCGAACCCGTCGCAAGAAGGGCAAGAAAGCAAGTTCGAAGCAGAGGAAAGCCAATACGGTCCATTCCAAATGGTCGTTTGCTGAGCTTCAAAGTATGATTGCCTATAAAGCACTCATGGCTGGTAGTATGGCTGTCAAGGTAGATGCCAACTATACCAGTCAAGCCTGCTTGATGTGTGGGCATACATCGCATAAGAACCGACCTGATAAGGGGTTGATCTTTTGCTGCCAGAAGTGTCATTACACCCTCCATGCTGATCTCGTTGGGAGTCGCAATATTACCATGCGAACGTTACTCATCCGGCAAGACTGGATGAGTACGGGCGAGTTGTCAGATCGCCCTGATGTGTCGGATCGTGAAGCCAAAGCAGCACGCCTTTCTAGGTTTGCTGAGTTGCGGTGGAGTCTAGACACAAGCCCTTCCGCTTTAGCCAGGGGTATTTGACATAACGTTACATTGAAGAGGAGAGAGTTTTACTATGTCTATAAATACGTTGTCACTTACGCGCCGTCCCGCCTGGCAGGCGCTTGAGAACCACTACCAGCAAGTCAAAAATCTACATCTGCGCCAGCTTTTTGCCGATGACCCCAGGCGCGGTGAGCGCTTCGCGCTTGAAGATGTTGGTATCTATTTCGATTACTCGAAGAATCGTGTGACGGACGAAACGATGCGTCTCCTGTTGGAGCTAGCTCAGAGTGCCAGTCTGCGCGAACGCATCGATGCTATGTTCCGTGGCGAGAAGATCAACGTGACCGAGGACCGCGCTGTACTGCATGTTGCGCTGCGCGCTCCCAGAAACGCGTCGATCATTGTTGATGGCGAAAATGTTGTGCCAGCGGTCCATGCTGTACTGGATAAGATGGCGGACTTCTCTCATCGGGTACGCAGTGGTGAGTGGAAGGGCTATACAGGCAAGCGTATCCGTAACATAATCAATATTGGTATTGGTGGTTCGGATCTGGGTCCTGCTATGGCTTACGAAGCGTTGAAACATTACAGTGACCACAATTTGACCTGCCGCTTTGTGTCGAATATTGATGGCACCGACTTCGCGGAAGCTGTGCGTGGTCTTGATCCTGCTGAAACGTTGTTCATTGTCTCATCCAAAACCTTTACGACGCTGGAAACTCTCACCAACGCGCGTTCTGCTCGGGCGTGGTGTGTCAGTACGTTGGGCAATGAGCAGGCTGTAGCCAGGCACTTTGTGGCTGTCTCGACGAACGATAAAGAGGTCGCGAAATTTGGTATTGACACAGCCAATATGTTCGAGTTCTGGGATTGGGTTGGCGGTCGTTATTCCTATGATTCTGCGATAGGTCTTTCCTTGATGATCGCCATTGGCCCTGAGCAGTTCCGGCAGATGCTGGCAGGTTTCCACGCCATGGACGAGCATTTCCGCACGGCACCTTTTGAGCGCAATTTGCCAGTGCTTCTGGGCTTAATCGGTATCTGGTATAACAATTTCTTTGGCGCTGAGACCGTTGCCATCTTGCCCTATGATCAATATCTTGTGCGTTTGAGTGCGTACTTGCAGCAGCTTGATATGGAGAGCAACGGCAAGCATGTTGATCTAGAAGGTCGCCTGGTGAATTATCAGACGGGACCGATTATCTGGGGGCAACCGGGTACCAATGGGCAGCACGCGTTCTATCAACTTATCCACCAGGGCACGAAATTGATCCCCTGTGATTTCATTGGCTTCAATCAAACATTGAATCCTATAAAACCGCATCACGATCTGCTCATGGCTAACTTCTTTGCGCAGACTGAAGCCCTGGCCTTTGGCAAGACTGCTGAAGAGGTTGCCGCAGATGGTGTGCCGTCCTTCCAGGTGCCGCATCGTACGTTTGAGGGCAATCATCCCACAAATACTATCCTGCTAGAGCGTCTAACACCGGAGGCGTTGGGCAGATTGATCGCGCTTTACGAGCACAAAGTCTTTGTACAGGGGACTATCTGGCATATCAATTCATTTGATCAATGGGGCGTTGAGCTTGGCAAAGTGCTTGCCAATCGTATCATTCCAGAGCTTCAGAGCACTGATGTACCCAGACTGACACATGATAGCTCAACAAACACGCTCATCCGACGCTATCGCCAACACCGCAACGTGTAATACCCATAGGCATTCAGAAACGCGTTCTTATTCCGCTTGGCAACGCTGCTGGCGAGCCTCTTATACAGTCAGAAACGAAGCTGACGCTTCTAGCCTTCGGCTCATCTGACAGAGCGGAGGTTGCTAGAAATATGCTGCTGCATATTTCTCATCTGAATGTAAGGCAATATAACTTTCGCTTGCAGAACAGCTAGAGTTTTACAACACCTGGCTCCAATATGTTATTATTAGTCGTAAGTAGCATTATGAGCCGGGTGTTAGAGAAAAATAAGTTTTTTATGGTAACACAGATGGTCTGGCTTTATATGTGTGCTCTCCATAGTAAATATAAGGTATATCGAATCTTTCTTCTAATTGTAGTGCTGGGGGTAATAGCGCTTCTAAGTTCAAGTTGTGCCTTTTATAGATTGGAATCTCCATCACAGACGCGTGAGTCAGTAACGGCAAATGGTGCATTGGATAGTGGTGAAGTAGTCACGCCGTCGGCCTTAAGTGTCTCTGCATCTGGCTCCCAAAGGATGAGTATTTCGACGGCTATGCCTGGTGTGCCGCGTAGCGTCTGGGTTCAGGGAGAGACAGCGCTCCTTGCGGTAGCCGGGACGGGTCAGGTGGTTGCTCATGTGGGACAAAAATTTCCACTCATGCTTCTTGGTGGCACGGTCTGGGAGGATGGTAGGCTCTGGTATCACGTACAGTGGACAACCCCCAAAAGCGTACACATAGGTTGGGTGTTGGCGGCATCCGTTACCTTTACTTCGCCAGGAGATGTGCCTGCGGAAGCCTCCGTTGATGTACTTTCTCCGACGCTGGCGGCATACCTCGCTCGTCTCGGGAACGATGTTGGTGTTGTGGTCTATGATCGTACCGGTCAGCGCTACTATATCTATAATGGCAGTAGGCCGTTTATTATGGGGAGTTTCTATGAAAGTGCCCATTATATTGACTTTTCTGGATATGACCGAGCGACAGGGTCGTGAGCCGAATGATGATGAGAAGAACTGGCTGACCACAATGATTGAGAACTCCGATAATGACTCAGCTTCAGCTCTTTACTACGGTGAGATTGGTGGTGCAGAAGGAGTCGCGCACTATCTCCAGCGCATCGGCATTAGCGGTCTGAGTCCAGATCCTGCATCCTGGGGCTACAGTCTGATTACCCCTCAGGCCATGGTCAATCTCTTGACGCTGTTGTATGCAGGCAAAATTCTGACCGCCCAGGACCGCAATCTCGTTCTCTACTTGATGGAGCATATTGAGCCTGACCAGCGCGTAGGAGTAGGGGATAGCGCACCTAAGGGCAGTACTGTAGCGTTAAAAGATGGCTGGGTGCTTGGTCCTGATAACCTGTGGGCCATGAACTCTTCGGGCATTGTGACGTTGAAGCAGAAAACATACATTATTGCGGTTTATGTGCAGGAGAAGCCTGATATGAAAATAGGGCAGGAGATAGCTCGGCATGTCTGTGGTACGATTGCGTCACTGTTTACTTGACGTGGAAAAAACAAGCTTTACTAGCAGCATACTTACAGTACCTTGCGGCCAGAGTCGGAAAGAAACGTCCATTGAGCACCGATGAAAGAAGGGAGTTTCGCTCCATTGCCCTCTGCTCAGTGGTATGCTATACCTGAAACGTTTCTGTTTGCTGCGACGAGTTGAATGCGTATAGATGACCATTGCATAATCAGGAGCCTGCTTGTGAGCATGGTATGAAAGGGAAGTCTATGGAATATCGATTGCTGGGGAAAAGCGAACTGCGTGTACCGGTTGTGGGTATGGGTACGTGGCGGACTTTCGATATGCACGGCGAGACTGCTATGAAGCATGCTCGTGCTATTGTTGATACGGCATTATCTGTCGAAGCTCGTTTCTTTGACACTTCGCCAATGTATGGTCCTGCTGAGCACGTGCTTGGTGAAACCCTGCGCGGGCGGCGTGAGCAGGCTATGGTTGCTACAAAAGTCTGGAGTCCAACACGTAGTGAAGGACAGGTACAAATCAGGCATGCGCTCGCGTTTTTCGATAACGTTATTGATCTCTACCAGATCCATAATCTTGTCAACTGGCTTGAACATCTTGCCTTGCTGGAGGGATTGCGCGATAGTGGACATATTCGTGCGATAGGCGCAACTCACTATAGTAGTGCAGCTTTCAAAGAATTGCGCCAGGTCATGCGTACGGGGCGTATCAGCGTGATTCAGATCCCTTATAATCCCCTACAGCGCGAAGTAGAGCGAGAGATCCTGCCACTCGCCGCCGATCTCCATATAGGTGTGATTGTTATGCGTCCTTTTGCCGAAGGCGGTTTAATGCGGCGTGTTCCCTCACGAGAGGATCTCAAGCCATTTGAACCCTTTGGTGTCACAACCTGGGGACAGGTTCTGCTCAAATGGATTTTAAGCGATGAGCGTTGCCATATTGCGATCCCGGCCACAAGCCATGCGCAGCGTATTGCGGAGAACTCGGCTGCTGGTAATGCGCCCTGGTTTGGCCCGGAAGAGCGTGCCCTCGTGACACGCCTGGCTTGTGCATAGTACGTACGTTATTTTTAGGGTCACACCGTCGGTTTAACGATGCTAGATTGACATATCAGTACTCACCATCCCAGGTCGTCTTTGTAGTGTAAACCAGAGACACAGCATATCTGGCTAACAGACTATGATTTGGGATGGATCACAACGTTGCTCTGTCCGTTTTATTTTATCACGAATGCGCGTGCGCTGCTGTTTTCCTCAAATGCATAAAAAATGCTACCTACTCTCTACTGCTTGAGCTATTGCAACCATGCTAGCTCTACGCTATACTTTAGGGCGAGTTCTGACACATAGCTCAGAAACCGGACCTATATTTCAACGTTTCAACTTTTCTATAAAGTTGTTCTATTGAAACCTCGAAAGTAGTGCCTTTGTGATAAGTAACAGCAGGTTCCGTTATATTGCCTTGCATTCAGATGAGCCGAAGGCGCACTCCGCTGCGCCACATGAGCGAAGCGCACTCCCCTCAGTCAGATGAGCCGAAGGCTAGAAGCGTTAGCTTCGTTTCTGACTGTGTTAAGAGGAGCGGCGACAGCCGCGTTTGTGGCGGTCTAAGAGGAGTCACGGCAGTTGCAGATCCGCCTCGCCTGCCTGACTGCGTAGCAGTAGCGGCGAGAGCCGCGTTGTCAGGCGGAACAAGAACGCGTTTCTGAATACCTATGGGTATTAGAGGAGATTTGGCTACATGGCATCTTCTAAGGATTATTGTGACAACTGTGGTATACAAAATCCAAATGGATATAAATTTTGTTTTTCCTGTGGACATACATTATCGGTAGCAGAGTCGGATGCCGCACAGGCTGCTACTCCTACGGGTTTGCTTCCTACTCATACATTGCTCAACCAGCGCTATCGTGTGCTATATTCAGTGGGCCAGGGTGGTATGGGGGCTGTCTATATGGCGCAGGACACCCAGTTGGGAGATCGTATGGTTGCCGTCAAAGAAATGAGTCAGAGCACACTCGATCCAGGCATGGTGCAACTGGCTACTGAGAGCTTCAGGCAAGAAGCTCATTTGCTCGCTAGCTTGCACCATCCCAATTTGCCGAGCATCCATGATCATTTCACCGATGGTGGGCGCTGGTATCTGGTGATGAGCTTCATTGAGGGCGAGGCATTAGCTGAGTATCTGTCGCGTGTTCCTGCTAAGAAGTTGCCACCAGAGGAAGTGGTGCAGATTGGGCTGACGTTGTGTGATGTATTGGATTATCTGCATACGCATCAGCCACCGATTATCTTCCGTGATCTGAAGCCTAGTAATATTATGCGCACCGCGACCGGTCATGTCTACCTGATCGATTTTGGTATCGCGCGTCACTTTAAGCCGGGGCAGGCCAGAGATACGGTCAGCTACGGCTCGGCGGGCTATTCACCACCAGAACAATATGGACTCGCTCAGACGACGGAGCGCTCAGATATTTACAGTCTGGGTGCCACTCTCTATCATCTCTTTTCTGGTCATAAGCCGTTACCCGCGTTATTGCACCTGCAAGCGCTATCGTCTGAGGTCCCAGCGTTACCACCCCAACTCGTAACGCTGATTACGCGAATGTTGGATATGGATGAGAGTAGGCGTCCTACCAATGTGAAAGTTGTGCGGCAGGAACTACAGCATATTGCTCATGCTCTGGCAACGAGACCAACACAGGAAACTGTGCTACCGCCTACTGTTGTGCCAACACCGTCATCGTATAATACAATCGTGCCCCCACCACCACCGCCATACAATGCAGCCGTGCCACCATTACCACACGGTTCAGGTTCAGCACAGCAGATGACTCAAGTTCCACGACCATCCGCTGGCTCAACGCAAGCAAGCGTATGGGCAATTACGAGGCAGCGTATCATCGCTTTCATTCTGGGTGCTGTGCTGGTCAGCATTATCTATATGCTGTCAATTAGTGCTGGAGGAATCAGTATCCTGGTGATACTCATTGGGGACTGTGTGTTCTTTTTCTTTGCGGCGCTTGCTGGCCCATGGGGAGGTGCTGGTATCGCTATCATCGTTTTAGCTGTGGATTCTATTGGCCTTGCAAATCAACTCTGGTTTTCTGATCTGGGCCTGCTGGCGGTTGCCTTTGTGGTTGGCCTGACGGTTGCCAATGCGCGTGGGCATTACCCGAGGGCTTTCTGGATCAGCGCTCTGGCTATCGTGATCTATGAGCCGCTGTTTTTACTGGATTATGCACAATATGGCTTCGCAATATATCAAGCAACTATTATCAATATGTTTGGTTATACTGTGGGTGATCTCATCGCACTGCTCATCGCTCTTACTGCTCATCGGGCTATTATGCTGCGCAGAAAAACGCCGTAGCAGTTATGAACTATTGATCTCAGCGTAAGGGACTAAAGTCAGAGAGAAACTTTGCACTTTTGCATTATGGTTCGCCACTGCTCGCCTCACTCCCAGAGTATCTCACTCCTTATAACGTTATTTCATGCAAGTCCTGGTCCTGGGTGCTTTTGTTTTGGCTTTGATAATCTCTGCTTGTCTGCTTATATGCAATTTTTCTTCACATCTCTTGATTGATATTTCTATTGATGATTGCAGCATTTTTATGTATAATTATTAGTAGTTACCTCTATCTAATTTTGTATTATTAGCACAGGGGAGATATAATGCAACAACCGCCACAAGATCCTATGAATCTAAGCGGACAGCCTTCGTCTTATTCCCAACCTGACCAACTATCTGCACCGCCGCCGCCATTACCATCATCACAAGGAAGTTACCCTCCGGGAGAGGAACTGTATTATAATCAGCTTCCGCAGGCTGAAGGACCGACTACGCAATATCGCGCGGGATTGCAGGGGAAGCTCGATGGATCACCAAAATCGAGGAATGGTTGGAGAACCGCAACTCTGATCTTGTTTGTTCTAGTGCTTATCCTGGCCGCTACAAGCGCAACACTGATCGCCACCCGTCCAGCCAGTTCCCCTCCAGTCGTACCGCAACCGACCTCAGTAGCGACACAGATTCCGCAACAGCCAACTTCTACATCGTCAACTGGAACAGCAACGAGCGGGTCTACTCCATCGTCAACTTCAGCAGCCCCGTCAGTCTGCACCAGTCGCAAGCGGGACGATTACCGAGAATCTGCTGTTGACCTGTGGGACAAACTGTAATGACCCTATTCGTGTAACAATTACGACTATTCAGGTTAATGATGCAAATGGGAATATGACCTGGAATATATCTCTGAAAAATGTATCAGGGAGCAGTATGGGCTACGGAATAAACACGTTTGAGTTATTAGCCAGTGGTACACAAGCTCAGATCCCTGCCACCTTCGCTCAGAACAGCGGTACTCTCACAAACAGTGATCCAGTAAGCGTACAAGGAATCTTTGCCTTTGTTCCCACCCAGAACACAACGTATACACTTACTGCTGTGGTTGGAGTAAGTAGCGGACTACAAATAACCTTTGATCCAGCCCAGATAACAAACCTTTAGGCAGTGGCAAAACGCCTGTGTTTGGTAGTCGGTGCCAGGTCGGTTAAAGTATGAGAAAGGAATGTGCGAGAGTAACCTTTTCCATCAGATGAAGGGATACTTTCGCACAGATAGAGTGACTACACTGAAGATTTTCTGTTGCTATGCACTAGAAGATAAGAGTCTGATGGAAGGTTTTCATAAACACTTGCGGGTATTAGAGCTTCAGCATGTCAGCATCGAATATGCACATGATACCCTTCCAGGTATGGAGTGGGAGCTTGAGCGTGATAGTCGCTTGCATGCTGCTCACATTATTTTGCTTCTCGTAAGTGCAGATTTTGTTGGTTCGCCTGAGCATTATGAGCAAGAAGTGTTACCCGCTATGGAACGATACAACAAAGGGGAAGCTCGTGTCATTCCAATCATATTGCGCCCGTTTCCCTGGCAAGAAACGCCCCTCGGTAAACTTCTCCCATTACCTGATGGTGGCAAACCTGCTACTGACAAGGTTAGCTGGAAGACACTGGATCATGCGTTCCTCAATGCTGTTCGTGGTATACAACGTGCTATCAATGATGTGAAAACTCGTCTCCCGGCGCAACAAGAGAAGCGCGATATTACACCTCACGGCCCTTTAAAGTCTGCTTTTACCAGCCATGATGCACTGACTCAATTAGCACAAATTATGCAAAATTTCCAGTTACTCCGTGCACAAATCACTAATTTTGTGTCTCTGAAGGAAGTTAAAGGTTTTAGCTTAGAAAGATGTGAAAGTCAGTATAACAACCTGTATGGAGATGCAATTGTGTTCTTAGCGACCTATCTTCCTGAATGTGTCTCAGACACTTCTGAAGGATTTGTAGAAATGGTCTATAAAAAGACGACCGAACGGTTGCGTAAGGGAAATGCCTTTGACGCTATCACGGTTTTTGTCACCCGATCATTAATTCCTCCATTGGCCCAGCTTGAGAGGTTGGGTATGCAGATAGATGCGTGTGTAGCTACGCTAGAGTTCTATAAACAAAGGTATTTTGCGAATATCTGTCCATGAGGGGAAAATCGGGTAGGGGCGGTGCTTGCCCCATGCGTTGATACTAAATAAGAAACCAGAGAGAAAGGGAGGACAAAATGGCGAAATCTCTTGCGTGGAGGGGAGAAAAGGAGGACAATCTTTTCATACATAAATTTCTCCGAAAAGGAAGGTCCTCCATGAAACATTCTATCGCATCGACGCAAGAGGAGATGCCCAAGAGTCCGGCCAATCAGATCATTGCCCTTCTGCTCAACGTGCTGTCTGCGGGATCGGTGAGTGCTCCGACCACGGCAGTCACGCGTGGACGGGGACGTCCAGCCACCTTGTCTCATGATCATCTCTGGCTGGCGATGCTGCAGACAATGCTGCAAGGGTCCACCAGCTTTGCCAGTCTTTGGCGCTTGATTACCTGGACCGGGATCGGCCATCTGCCTATCCTGGATCTGACGCGTGACGCGGTGCGCAAACGCTTGCTGCACGCCAAGCTGGACTCCTTGGACGACCTGCTCGCGCGGGTCAGTCAGGCAGTGTTGCCTTGGACGACTCAGGTGCAAGACCGGGACCTGGCTCCCTTCGCGACCCGCATCCTGGCGTTGGATCAAAGTACGCTCGAATGCGGTCCGGCGTACCTGCCAGGACGTGCGTGAAGAGCCAGTGGAGAGTGCCCGCTTGCTGGTGGGCAAACTGGCCGCCCTCTTCGATATCCAGCGACAGCAGTGGGTGCGCGTGCTCTTTCGAGAGGATGTCTTTGCCAATGAGAAGCTCTTCGTCGAAGAACTGCTGGCTGGCATCCAAAAGGAACCCTCATCCTGGCAGATCTGGGCTATTTCAGCTTCGCGTGGTTCGATTGGCTCACCGATCAGGGCTATTGGTGGCTTTCGCGGATGCGGGAAAAGACCTCCTACCAGATCGTGCATGTCTTCGTGCAGCAAGGCACGACCTTGGATGCGCTTATCTGGCTGGGGGCCTACAACGCAGATAAAGCCAAGCATCTGGTGCGCTTGATCCAGTTTGAGCATGCTGGGATCTGCTATCGCTACGTGACCAATGTGCGAGACCCGGCGTTGCTGAGCATGAGTGATGCCGCCCGTTTGTATGCTCGCCGATGGGATATCGAGTTGGCTTTCAAAATGCTCAAAGGGGAGTTGGGTCTGCACCTGTGGTGGTCGAGCTTTCCCATCCTGGTGCTCCAACAACTCTTGTGCGCCTTCATCCTGGCTCAAATCCTGCATGCCTTGCACCTGCGGGTGGCCGCAGAGGCGGGCGTGGAACTCTTTGCGGTCTCCTTGCCGGTGCTGGTCAAGCTGCTGGCTCACGCCCCGGCACGAGCCATGGGAGAGAGCCTGTGCAGTTTGTTGGTGCGCAAAGGCCACCAGCAGGGACTTATCCGCCCTTCTCGACGCTATCAACCCATCGTCCCGGCCTTGCTTGAACCCTACCTGCCTGCTCCTGCTGACCTGGTGTGCGTCAGGAAGGAGCGCTATGGTAGGCGCAAATGCGAGCCTCGTTCCCATCGTCCGTGCTTTCAACCGCGTTTTTTCTCTTTCTTTTTGATTTAGTATCAACGTATGTGCTTGCCCCCGCCCTGAGTTCGAAAGTAAGGGTATTGCCCCGATTTCGTCCAAATTATTGACACATACCCTTATCTGGTTTCTTGAGGGCTGTGGCGCTAATTTGGGCGAAATTAAGATAGTGTTTGGTTTCAGTTCAATACCGACGAAAAGTGTGCGCGTTTCAAACACTAGCTTAGGGAGAGCAGACATACAGAGCTTCAGACTGCTTCGGCGGCCTCAGGCTCTCCGAGACGAAACATACCTCGGTCCTCGTGATAGGTAAACAGCTCGGCGTAGCGTCCCCAGTCCACTAGAGTTTCCAGTTGCTCTTCTGCCTGTTCCTCGTTGACATGCTCTTTTAACAGGCTCATGACGTACTCTTCAGGCATGGTATGCCCCGGTGTTGTTTCGAGCACCTGCAAAATCTGGTGCAAGAGAGGAATACGCGCCAGAGCCTGTTCGCGGAAGATTTGTTTTTCTTCGAGCACGCCCGCTTCTGCGAAGCGCCGTCCCTGTGTCGTCAGGACCAGATCCCCTTCGTGGACATCGCCCAGACCTAGCAGGTCGGCTGTCTCTAACAATGGTTGCAGTTCGTCGAATTCTAATTGCAGCTCGCGACCGATCTGGTAGAGATCAACTCTGTCTCCTCGTGCATGCACCATCTCGATCAGGCCGGTCAAGTTGCCGATAGAGATATGTGGCAAGCCTTGATAGGTTGCTGCTGCTGTGGTCATATGCAATGGTCCCGTTGTTGCCTGCGGTGAGAGCTTTGCTAGCAGTAAAGAGACATCCGTCTTTGGGCTGGTCATGATGCGATAGATCAGATCGGCCAGTTGATTAGTTGCTTCGCCAGGCTGCTTGCGTACGGCGCGTGGTAGCCCTGGCAGCTCGACGCGAATATGCCCGGGATTTGCCCCTAACACGATGATGCGGTCAGCCATAGCGACGGCCTCGTCGATATTGTGTGTGACCATCACAATCGCGCGCGTGGGTATCGCGTGCGATTCCCAGAGGCCAAGCAGCTCTTTGCGCAAATTAGCGGCGGTCAACACGTCCAGAGCGCTAAATGGTTCATCCATAAAGAGCAATTCTGGTTCAACCACCAGCGCGCGTGCGAAGCCAACGCGCTGGCGCATACCGCCAGAGAGTTCTTTGGGGTACGCGTCCTCGAAGCCATCCAGTCCAATGGTATCGATAGCGGCGAGTGCTCGTTTGAGACGCTGCGTGCGGGTGAGTGTATCTTGCGATTGCAGACCCAGCTCAACGTTTTGCAAGACGGTGAGCCAGGGGAAAAGTGCAAAAGATTGAAACACGATAGCGAGATGTGGATTGGGACCGTGCTGGGCATAGCCCTTAAATAAAACCTCTCCACTCGAAGGATGCAGCAGTCCCGCCAGGATACGAAGTAGCGTCGACTTGCCAGAACCGGAAGGTCCCAGGAGCGCCACAAATTCACCTGCCGCGACCTGGAGTTGAACGGTGTCCAGAACGAGTTTGGGCTGTGCGCCGTGTGTCTTGCCTTCTACGTCAAAGGTTTTGCAAATCTGGCGTGCCTCTAGCAATATCTCGTTTTCCGTTGCCACATGCTCTGTATTGGTGTGTGTATGATTGAATAGGCTCATGATATGTTCTCCTTCTCGACAGTACCTTCTGCTCCTGACGTATCATTTGATCTTTTAAGGTTTTGTGTGTATACTTTCTTTCTAATAGGGCAGCAGGAGCGCACGTTCTTTAACACGACCTGTTTGATGGGATTGAAACAACAACACTATTCCAGCGTGTACCGGCGCTCTGCCAGCGCATAGAGGCGTTTCCACAACAGGCGATTGATGATGACGACGACTGCGGCCATCAAGAGTGTACCGGCGAGCAAGTCAGGGAAGTGTCCTGATCCAGCCGCTGCTGCACTGGCGATGCTGGCACCAAGGCCGAATGTGCTCACGGTATGTTGATTAAACTGGACAAATTCTGAGACCACGCTAGCATTCCACGCGCCACCGCTGGCTGTGAGTAGCCCTGTAACAAGATAAGGGAAGATCGCAGGCAAGATCAACGTCTTCCAACGCCGCCAGGATGAAACGTGATAGATGGTGGTGGCTTCACGTAAGTCGGTTGGGATCGCCATCGCGCCTGCGATGACGTTAAAAAGGATGTACCATTGTGTGCCCAGGAGCATCAGCAGGATGGCTGCGAGCGAGAGTCCACCTGGCAAGCGAATCAATGCCAGGAGCAGTACGGGAAACAACGCGGTCGCCGGGATAGAGGCAACGACCTGCACAATCGGCTGCATGCGTCGTGACCAGCGCGGTGAGAGTCCTGATGGCAACACCAACAGGCACCGTCCAGATTACCCCAATCACCATTGCCGCGAGTGTGCGCAGCCAGGTAGCGCCTGCTGCCAGCATCAGTGTGCCCCAGGTTGCGGCCCTGACCTGGATCAGCATGTGTAAGGCGCTCCAGAGTCCATAGAGGAGCAAGGCGCAGACGAGCAATAAGACAAGCAAGCTGACAATCTTTTTGGTGGGCAGTATCCGTTTCTTTTTGTGCTCTGTAATGATGACATCTGTATTGAGCGGCTGCAGGCGGTTCAGTACCCAGGCGATGCGCTCACCAAGAGGGCGTAGCATTCTGCGGCTGATAGCTGCCAGCAGCGCAGAACGCTGGAGAGCATCCAGGATCGGCGAAGTCGGAGTCTCGCTAGCGCTACTCAGCTCGACCTTGAATTTATCGGCCCATGCGACCAGTGGACGCCAGAAAAGCAGGTCGAGCAGCACGATGAGTACGATGAGCGTCAGGAGTCCGAGCAGCAGTGCTCCCGTATTGCCCCGGTCGGCGGCTGTTTGCAGATAGGAGCCGAGTCCTGGCAGTTGAAAAGAGCGGCTCCCCAGTTTTGTTTGCTCTGCCGCCATCAGAAAGAACCAGCCGCCAGCCCAACTCATCATGCTGTTCCAGATCAACCCGATCATCGATGCTGGTACCTCCAGTTTGAGGAAGCGTTGCCAGGGACGTAAACGTGCGATAGCTGTTACCTCTCGTAGATCATTGGGTAATGTGCGCACCGAGTGGTAGAAGCTGAAGGTCATATTCCATGCCTGGCTGGTAAAGATGAGGATGATGCTTGCCAGTTCCAGTCCCACGTTGGAATGGGGAAATGCGGCTACCAGCGCCAGCAAAACCACCGGGAGAAAGGAGAGAATCGGCACGCTTTGCAGGATATCCAGCAGAGGGACCATGATTTGACGGGCATGGCGGTTTGTAGCCGCGATATGTCCATATACCAGGGTGAAGATCAACGAGAGCAGATAGCCAAGGATCATACGTAATAAAGAGTACCCTGCATAGACGGGTAATGCCAGGGGCGAGAGATTGATCGTCACAGTCGGTGTGAGTGGTGCTGCCCAGCGTGCGGCTGCCATTGCAAGAAAGCCGCTCACGCCGAGAATGGCGAGGATGAGAATAAAATCGACACCTCCGAAGCGTCGGGAGGCGGCTGTATCGCGGCGGAGCGTGGCTTGCGTTTCTTTGGGCGTTGCTCCTTGTTGGAGCTGTTCGCGCTCACGAGGATTCTCAGGAATATAGACCTGGGCCATTGCGTACCTCCATACTTCCTTTTATGGTCAGGATGCACAGAGGATAGACGATCTTCCTACAAACGTAGCGTCTCCCTGGTCGCGTGCGCTACAGCGCGACACGGACGAAGGCTCTGTGCCATAAAACGTGCTCGTAATAAATGTGTGTGACGGAAATTCCGTCGTTCGGGACCGGCGTCCACGCCGTATCACCTCCATTCAGGTTATGTAGAGCATTACCGTAGCTCTACGCACGAAGTTATCTCGTCGTAGGACCGTGCATGATGTATTTCTTGTCAATGTATAAAAAGAGACTGGCTGCGGAAGAGCAAAGAAGACACGTATCACTTGTTTTCCTGTACTTGAACAGGAACGAAGAACTGCTTCAGCGCTCTCGCACTGCTTCTGGTAAGCAGGGATATGGGGGGAACAGCGAGAGGTGAGCAGATAGCGGAGAACCAGGAGAGGAAGCAGGCTATCAGATCAAATCAACACCGTTCCCTGAGCATAGTATGACCTCCGATGTACTGGGAGGTTGACTACTAGCAGGGTCCATATAAATGTAGTACTCCTTAATAAATGGTGGGGATAACACCCTATTGTTAGATAAAACGGTCTAACGCATCTCTGACGTCGCGCATAACTTCATCTGGGCGACTGCGTTGTATCGCGCTAGACACACACTTATCGATATGTTGCTCAAGAATGGCGCGTCTCACCTGATCTAAAGCGGCACGGACGACAACAATTTGTGTCAGCATATCATGTCGCTTTCTTTTTCACGATTCACCTCCCCAAGGGCGGATGGATCGTAACCGGTCGTATTATAGCCACCACCTGATGCAAATGTCAAGGGTGATAGTTTACCCGACAGTGTAAGCTAGCAACAATGTCGTATAGCCTAACATACGCATGGTGGATCCTATGATAGATAGCACAGCCAGACTCGGTTGGAATATTTGTGGCGTGAATATGCCAAATCCAACGCCAATCAATAAAAAACCAGCGCTCATAAGTAAGGTAAAACGTGTGCCTTTCGAGGAAGAGAGTGTCGCATAGCGGATAAAGCCAACACAATAAATGAGCGTGCGGAAAATATTGAAGGTAGCAGGTATAAAAGGGCTAGAGAATGCAGGCAAAGTAGGTGTAATCAGCACAACGAGGAGAAATGCGCCGCTGGCGACCATCTGCCAGTGCCTCACGCGCTGCAATTGTGCATTTGATTTTACCAACGAACTTATGACAAGGAAGCAGGCTCCAATGCTTGAACCCACGTACCATGCCCATTGTGTGTTATATGTGGTCAGGTGGACATTCTCTGCGAATCCGCAAAAGATAGCTAGTCCAATAGTACCTATTGCTACCCCGATAATGAAGAGCATCGTGCTGCGCGACAATGTATAGACGTAAAGAGCGCGCATGGCAAGGATGGTGCAAACGACACCTAGTAGAAAAAGCGTTGTGTTAGCAAACGATACGGCATTCATTAGAGCTTCTTTCCTCCTCTTAGAGTGTGTCTGGCTTCAATGTGATACTGGCAAAAAGTGTGCATATTTCAGACACATGCTTAAATAGCATGTATATTGTAGGCTGATGCGGCAATATCTGAAAAAACAGCATATACTCTGCGTTTAAGCATCTTCAGCGCTGCTTTAGAGCGCTTTGAATAGATAGGGTTGGGTCTACCAGTTGTCCTCCCGGTTCGTAGAGATGAATATAGTGTTGCTGAAAAAGAAACTGTAGTGTCTCGGCAATCTCTTTTTGACTGAAACACATTAATTGCATAAGCTCGGTGACATTTCTATAACCATCGATCAAAAAATAAAGTTGCCGGGCTTTTTTCTCTGCAATAACTACCGCGTCAGCAAATGGATTCCTGCTCTGCTCTATTTTAGCGTTGTGTATCTGTTGAGGTACAAGGCGAGCGAGTTGTTGTTGTATCGGTGGCTCTGCTGACAGCGGCTGCCATGTTGAGGTGAGGAGTTTGCGACTTATAGCGATGCGCAGAGATTGATCTAAGATGAAGCTGACCGCTCGTAACTGATGCTGTTCAGGCGGTTGTTGTGTAAAGAAGGAAACGACCATATTGAGGGGCGTGGGAATTTTCTCTTGTGATGACTCATGTTCAGTGAGTGGCAGCAGTTCACGCGTCTCTAAGAAACTGCTGGTCCAGTGATGGAGATTGTAGCGTGTGAATGTGTTGGCCTGATATGGTGTAAGAACGTGGGCTATATCTACAGATGTCATGCCTCGGCGTTCCGTGAACATACGTTTCACCAATGCAGTAATCCAGGGGTTAGTGTAGGTATCTTGCGATAGAGATGGGTTCTGACTGGCGACGCTACGTAACTCGATATGGTATTTCCCGCCCATGTATGCCTGCGTAACCCAGAACTGGACTGCGCTCACGCCCAGTTGCTGTACAAATGTGTTTGCCATCCAGAGAAACAACTCATCCATATGGTACATGCTTGCTGCACTCTGCATAAGCTGGGAGATAATTCGTACTGGTTGGACGTTTTCTCTGGATTGATTTAAAGGTTGAGAAAGACTTTCCATGCTTTCCATATAACCCCTTTACCTGATTTAGGATAGGAAGACGTAGCAATAAGTCTAATAGATAGTAGTAGCTTAGCATATTTATGTTTTCTTAATGGTTGTCTAGTACTTTTAGGCAGGAGAGGTATGGAAATGTGAACGTATATATTGGTTTACGTGTCAAGTATCTCTATCAGTTGATGGGCGGCGTCGGTAATATCCTCGGCATGAACAACGGCGGTAATCACAGCGATGCCCGTCGCTCCTGCGTGTATGACTTCTCTTGCATTGTGGATCGTGATCCCACCTATCGCTACTTGTGGTATCGAAAAACGGGACGCGATAGCTGCCAGCAAATGTGGGCCGACAGGTTGTCCGGCGTCAGCCTTGCTACTTGTGGCGTAGATGGGACCAACTCCCAGGTAATCAGCTCCGGCGGCAACGGCGGCTGTGGCCTCTGCGATGTTCCCGGCTGAAACGCCCAGCATGCGCTCTGGTCCCAGCAATTGGCGGGCGAGTGCCGCAGGCATATCTTCCTGTCCCACATGTGCGCCATCAGCATCGACGGCCAATGCCACGTCAATGCGATCATTGACGATGAGCAGCGCTCCCCGTTCGCGTGTCAAAGCGCGCAGCGCCAGACCTTCTTTGACGAGATCATGTGTGTTGGCCGTTTTATCGCGTAGCTGAATGACGGTGGCACCACCGTCCAGTGCGGCTTTGGCGACCGTAAGTGTGTCACGCCCGCGTGACCATGTGCGGTCGGTCAGGACATGCAGAGCGAGTCGTGATAGAGATGTGTCTGACATCAGGCAATACTCACTTTCTGAGCGGCGCTCAGGGTTTCATCTCCTGGCTATTGCGTATTATTCTTCTGCCATCTGTTGGACCTGTTCCCAGAGCCAGAAATGGTTGGTGGGACCGTGACCATGCCCAATGCCTGGAGCATGGCGTATGGCTCCTGTTACATAGCGTTTGGCACGTGCGACGGCCTCTTCTGGAGTCCAACCGCGTGCCAGTAGCGCGGTAATGGCTGCCGAAAACGTGCAGCCGGTCCCATGTGTATGTTGTGTTTGAATACGTTGCCTCGCGCAGTTCGATGCAGTGTATCCCATCGAAATAGACATCGACCGGATCGGTTGCGCGGTGACCGCCTTTGACAACGACAGAGCGTGGACCCAGTGCATGGATAGCGCGCGCGGCTGCCTGCATCTCGTCCAGCGTCTCGATATGCTGTCCTGTTAGCACTTCTGCTTCGGGCAGATTGGGTGTAACGATCTCCGCCAGTGGCAGCAGCGTTGAGCGCAGCGTTGCCACCGCCTCTGGGGAGAGCAGAGACGCACCACCTTTCGCTACCATCACCGGATCTACTACTAATCGCAAGTGCCACTTTTTGACGCGTCCGGCCACCGCTTCAATGATCTCGGGACTGGAGAGCATACCGGTTTTTGTTGCGTCTGTGCCAATATCCTCTACTACTGCATCAATTTGTGCCTCGATGATAGCGATTGATATATCCTGTACGCCGCTCACCCCCAGCGTATTCTGGGCTGTGATAGCTGTGATAGCCGAAAGCCCATAGACGCCAAGCGCCGCAAACGTTTTTAAATCTGCCTGGATACCCGCTCCTCCGCCCGAATCGGAACCGGCGATGGTCAGTGCGCGTGGCATGGCTGGCTGCTGTTCACTCATGTGTATATATCCTTCCTCATACTATTCAGGTGGTGTGCAGGTCGCGTGGGACCGGCTACGAGGGACGCTTCGCTCGGCCCTACGCGAGGTTTATACTCTATCTGAAGCGTTATCTTTCCTACTCAACGACGGCTGCATCTGTGCTGCGGCTAAAATAGCGGCGACCGAGTACGTAATAGAGCAGGCCGCTCACCACTGCTCCTGCGATGCCACTGATATCCATGCCGCCTAACAGGTGTGCCAGCGGACCCTGCCAGGGTTGAGAGAGCCAGGGTAAAGTTGCTGAGCTAATAAAAGGGATCGTCGCTAGAAAACCAAGCAGCCATGCAATTAAAGCACGCCAAAAGATGCCTCTACGATACCAATAAAACCCCTGGCGTCCTTGTGTCAACTGCTCCGCTGCATAGCGTCCACGGCGAAACACAAAAAAGTCGATGAGTAGGACGGCGGCCCATGCTGGTACCCAGAGGTAGGTCAGGAGCAAAAAATCTTCGTAGAAGCCCAGGAAGCTGGTTGTAAGCTCAGTATATGTGCGAGCCTGGTTGAAGTGCGAGAACAGGCCAATGCCATAGACGCATATGGCACCAATGATACCGCAGGCCAGTGCCGACCACCAGCGTTTCAGTGGAATATCCATGGCTAAGGCCACCAGCCCCGCTGTGTAGACGTCGAAATAATTAGCCCAGATCTCTCCCAGGATCACAAAGAGCAGGAATGGCACAGTCAACCAGGAAGGGGTTGCTGCGGTGATGACGCTGAGCAGATCGGCATTGTTGGGGTTGATCGTAAAGAACGCTACTCCTAATATACCAAGCAGCGCTGTTGGCAGGCCGATGCCCAGACCCGACCAGAAGGCAATACGCCTTGCTGGCACTGTGCGTGGTTGGTAGCGTGAGTAGTCGGAGGCGAAGGGAATCCACGAGGCGACCAGCGCATAGATATAGCTGGCTCCCACTACCATGGCTGCGAAGCGCGGCAGCCCGTGGACTGTTGTTGGCAGGTCCCAATGGATCTTTGGCAGCAAGACGACGAAGAGCAAGACGCAGAAGGCCATAAAGACGAGTGCGCCATATTTCTCGAAGACATGCACGGTCTGGTGTCCATAGACAGCTACAATGACGGACAAAATCAGCACAAGAGTGATAGCTCCCATAGCAACTTCGGTCGTTTTGGGGATGCCGAAGATGCCGAGGAGTTGCACTAATGCCCAGCCACCAATGATGCAATCGATAGCGAACCAGCCGACCGCCATAATCCAGGTGAAAGCCGCGCTGATATATGCTCCGCGATGACCTAGCACTGCGCGTGCGAAAATCATCTGCGGTGTCCCTGTTCTTGCGCCAGTGACACTTAACAGGCCGTGGATAATAGCCGCCAGCGCTGCGCCCACAATGATGGCAAGTGCACTATCCAGCAGGCCCAGTTGTCCCCGTCCCATGATGACGACGGGCGCGCCAATCACCAGAGCGCCGGTCAGCAGAGAGACATAATTTGCCATCGCGCCAGTCCATAGTAGGGCGAGTTCACGCGGCGACCCGTGACGTTCTGCATCAGGTATTGGCTCCATTCCGCGCCGTTCGACTTTAAGAAATTCGTCAGATGCAGCTTCAGATCTACCTATATTATCAACTTCTTCTTTTTGCATACAGCGATCTCCTTTCAACCGTGAGCAAACATGGCGCAAGGCAACAAAAAGGACACTGGCGACAGCATACAGGCCAGTGTCCCAAGAAGACGCTCCTTAATAAGAATAAGAAGTGTCGCTCCCTGCGCTGGCATTATCCAGATCAGGTCAACGGTCGGTGGCGAGTCTCTTAGCCACCCTCTCAGCCCGGCTTCCCCAAGCTCCCGTACATATCAATTGATAACATGCAATGATTCGTTTTTCATTTATAGCACATGGCCTGAATTGGCGTCAAGAGCCATGTATGATAGCCTCTAACCGCGTCTCTGCAACTGCAACCTTTTTGTTGCTTGCTTAAAGAAGATTCCATGTGCCTTTGGCAGATTGAACGGTCCGGTTTTGGTGTAGTGTATATGTCTTCTGTATATCTTGCTCCTGGATGGTTTCCATTAGTTGCGTTTGCACTGCGGATGGTTTGTTAAGTGAGGTCAGGAGTTCGTTCTGAGAGGAAGAAACGAGAAATTTCTGCTGCTCGCATACGCTGAGAGAGCCTCTGTGTGGGTTGTACTATTTCAATCTGCCCAAGTTGATCCTGGATTGTCCAGGGGATAGTCACTATCGCATAGGATGATACCCCCAGCATAGCAACGATAACTGCCATGATAAAGACTGGTTGGAGCAGTCCAGGGGAAGCAACGAGCACAGTAATCGTACTGGTAACAGCGACCAATTGTCCGAGAACGGCCCATAAGGTCAGCCAGCAGGTGAGAAAAAACATCCACACAAAGCCTTGATATTCGATCAGCTCCTTATCTTCATCTTTCGCGCGTACGTGAACGCCAATGGCACTATAGAGCAGAGGCGCGACAAGCGCCACCAGGCCGAAAAATAAATTGAGCGCCATCACACCATTTTTTGAAAACTGCTCTATTTGATTGGGCAGAGCTACGGCCAGCACTGTGCCAAGAACAGCTCCGATTGTAGTGATGGTCGTAGCCCAACTACTTGTAAAGCTCCACTGTGGTTTCCCCATGTGGTCGTGCCAGCGGTAGGTAAAGGCTATATTTCCCTCTGTTTCCGCTGTTTGATAGTGCCGCCAGCGCTTACTGTGGTACGCAAGCATCGTGATCACGAAAGCAAAGACAAACGTATCTGCCACAGTGGCATCGGGGTTTTGAAAAAGTGTGATCAACGAGATGAGCACATTCGCTATTGCTGTCATGCCAATTCTCCTTTTTCAATTGCATCTTCTCTTGTAGAGACGTTCATCGATGATGTTTTTTACGTTGGATATACCCATAAGCATTCAGAAACGCAACGAGAGTGGCGTTTCTGAATGCTTATGGGTATATTTTAGTCGCAGCTTATCTTTGCAGTGTTGAAACATAGTTAAGCGGTATTGGCTTATGGGAAGGATCGGAGAATTTGCAAACGAGCCGCTATCTTTGGTATCATAAGGGAAGCAATGCGAAAAAGATGCCATAAGTAGTCAGCATCGGCAATTTTAGGAGGAACAAACAATGGTAGAAATGAACGACTGGAACCGTCAGATAATCGAGAAGTTTCGCGCCAACGGGGGGAAGGTTGGTGGGCAGTTCGAGGGTGCATCCTTACTGCTGCTCTCGACGACGGGCGCTAAGAGTGGACAACGGCGCACGAATCCACTGGTATATACGCTCGATGGAGATCGTCTGATCATAATTGCTTCCAAGGGAGGTGCACCAAGCAGTCCTGATTGGTACTATAATCTGCTAGCTCATCCGCAAGCTACCGTCGAGGTCGGTACTGAAATCTTCGATGTCACGGCTGTCGTTATAACTGGTGAGGAGCGAGATCGGCTGTACGCCCAGCAGGCGCGGCTCATGCCTGGCTTTGCTGAATACCAAGCAAAGACAACGCGCGTAATCCCGGTTGTTGCGTTGGAACGTCGAAAAGACTGATATTGCCTTGCATTCAGATGAGAAATGTGCTGCGGCAGCAGCGTTGTCAGGTGGAATAAGAACGCGTTTCTGAATATGGGTATGAACTGTGGCGCTGGGGTAGATCAGGACAGACTCTCATGATGTTACTCTTTTGGGAGATCGTAGAGAGAGGAGCAGCGGGCGATCAGGTCGCCTGCTGCGTAGGCGTTGCCCGTATGTATTTTCACAATGGTACTTCAGTGACCACTTTATTCTTCTACTCTATGCTCCTTATTGAAGTTCTTCATTGAGATTATTCGGAACCTTCTGCATGGTCTCGTCTATTCTGTTTCTTCACCTCTTCTCTATGGTCATATCCATCAGTTTCGTATCCATCAGGATTTTCTCCATACATGTTTGATTTCGCTATCAATTGGTCTGTACCACGATCAACCAATCTGTCCAATTCCATCGCTCTTTCCTTTCCAGCCGTATGTAAAGACTCATTTCTCTGAGATAGTGTTTGGAACGCGCACACTTTTTGTCAGCATTGAACTGAAACCAGACACTATCTGCGAGCTTGAGCGATGAATGTTGATCCTTGGTAACGACGATTTCTTCCATGAGAAGAGTAGCCGATATCTGGCATGATTACAAGGAGATGGGAGGGAAAACTTTCCATTTTCTTAGGCCCGCTCTTCTTTGGTACCGTAGTGCTGGGGGAGCATCAAGATATGGAGGTAGGATTCGATTTTCGTACATAGACAGTGTTGCAAAAATGAGTGCAATACTGTAGAATTGAGCTTACTTTAAAAATGAAGAGAACTAAAAATGAAAAGAACTTTTTCGTTGTGCTATGCAAGCTGAAGTATCTCGTCAAGCCAACATGGGATTCTTCTCACGTAAAACTATAGAGCGAATACTATGGGGCAGAGATGAAGAATGTGAGTATGGAAAGAGCCGCTGCGTGGTGCAAAAAAGGAGGTGTCCAGAAACTGGTCGTGTTGTCCGTTAATGCGTTCGGCGTGGCAACCTGATACCCAGGCGCATAATGAGATTATATTGTTTTAGTTGTATGTTAGGAGTTCATTGAAGATAATAGCGAGAGGTGTGATGTGGAATTTATTAATGTATATGTGTCTAATAAGTATCGTGAAGTCGCCCCGAGCTGGCATGCGGAGGACTTGCCATGGAAAGCCACTCAGCTACTTCACATGCTTACGCGTCATCATCTAACTCCGCAAACGATTTGTGAGGTTGGTTGTGGAGTTGGTGGAATTCTTGCCTATTTACAAAAGCAGATGGACCCATCCTGCACATTCGATGGGTATGAAGTGTCCCCTGACGCTATACAGATCTGTAAAGGTAAAGAGAACGACCGGTTGCATTATCAACAGGGTGATTTTAGCAAAGAAGGCAATGCTCATTATGATCTCATGCTTATGGTAGATGTTGTTGAGCATATTGAGGATTATTATGCCTTCTTGCGCAATTTGAAACCCAGAGCTGAGCATAAGTTGATTCATTTACCACTAGAACTTTCGGTGCTTTCTCTCCTTCGTCGCAATACACTATTGAACGTGCGTAAAACGTACGATATCCATTATTTTACGAAAGAACTGGCCCTAGCTATTGTGCAAGATGCTGGTTACGAGATACTAGATTATTGCTATACCCCACGTGCGATAGCTGTATCCAATACGTTTAAGAAAAAGTTGATGCTTGGTCCTAGAAAGCTCGCTTTCGCCTTGAACAAGGATTTTGCAGCGCGCGTTTTAGGCGGATTTAGCATCTTGATTCTGGCAAAATAGGGCAGGCTTCATCTGCGATCTCAAGCCATGCAGTGGCGTGAGTGAACCAGCGTTCGCCACTGCATGGCTTCCATTTTTTCATGTCGTCTTTTCAAATCTGCCCGTTTTTTCTGTGATGTGAATACGATAGACAGTTATATGCTGCTGTGTGCTATCGATATGGTGGCTATCTTTTGCTCCTACGTAGTGAAAAGACTGACCACTGGCTATGAGAGCGAGGCCGTGTTGTGCGAATAACTGCGCTGCTTGCGTAGCTGCATCGCCTTCCAATGCCTCAAACGTGCCCCAGGCAATCACGCTCTGCCAATTCGACTGATTTTGGATATGGTCCACCTGAAAGCACACTTCGGGATTGCGCTGCATCAGGTGCAATTTCATTCCACCGATGGAGTACCCGTAGATGTTTTTGCCATCGTATACATAACTAATCGGGACCACGTAGGTCCTACCTTCTGCGTGACATCCAAGACGTCCGACCGCTTCGGTGCGCAAGAGCTGATCAATGTGAGCCTGATCAAGTTCATCAAACATATATGCTTTCCTCTCATCACAAGAATTCATTACACATCTCTTCTTCTAGCATAGTGGCTATGCATTACAGCGGGATCACAATGGCCTTTGTGCCATCACAGAACGCTCACAGTAAAGCCAACGTGCTTATACATTGTCTCCTAGTGCCTCACACGCAGTAAGTACGAGGGTAATGACCTCTTCTGAGGAGAGCGCTTGCCCTTCTGTCCACCAGGCATCCCATGTTATTTCTGTGACCTGTGATTTCAAGCTGTCCAGGTAAGTATTGTAGAGGGGACGGTATGCGGCAGGCAGCGCGGTATGTAGGCTCTCAAAGAACGCTTCCGCTGCACTGCACACGTGCGCAGCGTAGATCGGCCCATGGATCGTTCCTAATAAACAACCGAATGCAATCAAATCGGTAGCAAGCATGTAACGATTGCCTGTCTGTTGTGCCAGGTGCAGTCCCTCTTGCAGATAGTGGATACCTTCTATGAAATCGCTCTGGACTATGGCTAGTGTGCCCAGGTAGACAAGTGTGACGTTGAGTAAGCCCGGTTCACTATACTCTCTGAGCAGTGGCACCGCTTCATTCAGCCTTGTGCGAGCCTGCGGAAAGTTCCCTTGTAGTATCTCCATAGCTCCTAATCTACTCAGCGCAAAAGCATAACCGCGCCAGTCTGCTTGCTCATGGAAGAGTTGCACGCTCTCCTCAAGATAGCCGGTAGCTCGTGTGTATTCGCCTTGCATATGCCAGGTATCGCCAATTTGGAACATTGCCCATGTTTTTCCGACACTATCGGCACTGGCTTCGTAGAGTGTCAATGCCTGCTGGGCCAACTCACGTGAGTGCTCGCAGACAATCTCCCATAGGGCGAGACGTGATGCCGCCATCAGGATTTTTGCCCGGATGGCTGGTGACGTCTCTGGAGTCATCTGTAGTGCTGTATCGATCCAGCGGTGAGCTTCGCGGAACTGAGTTCGTGCTTCCCAAAAGTTCCCGAGAGCGCTGCACATGCGCTGAGCTATGGCGGCTTCATCGTGTTCAATCGCCCATGTCAGGGCCGTGCGCAGATTATCCTGTTCGTAGGCCAGTTGCGCAACCACCATAGCCTGCTGAGGACTGGACAGGTCAGACTCGATGTCTTCAGCCAGCGTCAGGTAATAGATTGCGTGTTGCCGTTGCAGCTTTGCCCGTTCTCCGCAAGCTTCCAGGCGTCCCAACCCGTATTCACGGATGGTCTCCAAGAAATGGAAGCGTGGCTCTGCGTGTTCCTCAAAAGAACCCTCTTCGCGCGACATCCGTTGTACCAGGCTGTGATCGATGAGCGCTTCTATGTGCTCAAGCACATCATCCAGTGTTGTGGCCTGGTTTTCTGCCATGCCGATAGCCATGGCCGCATGCAGTGTCCAGCCGCCGGAGAACACGCTGAGGCGTCGAAACAAGCATTGTTGTGATGGATCAAGCAGTTCATAGCTCCAGTCCAGTGTCTTCTGTAAGGTCTGATGGCGTTGGAGCACATTGTGCGCTGTAGAGCGCAGAAATGTCAGATTCTGCCCTGTACCATCGGCCAGCCGTTGCAGGATCATCGACACAGGCAGCACCTTTGTGCGCACAGCCGCTAGTTCAATTGCCAGGGGCAGTCCGTCCAGGCGTGTGCAAATACAGGCGATAGTTGCGGCATTATATTTAGTGATCTGAAACGTAGGATTGACGGCCTGGGCGCGTTCGACGAAAAGACGAATGGCAGGAAACATCGAGATAGCATTGGGGCCAGATTGTTGCTCGGGTGGGCAGACGGCGAGGGGGGGAACAGCGAATTCATGTTCTCCATATAAATGAAGAACGGTGCGACTTGTTACCATCATCTTGAGCGTTGCCGCGCTACTTAGGAGATCGCTGATGAAAGATGCAATCTCTGGGATTTGCTCCACGTTGTCCAGGACAAACAGGATTTCTTTGTCACGCAGAAACCCTTTGAGCAAGTCTTCATGTGACAATACGTTTTGAGTGTCAGGATCACCGCCGGTAATTGACTCCGGAAGGTGCAATACCTGAACGATAGTTGAGACGACAAGGGGTACGTCGTGCATGGTTGCCAGCGAGATAAAAAAAACACCGTCGGCAAAATCATGTTGTGCGGCACGCGTGACCTCCAATGCCAGACGCGTTTTGCCGACGCCTCCAGTCCCTCGTAGTGTCAGGAGGCGCACAGATGGTTGTCGTAGACGCTCTAGCAGGAGTTGGACGTGCCATTCACGTCCAATCAGTGAGGTAGATGGTGTCGGTAATGGAGTGCGAGAGCGCGATACAGGCGGTGGGGAAGCTATAGCAGGTGGTGCTGACTCAAGCCGTTGCAATGGAGTTGTATGCCATTCCTGAGCGGAGAAGCTTTCCATGCGCAAGCCCATCAATGAGAGAAGATCGAGTGCTTCGACCTGTGTAGTGATAGCTTCCCAGGCTGCCAGGGTCTTGATGATCTGCTTCACTTCGGCATGCGTCAGAAATGTCTGCTTCGCTCCATGCAGTTTGCGACTCAGCACGTGAGCATCGATGCCCAGAGCATCAGCAAGTTCTCTTTGCAGTCGTCCGCTCTGACGGCGGGCAACAGTAATTTTCTCACGGAAGAGGTTAAGTTTTCCTGGGGAATGTGCGTGCGCCTCACTATTCATCAGCGTGTGCTCCTCTCTATTCTATCGGTGATGGTATGTATGCGTGTTCCCGGTCATTCGCTCTAATTGCTCCTATTATAGCGCATGCGTCTAGCTTTATTGCCCGAGAAAGGCAACTTTGCATCACTTCAGAATCATTTTTGCATCACTCCAGTGCTTCTCGCGAACCAAGCCCCAGCATTATACTGCACATGGTAAAGACTGCTGACAACTGTAGTGACGGTTGATGTATGTTGAAGAAGGGATATTAGGACTATGCATATTAGTGTTGTCGAGGATAACCCGGCAATACTGACGATGGTTGAAACGGCGCTTGCGCTCCATGGGCATATCGTCGAAGCATATGGAAACTCGCCGTCTTTCATTTCGGCCTTACAGGCAGCCAAGCGTACTCCACCGTATGATCTGGTGATTGTTGACCTTTTCCTTGACCAACTATCAGGCATTGATATTGTTGAAGCTATTCAGCTTGCTCACCCACAGAGTGTTCCGGTGATTTTGATGTCTGCGGCGCAAGAAAGCACGTTTGTACCTATCAGAGAGCACTACCCCCATTTGCCAATTCTTCAGAAACCTTTTACGATCCAGGCGCTTGTTTCTCTCATCAATGAGACCACCTCTCAAGAGGAAACGGCCTGGTATTAAAAATACGTGCCATGAGTTGCCGGACCCCTGGTTCTCGCGCTCGGCAATTCGTGGCATACCTGTACCAGACTGAACGATTAGATCCCTTACTTCCGCGTTTGGGTCCCCCTCCGTTCAATCTCGACATTTACCTGCTATATAATGTAGAGAGCAAGAATGCACACCTGCCCAAGTTTATCGAAGGAGTCAAGACGGCATGGGCCTCCGCACATAATCTTTCTCTACCTCAATCAGCAAGGGCATCACGACGCCAGGGCCGTGCTCATCGTATTTCTAAAGGCGTATGGGTATTATGTGCCGGGTAACAATGTCACCGCGATGTCATCTAGTGTGCACATCGTGTTGTATTCTCAAAGATCCTTAGCATTTTCAGCACTGCTATTTTCGCCATCTCCATAGAGAAAACAGTTTGTCCAATGACCTCCACCCAGCTCTATCCGTTGTGGGAAACGTTGGCGGCAAACCGGCATAGCATATGGACAACGCGGGTGGAAGCGACAGCCAGTTGGCGGTGTAATCAGGCTTGGTATTTCGCCACGGACCGGAACTGCTTCTTTACTCTGGGCATCTTTCTGTACATGGTGGGGATCAGGAGCAGCGGCGATCAGCAACTGCGTATAAGGGTGTTTGGGTCGTTGAATAACCTCCTTGCTGGGACCGCCCTCAACTGTCTGACCGGCATACATCACCAGCGTATCTTCAGCAAAGTAACGTGCGCTCGCAATATCGTGTGTAATAAAGAGCAACGCGAGCTGTTCTTCATCCTTGAGACGCAGCAACAAATTCAGGATATCCAGGCGGATCGAAACATCCAGCATGGAAACAGGTTCATCGGCTAACAGCACCTCTGGTTGTACGGCCAGTGCGCGGGCGATAGCCACACGTTGGCGTTGTCCACCGCTCAATTGGTGAGGATACTTCTCAATAAACTGCTCTGCCGGACTCAGGCTAACACGATTGAGTAGCGTGATGATCTGAGCGGTCTCTTCAGCCGTCGTGCGTGCGTGACCATATAGTCGTAAGGGGCGGCTCAGATGATAGCGAACACTGTGTACCGCATTCAGTGACGAGAAAGGATCTTGAAAGACGAGTTGTACATGGCGTCGATAGGCCCGCAGATCGCTACTATGGCCGAGATGAACAGTGTCCCTATGGAATTTAAGCGTACCGGCACCAGGCTCATATAAGCGTGCCAGCATACGAGCCATCGTCGTTTTGCCGCTACCGCTTTCACCCACCAGAGCCAGGGCGCGACCAGGGTAAAGCGCCAGCGAAGTACCCTCGACAGCATGCACGACCGAGGGAGGGCGAAACAGCTTGAACTCCCGCAGTTGGAAGTATTTACGCAACTCGACAGCTTCCAGGATCGGTGAGAGTGATGCATTGCTAGTTGTTTGTGCTGAGTCTGCTGCATCAGTGGGCGACATGGCATTTCTTATAGTATGAACAGGCGTTAGTGTCTCACCGCTCTCGGCATATTTTGCTGCGAACTGGGCATTTGTTGGCGTCTCTTTTGAGGCAAAGTGGCTATTATAGAGATGGCAGGCTACCTCCTGTTGTGGAGTCTCAGCAGTCGAGGGCTGGAGCAGAGGTAGGACCTCTTTGCACGCCTCCATTGCCAGAGGGCAGCGGGTATGGAAGGCGCAGCCCTTTGGTATGATGC
Organism: uncultured Chloroflexia bacterium; assembly: GCA_963802635.1. Classification (GTDB taxonomy): domain Bacteria; phylum Chloroflexota; class Ktedonobacteria; order Ktedonobacterales; family Ktedonobacteraceae; genus CAVTLG01. The sequence goes on along the minus strand of CAWDJJ010000002.1, from coordinate 558,010 downwards.
GCAAATCGGGTGGGAAACCAGGGATACCGGTCATCTTGCGACGAGCGCCATGCAGTGTAGGAAATGCATTCAACAGACCGTAGCTGTAGGGATGGCGTGGTTGGTGTAGCAACTCGCCAGTTGTGGCGTTCTCTACGATGCGTCCCGCATACATGATCGCGACCTTGTGAGCCAGTTCGAGCAACAGTGAGAGGTCATGCGTAATGAAGATCACCGAAAAATTCAGTCGTTTGCTTAGAGCGATGATCTCCATCAGGATCTCGCGTTGCACGACCACGTCCAGGGCGGTCGTAGGCTCATCCATAATCACCAGTTCGGGTGAGAGTACCAGCGAAATCGCAATCATCGCGCGCTGGCGCATGCCGCCACTTAATTCGTGTGGATAGCTGCGGATACGATCAGGCGCGATACCAACCATTCGTAGCATTTCAATGGCGCGTGCCTGTAACTCCTTCGCATTCATCTCGGGTCTATGGGTATGGAGCACATCTGTGATCTGAGTACCAATTGTGAGCACCGGATTGAGTGCGTTCATCGCACTCTGGAAGACGATGGAAAGCTCGCGCCAACGGAATATGCGCAGTTGCTCAGGCATGAGTTGAAGGATATCGATAAAAGGTTCAGTTGAAAGTGAGTGTATGCTGCTGCGTTGTTTTCCCCCTTGAGCCTCTACGTTTTTCCGGGGATAATAGAGGATCTGTCCAGCAGTAATCGCGGCGGGAGGCTTTAATAAACGCGCAATGGCATAGGCCAGCGTTGATTTCCCACTCCCGCTCTCACCAGCCAACCCGAGAATTTGCCCACGATCCAGCGTAATACTCACATCATTCAGGGCGTGCACCGTACCATTCGCAGCGTGGTAGTCCACACTGATATTTTTTACTTCGAGCAATTTGTGTGTTGTCGTGCGCGGTGCCTCTGTTGGAGCTATTATTGTCATCAGATCTTCTCCTTTCAGGCTTTTTTCGGCTTTTTTCGGAGTGATCGCGGTTCACTGCGCAAGCGTGGGTTAGCGATCTCATCAATGCCGAAATTGATAAAAGCCAATCCAGCTCCCAGCAAAGCGATACACAGACCAGGAGCTACGAACCACCACCATGAGCCAAGCGCCAGCGCATCGTCATTGGACGCCCAGTACAGCATGGTGCCCCAACTGACATCATTAATATTGCCCAGACCAAGAAATTCCAGGCCAGTTTCGGCCAATATAGCATAGATGACCGTACCGAACAGTTGCGCAGCTACAATGGCGATTTCATTGGGCAGGATCTCATAAAAAATAATGCGCAGTGTGGACTCACCGCTAGCTCTGGCCGACTCCACGTTATCTCGGTTGCGCATGGAGAGCGTTTGTGCCCGAAATATACGCGCTGACCAGGACCAGCCAGTGACCGTCAGAACCAGTGCAATCGTCAGTGGTCCTTTATACGCCAGGAAGGCGGTCAGTAGGATTGCCAGGGGCAGTGTGGGTAGTACGAGGAAAACGTTGGTGATCAGTGAAAGCACTTCGTCGATCCATCCACCAAAGTATCCTGAAGTCAAGCCAACGATGACAGAGATGATCATAGTCATAATGGCAATGCCAAAGCCCATAATCATCGAGAGGCGTGTACCCACAACGAGCTGAGCAAGAATATCCTGTCCTAATTGTGTGGTACCCAGCCAGTGAGTTGCGGATGGGGGCTGAAGATAGTCCGTTCCTGGCATGCTGGGGTCCTGGTGAATAAACAACGGCCCGAAGATCGCGATCAGCGTAAAAAAGAGCACAATCGCCAGTCCAAATGCCACCTTGTGGTTGAGCCTGATCAGCCGCCACAAATCCCGTAAACGCAGTTGTGTTGGTGAGGATGTGGATGTCGTTGTAAGGATGCTCATGATGATTAACTCCTTCCCGTGCGTACACGTGGATCAAGCATGGCATACAGCAGGTCAGCCAGAAAGTTGGCACCCAACACGGCCAACGAGATCACCAAAAAAATGCCCTGCAATAACGAGTAATCCAGATTTTCCACTGCCTGTAAAGTAGCGTAGCCAAGACCCGGATACGAAAAGACGATCTCGGTCAGTATCGAGCCGCTCACTACAAAGCCTAGCGAGAGTGTAAAGGCGGCGACATTGGGCAAGATAGCATTACGCGCTGCATAAGAGAACATCACGCGCCAGGGAGTAAGTCCTTTTGCTTCGGCCATCAGCACATAATCTTCTGATAATGTTGTGACCATAGCATTGCGCATACCGAGCACCCAGGCAGCGAGTGAGCCAATGACAATCGTCAACCCTGGTAAGATCGCATATTGAACTGCGCTGAGGATAAAGGCAATATTCCAGCCAACCGTCGTATTATCTGTATCGTATCCTCCATGTAAGGGAAACCAGTTGAGTTGCAAACCGAGTACATAGAGCAAGACCAGTGCCAGCCAGAAATAGGGTATTGCGGAAAGGAAAGTAAAAAAAGGTGTGAGCGCGAGATCCCAGAAAGAATCACGTCGCCAGACGGCGATGATACCTAACACGCTGCCAATGATGAAACTAATCATCAGCGCCGTCCCGACGAGCACCAATGTCCACGGCATCTCCTCTCCGAGCACCTGGCTCACGGTCATAGGAAGGTAGGAAATTGAGACTCCCAAATTGCCGTGCAGCAGGTTATTGAGATACTGCACATACTGAGACCACAGTGGGGCGTGGCTGACCCCTAATGAAATCTCTAACGCCTGCATGGTCTGAGGCGAAATTTTTCCTCTCATGCGTGCCATGAACGCCTCAGCAGGGTTTCCTGGAGAGAGGCGTGGGATCAGAAAATTTACGGTGACTGAGGCCCAGAGTGCTACAAGATAAAAAAGTATTCGACGGAGCAGGTGACGCATACGCATTCCCTTCTTGTATACTATTCAACCAGAATAGCAGGTATATTATTGATATTATGGAGTTTTAAATGGGCATAACAGACAACGGGTAGGTAGGGGGGCGTCACCTTGCATACGCCTCCCTCCTATGCCCTTGGGCAGTTGCCAGGACACGCCTACCCGCTCAAACGTTGGTTTGCCAGGATGCGTCCCTACCAGTTGGAGCGCTTGCTGGTAGCGTGTGTTACGAAACCGGGCGCAGATTCAGTACAACATACTCGATGTCTGGATACTCAGCAGTGCCGGGTGCTGCATAGGGATTCTGTGCATCGGGCCAACCGACAAACTTTGCTGTGCTGTACTGGTACCAATAGGGTTCATAGGTCAGGGCAATGCTCGGCAACTGCTGGACCATAATCTTTTCTATGCCCATCATGGCTTGCTTCTGGATAGTAACATTCGCCGTCGAGGCATATTCCTGCAACAGTTTGTCCGTCGTAGGATCTATCCAGCGTTCGTAGTTGGTGGCAGCTGCCTGTCCAATCGGAGCGCTATTGACACTACCCAGGAGAGAGTTGTACAGATAGTAAGGTGTTGGACCGGGGTTCGTCCACAACATAGCAGTATCATAATTCCCATTCTGTAAAGCGTTAAAGTAAGCATTAAACTCAACAGTATTGACCGTCGCTTTGATGCCAACATTCTGTAAATCTTTTGCCATTAACTGCGAATCGTTAATCCAGTCGGTGTAGCCACTCACCACGTTGAGATTGAAGGCCAACTTCTTGCCATTTTTGTAAGCAAAGATGCCATCAGAACCTCTCGTGAAGCCAGCACTTTCCAATATGCTGATGGCTTTGGCGGGATCGAAGGTGAACTGGAGTTTGGCATAGGCAGGATCTAAGAAGGATTTGTTGCCAGGAAGTAGACCAGTGGGGGTAGCGGGTGGCTCGTAGCCACTTTCTCCAACCTGATAAAGTTTTTGGCGGTTGATCGCATCACTGATCGCCTCACGCACTGGCAGCATATTAAACGGGAATTTGGTCAGGTTAAGATAGAGATACACAGTATCGCTGGTCGGGAACCAGTAATGGTTATTCTGCTTATTGCGATCAATGTAGGACTTCTGGATATTGTCTATATACAGGTTCGTCCAATCAATCTGCCCACTTTCGAGAGCCAGTTCAGCGCTCGTATTTGAATTATAGGCAGGGATCTTCAAGGTCTCTACTTTGGGAAGTCCTGGTTGCCAGTAATTGGGGTTCTTACTCAGAATGACCAGTTGTGGCGTGAATGATTTGACCACATAAGGGCCGGTACCAACCGGATTGGGATCGGCGTACTGTGAGGGATCGCCTTTCACCTTGGACCAGGTATGTTGTGCCAGGATATAGGTTTGTCCACCCAGAAACCATAAGATAGGATTAAATGGCTTGGTCAACGTCACGGTGATGGTGAATTTACTGGGCGCAACCACATCTTTAATGTAAGGATCCATACCATTTATATCCAGCGCCGGGTATTTCCTGATCTGGTTCAGCGTGAAGTGAACGTCATCACTCGTCAGTGGGCTTCCATCTGACCATTTCACGTCCTGGCGTAAATGAAAAGTGATACTTGTCGCATTGCTATTGAGACTATAGCTTGTTGCCAACCAGGGCTTTATTGTGCCATCAATGCGGTTGTATGCTAGCAGGGTTTCGTAGATCATCCCCTGTGTGCCGCTGATAACGCTGGACGCATAGGGATTAAAATTGCGTGGATAGTTGCCGCTGGTGTTTGCCAGTAATGTTAGAGAATTGTTGTTACTGGAATTGGTGCCGGTGCCACTGCAGCTAGCCAGTAGCGTGGAGAGGATCATCAGGCAGGGTAGGATCACAAGGCAGATCCTGGCCTTCCTTGCAAATAGAGTTGTGTAGGTCACTGATAATCTCCTAACGTCGCACGATGCGAATATACAGATGTTCAACGGTTATGGTATCGCATTGCCTCTCTATCCATGAGAGGGAACAGAGCGTGTCCCAGAGCCACGATGCTATGGGTGAATAGGACGCATGCAAGGTGATGTCCCTTCCCCTGTTTCTGACCGTCTAGGATGACACCTCGTTCGTGGCTATTATATCACGATACCAATAACCACTAGCTTTCATAATGCGTTGTTGCGTCTCGTAATCAACGTAAATAATGCCGAAACGCATGCTGTAGCCGAGTGACCATTCGAAGTTATCGAGCAAAGACCAGACGGAATAGCCTGCCAGTGGTACGCCTTCTGCTAGTGCCGCGTGGACCTGGAGCAGGTGTTCGCGCAGATAGCGAATACGTTGTGGATCATCGACCCGACCATCTGCTGTGACTGTATCGGCAAAAGCCGAGCCATTTTCGACGACATAAATTTGCGGGATAGCATACTCATGGTGTAGGCGTGTCAACATGTTATAGATGCCCTGAGGATAAATTTCCCAATCCATCGCGGTGTACTCGGCATCCTCTATGTATACTGAGGGATACTCATCTACGGCATCGGGATCGTGTTTAAGCACACTGCGCGTATAGTAATTTGCACCCAGAAAGTCGAGAGGACGTGCAATAATCTCAGCATCGCCAGCTTCGACCTTTGGAGCCAGGTCTCCTAAATGGGTGAGGACATCAGCGGGATAGCTACCACGGAAGATCGCATCGAGGAACCAGCGATGCAATTTCCCGTCCATAAAATGGGTTGCTGCTACATCCTCTGCTGCTGAAGTAGCTGGATCAAGTTGGGTAAAGTTGAGGGTAATGCCTACGCGTGTATGTGTGTCTCCGTTCGCGCGTATGATCGGCACAGCCAGTCCATGAGCCAACAAAAAGTGATGGGAGGTTTGCCATGCCAGGCGAGCATCTTTTATGCCGGGGGCATGAGTACCCTGCTCGTAACCCTCGAAGGCTGTAACGGCGGGTTCATTCAGCGTGACCCAGTTATGTACACGATCTCCAAGGTGACGTGTGACCACATCCACATAATCGGCAAAGGCATAGGCTGTCCCTCGACTGGCCCACCCCCCGAACTGGTCTTGCAATGCCTGTGGCAGGTCCCAATGATAGAGTGTGGCATATGGCTCAATACCAGCAGCTAAAAGAGTGTCTACCAGACGGTTGTAGAAGTCCAGTCCACGGGTATTGATCTGCCCACGACCCGTAGGGAGGATGCGCGGCCAGGCAATGGAAAAATGATACATATCGATGCCTAGCTCTTGCATCAGGCGAATGTCAGTTTCATAGCGATGATAGTGATCGCAGGCAACCAGACCACTATCATTATGCAAAATAGCGCCGGGTGTGGCACAAAAGCGATCCCAGATAGACTCTCCTCGTCCATCTTCATTTGCTGCCCCCTCGACCTGATAGGCGTACGTCCCCGCTCCCCAGCGGAAGTGTGCAGGAAATTGAACCATGTGGCCTCTCTTCGTGTTCTCATGACCAGTGCTTTGGGTACTGCTCTGTGTTTGTAATATAGGTGAGATGAAATAAGTATGTTATATAATCATGAAACAATAGTAAATCATTTCTTGGGTAATGTCAATATATCTTTAACCAATCCGCGAAAATATGGTGCATTGGTCCATTTGATCGTGCTTTTCGGTATCATTATGACATCTCCGTCTCTATTGACTGTGAGATCTGGCTGCTTTCATACAACAATTGACTTTCTCATGGAATTTGTTTATGATTGTTCTGTGAAATACATGCGCAAATATGAACGCAATAGTTCATGAAACTGCTGTGTTATGTGGGAATGAAATAAGGAGAACTTGAGAACGTGGCAGACTCAGTAACCGCCAAGGATGTTGCCCAATATGCCGAGGTGTCTGTTGGTACTGTATCGCGTGTCTTTAACAATCATAGTAATGTCAGCGAAGAGATACGGCAACGTGTCCTGAAGGTCGCGGCAGAACTCGGCTATTTTCGTGCCAGTGGGCAAGCTACTACCACACATCCCACCAATCGTGTCTTAAAAGAAGTGGGCTTTTTATATTGTTCATCTGTTGATTGTTCATCTGTTGAGGAGACACCCGCAGCTCTGGACCCATATTGGGCACCTATCTTTCATGGCGTAGAAAGTGCTTCGCACCAGGGCAATATAAAGATAACGTATCGCACAATTACTGATATCAGTCGGAGTCCCCATTTATTAACAGCAATGCTTTATGAGATGCGCCCGGGAGGGATATTATTGGTGGGGCAGGCGGAAGCCGACATCATTGAAGCCATTCAAGCGACGAAAACGCCGCTTGTCCAGGTCGATGACTATATCTCAGATTTGCGGCAGCCTGTTGACACTATCCTCCCTGACAATTGCCGGGGAGCGCAGTTAGCAATGGACTATCTCTTTAGCGTAGGTCATACACGCATCGCCTTTATTGGAGGTCCGATATTTCCGGGATCGCGACCCGTCAACAAAATATACTCAATCCAACAACGCTGGATAGTCTATTGCATGGCATTCCTGGATCGAGGCTTATCCGTCGAATACGACCTCGTTGAATCTGGAAATCTCACTCTGGAAGCAGGATACGCAGCCTGTAAGCGTCTCCTTGAGCGGAAAGTCGCTTTCAGCGCTATTTTTTGCGCTGATGATATCACCGCGATTGGCGCAATGAAGGCCCTGAGAGAGGCGGGGAGGCGTGTGCCAGCGGACGTCTCGCTGATTGGCTTTGATGGTATTGATCTGGGCCAGCATGTGACGCCAGCGCTCTCTACTATTCATGTGGATACGGCGGCTCTGGGTGCGGTAGCGCTCAAAACCTTAATCGAGCGTGCGAATGATCCATCTGCGCCTTACGTGACTACTTTGATTAGAGCTGAACTGGTGAAGCGAGAATTTGTGGCTCCTCCCCAGTTTGTATGATTGGTCTACGGGCCAGTTCTTACCATATATATTCATGCATGTCGTGAGCAAAAAAGGCCAGGAACCGCAATCTGTAACCATACAGGAGCTACCATACGTTGATATGCATGGTAGCTCCCCATTTTTCAGTGAGATGATGTTTGGAATGCACGCCCTTTCCGTCGGTATTGAGCTGAAGCCAAACACAATCTCAAGCCAATTGTAACTACTCAGGCCCCTGGTTCCCAAGCAATGGAAAACGGGGACCCCTCAAAAACCGCAGCCATGGAGGCCAGCATGGAGCGACCTTGCTTTCTCATGGTCGAGAGATAGCTGCGAATGACACAGAAAGCCGTAGCTCCCTGGTCGCTGCGAAACGTGCCGGAAATTTTTTGCTGGACCTTAATCATCCGCAGATCGCGCTCGGCCTGGTTATTGCTAAAAGGCACCGCGAGGTCATCCAGGAAAGCAAGCACTTGCTCGGCCCGCTTGAGTAGGGCATCCAGGAGATTTTTCGAGTCGTCTTGTTTGCGGCGACCTGATTTTTTGGGAGCGGGAGGTGTCTGGGGAGGAGCCAACATCCGATGAGCGGCAAAACCTTGCTGGAGGATCTCAAAATACTGGAGGACCAGGCCGTCTCGCTCGGCTTGGGGAACCGCAGTCGCCCCCGCAGCGCGCCACAACTCGGCCACCTGGCACATGCGCGCTAGCAGTTCATACATGGCCTGCGCCCACGGGTGCTTGCCATCCTCGGCTACCCCCAGGCAATCCCGTAACAGATGTGCTCCACAGATGCTATGCGCACAGAGATAGTGATCGTAACTGCTCAAACGGTCATGGATTGCTCGACCAGTGTAGTCGGGCAAGAGGCCAATCTCATCCATCGCTTCCTGACCACGTTTGCGATGCCAGGCGTAGAACGTCAGGAAGGGGGTGGCGGCGACATGGAACCAATGCAAGAAGCCTTTGATCCGCGCTCCCGTTTCATCCACATGATTCACGTGACTCCACCCCAACAACCGTTTGAGGATGAGCATGGTCGGTCCAAGCGTCCTGGCTGCTTCGGCAATCCAGTTCGCCAGCGTTCCCTCGGATAACGCACAACCGAACAGATCGACACACAGTTCCTGAATGCGCTCCATCGGCAGCAACTGAAACTGGGACAAATAGACGGCCAAGGCTTGCATCTGCGGCCCATATTGGGCTGGCGCATCCACCCCAACTGGAAAAGGGGCAGCGGTGACATGCTGACACACAGGGCAACCAATGGCTTCTACCCGATGTTCAATCACCCTCAGGCGCAGTTCTGGAAGCTCATGGATTTGTCGACGTTCTTTGATCTGCCCTGCGACCTTTCCCAACTCTCGGCTGCACGCTTCACACTGCTCTGGTCGATGCGTGATGATCTCATCGGGGGTCTCTACTTGTTGAAGCGCATGTCCAGGGTGTCCTGGCTGCCCTCCTTTAGACTTGGTCTTCTTCGGCTTCGGCTTCAGATGGTGTTTCAATCCGTCACTTGACGGCGGCTTGTGACTGTTGTGGCTATCTTTCCCCAGTCGCCTTTCCAACTCGTCATTGCGCAACAATGCCCTCATCAACAGCCCTTCCAGTTCCTCGATCCGTCGATCTTTCTGCACGACTGCTTCTTTGAGGTCTCCAAACGCCTGTTTGAGGTCGATCAACTCTTGTTTCAGTTGGGTGGCTTCTTCTTCAGTCATGCCCTTAGTTTACCAGCGTTGTCCAGCTCTCTCCGAGGAGACCTGAGTAGTTACAGCCAATTAGTCGTTTAAAGCCATAGCAGACTCCAGCAACACTCCTCTGTCAACTGCAGCCTCTTTTCCGGCGTACTCGCGCAATCCAAGCAGCGCACAGAAGGAAATCACGCACATAATCACAATATAGAACGCTATCGGGACGAATGATTTATACGCAGCAAAGAGCGCCACGGCAATTAGTGGCGCGGGACCACCAGCCGTCACCGAGGCGAGTTGATAGCCGAGAGATGCACCCGTATAGCGCAACCTCGTTCCAAAGTGTTCTGAGATCAGCGATGCTTCAATGCCATAGAGCCAGGCGTGACAAACGGCGAGCGAGACCGCAATACCCAGAATCACAAGCAGCGTGTTCTTCGTATCGAGCAACAGGAAGTACGGGAACGCGAAGAGAGCCATCACGATCACACCGATCATGAAGAGCCGCTTACGTCCAATACGATCCGAGAGCGCAGCGAACATTGGTATGGTGATAAAGGCAAGCACTGCACCACTAATAATACCACTATAAAGAGTAGAAGATGCGATTTGCAAGCTTTTACCGTATGTCAGAATATACGCAGAAAAGAGGTAAAATGGCGCCTGTTCCCCAGAGCGTAACAGGGCGGTCAGAATAATCTCCCGCCAGTTGTGTTGGATGGCCTCGATCAACGGAGCCTTTGAGACGCGGTTCTCTGATTTGATTTTTGCAAAGCTGGGCGTCTCCGTGATGCGCAAGCGGATGTACAGACCAACCAGGATGAGGAATGCGCTGAGAAAGAAGGGGATGCGCCAGCCAATGCTCAGGAACTGACTTGTCGGGAAGACAGCCTGGCAGGTAATGATTGCAGTGGCTGCGAGTGCCAGACCAACCGGGACGCCAGTCTGGGGCCAACTGGACCAGTAGCCACGACGTCGCGAATTGCCATATTCCATCGACAGCAGCACCGAGCCGCCCCATTCTCCACCTACGCCTGCACCTTGCAAGAAGCGCAAGATGGAAACAAGAATAGGTGCGGCAATGCCAATCTGCGCATAGCCAGGGACACAGCCCATCAGAAATGTGGCAATACCCATCAATAATAGGGTGGTAATCAGCGTTGATTTGCGACCGACGCGATCACCGAACCAGCCAAAAAAAGCCCCGCCGATGGGTCGCGCGGCAAAGCCTACAAAGTTCGTGGTGAATGCAAGAATGGTGCCTGCGACCGGGCTAAAGGTGGGGAAAAAGATTTTTCCAAATACAGATGCGGCTAGCAGGTTGAATAAAAAGAAATCATACCACTCTATGGATGTTCCGACGGTACTGGCAAAGAGAACCGGAAGCATTTTGCGCGGTTCCGCGACGTTTTCTGTTGAGGCAACTGTCATAGTTTTGTACTTCTCCTAGTATGGAAAACACGCGTTTCATAAGATAACAGACTACAAGGTGTATACGTTCTGCTGTCTAGTTTAACATAAATGCTGTAAGTCGTCCACAAATGGAGCTGTCCCAGTATTTTTCCACCTGATGGATGCTGGTTAAATAATATCGTTTTGTTGAATTATTATGCATTTTAGCATTTTCACTGTTGGCAAAGGTGTCTCCGCTTATGATACACTATAGCCTATCTCTTCCGTAGCATTAGGAACTTAAAACCTCTTCTATGAAAGTGTGCTAGAATAAAAGGGAAGGTTAATAAAGGGAGAAGTAGAGATAGGGAGGAAACGTAAAAAGATAGGCTAGGAGTGCCTTTATGAATATCCATCTTTTGAGGAAAGAGCGAGAGCTACGGGGGTGGTCTCAGTCAAAAGTGGCCCAAGATTCTCAATGTTTCTACCAGAACAGTGGGCCGCTGGGAACAAGGGCTGGCTCTTCCCTATCCCTACTACCGCGAACGACTCTGTGCTCTCTATAACAAAAATGCGCGAGAACTGGGCATCGCTCCTGATAACGTAGAAGAGACGAGTGAAGAAGAAAGCGAACAACTACAACTCGTGGCTACAGGGCCGCTGACGCCAGCTTTTCAGCGTGATCCTACTATACCAGAGGCTCTGCCCGATAGCCATCTTCTGTTGGGTCGCGATGGTCTGTTGTCTCAAGTGAAGCAGCGCCTCTTGGATGGCAACACATTAGCTTTGACCGCTCTCAATGGCTTGCCCGGCATTGGCAAGACGGCTCTTGCTGTTGCGTTGAGCGCTGATCCCCAGATCCAATCTCACTTCTACGATGGAGTCTTGTGGGCGCGGCTTGGATCACAACCCAATGTGTTGAACCAGATAACCCACTGGGCCACGCTCCTGGGTATCGCACCATCACAGGTGGAAGATGTCAATAGCCCGGAGGCCTGGGGACGAGTACTCTCTGCCGCCATTGGTACGCGCCACATGTTGCTCATCATCGACGATGCCTGGCGCATTGAGGATGCTCTGGCGTTCCAGGTAGGTGGTCTCTATTGTGCCCATCTCCTCACCACGCGCCTACCTCAGGTCGCTTTTGCTTTCGCTCAGGAGGGGGCGATTATGGTTCCCGAACTGGAGGAAGCCGATAGCCTGGCGCTACTTGCCCGCTTTGTTCCCCAACTCGTGCAGCGTGAGATGAAAGAAGCGCGGACTCTGGTACGCACAGTTGGTGGTCTGCCACTGGCTTTGACGCTGATGGGCCGACATCTGGCGGCTGAGACCTTCACCGATCAATCTCGGCGTTTGCAAATGGTGCAACGCCAGTTACTGGATGCCCAACAACGCCTCCTCACGAACATCTCGATCACTTTGCATGAACAGTCGCTCAATCAGCCTGAAAACGTATTTACCTCTTTACATGCATCGATTTCAGTGAGTGATCAGCAACTGAGTGCCAGGGCACATAATGCTCTTTGTGCCCTGGCCGTATTTCCGCCCAAGCCCAATAGCTTTTCAGAGGACATGGCCCTGATGGTAAGTGGGGCGTCGGTAGAGTTCCTGGATGAACTCTGGGACTGCGGATTGCTCGAAAGCAGTGGTCCAGGCCGTTATTGCCTGCATCAAACCATTGCCGACTATGCCAGCGTTCAGGGTGAAAACGTAGCTGCTCAGCGTAGGTTGGTGAATGCTGCACTGCATTATCTCCTGGACCATCAACAGGATTACGAAGCGTTGGAAGTCGAATTTAGCAACATCCAGATCGCCCTGGATCTCTCTGTGAAGCTGGCAATGAGCCATGAACTGAGTGAGGGCGCGCTTGCCATCGCTCCGTATATGCGCATGCGAGGGCGTTATCTTCCTGCATCCCAGTATCTGCAGGTAGCCTTGCAGATGACAGATATGCAGGAAGATCAGAGGGAGCGATTGGCAGTTCTGCAACCTCTGGCGAGCTTTGCCGAATTACAAGGAGAGTACGTTCGGGCTGAGGCGTATTGCCAACGGGGACTAACCCTTGCTCGTCAACTTGGCTTGCAGGAGGCTGAGGGTGTATTGCTCTCTACGTTAGGATCAATAGCCCATCGCCGTGGGGACTATGCCCTGGCGCAAAGCTCTCTTACGGAAGGCTTACAACTGGCTCGACGTATGGGTGATAGTGAGCGCATCTGCTCATCGCTCTGCTATCTTGGTCGAGTTGCCCATTGCGGGGCGAACTACGAACAGGCGGAGGCACTCTATCAGGAGGGACTGGCTCTGGCGCGACAGCACAGTTATCACGAACTGGAGTGCCTGCTGCTGACCTATCTGGCGGCTTTGCAGCGAGAGCAGAGCAACTAAAACGCCTGCTCCAATCTTTACCCAAAGATGCAGGAGGCTAGCTCTCTTTTTAAAGAGTGTTCAAAATGAATCTGGTAGAACTATATATCACCATGCTCATCCGCGAGCGTAGCGTCTAGGCGTTTTCACGTTCCTCCTGCTTGCGACGATGGTTGGGTATGATAGAGGGACACTTTTGTTTCTCAACAACGAATTCATACCCCCTGTGGCCTCAATACTCTGGTTTTTCGTCAGATCTTAGTGTATCCTTTAGAACAAGGGCGTTTCTGTTCAGATAGTGCATATGCTTGCGTAGCTTGGTCCTCTGTAATTGTCATGTCAGCGGCGGACCCGCATAATTTTTATGAGGGTGAGAAAAGGGAGCTGGCTAAGACAAAGGCTCAAAAAGGAGACTGGAATGTTTATAGGAGAGGTTTTGCGTAGAAGATCTAATAAAGACCAATCTGACACCCAAGATCAACCTCAAATACAAGAGGTAGAGGAAGTAGACCCTCTCCGGTTAGAATTCACAAAGAGAGCCATGCAGCTGTTTACATTTGAGAGGCGAGTGGCGAAGGTTCAGGAGGAAGAACGCAAGCAGGGGGGTAAGACACTAGAGGAAAAACTGCAGGAGTTTCGCGGTGAGGACATCAACCCCAACCCGACTAGCGCGTATGAAAAATATGTGTTTCTGAAAGCCCGTCAGGCGCTTATCAGAGCTAATGGTACAGATATAAGTGCAGATGAACCCAACCTCAAGATTCGGCAGGTCAAAGATAGACGATTTAGGGGACGTTCTGTTCTGGAAGAGGGGGATGTATCAAAAGCAGAAAGAGCACATATAGAAGCAGAGCTGAACGAAAGAGGTTTGAACTTTGATGACCTCAAAAATCAGCTTGTGGAAAGGTACGTCAATAAGAGAGCAATCAGTGCTAAAGTGCGATTTATAGCGACCCCTGGCTTACGTGATAGTAATGTTCGTGCTGATATTAAGAGAGCGATAAAATACGATGTTGAGTTAAAGCAAGCCGACTTGCGTCAATACGAAGCTGAATACCAATCCTTTGTCCATCGGAAGAAAATCGAGAGGGGCAAAAAGTTTATAGAAGAAGAGAGAGCAGTTCGAGAGATGCGAGACGAACTCAGGGAAACAGATTACTTGGAGCAGCTCGAACGGATAGCGTCCGAAGATAATTCTGCCTCCCCACAGAAAGCAATCCTTGAGCTTGAGATAGCCTGGCTGAAGCGAGATAAAGTACATGAGCAGGCAATCTTGGATTATCAGGCCGACCTGCGGAAGGAACCCTTAGAAAGGTTAAAGGTGCATCTTGGGTTGCAGAAAGCAATAAAACGCAGGCAACTATTATTGGGATATGGATCTAGGGTCGAGATAACCAGGGAAGAGCTAGAGAATGAGTTAGCGGAAAAGGAAGAAGAACTCGGCAAGCAAGCGGCATCTGGGGGAGATGCCGATGCAGTTAGCGAGGCAGCCAGAGCAATCTTCGGATGATCTAAAGAGTGCGTTAGCGGAGAAGGAAGCCGACCTCGAAAAATTCGGGGGGAATGCCGATGCAGTTAGCGAGCAGCCAGAGCAATCTTCGGATGTGCTAAAGGGTGTGTTAGTGGCAAAGGAAAAGGAAAAGGATGCGTTAGCTGACGGTGAGCAGTCCCCGAAAAGCAGGCAAGAGCTAGAGCAGGAGATGGAGGAAAGGAAAACAGAGATAGCGGCAAAGGTAAAAGACCAACTTGAGAAAAGATTATTCAAGGAAGATGGCCGTCCTGATGCTGACAATGAGCCGTTCTCGAAAAGCAGGCAAGAGCTAGAGCAGGAGATGGAGGAAAAGGAAGCGGCATTAACGGCGAAGGAAGAAGAGTTAACGGCGAAGGAAGAAGAGTTAGCGGCGAAGGAAGAAGAGTTAGCGGCGAAGGAAACAGGGCAAACCCAGCGAGTATTAGAGGGGGAAGATTCCACTGCCGTCATGGTCGAGATCACTGCAGCCAGGGGCAAGATCGATCAGCTGAGAAACGAGGTGCTTACTGCCCTCAGGGACGTGATTGACCTAAAGGTCGAAAAACTCTGGCGAATGGGATATGAGGGTGGACTAACTGGTGAAGAGCTCGGAAAAATCACAGAAGATGAACTCAAAATACAGTGTCACAATTACTCAATGTCATATGGGGAAAGCGACTTCGAGACCCTCAAGGGCGAGATCGATCAGCTGAGCAATCGAGTGCTTGACGTTATCGAGAGCAGGATCCAGGCAGGGGAAAACGAAAGCAGAGAGCTAGGCTACTGTCAGGAGGAAATGTTTAGAAGTCGCCAGCAACATCTCGATGAAGAGATCAATCAGCAGAGAAGTCAGATGCTTGGCGCCTTCAAGGACGTGATCAATGTAAAGGTAGGGGAGGAACTCCTGGGAGCAGCAGCTCAGGAAGATGTCACTGGTATTGGAAAAGAGATCGCTGCACTGGCTAGTCGAATGATTCCCTTTCTCGATAAACAGATCGAGGTAAAGCAAGCACAACCTAGAGAACAAGTATCAAGCGGACTTGCAGTCGCTGATATCACTACTCCTGAGATCGTCGAACTGAGAAAAAAAAGGGAGCACGCTGATTACTCGAGCCGTAAACCGGCGGAATGTGAAGAGATTACAACTCTTGGGAACAAGATCAGGAGATTGAGCGGTAGTCTGCTCGCTCGAGTTGACGCGGAAAAAAAACTTGTCACTCTCGGGGAAGAGATCACCGAACTGAGAAATCAAATGGCAGCGGCTCTCGGGAAAGAGATCGCCGACCTGAGAAATCAAATGGTTGCGGTCCTCGGGAAAGAGATCGACGAACTGGAAAGTCAAAGATCGCTTGCCGGGGCCAACAGCAAGATCCAGGAACTGCAAAAGCAATATGCCACAAAAGTATGGGTTGCCAACTTTGATCTTCGGACGGAAAGGGTGCCCACTGAGAAAGTATGGGTTGCCAACTTTGATCACAACTTTGATCCCGAGACGCAAGAGGTGCCCGCTGACTGGCAAGCTGATGGTTTGGATGCCGAGGAACGGCAGGAGTTGCTGGAAATGCTCAAAAAGCATCAGGAGACTGAAAACGAGGCACGCCCCAGGATCGACACATTAGAGAAAGAAATAAGTGAAGCAGAAGAGGCCCTCAAGGAATTGAACAGGAAGCGCCCGGTAGAGAAAAAGCCAGACGATCAAGTAGGTTTGGATACAGAGAACGAACCTCTGCCCACGTTTCTTCACCGAAAAGGCCATCGATCATCTTCCGGGTCCTGGCTCCGAACGAGCGTGGAGAAAAGAACGGAAAGGATCAAAGCAAGAGAAGAAACACGAGGGCATGGTTTAATTGATAGTGTGATTCCCGAAACTGATCAAGCTGATGTTGAATACCTGAATGTGAGGGCGAGAGAATGGTTAGAGAGGCCTAAAGCATACAAAGACCTACCAAGGCCAGCAGTGATAGAGAATTACAGAGAAAAACGCAATGTTCGAGAAGCTATAGCTCTCACTGTATTGGCTGCAACACGGGGGGACATGATTCGCCCAAAACTCCGTCGATTTAACCCTGATACTCGGAGGGAGGCCCGTTGGGTCATCCAGTATGATACACAACTAAGGGCCCTTCGCATAGCAAGAGACGCATATCAAAAAGAAAAAGAGAACAAAGAAGAAGCAATAGCGGAAAAAGAAGCAGAAAATGTGCAGAAAACAGCAGCGATAGATGCAAGGATCGAACCATTACAGAATGCTCTGGATGACCTGGAAGAGAAGCATGCGTATGTTGTCGAAGCCAAATATCGACGAAATGTGAAGCCGAAACTCATAGAAAATTTGCAGGAATCAGATCAAATGTTCGATGAGGTCAGGGGAAGTATTGAAAAATGGCTGTGGAGTAAAGATCGTGGACGTCTTGAAGCCGCTATAGCTTCCCTGGAGCGACAAAAAATACGTTTAGATGAACCAGTATTAAGAGATAAGGTCTATGTTGCAAATCTACAGCGCAGGATTTATGCAATCAATAAACAAATCAATAAACAAATCAGTAAGAAAGCGGAAAGAGATAAAAATGTGGTGGATACGGGGCAAGACGATTATAAAGAGCGTCGCAAGCAGTCGGAAGAGGCCAATACGAAGTATAAGGAGTACGGCGCGATAATTGATCAAAATATTGGGCCAACAGAAAAAATCCGTACTACATCAGATGAGCAGTTTCAAAAAGCTCACGAGTTCATAGATGAGTTCAAGCAACTGGGAGAACTGGCAGCTACAAAACAACGCTATTACGTAGACAAAACAAAGTTCAAGGAACTGAGTTCGGCGGTCAAAGGCGCATATGACCCTGCTAAACCTGAGATTATACCGCAGCATACAGAATTGCTACTTTCAATCCAGGGACAGGAACAAGCCCGGCAGCTGACGGAATGGAGGCTTACTCCCGGTGTTGGCAGGGTGCAATTTCAGGTTGCCCAGCGGAAGCTTTATGAGACGCAACGAGCTACTCTCGAAAGGACCATTCAGGAGCATAAACGGAGGATCTCAGCAATAGAAACGCTGGATGGGGAGGGGGAAGCCACTGAACGTCGCCTGCGAGAAGATGCGGTGGACCGCTTACAGTTGATGCACGTGGAACGAATAATAGCCCGAGCTGAGATTGACCTGCGTCTTGCTCCCAAGGGGGAAAAAAATGAGTATCGTGGGAAGCTCATAAAGGTATTGGGCGATCATTTGGATCAGGATAATATGCGCTTCGAGCCGAAATTGGATAAGACCCGGAAAGGTATGGGAGACACGCTCCTCTACGATTTAGAGAAGGCGCATGGGCAGAACCAGATGGGTCTATATGAACGCCTGCAAGCATTCAGGGTGGAGAGAGAAACATACGAAAAACCATTAAGAGAAGCATTCTGGAATGATAATGTGGATTACAAAAATCCGCCGGAGTTAAAATCCTTAATATACGATAACTGGAAATATTTACGTCTAGGGATACAAATAAATGTGACAGAAATAGAGAAAGCTAAAATAAATTTCGCGCAAAATGGAACTGAGGAGCATAGGTTAGCATTGGTAGCGAAAGAGAACCTTGCCCGTTTATTGCAAATAGAGCTGTTTCATTGTAAATGTCTGCTGTTTGATGATAAGAAAGAAAGAGAAGTGTATGTCCGTTCAATGTATAATCTGTATCGGATGGGGGGAGTTTCAGCATTGCCAGAAATAGAGATGCAACTGGCTTATCAAATCCTTGGGATATTACCTACTGGGGACCTTGCTGAGGTATCAGAGGAGAACTATGGTGAGCGAGCAGCACGACTAGACAATCAAATAAAGCGGTTAATTGAGAAAAAAAATATTAAGGACAGAGAATTCGAAGCTCTATAAGAAAAATGAAAATCGCCTTTTTATTCATAATGATCAAGAAGTACAAGCGCTGAAAAATTTGAGAAGAGAACTGGAAAGCTCTATTAACGAATTAGAGAAGAGCAAGAAGATATATATTGAGTTAGATAATTGGGATAAAAAACGACAGGAGATAGTTGAGCTAGCTCGTGAGAGCAAGATAATGGATAAAAATCGTAAGCTATTGCAGGTAGATATTTTACAGGTAGATATTTTAGACGAAGGAATGGTAAAAAAGTTGTTCCCAGTAGATGGGTGGCACGCAGTATTGTCGTCTATAATTGACTATAATGAATGCAACGTAAAAATTTGCGATTTAAAGATACTACAAGAAGAGCAAGTTGAAGATAATCAACAGAAAATGGAGGCGCTACAGAGTGAGCGGGAGCGTTTTTCTCGTAGATTTTATGAAGCGAAAAGTAAGCGTCTAGAGCTTGACTGGAAGAAAGCTAAAGAAGCAACTGATGGAGAATTTGAGCTAGATCGTAAGCATTATTCATTAGCTAAGCCTGAGACAGCAAAAGCCGCAATGAGTAGTAAATGGTTACGCACAGATTTGCCACTTGATAGTATCAGATCAGAGTGCCTGTACCAAATTCGCACAAGAGATAGCTTGATACAAGGTGACGGACGTGAAGCTTTCCTGCAAAAAGCCACTGATGTTGTAGGGGAAATCGAGAGCGTACGGGAGGGGTACCTGCAAGATATACGGCCGGATCGGGAAGATCGGAAAACTTGGCAAGCTGGCTATTACGGAGCAATGAAGGGACATTTGTCGGATCTGAAACCGGGTTCGGGATCAAGCGATGTAGGCCAATTGCGCCGCAAGTCCTTCTCCTTCTTACCACCGCAAGGTGAGACCAACACACCACCGCAAGATAAGACCGACACACCACCGTCGGAGGCAGATGAAGGAGGGTCAGCAACACCAGGGGATTCTTTGACGCAAACTGCGGCGGGGTCATTGTTGAACTTTGGCGGAGCATTGTCAGAAAGTGGTGGAGGATCGTCAGACAGTGAGGGGGAAGACTGGCAGAAGCGTTATGGGACCAGTAGATTGTCAATAGGTAGTGAACTTTCGTATTTAAACCGAGCATTGGGATTGTCACGTGAAGCACTGCCTTTAGAAATAAAAACTGTGGAATTAGATAACTCTTATCTGATTCCAAAACCACCGCCACCAGCGCCATCAGTGCTACCACCAACGAATGGTGTTAGTAGTAGTAGGAGGTCGTTATCGTTAGAGCGAACAAACAACCTCCCACCTGGTGAGGAAATGCCGCACGTAGGGAATAAAGGCGATGATAGTAATGCGGAGAACTCACCTGTACGGTCGCGTTTTTCAAAAGAAGGGAGCAAATCACCTGTACGGTCGCATTTTCCAGAAGAAGGGGGCAAATCACCTGTAGAGTCGCATTTTTCATCCCTAAAAACTGGAACGAAACGGCACTCGCGAAAAGGAAACTCTCACCCCTTACGATAAAAACGAATAGTGCTGAGCCGACACCAGTAGCATTGCGGAACATGGGCGTCCAGGTAGACATGAGTGAGACAATGAGTAATACTAAGGGGAAAAAAGGACGGAGTCGTTCTAATCCTAATTCTCTAAACGAAAAGGCCGCCCGAGAAGCAGAACGTAGGGCGACGATAGAGGCTGTGCAGAGGATTGCGGAGAATGAGGAAGGTCTACCACCTGCAGACGTACTAAAACAAATATGGAAAACAGTAGGCGTTTCTGAGCAATTTCTGCTAGTGGGATCACCACGTGGGCGTTCACCAGTTCAGCCTTATCCTCCTAATGCAACTGGCAGTGGTGCCACAATGGGATCATCACGTGGGTATTATCTGTATGATCTTAATGATAGTGATGACACAACGGGATTACCACGTGGGCGTTCAGCAGATAAGTATGGTCCTACTACTAATACAACTATGAGTGGTGCCACATTTACAGACCATGGCACCCTCTAGGATGAGCGCCACTGGCATTGCCATCATTTATCAAGATCACCACCTGCTCCTGGTGAATAAGCCTGCCGGTATTGTTATTCACCCTACCTATAAGCATGCCGATGGTACGCTGTGGGATGCCTTACTGGCCTATACGCAGCAATTGGGACCAGATGACTGGCAGCCTCCTGCATTGCCGGACGACCCAGCATGGGCTGCTGCGCCACCTGCCGTCCAGGAAATGTTGCGTCACCAGCGTAGGGTTCGCCTCTGGCAAGAAGAGGGCCAATTGCCGCGTCCCTGCCTGCTCCACCGCTTGGACAAAGACACCTCCGGCATCGTCGCATTAGCCCGTACCGAGCGCGCACGCCGTCACATCGTGAGACAGTTCCAGGAGCATACCATCGTGAAACGCTATCTCGCGCTTGTGCAGGAAGGAGCACATGCCTGGTCACAGCCGCGTACGACTTTCACTGTAACGAAGAGGCAAGCTGATGGGCAAGAGATTCTTGTCGATGACAGCAATACATTTTCTTTATCTGAACGGGACGAATTGCTATTGAACGGTCCTTTACAGCGTGACCCGGCTGACCGTCGGCGTTGTATTGTTGGTCCTGAGGGCCAGGACGCTGCTACCAGTATCAGCGTCCTGGCGGTGGAGCGTGGATATGCTTTGCTTGATGTACGTCCCATCACCGGGCGTACTCATCAGATACGCGCCCATCTGGCAGCTCTCGGCTACGCAATTGTCGGTGATCAAACCTACGCGCCAGCTATCGACAGGCCAGAAGCTCCACTCACGCGTCAATTTTTGCACGCGTATAGCCTCAAAATACGTCATTATCCTGATAACGAACAGGTTACTTTTAGCGCGCCACTTGCACCAGACTTGCTTGCATGGTTAGAGGCATATTGTCCGCTCCTGTTGCAAGCGTGGCAAGAGTTGAATGCCCCATCGATGCAAACGCAGAGTATTGCAGCCTCTTGAAAGGTCGAACCTTATGCATACACAACCATACCCACCCGATACAGGCGCGTTTGCACAGCTCAGCGTAGAAGAAAAGCGGCGGCGCTTGGACGCTATGGTACAGCTCTGGCAGCGCGATAGCGAGCAGCACCTGGCGCGTGAAGATCATGCTGCTTTGCTCGCCTCGCTTGGTCTGGACGAATACCGTTATGCTGTCTGGTTGCGTTTCCCCGAGTGGGAGCGTACGACGGTTGTCGGCCAGGTTGCCACCTTGCAGCGTGCACCTGACACAGTGTCAGGCACACCAACTCTCATGAGCATGTGGCGGCGTGATCCACTTTTGCATACGATGCCCGATTGGAAGCAACATCTACCTCAAGAGACCGTCTTCAACATTTCTGTGCGTATTACGCCTGGCGGACTGGGTGAGGGCACGCAATGGGCTATCGTGATGCCCAAAGAAATGATCCCACGTTACAAGCCTGCCTGGCCTACGCAGCGCGAGTGGGTAGCCTGGACGCGCTCTTTTGATTGGCTATCAGTGGGTATTGGCTTTATCCGTGCCATGCTCGACGCTTGATATTGCCTATGGGTATGGGTATGGGATGGTTATAAGATGAAAATATAGTAATCTGTTATGCAGCACTATCTCCCTCAATAGACAAATAAAAATTCATCTATATAGACTGATAGTTCATAGTATCTTCATCATGGCATGTTATAGTATGCATGTAAACGGAAGAGAGACGAAGTGCAGGTGGGGGTAGCGGCAGAGACGGGGAACACGCGCGGTTCGCTCTTGTTCGTATGGCGGTGGTAGTGGGAGTGGAGAGGGCTATCGCAGTTAAAATCGGTATCTCTTCCGAAAATATATACTTAATAAATGCAGTCGATAGATGTGTGGTGGTATGGGAAGAATAGATGCAGGTGGGGGATGG
Organism: uncultured Chloroflexia bacterium; assembly: GCA_963802635.1. Lineage (GTDB taxonomy): Bacteria > Chloroflexota > Ktedonobacteria > Ktedonobacterales > Ktedonobacteraceae > CAVTLG01. Next base: position 535,590 of record CAWDJJ010000002.1, on the reverse strand, counting down.
CGAGTGCGGCAGGATTTGTAGACTGGGTGGTGTGGGATGTGGAGGAGAGGAAAGGAAGCCTGAGGAGTATGTTCCTTCAGGCTTCTTTTTGTAAGGTTTATTTCAGCAGCCCATACTGCATCTTCATGAGTAAGATGCGTTGTACCGACTGATCAATACTGGCCTGGCTAATATGTCCGGCCTGGATGGCCTGCTCAATTGCGGCGACCACGCTTGAAACCTGATCAGCCGTATACGGACCTTCGATCATGTCGTTCCCAGCCTCGACCGACATCACTGCTGCCTGGCTCAGGCTCCAGGTTTCATCGACCATATACAGACCATCAGTAATGATCACGCCATTGAAGCCCAATTGTTGGCGCAGAATGTGAATTGCTTGCGGCGAGAATTCCCCTGGCAGTGTCGCATCAATGGCTGGATCGATAACGTCAGTTGTCATCACCATGGCCGGATTATCTTGCTGAATGAGCGTTTTATAGGGGACAAAATCAATGCTTTCCAACTGGCTCAGCGTCCGTGTGACCATAGGTAAATGCTGGTGGGGGTCCTCGGCGGGATCATTGGCTAATGACCCTAGTCCAGGAAAATGTTTCAACGTGCCAATAATGCCATTTTGTTGCAGTCCATTCAGGAATGCACCGGCATAGGTCGAAACGGTCTGTGGATTATCACTGAATTGGCGATCTTCTAAGAGATTTGTTTCTGGCCCTACGTCGACCACCGGTGCAAGGTCTACATTGATACCCACCTCTTTCATCCATGTGGCATCCTGTTCGGCCTCTTTCAGCGCAGTATTCGGATTGCCACTTTGCGCCATCTGTGCTGCAGACGGTACTGGGCCAAAGAGCGTTGAAAGTTTGGCTACCTGCCCGCCTTCCTGGTCGATAGCCATCAACAATGGAATCTGTGCATCTTGCATTGCCTGGTCAGAAACGCTTTTCAGCCCACTCACGGTATCAGCAGGTGCAATAAAATCGTTATTGACTGCTTGATAGAGGACGCCGCCTACATAATCCTGTTTAATCATCGCTGGCAGGTCTGTACCTTCGTAGCCGTCCGAGCTTCCGAAATATTCCACCATGATCATCTGGCCTAGCTTTTGTGCCAACGACATGCCCTTCATTATCTGCTGAACTCTGGCGAGCCGAGCGCTTGTCGTTGCTTCAAGAGGAGCGCCCGTGGCATCCGCTTTCGGCTGTGCTGCATGCGTTGTTGCCACCGTACTGGTAGCTGCATCTGTACTATTCAATATGTTGGTACAACTAGACAGAAATATGCTAAGACAGCACAGGATAAGCCATACTGAGCATGGTGTAGAGCTTCTCGTACGTCGTCTCGTGAGTATATAGCTGCGCATGTTTAACTCCGTGAAAATAGGCAAAACAAAAATTTATGTATTCATTTTAGACAACTTGCCATGCTTTGTAAAAGTAACTATTCACATAATCTCTGGTACTGGTAAATGCATGATCTCTATACGTTTTTTATACCACTGATGGGTATCATGATACTGGTAATACCCATAGGCATTCAGAAACGCGTTCTTGTTCCACCTGACAACGCTGTTGCCGCAGCTACTGCTACGCAGTCAGTCAGGCGGATCAGCAACTCTCGTCCCTCTTAGGCTGTCAGAAACGAAGCTGACGCTTCTAGCCTTCGGCTCATCTGACAGAGAGGAGGTTGCTAGAACTGTGCTGCGGCACATTTCTCATCTGAATGCAAGGCAATACAAGCTGTACCTGCAGAGGTATTGCCTTGCGATCCGTATCGGGCGTATGATGAGGCTTGCTTAATCTATTGGTAATACCCATAGGCATTCAGAAACGCAACTCTCGTTGCTAGAACTGTGCTGCGGCACATTTCTCATCTGAATGCAAGGCAATATCAGGAGAAGCTGGCCTGATAAAGCAGCGGTTGCCAGGTTTTCCTTGTTTTTTTCTTGTTGCATATGTCTTTCTGGTGTATTCATTTTACAACACGTTTACCTGATTTGTAACATTAAAGAGGGTTCTTAATGGAAAATACATCACAAGATCGTCTTGTGGTATTAAAGCAGCAGGCTGCGCGACTAGAACGCCGCATGGCACACTTAAATGAGCGTAGCAACTCCTATAAATTCCTACAAATGCTCATTTTTGTGGCTGGTATCATTGCGTCTATCCCGGCCCTGGCTGCTGCGCGCTGGCTGGGTGGTCTAGTGATTATTGCTGGAATCATTAGTATTATGCTGCTTGGTCGTGCCATCGCTAAGATTGCACTCAGTTTTCTCAAATATAAGTCCTGGTTACAGTTGATCAATGCGCAAATTGCGCGCATGCAACTGAACTGGGACGGTATGCCGGTCTTGCCTCTCATTGATGTAGAGCCTGATCATCCTTTCAATAATGATTTCGATATTAGTGGTGAACGTTCGTTGCACCGGCTGATCAATATCGCAGTATCCTTTGGGGGGACGCAATTGTTGCTGGACTGGTTGCTTAATCGTGCGCCGGACCTCGATGCTATTGGCAACAGACAGGCTCTCGTGCAAGAGCTGGTGCCGTTGACGCGTTTTCGTGACAAACTGCTGATCAATTCTCTTTTCGCCACACGTTTCTCAAGTGAGGCATTGGATGGTGAAAGGTTAGTCGCGTGGCTTGAGGATGAAGAGCAAAGAGCGCCTACCTTGTCATCTACAACCGTTTCTGTTACCATAGGTCTCTGGGTCCTCACATGTATATTGTTTGCTCTCTATATGTTGCTTGCTCTGCCACCGATTTTTTGCATCCTTTCCTGGTTTCTCTATATCGGATGGTTTATGATGAAGCGCAAAGAGGTAGAGAATTCTTGGGCAAGATGCAGGTTTCATTACCCTTGCCTTTAATCAACTGAGTACGATCTTCGAGTACCTGGAAAAATATCCTTATAAGAAGCACTCGCGACTGCGCACGCTGTGCGAACCCTTCTTTTTGCATGGGGATCGTCGTCCGTCTATGCTGTTACCAAAGCTGAAGCAGGTCACGAAAAGAGCTAGCCTGGCTAGCAGCGTAAATGGTTGGTTGGCAATGAACGCACTGGTTCCGCTGGGTTTCTATACGGTCTGGCAACTCAAGCGCTACAACGCGCTGATTACAGAGTATTTGCCTACCTGGCTTGATGTCTGGTATGAACTGGAAGCGCTCTGTTCTCTCGCCAATTTTGCCTATCTCAATCCAGAGTATGCTGTCCCAGACATCGCGACGAGTAAGAAACAAGATGCATCAGTCATCTTTCGTGCGCAAGGTCTGGGCCATCCACTGATTGCCAAAGAGCACAAAGTTGTGAATGACTTTCATCTCAATGAGCTAGGTGAACTGATTATGATTACCGGCTCAAACATGGCTGGAAAGAGCACTTTTTTGCGCTCAATCGGTGTAAATCTATGCCTGGCATTTGCTGGGAGTGTTGTCAACGCAACGTCCCTGCAAACCTCGCTCTACGAACTCTATGCCTGCATCAAAGTCACTGATTCCCTGGCGGACGGCTATTCCTACTTCTACGCGGAGGTGCGCCGTCTCAAGGGCTTGCTGACGGAAGTGGAGCAGGGAACACAGTTCCCGCTCTTTTTCTTGATTGACGAGATCTTCAAAGGCACCAACAACTACGAGCGGTTAATTGGCAGTGAGGCCTATATTCGGGCACTGCTAGGACAGAAATGCGTGGGGGCTATCTCAACCCACGATCTGGAACTGGTTAAGCTCGCGGACATCTTCCCTGCCATCAAAAATTATCACTTTAGAGAAGATATCATGAATGGGCAGATGGTCTTTGATTATATTCTCCGCCCGGGACCATCGCCGACCAGAAATGCCTTGCGAATTATGCAAATGGAAGGCTTGCCGGTTAAATGGGATGCCACCTCCCAGGTTGCCACGTCCTGAACACTCTCTGCTGCCCTGGCGCTTGATAGGTTTTACCAGAGCCGGTTGACGATGCCGAGAGCACAGATGAAGGCATCGTCAACCGCTTTTTCTTATAGACTTTCTGGTGGATTCTTGGGCGTCCCTGTGCTGTGGGGAAATGCGGGATGTGAACGTGTGCGCCATCTCCTGACTCCCCAGGCAATCACGAGTACCGGGATGATATACAGGCTGAAGGCGAGCAGCCAGATGATAAAAGTGAGTAATGCTTGTCCAAAGGATACGGAGGCTACGAATGCATTATGTACTGTTTGACCGAAAGACCAGCCATTGTTTGTGGATAGTGGGGTCGCGGTGCTGGCTGGTTGTAGTGTGATGGAGACCGTGTAGTACGTAACCTCACTGTTGAGCAGATTGAGGTGCGCTTCATCAGTTTCAATCTGCCCCTCAACTGTAGTCAACTGCTGCTCGATAGTTATAACGTCGCTGAGATTTTGCGCGCTGCTCATCAAGCTGAGCAGACGTGTCTGCTCTCCCTGCATATTTTTAATGCGCGATTGCGTATCAACGTAATCTCCTGTTACATCCTGTACTGTTTCAGTAAACGCGGTCAGATCTCCACCTTTTTGGGCCGTATAATCGCGTAAATGCTGATAGACCTTAGGATAACTGGTCGCTGCTACAGAGTACGTCAGCGTGATGTTATAGAGATTAGTTCCTACTTCTTCATAATCGGTCCCGGCTGAAATGCTGTGGGGATCGGTGGTGGTAATCCATGTCTGTAAGTCATCGGCCACTGTGCGTGTATTTTGTACTTGCATCGTGACATTCAGTGTTCTGATCAAATCGAGCTGTGCTGCGTAAGCCGATGTCGCAGACTTTTGTCCGGTTGACGCGTCGTTCTGTCCACTTGTCGATTGTCCTGAAGCATTACTTGCTGCTTGATGATCATTGGTTTTAACCGCTGCGTTGGTGGTGGGAGCTGAAGTCGTGGCGCTACCTCCACAGCTTGCGAGCAGTAGGATCACGAGTAGCATACTTCCGAGCCAGAGGATGAGAGACCTGTACTGAATTTTTGGGTGTGGCATTGCGTTACTCCTTCAGATAGTGTTTGGTTTCAGCGCAATACGAACGAAACGTGTGCGCGTTCCAAATACTATCTCATAAAAACTTGTAATAGGGTATGAAAATGACGCTTTTTGCAGTAGATATTGAACATATAGTACGCGATACTGTGGATACTATATGACCGCTATGTCGAGAGAGTATCTCTGCTACGGATAAGACGGTAGAGCGTAGTAGTTAGTTCCATAAATATATACGTGCTTATTTGAAGAATCATCACCATCTGTGCTTTCAGCAAGAGTTGGTGACTATTCAGAAGACTCACGGAGGAGGTAACACTACCTCAATTATGACAGTGTGAAAGTACCAGTGTCTTGGGTCGCAGTATTAGTCCAGCTTCCTGTTATCACTCCATCATTAAGCTGTCCAGTAGCATTGGCTGTTCCTGCGTTACAAGCGCTGCTTTGCTCATCGTTGATGATCCAGGTCATTTTCCCGTCTGCGGTAATAAGTCCGTTCGTTACCTGGAAAAAGCAAGTTTCACCTGCCGTTTCACTTGTTCCTTTTCCGGTAAATGTTCCAGTGATCGTATCTTCGCTCACATTCGAGACGGCAAGTGGGCCGTTCGTCCCGAAAGTCGTATCAGTAAACGTTCCGCTGTACGAGGAATGTAAGACCAGAATTGAGGTGGGAGACGAAGAACCCGACTGAGGCAATGATGTCCTATATGTGGCATATCCGAAGATAACTGCGACGATTATGCATATTATCACCCAGGGACGTTGCCTTCTTTGATCATCTGGTGGTGCGGTGAACAATGGCACAACTTGAATAATGCCAGCGAAGAATGCAATTGCAGCACATATTGCAAGTACAACAGGCAGAAGTACCATATTTAAATAAACCTCCATATTTGAACAGATCTACTAACGCTATGGGCATCATTCGTGTTGCCGTTCCCGGATTCGTGGTTAACTGTGCCTATTTGGGATATCTTAATCTAAGCAAGCGGAAAAAGCAATGGGAGCATCTAAAGTGTTCCTAACTAGAATATAGTAGGGAGTCATAAAAAAAAGACGAGGCCTGTTCGCATGTACAAGCCTCTCGTCGTGTAAAGCAGGGCCTGTGACTCACTCTGCTGTCTCACGTGAGTATAGTGTAAAGCCTGGATATCAAAAAAACATCACAAATGTGTAAATTTTTTTTCTATAAATTTGTGAAGGCTGTTAAGGCATGAGGTGCAAAGTAGCTTCGCTCGCCGCCTCGATCTCAGCACGCTCAAAGAGCATGGGATGATACTGGTTAGCGCGCCATAAGGGGATAAAGTCAGCGTAATGTTGGCTTGCTGGATGCCCAGATTGTCCCGGTGCGTGAATTGAACGTGAATTGGATAGCTGCTGAAGGTCGATAATCTGGCGATACGCTGCAACTACGACAACCTCTTCTGCTTTGTTTGGGATGCTATGGCTTACGTTGACTGTATCGCTATCTCCTCCGATGGGAAATGGTCCCCGATTGAAAATGTTTGCCAGCGGTTTAATGCTGCCCAGCGCATGGCTGTATGTTATTTTATGCAGCGTACCATACTGCCAGCGTAAGATATTCTTGCCAAGATGGTTGCTAAGTTCGTCAATCGTGGCCTCGAGGGCACTGGCGAGTGCACTATCCCATGATGTCGGTCCGTTAGGAATAGCCGAGTTGGCAAACCAGCGGTCATCGTGCTCCTGTAACAGGCGGATGATGAGTGGCCTGCTACGACCGAGATAGCCGTTGAGTTCTGAGAGAATGGCGTCCGCACCAAGACCCTGGTAGCGTTGCACGAGCGCTTCGTCATCACCGATGAGCGCATCAAGCACCAGACGCTCCAGCTTGCGTACGCATGTGCTGTAGAGTAGCGCGCCAATGCTGTCCGGAGTGAGCATGAGATCCCATGTGCTGAGTATCTCCTGCGCAGCACGCTTCAGAGGTGTGTCTGCCGTGACTTGTAAGATGTAGGGAAGTATAGTGCGAGCCGGTAGCGCGTACTGGTCAGTCTGGATGGTCGCCATGTCATCAAGCGTCAATTGCTCCTTGCTTGTGAGTAGGTCTTGGATACGTTGCGCACGGTAGCCGTTAGACCACTCATGTGAGATATAGTAAGGATAGCTATCGTCCACAACGCGATTGTTGGCGGTGACAATGAAATGCTGCTGCGGATTATAGGTCTGCGGCAGCTCGGTGAAAGGAACCATGCCGGTCCACTCGTACTCGCCGGTCCAGCCGGGCGATGGCAATAATGCCAGGCCCTGGGCGCGAATAGGAATGGCTCCTGCCATCATATAGCCGATATTGCCTTGTGTGTCCGCGTAGACGAAATTTTGCGCGGGCGCATCCCAATCATGCAAGGCTGTCAGGAACTCGTGCCAGTTCGTTGCGGTATTCAACTTGTAGACTGCCTCGGCTATTTTGCCTTGCTCCAGAGAAATCCAGCGTAGTGCGAGCGGTACGTCAACGGCCTTTTCATGGTTAGACTGCGGTAGCGCTGTAATGATGGGACCATGACGCGTGATGCGCACCTCCTCGATCACAGGTTGTGCTTGCCCTTTGACTTTGATCTCTTCACGTATAACCTGTGCGTCTTCCCACTGACCCTGGAATTCATACTGATATGGCTGTTGCGGGTTAAACTTTTCGATATAGAGGTCCTGTACGTCGGAAACGGCGTTCGTGGTACCCCAGGCGATGTGTTGACTGTGTCCAATGATAATGCCGGGCGCGCCAGGGAAACTGGCTCCAATCACATTCATGTCTCCTGCCAGGAGATGACACTCGAACCAGATTGATGGTAATGACTGTCGCATATGTGGATCGTTGCAGAGCATGGGCGCACCTGACTGTGTCATGCTCCCGTCGACAACCCAGTTATTGCTGCCTCCCATGAGACCAAAACCGCTCAGGTCCTTGATGTTCGCGTATTGTTCCAGAAGTCCCTGGTTGAGACCCTCATAGGCAACGCCCGGCGGCACAATCAGTGGTTGATGCGGATCGTAGCCAGGTTCCAGACGTGCTGCTCGCTCGGCTCCTAATTTGGCAACGAGGCGTGCGCGAATCATTTCTGTTTCCCAGTTGCCATCCAGTCCCCAGCTTTGTACTTTGCTCCATTGGATGGTATCGACCGGTTGCCAGGGTTCTGGCTGGCAATGTAGTAAGGTTAATTCGGCGGAGAGCTTGTCAGGATTAGTAGTGATAAAGGCGTTGACGCCACGTGCGTAGGCTTCGAGGTGATGCCTGGCCTGCTCAGAAATCTGCTCCAGGTGCTTGATGGCGGCACGACGCATGCCGATACGGCGACAAAAGCGGTCGGTTTCGAGTGTCGCATTGCCAAAGAGTTCGGAGAGACGACCTGCACCTAGTCGGCGATTGACTTCCATCTGCCAGAGTCGCTCTTGCGCGTGGATATAGCCCTGGGCGAAGTAGAGGTCATCCGTGTTTTGCGCGTAAATGTGAGGGATACCGTGGTGGTCTGTGATGATGTCGACCGACGCGTGCAGCCCTTGCAAGCGCACGGTGCCACTCTTTTGTGGACGCGGATGGCCTGTAAACAAGTCGTATGCGCCACCAATGAGTCCTGAGAGGCTGGCCGCCGTGGATAAGGTTTTTTGCCAGCGAGATGCCATGATGCCAATGTCCTCCTTATGTAAAGAACAACAGAAAGAACAACCAGGAAAAGGAGCGGACCATGTGTCTTTCTACTGTTATTCTACAGTATCTTAAAGTGATGACAAATACGCCTATCGGTCATCCGTTTAGACGGCCAGCCGTCTAGGGTGAACTGCGGCACCCGCTACTCCTCGCCCCACTTGCAAAGGGTCGGAGCTACTTTTGCGCAAAATGTTATAGCTGCCGTTGATATCCGCATGGATAACTTGCCCATCGCTTGCACGATACCAACTACGAGCAATGCGCTTGCCGCTAAAGACGGGTTTCTCTGTACGCTTCTGGTCATAGGTTGGGATGAGGTCCAGGTCCAGAAAGCTCGCTTTGCTCGTATAGCTCTCTTCCTGAATGATGATCCTGATCCCGACCAGCTTGGCTTTATACGTCAACTGGTCAATGAAACGCGCATGCGGGATTTGGACAAATTGCTGGTTGTTTCGGCACCCCATGTTCACCTCTTGTTTCCACAAGGGATTCTTCCCGATCACCAGCGTGCCAATGCCCTCGCTCACCAACACCTCAATGATTCGACGGCTTGCCGTGTGCAGATAGGTCTCTACACGGCGATTGCGCTTCGTCGTTAGCTGATCCAGTTGGCGAGACGTCAAGCGGTTCTCTTTGCTCAGGCGTTGCTGGCTTTGGGCGCGTTGCTTGTTATAATACTGGTTGAGGCTTTTCAGCGGCTTTCCACTCACCAACCGAGGTGCAAAGTCTGGCTTGTTACTCGTGAGAGCCGCCAGCGTATTTACCCCCAGGTCAACCGCCGCGACCAGGGTATGGTCAACCTCTGCGTGTTGTTCCTCTTTCTCATAGACCACCTCAACCATGTAGCCATCAACTCGAGGGACGATCCTCACCTGAGCAATGGCCTCCCACGTGATCTTGGTGGCAATCTCTATCGGCAATCCCGATGGAACGAGCTTGCCGGTTTTCCTGAACGCCCGCTTGCCCAATGCTTGCTTGTCATAGATGAGCAGAAAGCGACCTTTTTCCTTGTCTTTATACCCTGGTATCTTGGGCCGTCCAGTGAATGCCGACGGGTCGTTTTTGTACGCTTGCATTGCTTCAAAAAAACTCACCCAATTTTTATGAAGCTGAATCAGCAGAGCATTGCTGACTTTCCGAGGCAGCGCGCAGTACGCTTCATGCGTCTTCAAGCGATGAAAGATTTCTGCATACGGCAGATACGTTCCTTCGTGGATATACGCCTGCCTGATCTGATAGTTCGCTTGATTGTACAGATTTTTAGACGCAAACGCCGCTGCATCAATCATGGCAAAACGCGGATCACTTCTGCGAAGAAGGTGCTGCTCTACCAAACGCATCATGACTCCTGTTCTTCCTCCTTTGCCTGTAACTGCTCGACAATGCGTTCGGTTTTCCGTTTGGCGCGCCGTTGGTCGTAGAGTCTTGCACAGAAACTATAAATGATGCTGGAGAGGTCGGCAAGCAACTCTTCCGTATCATGTTGTGCGGGATTGACCACTTCAATTCTCCGCCCGGCGACGGCGAAAAGCGCGTCAATGTAGTGAAAGCCAAAGCGCGTCAACCGATCACGATGCTCAACCACCACCAACGTGATGCTGCTATCCTTCAAGAGACTGAGCAATTTCGGGCGACTCTCGTTAACACCAGAGGCAATCTCTTTGACGACCATCGCCACTTGATAGCCGCGTGCGCTACAATACTGACTCAACCGTTCTGCTTGCTGCTCTAAATTCGCTCGCTGCTCTGAAGAAGAGACCCGCGCATAAATCGCCACGTTCTCAATGGCTTGCACTGGCTCCCTTTCAGTGACGATAATCGTTCCTGATGGAGCTTGATAGCCTTGAATGGTTCCATCTCGAAACCAGCGTAAGGCCGTTCGATAGCTAATCCCTTGTTGTTTGGCATAGTGACTTAATTTCATACAGAAATTTTAGCATAGATGTATCTATCTGTCAATATTTGACATCATTTCTTGCGAACGTTTCTTACACGAGTTCGGTACCTTTTGCCGTGTCGCGTACCTCGAAGCCAAGCGTTTTGAGATGTTCGCGTAGGCGGTCGGACTCTTGCCAATTGCGGTTGGCACGTGCTTCGTCGCGTTGACGCACCAGAGCGAGGATTTCGTCGCTCAATGGTAGCGTTGCTCGGGGCGCGATGGTGTCAAGACGCAGTCCTAGCACACGGTCGAAGTCAAGCATGAGATGACGCCGCTCTGCGGGCGCAATTTTGTGTGTGCGCGCAGCCTCACGTGTGATACTAATAGCTACCGGCAGATCCAAGTCGTTGTTGATGGCCGCGTGAAATGCCTCGCGCGTGCGCTGTGCTTCCTCTGACCATGTAGCTGGCTCTGCGGTGACTGGCAGATCCACGATATCCGCGCGCAGATTGTTCAGTCCGTTCTGGGCTGCCGTAATGGATTCTTCGTTGAAGGTGAGCTTTGAGCGATAGTGTGCCGTGAGCAATAAGTAGCGATAGGCCATGGGTTCGATGCCGCGCTCTTTTAAGCTGCTGAGCAGAATGACGTTGCCGACCGAACGAGACATTTTGCTGCTACCAAGGTCCAGGAACTCGTTGTGTACCCAGTAACGTACTGGGGATGTGCCGGTTGCTCCCTGGCTCTGCGCGATTTCGTCCTCGTGATGCGGAAAAACCAGATCTATGCCTCCCGTGTGGATGTCGAATTGTGTACCCAGATATTTGCTTGACATGGCTGAGCATTCGATGTGCCAGCCGGGAAAACCAGCACCCCAGGGACTCGACCAGTTCATCTGGCGCGTGGCATCACCATGCTTCCAGAGCGCAAAATCTTCGGGTGCATCTTTGTCTTCCGCGACCTCCATCTGTGCACGACCATGGCCGCCTGTACGCAGATGCTCAACCGTGTTGCCTGAAAGCGCGCCATAGCTGGGGAAACGACTCACGTCGAAGTACACATTGCCGTCAGTAACATAGGCTAGCCCTTGCTCGATGAGCTTCTCCGTTAATGTGAGCATCTCAGGGATATGGTCGGTTGCCTTTGGGGTGTGATGCGGCGGCAGGATGTTCATCTCAGCCGTATCGCGCTCGTATTGTGCAGTATAGTAGGCTGCGATTTCATAGGCCGAACGACCCGTAGCACGCGCTTCATGCTCTAGCTTGTCCTCACCACCGCGCGTGGCATCGTCGTTTTCATGGAGATGTCCGACATCGGTGATGTTGCGCACGAGATACACTTCGTAGCCGTTATATTCAAGGATACGACGCAGCCAGTCGGTCGTCGTAAAGGCGCGTAAATTGCCGATGTGGATGTCTTTGTAGACCGTGGGACCGCAGTTGTACATGCTGACATGCGGCGGGTTGAGTGGCTCAAAGAGATCTTTATTTCTCGTCAATGTATTATATAAGTACAGTGGTCGTGTTGTATGTGCTGACATATGTATAGCTCCTTGTGAGAAGTTTGATGTGTGTTATGAATTTGTATGGCGAGATCGAGGTGATAATAGCTCAGGCGCGGGACGTGCGAGGGAGGCGTGATGTGTGTATGTTGGAAGGCACGCCATTACGTTCATAGAGGGCTGAGCTAGCGTGTGCCGCCTCTATGAACGCAAAGACAGGTTGTATGGCGTATTCTGTGCTTCACAATATTCTCCAACATAGCCAGGATAAGCTGTTTGTTTGCCTTGCATTTAGCTGAGTATGAACTCTGCTCTAACTGTGTAGGCGACTTTTCTGAATGTAGTATAGCACACCTGGAGCGTAGCGCATAGAGCCGATTATGTTAACAAGTGACATGAAACAGGCTGATCGCTGGTCCCTTTGTCTCGTTCCAGACCTGGATGGCCTGTGGTGTTGGAAGCAGTTCCACCTCACACTGTTTGCGCTTGAAGTAATCAGCCGCTTCGTCGGATAGTTTGACGTTACCGTATTGTCCTGTGCCGATAATAAGCTGTCTGGTGCCTTTTTCATAGATGTACTTGGCTTCGACCTGTGAAAGCACATGTGAGGTGCCATAGATGGCTTTAGATAACTTTTTCTTGCGCTTTTTTACCTGACCATTGCTCGTGATGATCACATCATGCGCGAAAACAGTTCCCTCGATGGTAATCGAACCAAAGGTGGTCTGATCAATGCCGGGCTTCATCTTCCTGCTCCTTCATATCTGCGTAGCATACTGTGCTGAGGTGACAAGTGCCTACTCCACAAAACACTGACTTCGGTATAGAATCATGGTCATCATGTACACGCGAAGGCATGAACTACTGTTTCATTTAGTGTTCGTCTACCTGAAAAAGTGCTTTCTGCTCGGAGCATCGCTGAAGGTGGCGAATTAGGAGTGTGCTCAATGGTGCGTTCACTCTTGACCATGAATTGGCAATAGTAGCCATCAGCTAGCGTTTAAGGGGATAGACCCGTTATGAGGGTACTGCAAGAATGCATCTCTCTTGCAACAGCACACCAACTTTTGGTGAATATCCCTCAGGGAGAACGGCCCATTGTAAAGATGATATACTGTTTCCCTACATCAGAATACTTGGAAAGACCTCGCTGATGAATGTGTCAAGCTGTTTGACGTATGAGGTCTCCTTCCAATGCGCTAAGGGGTCGCAAGAGAATAAAGGTAGCAATTGAAGCAGCTTTTTTGAGCTTATTTGCTCTCGTTTACTTTCAAAACTGCTACCTTCATTTCCTGACGACGCCTAAGTTGTTGCGAACCCGCTGCATACGCATGAGCACCATTAACGACTTCGTTTGTGTCGTGATCTCCAACTCACTGCGAAGAAGCGTACATGCCTCCTCATCAGCCAGTATCAGGAAGCAATGGCTTCTGGAACACAGGTGAGTGTATCCTGCAACGCCACAAGAGCTTTGTGCAATTGTTGTCATTGGAGGTAGCAGGCATCCGGTATCCAGGTATCGTCGCATCGTTCAATCGTGTCCAGAGGCTATTCTCTTCTGGCCTCCCTTGATGAGAATGAACGATGGCGCGTTCGAGAGCTTTCTCACAAGCGATCTCATCTGTCATCGCTCTACTCCTTCACACATTCCGCCTAACTTCTGCATGATTTCTGCACTGCTTCTGCATAAAATATGACAGATTTTAAGGAATAGCCGGTTAAAATTCGACTGTAGCCTACTCCGTAGGCGTTTCCAGACATATAATAGCATAATGCCGATGGAAAGGAAAATATTACAATTGGCTACTAGAAGGATGTTTTGTTATGACGGCAAGTGAAGTTGCACAATTGAAAAAGCGCATCGCTGAGGAATATACAGCCGCAGGGCGCGGATTGACAGGTCTGTCGAGTGGAAGCGCCAGACACGCTTTCATCACGGCCCGCCTGGACAATGTTGGAGTGATGCATGAGCAATTAATGGCCCTTGTAGGACAGGATGAAGCCACAAAGATCATCGTGGAAGCGGTCTGGCTGCCGACTGATCGAGAGGTCGTCACGTCATACGCAAGGAAGTCCGGCCTGATACCGTCACAGGGACAAGCACAACTGGAATGAGGGTTAGACTGAATGCTCAACAAACCCAATATGTCTCTGTATAATTAGTGCATATAGTTCTTGGAGCGCATATGTAAAGTGAGATGAAATGTCTCCGCAAGATGACTGAGCAAGAACGAGAGAAATTCCGTCTAGCCGCTTTCTCCACAGAGTCAGGCTATTTTTACCTACACCTTCTTAGCTGCAAAAAGACAGAAATGTGGGCACCGGCAACCAGAAATAGCAAGAAAGGGAATTATCATGGCATGGCAACTCCACAAGACCGACGCAAGAATAAACTTGCTAGTACGTATTTTGTGCAAGACCAACGAAGCAAGCAAGAATTAACTCGTTTAACAATCCAAGATTGTATGGTTACTGCCGCTATGGGAGGCGTACTCCCTGAGCAAACCGATCCAGCTAGCTTTCACCGCGTGCTTGATGTGGCATGCGGTCCTGGTGGATGGGCCATTGACGCCGCGCAGGCATATCCAGAGATGTCTCTGGTTGGCATAGATATTAGCGATCATATGATCAAATATGCCTGTGAGCAAGCCGAGGTTCATCATGTCACAGATCAGGTCGAGTTTCGGGTGATGGATACGTTGCGTCCACTCGCATTTCCCGATGCATCCTTTGACCTCGTCAACCTGCGCTTCGGCATCAGTTTCGTGCGGACCTGGGATTGGCCTAAACTGCTGGGAGAACTGCTGCGAGTCACACATCCGGGGGGATGTGTCCGGCTCACTGATCAGAATGTACTTCACCAGAATAATAGCCCGGCGCTCACGCGGCTTTTCGAGATTGGCGTGTGCACTCTTTTCAACGCTGGTCATCTTTTTGCGCCAGGGGACACTGGACTAACGGCTTATTTGGCTCCCCTGCTTAAGCAGTGGGGATGTCAGCAAGTACAGACAAAAACCTTTGCCTTAGCATTTCAGGCAGGAACGGTAGAAGGACAGGCGTATTACGAAGATATGATGCGTCTCTTTTCAGTAGGGCTTCCATTTGCCCAAAAATGGGGCTGTGCTTCTGGAGACTATGATGTCATCTATCAGCAGGCGCTCAACGAGATGCAGCAATCCGATTTTCATTCAACCTGGAACTTGCTTACCGTGCGGGGCTATGTGCCTGGCTAAAAGAGATAGAGTACTGCAGGTTACACCACTCCTCTACTCTTACTCTATGACGTAGAGTAAAATCGACCACATGATTGGTTTCGCTCTACATCAAAACAAGACTGCATATAGCTGGGGTTAAACGCTGGCGGCTTCGGCTGGCTGAGAGAAGACAGCGAAGTAGGCTGCCTGCTGATGATGCACAATAATAGCAGCAGTTGATTGTTCAGGCACAAGTTGGTAGCCCTCCGTCAACTGCACACCGATAGTCTCGCTGATCGGCAGTAACTGGAAGAGTTTCTCATGGTCCGCGAGATCGGGAATGGATGGATAACCCCAACTGTAACGTTTCCCTCGCTCTTGCGGAAGTCCCAGCTCTCGCTGTACGAGACTGTTAGTGTACTCGGCCAGTCCTTCGGCCATCTGCACCGAAAGACCATGGATGAAGTACGCGTCTGCGTAGTTGCCTATCTGTTGCGCACGTTGTACAGCCTCACTGGCAGCTTCACCCATCGTGACAATTTGTAAGGGCACAACATCGATTTTGCCGCTCTGTGCCGAGGCGAAGTAATCGGCAAGACAGAGCCGTTCACGCTCACGCTGGCGCGGAAAGCTGAAGCGCGTAATCTCGCGTAATGGAGGGGAAGCGGCAGCTTGCTGGAACTCCTGCGGATCGTAGATAATCAGTTCGTTGCCTTTGGATTGGCAGGGGAAGTAGCCGTAAATGACCCTGGGCTGCAAATAGCGCTGCTGGCGTGCCTCGCGTAGCATACGCTCCAGGCGAGGACGAAACTCCTGCTCAATCAGTGTGTTGAAATCTGTGCCATGCGCTTTCACACCCCAGCGTCCACGGTACAGCGCGTTGAGGTCCATGCACGCTGCCACGTCTTCAAGACCAATACGTTCCAGGACACGTGCTCCCCAGAATGGTGGCGTGGGAATGGAAAGTGCAGGTTTGATGTGCTCTGACGGTCTCGTGGCGTCTTCAATGCTGATAGCTGGTACCTCTACTGCCTTCGTTGCCTTACGCAGGCGCTCGTTCAAAGCTTCTTGCTTCAGGCGTTGCACAAAGGTGTGTCGTTCTTCAGGTGAATTGGTGAGCTTATCGATAATATCCAGGCCCTCAAAGGCGTCTCGTGCATAGAAGACACCGGGTTCATAAGGCAGCGGCGTTGACCCTGGCGTCTGCTCATCGACAAAGAGGATGCGGCGTCCAAAAGAACGGTTGATGGCCGCTCCTCCAATGATCACCGGGAAGTTCAGCCCTCGTCGATGCAACTCTTTGACACAGAGCGGCATTTGCTTCGAGGTGCTGACGAGCAGCGCTGAAAGGCCAATGGCGTCCGCGTTAATTTCGATAGCTTTGTCCAGGATCGTATTGAGCGGAACCTGCTTGCCCAGATCATAGACCGTATAGCCATTATTGCTCAGGATCGTATTGACCAGATTCTTCCCAATATCGTGTACATCGCCAAAGACCGTAGCCAGCACAACCTTGCCCTTCGTATAGCCTTCTTGTTTCTCCAGATAGTTTTCCAGGTGGGCCACGGCGCGTTTCATGACTTCCGCCGACTGTAACACGAAAGGCAGAATAAGCTCGCCAGCCCCAAAGCGATCACCGACATCTTTCATCGCAGGCAAGAGCACCGTATTGAGAACATCAACGGCAGCCTCACCGGTCGGAATATCCAGGGTGCTGGTACGCTCTGTGGTGATCTGGTCGATGAGCGGCTCAATACCCTCTTTACGACGGTGGAGGATTTGCCAGTGAATGCGCTCGGCAACGCTCATACCCTCGGTTGGGTCTACTTTCTCGTTGCTATCGCTCTTTTGGGGTCCATGCAGCTCAAAGTAATTGATATAACGCGGGAGCGCGTCAGGACGATTGAAGATCAAGTCGTCAGCGAGCTGGCGCTGCTCCGCATCGACCTCGGCATAAGGCGTAATATGGGTTGGATTCACAATCGCCATGTCCAGTCCGGCTTTCACCGTGTGATAAAGAAAGACACTGTTGAGTACTGCACGCGCGTGCTGCTTCAGGCCGAAGGAGACATTACTGACACCCAGAATGGTCATAACGCCAGGTAGCTCGGCTTTGATGCGCGTAATGGCCGTGAGCGTCTCAATTGCAGCCGTTTGTAAATCTTCCTGTCCGGTGGTGATGGGGAAGGTCAGCGGGTCAAAGATCAGCGCATTTGCTGGTAGTCCATACTCATCAACGCAAATAGCATAAATCTTGTGCGCGATCTCGACTTTGCGCTCAACAGACTTGCCCATGCCGATCTCATCGATGGTACCAGCGACCAGTGCAGAACCATGCTCAAGCGCAGCAGGCAAGACCGCATCGATGCGTTGACGGCCCATTTCCATATTGACCGAGTTGATGATAACGCGTCCAGGCGCAATCTCTAGTGCCGCCTTGATCACATTGGCCTCGGTCGAGTCGATGACCAGCGGAGCTTCAACGCCCATGGAAAGCTTCTTGACGACCTTCGCCATCTGCTCAGCCTCGTCTGGACGTTCGGTAAGTGCGACATTGACATCGAGCACATGCGCGCCGCCCTCAACCTGTTCGCGGGCAATGGCTAGCAGCAAGTCATAATCATCAGCAAGCAACGCCCGTTTCGCTTTACGACTACCAGTGGCATTGACACGCTCACCGACAAGCAGCGGAGCAGGATCTTGCTGCATCGAAGTTGCATGAATACCACTGGAAACAGAGGGCAGAATAATCCGTGAGAAATCTTTGTGTGAGATATTTTGATCGGCAATGGGGCGAGGATAGCGTGGAGCGTTGCGGCAGGCATTGACGATGGCGCGCAAGTGCTCATGGCTGTTGCCACAGCAGCCACCGATGATATTGACGCCGAACTCTGTCACGAACTCGCGCAACGCAGTCGCCATCTGTTCCGGCTCTGTTGGGTAGACGGCCTGACCGTTAACATTGAGCGGAATACCGGCATTGGGGATCGTCGAGATCGGTAGCGGACAATGCTCCGCCAGGAAACGTACAGGCTCACGCATGTAGTCAGGTCCTGTGGAGCAGTTAAGGCCGATGATGTCTACGCGTAGCGCGACAAGCGTAGTCATAACTGCCGCAATGTCCGTACCAAGAAGCATGCGTCCACTCGTATCGAGTGAGAACCTGGGCCTGGATCGGCACCATACGACCAACCTGCTGCATGGCGCGACGAATACCGGTGATGGTAGCGCGAACCTCCAGAATATCCTGGCTGGTCTCGATCAGCAGGACATCAACGCCGCCTTTGAGCAAGCTGACAGCCTGCTCACGGAAGATTTCGACCAGTTGTGCATAGGTAATATTGCTGAGCAGAGGATCATTGGAAGAGGGCAACATACCGGTTGGGCCAATCGAGCCAGCCACGAAGCGTGGATGGTCGGGTGTACTATAGCGGTCGGCTACGCGGCGTGCAAGCTGTGCCGCAGTGAAGTTTATCTCGTGGGTGAATTTGCCAAGACCGTATTCGTCGAGCTTAAGACGGCTGGCTGTAAATGAATCGCTCTCAATTACATCACAGCCGACTTCCAGGAAACCAGCGTGAACCTCCTCAATCACAGAGGGCCTGGTGAGCACGAGATATTCGTTACAACCCTCGGTTGCCTGACCCCCATAGTCTTCCGCTGTGAGCTGGTAGCGTTGTATGTTGGTTCCCATTGCCCCATCGTAGATGATGATGCGTTGGGCCAATGTATCAAGAAATCGGCTCATGTCCCCCTCCGTTCCTCCGTGGGATAGCGAAAGCTGCTATAGAGATAAAAACTATCCACAAGAGGTAATACCCATATACATTCAGAAACGCACCTCTCGCTGCTAGAACTGTGCTGCGCCACAGTTCTCATCTGAATGCAAGGAAATATAAGCATTGCTAAAAAGAATACGCTGCCTTACCCGGCGAGCGCGGCTACCAGTTCTCGGCAGAAAGCTGGAATATCGTCAACCACGCGTCCCCATACGAGATTGCCATCGCGGAAAGCGGCTGCGTCAACCCACGTGCCACCCGCGTTGATGATATCGTCTTTGATGCCAGTGGAACCAGTGGCTTTGCGTCCATGCATGATGCCTGCGGAGATAGGTACCAGACCTCCATGACAAATGATAGCAATAATTTTCCCCTGTGCATGTATCTCACGTACAAGTTGGAGAACACCCGGATCACGCCGCAGTTTGTCAGGTGCCCAGCCGCCAGGAATCACCAGAGCATCGAGGGTTGCAGCTTTGGGAGCCTCTGCAATACTCACATCCGGCGTCATCTCCAGTCCATGCTTGCCTCGCACGGGTTTGCTGGTGAGTCCAATAACAATGACGCGCGCGCCCTCTTCATGCAATCGCATGACAGGTACCCAGAAACTCTAAATCTTCGACTTCTGCGGCTACAAAATAGCCAACGGTTTTTCCCTGTAAGCGCATCATGAAGCATCTCCTTAATAGTATATATGGATTATTATACCATCAGGTTTTAGGAAATAGCTAAAGTGTCAGATGGTCTTATACTATTAGCGTCGAATGAACTAACTGATGTCGGGTTGGTAATCGTTCAAGCAACGAACCCAATCAAGTTTCGCTTTGATTGCGCGAAGCATGCGTGTATCGGCAGTCCAAAATTCACAGTTTTCGCGTTCGGCTAATGCTAGATAGAAAGCATCGTAGGATGCAGGTAGATCAAAACAGCAAGCCAGCTCAATTGCTCTCTGTGTGAGATCACGATCTTGTGAGAAACCAAAGTCTAACTTGAGGGAAAACAACACATGACCTAACAAACCTTGAGTTTCTTGTAGAGTGAGCTTGCCTTTTCGGTTCTGTTGGTAAAGAACGTTTGCAACTTCGTAAATGAGTAATGTTGGAGCAAGAATAACAACTTCTCGTCTTAGCCATTCTTGAAGCAGGTTCACTGCTTGGTGAGAATCTGCTTCTGCAAGAACCCATTTGACCACTATACTAGTGTCAACCACCACACGTTTGCTCATCTTCGCTCCCTGATAGTTGTTTTAGATATTCTGTTCGCTGATCTCTCATACGTCGAACTACCTCTGCCGAGTTTTCGAAAATTCCCCATGATTATTTTTTAACACCTGTTCTCGTAATTTACGTAGTTCCTCTATGATATCAAAACTTTCCTGTTCATATTCGGGTACTGCATGCTCCAGAAGCCCCTTAAGATACTCGTGTATTGTTTGGTTTTGGTTGTTTGCAGCCATTTTGAGGCGTATATACAGTGCCGAACTGACATCAAGTGTAATAGATTCAGGAACTTGATGATCAGTATGTTCGTCGTCGAAATGTTGTTGTAGGGCCATGATATGCTTGCTGCTTTCTCAAATGTGGTAAAACGTGTTTACCGCACGCTCGTACCTGCTTCACAGCAGGAAGTTTCACTTGACGAATCAAGCCAGCGCTTCCCGCTCCACAGGCGAATTAGTGTCCCGACGAAGCCACTACCGGGACATCGTGTACGAAACGGATGGCTTCATCCCTGATGTTGAGGGATGCATTGAAATCTCTCTCATGTCGTGCCCTGCACTGTTCACAGGTCCACTCATGGTCAGCCAGCGTCAGGTCGTCCTTGATCCAGCCACAGGCATGACAGGTTTTGCTCAAGGGGTACCACCGGCTCACCAACTGGATATATCCCCCATACTGCTCAGCCTTGTAGCACAGTTGGCGTTGCACCTCGAAGAAACTTGCATCACTGACGGATTGTGCCAAGCAATGATTTGCAAGCATCCCCTTCGTGTTCAAGTCTTCTATCCCAATGAGCGCATACTTTTGGGCGAGCGTGGTGGTCATCTTGTGCAGGGTATCTTGCCGTTGACAGGCCACGCGATAGTGAGCCTTTGCCAGCTTCTTGCTATTCTTCCACCAGTTCTGACTCCCCTCACACTTTCGGGAGAGACCTTTGCTCAAGCCTTTGATGCGCCCCAAACTCCGGCGATAGTGCTTTTGGTTCTCAAACACCATGCCGGAACTTGTGGTCGCTAAAGCCTTGATACCCAGGTCTATCCCAACTGCTTCACCATTGTGGGTTGGCACTTCATGCTTGACTTCTACCGAGATGGAGACGAACCACCAGCCTGCACGATAGGACACAACGGCACTCATGATCTTGCCAGCAAAGCGGAGGTGCTCGGTCATGTTCACTGTGCCGAGCTTGGGGATACGTATCTCAAACCCATCCACCGAGAACTTGTCGTTGGCAAGGTAGAAGCTTAAGCGATCTCGCTTCTTGCTTTTGAAGCGGGGGAAGCCACCCTGCTCTCCATCCTTGCGTGGGTGCTTGAGTTTTGGGAGGGTCCCTTCCTTTTTCATTCTCCGGTAATGATCAAATGCCTGACCCAGATTGCGGAACTCTTGTTCTGGTGCACACTTCGTGACCTCATAGACCCAGGGGAACTGCTTGCCCTTGATGCGATTATACTCCGCCTTGAGGTCGCTCATCTTGGCCCAGCGCCCGGCTGCTCGTTCCTCTTTCCAGCGAGCCAGCGCCCAATTGTATGCGTGTCGAGCCGTTCCGCAACACTTGCGAAAGTACCCCTCCTGTTCAGGTGTGGGGTTGAGCCTGATCACCTGCGCTCGTTGCATCAGTTGCCCCCCTCTTTGTGCAATGCCGCCTCTTTCAATGCTTTCTTGTACGATCTGAGTCCGTGGAGCCGGGCCGAAAAGACGGTCACGATAGCGATCAGGTCTTGCACCAATTCCTGCTCAGGGGAGAGATTCTCCCCATTGACGACCACGATCTCCGTTCCATGTCGCTGGGCAAACGTTTCAAAGAAGTCGAAACCGAAGCGCACAAGCCGGTCTCGGTGGGCAATGATGACGCGCCGTACCTGGCCCAACTCGACCAGTTCAATGAGTCGGTTGAACTGTTTGCGCTTGTAATTGAGTCCGCTACTGATATCAGACATCCACTCATCAACGATGATGCCCTGTTGTGTGCAGTAGGTTTCCAGTGCATGAACTTGATTCGTCAGGTCCGACTTTTGGGCGACACCTGACACCCTGGAATAGACAAGGGTCAAGCTTTGCTGCTTCGCCACGACCCCTCGATAGGCAAGGTACTGATCATGGGTATAGTAACGTCGGTTCGTGGTAGGACTCCGATGGGCGGTCAGTTTTCCCTCGCGGTCCCATTTCTGCAAGGTATTCGTTGTCCGTCCTATGAGTTTTCCAAACTCTTTGGGTGAATATACATTGTCCATGCATACATTTTACCATGTTTCAATATGTTTGTCAACACTGTTCTTTTCCTCCTTCCTCTCGCTACCTATATTTTCCTGTGTCTATTAGAACATGATTGGAACATTTTATCAATTCTCATTATTACGTATATTCTAGCATGGCATGATCTGCCTGAAACGTAAAATCCAGGACATTTCTCATCTGAGCGCGAGGAGAATATGCTGTTACTATGTGATTGAGGTCGGTGGAAAGCACTTGGGGAGCAACGTATGAGCAGGCGATTGTGAAATTTTCCCAGGATATTGAGTATAACTGGCGTGATGGACATCCTCCGTTACAGGATTGGTGGAACAGCGAGCAGGAAAATCAGGCGCAGATCTCAGCAATAGCTGTACAGAAGCGCTCGATTTCTTCCTCCGTGTTATAGTAGTGCACTGAAGCACGCACGAGGGTGTTGAGTCGGCGCGCGTCCATGTCCAGGAGGGTCGAGGAGCGTACGGCGACCGAGACGTTGATATGCTGGGCAGCTAGCTTTTGTTGGATGACTTCCGGCTCTATGCCCTCGGCAGTAAAGGTCACGATGCCGCATTGCGTAATGCCCCGGTCGCGTACGATAATACCGGGCAGCGGGCTGAGCTGCGAACGAAGCTGATAGGCAAGGGCTTTGACACGTCGCCAGATGTTGTCGAGACCCCACTGCAACGCATAGTCGATAGCGGTCGCCAGGCCAATTTTCCCGGCATAGTTGGCCTCCCAGCCTTCGAAACGACGAGCATCTGGACGCATTTCGTAGCGGTCGGGCGCTAGCCAGGTGGCGGAGTGTAGATCCAGGAAGGGCGGTTCGAGTTGCTCAAGTATGCCACGCCGTACGTATAAAAAGCCAGTTCCGCGCGGTCCACGCAGATATTTGCGACCGGTTGTCGAGAGCATATCACAGCCAATCTGTGTGACGTCGATGGGCATCTGTCCGACCGATTGACAGGCATCTACCAGATACAGAATACCGGCTTCTCGCGCGATCTTACCCACTTCGGCAATGGGATTCACCAGTCCGCCACTGGTGGGTACGTGGGTGATGGAAATCAGCTTCACACGCTCGTCAATGGTTTGGCGTAGCGCCGTAAGGGAAATTTGTCCATAGGCGTCGTTGGGAATAGCTTCAACTACAGCACCGGTTCTTTGCGTAACTTGCAGGTAGGCGATATAGTTGCTGGCATACTCCGCTTGTGCAGTCAAAATGCGATCTCTGGGTCGAAATGGGATAGCGTA
Source organism: uncultured Chloroflexia bacterium (assembly GCA_963802635.1). Classification (GTDB taxonomy): domain Bacteria; phylum Chloroflexota; class Ktedonobacteria; order Ktedonobacterales; family Ktedonobacteraceae; genus CAVTLG01. Next base: position 511,913 of record CAWDJJ010000002.1, on the reverse strand, counting down.
GAAGGCCATATCCCAGGCGCGCGTGGCATTTTCGACAAAGGCTACTTCATCGCGGGAACAGCCTATAAGCGTTGCCGCCGTGTCATATGCGTGTTCGAGTGCCGTTGTAGCCTGCTCCGCAGCCTCATAGCCACCAATCTGGGCCTCAAGCTGCAAATGGGCTATCGTAGCATCCAGAACGGGTTGCGGCATGAGCGACGACCCCGCATTATTCAAGTGCAAGACGTGCGTGCAGCCTGGTGTATCATGACGGGCGCGTTGGAGATCAATGGGCATAGCACTATCCTCTTTTTTCCTTTATTGTAGCATGTCGTTATTAAAAGAGGCTGAAGAAGCTCGACTACGAGACTCAGGCGAGTCTCGTAATCAGAGAAGAGTTGAGACGCGGCTAATTGGTGGGAACGACCACGCGACCCTGTCCAGTAGGTGGCATTGAGGGTCCACCGCCGACGTAGCGCACGGCTGTCCCGATAGCCGTAACTTCCATCCATTCGTTATTGTGCATAAATTCGACATTAATATCAACACCAATGACACCATCAGCATTGAGTTGGTCGGCCTCGAATTGCATTCTACTCAGCGCCAACTCGCGTGCCTGGTACATTAACTCTGTATATTCCTTAAGTTCGCCCTGGAAATTGCCTTTAATGCCGACGAGCCAGTTGCGCAGTGCGCCCATTGAATAGATACAGTTACCTAAAACCATGCCGACAGGCTGAAAACCTTTGTCAACGACAAGCCAGAACTCCTGGCCGCTCAGGTCGGAGGTAAAGGCACGTCCTCGGTAGCCTGGTCGTACTTCCATGGCGTTGCGGGGTCCACTCATGCAGATCTCTCTTTCGTTTGCTATAGAAATCGAAGGTACTGTTTGTTAGCATAGGCGCTGAATATTAGAAAGTCAACAGTTAGATCTGCACCGGTTTTCTTTCCATTGGATAGACACTTCTGGTCAAGTCTGAACTGTTTCAAGCTTCAAGCGTCAGGGAGACCAATAATCGTGAGACCTTGAGGATACTCAACGACGAAGCGGTACTCGATCTTTTGTTCTGCGTCTGGTGGTAAGGTCAGTTCCCACTGCAAGAGTTCTAGCTTGGTGTGCTCAGTCGGCTGAGGATGGATGTTGAGTAGCTTGACCTTGAGTCGCTCGTGCTGTGCAACAGGGAGACGATCACGTATCACAATCTTCCTGGGTATGGCTGTGTAGTTGTGGATGGTTATACGATACGCGTAAGTGCTGCGGCGTAGATCGTTTTGTAAGAGATTGCCCTTATCGACGGCACGTTCGGTGGCTTCACGCTTGACTTTGATGCCATCATCAATGCCGAGAAAGATCTTGAACTGTTCGTTGGAGGCGGTTGTCTTGACGCGCGTCGTACCAACATATTCTCCACTTAAGAAAATGCTGGCGTCACCATTGAGCAGGACGCGTGTGGTGGTGTTGCTAATCGTCGCACGCAAGTGTGCGTACTCCTCGATAGCAGGCGCGCTGACATAATCGAACTCACAGGGCAGGTTATCTTGCGCGATGGTCGTTTTGTGCGGTGAGTTGTCTGAAGGAATGTCTGCCGAGCGACTCGCGCGGAAAACTAGCGCTGTACCAGTATGCTCAACATCCGCCGTAGCGACTTCTGCAGGAACGCTTAACTGCTCGTCTGCGGGTGTCTCGTCGGCTGCGCCATCATGGTGGGATAGCATGGCTCGACTGAACCTCGCTTGTGGTTTTGGGCTGGCAGCCATGGATTGGGCTGCATAGGCGACAGGCGCAGACAAAGGCTGGGGCGTGTGGACATGGAGGTACCAGGGTTGAAGCTCTGGCAAGGTTGCTGCAAGACTGGGACGCGCAGTCGAGAGTGCCAGCTCTACTTGCTCCCACCTTTCGCCTGTAGCCTGCTGAACTATGCCCACATAGGTTAGTTCAACATTGCCCGTATTTTGCTGCTCGTTTGGCTCTACGCGCACGTCGTACTGCGGATGCCAGGAGGCGTTAGAGATAAGATAGGAGAGTAGCAGTTCAAATTCACCATCTTGCGCTAATTCAACCGTCACTGTAGCAGTCAGGCGGTCAGGTTGTTTGTGATTTTGCAGACGTGCCAGCTCACGTTGTCCGGCGTCGATCTCTTTCTGCAGGTGCCGTAGCTGTAAATCCAGCTCCTGGGCGGTCTCGGCATCCTGCAAGGCTTGAGTCGACATAAAACTGAAAAAATCGCCACAGTCCTCGGGCTTCATTTGGCCGCGTGCCAATCCACGGGCGAAATCACGAGACTGCTCACCAAGTGCACGCAGCCATTGTCGACGGTCGTTGAGTGCCTCCTGGCGGGCTTTGAGCAAATCTCTTTGCTGCTGTAATTGCTCTAGTGCATCTTGCTGTGCCTGTAAGCTAGCTTCGGGAGGACGGCTATGGAAGGCTGTAGTGACATCGACGTTGAGAATACGTGTGCCCTGCGGTCCCTGACCGGATGCACGCAATGAGTCACGGATAAGCAGCAACGGGAGATTATGGATGCTCAACTCATGTTCACCTGCTGCGAGTTGAAGGCTACCGCGACGCGTGATCAGAGCACGGTCGGCGTAGACTGTTACTGCCTTGATAGGAGCTACGAGATCGGTCATGACTTGCCTCTTCTATTTGTATCTATTCAGGTCCGGTGTAAACCTCGCGTAGGGGCCGAGCCAAGACCTTTTTCGTGACTCGTTGGCTCTAGTGGAAAGGCAAAAAAGGTCTTGGCGTCCTTGGCGGCCCTGGACAATTATCCACAACTTTCGAGATATTCGGGCGATACGGGCGCGATTTATCGCGCCCGTCGTGCAAATTATACCTTTATTGATCAATAGAGAGTACAAACAATTTTTTTTTGGCAAAGATCATCATCCCACCCATTTTACTCCTCTTCTCGCAATACGTCATCTTGTTCCAGCCTCAAACTGCCTCAGATCTCGCCGTGATGACCTAGAAAGATGTGTACCATTGTCAAGCGGCGGCCCGTTTCCTGGCTTCCATGAAATGTCTTGTCCCTTGTGGTTGTCCTGGTTTCAGCTCGACCAGGACAACCACAAGGGTTGTCCCTACGCGAAGGGCTCACGCTTGACCTGAGTAGTTACTTCCGCTTTTTGTGGGAGCATACTGCTCTTGAACTGCAGCAAAAAAGTCAAAACAAAGACACTGGACTCTCTTGACCTCTCTGCCTGTAGTGCCGTTTTTGCTACCTATGCGAGAACTTCTTGCGTATTCCCGCTATCTACCAAAGGATCATTGGAAAAAAAGACCGCTGCATCATTATACTTCCACAATTGATATTTGCCTATGACATTTTGGAATAGGTTTCTCACTGTTCCTCTTTTTTGGCGTCGGCTTTGAGGTCGCGCAACAGGCGTTGAAAGGCTTGCTGATAACTGTCATGATCTTTCCAGTTGATGAAGTTGCCGATATGGCGTTTTCTGCGCAGTCTTGCGGCCCATTGAGTATTGGCATCGTCGATTGCGCTATCAATCTTAATGGGAAAAAGGACGGTTTTCTGCACCTGTTGTTCTCGCTTAAAGCGTTCTTCTTTCTCCTGGGCGGCTCTCACTTCATCCTCAACCCACGAACTCCCAACAGAAGTTTCAGAGAGGATGATCAGCAGCTTGTCATAGGTGCGAATGGCTCGTTCGATGTGTTCGGGAAAGTCGTCGCCAATTTTGAGGTCTTCTTGATCGTACCAACAGCGAACGCCCTTGCTTTGCAAATCAGCATATATCCGCTCGGCAAAGTCCCGGTTCTTGCTCGAATAGCTAATGAAGCAGGTGTAGTATTCAATAGGGTTGGCGGCCAGGGCGTGCATGTAGTCAATGAAGCTATCAGGCGCACCTGTTCCTCTCACGAACGCTTCTGGAATATTCCCTTTCGACAGGTACACGGTATTGATGCTCAAAGGGGATGGTCTATTATGCCTGACGGTTTCAAGCCCCTTGATCACACGGAGGTCACGGTCTCCTATCTGTGTCCATCCTATTGTAGCTTCGTTGAGTTTGGCATCGGTGAGGTCAGCACTGATAAGCCTGGCACTGCTGAGTTTGGCATCGGTGAGATTGGCACTGATGAGCCTGGCATCGGTGAGATCAGCATTAATGAGGACGGCACTGATGAGCCTGGTGCCGAAGAGATTGGCAAGGCTGAGATTGGCGTTGCTGAGATTGGCACTGCTGAGGTTGGCACCGCTGAGGTTGGCACCGCTGAGTCTGGCAAGGCTGAGGTCGGCACTGATGAGATTGGCACCGCTGAGATTGGTACTGGCGAGGATGGCATCGCTGAGGTCAGGTCGTATGTCCTGGTTTTGCTCTCTCCACTCATTCCATTGTTGAACACCTTGCTTGATGAGAGTGAGGTGTGCCTGATCTGCCATGTTGCTTGCTCCTTGCTGTTTTGTTCCCATTATACTCATGGTTCGCTCAAATTTTGACGAGATTTCAAAATTGTAATACACTACAAGCATGAAAGAAACGTTGAACATTGAAACTGAACGTGTAGATGATATTGCGCTGTTACTAGCACACATGCAGCGCATGAATATATCTGAGCTGCTAGATAAGCATATCCCAGTTCATGGCAATCGGAAGGAATTAAGCGTAGGGAATGTGACGATGGTTTGGCTCTCCCATATCCTTTCAGAAGCGGATCATAAAATGCACCATGTACAAGAGTGGGCAATGCGACGAAAAGAAATACTACGTGGCTGCGGGTTGAAGACGCTTGAACAACAAGATATGACAGATGATCGTCTTGCAGATATTTTACATGCTCTAAGCAGCGATATCCATTGGTCAGCATTTGAACAGGATTTGATGGGAAGCCTGGTACGAGTGTATGATATGCAAAAAGCACGGATACGTGTTGATACGACCAGCGTCATGAGTTATGCTGAAGTGAGTGAACAGGGATTACTGCAATTCGGGCACAGCAAAGACCATCGACCTGACCTGCCACAACTCAAACTGGTGCTCGCAAGTTTGGATCCTTTGGGAATGCCATTGGCGACAGAAGTGATTTCGGGTGAAAAGGCAGATGACCCGGTGTACCTGCCGATCATAAAGCGGGTGCGTGAAGGACTCAAAAGGGAAGGACTGTTGTATATAGGAGATTGCAAGATGGCAGCATTTCAAACGCGTGCGACCATTCAATCATCGAAAGACTTTTATTTATGCCCTCTTTCAGCCATACACATCTCATCACAGCAACTCCAGCAAGAAGTAGATACCTTGAGAAAGAACGGAGATCCGCTCATAAAGGTTGAACGCATGAATGAGAAAAATGAGCATATTTGTATTGCTCAAGGATATGAAATGAGCCAAGAGCTGGATAGCGAGAGAGATGGGCAGATATCTGCATGGACGGAACGCCGATTGCTGATCCAATCAACAAGTGGAGCAGAAGGAGCGAAGCGTTCTTTGCTAGAACGCTTAGAAAAAGCAGAGCAAGCTATACAGGAGCTATTGGTGAGAAAGCAAGGAAAGCAGCGCCTAAAAACACGCGTGGAAGTAGAGAGAGCCATACAAGAGGTGTTAAAGATATTTCGCGTGGAAGATTTATTAGAGATTGCTATTTACGAAGAAAAGCGGGAAATACCAGTTCGTACTTATAGAGGAAAAATCTCCTCAGCACGTCAAGAGAGCCTTTTTACGATCAAGAGTGCACGAGTGGAAAAAGCACTCGAGTATACGATAAGTCATCTGAGCTGGCGTGTCTATGTTACGAATCAGGGAAAAGAATATCTTTCTTTAGAACAAGCTGTAGAGGCATACTATGATGAATATCTTGTCGAGCGGTGCTTCGGGCGCCTCAAAGGACATCCTTTCTCATTGGCTCCTCTCTATGTGCAGCGTGATGATCATCGAGTAGGATTAGTGCGCTTGTTGACGATTGCTTTGCGTGTTTTAACGCTATTGGAAGGTGTCGTTCGTCAACGTTTACAAGAGCTGAAGGGAGAGCTTGCCGGACTCTACGCAGGAAATCCCAAACGTCGCACGAATCAACCGACTGCGGAACGATTATTGGAAGCCTTCCATGAAGTGACGCTTACCATCGTTCGTGCTCCTGGGTTCATACAGCGCCATATTACGCCGCTTTCTTCTCTTCAGCAAGAAATTTTAACGTTATTAGGCTTTACGCCTGTCATCTATTCTCAATTGGCGGATGATTCTTAATTTCCATCTGGAAAATGAGCGAACCATGAGATTATACAGAGAAGAAGGTCAATATGAAAGAGTCTATTCGTGCTGAACAGGGCTTTCCAGTTCTGCATAGATAGGTTGCGGCCACTCTTACGGAAAGAAGCAAGCATGGCCCGAACGGGAGCCAGCGTGATAGCAGGTCGCGGTGGCGGACGCGATAAGGATCGTTAAAGAAAGAATGTGAACATTCGTTGCTACGGGCAAGCATGACAGCAGAACGCACAGCGGACGCGATAAATCGGGTCCCTACATCATAAAATGATAAAATCAGGTTTATGCGGCCTAAAGCGATAAATCGCTTGCGTCCTCCCATCCTTTTCGTGAGAAGTCATCAATGCAAAAAAGCAAAGAGTAGGAATTGTCCAGCCATTCATGGCCTGAGAACCGTAGGGACCCGATTTATCGCGTCCGTATCTATTTACATATTTTTCTATATTACACTGTAAATACATAATTTTTGCTTTGTATAGATGTATTGCATTTTTATATGCATTATTTGCCGTTAACACACAGGAAGCATTGAAAAGCCGTGAACAGAGGCAATGTAGAGAGAAAAGGACGGCCTACATGTGGTATAATGTTCTAAATTGTTAGAGAGGGATATGTGATGACTCCGGCCCGTAAGCAATACTTGCAGATTAAGAGTGAGTACTCTGACTCCATTCTCTTCTATCAGGTTGGTGATTTTTATGAGACGTTCGATGATGATGCTATTGTTGCTGCTCGTGAGTTGGCAATAGTTTTAACGAATCGTTCCTACGGCAATGAACGGGTACCTCTTGCAGGTATACCCGTTCATGCTTTAGATAACTACACGTATAAGCTTACTTCTCGTGGGTACAAAGTAGCTATATGTGATCAGTTGGCAGGGAAGAGCAGCAGACATGATGGTGTACATTCTGCTAAGAACAATAGTGATCCTACCGGTGATCGGGTGGGAGAAGTTACCAAAGGTCGCGATGTGGTTGAACGCGCCGTGACCCGTATTTTGACTGCCGGGACACTCTCTGAACCGAATCTGCTGCCTGCCCGGCAGAATAATTATCTCGTTGCCATTGCCAGAGGTCGTACGCAAACTGGCTTGGCTGCCGTGGATGTCAGTACCGGCGAATTTACCGTCACCTGGTTTACTGCGGATGAGTTGCCCGTCTCTCTGGAGGCAGAACTGCAGCGGCTCGATCCTGTTGAGTGTCTGCTTTTAGAGGGCGCGTCGAAAGATGCCTACCAGTTTCCTACAAAAACAGTGACGATTACGCATTGTCCAGCCTATTTCTTTCAGTATGAAGCCGCGCAAACCCGTTTGTGCAGACAATTTGGCGTGCAGGCCCTTGATGCCTACGGTTGTGCTCATGAGCCACAGGCCGTCAGTGCTGCTGGCGCGATTATCGCTTACCTGGAAAAAATGAATGTCGCCTTGCTCTCATTGCTGACCGGGCTGCGTTCATATCGTACCGCCAATTATATGCTGCTGGATGCCCATACACAGCGCAACCTGGAACTGCTGCAGGGGACGCGTAGTAACTCGTTGGTAGGAAGCCTGCTCGGTGTACTGGATCGTACGATTACGCCGATGGGTGCACGTTCCTTACGCCGTACGCTCACACAACCGTTGCTGGATTTGCAAGAACTGGATGCACGCCTGGCGAGTATCGAGGAATTGTATGAAAGTCCAGCACTGCGCAGTCGTTTTTCGTTGCATTTGCAAGCATTGGGCGATCTGGAGCGCGTAGCTGGTCGTATACGCCAGGGTAGCGCGGTACGCAATGAAGTGCTGGGCTTGCGTGATTATCTGGAGGTAATTCCCAGATTGCGCGAGTTGCTCCAGGGATGTGATGCCGCGCTACTACAAGCATTGGTTGAAGAACTTGATCCCTGTCCACAGGTTATTGACCTGATAGGGCAAGCTTTAATGCGTCCCGATGAAGAGGATGAACTGGGCGACGATGGACGCTTGATTCGTCCTGGTTATCATGCAGAACTGGATGAACTCTTCAACTCAATTCGGGACTCACGACGTTGGATGGTCTCATTGGAGGCCCGCGAACGGCAACGTACCGGCATTAAGTCGCTCAAAGTCGGCTTCAATAAAGTTTTTGGCTATTATATAGAGGTTAGTAATGCAAACGGTAAGCTCGTGCCAGACAACTATATGCGTAAACAAACCCTCGTCAATGCCGAGCGCTTTATCACGCCTGAGCTAAAAGAACACGAAGCATTGATCTTGAGTGCCGTCGAGCGCATTGAGGAGATGGAACGCAGCGTTTATGCCGACGTGTTGCGCCAGATGGGCATGTTTTATCCTGAGTTGATAACGACAGCTACAGCCGTCGCACGTGTAGATGTGCTGTTGAGTCTGGCTGAGGTCGCGGCCCGCCAGGGCTATGTACGACCGCTACTGGAGCAGGGTCAACGCCTGGAAATCAGCGCTGGACGTCATCCCGTTGTCGAAGCGGCGCTGGATGGTGACGTGTTTATTCCCAACGATACCTGCCTCGAAGCGGACACGGGTGAGCGTATTGTGTTGCTGACTGGCCCCAATATGGCCGGGAAGTCAACCTATTTGCGTCAAGTGGCGCTGATTACGTTGTTAGCACAGATCGGGAGCTTTGTACCGGCGCGTCAGGCGCGTATAGGGCTGGTGGACCGCATATTTACCCGCGTTGGGGCTGAGGACGACATAGCCTCGGGTAAAAGTACGTTTATGGTCGAGATGGAAGAGACGGCAGCTATTCTGCACCATGCCACACGACATAGCCTCGTCATCCTGGATGAGATTGGACGTGGTACCAGTACTTACGACGGTTTGGCAATTGCACGAGCTGTGGTTGAACATTTGCATAATGAGATACAAGCACGCACGCTGTTCGCTACTCATTATCATGAGCTTGCGGCCTTGGCCGACGAGCTGGCTCATCTCAGTGTCTACACAATAGCGATTAGCGAGGACGAGCAGTCTGGCATCGTATTTCTACATCGTGTGACGCCCGGCAGCGCCAACAGGAGCTACGGAGTGCATGTAGCCAAACTGGCTGGCATGCCACCGGCTATCGTACAACGCGCGGAAACTGTCCTGCGGCAATTGGAGACTGGCAAAGTGGCGCATGGTTTTGTCCATCTGGAGCATGCATTGATGACCTCCGCTGCTTCACGTGTCGCCGAAGGGAATGGACGCTATGAGCATATGCAGCCAATTGCTGGTGTGCAAAAAAGCTATGTGTGGCAAAGCGAGGAGGCGCGCATGATTGCCGTTAGTCTGGAACAAAGCGCTGGCAGTGAACCGGGGTTGGATGAGATTGATGTCTATGCTATCACGCCGCTCAATGCCTTGAACCTGTTGTTTTTATTACAGAGGAAGAGAAGCAAGCTACGAAGATGAGCCAGAGCTATGAATCTCGCAGGCGTATGCTGATCGAACGCTCTCCCTTGCAGGTGTTGCCAGCGGATGTTGCGGAACGCATCGCTGCTGGCGAGGTTGTCGAGCGTCCGGCTTCTGTCATCAAAGAATTGTTGGAGAACGCGCTGGATGCAGGCGCAAAAGAAGTGCGTATTGAGGTGCGCGGCGCTGGTTTGCATATGATGCGTGTCTCAGATGATGGCTACGGTATACCCGCCACTGAATTGGAGTCTGTGTGTCTGCGTCATACGACCAGCAAGATAAGCACTTTTGAAGATCTGAGTCGTTTACATACATTGGGCTTTCGAGGCGAAGCACTTGCCAGCGTTGTGGCAGTCTCGGAGCTGACTTTGCTCAGCCAGGCAATAGAGACCGAGCAGGCAGATGAGGTACAGGCTGCAAGTTGGGTGACTCTGCGTGGTGGAGCGTTGGTGCAGTGCGGGCAGCGAGCACGCGTGCACGGTACCACTGTGACCGTGCGCAATCTCTTCTATAATGTGCCCGCTCGCCTGAATTTTATGCACCATGCGCGTACCGAAAACGCTCATATCGTACAGTTGGTAAGCCGCTATGCATTGGGCTATCCGGCGGTACGCTTTCAACTTGTGATTGATGAGCATGTGGCCTTGCAAACAAGTGGAACGGATGATCTCACGACAACTATGACGGAGATCTATCATCTCTCATTACATGAACTACTACAGGCGATTCACGTTACTGATCATAATCACTATACAGTCTATGGCTACGTGGGCAATCGCGTGCTGGCGCGCAGCAATCGACAATACATAACGCTGTTCGTGAATGGACGCTGGGTGCAATCTCGTTTTTTACAAGATGCGCTGGAATGTGGCTATCGCAGCTTATTGCCAAGGGGAAAACATCCTCTGTTGGTGCTTTTCCTGGAACTACCGGCCCCAGAAGTGGATGTCAATGTTCATCCTGCCAAGCTAGAAGTACAACTGGTGCACGAGGATCTCATCACTGCTGCCATAGCAAGTGCTGTGCAGGCAGTGTTAGAGCGGAGTCCGGCCTCGCCTGACGCTGTACAATTTCCTGGTCCCACGCTGGCTACACAGCGTCGTCTGCCAGGTCCTCGGCGGCGTGGCTTACATGTTGCAGAAACGTCGGAAGGCTATCAGGCGGAGATTGCTCAACCAGGAACCGCAGAAGTCATTGCCAGCTTGCGTCCATTGGCGCAGTTGCAGCAAGCGCTCATTCTGGCAGAAGCTCCCGATGGCAGCCTGTATCTGATAGACCAGCATCGCGCGCATGAACGTGTCATCTATGAACAACTACGCCATATGTATACAGGCGTGCAGCGCGACGAGGCTGTTGATGCTCACTTGTTATTAGAGCCGGTGATTGTGGAGATGAAACGTTACCAGGCTGAACTGCTTGAGCAACGTTTGCCTATGTTGCGTGGCCTGGGGATCGAGTGTGAGCGTTTTGGTGGTCGCAGTTTCTTGATACGCTCGGTTCCCGCCGGAGAGGGCTATGAACAACTGGCAACGCATTTACACGAGCTGGCGGAGATTGCGGCAGAAGATAGCACTGATTGGGAAGATCATCTTTTCATCGGCCTGGCCTGCCGCTCGGCGCTGCGTCGTGGTCGCGAACTGGACAATGGTGAGCAACGGTCATTGCTGAATGCTCTGGCAAACGCGGCAGCTCCGGCAGTGTGTCCGCATGGTAGTCCTATCCTCTTGCACTATAGTCGGCAATTTCTGATAGATAAATTTGATTGGTGATCTCCTTTCGGGCGTTTCTTCTGATAAGCCTATTTTTTGTGAGTAATTTGCAAAATTGTGCTCCCAAACGTTATATTGTAGAATATGTGCATGCCATCAAGCGCATAGATCTTTTTTTATAGATGCGTGCCTTCGTTGTTGAGGTATCATACAGGGCCGCAGGATAAAATTATCTTTTGGCAGGAGAATATTGTCAATGACCACCCCACAGAGTGGGGAGGCTTGTGAAGGGTTCGCCCCGTGCAAGCCGGATTGACCAGGCTTGGTTCTGGAGACAGGCACGCCGAGCATGTCTGCGTTGTGCCTGCCGCTGAAAGAACTCCGATGACCAGAAGTGCTTAAGGACCCACCTCTGCGTGCTGCCCCAGCGCAGAGCCCTGGAACTGCCTGCTTAAACGTGGTGCGGTCAGCCACCGTGGCAAGCAGAGACGCCGCTGGTCATCATTGCCGAGGGGAAGACATCACTCCTTCTCGAAAGGAAGACTTATGGAGCCATCCATTCCAGATCTGATCTACGTCCAAAGCCAGAACGGGCAGCCTCTCATGCCGACCAGACGCCACCACAAGGTCTGGTACTGGCTGCGCAAGGGGCTGGCACGTCTTGTGAGTCGTGAACCCTTCACCATCCAGCTTCGGTTTGAAACGACGACCTATACCCAACCAGTCACTGTTGGAGTTGATACTGGCTCGAAAGTGGTCGGCATCGCGGCCACCACCAACGGGGAGGTGGTTGTGCAATCCGAAGTGCATCTGCGTGATGACATTCATGCCAACATGACCCAACGACGCCAATATCGGCGCTCGCGACGGGAACGCACAACGCGCTACCGACCGAAACGCTTCGCCAATCGTCGACGCAAAGCTGGCTGGCTACCCCCTTCGGTGCGTTCCAAAGCCGAGGCAACCATCAATGCCGTCCGCTTTGTTGCGTGCTTGGTGCCCGTCAGCCGGGTCAACGTAGAAGTTGGCAGCTTTGACACACAAAAGATGCAGCACCCGGAAGTCTCCGGCTTGCAGTACCAATACGGGGAGTTGCATGGCTACCAGATCCGCGAGTATCTGCTGGCGAAGTGGAAGCGACACTGTGTCTACTGTGGCGCGACGGGAACTCCTCTGCAAATCGAGCACGTAGTGCCGGTCGCACGAGGAGGCTCCAGCCGAGTCAGCAACTTAACCCTGGCATGCGATGCCTGCAATAAGCGAAAAGGCGTGCAAACTGCCGCAGAGTTTGGGTATCCCGAGGTTCAGGCTCAGGCGAAGCAGCCACTCAAAGATGCTGCACACGTTTCCTCGCTCAAAACCAGCGTCGTCCAAGAGCTTCGGGCACACTTTGGAGCCACTGAGGTTGCAGAAACGTATGGATATGCCACCAGTTATCAACGCATCCAGGTCCTTGGCCTGCCAAAGACTCACACCAACGATGCGGTTGCCATTGCTTGTGCTGTGGGTGAAGTGGTCAAGCCAGCAGAGACGGTCCATCTAATGCGCTGTGTGCCACGGGGCCAGTATCAACGCTTCAATGGGCCACGTAGCGAGCACAAGTGCTGGTCTGCTCGCAAAGTGCGCGGCTTCAAGCTCTACGAACTGGTCAACGTGAAAGGAGCAGCCGGTTATATTGCCGGACGGCGCGAAAAAGGAGCCTTCGTCATCAAAGAGGTGATCAGTGGGAAGAAGCTGGCCGAGATCACGCCACGCAAATTGCAACGAGTCGCGCGTCCCACAGGAGGCTGGATAATGACACGAAGGCCGGGTCCCGAGAGCAGCAGAAAGGAGGGCGGCGCTTCCTCCCCCTCCCGGTGAACCATGGGGGTACCCGCGCCGCCGGAGACATGGATGAATCTCTTTTACCAGTGGATGGAACGCGTACCAAAAGGAAAACGCCAGTCATACCCAATCTCAAGCTAAAGTATGAGCGAGAACTGCGAGGATGGTCCCAGGCGAAGGTCGCAGAAGAAATCGGGGCGCAAACCAGCGTGATTAATCGCTGGGAAAATGGGCATGTATTTCCTAGTCCATATTACCGTGAAAAGTTATGTACCCTTTTTGAAAAGGATGCGCAAGAGCTTGGATTGATCAAATCTGATGGAACCGATGTTTTAGGAGAGAAACATGCTTCTTCTCAATTATTGCAAAAGGAGGCAAAGGAAGAAGGAGATGCTGTGCCCGCTCTTCTATCAGTGCAGCAGACTCAACGGAAACGCTTATTTTCGCGACGAACGACGCTGCTCGGTTTAGTTGGCATAGTGGCAACTGCGGCGGCTGGTGGTCTCTGGTGGATAAAGGCAACTACCGCCTCGCATTCATCTACGAATGTTTCACCAGGAATGGTAACAGCCTATATTTACAAAGCATCCCCGCCTGTTTTTTTTAATTTTATTTCCTGGTCTCCTCTTGGTTCATTCATTGCTTGCGCGGCTGGAGATAATACCGCCAAAGTAATCAAGGCTGCCAATGGGGACGTAGAGTTTGTGTATCGAGGGCATACCAACTATGTCAATTGCGTGTCATGGGCACCTGATGAAACGCGTCTCGCTTCAGCGAGCGCGGATAAAACAGTGCAGGTCTGGGAAGCTCTAACCGGTAAACATGTTCTGACCTACACTGGTCACACAGCTTCCGTCTATTGTGTCTCCTGGTCACACGATGGAACACGCATTGCTTCAAGCGGCGAGGACACGAAGGTACAAGTCTGGGATGCCTTTACTGGAAAACTCCTCACGATCTACCGAGGTCATACAGTACCTATCTGGAACATGAGGGCGTTTCCTAACCGTGAAAAGGTTCTTCAATAGAGACACCAACCAGCTTGTACTTGGCAGAGTAAGGTAAGCTGACTCTCGACGAGGCTCGTTCCCTCGTCAAGGAGATCAGCTTATGATGCCTACACTTGTCAAAGAACAGGCACCCGTCCCACCACCATGTTATCAGCGTGCACAAGTCAAGCGAGGTCCTGCTTTACACATTGATGCTCTGACTCTGGTGACCATATTGCATTTGCTCGCACTTTGCCGTATGGCAGTTCATCTGGCCCACCGTCGCTGTCCTCCTCCATTGCCAGCCGGTCCAGGGGGAGCTCCGCGCACCTATAGTGAGGAGAGCCTGCTTCTGATCAGTCTCTTGCGTACCTTATGGCGATTATCGTATCAGGATATGCATGATTGGCTCCAGAGTTGGCCTGCTTTGGCCCTTGCCTGTGGTTTGCCTCTAGACAAACAGGGACGGCCTCGCATTCCGAGCAAATCGCAGCAGTGCAAACGCCGCCATGCTGCTGGGGCTCCTGTACACGAGTCGCTCTTCGTGCTGACCGTTTTGCAAGCCATCCGACGGCAACTCATTGGGGCTCGTGATCTCATCATTGATAGTGCTCCGATCCTGGCCTGGAGACGACGTGATCCTGATGCTGCTTTTGGACATGCTCCTGCTCACCATCCTCTCCCTCTCTTACGAGGGTTCCGCGTGCATACCCTCATCTGTCGTGGTTCAGGCTTACCTCTCTTCTTTTTGCTCTCTCCTGCCAACTCACACGATGCCCCTTTTGCACAACGTTTGTTAGCAGGAGCCGTTCATCTCTACCAGATTCGTCCCCGTATCGTTCGCCTGGACGCTGCCTATTGGGGTCTGCGTCTCATTGCCTGGATTCATGCCGTACTTGGTGCTGTTGCCGTCATCCCTTGGAATCCCAAAAACCAGAAGAAGCGCTCCTGCTTACCACCAACCTGGACCAGAGAAGAACTCGGAAAGCGCAGTAGCATCGAGCGCTTCTTTGGACGCGTTTTTCTCTTTTTCATCTCCAACGTCCACCTTTGTGTGGTTGGTCCGAGATCGTTTCGCAGGTGGCCTTAACCTACGCTGCTTCTCTTATCGTTGGGTTAGCCGCTCAGCAGGCTGGTCGTCCTGATCTCATCCGCTCACCCAAGCGCGTCTTAGCTCATCTATGGGAGAGGGATTCCGAGTTATGAAACGCCCTCTGGAACATCACATGGTCTCCAGATGATGCCAGCATTGCTACATGTGGCGTGGATGGAGGAGGAAATTCAGGTGTGGAACTCAACAACGGCACTAAAGAGTGCGGATTTCATATATCAGGGTTCACAGAGTGGCGTTACGGAGATTGTCTGGTCTCCAGACGCGACACAGATTGTCTCGTCTCATACAGATACGACTGTGCGTATCTGGGATGCCCTGACCGGATACGCGGTTCTCACCTACACAGGCCATACAGCCTCCGTCATTAGCGCCAGGTGGTCGCCCGATGGGAAATTGATCGCATCCGGTGGTTATGACAAGACGGTGCAAATCTGGCATGCTGCCACGGGCAAACATCTTATTACCTATCGTCGTCATCTGGATGAGATTCTGGAAGTTTCCTGGGCACCTGATGGAAAGCAGCTAGCTTCAGCAGGCAAAGATGAAACGATGGATGTATGCAACGTCTACCTCTGAGAAAATACTTGTATACTCTCATGTTTCTTCTCTGCTCTATGTTAAGCTAGTGGCTTGGTAGGCGCATTTGCTGCTACCAGATCACTAGCTTAACATAGAGCCTTTGAGGGTCTAATAAGGATCTAAAGGGAAGAGTTTACCCGCCACATTGAATAAGAGTAGGAGATCCAGTATTATTTGTCCACTCGGTATCCATGTAGGCGTCGGCAACAAGACCGTAATACGCATTGTTTGTACCGGGGTTAAATACAACCTCATCCCAATAACTGTTACCGTTAACCGTGTCGCTAGGAATGTAATTCTGACATGGCATAGCAAGGATAGTTCCAGGTGCTGCACATTCTAATATATTGTTAAAATTGCTCCAGGCGTGCACGCGTAAGCAAGGCGTTGCGTAAGACGCGACAGCACAAAGAAGATCATTATATTGATCCCAGGTACCAGCACCATAAGCATCACAATTGTCATACTCACTAGCAAAGGTGGTGGCAATCCTTGCAGTGGCGGGTGCATTTGCCTTTAATAGGGCGTGGGGAGTATTAACCGTCATACTATGTGCAGAAACTGTTTCGCTAGAGTAAAGCGTAAAGAGAGATACAAGCACTGCGGTAAGTGCAACTAGAGAGACAAAGCGTTTCATAGAAATCCTTTCTTTGTTTCACAGACTCAAAAAACTTTTAGCTGTATGAATATGCTGCCTATGGTCAGAATGCCATCCCTATGACAGGGCTATGCGTGAAAGCCATCGCCTTAGCAGCTATCCATGCCTGGACTATAGCTAGTTTTTGTTGTCGAATCTATGCCATTTGTATGCCTTTTGATTGACATTTTTAGCTTTTAAGCCAAAAAGGCAAAGGTTTCTGGTAACTACTCAGGTGAGGCAACGTTTCAGGAACCAGGGAAGCTCGCGTAGGGGCCGAGCAAAGACCTTTTTCGGTAGCCTATCTGCGGCGTGAGGCAAAGAAAAAAGGTCTTTGCGTCTCTTGCGGCGGCCCGTCCCATCTTGAACCCACCCTGGACAACCGCAAGGGATTGTCCCTACGCGATCCCCCTTCTGCTAGCCGACCTGAGTAGTTACGGTTTCTGAATGCCTATGGGTATTACAACAATTTTTTCGACTGCAGGAATTTTTCAGCCACCTCACGAACCGTCTCACCATTGAGTACTTGCAACTGCAACTGGCTACTGATACTTGACGTCAGGTAGGGAGCCAGTTTATTGAGTATTGGTGCGACACCAGGGGCCTTCTTGAGTAGCGCATCGCGTACAATCGGGGCGGGCTGATAGATTGGGAACAGGTTCTTATCATCCTTGAGCAGAATGAAATTGTTCTTTGTAATCAGCGCGCTTGTTGTGTAGCAGATGTTGAAAGCCGCTTTTCCTTGCAATACAGCCTCATAGGTAATGGCTTCATCCAACACATTGACTTGCTTGAAGCTGAAGCCATAGGTAGGCTTCACCGCCGGTAGTACACTGGGATCAGTTTTTCCATCAGGAGGAGTAGCGAGCGTGAGCGTTGAGGCTATCGGCGCGAGGTCTGAAATTTTCGTTACATGATACGTTACGGAATTTGCCTGTGAGGTACAGAAGCCATACGTATCATTCAAGGGAGACAATGCTAGCCACGTGATATGATACTGTTTCTCATAGCCAGTTTTGACGGTCTGATAATCTTTTTGTACGTCGTGCGATGTTTGCAAGCCAAGTTTTGCCAGGCCGGTCGCGGTGAACTCTGGATAGAGGTCAATCGCTCCACTATCGAGGGCGCTGAATGTAATCGCATTGCCTCCAAGTTTCAATTTTTCGACGACATGATAGCCTGCGTGCTCCAATAGCAACGCGTACATCTGACCCAACAACTGAGCTTCAGTGTCATCTTTACTCCCTACCACGATGGTGGTATTTGCATTCGGGTTGCTGGAGCTTGTGCCACCACAGGCAGAGAGGATAATCAAGGAAATAAAGCAAAAGAGTGCAAGATAGCGGGCTTGCCGTGTAAAAGCAAAAGAGTGCATGTTTACTCCTTATGAATGAGAAGACGAAATAACGTCTCAATAAGTGTATCCAGATGGATGTTCACTGATATATGGCAGGTATGAACCAGGCCATTGATGACCACCAGACAATCTACAAGGACAGCATGTCAGGTTAGATACGCAGACCCTTAGGTGTCATAACACGCTGGAGCTGACCCAGCAGAACCTCGACCAGAATGGCGAGGATCGTGACCGGGAGTGCGCCAGCCAGGATCTGCGTATTGTCTAATTGGTACAGGCCAGAGTAGATGTACTCCCCGTAACCACCTGCACCAATGATCCCAGCAAGGGTCGCGGTTGCAATGATCTGAATAGCCGCTGTACGTATACCAGCCGCGATCACGGGTGACACAAGTGGTAGTTGGATGCGCGTCATGATCTGGATGCGCGTCATACCCATACCGCGTGCCGCGTCAATGATAGCCGGATCGATGCTACGCAGGCCCGTAGAGGTATTCAGTAAGATCGGCGGGATACCTAAAATAGCCAGTGCAACTAGCGCGGGTAGAAAGCCCAGCCCTAAATAGGGCAACGCTATGACCAGGAAGGCTATCGCCGGAACGGAGCGTAGCAGCCCACTCGTGTTCACCGCAATAAATGCCACGACAGGCTGACGCGAGACGGCAATGCCTAAGGTGACGCCTATGATCATAGCGAACGCAATGGAAACTGCACACAATTTCGTATAATCCAGGGTGTGCTGCGCATAGGTATTGTTTGGGTTCAGGATGAATTGAATAAGCTTATCCATTAGGCCAATGAGACTCCATTCCGACCTCTATTGAGTAACATTTGCAAGCCAAGCAAGAGCAGATCCGTGGCAATGGCTAGCAGGGCAATGACAACACCGCCAGCGAAAACCTGATTCAGATTCAGGTTCTGGATACCAGTAAAGATGAGGTCGCCCAGGCCACCGTTTCCTACCAGGGAAGCCAGTGTGGCAATGCCAATGCTGGTGACTGTGGCAATGCGAATCCCGGCAACGATTAGAGGAAGCGCTAACGGGAGCGTGACACGAAAGAGTATCTGCCGATTGTTCATGCCCATGGCTTTTCCCACTTCAATCAATTGGGGATCAATGCTGTTCACTCCAGCAACAGTATTGCGAATGAGCACAAGCTGTGCATAAAGGACGAGTGGAATGACGATGGTGGCAATTGTTAACTTGGTGAAAGGTATAAGATACGCGAGGAGAGCAAGACCAGGAATGGTATATAATAAACCTGCGATACCAATAACTGGACCTTGAAGGTAACTCTTGTGCGCAATAAAGATGCCGAGCGGGATGGCGATGATCATGGAAATAAGCATGCTAATACCAACAATTGTCAAATGTTGTATCAGTAAGTTCGGGATACTTCCCGGGTCCGTCATGTCGTAGTTAAATGGGTCTAGCAAATAACTCATGTATCCTCTCCTTTATCGTGTGGAGGCACGACCGACAAAACCACATGGCCGCATGAAAATTAACCAATAGTCTCTATTGGCAGATTTGCTTTCTGCCGAAGATGGGTTATTTTGCGATTGATGCTGGCAAGTGTGATATAGCCAGGAGCATCAGACAGTAGATCGTTGAGTTGAACGATCAGTGCAGGCGCGTTTGTTTCCAGCAGTTGCAACATGGCAGTGAGGAGCGTTGCATCTGCAGAACAGGTCGGTAGGTTGTTTCTCTGTAGAGCAGGAGCTTTTGCATAATCCTCGTCGAGTGCATCATTGGCTGTGACATATTGCAGTTGGCGTAGAGCGTCATCGGCCCCTACGAGCTTGCTGACGAAGGGATTGGCTGGTCGCGTGAGCAGGTCGATGGGCGTGCCAATTTGCACCAGTTTGCCCTGGTCGAGGGAGGCGATCAAATTCCCCAGTTTGAAAGCCTCTTCAATATCATGTGACACAAAGACAATCGTCTTACGCACGTCACGCTGCACTCGCAATAACTCGTCTTGCATACGTCCACGCGTGATTGCGTCCAGGGCACCAAAAGGCTCGTCCATGAGGAGAATAGCCGGGTCAGTAGCTAGTGCGCGCGCGAGTCCGACGCGTTGTTGTTGACCGCCGGAGAGTTGACGCGGGAAACGCTTGCGATATTCGGTAGGAGGCAAACCAACCAGTTCCAGCAGCTCATCGGCGCGTTGTGCAAGGCGCTGCTTGGTCCATCCGCCATCAATCTCAGCAGTTATTTGCACGTTTTCCGCGATGGTCATGTGCGGGAAGAGACCTACCTGCTGGATGACATAGCCAATACGGCGACGTAGCTGTATGGGGTTCTCCGTGAGAATGTTCTTGCCATCGATCAAGATCTGGCCCGAAGTAGGCTCAACCAGGCGGTTAATCATGCGTAGGAGCGTTGTTTTGCCAGAACCAGAAGTGCCAACAAGCATACAGGTGCTGCCTTCTGGGACTTCAAAACTGACTGCATCAACCGCAGGTGCGTGTGCACCTGCATACTGCTTGGTGATCTCTTGAAATGTAATGGTTGCCAATGGTCCTGAAAACCTCCTCTGGCAAACTAGAGAACGCAGGAAAGGCTTCAGAAGCACTTGCTTAACCACGCAAACCACTCTCAAGCCAGTTCATCTACAGGATAGGGTGTCTGACACACTTTGTATTATAACCTAATACTACTGGTGAATGCATGCAGATGCATCTCGGTCTGTTCACTGTAATTCCATATATATAGAATTTCATTCAATGAAAACGATTGTGGTCGCCTGGTCACTAGGATCTCCATCCTTGCGGATACTGCTGGCGAATTAGTTTCTCACGCTTAGCCTGATAGCTCCTTCGTGCTTACTATAAGCTCACATTTTGATTTCGCTAGCAGTATCCGCAAGGACGAAGACCCAATACCTGTTGAGACTATATGCAGATACACTTCTTTCTGATATAATCTAAAGCTAGGCAAAGCATGTTACTGACTATTATTACCATTTCCAAAGGCAATAAGGAGTAGGTGTGCGTATTCCTTGTTCCTGTGTAAACTTCCTATCAAAATTTGCTTGCCCACTTATGAATGCCGTATCGGCTCTGACTGCATCACTAAATCGAGAGATACAATCTACGCCATTGATCAGCAGCTTTCCATTCAGAATAGGGTTGTAAGTCGCTTTGCTGAACTTGTCATAATATAAAGCAAAAGAGGTGAAAAAGCTAATATGCGCAGGAAGGTTCTATGAAATTCAAGCAACGCACCTTATCACAAATCGCAGATATGATTTGTGGAAACTTTGATGAAGAAACAAGTTTCTTCCACTATCGCAGTAGTAGTTTTCTAACTGAATTTTTCCAAGACTGTGACACCGACTATGGGCACGACGGTTCAACGCGGGCAGCCTGGGTTGCCAGTACTCTTTCTGAGATTTTAGCAGAACCTCATGCTAACGCAACTACACCTCCAGAAACCTTCTCGCGGGTGATCTGTACGCTTATGGACCAGGGAGATGCGCTTAATGAGAGGCGAGATAGATCAGGTGCTCTGGCAATGCTTAATGCCGCTCTTGTTCGTGAAGGCTTCGAGGCATTCTACGCGCCAGACAAAAAATGCTACTTGCGCCACCTCGGCACGAACATGGTCGCAACAGCTTCCCCTAACCCACATCGTCCGTTTTCAGCAGCAGAACACCAGAAACGTGAGCAGCTTACGACTTATCTTGATAACGCATCTGAGGATGAGATTATTGGGCAAGTATTACTGCCTCTATTTCGTCAGCTTGGATTTCATCGGGTAACCGCTTCTGGGCATGAAGATAAGGCTCTGGAATATGGCAAAGATGTTTGGATGAAATATACCTTGCCAACCCAGCACGTCCTTTACTTTGGCATTCAGGTAAAAAAGGGGAAAATAGATGCGTCAGGTGTCAGCAAGGCAACGAACGTCAATGTTGCTGAGATTCTTAATCAGGTCACTATGCTGCTAGGATGTGAAATTTTTGATTCCGAAATAGGTAAGCGTGGGTTTGTAGATCACGCCTACATTGTAGCAGGAGGCGAGATAACGAAAGCAGCGCGGAACTGGCTGGGTAATAAGCTAGATGCCTCGAAACGAAACCAGATTGTGTTTATGGATCGGGATGATGTTCTAAACCTGTTCGTGGTTACGAATCTTCAGGTACCCGGAGTAAGCTCTTTGGATGATGATCCGTTTCTTTGAAGTTTATTATTTGCAAATTACTTGGCTAGGTGTGACTGTAACGAACTGCATCACGGCGGCGGTGTTGGCATGGGTTTTTCGCAACATGCGGGCATGGTCATCGTCGCTGACGGTACGAAGGAAGCAGCAAAACGCCTGGAGCGTGTGCTCACCAAAGATCCGGCAACCGGCGTCATGCGCCATGCTGACGCAGGATACGACACCGCTATTGAATGCGCCAAAGAAAAGGGATTGAATCTGCCGATGGTTTTTTAATGGGAGGAGTATACATGTGTAAGTGATAGTGAACTGCCTATGCTCCGTATATCTGCACTGTCCGCCTGAAAGAAAATGCCTACCGGAATGATCCTCTTATCCGGGCGATGCATGATCCCGACGATGTGCGGACCGCCCAGCTTTTCTTGTTTCTCCTGCCGGAAATTTTATTTTCGGAGGAGTAGAGCTTGAATGCAAATATCCCTCGGCGGAAAGGTTATTTTTCCTATTCTTTTGATAAAATAGCTTCCGGTATAAAAATTTTACCTTGCATATATGTACATGCTTGGCCCGATATAAGTACACGTTCGCCAAGTATCTCGCAAAGCAACTCACCCCCACGCTCAGAAAGCTGGCGAGCATACATTTTTGTTTTATTGAATCGTTTTGCCCAAAAAGGAATAAGCATGCTATGGGCTGATCCAGTTACAGGATCTTCAGTTGCACCCTTACGGGCTGGGAAAAATCGACTGACAAAATCGCAATTTTTACCTGGCGATGTTACGCATATACGACGGTTCAAGTGTGACAAAATTTGAAAGTCAGGCTGGAGAGAGCAAATATCTTCTTCATTTTCAAAAACAAAAAGGTAGTCGCGTTTTATATAAGCTTCCTGAATTTTTGTAACACCAAGTCCTTGCAAAGCAATCTCAGGGACAATTTCTAACGGTTCTGGTATCCATGAAGGGAAATCAAGCGTTAGCCAATCATCTTTGCGTCGTACTGCGATAGGGCCAACAAAGCGGGTACTGAAGCGGATTTCATCTCTGGGATATTTTAAGTGATTAAAAATTACGTTAGCGGATGCTAAGGTAGCATGCCCACACAAATCAATCTCACCAGCAGTTGTAAACCAGCGTAATTCAAACTCATCGCCATGAGATACGAAGAAAGCTGTTTCTGTTTGATTATGCTCACATGCCATCGCCTGCAATACCTTATCCGGCATCCATTCCTGTAAATGACATACGGCTGCCGGATTGCCTCCGAATATTTGTTTTGTAAAGGCATCAACCTGAAAAAAATCTACTTCTCTCATTTTTGTCCTCTTAGAAAGTGTAGTATTGTGATAAGCGGGCGAGCGAGATCTTGCTTGTATTATACTCTACAAGAGAATAAGGCGAAACGAGATGGTACTGAAGTTTTGCAGCGTAGTGGTCCGCCAAACTGAATGTGACAGAGAGGAGAACATAATCATTGCCAAAAGCATGCGGCAAAACTCGTTGTGGAGCGATATATGCATGAGGGGCACAACGGGCGCGATAAATCGAGCCCCTACCTCTCGGGCAATGAATTGCCTTGAGGGTGCGATGGTCTCCTTGACGTCGAGGAGCGCACAGGTGACAATAACGGGGAGCGCTATGCTTCATCCGTTCGACATCGAATCTATGAGGAGTCGCACTATGACTGTTAACCATGATACACCTGATATGTATGATTGCCAGCATATTTTGCGCGATTATCGGCATATAGCTATCGTTGGTGTCTCGGTTGATCCCAATCGTCCCAGTCACCTTGTCGCAACCTATCTACAGTCTGAGGGCTACGATATCATCCCCATCAATCCGCGCTACGCCGGAAAAACGCTGCTGGGCAAGCGCGTCTATGCGTCACTGACAGAGGCAAAAGCGGCAGGAGAGCAGATTGAAATGGTGGACGTGTTTCGTAAAGCCGCAGATACGCCACCTATCGCCAGCGAAGCGGTCCTGGTAGGGGCCAAAGTACTCTGGCTTCAGTTGGGAGTGAGTAGCGAGAAAGCAGGCAAAATAGCGGGGGATGCAGGCTTAATCTTTGTAGAGAACAAGTGTATGAAGATTGAGCACACGCGCTTTTTCGGTAGCCTGCATACAACTGGCTTAAATACAGGCGTGATCCTGGCAAAGGAGCTGGATCAATAGCGCAGTTTTACCTTCTCCCAATCTGGAATACACAAAAATCTCTGGAATAACCAGGACAACACTGGAACTTATCTTAAATATTTATGTAACCCTATACTTTTCAAAAGAAGTATGCTAGACTTTCCTTTGTGCATTGTAGCAAAACTAGAAAATTGTTGTCTGTTTGCAACTTCATAGATGAATGCTTATGTATAAACACACAAAGAAGCGAGGTGTCCGCACTCAACTAGCGCCTGGCAAGCGGACAACATCTCCAGTGCCGGAAGCGCTCTCAGGTAAGAACACTCTGCCATCTATTACAAACGCACCGGGGCTAACGCATGAGAATGATGTGCTACTCTCGCAGACCTTGATGCAGCGGTTCATCGAGAATAGCACCGACTGTATCAAGGTATTAGACCTGCAAGGAAGACTCCTCTACATGAATCCCGGGGGTCAGTTGGTCATGGAACTGGATGACTTTTCCTCCTGTGCCTTTGCGCCATGGACCGAACTCTGGCAAGGAAAAGAACAGGAGACGGTGCGTAATGCCGTTGCAATAGCTCAAGCGGGAGGCGTTGCGACCTTTCGTGCCTCTTGCTCAACGGCTAAGGGCACAGAGAAATGGTGGGATGTCACGGTAACGCCCATTTTCAATACGGACGGGGCGATTCTCTATCTGCTGGCCGCCTCGCGTGATGTGACTGAAATCGTGCAGTCACGTCAGGTATTGGACCATTTCTTTAGCGTCTCGCTTGACCTCTTATGCCTGATAAACTTTGCAGGCGAATTCTGCAAGGTCAATTCTGCCTTCGAGCGTGTCCTGGGCTATGTAGAGCAAGAACTCCTTGGTCGGTCGATCTTCAGCTTAATTCATGCCAATGATATTGCAGACACGCGCTGGGAATTGACGAAACTTCAGCAAGGTATCCCAACACTGCGTTTTGAGAACCGTTATCGTACTAAAAATGGCTCATACAAGTGGTTGGACTGGACGGCATTGCCTGTCATGGAAAAAGAGATGTTATATGCCGTAGCGCGCGATATCACCGAATTAAAAATGCAAGAAGAGCAGAAAAATGCTTTTATCAGTATGGCGAGTCATGAACTGCGCCAGCCAATTACCACGATTAAAGCGAGTCTCCAACTAGTTGAACGCCGCTTGAGAAAGCTGACCGACAACATTGCGGCGATTTCAATGGAAGATGCCAGTTCCTTCGATGCTGTTAGAGAGATGATTTCGCGTTCCATCTTGCAGGTTGGTATACAGAATTGCTTGATCAATGATCTCTTAGATACCTCGCGCATACAGGCGGATAAATTGCAACTCTCGTTAGAGATGTGCAATCTGGTGGATGTGGTACGTGCGGTTGTGGAGGGCCAACGCATCATCACTCCTGAGCGTATGCTGCATCTGGAATTGCCCACCGAGGCTTTTGTCAGGATAGACGCGGATCGCATTGGTCAAGTTGTAAACAACTATGTGACCAACGCGCTCAAATATTCAAATGAGGCAGAGCCTATCACCGTTGGTATGTGTGTCGAGGAACGACAGGTGTGCGTGTGGGTGCAAGATGCAGGTCCGGGTCTGTCTCAGGATCAGCAGGAGCATATCTGGGAGCGCTTTTATCAGGCACCCGCTATCCATGAGCAACAAGTAATGGGTGTGGTCGGACTGGGCTTGGGTCTCTATATCTGCCAGGAATTGATCCGGCGTCATGGTGGTAACGTTGGTGTTGAGAGCGCTGTTGGCAAAGGTTCTAGATTTTGGTTTGCGCTGCCTCTTCCATAATGTCTGCTAGCGAGACTGGCTCTCGCCTCTTCTGCTGCAACAAACATAGACAGGGAGCCACTGGAGGAGCATTCCCGCTCGTATCAGGGAGGATGATACGTTCCACTTTTCCCCGTGACTATGCTCGTCATCTCATCTGCTCGTTGATGAGATGACGAGCGTACGCTTTTGCTGGCTACAATCTTCGGTTATGCAACTGGTTCTGACGCAGTGAAGGTAATGGGCAGGCGTTTGAAGCCGAACAGCACACGGCCCTCGAACAGCTCTAGTGGCTGGTCATGGACGACATGCAGATCAGGCAACTGCTCAACCAGCATAGGCAGGGCGATGGAAGTTTCTAAACGTGAAAGTGGAGCGCCAATGCAGAAGTGGATGCCGTGCCCGAAGGCCATATGCCGGTTCGGCGTACGCGTGATGTCGAAGCGCTCCGGCTCTGGGAACTGTCGTTCGTCACGGTTAGCAGATGCCAGCCAGGCAAAGACGACTGCATCAGCCGGAATTGTCACGTCTTCGATGGTGACATCCTTCGTTGTGGTACGTACAAGTCGCCAGACTGGTGAGGCATAGCGCAGGATCTCTTCGATTGCTTCTGGCATCAGTTCTGGTTGCTTGCGTAGTTGCGCAAGAGCGGCTGGATGCTCATCGAAGCAACGAATAGCCTGGCTGAGCAGGTTCGTGGTTGTAATATGACCGGCTAGCAAAAGAATGCTGCAGAAACTAATCGCATCCTCCATGCTCAGATGTTCTCCATCTACCTCTGCAGCCAGTATCTCACTCATCATATCGTCGCGCGGCTGGCGGCGGCGATCTTCTAGCATGGTCTCAAAGTAGTCGGTCATCTCCTCGAAGAGCTTGGCGAGGCGCTGCATTTCTGGATTGTTGCGTTGTTCTTCCTCGGGTTTAAAGAACTCCGCATCGCTGAGCTGGCTGTTGAGCAGTCCATCAGCCCACCGTTTAAACAGCGGACGATCTGAGGTGGGAACACCGAGCATTTCAGCAATGACAATGGTTGGGAGTGGGTATGCGATAGCTGTCACCATATCCATGGACCCGGCGGCGCGTACCTGATCCAGTAATTCCTGTGTGATCGCCGCAATACGCCCTGAGAGCCGTGCCAGCGCGCGAGGCGTGAACGAAGGCGAGACCAGATTACGGTACTGACGATGTTGCGGCGGGTCCATCACAAGAATATTGCGTCCTGCCCTGCGCTCGTGACCATCCTGCGTAGCAGCATCACTACGCGCACGGGCAAATGCGCGCTGTCTGCGTTCCGATGAGAAGAGCGTATAGTCTGTGGTGACAGTATTGACGTCTGCATAGCGAAACACATGCCAGCATCCACTGCTGTCGTCCCGCCAGACCGGCTGGGTATCCCGCATGTCCTTAAACCAGTCGTACTGTCCTGATACATCTTGTAAGGTTGCAAGCTTATGTTGCATAAGTAATTTCCCTTCTTGATAGCATCTGTAGTTCGACATCCATGCAAGTTTGACTCAGACGTAGAAAAAATGACTCTTCGGTCAATACTATAACTTCATTCTGGCAAGAAGTCAAGAAGTGAAGATCAATGATCTTCTGGGAATCCTTGCGCTATGGACACAAATGTGCCGCTTAGTGTGCGGGACTTTTTCTGTGATTACCAGCAGGCCTTTGACCCATTGAAGCAGCATCCTGGGACATATGGTGCAAGTCGTGTTGATAGTGATATCATGCTGACTTATGACGCTATCTATACATTGGTCAAGAGCTATCAAGCGACAGGTAAAGTTCAGCCAGCAGCGCAAGATATACAGCATGCTTTGCAGAGCTTCAATATCTGTAATCCCTTACAGGGAGTCAGTGGTGAGATTGCCTTTGGTCCCGATGGCAACCCGATTAATAAAGCTATTGTACTACTCACGGTTAATAGTAAGGGACTCACAGGCTTCGAGGATATCGTGCGAGGCAATCTGCAAGCGCCAACATCGACAGGTTGTTAGCGACCGTTGTGTATTGCTCGCCGATAGTAGAGGCTGAGTGGAAGCAAGGGGAGACACCCGCTAGTACATTGCGTGCTACGGCTGAGGTGGGTAGATCATAGAACCACCCAGGCCGTAAGAACTGGGAAAGATGGAAATCTGTCCCTGCTTAGGGACTATTTTGTCAGCAGGCAATTTGCTACAATGGCTCAACACGTGCGATTGAGAAGTAGTGGCTATATGGTAATGGTAACAGAGAAAGGCAAATTTCAGTATTGGAGTAATTCTAATATGAATGGTAAGCAATGTGATGTACCATGACAACGATGAATAGATACCTCTTCTATATTTATTGTTGTTCATGCAGCATAGAAGTGCGGGTACGCTAGTTTATCCGTTCTGGTAGGTGTACATATGCAAGAATATTTTCTCGATTACTGTCTGACGCAAGAGTTGTCTCATAAAAAGTTGCGGCATACGTACCTGGGCTATGCTCGGCAAGCTGCTCAACCGCAGCTTGTCATCAAACTCTTTGATCCAGAATGTGTCATCCCCGATCAGACACAATGGGTGTTGTTCGCGGATATGCTGCTCTCGTTAAAGCATCCACATATCGTGCCTCTGGTGGATATGGCGATCAAGCAGGGGAAACCCTATGTGGTAAGTGAATATCGTGCTCATGGTTCACTGGGACAGCGCTTGGCGCGTTTGTCGTCCCAGGGTATGGGCTGGCCTGAAGCGGTGAGTATTGTCATCCAGATAGGGCGGGCGCTCTGTGAGGCCCATGCTCATGGGATCACTCATGGCAATCTGAAGCCGGAGAACGTCTTTTATTCTGCCAATTATGAGGTGCAGCTCACAGACTTTAGCTTGACATCCTTTATTGATGTCGCCAAACTGGATTATAAGTCGGATCTTGCCACGATCCGCTATATGGCCCCCGAACAGTTTGTGGGGACAACGGATCAGCAAAGCGACCAGTATAGTCTAGCTTGTCTGGCCTACGAGCTAATCACGGGGAAACCACCTTTTGATGCTGCGGGTTTCTCGTCGATGTGGGGAAAACACCGAACCGAGAATGCCGTTCCTCTTGTGAACGCAGTGCCAGAGGTCCCGATGTCGATTGATCTGGCGGTTCTCAAGGCGTTGGCGAAAAAACCTCAAGAGCGCTACAAGGATGTGGAAACCTTTGTAGTCGCTCTTGAGCGTGGTTTATCGGCCCAGGTAGCTGGTCTGCCCTCGTCTCTACAGAACTCTTCTGTGGTAAATGGTGCTGATACGTTTCTCCTATCTCAACTGCATAGTCAGGCACCGTTCTCCAAGCAGCCGAACGCATCAGCGAACAAGACGAGGCAGCTATCGCAGCTCTTGGGCGAAATCGACACCACCACTGTGGACAACACACAGGCGGCATCATCATTGTACAGCGTGGAGGAGCATAGAGTTGAGCCTAACATACGTGCGTCCTTGCCTAGTCCAAAGTCTTTCGCCTCATTGCACATCGAACTTAGTGATGAGGCGTTGTCGTCTTATAGTCCAACGACGGGTCCTTTGCGCATAAATGTCGAGGATACCCGTGCTAATCATGATATCCTCTCAGCTCTCGATGCTGAGTTGCATGTCGTTGGTGCTCAAGATCGGAGCATTGGAAGAAGCGCTCAGCGAGCAGCGGTTCAACCGACGGAAGCAGCGCCAGTCTTGCCTGTTCAACCGACGGAAGCAGTGCCAGTCTTGCCTGCGTATATGCCGCCGTCACGCAAACGCACAAAGACCTATGTGATGTGGGTGAGCGTCGTGTCGCTGGTGGTGATACTGGCTGGTATCCTGAGTTCGTCTATCTTTGGAGTCCCTTTCTTGTCGCTTCCTTCGTACATATCCCGTATCAATGGGAAGCAAAACGTGAACAGTGGGATCACCAAAACTGCTGTCGCCTCTGCTACCGATATTGTGCACATAACCCCTACCGTGCAAACTCAGGGACATTCGCAAGCTGTATCTACCCCCAACGCGACAGCAGGGACATCTCGGCAGTCGTCTACAAGTTCGATTGCCACACCTACTCCAATTAGCGCTTTCGGCACTGGGAGTATGTCAGTAATTTCAATCCCTAAGAGGAGCACGCCGATACCATCTAGTGGTGGCGTGCAGATCAATGCAGGAGGAGCAGGCGTTGGGTCCTACATTGCTGATACGGACTACTTCGGGGGATCAGTATGGTCCACTAGCAATACGGTGGATACCAGTGGCGTGAGCGACCCGGCACCTGAGAGTGTCTATCAGACCAGTCGTTACGGGTATTACTTTACCTACACCATTCCCAATCTGACGCCAGGAGGTACTTATACGGTGCGCCTGCATTTCGCTGCGACGAACTGGACGCAAGAGGGGCAAAACGTTTTCGATGCCACGATCAATTACAACACAGTGCTGAGTTCTTTTGACATTATTGCTGCTGCTGGGGGGCCGGATAGAGCAGTGGTTGAATCATTCACTGAAACAGCCAGTTATAACGGCACGATTTCTATAGAGTTTAATACGGACAACGGCTACGCAGTGGTCAGTGGTATCCAGGTACTGGCTAACTAAGGAGGTGCTTGGGAAGAGCGATGGAGCCAATAACACGGCTCCATATTGCATAAGAAGTAACATAGCAATATTCTCTCTTCCTGTGCCAATAATGTATGTGCGATAAATACAAGAAAAAGTGATAAATGCTAGCATTTTATGTACCACGTCTGAGATGGTTAGATAAGGTAGCCACCCTGGTCGTAATAGCTGGGAAAGATGAAAATCTGTCCCTCCTTGGGGACTGTTTTGTCAGCAGGCAATTGCTACAATGGCTAGACACTTGTGGTTAAAAATCAATGGATATACATATGCAAGAATATTTTCTCGATTACTGTCTGACGCAGGAGTTGTCTCATAAAAAGTCGCGGCATACGTATCTGGGCTATGCCCGGCAAACTGCTCAACCGCAGCTAGTCATCAAACTCTTTGATCCAGAATGTGTCATCTCCGATCAGACACGAGGGCAGTTGTTCGCGGACATGCTGCTCTCGTTAAAGCATCCACATATCGTTCCTCTGGTAGATATGGCGATCAAGCAGGGGAAACCCTATGTGGTAAGTGAATATCGTGCTCATGGTTCATTGGGACAGCGCCTGGCGCGTTTGTCGTCCGAGGGTATGGGCTGGCTCGAAGCGATGAACATTGTCATCCAGATAGGGCAGGCGCTCTGTGAGGCTCATGCCCATGGGATCATTCATGGCAATCTGAAGCCGGAGAACGTCTTTTATTCTACCAATAGTGAGGTGCAACTCACGGACTTTAGCCTGACATCCTTTATTGATGTTGCCAAACTGGATTATAAATCGGACCTCGCCACGATTCCCTATATGGCCCCCGAACAGTTTATGGGGACAACGGATCAGCAAAGCGACCAGTATAGTCTGGCTTGTCTGGCCTACGAGCTAATCACGGGGAGACCTCCTTTTGATGCTGCGAGTTTCTCGTTGATGTGGGGAAAACACCGAACCGAGAATGCCGTTTCTCTTGTGAACGCTGTGCCAGAGGTTCCGATGTCGATTGATCTGGCGGTTCTCAAGGCACTGGCGAAAAAACCTCAAGAGCGCTACAAGGATGTGGAAACCTTTGTAGTCGCTCTTGAGCGTGGTTTATCGACTCAGGTGGCTGGTCTGTCGTCGTCTCTACAGAACTCTTCTGTTGTAAATGGTGCTGATACATTTCTCCTATCCCAACTGCATAGCCATGCACCGCTCTCCGAGCAGCCGAACGCATCAGCGAACAAGACGAGGCAGCTATCGCAGCTCTTGGGCGAAATCGACACCACTGCTGTGGATAACACACAGGCGGCATCATCATTGCCCAGCGTGGAGGAGCATGAAGTTGAGTCTGACATACGTGCGTCCTTGCCCAATCCAAAGCTCTTCACCCCATCGCGCGTCGAACTTGGGTATGAGGCATTGCGGTCTCATACTCAAACGACGAGTCCTTTGCACATAAATGTTGAGAATACCCGTATTGATCATGATATCCTCTCAGTTCTCGATAGAGCTGAGCAACGTGCAGTCGGTGCTCAAGATCGGAGCACTGGAAGAAGCGCTCAGCAAGCGGCGGCTCAACCGACGGAAGCAGTGCCAGCCTTGCCAGCGCATATGCCGCTGTCACACAAACCCACAAAGGCATATGTGGTGTGGGTGAGCGTCGTGTCGCTGGTGGTGATACTGGCTGGTACTCTGGGTCTATCTGCCTTTGGAGCCTCTTTTTTGTCGCTTCCTCTGCACGCATCCCATATCAATGGGAAGCAGAACGTTTATAGTGGAACCACAAAAACAGTTGTCGTCTCTGCTACCGATATTGTGCACGTAACCCCTACCGTGCATACTCAGGGACATCCGCAAGCTATATCTACCCCCAACGCGACAACACGGACGCCTCGGCAGTTGTCTACGAGTCCGATAGCCACACCTACTCCAGCTGGCAATCTCAGCACTGGGAGTACGCCAGTAATTTCAACCCCTACGCCCACGCTAGCGGACGTTCCAACCCCTATGCCCACGCCAGCGGACGTTCCAACATCTAGTACAACCTATGAACTGGTAAACCGTAACAGCAACGAGGTGATGGACGTCACAGGACAATCCACCTCCGATGGCGGAGAGGTGATCCAGGATACGAATAACTCTGCAAGTAGCCAGGAATGGACGCTGGTAGCAGCAAGTACCAGTGGCTACTTCAACCTTGTCAATGTCAACAGTGGTCTGGTGCTTGAGGTTCTTGGCGGTTCGACGAGCACCCCGCCCTCCCCCTCAGATGCAACACAACTCGACCAGTGGAGCCAGAATGGTGGCGAGAATCAGCAGTGGCAGTTCGTCAGCACAGGTGATGGCTATTACACGCTGGTAAACCTCAATAGTCAGCAACTGGCTGATGTGCAATATGCCTCTACTAATGATGGAGCACCAGTTATCCAATGGCCCGGCAATGGTAACTACAACCAGGAATGGCAGCTCGTCCCCGTCTCTTGAAGTAGCATACATTTGCTCAATCTCGCTCATCTCGGATGGGGAATTAGGCATCTTGTCAAAGGGAAAGGGACAACAGCTAGCGCTTTATGTACCACGTCTGAGATGGTTAGAAAAGATAGCCACTCAGGTCGCAATAGCCGGGAAAGATGAAAAATTGTCCCTCCTTGGGGACTGTTTTGTCAGCGGGCAATTGCTACAATGGCTAGACACTTGTGGTTGAAAATCAGTGGCTGTATATTATAGTGACGTTAACAGAGTAAGGCAGACTTCAGCATTGGAGAAATTGCTCTGTACTTGTTATTGTTTGTGCAGCATAAGAAGTGCGGATACGCTAACTTATGCGTTCTGTGGATATATATATGCAAGAATATTTTCTCGATTACTGTCTGACGCAGGAGTTGTCTCATAAAAAGTTACGGCATACGTACCTGGGCTATGCCCGGCAAACTGCCCAACCGCAGCTTGTCATCAAACTCTTTGATCCAGAATGTGTTATCCCCGATCAGACACAAGGGCAGTTGTTCGCAGATATGCTGCTCTCGTTAAAGCATCCACATATCGTTCCTCTGGTGGATATAGCGATCAAGCAGGGGAAACCCTATGTGGTGAGTGAATATCGTACTCATGGCTCATTAGGACAGCGCCTGAAGCGTTTGTTGTCCCAGGGTATGGGCTGGACCGAAGCGGTGAGTGTTGTCATCCAGATAGGGCGGGCGCTCTGTGAGGCCCATGCCCATGGGATCATTCATGGCAATCTGAAGCCGGAGAACGTCTTTTATTCTGCTAATTGTGAGGTGCAGCTCACAGACTTTAGCTTGACATCCTTTATTGATGTTGCCAAACTGGATTATAAGTCGGATCTTGCCACGATCCGCTATATGGCCCCCGAACAGTTTATGGGGAAAACGGATCGGCAAAGCGACCAGTATAGTCTAGCTTGTTTGGCTTACGAGCTGATCACGGGGAAACCTCCTTTTGATGCTACGGGTTTCTCGTCGATGTGGGGAAAACACACAACCGATTATGCCGTCCCTCTTGTGAACGCTGTGCCAGAGGTCCCGATGTCGATTGATCTGGCGGTTCTCAAGGCGTTGGCGAAAAAACCTCAAGAGCGCTATAAGGATGTGGAAACCTTTGTAGTCGCTCTTGAGCGTGGTTTATCGACTCAGGTAGCTGGTCTGCCCTCGTCTCTACAGAACCCTTCTGTGGTAAATGTTGCTGATACGTTTCTCCTATCCAAACTGCATAGCCAAGCACCGCTCTCCGAGCAGCCAGCCTGGTCAGCGAGCAAGACGAGGCAGCTATCGCAGCTCTTGGGCGAAATCGACACCAGCGCTGTGGACAACACACAGGCGGCATCATCATTGCCCATCGTGGAGGAGCATGAAGTTGAATCCGACACACTTGTGCCCTGGCCCATTCCCACGTTCTCTCCCTCATCGCGCATCAAACTTGGTGATGAGGCATTGCCGTCTTATACTCAAACGACGAGTCCTTTGCGCATAAATGTCGAGGATACCCGTGCTAATCATGATATCCTCTCAGTTTTCGATAGAGCTGAGCGACGTGCAGTCGATGCTCAAGATCGGAGCACTGGAAGAAGCGCTCAGCAAGCGGTGGCTCAACCGACGGAAACAGTGCCAGTCTTGCCAGCGCATATGTTGCCGTCACGCAAACCCACAAAGGCATATGTAGTGTGGGTGAGCATCGTGTCGCTGGTGGTGATACTGGCTGGTACTCTGGGTCTATCTGTCTTTGGAGCCTCTTTTTTGTCGCTTCCTTTGCACGTATCCCGTATCAATGGGAAGCAAAACGTGAACAGTGGGATCACCAAAACTGCTATCGTCTCGGCGACTGGCACCGTGCCCGTGCGTTCCCGCGCTAAGTTACAGGCAACGGCTTACCCTGAAGCGACAGTGCAGACATCTTTGCAATCGTCTGTTACACCTACTGTAGAGACAACTTCGCCGATTTCAACGCTTGTGCCCATGCCAACATCTATTGTTGCCGCATCGAATATTCTTGTGAATGGTTCTTTCGAAAATACAACACTTGCACCTTGGGCCTTATATGTTGGAGGGAGCGCAGCGGGCAGCATTGTATTGGACAACATGGTGAGCAAAGATAGCAACGCTTCCGCAAAAGTAACGATAACCAATAGTGATAGCAGCAATCCCTGGAATCTTCAGCTTCAGCAAACGAATATAGAATTCGTGCAAGGACGCACCTATACCATCACATTCTGGACAAAAGCGTCCCAAAACGGTGTTGGACAATTGTGTATTCAACTCAATACTGATCCGTGGACGGAGTATTTCTTGCAAGAATTCCCTCTCACTACGGCATGGAGCGAATACTCATATACCTTTACCCCAACGACAACCATCATCGATGATGACTTCGACTTTGATCTAGCTCAAAACACAGGAACGATCTGGTTTGATGCAGTATCTGTCGTGTCGTAGTCATTCCTGCTAGCTTGTCCTGATCGCGTAAGCTGAGCCTAAGTAAGGGGGACAGTTAGCAATGCTGTTATGTAGTATAGCTAGCATGGCATGCTAATGTAGTCACGTAGATGAATGCTATATGTTTTTATACCCTCTTTCATGCCTCAATTCTTCCCTGCTGGGTGTCTCGTGGCAGCGCGCAGGAATATTTTCAGCGCTGTTTCTGTTCTTAACTTATATTGCCATATAGGTATTACAAAGAGTGTGCCGGGAGCAAGTACTGAAGCTCTCCTGCCGCAGGCGGTGCAACAGCATTGTGGGTAGCTCAGTTTTTCTTGACAAGCGAAAAAGAGACATGATACTCTTTGGGTAGCGTTTTTAGGACAAATTTGATGAACATAGTCAACATTGAGGTGATGAAACATGGGTGACGCCTTTCGCAACATCTTGCGGCGGGCTCGGCAGCAGGTGCCGGAGTGGTCTTCTTCGCAAGTGGACGAAGCCCTTGCTCAAAAGCAGCAGCTTGCCACAGATGCTGAAGATTTCATGCTGGTAGACGTGCGCGAGAAGCACGAGTGGGATGAGGGGTATATCCCTGGTGCAGTGCATGTACCCCGTGGGCACCTCGAATCGCAAATCGAAGAGGTTGTACCAGATAAATCAAAAAGGGTCGTACTGTACTGTGCAGGTGGTGTACGTTCTCTGATGGCAGGCACAACTTTGCAGCAGATGGGTTATGAGGATGTAGTGTCGTTGGCTGGAGGCTTTGGACAGTGGAAGGCCAGCGGCCACAGGTTTGTGCAGCCACGCACGCTCAGTGAGGCCCAGACCAGGCGTTACAGTCGGCATCTGCTGGTGCCTGAGGTTGGTGAGCAAGGTCAACTGAAACTGCTAGATGCGAAGGTCCTCTTAATTGGAGCGGGCGGGCTGGGATCTCCAGCGGCGTTATACCTCGCGGCGGCTGGTGTCGGCACCCTTGGTATCATCGAT
The DNA here is from genome assembly GCA_963802635.1 of uncultured Chloroflexia bacterium. Lineage (GTDB taxonomy): Bacteria > Chloroflexota > Ktedonobacteria > Ktedonobacterales > Ktedonobacteraceae > CAVTLG01. The sequence continues at coordinate 475,571 of CAWDJJ010000002.1, read as the reverse complement.
GCAGATGTGGTTGAAGATAGCAATCTGCAGCGTCAGGTTATCCACAATACGCGGCGTATTGGTGAGTACAAGGCTGAATCCGCGCGTGAAGCGATTAAAGATCTGAACCCGGATGTCAAGGTTGTGACGTATATCGAGCGTCTGGATGAGACAAACGTTAAGCAGTTGGTTGCGGAATACGATGTTATCCTGGACGGTACCGACAACTTCCCAACGCGCTATTTGCTAAATGATGCAGCGGTGGTTGCCAACAAGTCGGTTGTGCATGGCAGTGTTTTCCGCTTCGAGGGACAGGTTACTGTGCTCAAGCCGTATGATGGGCCATGTTATCGCTGTCTCTATCCTGAGCCACCGCCGCCAGAGCTTGCGCCAAGCTGTGCCGAAGCGGGCGTACTGGGTGTACTGCCTGGCACCGTGGGTCTATTGCAGGCGACCGAGGTGATTAAACTGTTGCTTGGTATTGGTGATCTGCTGGTTGGTCGTCTCCTGACGTACGATGCGCTGGCTGGTGAGTTCAACGAACTGCACCTCTACCGCAATCCCAATTGTCCGGCCTGTGGTGAGCACGCGCATCCAGAAAACCTACCAACCTATGCGGAGGTCTGCGCCGTGCCTGCGCGTTCGTAAGATGAGCGAATTGCACATGCACAGAGAGACCGTGCACGGGCGTCACTGGCGTGCGCCCAATGAAAACGGTTGGGCAAGGGCGTCACCTCGTGTGTACCCGTGGATCGGTGGCAGTAACGCATGGGTAGGGGCGTCACCTGGCATGCGCCAATTACGAAAATATATAAGGAGTTATACCATGGCTGTTGTGCGTTTAGCACCGGTACTACGATCATCGGCTGGTGGGGCCAAACAAATAAGTGCTCAAGGAACCACTTTGGCGGAAGTATTATCTGACGTCTATCAGCGTCATCCTACATTAAAAGAGCAGATTCAACCCGCAGAAGAACTCAGTCGTTTTATCAATGTGTATGTCAACGACCAGGACGTGCGTTATTTGCAGGGACTCAGCACTGCTATCGGTCCCAATGATACTATTATCCTCTTACCTGCTATGGCGGGTGGACGCTAGGAGTGCTTTATGCGTTACGGCAATCTGCTGGAGACTATTGGTAATACGCCGTTAGTTGAATTAAAGAGTTTCAGTCCTCGCGCTGGCGTGGAGATTTACGCGAAGTTAGAGGGAGCGAATCCAACGGGAAGTGTAAAGGATCGTGTGGCGCAGAAGATGGTTGAGGAAGCTGAGGCGAGTGGGCGGTTGCGGCCTGACTCTATTCTCCTGGAGCCAACCAGTGGCAATACCGGTATTGCGTTAGCTATGATCTCGCGTATTAAGGGCTATCAGTTTGTTGCTGTAATGCCTGATAATGTCACCAGTGAGCGTCGGCAGCTTTTAGAACTCTATGGAGCGCAGATCATCTTTTCAGATGGCACTCAGGGAAGCAATGGGGCGGTCAGGATGGCGCAGGAACTACTGAATAGCAATCAACATTATGTGATGCTCTACCAGTATGGGAACTCGGCAAATCCGCGTGCGCATTATGAAGGGACTGCTCCTGAGATCATCGAAGATCTGCCAGATCTGGACGTTTTTGTGGCTGGTCTGGGCACTGGTGGCACGTTGACTGGCACTGGTCGTCGTCTGAAGGAATACAATCCAGCGATCAAAATAGTTGCAGCGGAGCCACAACAGGGCGAGGGTGTGCAGGGCTTGCGTAGTCTGGAGGATGGCTTTGTGCCGCCGGTACTGGATCAATCGGTGCTGGATGCCAAGATCCTCGTCTCGGGTCTGGACGCTATTCGGCGCACGCGCCAGTTGAAGGATCAGGAAGGTATCTTTGCGGGACCCTCCTGTGGAGCTGCGTTGCATGCGGCGTTACGTGTCGCAGGGAGCATGCAACGTGGGAAGATTGTGACCTTGCTGGCGGATGGAGGCTGGAAGTACCTCAGCGAAGACTTATGGACTCGCAATCTGGATACTATTGAAGAGAACTTAGAGGCGAAAATATTATGGTAGTTGAGTCCGCGTTTGTTGTACACATACCTGAGTCGATTTATAAAGCGATGGTGGTCCATGTCCTGGCAGGTTATCCAGATGAGGCATGTGGGGCGCTAGGGAGTCTTGGGGATCAGGTCGTCGAGGATTACCCGACCGCTAATGCCGCCGAGCAGCCGGATGACTTTTCGATTATTAGTGAAGCTGATATCGTGCGTATCTACAACGACATTGACGCGTACGATGGGGATATGATCTATTACCACTCGCATCCGCATTCCGAAGCTTATCCATCGACGCGAGACATTGACTGGGCTAAACGCAGTGGCTATCTCTACATCATCTTCTCACTGCAATATCATCCCCAGCCTCCCTATGCCAGAGTCTTTAAGATCGACAGTGCTGGGGCAGTGACTGAGGGCAAAATCGACCTTATTTCGGCTGATAATTTGACATAAAATAGAATACACTTGCTTATATTTGAGGAAAAATCGTATCAGTCCTGGCTCAGGAGGAGGTTTGTGGTGTTACGAGACATTTTACGCGATACGCCCGCGTATCAGGATATATTGCAAGAAGGGCTTGAAGAGGGTCTAGAGAGAGGCTTAGAGCAGGGTTTGGAGAAGGGTTTGGAGCAAGGTTTGGAGCTAGGGCGTAAAGAAGGACTTGAGATCCTGCGTCAATTGTTTTTAAATTTTGTGCTGGTGCGTTATCCTGATCTGGTAGCCGAGGCGAAAAAACGATCAGACGGTATTGATGATCCTGAGATACTGAACGATTTGACGCTCAAGGTGGGCCTGGCTCAAGATGTCCGGGAGTTCAGAGACTATCTCCTGAGCATTTGACCGGTGCTTCCATGATCTGAAAAACTCTCAATAGAGCATACTTTCATGAGTTCGGTGTGACGATGATTTTGATGTCGCTGAGTGTGGTGGGGAGCTGGTCTGAGCCGAAGGGCAGGCGGATATTCACGGCAGCGATGCCGGTCTGCGCTTTGAGGTAAGCCTGAGCAGCGTCTGGGGAAGCGTCTTTGATGGATTGTTGCCACTGCTTGACTTGCGCCTGCGTGAAAGTGTAGACCCACAGGCCGTGAACTGAGATATTCATGTAAATCACGCCGTCACGCACCTGCTGCACCATCGGTGGCGTTGTCAGCGCCGGTTGCTCTTGTACTTGGTAGGCTTTATCCAGCGTGGCGGTGGCGCGATTGTTCAAGAGCTGAATGGCTGTTTGCGCTGCTATGGCACTGTTGTATACGGCGGCACTACCACTCACATTGATCGTAACCTGTACCTGATCGCTCGGTGCACCAACCGGAACGTTACTGGTAACTTTGACGCTATAGTCCGGTTGTGTCGCCAGCACTTCGCCGTTTGCCAGCTTGCCCTGGATCTGCTGCTTTATCTGCTGTTTCAGCAAAGTGAGCTGCGTATTTTCTACCCCATTCAGATCTGCCTGGGAGACGTAGTGCTGCGTTTGCGCATCGATACCACCGCTAAAGGCAGCACTATTCCTATAGGTGAGCTGGTTGTTACAACAGGTGCCGCTCAAGGCATTGGCGGTAATATTCCCGGCGGCTCCCGGTGTGCTTGCGATAGCTGATGCGCTCAGCGTCTCAACCTGTCCATGCTGTTGTGCCGGGAACTGGATGTTCTGGGTGATCTCAACACTGATGCCGGATGCTGTGGTCAGTAGCAGGCCGCTGGCAACTTTGACCGCCTGTGACGTTGTATTCGTAAATTGGACGCTACCGCTGGCTGTAGCTGCTGCCGTTGTGGTACTGCCGGTTGTGGTGACGGTGGTTGTATTGGTTGCCGTCGCCTGGATGATGCGGTCAGGAATTTTGTGCGCAGTCAGGTCAGGTTTTTTTACCTGCGTCGACGCGGTGAGCAGGTAAGTATCTTGTAGCGACTTCGTTTGTGCAGCGACATAGACCGTCGCGATGGCTGGTGTGCCAACGATAGGGACACCGGGCAAGATAGCCAGCCCAAGGACGCGTGGCACGATCAGGAGTGCTAGCAGCAGCAGCGGAACGAGGACGAGGAATGCTGCCCCGGGCACAGACCGCCGCTTGCGCTTGCGGTGGAGTTGCTCTTCGGTGACACGCAGGCGCGGTTTGGCGTTCTCAGTGATGCGTGGCCGTTCCTGCCATTCACGCACTTCTCCCACCGGGGTGGGGAATGTCTCGGTTTGTGCGCGATACGGCATGATGATCGGTTCGGGTATCTCCAGGGGACGCACATACTCTAAGCGTTTCGTCGTGGCTGGGTATGGGCGGATCGTCGGGATTTCCGGTGGTGTGACGTCTTCGATGATCGTCTCGTCTGGTCCCTTGACCGCCGCGAGGAAGGCGTTGCGTAAACCGGCTACGCTGCGATAGCGCTCCTCGGGCCGTTTAGCCATGGCGATGCGTACGACCTCGCCTAATTCTGCCGGAATCGAGGCATCCTGCGCGCATGGTGACGGAATTGCTGCATGCAAGTGCATCTGGATCACGCGCACCTCATCGGGATCATTATAGGGCAGGTTGCCGGTGAGCATCTGGTAAAGCAAGACGCCGAGCGCGTAGATATCGGTCAGAGAGGTGACAATACCGCGTGTTTGCTCCGGGGCCATGTAATGGGGTGTGCCTGGCACCTGATCCAGGGGAAGCGGCTTGCCCACCTGGGTGCTCTCGCTTTGCCGCATAGTGCGTACCAGGCCAAAATCAGAGAGGTAGACATAAGGAGCAGCATTCCGTCGCATCTCCAGCAGGACATTCGAGGATTTGATATCGCGATGAATCAAGCCTTCCTCGTGGGCATATTCGACGGCGTCCAGCAGTTGTAGGTACATCGAGGAGACTTCTTCCAGGTCGGGCAAGCTGCGGCGCAGGTAGCTAGTGAGCGTTCCCCCTTCGATGAAAGGCATCACCAGATAGAGGATACCTTTCTCGTCGCCGAATTCAATCAAGGACAGGATATGTGGATGATGCAGGCGTGCGATAGTGCGGGCCTCGCGTGCGAAGCGTTGCCGCATATCGCGGTCGGCTGCGTAGTCACCCAGGATGACCTTGATAGCCACGCGCCGATCAAATGCCGTGCGTTGCCTACCTTCGTAGACAGCGCCCATGCCACCTACCCGTATGCGCCGGATGACATCATAGTTCCCTAGCTGCTTGCCTTCCAGAGACGGCATACGCGCATTTATCCTTTCGAGCTACTACTCCGCACCAGCCCTTTGGCTCCAGTATCTCCATTTTGTGACGAACCTTCATTGCCATTGCCGCCGCTGTTTGGTGTGGGGGCTGTATTGCTCCCTTTCAGTCCTACCGCAGATTTTATAGCGATTTTAATCTGATCCGACTGATTTGGCAAGCTCGTAGCACCATTAGCTAGTGTGAGGGTGAATGAGCCATTGGGCGTGATACCAGGGTACGCGGTCAACTTCTGACGTGCCGTTGCCTCCGACAGGCCCGCGAGCTGCTTACTGAGTGCCTGCTGTTGCGCGCTTGTGAAGTTGTACTCCCACACGCCTTTCGCATTCATCAGCAAGAAAACCGTCTTACCGGCGGTAGACTGCACGGTCGTATTTATCTCAATGTTGCCGACCGGGATATAGCCCTCTCTGGGGCTGGCGGTGGCTTTTTGCTTCAGCAGATTCGTCACCAGCGTTTGTGCCGCGTCCAGATTGTAAGCCTCGCCCGTACAGGTGGCTGACGTGCTCACATTGGCTGACGTCACGCTCGTTCCGCCAGTATTGGGTCCTATCGTCTGATCGGCCTGCGGGGTTACAAGCTGGCAGTTGGGTGTACTCGCCAGCACTTCCCCTGTGTGCAGCTCCCCCTGCAAGCCAGTTTTCGCCGCTGTCATCAATCCGCCTTGCTCTCCATTCACTACGCTATTCACATCACTCTGTTGAATAAACGAGTAGTTTAGTGGATCTTGCCCACCGGTAAAAGCTGATGTATTTTCTGCCAGAATAGAGCTTGAACCGCAGCATCCATTTTGATTAACTGCGCCTGCCGCAATATCCCCATTTGTTCCGGGATCAACTGCATGAGCAGAAACTGTTTGCGTACCAAAACCGGCTGACGTTGCGACTGGCACAACTGCGAGCTTATCGGTCTTAACCTCTATACCACTACTGGTCGTAAATGTAGTGGTGCCGACTGAATAACTCGAGGTAAAACTGCCATTTTTGAATGTTATCGTACCAGTTGCTTCTACTCCGGCTGTTTGTGTATGGCCTGTGCCGGTGACTTTCTCTGTTTGTGTGGGTGTCGTGAAACTCAACTGGCGCAGGCTGACCTGATGTAATGCGGTGCTGGGCGTGCCGGTGACGGCCAGTACTTGGTAGCTGTCCTGCACTATTTTGTTATCCGGCGTAATCGTCACCGTGGCTGCTACTTGCGACTGCGCTAGCGTACCTGCAATGGCTCCTCTCAGTGAGGCAGGTACGATACCCGGGTCCGCGTAGGAGACAACGCTGCCGACAATGATGAAGACAAGCAGGACGAGGACGAGCGGGATGAGCCACCAGAATCCGGGTCTATTCCGGCCAGAATTGCCGCCACTGCGATAGCCGCTTCCCATGGAACCACCACGCTTCGGTGGCACTGTCGCGCCAACGTTACGCGCTCCTCTTGCCGAGGTAGCTGTGCCGGTTGGAGATGCTGTACTGCTGTTAGCTGCACCTGCCGCGAGCGCACCACCTGCCGCTACCACTGGTATCAGACCACTATTGCGTCGTGGAGCACCACGCGTCACAGGTGTTGCGGCATCGGCTGAGCGATCAGGCAATTTGAGTGTGTCTCTTTTGGTTCTGGGTAGCTCAATGATATCGGGACCAGCCGAGCTTGCGCTCGGTGCCTGGTTAGTCGTATGCGATCCTGCTGTGACGGGAGGTGTCTGTGAGGGGATTTTTGCGGCGGCGGCATCACTGCCTGCTTTGCCTGGTGCAGGTGGCAATGCATCCCAATCATCCTGACCGCCAGCGCTTGTATCTCCCGCGCTGTGCTTGAGCAGATCTGCCGCGAACAAGCCTCCTGCAACGCCTGCTGCCGCACCAGCAATGGCTGAAGATGCTCCGCTGTCTCTGCTTGTCGTGGGTGCATCCGTCCCTGCGACCGCATCGTCATTGTCGTCAGCAGCCTGGGCGCGTTGTTGTGCTAATAATTGTGATCGTCTCCGAGGTGACAACGTGCCAGCCGTACCTTGCTTGCCCTGAGCTGTAGAGGTAGCGGGAGATGATTGTGGTTGCGGGTCTGCGTCAGAGGCAGCCAGTGCACCGGCAGTAGCGCCAGCTTCTACGGCACTGGCGGTGGGAGCCAGTGCCTTCGCGCGACCAAACAATCCAACTTTTTTACCAGTGGGCTTGGAATTGCCCTCCTCGCGCAGTGTATGGGCAAAACTTTCCAATGTCGAGTACACTGGAAAGTGGCGTTGGTGAGCATATTCAGCCAATCCAGGCCCGGGTGGTATAACAAAAGCGATATTGGACCGCAATTTGCGCCGTCGTTGTACACTTTTTAGATCATCAAAATCTTGTGGGCGTTGAAATGCCTTATTCTGATTGGGCAACACCACAGCAACTTGTTTACGACCAAGTTTTTCCTGTGTTAAAATCGCCGCCAGCACACTCTTTCTATCATCGCTAGGTGAAACATAGATGACACCTATGCTTGCGCTGCGTGGATCATTTTGTCCCATCCCTGGCAGTTCTGTGCCATTTCCCTGTTTCATGGTCGTGTCCCTCGTATCCCTTAAAGTAGCGTCCGTCGTCTATGGGATCATTTTACACTATACAACAGAAATCTTAAAGAGAAGAATAAGCTCTATCTAGATAATGAACGGATTCTCATAATTTTCTATACCATAACAGCGATGCGAACTCCATGATCATCGCTTTTGCTCTCCTGCGTGTGTCTATAAAGGTGTGAGCAATGGCTAGTATAACTGATAGAAGAAAGTATTGCATACAGGTAGTACAAAGGCAAGCGTAATTGGGGGTTATTGCTGCAAAGGACGTCCCAAAAATGGGCGAACTCCTGCCATTGCGCGGTGTTTGCTAAGGAGGCAGAAGCGGTTACCCCGATTATTGAGCATCACGTAGGAGGTGGGCAGATGCAGCGAGTATGATGTCCGTATAGGAAGGTGCACTCTCTCTGTATGGACATCCAGGTAACATCGATACTTGCTCTGCACGAAATCAAGGTTGCTGGTCCACCAGACTGAATGTGAGAGAGAGGAGGACCTGATCACTTAAAGGTCCTCCTCTCTCTCCATCAAGTTTTCATCACCTCGCTGTTCCCTGTCACTTTTATAGCCATCGGGATTAGCCTGCCAGGCCTCAGCTTTCTCTAACACGGACTTCTTGGTCAGGTAATTCAGAGGTGGGTGCAGTTCCTTCGCTCTCTCAAGTATTTGCGGAACGTATCGATACCGATTGGTCCCAACCGCAGAGGGGACCTTGACACCGTGATGTTTCTCCAAATACGCTCTCACCATATTTCCATGTTCACTGGAATTTTGACCATATTGTCGTTTCTTCGCATAATCTCGCTTGCGACCTTTCTTGTCGTAATACGACCCGGCACGAGGTGCATTATCATCCGGCTGTACACTGTCACTTTTATAGCCATGGGGATATTCTTCGGGATGATCTTTGGCAGCCTGCCAAGCCTTTGCTTTCTGCAGCAGAGACTTTTCGGTCAGGTAATTCAGACTTCCATCCAGCTTGAGTTGCTTCGCTTTCTCAAGGATACTCTGGGCTGATTGAATCTTCTTGCCCCCTTCTCTGTTTGGGACGATGACACTGTGACGTTCCTCCAGATATGTTCTCACCATTGTACGAGCCAGGATCTTTTGACGTTTTTGTTCAGGTGGCTTCGTTGTATCTTGAATGTCTTGGTCTGCCTCGGAAGCTTCGGGAGTCTCCCTCGTACCTGTCAGAAGACGGGGGTCGATCACTCCCTGCTTGATGAGATCCCGTTCGGCTTCTGTTGGCATCCTATACCCTGGATCGAGAGACACGCTACAATAAGGAACCACGAAGGCATCAAGATTTCGTAGAACGTCCGACAAAGGCGTCCCGGCGGACCCGGAAGCCTCAACGCGCTCAGGTTTCCCAGGAGCGTCAGTCCTCTCTCCATGGCGGTGAACCCTTGGCGGCATTAGCGTGCTCCTTGCGAAAATTGTTGTGAGACAAAGAACGTTTAAGAAGAGTATAGCACGAAGGATTGGCTGTTGCCACATCCTCTTTCCCGTTATTGGGTCATTGGGTTAGGGGACTCGACGAGGATAAAACCCTATGGTATGATCGGAGGCGGTGCACATTCTCGAAATTTCGTGGGAAGGACCAGGCTAAGTAGTGTATCTCAAACGTTTGGAAATGCTCGGGTTTAAGAGTTTTGCTTCACGTACTCTGCTCGAATTCAGTCCCGGCATCACGGCTGTCGTGGGACCAAATGGAGCTGGCAAGTCAAATGTTGCTGACTCTATGCGCTGGGTATTGGGTGAACAGAGCATGCGTCAGTTGCGCGGTAAGAAAAGCGACGACATCATTTTTGTGGGTGGACAGGGGAAAGCGCCACTGGGTATGGCCGAAGTCTCGCTAACGCTGGATAATAGTACGGGCTGGGTTCCCTCTGAATATAGTGAAATTACGGTGACGCGGCGCAGTTATCGCTCGGGCGAGAATGAGTATCTGATCAATAAGCAGAAAGTGCGTCTCAAAGATGTCCTGTTATTACTGGCTCAAGCGCGTATCGGTCATGACTCCTATACAGTTGTTGGGCAAGGCTTGATCGATGCTGCCTTAAGTTTGCGCGCTGAGGAGCGGCGTGGACTTTTTGAGGACGCGGCAGGCATTCGACCTTTCCAGGTACAGCGTGCGGATGCCGAGAATCGCTTGAAGCAGACTGAGCTGAACCTGGAGCGTTTGCGAGATATTGTCAGCGAGATTGAGCCGCGCTTAGCTCCACTCGCAGAGCAGGCGAAACGCGCCGTTGAGTTTGGACAACTGAATAGTGAGTTGCAAGAGGTCTTATTATCCTGGTATGCCTTGCAATGGCGGCGTTTGCGTACTACCAGAGAGCGCGCCGAACGCACAGAGCAAGCGCAAGCACAACAGGTGCAGCAGGTAGAGATTGACCTGCATGCGCTCAATGAGCAAGCAAGTGCGTTACGCGCGCAGCGTCAGCAAACCCAGGCGCGTATTAGTGAAGCGCGCAAGACCTGTAATGACGCCAACGATTTTGTGCAGAAGGTTGAGCGGGACCTGGCTGTCAGCGAAGAGCGTGTTGTTGGCTTAGAGCGTCAGCATGGTGATTTTCAGCAGGAAGAGCGCCGCCTTCGTGAGCGCTTGATCGCCATCCAGAAACAAACAATTGATCTTGAAGAGCAATGTGACCTTGCCGATGAAGCGGTAGATACCGGATCGGCTAATCTGGCGACGCAAGAGGCACAGGTTGCCAGAGCGCAAAAAGAGTATGAGATGGATGAGCGTCGTCTGCGTTCTGCGCAGAATGACCTTGTCCAGGTGCAGGCCCGTTTAGGTTCTACGCAAACCGAGCTAGGACGTCTACAGAAGCAACTGGGAGAGCGCAACCGTACGCTGGCAGCCAGACGTGATACGATAGCGCAGGCGCAGCAATCCTTGCGTACAGTGGAGACACGCCTGGTGGATGAGCGTGCACGTCTGGATATGGCGCGCAATGAAGAGCAACAAGTCACGCAGCGCAAACAAGCAGTTGCGCGTATCATTGCTGATGCGCAGCAGGAGTTAGATCGTCTAAAGGCCCTGCTCAACGAAGCTGAGCGCCGTAAGCGGACGATTTCCGACCGTTTGAACATGTTAAAAAACTGGCGACAGAGCTTGAGCGGCTATAGTGACGGTGTGCGAGCTTTATTACGAGCGCCTGCGGGTAAGCTTTCTGGTCTGCTTGGTCCGGTGCCGCAATTGGGTGTTGTGCCTGCCGGTATGGAGCTAGCATTAGAGTCGGCACTTGGTCCATACATGCAGGCTGTTGTCGTGCAGACGCTGGCGGATGCTCGACGGAGCCTTGAATATCTGCAGACCTCGAAGGCGGGCAAGGCCATGATTGCCTGGCTGGAACGTGGCGAAGAGCATGAGGACGTTGACGAAGGCGCGGACGAAGTGAGCATGATCCAGGAGCAGGTAGAGGGCGTGGTCCTGCAGCGTTTTCTTGAAGCATCGCCCGAATTGCAGGAAAATGTCATGGGTTTTGCCTGGCGACTGGTACAATGTGAGCCGCGCTATAGCGCATTATTTCGTCGCATGTTGCGCGGTGTGGTGATTGTGCGCGATCTGAACGCTGCTCATGAACTGCTGGCCTGGACATTGCATTTAAGTACTTCTTCTGATACTGATCTGCCCTTTACCTCGGTTGTCACACTTAAGGGCGAAGCCTTGCATGTCGATGGCTGGCTGACTGGTGGCGTAGGCAAGGATGGGGTTCAGCAGGGTTTGTTAGCGTATGAACGAGAGTTGCGTGAGCTGCCGCAGCAGATGGATGAGCATAAAGCTTTAATTGACCAGATGAATAACCTGATCAGTGAAGTGCAACGTGCACAGGAGGGGCGACGTGCGGAGCAAACTGCGCTGGATAAAGATTTACAGAAAATTGTTGCGCGTATCAATGAAGCGAACAGAGCGGTGGGAAACTCTGCAACGAGAGTTAGAACGTGTGCAGACAGAGATACAATTGGCAGCTTCGGTTGAGCAGCAGCTTGCCTCTGAAGTAGCTGGTCTGGAGCAAGAGGTTGTTGCCGCTCAGGAGCGAGCGCGGGCGCATGAGAAGTCCCAGCGTGAGATGACCGGTCTGGTTGAGGAGTTACAGTACGAGATGGAGGAACGCGCCACCTCTTTCCGTCGTCAGCAGGATGAACTCGGACGTGCCCGTACCGCGCTGGCTGTGAAGCGTCAAGAGGCGAAGTCGCTGCGTCAACAACTGGCGGGGCAGCGAGCAGGCGCTGGATTTAAAGTCCCAGGTTGAGCAGCAGGTGACGCGTATCAAAGACGCTGAGCAGCGGCGGCAGGCACTTCAGGAAGCTATTGAGCAGCAGCGCACAACACGCGAACAGACACGTGTGCAGGCACGCAATTTAGCCAATACCCTGCGTGAGATAGAGGGCGAACTGGCTGAGATTGACCAGCAGATTACGCTATTGGAGCAGCAGCGAACGAAAAAACAGCAGTTCTTAAACGAACAAGAAAGCATCTACCGGCGCGCTTTGTTAGAGAGCCAGAAGGCACGTGACGCGCTAGAAAGCTTGCTAGAGCAGTTGCAGGAAGAACTGGCTATTACTGATCCACAAGAGCTAGCAAATCATGTCTCCCGTGTGGAAGATGATAATGTGGCGGCGGAACGCGAGCAGGATGGTGATACGCAGAAGACGACGGTAGTTGATGAGCATGGCGAACTTTCTGGTGAGGAGGAAGCGCAATTGCGCCGTTATCGACGCCGTATCGATATCTTGCGTAATCGGCTGAAAGTGATGGGAGGGTGTGATGTGAATGCTCCTCAGCTCTACGAAGAAACGAAGACGCGCTATGAATTTCTTTCCGCACAGATTGCAGACATGGACCAGGCTGCTCAGCAACTGCATACCATTATTAGCCAGTTGGATGTGACCATGGCGCGGCAATTTGAAGTCACGTTCCAGGCCGTCAACGCGCGTTTTCGTGAGCATTTTACCACCCTGTTCAATGGAGGTTCTGCGCGCCTGGAACTGATCAGCGCGAAGAGCGAGGAAGATGATTCCCCGGCACCTTCTAGCATGCCTACAGGTGTAGATGTCATTGTGCAGCCACCGGGCAAAAAAGTACAGGATTTATCGTTGCTTTCAGGTGGAGAGAGGGCGCTGGTTTCTGCTGCACTGCTTTTTTCCTTATTAGAAATCAACCCGCCGCCATTTTGTCTGCTGGATGAAGTCGATGCAGCACTCGACGAATTGAACGTCACGCGCTTCTGCGACATCTTAAAGCGTCTGGCACAGCGTACTCAGTTTATCGTCATCACGCATAATCGTGTCACCATGACGAGTGCGCAAGTGATCTATGGCGTCTCTATGCGAGATAGTGTCTCGCGCTTGCTCTCCATCCGTCTTGAGGAGGTAGCAGTGAGCGGCGACCGCTAGCTACGTGTGTAGTGACGACCGGCTACACTCTTGCAATTTCAGCGCTACTCATGCATAATGCACGTAGGACGTTGAAGTGAGTTGATAAGGGAGGTGTGGGTATATGTTAGCAATGGCACGTAGTTGCGCTGTTCTTGGTCTAGAGGGTGCTTTGATCGAAGTCGAGGTGGATCTTGCCAATGGACTCGCGGCGTTTATCATCGTTGGACTTCCTGATGCGGCTGTCAATGAAGCGAAGGAACGTGTGAAGGCTGCCATCAAAAATAGTGGATGTCTCTTCCCCTTTAAACATATCACTGTGAATTCTAGCTCCCGCAGATCTGCGGAAAGAAGGACCTTCCTATGATCTTCCCATTGCGGTGGGAATACTACGGGCCTCAGGACAAATGAATGCTGACGAGAGCATCGGTGAGTATCTCTTCTTAGGCGAACTCTCTCTTGATGGAAGCGTACGTCATACCAATGGTATTCTTCCTATGGTCGCATTGGCGAGCGAGAAGCAGATGAAAGCCGTGTTTGTGCCAGCTCCCGATGCCGCTGAGGCGACATTAATTGAAGGGGTGAAAGTCTATCCGGTTGAAACGCTGAGGCAGCTTGTGGCTCACCTGAATGGTGAACAACTGATTGAGCCGTATCAACGTGATCCTCATATCTTAGGTTGCGTTGATAATGCTATGTATCTACAAGATATGTCAGCCGTGCGCGGGCAAGAACATGTAAAACGCGCATTGGAAGTTGCAGCAAGTGGAGGACATAACATTTTAATGAGCGGCCCTCCAGGATCAGGAAAGACCCTTCTTGCCCGTACTATCCCTTCTATTCTCCCACGGATGATTATTGATGAGGCCCTCGAAATTACCAAAATTTATAGTGTGAGCGGGATGCTTCCATCAGAAAAACCACTGATTGTGCAACGACCATTTCGTTCCCCGCATCATACGATCAGCCACGCGGGACTAGTTGGTGGCGGGCGTATCCCACGTCCTGGTGAAATCAGCCTGGCTCACCGTGGGGTTCTTTTCCTGGATGAACTGCCTGAGTTTGGGCAAAATGTGCTCGAGGTGTTACGTCAACCCTTGGAAGATAAGGTCGTCACGATTTCGCGGGCACAAGGGACGATCACCTATCCAGCGAACTTTATGCTCATCGCTGCCATGAACCCCTGTCCTTGTGGATTTTATGCTGATCCTGTGAAGGAATGTACGTGTTCGGCAACAGCTATTGCACGGTATCAGAAGCGCATTAGTGGTCCTTTACTTGACCGTATTGATATTCATGTGGAGGTGCCTCGCGTCGATTATGAGAAGCTTGCCGATAAGCGTCAAGTAGAGACCTCTGCAACGGTGCGTGCCCGTGTCCAGGCAGCTCGTGAGCGACAGTTACAGCGATTTGCGGGAACGAAGTTGACTTGCAATGCGGATATGGGGCCTGCTGAAGTCCGTGATTGCTGTGAGGTAGAACCTTCAGCTGAAAAATTGTTGAAAGCTGCCATGCAGCAGCTTCATCTCTCTGCTCGGGCCTTCCACCGTGTATTGAAGTTGGCACGAACGATAGCTGACTTGAGCGATTATGAGGTGATTGCTGCAAATCATGTGGCTGAAGCAATTCAATACCGACCACGAGTGGGAATGTAGATGGTCGTAAAAACCCTCGACGATATGCAGGTTCAAGGCATCCTGCTTCTGGTATACCTATTGAAAGGGCTTTCTAGCTGTTTTGCTATAACTTGTAACGCTGCTACAGAATGACCAGTTTCCTAGATGTTTCTCTTATTATCAGCAACTAGTTGCTGGCGTAGTGCTTGAAAAGGAGTTTTTGTCGCTTTTGCTATAAATTGTAGCCTTTCTGTGGAATAGCCAGTTTCCCGGATGTTTCTCTTATTATAATCAGCAGTCAGTTTCCGGCGTAGTGCTTGAAAAGGAGTTTGTTTATCTTTTGCCATAGTTTGTATCTGTGCTGTGGAATAGCCAGTTTCCTGGATGTTTCTCTTATTATAATCAGCAGCCAGTTCCCGGCGTAGGTCTTGAAAACGAATTTCTGTCTGTTTTACCATATTTTTTATATATTCTAATGATTTACCAGTTTCCTGCATTGTTGTAGCATATTCCTGATATACATCGTGATAAGGAATATTGTTGTTATTCGCTATATCGAGCAGATCATCCTTTGAGGCACCGGTTTCCTGCATTGTTGTAGCGTATTCCTGATATACATCTTTAAAAGACCTATTATCATTGTTTGCTATATTGAGCAGATCATCCTTTGAGGCACCGGTTTCCTGCATGATAGTGCGATATTCGCGGTATACATCTTTAAAAGACCTATTATCATTGTTTGCTATATTGAGCAGATCATCCTTTGAGGCACCGGTTTCCTGCATGATAGTGCGATATTCGCGGTATACATCTTTTAAAGATCTACGTTCATTGTTTGCTATATCGAGCAAGTCAGCTTTTGAGGCACCGGTTTCCTGCATGATAGTGCGATATTCGCGGTATACATCTTTTAAAGATCTACGTTCATTGTTTGCTATATTGAGCAAGTCAGCTTTTGAGGCACCGGTTTCCTGTAATACCTCAGCTTCGTGCTGTCTTGAGGCATCGGTATCATAGGAGCCTTCTCTCTGAGTCTGGTCACGGGAAGTATTGTCGTAGAGGCCCGTAGACGATTTATCATGATCGGAGTAGGTGGTTCGAGGGTGTTTGTGGCGATTTTCTTGCGTGACCATCCGGGTAACATTAAGAGAACCTTGCTCGGAGTTGCTATCCTGTGAGTTGGTCTCGCTAAGTTGGTCCCTTCCCCGCTTGTTCGGTGCACGTACATCGCCTCCAGCCATCGCGAATGTCCCTTCCTTCTGAAGAAATCGTTTCTGCAACCAAGTCTGATAAGCAATATAGTCGAAGAAAGAGGCAGAGACAAGGGGGAAAGAGGGAAGAAAGCAAGCAGGGATGGATGCACAATAGTTCTAGCTTGAATAGCCTGCTCCTGGTATGCCCATTCAAAAGGCTTTCGAGCTGTTTTGCTATCACTTGCAACGCTTTTACAGAATGACCAGTTTCCTAGATGGTTCTCGCATTACGATCAGCAGCGAGTTTCTGGCGTAGTGTTTGAAAAGGAGTTTCTGTATATTCTGCCCTAGATTGTATATCTTGTACGGAATAGCCAGTTTCCTAGATGGTTCTCGCATTATGAGCAGCAGCAAGTTCATCGTATACTTGTTGAAAAGGCTTTCGAGTATATTTTGCCATAGATTGTATCTCATCTACGGGATAGCCAGTTTTCTGGATGGTTTTCTTATTATCAGCAGCCAGTTTATCGTATAATGTTTGAAAAGGAGTTTCTGTCTGTTCTGTCATAGATTGTATCTCATCTACGGGATAGCCAGTTTTCTGGATGGTTTTCTTATTATAATCGACAGCTAGTTTACGTTGTAGATCTTGAAAAGGAGTTTCTGTCTGTTCTGCCATAGATTGTATCTCTGCTATGGATTTGCCAGTTTTCTGGATGGTTCTCTCATTATGATCAGCAGCGAGTTTCTGGCGTAAGTCTTGAAAAGGAGTTTTTGTATTTTCTACCATAGATTGTATATCTTGTACGGAATAGCCAGTTTCTTCGATGGTTTTCTTATTATAATCGACAGCCAGTTCCCGGTGTAGGTCTTGAAAAGGAATGTTTGTCTGTTCTACCATAGATTGTATCTCTGCTATGGATTTGCCAGTTTTCTGGATGGTTCTCTCATTATGATCAGCAGCGAGTTTCTGGCGTAAGTCTTGAAAAGGAGTTTCTGTCTGTTCTGCCATAGATTGTATCTCTGCTATGGATTTGCCAGTTTCCTGAATGGTTTTCTTATTATGAGCAGCAGCCAGTTCCCGGTATAGGTCTTGAAAAGGAATGTTTGTCTGTTTAACCATATTTTCTATATATTCTAGTGATTTGCCAGTTTCCTGCATTGCTGCGCAATATTCCCGATATATATATATATAAGAAGTTTTTTCTTTTTTTGCTATACCTTTCAAATGATGTCTTGAATAGCCAGTTTCTCGTAATACCTCAGCTTCGTCCTTTCTTAATCCCTCTTTTGATAATGCCTTTGTATTATTGGAGCTTTTTCTCTGAGTCGGGTGAGGGGAGGTATTTTCGTGGAGAGCCGTAGAATCAGGGTGGGTTGTTGTTCGGGCACGTTTATTAGGCCAAGGTGGGTTCTGAGAACCAGAGCCGGAGGTACTGGCATTTGCAACAGGTTTTTTAGAATGTTGCAGACTGTATAGTTGTTGAAGTGATAGTCTAAATTGCTCTTTTGTTTTCTCGTTATAAAATTTAAAGGCATCTACTCTCGTACCTCCGCCATCTCTCGTTTTTAATAACGTACTTATCCCTATTCTCATTTTTCCTCTTATTACTCGGTCAACAGTAGCAAATGGTGTTTCGCCAGGTTCTGGCTGGAAATAGTGCTGTTCGATAGGCGCTTGGCCTTGTGGGAGGGAATCTCCTCCGGAAGCATCTTCGATGGGCGATTGAGAGCGTCCTTGCCTGACCATCTTGGTAACATCAAATGAAGGTTGCTCGGTGTTGCTACCCTCTGGGTGGGTCTCGCCGGGTTGGTCCCTTCTCTGCCTTTTCAGCGTACGTGCATCGCCGCTAGCCATCGCGAATGTCCCTTCTGAAGAAATCGTTTCTGCAACACAGTCTATAAGCAGTGTAGTCGAAAAAAGAGGCGGAAACAAGGGGGAAAGAGGGAAGAAGAGAGAGATACACAGGTTCTGGCTAGAATAGAAGCAATGACAAACTATGGCGGTAGTCGTGAGCAGAATCAGGGGGTGAGCGAAAAAAGCTGGCAAAGGCCAGTGATGATGGTTGCATGAATGAGTACACGAGGAGAAGCGTGACCCGGCTTCTCTACTCAGTTCCCTAAAAAGTTATCAGAATTTTCTCTCCCTTCACGAAAAGGGCTAGGTTGTACTGGCTCAGTCATGGTAGTCTTTCTCTGCTGGGCTCGCTGTATCAGCTCCTCTATTGTCGGTACCCGCCGTGGCATATGATCGGAACTAGAAGAACTGGTATCTGGCCCCAATGGACTATCAAGGTGTTGAGTGTGTGCATGTACATAACCAGTTTCTTGAGAAGGCGGGGAAGCCTCTTCCGCTCTAGCAGGTGACTCGGCGATGGAGCCGCCTGTCAGTCTCTGATCTCCCTGGTCTTGAAGAGCTGTTAACGACTCTGCTATCTGGCTCCGATCTCTCTCGTCTTCGCTTGACAATTCTTCTCCAGACGTCTCATCATCTTCATCAACACCCCCCCTAAGGCGCTGGTAAAATTTAGCCTGTTCCCGGTAGATCTGGTTGTAATCTTTGTTACTGTTTTTTTCTATCATTCTTAATCTGTATACAGAATAGCCAGTTTCCTCGATGGCCTTCTCATTCTCAGCAGCCAGTTGCTTGCGTAGATCTTGAAAAGAAACTCCTTTCTCTTTTGCCATAGTTTGTATCTCCTCTATGTGATAGCCGGTTTCCTCGGCGGTGCTTATATTGTGAGCATCAGCCTGTTCCTGATATACCTCTTCAAAAGACCTGTTTGTGTTTTTAGCTAAAGTTTGTAATTCATTAAAGGATTTGTCAGTTGCCACCTTTACGGATTTGTGCAATTCCTTGTTATTAGAAGATTTCTTCTGTGTCTTCCGAGCACGTTTAGCAGGCTGCTCAAGTAGATCCTGAGAACTGGAGTGAGAGGTGCTGGCATCTACACCACGTTTATTTCGATTCTTTAGTATCCGTTGAAGTGTTTGTCCATAGTCCTGTTTTGTTTTTTCGTTATACTGTTCAAATATAGCCTGTCGCTCTGGTAAAGAGCTTTTTGTGTCTAGTATCGTCTTTAATGAGAATCCTGCTTCTTTTTGCATCGCGCGATTAACGGTTTCAAATATGGTTTCGCCAGGTTGTGGATGGAAATGGCGCTGTTTTGCTGTCTTATCGGTTGCTTGGGGATGCTGGGAAGCTCCTTCTGCTGCATCTGGTGGCCCGGGTATAGGGGAGCGAGTTACGTCCTTTCGTAGCTTTCGAGGACGCCTATTAGCACCTGGTATGTCACGTTGTTCACGTTCCAGCTGAAAAAGTGATGTATTAAATTGACTTTGTGCTATCTCGTCATAAAAATCAAAGATTTGTTGCCTTCCTTTTATATCTTGTTTTGTCTTAAGTAACGTATTTATATCTATGCCATATAGAGATTTGAGTTTACGATTAATAGCTCGAAATGGTGTTTCTCCTGGTAAAACCTGGATAGTGTGCTGTTCAATAGGTGCTCGACCTTGTAGGAGAGAATCGGAGTGTTGGGTGACTGTGGGGGACGTTAGAGAGAATACTTGCTCTGGCGAACGCCTGACCGTCTGGGTGACATCGAGTGTGTTCTGCCAGGGGTTGTTAGTCTCTGGGTTGATCTCTCGATATTGGTGTTCTCCCCCTGTGTTGTCCCCCCTCCTACCGTTGCCAAACATAACAAATGTCCTTTCTGAAGAGATAAATCGTTTCTGCGAAAGAAGCCTAGCAGAAAGTGTAGCCGAAAAGTGCGCAAAAGAAAAGGGGAAAAGAGGGAAGAAAGCAAGCAGAGAAAGATGCACTATAAGTGTTCTTCGTTTTCGCTCTATCCTTCCTCAAAATCGGCAGAGGACGGGAAATAATCCTCTTCAAAATCAGCAACAATGTCCTGGATCAAGGCTTGAAGGTCATCTGTTGATCTCTCATTATGAACAGCAGCCAGTTCTTGGCGTACCTGTTGAAAAGGCTTGCTAGTCTCCTTTGCCATAGCTTGTAACTCAGGAATGGAACAGCCAGTTTCCTGGATAGTTTTCTCATTGTGTAGGAGAGCTTTCTTCGAACGCATATCTTGAAAAGTTGTGGATGCATTTGCTGCTAACTCTTGTAGCTGAGGAACGGAATAGCCAGTTTCTTGGACGGTGATCTCATTATAAGCAGCAGCCAGTTCTTGGCGTAGCAGTTGAAAAGACTTGTTAGTCTTTTGCGCTAACTCTTGTAGCTGAGGAACGGAACAGCCAGTTTCTTCAAGGGTGATCTCATTATGTAAGAAAGCTTGCAGCCAACGCATATCTTGAAAAGTTGTGGATGCATTTGCTGCTAACTCTTGTAGCTGAGGAACGGAACAGCCAGTTTCTTCAAGGGTGATCTCGTTATGAACAGCAGCCAGTTCCATGTGTACCTGTTGAAAAGACTTGTTAGTCTTTTGCGCTAATTCTTGTAGTTGAGGAACGGAACAGCCAGTTTCTTCAAGGGTGATCTCGTTATTTACTATCGTATAATATTCATACACATCTTTGAAAGACGTTTCGTTTACTCTTGCTATCGATTGTAGCTCTGATACAGTTTTACCAGTTTTCTCCTCTATTATGGAATTGTAAAGTTGCTCCTCTGTCTTTGTGCGCTTAGCCGGTCGATCAGATTGCTCAGATGGCTTCTCAGTAGGAGATATGGGTTTCTGGTCGGAGCTGGAAGGGATGGCATCAGTACGACGTTGCTTGCCTTTAGCAGGTCGACCAAGTCCCTCATGGAAAGGCGTAGGTTTCTGGTCGGAGCTGGAAGAGGCGGCATCAGTACGACGTTGCTTGCCCTCCTTACTCACCTGTTGAAGCGTCAGATCAAATTGCTGCTTTGCCATTTGGTTATAAAAATTATATTGCTCCTGTCGATCTTTATAACGATTCCTTGTTACTATTAGTGTTGTTAACCCTAACTGTATTTCTTTTCTTAGTGTCTCGTTAATTACATCAAATACCGTTTTATATTTGTTCACATCAAAATATCTCTTTTCTGTCAAGGGATCTCTGTCTGAGTCCTCCTTAGTGAACGATTCACGGTTTCTTTTCAGAACCATCCGGGTGACATCAAGTTCAGGTGTAGAGAGGGTGCCACTCTCTGATTCGATCTCGCTGGGCCTATCCCCGCCCGGTTTTTGCTGCACATCTGTCTTGTGAGGCATAACAGATATCCTTTCTGAACTCTTCATCACCCCCCACATTGGTATACCAAAAGAAGCCTAGCAGACAGTGTAGCTGAAAAGTGGGCAAAAGAAAAGGGGAAAGGAGGGAAGAAAGCAAGCAGAGAAAGATGTACAATAGTTCTAGCTTGAAGAGAAGCAATGATTTTCCCTCTCAATTTCACCTATATGGGGAAACGTAAGCAATAATTTATAGAATGTCATCTATTAGGAAGTGTGAGTATACTTATAGAAGAGGCGGAAACTCGTATTTATAGAATGGACGTACTTACGCATCTGGTGGGAAGGAGAGCTGTTGCCAGGGATGAGGCAAAGTGATGTCGAAGATAGCAAGTGGCTTGGCATCAGGAGAAGTAAAGAAGAGGAGATAAACAATTGCTAGTCGTCAGATTTTTCGTAGCAGCGCGTTAGAGCACTATGGACAAGTTCAGGCAAAAGAAACGGCTCTATCCTTCGCTGGCTGGCAGATCCAGATGTTTTTGTGGCTGTTGCTGGCAGCATTGCTCACTCTGAGTGTGCTGGTATGGTCTCTACAAATTCCTTTCTCTGTAAGTGGATCAGGCATCGTATTGCATCGCACAAGCAATGTTTACAGTGGCGCAAGTAAGTCATCGAGAAATGGTGAGGAGGTTGCAGTGGTATTTTTACCTGCCGATCAGGCTGGAAAATTACAGCCTGGTTTACCCACACTATTACGCTCTGGTACAACGGGCCTGCAAGTAGATACAGTGCTCTCAGTCGTTGAGCCAGGCATCGTTTCTCCCTACACCATCTGTAAGAACGATGGTCTCTTGCAGTATCTAAAAGATGGGGAAAAACTGATGCCACCTCCTACCACTTTCGATAGGGGGAATGCTACCCAAACGATGCCGCGTATATCAAGTGGTTTTGCACTAGGGACCGCATGTGCTGCTCTGCCAGACCAACCATCAAGAGTGGCCCTAATCTCATTGAGTAAAAGTGCGTCGATGACCCTGCATGCAGGCAGCGTCGTACAGGCTGATGTAACGCTTGGCAGGCAATGTATGCTCCAGCTTTTGCTGAGGCAGGATAGCATGATAGGAGCGTAGCTCATGTGCACCTCAGATCGAGAAGCGCCACCTGCATCTGCAACACCGGAAACGCCTGCCAGCGACGCGATGAAATCGGCTCGTCATCATGCTACAACGGCGCGAACTGAGTCGGAAGACGTAGCGCAATGTTCCCTATGGAAGCCTTTCCGGCAGGCAATGGATACCACTGTGAAATGCATGTGCCACAAACGCGTACCACAACTCAGTCAAATGAGTACAGTCGAGTGTGGTCTGACCTGCCTCGCCATGATCTTGAGCTACTACGGTCGTCGTACCTCAGTGTCCGAATTGCGTACTGAATGTGGTGGGGGACGTGATGGTCTCTCTGCTCTGCGCCTGGTCAACGCGGCACGGAACTATGGTCTGAAGGTTCGTGCGCTCTCATTGCAGCAGTGCGATCTGAGCACGCTGCCGCTACCGGCCATCGTACACTGGGAGTTTAATCATTTTCTGGTTGTAGAGCACTGGTTGCGCAAATGGGTACGCGTGGTTGATCCAGCGGGTGGACGCAGGAAGCTAACGACCGGCGAGTTCGACAGCGGTTTTACCGGCGTTATCATTCTACTTGCGCCGGGCATGCAATTTCAACGTCGCAAAGCGACCACACGAGCCTTGCTGCGCCAGTATCTGAGGCAGTATGTCCGGCTGGCTCCCATTGCGTTGATCCAGGTAGTGGGTATCTCATTCCTGATCCAGGCGCTCGGCCTGCTCCTGCCACTGGCTACCAGATTTATTGTCGATCAGGTCTTGCCTTTCAAGATGAATAACGTCATAGTGATACTGGGCGTGGGCTGGGCCTTGTCGCACTGGCGCAGGCTGTGACAACCTTACTGCATGAGTGGCTGCTGGTCTACCTCAGAGCGCGTATCGATGTGCATATGATGCGAAGCTTCTTCGAGCACTTGTTGAAACTACCCTATACATTCTTTCAGCAACACTCAAACGGTGATCTACTCGCACGCATGTCTAGTAATAGTATCATTCGCGACACCTTGAGCAATCAGATTATTGCCACTTTGCTAGATAGCAGTATGGTAACACTCTATCTGGCTATACTGGTCTGGCTATCGCGTGTTACCTGCTGAGCAGGAAGATCTGCGGCAAGGCGATATTCCATTGTTCACCACCTATCCAGATAGCCGTGACCTCTTCACTTCCAGAGGTGAACGGATAGCGAACTTTTTTGCTGAGCCAAGCATTGAGCACGTGCGTAAGCGCATACAAGCTCTGGATCTGTGAGATATGCAGCGGCAAATATGGGTGATCCGGGCCTCATTCGCCACGCTTACACTGGGTAGCGAGGTACTGAAGCCGCAACTTCACCTGCAGCAGTCCTCGTCGTCAAGTTCATACGAGCGTTGTATAAGCATGGCGCGCGCGTTGGGAGACCGTTTGCTGGCACTGGCTTTGCATAGTGAGCAGGGTGTTGGTTGGCTGGGAGTTGTACCAGTCAATGAGCGCGCATGGCACCTGCTGCCGACTGGCAGCGATCTCTATGGTGGTTTATCGGGTATAGCCCTCTTCCTGGGCTATCTGGGCATGGTAACAGAGGACACACAATATACTGTACTGGCGCGACAGGCGCAAGAGAGCGCACGCGCTCTGATAAAACACACGCCTGCTGCCAGAGCAAGTATTGGAGCGTTTGAAGGCTATGCTGGATATATCTATCTTCTTGCTCAGATGGGCAAAGTATGGAACGAGCCAGCATTGTACTATGAAGCGGCAGAACTTCTCGGGCAATTGAGTGATCTTATAGAGAAAGATGGACAATATGACGTAATAAGTGGTGTCGCCGGATTGCTCAATGTACTCTTGAGCCTGTACGCAGTGATGCCATCAGAACTGGTACTGAAGCTAGCGCTGCGCTGCGGCGATCATCTGTTGCGGCACGCGCAAAGTCTGGAGCATGGTTGTGGCTGGCTTACCAAAAATGCGGTCAGGGCTCTGACCGGTTTTTCCCATGGCAATGCGGGTCTTGCTCTAAGCCTGCTGCGCCTTTTTGGTATCAGCCACGATGAACGTTTCCGTCTGGCCGCGCAAGCGGCCATCGCGTATGAGCGCGGTATGTTCGTAGCGGAACAACAGAATTGGCCGGATCTGCGTGATATTTCAACGGCACAGACCAGTGCAGAACACCAGCACTGTATGGTGGCATGGTGCCACGGAGCGCCAGGCATCGGACTATCCCGGCTGGCAGCGCTGAAGTATCTCGACGATGATGTTCTGTACACTGAGATCGCAGCAGCTATTGCGACAACACTGGCACAGGGATTTGGGCACAACCATTCGCTCTGCCACGGCGATCTGGGCAATCTTGAACTCTTATTAGTTGCCTCGCAAACGCTCCCCAACGCTAGTGAATACACTGCGCAGTTACAGCGCCAGACGGCTATGTTGCTCGATAGTATGGATGTGCAAGGCTGGCTGAGTGGCATACCAGCGGGTGTAGAGACGCCTGGGCTGATGAACGGACTGGCCGGTATGGGCTATGCCATGCTGCGTTTGGCTGTACCGCAGCGCATACCATCTGTGCTGCTGCTAGAGCCTCACTGGCGTGGCGGCTCTAGCAGTTTTCCAGAATAGTTACGAAAAAGGTCTAGCGGCTATGGGAAGCCTTGATGGATAGCATGCATTGCCTATGACAAAGATCTATGACGACTAGAAAATTTGTTCGTTGACATGTGTCAATATATACTCGTATACTATATAATAGAATGTTACGTGTAGCACCTCGTTTCTCTATTTTGGCTTGTATTGCTATGGATCACCACTATGGACGGCACGGCCCTCGTGCCTGGCTTCACTGGCGGCAACGTCGGTATTCTTCATCTCGATTGCCAATGCCAGTTCAATCTGAAGTAACCGCTATTTACGTGAGCGTCCCTACCAACGTAGAAAGGATTATTTTCATTTTCATGAGTGACCCGACTTCCAGCGAAAGCGGACAAGAAGTACAATTCTTCAATCCTTCTTATACTTCATTGCCACCACGCAATACAGATAGCATACCTAAGCTGTCCTCTGGTGATGCGGTGGTGGCAGAAAAGGCACAATGCCGAGCAATTGATGATGCCGCCGAAGTAAGAAAACTGGATAGAAGTGGAAATTTCGTAGTTGTCAATTGGGTAAGAGTCGACGGTAGGGCGGTAGACATAGCGCAAGAAGAGGTGAAAGCTTATCGGGCAACATTGTCAAGTCTTGCTCCTGAAGAGTATAAACGGTTACAGCTAGTGTGCCAGAATGCCTATCTTGCTTATCTGGAGAGTGAGCTAAAGGGAGAAACAGAAAACGTTATTTCTCTTCGTGACTCACACGAGGTTCAGCTAAGAGCCATTGCCATTCAGGATAGAGACTCTGAGCCTAAGCGAAGCGACGATCATATGCATGATCTCGCCGTCGTGCGAAGTCCTTGAGGAATTTGGCGTTCCATTAGAGGTAGCTCCTGATCAACTGCCTCAGTTGCACCCCTACATCGATATCTATCGGACATATTACATCAATCCACAAAAGGAGGTGGAGTGGCCTATCCAAAAAACCTTTCGTGGGGAGTAATCCACCTTCACTCGTCGTGCAGCCACAGCCGAAAGGGACGCAAATTGGCTTGCTCGTCCTCGCGTCACTCTCCTCGCTCACCATTGAGTGCGCGGCAGTGTTCGCAGCGGTGCTCTTTGACGCAAGCTTGCTTGTGCGTGTTCTGGCCGTCGTGGGTCCTGCTGGTATCGGGGCGGCGATTATTGGAACGATGTATCTGCACTATCGATGATTGATATAAGCATAGAGGGGAAGAAGGTAATAACTTCTCCTCTATGCTTATAGTAGGACACAAGGGAGCTTATGCCGGGATAGGGCAAAGTGTCTGCTTGCTAGAAAGCTTCCTGCGGCATGGCTCTAATTTAGGAAATCAAGGCAAGAAATCGCGGATGAGAATGTAAGTTGAGCCACGCAACATCGTGGCGTGCCCAATCAACTACCTCTCTATCCAATACTATCGCCCTATGTAGATAATCTAGTGCCTCTTCTGTATTGCCTAGAAGGGCCTCTATTCCACCATTTCCATATAATGTAGAAAAGTTGTCCTGTGCGTCTTTTAGTGATAGCAGGGCCTCGCGAGCTTTTTCAATATCTGGTTGCGCTACAGAAAGTCCCTTCCATCGTGCTACAGCAACTGCTTTATTGTAAAGTGAAATGTGATTATTCGGATCTTTTTTCAAATCTGTCTCATACCTGTCAATTGCATCTGCATATTGCCCAACATAAGTAAATGCAAGCCCTAACATATTATTCAAGGAGAAGGTATCAATTAGCGTTTCTTCCAAGATAAAGGCTTGCTTAAAATCTCCTAAAAGGTCAGGGTAACGCTTGAGGTCTCGGTAGGTGTTGCCACGATTGAAGTAGGCTATGGCAAATGTAGGATCGAGGGCAATGGCCTGATCAAAGTCCTCAATGGCTAGCTGATACTCCTTGAGGTCCTGGTAAGCGATGCCCCGATTGTAGTAGGCCATGGCAAATGTAGGGTCGAGGGCAATGGCCTGATCAAAGTCCTCAATGGCTAGCTGATACTCCTTGAGGTCTTGATAAACGTTGCCTCGATTGAAGTAGGCCATGGCATAGGTAGGATCGAGGGCAATGGCCTGATCATAGTCCTCAGTGGCTCGCTGATACTCCTTGAGGTCCTGGTAAGTGTTGCCACGATTGAAGTAGGCTGGGGCAAATGTAGAGTCGAGCGCAATGGCTTGGTCATAGTTCTCAATGGCTAGCTGATACTCCTTGAGTTCCCCGTAAGTGTTGCCACGATTGAAGTAGGCTATAGCAAGTGTGGGATCGAGGGCAATGGCCTGATCATAGCTCTCAATGGCTAGCTGATATTCCTTGAGGTCCCGGTAAGTGTTGCCACGATTGCGATAGGCTAGGGCGAGTGTAGGATCGAGAGCAATGGCCTGATCAAAGTCCTCAATGGCTCGCTGATATTCCTTGAGGTCCCGGTAAGTGTTGCCACGATTGCGATAGGCCATGGCATAGGTAGGGTCGAGGGCAATGGCCTGATCATAGCTCTCAATGGCTAGCTGATACTCCTTGAGTTCTCCGTAAGCGCTGCCACGATTGTTGTAGGCTAGGGCGAGTGTAGGATCGAGGGCAATGACCTGGTCATAGCTCTCAATGGCTCGCTGATATTCCTTGAGGTTCCGGTAAGTGTTGCCACGATTGTTGTAGGCTAGGGCGAGTGTAGGATCGAGGGCAATGGCCTGATCAAAGTCCTCAATGGCTCGCTGATACTCCTTGAGTTCTCCGTAAGCGCTGCCACGATTGTTGTAGGCCATGGCGAGTGTAGGATCGAGGGCAATGGCCTGATCGCAGTCCTCAATGGCTCGCTGATATTCCTTGAGGTCCTGGTAAGCGATGCCACGATTGTTGTAGGCCATGGCGAGTGTAGGATCGAGGGCAATGGCCTGATCAAAGTCCTCAATAGCCTGCTGATACTCCTTGAGGTATCGGTAAGCGATACCTCGGCTATTATATGCACCTGTGTAATCAGGCATTAATTCGATTGCTCTATTCAAAAACGGTATGCGCTCTGCGTGGTTTTTTTCTTCATAGAACTTGTAAGCTATATTCCGAGCTGTTTGTGCTGCCGCTGTCCTCAATTGAACGTTTGTATCGAGTCTCGTGAGGGCCTTCTCATACCAGAGCAAGGCTTTCGCATCATCTCCCCCTCTATGAGCTTCTCCCAATCGAACCCAAAGAGTAGCCTCTAGCTCCAGGGAACAATCCGGCAAAAACGGCGGAGCTGATGGGCAACTTTGAGCTGCCAAATGTGCCATGGATTTCAATGCCTCTCGTGCTTCCTCCGACGCATTACGATTCGTTGAGAATACTAAGCATTGAGATGCATATGTCCACCAGCTCATATAAGGAGACTGGCGAAAATACGCGGAGAAGAACGATCCAAGCTTGAAAGTTTCCTCATTACTGTTCCGACGATAGATGGCGGCAGCTAACATGAAAGGAATGAGATAATGCATTCCTTCAACAATATCAAGCCAACATTGCTGCTCTGTCAGGCTGAGGTATAGCTCAACCCACTCATCATCTTGCAGCCGCTCCTGTAGAGAAGTATACAACCTGCACTCTTCTAATTTTTTCAGCATATCCTTTTGAGCTGCCACTAGCCGCTCGTTAATTGCAACCACTGCTGGCTCCTTACGACGTTCTAAAAGCCAGAGCCGTAAGAAGTACCGAACTTCCTGGTGCAAAGATGGCTGCTCTTTTTCTGTAAAGATAAAGCTGTAGCGTCTATGGAGTCGACTCAGTTCTTGTTCGTAGCTCTTATCAGCGTCTTCTTTATGAAGCCCTAATGCAACCGCAATAGTAGCTGGATTATCCGGTCTCCTCAAGAGTGCCAGACCATAGAGTTTGTTTCGCTCCGTAAGGTCATTGCGTGCGTGTAGTAGATAGCGTTCAACCATTACATCGATAATTTCTCGTTGACCATCAACCTTTTCAGTTATGAGCTTCACATCTGCTGTGTCTTGATATAATGCGGCTGCAATAGAAACTGCTAACGGTACTCCTTGCGTCGTCTGCAAAATTTGTTCAGCTTCTTCTTCTGTAATCTTTGGCAGTGAAGCATTGGCATGCGTATGTACATATACCTGATCAAAGTAGCTCTGCACATCCGTTAAGGTAAAAGCACCTACTCCGCCTACATTAAAATCTATCTCTAACCCACAACGGGCAGCCACAATATCTTTATATCCATACTCCTTCGCGACACTGCGTTTGCGCTGCTCCAGGCCTCCCCAAAGATTATCTCGCCCTGCTAGCACCCACCCAACCCGCAAGCCAGCCGCTCCCATTACAACTCTGAGCAAGGTATCCGCAGGATCTATTTCCTCATACGTATCGAAAAAAAGCAGAAGCGGAAAGTTTTTAGCAAGTTCATGAAGATCACGCCCTAAAGCAAGGCCAAGCCGCAATGGAGCATCCAGGTAGTCACTAAAAGTATTTCCTAGTGCATCACGTAATTTTGTATATGCTTGTAAGGCCAGCTCTCCTCCAATTTTCATCCCCTCATCGGCTAGCGCTTTCGTTTTCTCATTTCCCAGTACCTTACCGACAGGTGAAGGGGCTACCGTGCCAATCAACGTCACCAGAGCATCAATCGTTACTCCTCGCAATGCCGCATAATGATCATCACCCTGCATACGCTCCAGGACCTCATTCGCTCCAGCTCTAGCTCGTCCCACCGCAGTTACTGCGGATTGATAGCTACGAAAATCTTTTGGCTTCTTCTCTAAGGCAAAAGCCAGTTGCTCGCAAAGCAACTGATAATATGCATATGCATCGATTTTTTGATCTGGTGAAGGATTAAATAGCTCGCGTTTGTCTTCTGCTCCAAACTCCCAGTCAACGCTTCTACCTGTCTGGATATGTCGCTCTGGGCTGCAAGCGATATCGTAAAATCGATGAAGGAGGGTACTTTTACCAAAACCACCATGACCATACAGAAGGATAATTAATCCCTGAAGTTTATTATTGGGTGATGGACGTGTTTCTACTATTGTATCCATATCAAGATCGGCATCAAACATGAGTTCTTGCCAACGCGTGAGATAAAGATCAAAGCGGTCAAGCTCATGTTCCCTACCAATGAAGATGCGCTTGAGGTCAAAGTTCTCATCGTCCTGGGAAGATGATGCGTGAGAAACATGCTTTGCCATCTATTACAACCTCAGGATAAATATCTGGTCTTACAGATATATCTTCACTCTCTACATTAGGATATCGATTTACATAATACTCTATTTTAGAAGGACGAATCAACTAACAGAGAATAAAAAGTAGGTGCTTCTGAAGATAAAAGTACACTATCCTCCAGTAATGCCTTTTAAGGACAGTGCACTTTAATGCTTTTGTCAGCACTCTATTGAGCGATAATGGGCGTACCTTCTGGTGTGAGCAAGTGAATTTGAGCTGACGTGTGCCCGACTCCAAAAACTGGTCTGTTGGTGCCTTGACAGAATACGATATATCGTATATACTCTAATCATGATAACGATATATCGTATTGAAACGACGATAGAGAGAAAGGTAAGAGAAAAATATGTTTGGTCCATTTGGTAAACGCTTTGCGTACCAATATCAAGGCGGAGATTGGGGCGGTTGGACTCCTCCCTGGTTACAAGATGATGAGCAGGAGCGCCATCACTGGCATGGTCCTCACCACCATCACCATCATCATGGGCATCATAGAGGGTATGGGCCAGAGGGTTGGCAGGAAGGACCGTGTGGTGGAGGTTGGCGGGGACCGCGCTTCTTTGAGGCACGGCGACGTGGTCCGTTTGGCCCGGGAGGTCCATTTGGCCCTGATGATCCAAGAGGTCCATTTGGCCCTGGCGGCCCTGGTGAAGGTCATGGAGGTCCCGGCCCGTTTGGTCCAGGAAGGGGACACCGTTTCTTTGGACGTGGCGACGTCAAGTATGCGGTGTTGGAGTTGTTGCGTGAGCGACCAATGCATGGTTACGAAGTAATTAAGGCGTTGGAAGAGAAATCCGGTGGCTTCTATACCCCCAGCGCCGGTAGCATCTACCCGACGTTGCAGTTGTTAGAGGATCGCGAACTGGTCACGGTGAAGGAAACTGGAGGCAAGAAGGTCTATAGCATCACAGATGCAGGGCAGGCATTTTTAGCCGAGCAGCAGAAAAATAAGGAAGAGTTTGCAGGCCCACCGTGGATGCGCGGCTTTGGCGGTCATGGAGGGTTGCGTGGCAACCCGGAGGCTCAGGCCCTGCGAGCTGAAGCAGCAGAAGTTGCGCAACTCTTTGCTATTGCGGCACGCTCGTCCTTCAATAATCCAGAGCAACTTGCACGGCTACGCAAAATCATCGAGAGCACGCGTAATGACCTGGCCGGGCTGATCTATAGTGCAGACACAGGTACAACGGAGACGAAAGAGTCACCCGAGGTAGATCAAGCATAAGCTTGTTGATGCATCACAATGGTATGTACAAGCGCAAGGCACTGTGCCAAACTGGTAGTGCCTTGCGCTCTTTTTAGAATAACGCCGCTTATACGGGCGATCAATCGCCGCGCAGATCCTCTATGACCATCCATTGCCAGAAAGAAAAAGAAAGGCAATTTATTGCCAGAGATGTAGGGGCCAGATTTATCGCGCCCGTATCGCCCGAATATCTCGAAAGATATGGGTAAGAATCAGGTTTGGAGTGACAGGGCTATATTAGAATAGACCCGTTTTTAAGGAAAAGTGTATCATCGATCCAGACCTCGCCTGTGGTGCGTAGATCGCAAATCATGTCCCAGTGTAAAGCTGATTGGTTGATGCCGCCGGTCTCGGGATAGCTGGCTCCCAGGGCCATATGTACAGTGCCACCCATTTTTTCATCAAAAAGGATGTTTCTGCTAGGTCGGTTGATGCGCTGGTTGTTGCCAAAGGCGAATTCACCAAGATAACGAGAGCCTGCGTCAAGATCCAGCATCTGGTGCAGAAAGTCCTGACCCTGGCTTGCTCTGGCTTCAACCACTTTGCCCTCGTGGAAAACCAGTCGCACTCCTTCAACAGCTCGACCGTCGTAGGTGGCTGGGATGTCAAATTGGATGACTCCCTCTGCGCTGTTTTCGACTGGTCCCGTGAAAACTTCGCCGCTGGGGAAGTTGCGCTTGCCATCGCTATTGATGAACACACGCTCTTTGATCGATAACGTCAGGTCAGTACCATCACCGATAATATGGACCCGTTCGTGACCAACAAGCCAATCGACGAGATGCTGCTGCTGCACGCCGAGTTCTTTCCAACGCGCAATAGGGTCAGAGTCGTTGAGAAAGCAGACGTCGAAGACAAATTCCTCGAATTCGTGCAGCGACATCGTGGCTTCCTGCGCGTAGCCGCTGGTGGGGTAAAGCGTGCTACACCAGCGGAACAAGCCCGTTCGTTCACGTTGCCGATGGGTGCGGGCTACGGTATGGGCCGCTTGACGTCGCCGAGCAGCTCGCTGGGGATCGATGTTGGTGAGCGCTTTGGGATTTTCTTTGGACGCAATAACCAGGCGCGCGTTGGCCTGTTCTGCTAGCACACGCGTGAGTGGCGAGGGGGCAGCTAACTGTGTGTCGTTGCCTTCGCGTAGGAGGATCTCTTCAAGGTGCTCTAGTTCGATAAGCGGGATGGGCTGCGCTCCAACACGTAACGCTTCCCGATAGACCTCCTCGACCAGCGGTGCAGCTAAAGGCGTAGCGTAAATGGCGACGATGTCGCCTGCTGTGAGATAAAGACAGTAATTGACAAGGGTGTGTGCCCAGCGTTGCAAGCGAATATCATGCATAGTGACAAACCTCTTTCTGTGGAAGCTATAACAAAGATTTTAGCATATTTGACACGCTCTTACTGCTTGTGCTAGACTACCCATGGTCCTTTGGAACTGATTTTTGTTAGAAGGAGTGTTGTTCTCCATGCGCTAATATGTCACTGCTAATCTCAGTCGGCTCCGTCCGCTAAGTTTTCTCCCTCAATCGAGGGCCGCTTATGCACTATATGCTACTGGTGCTCTCTATCTTACCTGTGCACCTCCACGCATTTTTTCATCCACAATCCTTGAGCTTTGAAATGTAAATATTTGCACTATGCGCCAGAAAATGATTCTAATTTTAAATAGGAGAATGAGTCTATGAGTAAATCTGTCCCACGACAACGACCAGATATAGGTGCCGATTTAGATAAGCCTGCTCTTTCGGTAGCCATCAATTATGCCATGAGAAAGGTTCCAGAAGTTACGGTCTATTTCTGGATCATCAAATTGTTGACTACCGCGATGGGCGAGGTAACCTCCGATTACCTCGTCTCTCAACTCAATCCGGTCATCGCGGTTGCTCTCGGAGGTATTGGCCTGGCAGTCGCGCTGATACTGCAGTTCTCGGTGCGCCGATATGTCGCATGGATCTACTGGTTAACAGTCATCATGGTGGCTATATTTGGCACGATGGTAGCCGATGTGTTACACGCCGAGTTGGGTATTCCATATTATGTATCAACTATATTCTTTACGGTGGCGCTGGTTGTCATCTTCGCGGTCTGGTATGTGAGCGAGAAGACCCTGTCTATTCACAGTATCTACACCCCTCGTCGTGAGCTGTTTTACTGGGCTACGGTAATGGCTACGTTCGCGCTCGGCACCGCCGCAGGTGATATGACTGCGAAAACTATGCACCTGGGCTACTTCTCCTCGGGTGTGCTGTTCGCTATATTAATCGCTATCCCAGCTCTGGCCTACTGGCTGTTTGGCCTGAACGAGATTGTTGCCTTCTGGCTTGCGTACATCTTAACCCGACCGCTTGGTGCCTCGTTTGCGGATTGGATGGGGAGGTCGCCCAATTCAGGTGGCATTGGGCTGGGTACGGGATGGGTCAGCCTGGCCTTAACAATTGTGATCGCTGGCTTCGTCGGTTATCTAACAATCACCCACAAGGATAGTAAGGGTGAACAGGGAGTTGATATTTAAAAACCACGAAGGAGAGAGGAACAGATGTCAATGCCTCGGATCGCTATCGTCGGAGCGGGAATTGCGGGACTCAATGCCGCATTGACCTTACAGGACGCTGGTCTCTCGTGTGACATCTACGAAGCGTCCAATCGCATCGGCGGTCGCATGCACTCCGATACCACAACCTGGGCCGATGGTATGGTCAGCGAGTGGTGTGGTGAATTCATCGATGGCGACCATGAGACCATCCGCTGGCTGATCAAACGCTGTGGCCTCAAGACGGTCGACCTGAGGCGCGGAAACGCAGATCGACCACAAAGCGTCATGTATTTCTGCAAGCGCTATTACAGCCTGGAAGAGCGGACCAGGGACCTCCAGGTGCTTGCACCTCTCTTGCAGCAGCAGGCGCAGGAAGCCGGTTTTCCTACGACCCACACTCGTTTTACAGAGACCGGGTTCAGGCTCGACCATCTGAGTGCGTATGATTGGATTGAGCAGTATGTTGAAGGTGGACACGATACGCCAATGGGGCATTGGCTGGATGCTGTCTGTACTACTTTTTACGGCCTGGACACAAGCGAGCAGAGTTCTCTCAATCTGGTCTATCTATTCAGTTCGCAAGACCTATTGGGAGAATCGCCCACTTCCAAACAGGTACAAGGAAGATGCAAAATCGTGGGCGGGAACGAGCAACTACCCCAGGCTATTGCCCGCAGTTTGCCGCAAGGGTGTATCCACCTGGGCTATCAACTGGTGGCGCTCGAACGCAGGAGCGACGCTTCGCTCACTTTGACGTTTGCTACGGCTGGTGGCTCCTGGGAAGTGCATTGCGACCGCGCGATCCTCACGCTGCCGTTCAGTACCTTACGCCACGTCGATTATCGGCAGGCTGGATTTGATCCCCTGAAGCAAACTGCCATTAAAGAGCTGGGCTATGGCACAAACTCCAAGCTTTTCTTGCAGTTCGACCGGCCTTACTGGAACGAAGGTGGCTCCTGGCCCCACCTTGACAGCGGTTTTATCACCACGGACTTGGATATTCAGACGTTCTGGGACACTTCCATTGGTCAAACTGGCTCAAGTGGTTTGCTCGTCGCCTATACCGGCGGAGAAAGAGGAGCCGCTTATACGCCGCGAGCGCCCTATTCCACTGCCGATGATTCCACGAATGTCCAGCGCTATGCCCAGAACTGTCTGCAGCAATTGGAACATGTCTTCCCCGGTATCAGCGCCAGCTACACTGGCAGGGCTACGTTGAGCTATCCCACTGGAGACCCTTATCTTCTGGGCAGCTACTCCTGCTGGCGCGTCGGGCAATATACGCACTTCAGTGGCTATGAGGGTGTGCGCCAGGGACCTATTCACTTCGCGGGCGAACATTGCTCGGTCGAGTTCCAGGGCTTTATGGAAGGCGGAGCCAGAGAGGGTGCGCGGGCCGCTCGTGAGATTTTGCAGGATTTTCGTCAGCCAGGCCTTTGACAATGCCTGACTATAAGTACTTGAGACGGCGCGTCGTTCCCCAAAGTGCTAACAGTCCAATCAATGGGAATAGCAGCAAGCTCAGTGGTATAAAGCTCGTCAAAGCAGCATTCGTTGCCACGTACGTCCTGTTGTAGTAGCCGCGATTCACCTGACTGAGACGGTCAACAGCGATTGTGAAGGCATAGAAGTTGTCATTCGACTTGCCCGTACTCAGCACCTGGGCGTCGTGTATGCGATTGGCATCTGCCGTATTGGTTGCCTGGGCACGTATCTGTAAATCGATACTGGTATATGTTTGCCAATAGGACTGCATCGCAGCCAGGGGTTGAACCTCTTCGGGCCATGTTTTATTGGCTACGGCTTGTTGAATGAGCGTATTTACCTGCTGCCTGTTGGTATACCAATCTTGTTGCCAGCGTGCAATCTCAGTCTGATCGCCGAAGTCCACTGCAATCAGCCAGCGCGATTTATCGGCATTGGCGGCTGTCCCATAGCGCTTTAACAGTGCTGCATCATAGACACTATCATAGTCACTTTTCACCATCAGACCAAAGTCTCCATAGCGCCCGGACATGCTCGCAAAATCGGCAATGATCGCGGCACTAAAGCCAAACGTCAAGAGTGTTGCCAGTATGAGTCCGACGGAAAGGATGCGATGGGTAATCAGGGCCATACGGATCGTCAGAAAGAGCAACAAACCACAGAAGATGAGGCAAAGTGCGCCGATCAAGATCGTAGTTATGCTCAGAAAGTTCGTAGTATTGTTATAGGCGGCATCGAGGTGGCTTTTATTGATGCTGCTGAGACAATCGATATTCTGCTGCAAGCTGCCAAGGGGCCAATCTTTGGCGGAGGTTGTGCGACCATTGATGGTGCAGGCTGGAATATTCGTTTCGTCATAGACCGGGTTGCCGTGAGCATCGAGCGTAGGCTGTTGTGTAATATGTACATTTAAAACATTGGTAGCCGCTAAATATGCCTGACGTGCCATTTGCAGATGGACGTCATGGGGATCAGTTTTGCTCGTTGCCAGAGCGTACTCATGCTCCTCAATAGCGACATCGGCGCGGTACTCCTCGAAGCCAGCCAGGATGCGTTCGGTTGCCGTATGCTCACCGGGATATGTCACGTTATGTATGGCAAGGTAGAGTTGTTCATTCGCGAGTACAAGTTCTGCATTGATATTGAGCGCATCGCAATCGTGATCCGTAAGATTGCCAGGATTGAGTGTGCTGCCTATAATCGTGCATGGTGTTTTTGTGGTCAGTGAAGCCGCCGCCAGATAATCGGCAGTCTTTGCATCGATATCTTCGATATACTGTGACATTGCCTGTGCGGCATCGACGCTAGGGATGCTTCCTTGCGCAATAGTAGCAAGATCCGTGTACGCTTGTTGAAATGCCAATGTAACGATCAGCGTTGCCAGCAGTGCAAGGAGTACGACGATACTTACAAGCACGACAAACTGTCCTTTCAACGTACTGCGGGCTTGCAGCAGGAGCGTCCTCACGTTGATGCGCTGCCAGAAAGAACGGGTATTGTTTCCTGGTCCGGTCTGTTGTGAGCGTCCTCCAGTGCCTGGACGCTGGACGGCTGCTCGCGTCGGTGATGTTGGTGCCGCCATGACTTCACTCTTTCATTGCTAACTAAGCTTCGAGGTACGCCCAACGTTAATTGCCAGCGTCTTCCTGGCTACGGCGTCCGCCTGCTGATTGAGACGAATAGTCCCTTTTGCATCGCGCAGAACAATGGTATTGAGGAGTTTCGTAATGCGCTCATTGCCGCTGCGCTCACTGATCTCCAACGCTTCACCAAGCAAGCGTGTAGCACGTGCGACATCGCCTGTTGCCAGGGCCGCCTGTCCATCGTGGATGCGCTGTGCTAGCTCTTCCTGGTGTGTATAGTGTGCGACATGTTGTTCAATCTGGGAAGCCAGGGTAGTATCTTCTGTCCATTGAGCAAAGGTCCAGCCGGAGCGCGTACTTTTCTCCTCCTGCGTGTCATTTCCACCTGTGACATAGTGTATGCTGGGGCGTAGCAGCAAGAATTGCTGACCAGGAGTTTTGGCGTCCATCTCAAGATCGCACAGGTACTCACGCTGGTCGCCTGCTGCCAGTGAACCGAGGGCTACGATCTGCTGACGTGGACTATTGGCATCTGCTTGCAGGCTAAGCGGCATAATATTCGGGTAGACCTGTTGTATCTGTTTAATCGTCACGCCAACTGGAGACCAGAGGAGCAACTGTGCGTTGGTCACAGCAGTCTTACGCATCTCGCTGAACGCGGTCGTAAATGCCGTAGCAACTTGCTGTGGCGTTGGAATAATATCAGCCGTACCGTGGGTGGCATCAGCTATATACCGTAATTCTGCTGCATCCCAATCTGTGCCGACGCCCCAGGCGTGCACTGCAATATTCTGGGCGGCGCAGCGCGTCACGGCCTGATTGAGCGTAGAACGTTGTTCACCTTCATTCTTGCCATCCGTCAGAAACAAAATTTTTGCCGCGCGCGTCTGGTCCTGACCGAGCTTTTCGACGATGGCATTCAGTGCGTTACTCATGCGCGTGCCGCCATTGGCATAGACCGTTTGCAACGTCTGTATGGCGCGTCTTTTGTTTTCCGCGTTGCCGATGGCTGGACCAAAGATGACGCGTGCATTCTCGTTAAATGTGACGGCCATGAAGAGGATGGTCTCATCGAGAGCCTGAATTACCTCAATTGCGCCGTTACGCGCTGCACTCATCTTTTCGCCGGTCATGGAGGCGGAGCGATCAAGAGCAATTGCCAGGGCGAGTGGCGCGGGCGTAGCTCCTGCAGAGCTATCCACACCCAGAGACAGCACTACCTGCAATGAATTCTGGTCGAGGCGTAGATACGGATTGTGATAGGCATCAATAGTGAACATCGTTGGTTTCCTTTCAAACTGCCTGCTTTCACCAGAGACGCCACGGGGCAACTTCTAAGGCGTGACGAATGATAGCTTCTCGTTCCGTTGGATACTGCTCACGCCGTAGATATTCTCTGTAGCTTTCTTCGGCGGCTGCTCCCAGCAAGCGTGGACGGGTATTGGCGACCCCTGCAATGGTAATACTTGATGAGAGTTTGTTGGCTTTTGCCAGTTGCCATGCTGCTCGGTACACATCACCTCTTGCCAGGTAGTAGCGTGCATCCTGCGTGCGTCCCGCCAGTATAGTGACTGCGCGCGAGGCATTGGCGATATTCTGAGATGTCAGGGGTTTGATGCGATTGAGGTAGAGATCGCAGAGCAGCAGTTGAGCATCCACGTACTTTGCGGCTGTTTCGCTGACACTGCTCAGGACCCTGCTAGCTTCGTCCCACTGTTGCAGATGCAGCAGGGAATCGGTGATGCCGAGAATAGCTTCGACGTTGCCTGGATCAGCTTTCAGCACGCTGCTATAGAAATTCACTGCATCCGTATGGACCCCTCGCTGCGCGCTTACACGAGCGAGCGCCTGTAACGGTGGCAATTCTCCTGGTAGATCAGCCATCAGCACGCGATAGCTGTCGGCGGCGGCGGCGAAGTTTCCCTCTGCCTCGCGCAAGCGCCCCGTATACCAGTTCAATTTCCAATTGCTTGCACCCATGCGTTGTACTTTGACAATTTCATCTTCTGCCGCTGAAAACTCGCCCTGTTCAATCAAGACCTCAGCCAGGCGTAGATGTGCGTCAATACTGCGCTGGTTCGTACTGATGGCCTGTGTGTAGAACGTGGCGGCGCTCGTGTAGTTTCCGTTGCGCAATGCCCGATCTCCATACTGGAGCAGATCAAAGGTGCGATCATTTTCATCCAGGTTTGCCACTGCGCGTGGACCGAGTTTTCCCGATGTTGTGGTAACGGATGCGGCAAACAGACGTGAGCCAACGGGTGCGTCCGGCTTGCCCCCGGCGATCTGCCGCTGTATGCCTGTCAACTGGTCGGCCAATTCCTGTGCGCTATGAAAGCGTAGTGCTGGTTGAGGATGTGTGCCTTTGTAGAGCAAGCGATACAGTGCTGGATAGTCGCGCAACACACAATATTGTTCAATGGTTGGTATGCCGAAGATGGGCTTTGTGAGATCCATCTGTGTGACCATATAGGCCAGTGTGCGGCAGATCGTATACAGATCTGTCTCTGATGATGGAGTTTTGACCGCTTCACGCGCATAGAAGCCATGTGTGCCATAGACGGCGCTGGGCTTTGGTGTATATTTGATGACCGTGCCTAAATCAATCAGCTTAACGATTTGTGTGCCATCTTTGAGTATCTCAAGCATGACGTTTTGTGGCTTGAAGTCGCAGTACACCAGCTCTAATTTTGCCAGATAGGTAAATGCGGGCAGAATACCGAGTATATGTTGAATGGCATCTGTCACAGCAAAAGGTTGTCCCTGTTCCTCCATCATCTGCTCTAATGTCTTGCCCTGGACATACTCCATCACGATGTATCCCTGCGTCCCTATGCTCAGAAAGTCGTAGATCGCCACAATGTTCGCATGCTTGATGGCGGCCAGGAACTCGCGCTCTTTGACACTCTGTTCAACCATGTCGGGATCATCTTCGCTCAGTAATCCCTTGATGACCACTCGGCGCTTGAGGACCTCGTCTTCTGCCAGGTAAACTGCGCCCATACCGCCTTCCCCAATCTCTTTGACAATTTTGTATTTTCCGTTCAGCATGCTCCCCTGTGTGAGCTGTATTGACGCTGCTGAGGAATTGGCCTGGTTTGTGGCGCTCATGGCCGATGATGCGGCGGGACTGGCCGTGGTTGCATAGCGAAATCCGCAACGGTTACAAAACTTAACGCCTGCTACGCGAGGCGCAGAGCATTGCGGGCAGGTTTCCTGCGAGGGGGCTGTAGCGTTTGTTGTATGTATTGGTGTTGCTATGGTCGCGAGGACGGCACCGCATTGCTCGCAGATGTCTTCGCCTGGCTTGACGGATGCATGGCAGTTTGGGCAGGCAAGCATAGGACTGTTAGATACTCCAGGGATTGTGCTGGAGATGACGGTTCCAGTCTGTGCTGCTATATTTGGTGAGAGCACGACGCCGCAATTTTCGCAGATATCGTCATTCGTACTTATAGGCTGCCCGCAATTTGGGCAGGTAGCTGTAGCCATAAAAATCCTTAGAACGCAAGCCCATCCCCTAGGAGGGGGTTGGGTTCCTGACACTCATTTCTCCTGGTGGGAACGATCATACTCCGAGTATCCCTGCTTGAGTATAGGGCCAGACAGATCAATACGCTCTCAGGAAATTGCCTCGTTTTCTCACTATTTGCTCAAGAATTCTTTTATCCCCACTTGCTCCGAAAAGTTATCCTGGCATGTGGGGACCATGCAAAACAGAAGCTCTCCCATTCATGCAGCGAGTTTCCCAATGGGATTGCTGCTGTGGAAAGTTCGGCCACCAGAGTTAGATTGTGACTGGATGATTCTCTTGCGACTGCTCGTCTCCGTCCTATTACAATAGGACTAAATGTTTACATGCATTGATTAAAATTCTCATTTCCACTAAAATAAACAAAAGCATGATGCTTCGGATCTGGACCATGCATCTCAAACTTGTAGCAGCCGAGGAGTCATAAGTGGCCCATGTGTTTCAATACACATAAAGAAGGAAGCATGTCTTGGTAACATCTCTCTATTGCCACAAATGTGGCACGCATTTAACTAGAGATACACAGTTTTGTTCAACATGTGGTATGTCTCAGACCGGAAACGCTGATTATTCCATGTATACACCACAACAGGGTCTCTCTCTGTTCAATACTGGTATGTTACCCCCGGCACTTCTACTCAACAATCGCTATCGCTTGATACAGATTGTTGGCCGCGGAGGGATGGGGGCAGTCTATTCAGCACAAGACACCCAGCTAGGTGATCGCCTGGTGGCTCTTAAAGAGATGAGTATTTCTCAAGTGGGTCCGCAGGATTTACCCATGGTCATTGAGCTGTTTCGACGCGAAGCACACTTGCGCGAGTCTGCATCATCCTTATCTTCCGGTCATTCATGAATGCTTTGTCGAGAAACGGTCGCTGGTATCTGGTCATGAGTTTTATCGAAGGCCAGAACCTGGAGGCGATCTTGTATGCTACAGCAGGGCAGAGGCTCCCGGTCAATGAAGTAGTGCGTATTGGGATAGAATTGTGCGAAGTGCTCGAACTATTTACATACCCATGAACCGCCAATTATCTTTCGCGATCTCAAACCACAGAACATTATGATAACTCCCGATGGACATATTTGCCTGATTGACTTTGGTATCGCACGTCATTTCAAGCCGGGACAAACCAATGATACAGCGCGCTTCTACTCTGTAGGCTATGCGCCACCAGAACAATATGGTCAATTACAGACAAGTCCACGCTCCGATATCTATAGTCTGGGAGCGACCTTGCATCAGATGCTCTCTGGGCACAATCCCTCTCACCAACCGTTCCAGTTCCCTCCTCTGCAAATAGTAGATCCAACGATTCCAGCTACGCTTGCAAGATTGGTTATGCAGATGGTGGACCTGGATGAACTGAAGCGCCCAGCTCATGTGTCCATGGTAAAACAGCAACTGGAGCAGGTTCTCATCCTGAGACTGAGTGAGGTAACTGGGAGCATATGGGTTGAACCTACTTCTGATATGCTGGAAGAGGTCAACCCTCTCTTGTTGCTAGGACAGTCACCATTCTCCAGACACACCTCCCCAGACTCATATACCGCTGCTGTGCGTTCCCGACCTACACAGCCATTGCCAGGGAAAGGGAAAAAATCGAAAGCACAACCTCTGGCACGTCGATCTATGCTGATTGGGCTGCTCGGAGGCATCATTGCGACTAGCGGTGGCGCGTTTGCTTTGAGTTATTACCTGATGAATACTGAGATGACAGAAAATCGTACGCGTCGGAACGTTGCAGGAAGTACTGCGCTCTGGACCGGCCTCCAGCAGATTGCAGGGCAAGCGAGCAAGACAGCACCAGCGCTGGCTGGAGCGGCGAACGAGATACTCTATCTGGTCTTTATGGCGAATAATGATGGCAATGGTCTGCTGTATATATCTTCCCCGGATGGTGGTACGACGTGGAGCAACTATGGGACTATACCGGGGCAAGCGAGCAAGACAGCACCAGCGTTGGCTGTGGCACCCAACGGGACACTCTATCTGGTCTTTGTGGCGAATAATGATGGCAATGGCCTGCTGTATATATCCTCACAGGACGGTGGCGCGATGTGGGGCAACTATGGAGCTATACCTGAGCAAGAGAGCAAGACAGCACCAGCGCTGGCTATAGCGAAGGATGGAACATTGCATCTGGCCTTTGTGGCGAATAATATTTACAACAGCCTGCTGTATATATCCTCACAAGATGGTGGTGCGACGTGGGGCAACTATGGGACTATATCTGGGCAAGCGAGCGAGACAGCACCAGCGCTGGCTGTGGCACCCAACGGGACACTCTGTCTGGCCTTTGTGGCGAATAATGGTGACAATAACCTGCTGTATATGTCCTCGCAGGATAATGGCGTGGTCTGGAGCAGCGTTTACGATACTGGGCAGTCGAGTTTGCTAGCTCCGGCTCTAGCATTCCTGAATAATAAGCTGTACCTGGCATTTGTGGCGAACGATGGGAGCAATCAGCTCTGCGTTATTTCCTCCCAGGATGGTGGTGTACACTGG
Source organism: uncultured Chloroflexia bacterium (assembly GCA_963802635.1). Classification (GTDB taxonomy): domain Bacteria; phylum Chloroflexota; class Ktedonobacteria; order Ktedonobacterales; family Ktedonobacteraceae; genus CAVTLG01. The sequence goes on along the minus strand of CAWDJJ010000002.1, from coordinate 432,711 downwards.
ACCAGTAAACAAGAGATTGGGCAGCCGAGCTTGCTAGCTCCGGCTCTAGCGGTTCTGAATAATAAGCTGTACCTGGCATTTGTGGCGAACGATGGGAGCAATCAGTTCCGCGTTATTTCCTCCCCAGGATAGGCCTGGCTTAAAAGACGAAGCATTCTTCCTTCAACCATGAGACTTGCCCAATCAGTTATGAGCTGGGTCTCCATCCTTATGGGAGAAGGATGGAGAGCCATTAGTTCTTCTTTACATATTTTCCTATGCTGTGTGCCAGTTGCGTATACTCAGCGGTCTGAGATCCGTCCATACCTCTTTGATATATGCCAGGCATTCTGCTCTGGTACCACTCGTACCAGCGTCTCTCCAGCCAAGTGCATTTTCTCGATATGCAGGCCAGATCGAATATTGTTCTTCATGGTTGATAACTACTCTATAGATTGTTTGATCTTCCTGGTCTTGTTGACTCATCGTAACCTCCTCTTAGAGAGTGTTTGGAACGCGCACGCGTTTCGTCAGTCGTGAACTGAAACCAAACACTATCAGGCTTCGTCTGCCAGAGCTTCATCTAGGCAGATCTTTAACTGTTCAGTCAGGCTTTGCACAAAAGGTTCCTTTAAAAAAGTGTAATGGTTGCCCGGGAGCAGGTGGATTTCTATATGTTCCGCCAGATTACGCCAGCCTGCTGCCGGATCTTGACGGTCATAAACGCCCCCTTCGTTCGTGCGAAAGAGCTGTATATTCCCTGTATACGCCTGTGGCGTGTACTTAAGCATCGCTTTTGTATTTCTTTTGAAGATGTGCAAAAGCCGACGCACTTGTGGTAGCCCTGCATCTGAGGGAACAAGCTTTATACTCCTCGCTATATCCAGGACGTAGTACAAAAGCTCATCCCAATTTAGTGCTTGCAGCTCATCCTGATTCCGAGTAGGAATTGTTCCGCCAAAACGTCCTTGTAAATCTCTGATAAACAAATTTACAGCCTGTACATCATCTATTTCTATTGCTTGATTGGCAATTCCCGGCATGGGAGGATCGAGTAGGGCCAGCAGGGCTACCCGATCTCCTTGCTTCCATAGTTGCCGGGCCATTTCAAAGGCCACTAGACCACCAAAGGACCAGCCACTCAGCAGATATGGTCCCCGTGGTTGGACTGCGCGCAGAGCTTTTACGTAACTTGCCGCTATATCCTCAAGCCCAGTAGACGCTGCTTGCGTATCTTCCAGATCAACCGCTTGTAGTCCGATACATGGTTGATCTGTACCGAGAAGCCGAGCAAGGTCGATGTAACAAAACACCTCTCCTCCTATAGGATGAACGCAGAAGAGAGGTGGCTTCGAACCTTGTGGCTGTATCTGTACTAAGGGTGACTCCTGGTGAGTAATGGCTTGTTGCCGCAGGATGCTAGCCAGGTACTCAACTGTTGCCCCCTGGAAAAGTGTTGATAGTGGAAGATGTTGCCCAAGCAGTTTTTCAACGCGAGCCATCAGTTGCACGGCTGAGAGCGAATGTCCTCCAAGAGTGAAAAAATTGTCTGTGACACTGATAGGGTGAATGCCTAACACTTCCTCAAAGATTTGCAGAAGTTGCCATTCGAGGGCATCACGAGGGGAAACCTGCGTTTCCTCGCGTGCGAAACTAACTGCGTCGGGAGCTGGGAGGGCGCGACGGTCCAGTTTACCATTCGCCGAGAGTGGCAGGTGCTCCAGCAGGACAAAGACGGCTGGGAGCATGTAGTCTGGCAGATGGGCCTGCAAGTGATGACGTAACTCCCCGCTGGTAGGCTCGGGCGTCTGTTGTGCGACGACATAGCCCACTAAACGTGGCTGACCTGCGGTATCCGGCAGTGCCACGACGACAGCCTCACGCACTGCCGGATGCAGCACGAGCGCCGCCTCGATTTCTCCCAGTTCGATGCGATGGCCTCGCAGCTTGATCTGCTGATCCTCGCGTCCCACAAAGACCAACGAGCCATCAGCCAGGTAACGTGCCAGGTCCCCGGTGCGATACAAACGCTCCCCGAGCTGCTGACTCCAGGGATGGGGCACAAAGCGCTCAGCCGTCAGATCGGCTCGTCCCTGGTATCCGCGCGCCAGGCAGATCCCCCCCAGGTAGAGTTCTCCCACGGCCCCGATGGGAACCGGCTCCAGTGCCTGATCCAGCAGATAGACCTGCGTGTTAGCGATGGGATGCCCCAGGCAGACCAGGGTGATGTGCTGCCCTGGTTCGACGCTCCAGCAGGTACTGCTGATGGCCGCCTCGGTGGGTCCATAGAAGTGCTGCACCGCAATGGGCAAGCTGGCTTGCAAGCGCACAAGTGTCTCGGCAGCCAGAGCTTCGCCACCACAGAGCAGGGAACGCAGATTGCGGCAAGCGCTGATTTCGCGTTCCTCCAGCAGCATCAGTAGGAGTGAAGGGACCAGATGCACCACCGTGACCTGCCGTTGCAGGATCAGGCTGAGCAGGGCGCGAGGATCGGCAGCGGTGCCTGGTTGTGGCACGATGACCAGGGCACCTACCAGCCAGGGACCAAACAGCTCCCACAAAGCGATGTCAAAGCTCCAGGAGGCCAGTTGCAGCAGCCGATCAGCCGCCGTCAGCGGAATGTGCTGCTGGGACCAGAGCACGCGGTTGCAGATGGCACGGTGCGAGACCAGCACGCCTTTGGGCTGACCGGTGGACCCGGAGGTGTAGAGGCTATAGGCCAGGTGATCTGGACTCAGGGCCACCGCAGGATTGCTGGTGGGCAGGTCCGCCAGCACGACCTGCAGGTGTTCCAGGCACAGCAGGTGCGTCTGGGGTGCTGCCAGGCCCTCCCATAGCTCCAGCAGGGGTTGGTGAGTGAGCAGGACGCGCAGGTGGCTCTGGGCCAGCACTTGAGCGTGGCGAGAGGAGGGCCAGGACGGGTCCAGGGGTACATACACCCCACCGGCCTTGAGAATGGCGAGCAGCGCGACAGCGGCCTCAGCCCCAGCGGGCAGGCAGACGCCCACAGCGATCTCAGGTCCAACTCCCAGGCTGAGCAGATGATGGGCAAGTTGGTTGGCACGGGTGTTGAGCTGCTGATAGCTCAGGCTCTCCCCATCGCTGAGCAGGGCCAGTGCCTGCGGAGAGCGCACAACCTGAGCTTCAAACAACTGGTGCAACAGATGTGGCTGGGAATAGGCGACGGTGGTAGCGTTGCTCTCGATCCATTGCTGCTGTTCAGCCAGTGTGAGCAAAGGGAGCCGTGCGACGGGCAGTTCGGGAGTGGCGACTATGCTCTCCAACACAATCTGTAAGTGGCGAGCCATGCGTTGGATCGTGGCAGCCTCGAACAGATCCACGTTGTACTCCAGGAACCCATCCAGCTCCTGCTCTCTCTCCCCAAAAGTCAGGGTCAGATCAAACTTTGCTGTTTGGCTTTGAATTCTCAGTGGATGAACTACTAGCTCATCCATTGATCTGGGAGCATCGGAACCCGGAGCGTTCTGGAGCACGAACATGACCTGAAACAGCGGTTCCTGGCTCAAGGCTCGCTCAGGCTGCACCATCTCCACCAGTTGCTCAAAGGGCATATCCTGGCGAGCATAGGCTCCCAGAGCCATCTCGCGCACTTGCTGCACCACTTCGCGTACACTGGCCTGGCCCGAAATCTGGGTTCGTAGCGCCAGCATATTGATAAACACCCCGATCAGTGGCTCCAGCTCGGCACGGGTGCGGTTGGCGATGGGCGTACCTACCACCAGATCTTCCTGCCGACAGTAGCGCCGCAACAGGATCAGGAAGGCGGTCAGCAGAGTCATAAACATCGTCACCCCTTCCCGCCGATTGAACTCTTTTAACCTCTCTACCAACGCTTGCGGATACACAAAAGAGTGTCTCTCCCCACGAAATGTTTGTATGGCGGGTCGGGGATGATCGGTGGGCAGTTGGAGCATCGGTGCATCGCTCAGACGCTCCTTCCAGTACTTGCGTATCCCAGCAAACCGGCTGCCTTGCAGCCACTCTCGCTGCCAGACAGCAAAATCGGCGTATTGGAGTGTTAATGCAGGCAGCGGCGACTGCTGACCGCGAGCAAAGGCCGAATACAATTGCATCAACTCGTGGTTGAAAATGCCCAGGGACCAGCCATCAGCGACAATGTGATGCAAGGTGAGCAGCAACACATGCTCCTCACCTCCCATTTGCAGCACGCTTGCGCGCAGCAGGGGTCCCGTTTGTAGATCGAAGGGAGTCAGGGCATCCTGGTTTGCTCGCCGTAAAGCTTCTTCCATACGCTCAGCAGGGGGCCAGGTGCGCAGATCCACGACTGGTAGCGGCAGGTGCAGGGTGGGCGCAATTACCTGCACAGGTTGCCCTGCGACCACGTGAAAGGTTGTGCGCAAAGCCTCGTGACGACGCACAATCTCATTGAGGCTGGCTTCCAGCACTTCTAGCTTGAGTGGCCCCTGCAAATGTAGTCCTGCCGGAATATTGTAGAAAGAGTTATCAGGCCGCAACTGGTCGAGAAACCAGAGTCGCTGCTGCGCGAAGGACAAGGGCAGATCTCCCGCCTGCTTGCGCGGCTGAATCGTCTGCCGCCCGGCAACCTGTGCTTTTTTTTCTTCCAGAAGGAGTCGCAGAAGTTCTTTCTTTTCTTTAGAGACCATAACATTATGCATAGTCATAAAGCATTATTCTCCTGTTTCCGCTTTTCCTGGAGCAACTCAAGGATTTCATACTCAGACATCTCGTCAATTTGCTGCTGTAAGTGCTCTACAAGTTCGGCCTGATCTAGCTGGGCTGCTTGCTCGGCTTGAAGCGCTACTTCGAGATGCCCCGCCAGACCTGCTACCGTTGGTGTCTCGAAAAGGGTACGTAGCGGTAACTCGACCTGGAATGTTTCTCGAATACGAGACATGACCTGCGTTGCGAGCAAAGAGTGACCGCCAGCCTCAAAGAAATTGTCGTGAATGCCTATGCGCTCTGCGTGCAACACCTGGGCCCAGATGGCGGCAAGTTTCTCCTCAACAGGCGTGCGGGCAGCCACATAGGGATTTGACGGCGCGAGTGTGGCCGCGTCGGGAGCTGGGAGGGCGCGGCGGTCCAGTTTGCCATTCGCCGAGAGTGGCAGGTGCTCCAGCAGGACAAAGACTGCCGGGAGCATGTAGTCTGGCAGATGGGCCTGCAAGTGATGACGCAACTCCCCGCTGGTAGGCTCGGGCGTCTGTTGTGCGACGACATAGCCTACTAAGCGTTGCTGACCTGCGGCATCCGGCAGTGCCACGACGACAGCCTCACGCACTGCTGGATGCTGCACGAGCGCCGCCTCGATTTCTCCCAGTTCGATGCGATGCCCTCGCAGCTTGATCTGCTGATCCTCGCGTCCCACAAAGATCAACGAACCATCAGCCAGGTAACGCGCCAGGTCCCCGGTGCGATACAGGCGCTCCCCGACCTGCTGGCTCCAGGGATGAGGCACAAAGCGCTCAGCCGTCAGATCGGCTCGTTCCTGGTATCCGCGCGCCAGGCAGATCCCCCCCAGGTAGAGTTCTCCCACAGCCCCGATGGGTACCGGCTCCAGTGCTTGATCCAGCAGGTAGACCTGTGTATTGGCGATGGGATGCCCCAGACAGACCAGGGTGATGTGCTGCCCTGGTTCGACGCTCCAGCAGGTACTGCTGATGGCCGCCTCGGTGGGTCCATAGAAGTGCTGCACTGCAATGGGCAAGCTGTCTTGCAAGCGCACAAGTGTCTCGGCAGCCAGAGCTTCGCCGCCACAGAGCAGGGAACGCAGGCTACGGCAAGCGCTGATTTCGCGTTCCTCCAGCAGCACCAGCAGGAGTGAAGGGACCAGATGCACCACCGTGACCTGCCGTTGCAGGATCAGGCTGAGCAGGGCGCGAGGATCGGCAGCGGTGCCCGGTCGTGGCACGATGACCAGGGCACCTACCAGCCAGGGACCAAACAGCTCCCACAAAGCGATGTCAAAGCTCCAGGAGGCCAGTTGCAGCAGCCGATCAGCCGCCGTCAGCGGGATGTGCTGCTGGGACCAGAGCACACGATTGCAGATGGCGCGGTGTGAGACTAGCACGCCTTTGGGCTGACCGGTGGACCCGGAGGTGTAGAGGCTATAGGCCAGGTGATCCGGGTTCAGAGCCACCGCAGGGTTGCTGGTGGGCAAGTCAGCCAGCGCGGCTTGTAGGTGTTCCAGGCACAGCAGGAGCGTCTGGAACGCTGCCAGGCCCTCCCATAGCTCCAGCAGGGGTTGGTGAGTGAGCAGGACGCACAGGTGGCTCTGGGCTAGCACCTGGGTGCGGCGAGAGGAGGGCCAGAACGGGTCCAGGGGCACATACACCCCACCGGCTTTGAGAATGGCGAGCAGCGCGACAGCGGCCTCAGCCCCAGCGGGCAGGCAGACGCCCACGGCTACCTCGGGTCCGACTCCCAGGCTGCGCAGGTGGTGGGCAAGTTGGTTGGCACGGGTGTTGAGCTGCTGATAGCTCAGGCTCTCCCCATCGCTGAGCAGGGCCAGCGCCTGCGGAGAGCGCACAACCTGGGCTTCAAACAACTGGTGCAACAGATGTGGCTGGGAATAGGCGACGGTGGTAGCGTTGCTCTCGATCCATTGCTGCTGTTCAGTCAGTGTGAGCAAAGGGAGCCGCGCGACGGGCAGTTCGGGAGTGGCGATCATGCTCTCCAGCACAATCTGTAAGTGGCGAGCCATGCGTTGGATCGTGGCAGCCTCGAACAGATCCACGTTGTACTCCAGGAACCCACCCAACTCCTGCTCATCCTCTTCAAAAGTCAGGGTCAGATCAAACTTCGCCGTCCGGCTCTCGATTTCCAGAGGCTGAAGTGTTACATCATCAAATTTCAATTCAGTTGAACCCGGAGCGTTCTGGAGCACGAACATGACCTGAAACAGCGGTTCCTGGCTCAAGGCTCGCTCGGGCTGCACCATCTCCACCAGTTGCTCAAAGGGCATATCCTGGCGAGCATAGGCTCCCAGAGCCATCTCGCGCACCTGCTGCACCACCTCGCGTACACTGGCCTGACCCGATACCTGGGTCCGTAGCGCCAGCATATTGATAAACACCCCGATCAGCGGCTCCAGCTCGACACGGGTGCGGTTGGCGATGGGCGTACCTACCACCAGATCTTCCTGCCGACAGTAGCGCCGCAACAGGATCAGAAAGGCAGTCAGCAGAGTCATAAACATCGTCACCCCTTCCCGTCGATTGAAAGAGTTCAATCTATCCGTCAACTTCCTGGAAAATTGGAACAGATGAACCGCACCCTGGAAACTTTTAATCGTGGGCCGGGGATGATCGGTGGGTAGTTCGAGCATCGGTGCACCGCTCAGACGCTCCTTCCAGTACTGACGTATCTCGGCGAACCGGCTGCCTTGCAGCCACTCTCGCTGCCAGACGGCAAAATCGGCGTATTGGAGTGTTAATGCAGGCAGCGGCGACTGCTGACCGCGAGCAAAGGCCGAATACAATTGCATCAACTCGCGGTTGAAAATGCCCAGGGACCAGCCATCAGCGACAACATGATGTAAGGTAAGCAGTAACACATGCTCCTCATCCCCCATCTGTAGCACGCTTGCGCGCAGTAGGGGTCCCGTTTGTAGATCGAAGGGAGTCAGGGCGTCCTGGTTTGCTCGCCGTAAAGCTTCTTCCATACGTTCGGCGGCAGGCCAGGTGCGCAGATCCACGACTGGTAGCGGCAGTTGCAGGGTGGGCGTAATCACCTGCACTGGTTGCTCGGCGACCATGTGAAAGGTTGTGCGCAGGGCCTCGTGACGACGCACAATCTCATTGAGACTGGCTTCTAGCACATCTAGCTTGAGCGGTCCTCGCAGATGCAACGGCATAGGAATATTGTAGAATGGACTGTCTGGTTGTAACTGGTCGAGAAACCAGAGTCGCTGCTGTGCGAAGGACAGGGGTGGATCTCCCGTCTGCTTGCGCGGCTGAATCGTCTGCCGCCCGGCAACGTGCACTCCTTTTTCCTCCAGCAAGAGCCGTAAAAGTTTTTTCTTCTCATCAGATAGTGTAACTTCATTCATAACATGTTCCGTGCTCATAAGTCACAGTCTCCTTTATTTTGAACCAGCTATGGCTCTGCAGAAACGATATTTTCAATACGATGCATTTGTCTATTGATCTTTCTTATAAATCTGTGGGTGTTTGCAGATCGCTTTGCCGGGAATCAGGCTTCACCTCTTTACCAGGAATGGGAAACATGCTTTTAGAGGAGCTTGGCCTGGCTTTTCCAGGCACTTCTATCAGAACGGGTCCAGGCCCGAACGGTATACCTTCCCCTGACATCTCCACGAGCACAGGTCCAGGTCCGAGTGGCATGCCTTCCCCTGACATCTCTACTAATACAGGTCCAGGTCCGAGTGGTATGCCCTCCCTTGGAGTTCCATCATGATCACGTGGTCTCTCCACGATGATCAGCCCGGGCCGCATCGCACTGTTTGCTACCTTCACACCACGCAACCTGAGTAGAGCGTAAACGCCGCCCATGACAATGATCAAACCAGTCGCTGTAAAAATGGTATCTAGCGGACCGAATACTGCACCGAAGAGCGTCGCGTGGAACCCCGACATGACCGTACTGATCAGGAAACCGACCACAGCCGTAGAAACAACGGTTGCAAGGCTAGTAATGGGCATGAATATAGACATGACACGCCCCATAAATTGACGCGGCGTAGCATGCATCATAATAGGACCATTTACAGCAAGAAAAATGGCATCAGGTATTCCCAACAGAAACGTCACAACAAGAGCTGGAGCGAGGCTGTTTAGTCTGGCGTAGATCATCGTGAGGAGGCCAATCGCGAGCAGCGAAAGCCAGAACATCCTTGCTACTCCAATGCGTTGCGCGAATACAGCAACAATCAATGCCCCGACAATTGCCCCAGCACCTGTTACCGTCTCCAATACTCCGTAGAAACTTGTGGCTGTATGCAGATTACGTGTGACAAAAAAGATGTTCAATGCGCTAAGCGCTCCACCACCGATCATAAAGAGCACATTAGTAATCAGCAGCGTCCTGAGCAGCCTGTTGCGCATAAAGAAGCCGATGCCACGGGCAAACTCGCCAAGCACGCTTCCCTGAGGTCCAGGCATCATCCCTATAGATACTCCTGTCGTACGTATCAGCATAATGCCCGCAAACGAGACGACAAACGAGAGCGCGTTGAGCAGCAGTGCCCATTGAGCACCAATGCTGAAGAACAGCGCTGTGGCGATCAATGGGCCGATGATAACAGCAACATTGACGCTTAACTGCGTTAAGCCTGTCGCCCTGGGACGCTCGTGCACACTTACAATGTCTGCCAGCATTGTGAAACGCGCAGGATTAAAGAACAACGAGCAGGTACTCGCCAAAAAAATGGTGGCGTAAATGATACCTAGCTGCCAGAAGACTGGTAGTTGTACACCAGGAAAGAAAAAGGTGAGAGCCGCTATCAGGGACAAAAGCAAGATGAGTGCGGCTCGGATAGCATCCATCCATAGCATCGTCTGGCGCTTGTTCCAGCGATCCACAAACACGCCCGCGAAGGGTCCTATTGTGAACATGGGAATGGATAGCGCAAGTAGATCGCCACTAATCGCTAGCGGAGCCCAGGGTTGACCTTTCGCCAGCACTGTGGCAATCCAGAGCATAATAGTAGTGCCAAAGACAAAATCACCAATTTGAGAAATGGCCTGCCCTCCCCAGAGCAAGGCAAAATTGCGATTAATCAGGAGAGAAGTTTTTTTATCTGAATTATTGAGGATACTGTTGCTCGTATTCACAGTGTTTCTCCAATCTACTATGAGCATTCAACTACCTGGCATACCAGGATCACATCTTCTTCAGCGCTCGTGCCAGGTGCGCCATGCCTACCTCGATACGCTCAGGATCACAATTGGAAAAGTTCAAACGCATACAGTTCATTGCATTACAGTTTTTATGAACACTAAAGGCGATGCCAGGGACAAATGCGACTTGCTCCTGCTCAATAGCGATGCTGAGCAGTTTGCTGGCGTCTATCTTTTCGGGTAGCGTAATCCAGAGAAACATTCCATGAGTAGGACGGCTCCAACGAGTCTCTGCCGGAAAATGCTCTTGTAACGCGCCTATCATAGTGTCACGACGTCTGCGATATTCACGACGTAGCAATGCCAGATGGCTGGGAAGTAGTCTAGCCGCCAGGTAAGCCGCAACGGTACGCTGCGTAAATGTAGCCGTATCGATATCACTGCCTTCCTTGGCGACAGAGAGCCTGGAGATGAGATGGTCAGGCACAACCAGCCATCCCACACGCAATGCAGGTGCCAGCACTTTCGAGAAAGATCCGATATAGCAGACCCATTGCTCATCCAGAGCGCGCATTGGTGGCTCTGCATCTTGCTCATAAGCAAGGAAACCGTAGGCATCGTCCTCAACAATAGGGATGTGGTAATGCCGAGCTAACTCCACGAGATGGATGCGCCCGGCCCTGGTCATACTTGTTCCCAGGGGATTATGTCCATCTGGAATCGTATAAATGAAGGCGGGGCGTACACCGCTCTCAAGCAGCATTTCAAGTGCATCTACATCCAGACCCGTGTCTGGCCTGGTCGGTATGGTTTGTATTGCGGGCGCTAAGGGCATGAGTGCTTGTTGAAAACCGGGATAGGTAAACTCCTCAAGCAGCATCTGCCCTCCGAAATTGAGAAACAGGCGAGCCAGTAAGGCCATACCTTGTTGCGCCCCGGTCGTCAGAAAAATTTGTTCCTCTCGACAGACAACCCCCCGTTGAGCCATTAGAGCGACGATTTGCGTTTTCAGCGTCTGGGAAGGTGGCTCATATTGCAGTGCGCGCGGATTGGTTGCTAAGACCTGCCGCACAGCCTGTGCGTAAGCCTCGGTGGGAAACAGCTCTGATGCTGGTAGTCCCAATGCAAAAGAAAGGATATTGGGGCGCGAAGCTACCACGAGCATGTCCTGTATCGCTGATCGTTCGATCTCGCGACACCAATCCGCCAGTATATGTTCTTCAGTCAGGGGCACATATGGCATGGTATGCTCCTTACATTCTATGGGTATTACAGCGTGCCGCGCAGGGCTTGCTCGCGCTCGATAGCCTGGAAAAGTGCCTTGATGTTGCCACTGCCAAAGCCAAGTGCTTCCCGGCGTTGAATGACCTCGAAGAAAAACGTAGGACGGCTCTGCAGTGGTTTGCTGAAGATCTGTAACAGGTAGCCCCACTCGTCGCGATCAACCAGAATATTTTGCTCCCGTAACGCCGCTATGTCCTCGCTGATATGACCAACTCGGGCTTCCAACATATCGTAGTAGGAGCCAGGAGCGCTCAGAAACTCGATGCCATTGGTTTTGAGTTTCTGGATAGTCTTGATAATATCGCTGGAAGAGACCGCCACGTGCTGTACGCCGGGTCCACCATGAAACATCAAGAACTCCTCTATTTGTGACCGGCGTTTACCCGCAATGGGTTCTGAAATTGGAAACTTGATGGTGCCTGTACTATTTTGCATGACTTTTGAGTTCATACCGCTGTACTCAGTGATCACTGTTTCCTCATGCAGTTGATGGAAACCCAGCACACGCCTGTAGAAATCCGCTAATTGATCGAGCGTGCCTTCCGAGGCGGAAAATGCCACGTGATCGACCTCCATCAAATGGGTCAACGAGGTTGGAAAGATAGCCCCAATGGCCCTGTAACCGGGAAGGAAGCGACCCTTATAGCTGTCACGTTGCACGAAGGTATGGACAACGTCCCCGAAGGCCAGAATGGTGGCCTTTGTCACTTGCCCCTCCTGGTCCTCGGACAGTGTTGGTTCCATCATAGGTTGTGCACCAGATGCAACGGCCTGCTCAAATGCATTTGAGGCGTTTTCTACTCGAAATGCTATATCTTTGACGCCATCGCCATGACTATGTACGTGTCTGGCAATAGAACTCTCGGAGGACAGCGGGGAAGTCAGTACAAGATGCAGCGTCTCATTGCCAACAACGTACGAAATTCGATCTCGCATACCTGTTTCAAGACCAGCATAAGCTATTGGCCTGAATCCAAATGCGGCGCAGTAGAAGTATGTGGCCTGGCGTGCATTGCCTACATACAATTCGATATAGTCAGTTCCTTTGATTTGCATCCTGTTGTTGCTCTGTGCTTGCGCAAGGCTGTTTTCTGCCTCTAGCATGATTGGCTCCTTTCTGAAAGACCGATTTCCTTTTTCTGCATATCGTAAGCATGAGGGCATAAGCACATCAGGCAGACATGTCATCATGCCGATATACAAGCTATAAGTCATTCTTGAGCGAGTAAACCCGCTATCGTTGAGTTTGGCGAGAAGTCCCCTTTTTGGAGAACCTGATGGCTCAGCATTCTTCTTCTGTCTGGCAGACGACTTCACTCATGCCACTGAATGGCATAAAATATGTAGCAGTCTACGCATCTCATATGTGAAAACGCCGATATAGTATAGTATATCTACAAATTAGACATACTAACTGGCAATGAAGGCTTGCTATATTCTTCCTTATTTTAAGCCTCCACTGTCAATAAGCTCATGACATTTAAATATACGATCCAATGTTACGTTTTTGGCTGTGCTTTAGAAATCAGATTTGTGGGCAAATGCACTGACTCTATGTCACCACACGCCCGCTTGAAAGACGGGTGCTTGCATCTTGGCTTTGACCGAAGCGCTGATGAGCCAGAACTTCTCGGCCAGACACGATAGGACGGGTGACAGAGCGGAACAACCATCCGCTACTCCCGTAGGAGTCGCCCGGCACAGAAAGGAGTCTACAGGTTGAGCTAGCAGACAAGCTTTTGAGCTTCATGCCGATCTGTGCATGTTGAACGATCTACGAAGCATGGGTAAACCACATGCAACAAACAGTTTCTCGTGCAAGCAGAGGAGTGCCTTTCGGTTAGCTCGTTCATAACAAGCTTAGTATAGCAAAACAACATTTCAATGTATATACCCATTTGGGAGTACCTCCTCTCAGTCAGATGAGCCGACAGGCTAGCTACGACAGTAGCGTTTCTGACTGTTTAAGAGAGTTTCACACCACTCCCATCACGCCACCGAAAGGAAGACTTTCTCATCCCCTGCTTGGAAGACTGATTCTTACCCACATATTTCGAGATATTCGGGCGATACGGGCGCGATAAATCTGGCCCCTACATCTCTGGCAATAAATTGCCTTTCTTTTCCTTTCTGGCAATGGATGGTCGTAGAGGATCTGCGCGGCGATTGATCGCCCGTAGGTAGGGGCCAGATTGATCGCGCCTGTTTTGATCTTAACGCATATATTGCATAAAATATATGATGAACGCATTATTTTGTCAAAGATCATATTTACACATATTTTGCTCTTATTGAAACAATACATCGTCTTTTTCCCAGCCTCACATTGCCTCAAATCTTGCAGTGATGACCGAGAAAGATGTGGGTAAAAGACAGGCTTGGAAGACAGGGGTTTCCGAAAGTCGAGGTTCTATGATCCAGTACAAGGAAGGTCAACCTCTCGCTCTCGCCGTTGTCCAATTTGCTCAGAAAGAGGCTGTTTCTGTAACAAACTCTCCCTTAGAATTGAATATGTAGTAGGAACATGGAAGAAGAGGTATCTCAAGGTAGGTAAAAGGATGTCTTGATGGAATTTGATAAGGATCGGCATAGGAGCCAACTCGTGCTCACCGCTGCTGCCCCTTCCACAAAACAGCTCTTAATGGCGTTTTTGACCGAGAATATGGCACCCTTCCTTGGTACGTTGCGTTCCTATGTGCAGCGCATGGGACTGGCAAAGGGTGAGGAGGTACAGGCCGTTGCGCTTGAGGTATTACAAGAGGTGGTCGTCGAAGCTCTGGATCATGCAGGTCGTTTCAATACTACTGGTCAGCCGATGGCCTGGCTATTGGGTATTGCTACGAATGTGATTAAACGCAAAAAGACCGAATTCGCGAAGCGTGCGTGGCGCGAAATGTCCATTGCGCGTCTCTCTCCATCAGAGGAAGAGCCGTTGAGCGAAGGGGAGTTGTTCGACCAGCTTGCAGCAAACACTCTGGCGGGGCCAGAACAAACTATTGAAGCAAATGAGCAAGCACTAATGATGCTTTCGCTTGTATCGGCGGAAGATCAGCATATATTACGTCTTGCGTTCTTCTACGATTTTGATCGCGAGGTACTGGCAGAGCAACTGGGTATTACGGCAGTGGCGGCTCGTGTGCGGCTGCATCGTGCGCTGAGTCGATTGCGTGTGGCCTGGTACAAGCAACAGGAAGGAGAGAGCAATGCATGAGCAGCGCTATATGCAACAACGTGTTGGGGTTTTGCAGCGCTATATGCGCGCCCTGGAGTGTGGTGATGTCGAGACGTTAGCAACACTGTTGAAGGAAGCTGAGCGAGATCGCACGCTGGAAGGGATGATTCTGGAAGTAAACGCGGTCTACCAGCATGAAGATCATACAATTGTACAGGATGACGACGTTGCTATAGCACAGCAACTTCTGCTCAAGATTGCCGATCAAACCACAAGGAGAGAAGAAATGGAGAGGCCAGCGTTCCATAGTGAGAATGATGCTGTCCATGTTCAAGCTACTGCGCCAATACGCAGTGATGATCATGCTACGATGAAAAAAGGGCGCAACGGAGTGACGTCTGTGTTTCCGGCTAAAATGACGGCTATGCGAAAGTGGTATCGTTCGCCAAAGACCTGGATTGCGACAGCGGTTGCGACTGTATTGATTGCGCTTTTGCTGCTACCGGGTACCAGCGTACTAGCAAGCCAGTTCCTGTCACTTTTCCGCGTCCAGCAGTTCCAGGCCGTCCAGGTTACACACCAGGATATAGCCACATTATCTCAGTACTCGGCACCCAGCATCGATGATTTAGGGAAGGTGCAATTTCAGGCCCAGAGCTTTCACATCCAGAATAATCTCACCCAGGCCCATGCGGCGCATGCAGTCAAATTTGCGCTGACATTGCCGCATCAACTCCCACAAGGTATTGACAACGACCCAGCTTTTAGCGTGATTGGAGGTGGTCATGGTGTGTTCACCTTCAGTTCGGCCAAAATGCATACTTATCTGGTGAAGAATGGACATGGCAATGTGCAGATACCGACCAGCCTCGACGGAGCAACATTTGATGTCACGACCACAGCGGGTGTGCTGGTCAAGTACGGATATCGTACGGGCAATCCATTCCTGATCGTAGAACTGCCCAGCCCGGTTATACGTGCTACTGGCAAGGCATCGTTACAGGAATTGCGCGATTTTATGCTCTCGCTACCCAACTTACCGCCGCAACTCGTAGCGCAACTCAAGCAGATCAATCTCAATAACGGGACCATTCCGCTGCCGGTTCCGGCTGGCATACAAACCCGGTCTGTCACCGTACATCATACATCAGGGTTGTTATTGAGCAGTAGTAAGACCAAGTCTGTCGAAAATATCGAGCAGTTCCCGGCTGGCAACATGCTAATCTGGCAAGAGAACGGTATCATTTATGCCCTTGGCGGTATCACCGTCAATGCCAGTCAGCTCCTGGCGGCGGCAAGTTCACTGTAATAACGAAAAAGCCTTGCGAGATGTGGTACACAACATGTCTCGCAAGAGCTGTTTTATTTAGAGGAAGGTGATCAGTGCAAACGTCTCCCTCATCTCATGAGCCTCAGCTTCAGCAGCAGAACGTGCCGGAAGAGCGTTCCCCGGTTCCTCTTATTCCGAGTGCCAACGAAGCAGGTGCTTCTACCTCCAATCTGGCAGTCAGAAAGGAAGTGCCTATTGTAGAGGTACAGGGCCTGCGTAAAGTCTATCAGCGGTTGGTGGCAGTCGATGATGTCAGCTTCGTCATGTATCGTGGCGAAGCATTCGGCTTTCTTGGGCCAAACGGAGCTGGCAAAAGTACCGTCGTGAAGATCCTGACCGGGCTGGTCGCGCCCACAGGGGGAACGATACGCGTGTTGGGGCGGCCACTCGGTGATAGAGAAGCGCGGCGGCGTATGGGCTATTTACCTGAATTCCCTACTTTTCATCGCTGGCTCAAAGCCAGGGACTTCCTGGAGTTCCATGGTCGCTTGTATGGCCTACAGGGAAACGCGTTGGCGCAACGTTCCAGAGAGGTCATGGAAATGGTCGGATTGACCGGGCGCGAGCAACAGAAATTGGGCACCTTTTCCAAGGGCATGCTCCAGCGTATTGGCCTGGCGCAGGCACTACTCAATAAGCCGGATCTGCTTATTCTTGATGAACTGGTCTCGGGGCTTGATCCGGTTGGTCAGCGTGATATGCGAGAACTTTTGCAGCACCTGAAGTCCGCAGGGACCAGTATCTTTCTCAATTCACACCAACTCGCCGATGTAGAAGCCATGTGTGATCGCGTGGCAATTATCAATCAGGGACGCATTCTAAAAGTGGGCACTCCGCCCGAGCTTTTCGGCGACCAACGCGTGTTGGAATTGCGTGTGGACTCCGTGAGCGATGAGTTGCTGCGACAACTCGCATGCATAGCCATTACTATTCAACGCGATAAAGATGATCCGCATGGTCTCCTTGCCGAGATTGAGGATGATGAGCAGGCGGCAGACATCGCCGCCACTGTACATACCTGTGGTGCCAGGCTATACTCTATGGCTCTGCGGCGTCGTTCGCTCGAACGGCTCTTTTTCTCCACTATCGAAGCCCTGAGTCAACAAAAGTAAAAATGTTATGAGGAGTAGAGAATGGGAACGTTGCTAATTGCGCGCTTTACTATACAGGAGGCTTTTCATCGCTGGCTCTTATTCGCCATGCTGCTGTTGAATGCCTTGCTACTCGGTGTTTTTGCGCTCATGCTCAATTCTGCCTATACATCGGTAGCTGCAAGTCCATCTGCTCAATCTGATCCACAACTTAGATTGCTAGAATTTAGTGTCACCATTAGCATTTTAGCCATATGGGCAGTGTACCTGCTCACTGGTGCGCTAACCATCGTCTTGACGGTTGGTATGACCTCTGGTGAGATTGAGGCGGGCACTTTTGCTATGACTGTTACCAAGCCGTTACGCCGTGCCGATATTATTTTCGGCAAGTGGTTAGGATATGGACTAATACTGTGCATCTACACCGCCCTCTTGTTCTGTACTTTTCTCGGATTGATCTACTGGTGCACAGGCTATTGGCCGCAGCAGGCGTTCCAGGCATTGGGCATGATTGAGCTAAGTTCTCTCGTGCTACTGGCGATTACGACTCTGGGTAGCGCCTGCGTACCGACGCTGGTTAATGGGGCCATTGCCATTGTCTTGTTTATCGGAGCGCCGCTAGCGAGCTTTGTCCAACTCATTGCGAGCAATCCGGGTACAACAGCTCAGAATATCGCGACGATCATTAGCCTGATTATTCCGACCGATGCTCTCTGGCATGGAGCCTCGTTCTACCTGATCCCGCCTGCCATCTTTCAGTTGGAACAAGGGCGACAGGTCCTGAACACACCTTTTACTTCCTTACAACCCATTGCACCGGGACTGCTGATCTGGGCTGTGCTTTATTGTATTGTGCTGCCTATTATTGGTGCCTGGCGCTTCCAACGTCGTGATCTGTGATACGATGACATAATGACTGACAAAATATGTTTCAGCTCAGAAATGTTCTCGAATTGTTGAAAAGATCAGGAGCAATGAGAATGCGAGCACGAGATCTAGGAATTGTGATTGGAACCTTAGACCTCGGTCCTAATAATGCAATCACCGACGTTCCAGGAGTGAGCGTCGGTCATACCACTCTTATTGCAGGGGAAGGTCCTCTGCGGATCGGCCAAGGTCCCATTCGCACTGGTGTCACAATTATCCAGCCATGCCAGGGCAATATTTGGAAAGAGCCGCTCTTCGCTGGCTGTCATACACTCAACGGTAATGGCGAAATGACAGGGCTGGAATGGCTCAGAGAGTCGGGTACCCTGACCTCGCCGATTGCTATAACGAATACACATAGCGTAGGCGTGGTGCGTGATGCTCTGGTGGCTGATGCCATTGCTCATTATCAGCCAGACGACGAGTTCTGGGTCCTTCCTGTCGTAGGTGAGACGTACGATGGTTGCTTAAATGATATCAACGGTCTGCATGTCAAGCCAGAACATGTTGTCCAAGCCTTAGCTACTGCTTCTGCAGGGCCTGTTGCAGAAGGAAACGTTGGTGGTGGCACAGGCATGATTTGCCATGATTTCAAAGGTGGCATCGGTACCGCTTCGCGCGTTGTTTCTGCTGAGTCAGGCGGTTATACGGTTGGCGTACTCGTGCAGGCCAACCATGGAAGCCGTCAACGTTTGCGGATCAATGGCGTTCCGGTGGGTCTCGCTATTCCCTTATCTGAGGTGCCAGAGCCAGGTGAACCTGGCCAGGGGCGTGGCTCCATTATTGCTGTTGTAGCAACAAATGCCCCATTGATTCCAACTCAATGCCACCGGCTGGCTCAGCGTGTAGGATTAGGCATTGGTCGTACAGGTGGAGTGGGCGAACATCGCAGTGGAGATATCTTTATTGCATTCTCAACAGCCAATCGGAGTCTGTCAACGAGTCTAGAGAGAAATGTTGGCCCTTTAACTGTACCGCTAACCATGCTTGCTAATGCCTATATCTCCGATCTATTTGAGGCTGTTGTCGAGGCGACGGAAGAAGCCATCGTCAACGCCCTGGTTGCTGCTGAAACGATGACGGGACGTGATCGCAACACTGCCTATAAGCTGCCACATGATCGTTTGATCGAGGTGATGAACAACTATCGTCGCACCTATACTTCCCTCTAACAGGACCCTTTAATTGCTTCTGTCGAGACGTTGGCTCAACTTTCCAGCGTCTTGACATGGAGTGGGCATTTCATAGTTTCAATATCTGGTATAAACGATAGGCAGGATATCAACCACCGATGGTGGCAACCATGACCGCCTTGATAGTATGCAGCCGATTCTCAGCCTGGTCGAAGACAATAGAGGATTTTGCTTCAAATACGTCATCAGTAACTTCCAGACCGTCCAGACCATATTGCTCATAGAGTCGTTTGCCCAATGTCGTATCTTTATTATGCAGAGCGGGCAAACAGTGCATGAACCTGATATGGGGATTATGGGTCATGTTCATGAGCGTGCTATTCACCTGATAGGGTAGCATTTGTTTGATACGCTCACCCCATAAGTCGGGGGAATTGCCCATCGAGACCCAGATGTCGGTGTAGAGGACGTCACACCCTCTAACAGCTACCGCTACATCTTCAGTGAGCGTGATGCGCGCTTTACTCTCTTGAGCAATGGCGCGTAACTGGTCGATACGTTCCTGCCGGGGCCAGCATACAGCAGGACCCGCGAGCCGTATATCCATACCCATCTTCGCTGCGCCGATCATCAGAGAGTCACCCATATTGTTGCCAATGTCGCCGAGAAAGCAGAAGGAAATTGCATCGAGCGGTTTATGTACATGCTCCTGCATAGTGAGGAGGTCAGCCAGGATCTGTGTTGGATGGGCCTCATTGGTGAGTCCATTCCACACAGGGACACCTGCATAGCGGGCCAACTCTTCCGCGTCGGCCTGCCGGAAGCCGCGAAACTCGATGCCATCATACATACGACCGAGCACGCGAGCAGTATCTTTCATTGTTTCAGTAGAGCCAATGTGTGAACCACTGGGTCCCATATAAGTGACATGCGCTCCCTGGTCTGAGGCTGCGACCTCGAAGCCACTGCGCGTGCGCGTAGAGTCCTTCTCGAAAATAAGCGCGATCTGCTTGCCTTTGAGGCGCGGGACCTCAGTTCCAGCATATTTAGCCGCCTTCAATTCAGCGGAGAGATGTAATAGAAAGCCGATCTCTTCTGCTGTAAAGTCGTCTAGTTTCAGAAACGACCGGTTGTTCAGATTGAATGCCATTGTTGTATGCTCCTCCTTGCTCCGTCTCTTTGTCATGACACTATTACTATATCATGGTAGCAATGGTGAGTGCCGGGTTTTTCGATCTACGCAGACAAAATCCAGAGAAAACGAGCGAGCGGCTTTGCTCTGTGTGTTGTAATGAGCTGTTTTCTTATGCTATGCTCTAAGGGGGATACTATGAGAAGTCTCTGAAGGGTGATTTTACTATGAAAATTGCATTTGATTGGGATGAAGTCAATGCTCTTATTATTGCTTTGAATACGAAAGGCGTCTCATATATCATAGGGAGTAGTTCATCTTTGAGCGAGCAAGAGCATACGGTTGATGATGTTTGTCTTATTCAGCGCATTGCAGCCTGTGGCTATCCTCTTGTAGAGAATGCAAATATCTCGTTCTCATCTTCTGTCTTTGAAAACCTACTTCAGCATTCTCCCTTTAATATTATCTGGTACTAAATGGACTATTCCTTGTTTATCAATCTCTAATAGGAGCACCACTTTATTGGCAGGATCACCGTCGGGACCAAAGTCGATTACCCCGCTTACTCCCTGCACTGCATTTGAGCCATGAATAGCTTTCAATGCCTTGAGAAGTTCTTTACGTTGAAAAGGTACACCAGATTTGGCAATTTCTGTGTTAGTGATAGCATTTGATAGCGTATTGGCAGCATCGTAGGAAAGCATTACTTGTCCATTGAGGTCTGGCGAATTGAGATATTGCGAGTAATCTATAAGAAATGATGTGAATTCCTGTGGGGGATGTGCATAAGAAGCCCATTCCAATGGAGATCCAAATGAAGTGTAATATATATCATAAGGATAAGAAGTGTATTTGGTGCCAGGAATACTGGCAAATAAATCCAGTGTATCTGCTCCCATTATCTTCACATTTCCACAAGAATTGATCGCCTGCATTAGCTCGGTCATAGCATCTGAACGTCCTGTAAAGTAAATTAAATCGGGATTGTCTTTACAGGCATCATGTATTGCTCTAGTGATCTTATCGCTTACATTAATATCCTTCGCATTATATTTTTCATCGAAAACAATCATATGATGATCTCTTTGCTGAAATTGCGCACGAAAATCATCGGCAATGTCCTCGCTATAGTTATCGTTTGGGTCCTCGAAGATTGCTGCGCGCTTACTATGCCATTGTTGCTCTGCATATGCTACTGCCATCTCCACTTGTTGCTTATTGGGAGGAGCTACGCGAAGGAAGTAGGGTGAAAAATTTGTGAATTTGTCGCTCGATGCCGTTCCCGAGATGACCGGAATATGTGCATTTGTCAGAAATCTTAGTTGCCTCAAATGTTTCTGTACGACTCTGGGTTGGACCTAGCACTGCTACAATGCTAGGATCATTATGGGCTGCATCGACGATCTGGTTTGCTACTAGTGGTGCATATTGTGAATTTCCTCCTGTGTTGGCAACAAGAAGGCGCAACAGAGGCTTTAACCAAAGCTTATTATGTTCTATTTGTGCTATATAAGCACCTTGAAGGTCTGCGCGTCCTTTTGCGGCGGATTTTATATCCTCGGGGCGGGAAGTCACGGTCGTCAATAGAACGACTGTGACGTATGCATAACGATGAGGATCTGATCTCCACAGGCTCAATATACGCTCATCTTCCTGATAAATGGATACCTCAGTAGGATCTGGGTTATCAGGATCAAAAGAGGTTGGCCCATCGCTGACACCGATGCATTCTCCATCGCTCGCACGAGTCATGCCAATGCCATAGGAGAAGATAGTGGACTTGAGCACACTCTGTGGTGAGAATACAGACGAAGGATTGCAGGCAGTATTCGCATATGTTCCGTAATATATTGTAAAATAGGAGGCCAGGATCGTGCAGACCAGGAGAATACTGGCGGCAATCTGTATGTTATGAAATATTTTCCTCTTTTTACGGACAGAGAATGGTTCCACGTTTGCAGGAGACAAAGGAGGTAAACTTTTGAGAAGAGATGCATTTTCCATTTTTGCGGCATAAGCATTCTCAAAGTGATGCTCGGAAATTTGCAGGCATATTTGGCGATCAGGTGCTGGTAGACAACGATATGTCTCGCCCAACGCGTACCAGAGTTCGATGCGCTTTCCTATACTATTGTCAGGAGCGTTCAGCAACCAGGAATAGAGCACAAGTGCAGTCACGGCGTTACGTCTCTGCTGCTCCGACTCTCGTGTAGAGGATCTCGCGGCAGAGAGTGCCTGCATAGCCTGCTGCTCTGCATTAGCGGGTACGTGTACCGTGGAGGCCTGGGTAATGCTATCGAGTATGTACTGCCATCTCGTATCTTCCTGTATGAACGCACGACAGAGGAGAGAGATAGCTGGTTCTGGATCACCGAGCGCCAATGCATGATAAGCGCTTCCAACATGTGCTTTGTGAACCTGTTCCTGGCGGCTACTTGATGCGGCTAACTCACTGAAGTACTCACGTAAGTTGCTATGGATAACTTTATAGTAGTTTTTGCGTGCAGTAGATTTTGCGATTAGACGTCGTGTGAGGAGATCGCGTACGAGAGGATGGAAGACGATAGTCTCACCATCATAAACGCGCAAGATGCATAATTTGCTATAGCGTTCCCAGGTAGCAGACATGTTCTTTTTATCGTTGAAATCTAGCAGCGATTTGAGTGTAGCCAGGTCAAGTGTCCCTGGAGCTGGAGCTGCAAGATCAACCAGTTGCTCCTGTTCGTCTGGAGAAAGCTGATAGAGCAATACTGAGAGGAGATAGGTTTCTACAGTCTTTTGCTCATAATCTGCTATGTGCATAGGGTCAGAAGAGACTGGCTCCTCCCATGTCTTATGTGGAAGGAGTTCCCTCCCCTGGATTCTGGCCGCCTGCAATGCATCCGTTACGAGCTTCAGAGCTAGAGGATGCCCATGAGTCATAGCATGTACATCCTCTGCCAGTGTTGTATAACCAAAGGACGAAAGATATCCCTGTCCTACCACTCTCAAAAGGTATGTTGTGGTCTCTTTTAGATCAAAGTCATACAGCCAGAGTGGTAGGAAAAGATGATGTGTAGCTTCAAATTGTCTCTTCTGGCTACGTTCCTGCCATTGATGATAGTGATGAAGAATATGCTCTACTTTCTGCTGTTCGTTCCATCCGTCAGTCCACTCAAAGGCTGGATTTTGCTGTGGATCAGTGGGATTTGACAGACGCTGGTGAGAACCGACAATCACCAGGAGAGGATCAGTGTTTCCCTCAATGCGACTCTTGAGAAGAAGCTCCAGCAGAGTCTGACCTGCCCCATTTTGCAGAGCCATAATATCGAAATTGTCGAAAAAGAGGATAGGAAAGGCTGTTCTCTCCGAGGCATACCTTGTCCTCTTTTTGTCAAAAGCTTCACGCAGATCTTCAAGGAAGGCATTAACCAGCAGCGTCTCGACGATCCGATGGCGCTTCCTGGGTTCGCCAGGTCTGTACCATTGACGCATCCATATGAGCGCATCTACAGTACTAGAAGGAGGAGTCAAGTGGTGACTGCGATAGCTTTTTTTATACCATTTGGTAGCAGGTCCCCACATAAGCTCCCGCAAAGGTGAAAAGTGGCTCTCAAGCCCTTTGAGCACCCATTTGCAGAGAACTAATAGCAGTGTCACCGGGGGAAGCCAGTTAGATAAAACGTTGAGTAGGTCATCAATATGCTCGTAGATAGGTAAGCCTTTTGATACTCTTTGTTCTATCTGTTTGCGAATCTCTCGTGAATTCGTGTCTATTACCGGCTCAAGCATAGCAGATATTGCTGGTTCACTCCTGGGAAAGGTGATTTTTTTTAGATGTGGGTTATCAGATTGCCACAGTTGGTCACAAATATCCTGTAGCAACTCGGGCAGTGTTATCGCATTATTGCCCTGTGCAAAATCGATATGAGCATATGTTAACGTCGAGGTAGATCGTTCCACCAGAAAATCAATAAGTGTGCTGACGCCTCCTCCTGCTGGTGCAAGCAAAAGCAGGATCGGGAGTAGCGGCAATGGTTGTCTGGGATCGCGCTCGTAGAGTTGCTGGAAGAGCGCTATTATCTCCTGGCGGTTTGTAAATGAGTTGAAGTTATCATTCAGCATAGAGTACCTTTTCTCTCTACCAGTAGCTAAGCCATGTAATCTCGTCATAATGTTGCCAATAAAGAGACGCCTCATTATGTCAATTCTCAAATAACAGAATTAGCATGCAGCAACTATTTGACGTGCAGGCCATCTTATGCTATAATTAGAACATGATTTCGATGTACTCTCTACACTAATAGGTCATCCTACGGCACAATCTTTGTAACCAATAACTACTCCACAACAGAGAAGATATGTATCAGAGAAGGAAGAGGAGTTGTAAAAGATGAGCATTATGCAACTCAGCCAGACGATACAAATTGTGTCACCCGCACAGTTTAAACGCCACCCACGCGTCACACAACCGACGTTACCAGGGATGGAACTAATAGAGCACGAGGTCCCCAAGGTGACTAATCGGCAGATCGCAGAAGTGCTCTCAAGCATCGCCACTCTGCTAGAAGGGCAGAATGGCAATCCATACCGCATTCAAGCTTACCGCAACGCGGCACGCGGCATCCTGGATTTAGCTGAACCAGCGGCAACAATCCTGGCACGCGGCGAGGCATTGCCCGTTCCAGGTCTGGGAGAGCGCCTGCGCACACGCATCGCGGAGCTGGTTGAGGTCGGTTCTATGACCTTCCAGAGTGGCCTTTATAGAGAAACACTGCCACAAGGTGTACGTGCCTTGCTAACAATCGAGCATATCGGCATCTATACCGCGATGCGACTCTATGAAGAGCTGAGCATCGATTCGGCAGAGAAATTGTGGTGGGCAGCTCAGCAACAAAGCATTCGCCACTTACCCGGCTTCGGCATACGCAGCGAAGCTCGCTTAAAGGCTGCTGCACAACATCAGCTCAAAAGACAAACAAAGATACCTCTTGGAGGAGCCGCATAAATAAGCCCACTGATACCTATATGCATGCAGATGAACAAATAACAAAAAGGCGTCCAGCGCAAAAATGCTGGAGCCTTTTTTGTTGTCATCCTATACCCATATGCATTCAGAAACGCAACTCTCGTTGCTAGAAATATGCGGGAGCATATTTCTCATCTGAATGTAAAGCAATACTGAAAATTCTCCACGCTCGATGAGTGCGATAAAACGTTGCTCCAGTTCATAGGTACATGGACCAGGCTTGCCATTGCCAATCTGCCAGTTGTCTATCTGGACCACCGGAGTAATCTCCCGCGAAGATGAGGTGATGAAGGCTTCAGTAACCTGCGACAACTCGTCACACAGGATCGGGCGTTCTTCAAGGGCAAAACGACCACGTGCCAGAGCGATGACCGTATTCCGTGTCACCCCCAGCAAGATACCCTCTCGGGGTGTCACCAGGGTATCACCATGGAAAATAAAGAAATTGCTGCGCGTACCTTCCAAGACGTGACCCTGTGCGTTAACAAAGAGCGCGTCACTGGCATTCTGGCGCGCAGCCTCTTTGAGAGCACGAATGGCGGATATATAATTTGAGGTCTTAGCTTCGGGAGAGACACGCTGCAATCGCGTGGTAATCAGCTTAATACCTTGCGCAAAGCGCTGCATATCCCGCTCAGCAAGCGGTGAGATAAGCAATGCCAGAGCTGCTTTGCCAGATGGCAAAATACCATCTTCGCTCTCACCACCGGTTACAAGGATACGGATCGCGGCATGCTCATAAGGATTGCGAGCAATGAGTTCGTGGATGATACTAGCGATAAAGTCACGCGTATAGGGAAGAGCCAGCTCGATCAGTGCAGCGGAATGGTAGAGACGCGATAGGTGCTCGTCGAGATGAAAAGGACGACGATGATACGTACGCAGTGCTTCGAAAGCACTATAACCGCGCAAAACACCCACATCGCTGATAGAAATGACGGCGGCATTGGGATGAACCCAACGCCCATCAATATACCACCAGGCTTGATTGTCCATAAAAACCCTCTACTCCTTGAAGAAGTTTTTGCGGAAGCACGAGTATGGATAGTCCGCAGATTGGCTTCCGGCTACTACTATACTACCACTTATAGCTATTATGGAGGTGGCATCTCTTGTGAATAGTATGCCTGTGGCTGCTCATATGCTTGCAGAGCAGGCTGTTCCGCAACTCATGCAGCTCCTTCACATTATCGCAATTATAAAATATCTTGCTCCTTTAACCAATCGACAAAGTTAGCTGGAACGCTCATTGTAGATAAACGGCCCTGGCGTACAAGACTCCAATCGTCACAACACATTTCTCTAACCTGCTGCATGCTAACACCGTATAGAATGTAGGGCCGCAATCATCGGGGAGATAGAGGTTTTTAGCACACAGCGTCATCGTGTATGCAGCGGATTGCATTGGATAGACGTGTTATGTTCAGAAAGTCAATGTACGTACGATAAGTGACTACCACACAGGAAAGGAACTGGAAAATTATGACACAGACAGACCCAAATACGTCCACGATAGATCAGAAACAGGGCTATGGCGTCGAGGAATTGCAGGTCGTGGGTGAACAGTTGCTGGCAAAAGTGAAGGAACTGGTACACGAAGGCAACGTACGCCGTATTATCATCAAGCAAGAGGGACGTACGATCCTGGAAATTCCACTAGCCCTGGGCGTAGCAGGCGTTGTGCTGGTTCCGGTATGGGCGGCTATTGGTGTGCTAGGTGCGCTGATCGCACAGTGCTCCATTGAAGTCATCCGCACAGAGGAGACAGCAGACGAGGTTGCTCACGAAGTCACTCCTGAGCCATTTAGCGAGGACCCCACAGGATTTTAGCACAGGCAACACATTTTGCTACAGACTAGGATAGTGTTTGGAACGCGCACACTTTTCGTTCGTATTGAGTCGAAACCAAACACTATCTAAAAGAGCCAGCAGCGCTTAGAGCTGTCCTGGCTCTTGCTGTACCAAACACTTTCATAAGTTGCTCATGCCATAGAAGATCTTCGTGATAGATCAAGCGAGCTTTTCTAATTTTATGACGTTGATGATACGTCCAGCCACGACAGGCTCACCCTTACGCGCGCGAGAGAAAGCTTTTAAAGTACTTGTCTTCATCGCAGTTGTTTGCTCAGTTTTATCAGCCGTCCAGGTGACAAGCAGGACATCATCCTCATCGACAAGCATCGTTATGAGTACAGGATCTCCGCTAAGCAGTTCAGCCGTCACGACGCCAGCCGTTGCACGAGATTTTTGCGGATATTGACCAAGCGGAACCTTCTTCGCCAGCCCACGCTCAGTAACAACCAGCAGACTTGCAAGATCGATGCCATCGCGACTGCGCTCACTATCAAGATAGAAGGCGCTCACAACCGATGCACCTTTCCCCAGAGCTATCGCCACAACACCCTGGCCGACCCGACCCTGCGCACGCAGATTTTCATCGCTGAAACGCAACGTTTGCGCAGTATTCGACGTCACAAAGTACTCACCACGGCCACGCGAAAGCAAGGCAACCACCACACGATCTCCTGCAGCGAGCTTCATATCCTGCACGCCATCAACATCAACCGTTCTGTACTCGCTCAGTGGTGACTTCTTGGCCTTACCAAGCTCACTGAAAGTAACAAGATAACGGTCTTCATCATACGACTCGATGGGAACGATAGCGACAACCTCTTCACCTGGCGCAAGTTGAAGCAATTTGTGCAATGGCTCACCTTTAGCCGAGCGCGTTCCCCCAGGGATACGATGCGTGGCAATCTGACACACACGGCCCGTGGAACACACACACAGCAGATAATCCTGCGACGTGGTCGCAATTACTTGCCGTAATTGTTCATCTCCACGTACAGGCAGATAGGTCGCAGCACCATTCTTGCCTCTGGGTTTAAATATATCGGCGGGTAACGCCTTGAGCGCTCCACTGCGCGTCAAGGCCACAATAAGCGGTTCGCGCGCGTGCAAACTAGCGACTTCCTCAATCGGCGCATGTGCCTGCCCGTTAGCATCAATGATCGTACGCCGCTCATCACCAAACTGCTTGATCAGTTGCTGCATCTCCTTTTTCAAGAGCGTGATCAGGGCCTTGCGATCCGCTAGAAGACGCTCAAGCTCAGCGATACGTACCTGCAATTCGTCACGTTCTCTGGCATATTTGCCAGCATCCAGCCGCGTCACCTGAGCTAACGTCATAGAGGCAATCACATCGGATTGAATGGGCGTCAACGCATAGCGCGCCTCAATTTCTTTCCGCGCAGCAGCCCGGTCCTCCGCTTGCTGAAATATTTTGACGATCTGGTCTGCGTGCGCCGAGCCAACAATCAGTCCTTCAATGACGTGTAAACGCTCACGAGCCTTGCGCAACTCAAACTGTGAACGACGCGTTAATACATCAACCTGATGCGCGTTCCAATAATTGAGCAGTTCCAGCATACCAACCTGCTTCGGCTGGCGCGCGGCCTGCATTGACTCACCGAACAGAAAGACCACCTGGAACGATAACGGGACCTGCAAATCTGTTTCATGGAACAGTTGTGACAATGTTTGTGCCGCATCGGCATCCTTGCGCAGGTCCAGTACGATACGTGTGCCCTTCTCTGTATCGCTTTCATCGCGCACATCGGGCTGCAATCCCTCCAGCTTGCGCGCATTAATGGCCTTGACCAGCGACGCCTTGATTCTATCACGACCAACGGGCGGAATCTGCGTGACCACCAGCGAACGGTTGCGTGGCGTCTCTTCCAGGCGCACTTCAGCACGCACAATGATCCGACCCTTACCAGTGGTAAAGTAGTCCTTAATGCCCTCAGTGCCAATGATACGACCACCCTGCGAGAAATCTGGTCCAGGGATGTAGGTCATTAACTGCTCAACCGTCATGCTCGGACGATCCAGCAAAGCGATGCAGGCGCGCATGACTTCGCTCAGGTTGTGCGGCGGGATATTGGTGGAGAGACCAACAGCGATACCACTCGAAGGATTCACAATCGGCGGAATATGTCCAGGCAGGTAATCAGGCTCCAATACTTTTGGATCTTGTTTATACGATGGATGCAGAGGCACCGTATCGCTATCGATGTCCGCCATCATCGCCTCGGCCAGCGGCGAGAGACGCATCTCGGTGTAACGATACGCCGCAGGCGCATCACCATCCTCACTACCCATATTGCCCTGTCCCTCGATCAGAGCATAGCGCATCGTGAAAGGCTGCGCCATACGCACAGAAGCATCATACACCGAAGAGTCTCCATGTGGATGATAGTTTCCCAGGATCAGCCCAACAACCTCCGCGCTCTTGACGGTCGGACGACTGGATAGATAGCGGGCCTCGCGCATCCCCGCCAGGATACGCCGCTGCACCGGCTTCAAGCCATCACGAGCATCAGGTAACGCTCGATCTGTGACCACTGATAGACCATAGGTCGCAAAAGCCTGTGAGAGAATAACCGAAAAATCTTCCCGAACAATACCATTTTCAGCAGTGGTATCGGTTGTTGTCATAGCCATGTGTTCTATACATCCAGTTCTTTAATCTTGCGCGCGTGCTCCGCCAGAAATGAACGCCGCCGCTCCGCGTTCTTGTCTTCCATCAGCTCCAGCACCAGCTTTGCTGCCAGGACACCATCTTCCAACGTGACACGCTTGAGCACACGGCGCGCTGGATCAAAGGTAGTATCACGCAGTTCTTTGGGATTCATCTCGCCCAGACCTTTAAAACGCTTGAACTCCAGACCTTGCGCATCAGGGTGCGCATCCAGAAACTGCAGACGAGCCTCGTCATCCAACAACCAGGTTACTTTGCCCTTATATTTGACCGAGTAGAGCGGAGGACAGGCGATATAGACATAGCCACGCTCAATCAGGTCGCTGAACTCCTGATGGAAAAGGGTGAGCAATAAACACTGGATATGCAAACCATCCACATCGGCATCGGTAGCGATAATGACACGGTTAAACTTGAGGCGGCTGATATCAAATGTATCACGCGTACTGGTGCCAAGTACATTGATAATCGTGCGAATTTCTTCATTTTCGACAATACTCTTCAAATCGGCCTTGGCAACGTTGAGCGGCTTGCCCTTCAGCTTCAAGACCGCCTGAAAATCTGAGAAACGCCCCTGACCAGCGCTACCACCGGCTGAATCGCCTTCGACAATAAAGAGTTCTGAACGCGAAGTATCACTGGTATTGCAGCGCAAGAACTTCTTGGAGAGCGTCGTATCAATTAATTCACCATTTTTCTTCGTGCCCGTGCGCCCCAGTTCCTCTATCAGTTGAGCTTCATTGCGCGCTTTTTGCATTACCTGGATCTTCTTGAGCCAGTCTTTGCCTACAGTGACATTGTTATCCAGCCAATCTTTCAAGCCCTCATCCACCACCGAACGCACGATGCCTTCGACAGAAGCATTGTTCAAGCGATCCTTCGTCTGTCCCTGGAATTGCGGATTGACCAGTTTTACAGAGATAACGACATTTAAACCCTGCTGAATAACTTCAGGTCGGAAGCCTTCTTTTTCGCGATTTTTGATAATATTCCACTTGAGCGCGTAGTCGTTGATTACCTTCGTAAGCGCCGCCTTGAAGCCTGTTTCATGTACACCACCGTCGCGTGTACGCACTGCATTCGCATAGCTATACAGAGAAATTTTATAGCCCGTTGTTGGTTGTAGCGCCACCTCCACACGCACATCGTCTTTCTCTTTCGAAATACTCAGGACCTGCTTAAAAAGTGGCGCATTCGTACTTAGCGCGAGGTCACGCACATAATCAGGCAGCCCATCGCGCGAATAAAAGACCCGGCTCACCTCTTCATTGGTCGCATCATCCCAGGCATTCAAGTGGAAAGTCACGCCACGGTTGAGATACGTGGATGCTTTCAGACGGCTCTCCAGGGCCTCTAAGGGGTAATAGACATCTGGATCAAAGACGGAACTATCGTACAGCCAGCGCAATTGTGTCCCATGCAATTTGCGGTCACAAGGCGTAATCTGCTGCGGCATAGCAGTACCACGGCTGAAGGTTTGCGTGAACTGCTGCCCATCCTTCCAGATCGTCAACTCCAATTTTTCCGAAAGCGCATTGATCACCGTCGAACCCACACCATGCAGCCCACCTGCCGTCTTATAGGCTCCCTCAGCGAATTTGCCGCCGGAATGCGGAACCGTCAGAATCACAGTGGCAGCCGGCAGATACTCGCCTTGATACAACATAGGATCGAAGGGCATACCCCGCCCTTCATCACGGACCGTCACCCAGCCATCACGCTCAATCGTGACCCAGATCTGCTTGCCATAGCCAGCCACCGCCTCATCAACGGCGTTATCAAGCGCCTCCCAGATGAGATGAATCAGGCCAGAGGTAGACGTAGAACCAATATACATGCCTGGACGATGGCGAATGGCGGCAATACCCTCAAGGACCTGGATATCGGCGGCAGAATATCCTACCGTATTCTTTTTGCTTCTTGCAGCTTGTTTTCCTTCCAACGTATTCACTGTTGTTTCTGTTGTTTCTTCCGAATTCTCACCTGCTCTCCTGGGAGCAAGCAACGAGAGCTGCTCAGGCACCGCATCCGGCTCACCGCGCATAGGAGGGAGTGCATTGGGGAAACGTGACATCTACCCTTATACCTCTCTTTAGATTGCTTTCATTGTTTCTTCAGCATACAGCCTTCATTCCTGAAAGTCAAGGCTCCATTCGACCAAAAGTTCTATTTCTCTTCAAGATAGTGTGCTATTCTCAGAGCAGAGTCACAAAACGGTGATGATCATGTGCTTCATTGTATGATTTCAGAAAGCAGCAACACCTCGACTTCAGTTGAAGACACGCCCCTCACCGAAGTGCTATAGTATAGGCGGAAAGTCCTCACCTATTAAAAATAACGTCAAGAGGAACTCAGCCATGATGGGAAAACCGATTACAGGTCAATATGAATGCGTGCATAGCTCGGGCGTCGGACTTGATTACTTTACATCACGTATCGACCGCATGACACTCCAGCCGAATAGTCGCTTCATTTTGACGATACAAAAGCAGAGTCGCGTTACCAATGCAGCTCGATCATTTATCAAAGGGCAGCAGGTTACGTCAGCAGCACCAGAAATGCGCCGCGAGGGGACCTATACGTATCAGGGTACACATATAGTATTGGCCTTTGACGATGGAGGCCAGGACCAGGGAACCTTGTCCATCAATGGAGATGGACTACAAATTGGACCGAATCACTTCAACAAGGTGTCCGATTCGACGGTCCTGCCACCTACACAGCGCTTGAAACAGGATATGGACGATGTCGCCAAGGGAATCAAAATCGCCAGTACTATTGGAGGAATAGCGGTAAAAGCAGCCAAAACTTTTCAAGGAGGCATACAATCTCTTCAAGGGACGGAAGACCAGCCTCCAGCAGCACAGCCAGTGCCACCCGTAGCGCAACCTCCAGCCGCGAGAACGGCATCACCGGTACAACCGGCTGCAAATACTGTGCCACCGACCTCCGCGATAGCAACTGATGTACGCTTTTGCGATCAATGTGGTGCACGCATTCGTCCCGGGAAACGCTTCTGCAATAATTGTGGCGCGCATCTGGCATAACTATATAGACAGCTACTTCTTCTGCTCTTTCATCAGGAACTCATAGGCGGCAACGATGCGCTGCATCTGCCGCTGATCGCCGCCATGATCGGGATGGTGGCGCTTGGCTAACGAACGGTAGCGGCGCTTAATCTGTTGCGGAGTCGCGTTTGCTGGCAATCCTAACACAGCCAGTGCCTGCTGACGCTGCAAGAGCGTACGCGCAGGATTAGCGTTGCTCTGCCAGAATGTCCGCGCCCCTACACGGAGCATATCCCAGAGCAGAGAGGTAAATGATCGCGGTGGTCGTGAATTCATAAGCTTCTTTTTCTCGTGGCTGCAAATAGCCTTCCGTTATTATACTATAGTTCCAAAAAATAGAGCGTTTTCTCTATTCTACCAGCTTCTATCCTTCTCAAAAGTTCTAGTATATTTTTCTTCTCCACCCAATGCGTGTCAAGATCTACCTGAGCAGATGGCAACGCTGGCTCCTTGGCGCAAAAAACTCTTTTATCTGGCACCAAGCATTTCTTGACGCCACCTCGACTCATCTGTTACACTTTGACCCAATCAGAGAAAAAGCGCAACGTAGCGGTCAGCAGGGCGACGTAAAGCGGCGTTACCAATCACGCCTGAACGAAGTTCCCATAAGGGGTCATGTTTATGCAAAGTGAGTATTCTTCATCCTCGCACAGCCATGAAAACGCGCGGCTCCTCAAAGCATTGCGCGAAAGCGAACTTTTACGAGAGCTGTCAGAGCTATTGGCATCCTCGCTTGATCCTATGCGCATTTTACAAGTATTGGTGCGCCGTACAACCGAAGTTTGCGACGTCGAGCGTTGTGCAGTCTGGTTGCGCGATGACATACACTCGCGTCTGATCCCCTCGGCCTATCATTTTTCGACCTTGCATGCCAAAGACAAAATGATCCAGATAGCCGACCGCATGTGGCGTCAAAGCATTTTGCCTTTCAATGACCCTATTTTTCATCACCTTCTGCAAAGCCATGGCCTATTAGCCCTGGAGGACCTGAGCGCCACACCCGGTATGGGAACTCTCGCAGAAAGGTTCTTTGTGCGCTCGGTCCTACTCGTCGCATTGGTACGTGAGGGCAGACCGGTTGGCATGATGTCACTCGATAACCCGGGCAAGTTTTCTTCATTCTCAGAGGAACAGCAGCAATTAGCACGTGCGATTGGACAACAGGCCGCTGTGGCTATCGATAATGCTCACGCCTATCAACAAGCGCAACGGGAACGCAGGCGCGCAGAACGACTCATTGAGCGAGCCCAATCTACCTATCAGGTAGCCCTGGCAGTCAACTCCGGTGAAGATCTCCCACAGATATTGGACAGCGCCATGCACCATCTTGTCCAGGGACTGGATACGCACAGAGGAGCCGTCGCGCTCCTCAATAAGGATCTACTCACACTCACGAATACTATGCCCGCCACGCCAGCTCTGCCTGTTGATACAGCCAAACCTTCCGTGGCGATAACGACGCTCCAACAATGTCAGGTAGTGGCGAAAAGAGGTACGCCACTGTTTGTGACGCAGGAGCAATTCGTCAATGACGAGCAACAATGGTTTCGACAACTGGGCATGGAAAATGTGCTGATCATTCCTCTCATGATCGGCGGCAAGCATAAACAAGAACGCAACACAGGCAAGAAGACGCCTGTGCACCTCACTCGCAACGTGGGCTTTATCTTTGTGAGCTATACAAAAAAGCAGTCCTGGCCGAAACAGGGACAGTATGCCTTTGCGCAGGATATCGCTGCTCAGTGTGCACTGGCTATCGAGAAAGAGCAAATTCTGCATAAGGCACGCCAGGCCGTCACCCTGGCAAATGAACGTGCCAATACGCTGGATGCAGTTTTCAATGCCATGACCGAGGGTATTATCGTGCTCGA
Organism: uncultured Chloroflexia bacterium; assembly: GCA_963802635.1. Lineage (GTDB taxonomy): Bacteria > Chloroflexota > Ktedonobacteria > Ktedonobacterales > Ktedonobacteraceae > CAVTLG01. Next base: position 398,376 of record CAWDJJ010000002.1, on the reverse strand, counting down.
ACATGGAAGGAAAAGTCATTATTAGCAACGATATCGCGTCACGATTTATAGATTTAACACGCAATGCTAAAAAACAGTTGGAAACATATCTGCAAAACAACCAGGCCTATACTATGTATGGACAACCTATCACCAAAGAAGATTTCCCCTTGATGCGCGCATTGCATGGTGAGTATACACGTGGTGAGCGTTTTATGATCAGGCACAATAATGGCGAGGAGCATGCCGTTGAGGTCAACATCGTGCCCTTGCTCAATGATGACGCATGGCAAATTGGTACCGTCAGCGCTTTTCGCGACATCACCGAGTCCATGCGCGTCGAACGGCGTATCCGGCTAGCACTCGACACCATGCTTCACGCCGCACAAGCTATATCAGGCATTACCGACGTGAAAGAGATTCTGGAGCATATGCTAGCAATGGCCCTGACAGCGCTCAATAGCGAGCGCGGAGCAGTACAATTATATGATCAGGGAACGCAGATGTTCACCCCGTTGCTATCCATTGGCATTCCGCTCGAAGAAGAGGCAGCCTGGCAAGCAGAGCAAAAACGCTGGCTCATCTCTGACGATAAGCGCTATAGCGGCATCCATGCCCAGTTGATGCATGGTCATGTCATATTAATAAGTGCGGAAACCCAGTTAGAGCAAAGAGATATGTATTATCGCACAATGATCCTCAGTGCTCCCATTATGCATAATAAGCGTTTATTGGGTATCATGATGATTGACCGCTCTTCTTCCTATCGCAAAAAGAGCGATCAGGAACAGATGTCAGTAAGCACCCAGCCACTCACGGCGCTCGAATTTAGTCCCTGGGATATGGCTGTCGTTGAAGGCATCGCTCAATTCGCCGGACTCGCTATTGAACAAACACGATGGCAACAGGAAGCTGAAGTTGCGCGCACCAACGAAGCGACCATGCGAGAATCGAACGAACTCAAAGACGAAGTCCTGGCGATTACGGCACACGAATTCCGCACACCACTAACCGTTATTCTGGCGCATAGCCAGATGATGATCCGTCTGCTGCGCAAAGCCGGTGATGTTACCCCCGAACTAAAAGGACGCCTTCAGGAAAGTATCAGTTTCATCGAAGAGCAAACCCGGCAGCTAACCAATATTGTCAACACTTTTCTGGAAGTCACCAGGCTCAATCGAGGGCAGGTTTCGCTGATCCAGGAAGAAATAAATCTGGAAGCTATCGTCAGAGAAGTTGTCGCGTACCACGCAGCAACCTCGACGATCCACCAGATTAGCTACCAGATTACGCCACAGGCACATCCCTATTTACTCGAAGGCGATAAAGCGCGTATTTTACAGATCTTTGGCAACTTGTTACAAAATGCGCTCAAATATAGTCCGCTGGGAGGCCCGATCACGATCTCGCTCACGCAATGCATCAATATTGTAGGCAAAACGGTGATCGAGGTTCGCATTACAGATAGAGGCATTGGCGTCCCCAAAGATGCGCAAGCCTACCTTTTTGAGCGCTTCTATCGCGCTCCTAATATCCAGGGAAGTCAGACTAGGGGCGTTGGCCTGGGTCTATACGTGGTCGCAGAAATTCTTGCGCCTGCACGGTGGCAGTATTCGTGTGGAAAGTAGTGGCATTGAAGGCGAAGGGAGTAGCTTTATCTTTACCTTACCGTTATTTGTGCCTTATGCTGAAAAAAATATATAAAAAGTGCAAAAGCAGAGAATGCAAGAAAGAGGGGAGACTATCAACTGATAGCCTCCCTCTCATCTTTTATAGAATAGCGGCGTTCTTGTTCCGCAGCCAGCCAGCCGAAAGGTAAGGGATACGTTGCTCGGCACTATCACTACGCAGGACTACGTTGCTTGCCAGCGCTATCTGGACCGTTATAAAGCATATAGTTGAAGGCTGTCTTCATCGTCGTCGGTGCCGTCAAATGCAGTGTAAAACCCACAAGCACGTGTAGTGATACGTAGTGTACGGCAACTGGACCAGGGTTTGATGTGAGCATAACCAGCACGACACTCGACGCTGTAATTGCGGAATTATCGATAGTGACATCAGATTGTCCACGCTCAATAGCGCCCGAACCTGTCAGTATGCCACGCGATGCAATATAACTCTCGCCATTGAAGATCTCTATAGCAGGTAAATGGGTACTCGTGTTCCCTTCCCGCATACGTGTAAGTAGCGCAACAGGCACGGGCGTACTTCTAGCATGTGCCTCTTCATATGCGCTCCCCACGGTGGGAAGGTGGGTACTCGTCATGCTTAGGTCGCGCGCTACGTGCTCTCTAGCAGATGTGGACGTTGGCAACGCCACAGCTTCAGCTATGACCAGAGCAGGAAGCGTCTCAAGACGGATCTTTACGGGAATTTTCGCGGTCTGACCGATCACACGTTGCCTCTGTGGCACAATCTGCGCTCCCCCCTTCCCAGGTGCCGCAAGCGGGTAGCTTATCGCGGTCACTCCTTTGTCCGCCAGTCTCTCCGGCGCAGGTGCGACAGATGCAGCATCAAACTGACTGCCTGGCAAAGGTAACTGTCCAGGAGGCAAATCAGCTACCTCCAGAGACTCAGGTGTAGCCAACGATGCCGGAGAATAGTGAGTATAATGCCGTAATGCGGCAGTATCGTGCATCCCCGTGGTAGATTTTTGCTCATGTTTTGCATCAGCAGATACAACAATACTATCATCTCCCGTGGACGAAACCATACGAGCTGGCCGTAAAGCAGCTATCGGTCTGGATTGTAAACTTAATCGCGGAGGGAAAAGAGCACGTTCATGAGTCGTATGCATACTGTCAGTCGGTTCGCCAGACCTCTCTTGCAAGACAGAATCTACCAATGCCTCTTCCACTGATACGGAGAGACCAAGACGCTCTTGCGCCAAACGTGAATGCCACTTTCCGCTACTTTGTTTCCCACGCTCTTCACTTGAAACCATCACAACTTCCTCTTAAAAATGCAGTAGATAGATGATATGTGATGACACATACCATGGTAGTATAGCATAATAATTCCCAAATACTAACATAGTAGCACATTTGACTCATTTACATCAAACATTTTCGCTCCAAAGCAATAAGGTGCATACGCTAGGAAATTTAGCACGAAAAACCACATTTCACTTGAAAGTTAGGTCAGAAATCGCTACAATAGGTCCTGTCTCTGCAAATATCTGTCAGGTATCTCGCTCCCGAAACAGGAGATACGAGAAAGATAATATGGCTGCATCTTGTCTGCTTTGCATATGAAAAAGACAAAGATTTTATTATATTCAAATTTATGCACATAGGGAGCAGGGTACTATTAGCATATGTTTGCACACGAGTATGATTTTGCTAGCATAGAGGAAGGATTTTTCTCCGTATGAAACTTAACGGAACACACAAATTTAAAGCTCACAGTGAACAGGTTTTTCAGGCTATTCTCAATCCAGCGATTCTGAAAGCGAGCATCCCAGGCTGTGACTCAGTCGAGTACACCGATACTAGCCACATCAACGCCGCCATCACAACAGCACTACCAGGATTGAAGGGACCATATATTGTCAGTATCAATATCGCACATCGCCAGGACCCCAACAATCTCGAGCTGCAAGTGCAGCGCAAAGGCCGTGGTGGATCAATCAATGCGGCTAGCCAGATCAACCTGACAGATGAGGCTGATGGAGCATTGCTCACTTATAACGTCAATGCTGAGCTTGAAGGTCCGGTTGCTATCGCCAATAATCCAATCGGCGAAGGCTTTGTGAAGAATGCGCTCAATAACTTCTTTAAAAACCTGGACAAATCTGTCGGCTAACCAGTATTTAAGACTGTAACGCCAGGTGCGCAGTATCCCACGTGGGATTACTGCGCACGCTCAATTTTCTGGTATCATAAGTCTACGCAAACACGTTCGGGTTTTGTACTTTCATCAGCTCAACACCTAGCTCTGCCACGGATCTCGATTTCCCATACTTGGACTCTTTCAGCATCGTGTGTATCGCTGTGATATGAGGAAGAAGAGTTTGATAGTGTATTTCATCTATGATACTGAGTGCGTCCTGCGCTAATTTTGTGGCAAATGGATGATCATTTTTATCAATGTAAGTCCTCGCCGACAGAATGTCACTTTCTGCTTCTCTGTAAGCGACACGGCGTGGCTCACCAGTAAACGTCACCTCCTCTAAATCGCGTAGAGCATTATCGGGTTGGCGGCACTCTCTAAGTGGTGATCCAAGCAATACTTCGGCCCGATCCAGATACCAACGGTCTTGATCAAACTTCATCTGATACGTTGCTTCAATATTTTTTTCCGTCAATTCTGCTGCATCATCCATCATAGATAATGCATTTGTGATTTCTTGCTGAGATTGTGCACAACGAGCATTCGCCACACCCATGCTTGCAGTAATACTCCCTCGTAATTGCGGAGGAATATTTTTAATGGTGAGAGCCTGGGTAAAATCATCCTTCGCAGCGCTAGCATTCCCATTAGTATCGAGGAAGAAGATTCCACGGCCAAAAAGCGCTGTAGCATAGTGTTGATCAAGCTGGTGATCTCGCGCTATAACCACAGCTTTGTTATAGTATTCTTCTGCATCCAGGCATTGGTGTTCGCTGGCGATATCAGCCAGAAGAAGATGATATCCGCTCAGCAGTTGCAACATTGCTGTTTGTTTATAGTTGGTGCCAACATAGAGGACCTTATTATGCAGTGCTTGTATTCTATCTACAATAGTAGCGACCGTCATTCCAATCTGCTCATATTCATTGCTCCAAAGAGAACCCTGAAGTGATGTGAGAGCAGAACGGTACTCTTCTATATCAATGGGACCATTTTTCAAGCTTGGAGTTATCATATCCTCTAGCATGCCAGTAAATGGCTGCAGGCCGAGCGCCGCTGGAGCAAGACCCAGCAAACCAGCTAAGATCAAACGCCTCCTCGCATTTTTCGGCACGTCGTTGTATTTCTCCATCTTTTCAATTGCTTTCACGGTGACTTCTCGATCTCGTAATACATTTCCGTACAACTCGGCCAGCAACTCCCTGGACCAGCCTAACGACACTCTGCGCTCCATGATGACTTTGCCATAGTTTCCTTCTGCCAATATCATTGCTTGCATTACTCGCTTGCTCATCGACTGCTCCTCATATACTCATTCTCCACTCAAAGTTACAGAGAGTATAGAGCACGCGCCCGCCGTTGTCTAGTCGAGAACAGAACGAACAAAGAAAGAAAGGTGTCTGAAAAAAAGTTCCCATGCATCTACTATACTCAACATCGGACGAAATGAGCATCATCATCGTCAATGTAGCAAGAAGCAAACTATATGGTGAATAAACGACAGAAAGGAGTATCAAAGGAAACTAGTTCTCAGGAACATCTTCGAGCAAATCATTCACGGATACGCCTAATGCCTTGGCGATCTTTGCGAGTGTCGTGGTAGTGACTTCTCGGTAGGGGTCTCGATAAATAGCACGGATGGTGTTATATGCAACATCTGCCGTCCGTGACAATTTCCCCATACTTACCCCTTTTTCTCGCGCTACTTCCTTCACCCGTAGGCGTACCATTCCTTACTCCAACAAAAGTCTTTGTTTTATTCTAACACGTCAACTTTCTTGTAAGAACAGGCAGCGAAAGTCTACGCTTGTAGGGGCGTTATTCTAGCTGTACACTTAGAGAGAAAACACCAAGCATGGACAACAACATGACAAACATCACACGACTGACACGATAATAGATATCATTGCGACCATTCGCCCCCAAAGGCTGTACAATGTCTTCTTTGAAGCTATGAACATCCTCTCTTTCTTTTAACCTGGAGATCTACTGTGATGAACACATACAATAATTGGCAAGGAGGAATATGGCATGTCAAGTTATTTATTAAATATCAAGCGCATCACTGAAGATGATCTTATTCCACTTGAAGAAGTTTTGAAAAAGGATAGCCTTAATCCTTTTCTCGGCCCTGGGGATCGTCCAGAGCCATACCGCACGCAATATATTGCCTATGCGCGTTTGAAACGTGTATTTGAAAAAGAAAAGTTGCAAGCTTCGCCACTGATCCTCAATACTCCGCGTGGGGCGGCTCTTTCCTGGTGCTGGTGGCCGACTCAAATTGGGGTTGTACTCCTAACTGATCAGGGGACTGCACTTGATGGCAAGGTAACGTTTCTGAATAAAGATGAGTTTAATCGTGTATCAGTAGACCTCACTCGCATTGTACTCAATCCACCACGCTGGTCATAAGAGAAAGGTTGTAGTCATGTCTCAGTTGGGCGTAGTGTGCCTTTCCCAGAGAAAGAAATGGCTTCACGTGAGGGTGAGGCCATCAAAAAATCGATTTCTCCATGCCAGTCTACATAAACATGTTCGGATTTTGCACTTTCATCAGCTCAACACCTAGCTCTGCCACAGATCTCGATTTCCCATACTTGGACTCTTTCAGCGTCGTGTGTATCGCTGTGATATGAGGAATAAGGGCTTGAGATTGTATCTCAGACATGATACTTAATGCATCTTGCGCTAATTTTGTTGCAAAAGGATGATCATTTGTATCAATAGAAGCTTTTGCCCACAGAATGTCACTCCAGGCTTCTCTATAAGATGTAAGGCGCGACTCATGAGCAAGCGTTACTTTCTCTAAATCACGCAAAGCTTCATTGGGTTTGCGACACTCCTTCAGTGGTGATCCAAGCAACACCCCGGCCCGATCCAGGTACCAACGATCTTGATCAAACTCTAATTGACTCTGTGCTTCAATATTTTCTCCCGTCAGGTCTGCTGCATCATCCATCATAGATAACGCATTTGTGATCTCTTGCTTATATTGTGCACAACGAGCGCTCGTTACACTCGCACTTCCAGTGATACTTCCTCGTAATCGCGGAGGAAGATTTTTAATGATGAGGGCTTGCGTAAAATCATCCTTCGCTGCTTTAGGATTCCTCTTCTCCATAAAGAAGATCCCACGACCAAAAAGTGCCATAGCATATTGCTGATCGAGGTGATAATCTCGTGCGATAATAACGGCATTGTTATAGTGTTCTTCTGCATCCAGGCATTTATGTTCACTGGCGATGCCCGCAAGGAGAAGATGAAATCCACTGAGCAGTTGCAACATTGCTGTTTGTTGGCTGCCGCCGACATAGAGGACCTTATTATGCAGTGTTTGTATTCTGCCTACAATATCAGTCACCGTCATCCAAACCTGCTCATATCCACTACTCCAACGAGTACCTCTAAGTGATGTAAGAGCAGAGCGGTACTCTTCTACATCAATAGGGCCATTTTTCAAGCTTGGCGTTATCATATCCTCTAGCGTGCTCGTCAACGGTTGCAGACCAAGTGTCGCTGGAGCAAGACCCAGCAAGCCAGCTAAGATCAAACGCCTCCTCGCATTTTTCGGCACGTCATTGTATTTCTCCATCTTTTCAATCGCTTTCACGGTGACTTCTCGATCTCGTAATACATTTCCGTACAACTCGGCCAGCAACTCTCTGGACCAACCTAACGACACTCTGCGCTCCATGATCACTTTGCCATAGTTTCCTTCTACCAACATCATTGCTTGCATTACTCGCTTGCTCATCGACTGCTCCTCATATACTCATTCTCCACTCAAAGTTACAGAGAGTATAGAGCATGCACCTAACGTTGTCTAGTCGAGAACAGAACAAATAGAGCAAGATATCTGAAAAAAAGTTCTTAAGGAATAGCATCCCTCCAGCTCTCTACTAGAGCCTATCTACACCAAACACGTTCGGGTTTTGCACTTTCATCAGCTCAACACCTAGCTCTGCCACAGATCTCGATTTCCCATACTTGGATTCTTTCAGCATCGTGTGCACTGCTCTAATATCGGGAATAAGAGCTTGAGATTGCATCTCATCCATAATACTGAGCGCATCTTGCGCTAATTTTGTGGCAAATGGATGGTCGTTTTTATCCATATAAGCCCTCGCCGACAGAATGTCACTATATGCTTCTCTGTAAGCTACACCGCGTGATTCACCAGTAAGCGTCACCTTCTCTAAATCACGCAGAGCATTATCAGGTTTGCGATACTCCTTCAGTGGTGATTCAACTAACACAGCGGCCCGATCCAGATACCAACGATCTTGATCAAACCTTTGAGGATACATCGCTTCAATGTTTTTCCCTGTCAGGTCTGCTGCATCATCCATCATATATAACGCATTTGTGATCTCTTGCTTATATTGTGCACAACGAGCAGTTGCCACACTCGCGCTGGCTGTGATACTCCCTCGTAATTGCGGAGGAATATTTTTGATCGTGAGGGCCTGGGTAAAATCATCTTTCGCAGCACTAGCATTCCCATTATCAAGAAAGGAGATCGCACGTCGAAAGAGCGCTGTAGCATAGTGTTGATCAAGCTGGTGATCTCGCGCTATAACCACAGCTTTGTTATAGTATTCCTCTGCATCCAGGCATTGGTGTTCGCTGGCGATATCCGCTAATATAAGATGATATCCACTCAGCAGTTGTAACATTGCAGTTTGTTGGCTGCCGCCGACATAGAGGACCTTATTATGCAGTGTTTGTATTCTGTCGGCAATACCAGCAACCGTTATCCAAACCTGCTCATATCCACTACTAAAATAAAGATTCTGAAGTGATGTGAGAGCAGAACGGTACTCTTCTATATCAATGGGACCATTTTTCAAGCTTGGAGTTATTATATCCTCTAGCGCTCTCGCAAACGGTTGCAGGCCGAGCGCCGCTGGAGCAAGACCCAGCAAACCAGCTAAGATCAAACGCCTCCTTGCATTTTTCGGCACGTCGTTGTATTTCTCCATCTTTTCAATTGCTTTCACGGTGACTTCTCGATCTCGTAATACATTTCCGTACAACTCGGCAAGCAACTCTCTGGACCAACCTAACGACACTCTGCGCTCCATGATCACTTTGCCATAGTTTCCTTCTGCCAACATCATTGCTTGCATTACTCGCTTGCTCATCGACTGCTCCTCATATACTCATTCTCCACTCGAGGTTAAAGAGAGTATAGAGCATGCACCTAACGTTGTCTAGTCGAGACCAGAACGAACAAAGAAAGGTGTCTGAAAAAAAGTTCCCACACATCTACTATACTCAACATCGGATGAAATGAGCATCATCATCGTCAATATAGCAAGAAGCAAGCTACATGTGAATAAACGACAGAAAGGAGTATCAAAGGAAACTAGTTCTCAGGAACATCTTCGAGCAAATCATTCACGGATACGCCTAATGCCTTGGCGATCTTTGCGAGTGTCGTGGTAGTGACTTCTCGGTAGGGGTCTCGATAAATAGCACGGATGGTGTTATACGCAACATCTGCCGTTCGTGACAATTTCCCCATACTTACCCCTTTTTCTAGTGCTACTTCCTTCACCCGTAGGCGTACCATTCCTTACTCCAACAAAAGTCTTTGTTTTATTCTAACACGTCAGCTTTATTGTAAGAACAGGTAGCGGAAGTCTACACTTGCAGAGGCGTTATTCTAGGTGTACACTTAGAGAGAAAATATCAAGTATGGACAACAAAATAACAAACACAACACGACTGAAACGATAATAGAGGAGAAGATACGATGCCAGAAAATCAGAGTGAAGTAGCAAAATTACGAGCAGAAATAGAATCCGTGTGTTTCTCGATAGAATCTCGCATTGCACGGGTTAGCACAAAAAGCATCTCACAGTATCATCAACAATCAGTACAAAAGCCTTGATCAGCAGCGTGACCGTCTCGCAATCATGATTGGGGAGGAAGCTGCCACAGAAGCCGTCTATGATACCTACAATACTATCGTTCAATAAATGCAAGAAAGGATTGGTGCCATATGACCAATGATTATCCCATGAACATCGAAGATCCGACAGAAACAGCGCGCTTAATAGAGCAAGATCGACTCTTTACCCAGGCGATGGGAGGGCTTTTCGCGGAACGCGAGGACGTGGCGTCCATGCACACCATTCTCGATCTCGCGTGCGGACCCGGCAGTTGGGTGCTGGATGTCGCTTTCAAGTATCCCCATAGCGAGGTCATCGGTGTGGACCTCAGTCAGACGATGATCGAGTATGCTCATGCTCGCGCCACTTCACAAGAACGTGCCAACGCAACATTTGAGCAGATGAATATCATCCAACCGCTGCAGTTCTCTGATGCCTCTGTTGACTTGATCAACGCGCGTTGCATCGAAAGTTTTCTTTCTCCCGCGTTGTGGCCTGCGCTGCTGGTCGAATGTCGGCGGGTGCTCAAACCGGGTGGCGTGTTGCGCTTGACGGAAATCGAGGGCGGCATTTCCAACAGCGTCCCCCTGCAGAAATTGAGCGCTTGTCTCTTCGAGGCCCTTCATCTCCAGGAAAGGACCTTTTCCGTTGATGGGCGTTCGCTGGGCATCGTTCATGTGCTCGGGCCTTTGCTCAAAAACGCCGGATTTCAGCACATCGGCAAGCGACCATTCATCCTGGATACGACCTATAATGAGCCTTTGTACTACGCATCCAGCGAAAACGCCAAACTCACCTTTCTTCAGCTCAAGCCCTACCTACTTGCTTCTGGCCTCATCTCGGAGGAAATCTTTGAAGAGACGTATTGGCAGCTCGTGATCGACCTGTATGATCAAAACTTCGTCTGCCTCTCCTTTGGAATCACTGCATGGGGAGTCAAGCCATGATGAACAACGAGAAAAAACCGAATTTAAAGCAATTACGGCAACGGCATAGCCTGCGGATCAAGGACTTGGCAAAGAAAGCCGAGGTGCAACCACGGGAGGTCTACGCGATGGAGGTTGGGATTCCTGTGGAGGTGCACCTGGCGCAAAAGATCCTGAATACCTTCTCTCAACTTGTCAACCAGACATACACCCTTGATGACATACGTGTGCGCATCAAGAAGGACGCTGGAACATGAGCTGCAATCCCACCCTGTCACAACTCAGAGCACAGCATCATTTCGAGATCCCAGCCCTCGCAGAGAGGGCTGGGGTCGGCAATCGCGTCGTCTATGCCATGCTGCGCGGCTTGCCCGTTGAGCGGACAGATGCGGAGAAGGTTCTTGCAGGTCTCTCCAGGCTGCTTAAGAGCAAGTGGGACTTCACGCTTGAGGCCGTGGATGTCGTTCTCGAAGAGGAGCAATAGGCATGAACTTTTTCACCTTCCAGCCCATAAGAGAGGAGCGAGTAGATCTCTGATATGCAAACAGCATTAGAACAAGATATTCAGAATATCAGCTTATTTTTTGAGCAACACACCCTCCGTGAAGTGAATGTGGAGCAATTACAGAGTACGATCCAGCTCTTACAAACCTCTCTTGAGCAGTGCAAAGAGCAGCAGAAAAGTGAAGCGCTTATCCAGCGGTTAACGCAAGCACAGCATGCGCTCAAACGAGCAATGGGATATCTCAAGAGAAATACAAGGGAAAGAGGGTTTTATGAATCCATTCGGACGGCTCAGCGATTGATTGATGAAGCACTTGCACACTGGAACAGAGAGAAAAGGAAGCTGACCATGGGCGGTCTTCTGCCGTTCCTTTCTGTCAAGCCATATGCAAGAGGAGAAAGATGAAGCAATTGAACAGAAAATAGTATGAATATAGTCTTCTCTCTCAATGGTAGAAAACAAGTATAACCATGCGTATTCATGAAATAAAAGCAGCGCTTCACACATTACTGGAATGCGAAGTGTACATTCCTGGTTCTGTATACCTGGATGCGGGCTGGTACCAGGCCATCATCCAATGCGTTGATGAGACTGTGCAAGGCGTTTGCACGGTTTTCCTGTATTGTCCCGATATCTACAGAGGAGCAGACGTTAGGGTGTATGGACGAGGAGAGAACATACGGTTTCTACGGATGAAGCAATCGTTTGGAATAAGAAGGGAATAAAAATATACTATCCCCTTCTCTTAACCTGATTATATGCGCTCAAGGGGTTCGAAGCCAAGCACACGCAGCACATTGTTCATCGTTTGTGCTGTAGCCTGTACCAGCAGTGCGCGAAATGCTTTGACGTGCTCGTCTGTTTCTTTGACAATGGGTGGCGTGTGCTCATAAAAGTCGCTGAAGTGCGCAGCCAGATCGTAAGCGTAGGCAGCCAGCATCGACGGCGAGAGCTGCTCACTCGCTTCAGCCAGGCGGCGTGGATAAGTGTCGATGTGGCGCAGGAGATCCCACTCACTCTGCTCAAGTTGTGCAGGCAATTGCTCAAGCGTATCTGGAAGCGCATAGTTTGCGTCGTGCAGGCGGCGCAAGATGCTGTTTGCCCGCGCGTAAGCATATTGCAGATAGACGCCGGTATCACCATTGGGGCGTAGCGCCTCGTCCATGTCCAGCGTGATAATCTGTTGCAAACTGAAGCAAATCATAAAGTAGCGGATGGCTGACGCGGCCAGAATAGCAACGGTTTCATCGGGCAGATCGGCTCTGGCGTCCTGCTGACGCACCTCGCGCATACGTTCGGTTGCCGCATTGATGAGATCATCGGCTTTGATCTCGATCCCTTTGCGCCCGGACATCGCATAATACTCGCGTCCATCCGAGGTGTCTACTCCCAGACGGGTAGCAGTAGCGGCTGACAGTGTGACAACTTCATAGGCCAGGTGCGTTGAATTATCGGCCTGCTCAGCATAACCCAGGCGGCGCAAGCTTTCATACACAACCTGCTGCAAGTAGGACTGCCGTACGTCGATCACGTTGATCACGCGCCTGGCATGACCAAAACGACTGGCCGGAGCTTCCTCGTCAGTTTTAAACGTATCTTTTGGCGTGTGCATCGTCCAGAGCTTACGACCATCGTGCTGAATACCCCAGGGCACAAAATGAAACTGCACACCTAACTCGTCAGCCAGACCAAATTTCCAGAGCTGGTAGGCGATATCCTTAGCGGTATAGGTTGCGGTACCATCGCTGCGTACCAGGATTTTGTCGCTGCTGCGATCCCCTTCATTTGTCTGGGCATCGCCCTCGCCAAAGGGCAGAATCCAACAACCGGCGGCATTCCCGCTCTCCGGTTTCTCCAGCAGGCCGCGCTCTTTGAGCAACTCAAACGTATGTTGCCACAGACCCGCATGCAAGATCGCTGATTCCCAGGGGAGCAGATCATAGGAAATGTTGAGGCGTGCCATCGTTTTGAGATGGGCCTGCACGATCTGGTGCGAAATATCCGCCGCCAGCAGAGGATAATCGGGACCATCTTCCGGCTCATCGTCGTGCTCGATAGCGTGAAGCACCTCTTTACGCAATTGAAGCGCCAGTTGTCCCTGCTCTGATGTGCTATCGTCATAGACTTTGCTAACACTGACATAGACGCGGGAACAATAGTAGTCAAAAGACTCGTCGGGCAACTGCTCATTCCCCTCTGGGAGTTGTAGCAGCCCTCGTTGCAAGAGCGTGAAACCAACAACGGCGTCTGCAACCTGCACGCCGGAGTCATCGATGTAATTATCTGCCTCGACCTGGTGGCCCTGTGAGCGCAGCATACGGACAACAGTATCACCGAGACAGGAATTACGCAGATGGCCGACATGGGCAGCTTTATTGCTATTAATATTAGTATGCTCAACAATAATTTTGGTGCCGATACCCTGGTTATTTTGCCCGAAATCAGGCCCTGCTTCTAGTACGCGTGTAATGATTGTCTGGCCTAATGCAGCGTGGTCCAAACGGAAATTAAGAAAGCCAGGCTTGGTTGCTGTGATCTCCTGGATAGTAGGCAGTTGCATCGCATCGAGCATCGTTTGCAATGTCGTGGCGATTTGCAATGGGCTACGTTTGAGCAATTTGGCCCACGGCATGAGCGGAATTGAGTAGTCGCCAAAGCTAGCCTGAGCCGAGAAACGCAGATCTATGGGAAGCTGTTCAACTGCATATGGGAGTTCTTCTTGCGCCAGGTACATTGTTGTTGCCTGTTTAATCAACTCGGTAAGATATTCATAAATATCTTTAGGTGCAAATTCGGTCATATGCTGTGCCTCGTGGAATACTGTCATCTTCTATTTCCTTTTCTTCAGCAGAGAAAACAGGTCGCGGCCCATTTCTTTGCTAAATGTATGCCTCTCTTCAACCTTGATATCGCACCCTACTATATCGTAGGTTGCCCCTGTGGTCAAGCGTTTTAGATCAGGTATACTTAATAGAGGGAAAGCGACAACGAGAGGCTTTCTTAGCTGCCTGTAAAGGCAAAAAGACTATCTGTGCAGCTCATCCAGGGCAAGGAATGTCACATGCTCTTTTTGCCAGCGTATTCGTCCGACTCCTCTTTTCTATTGAAGAAGTCTTTTCTCAACTCAAGATCTACTTGCACCGAGCAGGAGTTCGGATACACAAAGTTCTCCAACGAAGCCATTCGTCAGGCATTCGTTACAGTCTAGGCCCAGAAGGTCTGTTACCGCGGTTACGTTCCGACCAAACGAGAGGATGATTCTCCAATCTTGTTGCGTGCAGATTTAGTATTATTTTGCGCACGTCTGGAGAGTACTTGAGAATTTCCTCTGGCAAGGACAACAGAGATTCTCTTGTGGGTAATCCTCCTTCTCCCCACCGACCTCCTGCTCTTTCCAGCGCTTGCATTGCGTTGCGTATTTGTGGAGGCAACGATAGCCACCCTTCTCTCTCGCGTAATCGTTGTTCCTCCGACGAAATTCCTTGTTTTCGGTACCTTTTTTCAAACCATTCATCTTCTTTTTTTAGCCGCTCCCTTTCTTTAGCCATTTCTCTTGCTTCAGCCTTTTTTGGTAAGCTTTTATCGTTTTTATTACCTGTAAATAGACTTTTGCATACTTCTCGTACATTTTCCTCTTTACTTTCTGTTGTCGATTTCGTATCAGCAGGTCCGTCTTTTCCATCATATGTTCGTTTAAGCAGATTGTCGCCTGGCATAACAATTTCCTTTCATGCATAAATTTTGTCTTCATGTTAGTTCACTGTTCCTTTCCTAAGAAGAACTAACATGTGACTGAAAAACCTTCTCAATATGCTCGAATTTGTCTTCTTGAATCTAGCTGCTAGATTAAAGTTAATACATTTCATGCTCAACTTTACGTCTGAGTCTACTAGAGCACTATGGCTGTCTTTATTACTTCATATGATAGTGTCAAGTGTCAAGGCTGTTCACTGCGCAGATAGACCGTAAGCAGACGTTCAGATAAAACCGTATGTTAGGACATCATGCCATCTGACATAACATGAAAGAGCAGAGCATCATCTCGACCTGTTCAATGGAAAGAAGAACTATATTGCTTGCTTGTGACAGGGACAGATGCCTCTGTTCCCTGTCAATCCGTGTTGCGCATATTTATGATCAGGTGGGGTTTGTCACGACGATATCGTGGTATTGCGAACTATACGCTACACCGCTCGGCTCAGCAAATTGCTGAACAGGCTGTCCCTGCAACGCCGTCATCATCGCGTCATGCCAGATCGTACCAGCACCAGTGATACCGATGATATTGTTCATCGCCGAATTGTCGTTATTGCCGGACCACACACCAGTCACCAGGCTGGGCGTATAACCAATGGTCAGGTTATCGACATCGTCATCCGTTGTGCCGGTTTTGACCGCTGCAGGTATAGTAGCATCGCTACAGTTGTTATTCACGTGCAGGTCCAGCACATCACCATATGAGCAGGGGTAGAATTCCTCATCCCGCGTCGCATTATCAGCCAGGACATTCGTCAACACATAGGCTGCCTGTGGGCTGACTACCTGTTTTCCAGTTGTTGAAGCTTTATAGACAAGTTTCCCACGCTCGTTTGTGATAGTATTGATCGCATGAGGTGGCACGTGGACACCGCCATTGGCGAATGTTCCGTAAGCCGAGGCTTCGTTGAGCAAGTGCACACCAAGCGTCCCTAAAGTAAACGATGCACCGAGTGTACCGTTGGTATCACCAAGACCGAGATTTTCCGCCATGTTATAGTCGTTTTGCACGCCAACATAGGAAGAGAGTTCGAGCCTTACCGCGTCAATATTGAGTGACCAATCGAGCGCTTTGCGATAGGTAAGCCACCCGTGTTGTGTATTGGCATAATTATGTGGTGCGTAAGGTTCTCCATCATAGTAAAAGGTGGTAAGTTTATCGTTTGTCATTTGGCCGGGGCTGAGGCCGTGTTCAAAGGCGGTTGCGTACGTGAAAGCTTTCATCGTTGAGCCTGGCTGGCGGAAGCCCTGTGTTGCGACATCGAAGCTATTATTCGCCGGGTCGATATTGCCGACGAGCGTCTCAATGGCCCCTGTTTTTGGATTAATCATCACGACCGAAGAGTCGTTAATATTATGCGCTGCTCTGACAACAGCAATATCATTCTGAGCCTCGGCAAGTACCTGTGTTTGTAGACTCGAGTTGACCGTCGTGGTCACGCTCAAACCCGAGCGGGAAAGTGCGCTGGCTTTGACGTTGAGATCACTGGTTAACTCGGACAGCGCATACTGCGCAAAACTGAGTAACGCGACTGGCGTCTTCGCAGGCGCATGAAAGGAGGCAAAGCCGGGCTTCTGGATCTCCTGGAGGGCGGTGTTATATTGCTGCGTGTTGATGCTATTCAGGATGTACATCTGGTGCAACACATCTCGTGTGCGCGCCAGGCTATTGGCTGGGTAGGTAACAGGATTGCGCAAGGTCGGATCGCTAGGAATACCAGCCAGCGTTGCCGCTTGCGCGGTGTCTAATTGATTGGAAGCTGGATTGTTGGGTTTGTCTTTCAAGCCAAAGTAGATCTGGGCACCGGCCTCGGCACCGTAGGCACCATTCGCATAATAGACCGTATTGAGATACATATCGAGAATTTGCTGCTTGCTATAGTAGCGTGTGAGGTCTGGTGCCAGTTCAACTTCTTCCAGTTTGCGCAGGGCCGTATCTGAGTTTCCGACAATGGTATTCTTAATCAGTTGCTGGGTAATTGTGCTGCCACCTTCTACCACATGTCCGCTGCTGAGATCAGAAACAGCCGCGCGTATGATACCTGTGATGTCATAGCCTTCATTGCTCCAGAAAGTCTGGTCCTCGATATCGATTTCAGCATTCTGCAAGTTCTTCGAGATCTTATTCAGCGGCTCTGAAGTCTGGATACCATCACCAGTTGCCTGATAGATGAGATGACCACTGACATCATACATCTTTAAGTTATCTAATGGCAGGATATCGGCCAGCGTCGTGACTTGCGATTGGTACTGCTCATCTGTTGCACTAGACAGTGTGTTGAAGAATGTCACAAGCGCAAAAATCAGGATAGCGATCAATGGTATGCCAATGCCAACAGGAATAAATACCCGCCTGGTTAACTTGCGGTCGGCTGCTGCAGAGCGAAAGTTGGCAGAGTGCAGATTTTTGCGCTTGCGATGGCGCTTGGAACGCCGGTCTCTGCCATGCGTTTTACGACGACCTGCATGATAGGAAGTTCCTGCCTGGCTGGGAATATCACCGAGCCGTTGCGCAGCGGCTGCCATGCTATGCCTTGGAAGTTTGGCCGCTACCGTCGCTTGCGGTGGTTTCTGTCCCTTTGTTTTGTTGATGCTCTCAATAGACCGCGTGGCTTCGTTGGCAAGATCGCTGACTGTTGGTTCTGGCTCGACAAGTTTTTGCATTGCTCGTGTAGCTTCATTGGCAACATCACTGGCTGTTGGTTCTGGCTCGACGAGCTTTTGCATGGCGTGTGTAGCTTTATTGGCGAGATCATTGGATGATTGCATAAGCTCAGCAGGCTTGCGCATGATACGTGTAGCTTCTGCTGCGAGATCATCGGCAAACTGTGCAAGTTCGATGGGTTTGCGCATGATATGTGTAGCTTCTTCTGATGAAGCCTGGGAAGATTGTGCTGATTTCTGTATGGCCTGGGTAGCTTGCAGCGAGACATCTTCGCGTGGCTGTGCAGTTTCGCCAGCTTGACTCTCGCTAGCTCTGTCGCGGCTTTGCTTCGTTTCTTGTTCTAAGGTATGTTCATCTTGCTCAGCAGGCCCATCTGGTACTGAAACGAACTTTTCTTCAAACGCAGTTAATTTTACTTGCCCCTTCCTTCTTGGCATAGTATGACCTCTTTCTATCTGGAGAAGTGGGCGGCGTATAGAAGTGATACGACCATCTTACTGTTCTCTCTATTTCTTAATTATCTACCTCACACGCTATTGCCACTCGTTTATGCTAATTTTTTGTGCATATGCGTACCTAAACGTAATATGAAAAAATTAAATATTTGTATATTATATAAAAATTACCTCACTTTCCTATCGGATAAAGTATACGCTTATAGAGCTTTGAGAGACGTACAAATGTCCTGCTGAGCTTATTCAAAAATACCATGTTGTGCTCAGTCCATAGATAAATTGGGAACCGATTGCAAACAAACACGAACCTTCCCCAAGCTTTATGGGAGAGTAAAGAACGAAACTCGAGACAAAGAACCCTTAGACGTGAAGCGGAAGTAAGACCGGAGGTCCCCATATGTAAAGATAGTATTACATAGATGAGGCAAGATTGCAAGCTTCGTATGCCATTTATCAGGGGTGTGTAACAAGGGGAAGCGACGACGAGAGGCTCTCTTAGCTGTCGATAAAGGCAAGAAGATCGTACAACTCATCCAGGGCAAGCGATGCCACTATTACCCCATATGATCATGCCAAAAGTCAAGGCCATTCGCAGCAGAGATGGCAAGCGAGCGCACTCTCAGATAAGTAACCTGTTAGGGCGGAACACAATTTGACATAACATGAGATGGGGAGAGTGATCTGGGTGGCCGTCAATTTTTTGCACTGGAGCACCTGACCGGTTGAGTAGAGGCAGGAGCAAACGGGTAGGGGCGCACCTCGCGTGCGCCCTGGATGTGCCTGGGACGGCCTGTGGGGCGGAGGCAAGCGCCGCCCCTACCCGTTTGCAAAAATCTGACGCTCACCCGAGTGATCTCGACCTGTGAAGCGGAAGGAAGAGCCGTATTGCTGATGATGACAGGGACAGATGCCTCTGTTCCCTGTCAGTTCGTGTTGCGCATGTTTATGATCAGGCAGGGTTTGCCGCAACGATATCGCGGTATTGCGAGTTATACGCCACGCCTCTCGGTTGCGCGAATTGCTGAACAGGTTTGCCCTGCAGCGCCGTCATCATCGCATCGTGCCAGATTGTGCCAGCACCAGTGATACCAATAATGTTATTCATTGCCGTGTTGTTATCGTTGCCGGACCACACGCCAGTCACCAGGCTGGGCGTATAACCAACCGTCAGATTATCGACAAAGTCGTCCGTTGTACCGGTTTTGACCGCTGCAGGTATAGTAGCATCGCTACAGTTGTTATTCACGTGCAAGTCCAGAACATCACCATATGAGCAGGGGTAAAATTCCTTATCGCGCGTGGTATTATCGGATAGGACATTTGTCAGTACATAAGCCGCTTGTGGCGTGACGACCTGTTTTCCGGCTTCTGAAGCTCGATAGATAATTTTACCTTTTGCATCTGTGATGGTGTTGATCGCATGTGGCGGCACATGGACACCCCCATTCGCGAATGATCCAAAAGCCGAAGTTTCGTTAAGCAAGTGCACTCCAAGTGTCCCTAGCGTAAATGTCTCGTTAACTGTCCCATTTGTTTCACCGAGGCCGAGACTTTCTGCTGTATTATAATCGTCTTGCACACCGACGTAGGAGGAGAGTTTGAGCCTCACGGCGTCAATATTGAGCGACCAGTCGAGTGCTTCGCGATAGCTGATCCATCCATGGTGCAGGCCTCCATAGTTATCTGGTCTGTAGGATACGCCATTGTAGTAAAAGGTTTGTTGTGCATCGTCTGTCATTTGGCCGGGGCTGAGGCCATGTTCAAAGGCGGTCACATAGGTGAAGCCTTTCATTGTTGAGCCTGCCTGACGGAAGCCTTGCGTGGCAACGTCGAAGTCGTTATGAGCCGGGTCGATGTTGCCGACCAGGGTCTCGATGGCACCTGTTTTCGGGTTAATCATCACGACCGAGGAATTGTGAATGTCATGCGCAGCTCTGACTAGGGCGATATCATTTTGCGCTTCAGCAAGTACCTTGGTTTGCAGACTCGAAATGACTGTTGTGGTCACACTTAAACCTGAGCGGGAGAGCGCGCTAGCTTTGACATTGAGATCACTGGCTAACTCGGTCAGCGCATACTGCGCAAAACTGAGTAACGCGACAGGCGTCTTAGCAGGTGTGTGAAAGGAAGCAAAACCGGGCTTCTGGATCTCCTTGAGGGCGGCAGTATACTGCTGTGTGGTGATGGAATTCAAGATCAGCATCTGGTGCAGCACTTCCTGTGTGCGGACCAGGCTATGTTGGGGAAAGGCGATAGGATTGCGCAGATCAGGATTACTAGGGATACCGGCCAGCGTTGCTGCCTGCGCGATATCTAATTGATTGGAAGCTGGATTGTTGGGTTTATCTTTCAAACCAAAGTAGATTTGCGCGGCAGCTTCGGCACCGTAAGCTTCGTTCGCGTAATAGACCGTATTGAGGTACATATCGAGAAGTTGCTGCTTGCTATAGTAGCGTGTCACCTGTGGTGCCAGTTCAATTTCTTCCAGTTTGCGCAGGGCCGTATCTGAGTTTCCGACAATGGTATTCTTGATCAGTTGCTGGGTAATCGTGCTACCACCTTGTACCACATGCCCACTGCTGAGGTCAGAAATGGCTGCACGTATGATACCTGTGATGTCATAGCCTTCATTGCTCCAGAAAGTCTGGTCTTCGATATCGATTTCGGCGTTCTGCAAGTTCTTCGAGATCTTATCTAGCGGCTCCGAGGTCTGGACACCCTGATCCAGTGCCTGATAGATGAGATGACCACTCGTGTCATACATCTTCAAATTATCCTGTGGCAGGATATCGGCCAGCGTCGTGATCTGCGATTGGTAGCGTTCATTCGTTGCATTAGACATCGCTGTATAGGATGTCACAATTGTGAAAATCAGCAAGGCGATCAAAGGGATGCCAATGCCAATAGGCAGAAAGACGCGTTTGGTCAACTTGCGGTCGGCGATGACAGAGCTGAAGTTGGTTGTGTGCAGATGTTTGCGCTTGCGATGGCGTTTCGAGCGCCAGTCTGTGCTGTGCGCCGGGTGATGGGCGGCATGATAGTAAACCCCCGGATGAATTTGATTTGGGACATCGCCGAGCCGCTGCGCAGCAGCTGCCATGCTATGTGCTGGAAGTTTAGCCGCTACTGTGGCATGCTGTGGTTTCTGTCCTTTTATCTTATCAACGCTCTCAATAGACTGAGTCGTTTCGGTAGCGAGGGTTCTGGATAACTGTGCAGGTTTGGCGGGTTTGTGTATGATGTGCGTAGCTGCAGCGGCGATGTCGCTAGACAATTGTGTAAGCTCAGCGGGTTTGTGTATGCTATGGATAGCTTCGTTATCAGGTTGGCTTTCGCTGGCTGCATCTTCATGCAGCCGGGCATTTTTGTTGGATTTGCTCTCACTAGCTACCTCGCTCTTTTGATCAGTTTCATGCTCTGGAGTATATCTATCTTCTTTGGCCTCGATCTCGCCCGATGTTGGGGCAGCTTTTTCCTCAAAAGGGGTTAATTTTGCCTCCCCCTTTCTCTTTGGCATAGTACAACCTCTTTCTGTCTACAGAAGTGGATAGTGCCTGGAAGAGATACCAATGACGTGCTTATTGTGTCATGATTTTAATATTCACTTCTCACACTATAACCACTCATTTACACTATCGCTCGCATATGTTGAAATTATTCGCTTTATATTTAATATAATAAGAAAGTTCAATACTTTTGTGGAAAAGCGTGTAGAACTACCTCTCTCTCCCGTAAAACAAGTCTTTACTTGTAATATCCCATGTAATTCATGGACGTCTCCCTGAACTTATGAAGCAAAAATAGCCTTACAACAAAAAACCTGCTAGACCTGAAGTGAAAACAATGCAAGTTAGTTTTGGAAGGTTTCTTGCATATAGAGATAGTATTACATAGGTGAGACAGGATTGCAAGCACTTCTGGCTGTATCATATGACTAATGCCTATGTCTACTTTTCTTCTCCTACTTTTTCGTCGCATGCCAATGCATGGTATTATAGGGAACTATCCCCAACACTTCCCGAACAAAGTATAGCTGTCTGAGAACGAAAATGCAATGCGAAGCAGCACGAAGTTAGATAGAGAACTTTACACGAGAAAGTGAGTAATACTACCAGCAGATTTGTAGAGAAGATGGTTATGCTTGACGTTCCTACGCTTTTAAGCGTACGATATTTGTGTTAGTAACGTCTGTTACAGTATGTTGTTATGAGCAGGAGAAGATGTTCATGCGAGAGCACGATGGTATACACTGGTTGCAATTAACCTACAAAGTTCCTAGTGAGCCATCACAGAAGCGCGTATGGGTATGGCGTCATTTGCAGAATATCGGCGCATATGCCTTACAAAATTCTGTCTATTTGCTACCATTCTCTGAAGAAGTGGAGAAGCAATTCCACCACCTGATTCACGAGATTCGCGGGATGGGAGGGGAAGCCAGTATCTTCTCTGTGGTTGCGCTGGATGTGGCTGATGAACAGCGTATTTTACAGGCGCTCTTCGCTTCACGCAATGCTGAGTATAACAAAGTGCTCAAAGTATGTGCCCGCTTTTTAGAGAAGGCCGCTCAGTTAGTTGAAGAACAACATTGGGATGGGCAAGTGCACGCCGAATTTTCTGAGGTGCTAGAAAAAGTACACGTGCTCTTTCGTTCGGCGAAACGTCACGACATGCTGGGGACATTTACCGCTACATCCCGGGCGACTGCCGCTGAGGTATTGGCAATTTGTGAACAAGTTTTTCGCCTATTGCTCGATAAAGAATTTGTAAAAGCGCGTTGCCTGTTGGAAATGCACAGGGATCTACTTAGTACCTATGCTCAAAGGTTGCTATAAAGACGCTGAAACGTCCGCCGCGCTCGTGAGATCCTGCTACGAACAGCGGGGAGTGTATCATGAAGAATCTCTGCGATCTCACTATAAGAGAAGCCTTCAGCGTTTAACCGCAGACATAGGGCCGAAGTGTCCGGCAGTTGTGCCAGAATACGTTGCAGCAGGTCACGTTGTACAACACGTTCCTCAAAAGGGTCTTCACTCTGCAGAGCATCCTCGATAGGCTCATTAAACGTGTTCGAAACGCCTCCTTGAGGTGATGAGAATGGAACAAGGGTGATATGCTTGCGCCGTCGCCATTCGCTATGTAACAGATTCAACGCAATGCGGTAGAGCCAGGCAGAAAAGTACAGAGTTTCGCCATGCATGCGCGGTAGAGCTTGATATGCAGCGAGAAAGGTTTCCTGACAAAGATCTTGCGTGAGCTGCACATCCTGTGTCAATCCGTAGAGTATGCGCTTGATGCGCGGTTCGTAATAGCCTATAAGAGCTTCAAATGCACGTATTGATCCTTGACATGCCTCGATAACGAGCTGCGACTCGTTTTCTACTGCGTTCATAGTGCTCCACTCTGCGGGATTCAGACCTCTCAATAGTGGTGAGAGATTGGTCCTTCGCATTATTATAGTGTGATTATGAACATAAAAGAAGTGAAATACTTCACAATTTGAGGGTATCTGTTTGCTTTAGCTGAAATGTCTTATAGCCATTAACCTATAGCCTATTTGACTCCTAGGAAAAGATATAGGTAATAGGTAATAGGTAGCAAGGGTAAGTTGCATAGAGCGAACAAAAACTATGGTAACATAGGCACTAGGTTTTTGAAGCCATGAACTTGAAAGTCTTTCCACCTGTTTTGCTCTTTTCTCTAGCAGAGATGCCGAGTGAGGAGCATGAGACAGTGTTGTGTATGATAGAAAGTCTTGGGTCATTGCATAGAGGGCGAAGCGAGCTCCTATTGCAGGTACATCAAAAGAAAATCATTATCCCTATACGAGGAGTTTGGTACAATGGGGAACATACAAGACGAACAACGCAATGCATTTCATCAGAACGATCTGATCATGTGGCATTATCACCATGGCGGTAAGCAAGTTCCAATGCCAGGCGTCGTCGTACGGCTGGAAGCAGACGGTGTCGTGATCAGGACCCGTATGGAAGGCCGGACCGAAGAACTACACGTTGATCCCGGACAACTTGTTACTCGCTAACCAGTAGGTAAAAACGGGAGCCGGTGTTGCTAGACTAGCACCGGCTCCCGCTTTTATTGCTCAGTAGAAAAATGTCATGGAGACATATGCAAATTAAGCGAACTTTGAGCATCAGAAAAGCGCACTATCCTAGTCGCATTTACGAGGTTTTTTCATGCACATTTTGATGCCCAACTGGCGCTCGTTTGATGATCAAATGCCAAAGATCTGTCAGGAGGCAGCAAAGGCAAGACTTGTCCACGCCTGAGGCATGGAACGAACGTGATGGGTCTGTGGATCTGAAAAGAAGACCCGCTCTTCTCCCCAGGCAATGCGCTGTGAGAGCAAAAGAAACGTTTGACCACACAGAGGATGAAAGGGATGCGTAATGGTAAAACAATGCTCATCTAGTCCTGGGATTTACATTCCATTAGTCTGTGAAAGTCCTGTCATACCTACCGTATGTTTTTAAGTCTTGTCTCGATTTGCGGTACTTGTTAAGGGCTTCTTGAAAGCTGCTATGAAGTTTGTGTTCAGGCTGGTCAAATTCGCTTTTTTTGAGTGATAGTAATCGATCTAAGGCGTTAGCGTGTGTTAGTAGTGCATTTTTGGTCTCTCTATGATCTGCCTGAAGTTCTTTGTTGCCACTTCTACCTGCGGCGTTGACACTCACATTATGTGCTTGAGCTAGGTATCGTAGACGTTTTACACGCTGCTGGTTCTCCGCTGCATCGAGTTCCCCATCTGTTTCCTTGCCTTCTGGGGGCCTTCGTGTTCCCTTGACTTTACGACCTCGATGTGCTTTAGCCTTCTTTTGAGGCTCCAGTTCTGAGGTCGGTGCCTTTCGTTTTTTCTCCTGTGCCTTCTCGCGCGTCGCGTCGACGGTTGATCCTCCAACTTCCCTATATTTGTTCTTGTCTCGAACGTCGCGAACTTCATCACCTGCCAAGAGAACACCTCTCTTCTTTTGTAAATTCTTCTGAAAACTTGCCCGAAAAACTGACACATATATTCGCCTGTTTCTATTTGTGACGCATAATGTCCTGTTTCGGTAAAATTATGGTATTAATGACATAGAACACTTGATCAATCTCACCTATCGTCTACTCTAGTGAGCAGTTTCTATGGAATCTTTTCCCGGAATCTACCTGCCATGATATGGTTATTCTTCTATACTAGTCCTATTATTTGAAAAAAACAACCAGAAAGGATCTGCTGGTATGCCGGATACTTATGAAAAAGCCGATAGATCTCCCAGTCTAGTGCTGGCAGATCTGCCTCAAGAGACTCCATTGTATCTTGACCCCTTCCCCGGAGTGGCTGATGACCCTCAGGAATTTGTGTCGTCATCGGAAAGATTTCCTGTTGCAGCGTTCTGGCACTCCCTGCACGCTCTGTGCTCAGGAGGCTTTCAGCAGTATTCGGAAAGGTTGAACCCTCAAAATCCTTCTGTGCTGGAGCACAAGGAGCAGACTCAAGATGGATC
The DNA here is from genome assembly GCA_963802635.1 of uncultured Chloroflexia bacterium. Classification (GTDB taxonomy): domain Bacteria; phylum Chloroflexota; class Ktedonobacteria; order Ktedonobacterales; family Ktedonobacteraceae; genus CAVTLG01. The sequence goes on along the minus strand of CAWDJJ010000002.1, from coordinate 372,857 downwards.
AATACTTTTGGCAATCGCTGTGTGAACTCAATGGTACTGATGAGCCTATGCCAAGCGCTACACAATCTCGTGTTGCCAGATCGAGATCGATCACAGCGTGGCATCGTGCAAAGATAGTGCATGCTTCACGAACATACTGCACACCTCTTTGCTGCGTCTGCTCCGCCGTTGCCTTGTGTTGAGTGGGTATAGCTCCATCACGTTGTAGCAGCGACGTGCCATAGCTGTGAAGCGCCCGAGCTTGATCCAGGAGCAAACCGCGCGTGCGGCACATCTCAATAGCCTGCTCAAAATAGCGATCTGCCTGAATATAATCCCCATACATCGCGCGAATAAGTCCCAGGAGACGGTATGCTCGTCCGCTCACACTCGTCGTCTCATATTCCTGAGACTCTTTGCATGTTTGCAACGCCAGTTGTTCAGCAGCCTCACCATCTCCTAGCAGAAAATGGACCATTGCCAGTAACTGCTTCCCGTCAATGATATTTTCAATCTCCATGCCCTCTAGCTCGATAGCCCTCTGTAGCGTCGACTTCGCATGCAAAAGCAAGCGCTGTCGCGTGAGCGATGCGGTATTGTGTGTGTCAGCAGTAGGTGTGACATGAATAGTCATTGCCTGCGTCACACGTAAATCCGCCAACCCAACCAGTGCAAAACGAATACAACGAGCACTTTTCATTGCGCGCCCGGTGCGAATAGCGCGAACGATGCTCCTGGCGGCCTCAGAGACTTTCCCCTGTGATTTCTGAATACCCGAAAGCATCGCACTACTCCAACTCACGCGCTCCCGGTCATTAATGCGTTCAGCCAGAGCAAGACACTGCATGAGCAGACGCTCAGCCTCCAACAAATCGCCAGAACGTTGCGCAACGTCACCGAGATTGAGTGTTGCAGCGGTCATAATAGGCAGGTTCCCTACCCGCTCAGCCAGATCCAACGAACGCCGAATATAGGGCCTGGCAACCTCATTCTCACCTTTGATAATATACATCGCACTTAGGTTGCTGCACACACGTGCCATCTCTGAAACAAACTCACTCTGCTCATAGATTTCCAGCGCAACGTGCATATGTTTCGATGCTTCCTGTTGCTGACCAAGACTCGAGGCGACAATACCGAGTCGTTCATGAGCGTAACCGATCTCTAATGGATCACCACCCAGAATGCGCTCTGTACGCGTGAGTAGATCTTTGCCTGGCCGATTGATGGATAGCTCCTCCCTTTCTCTCTGCTCCAACATTTCCAGCGCTTCCTGAAGGTAACGACGAGCTTCGTGATAGTTTCCATCTAATCGAAGCAGAGAGCCATATTGTAGGAGCAGGCATGCCCATGCCACACCACGTGTGATGCCAGCCTTCAGCAACACGCTTTTCCCCTGCTCATAGCTGGTATAAGCCCGTTCATATTCAGCAGTCAATGACCAGGAAAGGCTAATTTCTCGCCATAATAAAGCCTGTATCTGTGCCTCTTGTTGCAATTGCTGCGCGCTGGCCGCCGTTAAACTCTGGCGCTGAAAGCGTTCGCTTGTACGCAACTCAAGAATACATTCAAAGATATTGCGCGCTTCCGTGAAATTTCCCAATATCATACTGCATTCGCCGACCCGTTCTAAGATGCGACTGACACGTAGCGGATCTATAATAGGGAATTGAGAGAGTGCCTGAGACGTAATATGCTGAATCACGTTGTGAACAGCACTTGCTTCAGAAGAGTGCAAAGGCAATTCACTGTGCATCGTTCTCAAGCCACCCGGCAGCGATGCTGCCGCATCCTGATACTCAGCCAGAAACGCCGTTACGCGCCTGGCCTTTGGCTCATCTGACCTGCTGTTGACGGAGTGAACGAGTAGGGCCTGAACTGTCTGAATAAAATATTGCTGCGCCTCAGAATAGGCAGCAAGCGCGTAGGCTTGATTTCCGGCCACCTCAGCATATTGAGCGATGCTGGTCGGATCACCACCACCCCTAAGCAAGTGATACACAATTGCCGCAGCCTTCGTCGGGTGTGCAGATAACAACGCTTTGAGCGTATCGGCAGCCTTGCGATGAAGTAATGCCCGGCGTGCGGCAGAGAGGCGGCTATAGAGATGGCTGATAATTAAAGGATGCCAGAAGTGATATGTGATAGCAGATCCAGCACCCTCCTCAGTCAGTAAACCGGCATTGAGAGCCTCTTCAAGCAGGTCAAGAACGGTATCTTCGTCGTGTTCCGGGGCCATAGGCAGCAACTGTTCCAGCTCAAACGAGCCACCGAGCACGGCTGCTTTCCCCAGCAGTTGCTGGCAGCCATCGCTCAGTTGGCTCAGCCGACGTTCAAGGACGGCAGCGATAGCTTCTGGTAATGAAAGTGGCTGGGTAGGTGTTGTAATGGTCTGTTCTCCCTGGGGCCACGATGCCTGCCCTTTTTCAGTGCGGCGTGTCCAGGTATATTCAGCGCGTTCTTGCAATGCAACGGCCACAGACGCATCGTCCTCACTAGAGGGTGCGCCAACAAAGCGGGCCAATTCCTCCGCGAAAAAAGGGTTGCCAGAAGCCTGTGTTTGAATGCTTTGTACAACATCCCGTGGCAGGTGGGAGACAAGTGTACCGATTTGAGAGGAGGTAAGCGGTAAGACCGACAGAATTGCAATAGCCTGTTCACGTTGGAGATCGGCCATGAGCGTGCGTAACTTATGATGCGGGACGAGTTCACCATCACGGCAAGTACCGACCAGCAGGACACGTTGATCGCGTAAGTGGTGAATGAGATACGTGAGAAGCTCAATACTACTCTCATCTGTCCAGTGTAAATCATCGAGCACAAGCAACAAAGGCTGACTTTTGCTGAAGATCCCCAGCAGCCCCAACGTAGCCTCCCAGAGATGCAATCGTTCCTGCTCATATGGAATGGGGAGAGATGATCGTGTGTGTGGAGTTGTAGTAAACTGCGCTAATTCTGGTAATAGAACACTGAGACGCTCAAGCTTCAAGGGATGCTGCGCATTTGTATCTCCGGGAGGAGCAGCCATCTGAGCGACTTCTGCCAGCGCCGCCGTGCTCGGCAGAAGCGTTCGTAGCAACTCCGTCCAGGGCCGGTAAGGGATCGTTCCCTCCTGCTCGTACGATCTGCTCCAGGCGACTGTCCAACCACGTTCGTAAGCCTCAAGGCTTAACTCCTCTGCCAGGCGTGTCTTTCCAATACCGATCTCGCCCTTCAGCAACAAAAAATGTCTATGTTTTGGGCGGGACGAAGCCATATGAAAAGATGAGGTTGGAGCCGCTGCAACCTGGAGATCAGACGCTGCTGAAAGTTTGTTGTTATCAGAGGCATTGCTGACCGCACGCTCAGAAGAAACTTCCTGGCTCGACGCTACACGCTCTCCGTTTATCGTAGCTTGCTCTATCGAGAGCATAATCTGATGCAGTGTCTCAAGCTCACGATCACGCCCAATCAACGGACTTTGATTATGGCGGCCCAGTTGAAACATGGGACGGATAAAGGCAAGATCATGGTCATGTGGAGAGCGTTCCTCACGGCTATCCAGCTCTTCCTCTTCTGTCAGAGGAGCCATCGTAGAGGAAGACTGCGCTTTGCCTTGCGTGATGGCAGGTACTGACGCGCTGGTATAGAGCGATGGAATATGCCCCTTGCGCAACGCTTCATACAACGCACCCGTTTCTGGTAGTGGTTCTCCCTCGTACTCCCGCGCAAGCATCGCCACATGTTGACGATACATCTGCAGCGCCTCCCCGCGCCGGTCGAGTTGTGTCAGCAGCAGCATCAACTGTTGGAGAGCCGTTTCATTGGTTGGATCAGCTGTGCGCAGACGATCAAGCAACTCGATAGCGCTCACATACGCTTTACGTTCCGCTCGCAGATGGGCCAACTTGAGGAGCAGCCCAACCCATGCTCGCTGTAACGCGTCCCGTCGAGGTGCCGCCCATTCTGAATACAGTTCTTCTAATAAATAATTACCACGATACAGTGCCGCAGCCTCCTCAAGCAAACGCTCAGTTTGTCCGATAGCTGTCGCAGTGTCAGCTTGCTTGAGCAACGTATCAAATGCTTCAGTGTCGACCCAGATCTGTGAGCCATCTGCCAGCTCAAGAATGTCTCGTTCCAAACGTAACAGACGCGAAGCCGCTGGGCGTGCAATATCAGGCTCAAGAATCTGGCGCAGTTCGTGGACAGCCCCATTTAAGCGATTAGCTGCCAGATCAATATCCAGATCGGGCCAGAGCATTTCCATGATCTGCTCTCTGCCGAGACGTCGTCCCGTGTTACTAAGCAGGCATCCTAGCAGTGCCCGTGCCCGGCGACGATGCCATGTCCGGCTATCGAGTGCGTGCCATTCACCGTCGCTCTTGCGTTCAATACGGAATTGGCCGAGGAGATAAATGCGCAGAGTAGGAGTGGGAGGTTGTAACATGCCGCTATGCAATGCAGGCGACGGTTCTTCTTCTCGTGTGAACTGCCTTTCTTCCTCAATGTCCTTAGGGAGATGAATGCCAATATATTTACTAACCGTACGCCCTTTCTCACTCCAGTAGGCATACCAGTACGGCCCATGACCTGACCCTTCCCGGCATTTACGGCAGCGTTGTTTTCCGCAACGAGTGAACTGTTGGCGATAGGTAACTTTACTGTTCATCGTTTCTGCCTATCTGCCCTCTCTATCTGCGAATGTACGTTAGGAAGTTTGTTGGTATCAAGGGCATTGCTGACTGCGCGCTCAGAAGAAACTTCCTGGATGGGAATGCAATGCTATCTGCTCGTTGGTAGGTGTTCTACCTCATAGCTCCCAATTATAGATAGTATACCTTAGGATAAGAGACACCACAACCGAGTAGCCTTATCTGCACTCAGGCCAGACTTTCGGCAGGAAGTTTGTTGGTATCAAGGGCATTGCTGACCGCACGCTCAGAAGAAACTTTCTGCGACATGGGGACACGCATACGAACGATATCCCCCTGCGTTATCAGGCCTTCCGACCTTTGAGGAGGAGGCTTTGCATAGTAAAACACTCAAGATGTCCATCGGGACGGAGTGTCACGACAAATTGTTGTTGAATGGCTACGCTACTCTCCAGAATAAAACGTTCCAGGGCAGCTTTCTGTGCAGTGGGAAGCTGGGCACGTCTGGTCCAATCATCGTAGTCATGGGTTTTGCTGAAGATTTCCTGGGTTTCGCAATGGAGACCGGCTTGCTGAAAAAAGGACAGCCATTCTTCCACCGTATAGGCACGACCATGGGAAGCGTCACGCCATTTCTCGACTGTGTTCGCAAAGTGGTCCAATGCCGGGTCATTGGGGACAATATTATCGATGAGTAGAAAGAGACCTCCAGGCTTTAGCACACGCGCAATCTCCTGGACAGCCTGGGCGACGTGCGGAAAATGGTGAGCCGCAATGCGACAGGTGACACGGTCGAAGCTGGCATCTGTAAACGGCAATGCTTCCGCGTCGGCCAGTTGAAAGTGTCCATTGCTCATGCCTTGTGAGAGCAGAGATGTTTGTGCTTTAGAAAGCATCGTCGGTGTCAAATCAGTCACTGTGACCTGACCAACATACGGAGCAACAGCCAGGGCTGTATGCCCACCTCCCGTTGCGACATCAAGGACGTGCTGCTGGCTATCCCACTCGCCCAGCTCAAGCAAGCGCTGCAGATCTTTCCCACTACGATGCGAAGCACTGGCAACATAGTCATCAGCGGTACGGCCAAAGTATGCCTGGACCTGTGCCTTCTGTTCAGTACTATCCTGTGGTGTATTTGTCATATGATGAGTTTCTTCCTTATTCAGCAGACTAAAATTGCGGGAGCGTTTTTCCCCTCTTATTATAGACCAGTTTGAGACTTGAAGTGGCCGATGCCACACCCATTTCTCTCCAGATGAGTTGACTATTTGTCCGCCTCTATTTATACTCTCAGACAGCAAAGAAAGGCAGAGACCTTGCGAACGTAGCAATGTTGTGTGCTGTCATGCAAAGGAGTCGGAATGAACTCAATAGTTGAAGCGGTATTTCATCACGCACAACAACAACCGGAGCGGCCAGCGATCTTTTTTGAGGAACAAACGATCAGCTATGGGCAATTATCGGCAAACGTTGAGCAGTTCGCATATGCGCTTGCTGCATCGGGCATACAGTCAGGTGATCGCATTGCCCTCTTTCTCGACAACTGCCCAACGTTTGTGATAGCCTACCTCGGCATACAGCTCGCTGGGGGCGTGGTGGTGTTGATCAATACGCAATATCGCCAGGTAGAGTTACAGCATATTCTGACCGACGCAGGAGTACGGCTATGCGTCACCAGCATGGCCGGTCGGGAAGAACTGCTGCAATTGGCGGCACCAATGCTGACAACGCTAATCATTGTGCAGGAAGTTTCTTCTGAATGCGCGGTCAGCAACGCCCCCGATACCAACAAACTTCCTGATGTGATGAGTGAGACTCTGGTTGAGCAGAACATGAATATGCTATCTTACGCTGATTTTGTCGCACGAGGCAGCGATGATGCTGGGCTGCGCTCACAACTCCCACTCACGATGCCTGAGGCCGATGCTGCAGCGGTCATCGGCTACACATCGGGTACAACAGGGCAAGCGAAAGGTGCACTACTGCTTCAGCGCAATCTGATCGCCAATATTGCGGCGGTGACGACTGCATGGCACTGGACTGACAATGACCGTCTGTTGCTCACGCTACCGCTCTTTCATGTTCATGGTCTTATGGTCGGTATACATGGAACTCTCTTCAAGGGAGCCAGTGTGCACTTGAAGCGGAAGTTCGATGCCACAGATGTGCTCTCCACGCTCCAGCAGGATGCCAGCATCAGCCTCTTTTTTGGGGTGCCGACAATGTACATACGGCTACTGGCGGAAGTTGAGCGGCAAGGTGTGCAGCCACGTCAGGAAGTTTCTGCTGGGCGTGCAGTCAGCAATATCCCTGATAGCAGGAAACTTCCTGCACTGCGGTTATTCGTATCCGGTTCTGCGCCACTCAGCTCGCAGGTATTTGCTGAGTTTGAGCATATCTTTGGGCAGCCTATTCTTGAACGCTATGGCATGACAGAAACGCTCATGAACCTGACCAATCCCTATGAGGGTGAGCGACGCGCAGGAACAGTTGGCAGACCGTTTCCTGGTCAGGAGGCCCGCGTCGTCGCTGTGCGTAGCAGACAGCCATTGCCAGCGGGAGAGATTGGTGAGATTGAGGTACGTGGGCCGCACGTCTTTGCGGGCTATTGGAACCGACCTGATGCGACTGCTGAAGCGTTTAGTGCGGACAGCTGGTTCAAGACCGGTGATCTGGGCTGGTATAGCGACGATGGCTATTATACAATTACAGGGCGTGCGCGAGAACTTATTATTAGTGGCGGCTATAATATCTATCCACGCGAGATTGAAGACGTGCTGGCGCTGCATCCGGCAGTTGCTGAGGTGGCCGTCATCGGTATATCTGAGCCTGAGATGGGTGAGCAAGTAGTCGCTATCGTCGTCGCACAGGAAGGGTATACTCCCAATGTAGCTGACATCGTTGCCTTTTGCCGTGAGCGGCTTGCCAGTTACAAAAAACCGCGTCAGATCGTTTTCGTCACAGAACTACCGCGTAACGCGTTAGGGAAAATCCAGAAGCATCTGCTTGTTAAACAACTGCAAGAGGGAAGTTGTTGATTTAATACATTGTTGAGACAACTATTCAGAGGAGATTCACCGCATATGGAACCTTTGGCACCGACTCCGTCAAAAACCATGCAAGACAGTGGGCGGCGTCTGCATGGTATTGCGCTGATCAGCGTGCTTGCTGCGCTCATGCTCACTTTACTATTAGAAGCACTGGATCAGACGATTGTTGGTACGGCATTGCCCAAGATTGTTGGTGAGCTCAATGGCTTTAGCCTTTATACCTGGGTCGCAACGGCCTATCTGCTGGCCTCATCCACTGTCATTCCGATTATCGGCAAACTATCAGATCAGTTTGGGCGCAAGTGGTTCTTTGTGGCTGGTGTGGTCGTCTTTTTGTGCGGCTCAGCACTTTCTGGGGCAGCACAGACGATTCAGCAGTTGATTGCCTTCCGTGCGCTACAAGGATTGGGTGCAGGCATCGGCATCTCGCTGGTGTTTACCGTGGTTGGTGATATCTTTCCGCCAGCGGAACGCCCGAAATGGCAAGGTATTTTTGGTGCTGTCTATGGCCTCTCCAGCGTCTTTGGACCGACACTTGGTGGCTGGCTCACAGATCACGGTCCGCTTGTGGGTACATTCATTACCGACCAGTCACGCTGGCGTTGGGTTTTCTACGTCAATCTACCTATTGGCCTTATTGCACTGGTTGCGTTGCTCGTATACTTACCTGCAAATATCTCTGCGTTCACCACTCTCTACAGAGGTTGGGCTGCAATCAGGCGCATCGACTTTGTGGGCGCGTTCCTGGCAGCAGCCGCAACAATCTGCCTGTTGCTTGGTTTAACCTGGGGTGGTCAGACCTATCCATGGGGTTCTGCGCCCGTTATTGGCACACTCATCGCGGCGGCAGTGCTTTTTGCGGCATTTATCACAGTCGAGCGTTTCTCAGCCGAACCTGTGCTACCGCTTGACCTCTTCAAGAATCAGGTTTTTACTGCTGCCAGTCTGTTATCATTGGGTGTTGGAGCCATCCTGCTCTCCCTCGCCTACTATTTACCACTGTTTCTGCAAGGAGTACTGGGTGAGTCTGCAACGAACTCGGGTGCAGTGATCACGCCGCTGACGGTGAGCATTGTGATTGGTTCTGTGCTTGGTGGATTGTTGGTGGCACGCACTGGGCGTTACCAGTGGCTTGCCATAAGCGGAGCTGCCATTACCTGTATCGGCGTCTTCTTGCTTTCGCGTATGACTGCCGCGACGACATTGTGGCAGGCTGCTATCTTTATGCTTTTTGCCGGGTTTGGACTCGGCATTTTCTTCTCGCTTATGACGCTAGCCGTACAGAATGCGATTCCACGCTCACGACTGGGTGTTGGCACGGCGGCCACACGTTATCTTCAGCAAGCAGGAAATACGTTCGGTGTCGCCGTCGTCGGAACTGTTGTCAATAATACAATTGCCAGTGACATCGCTCAACATTTACCCGCAGGTGCTCAGCAATTGACCACGCAGGGGATTGCGGCAGCCACCAATCCGCAAGTACTGGAGAACCCGACCTATCAAGCAACGCTGGTTAAGACTGCGAAGCAATATGCTGCAAAGAACGCTGTTGCAAGTGCCCAGGCGCAGGGGAAGATTCCTCCTGGTCCGCATCAGGCTACTGCGATTGCGACGATCCAGCGACAGGCTGAGGCGAGCGCGCAGCATCTGCTCGCCCAAATTTTCCTGGCCCTCAAACACTCATTAACCATAGGCGTCCAGCACGGCTTTACGGTTGTGCTGATCTTTGGTCTATGTATGCTCTTGCTTACTTTCTTTTTGAAGGATGTGCCACTCTCTAAGAGCTTCCGCCAAGAAGCTACAGGAAAGGACGAGAAAAACATAGCACCCATCAATCTCTAGCCTTCTCTCCGTTCCAACTAAATATATAATGCCTGAAAAAAAGAGAAAGAGTACACTTGGCTGTAAACGTGTGCTCACTTCCATCTTGCGAAAGAACAAGATATCGGGTAATATGCCAGAAAGCATAGCGCTGAATAGCACGGAGATCTCTTATTTTGCAAAGTACAGGCTCTATCTCTATCATTGGTGATGTTCACGGTCAACTGCGCCAACTTTTCAAGTTGCTTCAGCAGTCAGGATTTCTCGGCAAGAACTACGAGTGGACAGGTGGAAAGGCAACCTTATGGTTTATCGGTGATCTGGTGGATCGTGGTCCTGATAGCATCGCGGTCATCGATCTGGTCATGCGCTTACAGGAAGAGGCAGCACAGGTGGGCGGTTTTGTCGGGTGTCTATTGGGCAATCACGAAATGCTCTTATTGGCCGCCTACCGCTTTGGTCGACGTTCTACAGGATTGAGTAGTAACTTTATTAGCAAATGGCGTCATAACGGCGGGAAGCGCGAAGATCTGGCGAAACTCACCAGACAACATCTCGAATGGCTGGCAAACCTGCCAGCCATCGTGCACATTGGCAAAACACTGCTTATTCATGCCGATGCCACGTTCTATACACGCTACGGCCACTCGGAAGAGGAAGTCAATGAAACCTTCAGGAACCTTTTAAAACGCAGTGATGCGCTGGCCTGGGAGGAACTGTTGGAAGCGTTTGCCATGCGCGGCGTTTTTAATCATCAACTGGCGGGTGAAGAGTTCGTTCAGCGCTTTCTCACCATCTTTGACGGTGAAAAGATCGTGCATGGTCACACGCCCATTCATCTGATGCTTGGTGGCTCGGCAAAGAAGGTCAGCGAACCGCTCATCTATGCGCAAGGACGCTGTGTCAACGTGGATGGTGGCATGTACCTGGGCGGACCTGGCTTTGTCTACCAATTGCCTGCTATTGCCAACGTGCTGCCCGACATTCCTGACCTGACCATTGACAAATAGCAAATGGAAATCCTGCCCTACCATACATCATGTGCTTTATAAGGATGTCATAGTGGTGCCTTTGTTCATCGAGCTGTCTCCTTGTTCCTAGTTCTGCTAAACTCCTGAATCTGGGTGAGCGCATCGTGATATCCAGAAGCAATCCTGCGCTCAACCGTGGCTTGTGAAAAGTCACTGGCTCCTGACGTTGCCTCCGGCGTAGTCGAGGTGATCACGAGGAACGAATCGATTTTCCTGTGGCGTTTGAGTTCCCGATAGCCAGAGTGCTGACGAAGCGTGCTCTCTGGCGGCAGAGCCTGATCGATCTGCTGGATGAGATCCACAAAGCTATTCATCATGCCAAATAAATGCTCATCCAGGACCAATTTGCTTGAGAAGATCAATTGCGTAACGCGGTCCTGTACCTCGATCAGGTTCGTAGGCACTCTTGACCGCATGGGAAAGAGTTCGATGACAATCAGTTCCCGTTCCACGTCCGGGTTGTCGGGATCAGTCTGTTCAAGCAAGTCAATGGCCTTAGCCAACGGTAAATTGGAGGCGAAGCCACCATCCCAATACCACCTTCCCTCTCCAGTTCGTTGGTTTTTGATGTTGATCATGGGAAAACTCGGGGCCAGGCCTCCACTGGCGAGAATATGATCGATGGAGAGAGGGACTTCGCTCTGGTTCTCGAAGTACGTCACCTCACCGGTCTCGATATCGACGGCACTCACGACCAGATGAATCTCATTGCGATTGAGCCTATTGAGATCGATCAGATCATCCAGCGTCCGGCGAAGTGCTGCAACATCATAGATACTGGTCTCCAGAAGTGGAGCCAGTAGTGGGGTATAGAGATAGGATGGGCGTATCCAGTACATGGCCGGGTTGACGAGCAGGGAGCTGTAGCGTTCGAGCATCGGTGGCACGAAAGGCCTGTTCCGAATAGCCAGGCGCTCCCGCCACAACTCATCTAGCGCCTTGATCGGGTCGCCTGTGGCACCTACGAGCACCGCTGCATTGATCGCGCCAATCGAGACACCTGTGACGATATCCAGGCTGAAATCAGGCTGTTCGTATAGGGCTTTGATCACCCCGTATGCGTAGGCCCCAAGTGCGCCTCCCCCTTGCAGGACAAGAGCTCTGCGTCTGGTTTTCACGCCGTTCCTCCTTCTCGCTAGCAAACTGTTGGAGCGGTTCCCTTTGCCGTTGCCTATGATGTTGTTTTGAGCGAGAGCGCCCTGCTTCTAGGCTAGAAGGACTCTGTCTCTCTTCCGACTTTTGCTATGGGCAACTCTCAGTACGGTCCACTCTGGCGTACCAATCTTTACATTTAGTGCTTTTCTTTTTATACTGGGTAGGACGTACCCGATTCTGCTTTCGGGTACCAGCAACCGTCACGCCAGGTTGGCGGTGAGAAGCTCGTGCATGGTCATAGAAGTGTCTCAATGCTGCCTATTTTCATGCTGATAGGGTGCAGGATTCGTGCAGATGTTGTAAGTGGTTTAGCGGGTTGTCCGCGGAAGGAAAGAAGGTAAGGTATGGCAGCAGGGTCAGCTAAATATCCCAACCATCTGAGAGAGTTGATTAAGCGAGCAGGCTTAACTGTAAAGGACGTTGCCGATGAATCAGGTGTTCCTTTGAGGACATTGTTCGATTATTGTAAGGGAGATGTACCTGTTCCTAGAAAAAAACTAGAGGATATTGCTGCTGTTATTGGGTGTTCACCGCACCACTTAGTTCCCCTCACTCTACGAAGGGACTTAGTTCCGTTACAATCTACCGAGGAGCAGGCGAACCATTGGATACCTACTGGAGTTCTTAGCAATTTGGATAAGTTACGTCGCGATCTTCTAGTACAGATGGGCGAACTCACTACGATTGCTGGGACATCCCTGCTAGGCTCATCTGAAGACATTCTTAACCCTGATGCCTGGGAGAGGCTTCTGGCAATGTTGGACAAGCCAACACGTACCGACGAATCAACACTGATACACTTAGAGGCGCTCACAGACACCTATTGGAGCCTATTCCGTACAGCTATAGCAAAAACGGATCTCTTGAGTAGCGTTTCTGGTCATCTCATGACCGTTATACGTCTTCTTAAAACGCAACAGCCTGTAGCCGTACAATTCAGGCTTTGCTCTATTGTAAGTAATGCTGCTCAAATCCTCGGCGAGATTTATTACGATTTAGACCGGATCGAAGATGCGAAAATCTATTATAGATTAGCGACTCAGGCCGCTGACGAAGTAGACAATCGTGCTTTAAAAGCTACGGCGTTAGGACGAGAGGGTTTTTTATCAGTCTATCAAGGAACCCCCCACGAAGCCTTACCTCTGCTCAAAGGAGCCTACACATTAGCTGAGAAGGGTGCAACAGGGCAAACCAAAGCGTGGATTGCAATGATGGAGGCTGAGGCGCTTTCTAGGATGGAAGGAAAGAAAAAAGAATGTCTTTCTACGCTAGTAAAAGTAGAAGACATTTTTTATGAAGAAAACGCAGATTTAGAGATAGCGATAAATAAAGGTGAAAAGAAATGGACGGGTTTCAATCAACCAACATTGACACGTTACAAAGGAGAGTGCCTTCTCCATCTTCGTCAGCCAGAAGAGGCTAGATCAATGCTGCTTACTACGTTAGAAATGCTTCCCCCCGGCCCTACAAGCCGTCGCTCACTTGTCCTTACTGATCTGGCTATATCTTACGTTCAGAGTCAAGAGATTGAAGATGCATGTGAAAATGCAACTCTGGCATTAGTCTATACAGCTCAATCAAAGTCTCTACGATCATTACAACATCTGAAGCATTTTTTGAAAATGCTACAGCCCTGGCGGAATCTTGCTTGCGTGAGACGATTTACTAACGCCATGAAAATTTTAGAAACGACTTAAATATGTATAAACTATATGGAGCGACGCTTTTGTCTACACTGACCAATAAACCGTTTATCCTCATCCCATCGTGCGTCCTTTCTGGGGACCCATATGCCTTCAGGCTATGGGAGGAAAGAAAGCTGTCCGCAGACAGAGAAAATCCTTCCCCTTACAACATGTTGATAGATATATGGTATACTTTTTGTATGGACAGAACAGTAAGAATACAAATTCACCCCACTTCCGAGCAAGCCAAAGCTTTGGATGAAACGCTTGTACAATTTACCCGTGCATTCAACCTCGTGTGTGCTTATGGCTGGCAGAACATGAATATCAAGAACAAGTACCTTGCTAGCCTCGGTACACCTTTGGCTAGTGGGCTGCCCGTCATGCAGCCTATCGTTTCAGACCTTCGGGTCTAGGAACAAGCTCATCCCCTTTAGGGGATTGGGTCACATGACATGTTATACTGATGTATCGTGAGATGCTGTGAGAGTACACATACCTGATGAATTGCAAACATGTAGCAGCATGGAACGATGACAAAGGAACCTGAGGAACCGCACGATGCCTGTTGCCTTTGCATCGCTGCGGTTGTTTTATCTCACAGAGCTGAAATTGCGAAATGAGGTAGTTTACATGAAAGAAACGATAGAGTCCACAATGAGCAAAATGCGCTATTTTCACTCTTTGCTTGATGGGATTGGCGATACACCGCTCGTGCGTCTTCAGCGAGTTGCTAGTGACGTGCCAGCGCTTGTCCTGGCAAAGTTAGAGATGTTCAATCCCGGCGGTAGTGTCAAAGATCGTATAGGACCCGCTATGATTGAGTACTGTGAGCAGAAAGGACTCCTGCGTCCCGGAGGCACCATCGTCGAGCCAACAAGTGGGAATACAGGACATGGACTGGCGATAGCAGCGGCCATCAAAGGCTACCACTGTATCTTTGTGATGACCGACAAAGCAAGTGAAGAGAAACGCAGCCTGTTGCGCGCGTATGGAGCAGAGGTAGTCATTTGTCCTGCTAGTGTGACGCACGAGTCACCAGAATATTATAAAAATGTCGCATATCGGCTCGCCAAGGAAATACCTGGTGCCTGTTGCCCTGACCAATACTCAAATCCAGCGAATCCGGCTGCCCATTACGCGAGTACGGGTCCCGAAATCTGGCGCGACACTGCTGGTCGTGTCAGTGCCTTTGTCGCTGGGATCGGCACAGGTGGGACCATCTCTGGCACCGCACGTTATCTCAAGGAGCAGAACCCCGCCATCAAAATCATTGGCGCTGATCCGCCTGGTTCCGTGTATTCAGGCGATACACCCGGACCATACAAGGTTGAAGGGATTGGCATGGACGTTTTCCCGCATAATTATCAGCGTGAGTTGGTGGATGAAGTTATTCGTATCGATGATCGCACATCGTTTTATTGGGCACGTCGTCTGGCGCACGAGGAAGGGATACTCACAGGCGGTTCGGCAGGCACGGCTCTGGGAGCAGCGCTGACCTATGCGCACCGCCTGACTCCTGACGACGTTGTGGTTGTTCTGCTGCCTGACACTGGTCGTGGCTATTTGAGCAAGCAGTTCAATGATACCTGGATGCGTGAGAATGATATGCTCGTCCAGGCTGAGACCGATCAGCCCACTCTGTTTGATGTGCTCAATTATCGCCGGAACCATTCGCGTAGCAGCATGCCCCTGGTCGTCAGTGTTAGCCCAACCGACTCCATTGCCGATGCGGTTGAGTTACTACGCCGCTACGGCATCAGCCAGACACCTGTTCTCGCAGATGGTCACATGATTGGGAGCCTGACCGAAGATCTGCTGTTACGTCGTCTTGCCAGCGGTGAGCCGTTAGATACCTGTGCGGTAGGCGAGGTGCAGGGTCCACCATTCCCTACGATGGACGCCAACGCATTGACACGAGAGGCTTACACACTCTTCAGCGATTATACATCTGCTGTCGCCGTTATGAACAAAGATACACTCACAGGTATCGTAACCAAGGCTGACCTGCTGGAATTCTGGGCGCATACGCGTGGTGCATAGTCCTGAGACAGTGCCGTTTGAAGTTTGACTTGATAACCCATCCGTTTGAGGTCGTGCAAACTAGAGAGCAAAGGCAGTACAATCCTGGTTGCTTCTTTACACATGCTAAAATACAGGCATGAAAGAACAGGTGTTTGATCTGTCACCCATGTGCCTGAAGGTAAGAGAGCATTGAGCGGAGGTAAAAGCCTGCCCTTGTTGTCAAGCCGAGACCCGCGCGATATTGCCGGATGGGATCAAATTCCTCTTCTCCTGGTGGGTGAGTAGTTACGAACTTTTTTTATAGACACCAGATCTCCCAAAACTCTTGACATTTCCACTCATTGGATTTATGATGCAATTAATAATGTTTCTACCTAAATCTCGAAAGGCTTGAGAACGCATTTGTTTTTGTGGTGCGATGAATTCCCGACACTTGAGCTATTCAAGCACCTGAAGAATCTCGAAAGAGAGACATATGTAGCTTTCTACAAGAGCTACACATTGATATTGATTAATGAAACAGTATCTTCAAATACTCTATGGTAGAGAACAAGGTAGACGGATCAATGAAGCTTGAGCAAGTACAATGGCTCGATGGAGCATGGCAGCCTGCAACATATGGTAGTTTGCGTCGAGCGCAGTTGGTATTGCTTTTTGGGGCCCCTGCACTGCTACACCAACGAATTCCTTATCTACAATTAAAAGAGGCCTATCCAGATGCGCACATTCTAGGCTGCTCAACTGCGGGCGAAATTGTAGGTGCACAGGTTTGTGATGATTTGTTAGTGGCAACAGCAATTTATTTAGAGCATACCGCACTACATGGTTTATGTCTGAGGCTTAGAGATGGGATGAGTTCTTACGATGCAGGGAAAATACTTTCTCAGCACCTGGATAAGACCAATCTGGTACATGTTTTTGTCATCTCAAATGGGGTAAGCGTCAATGGCAGTGCTCTGGTGCAAGGCCTCACAGAATATCTTCCTCCTCATGTGACCATTACTGGAGGGTTGGCTGGCGATGGTGATCGTTTTCAGAACACCCTGGTGCTTTGGGAAGGAGAACCAGACGCAAAGAGCATTGTTGTGATTGGCTTTTATAGCAATCGATTACGTGTTAGATGCGCATCTCTTGGAGGTTGGGATGCTTTTGGGCAGCATCGACAAATTACGCACTCATATGAAAATACATTGTATGAGCTTGATGGTAAACCAGCTCTTTCCCTATATAAAGCGTATCTTGGTGAGCACGCGCAAGGGCTTCCTGCAACGGGGCTACTCTTCCCGTTGCATCTGGTTGCTTTAGATAGGACGGAACCAGTTGTGCGCACTATTCTTTCAGTTGACGAGGAAACACAAAGCATAACGTTCGCCGGAGATGTACCACAGGGAGCCTATGCACGCTTCATGCGGGCAAACTTTGATCGGCTCATTGAGGGGGCAGTGGGAGCGGCTAAAGCGTGTAGCGAAACGACAAATGACACTCCAGATTTAGCTATATTAATCAGTTGCGTGGGACGCAAGCTCATACTCAAAAATCGTATTAATGAAGAAGTAATAGGAGTAATAAAAGTTTTGGGATCAAAAACAACTTTTACAGGTTTTTACTCTTATGGTGAGATTTCCCCATTTACTCCCGGTGCAGCATGCAAGCTGCATAACCAGACAATGACCATAACTACCTTTTTTGAGTAGTAGCAAAAGGTCTTCGTCGTCACCATTGTCCAGACTTTCCACTTGTTCACATAACTAATTGTTGTATCAGTGTTGAGTAGGAAAATGATGGTAAGAATAGTATCTGTCGGAACACAAGTTGGTATCAACCGATCCCAGGAAGCGTATTGGTAGAATCAATGTCAATGTTGGTACCAACTTGCATGCTTAAGAGACGATCTTGACCAGACGCTGACGCGAGGTTGGTTGCTACGCTAAGGTTTGTCTGAGATTGGGAGTACTGACCGCAAGTTGGTATGAGGAGATGACGGTTATGGCCGACCCGCGGCATTATCAGTTCATACTTGGTGGTGTGGAGGCGTGGAATAAATGGAGAAAAGCCAATCCAAATATCCAGCCAGATCTCAGTGGAATCAGCCTGACTGGAGCCATGTTGAGTGGCATTGACTTGAGTTCGGTAAATCTCCGGGGGATCAGCTTTTACAAGAGTGATCTCAGTGCAGCTAATCTCTGCCGTGCCGATTTGTCTAATGCGAAGTTGAACATGACAAATTTGAGTATGGTGAATGCTCAACAGGCTGTTTGTAGAGGTGTATCTTGGCTTAATGCTGACCTTATTCGTGCAGATCTGAGCGAGGCCGATCTGAGTGGAAGCAATTTTAGTACTGTCGATTTCTTCAAATCTTGTTTGGCAGGAGCAGTGCTTACCAGCGCCAATTTGAACTGGTCGAATCTGAGTGAGGTAAACCTGAGTGAAGCTATCTTATTTCAGACCCAACTGTGTAATGCTGACCTGAGTGGAGCCGATCTTAGCAGAGCCGATCTACGTCAGGCAAAGCTCATACACACTCAGCTCAGCGATACGAATCTGAGCAGGGCCTTGCTAAAAGGTGCTTCCCTTGATTTTGTGAATCTCCGAGGTGCAATCTATACCCCGGAACAACTGATGACAGTCGCCTACCAGCACAATGTATCGCTTTGAGCAAAGGGACCTTGCGGAGGGAGCGCTATAGGGTAGACACCTGACGAGGTGCATTGCTACCCTTTTCCAAGTGTTCCTCTCCGATCCAGGTCTAGCCATCTCTTAACAGAGAGAAGTTATCCGCGAATAAACCCGAGTACGGCGTCACGCTTCTGCTCCAGCAACGTTTTATCATTAGCCTCAACATTGAGACGCAACAACGGTTCCGTGTTGGAGGGACGCACGTTGAACCACCAATCGCTATAATCAACGGTAAGACCATCCTGGTTATCGACAGATTTCGCACCTTTGCCAAAGTGCTGTTCTAAATCCCGCAACTTCTGTTTTGCATCTTTCACTGTGCTATTGATTTCACCACTACGAACACGCTGGTCAAGCGGCTTAATGATCTGCGAAAGCGGCCTGTCTTCGACTGAGACTAGCTCAAGCATGATGAGTAAGGCAATCAGACCTGAGTCAGCGTACCAGTTATCGCGAAAGTAGAAATGTCCAGAGTGCTCGCCACCGAAGATGCCGTTAACTTTCCGCATCTCAGCCTTGATGAATGAATGACCAACACGCGTACGTACCGCATTGCCGCCCAGCCGTGTGATC
Organism: uncultured Chloroflexia bacterium; assembly: GCA_963802635.1. Classification (GTDB taxonomy): domain Bacteria; phylum Chloroflexota; class Ktedonobacteria; order Ktedonobacterales; family Ktedonobacteraceae; genus CAVTLG01. The sequence goes on along the minus strand of CAWDJJ010000002.1, from coordinate 354,228 downwards.
AGTTCGGGCACACTTTTTGAGACGATCAAGTTGTAGAGGATGGTTGAGCCAGGATACTTATGTAGCAGGCTATTAGCAACCATGGCTGTCACCATCGAGCCATCAACGAGATCACCATGCTCATCAACCGGGAACATACGATCAGCATCACCATCAAAGGCCGCCCCCAGATCCGCGCCGGTCTCACGTACCTTCTGCTGCACATCGCGCATATTCTCGGGTTCAATGGGACTGGCCGGATGATGGGGAAAACTCCCATCCAGTTCAAAATAGAGTGGCACGAGTTCGCAAGGCAGTTGCTTGAACACGAGAGGCATAATCTTGCCCGCCATACCATTCCCTGCGTCAACGACGACTTTGAGCGGCTTGATCTTGCTCACGTCGATGAATGAGAGCGCATGTTTGACATAATCTTCGGTGATATCGCGCTGCGTCACCTGGCCTTTGGCTGTCGATTGGATGAAGTTACCACTGATCGCCAGGTCGCGGATATCGGCCAGTCCGGTGTCCAGGCTAATGGGGAAAGCCTGCGCGCGACAAAATTTGAGGCCATTGTATTTGCCCGGATTATGCGAAGCCGTGACCATCACGCCAGCGGGATAATTGAACTTGCCAACTGCGAAATAGAGGCCATCGGTTGTGGTCAAACCCAGGTCAACCGCATCCACCCCTTGATCGGTAATACCTCGAATGAGCGCTGATGCAATTTGTGGGGATGAAAGGCGCATATCACGGCCAACAGCGATCTCCGGCACGTTGAGGTATTGTGCTGCCGCACGCCCGATACGATAGGCGGTCTCCTCGTTCAAAGTCTCCCCGTAGATGCCGCGCACATCGTATGCACTAAAGATTGCTGGATTCACATTCACATTTGGTGTACTCATTTTTATTCACACGAGTCATCTTCGCTAGAAATGAGATTGAAAGTCCGTTGAAGATGCTCATCTGCCTTTCTCTATACCTAAAACTATCTGTTACTTTACTTCCATATTTCTAGTAGCACCCAGGGATCACCCGAGCTACGTGGATCGTAAATTTGGCCGACCTCGACAAAGCCTACCTTGGCAAATGCACGTCGCGATGGATAATTTGCCAGGGCCGTCTCAGCATAGACACGCGCCAGTTCGGGGAAGGTGAAGAGGTAATGCACCAGCGTGCGAATGGCCTCTGGACCATAGCCATGCCCCCAACGTGTCTTGTCACCCAGACCAAGCCCAACTTCGACCTGGCCCAGACGGTTATCAAAATTGAAATACGTAATCGTACCGATGGGAATATGCTTTTCGTCCTCGATAATAAACCAGAACTGCCGTCCATTCCCACGCACATAGTTGCGCTCAAAGAGGGGGAGAAATTCAGCCATACTGTGTGAATACGGACGATGAGGATCATAACGCCAGACCTCGTCATCGCGCTCCCAATGAAAGACGTCACTCGCATCCTGTAGGACCGGGCGACGCAGATAGACCCGTTCGCCATGCAGCAGTAATGCCAGTCCTGCTTTATTATCACGTTGTAGATCAGTCATCACAATCCTACTGTATGTGCAAAACTAGTGCCAGCCACCAGCACTCCCACGCCAAAGGCTTCAGCAGAGCTGGCACCCTCATGACCATAGGATTGAGCGTCGGGATTGGCACCTGTGCCTACACCATCCAGCGCAATCAGGATTGCCCGCGTGAGCTTTGTCATCGCCGTACCCTCGTCATTTCCAGGTGAGGATAGTGAACCAGCTCTCCACCTAGTAATGGAAACGCATAATCATAAAAAGCCTGAGTCACCATCGTTTTACTCTCGTCCAGATACTCCGGTGGAAGCAAACGCTGCACATTAGCAACCAGTGCCAGGTCTACCAGGCCAGTGGTACAATGGTATTCCGGTCCGTTATGCCGGACCAACGTTACCATCTTATCACTTTCGCCAGCTAATAATGCCTGTACACCCATTTTCCCAACCAGATACGCTTCGTCCTGATCAGCCAACGAGATATTGGTCACGGACATACGCTGCAAATCACCCGGTTTATCGAAGCGTGCGCGTAACTTCAAGTGCCGTTTGACCAGTTCGACCAGATATTGTGCAGTACCACTCAATAACGGGTGCTGGAAAGCATCCACTCCAATCTGTCCGGTAGCACCAAGCGCTTGCCCTTTTTCATCGCGGATGGTTTCTGCTGCCACGACGACGACATAGCCGAGCCGCCGATACACGGCTTCGACTTGCGTCAGAAAACGGTCTTCGATAAAGGGCTGTTCAGGAACGAGGAGAATATGCGGCGGATCAACCTCGTCGCGCTTACCTAGTACCGCAGCCGCAGTCAGCCAGCCAGCATCACGCCCCATGGTTTCGATGATTTTCACCGGATAATGCCAGGGAATGGAGAGGGTGTTCAAGGTTGAATCTTGCGTTGCCTGCGCCAGAAAACGTGCCGCACTGCCATAACCAGGGCAGTGATCAGTGCAAGGCAAGTCATTATCAATGGTTTTCGGGACGCTGATGATAGAGAGAGCATAATCTAGCTGACGCGCCGTCTGCGCCAGACGGTGCGCGGTATCCGCAGAGTCATTTCCACCGATGTAGAGCAGAGCGCGCACATTATAGCGTCGCAATATATCTATCGCGCGCGCGGGGTCCTGCGTCTGCAGTTTATAACGGCATGAACCCAACGCAGCCGACGGAGTGTGCAAAATGTCCGACCAGAAAGCAACTGGCTGTTGGCGCAAGTCTACCAGATCCTCTTTCAGCAAGCCTTCAATGCCATGGAGCATGCCGTAAATACCGTCGACGCGAGAATCTGCCAGAGCCGCCATGACGGCACCCGCCAGACTTGCATTAATGACCGTGGTCGCTCCGCCGGATTGTCCAATCAGCAGATTGCCGGATAGTGTTGATGACAATGGAACAACTCCCAATTTTAGTGACGATACTATCGCCTTCTCTGGGATTATTATAGCAAGGCCAGATGAAAGCGTCGAGTGGTTCGGGGTCTCAATTTTGCTTGAAATATAGTTGCTTGCATGCTACTATAAACACGGCGTCGCTTGTCATAGATACTACTACGGAGGGCAACGCTGCACGTTGTCATACGAGGTCAAGGTTTGATAAAACACAAAATTATCCTGGATTGTGATCCTGGTCACGATGATGCCATCGCCATTTTGCTCGCAGCCCATCATCCCGCTCTTGATCTACTAGCGATTACTACCGTTGCAGGCAACCAATCGGTCGCGAAGACCGCCCACAATGCCCTCACCGTCTGTTCCCTGGCCCATATCCGGCATGTGCCAATCGCGCAAGGGATGGATCGACCGCTGCTACGGCCAGCGCGCCACGCAGCCGATATTCACGGTGAATCGGGACTGGATGGTCCTCATTTACCAGAACCATCACTTACGCTTGCTCCACAGCACGCGGTTGACTTGCTCATTGAGTTGTTTCTACAATCCGCTGATGATATTACCCTCGTCGCCACCGGTCCACTGACAAATATAGCCACGGCCATGCGGCGTGAACCTGCGATTATCCGCAAAATCAAGGCTATTTCACTGATGGGAGGCGCAATAGGGGTGGGGAATATCAGCCCTTGCGCAGAGTTTAACATCTGGGCTGACCCCGAGGCCGCTGAGATCGTCTTTGCTTGTGGACGACCCATCACGATGGTACCGCTGGAAGTGACGCACCTGGCTCTGGCAACCGATGATATCATCCAACGTCTATGTGATGCACAACGCACTGTTGCCAGTTTTGCGGCTGACCTGCTGGTCTTCTATGCGGACGCATATCGCAAAGCTTTTGGTTTTCCAGCCGCGCCGCTACATGATCCTTGTGCCGTCGCAGCCGTGATTGATCCACAAATCATCAGCACATGCGCTATGCATGTAGCTATCGAGACACGAGGTGAGTGGACAGCCGGTAGCACCATTTGCGATATCTATAACAAATGGGGAAAAGCGCCTAACGCACAGGTTGGTTATGACCTGGACGTGACGCGCTTCTGGGATATGCTCATCAATATCTTACTCAGCTATGATTGAGGCAAAGCTAAATTTGATAATCCATTTCCCAGGGATCGCCTCTATTCCAGCCCTGCGTCAGTTCCTGGTGCTGCTCTAGCGCCTCACCGCCCTTTACTAACAGTTCAGCCGGTTTAGAAGCAACCACCGAGTTGGGAGGAACTGATTCCAGGACCAGTGACATACCACCTATCCTGCTACCTCGTCCGATAGTAATCGGTCCTAAGATAGATGCTCCGACACCAATAGAGACATCATCCTCAATCGTCGGATGACGCTTCTGCTTGCGACCAGGACTGGGACGCCACCAGCCAGTCGCACCCAGCGTAACCTGATGATATAACATCACATTGTTGCCGATAACTGCGGTTTCACCGATCATGACACCGGCACCATGATCAATAAAAAAGCGCTTCCCGATCTGCGCCCCAGGGTGAATCTCGATACCACTTGTCATAAAACGAGCAAATTGCGAAATCAGGCGTGGGAGAAAGGGCACATGCGTCTTATAAAGCGCGTGGGCGACACGATGATAAAGGATCGCCCAGAGTCCCTGGTAGAGAAGAGCTTCAAAAATGTTACGGCAAGCAGGGTCTTTCTCAAAAATAACGTCGATGGCATCAGGCCAACGCGTCCGGCGACGCGGCGTCTTACCAGGCGCTGGAATAAAGACACCGGGCGGCAACTCGGGCAATGTCGCAAGATCAGGTTCAGCGCTCGACATCTGCTCGTCGCTGCTTGCACTTACGATCCCCTCTGAAATGCTGTGTGGTCCCTCTGACATTCCTGGTAGCATCCTTTTCTTGCTAGCTTGAAGCCTTTTTTTCTATTCTCTCTGGAGTGTAGGACAGGCGCATTCGCTTGTCAAGAGCTACATTGCCACTCAGCATAGAAAAACGTGATAGCAAAGCTAGCTATATGTCCCTATAACCCCCCTGACGACATGCTTGCAATATGTTAAGGTGTATCCGAGTAATGCTCCTCTTGTTTGTTTGGTAATACCGGCGTGTTACTTGATCGGGCAATTTTTCGCAAGAATCATCGCCTTTTTCTCCAGGTTAGTCTCAAGAAAAAAGAATGTTGCTGTAGAATAAAGAAATGGAAGGATTCTACTAGAATGTACAATCTCGTCGGTCGTAGAGGCGGGGCAACAAACCGGACAGCTTCTGGCCGTTCTGGCTGCTTTGGCTGTTCCGGCTGTTTAGCGCCCCTCGTTGGCCTCATTTTCCTGGCAGTTGGCATCTATCTCGTCAAGGATACGTTGAATTTTCTGCCAGGTACGGTCACTACTCAAGGGACTATTACCCATTGCACATATACTAATGATGATTCGAGTAATGATTTGAATCGTAGTTTGAGCACTTGTAGCCCCACTGTACAGTTCAAGACGAAATCTGGGCAATCCATTACCATCGGTTCGTCCATGAGTTCCAGCACTTTTTATCAAGGACAGGCCGTGCAGGTAAGATATCATCCAAAGACTCCATACGATGGTCGGATTGATTCTTTCATGAGTACCTGGCTGTTACCATTAATATGTTGCGGGGCAGGTCTCCTTGTACTCCTCTTAGGCATATTCGCTCTACTACGCGGGGTTCTTCTAGGCGGCTTAGGCATATTCGGGCTATTACGCGGCAACAGATGAAGGAGCAAGATGCGCCTTCGTTACGATTGTGCTACTGGGGCTGCATCTTGAGCCATCTGCTTTTCTGATCAAGCTCTTTCCTCTTTCATTCCGGTCGCTTCCAACAGCGTGAGCAGGCGCGTTCAAGCGCCTGCCGAGCTATCCAGCTACATTAAAAAAGGGACACCCCGCTAACCTCAACCATGGCGAGCGCACGAGGCAACAGCGCTCGCCACTCCATTTCAACAGCAACCTGTCAAGCAGTGCCAATGTGTGGCACTGGCTTAATACCCATAAGCATTCAGAAACGCAACTCTCGTTGCTAGAAATGTGCCAGAGCACATTTCTCATCTGAATGTAAGGCAATATAAGTATGGCTCATCTGCCAAAGATTTTAGAAGTAGCGACCTTCATCGTCATAGCGCAGAAACTCCCAGTGCTCTGGTGAACGCCACAGACTAGACAGAATCAAGTCACGAACGGAGAGCAGTTCTTTTGGCAGGCGGTCATACAATTTGAGAAAGAGATCCTCCTGCGACAACATCTCAGCATTCCACTGATTACGATCAACCGACATGAGTTGTGTGAACCGCTCTGAACCAAACTCCTCCAGCCCCTGCCAGTCGAGATCAGCATAGCGCGGCATCCATCCCAGGGGACTTTCAAGACTGAAGGCACGACCATTGGCTCGCTCGACAATCCACTTCAGGACACGCATATTTTCGCCATAGCCCGGCCAGATGAATTTCCCGTTCTCATCTTTGCGGAACCAATTGACGCCAAAGATGCGCGGTGGGTTAGGAATGGTGCGACCAAACTGCAGCCAGTGCGTGAAATAGTCGGCCATGTGATAGCCACAGAAGGGCAACATGGCGAACGGATCACGCCGCACCTTTCCGGTGGCACCTGACGCCGCTGCAGTTGTTTCTGACCCCATCGTCGCCGCCAGATACACACCGTAGACCCAGTTGAACGCCTGATACACCAACGGCATAGTCGTAGAACGCCGTCCACCAAAGATAAAGGCCTTGATCGGTACGCCATCCGGGTTCTCCCAATCAGGATCGATAACCGGATTCTGCTTCGCCGGACAAGTAAAGCGTGCATTGGGATGCGCGGCAGGACGACCAGCGTCTGGGGTCCAATCCCGACCAGTCCAGTCAATCAGGTGCGTGGGCGGTTCCTTCGTCATGCCCTCCCACCATACATCGCCGTCATCGGTGAGCGCCACGTTGGTAAAGATAGTGTTGGCACGCATCGTGTCCATGGCATTGGGATTGGTATAAGAGGATGTACCTGGTGCAACGCCGAAATAGCCCGCCTCGGGGTTGATTGCATAGAGTTTGCCCTCGTGACCGGGCTTAATCCACGCGATATCATCACCAACCGTGGTGACTTTCCAGCCAGCAAATGGCTGCGGTGGAATGAGCATGGCAAAGTTGGTCTTGCCACAGGCACTCGGAAAGGCTGCAGCGACATAGGTCTTTTCGCCTTCCGGTGACTCAACACCGAGAATCAACATATGCTCGGCGAGCCAGCTCTCGTCACGTGCCATCACCGAGGCAATGCGCAGCGCAAAACACTTTTTACCCAATAAGGCATTGCCACCATACCCGCTACCATAGGACCAGATTGCGCGCTCTTCCGGGAAATGGACGATGTATTTGTGTTCTTTATTGCACGGCCACGGTACATCCTGCTGGCCCTCCTGCAGCGGCATGCCTACCGAGTGCAGACATGGGATGTACGCACCATCACGGCCCAGGATATCATACACGGCTCTGCCCATACGCGTCATGATGCGCATATTGACCACAACATAGGGTGAGTCGGTTAACTCCACGCCAATATGTGCGAGCGATGATCCAAGTGGTCCCATGCTGAAAGGCACGATATACATGGTCCGCCCACGCATGCAGCCTGCAAATAACTCACGTAGCGTCTCCTTCATTACCCTGGGATGAACCCAGTTGTTGGTCGGTCCCGCGTCGGCCTTGCTCACGCTACAAATAAAGGTACGGTCTTCTACTCTGGCAACGTCGTCAGGATCGGATCGGGCTAGAAAACTAGCGGGACGTTTGGCAGAATTGAGACGGAGAAACGTCTCAGACGCAACCATCTGCTCACAGAGCTGATCATACTCCACCTGTGATCCATCGCACCAGTGGACGCGGTCAGGCTGACATAAGGCAACCATTTCTTCGATCCAAGTACAGAGTTTGCTATTGGTAACATAGCTCGGAACGTGCATCGTTTCCTCCAGGATTCATGATGTAGGGTAACTAACAGTTGCCATTTTTATCGAACTATTGTATACTTGGAACACCATTTGATGCGTGAAATTCGCATCCTTGATCCCGCTACGAGTGGGATAAACCTCTGCCGTATACCGACGGAGGTTCGGCGCTGCTGTTGCCGCCGACGAGCCATCCATGCTCGCTCATGCTTTGCGTGGGAGAAGATGCGCTTTTCGCTCATCCTTTCGGGGATGAAGACAATAGTTCATTCTTTTAGCAACGGTAATATACTAATGCGTAGTATAGTGCGACGGCGCTGTGTTGTCCAGCGACGAAGGCAGACAGCAGAGCATTCCAGTTCAAGCAAGCGGGAGTGCAGGGGGCGGTACCCTTTTGCCAGTGTGCTTCTCCGCTCGGCTATGTTCTGCTATCTATAAACGTTGTGAATAAAGCTACAACCTCTCCTTGCTTTTCGATGTGCGGAGCATGTCCGCAATCGGACAAGACAACTTCTTGATAGCTTCCACCATTGGCTCTGTACGCCTCAAGCATCGTGCGCACCTGGGTTTTCATCGGTTGAGGGGGATAGATATCTGGACCAGGCCAACCAGGGATGGCTCCCAGTTGTCCCAGAAAGCCTAGATCGAAGAGTGAGGTATCAGACACAATCTGGTCGTCTGCTCCATGAAGCCAGAGCACAGGCACCTGCACACTGATACGCGCGAAGTCGGCTTGGTGCAGATACTTCGGCGCGAGGGCATTATTGACGCCTTGGGTACCAGGCGCGACAAGAGGCCAGTTCGGCGAAATCGTTGTGTCTCCCGGATAGTTACCTGGATTGATCTTCGTCGAGAGCATACTGCTCACGTACAGCTCTTCGCGGTCGGGCGCGACACGAAATGGCGGTTTAAAATAGAAGCTATTCATCACGGTCCGTGGCGAATTCTGATCGCTGGCACGGTCTCCACGGTCCAGACGTTGCGCGAAATCGGGATTAGCGGTGCCTCCGCCGCTGCCCGCAAAGTCAGGCCAGGTAGGTGTGCCTTGCGCATCTTTGGTACCACCAAACCCAAATGGCGAACCGGGAGATTGCAGCGTCAACGAACGCAAGTTTCCAGGATGATCAATGGCATACTGCATGGCTACATTGCCACCCAAAGACCAGCTAAACAGGTGATAACTGGGGAGATGTAGCGCTTGCACAAATGCTGCCAGGTCATCGGAATAATCGCGTACTCCACGTGTAGCATCTACTGGAAGCGTTTCGCTATCTCCATAGCCCCGCATATCCGGGGCATATATGCTATAGCGACCGGTCGCAGCCAACTGCAGCATAAAATCCTGAAAAAAGAGCGATGAAGAGCAATTGCCATGTACGAGCACGACAGGTACCACTCCGTTCCCTGTGTGTAGATAAGCTACAGTTAGACGATCCGTCTGCACTTTATCCTGGGCGATACCCGGAAGGAATAACTCTGCGCTCATTTGTGTACTCTCCTTGAAATATTCGTACCAACGTACAATAGACGCATCTATGCTATCTGTAGTATATTCGTAAAGCCATGCAAGAGAAGAAAAGCAAGGAAGCATTGATAAGGTTAATTTTACCACTTTTTGCACCTGCTGTGTTGGATGTCGACACCACATCACCTCGCGGACTTGCACCACGGAATAGCATCAGCCATAGGGACTTGTCCAGCCACCAGAAGGCAAGGAAACAAGTGTCTGCATAGACCAGGGCTTGTGAATTATTGCTGAGAGGAAAGAGACTCCAAAATCTGGTACGATAGGCATTCCAAACCCACCTGTCGAAAAGAAGGAGTCTCTGATGACCTATTCTACCGCATTGCCACTCACCCTGCCTTCCTTGAGCAGTGATCGCCGTCAGCAGTTATTGGAAAAGCAGTCCCTGCTCAGTTTGTACGAAGTGTTGACAACCATCCCTGACCCCCGTTCCAAGCATGGATTGCGCTATGAGCTGGCATACCTGCTCGTCTGCCTGATCGCAGGCTTGCTCTGCAACTGTGACTCGACCTTGGCGATTGCCGCGTGGTGTCGTGATCAGCGCCATCTGCTGGTCCAACTCTTCGGCCCTCGCCGTTTTCTGTGCCCAAGCGACTCACTCTATCGCAAACTGCTCGCACGTTTGAGCGCCGAACAGATCGAGTACACCTTGGCTGACTGGATACGCTGCACCCTGCAAGCCCAACCAGATGATCCCATCGCTTTAGATGGCAAGACTGTTCGTGGGGCCAGAATGGCTGAAGCGTCCGCTCCCCATCTGCTCTCTTTCCGCACGCACCACAGTCAGGAAACCTTGTTGCAAGTCCTGGTTTCTGAGAAAACCAACGAGATCCCGATTGCCCAGCTTCTCTTGCCTTGCTTGCCTGTCTGTGGACGCGTTTTCACCGCTGATGCTTTGCATACCCAGAAGGATTTCCTCCGGTGTGTGGACGCATTAGGCGGAAAAACGGTTCTCACTGTCAAAAACAACCAACCAACGCTCTTTGCAGACCTGCAAACCTATTTTGCCGATCCCCATGCCTCCTTTGAGCAGTTTGCCACCCTCGATCAGCAGCGTGGACGCATCGAAAAACGGACCATCCGTGTGAGTACCGAGATGAACTCCTATCTGGTTGACTGGCCGCTTATCCAGCAGGTGGCTGAGTTGACACGAACCGTCACCATTCGCAAAACCGGACAAACGAGCCACGAGGTCGTCTATCTCATTACTCCCCTGACTCCTGGGGAGGCTGATCCATCCCGTTTACTCACCATCGTACGAGGACATTGGGGCATCGAGAACTCCTCTCATTTTGTTCGCGATGTCACCTTTGGAGAGGATCGTTCTCGTCTCCGCTCTGGCGATGGTCCACAGATCATGGCTGCTTTCCGCAATCTTGCCATCACCCTTATTCATCGTCAGGGATCTTCTCAGATTGCCGCCACTCGTCGCCACTTTGCCTCCCATCCTCTTCATGCTTTTCGATTGCTCCTTCCCAGGAGCTTTGCCCAGCAATAATTCACAAGCCCTGCTGCATAGACATTCGCCTATTGACAATCCACAACACTTCCGCTATACTGCCCGTGTGTTGAGAAACACCATATGGTGACCGTAGCTCAATAGGCGGAGCTCTGGATTGTGGCTCCAGTGGTTGTGGGTTCGAGCCCCATCGGTCACCCCTTTTTTTTAATCTCTTCTGCCACTTTTGTTACTTTGAGCATAGTTTGTCCGTAGCGGACAAACTATGCTTTTAATAAGTTGCGGACAAACTATGCTTCCAATAAATAAGTGTTGTAAACATAATGCGTAATATGTAGTTTAAGTTTATATCAAGTTGAGTTATGATAGCTTTGCATCTCTGATATTAAGATATGGTTATTTATGCCAACCTAATTCTTCCAAAGTATTTTTCCAAGCAGCGCGAGCCTTCTGCTCACGTTGCCTGATTGTTCAATAGTGTCGCATGGTTTTGAACCATGCTTTAAGATGGAAAAAGCCGTGGATAATATGACATTGTCACCAATAAATATATTCGCTTATTGCTTTTGCTGTCGAGGTTAGTGCTTGTGGATAAAGAATTAAGGGACATTTTCGCGTTTTCAAACGATATTGCCATCTATATTATACTTACTCATGGTTCGCTCAAATTTTGACGAGATTTCAAAATTGTAATACACTACAAGCATGAAAGAGACGTTGAACATTGAAACTGAACGTGTAGATGATATTGCGTTGTTACTAGCACACATGCAGCGCATGAATATCTCTGAGCTGCTAGATAGGCATATTCCAGTTCATGGCAATCGGAAGGGATTAAGCGTAGGAAATGTGACGATGGTTTGGCTCTCCCATATCCTTTCAGAAGCGGATCATAAAATGCACCATGTACAAGAGTGGGCAACGCGACGAAAAGAAATACTACGTGGCTGCGGATTGAAGACGCTTGAACCACAAGATATGACAGATGATCGCCTTGCAGATGTTTTGCATGCTTTAAGCAGCGATATCCATTGGTCAGCATTTGAACAGGATTTGATGGGAAGCCTGGTGCGAGTGTATGATATGCAAAAAGCACGTATACGTGTTGATACGACCAGCGTCATGAGTTATGCTGAAGTGAGTGAACAGGGATTACTGCAATTCGGGCACAGCAAAGACCATCGACCTGACCTGCCACAACTCAAACTGGTGCTCGCAAGTTTGGATCCTTTGGGAATGCCATTGGCGACAGAGGTGATTTCGGGTGAAAAGGCAGATGACCCGGTGTACCTGCCAATCATAAAGCGGGTGCGTGAAGGACTCAAAAGGGAAGGACTGTTGTATATAGGGGATTGCAAGATGGCAGCGTTCCAAACACGTGCGACCATTCAATCCTCGAAAGATTTTTATTTATGCCCTTTTTCAGCCGTACATGTCTCATCACAGCAACTCCAGCAAGAAGTGGATACCTTGAGAAAGAACGGAGAGCCGCTCATAAAGGTTGAACGCATGAATGAGAAAAATGAGTGTATTTGTATTGCTCAAGGGTATGAAATGAAACAAGAGCTGGATAGCGAGATAGATGGGCAGATATCTGCATGGACGGAACGCCGATTGCTGATCCAATCAACGAGTGGAGCAGAAGGAGCGAAGCGTTCTTTGCTAGAACGATTAGAAAAAGCAGAGCAAGCTATACAGGAGCTATTGGTGAGAAAGCAAGGAAAGCTGCGCCTAAAAACACGTGTGGAAGTAGAGAGAGCCATACAAGAGGTGTTAAAGATATTTCGCGTGGAAGATTTATTAGAGATTGCTATTTATGAAGAAAAGCGGGAAATACCAGTCCGTGCTTATGGAGGAAAACTCTCCTCGCCACGTCAAGAGAGCCTTTTTACGATCAAGAGTACACGAATGGAAAAAGCAATCGAGTATACTATAAGTCATCTGGGCTGGCGTGTCTATGTTACGAATTAGGGAAAAGAATATCTTCCTTTAGAACAAGCTGTAGAGGCATACCGTGATGAATATCTTGTCGAGCGGTGCTTCGAGCGCCTCAAAGGACATCCTTTCTCATTGGCTCCTCTCTATGTGCAGCGTGATGATCATCGAGTAGGATTAGTGCGCTTGTTGACGATTGCTTTGCGTGTTTTAACGCTGTTGGAAGGTGTCGTTCGTCAACGTTTACAAGAGCTGAAGGGAGAGCTTTCCGGACTCTACGCAGGAAATCCCAAACGTCGCACGAATCAACCGACTGCCGAACGATTATTGGAAGCCTTCCATGAAGTGACGCTTACCATCGTTCGTGCTCCTGGGTTCATACAACGCCATATTACGCCGCTTTCCTCTCTTCAGCAAGAAATTTTAACATTATTAGGCTTTACGTCTGTCATCTATTCTCAATTGGCGGATGATTCTTAATTTCCGTCTGGAAAATGAGCGAACCATGAGTACTTATTTCTATCTGAGCAAGTAGCTTACCTATTTCTCTGAACATACAAAAAACCTGTATACTAGTCTAGCTGCTCAAAGAATTCTTTTGAGCCTCCAGATGTGGAATAGTGTTGGGAAACTATGTTCGGCGTTGCATACACTCAAGAAGTGGCGAGGGTCCTTTTATGGCAAGGAAAAATCTTGCAAATATAACCAATACACTTGATGATCTATTGAAGTCGCGCTATCAGGGTGCTAGCAACATTGCTGGAGTTCGTTTTCAACTCCTCTACTCTGTTTTGCGCACTTTCGATCTTTATGCAGACGTTCCAGTTGATGAGGTACACTTTGAGGGGCTTGAGGATGTAGATGTGACAGGCACCACAGAGAAAGAACTTAAAACGTTTAGTGTTGCAGATACATACATCCAAGTGAAGTCTACCGGTTCCTCAAAGACTTTGGGTTGGTTGGATCAGGAAAAAATTCTTGACCATTTTATTGAGGTCTACCTCAAACATCCTGATGCCTATTTCTTACTAGTGACAAGTTTGCCTGTGAAGAGTACCTTAGAAGATGTGGTTCGCTATTGCCACAGTCAGCTAACCAATCTTCCTCCATCTGCTCATAGGAAAGTATATGCAATTGCTGCACGTGCGCATCTCAATATCAGTGATGTTCCTACTTTTTTGCATCGCATCACTTTCGAACACATAACTGAGGATGAGCTACTTAATTGCTTACAGATCAATATCATTCGCTATTTTGATCTCAACGCAGGTAACGAACTGCTCTATCTTTCCCATCTTGTGGGTTGTGCCACTTCATGGGCGGCAAATCGGACTGTATTGCGCAAACAAGATATAGACTTGGAGAGGCTTCGCATTCAAGAATGGATCGGCTTAGGCGTTGAGAATCTGGCGGTGCGTAATCGCCTTATTCAACCGCTGAATCTCGTTGAAGAAGAAACGATAGATGACTATTACGAGGGAAACCAAGCACGACTAGGACATATTCTGGCTCGTCTAGATGCACCACGACCAGACTGGCAGCAAGCTATTGAAAAGGTACTCAAACGAGTGCATGTCTGTATCATTCGAGCCTCAAGCGGACAAGGGAAATCTACTCTGCTCTATCGATATGCGGTAGATCACTTCGCTTCGAACACTATTTACCGCTTGCAAACGTGCGTTTCTGAAGAACAAGTAGGCCCATTAGTAGATTATTTACACAGTAGACTCCTTTTGGGAGTCCCTTTGTTAGTGCTGGTCGATAATTTGGATTATCGCACACGGTTTTGGTCTCGGGTGGCATCTGCCCTGGCTGGAAGTTCTGTACGCTTCCTTGTGGCTACCCGTGAAGAAGATTGGTATCGCTATGGTCTTGGAACCAGTAGCTTTGTCAAAGAATTTATCGCGCCGCAACTGAGTTCTCAGGAAGCCAGAGCTATTTTCAGTGACTTTTCTCAACGGGGCAAGATTGCTATAAACGTTCCTTCATCTGGGTGGGCATATGAGCAAGTCGCAGAGAGGAAATTGCTTATCGAGTTTGTGTACCTTATCACGCATGGTCATATGCTTGCAGATCGAATTGAGGAGCAGATTGCTACCATTGAGGAACAGGGAGAAGATCCAGCTAAGCTGAAGGTGTTACGACTCATCTCAACAGCTCAAATGTACGGTGCTCGTGTGAGTATCACATCTCTTCTTCAACATGTGGACTTTCAACGTGATCCAGATTGTAGCCTTAAAACCCTTGAGCGTGAGTATATTCTCTATAAAGATGGAGAATGTGAGGGGCTACACTTTGTGCGCTCTGAACATTTAGTTCGAGCTCTCCATGCTGTTGTACCTGTTCAAAATACTATTATACAATTATTCAAGATTCTTGACCCTCTCAATCTGGCTGCCTTTGTAGCCAGCACATTCGCTGATAGCAGTTTGAAACGAGACGAAATACTTTTCCCTCTCATTGAATGCTGTCAAGGGGCCTCACTTTCGTTAATTCATGAAATGGTTGAATCACTTTTCCTTGCTAATGAGGCAATCTATGTAAAAACCAATAAAAAGCACTTTGATATGGTTGTAGAGCAGATAGGAGCTTGGGCTCTTCCTCTGTTAGTATTCTTAACCCTTCCAAGTGGTGAGGTAGAATTGTTTAAATCGCTTATTCAACAACATCCGGATTGTCCTGCGCTTCAACTTCTATCTAAAATAGCGCAGCAGTTTAATTCACGAGAAGAGGCTGGTCTACAGCGGATTCCACGAGTCTTTCTTGAAAAAGTACTCAGCACCTTTCTCTGGAAAGAGAATGAGTCTCTGGGTGACTTGGGACTCTTATGCAGTCTGGTGTCACTTCTTCAGCGCTTCGGTTCCTGTTCTCGACGAGTTCCTTCTTGGGGAACATTGGAAAACTAATCTCTTCCAGAACGACAGTGAAAGTGCTTCTCTGTTTCTGCATGCTCTCTATCAGCATTTACCAGATCGTTACTCACAGTTTGTCGCTATACACCGCGAGAATTTAGTTCAGCGCTTTAAGTTGGAGTCAAGGACATTGAGAGTGGAAGAGGCGGGAAGCAACATAGAGCTTATGTTTATTGTTGATGAACGTAGTGAGGCTGAAACCCCTAACGACCAGGCCGTAGGGAGATTGAATGTGCTTCGTCATTGGTTCCCCGTTTATGAGCATTATTATTCTCAGGGACTTTACCCATCAACAAACGGTCAAAAGCCTGAAGTGGATGATTCGTATAAAGACATGACTGCAGGGACGTTAGATTTGAGTGTTTTACATGCTCCGAAAAATAAATTGTACAACCAATTAGTAGAGGAAAGGTATGCAGTCTGCTCTGGCTTACGATTGGGAAAAGCCTTGGGAGATATTACGTAGAACAGCACTCAGGTTTACTTGTAACATTATTATGCAATACGAAAATCGTTATCGGGGACGCTCATTCGATGCACATCAAGTTGCCAGATTGGCTCTTGAACTGGAGACAGTTCAGAAGAAGGTGTTATCCCTACCAAATCGACTTAAAGATAAGTTCTCTTCTCAGCAGAAAACTATAGATGCCTGGAGCACCTCTCTCCTCAATTTTTCACGCCAATTTCTTCAACACAATCCACATGATCCCAAACAGCAAGACTCACATCTGATGCGATACAATCTTAAAGATGCAGTGAAACAGTTACCTGTTTTCCACCAAGCGTTTGCTGATCTTTTTGAGGTTGAACCAGATCACCATTCCATGGCTACCCTTAACGAGCAGGAAAAAGGTACGTACTCATACCTGTCTGATCTGCTTGACTATTGGTTTGATCATCCTCAATCTCGCATATTACATTTAGAGAGCACCGTCAAGAGATGGAGAGAAGAACAAAACCAGATATTCGCAAAAGAAGTGCGAGAATGCCTGGTTCCCCTTGTTCAGCAGGGAATGAAGTTTTTGTATCCGTTGGGTCCCTCATACGATCATCCTCTCATAGGACTCCATTTAGGCTATGAAGTAATGGATTTTACTCGGTTAATTGAACAAATGGCTCTCATTGTGAGTGCGGTGGCTAGTCTCCAGACCGAGTATCATTTTCTCTATTTGATACCAGCGGTTCACAAGCAGCAGTTTGGGGTTACTGCAATACGTTTCATGCAACAAACTGTCAATGAACTTTCAGAGGGAAAGATGATAGAGAAAGGTGTGTATCCTGTAGCCCTTCCAAAAGATATACAAACTATTCTTCCCGATTTAGATACGACACCACTGGCAGATGTTGCGCTAGTGTTGGAGTGTGTGGGATTGTTGAAATCCTTTCTGATGGAGCAGAGTAAGTTAGCTCTTTCTTATCCTTGGCTCGCTATGCAAGTGGAGGAGGATGCGCAGCTTTTTCATCTTTATGAGAAAGAGGTAAAGAGTCGGATGCAATTGCTGGTTGACAGGTGGATATCATTGCAGGAAAAGGCACGCAACCAAAAGGCCGGAATAGCACAACAGGAATGGGAACATCTCTGGGAGCAAGCAACGGCTAAAGTAGAATATTTTACGCATCTTGATAATATAAATACAGGGGAAATCCAGCATCTGATTGATGGCCTATCCTCATTTGATATGTTGCTTGCTAAATATATGAATTGCAAGTATTTGGGACCACTATATAGTGTTTCAGGGGTTCCAAATATTTTCCCACTAACGAGAAAGCGTGGCCTATGTCTGAAGAGAACGAAAGCGCCCGCATTCACAATACTGACCGGCAAAACCCTTCCAGCAGCACAATTACGCATCCATTGGAACCATTAACTGCCGAGGAGATTACTGCGGCGGTCGCGCTTGTGCGCAGCGAGCAGCACTTGAGTGAGAGCGCACACTTCATATCGGTGAATCTCCATGAACCAGTAAAAGAGGTGGTACTGAACTTTCAGCCAGGAATGCCGATACAGCGCGAGGTGTTTATCGTACTGCTTGACTATGTGGCCCAGCACGCATATGAGGCGATTGTCTCGCTCAGTGCCGGGCATGTGACGCTCTGGCGTGAATTGCAGCAGGTGCAGCCCGCGATTATTCCTGAAGAACTGGCAGAGACGGAGGCATTGGTTAAAGCCAATCCGGCTTTTCAGGAGGCTCTGCGGCGGCGCGGCATCACCGACCTGGATACAGTGATGATCGATACATGGTCGCCTGGCTGCTACGAGAGTGCAGAGTTACAGCAACGCCGCCTGCTACGCTCGTTGCCCTATGTACGTTACGACAACGAGGACAATGGCTATGCACATCCCATCGAGGGTATTGTAATTCTGGTTGACCTCAATGCGGCGCAGGTCGTGCGCATCGATGATTATGATATGCTGCCTGTTCCGCCCATGTCCGGCAAGTATACACCTGATGCTGTTGGACCACTGCGCACAGACCTCAAACCGCTGGAGATCGTGCAGCCGGAGGGGCCGAGCTTCGTGGTCGATGGGCACGAGATTCGCTGGCAGAAATGGCGCTTCCGCATCACCTTTAACACACGTGAAGGGCTGGTGCTGCATACCGTTACCTACGAGGACCAGGGATGCGAACGTCCAGTGCTCTATCGTGCATCGCTCGCCGAGATGGTCGTTCCCTATGGCGATCCGGGCATCAGCAACTACCGCAAGAACGCCTTTGACGTTGGCGAGTACGGTCTGGGGATATTGGCAAATGCGCTAGAGCTTGGCTGCGATTGCCTGGGCCATATCCACTATTTTGACGCGCTGATGACCAATGGTTATGGTGAACTGTTGCGCCTGCCTCATGCGATCTGTCTGCACGAGGAAGATTACGGCATTCTGTGGAAGCACTACGATTGGCGCGCAGAGCGAACTGAGGTTCGTCGCTCACGCCGTCTGGTTGTCTCGTTTATCGCTACAATCGACAATTACGAATACGGCTTCTACTGGTACTTCTACCAGGATGGTAGCATCGAGTTTGAGGTCAAGCTCACAGGCATTATGAGCACAAGTGCCGTCCCAGAGGGAGTCACGCCGAAATATGGGGCACTGGTCGCGCCACAACTGAGCGCACCCAACCATCAGCATGTGTTTAATGTGCGCCTGGACATGATGGTCGATGGTATACAGAACTCGGTGTACGAGGTGCACACCGAAGCCGAGCCGCTGGGACCTGAGAATCCCTATGGCAACGCGTTTTTTGCACGTTCGACGCTCCTCTAACCGAGTGCGAGGCACAACAAGTGATCGATCCGTTGATCTGCCGCTGTTGGAAGATTGTCAATCCCAATGTGCTGAATGATCTGGGGGAGTCGGTGGCCTATAAATTGATGCCTGGTAGCAACACGCTACCGTTCGCGCACCCTGAATCCAGCGTGATGAAGCGCGCCGGATTTGCAGCAAAGAACTTCTGGGTCACGCCCTACTCTCCCAATGAAAAATATCCTGCCGGTGATTATCCCAACCAGCATCCAGGCGGTGCAGGTCTACCCACCTGGACCCTGGCGAACCGCTCACTTGAAAACACCGATGTGGTTGTCTGGTACAATATGACGGTGCATCATATCCCTTGTCCCGAAGATTGGCCGGTGATGCCTGTACACTCTATCAACTTTATGCTCAAACCAGCGGGCTTCTTCAACCGTAGCGCGGCGCTTGATGTACCACCTGACGAACCGAAGCATAATCATCAGTGCAGTGAAGCGGATCACGAGGTTGACCCGTAGAGTGGATTAACCGCTGAGGATATTGACCAGTGTGCTGGAGATACACAGTCAACATTGGGTAGCGCATGTGGGTTGTGTTGGGATATGAGATGTGGACTAAACAAACCTCTGTAATTTATTTTTCGATTGCTCCCAGTGTTTTCAGCGAGGCTTTCTGTGTCTCAATCAACCCTTTCACTCCTGTGATGTTCAAGTCATCATATGGTCGCATATTTATCAACGTTTTAAAACTTTCGCCAGTTTGGACATCCCAAAGTTTAATTGTCCCATCATCGCCGCTACTGGTAATGATTTTGCCATTGGAGTTGAACGCAACAGACCATATAAGGCCAGCATGGCCACGTAGCGTCTTAAGACAACGCCCTGTACTAACTTCCCAAATGCAGATAGTCTGATCATTACTAGCACTGACGAGAGTTTCCCCATCAGGACTAAAGGCAACTGACCGTATTCTATTAGTATGTTCGTGCAAAATATTGAGGCAACGACCAGTGTTAACGTCCCAAAGACGAACCGTTTGGTCATCACTACCACTAGCTAAGAGCATACCATTGAGGCTAAAAACAATTGATCGAACCCAGCCGCTATGCCCTGATAATATGGAGAGGCGTTGACCAGTATCGACTTTCCACAGGTAGATGGATTGGTCTTCACTACAACTAGCTAGCATATTCCCGTTGGGTGCAAATGCAACAGACCATATCGGATGAACGTGATCATGTAATGTTCTGAGACATCGCCCAGTGCTGATTTCCCAAATACGGACAGTTTGATCCTCACTCCCGCTGGCTAGGAGTTTTCCATCAGGACTAATAGCAACAGTTCGGATTCTATGAGTATGGTCTTGCAGCGTTTTAAGGCAACGACCAGTGCTGACTTCCCAAATACGGACAGTTTGATCCTCACTCCCACTGACCAACGTACTTCCATCTGGCGTGAAAGCCATTGACCATATCGGATCTGTATGACCCAGCAGGGTCCTAAGACACTGGCCAGTACTCACATCCCAAAAGCGAATAGCTTTATCTTCACTCCCGCTGGCTAGCAGACTTCCATCTGGATTGAAGACTGTTGCATAGACTGGATTGGTATAGCCTTGCAGCGTTCTGAGGCACCGACCGGTATTCACTTCCCAAAGACGAACCGTTTGGTCTTCACTACCACTAGCGAGTAAGTTCCCGTCTGAAGTAAAAACAATTGATCGAACCCAATTAGTATGGCCTTGCAGCGTTTTAAGACATAGGCTGCTATTGATATCCCATAAGCGTACAGTTTGATCACCGCTGCCACTGGCCAAGAGTACCCCATCGGGACTAAAGGCGACTGAGTACACTCGGCTGGTGTGTTTCTGTAACGTTTTAATACATTGACCAGTGCTAACTTCCCAGAGGCGAATGGTTTGGTCTTCACTACCACTAGCTGCAGTTTTCCCGTCAGGACTGAAAGTAACTGATCGGACCCGATTGGTATGCCCTTGTAGTATCGAGAGGTAGTTGCCAGTATCAGTTTCCCAAATGCGGACACTCTGGTCTTCACTCCCACTGGCTAGGAGTTTTCCATCGAGATTAAACGCGACTGACCACACCCAATTCGTGTGGCCTTGCAAAGTCCTGAGTTGCCGACCAGTGCTAGTCTCCCACAAACGAATGGTTTGATCTGTACTACCACTGGCTATAAGCGTTCCATCAGGGCTAAAAGCAATTGATCTCACCTCATTAGTATGCCCTTGCAGGATGTTGAGACATCGCCCAGTGCTAGTTTCCCACAAACGAATGGTTTGGTCACTACCAGCGCTGGCGACCATTGATCCATCAGGGCTAAAGACGACTGACCATACCCAATCCGTATGCCCTTGTAAAGCAAACAGCAAAGTACCACTAGGAATTAACCATATCCGAAGTTCGCCATGAATAGTTCCTACCGCTAGTAAATTTCCACTTGAGCTAAGCGATACACAAAGAACACTACCAAATGTCTCAGTAAAAACTGATGCTTCGAAGGTAGCATGAGCCAAATTGGCACCAGGAAAAATGACCCCCTGTAGATACACTTGCCGAAGCATTAAATAAGAAAAATCGTAGCTATGCGGGTCAAAGCGTAATTGAATTAGTAAATTCAACAAATTCCCGGCTGCATAACCAGCTTTCTGAGGATGCGTTTCACGCAATGCTGAGAGCAAACATTTGATTTTTTTCTCAATCTCTTGTTTCCCCATGTTTGTTAGCAAACGTTGACATAAAGGAGTAAGAATAAGGTGAATTTGACTCTCTCTAATATAATTTTTTGCTTCTGCCTTAATCAAAGCGTGGCTTTCTAACAGCTCGATATTTTCCATAGAAATCTCGTTATACACCAAATCAATTAATTTATCAGTTATAAATTCCATAATCATAGGTTGCAAATTAAAATACGTAACGCCACTGGTCTCTATCATTGATCGCCGCAACAAAGAAACTAAAATATCTAGCAATTCCTTCTTTGTGGGAGAAGAGGATACGATGTCACTCCGCAGATCGTCTAATGACACAGGGTCACGTTCAATCGCCAACCAATACATAACATCTTTTTCCTGTATTGAAAGTCGGTTAAATTGTTGCTCTAAAAGGCTATTAATATTACCTATCATCTTTCCTTTTTCCTTAAGAAATTGGGAAATATCACCGCGGAACAACTCTTGAATCGATTCCGATATAATTTCAACGCAAGTGGATTCCCAGAATAAAATTGCGTCAATGTGGCCCAAGCTTCGTTTGATCCAAACAATTCTTTGCCTTGTAAAATCTCTTGCACAGCCAATTGCTCTACGCCTGAGAGTAGCAGCGAACGAACCATTGAAAATTTTCCTTCCAGATATGCTATCTCCTTTGGTTTCTCGCGGGATGTTAGCAGAAGACAACCCTGATGATCCGCTTCGCTTATCCGATGAACTAACCTACCATATCCGTCGTAGCCCTCCCGATACTGACCAGCGTATTTACCCTTTTTCATAAGTGTATCAAAATTATCTAATATTAATAAACATCGTTGTTTTTGTAAATATTTAATCAATAATACTATTTGCTCATCTATATCCTTCGGTAAATTTACATTCTGCTGATCTGATAAAAATAAAATACTATTTGCTAAAATACTTTTAAGTGAAGGGGCATTTTGCAACGAACGCCAAAATATATAGTCAAATTTATCTTTTAATTGCTTTGTTACGGTGATAGCAAGTGTTGTCTTACCAATGCCCCCCATACCCACCAATGTGACTGCCTTGCAGTGATCGTCTATTATCCATTGACTCAGTTTTGCTAGCTCCCTATCCCTTCCATACAAACACTTGATATAGGGCGCTTCATTCCAGTCAATTTTGAGAGTTTCTACAAGGTTCTGCTGAGTGACTGCGGTTTGTATAGCGGTACTTGGAGCTGCAGGAATTTGAAAGGTTTTATCGATATCAGCAGAATGGGGCTGCCCAGAAGAAAGTGATAACGGAAAAGAAGTTTGATTATTTGAAAGTGGCGGCGACGTTGCCGTTGGAGAATGCTTCTGTTTGTCACCAGAAAAAAGCATATGAAATGGAAATACTTGAAAAAATGCAAATAGAATACCAAGAGTACTAAGCACTGCTATAGGGAAAACAGACTGGTTTCCTTGAATAATCCAGAGAATCATACCTCCTATAAGTATGAAAAATACAACAAGCGCGATGAACCATCGTGCCCACAGTGGAATAGATCGCTTGGGTTCATGCTCATGTTTTTGTGACATTTTATCTTAAAAAATCTCCCATTAGATGGAACGACCTATAGCATCAAAATTATAACATATATCGAAACAATCTATCTTCTTACGGTTCACTCATTTTTTGTCAAATTCGCTTATGGAGTCGAATGCGATTGCGGAGTATAGGAAAGTGCGCGCGACAAAATCTCCTGTTCGTGGGTTGACAAGGCCCCACGCTTCGACGATACTAGATGACAAGAACACACGCTAACTATCAGCAGTTGGCAACTGTATTTGTGCTCTGGCACATCAATCTGCTGACCCTCTTAATACATTGCGCAACACGTTCACATGCTTAATGTTAAGATACCATCGCCCCAGAACTTCAACGGCGACAGCACACACCGACGGAGAGCATTTACATAGAAACCTATAGGAAAAGTTTGAATAAAGAAAATTTCATGATAGTAACCGCACATCCTGAGTTTGTACAGGCGGCACAGGCAGAACTCAAACAACTGGATAATGGGTTCTCCTTTGTTGAGGAGCTGGCTCCAGGCATCCTGCTTTGTAGTATAGACGAGCCTCTCAAGCTTATGAGAAGAGTAGCCGCGACACGCCCAATTTTTGTACGTCACCTTGCTCCCGTACAAACAACGATAGAGTTAGCGAATAGTGCACAGGATGTGGGCACTATCGCCATCGCCACCATCCAGCTACCAGACATACGCCTGTTAGAACGTGGCACTCGCTTCGCCGTACAGTCGCGGCTAATCCAGACAGATAAAAGCCTCGGCGAACGACCATATAGCAGCGGACAACTCAACCGTGAACTGGCAGAGGCTCTGGCAGAAGAAACCGGTGCCGTCGAATCTATCAAAAAGCCTGCCATGGTGATTTCATTGCTTTGCACTATGCAGAAATGTTATATCGGTATCTCTAGTGCCGAGGAAAACCTCAGCAGTTGGCCTGGCGGCAATCGTCACTTTGCCCAAATAAACGAGCAGATTAGTCGGGCAGAGTTCAAGCTGCTTGAAGCGCAGGATGTCTTTGGTGTTATACTACCATCAGCAGGGCAAGCACTCGATCTGGGTGCTGCACCTGGTGGCTGGACGCGCTTACTCTTAGAAGCAGGCATGTCCGTTGTGGCCGTCGATCCAGCAAACCTGGACCCACGCCTGGCAAAACATCCGAGACTCACACACTATCGCGGCTACGCGGAAGAGTTTCTGGAGCAAGCCTTACAGCGGCATAAGCGCTTTGATGTCATCGTCAATGATATGCGCATGGATGCACGAGAAGCAGCCCGTTTACTTGCGAGAGCGTCCCTCTGTTTACGCAATGATGGCTTTGTACTGAGTGTGTTCAAATTACCGCACGCAACGGCGGAGATTAACCCGTTGACAACGTTCAAGGAGGCCAGGCGTCTACTCAGTACACGCTACGCTCTCGTACAAGCGCGCCAGTTGTTTCATAATCGACAAGAAGTCACGGTTGTTGCGGCACAGCCGTTGCAATCAGGCACCTGATACCCATGTACATTCAGAAACGCAAGGCATATGACCTACGGAGGTATGTATGAGCACGGAGTCCCCACAACCCCACGCAGTTGCGCAACATGTCATCCCCCCCACGATGGGACCACTACGCCGCCATACGCATACCTATGATTTAATGCGTCAGTGCATCCACTGCGGTTTTTGTCTCCCCGTCTGTCCAACCTATGCAGTACTGGGTACTGAGATGCGATTCTCCGCGCGGGCGTATCTACCAGATGCGTGCAGTTGCCGAGGGAAAACTCGCGCTCACCAGCAACTTCGTTGAGCATATGGATTGCTGCGTCGGCTGTCGCGCCTGTGAAACAGCCTGTCCTTCAGGGGTACAGTTTGGTAAGCTGATCGAGGCCGCACGCGAACATATCCAGCTTGCCGTAACGTCCACGGCTGCACAGGAAAGTCTCGAGTTACCCCAAAGTGCCGAGTATGAAGAGTGGCCCGCAGCAACAGCACGACACAGATCATTCGCAACAACGCTCCTCCATCACTTCTTCTTCAAGTGTATGCTCCCTTCACGCAGCGTCCTCTCTCTCGTTTTTGGCGGCCTGAAACTCTACCAGCGTAGTGGCTTCCAAAAACTCGTGCACCGTAGTGGTCTCTTTGCGGTCATAAACAACCTGCCAACAGCATTTAAAGGCAAACTTATGCTCCCGGAAGCATTAATGGATGCAGCCAGGGGAGACGTCGTACCACGACGCCTGCCGGAAATCACACCGGCAAGTGGAACGCGCCGCTACCGCGTTGGCTTCGTGAGTGGTTGCATTATGGATCAAGTCTTCCATGATATCAATGAAGCAACATTGCGTGTGCTCGCAGCCAATGGTTGTGAAGTTATCACACCTCTGCAACAACATTGTTGCGGCGCTTTACACATCCACAGCGGGGAGGCCGAGCAGGGACGAGCGCTTGCCAGGCACAATATTGCGCAGTTCGAGACATATCGTTGCGATGCGATTATTATCAATTCAGCCGGTTGTGGCTCTACCCTTAAAGAATACGCTCACCTGTTGCGCGATGATCCCGAGTACGCCCACCGCGCACAGACGTTTAGCGAGAAAGTTAAGGATATTAGCGAGTTCCTGGGCAGTATCAACATAAACCAGCAGATGGGTGAGGTGAACCAGATTGTCGCGTATCATGATGCCTGTCACTTATGGCATGGACAAAAGATCAAGTACCAACCGCGTCAATTGCTCAGAGCGATTCCCAGCGTGACCCTGGTTGATTTGCCAGAAGCAGACTGGTGCTGTGGTAGCGCCGGTATTTACAACCTCACGCAGCAAGAGATGGCCCAGAAATTGCTGAAGCGCAAGATGGCACATGTCGCAGCTAGCGGCGCAAGCGTCATTGCCACAGGCAATCCAGGCTGTATGATGCAGATTGCGATGGGCGCACGACAACACAACTTGCCGCTAGAGGTTATGCATCCAATACAATTACTCGACGCAGCTTATCATGCAGGAGGGTTATATAGCTTACCACAAGCACGCACAGCGACAAAGCAAAAACAACGGCAAGTGCTCGTGCTCATGTTAGGAGCAGGCATCGCGCTCCTGACAATGCTCGTATTGCTTGGTCGCAGAAAGACTCGTTAAAGAGAGCACCATCCTTGCATTTTTGTTTTTGCTAACGCGCAACGTCATTTTATGTATATATGTTATGTTTAGTATAATAATATCCTCAAGCAAAAAAGAGAGTGCTCTATTTTATCAAGGATCTTTCCATGTAATGCTAAGAGGTTCAAGCGAATTTGTATCAGGAAAACAAGCATATAGCCACTCCAGTTGGAGCCATGGGATACGAGAAAAGGTATACGATCATGAAGAGCTGGCAAGTCCCGTTCATAGGTGCATTGATATTGGGAATTGTAGGCGTATTTTTCTGGCTACTGCGATTTGAAACGACAGGCCAGTTACTCTGGTTCCTGTCCATCGTTGTCTTACTCTGGTTTTTCGTATACATATCCCTCCTGCTACGTCCACGCAGCCACAAACGCGTGCGTGCTTCTGCTAATAAAAGGCGACCAAGGTTTAGAAACTGGACTGGTTCTCGTGCGTTGCTTGAGCGCCTCTTTCCAGGAGGCTCACTGCCAAGTGGTACCTATAACAAAGGAGATGCGAAGGTCTGGGATGAAAACGAGCATTTACCGCCAGGCTCACTGTGAGAGAAAAGAAAAGAGGCATTTCGGGCATCAAAACAGTGCAGGATAACTCATATGTAAATTCTCTTGTTTCTTCTCCCTATTTCGATGTCTTTACAAATACCTCCCATTGTATTACAATATGCTACATATTATTCTCTTATGGAGGTCTTACGCGCTTTTTTCCCGTCTACACATTGACGAACAAGTCAGGGACCAGTCCCATTCAATGGGACAGGCTTGCGAAGCGGCTAGCGCAACGAAAGCTCCTGACTAGCGGGCTTGAACCGTGAGGGAACTCACTGCTCAGGCAGCAGTGTTACTGGCTAGGAAAGAGGTGGTTCCTGGTTTTCACGCCAGGGACCCCCCGAAAGCATGGACGAGTGTCACCCTAGCTCGTCCCATTGCCTGCCACGCCGAAGCAGATGGTCACGGACCTATGCCAGTCTTGCTATCGCGAAGGGTCATCACACCCTGGCTTTGACCAGGAGTGGACCGTCATCGGTCAACAGTTTTCGTCCTTTCTGCTAAAAAGGGCACCCTTCGGGGCTTGACCGAGAGCACTGCTGCGGCAGTCTTTGTTTTCTGCCACCGCGTGAACGTTGGTGGGTCTCCACGAAGGATTTTTTGATGAAGACGCCTGGTTCCCAAAGGAAGGAAGAGGTATGAGTGATTTACTAACAGTAGCGGAAGTTGCCCGTATTCTACGAGTGGATGGCACAACTGTACGTCGTTGGGTGAAACAAGGAGTTCTTGAGGCAGTTGTCTTACCCCATGTCAATACGAGACAGGCGTACCGTATCAAACGCGAGACCTTGGATAAGATGCTTGGGGAAGTCTCACCTCAGTACTCTCAGTAAATGTACCGGCGCACTTGCTAGCAGATAGAACGGGCTAGTACTTCGTAGTTTGAACACGCAGCCCGTTCGTCTTTTGCTGCTCATTTCTCATAGTTCTCATTGCAGACTCTGGCAACTCTCATGAAACTTTTTTGCTTCATATAAATAGTAGATGAGGTAATATAAATACTTGACAATACGGCATCTACAACCTATACTCTCTATGGTGATGATCAAGAAGGTCTGGCTGTGACAAACAGCCAAAGAAAAGGAGGTACAGATCTATGATTACGCGTTACGATCCTTTCCACGATGCATTCAGTCTTCGTCGAGCAATGGATCAACTATTCGAACGGAGTTTTGTACATCCCAGTTTGATGCCTGGCTCACCATCTCTGCTGGTACCCATGGATGTGTGTGAGACAGCACATGGTTATGACGTAGATGTTGCGCTCCCTGGGGTGCGACCAGAAGATATCGAACTGATGGTTGATCAGAACACCCTGACAATTCGTGGTCAATACGGCTATCAGAAAGAGCACGAGGAGCAACCCCAGAGCCAGACACAAAGTACGTCGCAACAGCAAAATGCACCACAGCCAGGGCAGCATAATGGGGGACAACAAACCCAACCACCTCAGCAGAGTCGGACGGAGCGCCATCAGCAGGGACACACTTGGTTATCCCGAGAAATCGTCTCAGGCTCGTTTGAACGGACGATTACCTTTCCCAAACCAATTGATCCCAACAACATTCAAACGACCTTCCAGAATGGGATACTGACGATCCAGCTTCCGGTGAGCGAGGCGAGCCGTCCCAAGCGCATTAGCCTGGCTGGACAGAGTCAACAACAGCCAGCAACCACGGGTGCTGGACAATCATAGCATACGGTAACAGGAAACATCTCTGCTTTCGGGGACGACCACCTGTCGCTCTGGAGAGGACGCTAGCGCTCGCTGACATCCTCTCCCTTTTGTTTGACTATGTGATCTGGCTTCTAATGATTTGCTGATAGCAAACAGCTTGTGAAGCTATTTGGTGGACGAGCGACCAACCATACTGAGCTGAGACTGCTGTCTTCCATCAAAGTAGCTCACTCGGATGTCTCCCCAGTGTAGCCAAGTGATCTTAAAACCTCTTGCGTGTTATATGTACGCCACTGCGCAGGATCGTCTGTCATCATCAAACGCCGATAGTCTCCAGTGTTTCCGAGCAGGTTTCTTGATTCATTCAGCCCACCGCCTTCCCAGGATGTGTCCTTTAAGACACTGATCCTTGAAGGTAATTGCGACAGCCGCTCTGGATTTGTAGCTGCAACATATTCAAACATGCGCACTGCGTCTCCTTCGTTCACCATACGGATTTCCCACAGGATTTAAATCCTTTATCGGTAATGTTGAACGATGATCTCTATTTATTTCTTCTGTTTGAATTGAACGAATCTTTTCCCCATCTTCCACTAGATCGGTATCATCCGGGGGAGATCCGAATTCTATAACACCCATCAATGGACGCATACCATGTTTCCACGAAGGCAGATGGCCTTGCGGTCCCTCGCGTAATTTGCTTTCAGCAGCCTGTCTTCCTTTCACAAACGCATTTCCTGGTTTGGAGTTTACTCCGTTGTCATTCGTCACAGCCATATAAAAATGTTGTACCTGGGCACGTGCACCTCCTTCACCTTGAGATAATCCTACGTCTTTTCTCTGGTTACCATCGGTACCAAGCAATTTTAATGCGGCTGTACCTCCATAAACTTCACCTGTAGACAAGATATCTGCAATTGCATCTGTTCCATGAATGCGTACGCGGCCTGAGAGACCGTCTGAAGATGACGCACTCCGCATCTTCTGCTCTGATTTGCTATAGAAATTATCAACAATGCTTCCTATGGCACCCTTCAACTGTGTAAATGCATCGTCTCGCTTACTGGCCTTTTCAGGAGAACCACTTGCTTCCCAATTTTCCACCTGCCTCTGTACATTTAAGGCAGCATGAAGTTCGATCCTTCTTTCACTTAGCTGAGGCTCAACTTTGCTTTCAGCTTGCTTAGACTTATCCTTGCTTTCAGCTTGCTTAGACTTACCCTCGCTTTCAAGTTGCTGAGGCTCAACCTCGCTTTTACCCTGCTGATAAACGCTACGTAGCTCTGCAACCGCAGCGTCAACCTGCTTTAACTCGTCTGACCTGCGTGTCTCAACCTTCTTCAATAGCAATGAATACTTGACAGTCGATATGGCTTCCCATTTATCTAGCACCTCACGTGCTTTGTCCGTCGACCCTTCAGATTCTTTCTGCTTCTCGGGTAGATACGCTTTAGATGACCGAGTAATATCACTCATAACTCCTTCAGTGTCTTTACCAGCTGCAGGTTCTTTGACATCTTTACGTTCGCCAGGGTCTCCACCTTTGCCAGGCCCTTGTTTGGGAAATTCTCCTCCACGACCAATCATAGATTTATTTCCTCCTTTTGTGCGCGCTAAAACTTCACATTTTTTCAAAAAGCCATCATTGGTCAGATAGCTCACTCGAGATCTGACAACCAGTATATGCAAATGCAGAACTGACCGGTTCTACAACAACTATCCCAGTGTATTCGCTTCTTCAGCTCAAACTCACCTTGATATCGGGCAAAAGGTATATATAGGACATTATAGATATTTCAAATAGTTCCGAAAGTATTTAAGCACCTATCAACACTTTATCATACTTGCAGGTGAGGAGACAAAGTAAACTGCAAGGAAAGCAAAAAGGTAGCTATATAGTACTTCGTAGTCTTTTTATCAGAGGTATACCGCTGAAAATTGAAGACGCAATCATGAGGAATTCTACGAAGCCAATAGCACATTTGGTATATTTTTGTAGGTTTTGAGGTTGCCACACAGCTCATCGCACGCTATTATATACCTGGGTCAGGCCATTATATATTTCCTTGCATTCAGATGAGCAATGTGCCCCAGCACATTGCTAGCCATCTCCGCTCCGCCACATGGGCGAAGCCAGCGGCGGCAGCCGCGTTTGTGGCGGTCTAAGAGGGGTGAGAGTTGCGTTTCTGAATGCTTATGGGTAATAGTCCTGCACAACTTGTGTGTGCCTATCTTGCACAACGATCACCAGCAGCGAAACACCAACGATACTATCTATTAAGGAAGACATATGTCACACTACCCATCATCCTCGCCTGTTTTAGCGGGTACAAGCGTTGCACGCTTCTTACGCGCGTGCCAGTGCCAGTCGGTTGATGCAACACCGGTCTGGTTAATGCGCCAGGCAGGTCGCTATATGCCCGAGTATCGCGCGTTACGCGAGCAGTATGGTATTTTAGAGATTATTAAGACACCTGAACTGGCCTGCTCCGTGACCATGCAGCCCATCCACGCGTTCGACCTGGACGCGGCGATTATTTTTGCCGATATTTTGCCACCATTGGAAGGTATGGGACTCCAGTTGTCGTTTGGCAAAGGTGAGGGGCCAATTATCCACAATCCGGTGCGTAGTAGCACGGACGTCGCGGCACTGCGTGTATTACCACCACAGGAAAGCCTGGGCTTTACACTCGATGCCATTAAACTCGTGCGCCAGGAATTGGAGCCGAGCGGCATCCCACTCATTGGCTTTAGCGGTGCCCCTTTTACGCTGGCCTCCTATGCCATCGAAGGTGGCGGCAGTCGCAACTATCTTTACACTAAAGGGCTGATGATGAGTGAACCAGCTACCTGGCAACGCTTGATGGAGAAGTTGAGTGAGGTGGTGGGTCATTATTTACTGGCGCAGGCCCAGGCCGGTGCCCAGGCATTACAACTCTTCGATAGCTGGGTTGGTGCGCTCAGCCCGCTTGATTATCGTGAATACGTCTTGCCCTACAGTCAGCGTGCTATTGAGATTGCACGTCAGGGCAATGTGCCGATTATTCACTTTGGCACGAATACTAGCGGCATGCTCGATTTGCTTCAAGAGGCTGGCGGTGATGTTATCGGTATTGATTGGCACATCGATCTGGCTAAAGCCCGCCAACAGTTGGGCTATAGCACCGCAGTACAGGGAAATCTGGACCCGGTGACGCTTTTTGCTCCCTGGCCGCAGTTGCAAAGGCGCGCCAGACAACTGCTAGATGAGGTTGCAGGACATCCCGGTCACATTTTTAACCTGGGCCACGGTATTTTACCAGGGACGCCTGTAGACAATATACGTCGTCTGGTCGACTTCGTGCATACCTATAGCTCTAGCGATGAGTATGCCCAGGCAAGCGTAGAGAAGTTGTGAACGCTATGCAAAAATCAGCAACCATGCGCGTACGCATGGAACAGATGGTCCGTGGAGTTCAGGATACTATCTGTCAGACACTAGAGAAAATAGATGGTACACGTTTCCAGGAAGATGCCTGGACACGCCCAGAGGGTGGTTTTGGTATCAGCCGCGTCATGCAGCGTGGCACTGTGTTCGAAAAAGCCGGTGTCAATATGTCAACCGTGACCGGATTACTATCGCGGGACGCTGCGCGAGCAGCGAAAGTCGATATAACCGGCGAGCAAGCTCCTTTCTTTGTGACGAGCATCAGCCTGATCATTCACCCACACAATCCATTTGCGCCTACCGCACATGCTCATTATCGCTACTTTGAACTGGGAGACGGGAGCGCTGCCAATTCCTGGTACTTCAGTGGGAGCGCCGATCTGACACCAAATTATCTCTTTGAAGATGATGTGATGCACTTTCACCAGGCCCACAAGGATGCCTGCGATCACCATGATGTAGCCTTCTACCCCCGTTTTAAGCAGGCATGCGACGAGTACTTCTATCTTCCGCACCGTGCGGAACATCGTGGCGTGGGTGGCATTTTCTTAGGCAATCTCAATAAGCATGAGCGCGAGACACTCTTTGCCTTGACAACCAGTTGCGCGCAGGCTTTCCTTCCTGCATATTTACCAATAGTAGAACGACGCAAAGATCTTCCCTTCGGTGAACAGCAGCAATGCTGGCAACGCCTGCGCCATGGACGCTATGTCGAGTTCAACCTCATTTGCGACCGTGGTACGGCCTTTGGTCTCAAGACAGCGGGGCGCACAGAGAGCATTTTGCTATCGTTGCCGCTGCTGGCTGGCTGGGAATATGATTACCATCCCGAGCCAGGCAGTGAGGAAGAGCGGCTACAAGCAGTCTTACAACACCCTCGCAAATGGGTGTAATGTCTCTTTACGAAATGCCCTCGACAGACTAATTTTGTCGATGGATGGTTCTCAGCGTCTCGGTATCACGCAGAAGATCCACCCAGTGATCAACAACAACTTCGCTCTCAGCCTGGAGCGCGTCTAGCTGTTGACGCAGCGCCTCAGACGTAATAATACGCTCGGTCAGCAGACTGTAGAGACGATTGACCAGATCAGCAAAGACGCCTGGCACATTGGCTGGCCTGGCATCCAGGCGATCATTGTCGTATACCTGGCGGACCTCTAACTTATCTAGCTCATAGCGGAAGAGATGGGTGATACGACGTTCGGTACTCTGAGCAAGCCGTGCACAGATCACATCCAGGATCGGACCCATCAACTGCCGGGCTTGCTGGATGAGTTTCTTCTTCCCTGCTCTGCACGGCAGAGAGTCGGTATAGCGCGTTCACAGCGGGATCATCTTTGGTCGGTGCATACTTCTCTTCATTGAGCAATTCACCCATCGTCACATAGAGACAGATATCGCGTGAGCGCTCACGAATACTCCGTTTGAGCTTGTTGTAGGCTTTCTGAATCTCGTCCAAATCACCACCAAACTCGCCAAGCGCGACGTGCTCAATATCTAATGTGCCAGCAATTTCTTCGTTATGCGAGATGGGAATAAGAAATGCTTCTGCCAGGGTGCGCGCAGGTTCGTTTATTTCACGCTCCAGAGCAGCGCTAAAGCTGACACGCAGTTCATTGATCAGGCCCCAACCATCAATATCCACCCAACGATTGCCTATTTCCATGGCTGGTGAGGTCGTGTAGGTGCGATTACTCATCCTGATAAAGTGATCGAAGTGCCCTTGCATAATGCGCGACTTAATACGTCGCAGCGCGCGGTCATGCGCCGTCACTAGAGCGTGATGGAACAGATTGTCCTCGCTACTCATAGTTTCATCAAACAGACCAAGTGCCTCATGCCAGGCAGTATACATCTGGTTTGTGCGCTTCTGTAACTGTTCAAAGCGCTTGGCACCACGCTTACTCTTGCGCTGCTGTATTTCTAGTAACAGTTCCTGTATATCCTGGCTGTGGATACCGAGATCATTCAGATGTTCCCAACACAGATCTTCCAGCAATTGTAATGCTAATGCCAATTGCGTTTCGGCCTGCCGTAGTTGTACTTCATACCGATTACTTGTCAAGAATGCCTGTAGATCTCGCCGCAGTTCGGGAAGTCCGCTCAAGCGTAACATGGCTTCATGCTGTTTGAGCGTCACTTTCTGGAAATCTTGCGCACGAGCAGTCGCAGGCAACGTTGCGTCAAGTTTGAGCAGTTCTGGATAGACACTGAGGATACGCCCGCTATAGTCACGTCCCTCCTGTTCGCGGTCGCTACCCAGTTGCTGCTTTGCTACACCAAGCGTTGCCAGCAGTCCGTCCACCCCGCGCAAAGGATAGAAGAAATAGTCATTCCCGGGTCCGTGATGATGATAGCTACTATAGTTCTCTGGCAGATCGCGCTGCAAGGGTCGCAAACTGCCCAACGCCTTTTCCAGGCTGGCAGCCGAGTTGATCTCATCCCAGTGGGTCACAGTGAGAAAAACCATGCGCGCCGCCACATCTGAGGCTCGCCCCTGCGTAATTTTGCGTTTGACCAGTTCAAAGATGCGCTGCGTACGATCATCATCGCCAAAACGATTGTTCCCGATGACCAGAATGACGGCATCGACTTCATTCAATTCTTCGCGTAAAATAGCATCGTGGCGCAGTTGTCCTGCCGCTCCACCAGGGAGATCAACCAGCACACTTCCCGGTGGGAGTAGCGCCTGCGCATGGGGATGGAGTGTATATTCTACATAGTCAATCAAACGGATCAGACGTGGCTTGTCGCTATCGCGTGGGGGTTCCTCGATATAGCGGCTGCTCTCTTCCTTCCAATGCTCGCGTGGAATAACCTCAATGTGGGGCTGGTCATCTTGCAAATACAGCTCACCAAAGGTTTCGACAGCCTTCAGCAGGATAGCTAGCTCCTCTGAAAGAGCTTCGCGCGTACGTGGATTCGACGTCTGCTGGATACTCTGCTGCGTCTGTTTGAGTAGGTCATCAAAAGCGACACGCGTCATAAAATGGACACGCAGTTCCTCTGCTTCTTGCTCATTGGCGAGCCGTATTCTGGTACGCACGCCTGTTACGGCACCACCCGCCAGACGCGGAAAAATATCCTGTCCGACCATTGCCGCCAACAATGTGCTTTTGCCCGCGCCAGCATGCCCAATCACCTTCACCGTATACTCGCGAGTGAAGTTGAGCGCGCGCGCGGCCTCTGCAAGATGGTAGCGCAACTTGAGCACCTGCTGTGATTCAATCTGTTGCAGTGGCGGACGATCAAGGAGTTTCTGCACAGGTGTATGCCCGCTGCAGTTGTTTTTTCCATTGTGATAATTTTAAGGCCTTTCCCGGCAAGTCTGCTGGGAAATAGCGGTCTATTTGTGCGCTGTGATCCTGTAAATGTTGCAAAAGATTGAGGATTTCGCCTGGAGCAGAAGGGATGATTACTGGATCTGAGCTGGTGGCGTCTGACAATAACTCAGCGTCTTCCTCTTCTTCATACTCTTCTTCCTCTTCTTCATACTCATACTCTTCTTCTTCCTCCTCGATTTGTTCAGTAGCTGCTGGCTGAGGTGGCGCAATAGCCGCCGCTGGCTTTACTAATTGAGGTTTAGACGAAGTGCCTCTGAGTGGCTGCCCACAGATGTTACAGAAATCTGCATCGATACGCACCACATTATCACATTGTGGACAGGTAATAACTTGCTTTTTTGATTTGATAAATTGCATACGTCAATGATCCCCCTTTACGGACAGTAGCTGGCACGATGATATCATAGTTGCTCTTGTTGAAGCAATAAGCTATGACCCAGAACTTCCAGGGGGGCACAGAATGACACATGGAACTGATCTGGAGAGAAAACTTTTCTATTCTAAGAAGGATGGTTACGCAATAGACAGCAGATATCCCACAGAATATATTATAAAAAATGCGCACTGCTGCCCGGTGGTTCAGGGTTCCGCTGCAATTAAGCCATAATAAATAGCAAAACGCACGAGATGTGTGATATCGTGGAGACCCAGCTTCTCCATGACGTTCGCACGGTGCGCCTGGACCGTTTTGATACTCAGTACTAATCGGTCAGCGATCTCCTGGTTGGTATGCCCTGCTGCTACCAACTTCAGAATTTCCATTTCACGTGGTGTCAAAACAGCGAGGACCTGTGCCAGCGAGCTATCGCGCGCGATGCTCTGTGGCTTCTGTACCACGAAGGATGCATTTGCTGGCATGTCAGTTGTAAGATACGCGTGGATGAGCGCCTTCGCTAAGCCAGGATAGAGATAGGCACCACCATGTGCAATTGTGCGTACTGCAGCGCTGAGTTCGGCGGGAGCAGCCTTCTTGACGAGATAGCCCGCTGCCCCCATGCGTAAAGCCTGCAGAAAATACTCTTCACTTTCATGCATGGTCAACATAAGTACCTGGATTACTGGTTGGACGTTGCGTATGTACTGGCAAGCCGTCAGCCCATCCATACCTGCCATCGTAATATCCATCACAACGACATCCGGCATCAGCTTTTTTGCCTGCTCTATCGCTTCTATTCCTGTACGTGCCTCTCCCACTACCTGCATATCCTGTTGTGTCTCGAATAACAATTTAAGACCCTGGCGCAAGATCTCGTGGTCATCGGCAAGCAATACACGGATAGGTGTCTCTGTCGCCATAAAAAACCTTAGTTTGCAAGCCCATCCCCTTTTAGGGGATCGGGTTCCTGACACTGACAGTTTTTGGGCTTTAGCCCACCGCAAGCCACGTGATTTCAATCCGTGGTAACCCTCTTAAAACAGTCAGAAACGAAGCTATCGCTTCTAGCGCTATCGCGCTCATCTGACTGAGAGGAGTTAGGTGCTTTCGGCTTTAGCTCTTGCCTGTTGACTGAGAAGAGTGAAAAATACTCCCAAATATGTATGTACATTTAAATGTCGTTTTGCTATAATCCTTTTAGTACCTTGAGAACTGAATAGTGTACGGGTTCGCTAGCGAAGGGCTAGCGGTAAAAACACTACCGTGTTGCCTGAGACCACGGCTACTTGCTAAAGAGAGCAATTGCATTGTGTAGGCGATTCCAAACAAGCGTACAAAAGTATCTGTGCTCCGGCACAGTAGTTGGGCGACATGGCACGCCCCACGGATGGTAGCAATACCATTCGCGTAGCTCGCTTAGTAATAGGCGAGAAATTCGACCCTGGCAACAGGGAAGAAGCCGCTGGGCTTTAGCCCATGCGGAGTGTCACTAGCCTCTTCCTGGACTGAGTGCTTTGGATGTCTTCTCTCCTGCTATTATAGCGGGTAGTGGCAATACTGCCTGCACAGCCGTTCCGGGATCTCGTGAGTGGATCGCCAACGTACCACCCAGTTGCGTAGCCCGTTCACGCATGCCTAAGATACCTGATCCGGCAGGCCCAGGATGATAGCCACAACCATCATCTTGGATCTGTAAACAAAGAGCGTGTGGCTCACGTCGCAGTTGAATATGCACCTGTTGCGCCTGAGCATGACGTGCGACATTAGTCAAACTTTCCTGCGCGATGCGAAATAAAGCTGTTTCGTAGATGGCAGGTAGATCCTGCAACATACCCTCAGTATGCAGTATCACCTGCAAGTGTAAACGCTGCTCACCATCTTCTTTGAGCCAGCGGAAGGCGGCCAACAAGCCCAGATCGTCGAGTACGCTCGGGCGCAATTGCTGCGCCAGGATACGAATATTGTCCAATGTCAACTGTGTCAGCTTTGTCAATTGTTGCAGTTGAGCCGTCAGTTGCCTGGATGCGTCTTCTGCAACGGCTGTCGCTGGCAGTCTCTGAAAGCTTTGATTGAGCAATTCAGCGTGAATCAACAGGGCCGTCAGATTTTGTCCCGCCTCATCATGCAACTCCAAGGCAATCCGTCGCCGTTCATCCTCTTGAGCCTGAAATATCAGCATAGTCTGCTCGCGGCGTGCCGTCTCCAGGCGATCCAGCATACTATTAAAAGCCTGCCCTAATTCACCAATCTCTGCTGACGATGCCGTCACTGCCACGCGTGCCTGTGTTTTTCCTGAGCTTACCTCACGGATAGTGGCAAGCAGATGAAAAAGCGGACGGAAGCTGGCACGCATCAAGAACAAATTGAACAGTAATGTAAGTAGCGTTGCCACAACGATAAAACAGGTATCGATCAGGTAGTGATGGGCCTCCAGATTATGGCTCGTCACCCATAGGCCCACCAGAGCTTCCACTAGCAGCATAACACTATTGACGAGGATAACTTTTTCGAAGAGGGACAGTTGCCAGCTTTTGAGCCAGTCACGCAAGAAAAGCAGAACGCTGCTCACGGCTGAGCCTCCCTTCCTACTTTCTTTTTCTGTAACGGCCCCAACGGGAGATAGCAAAAAATGGTTGAACGCCCATCTGTCCTTATCTGAACCAACCACAGCTACCTCATCGTGTCGGTTATCATAGCACCAGTGTGCCTACTCACGAGGGGTCAGCGCAAGAGCCAGGTTGAAATATACCTATATTGATTTCTCTCTCATTTCTATCCCAAGCCACAGGTTATTCTAACTCTCTTCATTATATCACCTGTACTCTTCACGTGCCGAGGAAGTCTGTAGTATTGATGCGCTTGCACACACGCAACGACCATCTACACCGCATACGTTGCCTCCTGGATTGTATATAACCCAGGAGGCAACGGTCATTTGTAGCTGTTGTGGACTAATAGTGATGGTGGCAAAGCGGACCGAAAATGCACCATGAAAAGATGAGAAGGAGTAGAACACCTCACAGATAAACACAGGCATGGACAGTCCGTGAACAACCCAGGTCCTCTAGACTGTTACGTCTGTGAACTATCGTTGTTCGCAGCCTTTCCCTCTTTCGCAGCTTTTTTCTATCCGCAGCTTTTCCCTCTTTCGCAGCTTCGTTTATCGCCTTCTCCACGGCTAGCTGAAATTGTAGAGGAAGTATATTTCTCGCATAAGTACTAATATTCCTTCTTAGATCTTCGTCAGTGACTGGAAACATTTCTTCTGGTTGGAAACCCGGTCCTTCCGCATAATCCTCTAGAGAATGATGGCGGGTTTCCCTATTTTGAGGTTGATATAGCGATCTTATTAGCATATCTTGACTAGGATTGTCATCTGGGCGT
This sequence comes from uncultured Chloroflexia bacterium, assembly GCA_963802635.1. GTDB lineage: Bacteria > Chloroflexota > Ktedonobacteria > Ktedonobacterales > Ktedonobacteraceae > CAVTLG01. The sequence goes on along the minus strand of CAWDJJ010000002.1, from coordinate 315,116 downwards.
GGCGATCCTGCTCCACTATCACTCTCTGTCGGTTTTGATGTGTTTTCTCCTGATTTTCTTGGCATCGTTGCCTCTTTCTCGTGTACCCACGATAGTTTTTACTTGCACATCGTAGCGCAAACTTGATGGATTTCTCAAAGATCACTAACTAAGCTGAGTATTTCACTATATACATTTACCTTATTACTAACTTCTTTTCTGATTTTACACATTTTCTGCTTCCTGGCAAGGGGAATATAGGGTCACTTTTGGGATTGGGGTGAACCCAAGTAACCGCTTCATGCACATTCATCATCCAGAGGATTTGCTGATGCAATGAGTACTCCTGCTTGAGAACGCTGGCCTGAGAATCGCAAAGTCCCAGCATAGCAACTTGCGTGCTGAGTGCAAATTCTTTACAATAGTGAGAGCGTACAAGGCTGTACAATACGACACGTAGTACAAGGAGCAACTATTTTGAAAATCCATGAGTATCAAGCCAAAGATATTCTGGGACGCTATGGCATTCCGGTACAACCAGGACGCGTGGCGTCTACCCCAGAAGAGGCTGAAACTATTGCCCGCGAGATTGGCGGACCAGTTGTGATCAAAGCGCAGGTCTATGTCGGTGGGCGCGGCAAAGCTGGCGGCATACAGTTTGGAGACACTCCTGAACTCGCACGCGCCTCCGCTGCCAAAGTACTCGGCATGAACATTAAAGGGCTGACTGTCGAAAAAGTCCTTGTTACTTCCAAGATTGATATCAAGGAAGAGTACTACCTGGGCATCACCATTGATCGCAAGACACAGGCCCCCGTAGTGATGGTTTCAACTGCCGGTGGCATTGATATCGAAGAGGTCGCAGCGACAACTCCCGAAAAGATCATCCAGCAGCCTATCGATATGCATTGGGGATTACGACCATTTGAAGCTCGCGACATCATTGCCAATGCGGGCTTCCCACGTTCGATCATCAATAAGGCCAGCATAATTCTTACTGCCCTTGCTAAAGCCTTCATCGAGAGTGACGCCAGCCTGGCAGAAATTAACCCCCTTGCACTCACGACAGACGGACGGGTCATAGCTGCAGACGGTAAGATCGTGATTGACGATAACGGCTTATTCCGTCAGAAAGAGTACGCTACCTGGGCAGAGCCAGAAGAGGCCAATCCGCTCGAATACGAAGCGAAACAAGCGGGCTTGACCTACGTCAAACTCGACGGCGACGTTGGTATTATCGGGAATGGGGCCGGGCTGGTCATGACTACGCTGGACATGGTGGCGAGATCAGGCGGGAAACCGGCGAATTTCCTGGATATCGGAGGCGGAGCGAAAGCCGAGGTGATGTACAGGTCGCTGATGTTTGTTGCCCGCGATCCGCAGGTCAAAGGCATTCTGGTCAACATCTTTGGTGGCATTACACGCGGCGAAGAAGTGGCAAAAGGTGTGATTATGGCTCAAGCAGAACTGCCCGAAGGCATGCCCATCGTCGTACGCCTCTCCGGTACAGGCGCTGAAGAAGGGCGCGCCATCCTGAAAGACGCCGGACTGGATTGGGGCAAAGATATGCGTGATGCAGCCGAGAAGATCGTTGCCGCCATCGCTCTCAGGGACAAAGGACGCTAAAGATGAGTATTTTATTAGATAATACGACACGGGTTATTGTACAGGGTATCACCGGGCGCGAGGGACAATACCATACGCGCAATATGCAAGTAGCTGGCACGAAGATTGTCGGCGGTGTCACGCCGGGCAAAGGCGGTCAGACGGTAGAAGGCGTACCCGTCTTTGATACCGTTGAGCAGGCAAAAATCGCCACTGACGCCAATGCGACCTGTATTTTTGTGCCAGGTCCACTCGCCGCTGATGCCATTACCGAGGCTGCTACCGCAGGTATTGAGCTGATTGTCTGCATCAGCGAATGGATACCAGTTATTGACATGACGCGCGCGGTCCTGGCGGTACGTGAGCATGGAGCGCGTCTTGTCGGTCCCAATTGCCCAGGGTTATGCACACCAGGACACGGCAAGATCGGCATCATCCCTTACCAGATGTTCACACCCGGTCCGGTCGGTTTCATCTCGCGCTCTGGTACACTCACCTACGAAGTCGTCTCGCTGCTCACCGCAGCCGGTATTGGACAATCCACCTGCATCGGCATCGGTGGAGATCCCATCATCGGCTCGACGTTCAGCGACTACCTCAAGCTCTTCGAGTCTGATCCGCAGACGAAAGCCGTGGTGATGTGTGGCGAGATCGGCGGTAGCGACGAAGAAGATGCCGCTGAATATATCAAAACAATGAGCAAACCGGTCGTTGCCTTTATCTCTGGACGCACCGCACCCGCAGGCAAGCGTATGGGCCATGCTGGCGCGATTATCTCCGGCAATACCGGAACCGCGCAGGGGAAAGTGGCAGCACTGCAGGCCGCTCACGTTCCTGTTGCTGATACCATTTTTGATGTGCCTGATCTTGTGAAAAAGGTGCTTTAAAAAAGTGTAAGGCATCCTTGGTAAGGGTGCCCTACCCTACATAGAAGGAGTTCCCTGCTCAGGGGAGCAATAAAATAGCATGACCACGGCCCTTATCTATGATCCAATATTCTTAAAACATCTGACTCCACCAAACCATCCTGAGCGTCCACGGCGCGTTGAGATGGCCTGGGAATATGTGAAGGGACTCCATTGGCTGGAGCGCGATGGCCTGGTACACCTTACGCCCCGTGCCGCGACGGTAGACGAACTGGCAGCCGTTCATGAGCGTGAATATATTCAGAAGGTCGAGGCTCTTAGCCAACAGGCGGCTGCATTAGAGGCAACAGGCAATAGCAACATCCTGGTACTCGGCACCGATACCTTCGTCTCACCGCAATCATATGCAGCAGCGTGCAAAGCTGCTGGCGCACCCCTGACGGCTATCGATGCCATCATGAAAGGTGAGATAAACAACGCCTACTGCCTGGTACGTCCACCAGGGCATCATGCCGTTGCCGAAGCGGCGCTGGGCTTCTGTATCTTCAACAATGTCTCCGTTGCTGCGCGCTATGCCATCGATTACTATGGACTTGAACGCGTGATGATCATTGACTACGACGTGCATCATGGCAACGGGACACAGGAAATGTTTTACAGTGATCCTCGTGTGCTTTACTTCTCCATACACCAGGCTCCTTTCTATCCAGGCACAGGGCTGTCAGATGAGCTAGGAGAGGGCGATGGCTTAGGTACGACCATCAACGTACCGCTACCAGCAGGAGCGGGTTTTGAAACATACGAACCAGTCTTTCGTCAGGTTATGGCTCCGGCTGCCGAGCGTTTCGATCCACAGCTCATCCTGGTCTCTGCCGGTTTCGATGCGCACTGGAAGGAGGCCGAAGCAAGCACGGGTCTCGAACCTCCAGCAATGAGACTCTCGGCGGCTGGCTTTGCCAAACTGAATCAGATGATCATCGATCTGGCTGGCTATCTGTGCGAGGGCCGTCTGGTATTCGTGCAGGAGGGCGGCTATGATATACCAGCCACCGCTGCCGCTGCCACCACCTGCGTGAACCTGTTGCGGGGAGACGATGCGGCGATTGATGACGGTTACGGTCCCGCTCCCGACCGCGCCTACGTCGTCAACACCTATGCACTGATCCCAGAACTGCGCCGTATCCACAACCTGACGGGCTACCGCATGCGCAATGCGCCCAAACCCGATGTTGCACGCCTGCGCCGCGAGATGAAAGGCCCAGACGCATGATTGAACACCGCCGGTAGTGAACATGTTCACTATGATTTCCTCTCGTTGATCTGCTTATTGCCACGATGAGAAAATCGCTGGAGATTTAGCGGAGAATCGCTTCACACAAAGCGGCTGGCATCAATTAATCGACTAATCGACCGGATGGATAGCTAGAGATGTTTGCGTAAGACGAAGCCCATCTGCTGGATGCGTACAAAGCCAAAGCGCTCATAAAGATGATGTGCGTGGTAATTATCTTCCTGCGTGTTCAGCATGATGCAGGTAACGTGGGCCTGTTGAAAAAAACGGATTGCTTCTGCCAGCAGGCGAGCACCGATGCCACGTTCTGCCACCGAAGGATGCACGGCGATACGCACAAGGTAGCCAAATTCATCGTCCAGGGCATTGAATTGGTAGCCTACTACCTGTCCATCCAACTCTGCGACGACAAAATAGGGATGGGTCAGCGCGATGTCAGCGAAGGCTCGGCTATCGTAGCGCCAGAGATCTTCGAAGCAGGCTTCTTCAATTGCCAGGAGCGCTGTCATATCGCTTGCTTCGTTCTGCTTTCCACGAATGGAGACAGGGCGTAATGTCACCTGTTGATTGCCCTGTGTGGGGATGCTGTTATCAAGTTTATCGTAAGAGTAAAGACGCCGGTAGGGAATAAAACCACGTGTCAGTAGGATTGTGCGTAGCCAATCTCGTTCGGCGTCATTACCCTGAATAATGCAGATAGCGTACTCCATGCGTGATCAGTTGCGCAGTTAATTGGTCGAGCAGCGCGAAGAGAATGCTATGATACGCTTTGCTTTCCGTCCAGCTTACTCCAAAGCCCCCAATCCATGCCGAGGGGGGATTGACGGTCTGCGAGAGCAGAAAACCATACAGCGAGGTTTCGTGGAATGCGCCGACTGCGGGGTAGCGTTTGAGCAAGAGTGGTAGTTCTGCCAGAGTAAAGCGCTGGTAAATGTATTCGGAGCTGTGGAGCAGACGCTCTATGCTGTGCACATCATCGTGGGTGAGTACACGTAGCTGTTTTTGGTTGTGTGACATAGATCCTCAACATGTTAGTACCAGCAGTAGGTTTGCTGTGTTATCCGTACTACGAATGTATAGAACAGTCAAGAATGAGCTAAATGCCTCTGTCTGACAGTGCGCTTGAAATCAATTTACAATATAGGGAAAGGCGTGTTTTTCTAAGATAGTGTTTGGTTTCAGCTCACTACTGACGAAAAGTGTGCTTGTTCCAAACGTTATCTAAGACCTTCTCTTTTAGGTATACATCTATGACCCATCTGCTGTCAATTATTAGACTGACTCAGGCCAATATAGCCAGTTCTAGGCGAAAAAGAGAGGGCCTTTTGAGCCGTTTCGACTTATCTTAGGTTTTTTGGCTTTCTGGTATGTTGCCAGATTTGGAGCTTTTCTATTTTTCTCTCCCCCATTTGACCTTCCGTGAGATGTCTTGTCCCTTGTGGTGGCCTATTATGCCTTGTAGAAAGAAAGTATGGAAACATATTGTTAGAAGATCCGGTATAAGACAGGTATAAGATATTTCGTGCTTGTGTAGGTTTCTGTCGAGAAGTGTGACATGAAGGAAGTCTCAGGGGGTTAAAAAAAGTCTTTATGCGCCGGGTAGTGATAGTGACGGAGAAGGAAAAAGAAGGACTTTAGGAGATGAGCGCAAGTACTTCTCGCTATACTTTGAACAAGGTTATGCAGTGTGGGACAGTATGCGAACTGCATGCTATGATGAAGCTCCTTCCTTAAAATTGTCTGGGTGATAAACAGATGCATGTAGCAGAAGGAGACTCGGTCAATATAGGGTGATGCTTCTTTGGATCGCGCTCTCAAAGAGAGCAGGAAGGAATCTTGCAGGATGTACGGGAGTGAAATTGCACAACTTCGTCAGCAGATCGAGGTGGAACTAGTTGCGATGAACCGTGGTTTGTCTGGATTGGCGACAGGAACAGCTCGGCATGCCTTTATTCACGCGCGTATGGAGCGCATTGGTGCCTGTCAGGATGCGTTAGCTGATCAGGTTGGTGAGAGTGTAGCAAACCAGCTAGTCTGCAAGCTCTACATGCAAAGCATGGAGCGTGAAGCCTCTCAGGAAGCTATGTTGTAGGGCGTCTCTGTAGATTACTTTGCCTATATACTCTGTCTTATTTGCCTGCAACAGCAGCATCCCTGAATGGAAGGAAGTACCTGGCATGCAAGAGGAACGTGGTATTGTAGCAGAATTTAAGACGCTCTATGCTGTCCATTACTGGCTAAGATGCGTGACCTGGATGGCTCTCTTGAGTGTGGGTCTCTTTCTCCTCATCGCAGATGGGTTTCCTCCACGTGTGTGGCAACAACTGCTCTGGACGGCATTCTGGCTGCCTCGGTACTGGCGTCTTGCCGGAGCGCGCGCTTTGCTGGCGTTGTTGGAACCTTTTGCCTGGTCTGTTGTGTGGTTAAGCGCATGGATTTTCTGCTTTTGGACTTGTTTTACGCTGTTGCGCTGTCACCGTAAGCTTGTAGAGTGGAAGGCACAACAATGGAGTAGCGTGTGGGTACCTTCGCACAATCTTTCCCTTGCCATGTCGCTTCCCACTGGTCAGATGCTAGTAGATGATACGCTGGCTATCTCTATACCTAGACTCCGTTTGCCCCAGAAGTCAATGCATCCCACAGAAGCATCGGTACAGATGACAGGTGTCTCGTCAGAGTCCGCGTATCTTTCCATTCAGGATGTTCCCACGCGCCCGGCTGCTCCGATCATCAAGAAAAACAGCCCGCTTTTCGCGCAACCCTTGCAGGTTGGTGTAGGATGGCATATGGGTATTGCACGGCGCAATGAGCCTAACGAGGATGGCTTGTGTGTCTTACAGGCCACCTGTACCTATGAGGGAAAACTTGTGCCTTTCGGACTCTTTGTCATTGCCGATGGTATGGGTGGTCATGAGGGTGGACAGGAGGCCAGCCGACTTGCTGTACAATGTATGATGCATACCGTGCTGCAAAATATCATGTTGGGCAACGATCTGAGCGCTGATTTTCTGGCCGATATGCTCGTTGGGGGGGTCGAGTGGTCCAACCTGGCTGTTTATCAGCATGCTCGTGTTACGGGCAAAGATATGGGTACGACGCTGACGGCTGTCCTGGTTGTTGGGAAGAAGGCATATGTGGTGAATGTAGGCGATAGCCGTACCTATCTTTTTCGGGAGGGCACAGGCTTACAGCAGATTACCCGTGATCATTCGCTGGTGGCCTCACTGGTTGTCCTGGGACAGATAAAGCCCGAAGAGGTCTATACCCATCCTGAGCGCAATAAGATCTATCGTAGCCTGGGTCATAGTGAGGATGTGAAGATCGATAGTTTCACCGTGGACCTGTATGCGTATGATCGTTTGTTGCTCTGCTCTGATGGACTATGGGAGATGGTGCGTGATCCACAGTTGGAGCGTATCCTGAGGAGCAGCGACGATCCCACATGCGTGTGTGACTCAATGGTGCAAGCTGCGCTGCGTGGTGGTGGGGCTGATAATGTGAGCGCGATAGTCGTGCAAGTCCCACGCGTACTATAAAATCTTTTGTACATGACTTCATCATCGGCGCGAGAGTGGTTGCCGCTGTCGCCTTTCACGCCTGATACCCATAAGCATTTAGAAACGCGTTCTTCTTCCGCCTGACAACGCTGCTGACAAGCCTCTTATGCAGTCAGAAACGCAACGATCTCCTCTCCGCTACATCAGCGAAGCGAACTCAAAGTGAACAGATACCATTGCGTGAGACAAAAAAGAAGCCGAGACGCGTTTGGCTAGGCGCGTCTCGGCTCAATCTCCTATCGATGCAGAGTGTGCGTATCCCTACGCATCACCCCGATCCCCATCATCGTAGTGACTCAAATCCCATTCTCCCATTCACCCCAAGAAATCTTGGAGCATCTTGCTACGGCAAGGATGATCCAATTTACGCAATGCCCGGAATTCCACCTGGCGCACTGCTTCATGGCTTAATCCCAGTTTTTTACCTGTCTCAGAGAGACTATGTTCACCATTGCCTTCTAATCCATATCTGAGTTGTAAAACCTTTTTCTCGCGCTGAGATAAAGAATTGAGCAAGTCCCGTATGTGCTCCTGGAGCGTCTGTGAGATCACAATCCGTTCGGGAGAATAGACGGGGTCGTCTTCCAACACCTCGCTCAGTGATATGTCGTCTTCACCTCCTTTTCGTGGCATATCCAGGCTGATCGTTTCCTGGTTTGTGGATAACAAGGCAATGACCTGTTGGACACTGACTTCCATCTGGTCTGCCAGATTCTCTAATGTTGGCTCACTTTCCATCCCTTGTTCTAACTGTAAGCGTCGTTTGACACGACCCAGACGTTTGATCTCTTCGACCTTATATAAGGGTACACGGATCATATGTGCCTGCTCGACGAGTGCGCGAGTCACATATTGACGAATCCACCAGGTTGCGTACGTGCTAAAGCGGTAGCCCTTCTTATAGTCGAACTTCTCTACCGCGTGCATCAACCCAATATTGCCCTCCTGAACGAGGTCCATCAGGTCTACTCCGAAGCCTTTGTATTTCCTGGCAATATGTAAGACTAAGCGTAAATTGGCCTCAATCAGTTGTCGTTTAGCATCTTCGGCCTCGTGAATTGCTGTGAGATCCTTGGGTTCTTTGGGCGAGCGTGGTAAGCCACGCTGCCTTTTGCCAGTCCCTGTGCGTGCTCGCTCTATCCGTTCCGCCAGTTGTTTGACCTCTTCGGCGCTGAGCAAATCGACCTGTCCTATCTCATAGCGATAGAAGCGGGTAGAATCATTGAGGCTGAGTGCTTCAGGATCAGCCAGGATCTGTTCAGCGCTATTTTTTGCATCGGTCACAATTGTGTTATTCATCTGGACGCCCTCCAACCTATTGGGTGATTAAGTAGTAGTAGTTAGTAGTATTGGCCTCTGTGATGTGAGTATACGGGGGGGGGCTTTCTGTCATCTCCTAGCATGCTTCCATCATCAAATTGGGGAGAGGTGCTATGGGCCACTGATTTTGCCAATAGCATCCAGGAGGTGCTGATGCGTTGGGCATGATTTGTGTGTGCTGATTTTGCTATACGTGTGGCATGGATGTACTTGTCTTATACCAGTCTTATCAATTAGCTTCGTTTGAGGTGAGCTTGAGGAGGGTCTTGTACCGAGTTTTGAGCTGAAATGCTCTTCGTATGACCGTGTAACGAACCGTCTTTGACCGTACAAATTTGGGCAATTAGCTGTCAAATTAGCTGTCAAAAAGTGCGGTCTACAACCGCGCTAGAAGGGAGTGCAGACTTCTCTTCGTGTGTGTATTGCTCATGGATCTCCTCTCTTTGTTGGAGTTTTGAAAGCGGTCGTTCAAGGCGCTCATGGCATCACGTTGCATCGTGGGGGTCACGTGCGAGTAGGTTCCGAGCGTAATATTTACATTCGTATGCCCCAGCAGTTCCTGAATGACTTTGATGTTTATGCCCATGGAGAGCAATATCGTTGCGGCTGAATGACGCAAGTCATGAAAGCGCATATCTTTGAGTCCAGCTTTTTCCAGCACTTTCTTGAATTGTCCTCGCAGCAAATTCAAACTGAAATATCCTCCTTGCTGGTTAGCGAAAACCAGATTGGAATGCTGCCAACGTTTTCCCGCTTGGGAACGCTCTTGTGCTTGTCGATTTTTATGCTCTTTCAATGCATCGAGAACGAATTGCGGGAGTACAATTGTTCTCTTGCTTCTTTCTGTTTTGGGATCAGTTGCGATATAGGTGTGTCTTGTGCCATCCTCTAGAGGAACATATGCGATAGTACGCTTGACCTGTAATGATCCCTTGCGAAAGTCAATATCATCCCACTGTAAACCGAGTAACTCACCTCGGCGTAATCCTAAGGTGACAGCGAGAAGCAACAACGTTTCAACGCGATATCCACGAGCGGCTTCGAGCAATTGTATAGCTTCCTCCTGCGAGAGATATTTCATTTCCTTCTTCTGAAGTTTTGGTGGGGTAAGATCTTTACAGGGATTGAACGGTATTTTTCGCCATTTCACGGCGTCATTCAGTGCGGCATTGAGTATCGTATGGACGAGGTGAATCGTGTTGGGAGAGAGTCCCTCCTGTTTGAGCTGAAAATACAGGCTTTGGATCAGACCGCCTGTGAGTTTTTGGATTGTTATGGACCCAAGTGCTGGCAATACATGTCGACGAAGGTAACTCTTATAGGATGCGTAGGTGCTCACTTTAATCGTAAGGGAATCGCGGCGCATCTGTAGCCAGTAGTGAAGGTATGTTTCGAGCGTTTGATCGCGCTCGGTGATAAAAGACCCTTGTTCTATGGCTCGTTGTGCTTCTTTTAACTTTTCTTTAACTTCACGTTTTGTTTTTCCGTATCCTCTCAATAATTCGGGGAAAGAAAAACAGAGCATCTGACGAGGCAGTGGAGTGAGAAGAAACAGGGGGAGAAAGACAAAAAGGAAGAGACCCATGCAGCTCATGTCACGAGAGACCAAGAGGCCGAGAGGGGGAGAGTGTTGGCACGTTCTTCGATGAGGTGAGCGAAACTGGGGAAGAGGTTGGTTTGAGCGATGCGGTCATGAAAATACTGGTACACATTGACCCCAAGTTTGTTGGCGGTGCCAATGAGCGTTTGAAAGGTATGCCATGCCTTGATGCCCTCAGTGGTACGTGCCTGCAGGCTCACATCTCGTTTGCGGACACGCTGTCTGGCACCGAGTTCGGCTGGATTGTTATGCAAGAGAATTTCAGGATGGGAAAGGACCATCAGCAATGGTTCTTTCTTAGCCAGCGTCAGAGCGAGGCGCTCATCCAACTGGTCGTAGCCGCTTTTCTGCCCGAAGAGGAGGTCAAATGCCGCTCGCAATGTCTCAACCTGTACCGGGCTGGGATCGTCTCGGTAGGCCAAGAGGTCTCGGTAGAGCTTCCAGAAGTCCTGAGCGAATTGCTCCAGGATGTCGCAATGGGAAAGGAAGCGTGGGGTCAGTTTCTTGTAGTGGCGATATTCATGAATCCAGCACAGGGCGAGCTGGACGGTCAACCCGTTGAATTGGGGTGCGTCATCACACAGCAACAACTTCACCACGGGGTAGGCGGTCTGGGTTCGGTAGGTCGCAATCGCCAGAGCTTCCTTCACGCGCTTGCGCAGAGTGTCTGCCTGTTTGGGCAGGTGCGCATCCAGCACGTCGTCGAGTTGGCTCTCTGTGTAGGTCTGATCCTGCGGCAACAGCGTGGGAAGTGTGCGACACCACTTCTGCGTCACACCGAGCGTCGCCATCAGTTCCAATGCGAGTGCGTTCATCTGAAAGACGGGATCGGCACCGCCTTGAAGAACGCGAAGCAGCGTCATCCGATCTTTGGCAGGCAACGTACAATAGGCAGTATATAACGAGGTGCACAGGATATGACACTGTTCGTTTTTCCCATTCACTCTGGTGCCTGTACTGTCGAGATGCTGCCACGGGCTACTTGCCAGTCCAGCTTTCACCACGGCTGCGCTCTCCGCATGAAATTGCTCTTGGTCTTTGATCAGCAGGTCAGAGAGTTGTCCCGCACTGATCGACATGCCAACCGTCTGCAAGAGGTCGAGGATTTTTGGTTCACTCATCCCAGCTGCATAATAGAGTGCCAACACCCAGGCTCTGACTCCCGGCCCAAACTGACCTTTGTACCCAGCAGGCATTTCTGCCAGATACGTCCGCCGATTGCTGGGTGAGTAATATTTCTCTTTGCGGAACGTGACGTTCTCCGTGCGAACCTCAATGTCCTGGACAATGACGTCCTCGTAGCCCTTGAACATTGCATCGGCAGGCAATCGGCGGGTATCCATTTTCACCACTTCGACTCGATCTATTCTGATCTGGTCTTGTTTGTTTGCTTTGTGGTGCGGTTTGGACTCACGGCGTTCCTTTTCTGATGAGACATCGAGGGCTGGTTTGTTCGCTTTGATCTTCGGCTTCCCTTGTTCACCCTTGAGCCGATTGTTCTCGTCGCGCAGACGCTGGATTTCTTCGGCTTGCTCTTTCACGGTGGCCGACAGGGTTTCCACCAGGTTCATCAGCGCGATGAACACTTGGCGCAGACTTTCATCTTCAATCGTGTTGGGATCGAAATTTTCTACCATACTTCTAGTATACACACACCATCAATTTTTGCCTCTACGCCAAGTTCCCCCCAATTATTGAGATGATACCATTGAATAGATGTGCTTCACGGGGCAATGCCGATGATGATGCGGTTCCTTCACCAGAATGGCATCTTTTCGCCTTTTTATACACATTCTGAGAGCAGGGAGGCATCACCCTGGACATGGTGTGCGAGAGTCGCGATGTCGCCTTCAGCAGTAGGGGCCGAGCAGAGAGCCAGGTTCTGGAGTTGCTCAACTGGGACGCCGACCTCTGCCGCGAGCTGCTCATTCGTCAACTGATGCGCAACCTGGTAGGCGAAGAGTGGCTCGGCAAGAAAGCCTGGAGCCTGCTTCGCTAATTGCTTGAGATCGGGTGTGTCTTGAATGGCCATCGGATCATCGTTGCTCATGAATCTCTTCTTTCTATCTACTGGTGGCTTCCCCTATGAGAGCCATTCTGCTCGGGTTCTCTATGTCGTCCCAACCTCATCATTCAAGACAGCTATGCGTGACCCATTCCCGGAGAAGACGAGAGCCTAATCGCTTCTCAACTCCCTCAATAGTGGTGGTTTCCGTCGTCTTGATATGCAACGAGAGGGTCAGCCCGTCCCCGACGTCATGCGAGAGGGACTCTAACGCATGGAGAAAAGCCCAGGCGATCTCACCAGGGAGCGTCAGCAGGTTTTCAGCTTCATCAAGCAAAAGGTAGACACGGCAAGCTGGGCCAACTGTGCCGCCGGTGCCAATTTTCGCTTTGACCCCAATCATGCATTGCAAGGCGATACTGAGAACAAAGAGCTTATCATCTAGATGCTCCAGGTTCTCTGAGAGACCCATTTCTTCTAAGGCTTCTTGAGAACATTTCTTGAGCAGATACGTGAAGAGTTCTTGCTGAAGTTCTGCGTATCTTTTTTGTACGGCCCCGCTCAACAGCACCAACGCCTGTACCACTGAGAGTCCTTGCTGTCTCGATGCTGTTGTTTCAGGTGCAGATTGGGATAGAACCCAACGAAGGTTTCTGGGCCTACTTTATTGATAGGACTCCAGCAACCGTAATTCAAGATGTTTGCCCTTTGTCTGTGTCTGGAAGATGTCCTGTTGCTGCTTGAGAAAGGTGGGCAAGCGCATCTTTGGATGGAATTGCTGTTTAAATGAGGGATATGCAAGCATCAACCTCGATCCAAAGACGGTGATAGGCACCCACCCGTTGGGATGACTCTTGAGTGCTTCCTTATACGTCTGGACCAGGAAGGAGATCATCTGTTGGCGATCTGCTCCCTGGATCGCATGAGCCGGTGGAGGTGAGGCCACAAGAGCGGTTGTTGCCTTTGTGCCCTTTGCTTTTTTCGGTGCAGTTTGTGCCTTCGGCTTACTTGTTGAGGTAGGCTTCGGTGCAGTTTGCGCCTTTGGCTTGCTTGCTGGCGCGACCTTCGCCGTAGGTGCAGAGGCTTTCTTCTTTCTCGTAACAGAAGGCTTCTTCGCTGGTGGTACGAGATCTGCCTGGGATTGTGGGGTCGGAGTGAGTGCATCTCCCTCCTGTGAAGAAGCAAGAGCGTCTCCCTGAGCAGAAGGGAGCATCAGTGCTTCTTTCATTGAGGCAGTCGCGATCATTTTGAGCAGGACATCGACCCAGAGGACAAAGCGCAGAGCATCGTTTTGCGTGTAGGTATCGTTCGCGATCTGATGGCCTGCGGGATTACGGAAGAACGCCATGATCCCCAGATACAATTGCATTGCTCCACGTTGTTCTGGTTCGTGAGTGCTTAAACGCAGGGTTCCATTTTTTGGATTGAAGGCTTGCTCCATCAGTGCGGTGCCAATGAGAATGGCTATCTGCTCCGATAGCCTGGCGAACGCGGTGTTCTAATATGACACAAGCTTCTCGTATCACCCGATCATAGTGTTTCTCTGCGGAAAGAATATCCTTGCACCGCTGGCGCAGATCATCGTCGGCTATCAGCAGGAGTAATGTCTGGGCGGCTTGAGAGGTCTTCGCTGTATATTCGTGCTCCTGCTGGTCGTGCATGATGCCGATGAGGTGTGCTGCTGTCTCTTGTGCTGCGCTTTCGGCAGCCTGATTGAGATGGTCAGTGTTGGTCAGGGCGGAGCCAGGGAACTGTACGACAAGGCAGTGGTCCCAGCCAAGCACCTCTTCGCATTCCTTGAGGAGTGCCTCTCTTCCTGGCCCAGGTCCTTCCAAGCCATCTTCGTAGATGGCGTACCGTGCCGTTCGTGAGCTACTTTCTCCCAAAAGAAGAAAGATGCCATCGCGTGTAGGCACGACGCGGTAGCTGAAATCAGGGAATGGAGCAACACGCAATCGTCTGGATGAAATGCCCTGGTGCTGTAAGGTACAGCCGAGGGTGTTGATATAGGCAATAACCAGTTGCACGTATGTATCTGGGTCTCCTTTGACATGCCAGTTTCCATCAAAGAGAAACATATACTCGAAGCCGAAACACGCGTGGGGATTGTCTGCGACGCTCATATCACATTCTCCTAAATTCCAAAGACCTCTTCGCCTTTCTACACCTCAATATCAGCACCAGCGCGATGGCCTCGTTTTCCAACTGGAGCATCTGCGCATCGGCCAGACTCTCACGAGTGTCGCGGCGGCGCAAGGCATCCAGGCGTTGCTCGGTGCGGGTTAAGCGCCCGATCAATTGGACCTGGGTCCATTGGAGCGTGAGTCCGTGGTGCTTGCCTTCTTTCGCCAGGCGGGTGACGATGGTCAGATCCATCCGATGCCTTCCTTATCTTTATAACCCTAACTTAGTGGCCAGGGTGCCAGCGTACTTATTCTTGCCTCGACTCAAACGCTTATCGTAGATCTGGGTCGTTGCCACAGAACTATGGAGCAGTCTGCTCCTGACGTTCCTCAGTCGTCGCGCCTGCCTCTTTCATCAGGTGCGAAAAGGTATGGCGGGTCGTATGCACCCTGGTCACCCCCAGGCGTTTCTGGCACATCTTGCGAATGGCCTGGTAGCCGAGAGCAGCGCCTTCCTGCTGATTCTCATTGGGGATCTCGGACATATTCACCCACAGGGGCGCGAACGCATCGAGCCTAGCCAGGCGCTCACCATAATAGCTGTGCAGATAGTCGAGCAGCAGTGCGGACACGCGATCATCTAAGGGGGTGGAGACCGATTTCCCGCCTTTCATGTGGGCAAAGAACAACGTCACGGTGCCGGTGTGCCCAATACGCACATTGCCCCAGGTCAGATGTTGCACCTCGCTGACGCGGCGACCGGTATTGAGTAAGACCTGCAGGAGTGCCATGTCCCGTTTGCCGAGCAATGTTGTGGTATTAATCTGGCGCAGCGCTTCGCGCACGTCGTCTTCTTCCAGGGCGACCGCCGAGGCATAGGCTTCGACGGGACTACGCTCGATGATCTTGATCGGATTGGCAAACGGGATCTTGACGTTGCGCTCGGCATAGCTATAGAAACTAGAGAGCGCGGCTAGGCGCAGATTGCGGGTATTGGTGGACACAGTAGGACGATTGGCTTGCCGTGAGTGCATGGCAAAGTCGCGTGCGGCCTCGGCGATGCGCACCCGGATCACATCATAGTCGGGTATCTCGTCAGAGGTATACATCACCAGATCCATGCCGTACTTTTGCAAGAGGGTCCGAAAGGAGGTAATCGTCTCGCTATAGGACCTGATGGTTTTCAGACTTTGCGTGCGGGCGAACTTGGCTTTGAGGAAGCTTTCGATCAACTCCTCAATGGTGGAGCCATCTTTACAAAGCGGAGGTGCAGAGCAGATCGGAACCTGCTTGTTGTTTGGACTCTCAATGACCTGAGGCATACTCTCATGCATATAGTTTTCCTCCTCTGTGTCCTGGCGATCAAGATGATGTGAAACGGCCAATGAGGCCCACCAACGAAAGGTACAATGCTGCGCTTGCATGCTCCACTGTCCCACCATCAACGCCGGTTGTCTTTGTCACAGGAGGCCCAGCGCTTTCTGTGACAAGGCATCAGAGAACTCTTGAGTTCTTCCGTCGTGATCTTCTTTCCATCGAGATCATCAGAGAACGTCGCTGTCTCACCAATGACGACTAGATCCATCCAGCGCGCTTACATCGGCCTCGATAAAGCAGGAGCGCATATCTGCCATGGTGTCGGCCTCGCGCAAGATTTTCATTGTAGATAATGCGCTCCTGCTCCTCATCGGTATCATAAGGGATGGTCAGGGTATATTCGCAGCCGTTCGGGTGCTTCTCCATTGCGTACCGGCTCAGGACCTGCGCCTCTATTTGTGCGCGAACCTTCGTCTTGCCCCGGATAAACTTGTTGTTATTTTCCACGCGCAAGGACAGTTCGACCTGCAGCGCCTTTTTCTGCGGGTGCTCCAGCTCATCGCTCATGATCGAGGCTGGCGCGAACATGGAGGGCGCAGCCTCGATCATCTCCTGGCACATGCCGTAGATCCGGTGCGCCGGTTCATCGACGCGCACGGCAACGACCTGGAAAATCTGCCCATCCTGGTCAGTGAGCATCATCCCGTGAAGGGACGACGCCAGGTGCTTCATGGCGTGGGTGCTCATGATCGACTTGCAGGTAACAAGCAAACGCTTGCCCTTCTTTGCCCTGCTGGCCGATACCTTCTTTGCAGTCGCCTTCCCACTCTTTTGTGGCATCATGCTCTCCTCTTTATTCGCTTCCCGACGCTGGTGCAGCCGAGCTAGATCCCCTCAGTCCGTGCAGGCGTTCCATGAGCACCATGCGTTGCCCCATCTCCTTCTCGCTGGGATAGGCATGGCGATCATACCGTGCACAGTACCAATGCACGATCTCGGTATCACGGGTATTGAGAAAATGTCTTCGTATTAGCGGCTCTATCACTTCAAACGGGGCCGCCAACGGTTGAATCGCCTGCACCGCTTCACTGAGGAGGGCTTGTGTGTGCATTCCACCGAGGCCATCTTCTCCACCTTTGAGTACCTCGAAGTTATCAATCGGCCAACGATGCTTGAGTGCATGCATCATCCACCGGCATTCATATTCCATAGAGAGCGGCCCAAAGGAGAGTTGTTGCAGGATGAAATGATGCTGGATGTCTTTATACCAGTCGCGTTTGTACTCGGCCATACGCCGCTGATAGTGCTTTGTCCGACCAATGTGCCAGCAGGGGAAATGATCATCATATTGCAGGGCATAGATCACCGCCGTTGTGCCATACGCTTGCACCATCGCGCGGCGAAGGAGCTCGAGTTGCTCAGGCTCAGGAAGTGCTTCAAAGCGAGGGATGCACTGCTCACAGCAGACTTTGATGAGGTCAAGTCGATACCCATGATACACTCGAAGGAAATGATGCACGCGTGTTGGTGTGTGACACATTGGGCAGTGTGGATAGATCTGTTTATTTCCCTGACGGTACACCTCATGACAAGCGCGGCAGCGCTGGTGCAGGGACGCAGGAAGCAAGATACCATCACTCTCTCTGAGCGTGGAGTAGCCAAATGCTGATGCCGCTAACACTTGCTTGCAGTCAACGCACTGGCGATCCAGCTGCTGGAGATACCACGCTTCTAAGCATGCCTGTTGGCGTGCCAAGCGTTCCTGCTCACTGCGGCGATCAGGTTCCACACGTCTCTCTTGCTCTCGTTTTCGCACCGCATTCCTGGCCTTCCATTCTTCCTCTTGCTTTTGCTGCTGGGCCTGCTGGTTGCTCTTGTAGCACTCCTTACAGATACTCATGGGATGCACACCCGTGTACTGGTTGGTCACCTTGCGGAAAAGCCCGATATCCTTTTCGGCATGACACTGCTCACAGTGCTTTTTTTCCACGTACTCTCTCCTCTTCTGCCTCATATCGCTCGCGTTTGTAGGGCTTTCGCGTGGCCCCTTTTCGTTGGCGGGCCTCATCGGCCAACGCAGGTACGGCTGTGTTTGTGGTAGAGATAATTTCTATTAGTTCTACCACCCACGCTCCTCTATTCTACCGGTTTTCGCCTCGCCAGGTCAAGACGTGCGGGCCATTTTTCGGTCATTTCTGGACACTGCCAGTTGGTCATGACCTGGAATTGAAACATGTTGATATATAGGCCATGACCGGACATTGCTAGTCGGACGTGTCAGGACACCATACCCTCGATGTGCTATCATAGAGGGGTAGGTGCGCCGTTTCGGCGCTCATCGGATTATCTCACAGAGATAGGTGGTCGAGAGTTAACACCACTTAAGACGCCTGACCTACCTAGCGGGGAAACCCAAAGGGGAAAGCAGCATGTCAGGAAAGCGGCTAAACAGGAAGGTATGTACTGTGACGTGCCGCAAGTCTTGTGTGCATGAAACCCCGAAAGGGACAGAGGCTAAACCTGGATTGGCTGAACCTCAGCTTCCAACGGCAAAATCTAGTGCCTGTCGCAGCATACCTGAAGCGGCAACATCGCAATAACAGCCCTTGCTACCAGGACTGCCAAAGACTCTCTACGGTGAGTACCCGGTAACGAACGTTCTCTCACTGACACTTTTTTGAGAGGAGAGAAAGGGTAAAAAAGGAGAGAAAAGGAAGAACGGGAGTGCTATGGAGGGAGTAAGAGGGCTTTCAGAAGCCAATAAGGCCCAGGAAAGAGATGAAAGCAAAAGGAGACCGTCCTAAAAAGCAGATTAAAAAACGCTTGAGGAGGACGATCTTTATGAAACCCTTCAGCCCATTATGCAACACATTGCATCAGCAAGTCAAGGAATTTTTTCAGAGATTACATGGACATCAAAGTAAAACACTTTCACTGTTTGTCATAGGAGCAATACGAGCAGAAAGCATCGTGATCCCGAAAGTGGCAGAAGCGTTATTAGAGGAAAGTGATGCAAAGACGCCAAGTATTGAGCGTCGTCTGGAGCGATTTCTCAGTAATTCGAGAATAGACTCAGAAAAAATATGGGATGTAGTACTGGAAACAGTGCTTCCATCATTTCAAAAAGAGCCAATCCAGCTTGTGGTTGATCTGACGAATTATGAAGAGCACGCACAGGTGGTCTACATTGGGATAATTCAGCATTCACGCGTGTTACCGTTAGCATGGAAGGTGATGCCCGGACAAACGAAGTGGGATCAAGGGCTATGGGATATCATAGAAGGATTATTCAAGCGTTTGCATCCCTATCTGGAAAAGATGGATTGTACAGTGATAGGGGATAGCGCATTTGGATGTTTTCCGATGGTGAATCTCTGTCAAAAGTATGGTCTGCATTATCTTTTTCGTATTTGTGCACAGCACACGTGTGAACGCTGGTCAACGCAAGGGCAGTTGCTCCCAACGTGTCCTGTTTCCGAGTTGGTGAGCAAACCCGGAAAGATGTTTTATGGAAATATTCGGTTATGGCAAGAAGATCAAATTGAAACGAATTTGAGTGGATGTTGGAAACGAGAAGAGGAAGAGGCCTTACTTATCATTTCTGATCGCTCTGCCTGTAGAAAACGCATTGTGGAATACAAGAAACGATGGAAGGTAGAGTCAACATTTGAAGAGATGAAAAGTCGAGGATGGGATTGGGAAGAAAGTCATGTGCGACGGTTAGATCGGGTGGATCGTATGCTTCTCGTGCTGTTTTTCATGCTCTGGTGGCTTGCACACCTTGCTCTTAGATATTGAGCGCAGAGCCAGAAAAGCTGGAAATGAGGGAGGACTGAAGGTATGTCAACTGTTTCAAGGAAAGCCGGGGCAATGGATGTTCTCTCTTCGATTTTGAAAATCATCAAAGAAGCTTTTTACCGTTGGACAAGCTTTTTGCTCTTCAAAAAACTGTCAGTGAGAGAAAGTTCGAGGCGGAGATTCCACATCCATTGCGAGAGGATTTGCCAAAACTCCTGTCCATTGCTCGTGTAAGAACACCATCGGTCCGCGTCCTGTTCCTTGTCTTCGTCGGAGAGAACTGTCTCAAAACCGCCCCGATGGAAGTAAAGGTCAAGAACATCGGCAGGCGTAAAGGCTGATGGCGGCAAGATCGTCCAGAAGAGTTCATACACCATCCCGTCACGCGTGGTGCCAATGCGAGCAGGGGTATCACTTGCAGGATGCGTGGCAACGATGACTCGTATGCGAGGCCCCATTGGGGTTAAGGCAACATCCAGACAGTCGAAGAGAGCGCGAGTCGTTCCTGTTTCGGGATGCATGACCACTTGATCAGGGGACAGAGCTAGACGAGCCTGAAGCTCCGGTTGATCCAGCAGGCCGTAGTCTTTTCCACGCATGACATAGGCCAGTCCGAGCTTGTCGAGATCACTCACAATGGCATAATCCCCATATTGGCCGTCCAATCGCACTATTGCCCGATGCAAGGGGATCTGTTGACTGGTGACGTATCCGGTAATGACGGCTACGGCACGCAAGAGATCGCCCCGATACTCTCCATTGCCAGCATTGCCGAATGTCGCCATCCACTGCTGGGTATGGGCTTGCAGAAGCGTCGTGCGTGTACGAACAACCTCACCCCGTTTGTGCCCTGCATATCCAGGTGCACAGACCCCATCCAGACGGCGATAGGCTGGTGGCAGGTCTGGCGTTGCAGGCAAGGCTCGCTGTCGTGCTACCTGTCGCGTGCCATCTACATCGAAGACATACCACCTCTCTGCACATCGATCCCATAGCCCTCCTGTGGCCTCTCCTTGCTCTCTAAGTGGTCGAGCAACGAGATCTTTTTGAAAAAGAGTACGCAATGCCTCAACTGTAGGCCGATCAATCGCTGCAAGAAAGCGACTGAGTGCGGAGCGGGAAGGCAGTTCGGATCTGCCGAACAGAGCCATAAATGGGGTGGCAAAGGGATGTAAACGCTCATAGAAACCTTTCAGCGTGGCTTCTCCGCTGAGTGTGTAGCCGATGAGCACACAGAGAAAGTCAATCGTGTCGTAGGTTCCGAAGCGCTTGCGTGAAAAGCGGACTTCCAATGCGATCTTTTCAAGCAACCCCAAGTTGCTGAGATAATGAGCCACCACCGCCACTTCACCCAACCATGACGGCGTTGATGGAACCGATTGCGGTGAGGTCTGGATAGCATCCCGCATTTTCAGCAGAACTGAGATACAGCGCGCTTCAGATCTTCCGTTCGTCCCTATTCCTTCGTAGAGAAGGTCTGCCAGAAGAGTTGGATAGAGAAAGAGAGATGCAATCTCGCTCTATCTTCTGGTCCAGCGTTTCAGCCATCTTTCGCTGGCGTCCGCAAGTAGGCCAGAGGGACTAGAATTTAGCCAGTGTAGGTTTAACCACACGCGCTTTGCACTGACCACCCAGAGGAGTGATGACTTCCTCTTACGCAGCCTTTGATCCCGACATGCTACACTCCCCCCTTCCTTTCGGAATTCAAGCCAAGTGGCAGGGATCAGTCGAGTGTGCACAGGGTCTTCCAACAACCCTGGTATCTTCCGATACACTCACTTTCTGCCGCTGATGCGGCGCACCATCTCGTTGCGCAATTCGTGGGCGGAGCAGCCGGGGCATGGCCCGGTCGTACCCTCTCTCATCCTCGCTACGATGAAACACACCATCCCACATATCTGTCACTTCTTTCTGCATCGAAGGAAGTAAATGAGAATAGAGTCCCAGCGTTATAGCTATATCACTATGACCTAACAACTCTTGCACAACTTTCATGTTTATTCCCATGCTCAGCAGTATTGTTGCAGCACTACGCCGAAGGTCATGAAAATGCATATCAGGGAAGCCCGCACTGGTAAACAGTTTCTTAAATAACTTTTCCAGGTAGCTAGGATTGAAGTAACCAAATGTGTCCTAAATCAGCAATGATATACTTTAGAAGCTTCTTGTACTTTACATACGTGCTGATTCTCACACTGTCCTTGTGAACATTTTCTATCCAATCACTACATGCTACAAGTCGTAGACCTGACGGGATGAAATTATGTGAGGATCTAGGATTTGAGAGAGAACCACCAGTAGAGGGAAGTGTTCTAAACAGATATCACCTCGATTTGGAAAAATCAAACGCACACTTTGCACAAAAATATCGAGAAGTCCTACAAATGGCAAAGCCAAAGCAACCACACCCACAATCTTAGTAGAGTAAAAAACTAGACAAAATGCCATTTCTAAACTATCATGGTAGTAAGGAAAAAAACACAATGCCCGTAAAGATCAGAAAACTTAAAGCGGCCCTCTCACGCGCAGGTTTTATTATGCGGCCAGGAAAAGGCAGTCACACTAAATGGATTCATGCTAAATTTCCTACTGTCTTTGTTAACCTATCAGGCAAAGATGGAAACGATGCAAAACAATACCAGATCGACGAAGTACGAAGAGCCTTAAAAGCAGCAGGAGAAGACGATGAACTCTAACCATTATTCAATCACCATCCAATGGGACCCAAGAGACAACATTTATGTCGCTAGCGTTCCAGAACTACCAGGAGTCAAAACCCACGGAGACACTTATCAAGAAGCAATGCAAAACATACTCGAAGTCATTGACATGTGGGTAGAAGATGCACAAAAGCATGGTGAAACTCTCCCACCACCAAGAAGCTACGCAGACACAGCAGCATAATTTGAACATAGCCTAAAGTTTTGCCAAAGAGCAAAAGCCTTAACCACATAGGTTAGGGCTTTTTTGAGATAGCGCAACAAGCTAAATCTGATAGCAGAACTGCTAGCAGACACGACCTACAGCGGTGTGCAGAAGTCTTGACCGGCGAGAGAAAATAGGGAGAAGAAGCTTTCTTCGATGAGGAGTAGATAGGAGAAAAAACGAAAGAGCATTTTTAGAGGAGATATGCAGAATGAAAGCGTATTCTCAGGATTTGAGGGAGCGTATTCTCCAAACGGTAGATGAAGGAAAGACGCAATCTGAAGCGGCTTTCCTCTTGAAAGTATCAGAAACCACTGTCAAGCGCTATGTCAGACAAAGGCGTGAAAAGGGTCATGTACAGCCAAAGCCAATTCCAGGGCGTCCCCCAAACAAACGGGCACCGTTGGAAGCGAGACTGCAATCTCAACTGGAGAGGCGGCCTGATGCGACATTGCAAGAGCATTGTGCCACGTGGGAAGCCGAAGCGGGGATGAAGGTCAGCCTTTCCACGATGAGTTGCGCTATCAAGCATCTGAAGTGGACCAGGAAAAAAAGTTCTTTAGGCAAGTGAGAGGAAAAAAGAAGAGCGCAGACAATGGAGAGACAAAATAAAAGAGCTTGATGTGAGAACATTCGTTTTTTTAGACGAAAGTGGCTCAAATATCGCATTGACGCGTCTGTATGCACGAGCGCCGAGAGGACAAAGAGCAAAAGGCTCTCTTCCACGCAACCGTGGAAAGAATATAACATTGATCTCTTCTCTTACCTATCAAGGTTTAGGGGAATCATTCATTTTGGATGGAGCAGCGAACGGAGAGCTATTTGAAATATATATCGAGCAGATTCTGGCACCAAGTCTGCATGCTGGACAAATTGTGATTATGGATAATTTAAGCATACATAAAGGACTTAAGGTGCGAAAGGCTATCGAAGCGCGAGGGTGTCAACTGCTGTTCCTGCCTGCGTATTCTCCCGACTTTTCACCGATTGAAGAGGCTTTCTCCAAGATCAAGAGCGTTCTCCGTCAAAAAGAAGCACGAACCCGTGAAGCACTCCAAGAAGCGCTGGAATATGCACTTACCACCATTTCTGCGGCTGATGCCCTTGGTTGGTTTTCCCACTGTGGCTATGCGCCTGCTGAGCTTTAAGGGGGTCAATCTTTTTGCGAACCGCTGTAGACGGATCATTCTAGTTAGACAAAAATAGACAAATTCCACTGTCCCCCCGAGCTTGATGATCCACAAAACCAGCTATTTAGCAGCTTCGAAAAAGCGTTCTAAGGTGTTCGACTCTCCCTCTCCTCTCCTCCAAATTCGATGCAAGTCCACTCAGTTTATAGCGCAATCGCCACAAGACGGCAAGGAGGACAATATCTGTAGGAAATTCTAGATAGTTGAAAGGTATGCCAATTCGTTCATTGAAGGTACTGCGATACTAAGGGCAAAAAACGTGGCTCTGCAACGTTTGGTTTCCTTCGCTCGTTTCCTGGTCGCAGTAGCAGCACAATAGAGGCCGTTCATCAGTCAACATTCCTCGTTTCATTCTGTTTTCATGGGATAAGCAGAACAGAAGTCTGATTGCTTTGCCAAGGGGTTGTTTGAGTTCTGACAAAACCCCTCATGCATGGGGGGGAAACTGCGCTCTCAAAACAGCTCAGCCACGCGTTTAACGGTCCTTACGGAACCCTCTATGTCGCCCTTGTCGCATAGGTGAATCTCTGACTCGCAGAGAAACTACAACGATATGCTCAGATCATTGACCTAGTTGACAACGAGAATCGCTTCTCCGTCCTGGGTCTGTTGGCTGCTCTGATCGATAGATGCATCTGTTCGAAGAGCAGGAGCCTCCGGTTGCTGATGGTGCAGGTTCAACCAGGCGCTACACGTGATGCGGCGAACCTTCGCGCGTTCGGAGAGAGCACGGGCAGAGATCCGTTTGCCGGGACTCTCCTTCAGCAGTGCCTGATAGGCATGTGCGAGCTTTTCCTCCTGGGATGTATTAGCCTGACGGCTTCCTCGCGCGTGAGACTGGCGCTGACTGGAGAGAAGGATTGGTTCCTGGTTGGAACAGGTTTCGAGGGCTGGTGTTGGGAATTCGATGCTCGTCTTTCCTTCCTCAATGATCGTCATGCGGGCCGATTGGAGGAAAGGAGCAAGTTCTCTCGCCAATTGCTGATAATCGAGAGGCTCCAATTTCTTACCTTCCCTCTGCTTTCACCCTAAAGGACAGAGAGCCACGAAAACCTCGCTCAACGCTGCCTTGCTCTTTATAAACTGCAAGGAGAGCTTCATCAGAGAGTTTGTCAGCAGAGAGCTCATTGGTGGCAAGAAGAAAACGAGCCTGCCGATCAGCGACTTGTTCCAATGCGAACTGATCCACCTGCACCGTGGGCACGATTTTCCAGTCGGTACGCACGGGTTCCGCGTTGGCTCCAGGCCGCCCGACTTTGCCATAGGAGGGTGAGCTTTCCAGTGTCATCTCTGTTTGCAACCACAGAGGACGTTTGCTGATAGCCTTCTTCCACGCTGCTTCCGCATCAGGTTGACAGGCAAACGACTGGGTACCCAGATGCCAGAGCCGTTTTTCCCAGACCGCCTGCTCCTTGCTTGCCTTCTTCTGGAGATGGCTACGAGCCGCTTGCACATTCTCGGTCGTCCGGATCATCATCCAGCGTTCTTCCCCTTGCGGCAGTGTTTGCCGTAGCATCACGTAGTGACCACTGTGATCGGAAAACTCCTGCCATTGCTCTGGTTCCTGGGCCAGAGCGGCTTTGGCCTCCGTACTCGTTTCAGGCACGCGACGGAACCCGCGGATCTTGGCCTCGTTGTAGGCTTTCATGTTGGCCTGACTGTAGCCGCCACTGTCAAAGACGGCCAAAGGCTCTTCTTGCTCAACTGGTTCGCTTGCTCGCAGTTGCTCCAGCACCTGTGTGACGGTGGCCCTCATACTATTTTTGTCGGAACTATTGCCATCCAAAGGGCGCATGAACAGTGGGACATCCCCCATAAGTGCGAACTTAAGGGCATGAACTAGGAAAAAAGGAGGAGAAAAACAGTAGGCAGATCGTTTTGTGGTAGCGTCAAAAAATCTACAACAAACGGACCAGGAGAAACGACATGCCACCTAAGACCTATGATACGACGACGAGCGACCTTTTGCAAAGCGAACAGCCCAGGGACGATTGGAGCCGGGAAGTGATAGCACGCTTGCCAGAGAACTGGGAAGAGCAAGCCAGAACCCTCAAGGCATTTGAGCGCAGTCGGCAAGTGCGCAGTGCGACTTGAACTGCTTTTCAAACGCATCAAGCAATTGGTGCAGCAGCATCGCTTGCCTTGTACGACGACGGCGATGCCCACGCTGATCTTTCTGTTGCTGGGGTGGGCCTTACAGGAAGAGGAAAGCAGTGCGGTGCGTCTGGCGATGCGCGATGCGATGCAGTGTAGCGGGTCGGCGCAATCGGCGGTATCCAGGCAGCAGGAGCAATCAGGCCCTTTGAGCGAATGGATGTTGGCCGAAGCCAGTGTGGATCTCTTGTGCCAACAGATCCGAGGAAGCTATACCGCAGCACGCTTTCGCTCCTGTCTGCCGCGCTTACAACGTTTTCTCTGTAGCGGACATCGCAAGAGACCGCACCTTTACAGTCAGGTCTGCCGCTGGCTGGGCATCCCAGCGGCAGACGAGAACATTCTGGCGGTGATGCCTTAAACACGGACCTTTGGGGGAGCGATGCCCTTAAGTTCGCGCTTATGGGGACATCCCCATCATGCGTGGTGACTAAGGCCAGCATCCATTGTTTGAGATCGGCACGATGATCTCGTGAATAGCCGTACGTGATGCCAATACACGCAGGTTCTGCCGCCTCTGGGTCCGTTTCATAGGCTCCACTGACGGAAAACGAGGTGGTATCCACATGCACACGATTGCAGGTGAGTCCAAACCGTTGACGGGCTAGCTTCGCGAATTCCTGTAAACAAGACGGTCGGATCATGTTCAGCGATCCAATCCAACGTGCGCCCCAAACAGTCATCATGCAGCATATCTGCGCTGATACCCTTTCCAAACAAATGTTCCACTGGCTTATTGGCAAAAAATTGCGGCACCAGATACAACTGACGATTGCTGAAGCCAAGCCCATTGAGGACCATCGCCATCGTTGCTGTTCCAATACTCACCAAGTTCCTTCTCTCGCCTGCCTGCTGATCTATCCACTCTGCCAAGCCTATTTCTCGGCACGCGCCTGCCACAATCCCCAAGTGATCCAGCCGTTCGTTCTGATACTCCTCGTCTGCGAGCATTTCTTTTCCTCATTCACGGGTTTTTCTTACTGTACCTAATTCCCTTTTTTCGTCAACCCTTCTGCGGAATGTGGGTTTGAAATGACTGAAACCCTGATCACCTTTTGCCAATTGAAGCAAGTACGCGCATTCTCTTCTCTTTTTTTGCGTCAGAAGCAAGCAGGCTCACTTATTTTGAGGATGAGCCTGTTTAATTGACTTCCATCAGTCCACTCCTGACCGTGATTCTTGCCTCTCTTGGGTATGCAAACGTCAGAGTGCTTTACAGTCGCTATATTCAAGCCTGAGTAGCCACCATCAATATCGAATCCATGCTTGGTGTTCGTTATAGCTCATCGCTTTCTCAGAGAAAATATACTCCCGTTTATCGAAGCAAGAGGGGAGGATTTCTTCCTGTGATTGAGAGGACTTCCATCGAAGCCATCTTGGAGAGGGCAAAGCAAGAACAATGGACCGCTGAAAAGGTCGTAGCGGCGCTTCTCCGCGTCGGTGATACCAAAAAACACGAGAAACACATTCATTGCATTTATTCTCATAAATATCCTCTTGTCAGGCGTTATTCTTTTCGCTGCCTTTTCGTGAGTGTTGCGAAAGCTTTCTTTTTCAAATGGATCGGTTTCATCAAGAGTGTGCCAGACCAGCCAAATCAGCAAAAATGCGTATGAATCACTTGACAAACGTAGCTTACATGCTTACGCAAGTTGATCACAAACGTTATCAATACACTGCTTCAGTACTTTAGCCAACACCTGTACATTGGGTTCGTCCATCATATCTATATGTCTCCCCGGAACACGATGGACTTCAAAGCCGCCTTTTGCCAATTCGCGCCACGGCTGCAGATACATCGGTTCCACAGTACTTTCGGCTACGTTCTCTGCTTCATCGAAGGTTTCTATACTCTCAGCAGGATTACTAGACAAAAAATAGTCAATTTTACCCGTATAATTATCTCCAGCATAGATATGCACAATATGCTTAGTCATTATTCTGATACGGGTGAAAATCCGCACAGAATCAATACTTGCGTCTGCTGGAATAAAGTACTTTTTCCTGGCCTGCTCCACGACATAGTTGAGTTGCTCATCAAGCGTTTGTTGGTCAAAATCATCAGGCACAACCACCCCTGCTGCTCTTATAAAATCTTTCACAATGCCAGCATCTCCAAGATCAATTACCTCTACCAGAGCCTGCGCTCTGCTTTGAGCATCAGAGATAGCAGCGTCGATGATAGCAAGCACACCAATCTCACACCCTTGCCTTCGCAACTGCTGAGCCATCTCTAAGGCAATAACCCCTCCTAGAGACCATCCTCCTAAAAGATAGGGTCCTTGTGGTTGAACCGCCTGTATGGCTGAGATATAATGGGCAGCTAACTCCTCCACTGTTTCTACTGTTTTCTCCTCTCCCTCAGCATTGGTACCAAACGGCGCATGAAGCCCATAAAAAGGTTGATCTGGCCCTAAGCAACGTGCAAGATTTACATAACGAAACGCAGTCCCACCAGCAGGATGAACGCAGAAAAATGGCAGTTTGGAACCCTGTGCTTGAATGACAGCTAACAGGGGTTCCACTTCAGAGATATTCTGTTGGCGTAAGATAACAGCCAGATCTGCAATTGTCGAGTGCTGAAAGAGGATTGTTAGATCCAAATTTTGCCCAAAGTGTTCCGCTATATGGGACATGAGTCGCACCGCCAGGAGGGAGTGTCCTCCAATGTCAAAAAAATTATCGAGAACGCTGATAGGTTGGAGTTGTAAAACATCTTCCCAGATGCGCAGCAATTTCATTTCAATCCCATCACGCGGCTGTATTATTGTCCTTGGCCGACTACTTGTTTGGATCAATGGTATGACCTTATCGCTTTTTTCGTCATTAACTGCAATCAACTGACGATGGTCCACTTTTCCATTGGCAGTCAATGGTAAAAACTTCAAGTACACGAAAATAGCAGGTAGCATGTAGTTGGGCAAATATTTCTGCATAAAGTCTCTTATAGTCTCAACTGGCAGGGGCAGTTTTCTAGGCACAATATAACTTGCTAATCGTGACTCACCGCTGGCATCTTGTTGCAGCATCACCACCCCATCCCGTATCTGAGGATGCTGCCGCAACACGGCTTCAATCTCTCCCACCTCGATGCGATACCCTCGCAGTTTCACCTGCCCATCCCTCCTGCCCACAAACTCTATCTGCTCTCCTTGCCCATACCGTACCAGATCCCCTGTTCGGTACAGCCGCTCTCCTCCTGCTTCACTATAGGGATGTGGCACAAAACGCTCTGCTGTCTGCTCTCCCTTCCCAAAGTAGCCTCGCGCCACTCCCGTTCCCCCTATGTAGAGTTCTCCTATCACCCCTTGAGGGACCTGTTGCAAGTGCCGATCCAGCACATACACCTGCGTATTGGCGATGGGACGCCCTAACGCCACCATCGCGCTCTTCCACTTCCTCCCTCGTTCCTGCTTGCCTAACGCGTTGACCAGCACGCCTATCGTCGTCTCGGTGGGACCATAGTGGTTATAGATCTCACAACTCCCTCCCACGCGTCTCACCCGTTCGACCAACTGCTCTGACAACGCCTCTCCCCCCAACACCAAGGCCCGACGCGGCAACCACTCTCCCGCTCGCTCACTCTCCAACAACGCCGAGAGGTGCGAGGGCACGATCTTGAGCACATCGATGGGATGCTGCTGCGCCCAGTTCGCCATGGCCTCCCCTGACGTCACCGTCTCATATCCCAACACCTGCACACAGCCTCCCGAGGCCAGCGCACAGAAGATCGCTGTATTGCCCAGATCCGCCGCCAGCGTCGAGACCGTGGCATACTGCCACCCCGGCTCCACTCCCAATTGTTCACAGAGTGCCTGCGTGTAGTTCACCACACTGCTCTGTCGCACCATCACCCCTTTGGGCACTCCTGTCGAGCCTGAGGTTGAAATCACATAGGCCAGATGCTCTCCGCCGCTGCCTGCCAACTGATCCTCTTTGGATGCCTGGGCCAGTTCCTTGGCTACTTCCTCCAGGCAGAGGATTGTTCCTCCCCAGCCAGCCAGCAACCACCGCTGCTCCTCCTGCGTCAAGAGCAAGGCCACCTGACACTCCTGCAGTTGAGAGCGCAGACGCGCGGCAGGACTGGTATGATCCAGAGGCAGATAGGCTCCGCCTGCTTTGAAGATGCCCAGCATTCCCACCAGGTGCTGGGCCTGACGCGGCACACACAGGCCCACCAGCACCTCGGGTCCCACGCCGCGTTGTCGTAACACATGGGCAAGTTGGTTCGCTTGCTCGTTCAACGCTTGATACGTCATTTGCTCCTGGGGCGTCACGACCGCCAGTTGGTTGGGGTCTCGCTGCACCTGTGCCTCGAAGAGTTGCTGCAATCCCTGCGCAGGCCACCGACGCTGCGCCGCACTGAACGCGCTCAGCAAACGAGCACGTTCTGACCTGCTGAGCAAGGAGAGCGTCCCAATTTCTGCCTCTGGCCGCTCTACGACGCTGGATAGGAGAGTTTGTAACATCGCCGCCAGATGCCTTATACGTTCGTCGGAAACAGCATGTATATTATAATATAGCTCAAGGTGTAAGCGTTCTCCTACCTGTAATACACTTAATTTAAGTACAAAGGGTTCGGTACAACAAAAACGACACTCAAATTGAAGGTTTAAATCTCTAGCAGCAAACGAAGCAGGCCAATACTCTTGTTCAAATAGAAGAGGGAAAAGGTTGGGGACAGGTTCCTGTCCATCTTTCAATACCGCAGGCCAGGAAAAATAGTCCTGGTATTTTCTTGTTGCCTGCAATGAGGATGCAACGAGGCCCAACTCTTGTTCAAAGGACCACCTATCCTCTATAGGAGTACTAAAAGGCACAAACCGTGTATAGGGTCCGGGTAATGCGATCAACTCTTCGTAGTTTCGTCCATCGCATGCTACACCAACAACGCATTGTGGCTCATCCGTTAACCTCCTGAGGACTACCAGCCAACAGGTCAATAACATAGCCTCGACTGAAATGTTATAGCAGGATGCTAAAGCATGAATGCGTGCTGACATTGCATCGTCCACGAACAATGGAAAAGACAGTGGCACAAATGCTGTATTGCGGGTCATGTGCAGATTGCTGCTTTCCACCATGCCAATTTTTTCGAGTTCATGCTGCGTCTGCGTTACCTGGGTCCAGGCGATTTTTTCCCAGAATCTATCTGCAAGCTTCGACTCCTCGCTTTCCGTCATCTTTTGTTGCTTCTGCCAGGCTGAAACATCCGTATATTGCAATGGCTCTTCACCAATTCCCTGCCCCAAAAGGCTTGCCGAGTACCGGTCCACAAGATCGGTTACGAGCAGTGGCAATGTTGCTGCATCAGCGCATAATGGAGATAAACCAATCAGCAACAGCGCGGTATCAGTGGAAAGACGAAATAAGACCAGACGCAAAAGCGGGCCATGTTCCAGATCAAAAGTTTCTTCTTGAAACAACTCCAACAGACTCTCAAGCAAGATACTCTGTTCCTCAAGAGCAAACTCCTCCAAACTGATAATAGGGCAACAAAGATCAGCAGAGTGACCGAGTACCTGAACAGGAACATCCATACCAGGAAGCGCATAAAATACCGTCTGAAAAATGGTATGCTGGTTTATGACCTGTCGAAGTGCTTGCCGAAACGTCCAGAAATTGAGCTTGCCATTTATTACAACAATACACTGTGAGCGGTACGTCTTGTTCTCTTGCAGGAATGACCACACACGTTCCTGTTGGGAGGAAAGATGTGCCCCTTTCAAAGCAATCCCTGGCATTATTTTATATGCTCCTTAACCTAATACGTCATATGCTGAACGACTAGTATCAAATCCTAGAGAGTCCTGTACATTCGAGAGCCAACTCGCCGCTCTCCATATGTGCACTGATAACCGGATTTGATATAATAGTATATCTACTGTTCCGCAGTAGATTACTCATTATTACTTTTGCTAAGATTCAGAGCAGAGAAATCAAGCCATCCATCCTTACTCATACGCAATGAACTTTGTTTTTTTTGTACTTCATGCTTATCTTGCTCCATCTCAGCCTCTGAGATCATATTCAGCAAATCAATAGATATATCTGGCTGGCTGGTAACACTCTGGAGCAAGGCCACAAAACGGGCGACCATGGTAACAATAGTGCTCGCCTGGAATAAATCAAGACGATAGTTCAACGTTCCAAAGAGCTTGCCAGCACGTTCTTGCATAAATAACGCGACATCAAACTTCACCATCGTCTCCTGATCTGGCAGAGACTGGAGCAGAGATTGGTCAACTGATTTCCTCTCTATCTGTAGCTCAGCAAGATCTTGTGCCCTTATTGGTATATTTTGCAAAACAAATAAGACCTGGACAAGAGGCATATGCTCCAGATGGTGATCAGGAGCCAGTTTCTCAACCAAAAGTTCAAAGGGAGTGTCACAGTGCGTGTAAGCAGCTAACACGACCGCTCGCACACGCTTGAGTACTTCTCGGAATGAGGGCTGGCCGCTCAAATCGACCCGCAACGCTAACAAATTCACAAAAAAACCAACAATTCTTTCAATCTCTACACGGTTACGATTTGTACTATCTGTACCTATCACAATGTCTGTTTGCCCTGTATAGCGATAGAACAATACCTGAAAAGCTGTCAGAAGCAGCATAAACAACGTCACCCCTTCTTTGCGGCTTAAGGCAATCACAGCCTGCGAGAGATCTTCTGAGAGGGCAAAAGCATGCACAGCTCCACGAGAACTAGGCACAGATGGACGAGCATAATCAGTAGGAAGCTCGATGGGACGAACTCCTCCCAACTGCCGTTGCCAATAGTCCAATTGCGCGTCCAATACCTCGCCTTGCAACCACCGCCGCTGCCATATGGCATAGTCTGCATATTGAATTGCTAATGGAGGTAGAGGTGATGGCTGTTCGGTTCTATATGCCTGGTACAATGAGATGAACTCACCGGTTAATACTTCATTGGACCAACCGTCAGTAATAATGTGATGCAATGTCATCAGCAATAGATGCTCTTTCGCCTCAACTCGTATGAGATAGGTACGCATCAGTGGCCCTTGCTCAAGATCACAAGGTTGTCGTGCCTCTAACCTGCTCAAGTGCCAGGCTTCAGCCTCTTTCTGCTCCGCTTGGAGTCCTTGCAGATCGATTAAGGGCAAACCATAGTGCTCATCTGGATGAATCACCTGCGTGGGTTGACCCGAGCGTACAACAAACGTTGTACGTAGGCTCTCATGCCGACGCACAAGCTCTTCCAGAGCCTGCTCCAGAGCCTGCATATGTACGGGTTCCCGAAAGCGCTGTGCACGTGGAATGAGATAGGCAGTATTTCCAGGCTGTAATTGATCCATAAACCAGAGACGCTGCTGTGCAAAGGAGAGCGGGATCTCTTCTGGACGCTCCACAGCTACCAATGGCAGCGCTTCTTGCTCTACATCCCTACTCAATATCTGCTCTACCTGTCGCGCTAATCCTATCACAGTTGGTGTATCAAACACTGCCCGCACGGGTATTTCCACTTGCAGCACAGCCCGTATTTGTGCAATGAGACGCGTTGCCAGCAGTGAATGTCCACCGATTGAAAAGAAGTTGTCATGGATATCCAATGCTGGCACAGCAAGCAGTTCTTGCCACATAGTGAGCAGCAACTCCTCAATAGGACTGTGGGGTGCTCTCTGTGCTCTGCTGCGTTCACTTTTCTGGACCGGAACTAGTCGAGACAATCGCAGGCGATCCACTTTACCATTCGAACTCAACGGTAATGCATCTAACAAAACAAAGGCTGACGGCAGCATATACGCAGGAAGATATTGTCTCACCATCTCGGCCAAAATTTCGGCTGTTAGCACTGACGGAGTACGCACTACGACATAACTAACCAGCCGAGGCAGACCCGGCTTCTCTTCTTGCAGCAATACAGCGCAATCAGCTACCTGGGGATGTTGTCTGAGTACCGTCTCGATCTCAGCTAACTCGATACGATAGCCCCGTAGCTTGACCTGATTGTCGATCCGTCCCAGATACTCTAATGTCCCATCAGCTGATACATAACGTACCAGATCTCCCGTTTTATACAAACGCGCGCCCGGCTCTGTACTAAAAGGATTGGCAACGAAACGCTCAGCGGTGAGATCCGGTCGATTAAGATAACCACGCCCCAACCCAACACCACCAATGTAAAGTTCTCCTGGTACCCCAAAAGGCACCACTTGTAATTGCGCATCCAGCAGATAGATCTGGGTATTGGGAAGCGGACGTCCAATCGGGACGGTACTATCCAGTTTCGCATCTTGAGGTATCTCATAGGTGCAACACCCTACTACTGTCTCGGTCGGTCCATATTCATTAATCAGGCGAGTCGCAGGCGCGTGCTCACGCCAGGCACGCACACTTTCGCAGAACAAGGCCTCTCCTCCAATAACGAGCGTATGCGCAACCGTAGCAAACTCCTCCGGCTGTAGGCATTGAGCAAGGAGATCTAAATGTGCAGGGGTAATCTTTAGTAAACTAAACTCATGTTCCAGCCGCAAAATCTGGCAAAGAGCCTCAATACCTGGCGCATCTGGCACCAGCACTAACCGGCGTCCAGACTGCCAGAGCAGGAAAGAGACTTGTAATAGTCAGATCAAAAGAGAGAGGAGAATGAACAGGAGAGCCTATCCCGGTTGCTATCGCATAGTACCTGCTGCTCCAATCCACATAGTGAACTATCCCCCGATGAGGAAGCATGACCCCTTTCGGCTGACCTGTGGAGCCTGATGTGTAAATGACATAGGCCAGATTTGCTGGTTGCGTTGCACTGATGGGAGATTCCTCGCCATTGCTTGTGGCAATGGTAGTCCAATCATTGTCCAGGTCTACCACCCGCTCAACAGCCGGAAGATCTTCACGAAATAGATTGTTCGTTAGCAGAATGGAAATATGAGCATCCTCCACGATGGAGGCAAGCCGCAGTTTGGGATACGTTATATCCAATGGCACGTACGCCCCACCTGCTTTGAGAATACCCAGAATACCTATCACGAGTGCCAGTGACCGTTCCAGAGCAACGCCCACCAGCACCTCTGGCCCGACGCCCAGCCGCTGCAAATAATGCGCAACCTGATTAGCGCGTCTGTTTAATTGCTCATAGGTCAACTGCTCGTGCGTATACTCTATGGCAATGGCATCCGGTGTGCGTACAACTTGTCGCTCAAACAGATGGTGCAGACAGAGCTGTTCGGGATATGTAGCCCGTGTAGCATTCCATTCCACCAACAGGTGTTCTCGCTCATCCTGCGTGAGCAAGGGTAACTCGCAGATATGCGCCTGTGGAGTTTGTACTAGGCCCTGTAGTAAGATCAGCCAGTGATTGAGCAGACGCGTGATCGTGTCTGCCTCGAAAAGATCGCTGCTATACTCCAGACTACAGCGCAATCCTTGCCTGACTTCTACCAACGAGAAGGTCAGATCAAACTTACATTTAGTACTTTCGACCACCTGTGGCCCGATGCCTTCTTCAGCCAGCGCTCTCTGCTCATGCAAAGCATGCTGTAGCGCAAACATCACTTGAAAGAGTGGTGTGTGACTCAGATCCCGCTCAGGTTCGAGTTCTTCTACCACCTTCTCAAACGGAATATCCTGGTGTGCATACGCTTGTAGGCATACTTCACGCACATGGCACAATAGCTGCTTGAATGTAGGATTGCCCGACAGGTCGTTACGTATGACAAGTGTATTCACAAAAAAACCGATTACATCTTCTATCTCTGATCGTGTCCGATTGGCTACCGGAGTTCCTACGCTGATATCACTCTGTCTCGTGTAACGCAGCAGCAGCACCTGGAACGCTGCTAGCAGCAGCATAAACAACGTCACTCCCTCTTGCAGGCTCAATGCTTGCAACTGCGTCAACACCGTAGGCGGCACCAATCGTGTCTGTATGGCTCCCCGAGATGTCCGCACGCTTGGACGCGAGTGATCAGTAGGCAATGCCAGAGGAGAAATGCCTGTTAGTTGCTTGCGCCAGTAGGCCAGTTGTGTTTCTAGTACCTTGCCTTGCAGCCACTGTCGCTGCCAGAGCGCGTAATCGGCATACTGAATTGGCAAAGGGACCAGCGGGGAAGGCTGACCGATACTATGCGCTTGGTAGAGAGAGGTCAGTTCACGCACCAGGATTTCGTTAGACCATTGATCTGTGATGATATGATGCAATGTTAGCACCATCACATGTTCTTGCTTTCCTCCCATACGCACAAGTGCTGTCCGAAACAGTGGCCCCCGCTTCAGATCACAAAGATGCCGTGCCTCCTGGTTGATTAACCATCGCACCTCTTTATCACGGCGCACTTGCGTTAGTCCCTGAAGATCGATGATGGGCAAAGCACAGTGGACGACTGCATGGATAATCTGCATGGGTTGTCCATCTCGTTCCTCAAATGTGGTACGCAACGTTTCATGGCGCTGCACCAATTCCACCAGACTACGTTCCAAAGCCTCCACGCTTAAGGCGTCCAGGAAACGCTGCACACGCGAGATGAGATACGCAGTACTCCCAGGCTCTATCTGATCCAAAAACCAGAGTCGCTGCTGCGCAAAGGAGAGCGGAAATGTATTGGTCTCTCTCTTACACGGAAGAATCTGCGCTTGCGAAACGCTTGCCTGTTTTTCCTGCAAGCGCTGTAGAATCAACTTGCGTTGTTCTGTGGTAAGTAAGGTGATGCGCTTGGTATCGTTCGTCATCTGGTTCTTTAACCTTCTATTAACGGTCATTCTAGTGTTGCCAGCATATGGGCCATTTCTTCACTATCAGCTTGCTCTATGAGTTCATTTTGTAGGTGCTCGATAACCAATGCCAGTTCCGCAATGGTTGACGCCTCAAATAAAGAACGCAGAGGCACCTCGACCAGGAATACAGATCGAATACGCACCATCAAGCGGGTCGCCAACAACGAATTGCCACCAAGTTCAAAGAAATTATGATGGATGCCTACCTGTGGGAGATGCAAAAGTTCAGTCCAGATGGCGGCCAATTCCTCTTGCAACTGTGTCTCTGGAGCCATAAATTTATCAACCAGGCTGAATTGGCCCGGATCAAGCGCAGGTAAGGCTTTGCGATCCACCTTGCCATTGGGTGTCAGTGGTAAAGTCTCCAGATACACCAAGGCAGTTGGTAGCATATAATCAGGCAATCGCTTACGCAAATGTTGCTGCAGTTCCCGATAGGTCGGCTGCTGACCAGCTTGTGCCACTACATAGGCTAGCAGGTATTTATTCGCTTCGCTCTCCCCACGTAGAACCACAACAGCCTCTTGCACAGCAGCATGATCTCGCAAGACGGCTTCAATTTCACTCAGTTCGATGCGATGACCGCGCAGCTTTATCTGTTGATCTATGCGACCCAGATACTCTAGCTGACCATTTTCCAGCCAGCGCACCCGGTCCCCCGTCCTATACATACGTGCTCCCACTTGCTGAGCAAAAGGATCTGGCAAAAACCGCTCGGCGCTCAAATCAGGATGCTGCCAATATCCATAGGCTACACCTTCACCTGCGATATACAGCTCTCCCACGACCCCAATTGGTACCGGTAAAGCTTGTCCATTCAACACATAAAGCCTGGTGTTATCAATTGCGCTCCCGATGGATATGTTCTTTTCCGCTCGACTCACATCCTGAATAGCAGACCAGATCGTTGTTTCAGTCGGGCCATACATATTCCATAGCACAGCTCCACGTGACTGCAACTGCGATGCCAGTTCTATTGGCAAAGCTTCACCTCCACAGAGCATTTTTAAGTGGGGATTGCCTGTCCATCCTGCCGCAATCAACATTCCCCATGTCGAAGGAGTCGCTTGTAGCAGAGTTGCCCCACTTGTTTCCAATAATGTAGCAAGCGCAATTCCATCAGCAAGCATCTGCTGACTCGCAATGTGCACACAGGCACCTAGCGTTAAAGGTTGCAGCAGTTCTAGCGCCGCAATGTCAAACGAAACAGAAGTCACTGCCAGGATACGGTCATCCATAGTCATTCCAGGCTGCCGAGACATGCTAGAGAAAAAGTTTCCCACTGCACGATGAGAAATCATCGTTCCTTTGGGCCGTCCCGTAGAACCAGAAGTATAGATAATGTAGGCGACTTGCTGAGAGCTACACTTTCTGGGAGTAGCGACTGCAACTTTGTTATCGCATAGTGCATCAGTTAGTAAGAGAAACGGCCCTTTCTGCTCAGGGAAGATCTCTAATAACCAGGGCTGTGTTACCAGAGCTACGGCATGACTATCCTCCAACATAAAGGCAAGACGATCATGTGGATAAGTAGGATCGAGCGGAACGTAGGCTCCCCCGGCTTGCAGAATACCAAGCATGCCAATAACTTGTTCGAGCGAGCGCTCCACACAGAGTCCGATGGGAACTCCAGCTTCGATGCCAAGCGCCTGGAGGTGTCCTGCCACTTGCTGGACTGCCGCACGCACAAAGCGATACGTTACGCAGGTATCCTGGAAAACAAGCGCTATGGCATCAGGCGTCTGTTTCGCCTGTTGCTCAAAAAGCTCATAAATACTGCTCTCTGTGGAAAAGCTCGCCAGTGTATCATTCCACCCCATCAATAAAGTGTGACGCTCAACAGTTGTAAGCGGTGGTAAATCCGCTAGCTGTTGCTGCGGATGCAGAGCAATAGCTTCCAACAGCATCTGCACATGATCCATCAAGCGCGCTATCGTCGTAGCATCAAAGTGACCTGTATCATACGAGAGTCGTAAGGAGAGACTATTACCTGCAACGGCAGCTTTTAGCGTCAATGCATAATTGGTATACTCTACAGATCGTTTCCCTTGTACTGCCAGTTCACTCTCTTCTTCCTTCTTCATAGGATCAAGGGGATAGTTCTGGAATAGCAGCAGACTATCGAACAGTGGTTGCTCTATGGGTACCTCGCTCCAGCGTTGAATATTTACCAGCGGTGTGTACTCATATTGACGTACTTCGGACTGGCTCTCCTGGAGTTGTGTCAGCCAGGACAAAAGCGATGCTTCTTGCATGACACGCACACGCACCGGAAGCGTATTGATAAAGAGTCCTATCATCGTCTCGATCCCGACAAGCTCAGTTGGGCGACCAGATACCGTTGCCCCAAACAGGACATCAGCCTCTCCACTATAACGTGATAGCAGTAATGCCCAGACCCCCTGCACTATCGTGTTGAGCGTCAGTTGATGGCGCTTACCCAGATGTTGTAGCATCACTGTCATTTCCTCTGGCAAGGAACGTAGTTCTATATCCATGACCCGGTCGGATTGTTCTCTACCTGGATAAGGTTGCTGGTCAACAGCCAGCCTGGTTGGTGAAGTAAAACCTAGCAGGTACCTGCGCCAGAACTGTTCTGCTTGCTCAGTATCCTGCTCTTGCAACCAGGCAATATAATCACGATAAGGCCGGACAGGTGCCAATTGTAGATTGTGTTCTCGACTGTAAGATAGATAATAGGCCTGCACTTCGCCAATTAAGCGTGACTGCGACCAGCCATCCACCAATAAATGATGCAAAGCAAGATGAAAGTAGTATGTTTGCTCTTCCAAACGGATCAAGGATAGTCGCAAGAGTGGTGCTCTTTGCAGGTCAAATCCTTCCTGTTCTTCCCGCTGCTGTAGCATATCCAGACGTTGTTGTCGTTCCTGCGCCGATAGTGAGCGCCAATCATGCATAGTCCAGGGAACTTTGACCTGTTTGCAGACCACTTGCAAAGGCTCTGCCAGCCCTTGCCACACGAAAAACGTGCGCAATATCGCATGCCGATTGATGACTTGCTGCCATGACCACTGCCAGGCATCTGCATTCAAAGGTCCTCGAAGCGTCCAGCTTAAATAGCCACAGTAAACCGCTGACTTTGGAGTATAAAGACAGTGGAATAATAGTCCTGCTTGCATAGGAGAAAGCGGATAGATATCCTCAATCTGTGGATCTAATCGGCCTTGCTTCTCTTGAGGAATCAGCTGCGTTAGCACGTCCACCTGTTGTTGATTCAGCACTGTCAGAGGGAAATCTGAAGGTGTATACTCACTTGTTTCTCGCGATTGGCAATGCACAATGAGATTTTCTAAGTATGCGATAAAAGACCGTGCCAGCCTCTCTATCGTGGCATGCCAATGAATGTGCCTACCATAGCGCCAGACAATGTGTAATTCGCCACTAATAATTTGCCCCGTGATATCCAACAGATGGCTCCGTGGCTCCAAATCACTATGCCTGGCCCCTGCTGAGACCTGCGACTGATGAAACAGCGGCTGTTCATCAACAGATGAATTAAACTGTCCAAGGTAATTAAAGACGACTTCTGCATGGGGCAACCTGGCGAACTGTTCGGCCACCTGTGGATCTGTACTCAGGTAACGCAACACTCCATAGCTCAGACCTTTTTGAGGCACCTGCCGTAACTGCTCTTTGACTGCTTTCAATTCTTCTCCCTCACCTGCTACCTGCTCAATATCAAGTAACATTGGGAAGACTGTTGTGAACCAACCAGCCGTTCTCGAAACATCCACTTCCTCCGTGAGTTCCTCACGACCATGCCCTTCTAGATCTATCAACAAACGGCGTTGACCAGTCCAGTCAGCAAACACATGTGCCAGCGTCGTCAACAGCACATCGTTTATTTGCGTGTGGTAGGCCGAAGGTACCTCTTGCAACAGTATTTGCGTCAGTTTAACATTGAGAGAAACGCGTACTGTTTCGCTGCTAGCTATCGTATTATCATCGCCAGACATATCCACAGGTAAAGGGATTACCAGCCTTCGCTGTGGTGCCAACCAGTAGCGTTGTGTAGAACGGAGTTCTTCCGTCTGTGCATATTCCTGAAGGAGTTGCACCCATCGTTGCCATGAAGTCGTCTTGGCCGCTAAATGCAGAGGTTCCTCCTGACAAAGTTGTCGACAGAGCAATTCCAGATCTTCTAACAAGATTCTCCAGGAAACTCCGTCCACTGCCAGATGATGGATGACGAGCAACAAATGACCGACGCTTCCTGATCCATACACAAAGAAAAGTGCGCGTAGCAAGACGCCTGCAGCCAGGTCGATACTGGCCTGCGCCTCTTCTGTCAATAACGCTCGAGTTACTTGTTGCTGGCTAGCAGGCAGAGCTGAGAGATCTACACACAGAAAGAAAGGATGGTCGGGAGAAGGCGCTCCAGCCATTTCTTGCTGCCAACTACCTGCTTGATGCGCAAAACGTAGTCGCAAAGCATCATGATGGAGAATCAGGTGCAAGAGTGCCTGTTGAATCCAGGCAGGGCGAAGTTGTTGTCGTGTTTCTAGCATCACAGCCTGATTAAAGTGATGTGGCATAGGCAGATGGCGTAGAAAAAACCAGTGCTGGATAGGCGTTAAGGGAACAGGTCCAGTTACCAGAACCTGCTCTGCATACGGAGTAACAGAGCTTGTGACAACGCCAGACAACTGGGCTATAGACTGATTCTGGAAAAGTTGCCTGGGGGTTATATGCAGCCCGGCCTGTCTTGCGCGAGCAACGACCTGGATGCTTAAGATCGAGTCACCACCCAGAGCAAAGAAGTTATTGTGAATACCTATATGCCCCACATGGAGTACCTGGGACCAGATATGTGCCAGTGTCGTTTCTACGTTGTTACGAGGACCAACAAAAGTCTCGGTGAATTCTGATCTTTTACTCTCAGGAGCAGGTAAGGCTCGCCGATCCACTTTGCCATTGGCAGTTAGTGGCAACTGTCCTAGTAAGACGATCTGAGTTGGGAGCATATATTCAGGTAGATGCTCCTTTAAGAAAGTGCGCAGACCGTCGCGACTGGAGGTCTGTCCCGGTCGCAGCACCACATAGGCCACCAGCCGCTTGTCCCCTGGCATATCTTCGCGGGCTAACACGACGCACTCCTGCACGTCAGGATGTTGCCGAAGTTGCACTTCGATCTCTCCCAACTCAATGCGATACCCTCGGATCTTCACCTGCTGATCGCTACGTCCAAGAAACTCAATGCTCCCCCCCACATTATAGCGAGCCAGGTCCCCAGTTCTGTATAAACGCTCTCCCGGTTGCTTGCTATAGGGATGTGGGATAAATTGCTCTGCGGTCAGATCTGCACGATCCAGATAGCCACGACCGATACCCCGTCCCCCAATAAAGAGTTCTCCTGGCACGCCGATGGGGACCGGATGCAACTCTTGATCCAACAGGTACATCTGCACATTGGTTATCGGTCGGCCTATTGGCACCAACATCTCATGTTG
The DNA here is from genome assembly GCA_963802635.1 of uncultured Chloroflexia bacterium. Lineage (GTDB taxonomy): Bacteria > Chloroflexota > Ktedonobacteria > Ktedonobacterales > Ktedonobacteraceae > CAVTLG01. Next base: position 273,179 of record CAWDJJ010000002.1, on the reverse strand, counting down.
TTGGAACTGACACCGATATACGCTACTCCAGACGGTCCCTTCTGTTGGACCATATTCATTATAAAGATCAGCTTGCGGGACAACTTCTTGATGACGTTGGACCAACGAAACCGAACTTATCTCTCCTCCCACAATAACCGTGCACAGGCTTGCCAGTTGCTCTGGCTGCGCTTGACTCAAGATAAGGGCATAGAGGGAAGGAATACTCAACAGATGCGAAATGTGCTGCAGCATGATCAATTGCGGAAGTTGGGGTAGATCTGCGCGAAAGTCCTCTCGAAGTAACACTACCCTGCCTCCCTGACATAATGTCCAGTACAGGCCCGCCATAGAGATATCAAAAAAGAACGGAGATAGGAGGAGATAGTCTCTCACTGGCTCGTCATAATAGGCAAAACGTGCCTGCGTTGAATGAACAATATTGGCATGAGTAATGAGAACCCCCTTTGGTCTGCCCGTAGAACCAGAGGTGTAGATCACATAAGCAAGGTACGAAGGCGATGTATTACTGAGAAAATTTGCTGTGCCGTATCCTGCTATCGTCTCCCAATCGGTATCCAGGCAGATCAACACGTTCCTCTCTTTAAGCAACGAGTCTCGCAAATGTTCTCGCGTGAGAAAAGCTGATGCCTGAAGATCTTCCAATATGACCGAAAGCCGCTCATAAGGAGTGGAGGTATCAAGAGGCACATAGGCACCACCCGCTTTGAGCACGCCCAACATGCCAATGACCATCTCGATGCTACGCTCCATATACAGTCCAACAAGATCATTGGGGCCGATACCCAATCTGCGCAGATAATGGGCCAGTTGATTGGCGCGTCGATCCAACTCGATATACGTGAGCGTCTCTTCCCCAAAGACCAGAGCCACCGCCTCAGGAGTACGCTGCACCTGCTGCTCAAAAAGCTGATGCACACATACATCCTGAGGATACTCCCGTTGCGTCGCGTTCCATACTCCCAACAGTTGCTCTTGCTCATCGTGCGTGAGCAATGGCAACTCAGACAGGTGTGCCTGTGGATCATGCACCACGCCCTGAAGCAACGTCTGCCAGTGCCCCAGCAAGCGACTGACAGTCTCTGCCTCGAATAGGTCAATGTTATACTCTAGTGTGCAACGCAGCCCTTGCCTCGTCTCTCCAAGAGCGAGGGTCAGATCGAACTTACTGATCGTACGTTCCATATTCAGTGATCGCACGCTCACCGCTGCCAGATCCCCCTGCTCTCGGGATGCATTTTGCAAGAGAAACATCACCTGGAACAGCGGAGAGCGACTCATATCTCGCACTGGCTCAAGTTCTCCCACCACTTTCTCAAACGGAATATCTTGATGCGCATAAGCTCCTAGACACATGGCACGTACATTTTGCAACACCTGCCGAAAGCTCGGATTGCCCGAAAGGTTCGCGCGTAGTACCAGGGTGTTGACGAAGAAGCCAATCACATCTTCGATCTCGCCTTGTCGACGATTGGCAATGGGGGAACCCACGCTGATGTCGTTCTGTCCCGTGTAGCGAGCAAGCAACACATGGAAAGCTGCTAGCAACAACATAAACAAAGTTACATTCTCTTGCTGGCTTAAAACCTGCAAATCCTCTGAAAGTTCAACCGGCAATTGCCAGACCTGGCGAGCGCCTCGATAGGTCTGCACAACTGGACGAGGATGATCGGTAGGCAACTCTAACGGAAGGATGTTCGCCAACTGCTTCCTCCAATAGGTGAGTTGAGCATCCAAAACCTCACCTTGCAGCCACTGCCGTTGCCAGAGCGCGTAGTCAGCATACTGGATTGGCAAAGGAGACAATGGGGAAGGTTTCCTTGCCACAAAGGCTTGATATAGAGTGATCAGTTCGCGGACTAGCACCTCGGTGGACCATCCATCCGTGATAATATGATGCAGCGTTAGCAATAACACATGAGCTTGCCTCTCGACTCGTAACAGTGTGGTACGTACTAATGGCCCCCTGGTCAGGTCACTGGGATTCTGAGCCTCCAAACTGACCAGACGTCGTGCTTCCAGTTCTCTCTGCTCTGGCTGCAACCCTTGCAGGTCAATCACAAACAGAGGAATATCGCTTGCTGGATGGATCACCTGCACCGGTTGGCCTTCTCGCTCAGCAAAGGTTGTGCGTAGACTTTCGTGTCGGTGGATCAGTTCTTGCAGACTGCGCTTTAAGCTATATACTTCGATATCCCCTTCTATCCTTAGAGTCCTGGGAATCAGGTACACAGTGCTTCCTGGCTCTAATTGATCCAAGAACCAGAGCCGCTGTTGCGCAAACGAGAGTGGAATCTCTTCTGGGCGTGCACCCGCCACCAGTGGAGGCATTTCTATCCGTTCGTTCTTACGTAGCGCCTGCTCGATCCGTTGCGCTAATCCCGCGACTGTGGGAGCCTCAAAGAGTGCTTGAACTGGGAGCACAACCTGAAACATGGCTTGCAAGCGTGCCATCGTCCGCGTCGCCAGCAACGAATGCCCTCCCAAAGCAAAGAAGTTGTCATCAATCCCTACGCCTGGTATCTGCAGCAGATCTTTCCACATCTGCACAAGCATCTCTTCTATTGGACTGCGGGACTCTCCCTGCGTTACTGGCTCATTTTCCGGCAAAAGTTCTGGCTGCGGCAAGCGCTGCCGGTCCAGTTTGCCATTTGCTGTCAGAGGTAGGCTCTCCAGCATTACAAAACCTGATGGGAGCATATACTCAGGAAGTTTTTCCCTCAGCATCTCGCGTAAATCCTGTGAGGCAAGTCCTGCTGCCGTGCGTGCTACGACGTAACCGATCAGTCGTGGAGAACCAGGACCATCCTCTTGCAGTTGTACAGCGCAGTCCCATACAAGAGGATGCTGCCGTAGTGCTGCTTCGATCTCTCCCAGTTCGATACGATAGCCGCGTAATTTCACCTGCCCATCACTTCTGCCCACAAAAAAGATCTTGCCTTCCTCTCCATAGTACGCCAAATCGCCCGTTCGATAGAGTCGTTCATTCCCAAGCTCACTATAAGGATGTGGCACAAAGCGCTCTGCTGTTTGTGCTGCCTGCTGCTGATATCCCAGTGCCAGTCCTGCTCCTCCAATGTAGAGTTCTCCGACTACGCCTGCGGGCAGCAATTGCATGCGTTGATCCAGCACATACACCTGTGTATTGATAAGGGGACGTCCCAATGCCACGCTGGAACTCTCTATCGCCCGCCCTTGCATTTCCAGCGGATTAACCAGTACTCCAATTGTGGCTTCGGTCGGTCCATAGTGGTTATAGATCTGACAGGTCCTTCCCGCTCGCTGCACTCGCTCGACGAGGTGCCCAGACAACGGTTCTCCCCCGAACACGAGCGCTTGGCGCGGCAACAACTCTTGCGCTCTCTCACTCTCTAGCAAGGCGGAGAGGTGCGAAGGTACAATCTTGAGTACATCAATCGGATGCTGCGCCGCCCAGTTCGCCATGGCCTCCCCGGACGTTACTATCTCATAGTCCAGCACCTGCACACAGCCTCCCGAGGCCAGCGCACAGAAGATTGCCGTGTTACCCAGATCCGCCGCCAGTGTTGAAACGGTCGCATACTGCCAGCCTGCTTCGGCCCTCAACTGTTCACAGAGCGCCTGTGTATAGTTCACGACGCTGCTCTGACACACCATTACCCCTTTGGGGACTCCAGTTGAGCCAGACGTGTAGATCACATATATCAGATCCTCTGCCACATTACCAGTTGCGTGATTCTCCAGCGAGGCTTGTGCCAATTCCGTAGCCAGTTCCTCCAGACAGAGAATAGTTCCACCCCATTCAGGTAAGTGCGGACACATCGCTTCCTGCGTCAACAGTAACGTTACACCACACTCGTGCAACTGATAGGTCAGCCTCGCGGCAGGGCTTGTGGCATCCAACGGCAGATAGGCTCCTCCTGCTTTGAGAATGCCGAGCAATCCAACCAACATATGCGCCTGGCGGGGCAAGCATAACCCTACCAGCACATTTGGACCAACCCCTCGTTGCCGCAATACCTGCGCCAGTTGATTAGAGCGCTCATTCAACTGCTGGTACGTCAATTGCTTCTGGGTGCTGATGACTGCCATCTGGTTGGGCTGACGCTGGACTTGCGCCTCGAAAAGCTGTTGCAGCGTTTGTGGAGATATGACTTGCGTTGAGGCACGACCCATCGCTAACAAGGATGCCTGCGTAGTTGGCTCTAGCAGAGCCAATGTACTCACGTGTCCCTGAGGCTCTTGTATCCCACTTCGTAGGAGTGTCTGGAAGGCAGAAGCTAACTGCTCAATATGGACCGGTTTGACGCTTTTGGGATTATGTTGGAAACACAATCGTACCTGCTCTCCTACCTGCACAATGCTTAATTTGAGCGAAAAATTTTCAACTCTACACGAGCTTTTATAAAGAGAGAAATTTATGTTCCCGACAACAAATGAAGCAGGCCATAGGGTATATTCAAAGCTAACGGGGAAAAAGTGAGATCCATTGACGCTTGTTCCACTGGTTGACTCATCTTCCCATGAAAAATAGACTTGCCGTTTAATGGCTCCTAAGAGAGCTTTGTTGGCTGACTTGACCACTTGCACAAAAGACCAGTCTCTCCCAAGCCGTATCTCAAGGGGAACATGACGAGCACAGGGTCCTAAGGCTTTGACCAGGTCTTCCGTCAATCCCTCATAACTTCGACCATTGCAGGCGACACCAAGTAAAGTATCTTGCATCCCATTCAAGCGCCAGAGTACAGCTTCCCAACAAGCCAGGAACCACGCTTCTATCGAAACGTCAAATTGGAGCGCTCGCTGCTTGATTTGAGCTGATACGCTATCTTCAAGCACAAGTTCGTGCGCACTCATCACCCATGAACCCTCCGTTGCACTGACACTGGGACTGGACTGAGATGTCTGTTGTGCAAAGGGCACACGGATAGAGATAAGTTGAGTCAGATCGATCTCGCGCCAATAACCGCGTAGCGTCTCCGCTTTCTCTGATTGTTGTAATTCCTCTTGCCAGGCAGCCACTTCAGCATACTGTAAGGACTCCTCGTCTTGCTCTCTCCCCTCAAGAGAAGATGCATACAGTAGGCTCAGTTCTGAAACGATGCGCACTAATGTATATTCATCGGCACAGAGGGCTGGGAGACGGATAAGCAAGAGATGTTGCTCGGCAGAAAAACGTAATAATGCTACGGTAAAGAGAGGATGGAGTTCTAAATTCGTCATTGCTCCCTGTAAACGTGTCAGATGTTCATGGAGACAACTGCATTGATCCGCAGCCGCAAGATGCTTTAAATCGATCACCGGACAGTTTACCTCTAGGCTGCTGCTCACTACTTGCACTGGGATTTCCATGCCAGGGAGACGACGAAATGCCGTGCGCAGAATATCATGATGCTGCACCAGCTTTTGTAACGCACCCAAAAAAGATGGCATCTTCAACTTTCCATCGAGCGACACAGCGCATTGTGCATACCATACCTGACTCTCTCCTTGCAGCATCCACAAACGAGCTTGCTGCATCGAGAGGCGATATCCCTTTAAGCTTATTTTCTGCATATTTAAGCCTTTACATCACAAAACAATCTATTATAAATAGAGATTGCTATGATTTTCTTTCTGCTCAGCTGAGCTAAGAGCAAGTTCAGACAAATCGATGGCGTTCGTCTTTCTGTTCCTCCAACTGTTACTCCCAACCCGATAGAGTTCTCTCTCGCGTTCAGAACGCTCAGCCTTGTCTGCATCGCTATATAGCTCCAATCCATCAATGGAGGTCTCCGGTTCGACCACCGCACTTCTTGCCAGTACTTCAAAGCGGCGTAATAAGGTGGCAATTGTTTGCTCTTTAAATAATGCAGTTCGATACACCACACTGGCGCTTATACCTTGCTTGCCTTCATGTATAAACACGGCTAAATCAAATTTGGCAGCACTATGCTTTTCCTGAATATGTTCAAATGTGATTCCTGGCAGTTCCTCTTTGATGGGAGGCGTATTCTGCATCACAAACAGAGCTTGCACTAATGGCAATTGATGCTCATTTCTCTCTCGTTGTACATGCTCTACCACCAGTTCAAACGGAAGCTCCTGATGAGCATAGGCTCCCAAGACCATAGACCGCACTTGCCGTACAATGTTGCGGAAAGTGGCAGTTCCTTGCAGATCAATCCGTAATGCTAACAGATTGACAAAAAATCCTATCAGTCCCTCTGTCTCCACGTGCGTGCGATTTGCCACATCTGTTCCAAGCACAATATCTGTCTGGCCGCTCACGCGATACAGCACAACCTGAAAGACGGTTAGCAGCAGCATGAATAAGGTTACTCCCTCCTGCTGACTGAAACTTACCAGATCTTTCCATAATGCTGTTGAGAATGTATAAGTATAGATCGCGCCGCTATTACCCCGCGCCAGAGCACGAGGAACGTCGGTAGGCAGTTCCAGTGGCTTTGCCCTCCACAATTGCTCCTTCCAATACGCAATCTGTTGCTGCAAGGTCTCCCCTTGTAGCAACTGTCGTTGCCAGAGAGCATAATCGGCATATTGGATTGGCAAGGGAGCCAGAGGTGAAGGCTTTCCAGCTACGCGCGCTCGATACAGAGTAATCAGTTCACGTACCAGAATCTCGGTGGACCAGCGATCCGTGATAATATGATGCAGTGTCAGAAATATGATATACTGCTGCTTTTCCAAATAAAGCAAATATACGCGTATCAAAGGTCCTCGCACCAGATCTGCAGGATACAATGCTTCTTGATGGGTCAGTTGTCGTACTTCTTCTGCACGCTGCTCTGGTCTCAATGCTTGCAGATCGATGACGGGCAGCGTAAAGTGCACCATGGGATGAATGATCTGTAGTGGCTGACCCTCTCTTTCAGAAAAGGTTGTGCGGAGATTCTCGTGCCTGTGGATTAATTCTTCCAGACTGCTCTCCAAAGACCGCGCATCTAGCAGTCCATGCATTCGATAAGCACTATGCTCCAGATAAGCCGTACTGCCTGGTGCCAATTGCTCCAGAAACCAGAGTCGCTGTTGTGCAAATGAAAGCGGGATTTGTCCGGGGCGCTCAGTGGCTAGCAATGGCGGAACCTCCATACCTTCTCGCTTGCGCAATGCTTGCTCAACTCGCGGCGCTAATGTAGCTAGCGTTGGCGACTCGAACACTGTACGGAGTGGTATTTCTACTCCCAGGACCGCGCGCAGACGCGAAACCATCTGAGTCGCAATTAATGAGTGTCCACCCAATTTGAAAAAATCACTATCAATATCGACCTGTTGCAGACCTAGTACATCGCACCATATAGCGGCTACAAGTTCCTCAATTGGATTGCGAGGAACTCGTTTCCTATTGACACATTCTTCCTGCCCAACTGACAAAGTTGCACGCAGAAGCGGAATTTGATCAGCAGGGATCAGGTTGGCAAGAGTTGCCAGTTGTACTTGTGGATCATTGGCAACATATTCCAATAGCAGTTGCAGATGATCCATAATACAGCGAACAGAGGTGCGCGCAAACAGGCGAGTATTATAAATGCAGCGCATCGTGAGCCTGGCTCCCATCATAGCGAGTAAGGTGAGCGCATATTTGGTCTGGGCTCCGACTAAGAGGACATCATCAACTGCCAGGTTGATATCAAGTACAGCGGAAGTAACGGTTGACGGATAATTCTCAACCACTAATAAGCTCTCATACAAAAGAGACTTGCCAGGCATATCGCTCCAGCGATGAATCTGCCCTGCCGAGCAATGCTCATAACGATGCATTTCTACATTCTGGCACTGCAGATCGCTCAGCCAGGACCAGAATGAGACTTGAGCAGGGAGCTGTACACGCATTGGCAATGTATTAATGCAGAGTCCGACCATTGCTTCGACCCCCACCATATCAGCAGGACGACCAGAAACCGTCACCCCAAAAACCACATCCTCGCTATGACTGTAACAACCCAGAAGAATAGCCCATAATCCTTGTAAAAGCGTATTGAGCGTCAAATGATGACTCCGCACAACAGATTGTAAATTGGAAGCTATGGTCTCAGAGAGTTGAATTTGCAAAGGTTCGGTAAGCTTCTCCTGCTCATCAGGAGTAGCATTCACCCGCTCTATACCCAGTGGAGTGAGCTTGTTAAAACCATGGAGCGTCTTGCGCCAGAAATCTTCAGCCTCGGATGCATTTTGCTTCTTCAGCCACGCGATATAATCGCTATAGGCCGGACAGGGTGGTGCATAAAACGTTTGGTCCTTACTGAGAGCCGCATAGCAAGCAATAACTTCATTTAAGAGGATCTGGCGCGACCAGCCATCCATTAAGATGTGGTGGAAAGTCCAGGCAAAACGATAGGCCTGCTCATCCAGATGAAACAGCGCCAGACGCATCAACGGAGCTTGCGCCAACTGAAATCCGCGTATGCGGTCATCCCGGAGATAGCTTTCCAGACGCACCTGCTGCTCAACCGCTGCAATGTTACGCCAATCTTGATAGTCGAGGGCCATACGTACACGGCGCAGCGTTACCTGCAGTGGCTCAACTTGCGTTTTCCAGACAAAGCCAGTGCGTAATATAGCATGCCGATCAACTCCCCATTGCCAGGCTTGCTCAAAGGCAGCAAGATCCATTTTACCAGTCAAAGTATAGACAACTTGCTCGATATGTATGCCAGATTCAGGAGCACGGATGCTTTCATAAAGCATGCCCTGCTGAGCAGGCGAAAGTGGATTGATGACTTCAATGTCCTTTTTGTTCATAGTTTACCTTTTTCTTAATCGAGATCCATTTCCAGAGCGATCTGCTCAAGCTGCTCCTGACTCAGCTCCACATTCGGGAAATTGGCTGGCGTATAGCTCCCAGTTCCAGAAGTTTGATCATGACGAATAATGACACGCAAGGCTTGAGCGAAGGCTGTAGCCAGGCTCTCAATCGTTTCATGGCGATGAAAATGTTCACTATACTCCCAATTTATCCATAACTGGCTTTCACTGATATGGCTATTTATTTCTATAAGATATGCCTCGCCTGCCTTGCGCGTTGCGCGTAGATCCAAAAGACAGGTGAGACGCACCCTTTACCGCAAATGTAGACTCTGTCTGGTTGAATTGTCCAAGATAGTTAAAAGCGACTTCAGCCGCAGGTTGCGCCCGTAGTTCCCGGGTCAAGGTGACATCAGCACTGAGATAGCGTAGGATTCCATAGCCTATCCCATGATCAGGAATAGCGCGCAGTTGCTTTTTGACTGTTTCGATAACTTCTTCCTGCGAGGAAGTCCCTGCAAGGTTCAGATGTACAGGAGAAATTGAAGTAAACCAACCAACCGTCCGAGAAACATCTATCTTTGCAAAGAGATCCTCTCGCCCATGACCCTCCAGATCAATAAGGAGTGAAGACGAGCCTGTCCAATCAGCTAATGTCTGAGCCAATGCCGTCAATAAAATATCGTTGACCTGCGTGTGATATATAGCCGGAACTTCCTCCAGCAGAGCCTTTGTTTCTTCGTCAGTCAGTGAGACAGATATAACATGTGCAGACGCAACGTTATTCACCTGATCGCGCAAAGGAAAATCCAGCGGTAACGGCTGCACCGTAGCAACCTCTCTTGTTAGCCAATATGCCTGCTCTTGCTGAATAGCACTGGATTGCGCATACTCTACGAGGTTTTCCGCCCATGCCTTGAAAGAACTGGTCTTGGCTGGAAGTTCGATAGCACGTCCCTGTTCCAACTGTTGATAAGCCGTTTGTAAATCTTCCAGTAGAATGCGCCAGGATACACCATCGATGGCTAAATGATGGATGACAACCAATAAGCATTGTGCTCTCTCTTTACCCATATCGAACAGGATAACGCGCATGAGAGGTCCTGCCACAAGATCAAGGCTTGCCTGTGCCTCTGCTGCTCGTTGTGCAGCAACAGTCTTCTGCTCGTGCACTGCCAGGAGTGAGAGATCCACAACTGAGAAGGGTTGTGCCTCCTCAAACTCTGAGATATACTGCCTCCAACCGTCGTTGGATGGGGCAAAGCGTAAACGCAACACGTCGTGATGCCGAGACCAGGCTCTGACAGCATCTTCCAAGAAGGAGCTATTGACACGCTCCGCTATTTCGAAGAATGCAGCTTGATTCCAATGCTGTGGCACAGGTAGATGGAGATCAAAAAACCAGCGTTGGATCGGTGTGAGAGGTAATGAGCCGAGCACAAATCCCTGCTCTGCCTGTACAAGTGTGCTCCCATCAACCATTGGGCTTAGCTCCTCGACAGTTGGATACTGGAAAAGCTGCTTCAGGGTTAATTGCAAGCCTCTCTGCCGGGCACGGGCAATAATTTGAATACTGATGATAGAATCGCCACCCAGTTCAAAGAAATTATCGCGTATTCCCACTCGCTTCAAACGTAGGACGTCAGCCCAAATCTCCGTCAACGCTTGCTCCACAGCCGTACAAGGTGCCAAAAAGGCGCTATCAGATTGCGATGATAGTTGTTCTGGATCAGGTAACGCCTTTCGATCTATCTTGCCATTAGGAGTTAAAGGCAATGTTTCCAGTAGCACTATATGCGTAGGAACCATGTATTCTGGCACCTGCTCCTGCATATATCTGCGCACATCCCGTGTCGAAAGGAGTTCCAGCTGTTCAGCTACTATATAGGCCACCAACTGCTTCTCACCTGTTCGCCCTTCCTTCGCCGCCACAACACATTTACGAATTTGTGGATGCTTGCCCAGTACTACCTCGATCTCTCCTGGCTCGAATACGATAGCCCCGAATCTTGACTTGCTCATCCACACGCCCAAGATACTCCAGGTTCCCATCTGACTGGTAGCGAGCGAGGTCTCCCGTCCGGTAGAGCCGCGCGCCCGCTTCCTGGCTCCAGAGATGGGGTATGAAACGCTCGGCAGTCAGTTCCGGTCGATACAGATACCCACGTGCCATGCCCACGCCACCCACATACAGTTCTCCGGATACGCCAACGGGGACTGGCTGCAAATGGACGTCTAATACATACACTTGGGTGTTAGCAATGGGACGCCCCAACGCCACCATTGCACGCACCCGCTCTTGCTTGTCTAACGCGTTGACCAGCACGCCTATCGTCGTCTCGGTGGGACCATAGTGGTTATAGATCTCACAACTCCCTCCCACGCGTCTCACCCGTTCGACCAGTTGCTCTGACAACGCCTCTCCTCCGAGCACCAATGCTCAACGCGGCAACCACTCTCCCGCTCGCTCACTCTCCAACAACGCCGAGAGGTGCGAGGGCACGATCTTGAGTACATCGATGGGATGCTGCTGGGTCCAGTTCGCCATCGCCTCCCCTGACGTCACCGTCTCATATCCCAACACCTGCACACAGCCCCCCGAAGTCAACGCACAGAAGATCGCCGTATTGCCCAGATCCGCCGCCAGCGTCGAGACCGTCGCATACTGCCAACCCGGCTTCACTCCCAACTGCTCACAGAGCGCCTGCGTGTAGTTCACCACACTACTCTGCCGCACCATCACCCCTTTGGGCACTCCCGTCGAACCCGAGGTGGAGATCACATAAGCCAGGTGCTCTCCACCACTGCTCGTAGGCAGATTATCCCCAGAGGCTTGGGTCAGCTCCGCCACCACTTCCTCCAGGCAGAGGGTCGTCCCTTCCCAGATCGGGAGGAAAGCCCGTTGTTCCTCCTGCGTCAGGAGCAACGCTACCAGGCTCTCCTGCAATTGAGACTTCAGACGTGCAGGAGGGCTTGTGGTATCCAGAGGTAGATAGGCTCCTCCCGTTTTGAGGATACCCAGCAATCCTACCAGCATCTCACTAGCGCGCTTCAGGCAAAGGCCAACTACTACCTCGGGGCCAACCCCCAGACCTTGCAGATGATGAGCCAGTTGATTGGCTCGTCGATTCAGCTCCGCATAGCTGAGCATCACGTCCTCACAAACCAGCGCAACCGCATCAGGGGTACGCTCCACCTGCTCCTCAAAAAGTTGGTGAATACCGCGATCTTGTGAATATTCCTGTCGCGTCGCCTTCCCTTGCTCTAGCAGTTGGGCGTGCTCCTGTGCTGAAAGCAGGGGCAGTAATGCATAGGGTTTCTGCGGTTCATCAGCCAGAGAGGACAGAGCCAAAGCATAGTAATCCCCAATCGCCTCTATCTGTTCCCGGCTCATTGTTGCTACACTACCCGCCAAAGAGAGACAGATTTGTGCTGAAATGAGATCTAGAGAAAAGTGTGCCGTGAGCGCAAAGTTCGTCTCTTGAAAACCGCCACCGCCCAAAACCTGCATTCCACTTGCCGGTGTACCTACCCCTAATGCAAAATCACTTGACCTGTTCGGTACCGGTCTGGTACCATCATCTGTGTCAGGGGATGTGGGAGGCGGCGTCAGACTTTTCCTTTCCTTTTGATCCGTTTGAGGATACTGCAATAAGAGACTCTGATACACATGAAAGTGAGTGAAGTTAAAGACCGTTTCAAAGAGCGCGCGCCTTCCCTGCTGTTTCTGTATCTCGACGAGCGGATACCAGCGATAGGGGAGCAACTCGCACTCGGCAGCGAAGGTCGCCAGTATAAGTTCCGTCCATGTTTCGCCAGAAAGTCGCAGACGGAAGGGAAGCGTGTTCAGAAAGAGTCCGAGAGTGCGCTCTCCATCAGTGGCTTCAAGCCTCCCATTGGATACCAATCCTGTCAGAATATCAGTTTGCCCAGAAAGGAAGCTCACTACTCTCAGATGGACTGCTAATAAAATACTTTTGATCGGTACGGCCATCTTTTGAGCCAACCTCTTGAGGCATGCTGACGTCTCTTGAGAGATTGATACCTGTATATTGTAGACCGATGCATCAGAAACTGTTTGCCTGGAAGATGTCCAACGTGGTAAGACCACTGTAGTGCTTCCTGCAAGTTTCTGGAGCCAGAATTGCTTCACCTCTTCGAGCGCGATAAATTTGCGCTCCAGAGCTACAAAATCTCGAAACTGAACCGTTGGAGGCAACTTGAAACTGGTTTTTGCTCCTTTGAGAAGAGACAAATAATTTTCAAAAAGCTCGGTGAGGAGAGAAGCCACGCTCCAGCCGTCCAAAATAGCATGGTGAAAGCTCAAGGTAAGCTGGAACACCGTCTCGCTACGCCGATGAATGTGAAAACGGAGCAGTGGAGCACGCGTCCAGTCAAAAGGATGCTTTTTCTCCGCTTCGAACCATGCCGCAATGAGTGCATCTTGCTCTGTTGAGGTGTAGTGGCTCAGGTCTTCGATCTGTACAGGAATATCCACCGTTGGATAAACCAGTTGCAGCGGCTCACTCAATGTACCTAAAGCAAAAGCCGTTCGCAGGATAGGATGGCAAGCAACAAGATGCTGCATAGCCACTTGAAAGAGCTGAACATTGAGATCAACTTGAAGCTGATAACTGAAGATATCATGATAAACGGCTGAATCAGGATTGTATTGACTATGGAAGATCATGCCACTTTGCAGCCTGGTAAGAGGATACGCATCTTCTACAGCAACAGGCAACGTTCGTCGATCCTGAGGTGAAATAAGGCTAAAAGCTTGCACATTCTCCGTCATATGCGCTCTATAGGCTTCTGCACCTATCACCTGTACCAGTTCGTGAATCGTTTGATTTTGAAAAAGCTGCCGCAGTGAAAAGTATATTCCCCGTTCTCGCGCTTGCGATAACACCTGAATGCTCCGTATAGAGTCTCCACCCAATGCAAAGAAGTTATCGTGGATACCCACTTGCTCTATACCCAGTACGGAACTCCAAATGCCCGCGACTATTTCCTCGGTGGGAGTGCGCGGCAAGACAAGCGCCTCTGCTAAATCAGGTCGTAGCGGCTCTGGTATGGGGAGGGCACGGCGATCCACTTTCCCATTAGCTGTCAAAGGTAATGCATCCAGGAGTACAAAAATGGCTGGAACCATATACTCCGGTAATTTCTCCAGCAAGTAGCGGCGCAATTCACTACTCGTTGGAGTGACACCGGGACGCGGAGCTATATACGCTACCAGTCGCTTGTCTCCAGCAGTATCTTCGCGTACTATCACGACACACGACTGCGTAGCCGAATGCTGTCCAAGAAGTGTTTCGATCTCTCCTGGTTCGATACGGAAGCCACGAATTTTAACTTGTTGATCGACTCTTCCCAGGTACTGCAGGTTTCCATCCGGCAAGAAGCAAGCCTGATCCCCTGTCTTGTAGAGGCGAGCGCCTGTGTACCTATTGAATGGATGGGCAATGAAACGTTCGCTGGTCAAGTCTGGACGGTTAAGATAGCCCCGAGCCAATCCTGCTCCTCCCACGTATATCTCTCCAGGAACTCCAATGGGGACAGGTTGACAGTACTGATCAAGCACATAGACTTGCAGGTCGGCCAGGGGTTTCCCGATTATACTGCCAGTGCCTTGCTCCACGTCTTGTAAAGACAATGGACGCAAGGTGACGTGGACGGTTGTTTCCGTGATGCCATACATATTCACAAGCTGTGGCTCATCTGCCCCATAGCGCTCAAACCAGGGGCGTAGACTTTGCATATCAAGAGCCTCTCCCCCAAAGATAATCCAGCGCAAAGCGCGTTGCCGTTTTTGCTCGCTTGTCAACTCTATCTGCATGAGCTGGCGAAAAGCCGAAGGCGTTTGATTCAGGACAGTTACGCTGTGGGTCGTCAACAGCGCGGAGAAGAGATCAGGGGAACGACTCACAGTATATGGCACGATAACCAGCCGTGCACCATAGAGCAAGGCTCCCCACAGTTCCCATACCGAGAAATCGAAGGCAAACGAGTGGAAAAGCGTCCAGACATCCTGGCTCTGGAAGTGAAAATGATCCTGAGTCGCCGCTAGAAGACGCAGCACATTGCCATGCGTCACCATGACGCCTTTCGGTATCCCTGTCGAGCCAGAGGTATAAATCACATAGGCCAGATTTTCTGCGTTGGCTGTTCCAGCCAGGTCTTGTCGCGGCTCGTAGGCAATGACTGACCAATCAGTATCCAGACAAAGGACCTGTATCCCTTGAGCCGGAACCTTCTCAAGAAGAGATTGCTGGGTGAGCAACATCGGAGCGCGGGTATCACTAAGCACGAATGCCAGGCGCTCGGTTGGATACGAAGGATCGAACGGAACGTAGGTTCCGCCTGCTTTGAGCACTGCTAGCAGCCCAAGTACCATCTCCAACGAACGCTCTATATAGACACCGACGAGGACTTCAGGTCCAACGCCTCTTGCACGCAGATAATGGGCAAGCTGATTGGCACGCTGGTTCAGTTGAGCATAGGAGAGCGTTTCTTGCTCAAAGATGAGCGCGGTCGCATCTGGAGATTGCTGGACCTGCTGCTCGAAGCACTGCTTGATGCTGGTCTGCTCAGGGAAAGAGGCAGGAGTAGCACTCCAGGCCAGTTGTTGCTGCTCCTGCGCCGATAGCAGTGAAAGCTCACCTAGTCGCAGTTCTGGCTGCTCAACCATGACTTGCAGCACGTCTAAGAGTTGCTGTAACATATGCCTGATCAGCGCCTCATCAAAACGTGCCTCGTCATATTGCAGCAGGAGCTGCAGATCTGTATGCGTGGGTACCACTTTGAGCAGAAGCGGATAGTGGGTTTGCTCTATCGTTGCTACCCGCTGGATCATTATCGCGTCCGACTGTTCCAGTACAGAGGCTGCAACCGGATAGTTCTGAAAGACGAGCAAGCTCTCAAAGAGTGCTTGTCCTGAGGGTACTTCGCTCCAACGTTGGATCTGTACCAGCGGCGTGTACTCATATTGACGCGCCTCTACCTGCTCACGCTGGAGCTGGCGCAGCCAGTCGGCCAGTGACATCCTGGGATCGATACGTACACGGACAGGTAACGTATTAATGAAGACTCCGAGCATTGTTTCCACACCACTCAGTTCGGGTGGCCTCCCCGTCGTCGTGATACCAAAGAGCACATTCTCTTGTGCACTATACTGGCGTAAGAGCAGCGCCCAGGCTCCTTGCAGCAACGTATTGAGCGTTACTTGCAGTTTCTGTGCTCGTGCCTGCACGTCGCGGGTAAATGCCTGCGTACAGGAGTAGTGCTGGATAGCAGTATGCCAATGCTCGTTGCGGCCAGTCGCACTTGCTCCAGGCAAACGTGTTGGCGTCGTGAATCCATGTAAGGTGGTACGCCAGAATTGCTCTGCTTGCGTGTGATCCTGTTCTTGCAGCCAGGCAATATAGTCTTGATAGGGACGCACTGGTTTCAGGTGCAGTTCTCTCCCTTCGCTGAGTGCCTGATAGTTCGCTTGCACCTCCGCCAGGAGTTGAGCCTGCGACCAACCATCGGTGATAAGATGATGGATGCTAACATGGAGAGACCAATGCTGCTCCTGCATACGTACCAGCACCAGGCGCAGTAATGGAGCGTGAGCTAACGCTTCGCAGGTGAGCAGACTCTCCTGTTGCACCTGCTTGAGTGCATCTTGCTGCTGCTGCTCAGAGAGTCCACGCCAGTCAAGCTCTTCATAGGGTAGTTCACATTGCGTATACACTACCTGGAGCGGCTGAGGCAACCCTTCCCAGACAAAACCGGTGCGTAAGATAGCATGACGTTGTATCATCTGCTGCCAGACCTGCCGCCAGATATCAACTTCGAATTTTCCCGTGATGCTCCAACCAAGCTGCGTGCAGTAAATCCCTTCCTCGGGTGCGTACAAGCTCTGGAAGAGCAATCCGGCTTGCATAGGCGAGAGAGGATAGAGCGCTTCAATCTGCTGTCCCGCTTGCCCTGCCTGCTCCACTGGCAGATGCTGCAAGAGTGCCGTAAGCTGCGCACGCTCCAGGCGAGCCAGAGGGAAATCAGCAGGAGTCCAGCCTCCGGCATTGGGGGATTGGCAATGGGTAATAAGCGAACCTAACGTATCCAGCAAGTCCTGCGCCAAGTGTTGGATGGTTTCTGGTCGATGCCTGCCGGGGCTATAGCGCCAGTTGAAGTGGAGTTGTCCTGCCAGCACACTGCCATTGATCTCGAGCAGATGACCACGTGGGTGCCGGAGACTCTGCGCTGGCCCATTGGAGATGGTTGCCGGTGAGAAGAGTGCATCTTCGTCAAAGGTCGCATCTAATTGGCCGAGATAGTTGAAGATTACCTGCGCCTGTGCTTGTTGAGCAAAGCTAGCCTCAAGCTGAGGATCATTGCTCAAATAGCGCAAAACCCCATAACCCAGGCCCTTGCCAGGTACCTGGCGCAATTGCTCTTTGACGCTGATAAGCGCCTCTGCCAGGTTCGTGGCCTGAGTCAGATCAAGCAAAACCGGGAAAAGAGCCGTGAACCAACCTACCGTGCGCGAGAGATCGATATCATGCTCCAGTTCTTCACGACCATGAGCTTCCAGGTTAAGTAGAAGTTGCGCATGGCCGCTCCAGCGTATCAAGGTCAATGCCAGGGCAGTGAGCAGAACTTCCTGAATCTGCGTATGGTAGACAGAAGGAACCTCTTGCAGAAGTGCACGGGTCTGCTCTACAGAGAGGGCACAACTCACCGTAGCTTGACTCGCAACCGTCGTTTCACCTTCAGTTAAATCAATGGGCAATGCTGGTACCTGCTGGCGGGCTGGAGCCAACCAGTAGGCCAGTTCGGCGCGACGCACGTCTACATGCGCCGGAAGCGCAATGCGCTGAACCCACTGCGGCCAGGTGGTCGTCTGAGCAGGCAACTGTAGCGGCACTTGCCGCAGAAGCTGGTCGTATACGATATGCAAGTCGGCGAGCAGGATGCGCCAGGAGACGCTATCGACAACCAGATGATGAATGAGCAGCAGCAATAACGGAGGATGATCCTGTCCCCGTATGAGCCAGAGCGCTCGCAGTAAGCGGCCAGCTTTCAGATCAAGGCTAGCCTGGGCCTGGGCCAGCACATGGGCAAGCGTTGTTGCCTGCTGTCCCGCTGGCAGGAGAGAGAGATCCAGGCTCAAAAAGAACGGCTGGTTGGTCAAAGTGGTAAAATCTGTCAATTCCTGGTGCCAGCCATCGCCTTCAGGTGATGGCACAAAGCGCAGGCGCAAGGCATCATGATAGCGCACCAGATACTCCAGAGCCTGGCAGAGTCGGCCTTCGTGCAAGGGCTGTTGCGCTTGCAGCAACAAAGATTGATTGTAGTGATGCGGATCGGGTAAATGACGCGCAAAGAACCAACGCTGGATTGGTGTCAAGGGCAGTGGGCCACCGCTCAATGTAGGTAATGGCAGCACGTTGGGCGAGGCGGAGACCACGCGTGCCAGTTGTGCAATCGTCTGGTGTTGGAAGAGCTGTTTGGGGGTGAAGTGCAACCCACGCAGCCTGGCACGAGCGACAAGCTGGATGCTCAAGATAGAGTCACCGCCCAGAGCAAAAAAGTTATCATGGATGCCCACCCGAGGCAAGCGCAGCAACTGGGACCAGAGCGAGACAAGGGTTGACTCCAGAGCGTTCTCAGGGGATGCAAAACGTTCGGCCAGCACCGGTTGCACGTTTTGGGGAGCAGGTAGAGCGCGCCGGTCGACCTTGCCGTTGGAAGTCAGCGGCAACTTCTCCAGAAACACCAACGCCGAAGGGACCATATAAGAGGGGAGACGCTCTTTCAGGAAGGAACACAGATCATAGCTGCTGGGAGCCTGTTCTGGCTGTAGCACCACATAGCCTACCAATGCCTGGTACCCTGGCAGATCTTCCCGCGCCGCCACCACACATTCACGAACCTGTGGATGCTTGCCCAGTACTACCTCGATCTCTCCTGGCTCGATACGATAGCCCCAAATCTTGACTTGCTCATCCACACGCCCAAGATACTCCAGGTTCCCATTTGACTGGTAGCGAGCGAGATCTCCCGTCCGGTAGAGCCGCGCTCCCGCTTCCTGGCTCCAGGGATGGGGTATGAAACGCTCGGCAGTCAGTTCCGGTCGATGCAGATACCCACGTGCCATGCCCACGCCACCCACATACAGTTCTCCGGATACGCCAACGGGGACTGGCTGCAAATGGACGTCTAATACATAGACTTGCGTATTGGCGATAGGACACCCCAACGCCACCATCGCACTCTCCCTCTCATCCACGCGTTCCTGCTTGCCTAACGCGTTGACCAGCACGCCTATCGTCGTCTCGGTGGGACCATAGTGGTTATAGATCTCACAACTCCCTCCCACGCGTCTCACCCGTTCGACCAGGGGTTCTGACAACGCCTCTCCTCCCAACACCAAGGCCCGACGCGGCAACCACTCTCCCGCTCGCTCACTCTCCAACAACGCCGACAGGTGCGAGGGCACGATCTTGAGCACATCGATGGGATGCTGCTGGGTCCAGTTCGCCATCGCCTCCCCTGACGTCACCGTCTCATATCCCAACACCTGCACACAGCCCCCCGAAGTCAACGCACAGAAGATCGCCGTATTGCCCAGATCCGCCGCCAGCGTCGAGACCGTCGCATACTGCCAACCCGGCTTCACTCCCAACTGCTCACAGAGCGCCTGCGTGTAGTTCACCACACTACTCTGCCGCACCATCACCCCTTTGGGCACTCCCGTCGAACCCGAGGTGGAGATCACATAAGCCAGGTGCTCTCCACCACTGCTCGTAGGCAGATTATCCCCAGAGGCTTGGGTCAGCTCCGCCACCACTTCCTCCAGGCAGAGGGTCGTCCCTTCCCAGATCGGGAGGAAAGCCCGTTGTTCCTCCTGCGTCAGGAGCAACGCTACCAGGCTCTCCTGCAATTGAGACTTCAGACGTGCAGGAGGGCTTGTGGTATCCAGAGGTAGATAGGCTCCTCCCGTTTTGAGGATACCCAGCAATCCTACCAGCATCTCACTAGCGCGCTTCAGGCAAAGGCCAACTACTACCTCGGGGCCAACCCCCAGACCTTGCAGATGATGAGCCAGTTGATTGGCTCGTCGATTTCAGCTCCGCATAGCTGAGCATCACGTCCTCACAAACCAGCGCGACCGCATCAGGGGTACGCTTCACCTGCTCCTCAAAAAGTTGGTGAGTACCGCGATCTTGTGAATATTCCTGTCGCGTTGCCTTTCCTTGCTCTAGCAGTTGGGCTTGCTCCTCCGCTGAAAGCAGGGGCAGCTCCCAGATGTGAGCCTGCGGATTGTCCACTACCCCTGCCAGCAAGATCTGCCAATGACTCAGCAGGCGCTTGATGGTATCCGCTTCAAACAGATCTGTGCTGTATTCCAGCGTCCCATGCAATCCTTGCTCCGTCTCTCCAAGGGAGAGGGTCATATCAAACTTGCTACTTACCTGCTCCACTTCCAATGGCTTGACGCTCACGCCAATCAGGTCTTCCTGCTCCTGAGGCGCATGTTGCAACATCAACATCACCTGGAACAGGGGAGAGCGGCTCAGATCTCGTTCCGGTTCTAACGCCTCCACGACCTGCTCAAAAGGCACATCCTGGTGCGCATAGGCTCCCAGACACACCTCTCGCACTCGTTGCAACACCTCCACAAAGGTTGGATTACCAGAGAGGTCTGTGCGCATGACCAGCGTGTTGACAAAAAAGCCGATCACTCCTTCGATCTCGGCCTGCCGACGATTGGCTATCGGAGTGCCCACGCTGATGTCGCTCTGCCCGCTGTAGCGCAGCAGTAACACCTGCAAGCTTGCCAGCAGCGTCATGAACAGCGTCACCTGCTCTTGCTGACTCAGGACCCGCAATTCCTCTGCGACCATCAGGGGCACCTGGAACCGTTGACTGGCTCCCCGCAACGTCTGCACTGCCGGACGTGGATGATCAGTGGGCAACCCCAGCGGTGGCACTTCGGCCAGTTGCTTGCGCCAATACGCCAGTTGTGCCTCCAGCACCTCGCCCTGGAGCCACTCTCGTTGCCAGAGGGCATAATCAGCATACTGAAGCGATGCCGGAGCCAGGGGGTAAGGCTGCCCAGTGGCAAAGGCCCGGTACAGGCTGATCAATTCTCGGCGCAACACGTCGTTTGACCAACCATCCGTGATAATATGATGCAAGGTCAGCAACAGGACGTGCGCCTGCGGCTCCAAGCGAAGCAAAGATGTTCGTAGCAATGGTCCCGTTGCCAGATGACAGGGACGCTGCGCCTCCTGGTTGGCAAGCCGTCGCGCTTCCATAGCGCTGTGTTCTCGTTCCAGTCCTTGCAGATCGATCACCGGCAAGGGATACCGACCGACTGGTGGATTACCTGCATCGCGTGACCCGCCTGTGAGGGAAAGGTTGTGCGTAAACTTTCGTGTCGGCGAACAAGTTCCTGCACACTGCGCTCCAGAGCGTGGACATCTACCCGCCCCGCGATACTGAGCACGCTGGGGACTAGGTACGCTGGACTCTCTGGCTCCAACTGATCCAGAAACCAGAGCCGCTGCTGTGCAAACGATAGAGGGAGTTCCTGCGTTCTCGATACTGGCACTAATGGCGGTTCCTTTAGACTGCCCGCTCCTCGCAATGCTTGCTCCACGAGACCCGCTAATGCCACAATCGTGGGAGCTTCAAATAGACTGCGCAGTGGCAGGTCCACATGCAGGACCGCTTTCATGCGTGAAATCACCTGGGTTGCCAGGAGCGAGTGACCACCCAGATCAAAGAAGTTATCATGAATATCGATATGGATAGGCCCAAGTACCTGCCGCCACAGCTCTAGTAAAAGTTCTTCAATAGGCGAACACACAGCGCCGATTACAGCACTTGATGACTCTTCATGGACAAGTGGAAATGATAGCGCTTTACGGTCAATCTTCCTACTTGTTAGCCGCGGCAACGCCTCTAGTTGCACATACGCAGATGGCAGCATATACTCAGGAAGCAGGCGTCGCAAATACTCTTGTAGCCTCGTACTTGTCAGGGTCTCTCCACTCCGTTCCTTGCGCTTGCTTCTGGGCTTTCCTCCAGGAAAAGCGGCCTGGTAAAAAGCTGTCTGGCAAAATCCCCTCTCATCGTGTGGTGCCTCATAGACGAACGTTCTTTCTCCACCAGCATTTCTGATCAACCGCCCTTCCACGCGATAATCAGGATTCCGCCCGTTCTCACTCGGCTTCCGGCTGCACCTCAACTCGATGCGATCTCCTTCATTCACATCCTCACCTGGATAGCATACCGGTAAATAGACTGGCAGCCAGCAATGCTCCTCCAGCAACGCATCAATTTCCTCTCCCTCTATCGTTTCCAGATGCAGCCATAACAAAAGTCCATCCAATCGACCCGTACGCTTGATCTCTAGCAAGCAGTCATGTTGCTCGCTCTCCGCGACGATCTCACGAAAATCCAGATCTTCAAAGATTCCCACGTTTGAGAGGAGATCCTCAGAACTAATATTCTTGACGCATAGGCGCAGATCAAAGCGTGCACCAACCTGCTCAAAGATGCGTTCCACATAGTGAGCCGAGAGGTCGCTGAAGCTCGGTTCGACTAGCAGTTCGTCGGGGAGACTGACTGCTGCGATTCTGGTTACACTGCACTGAGGAATCATGATGCCAGTCCCCTCGGCAAAAAAGCGCTGCGCATTGTTGAGAATGTGGGCCGCGCCCTCTGAACCACCAATAGCACCTACAATCTCAGAAACACAGACATCGATGGGTTCGGGAAGTTCAATGCTTGTTGTATCCCCATAGAGCACAATGATCTGCTGCTCTAATTCCAATGCCTTAACACAGGCTCTTGCCTGCTGGTAGGACTCTTCTAGCACATCCACTGCATAAACTCGTCTGGCCCCCTCTTCTGCACAGATACGTGCCAGAATAGCGTCTCTGCCCGTGCCAATATCCAACACCACCTTGTCTTTTACTGTCTGTCTGATTGCCACACGGTAGCTTTCATTTCGGCTCTCATCACTTGTCATCGCCTGATAGAGCACCTCGTCGTAGACAAAAAATTCAGCGACAGACGGCCAGAGTTTCTGCTGGTGCTCTTCGCTCAGAACGCAGGCCATTTGTGGGTGTCACATAGGCCACGATGTGCTGACCCAGCGTCTCGTGGTCGTGTAGCATGACTACCGCTTCTCTCACCGCTTCGTGCTCCCGCAATTGGGCTTCGATCTCCCCCAGTTCGATGCGATAGCCTCGCACCTTCACCTGCCCATCCTCTCGACCCAGATACTCCAGGTGTCCATCCTCTCGCCAGCATCCTCGGTCTCCGGTCCGATAGAGCCGCGCTCCTGGCTGCTTACTGAAGGGATGGGGCACAAAGGTCTGCGCCGTCTCCCCTGCTCGTCCCTGATAGCCACGCGCCAGTCCTATTCCCCCAAGACATATTTCTCCTGGTACTCCTATGGGGACCGGCTCCAGTCGCTCATCGAGCACGTAGAGCTGCACTTGCGGTAAGGGACGCCCCAGATGCATCCGCTGTCCGGCAAGCCAGTCACCTTCCGGCCAGACGGCGATGCTGGCACACACCGTCGCTTCACTGGGTCCATAGGCATTGCAGACCCGGCGTCCCACTGCCCACCCTTCCAGCAGATCCGTCGCACACGCTTCGCCCGCTACGATCACCGTTTGCAACCCGCTCAATCCCTCTTGAGATAAAACCGCCAACGAGGATGGAGGCAACGTCACCACACTGATGTGCCAACGCTCCACTACCTCGTACAAGGAGGACCCTGCTAGCAACCGTTCCGGTTCCGGCACATAGAGACTCGCCCCACTCAACAACGTCACCAGCATCTCAGCTAGCGAGGCATCAAAGCTCAGAGATGCAAATTGCAGCACGTGGCTGCTCGAACTTACCGCAAATGCCTGTTGCTGAGCGGCTACCAGATTGCTCAGTCCTCGCTGTGGCACCAGCACTCCTTTGGGCCAGCCTGTCGAACCCGACGTGTAGATCAGATAGGCTCCCTGCTCAGGATGCACGAGTACCGCTGGAAGCGTCTTAGGGGCTTGTTGCCACTGAGACGCGATCTTGCTCAGGTCGAGAGTTGCTTGACTGGCTTGTTGTTGCAGCACATAGCGGCTCGTGGCATCATAAAGCAGCACAGCGGCCTTCGCATCCTGCAGGAGGAACGTGAGTCGTTCGCTGGGAGCGCCAGGGTCCAGCGGGAAGTAAATGCCTCCCGCTTTGAGGATCGCCAGCAACGCGATGAGCACATTTGTACCTCGCTGCATGCAGACTCCCACAACGACCTCGGGTCCCACCCCGTGATCCAGCAGGGTATGTGCCAGTTGGTTTGCCAGTTGGTTGAGATGGGCATAACTCAGCGTCTGCACGTCGCTCACCACCGCGATGGCATCGGGAGTCCGGGCCACTTGCGCCTCTATCAGCGTGAGCAAGTCCTGCCAGAGTTCCTCGCTGGGTGGGGAGCTAGAAGATAGACTCCAATCGAACAGCAAACGGGTGCGTTCGACTGCCGAGAGCAATGGCAGGTCCGCCAATCGCGTGTACGGAGATGCCACAATACCTTCCAGCAGGATCTGCCAGTGCTCTAAGAGACGTTGGATCGTGCTAGCTTCAAATAAGTCTGTGTTGTACGCTAGCACACATTTAAGTCCCATCTTGCTCTCCGTCACCGACAGACCGAGATCAAATTTGGCAACAGTATATTCGACATCTAACCCACTACCGAGTTGAAGTCTCCCTTGCTCACGGTCTAATTTTCCTTCTTGAGTTTGAGATTCAGAAATTTGTTGGAAATTAAATGAAACCTGGAAGAGAGGAGAACGGCTCAGATCCCGCTCAGGTTGTAGCACTTCAACTAGCCGCTCAAATGGCACATCCTGGTGCGCATATGCCTTCAATGCTATCTCTCGGACACGCCCAAGCAGTTCGATGAAAGGTGGATTGTCTGACAGATCCGCACGCAACACCAACGTGTTGACAAAGAAGCCGATCAGCCCCTCTAAGTCTTCCCGCCTGCGGTTCGCGATGACAGTACCAACGGTGATGTCTTCCTGCCCACTATAGCGCATTAGCAAGAGCTGGAAGGCTGCTAGCAACGTTATAAACAGCGTAGCGCCATGCTGCCGACTTAACACTGTAAGTCCTTTTGCTTAAAGAAGCAGATAAATGTGCAACCTGATAGGTACCTCGGAAGGTCTGGATAGGGGGATGAGGATGGTCTGTGGGCAAATCAAGCACCGAGATATCAGCTAGCTGGCGTTTCCAGTAGGCTAATTGCTCTTCGAGGATCTCCCCTTGCAACCACTGGCGTTGCCACATGGCAAAATCGGCGTATTGGATCGGCAATGCTGGCAATGATAATGGCACTCCATCTACTGCCGCTTGATAGAGCTGACTCAGTTCTCGCACGAATACGTCATTGGACCACCCATCGGATATAATGTGATGCATCGTTTGCAAGAATACGTGCTCCTGGCTCTGCAGACGCAGCAGATAGGTGCGCAAGAGCGGTCCTTGTGTCAGGTCACAGGGACGTTGTCCCTCTTGCTGAGCCAGCCGCCTTCCCTCGTACTCTCGTCTGCTTGCGTGGAGTCCTTGCAGATCGATCACCGGCAGACAGAACGGCTGAGCAGGGTGGATCACTTGCACTGGCTCTCCCTCGTGCACCAGGAAAGTGGTACGCAAGCTCTCATGTCGTCGTTGCAGTTCCTCCAGGCTCTGCTCCAGGGCACGAACGTGCATCGGCCCATGCAAGCGTTGCGAGATGGGCATCAGATAGACTGTCCCTCCCGGTTGCAACTGATCCAGAAACCACAGTCGCTGCTGGGCAAAGGATAGAGGCAAAGGCTGCGTTCTGGACACCGGCACCAATGGCGGAGTCACCACTGCCTGACCGCCCCGCAGCAGTTGTTCCACCACCTGCGCCAGCGCTGCTACCGTTAGCGCTTCAAAGAGATGACGGACTGGTATCTCGATCTGCATCACCGCCTGCAACTTCATCACCACCCTGGCCGCCAGTAACGAATGCCCGCCCAGGTCAAAGAAGTTCTCCTCTAGCCCGATCTGCTCCAGTTCCAGCACCTCGCACCAGCAAGCTGCAATCAGCGCCTCGATGGGCGTGCGTGCAGCCTGCACACCCGGCTGCTCAGTCACTAGCATCAGATTGGCCGTTTGCTGGAGAAGCGCTTGTCGGTCGATCTTGCCACTGGAGGTGAGCGGCCAAGCTTCCAATACCACGATGAAGGCAGGTACCAGATAGTCCGGTACCTGCTGCTGCAACCATTCGCGCAGTTCCTCTCCCAGTTCCTCCTGCTCTGACACAGTGGTCACATAGGCCACGATGTGCTGACCCAGTGTCTCATGCTCGTGCAGCATGACTACTGCTTCTCCCACCGCTTCGTGCTCCCGCAAACGCGCCTCGATCTCCCCCAGTTCGATGCGATAGCCCCGCAGCTTCACCTGCCCATCCTCTCGCCCCAGATACTCCAGATGTCCATCCTCATGCCAGCGCCCCCGGTCTCCCGTCCGATAGAGGCGCGCTCCCGGCTGCGCACTGAAGGGATGCGGCACAAAGACCTGCGCAGTCTCGGCTGCCCGCCCCTGATAGCCACGAGCCAGTCCTATGCCCCCGATACACACTTCTCCTGGCACCCCGATGGGTACCGGCTCCAAGCGCTCATCGAGCACGTAGAGCTGTACATGCGGTAACGGATGCCCCAGGTGTACCCGCTGTCCGGTAAGCCAGTCACCTTCCGGCCAGACGGCAATGCTGGCACACACCGTCGCTTCACTGGGTCCATAGGCATTGCAGACCCGGCGTTCCACTGCCCACCTTTTCGAGCAATTCCGCCGAACAGGCCTCGCCTGCTACGATCAGCGTCTGCAACCCGCTCAATCCCTCCTGGAGTAAAACCGCCAACGAGGACGGAGGCAGCGTCACCACACTGATCTGCCAGCGCTCCAATACATCGTGCAAAGAGGAACCTGCCAGCAATAGTTCCGGTTCCGGCACATAGAGGCTGGCCCCACTCAGTAGCGTCACCAGCACCTCCGCCAGCGAGGCGTCAAAGCTCAGTGAAGCAAATTGCAGCACATGACTGCCTGGGTGCACCGCAAAGGCCTGTTGCTGAACAGCCATGAGATTGCTCAGTCCCCGTCGTGGCACCTGCACCCCTTTGGGCCTACCAGTCGAACCGGAAGTGTAGATCAGATAGGCTCCCTGCTCAGGATGCACGAGTACCGCTGGTGCGCTCGTCGGTGCACACCACCATTGGGACCCGATCTCGCTCAGGTCGAGCATCGTCATAGTCGCTTGACTGGCTTGTTGCTGCAGCACCTGGCGGCTCGTGGCATCATAAAGCAGCACAGCGGCCTTCGCATCCTGCAGGAGGAACGTGAGTCGTTCGCTGGGAGCGCCAGGGTCCAGCGGGAAGTAGATGCCTCCTGCTTTGAGGATCGCCAGCAACGCGATGAGCACATTTGCACCTCGCTGCATGCAGACTCCCACAACGACCTCGGGTCCTACCTCGTGATCCAGCAGAGTATGCGCCAGTTGGTTTGCCAGCCGATTGAGATGGGCATAGCTCAGCGTCTGCGCGTCGCTCACCACAGCGATGGCATCAGGAGTCCGGGCCACTTGCGCATCTAGCAGCGTGAGCAAGTCCTGCGGGAGTCCATCGCTGGGCGGAGAGCAAGAAGACAGGCTCCAATCGAACAGCAGGCATTCTCGTTCCGCTGTCGAGAGCAGCGGCAGATCGGCCAGCTTGCTATGAGGAGCAGCTACGATGCCTTCCAGCAGGATTTGCCAATGCTCCAGCATGCGTTGGATCGTGCTGGCTACAAATAGATCCGTGCTGTATTCCACCCGACAATCCATCCCCTTGCTCCCTCGGCTTACCGAAAACGTGAGATCGAACTTCGTACTCCTATGCTCCATCTCCAGTCTTACCAGCCTCAATGCGTCTTCCTCTGCCAGGGACACTAGTTCGCCTGTGTCCTGGGAAATGATGCCTGCCGTCTGCTGTACTCCAAACATCACCTGAAATAATGGTGCTCGGCTCAAATCCCGCTCTGGTTGTAACACTTCGACCAGTTGCTCAAAGGGCACATCTTGATGTGCATAGCCCGCGAGCGCCGTCTCTCGCACCCGTCTCAGCAGTTTGCTGAAGCGGGGATTGCCCGATAGGTCCGTCCGCAATACCAGAGTGTTCACGAAAAAGCCAATCAGTCCTTCCAGTTCGGTGTGCCTCCGACCCGCTAATGGCGTTCCGATACAGAGGTCACTTTGTCCACTATAGCGCTGCAATAGCACCTGAAAAGCTGCCAATAACAGCATGAAGAGCGTGACTCCCTCTCGTCGGCTCAGCCCCTCCAGCTCCTCAGCTAGCGACAACGGGAGCATGCGAGCGTGTAACGCCCCACGGTACGTCTGCCGCCCTGGACGAGGCGCATCGGTGAGAAGAGTGAGCAACGGGATGTGCGCCAACTGCTCTTTCCAGTAGTTCAGTTGGGCTTCCAGCACTTCACCTTGTAACCAAGCTCGTTGCCAGACAGCAAAATCGGCATACTGAATCGGTAAGGATGGCAAAGGAGAAGACGCACCTTGTTTGAAGGCTGCATAGAGTAGTCTTAATTCGTGGAAGAAGATCTCACTGGACCAGCCATCAGAAATAATATGGTGCATAGTCAACAGGAACAGATGCTTGCGGTGAGCCAGCCGTAGCAAGCAGATGCGTAAGAGAGGACCTTGCGACAAGTTGCAGGGCTGCTCGGCTTCCTGCATCACAAGATGTCGAGCTTCGGCTTCTCGTTTTTCTTGAGGCAACCCTTGCAAATCGACGAGCGGAAAGCAGATATGAGGGATAGGATTAATGACCTGCACAGGCTGTTCGTAGCGCAAGGGGAAAGTGGTGCGCAAGCTCTCATGGCGGCGTATCAGTTCACACAAACAATGTCGCAGAGCACGATAGTCCAGGCGACCATCCAGCCAGTAAGCATCAGGGATGAGATAGGCGGCCCTATTAGGTTCTAACTGATCCAAAAACCAGAGCCGCTGCTGCGCAAACGACAGCGGGATCTCCTCGGGACGTTTCTCAGCCAGAAGCGGCGGTATCGCTCCGCCCTGGCGTAAAGTCTGCTCAATCTGTCGAGCAAGCTCGGTCACTGTCGGGTTTTCAAACACGGCACGGAGTGGCACCTCAATAGCCAGTACGTCCCTCATACGGGCCACGAGTTGCGTTGCCAGCAGCGAATGTCCTCCCAGGTCGAAGAAATTGTCGTCGACCCTCACCGCTCGGCGGCCCAGTACCTGACTCCAGATGCCGATTAGCAGTTCCTCTAGCGGTGCCTCGGCCTGCTCAAGCGCCTGATGTTGCGCATCCAGGATCTCCTCTGGCCTGGGGAAAGCCCGCCAATTCACTTTGCCATTGGTTGTCAGCGGCAATCTCTCCAGGAACACCAACGCCGAAGGGATCATATAGGAAGGGAGACGCTCTCGCAGGAAGGAACGCAGATCACGGCTGCTGAGTTTCTGCCCAGGCTGAGCAACCACATAGGCTATCAGACGTTTGTCCCCTGGTCTCTCCTCCCGTACCATGATCACACTCGTCTGAACGCCCGGATACTTCACCACGCAGTTCTCGATCTCGCCTATCTCGATACGAAAACCACGGATCTTGACTTGCTGATCCAAACGCCCCAGGTACTCAATATCTTTGTTGGGCAAGAAACGAGCCACGTCGCCCGTTTTGTAGAGCCTGGCTCCTGGCTCCTGACTCCATGGATGAGGCACAAAGCGTTCTGCCGTCAGATCTGGCCGGTTGAGATACCCACGCGCCAGACCTGCTCCACCTACATAGAGTTGACCCGGAACCCCGATAGGAAGGAGTTGGAGGGACTCATCCAGAATGTAGAGTTGCAGATCAGCAATGGCCTCACCGATCATACTTGCAGCATGCTCGTGCACATCTTGCCAACTGAGAGGACGATAGGTCACATGCACGGTCGTTTCCGTGATCCCATACATGTTCACCAGTTGGGGCTTTTGATCCCCATGGCGCGCAAACCAGGGTTGTAAACCCGACACATCGAGGGCCTCCCCCCCAAAGATAACCAGACGTAGCGTTGTTATGGTCTGCTTCTCTCTCGCCATCGTTTCTTCCACTTGTATCAGTTGCCGGAAGGCCGAGGGCGTTTGATTCAAAACCGTCACACTCTGTGCCTGCAAGAGGGTAGAGAAGGCTTCTGGCGCGCGACTCACCTCGTAAGGCACCACAACCAGACGTCCTCCATACAGCAATGCCCCCCACAACTCCCAGACCGAGAAATCGAAAGCATACGAGTGGAAGATCGTCCAGACATCCTGGTGGTTGAAGTTGAAGTAGCCCTGTGTGGAGGTAAAGAGACGAGCGACGTTGGCATGCGTGACCATGACCCCCTTAGGAGTACCTGTGGAACCAGAAGTGTAGATGACATAGGCCAGATGCTCGACTGCGGCTGTATTGGTCATATTGGCTGCTGACTCGCCGCCACTAGCGGCTCCTCGCTATCCAGGCACAAGATTTGTACATCGGGCGTCGGCAACACACCAGGGAGCGCGCGTCGGGTGAGGACCAGCAATACGTGGGCATCGGAGCACATGAAGGCTAACCGTTCTGGCGGATAGGCCGGATCTAACGGAATATAGGCTCCTCCCGCTTTAAGCACCCCCAGGATTCCCACAACCATTTCGCTGCTGCGTTCCAGGCAGATGCCGACCAACCCCTCGGGACCAACCCCCAGGCTCTGCAGGTGATGGGCCAGTTGATTGGCTCGTCGATTCAGTTCAGCGTAGCTGAGAGTCTCCTCCTCAAAGACCAGCGCGACTGCGTCAGGAGTGCACTCCACTTGCTCTTCAAAGAGTTGGTGGATACAGCGATCTTGTAAATATACCTGTTGTGTCGTGTTCACTTGCCCCAGCAGTTGGGCGTGCTCCTCCGCTGAAAGCAGTGGCAGCTCCCAGATACGAGCCTGCGGATTGTCCACCACTCCTACTAGCAAGGTCTGCCAATGACCCAGCAAGCGCTCGATGGTGTCTGCCTCAAACAGATCCGTGCTATATTCCACGGTACTGCGTAGACCCTGCGGCGTCTGCACGAGAGAAAGAGTCAGGTCAAATTTGCTGCTGCGCTGCTCCGTCGCAAATGTACTGGTGTTTACTCCCACCAGATCTCCTGGTTCTGCGTCAGTTTCATGAAGTACCAGCATCACCTGGAAGAGCGGGGAACGGCTCAGATCTCGCTCCGGTTCCAGTTCTTCGACCACTTTCTCAAACGGAATATCCTGATGTGTATAAGCTTGTAAACAGACAGTGCGCACACGCGACAGTACCTGCTGAAAGGTGAGATCGCCTGAGAGATCGCTACGCAAAACCAGCGTATTGACAAAAAAGCCAATCACGTCTTCGATCTCCGCGCGGGTCCGATTGGCAACCGGGGTACCCACACTGATATCGCGTTGTCCCGTGTAGCGTAGCAGCAGGACCTGGAACGCCGCTAATAAGAGCATGAATAGCGTCACCCCTTCCTGGCGGCTGAGTCTCTGCAATGACTCCATAGTCGCGGTAGGCACCACCCGCACCAGGCTCGCTCCTCGATCTGTCAGAACGGCTGGACGAGCATGGTCAGTCGGGAAGGCTAGCGGCGTTCCTCCGGCAAGTTGCTCACGCCAGTACGCCAGTTGCACTTCTAACGCCTCTCCGTGCAACCATTGTCGTTGCCACAGCGCATAATCAACATACTGAATTGGCAAGGGAGTCAACGAGGAGGGCAACCCGGCTACGTTAGCTTGATATAAGGCCGTCAGTTCGCGTACCAGGATCACGGTGGACCAACCATCCGTGATGATATGGTGCAGCGTCAGCAGCAACAGGTGCTCCTGTGACTCCAGGCGCAGCAGATAGACTCGAAACAGGGGTCCTTGCTCCAGGTCACACGGTCGCTGGGCCTCCTGACGAGCCAGCACATGTGCCTCTCTCTCTCTGTCATCAGACCTTAGCTCACAGAGATCAAGCACTGGTAGTGTCAAGCGACCCGCTGGATGAATGATCTGCACCGCTTGCCCGGCTCGCTCCTCAAACGTCGTGCGCAGGTTCTCATGTCGCTCTACTAGTGCGTGGAGACTCCGTTCCAATGCCACTGCGTCCAGTTTGCCGACAATGCGCTGGGCACGCGAAATGAGATAGCCGGTACTCTCCGGCTGTAACCGATCCAGAAACCAGAGCCGCTGCTGTGCAAACGATAACGGGATCTCCTCGGGACGTACTCCGGCGACCAGAGGAGGTATATCGATCTCTTCTCGCTGACGCAACAGGTGCTCAATCTGCCGCGCAAGACCGGCCACTGTCGGTGACTCAAAGAGCAATTGCAACGGTAACGTGATCTGGAGCATGGTTTGCAAGCGAGCAATTACCCGCGTTGCCAGCAACGAATGGCCCCCCAACGCAAAGAAATCGTCGTAGATTCCTATAACAGCGATCCCTAAGAAATCACGCCAGATCTGCGCCACCATCTCTTCGAATGGGTTCCTTGGTTGCACGGTCTCATTCGCTCGTCTGACGGCTTGTGGCTCAAGGAACAGGAGTTGCTCTCGATCTACCTTGCCATTCGCAGTCAGAGGTACCTCGTCTAATTGCACATACTCTGTTGGCAGCATGTATGCAGGCAAACGCTGTCGGAGCCATTCTTCAAGCTGTTCGCGAGGAATGCTCACACGCTGTTTGCCAACCACATAGCTCACTAGCCGTGACTCACCCATGGCATCTTCTTGCAGCAGAACCACGCAGTCTCGCATCTGAGGATGCTGCCGCAGCACTGCTTCAATCTCTCCCACCTCGATGCGATACCCACGCAGTTTCACCTGCCCATCGCACCTCCCCACAAACTCAATCTGCTCTCTCTGCCCATAACGCACCAGATCCCCCGTCCGGTACAGTCGCTCTCCTCCTCCCTCACTGTAAGGATGTGGCACAAAACGCTCTGCCGTCTGCTCCACCTTCCCCTGATAGCCTCGTGCCACCCCTGCTCCTCCTATGTAGAGTTCTCCGATCACCCCTTGCGGTACCAGTTGCAAGTGTCGATCCAGCACATACACCTGCGTATTGGCGATAGGACGCCCCAACGCTACCATCGTGCTCACCCGCCCATCCGCTCGTTCCTGCCCGCCTAACGCGTTGACCAGCACCCCTATCGTCGTCTCGGTGGGACCATAGTGGTTATAGATCTGACAGGTCCCTCCCACTCCTCGCACTCGCTCGAACAAGGTGCTCGGACAACGCTTCTCCCCCGAGCACCAATGCCCGGCGCGGCAAGAACTCACGCGCTCGCGCACTCTCCAACAACGCCGAGAGGTGCGAGGGCACGATCTTGAGCACATCGATGGGATGCTGCTGTGCCCAGTTCGCCATCGCCTCCCCCGAAGTGACTGTCTCATACGCCAACACCTGGACACAGCCTCCCGAGGCCAGCGCACAGAAGATCGCCGTGTTACCCAGGTCCGCCGCTAGCGTCGAGACCGTCACATACTGCCAGCCCGGCTCGACTCCCAACTCTTCACAGAGGGCCAGCGTGTAGTTCACCACGCTCCTCTGTCGTACCATCACCCCTTTGGGCACTCCCGTCGAGCCTGAGGTCGAGATCACATAGGCCAGGTTCTCTCCGCAACTGCCTGCGGGCAGATTGTCCCTGCAAGCCTGGGCCAGGTCCGCAGCCAACTCCTCCAGGCAGAGGGTGCAACCTCCCCAGTCTGGGAGGAAAGCACGCTGATCCTCCTGGGTCAGCAGCAACGCAACCTGGCTCTCCCGCAATTGAGAGTGCAGGCGTGCGGCAGGACTTGCGGTATCCAGAGGGAGATAGGCCCCACCCGCTTTGAGGATACCCAGCATCCCCATAAGCTGTTGGACCTGGCGCGGCAAACACAGCCCCACCAGCACATCGGGTCCAACGCCCCGTTGTCGTAACACATGTGCGAGTTGATTGGCCTGCTCGTTCAACTCTCGATACGTCAATTGCTCCTGGAGCGCAACGACCGCCAGTTGGTCGGGATCACGCTGGACCTGCGCCTCGAAGAGTTGATGCAACCCCTGCACAGGCCACGCGCGTTGCGGCGCGCTGAACGCGGTGAGCAGATGAGTCCGCTCCGTACTGCTGAGCAAGGAGAGAGCACCTATTTGCGTCTGTGGCTGCTCCGTCACATTATCCAGCAGCGTACGAAACAAGGTGGCAAGACGATTTGCCTGCTTACCTGTCACACGCTGTGGATCGTAATGGAATTCTAACTGTAAGCGTTCCCCTATCTGACGAGCATTCAACTTAAGAGCAAAGGGTTCCGTACAACTCCAACATTTGAGCAACGAGAAGGTCAGTGTTCCTGCTTGCAGTGGTGTAGGCCAGATATCATATTCAAAACTAATAGGAAAATGGGGTAAAATATCAGGGAACTCAGTGCCGGATACACTCTCTTCCCAGGAGAAATAGAGTTGTTCTTCATAGGCTTCTGCTAAACTCGCATGTATCAGAAGCAATATTTGCGCAAAAGGGACATCATCAGCAAAATCTATATTTATAGGAACAAATCGCTTATACAGTCCCAAAGCAGACAGCAATTCCTCATTCAATCTTCCATCGCAGGCTGTACCAATGACAATATTTGTCGTATTTGCTAGTTTTGAACAAGCAACATACCAGCAAGCCAATACATAATCAGCTTGTGACACATGATATTGATCCGTGAGCTTTTTGATCTGCGTGCATACATTGGTATCAATGGGTATAGCCAGCGTCAGGGGACTATACGCGCCTGTTTGTTCCCCTGCAAGTTCCTCATAGTCCGCTTCATATCCTTTTCCCAGCATAGATAAAGACAGCACCACACCCTGCGCCAGATCAATTTTTCTCCAGTAATCGCGGTGAAGTCCTACCTCCTCTTCAAGCAACTCGTCCTGCCATGCAGCAACATCAATATATTGTAAGGGATCTTCAACTTCCTCAACTGACGAGGGAGCGCGTGACGCAAGAAGATATGCCTGACTGAGTTCCGTTACAAACAGTGAAAGCGTCCTGTCGTCGGCACATAATGCTGGCAAGCTCATAAGCAGAACATGTTTATCGGCTGACAGGCGCAGTATTCTCATACGGAGCAAAGGACTTTGCGCGAGATCAAAATGCTCGTGTTGCATCATGCTAAAGCAGCTTTGCCATTGTAGTTCCTGGGTCTCGCTACAGAGATGCTCTAAATCAACCAACACCCAGTCAGCTTCTACGTGCTCATTGATGATCTGCACGGGAACATCCATGCCTGGTACTTGAAAAAACGTGGTTCGAAGCACGCTATGTCGATCCACCAGCCATTGAACAGTTTGCAGTAGTGCCCCTATATCCAGCATTCCAGCAATCTGAATTGCACATTGCGCATGATATATCTGACTATGGGCACTTTGCAGGAGCCATAAGCGAGCCTGCTGCATAGACAGATGAAATCCCTTTATGCTTGTGATGGACATTAGCCTGCTTCCCCCTGAGAATAGTGAACTTTACTTTTTGTGGCCCTGATACGATTCGCCTGCAAGTGGCGTTTCGCTAATTTCTCTTTTATTTGCTCCATCTTTTCTTCATCAGTGTGGAGTTCTAATACATCTATTGCTATATCTGGTTTTGCTACTATATTGCCCAATAGCACCTCAAATTGACGCATCCAGGTGGCTATCGTCTGCGCCGTGAATAATTCTGCACGGTAAACCACAGACCCTCTGATACCCGTTGGCGTTTCTTGCACAAAGAGTGCCAGGTCAAATCTGGCCGTTGCGCTCTCCCTATCTATTATTTCAAGCTCAAGATCAGGCAAATTAGCTCGACTACTTGGTGTATTTTGCATGACAAACAATACTTGTATAAGTGGATTTTGATGCTCTTTACGTTTTACTTGTACATGCTCTATTACCAGCTCAAACGGTAGCTCCTGGTGAGTATACGCACCTAAGACCATCGCTCGTACTTGTTGTACGACTTTTCGGAAGCTGGGCGCTCCCCGCATATTTGTTCGTAATGCTAACAGGTTGACAAAAAAACCGATGAGTCCTTCCGTCTCTACATGGGTACGATTCGCTACATCCGTTCCGACGACAATATCTGGCTGACCACTTAGGCGATACAGCAAAATCTGGAAGGCCGCGAGCAGAGTCATGAACAAGGTGACGCCTTCGCGGCGACTGAAGGACGCTAATTTCGCAGAAAGCTCTGTTGCTAGCTCAAAGGAGTAGCGGGCACCATAGTCATTCTGTCTAGCAGTGCGAGGCGCATCAGCAGGGAGCATCAGAGGAGTTGCACCCTTTAATTGCTGCTGCCAGTATGCAATATGCCTTTGTAACATCTCACCTTGCAACCATTGTCGCTGCCACAATGCATAGTCGGCATACTGGATCGGCAAGGGTGCCAGCGGCGAGGGCTGCCCTGCGACATATGATCGATAGAGTACAGCCAGTTCACGTACTAGCACATCATTAGACCAACCATCAGTGATGATATGATGCTGTGACAACACCATCATATGCTCTTGCGACTCCAGGCGTAGCAGATAGATCTTAAACAGTGGCCCTGCTATCAGGTCACATGGATGCTGTGATTCCTGCTGAGCCAATGCTCGCGCCTCGTTCGCGCGCTGTTCTGCCCTGAGGTTTCTCAGGTCGACAATTGGCAAGACAAAGCGGCCCGCAGGATGAATAACTTGCACGGGCTGCTCTGCTCGTAGCGTAAATGTGGTACGCAAGCTCTCATGACGCTGCACTATTTCTTGTATGCTCCACTCTAAAGCCCTGCTGTTTAACATGCCTCGGAAACAGAGTAATCCTGAATTAAGATACGTTGTGCTGTTTGGGGTTAGTTGATCTAGAAACCAGAGCCGCTGTTGCGCAAACGAGAGTGGGATCTCCTCTGGATACGCTACGGCCAGCAATGGCGGCATCTCTATCTTCTCACCTTTACATAACGCCTGCTCAACCCAGCGTGCCATCCCCGCAATCGTTGGAACCTCAAACGCCACGCGTACCGGCATCTCAACCTCCAGGGCTGACCTTATCCTTGCCACCAATTGAGTGACAAGCAGTGAGTGGCCGCCTAATGCAAAGAAGTTCTTATGTATTCCTATACTGCTACGCCCTAGAATATCGCTCCACAGTTCTCCTATAAGCTCCTCGATTGGCGTCTCAGGGCCATTCTGTGCCAGTTGCTCCTTCTGCTGGTTTGCCTCTGGTGCGGGTAGCGCCCTGCGATCTATCTTGCCGCTAGGTGTTAATGGCAACTCCCTGAGGACTTCCAGACTTGCTGGTACCATATAATCTGGCAAACGTTCCTGCAGATACTGTCGTATCTGAGGAACAAATAGGCGTTCCGCCTCTCCCCACAATGGCTGATTGGCAGAGCGCGACCAGTCGTAGACGGGTTCGCTCTGCTTCACCAGAGGAAGCAATTCTTCCTCTGTGTCATCCCCCAAATCACCGTCCTTACGTTGGAGCAGAGCACTATAGCAACCATCACTTCCGTGTTGTCCCCAACTGATCACCACATGATAGCCGAACTCTTCAGCATCATCCCGCAGATCTTCCGGGTCCAGGCCAACACTTGCTCGTGTAGACAACTCCGTACGCCATTGCCCCACGGTCTCTGGGCCTTGCTGACTCTTGAGCCACTGCACGGTCTGTACAGATTGATCCAGGCGAGCATTAGGTACCTGACGCAGTCGTAACCGATGCGGCTGGTCCCTACTCAACTTCTGGCGCAAGTATTCTCGCGTCGAAGCCTGTTCGGAACAGTTCAGTTCCTCTTCCTCTACTTGCTGCCTGCCTGTACTCCTCGCAGACAGTGGTTCTCCCACATGCAGAACGACCTGATAACGGAAATGCGTCAATTCATTCTGTTGCCGTCCACGCTTCAAGTGCACCTCTACACGGCGTATCCGCCCTGTAGTCTGTGCCCAGCGCCAGAAAAATGTAGGGTCAAGCACCAGTTCCTTCTCCTGCTGCAAATGGTGTTGTACTTGCTGCCATAGCTGCTGACGCGTCAATGTATCTGGAGCACGATAGAGTTGCACGTCAGCATGGAAGGCTTCTAATAAAGGAAAGCTCCGTATATCTCCCACGACAATTCTGCCACCTGGAGCAACCAGACGTATAGCTCCCTCCAACACACGTAGCAGATAGTCTATATTGGGGAAATACTGAACCACCGAATTGATCAACACAGTATCAATTTGTTCTTCTGGTGCTGCACCAAAATCGTCGGCTTGTCGCTGTAACAGCGTCACCGCAGGTTGTATGCCTCGCTCTTGCTTGAGATATGCCAGGTGTTGACGAACTTCCTCTAATGCCACAGCGGAAAAGTCGGTGCCATAGTAATGCATACAAGTCGATGACAGAGGGAAAAGCAATAAGCCGATACCACAGCCAATTTCCCAGATACGCTCTGGGTGGTAGGACCGCACGAGCGCCAGGGTATCCTCTAGCCAGGCTTGCATCTCCTCTATCGCAATAGGCTGGCCCGTATAGCTACTGTTCCAACCCACTGTATTAAAAGTTTGAAGGGTTTGATGCGTTGCCTGCCGATAGGTCCCGTCGTACAGTTCTTGCCAGCGTTTGAGCCGCTCTGCAACCAGAGGAGACTGTACATCCTGGCTGATTATCCCGGCATGGAGCAGATCCAGTACAGTGTACGCGACAAGGCGGGAGTCACCTGATCGATCTTCGCGAATGATCACCACAGCCTCTTGTACAGCCGGATGATCTCGTAGCGTCGCTTCGATCTCACCTAATTCGATGCGATACCCGCGAAGCTTGATTTGCTCATCCACACGACCTAGAAAATCAATTGCCCCAGTAGGAAGATAGCGCGCAACGTCCCCAGTCCGATAGAAGCGCTCCCCTCCGCTGGAACTGAACGGATTGGGCAGGAAGCGCTCCGCAGTCAGGTCTGGACGCCTGAAGTACCCCCGTGCCAATCCATCACCACCGATATAGACATCACCGACGACACCTATCGGAGTTGGTTGCAACTCGTGATCCAACAGATAGATCTGTGTATTGGCAATCGGGTACCCAATCGGCACGCTCTGTTTCTGCTCATCAGGCAGACAGTCCCAGAATGTCACATCAATCGATGCTTCGGTAGGACCATAGAGATTGTGGAGGGAAGCGTCAGTGAGCGCGAAGAAGCGGGCTTGTAGCTCAGCGGAAAGCGCTTCACCACTGCACATCACCCGCTGTAGGCTAGTGCATACTTGTATATTTGTCGGATCTGAGAGAAATGCCTGTAACATTGCGGGGACAAAGTGTAGGATGGTGATCTGCTCCTGCCGAATCAGCTCTTTGATATAGGTGGGATCTTGATGACCACCTGATTGTGCTACCACGAGCCGCGCTCCAGCGATCAGCGGCCAGAAGAATTCCCAGACCGAGACATCAAAACTAAAGGGCGTTTTTTGCAATATCCGGTCGTTCTCGCTTAACGGATAGTGTTGTTGCATCCAAGTCAGGCGATTGACAAGACCATGATGAACGTTCATGACTCCCTTTGGCTTGCCAGTCGATCCTGAGGTATAGATCATATAGACGAGTTGATCCGGTTGGAGCACACTCGTCGGATTGGCCTGAAATGAGCTATCAGACATCAAACTAGCAGTTGCCATATCGATGAGTGTCATGCCATCGAGCGCCAGACGTTGTTGAAGGTGCGCCTGACTTAAGACAAGCGCAACCTGGGTATCCTCCAGCATGAATTCTAACCGTTCTCGTGGCAAAGATGGGTCGAGTGGTACATAGGCTCCTCCCGCTTTGAGCACCGCCAGCAGCCCTAACACTATCTCAATGGAACGTTCCATGCAAATGCCTACAAGCACCTCAGGACCAACTCCCAGCGCTTGCAGATGATACGCAAGCTGGTTGGCACGTCTATTTAACATGGCATAGGTGAGTGCGGCGTTCTCAAACACCAGTGCTATCGCATCAGGAGTACGTTGCACCTGCTGTTCAAAAAGTTGGTGAACACACAGATCTTGTGGATAGTCTCTCCGAGTTTCATTCCATTCCACAAGCTGCCTCTGCCGCTCCCGCTCGGAGAGTAGTGGCAACACCGCAATAGGCTTCTCAGGCGCGAGCACAACCCCTTGAAGCAGTGTCTGGAAGTGCTCCAGGAAGCGCCTAATCGTCTGTTCTGCGAACAGATTAGTGTCATAGAAGGCTGTACAGGAGAAACCTTGTGGGAACTGGGTCATCATGACTCTGAGATCATAATCTGCTGATGCCCCGTCAGTGCCCGGAGACTCCAGGCTCAGCCCTGGAATCAAGTGGGCGGTATCAATATCATGTGCAAATTGGAATGAGACTTGAAACAGTGAGGAACGACTCACATCTCGCTCAGGCTGTAGCGCCTCTATCAGTTTCTCAAAGGGCACATCCTGGTGCGTATAGGCATCGAGGCAGACCTCGCGTACCCGTTGCAGCATTTGCAAGAAGGTTGGATTGCCTGAGAGATCCGTACGCATGACGAGCGTGTTCACGAAAAAGCCAACCACGTCTTCGATCTCCGCTCGCATCCGATTAGCAATGGGAGTGCCGACACTGATGTCGGTCTGCCCTGTATAGCGCGTCAGTAGCACCTGAAAGGCTGTCAATAGCAGCATGAACAAGGTCACAGCTTCTTGCTGACTCAAAGTTATCAGGCGCTGAGACAATTCCTCAGGCAAAGCTAGCGACAGAACAGCACCCCGATAGGTATGTCCAGAGGTGCGAGAATAATCAGTGGGTAGCGCTAATGACGGTACGTTCGCTAATTGCTTTCTCCAATAGGCAAGTTGGGCTTCTAGCATCTCGCCCTGTAACCATTCTCGTTGCCAGAGTGCATAGTCGGCATACTGGATCAACAATGGAGCCAACGGGGAAGATAGTCCATCCACACATGCCTGATAGAGTGTGGCAAACTCGCGCACTAATACCTCATTGGACCAGCCATCAGTGATAATATGATGCAGTGTCAGCAAGAATATATGCTCTTGCGATCCCAATCGTAACAGAGAGGTACGCAATAATGGTCCCCATACCAAATCGCAAGGACGCTGTGCCTCCTGGCTGGCAAGCCATCGCGCTTCGGCTACTCTCCGTTCTTGCTGAAGCCCTTGAAGATCAATCATCGGCAGAGAAGCGCGACTTCTCTGATGAATCACTTGTACAGGTTGACCTGCTCGCTCGGCAAAAGTTGTACGCAAGCTTTCGTGTCGACAGATCAGTTCTTGCAGACTACGCTCCAACGCAGGCACATCCAAGGAACCTCTCATTTTCAGCGTTCTGGAGGCCAGATACGCCGTACTTTCTGGCTCTAATTGGCTCAAGAACCAGAGTCGCTGCTGAGCATAAGATAGCGGGATCTCTTCTGGACGCTCTCTGGCTATTAATGACGGGATGATCGGGATCTCTTCATTTTCACGCAATGCCTGCTCAACCCACTGGGCGAACTCTGCTACCGTTGGTGCTTCAAACGCTGCCCGAACTGGTAAATCTATTGGTAGCACAGCACGTATGCGCGCCATCAACCGTGTTGCCAGTAATGAATGCCCTCCCACCTCAAAGAAATTCTCGTGAATTCCTATCTCCGTCCCCAACAACTCTTGCCATACCTGCGCGATCAATTCCTCTATCGGGCCTCGTGCGCTCCTTACCTTGCGCCTCGTGCTCTGCTCTGGCTGCGGCAAATGCTGACGATCCACTTTTCCATTGGCCGTCAGCGGCCATGCCTCCAGGAGCACATAGTCCATCGGCAGCATATATTCCGGCAATCGTTCTCGCATGTATACATCTAGCTGCCCACGCACTATATTCACCCGCTGATGACTCACTAGATAACCGACTAGTCTAGGTTCGCCCCCTCCATCACTTCGTAGCACCACGACGCTCTCTCGCATCTGTGGATGCTGTCGCAATACAGCCTCGATCTCTCCCACTTCTACACGGTAGCCTCGCAGCTTCACTTGCCCATCAGCCCTCCCCATAAACTCGATCAGCCCTTCCTGCCCATACTGCGCTAGATCACCCGTCCGATAGAGCCGCGCACCCTCCTGCTCACTATAGGGATCTGGCACAAAGCGCTCAGCGGTCTGCCCTCCCTGGCCTACATAACCCCACGCCAGGCCAACTCCTCCGATGTAGAGTTCGCCTCGCACTCCCTGCGGCACCTCCTGCATCCGTCCATCCAACACGTATACCTGTGTATTGGCAATTGGACGCCCCAGTGCAATCTTGCGTTCCTGCTTGCTTCCATCTTTTGTGCGCTGCACCCCCAGCATATGCATCAGCACACCGATTGTCGTCTCCGTCGGTCCGTAGTGGTTATATACTGCACACGCTCCCCCCAGTTCTGCAATCCGCTCCAGCAAGCTCTCCGGCAACGCTTCTCCACCCAGCACCAATGCCTGTCTCGGCAGAAACGCTCGCCCGCGCTCATTTTCCAACAACGCCGACAGGTGCGAGGGTACGATCTTAAGCACATCGATGGGATGCGCCTGCGTCCAGTCCACCATCGCCTCTGCCGAAGTTACTTGCTCGTACTCCAACACTTGCACGCACCCTCCAGAAGCCAGAGCACAGAAGATTGCTGTATTACCCAGATCTGCCGCCAGCGTCGAGACCGTTGCGTACTGCCAACCTTCCTGCGCTCCTAGCTGTTCACACAACGATTGCGTGTAGTTCACGATACTCTGCTGTGAGACCATCACGCCTTTGGGAGTTCCTGTTGAACCTGAGGTGTAGATCACATATGCTAACTCCCCTGACTGGCTCTCAGCTTCCTGATTTTCCGGCAAAGCCTGTGCCAATTCCTCTGCCAGTGCTTCCAGATACAATGTGCTACCGACCCAGTCTAGTGGTAGATGTTCACGTTGCTCCTCTTGCGTCAACAGTAGCACTGCACCGCTCTCCTGCAGTTGGTAACGCAGTCGTGTCTGCGGACTCCCGGCATCTAACGGTAGATAAGCCCCTCCCGCTTTGAGGATACCCAGCAGTGCCACTAGCATCGACGCCTGCCGTGCGAGGCATAACCCGACCAACACGTTAGGCCCTACCCCCCGCCGTCGTAACACTTGCGCCAGTTGATTGGCTCGCGCATTCAACTGTTGATATGTCAGTTGCTCCTGACGACTGATTACCGCCAATGCCCCAGGCCGATGTAGTACCTGAGCCTCAAAGAGCTGGGGCAGCCCTTGCTTAGGCCACGAGCGTCTTGGTCCGCTAAAGATCGAACGTAGATACGCACTCGCCTCTGCGCTGAGCAGGGATACTGTACCGATCAAGTTCTGCGGCTGTTCCGTCACTTGCTCCAACAAGGTCTGAAAGAGGCTTGCGAGAGAACTCGCCTGTGCTAGTGTGA
This sequence comes from uncultured Chloroflexia bacterium, assembly GCA_963802635.1. Classification (GTDB taxonomy): domain Bacteria; phylum Chloroflexota; class Ktedonobacteria; order Ktedonobacterales; family Ktedonobacteraceae; genus CAVTLG01. The sequence goes on along the minus strand of CAWDJJ010000002.1, from coordinate 229,998 downwards.
TCCGCAGTGGATCGTAATACAGGTCCAGGTGCATCTGCTCTCCAACCTGCAGAGCGCTCAACTTGAAAACAAAAGGTTCTGTACAGCTCCAGCGTTTGAGCAGCGAAACAGTCAACCTTCCTGCCTCAAAAGCTGCTGGAGAGATATCATACTCAAAAAGGACCGGGAAAAAGTGCTTCGCTGCGTCACCTTTTACTGGTTCGTACTCCCAGGTAAAATATAACTGCCGTTTCACCGCTTCTTGCAAAGATGCATTCACTGAAGCCAATACTAATGCGAAAGGGCGGCTCTTCTCAATACGAGCATCGACTGGCACAAAACGTGTATAAGGTCCCAGAGCATTTAGCAAATCCTCATAGTTGCGTCCGTCACATGCAATACCCACAGGAAACGCAGTTTCATTACAGAGACGCCAGAGAAGCACTTTCCAGCATGTAAGTAACCAAACAGAAACAGGAACGTCATAGAGTTGTGCCTGCATCTCAATTTTGTGGACTAAACTCTCTGGTATTGTTATCTCAACTTCTCGCGGAGCAAATTGCTCGCTCGCTCGTAACTCTGCACGGTGCATCTCGTACTGAAAAGGCAGTTTCACATCAGTTACTGCGGATAAATCGATTTTACGCCAGTACTCACGCTGCGTAGTGGCCTCTTCCTCTAATAATTGTTCCTCTTGCCAGGCAGACACATCAGCATATTGGAGAGGTTCTTCAACCGGCACATAATTGGTACAGGCATTGAGGAATTCCTCAATGAGCAGCTTCAAGCTATAATTATCTGCGCAGAGTGCTGGTAGACTCAACAACAATATCTGGTGGCTGGCGTGTAAATAACAGAGTCGGGCTAACAAAAGAGGACCCTGCTGTAAATCGTACGTTTCTTTCTGGAGTGCGGCAAATAACTCATCAATTTTTCTGTGTTGCTCAGGCGTGGCTAGTTGTTCCAGGCTAATCTCAGTATATGACCAGAGAGCATGGCCGGAAATAACTTGCATAGGGATATCCATACCAGGCAGGGAGTGAAAAGCCGTCCGTAGGATCTCGTGACGCTCAATAACCTGCTCCAGCGCATTTTTAAATCTATCCCTATCATACCCTCCTTGCACTTGAATAGCACACAAAATTCGATATACCTGATTGTCTTTTTGCATTGACCACAAGTGAGCTTGTTGATCGGAAAGAGGAGAGCCTCGTAATGTCACCGTTTGCATTGCTATTCTACTCTCTAAAGCATAAAAATTCTTCTCTCTTTTTACCGCAAGTTTTTATGCAACCACGCTTCTCTGCGTAACAACCTCGGCCATAGCCACCAGTATTTTACGGGCACCTTCAAACGGATCTCGCGCATGAGCAACCGTCATATTGTCTAGCAGAACGATATCTCTTGCCTGCCACTGGAAACGCACGGCTTGCTGGTTATAGAGTTCGCTAATTTCTGCAACGACTGTATCTTCAATTGGTGTACCGTCTCCGTAATAGACATTGCGCGGCAAATCTTCCTCGCGGAACATTGATAACATGGAAGCTCGCATATCTGGATCGAGGCATGAAATGTGATGCAATTGAATCTGATTGAAAAAGAGCATTTCACCCGTAACAGGATGCCTGGTGACGGCCTGGCATAGCTGGCGTGTGGTAAGGTGATCGTCACTTTTCCATGTAAAATCGATGGATGCCTTACGACAGTAATCTTCAACCCGCTCTTTACTATTCGTCTGAAAGAATTGTTGCCAGCTCACATCCAGGCCCTTTATAAAATTGCGTACATACATCAATTTTTTCTCGGTCATCCGTCGAATGATCGCTGGATCAAGGGCTTGGTATGTCTTACGGCAATCAAGAATGGGAGTTGCTCCTCCTTGCTCCGCCACAGTGACACAGTAGAAGAGAATCTTCATCGGCCAACGGTGCGTATGAGAACTTTCATTGTGGAACAAAATAGCTTTGTCTGCAGGATACGGCGTAGAACCATACACTTTCGCGCCAGGCTTCTCGCGTGGTAGATCGCCATATTCGTCGAATAATTCGCCATCTGCACTAACAGCACGCGCAAACCTTTCAAATTTATCGGCTGAGTCTACGGTAAAATTCCTGAACAAGATTGCGCCATGCCTGGCTAATTCCGTACTGATATACTCTCTATTGTTTTCTGCCCAATTTGCGAGGTTCACTCCAGCGATAGATGGTTGTATGACCAGGGGGAGATTTTGTCCAGGAACAAGATAACTTGACTCTGTCAAGCTAAAGTCAAACAGGTTGATCTCTTCACGCTTTCTCTGAATACTGCGCTTTATGCTGGATTCGACACCTACTTTTTTTTCCATAACAAACCCTTTCTGATCATATGTGCATAGATCCGAGATGAGAAATTTTGTCCGCAAATCATCGGCCTGCCAAATATTCAAGAGAATGCAGAAGGGAGCACAAGCTGCATTTCCAGGAGGAGCAAGCCCTTAAAACGAGGAACTACGGATGTACCTCTTCTAACACAACGAGACGACCAGTTCCTCGCAATGTTGCCAGATCAATATCTGCGACGCAACGCACTTTTACATAGTTCAGCGTTAATGTACCTTCGACATGAACGACTCCTGTCGCTTGCTCAAAAGAAGCTTGATCTTTTCTTGTAGCGTTTTTATCTACCTTTATTCCTAAGTCCGTTCCACCGCGCGTTTCAGTAAACTTGATAAAGACATACCCCATGTCCTCAATACGCTTTCTGAAATTCTTCAAGTGTCGATTGGGGACCTCCAACGACCACAGCATGGTTTCCTTCTGCAAGGCGTTGTACCAGATCATCCATAAAAATACTCCTTGTCTTTTTCCGCCAGCATTAGGAGCCAGATTGGTTCGCCAACTCTTCCATGCGTTTTCGTAAACTCAGTGGTCTCATATCTGTCCATACCTCTTTAATATAAGCCAGACATTCAGGTTTTAAGCCACTTTTATTCGCATCACGCCAACCAAGAGGATTATCACGCCCTACAGGCCAGATCGAGTATTGTTCCTCATGGTTGATAACTACTTTATAAATGGTTTTATCCTCTTCATCGTCCCTATACATAATGTGCTCCTTCTTTCATTGCATTCAGATGAGAAAGGGCTGAAAGAAGCATATGTCTCTGAATGCCTATGGGTATCAAGTTTCTTCAGTAGTCTTAGCAAGTTCTGCTATTTGTCCATTCACCAGTTATAGGAAGTCAGGCGGTCTAGACTGGAGCAGATACAGCAAAAAGCCAAGCATTGCCTACTTAAGGGAATGCATAAGCTCTTGTTGAAGAGTATACACTTAGCAAACAGGAAAACAGTATCGTTACTGCCCGATTTAGAGCGTCAGTAATTCCTCTTTTCAAAGGCAAAAGACTCGAAGACATCTGCAAGCAGAGAAAGGAAAGAGGAAGTGCCATCCATCTTCCTAATGGGGTGTGCCCAGATGGCAGAGAGTCAAGGCCAGAATGACCCTCTTTCCGACTATTCTTTTTCGGTCCCCATAATAAAATAGAGATGTTGCGAATAGAATTGCTAAGCGAGAATAAGTGATCAAAGATAAGCTAAAGAACGATTATTTAACCATCGTTCTCTGAGTCATCACTTCTGCTATTATCTATTTCATGAATAATAGCTACCAAAGAGCAACTATTTACAATTATCACTTACATCATTATGATTTGCTTACTTAGTCATCATTGCTATATGATAACTAAAATACAGTATATGTATGCATTCTACCACCTGATATAAAAACCACTGTTTTCATATCAGGTGGTACGCCATAGATGAGCGCCCTGGAAGGAAATGGAAGTCATATTTCCGCTTCTTCCTCTTACACTGCGTATCACTATCACTCCATAAGGAGGAACAGAACATGCAAAGTAGCCCCTCAGCTTTTAGTCAATCATATCAGGTATTCCCTGATGTCTGCTTACGTGACCTCTTCCCTGCTGATCTCATGCTAGAAAGTAACGAAGAAGTTCAAATCTTGAGTCTTCTCAGTACACGAGGACCTCGTATCCTCAGACAGCAGCAGTTCACGAAAAACGAATGGTTGATCCTCAGGCACCTCATACAAGATTATCCCCACTATGTGCCGCATGAGAATTCTTCTCGCGGAGTTGACATTACTTTCTCCTAATGTCTGCCGTCAACTCCTACAAGAAATGCGATTGCAAGGACCAAACGTCGTAGTACACGAACTCAAACCTGTCTATCGAGCTTTATCTAGTGTACGTGCAAAACTGAATAAACTCTACCCTCGGCTAAGAATCTCTCTCGTTCGAAACATGGGCTATACGCTTACATTAGCTCCAGAGGAGGATATGCCAAAGTAATAAAACAGTGGTTGTACAACTACTGATCTGCATATAGAAAATGAAACTACACGAACTCCATCAACTTATTGATATCAATGTTCATTAATAAGTTGATGAAGCTTCTGTAGCAGATTTGAATTCTGCATCTTTACGACTTCATGCAGAAAAACGGAATTACTTCCGTTGTAAATAGGACAGTAACAGTAACCTTATCGAACACATTCTATGTATACTTCCTAGAAAAGAGGTGCATGGGGTCTTTGCACAACCGGGTCATATCAAATCCGCTGAATCACTGCACGTTTGTACAGAAGCAAATGGGTGTTTCAATGTACAAAACTTGTTAGGATTTGATATCAGACACTGTGACTCATGCATTGAATTACATAGAAGTAATAGTTTATCAATAGACTATATCTCTGTTTTTCAGAGGTATCGTTTAGGAGAGAAAATGAACAGAAAATATTGCAAGGCATATTATTTGAAAGATATCAGACAATTTAGTGCCTGGGCTGAAAAGCGCGAAGAGGGAGCACCAGACTTTTCTGATGACGATGTGGTGTATCTTTGGGATGATTTCACCGTGGTGAAAAGTCCTGTATTACCTGATGGCGTCATTTTCGACCAGGTGACACCAGAATGGCAGAACTTCTGTAAAACAACGCTACAGTTTAGTATCCCAGAAGATCTGCTCTATGCTTACGAGGAAAATAAGGAAAGTACTCCAGAACAACCAGTTACAGAAGGTAGTACTGCTTCTCTCTAAATAAGTCTCTGCCAGAGAGAATAGCAGCATCCATCAAGATTGCAAAATGTGCATAGAAGAGAGAGAAGGCGACCAGTAAGTATTATGGGTGTTATATCTCACGATATCCAACCTCCATGGTCAACATTTGTTGAACTGCTTCGCCAGAGGGCACTGCATCATCCTCACAAAACGGCGTATACCTTTCTGCTTGATGGTGAAACGCAGGAAGCGCATTTGACTTATGCCGATCTAGATGATCGAGTCCGCAATGTGGCATCACTGCTTCAAGAACATCTGGACCCTGGAGATCGCGTCTTGCTCCTCTATCCTCCAGGTTTAGGGTATATTGAGGCACTCTTTGGCTGCTGGTATGCTGGCGTTGTCGCCGTGCCTGCCTACCCTCCTCGCCCTAATCAAAATCTTGCTCGTATTGAGGCAATCTTGCAGGATGCAGGTGCTCGTGTGGCGCTGACGACATCGAGTATTCTTGCTGGTTTGCGGCGCAAGTTTACGCATGAGTCATTGCTGCAAAAGTTCCGCTGGCTCGTACCTGAACAGGAACAAGAGAGGCGGGCAGAGCACTGGCGTGAGTACAGACCAGCCAGTGATGCACTTGCACTTTTGCAATATACCTCCGGTTCCACTGGAACTCCTCAGGGAGTTATGGTGGCTCACGACAATTTGATACAGAATGCCATTCTGACACAAAAGGGCATGACACTTGACTCGAATATTCTCTGTGTCAGTTGGTTGCCTGCCTATCATGACATGGGTTTAATGGGGTTGATTCTGGAGCCACTTTTCCTGGGTGGCTCATCCACACTGATGGCTCCTGCTGCCTTCCTGCAGCAGCCAATGCGCTGGTTGCAGGCTATCTCTCGCTTTAGAGCCAATTCCAGTGGCGCTCCCAATTTCGCATTTGACTTGTGTGTACGTAAAGCAACGCCAGAAGTTGTGGCAACGTTGGATCTGAGTTGCCTGGATATTGTCTTTTCCGGGTCAGAACCAGTCCATGCTGAAACGCTCAAACGCTTCTATCAAACCTTTGCACCATGTGGTTTCCGTGAAGAAGCTATCTATCCGTGTTATGGTATGGCCGAGGCGACGCTTTTCCTTTCGGGCGGCTCGAAGTGGACGGCTCCCATCGTCCGTCGTTTCGTTCCGGCAACACTTGAGCAGAATCATCCTCGCCTGGCCGATGAGCACGAGACAGATGCCCATCAATTGGTAGGTTGTGGCAAGCCACGCCCCGAACAGCGCTTTCTGATCGTTGATCCAGCTTCACAGGTTGTGTGTGCTCCCAATCAGGTTGGAGAGATTTGGGTTGCGAGTCCCCAATATTGCTCAAGGATATTGGGGCAAGACGCAGGAAACTCAGGAGACGTTCCAGGCCTTTCTCAAGGATAGCCATGAAGGACCGTTTTTACGTACTGGTGATCTAGGCTTTTTTTGTGAGGGAGAACTCTTCATCACAGGTCGCCTGAAAGATATCATTATTCTACGTGGACGTAATATCTATCCGCAAGATATTGAAGCGCTCGTTGGCAATTGCCATCCAGCTCTACGACCGGGCAATTGTGCGGCGTTCTCTTTTACCAGAGCAGAAACCGAAGGTCTTGCTATTGTGCAAGAGGTCGACCGTCATTATCAGGATTGGGATATACAAGAGGTCATTCAAACAATACGTCAAACACTTGCCTGTGAACTTGAGATAGAAGTCTCTGCGCTAGAACTGGTGAAGGTGGGTGGCGTATTTAAGACCACAAGTGGAAAAATCCAGCGCTATGCCTGTCGTCAGGCATTTCTGGAAGGAACACTTCCGGTCGTTCAACGTTGGAGCGATGAAACACCCACCGTACAACAAATGTCTGGTCAGTCAGAGCCGCAGAATATCGCAGTGAGCACACCTGGAGAGTATAAAGATAGGGAAGAAGAAATTTCTGCCTGGCTCAAAGCTCGCATTGCAGAGCGTGCACATCTGAATCAGCAGCATGTTCAGACTGACGTTCCGTTTGCCTTGTTCGGACTCAGTTCAGTGGATGCCATTGGCCTCTCTGGTGAGCTAGAACAATGGCTAGGGGGTTCACTCTCACCAACATTAATCTATGATTACCCTTCAATTGATGCCCTGGCACACTATCTGGCACAGCATGGCTCTCCGTCCATTGGGGAAAAACAGGGTAGGGGCATGTCCTTGCAACCATCCCTGGGGCGCACGCCAGATGACGCCCCTACCCTGTTTCCTGGTGTTTCCCTTGGAAAGATGGAGATTCCACAGCATGTGGGAGATAGCACAACACGGCAGCACGAGAACATGCGGGATGAAATGCGTGCAGATGCGGATGCCATTGCAATTATTGGTCTGGGCTGTCGCTTTCCAGGTGCAGAGAGTCCTGCCGCCTTCTGGGAACTCTTGTCCGTTGGCGGAGATGCTATTTCTGAAATCCCTGTCGCACGCTGGAGCAGCGCGGATCTTTACACACCAGAAGCCGGTGTGCCTCAAAAGATGAATACACGCTGGGGAGGATTTCTGGCGCAGATTGATGGTTTTGATGCGCGCTTTTTTGGCATCTCACCACGTGAGGCAGAGCAAATGGACCCCCAGCAACGCCTCCTCTTAGAGGTAGCCTGGGAGACGTTTGAACAAGCTGGCATCGATCCAAAGAAGTTGGCTGGCAGCGCGACTGGTGTATTCATTGGCATGAGTAGTTTTGATTATGCTCTCCTGCAAGCGAAAGATGCTCAACTGACGGATGCTTACGCAGGTATTGGAAACGCACATAGTGGAGCAGCGAACCGACTTTCGTATATTTTTGACTTTCACGGGCCGAGTATTGCTATTGACACAGCCTGCTCTTCTTCGTTGGTGGCTGTACACCAAGCTTGCCTGAGCTTACGTTCAGGTGAATGTTCACTTGCTCTGGTGGGCGGCGTGAATGTGCTGCTTACACCAGAACCAACGATTGCCTTCTCACAAGCACATATGATGGCACCTGATGGTCGTAGTAAAACGTTTGATGCTACTGCCAATGGCTATGTGCGCAGTGAGGGATGCGGATTGGTGCTGCTCAAACCTATGGAACAAGCGCTTCACGATGGAGATACTATTCTGGCAGTGATTCGTGGGTCAGCAGTGAATCAGGATGGTGCAAGTAATGGCATTACGGCACCAAATGGACTAGCGCAGGAGGCTGTTATTCGGCAAGCGCTTGCATCGGCTCATCTCAAGCCTGCCGATGTAAGCTATGTAGAAACGCATGGTACGGGTACAATGCTTGGTGATCCTATTGAAGTGCAAGCGCTAAAGACGGTTCTGATGCATGAGCGCAGCGTCGATCAGCCCTGTGTGCTTGGCGCGGTTAAATCAAATATTGGTCATCTGGAGGCTGCGGCTGGGATTGCTAGCCTGATCAAGACCGTGCTCTGCCTACTGCACCGTGAGATTCCCCCTAACCTGCATTTTCAACAGCTAAATCCTTATATTGATCTCACAGGCACTCCTTTCTCGATACCAAGAAAGAAGCAATCGTGGTCTACACCATCGCCACGCATTGCAGGTGTAAGCGCCTTCGGCTTTGGGGGAACCAATGTACATGTTGTGCTAGAGGAGCCTCCACACCTGGATTATCGTCCCAGTTTTCCCGCCATCGAACGATCACAGCATATATTGACGCTTTCGGCTAAAAGTGCAGATGCCTTGCATCAACTCGGGGAACGTTACCAGCTCTACCTGAAAGAACATCCACATGTACCCCTGGCTGACCTCTGTTTCACTGCTACTACTGGCAGAACCCATTTTGCTCATCGAACTGCCTATATCGTGCATTCTTCACAGGATTTAGCAGAACAGTTATCGCACGTTTCGGCATGTGGTGCCAGCGAGGATACAAATAGTCGAGTTGAGACAAAAACAAAGACGGTCTTTCTCTTTAGTGGACAGGGTTCGCACTATGCAGGGATGGCGCAACAACTTTATAGGGAACATCCTTTGTTTCGTCGTGAGATTGATCACTGTGAGCAAATACTGTATGCATATCTGGAGCACCCATTGCGTACGATCCTCTTTGCGGAGGAGGGCCAAGCTGCGGCGCTGTTACAAGAGACACGTTATACGCAACCTGCCCTCTTTGCCGTTGAATATGCGCTGGCTCTCCTGTGGCGCTCATGGGGTATCAAGCCCGATCTGGTGCTAGGGCATAGTATCGGTGAATATGTGGCGGCCTGCATAGCCGGTATGATGAGTCTGGAAGATGGTTTAATGTTAATCGCTACGCGTGGACGCCTGATGCAGGAACTCCCAGAGCACGGGGCGATGGTCGCCGTCTTTACCGATCTGGGACAACTGCCAGCAGGTATGTGCACCATGGCCTGCACAGATTGCCGTCGCGGCTATTAATGGACCTCGCCATGTGGTTCTTGCTGGCCCACGGGAAGCTTTAGAGAATGTTGTCGCACACTTGGAGGCGCACGCTATAGATGCGCGTTTCTTACCAGTATCGCATGCTTTCCATTCACATTTACTGACGCCGATGTTGGATGCTTTCGCGCAAAGTGCTCGTTCGCTCCCTTTGCAAGCAGAACATATCCCACTCATTAGCACTCTTACAGGAAATTTGATTCCCGCCGGAGTAGCACTTCCTACCAACTACTGGCGAGAACAAACGCGTAGCACTGTGCAGTTTTTAGCTGGAGTCCAGACTGCACATGAACAGGGTGGGCGAGTATTCATAGAGATCGGTCCTGACGATACACTCACACGGATGGGACAACGTTGCCTGCCGGACGGGTCAGACATTGCGTGGTTCTCTTCCTTGAAACAGGGACACGATGATTGGAAAGTTCTATTGAGCAGCGTTGCCACACTCTATGTGCATGGGCACAAGATTGACTGGGAAGCTTTTGAGGCCCCTTATGCCCCGATGCGCACCCGCCTCTCGTTACCCACCTATCCATTTGAGCGCCAACGTTACTGGTTCACCCAGACCTCTTCTGCGCGTGATGCTCATGATCGCTTACCGTATCGCCAGGATAACGAGAACCGCATACAGCAGAAACCCAAGGAAAATGTTATATCGATGAATGCATTGCAAGAAGAACATGAGCCAAACGATGCGTCCAGAAGGGAACGTCTCCTTTCACAGTTGCGTGTACTGCTGGGATCGCTTTTGCATATTGAGCCAGCCGAAATTGCAGGAGATACTTCCTTTTTAGAGATTGGAGCAGATTTTATAGTCTTGATTGACGCGGTGAGGCAGATCGAGCAAACCTTTGGTCTCAAATTGTCCATTCGTCAGTTATTCGCTGAACTTAGCACACTTGATGCTCTGGCAACGCACCTTGATCAGGTGCTGCCAGCAGACGCATATCCACAAGGAACCATGTCTGCTAGCAGAGCAGTGCCAGATCATAAGCAGGAAGCTGATATTGCACCATTGCCCTTAGAACAACCTTTCCGCGAAGGTGAGTATGCGGCTACTGCTACAAAACAGGCACAAGCACCACGCGCAACAACGGATATTGAACACATCTTTGCGCAACAATTGGATCTGCTGTCGAATGTGCTATCCCGGCAACTGGATGTGCTGCGCGCTCACATAGCGGGAGTGCCACATGAACAACAGCTTGAGTCACGTTCTCCGCATAACGACGCGGGCATAGGTTCAACCTCTGACACATCGAGTCAGACAGAACCGCTATCATTTCAGCCGACCCAGACCCCTTATATCCCATATCAACCTATCAGGCCGAAGAGTCCAGAGACACTGAATGCACTCCAGCAAGCTCATTTGGATGCATTGCGTGCACGACTGATTCAGCGAACTCAGGGGTCCCGCGACTACGCCCAGCGCTACCGCTCGGTGCTGGCCGATAATCGGACATCTGCTGGCTTCCGCTTCTCGATCAAGGAAATGCTCTATCCCATTGTTGCCGAGCAGTCACGAGGCGCGCATTTCTGGGATCTTGATGGCAATTGCTACCTCGATATTACGATGGGCTTTGGGGTCAATCTTTTTGGTCATCATGCACCTTTTATTCAGGAGGCCTTGACCCAACAACTGGAAATGGGTATTCAGCTAGGACCTCAATCCAGGCTAGCTGGCGCGGTCGCTACGCTGATTCACGAATTAACCGGTCTGGAACGGGTTGCCTTTTGTAATTCGGGCACCGAAGCAGTCATGACGGCGATCCGCCTGGCTAGAACAGCGACCGGAAAAAGCAAAATAGTGCTTTTCAGTGGCTCTTATCATGGGACATTTGATGGTGTTCTGGCACGATCTCAACCACAAAATGAACACGTAGCACAGCCGCTGGCTCCAGGTGTGCCAGAGAAGATGGCTGATGATGTGCTTGTGCTGCCATATGGGAGTGCACATACGCTCGATATCATCCAGGCTCACGCTCCCGAACTGGCCGCCGTCCTGGTTGAACCTGTCCAGAGTCGCCATCCAGATGTGCAGCCGAGAGAGTTTCTCCAACAGTTGCGTGTGCTGACCAGCAATGCAGGCATTGCACTAATCTTTGATGAAACAATTACCGGCTTCCGTATCCATCCAGGTGGTGCACAAGCCTGGTTTAATGTGCAGGCAGACCTGGCAACCTATGGTAAGATTATCGGTGGTGGTATGCCCATTGGTGTGGTGGCAGGAAAGGCACAGTATCTGGACGGGATCGATGGTGGCATGTGGCACTACGGTGATCTGTCCTATCCACAGGCTGAAACGACCTTTTTCGCCGGAACATTCTGCAAACACCCACTCGCTATGAGTAGTGCCTATGCCGTTCTGAGGCACCTCAAAAGTCAGGGACCCACATTGCAAGAGCGCCTGAACGAGAAGACTGCGCAGTTAGCTACGAGGGTGAACGCGTTCTTTCGAGATGAGCAGGTGCCTATTACTTGTATCCATTTCGGCTCTCTCTTCCGTTTCTCCTTTACACAGAACATGGATTTGTTCTTCTACCACCTGCTGGATAAAGGTATTTACATCTGGGAGGGACGTAATTGCTTCTTATCAACGGCTCATACAGATGAAGATATCGCAACACTGATTCTATCAATCAAAGAGACGATTAGGGAACTGCGTAGCGGTGGTTTTTTGCCCCCGCCACCATCTGAAGGAAGCAACAAGAGGCACAGTGAGGATGCAGTACCAGGATCGCAGGATCGCATCTCAACGGCTGCATTTCCTCCCGAGGTACTGGCACTGAGAAAGCAGGAAGCTAGGTCAGAGACTGTAGAACGAAGTTTTCCTCTGACGGCTGCACAGCAGAATTTTTGGGCAGCGTCCCAGGTCAATGCCGGAGGCGGCTTCAATGCCTATATCGAGGCGGTGCTGCTGCAACTGGATGGCGAGTTCTCATTCCCTGCTATGCAGAACGCATTTCGTATGGTCGTCAATCGTCACGAGGCATTGCGAACGGTGATTAGTGCGCAAGGAGATCGGCAACATGTTCTACTGGAATTGCCGATAGATGTATCCTACCAGGACCTCTCTGGTTTTCAAGGTGATGAAAGGCAACCGTTAGTCTCGCGCTGGTTGACTGCAGAACGCTATCAGGGTCTTGATCTGACACATGGTCCACTCGTGCGCCTGAGTATGCTCAAACTGGCTGCACAGTGCCATCTCTTACTCTTCGCCGCGCATCACATCATCGCTGATGGCTGGTCGATAACGCTAGTATTGCAAGAAATCGCGCAAATGTATACCGCGCCAAGGCAACACCGACCTTATCATTTGCCGCCTGTTTTGCAGTTTCGTGAGTATGTACATTGGCAAGAGCAACAGGTACAGCAAGGAACGTTTCTGGCGGACGAACGTTTCTGGTTGGCAAAGCTTGCCGAACCTTTTCCTGTATTAGCGTTGCCGTTTGATCATCCCCGCTCACCCTACAAAACCTTTACGGGTGCACGTGTACATATGGCGATAGACGCTGATTTGCAACAGGCTTTGCGCCAGCTAGCGCGTCAATACGGTTGTACATTATATATGGTACTGCTGGCTGCATACCTGCTCTGGTTGCATCACGTGAACAATCAGGATGATGTGGTGGTTGGTGTACCTACGGCAGGACGTATCTGCACAGGCAGTGAGACGCTTGTTGGTCACGCCATGAATCTCTTCCCATTGCGAAGTACACTTGTAGGTTCTCCAACGTTCCTGGAATACTTGTACTCTGTCAAACAGCACTTGTTGGAACTGTATGAGCATCAAGATTACCCTCTGGTGGCTCTGCAAAAGAAATTGGACCCACAAGGCCAGTTGTACACGCTCTATACCACGTTTAATCTGGACCCAGCCATCGCTCTTGATAGTCTTGGCAATCTCACCGTTACCAATCTTACCACTCCTGTCGAGTATGTGAAATTCGATATCTGCGTATTTGTGACCACCAATGCTGATCAACTCGATATTGATGTGCATTACAATCGTGATCTCTTTGAGCCAGAGACAATGCAAGCCCTGATACCTCACCTACGCACATTATTAGAAAACATGTGTACGCACTCTGAGCTTCCCATCTGGCGACAATCCTTACTGACAAATATATTCCCTCTATCATTTGCTCAACAGCAGTTATGGTTACTCGAACAATCAGAGCCTGGAGCGAGCACCAATCATGTTGCCTATGCAGTGCGCCTGCGTGGTAAGTTACAGGTGGAGAGCTTTCAAAGAAGTCTCAAAGAGATTATAGAGCGCCATGAGAGTCTACGCACAACATTTCAACTGCACGGAAATACGCCAGTACAAATCGTCGCCAAAGTTGGAAACGTGCCTTTATCCCTGCTTGACCTCAGCGAACTCGTATCCGAACAGCGAGAGGCACATCTACAGATGCTGACACGGCAAGAAGCCCAGTCTCCTTTCAATCTTGCTCATGGTCCCTTGTTCCGTGTCACACTCTTGCGCCTGAGCGCAAGTGAACATGCCCTGTTATTGACAATGCACCACATCATCTCAGATCACTGGTCGCTGAACATATTTTTGCATGAATTATCTCGCCTCTATGACGCGTTTTCGGCAGGGAAAGCGTCACCTCTCATCCCACTTCCTCGGCAATATGCTGATTTTGCTCATTGGCAGCGTAGTTGGTTGCAAGGCAAGGTATTGGATAGATATACCAACTATTGGACAAAGCAATTGCGTGGAGCGACTCCTCTCGAATTACCAACTGATCGCCCCCGATCAGCACTTGCTCCACGGGCCGCCGCAAGGGACGCTCTGCTCGGCCCCTACGCTCTTGGAGCCTTTCATGCCTTCAAATTCTCTGCCCAACTCTCCGAGAAGCTTGTAGAACTCAGCAGCCGAGAAGATGTCACACTCTTTATGACCTTGTTGGCAGCTTTCCAGACGTTACTCTATCGCTACAGCTGGCGATCAGATCTTGTAGTAGGAACGGGCATTGCCAACCGAACACAAAGAGAGACTGAGGGAATTATTGGCCCCTTTGAGAATTCTGCTTGTTCTACGTACTGATCTAGGCGGTCATCCTACGTTTCGCGAGGTTTTACACTCTGTTCGTCGCGTCGTTCTTGATGCGTATGCCCACCAGGATCTCCCGTTTGAGAAACTAGTCGAGGAGCTCTGCCTGAAACAAACGACACAGCAAAATCCCTTAGTTCGTGTCCTATTTGTATGGCAGGCTCAGCCCATTCAGCCTTTAGTTCTTCATGGCATGGAACTCTCTTCTCTACCATTGGATAGGAATATGACCAAATTTGATCTAGTGGTGTCTCTCTGGGAAGAAGCGCAGGGCTTATCTGGTCAGGTAAATTATCAGAGCGCACTCTTTGACCACAGCACTATTGTACGTCTTGTTAAGCACTTAGATACGCTCTTACACAGTTTGATCTTGCAACCAGATGGCCTCGTGGACACACTAAAAATGTACAATGAGACAGAGCAGCAGCAGCACACAGACAATCAAGCTGTTTCTTATGAAGCTCTTCGCCATAAGTTAAAAACGACGAGACGCAATGTGATCAATTTCGAGAGGCCTCCTCTGACACAATGAAAAATCGAAAGTTGAAATTCACTTCAAATCAAGTTTACAGCCTAAAAAAAGCTCTTCGTGCATTCGGAGATAATTTTACTATGTCAGTACAAGCGGTACAGCCTCAACCACCTGCTTCTACAATGGAACAAAAAAAACGGAAACGCACAACGCGTTCATACACAATCAAACGTGTTATACTTATTTTTAGTCCTTATAAATGGCAAGTCGTTTTAGTCATACTTGCTACCTTTGCCTCAACGGCGTTAAGTCTGGTTGTTCCATTGCTGATACCTGCTGTTATTGATGATGCTCTTGCTCATCGAAATATGAGTCAATTGATCTTATATGCTGTTACTATGGTAAGTGCTGCAATTTTATCAGGTATTATAGGCGTTGGACAAACTTATATGAGCAATCTCGTAGGACAACGTGTCATGCGCGACTTGCGCAATGCACTCTATGCTCATTTGCAAAAACTTTCCTTACATTTTTTTACCTCTATGCACACAGGAGAGCTGCAGTCGCGCGTCTCTAACGACATCGGTAGTGCACAGTCGGCAGTCACCAACACCTATACCAATCTGATAACCAGCTTGATAGTGTTCTCTGGCACAATCATTGTCATGCTCTACCTCAACCCCTTCTTAACCCTTATTTTGTTGGTTTTCTTGCCATTATTTCTATTTCCCGCCTTAAAAGTTGGGAATGTGCAAAGAGAATCTGTCAAAGCAACCCAGCAAAGTCTTGCAGTGCTTACTTCGCTGATGCAGGAAACGCTTTCAATCAGCGGCATCTTATTAATTAAAACCTTCGGTCGCAAGCAATTTGCACAAAGTCAGTTTGAAAGTAAAAGCCAGAGACTGATGGAATTAAGCATCTATCAACAACTGCTGGGACGTTGGTTCATTATGTTTATGAATACGTTTATGACACTTGTGCCTGTCATTCTGTATGTAGTAGCTGGTATCTTGACGATTTATATGCCTAAGAGCGCACATATTACTCCTGGTATCTTACTTGCCTTTGTTATTATTCAAGGGCGATTTTTTGGGCCTGCGAATCAATTTAGCATTGCGTTAATAGGTACACTAGGATCTTTTGCCTTATTTGATCGAATTTTTGAGTACCTTGATCAGAAGGTAGAGATAGATGATGCACCAGACGCTGTATATCTTTCTTCTGCTCAGGTACAGGGTGAGGTAGTGTTTAAGCATGTATCCTTTACGTATAAAAAGAGCGGCACTGATCTCGTCGATAATACTAGGAGTCAACAAAGCAACGGGGTATCTTCCCGGCGGGAAGAAAGCTCCTTACTTAAAGATCCCAAGCCTGCGGTCAAATTGCCAAGATTTCTGTCTTTACGCAAGTCTCGCCTGATAGAGTTTGAAAAACCTAAGCGGCAGATCATGCTGCAAGATCTCTCTTTTACAGCCAAGCCAGGTCAATTGGTTGCGCTGGTTGGACCAAGTGGCTCAGGTAAGACGACGATCACATACCTGCTTTTGCGTCTCTATGATGTCGATTGTGGCGCAATAGAGATTGATAGACGCGATGTGAGGAAGATTGAGATGGCATCTCTGGGAAATTTGATTGGCACCGTCACACAAGAGACCTATCTGTTTCATGCATCTATTCGGGACAACCTGCTCTATGTTCGTCCCGAAGCGACGAATGCAGAAATTATTACTGCGGCAAAAGCCGCAGCCATTCATGAGCGCATTATGGAATTGGATGATGGTTATGATACGATAGTTGGTGAACGTGGATACAAACTTTCCGGCGGTGAGAAACAGCGTGTTGCCATAGCGCGTGTACTGCTGAAAAATCCGAAGATTTTGGTGCTGGACGAAGCAACGAGTTCTCTTGATACAACATCAGAACGTTTAATCCAGCATGCTCTAGAACCATTGATGCAAGGGCGTACAACCATTGCTATTGCTCATCGTCTCTCAACAATTTTAGCCGCAGATCTCATTCTCGTACTTGATAAGGGCCGGATTGTAGAGCGAGGTACACACCAGGAGCTATTAGAGCAGGGAGGTATGTACGCTGAGTTATATCATCAACAATTTGCTCAACAAAAGTGAAAAAATCTAACACTTGAAAATATAGTTTTTGGGTATTTTGTATTGATTTTCATGCGTATTTGACAAATACTTCCTTGCTCCAGTGATGCTGGAAAAATTTCGAGCTATGGATTACTTGCTCCCCTCTGGTCCTGTAGATTGATATACAGTTTTGCAGAAAGAAAGGCGTATGATGCAGCGAAAAACAACCAATAAATTGAATTTACTGGCTTTGAGGCGGCAATATACAAGCCCTCATGAACTCTATAATACCTTGAGAGCACAGGATAGTATCTATTTCGACGAAACGAGTCAGTCCTGGCTGGTCACTGGACATTGTGCCATTCGTCATATCCTCGACGATCCACGCTTCTGCTCAAACTCAGGTTCAGCGGCAAGCCCATCTTCTGCACACATATCACCGATCAGTAAACAACTGTTATTTATGGATGGAGAGCAGCATCAACGTGCTCAACAGGTGATGCTACAACCACTGGCACACATGGTCAAACAACTGCCGTCCGATATCCGAAGGTTCGCTCATGATACTATAGGGGCAGTGCGGGCAAAAAAAGAGATGGAGGTCGTGAGCGAGTTCGCTTCCCCTCTCTCACTTTTTTCGATAGCCTGTGTTTTAGGCATGCCAATCGACAATAAGCAGGAATTACGGCAACTGGAGTGCTGGTCGGATACCTTTGGTGATATGACCAGTGGCTATTTTCGTGGCGATATGCAAGATATTAAAAATCTTGAGGATTACTTTCACCGTCTGATCACTGCGAAGAAACGTGACCCTTCAGATGATTTGCTCAGTGCTTTTCTGCAAGCGGAAGACGTTTTTTCCGATGAAGATGATCTGGTCGCGAACTGTATGATGGTCTTTGCCGCAGGGCGTATTACCACAAAAAAGCTGCTGGGCAATGGCATTTCCTTTCTTCTTCCTCGCTGGGAGGAGCTACGGGCAGACGTTCAGGCAAATCCCCATGTTGTGAAACAACTGGGAGAAGAATTACTGCGTATGGTGACGCCGACTCGTTACCTTATGAGAGAAGCCAATGAAGATATTGATCTCTCTTCTGTCGTGCCTGGGAATCATCTCATTCGCCGTGGACAGAGAATGTTGTTGTTCTTAGATGCGGCGAACTATGACCCGGCTCTTTTTCCTCAGCCGATGACGTTTGATCCCTATCGTCGACCGAATAAACATATTGCATTCGGATATGGACCACATCAGTGTCCTGGTGCGATACTAGCGCGTGTCGAAATTCAGATCGCTCTGGAGGAGCTTTTTGTTCTTTCGCATGTCAAATCCAAACCATTTTCTCCTCCTGCCTGGAATCCAAATCCCAATCTCGGCGGCCTTACTTCGAATGAGATTGTCTTCGCCTCATAGTAAAAAGGACAGAACCGTATTGAAGTTTTTTGCTGCTGCGCACGGAAAGATCAGCAGTTCCTTACAACAATTGTAGGGCGTATCATGACTATGCACAAAAAAGTCTCATACTTTGCAACATGTTTCGCACAAAGAAAATAAGAGTGCGAGTAATCCTCCATTTTACTGTGGCTATTCCTTTTGGAGCACCGTGAGAACGGACTTGAGAAGCATCTTCTTTCAACATCATATCACGTTGATAGTGCACACAATTCGTAATAGACCAGTGTTTTCGCTTCAACGTTGAAACAAATGCAGCAGGAGAAGGTGCAAGCATAAAATAAAGGGAGGAGGATATTTTATGATCCAATCGAAATTTAAAGAGGTCGTTCCATCAGAGGAAGAACTGCGGGAATTGATAGGCTTTCCAACAGAGCTGGTCATCCGCAAGCAGTTGGCCCATCTGGATGATCATTGTCGAAACTTTATTGCGCGATCCCCATTTCTGCTGATTGGCTCAGTCGATGCTGCTGGGGCTTGTGATGTCTCTCCTCGTGGCGATGCTCCCGGCTTTGTGCTGGTGTTGGATGAGAAGACGTTGGTGATCCCTGAGCGACCAGGGAATCGACGGCTCGATACGCTGCGCAATATTCTCCAAACTTCGGCTGTGGGATTGCTCTTTCTCATTCCAGGAGTGGAGGAGACGTTACGGGTGAATGGTCATGCCTGCCTGGTGCGGGATACGACCCTGCTTGAACGTACCGCTGCTCAGGGGAAACTGCCTCTGATTGCCATTGGCGTTGAGGTGGATGAGTGCTTCCTGCATTGTGCCAAGTCATTGAAGCGTTCAAAGCTCTGGGATACGACAAGTTGGCCGGATCGCACAGCGTACCCGTCACTTGCTCAGATGCTCTTGGATCAGGTGCAACCAGCAAATCAGACCGTCAAGGACCTTGAAGCATATATTGATGAGAGCTATACGAAGCGACTCTACTAATGTAGCGGGGGAAACGCATCTCAATGTGGGCCATCGCCTGGCTTCGCATGAAAACAAGCAAGCGTATCAGCTTTGATGTTCTCTCTTGTATCTCACATCAGGCGAGGCACAGCTAGAAAATAAGAAACGTTTACCCTGTCGGTATCATCGTGATTCTTGCTGTAATAGGGGGTCTACAGCGAGAATGATCTCATCTTTGCATGGTGGCTCCGGCTTGCGATGCGGCAGAGGTCCACTGGATTCTACAGGTCGGCGGAGCCAGAAGAACATACGGTGGCTCCCCAATCTGCTTCTCCATGTACTGCATAGATCCGAGAAGGACCGGGCGCATTGTTCGGAGAAAGAGAATCCATTGGGGATTTTCTCAAGCCACTTCTTGAAGTACAAATCGCTCAATGGCTTCAAAGATGTCAGCATCTGTTTCACGTCTTGAACCGCTATGCTATCGTCTTGCAGATAGCCTGGAATGGGTATATTGAGAAGGTGCAACAGCTCGCCTTTTCACCACAACTGGAGCGCATTCCTGACAGCTATGCGTCGCATCCCATTCTGGAGCGCTATGAAGGTTCGATGCTCCTTGAAGATCGGTTGGTTAACTGGCACGTGAGTTTCGTAAGACATTGCTTGAGTTCGCCGACCGAAAAGACCGCACTCCCAGCCTCTCCGTTGGCATTGCCATCATGCACCATCTGGATTCGCTACGCAAAGCAAGGGACATCGCACAGGAGGCCGAGCATCATGCCAAAGGTGTTCCGGGGAAGAATGCGCTGGCAATCACTATCAGTAAACGCAGTGGTGAGGACTATCATATAGCAGGTCAGTGGAACGACATAGATATCAGCTTGCAACGGCTGGTCGGCTTTTTTCGGAACGGCGCTATTCCTGTCGGGACCGCATACGAACTGCGCGATCTTGCTCTGCATCTGGATGCCTCAACGTATGAACAGCCCTTCGAGGCCCAACGAGATGGGCCTCACGCAAAAGTCATTCAATTAGACGCCCTGCGCATCTTACAGCGAAAACTGTATGTGCCTCTCGGCAAATTTCCAAAGGGAAAAGCCGAGGGAGTAGAGCGTTTCTTCAAAGCGCGGCTTGGCATAGAGCAAGAGCTGCAGCCAGATGTAGAGCACATACAGGCCATTTCCCTCAATGAATTGATTCATGAATTGATCGTCGCACAAGTCATGGCTGATGCAAAACAGTTGGCAAAGCCAGAGCAAGAAGGGCAGAATGTATGACTATCTGGATCATGGAGCCACGCGATCCGTTGCTCGTCCGCGATGGGCGTCCCTTCGGGGCTGATCCTGGCGCACGGGCCGCATCATTATCATTTCCCTTTCCTTCAACTATTGCAGGTGGCATTCGCGCCCGTGCAGGGTTAGATGAGCTGGGTATCTTCAAATATACCAAAGACGATGAAAAAGAGCTGGACCATCTCAAGCTGTTAAGTATTCGTGGCCCTCTTCTGGTACAATTGACCGGCAACGATGAAGATATTGCCCCTGGTCAATGGCTGATTCGTGCTCCACGTGACGCGCTACTTCTCCCATCAACATCGACGGAAGCAGACAAACAGACGACACGTATCCAGCAACTTCTTCCACTACAGTTACCAGAGGGTGCACAAACCGATATGGGGACACCGGAATGGCTTGTAGGACAACCAATGAGCGACGAGCAGAGTAAACCTCCACAAGGAATACCCTCTTACTGGTACTGGAAGACTTTCGAGACATGGCTGCTCAATCCCTCAGCTTTTTCTCAAGAGGAACAACGGTTGTCTGATGTTGGTCTGCGTGGACTAGAACGCGAGCAGCGCATGCATGTGAGTATCGAAGCTGATAAGGAGATTGCCAAAGATGGCATGCTCTTCGAGACATCCAGCCTGGAGTTTACCATGCCCGGTTCTGGTAAACAGCGCCTGAGAAATGCACAGCGGTTGGCACTAGCAATCGCCGCCGACGATAACGATTATGCTATCCGCGCTGGCCTGACAGGTTTCGGAGGCGAACGTCGGATCGTTACCTGGCGTAAAAGCAGTGCGAAGCTACCCACCTGTCCAGCACAACTGGTACAGACAATGCTAAGCGGCAAGAAACAGAAATACTGCCGTCTCATCCTGCTCACCCCTGCCTGTTTTAAGAAAGGGTATCTTCCAACATGGCTCTATACAGAGATGGCAGGATATGGAATCAAAGCCAATATACAGGCTGTTGCGATTGATCGGGCACAGGTTGTTTCTGGTTGGGACCTGGCACTCAAGAGACCCAAGCCCTCACGACGGCTGGCCCTTGCGGGAACCGTGTTCTTCCTCACATTGGAAGGCAGTGATGCAGCTATGAGCGCATGGGGCGAGCATCTCTGGATGCAGTGTATCAGTGATGACGAACAGGATCGTCGAGACGGCTTTGGCCTGGCGGTCTTAGGGACATGGTCTGGGCAACCAAGAGCGATGGAGAAGGAAGCAGGAGTATGAGAAAAGAGCCGGATATAGCGCCTCCCACAGAAATCGTTCCCCGTGAGCTTGCTATCGTTGAGCAGAGACGGAAATATAGGCTGATTACTCCGTTATATGGTGGCGGTGTCAATCCCAACGAAGCTGATCCCATCACCATTGTTCGCGCAACGGAGATTCGCGCCCAACTTCGCTTCTGGTGGCGAGCCTGCCGAGGCTGGCAGTTTGGGGATAATCCAGATGCCATGAGAAGCGCAGAAGGTTCCATCTGGGGCAAGGCATATGAGAAAGGCGATCAAGGTATTCCATTAGAGCAAACAATACAGATTACCGTCAGTGTCGATTCAGCCGGAAGAGGTGAGCCCATCAAACCTTTCGTTATGCAAAATGGACGGCCAAGACAAGCAAATAATATTCCTGGCTACGCCGCATTTGCTCTCCAACCGGATGAAAAGGCACGCAGAGAACCACACCCGCCTATTCCAGACGTGCGTAAAGCGGTGTACTTTACATTGATCATTTCGTATCCAACGACGCGCCGGAAGGATATCGAAGCGGCTCTCTGGGCCTGGGAGACCTTTGGGGGACTTGGTGCACGCACGCGACGTGGTTTTGGAGCATTACACTTGCTGGCAGTGAACGATGTGCCGTACAGAGAACTCCCAGCCTCTCACAGAGCAGAAGTGTGGATAAAAGAGACACTTGCCGATTACATCGAGCCGGGAAACTTTCCTGCTGGTATGCCTCATCTTAGCAGGGACATGCAACTTGTTGTGACGCCTCCTTATAACGAGCCAATACAAGCATGGAATAGGCTCATCAGCGCATTATATAACTTTCGTCAGAGAAAGGATGAAGGGCGCAGTGTGTGGCCTGAGGCAAAAGCTATTCGTGCAATCACTGGTAAAGCATCGAAAAATAAGCAGCCTGGGCCACAAAAGTTTCCACGTGCCGCTTTTGGACTGCCCATTCTCTTCCATTTTACAGGAGAAGGCGAACCAGCAGATACAACATTGAATGAAATCACCCATAACAACGAAGTCAAAGAGCGCTTCGCGAGTCCTCTCATCTTACGTCCTCTCCTATGCGGCGATAATCGCGCGGTGGGCCTGGCCCTGATTCTCGAAGGATCGCAGGTCGATCTACAACACATCGCCCTGGAAGAGACTAAGAACATACGACATCCCGTTCAGGGCATACTCACCAAAAGCGAGGCCCAGAAGATTGCCGGGTTGGATGGCGAAACCAATGTATTACGAGCTTTTATGCATTCTCTCAAGGAAGGACGCTAATGAATAACGCCCGCTTAACATTTATTCACGCTCTATCCCCACTGCATGCAGGTACAGGTCAAGGGGCTGGTGTGATAGATCTGCCAATAGCACGCGAGAAAGCAACGGGACTACCATTCCTGCCCGGTTCATCACTCAAAGGGACACTCCGCGCTCGCTGCTCTCCTCAAGAGGTCAGGCAAGTTTTCGGCCCTGAAATGATCGACCTCCAGACAGACAACAATCACGCCAGCTCTGTGCAGTTCTCTGATCAGAGGCTATTGCTCTTGCCTATCCGTAGCCTGGCTGGAACCTTCGCCTGGGTCACTTCGCCCTATGTGCTCCATCGTTTTGCTCGCGACATTCAAGACGCCCAGATTGCTCCGCCAACTGAGGCCGTTCCCACTATCGAAGACGAGACAACGTGTGTTGTCACGAGCAGCACGAGCAGAATCAAAATAGATACACGTATCTATTTAGAAGATCTTGAGCTGACGAATGTCCAGCTTCAGGCTGAAGTGTGGGCCACATGGATTGCAGAGCGTGTGTTTCCTGGTGATACAGCCTGGCAAGCTATGCTGAAGGAGAAATGCTGTATCGTTCATGATGATGTTTTGAGTTTCTTCCTTGCGACTTCAACCGAAATTACAGCTCGTATTAAGTTAAAAGGAGATGCAAAAACAGTCCAGGATGGTGGACTCTGGTATGAAGAGGCACTCCCGACTGAAACTATCTTATCCGGGATTGCCCTCGTCACACCGACGAAAGCATCAGGTACGACGGTGGAGCATGTCTATGAGATCTTGCAAACAATGACGAGCAAAACACTCCAGTTCGGAGGGAAAGCAACAGTCGGGCGCGGTCTATGCCGAGTGCTATTGGTCGGGGATACAGAGAAGGGAGCTTGAGGTATGCAAACGCTCGATCAGCAATACTCTGCCACTGTGTATGAGCAGGTCCTTGAGATCAAAAAAGAGCCAGAATACAAAAAATATGGAGCCATGGCACATAAGCTGCCTATTCTGATCCATACGGCAGGGCTGGCGCAGGCATTGGAATTTGTGTATTCTCGTGGGGAGCCAATACAAAAGCGCCTGCTTGAGCATTTGGCGATAACCATTGGGCAACAGGATACAGAAACACTATTACAGGCAGTGCGTAAAGGAACACTGAGTGGATACATGCGTCTAACTCGTCAGGTTCTGGCAGCGCTGCTATGGTATAAGCGCTTCGCACAGTCGATACTGGAAGTTGATCCCACTGAAGCAGTATTAGAGGATAAAAACGAGTCATGATTGATCAGATCGAGATACGTAAAAAGCTCTCAGCATCACAAAGGGGCGCGAAAGGGACGCACGCAGGACTCTGGTTGGACAAATATATCAAAGGGCAGAGCCGTGAAGACACCAGCAGTCGTCGGGAACTTATTCAGGAGGTGGCGGAACTTCCTGAGCCGACTGAATACAGGGCCTATTTTGAACGCTGGCAAGCTCTGCTTCAGCAGTATAGCGTTACAACACAAACACGCCGAATACGGGTCAAGGGGCGTATGATCGTTGGATTGGGCAATGAGAGCGTGCTGGAAACGTCGATCTGTCTGCATCGCACATATGGCATACCATACATTCCAGGAAGCGCCCTCAAAGGATTGGCGGCAAGCTATGCACAGCATCGTCTTGGCGAAGAGTGGCAGCAGGGAGGAAAGCTGCACACCATTGTCTTTGGCGACACTGAAAACGCCGGATACATTACCTTCTTCGATGCACTCTACATGCCAGGTAGTGGTTATTTACAGCAGGCGCTTCACCCGGACATCATGACGGTTCATCACCAGAAATATTACCAGGGCACAAGCCAGATACCAGCCGATAGCGACGATCCTAATCCGGTTCCATTCCTCAGCGCTACAGGGATCTATCTGTTGACGCTAGCAGCGCCAGACTTCCAGCAGCCCACACGATGGGTTGATCTCACCTTCCAGATCCTGGCAGAGGCGCTTGATACGCTCGGCATTGGCGCAAAGACTTCCAGCGGCTATGGGCGCATGGAATTTACTGATCCGCCAGTGAAGCCAATTGATCCTGAAGTGAAAAGAGCGGAGACAGACAAACGTGCCATAGAAATGATGAAAGAGAGCGATGTTGCAGGTCAATTGCCAGGCTATCACTGCCACTGGCAGCAACTTTCATCGCCAGAAGCTCGCCTGCTGCTTGGCAAGGCAATCGTCGAGAAGGTGCGCAAAGTCAGGCGCGAGAAGGTGACTGCGGAGAAGGCGTGGTATAAAGAACTGCTCGCTTTTATAGATGAGGTGTAATGTATGATCTCAAGGCGCATCACCTCACCTTTACGACGCACCAGCAACGTGGCTTTGTTGGCACCTGTACCTACCAGTTACGCGGTCCCGATGCAGCAATTACACTGGAAAGGCCATTAACTGTGCGGCAACAACTGCTGTTACTGGCGCATCTGAGCTTTTATAGTGGCGTGGGGTAGGTATAAGACGGCCATGGGTCTGGGCCAGGCGCGCCTCAAAACCTGAAAGCGCCTTGTCATACTTCCGAGTTCTCAATAGCCAGCAGCCAGCTCCTCTCCAATCGTAGGAGCCGATTTCTCGTGCAAAACGCAACCTTAATATGCGGCGTTCTCTTCGTCTGATCACGCTCGGCTTGCTCCTTCTACCGATGCTCCCCTCGCAAGCAGGCATATTCCCCTCTAAAGCCGAAAACCAGTTGAACAGTATCTCGAACATTGATTCGTTTCAAATCTGCTGGCGAGAGTCGGAACTAACAAGTGTTAGGCAGCTTGTTTGCTTGATGTTGTCATGCCCTCCCGTTCCTCCACACTCCGTTAGAAACATCTAGGCTATCCATCTTGCTCGAAATTCCTTGGGATTCTGAAGCCGATCTCTCCCCTTTCTCTCTTTTATGGATTTTTCGGGAATTCGACTCAGAGAATAGTTCCGACCCTCGCAAGCAGGCATTTCTCCCTTTAAAGACTCCCGCCCCCATGCACCTGTGGTCGTGTTTGTAGTTCCGACCCTCGCAAGCAGGCATTTCTCCCTTTAAAGAAGCCAGATCACGTCGGGAATGACCGTGATCGAGGTGTTTCAAACCTGCAAGCAGGCATTTCTCCCTTTAAAGGCTGAGTATGACCTCAGCCAGGCATCACCTAAACTGTTTCAAACCTGCAAGCAGGCATTTCTCCCTTTAAAGACAGTAATAAACGCCAGTACAACGGGAGCCAACAGCATGTTTCAAACCTGCAAGCAGGCATTTCTCCCTTTAAAGGGCTACCATTGTAGTATAAGGCGTATGGAAGGTGAGAGGCAAATATCTAAAATATCTGCTATGCAGCTTCGCCACCAATATTCGGTGTAACGGGCTTTCATCTGCTCAGACAAGAGAAACCGTCCACCTCCATCGGCGAAGAGCCAGTAATCTTCTCCGTCGCCTTCGATATGCCCAGCTATCCAGCTTCGATTGAGCCAGACTTCCAGCTGGCATCCTGAGGTACAGGTCAGCCTTTTCCATTCCGGAACCTCTGACTCATGCAAGCAATAGCGCTTATCGCTGTCTTGATAGAGGATGCCTTCATGGATATGTTGCTTCATACGCGTCTCCCGTGCAGAATATCAAGTTTAGCACCATATGTCAAGGTGAGCGTGCCTCGTACTCAGGGCTTGTGAATTATTGCTGGGCAAAGCTCCTGGGAAGGAGCAATCGAAAAGCATGAAGAGGATGGGAGGCAAAGTGGCGACGAGTGGCGGCAATCTGAGAAGATCCCTGACGATGAATAAGGGTGATGGCAAGATTGCGGAAAGCAGCCATGATCTGTGGACCATCGCCAGAGCGGAGACGAGAACGATCCTCTCCAAAGGTGACATCGCGAACAAAATGAGAGGAGTTCTCGATGCCCCAATGTCCTCGTACGATGGTGAGTAAACGGGATGGATCAGCCTCCCCAGGAGTCAGGGGAGTAATGAGATAGACGACCTCGTGGCTCGTTTGTCCGGTTTTGCGAATGGTGACGGTTCGTGTCAACTCAGCCACCTGCTGGATAAGCGGCCAGTCAACCAGATAGGAGTTCATCTCGGTACTCACACGGATGGTCCGTTTTTCGATGCGTCCACGCTGCTGATCGAGGGTGGCAAACTGCTCAAAGGAGGCATGGGGATCGGCAAAATAGGTTTGCAGGTCTGCAAAGAGCGTTGGTTGGTTGTTTTTGACAGTGAGAACCGTTTTTCCGCCTAATGCGTCCACACACCGGAGGAAATCCTTCTGGGTATGCAAAGCATCAGCGGTGAAAACGCGTCCACAGACAGGCAAGCAAGGCAAGAGAAGCTGGGCAATCGGGATCTCGTTGGTTTTCTCAGAAACCAGGACTTGCAACAAGGTTTCCTGACTGTGGTGCGTGCGGAAAGAGAGCAGATGGGGAGCGGACGCTTCAGCCATTCTGGCCCCA
The DNA here is from genome assembly GCA_963802635.1 of uncultured Chloroflexia bacterium. Taxonomy (GTDB): domain Bacteria; phylum Chloroflexota; class Ktedonobacteria; order Ktedonobacterales; family Ktedonobacteraceae; genus CAVTLG01. The sequence continues at coordinate 202,326 of CAWDJJ010000002.1, read as the reverse complement.
CGAACAGTCTTGCCATCTAAAGCGATGGGATCATCTGGTTGGGCTTGCAGGGTGCAGCGTATCCAGTCAGCCAAGGTGTACTCGATCTGTTCGGCGCTCAAACGTGCGAGCAGTTTGCGATAGAGTGAGTCGCTTGGGCACAGAAAACGGCGAGGGCCGAAGAGTTGGACCAGCAGATGGCGCTGATCACGACACCACGCGGCAATCGCCAAGGTCGAGTCACAGTTGCAGAGCAAGCCTGCGATCAGGCAGACGAGCAGGTATGCCAGCTCATAGCGCAATCCATGCTTGGAACGGGGGTCAGGGATGGTTGTCAACACTTCGTACAAACTGAGCAGGGACTGCTTTTCCAATAACTGCTGACGGCGATCACTGCTCAAGGAAGGCAGGGTGAGTGGCAATGCGGTAGAATAGGTCATCAGAGACTCCTTCTTTTCGACAGGTGGGTTTGGAATGCCTATCGTACCAGATTTTGGAGTCTCTTTCCTCTCAGCAATAATTCACAAGCCCTGGCCTCGTACTCTCCCTCTGCTGCATACACCCTGAGCGCCTTGACACAAAGAGTTTGTGGAGCCCTCTCGCGGCTCCGGCAGAGAGCCTTTCCTTCCCACGTCCCGATCTTCATGGCTCAACGTGAACAATCCGGTTCTCTCGCTGTCTTGGTTTTCGCGGCTGGTAGTGACCTGTGCGGTGTTGCCTATGCAGTTCTCTCTCATAGAGCACTGGTTCAGGTGGATGGGTTCCAGGGGCTAGATGACTGAGCGTTTCATCGTCTTGCTTGAGTAAGGCATAGATCAGTGTAATCAATCGCCCAATCACGTGGCCGATGGCCTTTCCTCTTCCTCTGTATGCTTGCACCCTCTCGTCGTAAGTACAAAGCCGAGGGACAAGGCGTTTGTACAAGAGAGCCCATTCCGTCTCGTGGGTGATCGCGTTCCAAGCAACCAAATACATGATCCTTTTCATCTCGCGCGATCCAGCCGGTGTCAACCTCGTTCGATCAAACGTGACACCCGTTTGCGCTCTCTTGGGGGCCCACCCGAAGTAGGATTTGAGATGACCTGCGTCTTCAAAATTGGCAATGTGACCGATGCCCGCAAGGATAGTAGCCGCTGCAAGAGGGCTAATTGGAGGGATAGAAAGCAGGATTTTTCCCTCCCGACACCTTTCCACAATGTGGTAGATTTCTCCCTCCAGCCGCTCCAAATGGTTTTGGATCAGATACAATTCCTTGATGAGCAATTCTTGTTCAAGTAGTAGAGCGCGTTGACGTGCCGGATCCTTTGTCCCAATGCTTTGGGTCGCAAGTTGTTGTAACAACATGAGCTGTGCTTCGGAGGGATGGTTCCTTTTTCTTACTTCGCGCAGTGCAGGAAGGCTTGCCGTTGCCACCTCCTGGGGTGTGGGAAACTTTTCCCGTAGGTCTAATGCTATGGGTAAGTTCGGATTCTTGAATATTTGAGGTAATTCAGGAAAAAGCTCATCACAGATGGCGGTGAGTTTGTTTTTTCGTTGTGTCGCCTCACTGACCAATTCGTAGCGATGACGTATGAAACCTTTCAGTTGTGCAGCCGCTTCTAATGGTGGGACAGCACGCCGAATAACTTGCAACTTGTTCTCTACCTGAACGCCTAGCTCTAATTGATTGTACAGACGATTCGCTAATCCGAGAGCATCTCGCTTATCTGTCTTGAGCATCTTCTCCGCTCGACTCTGGACGTGCATCACGTAGACAGGAAGATCCAACTCTAGCAAATACTGTAAAAGCGGACGGTGATAATGACCAGTTTGCTCCATCACTATGAAGCAATGCTCTCGTGGACAATAGGCACCAATACGTTCGACAAAAGCTCGGAAGCCTTCTCTCGATTGCTCAAAAATGAAGGCTGGACAACTCTCGAAATGTTGGTGACGTTGCAGCAGCGTTTTTGAAACAAAGCCAGCAACATGCTTAAATTTGCCAACATCTACCCCAATGTAGATGGATTCTTCTGCAAGCATCGGAAGAATCCTGGAATCCAGGCGTGCTTTGCTCTGGTTTTTCATTTTCTCTCTCCTCCTCTCTGAGGAAAGGCACACGAATGCAGTCTTCCATTCTCATCATCATTCGTTGTTGGGTTGGAGAGGTCAGAACCTGTGGATGTGGCTTGCCCAGATACACACGAAAAGTTGTTCTGGTCCTTCAAAGGCGTATGAAGGATTTCACTCACATCCCCCACTTATACTAAAAAGGTTGACTCAGCATGAGAAAAAGGTTTTCCAGGTCCTTCTCTCATAGGAGCGACCTATGAGGACCTCCCCATAAGAGAACACGAAAGGAAATGGTTTTTAGATTCAAGCTCTTGTATTCTCATCTTTCGTGTGTAGCATGGGAAGCCGCTTCAGGCAAGGTGTTTCGCGAGGCTCCTTTTGGGGGGATTTTGCAGGTGAGAAAGAGGACAACTTCTGTCCTTCTATCGCCTGGAGTGGCTTCTGGAGGCTGGCGCGAGGCTACGCTCAAGCGTGCCGTCACCGAGCCTCGCGCTGCATTGTTGAGCTTATATAATGTACACTCGATCTTCCTCTGGAGGCGATCCTCCCACCGTTTCTACTCTGTTGACACAGTTCGCACAAAGTGGATAGAAACGTACACTATCCTGGTCTGCTCGCAGATGATCAGCAAGCCTGTTCTGCAAAAGGAGGAGTTCTTTGCGCGTTAAGAAACATTCAAAAAGCGAGTACTGCGTCCACTTGCCATATCCCAGCAAGATTTTATGGATTTTTGTACGTCTCTTGTCGTTGGGAATATCATAGGCAACTACGTAGCAGGTCATCTGATTGCCTGTTCTGGCCTGGTCGCCCTGGTTCCTATAGAACATCCTTTCTGTCTGGTCTCCTTCCGTCTATTTGATCTGCAATGGTGGATAGATGTCTATCTCGCCAGTCAACGCTTTGGCAAGAAGACGCGCCTGTAATTCGAGACAACGACGGTAGCTGGTCTTGTACCCAAAAATGGGATGCTGGATTTCTTCATCGAGCCGTTCCTCAAATTTTGTGAAGAAAACGGTTCGCTTTTCTTGCTTGAGTCGATAGGCACCCACTTCCACCACAAAATCAGCAGGTGTAAGCATACGATTATTTAACAGAGTTATGACCACTGAATCCACAATGACTGGCCGAAACTCTTCTATTAGGTCAAGGGCCAGAGAGGGACGGCCATAGAATGAGCTGTGCAGGTAGCCCACAAAATGATCAAAGCCTACCAGTTGTATGGCGCTGGCTATTTTGTTGGTTAAGAGCGAGTAGCCAAAACTGAGCAAGGCGTTGACAGGATCGGTCGGCGGACGCTTCACACGGCCTGGAAAGGGCCACTGCTTCTGGTCTATGAGTAATGCGCCGAAGCTGCGAAAGTAGGCCGCGCTGCCAGCGCCTTCAATGCCAAGGATCGTTTCTAGCGGCGTGCCTTCAATGCTCTGGTCTCCACTGGCGATTGGCTTTGTCTCGAATGGTTGAGAAACTGAGGGCGATGTCAGATCTGCAATGAGATCGGTTAATTGCTTGATAGAGCGGCTGATCTCGTTATTCTGGTTTGTGCGATACGCACGTAATAACCTCTGGCGCTGATTGCTCAATTTGCCGATCACAAAGCGGCGTGCTAATTCACAGCGTTTGGTCATATCCTGATGTGCGCGGTATTGCGCCATGCGCAAGATGGCATTCTTGGAAAATGGTGGTGATAGCCGACCTTTAAACTGACCGTAATGGCTCAAAAAGGTGATCTCGATGTCGCGCTCCAGCAACAAATGCATCGCCGAGGCGGTCAGCGTTACCTCACCCAGCACTACCACTTCGTCTATTTTGAGCAGTGGAACGCGCTCTTTGCGGGCAGGTGAAGGCTTTGCACCATCCTTTCCTCGCTTTTCAGGAATTTGTACGAGGAGGCAGTCTTCGCTGTCGCGGCGCACCAGGGCATATTCTTCCGTAAGATAGAGTGTTGGCACAAAAATGCTCCTTCTCACTTTCCCTTCTTCGCTTGCAGAAGGCGTACTTCATCCGGTAGACAGAGCGGCAACAGGCTACAATTGGGACAGCGCGCCGCTAATTTACCTGAAAGCGGCGGTGGTGGGGTCTCACGGGCTGCTACGTGCCACGCCTGGGCGATGGCTGCTTTTGTCCTGGCTCGCAACTGCGGTGTGAAAGCTACCTTGACCCGCCGCCGTGAGCCGATGTAGTAGATGTAGCCATAGGTGATGGGCTGCTTGCCCGGCTGTCGCTCTTCCAGACAGAGCGCCTGGGCACAGAGTTGGACCTGATCGTTGAGCCATTGGCCCTGTTGCCCATGCTTGTATTCCTGATTCTTACCCACATCTTTCTCGGTCATCACTGCGAGATTTGAGGCAATGTGAGGCTGGGAAAAAGACGATGTATTGTTTCAAGAAGAGCAAAACACGTGTAAATATGATTTTTGACAAAATAATACATTCATTATATATTTGATGCAATATGTGTGTGAATATCAAAACGGGCGCGATAAATCTGGCCCCTACCTACGGGCGATCAATCGCCGCGCAGATCCTCTACGACCATCCATTGCCAGAAAGGAAAAGAAAGGCAATGTATTGCCAGAGATGTAGGGGCCAGATTTATCGCGCCCGTATCGCCCGAATATCTCGAAAGATGTGGGTAAGAATCAGGCTTGTACTCCACGAGGTGGTACACCCCTGCTCGCTCCTCGATCACGTCAGCAAAGCCAGTGAGGCGTAATACTTCACTATAGAGGTACAACTGCGTGGTCTCTCTCTCCCCTTCTGCTATTGTGCGCGTCCCTGCCTGATGAACACGCTGGTGGGCCAGTGTAGCTAGGTGCCGCCACCTGAGCCAAACGACGATGCGGTTCTGGCAGCGTCGGAAGGTGAGGAAGAGCACGTTGGCGAGCCGCTTGTCGGGTTCCATCCACATCCATCAGCACGTACTGCTGATCGCGACGATCCCACAATCCACCTGGGCTGGAAAAAGGCGCTGCTCGCTCAAAGAGATCATGGAGAAATTGTGTGCGCAATGCCTCGACTTTCTAGATCACCAGAAGGTGGAGTCTCAGTTGATTGCCTTCAGGAGCGGAACTAATGTGTACTTGCGCCTGTGAACTGTCAGCAGCTCATTTAAGTAGACCTGCCACTCTTCGTTTCGATCCAATACCTGATATGCCTGGTGCGCTTTGGAGAGCCAGTTGGCAGCTGCAGTGTAGTATTGCGCTTTGCCACGATCCATGATAGATTCCGCTGTCGCTAGATATTTTTGTCCATACGCAACCGCCTCCTGATGGCGATTTAAGCGAACCAGCATGGAGAGATAGGCTTCGGTTTGCCCTTCCGCTTTGGCTAGGAAGAGATACTCTTGCATGCGTTCCTGCCGTTCCAGGATGGTGAGCCGGATGCGCGTGAGATCCTCCGCGTAGGAGGGCCTTTCCCCATCCCAGGTTCCCTGATTGGTGATACTGCCTTGTAAAATGCGCCGAAGCGGCGGATAGTTCCAGCCCTGAAGAGCTGCTGTGGCCGCAATATCAAAGGCCTCATCGACTCCATACGCTTCGACCTCTCCCTGCCAGGTCGTGAGTTTATCGGCCCAGGTTTTGCGCTCTTTTTGTGAGAGTTCCACACGTAGCAGTACTTCGGCCCAGAGTTGTCCTAACTGTCGAAACAACTCTCCCGCATCGCCATCCGAGTCGTCCAGGTTTTCCCATTCGTCCCGATATTCTTCGGTCACCGCTTCAAGTGTTGCCAGCGCGCCGTGACCATCCCCCGCTTCAAGCAATTCCAGAGCTTGCTCTGCAATGTGTTCTACCTCACTCACTACTGAACTCATCTGCCAGTACGCTTCGGAAGAACGCATGCGATCCAGGCTGTGGATGGTCGAACGGACCTGGCGACGTATGGCTCTGGTATCTACTTTCGCGCGTGGTGCCTGGACAGGAGCATCTGAGGTCGTTGTGGCTTGAGCTAAAGTGGACTTCTGTGTGTTACTTGCTTTCTCTATGGCTTCTGCCAGATGCGGAATCTGTCCAGCGACGGTGATCACAAATGCCTGCAATTCGTCATGACTGAAATGCTCCAATATGTGCTCTAATGCCGGACATTCCTTGACATTCTCTGGGTGATACAACAGCACCAGGCAGACCGCGACCATGTGTTTGCACCATCCACCCCACGCGTTCTGGCAGGTGCAGGTTGCCGTGATTAAGCTATCTGCCTGAAACGTACAACAGACGAATTCGGGTACAGGCGCTTCCTCTTTGACTTCTGCCAGAAGCCTTGTACCGTAGAGCACAGGTGCAATTACCGCGCCTTGTTGATAGCAGTTCTGCCCATGCCGAAAAGTTTCCGCAGAGGCATAGTGCAGAATCGCTGCTTTCGTGATAGTGGTCGTAGACATACCATTCTCTCATTTTCCATGATTTCCTGAAAGTGCATCTCGCTTTTCGTCGTGATGTATAAGCTTGTTGTGATCACAATCCTGCCTTTGCCAGTTCTTCCTTCAATGCACGCAGGTTGCGGTTCTGCTCACGTACCATTGCTATATACTGCATCCATGTTTCGTGTTCTCCAAGCTTCTCGTACAGTGTGCGCATCTTTGCTAGATACGTGCATGCCGCCTGGTAGTTTTTACGATCCCGTTGAGCAATGAGCCGTTCTGCATGCTGCTGATACAGTTGTATTGCCTCACGCGGTCGTGTCTCTTCAGCAGCCTTGGCGACATCGAGGTCGATATTGAAGCCATAGTAAGCGTAGCCAGAAGCGTACGTGTAGCCATAGCCGTCCTTTGTCGCAAGGCTTTTCAAGAGTCGCAAGGCTTTGTCAATTTCACCCTCGTACAAGGCGATCTGGATCAAGAGCGCAGTGCTGTGTGCCTGCTCCAGAAAAGCGAACACTTCTGGTTGTATGAACTCCCAGCGGTCAAGCTGCTGGGCGAGACTACGTAGCTCCTGGTAGTGCCTGAGCGAGGGTTGCGTGCGGAACAACATATCAGTCACTTCCAATTCGGCAGTGTGGTTGCTCCTCTCCTGATGATATTTTTGGAGCCATTCCAGGACGTGTACGGCTGATTTCTCTTTGATGCGTGCTCTCACCAGGCGCTCGGCCACTGCATCCTGTTTGTGCTGAATGAAGAGGTCGGCCAGTCCCAGGAGTCTCCCATCATCAATCAGCTGTGTTGCATCCTCGGCTTCAGCAACACGCCCAAGTGTTAAGAGTCGATCAATCAGCTCAGAGGTGCGCCCGGTCTCGCGGCAGATACGCAGGTAGGCTTCATCGTCAAGCGTCTCTTTTTGCACGTCCAGTAAGAACTTGCCATATGTCTGACGCAGAGAGCCTGTGATCGTTTCATCTTCGTTGGTCAGGATAGCATGTATCTGCTCTGAGATCGTGTCTCGTTCCAGTGACGTTGCGTATCTCACGAGTTGGTCTGATGCAGTGGAAGCGAGACCAAGGCTGTTGTCGGCATGCAAATCATGTTGGTAGATGTCAAACAGCACGGCTATGATCTTCTCGCGCGCAACCCGATCAGTTCGTTCATCAGCCAGGCAGTTACCCAATGCTTCAAGACACTCTCTAACAAACTCCTCTAGCCCTTCCTCTTCTGGATAGTACTGTTCTTCTTCGTAGTCATTGTCGTACCCGGCTTCATCATCATAGTAGAGGTGAGACTGTTCGAAGATTTCCTTCACCAGGGTTTCATAGATGGTTGCCGCACCAAGATAATCCTGTTGTTGCACCAGCCTGTCTGCCGTCTGTTTCACCGCCAGCAGTTCCTGGGTAATACGTGGAGTAGTACGTTGAAACGCTTCAGCAACCTGGAGACGATAGGTTGTCGGATTTACGGAAAGAATCCTCTGTGCCGGACGGATGAGAAAGCCATCAGGATGGCGCACCCAGAACTGTCGCATATGCCAGGGATAGTCGGCGAGGGAGCGTACGATGTCTGCCTGGGCCTGCTGAGCCTGGTCATAGAGCATCTCGACGTTGTCCACAAGCAGAACGATCTCCACACCGCTACCACGCTGTCCCGGAGGCAGCAGACGTGGGTGTTCGGAAACCCAGTAGGAGGCGTCGTCTGCCGCCAGTTGGATCGTGGTCTCTCCACGCGACAACTCCGCATACTCGTTGGTTTCACGCGTGCGGACACGGAAGCCCAAGACATTCTCAAACCAGGCGATGGATTCCTCGAAGTTGCTCACACAAATCTCGACCCAACTTGTTTTGTTCATTACTCAGCCACCTTTCATATGAATGTGATACCTCATCTTTGTCCAAATGAGCGGCACAATGCTCCAACCATTAGCATCAGCATAGGAAGGAAGAGCAGGAAACCGTGCTTTACAGCCCAGGCCCATCATACCCACACATTCCCATACGCGGTGAATTCACCATTGGCAACAGCATCTCCTCGCCACATTCGTGCTGTTCGGCACACGCTTCACACAACCGGCCTCCTTCTTCGTAGATACATTGTGAGCAGATTTGTGTGGCTGGCTTGCCACAGATGTCACAAGGAATCGCAGGAAGAATATTGTGTGCCAGCAATTCGACCGCTTTCTTTTGCAGTACGCCTGCTCGTTCTGCCAGCACTTTCAAGCGAAGCTCGGTCGTCGTGCCAAAATCATACTCATGCACAAATTGGTCTCCGACTTCCAGAATCTTCCCCACCTGCACACGCATACTTTTGTCACCAAACTCAGCATCGACATAAGATGAGTAAGAGATTCCATGGATCTCAAAGCGGCTCAGATGACCACAACATTCCAACCAACTCTTGCGGAGAAAACTGTCGAGCGTTTGGAGTGAAGCATCCGCAGGGATTTCCAGGTGCATCCAATAGCTCGGTGCATCCAGCCCCTCTGCACGCAGGTGCAACAATCGGACTGGTTTCGCTGAGGGCTTCCCGTGAGCCGTATCTTTTGCGGCGGCTCTCTGGGGGCACGTTTCAAGGTGCCGGGTCATGGCCGCTTTGCCGAAGACCTGCTGGCAGAAATGACAGGTGCCTTTTGTTGTTGTTCTCACCATTACTTCAACCTTCCTTACAACGCTTCCAATATTTCAATAGAGGTATGTTCCCTGATTTGGAAGATTTTCTTCGAGTATATCATACAGGTGATCGTCTGGATCATCCGCTTTTTCCCCTGGCACGAGGGCAGGACTGAGTTTCTTGCTCTCGCCTCGCCAGGGGAGAGGTGTGAAGGGAGGAAAGTGAGTACAGGAGTGACCTCTGGAGACACCAAGAGATGGGGTATGCCGGTGGAGAGATTCGAACCCTCAACCCTTGCGGGACTTGTTTTTGAGACAAGCGCGTATACCGTTCCGCCACACCGGCTCATTGATTGCACGCGTATAATACCGCATCTATAGCAGGAAGTCAAGAGTCCTTTTGCGCTTATGAGCTGGCTTGTTTTCCCTTCTCATTGTGGGGGTTTGTTCACCATTAGAACGGAAAGTGGGCAAGTCTTTCTTGCCCACCAGATTAGTCTTTAACGTCCCTGATATCTGAGAGTTGCCTCCAGTACGTTTAACCACAAGTTCCAGTGGGAACGTCTATAGTAATAGTGGTAAAGCCTGTAGTTTTGAGAAGAGATGTTAATTGCGTCTTGGCGCTACTGGCTGCTTGTTGTAGAATACCGTCTCTACATGCCTCACCTGGCTGCGATTTTTGTGCAGCCGCGAGTATTTGAATCGTTGTATTAGGACCCAAGTTCTTAGGAAATATACTATAAGCTCCTGTGTCTGCGTCATATACCTGTGTTCGCGTTGGATCAACTGCTGAGTTCATAATATATGGCGCTGGCATGTTAAGTGTCACCTTCTTGCCCTGTACCTGTACATCGCTCTGATTGAGCTGAGAGAGGTCGATGCCAGCGGTGACTGTACCATAGACAACGAATAACTTTTTGCTACTGCCAAAAAGCTTCTCGTACCAGGGAGTTGTCTGATCATAAACAATAATTTGTTGTAGGGTATACGTTGCTGTTTCCAGTTTACCAACCTGCTGTACTTGCGTGACGATAATCGCATTTGTTGGGATAGTAATAGGGTTTTGCAGCTTCTGATAGCCTATGTAGGCTCCAGCAATAACCAGTGCAAGGACCACTATTACCAGGATAATTTGTATGAAAGCAGGTAATGTCATACGTCGTTCCATTGTCGCCATATTCCTCATTCCTCTCTTTTGACACTTGTTACCCATCCAATCAGATCGACATAACCCGAGTAACAACTTATTGACGATTATAGCTTGCTTTTATCAAAAAAGATGCTTGTATTTCTTGTAGAAAGTTCATTATCTACTCTGTGTGATCCACTGTATGGACAGGCGCAGAGGGCCAGTAAGGGAGAAGAAGTTTTTTCTGGTCGCGTATGCTCTATAAGGATGGTTCTTTCAGGTTCAAAACCCTGTCATAAAACGCCTATGTTTTCAAATGCTGGTTGTGATATACTATCTATATCGCAGATCTGCGCTCCACTTATTCAGAGAGGAGCGGCAGCTTTTTTCGTTTGTATTAAGTTGGGGAGCGTTCCTGCACTAGCTCATATTGCCTTGTATTCAGATGAGAAATGTGCCGCAGCACAGTTCTAGCAACCTCCGCTCCGTCAGATGAGCCGAAAGCTAGCAGCGAAAAGCTGCGTTTCTGACGGCCTAAGAGGGACGAGAGTTGTTGATCCGCCTAGCTGACTGCGCAGCAGTAGCTGCTTCCTTGCAGTCAGATGAACCGAAGGTTAGAAGCGCCAGCTTCGTTTCTGACTGCGTAAGAGGCTCGTCAGCAGCGTTGCTAGGCGGAATTAAGAATGCGTTTCTGAATGCTTATGGGTATCAGAACTATCTCACCAGCGTTAGACACTTGTGCCAACCGTGTGTGTTGGCCTGCCACTGCTGCCATCTATTTCGTAATTTAAGGAACGGACATGGCGATAACACAGATAACGCTCCAGGACATCAACTCCTTCGATCAAGACCACTTTGTGCAAGCACTCGCCGTTCTCTTTGAAGGACCTCCCTGGATTGTGGCAGTGTCCTGGCAAGCTCGCCCATTCGCCAGCCTGTCCGATTTGTATACTACGCTCTGTGCAACCATGTACAACACATCTGTTGAACAGCAAGTTGCTCTGCTCCAGGCCCATCCAGACCTTGTCGGGCGCGCGGCTCTGGCAGGCATGCTCACGCCAGCATCCACTGCTGAGCAAGCATCAGCCGGACTGGACCGACTGACATCTGAAGAAATCGCCACGTTCACGCGGCTAAATGCAGCTTATCGTGATCGCTTTAACTTTCCTTTTGTCATTTGTGCACGTAGAAACAAGAAGAAAAGCATTCTTGCCGGTTTCGCGCAACGACTTGAACATACGCGAGAGCAGGAAATTTCTATTGCGCTTGCGGAAGTCACCAAAATCTGTTTTTTCCGCTTACAGGACCTCGTTCAGCCAGACGGCAGTCTGCCATACTGATAAAGGACCTGCTTGCTGCATAGCTGCTATACAGTATTACTGAAGCAGCTATTTCATTTCAATACCATCTGCTGCTCTGCTGTTCTTTTCACAGAAGGGAGGGGTAATGAACGTCAGAAACAAGTTCTCCATCAGTTATGGCAAGGCGCGTGTTCCTGTCTATCGTGTCTATGCCCATCCTTTGGTTGGAATAAAGCCCATCCCTGAATCATCCTTTGTTGGTCGTGAGAATACCCTTTTGGCCTTTGAGGTCGATGTCGAGGTCTTCGGCAACAATTTTCTCCCGGCCTATACGCGGGGTGATAATACAAATGTTGTTGCCACTGATAGTATGAAAAATATCGTCTTGCGCCAGGCATTAGAGTTCACGGGCGCGACCATCGAAGGTTTTCTTGACCATTTAGGACGCTTTTTCCTGTCCACCTATGCGCAGATGGAAAGTTTGCGTCTGACTGCCAGAGAACTTCCCTTCACGCCTGCCCAGGTCCCGCAGCAAGCACCGGAGACCTTTGGGGACAGTGCTGCCTTATTTGCTCGTTCTCACAGCGACTATGCTATTGCCACGTTAGACTTCACGCGTGATGATGACCAGATCGTGCTCTCTGCCCATCGTTGTGGGCGTCTCAATCTGGAGTTATTCAAAGTGACAGGGAGTGCTTTTACGCAGTTTGTGCGTGACGAGTATACTACCTTACAAGAACGTGTTGACCGTCCGCTGTTTATTTATCTCGATGTCTACTGGAAATATGCCGATAGTATGGGGTTGCTGGCTCCTGACCACTCGGCGTATGTCCCTGCCGAGCAGGTGCGTGATGTGGTCCTGGTTGTTTTCCATGAGTTTGTCAGTGAATCCATCCAGCATCTTGTTCACGAGATGGGGAATCGTCTGCTCGACCGTTTTCCGCAGCTTGCCGAAGTCTCGTTTGAGTCCTATAATCGCACGCGGGATCTGGTCGCCGCTTCCGCCGCTGATGAAAAACTGAAGGTGTATAGTGATCCTTTCTCGGCATATGGTCTTATTAAGCTCACGGTCAGCCGAGATGCGTAGAGGAGGAAATATATGTCGGGCCAACTGACCACGCATGTCTTAGATACCACGCAGGGCTGTCCTGCTGCGCATATGACGATCCAACTCTGGCGTCTAACGCTTGATGCTGAGCGCACGCTCTTAAAAACCGTGCAGACCATGCCGAATGGGCGGACTGAAACACCGTTGCTCATGGCTGAAGAGCTGACTGTTGGCACCTATGAACTCCATTTTGCCGTAGCAGCCTATTTCTCTGCACAATCCGCTGTGACTGCGACGCCGCCGTTTCTCGACATTGTACCCGTTCGTTTTAGTATTGCTGATGCCACTGTGCATTACCATGTGCCGTTATTGGTCTCGCCCTGGGCCTACAGTATTTATCGAGGAAGTTAGTGTATGAACTCAACGATACCGCTTGCCGCATCTGCTCAGACAGTCATGAAGCGTTGTGATATTCTGGCGCATTTCAGTGAAGAGCCTGGATGTCTCACGCGCCGTTTTGCCTCGCAGGCATTGAAGCAAGCAAACGAAGCTGTGGCGATATGGATGCGTGCCGCTGGTATGAGCGTCCGTTCTGACGAGATCGGCAATCTGCTTGGGCGCTATGAGGCTGATCACGCGGGAGCGAAAACCTTTCTGCTTGGTTCTCATCTCGATTCGGTCCGGGATGCTGGCAGGTACGATGGGCCGCTTGGCGTCATGATTGCGCTTGCCTGTATCGAGCGTTTGCATGATCGTCATCAACGTCTGCCATTTGCGATTGAACTGATCGCTTTTACCGGTGAGGAGGGTCTGCGTTATCATCATGCCTATCTTGGGAGCAAGGCAGCGGCTGGAACCTTCGACCCTGACGCGCTGCTTTTAACTGACGCTGATGGTATCAGTATGGCCGATGCCATTCGCGCCTTTGGTGGTGATCCAGATCCCGAGGGCTTGCAGCGCGCCAACTGGCGAGCGGCTGATCTGTCAGGTTACTGTGAGGTGCATATAGAGCAGGGGCCGATTCTGGAGGCTCGTAATCTCCCATTGGCAGTTGTCTCTGCTATTGCAGGCCAGAGTCGTATCCTTGTCACCTTCACGGGAGAAGCCGGGCACGCTGGTACAGTGCCCATGTCATTGCGTCGTGACGCGCTGAGTGCCGCTGCAGAGTTCATGCTGGCTGTTGAGACTTATGCTCGTGATCTGCCGGGACTGGTTGCTACGGTTGGGCAGGTGACTGTACAGCCTGGCGCTAGCAATGTCATTCCTGGGCAGGTCTCACTGAGCCTGGATGTACGGCACCAGGACGACACACTACGTAAGCAAGCATGTCATGCTTTCCAGCAGCGGGCAAAGCAGTTGAGCGAACAGCGTCATTTGGCGTATAGCTGGCAAGATGTGCAGGAAAGTCGTACAGTAGTATGTTCGCCCCATCTTGTGAGCGTACTGCAGCGCGCGTTGGCCGTAGCAGGTTATCCAGCCATCCTCTTTCCCAGCGGAGCCGGACATGATGGTGTAGCGTTGAGCGATCTCACCGACATTGCCATGCTTTTTGTGCGTTGTCGTGGTGGCATCAGTCACCATCCCGATGAAGCGGTGAGCGTCGAGGATGTCGCATCTGCCATTCAGGTCCTGGAGCAGTTTCTCCAACTGCTGACATAGGCACCATCCCTTTTGTATGCTTTCTATGCCAAACTGCGAGGATAAATTATGAGCTTGTACGACCTGATTATACGCAACGGCGCAGTGGTGACAACGGCGGGCGTGACGCAATCAGACCTTGCGCTGGCTGAAGGTCGCATTGTAGCTATTGCGCCTGACCTTGTGGGGACGAGTAAAGAGGAGGTTGCTGCTGAGGGTCTGCATATTTTCCCGGGCGTTATTGATGCGCATGTGCATTTTAACGAGCCGGGGCGTACAGATTGGGAGGGCTTTGCCACGGGGACGCGTGCGCTCGCAGCAGGTGGCACGACCGCTTTTTTCGATATGCCGCTCAATGCCTCGCCGCCCACACTAGATGCTGCCAGTTTCGATCTCAAGTGTCAGGCTGCTCAAGGCACCGCACTCGTCGATTTTGCCTTATGGGGGGGACTGGTACCTGGCAATCTTGCTCATCTTGAGGAGTTAGCGCAGCGTGGAGTTATCGGCTTTAAAGCCTTTATGAGCAACAGCGGCATTGAAGATTTCACCGCCGTTGACGACGTGACACTCTATGAAGGTATGCAATGTGCGGCGCGACTGGGCAAAATAGTAGCTGTGCACGCAGAAAGTGAGCAGATTACCCGCGAACTGGCGCGTCGTGCACAAGATCAGGGCCGCACCGGCATTCGCGATTATCTGGCCTCGCGACCAGTGATCGCCGAGCTTGAGGCCATTGAGCGCGCCATCTTATTCGCACAAGAAACTGGATGTGCTCTTCATATAGTCCATGTGAGTAGTGGACGTGGCATTATCATGGTCGCGGAGGCGCGTGCGCGAGGCATCGATGTGAGCTGTGAAACGTGTGCTCATTACCTCGTACTCACCGAGGATGATGTAGAAAGGTTGGGGGCCATTGCCAAGTGTGCACCGCCGTTGCGCACGCTGGAAGAGCAGGCGCAGCTCTGGCAACAACTTTTTGCTGGAAACATCTTGATGGTCACATCAGATCATTCACCGGCACCTGCGTCAATGAAATCCGCTGCCAACTTCTTCCAGGTCTGGGGAGGTATATTCGAGCTGTCAATCGCTGCTGCAATTGTTATTGACGGAGGGCTATCACAAGCGCCAGCTAGCATTATCCTCGCTTGTTTCCATGACCTCTGAATACATTGCTCGGCGTTTTAACCTTGGATCGAGCAAGGGTTGCATCGCCATTGGGGTCGACGCAGATCTGGTTCTTGTTGATCTTGCTGCTCAAGGGATATTACACGAGCGTGATCTCTATTATCGTCATCAGCACAGTCCATATGTAGGGAGGACGCTGCAAGGGTGTATTCGGCGTACGCTTGTGCGAGGCACTACTGTCTTCCAGGACGGCGTCTTTAATCCCACGCCGATTGGTCGTTTAATCACACCTGCCAAAGACGCCGCGTAGATGTCGCGTTAGAAAAAGGAAGAAGCGAGGCGCTGTGTCGGGATAAGATTTATCTCATCTCGCACACGTGCAAAGGAAGCAATTTATTGCCGGAAAGGTAGGGACCCAGTTTACTGCGCCCGTCTTGCTTGAAAATCTGCGATAATATTGAAAATCCGTAATAGTCTGGAAAGTAGGCATCTATGTGGCAAACCTATCTACGCCCCACTAACCTCGCAGAAGTACTAGATTTGCTACACCACTATGGGGAGCAAGCTCGCATCATTGCTGGTGGAACCGACGTATTGGTGGAACTGCGCAATGGCATCAATCCAACCACAACCCTGATCGACATCAGTGCTGTACGCGACTTGAAATATGTGCGTCAGGAGGGAGATATGCTCACGCTTGGTGCGTTAGCAACCCATAACGATGTAATCATATCCCCGCTGTGCCAGCAGTATGCGTGGCCGCTCGTGCAAGCCTGTTGTTTCATTGCGGCACCCGCGATCCGTACTCGTGCGACTATTGCTGGTAATCTGCTGACCGCTTCACCCGCTAATGATGCCATTGCTCCACTGATGGCGCTCAACGCGAACCTTGTACTTCGCAGTCATGCGGGTGAGCGTACTGTGCCATTGCAGACCTTTTATACCGACGTACGACGCACGCTCCGTCAAGCAGATGAACTCCTGCGTGAAATCCGTATTCCAGCCTTAACGAGTGACCAGCGTGGCCTGTTCGCAACATTAGGCTTACGACGGACGCATGCCTACTCTGTTGTCAGTACCGCAATGGTCCTGACTTTTGCTGGTGAATGTGTTAGTGATGCGCGTATCATGCTTGGTAGTGTTGCACCCACGGTTGTTCATGCCAGTTGAGCGGAAGACTATCTCAATGGTCAGCGTCTTGATGAGCATGTCTGTGCTGAAGCGGGACGCCTAGCGGCGGAAGACGCGCAACCTATCGACGATATCCGTGCGTCCATAGCCTATCGCCTGACCACGCTTTCCGTTGTTGTTTCTCAGAGCTTGCAGCATCTTGCCGCTGGCACTGAGCGTACAGGTTGGTTGGATAAGCCGGTATTGCTGGATACCGGCAATAACAGCCCGACAGAGGAACAACCTGCGCATTTCACTGGTAGTATTGATACGACTATCAATGGAGAGCTTTATCATCTGCACGATGCGCAGCGTAAGACCTTGCTCAACGTATTGCGTGAAGATGTTGGATTGACAGGAACCAAGGAAGGTTGTGCGGAGGGTGAATGCGGTGCGTGTACAATCTGGTTGGATGGACAGGCTGTGATGGCTTGCCTGGTACCGGCTGCACAGGCTCATGGAGCCGTGATTACAACCATAGAGGGTTTATCGCAGGGTGCACAACTGCATCCGTTGCAGCAAGCCTTTATCGACCATGCGGCAGTACAATGTGGTTTTTGTATCCCTGGCATGTTGATGGCGGGGGCCAGGTTACTCGCTGAGCATCCTCAGCCTACGCTTGACCAGATCCATGTTGGTCTGAGTGGCAATATCTGCCGTTGCACCGGCTATCGCAAAATTCTAGATGCTATACAGAGTGTTGGAGGTGTTTGCCATGAGTAGTCTCATCGGTGCGCCGCTCCCTCGCCCCGACGCGTTAGACAAAGTCACAGGTGCGGCCCGTTATCCTGCTGATCTCGTGCGACCGGATATGTTGCATCTACAGGTGGTCTTTGCGGGACGACCGCACGCACGTATTTGCGCTATCGACACCAGCGCGGCTCTGCATTATCCAGGCGTCGTAGCTGTCTTAACTGCGAACGATGTGCCCTATAATGCCTATGGTTTGATCGATGCCGACCAACCGATCCTATGTGCTGATCGCGTGCGTTTCGAGGGTGACAAAGTAGCGCTGGTAGCAGCAGAAAGCAGCCAGGCCGCGCGAGCGGGTGCACAACTCGTCGCAGTTGCGTACGAGGACTTGCCAGTCGTGTCCGACCCTCATGCTGCACTGGCGGCTAACGCGCCGCTGCTCCATCCACAGCTTGGAACCAATCAGCTATGTCACTTTCCTATCCGCAAAGGCGATGCGGCTCGTGCGCTAGCCGAAGCCGATATTGTGCTTGAGGACACATTTACAACGAGTTGGCAGGAACATGCTTTTTTACAACCTGAGTCTGGTGTCGCGTTTATTGATGAGCGGGGGCGTGTTGTCGTCGAAACGGCTGGACAGTGGTTGCACGAGGATCGTCGTCAGATCGCGCAAATGCTGCAAGTGACTGAAGAGCGTGTGATTATCCGTTATGCAACTATCGGCGGAGCCTTTGGCGGACGCGAAGATCTCTCAATACAGCATCTACTGGCCTTAGCGAGTTGGAAATTGCAGCGTCCGACCGCACTGATCTGGACGCGTGAAGAATCCATCATCGGTCATCACAAGCGGCATCCCTTTACCATCCATTGTCGGTGGGGAGCAAAAAAGGATGGCACCATTACGGCGGCGGAGATTGAACTGCTGGCTGATGGTGGAGCATATGCCTCGACAAGTGTCGAAGTGGTCAAGGCGGCTACGCTTTTAGCCACGGGCAGTTACGAAATTCCCAATATATCTGCTGACGGTTATGCAGTCTATACCAATAATATCCCTTGTGGAGCATTTCGTGGTTTTGGCGCGCCGCAGGCGCAATTTCCTTGCGAGGTAATGGTGACGCGCCTGGCGCATGCCTTAGATCTTGACCCCATTGAGATACGGCGGCGCAATATCTACCGCGAAGGTAGTCTTGAGCCTACGCAACAAGCCTTGCCGCCTGGCGTCAGCGCCCTACCGGTTCTGGAACGCTGCGTTGAGGAAGCCCGTACGCGTCTATTGCAGTATCCTCAAACGGATCAAAGAAAAAGAGAACATCTGGCATCGTCCCCAACGCCTTCTGACACGAGTCATTCTAGTGGAACGATGCGGGAGATGTCAAGAGGTTTTGCCCCAGGGTATGGTAAGCCGCGTCAGCATCCAGAACCTCATGTGCGTCGCGGTATTGGCATTGCCTGTGGTATAAAAAACGTTGGTTACTCGTTTGGCTATCCTGATCAGTCTACGGCGACGGTAGAAGTCTACGGTGCAGCCGAGTTGGAGCGGGCGGTCGTGCTTGTTGGAGCGGCTGATGTTGGTCAGGGTACTCATCTTGCCCTGCGCCAGATTGTCGCAGAGGCACTTGGGTTGCCGCAAGCGCAAATTGCTATGATCTGTAATGATAGCAGTGAAGCGCCCAGCGCGGGTAGCGCCTCGGCATCGCGTCTGACTTTTATGGCAGGCAATGCTGTGAAACAGGCAGCTCTGGCTGCTCGTGAGCGTTGGAATCTTACCGATGACTATCAAGCCAGCGCTACGGTTAATTATCACGCGCCCGTTACGACTGCGCTTGATCCAGTCAGCCATAGTGCGCGTCCCAACTACTGTTACGGCTATAGCGCGCAGGCGGTCGAACTCGAAGTCAATCTGCTGACCGGCCAGGTACAGGTGTTACGTGTGATCAGCGTGCATGATGTCGGAAAAGCCATTAATATCCAGCAGGTGACGGGTCAGATAGAGGGTTGTCTTGCCCAGGCGTTAGGATACACCTTATTGGAGCATTTTCAGATGCGGGATGGTCATATTCTGACGTCGCACCTGGGCGCTTATCTGTTGCCCACTGTCCTCGACATGTCTATCGATATGATCCCTATTGTGCTCGAACTGGCCGATCCCGAGGGACCCTATGGTGCGCGGGGCATGGCTGAGATGCCGCTGGTACCTTTTGCGCCTGCTGTTGCCTCTGCTATTCATGATGCCACTGGCATCTGGCTCACACAGCTACCTATGACACCTGAGCGCGTGTTAACTGCTATCACGCAGCAACGTGCAAACACCGGTTGTGATTTTTGAGGTCTGCGGACTCATGGACAATGCCGTATACTCTAAAAGTCATCAGATCGCTGAACACTTCAGGAGGAAATATTGCTCATGCACACCGTACGTATCGTTGTTGGCTCCTTAGAATTCACCGCGCGCCTGGAAGAGGAAGATGCGCCCAAAACATGCGCAGCCTTTAGCAAGCTGCTACCATTCCGCAACAAAATCATTCACGCGCGCTGGAGTGGCGAAGCGGCCTGGATACCGCTGGGCGAATTCGCTTTGGGCGTTGATTACGAGAACCATACCAGTCATCCTGGTCCTGGACAAATTCTGTTCTATCCCGGCGGCTTCAGCGAAACCGAAATTCTCTTCCCCTATGGTAGCGCCAGTTTTGCCAGCAAAGTAGGGCAACTGGCAGGCAATCACTTCCTGAGCATCATTGCAGGAACTGAGCAGTTTCGTGACCTGGGTCAACTGGTTCTATGGCAAGGTGCGCAAGATATTCTCTTTTTGTAGCATGCATCCCCAAACCGGAAAAGAGAAACCGAGGGAAGATACTGTCGAGTTCAGCGTGATCAAAAGGACCCTTGAGTATTAATGGAAGAAAAACAACGCTAAGGAATTGGGATGAGAAAATATAGATTGACTTTTCTCATCTCCGCTACAGCGTTTCCTCGTCAAAAGATCCTATTCCATCCTAGCGTTTCTCATCATTGCTCTCACTTCATCAATGGAATAGGGAGGGTTTTTTTTATGAATGATGGCATGACAATTAGGACAAACAGGGCGTAAATCCTCTAGAGGTTTTACTTGGTATGTCTCCTTGATCTTAGAAAGAGGTATCAAATGATGGACATGAATAAAATCTCTCCCAACGGGACCATACGTTTTTTCAAAATCAAATTCACAAATGCAGCACTGAACGCCATATTCGTTTATGCATTGATTTCTGGCATTTCTATCTCGCTCATAGCTATTGACGTATATCTGCTTTTTTGCCCCTTCATATAGGTTCTTCTGATCAGAAGAACCTATCTCTTCTGCAAGAGGAACATCCAATAAGAATACTTCTTTGTCAATGACTTCCTGTATTGCTGCCTGCAACTCTGGCCTTAAAATCCAATACTCTCCTTCTTTTTGTGTCTCTCCCCAAAAAGGAACATTCCACCAGCTCGGTTCTTTGTCACGTCCTTTGCCATGCTTATGCTTAGGGACCGAAATGGGGAGCTCTTTTGCGATCCTCTTTCCTAGTTGTCCAACCTGAAGATTGAGCGTAATATGATGTGGCACGTGGAGTAATTGAGCTAACTGTTTAGCCGTTGCTCTATAGTTTTTACATCTGTAGAGTGCTTTGAGCAAGTGAAGATCGCTTTCTCTCACAATTGCTCGATCTTCCAACAGATTCACCCATTGCTGTTGTGTAATATCTACAGGATCTTTCCACTCTTCACCAAGCATATTTTCTTCTCCCACTTCGTTCAAATACGGTTGTCCTGATTCGTTAGTAATTAAGATGAATATCAAGAATTAACGGTATGTGGTCACTTACTTTTAACCATATTTTTGAGTCTGGAATAAGAAGGTGCGTTTTATCAAACAAATCTCTAGATAAAAATGCATAATCAATATGATACCCTTTCTCAGGATGGCGATACATATAGAATGTAAATACTTTTTCATTTCCCTGTTTTTCTTGTGTTTGATAATGATATATACTCCTAAGATGGAAACGTTCCAACTGCTGAACTAAATTACTATGTGATTGTCCCGGATGCTTTTTATCCCAAATCGTATTGCTATTAAAATCACCAATTACTATTGATGCGTTTTTTTCAAGAAAGCTCTTATAGTATTTTACAGCTTTATTGGTAATTCTTACATACCTTTCTTCTTGATTCTTTTTATGTGCCCAGATAGCAAGAATATTCAGCTTCGCATCTTCTACCCTCAGAGGGATAAACCACGGAAAATCGTTGGTATACAAAGGGTCTATGGAATATATGTGATTATCAAAGCCTAAAACTCCGAGACCTTTCAGCGGATTACTGCCAACCCAATAATGAAATGGTGCGTTACTCTCTTTTATGTTCTTTTCTGAACACTCTTGAATAATTGCTATATCTGGTTGCAATGCTAAAATACCCTTCTGCTTTTTAGCGTAGGCCATATTGCAGTTCCAAGAAATGATTTTCATTGCAGTAATCCCGTCGTCATTGTTTCCAAATGGGCAAGAACTTGATTACTCACGAAGCTTTCGTTTGTTGATATAGGTATTGAGGGCGAAGTGGTTCGCGTATCCCAGTAGGCTAGCAATTTTGCGTACAGAAAGTCCCAACATAAGTAATTCCTTGATGCGCGGGAGGTCAGTATCAAATTTACTTTTCTGAATGGTTCCCTTTGGTTTCCCTAGCGTTATCCCTTGCATCCGTTTTGCGTTGAGCGCTTCTTTGGTACGCAAACTAATCAAGTCACGCTCTAGTTCAGCGAAGAGGGAAAAGAGGGTAATGATAATTTTACTGTTCATATCGTGTTTGTTGATATCGAGGTTTTGTTTCAGAATAATCACGCGAATATTGCGGGAAACCAATTCATTGATCAACGTGATGACTTCAGCCGTACTACGGCCTAAGCGGGAGAGTTCGGTGACAATCAGTGTATCGGACTCAACTAATGTTTGTACGACCTCATCAACACGCCGCTGCTTGCTGGTTTTGCGAGAAGACATGGTGATTTCAACAAAATCATCGACCTTGAGTTCTCTTTTTCGAACCCACTCCAAAATCTCCAAATTTTGGTTGTTGAGATCCTGTTTGTCGGTTGATGTCCTGATATATGCGATTGTTTTTCCCATATTTCCCTCTGTCTCCTCTTAACCTTTTTACACCCACAAAGAGTATACAGTTTGTAGGGGTTTTATGCAATCTATCCTATTCCATTTTGATGGTGCCATAACGGTCGTTAAGACGATACAGTTTCTCTCTGAAAGCACGTTTCCACTGAATACTTGCTAGTGCAAACGAAAGTCACGAGTGACAGTTTATCACCTCGCTCACCAGGCGTGATTGCCGTTCAGTGGGCGGAACGCGCTGGATATCCGCCTGCGTCAAAACACCCTGGAGCAGCCCGTTTTTGTCGATAACCGGGGCACCACTCGCAACGCAGTCAATGAATACCTTCTCAGCGTCCGCAAGCGTTTGTTCGGGACTAAAAGAGATATTCAGGGTCGTCATGGCTTGCGTAGTCAGTAGCGGAAAAGAGAACTGTAAACGATGAGCTAGAGAATCAGCGCGTGTCGGTACCTGGCTGGTGTAGATGGTATTGTTACCAATGAGCGCAGACGAGATGCCAACGGCAATCATCGCGGGTGCGAGGCATCGAAAGGTTGCCCGTCATCTCTGCGACCATAAGCATAACAGCGAGTGGAGCGTGAGCAATGCCGCCGAAAAGTGCCATCATACCCACAATGACAAACGGTCCAGGAGTATCGGGTACGCCTGGTAGCACGTGGTAGCATAAGCGCCAGACAACAGCTCCGAGCATACCACCAATCACCATGCCTGGACCAAAGATGCCCCCGGACCCACCCGAACCCACAGTCAAACCCGTCGTCGCAATTTTTGCGAAGGGCAGCAATAGGATGACCCATAACGGTATCGCTAAGAGTCCACTTCCCATACTGATCTGCACCCAGCCATAGCCCATGCCAAGAGCCTGTGGCAGCACCAGGCCAATCAATCCAACCAGTAATCCTCCAATGCCCGGCTTGATCCACCGAGGCAGCGGTATGCGATGAAAAATGTGGGTGAGGCCGTAAAAGCCACGCGCATACAATACTCCGACCAGGCCACACAGCAGGCCGAGCGCAACATAGTACAGCAGTTGCGGTGGTGAGCTAAATGCCAGGTTAGAAGGTGTGGAAAAAATTGGATTCCAGCCCGACCAGGCTCCGAAGACGCTATAGCCGATGATAGAGGCCATCAAGGCCGGTACAATCGCTTCAACCTCCAGATCATCCTTATACAGAATTTCGGCGGCCAGCACAGCCCCACCCAGTGGCGCGCGGAAGATTGCCCCAATGCCTGCCCCAATACCCGTAGCCAGGGCAATGCGGCGATCCTGTGCGTCTAGTCGCAAGGCTGTAGCCAGCAATGAACCGAAACCAGCGCTGATCTGTGCAGCAGGCCCCTCACGTCCCGCCGAACCGCCAGTGCCAATCGTAATCGCCGATGCAACGAGCTTCACCAGTGGAATACGTGCGCGAATAGGCTTGCCCTCGTGAAAGGCAGCAATAGCTGCATCTGTACCATGTCCCTCAGCTTCAGGAGCCAGGGTGAACACGATAATACCGGCAACCAGACCACCGGCTGTAGTGACAACCGGCAATAGCCAGGGGTGAGCAGAAGCCCAAAAGGACATTACGTGCATTGTCCCTTCTCCAGCCGGGTTGGGCGGAAAATACCCGACGATGCCACCGAGAAACGTATTTGAGGCGAAGTGGATAGCGACATAAAATGCGATAGCTCCCACACCGGCAACCAGGCCGATCAGTGTGCTGATCAATAACCACTTCAGGAGATAGCGCGGATTTCTCAAAACTATGTTTTGTGCGGCGCATATGAAACAGACGACGTAAGAAGGTAACAAGTGTACCTGTATTCATGAGTGGCTCTCCTGATAATTCACTGTACGCATAAGATGGGTGGGCGGACATTCAAAAAAAGCCCAAAAAATTAGTCGGGAGATGATCCTATACCGTGCAGAATCAACTGTGCAACATGTTGAGCCTGTACATTCATGGTTGCTTCTGATTGGCTCAATACGCGAGCAGAAAGGACGTACGATTCAGTTAACGATAACACCATTAAAGCCGTTGCTTCAACATTCGCGCAGTGAATCTCGCCGCGTACCTGGCTCTCTTCGAGCATCAGAGCGATGACCGCGACATAATCACGCAGTAACTTTACTGCTTCGTCTTTGAAGGCACGGTTGACGCCATAGAGTGCACTCATATACACATTGAAGCTATCACTTTCCTCTTCCGCTAAACGGACAAAAGCGCGAAACAGGCACTCTAAGCGTTGTTGCAAAGACCCATTATGCGCAAGTGCTGTACGAATAGTAGCAAGCTGCGATTGTGCGATATAGCGCAACATCTCCAGAAATAGCTCACGTTTATTGGCAAAGTACAGATAGATCGTGCCCTTGCCAATGCCAGCCTGCTCAGCAATTGTATTGATATTCGCTTGATCAAATCCCAGGCGAGCGAATTCACTTGCCGCTTCATGGATCACACGACGGCGTGTTGCTTCCCGCATTTGTTCGTCTACAATTTTGGGCATACTTTCTCCTTCAAGTAAGCATGAGTGGCAAGTGAGCTTGTTAGAGAACTATTCTCCATCCCTTATAAATGGGCAAATAGTCAATTTAAACTTTTCTCAGTATACATTCTGCCTGATTGATTGTCAAGCGCAAGAGCAAATGAGGGTGAGCGTCAGATTTTTGCAAACGGGTAGGGGCGGCGCTTGCCTCCGCTCCACAGGCCGTCCCAGGCACATCCAGGGCGCACGCGAGGTGCGCCCCTACCCGCTTGCTCCTGCCTCTACTCAACCGGTCAGGTGCTCCAGTGCAAAAAAATGACGGCCACCCAGCAAATGATGCATAAAGACATTCGTGATTAGCTGCGAATTAGCCGCGAAGAGTGTATACAAGGAGCTACGAAGCGATCTCGCCGGGCAGTGGTAGAAAATAATGTCTGTTTGTTCTGCGCATCGACTTTCGTTGCTGGTGATACAATAATGATAATCCTGAGAGAAAAGAGGAAATGTGCTTATGCGGCCAGCAGGCCGTCCCATGCGTGAAAATATTCTGGCAGCGGCTGTACAACTGTTTGCCGAGTATGGTTATCATGCAGCCCCGTTGCGTGACATTGCACGCATTGCTGGTATTCAGGCTGCCAGTATCTACCATCATTTTCCCAACAAGCAAGCATTGCTGATTGAGATCATGGTAACGTATATGCAGCGTCTCAACAATGGTTTAGAACATATTCTGCGTGTGTACGATGATCCGCAGCAGCGTTTGCAGGAGGCCATTGCGCACCATATACGCCTCCACACTATGCATAAAGCAGAGTTCTTTATCATCGATACGGAGATACGCGCGCTTGAAGGAGAAAACAAAGCCGCTATTCTCTCTTTGCGTGACACCTATGAGCGGCTACTCCAGACACTCTTGCGCGATGGTATGGAGCGCGGCATATTTCGCCAGAGCGATGCGAAGGTGGCATCTTATGCCATCATTGCCATGTGCACTGAAGTTGCAGCCTGGTTCCGACCTGATGGGCGTCTCAGTGTGCAACAGGTTATTCAGCTCTATCGTCAACTGATTACCCAGGGATTGCTACTGGCTCCAGACATTGCGCAAAGGCTGGAGGAATCAGCGCATATTTGACGCCTTGTTTGTGTAAGAGGAGATTCAGTGTATCCAGTGTTGCGGCAAGTGGAACGCGCCTGGTAATTAATGCTTCAACATCAATATGCCGACCGATGATAAGGTCGAGCGCCTGGGCAAAATAGGCGGGGGTATGGTGGAACACCCCTTTTGTTGTCAACTCGCCATAGTGGAGGGGACGTGTTTCCAGCGCTACCTGTGTGCCTGAGGGACAGCCACCAAAGAAGTTTACTAGGCCACCGGGCCGTACCATGCTGGTTGCCAGTGTCCATGTTTCGGGTGTGCCTACGGCTTCTATCACCACGTCTGCTCCGCGTTGTCCCTCTGTCTGTGCGCGTACGGCTTCACACTGGGCGGTGGGAGAGAGTGAACTAACATCGATGAGCGTATCAGCGCCGAAATAGCGTCCGAGTTGCAGGCGTTCGGCCCCACGTCCGGTAACTATGACCTGCGCGCCACGTAGTTTCGCCAGCGCAGTGAGCAGGAGTCCCAATGGACCGGCACCCATGATCACGACTGTATCGCCCGAGGCGATTTCGCTGGCGTCAACTCCATGTAATGCACAGGCCAATGGCTCTGTCAGAGCTGCCGCGATGAATGAAGTATTGGCTGGTAGCCTGTAGAGGTTCTGGCACACGATGCGTTCAGGCACGAGCAGATATTCGGCGTACGCTCCATTGAGGAACAAAAGATCCTCACAAAGACTGTATTGGCCCCGCCGACAGAAGAAGCAGCGCAAACATGGCGCAGAGTTTGCCACGACAATTGCATCACCCTCGTGGCACTGTGTCACGCCAGATCCTACTGCCGCCACCACACCGGCAACCTCGTGACCGAAGCCTGCCGGTGGATGTTGAAAGAGCAAGGGATGTCCGCGACGATACGTTTTTAGATCGGTTCCGCATGTCGTCGCGGCTGCCACTTGAAGGAGCACTTCGCCTGCTCCTACCGGTGGGATGGGACGCTCTTCCATGCGTACATCCATGGGTCCATAGAACATTGCAGCCAGCATCAAGCCTGCGTATTCCTTCTTTCTGTTATCGCTGATGCTATTTTAGCACACGTGTCACCATCGCTGAGGGATCGAAAGAGAACAATAGAAATTTGTGTATGATATTTTCGCGAGCACAGCTTTGGGTTCTTTCAAGCAAGGAACAGCTTCATGTTATGTTCAAATGTTCGTGGATAGATTTGGGACAATTTGGGTGTACCGTTCCCTGAAACAATGTGGTATAATTGCGGCACGCTGTATAGTGCATTGTTGCTCGGAGTAGGTCTTCTATTGTAAGCTGCGCGATACAGAAGAGTTTATTGGGCGTTTGCCCCGGAGTGAAGAAGAAAAATGGCACTAGCTGATGAGACACTGTATTGTCGCGATTGCAATCAGGAGTTTACTTTTACTGTTGGCGAGGAAGAATTCTATGCAAGCCGTGGACTAACAAATAAACCTAGCCGTTGTCCCTCTTGTCGAGCTGCACGGAAGCAATCTGGCGGACAAGGCGGTTATGGCGGTGGTCGTAGCGGCGGTTCACGCGACCGTGAGCCACGTCAGATGTATACTGTTACCTGCGCCAGTTGTGGAAATGAAGCACAAGTACCTTTCCAGCCGCGTGACGACAGGCCTGTCTATTGCAGTGATTGTTTTCAATCGCAAGGGTCCTCTAGTCGTGGAGGCGGCCAACGCCGGTCTCGCTGGTAAATCTTTAGATTGCTATCGATAATTGTGCTGCCTGTTACGCACATTGGATGCTGCCATCTCAATGTGCGTATCGCTCCATATTTTCAAGTTGGCCGAGCATACAAAGATTGGGATTGTACGGCACATGCTGCGTTTTAACCACAGTTACCCTTTCATGTTTTCACCGGCAAACATGAGGTGTGACTTGGGCGTCTGCTAGATTGCTTTCTTTGGAAAGGTTTCTTTATGAAGATGAACAGTCGAACGCGCACCTTTGCCAAACAAGTTCAAGTTGATTTGCTGGCCCTTTCCGACTCCGATCTTTGTCAGACCGTTCAGCAGTGGGTTGATGGGGAGGTGCTTGATGCTGAGCATACCCTGCCGGTGGATGGTCTCTCTCTCCTGGGTTATACTTCTGGATCAGTTGAACAATCTGCTAGTGTGTATGATACTCCTCTGACAGATGGGCTAGCAACCGAAAAGAAATGGCTTGCACCGTCTCCGCAACATCTGCGAACTCTGCTCACGGATATGGACGTAAAAGTGTTTATTCAGTATGTGATCCCGCTGGCTTTTCTGGTTCTGCACCCAACCTATCCTGAATGGGGAGAGGGGTTGACTTTCAACGCGCATCTTGCCAATCATCTGCGCCTGATCTCTATGAAATCGACTCAGCAACATAAGAAAACGACGGCTCATTAAGCTTATTGTTCACCTGCGATCTCGCGCTGAATCTCATATCGGTAGTCATCTACCAGTGCTTGCTGCTGTTCAGGCGACCAGACGAGTTCCTGAGCCATGATTGCTACAACGTCCTCCACTACCCCGCAACCACGTTGTCTATCCTCTAGCGCAATCGATGTCCTTCTCGCCAACACATCTTCAGGTGTCTGTGCCATCTCATGACGGCAGGCATACAGTACTTCCGCCTTAATATATGGCAGATCAGCGATGAGACGCGTCGATAGGGATGGCTCTTGCTCGACCAGATCTAACACCGTGTGTGTCTCCGATCCATAGCTGCTCCCGAGATGTTTAATCGTCTCCGCTGTCAGTCCAAGCCGCGCAGCACGATGTTCGATATCCTTTTGCACCCTGACCCAACCGGCGCTACCTTGCAGAGGCAACGTGACCGTTGGATGCATTGGCTTGCTCCCATCACGACGACTGAGAACATCAACCGTATCCTGGGCCATACGGCGATACGTTGTTAATTTGCCGCCTACAATAGTCACGAGTCCAGAGGCACTCTGCAAAACGGCGTGGGTGCGCGACAACTTTGCCGTCGATGCACTCGTATTGCGAGGTTTCACCAGCGGACGGTAGCCCGCGTAGGTACTGATAATATCCTTTTCAGTTAAATGAAGTGTCAGGTAGCGATTCAGATATTTCAGCAGATACGCGACATCTTCATGCGTGGTTTGTGGATGATCCAGATCGCCGGAGCCTGTGTCGGTAGTGCCAAAGATCGCGCGCGATCCCCAGGGAACAAGAAACAGAATGCGCTTATCTTCCGTTTCAGGTAGCACAATCGCCGCGTCACCCAGCTGAAGATCCTGACGTGAGAGCACCAGATGGACGCCCTTGCTTGGCTCTATATGTACCTGTGGCTCGGTCCCCGTACGCTCCTCTAACTGCTCAGCGTACACGCCGGTTGCGTTGACCACATGACGCGCGTGTACCACGGACTCCTCTCCGCTGAACTGATCCCGTATCACAACGCCAGTAATCTTACCCTGTTCCTCAATGAAGGATATTGCTTCCGTATAATTCGTAATGGTGGCTCCATACTGAGCTGCCGTACGGATCAGGGCCATCGTCAAACGGGCATCATTCGTCTGTGCGTCGTAATACGTAAAGCCTTCTTTGAGTCCTTGTGTCACAAGTGTGGGAGCAAGACGCGAAACCGCTTCACATCGCAAATGACGATGCCGCTTGATATTGCGCCTACCAGCCAAGACATCGTAGAGCGTGAGACCGATATTGAGCAGGAAATTAAGTCCAATGCCTCCCGGCGTTGTGAACGGCATACCAACCGGATGCCTATCGCCTGCATAGATAGGCAGCACAAACTCTACCGGATGGACAAGATATGGCGCATTCTGCAAGAGTAACCCACGTTCGACCAGAGCTTCATGAACCAAGGCAAAATCGAAGTTCGGTAGGTACCGTATGCCACCATGAACGAGCTTTGTCGACTTACTACTGGTGCCACTGGCAAAATCCCTTTTCTCGACAAGTGCAACCGTATAGCCACGAGCGACCGCATCAAGCGCTACGCCTGCACCTGTCACACCACCGCCGATGACAAGCACATCAAAATGCTGCTTAGCGAGCGCCGAGAAATTGCTTGTTCTGATTGTTGATGATAATGGTTGCATCACTCTCTCCATGAGACACCCGCCTACGCTTGCTCCCAATGCAAAGAACGCTCAACGGCACGTTTCCAGTGAGCATAGAGATCATTGCGTTGATCTGCGCTCATCTTTGGCTCAAACGTACGATCAACCGCCCACTGTTCCGCGACCTCGTGCTGACTGGCCCAGTAGCCTACTGCTAGTCCTGCCAGGTAAGCTGCACCGAGAGCAGTTGTTTCGGGCACCTTCGGTCGTTGTACTGGGACACCCAGGATATCCGCCTGGAATTGCATCAGCAAATTATTCACCGACGCGCCACCATCAACACGCAGGGCTTTCAGGTCAACCTTACTATCAGCAACCATCGCCTCCAACACATCACGCGTCTGGTAGCACATCGATTCCAGCGTGGCGCGTGCAACATGCCCAATAGTTGAGCCACGGGTCAGGCCAACAATCGCGCCACGGGCATATGGGTCCCAGTAGGGTGCGCCCAGTCCAACAAAGGCTGGCACAAAGTAGACGCCGCCATTATCAGGCTCAGTCGCAGCTACCGCCTCAACATCAACACTATTCTTGATCGCCTTCAGGCCATCGCGCAACCATTGCACTGCCGCACCTGTGACAAAAATGCTGCCTTCCAGAGCATACGTGATATCGGCATGCGCAGGATCGTTCAAGCCCCAGGCAATGGTTGTGAGAAGACCATTCCGCGAAGGCACGCTTTCCGCACCGGTATTCATAAGCATAAAACTGCCAGTCCCGTAGGTATTTTTCGCCATACCGACTTCATAGCACGCCTGTCCAAAGGTGGCAGCCTGCTGATCACCCGCGATCCCTGCCAGCTTGATCGGAGCGCCAAAGAACTCCGTATCGGTTTCACCATAGACCGCACTAGACGGCATCACAGTTGGCAGCATTGAGCGGGGAACACCCAGTTCCTTCAGCAACGCATCATCCCACTCACGAGTATAGATATTGAAGAGCAGTGTACGCGATGCGTTTGTATAGTCGGTAACATGGATACGACCCTTGGAAAGTCGCCATAATAAGAAGGTATCAACTGTACCAAAGAGCAGTTCGCCACGGTCAGCCTTCTCGCGGGCACCTGCGACATTATCCAGAATCCATTTCACCTTGGTGCCTGAGAAGTAGGGGTCAGTGACCAATCCCGTGCGCTTGCGGATCTCCTTGTCAAAGCCTTTGGCCATCAGTTCTTCACAGATAGGCGCAGTTAAGCGACTTTGCCAGACGATGGCGTTAAAGACGGGCTTGCCAGTGGCTTTCTCCCACACAAGCGCGGTTTCACGCTGATTAGTGATACCGATGGCCGCGATATCAGCCGCGCTAGCACTGGCTTGTCTGAGAACTTGTCGTGCCACCTGCAACTGGCTCTCCCAGATGGCTTCTGGGTCATGCTCAACCAGTCCGGGAGCAGGATAGATCTGAGGGAACTCTTGCTGCGCAACACTCACAACAGCTCCATTATGATTGAAGAGGATAGCGCGAGAACTTGTTGTACCCTGATCCAATGCGAGGACATACTTTACCATACATTCGCTCCCTTTCCAGAACAACCACAAGAAGAGGTGACATATCTGGTTGTCTTGCCATACTCATAGACTACATATGGAGAGCGAATTTGTCAAACCCTCCCTTCCCAGCGGGAACGCTCGGGTTCATTTCAGATATACGTACGAAGACAAAGCCTGGAAACGATGCCAACTTTGCCCTATGGGTAAGATTCCCTTCTTCACTCAGCGCTCAAACCGGAATCTTGGAGCAATTTGTGCAAATCCGCTCTTGTACTAGAAAGTTCTCGCAAACTATCGCGCGCTCTATTTATGAATACATTTATAGGATAAATAACATCATACACGATTTTACTGCTTATTTCTCTTTTCATTACACTATTTTCGAACATCATCTTAAATGCATCTCTTGATTCTTTTGCTGATTTTATATTATCTATTATATTTTTTTGAGCATCAAAAAATGTTCTATCCGCTGTAAATAGTATAGATGCATCACTTTCCACTATTCGACCAGCATTTTCTTCTTTAGCAACTCTAACCTTCTCAGTTACACTATCTACCCCTTCACTGGCAACTCTCATTGTTTCATTATGTTTATCTATTATTGATGAAATTTTACCAGTTGTTTTTTCTTTAGTTCTTTCAAATAGTGCTTGTATCTCTTTATTTTCAGGATTTTCCTCTTCAACTACTTCGAATCCCTCCCATTGATTATTACGTACATCATCGCCAATATTGCGATGAAATCCTCTTGAGTATAACTGACTCAACATTTTCTTTGTGCTAGATAACTGTTCGAAATTATCACGTACTTCATGTATAATATCATCCATGCGCTCAATAACCTGATGATACCTCTCAGGATTTATTGGTTTACCTGGACGCGCACTATTTTCAAACCTACCTATGAAATCTGCTTTCATTTCTTTTGCTCTATTGACAGAGGATATTATATGTGGCATATAACGATCAATCGCTTTATAAGCTTTATATACTATTAATGCATCATTAATGCTTATACCTATATTTTTATCGTATAATCTGCGAATGCACGAATTTTCATTAAAAACTCTTTTGGCATCTGATGTCTCTATCCTGGATATTTCGTGTAATTCTTTTTGTTGATCTTCTATTGATTCTATTACCACCATCGCTTCTTTTATGGCTTTGTCGAACATTGCATTAATTTCTTTGGATGTTTTCTTGTCCATTTGCATTGTCCGTAGAGCATCTGTTAGAACATTTCTGGGCACTTGTTCCGAGTTCTCTGGTTGAGGAACTTCTTTAGATCGTCCCATCGTATTATCTCCAACATCCGAATCTTGAAAAACATGCCGTGTTTTTCGTTCCTCCTTCCATACTATCCTCTGTATCACTTCAAGAAAAGAGGGAAAGAGGGAAGGATTTTGGGGTTTAAGAACTTGTCGGAAGAAAGAGCTGGACGATATAAAAAACAGCCGCAGCCGCCAGAAAGAGTCCGTACGTTCCTGCGATTATACGTGAAACGCGAAATGTCCCCATAATGCCATCCAGGCGTAAACTGTGTAAAGCCTGGCGCAATGCCACCAGGAGTATGCCAGCGAGCAAAAAGAAGTCAAGAACACGTACACTAATGGTAGCATTAAACATGAGCAGGAGTACGACGACTCCTCCAAAGGCCAGCAGACCTCCCAGAATATCCGCTGCTGCGATGACCATAAAAAGGCCTTCGTCGAAAGCTCGTACAAGGAGCAAAGGCGTCATACGCATGATCATAATTAAGCCACTGATATAGGCAACAAGACATGCCAGGACTAAAAGAACAGATGACATGGATATTTTTCATCCCCAACTGAAAATGTAAGTAGTCGTTTATGGCGCTGACCTCTGTACACCGCTGGAGCAAAGGCACAAGGTCTGAATGAAGCGCACCGTTATTGTATCATGTCTGTATGGCTATTGCACCTTTTCAGGACAGAGAGTCCAAACCAGTTCTTTCCTCACCTTCCCTGGTATCAGGATGATCAGCACCCAGTTGCGGATCTTTTGCCATGAGTCCTTGCAGCCACTGTCTGACTTCGTCAGCCATATAGTTCTTTGTTGCTTCATACTGAACCAGACTTTCCTGTCCTAAACGATAGGCTTCCGCGACCTCTCCCCGTTGCGCCATAATAATTGCTAGTCGATAGCGAGCTGATGCTACCATGAGAGGGTCTTGCTTCGATTTCTTATCAACCGCCAAAACCTCCTGGAAGGCTGCTACCGCTGCATCGATGTGTTGATACTCGAGGTGGAGCATTCCCCAACAGGTGAGGGCAGTAATTGCATGCCAGGGAGCTTTCTGGCTTCGAGCGATCTCGAGGCTCTCCTGCAGGTAGAGATTAGCTTGCTCATAATCACCCTGTATCCCGATGGTGACACCGAGTCCCGTGAGTAGAGTCGGTAACGTACTAGCGTGCTGGATATGGCGAGCCAGATCGAGGCCTTCGCGCAGATACTGCTCAGCCTGGCTATACTTAGTCTGAAATGGGTACGTAGAGACTATTCCCAGATTCGCCAGGATACGGCAAATCTGCTCACGATGTCCAATCTGTCGCGCAACCGCCAGTCCCTCCAGAAAATAGGTCTCAGCTTGTGCCAAGCTCCCTCGTGCCCACGCACTGGCACCTAAACTATTCAAGGCAAGACTCAAATATTGATAATGCTGCAACTGACGTGCTAAAGAAAGACTTTCAAGACCATATTGCTCGGACTGACTGTAATCACCCATGTAGCGTGCAACTTCACTCAGATGGATAAGCAGGAGAATACTATTTTCTTGATATTCTTGCTGGCGAGCTAGCGCGAAGTCCTTCCAGTAGCAGATTCCTTGCTTGCGCATAACGAGTCTGAAAACGCGCAACTCGCCCGAGAGAACAGAGGAGTGTACAGATCTGCTTTTTCTCATCAAGTTGCCGGACTATCTGTAATCCTTCCTCAAAATAAATCTGGGCCTGCGCGTAGTCTCCACGGTGCAGCGCCACATTCCCCAGGGTGGTTAGCAGCGCGCTCATTGTCTCTCTTTGCCCCTGTTGCAGTGCCAACTCCAACCCTTCTTGGCTATAGCGCGCAGCCTGATCATACTCTCCACGCAGTTCAGAAAAATCAGCTAAACATTGCAGGAGCATAACATACTCGGCCTGGCTTTTCTGCTGCATAGTGGTCTTGATAGCCTCTTGCAGGTAGTAATCGGCCAGAGCATAGCGTCCGCGCACACGCATATAGGTAACGAAGGCGGTAATGCCTGCCACCAGTTCGTGGTGCATCCCTAATGCCAGAGCTGCGTCCAACCCCGCTTGAAGATTGTTTGCCTCTAATTCCAGCGTCCCGTAGTCATGTTCATGGGTTTGTAAGCACTGCACCACAAAATTGACCAGTCGTTGTCTCGCTTGCGTGTCCTGATACTGACTACGAGCATAGTCGACGATGGTCTGATGCAGCGTATAACGCCCCGATCCGCTTCCCTCCAGCAACCCTGCATCCCACAAGGCATCTAACACCTCTACAGGTTCCTGGCTGATCGCCAGAGCAGCCTCTTCCGAAAAGCTATTGGGCTTGGCAGGCAAAACCGCCAGAGCGCGGAGCATGGCGTGCGCCTGCTTGCTCAGATGCTGATCACTGACCGCAATGGCGGCTTGCAACGAAAGCGGTGTATTCTTTGGCAAACTGGGCGGAAGCTCATGCCATTTGGAGGGTACGCTGACCGCCAGGCGTTGCTGTGCGTCCTGTAAGATAGTGATGGCAGTTCGGAGTCGCCGTGCTTGGCCGGAGAACGCCTGAGAAGCCAGATGATGGCCCATCAGCTTGATAGCCAGGGGTAAGCCACTCACAGTGCGCACGAGTTCAGTAGCGACCTCTTCATCCTGCTCGACGAATTGAGGAATGAAGCGGGCAAGCAATGCCAATCCAGCGGCTTCTTCTAACTCAGGCACGACGACTGTTCCCTCCTGAGCGAAAGCGAAGGCCACCTGGGGTGAGCGTGTCGTCACCAGATGGGCGCAGTTGATGCCTCCAATCCTGAGCAATAGGGCATCCTCAGCACTCCAGACATCATCGATAACGATCAGCATGTGCCGTGAACCAACCGTTGCAGACAATGTGCGCCACCAGGACTCCAGGCTCGTTGCGTCTTCTACATCGCAGGCCCTGATCCCCAGCAAGGTTCCCCAGCGCGTCAATTGGCTCAGCATATTAGGATCAGGACCCAGTCCTGCCCAGAGAACACCATCATAGTAGTATGCCTGGATATGTCGATCTGCGGCAAGGGCGACCGCCAGAGCTGTCTTGCCGATACCAGGCAGCCCATTGAGTGCCGTTAAGGCCTGGCTCTTGCCTTGCAGCAAACGATGCTTTATCTGGTCCAATAAGACATCACGTCCTAGCAAGTGGTTGGCGTTACCCGGTGCTTCAGGGATAATGGGATCGAAAAGAAAGGGCGAGAGCGTAGGGGAAACTGTAATATTAACAGCAGGCACGATCGCCTGCTTCTCATTATCTTCTACCTCTTCTACCTCTGATAATAGACCTAGCTCGTGAGCATTCTTCCCAAAGAGAGAGCAAAGCTGTTCCCTGTAATAGGGGTAAGGGGTGGCCTGCCCTTGCTCCCAGCGGGCGATAGTTCTGCTAGTGACTTGCAACTCTTCTGCTACTTTGGCTTGTGACCAACCAAGTTGCTCACGCGCAAGCTTAAGAGGAGACGACTTCTTCATAATGCACGTACGTATGCGACAAACTGATCACCACGATCAAATTCATTGAGGAACATACCGAAACTGGTAAAACCAGGCGAAAAGAGCAGTACATCGCCTGGTTGTGCTAGCTTCACAGCTTGATCCAATGCTTGCTTCAGACCAGTAAATACGCCGCGTACGGGATCGCTTACTGCTTGTTTCTGTATCTCGGCTTGTAATGTGGGAAGTAATTCATCGGTTCCAGTACCAGCGAGCAGGATGACGTCTCGACAGCGTTGCACGATGCGTTCGGGCCAGCGTTCTAAAGGTAAATGTTTGGTATTGCCACCCGCAACCAGGACGATTGGTGCCGCGAATGCCTCCAGGGCTACCTGACCTGCGACTGGCGTCGTGCTGGTGCTATCGTTGATAAAATGAACGCCATTGAGCGTGCATACCTCGTCTAGCCGATGTGCAATACCTCGAAAATGGCGTACCGTTGTGGCAATCACTGCATCCGGGATAGCTAGTAAGCGCGCAGCCGTTGTAGCCAGCAGCACATTCTCAAGATTATGTCTTCCTGGTAGCGGAGTGTCTGTGAAAATGAAGGGTTCAATCTGTGTAGAGCCACGTGCGAAACTTCCTCCCTGTTGCAGGCTGGTAAACCAGGTCTGTCCAATCGCCTCTTCTCCAAAGCGTCGTGTCCAGGGGTTATCATAGTTGAAAAGTGCTACACCTGTTGTGTCCTGATAGCGGAAAATATTGGCTTTTGCCGAGGCATACTCTTCCATCCCACTATAAGTGTTGAGGTGATCTGGATAGACATTGGTCATCAGCGCAACCGCCGGACTGATCTTATGCGGAGCCAACCCTTCAAGTTGCCAGCTCGATAATTCCAATATCACACATGTCTCTGTAGTAATCTGCGGCAAGAGTGAGAGTGTCTCTACGCCTGCTACGTTACCACCAATCAGTGTGTGTCTACCACTTGAGCGCAAAATTTCATAGAGCAAGCTGGCAGTCGTTGTCTTGCCGCGTGTGCCCGTGATACCAATAATCCGTCCTGGACAGGCGAGAAAGAAGAGCGCAATCTCCATTTCGATCTGCGCTCCATGTTCACGGGCCAATTGGAGATAAGGCGATGTATGAGGCACACCGGGATTACGAATGACCATCTCAGCCCAGCGGAAATCCTCTGCGCGATGTTGTCCCAACACAAACTCTATTGGTAATCCTGCCAGAGCTTGCACGCTGGGAGCTAAGACTGTTGCCGAGTTCATATCTGTCACGCGCACAATGGCTCCTTGCTGAGCTGCGAAACGGGCAGCAGCCATGCCCGATCCTTGCAAGCCCAGTCCCATTACCAGGACGCGTTTTCCGCGTAAATCCATAAAAACACACCTCAATTTCAGTGAGCTATTATCTGTGTATCATAGCAGATTTCGCCTGCAGAAACAAATAGGAGAAGTGGCTTCAACCAGCCTTTTATGGTCCATAATGGCGAAGTACACCTTCATCTTGTATCGTGTTACCATGCCGTTGATCCACCATCAACGACAATGGTTTGTCCTCTGAAAAAATAGGTGCTCCAGATATCTCATCATACAAGGAGACACCTGGAGCACAGCTCTGTCCTATTCCTCGTCGCTGTTGAAACGACGTACCAGGAATAAAATGCCAAGTACGGCTACAATAAGAATGAGGGGGATAGTAAGCCAGGATTTGGATTTGCCTTTCTCTGTTATTTCGTCGGGCCGATCAATGATCTCGATCTTCTCGGCCAGTGGTTGCTCTTCGGTTGTTTTTGCCATCGCAGATTGCTCCTTTCAAATAAAGTGATGGTGTCAGATGGTATCTTCTGCAATCTCTGCTCACATGCCTCTACACTATACTTCCCAACTTTCCACTCATCTACAGTATACATGCATTGTAAAACTTATATATATATCTGAAGGGCCTAAATGCACGACTTGTACACGGAGAGCTGCACAAATTGTATTAAAACATATGCAAGGCAATTTCTGTCGTCGTCATATTACTTGACAATATGCTTGTTAAAGAGCAAACTAGAGAGAGAATGGTCAATGCTCTGCTGGACAGAGAGCACGTTCTTCGCTTGTGCTGCTACCACAAAGTGTAGAGCCAGGGAACACGGATCAGCTTGACATATTCCTTCATGTATTTGTACAGTAGGTTCTAGCTTCGTTCACCGTACGTACTCCTGTATACAACACGTTCTGATGGGAAGAACCACTTGCTCACCGAGCGATGCTTATTCCCATCAGTTTGCAAAGGTGAAAGGATCAACCTTCTGGTTTTCACTGCCGCTGGCACTGGCATCGCATCGCGCTGGCTCGCTTTCAAATCTTGACAAGAAGCGAGGCGGTGTGATAAATAAAAACGATGTTCTATGAGAAGTAGTAGCGAATTTCTACCTGATAAGGTGCCCAACTCCCCTAATATAATCGTCGTATGCAGGATGCTGAAGGGCCTTGCACACAAGGGTTGAATGGTGAGAAATGCCTTGCAGTCAGATGAGCGAAGCGAACCCCTCTCTGCCAGGTGAGCCGAAAGCGAGTCCTGATCAGAGCGTTTCCTCCGCTCCGTCACATGAGCGCGCAGCGCTAGCGGCGGTAGCCGCGTTTGTGGCGGTCCAAGGGGGAGTGGCGGTCTGTCAAGTGGCAGTGATAGCAGTATTTCTGACTGAATTTAAGAGGAAGTACCGACCTTCTTGAGGAGGAAGTCTTTTTTATGGTCAACTACATCTGGGTTCCCGTAGTAGTGAGCCTTCTTGCGGTATTGTTTGCCGTCTACCTTGTCTATTATGTACTCCATAAGGATATGGGAACGCCTGGTATGCAAAAAATCGCAAGGGCTATTTTTGCGGGTGCGAATGCCTTTCTGAAGCGTCAGTATCGGACGATCACACTGTTGGCGGTGGTAGCGGCAGTGGTCGTAGCAGTGATCCTTGCACTGCTAGGTCAGGGTTCACAGGCTGATAAAATCAACCTTGCCTGGCATACTGCGCTGGCTTTCCTTGTGGGAGCCTTTTGTTCTGGTGTCTCCGGTTACATCGGTATGTCTGTCGCGGTGCGCTCAAATAGCCGTACTGCCAGCGCAGCCACGCGTAGCCTGGGAGAAGCCCTGGTTGTTTCTTTACGCGGAGGAGCTGTTTCTGGCTTCATGGTCGTCGCGCTCTCGTTGCTGGGAGTCTCTCTGCTCTTTATGTCGTTTGGGGGACTGACCAATCCTGGCGTGACGCCTTCCTTGATCGTCGGCTTTGGCTTTGGTGCGAGTTTTGTCGCGCTTTTTGCGCAGCTCGGCGGCGGTATTTATACCAAAGCGGCTGACGTGGGAGCCGATTTGGTCGGAAAAGTCGAAGCGAACATCCCTGAAGACGATCCACGCAATCCAGCGGTAATCGCTGACTTGGTCGGCGATAATGTGGGTGACTGTGCTGGACGTGGTGCAGACCTCTTTGAGTCAACTGCCGCCGAAAATATTGGCACGATGATTTCTGGGTGCAACATTGTACCAGATAACTGGCAACGTTGGGTGGATGCTTTTCCCTCTCGTGCTTGGTGCCTTTGGTATCATTGCCTCAGCTGTTGGTGTGCTCTTTATTCGTCCAACGCGTGTCATTGAGCCTGATCAGGCTGCAGGTCGCAATCCTAGTGTGATTGCTATGCATCAATTGAACCTCGGTTACTATATTACCTGCGTCCTCTCAGCCGTTGGTATCTTTATAGGATGCTATCTCTTGCTGCGCGGAGGCACAGCAACGGGCAGTATGGGTATCGCAGCCTGGATCTGGTATAGCTTTGCAGGGTGCGTGGGTATACTGCTCAGCATAGCATTCGTGTTTATCACGCAATACTATACAGCAGGAACGTGGCGTCCCGTGCGAGAAATTGCCGAAGCTTCGTTGACGGGACCCGCGACGACGATCATTAGCGGGGTGACAGTTGGTTTTGAGTGCGTTGTCATGCCTGTGCTCGCTATTTGCGCTGCTCTTGGACTCTCCTACTTTTTTGGTAGTCAGGTTCATGTGTCTGGTGGCGTCTATGGTGGCATTATAAATGTCAGCGGTATTTTCGGAACTGCAGCGGCTACTGTAGGCATGCTGATGAGTTGTGCTTATATCCTAACCATGGACACATTTGGTCCTATCACCGATAATGCAGGTGGCATCAGTGAGATGAGCGGTCAATCTGATGCAGTACGTAATGTGACTGATGCGCTTGATAGTGTAGGCAACACAACGAAAGCTCTTACCAAGGGCTATGGGCTAGGTTCAGCCGCGCTCGCCGCCTTCTTGCTTTTCAGTGCCTACCTGGATGTGCTCTATGGTTTCAAGCACGATGCAGCGGTGTATAACATAAATCTGGCAAATATCACCATCTTCATTGCTGCTTTGATCGGTATTACGCTCATCTTCTTCTTCAGTTCGCTGGCTATTCGTGCCGTAGGTACGGCGGCAAAACGCATGATTGAAGAGGTGCGGCGTCAGTTCCATGATATGCCGAATATCATGGCTGAGAATCCTGATGAGCGCGTCGATCCTGATTATGCACGTTGCGTTGATATCAGCACCAATGGAGCTCTGCGAGCTATGATCTTACCAGGTGCCGTTGCTGTGCTTACGCCGGTGGCCGTCGGCGTTATTCTGGGACCGGAGGCCGCTGCTGGCATGCTCATGGCTGGTACGATGGGTGGTATTGTCATGGCCCTCTTCCTGAATAATAGCGGTGGGGCCTGGGATAATGCGAAAAAGTACATTGAGGCCGGTTTTTTGCGCGTGAATGTCAAAGGTCAGGTGGCGGATAGCGACGATCCTGCAGCAATTGTGCTGGGGAAGAAGAGTGAGCCACATAAAGCCAGTGTGATTGGGGATACCGTTGGTGATCCTTTTAAGGATACTGCAGGACCTTCGCTCCACGTGTTAATCAAGCTATTGAGCACAGTTACGCTGGTGCTGGCACCGCTCTACTACTTTCTGCATCCCTAGCGGGTGCGATTATGGTTGTTGCCAGAAGTCATATCTCTGCGGGACAAGATGTAGAAGCACAATCAACAAGGACACTACGGATGCAGTTCATTCGTTGAGTCTGTAGTGTCCACGGACAATAAATCACTGGCAAGCTTGAGGCCGCCAGTGATTTATTGTCCTATCACCCTGCTGTCATACCCTATGACTGCTGTGAGATAGTAACCGCGACAGTATAGGGACTACTGACTTGCCCCGTGGCATCAGTTACAATTAGTGTGGCTTGATATGTCCCTGCATTGCTATAGTAGTGTGTATCCTGCGAGTACGAGGTAGTATCGGTAGCACTACCGTCGCCAAAATTCCAGTTATAATTTTCTATATAGGTACTTGAATCAGCAACGGAACCGGATGCATCAAAGTAGATATAGTTGTTGAATCCAGCAGAGTAAGTGAAAAGTGCTTGTGGTGCTGGCGGTACAACGGTCATTTTGTCCGACTGTGTAGCCTGATGACCTGCTGCATCGGTCACAGTGACCGTAACGATAAAGGTGTTACTACTTTGATAGGCATGGCTGACACTGGCACCGCTACCCGTACTCTGATCACCAAAGTCCCAAAAATAAGAGAGTTCTCGCCCACTGGCTTTAGCGGAAAACTGATAGCTCTGATTACGGATAAGCGTACCTGTTGCTGGCGCGGTGATCTGAACC
The DNA here is from genome assembly GCA_963802635.1 of uncultured Chloroflexia bacterium. Taxonomy (GTDB): domain Bacteria; phylum Chloroflexota; class Ktedonobacteria; order Ktedonobacterales; family Ktedonobacteraceae; genus CAVTLG01. Next base: position 160,522 of record CAWDJJ010000002.1, on the reverse strand, counting down.
TGCGGCAAAGGGTATCCCAATGTAATGCCCCGCTGTCCCGCCCATTGCAAGCCAGCGAGACTTCCCACCACTATGCCAACTATTAGCACAGGAAGTATGGCCGTTATCAACTGGACTGAGCGCTGACGTGAGCTACTGTGCTCTCGGTGAAATGTTTTATCGGCATAAAGTTCTGTTTCTTGCATGGCTATATCTCCTTTAGTCATCATTGATACGTATTCCCTTTTTGTCAGATGAGTTTGTGCTGTGCTTCTTCTACGGGATCTCGACACACAGCTGTAGTACATGCACAGAACAAGAGCAAGCCTGGGATGGTGATTAGTAAGACTGAGGCAATATCACGTACGTGCTGGTTCACTTGTTGCGTGATGATTTGATTGTCTACAATCAGCAACGATCCTACCACTGCAGTTGCGATAGCCAGTAAAAGCACGCAAGAAAGAGTGCCATAGAGTAGACTACGTGTAGAGTTGCGTAGCGAAGATGTTGGCTGTTTGCTTAGAAGCATAAGGAGGAGATAAACCGGCTGTGCAAGGAGTTCTATAACGAAAGCGGGGAGCGCTAAAAATCGCTTGTGCCAACTTTTCGCCATGCTTCCCTGATAGACTCCGCCAAGTGCGCCAAAGAGTGCACCACTTAGTAATGCCCATAAGAGTACATCACTTGCGCTTGTGCCTACCGATTGTACATATGCTGTAGAGGCTCCTGGGAAGGTAATGGTGTCTGTTATCGTGCTGATAAACGTCAGGAAGAGCATAATTATGGTAAAGGGAACAGCTATCAGCGCTCCACTAATAGCACTGGGACCTTTGCCCTGTGCCCTGGAGATAGCAACACTGATACGTCCTCCGACAAACAGGCTAAGTGCAGGGATAAGGAGCAGCGTATAGGTCCATAGTGTGAGATGCAGGTTGGGATTATGTAGCGTGAATGCAGTTCGTGACAAATCAGTATAAAAACATTGCTCTTGTCCTGTTTGTGGTATATGGGTAATAATAGAGGCACCAAATGAGAAAAAGAAAAGATTGATAGCATGTAGTGGCCCCTGAGCAATACCCCATGCCAGCAGTGCTTGCCAATTACCGGCAATACAGAGATTTCTCGCCAGCAAAGGGGTCGAAAATGCTGTGTATGCCAGAAGGCCACACAGCGTGAGGAAAGAGAGGCCAAGCCCCAATATGCAGGCATAACATGCTCCTGTAATCATACCGGCAATTTGCGAGTGAGCATTTGTGTAGAGATATCTGCGTATGAGATGTCTCCATTGACCATGCGCTATCTTTAAGGATGCGCCCAGCAGGCCAAAGAGCGCTCCCCACAGTAGCCCAAAAACGAAGATTGATGTGGTGTCTACCATTAATGTGTCTTGCGTTGATCCTGCGGTGTTTGCTGGTATTGGTATGTTCCCATTTACCTGCCAGGATAAGATCAGAAGTAGCAGTGTATAAGGAAGAGCAATTGCTGCTCCTCGCACAAAGCTCCTCTGTATCTGATTGTGTAAGTCTGTGCTGGCTGCAATATATCCACCAACGATTAAAAACACGGCGGGTATGATCAATAAACCATGCAATGGAGCTGTGACAGTATTGCTAGTCGTGCCATAGAGAAGATGGATACTCACTCCATGCATCACGAGAAATAGCTGCAAGCTATCTCTCAAAGGTATATGCAAGAGTGTAATACCAAGAACGCTATCAATAGTGCCTTCACCACTCGCTAAAAAAGCAGTTTGCGCAGTTTGCGGTGCGGTAATGTGAACGAGCGTTAAGATCAGCCAGGATGTAACTGCGCCAGCACTAACTGCAACTATGCATCCTGCGATGATACCAAAAAGCGCATTTCCGGCCAGCGTGGGCTGAAAAGCTCGTATCAGAAAACGTTGTAGTGCACTAAATGATGGGGGAGTTTGTGATGTTTGTATCGTCCCATGGGGGGGAATGAATGGTCCCGCCGGGTCGGAAAAAACGGTATTGGCCTCTGATGTCGTTATATCACTCACTGCTGGAGGTGTTTGCTGGATGCCGCCGCTCCATAGTAACTCACGCGTCTCTGACGCAGATAGTTGCACTTGCTTGCCACAACGATTGCAAAAGAGGGCATCTTCTAAAAGCTCCTGCCGACAATATGCACAGAACATAGTTCTTCCTCCTGACCTGTCTTTCTATCTACATAAAGTTGTCTGCTAAAATAGCTAGAGCTTTTTAAAAAGTTTTGGCCTAAATTTCTTATCAGTGATCACCAGATCGACACAAAGACAGCCCTCTTGATAGGCGAGTTCGACCCCTTTGCCGGAACCCAGGGCATCATAAAAGCCTCTGGAAAATTCTAGCGCTTCATTATCTCCCAGTTCACCTTCCATAGCAATGGTAAAGGGAATATCAGGTGCAATCAGTGCTCCCTGGGCCTCTGAATAACAGGCGTTCAGCAGGATACACTGTAAGGTTGCACTGTAGGCACGAAAGAGTGCGGCCAGCGCTTGAGGTGGCACGTGGTGGGGAACACCCACTTCATCTTCTAAAGTCAACCCCTCATGAACACCATGTCCGGCAATATGTACGATCTGAAACTCTTCATCAAGTAAAGCATGGCGGAGGTCATGAATCGTTGCTGCATGGTGTATTGTCAGTGAAATATTATCGCGATAGCGGCTGCGATGAATTGCTTCCTGAATGATGCGGTCGTTCATACCAAGACGTAAGGGTTTATACTGCTGATAAGGGTTAGCGAATATCAGCAATACTTTAATCCCACCGCTCATTGGATCAGGCGCGACAGGCAAATGAAATCCCATGCTAGCTCCTTGACTGTCAACTAAGTAGCGCAGACGCGCCGTATCTGGAGTGTCTGCGCGTCTATTACCCCAGGGAAGCCATTCCAGATACCGTAGATTGTAGAGTGCCGCCTGCCATTCCTGCGGATTCTGCGGATACTGAATCATGGGTGGCATAGCAGAAGGCTGGATCTGGTTCAGTATCTCCTGTCCCAGACGTGCTAGTGGTTGCAGAACGGGGAAGGCCAGACAGATACGCAACAGGTAGGGTTGGTGCAGCCTTTGCTCGTATATTCGATATTGCTGATAGATCTCCTCTCCTCGCGGGCCGCTGGCGCAGAGGAGATCTCGCATCTGTCTGGAGTTTGCACGCTGCAGATGCTCTTTTTCCTGCTGATACAACATTGTCGGCTCCAGGTGGATACTTACCAGGCCAGGGCTATGTTGCTGCGTGAGTGCGTCAAAGAAGGCTAGCTGCTCTCCGATAGCCCACTCCCAGGAGTAAGGCACATACACTTCATACTCGGCAAAAGCATCATACAGCACCTCAATTTCTTCGCAACGGCGCACTTCGGCCAACGCCTGGATCTGGAATGGGGCAAGCGCTTGTATGAGCAACCTTTCACTGGTTATTGGCTGCAGTTGATAGCCACAGTCCTTATATAATCGTACGATGTGCGTAGCGACATTTGCGCAGAAATTCTGAAACACCTTTCTGTCTGTCTGAGGCGGACGGCGTATCCGGCATAAGAGATAGATACTGGTTTTGAGATCTGGCGTTGTGACAAAACGTATCTCCAGTCCAGTGATCTGACTGTTCCATAGATCTTTGACCAGACGCAATTGCTTTGCAGCACTGGTCATACTCGCCGTCGGCAAAGAGGGCAGCTCAAAGCCAAGCAGCGCATCCGGCTCTGACCTGTTCTGCGGTGTGAAAAAGCTGGTGAAAGGCCCACTATACATGATCATATTATGCCTTTCTGCTTAGAGAACACGCACACGACGTCTTGACTGATCACTTTGCGCTGGTGGGGTTATCTTTGTAACATCCACTTTGAGTTGTTCCCCTGCTGCATGTACCGTTTCGTCAGTAGCCTGTTCTAAGAGCTTGACATCATCGATTTCAAAGTCGTGCAAGTTGTTTCTACGCAAGTAAACCCAGAAATCTCTCTCAGTAAGCCAGTGCTTAAATGAAGCAATCAGAAAAGCGAGCAACACAATTATTGAGGGAATATAGAGCAGTGCAAGGATACCGACCAGGACAGCAGGTCCAACCACTGATGATGGATTGCCTATTGCAGAAGTCGCTGCGTTTGTTGCTATACCCTCTATGATTGTGGGGCCTAAAAAAACTTCGCCCAATATGCAGGCGAGAAGAACAACACGTACGGGATCAAAAGAAAGCTGAACAGTTGTTGCTCGTGATATATAGAGGTCATGTCCGGCAGGTGCAACATAGACAAGGACCGTCGTTACTCCGCGCTGCATGATAATGTAGTCGCGTTCTTCGGTCCAGTATCCACTTTCCCGTAACTTTTCTGTACTGATCTTTAAAGGCTGAAAGTTGCGCAAACGCAGAAGATCAAGAATTGCCGAACGTAGATTTGCAGCATTTAAGTATTCACCGGGCAGTAACCACGCATAATGTTTTAGTAAAGAACCTCGCCCGGCAAACGCGTGTGGCGCTGTCTGGCCGCCCGCAGCACCGGATGTGCTGCCCATCTGTACTGGCACAGAAGAAAATGTTGCCATACTTTGTGCCTGCGCACCTTGCGCTTGATATCCCTGAGCTGTGGACGAACGGTATCCAGCGTTACCAAGGTTGCCAGTGTTACCGACAGCACTCGAAGATTGGAGTGGTGTCGATGGAAAAGATTGTTGGTAAGCTTGCGTTGCCTCCACTTTACTCCCACAGCGTATGCAGAAAGTAGAATCAGCTGGATTTTGGTATCCACACACCGAACAGGGTTGACTCATAGAAAACCTCCTACCCTACAAAAAAACGTGCCACATCAACGAAAAATGACAGAGAATTACTTGATAGTATGTATGGCTGATCCGTTGCACACTATCAGTTTTTCCAGCTTGGTCAGTAATGGCCTATATAACCACCTTTACCTTTATAGAAATTTGTGTATGTATATTTTGCATTATACATAACCATCCTCTTAATGTCTAGCTTTATAGTAAACAATGCTATAAATTGTGTAACTACAACAGTAAGCTAGAATGCAGAGGAGCGTGAGATCCAGCGAAAGCCCGTTCGCCATTCTCCTCAGTTCGCTTGGTTTGAGGATACACTGGTGAGCAGGAAAAAGCTTCCTCAAAGATCGTGACATGGTATGATCGAGGCCTCGCAGGCAGGAACATTGTGGGAGCAAGAAATCGCTGAGCACCTCAATAGTGCAGATCTTATCCTCTTGCTCATCAGCCGCCATTTTATGGCTTCAGATTACTGTACTGGTATCGAAATGAAGCAGGCATTGGAAAGACATGACGCAGGCACAGCTCGCGTTATCCCTATTATTTTGAAGCCTGTCGCGTGGAAGGAAATACTTGGTAGCCTGCAAGCATTGCCAACCGAAGGGAAAGCAATCACCAAGTCTGTTCTTGATGTCCTCAATTAATGAAGCATGGACTTTGCTGGAGCAAGCACGTACTTTGTCTATTCCGGCGATTTGCGAGGCGGTAGAATGGCGTTTGGAACAGAAGTAGTGATCGATATTGCTAACGAGCAATCCAAGGCTCTACCACTCAGGCTCGGCTTTACTTACGAGGGAAACTTGCGCTAGCGCTGCCTCTTCGAAAACCAAGATAAATACTACCTCGCTTGCTCAGGGACGAGTGGCATGCATCGTTGTAATCTGTGCGGAAGATGAGATATTAGTACAAGAAAGATGTATTGGCATCTTCATAGGTCCAGCCGGGCTGTGAATCATTGCCGTTATCAATCAGCGTAGGATTGCCCTGTGGCCGACCGTTAGCATCAATTGCCGCACTATAGAGTCCGTTCCCTGTACTCAGTCGTTGTCCTTGCCATAGCAAACGATTGCGCGTCAGAAAGATCAAGTGGCGACTATCGGCAGCCCACAGACTATTCGCCACTGGTTGCAGGAGTGTATCGACCGATGAGCCTGTAGCCGTTGCTTCCGCTGCCTGGCTTGTCTGCCCATCGCTCAGCAACGTTTCCTGCTGCTGCGTCGCGACGTTGATCAAAGTCAACGTATGCGTGCCATCGAGTAATAAAAAGCGACCATCGGGGGACCAGTACGGAACGCTTCCCCGCTCTCCTGTTATACTGAATGCAGAAGAATTTTGTACATTCAGGATAGTATAGCTTGAGCCTGTCGTATACACGATATAGTTGCCATCGGGGGACCAGGCGAACTGTGTGCAGGCACACGTTGCCAATCTCGTCACCTGTCCATTGAGTGTACCCAATAAGAGGCGTACCCTGGTGATGCCGGTTGTGACACCAGTGAATGTGGAGCTAATTGCATAGAGAAAGCTTTGATTCTGGTGATTGGGTCGCCACAGCACGCGTTCCAACGTTGCGGGCAGAGGATGACCGGCGAGGGCATTCTCACTCAGAGACTGCTCGTGGGTTCCAGCTAACGTCGTAGTAAACACGCCACTGGCAGAGTTGCCTATCACCATATAGTCCTGGGCGTTGTATGATACAGATGGAATTGAATAGGAACTCGGCAGTGTTTTAATAGCGATACCGCCTGGCTGATCATTTTGCGAAACCCACCAGACCACTGTACCAGGACTCACGGTGGATACGTTTGCGGTTTGCCGGAAGAGCAAGCGAGTGCCATTGTTATTCCATATCGCGTTATTATAGCGTACGTCGGGATTGGAGAAAGCAATGGGGATTGGCGTGCCACCATCTACACCGATAGTATTCTCTGTCGTTGGTACATCTCCGATTAAGCCAGTAATAGCCGCGCTGGTGAGCTGTTTGGCGGCGGCTGTCCCGGCGAAATTACTATCCAGCGTGCGAAACGAAAGAAATTCATGCGTTGGAGCCCAACTATAGCCAACAACAGGCGTGCTCTGGTGGACGATATCAAACGCATTCGCTCCATTTGGATCGATGGTCCATAACTGCCCGTTGCGTATAAATGTAACAATAGTGCTCCCCAGATTCCCAGGGTACATGCGGCCAGGCCACTGAGCAAAAGGAGCAGCAGAAACAAGCTGCGTTGTGCTTTCATGCTTTGAGTATAGCGCTACACTTCTCATGGGTCAAGAGTAGAAATGAGGGAATTTAAGCACAGCTTTTACATTCTATTGGCAGTGTGATATGCTTTTTTCATTCAAGGGTACTGCGAACAACGCAGCGAGAAATGGGGATATGGACAAAGGTCTCATGAATGCAATTGAACATGTACTGTTTGTGGGCATGGTGCAGGGGCAGAGGCGTAAACGTTATTATCTCGATGCTCTGCTCGCTATTATTGCTGCTCTGTTAGTAACGGCTCTTATTTATGGCTTAAAACTCTATCCTGTTATTCCAAATATCTCTGTGCTTTATTTGCTTGTTGTGCTTGGCCTTGCCAGTACGCGTGGACTCTATTCGGCTATTATTACGTCGCTGGTGGCCTTTTTTTCCTTTGATTACTTTCTGGTCTCTCCACTTTTTACGTTCACGGTCAACAATCTTGCCGAGTGGCTAGCCTTATTTATCTTTCTCGTGACGGCTATTATCACCGGGCGTCTGGCTTCTGCCTTGCGATTGCGTGCTGAGCAGGCCACGCAACGGGCCAATGAGACCTATGCACTCTATGAACTGGTGAATGCTACGGCCAAGGAAGAGACGCTAGAACGTCAGCTTACTATTGTGGCTCGTGCTATCGTAGCGAATTTTTCCTTTGCGGGCATTCGCGATTGTGCTATTCTTTTGCCAGACACGCGGGGAAAATTGACGTTACAAGCCGACGCATGTCAACCCATAGAAGCGTTAAAGCTCTCCGACGATGAGGAGAAAACCGCTGTTTCAGCGGTGTCGCAGGGCAAAATCATTGATGTCTACGTTGATACAGAGATGTCATCTGCTCATCAAACTCTCCCATACCGCTACCGACGGATCATTAGCGGAGAATTGGGGAGCAAGCGTTTTGTGCGTATCATCCCACTGCAACTAGGGAAAAATGTCGTTGGTGTTGTGCGGCTGCTCATCGCCGATGGATCGCAAAATTTTACCATTGCCAGAAACCCGGATATTGAGCAGGCGCGCTTAAACCCACAAACCACTTTCTTCTGGACATTTCTTGACCAGGCGACCTCTATGATTGAGCGTGCGCGCTTGCATCGTGAGACTCTCGAAATTGAGTTGTTGCGCCGTACCGATGCCTTACGCTCAGCGCTACTCTCTTCGGTTTCTCATGATCTGCGTACTCCGCTGGCCTCGATCAAGGCTGCCGCCAGCAGTTTGCTGCAGGAGGATGTACAATGGGATGACGATGCACGTCGTAGTTTTGCTTCTGCTATTGAGCGGGAGGCTGATCGTCTCAATCGCCTGGTGGGCAATTTGCTGGACATGTCGCGTATCGAAGGTGGGGCGCTGAAGCCTGAGAAAGAGTGGTATCCTGTGGATGAACTGATCCATGATGTATTAGGCCATATGCAGACGCTGTTGCAGGGACGTGAGGTGCGTACGTCTATCCCTGACGATCTGCCGCCAGTTGCGCTGGACTATTTGCAGATGGATCAGGTATTGACGAATTTGATTGAAAATGCCGTGCGCTACACGCCTGCCGCTTCGCCTATTGAGATCTGGGTGCAGGTAGTTGAGCAGCAGATCATGATTAGTATTGCTGATCGTGGCCCTGGTATTCCCCCTTACGACCTGGAGCGTATTTTTGACAAGTTCTATCGTGTCTCGGGAACTACTCGCCGTGCAACCAGTGTGATGGGCACTGGTCTGGGTCTTGCCGTATGTCGCGGCCTGGTCGAGGCGCACGGGGGACATATCTGGGCAGAGAATAGGCCCGAAGGCGGAGCTGTTTTTCGCTTTACGTTACCTTTACACACAGAAGGACAGGGTTTATGAGTAAGAGCGGTGCGCGTATTCTTGTTGTTGATGATGAGATTGAAATTCTGCGTGCATTGCAACGGAGCTTGACTGCGCATGATTACGAGGTCTTTACGGCTTCTAGTGGAGAAGAGGCTCTTGATGAAGTGGCTCAGCATCGTCCTGATCTCATGCTACTTGATCTGGGGTTGCCTGCTATGAGTGGGCTGGAAGTTTGTAAACGTGTGCGTCAGCAATCGAGTCTGCCAATTATTGTGTTGTCAGTAAAAGATGCAGAGCATGATAAGGTGCTTGCTCTCGATCTGGGGGCCGATGATTATGTCTCGAAGCCTTTTAGCATCAATGAGGTGCTAGCGCGTGTGCGTGTGGCCTTGCGCCATACCGCTCAGGTGCAGTCGGGCACTGAACCTATCTTTACGGCAGGCCCTTTGCGTGTTGATTTCGCTCAGCGTCTTGTTACCATCAATGGGCAGGAGGTCAAACTCACGCCTACCGAGTATGATTTACTCAAAGCGCTGATTAAGAATAATGGCAAGATCATGACGCGCCAGATGCTGCTCTCGCAGGTGTGGGGCACGGGCTATGGTTCAGAGGCTCATTACTTACACGTCTACATCGGCCAATTGCGTCGTAAGATCGAGCCAGATCCGGCTCACCCCCGTTTTATCCTCACGGTATCGGGAGTAGGCTATCGTTTTAGCAGTGATGATTGACTTTTTGATATGAAACTGCTACCAGCGTTTGAGTAGATGCGCAACTTTCCCTTCCGGTGTTAACTCATAACGAATGCGGTCGGGATTGATATCTTTGAGCTGGTCGTTATCATCTGCGGCAACGATTGTGTCGTAGGGATGAACAAATTGCCAGACCTGTCCCAGCATATCGGGTTGTTGTTGTAAGTAGACATAGGTACGTGTGGGAATTTGCGCCTGCAGTGCGAGATTTTCTGCTTTCCCGAAGCTTGCTTTTGCCTTGGGATCGTCCAGGTAAGGGTCAATGATTTCCATCATGTGTGGCACGATTGCTGGCGGCTTCTGTGTGCTCAAGTAAAGGAACGTGATCGGCTTGCCGCTGGCATTGCTGATTGCCGCGTGCATGACTGCATCATTATGTAGCATATTTGGTGTCATCACCGCTAATACTGAGCCAGCAGCTCGCTCGTCGAGGTGTCTGACGACGACCGGCACCGGCACTTGCCCCTGTTTCTGGTGGCGAGCATAGTTAGTATATGCTACTGCCATGCCGAGCAGTGCGACGCTGCCGCCAAATGCCGTGGCTAAAGGTTTCGCTACCAGATTCGTTGACCATGCGATAACGACCAGCAATGTTGTGAGCACACCTAAAAAGAAGTTGATCTTGAACCAGAGTCCCGTACCTTCTTCCTGATGTTGTACATGTGTTACGCCAACGCTGTTGGCTAGCAATGCTTCTCCGGCTGGTTGTACATGCGACCTGCGAGAAGCACGAATATCTATGGCACCATTACGGCGTTGTGTTAACGTCTTATTGGCGGCTCGTGCTCTGCGCCATTCACGGTAGCGTACAATATCCAGTCCCAGACATGTTAGCGAGAAAGCCCCCAATAGACCGAAGGCGTACATATCGCCCAGCAGATTGATGTCGCCCAGCACTGCGAGTAGGATAGCGATGGGTATGCCTACGGCGAGTATGATTGAATAATGTGGTGTGCCGCGTAGCTTGTTGCGTTGCAGGATGAACGATGGCAAGAATTCCATGCGTGAGAGGGCCATGAAGACGTGGTATGCACCGATAATGGCCGTATTGCTGGCGAAGACTAGCAGAGCGCTGGCACTGATGGCTACTTCAATGCCCAGGATTGATCCGCCGTAGCGTCCTGCCAGCAGCGAGATCAACTGCGACGATTCCACGCTATTGTTAGCGGCAGATGGCTGAAGTATGGTTGAGAACATCGTGAGCAGTGGACTGGTCAGCCCAACCGTCAGTACCACCAGCAACATGGCTATGCCTGCAACTTTCTTATGCGGCTGCTTCATGACTGGTGATAATTGTGAAATACTCTCTAAACCTGAAAATGCCAGAAAAGAACCTGCAAAGCCTGTCAGTAGCGATACGGGCGTGAGGCCGTGATGGGCGAACATCTGCGGAAATAATGCCAGAAAATTCGCGAATGAAATATGGATGAATATCGTGATGAGGATCGCGACATCGCTACCGAAGGCGATCAGGGCACCTACCAGACTCACTTTTGCACTCTCACTGATACCCACCCAGTTCAGCAAACCTAGCAGAATCAAGACGCCTATCGTAATCCAGAGGGCATAAGGTCCAATGGCTGGGAACACAACGCTAAAGTAGTCAATCCCTGAAAGACAACTGATCGCCGCTGTGAGAAAATAATCTACCAGGATAAACATTCCGCCCAACGCCCCGAACCAGGGATTGAGGGCCTGGGCCGCTACAGTCACAACGCCACCTCCTTGCGGGAAGCGATGAGTGACTTCTGTGTATTTGAGGGTGAGCAGGACAAAGACGGACATGGTAAGAAATACGAAGAAACCGGCCAGCTCTTGCACTGTTTGATAAAGAATGCCAGGCACGTAATAAACAGATGTACCGATATCCGCGAAAACAACTGCCCAACAGAGGAGTGGACCGAGCATGCCCGCTGCAGAGGTATGCTCCATTTCTTGACCATGAGTCATGTGCGCTGTTTCTTGCGTCACAGATTCCTGTGCCATACGTGTTTTTTCGTCCTTTATCCGGGGAAAATAGAGTATTTGGCTTTTGTTTCAACAATGCATACCTTCAGTACATACTTTCATTGCGGGCGCATTGTCGAAATGAATACTGTCCCATAGTGTAGCACAGTGAGCGGACACAAGTAAAATTTTTTGCCCCAAATTTTGAGCAAATATTGATGATTGTACTCATTTTATTGATGTCATATTGATACTATGCCTCTGCCCAGTTTTCACTCGCCTGGAATTCTTTGCTGCATGCAAGACTAAAGCTTTTTGAGGAGAGGGCCGCTGCATCCCCCTACGATTTATCTAGGGGTAAGGCGGCCCGACGTGGCACTTCTGGAAAGCTAGAACACATGTTATACTGCTGTGTATGGATGCGCAACACACCAAACATGTCACCTACAAATTAGCCTATCATCTGGTCTGGTGTCCCAAATATCGGAATGGCACACTGGCTACCTTTGTCGATCAGGAGATACGCCGTATCTGTGAAGGTCGCACCCGGACGATAGGCGCGCTTAACGTGCAAGCAGACCATGTGCACCTCTTTCTCAGTGCTCCCCCGTCCATTGCACCCTCTCAGATTGCCCACACCTTGAAAGGTATGATAAACATTCACTGAACATATAGACAGTTATTGACACCTACAGACGCCTATGATATAATATCGTCATGAAATTAATCGACTACGCCCGCAAAATGGGCATCAGCTACCGTACAGCATGGCGATGGTACAAAACCGGCAAAATCAAGGGCAAACAGATGGATACCGGCACCATTCTCGTGCTTGAGGATGAGGAAGTCAAGCTCCCGTCCTCTGAGAAGGTTGCGGTGTATGCCCGTGTTTCGTCTGCTGAGAATAAGTCGAATCTGGAGAGCCAGGCTGATCGGCTTGTTTCCTACTGTTCAGCTAAAGGCTATCAGGTAGACAAAGTAGTCAAGGAAATCGGTTCAGGGGTCAATGATTCCCGCCCCAAGCTCCTTCACCTTCTGGAAGACGCCAACACGACAATGATCGTAGTTGAGCACAAAGATCGTTTGTCACGCTTCGGTGTCCGTTACATCGAAACCCTCTTACGCGTGCAAGGCAGACGGCTTGAAATCGTCAACGAGTCTGAGAACGATAAAGAAGACTTGTTGAGAGATCTCACAGCCATTCTCTATAGCTTTTGTGCTCGGATGTACGGTCTACGTCGTGCCAAGGGAAAGACTGAGAAAATTGTACAGGAATTGGAGGCAGAGCAGCATGCAACTGGTTGAACAGCATGTCATTCGCAAGAATGATCTTCGCTATGAAGCCATTGATCAAGCGGCTTTTGCCTCCAAAAACTTGTATAACGCTGCTAACTACGAGATTTGGCAAACCTTCATCTTTCAGGGTGTCTATCTCAACTACAACAAGATGTATCAAAGGATGAAGGATCATCCCGCCTACAAAGCCTTGCCTGCCAAAGTTTCTCAGCAAGTTCTGCGAACACTCGACAAGAACTGGCATTCTTTCTTTAAGGCCATTGCTGAGTGGAGGGAACATCCTGAGAAGTTTTTAGGACGCCCCTCGTTGCCCAAATACAAGGAGAAGCAGCAAGGCCGTAATCTGCTGATCTATACCATTCAGGCGATCAGCAAGCCTGCTCTCAGGCAAGGTTTCATCCAACCTTCTGGCTTGCCTATTCAGATCAAGACGAAGCATCGTAACGTCGATCAAGCCCGTATCATCCCTCGTCATGGCTTCTATGTGGTGGAAGTGGTCTACGAGCAAGAGGCTATCCAGTCCGATGTAGACCCAACGCTTTTTGCTGGCATAGATATTGGTGTCAACAATCTGGCAACGCTAACCTCAAACAAAAAAGGCTTTGTGCCTCGTCTTGTTAACGGGCGTCCCGTCAAGAGTGTGAACCAATTCTATAACAAGCGCAAAGCGGAATTAGACCAGAGACTCATGAAGATGGATACGCGCCGTCGCACCTCTCACCAGCTTGAACGTCTCGCCATCACACGTACTTGTCGGATCAATCACTATCTGCATACAGCTAGTCGGCGTATTATCAACCTGCTCGTTGCCGAAGGCATCGGGACCCTGATTATCGGCAAAAATCCCAACTGGAAACAGGAAGTGGAGATGGGCAAAAGGAACAATCAACAGTTTGTCCAAATTCCTCATGACCGTTTCATTGAGATGCTGGCCTACAAAGCCCAATTGGTGGGGATCAAGGTCATTGTCACGGAAGAGTCCTATACCAGCAAGTGTAGCTTTCTCGACCACGAGCCAATCAGGAAACACGAAAACTATGCAGGCAAGCGCATCAAACGAGGCTTGTTCAGGGCTTCCAATGGACGGCTCATCAATGCTGACGTCAACGGAAGCGCCAATATCATCAGAAAAGTAGCACCTAACGCTTTTGCCGAGGGTGTAGAGGGCGTTGTAGTTCGCCCATCGCGGCTAGCCGTGTAAACTGTCCATAGCTGTCTATGGATTTAGGAACTATATTCTCAGTAGAGAGAAGCTTTGTCGGAATTCACCTGGCCGAGCTATAGAGGTGACATTGCTCATGAGTGCTCATTCTTCAGAAAGACCAGGGCGTGATGATGGACGCCCGGACCCCGAGACGCTACTGAAGCGCTACAACTTGCGTGATAAAGATGGTCAGGCAGACGTAGCTGCTCCTTCTACATCTGAAAGTGAGGATGAGGATGACCGGCAGCATGATACATCCGCTGGCGGTCGTTTGCGTGTCTATCTGGGGGCGGCGGCAGGTGCGGGGAAGACCTATGCTATGCTCAATGAGGGCAATCGTCGTAAAGAGCGGGGTACAGACGTCGTGGTTGGCTACGTCGAGACGCACAAGCGTGCCCATACAGAGACGCAGCTCCAGGATCTAGAGGTGATTCCACGTAAGAAGATCGATTATCGTGGCGTGACGCTCGAAAGAAATGGACACCGCAGCGATTATTGCACGCCATCCTCAGGTTGTGCTCGTTGATGAGCTGGCGCACACGAATGTGGCAGGTTCGCAGCATAACAAGCGCTATCAAGATGTCCTGGATATTCTTGCCGCTGGCATTGATGTGATTACGACACTGAACATCCAGCATTTGGAGAGCCTGAATGATCTGGTGGAGAGTATTACTGGTGTGCGTGTGCGCGAAACACTGCCCGACCGCATTCTTGACCAGGCAGACGAGGTGGAACTGATTGATATTGCGCCCAATGCGCTACGTCAACGCATGCGGCATGGCAACATCTATCCACCGGAGCGTGTCGAGCCAGCGCTGAATAACTTCTTTCGCGAGGGTAATCTGACCGCTTTGCGGGAACTGGCCTTACTTCGCACGGCAGAAAAAGCTAAATCACAGTTGCAAGAGTACATGACAGATCATGAAATTACCTCACAGTGGTCCACCTCTGAACGTGTGTTGGTTGGTTTCGATGATCGTCCACAGAGCCGCTCAGTGATCCGCGATGCCTGGCGTCAGGCGCATGGTCTGCATGCCGAACTGATCGCTGTGTCTGTGCAGTTGCAAGGCTATCAAGCTTTTCTGCATAACCTGATAGATCTCCTCACCCACGGTAGAGGTATTCGCAAGTATCGTGAAGAGCAGCAGCGCCGTCTGGAGGAGCATGCGCTCTTTGCAGAAGATCTGGGAGCTGAGGTGTTGCGCGTAGCGAGTTCTGATATTGCTCACGCGCTGGCGGAAACTGCCACGATGCGCCATGTGACGCAGATTGTGCTGGGACAGCCTGCACACAACCAGTGGGAAGTGTTCTTGTATGGCTCAGTGACCAATCGTGTGCTGCGCTTGAAGTCGGATATTGATGTCCATCTGGTCCCCTTGCACAGAAGCAAAAAGCACCCTGAATGAAAACGTGTACAAAAAGATAGAACCCAAAAATATACCTCATTTCTAATGCAGTTGTAACGACATGGTCAGCGTATTCGTGGATCAAACGTGGAGACACCCCGATGTTGTTGAGATATCACTGTCTGGTTGTGAAGAGAAACATTCTCAAGCAACGCCAGGCGGTAGATGAATATGAAAAGGAGGGACTGCGATGTTGTGGTATTGCAAGTTCAAGTGGCATGAGAATATAAATCGTGAGCAGGTAGTCAGACGAGTTCTCAAGCAACATGAAGCGGGTATGAACCATCCCGAACACATTAAAGGATGGTACAATCTGGCAGGAGGTGGGGCAGGCTTCCTGATTATCGAGACAGAGAATCCTCATGATCTCACTGCTTTCTTAGAACCCTATATGGATCTGGTGGACTTTGATGTGCATGCCGTCTACTCTATTCCGTATGATGAGTACATCAAAGAGCTTCAGAAGGAGCTGCAACCCGTTGCGCAAGGGTAATAGCTATATGGCGGGTATACCTCTCACGGAAGTATGCCCGCTGTAGCCTTTTCAAGAACACGTTAACGCTGTGTCTGATGTTCGTGACTCGTTATGATTCTGTTTCTATTCGTCAAATAGATTTTTTATGTCTGCGGTTGCCTCTTCCGCTGTCCATCCGTCAAATAGATTTTTTATGTCTGCGGTTGCCTTTTTCATTTTTTCGATTGTCTGTGCTATTTGCTGAGCGCTCGGCCTCTCCTTTTGAAGCTCTGCCAACCACCCGTCCGCTTGTGCTCCTTTGTGATTAATGTGGAATTTTATCTCTCTTAATGATCTTCCATCTTCTAAACGTTCGATATCTGATAGACGTTTACTGAAGTTTTTTAAGATTTCACCTTTAAAATGATTAAAAATTCCTTGTATAAATTTAATGCGAGATTTTTCATATTTTGCTATTTTTACAGTAAGTTCATTTTTTAGTAATTGAATATAATCAAGTCCCTTATTAATGTGATTCTCTAAATCATGCAATTTGTTCTCCTTAGCCGCCGACTCTGCTTGCATGCGCCGCCGGAGTGGCTTCTCGTTTTCTGAAAAGCCCTGGTTCAGCTCCCCAAATTCCTTTTCCCATTGTTCACCTATCTGTGTTGCCTGAATGCGCTGCTTCCATGTCTCTATCTGTAGGTTCCATGGCTCAATGCCAAATAGCTTCATGTCCTCTTGTATAAGTGAAGAAAATTCCGTAACCATCTGCTGAAGCTCTTCTGTTTTTGCTGCAAGATCCATTTGATCCTTCTCGAGTTTTGTTCTCTGCTCCTCAAATCCTTCCTTCCACTCCTGATATTTTATTCTCCGATAAGCCATAACCTCTCTTTTTAGTGCATCTGTATCGCTATAATTACCTGTATTTTGTGTACGATTATCTTGTGCATCTTTTTGTGTATGATGATCTGTTATATTATTCGCATTTCTTCTATTAGTCTCTGCAGCGCTTTTTAATACATTGCCAGAACTACTTGTATCTTCATGAGATCGTGGTTTATCGGTTTCTGTTGTCCGTTCCATAGCGGAACCTCCTTTGAGTGAATAGAGTTTTTCGTGGCAACTCTGCACGTCACTAGCAAGAGAGCATTTCCGCTAGTATACAGTTATTACTATAACTTAGCAGCAGAGAATTTAACAGGGGGATAGAGGGAAAGAAATGTTGCAGTAAGGTAGTACATGGTTGATCAGGAGTCCTAACATTTCCCTTCAAAGTGACAAAATACTGAGCACTACCACAATTTTTGCGAGAAATTCTTGAGCGATTACCGCACTATCTTTACACTTTCTTGAGAAATCAGAGGCTATATTTTCTATAAGTTAGCCGATCTGCTTATTCATTCGTATGGTTTAGCCAATCGTGCAGACACGGGAGAGTGTACAATCATGGAGCAAATGGAAGATCTGGTCCCCGCTACTACAGATAATAGCAGGCAAACCTCAGGAACGCTGGACGATAACCCTGCCTTACTAACGCGTGCCGAGGTTTTTCAGGGCAAATATCCTGGGAACGAGCGTGTGCGTATTATCCGCCCCAGTCGTGTCTCTTTCAAACGGGTAAGTCCTGGCATGTTGGAGGCAACAGACGTTGCTGAACCTCCCAGAGGGACTGGTCGGGTGCTTTATCGTCTCAAGCGTACGCTGATTGGCGCGCCTATCGCCAACTCACAGGCGGAGAACGAACGTCTGACCAGATTTAAAGCCCTGGCTGTACTCTCATCGGATGCCATTTCTTCAGTTGCATACGCTACTGAGGCATGTCTGCTCATTTTGTTGGGTGCAGGTTCGCATAGCCTGGGCAATGTGCTGCCGATCAGTATTGCCATCATTGCCCTGTTAGCTATCGTAGCTATCTCGTATCGCCAGACCATCCCGGCCTATCCCAATGGTGGTGGCTCTTATATCGTGGCGAAAGATAACCTGGGCACGCTACCGGGTCTTATTGCTGCCGCGTCGCTACTGATTGACTACGTGCTCACGGTTTCAGTTAGTGTCGCCTCTGGTGTGCTCAACTTTGCTGCACTGTTCAATGGTGCCATTGACCACTATGTCGTACTGATTGATGTCATCCTGGTAGTACTGATTACCATCGTCAATCTGCGTGGCGTGCGTGAATCGGGTTCTGTGTTCTCCATTCCGACCTACTTTTTCATCTTCAGTGCATTTGCTTTGATTATTGTGGGTCTCTTCAAAGGCTATGTGTTGCAGCATCAACCGTTTATGGCCTCATTTCCCGTTTCTCCGGTTGCCGAGCCACTGACCTTTTTCCTGATACTGCGCGCGTTTGCCTCTGGTTGTTCGGCGATGACCGGCGTTGAGGCCATCTCAAATGGCGTGCCAGCCTTTCGGAAACCGGAGACGCGCAATGCAGCGGCCACACTAACGGCCATGGCGCTGATCCTGGGCTTGCTCTTCGCTGGCATTACCCTATTAACGTTAACATATGCAAGTTCGGTCTATCTTGATCCGACCGGTACACACACGCTGGTCTCCCAACTCTCGCGCCTGGTGTTTAGCGGACCGCTTTCCTTCATGTTTTATCTGTTCCAGATTGCGACGCTGCTTATTCTAACACTGGCTGCTAACACGAGCTATGCCGACTTCCCGCGCCTGGCCTCATTGCTGGCACGGGATAATTTCATGCCGCACCAGTTCGCCTTCCGTGGTGATCGTCTGGCTTTCTCGACCGGCATCATTGTGCTGGCTATTCTGGCGAGCAGCTTGCTGATGATTTTCGAAGGAAATGTGAGCCATCTGATTGACTTGTATGCCGTGGGCGTCTTTATGTCCTTTACGCTCTCACAGAGTGGCATGGTGCGACACTGGTGGCGGTTGCGGGGTCGTGAGCGAGGTTGGCAGCGTCGTATGGTCATCAATGGCATGGGGGCAACGGCTACATTCATCGTTGCGCTGATCATTGCGGTTACTAAGTTTATGTCGGGTGCCTGGATTGTGGTGATCCTGATCCCGCTCCTTGTGTTGATGTTCATCGGCATTCATGCTCACTACATGCGCGTGGAGCGTGAGCGCACAACCAATATTCCGTCCAAGCCCGCCGATATTCAGCATCTCTTCGTCGTGCCTATTGCTGGTATGGATCGTGTTTCTGTGCAGAGTCTGGCCTATGCACGTTCTATCTCCAGACACGTAATTGCAGTGCATGTTGCTATTGATGCGGAGGATGCGCATAGAGTACGCGAGACCTGGCAGCATTGGCAGCACAATCTTGCCTCGGATGAGGCGACAGAGCTGGTCATCATTGAATCGCCCTATCGTTCTATGGCCCGTCCTTTGCTCAATTACATCGATACTGTGCATGAGTTGTATCCTGAGTACACCTTGACAGTGCTATTGCCAGAGTTTATCGTTGCCCACTTATGGGAGCACTTTTTGCATAATCAAACCGCGCTACAATTGAAGGCCGCGCTTTTGTTCCGCCCTGGTATTGTTGTGACCAGCGTGCCTCAGCATTTGCCTGGACGCTCGGGCGTTTAGTGCTCGATCAGCATGTATGCCAGGAAAACTGTCACGTAGGCTTCTGCGTCCAGCGCAAGGGCGCAGAAGCCTTTTTTATATTGGTGCTATGTGTGGACTCAAACATAAAGCCAGCGTCACATCCGCTACTTATTGTCTTCCAGATCTGCTGTAGGGTGGTCTGGGATGCCCCTATGCAGCACTGTTTGCCGTTTACTTCCCCTTGCGTTTTCTTGTTCGAGGCTGTAGAATCAAGTATGGTTCCACCCGTTTTTGGTACCGTTGGATCATGTAGGATCGGTCACATATCCTCAATCCCAGACATGCATCACACGAGTCAACCCCTAAGAAAGGTAGTATACAACTGAATGACCATCACTACTCGCCCACGCACTATTCAAGAGTTGCGTGCAAGTGGATATAAGGTGCTTTCTGTCAAGGAAGAAATGCGGAAAAACCTCATCCAGAAGATTCGTACAGAAGAAAACCTCTTCCCTGGGATTGTTGGCTATGAGGATACAGTTATCCCTCAGATCGAAAATGCCATTCTCTCGGGCCAGGATATCATCTTTCTTGGCGAGCGTGGTCAGGCGAAGACACGTATGGCGCGCAGTCTTGTCAATTTGCTTGATGAGATTGTGCCAGTTATTGCTGGCTGTGAGATTAATGATAATCCTTTTGAGCCTGTTTGCCAGGTATGCCGGGATAAAGTCGCTGAGCAGGGAGATCAGGTTGCCATTGATTGGCTACCGCGTGATCGGCGCTATGGCGAGAAATTAGCAACGCCAGATATTACCATTTCTGATCTCGTCGGTGAGGTCGACCCTATACGTGTAGCGGAGGGACGCTATCTCTCTGATGAACTGACTATTCACTACGGAATGATTCCTCGCACAAATCGTGGCATCTTTTGTATTAATGAATTGCCTGACCTGGCCGAACGTATTCAGGTTGGTCTCTTGAACATCATGGAAGAGCGTGATGTACAGATCCGTGGCTATAAAATTCGCTTGCCACTCGATGTTTACGTGGTAGCTAGCGCTAACCCGGAGGATTACACCAATCGTGGCCGTATCATCACCCCCTTGAAGGACCGAGTTGGGTCCGAAATTCGCACGCACTATCCGCTGGATGTTGAGCATGAGATACGCATTATGGAAGCTGAGAGCAGCCACTATGCCACTGACGGCCTGGAAATGTTAGTTCCGCCGTTCATGAAGGAAGTTGTCGCTGAAGTGACGCACCTGGCGCGTCGCAGTAACGATATTAGCCAGCGTTCAGGTGTGAGTGTGCGCGTTTCCGTCTCAAACTATGAGAATGTATTGAGCAATGCCAGCCGACGTGCGTTGCGTCTCAATGAGCGTCAGGTAGCGCCGCGCGTCAGTGATCTCACGGCCATTATCGCGTCAACCTCCGGTAAGATCGAACTCGACGCCGTCGGCGATGTGAAAGAAGAGCGCGTTGTGCAGAAGCTTGTCAATGGAGCTATCTTAAGCGTCTTTAGTGAATACTTTGAGACGCGCGAATTTGAGCAACTGGTCGCAGGTTTCGAGCGTGGCCTGAACGTACAGGTTGGTGATGATATGTCCTCTATGGATTATGTGAATCAGCTCTCGAAGGTTGGTGGGTTAAGCAAAGCGATTGACAAGCTCAACGGTCGTGGTAGCCCGGCGACGATTGCCTCGTCGATTGAATTTATTCTTGAGGGTTTACATCTCAACCGGCGTCTGAATAAGGACGAAGTCAACGGCAAAGTTCGCTATCGGCGCTAGTGCATGCGATATCCTCATACGGATCAAAGAAAAAGGAAATGTACCCATACGCATAAGGAACACGCGACATGTTTGAACGTTTTTATAAAAGACGCTATGGCTATACGCGTTGGGATGGCACCCAGAACATCGAGGGTCTTGATGCCGACGATGTGCTAAAAGCGCTTTCCGATGATTACCTGGAGAATGGCAACCTGCAACAGGCGCTTAAACGCCTGATGCAAGAGGGCGTTCGTGGCGAAGACGGTCGTCGTGCTATGGGCCTGCGTGAAATGATGGAGCGTATGCGCAACTCACGCCGACAGCAATTGAACCAGTATAATATGGCTTCTGGCGTGATGGACGACTTGCGCCAGAAGCTCGAAGAAATCAAACAACTGGAACGTGATGGTATTCAGCAGCGGCTGGATACGCAAAACGGCGATCAGCCTCAAAGCGACCAGCAAGGACAGCCAGCGCAAGGTGAGCAAGGCAACGATGACCTTTCACCGGAACAGAAGCGCAAGATGTTGGAGATGATCGCCAAACGCAAGCAAGATTTCCTGGACAACTTGCCCGCTGATATTCCTGGTCAGGTCAAGGGTCTCTCTGATTATGACTTTATGAATGATGAGGCACGTGAGAAGTTTCAGCAATTACTGGAGGGCTTGCAGCAGCAGATGATGCAGCAATTTTTCCAGGGCATGCAGCAATCGTTGCAGAATATGTCTCCCGAGGATATTGCAGACATGCGCGAAATGATCCGTGATCTCAACAAGATGCTGCGTGAACGCCGAGAGGGACTTGAACCCGACTTCGATTCTTTTATGCAGAAGCATGGTCAGTATTTCCCAGGCGTCAATTCGCTGGATGACCTGATCGAGCAGATGCAGCAGCAGATGGCGGCTATGCAGGGTATCATGGATAACCTGTCGCCCGAGCAACGACAAGAGTTACAAGATCTGATGGAACAACTCATGGGAGATGATCGTATCCGTGTTGACATGCTGGAGCTAGCGCAACATATGGCCGAACTCACCCCTGAGGATCAAGTGCGTACGCGTTTCCCGTTCCGTGGCGACGAGTCGCTCCCTCTGAACGAAGCCATGCGTATGATGGGGCGTTTGCAGAAAATGGAGGGCCTGGAAGAGCAGTTCCAGGATGCGCGTCGTCTGGACGATATTAGTGCTATTGACAGCCAGCAAGTCAAAGAACTGTTGGGTGATGAGGAGTATCAATCCCTTGAGCAACTGAAAGAACTCATGCAGATGCTTGAAGATGCGGGGTATATCCAGAAAAAGGGCAATCGTTGGGAATTGACAGCTCGTGGTATGCGCAAGATCGGCCAGAAGGCATTGCAGGACATCTTTAACAAGATGAAGCGCGATGGTTTTGGGCGTCATGTCAGCCCATTTCGCGGTGTTGGTGGTGAGCGTACTGATGAGAGCAAGATCTACCAATTCGGTGATCCTTTCTTGCTCGATCTGGAAAAGACCTTAATGAATGCGCTACGTCGTCAAGGTACCGGCACGCCCGTGGGACTCACAAAAGACGATTTTGAGGTCTATCGCACCGAATTCACCACGCAGTCATCAACGGTCTTGATGATCGATATGAGCCTGAGCATGATCTATAATGGTTGTCAGCCAGCGGCCAAAAAGGTTGCCGTGGCCCTGGAAAGCCTGATCCGTTCCCAGTTTCCACGCGATAACCTGTACATTGTCGGTTTCTCATTTGCTGCTCGTGAATACAAGCCGAACGAATTGATTGAAATGAGTTCGCTGGATAATACGCGTGGCACCAACATGGCGCATGGATTGATGCTGGCACGCCAGCTCTTAGCCAGGCACCGTGGTGTTAACAAGCAAATCATCATGATTACCGATGGTGGACCAACTGTCTGGTACGAAGAGGAAATGGGTGGCTGGCAGTTTGCTTATCCCAGTCCATTTGCAGAGCAGCAGACCCTGTTAGAGGCCCAGCGCTGCACGCGTGATGGGATCACCATCAACACCTTCATGTTATACGACGATCAGTGGATGGTAGCTTTCGTCAATCAGCTCTCGCAGATCAATCATGGTCGCACCTTCTATGCTGACAAAGATAATCTGGGTGAGTATTTGCTGGTGGATTATTTAAATAGTAAACGGAAATTTGTATCGTAGATGTCTGAACATGTATCGGCGGTGTTTCTTGAGGGTTTGCGCGAGCTGGGTCTGCTAGCGCACGTAGCGGATGAGGCTCGTCTGTTGGCTCAGTTCCAGCTTTATCAGCAAGAACTGCTGGACTGGAATATGCGCATTAACTTAACGGCGATTACAGACCCCGAGGAAGTGTTGCTCAAACACTTCCTCGACTCGTTAGCATTGCTCAAAGTCTGTGACGGGCCAGCGCAGCGCCTCCTCGATATTGGCTCGGGAGCGGGCTTTCCTGGACTCCCCTTGAAAATCGCGCGTCCCAACTGGTCGATTACGCTACTTGAGGCAACAGGCAAGAAAACGCTCTTCCTGCGTCATATCGTCGAAGTGCTTCAGCTTGAGCAGATCACTGTCATTCATGGGCGTGCGGAAGAGCTTGCTCACAAACCGCTCTATCGTGCCTCCTTTGACATCGTGACCGCGCGTGCCGTGGCCTCGCTCTCAACGCTGCTAGAGACCTGTGCGCCCTATTGCCGGGTCGGTGGCTCTATGGTCCTACCCAAAAAAGGCGATTTATCGACGGAACTGCCTTTGGGTAAGCGTATGGCCGCGCAGGTCGGAGCACGTTTAGAGGCTGATGTTCCTGTCACTTTGCCAGGACTAACCGATGGCCGTCGTCTGCTCCTCTGGCAGCAGCAAAAAAGCTGTCCAAAACAATTCCCGCGTAGTTGGGCCGCTATGACCAAAAAGCCCCTAAACTCGAATAAACCATTCTAGCGCATGGCATTTCTCGGATAGTGTGTATCGTACTCGGGCGGTGACAGGATATCCTGCAACTGAATTGTTTTTCCGCGTTGTGGGCTGACGGAAACCATCGCAATGGGTGTTTCCAGCAGCGTTTCCAGACGTTTAAGATAGGCCTTCGCCGCTGTTGGTAGCTCATCATATGTGTTGACATTTGTCGTGTCGCTCAGCCAGCCTTCGACTTCTTCGTAAATCGGTTCACAGGCCGCGAGGTCAGTTAGGGTAGCGGGCAGACTATGTATCATTTGTCCACGAAGATTATAGGCGGTACAGATTTTTATGTGGGGAAATGTATCCAATACATCTAATTTGGTAATGACCGCAGCATCCAGGCCATTCAATTGCGCTACAAAGCGACCGGCTACAGCATCAAACCAGCCACAGCGTCGCTCTCTTGTGCCATTGTTGCCACTCTCATGACCACGTTCACGCATGGTTTCGCCTATGGCGTCAAATAGCCCGGTTGGCATAGGACCGCTGCCGACGCGTGTGATATACGCTTTATAGACGCCGATTACCCGGTCAATTGAGCGTGCTGGCAAGCCAGCACCAACAGCGGCGTTCGCGGCCATAGTTGAGGATGATGTCACGAAAGGATAGGTGCCAAAATCAATATCGAGCAAGGCTCCCTGTGCACCTTCGAGCAACACCGTCTTGCGGTCAAAGAGGGCATCATGCAGCATCTTTTGGGTATCAGCGATATGTCCATAGAGCCGCAGTCCATAGCCAAAGTATTCACCGTGAATCTCTTCGAGTGAGAGCGGGGGTTGTCCATAAATCTGAGTAATCATGCGATTCTTTTGCTGGAGGATCGTGGCTAGTTTTGCGCGAAAGGTATCTACATCGAGCAAGTCTGTCATACGGATACCTATGCGTGCATGCTTATCGACATAGGCCGGACCAACCCCGCGTGGGGGTGTATCCATCTTCTCGATGCCACGAGCTTCTTCTTCCATACGATCCAATAAGACGTGATAGGGCATCACGACGTGCGCTCGTTCGCTAATGTAGAGTCGTGAGATAGCAATGCCTTGTTGCTGTAATGCTTCCATTTCTTCTATCAAGCTCTTTGGATCGACTACAACGCCATTGCCTATGATACATGTGGTATTGGGATAGAGTATCCCTGATGGGATGAGATGAAAAGAGAATTCGCTTTTTTCATGTACAACGCGATGTCCTGCATTACTGCCACCCTGGTAGCGCACAACAAAATCTGCGCGCATAGATAGCTCGTCGATAATTTTCCCTTTGCCCTCATCTCCCCATTGGGCTCCTATGACTGCTACTACCGCCATGATCTTAAATTCCTCTCAGCTTTCTGGATGCATTTGCTCGTGTCTTAATAGATGACCCGTGACACATTACATTACGAATTCTCTTGCTGTCAATACTCAAGGTTGCTGAATATAATTCAACAGCAATTGGTCGGTAATCTGTTCAATCGGCGCTCGGTCGTCGGTGAACACCAGTCCTCCGTTGGCGTGACCTTGCGTGACGACTGGTACGACTTCACTTGCAACCTGTCCCATCACTGATGTTGGTGCAAACTGGGCCAGGTTCGCCTTAAATGTGTTGAGCAAAGTTGGTTGCATCGTTGCCATAACTTCAGTGTTAAAGGTACCGGGTACATTGAATACATAGACACTCGGGAAGACCTGGCTCATGGTATTGACAAATGCCTGGACCAGTCGGTAATCATGCACCGTATGTCCTGTATTGAGTGCTACTACCCCCGTTGGTGACAGATGTGCGCGAATTTGCGTGAAAAATTCGCGTGTTGTCAGTTGAAATGGGATGTATGGTTGCTGAAAGGCGTCAACGGCTACAACATCATAGTGTTCGTGCGTCGTTGCGAGGAACGTCCGTCCATCCTGGACGTAGACATGCAGGTTCGGTTCTGTCATGCCGAAATATTTGCGACCAACGGCTACAATGGATGGATCTAGCTCAACTCCATCGATGGGCACGTTGTGGTAAACCTCGCTGAACTGGTGCGCAATGGTCCCACCTGCTAGCCCAATGATTGCCACTCTATGCAGCTTCTGTGCTGTAAAGTTCGCATTGAAATAAGGAGCAGCTAGAAAGTAATCCCAATACCAGCCAGTGAGCACTTTGTTCGGATCTGGATAGTAGATGGAATGGATAGCATCTCCTTCATTAAGGATCAGCTCTCTTGTACCATCTGCATCCTGCGTGACTTGAATATAATTGTACAATGATTCTTTACTATATATCAAATTGGGAATGTCTTTGAGCGGTCCCAGCGGAAGAACCAGGACCACTAGCGCTATGGCAAATGCCGGACGCCAGAGGGGCCGTAATCCCCACAGTGAGGCGGCAAAGAGCAGTGTTCCCATGAC
This sequence comes from uncultured Chloroflexia bacterium, assembly GCA_963802635.1. Classification (GTDB taxonomy): domain Bacteria; phylum Chloroflexota; class Ktedonobacteria; order Ktedonobacterales; family Ktedonobacteraceae; genus CAVTLG01. The sequence goes on along the minus strand of CAWDJJ010000002.1, from coordinate 134,078 downwards.
CAATAGGGTGCGGCGGGTGCCTATGGTTGGGATGAGCCACAGCACGGGCAAAAATGCTCCCAGGATGCTGCCCGCCGTGGAAATCGCATACAGCGAGCCGCTAACACGTCCACTTTGCCGAATATTCCTGGCGGCCAGCCGGACTGCGAATGGGGAGACGAGTCCGAGGAGGGTCACTGGTACTGCAAAGAGCAACATTGTGCCGATGAGCGAGCTGAGGAAAATACTGACGGAGATCTCTTGCATTCCGGTGACTGACCAGTTCAGAATCCCCGAGCTGATAAATGGGATCAGCAAGGTAGCGAGCGCTGCCGCTGATGTCACTAGACACAGTACGAGTTTAGAGGGATAGCGATCAGCCAGACGACCACCTATAAAGTATCCGATGGTTAGATAGAGTAAAATCAGACCCACCAGACTGCCCCATATGTATAGTGAGGTGCCAAAGTAGGCGGCGAGCAGACGTGAAGCGCACATTTCTAATGCCAGGCTCGTCATGCCACTGATAAAGACCAGGATGATCAGAAAGTATTTCAACTTTCCTCCGCTATCTTTTCTAGTATACAGGTAGGCTTGCTGTTAATGGTGTGTTAGCGCGTCATCTGACACTTCCCCGCTTGAAAGACGGGGGATTTCTGGCTCCTTACTGTAAAAACAGATATTTGTTAAGCATAGGTGTGTAATACGAACCATTGATGCTATCAAATTCACTGTCCGGTGCCTGAAACTCTATGATATAGCTTTGCTGCCGGTGCACAGTCGCGTAGACCTCGACGCGCTCGCGTTGCGTTTGACCTTGATAGGATGCTACGGCGGTGGCCCAGGTCTCTCCGCTAATTGTGGCTGTTTGTGATGACAACGGTGCTATGTAAGCTGGCTGAGAGGCATAATTTGTCTGCAAGTCGGTTGACAGCAGATCTCCAGCAGTTACTGCTGCGTTGACAGTGCCACCGGATTTAAACACGGCGAACATATCTGGCGCGGTCGGGTTGACAAACTGGATGCCGCTGGCGTTCGTGGGCGTTGTCGTTGACCAACCACCAGGGTATTCTACGCCAAAGTTATAACTCGCGCATGCCGTATTGCACCAGATAAAGCCTGCATCGACGACGGGTGTTGGCGCAACCGTTGCGACTGTTGTCGGTGCTATTGTTGGTTGCGCTGCGGCTGTTGGCGCTGGTGTAGCTGCACCTACCTTTTGTGGTGCTGTCGCTGTCGTACTTGGCTGATTCTTTGTAATGGCGAATGTTACCAGCCCAATTACGCTCAAGACGGCGACGGCAAGACAAATGCAGATGATAGGAATAATTGCGTTGTGTTGCTGCCTTTGTGATGAGAGTCTAGGCTTGCCATAACTGCCAGGTGCGTTCTGACCCACTCTTCCCAGGTAAGGTGGCTGTACATATGGTGGATATGAGGGTTGAACGCTATAATTTTCGGCTGACGGCGTTATCGGAGAACTATAGCGACCTGTCCCTGGATAGCCGTCTGCCTGCGGTGCGCCAAAGCCACGGTTTTGCGCATAGTTTCCATTGCCTGGTGGTAGCAGTAACGCTTCTGTGGCGTCGTGATAAAATCCTGTTTGCTGGTTGGGCCTGGACTCAGGATTGCCTGATCCTCCATCAGCGGAAGCATTACTCAATTCCCGCGAGATTGATTGAGTTCGCGGGTTAGGTGTATACCCTTTCAAGGAGCTATAAGGAGCATTGGGCGTATTTGCTTGTATTGTCTGTGATAGCTGCTCGCTTTGCGTTGCTGGTATATTCCCCGTTGGTGGCGTGGTGGGTGTACCACATTGTCCACAGAACGCTTCGCCCTGGCTAACTTCATTTCTACATTGGGGACATTTCATGCTCTGCTCGCTCCTGATTATCTCGCTTCCTGTGTGTTGACTATCGATAATCAGCACATCAGCGGAATCATTATAGCCTATTTATTCCAAAGTGGCTACCCTTTCTGTCTCATTCTCTGTTTTATCAAGGGATATCTTCTCTTGGACCTCTAGTCTCTATCGGAATTTGTTGCAGGCCAGTATGTTGGTAGTGGTAGTAGGCAATCATGGCGTCCTTTGGTACTAGCCCATTTGCTCGTCGCAAAAATTGTTCATCGAACGGTCCGCTAATGATCAGCCATACCCATGGAATTTGTTCTTCCTGATTGACGCGCTGCATGTTTTGGCGGTCGGTGCTGCTAGCCTTCGCAAAACCCGTTGGATGGCTATGGTAGACGCCGATCATCTGGCCCGGGTAATTTAACTCAATCATCAGCAACTCTTCAGGAGCGAACTCGAAGTAGACTGGTGAATCATAGATATTGCGCAGTGGTTGTATCCGTTCTATATACCAATTACCTTGTTCATCTGTGCTGCCAAAGAGTACTCCGCATGCTTCTATATGTTGCCTTTGATAAACATCCACAGCTAACATCTTCTGTGCTTCCAGGCTGAGCGTGACGCATGCGCTTTCCCGTTTCTTCATCTGCTCTATTGCTGCGACATCTATTGCCGCTTCCCTTTCCTTTAAGCTGGACTTGCTGGTATCTTTTCATTGTCAATGGATGCTAGCCTGAAAAAAATGAGCCGCACTGTAATTACGCAGATCTCCGATATGCTCAACACTCAAGTCAGGGCAAAAATGCTCAGATATTTCTCCTGCCGCGTATTTTCCCTGTTTCACGAAGACACTGGTTACTTTCTCGCCCAACTGTTTTTTTGTCTCGTCGAGAATGTCAGGTTTATCGTCGATCATCGCGTAATGATCAGCTGGATAATGCTGCATGATCTCATCCAGGTGCTGCTGCTTGTGTGTAAAGAGCAAAACTTGCCCGGAGACGGCATCTGCTAGTGAACTATTAAAGATCTTCTCGGCCTGAAAATCCAGATCGCCGTCGGAAACGATGACGGTGCGACCCAGCGTGTTCAAATATTTCAGCGTCTCAAGCGTGTGTGGATACAGCGCCTGGATAAAGGGGAAATTATCGAAGAGAGAATGGACATGCTGGTAGGTCTGATCATCCAGCTCTGTCAAGGGCGTGTCTTCGCGTAGCTTGCGCAGTGATAGCGGAATATCCACGACGCCTTCTTGCTGACGTACCTGTTCGTAGATCTCCCAGAAGCGTCTGGTTAACTGTGCGCCTAGCTCTACCTGTAGATGTTCATCCAGCGTCTTTTTGACCTCATCATTGTCGAGCAATGTATTATCGACATCAATCCAAAAAACCAGGCTTGGCATATATCTTCTTTTCCTTCTTCAAAAAAATACTCTTCTTTGATTACACGTTACCACACCAGCGCCGGTTTCTGCACGCTCCCAGGCTTCCTAACAGTACCCAGAACCATGCGGAACGTAGGTGATAGGTGACACAGATTGAATCTCTCCATAACGATACAACATGGCCTTGTTTGGAGAGGAAAAATCGTGTAATATACTCTTCACCCTGAAAGGATTTTTATGGCAGAAAATACTACCCATCACGCAATTGGTCACTCTATAAACCCGACCTCAGATGTGAAGAGCAGCACGATGAGTGCTTCATCGCTGGCATCTTCTGCTTCAGTGACTCCTGTGCCTCTCATCTGGACCGCAAAATTTATCGTTATCTTCGCGTTGTCGCTGGTCTTCGGTTTGAGTGCTGCCAGTATCATAACGCAGTGGTGGCTCAATGGCCTGTATTCAGGAGCCATCGTGCTCATGCTCTACTCCGTATTGTTGATTGTTGCCTGGATGACTGTACTGTTGCGGGCGCGTACGTTGTGGGTACGGGTGGGAGCTACTTTTGGTGTTATCTGGGCCATCCTCACTGGGGTCAGTTTTCTGTTTGAGCAACTGACTGTGGATGTGCATTTGCCCAGTGTTGCCCATCTCAATGCGGCTACCAATACGGCGCTGCTTGCCTCTACCATTTGTTTCTCGCTAGCACACACTGCATTGCGTCGTTGGGACAACTGGTTTTTGCGTGTGGCTCCTGTCATTGGTTGCGTACTGGTGGTGGTTGTGTATTTGCTCGTGCCCACGCAGAGCCGGTCATTCAGTACCCTTGAGAGCACGATTGCGGCTATAGCACTGTACCTGAGTATTGCCATTTGGTGGTTGCGTCCCTCTTGTTGGCGTAGTCAGCCAGGGTTGGCATTGCTCTTCGGTCTGGCATCGGTGCTTCAGTTGATCCTCAGTGTTCCGCATCTGGTGGATAGTGGCACAAATTTTTTCGTTGTCCAACTGACGCTGATCTGTTATCTGCTGATCGCTTTGCGTATCTACCAGGCCGAAGCTCGTTATTAGGTATTAGGAAGAATGCAATATCTCTCTTGTTCCAGTGCCTGGTAGTAGCGATTTAGTGCAAATCAGGCGCGTTGTCTTTTCTCTTAGCGTGAGATCCTGATAATAACTACTCAATACTGTCCCTCTCTATTCCTTATTTTTCTTTTTTTGATCTGATATAGTAAGAAAAAGTGTGATACTCAGCGATAAAATTTGAGTTCGTGCCGTATCGGTTTGAGGCACCATTCCACTTGAGGATGCTAAAATCAGATACACCGAGCAAAAAAGGGAGCTGTTTGTGATAAAGATTTATGGTTTTCTTGAAGGCCCTGCCCCAACTGGCGGCTGGGAGGTCACTGCAACCTGTCAATGTGGAGTACGCCTGCTCCAGCATATCTCAGCAAAGGCGGAAGATGCCCGGCACGATATCGGCGTAACCTCGCGTGAGCAGCATGAACTCTATCATGATCATTGCTCTGAGCAGCATCAGAGTGAACCATTTAAAGTAGAATGGGTCGATCATCCATCAAACTATCAGGGGGTACGCCAGTCTGACGTCGAGGTGGTTAGCTGGAGCGAGAATGAACTCTCTTCCGTGGCCGATCTGCTCCAAAAAACATTTCCAGCGGATCACGAAAACTCGCCAACATCTCCAGGAGACGGTCTCTAACGGATAATCAGGAGACCTTTTCGAGAATACTTAAATGAGGCTCATAGGGACATCCCTACCTGATGGACGTGTGCTCTCTTTTGCTATCCGTTTCACTTGTTGCATTCTTCCTGCGCAAAAAGGAGCCAAAATACCATGACTCCCTGTTAGTGTACCAGCGTAATGACGATTAAGATGGCACTAATGCCATTGTTCAGCATGTGTAGCACCATGCCAGGCCAGATCGACTGTGTACGCCAGCGCAGAAATGCCAGTGCCAAGCCAATCATAAAGAGCACAACGAAAGAGCCAGGATCACCATGCGCGACAGCAAAAATGAGTGCGCTCAGGATGACGGACACACCTAAGGGCATTTCGCGCAGGAGACCCATGAAGACGAAGCTGCGGAAAAATATCTCTTCGCAAAATGGTGCAACTATCACTGCGGCCAGCAGCGTTGCATACGTCGAAATGGGCGCTGTTTTTCCCTCTGAAAGCAGGACTTGATCATTGGTCTGTATATGCAAGTGTAGCGCGGTGATCATGTACTGATATGTGCCATTAACAGCGATGATCGCCAGCATCAAGGCTATGAGCAGAGGGATTACCAGCCATATATTGAAGCCTCTGAAGCCCAGTGTCTGCCATATTGAGCGTCCGCGAGGCTGGTCTGCGTGCGTTGTACGTCTGGCGTACAGGTATGGGGCAACCAGAAAGGCACCTTCGACCACCGCTGAAAATAGGAAGATGATGATGGCGTTGATCGCATCGAGCTGGGGAGAAAGTTTGTCAGAAGTTGTTGTGTGAGTATTGAAAAAAGAGAGCACAAAGGTAAATGTGATCCACGGCACTAATGTAAAAAAGACGCCGTTAAACGTCTGTCGCGTGGTCCATGAGACTTGTTCAATTTTCTGTTCAAACACAGCCTTACTCCGCTTTTTCCGTACTCTATTATAACATTACCGTGACCGTCTTGTCTGTAGTGCCGCCCCTATTACTACAGCAAAGATATGGTATACTACCTTCAACGTTACTTTCTTGGCGAGAGCCTGCCGTGAGGTCGCAGTAAAAAACAGTTTATTGCTCTTCTCGGATGCTCTCTTACCCATAGCACGTCGTACTTAGTTAGGAAGGATACCTGGTTGGCAGGGACAATCGAAACTCATCCAGCAGAAAACTCAAACTGGCGTAAACATAAAAATGCGTGTCCATTCTATCGAGAACGTTGGTTCCCCTGCAATGACATTGCTGCCGGAGAGCCGATGTATCAAGTGTTTTGTCTCAAGGGGACACCGCCTGTGACGGCTGAGGAGCAGGATAAGTGCTTTCGCAGCAAAACGTGCTGCTGGCGTCTTGCCAATAACAGAAAACAAGCCGAACCAGCAGAAACATCGACAGCAGATACTCCTGTTCATTCTCTCTGAGCCAGGCGGGTCCGTCGACCCTTAATGACTAACCTCCATCTTTTGTAACACGCGCAATCGATATCCAGGACGGTTAAGGTGTAGCCTTGCGCTGTTTCCACCGCTCAAGAAGAACGTTGCCGCATTATCCCCAAACTGTCATACCCATAAGCATAAGGAAATATAAGTACAAAACCGAGAAGCTCTGTTAGCTGGCTTCTCGGCTTGTGCTGTGCAGAGGATGTATATAGCTTATTCGCGCTCGCTGGAGTTATAGAGATACTGCTCCAGGACATCCTCGTACTCAAAAAGTTCCTCTGCCTTGAAGAAACGTGGTATCTCGACGGTAGCCGTTTCTAGCGAGTCAGAGCAATGGATGAGATTGGCCTGGACGCTCAGCGCGAATTCGCCACGAATAGTCCCTGGAGCAGCTTCGCGTGCTTTCGTAATACCGGTGAGTTGCCGCACCGTATTCACGCTATCGACTCCCTCCAGGCAAACGGCGATGACCGGAGTGCGTTGCATGAACGACTTGACTTCAGGGAAGAATGGTCGCCCAACCAGATGACTATAGTGCTCGTCTAACAGTTTACTTGATAGGCTCATCATCTTCAAGCCGACCAGCTTCAAGCCTTTACGCTCAAGGCGTGTAATAATTTCACCGACGAGATCCCTTTGCACCGCGTCGGGTTTTAGTAGAACAAGTGTACGTTCCATAGGGAAAAGATACTCCTTATTATCCTTCGGTATTTCTTTTGTGGTTAGCCCACTACCTGTAACAGTTGACGGCAGGCTTTCTTCATTTCCAGGCGGATACGTCCGGTATTTCCCGCTCCATGTGTTGTTACCACAAGTATAAAGTCTTCTGCCTCTTCAACTTGAATCGTGCCATTTTTGGTTTCTATGATGACATGGCGCGCTTCACCATTGCTAATTTGCGTTGTGAAGCTATTAATGGAGCCAAAGGCTGCGGCTGACATCGCGCCTATCACTTCCTCATCATCACTATGCAGTATACCAGATACGATCAGGCCATCCTTGCCCACAAGGATTGCGTCATACACATCGTCAAGGTCAGTCAACCGTTGTAGAATTGTCTCCACCTCTGACTCCTTCTCTGCGCTTATAGAGTCCAACCTTTAGCTGTCTTCTATTGCCGTACAGTATAGATATTAGTTCTTGGCCTTTTTTGCCATCGTCAGGGCCTTATTATAGGCTTCCATGGCTTGTAAATATTCTCCCTGGCGCATATACGCATCACCCAGGACTCGATAACCGGCTGCGTAGTGCGGGGCTAGCTTCAAGAGTGCGCGCGTATTGCTGACAACCTCTCCCAACAATTCGGGAGCACTGCGTATAATGATGCGATACTCCCGCATTGCATCATCGTAGTCACCGATAAGCTGGCTCTGATATCCTTTAACCAATCGCTCGTGATATGTCAAATTACTCTCGCTTGCCTTACTGGCTGCCTCGCTCAGTGGAGTGCGCTTTTGGCGTATTGAGCTGGTCCCGGAAGGTAGCAGGGCGTTGTTGCACTGGCTGCAGGCGTACTGCAGGACGTTTCATCGTCATTTCTAATTCGCTATCGTGTCCAGCATTACCACGCACGGCTGTTACTTTTGTGGTTTCTATCTTCGGTGGCTGATGCATCACCGACATCGAAGATGGAGGCAACTCCAGGTCTGGCCCTGTGGGTGTTTCTCTCTGTGTGTGTGATACATCTGGTAGTTCCTGTGAGGCACTGCGCCTTTCTCTAGCTGCAGACGATGACTTGTACTCCTGTATTGGTGGAGCTTCCTGTTGTTCGGGTATCGCCTGATTGGTATCCTTTGTGTGCTCCAAGGCTGGCGTTGGGGTTGCTCGCAAGGCTGCCATCCATGCTGGTTCACTCATGGGGGCTTCGGAATAAGGCCGCGTCGTGATATCGGAAGAACTGCCAGACGCTGGAGGTTGTTGGGTGAATTGGCCGAGTTCCGCCAGAGCTGATGAGAGTGAAGGCTCCTGGAAGGTACTTGGTGTTGCCTGTACAGGTAGCTGTGTGCTCTCTTGTGTTGGATACAGATTCTGTGTGTTTGTCTGTTGGTCCTGGGCGATAGTTGAGAGTGAATTGGGTTCTAGCGGGATAAATCCTTGTGAGCGTAAGTTCTTCTCTAACTCTTCCAGGGTCGTGACGAGATTTTGCTCCGCTTTCTCGGCAGGGTCTGGCTCAGTAATTTGTGAGATCCATGTGTCGTAGGCAGGCTGCGCGTCAGCGGTTTGTGGGGTCCATGCGTCATAGGCAGACTGTTCTACTTTTGCAGGCTGCGCGTCAGCGGTTTGTGGGGTCCATGCGTCATAGGCAGACTGTTCTACTTTTGCAGGCTGCGCGTCAGCGGTTTGTGGGGTCCATGCGTCATAGGCAGACTGTTCTACTTTTGCAGGCTGCGCGTCAGCGGTTTGTGGGGTCCATGCGTCATAGGCAGACTGTTCTACTTTTGCAGGCTGCGCGTCAGCGGTTTGTGGGGTCCATGCGTCATAGGCAGACTGTTCTACTTTTGCAGGCTGCGCATCGGCGGTTTGTGGGGTCCATGCGTCATAGGCAGACTGTTCTACTTTTGCAGGCTGCGCATCGGCGGTTTGTGGGGTCCATGCGTCATAGGCAGGCTGTTCTACTTTTGCAGGCTGCGCGTCAGCGGTTTGTGGGGTCCATGTGTCGTAGGCAGACTGTTCTACTTTTGCAGGCTGCGCATCAGCGACCTGTGAGATCCATGTATCATTGGATGATTGTGTCTCTACGTTGGCTGATGCCTGCGCTGTCGGTACATCTGGGTGTATGGACGCGTCGGAAGATTCATTATCAAGCGTTGTTGCTCCCAATGACTTCAGCCATTCAGGTCCAAAGAAGGATTCTTCATCTTGCTCTGGTGTGTTGGGTGACTCTGGTGTGTCTTGTTGCCAGGGAACAGGCGCAGCAGCCATGGGACTCTTAAACTCTTGTATCATGGGCTGTGCCGCAGGCGGAGACAGTGGTTCCCAGCGATCTGAAGATGTCCCTGTCATACTGCGAGAATCTTGCATAGCTGGTGGTGCCGCAGGCGGAGATGACAACTGTTCTTCTGGGATTACTGATGGCATCTCGTCGCTCAATTGTCGTCGTTCTGTTTGCGTCAACATGTTTAGCCATGCAGGAGGGGCTGGTAACTCGCCCTCTTTCGCTGGTGATGCCCAGGCATCCGCCGGTTGTGCTTCTGAGGCGGGCGTGCTCTCCCATGTATTGACTCCTGCCAGGCTAGCATCCTTGAATGCTCCTGGATGGTCCCACTCTTGTTGGTCTGATTGTGCCGGACTTTGTGTACTTTCCGGATCGATGTGATTGAGCGCTTCTTGCAATAGCTGCCATGGTTCCTTCGGTGGCTCCATGGCTGGCGTGGCAGGCTGAGCGATTTGTTCTCCTACTTGCCATGGCTTATCGTATGTGGTATTGCCAGACGATGGAGTAACAAAATTTGTCATGTCTGGTACACGGGGTGTATCTACCATGCTCGCAGCGTCGGTTGCTGCTGGGGTAATTGCGGCCCAGGCTGCGCTGGCCGAGATATCCTGTTGTGAGATATTAGCGGAACGAGGTTTCACCAGCGTTGTATCGTTATCCCATTTAGTGCTGCTTCCCCATTGGGCCAACACGTCCATCGATGCAGTTGGTACGTTCGCTGTCGAGTTGGAAGAGCTTTGTACTGCTGCTGTAACGAGCTTTGCGGCTGATTCAGCAGCATCAACTCTGTTCAGCGTCACAGGCGGTTTTTGCAACAGGTTCAGGAATGCATCCCCAGGCTGTTTGACCAGGAGATCGGCAAAAAGATCATGTGCCATGACCTGATCTGGGTCTATGACTGCTGCTTGTTGCAACTGCTCTTGTGCCTGCTGTAAGTCTCTTGCTGCGGTAACATGCGCGAGGAGCAACTGCGCTTTTAAGCAACCGGGAATGCTTTGTAGTATGTGTGTGGCTAATTGTGTCACCTGCTCATAGTGAGCGGCCTGCCAGTAGGTTTCTAACAGCCCGATACGCGCATCAAGGCGATCTGGTGTGGCTGCTAGCACACACTCCCACTCTTGTATCGCCTGGGAAAGAAGATCTCCACGCATGTAGAGGCGCGCCAGACCAGCCCGTGAGAACATGAAGCCTTGCTGACCAACCTTCGCACTGAGCTGATTAAACTGTTCTCGGATCTGACTATTGCCCCGGCTGAGTTCGTATGCTTGCTGATAGCAATCGAGAGCGGTATCGTTATCGCCCATGCGCTCACTGACCAGAGCCCGATTGCAGTAAGCGATGACGTTCTCCGGGTCGTTCGTCAAAATCCAATCAAAGGCCTGTTGTGCCTCTTCCAGGCGTCCCTGTGCAAGATAGATCTCGCCTAGCAGACGTTGGGCCTCCAGTGATTCTGGAAAATAAGCCAGAATATATTGACAATTCGCGAGAGCATCCTCGATACGATTCGCACTAATCGCATCCTCTGTTTCCTGTAAATAGTCACGAAGCGTTATTTGTGCCATAAAACCTGGTCTCCTCTTCCCGCTTTACACATCTGCGAGCAACTTCCCAAAGGCTTCTGCTCGAACGTGTAGTATCAGGCCCAATCACAGCCAGGCGACGCCACTCCGGGGCAAAACAGATCTGTGCGACACGCTGTATGTCCTCTCTGCTGACTGCGTCAACATGCGTGATCACATCATCAATCTGCCACACGCGATTGTACAAACACTCCTGACTACCTACCCAGGATGCAACCTGCTGTGTCCCTTCCAGACCTAACAGGATACCGCCGCGTACGTAGGCTTTGATGCGTTCCAACTCTTCGGTGGGGACTGGCTCTGTGCATAATTGTCGCAGCTCAACGAGAATTGCCCGTATGGCTTCCTCGGTATGCGAAGGATCGACGCCTGCGCTTACAACCAAGCTACCTGTTTCATAATAACTATTAAAATAACTTCCAATGTCGTATGCTAATCCCTGCTCTTCGCGTATAGACTGAAAGAGCCGGGAACTCATGCCGTCTCCTAGTAGAGCATTGATAAGCAATAGTGGATAATAATCAGGAGATGCGTAGGCCGTGCCCAGTGTTGCCAGGCAGATGTTCGTTTGCTCCGTTGCCTTTTTTATCATCCGTACAGGCGGCGCATTCCGTGGTGGCAAACACTCGTTCCAGGATGGCAGGTTATGTGCTTCCCAGTCGTTGAATAAGCTTTCGGTCAGCTGAATGACCTGGGTATGGTCAATGTTGCCCGCAATGCTAATCACAAGCGAGTTAGGACGATAATAGGTATTCAGATACGTGAGCATCTGTTGGCGTGGCAATGTTGCCACACTGGCGATTGATCCTGCGTCGTCTCTACCTAATGGCAGCCCCGGCCACATGGCCTCATCGATCAGCAGATTGACCCACTCCTGCGGGTCATCCTGTGTGGAACTCAGTTCCTCAATGATGACGCTACGTTCTTTCTCAATTTCGGTTGGATCAAAGAGCGGATTTCGTATCATATCTGCCAGTACTGTCAGGACCACGGGCAGATATTCCCCTGGTACGCGAGCTGTGTAACTGGTCAGCTCTTTCCCAGTACTCCCATTGAAGTTTCCGCCGACGCCTTCTATGGCTTCTGAAATGGCACGTGCTGTGGGATAGCATTTAGAGCCTTTAAAGAGCATATGCTCTATAAAATGCGAGACGCCTGCTTGTGCGTCCGACTCATAGCGTGAACCAACAGCAAAAAAGAAGGCGATACTCGCGGAACGCATACCTGGTATGTGGGTTGTAAGTAAGCGTAGTCCATTCTGTAGTGTAGTTCGCACGTAATTCATTCAAATTTGGCACTATGACTTCTCCGTTACTACGTGAAAAGAGTGCCCCAAATCTCCTTATTATTCCGATCAAAAAGACTGATACAGATGTCAACGTTTCAGCTAGGCTTTTTTCTGCATACAGAAAGCAGTATATCTCGCAGTATTATAGACCGTTTACCTCGTGGTCGCAACATAATACGAATACAATAGGAAGAAAAGGAGTTGACTAGTGCTAAAAATGAGCAGAAAACACGAGGTGCTACTACCTCGCTAGCAAACTCTGACCGTGCTCTTTTTGTCTGCAACCAGAACTTCCTACGTTATCTCCTGGACACCGCTGTGATTGGCGCATCGTGCTTAGAGGCCAATGTCGTCGGCCAATTCTCCCAGACCACCAAGGAGTCCTTCTTCTCGACGTCGGTGATGCTCATATCCTCCTATACCCATATCTCCCCCGATGCCATTCTCAATCGAGTTTTCAACGCCGTGCAGCAACATTTCTCCTCCCAGCACAGCGGCGGCACCTCCCAAAGCACCCATAGCATATTTCCCGCCATTGCCCTGGAAGAACCCTCCTATACCACCCTGTTGTCCCTGTGTTGTCATCGGTGTTGGTACGACTCCGGCCAGGTTTGTCTGACAGCTTGAGCAGGAAACGCTACCCAAAGGGGCCACTGCCATGCAGGTAGGACAGCGCAGTGCCATCGGCTGTTGTCCCAGCATCGGCTGCGGCTGATAGCCTCCCTGGTTGTATTGAGGCTGTGGATAGGGTGTTTGTTGGTAGGGATTCGACTGCGGATACTGAGCTTGCTGCTGGTAAGGCGCGGATTGTTGGTATTGAGCTTGTTGGTAGGGATTCGACTGCGGATATGGCGTTGGTTGTTGGTAAGGTGCGGATTGTTGGTAGGGATCTTGCTGATAGGGTGCGGACTGCGGATATGGCGTTGGTTGTTGGTAAGGTGCGGACTGAGGATACTGACCCGGTTGTGTATATCCTGATGAGGGTATCATAGGGGTCCCTGATGTCACCGGATTGCCGCAACTATTGCAGAAGCGGACACCGGCAGCGTTCTGTTTGCCGCAGTTCCCACAGAAGATAGAGGCGCTAGCGGCTGTTGGCTGAGTAGCTGCTGCTGCGCGCATATCGTGTCCACATTGTGTGCAAAAGGTGCTGGCAGTGGGTACCTGTGCAGAACAAGTTGGGCAGGTGAGTGTGGTAGGTGGCTGTGTGACGGACACTGCTGGCGTATGCAACGCTGAGCCGCAATGCAGACAAAAAGCAGCCCCAGGTCGCACTTCTCCGTTGCAATGTGGGCAGGTGGCTGTGGACGAACTGCCTGCGTCTGGTATATTTATCGGTTTTACGGGTGTACCACATTCAGGGCAAAACTTTTTCCCTGTAACATCAGTACCACACGCTGTACATGTTGACATGGGTCGCTCCCTCCTCATAATTGGTAATATATCTTCTTCCATATATTTGTACGCAGTGTAGCACAATTTGTTCAATTCGTCGAGTCACCCTGGGGACTCGATCTAGGATCTAGGGGCACCTGTGAGAACCGCTTGCGCACGCAGCGCGCGCAATGGACCACAATTTCAAGGAGTGCACCATTTAGAGCACCTTATGCTTTATGGTGCCGATGGCCTGAACAGACGCTGTACATGGTTCCAGAAGTCGCGCCATACTTGCGATTTCTGTGGCTGGAGCTGCTTTTCCTGCCTGAGCATGGCTCCAGTCGTTTGTTGAGGAAGTGTCAGTTGCATATCCGACCGCAGCGGTTGCGTCGGACCATGGATACCATCATACATAGGGGATGCCTGTCTGCCTTCAATGACTGGAGATTGATGAGTAGCTGATCTCTGGTTTGGGACAGATGAGGGCTTGATCTCCATATCCAGGTAGGGTGGACGCTGTACCTGTGGTCGTTTGGGTGGTTGCACGACAATGCGACGGTCGCTCTGTACAGGTGAGATCTGTCCGGTGATAGCTGAATCTAGTGCGCTAAAAGGCGCTGGTGGCTGTACATTGAGTGCACGCAATGCCTGGGCCATTAAGCTTGCTTCTCCATATCTTTGGTAGCGGTCGCGTGCCAATGCTGTCAAGATAATAGCTTCCAGGTCAGCGGAAATTTCTGGATTGTAAACACTGGGGGGTGTCAGCGGACCGCCGACGATGGCTTGCGTTAGCTCAGGCATAGAGCGGGCTGTGAAGGGTCGATGCCCGCTGACCATTTCATAGAGCACCACGCCAAGCGCATAGATATCGCTGCGATTGTCCAACGTCTGACCCCATATCTGCTCGGGAGAAGCGTAGTAAATGCTACCAACCAATGTTTTGGCGACCGTAATGATCTGCAAGCCGGAAGCACGTGCGAGGCCAAAATCCATCACTTTTATTTTGCCCCAGCGATTGAGCATCAAGTTTTCTGGCTTAATATCGCGATGAATCACGTTGCGTTCGCGATAAGCGGCATCCAATGCATCAGCAATCTGTGCACTATACTCCACCGCAAGGTGTTGTGGAATGATCCCATCCAGATTGAGCAGACTCGCGAGTGTTGGCCCCTGGACAAACTCCATCACAAAATAGAGCAATTTCTGTTGTTGCCCTGCATCGTAGATTTGTACAATATTGGGATGATTTAGCCCGGCGATAATTTGTGCTTCACGAATAAAGCGCGCAACATACGTCGCATCTCGTGCCAACGTCTGGGGAAGCACTTTGACCGCGACTTCACGTCCGAGCGCAATCTGTTTGCTGCGATAGACGACCCCCATAGAGCCACGCCCCACCTCTTCTACCAGCTGATATCCACCCAGGCTTTGCCCTGCCAGTTCGTTCATCACAACTAACTCCTTTGTGGGAGACCCTCGCGCCACGTGGCTGAGGGAGGAAACAAAGCCCCATGAGGGGAGCCGTTTTCTCTGAGGAACGGCTAACCCTCATCGGCTGTTTGTTCTCGCGTTTAATCGAGATAATCCTTAAGAATGCGGCTGGCCTGCGGATGGCGCAGTTTGCGAATGGCACGCTCCTCGATCTGGCGTACGCGTTCGCGCGTCACTTTCAGTTTCTTGCCCACTTCTTCTAGCGTGTGATCATGATCATCGACCAGCCCGAAGCGTAGCTCAATGACTTGTCGTTCACGCAACGTCAGTTGACCAAGAACTTTGCGAATTTCTTCGCGTAACAACTGCTGATCGGTAATCTCGGTTGGCCCCCGCTCGTGCATATCCTCGATGATGTCGCCAAGGGTATTTTCTTCCTCTTCAGAGAGGGGAGCATCGAGGGAGAAGACCTTCTCAGCCCAGATTAACAACTCACTGACCCGCTCTGCAGTCATGCCAAGTCGCTCTCCGATGCTATCGGGGGTCGGTTCGCGGCCCAACTCCTGGTATAACTGACGTGTCGTGCGTTTGACGCGCATTACCTCTTCCATGATGTACACCGGGAGGCGTACAACGCGGGTTCCCTCCAGGATCGCGCGTGTAATGGCCTGCTTGATCCACCAGGTTGCATAGGTGGAGAAGCGAAAGCCTTTCCTATAGTCGAATTTAGTGACCGCACGGATAAGCCCAATGTTCCCTTCGCCAATCAAGTCTTCCAGCGAAAGTCCCTGTCCGACGTATTTCTTGGCGATGCTTACGACCAGACGTAGATTCGCCTCAATAAGGTGGTTGCGTGCATCTCGATCACCATTTTCTGCTCGTTCTGCAAGGCGCGATTCGCTAACAGCAGAGAGCAGAGGAATACGTGAAATCTCGCGAAGATATAGGCGCAAACTATCACTTTGAGCCAGGCTACTAAGATCTGCTTCTTGTAGCGTCTCGCGGTCGGGTTCGGTCGGCTTATTGCGGTTGGGGTCTGCGTTAAACATCACATTTTGTCCCAAGTGCTTGCTCTCTTCTCTTGCAACATGTACGTAGATCAGTTCAGTCTTGGCTTATTGTATCATACGTATGGGGAAGTCAACTACTTATAGCCGAAAAAATCAACGGACAAAGTATGTTCATTAGGAAGTGCTTCTGGCTGTGTGCACTTTGCTCCTTTCAAGATAACATGTACATGGTTCTATTGTGCTGCTACCTATTTCGATCCAGTTTGCTTCCTATTTGTTTCAGCAATAGACATTCTGTTTTACGTAGAGCCGTTATGGTGAATAGATTGCTATTTCGCAGAGCATAAGCATAATGGAAGGCAAATGCCGTGTTCCAGCTTTGCGCTCTCAGTGCATAAACGTTGCATGTCGTGATCTATGGTCGATGAAAAAATGTTTGGGACCAGAACTCGGAGGTGGCACAAATGGTACTGTATGCGCCAGACGCAGTGCGAGAGCCTGAAGATATTGCGCTCGATTTGGGCTTGTAGTGTGAGAACGGCGTAACTCTGTAGCAGTTTTGACGTACATATGTTGATGCGTCTATAGTAATAGTCATAGAGATGCTGTGTTGTCGTGTCGTGCTGTGTCGTACGGAAAGTAGAGGAAATTGCTCAGTTATGAGCTTGCCAGTAGCGCTAACACCAGGGACTGTTGTCGGAGGCCATTATATTATTGGTGCTCTGATTAATAGCGGGGGCTTCGGAGCGGTCTATCGCGGTATTGATACCAGCGAAGGCAATCGTCCCTGTGCGATTAAAGAAACCTACGACGTGACGCCAGCGGCACGTCGCCAGGCGCTGATGGAGGCAGGTGTACTTTTTACCGTACGCAGTCCCCACCTGCCAGAAGTTTATGATGCATTAGAGGCCAATGGGCGCTTCTATCTCGTGATGCAATTGATAGAAGGGCAAAATCTGTTGCAACTCTTGCATACGCGCGTATCTGGCGGATCGATTGGAGAACAAGAACCCCATCAACGCGCAAGTGGTCCCTGTAGCGAGCAGGAAGTGCTGGCGTGGCTTGCGCCTATTATGGAGGTGTTGCAGGAACTGCATAGCCGCAACCCGCCAATTATGCATCGTGACATCAAACCAGGCAATATCATCCTCACACCTCAACAAACCACGGTGCTGGTCGATTTTGGCTTGACCAAGCTCTATGATCCAATGCGTGGGAGCCAGACCTTGATCAAAGCTGTCTCGGAGGGGTTTAGTCCACTTGAGCAATATCTGGGCAAAACCAGTCCTCAATCGGATATCTACTCGGTAGCTGCGACGATGTACCTGTTGTTGACCAATAGACTCTCACCAGCCGCAGTCAGTCGTAGTATGCATGATAGCCTGCTTGCTCCACGCCAGTTAAATCCAGCGCTCTCATTGCATATGGAGAGCGTTCTGCTGAAGGCTTTAGCTGTGCAGGCTGATCAGCGTTATCAGAGTATGCGTGAATTTATGCAGGCATTGCAACCGGCATCTTTGAACCCTTATGCTGATAAGACGATGGTAGCGATACCCACGTTACCCGCTGTTGCACCTCTCGTGCTGCCTGCGCCACCTCTGCAGGTCTATCAAGGCAATCCGTATCAAGCCCTATCTTATCAACCAGCTATGCAGCAGAGGTATGGTAATACTATCCCGCCCGTAGCGCCCAACCAGAACCAACCGTATGCGCCAGCAAAAGGCGCATCACGGAGCAGGCGTCAGCCTCCTGGTGGCTATGGAGGCATGGCTCCGCAAACGCCAGTACGGCCTGTACAGTCTCAGCCCAGTCCATTTGGGCAGGGCTGCTTATGGGGATTACTGCAAGGTATAGTGACCGGGGTACTCGTGTTTATGCTGAAGCACCAGGAAGCTTTTTACCTGGCAATCATCATCGGCCTGTTTTTTTGTATGATTGCAGGTTCCAAAGCCACACGTAAAGGAGGTTCCGCTTGGCGTGGTGGGTGGAGTGGCTACTGGACGGCCATTGTCGGAACAATCGTTTTCTGGCTCACGCTGGGTACCTGTATAACTATCGTTTTCGTGCAAAATGTGCAAGCAATTAAGGCCAACGATCCCAATATTAATCCCAGGAGTGCCAGTCAACTGGCATGGATTATCGTAAGGCCTGTTCTTCCACATATTACGATCTTACAAGGACAACCATTTCTGGTCAACGTTGTCACTGTGCTGCTGAGCGCTCTCGTGATTGCCTGGATACTGGGTTGGATCGGTGGTTTGCTGGGTAAGCCTAAACAAATGCCCAAGGCGGCGCAACGCAATGCTCCTTATCCTTGACGGTCGTGGTACTATCCTCTTGCGAAATGTGCTGCTCCTGCACAATTTTATGTGGGGGTATGTAGGTGAAAACAAGCAGTGATTAAGTAATCATGCACTAGGGAAGGTAGGCTTACGTATTTGGCAACTCAAGAACAGACCAACCAGACACCAACTGCGCCAGAGACTGCGGCGGCAGAAACACTGGCGGTTGCTGATATTGCGCATACGCTCAACGCGGAGCTAGGTATACAAAGTGGGCAGATTGCGCGCACCATTGCATTATTGGATGAGGGCAACACCATCCCTTTTATTGCGCGCTATCGTAAAGAGGTGACGGGTAGCCTGGACGAGGTGCAAATTCAGGCCATAGCAGACCGTGCGGCAGCGCTGCGCGCCCTCTATGAGCGAAAAATGGATGTACACCGCATGATTGGTAGCCAGGGCAAACTGACTGCCGAACTGGCTGCTGCTATTGAAGCGGCTGTGACGTTGCAAGAGGTTGAGGATCTCTATCTTCCTTATCGTCCCAAGCGCAAAACGCGCGCCAGTGTTGCCCGTGAGAAAGGACTGGCTCCGCTTGCCGATATTATTTTGCAGCAGCCTGAACGCCTGGGTGATGCTAGTGAGCTGTTGGAGGAATATGCACGTGCCTTTCTGGACGCGGAAAAGGGTGTCGATACCAGCCTGGAAGCCTATGCGGGAGCCAGCGATATTGCCGCTGAAGTGATCGCGGAGGATGCGAATGTGCGTGGTAGCGTACGTACACGCTTCTTTCGTCAGTCGGTTGTCACCACAAAGGTTGTGAACCCCGAGAAGATCGCCGAGAAAGATCCCAACGGCGTCTATCAATTGTACTACGAGTTCAACGAAGATGTGACAAAGCTGGTGCCGCATCGTATCCTGGCGCTCAATCGGGCCGAGCGGGAAGAGGTACTGCGCGTCGGTGTGAATCTGCCCTATGAGCAGGCGCAAGTGGATATCACGCAGCATTACCCGGTCAAAGCCACGTCGCCCTTCGCGCAACTGCTCGCCGATGCGCAGGAGGATGGCTATAAGCGTCTGTTGGCTCCGGCGATGGAACGCGAAGTGCGCGTTGAACTGACACGCAAAGCTGAGGAGCATGCCATCAATATCTTTGCGGCGAACCTGCGCAATCTGCTGTTGCAACCGCCGCTGCGTGGCAAAAAGATGCTTGGCATCGATCCTGGCTTTCGTACAGGCTGTAAGCTTACGGTAGTTGATGAGACAGGGAAGTATATCACCTCAGATACCATGTATTTGTATCAAGAAGAGAAAGCTCGTCAACTGCTGCGCTCGTTGCTGACACAATACCACATCAGCGTGATTGCTATAGGCAACGGGACGGCGTCGCGTGAGACGGAGCAACTCGTGGCGCATTTGTTGAGTGAGATGGAGCAGGAACCGCACGCGCAGAAGATCGGCTACATGATTGTGAATGAAGCTGGTGCTTCGGTCTACTCTGCCTCGGAGGCTGCGCGTGAAGAGTTTCCCACGCTAGATGCAACACAGCGCGGTACGATCTCAATCGCGCGGCGCTTACAAGATCCGCTGGCCGAATTAGTGAAGATCGATCCTAAAGCGGTTGGCGTTGGACTCTATCAGCATGATGTGGATCAGAAAGAGCTGGCGGGGATGCTAGAGCGGGTGGTGGTCTCGTGCGTCAACTTTGCGGGCGTCGAAGTAAACTCAGCCTCGGCTGCCTTGCTCAAGCATGTCTCGGGTATCAACTCCCGCGTTGCTAACGCTATTGTGAAGTATCGCGAGGAGCATGGACCGTTCAAGACGCGGCAGGAACTGCAAAAGGTCTCTGGTCTGGGTCCGGTCGCCTTTGTGCAGGCGGCTGGCTTCCTCAAAATCGCAAATGGTGTTGAGCTGCTAGATAATACCTTTATTCACCCGGAAAGCTATGTGGCCGCACACGCTATTCTGGCGATGCTGCCGGGCGCAGGAGAACATGCTCGCCCGGTAGAACGTATTGTGCAGTTCCGCCAGCAGCTCAAGATGCAAAATACCCTGGGGCAGTTGCAGAACAGTCTGGGTCGCACAAACCGCAATCGTCCAGCGCAGAGCGCGAGTAGTGAACAGGTTGCGCTGGCTGAGATTGCCACAAAGGTTGGCGTTGGTCTGCCCACGCTCAACGATATCCTGGAGAATCTGGAGAAGCCAGGACTTGATCCCCGTGACGCGTTGCCTGCGCCTATTTTGCGCCACGATGTGCTGAAAATAGAAGACTTGCAGTCGGGTATGATTCTGCAAGGGACGGTGCGGAACGTGGTCGATTTTGGCGCTTTTGTCGATATTGGCGTCAAGCAAGATGGGCTGGTGCACGTTTCGGAATTGGCTGACCGCTTTGTGCGTGATCCATTGAGCGTTGTTGCGGTAGGACAGGTTGTGCAGGTTCGTGTCCTTAAGGTTGATATGCAGCGTGGACGCGTACAGTTGAGCATGCGTAACATACAACAATGACCAGGGCTACGCAAGGGATGGTCACTTGGAACCGCCCGCGAGTCCGAGTTAGACGGGGTAGGGGCGTCACCTTGCTGATCCGCCTAGCTGACTGCGTAGCAGTCCCCCCTGAGACAGTCAGAAACGCTACTGCCGTAGCTCCTCTGAGACCGCCACAAACGCGGCTGTCGCCGCTAGCTTCGCTCATGTGGCGGAGCGGAGTGCGCCTTCGGCTCATCTGACTGCAAGGAGTGCGCGGCGACAGCCGCGTTGCCAGGCGGAACAAGAACGCGTGCGCCCAGTTGCTTGCATCATGGTCGCCAGGACACGCCCCCTACCCAATTACGCTGCTGTGTGATAGTCGTAAAAGCCTTTTCCGCTTTTGCGCCCATACAGACCTGAAAGTACCATGCGACGTAGGAGTGGCGGCGGGGCATATAAGGGGTCCTTGTACTCCTCATAAATAGCCTCTGCGGCCCAGAGTGTGGTATCAAGACCAACATAGTCAAGTAACGTAAACGGTCCCATCGGGTAGCCACAGCCGAGTTTCATCGCCGTATCTATATCGTCTCGCGATGCCTGTCCATTTTCTAGCATGCGAATCGCTGCCAACAGATATGGGATCAACAGGAAATTGACGATAAAGCCCGCGCTATCTTTTGCCAGCACGGGTGTCTTGCCCAGCGAAAGCGCGAACTGTCTGACCACTGCTAGTGTCTCCTCTGAGGTTGAAATGGTGCGTACAATCTCAACCAGTTGCATCACCGGAGCTGGATTAAAGAAGTGTAATCCACAAACTTTCTCAGGTCGTTTGGTGACTGCGCCCATTTGTGTGATGTTGAGGGATGACGTATTGCTGAGGATCAGTGCTTCGGGCTTGAGTGTCGCGTCGAGAGTTGGAAAGAGGCGTAGCTTCTCCTCCATGTTTTCGATGACGGCTTCTATGACGAGATCGCAGTCGGCCAGATCAGCGAATTCGAGTGTGCCACGCAGTCGGCTACGATTGTCTGCCAATTGCTTTTGTGTAATCTTCCCTTTACGGCTCATGGTGTCCCATGCACTATAGATGCGTGCCAGACCTTTGTCGAGTAAAGGCTGATTGATCTCGCGCACAATCGTCTCGTAGCCGGACTGGGCGCAGGTTTGTGCAATGCCGCCTCCCATGAGACCGCATCCGATAACGCCTACTTTACGTATTTCCATCGATATTCTACCTTTCTAAGAGAGTGTTTGGCATGTGCACACGTTTCGCCAGTATTGAGCTTAAGCCAAACACTATCTACAAGTGTTCATACGTATGTTCTCATTATATATATTCAGTATCAATTGCGGTGAAAGGGAGCAATCCCTTCGTCGACCATTCGAGGTGTCGGCATCTGCACCTCTAATCCTATTGCTGAGGTACATCATTCTCTGGGTAGCATTGCTTTTGCTGTTATCTGAGAGCATCTGTCTGAGCAATGCTGTGTTGCTGAAACGTCTGCCAGCGTGCAATTAATGCAGAGATCAGCGGTTTGCCTTCTTCTTGTCGCTGTTGGACCGAGCGCCATCCGGTCTTATGATGACGTGTGCTGGCTACGGGCTTGAGCACATTCTGCATAACATTCATATAGGCATCCATATCAGCCGCGAAGAGCAGGGCTTGTTGTACATCTGCCAGATAAAAGTAATGCCCATGGGTAGCGTACCAGATACGGATATCATCTTGTGAATGGATTGTAAGGTCAGGCTGGACCGCCGTGAGGGACTGCCCGATCTCTCCAAAGGGAAAGCAGTGCAGATGCGCGTGGAAAACGGTCTGCCGGAAGACGCCATGCTCCCAAAAAATAGGCGGAGCATAGTATTGCGCGAAAAAGTATTGTACTTCACGCCTGAGAGCGGCGAACTCGCTATCATATGCTGTGGGGACGGCTCCATAGCAGGAATAGTGTTGCCTGGGAATGATGAGCAGATGACCCTCTACGAGAGGAGCATGATCCGCAACAAGCCGAAATGTGCTTGTTTCTTTGAGAATATAAGGCTCAATACGCTCACGTTGGCAAAATGTGCAGTCTGGCTGCGTTACTTCGGCATTGGGAGTGACGCTGTTTCCGCTCTGCATGCAGATGACTCCTTCTACTTGCTTGCCTTCAGATCAAAAGCAGAGGTTTGCTTCTGGGAAGCGTTGTCCGCTGAGCAAGTTGTATCTGTGCTCTTACTCACCAGTGACCAGACAGTTAACCGGCGTGGCGAAAACCTGCTTCTGCCATTGTGAGGGGCTGTCCCTCGATGCGGATGCCAGCATCGATGATTTCGGCGACGATCAATGTCGAATCTCCTGCCGGGGTCGTCTGACGCGTCTCACAAGCTACCCAGGCCAGAGCATCCTGTAAGATAGGTAGTGTGCTTGTTTGCAGTGTATAGTGTATGTCGTTCATTTTGTCCGGGTGTTTGAGGCCGGATTTACCTAATGTGCCAGCTAGTGCACGCTGATCCGTCCGCAAGACGTTGACGGTAAAAGTGCGGCTACGCAGTATCATGGGCAGTGACTTTGAAATATTCTCGATAGAAACTGCCAGCAGTGGCGGATCAAAGGAAACTTGTGTGAGCCAGTTGGCGGTAAAGGCATTCACTTCGTCACCGTCCGCGCACATAACGATATACAACCCGTAGGTAAACATCCGTAACGTTTGTTTTTTTATTGCCGGGTCCATAAAAGATGGTCCTTTCTCAAAACGTAGGGATTTGGTATTGAGAATGCTTGCATGACTCTAAGTAGAAACAGAATTTATTATAGCACTCGAAAAAGGAAGAGGGAAACAATGGGGAAGGAAGCTTCAGCGGCTATGTCAAGGTGGTAGAATCTATAGAGAGGAGCCTGTAAGCAGATCAGGGAAGATGTGCCTACAGAACGCTTTCCTGTTGCTCTCTGACGATCAGGTCGGAAGGAGGTAGAGCCGGTTTCAGCCGCCGCAGAAGCCAGAGCAATGTACCGCTCGTGAGAAGTAATGCAATGATTTTGAACTCAAAGCCAAAAAGTGGTAGCGTTGATGAGCTGAAAAGAATGCCGAATGTACCGGCTATCGGGAGAACGCAGGATGGGCAGCCAAATACAGCAAAGCCAAAGAGAACAGTTCCACCTGTCGCGCAAACGGAACTGGTCAAGAAACGGTTCCCGTTACGATACTGATCGAGAGTCAGCGAGATCACAACAGCAGAGAGAAACGAGATCAAACCATCCAAGGCCACGCGGAGAGCAACATACGTTCCCCCAAAATGCGCCACAAAATACTGGAATGGCTCCAGGTGCGTAGAAAAAATGGTCAGGTGCGTCCCTCCCTGGCGCAGGTCGAAAAGGGTATAGAGCGTCCAGAAACCAATGGTCAGGCCGAGCGTCAAGAGAAGATAAGGCGTCTTTTTGAGCGTAGTGAAGATAGTTGTCATGGTAGTTTATACTCCAAACCTTAGATTCTTCTGCTATAACAATAATTTGTATATTTTTACCTTTCTGCTATCATTTTGAGCGAATTGGCGGTGGGCTTCAATAGACCCACGGTCGGCTCTGCGCAACAGAACCACAATTCGGTCAGATGTGGCACTATTTTTGCCGGTCCATATTCTCGCATGGCACGGAAAAATGAGAAACGTTGACCCTGTACACCCAATGCCAGCGCTTTCACCTGGAAAAAGGTCATCAGTGGGTTGGCCTGTGCGTCCTCTGCCTGCCCAACGAGTGCCGTCACCTTTTGTTGCAGCTCATCCATACGCGGATCGGGATGCTGCCAGCGATAGGTGTAGGCGGTGGCCTCCAGATCTCCTACCCACTTATGACTATCCGAGGTATCCAGCAGTGCGGAGCCAGGTGGTACCAGCAGGCGAATTGAGAGGTGGACCGGGTCAAGGTGTTCAATCAGGTGGCGCTGTTCAAAGAAATTGAGCAATTCAAGATAGCTCTCAAGCGTCTCCCAGGGTGAAAATGGCAGAAGAGAAGGACGCAACGGGATGCCAATCTGCTCGGTTAGTTCAAATATTTCCGCGACGTCTTCTGCTGTATGACCTTTAGCCAGGTGTATGAGTACGTCAGGATTGAGCGATTCGACTGCGGAGACGATGAAGGCACAACCTGACTCTTTCATCTCTGGCAACAAATGGCGATTTTTCAGCAGATGCTCAACCTTAATTGTCGCGTTGAACGTAAGGTCAGGAAACTCCTGGTGCATACTTCGCAGAATGCGCATGGCATGCGTCGGTCCATTCCAGAAATCGGGATCGCCAAAGGTAATATGTTGCGCTCCTTGCGCCACCTGTGCGCGGATATCTGCCAGCACGATCTCTGCGGGTACCGCGAAGAAACGTCCGTGGTAGATGGGAGTGACGGGACAATGCAGGCAGGTATGCTTACAGCCACGTGTCGTTTCCGTATACCCTACAACGTGGCAAGCATTGTTGTCCCACTGTAAGCGCGCGTAGCGTGCCAGTTCTGGCAACTGCTCACGTTCCGGGACAAGAAACGGCGTACGCTGTATCCACGGTCCGCTCCTATGCGTGCGTGTGTGGACGCCCGGAACCGGTTTGTGCTCTCCCTGTTCGATGGCCGTAATCAGCTTGAGCAGTGGCACCTCGTATTCACCGCCAATCGCAGCATCGATGGTGTCTTGTAACAGGTGATCAGCGTTGAGCAAGGCATAGAGACCATAAAAGCAGATATGTGCGGTTGGATTAACTGCGCGGACTTGTTGGGCGATCTGCTCTCCCAGGCGCAAAGCCGTATGCATGGGAACCGAGATAGCCACGAAGCGCGCGTGACGGATGGCAGCATCAGGTAATGTTTCTACCGCTGTATCCACACATATTGGTTGATAGCCTGCTTGCCGGAGCGTGGCTACCAGGGATGCCAGGTGAAATGGTTGGTGTCCCAATTCATAGCATGAAATGAGCAGAACATCGCCTGTCTGTTTCATTTGCGGCGTGGTGCTCCGCCACCACCTTTGCGAGCCGGTGCGGCCCCGACTCCCTCTGGTGTCCAACCCGGGGGCATAGCCAAATCCTGACCAAAGAAGAAATCTTCCATTTGTTCGCGTAAGATTTTGCGTGCCTCTGGATCGGCCATATTCAGGCCATAGTGATTAATGATCAGCGTTTGTTGTGCGGGCCACATATCGAAGGCTTGCTTTGATATCTGCTCATAGATACGCTCGCCCAATTTCCCAGGAAAGGGAGGTTTGTCCAACCCTGGCAGCTCGCGCTGTAGTTTGACACAATAGACCGTTCGTGGCATGGTGTAGGCTCTCCAAAGAGTGAACTGTGTGTTGCAAAACAATAGTTATTGATATTGTACTATGTCCAGTGCGATCTTGCACGACCTTGGGGAGCAAGAGATCGCACTCCGCTATTTTAGGACCATGTTCCATAGCGCAAGCGATATCGTAGCGTACCTGGCTCATCGTTGCAGAGCCACCAGAGGCATCCACCGGCCAATAATACAAGCAATGGCTCGATTGGTGCGCGAAAACGTGAACTACCATAGAATACAACATTTGTTGCAATGGTCAAAGCGATCAACAGATAGACAATAAGCAGATCTTGCTTCCAGCGTCGCCATGTCACGACCAATCCCACGGCAACCAGTGCAAAGATCAGTGGAGTGGTGATCCAGATCATATGCCAGACAATCTGCGAAGAGAAGCGTGTGGGGAACTGTATCATTGGTAGTCCTGCCTCTGAGGTGTAAGGAATCCACATGTTGAGAAAGTGCAGGCTAAAGAGGTAAGGCATATCCCAGAGATGTGAGCGTATCCAGTGTAACGCATAAGTTGTCTCATATGCATCTGTAACCTTTGCTAACGGCGGTTGAATCTGTGCGCTTGACACCCACATACCGTGCTCTTTCACTAAGGATGTAGTATTGTAAGTCCCTGCAAGAACAGCTCCGTCCCCTGTTGCTACTGGAATGAATGTCTGTGTTTGCAGAAAGTTGCGTATAGTCCAAGGAATAAGTAGCAGTATTGCTGTACCGATAGTGGCTAGTGTCGAGCGAATGACGGTTTTCCATGGTAATTGCCGTGTTGTGCAGACGATCACTGCCCAGAGACAGATCAATCCAATGAAGCTCAGGCCATTGGGTCGCGTTAAAGCGGCCAGGGCTATACATATGCCACTCCAGAACGCCCAGGAGTTCTTTTGTGTGCATTGGAAGCGGTAAAGTGTGTAACAAAATGCCATTTGCAAAAAAGTATAGAGCGACTCTGAATAGAGCCAACCATCGTAAATAAAGAGTCCGGGATACACGGCTGCGAGGAGTCCGGTGACTACTGCGATTTGTCTACCAAATAATGCAGAGGCAAGAAGGTAAACTAGCATACAAGTGACTGACCCTATGACGCAAAGAAATAAACGTGGGAAAAGCGTATTCGCCCCTAAAAAAAGATCGATGAGTGCGATAATAAAAGGCCAGAACGGCGCACGTCCCACAGTTGGTATATGACCAGCAAAACAAAAACAGTGCTCATTCACCAGATCAAGTCCTAAATCTCGATAGAAATGGGCGTCAAACTCTGCTACATAGCCACGACCAACAGTCAGGTTATAGCTGACGCGGATGATCAAAGCTATGCAGAAAACAATGGGCCATGAGAGCGTACGTCTTTGCAGTTTTTTCATTGACTGATCATACTTCTTAATAATACAGGAAATTTGTCTACCGATTATCTCATGAACTGAGAGACATGAATATATTGTTAGGATATTTGGTATTGTGCAGATCTATCCCATAGCAGTTTTCTAAAGAGTGCACGTTGAGATGGTGAGTATAGGCATCTTTATGTATGGAAATAATATGATAGAATGGATTATATTAAGTGAGGATAAATGCTGCAAAAGGAAAGGTGCGATGTTAAATGATGCCTTCATGAAGCGGCCACGGGTGCTCTTTTTTGGTATGCAGAGTAACTTTTCATCGCCATCTCTCCTGGCTCTGCTGACTCACGATATAGAGGTTGCGGCGGTCGTTGTACCAGCATCATCTCTCTTGGGCCAGAAACAACCATCTATCCAGCGGAGAGAGCAGCCGCGTGCCGCGCATCAGGTGCTGACTCTCGTCAATACTGCTTTGCAGCCCTCGATCTTGCAAATTGCTTGGGAGAGGCAACTCCCTACGTGGGAGGTACAGCATCTGTCCGATCCAGGGACGCTTGCTACTCTGGCAGCCTATCAGCCGGACGTGATTTGTGTTGCCTGTTTCTCATTGCTCTTACCGCGTGCGTTGCTTGCCATGCCGCGCTTTGGATGTGTCAATGTGCATCCATCGCTACTTCCGGCTAACCGAGGGCCGGTACCATTGTTCTGGACATTTCGTGAGGGAGACGCAAGAACGGGTGTGACGGTCCATTACATGGATGAAAAACTGGATAGCGGCGATATCCTGGCGCAGGATGTGATCGAGGTCCCGGATGGTGTGCGTTATGAGCAGTTGGAATGGCGGTGTGCTGAGCATGGTGGGGAACTACTGGCGCGTACCGTCTGGGATCTGTATTTGCAGCGTGCAGCACGCGTACCCCAGGACGAAGCAAAGAGCAGCTATCGTTCCTTTCCAGAGCATCAAGATTATGTAGTCTATGCCCAGAAGTGGGATGCCCGTCATGTTTACAACTTTATACGTGGTGTCGATGACTGGCGGCGTCCTCTTGAATGCTATGTTGGCGAGCAACGTCTCTTTGTGCGCGATGCGATCTCTTATAGCCAATATGCTACGGAACCGCCTCCTGGCCTGGCGCAACATCACTTGCATGAAGAGGTCATTGTGCCGTGTCGTGTCGGATCAGTGCGCGTTTTGCTTGATACTACCAGAAAACTTGTCTCCTAACGAAAAAGTTGTAGATTTTGGAGTTATCGTATATGTTCTGGAAGATGGCGTTACCCGACCAGGAGATTCTGACCGCGATTGTGTGCATTCCAGCAGGCAACTTTCGTATTATTCACCGTCTGCTGATGCAGATTGAGCGTGTGTTGGAGATCAACGACCTGTGTACTGTAACCAGAGATGTGGTGGAAACGGCACGCGAGAGCCTGGTCCCTGGGCAAGCCTGAACGAGAGAAAGATAAGCATCTCAAAATCGTTCGTTTTCTGCGATAGAGAACTCTCTGAGATATCTCTCAAGGAGATGTGATAAGATGCAGACAAACAAAACTGTTGAAGTATTTTGCAGCTACGCACATGACGATGAAATCTGGCTTCGTAAGCTGGAAACACACTTGAGCTTGTCCAAGCGGCAAGGTCTGCTTACCTTGTGGTATCATCAACTCATTTCTCCTGGGACCAACAGGCAAGAGGTCATTGATACTCATCTAGAAACCGCAGATGTAATTCTGTTGCTGGTAAGTGCAGACTTTCTCGCCTCTGACTATTGTTTTGGGATAGAGATGAAGCGTGCCTTGGAGCGTCATCAGAAGGGTGAAGCACAGGTAATTCCGATCTTGATCCGTCAAGTAGACTGGAAACATGCCCCTTTTGCCCACCTGCCTATCTTACCCACCGACGCCAAACCGCTCGCCCTGTGGGCGGACAAAGATGCTGCACTAGCTGATGTTTCCAAAAATCTGCGCCGTGTTCTTGAGGGAGAGCCATTGCCTGATGCTGGTGCTCCTCATCTAGCACCTCTGTCGATATGGAACGTTCCTCATAGGCGCAATCCTCATTTTACGGGGCGCGACGAGTTGCTCAACCGACTCCATCAGCAATTAACAGCAGCGGGGCAAAATGCTCCTGCCAAAACTCGTAGAGCCGCACTGACACAGCCCCAGGCGATCAAAGGTCTCGGAGGCATTGGCAAGACCCAGATCGCCGTGGAATATGCCTATCGTTCGCGTGAGCAAGGATGCTATGCCCATATCCTCTGGGTTAATGCCGTCAGCGGAGAGGCCATCTTAACCAGTTTTGTAAGCATTGCGGAGCTACTCCCTTCCTTCTCAGTAAAAGGCGAGACGGACCAGCGTCAGCTAGTGGCAGCAACAAAACACTGGCTAGAGCAATGCCCGCAACGGTGGTTACTAATCTTTGATAACGCCGATGATCTTGCCCAGGTCCATGAGTATTTCCCGCAACAGGGGAACGGAAGCATTCTGCTCACGACCAGAGCCAATGCTGTTGCTTCCATCGGGGTCTCTCTGGAAGTGGAAACGCTGAGCTTCATTGAGGGGACACGTCTCCTGCTTCATCGGGCGCAACGCCTTGAGGACTCATCGGATGAAGAGATCAATGATGCCGGAAATATTGTTGTGGCCCTTGATCATTTTCCACTTGCACTCGATCAGGCAGGTGCTTATATCGAAGAAACGAACTGTCGCTTTGGTGACTACCTCAATATCTATCAGAATCATCGCCAAGCGCTGCTCGCACAACGTGGGACGCAGATCACGAATTACCCAGACTCGGTAGCAACAACGTGGTCCCTCTCGTTTCAGAAAGTCGAGCAGGCGAACCCAGCAGCAGCAGAACTTCTACGTCTGTGCGCGTATCTCTCTCCCGATAGAATTCCAGAGGAACTCATTAAGGATGGCGCGGCTCACTGGAGTCCTCTACTTCAGCAAGCGGCTACTGATCTCTTCTCTTTCAATCAGATGATTGCCGAACTGCTCAAGTATTCCCTGATGAAGCGTCTTGCTGAGGAGAATATGTTCAGTATCCATCGGCTGGTGCAGGCAGTACAGGTGGATAGTATGGAGCCAAATGAGCAACGCCACTGGGCTACACAGGTTGTCTCTGCTCTAAATACGGTGTTTCCTCGTCATCCCAAAGAAGAGATAACCACTTGGCCACAGTGTCTTCGGTATCTAGAACAAGTACAAGCGTGCGATACCCTGATACAGCAGCATCAGTTGGTGTTCCCCGAAGCAGCGGATTTGCTGAACCGGGCAGGTATCTACCTCCACGAACATGTTTCCTACACCATAGCTGAGCCTCTCTACCAGCGGGCGCTGCATATCTGTGAGCAGCATTTGGGGCCTGAGCATCCCCAAGTGGCTGATCCGCTCAACGAACTGGCGCACCTCTACAGTGATCAGGGCAAGTACGTCGAGGCAGAGCTACTCTACCAGAGGGCGCTACGGATCTGTGAGCAGCATTTGGGATCGGAACATCTCCAGGTGGCCACTTTGCTCAATGGCCTAGCATATCCATCCCAGAGACAGGGCAAGTACGTTGAGGCAGAGTTACTCTTCCAGCGGGCACTCCGGATCAGGGAGCAGCGATTGGGATCGGGACATCCTGATGTGGCTGCTTCGCTCAATGGCTTGGCATATCTCTACCACGAACAGGGCAAGCATGTCGAGGCGGAGCCACTCTACCAACGGGCACTGTACATCTGCGAACAATCTTTGGGGCCTGAGCATCCCGATATAGCTCGTCCGCTCAACAACTTGGCGTATCTCTACCACGAACAGGGCAAGCATGTCGAGGCAGAGCTACTCTACCAGCGGGCGCTACACATCTGTGAGCAGAACCTGGAGGTGGAGCACCCCTTGACGGCCTATCTGCTCAACAACTTAGCGAATGTCTACCGTGATCGGGGCGAGTATGCCAAGGCAGATCCGCTTTACCAGCGGGCACTAGCAATCCGTGAGCAGCGTTTGGGACCAGAACATCCCAATCTGGTCTATCCACTCGGTAACCTAGCAAACCTCTACTGTAAGTGGGGCAAATATGCAGAGGCGGAGTCACTCTACCAGCGGGCACTACGGATTTGCGAGCAACACTTGGGACTGGATCACTCCGATGCAGCCTATCCCCTCCACGGCTTGGCGAACCTGTATTGTGAGCAGGGCAAGTATGTCGAAGCGGAGCCACTCTATCAGCGGTCACTCCATATTAGGGAGCAGCAGTTTGGGCTTGAGCATCCCGATGTGGCTCTTCGGCTCTTTGGTCTGGCAAACTTGTATCACAAGCAGGGCAAGTATGCAGAAGCTGAACCCTTGTATCAACGTGCCTTGCGTATCAGGGAACAGCAGTTGGGATTTGAGCATCCTCATACACAACTTGTGTGGAGCAACTATGTCTCTCTGTTGAGAGATATGGGACGTGATGAGGAAGCCAAGCATCTGGAGGAACGTCCTTGACCCTTTTTCTCCGCTAGGGATTGCTCGAAACGGCTTATAGATGAGTTATCAAAAGCGGCCTTTTTCTGAGGCACTTGGCTCTGCTCTTCTAAGGGAGCTGTGCACTACTACCGCAAGTATGTGACTTCTCCATTTGCTTGCTTGATCCATAGAACGCTCTCTTTTTCGGAACGATGCTGCTCCTACCTGATTGGGGTAAGAAGATACTAATATGAACCGGGATCGTTACTACAAATGAACTCTATCTATGAATTTGTATACGCAGTATCGCGCGAAGAAGGATTATATTTTTATGAGATGGTATCCCTATGGTCATGATTTTGGGAATGCTGAAATTGGTGGGGTGACGGTAATCAATGGAGTCATCCATACGCTGAGTGTGCCAACCGCATTTGCCAAAGTTGATACGAGTGCGCTCATCAATCTCGGTATCAAGATTGACCAGGCTAACACGCACATCATCCAGTTCGATGACGAAGATGCTGCCTATGCTGTTGGCGACCTGGCGCTACAACAGGCGGTTGATGTCTATCATGGACGTGGTGACATCCAACGCTATGCCAGTCGTTATAGCTTACGCGGCCTCCTGGCGATAGCGGCAACGCTGATCCCGGATGTAGAGTTTGGTGTTTATGTAGTTGCTGGATTGCCTGCTGAGACATATATCAAGAATGCGCCCTTACGTAATGCAATCAAGTCAATACTCGATGGGAAGTACACGTTCATGCTGAGTGGCAGTCAGACGGTGCGTAAAGTTCACGTTGAGATTGCGACGGTGGTCATGGAAGGCGCGGGCGCGCTTATCGCCTATGGTGATCACGCGGCGGGCAAGACAACAGAGAGTGCTGTTATCGATATTGGTGGTCGCACCACTGATCTGTACGTTGCGCGTGGACAGGTTCCTGTCACTGAGTATTGCAAAGGCAAGCCAATAGGCGTAGAGATGGCAACGCAGATGATGATGGATGCCTTTGAGAATAAATATGACCGTCCCCTTTCGTTGCTTGAGGCGCGTGAAATCATGCATGCCTATGTATCGCCGGGAGAGGTCCATTATCCTGAGGTTTCATCCTATGGTACGACGATTGGGCAGCAAGAGCTGGAGCGGATCGTCAAAGAGGCGGTGACGCAAGTCGGTAGTGAACTGGCTTCGTTTGTGGCTGCTGCTTGGCGACAAAGTGACCGTGACGCCGTTGCTGCCAGTTTCAAACCTGTGCTGAATATTGGGGGAGGCGTCTATTACTTCTATAATTTCCTCAAGCAGCGCATTCCACATCTCTCGCGGCCAGAAGATCCTATTCATGCCAATGCGCTAGGCTATTGTAATCTTGCCGGACGTCTACTCATACGCAAAATGCAGACTGGAGCAAATGCTGCCGCTTTTGGCTAAGAAAGACGATCTATTACTATTTTAGAGAGCGAGAAAATGGTATGACACAACCTCCGTCAGATAAATATGTATACTTTACCGTTGGTATTCTGAAGGGTTCATCCGCCCTGGAGTCCTTCAGGCAAGATGCCCTCAAGCATCATATGATCGAGCATCCAGGACAACTCCTGGCTTTGCGCCTCACCGAGTATTATGAAATGATGAATAATGGCATCATCCAACCTGTCGTACGTATGCCTGCAATCATGGTAGAGCCTGAGGTGAAAGAGAAGCGGACACCGTCTGTTCCGCTTACCATGCCTCAAGCATCTCAAACATCTCCCTCTGCGTTTGCGCCTGTGACATCGTATCCAGTCTCCAGGCTATCACAGGCACAAACGAATGCGCCGGGAGATGCCAGTAATGCGTTTATCGGCCAGTTTACGGGGAAAATGCGTGCTTTGCGGCATGAGAATGATAGCATCATTCCTGCCTCGCCGAATGTTGACCAGAATGCGGACGAAGCTGCGGATTATTGGAGCACGCTCTAAAGCTGCGCCTGATACCCATAAGTATTCAGAAACGCGTTCTTATTCCGCCTGGCAACGGCGTACTCCTTGCAGTCAGATGAGCCGAAGGCGCACTCCGCTCCGCCACATGAGCCGAAGGCTAGAGGCGACAGCCTCGTTTGTGGCGGTCTACGGGGAGCTACGGTAGTAGCGTTTCTGACTGTCTCAGAGGGGACTGCTGCGCGGTCAGCCAGGCGGATCAGCACCTCCTGTCTTCTTTGCTATGACACTTTGATAGCGTTCAACAACTCGACGAAGTAGAGTCTTTCATTTGCAAGTTTCTCTGTATCTTCGATGCTCCACATCATTGTACTGCCCTGCGACAAGCCCCGATTATGATGTTATGCAAAGGGTATGCTCATGCCATTGGGTCTTCCCGTTTCTGGAAAAGGAGCTAATTTTTTAGCTAATCCTTGTAAACCAGAGGAGAAAGTCTTATGAACATCATATAATGTTGGGTCGGAACTGGTAAAGCATTACATAGGGAGGAATATGCATGGAAGAGATTCACGAACAACATCCTCATAGTGGTGACTGGTTACGCGAGATTGTATTTGGGCTGAATGATGGTCTGGTAACGACGCTCGTCTTCATCATGGCCGTCAGCGGACTCGCCCCAAATCATCTGGTGATGGTCGTACTCAGTGAGGTCTGTGCCGGTGGCATTTCTATGGCCTTAGGGGGATATCTCTCTGCGCGTACAGCACAGGAGGTACTGGAGAAGCGCATTGCAACAGAAAAATATGAGATCAAAAATGAGCCGGATGAAGAACGTGCAGAATTGCGTCTCATCTATCAAAATAAAGGTTTCAGCGGGCCATTGTTACAGCGCGTGGTAAATCATCTGACATCTAATGACGAGCTCTGGCTACGAGCCATGATACATGATGAACTAGGTGTTGTTGAAAACGAACACGTCAATCCCTGGGTACAGGGCCTACAAGTGGGAATCTCTTTTGTGATAGGTGGATTGATTCCGGCGGTGCCTATCTTGCTCTCTTTGCCTCAGGTACGCTGGTGGTCCTATGGACTGACGGCAGGAACGGCATTAGTGCTCGGTGCAGTGAAAGCGCGTTATACGCACAAGGGGCCGATGCGTGCCGGGTTGGAGTTCCTCGTTGTTGTCACTATCGGGACACTGGCCGGTGTGGTGATTGGTATTGCCTTGCATGCGGGATGACCATCAGGCCCCAATTTCATTGTGCGGGAATGGGGCCTGATGGGCAACGTCCTGGCAAAAAAACTCATAGCTTTTCTCATCCAGCATCAGGAGATTCTCATCGCCTCAGGCGTAGCGAATTGCCCACGACGGTCACTGACGAAAGTGCCATGGCTGCAGCAGCAAAGATCGGAGCCTGCTCTCTCAAAAATGGGATCAGTGGTGAGAGTATGGCTATCGGAATCAAGACCATGTTATACGCGAAAGCCCAGAAGAGATTTTGTTTGATTGTCTGCATGGTAGCGCGTGAGAGCGTCAGAGCGGTAGCGATACTCTTTAAATTGCCCTTTACCAGGATAATATCCGCTGCTTCCATGGCAATATCGCTGCCTGTGCCCATAGCGATACTGGCGTCTGCCTGTATCAGCGCAGGAGCATCGTTGATGCCGTCACCAGCAAAGGCAACGACCAGACCTTGCGCCTGAAGACGTTTCACCTGATTAGACTTATCTTCTGGTAGGACCTCTGCCAGCACCTGCTCTCCCGGGATACCCACCTGCCTGGCGATAGCTTGCGCTGTATTTCGATTATCGCCTGTAATCATCCAGACTGCGAGACCTTGTGCCTGTAATTGTTGTATGGCCTCGGCTGATCCGCTTTTTATCGTATCTGCCACTGCCACGATACCGGCCAGCTCATGATCGAGCGCGACCAGCATCGCCGTTTTCCCTTGCTCCTCTAGCGCGTTGAGCTGTGCTTCTAAGATCCCATAGGGAATGCCACGTTCCTGTAGGAGTCCACGTGTGCCAACCAGAACAGTCCTGGTTCCCACTTGCGCTTGCAGACCACGTCCGGTCAGAGCCGTAAAATGTGTTGGATACGCCGTAACCGCTAGCCCACGTTGTTTTGCCCCCTCGACGAGCGCGATAGCTAATGGATGCTCTGACCCCCGCTCCGAGATAGCTACCAGATGCAGCAACGCGTCCGCCTCGTAGTTCGGCGCAGGCAATACATCTGTCAGTTCTGGTTTCCCTTTCGTAATCGTGCCAGTTTTATCGAGCAGGACAGCACGGACGGTCTGTATACGTTCCAGACTTTCGCCGCCTTTGATTAAAATGCCCTGTTCAGCTCCCTTACCGGTGCCAACCATAATCGCAGTGGGCGTAGCCAGACCCAGTGCACAGGGACAGGCAACAACAAGCACTGCCACTGCCGCGACAATGGCAACAATCCAGGGATTGCTTGCCATATTACTCGTCGTCATTACAGATGTTATATGACCAATGAGTGCCCAGGAGATGAACGTCAGGCTGGCGATACCTAAGACAACGGGCACAAAAATGCTGGCTATGCTGTCAGCTAAGCGTTGTACGGGTGCTTTTGAGCCTTGCGCTTGCTCAACGAGGCGAATAATATGTGCCAGTACTGTATCCTTCCCCACACTGGTCGCGCGCATCTGTAACAGGCCATGTTGATTGATGGTTGCTCCAATCAGCGTATCACCCTCCCCTTTTTCGACGGGCAGGCTCTCACCGGTAATCATGGCTTCATCTACGGCAGAGTGACCGCTAATCACCGCGCCATCGACCGGAATCTTCTCCCCAGGGCGCACAAGCACTGTGTCGCCTACCTGTACCAGCTCAACAGGTAATGTAACCTCGCCATCTGCGCGTATGACGTGAGCTATGTGCGGCTGTAATGCACTTAATTTCTTGATGGCTGTATTTGCCTGGCTCTTTGCTCGTGCCTCCAGGTATTTGCCCAGGAAAATAAGCGTAATGATCAGCGCGGTTGTATCGTAAAAGGTCATTGACCCGGTAGTACGAGGAAAAAAGGTATCGACTATGCTCAGAAGGTAGGCCGCCGTTGAACCAAGCGAGACAAGCGTATCCATAGTGGCACTGGCATGGTGCAATGTTTTAAGTGCGCCCCGGTGAAATTCCCAGCCGACAATCAGCCATACAGGTGTTGTGAGAGCCAGTAATAGATAGTTCTCAGCCGGGAAACTTTGCGCAAAGAACATGCTTAAAATGACGATGGGCACCGTCAGCGCTATTCCCAGGGACAGCAAGTTACGCTTGCGCACGATCTCGCTGGCCTTGCGCTGTTCATGCTCATCAAGGGCGGGGGCAAGCTCCGCCCCTACTAGTGTCATGCCGGATGGAGTAGAAACAGCGGTGGCTATGGTAGATTGCTTGCATAGGGTAGCTTTGTAACCTACGGCCTGGACTTTCTGCTGCATCTGCTCGTGTCCTGTTTGTGCTGCATCATAGAGCACAGTAGCCTGCTCTGTTGCCAGATTCACCTGTGCATCAATTACCCCAGGTACTTTTTTGAGTCCCTTCTCGATGCGCATCGCGCACGAAGCACAGCTCATGCCTTCTATCTCAAAGACGGCTGTGCCGTCTGATCTGGCGTATCCTTGCGCGTTATCGTGCTCTGCTGCTATTGAATGTCCGGCTTCTGTCGACATAACACTAACCTTTTTTTGTTTCGTCGTATAACCCATACCCCTGTGGTAGGGGTCTGTAAAAAGAAAAATAGACGTGACCACTATTTCGCTATGCTATAGCCTGCGTCATCCAATTCAGCCTCGATCTTTGCCAGAGAAACCTGATTGGGATCGTAACGGAGATGCACTTTTTTCATTGGAATATCGGTAGTTACGGCTTCTACGCCTGGAAGCATTCCCAGGGTTCCATTGATGGTTTTGACACAATGTTCACAACTGATATCAGGTACTGAAAGCACTGTTTCTTGCGTATTTGGCATAGGTATACATACTCCTTATTTATTGTCTTAGCGATTGCCCGCTAGATTGTACAATTGTACGAGTTCTTCAATGATAGTATCAACATTGCCATTACTGATGCCCTCGGGCACGCAGGTATGCAGATGGCTTTCCACGAGCAGCCCTTCAAGTTTTTCGATGGCCTTGCGCACCGCGTACGTCTGACGCAAAATATCAACGCAATATTTATCTTCCTCCACCATCTTACGGATACCTTTCAAGTGTCCCTCAATGTAGTTAAGTCGTTTGAGAACGTCTTGTTTATCAGCCTGCATGTGATACCATCCTTTCTCTCCCTACCCCCTGGGAGGGGGTACAGGTAGAGTATAGCACAAAAAGATACAATGCGCAAATGGAAGTCCCCTTGAACTTGTTCGTATGCTTTTGGACTTCCTAAATAGCCCCCTAATAGCCCCCTGGTCGACCCCTTGAATTTGTTCACATTCACTCTATATTTCAAGTATCTTTTGGACATACCGCTAGTCGTGATGGAAGAAAGTTTCACCCATCAATAGACGATTGATTGAGGCATCTGTCAAAAAAGATGCTCACAAGAAAATAAGGAGCGTCATATGCAAGATGTATGGAGTGATAGCACCTGGCGAGAGCGCTATCCTAGACTGCAAGCAATTGCTTATCACGTTGTCTACTCTCTGCATATCTCAGCATGGCAGGGACAAGAAGCCGACCTGGCCGAAGATATTGTGCAAGAGACCATCCGTCGCCTGATGGAGCATGATCTACGCATAAAACGTGGTGAAGCCAGGCAAGTTCTTTCGTTGGAACATTTTATGAGCGTGGTCGCTTACAACTATGGCAAAGATTTGCGCCGTCATGATCGGCGTACCGTCCGTGTTGCGTCGCAAATGCAAATATATGAATATATGCATGAGCTAGTTAATTTTACTGATGTGGCTGTAGACAATGTCTATCAAGAGCAGTTATTCAGCCTGATCGCCAGTGAAGTTCGGAAATTTCCGCGCAAACAGCGCTGTGCTCTCTTGACTGATCTGGCGAACCACTCGCATTTTGAAGAACAAGCTACACCGCTGCAAGCGGCTTTTCTGCAGGCACAGATCAAGCTACAAGAGTATCAACGTACGCTGTCAGATAATCCAGTGGAGCGGGCGCGTCACAGCTCGCTCGTCAGCCTGGCATATAAACGGCTCTTTCTCATTCTGCGGCAGCAGAACAACAAAATAGCCTGATGGGCAGTACTCAATACTCGTCTATCAAACCATGTCATTATCCCGTCTGCACATCTGCGGGGATTTCTGCATCCAGGGATGAAGGGAACGTAGATGTGCAGTTTTTTGAAGGGAGGAACTGAGCGCCGTGTTCCTACAAAGGGACGTCGATTCTATGGCATACGGGCAATCTGCAACAATCCCGTCTCGGACTCCTGCCCCACGACACCCGGTACGCTTGTACTGCCATTTTTCTGCAAGCAGATATCCAGATCTGCACGTTGACCAACCGCGATCAGGTCACGTGCTGACCGGGCGCACTCGATCAGTCTGGCCGGTGGATAGTTTTCGTAGAGCGTGATGGCGGCATAGGTACTGTCATGCACGATCAACTGCGGTGCGTGACGTAGCAATTCAAGTGCCAGGTAGCCAGCGCAGGCCGTGTCCTCAAGTGCAAAGTTGCCATACTCAGCGGCACAGATAATGGCAATATTTTTTGTGTGCTGTTGCGCGAGCGAGAATGCATGCGCAACGACTGCCTGTGCATTATAAAAGCTACCAATGAGGCGTGTGCTGTGCTCAGGACAGGCAAAAAGCGCGCGTGTCCCGTTACTTGTGGTCAGAATAAGCTCTCGTCCTGCCAGGTCTAACTGTGCGAACTCAGCGGGGGAGTTTCCATAAGCGAAATCTGGAGGTGTCTTTGCCTGACGTTCTCCGCATAAGAGACGGCCTGGTATATTATGCGCCGCCTGCCGAGCCTGTTCGAGCGTTTGTGCTGCCAAAATCTGCCTGGCACCCTGGTCTATCAGCACGGTGAGCGTCGTGGTTGCACGCATCACATCTATCACAATATAAATGTCATCGGGGTGAGCATCTACTGAAGCTAGTTCTGCTGGATTAAAATATAACGTAAGCTGCAATGGTTTCTCCTGTGGAAAAAAATCTTATAGTCACATAAAAAGGTTGTGTTTGTCTGTCTTTCAGCTACGACAAATCTCTACTACTGTAGCAAAATTTTTTAGAGAAAGCAAAAGTCAAGCGCATTGATGGGGTTGACAAAGGTAGCTTCCTTGCATTACCCTATAAAGCATATAAGATACAGATAACATACAGCTGTGTCTTCGGGGCAGGGTGAGGGAATGCGGCAGTGTTCCCAATTCCCGATCGGCGGTAGAGCCCGCGACCCGTTGCCTGGCAACGGTTGACCTGGGGAGGTTCCAGGGCCGACGGTATAGTCCGGATGGGAGAAGACAACGCTTTTACCAGCTATGACTACACATTCAATACCTTTTTTGACGGTATTGTCAGATAGTCGTACAAGAAATACCTTTACTGGGTATTTTTTAGATCTGCTCGTCTCGCAAGAACAGGTCTAGCTGTGCTTCGCGTTTGCTATAGTTCTCCTTTGTTTTGCCTCGAATCCACATGCTGCACAGAAAAGGACAAAAGCTGTGGATGATACAGAGGCAATGAACTGTTTCGTGTCCGTCCCTGAAGCGGTCAGGGCTGTGCGTGCAGGACGCATGATACTCATTTGTGATGACGAGGGACGCGAAAATGAAGCGGATCTCTGCGTAGCCGCGCAGTTCGCAACAGCAGAAAAGCTCAACTTTTTTGCGCATGAAGCCTGCGGACTCATTTGTGTAGCGCTCTCAGGAGAACGACTGGACACTCTACATATTCCCCCTGCCGAGAAACGCAATGATCCCTTACAGGGCACGGCATTTACGCTCTCGGTCGATGCCTCGCTTTGGTACAACCACTGGCATATCCGCATATGACCGTGCAGCCACAATTCGTGCACTCATCGATCCAACAACGCGACCGGAAGATCTGGCCTCGCCAGGACACATCTTTCCTCTACGCACCCGACCAGGAGGCACACTGGAACGCCGTGGACACACAGAAGCTGCCGTTGACTTGATGCGTATCGCTGGCCTGGAGCCAGGTGCCGCTATTTGTGAGGTACTGGATGCCACCGGCACCGCCGCTTGTGGTCAGATATTACAGGCCATGGCCCAACGCTGGAATATCGGCATCGTTTCAGTCGATGCGATAGCGCGCTACCGACAGAAACATCTGGTAAATCTGGTGACTGAAACCCAATTACCCACCCAGGAGGCCACATTCAAGCTGCTCAATTATCAAGAGATTGCCACAGGTCACGCTTACCTCGCACTACTGCTGGGCGATCTTCAGGCAAACACCACACAGCCTCCACTGCTACGCCTGCATTCAGCTTGCGCAACCGGCGACATCTTCGGTTCACAGCGCTGCGACTGCCAGGCACAATTGCACACGGCATTGCACACCATCGCAGCAGAAGGTCGTGGCATGCTGCTCTATCTGCCACAGGAAGGGCGCGGCATCGGTTTATCCGCCAAACTCCAGGCGTATGCATTACAGGATCAGGGATACGATACCGTGGACGCCAACAAACAACTAGGCTACCCGGTCGATGCTCGCACCTACGCACCCGCCATAGAAATTCTGCGCAAACTGCATATGGAGCATGTTCGCCTGATGACCAATAACCCGCAGAAGATTCAGGCGCTCGTCGAAGCAGGCATTACAGTCGAACGCGTACCCCTGGAGATAGCGGCAGTCGAAACCAATACGCTCTACCTCGATACTAAACAACAGAGGTTGGGACATCTGTTGACAATCGCGCAGAAGGAGGGACAGCATGACACAATTCCTTGCATACGAGCCAAAGGCTGAACGAGATGGCACTGGACTACAGATTGGCATTGTTGTCGCGGAGTATAACTGGTCGATAACTGGCGCAATGCTGGCATGTGCGCAAGAGGAGTTGACACGCCTGGGTGTACAAACAGAGGCTATACATATCGTCAGCGTACCGGGTGCATACGAGCTGGCAACGGCGGCGCAGGCGATGCTGCGAGGGACGCACTATGATGCACTCATTTGTTTTGGCTGCGTGATGAAAGGGGCGACACGTCATGATGTGCTTGTGGGCGATGCTGCGGCGCAGGGCATCCAGCGCGTCGCACTAGACACTGGCGTCCCCATTGTTTTTGGCGTCGTCTGTGCAGAAAGTCAGCAACAAGCCGAGGAACGCATCATACGCGGACAAGAATGTGCACGAACAGCCGTGACGATGGCACGCCTCGTCCAGACGTTAAAAAAATAGTCATATTGCCTTTTTGAATGCATATGGGTATTAACGGAAAGGGTTTCTCCAGATGTTCTCAGGAATTGTTGAAGAACAGGGCATCCTCAAGCAAAGCACAATCACCGGACTTGTTATTGAGGCCGACCATGTACTGGCAGACTTACAGATAAAAGATAGCATTGCTGTGGATGGGATCTGCCTGACAGTGACAGAAATGAACCAGCAACAGTTTCGCGTGGATACTATGCCCGAAACGTTGCGTCGTACCAGATT
The DNA here is from genome assembly GCA_963802635.1 of uncultured Chloroflexia bacterium. GTDB lineage: Bacteria > Chloroflexota > Ktedonobacteria > Ktedonobacterales > Ktedonobacteraceae > CAVTLG01. Next base: position 91,772 of record CAWDJJ010000002.1, on the reverse strand, counting down.
AGGTAGCTTACGACCAGGCGATAAGGTAAATCTGGAGCGCGCTCTTCCAGCGACGGGACGCATTGGCGGCCATATGGTCCAGGGACACATAGAAGCCTACGTTGCAGTACGCACTGTTGCAGAGGATGGCAACAGTCTCACTGTTGAGATCGAGTTGCCAGCCGCGCTACGTCCGTATATCGTAGCAAAAGGCTTTATCGCGCTCAACGGAGTGAGTTTGACCATCGTTGAGGTCAACGAAGACACATTTTCCATCGCACTCATTCCCTATACACGCGAACATACTAACCTGGGTCAGGTACATCCGGGCGCGCTGCTTAACCTGGAAACCGATATCCTGGGCCGTTACGTCGCACAGTTCTTGGAGGGGAGAGCGCTGTAAGGTAGACACTTGGCGAGGTGCATTGCAGCCCTTTTCCAAGTGTCCCCCTCATGAACTATGCTGAATAGTTTCCCCGTGCAGTGTCCTCAGACGGATCAATGGAATGGAGAACAGTCTGCTGCCACCTCCCAGAGGAGGGGCTGGAAAAGGCAACGCTGGCCGCAAAAAAGACTATCTACTATAAGCTATATGCTATAGTAAAAGAGTGAATGGTTCGTAGATAGACGTAACTAGTGGCGATAGAAATACGTAGGTGATTCCATTGAGCACAGAGGAAGGGTTGAGATGACGATAGAGCACACAAGCAGTATCCACTTCGGACTATTGCTCCATAACCACCAGCCCGTGGGTAACTTCCCATGGGTCTTTCAACAGGTGTATGAAGAAGCCTATCTGCCAATGCTGGCCGCCTTAGAACGGCATCCCAGAGTGCGACTCTCCCTGCACTACACGGGATCGTTATTAGATTGGCTGGAACAGACCCACCCGGATTTTCTGGAGCGCGTCGCGGCACTCGCCCAACGCAAGCAGGTAGAGATGGTCAGCGGCGGCTACTATGAACCCATCCTGCCTGCCATCCCCGATGCCGACAAGCTAGGACAGATTCGCCGCCTGAATGAGCGCATTGAGCGCGATTTTGGCACGCAACCGAGCGGACTGTGGCTGGCGGAGCGCGTCTGGGAACCAGGATTACCGCGTCTGCTGCGCGAGGCTGCTATCGAATGGACGATCCTGGACGATATCCATTTTAAGAACGTGGGCTTAGAAGATCAAGATCTCTATGGCTACTACGCGACCGAAGATCAGAGCAGCGTCTTGAAGGTGTATGCGACGAGTAAGGCGTTGCGCTACACAATCCCCTGGCGACCGGTCAACGAGACCATTGAGACCTTGCGCTCTCTGGCAACGCCTGATGGACAACGTATGCTCGTGATGGGAGACGATGGCGAGAAGTTCGGCACATGGCCGGAGACGCAGCAATTCTGTTGGGGAGATGATGGGCGCTCAGGCTGGGTCGATGAATTCTTTACAGCCCTGGAACAACACAGTTCCTGGCTGCATACCACGCCGCTTGGAGAATATGCGCACAACCATGCCGCACTCGGACGTATCTATATCCCCACTTCCTCCTATCTGGAAATGACAGAATGGGCGCTACCAGCACAAAAATCGCGGCAGTTTAGCCAGCTTCTTGAGCAATTGGAACAGGAGCAGCGTCACGATATCGCGCAGTTTGTACGCGGCGGTTTCTGGCGCAATTTTCTGGTTCGCTACCCAGAGGTCAACAATCAGCACAAAAAGATGTTGCGTGTGCATGAACATGTCTATGCCGCTGGTGCGACGGCAGAGGCCGGACTACTCCACTTATGGAAGGCACAGGCCAACGATACCTACTGGCATGGTCTGTTCGGTGGTATTTATATGAACCACGTACGTTCAGCTATCTATCACCACTTGATCAAAGCCGAAATTGCTGCTGATGCTGTACGTTATGGCACAAAGAGTTGGCAGCGCTACGCGTGGACCGATTTTGACCGCGATACGCAGGATGAACTTATCATCGAGAGCGACCAACAAAATTTGTACTTTGATGTCCAGCATGGTGGTAGCCTTTTTGAATGGGATATACGCCGTAGCGCTCACAACATGACCTCCGTTATGACCCGTCACCAGGAGAGCTATCACCAAACCTTGCGTGAATATGAAGCGGAACGCCGTCGAAGCGCGAGCGAGCCAATACCAACCGGCGAGGATCAGCCCACGTCCCCACATACTACCATTCGCACAAAAGAGCCAGGCCTTGATCAGTACTTGATTGTGGATCGCTACCAGCGCCATAGTCTGCTCGATCATTTTCTCCCTGTGGGCCTACCGCTGGCAAATTTTGTGCAGACGCGCTACGAGGAACTGGGAGATTTCATTGAGCAACCCTATGAAACACAGGTAGAGCAGGACGAGCATGGCATCAATGTGCTCATGACGCGCATAGGACAGGTACGGCGAGCAGGTGCATTAAGTCCACTGCCAGTCACTGTTACCAAACTTTTGTCTATACCTGGCGGCACGGAACAACTGATCATACGCTATACGCTGGAAAACCGGGGACAGGCACGTCTGCAATGCCAGTTCGCCTGCGAATGGAATTTGAACCTGCTTGGTGGTGGCGGAAATCCGCAGGCATACTATCTTGTGAAAGGGCATGAGACCGCAAACAACCATTTTGATAGTACCGCTGAAATTCCTGATGTACAGGCGTTTCACCTTGGTAATATCTGGTTGCGACAGGATATAGGCTTCGAGCTAAGCAAACCTGCAACGCTCTGGCGCTTCTCAATTGACACTGTTACTGGCTCGGAAGCTGGCTTTGAGCGCACACACCAGGGAAGTTGCTGTGTCTTGCAATGGCCGCTCACGCTGGAGGCACAGGAGCAGTGGCATGTTGAAATCGTCGTTCACGGTCGGGAAACGGCCTGATATTGCCTTGCAGTCACGCGGTCGCACCAATATCTACATAGTTAGATTTAGTAAGGAGGGACGCTGGCTACTCTTGCTTCAGCATACACAGGAGGATTTCCATATCCTGCAGATCAGCACTGCAATCAAAGCAGCAGAGACGAAATTTTGAGCGGGAAAGCATCGGAACTCTTTTCTTTTCATCCCGCAATCTGCTATACTTGCATTCAATAGTTTATGCTCTCAAACTCAGGGTCGCACTCATTGCGCTGATCAGTGATGTCTTTGCTAGAAGTGCCATTTGAGGAGACGCCAGGGTGTGTAACAACAAAAGCATTTAGTAGCCAACCTATGTTACATGTATGTTTTGACCAATTCTGGTCTGTTCTATCCGCATGGTATAAGTATGAATTTTTTAGAAATAAAATTTGGGACCAATTCTCTAGCTAAACCTTCTGAAAGGCTGCTTTCAACGCAGATGCCGCAACATAAAATGAGACAACAAACACAAAATGTACATCCTCATCATGCCCACAGGCAATCTCCCTTCACCTTCTCACAGCGTAGCCTCGCCAATGAACGCCATCCCACGCGTAACGAGGACTACATCCTTGCCGATGAGGTGAGCGGATTGGTTGCAGTCTTCGATGGCGTGGGAGGCAGTGCAGCCGGGGAAATTGCCTCACAAACAGCGGCACGAGCTGCACTGGCTGGCTGGAAACGCATCCTCAAGCAACATCAGAGGAGACGCAAGGTCTATACTATGCTGGAGGACTGTGACAAGCATGACCTCTGTACTATTCTGGAAAAACTCATACTTGAGTCCGATGATCTGGTACGAACAGAAGGCGCGCAACGCGCCGGAACCGATGATCTGGCGACAACAGCGGCTATTGCGACTTTTTGCCGCAATCCCGAGACACGAGAGTATACGATGGTCTACGCTCACGTAGGAGACAGTCGTATCTATCTGTTGCGCGGTCAGGAGCGCATGCAGCGTCTTACCAGCGACGACGGCTTGCTGGCGAAGCTGGTGGAGAACAATATCCTCGATGAGTTCCATGCCTTGCATATTGATCAGGCTATGAGTACCGACGAGTTATCCGATATCGAATACAGCTACTTTCGGCTACGTGGTGGTATCACACAGGCCCTGGGGGCGTCGCTTCCGCCAACTATCCATATTGATGAAGCGACCGTTCGTCCCGGCGACCGTATTCTGCTCTGCACGGATGGCATTCATGACAACCTCACCGACGAAGAAATCGAAGACATTCTCAGAAATAGCCCACGCACATCAGCCGCTCGCCTCCTTGTTGAACGTTCCTTGCAACGTTCACACGATGATCGCAGTAAAACCATCCGTCCAAAACCAGACGACATGAGTGCTATTGTGCTCACTTGCCGCTTCTAATTGAGAGACAGTCAGGAAGATTGATAGTTATATATCAGGAAGCTTATATTGCCTTGCATTCAGATGAGAAATATGCTGTAGCATATTTCTAGCAACGAGAGTTGCGTTTCTGAATGTCTGTGGGTATTAAAATTCAAAATCTACGACGACACGGGGTAGGGTGAAGCCAGCATTTTGATGATAAAATAAGCGGATGGCTTGCGCCACAATCTCATTATCGCGCGGTTGGGATAATTTGTCCCGCTGCGCAATACGTTTGACCATAATCTGAATACGCCAGACGCCATGGACGCGCTTGAGACCTGCCGGAGTCGCCACACGTAGAAGCGCAGCCACCCGAGGAGAATGACGATTAATAATGAGCAGGATATCTGACCAATGCTCATACATGAGTTCAGTGAACTGCTCGGCGAAATCATCGTAATGAGCACGCGCTTTCTTTTGCTCCATAGGGGGGTCTCCTCATGTTATTCAAAGCAACTGGCATGCCCTAAGTATAGCACAACCGATTTGCAAGCGTCTAATGCCACTAAGAAACTACCTCATGTTCTATCAATCGATATTGAGCAAGCTACGCACACGACGCGCGACGGAACGTTTTCGCTTCATGGCAACCGAGATGAAGTGAGAACTGTGTTGCGTCAGAGGAGTTTTGTCAGGAGACTACTTTTATACTATCATAAGATTAAATAGAGAGAAGAAAGCTAGAGCATATCATGGATGTTGACACCATTTTGAGAACAGTAGATCATCGTCTCCTTCCGTTACCAAAGGGACCCTGGGTGATGACCCAGATCTGGCACGAGCTGCTTTTTGCGCACTGGCCCATTGCACCGGAGACCCTCCGCTCACTGATTCCATCTCAACTGACCATCGATACATTTGAACAGCAAGCCTGGGTTGGTATTGTGCCTTTTCGGATGTCAAACGTGCATCCTCGTGGGTTGCCAAACATCAAGGGTTTCTCGCAGTTTCCTGAACTTAATGTGCGTACGTATGTTGTCGCGAAGAATTTCCCTGGTGTGTATTTCTTCAGCCTGGATGCTGGTAATCCTATTGCGGTAGCTCTGGCGCGTAGCCTTTTTCATTTGCCGTATTTCAATGCCATTATGCGCTGCCAGCGGGCGCAAGATGGCATGATTCACTATGTTAGTCATCGTACCCATCGTGGAGTACGCGCGGCAGATTTTGCAGCGACGTATCGCCCGGTAGCTCCGGTGATGCTAGCTCAGCCCGGCTCTATCGAGCACTGGCTCACCGAGCGCTATTGCCTCTATACGACCTTTCACAATCATCTGTACCGAGGCGAGATCCATCATTCGCGCTGGCAACTGCAACTGGCAGAACTGGAATGTCAGCGGAATAGTATGGCACTTTCTCATGACATTCGTCTTCCTGATACGCGACCATTGCTGCATTACTCTGAACGACAAGAGGTGTTGATCTGGCCGTTACATCAAATTCTATAGCTCTGCCCGTCGCCTATTTTGAGCAGGCTGTATGAATCAACGGACAGAGTTTGCTCTGAGCTACTCAATGTGATCAGTAGGGTACGGAAAAAATCATCCTTTAGTAACCTTGAAGGAGCACCTTACGACGGCAGGTAGTCTTTCTCAAAATCCTTCAGTTCCTGTGTGTTTTGCTGAAGTTGCTCTTGTATGTCATCGAGTGTTATTGGCGCTTCTGTGGATTTGAGTCGCCCCTCTATCTCGTCAACGTGGGTAGCTTGTAATTCTATATATTTTACTTGTGCTTGTACGCGTTGTGATAGAGCCAATTCCTCGCTCATGCGATCTTGTATACGTTGGTGAAGCTCGCGATATGTTTGCAAATCGTCCTCTAGCTGGTGCCCTGTACCCTCGACATAATTGACATATGTTTGCTCTTTCGTTTGAATCTCCTTATCTTGTTGTTCTGCACTGTACTGCATTGACGAGGGTATGTCTACTGGCGATGATAGGGCACTTTTCACTCTCTCTATTGGCGATGATAGGGCACTTTTCACTCTGTCTGATGCACTACGTGGTGATGGTGATAATGGACCTTCCCGATCACGTGTCACATCTCTTGTATTTAAAAATAGCCGCGGTCGTTCGCCCTTCCCGGTTTCCGAAACTTCTCTGCCTCACCTTTGCATAACAGACTCCTTTCAATTGATGGCAGGCCGACAGTCTCTTTAATGTGAAGCTAGCCTGTCTCTATCACGACTTTATCAATGTATCTCGAAAGTAATGGATACACGTTCTCAATGACATCACTCAAAACATAATGAAACATGTATCTTTCATCAAATATACCACAATAGTACCTTCTATGCAAAGGGAACGGAGGGACAGTTTTAGCGAGCTGAATGGCGGGAGAAGCTGGTTAGTGATCACCAGGGGGAAAGAGCAATAGGTGCCTCATTCGTCAATGTTCGGAGGTCTTTATACTTAATTATAAAGAGTCACTGTCAATGGCAATAAGCAGGAATAGTATAGTCGAAGGAGAGAGGAGGCCCATGAATTAGCAACAGGTCTACGAACTCTCTCCAAGGCAAGAACGAAAAAATCATCAGCTTTAGTCGCTATCTAAAGGAGCGTCTCCTGGAAGTGTTTCCTTGAATGCCTTCAAGGCTTTTATATGTTTCTTATGTAGTTCATCAAAGGCTATTAATTTTTCATCGTTGCTTTGTTGCTTTCCGTCTAGTTCTGCTATCTCCCGAAAATGTTGACGTTGTATATTAAGGTATTTCACTTTTGCTTTTGAAGACAAACTGTCTGTGCTATTCTGTATATCTTGATGATGCGCGCTATATTCCTCTTCATTACTTTCCAACTGTTCTGGGATACCACTTTGATAGTGTGCAAATTGTTCCTTGAGACTTTGACGAACCTGCGAATACATTTGCTCGTACCTTTGTGAAGGAGAGCCTTGCGAGGGGAGGTGTGTTTCCTCAAATTTCTCCAGTTCATTCCCGTGTTCCTGTAGTAACCATTGCATGCTCTCCTTTATTGCATCTTTTGGGTAGTCTTTTGGGTAGTCTTTTGGCCCGCTTATCTCCCCAACGTGGTTATTTTGTAATCTTATATATGCTTCTTGTACTTGTATGCGTTGTGATAGGTTTGGTATCTGTATCATGCGCTTTTGTATATGTTTGTTGAGCTTGTGATACGCTTGCGATTTCTCATCAAGAACTTGCTGATCATCTGTGTCTTGTAATTTATTTATTGCTTTTTCAGTATATTGTATATATTCATTCGATTTTGCTGTAATTGCATCTCTTAGTCGTTCTGTGTCAGAACTCTTTCCTGTTTCAATCCTAAGTGCTGGTCGCGTTTCTCTGGCTGGTGGTTTCGAACTATCTATTGGAGGCGATGGTGATGATGTATCGGTCTTTTCACGTTTAGCTAGTAGAGCCTTCATTCGGGCTGCTGGACTATCAGATGTCGTTGGTGATTGGCCCTCTTGGCGCGCCGTACGTAGAGCATCGTTATCTGTTGACGGTGTGCTCCCACGCCCCTCATTCCCCGTGTCTTTTTGTAGCTCTTGTCCTCTCCCTGGCATAACAAACTCCTTTCACACCTATATGCCTTCAGAAACGTGTTCGTGTTCCGCCTGACAACACTGCTGATGTGCTGCGGGACAGTTCTCATCTGAATGCAAGGCAATATGAGTTGATGACAGGTTGACAGATTCTTTGACCTGAAGCTAGCCTGTCTCTATCACAGCTTTACCGATGTATCTCAAAAATGATGGATACACGTTCCCACCAACATCACTCAAAAAGAGTACGAAATATACACCTTTTCTCAAATGTACCACCATAGTATTTTCTATACTAAGGGGACAGAGGGACAGTTTTAGCAAGTTGAATGGCGAGAGAAGCTGGCTAGTAATCACCAGAAGAAAAGAGCAGTAGGTGCCTCATTCGTCAATGTTCGGAGGTCTTTATACTGATGATAAAGAGTCACTGCCAGTGAAAACAAGCAGGAATAGTATAATAGAAGGAGAGAGGAAGCCCATGAATCAGCAACATGCCTCCGAACTCCCACCACGGCAGGAACGAAACGATTATCAGCTTTGGTTATTATCTGAAGGAGAGTCTTGCGGGAGGTATCTTCGCTCGAAACGCTTCAGTCCCTCTCTATTTAGCCGCAATTGCAATATTATGTCATTGTATGGTATGTCTGAGTCTTCGGATCGCGTGCGTGTCATCTGAAGGTGGCTATATTGTAATTCTGTATATGCTTCTTGTGCTTGTATGCGTCGTGATGAAGTCAATTCCTTCCCCATGAGATTTTGTATACGTTGGTGAATCTGATCATAATCTTGCAATATGTGTTCCAGATATTGTATGCTTTCGGAATTATATCTTTCGCTTAAATCATCTATTGTATCTTGATTCTGTTTTAGATATTTTTTATTTAGGTATGATATATCAAAAGCCCTCAGTTGCTCTGTATTGTACTTAAGTTGCTCTCGTATGTCATCGAGTGTTATTGTTGCTTCTGTGGATTGGCTTCGCCCGGTTATCTCCCCAACGTGGCTATATTGTAATTCTATATATGCTTCTTGTGCTAATATGCGTTGTGATGGATCTGATTCCTGTCTTATGCGCTCTTGTATACGTTGGTGAGTCTGATCATACGCTTGCAATGTGCGCTCCAGATGTTGTATGCTTTCGGGATTATCTGTTCCGTGTAAGTTATCTATTGCAAATTGATGTTGTTTTAGATATGTTTCCTTTAGATATGTAGTCTCAAAATTCATCAAGTCCAGTGTGTTGTATAGAAGTTGCAATCGTATGTCTCGGTATGTTGATAGCTCTGGGTCTTCGCGTAGCCATCCTACCTCCTTAACATGGCTAGCTTGTATTTCTATATATGCTTCTTGTGCTAGTATGCGTTGTGATGGATCTGATTCCTGTCTTATATGCTTTTGTATACGTTGGTGAAGATCGCCATACGTTTGCAATCCGCGCTCCAGTTCTTGTATGTTTTTAGGCTTTTCGCTTTCGCGTAAGTTATCGATTGCAGATTGATGTTGTTTTAGATATGTGTCCTTTAGGAATTCCGTCTCAAAGTTTCTCAGTTGCTGTGTATTGTACTGAAGTAGCTTTCGTATGTCATCGAGTGTTATTGTTGCTTCTGAGCGTTGGCTTCGCCCGGTTATCTTCTCAACATGAGCATCTTGTATTTCTGTATACGCTGCTCTTATTTCTCGGCGTTGTGATGGATCTGATTCCTGTCTTATACGCTCTTGAATACGTTGGTGAATCTGATCATACTCTTGCAGTCCGTGCTTCAGCTCTTGTATGCTTTCAGGTGTATATTCTTTGCGCAAGTTATTGATTATATTTTGATGAAATGCTATATATGTATCCTTTTTTTTTCGAATTTCTATTCTGAATTGTGTACGGGGAGTAGTCGGTGTTTCAATCATGGGTCTGTTTTCTGCTAACGTATCCTGAACTTCTGGTGTCCGGCTGCCTGTTGTGTCTATTGGCGATGGTGATGGCGGTATACCGAGTCCGTGGAATGTACGTTTGCTTCTCTGTAGTAGCCTTCTCACTTGACCGTTTGGTGATAATGGGGAACTTATGCTATTATCAGATCCCGTTGATGATCGGTCCCCTCTCATATCGCGTACCACATTAAGGGTGTCTGTTAACGGTGTACCATTCCTCTGTGAAGTCTCTAGTTCCTTTGGTGAATCTGATTCACTCCCTGACATAACAAACTCCTTTCAGTTGATGGCAGACTGACTATTTCTTGTATCTGAAGCGAGCCTGTCTCTATTACAACTTTACCGATGTATCTCGAAAATAATGGACACACGTTCCCAACAACATTACTCAAAAGATCATGAAACATGTATCAAATATATCACAACAGCGTCTCTTATGCTCGAAGGGTGGAGGGACAATTTTAGCAAGCTGAATGGCAAAAGAAAACTGGTTAGTAATCACTAGAAAGAAAGAGCAATAGGTACCTCATGCATCAATTTTCGGAGGTCTTTATACTTATTATGAAGAGTCACTGCTAGTGACAATAAGCAGGAGTAGTACAGTAGAAGAAGAGAGGAAGCCCATGAATCAGCAACAGGTCCACGAACTCCCACCACAGCAGGAGCGGCCTCGGTCGTTCTGGGAGCGCTATCGTATTTCCAGCAAGATAGGTGTTAGTAGCGCCATCCTGGCACTGCTCGTGTTGGGGTCACTTCTTTTTGCGATTTTTGCACTGCATATGTTCCGCGAAACCAGGCCTACAATTGTGCCAATAACGTTTACTCCCGATGAGGTGGTCAGGCAGATTTTACTTGACGAAAATACCAATGGCTGGGACTCCAGGTATCAGGGTATTCTCATTAATTGGCGTCGCGATGATCTCTCGCTCGTCAATTGTTCAGATGAGCGTTGCGATAAACGAGGGTATACAACGCGTCATGATCCCGCCAATGATTTACGGAACCTGGAGAATCTCTACTGGTATAGATCCCGGCATCCAACTGATCCAATTGTGAACTACTATATTGCGCGTATTCTGCCGACGGTCAAACGCGAATGGGGCCAGACAACCATGCCGAAAGGCTGGCTTTATTACATCCTCCTGCGGCTTGACAGGTACAGTGGCGACCATGCTTATTGGGGCGCAACCCTCCAGCACTGGTTGCAAGCCCAGTACACGACAACCGATGCGGTCCTTGGCGTCCATCATGCGCCCATCGACCAGATTGTGTCAAGCACACCAAAGATGACCGTGACACTTGATGATGCCTACCGTGTTGACCTGGATCTTGAGCTGGGTCTTGTGCTTGTCGATGCTGGCACGCGCTATCATCATCCAGCGTGGATCGCAGCGGGTAGACGTGAGGTGAATATCGTTATTCAACAAGCATTTGATACGACTTATCATCTTTTCAATCGTGTGTATCTCGTGCATGACCACCGCTATGGTTCACATAAGGTCGTTGATGATGAGGCTCGCATGGGGGAAAATGGGCAAGAAATTGAGGCCCTCCTACGTACAGGAATATATACTAAGACTGCTGCATATCTGGAACTCGCCAAAGAGATGCTTGATGCGTTGCAAGTGTCGCCTCTGCACGACACGCAGCATAAAGGCTTCTATTTTAAAATCTTCTTGCGCTCACTCCAGGGACATGCTGCCGGAAAGGTCAATAGGAGCATGAAGGAAACGCGGCAACTCCATATGCTGCCACCTCTAGTACTGGCTAATCGCGTCTTTCACAAGCACTGGGCGGCCCTGGAGGCCGAGATGATCCATATAGCGACGACGGATTATGCCTTATTTTTGCCTGCTCCTGTCCCTGGTTATTCCTACGAGCTATTGCCAGACGGGCATCTTTTCCCTTGTGCGACCTGTCAGCCTGCTCCTTCTGAAAATTGGGTGTCTTCAGAGGCGGATAATATTGGACTTGAAGGATTGCAGGCTGTCCTCGGAGACGCATCAATACCCGGGTAAAATATTCATATAGCCATAGAGTACAAACACACAACACAATAGTGTTTATATTGCCTTGCATTCAGATGAGAAATGTGCCGCAGCACAGTTCTAGCCACCTCCTTGCTGTCAGATGAGCGAAGCTAGCCACGCCAGTGGCGTTTCTGACAGTCCAAGAGGGACGAGAGTTGCTGATCTGCCTGGCTGACTGCGCAGCAGTAGCGGCGACAGCCGCGTTGCCAGGCGGAATAAGAACGCGTTTCTGAATGCATATGGGTATTAGTTTCAGCTTGCCATTCAAGTGGGCCAATGATGCTACCGTGATAGCCAATTTCCCAGATCATCTCAATTTTTTCGCCGATGTGACCAGGCTTCTTCCGCGAGCACCTAATAACGTGCTATATTTTAGCTGCTAGGGAAAACTGAGATCAAAGAAGGTGCCCGTATGGGAACATTAAAAATATTGCTTGTTGATGACCATGGTCCGTTGCGCAAAGCATTGCACGAGGGACTGGAGGCGACTGGCGCGATCCTGGTGGTGGGTGAAGCCGCTACCGGGCGGGAAGCGGTGGCGCGCGCGCTAGAACTCGATATGGATGTGATCTTGATGGATGTGCAACTCCAAGATCCGCAGGTGGGCCGGGTGGCCTTGAGCGGTGTTGGTGCTGCCGTGGCGATTTGCCGTGAACGACCACGTACGCCAGTCGTTTTTTACTCGATCCAGGACGACGATGAATACTATCGTGAGTTCCGTGCTGCTGGTATCTTGACGCATTATGCCTATGTGCGCAAGAGCAATTATCTCTTGCCCAGTATGCTGGTACCGCTGCTACGCGATGCTGTGCATGGACGCAGCCTGGTTGATCCTGAGATTGAGGATCGGGTACAGGAGGTACGTGACCGCGATGAGCAGTCGCCGTGTGCACTCTTGGAGCCGAATGAGTTACGGGTAGCCGAACTGATGGCACAAGGCATGACCAATGAACAAATTGCGGCACGCCTGAGCTTACACGATAAGCGTGCGGTCAGTCGAACCAATGGACGTATCTACGCCGCCTGGGGTTTGAGTGAAAATGCTGTGGATGATAAGGTTGCGCGCGCCAGGGCGACCCTGATTTATATGCTCAATCGTATGGTTATATGGGATGAAAATGGTGTTGCGCTCGTGCAAGATCGTCGTGGCGAATGGACTCCACTCTATAAAGAGCAACCAAAATATGAACGATAGATTACTCAATACCCTGCTGGTGCCTGAACATCTCTTGCAGATCGTTGCGCTGGCGCTCTCTATCTTCAATCTGGTAGCCTTTCTCTGGCTGGCTTTTACCGTGTGGCTGAATGGCGTGATTGTGCCGACTGCCAGCGAAGCTGTCGCTTCTACACAGTCAGACAGGCAGATAGGCAAGCGTCGCAGCGCGATTACATATGTGGGAGTAGTAGGCTTAAGCCTTTCGGCATTGTTCTTCTTTATCCATACATTGCTTATCTCAGGGCCGATAGCGGAGACCTCCAGTCTGGTCACGCCCGATTTCTTGTGGCACCTGATCTGGTTTCCGGCACTGGGCGTTCCTTATATATGGTTTATGATTGGACTGCACTATGCCGCATTGATTAATACTAAATGGCTGCATCGTCGCCCATTACTCTTAGCTGGCAGTGCTATACTAGGCTGTAGCGCGATGGCGCTGCTTATTCTCAACCGTGCTACCTTTACATTTAGTGGAACATTGCGTCTGCTAGCTTATGATGATGTGAGTCACGCAGGATATGTTGGCTGGTTCTCTCCGCTGATCCTGTTGCCCGTCTTATTCTTATGTTATGTCGCTTTTTGTGCTATTGGACCATGGTTTACGCCGGGACGTGTTGCGCGTCTCCTGCGTGCACTGTGGAAGGTGTGTACTGGCCGCAAGACCTACAAATATCTCTACCGTAATCTGGCCGATGCATTTTGGGATGATCACGTCAACATCGAGCAGATGGATGAACCTATGCTCTCGTGGCATCTTGCACGTCCGGGTCTGCTGTTTGCCGCGCTCTTGATGGTAGGTCTGACTACCAGTCTGGGTATCCTGGCTGTCTGGTCCATGGTGCGTTGGTTGGCGCTCAGAGGTTATCACAATCTGCCCACATTGCCACCTCCGGTGCTCAGCGTGATTCCCTTTAATCTTGAACTGCTGGACATTTATGCCACCGGTTCAGTTGCTTTCATTGTGCTGTTGATTGGCTACTCGGTTGTGCGGCATGGCATTTTGATTGAGCGTCCGTTGGGACATCGCGGCTTTTTTGAGCAGTGGCGTGGTATCGTGATTGTTACCACCATGACGGCGATCTTTATTGCTCTCCTCGTCATATTGACGCGCAGTTCTCTGGGTGGCATGTTGTTGATTACGTGTATCGCCACGGGGACCTACGCTCTTTTTACCTGGAGTAGCTATACGGCCCATGATCATTATATCGCTCTGTTGGGACCATTTCTGCGCAGTACCAATATGCGACATTGGCTCAACACCGACCTGCAGAAGACGGAACAGAGTATGGAGACCCTCTTCTCCCATCTGTGTCGGGATATTCTGGAGGTACAGTGTGCGCGGCTAGTCGTCTTAGCGGGTCCTGTGCGGCGTAACTTTGACTATCGTTGGTCCAGCATCGCCGGACTTGATGCAGTAGAAATGCAGGCAGCAGCTCTGGATACCCTGGCTCACGCTCGGCGGGAGCTGCGACCGTATGATATTCATCCCTACAGTGACTACGCTCAGATTACAACATTCATGCGTATAGGATACACATGGCAACCCAGGGGATACCGGCAATTTGTTGGGTGTTGCCGATCTACGATGAGCTAGGATTGGTGGCAAAGCTCTATCTTGGTCCGCGTGACGATGGTGGGGTCTTTACTGGTGAAGATATGAACCTGGCTCTGGCCTGTGGACAACGCATCCTGGAGACGTTGCGTGACCATGAAGCGATGCTCGCGGTGGCCGGACTGTTACGCCGTCGTATCGTTGACGTCAAGTTGCTGGGAGCGCAACAGCGGCGTGTGTTGCACGACGAGATTTTGCCGTTGCTGCACCTGGCCCTCTTGCATCTGGAAACGTTGCGCCCGCTTGCTCGCCATGAAATCTTCTGTTGAGCAAGCGGGAGAGGAACATTCTGAGCAGACACTGAACGAGGCTATTACCACGATCAGCGATATTCATCGTCAGCTTGCCAGTATGATGCGTACGACGACGACCAGCGCGCCGCATCGTTTGGAGCGCGATGGCATGATGCATGCCATCCACACCATGATTGTGCAGGATTTCCAGAACGCGTTCGACGAAGTTGCCTGGCAGGTCTCTGATGAGATTGCTCGTTGTATTGATGAAATGGTGCCTCCGGCGATAGCGGAGCTGATTTTTGCCGCCGTACAGGAAGTGTTGCGTAACGCAGCTCGCCACGCGCGGGGCACTGATATTCACCGTCATGTCTGTCTGACGCTCAAGGCCTCGTTCGAGCCGCATCTTGAAGTGATTGTTGCCGATGATGGTGTTGGCATCGTCTCAGCGGCCAGTTCTACCACCGGTACTGGCAGTGGCTTGCTCACGCATAGTGCCTTACTGGCTATTGCCGGTGGCAGTTTGACGGTCAAGAGCGCACCTGGCGAGGGTGTCTCGGTGCGTATTTTCTTGCCTATCGAGGCGCTACGCTAGCTGCGAGTCAGTGGCGTTCGCTATTGCCTTTTTAGAGCATGCTACTGCGGACGGGAAGGTGGCCTTCCTCGTCTTTGCTTCCCTTCCTCTGCTTCAGCTTTGTAGCGCTCGATAGCCTCTCTGGTGCTGTACCAGCGCCCGTTTCGCTTCACCGCATCAATACGTCCTTGTCTGGCTAGCCAGCTCAGATAGTCCAGCGGATAGCCATTGGCTTCCACCAACTCACGGAGCAGTTGGTGCTTGTCAGAAGTAGCTGTACAAGCCTCTAAATACAAGTCAAGTCCGGCCTCGACAGACTGACCAATGAGGTTGAGCAATGGACCATACCTACCGCTATTGGCGACATTGAGGCCCTGAATGTAGCGTGTGCGCCAGTCATTCAGGAGCAATGCAGGGGGATAGCCCTCTTGCATCAGCATCAAGTTGAGCAGCAAACGACCGACTCTCCCATTGCCATCCTCAAAGCTGTGTACAGCTTCGAAGCCATGATGGGCAATCGCTGCTCGTGTGACGGCATCATACTCCAGGCCCTCACCATAGATCCAGATGATCCATTCGCGCATGAGTGGTTCAACCTGATGTGCGGGAGGTGGCGTCATATTCGAACCACGGATGTACACTGGAACAGTGCGGAAATGTCCCTTCGACTCCAGGATCTTGTCCGTGACAAGACTATGTAGTGTTAAGATGGTTGTCAGGGTGATACGCTCTCGCTTTTCAACGAGGGAGGTGACATATTGATAGGCTTCCGCATGATTGGTCGCTTCCAGATACTCACGCAATGGATGCCCATGAATGGTAATGCCATAGTCGATCACCATCTGCGTTTCCTGTAAGCTGAGGCTGTTTCCTTCAATCGCATTGGAATGGTATGTCAAGAAGACGCGCAGGTCCTCGTTCAAACGATGGATCGTGTCATGCGGTAAAGGACGGTAGCGATCAAGCTGCTCTTTCTTGCGCGTGATACGTTCTGCTATACGTGGGTCCATATGTGGATGCTCTGGTTGATGTGGCATGCTCTCCCTTCATCGTGCGAAAAAATATAATTGTCACTGGTAGCGGTATAGTATCATTACCCGTGACAATTATCAAGCCTGAAGAAAAGCGTTCATATCCCTTCGACGAGCGATCTCAAGCCATGCACATCATAGGTCAATGACCCGGTCTGCAACTGCTTTCTGAGTTCCTCTTCGCGCTTCTGCCGGGCTTGTGTTGCCTCCAGAATAGGTGATGCATGTTGTGGAGAGACCACGACAGCTCCGTCTGCGTCGAGAACGACAATATCACCCGGCGCAATGCTCGTGCCGCCTACCACGACCGTTTCGTTGATGGTGCCCACTTTCGTTTTGGTTGCTCCTCGTGCACGTATCCATCGTGTCCAGATGGGTAGGCCCAGTGCACGTAATTCCTCGCTATCGCGAACAGACGCATCGATGAGCAACGCTGCCACCTGGCGCACCAGGGCCTGAGTTACTAGCAGTTCTCCCACTAGCGCCACCGGCTCTGGCTCCGGCATGGTCAGCACCAGCACCTCACCGGGCTGTACCTGATCGAGCACGGCATGGACCATCAAGTTATCTCCTTGCCCGCAGCGGACGGTCCGAGCTGGGCCAGCCGCCCGGCTACCAGAGATCATTTGCATGAGTGGCACGTCGACCAATCCAGCACGCCCCGCTGCCTCATAGATTGTTGCTACTCCATATTGGGCGAAGAGCGTAACATCGAGTTCATTCATAATGTTGTAACCACCTGTGAGAGAACGCGCTGAAAGGCTTCCGCGTAGCGAATATCTTTCAGGCCAGTGACGCGCCGCGCATGGTTGGCACGATGTTCGGTCTGCTCAGTATAAGTACTGGCGCAGGTATTGCAGCGCCGCCATAGCCTTCATGGAGGGCCTGCAGGCTTTTGTGCGTGACAGAGCACACCGATGTCCTTGCCATATTCCCACAAAGGCATGCGCTGATCGTGATGTCTGTTGCAAGCGTAGTCGAAGGAGAGAGCAAAGTCAAGGGCATGGCAGTGGTGCTGAAAGAAGCACAAGAGAGCAAGCACGCAACACAAAATCGTGAGTTCACTCACTCTGCTGAAAGTGTCCTGGCTCCCTAGTTACCAGATCGTTCCTTGTGTTATTGTAAGAATAGCGATCTCTTTTATAACTACAAGGAGTGGCTTATGATCCTCATTACAGGTGCTTCTGGCTATATTGGACGGCATCTTGTTGCGCGTCTGGTCGCTGAAGGTGAGCGACCGCGTTGCCTCGTACGCAGTACAAGCCAGGCTGCACGTCTCTTGCCAGTGGATAAAGTGGATCTGGTGGAGGGTGATACCACGCGACCAGAAACGCTAACCGCTGCAGTGAGCGGCATCGAGACGATTGTCCACGCGGCTTTTATCACCGCTGATCGTAAGGCTATGAGTCACGATTATTATGAAGCCACCAATGTGGCTGGAACAGCGAATCTGCTCAAGGCTGCGCAAGCGGCAGGCGTGCAATGGGTAATTGAAATCAGTGGCCTGGGAACAAAGCCGGATAAGCCGGGCAGTTATATGCAGGGTCGTTATCTGGCCGAGAAGATGCTGATGGAGAGTGGGCTAAAGTGGACCATTGTGCGTCCCTCTGTGCTGTTTGGAGCCGGTGCGCCCTTTATCAAGGGACTGGTGGACCTTATTCGCAGCGCACCGGTTGTCCCACTGATCGGCGGTGGGAAAATCCTGTTTCAGCCCATCTATGTGGAGGATGTTGTCACCGTGCTCATCAAAGTGCTGGCAGATCCCGCCCGTTCTCAGGGGAAGATCTACACCATCGGTGGTCCTGCCTACTATTCATTCAGCCAGGTGTTTGACGAACTGCTCAAGGCTACGCATAAGAATCGCCTTAAGATCTACGCGCCAACGCCGTTGGTTGGCGTTGGTGCTGCTGCCATGGAGGCTGTGCTAGCAAAACCTCCATTGACAAAGGCGGCTATGACGCTCTTCTCGTTCGATAATACCACCGATCTCAACAGTGTCGAGCGTGACTTCGGTTTTAAACCCATATCGTTTAGCGCCTATCTTCAGCAACACGGCATATAGTGCCGGTGTGAATTGCTATGGTATAATAAGTGTACATGTTCGAATTCTTGGTAGAGAACATGCACACTTTTCGTGCTGTTCTCCGTTTATTCTAAAGGTATATATTCCACATTTTCTGAAAAAGTGTTCTATGCGCTTTGGGATAGAGTGTTTTTATGGAATGTACAAATTGGGTGTTATATATAGTTATGGCATATACGTACTTTACGGTCATGAGTAGCATGTTATCTGTTAGCTGCAAAGATGGTTATTTCTTCGGACAGAGTTACCAGAGGCGCTTTGTACAGGAGAGATGGAGGAAACAGTGTGATCATTGGCGATGATTTGCGTTCAGCCATTGATATATTGGTGCGTATTTCGCGTTTAACGCGTGAAATTGCGCAAAAATTGGAAATCGCGGTTGAAGGGAAATATACAAGTGATAGTGGTGATCCGCGTGTGCGCTTGTTAAGTGAAGCGTTGCACGTAAGTCGTATCACTGACGTAGAAATGGGACGACTCTCGCTCATGTTGCAGCATATGCAACGTGCTCGTTCAAAGGAATTACATGTAGAAGTTCCTGCGCCGCCAACCAGATCATTTGAGGACGAGCGCGCAGAACTCACGACGAGCATTACGCATCTCAAGCAGGAGCGCAACGAGCAAGAGACCCTGTATGACATTGCCCGCACCTTAAATTCGACGCTGGAGTTTGATGAAGTATTGCGACTGGTAATGGATCGTGTGATTGATTTTGTGCATGCTGAGCGCGGTTTCCTCATGCGCGCGAATCTTGAGAATGGCGAACTCGAATTTACCATGGCCCGTGATAAAAACGCGCAAAGCATCTCTGAAGGCGAGTTTGCCACGGCGAAGATTAGCCGCAAAACGATCATGCGCGTGATCGAGACACGTGTACCATTGCTCACCGATGATGCGCAATTAGATGCTGCGTTCAGTGCGCAGGAAAGTATTCGCGCCTATGGCATACGCTCGATTATGTGTGCGCCGCTGGTTGTGCGTGACAATTGTATTGGCGCAGTCTATGTTGATAGCCGTATTAATGCCAGATTATTTCATCCGAAGCATAAAGATCTTCTGCTGGCCTTCTGTAATCAAGCTGCCATTGCCATTGATAATGCGCGTCTCTTTGCCGACCTGAACAAGGCCATCCAGCAAGTCAAAGAAGACAAGCAATATATGGATAACATTTTTGGGTCCATTGCCAATGGTGTAATTACCACCGACTCAACTGGCATTATCACCTCGTTTAATGCGGCGGCCTGCATAATCCTGCGTTTGGATGCGCGCCAGGCCATCGGCAAGCATTATCAAGAGGCTCTGCAGACGCGCCCACAGGTCAGACTGGTCGAACTTTTGCGCAATGCTCACTTACAGCATGAGCATGGGACGATTGTCAACCAGGCTATTGAGTGCTATATTCCTGGTCGTGAGCAAGACGGGACGGTGACGTTGAACTTCTATGTCAGCTCATTGCGTGATACGCAGGGCGAACATATTGGTATGGCTCTAGTCATCGATGATCGCACCGAACTGAGACGGGTCGAGGCGCGTGCCAGGGAGATCCGCCGCATCTTTGAGCGCTACGTCCACCCGAACGTCGTAGAGCAGCTGATCCGCGATCCACTGGCACTGAATCTGGGTGGTGAAACCAAGGAGATTTCCGTGGTCTTTGCTGATATCCGTGGCTATACAAGTCTGAGCGAAACGATGCCACCTGAAGAGGTCATGAATCTCATCAATCGCTATCTGAACATTATGTGCGAGGCTATCTGGGAAGAAGAAGGCACGGTGACGGCATTCCTGGGTGATGCAGTGATGGCGATTTTTAATGCGCCTTTGCTGCAAAAAACACACGCGCTACATGCTGTGCGTGCAGCCTGGAAGATGCGCATGAACGTGCAGGCATATCAGAGTTCTTTATCCCCACAGCAACGTATCTCGTATGGGATTGGTGTCAATACCGGCCTGGCGACGGTGGGAAACGTGGGGGCGCAGGAGCGCCTGCAGAACTACACAGCGATAGGCGATGTGGTCAATGTCGCCTCGCGTTTGCAGAATAATGCGACAGAAAATAATATCCTGCTCAACGAGCCGACCTTTTTACAGGTCTACCGCTATGTGGAGGTCGATCAGCCTTTCTCTTTAAGTGTCAAAAACAAAAGTATGCCGCTGACCGTGCGCTACTTGCGCGGCTTGCTCTAGTGCTACCGTTGTACGACTGAAGTTTCCCATGGTCTCTGCGCTCGTTCGTCTTTGATCTCTAATACTCACCTCCCTGCCAAAGGCGAGAAACAGTACACTTGCGGTTGCGTCTCTAGCAGCTAACAACGTATAATAGAGCCGAACTTTTTTTCGTGGGAATGTGTTATAACAGCACCGTATGAAATAATGGTACAGTAGATAGCAGATACAGAACGAAATGCGCCGGTAAATGACGAGCTGTGCTCCATCTCTTTCACTCTTACGCGATCTCTATGCCCGTATGCTGCTCACACGGGTCGTTGATGAGTATGCATGTGGCCTATACAGGCAGAAGTATGGGGACGCAATGACTAGCTGTCGCGGTTATGAAGCTGCCCAGGTCGGCAGTGCTCTGTGTATTGAGGTCGGCAAAGACTTCACACTTCCCTCTTATCGCAGTCTGGGAGTGGTATTGACGATAGGTATGACGCCTTACGAGGTCTTTCGTACCCATCTCCAGCACCTTCGACAACAGAAAGCGGGTGCGCATGATGGATTACAGCAGGTAGAGTCGTTGCCGCCCATCCAGCACTGGGGATATCAGAAACATAATACGGTGACAGCTCCTGCACCTATGGCAACACAACTGCTGCATGCATCTGGTATTGCCTTTGCTTGTAAATTACGTAAAGCGTCCGTTGTCACAGTAGCGTATTGCGATGATGGGGTAATTGCTGAAGCTGATTTTCTTGAGAGTATACACTTCTCTGCCCAACATCAATTACCGATCATCTTTATTTGTGAGCACGCTCGTAACTCGGCTCTTGCGACAAGGGCATTGCCACCTTCCTGCCTACGTGATATCGCTCTTCCTGACGGACTCGCTCATCATCACATTGATGGGACTGATGTCGTAGCTGTCTATACCGCAATGCATGTGGCAATGCAATATGTACGTGGAAATAATGGACCATTCCTTTTAGAGCTGTCAATTGTGCGTTGTGCATCCAATTTGTCTCAGCAGTCATCTGAGAGGTATAATACTTTTGTATGCTCAACTCATCATACGCTACAAGAAATGGAGTACTGTGATCCTCTTGTGCGCTGTCAGCAAGATCTTCAGACGCGAGGTGCATGGGATGATGAATGGGCGCAGCAACTTTCCATATGTACCCTGGCAGAGGTTGAACGCGCAATGCATGATGCCATGCGTGATACTCTTTAAAAAAATATCTGGCTCGCATGAAGAGGAAGTTGTGCACATCTCTTATGAGATGTGCTAAATCAAGCTAAGCTGGTCCGTATTGAAATACGGGTAGGCTTGGCAGCTTTTGGTGTCAGTTGACTAACATGTATGCATGAGTTATGCTTTACGTGAATGCCAACATCTCTCCGCTGTTTTTTAGTTTATTTCTCTTTCCAGGCATTCAGATAGGTGTATCTTGCTGCCACAAGAGGTTTTTTCTGAATGCATTCGGCATTACTCATAGGGAATTTAGTCGCATTGCAACAAGAATTGAGAACACATGGAAGAAGTACAGACCTGGCGAGAACTCCTTGCCAAAGTAATTTGTGATTCACAGGAGCGGCAACGGATTGCAGAAACGCTACGTGTGAATCCAATTACATTGACACGCTGGACAACAGGCAAATCGAATCCGCGGCAGGACAACTTGCGTCCCTTACTTGATGCATTACCACACTATCGACAGGAACTCATCGAGCTTATTTCTCAAGAGTTTCCGCATTTTATGATTCATACGGAGCCAGGAAATGATAATCTTCTGGATATCCCTTCCGCATTTTATGCACGCATTATCAGCGCATACACCGGCAGTCCGGCTCAACTACGTACGTCTTCTGTTTGCATGTTGCTTTTGCAGCAGATTTCAGGGCATCTTGATCCACAACACCTGGGACTGGCCGTGGTTGTATTCCAATGTGTTACGCCGGTCGTCGGAAACAAAGTGCATAGTTTGCGTAGGACGTTAAGCCGTATAACAGACATGAATATGAGCTGTAATGATAATTGGACGCAGTTTGTCGGTGCCGAGTCGCAAGCCGGTCATGCAGTGTTTAAAGGTCATCAGATAGCTATACTGAATAGCGAGGAGAAGGCTCGCTTGTTCCCGACGCACCATATTGTGCAGGAAAAGAGCACCGTTGCCAGCCCTATTTTGCTGGCTGATCGTGTTGCCGGTGCCTTATGTGTGAGCAGCACACAGCCAAACTATTTGACGCAAGCGCACCTGGATCTCATTCAGAACTATGTAGATCTGATGGTGCTTGCATTTGAACCACGTGAATTTTATAATCTGGACTCTGTTGAGTTAGGCATCATGCCACCGCGTGAGGTCCAGTTGCCGTATATTGCCAGGTTCCATCAGAGAGTCACACAGCGTCTGATCAAGGCAACGCAAGATCACCAGCCGTTGACACGTCCTATGGTAGAACCGGAGATCTGGCAAGAGATAGAGAGTGAATTGTTGCATGTAGAGCAACCTTAGGTCTCTGGTAATGCTCTATCAAGCTCGTCTAGTGGTGGCAGTGGCGCTCTTTGTGCTTGACGGTTTGCCAGCACTGTTAGCACAACTGTCAGTATCAGCAGACAGATCACAATACCATAAGCTCGTTGTATGCCTGCCATGTCGGCAATTCGTCCCAGCAAAAATGGTGCTCCTAAGGTGCCTATGCCTGCTCCCAGTGAGATGCGTGCACTGGCCGCGTGCGTGTGCCCAGGGGTGATACCAATAGCTATCGCCAGCGTCAGCGGGAACAGATTGGCGATCCCGAGTCCGGTGAAAAACAGGCCAACGATTTTCAGGAGCATAAGGGATGATGTCCAGAAGAGCATGAAGCCGCACGCCGTGAGTCCCAGTGCCACGAGCAGCAAGGTCGTGCTCTTCCAATGGTGCAAGTCCTGCTGTTATGCATGCGACCGTGTTTGCTTCTGTCAGAGCGGTAGCACGTTGTTCTCCGTGATGATCTACCAGAGCTGCTTGAACGACAGTCACCGTCAATGAGCCGCAAGAACCCATGATGAAGGTGCTCACTGCAACCATAATGATGTTCTGACTGAGAATAAGACAGATGGTACCGAGAGCCATACCAGTACCACCCAGCCAGATCCAGCGTATGACGTAGAATCTCCAGGCCCTGCACTCCCGCTTATCTGCTAGAAGCAGAGTCGTATGCTTGAGTCTCGTTTTACCGACATCGTACGTACTATTATCAGAACTCCGATAGCACAGTCTATCCAATCGATGTAATAGGCATATTTTGTCAGGATAGATTTAGGAGGAGAATAGCGTGGTAGCAGAAAAACAGAAAAAGCACAATATTACGGTGGAAATAGTGCATGCTGTCAGTAAAGAAACGGAGCCATTGCAGCAATTCTGGAACAAATTTAATAATGATTGGTCATGGAATCATGCGGCGGGATTAGCCTATAGCCTGATACTATCGGTCTTTCCTCTGGTGATCGCTTTGATCGGCCTGTTTGGTCTGTTTCTTGGTAGGCTTGATCCCGTGGCCTACAATCACCTGATCAGGCAGATCGTCGCGCCTCTGAAAGTTGCACCGGCGTCTCAGAGCATCATTGAGGTGGCGCTGAAACAACTGACGGAACAATCTGGCTGGCTGGGAACCATTGGTGTTGTGCTGGCTATCTTCAATGGTTCACGTCTGTTTCTGTTTCTCGAAGGATGCCTGGATATTATTTACCAAGTTCGTCCACGTTCTGTGATTGCCCAGAACGTTATGGCTGTGAGCATGTTGCTGCTCTTCGTCGTCTTGATCCCAATGATGGTTGTGGCATCGTCTGTACCGGCTTTTGCATTCTTGCTACTACGACAGACGCTTTTGAGCCAACTTCCCGGCAGTGAGCTGTTCTTTAGTCTGGGCGGGATTCTGAGTGGCTTAGTTGCGGCTTATATCTTTTTTCAAACGATCTATATTGTCGTACCTAATCAGAAGATCGGTCTTCACCATACCTGGCTAGGCTCTGTGGTATCAGCCGTGCTCCTCGAAATGTATCTGGTACTATTTCCGCTGTACGCGAGTTATTTTCTGAGGAGTTTTGCTGCTACACTTGGTCTGCTCGTCCTGCTCATTTTTTTCTACTACTTTGCGGTGATTTTATTTTTGGGTGCAGAGATCAATGCCTTTGCGCAAGGCGTGCGTGAAACCTCTTACGATCTGGCAACGATGGTTCACATTATGGCAAGCCACCAGCAAACGACAAATGAGGGAAGACAAAAAGCTCCTGCTATTGACCACAAGCATGAGCAGCCAGAAGAGTTTCATGCGCTCGATGAGGCAGGATAGGGACTGATGCTACCACGAGAGTTGCTGATCCGATTGGCTGACTGCGGAGCAGTAGCTGCGTCAGCAGCGTTGCCAAGCGGAATAAGAACGCGTTTCTGAATGCATATGGGTATCAGGCCACGGTTCTGCGCTCCTGGATAACGTCATGCTCTTGATAGGCTTGAGTGCTTGTTGAAGAAGTTGGAGAGACACTCCAGGTTCCATAACCCCCGGCGCTTTGATCACATTGCTGACTGCCTTGATAGCTGCAATAGGTCCCAGAGATGCTGCCATTCGACTGTATCTGACCCTGGAACAAGAGCGGCGCGAGACTGCCATTGGATACCGTAAATTCGATGCTGCTTGAATGACTAACTGTACCGTTGGCATTGCTGCCTGCTAGTAGTCCCTGACCGAGTGCCAGTTGACCACTCATGCTCGCGCCGTTCTGCTGAATCTGGGATAGCGTCATCGATGTGGAGACATTGGCTGGCGTGTTATGAATGGTACCCGCGTAGCTTGTCACTAACTGTGGAAAAACAGTGGATGTCTGTTGTGTGGGAACTGCCGTTGGCTGCGTTATGTGGTGAGTCGCTGGAGGTGTTGGATGTACTATAGCTGTAGGGGTTATGTGGGTCGTTGCGGTCGTTTGCGGTCTTGCTGTTGGGGTATGGGCCGCTCTGGAGACCGTATTCGTAGTGGTATTGGCCGTGTGGCCTATGCTAAAGAGATGGCTGTTATCTATGCCAACAACAATACCTGCCAGTAAGGCCAGCAAGACAATAGCCGTAAGTGGGATAAAAATGGCTCGTGTGTGGTCGAGCATTACAGGTCTGGTCTGCACTGTGGCTGCACCTGTATCTACTGACGCGATGAAAGGCTCTTCTGTATTTGGAGCAGACTTGGTGGCGGCAGACTCAACGGCGGGTTGTATTGTCTCGATGGATTGAGCATGCAATGCCTGCCAGAACTCATCAACAGTCGCGAAGCGGTCCTCACTTCTAATCTCCAACGCGCGCAGAATTGCATCTGCCACATGAGAAGGAACCTCTGGTGCCAGAGTTGTCACCGGCTCCAGGGGATCGATGTTATAGCTGCCTATTTGTGTCATCCGGTTGACAGCGTCAACTGGCACTTGTCCCGTGAGCAGCGCGTAGAAGGTCGCGCCCAGGCTGTAAATATCGGTGCGTGGATTCGTACCACTCGCATACTGCTCGGGAGCGCCATAGCCAGGTGAGCAGCGTCGAATCGCTGTGGTGGTTGCATCAACATCATATTCTTTAGCGATCCCAAAATCGACGAGAACTGTATTATTGCCAGCCGTAGGAGTAATAATGTTTGATGGTTTGATGTCCCGATGGACGATGGGTGGCTGTTGTGTGTGTAAATAGTCAATCGCGTCGATAATCGGTGCCATGATTTGTATGGTGCGCGCTATCGAAAAACGCTTCTCTGGTTGCTTCTGGCGCAGTACTTCCAGATTGGGACCATCAATATAGTCCATTAAAATATAAGCGCGATGATTTTTCTCATCATCAAAAGTGCGGTAGACGCGTGGTAGTGAGGGATGATCAAAACGCTTAAGCACCTCACCTTCAAAGGTAAAACGGTCGCGCTCTTTCTTACTAGAATCGACCGTCTCTTTGAGCGCAAAAACGTTGCCCCTCACGCGTTGATCCCGTACCAGATAGACAGCGCCAAAGCCACCTTTTCCCAGCAAGCAATTCACATAGTAGCGTTCCTGGACGATGGTACCTACGGGTAGCGTTGTACGTACATTTTGCATTTTTTATGCCTCATACTATCATATGCATATATTTTTTATAGACTATAATCCTGATTACGGCTCTTACCATCTCTATCGCGTAGAAACAGGTGCAGAATGAAGATTGACAATTTCATGTGGCTGGACTGCACCTGTCCTTGAAAGAGAAGAGGCAGGAAACGACCAGAGATTGGTACGATAAATTGTATCTTATTGTTAAACGATACTGTACCTGTAAAAGTACCACTTCCGAGCAATCCTGGTCCAAGTGTGATATGTACAAACGGAAGAGCTTTTGATGTTTTGGATGTTGCTGGTGAAGCAATCCATCTTCTCTCAAGCTGCGCCGTTTATTTCGTCATGTACTATGGTACTTGTAAGCGCTCTGGCAGGAAACCGTAGCGTTATACAAACGTCATAATAAAGAGTACCATTTTGGCAGAAATGTCATCTTTTTATATGTTATCCTAGTAATATGCATTTCAGAGAGATTGTATGTTTGATTTATTCCAGATGTGGGCCACAGTTGAGGTGCTAGGCATCTTATGTCTGCCGCTCACCATTACCGTTTTTCATAATCTCCCGGACCGTGGTTGGGCTTTTAGCAAGGCGCTTGGCATGGTGATCTTTGCGTTTTGCATCTGGTTCCCCCTGATGTGTGTCCATGTCCTACCTTTCAGTCGGCTATTTATTGCTGGTGTTGCCCTTATTTTGCTTGCCTGTAGTGTGCTAAGTCTGTTACGCGTACGCCAGGATCTGCTCAAGATCATCCGGCATAATCTTCCCTATATTGTGGTGGCTGAGATAGTATTTCTGGGCATGGTCTTTTTGCTGGGCTGGTTGCGCTCATATGAACCAAATATTCAGTCCTATGAAATGTTTATGGATGAAGGTTTTATTGCCGGTATTATGCGCAGTCCGCATCTTCCACCCAACGATTTCTGGTTTGCTGGCTATAGCATTAACTACTATTATTATGCGCACTTTACGATAGCTATACTGGCGAAACTGCTTGGTCAAACGCCTTCCATCGCCTTCAATACAGGTATCTGTATCTTTTATGGTTTAACGGCGGTGAATCTGTTTGGCGTGACCTGTAACATTGTTGGCTGGGCGCGTTACCAACGTCGGCTCAAGCAGGCTGATCCTGCTGCCGAAGCAGAACGACCCGATGTTGTCTTACCGTCGCTGGTCGCGGCTATGCCCTATGGCTTGCTCACTATGGTAATGGGTCTGATCTTTGGCAATCTAGCTGCAACGCAACAATGGTGGCAGGAGATGGGCAACGCCTCAATGTTTAACTGGTTTAATGCTTCACGCGTCATTCCCGATACGATTAATGAGTTCCCCGCGTTTAGTTTTCTGCTTTCCTGTTTTCATGCGCATGTGCTGACCCTGGCCTTTACGATTATGGGCATCGGCCTCGCCTTCAATCTGTTGCTGGAGCGCGATGGTCGAGGATTGTTTATCTTTGGGCATGGCTGGCGTTTGCCAATCACCCTGGGAGTCACGGCTCTGGCACTTGGCGGTCTCTTCACGATGAATGGCTGGGGACTTCCCCACCTATGTTGGACTCGCTATCGTTTGTATCGGACTCCAGCAATGGGAGGCTTACGGCAGGCGTTTGCAGATTAGCTTGCTGCTGGATATTTTTTCTGCTGTTGCCAGTCTGGTTGTGTTGTCTTTGCTCTTTTTCTTGCCGTTTTACCTCACCTTCCAATCGCCCTCTGGTGGCATAGGCTTATTGCCCGCGAGCCAGCGCTCTCAGTTACCAGATGAGATATTGATTTATGGACTATTTGCCTTCGTTTTTCTCTCCTTCTTATTGGCGAGTGTTTTGAAACTCCCCTTACATGAGCAGAATTTCTCGCTTGCCCTGGCTGAACAAGCGCAAGAGGAGAAGTCCAGTGAGGCGGCTCTGGCTACTGAGCAAGCGCAAGAGGAAGAGTCTGGTGAGCAAGTTGCCGACATACAAGCAAAGGAAACTGTATCGAGCAATCTCTCCTGGACAGTGCGTCTGCTGCTGGTTGTCCTCTATCTGTTGTTATCGCTGCTGGCTTTGAAATTTATACCGAACAGTATAACATTTGTTGTGTGTACGTGTCTGGCAGTGCTGGCCGTCATTGTGATGTTCTACAACCTCAAGGACCGCTCCCATGCTTTTGCTTTGTTATTGGGAGGGACAGCCTTTGCGCTGGTGGCTGGCTGCGAGATATTTTTCTTACGCGATGCCTTTGCAGGTTCTATTGATGAGCGTATGAACACCGTTTTTAAGTTCTATTTCCAGGCATGGGCATTGCTCTCCATTGCCTCGGGATCGGCGCTCTTCTTTATCCTGGAAAGTTTTCGTCCGCTATCCAGCTCATCATTTGCGGTACGCTGGTCACAGCGTGGAGTTCTGGTCGTCTGGAGTCTTTTCTTGCTGGCTCTCATGGCTGCTAGCTCAATCTATCCAATCGTCGCGCCATATCAGCGTTTTGTGCAAGTTAACCCGCAGACGAATACCTATGGCCTGACGCACGATTTTAGCCTGGATGGTCTGGACTATCTGCGTACCACCCCTGGTAGTGAGGGTGATTATTATGCCATTCGTTGGCTCAACGCCAATGTAAAGGGCGACCCAGTTATTGTTGAAGCTGTTGGGGATGATTACTCTAGCTATGGACGCATTTCTGCGTTTACAGGCTTGCCAACAATCATGGGCTGGGCCGGACACGAGGTGCAGTGGCGTCTCAATTGGCTGAATAATCCGGTGAACGCAGTGAATTTTAATCGTCGTGAAACAGATGTCCAGCTCATTTACACGAGTCTCAACTCTTCTGTTGTGTTATCAACGATGGCCCATTATAATGCACAATATCTTTACGTTGGGACATTAGAATACACAAGATATCCGAATGCGAACTTGCATCGGTTTAGCTCATTTATGCAGGTAGTTTATAATGCTGATGGTACCACAATTTATAAGGTCAAATAGATGGCGATCAGTTGCTAGTCTTTTGAGGCAATATATTTTTCAAAGCGCTCTAGCATGTCCGGTCCAGGGCGATCTGGTCAAGGAGAAAGAAGCCATTGAGTAATCCGAAAAAAGAACCTCGTAGAAAAATTGATGTAGATACTTCTGAAACGGTAGAAGAGCATGCTCGTGCGGCGGTGGACCAGGAGGGCGGAAATCAAGATATAGTGCATGAAAATGGGAATAATGGGGTGGTAAATGGAGACGATGTGAGCGACAAGCGAGATAAAACACGAACGACTGCGACTAAAGTGGTAGAGCGCACAAACAAGGCGGCTGCTCTCGCTGTGGATGCTGTTGCTGAGTGGAATGAACAAATACATGTACGTCGTAGATTGACATGGCCCACGCGTGTGCAACTCTTAGACTGGGCACCGTTTATCGCAGTTGTCTTGCTGGCGGCTATCTTGCGTTTCTGGGGGCTTGGTGATCGGCCATTACATCACGACGAAAGCTTGCATGCCTATTTCTCATTGCAGTTGTTGCATAATACGATAGAGAATTGGCTTTCCTGTGCCCGAGGTCTTCCCAGCTATGCCTGCTATAGTTATAATCCATTGCTGCATGGACCATTTCAGTTCCACATGATTGCGTTCGTGTATCTGATCAGCCAGTGGCTCGGGGCACCTGATCATGGTGTGAATACGACAACAGTACGTATCGGTGCGGCAATGCTGGGTACGGTGCTCGTAGCCTTACCTTATTTCTTACGCGGGTACATAGGGAAGCTTGGCTCATGGTTGGCCTGTGTGTTACTGGCTGTCTCACCCAGCATGGTCTACTTCTCACGGTTTGCGCGCGAAGATATATATATGGCTTGCTTTACACTGCTGATGGTGGTTGCTGTTGGCTGTTATGTGCGTACTCGCCGGGCTTTCTGGCTGATTGTTGCTGCACTTGGTTTTGGGCTTTCCTATGCGACCAATGAGGCTACTTTTTTGACCATCGCGGTCTTTGGTAGCTTTCTTGCTCTCCTACTAGCATGGGAGCTGGGTGTAAGATTGCCCGTACGCTCGCGTGCGAATGCAAATGTAGCTTTGGCGGCTCGTCTACCGAGAACTGCCGCGCCAATCTTTTTGAGCATCTCCATCGTCATTGTGGCTGCCTTTGCCAAAATCTTCCTGAGCTGGATGGAAAACCTGTCTACCTACGTGAACAATCATCCCAATCCTTCTAATCTTTTCGTGCAGAATTTGGAGAGTGGGACGGTCAAGGCTTTTCCCTGGCTTGGTATTCTACTCGGCGTTATTGTGACGCTAATTTTGCTGCGCGAACTGTTTGGCAAGCTGCCACCGTCAGGACGTCGTGGTCTGGCGAAGCATATTGATCCTGAAAAGCAGCCTTTGCTCGATACAATTATCACGATGCCCTGGACACACTGGTTCTTTGCTCTGATGACTGCTGTCGCGGTGTTTCTCGTTTTGTTTACTGCGCTTTTCACTGATATCTCGCAGGGCATTGGAACTGGCATCTGGCAGGGGTTGTATTACTGGTTGCAGCAGCAACAGATAGCGCGTGGTGGTCAGCCCTGGTATTACTATCTTATGCTTATACCGTTATATGAGCAGATTGGTGTCATCTTTGGTGTTGCTGGTATCATACGTTGCTTGCTGAGACCGTCGCCTTTGCGCCTGTTTCTGGTCTACTGGTTCGTTGGCAACCTGTTCATTTATTCGTGGGCTGGCGAGAAGATGCCCTGGCTGATGATCCATATCACCATGCCTATGCTGATACTGGCGGCTATAGGTCTGGAGCCTATCGTTGTCAGGTTGGTCTCATTTGCAAGGGCCTGGCGTGTGCGCACTTCAGTGGCAGAACAGACGGCGGCAGAAGTTCAGCGTAATGGGAGCCGTCGGTGGCAGCCGCGCGCAGGCTGGGTAGCGGATGCCGGAGCACTCTTCGGTGGGATGATGGCTGTATTGCTGCTGGTGTTGACCTTGCAGAATATGTTTCAGGTCACGTATGTGCATGCCGCTGATGCGCCGCATGAAATGATGATCTATGTGCAGACGACGCCAGATGTTGATATTGTGATGAACAAGATCAGTGAACTCGACCAGCAAAAGTTTGGTGGCAAGCACCAGATACCGATTGGGGTCATGGCCGGTGCGGAATGGCCGTTTTATTGGTACTTGCGTGATTATACCGGTGTTTGCTATGATTATCCAAGTGGATGCGGGAGCATGAATCCGGCTGTGATTATCTCTGCCGTGGACAGCCTCTACACCTCGCAAACTCAATATGCCAGTACAGTTAATGGCAAACCGGGAGCGTATTTATTCCATCAGTACCACCTGCGTACGTGGTGGGATGAGGGATACAAGCCAGTTCCTTGCGTTCCAAGCGGCACGAACACCTGTGCCGGGCAGTCGACCGCTGGAGGTGTAGGTCTCTGGCTCTGGCTGAGTTATGGTGATAATCCACCACCCGGTGCCACATTTAATCTCGCGAGAGCTGTCAGTAACGTCTGGCAGTGGTGGTGGCAACGCAAAGCCATTGGCGGCACAGCCGGGTCCACCGATATGGGACTGCTGATTCGTCGCGATCTGGGTGTGCAACCGTAACTTCCGAGCAGTTTTTGTCTTTTACCTAGAGTCTGTTACAGTCGACACTATTTGAACACAGAGGATTAGATTATGTCAGGAGAAGGTAGAGAAAGTAATCAAGAAGGCGATAGTGGAAAAAAAAGGAATGATGGCGGGGGTAAGGAGAACATTCTCGACGCCACCAAGGATCTGTTTCGAAACAAACGGTTCGAAAGGCTAAAAGAAAGAGATGAAGGACTGGCTAGAATTACCAAACATCTAAGCGAAATTCCAGATAATCGTTTCGCAGATGAAGAGAATAAAATAGCACAGTGGGAATCAGTCGACCCTAACCATATTGAGAGGGTTCAAATAGCACAAGATCAAATGGCGGCCATTGCTTTTTTAAGTAACAGTCAGCGCTCTGTATTTCGTCTTATTATGGAGTATGAGGCAAAGAAAGAAGAGAAGATTTATAAAAGTCATCCGATCCTGAGAAGTTCAAGTAAGGCCGTGAGATTTTCAAGTAGCGCTATGAAAGCACTTGAAGATTTATTCACAGATTCGGAGAGACTGCAAACGTCTCTAGCTAAATGTCAACAGCAAGAATGGGAGGATTTAGGAAACAGACTACGCGAGACACGAGAACAGGCTCCTCGTTCTCCTGGACCTGATATTGCTAGATGGGAGCGTACAGGCTTTCCTGGAGATGGATGGCACGGGAAGGGCTTTTCCCCAAGAGAAGGGCTAAACATTCCTGAGCTAAATCTAGATGACCATCAACTCAGAATAATACATCCTCAGATTAGAGCATTGGAAGAAGCCGAGGAAGCATTAAGATCTGCAGAGTTACAATATACTACCTTTGCAAGCAGCTGTAAAATTCCTGAAGGTTTCAATAATGTTTTTCTAACTTACCAAGTAGCCCCCGCAGAAAAAGCGTACAAAGAAGCTTTTTCTGCGGTCAGGAATGCAGTTCTTGCAGAAAAAGCGTACAAAGAAACTTTAATTGCGGTCAGGAATGCAGTTCTTGCAGAAATAGATTGGAACATCTGAAAACAGTTGATCATAAACATGACAAGGATGGTGGAGAAGACCGCCACAAGACCTGCTCTGATAATGCCGCTTATCACCTTTGCAAGGAGAGCAGGCCCAGTCCACTGATCTTCCAGATGCAAACGTATATCGATTGGAGTAGATGGATTTTCAATCACTCGCTGGACAGTCTTGCGTTTTGAGAGGACTGTCATGATAGTGGTTCCGATAGTGATACACCCCACGATGATCGATACGATTGTATTGATGTTGTTGAAAAACTCCAAAGTGAACTTCGCTTAGCAGAAGTGAGGACAGCCTACAACCGATTTCTTCTGGTATTCCCCCATGAGCCACGCGTAACAGTATTGAAAGATCTGATAGCATAAAGAAAGAAGTATCACTTGATTATAATAGGAGGAATCTCTTAGACATGGCTCGCATTGACTATTTCAACGATCCGAACGCGCCAAAGGCGAATACGATTATTCCGGCAGCATCAGCTGTTGTCACAAACCACGAAGGAAAGATTTTACTGCATCGACGAAGCGATAACGACTTGTGGGCACTGCCTGGTGGATCAATGGATATTGGAGAGAGCATTGCTGAGACAGCGGTACGGGAAGTAAAGGCAATCGGACGCGTTTGGAAATCAGGCAAAGTTGTCGTCGGCTTGCGAGCCTTGAAGCTCGTAGAGCACCTTTTTTAAATGTTTGAGTGCAGGAGTGACGATGGCGACAAAATAGGACTTCGCGCAGTTTTCTTTCATAGACGCTATGAAGGAGATAACCACTAGCTCCCGCATGAAGCATGGTGGCTTGTGAGGCGCGCAATGCCAGTTGCGAAATCACGATACGGGCCTGCACAACCTCCTTGATGATATCTGGGCCGGTCGTTTGTGTCCCACAGCCGATGAAATCGGCCAGTGCATAGATATGCTGCTGAGTCGTACGGAAATCACGCTCGATATCTTCGACCCGATCATCCAGGAAGCAGTTTACCTGTCCCTTTGCTCTGTTCGTTCTTTTCATCAGTTCGATGCAGCTACTCACCAGGCCAAGGCCAAAACCAGTCTGTGTCAGCATAAAACCAGAGCGGATGTGCGTAATAAACTTGCTACACGGATCGGCCAGAATAGCCTGCGTGGG
The DNA here is from genome assembly GCA_963802635.1 of uncultured Chloroflexia bacterium. Classification (GTDB taxonomy): domain Bacteria; phylum Chloroflexota; class Ktedonobacteria; order Ktedonobacterales; family Ktedonobacteraceae; genus CAVTLG01. Next base: position 57,338 of record CAWDJJ010000002.1, on the reverse strand, counting down.
TACAAAGACATCCTTAAATAGACAGCTATGCGTGCTACTGCCCTCTAAGGCAATAAAATGGCCGCCATTTCTTAAGGTAAGGCTGGGCAAATTGCCCTGTACAACCGCCATCACATATCCATTATCTCCGACAACCTGCGCGACAACGGCAAAATAGTGGTCGCTTTTGATATTCGAGATCCAGGGTATGGTGCCATTCAGGATATAGCCATCCTGACAGCGTGTTGCGGTCAGGCGGATCTTCTCTATGCCTGCAAAATGCTTCATGGGATTAGAAAGAGCCGTACCAGCCAGGATCTTGCCGCTGATGATCCCAGGCAATATCTGCTCTTTAAGGTAATCGCTGTTCCCATGCTGGATGTACCAGGCACACACGGTCTGGCACCAGGTGATGAAGCCAGTGCTCAGACATTCCTGTCCGATAGCTTCCATCACCTGGATGCTCCACTTGATACCCCTGCCAGTACCACCAAGCGCAGTGGGAGTTCCCTGTCTAAAGCCGCCGAGGGCACCAACGCGGCGCATAAATGCCTCAGGATACTCACCATTGACATCGATACGTTGGAGATGTGGTCGCAGATCCTGCGCAATAGCCTCTCGCAGTTCGACGAAGAGCGGATCAACAAGCCTGACCGTGTCGAGATTATTTTGCGCAATATGTCGAGCTGATTGCATTGTTTAGCACCTCTTCTCGTAGCGATGGAGCCTAGCCATAGGATTACTCATCTTAATAACTGGTCATACGGTATTACGCTTGAACAGTTGCTCGCACGGCTGGCCGCTGGGGATCAGCGGGACCCTCTTCAATCGGGAGAGCAGGATCACGCGACCACTCGTTCCATGAGGCAAAGTAGATACGTACATTTTTCACGCCTGCCTCGTTGAGAGCAACTAGCGTATTTGAGGCTCTTGCACCTTTGAAACAGTATACGTTCACGGTTGAATCGGGAGTAATCCCTACCTCATTTGCGATAGCTAACATCTCCTCTTTGGGACGAAACATCGGCACGCCGTCTTGTGTTTTCATCATCGCGTACCATTCGATCAACACCGCATCAGGAATGCGGCCTTTGCGTGGGCAGAAATCAACACCGTAGGGAGATGAGCTTTCAGCCATCCATTCATCGAAATCTCGTACGTCTAGCTTGACAATCGAGGGGTCCGCAAGTGATGCGAGCATCTCTTCCTTGTCAAGGAGGATGGAGGAGTTGATGTTGAGCGGGAATGTTTTTGCGACCGGCGTGGGAAGCTCCGTCGTAGTGGGAAGCTCTGCAATTTTCCAAGACTTGTAGCCACCGTGCAGGATCGAAACTTGCGGATAGCCCAGGAACTTCAAGAGGAAATAGCCTCGACAGGATTGTCCATAGCCATTATTCATGGCATCTTCATAGATAACGGCCAGCTCTTTGCCTGAAAGTCCTGCCTTGCCCAGTAGATCGGCAAACATGTCTTGCAGTGCAGACAACCCTTCAGTAGTAGAAGTTGATAGGTAACTGAAAATCTCACGAATGTTGACGGCTCCGGGGATATGAGAGACAGCATACTCCTCAGGGGCACGCGTATCGATAATCACGACTGGCTCGGTTTGCATGAACGTAGAGAGTTCCAATGCCTCGATCAGAGTTTTTGTCGCCATGATCTTGCTCCATTTCTTGCTCTACAGCAGTTATCTATGCACAATACAGTGTTTTTACTCTGCTAGTGTTGCTATCACCTGAACGTTGTTACGGAGTGTGTTGGCAACTGGCGACCAGATATTTGCATTCTCAACGATGTCGGCTAGTTCTTCGCGTGACGCGCTGCCTCCTGCCAAGTGGGCCTTGACGCGAATAGCAGTGAAGCCTGCGACCTTCCCCTCGTGTGTATCACCCAGACCCCAGACAGCAGAGACATCGATATCGCCTTCTATTTCGATGCTGATTTCACTCAGTTGGATGTTGCGCTGGCTCGCATTCGCCATATAGCCTACAGCGAGACATGCGCCCAGCGCGGCGAGCACTGACTCAGATGGATTGGGAGCAGTATTTTCGCCCAGCAGGTGCGGTGGTTCATCGATTACGACCGGCTGGAGATCGCGTATAAATGTGAGGTTGCGGAACTGTCCCTCGGTCACAGTTTTTGCCTTCAGCGTTACTTTGCCGCTAGCGGGATTTGTCTTACCTTTCGTTGCAAGCTTGTCCAGGCCAAAGCAGTCAATGGGTCTCAAGGTTGATGATGATGTACCGGGTTGCGTATCTGGCATAAAACCCTCCAATATTGAAAGCTGTTCACATTCATTGGCATTCACATCTGAATGCCAGGAAATATAAGTTCTACCACTTGCGATAGGGTAAGAACTTGCCATACAGTCGAAGCATGATGGGGGTGGGAGACGACGAACGAAGCTTCACGGATAATCTCCACCCATTCCGGCTGATCTCCCAGCGTAAGATCGGGAACGCCTCTTCAGAACGCCAGCATATCCTCTGTCGGTTCTTGTTCAGGTGCTTTCTCTTTTCCAGGATCAAGCGCCGTTAAGGTGACGCCAAAACTCTCAAAGAGCAGTTCGAGATATTTTTGCCCAAAGCGGGTTAAGCGATCCTCATACAGGAGGCACTTGTAGGTAGTATAGCATATCTACAGGTTTTTGACAACTGTTAGTTACTCTATCGCCTTTCAGGTCCTCAATCTTCTCAATCTTCTCAATCTTTATTACGGGCGCAAAGAGCAATGTTTGCGTCTTCAGCAGCACAGGTTAATGCGATAGCACGTCCAATCCCTCGACTTCCACCAGTAACAACGACTCCTTTGCCTTGCAATCCGAGGTCCATAGTACTCTACTCTACTCCTCTCCCGAGAGTATATCACCTAAACTATGAGCACTTAAAAATAGGAATTTCTTTGAGGGAAGTAAGACAAAAATTGCTGTTGCAATAAAACCAATCTTGCCGCAGTCAATTTAGCATGCGATTGTGACAAGACCGGCGTGCCGAACTTCCCTTTAGAGAAGATCGTTGACTGCCTTCAAGTTGCGAACGTGTTCAGAGACTATGGCGTGATCTCCGGCGGAGGTATTACTCAGCGATGAGCTTTGCCAGGCGTTTGACGCCTTCTTAAATCTGGGCGGGAGTCAACGCGCAGAACGGAAGGCGTACAAAGCGTTCGCCCTGCTGTTGTTCTGCTGGTTCGTCCAGCGAGTCAGCAAAGAAATCTCGTCCGTCGGTCAATGTGAGTCCCAGATCTTTTGCGCGTGCCAACAAGTTCGTTGCGTTGCCCTGTTCGGGCAGTGTAATGCTCACGAAAAAGCCGCCCTTTGGCTCAGCGAATGGTACCTGTGGCAGATACTGTTTGAGCGCAGCTACGATAGTTGCCAGACGTGGGGCATAGAGTTGCTTCAAGCTCTCCAGATTAGAGGCGAAGTAGCCGCGCTTGTAAAATTCGACCACTGCTGCCTGTGTTGGTAGTACTGGTGCGAGAATAGTCTCCTCAGCCAGCCTTGTCAGTTGCTTGACCAGATCAAGGGGTCCGATAAGATAGCCGACGCGCAACGCTGGACTGATCAGCTTGCTATACGAGCTAAGGGTAATCACATGCTCTGTATTGAACTCTCGTAGCAGTGGTAATGATTCTCCGGCATAGCGCAGTGTACGGTAGGGGACATCCTCTACCAGCCAGAAGCCATAGCGTGTAGCGAGGTCGACCAGTGCCTGTCTCTTGTCGCTAGAAGTAGTAACGCCAGCGGGATTCTGGAAGTCTGGAATCACATACATGAATGTTGGTACCTGTTGTGCCAGCGCTTTTTCCAGTGCTGCCAGATCAACGCCATCCTGCTGCGAGGGAATGCCGATCACCTTTGCGCCTCGTCTGCGGAACGTTTTAATCGCTCGGTCATAGCTTGGTTGTTCAACGAACACAACATCGCCCGGCTTCACAAGCAGAGCGGCCAGAAGATCCTGCAAGTGCAATGATCCGTTCCCCACCAGTATCTGCTCGGCTGGTACATCGTATAATTCACTCAGCAAGCGGCGTAATGGCAAGTAGCCACCATTATGGCCGTACTGGAGGATGGTTTTGCCGTCGGGACCTTCCAGTACCGCCTGCATGCACTCACTGAGAAGTGTGGTTGGTAGGGCTTCTGCTGCGGGAACGCCGCGTGTAAAAAGAATTGGTTCACTGCTTACCTGACTCTGGGTCATCACGATCTCTCCTTTATTCTGCTTTGCTTGTAACTCGTCTGGTTGTGTGCATGCTCACGTAGGGCCGAGCACTATTCTCATCGAAATCTTCTTATGCTTTGGCGTGAGTGAGCACAATTTTGCCCTGTAGCCCGCCAGTTGCCAGAATACGATGCGCTTCTGCTGCCTGCTCAACTGGTAGTGTTTTTGCTATCAGAGGCGTCACTTTCTTTTCAGCGATCAGGTGTAGAAATTGCTCCTCGTTGGCTGGCGAGGTATGCACCTGTCCGCCGCCGATGACCTGCACACGTTTCAGCCGCCATGTCTGTGTATCGACGGCGGCCTGTTGACCTCCCAGGTTGCCAACGAGAATAATGCGACCATCTGCTTTGCTGGCCTCAAGACTGGTCTGCAAGCTTGTGCCGACCAGCTCCACTACCAGATCAACGCCGCCAGCATCCTGGAGTTGCTTTCCCACGTCCTGCTGGCGATGATTGAGTACCAGATCGGCACCCAGCTTGCGGAGTTCTTCTGCGCGTTCCTCAGAACTGGCTGTCGTGGCAACCCATGCTCCGGCCAGCTTCGCAAATGGGATGCCAATCGAACCGACGCCGCTTGATCCAGCCCAGATCAACACCCGCTCTCCTGCCTGTAAGTGTCCAAGATCAAATAAACTGCCCCAGGCAGTAGACGCGGCAAGACCAGCTGCTGCGGCTTGCTCAAATGAGACGCCCGCCGGAATACGTGCCAGGTCGGTAGCTGGAGCGGCAATCTTACTGGCATAGCCGCCGCCACCTTTTGCTGCCATGGCGTGGGTTATCAGTACAAGTTCTCCCACCTGGAAGCCGTGCGCACTCTGTAGCACAATGCCTGCCGCTTCCAGACCCAGGGTAAAGGGCAGTTTATCGACTGGTCGACTGCCGCTACGCTGGAAGAGGTCAAGGTGGTTAACAGTCGTTGCTTTTACCTCTATAAGGACATCGTTTGTCCCAGGAGTAGGATCGGCTACCTCTTGTACTTGCAGAACGTCAGGCTCACCGGGATGAGCAAATTGTACTGCTTTCATGTATTTTTTCACTCCTTGCTGTGTTTGTATGGTGGTAGATATGTGTTTCTTTCTTCCATTGTATGCACATGCTTATTCAATTGCAATCTTGTCGGTGTGTACTGTCAGCAGGGATCAGACGTTGTTGGTCGCGACATTGTGAGCGATCCAGTTGGCAAAGCTCGTGACCGTGGGAAAGGTTGCAAACCTTTGATATCCATTGCTTTGCATGCGTGTGCTCAAATGAGCTATGAAACTCATGGTTGCTATCATCATACCATACCTGATTGCCTGGTTTTCAATTGGAAGATCTGCGCTCGGCCCCGACGCGATCACCTCTTCCAAATGGCCTGAATAGTGGTGCATGTACTTGCAATTAGAACAAATGTTTTATATAATAAGCATGTGCTAGAAAGAGTTTTGTTGTAGACATGGTGCTTAGTTCAAGAGAGCATAGACAGAGTAAGGTATTATCATGAAGCTCATATCACAACACGCGGTTATCGCTATTTTAGTCAAAGATCAAGAGGAAGCGCTACGTTTCTACACTGAGCATCTTGGCCTTGAGAAGCGCAGCGATGTTACCTTTGGTCCTGGTTTGCGCTTTCTCACAGTTGCACCGCCGCATCAACATAAGCCAGAGATTGCCCTGGCAAAACCTGACATTTTGTGGCATAGTGAAGAGCGCGTGAAGGCTGTCATAGAGCGGGTGGGTCGTAAAATGTCTTCCGTGTTTGCGACTGACAATTGTCGTAAGGAGTATGAGCTGTTGCGGGCGTGCGGCGTCCAGTTCGTGTGTGCACCTACCGAGCAGCTTTATGGACTGGAGGCCATTTTCGTAGACCCATATGGCAATGCATTTTCGCTATTAGAAGCATCGCCAGAGGTGCGTTCGCTCTTCGAGAAGAGCGTGGGAACGGCTGCTTAAGCCTATTGCAGTATCCTCATACGGATCAATGGAATGGAGAAAACCTGCTGCCGCCTCCCGCACCTCCCAACGGAAGGCATTCTACGCGAGCAATGCCGAAGATGTCAAGTGGTTTTGCACTCGGATTAGCTAAACACATGCTCTAATACCCATAGGGCAATATAAAACAAGTGCATCATAGGTGTCTATTCAAGAGCCAAAATGGTACTCTTCTTTCTTTGAGGACGAACTTCTGTTACAATCAATACGAACTGTTCGTCTGGCAAGATGGAAGGCAGCTATGATTGAAATTTTATACAGAAAATGGAGCATTGTGATTTTTTATGAGTTTACTACACTCTGATGTGGATGATACGCTTGATTCCACAAGTCTCATAACGCAGCCAGCATCGTCTGAGCCTCGTCGTCCTAGTTATCATCCAACGCGTTGGGCGATTGTCAATCGTACTTTAGATATAGTAGATAATGTCTCAGGTGGCCGTGCCAAGTGGGTACAGAGCTTCTTTTCGTTTGCCTTTTTTGGCGGCTTGGCTGCTATTGTTAACATGATCGTATTCTACATCGTATACTATCGCATTGCTTTGCCTGTTATTCCCGTAATTCACAATATTATTGCCTGGGCCATAGCAACTGAAATTTCGCTGTTAGCAAACTTTATCCCGAACGATTACTTCACTTTTAGCCATCTCGCCAGCCACGGCGAGCGCTCATGGGGCGCGCGTTGTGCTCGTTATCATATTACCTCAATCAGTGGAAGCTTACTTACGCTGCTGCTTGAGGAGGTCGTATTTACCTCTATTTTAGGTATTACGCCTATTATTAGTAATGGTATCGCCATCATGATTGTGTTGTTCTATAATTTTACCGTTCACAACATCTTTACCTATCGTCACAAGAAATTGGCGCAAAATCCTATAAAGACTGTCTGATGGGTAGAATGATAGTTTTGAGCAGAGAAATAAACTAACAGGCGATTATGATGCTTCATAGCCGCCTGTTTTTATGAGAGACTCAGGCCCAACGCAGTAAGCCGAGTGCATATTTTTGTGTGAGCGCGGGATGAGAGGGCACGACGCGTACATTGTAGGCAATACTACCACTCACCGTGGGCTTTAACACACTATCATAGCGATAGGAGCCATCCTGTTCACGTTTGACGAAGTGCATGGGCAGGGTATACTGGGCCTGCGCCAGTTCATCTTGCGTTTCGCCGTAGACAAGTTCAACGCAGAGATCGTCCGGGCTAAGTTGGTTCGTGCGCAACCAGGCATGGACATGAATGCTCTCGCCTAGACTGAGCTGTCCATCTCGACGCCCATCGACATATAATTCGAAGCTCGGCCAGCCTTGCCTGATACGTTCTTTCCAGGCTGCAAGCGTGCGTTCGCGCTCATAGTGGTTCTGTCCCACCTGTATACCCTGTCGTATTTCAGGCACATAGTAGCGTGTCGTATACTCCTTCACCATGCGACGCATACTAAATTGCGGTGTACAAGTACGAATGGCGTCCTTCATATAGTCTGCCCAGCGATGAGGAACACCATTGGCATCCTGGTCGAAGAAGGCGGGAATAATCTCTTCTTCCAGCAGCATATATAAAGAAATACTATCGGCTTCAGCCTGCACATCTGGATCATGATACTCGCGTTCCTCGCCTATTGCCCAACCATTCTTGCCATTGTACCCTTCTGCCCACCAGCCATCCAGGATACTACAATTAGGTTGCCCATTTAAGGCCGCTTTCTGCCCGCTGGTGCCGCTTGCCTCGTAGGGACGAATGGGATTATTGAGCCAGAGGTCTGTGCCAGAAACCAGATAGCGGGCCATATCTATATCATAGTTTTCCAGAAAGATGATCTTGCCGCGAAACTCCTCGTTGCGTGAAGCGCGATAAATCTGCTCAATCAGCGCTTTGCCTGGATCATCGGCAGGATGAGCTTTGCCCGCAAAGATGATCAGGACGGGACGTTCTGGATTGTTTAGGATATGCTTGAGGCGTTCAATGTTGCGGAAGATCAGGGTAGCGCGTTTGTAGGTAGCAAAGCGTCGCGCAAAGCCAATAACCAACGCCTTAGGATTGAGCATGTGCTCAAATTCCTCAATCTGATGCGTACCCTCACCCAGACGCAAATGTTGCTGCTTCAGACGTTGTCGTGCGTAATCTAGCAGGAGTTCTTTTCTTTTTTCGTGAGCACGCCATAATTCCTCGTCTGGAATATTGTCGATGTGCTCATCCCAGAATGCTGGTTCATCGACATATTTGCCCCAATCCTCATCAAGGTAGCGTCTGAAAAGCGCATTGATTTCCGGGGCAATCCAGGAGAAGGTATGGACACCATTGGTAATATAGTCGACAGGGACTTCTTCGACGTCCAGACCAGGCCAGAGAAATTGCCACATCTTACGTGAGACTGCTCCATGCAGTTTGCTCACGCCATTGTGCTGTCCCGTGAGTTGGAGTGCCAGATCGGTCATACCATACGTCGAACCCCAGCCTTGATCCTCGCGGGCGACCTCGATAAACTGGTCTCTATTCAGTCCTAGCTGTCCCCAGTAGGAGCCGAAATAACGGTCAATCAACTCATAGCTGAAGGTATCGTTGCCTGCTGGTACAGGTGTATGAGTGGTAAAGAGTGCATTGGTGGTGACGACTTCGCGCGCCTCATTGAAGCTGAGTCCCTGCTCGACCAGCTCGCGACAGCGTTCCAGGCTCAGGAACGCCGCATGTCCTTCGTTAAGGTGCCAGGCGGATGGTGAGATACCCAGTGCCCGCAGTGCTCGCACGCCACCGATGCCCAGCACAATTTCCTGAGAGATACGTATATCGCGGTCGCCTCCATACAGACGGGCTGAGAGTTCGCGATCAGTTGGGGCGTTGGGTGGAATATCCGTATCCATCAGGTAGAGGGGCACGCGTCCTACAACCAGTTTCCACACCTTCGCAAAGATGCGGCGTCCTGGTAGGTCGACACTGATGACCACCTCTTGCCCATCGGGTCCAATGGCCGGTACGGCTGGCACTTCGGAAAAATGCAATTTCTCATACAGGGCTTCTTGCGTGCCTGAGCGGTTTACGCGCTGATTGAAATAGCCCTGGGGATACAGAAAACCAACGCCAACAAAGGGTAGCCCAAGATCGCTGGCTTCTTTGCAATGGTCGCCGGAGAGGATGCCCAGACCTCCTGAGTAGATAGGAAGGGACTCATGCAAGCCAAATTCTGCCGAGAAATAGGCAATGGTCTTGTCTGTCAGCTCAGGATAGGTACGCGAGAACCATGTCTCATCTGCTTGTGGATGGATATAGTGGTCAAAATCGCTGATGACACTATCATACTCTTGCAAATATGCGGGCTGATCTATCGCTTTTTCCAGCTTCTGCGGCTGCACTTCACTGAGGAAGCGTACTGGATTGTGCTTGACCTCTTCCCAGAGATCTGGATCAAGTGAGCTATAGAGGGTACGGGCTTCGGGATGCCAGCTCCACCAGAGGTTGTATGCTAATTCGTACAGGCGGTTTATGCGGGCTGGCATAATTGGAAAAACCGTTATACGACCATAAACTTTCACTAAACTAGGCTTCCTTTCTTCTCTCCAAAGCTGGTAAGCGTTCTGCCTGCGTATTTTCTTGCATACAGGCGGGAGTGACATTTCTGATGCTTATGGATATCAGAAGCATAATGTATTGACTACGCACTCATCGTTGTATACTGTCTTCATCGCACACTATCAGTATACCATTGTCTCACTACTAACCGACAAGGCATGTTTCCTCTGGGTTGTAGAGAGTATAGAATTCTAAATATAGCTTATATTGCCTTAGCAGGCTGCTACGCAGTCACATTACGACCTCTATGTGTTCCTGAACGCAAACACGGGGAACGAACTGCTCTCCGTGCGGACCTGACCAGCACACACGTCAGCCGCTCAGCAGTCTGGTTGATAGCTTTGGTACGAGAGGCGTTGCCATTCTGTGAGGTCTACCAATGCAACTCTATCAATGTGTCAGGCGCAACGAACGTTAGACGTTATGATTGTGTATTGGTAGCCTCCAATCTTCTCACAAGTTGTCTCAAACGGAGGAGCTATTCCTCATGCATCTTGATCCAGCCATGACGTAGAGCATGCACAACGGCTGCTGTACGGTCATTGACCGAAAGTTTTTTCAAGATGGATGTAATATGGTTCTTCACTGTCTGATCGCTAATCTTCAGTGACTTGGCGATCTCCTTATTGCTATTGCCGCGAGCGATGTAGTCCAGGATTTCTACTTCACGACTGGAGAGTGGTGAATAGGGGTCCTTAACATCACCTTCTTCCTCTTCTACCGTCAATTCACGGAAAGATTTTAGCACGCGACTTGCGCTGTGGCTTGGCGAGCACGTCATCGCGGATCAAATACTCGCCGTGGCTGACTTTGCGCACTGCCTCCACCAGTTCTGTGGAGGAAATGTTACGTGTATAGTAAGCGGCTGCACCGACTTTAATAGATTGAAATAGGCGCTCTTCATCCTCTGAAGGAGTGAGAATAATGATTGCCATGCGTGGCGCGAGATGGCGTGCCTGCCGGGCTATCTCGAGTGGATCAGAAGAGGTGAGTCCAGCGTCGATGAGGGCCACATCGGGGTTGCATGTACGGGCTATTTCCAGTACATCAGCAGCGTCAGTCGACTCACCAACAATTGTACAGTCTCCCATTCCTTCCAGGGTGGCGCGGATACCTTCACGAAAAAGGGGCTGTTCATCAATAATGATGACACGTATCGTTTCCATGTTAACCCTTCATAAGATAGTGTGGGCAGCGTTCCAGGCTTGTGAAACTGCTATCCGACACACTTTTTTTGTTTGTATAAACTGAACACCCAAGAAAATAGCTTCCCTGGCATTGCTAGGTGGGCACTTGTAAGCCTTGTAATTGTTGCACCATTATACACACTAATACCTCAGGAGTCTACAAGGACAGAGGCGCTTTCGCGTCTTCCGGTTGGTGCCCGTCTCCGTAGGCTGCGGTGCAACCCACCCACTTAGCCTTATCCGCAAAGGGAAAAGCACTTCGGAGCTATGCCATGTGCTTACAGCAATGTCCAGGTGCTTCACGTCAAAAAATAGAGCATCGTTCCGAGGCTATTGTCGATGGCTTATCGGTTGCTGCGCATCTTTTATTGCTTTGTTGCCATCTTCAGTTGTCTCTGCTCTTTAGTTTATGGCTCTCTTACTTGTTCTCCCATCCATTATAAAACCTGAGTGTGTGAACACTGGTACAAATGAGTATAGCTTGTTCACTCATCCCAATAAATGGCTACGGATATGTGGACAGCACTTCCTCATCTACTTGTTTATGGCTATCTATGGCTATCGCAATTGTGCGAATGCAGTACTTTTTGGCTATACGGAGACACAGAACGACGGCGAGTAGAGGTTTTGCAAAACCAGAACAAACACTGGCAATATGTCTTTTGTGGTAAGACAATGTCCTTTGCCTGTAGTTCGCTATACTATGCTCTCTGCGCTAACAAAACAATGCGTTTAGAAGCGTTCTAGTTTCCGCAAGGTGGAGTTGATGCCGACGCGTAAACTTCTCGATGACGCCTTTACCAGTGACCGCGATTGTATCAAAGCTTGGTACGCGATAAGGATTCAAATATTTTTCCAGAACGGATGTTGGTAAGACGTCCTGCAAGTCACGTTTATTCCACTGCATGACCAGGGGGGAAACTGGAGGCATCCTTATTCATGCGTTTGAGCTGCTCTTGCAGTTCATTCCAGCATTCAATGTTCTCTTGTAGCTTGCTTGCCTGCGAGTCAGCGACAAAGATCACGCAGTCAGCTCCTTTCAGGACAGAGATACGCGTCTGTTGATAGAGAATCTGGCCGGGGACAGTATAGAGTTGAAAGCGAATCTGGAAGCCATGAACTTTGCCCAGCTCAAGCGGGAGTAAGTCAAAGTACAGGGTGCGTTCGGTCTCTGTATCTATCGAAACCATGTCGCCGACATCTTGTGGACTGACTGCCTGGTGAATGTAGTGTAAATTGGTTGTTTTTCCACATAAACCGATACCGTAGTAGACAATTTTGCAATTGATCTCGCGTTTTGCCATATTTATCAGCGACATATATTAATGCTCTCCTGCTCGCTTAAGCGTGTTGCCCTACACGCTTCTAATTTTATTGATGAAGTACCGGCTGCTTGTGACGAGCTGTTACTGAACAATCCTACGCCTTTGTGGCACAGTATACATGATTCTATATCATTCGTAAAGAAACTTAGCAAGAACCAACTACATCCCCCGATAGTCCTAGCCCACCTCACAAGCTAGCCCAAATAAAAACGACCGCTATAGAAGTTAACCTATAGCAGCCATATTTTGGGGTACTTTTCGATATGTACTATTAGGTAAAATGGGTACCCAAATCAATAGTATACTCACTCTCCCTCAACTTTGCGTGTTTTTTTCACCTTCCTTCTCAAAGGAATAACTGAGAGCGGCGAAAAGGAGTCATGATCTTTACGCGCTTCACTGCTTCCAAAGTCTTCCAGGTAAATTTTTGTTACCTGGATACTAGAATGGCCCAACTCACGCGATAACTTAAACAACTCTCCACCATTGTCTAAGTACATCTTAGAGTGTGTATGACGGAAAACATGAGCAGTAAACTTAATATCTGACAAACCTGTAGCACTCTGAATACGCTTAACAACATGCTGAATACCAGAGATATGTAAGGGCTTGCCCCGACCCAATAAAAGCATAGGTTCATTGGGGTTAGAAGGGCTACGATACTTGCTAACGTACTTCCAAAGCAATTTAGACATTTCAGGATGAATACCTATCTCCCGTTCCTTGCGACCCTTGCCTTCAACCTTGATATATGTCTCATGAACATTCTCAACACGAAGAGATGCAATCTCAGCAACACGCATCCCTGTATTGAGCAGCAAAAGCAAAATCACATAATCGCGAAAACCTATAGGCGTGCTGGTGTCACAAGCATTAAGCATCTTCTCTATGTGTTCCTCAGTGAACGCAGGCGTTATCTTTTTGGAGCCTTAGGAGACTTCAGACGATCAGCGGGATTAGAAGTGATCAATTCTTCCTGATAGCACCAGCTAAAAAACACCTTCCAGACACGAATATAGGCCTTAATCGTTACCGTAGACAAGATACCCTCATCACTCTGCGTATGACGCCCTTTCGCCTCTATAGGGACAGTAGACAAATGCTGTACACATTGACGCAGATGTAACGTTGTCACTTGCTCCAGATCAGTTACACCGCACTTCTCACGAAGCAACTGGACGAGCGCCCCTAGACGTTGTGTATAGGAGTCTAGCGTCAAGTCACCAAGACGGTTATCAACGTCTATCAGGTAGTGCGTGAGTACGCCGTCTTTTCCTTCAAACTTCATAGAACACCCCCTTCTCATCGTTAGGCACGATAGCCGATAGCGCGCCGACAGTCCACACATAATAGGCGAACCTCGATCCCGCCACGTGCGTTACGCCAGTTGACCGAGCGGCAATGTGCTAGCTTGTGGCACCGATGGCACCACGTACGAAACAGATCCATAGATTGCTCCTTTGTGAATGCGTTGAAATGACTCAAGCGACGTCAGCCGCTGCGTCGTCGGGGTCCAGTTCAATCGAGTAGAGGTCTCGCTTATCACGGACACTTGCGGAAAAGTCACGCTGTTTCTCTTCCATGCGGGTTTCTACGCGTTGATAGACATAGCTCACCGTTCTCCGTAGCTCCGGTGTGCATCCTGGACGCGGTGGACGCCACGCCTCGACCGTGACGATACAACCCGCAATTTGATCAATGATGCGATCCATATTGACTTCGCGCTTGCGTTTTCGGATGAAGGGTAACAGCGGGATTGCCGGTGTTTCTTCCTGGCACGCTGGAGGGTTGCACACCGCGACCGCTGTTTCTTGGGGTTCCTCTTCGGGTTGCTCTTCCTCTCGCAGAGATGGGAATGCCTCTTGAATGATCAGCCAGTCAGGGTGTACCGGCCAGCGGGAACGGTTGGTATCCTCTGTGGGCACGATGTAGCGCAACCAGCCATCAGGAAGGCCATCAACACCGCCGCCACGGTGTCCGACCGCATACGACCACAGGCCTGGGAGGCGTTCTTCCAGGTCATAGGCGTTCTCAATGCCATGAAACACCCCTTCTTGTTTCATCTCGTTCAAGGCTTCTCGCTTGAACCGCATTTCTACGCGCCATACCGCCGCTTTGCCGTCCCAAAGCGGGTTGCCTTGTTCGTCTTTGACTTGACGCCACAGGTCATGAAACCATTTCTTCTCCGGTGACTGGTATTTGATTTCATGGGTTTTATCGTAGATGAGTGCAGATACGGCCCCGTTGCGCGATCCGAAAGGCAGGCCGGTTAAACGATCCCAGCGACTCTTGACGCGGGACGGTCCATCCAACCATGCTTGCTCACTTAAGGGATCTTGCTCTTTGTACTGTGCCCGTGAGACAAAATGACGCTTGACCTCCTGCACATCGGTGAGATCCAGGTTAAGCACATCAGCCGCCAGATCACAGGCCGAGACTTGCAGATCAATGTCTTGCCCGAAATGTTCTGCCAGGAAGCAATGCACCTGATAGACGACTGTTGTCACGTCTCGTACAGACCACAAGTATTCTGAAGAGAGACGGACTTTACAGAGGTTTGCCATCGTTGAGCCACAGTTGATAGAAAGTGCCATCTTGGAGCTACGCAGTATCCATTGATAGCCATCGGCACCCTTGCGCGTCATCACGAGCGGGACGCCTGCAAAGAAAAAGCGTGTGGGAATATCCTCTTCTCGGTCCTGCGCCTGTGCTTTGAGCAGTGCTAATTCCGTCTGGAGCGTGTCGTCTACTTTGCGCTTAACCCGCTGAGACTGTTCATCCGTGGGGTAGACGTTGAGGATAAGGGTATCAAGAAACGCCGCTAGGACCTTGACGGGGCTGTTTACCAGTTCCGCTGTTGCTGAACGCACGAGCTGATGAATAGCCGTGCACTCTTTGTCTGAAAGGGCCGTTTCTGTTACGGGGTGGGCGCTTGCAGGAAAAGCCAGGTGAGAGAGGAGACGGAACGCCTGGGCATGCTCCTGTTCGCGTAGCTTGCGCTTTGCCAGAGGGACCGTGAAGCATTCCCCCGTCTCTTCCTGCACGAACGTCACGAGCCAGGCATGCCCGTCGTGTTCCTCTACCTTGATAGGACAATAGCCATCATCGGGCCACGCACTCCGAATACGCTTGACGATTTTTTGTGCATACGCGTTGTTCATACGATGATTTCTCCTCAAAAAGACGAAAATGTAGATGGAACGGGGCGGTTCACTTGCGGCCCCGTTCAGCGCGTTGCGTCCCACGGATTGCCACACCAGAGGGCGCAACGCACAGAGGACCATCCTCTTGCTTGATGAAATGGGATGATTGCACCTGCACGCGTTGTGCAACGCTCCAGCTCGTGCAGGACAAAAGAGAACGATCCGTCAGGATCAGCAGGCACTGAAAATCGGACCCAAGACAGGGCATGGATACGATGGGGGACGTCAGCGCGGCTCAGGGGTAATGCAGGTTTCGGTCCATCCCGCGCTGACGGGTTTGTCAGTCTACCATGCCCTGTCTATGGGCAAGCGCAAGCGTCCGATTTTCTTCACGCGCCTGCTGCCCTGTAGCTCACATGGCGGTCCCGTTTGGTGTCTCCGACGGGACGTAGCGGGTCTAGGAGACAGCAGGAGGGGGAGACACGACGAAAAGAAACATATCTTCTCATCTGTTTCTCCATTTCGCAGCATGCGCCCTTTCTGGACGGTGCACCTTGCTGCAAAACCATTTCCATTCCTTTCGTGGACGTGCACAACGATTTACGAGGTTTTGATGGAAAATGGAGTGATACTCAAAAAGAACACAAAAAGAAGTGGGGGAAATCGTGCGGGAATGGCCCATGTTTCCACCACAAAAGCGGTACGAACCCACCATGTAAAACCACGAACCGCCCGCGCCGTCGTGGTGAACCGAAACGATTTACTTTCTGTGTCCGTTGGTTTTTGATGAGTGTTCACCTCGTAGAGAGGGAAAACGATGTGTTTTGTTGTGCAATGTGCCAGATCGGGTGTGTACTGTGACACATCGAAAGTCGTCACACGCTCCGGTACTGGCATTCCTTCATAGGCCAGCCACGACCGGATGTGTGCCCGATCTGGCACGTTGCACAACAAAACACATCGTTTCCTCTGGATAGATCATTAGGCGTAGGCATACATTGGTTCTGGCCCTGAGAGCACTGGATGAAGTTGAATTGGTTGTCTCTCTTGCGCCAATGCGTCTACCTCTGCTTTGAGGTAGCGCCCGTAGCAATCACCTTGCTCAGGGAATTGATAGCTCGTGAGCTTCCCCGCTCGTGCCCAATTCTTGATGGTCACATTGGAAACACCCAAGCAGGCCATAGCTTCCTGCATGGTGTAGTAGTCTCGAGTGATTTGCTGGCAATACTCCGCAAGACCATCAATTTGTGCCTTACTGTACACGCCGCTATGATCACATCCAACCGGATAGTACCGCTGGATAATGCCCTTTTTGACCCGACTTGGCAACGCCGCAGGACAAATACCAAGGACGGCAGCCGCTTCACTTGCGCTGTAGTAGTCCGGTGAATTGCGAAGCGGAGCCTGTTCACGCAACGTGTGGAGTAGACGTTGCTCGATCCGGTAACAGGCTCCCTTGTGAGATCCGATGAGATCGGCGATCTCTTCATAGGTATGCTCATGCTGATCATCGCGGTCCAGGCCATAGCGCAAGTGAAGAATGCGCTGTTCTTGTTCAGAAAGCCCTTGCAGTAACATCTCAACCTTGTGTTGCTTTTCAGGCCAGATGGGCGTTGGTGCAGGAGCGCTCAGTTGCTCAACAAGGAGGAACGTCTCTGGATCTTCCCGTGGGAGTGCGTCCAGACTCAACACCCCGTAGAGATCAGCTAATCTTTCCTCTCGCGCCGCTTTACGCCAGTCGTGAACACTCACTGAAACGGTACAATCTTGGACACGGTAGGTTCTCAAGGTGCCACTCACGCTTGAGCCGGTATAGGCTCCAAAGTTGAGAGGTGTTTCCTCTGAGGTCAGACAGTGGCATGCACATGTGACAAGAGCTTCATTTGCTGTCTGAATCAGATCCATCAAAGAAACGCTTGTCCGTCCACCACTGACAGCAAGAAGGTGCTGATGGTAGTTACGAGCAATGCACATCACGCGGGAGAGGCTTCCTTCAATAAGTCGCTGTACCACCTGCTCCCCTACCTCTCGTGAAAGAACCCCACATTTTACGAACTCCAACTGTTGCAGGAGCGCCGTGTCTTGCTCGTCGGTGTTTCGCTCAAAAGAGGAAATATCGAGAAGGTACTGATGGTAGCTATCCAGATAGGCACCGTCAGGAACTTCAGTTGTTGATGGATGCATAGCATACTCCTTTCTGCACTTGCGCCAGGTGCCAGCAAGGGGTATGCTGTGAAAGAGCACCTGGCAAAACCTTGTTCGGGTCAAAATGGGTCTCGTGGGCCTAATGTGCGTCAACACGTTGGGCCTTTTTGCTGCCAGGTATGCGCCTACCATGTGCCCAGATGATCTGGACAAAGAAGGCGATACCTGGCAAGATGTGGTCAGATGTAGTGAAAGAGCGTTCTACAAGCTCAAATTTACAGGGACTTGGTACAAATTGATGCGATATGATAAGCGTTGTGTACCTAAGTGAAAAGTCAATCAATGCTTGTGCGAGGGACACAAAACACCTTTCTCTTTGCAGCAAAAAATGCTCAAAAAAATGGGTGTTCAAAAAAATTAAAATACCCATTGGGTACCCGAAAGGTACCCTCTAGCGTACAAGTATTCTGAGCACAAAAATAGGGGATTCTCTCGTCTCGCTCCCATCTCACTGTGACCTCACTCTCAGAAAAACCCCCGTGAAAAATGCTTCCGAATTACAGTAAAAAAATGCAGTGAAAAATGGGTGTTCAAAAAAGGTAAATGCTGATTGGTGTACAGAAACCGTCCACCAATTCTGAGCACGAAAACGGGGGTATCGGCGACGGTACGGCAATGGCACGGCGACGAAACCCCCCGTGAAAAACGCTTCACAATTCGCGTGGAAAATGACTCATTCACTAGTTCACATGTCCACCCAGAAAAGCGACAAACGCAAAGAACGCGACCGCGAGGACAAGGATAAGAAAGATCATCAGGCATCACCTCCTTTCAAGGTTTTTCACCTGAACTGCTCCAGGCTAGCCACTGGCACCCGGTGAAGGACTGCCACTGGTTAACCCGCGATCCAAGATGCAGGCCTGCATGCAGTATCCCCAGTGCCTTCCAGGGATAGGAGACAGGAGAAGGGAGCAAGTGAGAGGATGAGAGATCTGAGAGACAAGGATCAGAAGGAAGAAGGTACCAGGGAGACCGCACGCAGTACCAGGAAAAGAGAACGATGGGTATCATGCCTTTCCTCATGATCACGCGCTACACTGACAATCAATAATGTGCTTCCGCATGGTGGAAACCAGATCTTTCTGTATACTCTACAGGACTCCGCCCCGTTGGTGCCTTTTGTCCGCGACTGCGTTACTCAGGTGTGGCTCCCTGGTTGTCCATGCCGGTTGGCTTGCGCCTATTCAGTTGTTCCGGTGCCTCGTCGGGTCCTTTGTCCCGCTGGACGGTCAGACTTGCAAAGGTCTGCTCCCTAGACCCTGGGTTTTAGTACCGCCTATTCTGATAGTAAAACTGACAAATCTGAAAAACCGTAACTGTTAGTATAGTAAAGCATAAAAGTGAAAAAGTCAATAGAAATCTGACTAATCTGAAAAAGTACTAAGATATTGAGACAATCTGAAAGACCAGATAAATGAAAGACTCTGTACAAACCTCAAAAATTTAGATATAATGAAACCATTGGGTTAACAGAGGAGGCAAAAAATGAAACTTAATCCAGAGCTAGCAAAGTTCTACTACACCGCCGCGGAGGCTAGAGACGTTCTAGGAATAGACGAGGAAGCTTTTCAATATTGGGGGAGAACAGAACGTATCAAAAGAATACACTTACCAGGAAGAAAACAAGCTGTTTATTCAAAAAAGGAAATAAACAGTATTGCAAGCAAAATGGAAACCGCTTTACTCGTAGAAAAAATGGGCGGACTTGAATACAAAAAAGCGACCATCAATGACTTGGATCAAGAGATAGGGCTAGCAAACCTCGTTTTTGGCGCAAGGGCAGGCAACCCCGAAATGATAGAGCTACGTAGATCATTCATCGAAAAGAACCCAGACACAACTTACCATCTATATGATGGAGACTACTTAGCAGCATACATAAACCTGTTTCCATTTGACCAAGAGGCTATAGCAAAGTTCAAAGAAGGACAAAGAGGATGGTTTCTAGGTGTAGACCATATGCAACAATTCGAACCAGGAAAGCCGTTAGAGTGCATTATCATTGATATGGCTACTACTCCAGCGGTACCACCTGCACGCAGATCTACATATGCTCAAATCCTACTAAGCAGCCTTATCACTAACCTGAATGAATGGGCACAGAAAGGAATAGAGATATCAAAGGTATATGCTGCAAGTAATACAGCATCAGGTATCCGAATACTGAAACACGCAGGATTTCAAATCATCAATGATTTAGGAAACGGGCGATACGTGTTTGAGCTAGATATAGAGACAACAGAGAGTAAACTACTAATCGAATACAAAGAAATCGCACGACTACGAAAAGAGCTACAAACTAAGCCCCTTGCCAATATCGCAGACACGAAAGCTATAGAAATAGTGAGTAACCGTAGAAGTGTGAAAAATATGAAAAACAAGAAAGGTTCTAATGCTTAGTTTAAGATACCAAGAAGCTATCAAGGTAGGGCAGAGGCAGAAAGGAACCATGCAACACAGCAATGCAAAATCATGATACTATAGAGTTGAAGCAAAAAAAGTCCATGAAGCCCCTTCAATCCTAGGACAGAAGAGGCAGGGTATACATGATTCTATAACGTGTCGCAACTACGATTTAGCGCATGGTACTGGGTATAGCAAGTATTTCTGCAGAGAGAAAAACACGATATACAAGAGAGGCAATGTACTGCTTTTTTTTTACATCACATAGTCTGTCTCTCTTGTGAGCGCTTTGTTTCTCTTATGGATACTTTTGCAAAGCTCTGGGGCAAACGGAACGCTGCCTTAGTAGTGTGCTATTTCGGCATATCTGGACTGTTGCGGTTCCTAGTTCATATGATTATCCATAGTCAGATTATAACATACTGGTGTCGTCAGTCGCACTGCTGGTGAGCAATTACCTATTCAAATAGGCTAAATGGCTGAGAAATAAATAATAATATATAGCCAATATTGGCTACGTTGAGGTATCCTGGCTAGCAGACTAGTCCCCATTGACGAATGCGGGCGAAAGGACTAGACTTAGCTCAAGATAGGCATGCTCCGTCGTGCACGTAGGTCGCACTAGAGAGTGTTTGGTTTGAGTTCAATACCGACGAAAAGCGTGCGCGTTCCAAACACTCTCTAAAAACTGGGTACTAAGAGTAAGGAAGATGACAACAACAACATATACTCCAATTGATACAGATTTTGAGGTCGTAATTGGCCTTGAAGTGCATTCGCAATTGCTCACAAAGAGTAAAATGTTTTGTTCGTGCAGTACGAACTACGCGAATGCCGCACCAAATACTCACGTGTGTCCAATTTGTATGGGCATGCCGGGCGTTTTGCCAGTGATAAATGCAGAAGCTGTCACCTATACGATTATGACGGCCCTTGCACTGAACTGTTCTATTCCTGAATTTTCAAAATTCGATCGTAAAAGCTACCACTATCCCGACCTGATGAAGGGCTATCAAATCTCGCAGTATGATATTCCGCTCAGTAGTGATGGCTATCTGATGATCGACCTGCATGGGCAAGCGAAGCGTATCGGTGTAACACGCGTGCATCTGGAGGAGGATACGGCGCGCTCACATCATCATGGCGACTACAGTTTGATCGATGTGAACCGTGCAGGCACACCTTTGATGGAGATTGTGAGTGAGCCAGATATGCGCAGTCCAGAAGAAGCGCGCTGCTATATGCAAAAGTTGCGTGAAATCCTGGTATATCTAGGGGTATCGTCTGGTCGCATGGAAGAGGGCAGCTTGCGCTGTGATGCTAACGTTTCCGTGCGTCCGCGTGGACAGCGAGAGCTGGGCGTCAAGACCGAAATTAAGAACATGAATAGTTTTCGTGCGGTTGAGCGCGCGTTGGAATTTGAAGCGAAGCGCCAGATGGCGCTGATCCGCGATGGAGGAAGAGTGCGGCAAGAGACGCGTGGCTGGGTAGAAGCGAAGGGCATCACGGTCTTGCAGCGTGTCAAGGAGTACGCGGACGATTATCGTTACTTCCCGGAACCAGATCTGCCACCGCTGTTAATCAGCCGTGAACGCGTCGCGGAAATTCGTGCCAGTTTGGCAGAGTTACCAGACGCGCGTCGAGCGCGATATCAAGCTGACTATGGTCTATCTGCGCTGGATGCTAATGTGCTTACAGAAGATAAGTTGCTTGGCGATTACTTTGAGCAGGTGTTATTCGTTTCACAAGTGAAGGACCGTAAGGCCAGGGCGAAAGCGGCCAGTAACTGGATACTGAGCGAAGTAGTTCGCTTGCTGAAAGCGAACTCCATTGTGGTACAGGATAATCCGCTCACGCCGCAGGCAGTCGCAAACTTGCTGGACTTGCTTGATAAGGAGCGTATTACGGGCAAACAAGCGAAAGAGATCCTGGATGAAGCGTTTGCTACGGCAGAGCTGCCGGAGCAGATTGTTGAGCGCAAGGGCATCAAGCCACCGATCAGCGACCAGGGGACTCTTGAGCGTATTAGCGTGGAGGTCATCGCCAACAATCCGAAGTCAGCCAATGATTATCGCAGTGGCAAAACCAATGCCTTGCAATTCCTGGTCGGTCAGGTTATGAAGCAGACCCGTGGTCAGGCGCGGGCTGACGCCGTACAGGCGCTATTGCGCAAACTGTTAGACGAAACGCAAGCATAGCAGCAACTACGGCTCTTCACTATGCTTGCCTACTGGTGTCCTTGCACAATGTCGTGCTCAATTTACATAACGAGGTGAATGCTATGAACAACGACGTGAGTTTGTTTAATCCGTATCACATGGCGATACAGCAGTTCGAGTTAGCTGCTGAGAAGCTGGGTCTCTCGGAAGATATACGTGAGATCTTGCGTCAGCCAAAGCGTGAACTTACCGTCCATTTTCCGGTACGTATGGATGATGGGCATATCAAAACATTTACGGGATACCGTATTCAACACAACGTCAACCGAGGGCCAGCCAAAGGCGGCGTCCGTTATAGTCCGCAGGTGAGCCTGGATGAAGTCAAAGCGCTGGCGATGTGGATGACATGGAAGTGTGCTGTCGTTGGTATCCCGTACGGTGGGGCAAAGGGTGGAGTGATCTGCGATCCCAAAAATATGTCGCAGAGCGAACTAGAGCGTATGACGCGTCGTTACACCACCGAGATAGCCATTATCATTGGCCCGCACAGCGACATCCCTGCCCCTGACGTTAACACCAATCCTCAAGTTATGGCCTGGATGATGGATACCTATTCCATGCACGAGGGCTTTTCCATACCTGCGATTGTCACCGGCAAGCCGCTATCAATTGGAGGGAGCGAGGGTCGCAATGAGGCTACAGCTACAGGTGTACTTTTTGTGACCAGGCGCGCTGCACAGCGCATCGGCATGCCACTAAGGGGTGCTCGCGTAAGTATTCAAGGTTTTGGGAACGCGGGAAATATTGCTGCACAGCTCTTTGATCATGAAGGCTGTAAAATTGTAGCCTTAAGTGATACACGCGGTGGCATTTACGACGAGACCGGTCTCGATCCGGCAGCAGTATTACGTTACAAGCGAGAGCATGGTACGGTGGTAGGTTTCCCACATGCGCAGATTATAGGTGCATCAGATGTTCTGGAGATCCCTTGCGATATTCTGATCCCGGCGGCGACTGAAGGTATGATCGATAGTCACAACGCGGAGCGTATTCAGGCGCAGATTGTGACTGAGGCCGCCAACGGTCCAACAACGCCTGAAGCAGATCGTATCCTCTTCAAAAGAGGCTGTCTTGTTGTGCCTGACATTCTGGCGAACGCGGGAGGCGTGACGGTGAGCTACTTTGAGTGGGTGCAGGACCTGCAAAGTTTCTTCTGGAATACTGAGGAGATTACACAGAAGTTGGAGATGATCATGAACCGTGCCTTTGATGCGGTTGCCGAACAGGCGGATCAGTATCACTGCGATATGCGCCTGGGAGCGAATATGCTGGCTATCTCACGTGTCGCGGAGGCGACGAAAGCGCGGGGTATCTATCCGTAGTCCCTGTTGACCAACCGGACCGCGAGGGACTGAATCAACTTCAGTCCCTCGCGTTTTTCTTCTCGAATTGAAAGTTATATTGCCTTGCATTCAGATGAGAAATGTGCCGGAGCACATTTCTAGTAACCTCCGCTCTGTCAGATGAGCCGAAGGCTAGAGGCGGTAGCCTCGTTTCTGACAGTCCAAGAGGGACGAGAGTTACGTTTCTGAATGCATATGGGTATTAGTAGCCGCGACGTGTATCGCGTTTACCTGGCTTCTTCACTGGTGGCTTAACCGGGCGAGTGGGCTTTGCCTTCTTGCGACCACGGCCCCAATTCACATCATCGTCTTCGTCATCTTCCCCCTCGTCTTCGAAGAAATCTTCATCTTCCCCCCCCTCCTCAATGGGGTTAAGATCCATGTCGGGAATATCCGTATCGTCTACGGCGGCATCCTGGTAATCTGTTTCATCTGCCGCATCAGCTACTAGATCCAGGGCATCTTCTTGTGGCTCGATGAACTCTTCCGGTGTAGCAAGTGGTTCAGCAACGGGATGCATCACTTGCTCTGCATACCCGTTGCTAGCGACATGTCCATCATCATACGTTTCCGCTTCGCTGACTTGTGCTGCTCTGTGCTGAGGGACTACTTCTAATGTTTCGCTATCGCTTTCTCCTGCCTCACCCTCTTCCAGTTTGGGAGCGCCGATAATACGGCGTCCGGCAGCCACATCGAGCCAGAACTGTGAGTAGTAATGGGGTCGTTCCGAATCTTTTTCGCTATCTTTTCTTGTCATAAGATGTGCGGCTTGCCTCCGTTGCCACAGAGATGTTCCGCTCCTACCTTCCTTTGTGCTGCAAAGCACGCTCAGTTTTTCATCAGCATGCTTTGATCTGCGCTTCTGCTGCGTTGATCACATTTGATCAACGTCTCTTCCGTTATTGTCATCGTGTTGTCGGACACCAGATGCAGCGTTTTAACTGCCATATACCGCTCTGGACTGCCAGCGGCACTATCTTTGTTCATAATAAGAAGAATGCGCCGAGCTGTCAAGGGACGCTATAGAGGACTTAGATGGGCCTGGCAGGCTAATTGAGACGCTGTCAAGCCCTCAAGTGCATGAATTTTCTGGTCAAGGCGTTTGTCGGGTTGCCATTCCGACCCTATAATAGTCAGAAAGGTGCCTATCGATATAACCCGTTATCACGCTTTTTTGCATCGTTATTATGGGGTTGCTTGTGTATGGATTAGCCACTCGTGTATTAATGATAGGGGGACCTGATGCAAAACCACTTGATGTATTCGGCCTTTGTTCAGATAGCATTACCCCGTCAGGGGCGTAGGAGGTGGGCACCGGGTTTTTCCATCCCTTAGATCCGTATGAGGATACTGCAATAGTAATTTGGAGGAAACCATTGACGAGGATTCTTGATAGCCTGGATAGCCCGGAGCAGCTACGTGCCTTGACGGTGCCACAAATGGAGCAATTAGCAAAGGAGATTCGGCGTGAAATCATCGAAAAGGTATCGGTGAGGGGTGGGCATCTAGCCCCTAATCTGGGTGTCGTTGAATTAACCATGGCCTTGCATCGTGTTTTTGCAACACCAGACGATCTTCTGGTCTGGGACATTGGACACCAGGCGTATGTGCATAAACTGCTCACCGGTCGCCGCGGGCGCTTTCACACGATCCGTCAATTTGGCGGCCTCTCGGGCTATCTACGTCGCGAAGAGAGTCCTTACGATGTCTTCGGAGCCAGTCATGCCAGCACTTCTATCTCAGCCGCTCTGGGTATGGCGGTTGCGCGAGATTTGCAGCAGCAAGATTTCAAAGTCGTCGCTGTAATTGGTGATGGGGCTTTAACCGGTGGTATGGCGCTGGAGGCGATCAATAATGCAGGCAGCTTAAAGAAGAATCTTATTATTGTATTAAATGATAATGATAAATCTATCTCTGACAATGTGGGGGCATTATCGCAATATCTTGGTCAAGTGCGGCGTATGCAGACTTCGCCCAGTTATCAGCATTTGCGTGAGGTGGCGAAGGGTTCTATTGAGCGATTGCCTGTTGTCGGAGATAAAGCGCGTGAGGCTGCGGGTCGTGCCGAAACGAGTTTTAAGCAATTTATGCTGCATAGTAAGAGTGGTGCAATCTTTGAAGAACTGGGTCTGAAATTCTTTGGTCCTTTTGATGGTCACGATCTGCCTTCTTTGCTGGATGTGTTCGAGAATGTCAAGAAGATCGAGGGACCGGTGATGGTGCAGGTGGTGACGAAGAAGGGCAAGGGTTGGGATGTTGCGGAGGATGATGCCACCAAATGGCACGGACCGGGAGCCTATGATTATACAACGGGCGTTATCAAGAAGAACGTTGCTGATCCGCCCTCGTACACCGAAATTTTCGCTAACACACTTGTCTCCATCGCCGAGCAGAATCGGGCTGTGGTTGGTATTACCGCTGCCATGTCTGAGGGCACTGGCCTCAAGAAGTTGCAACAGCGTTTCCCCGAACGCTACTTTGATGTGGGCATTGCTGAGCAACACGCGGTAACGTTTGCTGGTGGTATCGCAGTGGGTGGTTTGTGTCCGGTTGTTGCGGTCTACTCGACGTTTATGCAGCGTGCCTTTGATCAGGTCGTTCATGACATCTGTGTGCAGAATTTGCACGTGGTCTTTGCGATGGATCGCGCGGGAATTGTGGGCGAGGATGGTCCCACGCAGCATGGTGTCTTCGATATTGCTTTTATGCGCATGATCCCTAATATGAAGGTCATGGCACCGAAGGACGAAGAAGAATTGCGGCATATGTTGTATACCGCGATCTCTCTGGATGGACCGGTAGCTCTGCGCTATCCACGTGGCAAGGCACTTGGTGTTCCCTTAAGCAACGAACTGCATGCGTTAGAGGTTGGGAAAGCTGAGCTACTCAGTCCAGCAACGCTTGAGCAGGCTATGGACGCA
Organism: uncultured Chloroflexia bacterium; assembly: GCA_963802635.1. GTDB lineage: Bacteria > Chloroflexota > Ktedonobacteria > Ktedonobacterales > Ktedonobacteraceae > CAVTLG01. The sequence goes on along the minus strand of CAWDJJ010000002.1, from coordinate 30,861 downwards.
GGCGTAGCGATCCTGGCCTACGGCTCAATGGTTGCTCAGGCTGAACTGGCGGCGCGGGAACTGGCTGAGGAGGGCATACGTGTGGCCGTGGTGAATGCGCGCTGGGCCAAGCCGCTGGACGAGGAGGTGATTGTGCAGCTAGCTAAAGGGACACGTCGCCTGATTACTGTTGAAGATCATGTGATCTCTGGTGGCTTTGGTAGCGCGGTCCTGGAACTGTTAGTGCGGCAAGGACTCAGAGATATCGATATACGCTTGATCGGTGTCCCCGATAAATTCGTCGAGCATGGTGCTCCCACGATCCTAAAGGAACTGCATGGGCTTTCATCAGCGCACATCAAAGAAGTGGTGCATGATCTGCTTAACTCTCAAAGACATACCTTAGCGAAATAGTTTTATTGGTGAGCAAAGTCCTGCAAACGTGCGGACTTTGCTCACTTTCGTGTCTGTTATCGTATCCTTTCTTTGCTCCTTTGGAACGAAGGTTAATCCCCTGGAAAGTTATGATCTTTCAGCGGCTTCTCTGGTCTCTCTGTATGGTACTCATCGAAGCTGTAATAACAGATACAATTAGAGATCTCTTTTCTCCTTTCAGCGTCTTGCACAATTGGTTGCAATGCACTAGCATATGGTGCATTCTATATGTTATTCTATCAAAATACAGAGGGAATAATTATCTATTCAAGTGGAGTATTCTGATTGATTATGTCTCTTGAAAGGAGTTTTCTATGTCTCAAACGGTGCAAGCAACACAACTGGCTGTGGCGCAACAATTGGGAAACCTTCGTGAGGAATATAGAGTGAAACTCAGCGGAATAATCCGCTTCAGCGCCATTATGTGGTCATTGGCAACGCTCGGTTGGGGCTTGGCTGGACTGCTAGCAGTGGGGGATCCGTATAGTAGCTCCTCGGGCACCGAATTCTGGATCGCGGCTATCTGTGCGCTACTCGTCCTTTATTATCTTTTCAATCCCGTTATCTATCGTTCTTGGAGCGTCTCCGTGTACTCCGAGGGCTTCGCTTTCGCGCATGGGAGCAAATTGGATGTCTTTCGCTGGGACCAGATTGAGTCTATTCAGCAGTCCACCGTCCATCGAACCTATCGTTTATTTATCGTAATCGCCTTCACGCTCTCCTTCCATAAATACCGTGTACGCAGCCAGGATGGCAGGCAGATTCTGCTCAAAAACAGAATCAGTGACATGGATGGATTGATGAAGACTATTTCCGAGGCACAGAAAAACATCATCTGGCCACAGATTGTCTCGGCTTACAACGCTGGCAACACATTGTCCTTTGGACGTTTGGGCGTCAACCAGCAGGGACTGAGTAATGGTCAGGAGCTAGTAGCATGGGAACAGGTGAAGGAAGTTCAGTTGAACGAGAAAACCGGCATTTATTCTATCAAGAAGGAAGGAAAAATGCTCAACTGGTTTTCAGCGAAATCCTTTGATATTCCAAATCTGGCGGTGCTTCAGGATCTGGTGAAAGTTGGTATGCTAAAGAAAAGCTCCTAAAATCAAACGGAGACAGGTTCCTTGCTACAGGTGTAATAGGAAATCTGTCTCCGTTTGATTTTAGGAGAAAGAGTCACAATTACGCTTTCGCTTGATTTATAGAATATTATGGGTAGATGGAATATTTGACTCATCTTGCACGATACGTCCGTCGCGCATCTTGATCAGGCGATGTGCCACCTTGCCTACTTCGGGTGCATGCGTCACGATGACAAATGTCTGTCCGTGGGCCTGATTCAGGCCTGTGATAATATCCATAATTTCCAATGCTGTCTCGCTATCAAGATTGCCGGTTGGCTCATCGGCCCAAACGATAGCAGGCTCGTTGGTTAGCGCGCGTGCGATGGTCACGCGTTGCCGCTGACCTCCCGATAGTTCCGCTGGACGATGGCGGGCGCGGTCGCTGAGTCCAACTAGATCGAGCATCTCCAGCGCTCGTTTGTGTGCTTTGCGGCTGGATACTTTAGAGACGAGCATGGGCAGTTCGACATTCTCCAGCGCGGTCAATACGGGGAGCAGATTGAAGTCCTGAAAGATGAAGCCCATATGTCGTGCGCGGTACGTCGTCCGTTCGCCATCGCTCAGATCGCGCAGATTTTCGCCGCGAATGAAAATGTCGCCCTCATCAATCGTATCCAGGCCGGAGAGGCAATTGAGTAAGGTGGTTTTCCCACAGCCACTTGGTCCCATGATCGCGACCATCTCGCCTTGCTCTATACCTAAATCAATACTTTTCAGTGCTTCTACACGTAGCTGCCCGCTACGATACATTTTTTTGACCTTCTGTGCCTCGATGATCATGCTATTTGCACAAGCCTCATCTAACTCGACCTGCAGATACCCCTGGCTTCAGACACGGGGAGGAAGCAGGTCTTCCTTTCTTGGTGGCTGAGGATGGGTGATCTCCCTTGCCTTTTGACTTCTTTCGCTCTTCTCTCACCAACCAGGAGCGGAATGCCACCCAGGTCAAGACCCGACACGCCTCAACCTTTGCTCCTTGAGTCAATCGCTTGTTGGTCCGATAGTTATGCAAACTGATCGTCGTGCGCTTCCGGTCAAACCCACCAACGGTACACCGTCCGTACTTTTTGTGTTTGACCACGGTTCCTCGCTTGAGTCCAAGGCTACGAGTCCCGCCATAAGGCTTTCTCTCTCCCCCCTTGGAGGCTTGCAAGCGATGCAGTTGACGCCGATGCAGTTGGGCACCAACCACGTACCAAATTCGTCGACACGTGGGCTTTTCTGCTCCACTGATGGATGCTGCTAGCACCCAACTATCAACCGCATGGGAGTCAAAGTTCTGTCTCGACTTGCTCCTGGTCTTCTTCAGTCCATACTTCTCTCGTAACGCTTTGGTCTGCCATCCTTCTTGGAGATGAACGGTCAGTCCCCTCTCTTTCAGAAGGCGATAGAGGTGCTCTTTGCCCACCTGGACCGGGCTGAAGGCTTGGTTCCACTTGTCCCCCTTCCCCTTGCGCAGTTGTGCACCCACATCCTCGACCACCGCATCCGTCAAGGGTAGCACCTTTTGCAAGTGCAGCACCACCCGCGCTTTGGCTTCCCATCGGCTGCGGGTAGAAGGTGGGAGACGCTTCTTCCGGGTGTGTCGATTGTCGAAGCGTTTGGGTCTGCGCCATTTGCGCTGCCGTCGTGCTCGTCGCATCGTGCGGCGCGTCTCAACGGCATCCTTGACATGATCGGGTGCTTCCACCATGAGATTGAGCACGGTGTCTTTGCTACCAACCACACTGAAGCCTTCCCACTTGGAACCAGGATCAACCCCAACGACTAAGGGTTGATTATCCGGTTCCTGCTCGTAGAGAAGCTGGACGAAAAAGAGACCAAGCTTGTCCCGTTTCGGTTTAGCCTTGCCACTCTTGAATAAGTGACGTGCTTTGGCGGAAGTACACGGCATGAGCGCAACTCCGCGAGTATCGACAACTGGGAGTCTCAAAAGGATTTCCTTACCTCCTGGTCAAACCAGGGTGATATGACCCTTCGTGATGGCAAGAGGGGCTTAGGTATCGTTGCCATGGATACCATCAACTCCGGCGTGGCTGGCAGAGGTACGAAGTAGGGTAGCGTCCGTACATGCTTGTAGCCCCTCTCGCTGCTGCTCTCCTCAAGAGGAACCCTCTTAGACAGTCAGAAACGCCACTGTCGTGGCTAGCCTAACGGCTCATCTGACTGAGAGGAGGAAAGCCCACTAGACAGAAACTTGCGTTGAGCTAGCCGTTTCTCAAGCCCCTGACTTCAGTCATGGGGTTCCTGACTTGTATCTGAGAACGCGGGCATTTTCTGGCCTAGTAATCGTTTTGCGCGCACGTTTATTATCCTGCATAGTTGGATCAGCTACCAACACAAGATATTGTATCATAAGAATTGCTAGTATCCCCCTAAACTTCTAAGCTAGTCAGATAAATTGCTTCAGTACGATTGCGCGCGTGCAATTTTTCGAAAATATTCTGCACATGTTTATGCACCGTGGACTCTGCGATGCACAGTTCTCCGGCGATCTCGCGGTTCTTGCGGCCTTTGCGCATGAGATCGAGGATCTGTTGTTCGCGGTCGGTGAGCGGACGTGGCGTGTTAGCCGCCTCTCCGTTTTGTGGTCCTTCTCCTGTTTGCTCTGGCGCAGCTTTGTGGGCGCTGTTCCGGCGGGGGGTCCGGTAGGAAACAGCGTTGGTTGCTCCTTGTAAGCCCGAATAGATGACTTGTGATTTCCAGGCCGCGCGTAAATGACTGAGTATCTGTGTTGCGAATGCTCCTGGTATGCACAGATCGTTGCGCGCCGCACAGCGAATGGCGTGGATCAGGGCATCGGGTTCAATATCTTTGGTGATATAGCCCATTGCTCCTTTTGGATGGCCTGAAACACCAGTTGCTCCTGGTGGAAAGCCGTAAAAATAACGACCCGTGACCTGGGCGAACAGGCCAGCACGCGTTCGGTGGCTTCAAAGCCATTACAATCTGGCATATCTACATCCATAAGCACCACGTCTGGCTGCGTCTCTGCTGCTTGTATCTCTGCCTCGTAGCCATTGCAGGCTTCTGCCACTACTGATAGGTCCTGTTCTTTCTCCACTACCTCACGCACCGCCCGACGCATCAACGAATGGTCGTCGACAACCAGTATGTTTACCATGTGTTCAATCCCTTTCTACTTCTGCAACCCCTGAAAATGGTATGAGCTAAAGCTAATTAGCTATAAATGTGTACACTTTATACTATACGCTGATCTTCAAGAAGCGAACAGTGATTTATTGTCACTTATCCCCCTTTTTCTGTGTGCTCTGTATGCTTTCCTCGTCCATGACCATGTCATCTTTTTGTATTATGTATAGCGTATTTCTCATCTGAATGCAAGGCAATATGAGATGGCCTTTATGGTTCATCGATAAAATGCTGTATCATCCACGTTTTTTCTTGCATCCAGGACTGCTCTGTGCTATACTTCTCTCTCAGAGCGGGGCGGTCTAGTGTCGCTCTTGCTCAGTAGAAAGTATCAGAAACGTTCATTGAGTCGATAGACACGTGTAGCCATTGATGGCTACCTATCCCATCTTGCAAGTGCCGAAGACCTTCCTTCTCATGGTGAAAAGCCGGACGGGTGCGGCAGCAGAGTCCACTCTGCATAGGCCCTATAGAACGTCAAGTAGGTGGTGAGGAAGCGAGGTGAACAACAATCAGCAAGAAGAGGGAATACGAAAAGTAGCTCCTGATGTGGCTTGCCACAAGGGAGTAGAGGGCATGTAGTTTGCCCATGATGGATGATTGACAAGCGTAGGGGAGATACCGGTTCTTCCGTGTCCCTGATCGGTCTAAACTGTGGCATGGGCATATGTGTCCAGAAAGCAGATACTATACAACTAAGTACACACGCTCTCTAATCAGCGCCAACCCTGGGGTCCATCAACTTTGTTGAGGTTCGTTCAATGTATACCTTCGGGGACCCTGACGCCATTTTGTGAGAGCGGAGGATCAAGGGAGGTCCGTTTTTGGCTAATATCATTTCGATGAAACAGTTGTTGGAAGCTGGTGTGCATTTCGGTCATCAGACCCGCCGCTGGAACCCGAAGATGCAGCAGTTCATTTTTGTGGATCGCAATGGCATCCATATTATTGATCTCCAGCAGACGGTTGCACGCCTCAATGAAGCTTACAAGTTTGTTGAGCAGACCGTGGCTGATGGTGGGACGCTGCTCTTTGTTGGTACAAAGAAGCAGGCCCAGGAGGCTGTAGCGGAAGAGGCTAGGCGTTGTGGTATGTATTATGTCAACCATCGCTGGCTCGGCGGTATGTTGACGAATTTCAAGACGATCCAATCTCGTATTACGTATCTGCGTGATTTAGAGGCGCGCCGCGACCGTGGTGATTTTGAGCGCTTACCCAAAAAGAAGTGCAGCATTTGCAGGACGATATTACGCGACTTGAGCGTATTCTTGGTGGTATCAAGGACATGCGCCGTTTGCCGAGCGCTATCTTTATTATCGATACGCGCAAAGAGCGTACGGCTGTGATGGAAGCGCGTCGCTTGGAAATTCCTATTATCGCGCTGGCTGATACCAACTGCGATCCTGATGAGATGGATTATCCCATTCCCGCCAACGACGATGCGATTCGCGCGGTACGTTTACTGTGTGCGAAGATCGCTGATGCGGCTGTCGAGGGACGTCGTGAGCTGGAGGCCCAGCAGAAAGACGCCCAGCCTGGAGAGAGTGAAACTCCTGTTGAGTTGGCGACTGTGCCCGAATTGATGCCTGCTCCAGAGTTTCCTGCTGCTCCAGAAGTAGCCCCCGAGGTTGCTCTTGCTGCTGAACCTGCTGTTGAGGAAGCCATGCCTGCTGCCCCTGCTGAACCTGAGCTAGTGGCGAGAGAAGCTCTCTCATAGCAAAAAGACATTTTATCAGGTGGGAGCTAAGGGGCGCATTGCCTCCTGCCTCCCGCTTTTTTATGTGTCTATGCGCTCCCTTAAGAGATATTCTTTCTTGCTCAAAGCAAGTTCATGCACATGTGTCAAGCACTCAGAGTTCAAAAAAGAGGGACTGTGGTTGTTGTGTTGTCTGAGCGCTCTGAGTATCATTCATAACAGATTGAGGAGAAACCAGAGGATGAATTTCGCTGCTACGGATGTGAAAAAATTACGTGAGGAGACTGGCGCAACTTTTGCTGATTGCAAAAAGGCGTTGACCGAGTCCAATAACTGGGATGAGGCAGTCAAATTTCTTGAGGCCAGGAGTCATTCCAAAGCTGAAAAGATGATTGCTGCTGGTCGTGAAACAAAAGAGGGTGGTGTGTTTTCCTACGTCCATCACAATAATCGGGTCGGTGTTCTGCTGGAACTGAACTGTAGTACTGATTTTGTGGCGCGCAGCGAGAGCTTTCGCCAGCTAGCCAATGAGCTTACTCTGCAGATCGTTGGTGCGTCGCCCGTATATGTGACGTACGAGGATGTGCCCGCCGACGTTATTGAGTCGCATCGTCAGAAAATTGCTGAAGACCCTTCGATGGAGCGTGTGCCTGCTGCTCGCAGAGAAGAGGTGCTCAACAACAAACTGAAAAAAGCTTTGAGTGAGCAGGTATTGTTTCTGCAGCCCTGGGTTAAGGATGAGTCTGTGACCGTGGGTGAGCTTGTGCGCAAAGTGATCGCCGAGACTGGTGAAAACATTGTGGTGCGACGTTTCAGCCGTTTTGCTTTGGGTGAATAAGCCCTTGTGCTGTATCCCCATCAGCTCTCACTGATGTCGGATGTCATTGTGTGGACGTTGTCGAACAGAAGTGCGTAGGGTTATCCATCCTGTTCGCGCACAGGGGAGAATTTGCAGATGTCAGTCGAACTGAAGTATCGGCGTATCCTGCTCAAACTGAGTGGTGAGGCTCTTGGTGCTCAAGGCTACGGTATTGACGCTGAAACAGTCAGGCGTATTGCGGGTGAGGTCAAACGCGTCCATGATTTAGGTATTGAGATCGCTATGGTCGTCGGCGGTGGCAACATGTGGCGTGGTGCCGATGCCGCTGCCACAGGCATTGACCGTGGCACTGCCGACTATGTCGGTATGCTCGCGACGGTGATGAACTCTCTGGTCATGCAAGATGCCATGGAGAAGCTCGGTATCGCCACGCGCGTGCAGACGGCGATAGAGATGCCACCTGTGGCTGAGCCGTTTATTCGTCGTCGCGCGGTGCGTCACCTGGAAAAGGGGCGTATCGTTATTCTGGCGGCGGGCAGTGGCAATCCGTTTTTCACGACTGATACAGCGGCAGCGTTACGTGCAGTGGAATTGAACGCGCAAGTGTTGCTCAAAGCGACCAAAGTGGATGGTATCTATGATGATGATCCCATGCAGAACCCGCATGCTCGGCGCTTTGCCGATCTGGGTTATATGCAGGCTTTAAATATGGGTTTAAAGGTCATGGATAGTACCGCACTTTCTCTCTGCAAGGACAACAACATGCCTATTATCGTGTTCAATTTGCATCAAAATGGTGCATTGGAGGCGATCATGCGTGGCGAATCATGTGGTACACTCGTAAGGGCAGATGTGAAAGAGCCCGTGTAGTTGTGTACACTTTGCACCCTTCTATCGTCACGTCCCATTTTCAAGTGGCGCTGAGTGCCTGAAGAAAAAGGAAGTATGCTATGACTGCAGATTTATTTGGAGATGCGGAACGACGTATGCAAAAGGCTATCGATGCCTTGAAGCAGGATCTCGCTGCCATTCGTGCTGGTCGTGCCAGTGCTTCTCTGATTGAGCGCATTACCATTGAGTACTATGGTTCTCCTACTCCGATTAATCAGGTGGCCTCGGTTTCGGTCCCGGAAGCTCGTCTTCTGGTGATCCAACCCTGGGATCGCAAGCTGTTAACTGATATTGAGAAGGCTATTCAAAAGTCGGATCTGGGTATCAATCCCAACAACGACGGCCTGGTGATCCGCCTGGTGATTCCTCCGATGAGTGAGGAGCGCCGCCGCGATCTTGTGAAGTCTCTGCACAAGAAGCTAGATGAACATAAGGTCGCGATACGCAATATTCGTCGTGATACTCAGGATAAATTGCGCGAACGTGAGAAGAAAAAAGAAGTTTCTGAGGATGAGTTGAAACGTAGCACAGAGCGGCTACAGAAGCTCACCGACCGCTTCATTGAGGAGATGGATAAGGTCGGCAAGGCCAAAGAGCTGGAGATCCTGGAGGTCTAATGTGACCAAGATGCAAAACCTTTTTTCCTCTGGTAATGCCAGGCGGAAAGAGGAAAAATCTACGCAACCTGTCCCTGTTGAGCAAACATCATCTCAGGAGCGCCCAGTGCGTCACATTGCCATCATTATGGATGGCAATGGGCGTTGGGCGACCCAGCGTCACCTCCCACGCCTGGCTGGTCATAAAGCTGGGGTTGGTGCTCTGCGTCGTGTCGTCGAGTGTGCCTCTGATGAACACATTGAAATGCTCAGTGTGTATGCTTTTTCTACCGAGAACTGGGGGCGACCACGTAGTGAAGTTGATGGCTTGATGCGTCTCTTCTGGGAGACAATTCGCTCGGATCTGGAGAAACTCCACCGTGACGGGGTGCGTTTGCGCCATCTTGGTCGTCTATCTGATCTCTCTCCTGATGTTCAGCAGGCCATCGGTGACTCTGTTGCGAAAACTCAGTATAATACAGGCGTTGGTCTGAATGTCTGTTTCAATTATGGGGGACGTGCGGAACTGGTTGATGCTGTGCGTCAGATTATTGCGGATGGCCGTGATCCTGATACTATTAGTGAAGAGTTAATTAGCTCTTATTTATATACTCGTGATTTACCTGATCCAGATCTTGTGATTCGCACCGCTGGCGAAATGCGGGTGAGCAATTTCTTGCTCTGGCAGTCGGCCTATAGCGAATATTACGCGACTCCGACCCTCTGGCCCGATTTTGGCCGCGAAGACTTACTCAAGGCTATCGCCAGTTATCATCAGCGGCAAAGACGGTTTGGTCGGATCGCTGTTTCTACAAGCTAGTGATGTTGCATAAGTATATGTTGGACTGTGTGTTTGTGTGGTGTATCCTGTGCTTTTGACACATTTCTGGTGTGTCTTCAGTTCCTGAATAGAGGAAGTGAATTGTTTGCAAGGCGCAAGTAAGCAGAATAGAGAGTCGGGTTCACTAGAACCCAGCTCACAGCAGAAACGGGGATCATCGGTCGGTCAGCGTTGGTTGACGGCTTCAATTGCGATCCCGGTCGTCCTTCTCTTTGTCTGGTTTGGCGGCTGGGCATCTTTTGCTGCCATTTTATTGGTGGTGGTTTTAGGAACGTTTGAATTGCATACGATGCTGCTGCATGGTGGGTATCACCCGTTGATCTGGATCAGCTTTGCCCTCAGTGTTCTCTTCCTGATTGCTGCCATGCTGCCTCTACAGCGTCTGCTCATTCTGGAGACGAGCCTGGGAATGGCTTTGCTGGTTTCTTTTCCCTGGCTTTTCTTCCGACGGCAGCTAGACGGTGTGCTGGTTGATTGGGCACTAACTCTGGCTATCTCAATTTACCTGGGATGGCCGATGAGTCTCTTTTTATTGCTGCGCGGCTTTGGCTCTGGTGTCTTGCATACTGCTGCTGGGCAGTGGCTGTTTCTGCCTCGTGGAGCCTGGTGGGTACTGGTCTCATTGTTAGGGGTGTGGACTTTTGATGGCGCTGCGTTTTTTGCTGGCCGCTACTTTGGGCGTCATAAGTTGGCACCGCTGATTAGTCCTGGCAAGACCTGGGAAGGTGTTATTGGTGGCTTTGTCTTGTCTATCATCACGAGCCTGATTGTTACCGTGATACCGCTTGGTGTACCCTGGTATCTGGCTGTTGTGTTGGGTTTGCTGATTGGTGCAGCCGCGGTGATTGGTGATCTGGCTGAGTCATTGATGAAGCGGCAGACCAATGTCAAAGATAGTGGTCAGATTATGCCGGGTCATGGCGGCATGCTGGACCGTATCGATAGCGTACTTTTTGCGATTATCGTAACCTATGTGTTTGCTCAGCTAGTACCGAAATAGAAAAATGTCTGTTTGTGTTTGTGAGAGAAGGAGCATGTGTGTTCTCTGATTTTTGGTGTATGCATGCTATAATTTGAAGGACAAGGTAAAAAGAGTTTGTTACCTTGATGATAATGGAGAATTATACACAATTGTCCATAGGTTTAATGTTATGACCACTATTCCCAGACGTATTGCTTTGCTTGGCAGTACCGGATCAATCGGTCGGCAGACACTGGATGTGGTACGGCGTTTCCCGGATCAATTTAAGGTTGTGGCTTTAGCGGCGCGTAGCAATGTTGCGCTACTGGCTCAGCAGGTGCAGGAGTTCAAGCCGGATCTTGTGACGTGTTTTGCTGATCTCCCAGAAGTGGAGGCACTGGCGCGAGATCTCTTGCCCACGGCGCTGTTGGGGGAGCAAGGACTGCTGGCTGTGGCGACACAGAGTGATGTTGATATTGTGGTGGCGGCCACTTCCGGTCTGGTCGGCCTTAAACCGACGCTGGCGGCCATTGGGGCGCGTAAAGCTGTGGCTCTGGCGAACAAAGAGACGCTGGTGATGGCCGGGCACCTCGTGATGCAGGCCGCACAACGAGCCGGTGTTTCTATTTCTCCTATCGATAGTGAGCATAGTGCTATCTGGCAATGTCTGCGTGGTGAAGTGCCCCAGGAAGTTCATCGCTTACTGCTAACCGCCTCTGGCGGTCCATTCCGTTCAGCAACGCTTGAGCAGTTGCAATCAGTTAAGGCCAAGCAAGCGCTGGCTCACCCAACCTGGCATATGGGACCGAAGATTACCATTGACAGCGCAACCTTAATGAATAAGGGCCTGGAGGTTATAGAATCCCACTGGCTCTTTGATGTGCCTTACGAGCGTATCGATGTTGTTGTGCATCCTGAGAGTATTATTCACTCAATGGTGGAATTCATTGATGGCTCTATCAAAATGCAAGCTAGCCTGCCTAGCATGCATATCCCAATTATGAATGCTCTGGCTTATCCGACGCGCCTGGATAGTGCGGCTACCGATTTCATTCGTGAACTGCGCTGGCCGGAGGTGGCGTCGCTGCATTTTGAAGCGTTGGATATTGCACGTTTCCCTTGCTTTCAACTGGCTTTGGAGGCTGGCAAGCGTGGTGGAACGTATCCCAGTGTGCTGGTTGGAGCTGACGAAGAGGCGGTAGAACTCTTCCTGGCTGGTCAGATAGGCTTTCTCGAAATTGCGCACCTGATCGAAGCGGCTTTAGAGCGTCACGAGGTGGTCGAGCAACCAGATGTGGCAACAACGCTGGAGGCATGTGCCTGGGCGCGGAGAACGGTGCGTGAATTGTGGAAGAAGCATGCATAGTTTTGTGAAATTTTTGTGAGAACAATGGTGTATCACTTTTGTATAGATAAACAGTAAAGGAAAACAGGGGATGAATTGGTACATACTTGCTGTTATTCCAGTCTTCGCACTGCTGGTCCTTGTGCATGAATTCGGTCATTTCATTGCAGCCAAATGGGCCGGTATTCGCGTCGAAGAATTTGGTCTGGGCTTTCCTCCGAATATCGTTGGTATCCGTAAGCGTGATCAGGGTGGCTGGGAGGTCATGTGGTTTGGTCGCAGTCGTGATATTGACACTTCCAGTACCCAGAATCCCTTTACTGGAACGAGTGGTGGTGTGAGTCGCACTGACGCTGTCTCTGACCATACCATCTACTCGCTCAACCTTTTGCCCATTGGTGGCTTCGTCCGTATGCCCGGCGAGAATGGTGATGCGATAGATACTAATGGTAATTATGATGCGCGCAGCTTTGCTGCCAAATCAGCAGGCAAACGTATTATCGTACTCTGTGCGGGTGTCGTGATGAATATCCTCCTCGCTATTGTGCTTTTTAGCATTGCTTATAGCCTGGGGGAACCAACGCTCCCTGCCGTTATTGGCGCGGTGGAGCCGAATTCACCTGCTCAGGTGGCTGGTATGCGTGTTGGTGATACGGTGGTTTCCGTCGATGGAAAAGCTGTTTCGCAATTTGATGATATGAGGACACTGGTCGACCAGGCTATTGCTGACGACCAGGGCAAGCATGCGACAGTGCCAGTAACGCTGGTTGTCATCCATCAAGGGCAAGCTAGCAGAGAAACGCTGGTTGTGAATGCACGTGCACATGCCACCGCTGACCAGGGCGCTTTGGGTGTCACAGCGAAGATCATCATGGCGAAATCACCAGTCTGGCAGGCACCTTTTAAAGGCATTGTCTATACCTATCGGAATACAAGCGCGATCATTGTGGCGTTATATCAGATGGTAACGGGCGTTATTCGGCCACAGATCTCGGGACCCGTTGGCATCGCGCGTATTACCGGTAGTGTGGCGCAGACTGTGCCTACCTTTGGCTGGTTTCCTATATTAAGCTTAACCGGATTATTAAGCATAAATCTTGCGGTCGTCAACATTTTGCCCTTCCCGGCCCTGGATGGTGGACGCATTGTATTGGTGCTATTAGAAGTTTTACGCGGTGGCAAACGTCTGAAGCCGGAGCGCGAAGGGCTGATTAATTTTATTGGTTTTGCTGCCTTGCTCCTCCTACTAGTGGCGGTTACGATCAGTGACGTTGTCCATTGGGGGAATTAACTGTGCAGGATAACGAAATCCTCATCAGACCAACCAGACAAGATCGGTAATAAGCAGTGAAAGAGGGCTACCATTCCGGTAGAATAGGCAGAAGAAGATAGAAATGATGTAGCCGACTCTATAGGTAATTTGACCCTCTTTCCACCTGGACTTTCTCAAATCTCTTGTAGATAATAGAGTTAGGGTTTTTACCTGACTCCTCAGTGTCAACGGCTTGCGAAGGGCTATTTTGTGTGGGCGCTGGGTTTTGCGGTATTGCCTGCACCAAACGCAGTGAGCCATTTGTAAGTGGCAACGTGTCTTGAATAATTGTTGGAGAAATGAAGAGGAGCGTCAGCTAAGTATGCGAAGAAAAACACGACAAATTCATGTTGGTAATGTAGCTATTGGCGGAGATGCGCCTATCGCAGTACAGTCTATGACGACCACGTATACTCGTGACGTTGCAAGTACAGTAGCGCAGATCTTGCGTTTAGAGGAAGTTGGCTGCGAAATTGCACGCGTGGCTGTCCCTGAGATGGAAGATGCGCTAGTCCTTGGTGAGATTAAGCGGCGTATTCACACTCCGCTGGTGGCCGATATTCACTATAATCCCGCGCTCGCGCTGGAAGCCATTCGACAGGGCGTTGATAAGGTCCGTATCAATCCTGGTAACTTGATCCAGGGACGTAAATCTTTGGAGCAAATTGTTGCGGCAGCCAAAGAACGCGATACTGCTATGCGTATAGGTGTCAATTCTGGCTCTATTGATGCTTTGGATAAGAGCGCGCAGATGCAGCGTATCCAGGTACGCTTGCGTGATGATGGGATACTGGAGCGTTCTGATCCCAGCGAAGCACGTCGTAAAGAGCGTGAGCACCTGGCCGAACGCATGGTCAATAGGGCGTTAGAGTACATCGGTTGGTGTGAAGAACTGGACTATCATAACATAAATGTCTCGTTAAAATCGTCGTCGGTACTCACGGCTATTGAGGCGTATCGCCGTTTCTCGCAGCGTTCTGATTATCCTATTCACCTGGGTATTACCGAAGCTGGTACGCTGGTTGCAGGCTCAGTAAAATCTGCTATTGGCATGGGTATACTGTTAGCCGAGGGCATTGGTGATACGTTGCGTGTCAGTCTGAGTGCCGAGCCTGAGGAAGAAATCCCTGTGGCATATGAGATCTTACGTTCTTTAGATTTGCGCAATCGTGGAGTAACCTTTGTCTCCTGTCCTTCTTGTGGCCGTGTGGAGATCGATGTAATCAGTGTTGCCAACGAGGTAGAGAAACGTTTGGCAAAAGTGCAGACGCCTATCCAGGTTGCTGTGATGGGTTGTGTTGTCAACGGCCCTGGTGAATCGCGTGATGCTGATGTTGGTCTGGCTGGAGGAAAGGGCAAAGGCGTTATCTTCCGCAAAGGCGAGGTTGTCAAAACTGTGCCTGAAGATCAGTTTCTGGATGCTGTGCTCAAAGAGGTTGCCAGTCTGCTCCCGGAAGGTGAAGCGAAGATTGTCTATCCCGAAGGTGGCATCAAAGAGATCGCAGGTACTCACCGCACACGCGATGAGGGTATGAACTTACCTATCTTACATAAATAAGCAGGCCGCAACGTTGCAAAAATGACGTAAAGGACTCTTTATTATGGCTTTAGCAACCTGGTGGTGTGATGGTCTGCTGCCCAATCTTGTGCCTTTGCCATCATTTTCTGTTTACTTCTCGACGGATGCGCAACTGATAGCACGCCTGGCTAATCTTTCCTTACAGGAAGTGGACTCACGTTTTCAGAGCGGTAGCCGTCTTTATCTCGCCTGCATAGACGAGATATTGGTAGCTTATGGCTGGGTTGCCACGCAGCGAGGAGATATGCCTGAATTTCAGTTATCATTCAAGCTATCTGAGCGGAACTGCTATCTCTGGGATTTTCGGACGCTTCCTGCATGGCGGGGTCGTGGTATTTACCCACGTCTGTTGCAAGCCATCATCCGTCAGGAAGCGCTTTTTTTTGATCGCTTCTGGATTGGCACGGCCTCTGGCAACACGGCTGCCGAGCATAGTATCGTCAAGGCGGGTTTTCACTTTGTGGCTGACCTGAATATTTCCGCGGAGGGTTGTGCTTGTGGTATGACTCTCCTGGAAGACAGCGAGTATGCGCGTGCTTGTGCTACTCTGTTCAACCTGCCCATTGTGCTTTAATAACAAGCTTCTTTGGGCGAAACTTCGGTAACGTCCACTTTAAAAAGTTGGAAGAAAGGAGCAATGGTCAAGTGCGTGAAGTGTCGAAGCCTGACAAGCTAAAGAATGATCCTATGCCAGGTGCGGACAAAGGAGATAGGACAAAGGATGCTTCCCGACCGGGGACATCTTCTGAGGGTCTAGATGTGACACAACTACGGCTTGTCGAGAACAGGAAGAACTCTCTTGATGGGCGAAGAACGCCTGAGTCATCTGAAGCTGGCGATCCAATAAGCCTTTATCGGCAGCGTTCCGGTTCTGGAGAGGAGCGTCAACATCTTCTTCATGAGAATGTACCAGAACAGAATGTACCAGAACAGAATGTACCAGAACAACCTGGTCGGGTAAACCGAGGCCAGGAACTGGTAGGCAGAGTAGGCCAATTCGTGAGTCCCTCGCGCCTCTTGGAGCAGCGCAGGGAAAAGAAATATCAACGAGAGGAGACGAGAGATCGACTTATTACTCAGGTGCGGAAAAGACTTGATCAGCGAGCACAGGAAATAATCATGGAAAACCCAGATTTGGAAAGGCAAGTACACAAGGTAGCAATGAGGATCGAAAAGAAGGTATGGAACCTCTTTGAGGGCAAGAAAGAGCAATACCCACGGATTGTAACATGGACCGTAATGGGGCGTGTGCGGAGTTTGGACGCTCTATTAAAGCGTCTCGTGGTGGAAAGGAAAGTAAACAACTGGCTTACTGTCAAGCGCATTGTAAAATTCCCATCTACGATCAGGAAGCATCGGATTATGGATCAGTTAGTCAAGCCACCAAAGCCACGAGAGGAAGGTGCATCCACTGCTACACACAACGATTCTGGTGAAAGTGCTTTTACTATCAAGCACTGGGCCATGCTCGATAGAATGAGGAAAACGCTTTATCAGGAAGTAGAGAATATAGCCCAGGAAAAGCCAGAGTGGAAAAGGATCGCAGAAGGAGAGGCACTACGAATACTGAGATCCATCAGATACAACTCGTACTGGGAGTACTATAATGGGGAAGAGAGAGGATTAGAACGGGAACTTATATACCGCTATAGTAATAAAGGTCCTGACCTTAGTATGGCAAACAGACTTCGGCCAGAAACTCAACGCATGCTTCATGAGCGGCTGGAAGCAGCACTTGGAAATGCACCTGCTGCTACTATGCGTAACGAGCCTGGCGCAGGCGTTGCCCGTCGATCTGCTGATGACGGTGGGAGGAGTTCAGTGATTCAGGCGCAAGCGTTGCCGGTCGATCTGCTGATGACGGTGAGGGGAGTTCTAGTGATTCAGGCGATTCTCGAAGGATATATCCTTAGAGGAGGACCAGCACTCCAAGCACGACCAGGCTGAGAGAGAAAAACCAGCCGCCACTGCTTGGGTCAGTGTTCCAGAGCGTTAGCAGTTCACCGCCGCCCGCGAGCGTTTTCAGGATGCGCTTGCGCTTAGGAGAGAGAAACAGAACTACCCTGAAATGCTAGCATGCGTATACTTTGGAATGGCACAGATTGCCTTGCATAAGCAAAACAGCAGGGAAGCGCGTGAGCACACTGTCGAAAGCACAAGGCTCTGCAGACCTGAGTCTGATCGAGGATGTGGGTACCATCAGTGGTGCTTATGGCCGTGGGCAAAGGCGTGACCGTAAACAACCGTGGGCGAAGGCGTAATCGTGGGCAAAGCTGGTGCTGAGCTATGGGTGGCAGGCGTTTGGATCGGAGCGGTGTTGTTGGAGCCATGGACATTCGCACCGAACCAAAACGCTCCAACCAGCAGCAGCACTCCGAGGACCCCAGCGATCAGGAGTGTGCGAGTGCGTCTTATGGGTGAACGCCTGGATAGGGGAGTAAAAGTCTGTGATGTTGTTGCAACGGTTGGACCCGCGAAGAAGTCTCGATCCTTCGGGAGACGTTGGAAGGGCACTCTGGGCAGAGGAACAGAAGGTTCCTGAAGAGCCTGGCGGTAAGCCAGTGCCAGTGCCTGCGGAGTATGGAAACGACGTGCGGGATCTTTCTCCAGCACACAGAGTACGACCTGCTCAACTGGCAAAGAGATCGCTGGATTGAGGTGCGAGGGAGGAACGGGTGGAGCGCTTACCTGCTTGTGAAAGATGTCCATCGCGGTTGGTCCAGTGAATGGAGGTTGCCCGGTGAGCATATCATAGAGCAGGACGCCCAAGGCGTAGATATCGCTGCTAGTGCTGGCCGGTTGCTCCAGCAATTCGGGTGCCATATACTCAGGGGTTCCCATGATCATGCCTGTTTGTGTCAGTTCTCGCTCCTCTGCGAGCGCCTTGGCAATGCCGAAATCGGCGATATAGGCAAAGCTTTCATCGCGCAGCAAAATATTGGAGGGTTTGATATCCCGATGCAGAATCCCGCGATCATGAGCGTATTGCAACGCACTGGCGATTTGTTTGAGCAGAAAACCTGCCTCTTCTGGGGAGAGAGGGCCTCTGGTTTGCAGACGTTGGCTGAGAGTTCCATAGCTCACATACGGCATGACGAGGTAATGCCAGGGACCATGCACTCCATAGTCAAACACCGATAAAATATGCTCATGCGTCAATGGACCAAGCAGTTCGGCTTCCCGGCGGAACCGAGCGACATCTTCCCCCCGGCTTAGATGAACGACTTTGACGGCGACCTCGCGATGCAACTGATCATCAGAGGCCAGGTACACTTCTGCCATTCCTCCCCGTCCCAGCAGGCGCGTGAGGTGGTAGCGGCCCAGGACTGTTCCTTCCAATGTTGGCATAGTTGGTTGCTTCTTCCTCCTTGCATTGAAGCCATTGTAGAAGACAAGGTCCATTCTCGTCAAGGAGCGGCTCCGAGCGGAGGACAAATGGACAGAGGGGGCACATATGCTTTACAACGGTCCTTGGGATCAAACTCCTCTTATGGTAATGAAAAAGAGACGACTTCAACGAAGCCGTCTCTTTTTCATTAGTGGGCGATACAGAACTCGAATCTGTGACCTCCACGATGTCAACGTGGCGCTCTAACCAACTGAGCTAATCGCCCTCGAACACGCATTATAGTAGCATTGTTCCTCAGCGTTGTCAAGCACTTTCTTGTCCAATTTTCCGCGCTCCCTCACCCCCATTAGCTCTTTCACCTGCTCATCTGAATGCAAGGCAATATCAATTCTGAGGGAACATGCTGCCGACTCCGTGAAAAAAAGCTAAGCTTGTGAGCTTTCGTGGTGTATGCCAGTAGTTCCATTGGGCGTAATATTTCCCGAAAACGCGAAAAAGTGAAACTTCCCCATATTGCATCAGGAAACCCTCAATGGTATACTCGGAAAAGTGTTGAAGAATCTGCCTGTATCGACCCATCGGGGTGTCGTTATGGATTGTTCCATCATTGCTCTACTGCCTAGAAAGGTGTGGTTTGTATGTTTTTTTTTGCTCAGCACACGTTGCTGGCTATGAAACGTTTCGTAGGTAAAGGCAAAGATAGTTATAAATTGACCAAAGTTCTGGGATTATTTCTTTTAGCTGCACTTATCGTGCTTGAATTTGCCCCTTTCAGTTCATTCCAGGCTGCTGCTCAGCAGGCACATACAGTGGGAACCGTCGACGCATCTTGCTCGCAGGTTTCTTACTCTAGTGATGGTAATCCGTTTCCGCTCTGTCCCGGGAACACGGCTACTGGCGGAGGAGGCAATTGTGTCTGGTGGGCCTGGGAGCAGTGGCACCTGTTAGGATACAACTTGCCGGATAACTGGGGAAATGCTGCTGACTGGATTGTCGATGCGGAACGTACCGGCTTGCCGATAGGTACAACTCCACGTCTGGGTTCTCTAGCAGTCTTCCCGCGTGCTGATGGTGTGTGGGCCTTTGGAACCGCCGGTCATGTAGCATTTGTCACTGCTGTAGGTAGTGATGGCATGAGCTTTAACGTGACCTACGAGGACTATGGAGACCCCACGTATATGTATACCGGTACTGGCTATAACGTATCTGTTATCAACCAGCCAAATTATCAGGACGGCGAATTACATTTTATTTATTTCCCACGCGATCTGAGCGTAACGCTGCTGGCAAAACTTCCTGGCATGGATAGCACTGTACAGAGCACCTTGACTGCTGCCGTAGCACAAACAAATGCCGCACTATCAACTTCAAATGCGTCTACTACTACGACTGTACAGACGAACTCAAGCGCATATGGAGCTGCCTCGACTACAAGCACGACCTTTACGAGTGATCGTGTTGCGCTAGGGCTAACGCCGACATCCACCGATCAGCAGTTTAACGCTGATTTTACAGGTCGAGGGGATAGTGATCTCTTACTCTATAATCGCGCTCAAGGGGATCTCTCTGTCTTTAGCATGGATCGTAAGAAGCCTATCGAGGCGAAGAATATCTCTGAGTCTGGCGTAGTGCACACAACCATGATTACACAGCCACAGCAGGTCAATTTAGGTGATTCAATCACTCGGGCAGGCAAGTGGGGTTCAATGCTTGAGGTCTATGTTGGTAATTTCGCCGGTACCAGCCAATCTGACATCTTGCTCTACAATCCAGTTGCTGGCACGCTTCAGCTCTTAAGTCTGAATTTCAATCTGACGATCAAGCAGCATGTTGTACTACAAAACATTGGCACTGATTGGGAAATGTATGTTGGGCGTCTGGATGGACAACGCAGTGCATTATTTATGTACAAGCGTTACGCCGTATCCGCTCCTGCTGCGGCAATACCAGCGCCTGAGCCTATACAAGCTCAGCCCTATCACCCTTCTACTGCAACCAGTCAGTCTACAGCAACGGTGACGCCAAAGCCGACAGCAACACCAAAGCCGACAGCGACGCCGAAACCAACGGTGACGCCAAAGCCGACAGCGACGCCGAAACCAACGGTGACACCAAAGCCGACAGCGACGCCAAAGCCGAAACCAACGGTGACGCCAAAGCCGACAGCGACGCCCAGACCGACGGCAACGCCGAAACCAACGGTGACGCCAAAGCCGACAGCGACGCCCAGACCGACGGCAACGCCCAGACCGACGGCAACGCCAGCAGCAACACCAGAGCCAACACCAACTACTTCGGAGATAACGAATGGTGCCGATTTAAGCATGGTAGATTACTCATTGACTATTGGAACAGCGACACCGGCCATCGGTGATCTTAGTGAAAGTACGTTGCAAGATGAAACAGCTGATGTCCGCGTGCTCGACTTTAACCAAGATTTCAGTATCCGTCATAGCCAACAATACACATCCTGGTATGCGAATTGGGAGGTGTATGTTGGGAGTTTTGTCAGCGCCGGGCAGGATGGTGTCTTCCTATACGACCGCCAGTCTGGTGAGGGACGTCTGATGGACTTTTCAGCCAACCTGGATATTGTGGACTATCAGGAAGTGCATAATCTCATGGGCAATTGGACTGTTTATAGCGGTGATTTTATAGGCACTGGCCGTGCGCAGTTGTTGCTCTACGATCCCAGCAGTGGGAGTGTAGAAATGATGAGTTTCTCCAGGCATCTTGCACTGGTGAGCCAGGCATCTCTCGCGAATTTTGGCACGAACGAGGTCCTCTACATCGGCCATTTTGGCACATCCACATTGAGCGTGATGCTCTATGATCCGCAAAATGCGCAGAGTACCTTTGTGACGTTTGATAAAGCCTTTACTATTGCACATGAGTACCTGATACAGTCCTGGGATCAGAGCTGGCAGATCCTGACCGGAGATTTCATTGATCGTGCACGTTGTCAACCTGCCGGTGATTGTGCCACGAGCGATGATATCTTGCTGCTGAATTGCCAGACCGGCCAGTTGAAGCAATACGTCTTCGTTTTCGGGCGCAAGTTCCAGATCTACGACAACCGTGCGCAAGCCTTTCAGCGCGAAGGGCTATCTGATCAGCAATACGTCAGTTCGGTGGATACCACAACGTTTAGTCTGGTGAACTCCCAGAGTACCAATATTAGAGAAGAAGAGCTTTATTAGAAAAAAACAGCGAAACATTGTTTTTTGATTAAAGAGGGTAGCGATAGTCGATGTAACACTATCACTACCCTTTTTAATCTTTTTTCGTAAGTTTGCCATTATGAAATAATGTTGAGTCTGGCTGTTTGCCTAGATGCAAGGCAATATGACCCTATTTTCGACTAGATATGGCACCATCCTTTCTGATACCATTTTTGAGGAATCGTTTTGTATTTAAGTTCCAAGAAGGGGTGATACATGAGCCAAAAATGGGTAATGAAGGGGTCTGTACTCTGTGTCATGGGTATATTTCTCATCTCATCTGTGCTGATCATCGCGCGGAGCAACATGGCTGCGCATGCTGCAACGACGATTACTCTATCTTCTCAAGATGCGTTGAACTATCCCTGGTTAGGGTTTGGGGCGCAATATGGCAATATTCAGACATCTCTGACCGACAGCCAGTGGAATACGCTTTTTGCTCGTGTGGATTATATGAATCCTGGTCTTATGCGTACAACGGACAATTTCGGCATGTGTACGGCATCCGGCTGCCCAAGCTATGATTGGAATGCCCCTTCAATGCAATCGTGGTATCGTATGTTAGATCATCTCAAAGGTACGAGCACAACCCTGGTCATTGGCACCTGGCAAGTACCCAACGGGGTTGATTTTACATCAACACAGTTTGCCCAGGTTCAAGCTGATTTCTTGAACTATATGATCAATACAAAGGGATATACAAATATTAAGTATTATCATACTCCCAACGAGATTGACTGTAACTTTAATGGTCAGGGTGAGTATACTTTGAGTGGATGGGAGACGGCGGTCAATAACCTGTATACCGCTCTTCGTAACGACAACTTGTTAGGAAAAGTTGCCATTGTGGGACCTGATACCTGTCTTGATAACTGGAATGGTGCCGCTGCGTCCGACGAACAGGCTCATCTTGGTGCGTATGAGTGGCATCGCTACGATTCAGGCTCGAGTATTAGCAGCGACAATGAAGAGAGCGCTTTAAGTAATCAACGTCAAACGATTGACGCAAATGATCCTTCTAATAAGCCGATTTTTCTTGGTGAAATGGGGATTGGGAATCCAGATGTGCCAGGAGTAACTGATACGTACGCGTATGGCCTGGGTATGGCTGATTACGGGATACAGCTTGCTCGTGCTGGTTTGAGTGGAAGTAGCGCGTGGTGCCTTGACAATAATTTGTTTGTTGCTTCATCAGGTACAAAACAGTGTGGCCTGGGTGATGTGGTGGCTGGTACGTTGAATCCCTGGTTCTATTCTTGGAGTCTGTTAACACGCTATTTTAGGCCCGGTTCTGTTATCTATGCTCCTGCAGTAAATACTTCTGGCTTACGCGTTGTGGCAGCCCGGACAACAGCCTCTAGTTCAGCCTGGACGCTCGCATTTGTAAATCAGAATAGTTCCGATGAAGCGTTGTCTGTTGCTATTCCTGGGACCGGGAGCGCCAAGTTCAATCAATATAACTATATTGATGGACAGCGTTCTGTGGATAGTAATGGTTTCCCTGTGCCAGTTACCACTATTAATGCTACTTTGGGTAGTGGTGTGAATGTGACAGTTCCAGCGAATAGCATGGTTTTGCTCACAACTCTCGGTGCGGGTGGGTCTGTAAGTGCAGCCACGAGCACACCAACAAGTACGCCAACGAGCATGGCAACCAGCACACCAACAAGTACGCCAACGAGCATGGCAACCAGCACACCAACAAGTACGCCAACGAGCATGGCAGCCAGCACACCAACAAGTACGCCAACGAGCATGGCAGCCAGCACACCAACAAGTACAGCGACAAGTACATCAAGTACCATTGTCGATAATCTTAATGATTGGTCAATGACCTATTCTCATACTGATGGGTTAGTTTTTGATACCATTCATGATTCCTGGTTTGCGGGTGATACTTCACGTGTCAAACGCTACAGCAGTGTGCCACAGAATTTCGTGTATCACTATCAGAATATCTCGAATTTTCAGGCTCAGGTCTATCTCGATAGCCCGAATAGCGCGAACAGTTTTTCTGTTGATACGTCTCCTGACGGAACGAACTGGACACCTTTAGCTCTGCAAAATACGGTGCCCATCACAAAAGTGTTTGATGCAAGTACTGATACGAGCGGCACTACTGACATTTCCGACATTTACACGACGATTTATGGGCCTGCGAATGCTGTTCCTTCTGGGACACAGTATATCCGTATCGATCTGGCGAACGATCCCATCATGTGGATGCCCCAGGTAGGTAGTGTTACTTTGTCGTATGGGACCGCTTCAGCAAGCTGATTGTAACCAGCCTGGTTGAGTGTATTCTCATGTACTAGATCTAGTCCTCATGAGCAAATTGTGGTAACATATCCCGCAGGGAATTATGGAGTGATTAACAGGCTTGCCATATCTCTTGCAGGCTATTCATCTGCTTTTGCAGGGGGAGCGAGAAGCTTCAAGACCTGATCAAATTTTGTTTCTAAAGACATAATACGCTGATCAAATTTTGTTTCTAAAGACGTGATACGCTGATCAAACTTTGTTTCTAAAGACGTGATATGCTCTTTAATAACACTCACATCGTTTCGAACTTCTCTAATATGCTCTTCTTGTATGGTGACAATACCAAGAAATATGGTTATATTTTCATTCATCTCTCGAAGGTTATGGCCTTGCTCTGAAGGGGCATGCTCTTGCGCCTTTCTTTCGTCGGCAAACCGCCGAATCTCCAGAGACGTAACCTTGCGTTCTAGGGCAGCTAACCGGTCATCATAGGTAGACACTGGCATCACTCCTTGAATCCACAACTCATTTATTAGGATTATACCATACTAGAGACGACGTTTAAATCATCCACTAACGTTACAGTACCCTTTACGTGTTACCGGGTGCTTTTTGTACCCTCATTTTTACATCAATGCGTACATCAATGGCATTTGACAAAACTTTACAACTTTTGCTATAGACGAACATGCGTCCTGTGTCAATGAGCACGAAGTCGCCCGCTGGCACAGCTTCTGCTTTTGTGTGCTATACTGCTGTCATGCGACACGTATTTTTAATCGGGCTTTCGGGCAGTGGCAAAAGTACGGTTGGCCGTATGCTAGCGCAACGTTTGGGCCGACCTTTACTGGATATCGATGCGCTCATCGAAGAGGAGTCTGGTGAACGTATCCCAGCCATCTTTGCGCGGCATGGCGAGGATTACTTCCGCTCTTGTGAGAGCCGCATCCTGACAAAAGTTGCTCAAAATACCACGGCAGCTATCATCGTGACCGGTGCGGGGATCGTTATGCGTTCCGAAAATCGTCGCTTGATGGCTGAGCGTGGCCTGCGTATCTTCATGCACGTTGAGCCGCATATTGCTTTACAGCGTATGCGCGAACAGCATGCTGTAGAAGTTGCGCATGGCCTGACTCCTGAATTGCGCCCACTGCTTGCCGGTCCTGACCCACTGGCCTTATTACAACAACTATCGACTATGCGTTCAGCCTGGTATCAAGAGGCTGATATCACCTGTTCCACCGTTGAAAAAAGCGCTGAACAGGTGGCTCAGGAGATTATAACTATGCTTGCCGATACTGATAATGCTGATCAGATGGCACCCCTGGTGCGCCACATAGCTATTGCTGATGGCTATGATGCCGTTGTTGATTGGGGGGGCATTGATCGGCTAGCTGAGTATCTCACACCATTGCAATTACCACCGCGTATTTTTCTCTTCACCGATAGCCACCTGCACGATCTTTATGTCACGCGGATCACACACAATCTCACGGCTGCCGGTTTTGAGCCACATATCTATACAATCCCGGCGGGCGAGGGTAGTAAATCAATGCAGCAGCTCAATGCTATCTACGACTGGCTATTGGAGCAGCATGCCGAGCGTCGTGAAGCGCTGATAGCGCTGGGAGGTGGTGTTGTTGGGGATCTGGTAGGTTTTGCGGCTGCCACCTATCTACGTGGGGTACCGCTTATTCAAGTTCCTACCTCATTACTTGCACAGGTCGATGCCGCCATTGGCGGGAAGACAGGTATCAATCACGCGCGCGGGAAAAACCTGATCGGCGCTTTTTATCATCCGCGCCTGGTTCTTGCCGACCCGGCTACGCTACTGACGCTGCCTGAACGCTCACGTACCGAGGGATGGGCAGAAGTTGTAAAGTATGGTATCATACTGGATACTGAGTTATTCACCTTGTTGGAAGCGCATGCTACCGCATTGCGGGACTTTTCTCAGCCTCCCATTGCGTTGCTCTGCCAGATCGTGGCGCGTTGTATCGCTTTGAAAGCATCTGTGATCGAGAGCGATGAGCGTGAGCAGGGACGTCGCGCTATCTTGAACTACGGCCATACGGCGGCGCATGCGTTAGAGAATGTCTCTGGCTATGGTGAGTGGTTGCATGGTGAAGCTGTTTCGCTGGGTATGGTCGTTGCAGCAGCTCTAGCTCGGCAATCTGCCATGTTTGCAGCATCAGACGTAGCACGTCAGAAGCGTTTACTGGCAGCCCTGGGTTTGCCCGTGGTCTATCGCGGACCGGTGCAAGCACAGGATATCCTGGCGGCTATGCAGTTGGATAAGAAGGTCGTTGGCAAGCGGGTACGCTGGATTATGCCAACGCGTATTGGCGAGGTTGTGGTTACGCCTTTGCCTGATGAACTGGTCATACGTGTTATTCAAGCTTTTTTTGCGGGAGAGGAACTGTAAGCGATGCTCAACTTTCTTGTTTTGAGCGGACCTAATCTGAATACGCTGGGAACGCGTGAGCCGGGCATTTATGGTACAGTCACTCTGGAGCAGATTCATCAGCGCTTGCAAGAGCGTGCTGCTGCTCTTGGCGTCACAGTTGAATGTTTCCAATCAAACTACGAGGGAGCATTGATTGACTCTATTCAGCAGCATACAACAACGGTAGCCGGTCTGATTATCAACCCGGGGGCATTTACGCATTATTCGCTGGCATTGCGGGATGCCATTAGTTCTGCTAAGCTTCCCACGTTAGAGGTTCATTTAAGCAACATCTATGCTCGCGAGGAGTTCCGGCAACATTCAGTCATTGCGGCTAGCTGTCGTGGGCAGATTGCGGGCCTTGGCTGGCGTAGTTATCTCTATGCGCTGGAAGCACTGGTGGAGTTAGTTCGTGAAGAAAGCATTGCTTGATGTGCGATAGCGCAAATGACGAACTGGTGCGATCTCGCGTAAGGCAGCGCGAAGCGTCTGATCTCAGAATGTGGCGATTATTTCTGCCGCAAGGCATCTATATTTAACCGGTATTGACATGCTCTGGATAGCAGTAAAGAGGGATAGGCATGAGTCAAGATCGCATACAGCAATTTCGTACATGGATAGCGGAGCAAGGCGTTGATGCTTTTCTTGTCACGCAGCCGCAGAACAGCTCCTATCTCAGTGGGTGGTTGAATGATGAAGCTGGTGTTAATTTTCTGCTGGTGGGAGCGCAGCAACAAATTTTGCTCACGAACACACTTTACCAGGAGATTGCTAAGCGTGAGGCACCTGGCTGGCAAGTTGTTGTCCCGCCAGATCGTGAATATGCACAGACTATTGCATCTCTGGCAGACGAGCATGCCTGGAAGAAGATTGGCTTTGAGTCAGCGGAAGTCAGCTATGCGATTTATGAGAAGTACAGCCAGGCCGGTAAGGGTATTTTCACCTTGCAACCTTTTGCGCAGACTGTACTCGGCACGCAGCGTTGGGTCAAGCAGCCTCAGGAACTGGCCTTATTGAAGCGTGCCATTGCTATTACGGATGAAACATTTGCACACATTTGCCAGTGGATTCAGCCTGGTATGACTGAGAAGGAAGTGGCCTGGGAAATTTCGCGTACGATGGTTGAACTGGGAGCGGATGGGACAGCATTTGATACCATCGTGGCATCCGGTCCTAATGGCTCAATGCCACATGCGGTCCCCGGCACACGTCGTATTCAGCCTGGTGAGTTGATCACCATTGACATGGGCGCGCGTTACAAAGGCTATTGCGCGGACATGACGCGCACTATCTGCCTTGGTGAGCCAGTGGAGCCACGTATGCGTGAGGTCTATGAGACTGTTTTAAGTGCTATGAAGACCTGTGAGCAGGGGTTGCATGCTGGCATCCCTGGCCGTGAGGGAGACGCGATAGCCCGCAATGTCCTGGATGCTGCTGGATTAGCACAATATTATATTCACAGTACCGGTCATGGAGTTGGTTTACAAATTCATGAAGGACCTAACCTCGCACAGCGCACTCCTGAAACCGTGGTCCTACCGGCGGGCAGTGTTGTGACTGTTGAGCCTGGTGTCTATATTCCCGGCTGGACCGGCACACGGGTCGAAGACTGTGTCCTGGTGAAAGAAGATGGTGTTGAAGTACTGACGCAATCGCCGACGGAACTGGTGATTCAGCGTTAAAGGAGATTTTTTTATGATATCGACTGGCGACCTCAGAAAGGGATTTACCATTGAATTTGAAAGTCAACTCTGTAGTATTATAGATTGGCAGCACGTGAAAATTGGTCGTGGAGGAGCAATTGTGCGTATGAAAGTGCGCAATTTGCGTTCTGGTGCGATATTGAGTCGTACGTGTGATGCAGGCGATAAATTTAAGCGTATCTACCTGGATCAGTCGTAATGTGACTTATCAGTATCAAGATGATGATCAATATCATTTTATGGAAACGAGTACGTATGAGACATCGTATTAACCTCAGCACAGTTAGGTGATGCTAAAAACTATCTGGTTGACAACCTGGAATTAATCATTGTGCGTTACAATGAGGAGCCGTTGTCTGTCGAACTGCCCTGAAAAGGTCGTCTGCATGTACCTATACAGTGAGCCAGGTTTCAAGGGTGATACTGCGACAGGTGGTACTAAGCCTGCGACACGAGACGGGCCTGGTCGTACAGGTTCCGCTTCGTCATCTCGACGGGTGAGCTTATCCGCGTGAATACGACGTCGGGAGCCTATGTAGAGCGCGTCTAATACCCAAATGCATTCTGGAAAGGTATCGATGGAGAGAATAGATGGCAGCAAGGAGTATCCCCATCACGCGGAGGCACCCTCCCGTGAGAAGCAGGATACCGTCAACATACAGTACTGCGCAGCTTCAGCGCCTTGTGAGCTTGCTGGACGAGAGTGACGTTTCTGAGATCGAAGTGAAGCGCGCTGCAGAGGGTATGCATCTGGTGTTGCGCAAAGCAAAAGTTCCGGCGAGCCATGACCCTGGCGAATTGCAGGTTGTAGCGCCTGTTCCCGCTGAAATTGTTGCACTCGTCGAAGACGAAGTATACGGTTATCGCACTGCTGGTTGGCATTTTTCATACCTGGGGCAGGCCGAAGGGGAAAGCTCTGGTAGCGCTTGGGGATCATGTCAGCGGCGTTGCCCGCGTAAGGACCATCCAATCGCTGAATGTACTGAACGAGATTGAGTCTTCTGTGGCTGGGCGTGTTGTTGAGGTGCTGGTGCAGGACGGTCAGGCGGTCGAGTATGGGCAACAACTAATGGTCATTGACAGCGCAGAGGGAGCGTAAGCGCTATGCAGTTGTTCGATACCCTGGATGCGCCCTCGGTTATCAGTGTTTCTGCCCTGTCAGTGTACCTCAAAGAGCTTCGAGACCAATGATATCCTTGCAATCTCTCAGTAGTGGTGATTACTGGTTTTCACGGAACATACCCTTCTGGACACTGCTATTTCACGTTGAAAGAGGGTGACGCTCAACTGCTTTGTGTCTTCTTTAAGTCTCCTCGCCAGCGCACTGCTGCACCTGCGTTGCGGGATGGCATTATGGCACTGGCGTCAACGGTCGCATCTCATTTTACGAGCGATGGCAAACTGCAATTGTACGTAGATGCTGTCGATTGGTCAGGGAGCGCTCTTTCAACGTTTTGAGCAACTGAAGACCCGATTGGCCGCTGGTATCTTCGACGTGGAGCGTAAGCGCCCTTTACCTGCTCAACCAACGATAATTGGCATTGTCACATCGCCGCAAGCAGCCGCGCTACGGGATATGTTGCGGGTACTGCGGACGCGCTACCCGCTGGCTGGCGTCATTCTTTCGCCCGCGTGCGGGAGCTGAGGCTGCCTGCTTTGCGGCTGCATTGGATTTGCTGAATGAACATGATGAGGCAGAGGTTGTGATTGTTGGGCGTGGTGGGGGTTCAATCGGAAGCTGTGGGCTTTGAATGAAGAAATTGTGGCGCGTGCGATAGCCCGTTCGCGTATTCCCGTGGTCAGCGGTGTTGGGCACGAAACCGATTTTACTATTGCTGACTTTGTGGCACATCAGCACGCTCAGACGCCGACTGCCGCGGCTGTTGTGCCTGATATAGCCACCTGGCAGAGCGATCTCAGGAAAAACAACACATATTGAGCACTCTCCTGCAAGAGCAGTTGTATGATCTTAATGCTTCATTGGCGCGAGCACAGCGTGACTGCCCGCCAGTCCGCAAGACTTAATAGTGATCGTCGCCAGCAGCTTGATGATGCGGTCGAGCGCTTGCAGACGCATATGCAGCATACTATCTCGTTGCATGCAAGCGTTAGGCCTTGTTTTTACAAATGCATTCTTTAAGTCCATTATTGACCATCGCCCGAGGCTACGCGATTGTGCGACAAGTTACAACAGCAAGCTGTAACCCGTACAGCAAGTGCACCCCACAGAACAATTGACCATTCAGGTGCAAGATGGCTCTATCGTAGTCAATGTCCCTGCTTAATCTTTCTCTCTGTGCGCAGCACCTATTTGGATGTGGAATATGCTTTGGCCATTGTTATATTGCCTTGCATTCAGATGAGAAATGTGCTCTGGCACATTTCTAACAAAAGCTGCATTTCTGAATGCCTATGGGTATTAGGAGAAACACATGGAAACAAAGTCTTTTGAGGAGGCTCAAGCAGTTGAAGCTGCTATCGCAGCCTTGCAGGATGGCAAGTTGCCCCTTGATCAATCTTTGCAGTATTATCAAGAGAGGGGGATGAAATTGGCTCAGCATTGCAATGAGTTATTCCCGAAGGCAGGTGTCTTGCCAGCAATTGGGCATTAATAGTGTCGGTACTATTTCTTTACTCCCTCTGGATTTATAAAAGGGAAGATTACTGATAGAATGAATACTTCACTCTTCGACAATCACGTTTTGCTGGCAGCTTTTTCCATCGGCGATAGCGCGGTCTGGTTAGCTCCCCGAGCTGATTCGTGAGCGTAAGCTCGTCGTGAGTCGTCTGGTTTCATCGGGAAAATGCCCGGTTGGCCATTCAGCACTGGTGACGGGTCTGGCAACTGCAACTGGGCATGTGGGTGATTTCGATATAGTTGAGTTTGCTATTACAGTTGTGCTGGCTGGCGTTTGTGATGTATGATGCTGCCGGTGTGCGCCATGCGGTGGTTGTCTTCACGACGCGTATTCTTAACCAGATGGTGCGAATATTTCTTCAAGGTAGCCCCATGGCCGAAAAGCGTTTGCGTGAATTGATCGGGCACACGCCAATACAAGTATTTGTTGGTGGGTTGTTAGGCATTGGCATCACTTTGCTCTGCGCCCCCCTCATTTTTTATCTGCTGCTCATCTGAATGCCAGGCGAT
>CAWDJJ010000001.1:0-3405598 GCA_963802635.1 uncultured Chloroflexia bacterium | reverse complement strand
GGTCATTGACAGCGCAGAGGGAGCGTAAGCGCTATGCAGTTGTTCGATACCCTGGATGCGCCCTCGGTTATCAGTGTTTCTGCCCTGTCAGTGTACCTCAAAGAGCTTTTAGAGACGAACGATAGCCTACAGAATATCTGGGTGCATGGTGAAGTCTCTAATTGCAAGACGTATCCTTCGGGACACTGCTATTTCACGTTGAAAGAGGGGACGCTCAACTGTTGTGTGTCTTCTTCAAGTCTCACGCCGGCGCACTGCTGCACCTGCATTGCGCGATGGCATGGCGCTGGCCGTGAACGGTCGTATCTCATATTACGAGCGAGATGGCAAATGGCAATTGTACGTAGATGATGTCAGATCCGCTGGGTGAGGGGGCACTCTTTCAGCGTTTGAGCAACTGAAGCCCGATTGGCCGCTGAGGGTCTCTTCGACGTGGAGCGTAAAAGCGCCACTTCCTGCCCGACCATCGATAGTTGGTATCGCCCATCGCCGAGGCCGCCGCCCTCCGTGATATGATACGCGTACTACGGACGCGCTACCCGCTCGCCCGACGTCCTTCTTGCGCCCGCGTAGTGCAGGGAGCCGACGCCCCTGCATCTATTGCGGCTGCACTGGATAGCTGAATGAACATGGTGAGGCCGAGGTCGTCATTGTTGGGGCGTGGTGGTGGTCAATCGAAGAACTGTGGGCTTTCAATGAAGAAATTGTGGCACGGGCGATAGCCCGCTCGCGTATTCCCGTCATCAGCGGCGTTGGACACGAAACCGATTGACCATTACTGACTTTGTGGCAGATCATCGCGCCTCGACGCCAACCGCCGCGGCCACGGGGCTGTTCGTGCCTGATATAGCCACCTGGCAGAGCGATCTACAGGAAAAACAACACATATTGAGCACTCTCCTGCAAGAGCAGTTGTATGATCTTAATGCTTCATTGGCGCGAGCACAGCGTGATTTACAGCGAGCCAGTCCACAAAGCTTGATTAGTGATCCAACCGCGAGCAGCTTGATGATGCGGTTCAGCGCTTGCAGACGCATATGCAGCATACTATCTCGTTGCATGCAGAGCGTTTACGCGGCCTTGCCTTACAAATGCATTCTTCAAGTCCATTATTGACCATCGCCCGAGGCTACGCGATTGTGCGACGAGTTACAGACCAGCAAGTTGTAACCAGTGTACAGCAAGTGCACCCCACAGAACAATTGACCATTCAGGTGCAAGATGGCTCTATCGTAGTCGATGTTCGTGCTTAATCTTTCTCTGTGCGCAGCACCTATTTGGATGTGGAATATGCTTGTCTCTTGAGGCCATTGTTATATTGCCTTGCATTCAGATGAGAAATGTGCTCTGGCACATTTCTAGCAACGAAAGTTGCGTTTCTGAATGCCTATGGGTATTAGGAGAAACACATGGAAACAAAGTCTTTTGAGGAGGCTTTTGAGCAGTTAGAAGCTGCTATCGCAGCCTTGCAGGATGGCAAGTTGCCCCTTGATCAATCTTTGCAGTATTATCAAGAGGGGATGAAATTGGCTCAGCATTGCAATGAGTTATTGCAGAAGGCGGAATTGTCTGTGCAGCAATTGGGCGTTGATAGTGCTGGTACTATTTCTTTACTCCCTCTGGATTTATAAAAGGAAAGATTACTAAAGATAGAATGAATACTTCACTCTTCGACAATCACGTTTTGCTGGCAGCTTTTTTGTCGTGGGCGATAGCCCAGATCTGTAAGACCCTTTACGAGCTGAATTCGTGAGCGTAAGCTCGTCGTGAGTCGTCTGGTTTCATCGGGAGGTATGCCCAGTTCGCATTCAGCGCTGGTGACGGGTCTGGCAACTGCGACTGGGCGTATGATGGGTGTTAGTTCCTCAGCCTTTGCTATTGCAGTTGTGCTGGCTAGCATTGTGATGTATGATGCTGCCGGTGTGCGCCGTGCGGTAAGTATTCAAGCACGTATTCTTAACCAGATGATCGAGGGAATTTTTCAAGGTAGCCCCATGGCCGAAAAGCGTTTGCGTGAATTGATCGGGAACGCCAATACAAGTATTTGTTGGTGGGTTGTTAGGCATTGGCATCGCTTTGCTTGTCACCCCCTGATTTTTTTATCTGCTGCTCATCTGAATGCAGGGCAATATCACTTTTTAACGTTTCATAACTCTCTATCTTGCGACCTTCGCACAACGAAGGTCG
Source organism: uncultured Chloroflexia bacterium (assembly GCA_963802635.1). GTDB lineage: Bacteria > Chloroflexota > Ktedonobacteria > Ktedonobacterales > Ktedonobacteraceae > CAVTLG01. The sequence goes on along the minus strand of CAWDJJ010000001.1, from coordinate 3,403,411 downwards.
TCTTTTTTTGGTCTCTTACACCTGCGAAGTTCTACTATAAATGTGTTTTTGTGAGTGATTGTAATTTATGATGAAAGCTGTAAAGATAGTAGTTCTCACATGTTGTATGATATTTTCAAACGTTCCCTTGATTTTATATATGAGAAAAAGGCATTTTTGCTTCTATATACATAGAAACTTCTATAGAGGTCCAAAGTTGTTTGAGCGTAAAAAATTGTATCTTCAGAGACTCGGCAAAGTGTGAGCAATTATACATTTCTATGTTGCAATCTGGGAATGCGTAAGGTATAGTATTCATCAGGAGACAGTCGATAATGCTATCACAGTAGGGGTTTATTCTGTGGTTACATGTAGTCCATTGCTGCATATGTTGCAGCTACATTTTCTTGCTGACTGTTTTGTTTTGAGGGGAAGTGTATGTTAGCAGTCGGCAATCAATTCCTCGAAGTACCTTTCGTCTGACTTGCTTAACCTCTGGAATAAACTTGTTGTATACAATAGTGCTAGAAGAAATAGTGTGTTTTTGCTATAAAGTGCTTTTTATGCTGTCAGTGAAGCAAAGAGGTGAAATGATGAAGTTACTGGTCATTGATAGTGACCGTGATTTGGTCGATATGCTTACGAATTGGCTTAAGACATTGGGTTATGAGGTTCATCGTGCATATACTGTTGAGCGTGCCAGGAGCGAGTGGCTTGAGTATCAACCAGATCTCGTGATCCTGGATATCACGCTCAAAGATGTGGATATGCTTTCTCTGTGTCGAGAGTTGCGTATGGTGCATGATGCACTTACCCTCGTTGTGACTGATGGCCGTGATGTAAAAGACGAGATCCGCTCTTTAGAATCCGGTGCTGATGACTACTTACGTAAGCCTTTCTACCCTTCCCAACTTGTCGCGCATATACGTGCGGTCAGTCGGCGCGCGCGTACCAATGTAGAGCGGCGGTCTTCTGCGCAACTCTCTGTTGGTGCTATCAGCATTGATTCACTGCGGAACGAGGTTACTGTCAATGGTCAAACTGCCCGTTTGACACCCACCGAGAGTAAACTTTTACATTTGCTGGCTATTAATGTCAATGATGTCTGTACTGCTAACCAGATCGTCACGCATGTATGGGGCTATGCGGGCGATGGCGATGCTTATCTGATCAAATCGCATATTCGTCATCTCCGTCAAAAAGTCGAAGTTGATCCGAGCAATCCTCAGTTTATTATGACGGTACCAGGGGTAGGCTACACGCTGGTTCATCGCCCTGTTGAAGAGTCTCAGGACGGTGAGGGGTCCGAGCGCGCGTTGCGTATGGTTTCACTATAACATCCCTTGTGCAGATCATCATGCTCTTGTTTCTCTGCCCATTGCTCTGTTTTGCTGGTGCGGCCAGTAGAAAAATTGTGTCATCTTTTGCTGGTCGCGCTCATTTCTTCGTAATCGAACACCCGCGTATCACTTCTTCGCATTGAGAGTGTGCAGTTTATAGCGACAAAGATCACCATAGACCTAAATTGATGCGCCTGCTGCTCCTAATTTTCTTGACATATGGAGGGGCTTCTATGTATTATGTGAGCATGATCATTAGCATATTTCTCATCTGAATGCAAGGCAATATCATGTGGGCATTTGTAATTGGGGATTTTCGCATAGAAAGCGGTAGTTTATAGTGGCCCAGGCTAGTCTTTTTGGAGCATCGTGGCAAGGTTCGCTTACCGATCTAGCTGCGGTTGTTGATCATATCAAACGTACGCGTGCGTTTGGTCGTCTTTCTCTGCGCAATCTGGATCATCTTACGATTGTCCATCTTTACTTCCGTGCTGGCAAACTGGTGCACGTGGTTGGCTATCACGGTGATGCACACAAGATTCTGCTGGAGCTGCAGGAATGGAAACGCGCGAGTGTCCGCTTTGATCGTGGGGCTGCGACTGTTGATGCAACGTTGAATGAGGCGCATGAGCAACTGTTAGAGCAGGTCTTGGTCCAATTATCGCAGCGTGGTGTTCTTGCGCTACCTCAGCCGCCAATCCCACGTGTTATAGACGGTGATGTGATCTCTTCCTCGGATGCGCAGCAACTGATCGCGCCCTGGGAGTGGCGTGTGCTCATCGAGGGAACACGTCGTGTCTCTATCGCTGTTGCGCATCTGGTTGGTCCACGGGAAGCCTTCAGCGTCTTGCAAGACATCCTGGCTGACTGCTCCTCTACCTTTCCTGCCTTTGCTAGCCTGAAGATCGCGTCTACGGGCTATCTACAGATTACTGATCGTACGCACCTGGACCGTATGTCGCGCGAAGATCTGCTCGAAAGGTTTTACCGCCCTGATTGCTATCTGTCAGCATTTTTGTGCCCCTATTATTGGAGAGAAAGATGCGCATCAACTCATCATTGAAGCATTGCAAGATCTGGGACCGGCCCTTGTCAATCTGGGTGTCTTTCGTATCGACCAACACCTCCTATCCAGTAACAATCTGTGAATGCCATTTGAGGTTTTCTAGCATCACGAACTTGTAAATTACCAAATTCCGTGGCTTATGTTATACTCTATTGTACTCCATCCAATTGCTTGAAAGAAGAGAAAAACCTTGAAGGAGGTGCATTATGCCTGTTGCTCATACAATTCGAGAAATCGACGTAACAGAATTGGGAAATGAAATAGAAAAGGCTCTTTTTGCAGCAGCGCATCATTTGCCACCTGACTACCTGAAAGCGCTACAAGCGGCGCAGCACAACGAAGAAGCCGACCTTGCTCGCGATATCATCGGAATGCTGCTCGAAAATGCCGCATACGCTGCCAACGAGCAGATCCCTACCTGCCAGGACACGGGAATGGCCATCCTGAATATCGAAGTCGGGCAGGATGTCCATTTCATCGGAGGTGATTTGTATTCCGCGTTGGAGGATGCTGTTCGTCGGGCTTATCGAACGTTACGCAAGTCAATTGTCAGTGATCCATTGCTGCGCGTCAACACGCGAGATAATACGCCTCCACTCATCCATTATGAGCTTGTTTCCGGCTCACAAGTGAAAATCATTGCGTTGATGAAAGGCTTTGGGGGCGAGTTAATGAGTGGGTTGCGGATGTTTCCTCCCTCAGTTGGAGTTGAAGGGGTCAAGCAGTATGTGTTAGAGGTTGTGGGCCGTGCGGGGCCAAATGCCTGTCCGCCCATGATTGTTGGCGTTGGTTTAGGCAGCTCGTTTGATGGCGTGGCATATCTCGCGAAAAAAGCGCTGATGCGGCCTCTTGGGCAGGCCAATCCGGCTTCCCATTTTGCTCAACTTGAGCAGGAACTGCTTGTGGCTATCAATCGCCTGGGTGTCGGTCCTCAGGGATTTGGAGGAAAAAGTACCGCTCTGGCAGTGCATATCGAAAGTCAGCCAACACATATTGCAGCGCTTCCAGTCGCAGTGAATCTGAACTGCTCTGCTCCACGTCGCGTCACACTCATATATTAAGGAAAGCTCAATGAATATTGATCCGATTGTTCTCCAGACGCCATTTACCGCAGAACAAGTTTCTGTTTTGCAAGCTGGAACACGAGTTTCTGATCAGTGGACGCGTGTACGGTGCAAGGGACGTGGCACACAAGCGACTCGTAGAATTGATCAGCCAGCAGAAAGAACTGCCAGTTGCCTTCCAGAATCAGGTGATCTACTATGTTGGTCCCGTGCCCGCTACAGCAGGTCATGTGATAGGACCAGCAGGTCCGACGACCAGCAGTCGTATGGACCCCTATACTCTTCCGCTGCTTCAGCAAGGAGTGAGAGGATTAATTGGCAAAGGGTATCGCTCGCCCGAGGTAAAAGCAGCGCTCATCCGGTATGGCGCAGTCTATTTGGGAACTATAGGGGGAGCGGCAGCACTGCTTGCCCGGCGCATTCGCGCATCGCGGGTCGTCGCGTTCGAGGATCTGGGACCAGAGGCACTGTTTGAATTTGAGTTTGCAGACTTTCCTGCTATCGTCGTCAACGACGTCTATGGAAACGAAGCTTATGTACGACCTGTCCCGGAGAGCACCTCTCATTAGCTTGACTTTCTCTGAAATTAGTAATTTACACACGTTGATAGCGTGAGAGAACTATGCCTCTCTTCTACCCAGAATGGGGCGAGATAGAGAGGCAATCTGACGCAAAACTCATGAAACGCGCTTGTAACATCCTGCGAACAAACGCTACAAGCGCTCCGGGTGATGTTTCTGCCAATAGCGCATATAGCCCTGCACCGTCATTGGATAATTCGTTGCCAGATCATACTGTGTCAGCGCTGTAGCATCGTTGCCCGCGCAACGCAGCAACTCTGGCTCTGTATACGTGCGCAGGTCGTGAATAATTTCATCCTCGCTCTTCCCGTCGCGCATCGCCCCCAGCACAAAATCGCCCCACGAGAAAAGCTTTTCGCGCAAGCGATCTATCACGTGCGTTGGAGCACTGATGAGACCAAAGTGACTGAGATAGAGCACGTCGGGGTGCAAGCGTTTGAGCAAGTGCAAACTCTCGGACCATGCTTCCAGGTCCAGATCTGGTGGTGGCGTTGGTGGTCGTACGTAATCGACATTCTGCAAGCGTACGCCTGCCACGTCGCCTACGAACAGTTCGCCGGAGTGGACATCAAAAAAGACCACGTGATGGATCGCGTGACCTGGTGTATAGTGCACTTCCAGGCGGCGACCAGTGATAGTGAGGACATCGCCCCCATCAATCACATGGACGCGCTCTTGCGGGACTGCTTCAACCTTACCCCATAGTTCCTGCATACGTCTGCCATAGATGCGGCTAGCGCTTGCCACGAATTTTGTCGGATCAATCAAGTGTGGAGCGCCCTTACTATGCGCATACACCTGGGCTTTGGGCATTGCGGGCAGCAGAGAACCCACCGCGCCTGTGTGATCCAGGTGGATATGTGTAGCCAGCACATGTGTGACATCCTGCAGTGTAAAACCGGCTTCACTTAGCGACAGTTTCAACGCATCGGCTGTTGTTTCCGGGCCGGGATCAATAAGTGCGAGTTCATTTTTTCCGGCGAGCAGGTACGGACCTATCAATCCTGATGTTCCCTGGAATGGCAATGAAAGCTGCCAGAGTCCGGGGCTAAGAGATTTTATTGTTGCCAAGGGACGCTCCTTCTTTCTACTTTTTGACGGAGATCGCCTTTGCCTGTGTGAACAGTAGCAAGTAGTCTCCGCCACCGGCCTTAGAGTCTGTACCTGACATATTGAAGCCACCAAACGGTTGGATACCTACCAATGCGCCGGTACATTTCCGATTAAAGTACAGATTGCCTACATGGTACTCTTCTTTCGCCAGCGTGATGCGTTGTGGATCGTGCGAGTAGAGTGCGCCAGTCAGGCCATACTCGGTGTTATTGGCGATATCCAGAGCATCGGCAAAATCTTTGGCTTTAATCACTGCGAGCACTGGACCAAAGATTTCCTCTTGCGCGATGCGCGCCTGTGGATCGACGTCGGCAATGATGGTTGGTTCAATGAAGTAACCGGGACCATGTGATCCGCCGCCAACGAGCAGACGACCTTCAGTTTTGCCGATCTCAATATACTCCAGAATTTTCTTCTGTGCATTCTCATCGATAACCGGACCCATGAAGATATCTGGTCGTGTGACATCGCCCATCGTTAATTGTTTGGTCTTCTCCACAACCTTTTGCAGCACCTGATCATAGACCTCTGCCACGATAATCGCGCGTGAGCCTGCGGAGCATTTTTGTCCCTGGAAGCCGAAGGCCGAAGTGACAATACCCTGAGCGGCAGCATCCAGATCAGCGGTTTCATCCACCACCACTGCATCTTTGCCGCCCATTTCCAGAATCGAGCGTTTCAGCCAGCGCTGACCCTTCTGTAACCTGGAGGCGTGTTCATAGATATGCAAGCCGACATCACGTGATCCCGTGAAGGCTATGAAGCGTGTTTGTGGATGGTCCACCAATGTATCGCCAATAACTGCGCCTGAACCAGTCAGAAAGTTCACCACGCCAGCAGGTAATCCGATCTCTTCCAGGATACGAACAAACTGATAAGCGATAGCCGGAGCTGTGCTGGCAGGCTTGAGCACAACTGTATTGCCAGTGACGATAGCTGCGCTGGTCATGCCGACCATAATCGCACACGGAAAATTCCAGGGCGGAATCACAGCGGCGACACCAAGGGGGATATAGACCAATGAGTTATCCTCGCCCTCGACCTGGACCAGAGGTTGACCCTTCGCCAGACGCACCATCTCGCGGGCGTAGAACTCCAGAAAGTCGATAGCTTCGGCTGTATCAGCGTCGGCCTCCATCCAACTTTTGCCCGCCTCATAAATCATCCAGGCGTTCATGGAGAAGCGGCGTTGGCGTAGCAGGTCAGCGGCAGCGAAAAGGTATCCTGCGCGTTCTTCGGCTGGAACATGTTTCCATAACTCGAAGGCCGTGGCCGCGCTGGCTATGGCTTCATTTGCCTGTGAGACGGTTGCTTTGACAAAATGTCCAATCACCTGTTCGGGTTGGGCAGGATTAATCGAAGCAAATGTCTGGTCGCTGCTCATCTTCTTGTCGCCAATGGTCAGCGGATAGCTACGCCCCAACTCGCTCTTGACCTGATCTATTGCAGCCTGCTGAGCCAACTGTTGATCTGCTTGTGAAAAATCGCTGAGTGCAGCATTTTTAAACGGTTTTTGTGCGCGCGACACGACGCTTTCAATTGCTATTGCCATGCTTCGTGCTCCTCCTAAGATGTATGTGCCATGCATCCAGATAAATGTGCGGAGCACCAGCCGCGCCAGAAGTGTTTCTGAATGCCTAGACCTTGTTGAATAGTTTTATAAAAACACGACGGTGTGTATAAGATACAAGGTTACGTAGCGTGTTAGTTCTATTGTATCTCATGGAGAGAGTACGTGTTGACACTTCCCCGCTTGAAAGACGGGGAATTCTTCCTTCATCCAGGAGGCTTGCTCAGTGCCATTGCTGACACAAAGTAGCGGTCTCCTGTCCAGAAGCGTTTCACACACGCGCGGGTGTGTCTGTTGCCGTATGCCCTACGGTACAGCCTTCGGAAATGGCACCTCTTTGCCCAGATGAACCCTCTTAGACAGTCAGAAACGCCACTGTTGTGGCTAGCCTTCGGCTCATCTGACTGAAAGGAGGAACCGGCTCTGTACTCAGAGCCATTTCCGACGGCCTTGTCTAAGATATTCCTGGCCGCATTCTGATCTCGATCCATCACTATGCCACAATGGGTACAGATGTGGGTGCGCACACTCAAGCTTTTCTGGATGCGGGTGCCACAGGCTGAGCAATCCTGACTGGTGTAGTGTGGGGCGACTTTGACCACGGGGATGGCATGCATCACTGCATAGGCTTGTACCCAGGTGAGAAACTGGCTCCATGCAGCATCATTGATCGATTTGGCAAGGTGATGATTGCGAACCATATTGGCTATCTTCAAATCCTCAAAAGCAATCAGATCGTGAGATGTGACAAGCGCGTTTGCCTGTTTGCGGGCAAAATCTTCACGCTGCCTCTGAACTTTGAGATAGCCTTTTGCCAGTGCTTTCCTGGCCTTCTTGCGGTTACTACTTTTCTTCTGCTTTTTGCTGAGGCGACGGTGCAGGCGTTTCAGCTTCTTCTCTGCCTTGCGATAGAAGCGAGGATTCTCAACGGTTCGCTCTTCTGAGTCGGTAGAGTAGGCATTGAGACCGACGTCAATCCCAATCGGCTTGCCTGTTGGAATGTGCTCAATGGTCCGCTCGGCCTGGACCACAAATTGCGTGTAGTATCCGTCTGCACGCCTGATGATGCGCACCCGTTTGATCTGCTGGAGAGGAAAGGTTTCAATGTCACGCGTGCCTACCAGTCGAAGACGACCAATCTCGCAGCCATCTGTGAAGGTGATGTGTCTACCATCTGGTTCAAGTCGCCACCCCGTCGTCTTGTACTCAACGCTTCGGTTATTGCGCACAAACTGCGGATAGCCCTTCTTGCCGGGTTTCTTCGCTTTGCAGTTGGCATAGAAGCGCGCGATGGCGAACCAGGCTCGATCCGCACTGGCTTGACGCGCCTGTGAGTTGAGAGCTTCGGCGAAGGGAAACGCTTTCGCAAGCACTGCACAATAGCACTGGAGATCATTCTTGCTGACCCCACGCGTATCCATCCACAGGCGCAGGCACTTGTTGCGGATGAACTGCGTTGTGCGTATGGCTTCGTCAATGGCTGCGTATTGCGCTTTGGTGCCATCGAGTTTGTACTCGTAGATGAGCACGTTCCCTTGACCTCCTCTCTCGCTTAGTCGGTTGATTGCTTCTCAATATAACGAGCAATGATCTCGCTACTTACATTGCCAGCGGTACTGTAGAACGTGCTACGGGTCCACAGGGACGGCATACGCATCAGGTGCGCAAACTCCTCCCGCAAGAGATGCGACGAGCGACTCTTGATGAGTCGTGCGATATCCGTTGGCAGGGTGTACGGGTTGCTCCTGATGAACAAATGAACGTGATCGGGCTGGATTGCCAACTCAAGGATCTGCCAGCCTTGCTCATCAACAACGTTCTGGATAACCTGCTTCAATCGGTCATGTACCGGCCCGACCAGAACTTTGCGGCGTCGCTTCGGGCACCAAATCAGGTGGTAGATGAGCAGATGAACGGTGTGCTGTTCATGAATATACTCGTGGACTATGTAGATAGTCTATCACAAAACACCGTATACTGTCTACATATTGACGTTCAACGCAAACGACAGAAAAACCGGCCTAGAAGAGACCAGAACTCGACCTATCTGCTCACGAGACCTGAAAGCGACCACAATGCAACCAATAGAGCTGCATTTCTCGCTAGGGAAAAACGTTGAAGTGACTTAGAACTGATTCGCTATAGATGACGTAGTTTCTCTGTGAACGAGCTACACTATCGATGATTGTTGGTGACGATGCTGTTCACTGATAGCTCAGCATTGTTACTTGACAATCTTTATGAGGCAGCAAGTACCCTATCCAATACTTGCTCCTCATATATCACAAAGCAGCAGATCATACCTATAGATTGTTGTTCTGATTCTGGAACTTGGATACAACACTGTTCTTTAGTAGTTCAGCCCTGCATTCAAAGTTACATCTTTGTCATGCATTGTCTGCTCTTTGAAAGAAGGATATTTATTATGCCAAGCGACATTGCGCAACTGAAACAACGCATCACAGAGGAATATACGGCAGCTCAACGTGGATTGACCGGTTTATCAGCGGGAAACACTCGACACGAGTTCATCACTGCTCGTATGAATAACCTTGGAGCTATTCATGAGCAATTAGTAGCACTTGTGGGACCAGATGAAGCGGTAAAGGTCATTGTAGAAGCGGTTTGGTCGCCTGCGGATCGGAGAAATGTTGCGGTGAACGAGATGAGCGGAAAGGGTGGCGATTCTGCATGAGGCTCTTTCATCTCTAGCAGAGAGGACAACCGCTCTCATCCCGATCATCCTATGAAACGTCCAACACGATTAGTCACGAACAAAGAGGAAAGGATAGCTGTCCTATGGCAAATGATTACCCTATAGATATAGAAGACCCAACGGAAACAGCCCGTTTAATTGAGCAGGATCGGCTCTTTACGCAAGCGATGGGGGGACCGTTCGTGGAACGCGAGGATCTTTCTTCCATGCAAGGTATCCTCGTCGATTTGGCCTGTGGTCCCGGCAGTTGGGTGCTTGACATGGCCTTTGCCTGTCCGAAGAGCGAGGTCATCGGCGTCGACCTCAGTCAGACCATGATCGAGTACGCCCATGCTCGCGCCACTTCACAGCAACGCGCCAACGCGACGTTTGAGGTGATGGATATCACGCAACCGCTCCACTTTGCAGACGCTTCTGTTGATGTGATCAACGCTCGTTGCATCGAAAGTTTTCTTTCTCCGGCGTTGTGGCCTGAATTGCTGGCTGAATGCCTGCGTGTGCTCAAGCCAGGGGGCATGTTGCGCTTGACGGAGATTGAAGGTTGCATTTCCAACAGTGTTCCTTTGCAGCAATTGAATGCCTGTCTCTTTGAAGCATTTCGTGCGCAAGGAAGGTCATTTTCCGTTGATGGGCGTTCGCTGGGCATCGTTCATATGCTCGGCTCCTTGCTCAAAAACGCCGAATTTCAAGACATCGGGAAGCGACCTTTCATTCTGGATGCCACCTATGGCGAACCCTTCCACTATCCGGCAAGTGAAAACACCCAGATCTCTTTTCTTCAACTCAAACCCCATCTGCTGGCCTCTGGACTCATCTCATCAGAAGCATTCGACGATATGTACACCCAGCTTGTGATTGACTTGTACAATCAAAACTTCATCTGTCTGACCTTTGGTTTAATGGTATGGGGAATCAAAAAACCATGAAACCGAACGTGCGGCAACGACGATGCCAGCATACGATCTTGCTCGATGGTCTTGCAGAGAAGGCTGGGGTGTTGCCGCGAGACGAGTGTGCGAGAGAGATGGGTATTTCCGTAGAGAAGCAAGCAGCCCGAAAAATCCTCAAGGCATGCTCTCAACGTGTCAACCAGACATACACTCTTGATGGTATTTGGGTCAGTACCAAAAGGAAGAGACGAGATGAGTCAGAATCCCACCCTTTCCCAACTAAGAACGCAGCATCCTTTCGAGATACCGACACTGGCGGAAAAGGCTGGCGTCGGCAATCGCGTTGTGTATGCGATGTTGCGAGATTTGCCAGTGAAGCGCACAGAAGCCGAGAAGGTTCTCATTGGTTTCTCGGCCCTGATCAATAACGGATGGAATTTTACGCTTGACATGGTTGACGTGGTTCTCGAAGAAGAAGAATAAGCTCAGTAAATTATCTTTTCCCTACAGATGGATCTTTTGAAAGTATAGAGGTATTTCATTATTTGATATGCAAAATATATTAGCGAAAGATATAGAGAAAATAAGTCTCTTTTTCGATGAGCATAGCCTGCGTGAAGTGGACGCGGGACAATTGCAGAGCACGATTCAGTTTTTACAAAGCGCTATCGAGCAGTGTCAAGCGTTGGGGAAAGGCGAAGTGCTTATTCAGAAATTGGAGCAGGCCAGAAAAGCATTCAAACGAGCGAAGGAACATATGAACGGAAGAAATGAACGGTCCCGTGGGTTTTATGAATCCATTCGGACGGCTCAGAAATTGATCAGTGAAGCACTTGAACAATGGAACACGTAGAAAGGAATGGATCTAGTCCATGTCACATTACGACGGGAAGATGAAGAAAAGTGCTTAGAATAAGAAGAAAGATCCAGGAAAGATAGCGAAGGGCAATCGCCTTGCAGGATGAAGACAGAAACGTTGTCTCTCTCCGTTTTGAGCGTAAAGATGAGGTACTCGGTATGGAACACGGGAATGCAATCCTCTCATGCAGGAAAATAGCGCTATGAGTATTGAGGAAATAAAAGAAGCACTTTACACTTTAAAGGAGTGTCAGGTATACTTCCCTGGTTGCGGAGAGCTGGATGCGGGTTGGTATCGGGCAATGATTCAGTGCATTGATCGGAGCGTTCAGGGAGTGTGCACGATTTTCCTGTATTGTCCAGATATCTCTGGAGGAATGGACCTCAGGATACAAGGACGAGGGGAGAGTATACAGTTTTTGCGGGTGAAGCAAACATTTGGTATGGGAAAGGAGAAAGAATGTGTTTGCAGAACGCTATGATGTCCAGAGGCATGAAATGGCCCAGGCTCCGATGCACTCATCGGAGCCTGTTCTTTGAGGTTGATCTCGCTTACCAGTATTCAGTAAGTGGACGAAGTTCCGTAATCCGTTTCTCACCAGGCCAGACAATTTGCATGCCTTCAAAATTCGTCATGGCCTCGTTATATAGCATTTCATCCTTGAGTGCCTTTGCTCCCTGCATTCCGGCAGTCCAAACCGAAATGATACGTTCCATGTCGCGATCTTTCGATTGCAGTAGAGCACGCGTCATCACATTGATCGTTTCGATCCGTCCTCGTTCGCTTTGAGCAACGTCGGAGCGGGCCGCAAGCGTTTCTGGATCAATGCGCTTTCCGAGCCAGTGCATCGTTTGCGATGGATCACCTTTGGCACAGCAGACGTTTGCAGCCTCCAGCCACTGCTGCGATTGCGAAAACATCATGAAGGCAGTGTGCTCGTCTCCCCCCGTATCGCTCTCAGTTGCAATACCCAGGGCCGTATCTGGAGACCTGCCGTTCCTGGCTTGCACAAGCGCGTACGTACAATAGAAGTTACCTACGACATACGAAGGCAACGAAGGCATATTTTTCAGATGCTGATAGTTCTGCAAGAAGCTTTCGCCTTCTTGCATGGTTTCCAGTGCTGTGTGTCTATGCTTCTGAACCCCTGAGCAGCTCCATCCCAATTTGGTATAGGCACTCAGTTGGAGCCAGATATCTCCAGTGGCCTTGCTCAAGCTCATTGCTTCTTGTGCATAGGGAATCGTCGCTATTGTCCCTACGCGTCCCCATCCAAGCAGCGTTTTGAGAAGCGCATATTGGCTTGCGAAATGAAGCGCTTCTTTGGCATATGGTCCTGAATCTTTGGCAATAGTCGTAAGAATGGGGAGATACGTGGCGACACACTGAAAGGCGAGTTGTGCAGCACTGGCATCACTGCTCCGATAGAGTTGCCAGCATGCCTCAAGACTTGCTGAGCAATGAGCCAGGATGGTCCCGTACTGTGCTGGCGTCGGCTGCACAACGACCCCTGGTTTCATGCCGAGTGTCACCGTAGGGAAGGTGGCAAGAATGCTCAACGCCTCTCTTCGTGTCATCTGATAGCTTTTGTTGGTCGTGTTCATGGTATCGAAATCCTTGATGGCTTGCCGGATAGTGAGTTGCCGCTCACTGTTGGTTTGATACTCCGTATGCATGAGATCTAAGAGGTGCATCGTCATATTGTCGCTGATAAAGGTATTCAGAGGATTAAACTCCTCTGGTGAGAGATCGGCAATGACGATCCCCTCTCCCGATCCTGACGATGGCAGCAAGGGTGGTGTGACGGTCGTGAGCGCAAGCGTCATCGGTTCCTGGCTCTCACTCACAGGCTGCACTGCTTCATTATGCACAACACCAAGGGCGCACAATGCATCTTTGAAGACGTTACGGATCATACGACGATGGACAGGGTGTGGCTTGCGCTTTCCCTGTTCCCACTTCTGATACGTCGTATATCCTACGTTGAGCAGTTCTGCCGTCTCTAACTGTGAGTAGTCCATGTATTGCCGTACACGTTTTAACAAGGTGCCCCATTCGAGCATCGTCAATAGAGACAGGTCATTCCCCTGGTCCATGCGTCTATCCTCGCATTTCTCAACTACACTACGTTTACTGCCGCTTCTGGGAAGAGCATAACATGTCAAATAGTGTGATGCAAGAGAAATCAGCAAACGACAGAAAAACCGGCCTGGAAGAGACCAGAAACTCGACCTACCTGTCCCAGAGACCTGAAAGCGACCACAAAGCGACCAATAGAGTTGCATTTTTGCTTTTAACTCCATTTTCCCCTTTTTTAGCATATCTACTTGCAAATACATTCATTTTTATTTGGGGTGAGAGAAGACCAAAGGGCGCTCTGCTTGCTCAGGAGGCCACACAACGCGCCGTTGTCCTTGCTGCCATTGCACAATGACCACCTGATGCCCCATTTGCAGGCCACTCTTAGGATCGAGTTGGAATTTGCCAAAGAGTGTTTGACACATGAGCTTCTGCGCGGCAGCCTGGATCACTTCATCATGAGTATCGCCAGTTTCTCGTAGACAGCGTGCATACAGAATTCCGGCAGCAAACGCTTGGGCTGCGGCATACGGAGGATCTCTTCCTTCTTCTTGGCGATAGTGTGTCGCAAACCACTCAGCATCAGGTCCCTCATCAGGACCGAGCGCCGTATGCGCCACCCATTGTGCCGGTCCAATGAGTCCTTCTCTCAACTCGCCCAGGGAAGCTAACACCTCCTCAACCCCTGCTCCGACAAAAGCGGTCCATCGCCAGTTTCGAGCGACGAATCGAGGAGCAACTGCGCTCTCATCAGCAAAGTTCCCCGCTACCAGGAGAATATCTCCATCGGGAACGGCATCAACGGTTTCAAGAGCCTGAGAGGTTTCAAAGGGAATAACCTGTATTGTCATCTGGAGTCGAGAGGCTTCGTGCTTTGCGCCTGCTGCTACATCCCGACCAAATCCTGTGGTGCTATGAAACAGCGAAACCGTTCTGGCCGTTGGATCAGAGGAATGGATAGCTTGAAGAACCCCCGCGAAATAGGTCGAAGCCGGAGAGAGCACATTGATCACCTGGGGAAAGGTGGGGCGAGCCAATCGAGAAGAAGCTCCACCATGATTCCAGATGAGTTGTGTACAGGAACGTGCAACCGTGAGCATCGGACCACTGGCGTAGGGGCCAAACAGCACATCTGGTCGCTTTTCCAGGGCGCTTTGGAGAGCTTCATGAAGATGATCTCCGATGTCTTGTACATCAAGCTCTACCTTCGTGAAGTTGGCAGGGAGATTCGCAGCCTTCTTTGCCCATAAAGTAAGTGCCGTTGCACAGGTTTTTCCATACAGTCCGAGTGGGCCTGTCAGTGGTGTTACAAGTGCTGCATGAAGCGTTGACATCTCATTGTTCCTTGTCAAACGGCTAAAGCTTTCAAGTAAATATATCGAGGGAAAGCTTTGACCGTTTGACCGTGGGAAGCTTTGAGCTTCAGTGATTAGCAGATAGTCTTACTACTTGCAAAAATTCGCAAATATTGCAGTATGACCACCATGTCCTCCATGTCCATGGGTAATAATGTGACCGTGCCCATGATGAATATGACCATGACCAGGTGTCGGTGTAGGCGTAGAACCAACTCCACCAGCCACTCTCTGGAGATCTTCATCTGATAGCTCAAGAACTGGAGTGAAAAGGGTAGATTTCTGACGAATTGTGAAACGCATGTGTTTTCTCACTTTCTTCCTTCAACAGGTTTTTCTCTTTTGAGATGTCTCCAATAGATGCAACATCTCAGGAGAAGCTAGCATTAGCGGAGTGCGAGAGTGGTGAGGGCCTAGAAATTGCTTCAAGCATTCTCAGAGAGTGTTGTGCCTTGTAGCAGAGCATCCACCATCCTGAGCGTAAACCGCACCTTCACCACCTTCCTTGCTTCCTTGCCATTGTTAACGCTCCTAATAAACATAATACTGATGGCTCCAAATTGTGACGCCTAGCTGTATGATTGTGACAGTGTTGTGATCGCCAGACTAGGAATATGTTACCCTTTACATAGAGTTTATGTGTCTGAAATCGGACATGCGGTAAACTCTCTAAAGGAAAAGCTTTCACAAGGAGTGCGATGAATAAAGAACTCTTCCGTTGGGCCAGACAGGCGCGAGGATTTTTGATTGCTACGGTGAGTATTGGTGTGTTGCTGGCTCTTGTCTTGTTGGTTCAGATGACCTTGCTGAGTCGGGTTGTGAGCCAGATTTTTATTGCCCACGAGCGTTTGGCTCAGGTCATACCTCTTCTCCTGTGGCTTCTGGGGACCATTATGGTACATGCAGGTCTTGTCTGGATGCGTGAGATAACGGCTCAGCAGAGTGCGATCCGTGTCAAATCCGCGTTGCGTGAGCAGATCTTTACGCATCTTTTTGCGCTGGGTCCAGCCTATAGCAAGGGTGAACGTACTGGCGAACTGCTAGCTACGGCTGGTGAGGGTATTGAGCGCCTCGATGCCTATATCAGCCGTTACCTTCCCCAGGTCTTTCTGAGTGTCCTGGTGCCGCTGATCATCGTGATCTACATAGTGCCTCTTGACTGGTCCAGTGCTATCCTGTTGCTTGTGACCGGACCGGTTATTCCGCTCTTGATGATCATGGTTGGTCGCTATGCTGAGGAGCGTACGCGGTACCAGTGGACCGCGTTATCCCGCATGAGCGCGCACTTCCTGGACGTCGTGCAAGGCTTGCCGACGCTGAAAATCTTTGGTCGCAGCGAGGCGGAACGTGAGCGCATTACGCGGGTGAGCAACAATTTTCGCGATAAAACGCTGCAAGTATTACGTATCGCCTTTCTCTCGGGGATGGTATTGGAGTTCATGACGGCAGTGGCAATCGGTCTGATTGCCGTCAGCCTTAGGTGTGCGTCTACTCAACGCCAATATTTCATTTGAGCAGGCGTTTCTGGTGCTGCTGCTGGCACCAGAGTTTTACCGTCCTTTGCGCGAGCTAGGCGTCCAGCGTCATGCAGGCATGGAAGGCAAGGCTGCCGCGCAACGCATCATTGAACTGCTGGCAATCCCTGTTCCCACGCAGCCAGCGCTGTTAGCGTCCAACAACCTTTCGCGTCAACTCAGTGTCGAGTTGAGCGGTGTGACCTACACCTATCCTAAAAGCGAGCATCCAGCATTGCAGGACGTCAACCTTGTGCTATCTGCGCATACCCGTACGGCGCTGGTTGGACGCAGTGGAGCGGGTAAGAGCACGCTGGTAAACCTGCTCATGCGTTTCAACGACCCCCAATGTGGTAGTATTACAGTCATTCGTCAGTATGCTCCCGGATGGTCTTGGCACGTGGATCGGTGAGCAAGGGTTGCGGCTTTCAGGGGGAGAACGTCAGCGTCTTGCTATTGCGCGAGCGTTGCTCAAGGATGCTCCGTTCTTGGTATATTCTTATTTGGTGAGCACATCTTTGGACAGAAGATGCACTGGTTCTCAATCTTCATGGTCTGGTTAGGTACATGGGCATCGGGAGGCTTTATCATCGCATCTAATGCCTGGATGCAGCATCCTGTCGGTTATACAATTGCCTCTAACGGACGTCTGCATATCTCCAATTATTGGGCAGTGCTGACCAATTCCTGGATCGGGCCGCAGTATTTGCACACCATGAGCGGGGCAGTCGTGACGGCCTCTTTTTTTATGACCGGCTTAGGGGCCTACTATCTCTTAATGCGGCAGCATACTGACTATGCGCGCATCTTTGTGACGCTGGGTGTTATCGTCGGGTTGATTGCCAGCGCCAATCAGCTCTTCCCTAGTGGAGACCTGGAAGGACAGCAAGTGACCGTCAATCAGCCAGCGAAACTTGCGGCGATGGAGGGTCTTTTTCAGACAGAGAGTGGAGCAGGTATCGTTATTCTCGGACAGCCTGATACGGTCAATAATAAGCTTGATAATCCGCTGATTGTCCCCAACATACTCAGTTTCTTGACCTATCGTCGTTGGACTGCTGTGGTAAAGGGTATCGATGCTTTCTCGCCGGATCAGCGCCCAGATTCTATTGAATTACTCTATTATAGTTATCACATTATGGTTGGTCTGGGGACCTTTTTTCTGGCTATTATGGGGCTGGCCGCGCTGCTCTTACTGTGGCGACGCTGGCTTTTCCGCGCGCGCTGGATGCTCTGGATACTCATGCTGGCAACGCCTTTTCCCTTTATCGCCAATACTGCTGGCTGGCTTACGACCGAGCTTGGTCGCCAACCCTGGATCGTGTATGGCCTGTTGCCGACTGCTCAGGGTTCGTCAACCAATGTTTCGTCCGGCAATATCCTCTTT
This sequence comes from uncultured Chloroflexia bacterium, assembly GCA_963802635.1. Taxonomy (GTDB): domain Bacteria; phylum Chloroflexota; class Ktedonobacteria; order Ktedonobacterales; family Ktedonobacteraceae; genus CAVTLG01. Next base: position 3,385,898 of record CAWDJJ010000001.1, on the reverse strand, counting down.
ACACTGATTGTTTTTGCCGGTATGTACCTGCTCTTGGGTTTGCTCTACGTTGTACTGATCTTCGTTGAAGCTATGCGTGGCCCTCATCGCGAGGAGGATGGGATAACGGGAGATAGTGGAGCGCAGGCAGCTCAAGGTCTCATTGACTAGCAAGAGGAGGAATAGGAAAGTGCAGACATTATGGTTTATTCTGGTCGCATTTATGCTTACAACCTATGTGGTTCTGGATGGTTTCGATCTGGTGGCCGGAGTGATCCACCTCTTTGCGGCCAGAGATGATCGGGAACGTCGTTTGATCCTGCGGGCGATAGGTCCGGTGTGGGATGGCAATGAGGTCTGGATCATTGCTGCTGCTGGGACGCTTTTTTTCGCGTTCCCGGTGCTCTATGCTGCTAGCTTCAGTGGCTTCTACCTGCCCTTGATCATTGTGCTCTGGCTCTTGATGTTGCGTGGTGTCTCTATTGAACTGCGTTCGCACATCAAAAATCCGTTGTGGGCTGCCTTCTGGGATGTCATATTCTTTCTTGGTAGTGCCTTGCTGGCAATCTTCTATGGTGCGGCGCTCGGAAACGTCGTTCGAGGTGTACCCCTTAACGCGCAGGGTATCTTTTTCGAGGTGTTGTGGACAAATTTCAATCCTTATAGCGCAAATCCTGGCATTCTTGATTGGTATACGGTGCTGATTGGTGTATTCGCGCTGGCTGCTTTAACTGCGCATGGCGCAAGCTATATCGCTGTTAAAACCGAGCACGAGCTTGCCTCGCGTGCGCGGAGGACCGTGTGGGTGGCCTGGCTGGTGACAATTGTGCTGGTTATACTGAGTACTATCGCCACGTTTTCCGTGCAGCCAGCGATTATGCCGGATTTTGTGCGCCGTCCCTGGGGCATCATTTTTCCGCTGGTTGCCTTTGCTGGATTGCTGGGGTTGGGCTATTTTACCTTCAAACAGCGGGATCTGCGGGCATTTTTCTCTTCCTGCGCGTTCATCGCTGGTATGCTAGCCAGTGCCGCCTTTGGTCTCTATCCCATGGTATTACCAGCCGTCAACGCTGCGCATAGCTTGACCATTCACAATGCTTCCTCGTCTCAATATGGTCAGGCTGTGGGACTCGTCTGGTGGTGCATTGGGATTGTGCTGGCTGCCATCTACTTCGTCTTGACCTATCGTCTCTTCAGGGGAAAAGTACAAGTGATGGATGCCGAGGGATATTGACAAGTATGTTGCCAGGTGTGGTATCTTTTTGTTCCTCCATGTAGAACAAGAGATACCATGCCTGCTCCTAACTAGGCTTCTATAACTGCCCTGTGGATGCTCTTGCCCATTTATTCAGCTTCATTTGGGTAGAGAGCTGTTATTTCGCCTTTTATGTTGCTTACCAATTCTGTCCATTCTTCGAAGCTTTTTTCTTCTGCGTTCTGCATGTCGATATGTTCTCTCTGTTGTTTGCGTATGTCTGCTACGCGCTCTTGTTGCTGTTCCATCTGTGTATATTCTCGTAAAAATCTAGCTTTTAAACTTTCTGCAATATTTTTTCGCTGAGTTGCCCGCTTCTGAAGGCGTTCATGTTCCTCTTTTTTTGAGCTCAATATTGTAGTACAACGCGCAAGCTCACATTGTATAGTATATGTGAATCCGAGAAGAGCAAAGAGAGCGAGTTGAGTTGCGGACTTGGAAGCAGGATCCGCTGCCAACTGCGTTCGGACGTCAGTGGAAAACGCTCTGTCTACATCGGATAAGGTACCTCTTGTAGAAAATCTATTTAGTCCCAGATCATCTAGAGATGATCGTTTTTTATCAATCAGCTCTTCGTACATGTTAATTGTATTTGTGCATGTGAGTTCCAAATTGTCGATAGTATCTTCAACACCTGCTTTAAGTGTCCGGTTATCAACTATGGGTTGTGTGGGGCCAACTGGTAGGAAACTATGGTACTTTGAGAACTCTCCTATAGTCTCGATAACTTTCTCATGCCGAGCAGAACTTTCATCGATTTTGCTTTGTAACTCACTTATAAGAACTGGTGAATACCTGAGATATTCGGGGCTTTCTGGTGTTTCTAGATCTCTCAACGTTTTTTCACTTGTAGCAATTGATGAGTCAAAATTGTCTAGTTGCTTTTTTTGGGTAACTAGCAATTGCGAAAGCTCTTCATACGTTTTATTATTTAATGCTCCCTGCAATTCCGTCTCAGTCTTTTCTCTAAGTGCTTGCGTGGCTTCCCTGGTTTGTTGCAATGTATGTTTTCGTTGGTCAACAAGGCGGTCTAATTCTCTCTGCATGCTCGTTTGGATGGTGGTGATATGCTCTTGGGCGGTTAAAGTACTTTGTTCCAGGTCAGTGTATGATTTTCCGGTTTCTAGTATCTCTTCCCGTTTTTTCTGCAACTCACCTTTGGTTTGTTTTTGTACGGCGACTCTCTCTTTCTGGGAGACCATCACGTTAATGAGTTGAGCTGCGATCTTGGAGGTGGTGCGTTTGGTGATGGTGCTGTCTTTGAGTGTCTGTGAGCGGGTGTGCAGTTGCGTGCTGATTTCGGAAAGGGCGTGCTCCAGGTGCGTGGCTCGCTCTAGGAAGGTGCGAGAGCTGTCAATGCTAATCTCGTGGAGTGCTTTTCGTTGTTCGGGCGGGATGTCGGTGAGGTGCGAGAGCTGAGATGGTTGATCGTTCATGACGGCAAAGTCTCTTGGTTGTTCGGGCGGGATCTCAGTGAAAGCTGCGACGTTTTCCAAGAGTCGATATTGCCGATCACTAAGACGCTCTCTATGCAAGAGGTGCGTTTTGTATGTCTGCAGCAGGGCTTGCCCCAAATCAGTGGGCGTCGTACTTTTCCCATGAATCTCTCGCCCTTGCCGCGCGATGTTGTCCCAGAAGGACTCCTCTGTCTCTGGACTATTTTTCTCGGTCTCAAGATAGGCTCCGAGGCTGCTTGTGAGTGTGGATCACGTGTCCCTATTGCTCCCAGAGGTGGTGGAGAGTTGCTGAAGAAGAGTATCTGCCTGCCTATTCAGTGTACTCCATTGGTCGGTCTCGAGCATGTTCTGGTGTGCTGTTCTCGACTCCGCAAGTTCTGGCAAATGCACAATAAGTTGCCAGTATCTGTCCTGCAGATAGTTTCTGAGATTGATGAGCGCCTCTTGCTTCACTCGGACATAGTCGTATGGCAGTGACGGCCCATTGTTTCGTACGTAATCGGTATAGGTCTGCTGTACCCGTTGCCAGTGCTCGGTCTGCTGAATATACTCGGGGACCTCTTTGGGAAGCTGCTTCGCGATCCACCACTGGTAGGCTTCCCCCATCTGGTCGTGGACTGGCTGCTTCGTGAGATGCTGAAGTGCCAAATAGAGAGGTGCTTCTGTCTCTGCCTGTGGGAAGGTCTGGAGAAGTTTTTGGTTTTCTCTTCTCTTCTCCATGAAATGTTCGAGATGCACAAGAAACTGGTTTCTGGCCTGCAGATCGCTCGTGAGGTTCGTGGCTGCCTTTAGCTTATCCTTGATATAGTCCTCTGACTGTGCTTGCGGATGGCGTTGTTTGTACTCGGAGTAGGTCAAATGTAACGGCTTCCACTGGTTGGTCTGCCGAACATGCTGAGGGGAACTATGGGGAAGGAGTCTCACAAGCAGCCGGTGGCATGCTTCCGGTGTTTTGTTGGAGACTGTCTGCTTTGTGAAACGCTGGAGCGCCTCGTAGGTGGGTGTTTCTTCTTTGATCTCTCGCGTTATTTGAAGTATGAGTTGCTGCTGCTGGTTCGTGAGTTCCTGCGATGGTGCGCTCGTTTCGTTGGTGGGTTGCGTGTGATTGCGTATATCTTCTAGCTGTGTTCGTACTTTCGATGAAAGCTTTTCCAGTGAGGGATCAGAGAGGAGGTCGACAATCACTCGCTGTATTTGCACGCGATCTTGTTCTGCTCTTATCTTTTCCTCGCTACCTTCCGGCAGATGCTCCTTGAGGCTGATAATTGCCTCTTGCTTTATCCAGATATAATGCTGTGAGTTCGGCCCAGAGGTGTTTACATAATTAGGGTAGGTCAACAGTAAAGTCTGCCACTCGGTGGTCCGCCGAATAGGCTCAGGGACGTTGGGGGGAAAATGTTGTATCAGCCACTGATGGTAAACTTCTTCCGTCTGGTGGAAGGGGGGAGGCTGCTCCATAAGACGCTGAAGCGCCGCAGAGAGAGGAGCTCCAGTCTCTACCTCCTGGGCCAGGTGTGTGCGCATTTGCTGCTGGTCGGTGTCAGGGATCTCCTGGTATGCTTTGCTCGCTGTGCTGGTAGGCCGCCAGTGATCGCGCGTGGCTCTGATCGTTGTTTGCGCTTCCGGTGAAAGCTTTTTGAGTGAGGAAGCAGAGAGATGATCAACCAGGATAGTGAGGATCTCTTGTTGTATGTGAGGAAGATCTCGTTCTGCTCTTCTCCATTCCTCGATCTTTTGCAGATGCGTGGAGAGTTCGTTTCTGGTCTGCAGAGACTGCTTGAGGCCGGTGAGTGCGTCTTGCTTCATCTGGACATATTTTTCTAGGCCAGGTGAATCAGTTCGTACGAACTCGTCATAGGTCAACTGTAACTGCTGCCAGTGCTCGGTTTGCTGAATATGCTCGGGAACGTAATGGGGAAGCGAGTCCATGAGTCGCTGATGGAATGCATCGGCGGTCTCGTTGGGAGCCTGCTCGACCTGGAAAGCTTGGAGTGCGTGATACAGTGGTGCTTCTGACGCGATCTCGTTGAGAATGGTCGGAAGAACGTGCTGCTGATCAATGATCGCAAGATAGTGGTCTCTGGTTTCCTGGCGACGTCGCATCTCATCCAGAATATGTTTGACATCATCGTGTAATTCTGCTGGAAGTTTTTCCAGGGATGGGGGATAATCAGACGTCGGCTGCGCAGCGGATGTCATTTCCACGAGGAGGTTGTCTCGTTTTCTCTTTTGTTCTGTGATACTAGCTGCTATATCTTTTAGCTCTTTAGTTATATTTCGTTCTGTGATGATACCTGATTCTGTGTCATTTATCTTATGAATTATATCTATTTCTTTAATAGTTGATATTGTATCTTCTAATTCAGAAATTGTATCTTGTTCTTCTGTTCTTTTGATTATACTTTTCATTTTATTAATAACTCTTCCATGTGGTGTCTGGTTATATTCGTTTTGTAACTGATTTTTATGATTTTGCAGTCTATCCAGTTCTATAGTGGTGCGCTGCATCTTTGCTTGTCTTTTGCTCATTTCTTCAAAGAGTCCATCGATGTTTAGTTGTTCGCGTAAGGCGTGACGTGCTGCCTCATAATCGTGCATGATATTGGCATCTACTTGATGATCTCGCACGGCAAACTCGACCTTATCGTCGGGTGTGATTGGGGCATCGATGTCGCCATCCCCTGCGGTCAATGCCTTGATAGCAAGGACTTGCGGCTGGAGTGTCGCTTGCTCTCGCTGCATAGAGAGTATGCTACCTTCGAGTTCGGTTTGGATCTGCTGTAGCGCTTCCACGATTTTCGTTGACGATTTCTCGGCGATCATTGCCTGGAGGTGTTCGAGTGCTCTGGTGGAGACTGTACCTGTCTCGATGAGTGCTGTACGCAGATCTTTGGCTGTTTGCTTGGCTTCTTCGGTCTTTGTATAGCCTGCTGTGATCTGCTGCTGAAGGGTTGCTTCGTCGGTCTTCAAACCCTGGAGGCGGGTCCCGATGTTCGCTAGCTCTGCTTGCTGCTGTCGGAGTTGTTCTTGGCTCTGACGTATGGCCGTTTTCGCCGCATCAGGGATCTGTGGGTTGGTGGTATCGGAAAAGCCCGGAAACTGGTATGCGAGAAGCGTTTCATGGGAAATGGAAGGACGATTCTCACGGAACATTCTCTGTGTGAAATCGTCTGAGTTGGATGTATCGGATCGAGATCTTGATGTTTCAAGTGGTGTTATTGATAGTTCTAATGGCATGACTCACCCCGAAATGGTCTGATCTGTGCTTGCGATAGGCGGTGCCGAAGGTATCCTGCAATCGGTCAGAAGAGGATACCTACTAAGATTATAGCATAGAAGATGCGATGGCACTCGTTGACGGCCCCGTGAGTGTTCTCTGCTCCACTCACTCTGCATGAGTGTTCTGTAACGCTGAGATCTCCTCTTTTATGGTCTTGATATGCTGTAACCATGCATTGAATCTTTCTTCTTCTGCTTTCTGCGTATCGATCCGTTCGCTCAGTTGTTTGTCCATCTCTGCTAAGCGCTCTTGTTCTTTCTGCATGGTTTCATACTCTTCTAGTAGTATAGCTTTGAAATTTTCTGCAATGTCTTTTCGCTGAGTTGCCCGGTTCTGAAGGCGGTCATGTTCCTTTCTTTTTGATTCCAATATTGCAGTACAGACCCCAAGCCCATATTGTGCACGACATATTGATGTGAAAAGAGCTTCGAGAGTAGCTTGAATTTTAGATTTATAAGCAGTATCTTGTGCAAAAAACTCGCGGGCGGTAGCGAACACCATGCTGTCGACAGCAGATTGGGTGTAATTTGGAGAATAGCTATGTAGTCCCAGAGAATTTAGTAATGATCGGTATTCACGAGTTTGTTGCTCGAAAAAGTTAATTGTAGCTGTATAGTTGTGCTCCAAATTGGCGATAGTATTTTCAACCTGTTCTTCAGGTATCTGATACCTAACTGCATGTAGTATATAACCATCGGCTGGTAACCCCCAGTCTGCCGAGAACTGTTGCATATTACTGACATCTTCAAGCATGCTAGCAAGGCTTTTGTCGACTTTTTCTTGCAAATTACTTATAAGATCTTGTGAATATTTTGCATATTCGGGGCTTTCTGAGTTTTCTAAATCTTGCAATGTTTTTTCTTGTTCATCAATTACTGAGTCAAACCCGGCTAGCTGCGTTTTTTGGGTCGCTAGCGATTCCAAAAACTCTTGATAAGTTTTTTTGTTTGATACTTTCTCAATTTCACTCTCAGTATTGCTTTCAATTGTTCGTGTAGCTTTCCTGGTTTTCTGCAATGCTTTTCTCTGCGTAGCAACAACCTTATCTAACGCTTTCTCCATACTCGTTTGGATGGTCGTAATATGGGTTTGCGTAGTTGCTATGGCTTGCTCAAGGTCGGTGCGTCGTTTTTCTGCTGCGTGTCTCCTTTTCTGCATTTTCTGTAGCTTCCGTTGGCGTTGTGCTTGTGCTGTGGTGCTCTCTGAAAGTGAGACCATCGTGTCAATGAGTTGGGCTGCGAGCTTTGAGGTGGTGTGGTTAGCATCGATGCTGTCTTTGAGTTGCTGTAAGCGGGTGTGCAGTTGTGCGCTGATTTCGGAGAGGGCGCGCTCCAGGTGCGTGGCTCGCTCCAAGAGTGGACGAGAGCGGTCATCGCTGATGGCGCTGAGTGCTTTTCGTTGTTCGAGTGGGATGTTGGTGAGGATTGAAGCGATACGCGAGAACTGGTGTTCCCAACTCTTGCTCTTGCTGACTTGCATGAGTTTTTCGAGCGAGATGTCTCGGAAGGCTTCGACTTTTTTTGCTGCTCTCAGCGTGCGTGCAAACGCCTCGGGGTCCTGGCCTCGGAGGGCTTCGATTTCTTCAGGGAACAGAGGTTCCCAACCAGTGCTCTGGCTGAGTGCTATGTGTTGTTCTCTCGTGGTGTTATCGACGGCCGCGAAGGCATCTGAGAACTGGTAGAGTTGATTGCTCGTGGCACCAAAGTCTTCTGGTTGTTCGAGTGGGATGTCGGTGAGAGCTGCGACGTTTTGCAAGAGGTGATGTTGCCGATTACTGAGACGCTCTCGAGACAAGCGATGCGTTTCGTATGCGTGCAGCAGGGCCTGATCCAGTTCGGTCGGAACAGCCTTTTGCTGATAAATGGCTTTGCCTTTGCGTGCGATGGTGTTCCAGTGGGACTCCTCTGCTGCCTGGCAGCTTCTCGCAGTCTCAAAATAGCTTTTGAGACTGTTTGTGAGGGTGAGCCATTTGTCCATGTTACTCCCAGAGTTGATGGGGAGTTGTTGCAGGATGCGATAGGCCTTCCGGCTCTCAGTCCTCCATTTGACGGTCTTGAGAATGTTCTGGGACTCCTTGAGGCCTTGGAGGTGCCTAGAAAGCTGACTTCTGTTGTGCAGAGAGGTTTTGAGACTGTGGAGCGCCTCTTGCTTCATCGTGATATAATCTAGCCGTGCTTGTGGATGGCTTTGTGCATACTCGGCGTAGGTCAGTTGTACCTGTTGCCAGTGGTCGGTCTGCTGAATATGCTCAGGGACGTTGGGGGGAAGGAAATTCATGGTCCACCAATGGTAGGCTTCCCCCATCTGGTCGGGTACTTGTTGCGTTGTGAAACGCTGAAGCGCCGCATAGAGAGGTGCTTCTGTCTCTAGCTGTTGGAGGGTCTTGAGCAGTTCCTGGTTTTCACTTCTCCACTGTATGGTGTCTTCGAGATGCGCAAGAAGCTGGCTTCTGTCCTTCATGGTCTCCATGAGACTGGTGGCTGCGCTTCGCTTCATCTGGATATAGGTGCTTGGCTGTGCTTGTGGATAGCTTTGTCTATACTGAGCGTAGGTCAAACGTAACTGCTGCCACTGGTCGGTCTGCCAAATATGCTGGGGAACTCTTTGGGGAAAGAGTGCCATGAAGCGCTCGTGGCATGCCTTTGGCGTCTCTTTGGAGATGCGCTGACTTATGAAATGCTGGAGCGCCAGTAAGGTGGGTGTTTCTGCATCGATCTCGTGCATGATTTGGAGGACCAGTTGCAACTGCCGGTACGTGAGTTCCTGCGATGCTGCACTCGCTTCGTTGGTGGGTTGCGGCTGATCGTGCATGTCTCTGATCCATTTTTGTACTTTCGATGAAAGCGTTTGTAGTGAGGGATCAGAGAGGAGGCCGACAAGCTTTTGCTGGATGTTTATGCGATCTTGTTCTGCTCCTCTCTTTCCCCCAATAGCTTGGAAATACGTGAGGAATTGGTTGTTGGCTAGCAGAGAGTCTTTGAGGCTGGTAAGTGCCTCTTGCTTCATCGTGATATAGCTGTCTGGCTGTGCTTGTGGATGGCTTTGTTCGTACTCCTCGTAGGTCAAACGTAACTGCTGCCACTGGTCGGTCTGCTGAATATGCTCAGGGACGTTGGGGGGAAGATGGTGTATCAGCCACCAATGGTAGGCTTCCTCCATCTGGTAGACGGCAGGCGACTGGAGGTTTCTATAGAGAGGTGCTTCTGTCTCTAGCTCTTGCATCGTATGCGCAATCATTTGCCGCTGGTCGGTGTCAGGGATCTCCAGGTCTACTTTACTCGCAGTGCTGGTGTGCTGCCTGTGATCGCGTCTGGCTCTGATCATGGTTTGAGCTTCCGGTGAAAGCTTTTGCAGTGAGGAATCAGATATGTGGGTAACGAGGAGGTCGACAACCTCTTGCTGTATGGTGGGAAGCTCTCGTTCTGCTCTTCTCCCTTCTTGGATTCCTTGCAGATGCGTGAGAAGCTCGTCTCGGGCCTGCAGAGACTGCTTGAGACTGCTGAGTGCGTCTAGCTGCATCTGGACATATTTGTCTCGGCTGGGTGGATCGATGCGTGCGAACTGGTCATAGGTCCGTTGTACATTCTGCCAATACTCCATGTGCTGAATATCGTCAGGGGCATCGTGGGGAAGCAGGCGGAGGAGCCGCTGATGGTATGCTTTGACGCTCTCGTTGGGGGCCTGCTCGATCTGGGAATCATCTGGCAGACGATAGGCTGAGACGGCTGATGTCTCTGAGTTGGCTTGAGAGAACTGGAGATAGGGCTTGAGTTGGATGAACGAGTTTTTCAGCTTCGTTGCATATTGCTTGCGGCTCCTCTGGCGTGCGTACTCGTCGTAAGTCAGCTGTAACTGCTGCCACTCGGAGGTCTGCTGGATATGCTCGGGGACGTCACGGGGCAGCGAGTCCATGAGTCGTTGATGGAATGCTTCGGTGGTCTCGTTGGGAGCCTGCTCGATCTGGAGTGCTGTGAGCGCGTGATAGAGAGGTGCTTCTGACTCGACCTCGTGAAGAATGGGAGGAAGAATATGCTGCTGATCGATAGTGGCAGTGTAGTGGTCTCTGGCTTGCTGGCGTTGTCGCATGGAATCGAGAAGGTGTTTGACATCTTCGTGTATTTCTGGTGGAAGGGTTTCCAGGGAGGGAGGATAAGCAGACAGAGTGGCATATTCAATGGATGTGATGCCCATGATGCGTTCGAGCTGTTTCTTTTCGAGTGCATCGATGCGGTGAGCGGTGTCTGCTATTTCCTTGGAGAGTCTCTCTTGTTCTCTGCGCACAGAACTTTTTTTCTCGCCTTTTACGTGGTCATAGTTCACTTGCAGCGGGTGTAAATGGGCTTGCAACGTCTCTCGTTCTTCCTGCATTTGCTGCATCTCAACTTGAAGTTGCTTCTCGCTTTCTGGTTGTGCCGGAGAAGCTGCGTGTCTATTGCTCATTTCTTCAAATAATCCATCGATGTTTAATTGTTTGCGTAAGGCGAGGCATGCTGCTTTATATTCTTCGGTATATTGTTGCCTTGCATTGGTATCGGCTTGATACTCTCTGATGATACCATAAATGCCATCGTCGGATGTCGTCAGGGCATCGAGAGCACGGACCAACTCCTGGAGTCTGGCTTTTTCTTGCCGCTGGGGGCGGGTGCTGCGTCTGAGTTCGGTTTGGAGGTAGCGTAATGCGGCGATGGTCCCGGTGGTCTGTTGGCGAGCAATGCTGGCTTTGAAGAGTTCGAGTGCGCTGGTGGAGATGTGTTCGTGGACTCTGGCCGTCGTGAGGAGTTCATGGTATTGGTCTTTGAAGTGTTGTTGTGTTTGTGTGCTCTCTGCGATGTGGCTCTGAAGGGTTGCTTCGTGAGTCTGGAGGCGCTCAAGTGTGATCTGGAGAGTTGCCAGGTGGGCCTGGTGATGCAGGAGTTGTTCTTGGCACTGACGTATCGCCGTTTTGGCAGCTTCGGGGATGGTTGGATGGGCGGTATCGGAAAAGCCCAGAAACTGGTATGCGGGAAGCGTTTCACGGGAAAGGGAAGGACGATTCTCAAGGAACCTTCTCTGTGTGAAATCGTCTGAGTTGAGTGTATCGGATCGAGATCTTGGTGTTTCAAGTCGTGTTGTTGATAGTTCTGATGGCATGACTCACCTCGAAATAGTTTGATCTATGCTTGCGATAGGCGGTGCCGAAGGTATCCTACCACCAGTCAGAAGAGGATACTTGCTAAGATTATAGCATAGGTGAGGCGATGAGGAACAGAAAACGAGAAAGCTTGGGAGTCTTGAGGGCGAGGCAAAAGGAGGGTTCGCTCATTCTCCACGTTGGAAGTAAAGAAACGCCATATCTTGTCAATGGCATTGCCTGGCACTCGATAACTGCCCCGTGAGTGTTCTTATCCATGAGTGTTCTGTAACGCTGAGATCTCCTCTTTTATAGTCTTGATATGCTGTAACCATGCTTCGAAATTTTCTTCTTCTGCTTTCTGCGTATCGATCCGTTCGCTCAGTTGTTTGTCCATCTCTGCTAAGCGCTCTTGTTGCTGTTTCATGTGTGTATATTCTTGAAGTAGTGTAGCTTTTGACTTTGTTGCTGTTTCTTTTTGTTGTGTTGCCTGCTCACGAAGCTGGTTATGTTCCTGCGTTTTAAATTCCAATATGTGAGTAAAATGTCTACATTGATGTCTTTTATCAGTTAGCTGGTTGAAATACATCTGAAGAGCAGCTTGAGCGGCAAAAGAATAACGATGGTTTTGTTCAATATTTTTTTCGAGATCGGGATCTACTCTGTCACTATCAGATAAATCGTTTTCTGCAAAATATCTTCCAAATTCTAAAGTATTTAGTGCTGTACGACAGTGAGTTATTTTATTATCAAACTCTCCAATTTTGTATTTGAAGAATTGTTCTAAATTGTCTATGTCATCTCTTAGTTCCTCTATATGAATGCGATATTCTTCTTGTGCAGTTTTTTCTATTTTGAGTTTATAAACTTCTGATATATGTGCTATAATGGATAATTCTTTTTTTGATGCAGTGAGAATTTCGTCGGTTCTCTGTTTTGCATCATCTATAAGTTTTTTCGAATATTTTAAATAGAGAGGACTTCCTGGTGTGTCTAAATCTTGCAATGTTTTTTCACTTTTATCAATGAGTGAGTTAAAATCGGCTGATGGCTTTTTTTTAGTGGCGAGTAATTCCAAAAACTCTTGATATGTTTTTTTGTTTGATACTTTCTCAATTTCACTCTTAGTATTGCTTTCAATTGTTCGTGTAGCTTTCCTGGTTTTCTGCAATGCTTTTCTCTGCGTAGCAACAACCTTATCTAACGCTTTCTCCATACTCGTTTGGATGGTGGTGATATGGGTTCGCGTGGTGGCCATCGCTTGCTCAAGGTCGGTGCGTCGTTTTTCTGCTGCGTGTCTCCTTTTCTGCATTTTCTGTAGCTTCCGTTGGCGTTGTGCTTGTGCTGTGGCGCTCTCTGAAAGTGAGACCATTGTGTCAATGAGTTGAGCTGCGATCTTGGAGGTGGTGTGGTTAGCATCGATGCTGTCTTTGAGTTGCTGTAAGCGGGTGTGCAGTTGTGCGCTGATTTCGGAGAGAGCGCGTTCCAGATGAGCGGATTGCTCTAGGAGGGTGTGTGTGCTGTTTGTGCTGATCTTGCTGAGTGCTTTTCGTTGTTCGAGTGGGATGTTGGTGAGGACTGGAGCGATACGCGAGAACTGGTGTTCCCAACTCTTGCTCTTGCTGGCTTGCATGAGTTTTTCGAGCGAGATGCCTCGGAAGGCTTCGACTTTTTTTGCTGCTCTCAGCGTGCGTGCAAACGCCTCGGGGTCCTGGCCTCGGAGGGCTTCGATTTCTTCAGAGAACAGAGGTTCCCAACCAGTGCTCTGGCTGAGTGCTATGTGTTGTTCTCTCGTGGTGTTATCGATGGCTGCGAAGATATCTGAGAACTGGTAGAGTTGATTGCTCGTGGCACCAAAGTCTTCTGGTTGTTCTCTCGGGATGTCGGTGAGAGCTGCGACGTTTTGCAAGAGGTGATGTTGCCGATCACTGAGACGCTTTCGAGACAAGGGATGCGTATCGTGAGCGTGCAGCAGGGCTTGATCCAGTTCGGTCGGAGCTGCCTTTTGCTGATAAATGGCTTTGCCTTTGTGTGCGATGTGGTCCCAGTAGGGCCTTTCTGCCGCTTGACTGTTTTTCTCAGTCTCAAGATAGTCTCTGAGACTGCTTGTAAGGGTGAACCATTTGTCCCTATTGCTCCCAGAGTTGATGGGGAGTTGTTGCAGGATGCGATAGGCCTCCTGGTTCTCAGTCCACCATGCGATGGCCTTGAGAATGTTCTGGAATCCCTCGAGGCCTTGGAGGTGCTTAGGAAGCTGACTTCTGTTGTGCAGAGAGGTCTCGAGACTATGGAGCGCCTCTTGCTTCATCGTGATATAGCTGTCTGGCGGTGCTTGCGGATGGCTTTGTGCATACTCGGCGTAGGTCTGCTGTACCTGTTGCCACTGGTCGGTCTGCTGAATATGCGCGGGGACCTCGGAGGAAAGGAGATTCATGATCCACCAATGGTAGGCTTCCCCCATCTGGTCGGGGACTTGTTGCTTCGTAAGACGCTGAAGCGCCGCATAGATAGGTGCTTCTGTCTCTCGCTGTTGGAAGGTCTGGAGAAGTTCTTGGTTTTCTCTTCTCCACTGGATGAAGTCTTCGAGATACGTAAGAAGCTGGTTTCTGCGCTCTAGGTCCTGCTTGATGCTCATGGCTGTCGCTTGCTTCATCGTGATATAGCTCTCTGGCCGTGCTTGTGGATAGCTTTGTTTGTACCGGAAGTGGGTCAAACGTAACATCTGCCACTGCTCGGTCTGCCAAATATGCCGGGGAACCCTGGAGGAAAGGAGCGGCGTGAGCCGCTGATGGCATTCCTTCGGCGTCTCTTTGGAGAACCTCTGGCTTGTGAAATCCTGGAGCGCCAAGTAGGTGGGTGTTTCTTCTTCGATCTCTTGCGTTATTTGGAGTATCAGTTGCAACTGCTCGTAGGTGAGTTCCAGCGATGGAGCGCTTGCTTCATTGGTCTTGGGCATGTTTTCTAGCTGTGCTCGTACTGTCTGCGAAAGCTTTTGCAGTGAAGGATCAGAGAGGAGACTGACAATCTTTTGCTGTGTTTCCAGGAGATCTTGTTCTGTTCTTCTCTTTCCCTCGATTCCTTGGAGATGCGTGAAAAGCTGGTCTCTGGCCTGCAGAGAGTCCTTGAGGCTGGTAAGTGCCTCTTGCTGTATCTGGATATAGTGCTGTGGGTTCGGCTCATGGGTTTTTAGGTAATCATTGTAGGTCAAACGTAACTGCTGCCACTCGGTGGTCTGCTGAATATGCTCAGGGACATTGGGGGGAAGCAGGTGTATCAACCACCAATGGTAGGCTTCCTCCATCTGGTAGACGGCAGGCGACTGGAGGTTTCTATAGAGAGGTGCTTCTGTCTCTAGCTCTTGCATCGTATGCGCGATCATTTGCCGCTGGTCGGTGTCAGGTATCTTCTGGTCTACTTTACTCGCAGTGCTGGTGGGCTGCCTATGATCGCGTCTGGCTCTGATCATGGTTTGAGCTTCCGGTGAAAGCTTTTGCAGTGAGGAAGCAGATATGTGGGCAACGAGGAGATCGACAATCTCTTGCTGTATGGTGGGAAGCTCTCGTTCTGCTCTTTTCCATTCTTCGATCTCTTGCAGATGCGTGAGAAGCTCGTCTCTGGCCTGCAGAGAGTCCTTGAGACTGCTGAGAGCCTCTTGCTTCATCAGGACATATTTTTCTGGGCGCGGCGGATCGATGCGTGCGAACTGGTCATAGGTCCGTTGTATATTCTGCCAATACTCCATGTGCTGAATATCGTCAGGGGCATCGTGGGGAAGCAGGCGGAGGAGCCGCTGATGGTATGCTTTGACGCTCTCGTTGGGGGCCTGCTCGATCTGGGAATCATCGGGCAAAGGATAGGCTGAGACGGCTGATGTCTCTGAGTTGGCTTGAGAGAACTGGAGATAGGGCTTGAGTTGGATGAACGAGTTTTTCAGCTTCGTTGCATATTGCTTGCGGCTCCTCTGGCGTGCGTACTCGTCGTAAGTCAGCTGTAACTGCTGCCACTCGGTGGTCTGCTGGATATGCTTGGGAACGTCGTGGGGCAGCGAGTCCATGAGTCGCTGATGGAATGCTTCGGCGGTCTCGTTGGGAGCCTGCTCGATCTGGAGTGCTGTGAGCGCTTGATACGTTGATGCTTCTGACTCGATCTCGCGGAGAATGGGAGGGAAAATGTGCTGCTGATCGATGATGGCCGTGTAGTGGTCTCTGGCTTGCTGGCGACATCGCATCTCATCCAGAATGTGTTTGACATCTTCGTGGAGTTCCGGTGGAAGTTTTTCCAGGGAGGGGGGGTAATCAGACGTCCCGGCGAACTGCTCGGATATGATTCTCTCCATGCGCTTCGAGCTGTTTCCTTTCTCGTTCCTCGATGCTCGTTCCTATCTTTTCTAATTCCCCTTGGGTACTCTGCATCTCTGCTTGCGGTTGCTCCTCTCTTTCTGCTTGTCTTTTGCTCATTGCTTCAAAGAGTCCATCGATGTCTAATTTTTCACGTAAGCGGAGACGTGCGGCCTCATATTTTCCTCGGATGAGAGTTCTTTGGTAGCTGAATGCCTGATCGATTTCTGCCTGTGTGCACGTTTGATCTTTTCGAGCAGAGGGATGGGTGTCGAGGTAGTGTATGAGATCGGCATCTACTTGATGATCTCTGTTGATAACATCACTGGGTTCATCGTCGCTGCCGCCATCCCCTGCGGTCAATGCCCTGATAGCAGGGACTTGCGGCTGGAGTTCGGCTTTCTCTTTCCGCATGGAGCGTGTGCTGCGTTTGAGTTCGGTTTGGAGGTAGCGTAATGCGGCGATGGTCCCGGTGGTCTGCTGGAGGGCAACGCGGGTTTTGAGGAGTTCGAGAGCGCTGGTGGAGACATTTTCGTGGGCTGTGGCCGTCGTGAGGAGGTCGTGGTAGAGATCCTGGAAGTGTTGTTGTATTTGTCGACGCGCATCTATGCTCGCTGCGATGTGGCTCTGAAGGGTTTCTTCGTGAGTCTGGAGGCGCTCAAGTGTGATCTGGAGAGTTGCCAGGTGGGCCTGGTGGTGCTGGAGTTGTTCTTGGCACTGACGCATCGCCGTTTTGGCGGCTTCGGGGATGGTTGGATGGGCGGTATCGGAAAAGCCCGGAAACTGGTATGCGAGAAGCGTTTCATGGGAAATGGAAGGACGATTCTCACGGAACCTTCTCTGTGTGAAATCGTCTGAGTTGAGTGTATTGGATCGAGGTCTTGATGTTTCAAGTCGTGTTGTTGATAGTTCTGATGGCATGACTCACCCCGAAATGGTCTGATCTGTGCTTGCGATAGGCGGTGCCGAAAGTATCCCACTACCAGTCGGAAGAGGATACCTACTAAGATTTCACTCCTCCACAAATCCGGGGCAGGATCAGGTTCTCTGAGTTCAAAAACGAGTCCATTCTTTCCCACTTTTATTGTATCACCTCCTGTCTACTTGCACACTGCCTTTTTGGACGATTTTTTTTGGCGTCCTTTCCCCTATACTCAGGCGGAAGCGACGCCACTCTGGCGCACCTGCGGTGAAATCTCTCCTTTGAGCAAAGAGACCGCTCGTGTTTGTGCTCAAAAAGCACGTGCTTCATCAGACGTGTGCCAGACCCTCGTCGTGCGCGAAAGGAGTCACCGAGAGATGAAAGGAGAAGAGAAGTTATGGCGGCAAGCGAGCAATCTGTTCTATTAAAGGAGGGAAACGTATGAGTTCCTTTGTCCTTGGTTTTCAGGATATTGACAAAACAAAACTCATGGTTGTTGGGGGGAAAGGCGCGAACCTGGGGGAACTTTCCAAGATTGAAGGAATATGTGTACCGGATGGCTTTTGTATTTCTACTGAAGCCTTTAAAAGAATCATTGGGGAAACGTCGTCGATTCACGAATTACTTGATCAGTTATCGCTTCTAAAGGTGGAAGACCGGGATAAAATCGGTGAACTTAGCGGTGAGATTCGCAGGGTCATCGAAGGGATAGCCATCCCTCAAGACATTCATGAAGAGATCGCCCGCCTCCTCTCCAGGCTTGATGAAAAAAAAGCCTATGCAGTACGATCCAGCGCAACTGCAGAGGATTTACCGACGGCCTCTTTTGCAGGCCAGCAGGATACGTATTTGAACATTATCGGAAAAGAGGCAATCCTAAAGCATATCAGCAAGTGCTGGGCATCGCTCTTTACCGAGAGGGCAGTAATTTACCGGCTTCAAAACGGCTTCGACCACCGTAAAGTCTACCTCTCTGTGGTTGTTCAGAAGATGGTCTTCCCGCAGGCGGCAGGAATTGTGTTTACTGCCGATCCCGTCACTTCTCATAGGAAGCTGTTATCCATTGATGCCAGCTTCGGACTTGGTGAGGCTTTGGTCTCCGGCCTGGTGAATGCGGATATCTATAAAGTGCGTAACGGCAAGGTTATCGATAAGAAGATATCCACCAAGAAATTGGCTATGTATGCTTTGAAAGATGGCGGTACGAAAGAACAGGAGATTGAGCCTGAGAGGCAGAATAGGCAAGTGCTGACGGATGAGCAGATTTTGCAGCTTGAGCGCATAGGTAGAAAGATCGAAGAACATTTCGGTTGTCCCCAGGACATCGAATGGTGTTTGGTTGATGATACATTTTCTATTGTCCAGAGCCGACCCATCACTACTTTATACCCCATTCCTGATGCCAATGACCAGGAAAATCACGTGTATGTATCTGTCGGTCATCAACAAATGATGACTGACGCCATGAAACCATTGGGAATCTCTTTCTGGCAGCTAACGGCTGCACGCCCCATGTTTACAGCTGGGGGAAGGTTGTTTGTTGATATTACACAGGATCTGGCTTCACCAGCCAGAAGAGCAATTGTAGTAGATGTCCTGGGAAAAGATCCGCTTATAAAAGACGCACTCATGACTATCTTAGGGCGGGGAGATTTTATCAAATCTCTACCGGATGATAAGCAGGAACAGATTCCCGGTAAAAGCAATCAAGGTTCGTCGCTTGCGGATTATAAAACACTAAACGAATACGATCCGGCAATCGTTTCTGATTTGATCAAGCGTAGTGAAACATCGATAGAAGAACTAAAACAAAACATCCAAACGAAATCAGGATCGGATCTGATTGATTTTATTTTGGAAGACATTCAGCAATTAAAGAAGAGTTTATCTGGTCCGCAAGGTTTTGGTGTGATTATGACTGCTATGAATGCTTCATCATGGATCAATGAAAAAATGAAGGAGTGGTTAGGTGAAAAAAACGTGGCAGACACGCTTTCTCAATCTGTACCCAACAATATCACTTCGGAAATGGGTTTGGCGCTGTTGGATGTTGCAGATGTGATTCGCCCTTATCCAGAAGTAATTGAGTACTTGCAGCATGCAAAAGATGACAACTTTCTGGATGAACTGGTTCAGTTTGATGGTGGACAGGAAAGCCGGGACGCCATCCAGGCTTATCTCAACACATACGGAATGCGATGTGCCGGGGAAATCGATATAACGAGAACTCGTTGGAGCGAAAAACCAACGACACTTATCCCCATAATTCTTAGGAACATCAAAAACTTTGAGCCTCATGCCAGCAATTGGAAATTTGAGCAAGGGCGACAGGAAGCATTGAAAAAAGAACAAGAGTTATTAGATCGATTGAGGCAGCTACCGGATGGTGAACAAAAAGCCAAAGAGACAAAACGAATGATCAGTCTCATCCGGAATTTCATCGGGTATCGTGAATATCCAAAATACGGCATGGTTCATCGCTACTTCGTTTATAAGCAGGCTTTACTGAAAGAAGCCGAACAACTCGTACAAGCCAACGTTCTTCATGAAAAAGAAGATATCTACGCTCTCACTTTTCAAGAACTTCGCGAAGTCGTACGCACAAAGAAACTGGATGACCAGATCATCAGCAAACGAAAAGACGCGTACAAATTATATAAAAAACTCACTCCCCCACGTGTTATCACGTCTGATGGTGAAATCATTGCGGGTGAGTACAAACGAGAACATCTCCCAGCCGAAGCTCTTGTAGGTCTCCCTGTTTCTTCCGGAGTTATAGAGGGACGAGCACGTGTCATCTTACACATGGAAGATGCTGATCTAGAAGATGGAGATATATTAGTCACCTCCTTTACTGACCCTAGCTGGACACCATTGTTTGTCTCCATAAAAGGCCTCGTCACCGAAGTTGGTGGACTGATGACCCATGGAGCAGTTATCGCACGTGAATATGGTTTACCTGCAGTAGTAAACGTAGAAAATGCCACCAAGCTGATCAATGACGGACAGAGAATCCGGGTTAATGGAACGGAAGGCTATGTAGAAATCCTATAAAGTGGGGAAGTTGTTATCTTCATATGGTGACCCCATTGAGAGAGCATTTCCTCATGTTCCCTCGGTTTGGAAATGCTCTCGATATATTGTCAGAATACTGCGAAGAAAGATACGAGGAAGCACTTGCTGCTTACCGACAAGTAAGTGAGTGCAGTGCTTCGGAACCATCCTCTCATGAGAAACAAGCCCAGGTTCTTGAAAAATGGGCAAGCAAATTGGGAAAAAGAGCCATGGGGTTAAGAAGCTGAGTTTCTAATGGCTCTCTTGTGAGGCGATGGAGGGATGGAAGAGAAGGAAACTGGTTATCTTGAGGTTGACTCAAAAGGAGGAAAGCTCACTCGTTCTCCAGGTTGGAAGTAAAGAAACGCCATATCTTGTCAATGGCATTGCCTGGCACTCGATAACTGCCTCGTGTATGCTATCATGTACTTATTTAGTGTCAATTGGATGTAGAGACGCTATTTCTTCTTTTATATTGTCTATTTGCTTTGATAATATTGCGAAATCTTCTTCTTCTTCTTCTTTATATATATTTTGATATGCATCAATGTTTCGTCTAAGTTCTTCCCTCATTTTTTCAATCTGCTCCTTGTCTTTCTGCATTTTTTCAACCTCTTCTACGAGTTTCGCCTTTGATTTTGCATCCGTTTCTTTTTTCTGAGTCGCCTGGTCATGAAGACGGTCATGTTCCGCTTTTTTTGACTCCAATACTTTAGTAAATCGCCTATTCGTATATTGTCCGAAAGATATTGCATCGAAAAGATTTATGAGCTTCTCTTGAGTTCGAAGCTTGTAAGCAGGATCCTCTGCAATCCATCCTCGGATGCGATTGTAGGTCTTGTGTAAAATTGCTCTTTCTTCCTCGGATGGGGTGTGTGTCGTAGAATATCTATCTATTCCTAGTGCATGTAAAAATAATCGAGGCTCTTCCACTTGATTTTTAACAAAATTAAGCGTTTGTATATACATGAGTTCCATATTATTGATATGAGCTTCAACATCATTTTCACTTACGATGTACTCAGGTAGATGTTGTATATAAGCATCAATTGGCAAATCATGATCTCTCGAGAACTGTCGTATAGTATCGAGTTCTTCTTCATTAAGTTCAAGGGAGCTTTTGTCAATTTTCTCTTGGAAACGACTTATAAGATCTTCTGAATATTTTGAATATTCAGGACTTCCTGATGTTTCTAGATTTCTCAATGTTTTTTCGCTTTCAGCAATTCGTGAGTCAAAATAGGCTAATTGCTTTTCTTTAGCCGCTAGTGATTCCAAAAACTCTTTGTATGTTTTTTTGTTTAATGCATTGAGAAGTTCCTTCTCAGTCTTTTTCCTAAGCTTTTGTATATTATTCCTACTTTCCTGCAATGCTTTTTCCCGCTTGCCAACAATCCTAGCTAACTCTTTCTCCATACTCTTTTGTGTTTTATTGATATATGCTTCAATTGTTGAAATATTCTGACCAAGATCAGCGTATAGATTTTTTGCTGCTTGTATATTTTTTTGCGTTTCATGCAGCTTTTCTTCTTTTTGTTTGTGCTCTGTGGCTCTCTCTTTCTGGGAGCGCATCGTGGTAACAAGTTGGGCCGCTATCCTTGAGGTGGTGCGGTTGGCGGTGATCTCGTCCTTGAGGGTATGTATGCGTGTTTGCAGCCCCTCTCTTATTTCGGAGAGTAAACTCTTCATCTGAGTGGCTCGCTCTAAGAGTGTGCGAGTGGTATCATTGCTGATCTCGCTGAGTGCTCTTCGCTGTTCTTGCGGGATATCTGTGAGAACTGCGACGTCTTGCGAAAACCGATATTCCCAACGACTGCTCTCGCTGATGGCTCTGAGTTGTTCGAGTGGGAGGCCTGTGAGGACTTCGACGTTTTTCGAGAACCGATATTCCCAATGACTGCTCTCGCTGATGGCTCTGAGTTGTTCTATCGGGGTGTTTGCGATGGCTGCGACGATTTGCGAAAACCGATAGTCCTGATCGCTGCTCTTGCCGAGTTCTCCTCGTTGTTCGAGTGGGAGGCCTGTGATGGCTGCGGCGTTTTGCAACAGTTGGTATTCCCGATCACTGATGCGCTCTCTATAAAGGAGATGCGTCTTGTAAGCACGCAGCAAGGCTTGATCTAATTTGGTCGGAGTCGTTCTTTTCTGGTAGATCGCTTTCCCTTTCCGTGCAATGGTGTCCCAGTAGCGCTTCTCTGTCTCTTGACTGTTTCTCTGTGCATAAAGATAGGCGCTCAGGCTTCTTTTGAATGTGGACCAGTTCTCTGTATGGTTCCCATAATGAGTGGGGAGGTGCCTCAGGATGGTATCTGCCCTCCGATTCTGCGCATTCCATTGGATGGTCCTGAGACGTTCCTGGTTTTCTGCTCTCAACTGCTCGAGGTGTTGGAGATGTGTCGAAAGCCGGTCTCTGTCCTGCAGATAGTTCGTGAGACTGCTGAGAGCCTCTTGCTTCATCTGGATATAGTGGTCTGGCTGTGCCTGTGAATCGCTTTGTGCGTAATCGGTGTAGGTCAGATGTAACTGTTGCCACTGCTCGGTCTGCTGGATATGCTTGGGGACCTTGGGGGGAAGGATATTCGTGATCCACCAATGGTAGGCTTCCACCGTATTGTAGGGGGCCTGCTGCTCCGTAAGACGCTGGAGCGCCTGATACGTGGGTGCTTCTACCTCTAGCTCTTGGAATTTCTTGAGAACTTCTTGGTTGTCTGTTCTCCCGTTCTCGAGTTCTTGGAGACGTGTCGGAAGCTGGTCTCTGTCCTGCAGATGTTGCTTGAGGCTGCTGAGAGCCTCTTGCTTCATCTGGACATAGTGGTCTGGCTGTGGCTGCGGATCATTTTGTACGTAATCGGCGTAGGTCAGATGTAAACGTTGCCATTGCTCGGTCTGCTGGATATGCTCAGGGACCTCGGAAGGAAGGAGATTTAGGAGCCGCTTATGGTAGGCTTCCGCTGTCTCGTCGGGGACCTGCTTTCCTGTGAGACGCTGGAGCGCTTGATGCGTTGGTACTTCTGTCTCGATCTCTCGCATAACATGTGCTAGCATTTGCTGCTGCTGTTGGTCAGTGATCTCCTCGTATGGTTTTCTCGCTTTGTTGATGGGTTGCGTGTGATCCCGCATGCTCCTTATCTTTGTTTGCGTTTCCAGTGAAAGCTTTGTAAGTGAGGAATTAGCTATAGTAGCAACCAGGAGGTTGACGATCTCTTCCTGTATGTTCGAAAGATCTTGTTCTGCTCTTCTCCGTCCCTCGATACCTTGGAGGTCCGTGAGAAGTCGGTCTCCAGCCTCCAGATGTTGCTTGAGACTGATGAGTGCCTCTTGCTGCATCTGGATATAGTTCTGCTGGTTCTGCTGATCGATTCTTAGATAGTCGGTGTAGGTTAGGCGTAAATGCTGCCACTGGCTGGTCTGCCGAATATGCTCGGGGACGTTGGAGGGAAGGAGCTTCACGAGCCACCAATGGTAGGCTTCCGCCATCTGGTAGGCAGCAGGCTGCTCGGTGAGACGCTGGAGCGCCTGATAGGTTGGTTCTATCTCTCGCCTCATATGAGCTAGAATTTCAGGCAGATCGATGATCTCCTCAGATTTTCTGGCTTTGTTGGTGGACTGCGTGTGGTCTCGCATGCCTCTTATCTTTGTTTGCATTTTCGGTGAAAGTGTGTTCAGTGGGTAATCATCTATGTTGGCAACCAGTGTGTTGACAATCTCTTTCTGTATGTTCGGAAGATCTTGTTCTGCTTTGCTCCATTCTCTCCGTTGCTCGATGAGCTGGAGATGCGTGAGAAGCTGGTCTCTGTCCTGCAAATATTTCTTGAGACTGCTGAGAGCCTTTTGCTTCATCTCAACATATTTGTCAGGCTGTAGCGGATCGCTTTGTGCGTAATCAGCGTAGGTCAGGTGTAGAAGCCGCCAGTGCTCTGTGCTCTGAATGTACGGGGGGATGTCGTGGGGGAGCAGGTTCACGAGCCGTTGATGGTAGGCTTCCGCAGTTTCGTTGGGGGCCTGCTGTTCGATCTGGGGGGCTATGAGGTTTTGATCGGCTGGATCTCCCAATTCTATATATTCCTTGAAAAATGACTCTTTGAGGACAGTGAAAGCTCTTTCTTGTTGCCTTGCATATGTCTTTCGGTTTCTCTGACGTTCGTAATCAGCGTAGGTCAGGTGTAAACGCTGCCAGTGCTCGGTCTGCTGAATATGCTCGGGGACGTCGGTGGGAAGGAGATGTACGAGCCGCTGATGGTAGGCTTTCGCCTGCTGGTAGGTTTTCACCGTCTTAGGGGCTGGCTGTTCGATCTGGAGGGCTTGGAGCGCTTGATACGTTGGTGCTTCTGTCTCGATCTCTTGTGTCATGGATGCGATAGTTTGCTGCTGATCGATGATCTGCTCGTATTGTTCTCTCGCTTCCCGGGAGTATCGCATATGATCCAGAATATTTTTGACATCTTCCTGTATTTCCGGCGGCAGTTTTTCAAGGGATGGGGGGTAATCAGACGTTGTGGCATACTCAGCGGATGTTATTCTCATGATGCGCTCGAGCTGTTTTCCTTCGAGTTTTTTGATGCTCGTTGCTGTCTTTTCTACTTCCTCAAGAACTGTGCGCGCAGTTTTTGTTTTCTTATTTTGTATTTGGTTGTGTTCTTTTTGCAAATGTTGTAAATGATCTCGTAGTCTCTCCAGTTCTTTGTGAGTGCTCTCCATCTCTGCTTGAAGTTGCTCCGCGCTTTCTGGTAGTGCCGAGGGATCTTTTGGTCTTTGGCTCATTTCCTCAAATAACCCATCGATGTTTAATGTTTCACGTAATTGGAGACGTGCTACCTCATATTCTTCTCTGATGGGATCGCTTTGATGGATGAGAGCCAGACCTATTTCTGTCTCTGTGAGTGTTTGGTCTTTTCGCTTATGGAGAGTATTGTCGAGGTGTTGCATCGCTTTGGCATGTGCTTGATGATCTCTGTGTGTAAACTCTAGGAACAAGCCATCGATGTGATCATCTGGTGTGGTCAATGCGTCGATAGCATGGACTTTTTCCTTGAGTCTGGCTTTTTCTTGCTGCTTGGGATACACACTGTGTTTGAGTTCTGTTTGGATCTGTCGTAATGCCTTGACGATTTCCGTTGACGATTTCTGAGCAATCCCTGCTTGCAGGTTTTCGAAGTGCCTCGGCAGAGACGTTGTCGTGTGTTGTGGCAGTCTCTATGAGTTCCTTGTGTTGAGCTTTGAAGAGAAGCGTCGCTTCTCTCATCGCCTCTTTGCTCGCGGTGATCTGATCCTGAAGCTTAACTTCGTGCTTTTGGAGCTTCTGGATTGTGGCCTCGACACCTTGCAGAAGTTTTTGGTACTGGCGGATCTGTGCTTGCCACTCCCGTATGGCCGTTTTTGCCGCTTCAGGGATCTTTGGATTGTCGATATCTGAAAACCCCTGGAACTGGTATTCTGGTGCAGTTTCTGAGGGGGAGGGTGAACGATTCTCATAGCGCCTTAATTTGGTGAAATCATCGACAAGTGGCGAGGTCACTATGTCTCGTGACGTTGTGTCTGGTGAAAATGTTGTATCTAGTGAAAGCGTTGTGCTTCGTGAAAGCGTTGTGCCTCGTGAAAACGTTGTGCTTTCTGAACTTACTGTATCTGTTGATGGAGCATGTCCTCGTGTTTCTCGTGTCATTGTTCACCCTAAGATGTCTGATCTGCTCTCTGTCAGCTGCGCAGAAGCTGTCGTGCAGTGAGCCACAAGAGGACAACCGTTAAGGATCAACTCCTTTGCGTGAGAGTGAAAAGGCGAAGGGACAAAGCATCGTCCCCTTTGCAGGAGTACCAGAGTTGATAAATCGTTCCTCTATACACATTTGCGCATCACTTGAAGAGTTTGCTGTTGTGAGAATTATAACATATGTGAGGCGATGGAGGGATGGAAGAGAAGGAAACTGGTGATCTTGAGGTTGACTCAAAAGAAGGGTTCGCTCATTCTCCATGTTGGAAGCGGAAAGACGCAACACCTTCGTATGCTGGTGCCCCATGCATGCACTCGTCCACTTATTCTGCGTCAGGTGAGTAGAGAGCTGCTATTTCTTCTCTTACCTTGGCTATTTGTTTTGACCATGCTTCAAAACGATTGTTTTCTTCGTCTCGTGTATTAACATATGACTGAAGTTCATCAAGCATTGGTTTCAAACTTGGTTGTTTATCTTGTATTTTTCTCTGCTCTGTTTCAAGTGATAATTTTGATGTTTCTGCCGATGATTTTTGTTCATTTGCCTGTCTTTGCATACGATCATGTTCTTTCTTTTTAGCAGCTAGTATTTTAGTATGAAGCATGCAAGTGGCTAATTGCCGAGAGATCGTAGAATAGTACTGCCAAAGAATATACTCTATGCTCCGCGTGTCCGTTGACTCCTTGGCAATACGCTCTTGCTGCTCCGTGAAAAATGCTGCCTCGTCATCGAGTGAGAGGGATTCTGTAAAATACCTACCTACTCCTAGATTGTTCAGCGATGAATAAGATGTATTATTTTGCTCATTAAGACGGTTAATCTCAGCTAGGAAATTATCTTCCATTGTAGGGATGTTAGTGGTGATATCGCTTGGATCTACTGCTATCTCATCTTTAGGTTTTGTAACCTTCGCTGTTATCCTTGACAAATCAAGCCCGTTTGAGAAATTTACTATCTTGGTGCGTTCAGTAGTGACTCTCGCAGTATTTTCGTCAATCTTACTTTGTAAACTATTTATAAAATCTTCTGAATACTTTTGATATAGTGAGTTTTCGGGATCTCCTAGATCTCTCAAAACTTGATCATTGTCAGCAATTATTTCATTAAAAGCGGCAATTTTCTCTGCTTTATCTTTTAAAGCTTTCGAGTACTGATTATCTCTATCAACGAGCGCTTTTAAGAATTCTGCGGGTGCTTTGCCATCCAAATTTATCTTAAACTCCCTAGCAATTATTCTTCTGCATCTTCGTATCTTTTCCTTAGTTTTCTGCTGCGTGACCTGTAGCTTTTGCTTTTCCTGTTCAACAATGGTATCTAACGCACTGTCCATATTCGCTTGAGTCGTAGTGATGTGGGTTTGAGCTGTGGCTATGTCCTGCTCAAAAGTAGTTTGTTTATCTGTTGTTTCTCGTATCTTTTCCTGCTTTTCCTGCAATTCAATTTCTTTTTCTTTGTGTGCTTTGGTTTTCTCTCTGTAGGGGCGTATTGTGGCAGCGAGTTCTGCCACGATGCTTTCGTTAGCAGTAATCTCGTTCTCGAGGGTTTTTATGCGTGTTTGTAACTCCTTCCTTATTTTGGAGAGTTCCCTCTCCAAAAGAGAAAATCGCTCTGAGGGCGTGCGAGTGTTGTCAGTGCTGATTTTGCTGAGCACCCTTCGTTGTTCAAGCGGGATATCGGTGAGGACTGTCGCGATGCGCGAGAACTGATGTTCCCACCTCTTGGTGAGTGTGCTGAATACTCTTCGTTGTGCTAGCGGGGTGTTTTCGATGGCTGCGGAGGTCTGTGCGAACTGATATGGCTGATCGTCCGTGACATCAAGGTCTCTTCGTTGTTCGAGCGGGATGCCTGTGAGAGCTGCGATGTTTTGCAACCGATGAGTAAGAAGCGCTCTATACACGGGGTGCGTATCGTGAGCGTGCAGCAGGGCTTGCCCCAATTCAGTGGATGTCGTACTTTTCCCATGAATCTCTTGCCCTTGCTGTGCGATGTGGTCCCAGGAGAGTTCCTCTGTCTCTGGACTATTTTTCTTGGTCTCAATATAGGCTCCGAGATTTCTTTTGAGGATGGACCACGTGTCCCTATTGCTCCCAGAGGTGGTGGAGAGTTGCTGAAGAAGAGTATCTGCCTGCCTATTCAATGTACTCCATTGGTCGGTCTCGAGCATGTTCTGGTGTGCTGTTCTCGACTGCTCGAGCTGTTGCAAACGTGTAGGAAGCTGGTTTCTGTTCTGCAGATAGGTCTCGAGTCTGCGGAGTGCCTGATCCTTCACCTGGACATAGTGGTCTGGCAGTGACTGCGGATGACTTCGTACGTAATCGGTATAGGTCTGCTGTACCTGTTGCCACTGATCAGTCTGCTGAATATGCTCGGGGATCTCTTTGGGAAGCTGCTTCGCGATCCACCCCTGGTAGGCTTTCCCCATCTGGTCGGGGACTGGCTGCGTCGTGAGATGCTGAAGCGCCAAATAGAGAGGTGCTTCTGTCTCTCGCTGTTGGAAGGTCTGGAGATGTTCCTGGTTTTTTCTTGTCTGATCCCTGAGGCGTTCGAGATGCGTAAGAAGCTGGTTTCTGCGCTCCAGGTCCTGCTTGAGGCTCATGGCTGCCGCTAGCTTCATCGTGATATAGCTGTCTGGCGGTGCTTGCGGATGGCTTTGAGCATACTCGGCGTAGGTCAAATGTAACGGCTTCCACTGGTCGGTCTGCCGAATATGCTGAGGGGGATTGTGGGGGAGGAGTTCCACAAGCCGCTGGTGGCATGCGTCCGGCGTCTCGAAGCTCTCGCTTGTGAAAAACTGGAGAGCCAAATGGGTGCGTGTTTCTGTTGCGATCTCTCGCCTTATTTGGTATATCAGTTGCAACTGCTCGTTGGTGAGTTCCTGCGATGGGGCGCTCGCTTCGTTAGTCTTGCGTATGTTTTCTAGCTGTTCTCGTACTTTCTGCGAGAGCTTTTGCAGTGAGGGATCAGAGAGGAGGTTGACAATCTCTTGCTGTATTTTCACACGATCTTGTTCTGCTCTTTGCTTTACTTCGATCCCTTGGGGATGCATGAGATGCTGGTTTCCAGCCTGCAGAGAGTCCTTGAGGTTGGTAAGTGCCTCTCGCTTCATCCAGATATAATGCTGTGGGTTCGGCGCACCATAGGTGTTTACATAATCAGGGTAGGTCAACAGTAAAGTCTGCCACTCGGTGGTCCGCTGAATAGGCTCAGGGACGTTGGGGGGAAGATGTTGTATCAGCCACTCATGGTAAGCTTCTTCCATCTGGTGGAAGGGAGGCCGCTCCGTAAGACGCTGAAGCGCCGCAGAGAGAGGAGCTTCAGTCTCTACCTCCTGGGTCAGGTGTGCGCGCATTTTCTCCTGGTCGGTGTCAGGGATCTCCTGGTATACTTTACTCGCTGTGCTGGTAGGCTGCCTGTCATCGCTCATGGCTCTGATCTTTGTTTGCGCTTCCGGTGAAAGCTTTTTGAGTGAGGAAGCAGAGAGATGATCAACCAGGATGGTGAGGATTTCTTGCTGTATGTGAGGAAGCTCTCGTTCTGCTCTTCTCCATTCCTCGATCTTTTGCAGATGCGTGGAGAGTTCGTTTCTGGTCAGCAGGTACTGCTTGAGACTGCTGAGTACGTCTTGCTTCATCTGGACATATGCATCTGTGGGCGGATTGGTTCGTACGAACTCGTCATAGGTCAACTGGAAATGCTGCCAGTGCTCGGTCTGCTGGATATGCTCCGGGACGTCGCGGGGGAGCGAGTCCATGAGTCGCTGATGGAATGCATCCGTGGTCTCGTTGGGAGCTTGCTCGACCTGGAGCGCGTGATACAGTGGTGCTTCTGACTCGATCTCGTCGAGAATGGCCGGAAGAAAGTCCTCCTGATCAATGATCGCAAGGTAGTGATCTCTGGTTTCCTGGCGACGTCGCATCTCATCCAGAATGTGTTTGACATCATCGTGTAATTCCGCTGGAAGTTTTTCCAGGGATGGGGGGTAATCATCAGCGGATGTCAGTTTCAAGATGCGCTCGTCCTGTTCCGTCTTTGCTGCTTTGATGCTAGCTGCTCTATCCTTTAATTTGTCAATTTTCTCTTGTTCTTTGATGTTATCTGTTATACCTTTTAATTTGTCAATTATCTTTTGTCCTTTGTCACTTATTACTGTCTCGTTTAGTTTATCAAGATCCTTTTGTTGTTTGATGATATCTTCTATATTTTTTAATTTATCGATTGTCTCTTGTTCTGTGATGCTAGTTGCTCTATTTTTTAATTTATCGATTGTTTCTTGTTCTTTGTCACTTACTGTATCATTTAATTCACCAGTCATATTTTGTTGTTTGATGGTATCTTTTATATATATTAATTTACTGATTGTCTCTTGTTCTGTGATGCTAGTTGCTATATCTTTTAATTTATTAATAATTATCCAGTGTCGTATCTGGTTATATTTATTTTGTAACCGATTTGCGTTTTCTTGCAGGCTCGTCAGTTCTGTGGTGATGCTCTGGATCTCTGCTTGCCTTTGCTCCCCTCTTTCTGCTTGTCTTTTGCTCATTTCTTCAAAGAGTCCATTGATGTTTAGTTGTTCGAGTAAGGCGTGACGTGCTGTCTCATATTGTTCTTTGATGGAATCTCTTTGCTGGCTGAAAGCCTGGTTGGTTTCTGCCTGTGTGTGCGTTTGGTCTGTTCGAGCAGGAGGGTGGGTGTCGAGATCGTGCATGACGACGGCATCTAGTTGATGATCTCTGTTGATAATAGAAAGGAACTCATTATCGATGCTGCCATCCGATCTAGTCGATGCCTCGATAGCACGGACTTGCTGCTTGAGGCTAGCTTTCTCTTGCCGCATAGAGCGCGTGCTGTCTTTGAGTTCTTTTTTGATGTTTTGTAGCGCTCTGTCAAATTCCGTGAACGAATTCTCAGCGCTCTTTGCTCTGAGGTTCTTCAGTGTGTCGCTGGAGACATTTTTGCGTATGACGTCTGTATCCATGAGTTCATTGCACCGGTTTTTGGCTTCTCTCATTGTTTTTTTGATCGTCGTGATCTGCTCCTGAAGCGCTGCTTCGGCGGTCTGCAAATCCCGGAGTTGGGGTTCGAGATCTTTCAGGTGTGTCTGGTGCGCGCTGATCTGTGCTAGCCACTGCTTTATGAGCGATTTTGCTGCTTCGGGAATCTCTGGATTGTGGTCATCTGAAAACCTGCGGAACTGATATTCGTGTCCAGGTGCGTTGGTGGGAGATGAATGAATCTCAAAGAATGTTACTCTGGTGAAATCATCGTTGGGTGAGATAGTTGTATATCGTGTTATTGCTGTATCTGATGTTGCTACTGTCTCTGTTGGTGATCTTGTTGCAGTTGGTGAGCTTATTGTACTGGTTGTATCTACTGATAGATCACTTCCTCGTGTTTCTCGTACCATTGTTCATCCTAAGATGTCTAATCTGCTCTCTCTGTCGGCGGTGCAGGAACTATCGTGCAATGAGACATGAGAGGACAACCGTCAAGGATCAACACCTTTTCATGAGAGTGAAAAGGCAAAGGGCAAAGCATCGTCCCCTTTGCATGCGTGTCAGAGTTGATAAATCGTTCTTCTATACACATTTGCGTATCACTTGAAGAGTTTGCTGTTGTGAGAATTATAACATATGTGAGGCGATGGAGGGATGGAAGATAAGAAAAATGGTTATCTTGAGGTTGACTCAAAAGAAGGGAAGCTCACTCGTTCTCCAGGTTGGAAGTAAAGAAACGCCATGTCTTGTCAATGGCATTGCCTGGCACTCGATAACTGCCTCGCGTATGCTATCATACACTTATTCAGTGTCAATTGGATGTAGAGACGCTATTTCTTCTTTTATGTTATCTACTTGCTTTAAGGCACGATCAAAGCGTTTTTCCTCTTCTATCTGTGTGCGAACACGTGATGAAAGTTCATTACGCATTTTTTTAAATTTTTCTTGTTCTTGTTCCATTTCTCTGCGTTTTTCCAAAAGTGAAGATTTTGATATTTCTGCCTGCTTTATCTGTTCATTTGTCTGCTCTTGGATAGAAGCATGTTTTTCCTTTTTAGCATCTAGTATTTTAGTACAATGTATACAAGCGGCTAATTGCTTATATATCGGTGGATAATAGTGCCACCAAAAAGTATATTCAATGGTATGGACGTGACTAGGCTCCTCTGCGATCCGAGAGCGGACCTCATCGAAAAATGCTCTGTCGTCGTCGGATGAGGGATGTTGTGTAAAATATCTAGCTAAACTTAGATTCTCCAGTATGCGGTAAGATGTACCCTTTTGCTCATTAAGATGGTTAATCTCGTCTATGAAATCGAGTTCTATTGTGGAGATGTTATTTGTGATATCTCCTTGATCTACTGCTATCTCATCTGTAGGTTTTTTATACCTATCTGTTGCCAGATCAAGTTTCTTAAAGAAATTTACTATCCTATCGTATTCTTGAGTGACTTTAGCAGTATGTTCATCAATCTTACTTTGTAAACTATCTATAAGATCTCTTGAATACCTTAGATACATTGAGCTTTCTGGGTTTTCTAGATCTCTCAATGTTTTTTCACTTTTATCAATTATTTTATCATATAAGATAAGTCCCTTATTGTTCTCGGCTAGAGCTTTCGAATACTGATTGTACTTAAAAGTTAGCGCGTCTAAGACATCTTTGTGCGTTTTCTTATTTGAATGTATATCAAACTGCTGAATAATTTCTTTTCTGTATTCTTGTATATCTTCTCTGGTTTTCTGCAATGCTTTTCTCTGCTTGTCAGTAATGGTATCTAGCTCTCCCTTTATACTCGTTTGAATAGTAGTGATATGAGTTTGAGCTGTTACTATGTCGTGCACCAGAACATGGCGTAGATTTTCTTCTACTTGTATATGTTCTTGCGTTTCATGAAGTTTCCCTTCTTTCTGTTTGTGTGCTGTGGCTCTCTCTTTCTGGAAGTGCACCGTGGCAACAAGTTGAGCCGCTATCCTTGAGGTGGTGCGGTTGGCGGTGATCTCGTCCTTGAAGGTGTGTATGCGTGCTTGCAGCCCCTCTCTTCTTGTGGAGAGTAAACTCTTCATCTGAGTGGCTCGCTCTAAGAGTGTGCGAGTGGTATCATTGCTGATCTCGCTGAGTGCTCTTCGCTGTTCTTGCGGGATATCTGTGAGAACTGCGACGTCTTGCAATATTTGATATTCCCAATCACTGATGCGCTCTCGATACCAGGGATGCATCTCGTGAGCATGCAGCAGGGCTTGATCCAATGCGGTTGGAGCAGTATTTTTCTGAGAGATCGCTTTCCCTTTCCGTGCGATGTTGTCCCAGTAGCGCTTCTCTCTCACTTGACTGTTTCTCTCAGCTTCAAGATAGGTGCTCAGACTTCTTTTGAATGTGGACCAGTTCTCTGTATGGCTCCCATAATGGGTGGAGAGGCGCTTCAGGATGGTATCTGCCCTCCGATTCTCTGTACTCCATTGGATGGTCTTGAGAAGTTCCTGATTTTTTGCTCTCAACTTCTCGAAGTGTTGGAGACGCGTAAGCAACTGGTTGCTGTACTCTATGGAGTCCCTGAGACTGATGAGGGCCTCCTGCTTCATCTGGATATAGTTCTGCTGGCTCGGCGGATCATTTCGTGCGTAATCGGTGTAGGTCAGATGTAAGCGTTGCCACTGCTCGGTCTGCTGGATATGCTCGGGGACCTCGGAGGGAAGGTGACTCGTGATCCACCAATGGTAGGCTTCCATCGTATTGTAGGGGGCCTGCTGCTCCGTGAGACGCTGGAACTTCAAGTAGGTGGGTGCTTCTAGCTCTAGCTCTTGGAATGTCTTGAGAAATTTTTGGTTTTCTGTTCTCCGCTTCTTGAGTTCTTGGAGATGTGTCGGAATCTGGCTTCTCTCCAGCAGATGTTGTCGGAGGCTGCTGAGAGCCTCTTGCTTCATCTGGACATAGTGGTCTAACTGTGGCTGCGGATCACTTCGTGTGTAGTCGGTGTAGGTCAGATGTAAGCGCTGCCAGTGCTTGGTCTGCTGGATATGCTCGGGGACCCTGGAGGGAAGGAGATTCAGGAGCCGCCTATGGTATGCCTCCGGTGTCTCGTTGGCGGCTGACTGCCCCGTGAGGCGCTGGAGCCTCGAGTAAGTGGGTGCTTCTGTCTCGATCTCTCGCATAATATGTGCTATCATTTGCTGCTGCAGTTGGTCAGTGATCTCCTCATATGGTTTTCTCGCTGCATTGATGGGTTGCGAGTGATCCCGCATATCCCTGATCGTTGTTTGTGCTTCCTGTGAAAGCTTTTTCAGTGAGGAATCAGCTATAGTAGCAACCAGGAGGTTGACAATATCTTCCTGTATGTTCGAAAGATTTTGTTCTGCTCTTCTCTGTCTCTCGATATTTTGGGGGTCCGTGAGAAATCGGTCTCTGGCCTCCAGATAGTGCTTGAGACGGGTGAGAGCCTCTTGCTTCATCTGGATATAGTTTAGCTGGTTTGGCTGATGGGTTCTTAGATAATCGGTGTAGGTCAGATGTAACAGTTGCCAGTGATCTGTCTGCTGGATATGCTCGGGGACGTTGGAGGGAAGGAGATCCACGAGCCACGAGTGGTAGGCTTCCATTGCTTGGTAGGCAGCAGACTCCTTCGTGAGAAACTGGAGCGCTCGATAGGTGGGTGCTTCTGTCTCTAGCTCTCGCGTAATGAATGCGATAGTTTGCTGTTGATCGATGATCTCCTCGGGTCTTCCAACTAGGCTGATGAGTTGCGTGTGGTCTCGCATGCCTCTTATCTTTGTTTGCACCTCTGGTGAAAGAGTGTTCAGTGGGTAAGCAGCTATGTTGGCAACCAGGAGGTTGACAATCTTTTCCTGTATGTTCGGAAGATCTTGTTCTGCTTTTCTCCGTTGCTCAATATTTTGGAGATGTGTCGCGAGCCAGTCTCTGTCCAACAGATGGCGCTTGAGACCGGTGAGAGCTTCTTGCTGCATCTGGATATAGTTCTGCTCGTTCTGCCGATGGGTTCTTAAATAATCGGTGTAGGTCAGGTGTAACTGCTGCCAGTGCTCGGTCTGCTGAATGTGCTCGGGGACCTCGGAGGGAAGGAGATCCACGAGCCGTTGATGGTATGCCTCCGGTGTCTCGTTGGGGGTTGGTCGCACCATGAGACGCTGGAGCCTCGAGTAAGTGGGTGCTTCTGTCTCGATCTCTTGTGTCATGGATGCGATAGTTTGCTGTTGATCGATGATCTCCTCGTATTGTGCTCTCGCTTCCCGGAGATGTTGCATGTGATCCAGAATATTTTTGACATCTTCGTGTATTTCCGGTGGCAGCTTTTCAAGGGATGGGGGGTAATCAGACCGGATGGGATACTCAGCGGATGTTATTCCCATCATGCGCTCGAGCTGTACTTGTTCTTCCTTGGACAGTCTCCCTTGTTTTGTTTGTGGATGATCTCGCAGTCTCTCCGGTTCTTCTTGAGTTCTCTGCATCTCTCCAGGAAGTTGCTCTCCTCTTTCTGAGTGTGCTGGGGGACTTTCTTGTCTGTTGCTCATTTCCTCAAATAGTCCATCGATGTTTAATGTTTCACGTAATTGGAGACGCGCTGCCTCATATTCTTGTTCCATTTTATTGATGAGAGTCTGACGTATTTCTGCTGGTGTGGGCGGCTTTTGGTCTTTTGGAGTAGAGGGAGGATTGTCGAAGTCGTGCGTCATATTGGCATCGAGTTGATGATCTCTGTAGATAAACTCTAGGAACACGCCGTCGATGTCGTCATCGGGTGTGATAGCACGGACTTCCTGCTGGAGTCTGGCTTTTTCTTGCTGCTTGGGGCGCGTCCTGCGTCTGAGTTCTGTTTGGATCTGTTGTAATGCCTTGAGGATTTTCGTTGACGATTTCTGGGCAATCCCTGCTTGCAGGTTTCCGAGTGCCTCGATAGAGACGTTGTCGTGTGTTGTGGCAGTCTCCGTGAGTTCCTTGTGTTGAGCTTTGAAGAGAAGCAACGCTTCTCCTATCCCCTTTTTGTTCTCGGTGATCTGATCCTGAAGCTCAACTTCGTGCTTTTGAAGCTTCTGGATTTTGGCTTCGACACCTTGCAGAAGTCTTTGGTACTGGTGGATCTGTGCTTGCCGATCCCGTATGGCCGTTTTTGCCGCTTCAGGGATCTCTGGATTGTAGTCATCTGAAAATCTCTGAAACCGGTATTCTAGTGCAGTTTCTGAGGGGGAAGGTGGACGACTCTCATAGAACATTAATCTGGTGAAATCGTCGTTTGGCGGCACTGTGTCTTGTGAAAGTATTGTGTCTAGCGTACTTGTTGTGTCTAGCGAACCTGTTGTGTATAGCGAATTTGTTGTGTATAGCGAACCTGTTGTGCTTTGTGAGTCTGTTGATCGAGCACGTCTTCGTGTTTCTCGTGTCATTGTTTACCCTAAGATGTCTGATCTTCTCTCTCTGTCGATTGTGCAGGAACTGTCGTGCAGCGAGCCAGAAGAGGACAGCCGTCAAAGATCAACACCTTCTCATGAGAGTGAAAAGGGTGATGCATCGTCTCCTTTGCAGGTGTGCCAAATGTGATGAAGCATATCTCTACACATGTTTGCACGTCACCTGAAGACTTTGCTATTGTTAGGATTATAACATATGTGAGACAATGGAGGTATGGAAGATAAGAAAAATGGGGTAGCGAGCACGCTCGCTACCCCACCTGGACGGACTATTCAAGGATCAAGCTAGTGTGATCGTTCCGTTGAATAGAGCATCAAGTGTGTGTTTTCTTACCCGGTAGCCACAGCGTTTGCCACTGTGCGGTAATGCTACTGCTTCCAGCGCTCCAGCCTTGATCCAACGTCTCACCGTCGTATCATCCACTCGCAAATGGCGTGCTACTTCATGAATTGTCAGGAGATCTCCTGCTGAGTCCGACTCGTTTGCGTCTTGCTCTTCATCCCAATCAGTCCGTTTGTGGCGAGCCATACATGTCCTCCTTTAAAACTTCTATTCCCTCACATTCAGGTGAGGAAGCTAGCGCTAGCTCCCTCGTCACTTCTTCTCTGCTTGACTAGACGTGGTTCGATATGTAATGCCGTTATCAATCAGTAGAAGCGGTATGGCCGTGTCGTTTCTTAATTGCATAGACATATTAAGAAATAGGCAAACCGATCATACACCAATATACGATTAAGCGCAAGTATTAATGCTATCAAAGCCGAATTTTAAAGCAAGCAAAAAGAAATCTAAAGCTGCATTTTTGCGGTAACTGATGCATTTCTGCAACATCCCCTTGTGGTTTCAAATTCAACTGCTAGAATCAAAAAACAGCCATGTTCGTTTAGGGATAAAGATTCTCTATCAAATCGTAGCTCTTCAGGTGGAGTGCAAACTCCGTGTCGTGACAATGTTTACTGCTCGTCTAGGCACGCTTTGTGCGTAAGCCACTGCCGTCTGGGGAGCAAGTGGCCCTACACAGACCTTCTCTGCTCGCAGACCTGAGGAGTTCCATCAAATATGTATAGATAGCAGTGAAAGTGGCAATGGATGAGATGAAATTGTAGCAGAAGCGCTCCATAACGCTAGGGGTAGAAGAGTGCCTGGTTGCTATAGAAGCGGCCTAATTACGGCCAAGCTACGCAGTATATGCTTACAGGCTTACGGCATTTTTCTCGCAAATGGCTGTGGTAATTTAAATTGCCGCTTGTCTTCTGTGTGTGCTAGAGATGACTGTATTGCTGTTGTATATGTCATCTGCTGTCCTTTGGCCTGGGCGACTTTCCATGCCCATTCTAGTTCTTCTGCGAATATTTTTACACTTGAAAAGCGCTTCTGAGGTTCCTTTTCTAGTGCCCGTCGTATCACTTGTTCAATACCTGATGGACATGTGATACCCTGCGTCTGCAATGTTGGGGGTGTCACAAATAAATGTTGGTGGGCGATTTCATGGAACGTACCAGAAAAGAGTCGTACGCCGCTGATCCACTCGTAGAGTACTGCCCCCAAGGCGTATTGGTCGCTGCTTCTCTGTGGTCTGCCGTGTAATTGTTCGGGGGCGGCATAGAGGACGGTGCCCTCGAAGTCATAGGTATGGCTGGGATCGAGTGTATAGGAAGGAACTGCTGTGCCAAAATCACTGAGCAGAAGTGTATCTTCTGCGCTCAGGAGTATATTCTGTGGTTTGATGTCACGATGGACCAATCCTCGCTCATGAACATACTGGAGCGCCGCCGTAATCTGCCTCACATGCGGCAAGATTGTCTCAAATGGTACACGCACACCTTGTGGATAGCGCTGGCGTAGTGTGCCACCGGGTATATAGTCCATCACCAGAAATGCACAATCATCTTCTGCGCCGAAATCAAGCATCGGAACAACATGTGGATGTCGTAATTGTACCAGTTGTGCGCTACGGGTAAGAAACTCCTCTGCATTGTCACCTATCCCTGGTAGCAATTTGATGGCGACTTGCGTATGTTGCTGCATATGCTCGGCGAGATATACTTCAGAAAAATCGCTCTTTCCTAACTGCTGAAGTAAGCTGTAGTCGCCAAGTTGCTGCGGTATTTGATAGCAATTATGCATGAACCACTCCTTTGCAGGAGGTTCTACTCTTCACCCTTCATCTCTTCTCCCAATTGTAGTTGAATGCTTGCACCGCGTCAACATTCGCTGTCTTAGTACTATCTGCCCACGATGTTGTGCCGCTGGGCTGCTGTTTTAAGGAAGCGCCGACTGGCTACAAAGAGGTAGTAATCTCCAGGGATGGACAGGGACACTACTACGCCTCATTCGTACACGAGGTGACAGAAGAGATCCACGAGCATGACGGCGTGCTTGCCATTGATTTAGGCATGAAGATGCTGGCAACAGGCGTCAACGAGCAAGGACGTTTCTACCGTATCGGAGAGTTCAAGGGGAGCAAGTGGTATAATACACAACTAGACACGATCCGTTCTAAGCGGGACCGTTGCAAGAAGGGGTCGCGCAGAGGTACCAGCACTTGAGCCAGGTCTACAAGCGCGTTTCGCAGCGGAAGCGCAACAAGCAACACGACTGTCTGCACAAAGCATCGCATCTCATCGCGCACAAAACGGTTGAGAGAACCATTGTGATCGGTGATCTTTCCCAACGGCAGATGGTCATGAAGGAGCAAAAGTATGAAGCCGACGCCACCTATGCTTTCCGGTTCTCCTGTGGTGGGACATTTTTTCGAGTTTATGAAAGATCGTTCTCACCTGTTTCAAAGAGGCTTTGATGCCCTTGGCCCCATCTTTACCATTAAATTACTCAATCAATCGGTGGCTGTAATCATCGGTCCTGAGTATCAGCAGATTTTTTTTACGGAGACAAATAAGAAGCTTAGTATACATAATACGTATCAGTTTTTAAAGGAGACTTTCGGCGAGGTGGGGGTTACAGCCCCGCCAGAAGTTTATTTTGCGCAACGTCCCATCTTGCACAAGCCCTTTAAGAGTGAGAGGATGGTCAGGTACCTGGATATTATGCAACTGGAAGTGCAACAGTGGCTGAATGCTCTTGGGAACTCTGGCGAGATGGAGTTGCACAGTGAAATGGTGCAGTTTGTGCAGAATGTGGCAGCGCATACCTTGATGGGTAAGGATTTCCGCGACCATGCTGGTCCCGAGTTCTGGAGACAGTATCTCGCCATCAGTAAAGCTATTGATCCTACTCTCCCTCCTAAATTGCCCTTGCCAAAGTTTATTCGCCGTGATCGAGCCAAAAAGAAGCTGCGCGAGATGATCTGGCCCATGATTGCTGCACGTCGGGCTAATCCAGATCAATACGATGACTTCCTGGTGGATTTTGCGATCGCTGAATATAAAGATGGTAGCCCGATGGAAGATGAAACTATTCTGAACATGATCATGGGTCTCATGTTTGCTGGACACGAAACACTAACCGGGCAAACCGCGTGGACCATCATTCAACTTCTCCAGGCACCTGATTACTCTGAAGCTGGTGCAACAGGAGATCAGCGACCGTCTATCCTCTGACCAACCAATCAATGCCAGAGTGCTCAGTTCGCTCAAACACGTTTTCTGGGCAGTACAGGAGACGACACGCCTGCGTCCTTCGGTCGATATACTGATGCGCAGAGTTGAGGAGGATATCGAGATTGGTGATTACCGTATTCCCCAAAATTGGAACCTGATGCTTAGTGCAGACGTCGCTCAGAGGCTGCCAGCACTCTTTAGTGAGCCTGAAAAATATGATCCCTTACGTTTCGCTCCAGGGCGTGAAGAGGACCGGCAGCATCGCTTTGCGTTGATCGATTTTGGTGGGGGAATACATAAATGTACGGGTATGAACTTTGCCAATAATGAGATGATGATCATTACCTCTCTGCTCTTCCAGCAATTTGATCTCGAATTGATCACGAAGAATCCGCAGGTTGAGTACGGTATGGGCGCTGCCCGACCTACAAAAACCATCATTCGCTATACGCGCAAAACAAATCGCGGTGCCAGTCACTTTGCTGATGCAACAGCGGTCGGGGAGGGTGTTTGTCTACATCTGGCATCTACATCAGAAGCTTGTCCGCGCACGACGGCTTCCTCTGAAGCGGCTCAGGCATCAGAGGTAAATAGCCAGAGTATGAGTTAACAAGGAGCGTTGGTATTGCTCCGGGTGCAGCCTTCTTGCCTCTGCCACAGCCGTGCGGCTCTATGCGCCTGAGCTTTGGTACTCACGCGCCCTCCTGCATTGAGCGAGGGATAGTGATCTTTTACGCATACAGCAGCGGGAAGTGTGCCGTTTTGCCGTACGCAGTGACGTCGTGTCTCTTCTGTAATCAGGTGGTCCCTACCTTTCTGGCAATGAATTGCCAGAGAGGACCCACGCATGGCGATTGATTATGCCCAATTTGCTCATAAAAACTGTATTGAAATCATTTAATGTATATGTTTCATTGGATTCGTCAAGTGCCTCATATGTTTCGTTGTCCCCGTGTAACCGAGCTTGCTCTGTAATTCTGCTTTCCGCTTATTGTAGAATTAGTTGATAATAGAACGCTCTATTTTTAAACACTAGTTTTGATACGTTTCTGTTGGTGGACAACTTGCAAAATGCCTGGTATTTATGTATATGCCGTTGACAATCTAATGTCTTCAAATTATAATTAGGTTACTTAATAAATTAGATACCAACCTATTTTCTTGTAAAGGTGGGTCCATGGAGAGGAATATAAGTTCAACCGTACAGAAGCTCATGCGATCCTTTATGTGGTTCAAAAGAGCTGAATGGCATCAGAGATCAATGGAGGGTTGTACGATCAGTGAAATCAAAGTCTTATTCTGTCTTAAAAGAGGTATCATGTCGGTGAATTCTGACATAAGGGTATCGGAGATCAGCAAACTACTCCATGTCACCTCCCCAACCATCACACAATTGCTGAAAGGTCTTGAAGCAAATGGGTTAGTCGAAAGGCGCAACGACCCGCATGATCGACGCGCCGTGAGTATTCTGCTCACGGAGAAAGGCGAAGCGATCACTCAGAAGGCTATGGATGATATGTCTACAATTTTTCAGGGCTTGATTGAGTACCTGGGCGAGGAACGAAGCAACCAACTTGTTCGAGCTTTTATCCGAGGCGTTTCAGTACTTTAACGAGCGTGCGGTCAGAGTGCATCATCCACTATGGAACGGAGATGAGGAAGTATGATTAAAATCATGCGGTTTTTAAAACCGTATCGTTTGTTACTGGTGCTTGTCCTAGTGCTTGCCGTCGGACAGGCTACGGCCAACCTGTATTTGCCAAACTTGATGGCAGATATTGTGGATAATGGCATTGTGAAAGCTGATACAGGCTACATCTGGAGAACTGGCGGCCTGATGGCGCTGGTCGCCATTGGTGGCACCCTGTGTGCTGTCGTGGGCATTTTCTTCTCATCCCAGGTCGCCACGGGTATGGGGAAGATTATCCGC
This sequence comes from uncultured Chloroflexia bacterium, assembly GCA_963802635.1. Lineage (GTDB taxonomy): Bacteria > Chloroflexota > Ktedonobacteria > Ktedonobacterales > Ktedonobacteraceae > CAVTLG01. Next base: position 3,344,890 of record CAWDJJ010000001.1, on the reverse strand, counting down.
GCTCAGATTTTCTACAAGGTCCAACGTTTTTCACTGCACGAGTTTGACACTGTGAGCACGGCCTCGTTGATCACGCGCACTACGAACGATACCACGCAGGTGCAGCAGGTGATGGTGATGGTGCTGAACATGCTGATCACTGCCCCCATTACGCTGGTTGTGGGCATTATTCTGGCCTTAAATCAGGATGTTGGACTTTCCTGGATTCTGGTGGCGATCATGCCGGTGCTGGTGATTATTATTCTTATACTGCTGAGCAAGGCGATTCCGTTATTCACACGTATGCAGGCCAAGCTGGACAAGCTCAATCTCATCCTGGATGAGGGTCTGACCGGCGTCCGTGTGGTGCGAGCGTTTGACCGGGTGAAGTCCGAGGAAGCAGCGCTTCGACCAGGCCAACGTCGACGTGACCGATGTGGCCATCAGAGTGAACCGGCTCATCGCCGTCCTGATGCCGATCATGATGCTGGTGCTCAACTTTTCCAGTGTGGCTATCATCTGGTTTGGCGCCCACCGGTCAATAGCGGTGATATGCAGATGGGATCGCTCCTCGCATTCCTCCAGTACGCCATGCTGATTCTCTTTGCCATGCTGATGGTCTCGATGATGTTTATTATGCTGCCGCGGGCGGAGGCCTCGGCACCAGAGATCAACCAGGTACTGGCGATGAAACCCGAAATCAAGGATGCCGAGCAGGTGAAAGATGCCCACCGAGCTCAAGGGCTGGTTGGAGTTCCAGGATGTGACGTTTAGCTATCCCGGAGCGGAAGAGCCGGCGCTCGCTCACGTTTCATTTAGCTGCCAGACCTGGACAGACTACGGCAATCATCGGCGGCACCGGAGCCGGTAAATCGACGCTGGTCAACCTGATTCCCGCGCTTCTACGACATCGACAGCGGTCAGATACTGGTAGACGGCGTCGATACACGCGAGCTGTCGCAGGAAGCATTTGCGCGCCAAGATTGGTTTCGTGCCGCAGAAGGCGGTGCTTTTCTCGGGAACGATTAACGAGAATATCCGCTATGGTAAACAAGATGCCACTGAAGAAGAGATCAGGCACGCGGCTGAGGTGGCCCAGGCCCTCGACTTCATATCCGAGATGCCGGACGGCTTTCAATCGATCATCGCTCAGGGCGGCACCAACGTCTCAGGCGGCCAGAAGCAGCGCCTCTCAATTGCGCGCGCCCTGGTGAGAAAACCGGAAATTTACATCTTCGACGATAGCTTTCTCCGCGCTTGACTTTAAGACCGACGCCAGACTACGCGCCGCGCTCAAAGAAGAGACCGCGCGAGCAACCGTGCTGATCGTATGCTCAGCGAGTCAGCACTGTCATGGATGCCGACCAGATCCTGGTACTGGATGAGGGGCGTGTGGCTGGTATCGGCACTCACCACGAGTTCATGGAAACCTGTGATGTCTATCATGAAATTGTGTCCTCACAGCTCTCAGCGAGGAAATTGGGGAGGAAATCGCATGAGTGAATAGCGAACGCAGCGATCACTAGTCGGGGGTATGGGGGGAGGCCCGATGGGTCGAGGCGGCTGGGGCGCCATGGGCCGACCAGGAGAGAAGCCCAAGGACTTTGCCGGAACCGCCAAGCGACTGCTCCCGTATTTTCTCCCCCAGAAATTTCTGCTGCTAGTGGTGCTGGTAGCGGCCATCATCGGTACCGTATTCAACATCGTCGGCCCTAAGATACTGGGACTGGCGACGACCAAGCTCTTCGCCGGCCTGATAGCCGATTTCCAGGTATCAGGCGAAAAACGGGGCCGTAAGCAAGGCATTAGCGAAAAACCCGACGCTTCCCCTCACCTGTCACCCGTCCCAGGCGTCGATTTTGGTTATATCGGCAGAGTCTTACTGATCCTCCTCGGGATTGTACGTGATCAGCGCCATCTTCCTGTACATACAGCAGTACGTGATGGCGGGTGTATCGCAGAAAGCTGTTTACACACTGCGCCAGCAGGTGGATGAGAAGCTTCAACCGGCTGCCGCTGAAGTATTTTGACTCGCGCACCCATGGCGAGAACCATGAGTCGCGCCGTCAACGACATGGATAACATCAGCTCCACGCTTGCAGCAGAGTGTGACCCAGTTGATCACCTCGGCGGTAACGGTTATCGGTGTGCTGGTGATGATGCTGACGATCAGCCCGCTCCTCACGCTGGTGGTGCTGGTGACGATACCGCTTAGTCTTCTGGTCACCGTAGGCATTGCCAAACGCTCACAGACCTATTTCCGGGATCAGCAACGAGCGCTGGGAGTCCTGAACGGCCATGTAGAGGAGATGTATACCGGGCATAAGATCGTCAAAGCCTTCGGTCACGAGCAAGACTCCATCGCGACCTTTGACCAGCTCAACGATAACCTGTACCAGGCGGGCTGGCGGGCCCAGTTTATGTCGGGCATGATCATGCCTCTCATGAGATCGATCGGCAACCTGGGCTACGTCTTTGTGGCGGTAGGTGGAGCTATCCTGCTGACCCAGGGAGCGATCTCGATTGGTGATGTGCAGGCATTCATCCAGTATGCTCAGCAATTTACCCAGCCGATTACCCAGCTGGCAAACTATCGCCAACGTCATCCAGTCGACCATGGCTTCGACGGAGCGAATCTTTGAGCTGCTGGACGAGCCGGAGGAGACGCCGGACGTCGTCGATACCACCGCCACAGCCGCCTTCGAGGCTACTTCGGGTACCGTGGAGTTCGAGCATGTCCGGTTCGGTTATCAGCCCGACACCATCCTGATGGAGGACATGAATATCGACGTCAAGCCGGGACAAATGATCGCCATCGTAGGACCGACCGGAGCCGGCAAGACCACGCTGGTCAATCTGCTGATGCGCTTCTACGAAGTCAATGGCGGCAAGATTCTGGTTCATGGCGTGGACATCACCGAGATCAAGCGCGGAGAGTTGCGCCGTACCTTCGGTATGGTGCTTCAGGATACCTGGCTCTTCCACGGTACCATCCGCGACAATATTGCCTATGGTTGTGAGGGCGCCACGAAGACGAGATCGTGCGGGCGGCTAAAGCGGCCTATGCCGATCACTTCATCAGGACCCTGCCGGAGGGCTACAACACGGTGCTGAATGAGGAGCGCCAGCAACATTTCTCAGGGGCAGAAGCAGCTACTCACCATAGCTCGCGCTTTCCTGGCCAACCCGGAAATGCTGATTCTGGATGAGGCGACCAGTAGTGTCGACACCCGAACCGAGATGCAGATTCAGCAAGCGATGACGGAACTGGTGCAAGGGAGAACAAGCTTCGTGATCGCCCACCGGCTCTCTACTATCCGGGATGCCGATCTGATCCTGGTCATGAATCACGGCACCATTGTCGAGAAGGGGACTCACGAAGAACTGCTCGCAGCAGAACGGCTTCTATGCCGACCTGTATAACAGCCAGTTCTCGAGTCGTGCGCTCACCCAGGAAGCTGTGTAAATTTGCTGGACTCAATATGAGTCATCCCGAATTTTTCTGCGACCATTCGAACCAGAAGAGAGTGGAAAAAGAGGATCATTCAGGAAAAGCAAAAAATAGCCAAAAAGACCTTCTGAGTTACACTGTTGAAAATCAAAACACAGAAAAACTCAGGAGGTCTTTTTCAAAACGTTCATCCGCTCCCAAAGCGATTTCCCGATGCCTCTTCGTAGCTCTGCACTACCTGAATCACCAAATTTGAGCCAGTTCCTTGGAATGTTAGGATTTACACTTAAGGGCCGAAAGCACGCCAGACCTGCACCGTTTTATCGTAGCCGCCGCTGGCTACATAAGCACTATCAGGCGACCAGGCAAGACTCAGGATGGGAGCGCTATGACCACGATAGGTATAGCGTATGTGCCCCGTCTGGGGATCCCAGACCTGCGCCGTTTGATCCGCACCAGCAGAAGCAATCCACTTGCCATCGGGAGACCAGGCGACTGCGAGGACCGGACCAGCATGGTAGGTGAGAAGCAGTTGTTTGCTGGGAATATCCCAGATCTGGACCAGATTGGGGTACAAGCTAATCACGAGGCGCTTGCTATCGGGAGACCAGGTGAGCGTATGTATGGCTTTTCCTACGGAAGAGGCCGGGCTATGGAGAAAGATGAGTGTGCCAGTGGCGGCCTCCCAGACCTGGAATGTGGGACTGCTCTCTAGGGAATGGCTTTGAGGCATGCTAGAAGTTGCGATCCAGTGTCCATCAGGGGACCAGGCGAGACCAAAAGGAAAATTCCCTTTCCACTATCCGGGGCTGAGTTCCCATAGTTGATCAGGATCTTACCGCTCGTTGCCTCCCACGATTTGGCCGTGAGATTTCCAAAGTCTCCGCCAGAAACAAGGCGAGTACTATCGGGAGACCAGGCAGCGGCTAGCTGAATCACGTCTGGGTCGTGATGAAAAGTGAGAGCGCGGCCACTGTGTGCATCCCAGACATAGGTGTCACCTTCCACAGAAGCAATACGCGTACCATCTGGGGACCAGGACAGATCGGAGATCATTTGGGGAGTGGCACGGATGTCCTTGTGGGTAAGCAGATGATTGCCCGTAAAAGCATCCCAGATGTGGGTCGTAGACGCGAAAAGCTTGTCATCCAGCGAGCCGCCACAGGCAATGCGCTGGCCGTCGGGCGACCAGACAACCGCCTGGATATCGCTGGAATAGCCGCGATAGACATAGACTGCGGTGTGTTCGTAATGGTAGTTCCAGAGCGCCACGCCACCACCAATTCCCCCGCCAAGGGCCGCCAGGGTTCCCAAACCCAGCAAGATCCTCCGGCGCGAAAAACGACGCGAGACCGGGACAATGGCTTCTCTCGATGGAGTTGACGGCATGAATATTCTCCTCCCTCAGAACGATAGCTTTGTCTTTAATCAGAACGCTGGAGGTGCTGTTTTTTTTCGGTGGAAAATCGCTCTCACAGGCCCTTGGCATTTACAACCGCCAGGACAACGCGCATTGGAAGAACCTCCGCTAGGGCTTGAAGTGTCAAGAAATGACTATGTATCTTTTTGGCTTACAATCACAAGGCGGCTATCGATGGTAAAGGGACTCTGGTCAAGTCCACCATAGTATGCTTGCACACGTAGTCCGGCCTCTGTTAACATACGGACCAGTTCAGTAAGTGTGTAGATGCGCATGGATTGACGATACTGGCTGCGTTGTCCATCCGGGTAGAGCATACTGATATGGATTTCGTTGCGGCTCGTCAGTAGATCGATATGGCGTTCCTCCAATACAATGAGGCCATCCTTGTAATGAATAATGCCGTGAGGGGTAGATGCGCGCATGACATGCACCTGATGAATCGTTTCCAGCAGAAAATATCCACCAGGCTTGAGCGCCTTCACGACCTGTTGCAGAACACGCTGATCCTCAAGTTCATTCTCCAGATAGCCAAATGAACTGAAAACATTAATAATAGCATCAAACTCGTTCTCATAGGGGATGTTTCTCATATCGTTCGCGAGCCAGCGAACCTGGATCTGTTGAGTATCAGCCTCGGATTGGGCTTGCTGGAGAAATGCCGCACTTAAATCTTGCCCGGTCATTTGATAGCCACGCTCGAGCGAGCAATAGAGTATGCCTGCCCTGCCCGCAACAGAGGTCGAGAATACTGCTGCCTGGCGCGAGCTGTAAGAGGGCGAGCATATCTTCCACTTCTCAGAGCTGTTCTTTCGGCTGGGAGAAATGGAGAATAGATGCGTAGGTAGGCCTCACCAAAAAAGGTGACATACCAGGGAGTATCACTCATGTGTTGTATCCTTTATCGCATATCGCATATCGCATGATCCAGCTTTTCCCACGTTGCTACTTCCTATTGAACTTGTGTCCAGTCTTTGACCCATGCATGTAGAAAAAGCATTCTGTTAAATAAGTGAGCTTATATTTATGTAAACGAATATTTGATCAGCTTTTTCACGGCGGGTAAGCTATTTGTGAGGTCTGCTACCTGGGCAAAAAATTCTGTGTAGTGTGTACCCGTGGTAATATTAAAGAATGGAATATACAACATCTTTAGTCTGGAACCCTATTTTACGACAGTACCTTGTGAACGCAGCTCATCAGCATGAATCGCCCGAGAAGGGACAACGGAATGTCCCTTTTGTGCTGACATCACGAACGGTCTTGTTGGACCTGATACGCACGTGTGGCTGCATCCGAATGATTTTCCTCCTTTGCAACCACCGGTCGGGGAAGCGTATGTGGTGATCTATCATCGCGATCATAACCGAAAGTTCACGCAGTTGACAGTAGACGAAGTCTTCGCAGTCACGAAATTATGGCGAGATCTTTATAAAGACTTATCCTCGCGCTATCCAACGGTGATGATTTTTGAGAATAGCGGTGCTGCCATAGGACAAACGCAAGAATCATCCACATGGTCAGGCGTATGGCGTCTCCGTGCTGCCAGCAACATTGGAGCGCGAACTAGAGACCGTGGTAGAAGACTATGCAGCGGAGCGGGGCTGCCCATTCTGTCGTATACGCGAAGAGTACAATGATGGACCCTATCAGGTAGCCGCGAATGCGAACTGGCAAGCGTTTTTGCCTGCCTATGTACGCTATCCATACGAAACACACCTCTACCCACGAGGCCACGTGGCAAATATTGGACTGATGCAAGACGATGAACTCTATCGATCTGGCTGCAATGTTGCTCCAGGTTATTCGGGGCTATAATGCTTTACTTGATGGAGAGATGGCTCCGATGCCGTATCTCCTGGGCTTACATCAACTGGCGGATGAGCGCTTCCATTTCCACGTCGAGATTCAGGCCATTGGACGCGCCCCCGGCAAGCTTAAACATGCAGCGTCATCAGAGTCTGTGTGGGGATTGTGGATGAATGATTCGGACCCAATACAAAAAGCGCGGGAACTGCGTAGCGCTATTGCGAGAGGGGATGCCTGATGGCTACAACGATGCTGCTACAACCGGTAAAGGATGCCGCAAAGCAATTTACCAGTGTCTTTCATGATGAAACGACCTACACGAGTGCGTTGGGGGTTGCCTGGGCTCCCGGTCGGGTAAACCTCATCGGTGAACATACGGATTACAATGAAGGCTTTGTGTTACCGTTTGCAGTGGATCGTGTATCGGCATTTGCAGGGCGTGCACGTTTAGATCAGACGGTGCGCCTCTTTTCCATGCATTTCTCTGCATCTGCACAATTTTCTCTGGAAGATCTTCCAGCAACATTTGAGCAGCAGCATAGCGCATTACCGGGCTGGGCGCGCTATGTGTTAGGCGTCGTCACCGAATTGGCTCGTATGGGCGTGCCTCTGTCTGGGTTTGACGCGGTCTTGAGTGGGGATGTGCCTATCGGCGGCGGTATGAGTTCATCCGCTGCATTAGAGGTAGCAACTGTGCAAGCCTGCGCGCTCTTTTCCGCAGGCAAATTGTGCATTGGAACAGGCAACGAGGCGACGCTAACGCCTATGCAGGTAGCGGCGCTCTGCCAGCGTGCAGAGCATCGGGCTTCAGGTGTGATGAGCGGCATTCTCGATCAAGCCGCATCCTGTCTGGGCCAACCACAGAAGGCTATGTTGCTGGATTGCCGATCCTATACCTATCGCTATCTGCCCTTTGACGCGCCCGATGTGTCTGTGATGGTAATTGATAGCGGCGTACGGCGTGAACTGGCTAGCTCTGCTTACAATGAGCGACGGCAGCAATGCGAGGAGGCAACGCGCATCCTGCGTGACGTTACTGTGCAGCATGAGCCTGCAAACACACAGGCTCGTGAGATCAAAGCGCTACGCGATCTCACGCAAGAGCAGTTTGGCCGCTATAAACACTTTTTGCCCGAAATTTTACAGCGACGCGCTGCTTATATCATCGCAGAAGATGCGCGTGTCTTCCAGATTGTCAAGCTCTTAGAAGCAAATACTATTGAGGCGGCAGGGGCAGTACTGTGGGCCGGGCATGCAGGTTTGCGCGATGAGTACGAGGTGAGTTGTTTTGAGCTGGACACATTGGTTGAAATTGCTCAGCAAGTGCCTGGAGTGCTTGGCGGACGGATGATGGGTGGTGGATTTGGCGGCTGTACGATTAATCTGGTACGTAATGAAGCCGTGGAAGCTTTACGCCAGGCTGTTGAAGAGCACTATCATGCCCGTACAGATCGTCGGCCAGCATAGATATCTGTCGTGCTGCTGCTGGTCCTGGGCATACGTTCTTCGAAGAGTCGGAATAAGAGCGGGATCGTTTCTGCGTTGAAAGAGATCCCGCCCAATCTGCCACACGATACGTGAATGGTCGTCTCGTATGAGGCGTGGTTATGACTGTATTCTTAATGGCCGAACCAAAAGTGGTAAAAAGCTATGCACTACCGAAGATGAAGGCTGCGGCAAAGACCAGCGCGCCACTCCCGATCACCTGTACGGCTGATAACCACCAACTTGTCCCAAAATAGCGGTGACGGATTGCCGATATAACGATCAGCTCAAACGCAACGATCAGGTAGGCGGTGTAAAGTGCAGCGTGTAAGTTCGGTAAGAGAAATGGTAGCGTGTGGAGCGCACCGCCAAAGAAAGTCATGATACCAGTAATTGCTCCACGTACAACAGGACTGCCACGACCAGTCAATTGCCCATCATCAGACAAAGCTTCCGAGAAAGCCATGCTGATACCTGCACCAGTGGCTGATGCCATACCAACCAGAAATGCAGTAAATGGCAGCTTTGTCGCAAAGGCGGTGGCAAAAATGGGGGCCAGCGTTGAAACTGAACCATCCATCAAACCGGCTAGTCCTGGTTGTACGACACGGAGGAGAAATTGGTGCGATTTATCATCATCAGAAGTTGCGGCATGGAAGAGTTCAGCGATCTGTCCACGCACAGTTTTGGGTGTCTGGGCCAGCTCTGCTTGCTCTCTAGTAGCGAATACTTGCTGCTCAGCCTGGTTAGTTTGCGTAGTATTTGGCGGTTGTTCTAAAGACATAGGAATAATCTCCTGAAAAAAGGGGTTACTTACTCGCCATGATACGATCCTGTGCTGCCTGGCATGACGAACATAATCCATATAAACGTACTTCGTATGATTCTAAGACAATACCAGCCGAATGGGCTGCAGATTCGAGGATTTGCTGTGGAAGCTTGACGTCCATTGGTAAATCAATGAGTATTCCGCAGGATTTGCAAATTGCGTGGTCATGACGCTCAATATGAGCATCATAACGGCAACTTTCATCGCCCAGCCGCAATTCTCGAATGTAATCCTGCTCCACTAAAAGGTGTAAGATACGATAGATGCTTGCCAATCCTATGCGGGGTCGCTCTCGTTTGACCATCTCGTAGATCTCCAGTGCCGTTGGATGATCTCCTGTCGAGCGCACGGCGTTCAGGACAGCCTGTGCATTTGTATTTAGTATATCTTTCATCGTAAGACTTTCTAAGAATAAGAATTATTCTCATTTTTATACTATAGATATGGTACTCGCTGAAAACTCATTTGTCAATTATCCTTTTTAAGGATAGAGATCCTACATTGACGAAAAAAACACGTAAAAATTTTGTGCTATAAACTTACTTTCTGTGTAAACTGTACGACAGGAAGTTTTTTATTTTTACGGGTAAATGGAAGATTGGTTAAACTTTCACCATGTCAGATCCTGAAATTGTTGAAGAGAAAGCGCAGGTGCAAGCACCGACTTTACAGGTACCTGAAGTTTCCTTTCCGCTGGCTGCATTCTCACTGATGAAGGAATTCTCACAGGTACAGGACAGCAATGCAATGCGTCCTATGGAAATGCAGCCTGCCGACGGCGCGCAATCTGTTCTGTTGCAGGAAAATGATCCTGTTTTCGTCGATGAACAGGACGAAGACAGGACGCAGAACTTTCTGAGTTCTCCACCAGCGCCCCTAGCTGTGGATGTGAGCAAACAGACGGTAATGGGGGGCCAGTTTGTACCAGCGTCGTCTGCTTCTCCATTGCCAGCGAGTCAGCCATTTACGGTATCGTTACCACAATATGATGGGAAGTTTGCGATCACCTTTCTGACTCTGGCATTGATATGCGTGACAATGGTGGCCTTGCTTTCTACTATTTTTGATCCAGCCATTATAGCTGTGGTCAACACGTACGGGGTAGACAACTCTGTTGCTCAGTTAGGAAAAACACCTACGGTGGGTGTGGCAAGTTCACACCCACCGCTAACGCCATCTTCTGCTCAAGTGTCCCCTCCGGCCAAAAAACCACAACCTCTACTGAGGCATAAAGGCAAAAATGGTGGCACATCAACATCAGGAGGTACTACAGGCGGAACCCAATCCGTGCCGCAGTCGAAGTCAACGCCGGTGCCGACGCCAGCCACCAGTATGGCGGCAGTGCCCGTGACGGGTGCCTATTACTACGTCATGAACAGGTATAGTGGTCTGGTGTTGGACGATACAAACTGGTCAACCTCCGATGGCATGACAATCCAGCAGTGGACGGAGGTGAGCGGGCAGGCGGACCAGGAATGGAGCCTCTCCTCCGCAGGCTCAGGATATTACTACATCGTGAATAGGTATAGTGGCCTGGTGTTGGACGATACAAACTGGTCAACATCTGATGGCACGACAATCCAGCAGTGGACGGAGGTAAGCGGGCAGGCGGACCAGGAATGGAGCCTCTCCTCCGCAGGATCAGGATATTACTATATCGTGAATAGGTATAGTGGTCTGGTGTTGGACGATACAAACTGGTCAACATCTGATGGCACGACAATCCAGCAGTGGACGGAGGTAAGCGGGCAGGCGGACCAGGAATGGATGCTTGCCGCAACTTGAATACGGTTTCTGTGACAGGATAATACGCAAAAATCTTCTTGCGCACTTCCACTTGCATCGATCTCTTGTACACTGAAACTTTTTTGCTGTGTTCTACGTACCAATCTCGATGCTAAGAATAGTTCTCAGTACTCGCAACTCCACCTGATGGTGAGAAAGAGAGCATTCAGGTCCATCTGCCTCTCAACACACTCATTGAACAAGTCCATCGTTTTCTCAAACGGCTCGTTCATCTGAGATCTGGCTTCTTTTCTTTTTCATATTGCCTTACATTCAGATGAGAAATATGCGGCAGCATATTTCTAGCAACCTCCTCTCTGTCAGATGAGCCGAAGGCTAGCCACGGCAGTGGCGTTTCTGACAGTCCAAGAGGGACGAGAGTTGCGTTTCTGAATGCCTATGGGTATCAGACCACATGGCGAATGCTGCAAGACAAGAGGTCAGGAGTAAAGCTACCTAATTTGTAAAAAATAGTGTGTACTTAAAAAGTCGCATAAAACTTTCTATGCGCCACACTCCTTTAGTCATATTCCCCTATGAAAGAGTGCACAGAGATTCCCCTTATGCATGCAAACTTTTCTCGTATGTCTTGTTCGCTCCCTTGCGTTCGGGCTTGCTAGCTGAGATGAATGTGTTATCAGGAAGTCACACCTTTCACAAACACAGGGTGAGGGCATGTCTTCACCCTGAAAAATGAAGCAAACTGATGCCAGGCGAGTCCTCTCGTTTCGGATGATCAGTTTCTGCAAACTCAGAAATCCACTTGAGAGGATGAGCATAGTATGAATACCACGAAGTTTCTGCAGCCACAGGCTGCCATGCAAATACCCGAACCCCCTATCGCGAGATTTTTGTTTTCTGATACGCGTATGGCATGGTTCTGGTTGATTGTTCGTGTATACGTTGGATATGAGTGGCTCACTGCCGGTTGGGAAAAACTGACCGGGCATTCCATCAGCATTGGCAGTTTTGGCGCAGCTTCCAAGGGAGGTCCGTGGGTCTTTAGCGGTCATGACGGTACTGCTATCAAGGGATTTATCGCGGGTGCTGTCGCCCAGACAAAGGGAACCAATCCTGCCGTGCAAAGTTGGTACGCCGCCTTTTTACAGAACTTTGTGCTGCCACATGCCGCGTTGTTTGCTTACGTGGTCACTTTTGGAGAGGTACTCGTCGGTATCGCCCTGATCCTGGGGCTGCTGACAGGGATTGCAGCATTCTTTGGAGTTTTCATGAACCTGAATTATATCCTGGCTGGCGCGGTGAGCACGAATCCCATTCTTGGGTTTCTGGCTCTATTCCTGATCCTGGCATGGCGCATTGGGGGTTACTACGGCCTCGACCGCTATGCCCTGCCGCTGTTGGGTACGCCCTGGACGGGTCGCCTTACTGGCAAGCCGTTGCCCGAGGCGACAACTGTGCAACGTGCTCCTGTTGCTGACAAAGGAGATTAATAGCCAGAATGCTTTTTTCTGTGCAAGGAGCAGAGAGCGCTGTCCTGGGTAGCCGTTCTGCTACTCAGGAGTCATCTGATCGGGGTAAAACAATGAGTGATACCATAACGCAAACGCGACTCTCCATGCGTTTAGAGAGATATCTGAGCGACTATACGGAAAACAACGTCAGAAAAGATGCTCTTTCCCAGGTGGAGTGGGATACGGCATGGCGAGTAGCTGATGTTGCTCGTACACAGAATGCGCTTACGCCAGAACTTGTTGATGATGTTCGGATAGCATTGAATAAGCTTGAGACGGCAGTTCCGCTGATGTGATCGCTCGTCTATTCACCATTTTATCGCTGCATTCCCTGTTTTGCTGGAAGCCTTCTATTCCAGGGAATCCACTTGCAGACACACGACCATCGTTTTTGAAGAGTGATACCTCTGCATGGTATCAAGCAAAGGACTAGATTATGACATTTGCACTGTTTATTCTTGCCGCCGCCCTAAATCCAGGGGGCCTGTTTGCGTGGCTGATTGTTGGATTAGTGGCTGGCTTTTTCGCGAGCCGCGTGATGCGTGGGGGAGGGTATGGGCTGATCGGTGATATCGTGGTGGGCATTATTGGTGCGTTCCTGGGAGGGTGGTTAGCCGGTCTCATGGGCTTCGGCAGTACCTATGGCTTGCTTGGCAGTATTGTCATTGCCTTTATTGGAGCCTGTATACTTCTTGCCCTTTTACGCGCCATCTCTGGCGGTAGGGGTAGGTCGAGAGCGTAACAAAGGGTGCAGACAGCGTGAAGATGAGATATGTGGATAGTGGGAGCCTGCATCATGCACCAGTCACGAAAAGTAATGTGAGAGACGCAAATGTGGTGAATAACGATGTTTCGTCGAAATCCAGGAGTGACTAATCGTCAGCTTTGCTATGGAGGATTATGATGCAAAACGAAACCAATGGTCTGGTGATACCGCAACATCTTGAAACCACGACGAACAATGAACAGTCGCCATCTCCGCATGGTGAAGGACCCTTTACAAAAATATTGTCTTCTGTACCACTGCGCGCCTCGTGCTCCCATCACACTGCTCCCGTGCCCTTTCCGCTTCCGCAACGGGGTTTCTCCTCTGCGCTAATCACTGGAGTCATTGCAGGTGTGCTTGCTGCCTTGCTCACGATCCTGATTATTCTCATCAATATGGGGATGTTTCATGCTGCACGCCTACAAATTGCCGTGGACAAGCTGACAGTCAAGACTGCACTTGCTCTGGCGGTACTGGACTCCTCACATTCTTGCTAAGCCTCCTCATCGGCTTCGCAGCGGGTTTTGTGGTAGGCAAGATAGCTGTCCGTCATCGGCTTGGCTTTCTGGCAGGGGCCTGTGCAGGAGCTATCTATTCCCTCATCATCTTCCTGGTTAGTCTTCTCCCCAATTATCCAGGCAACCTGACGATGAATAGGGCCTCTCTGACGACTGCGAGTCTCGTGATCTCATTCCTGTTGCTGTGCCTCTGGAGCCTGGGCGGAGGGCTTGTGAGCTTGTTCGGCATCTGGATAGCCACTGTGAGACATCCCTATTATCTGAGGCCAAGAGGGTAGCTAAGGCTTACCCTTTGACGGAAGCGATGGACAAATGTATCCACAAACAACACAGGCTTCTCCGAACGAGGAGAAAGCAGGCACACAGACGGTACCATTAAAGAAACTGTTTGCGCAACTAGAGAGTAGCGAACAGGGTTTAACAGGTGTGGAGGCACGCAAGCGACTGGACACGCATGGTCCCAACGATACGACTGGCCTGAAGCGCACTTCTCCGGTGGTCCAGTTTCTGCGCCTGTTTTTAAATCCGCTGGTTGCCATCTTGCTGGTTGCCAGCGTCGTCTCGGCGATCCTGGGTGACCGGGTTAATGCCAGCATTATCATGGTCATTATTCTGCTCAGCAACATCCTCAATTTTGTCCAGACCTCCCGATCTCAGAACGCCGTCGAGAAACTGCGTGCGGACGTCGCTCCCACTGCCAGCGTGCTCCGCGATGGCACGTGGCTTGAACTGCCACGCCGTGAGGTGGTGCCGGGTGATATCGTCCGTCTCACGGCAGGAGACCTGGTACCCGCCGATGCACGACTGGTCCAGGCAACCGATCTCTATGTGCAGCAGGCTGCGCTGACCGGTAAATCGCTGCCAACGGAGAAAAGCGCCGATGACGGTGGCGATGCCATAGAAAGTTTTGCCGACGCGCATAATTACGTCTTTCTAGGCACTTCAGTCATCAGTGGCCTGGGGACTGCACTGATCACCGCGACCGGTCGTAATACCGTCTTTGGCGATATCGCGGTGCGGCTCGCCAGCCGTGCACCCGAGACAGAGTTTGAGCGTGGCATTAAGGGCTTTGGCATGTTGATGATGCAGACCTTGTTTTTCCTGGTACTCTTTATCGTCCTGGTTGGCGTCATTGGTCATCATCAGCCCTTCGAGACGGTGCTCTTTGCTATTGCGCTGGCCGTTGGCCTGACGCCGGAGTTCCTGCCAATGATCACAACCGTGACGCTGGGACAGGGTGCTCTGCGCATGGCAAAGCAAAAGGTGATCGTCAAGCACCTGGAGTCGATCCAGAACTTTGGCAGCATCGACACGTTGTGTAGCGATAAGACCGGCACGTTAACCAGCGGCGAGACGAAGCTCGAAGGGTCTCTCGATCTCTCCGGGCAAGAATCTGTTCGTGTGCTGCTGTTCGGGTATTTGAATAGTACCTACCAGACCGGCATCAAAAGTCCACTTGATGAGGCGCTAAAAAAGGCTATAGATATTCAGCAGGGCACGCTCAATGTCAGTGCATATCGCAAGATTGACGAGATCCCCTTTGATTTTGAACGGCGCTGTCTCTCCGTGGTGGTACGACACGAAGAAATGTGTCTGCTGATCACAAAAGGTGCCCCCGAGAGCATCCTGGCTCACTGCACGGCGTATGAACGCGATGGTGAATGTAAACCATTGGATGGCGTGAGTGGCGAGGTACAGAAAAAGTACGTGAACTGGTATCGTGATCTGAGTTCGCAGGGATACCGTGTGCTCGCTGTTGCGTATCGCACGCTCCCGCAACAAGACGTGTATCGCAAAACGGATGAGCAGGGTCTGGTCCTCCTGGGCTTCCTGACCTTTGCCGATCCACCCAAAGCGGATGTGGCTCAGGTGCTCCAGGCGCTCAAAAACGATGGCGTGCACGTCAAGATAGTCACGGGTGACAATGAACTGGTCACCCGTCATGTCTGCGAACTGGTCGGATTAGAGAGCAGCAGGACCGTCCTGGGCAGTGAACTGGAGCATATGACCGACCCTGCGCTAGCTCAGGTGGTTGAGGAGGTCAACGTCTTTGCGCGCGTCTCCCCGGCACAGAAGAACCGCATTATCCTGGCGCTCAAGAGCCGCAAGCACGTGGTTGGCTATATGGGCGATGGCATCAACGATGCTCCCTCGCTGCATGCTGCCGACGTTGGCATCTCGGTCTCTACCGGCGTCGATGTCGCCAAGGACGCGGCTGATATTATCCTGCTCGAACAGAGCTTGCAAGTCCTGCACAATGGGATTCTGGAGGGACGCAAAGCCTTTGGCAACGTCATCAAATACCTGCTGATGGGCACCAGTTCAAACTTCGGCAATATGTTCAGTATGGCGGGGGCGTATGTCTTCCTGCCCTTTCTCCCCATGCTGCCGTCGCAGATTCTGCTCAACACCTTCCTCTACAATCTCTCTCAAGTGACTATTCCAACCGATAATGTGGATGCAAGCTATATCAGAAAGCCACAGCATTGGGATATCAAACTGATCCGTAACTTTATGATCTTCATCGGACCCGTCAGCTCGATCTTCGATTTCCTGACCTTCTTCGTGATGTTACGGGTCTTCAATGCTGGCGCAGTGCTCTTCCATACCGGCTGGTTCGTGGAGTCGCTTGCTACCCAGACACTGGTCCTGTTTAGTATTCGTACGGCGGGCAATCCGTTGCACAGTCGTCCCAGTCTCCCGCTCACGATCACGACGCTCTTGATTGTCGCGGTTGAGCTTTGCTCTTCCGTATACGCCACTTGCCGGACCGCTTGGTTTCACACCGCTGCCACCACTGTACTTTCTCTTCCTGGCGGGGATGATCGTGAGCTACTTACTCCTGGTTGAACTGGTCAAGCGGCGCTTGATGAGACGATATGCGTAGGAGATGCCAGGCTCAATCGTCCCCGCCGCCTGATAGATACGCTGGGAGAAAAGGGTGGAGAATTACAGGGTCTAGCGCGCCTGGTTCACACATGTTCCTTTCTGGAAGCCCCGTGTCTTCAGACCGGGGAGGAAAGAAAGGCTGCCCGCAGGCAGTTTCTTTCGTTATTGTCAATAGTACCTCTTTCTCTTTCTTTTGCACCCGTGTGCGCATTCTGCTATACTCCGTATGAGGCTTAGGCACTCTGGTTCACTCCTCTCAGTCAGATGAGCCGAAGGCTAGCTACGCCAGTAGCGTTTCTGACTGTTTAAGATGGTTGCCAGAGAGAGACAGTTCGCCTCATTGGACATTGACAACTGAATGGCTGGGTTCCGTACAAGAATGCCGTGTACGGGTAAAACATTCTCGGTCGATGAAGAACGCTCGTCATCCGGTACATCTGGGTGACGACGGGTACATTGTCAAGGTGCCCGGTGGAACTTCGGTCCCCGTGATGTTGCGGTCATTGAAGCTGAAGCAGAGCCTCCGGGTTCTGAGTTGAAGTGGAGGCTAGCAACAAGCCCCTCGGCTTCAGCCAGGGGTTCTTGACCTTTCGTTTTCCTGAACGTACCCACTTTTAGCCAATATTTCAAGTATTTTGACGCACAACGCTGGGGTGTTTGTGCTATAATGACAAAGTAGATAGGTGTGGAAACGCCGTTGCCCACGTGCGCGTCGAAACCATTGACCAGACATAGCATTTTGTGGAAGAGAATGCCATGCTGACCCGGAGATACTGGCAGTGGAAGCCCACAATCACGGAAGAATACTGAGTAATGGCATATCCATCTGGATTGTCATATGCAACGAGGACGCACTGAAGGTGTCCATCTCTTCCTTCAACGGCTGGCGTTGCTGTCAACAGATGAAACTCCCCCTCTTCTGGCAGGAATCATGATCCCAACCTGAAAATGGGACGTATCAACTCCTGTCGGAGCCTCCTTGCTCTTTGCATCCAGGATAGTGATCTCTCTCGTGAGCAGTATATGGTATGGTGAGGTCGTCACTCTATCGTGATCCACGCTATAAGCAATTGGTCTGAAAGGGGAAATGCATGGTCGATGCGAGAAAAGATCTCATGGACGCTCTGCGACCTGATGTGCCCCTATCAGGGTATGCATCCTTTCCTATTGTGGGGATTGGGGCTTCTGCTGGTGGTCTGGAAGCGTTTACCCGCTTGCTGGAGCATCTGCCAACGACGACGGGTATGGCCTACGTCTTTGTACAGCACCTTGACCCCTCCCACCACAGTATCTTACCCGATCTGCTTGCACGGGTGACGAAGATGCCTCTGTGTGCCGCCCAAGATCAGATGATGGTGGAACCGGACCATGTCTATATTATCCCACCAAACACCGATCTGACCCTCTCGCAGGGCACTCTCCGGCTCCTGCCACGCACACAGCACAGTGGCCCACACCTTACCATTGACCTGTTCTTCCGTTCGCTTGCGCAGGACCGGAACCATTGGGCTATCGGAGTGCTCCTCTCGGGAACCGCCTCCGACGGCACAACGGGTCTTGCGGCTATCAATGCGCGAGGGGGCATGACCTTTGCCCAAAGTGCGCAGTCAGCGAAGTATCCGCAGATGCCCAGCATGCAATTGCGGCTGGATACGTGGATCAGATTCTGCCACCGGAGGAGATCGCGCTTGCGTTGATCACCCTCAACAGGCATCCGGCCCTCACCGCTGCTATCTCGCAGGAACCGCGTACGCTCACCTCTCCCGAGCAGCAGGCGTTCACGAGGATTCGCCTGCTGCTCGGGCGTGCCACCAATGTTGATTTTCTCGCGTATCGGCCCGCCACGCTGCAACGGCGGATCTTTCGCCGCATGGCGGTGATGCAGATCGACCAGCTTCTCGCGTACGCCATGTACCTGGATGAGCATCCTGCTGAAGTGGAAGCCTTGAGCCAGGAAGTCCTGATCCACGTGACCAGTTTTTTTCGGGATGCGAGTGTCTTTGAAACCGTGTCTCGTCTGGTCTTTCCTGCGCTAGTGCAAAATCTTTCCCCAGGGAACCCCATCAGAATATGGGTCGCAGGATGTTCCACTGGCGAGGAAGTGTATTCGTTAGCCATCTGTTTACTCAAGTTTCTGGAAGAACGTGCGCTTTCGCTCCCCTTCCAGCTCTTTGCAACTGATATCGATGCGATGGCTCTCAAGCAGGCCAGAGCGGGCATCTACCTGATGAAGACCATGCAGGCGATCTCTTCGCAGCGCCTGCAGCGGTTTTTTGTTCCCATGGATAGCAAGGGAGAGCGGTACCAAATCAGCAAAGCTCTTCGAGAACGGTGTGTCTTTGCACGACACAATGTGGCGAACGATCCGCCGTTCTCGCGACTGGATCTGGTCAGTTGCCGCAACGTGCTCATGTACCTGACCCCTGTGCTCCAAGAGAACGTATTGCAGACCTTGCATTATGCCCTCAATCCGCATGGGTTCCTCCTGTTGGGTGCCTCGGAAAGTGTTGGTCTCGCCTCCGCGCTTTTTACGCCTGTGGAGCAACGCCAGAAACTATTTACCAAAAAAGCTGGGGGAGAAACTCCTCACTCAGTATGACTATAGCTGAAGATGAGCGTACCATCAAAATCGGGGAAGCAAGTGTCACCCAGGGAGCAGAAGCTATGATACAAGCGTTTGATGTTCAACAAGAAGCCGACCGTCTGTTGCTCACCACCTATGTCCCGGCCAGCGTGGTCATTGATGCCGAGATGCAGATTCTCCACATTCGCGGGCACACCAGCCCCTACCTGGAGCCAGCAACAGGAAGGGCGAACTTCCATCTCCTCAAATGGGCACGTGACGGGCTGAAACTGGGACTGCGCACGGCCATCCATGCGGCTCAAAAGGAGGGGCACCCTATTATAAGGGAGGGTTTGCAGGTGAATGGTACAACCAGAGTGGTGCGAATCACCGTCGTGCCGCTGAAGGAATCCTCCACGACACTCTGCTTTCTGGTCCTGTTTGAAGAGAGTCTTCCCTTTGCTCCTCAGGCAGTAGAACCTGTCTCCTTTCGTACTCTGCCAGGCAGACGAAACAAGCGCACAGACACGGCTGCGCGGGTTGCCGCTCTGGAACAGGAACTAGCCACCACTCAGACAGAGGTACAGGTCATGCTAGAGGAGCACGACAGCGTGAATGAGCACTTGCAGGCGGCCAACGAGGAGACTCGGTCGAGTAATGAGGAACTGCAAAGTCTCAATGAAGAACTGGAGACCTCCCAGGCGGAACTGCAAGCGATCAATGAGGAACTGACGACCGCCAATCAGGAACTGCAGACGCGCAATGAGCAATTGCGTGTCGCCCAGGATTATGCTGAGTCCATTGTCGAGACCATTCGTGAACCGTTGGTCGTGCTCAGCGCTGACCTGCGGGTGCAGCGTGCCAACACCGCCTTCTATCAGTTCTTTCGGGTAACTCCCCCAGAGACAGAGTACCACCTGCTCTACGAACTGGGCAACGGGCAATGGAACCAGTCTCAGTTACGGGAACTGCTGAAGGAGATGGAGGTCACGAACCAGTCTTTCCACGATGTTGAGGTGGAACACCGCTTTCCCACCATTGGACACACAATCATGTTGCTGAGTGGTCGCCGCATCGTGAGCGAACGGAGAGGGACCGGGGACCATCTGATCCTGCTAGCGATGGAGGATATCACTGCACGCAGGGAGCTAGAGCGGCAGAAGGAGACCTTCCTTGGCATGATCAGCCATGAACTCAAGACGCCTCTTACCAGCGCGAAGGGCTTTGTCCAACTGCTCCAACGGCGTGTGAGGAGAGCGGGAGACGAGCAGACGGCAACTGAGCTTGAAAGGATCGATGCACGCCTGGACAAGCTTTCGCACTTGATCGGTTGCTTGCTTGATGCCAGCGCACTGGAAACGGGCACGTTCTCGATGCGTCCAGCTTTGTTTGCAGTGGATGATCTGGTGCGAGAAATTGTTGAGGAAAGTGAACACACCGCGCCAGGTCGTCTCCATCTTGAGGGCATAGTAGCGGCAGAGGTATACGGGGACCGGGAACGTACTGGGCAAGTCTTGCTCAATCTGCTCACCAATGCCTTGAAATATTCTACTCCGAGCGACCCTGTATGGGTGAGGACCTCAGTCAATGAAGACGGGATTACGCTCAGTGTACAGAATCTTGGTCCTGGCATTCCACTGGACCAGCAAACGAGGATTTTCGAGCGTTTTGCACGCGTTGACCAGCCTACGCAGAGCAAAGTACTGGGGATGGGACTGGGTCTCTACATTGCTGCACAGATTGTTTCTCAGCAGAAGGGACGAATCTGGGTGGAGAGTACCCCAGGCAGAGAAACAACCTTTTTCTTCACACTGCTGTTTGCACCGCAACCCTGACCCGGCAATCTATCCCCTGCGCCTATGGACAACCGGGATTTACCTTGACCCCGGCCTCCTCATTATATTCACCATATCCTGCTGCACTATGTAGGGTTTGCAGAGCATGAGCGCCTGATGGACACGCCTGGGTATTGCAACTAGTATTTGGAACTATGGTGTTTTGTAGACAACTATGGCATTTTATCCCGCTTTTTCCCACAAGATGGTTCCCTCTCGTTCTAAGATGCGACAATCTCGTGGAAGTGCTTTGGGAGGTTCGCCTTTGATGCGTGAAAACGCCAGGTAGCCATCGGAATAGATCGAATTGATCTGCTTGACGTATTTCCCTTTCACCAGGACCAGATCACCCTTACGGAAGCCTTGCAGTTCGTCGTTCACCTGATACTTGACGCGGCCTTTGCCCGCGCGAGGGAGGCTATGGTACTGCTTGCGCGTTTGCCTGGGACGAAAACGAATGTGATACACATTGCTTTCTGGCAGTGCCACTACCTCACCGGTTAAGAGGGTGGCAATGCACAGCGCATCAATGATATGCGTCTTGGGCAACTCTCGATATTTGCGATAGGTTGCTGTCTCGTATCCATAGACCGTGGAAAGTTGCGCCAGCGCCCCTAACGTCGTGTACAAATGCGTTTTGCCTTGCATTGTGCGCTGTGCGATCTGATCCAGGTGTCCACTGACTCCGGTGACTTTGAGCATGATCTTTCCCTGATGCAGTCGATGGTGACACTGCTCACAGAGCGTCACCAGATTGGTCAGCGTATCTTTGCCACCATGTGAGCGTTCGATGATGTGATGCGCTTCGAGACGCACATGTTGTTTCCTGCATTGTTGGCACCGGTAACCATCGCGCATGAGGCAAGCGACGCGCAAATTCTCATCCAGCCGCGTCGGGTCTTGATACTGGCTCCCTTTGAGCGCGGGGTCGTTCAAGCGGGCAATATCCACCTGCACGTCCTCGATGACAAGAGCACTGATCGGAAGAGGAAGATGCTTGACCACACGAATGACTTCCTCCACATTGGTTCTGATCGAAGGGGGCAACCGTCCGCTCTGCTTGCTCGAGGCACGATTGAGAAAGCGTGCAGGCCGATACCAGCGACGTGCTCTGCGGCTTTTACGTCGATCCCGTCGATCCTCCATTTTGTCTTTCACATCTCTACGATGCTGGATCTCTGCGGCCAGCAGCACCGTTCCGTTTCCAACGCAAGTAATCCCGGTGATACTGCTCCCCTTATCGATCCCACAGGTCACTTCCTGGGTTCGCCCCTCACACTGCCAGTTCAACTGGATTGTGAAGGGGCGATAGTCCACAATGTTCGCTCTGCCTGCCTCTAACAACTTGCGTGCTTTGACCTCTGTGCAGGGCATCAGCGCTCCCCCATCGTGATTTTTGACATAGACAGACATCTAGCTGTAAGCCCTCCTCTGTCAAGAGTGAATTGCTCCTTGCGATTGTTCATCAGGCTTGTCATGCTCCAATCACTTTTGCCTTTCGGCTACCCTTAAACCGGAACCACAGAGCCTGGGACTGGAACGAACATCCCAGGGTGTGATGACCTGACAAACTGCTGCCTGCCGTGCAGGCCCGCTGGTAGTTCCATGAACGTGGTGTCATAAAACGCCACATTTTTAAGCAACTATGACGATGTCAAATAGTGTTATCGGTGTCTGTGCTGTCAGGAAAGAGCATTCTCCGTCGTAGCGAGGATGCTGTCCTGAGTCGCTGATAGGCAAAAGACCAATTCGTAGTCACCAATATGGATGTGATCATCATCTACCAGTATATGACTCGCTTCAGATGCAATTTGTTGCCCATTGACCGTCACGCCATGTGTACTGAGCAGATCGTAAATGACATAGTGCATCCCTTCGTGTTTAATGATGGCATGATGCCGTGAAGTCAGGAGATCCTCATCGAGCAGAATGTCACTCGAACCGGCTCGTCCAAGTGTCGTCTCCACCTGCTCCAGCGCGACTTCGCGTGGCGTTTGGAGAAAGGAGGCTGTGATGATGATGCGCGCCACTGTCGATGTTGGAGTAGTCTCTGCCGCAGGAGGTTGTTCCACCTGTGTTATTTCCTCGCTAATAGTTGGCTCAGGAGTAAGAGAGGTGGGGGGAGTGGAGTCGTTGGCCTCAACAGAGAGATCTTCGCTGATGGTTGGCTCAGGGGTAAAAGAGGCGGGAGGAGTGGAGTTGTTAGCCTCAACGGAGAGATCTTCGCTAGCTGTTACTTCGATAGCGGGAGGAGTGGAGTTGTTAGCCTCAACGGAGAGATCTTCGCTAGCTGTTACTTCGATAGCGGGAGGAGTGGAGTTGTTAGCCTCAACAGAGAGTTTGCTGGTCTTCTCTGATTGTGGTTCTGGAAATGGCGTGGGTTGTGGAGGGTTGGGAACTGGTAGCACTATAGCTGCTGGCTCAGCTTCAGGAGATCCTTCAGGTGTTGCTGGCGATGCAGGAACAAGCGCCGACTGTAGCGGTAGTGACTCAGGTCCTGGGTGTGGCTGTGATGTGCCTGGCTCAATAGATGGAACTGACGGTAATGCTGTGGAGGGTTCGTGTTGAGTATTGGTTTCTGTCGGCGTGCTTGTCTCAGGTGTTGTGATAGCTTGAGACAGAGGCGCTGTGTTGTGCTTTGCTTCTGTTAGAGTTTGCATAATGTATTCGTGGTTACTTGCAGGTGACAAAGATGGCTGCGCTTGTTGAGGCTCACGCAGCGACGACCGCAGTGCCTCTGTAAAGGCCAGGATCGAGGAATAGCGGTCTTCTGGGTAAGCGCTCAGGGCGCGTCTGAATATGCCTTCTTGCTGAAAGGAGATCGTGGAGTTTTGCGAGGAAAGCAAAGGGAAAGTCTCATTGAGTTTGGAGCGCTCTATTTCTTGTGATGATCCAAGGAAAGGCGGGCGTCCCGCTAGCCAGAAATAGAGCAAGGCTGCCAGTGCGTACTGATCGCTGGCGGGGGAGATGCGTCCACGTGACTGCTCTGGTGCAGCCGTAAATGGGAGCATCTGATTCGACTGTTGACCGAAATGCCGCACTAGTTGTGCCATCTCGATATCCGCGAGCAAAAATGGCGCGAAATCGGTTGTCTCATAATTGCCGAGCGGTCCACGCAGGACTAAAATATTGGAGAGGGTGAGCGAGCCGTGAGTGTGTCCAGCGCTGTGTACGAGGGCGAGAGCTTGCGCGAGTTGATGTGTGTAGGTGATAGCCGCGACAGTAGGCAGGGGCGGGCGAAACCATAATCTGCCCTCACTGCCGAGCAGCGATCCGTTGCTGACATAACGGTGCGTCGTGTAAAGCTGGCCGTCGACTTCTCCATAATCGAGCGTTGCTGCTAAATAGGGATGGGAAAGGACGCTAATACCTTGCATGATGCGGAAAAACTGGCGACGCTCAGCGTCTGATAACCGAGTCCAGGGGTGAATGAGTTTCAGCGTGACTTTTCGCTGAAGAACGATATCCTCAGCCTCATAGCTCACACCGGAGCTTCCGTTGCCTAAAAGACGAAGCACATGGTAACGCTCAAATTTCTGGCCTGCTTCCAGTACTGGCATACTCTACCTCGTTTCCTTTTCAAAAGCTGTTCTTGTTGGGCACTATTGTAGCATAGTTGGTTGCCAATGCGGCAACCAATTTTGCGAGTAGCGGAAGGTTTTTGCTAGAAGAGAGATGTACGGCACTACTTTTCTCTGTGAGCGGGACTCTTGCGCCGTCGGTAAATAGTGATGGCAACGCCGAGTGCGATCAGCACGATGATGCCACCAATGGTCCAGCTTATACTGCGGGCAAGCCGTTCTACCTCTGCGAAATTGTTGTGGAAGGTACGACCGGCGTAATAACCAATCAAGCCAAATAGTGTAGCCCATAGGATACCACCTGCCGCGTTATAGAGCATAAATGTACGCCAGCGCATTTTGTTGACACCCGCTAGAAATGCTGCCCACGCGCGCAATACGGAGACAAAGCGACCCAAAAAGACCGTTTTATCGCCGTGTTTTGCGAAAAAAAGTTCTGCCCGTGCAAGATGTTCTGGCTTGAGAAAGACATGGTGTCCATAGCGTTCAATAAGAGCTTTGCCTCCTGTACGCCCGACATAATAGCCAATGTTATCACCGATGATAGCGCCGAGGGCAGCGCTAACAATCACGAATGGTATCTGTAACTGCTGATTGATGGCTGCGTAGAATGCAGCGAGGAGCAATATAGTCTCTCCGGGAAAAGGGATACCAGAACTCTCGATCATCACAAAAATGGCAATGGCGGGATACCCCAACATATTCAGGGCATTTTGTAAGATCTGTAATATGCTCATACTAGCAGCGATAGCACTGGCATGTGTGAGCACCCATAGGCGGAGCGTAGCTACTAACTGCATGGATATCTCTCCTGTAGAAGCTTTTCCGGTTGTATTTTTCTTAAAAGACGCGTAGAGACAATCCCTTGCGGTTGTCTCCTTATGGCTTCTACACCCTGTCTAATCCCATATTAGTATGCATCTTTTGACAATGTATGCTGCATTTGCTATGCTGTGATTCATACACTAGATGCAAACCTATCTGTGGCGGAGCGGTCTCGCTGATGGGTAGAGCAACCCTCTACGCGGCAGGAAATCCCAGGAACGATATCTGAAACCTTGTGCTCTCACTATCGCATAGAACGGGAAGATAACCTACCTATTACCAACCTATTGTAGAACGATTCAGCGCGTGAGATTGACTCTAGTGCGATGGTATGTGTGGGAAAAAGTCCTGCTGGTAGCAAAATCATTCTTTAGAAAGAAGATAGAATCAGTTAAATTATGAACGTTAAAATGCTCGTGGTTGCTGGCGAAACAGATGTGGGTGATGTGCGGAAACGCCGTACCTTGCGCTACTGGCAAGATGCACTTGTTCTGTTCGTCGCGTGTAGCCTTTTGTTCTATGGGGCCTCCTGGCAAATGTTCAGAACCTATACCGATGCAGCCAAATATCAGTGTTATGCGTTCACCTTCTGGTATGGCTTCCCCAGAGCTGTACAGCAACTTAAGGCTGGATGTTCCTTTCTAACTGATCCACGGCAATACCCTGCCTCGTTGTCACAAGCTACTATTGTGAGCAAGTTACGGGCGTACCACGTGCCAGTCGCATTGGTGCACTTTGTGGCTGCTCAGTCTTCCAATGTGCCACTACATAGCTTACCCCGCGAATATCCCCTACTGATGATCATACCCTTTACGCTTGCTATGATTGCGCCTATGCATTGGTATCAGGTAGCCTTTGCGCTATGGATGGCGCTTGTTATTGTTGTAGTCTATTTTATCCTGCTGCGCTGGCGTTCGAGGCGAGCAGCGCTGGCTTTTGCATTGTATCTAGTCATCGGAGCCTGGTCAACTGCATTGGGTCGCTTTGACTTGCTGCCCTCGGCACTAACGTTGTGCGCATTGCTATGTGCGCTACGCATGCACTGGAACTGGGCTTTTGCGTTGCTGGCCCTGGCAACGATGTGTAAATTTTATCCACTGCTCCTGCTCCTGCCTTTTTTGTTAGCTCAGCAGTCAGCGCTGCATAGTAAATGGTATGCGTGGCAGCGCTGGCGTTCCCTCTGCCTGTTTCTAGCTCTATGTGCAGCGCTGACGCTGGTTTCACTGTCGCTAAGTGTGAGTGGAACACTTGAGCCGCTTAGCTACTTTGGTACGCGACCGGTGCAGATAGAAGCGCTATCGGCATCACTGCTCTGGGTATTAAGTCGTGTGAGTCTGGGTTCTTTGACATATGCCTACACGTTTGGCTCGCTTAATGTAGAGAGTCCGCTTGCTGCGGGGATCTCACCGCTCCTGGCGTTGCTGTTGCTTCTGGGTTTGTTCTACACCTGCTGGCTGCAGTGGCGCGCAAAAATCGATCTGGCGAGCGCTAGCCTTTTGGCTTTGCTGATTGTGATGGTGACAGGTAAGGTGTTTAGTCCGCAGTATCTCATCTGGGTGGTTCCATTTGTTGCTTATATCGGAGAGTGTGATCTGCGTTGGTTGCTACCCTGGGGGCTACTGGGCTTATTGACGTCCTGCATCTATCCCTATATCTATTTCTTGACGCCTACGCTGCTAAAAGTGCCTCTGCTCCCACTCTTTTATCCTGTGACGACACTACGCAATGTTCTGCTCTTGGGATTAGTGCTCTATCTCTTGTTTTATATGCCACACAAGCAAACGGTAAATAAGATCGCATTATAAAGGAGATAGTTATTTGGGTGGTATGCATGTCTTTTTCTATCCGTCTCCGACCAGGCCATGTGGGGCGTCACCTCGCGTGCGCCCCCAGGGCGGAGGCAAGCGCCGCCCCTACCCTGTTTCCCGACGTTTTCCCCCGCAAGGATGGAGATCCTTACTTTTCTTCACTACCACCCATCGCGCCACCAAAAGGAACGCCCTTGTATCCTCATGTCTGAAGGACAGGGGTTTTACGGGCTGCTCTTAATAAGTAGTTGCCTATATGTCGTTAATGGGTTGTAGAATGTTGGTAAGCAGAAGCGCAGCAAGGCGAAGCGCACTTGCACATCTTATGTCTGTGGTAGAATACAAAAAGAAAGCAGCATTCTAAGGAGCAATAAGAGATGGCAAAAAAGATGGGTGTTAGCAAAGTTACCGAGCGTATACAGGCTTTTAATCGGGAACGTGATCCTCAACTGTTACAGTTAAAGTATAAACTGATGCGCGGCGATGCTTTTGCATTTTTGCGTGGGACCTGTCATCTCTTCTATGAAGATTGGCCCACAAAAACGCCGCTGAATAATGCGCCACCGCTTTGGATCTGTGGCGATTTGCATTGGCAGAATCTGGGGAGCTATAAAGGCGATAATCGGCTCAGCTATTTCAATATGAACGATTTCGATGAGGCCGTGCTTGCGCCCTGTACCTGGGATATCGCGCGTTTGCTGGTAAGTTTGCTTGTGGGTGCTCAGGCGCTCCACATAAAGAACGCTCAGGCTCAGGTACTTAATCCCTATGTGCTGGAAGTTTACACGAAAGAGCTACGCAAAGGTCACATACGCAACGTTGAGGAGGATAAGGCGAGCGGATTGGTACGAGAATTGCTCTTTCAGGTGAAAACACGTAATCAAAAAGCTTTATTGGATGATCGTACCGTACTGACTGCCAGAAAGCGGAAGTTGGTTCTCGATGGAAAACGCGCGGTGGCTGTATCTGAAGAGGAGCGAACGGCTGTAACGGCCATGGTGGAACAATGGGGTAGTAAGCAGGCGCAACCGCAGTTTTTTCATGTGTTGGATGTCGCGCATCGTATTGCTGGCGTGGGAAGCCTCGGTGTTGAACGCTATGTCGTGCTGGTCGAGGGAAAAGGTTCGCCTGATCATAATTTGCTGCTGGATCTGAAAGCAGAACAGTCCTCCTCATTGCGGTCCTATGTGCAGCCGCCTCAGCCGCACTGGCATAACGAAGCTGAAAGGGCCGTGACCGTGCAACATTGGGTACAGGGTGTTCCGCCCGCTTTTCTCTCGTTTGTGGAAGGTACTGGTAAATGGTATGTTTTGCGCGAATTGCAGCCGAGCGCGGATAAGATCAATACGCAATCTTTGCAAGAGCATGCGGACGGACTGCAAAAGTTGGTGAAAACTATCGCTAAGGTGGTAGCCTGGGGGCAACTGCGTAGCGCAGGTCATCAAGGCGCGGCGATAGCTGATGACCTGATGACGTATGCGCAAGATCCTCGCTGGCAAGATACGCTGCTCTCGTATGCCCAGTTCTATGCAGAACGCGTGCAGAAAGATTATAAGGAGTTCTGCATAGATTACGATCATGGAGCTTTTGAGGCATAGTAGTTTGCTGAGAAAGCTGCTTTACGAAACGTGTGCGCGTTCCAAACACTATCTGAGAGCGTTGGATTGTGGCTCATGTCCCAGCGTATAGTCCTGGTGATAAAGAAAGACGGGGTCCCTTGTATTGCATTTATCCTTTGACTGCGCCAGCGGTCAGGCCGGATACAATACGGCGTTGGAAGATCAGCACAAGGATGACCAGGGGAACAGTTACAATAATAGCTGCTGCCGCCAGTTGACCATAGTTGATCGCATATTGACCGTTAAAGAGCGAAATAGCCACCGTGACAGGCTGAGCGCTGGTATCGGTTGCCAGGTTAAGACCGAAGAGAAAATCGTTCCAGACGGCAATAAACGAGAGTATAGCCGCTGCGAAGACACCTGGAGCGGTCAGAGGGACCACCACGCGCCACAATGCGCCGAGTCGTGAGCAGCCATCAATACGCGCAGACTCCTCCAGATCAGGAGGGAGGTCTTTGAAGAATGAGGTCAGCAGCCAGACCGTCAGTGGCAAACTGAGCACAATGTCCGGGATAATCAGTGCAGTATAGGTATTGTAGACGTAAATTGGCCCGGTAAAGAGCACGAATAACGGTCCCACCATCGCAATAAACGGAATCATATTGACCGACAGCACCGTTGCCAGGACCAGATTCTTGCCGTGGAACTTTATGCGAGCAATCGCGTATGCACAGAGTACTCCAAAGAGCAAGCAGAGTACGGTTGTAACCGTCGCGATAATCAAACTGTTGCGCAGATCAAGCAAGAAGAATGATGAACCGGAGATATCCACCACATAATTGTTGAGCGTAAAGCTGCGGGGAAACAGCGTGGGCGGCGAAGCAGTGGCTTCAGATTGACTCTTGATAGACGTAATAAACGTCCAGTATAAAGGAGCAAGCGCGATGACCACAATGACCACAATGGCAATAATGCGCCCGATCTGTCCCCACGTCTCGCGCCGTCTTGCTGCAATCTGTCTGGCAAGATTGGCTTGTCTGGCAACAGTCATTGTCTGTTCTTGGACTGCCATAATACATATCCTCCTTACACTATCTTAATCGTTGTCCTGAAACACACCGCGCATCATAGAGACAAAGATAATGCTGATCAATAGGCCCAGTATAAAGATGAGCACAGCCTCAGCCACTCCAGGGGCAAAATCAGCGTTTGTGCCAGCAAACATATTAAAGTCAGATTGTGAGGCCATGGACGGCACAGAACGTTTGCCAAACGCGTAGAACAGATCGAACACACGAATCGCGTCTAATGAGCGGAAAAGCAGCGCGATCAGCAGCGTATTGCGCAGCATCGGCATCGTCACGCGCCAGAATTGCTGCCAGCGATTGCTGCCATCAACGCGCGCGGCTTCATAGAGGTCAGCGGGAATAACCTGCAAGCCAGCCAGTAGCAGGAGCGCCATAAACGGTGTCGTTTTCCAGACGTCCGTGACGATTGCCGCGATAACAACTCCTGATGTAGATTGAAGCAACGAGGCTCCAGGAGGCAATATGTGCAAACTTTGCAGAATGTAAGAAATGATACCGGTCTGATCATTATACATCAAGAGCCACATATAGGCTGAGACAATGGTCGGGAATGCCCAGGGCACTAGAATAGCCGCACGCACTAGACCGCGTCCAGGAAATGTCTTGTTAATCAGCAGTGCAATACCCATACCCAGCACGGTCTCCAGAGCCACGCTAAAGATACTGAATACCAGCGTTGTGCCAACCGATGAGCGAAATGCACTATCATTCCAGGCCGCCACATAATTTGCGAAACCAGCAAATGTACCTCCAGTAGCCGCGAGTGGATTATTGGTAAAGCTGAGGTAGATCGAATCCAGGATAGGATAAACAGCGACCGCCAGGATAAGTACGAAGGTAGGGAGCACCAGAACATAAGGTAAGATGCCACTTTCCGCGCGTATCCGTGCCCATAAAGAGGGTGGTTTTTCAGTCTGAACGTCTGTGTCGACTGCCGACGTTGCCATGATGCATTCTCCTCTTCTCGTTCTTCAATCATACAGGTATAAAAGATTGCGAGCCTTCCCACAAGTGGTAGGTGCTGCATGAAGCAACATTGCTTCATGAGATGAATGACGAGAGATAGCTAGAATTTCTTAACAGAGAAGACATGCAGGTATCTCTCGCCGAACCAGTATCTGTGCTATGAAACGAGGTTTTTCAGGTCAGTGGTAAGCGCGCTCAGTGCAGCCGAAGGCGACACCTGCTTCTTCAACGCAGCATACAGGTGGGCCTGAATGGCGTTGGAGACGTCGGGATAACGCGGTGAAACCGGGCGCGGCTTCGCTGTCTGCAAGACCGGTTTGAGTTTAGAGAAGAGCGGTTGTTTCGCCAGTACTTCTGCATCGTCGTAAATACTCTGCAATGTGCCGGTCAGGGAAGCATTAATTGCTAACGTCTTTTGCGCGCTAGCGCCGAGCAGGTAGTTGATAAACTCCCATGCTTCGTTCCCATAGCTGGAAAATGCATTAATTGCCAGATTCCATCCACCAGTGCAAGAATGTCCAACAGTGTTACTGCCGCCATACATCATGGGGTGAATAGTAAACTTATTCGCTATGGCCGAGCCAGAAACATTACCCAGCGAATACGCATACGGCCAGTTGCGCATAAAGGCTGAGTTCCCATTCTGCCAGACCAGCCGGGCCTGGTCCTCCTGGTAGGTAGTGACTGCAGCAGGTGAGATTGTCCCCACCCAGCTAACCATCTTAGCCAGCGCCTCCTGTCCTTCGGCGCTATTGACCGTCACCGTCTTTGGATCATTGGGGTCCAGGATTGTACCACCGTAGCCATAAATGACTTCGACAAAATCACAGACCAGCCCCTCGTATTGTGCTCCCTGCCAGACGTAGCCGTATTTGGTCTTGGACATGGCCTGTTGTGCCATCGACGTCAATTCATCCCACGTGTTAGGGGGTGTAGGAATGAGATCAGTACGGTAATAGATCAGGCCGATATCAGTACGTAAAGGAGCGGCCACAAGCTGACCCTGGTAAGTGCAGCTCTGGATAGGTCCTTGCAGGTAATTGGCGCGTGCACTGGTCGGCCACTGGCTGGTGGTGATGGGTTGTGTCCAGCCATTCGAAGCGAACTCAGCCGGGTAGACCACGTCGATAGACATGATGTCAATAGAATGGCTGCGGGCGCGCAGCATCGTGTCATACTTGGTAAGCAGATCGTTGGTACTGGCTGGCCCCTGATTCCAGGTGACATGGATACCTTTCTGCTTACCTACAGTATTGTTAAAGGTGTTGGTGAGTGTCTGATAGACGGAAGGGCTGGTTGCATCTTCCTCACTTTGCCAGACCAGGCTGACTGCTGATCCATTGCCTCCATTGCTATTGGAAGAGCCTCCACAGGCTTCTAGCAAAGAAACTGCCGCTGTACTCGACAATCCGACGGTAGCTGCGCGTTCGAGGAAAGTACGGCGTGTGATACGCCCGGAACGAATTTTAACGATAATTTCATCCAGTACATCGCGCCTCTCAGGGGTCATACGTGTCCTCCTTTAGACTACTGTTCAACTAACATAGGTGAAATAGTGTGACACTATCATCAAAAATCCTTTTCCTCATTTCTTCCCCATTCTACCTCATGAGAGCAATGGATGACAAGAGGGGAAATTGGTGAAACAAGGAAACAAGCATCGTGCCTTCGGAAATGGCACGGACTCCGTGCCATGTTCATCTAAGCAAAGAAGAGCTATTTCCGACACCAAGAAGCAGGTGGCACGATGGGAAAAGAACCAACAGGGAGAACTCTTCCAGAAGCCGACAGTGGACGCAGAGCGTGAACTCCCTCTCTGGCGTCTGATGACCACAAGGGATCATCCCAACCCATCGTGCTCTCGATAGGAGGTGCCATTCTTCTCTGCCATGAATGGAACGGGGCTTTCTAGCTCGTTCACTGTAATGTAGGGTTGTAGGGAGAGCGCCTGGGTGATATGCGCGATGCGCGGATTTACAGAGGCAACGGTGTAGATCACATCGAGCCAGATAGCATCAGCCTGGATACTGATGGTCCCTTTGAGAAAATTATAGATGCCTTGTGTGGATGGCAACTGTCCTTGAAACTTCACAAGGTCCCTCACCAGCGTATAATAGCCCCTGATGGGGTAGAAGTCCTGGTGGATACTGACTGACAATGACGGTTGAAACAGGAATATGCCTTCGCGCGCGAGCGTCCATATACTACCCTTAAATACATCCAGTATGGCTTCTCTATGCTGTTTGTCTTCTTCTATGTCTTCTTTCAAGAATGTAATGGCCGGATCGTTTGTGCCGATCAGAATGAGGATATCTCCTATGTATTTATCTACCATGTATAAGCCTCCATTGCTCTTTTATCTACTAGTGTCATTTATGCTCAGTGTGCATCTGTTTTTGTTGTATGGGCTAATATCCCACTATGATTCAACATGTAAAAGGTCCAACGTAGAATTAACAGACAAAGGGAGTGTAACAGAAAAAGTACTTCCCTCGCCGGGAGTACTTGTCACAGCGATGCGACCACCATGGCGCTCCACAATCTGGCGCGAAATATAGAGTCCCAGGCCGAAGCCGATGCTTGAACCCGTTTGTACCTCGATGCCGGGTGCGCGATAGAAACGCTCAAAAATGTGTGAG
This sequence comes from uncultured Chloroflexia bacterium, assembly GCA_963802635.1. Lineage (GTDB taxonomy): Bacteria > Chloroflexota > Ktedonobacteria > Ktedonobacterales > Ktedonobacteraceae > CAVTLG01. The sequence goes on along the minus strand of CAWDJJ010000001.1, from coordinate 3,311,623 downwards.
AGCAATTCGGGAGCAATGCCTACACCTGTATCGCCCACCTTGATCACACAGGCATCATCTTTCTTCTCGACAGAAACGTGGATAGGAGAATTGACGGAGGAATATTTACGCGCATTGGATAGTAAGTTGATAATAACCTGACCGATACGTTCGATATCAATTTCAGCTTCAAGGGTCTCGTCACTGACCGTGATATGAATAGTGGGAGCAGGATTAGTACCAACGATGTACTCTTCGATCAAGTGTCGACACAGTTGACTCATGTTACAACGTTGGCTATGCAATGAAAACATGCCTGTTTCGATAAATGAGATACTCAGGAGATCGTTTACCAGTACCTCCATGCGGCGAATAGAATTTTCCATACTCACCAGGTTGGACACTTCAGATGAACCTGCACGTAGCAACCTGCGGTGCAGCAATTGTGTCATCCCCTTCAAGCTGGAAAGCGGAGTTTTTAGCTCATGTGAAGCCATACTCGAGAAACTCGTCCTTGGCGGCATTAGCGACGATCAGCTCACGTGTGCGTTCTTGCACGGTCAGTTCGAGTGAGTGGGCATGTTGCTCTAAAGCTTGTTGCTGTTCTACAACTTGCCGCCGCAATTGTCGGATTTGTATAGCGCGCTGCAGCGCCGCGACAAAATAGTCTCGGTCAATTGGTTTCTGAATAAAATCATATGCGCCACCACGCAAAGCCTAAATCGCCAGATTATGGTCGCCGTGCCCGGTAATCAGGAGCGTGGGGGTAGCGGGAAGAAGCTCCTGTACATGCGCGAGCAGCGCCAGTCCATCCATGCCTGGCATCTTGATATCGCTCACGATAGCGTCATAATCGTTTGTGCGGATCAGCTCGAGTGCATTCGCCGCAGCATCCGACGTATCCACCTTGACATCCTTCATACGCAGAGATAGAGCCTGTGGGAGTGCCTGTAGAAGTGCTGTATCGTCATCGACGATAAGAATGTAAGTTTCAGTCATAACAACAAATATCCATTTCATATTGCCTTTCATTCAGATAAGCGAAGCTAGCCACGAGAGTGGCGTTTCTGAATGCATATGGGTGTCACACTGTCTCAAAAGTCACAGGGAGCTGAATCTGGAAAGTCGCTCCTGCGCCAGGATGATTCTCGATCAGGATGGTTCCCTGATGCTCTTTAATGATGCCGTACGTAATCGACAGGCCCAGACCCGTGCCTGCACCGACCTCCTTTGTCGTAAAGAAGGGATCAAAAATGCGTTGTTCAAGGCCCTCGGGGATGCCCGGTCCGGTATCGCTGACACTGATATCTACCATGTCTGCCCTGATCGCACAGGTAATCGTAATCACTTTGCGCTCAGCGTTGACGAGTGCATCGCGCGCGTTCGTCAATAAGTTGATAAACACCTGCTCCAGTTGGATTGCATTGCCGATTACCACCACGTCCTCGATAGGAAATTGTAAAGCAACTTTGATAAGGCGCAAACGCAACTGCTCTTGCATCAACGCAATGGCTTGCCGAATGACCTGATTAATCATGACTGGCTCACGGCTTACCGATGCCGCACGTCCGAAGGTGCGCAAATGGGAAATGATTTCGGTGGCCTTGCGCACTTGCTGCATCGCGCTATACAACTCTTGCAAGAGACGCTCAGGCTCAGTGTCGGCCATACCAAGTTCGATCAAATCGATACAATTGCCAATGAACAAACCAATGTTGTTCAACGGATTATTCAACTCATGAGCGATACCGGTTGTCAATTCACCGAGCGTTGCTAACTTCCCTGCCTGAATAAGCTGCTCTTGCTTCTCCCGCAACTCTTGTCCCTGTCGTTTGACCTCCTCGGATGTCTCCTTGAGATCGCTCATGATGTGGATCATCGCTTTACGGCTATTTTCAAGGCGTAAGTTAGATTGATGTAAATCTTGCAAGATATGCATAAGCGCGCGACGTGAATTATCCAGGCGCTCGGTTTGTCTGGCGAGACGGCTGCGATCATGTTCATAGTCGGCCAGGATATAAATCATCGCTTTACGCTGGTCTGCCAGTTTGCGATTCAACATATTCAAGTCGTTCAAGATGTGAATGAATGCGCGACGCCGCTCCTCGCTCTCGATCACACGCATTTCGAGGACATGTTTTTGCTCTTGTAACAGCGCGTACTGCAGTTGCAGTTGTTCCAGGTTCAGTTTTTTATAAGAGACATCTGCGAGGTTTAGCTGGTGCGGCAACGCTCCGTTCATCTACTTTGCCCTCGGTTGAGCTTTTCCAGCTCGCGCTTTAAATTTTCAATCTCCTTTTCCAGGGCGATCATTTTCAGTTCACGACCAACCACTACCTCCTCAAATTTCTCCAGATCCAGTATTTTCTCCTGCAACTCGAGCTTGGACTCCTGCAATTCGCTGAGCGCTTTCTCATAAGCGCGCATATCGCGCAGAATGCCAATCGCGCCAATGACTTTGCCGTCCAGATCACGTAAAGCCGAGGCATTCAGCGTTGTGGGGATAACTTCATTGGAAGCTGTACGAGGTGTCAGGCGAGCGTTGCGTGTGACGCCGCGTTCGATGACTTCGCGCAATGCGGCCAGGAATTCACGTGTCTCCTCGGGACTGATAAAGCGTGAGAGCGATTGCTCCAGAACCTCGTCAGGGCGAAATCCGAGCAATTCATAGACAGCGTCGTTGGCCTGTAAGATCTTGCCTTCGAGGTCTGAGACAAACACCGGATCGGGTGCGTTCTTAATCAAACTATCTGAGTAGGCACGTGCTTTATCGAGTTCGCGCATATCACGCAAGATACCGATAGCGCCAATCACCATCCCGTCGGTATCACGCAAAGCCGAAGCATTGAGCGTCGTAGGGATAACTTCGTTCGAGGCACTGCGCGGGTTTAAAGGCGTATTGCGAATCACGCCGCGCTCGATGACTTCGCGCAAGGCGGCGGTAAAATCACGCGTCTCCTCTGCACTGATAAAACGCGAGAGCGACTGCTCCAGGACTTCATCAGTGCGAAATCCGAGCAATTCATAGACAGCGTCGTTGGCCTGTAAGATCTTGCCTTCGAGGTCTGAGACAAACACCGGATCAGGTGCGTTCTTGATGAGACTGTCTGCGTAGGCACGCGCTTTGTCGATTTCACGCATATCGCGCAGGATGCCGATAGCGCCGATAACTTTGCCATCAGCATCGCGCAAGGCCGAGGCATTCAACGTTGTGGGAATAACCTCGTTTGAGGCGGTGCGGGGATTTAAACGCGCATTGCGTGTTGCCCCGCGCTCAATGACTTCGCGCAAGGCGGCGGTAAACTCACGCGTCTCCTCTGCACTGATAAAACGCGAGAGCGATTGCTCCAGGACTTCATCGGTGCGAAAGCCGAGCAGTTCATAGACAGCATCGTTCGCTGACAGGATCTTGCCTTCGAGGTCCGAGACAAACACCGGGTCGGGTGCATTCTTAATGATGATATCTGCATCAAGAGAGCCATGTGACTTACTGCCATGCTCACGCTGTGATAGTGAAGTTGTCGGTACTTTATTGTTAAGCATGAAAATCCTCCGCTCCCTAAACAAGAGCAAATAGTGCGAAGCCATTCCTCGTAGACAAATACTGCCGGGATGCCTCACGTCAGTGATAAGAGAGAGCTTCAACCTGTTCCAGCCCTTATACGTTGCAAGTGATATTTGGAAGTATAGCAGAACATTTTCCCTCTACGCAAGAGATTAGAACTTCGGTTCTAATCTTTGGAGAACTCTTTTAGGAGAAGATTTCTATGAGATGAGGTTGACCTGTTTTCGCTGTCACGCAAAGAATATATTTACATCCTGTAAGACTTCTATTCTTATACGTTTCTATAGAGAGAGCTGTTTTTCCTGCTTGATTTGTCTCTCGTTGCATTCCCATCGTTGCCCCAAGGGGATGGCAAGCTTTTTCACATAAGGATTGATCAGCTCACATTGTAGATTTTGTGCAAGTTCTGCTGAAAGCGCAGGGATTGTTTAAAGTCATAAGCAGAAAGGAAAGGAAACATGTCTTCTAACACCCCACATCATCAATACAAGGAACTCCCTGGGAGCGAACGCAAGCCTGTAGCCGGTGCGCGTCACCTTGGGCCTGTTGATGCCAACGAAGTTGTTGAGGTCAGCCTCTACTTGCGAGACCCGGCCAGTGGTGCGCTGAAGAGCAATGTTCATCAACAGATTCAAAGTCATACTCCACCCATCAGCCGAGAGGAATATGCCAGTCTTCATAGTGCCAGCTCTGCTGATATTGCTAGTATTGAGCAGTTTGCTCGAGAGCACGGTCTGACGGTTGTCGAGACGCATCCGGTTGCGCGTAGAATCGTTTTATCCGGTACTGCTCAGGCTATCAGTGCGGCCTTTGGCACGCAACTCCAGCGCTATGAGGTTTCTGGTAAAACTTTTCGGGGTCGTACAGGTACGCTCCAATTGCCCGAGGAACTGGATGGCATTGTGGTAAGCGTGCTTGGTCTCGATGATCGTCCTCAAGCGAGTACGCACCTGCGCTACTATAACCCTGAGCGTGTAAGTAATGCCCAGGCCACGAACGTGTCTTATACTCCCACACAACTGGCTCAACTCTACAATTTCCCGAGAGATCTTAATGGGCAGGGGCAGTGTATTGCCATTATTGAACTCGGCGGTGGCTATCAGAAGTCCGATCTGACGACCTACTTTCGGCAGCTGAACATGGCGATTCCGCATGTTGTCAGCGTATCGGTCGATGGTGCGAAAAATAGGCCGGGCGCAGATCCCAACGGTGCAGATGGTGAGGTTGAACTGGATATCGAGGTAGCTGGTGCGATTGCTCCAGCGGCTCGTATTGCGGTCTACTTTGCGCCAAACACTGATCGAGGCTTCGTTGATGCTATTACGCAAGCGATCCATGATACGACGAATCGACCATCAGTGATCTCCATCAGTTGGGGTTCAGCGGAAAGCAACTGGTCAGCGCAGGCCATACAGACGATGGATCAAGCTTTCCAGTCCGCTGTTACGCTCGGTGTGACCGTCTGTGTTGCTGCGGGCGACAATGGTTCCAGCGATGGTGTCTCTGACGGTCAGGCGCATGTCGATTTCCCGGCATCTGATCCCTACGTGCTAGGATGTGGTGGAACCAGTTTGCGGGCTACCAACAATCAGATCGCCTCGGAAGTCGTCTGGAATGATGCCACCGACTCGGCAACTGGTGGCGGTGTGAGCGACAATTTTGCGCTACCATCATGGCAATCCGGGGTCAACGTGCCACCATCCGCCAACCCTAACAAGCATGTTGGGCGTGGTGTTCCTGACGTGGCGGGCGATGCTGACCCGCAAACGGGGTATCAGATTATGGTCGATGGACAGAGCACAGTGATCGGAGGGACCAGCGCAGTTGCACCGCTCTGGGCTGGTTTAGTTGCTCTGCTGAACCAGCACCTTAAACGCCCTGTGGGCTTCTTGAATGCCACACTGTATCAGAACTATCAGGTTTTGTGCCAGCAGAACGCGTTAAGCGACATCACGAGTGGCAATAACGGAGCGTACTCTGCCAAAACAGGTTGGGATGCTTGCTCTGGACTCGGCACACCCAGAGGAACTCAACTTGCTACTGTTCTCGCGTCGCTACTACCTCAGTCGTCTATCCAACAAGAAGGTTTACCTCTGTAGCTGTTGTTACGTCTGGGCCACAAACTTACAACTGGCCCAGACGCCGCTCTAAGGAGAAAGCAGAGCAGGCAAATAATCAACGGCCATGAGTCTAATCCCTCTGCAATGTGAGGCATCATGCGCAGATGCCTAGACCTCGCGGTACTCTCCCTCAACGGTTCCAGCTTCACTGTCAGATGTTGTGCCGGATGTGCCATTGCCCGCTGCTGTTCCTGGTTGATTGTAGGTCTCTTGACCAATGCGCTGCATGCTGCTTTCCAGGGCCTCGGCGGCGTTGCGCACTCGTGTGAGATCGTTGCCTGCAAGCGCGTCGCGTACGGCCTTGATGTGATCTTCTACTTCACTGCGCAGGCTCGTCGAGACTCTATCACCGAGGTCTCGCAGTGTCCGTTCCGTCTGGTAGGCCAGGCTATCAGCGCGGTTGCGCGCCTCAATCTCCTCACGGCGTTGTCGGTCTTCCTGCGCGTGCAGCTCGGCTTCACGCACCATGCGTTCAATGTCGTCCTTGGAGAGACCGCTGGAGGCCGTGATAGTGATCTTTTGTTCGCGGCCCGTTGCCTTATCGCGGGCGGTGACATTAAGAATGCCGTTGGCATCAATGTCGAAGGTCACTTCAATCTGTGGTACTCCACGTGGCGCTGGCGCAATGCCTTCGAGGCGGAAGCGACCCAGGCTCTTGTTGTCACGTGCTAGCTCGCGCTCACCCTGTAGTACATGGATCTCCACCGCTGGCTGGTTATCTTCGGCGGTGCTGAAGGTCTCGCTCTTACGCGTCGGAATGGTCGTGTTGCGCTCGATCAATTTGGTCATGATGCCACCCTGCGTCTCGACTCCTAGCGAGAGTGGCGTGACATCGAGCAAGAGCACATCCTTGACCTCACCTTTGAGCACGCCTGCCTGAATCGCCGCGCCGATAGCCACCACTTCATCAGGATTGACGCCCTGGTGCGGCTCCTTGCCGAAAATCTTCCGTACCAACTCAATCACTGCTGGCATGCGAGTCTGTCCACCAACCAGGACGACCTCATTGATAGTATTTGCCTGGATGTCTGCGTCTTCCAGTGCCTTCATGACCGGGCCACGCGTGCGCTCGATGAGATCTCCGACCAGTTGCTCTAGTTTGGCTCGTGTCAGGGTCATCACCAGATGCTTGGGTCCGCTGGCATCTGCCGTGATGAATGGGAGATTGATCTCGCTCTGCAACGAGGAAGAAAGTTCGACCTTGGCTCTCTCAGCGGCTTCCTTCAGGCGTTGGAGTGCCATGCGATCATTACGCAGATCAATGCCCTGGTCTTTGCGGAACTCGTCGGCCAGCCAGTCCATGATGCGCTGATCGAAATCATCACCGCCCAGGTGGGTATCGCCGTTGGTGGCCTTGACCTCAAAGACACCTTCTCCTAACTGGAGGATAGAGATATCGAAGGTTCCACCACCGAGGTCGTAGACGGCGATAACCTGATCATGTTTTTTATCTAACCCATAGGCCAGCGAGGCTGCTGTTGGTTCGTTGATGATGCGCAAGACCTCCAATCCGGCAATTGTACCAGCATCTTTGGTTGCCTGACGTTGCGCGTCGTTGAAGTAGGCAGGCACCGTAATCACGGCCTGCGTAACGTGCTCACCTAGTTTCGCTTCTGCATCGACACGTAGCTTTTGCAAAATCATCGCCGAAATTTCTGGTGGGCTGTATTCGCGTCCGCCTAGCACAACGCGCACATCACCGTTGGAGGCACGTGTGATCTTGTAGGGCACGCTCTTTATGGTGTGCTGGACCTCGGGATCGTCGTACTTGCGGCCCATGAGACGCTTAATGGAAAAAACGGTATTTTCGGAGTTCGTCACTGCCTGGCGTTTTGCCACCTGGCCGACCAAGCGCTCACCACTCTTGGTGATCGCTACGACCGAAGGTGTGAGCCGAGAACCCTCGCTGTTTTCCAGCACAGTCGGCTCACCAGCCTCCATGACTGCCACCACCGAATTGGTGGTTCCCAGGTCAATGCCAATCACTTTTGCCATTGCTTCTCGCTCCCTTTCTTAATCGTTAGAATCAAGAATCTTTTTGTTGCGCAGGTGCATCATCTGTGGAAGATGGAGGGACGATCTTGCTTTACACAGTAGATTACTGCATGTGCGAAGGATGCGCATGCTATGAGAGTGTAAGTTTCTGCCTCCAACGTTAAACGGTGGTTGTTGTTCTGAAATGGAAGGTGTGGATGATGAGGAGTACTCTGCAAGCCAGAGCATACATTGCGATCAGCCACACCAGACTCAAAAGCTTTAAACCAGATCGAATGGTCAGATGCATGTCAAACAAATTCTTAGGCTGTTTGTGGTAGCCGGGCCTTCTTGATCATCACCATAGAGAGTATAGGTTGTCGATGCCATGTTGTCAAGTATTTGTATTATCTCATCTACTATTTATATTATATGGAAACCTCGGAGGTCATTCGTAAATATGTGCAGATGGAGCGTGGCAGGCAATTGCAGTATTTTGCGCAAAAGAAGTTGATCTGTAATGCCGAGATGGGTCTGGCTGAAGTCCATGATTTCTGTGAAGTGGAACCTGCGGGACAAAAGTTGCTCAAAGCCGCTATGCAACGGCTACATCTGTCTGCGCGTGCTTTCCACCGTGTTTTGAAGCTAGCGCGTACAATTGCGGATCTGAGCGATAGTGAGGTGATTGCTACAAATCACCTGGCTGAAGCGATTCAATATCGGCCTCGCGTTGGAGTATAATTTATATTGCCTTGCATTCAGATGAGAAATGTGCCAGAGCACATTTCTAGCAACTTCCTCTCTGTCAGATGAGCCGCCAGGCTAGAGGCGCTAGCCTCGTTTATGACAGTCCAAGAGGGACGAAAGTTGCTGATAGACTAAATTCTTATGATGCCAGGTGAGAAGGGGCTTCAGCCCTATTCGTTGTAACATGGTCTTACCCCGCTCTACAAGCCGCTTCGTACAGAATTAGTCTACCTAAGTTTCGCCCTTTCTAGGGGTGGGCGTCATGTTTTTGCAAACGGGTAGGGGCGGCGCTTGCCTCCGCCCCCACAGGCCGTCCCAGGGACATCTGGGGGCGCACGCGAGGTGCGCCCCTACCCGTTTGCCCCTGCCTCTGCTCAACCGGTCAGGTGCTCCAGCGCAAAAAACGACGGACACCCCCTTTCTAGTGACAGTACCCTGTCACTAGAAAGGGCCTTGTAATTTAGCGTTTGGACTCTTCTTCGTGGCTGAGTACTTCGTCAACCAGGCCGTACTCGACGGCCTGCTGGGCGGTCAGGTAATAGTTGCGATCAGAGTCTTGCGTGATGCGCTCTATGGTTTGGCCGGTATGCTTGGCGAGGATCTCATACAGGCTACGGCGTAAGCGCAGGATTTCGCGCGCGGTAATTTCGATATCGGCAGCCTGACCTTCAGCACCGCCGAGCGGCTGATGGATCAGTATGGTAGCGTTTGGCAGTGCATAGCGTTTCTCTGCCGCTCCACCTGCCAGCAGAACAGCACCCATGCTCATCGCCATACCCATACACACGGTAGAGACATCGGGACGTAGCCATTGCATGGTGTCGTAGATAGCTAATCCTGCGTAGATAACGCCACCAGGGCTATTCACATACATGCTAATATCCTTGGTGGCATCCTCGCTTTGCAGATAGAGGAGCTGTCCAATGACGCTATTGGCTACCATATCATTGATAGGTGTGCCGATAAAGATAATGCGCTCTTTCAGCAGGCGTGAGAAGAGGTCCCAGCCGATGGTCCCGCGTGGTGTATCCTCAACCACCTGAGGAATAATGCCTCGTGGTTCCAGGATCTCACGCGACTCTTTGACCCATTTGGGGTCACGTGGATTAAACGTGCTCATAAATTACTCCTGAGTGTGTATATCTCGTAAAGTGTTAGAGACTATGCTGTCTATCCCTTTTCCCGGCAGCAACTGCTTGCTGACTGGGTGTGTTTTCTCTCGCTATATCATAGCACATGAGGAGGAGAACGTATGCAATTGGGATGATAGCAAATGCACCGTTTAGCACCGTAGCAAATTTGCTATCATACGTGAGTAACCTCTCTCTTGCACAGTCCTGGCTGCTCTGCTCGTTGGACTGACCTGATGCATTTTCACTTGACCTCTTAGGGTTTCGTTGTATATACTATCTTCCTGAAGAGGCAGCAGGCATCTCTGTTCTTTAAAATAGACTGGTTCTCAAGGAGGCATTACTCATGCGCGTACGTCCTGTATTCTTATTTATCCTGCTTTTTTCGTGTATAAGTGTGCTGCTCTTTGCTGTCTCCTTTCGCTCAGCTATTCCCGCAATACTACAAGTACGCCTGGATCAGACGCATCCCTCATCGCACCATGTTACGAGGCTGCTCGTCCATTTGAGTGATGAGGAAGGCTTGCCGATTGATCGCGCGCAGGTTGTTTCGCATGTGAACATGACAAACATGGATATGGGTATGCATGTGCTGCAAGCCAAAGAGCTTGGCAGTGGTGAATACATTGAGCAACTCCAATTAGATATGGCTGGTCCCTGGGCTATTGTCGTCACGGTACAAGCGGCTGGTTTTGCCCCGTTGAAGCAAGTTATGCAGGTGCAGGTGGCCTGACTGCCATCGTTCCCAAAAGTAGGACGCTCTTTTGACCACTTGCGCTTCATCTGTTTGCGAAACAATCGACTCTCCACAACATTGGTTATGCTCCCGATCTCAAGCAGACATGAATTGCTTGCACCCTTCGTCAGTGATCCAGTGCAACGGGGGTGCAAGAGTGTCAGGTATCATAGATTGCAGTTGAAAATAGAGGGAGTGCAAGGTTTTTCTTTTATGAAGAGTAACGCTCAAGGGTCCACCAGACGACGACGATTATCTGTTCCGCAGATGCTGTTGATTGCGTTCCCGCTCGCCTTTTTCGTTGTCCTACTGTTCCCGCACAGTGTCAGAGCGCAGTCTATTCTCCTGCGCTCTGATCCAGGACAAAATGTGATTCTTCCGGCTGCTCCTGCGCAAATTCATCTCTGGTTTAGTAAAAACCTCAACCCGGCGTTCAGTACCGCCTATGTCATCAATGCTGCGGACAGTGCAACGGTCACTCCCGATCATGGAGTATCGCATGTTGACACTGGTAATGCGCGTGTTTCCCCGAGTGATCCTACGGAGATAGACGTCTCACTGAAGTCAAACCTCCCGGCGGCTGTCTATGCTGTCGTCTATCGCGTGCAATCGTCGGTTGACGCTCAGGTGTTCTATGGTTCGTTTCTCTTCAAAGTAGAGACAGCAAATGGCACTATTCCGATCTTTAGTGGAACCGTGCAACTCCAAAATATCTTTGGTGCCAGTGCTAATACGGGCAATCAGCTTGATGGATCGACCTTCTTCAGCGCCATCATGGTTACGTTTGTCGATCTGGCTGCTATCTTCTGGATGGGTGCGCAACTCTGGCTGACATTTGTTGTATCGTTGCTAAAGCCAGATGAGCAAGAACAGCGTACGATTGCTCAGCGTATGCAGCGGCGTTTCGAGCGACGTTTCTCCTGGTCTGCCTTGCTGCTGTTCTTGCTGGCTAACGTGGGTGTGCTTATCGGACAGGCACTCATGCTTACTGGTGGTCATTTGAGCCAGTCCCTTGTGCCTGTCACCTTACTTGCCTTCATCTCTCAGGGACAATTTGGTCGCTATTGGATTATGCGTGAAGTAGTAGCTGTGCTGGCTTTGCTATTGGCGGGTGTGTGTGTGTGTGTGCGGCGGCTGCCATCGTGGGTTGATGAATGCCTATCCTGGGTGAACCTGATCCTTGGATTAGCACTGCTGGCAACTATCACCCTTTCCAGCCAGGCTGCGACGGCCAGTAGTAGCATTGTCGTCTATACCGTTCTGGTTGCTTTCCTGCATATGCTGGCGCTATCCCTCTGGATTGGTGGCATGCTATACATTGCTATGATCTACCTGCCAACCCTCAAAGATCAGGCGGTTTTGCAGCAAACGCAATCGTTGCTCACCATCTTGCCGTACTATACGCCGCTGGCCGCTACTGGTGCTCTGACGCTGGTTCTGAGCGGTCTATTTGCAGCGACGACGAGTATGGATACATGGGGCCAGTTGACCGGTACTGTCTATGGACGAGTGTTGATCGTTGATGGGCTACTGGTAGCTGCGCTATTGTTTAGCGGTGCGCAGCACATGCTATCTTTGCGTCCCCGCCTGGCAAAGGATTTTCATGCATATCGTCTTGCTCTGCAAACTGCCCAATCTCCAACTGCTGATAGCGTGGTGGACGACGAGGAGCAGTCTGTCCCTTTACATGTAAAGCAACTGGAGGAACGTGTTGTACAGCAAACAAAGCGTTTGCGCAGTGGCATGGGTTGGGAGCCGTTGCTGGGTGTGGCCGTGCTTTTGTGTGCGGGACTGCTCGCCGTCTTTGCAGGCACCTTGCTGTCGCCGCCTGCGCAATCCTCGGCACAGCCTCCGGCAAAACCTTTTACCACCACTGTGATGACGCAGGATAAGGGCTATCGCGTGACGCTGACTATCAACCCGGATCACTTTGGCACCAATACCTGTACTGTATCAGTGCGTAAGAGCAATGGTGCCTTTATTCCACCGACGAGTCTGCGTGTGACATTGGATACAACAATGCTTACCATGGCTATGGGCACGGAAAGTTGGGATCTTCAAGCGAACAGCCAGGGACAGTTCAGTGGCAGTGTCGATTTGGAGATGGGAGGAAGTTGGCAAATGGGTATTGATGTGCATACGGTGGATGGGGCTTTGCATACGGCCACGGTTGATTTTGCCACGCATAGTTGACATAGCTTTACGGGCCACCACAAGGCGACCCGCAGAAGCGCTTACTTGATTGACAAAGAAGCCGGTTTGCCAGAATATATTCCGTGATCGTCTATCGATCATGATGCTCTTAGTTTCCTGATGAGCAATATGGCGTTTGGGTTCAGCCTCCTGTAATGAGTTGTAGATGCTCGATGATCGGTCCAAGGGCTATGGCTGGAAGATAGGTCAGGGCAACGACAATGAGCGCAGTACTAACAATAACGCTCGCAAAGAGCAATGTGTCAGTGTGAAGTTTTCCCTCTGTCATCGGTCTACGAGTCTTTTGAGCAAAGAGACCTGCCAGAATCAAGGCCGGGATGGCTAATCCAAAACGGCCAAGAAGCATGACGATGGCAGTCGTTATGTTATAGAAAAGGCTATTCGAAGTGAGTCCTGCAAAAGCCTGCCCGTTGTTAGCAAACGAGGAAGCATACGCATAGAAAATTTCTGTCAGACCATGAGCGCCACTATTTGTTGTCAGGCCAGCCAGCCCTGGTCCTGTCACAACCGCCAGGGCAGTCATGAGGAGCACAGCGAGGGGACCGATCAGAATATAAATTGCCAACAACTTCATCTCCGAGGAATCAAGTTTCTTCCCCAGATATTCTGGTGTGCGCCCAATCATCAATCCTGTGATAAACAGACCTACTAATGCGACGGTAAGAATGCTATAGATGCCTGTGCCAAGTCCGCCAAAGACCATTTCTCCTAACAGCATATTCATCAATGGCACGCTACCGCCCAGAGGTGTAAAGCTATCCATCATCGCGTTCGTCGAACCTGTGGCTCCGTTCGAGGTAGTTACAGCGGTGAGCGCAGTACTCCCGATGCCAAAACGGACCTCTTTCCCTTCCATATTTCCCATTGGTTGTCCTGCTGAAACGTAGGGGGCCAGTGCTGGATTGCTGCTCTGCTCTGCCCAGGCGGACAAGCCCAGAGCAACGACAAACAGAAAGACCATAACCCAGAAAAGCATCCAACCCTCACGAGGACGTCCTACCATGCGTCCAAATGTATTCGTGAGAGCAGCGGGAAGCACGGCGATGGCAAGCATCTCCACAAAGTTAGTCAAAGGCGTTGGATTCTCATAGGGATGTGCCCCATTGACATTGAAGAAGCCTCCCCCATTAGTGCCAAGATTCTTGATGAATTCCAGGGCGGCTACCGGTCCTTGAGCAATAATCTGACTGCCTCCTTCCAACGTTGTGACCTGCGTATAGGGGTTGAAGTTCATTGGAACGCCCTGCCAGATCAAGAAGATGCCGCCCAGCAGAGACAGCGGTAAGAGAACCCATAAGATAGCGCGTACCAGATCAACCCAGAAGTTGCCCAGGTTTCTGGTGTGTTGACGGGCGAAGCCACGAATAAACGCGATGCCAACAGCCAGGCTGGCTGCTCCAGCCAGGAAGTTCTGACCCGCCAGACCAATGATCTGGCTCAGATAGCTCATCGTCGTTTCACCACCATAGGCTTGCCAGGTAGTGGTGGTGACAAAGCTGATCGCTGTATTTATAGCCAGATCAGGCGTCAACGGTGTCGTAAGGTGAGCGGCGTCGTACCAGGGCAAAAACGTCTGGAGGCGCAAAATGGCGTAGAGCAAGAGAGTTCCGACCAGACTGAAGATGATGAAGGCAATACTGTACTGCCTCGCGTTCATCTCACGCTGTGGGTCAATTCCCGTGAGCTTGTAGACCATGCGCTCAATTGGGCGCAGAGCCGGGTCAAGCCAGGTCTTTTCCCCTGCAAAAACGTGTGCCATATAGCCACCAACAGGTTTCACTAAGAGCAGGATGATGAGCAGAAACAGCAGGTATTGTGCGATATCAGGAAGACTCATACAACAGACTCCTTTGTAGCGACTGAACGCGTTGGGAAGGGCAGGATGATGTTAGTGTTTTGCTGGTGGCGTGCCATAGGTGGCATCCAGCGCAAGATTAAGCGTCAGCACATTGACGCCTGGTTCTCCCATAACCCAGAGGTCACGTCCCTGTGTGTTCTGAGCGATGAGTTTCCGAACCTCTTGCGGGGTAATGGTGCCGTTGGTTCCACTCAATGCGCGACGTGCTGCGACGATACGGTTTACCTGGAGTTGTGCTGCCTCAACCGAGATATCTGGATCAAGACCACTGCCACTGGCTGTAATGATGTCTGCCGGTAAAGGCGTGCTCGCTGATAAGCCATTTTCTTGACGGAATTGCTGAGCATAATTTTTGATGCCAAGATAGCTTCCAGGAACATAATAGGTGTTCTTCTTCCCGGCCACGGGGGTCGCATTGGATGGTATCGGGGTTCCGGCTCCTATTGTTACCTGGCCGCCATTGCCGTTGAGCAGTTGGGGATTCGTTGGCCCAATGTTTGAGCCACCTGAGTTTGATGCATTATCGCCAACAACGCTGGGTCGCCCGTGAAAGTATACCGGCTGAGTAAATTGCTGTCCAATCAGTTTCGAGCCAATAATTTGTCCTTTGGCGTTTGTAATCAGGCTCCCATTTGCCTGGTTATGGAAAACGGTTTGCCCGATAACGAATAAAATGGCAGGATAGATGATGCCACAGATGACTAACAGTACCAGAAGAACCTTCAGTGCGCTCCAGCTTTCTCGCCCAAGCTCCCGACTTTCTCGTCCAAGCTTGTGCCCCATCGTACGAAGCCATTTCCAGCATTCTTGCCATGCTGGAAGGTCTTGTATTTCTTCTTCTCTCGCGTTGGTTTGTTCCGACATATCCTCTTTCTCCTGAGAAACTATTTCAACAATGAAATGGAAGGCGCTAACAGGACAAACTGATGTGTATACGTTCTACGAAATATTTGCTATTTGCGCCAAAGTAAAAATTCAGGAACCATGACACCTGGAAAGGATTCCTCCTTCTCGTACAGATTGTTGAACATCCTGTGGCTCTCTACTTATCTCTTACCAAGAGTATAGGTTGGGAAGAGTAAAGAGAGACTACGAAGGTTTTGCCCATTCCTCAAGATGCGCTCAAAAGTTTTTTTCATTATGATGCCTACTTACAGCAACCGACGTGCCACAATGGTCGAGCTGGCATAAGATGAACAGAATTTTGTATACTTCAAGAAAAAAAAGGGAAACATCTCTTTATGGATACAGATCGGCGTATACGCTTAACCGAGCTTGCCAGTTGTGCCGGTTGTGCGGCAAAAGTTGGGGCGGGCACATTGGCTGAAGTGCTGCGACCATTCAAGCAGCGTAACGTACCTGCGCAGTTGCTCGTGGGACTTGAGTCCATCGATGATGCAGCCGTTTACCGGGTCAATGATCGGCAAGCGATTATCAGCACCGCTGATTTCTTCCCCCCCGTTGTGGATGATCCCTATGCTTATGGCTCAATTGCGGCTGCGAACGCACTGAGCGATGTGTATGCCATGGGTGGGCAGGTGTTGATGGCAATTAATCTGGTGGCCTGGCCTGATACCCTGGATGCCAGTATTCTCAGCGAAGTGTTACGTGGTGGCCTGGACGTTGTTGAGCGTGCAGGCAGTGTCATTGCCGGTGGGCATACGGTAATCGATGCCGAGCCAAAGTACGGGTTAGCAGTGACCGGTATGGTCCATCCCGAGCATATTCTGACGAAAGGTGGCGCGCAACCGGGAGATGTGCTCATTCTCAGCAAGCCTCTTGGCACTGGTTTATTAACGACGGCCCAGAAGCGCGGACTGGTTCGCGAGGATCATATGCACGCGGCTATTCAGTCGATGACGCAACTCAACCGCCGAGCCAGCGAACTGTTAGTGCAGGCTGGTTCAGGTGTGCACGCAGTGACGGATATTACAGGCTTTGGTATCCTGGGGCATGCCTGGGAGATGGCTGCTCAAAGTCTTACCTCTATGCGTTTCGAGTTTGCGCAACTGCCATTACTGCCAGGCGTACGCAATTACGCGGAAGCAGGCTGTATTCCGAGAGGGACGGCGCGTAATGAGAGTTTTCTGCGTGAGCATGTGCATCTGAGTGACAAACTTGAGGCCTCTGCTCAAGCGATTGTGTTCGATCCCCAGACTTCTGGTGGACTGTTTGCTGCCATTGATCCGTCGCTCTGGCCGATTTTTGCGCGACAAGACGAGGATGTCCAGTTCTGGCGCATTGGCGAAGTGACCGCTGCAGTACGTGATCAGAATAGTATCGTTTTGGAAGTGTGCTAACATGTTGCGCTCAGCTTTTGCTGCAAGAGGGGGAATGGCTGAAGTGCGAGAGGGATGTTGTGAGGCACCTTATTAGTGTCCTGGTGGATAGATTTACAACTTTGCTCGTGGTTCATATGAAGAAAGATTTGATACTTCTTGCCAAAACGCGTTTCTCTGTTGATTATGTATTGCTTCCATTTTATTAAGCTGTTGCCGAAATTGCCTCTCGGGTGTTGGTAAGTTGTAGACCAGCCTATACTCTAGACCTGTTTGTTGTCGTGTTATTAATTCTTTTTGCGCATATTTTTGTTTTTGCTGTAGTTCTTGTAATTTTGTACGCTGTGAATCGTATTGGCCTCGACTATTATTCTCGTATTCTATCTCTAATCTATGTAAATCGGTCATATGCGTGCTATTTAATTGATATTCACTATCTATGAATATTGACTCTATTGCATGTTTTTCTTGTAACTTTGCACTATCTGTTATATATTCATCGCTCATCTGATACTTCTTTTGAATAGCTTGAATAAATTGTGTATGCTGGTTATCAGTAATATATCCCTGATCATGCAATACTTCTATTTTTTTAATAGATTTCATATAATCCACCATATTATGTTGTTCTTGCAAAGCCTGGTTTTCTTTCAATTTTCGCTGTTCTAATGTTTTACAACGGCGTGTATATTGATTTGTTAATTCTTTTCTCTCTCTTATTTGTCGCTCCCCTCTTGACTCGGCACCCGTTGTACCAACGTCTTTTTTCTTTTCCCAGCGTAGCACTGCAGTCACATCAAAGTTTTTGCCCGCTTCATGACTTCTGGTGTTAGTTTCGCCAGTATGCCCATCACTTCCACTCGGCAAACTGTTAGATCCTCTGTCAGATGGTTTCATCACAAACTCCTCTTCAAATCCTACTGTTTTCAGGAACAGCAACTGTCGAACCAAATTTAAGTTTTAATGCTCGGTGATTGTGTATTGAATGCTGAGGGACACAACGGGACCAGCGAGCACAACTCACAGAGTGGTTTGCGCGACTCGCAGACAGCGCGACCATGAAAGATTAGTAAATGAGAGAGGTCTAGCCAATCTTTTTGTGGGATGATGCGCATCAAATCCTGCTCGATCTTTACGGGATCGTCATTGGTGGTCCAACCGAAGCGCCGTGCCAGTCTGCCCACGTGAGTATCGACGACAAAGCCGACAACGATACCGAAGGCATTGCCCAGCACCACATTCGCTGTTTTGCGTGCCACACCTGGCAATGAGAGCAAATCCTGCATGGTGTGTGGTACCTCACCATTGTACACCATAACCAGGCGTTGTCCCGTGCCACGAATATTCCTGGCCTTATTGCGGTAGAAGCCTGTGGATTTAATATCCTGCTCAAGCTCTTCCTGGCTCACCGTCGCGTAGTCTTCTGCGCTGCGGTACTTCTGAAAGAGTTGTGCTGTCACAATATTGACACGTTCATCTGTACACTGCGCGGAGAGTTGTGTCGCGACCAGCAGTTCCAGCGGGTTCGTGAAATTCAGCGAACAGGCGGCGTTTGGATACAGACGTCGTAACTCGGCAATGATAGCGTTAACCTGTTCCGCCGATCCTGGCTGAGGCCCTGCATAGCCTGGTGTCGCTGTAAAATCCATAATACTGTAAACTCATTTCTACGCGTAATTTCTACTAATCAGGCAAGCTCTTACCATTTTCCTCAGGAAACTGTCGTGAATGACAGAGTATCTGCTGCATCCACAAGAACATTTCATAGTTTTTTTACAATTGTCAGAGTCTTCGTTGAGATCTCTCCTGTATAGTAGTTTTAGAGGAATAAACCTGTGTACTTTCATTACGATTGAAACGTTGTGGTTGGGTTGCTAAACAGCTTTAATGGCTATCTGCTGACCCATTCAACGTGTTAAATACTCTTAATATTATACTCCCAATAAGGAGAAGATACCTATGGCATATATCGCCCACACATCACCTTTATCGCCGATGCGTAATACGCTTCCACCGCGTGAGGCAACGCTCCCACGTTTGTCGGGACGTATGGCGCTGGGAGCTATTGTCTTGCTCTCGATCTTTATGGATTTCTTCCTGCTAGGCCAGAATGGCTATGGAAACCTCTACTACGCCGCTGGCGTGAAGAGTATGGGAGATAGTTTACATAATTTCTTCTTTGTTTCGCTTGATCCGGGTGGCTTTGTGACTGTTGACAAACCGCCGATTGGCTTCTGGTTACAGACGCTTAGTACCAAGATATGCGGTTTTACGGCTTTTAGCATCTTTCTGCCACAGGCCCTCTGTGGTGTGCTAGCGGTTGTGTTGCTCTATTATCTGGTGAGCCGTCACTTTGGTGTAGTTGCGGGACTCGTTGCGGCTCTTGTGCTCGCGGTGACGCCTATCAGTGTGGTCACTGACCGCAATAATACGATTGATGGAACATTGGCGCTGGTGCTCTTACTCGCCGCGTGGGCGGTTATCCATGCTGCCGAGACTGGTAAGTTGCGTTGGCTCCTGCTGAGTGCTGTATTCGTTGGTCTAGGTTTCAATATCAAGATGGCCGAGGCCTATCTGGTGGTGCCTGCACTTGTTCTGACCTACCTGTTTTGTGCGCCGCGCACAATCTGGACGCGTGTCTGGCATCTGCTGTTGGCATTGCTGGTGATGTTTGTCGTCTCGCTTTCCTGGGCGGCGGCTGTTGATCTGACACCAGCCACGCAGCGTCCTTATGTTGGTTCGACGCAAAATAATTCCGAACTCAGTCTAGCCTTTGGCTATAACGGGCTGAATCGCTTGCATCTCGGGTTTCTCGGGGGAAATGGGGCTGGTAGCCGTAATCGTACCGGGGCTGGAAATGCTACTACGACGAATACAGGTTCGTCAGCGGGTAAGGGAGTGACTACCGCCACCTCTGGCAACACTTTGACGGCTGCTGCTCGTGCCATTGAGGAGGAGCTAGGCGCTGGTGGTAGCTCCCAGGCGGGACCGCTACGTCTCTTTAGCGCCTCGCTGGGTGGACAAATTGCCTGGTTGTTACCGTTTGCCATCCTGGGTATTGTTGCGCTGGCCTGGCAGAGACGTTTCAATTTTCAGCGCGACCGCCAGCAACTCGGCCTCATTCTGTGGGGCTTCTGGTTGTTGACCATGGCAATCTTTTTTACACTTGATGGCTCTTTCCACCAGTATTATATGACCGAGATGGCTCCTGGTTTAGCTGCACTGGTTGGTATTGGCCTGGTAATCATGTGGCAGGATTATCGCCGTGCTGGTTGGCGTGGTTGGTTGTTACCTTTTGCGTTGATTGTGACGGCGGCTGCACAGATTTATATGCTCATGAGTTATCCTGCCTGGTCGAGTTGGCTGAGTCCTTTGATTATTATGCTGACGGCACTGGCTGTACTGGCGCTGATCCTTTTCCGTTTCCGGTTGCGGCTGTATCCTGATGAGGTTGCATTGCGTGTGGCGGGTACGGCGGTAAGTGTTGGTATGCTAGGATTACTCATCGCTCCAGCTCTATGGGCTGGTTACTTGGTCATTCACAATACCGAGTCCTCATTCCCTACGGCTGGTCCTCCTGCCCAGGGTGGTCAGGGAGCTGCCTCTGCTGGCTTTGCTTTCGCGGGTGGCGGCTTTCCTGGTACGTATGGAGGCAACGAAGGTGGTCGGAATGCCAACCGGGGTGATCGTACAGGTCGTACTCGTGGACAAAACGCGTTCGCTGGCTTTGCTGGTGCTTTTGGTGGTGGATCGGCACAGGCTAATCCGGCCCTGGTCCGCTATTTGGAGGCGAACCAGGGGAGCGCGAAATTCCTGGTTGCGACGCCCAGCGCGTCTGCGGCGGAACCGTTTATTCTGAGTACAAACAAGCCTGTAATGGCGATGGGCGGTTTTAGCGGCAATGACCCTATTCTCACCACCAGTTCATTGCAGACGTTGATCAATGATGGTATCGTACGCTTTTTCTTGCTTAACGCGGCAGGTACGACTGGTAGAGCGGCAGGAAGAAAGGGTGGGCAACAAAGCTCATTGTCTAGCTGGGTGAGTGCTCATTGTAAAGCTGTGCCAACGAGTGATTGGCACCCTTCGGCGAAGAGCACTGGTACTGGTAGCAGCCGGTTGTATGATTGCGCTTCTGCTCGCTCGTAAGTGTAAAATTTCCCGAACGTCAAATGGCCTTTTTGTCGAGTCGAGATCCTTTCTGGATGCCTTGCAACAGACGGAATTATCCACCTTGCTCCAGTAAATGGAGGTAAGGACTCTGTCAAGAAATAACCTTGACAAAGTGAGGGGGGATGTGGGAAACTGGAGGCATGAAAGAAACAGAAACACAGATCAAACAACGGTTCGAGCGGGTAGCAGGAGTCCTCAATGAACGAACGCGACGGCTGGTGGCAGCCAGCGAGGCGATGGCTCTGGGACGCGGAGGCATCTCAGCGGTCTCGTGAGCTACAGGCTTATCTCGGCAAGTCATCGGCAACGGCATCAAGGAACTGCAAGAGGGAACCGAAATCTCTGAGGGACGGATTCGCCGGGTGGGGGGCGGACGCAAAACGGCGGTGAGCAAAGATGCCCATTTGCAAGAGGATCTGGAACGTCTCGTAGAACCCGTGACGCGAGGGGATCCCGAATCCCCGTTGCGCTGGACGTGCAAAAGTGTGCGCAAACTGGCCGCCGAACTGGTCCGGCAGGGCCATCAGGTCTCCCATCAGTTGGTCAGCGAGTTGCTGCAGGCGGCAGGCTACAGTTTGCAGGCTAATCGCAAGACGCGCGAGGGAGGCAAGCAGACGGACCGCAATGCGCAGTTCGAGCATCTCAATGCCGAGGTGAAGGCGTTCCTAGCAGCAGGTGATCCGGCGATCTCAGTGGATGCCAAGAAGAAGGAACTGGTAGGCGATTTCAGAAAATCCTGGGCGAGAATGGTGTCCCAAAGGCGAACCCGAGCAGGTGCGGGTGTATGACTTTCCCATCAAGGGCCTTGGTTGAGCTACGCCCTACGGGATCTACGATCTGGCTCACAACACTGGTTGGGTCAATGTGGGCATTGATCATGAGACGGCAGCTTTCGCCGTGGAAAGCATCCGGCAATGGTGGAAGCATGTGGGTCAGCGGCAGTATCCGCAGGCCAAACGCCTCTTGCTCAGCGCGGATGGGGGAGGCAGCAATGGCTCGCGTGTCCATCTGTGGAAATGGGAATTGCAGAAGTTGGCCGATGAGACGGGGTTGGCGATCCACGTCTGCCACTTGCCACCGGGAACGAGTAAATGGAATAAAATCGAGCATCGCCTCTTTGCCTGGATCAGCCAGAACTGGCGTGGCAAACCGCTGACCAGTTACGCTGTGATCCTCAAGCTGATTGCGTCGACCAGGACCGAGGCCGGGCTGACGGTGCAATGTCAACTGGATACTAACACCTACCCCACCGGTCTCACCGTGTCCAAAGAGGCTCTGGCAACCCTGGCTCTCGTGCCTGACGCTTTCCATGGCGAATGGAACTACGTCATCCTTCCTCGCTTTCCTGTATCTGACAACATTATTTCTTGACAGTTCCTAAATCAATGGAAAGAAGTACAACGAGTTTTTGGGGTGGTTATTTATTCTATTGATGAAACATGTAGAATAAGCTGCCAAAACAATGATACAAATGAAAAAATGAAAAATGTTTCTTCTGCTCTTATGAGAGTGACTTTAAGAAGTACGAGAAATGAATACTGTGATTGTGCGAAATCTTTTTATGAGAAAAGAATCAGCTATGGGGACTACAAGCGGATGCTAGTACTGCTTGAGAGAAATCTGTCTTCATGCCCTTACTATGGCACTTACCTCGCAGCTGATCATGTGAGTTCAGCGGTTGAAGAAATTATTAGAACCTATCCACCTTCTCAATATTCACTAGCGTTTGTTGAAAAGTTTTGGCCAGACATACAAGCACGGGCTGGCGCGCAAGTTAAGGAGCGCTTTGATCGTCTATTCGCTAATCCGCTGAAACAATTGCAGCAAAGTTTATCGAAGGCTGCTGGTCCTGATACGATAATGCAGCGCTTTCAACAGGTTATAAATGGGTGGGAACAAATTATTTCAAGTGCGACCAAGCCTGTGGAGACATCGTCGCTCCCTCAAGAACAAAAGTCGGAAAGCAGGCCAGGAAATCAATCTCTTCACCAGAGACTACAAGAAGAGCCACCAGATGGCCGACATGTAGACACGACCGCTCAGATTGATCTAATAGCTCTGCCTCTTCCCTGGAAACCACTATGGGAACTGAAAATAGGGTCAGAAATTTCACAAGAAATGGCAGATGAGTACAAACAGGCACTAGAAAAATGGATAAGAATAAGACCATATTTTGCTGCAATTCCTGTAATTGGTGTAACATATGAGCAATGCTTTGACAACGATGAACTAAATAAAAGTGTGAAAGATATTTCTTCTATACTTATAAGAGGAAATTTAAAGAGCGCGAGAAGTGAGCTTATTGATGCTGTAAAAAACGCGATTATAAGGAATACACGCAAAAGCTAGCAGAGCTGCATGAACGCCTGTCTTCATGCCCTTGGTATGGCGATTACCTCATGGCTAATCTTATGAGTTCAGCGTTTGGAAAAGCTGAAAGATCCTATCCATATCCTGAATATTCAGCAGATCGTATTAACAAGCTTTGGCTGGGCATAAAGGCACAATCTGACGCGGAAGTTACAGAGCACTTTGATAGTGCATTCATTAATCCGCTGAAAAAATTGCAGCAAAGTCTATCGAAGAGAGTTGATCATAAGACGATAATGCAGCACTTTCAACGAGTTATAGAGGGGTGGGAACAAATCAGTCCAGGCGAGACTAGGCCTGGCCGTCCAAGACTTTGACAACGCTCGAGTACTTTTGTTTTCCTCGTCTCTAAACCACGAGATGAGGGTCATGCGCAATCCTGTGCATTCAAATATCAAAGGCTAGCTAGAAAATAAGCCCTGCCTGCGCAACTACAGCGCAGGCAGGGCTGGTGTTTTCAACCATCATTTCCTATTCGCTTTCTTGCCGTTCGCGTTGTGCGCGTAGTAATGTGCGTAGCGCGTCGGCCTGTCCACGATTCCAATCTGCTGAACGTACCTCTGATCCAATCATCGGGAGAGAGCTTCTTTCGCGAATTTGCGCGGCGCGTTCACGTTGCAGGATCTCATGGACGAGTTGTCGATCACTCATAGTCCAGCCGCGCCGTTTTGCTTGCTTGGCGAACCACATGACGCGTCCAAATCCGTCCCGATAGTCTTGCTCTGTTGTCTCATTGCGCATCGGTGTATCTTGCATAGTGATGCCTCTTGTCGTTTATTAAATATAGGTGGTAAAACGACTCTATTGCTTGTATGGTCATACTTTTGATTATGTCAGAAATAGTACTATGCTGTCAAGCGATGCAGTGCATTTCATCCTATTGCTCATGCAGATGATCCTATGCGTGGCTGAAACAGACGGGTATATACACGCGTAATACTAGTGTCATATTTGCTCTTGCATACAAAGATGGCTATAATCAAAAGAAACAGAGCACTTAATGCTAGTTGGTCTCTTGGAGAGGGTCTGCAGTTGGCTGCAATATGAGCCAAGCGGATTGCAAACACTTTCTCAGGGATCGGTTGACAGGGAAGGAAGTCGCGCGTGGCTAATACCAAAAATCAAGCAGAAGATGAGCAGCGGCGTAAAGTGACGCAAGATGCTTTTGCCAGTATCGTGCGTCAGCGTGAAAAGCCCTCGAATTTGCGTGAGTTAGGCTTGAGTACCCTGAAGTATCTTCCTGCGAACATCAACATGGTCCAGAATTTGATGAAGACCGTGAACTGGAAGCTGGCTCAACAGGAAGTACTGGATGGTCTGAACAATACTATTGTGATTGTTGGTCAACCCAATACGGGGAAGAGCACACTCTTTAATAAGTTGAAGGGCCAGAGTCTTTCTCCCACTTCTCCGCAAGCGGGGACAACCCGTACGCTGGTGCGTACTGATTTTGGACCGTTTACGCTTGTCGATACCCCAGGACATTTACCTGATGTTATGGAGAGTGGCATGACTCAGGCCAGTGTCATTGTGTTTCTGATCGATGCTTCACGCGGTTTGCAGGCGGAGGATCGGGAATTGTATTCAGTCATCAAACGTCTGGACAAACCAACCATTATTGCTGTCAACAAGGTTGATGCCTTGCAACGTAGCGCGGGTGGTGATCAGTTTGCTACTGAGGTGGCGGTTGCGCTGGACTCACCGGGCGTTATTCCCATTTCAGCCAAGACTGGCGCTAATGTCGCGGAAGAATTGATCCCGGAAATTATTGAAGCTAGCCCGGAGGCGGCCCTGGCTATTGGTCGTGAGTTGCCTGCCTATCGACATGCTGCAGCGCAGCGCATCATTCGTAATGCCATGCTGCTTAGTTTTGCGGCTGGCCTGGAACCAATACCTTTTGTGGATATTCCCATTCTGCTCGGGACGCAGGTGCGCCTGGTTCTACGTCTAGCTGCTCTCTATGGTGAGACCATGGATAGCGCTGATGCTATGAAGCATGCTCGTGAATTGATTGTGACGGTTGTGGGTGGACTTGGCATGCGCTACCTGGCCGAGCAAGCCGCGAAGATAGTGCCTTTTGGTGGAGATTTCATTGCTGGCGTGATTGCCGCGGCTGCTACCTGGTCTATTGGTCAGGTGGCGCTTGAGTACTACGAGGATAACAAGCAGATCAGCCCGCGACTTCTGCGCGAGCTTTATCTGAACTTCTATCACCGTTTCCGTAAAGAAAATAGCGTGCAATCATTGCGCGAGCAATCGCGTCGAGAACTTGATGGTTACAAATCAGCAACCGTGCTGGATGAGCCTGGGACTGAAGTTCTGGAAGAAGGAAAGGCATAGGGTTACACATGCTTTTCCCTTATGAACGCTATAAGACATTGACGCAGCCGTTCTCTGTGCATTATCCGACGGACGAAGAAACCTTCGCCCGTTCAGTGCTTCAGACGATCAACGCTGCTGCACACCTGCTCACCGGCTTGCTTGGTGTCGCCATGCCAGACTTCGAAATACTTCTGGTAGATATGATCGACTGGCCGCTTGTTCCGCATAGTGAGCTAGAGGAGATCGCTACTCCGCATCCCTACTGGACGGATGTTACATCTCCTCCATGTATTGTTGTGCCCATTGAAGTTGATCCTATTTTTGGTGAGATTACGCCGCAGAAGTTTGCATTTATGCTCTATCACGAACTGGCGCTAGCCTTGCTTGAGGAGGACCCACGACCCTGGCCTGCCAGTAGTCCTTTGTGGGCTGACGAGTGGCAATTCAAATTCGTAGCGGTATGTTTATCGCAGCGTCTAGATAATGTGCAGTCTGTCGTTAACGACAGACTTACGTGCGCAGCATGCAGACATTTTCGAGCCGGAGGCTGATGGAAAGACCCCTGTTACTGTCCGTGGCTTTGATTGGTACGAAGATACCTCTACGGAAGATTATCTTATGTATGAACTGCTCCTTGAGCAATTTGCCGCTGATCTCCTGGCACGCTATGAGCCAGATATCCTGTCACGCTTTCTGGCGCTCTACCGTACTGAGCGTGAGCTTTTGAGTGATGATGTCACTACAATGCTTGCTACTGTTCTTGGTCCAGGTGGAAGTGAATGGTTGGAGGCGTTGGTCTACTTCTAGCAGGGGCAATAAATTGTTCCCTTTGTAGGGGTGCAGAACGCGATAAATTGTATCCCTACATATATACAAATATACAAAGGGAGAAATTCTCTATGTTTAACCGGGTCGCTATTATCGGTTTGGGCCTGATTGGTGGATCAATGGGCCTGGCATTGCATAATGCTAGGGCAGCCCAGGAGGTAGTGGGCTACGATCTCGGACATGGTGTCAGTGATTGTGCTCGCAAGATTGGTGCAATAGACCAGTCTTATCGTGCTCCTGCAGATGCTGTGCGTGGGGCTGATCTTGTTATCCTGGCGACCCCTGTTGGAGCTATGCGGGCACTTCTACAAGACATTGCGCCTGCGCTTTCATCTGGTGCGGTAGTTACCGATGTTGCCAGTACCAAGTCTCAAGTGATCAACTGGGCGGAGGAGTTTCTGCCCGTGCATGTATCTTTTGTTGGAGGCCATCCGATGGCCGGAAAAGAGGTCAGTGGCGTTGATGCGGCTGATGCTGAACTCTTTTATAACTGCATTTATTGTCTTACGCCTACCTCTTGTACCCGTTTTGAAGCGATCAGTAAAGTATCTGCTCTCATAGAGATACTCGGTGCCCGCGTGCGTTTTCTTGAGGCAACTGAGCATGACGAGCAAGTTGCAGCAGTGAGTCATCTGCCTTTTATCGCCTCTGTTACCCTGGTGAACACCGTTGCAGATGATCCTAGTTGGGGTGATGCCGCTCTATTAGCTACAACCGGTTTTCGTGATGCCTCGCGACTGGCGGCAGGTAGCCCCGAGATGTATCGAGATATCTGCCTGACGAACAGTGCAGCCATCATGCGTAAGCTTGACGACTACATAGCGAACTTGCACACGTTACGCGAGCAGATTGTGGCATGTGATAGAGATATTGATGAACTATTTGCCCGTGCGCAACAGTCTCGTTTGCACTGGCAGGCTTCTCAGGATCTCATTTGATCTGGTTAATCAGCGCTTGGGAGTGAGTTATCTGCGCACCTGGGATTGGCGAAAGCTCCTGGACGAGTATGAGCGTGTTAGCAGGCGAGGTGGGGTGATCAGAGTGACAGAAAGTGATATCGTGCATGCAAACAGTCCCGCGTTCGCTCAACTCAGTGACCTCTTCCTCAATACACTTGCTCAAGCGGGACATCTGGCGACACCCCAGATGGATGCGACGATTAGTGTGCTCCCATCTCTTCTTAGTAAGCATGGCATCGAGCAAGTACAAACACGACTTCATGTGCTCAAATATTCGCCAGGGACCCCCGAAGGTGATCAATTTGTCGCAGATATGAAGCATTCGTTTCGGACTCTTGTCCCATTCTTTCGCAAGTGGGGGCATATCCCTGATAATTACGAGGATACCTACCGGAGATGCTGGACGAGATGAAGCAGCCCGGCTTCGAAGGCACATGGACTTTGCTTACCGTCTGGGGCATCAACGCGAAAAGGAAATCATAAACTCATCGAAAAACCACTTGACAACAGAGGTCAGCTCTGGCATACTCTCCCCTGTCACCGCGACGAACCACCAACGAGCCTGACAATGGGTTCTAATAGCTCAGCCAAAAGGGCCATCCCCACTTGACAGAGCGGTCGGAGGGTGGTAGAGTAACGAAGCTGTCGCATGCAGACAATCACCGACCATCTGGATCGGTGCTCCTGTCCTCATCCGCTGACATTGTGCCACGATAAAGTGGCTCCTCTGGGATCATTCGCTTCCCTGGATCGCACTCACACCCGAGCTTGACCGCGGGCCTTTTCGCCCGTTTCCCTGGTCCGCCTCCCGTCGTGAAGCCCTGCTGGACCGGCGAACCATCTTGGAGGACGAGCGAAAAACTCGGCAGAGAAACGCTTGACAAACCGCCAGGGATGTGCGATACTACGGCCATCGAACGAAAACGAAGGCAATGAACGTTTTGATGGTGATGATATATACCAATCGATGATTGGTGAAGACCTACGGGTCCAGATCATTCGGGCACCTTGAACAACTGAAGAGTGGAAAGCAGAACTGGAATTGGTCTTTGGTTCAGACAACGTGAACGCAAAACCGTTCCTGTCAATTCAATCACATGTTCACGCATGTGATCACAATCTGCGAACAAGCCAAGCAAACATTTGCCTTGGTCTGGATCGCAACTCAACATGCACTTTTCTGTATTCCCGACGGGAATACAGAAGATATATAACTGGATGGCGAGTTTGATCCTGGCTCAGGATAAACGCTGGCGGCGTGCCTAACACATGCAAGTCGAACGCTCTACGTAAGTAGAGAGTGGCGGACGGGTGAGTAACACGTGGGTCATCTACCATCAGGTGAGGAATACCGGCGAGAAATCGCCGACAATACCGCATACGCTTCGCAAGAAGCAAAGCTCGTAAGAGCGCCCGATGATGAGCCTGCGGTCGATTAGCTAGTTGGTGGAGTCATGGTTCACCAAGGCGACGATCGATAGCTGGTCTGAGAGGACGATCAGCCACACTGGGATTGAGAACGGCCCAGGCTCCCGGGGGGCAGCAGTGAGGAATTTTCGTCAATGGGGGCAACCCTGAACGAGCAACGCCGCGTGCAGGACGACGGTCTTCGGATTGTAAACTGCTTTTCTCTGGGAAGAGAACGGACGGTACCAGAGGAAATCAGCCCCGGCTAACTACGTGCCAGCAGCCGCGGTAATACGTAGGGGGCAAGCGTTGTCCGGATTTATTGGGCGTAAAGCGCACGCAGGCGGTTCTCTGCGTGTCGACTGACAGTCCTCGGCTCAACCGAGGAAGGCGTCGGCAAACGGGGGAACTTGAGGGCTTCAGAGGGAGACGGAATTCCGGGTGGAGTGGTGAAATACGTAGATATCCGGAGGAACACCAACGGCGAAGGCAGTCTCCTGGGAAGTCACTGACGCTCAGGTGCGAAAGCCAGGGGAGCGAACGGGATTAGATACCCCGGTAGTCCTGGCCGTAAACGATGACCACTAGGCGTGGGGGGTATCGACCCCTTCCGTGCCGCAGCTAACGCGATAAGTGGTCCGCCTGGGGAGTACGGTCGCAAGATTAAAACTCAAAGGAATTGACGGGGACCCGCACAAGCAGCGGAGCGTGTGGTTTAATTCGATGCAACGCGAAGAACCTTACCAGGGCTTGACATGCAATTGCACCATCCCGAAATGGATGTCCCTTCGGGGCGGTTGCACAGGTGCTGCATGGCTGTCGTCAGCTCGTGTCGTGAGATGTTGGGTTCAGTCCCGCAACGAGCGCAACCCCTGTTGGTAGTTGAATGTTCTACCGAAACTGCCGCGATCAACGCGGAGGAAGGCGGGGATGACGTCAAGTCAGCACGGCCCTTACGTCCTGGGCGACACACACGCTACAATGGTCGAGACAAAGAGTTGCCAACCCGCGAGGGGGAGCTAATCTCGTCAAACTCGGCCTCAGTTCAGATTGCAGGCTGCAACCCGCCTGCATGAAGTC
Organism: uncultured Chloroflexia bacterium; assembly: GCA_963802635.1. Lineage (GTDB taxonomy): Bacteria > Chloroflexota > Ktedonobacteria > Ktedonobacterales > Ktedonobacteraceae > CAVTLG01. The sequence goes on along the minus strand of CAWDJJ010000001.1, from coordinate 3,281,882 downwards.
GGAGTTGCTAGTAACCGTAGGTCAGCACACTACGGTGAATACGTTCCCGGGTCTTGTACACACCGCCCGTCACACCACGAAAGTCGGCAACACCTGAAGCCGCTGGGCTAACTCGCAAGAGAGGCAGGCGTCGAGGGTGGGGTCGGTGATTGGGGTGAAGTCGTAACAAGGTAGCCGTACCGGAAGGTGCGGCTGGATCACCTCCTTTCTAGGGAACACTGATCTCCTTCGGGAGATCCATTCCCAGGTCGAACAGGAACCAGCCTTCACGCGTAGAACCAGACCAGCCACCAGACTGGTTTCCACTCTCCAGAGGTTGGGGGTCGTCCCCCACACCATGCACCTGAACAACCGAACAACAATTCCTTCAATTTTGCTGAGCGAATATTGCAGCACGAGTTGAAGCAGAGAGTCATCAAGAAATACCAGGCAGATAAAGAACACCAAGTAGGTGAGAAACGAACAAGCTACACAGAGTACGAGGTGGATGCCTCGGCGCAAAAGACCGAAGAAGGACGCGGAGACCGGCGAAACGTTCAGGGGGAGCTGCATGCAAGCGAAGAACCCTGAGATTCCGAATGGGGCAACCCCTCCAGAGTGATGTCTGGAGACCGCCTGCTGAACACATAGGCAGTGACGGGGGGCAGTGGGCGAACTGAAACATCTCAGTAGCCTGACGAGAAGAAATCAACCGAAATTCCCGGAGTAGTGGCGAGCGAAACGGGACGAGCCCAAACCAGGGGTTCTTCGGAACACCTGGGGTTGTAGGACCAGGAAAAAGGGCGAGGGCGACACACGAACGCGTTGGAACGCGCGACCGCAGCGGGTGAGAGTCCCGTAGTGGACGTCGACCTCAACTGGCTTGGGATCCTGAGTACCACGAGCCACGAGAAAGCTTGTGGGAAACCGGGGGGACCACCCTCCAAGGCTCAACATCTTTTGCGACCGATAGTGAACAAGTACCGTGAGGGAAAGGTGAAAAGCACCCCGAGAGGGGGATGAAACAGACCCTGAAACCACGTACTCACCAGCAGTCAGAGGTCACTCCGATACGAATCGGCAAGGACTGATGGCGTGCCTTTTGTAGAATGATCCGGCGAGTGCATCGGCGTAGCAGGTTAACCAGCGCTAAAGCTGGGGAGCCAGAGGGCAACCGAGTGTGAAGAGCGCGCAGGTTGCGCCGATGCGACCCGAAACCACGTGAGCTATCCATGGTCAGAGTGAAGCGGATGTGACAGTCCGTCGAGGCTCGAACTCACCAGTGTTGCAAAACTGGGGGATGAACTGTGGATAGGGGAGAAATTCCAATCGAACGTGGAGATAGCTGGTTCTCCCCGAAATGTATTGAGGTACAGCCACACGGGAAATATCCTGGAGGTAGAGAACTGGATGGGCTAGGGGCCAAGTGCTGGTTACCAACCCCAACCAAACTGCGAATGCCAGGACAGCAGTCCGTGTGAGTGAGACGGCGGGGGCTAAGCTTCGTCGTCAAAAGGGAAACAGCCCAGACCACCGGCTAAGGTCTCAAAATCGATGCTCAGTGTCAAAGGGAGTCATCCCGCCCAAACAGCCAGGATGTTGGCTTAGAAGCAGCCATCATTGAAAGAGTGCGTAATAGCTCACTGGTCGAGTGGGGTGGCACCGACAACGTATCGAGGCTTAAGCATCGTACCGAAGCCGTGGATTGTCTTCTGAGAGAAGACAATGGTAGGGGAGCGTTCCGCGCCGCAGAGAAGCCAGATCGCAAGGACTGGTGGAGCGCGCGGAAGTGAGAATGCCGGAATGAGTAGCGCAATCGCTGTGCAAACCAGCGACACCGCAAGCCTGAGGGTTCCTGGGCACCGTCAAACGACCCAGGGTGAGTCGGGTCCTAAGCCGAGGACGTCATAGTCGTAGGCGATGGAAAGCAGGTGGGATATTCCTGCACCGGAGACGCTCGCTATGAGCAATGGGGGGACGCGGTAGGGAAGGTGAACCCATCAATTGGACAGGATGGGCGTGTTGACCGAAGTGCGTGACCGAGGAAAATCCCGGTCGCCTGTGCATGACGGCAGCACCGAGTCCGAGCAATCGGGCGGAAGTCATCGCTCCCCACGCCGCCAAGAAAAGCCTCTCGCCAGAACGATCTCCGCCCGTACCGCAAACCGACACTGGTAGGCAAGGGGAACACCCCGCAGGTGAACGAGCGACCCTCTGTTAAGGAACTCGGCAAATTAACCCCGTACCTTCGGAAGAAGGGGTGCCCTAGTAGCGAACCCTGGTGAAACAGGGAGCGTGAGGGGGTTGCAAGAAATTGGCTCAACCGACTGTTTACCAAAAACACAGGTCTCTGCGAACGCGAAAGCGGAAGTATAGGGGCTGACTCCTGCCCAGTGCCGGAAGGTTACGAGGAGCGGTGTTCGTAGCCGCGAATCTAAGCCCCGGTGAACGGCGGCCGTAACTATAACGGTCCTAAGGTAGCGAAATTCCTTGTCGGGTAAGTTCCGACCCGCACGAAAGGAGTAACGAGTTGAGCGCTGTCTCGACAGAGGACTCGGCGAAATTGAAGGACCCGTGAAGATACGGGTTACCCACGACAGGACAAAAAGACCCCGTGGAGCTTTACTACACCCTGGCCTGGAAATGAGGCAGGAGGTACGTAGGATAGGTGGGAGCCAGCGATCTCATCCTTGTGGGGGTGGGGGAGGCAAGCGTGAAATACCACTTTCCTTGTGGTTTGTTTCTCATGGCTGACCTTGAAGCAGGCAGCCAGACAGGACCAGGCGGGTAGTTTGACTGGGGCGGTCGCCTCCCAAAGAGTAACGGAGGCGCTCAAAGGTTCTCTCAGGGTGGATGGACATCACCCGCAAGAGTGTAAAGGCACAAGAGAGCTTGACTGCAAGGCAGACGCGCCGAGCAGGGACGAAAGTCGGACTTAGTGATCCCACATTCCCGAGTGGAAGGAGTGTGGCTCAACGGATAAAAGCTACCCCGGGGATAACAGGCTTATCTTGCCCAAGAGTTCACATCGACGGCAAGGTTTGGCACCTCGATGTCGGCTCGTCGCATCCTGGGGCTGGAGTAGGTCCCAAGGGTTGGGCTGTTCGCCCATGAAAGCGGCACGCGAGCTGGGTTCAGAACGTCGCGAGACAGTTCGGTCTCTATCCGTCGTGGGCGTAGGAAGATTGAGGGGAGTCATCTCCAGTACGAGAGGACCGAGATGGCTTGACCGCTGGTGAGCCAGTTGGCCTGCCCGGGCCACAGCTGGATAGCTATGTCAAGAAGGGATAAGCGCTGAAAGCATCTAAGCGCGAAGCCGCACCCAAGACGAGTCTTCCCATCTTTTGCGAAAGATCAAGATCCCAGAAAGAAGATCTGGTAGATAGACGGCACGTGGAAGTCCGGTAACGGATGCAGCGAAGCCGCCCTAATGATCGTACGGCTTGTCTCACCACTTGGTGCATGATGACTGCGTGGGCATCAGGTGACACACTGCTTCGCTCGTGTGTGCAACCCGCTCGGCAAAATTGAGGGAATCGTTGTTCGGTTGAATGAGAGAAAACAACCAATGAGAAAGTCAGTACCACTGTGGTATTGGCTTTTTTGTGTTGTTATCAGGATCATATACCAGCATCCCGATCCCTCGTTCTACTCTTCAGTTGTAGCGCATACATTGCCATTCCATCCTGTTTTATTCTTCCACCGTGTGATCACTTGAATGCCTGGTACAAGGGGAAACAAAGCATGATATAATCTCAAATAGATAGGACAGATGTTCATTTCCTCTGTGCTCAAACAAGGATTATGCTATGCTCGTCGCGTATGGGCCTGATGGTCATTCCGTAGTTGCTGAAGAGATGCCTTTAGAGCAGTTGCAGAGCTGGTCGCATGACCGACTGCTGCACTGTCCCAATTGTCGTGGTATTGTGCATGTGCGTGGGGGACCTGAGAAGCGTACGCAGTTGCATTTTGCGCACCAGAAAGGGGAGTGTGCCTGGAGTACTGAAGCTGAGTCAGTACGGCATGCGCGTGGCAAAATGGTGCTTGCACAGTGGTTACGGACGCAATTCCCGCAGGCGCAGGTGACACTTGAAGAACGACTCCCGGAGCCGAACCGTATTGCTGATGTTTTTGTCAGCCACGGAGACGGACAGCGTTGGGCCATTGAGTTTCAGTGTGCTCCCTTAGATATTGCCGAGTGGAAGCATCGCCATGAGGCGTATCGTCAAGCTGGCGTGATTGATACCTGGATTATTGGGAATAATCGTCGCGAGAAGCAGGAAGCGTTTCTCGAAGCGATTCTGGCAATGGCGCGTGAAGTTTTGTTTTTGGACCCACTCGTAGAACCACCGCGCATATGGTTTCGTTGGCCTATCACTCGTGCACAGGCGCTGACGTGGCAAGATGAAAACGTTCGTAGCCAGCCTGTTGAACGCAGGCCAGCGTTAGACGGCTGGGTTGGACAAGTGGGATATGGGATGACCCTCATCGGCGCTCTCCACGAACTCCATTTCGATGAGCAGGCTAACTTCATTCATCCTGTGCGTGTGGCAATGGAGCAGCACACGCTCTTGCTCCAGAAGATGAGCGCGGCCCCAGTACCAGATGCAAATATCCTTGCTGCCTACCTTCGTCAACGCGTGGGAGACGAGGCATTGCGCGTTGTGCTGTTGCCGCTGTTGCGCGCTTATCTGCGTGATCCCACTTTACTCTTGCGCTACAACTATGGCCGTGGACAGGAGGGTCAGCCAGTGAGTGTATCTGATCAGGCGAGAGTGCAGAAAGCGCGTGAGTGGCTCAACAGCCTGGCGCAGCGGGGATTTAGTAGCTCACGTTTACAGCTCGTATTGCAAGCATTGCCCCATGTTGGTTCCTATGCCGCCCTGGCGAGCTTTGCCGAGACGTTGCTGGCTCTGGTGAGCATGCAAGAATAGAGCGCTGGGAACAAAGCATTAGATATCTGATATAATCGTTGCATCTCCTTCTGGTCCTTTTTCTTGCTCATTTGCACTGCACCCGTCCGTATCGCTCTGTCTCACGTTCTTGTCCCTCGTTTCTCCCAGTTTCTCCTCTTTCTCCTCTTTTCCTAGCATTCTCGCTCTCTCGCGCTCTATAATATCCCTGAATAATATTCCTGAATTTCGCAGTGAGAGCCACAAAGGAGATCATTTCCATGGAACAAGGACACAACAACTACTACAACTACTACAACAACCAAGAAGGGACGCAAAACCAATTTGGAGCCTCTCAGCTTGGAAATAATGACCATGACCTCTTGCGACAGCACACCTATGAACAGCAGGGGCAACAGCCCTCTGAGATCCCCCCCAATGCCTTCCAAGCTCCTAGAGGCAACCTTGGGGATGTCACCCGCAACTATCAAGCGTTTGCTCCGTCCCCCAGCTACCCAACCCCCCACAGAAGCGACATGCCCACCGGGCCTTCCTACCCCAATGACCAGCCACAGCAGCATCTTTACACCTATAGCATCCCGCCACAGCAGCGGCCTTACGCCCCTGGCATCCCGCCACAGCAGCCTTACGCCCCTAACTTCCAGCCACAGCAGCATCCTTACACCCAAGACACCAACCCGAGGTTCCCGCCACAGCCAGCTTACCCCCAATACACCACCACTAACTTCCAGCCGCGGCCTTACGTCCCTAACTTCCAGCCACAGCAGCCTGCTGACACCCACCCCTGGTATCCCAACACAACACCCACCACTAACTTCCAGTCACAGCCTGACGCCACTAGCTTCCCGCCGCCTTACATCCAATACACCACCCCTAACTTCCAGCCACAGCAGCCTTACACCCATGGCTTCCCGCCGCCTTACATCCAATACACCACCCCTAACTTCCAGCCACAGCAGCCTTACACCCATGGCTTCCCACAGCCCGAGGACGTCTCCGAGACAGATGAACCCTCAACGGAAAGGAGAGTGAGGCTCGGAAGTCCTTTTGTGTACCCGAATACGAATGGTCAAGCGGTTCCCTACGATCCAGCGCAGCATGGGGCAATGACACGTACAGTCTATGAGCAAGAAGAAAATGAGACACATGACAACTTCGCACGTGGAGTAAACGACCTGAGAAGAAATTGGGGGAAACCCATGACATGGATTGATGGAACGAGTCTGGAGCTAAATAGAAACAATATACACGACGTAATCAGGAGGAGCTACAATACTAGACATTTCGAGAATCTAAGTATAGATAGTGTAAAACTGTCAAAAAATAAGGATAAAGCGAAAGGGCGCAGCAAAGCTGCTAACGATAGAGCAACCAGAATGCGAACAGTTATAGAACGAAACCACGGATTAATCATACCAGGCACTATAATAAATGGTCAAACTCAAAAACGAAAAAACCTCAGTAGAAGCACAGCTGTCCTAACGTATGTACAAGAAACCTATCCCGGCTACTACCAGACCATTGTCAGCGACCCAGCGGTCCAAGCAATCCTACAAGAAAAACAAAGATAGTCAATCAGGTCAAATGTGCACGGATTTTGAGGTGACCCTGAGAAATTCAGCACGAAACATAGGAATTGCCCATATAGAACCTGGAGAAACCGCTCCGTGTCTCGCCTCTTCCTTCGATAGATTGGAAATTGGCCCTGGAGTGAACCCTGTCGTGCGTCAAACCTCTTCTTTCTCATGATGCTGGAGCGAAGCCAATATACTACAGTATATCACCTAAAGGGTGGGACTCTCTACTTCCATCGTTAAAAACGAGAGTCGCGATTTTTCCACAAGAATGAGTATTTACATCCAATGTAATTTCTTGTATTTTATTGACGTGTTTTATGGCTGGAAGTACGCTACATCCGTCTATGAAGCACAAGAAACAGGCCAGATGAGACGGTGCCTGTTTTCCATATTTTTATAAAGGGTGCTCCTATTTTCTTCGTTCGTACACGCATGTTTTCTGTCGTGCCTGTTGTACGAAGTGTTGTGTTCGTTAAGGTAGACTTTCGTGGAATATAAAGAGTGGAACGTAAATAGTCGTTACAATGTTGGCGTGATTGAGCGTCAAAACTATCCACACATAAGTGTCGTGATACCCGCGCGCAATGAGGCTGCAAATCTCTCTCACGTCTTACCATACCTGCCAGCGCTTGTCAGCGAGGTGGTGTTAGTGGATGGTCACTCCAGCGATGATACCATCGCTGTTGCGCAACAACTCTGCCCGTCAGTTCGCGTGATCAAGCAGACTGGGCGTGGCAAAGGCGATGCCTTGCGCTGTGGTTTTGCTGTCTGTACTGGTGATATTATTGTGATGCTGGACGCTGATGGCTCTGCTGACCCCCATGAGATACCGCGTTTTGTCGAAGCGCTGATGAAGGGATATGACTTCGCGAAGGGTTCTCGTTTTATCAATGGAGGAGGAAGTCAGGATATTACATTGCTGCGTCGTCTTGGCAATCGCATCCTGAGCCGCTTTGTCAATCTCTTATTCTGGACGCAGTACAGCGATCTCTGCTATGGCTATAATGCCTTCTGGCGACATTGTCTTGAGCATATAGCCGTTGATTGTGATGGATTTGAGGTAGAGACACTCATCAACCTTCGTATGTACAAAGCCCGTCTCCAGGTAATTGAGATTCCAAGTTTTGAGCATCCGCGCATTCATGGCGAGAGCAATCTGCATACCTTTCGTGATGGCTGGCGTGTCTTACAAACCATCTTGAAGGAGCGCAGGAGCGGCATATTTGCTTCCTCACAATCCTATCGCTTCCATACCTCTATCGTTCCACCGGATTAGCATGTATGTGCTCAAGAGAGCATATATGTGATGCCCTGGTCAGTGAGCAACAATCTTCAAGGTGTCTCTTTTTTGCAAGAAGGGTGGGACGACGTGATGAGTGATATTTCTGTCATTATTTGCACACATACTGAGGAACGCTGGCATCTGCTTGTAGAAGCTGTGGCCTCTGTCAAACAACAAACGCATGCACCCAGAGAAATTATTGTAGTCATCGATCATAATGAGTCGTTGTGGCAACGTGCACAGGCATGCCTTCCAGACGTCACTGTCATCGAGAACACGGATGTACGTGGTCTATCGGGTGCGCGTAACAGCGGCATCGCTGCGGCTCAAGGCCAGATTCTGGCCTTTCTCGACGATGATGCGGTGGCAACACCGGATTGGTTAGCGCTCTTGGGCCAATATTATGTTGAGCCGCATATACTTGGCTCGGGTGGTGCTATTATCCCGCACTGGGAGCACGGAAAGCCGTCCTGGTTCCCAGAAGAATTCTGTTGGGTGGTTGGCTGTACCTATCAAGGTATGCCGTGTACAGGTGCTGTCTTGCGCAATCTGATCGGGGCGAATATGTCTCTACGGCGTGTTGTCTTTGATGCTGTTGGAGGTTTCCGTAGTGGTATTGGGCGCATTGGTTCTCGTCCTGTGGGTTGTGAGGAGACTGAACTGTGCATTCGTGCGCGCCAACATTGGCAGCATGGTTGCTTCTGCTATGATCCCGCTGCCGTAGTTTTTCATCATGTCTCGCTATCACGTGTTTCCTGGCGCTATTTTTGCGCACGTTGCTATGCTGAGGGCTTATCGAAAGCTCTGGTAACGGATAGTGTTGGTTTGCGCGATGGCCTTGCTTCAGAACACTTCTATGTTTTGCACGTTCTGCCGGTTGCTATCTTACGAGGTCTTGGTGACACCTTTTTGCGCCGTGATCGCTCGGGATTGGCGCGGGCGGGTGCTATTCTCGTAGGTTTGGCGCTGACTAGTATTGGCTATCTTGTTGGGCATTTCTCCTGGAAGAGCAGGCGATTACACCAATGCCGCATAGTGGAGGATGTTGCTCATAGAGAGGCTGCATTATCTTCACCTATCCATGTGCAACCTTGAAGGTATTACTTCGGGTGAGAGCAATTATCATTTTGCTTTTTTTAAGGACTCTTTTATGACATCTATCATACAACAGCAAGCACCTGTGGCAATGTGCGACGGAGACTTTGTTCCCATGCGTATTGTTGAGATCGAGTTGGGGCAGGAAGTTTTGCCTGCTCTTTCTGCGACGGATGAGCAAACGGGAAAATGCTACCGCCGTGCTCTTTGTCTGGTGCGACTACATACACAACCTTTAGGCACAGTTGAACTCTGTTTTGAGCAGGAAGAACTATACGCCAGTACCTATCTTCCTGTTATCTGGCAGACTCTTAGCGAACAGATTAACCTGCATCTTCAGCGTGACGGCTTGTCCCCTATCACTGTGTTGGATGCAGGGATACTTTCTCAGGAGGGCTTGCCACGGTGTATTGAGGAGCGCGAGCACTTTTTAGTGCATGCCCCTTTTGTCAGCGTGATTGTTCCTACGCATGATCGGCCAGAGCGGTTGGCGCTCTGTTTACGTTCATTGTTGGCATTACACTATCCGCGCTATGAAATCATTGTCGTCGATAATGCTCCAGCTACGTGCGCGACTATTGAGCAGTTCCAGCAGATGTATTCTGACATTTCCCTGTTACGCTATGTGCGCGAAGATCGCCAGGGACCTTCCTGGGCGCGTAATTGTGGCATGGATGTTGCTCAGGGAGAGATACTGGTTTTTGCCGATGATGATGTGGTAGTTGATCCACACTGGTTGACGGGACTTGTGCGTCCCTTCTTTCTCGCTGAAGGAGTAGCTTGTGTTTCTGGCCTGGTGATGCCGTTGCAGTTGGATACGGTGGCGCAATTCTGGTTTGAGGAGTATGGAGGATTTCAAAAGGGCTTTTCGCGTCGTATCTTTGATCTGGTGCAGCATCGTGTCGATATCCCTCTTTACCCTTACAATGCCGGTTTTCTGGGCGTAGGTGCAAGTATGGCCTTTACCACGCAATTTTTGCGTCATATTGGAGGCTTTGATCCGGTGCTTGGCGGTCGTGGTCCTGCGCGTGGTGGTGAGGATCTTGCGGCTTTCTTTCAGGTCATTATCCGTGGTTACAAGATGGTCTATGAGCCTGCCGCGCTCTTATACCACCTGCATCGCCAGGACTATGCCAGTCTACGCCAGCAAATATATAACTATGGCGTTGGGCAGACGGCATATCTCACGAGGAATATTGTCATGCACCCTCAACTCTTGTTTGATTTTCTTGCCAGGGTGCCTTATGGCCTCTTTTTCCTCCTCAATGCACGTTCTGCCAAGAATCTCAAGAAGACCAGCCTCTACCCCCGTGAGTTAACTATGGTGGAGTTGATAGGCATGCTCTATGGTCCTCTGGCCTATCTACAAAGTTGTTGCCTGGTACGGCGTGAGCGTCGACTACATGCGAAACAGACGTCAGGTCATCATATGAGTGTCACTGACACACGTTCAGTTGACTAAAACCTATCGCAATACTCTCTCATTGAGTTCCTATCCCCCCATTAAGTTTGTTGTACGTGTATGCATCTAAAAAGTGGATATGTGGAAGAAGTATATGGGAATGGTAATCAAGCCAAAAGAAGCCAATTTTGGCATACAAGCAAGGAACTTTGTTCCTACTCGTGTCATTGAGATTGAACTTGGACAGCCGCTCTTGCCATTGATCTCTGCTGTTAACGAACAACAGACACAATTGTATCAACGAGTCCCTCTGCCTGGTACGGTTACATGCGCAACCATTGGGAACAGTAATAGTGGCATTACCTCCTGATGGCCTCTCTGTGCAGGCGTATCTCCCTGTGCTATGGGATGCTCTGCATGAGCAAATTAATGCGCATCTTGTGCAAGATGGCTTGCCTGCGGTTATAGAACTGACGGCGGCTGGCCTCACGAGCGGAGAAGGGTTGCGTTGTCAGGCAGAACGTGAGCAATTTCTTGCCAGTGCGCCTTTCGTGAGTGTGATTGTTTCAACGCATGATCGACCTGCATGTTTCGCCACCTGTTTACGCTCTCTGCTCGCACTGCACTATCCACGTTATGAGATTATCGTCGTGGATAATGCACCGACTAGTAGCGCGACCGCTGATCTGGTACAACCGCTTTATGCGCACGAGCCTGCTGTGCGTTACATCTGTGAGCAACGCAAGGGGCTAGCTCTGGCACGTAATTGTGGGATCAAAGCTGCCAGGGGTGCGATTCTGGTGTTTACTGACGATGATGTGATAGTTGATCCCTACTGGCTCGTTGAGCTTGTGCGCCCTTTCAGTCTCTCTGAGCGTGTGGCCTGTGTCTCAGGTCTGGTCATGCCTTTGCGACTTGATACGGAAGCGCAGTTCTGGTTTGAGGTCTATGGCGGTTTCAGTAGAGGTTTCTCCCAGCGTTTCTATGATATGGCGGAGCATCGCCAATCTTCGCCAGTCTATCCGTATTGTGCTGGATCTTTTGGTACAGGTGCGAGTATGGCTTTTCGCGCAAGCTTTTTGCAGCGTACGGGCGGTTTCGATCCGGCTCTGGGCGCGGGTCGTCCAACACAGGGTGGTGAAGATATTGCGATGTTTTTTCAGGTCATTAAGCAAGGCTATACGCTTGTCTACGAACCTCGTGCTCTGCTATATCATTTGCATCGTCAGGAGTATGCGGCGCTACTCAAGCAGTTGCGTGGCAACGGGATTGGACTGACTGCGTATCTGACAAAAAATATCGTGGATCATCCGCAACTACTCTGCGAGTTTCTGGTAAAAATCCCTGTCGGTCTCTTTCTGCTGTTACGTAATCGCTATGTGAGAACCACAACGACCACAAGGGAAATCGCCGCTTATCCGCGTGCGTTGGCGCTAGCTGAACTAAGTGCTATGCTCTCTGGCCCATTTGCTTATCTGCAAAGTTGTTGGCAGATGCGTGCTGAACGTCATGCTCTCCCACGTCAGGAACTAGTTCGTGACCTCGCTGTCACACCGGGAGATGTTGTCCAGTGAAAATATGGCAATGGATCAAAACAAATCAGGTGATCTTGACGAACGCAAGTTCATTGGTGGCTACGACTGCGATTACATCCGTGTTAGGATTTGTTTACTGGTGGCTGGCGGCTCGTCGTTTCTTGCCTGCTGACGTTGGTATTGCATCCGCGGCAGTCTCTGCTATGCTGCTGCTGGGGAGTTTTTGTGCTTTAGGTCTGGGTACGCTCTTGATTACAGAATTGCCGCGCCAGCCCACGCGTACAGTATCGTTGATGAGCACGGCAGTGCTGATAGTTGCCAGTGTGGGAGCCGTTGTGGGCATGCTTTTCGCGCTACTGGCCCCTTTTGTCTCGCCTGATTTTCGTCCGCTACGTGCTACGATGCTTGACGTGTGTCTGTTTGCTGTCGGTGTGAGTCTCACGTCTGTGACATTGGTGCTTGATCAGGCTTGTATTGGTCTGTTACGTGGAGGCTTACAGCTCTGGCGTAATGCGCTTTTCGCGTTTGCCAAGCTGCTTGTGCTTTTCCTGGTCAGTTTCTGGATAGCACAAAAGATTGGCATGACCATTTATGCTGCCTGGGCCTGTGGCAATGCCCTATCGTTAAGCGTGCTGGTTCTCCCCCTCCTGAAGAGAAAAACACGTTTGTGCAAAAGTGATCTGCCGCAGTGGAGCTTTCTGCGCAAATTGGGTGGCGCGGCCATGCAACACCATCTGCTGAATTTGACTTTACAGACCCCAACCTTTCTGTTACCGGTGCTCGTGACCGGGTTGCTCTCAGCCAGTATGAATGCCTGGTTTTATATGTCCTGGATGCTAGCTAATTTCGTTTTTGTGGTCTCACTGGCGCTTACCACTGTATTGCACGCGACCAACTCGGCCCAACCAGCGGCTCTGGCGCATAAAGCGCGTGTGACCATTGCTCTCTCGTTGCTGGTCAGTGTGATCGCTGGTGCGCTTTTGTTCGGTGATACGTGGCAGATATTGAGCGTATTTGGCCGCAGCTATGCACAGAATGCCACCTGGTGTTTACGTATCTTGACCCTGGCGGCCTTTCCACTCATCATCAAGAACCATTACATCTCTATCTGTCGTATCCGGGATCGTGTGGTACATGCGATGCTGGGTATGCTACCGGGGGGGATACTTGAATTAGTGGGAGCGATATGTGGCGCTCGTGTGGCAGGCTTAACCGGCGTAAGCATCGGGTGGGTGTGCGCTATTTTCGTCGAGGCGATCTTTATGTTGCCCTATGTCTATACTGCTGTGTACGCCAGAGCGGCTGTGTCAGAGCAATCTGTAGATGCTACCTCGCCATTGCGCTTGAAGTTCTTTTCACGTTAAGCTGCTTTTTTGATGAGTATCCCTTTGTAGCCGTTCAGTCAGGCGCGTGCAAATAGGTGTGGGTGCTTTACCCCACCATGCTGGTGTTGGCTATGGCTAGGAAGAGATTATGGAGACCTGCTCTGTGAGTCAACCAATATATTTGAAAGTCTCAACGCGCTTGAAGCGCGACTGTGTATCGGTTCTGAATATATTTACACGTATATCACTATCTGACGCGGTGCAAAGTGTCAGCTTGAGTGATATGTTATCTATAATATTACCGATTTTCTCGTTTTTACTCTGGTCTCTCTCCTTGCATCACGAAAGCGCGCGGCGCATGAACGATCTAGGAATGATTTCTACCTTTCCTCCTTTGCTCATCGTCGCGTTGGTACTGATGGTGAGCAGTTTTTGTCTGGCACTACGACGACCTCACCTGCTGGAAGGTGTGCTCTTGCTGCATATCGTTTTGCTCATATTTATGCTCTATGGTGTCGAGAATATTGTTGAGGAGGCTCCCCGCTTTAGCGTTGTCTACCGCCATGCCGGGTATACCGAATATATCATGCGCACCGGTAGCATCAATCCAGATCTGGACACCTATTTTAGCTGGCCGGGCTTCTTTATCTTCAGTGCGCTCTTGACGCGGCTTGCTGGCTACCATGACATTCTGGTCTACGCGGGCTGGGCACCTGTTTTCTTCAACCTGATTGCGCTTGGTCCACTCTACCTGATTTTTACGGCATTGACGACCGATAGGCGTCTCATCTGGTTGAGCGCAAGCTTTTTTTTTCTCACCAACTGGATTGGGCAAGATTATTTTTCGCCGCAGGGATTGAATTTTTCATCTATCTGGTGCTCATAGCGATTTTGCTGACATGGTTTCAGGCGCAGAAGCCGAGCGCATGGGGCCAGTATCTGGCACGTCTGTGCGCCTTCACGTCTGTGACGTGTCAAGTGTCTAACTGGTTTGCTGCGCCTGCTACGTGCCACACACCACTGCAAAAGTGGCAGCGTGGCGCTCTGCTGGTGGTGGTGCTCACGATTTTTGCTTTCTCTGTCTATAGCCATCCCTTAACGCCCTTTTTTGTGTTCACCAGTGTCATTGTGCTGGTGCTGTTTCAGCGTTGTCGCCCACGTTGGCTGCCGTTTGTGATGGCTTTTATGATTGCGACATGGATTATGTTGATGGCGAGACCCTTTTTAGTGGGGCACACATCTATGGTTGTTGGCAATGTGGGTCAACTGAGTGGCGCAGTCTCGACGAATGTAACTGCGCGTGTACACGGCAATTCCGCTCACACGTTTATCACCACTTTGCGTGTGGTGATGACGGCGCTGCTGTGGCTGGGCGCACTCGTCGGGAGTATGCGCCGTTTGCGTCAGGGCCATGCCGATATTGTCTGTATTTTGCTGGCCCTGGCACCTTTTCCGTTGCTGGTTGCGCAACAGTATGGGGGGGAGATGTTCTTGCGTATCTATCTCTTCTCGCTGCCCTTTATGGCCTTTTTTGCGGCTGCGTGCTTTATCGATACCAGTCATCATCCGCTGCGTGAGATATCCTCTCGGCTTTTGCTTGTCACAACTCTGGCATCTTTGCTCTTGCTTGGAGGTTTCCTTTTCACGCGCTACGGGAACGAACGTATGGACTATGTGACGTATCAAGAGGCGGCAGGCGTACGTTATCTCTATCAAGAGGCGCGGTCTGGTGCGCTTTTTCTCGGAGGCTGGAACGATACGCCCTGGCTTTTTAAGCATTACGAGAGTTATAGATGTTACTCAATGGCTGATGTGTTACCGGCAGCGGTTGCACAGCATAACGTTGCCGCTATCGTCCAATTCCTCAAGCATCAACATCGTCCGCAATCTTTCGTGATTTTGACGCGGGCTCAGGAGGCGCAAGCGGAAGCTTTTGCCGATTTTCCATCAGGTGCGCTTGACCGTTTAGGTGTTGCGCTGGATCAGTCTGGACAATTTACGCTGATATATCACACCGCTGATGTGCAGATCTACCTGTTTAAAGATCGTAGAGGCAGGGTGGTTGCGTGATATCTGCGGCGCTCTCTTTATCCTGATGGGGGAAGCTTTCGGCATACTTTGCTCTCAGTTACAGATTAGTGTATGCTGAGTCCAAAAGCAGAACATGTGTGGATGTTATATTGCCTTGCATTCAGATGAGAAATGTGCCGCAGCACGTTTCTAGCAACCTCCTCTCTGTCAGATGAGCCGAAGGCTAGCGGCGACAGCCGCGTTTGTGGCGGTCTTCAGAGGGACGAGAGTTGCTGATCTGCCTGGCTGACTGCGTAGCAGTAGAAGCGTTAGCTTCGTTGCCAGGCGGAATAAGAACGCGTTTCTGAATGCATATGGGTATTACGTCGAGTAGGGAACGAAGCAAGGCATCTGTGCGTATTCTTTTGTTGTTGAAATGCGCTTTTTGCCGATGATCTATAGAGAAGTCAGCGACCCCATGCGTGAAGCGCAGGGGCTTGTTTCGGCAAGCCTGTCGTTGTCCAGCTCAGGTTCCAGACTGCCAAGGCAGCAGGGTGAAGGAACCACGTTGATCCGGTCATGGCACCCAGCAATGCCGCCTCAGTTGCTGGCTCTGCCGCTCGTGGTTAAAAGCTCGTTCGGGGTATCGAGCGGTGCCACGAGCGGGACAAGCCCGATCAACCGGAGCGAGAGGAGCGATCTGGGAAGGCCGCCCAGGTCCGTCACTAGCCTCGTAAGAGGGCCTCAGAAGAGGCAGAAAGGAAACGAGCATGCCCGTCTTTGTGCTGGATCGTCAGAAAACGCCGCTCATGCCATGTTCAGAGAAACGAGCCCGTCGCCTGCTCACGCAAAAGCGAGCCGTGGTCCACCGCGTGGCTCCTTTCACGATCCGTCTCAAGGATCGCAGCGTCCGGGAAAGTCAGGTGCAACCGGTCGTACTCAAACTGGACCCAGGCAGTCATGTGACCGGGATGGCCCTGGTACGCGCTGAGCAGACGGATGCCGGTCCGGTTCATCATGCACTGCACCTGGCACACCTCTCGCATCGAGGCCAGCAGGTGCATGAAGCGATGGGCCAGCGCGCTCGGTATCGCCGACGTCGCAGAAGTGCCAATGGGCGCTACCGAGCGCCACGATTCCTCAATCGAGGTCGTCCATCTGGTTGGCTTCCACCATCGCTGCGATCACGCGTGGGCAATGTCGTGACCTGGGCCAAACGCTATCAGCGCTGGCTTCCCTTGACACGCATTGAGGTGGAGCGCGTCAAGTTTGATACCCAACTGCTCCAGAATCCAGAACTCTCGAGGGTAGATTACCAAAGGGGTGAGCTGGTCGGATGGGAGATCCGGTCATACCTCCTGGAAAAATTTGGGCGGCGTTGCGTCTATTGTGAAGCCACGAACCAGCCCTTCGAGATCGACCATGTCCAGCCACGCAGTCGTGGAGGCTCCAATCGTGTGAGCAATCTTGTGCTCAGTTGCCACGATTGCAACGCCGCGAAGGGCAAGCAGACGGCTCGTGAGTTTGGACATCCTGAAGTGGAAGCCCAGGCCAACCAGCCGTTGCGTGATGCAGCCGCTGTCAACAGCACGCGGGTTGCCCTGGTGGAAGCTCTTCGCTTGTTGGGCCTGCCCATAGGTACCTGGAGTGGGGGACGCACGCGATGGAATTGTGACCGCTTTGGCGTGCAGAAGGACCATGCACTTGATGCGCTGTGTGTCGGGGACATCGCAGGGGTGCATGCAGGAGATGGACACACCATTGGGATCAGGGCACAAGGGCGAGGACGCTATGGGCGCACGTTGGTCACGGATGCTGGTTTTCGACGTGGATACTTGCTGCGTCAGAAGCGCGTCAAAGGATTTGCCACAGGGGATCTGGTGCGAGCAGAAGTTCCTGCTCGCCTGAAAACGATGGGAGTGCACCAGGGACGAGTGGCGATCCGTGCGACGGGTTCGTTTCGCGTTGGGAAGGTGGATGGCATCAACGCGAAGTACTGTCGTCTGCTGCAACGCAGCGATGGCTACGAGATCTCGCTGGTGAAACGCGCAGACGGCCCACCCACACTAACCAAGGAATGCCTGTTTCCTCCCCATGCCTGAAGTGCAGGGGTATCCACAGGCAGAAATTTGATGAAGATGGGGGTTCTATGCTTTCCACATATAAGGATCGTCGATTATATACCGGATTGTTCAGCTTCGTCCTTTTCGCGCTCGTATTTGTGCCGTCAGCGAAGCCTGTATATAAAAACTATCGTATACCAACTACAACGATTTCTGTTGCACTGTCTTCTCCTGTCGGAGTGAGTAGTCTGGAAACAGGGGCCACGCATACAGAAAATGATGTCGATCCCTACGATAAATCCCGTGCTATGGTATCTGCCAGGTGGCTCATGCAATCATCGCTCTTCTACCAGAATCAGGCCATCATGGGTTGGGGCGCATACGACCCTGAACCCGCTTCTGGCATCTACAATTGGAGTAGCCTGGATGCGCGTGTACAGTTAATGCGCGAGACGCATGCCAAAATGGTGTTGACGCTTTGTTGCTCACCTGGCTGGATGCGACCATCAGGCTACCAGGATGATTGGAACGATCTGGAGATTGCTCCGGCCCCGGATCATGTGCAGGATTTTGCCAACCTGGCGCAGGCTGTAGCGTTGCGTTATCCTGATGTCACCTATTTTCAGGTCTGGAACGAGTTTAAAGGTATGTGGAGTACGTCTCCCGGTGCAACTTCTGGTATTGCGGATCTCAATCGCTGGGATTATGAGCGCTACACGGCGCTTTATAATGCTGTTTATGTGGCGATTAAACGTGTGCGTCCACATGACTTGATTGGTGGACCCTATATAACGATGGCGAGTCTGGGCAATAGGGTGCATGCGGCACTGGCTGGTCCGAGTTATGCATGGGGTACCTTCGATGGACGTTCACTCGAAGCTATTACCTATTGGCTGACCCATAAGTATGGGGCCGATTTTATTACCATCGATGGCAGTTCTGCGAATGATGACGGTATTTGGTTGACGAATGCTTTTATGGCGGTACAGAAATTCATTGCTGTGGCGCGTTGGATTCGTACTCAGCCTGACGGTGGGGCTACTCTACCTATCTGGTGGGCGGAGTGGTACACCAGTGATCCATCGGCTAGCGGAAGTCTGGATTACTACAATGCCCTCATGGCTGTGGCTGAGATTGCGACCGTGCAAAGTGGTGCTGCAGCGGCGCTTATCTGGTCCCCGCAGGGAAACACGCGTGGCTTTTCTTACCCCGAGGGGATCTGGACCAATCCTTTTCGTACAGGAGGTGGTCAGGCAACACCATATTACGCCACTGCGTATGCCTTTCTGCATTATTTTGGATCTGGTACGCGCCTCTATGCCACAACAACCTCTACTATAAATGTGTCAGTGATTGCGTCTGCGACAAAGACGCTGGTGGTCAACCGTCTCTCCTCAGTGCAGGAAATCATTGTAAATGGTATTGCCTATTATCTCAATCCCTATCAGGTGATCGTTATCAGGACACCATAGTACGAACAGTGAGTTTTACCATATTCTCACCTCCTCGCTGCATGAATTTTGAACCCATGCATTGAATACTAGAAATGAACAGCGATTTTTCATATGCGAAAAATATGCGCAGGTGGTATAATGAAAATGTGACGTCAGATGTTGTTGTATCGTTCTGTGAGAAGATGTCTCCTCCGACAGCAATAAATTGAGTGACGTCGGAATGGGAGCATATCAACGTGAAGTTGTATGTAGGGAAACTACCATATCAGACGACCGACCAGGATCTTGCCGACATCTTTGGGCAACTGGGCCAGGTCATTTCAGCAACAGTGATCATGGATCGTGAAACGGGACGTAGTAAAGGCTTCGGCTTTGTTGAGATGAGTAATGACCAGGAGGCTCAGGCTGCTATCCAGCAGTTAAATAATTCCACTCTGGAAGGTCGCACTATCGTTGTCAATGAGGCAAACGAGCGACGAGAGCAACGCGGCGGTGGTGGAGGTGGTTTCCAACGGCGTCCAGGAGGCAGTGGTTTCCGTGACCGACGCTACTAAGTAATCCTCTTCCTGATGGGATAGCTACCTTGCCCATTTCAGGAGGAAAAAAGGTAATTTTTAGGGCGTAGAAATAGAAAAAGGGAACATCAATAGGCTTGTTGATGTTCCCTTTTGGTGCCCGAATTAGACGCATCTTGAGCCGCCATGTTAAAATAAGGACGGTCGTATTGTCTATAGAAAAAATGGTTTTGTGGAATTAGTGGAATTAAAGGAAGCATGCCGAAGCTTGAAGGTTCCGTTGAAAGCATTGTCTTTCACAATGAAGATAACCATTACACCGTTGCACGTTTTCGTTTGAATGATCGTGGTCGCCTCTTCCGTGATGATCTGACCACTATTGTGGGCGCATTACCTGCTGTCCATGTTGGTGAACTGCTCTCCGTTGAGGGGGAATGGGAGAACGATCCGCGTTACGGTCGTCAACTGCATGTGACGCACTTTACGCAGCGCTTGCCAGCCTCTAGCGAGGGCATTATGCGTTACCTCAGTTCGGGTCTCATCAAGGGCATTGGTCCGAAGAAGGCCAAACTCATTGTCGATCATTTCGGTGAACAGACGCTGGCTATCATCGAGCAGCAGCCAGAACTTCTGAGTGAGGTAAAGGGCATCAGCGTCAAGGATCGTGAGCAGATTGCCAAAACGTGGGTGGAGCAGAGCGATATTAAAGAACTCCATCTTTTCTTACAGTCGCATGATGTCTCTATGAACGTGGCGACGCGGGTGTATAAGCAATATGGCAAGGACTCTATCAAGGTCATTCGTGAGAACCCCTATCAGTTGGAGCGCGATGTGCAGGGCATTGGCTTCCGCACTGCTGATGATATCGCTGTGAAGCTTGGTTTACCATTCGACAGTGTGCCACGTCTTGCCGCTGGCTTAAAATACGTCTTAACTCAGGCTGCTAACGACGATGGGCACTGCTTCTTATGCGAAGATAACCTGTTGTATCGTGCCGCTGATATTTTACAGGCTTCGGCTGACAGCTTAGCTGCGGCCATGGAGCAGTTGCGATGTGACCGGGATGTGTTTATTGATCTGCCTTCCTCGTTGCCTGTCGCTGTACCGTCACTGCCGTCTGCTCCTGATGATGGTCCTCCCTTTGACGATTATGAGCAAGAAACTGAGCTATCTACGCCGCAATCGCGTATTTACTATGGCCCATTCTGGTACGCCGAGAACGGTTCGGCGCGCCTGTTGCGCTTGTTACTAAAGGCTCCTGATAGTCTTCCTCCCACGTCACAAGTGCAGTGGGACAAAGTATTTACCTTACTCAAGCAGAAACGCAATATGCTGCTGACCGAGAAGCAGCGTGTGGCTGTACAGATGGCCTATAACAATAAAGTATGTATCTTGACAGGTGGACCCGGCACTGGAAAATCAACCTCCATTCGTGCATTGCTTATGCTCTTACGCACGCGAAAAATCGATGTCGCCCTGGCGGCTCCGACAGGTCGTGCGGCGAAACGACTGACCGAGGCTACGGGGACGCAGGCGAAGACACTGCATCGCCTGCTAGAATATGCACCTCACGACAATAGTTACCAGCGCAACGAAGACAATCCGCTCCCTCACCAGTTCGTGATTGTCGATGAGTTTTCGATGGTCGATATCTTACTCTTTTATCATCTGCTCAAGGCGCTCCCGCGTGACGCGCATCTGTTACTGGTGGGTGATGCCGATCAACTACCATCAGTTGGACCTGGCAATGTGTTGCGCGACCTGTTGCGCAGTGAGTCGTTGCCTGCTGTGCGTCTGACCGAGCTGTTCCGCCAGGCGCAGCAAAGCAAAATCATTGTCAACGCCCACCTTATCAACGCGGGAAGGCGTCCATCTATGAAGATCGAAGCTGCCAGCGACTTCTTTTTTATGCAAGAAGAGGACCCTTTGCGCGTACAGCAACTTGTGCTTGATCTGGTTCATCATCGTTTGCCCGCGCGTTACCATCTCAATCCGCTGGCTGATATTCAAGTCATTGCGCCGATGTACAAGGGCGCAGTCGGCGTAAAAATCCTCAATGAGCGCTTGCAAGCTCAGCTCAATCCGACCGCAATGGCTCAAGTTGAGTGGGGTGATCGTATCTTACGCGTAGGGGACAAAGTCATGCAGACGCGCAACGATTATGACAAGGGTGTCTTTAACGGCGATGTGGGCTGGATTCGTAGTATCAACAAAGAGAACTCCACGATGAAAGTCGAATTCGTCGAGGAGGCTGGACCGCTCTTTGTAAGCTACGATTTTCACGAGTTGGATGCCTTAGTGCTAGCTTATGCGATTACGGTGCATAAAAGCCAGGGCAGTGAATATCCAGCTATCATCCTGCCACTGGTGAAGGAGCACCGTATGTTGTTGCAGCGTAACCTCCTCTATACTGCTATTACTCGTGCGAAACGCCTTTGTATTATCGTCGGACAGCCTTCAGCGCTGGATCTCGCTGTGCGCAATAACCGGGTGGAGTTGCGCAACACAGGTCTGACCGAACGCCTGATTATGATCAGTCAAAGCAATGCTCGTCAGTACCACTTGGAACCGACGTCAGACTTCCAGACTCCCTGATGATCTATGGTGTAAATTCCAGGCTTCTATGACCCATCATATTTCAAAGAGTACCGTTGTGTACCGTTCATTGTTCATGTTGAAATCTCCTGAACTGACCAGTGCTTCTTTTGCATTTCAATTTTCATGAGATCCTGGCGACCAAGTGGCTCACACCAAGGCTGTGTCCTGCGCTTCCGATTTACCAGAGATAAGGCACAACGAGTCTCCAGAAGATCGTCAGACATGATTCTCTCCCTTTCCACATATTTTCTAGGGAAATCTATACATTTCTATTGATTTATGCTAATATGCAATTGCAGAGAAATTGAGCAATAAACCAGGACTTATTTCTGCTAATGTTTCTGAAAAAACGTGAGATCATGCATGAAACGATTGGCAAAGCCTGTCTTGAAAATCTACATACAAGGAACAAAGCACAATTTGCAACAGACTGTTGAAATGGTTGTGTGGATGTAAGAAAGAGGATAGTAATGGAAAAGCCCTGTCGTGTATTTTGCTGTTATGCCAGTGAAGATGAAGCTTTTCTGCAAGATCTTAAAAAACACTTGATGCCTTTGCAACGAGAAGGATCGCTTATTGTACAAGCCGATATAGATATCAGCCCGGGGAAGGAGTGGGAACGAGAGATTGATCATTATCTGAAAGTAGCCGATATCATTCTCCTTCTCATCAGTGCCGATTTTATGAATTCAGATCGTTGCTTTGATGAAATGATGCAGCAGGCTATAGCACGGCACCAGCAAGGGACTGTTCGCGTTGTTCCCATCATCATTCGTCCAACGGATTGGCAAGAAACACCTTTCGGAGTGTTGCAAAGCTTACCGAGGGGTGCCAGACCTGTTTCAATGTGGTTAAACAAGGATGAAGCATTTGTTAATGTTGTAGGTGAAATTCGCGCAATTGTTCGAGAATTTACAACAAATACTCGTGGCTGTCTGAGCAAAGAGGACCGGCAATGGTTGCCTGCCAAAGAAGACCCAGTGCCAGATAGTGGTCAGGGAAAGCATGACACGAATACTGGCAAGTATAATTTCGGTGGTCCTGTACATGCCAAGATCATCGGCGATAACGTCCATATAGGTAACATAAATAATATATATGGCGGTCGGAAGGACGGGATAAGTTCCTTAGAGAAGGGATCAAAAGCCTTGTGGAGTAGGGACTATCCTTCTGCTAAAAAGGAGTTACATATAGCCTTTGAAGAAATTGATGGAGAAGGTCAACCTAGAGAGGCTTCTAAGGTAAGATATTTCCTTGCATTAGCTTTATTGGGTGGAAAACTGCCGCGTACTCAAGGAAAGGCAGTGATACAATCCATCGAGGCTTTCATGAATGAAGCAATCACAATGCATCCTTGTGCATCTTACTATCAAATATTTGCCCGTATTGAGGAGGATTTTTTTAAGTATAACGGATTTGACCAGAGGTTAAAAGAAATTTCTGCTTTAGAGAATAAAGGAGCATATTTTCCTCGATATGCAGATGACGAAGAAAACGAGGAATATTTTCGGCACTGCCAACCGCGTTTGTAGATATAACTTACAGGAGTCACTATAGTGTGGACCTTCCTTTTTTACCTTAGTTCGCTCAATTTGTATGGAGGAGAATAAAAGTGCAACAGCAACAATATCAGCAAAATGGACAAAGATACACGTATAATTTTACTAATAGGCAAATGCGTCATTACTTCTATAAAGTGCCACTGCTATATAAGCAGTTAATCCTATTAGGCGTGGCTTTATGTATCGCAAAATTTCTTTTACCATCATTATCTGAATTTTCCACATTTTCTCTCATTTTAGGAGTGGTGTTCTTGGTCTGGGGTGGTATTCCTTTTCTCATATATACCGATTGCCCTAGTGATCAACAGTACGCAGATTGGGTCATTGAACGCTCGAAGCCGCTCTATAAGGCAGCTCTTCAGAGATTGCATATAGATGAAAGCCAGTGTGAGAACATTATAGAAATACAGGGTGGTATTTCCTCTTTGCACCAACTGACAAAAAAGTTTCCAAACAAGGAGATAGTAGTGAAACGGCTTCCAAATGGACTACGTCACTATAGCATTAATATGTCTACCTATATTTTTCTTGCGAGAGATGAAATAGCTATCTACTCAGGTTATATGAACGCGCTCGCTCAAGAAGAACGTTTTGAGGATGCTGACCATTACTACTATCAGGCTATAGTTGGGGTTAGTACAAGTGGCCCTATATATACATTTCGGAACGGTATATATGCATCCCACGGGCAACCCTACAAAATAGTCAGTACAAGTGGCCCTGTTGTATATGCACTTCGTAATGCATCACCTGAAGAAGGAATTTTGCCTGAAGAAGAAGAAATGCAAATGCAAGGCTTCTTTGTCAGGATCAATAATGGAGATATTGTAGGTACAGATTACGCAACTAGTGTAATATTACGATCTGGGGAAAATAGAGTGGAGATTCAGGGCGTTGATAAGGTTGTAGCTGCACTGCTTGCCCTTCTCCGCGACCATAAAGTGACCGTAATAGAGGCTAACAAAATCTCAAAGGATATCATCTAATCTAGCAAATCCTGCTCCGCAGACACAATGACCCGCTTCATCCATCAAAAAGCATCAAGATTCAGGCACTTGATGCTGGCTCATTGTGTCATGCTCCATATGATCATGATGCATCTCCTGTGCGGGCTTATTCATCGTTTTCAGCATAGTTATGCCGCCAGTGCGGATAAAGCGGATCAGCAGGATGGCCGCGAGGATCAGAAAGACGATATTGAGCACCGTCGTATAATTCCACTGGATACCTGCGCTGATGGCAACCACGTTGCGGTTCTGAGGGATGATTCCCAGCGCGGCAAACAGCAGTTCGACGGCATAGCCTGCCGCAGCCATCGTGACATAGAAGGTGATCAGAATATAGCCCATAACTTTCCACCCATAGTATTTGCGATAGATGTCCAGGATGGGCAGAATGATCAAATCGGCAAAGATGAAGCTGACCACACCCCCAAAACTAATCCCACCGCGCCAGAGTACGGCTGCCAATGGTACATTGCCTACCGAGCAGACAAAACTGACCAGGGCGACCAGCGGTCCCATTAGTGGACCCTCGATCCTGGCCCAGGTTGGATTGTTGGACAGGAAAAACGCTTGCCAGAATGACTCTGGGACCCAGGCAGCCAGCGCTCCGGCAATCAGTAAGCCGAGCGCTATATCCACCCACACGGATGCCCAATCCATCACAAAGTAGTTACTGACTGCTGTAAAGCCTTGCGGACTCCACAGTTTTTGCCAGAACGAACCCCCTGATACGCTCATATCCATTGCGGCATGCCCTTCCATTCTACCCATCCTACCTTTCTCTGCCTGTGTTTTTGCCTGCTGCACAATGCGCGGCGTGAGGGTCAGTCGGAAAATCACAGCAATGAAGATTACCATCAGAAGTCCACCCAGATACTCAGCCGCCATAAACTGCCAGCCCATCAGGACGATGAGAATGATGCCTAACTCAATCACGAGGTTGGTCGAAGCCAGCTCAAAGACCATCGCCGAGGTAAAACTGGCTCCCTTCTGAAAAATGGAACGTGCCAGCGCGACTGCCGCATACGAGCACGAACTGGAAGCAATGCCAAACAAAGTGGCAAGCGCCAGGTTTCTGGGTGAGTTGCCGCCGAGCGCCTTTGCCATCGCCCGATGCGAAACCACTGCCTGCACAATTCCCGAGAGCGTAAATCCCAGAATGAGCGGCCAGAGAATTTCCCATAACATGCTCAATGCCATCAATAAAGCCTGTCCCATACTTTGTATGATCTGCATAGCAGTTCATCTCCTGTGCGACAGTTGGATATCTCTCTCTATGGATTGCCTGGATGAATATCAGGCGCTTCTTGCTAGAGAACCCGGTGGAGAGTCGATCTCAGTCCGCTTACAATCAAGGAGGAAGACTATCGACGATCATAACATTATCCCATATCCTGGCAAACCTTGCCTCTTTATAAAAAAAAACGAAGCCTGTTCCTGTATATATTGACCTCTTCAGATATAATTCTAACAAAAGGTGGGGCAATGTTTTTCTATCAGGAGGACAACAGATGCAAGTCCACGCAAAAAAACTATGCGTGCCAGGATCTATGGCACTGCTATTAGCACTGCTTCTCGCCTTGAGTCCGCTCAATTCCCAGGCAAAGGCATTTGCGCATGCAGGAGCAGCCGCAGATCAAGGCCAGGTAATTGTCATCAGCCTTTCGGGGCAGTCGCTGTATGCTTACAACGACGGTAGCCAGGTATTCAACGTTGCAGTTATGACGGGGCGTCCATCATTGCCAACGCCATTAGGCACCTACCATGTCTTTGCAAAGCTTAGCCCCACGACCTTTTATTCGCCATGGCCTGCCGGTTCACCCAACTGGTATCCGCCTACTAGCGTCAATTATGCGCTGGAATTCAGGGCAGGAGGATATTTCCTGCATGATACATGGTGGCATACCGTCTATGGGCCTGGGAGCAACGGTTGGCACTATGATCCAGCTTATGGGTGGCAGTGGGGTTCGCATGGTTGTGTTGGTATGCCGCTCGGTGCAGCAGCCTGGCTCTACAGTTGGACTCGGATTGGCACCACTGTTCAAGTCGTTCCGTAACCAAAACGAAGGCCGAAAAAGAGTGACGCCGCTGAGCATAGGACGCTCTTGGCGGCGTCACTCTTCAGGTACGATAGGAGTTCGCGTAGGGCCGAGTCATCCTCGCCATCTCTAAAATCGGGTAGGCAAGCCGTTAAGGTGATATAATGGGCGTGATTTTACGAAAGTATTGTCAATAATCCCTCATACGGAGAAGCTGTTAATGACCTCCGGTCTCAGACCGGAGGCTTGTTAGTGGCTCGCTGCTGACAGGCCGGATTGACCAGACGGCATCTTGGAGCCAGTTGCGCCGAGCAAACGAGCGTCGCGGCTGGTTGAGAAGAGATGAGCGATAGCACTGAGCGTTTCCGTTCGGACCCAGGAATGCTGCCCCAGTTCCTGGCCCTTCAACCTCTGGTTTAACGGACTGCGGTCAGGAACAGTGATCAGAGGAAAGTACCGGGTGCTATCAGCGTCGAGGGGGTCGTTTGTACTCCGAAAGGAGCCTTACCTGATGAAGGTCTTTGTTGTATCACAAGAAGGAAAGCCTTTGATGCCAACCACGCCCAGGCGTGCGCGCATCTTCCTGCTGGCGAAACGCGCGCGGATGGTCTTCCGTTCGCCGTTTACCATTCAATTGCGTTTCGAGACGACCAGCTATACCCAACCGGTCACTGTAGGAGTCGATACCGGCTCCAAGACGGTGGGCATAGCTGCTACTGCCAATCAGGAAACCCTCTTGCAGGCAGAAGTGCAGTTGCGAACCGATATCAGCGAGAAGCTGACCCAGAGACGCACCTATCGCAGGGCGCGCCGCAGTCGCAAAACGAGATACCGAGCGCCCAGCTTCGCTAATCGGCGCAGACCTGTTGGCTGGCTGCCCCCTTCGGTCTCCTCGAAGGTGGCTGCCACGCTCAAAGCAATTCATTTCGCGGCATCGCTTCTTCCTGTTCGCCAAGTCAACGTGGAGGTCGCCAGCTTCGACCCGCAAAAACTGCGAGATCCCGAAATCACGGGGATCTCTTACCAGCAAGGAAGTTTGTTCGGGTATCAGGTCCGTGACTATGTTCTGGAGAAGTGGCACAGGACATGCGTGTATTGTGGGAAAAAAGATACAGTCTTACAAATCGAGCATCTTGTGCCAAAGGCGAGAGGCGGCTCAGACAGAGTAGACAACCTCACCCTGGCCTGCCAGCCGTGCAACCAACGCAAGGGCAACCAGACAGCCTCTGAGTTTGGCTTTCCCCAGATTCAGGCGCAAGCTCTTCTCCCGTTGCGGGATGCCGCCCACGTTTCTGCACTCAAAACGAGTCTTGTAGCGCAGCTCCAGCAGGAGTTCGGAAAGGCCCAGATCCAGGTGCGTTATGGCTACCAAACCAAATATCAACGCATCCAGGTCCTCGACGTGCCCAAGTCCCACGCCAACGATGCGGTGGCAATCGCCTGCGAGATTGGTGAAAGGGTCAGGCCGTTGGAGACCGTCTATTGCATCCGTTGTCTGCCGCGAGGTCAGTATCAGCGCTTCAATGGGCGACACAGTGAGCACAAATGTTGGGCACCAAGGAAAGTGCGGGGGTTCAAGCTCTACGAAGTGGTCGAGGTTCAAGGAGATGGAGGCTACATCGCGGGAAGGCGAGAAAAGGGAGCCTTCATCATCAAAGACGTGACGACCGGGAAGAAACGAGCCGAGGTCACACCACGCAAATTGGTCCGAGTAGCGCGTCCGACCCAGGGCTTTTTGATAGCACAAAAGCCGATCCTGGGCAGTATCAGAAAGGAGGGCGGCGCTTCCTCCCCCAGGTGAACCGTGGAGGGTACCCGCGCCGCCGCAATCATGGACCGTCAAGAAGCTATCGACTTTTTATTAGATCACTATGAAAATCCGCGCAATCGTGGTGAAATTAACCATCCCGACATCAATTTGAGTGGAGGCAATCCCGGTTGTGCTGACGTTATTACCATGCAGGCGCGTTTCGACAAAGATGGCAAGGTGGCGGCGGTGAGCTGGGATGGTGAAGGCTGCACGATCAGCCGTGCCGCAGCCTCGTATGTGACAGAGCTTGTACAAGGCATGAGCGCGCAGGACATTGAGTCTATGAGTTTTGAAGATCTTATTGAGCAGCTTGGCCGTGAGTTGGTGATGACGCGTCCGACCTGTGCTACGCTGGCTCTTGGCACCTTAAAAAAAGGCGTACACGAGTATCATATGCGTCAGCGGGCTGAGCAGGCCAATTACACGGACACTACTTCGGCCTGAGGACCGCAACTCAGTGAGTGTCTACCGGTGCCTATTGTAAAATCACTTGACCTCTTCGGTTTTCCTATGGATACTCAAGCGCCTAGGGAGCCGCTTGGTTTGAGGCGTTTCTATTGACCCGTCTTAGATAGTGTTTGGAATATGCATACTTTTTGTCGCTATTGAGCTGAAATTAACGCTTTATAACTCGTATCTACTGCGCCAATCTGCTAAGAGGGCCAGGGCACGCTGGAGCAACTGCTGATGAGCTGGCTCGTTCAACCAGCGGCTGACGCCCGATGGATGGGGCAGTGGAAGATACAGCAAGCCGTCGCGTTCCACATATGTCCCGATACAATCAACTAATTTCGTTTTGCCCATAAATGCATCAATTGCCATGGTTCCAACCAGCAGGACAGCTTTGGGTTGTACGATGCTGAGTTCTGCTACAAGATATGGTTTACATAAAGTCATTTCTGGTGGCGAGGGTTTTCGATCACCGCCGCCGCGAAGATTTTTGCCGGGATCGCAACGCGTGAGCGAGCTGAGGTACGTGTGGTCATGCAGGTAGCCAGCCGGAAAGCCAGCTTTTTCCAGCCATGTTTGCAAAATGCGACCGCCTGGTCCACTGAATGGTCGCTCTTTAGCTACGGAGAGATGTCCTGGTGCTTGCCCTATGACCATGACACGATCAGTCGCTCGACCGCTGACAATCGGATGTGCCGTAGTGATGTAGCCTTGTTCCTGGCACAGACGGCAAGTGCGTATCTGTTGTTGTAATGCGGCGAGAGCCAGGCTATTATCTTCCTCTGGTTGGCTCTTCAATATCTTTATCATGATTGACTATGATCTTCTGCTCTCCGATGCTGGGTTCTTGATACTGCCTGGCTAGATGCCGATACTGTCCGCGATAATAGAGTAGTGGCGCTTCATCATTGGGTATTGTGCCGTTGCTCTTCTGCTCTTCGTTCACGAAGACGACGTTGCCTTGCATACCCATCGCCTCGACCTGTCCGAGGAAGATCACATGGTCCCCGCCGGGATATTCAGCGACGATACGTGCGTCAATAAAGGCCAACACGTCATCGATAATTGGTGCGCCTGTTGCTGCTGTATGATAGCTCGCGTGACAGAAGTGCTCATAGCGATCTCGGCTATTGAGGGCAAAACAGCGAGAGAGATGCTGCTGTTGCTCGGTGAGTATATTCACGGCGAACGTCTGACTTTCACGAAACTGGGAGACGGTATGGCTGGTGATATCGACGCAGATCAGGACCAGAGGTGGCTGCAATGAGACGGAAGTGAATGCATTGACTGTTAATCCTGCTACTCCCTCATTACTGCTTGTCGTTGCAATGGTAACGCCGGTCGTGAAGTGGCCCATTACCTGCCGGAAAAAGTCTTTTTCAGTTGGCATCTATTCATCCTTTAAATGGAAACGTAGGAACGCCCATTTGCTCCGCTTTGAACGTTGTGGTCAGGTTCCCCTCCCGGTCGTTAGCATATATCCGCTATGTTTTTGCATGTGTGAGCGTGGGAGCGCTACGTAGTAGCATTTGCGTACGTGCAGGTATCGATCTCTCTGGTGCCAGGGCGACTACTCTTATAAAGTAGTATCACCTCCGTTAGAAGCCTTGTCAACTGTACAAAAGGGTAGCTATATGTTGTCCTTTGCTTGTTAGTTCACATAGAACAAGGCGTATGGAGCCGGAATGCTGGATTAACCCACAGTGAACCACTCTTGTATCTGCTTGTATCCGGGGCATAATGCTATTTAATTTGACATAATAAATAGCTCTCTCTATTAAAAGAAAGGCCACTATGCAGCTACCATGTTTATCCGTTATGGGAGGAATTCGAGTATTGTAGCAGCCCCAAGCAAGGTGTGTCACATAAACCCCGCATCTGTCATTACAGTAGCAAAGTAGATATAGGCAATTTCTGTGGCAGGTGTTGATTGTGTTCGGTGATTGCCTGGAGTCAGGCTATCTTACCTTCGACGAGAGGAAAAGATAGCTCTCATTTTTTCTGAATTGCTTGCTCTAAATGTACAAATGTTCCTAAAAACATTGGGAATCTGATTATAGCGATGTCGGGTCTGTCCGACATATAGATTTCATCTAGCGTAGATGCTGTCACTGTAATGCGGACGTCCTTCATCTATGCTCATAAGATACACAGTCTTATGAGCATTAAATTTTAGGGAAGTAAAAATACATGGATGAAAAGGTTGAAGAGTTAATAGATCCTTTAGGGGAAAAAGCGAATAGTCTCGCTGTAAGTATTACGGAGGGAAAATATGAAGATTTTAACAAATTATACGATATAATGTATAATAAAGCTAAAAAATACTTTTTAAAGCGAGTCCCTAGTGAATTCATAGAAGATCTTATCACAGATACGTTTATACGTGCAATAGAAGGTCTTACCCAAAGGAAGTGGCAGTATCAGGGGAAGCCATTTGATGCATGGTTTTTTTGTATTGCGCATAACGTTTATTGTGAGTGGGTGAGAAAGCAAAGAAGACTAGCTTCCGAACTGCATGACCCTAATTTTAAGTACGAAGATGTAGAGGACAACGAGCTACCTATCTTGGAGCAGATATTACGAGCAGAAGATGCAATGGCTCTATGGAGCCTGGCTGAGGCTCTTCCAGATTTTCAATACCGTGTGCTCTATGAACGATATAAGAACAATCTATGTTTTGGCGAGATAGCGTTAGCGTTAGGTAAAAGTGAAGATAATTGTAGAAAGGCACATGAGAGAGCGTTGAAAAAACTGAGAGATGAAATTCGTAAATCGAATTCTTTTGAGGATTACATCCCTTGATTTTCAAGAGAATATTTTCTAGGGTAGCTAAGACTCTTTTCTTGTTCTCTTTGTGAAGAGTCACGGATTGGTAAAAGAATACATATTATTCTTTGATGAACATTGTCAAAAGAAAAAATCTTCAGAATTTTCACTGTTCTGAAAGGAATCTCGAAGACTGCTTTTGAAGATATCGCAGGAGGATATATGAACGATTTTACTAAGCATCTCTGTCGTGCTCCAGCTTATTCCCAAGATCCTGAGCTTATATGGAGATGCCTCTATCAATCCCTGGTGCCGTATGTTTGGTACTGGATTCACTCGTCGAACGTTCCATCTTGGCAAGGTCAGGAGGATGACATCGTAGATGATATCATTCAAGAGGTTGTTGTGCGCATTTTCAGGTATATTCATGCAGTAAAACATAAAGAGGATCTACGCGGTGCTTCTTTCGAACGTGTAAGCTTACTTATCGCAAGGAGATATTGTAATGATCTGCAAAAGCAGGATACACCGCTTGTACACTTTTCACTTATGGATTCATGGCAGCACAATGAGATCATTTATGATGAGGATATGAATCCGCAAGAAGATGCCTCTAAGAAAATATCTCAAGAGTACCTGTTTCATACCTTTGCGAAAGCGACAATGATGCTTCCTACGCAGGTGCGTCATATTATATTGGTCGATTTAGCCAATCGTACAGATGTTGAGGAATATTCTATTGCTTTACGACAAGCTTTTGGAAGCATTGGAGTGCCAGTGGAAAACTATCAACGATCTCTTCCTGAGTATATTCCTAGCACAAAGCTGTTGTGTTTAATATATGAACGGGTGAAGGAACAGATGACGAAATCTTCTGAGTTAGACAACGTTCCTCTCAAAGAGAAGTGGGAGGAAATAGCAATTACGGAGCATGAATTTCTGGATAGTATA
This sequence comes from uncultured Chloroflexia bacterium, assembly GCA_963802635.1. GTDB lineage: Bacteria > Chloroflexota > Ktedonobacteria > Ktedonobacterales > Ktedonobacteraceae > CAVTLG01. The sequence goes on along the minus strand of CAWDJJ010000001.1, from coordinate 3,249,552 downwards.
AGAGTTTATAGCGAATATTCGCAAGAAAAGTGCGACAATTTGCAGAAAGAAAAAGACAGATATGACGGAATCCCTTTTGCCGCTATGCCGACTTCTGCTTCTCTATTTGTGGGAGATATGGACGATACGATACAAAACGATCCAGAATTGTTAGAAATTGCATCTCATCTGCAAAATACCGCTGCATTTGCAGTCAGGCCCGCTTTCAAGGAGGAATTGCGTAAGAAACTTTTGGGCATGTTAGTAGAAAAAAAAGCTATTGAATATATTGGTGATACACCTGAAGAAAAGTTAGTCAGTGGCCTGAATGATATGTTACTCTCACGACTTCCGAGCATAACCCCAGAAATTGCCAAACTTCCTGAGGGAGAACGAAATGCCTTGCTCACTGATTTAGCTAACCGGCTTCCGAACACAGATAAACGCGACCCGTTAGAACATGCTTTCTTAAAGGAGGGGATATACTTACAAAGCTATGGCTCACGTCGCATGTATGATAGCCTGGAGAATAAGAAACTCCTGAGCCGTGCTTATGACCGCATCGTAAAATTCCTAAGGAGGTGTTATGGGAAAAGTACAGACAGAATCATGCCTTTACTGATTTGAGTGAGGCGAATGGGCAGACAGACTACACGTGAAGAATGCTGTTCATGATCTATCTATCGAGACAGCGAATTGTAGATCTTGCCAGCTTAAACTGCTCTGATTATTCCATTAGTGATGATCAGGAGGACAAAATAAAAGAGAGGGATTGCGCTGTCTTTCTCTGTAAGGCAAGTTCTTCTGAGAAAGACTCTCTTACTTCGTTTGACTGGCTGGCCAGTAGTCTACTTGTCCTCACTACTGTTAGCTGAATAACGGTAAATTGGGAAATAATGGAGGTAAGCATGATTACTTTCGATGTTTGGTTGTTTGTTACTATATGTGCTGTTGCGCTCTTTATTGGCACACTGTTTGGTCTCTGGATTGCACACTCATTTCGCTCCTAGTACAGCCTCGCAGAAATATCTCAGGAGTCTGGTAGTCAGTCCAATGCACTTTTGATAGTAAGAGAGATATGAGGAGAAACTGGAGTAAAACGAACTGGATAACGAATGTGAGCCGAAGAGTATCCCTTACGCTACATACGGCGTAATCCAACGAACTTTGCCAGTCAACTACGAACGGTGTACAATCAACTGAATGGCGCTATGGTGAAGCCGTCAAGGAGAAGTTTGATGATGAATGCTTTTGCGGCCCTTCGACTTCGTACACTCGCATTTTTGCTTGATTACATTTTCATTGCGGCCTACATTGGTGTGCTTGTCGTTGTCAGCATCTCGCTCGGGTTTGGCCCGCTCAGAGCGGTCTTTCTGAAGTTGTTTGCAGACCCCAATTCCAGCGAGATCACGGCTTTTCTCTCGCTGGTTTTGCCTGTCCTCCTCTACTTCGCGCTCTTTGAATGCTCACCGTGGCAGGCTACCTGGGGAAAGCGGAAAATGGGTCTGCTTGTGACCACCACTCATGGGAAGCGACTGAGTTTGGCACGGTCACTTCTGCGTTCTCTGATGAAGTTCGTGCCATGGGAGTTAACCCATGCCTGCCTCTGGCGCATTCCAGGGTGGCCTCTGGCCCCTAAAGTATTTCCACCACTCATCGTGGTTGGGTTAGTGCTCGTCTGGGTAATTGTGGGCGTGTATTTGCTGAGCTTGTTCCTCAGTAAGACCCATCAGACACTCTACGATCTGCTTGCGGGAGTGCGTGTTGTCAAAAGCGTAGCGGGTTGACTGCTATGGACGAGAAGGATGCCCTTTGTACGTCCAGTGAAAGGCCCCGTTGGATGTGCGATTGTAGTAGGTAATGAACGCTAGTATCCGCGCTCGTAACGCTTCCACTGAGACACAACTCAAATGAGCAAGCAAGCGACGCACCAGGATGCTGAACCAGATCTCAATTTGGTTTAACCAGGAGCTATGCTTTGGCGTGTAGACAAAGCGAATACGGTGGCTGGGATCAGAGAGAAAGGTTGCACGCGTTGCCATCGCGGCGAGATGTCCACTTTTGCCTTTGATGCCCAAATCCTCCTGGATGCCGCAATGCTTGGCGACCAGAGACACCAAGGTCTCCGATTGATGGGTATTGAGTTGATCGGTGACAAAAATCCAGGAGGCTTCTGGATCGGTCTGGATGGTCTGTTCGATGTGGGCGACAAAATCTTCCTCCGTGCGCCGTGGTCCAATCGTTGGAGCAATGATCTGACCGGTGGCTACCTCGAGATTGGCGATCAGGCTTTGTGTGCCATGTCGGATATATTCGAAGTGCTCAAGAATGTCGAGTTGCAAGGAACTAACAGAGATTGGGGCAGCCTGAGGATCGGGCATTGCATGCTTCTCCTTCGCATCGCTTTTTCCCTCATTCTATCATACCTTTTCCTCCCGCGTTACTTCTGCGAGGCTGTACTAGTTGCGTTGTAAGAGATCAGTGAGGAATGTGCTCCAGTGTAGATCACTTTATGCTGACAGTTCTGCGAACTCATGGTTGTGGTGAACATCATTGTAAACCCGAAAAATGAGGTGGTATTCTCCGATCAGGTGCGCGATGAAGCGAATAAATCGCTATTGCTACAACCATGCGAGTCCCTTTGGGGGCCTCAACCCCACATTTGACGAACCACCAACGAGCCTGACAACCGGTTCTAATAGCTCAGCCAAAAGGGTCATCCCCACTTGACAGAGCGGTCCGGGGGTGGTAGAGTAACGAAGCTGTCGCATGCAGACAATCACCGACCATCTGGATCGGTGCTCCTGTCCCCATCCGCTGACACGGTACCACGCTCATGTGGTTCCTCTGGAATTGTAGCTTCTTTCAGTAAGCAAAGAGTAGACAGTATCTCGTGTCCTTTTGTCTTTCCGAGACGATGGGTTGCGTCTGCTCCTGTTCGTTGAAGAAGGTCAGAAGACGAGCGAAAAACTCGGCAGAGAAACGCTTGACAAACCGCCAGGGATGTGCGATACTACGGCCATCGAACGAAAACGAAGGCAATGAACGTTTTGATGGTGATGATGTATACCAATCGATGATTGGTGAAGACCTACGGGTCCAGATCATTCGGGCACCTTGAACAACTGAAGAGTGGAAAGCAGAACTGGAATTGGTCTTTGGTTCAGACAACGTGAACGCAAAACCGTTCCTGTCAATTCAATCACATGTTCACGCATGTGATCACAATCTGCGAACAAGCCAAGCAAACATTTGCCTTGGTCTGGATCGCAACTCAACATGCACTTTTCTGTATTCCCGTCGGGAATACAGAAGATATATAACTGGATGGCGAGTTTGATCCTGGCTCAGGATAAACGCTGGCGGCGTGCCTAACACATGCAAGTCGAACGCTCTACGTAAGTAGAGAGTGGCGGACGGGTGAGTAACACGTGGGTGATCTACCATCAGGTGAGGAATACCGGCGAGAAATCGCCGACAATACCGCATACGCTTCGCAAGAAGCAAAGCTCGTAAGAGCGCCCGATGATGAGCCTGCGGTCGATTAGCTAGTTGGTGGAGTCATGGTTCACCAAGGCGACGATCGATAGCTGGTCTGAGAGGACGATCAGCCACACTGGGATTGAGAACGGCCCAGACTCCTACGGGGGGCAGCAGTGAGGAATTTTCGTCAATGGGGGCAACCCTGAACGAGCAACGCCGCGTGCAGGACGACGGTCTTCGGATTGTAAACTGCTTTTCTCTGGGAAGAGAACGGACGGTACCAGAGGAATCAGCCCCGGCTAACTACGTGCCAGCAGCCGCGGTAATACGTAGGGGGCAAGCGTTGTCCGGATTTATTGGGCGTAAAGCGCACGCAGGCGGTTCTCTGCGTGTCGACTGACAGTCCTCGGCTCAACCGAGGAAGGCGTCGGCAAACGGGGGAACTTGAGGGCTTCAGAGGGAGACGGAATTCCGGGTGGAGTGGTGAAATACGTAGATATCCGGAGGAACACCAACGGCGAAGGCAGTCTCCTGGGAAGTCACTGACGCTCAGGTGCGAAAGCCAGGGGAGCGAACGGGATTAGATACCCCGGTAGTCCTGGCCGTAAACGATGACCACTAGGCGTGGGGGGTATCGACCCCTTCCGTGCCGCAGCTAACGCGATAAGTGGTCCGCCTGGGGAGTACGGTCGCAAGATTAAAACTCAAAGGAATTGACGGGGACCCGCACAAGCAGCGGAGCGTGTGGTTTAATTCGATGCAACGCGAAGAACCTTACCAGGGCTTGACATGCAGTTGCACCATCCCGAAATGGATGTCCCTTCGGGGCGGCTGCACAGGTGCTGCATGGCTGTCGTCAGCTCGTGTCGTGAGATGTTGGGTTCAGTCCCGCAACGAGCGCAACCCCTGTTGGTAGTTGAATGCTCTACCGAAACTGCCGCGATCAACGCGGAGGAAGGCGGGGATGACGTCAAGTCAGCACGGCCCTTACGTCCTGGGCGACACACACGCTACAATGGTCGAGACAAAGAGTTGCCAACCCGCGAGGGGGAGCTAATCTCGTCAAACTCGGCCTCAGTTCAGATTGCAGGCTGCAACCCGCCTGCATGAAGTCGGAGTTGCTAGTAACCGTAGGTCAGCACACTACGGTGAATACGTTCCCGGGTCTTGTACACACCGCCCGTCACACCACGAAAGTCGGCAACACCTGAAGCCGCTGGGCTAACTCGCAAGAGAGGCAGGCGTCGAGGGTGGGGTCGGTGATTGGGGTGAAGTCGTAACAAGGTAGCCGTACCGGAAGGTGCGGCTGGATCACCTCCTTTCTAGGGAACACTGATCTCTTTCGGGAGATCCATTCCCAGGTCGAACAGGAACCAGCCTTCACGCGCAGAACCAGACCAGCCACCAGACTGATTTCCACTCTCCAGAGGTTGGGGGTCGCCCCCCACACCATGCACCTGAACAACCGAACAACGATTCCTTCAATTTTGCTGAGCGAAAATTGCAGCACGAGTTGAAGCAGAGAGTCATCAAGAAATACCAGGCAAACAAAGAACACCAAATGTAGGTGAGAAACGAACAAGCTACACAGAGTACGAGGTGGATGCCTCGGCGCAAAAGACCGAAGAAGGACGCGGAGACCGGCGAAACGTTCAGGGGGAGCTGCATGCAAGCGAAGAACCCTGAGATTCCGAATGGGGCAACCCCTCCAGAGTGATGTCTGGAGACCGCCTGCTGAACACATAGGCAGTGACGGGGGGCAGTGGGCGAACTGAAACATCTCAGTAGCCTGACGAGAAGAAATCAACCGAGATTCCCGGAGTAGTGGCGAGCGAAACGGGACGAGCCCAAACCAGGGGTTCTTCGGAACTTCTGGGGTTGTAGGACCAGGAAAAAGGGCGAGGGCGACACACGAACGCGTTGGAACGCGCGACCGCAGCGGGTGAGAGTCCCGTAGTGGACGTCGACCTCAACTGGCTTGGGATCCTGAGTACCACGAGCCACGAGAAAGCTTGTGGGAAACCGGGGGGACCACCCTCCAAGGCTCAACATCTTTTGCGACCGATAGTGAACAAGTACCGTGAGGGAAAGGTGAAAAGCACCCCGAGAGGGGGATGAAACAGACCCTGAAACCACGTACTCACCAGCAGTCAGAGGTCACTCCGATACGAATTGGCAAGGACTGATGGCGTGCCTTTTGTAGAATGATCCGGCGAGTGCATCGGCGTAGCAGGTTAACCAGCGCTAAAGCTGGGGAGCCAGAGGGCAACCGAGTGTGAAGAGCGCGCAGGTTGCGCCGATGCGACCCGAAACCACGTGAGCTATCCATGGTCAGAGTGAAGCGGATGTGACAGTCCGTCGAGGCTCGAACTCACCAGTGTTGCAAAACTGGGGGATGAACTGTGGATAGGGGAGAAATTCCAATCGAACGTGGAGATAGCTGGTTCTCCCCGAAATGTATTGAGGTACAGCCACACGGGAAATATCCTGGAGGTAGAGAACTGGATGGGCTAGGGGCCAAGTGCTGGTTACCAACCCCAACCAAACTGCGAATGCCAGGACAGCAGTCCGTGTGAGTGAGACGGCGGGGGCTAAGCTTCGTCGTCAAAAGGGAAACAGCCCAGACCACCGGCTAAGGTCTCAAAATCGATGCTCAGTGTCAAAGGGAGTCATCCCGCCCAAACAGCCAGGATGTTGGCTTAGAAGCAGCCATCATTGAAAGAGTGCGTAATAGCTCACTGGTCGAGTGGGGTGGCACCGACAACGTATCGAGGCTTAAGCATCGTACCGAAGCCGTGGATTGTCTTCTGAGAGAAGACAATGGTAGGGGAGCGTTCCGCGCCGCAGAGAAGCCAGATCGCAAGGACTGGTGGAGCGCGCGGAAGTGAGAATGCCGGAATGAGTAGCGCAATCGCTGTGCAAACCAGCGACACCGCAAGCCTGAGGGTTCCTGGGCACCGTCAAACGACCCAGGGTGAGTCGGGTCCTAAGCCGAGGACGTCATAGTCGTAGGCGATGGAAAGCAGGTGGGATATTCCTGCACCGGAGACGCTCGCTATGAGCAATGGGGGGACGCGGTAGGGAAGGTGAACCCATCAATTGGACAGGATGGGCGTGTTGACCGAAGTGCGTGACCGAGGAAAATCCCGGTCGCCTGTGCATGACGGCAGCACCGAGTCCGAGCAATCGGGCGGAAGTCATCGCTCCCCACGCCGCCAAGAAAAGCCTCTCGCCAGAACGATCTCCGCCCGTACCGCAAACCGACACTGGTAGGCAAGGGGAACACCCCGCAGGTGAACGAGCGACCCTCTGTTAAGGAACTCGGCAAATTAACCCCGTACCTTCGGAAGAAGGGGTGCCCTAGTAGCGAACCCTGGTGAAACAGGGAGCGTGAGGGGGTTGCAAGAAATTGGCTCAACCGACTGTTTACCAAAAACACAGGTCTCTGCGAACGCGAAAGCGGAAGTATAGGGGCTGACTCCTGCCCAGTGCCGGAAGGTTACGAGGAGCGGTGTTCGTAGCCGCGAATCTAAGCCCCGGTGAACGGCGGCCGTAACTATAACGGTCCTAAGGTAGCGAAATTCCTTGTCGGGTAAGTTCCGACCCGCACGAAAGGAGTAACGAGTTGAGCGCTGTCTCGACAGAGGACTCGGCGAAATTGAAGGACCCGTGAAGATACGGGTTACCCACGACAGGACAAAAAGACCCCGTGGAGCTTTACTACACCTTGGCCTGGAAATGAGGCAGAAGGTACGTAGGATAGGTGGGAGCCAGCGATCTCATCCTTGTGGGGGTGGGGGAGGCAAGCGTGAAATACCACTTTCCTTGTGGTTTGTTTCTCATGGCTGACCTTGAAGCAGGCAGCCAGACAGGACCAGGCGGGTAGTTTGACTGGGGCGGTCGCCTCCCAAAGAGTAACGGAGGCGCTCAAAGGTTCTCTCAGGGTGGATGGACATCACCCGCAAGAGTGTAAAGGCACAAGAGAGCTTGACTGCAAGGCAGACGCGCCGAGCAGGGACGAAAGTCGGACTTAGTGATCCCACATTCCCGAGTGGAAGGAGTGTGGCTCAACGGATAAAAGCTACCCCGGGGATAACAGGCTTATCTTGCCCAAGAGTTCACATCGACGGCAAGGTTTGGCACCTCGATGTCGGCTCGTCGCATCCTGGGGCTGGAGTAGGTCCCAAGGGTTGGGCTGTTCGCCCATGAAAGCGGCACGCGAGCTGGGTTCAGAACGTCGCGAGACAGTTCGGTCTCTATCCGTCGTGGGCGTAGGAAGATTGAGGGGAGTCATCTCCAGTACGAGAGGACCGAGATGGCTTGACCGCTGGTGAGCCAGTTGGCCTGCCCGGGCCACAGCTGGATAGCTATGTCAAGAAGGGATAAGCGCTGAAAGCATCTAAGCGCGAAGCCGCACCCAAGACGAGTCTTCCCATCTTTTGCGAAAGATCAAGATCCCAGAAAGAAGATCTGGTAGATAGACGGCACGTGGAAGTCCGGTAACGGATGCAGCGAAGCCGCCCTAATGATCGTACGGCTTGTCTCACCACTTGGTGCATGATGACTGCGTGGGCATCAGGTGACACACTGCTTCGCTCGTGTGTGCAACCCGCTCGGCAAAATTGAGGGAATTGTTGTTCGGTTGAAGAAAAAAGAGTAGTGTAAGAGTAAAAAATGGTTTGCTTTGTATTTGAGAGCAGACCATTTTTTAGTTATAGACCCGGAATGTTATACTATCTAATATCTGTAGTGTAACCGTCGTATTCACTTATTGAACTTATATTACCTTGCATCCAGGTGAGAACTGTGCGTACTGTTCACCTCCTTTGAGACTACCTTTGGGTATATTTCTTCTTGACTAATTTAGCTAGTTTTAATACCTTTCTTACATTGTTTTATTGACATGTAGGCTAAAATATATTACAATTGGAGTATCGCATTCGTATCCTGGTTGTAGTGATGTAGAAAGGTTGAAGCATGTTGATGCGAAAATTAAAGCGATGGTTGGCACCTTTTATCCGCGAATGTTTTCTTGCAGATGGACACGTGCGAAACTGGGCCCTTGTATTCACTTGCTTATCTTGCTCCCGATCAATCTCCATTCATGCGCAATTTTGTGCTTGCTGCGGTAAGCAACTGCTTCCAATGAACGTCCACTATACAGCTCGTGTTCAGGATACCGATCCTATCGAGATGGCTAACACGAAACCTCTTATCCCCATCTTGATGCCGCAGGTGGAATATTTCCCTCCTGCTGCTATCAAACTCCGTCCTTTTCTTGGCTATGTTAGAAGATATCGTGGCGCGTCTGGACCTTCGGGACCGGCGACAATAGCTCATCGAGAAGCTCAGGAAACTGAGCATATGTTTTGGTAAGAGATGTACTTTGAAGAAATTGTAGTACCACGAACATATCCTATCACGTCAGGCCGAAATACCATATTTCGGCCTTGCAGTAGGCATCTTTTGCTTTCCTCATAAAGACCATGGTCACATTACGCAACTACTCTCGCGCTATCACTTGTCCACAATGTTATAGCAATCGCCAGAGATTACCGTCATAGAGCACAAAATGGATGATTTTATGAGACGTCCTACGTTTTTGGTACGTTATTGTTGACCTCTGGTATTTCACGAGCTATGCTTTAAAAGACATAACATCTAGCCCTGTTCTCTATCATGTTTGCTAATTGATTGCCCTGTGATCTAAGCAGTGAAAAAATCGGAGCATAGTATGTTTGTCAGAAACTCCATGTTCTATTACAAAATTTCTTCTATAAAGCGAAGTGTTCTACCTAATACACAGGGAACAAAGAAATGCCGAGGAGATATATCATGGTAGTACCAGATACATCGCAGGGAGATAGTGCTTTTCTGCCTATAATAGATCCTGCTTGTTCTGCTCAAATTGCCCGTTTATTTGATCAGGACAAACTGCTGATAGAAACTGCCGGAGGCCTTTTTGCCGAGCGTACCAAAGCCGAGATGTCTGGCATCTTTGATGTGCTGGATGTCGCCTGTACTCCTGGAGAGTGGGTTCTTGAGGTAGCTCAAGCCTATCCAGAGATAGAGGTTGTCGGAATTGATGCGAACAAAGCTGTTATTCAGTATGCTCGTGCTCATGCCCGGGTACGCGGATTGACCAATGCTCATTTCCATGTGATGGATATCTTGCAACCCCTTAAGATACCCAATGAGTCGTTTGATCTGGTCAATATTTGCCCTGTTATAGGCTCTATTCCTCCTGGCTATTGCTTACAGCTTCTGGCAGAATGTATGCGTGTATTGCGCCCGGGGGGGATCATGCGTCTCACCGATGGAGATTGGGGCAGTAGTAATGCGTTGGCCTTCGAAACATTGAGCGGTATGGGTATGCAGGCTCTGCAAAAAGCTGGGCAGACCTTTTCTCCTACAGGCAGAACCACTGGTCCTTTGCAAATGATGACACATTTGTTGCGCAAAGCAGGTTTTCAGAATGTGGGTTATAAACCATATATACTTGATTTTTCCTTTGGATCACCCATGTATGAGCAGATGGCGCGGAACTACAGTATCGCATTCAAGCTCGAAGAATCTTTCCTGCTCAAAACGCAGCTTGTCACGCAAGAAGATTTCAACCATCTTTATGACCAGGCTTTGCTTGAGATGCTGTCGGACGATTTTTGTGCCGCCTGGACGATGCTCACTGCATGGGGTGGAAAACCGCAGGTATCGTCCGCTTCAGATGTTGCTTGCAAAGCTGGATCTTCAACAAATTAATAAACTCTGAATGGAAAGACCAGGGGAAAGGTACCACTGATAGAAAGCCGTCTTCTCTTGCCAGCAATATTGCTATCTTGCCCCTGGTGTTACCGATGTATTGGGCTATCCAGATGAGAAATGTGCAACCGCGCATTTCTAGCAACGAGGCTTACGTTTCTGGATGCATATGGATATTATTTGTGGATCAAACCGTGTGGATCGAGTACAAACTTTCTGGCAGCTCCCTTGTCAAAGTCTATGTACCCTTGCGGGGCTTCTTCCAGCGGAATGATGGTCGCATTGACCGCTTTAGCAATCTGCACCTTGTTGTTGAGAATTGCCATCATCAGTTGGCGATGGTAGCGCATAACGGGAGTTTGGCCTGTGGTAAAGGAGAGCGATTTTGCCCAGCCCAAACCTATCTTGATACCCAGTTGGCCGACCTTGGCATTTTCGTCAATGGCTCCAGGATCACCGGTTACATACAGACCGGGGATACCTACGCGCCCAGCGGCGCGCGTAATACTCATCACGTCGTTGAGTACAGTGGCTGGGGCCTCACTGGCACCTTGACCATGACCTCTGGCCTCAAAGCCAACACAATCGACCGATGCATCGACAACTGGCTCGCCTACGATCTGAGCAATCATGTCTGGGAGTGCTGCTTTTTGTGTGAGATCGACGGTTTCGCAGCCAAAGCTTTTTGCCTGTTTCAGGCGATCCTTATTTAGATCACCAACGATAACCACCGCTGCCCCTAATAATTGTGCTGAAGCCGCGCACGCCAGGCCGACGGGACCAGCCCCTGCAACGTAGACCGTCGAGCCTGTTCTGACACCGGCTGTATAGGCACCATGGTAGCCTGTTGGGAAAATGTCCGATAGCATCGTCAAGTCTAGAATTTTCTCCATGGCTTGATCTTTATCGGGAAACTTCAACAGGTTCCAATCTGCGTACGGAACCATCACATAATCAGCCTGTCCTCCTACCCACCCTCCCATGTCGACATAGCCGTAAGCCGCACCAGGACGCGCTGGATTGACGTTCAAGCAGACACCTGTATTGCCTTCCTTACACATACGGCAGCGCCCGCAGGCAATATTGAATGGCACTGAGACGAGATCGCCTACTTTGATGAACTCGACGTCGCGCCCGGCTTCGATGACCTCGCCAGTGATCTCGTGACCTAGCGTCTGACCCTTTGGCGCTGTGGTACGACCGCGTACCATATGTTGATCACTGCCACAAATGTTCGTTGCGACTATTTTCAGGATCACGCCATGATCGCATTTGCGATTTTGCGCCTGGAGTTCCAGTTTGGGGTACTCGATATTTTCGACTTTGACCTTCCCTGGTTCCACATAGACCACACATCTGTTGCCTGGCATTGTGTTTCCTCCTTCTTTGGAAGAGCATGCACATACACTGAAACACCGCGAGTAAAACAGGTACGGAATACGATGACGTTCTATGGGAAACGCTCTATAGAGGTGAAATGCTCGCTAGCCACATAATAGCGCGACTGCATGCGATCCTGAATCAAGTGTATGTATGTTTACCCGTTTAGGAACGCACGCAGAAATGTAGCATATAGGATGGAACATGTCAATCTGTAGTGCAATGCAATCAGTATGGACCTCTGGATATCACAGAACGAAGGAAATTTCTCCCGAGAGCGTGTAGCAGATTGCCTGCTTATTCGGAAAGAAGATTTTGAAGGCCCCTTCGATAATATTCCCATTTCTGTCTCTGCTCGGTTCTTCTTGTAAATAATTGCAGATGACAGCTTCATCTCCTATGACGTCGCCATCAAAACTGCGGATTAAGCGCAATGCAAATGGTGTAATAGTGATGCAATAAATACTTTTCAAGTGCTTCTCCTGGTCGAATTTTCTGAATAACAGCTTTGCCGAAAAGAATGTTAAAATGCCCTTCTTGATCGTGCAAAATAACTGGCTGTGTAAAGAAAGCGGCAATGTATGCGCTCTTTGAGGTGCCAGTAAAGAGCGCCTCACATGATTTTTGTAAGTATACATTATTCTACTATTGTATGGATTGTGAAAGCGACAAAAGTACTATAATATTGTTGAAATAATGGTGAAACTCTATCATAATATCGTAATATTAATTATCTACTGCATGCGTTTATAATTCTTCAAATCGGTCACAAGTAGACAACCGCAAGGGATTGTCTCTACGCGAAGAGGTCACTGGTATATATATAATGAGGGAAGAAAAACTGCATACACACCAGCTTGGTCGTGTATACAGTTGGTAAGATGTTTTATGTGCTAGTGAACGAATTGCTGGATGACCTTTTCTATGGTGGTGGAAGGGATGGCATATCCGATGCCATTCGCCTGTGTGTTGGTTTCTGTATCGGTAGCGGCCAATGTTGGGATACCAACAAATTGTCCTTGCAGATTAATCAGAGCTCCACCACTATTGCCGGGATTAATAGGCGCGTCGGTCTGGATCGCGCCGTTGATCGTGACGCTTGCTGACTCTGCTACGCTACGATTCAGTGCGCTCACAATGCCATTCGTGACCGTTTCTGTGATGCCGAGCGGGTTGCCAATAGCCAATACTTCTTGACCAACGGTCAGTTTTGATGAGTCACCAATACTTACCACGGCCATATTGCTTGGTGGAGTAATCTTTACAATCGCCAGATCATCTGCTGTATCTTCACCGACCAATTGAGCTTGCAGTGATTTACCGTTGCTGAGTACGGCTGTTATTGATTGCTCACCGTTCACGACGTGGTCATTGGTCACGATATATCCACGAGAATCAATGATGACGCCAGAGCCAATGTCTTCACCCTGGGTTGTCGTTACGTCGAGTTCTACGACGCCTGGTTCTACTTTGGCGATAGCCGCTTCTTGCAGTGCCTCTGACGAATTACTGCTAGCTGACGTAGAGGTGGTTGATGTTGTAGAGGTAGTTGCTGATTTTGAAGTAGTTGTTGCGGCGTTGGTACTACTATTCTTCTGTTCGAACTCCCAGCCAGCGAACAAACCCGCACCAAAGACTGTGAGAATAACCAGCGTGAGTGCAATAATTGCTCCTGTGCGTATACCTGACCGTTTTGGACCCTGCGGTGGCGTTGGTATTGATAACGAGGCAGGAGGGTATTGTGGTGGTTGGGGCGCACCCTGCAGCGGAAACGTTGGCGCGAGAGAGTATTCTGGAACGCCCTCTGGCGCTGACCAATAATATTGTTGTGTGGTTTGATAAGGTATGTGTAGCTCATTATCTTCTTGAAGCATTTTTGTTGCCTCCTGCGTTATGCATAAGCATAGTGCTTGAACGTACTATTTTTTTATGGCGATCTATGTATGAATGCTGTTTCCTATGTATAAGATATCCTACGATAATCAAAAAAAGTACAGGAAAATGTAAAATGACTGTAAGCTAAATGGAGTTGTCCTGCTTATTGCTGGCAGGGAACTTCTGGCATTGCCATTTCTCTAGCTATTTTATCAGCAGGCGCGCAGAATTGGCAACTTGAGTCTTTAATAACCAACTTTGCACCCACTTTTATTATGAATATATCGGCTAGAGGACCGATAGCTATTTGTAGCTCCACTCGTGAGTAAAGAAGAGGGAAAAATAATGAGATTTGGTATCTGTCAATCATTTCGTGCTGTAGCTGTACTTAAAGATATTTCCTTTGAATATCTTGAAGAAAGTGTTCAGCGTTTTCTCGTCCCCGAGCAGTCAGAAGAGGAGTTTGGCGCGTTGTGGCGCGAAGCGCGCCGTTTGCCGATAGCTATTGAAGCGGCTAACTCGCTGCTCCCGGCCAATCTTCCACTGGTTGCAACCCCTGAGCAGCAGGTGGACACCGTACGTCTGGAGCGCTATATCAAGACGACGTTGCGGCGTGCTGAACAGGTTGGTATAAGCGTCCTTGTCTTTGGCAGCGGCAAAGCACGAGCCTGTCCCGAGGGCTATGATCTGCGCGACGCATTGCGACAGATTGCCGATCATTTTGCCACCTGGAGTACATGGGCACGTAACTATGGCGTGCAGATTGTGTTAGAACCATTGCAATACGCGGAAACGAATATATTAAATACGGTAGCCGAGAGCGGGGAGTTTGTCTCGCATATTGCACTATCGGACGCGAAGCTGTTGGCCGATATCTATCATATGGCGAGCAATCATGAGGACCCTGAGACCCTTGTGCCCTGGGCTTCGCTGCTGACGCATGTTCATGTTGCCGAGCTGGAGGGGCGTACTGCTCCTGGTTATCACGAGGATGATTTTCGTGCTTACTTTGCGGCGCTACGGCGCAGTCACTATGACCAGCGTATTTCCATTGAGTGTAACTGGCAGAACTTCGAGCGCGAAGTTACTCCAGCGCTCGCGCTTTTACGCAAACAATGGGCTGAGAGCGAGTTTGTAACCGCACAGAAGCCACAACGTGGAGCGTAAGGAGGTAATACTTTCATGATCCGTCTTTCCGCCTTTGCCGATGAAATAGCACCTGATCTCGACGAGCAGATTGCTGTTTTGCGTCAAGAAAATATTCATGCTATCGATTTTCGTGCCGCCTGGGGTATTAATGTGCTTGATCTCACTGACCAGCAAATTGCTGACGCCAGGCATGCGCTGGAGAAGCATGGTATTGGTGTTGCTGCCATTGGTTCGCCTATTGGCAAAGTACCTATCGACAGCTCATTTGATGATTTGTTGCGGCGCTTCGAGCGAGCGATTACGGTCGCGCGAGCTTTCGGTAGCCGTTATATTCGTATTTTCTCATTCTATCCGCCGCAGAGCGAGCTGTCTTCGCCTACGTATGATCCGGCAACGCAACGTGAAGAGATTCTGCGGCGTTTGCGCGAACTGACGGCGCGTGCGCGTGCGGCTGACGTGGTATTGCTACATGAGAACGAAAAAGGCATTTATGGCGACACCATTGCGCGTTGTGTTGACCTCTTACAGCAGGTTGCTGATCCGCATTTTCGCTCTGTGTTGGACCCAGCCAATTACTTGCAATGTGCGCAAAGGCCGTATCCTGAGGCATATGAAGCCACTCATCCCTGGCTGGAGTATGTGCATGTGAAGGATGTACGCGCTGATGGTACCATGGCGGTCGCGGGCGAGGGAGAGGCTTGCTGGCCTGTAATATTACAACGCTTGCGTCAGGATGGCTATGATGGTTTCTTGTCGCTTGAGCCGCATCTGTCTAAAGCTGGACAATACCAGGGCTTTAGCGGACCAGAACGTTTCCGGTCGGCATCTCAGGCGCTGCAACGCTTGCTCTGCGAGATGCAGTGGTCTTAATGACTATCAGCATACAGCCAAATTATGTCTTTCTGTACTTCCCACTTTGATCTTCTTGCTGCTATACTTTCCTCAATAAGGAAAAAAGGAGAGTTCTTAACTTATGCAAGAATCGATACCGGGCGCTTCCAAAACCGGGCCAATCCACTATCCAAAGGATGGACGCGCGGTAGAAGTTGAGGTACAGAGCCTGGTAAAAACTTTTGGGAAGCACGAAGCGGTCAAAGGAGTCTCTTTCACTATCGGCAAGGGTGAAATCTTTGGCCTGCTTGGTCCCAATGGGGCAGGGAAAAGTACCACCATTAATATGATGTGTGGTTATCTTCAAGCGACCTCTGGTGACACAGTGATTGATGGGCGGTCAATTACCAGACAACCTCGTCAGGTCAAGCATATCATTGGCGTTGTGCCACAGGAAATTGCCTTATATAAAGACCTGACTTCACTAGAGAATCTAGAGTTCTTTGGTGAGATCTATCGTTTATCTGCTAAGGAGCGTAAGGCGCGTGCTGAGGAGTTGTTGCATTTTGTGGGACTCTATGAGCGGCGGAAAGAGGCGGTCAAAACCTTCTCTGGCGGCATGCAGCGCCGTATTAACATGGCTATTGCTTTGATGCACCGACCAGCCTTACTGATGATGGATGAACCAACGGTTGGTGTTGATCCACAGTCCCGTGAGCACATTTTTGCTGCCATTGAACAACTCCGTGATCGAGGTACAACTATTCTTTATACAACCCACTATATGGAAGAGGCCGAGCGCCTATGCAATCGTATCGCCATCATGGATGAAGGGCAGATCATCGCCTTAGGTACCCTGGAACAGTTGTTGTCTATGCGCGACCAGAATCGCGAAGTGCAGCGTCCACATGGATTACAAGAATTGTTCATCCAACTGACAGGAAAGACGCTACGTGACTGATTGCAGTGAGAAATGTTTCGCTTGAGGACAAGGAAGACTATTGTTGTCAAGAACCCGTGGCAGAAGCCGAGGGGCTTGCATCTGACTCATGAGAGCCGACACGATAGGCACCTTGACAGGGATGCCCACCACTCAAGGATATACCGAGAGCGGCAAGAGACGAGAGCTGTTTCTCTCGAACGTTGTAACTCGCGTTGAGGTCGGCATTGAGCGTGTACCCACACTTGCGACACTTGAAGAGACTTTGAGACCGACGATTGGAGCGATGTTGGAAATGGCAACGAGAACAGGTTTGACTCGTGTGACGCGGGTCCACTTTGACCACCCGGATACCACATGCCTCTGCTTTATACGTCACAAAAGCACACAGTTGCGCGAACGACCAACTGTGCAAACGCCGCTTGTTGTCCCGTTTCTTGCTCGCTTGTTTCCCTCGTCCCATGTTGGAGGTCTCTCGAATGTTCTTGAGGTTTTCCAGCGCGATGGTCGCGCCTGCTGGGGTATGGGCGACGATGCGTTTACTCAACACATGGTCATGGTCTTTGCGTCGCCGAAACTGTTTCTTGCTCAGCTTTTTGAGGTGTCTCTTCGCCGAGCGAGTGCCTTTGGCTTGCAGCTTTCTTTTCAATCGGAAGGTCCGCCGTTCCTGTTCTTTCCAGCGACGCTCCCCAAGGAAGTGACGAGTGGAGGTCACGGCGGGTCGGTTCAATCCCAGATCCACCCCGATCACCTCGTGAGATGGTTCAATGGTTGGCTCAGGGATGGACACCACGATGTGCAGGGTGTAGCGACCGTTGCGGAAGCACAGATCAGCACTACAGGTCTTGTGCCCCACAGAGGCCATGAGGTGAGCGGGAACTGTAAAGGACAATTCGACCCGTCCTGCGATGGTCGCAAGGCTGCATCGGTTCTCATCCCACTTGACCCAGTACGAGCGAGCATCATAGCGGATAGCCACGCACTCACTGTGAGGACATCGAACGGGCTTGAAGGGAGCAATAGGCTTGCCTTGCTTGCTGGCACGCTCAACCTTTTTGGGATACGCCTTCTGCTTCTTGGCCTTCCAGGTGAGCGCAGACGTGACGGCTTCCGTGGCTTTGACACGGGCCGCACACACCAGTTGTGCAGGAAGGTCGGGATACTGGGCACGCAGAGGATAGTACGTCCGTTTGTGCAACTCAACACCATTGCTGCAGCCCGTGTCAAAGCCTTCACGGGTGACCGCATTGAAACAGGCCGTATGTTGCTCAAGGGTCTCCTTGAGTGTGCGTGCCTGCTCAGGTGTCGGATTCAGTTGGACGACGATGGTTCTCTCCATGCAGAAAGTCTCTCATATATAGATCGATTTGTCAATAGGAATGGGAATATTCACCCATCCCATCGCGCCACCGAAAGGAGGACTTTCTCATCCCCTGCTTGAAAGGCTGTCTTTTACCCACATTTTACAATTCGATGTTGTGAAATGGCCTCGGAGGCTTGATGCCATCGTTGACCGTTTCAAGAACTCATCTACGGAGATCGGCGTATCAAGCCTCTCCCAAAAGATGTGGGCAAGAATCAGGCTTGAAAGGCAGGGGTTTCCGAAAGTCGAGGTACTATGAAGACACTCTGGTATATCGCAAAAAAAGACCTGCTACAGATATTTAAAGACAAAAGTTCGCTACTCCTTTTGCTGGTTGTTCCACTGATGCTCATCGCAGTGGTGGGCTTCGCCTTTGGAAACGTGTTTAGCAGTGGGTCCACGCAGATTGCCATCAAGGTAGCCGTAAACAACCAGGATACGGGACAGAATGCTTATATTGGCAAAGCCATCGTTCGCGCCTTGCAGATCAATACTGACCAGCTTACGATTACAGTGAATAATTACAGCGATGCAGGTCAGGTGACGAAACAGGTCATGGCCTCAAATAACCCGGCGAACGTTGGGATCGTTATTCCATCTGGAGCAAGCCAGACCCTGACAGTTGACTCGCAGCGGGGCGTCATTCCTAAGGCTCTTGTGCAGATCTACACGCTACCAAATAATAATGACGCGCGTATCGCGATTGTGCAGAACATCGTGAGTAGCGTGATCAGTGCACAACTTGCAGGAAGTACAGCCATCAGTCAAGTCTACAAAGTGTGTAATCAGCCGGGGAACCACTGCGATCAGCGCACCATTGACAACGCAGCTATTGATACAGCTATAGCTAGAGCCAACGCCTCAGCGGATCAGGCGCTTCAATCATTGACAGCAGGGCAGGCTGTCAAGGTCGGACCATTCGATCAGACAGTTCCCGGCTATGCTGTTTTCTTTGCACTCTTTGGCCTGAATGCTGCGGCTGCAACGATCTTGCAAGAGAAAGAAGACGGCACTTTTCGTCGCTTGCTGATCGCTCCCATCCAGAAATATGCCTTGCTGGGAGGTAAGTTGCTGGCACAATTTATCCTGACCCTGGCTCAACTACTCGTACTCTTCCTTGTTGGCTACTTCGTCTTCAAGATGCACATTGGCTCCTGGCCGACAGTGATTCTATTGCTAATTGGCACCAGTTTTGCTGCGACGGGCCTTGGCATTTTGCTCGTTTCTGTTGTGAAGACGCGTCGTCAACTGAACCCGATAGTGACGCTGGTTACGCTGATTACTTCAGCCATCGGTGGTGCATGGTGGCCGCTTTACATCGAGCCAACCTGGATGCAGCAGTTTGCTAAGATTGGGATCACAGCCTGGGCGATGGAGGGGCTGAACGCAACGATGATTTTCGGCAAGGGCTTTCTGGAAGTGGTGCCAGATATTCTGGGCTTGCTAGCATATGGGACGATCTGTTTTGTGATTGCATTAAGGCTCTTCCGTTTTCAGGAGAGGACTGCGTAGCTAAAAAGAAACCGTCATTTCTTTTTGCCTCTATTTTTCCTTGACATGTTCACTATTTCCAGTTATCATGTAACTAAATAATTACTTAGTTGCATGTAATGACCGATGAGATTGAACGAGAAGAGGAGCAAGCACCGCATGGCAGAGCCTGGAGGTAAACAAGGACGCGTTCGTGATGCTCAGCGAGCACGCAAGGTGATTCTGGACGCGGCGGAAGCAGTTTTTGCCCAACATGGCTTTGCTGGGGCACGTGTCGATGCTATCGTGAAGGCTTCGGGCTACAACACCAGCCTGCTCTTTCAGTATTTTGGAGATAAGCTCGGTCTCTATGCAGAGGTGGTCAAACGTGCCGACAGAGAAATGACTGCATTACAGGTGCGCATACTCGCGCCATTGCTTGAGGACGAAAGCATTGTAGAGCATGCTCACGCGTTCAAGGCATTACTCGAAATAATCGTAACCGCCTTTTTTGATTATCTGGTTGAACATCCGCGTTTTGTGCGTATGTTGCTTTGGGAACAAGCGGAGAACTGGCAGACTTACTCGCAGATCATTTCACAACTTACACAGGAGGATGGCGATCAGTTCGGGGAACTCTTTCGTAAAGCGCGTAGCTCTGGTTTGCTCCGTTCTGATTTTGTGCCTTTGATACAACTGTCGATGATCCTGCAAATCTGCCTGTCCTATCTTACCTTCATTCCCGTGTATCAGATGGTGCTTCCAGAGCAAGATGTTTCTTCTGTCGAGAGTCGGGCACGTGCACGGAAATATATCGTTGACTTTGTTGTTGCCGGGATGATGGCCGATCCCACCGAGATGAAACCCGAGAAAGGAAGTTGAATAGTATGACACAGATCACCTTGAACGATTTGTTCTCGCACAGGCACAATCCTTATCCGTTCTATGCACAACTACGTGAGCAGGAATCGCTCGCTCGTTTTTCCTGGCGAGGGATGGAAATGTGGCTGGCGACGACCTATGAGGATGCCGTCGCGATTTTGAAAGATCCGCGCTTTGTCCTGGATCGGCAGGAGGTCGAACCTCTGGAGGGTGGGCAACGTTCCATGGGAGGGAATGCGCCCCGTTATGTACCTCTGGCTGGGAGGCGGTATCTGCTCAATACAGACCCACCCGATCATACGCGCCTGCGCTCCCTGGTTTCAAAAGCCTTCACGCCGCGTATGATTGCGCAGTTGCGCCCGCGCATCCAACAGATTACGGATGAACTGCTTGATGTGGTTCAGGACAAGGGACAGATGGATCTTATCGCGGATTTTGCCTTTCCATTGCCCATCACCGTCATTTCGGAAATGCTGGGCATTCCTACAACGCAGCGTCAACAGTTTCGTGACTGGACGCAGACCATCGTTCAGAGCCTGGAACCAGGGAAGGAAGCTGCAGGTATGGCTGCTGAGGAGGCGTTTATCAACTATATCCAAACGTTGCTAGCCAGTAAGCGAGAACATCCAGACAACGATTTGACGAGTGGTCTAATGCTTGCTGAAGAGCAGGGCGACACCCTGAGCGAGAACGAACTCATTGCGATGATTTTGCTGCTCATTACCGCTGGACACGAAACGACGGTTAACCTGATTGGCAATGGGGTGCTGGCCCTATTAGAGCATGCTGAACAACTGCATCAGCTCCGCGCTGATCCCGCATTGCTGCCTTCAGCCATTGAGGAACTGTTACGCTATACTGCCCCGGTCAGTCTCTCCACGCCTCGTTGGGCAAGCGAGGATGTCTCCATACATGGCAGAGTGATTCGCAAGGGCGAGATGGTGAGGTGTGCCCTGCTCGCGACGAATACCGATCCGCAGCAATTCTCTGATCCCATCGTGCTGGATATACTACGCCGAGAGAATCAGCATCTGGCCTTTGGCAAGGGCATCCATTATTGCCTGGGTGCGCCGCTGGCACGCATGGAGGGGCAGATTGCTATCGGTACCTTGCTGCGTCGTCTGCCTCATATGCACCTTGCTGATAGTCCAGAGCAATTGGCCTGGAAGGAAGCTGGCGCTTTGCGCGTCCTTGTCGCTCTGCCAGTGATGTTTTAACGTATAGTAACATCTGGCTTGCTAGTTTTGCCCTTTGTTTTTATAATAGCTCTATTGAAAAGCGTTGGTTATGAAGAAAAACAGTGGGCGATGAAAGTAATCTTTCGCAGTAAAGACTTTGCGAGTGTCGAGGGTGCTGGTTTCGGCTTTAACAACCGACGACCACAGGCAAAATCCTGGCAATATCAAGGACGTGTGCAGCATCGTAACTGGCAGGGTACCTATGAATGTTACTGGGAGGGCGCGGAAGATCCGACGAGGCGCGCCCTCACGGAATTGGTCTGGACCGTGCGCGGTGATGCCCGCCTTTTTGGACTGGCTGCGGCCTTGAAATCCCATGGCTTTATGGTAGATGTTGAGCAAGACTAACGGTTATTATGCGGGCAGCCGAGGGTGAAGTGCTATGACAAGGGTGGCTTTGCTGCCTGGATGAAAATAGAGGAAGAGTAAAAATGGTTTCTGAGCAAGAGCGTAAGCGTCTGTTGTTCTTAATGTCGCCTGCCACCTATCGGTCTGGAGCTTTCTTGCAAGCGGCACAGCGTCTCAATCTCGATGTCGTTGTCGGTATTGATCTCCCAGAAATACTGGCTGATTACTGGCATGTGCCATTAGGGCTAGATTTTAGCAATAACGTAGCCTCTGTAAAGACCATTGTTGATTATGCGCGTCAGTATCCCATCAACGCCGTCCTCTCGGTGGATGATAGCGCCTGTGAGCTTGCTGCTTATGCGAGTGCAGCACTCGGGTTAGCGCACAACTCTCTGCAAGCCAGTGAAGGCGCGCGAGACAAATTGCTGATGCGGCAATTGATGTCTGCTGGTGGTGCGCCGTGTCCCATTTTTCGTAACTTCTGTTTGCATGACAATCCCGGCTGGATTGCCGAACAGGTCAACTATCCCTGTGTCCTGAAGCCGCGCCGTCTCTCAGGTAGCCGGGGTGTCATACGCGCGAATGATGCAGCGGAATTCGTAAGTGCATTCAAGCGTTTGAAGCGTATACTGCTAAACGAGGGCTACGCGGAGCACGAAGCAACCTTTCTGGTGGAAGATTTCATTCCTGGCGTTGAGGTGGCCCTGGAGGGTTTACTGACCCATAGTCAGCTCAAAGTCTTAGCCTTATTTGATAAGCCTGATCCCCTGGATGGTCCTTTTTTTGAGGAGACTATCTACACGACGCCGTCGCGCTTGCCGGAAAACACTCAGCACGCTATCGCGCAATGTGTGGTGACCGCTGCCGCGTCTCTTGGCTTATGTGAAGGGCCGGTGCACGCGGAACTGCGTGTGAATGAGCAGGGACCCTGGATGCTGGAGATTGCTGGTCGCTCGATAGGTGGACTCTGTTCCACCGTGCTAGAGTTCGGCTCTGGCGTCTGTCTGGAAGAATTGATCCTACGTCATGCCATGGGCGAAGAAATTGCAACTTTTGAGCGCGATGAGCATGCGGCGGGTGTCATGATGATCCCCATACCCGGTGCGGGTATCTTGCACGCTGTTCATGGAGTTGAGGAGGCCAGAGCGTTGCCGCTTATCACCGGGATTGAGATTACGGCGAAGTTGCATCACGCGTTGGTGCCGTTACCGGAGGGTGCAAGCTACCTTGGCTTTATCTTTGCGCGTGGGGATACGCCGTTGGACGTAGAGCAAGCTATTCGTCATGCACATAGTCTCTTGTATTACGATATCCGACGGGAATTGCCTGTGCTGCAGGCTGTTACCAATCGCAGAGATGACAATGTATCAGCAACGACACCTGATGGAGATATCATAAAAGACCAGAAGCATCCAACATCCACGAGCACATGATGAAATATCTGAAGTTCTTTTTGCTGTTGATAAACCACCAAAACAAGTAACATTATAATACCCAAATACTGCTATAATACTCTAATTACCCAGTTGTCATATTCTTGCAAAATATACCTCAAGCCTGGTACAATTATTATAGAACTGGTTCAATACGGTGAACTTTCATTTTTGACTCAAAAATGAAGCATATAAAGGAGCAAATATATTGGCGGATATCCATCTTGTGACTGGCGGAACAGGCTTTTTGGGGACAGGGATTATTCTAGAACTGTTACAGCAAACCAGTGCTGAGATTGTTTGTATCGTCAGGCCAGGGGCAGAAGCCATCGATACTCGCCTGCATAAAGCTGTGATAAAAGCAGGAGAGTTGTATGGCTACGACTCGGCTCTTCTCGCAACTGTGCAGGAGCGTTGTCGTGTCGTGCCGGGAGATGTAACAAGTGAATTGTGTGGTATCAAGCCACAAATGCTTTCACGCATCACGCAATTTTGGCACTGTGCCGCATCACTTCGCTACGAGGACCGATACGAGGCAGAAATTTTTCAAACTAACACGGAAGGTACTCGCCATGCTATTGAGTTAGCCCGCTGTATAGGTATTGACTCCGCTTTTAATTATATAAGTACTGCATATGTTGCAGGTAAGCAAACAGGGATTATCCGTGAAGAGCTTTCCGAGATGCATTTTGCCAATAATCACTATGAGAGAAGTAAGATACAAGCAGAACATATCGTTGCTCATGTCACAGATTTCCGCACACGCATATTTCGCCCCAGTATTGTCATCGGTCATAGCACAACCTATGCCGTAGCTTCTGGTTTCTCTGGACTCTACGGTTTTCTGAGAAAACTTTTGCAATTTAAGAGTGCCATGTCACGCGTTCGCAAAGGCTTCCTTGCAGAAGAGGCTATCCAGATGCATATTCAACCTGACACGCGGTCAAATTTGATGCCGATTGATTTTGCTGCACGACAGGCTGTCTGCATTAGTGCATCCTCATCTCCAGCTTCCATCTTTCACCTGACGAACGCAATTTCATCAACATGCGCTGAAGTTATCCCTTTGATGCACCAGATACTCGAACTGAAGGCACCTGTTTTCACTGCAACAAAAGAGGAATTTAGCTGGATTGATAGGAAGTTTGATGAGAGTATTACCTTTTACCAATCGTATCTCGTCAACTCCAAACAGTTTGATCGCTCTCACAGTGATGCAGCTCTTGGGGATAAAGATACAGGGGCCTATAGTCTGAATACAGAAAGGCTTCGCTTGTTTTGTCAGTGGTATCTCGATCTACTGGTATCCCAGCGTCC
The DNA here is from genome assembly GCA_963802635.1 of uncultured Chloroflexia bacterium. GTDB lineage: Bacteria > Chloroflexota > Ktedonobacteria > Ktedonobacterales > Ktedonobacteraceae > CAVTLG01. The sequence goes on along the minus strand of CAWDJJ010000001.1, from coordinate 3,225,105 downwards.
TCGGCTCGTGGTCACAAAATAGAAAGAAGTTAATACAGATGCAACAGAGCGGAGACAACGAAGAAACTGAGATACCTCCTGTCTTTGTCGTTGGGACAGGACGATGCGGTTCAACCATGCTCTCGAACATGCTGCGAGAGCATCCAGCCGTCTTAAGTCTCTCAGAGTGCTTTACGTTTGTGACTGATCTCTATAGTCGCATTCCTCAAGCATTTCCTGAAGGAACCATTCAGGCTTCCCAATTCTGGGAGATCTTGAGTACACACTATCAGAAACAAAATCTGATGATCCGTCATGGCATAGCAATGGACGAGGTACTCTATCCCTATAGAGCATCTACAGCACGCTTTAACGCAGAAACTGGAGTCCCAGCCATTTTGCAAACAACCTTGCCACACCTGACTGATGATCATGATGCACTCTTTGACGAGATTCAACAGTTTGTCCTCTCACAACCTCCCGCATTGATTGGAGAGCAGTATCAAGCTCTCTTTGCATGGTTACAACACTATTTCAAACGGCGGGTCTGGGTCGAGCGCTCGGGAAGTTCATTACGCTTTATTGCACGACTTTTCCAACATTTTCCTACGGCAAAATTCGTGCATCTCGTTCGCGATGGCCTTGATTGTGCAATATCAATGAGCCGACACTATGGATTCCGTTTGGGATTTATCTCCATGTATTTAGAAGAAGTGATCGGATGCGATCCCTATGAAAACGAGGATCGATCAGGTCTGGAAGATCTTCCCGATGAACTGTATCGCTTTCTTCCTGAACACTTCGATGCTGCGGCTTTCCGAGCATATGACATCGCCCCATCCCTTTATGGAAACTATTGGTCAGGAGAGCTTATAGCAGGGCTGCAAGTCCTCTCGGAAGTACCACCAGATCGTTGCCTAACGCTACGTTTCGAGGATTTTTTCACCACTCCTGAAGAGTCGCTCAAAAAGCTGGCAACATTCATCCACCCAGCCTTCGCTGACGAAGCATGGATACACCGTGCGGCATCCCTTGTGAGACCAGTTCATTCATCACGGCAGATGCTTCCTGCGCAGGAAAGAGCGCAGCTAGAGAAGGCGTGCCAACCAGGATTTCAAGCACTCAAAAACATCCTTTATGGCTGAATTAGGAGATATTCTATAGTAATCTGGTAAAAAATAAATCTGCATCTATAACACTATTTATCATTAGATGCAGATTATGTTCGATTACCACTCGAACAAGAAAACGGGTATTTAAAGATTTACCGAGATTAAAAGTGCATTTACAGCATATACGATGATGCTCTCAGAAATTTGAGATTCCTCTTCATCTTTACATTTTAGCTGAAGCAGAACAATGTTAGTGGAAAGAATATGATAGAATAAAAATCCGTTTATCGTAAGATTATACTCTCGCGCCTGGGACAAATGTTCTGTGCTACGAAGTGTTGTGCTGAACACCCGGATGCCACGCGTGAAGGTAAGGAGACAGATATGCCGGGAGAGTCTTTTACATTAGGGGTTGAAGAAGAATTTCAGCTAGTTGATCAGCAAACAGGCCAGCTCTGTTCAAGCATCGATCTCGTTTTAGAGCGCGGCAATTCTTTACTGGGAGATCATTTGAAGGCCGAACTTGTGCAGTCCGCAGTGGAACTAGTGTCCAGCGTCTGCCCCGATATCGCAGCGGTGCGTCATGAGCTTTACACGCATAGAGCTCAACTTGCCGAGATTGTCCATACAGAGGGTATTGCACTGCTGAGCGCTGGTACGCATCCGATCTCACCCTGGCTTGAGCAAGAGATCACCACGCGTGAGCGCTATTTACAGTTAGTGGAAGACCAACAGGATGCTATACGTACACAGGTTATCTTCGGCTTACATGTGCATGTTGGTGTACAGGATAGAGAACTGGCTATGAAGCTCATGAATCAGGTACGTACATGGCTTCCCCATCTGCTAGCTCTTTCGACGAACTCGCCTTTCTGGCTGGGACGTTTTACTGGTATTAAGTCCTATCGTTCTGTCTTGTGGCAGAGCGGACCTCGTAGCGGCGTCCCAGATAGCTTTCCCTCGCGAGACGCACTTGATCGCTATATACACGATTTACAGGAAGTGGGATATATTGCCAACGGAGGCGATATCTGGTGGGATGTACGCCTCAATCCTAATTTCGCGACCCTGGAATTTCGCATGTTTGATATGCCCGCCACAATTGAGGATACCATTGCTCTTGTCGCGCTTTGCCAGGCACTGATTGCCAAATTGACCTGGCTGAACAAGCATAACCGCAAAATCAGTGTATTCCCACGTGACTATATTATGGAGAACAAATGGCAGGCTGTGCACGCGGGATTGGATGCACAAATCGCTGATTTTGAACGTTTTCGCCGTGTCAGTCTGCGAGATTCGCTTGCGGATCTGTTTGACTTTGTCGATGATGTCGTTGATGATCTGGGCAGTCGCCGTGAGCTGGCCTATCTGCGTGGATTGCTCAACTCTGCAACAGGCACGGGTGCAGATCGACAAATTGCTGTATACAGACAGTCAGAGAACATGCAGGATGTGGTCCACTATTTGCTGGATCAAACCTTAGAAGCGATTTCTCTGGCATAATGTAGAGGCGAAAGTCTCTTATTATGCCTGATGCCTTGCGGCCTCGTGCAACTCGGCCTCCAATTCATCGACGAATTGGCGGGCGAGACGACCTGAGCGCCCGACATGCTGGTGTTCCCATTGCAATGCGCGCGTACGCAGCGTTTCTTCAGGTAGCGTGATACCACGTTGCCGGGCCACGTTGGTGGCAATTTGTAAGTATTGTTCCTGATCAGGGGTATTGAACGTGACACGTAGTCCAAAACGATGGACCAGTGAAAACTTCTCGTCCATACTGTCGCGCCAGTGAACATCATCAGTGGGCTTGCCGCGTTCAGAGAAATTCTCCCGCACGAGATTCAGGCGATTAGTGGTTGCGCAGATCAGGACATTGGCCGGGCGCGCCTCAGCGGTGCCTTCGAGCAGGACTTTCAGGGCCTTGTAGGCTGTTTCGTGCTCTTCAAATGAGAGGTCGTCGATAAATAAAAGAAAGCGCGGTGCCCGTTCGCGCAAGAGTGCAGTGATACGGGGCAGATCGCTAAGATCCTCCTTGCGTACCTCTACCAATCGCAGACCCTGCTCTGCATAAACATTCACCAGTGCCTTGATCGTTGATGATTTCCCGGTCCCAGGAGCACCATATAGCAATATATCATGTGCAGGGAGACCAGCGAGGAAGCGCTCAACATTTGTCGTCAAGCGTTGCTGCTGTCGCTGTTGTCCGACTAGTCCCGTAAGCTGTATCTTATCCGCGTGAGTAATGCCAGTAAGCTGCTGTTGCTGATTGAGCCAGCGCAGAACACGATAATGGGCGAGTGAACCAGTGCCGTGACGCGACCAGTAATACTCTAGCGGAGCAACCAGCTCTGTCCAGTCGTCGCTTTCTGCGATGCGATACGCCAATGCCTCGCGGGGCTGATTGTCAGCTTTCAGTGCCGGAGCCAGGTCGATCCAGGGTGCCCAGGCATCGCGTAGAGCAGGCAACGTTGGAGTGATAAGGGCGCACGTCAATTTCCACACCATTTCGGCGTCGATCTGGAACAGGCGCTGAAGGGCACGTAGATCACGCTGCACCTGAGCATGGAGCGCGGATGTTATGTGTGTTGTATGCTTACGCTCAATGAGTTGGCTCCAGAGATTACTGTCATCAATCATGCGCGCGACAAGATAGGCTTGCCAGGCATCTGCGAGATTCGGTGTAGTCTCCTCGTATGCTACTTGTGCAAGCTCTCTAAATGCACGCGTGTAAGCGGCAGCTATAGCTACTGGATCAGGCTCTGCAGTGGTAATTGTGTGCAAGAGGCTCAGGACCGCTTGTCCTGTATGGTCAGAGAGCACGCCGTTGAGGAGCGTCAGTCCATAAGTGGTCTGCAATGCCGTTCTTACAATCTCCTGTGTCTGCGTTATCTGCCACGTTTGTTCTTCAAGCTCATATACTTCTACGCGTTGTTCCATTATCAAAATGACCTTTTCTCTGTTTATATTGCCTTGCATTCAGATGAGAAATGTGCCGCAGCACGTTTCTAGCAACGGGAGGTGCTGATCCGCCTGGCTGACTGCAAAGCAGTAGCTGCGCCAGCAGCGTTGCCAGGCGGAATTAAGAACGCGTTTCTGAATGCCTATGGGTATTAGATGGAGGAATTTCTCTTGCTCGACTGCACCTTGTTGTAAATGGATTATAACATGAGTTACAGTGGGGACGAAAGCAATACCTCTTGCTTCATCGTCTTTTTCACCCCTTCCACCAATCCTGTGTATTAATCCCAGAGGGAACTACTGGTTATCAACTCCTTTGTTGCTTGCTCTTTTTCTTGTGCCAGGAGGTGATGTAGGCGTGGATTAATGGACGCGGCCTGTATCTCCATACAGGCTTCAATATATTGATGACCTCCAACAATGGTAAGCCCCTGTAAGCCTTGTTGCGCGCCTTGCTCTTGGAGTCCCAGTTGTTGTTTAAATCTAGCAATGTCGCTTCTATGCTCGTACACCACGGTCCCTTTTCTGTGCAGATTGACGTATGCAATGTGTAATGGCATACTCAATGAAAGAGGGTACTCGCCACCCTACATTTTCCTTGCGTCACTTGCTCTACCTGTCCACTCAAAGAACAAAGAAGAGAAGAGAGGTACAAACCAATGTAAAGGACTCGTAACCCATTCAACAGGATACCATCTTGTTGAATGGAAAAACTGACCTGTTTTTCATCTCGTGTGTAAATGGGTCAGTTTTGTAGCAGCAAGCGTTCTATGATAGAAGGGGGATATTCCTGATGATCATAGACACTTCCTGATTTTTGAGAGGAGATACCTATGTCGCAAGTGACGCAAAAGAAGACACGGGTGTACATTGGCGAGTATGGCCCTATTCTTGTCGGTGAACAAGGGCAACCAACCTACGGCGACGTTCTACGCTTTATCCGCAAGTTCCACGGCTACGACCTCGAGTATGTCGCGGCGGTCTATGGCAAAGTCGCTGAAGGAAGCCCCGTAACGGGAAGGCACATACTCCGTATGGAACAGACTGATGGGTTCTTTCCAAAGGACCCGAAACGCCGTTGGGTCTTAGCTACTCTGCTCAATGTCCCCCCTGTAATCATGGCCTTTTTAGGAGTAGAACCTCACAATGAGAAGCCCAGCAAAGTTCTCGTGCCTGGCCCTTCAGCGCCTGTAGATGTTGAGGAATATTATGCACGATTGCTGTCTTATAGGATGGATGGGGGATACTCAGGAGTAGACGCTATTGATGATATTAAAAATCGTGTAGATCAGCTGCATGATACTGTTCTGTACATAGGATCTTTGCAAAAGCAGCCGATGATACGGCTTTTGTGTGGCTACCAGCTTCTTCTTGTCTCTGTTGCCCAGGAACAAGGATTCTTCAAAGTCGCCAAGAGGTATCTTACTAACGCGGTCATACTGACAAAAGAGAAAAAGTGTTATGATCTTCAAGCTATAGCGTTGTATCGACGAGAGGTTTTTTTTGATAATAATGGGAATTTTCATGCCGCCTTACGCGATTTTGAAATGGTACGTCAGTTAAAGCTTCCGATGGCACCACAAGTACAAGGGAAGATTCTTGGTGTGGCGAGTCGATCAAGAACACGTTTGGCACAGGACAACCAGGATCTTTTTGCCGCAATGTGTTACTTGGACGACGCGGAAAAGCTGATCAATCCAGGAGCAAACGAGGATATTTTATTCTCGGTCGTGTTTGATCAGGAGCGTTTCTTTCTTGATAAATCCGCTGCGTTAATGGCGTCCCCGATCAAAAGGCTGCGCTCTCCTGATAAAGCGCAGGAATATCTTACCCTGGCAATCAAAGCGCGCCGTGTCAGTTCAGTGAGTACACAACTTGCTCGTCAAGCAGATAATGACCTCATACAAGCAAAAATTTACAATGATCAAGGGTACTATCCTGTTGCGGCGGTGACTGCCGAACAGGTGCTGCTTACGCTCAGGCAACTGCAATCAAGCATTCATATGAACGAGGTTGCGGAGTTGTTCAAGGACATTAAAAGTCACTATCCTCATGGCATAGAGATAGCGAGTTTAGAGCTGGAATTGATGAAGGTACAGCAACCGTACTTGTTCAACTAACAAGTCTACGGATCGTTAGAACAAAAGAGCCTTGTCGTGATATAGCATCATGGCAAGGCTCTTTGTTCGATAGGCTCTCATAGTTGTGGATGTATCATTGTCGAGAGAATTCATCGTAGGAAGTATGCTCAAATTCCTCAGAGTTCATGCGAAGATTGAAGGTCCGATTGCGCTTCTCCGCAAATCTCCTCATAGTTTTCCTCGCAAGAGTTCCATCAATATCAATCGCAAAAAGCATATTCTTTTTCCTTTCTTATTCCAAATGGTTGCTTTATCTGTAAAATCCGTATGTTCTCTCCTCGTCCATACACCTTGACGTCTGCTCCTCCAGAGAGATCGGGGCAATACAGGAAAACCGTGCACACTCCTTGAACAGTCTCATCAACGCATTGGATAATGGCCCAGTACCAGCCTGTATCCATGTATGCAGAACCAGAAATGTACACTTCGCATTCCAGCAATGTGTGAAGCGCTGCTTTTATTTCATGAATACGCATATCTATGCCTGTTTTCTACCATTGAGAGAGAAGACTCTATTCATCCTATTTTCTGTTCAAACGGGACTTCATACCAGAAATGAGACCACAAAGAGATCGATCATGAAATACGAGACCATATCCCTTATCATAATAGATGCTGGCGTGACACCATCTCCCATCCAAATGAACTTCCAACTTTGAACCTATAACAAGCGTAAAACGGTCAAATGGATCATCCGCGATGAAGTACACACAACCATCTTTTACGTAAAGCATGCCAGATTGCTTCATTTTTCTCCTTTTGCGTGTGGCTTGACAGAAAAGAACGGCAGAAGACGCCTGTGGTCAGCTTCCTTGCTCTCCGTTCCATTATGTAAGTGCTTCATCGATCAATCTCTGTGCCGTGCGAATGGACTCATAAAACCCTCGGTCTCTTGTGTTCCTTTTGAGATATCCCATTGCTCGTTTGAGTGCATGCTGTGCTTGAGTTAATCGCTGGACAAGAGCTTCACTTTTCTGCTGCTCTTTGCACTGCTCGATAGAGGTTTGTAAGAGCTGAATTGTACTCTGCAATTGTCCCGCGTTCACTTCACGGAGGTTGTGTTGCTCAAAAAACAAGCTGATATTCTGAATATCTTGTTCTAATACTGTTTGCATATCAGAGACCTGCTCGCTCCTCTCCTTTGAATTGGAAGGTGAAAAATTTCATGCCTGTTGCTCCTCTTTGAGAACAACATCAACCATGTCAAGCGTGAATTCCCATTGGCTCTGGAGCAGCCTGGTGAGTCCTGCGAGGACTTTCTCGGCTTCTGTCCGCTCAACGGGCAAGCCGCGCAGCATGGCATAGACGACGCGATTTCCCGACGCCAGCCCTTTCTGCAAGGGCTGGGATCTCGAAATGATGCTGTGCTCTAAGCTGCGAGAGCGTGGGATTGCTCATGTCTCAGCGTCTTTCTTGATGTGTACCCGTATATCATCAAGAGTGTATGTCTGGTTGACAAGTTGAGAGAATGTATCCAGGATCTTTTGAGCTATGTGCGCCTCGACGGGAATGCCCACTTCCATCGCGTAGATCTCTTCTGGCGGCACTCCAGCACGCTTTGCCAGATCCTTGATCCGTACGCTGTGCTGTTGTCGTAACTGCTTTAAATTCTGTTTTTTCTCGTTGTTCATCATGGCTTCATCCCCCACGCAGTGATCCCGAAGGAGAGGCACACAAAGTTTTGATCATACAGGTCGTTCACGAGCTGCCAATACGTCTCTTCAAAGATTTCCTCCGAGATGAGGCCAGAATCCAGCAGGTAGGGCTTGAGCTGAAGAAAGGTAATTTTGGCATTTTCGCTGGACGCGTAGTACAAAGGCTCATTATAGGTCGTATCCAGGATGAACGGTCGCTTGCCAATGTGCTGAAATCCGGCGTTTTTGAGCAAAGGCCCGAGCATATGAACGATGCCCAGCGCGTCCATCAACGGAAAACGTTCTTCCCTGGAGACAAAGGGCCTCGAAGAGACAAGCGCTCAATTTCTGTAAGGGAGCGCTATTGGAAATGCCGCCCTCGATTTCCGTCAAGCGCAACACGCCACCCGGTTTGAGCACCCGCTGACACTCAGCCAGCAGCGCAGGCCACAACGCGGGAGAAAGAAAACTTTCGATGCAACGCGCGTTGATCAGGTCAAGCGAGGCATCTGCGAACTGCAGCGGTTGGGTGATGTTCATGATCTCGAACGTGGCGTTCGCTCGCTTTTGCGAACGAGCACGAGCATGGGCGTAATCGATCATCGTCTGACTGAGGTCCACGCCAATCACTTCGCTACGGGGATACTCGTAGGCCACATCCAGCACCCAGCTCCCCGGACCGCAAGCGAGATCAAGGATCATGTGCATGGAAGCCACATCCTCGCGCTCGGCAAAGAGTCCTCCCATCGCACGGGTAAAGAGTTGGTCCTGGTCGATCAGTCGCGCGGTTTCTGTTGGGTCTTCTATATTCATAGGGTAATCATTGGTCATATGACACCAATCCTTTCCTGCGGTTAACGCACAATAGTGTTGTAGGTATCATAAACAGCTTCTGTGGCAGCTTCTTCCCCAATCATGGTTGCAAGACGGTCACGCTGCTGATCGAGGCTTTTGTACTGATTGTTAATCATTTGGTGCGATGCCTTGTGGGCATAGCCGTGCAACGCGAGATTCATTGAAAAACACACGGATTCTATCTCTGCTCGCAATTTTGCCACTTCGCTCTGATTCTCTGGCATTCTATCCACTACCTTCCTCTGAAAACTGTTTTGTTTGATAGAGAGACTCCTAACAAGAGTAAGCTCCTGTAAGCTTTTCCTAGCTGATGACTCTTGTAAGCCCTGCTGTTGTTTCAACCTGGCAACATCGCTTCTATGCTCGTACACCACGGTCCCTTTTCTGTGCAGATTGACGTATGCAAGGTGTAATGGCATACTCAATGAAAGAGGGTACTCGCCACCCTACATTTTCCTTGCGTCACTTGCTCTACCTGTCCACTCAAAGAACAAAGAAGAGAAGAGAGGTACAAACCAATGTAAAGGACTCGTAACCCATTCAACAGGATACCATCTTGTTGAATGGAAAAACTGACCTGTTTTTCATCTCGTGTGTAAATGGGTCAGTTTTGTAGCAGCAAGCGTTCTATGATAGAAGGGGAATATTCCTGATGATCATAGACACTTCCTGATTTTTGAGAGGAGATACTTATGTCGCAAGTGACGCAAAAGAAGACACGGGTGTACATTGGCGAGTATGGCCCTATTCTTGTCGGTGAACAAGGGCAACCAACCTACGGCGACGTTCTACGTTTTATCCGCAAGTTCCACGGCTACGAACTCGAGTATGTCGCGGCGGTCTATGGCAAAGTCGCTGAAGGAAGCCCCGTAACGGGAAGGCACATACTCCGCATGGAACAGACTGATGGTTTCTTTCCAAAGGACCCGAAACGCCGCTGGGTGCTAGCTACCCTCCTCAATGTTCCCCCTGTAATCATGGCCTTTTTAGGAATAGAACCCCAAAACAAGAAGCCGAGCAAAGCTATCGTGCCTAGCCCTTCAACATCCATCGATATTGAAGAGTACTATGCAACCTTACAGGCTTACCAGACAGAGGTCGGATACGCAGGAGGGATAGCAAACGCCGTTGAGGATATCAAAGATCGTGTGGATCGGTTGCATGATATTGTGCTGTACGTTGGGTCATTGCAGAAGCTGCAGGTGATACAACTCTTATGTGGCTACCAGCTTCTTCTTGCTGATATTGCTCAGGACCAGGGATGCCGGAAAGCGGCCAAAAGGTATCTGACCAACGCAATGATCCTGGCAAAGGAGAAACACTGTGGCGACCTGCAAGCGGTTGCCTTGTTTCGGCGTGAAGCGTTCTTTGATGATAGTGGCAATTTTCAATTGGCCTTACACGATTTCGAGATGGCACGTCAGTTAAAACTTCCGATGGCACCACAAGTCCAGGGGAAAATGCTTGGTGTGGCGAGTCGATCACAAACGCGTCTCGCGCAGGACAACCATGATCTTTTTGCCGCACTCCGTTGCTTAGATGACGCCGAAAAGCTGGTCAAGCCAGGCGCAAACGAGGATATTTTATTCTCGACGGTGTTTGACCAGGAGCGTTACTTTCTGGATCGGGCTGCCGCGTTGATGGCCTCTCCCATCAAGAAGTTACGTTCTCCAGGCAAAGCCCAGGAATATCTTACCCTGGCTGCTAAAGAACGTGTGATCAATTCGGAGCGTGCGCGTCTTGATCGTCAAGCATATAGTGACCTCATCCAGGCAAAAATTTACCGTGATCAGGGATACTACCCTGTTGCGGCAGTGGCTGCTGAACAAGTGCTGCTTACACTCAAGAAACTGCAATCAAGTGTCCACACGCATGAGGTTGCTGATCTGTTCGAGGATATTAAAGCCCACTATCCTCATGGCATAGAGATTGCCAGTTTAGAGCTGGAATTGATGAAGGTACAGCAACCGTACTTGTTCAACTAACAAGCCTACCAATCCTCCCAGCAAAAGAGCCTTGCCATGATGGTATATCACGGCAAGGCTCTTTGTTCCATAGGTTCTCATAGTTGTGGATGTGTCGTTGTTATTTCACATAATTGTTCGAGAACTGTAGATTTAGGTTCCATTGACAGACAACTGGCAGAAATAGAGCAGGAAATGCAAAATTGTGCTAGGGGTATTGTCAAGGCAAAAGATGAATACACCCCAATAAAGAGAAACCCCGCTATCAATTCAGGATGATACGCGTCCAACCCGCCGCAAATCGCAGGGTTTCAACCCTGGCGAATAGGCGGGTTTTCCATGGCTTTAGCCCTTGCTTCTGGTGGGCTAAAGCCCTTCTCTGTCATTCATGCGGGAGATGAAAGATATACGTATTTCCTAACAAAATATTTATTTTGCATATCTAATATGAATATTTCTTTATTGACATGTATAGTATGATAGACGCATATCCTCTTAAACAGTCAGAAACGCCACTATCGTGGCTCCTCATTAGACCGCCACAAACGCGGCTGTCGCCGCTAGCCTTCGGCTCATGTGGCGGAGCGGAGTGCGCCTACGGCTCATCTGACTGAGAGGAGGTATTCTTGAAAGGAGCAAAGAGTATATCGATACTCAGAAAGGAGTGGAATGAAAGCATTTCAGTATCGTCTGTATCCCACAAAAGCGCAGATTGAGAAGCTTGAGTGGACCCTTTCACGCTGTTGCGAGATGTATAACGCCGCATTACAGGAGCGCAGAGACGCCTGGAATGTCGCGAAGAAGCATCCTAACTACTACGATCCTTCGTGGCGCAAAGAGCATGCACGCGACTATAGTGTGAACTACTACGATCAAGCCAATGCCTTGCCCACGCTCAAAAGTGAGATCCGACCAGAGTATCTTGCCATTGGTGCGCATGTGTTACAAGAGGTGCTCAAGCGCGTGGACAAAGCCTTTCAGGCGTTCTTTCGCCGTGTGCGCACCGGGCAAACGCCAGGCTATCCGCGCTACCAATCATTTAAGCGCTACGACTTGTTTTGTTTCCCCGATCATGCAGGGTGGAAGTTGACGGACAATCGTCTTTCCATCACCAACCTGGGAACCATCAAGGTGAAGATGCACCGAGAGATACAGGGAACCATCAAAACCTGCAGCATCAAACGAGATGGGACGCACTGGTATGCCACCTTTGCGTGTGAGGTCGAGGAACAGGTCAAGCAGCCATTTACCGATATCGCTATCGGTATTGACATGGGAATCAAGCACTTCATGACCACCTCACTGGGCGACACGGTGGAGAACCCACGGTTCTTTCGCCTCTCACATGGTCGGATCAAAAAGGCGCAAAGCAGTCTGGCGAAAAAGAAGAAGGGCAGTAATCGGCGAGCAAAGGCCGTCAAACGGGTTGCGGCTGCTCATAGGAAGATCAGGAATTCAGCGCAAGGACTTTCAGCAGAAAGAGTCTCGTCTCCTGGTAGACACATTTGAGACGATCATTTTTGAAGATCTCTCGATCCACCACATGGTGAAGAGACCGAAACCGAAGCAGGATGAGAACGGGAACTATCTTCCCAATGGTGCCGCTGCGAAAGGCGGTTTGAACAAATCGATCCTCGATGCTGGATGGGGTACATTCATAGATCTGGTGAAGCACAAGGCAGCATGGGCCGGTGTGGTCACGGTCTTAGAAGTGGACCCCAACAAGACGAGCCAGATCTGTAGCTCCTGCCACAAGGAAGGTGAGCACAAAGACCTCAGTGTCCGTACGCACACATGCGTCTATTGTGGTGTGGTGCTCGACCGAGATCACAATGCATCCATGAATATTCTCGACCGAGGGCTTGGACGAAGCCTACGCGAACCTGCATCCACGGGTACATTCCGTGGTGCTTTGCGTGAAGCCACTGGTCTTTAGACCAAGTGGAATGTCACACCTCCTGAGATTGAGAACGGAATGCCATGGCGTAGAGCGAGGCGTAAGCGCCTTCCTGTAACAACAGCTCTTGATGGGTGCCTTGCTCTATGATCTGACCGGCTTGTAGCACAACAATACTATCAGAGCCTTTAATCGTGGAGAGGCGGTGAGCAATGACAAAGGCTGTCCGTCCATAAAGCAGCTTTTTGAGTCCTTGCTGTACGATAGCCTCGGTATATGTATCGATATTGGCCGTAGCCTCATCCAGGATCAAAATGCGTGGATCGGCCAGGAGCGCTCGTGCAAAGGAGATGAGTTGTCGCTGTCCCATACTCAGGTTACGCCCACGTTCGCGAATGAGCGTATCGTATCCATCGGGCAATTGGGCAATCAGCGCATCTGCTCCCACCACGCGTGCAGCGGCAATGACTTCTTCGTTGCTGGCCTCCAGGCGTCCATAGCGAATATTCTCATTGATCGTGCCAGTGAACAGAAAAGGCTCCTGTGGTACGACGCCGATCTGGCGGCGCAGTGAGCTTTGTGTGACATCGCGTACATCATAGCCATCGATCAGCACAGCACCCTCTTGCACATCATAAAAACGCGTCAGTAAGCTGGCAATCGTGCTCTTTCCAGCGCCGGTTGGTCCCACAATGGCGACCGTTTGACCGGTGGTAACATGCCAGTTGAGACCATGCAGTACGGGCCGCTCGGGATTATAACCGAAAACCACATTGCGAAACTCTGACATCGCCCTGAACTTGCGGCAACTCAATAGCCTCCAGGCGGTCTGTGATCGTCACCGGCACACTCATAATCTGGTAGATACGCTCTGCCGCTACGCCAGAACGCTGTAACTGCGTGTATTGCTGGCTCAGATCACGGATGGGATCAAAAAAGCGGTTGATATAGAGCGTAAATGAGACGAGGATGCCGATCTGCAGTTGTCCACGCGAGACGAGCAATCCGCCATAGACGACGACCAGCGCAGTCGCCAGGGCTGCTACGACCTCGACTAGCGGTAAGACGAGCGCAGCTATGCGGTTTGATTCCAGGTTTGTATCGCGATTGTATGAGTTCAGGTCGTCGAACTCTGTCCGGTTGCGATCCTCGCGTACCAGGCTCTGGATCACACGCATACCAGAAATGTTTTCCTGCAATGTCGAGTTTACCAGCGAAATGGATGCGCGTGTACGGCGAAATGAACGTTGCGCAAAGCGCTGCCAGTACGTGGCAATCACGAACATGACTGGTAGTACCGTAAAAGAGAGCAGGGCTAGCCAGGGACTCATCGCGACCATGGCAATCACGATACCGGCCAGGGCGATAATTGATCCAAACATGGATAGTATGCCTGAACTGAGCATGGATTCTAGCACATCAATATCGCTTTGCAGGCGCGACATGACGCGTCCGATCTGCGTGTGATCATAAAAACTCAGCGAGAGGCGTTCCAGGTGCGTAAACATGTCGGCGCTGAGCAGGTACAGAATTTGCTGACCGACCCAGGACATTGTCCATACTTGCCAATATTGCGCTTGCCACATAGCCATGTTGACAAGCAGGAAGACGACGCTCATCACTCCCAGACCCGTCAGGTTATGGTTCGTGATGAAGCTATCGATAGCCAGACCAATCAGATAGGGATTAGCCAGGTTTAGCACGGTAGCGGCCAGAATCAAGAACATGCTGGCTACCGCTGGCGTTTTATAACGATTGATGTAGGGGTAAAACATACGAACGACATTCCAACTGAAATCCAGCGTTTCGTTTTCGTCAGCGTAGGCCAGGCTATTCTCACTCCAGTTATGCTGGCGTCTATACTCTGCGTATGATGTAGTTGTTTTCATCGCCTTACCTCGGGTTCGTCGACCTGTGTAGCCAGCATACGGGTTTCAAACTCTTCTTGTTCGCGTAGTTGCATATCATATAGTCGTGCGTAAGAACTATTGAGCTGTAACAGAGACTCGTGGGTGCCACGTTCGATGATACTGCCATGCTCCAGGATGAGAATTTGATCCGCATTCTTAATAGTGCGCAGGCGTGATGCGACCACAAATGTTGTGCGTCCGCGCATGACTGCTTCCAGTGCCTGTTGGATCAGATATTCGGTCTCCATATCGACGCTGGACGTTGAGTCATCCAGTACCAGGATGCGTGGATCGAGGAGCAGGGTGCGTGCAATGGCTACGCGCTGCTTCTGGCCGCCAGAGAGCGTGACGCCGCGTTCCCCAACCCACGTATCATAGCCATCGGGCAGACTCAAAATGAAGTCGTGGATGCGTGCAACTTTTGCGGTGGCGATGATCTGCTCTTCAGTTGCTCCAAGGACACCGTAGGCGATATTCTCGCGCACGGTGGCATTAAAAAGAAAGACGTCCTGCAAAACCAGGCCGACATCGCGCCTGAGTGATGCTTGCGTGACATTGCGTATATCGTGACCATCGATCAGGATGCGGCCTTGCGTGACGTCGTAAAACCGTGGTAGCAGGTTCAGAATAGTGCTCTTGCCGCTGCCAGTGGGTCCCAGCAAGGCGATTATTTGACCAGGATGGGCTTCGATGCCAATATCGTGCAGCACCTCTATACCATTGCCGTAGGCAAACGAAACGTGCTCATAGCGTACATGGCCCTCGATCTTTTGCAGCACTCTAGCACCGGGAGCGTCATTGATGACAGGCTCAGTGTCCATAATGCTGAAGATACGCGCACCTCCAGAGAGTCCGCGCACCCACCAGTTGATCGTAAAGCCCAGTGAACGCACCGGAGTTGCTAGTAACAATACATATTGTATAGTAGCGACCAGCGTGCCCAGGCTTATGTGATGTTGAATAACGGCGACGCCGCCAATCCACAAGTCTAAGACAGTCACCACGTTTACCACGAGCAGCAACAGAGGCTGATTCCATGCCGAAAGGCGCATGGCGCTCAGATTCAACTCGCGCAATTCCTGGTTTTTCTGACTAAACTTCATAATCTCAAAGTCTTCGCGGGCAAACGATTTGACGATGCGTACGCCACTCAGGCTTTCCTGCATAATTGTACTTAACTCGCCTGCCACATTTTGAGAACGATTCCAGAGCGGTCGCAAACGTCGCATTACCTGCGCTGAGAGTAGCATCATAATGGGGATGGAGATAAGCGTCGTCAGCGCCAGAGTCATGTCGAGCTGAAACAGAATGACGATAATCGGTACAAAGGTGACAACGGCTATCAGTGCACGCATCAACCCCATAGGGATAAAGTTGCGCACCGCCTCAATATCGGCTGTCATGCGCGACATTAATTGTCCCGTCTCTGACTCATCATGATAGGAGAAGCTGAGACGTTGCAAGTGATCATAAACCTGATTGCGCAGATCATAGGCGACCAGATTCGAGACGGCCTGTGAAAGATAGCCCTGCCCATAGGCAAAGATACCGCGTAGGATACTGAGGCCCAGAATGGCTGTCGCAACTATCAAAAGATCCTTCAAGCTGCCCGTATGTACTCCTACATCGACAACCCACTGCAGTAGAGCAGGAATCATTAAAGTGAATAACGTCGCGAGTATCATACAAATGACAGTTTCCAGTGTCCGTAACCAATGAGTCCGTAAGAGAGACAGAATGCGCTTGTAAATGCGCCAGTTCTCTTTCCATAAAGTTTTGTCGAAATACGAGAACAGAGGACGATCAACCTTTGTGAATTGCATGCCAGATTAGTCCTTTCTTGACGCTCTAGGCGCGTAGATATTCTCCTCTTCACATACCAAGCATGTTGTCGGGCATTTCTGGTAGATAGCCATGTCTAGCCATTGTTGATGCTTCCTGAAAGTCACAGAATTGGAGTGGTCAGAAAAAGTTTATCTGGAAGTGAGTGACATATGCTTGTCAGCCTTTTCCCCATTTTGAGTGTAGGCATAGTAAACCTCTTTGAGGCATTTGACAACTACCACTGCTCGTGCTATAAATCTGAATGATAATCATTGTGAATATCGAAAAAGGAGAACTCTCATGGACGATATACGTCCTTACGAAGCTATCCCTCTGGTTGCTCTGCCCGATGATTATCAACTCCATCTCGCCCCACTCCTCGCCGAGGCATATGAGCAACACGGCCCCATCTTTCGCTCCACATACTTTGGACGGGAGATTCTCTATCTGGTAGGCCCGGAGGCAAACCGTTTCGTGCTGGTGAATGGGCGGCAGAAGTTTTCTAATCAGGTTGGCTGGGGCACCATTTTTCGCGTAACCAATCTATTGGGCCGTGGTTTGCTCAGTATGGATGGTGAGGAGCACGATCAGCATCGCAAAATGATGAATCCGGCTTTTACGGTCAGCTATATGGACCGCTACCTGCCTTTAATGAATCGCATTATTCGTGAGTACGCGGCGACGTGGCTAGCAACCGATGAGATAGACCTCTATGAGGAGGCACGCAAGATTACCTTTGCGGTAGCCGCTGAGGCATTGACCGGTCTTCAGGCCGGAGAAGAGGTAGACCGCTTTCGAGAACTTTTCATGCGTATTCTTATGGTAGGGAGTTTCTCTGGCTCGAAAAGAAGAATTTCATCAGCAGCTTGAACAACTACATACTGAGTTGTATGCTTTGCTGCGCCCTAAGATTGAAGAACGGCGTCATGTGGGGATTGATGATATTTTTGGCAGATTGGTCCGGGCGCGGGATGACCAGGGCCGAGCTATGAGCGATGAACAACTGATCGCACACATAAACATCTTGCTCGTAGCAGGCCACGAAACCTCGACAAGCCTCGTTACCTGGCTCCTCTACCTGCTCAACCAGCATCCAGATTATAGGCAACGCATTATGGATGAGCAGGCGGTTATCCTTGGTCAACAACCACAAGGGATTGTTGCTACGCGCGATCCCGATTTGGAAGCTATCAAGCGCATGAAAGTGCTGGAAAATGCCTTAAGCGAAGCCGAACGACTCTATCCACCAGTGCCCAACGGGCCACGCGGAGTGCTTGAAGACTTCGATTTTCATGGCTATCATGTTCCGGCTGGGACATTTGCCTTCTATTCAATTGCGGCCTCACATATGTTGCGAGGCATCTTTGCCCAGCCAGCCAGCTTTGACCCGGATCGTTTTGCTCCCCCGCGTGAGGAACACAAAAAGCATCCGTATGCTCTGGTTGGCTTTGGTGGTGGGCCGCGCATCTGCATTGGTAGCAATTTCGCGCAAGTCGAGATCAAAGCGATGGTCTCGCATATTCTGCGTAACTATCAGCTTACACCCGTACCCGACCAGGAGATCTTGCAGGCTTATGGGGTTACTGGTGGTCCTCTGAATGGCATTCGTATGCATGTGTCCGCGCGTTAGCAAGTCTTTTGTATTGTGGCGTTATGTCGCAGTGTGTAAAACAAAGCGTATGTTTGCTTGATTGGTCGGTAATGTAGTGTGAAGCAGACCGTTGATAACGATATGTGCCTGCTTCACGCCTGTCTGTTGTTGTAGTAAAGTCGTCGCTGTGTGAATATTTTTTCCTGCAATGCGTATTGCCTGTTGCTTGCTCCAATTGCTCTGGAATTGGTAGGTCCACGTGCCACTGGCCTGGACGTGTAGCAAGATGGTTCCGCTGGGGTTTGTCACTTTTGCACTGCTAATCCTGGTCGTGACGTATCCCTCCAGTGCGTAGGCTGTGCCGGGAGCGTGTTGTGCTACTTGTTCGAGTTGATTGGCTGCCAGAGATTGTGCTGCTTGCTGATCGTATACTTCTCCCAGGCAACTGGCTGTGGCCGAAACGGTCACTGTAGAAACTTTTGTGCCAGCCGGGTAATTAGAAGTGATGAGCGGCTTACATTGTGGGGGACTAACGAACTGATCGCTTTGTAGCATCTGCTCTTGCACGTCTTGTTGACCGTTTGCTATGAGTGAGGATGTCAGTGTTTGCGCCGCGGTGTCAATGTCGCGTTGCTGTATATAGCTATAAATTTGTTGATTTTGTCCCCCGTTGAAGGGCTGCTCGTTCTTTACCGTAATGCCTGGATCGCAACAGGCGATAGCATTAAAGTCGTCTGTTGGTATATTGCCGTTTACTCCTGGCGTGACTGCATGGGCCGCGACTTTGGCTGTACCCTCCATTGGTGGTTGTGCTGGCCGGATTATAGCTGCCTGGTCGCTTACAATTTGGATGCCGTTGTTATCGTTGAGGACTGTGCCAGCGGGTATCGTTTGTGTATGGGGTAACGCGTTGTAAAAGGTAAGCTGACCATGAGCCTGCTGTGAAGATGTGATGCCGACGCCTGTTGCCTGCACTGTGCTTGTTTGTGTCGGTGGGGTAGCAAAGAGGAAGCGTGCCGCGACTTGCTGTTGTGCCGTATCTGGTACGCCGGTCACGGCGGAAATAGTAGACGTCTTCTGTAGAGTGGTGCTATTCGGAGTGATGGTAATTGTGGCTGAGTCGCCAGGGAAGAATTGCGGCAGTGGTCCTATACCGGCTATTGTGCTCAGGGCAAGTCCTGCAAGCAGTAGCAGCACAAACAGTGTTACAAAAAGCCAGCGTCGTCCAGCTCTACGAACCTGCGTACGCACGCGGAGATTGGCAAGGGGCGGGCTAGATGGTGTGACTGGAATGGGCGTATGCGTGGATGCCTTTGTCTCGTTCTGTTGTGCCACGGTCGCCGGTATAGTCGGAGTGGATGACGGCTGTGCTCGCATAGGAGACGCCTCTTCTGCTGGCTGGGTATCGTTGTAGGGGGGAAGATTCGTAATCGCATTGGCGTCCTCTTGACCCTCGTCTATTGTATTAATGGGTATTTGCTCATTGTTTATCTGATCATCTGGGGGCGAAGGTGATAGAGGAACTGGTGGAGTGGTCTCAGGCGTGATTGCTTGTGGCTCGGATAGCGGCTGTGTATCTGCAAGCTCTGGGGTCTGTATTGGTGGCGAAGATTCCTGACTGAGAAACGTTTGCGCATATTGTGCGTATTTCTCCAGGGACAAAAAGAGCGGAAGTTGATGTTGACGGGCGAATTTCGCAAGAGACGAATTCTGTGGAGTGATGAAGACAACCTGCGCTTGCAATCCTGCGAACGCTTGTTTCAGACCCGCGATACCTGTCGCACGACGAAACGCGCTACTCTGGGCTGGCACAACCAGTGCGATGTGCTTACGCCCTAGCTTTTCTTGCGTAAAAATGGCCGTCAGGATACTTTGCCTATCATCATGAGGTGCTACTTCAATGATGCCGATAGCAGAACTGCGGGGATCATCGGTGCGAAAGAGTCTTGAGCCATTACTTTGTTGCATAGTCGTTTTCCCTCTGTATAAGCGCTGGGCGATGGAAAGCGATGTCGCCGTTGTCTCAGAAAGAAAGGTAAATGTTCCTCTGGATTATCTCCAGTTTGACACTTCTCCGCTTAAAAGACGGGGAATTCTTCTTTCATCCAGGAGGCTTGCTCAGTGGCATTGCTGACAAAGAGTAGTGGTCTGCTGTCCAGAAGCGTTTCACACACGCGCGAGTGTGCCTGTTGCCGTATGCCCTACGGTACAGCCTTGGGAAATGGCTCCGCTTTGCCCAGATGAACCTGCTCGGTACTCAGAGCCATTTCCAACAGCTTTGTCTAAAATGTTGCGGGCCGCGTTTTGATCACGATCCATCACCATGCCACAGTGGGTACAGATGTGAGTACGCACGCTCAAGCTTTTCTGGATGCGGGTACCACATGCACTACAATCCTGACTGGTGAAATGGGGAGCGACTTTAATCACCGCGATGGCATGCATTGCTGCATAGGCTTGTACCCAGCTGAGAAAGAGGCTCCATGCGGCATCATTGATCGATTTGGCAAGGTGATGATTCTTCACCAGATTGGCGATCTTCAAATCCTCAAAGGCAATCAGGTCGTGAGACGTGACCAGCGCGTTCGCCTGTTTGCGGGCAAAATCTTCACGCTGCCTTTGGACTTTGAGATAGCCTTTTGCCAGGGCTTTCCTGGCCTTCTGGCGGTTGCTACTTTTCTTCTGCTTGGTGCTCAGGCGACGGTGCAGGCGTTTGAGCTTCTTCTCGGCTTTGCGGTAAAAGCGAGGGTTGTCAACCGTGTTGCCCTCTGAGTCGGTGACGTAGGCTTTGAGTCCCACGTCAATGCCGATCTGTTGGCCCGTTGGAACGTGCTCAATGGTTCGCTCCGCCTGGACCACAAATTGCGTGTAGTATCCGTCTGCACGTTTGATGAGACGTACACGTTTGATCTGCTGGAGGGGAAAGCTTTCAATGGCACGCGTGCCCATCAGACGGAGCCGACCAATCCCACAGCCATCGGTGAAGGTGATATGCCTGCCATCTGCTCCAAGCTTCCAATCGCTGGTTTTGTACTCGACGCTGCGGTTATCGCGCTGAAACTGTGGGTATCCCTTCTTGCCAGCTTTCTTCTCTTTGCAGTTGGAATAGAAGCGAGCAATGGCGAACCAGGCGCGATCTGCCGCCGCTTGACGCGCTTGCGAGTTGAGAGCTGCGGCAAAGCAGAACGCTTGGGCAAGGACGGCGCAATAGCTTTGCAGATCATTCTTGCCGATGCCACGAGTCTCCATCCACAGACGCAGGCACTTATTTCGAATGAACTGCACTGTGCGTATGGCTTCGTCAATGGCTGCGTATTGTGCTTTGGTGCCAGCGAGTTTGTACTCGTACTCAAGCATATCGTTTGCCTTTTCCTCATTTTTCCTATGCTACCACAGAAGAGCACTGAATGACAAGAGGTGAAATTGACGAAACAAGGAGACAAGCATCGTGTCTTGAGAAAAGGCTCTACTTTGCTCGGATGAACATGGCACGTACTCAGAGCCATTTCCGGTACCAAGAAGTAGGCGGCACGTTGGGGAAAGAAAAAACAGGGAGGACTCTTCCAGACGCCGACATGGGACGCAGAGCGTGAACTCCCTAATGACCCAAGGGATTATCCCAACCCATCGTGCCCCGATAGGAGGAGCTATTCATCCCCGCCATCAATCCAACAGGGCTTTCTGGCTCGTTCTCTGTAAAGTGACATGAGCGTGCAGGCGAATTGTAGCGTAGAGGAAATTAGATGTTCTGTAGCGCCTGCTCAAGGCGTTTAAGCCAGGCTATGTGCTCAGGCAAGGCAATCTCTGGCTCGGAAAGCTCTAAATGCCAGCGTTTTTCCCACTCGACAGAAATGTAACCACTGTATCCATGGTGTTGTAGTAACTGTAATTGCTCTTGTACCGGTACTTCACCCTCCCCTAACAGCACAAGTTGCCAGTTAGAACTGTCCGGTATATGAAATGCGTCTTTCACATGTACATGCACGATACGCTTACCGAGTGCTGCAATAACCTCTTGCGCGCCCTCACCAACACGGTAGGGATGATGACTATCCCACAATGCCGCTATAGCCGGTGAATTCACTATTTGCAGTATCTGTGCAACGTGTCGTGCCGAAGAAAAAGCATCATGCGTTTCTAGCATAACAGTAACATGCGCCTGCTCGGCCTGTTCTACTACCTCGCGTAAGGCTGTGGCGACGCGCTCAATTTCTTCCTGTTTGCCTGGCTGTGCATTGGGAGGATCATCGTTCGGACCACCAAAAACACGGAGCAGTGGAACCTGTACTTGTTGCGCTAATTGAATCCAACTACGCAGATCTGCTACATTGCGTGCCCGCTCTGCTGCTTCCCTATAGTTGAATTTGCACGAGGTATCCAGGGCGCAGACTTCAAGTCCGCGCGAGCGTGTAAGATTAACTGCATCGATGACTTTAGTGGCATCATGTCGTGGGTCGATGACTTCTCCATCGAGTAGTCGCCACTCGATGCCGTCATAACCCATCTTAACAGCGTTTTCTACAACTTGTTCAATTGACCATTGTGGACAGGCAAGTGTACTAAATGCAAACTTCACAGAATTGTGCCTCTTTCTCTAGTGTTTCGCTGCGACCCAGAAAATCTATTGCTAGTATTATGTCACTATCTTTTAGTGTAGAACGCGCGAAACACATATCTATTTGCGTGTATCAATGGAAGCTAGTGATGGTTGGCGCAATTCCTATTGTATGCTGTACAGTCGCAGTGCGTTATCACGGAGTACAGCTACGCCAGCGGCCTCGGCCTCAACCCCGGCAAGTTCGCCATTTGTCACGCGTTCGCCCAGCACCTGTCCCAATATATTGCGCCCATTGTGGGCACTTAACCAATGTATTTCAGGTATCCCAATGCCATCAGAACTGTAGAGGAGTTTCGAGTATGGTGCCACGTCAAATGCTGCGCGCGTAAATTCGAGCATCTCGTTGTAGCCGAGAAATGGAATACCATAGGAAAGATCGAGATGAACCTGCTCGTAGATCGCTGCCAGATAGGCCGCCTGACGTGTGTAGGGGTAAGACGCGTGTAGCAGGACGATGGGCATGGCGCGATACTCTTTGCGCTCCAGCACTTCACGCAAGTTGAGCGGATTCGCTAACAGCATGTCTGCATCTGTATCGCCATAGCCGGTATGGAACAAAATGTGTAAATACGATCTTTGACAAAATAATATGTTCATCTTATATTTTATGCAATATATGCGTGAAGATCAAAACGGGTCCGTATCGCCCGAATATCTCGAAAGATGTGGGTAAGAATCAGCTTTAAAAACGCGGGGCTTCCAGAAAGAAACGTGTGTGAAGTGTTGACGCCATGAAGGAATGTCTAGTGGTCGTCCTTCCGTACGGTAGATACCATGACAATGATTATCTGCGATTGGAACCTGTGTGAGGTCTGTGGCAGTCATTTCTCGGCTCCTTATGAAATTTTCCATCTTTTATCAACGATTTGACGCTAACACCACTGAATACCATCATGTATTATTACCCGCAATTCTAATTGTCGCTAATCGTTTGGGCATGGCATCCACTTCTGCATTGGTGCACCGCTGGTACGCCTGGAACTATAATATCAGCTTTGAAGATCAGGATATAGCGGGCTTGCGGTTGCCTTTGACAAACATTCCTCTCTGTTTCTTTTCTCTTTACAAGGCGCGAACACGGTTATGATACCTGTGCACATTCAGAAACGTAGCATCTGTTGCCAGCCATATTGCAGATAGCGGCATCAAAGTGCTACCGACTGGGGGCGACGATCTTACCCCTGATGCGTGGCATCTTTTCAAGGTTTCATCTACTCTTCGTCACCGAAAGGATTTGTCACTCGCTCTGTATTTAGAGAACTGCTAGAATCACTAGAGGATGAAGATGTGCGGCGAAGTGGTGGCTCAGGAGGTCGTCGACGGGTAACACTTGCGGTTAGCTCTGGGTCCACATATTCGTCACCAAAAGGATCTGTCGACGACTCTGAATGTAGAGAATTGCTAGAATCACTAGAGGATGAAAGCGTGCGGTGAAGTGGAGGCTCAGGAGGTCGTCGACGGAGCGTTGGGTCCGCATGCTTGTCACTGAAGGGATCTAGGTCTAGTGTTTCGCCAAGTACTGCCTCCAGCCGAGTCCTGATCGTATCCTCACTGCGTTGGGTTTCTGACCGACGTTTGTTTGCCAGACCATCGTTAGGACGTCTATCACTATACATGCTTTGAAGTTCCTGTTCGAAGCTTCCCTCTGTTCCATTATAGTATGCCTCGTACGAGATACGTCTGATGTATTTCAAAATTTGTAGTGCCTGCGTTTCTGCCTTTATTTGCAAATCTTCATTATGTGGATCTTCTTCTCTTATCTTTCTTGCTTCCCGATAAAGCCTTGTTTTTATTTTATTGAGCATGTCCCACTGCTTGATCGTAAAATCAGTTTTAACAAAATCGTTGTGTGCAGCAGTGGGTGCATCTAGGTCTAGTTGCTTGACTAACTGATCCATAAACTTTTGCTGGTTTTCCGTAGGTTGGAAACGTATCTCCCGCTTGACAGTAGACCTGTCGTCTGTTTTCCTTGCGTTCACGAGACGCCTTGATGTAGGTCTAGGAGTCTGCGGCGCCTCCATCATTGTACTTATTGCCATCTTTATACCCAATGGTACGTTGCTTGCCTTAGGCTTAAGGCGGTTCCATACCTCCTGTTCAGTCCTCATGGCTATCTGACGTATTTCCTGTTCCGAAGTTGAATCTTGCTGGATCATTTGCGTTGCTAGAGTATCAAGCTCTCGCCGCAACTCAGTGATAAGTAGGAGTCTCGTCGTCTCGTGTTCATGCTTTATCCTCAGGGTGTGGTACGAAGGTTGTAGTTGCTTTACCCATTCCGGGCGTGAGCCTTTCTTATCAGTTTGTTTCGGTGCATTTGGTCCATCCCCGCCAGAGAGATCTACATTCTCTTCAGAGCTGAGAGACTGCCGACCATCCCGATAACGGGTTAGTAGTTTGTCAATCTTAGATGGCCCACTCGTGCTTTGCTCAGGGGGCTGATGTTGATATGCTTGTATTACATCCATACTACTAGAAGATGCTCCCGGTTTGGACTTATCCGTTGTATGATCCCCTCGGTCCGCACCTGATATAGCATTGTTATTTGGGTTGCCTGGTACCTCTTTAACCATTTGATCATCACTCCTTGTACGGTAATACCCAAGCTGCAATTCCATATTTCTCGACTTGCATGGTACTCTATCACTCTACCAGATTTATTTTGAGTATTTTTTCCTAAAGAGTACTCTCTGCAAGTATAGAAGAGAAACAGATTGTATAGGTCAGGTTTTTGTACGTTTTTTTACAGCAAATCTGGATGTTTCTGTGATTGGCAACTGATACAGTCTGTTCAGTACTTGATATACTAAACACATCAATAAGGAGAGGTATTGGACCAAATGGAGACAAAACGGAAGAGCTATAGAGCAGAGTTTAATGTTAGTCTCGTTTCCCTGATCGGCTCATGAGGCTATAGCCTGAGTGGCGAATTCATGCAGGACGGACTGCGCACCAGGAGCAATGATATCAGCCTTGAAGATCAGGATATAGCGGGCCTGCTGCTGCATTCCGGTATTGAGATCTTCGGCCAGTGTATCCCCTGATTGTGCAGTTCTATCACGTTGTTCACTGACGACGAAGGGTACCTGCAGCCAGCGTGATCTGAGTACCTGGCCTTTAACCATGCCATTGTTCTGCAGGCCAATGCCATATTGTACTGCGTAGTTGAGGATCACCATCTGGTTATAGCCAGGCGTGCCACCAATAAATGTTGCATCGGGCATGACCGTCATGGGAGTGTGGTGGAAGGCTTGATCATAGGTATTCATGATGTGGAGTACTGTGGTGTGCCAGATCGGGTCAGTGTAGCCAATCGATTCCCATATTTTTAGCTTGTTGGGATTATCATTGCGTGTGTCAACTTTTGGTTCCCCACCATCGCCGATAGCCATCTGTACGACTGATACTGCCGGATTGCCATCGTAGTGTTGTGCAAAAGCTTTGATCAGATGATCGTAATGTGCTAAGAAGATGGGGTTCCAATATTGGGGCAGTACCGCGCCGTCTAGCTCTGTTACGGACTTCACGCCCAGATCGTAGACCCACTGCGGTGTACCATGCTGGCTCCAGGGCTTATCCCAGGATCTCCAACCAGCCGCCACCAGGCGCAGCATGACCTTTTTGCCACGTGCCTGCCACGCTTGTATGTCCTGGTCAATGATATTCCACTGGTACTGCCCTGGTTGTGGCTCTATTTGTGACCAGTAATAGACCAGATTGATTCCTGCCAGGTCAGGGTTGTCGGCGAGGTCTGCACTATTTTCAGCGTCAAACAAGATGATGCCTCGGAAATTGGGGTTTCTAGCTATTGTCATGATGTATTTAGCTCCTTATGTCTGTGTGAAAAGAAGACAGGCTAATCCACTATTGAAGAATGACGCTCAACTGAGGGGAAAACTGCATCTACTATCTAAGGTGTTACTATAGCGATGAGTGGCCGTAATGGAGGTGCAAGAAGCATGTGATGGGGGGAGGAATCAGCTACTTACAAGCATCTCTCTGTGTTTCTTTTCTCTTTGTGGAGCGATAATACGGTACTGATATCCACATACATTCAGAAACGCAGCTTCCGCTGCTAGCCTTCGGCTCATCTGAATGCAAAGCAATATGAGAAATTTCTCTCCGTCTAAACGGGCTGTCTCAGGCTGCTCAAATAACGCTGACGTCCTGAGACAGGGACTTTCGTGTCTACTCTATTCAGCTCGGAATGCGCAGGCGAGCCACCAGCACAGGCGGGATCTCGCGGTAGTTGATCCAGCTCAGCAAAAGGCTGGACCGTGAGCCATCTTGCGGGTGATTGAAGGCTGGTTCTTCCAATCCATCCAGCATAAGACCAGCGCGGAAGCAAGCATTGAAGAGCGTGTGTAGGGGACGGTCGAAGTAGTAGTGTGGGGCGGGCTGACCGATGATGCCGATGCCCTTCTGTGGACTATTATGGAGATAGTGCGTGATTTTGACGGAGTAAGTGGTGACAAGGTTGCCGTTGAGCGTGGCTTCCTCAACGTTGAGTGCCATACCTGTGTGGTTGAAGCAAGGATGCGTGAGGGAGAAGACAAAGCGCCCACCCGGTTTGACAACCTGACGTATGCCGCGCATCAAGGGATCGATCTCTGCCATATCCATGATTGCCATATTGCAGACGGCGGCATCGAAGTACTGCCGACCGAGGGCGACGATCTGCTCCTCGCGCGTGGCATCGACGAGGCGGTATTCGATGCGGTCGGCATGTTCGCTGGTGCGAGCGCGAGCGTGTTCGAGGAATTGTGCGCTGAAGTCGGTCGCGATAACACGGGCACCAAGCTGGACCATGCGGCGGGAGAAGACGCCATTGCCACAGGCGATCTCTAGTACGCTTTCGCCGGAGCGCAAGTTGAGTAGCCGCTCAGTAGCGGGACCGGTGAGCAGGCGCTGAAAGTCGTTGCCATCACCCATTTTGCTATCCCAAAATGCGGCGTTCTGGTTCCAGATCGCGCGTGCCTTTGCATTCAGATCGGCTGGTCGAGGGTTGTTTTTGCCAGTCATTACGTATATTTTCCTTTCTACTGTAGGCAACTGGTTCGGTATATTGCCTTGCATTCAAATGAGAAATATGCGGCAGCATATTTCTAGCAACGAGAGTTGCGTTTTTGAATGCCTATGGGTAGTAGAAAGCATAGCGAAGGTATGACCAAAAAACATCGTGCTTTTGGACGATGTAGAGCTATTGACAATTATGCTACAATTAAAATGAGAAATCTAGCTTTTTTTAGTGCGGGAAATAACTGCTATTCTACTATTTATAAAATGCATAGTTCGCAACGCTGCTACTTTTCCTCTTTTGCAATGCGTAACGAACAATGACCTCTATGTCATGCGAGCGTGGTCGGACGACAAGTCCTGACGCTATCGCTTTTCTAGTTCCAATGCCTTCTGTTCAGCCGGTGCGATGACCTGTTGTTTCAGCGTTGCGAGTAAATGGGCTTGATTGGTGTAGTGGTGAGTGGGGAGTACCCAATCATGCCTCTTCCTCAGATCACGGAACATGCTGTATTCTCTCTCAACTTTCGAGTCGGTTAGCAGTAACTCTTTGAAAATTTAAAAAATCTGCGATTTGTTGAGTTGAAGATAACCAAATAAGCTGTTTATCCTTAGGAAGAAAGCTTAGTTTTCGGATAAGCTCTTTTCTTCTGTTATTTGGGAAGTTCCAAACTTCCCAAATATATTCAATACTTAATTTTTCTGAACAATCTTTTGCTATATCTGTTCTCGATTTACCCAAGTAAATGAAATGGCGTTTAATAACTCTCCATGTGCACCGGAAGCGAGGCATATCTAAGAAAATAATAGTGTCGGCAGCATTCAAACGTATGTCGATAGTACTCTGATAATTGCCATCAATGATCCATTCTTCTATTTTAACGAGTTCTTCCTGCGTTTTTATCCAAAGATTGCGAGGTGTTTCTACCCACCCTGGCTTCCAAAATAATACATCTAGGTGAATAAGCTCAATGTGTGTAATGTTATGTAGTGCTCGCGCAAAAGTTGATTTTCCTGAGCCGGGTGATCCAACTACAGCAATTTTTTTCATAGAGAAACCTCACCAATCTATAGTAGACTAGTAGTAGCCAAGTAATCAGTACCATTTTGTAGAGTTTTATATTTTAATTAGATAATCTTACTCCGCTTTGTAAACACTATTTTTCAAGAATTGAGAGTAATGTTCTAAAAGCGTGATGACATCGGGATGCTCAGAACTGCGGAATCTCGTTAGGTATTCGATGGCAATTCTATAGTGCGCATTGGAAAGATCGTATTTCTCTAGAGTTTCGTAAAGCTTTGCCAGCTTTCTATGGGTAATATAAGCATGTTTTGGATCTTTGCGCTCTCGAAGATCCAGTGCCTTTTTGTATAGTTCCTCTGCTTTTGTATACTCCCCTTTAGCGCAACAGATAATGCCTAGACTATCAAAATTAAATGCTATGTATGGGTGATCTTCCCCCAAATTTTCTTGGCGAATTTCCAATGATTGATAAATTAAAGGCTCTGCCTGTAAATACTTATTTTGATCACAATACATTTCGGCAAGCTTATTAATAATCAAACCTGTATGAGATCCTTTATCGCCAATAATGCTCTTACATAATTCTAATGCATCTTTATATAATTTTTCTGCTTTTTCGTATATATTTGTGCTTTCGTAAATTTCTGCTAATGTGTAAAGGGCACGTACTTTCTCAAAATTAACAGAAGCTGAATTTTGGTTATGAATAATGAGAGCTTTGCCTAAAAGTTCTTTTGCCAAGTCGTATTTCCCCAGAGTTTTATAGAGCTTTGCCAATCCTTGAAGACTTTTGGACAAATCTGGATGTGTAGGGTCTAGTATCTTTTCCTGTATTTCAATTGCCTTTTTATAAAAAAGCTCAAAATCATCGTTTTGACCTTTTGCGCGATATAGGCGTGCTAGTCTATTAAACGTCATAGCAATACGTCTATCGCTATTGCCCACTAAATTTTCTTGGATCTTCAGTGATTTTTGGAAAAGCTCCTCTGATTTTGTATAATTCGGTTGGAATCGATAAAAATTTGCAAGCTCGCTTAACCTCATAGCTGTGTCCATATTCTCAGTTCCTTGTAGTTGCTCTTGAATAGTTAGGGAGAGGAGGAATGTTGCCTCTACAAATGGGATCGTATATCTTAATTTGCTCAATTGATAATCTTCTTCTGAAAAAGGGAAGGCTTTGTTAACAGCCTTATAAATTCTCGTCATCCATATAGACTGCGCTTCCCTGTCCATTGTATCCCTCAAGACGGTTTGTACCATTGGATGAATAGTAAGGGACTTCTCGCTAGGATGTCGTTGTAGAAATGAATATTTTATTAACTCTCCAAGAGCGATGTTTATTTTAAATGGATTGGCAGCAATATCTTCAAAATTAGGTCCTAATTCACTCGCTCCTAAAGTTACAACTTCTTCTGGGATAGAATGGTAGAGAAAAGCGCATGCTCTCAGCAGGTCTGCCGCCACTAAATTGGCGTTTTCGATCCTTTGAAAAGAAAGTGACCAAGTGGTGGCTACCGACTGGTTGTATTCTGCTATTGGATCATTATGCCTATATAGCAAATCCATGGGATGTGTTTCATAGAGTTTGAGATAGTCAGTTATTGTACATTGAGTCTCTTTAATAAAAGTTCCTGCTTGTTCAAGCGCGAGTGGTAGACCAGCTAACTGTCTCACTAGCATTAAAGCATCATTTCGGTCAGATAACGATGCATCCTCAATTGTTAAATCATAAGAAATAAGCTCGATCCTTCTTAATAAAAATAATATACTTTCTTCTATATTCATTTGTTCAATTTGGATGCAAGGAATTTCTTGCATTGACGAGGAAATGCGGCTAGTAATAATTATATGGCTATTATTGCTACTTATTTGTGATATAAAATTATACACAAAATTAATATCTTCAGGGTTATCAAGGTTATCTATGACAACTAAATATTCATCATGGTAATCTTTCAGCCAGTTAATAAATTTCGCGATAGTTTGCTCGCGATTTTTATCTATAATATTTATCACCTTAGCACTATCAACAATACATGATAGCAATGTTTGATTTGAATCTGCTTTCATCCAGAAGATCGCTTTATAAATTTCGCGATATTGATAGAGATATTCAAGCGCTACCTGAGTTTTCCCTATTCCGCCTAAACCACTAATAATGCTGGCATGTGGAATTTGTTTTGGTCGTGTGAGGATGGTATGCAGGCGCTCAAGTATTTCTTTCCGACCAGTGAAAAAACGATTTCGGAGAAATGGAATATTTCTAATTGTAGGTAGCGATTTTGTAATATTAGCGTTAAATGAATCGTTTGATAACTCTGCTCTTAAATACTTTGTAAGTTCTCCTGGTGAAAATCCTAGATTTTGTTCGTATACTTTTAAAAGTTCATCAGATGGAACAACCTTACAATTTTCTATAGATGAAAGATAGCCTTTTGTGTAACCTAACTCATTCGCCAACGCAGAAAGCGATAGGCTTTTTTCTTGCCTAATTTGCCTCAATATTTGCCCTAAATTAGATATATTATCGCTCTCAGATGAAGCTGTTTTGCTTTTACGTCCCATCGTCATTCTCCTTTATCAAACAATATAACTATACAAACTGCGTTATACCTTCTATAATCAAGATAACACATACACAAACAATTTTCAAACAGTTTGATATTTATCAAACCCACTAAGAATAGAAGGAGGACTTTTTGGGTACCGTATATCTATCTAAGGATAATTTGAGAGGGACCAATCGAGCATTAGTCAAAAAAGGGCTACTGACGGACAAGGTCAGCAGCCCTTTTAATTCGTCGGGAATCACTGCTTAAAACGTCTTTATTCCCCGGTATGGAGATACCTTGTGCAAGATTATAAGAAGACAAAGGATCTGTTAACATCCAACGATAATCTGCCTCCGCAAAGCGATCCTGACGCTCAAGTCCGTCGGGTGCTTGCTTACGGCACTCTGCTTTTGGCATTTTTTACCATGGTTGTTTACCTCGTAACCCGCGATTTAGGAATCTTGGCAGAAAGCACCTTTGTGGGAGTGATCGTTATTCTTGTGTTCACTTACTATTTCACCCGCAGGAAGAAATAGAGGTGTCGATTACATTTGTCGCAGCTCTTTTAAAGAGGCAAGGTTGTGCCATACGGCACAACCTTGCGAGTTCACATCCTTGTAAATGGTATGCCGTCATGGTAGCCCCTTTGTCACTCACTCCTTTGGCGCTTCCACAAGGTTGCTACAGGTGTATTGGTTTTCGCGCACGAACGAAGGCACTCACAAATTTCCCATCAACCTCGCTGCGCTCACGCACAGAAAGATCCGTGATGGAAGCTCTAACCGCAGTCGAAGCTATTTCATCGAGCGAATAGCGTCGCGTTACCTCAATCTCGATATCGACAAACCCTGCTGCATGCAACAATGAGCGATAGGTGTCTTCTTCGAGTGCGCCAGCCACACACCCTGCCCAGGATTCCATATCGTGGCGGAGCGTTGGTGGCAGTTCTCCTTGCACGACAATATCCGAAACCGCAAAACGCCCTCCAGGCGTCAGGACGCGATAGGCTTCACGCAACACCTGGCCTTTGTCTGCCGAGAGATTGATCACACAGTTCGAGATCACCACATTGACGCTGCTCTCTGGAAGCGGGATCGCTTCAATGATACCTTTCAAAAACCGGACATTCTCGACCCCTGCTTCTAGCCTGTTGCGCTCCGCAAGCTCCAGCATCGGATCGGTCATATCCAGTCCATAGGCAAAACCTGTTGGTCCGACCCGTTTGGCTGAGAGCAGCACATCAATGCCTCCTCCGCTGCCCAGGTCAAGCACTTTCTCGCCGGGCAACAGTTCGGCCAACGCGGTCGGATTGCCACAGCCAAGCGAAGCCAGGGCCGCTGCAATGGGAAGCTCGCCCAATTCCATCTGCGTGTACAGATCAGAGGTAATGGGATTGCTCTTGCTTGCATCGGAAGAGCAACAACCCGACTCACAACAGGAGGATGCTTGCGACACATGAGCTGGATGCGGCTCAGCCACCTCTAATGGCCCGCAACAGTCTGGTCCACAACAGGACGCCGCGCTTTCCGAAGGTGTTCCCAGTACCTGTAAAGCGGTTCGCGCATACCTGGCACTTATTTCTTGCCGCAACTGTTCATCGTTTTGGGGGACGGTCTTCATCTGTTTGTTCCTTTCCATTCTTGACCACGAGAAGCGCATCGCGCTCCCCTCGATTGCTTTTGCTTGGAGAGACGGGGCCAAGCCAAAAGGACGCACCTGCTGACTCGTTGCCAGTGTCGCATTGTCACAACCGGTAGGCTGCTCACAACAGTCACAGCGCGGCTGATAGTCCAGAATGTGCCCTTGCCGATCCAGTTCAAAATGGCAGCAAGCCAGCAATGCTTGCTTGAGTTTTTCCCTGGCTCGTTGGACGCGCGATTTCGCGCCAGAAAAGGAGAGGCCAAGGCGCTCTCCAAACTCTTTCTGGGTTAGTCCCTGATATTCGGTGAGGACCAATGCCTGTCGATCCAGCTCAGGAAGTGCCAGGATCATTGCTCGGACACAGGGGAGTAGTTCGCTCATAATATTATCGTCAGGAAGCTCCTCTGGGAGATCAAGCACCTCCAGAGCGTCCAGTGAAGTCATGGTTTGATGACAACTGCGGTAATAATCAATGATCAGATTGCGCGTAATCTGATAGATCCAGCTTTCCAGGCGTCGGGTATCTCTCAGGCTTTCTCGATGTTGATGGATTTTGAGAAAGACCTCTTGTAACAGATCCTCTGCTGTGGCTTCATCTGCCACTCGGCGACGAATGAACTGATGCAGGGGCACGTGAAACGCTTCCCATGCCTGCTCAGTGATTGTAACCATTGCTTTTTTCACTCTCTTTCATGGTTCTGCCAGGAAAGACGGACATGCTGCCAAAAGGATGCATTGTGTTTTCCTACAACGCAATGTTCGTATCAATGCGGCCAGTACGAAGAGCACTCCTCGCATCCCAGGAGTGCTCTTTGAACGAGGGTCAATTCCATCAATCATGTATGAATCTTTGTGAGATAAAGCCAAATACAAACGTAGTATACATTAGTTGCCGTCAACTTTCCTCGTCGGTGCCAATAGGAAAGTTTGTAACCGCTGGATAGGTAACTGAGAGCATATCTATCTCTTACACTCGTATCTCTCGTCTGTTCCTTTTTTGAACAAATTATCATTTTCTCAAGGAGGATTTCATGCTCAGGAGATCCAATCGAACGTTTGTGATGGCGTGTTCTTTCCTGACACTGCTCACGCTGTTGCTCGCAGCCTGCGGTCCGTCGGGTACCACCACCACCACTCCTGCTACCACTACGCCCACACGTGGTGGCACCTGGATAGACGACCTCTACGAAGCTCCCAACTCGCTGATCCCCAATGGCTCCACCGAAACCTACGCAGTCTTGATGGAGAATGCCATTTGGACCCCGTTGTTCTCGGGAACTGCCACCGGAGGAAATCACTCCAGCATTGGCCTCAGAAGTGCCAACTCAGGCCAATGGAGATATCTCATCGGACCTGAAGACCTGGACCTTCAAGCTCAAACCAGGCCTGAAATGGTCAGATGGTCAACAACTGACGGCGCAAGACGTTGATTTCACCTGGAAGCTCTGGGATAATCCGAGCTTTGGCGCGGCAAATACCTTAGGCATCAATCTTATTAAGTCTACAACCGTTTCGCATAATAATCTGTGGATCACCTTCCACCTTTCTCAAGCCTTTTCGCCGTTCCTCTCGGTGTGGGTTGATGGAGGTTTGGCACCGTTGCCGGAACATATCTTTAAGAGTATCGCCCCCGCCAACGTCTTGAAGTCTTCGCAGAACCTGAACCCGACCGTCACCAACGGACCATTCACGGTGACGACAAGCAAGCCGGGCAATGAGTTTGTTGTCACCCGTAACCCAGACTATTACCAGGCTGCGGCAGGACTCCCTTACCTGAACAGTATCGTCTTCCGTATTGTGCCAGACCAGGATACGATCCTTACTGATTTCCAATCTGGGGCAATTGACTCTTCATGGTTCCTGGATGTGACCAAAACATCTTCGTACCAGGCTCTCAAGGGTTATTACCTGGAGCATGCTCCTGCTTCTGCCGGTTTTGAAGCCATCTACTTTAATGAGAATAACCCGCTCTTGCAGGACCTGGATGTACGTAAAGCCGTCGCAGAGGCCATTAACCAGCCAACACTGATCTCGGTGGCACGACATGGCGCAGCCCTTCCACTCTGCACCGATCACCCAAGCGGTGTCGTCCCCGGCTATCAGGCTAATGTGGCTTGCCCCAAGTATGATCCGAGTGCCGCCAAAGCCCTGCTGGAGAGCGATGGCTATAAGTTGGGATCAGACGGCGTCTTCGCCAAGAATGGCAAGGAGCTTGAGTTTCCCTATTCCACCACCTCGAACAATGCCTGGCGTGCTGAAGACGAAGATATCGTCCAGCAAGAGTTAAAGGCCATTGGTATTAAGATCGATATCACGAACTATCCTGCTGACACCTTCTTCGGCACCATTTTGCCGCAAGCACAGGTGAGCAAGTATGGTATGGCGGAGTTCCAAGAAACCTACACCTACGATGGTGACGACGGCCAACTCTTCGGATGCTCTCAGATCCCAACAGCGGCGAACCAATATGGCGGTGGCAACTACTCCCGCTACTGCAATCACCAGTTGGATGCGCTGTTTGTGAAAGAAGAGTCAACCGCTGATCCCACTGCTCGCCAGGAGGTCTTTGATCAGATCCACCAGATCTATCTTACTCAGTTTCCTTTTGTCACAGAGTACGCTCCTACCGATCTTGCGGCTGCGAAGAACACCACCCACAATTATGTGATTGGTGCAGAGGGTTCATCTGAGACCGTCCAGGTCTGGAAGTGGTATTGTACAGGTGGCAAGTGCTAATGCTGTCACGCTAAAACCGACATAGCTGGGCAGGATAGTCTGTCGTTCTGTCCTTGGTGATCTCGCTGCGAAAAGCCTCTGAGGAAGTGATTACAAAAGATTTCCTCAGAGGCTTGCTTCTATCTCCAGGAAATTGTTATACTATTGGGAATAATCACAGTCCTTTCCCGCAAAGACAACTATTCTCTACTCGATCATGGAGGGCTTTTAATGGGGAGATACATTATCAGAAGGGTGCTACAAGCTATACCACTGCTTTTTCTGGTCTCCATCGCAATGTTTGGGCTGATCCACCTGATGCCGGGAGGACCACAAACCGTATTCCTAAATCCACGCTTGAGTGCACAAGGACGCATAGATCTGGCGAAACGCTTTGGTGTAGATCAACCGCTGCCTGTACAATATATCAAGTGGTTGTTGAGTACATTACAAGGAAATTTCGGTGCATCATTTGAGACCAACCAGCCAGTGTCGCAGGTGCTGAGTGAACATTTCCCCCCTACACTCAAATTATTCATTTGTGCGTTTGCAGTCGCCTTAATCTTTGCTGTACTCTTAGGCACAATCTCAGCGATGCGCCAGAATACAGTAGTCGATTACACGCTGACCTCCCTCTCGTATTTCGGTCTTTCTATGCCGGTCTTCTTTTTTGCCCTCATCTTGCAAGAAATCTTCGGCGTTGCGCTGCATTGGCTGCCCACATCTGGCATGTCGACTCCAGGCGTTACCTTCGATGCCTTCAATAGTGCATGGGACCAGATCAATCATATGACCTTGCCGGTAATTGTACTAGCAACGGGCTTCATCGCCGAGTGGAGTCGCTATCTACGCTCCAGTATGATCGAGGTGAAAAATCAAGATTATATCCGCACTGCGCGCGCAAAGGGTGTTGGCCCTGTAACAGTGCTTACGCGTCACGCCTTGCGTAACGCATTAATCCCATTGATCACCATTGTTGCCATCGACTTAGGCGCAATCGCTGGAGGCGCTACCATTACAGAAACAGTCTTTGCCTGGCCTGGCGTAGGTCTGCTGTTTATCGATTCCCTGGGTGCCAGAGACTATCCAGTGCTGCTGGCGATGCTGGTTATTGCAGCTCTGTTTGTGATCGCTGCTAACCTGATTGCAGACATCCTGTACGCGGCAGTTGACCCACGTATACGCTATTCATAGAAGGAGGCCAGTCATGGATTCACCAGAACGACTCAATCTATCCGTTGCCGATGAATTGGAGCCAGTCATAGAGGTCACACCTGCACTCGTTCGGAAGCGGCGCAGTCAGGGACGCATTATCTTTGATCGCTTCATACGCAACCGTGTTGCGCTTGGCGGAGCAATCTCTCTCATCCTATTGTTCATCGCCTGTTTCCTGGGACCTGCTTTGACGGGACATAATCAACCAGATCTGTTGCATGTCACGAGTGTCTCTGATACGTTTGCCCCTCCTTCCTGGCAATTTCCTCTGGGGACAGATGACGTTGGGCGAGACGAATTAGCCCGTGCGATGGCTGGGGGACAGATTTCACTGATTATTGGCATGGCTTCAATGCTTGTTTCGATTATCCTGGGCGTGGCGATTGGGGCATTCGCAGGCTACTTTGGTGGCCTCATCGATAACGTGCTCATGCGCATCACAGATGTCGTTTTAGCTATACCACTGTACCTCCTCCTTTTTGTCCTGTCAACAGCGCTGACCGATCACACTCCCAAAAGCGTTATCTGGCTCATTTCCATCTTTGGCTGGACTTCAGCAGCGCGTCTTGTGCGAGGCGAATTCATTGCGTTGCGTGAGCGTGAATATGTGATGGCCGCTCGAACAATAGGTGCGAAGAACTTGCGCTTGATGTTCAGACACATCCTACCAAATGCGGCAGGGCCAATCATCGTCAATGCAACGTTGCTGATCGGCATCAATATCATCCTTGAGTCGGTGCTGAGCTTCTTTGGCTTTGGTATGCAGCCGCCTTATGCCAGTTGGGGCAATATGATCAACTATGGTCGGGGCTTTCTTGATGTTGATCCTCTTCTCGTGCTTATTCCTGGCATCTTGATCTTCTTAACGGTGCTAAGCTTTAATCTGGTCGGTGACGGCTTGCGTGACGCGCTTGATCCTTACATGACGGAGCGCTAAATGAGGAACCCTCTTAAACAGTCAGAAACGCGGCTGTCGCCTTACCCTTGCTGTTTTCCAGTCCAGGACGCTTTTTTGAATGAAACGAGTGTGAGAGGATATAAATGCATTGAATGATTATCTATTGGATGTACAGGATCTCAAGATCTACTTTAAGGTGAAAGCTGGCCGTATTCGTGCTGTCGACGGCGTGAATTTTGTCGTCAGACCAGGCGAGAAGGTTGCCATCGTTGGAGAGAGCGGTTGTGGCAAAAGCGTGACTGCGCTCTCAATTATGCATCTGATCGCACAACCACCGGGCGAGTACGCGGGTGGTAATATCTTCTTCGAGGAGGAAGATCTGCTGGCACTACCAGAAAGGACGCTGCAGAAGATCCGTGGCGGCAAAATTGGCATCATCTTCCAGGACCCGATGAGCAGTCTTAACCCAACAATGACGATTGGCAAGCAAATTAGTGAAGGACTCAAGATCCATCGCAAGTTGAACGATCACGAGGCACGCCAGCGTACTATTGGGCTGCTGAATCAGGTTGGTATCCCCGCACCAGCAGAACGCATGAACTCTTATCCCCATCAGTTCAGCGGAGGCATGAGGCAGCGCGTGATGATCGCTATTGCGCTGGCATGCAATCCCAAACTGCTCATTGCCGATGAGCCAACAACCGCGCTAGATGTGACGGTGCAGGCGCAGATTCTTGAGTTGATCAGTGCTATCTGCAATGAATTTAATACTGCGCTTATCTTGATTACCCATGATCTGGGCGTGGTTGCTGGTATGACCGACCGAGTTATCGTCATGTATGCAGGCAAGGTGGTAGAAGAGGCCACGACCGATGAACTCTTTGCTCATCCACATCATCCCTATACTATTGGACTGCTTTCCTCAGTCACACGCCTGGATGAGGTACGCCAGGAAGAACTCAAAACCATAGAAGGCGCACCGCCCGATCTCTTGCAACCACCTTCTGGTTGTCCATTCATGCCGCGCTGCTATCACGCTCGTGCTGTTTGCCAAACCATGCCACCACTCGATCCTGTAGCCGGGAATGCTACACACAAAAAGGCTTGCTGGATTGATGTTGCCGATCCACAGGAGCAGACATATGCAGAGCGCCGTCTTCAGGCAAGACAAGCAGCACAGCGTGCCGCAATTAGAGCAGCAGCAGAGATGTTGCAAGGAGAATAAGTGATGGTTGATACAGTTGTTGCCAATAAGACATTGCTTGAGGTGCATGACTTAAAGATGCACTTCCCGCTGACACGCGGTATCCTGCTTCAACGTGTGTTTGGCTATGTACGAGCCGTCGATGGTGTAAGCTTTAGTATCGAGCGTGGCAAAACATTGGGCCTCGTCGGTGAAAGCGGCTCTGGTAAGACGACGATTGGACGGACCATTATTCGGCTCTATAAGCCAACAGCGGGTCAGATTCTCTTTAATGAACAAGATCTCGCACGCTTGGATGGGGAGTCGCTACGTCAGGTGCGCCAGAACATCCAGATGGTCTTTCAGGACCCGTTTGCCTCGCTCAATCCACGTTTCACGATTGGCTCACTGGTTTCTGAACCCATGCACATCTATAAAATGGGCACAAGCAAGGCAATTCGTGAACGGACAGAAGAATTATTGCAGATCGTGGGCTTGCGGCCTGAGTATATTGACCGCTATCCGCATGAGTTTAGTGGTGGTCAGCGACAGCGTATCGTCATAGCGCGCGCGCTCTCGATTAACCCGCAGTTCGTTATTGCCGATGAGCCGGTGTCAGCGCTTGATGTCTCTATACGCGCTCAGATTTTAAACCTTTTGCAAAGGCTGCAGCAAGAGTTTAATTTGACCTACCTGTTTGTATCTCATGACCTCAGCGTGGTACGTCACGTAGCAGACCGCATTGCGGTGATGTATCTCGGCAAATTTGTCGAGGTGGCCGACCGTGATGAACTTTATACTGCGCCGAAGCATCCCTATACCAAGGCCCTACTTTCCGCTGTGCCCATTCCTGATCCGCAGATAGAGAAGAAGCGTCAACGGATCATTCTGGCCGGTGATTTGCCGAGTCCGGTCAATATTCCTGCAGGCTGTCGTTTCCACCAGCGTTGTCCAATGGCACAGCAGATCTGCTACGAAGTTGAACCAACCCTCGATCCAAAGGAAGGTCATGAACACTATGCCGCCTGCCACTTTTCCGATCAGGTCACGCCAGCGTTCTAAAATACACCAGACATGAGTAACATCTCTTCTCTGATATTCTCTATGGAGACCATTCTAAAGAAGGGGCTAACTGATATCGTTTCCAATAGACCATCAAGGTTACTCCGGGGTTGGAATGGTCTCCGACTTTACTGGATTCCCAAAGGCACCATCGATTGAAATCACTTGTCCTCACCGAGTAAACTCCAAGAAATCTTTGGTGCTTTCCTTCGTGCTTGCCTTCTAACTTCTATAATATGTCCTTCAATACGACTTACCATATGGTCCACATCATATGACTTTATAAAGTACTCTTCCCATGCTGGATCAGCTTCTATCGGAAGTCTATCAATAACTCCTTCTTTCAATGCAGCTTCTAGAATATATATTTTTATTTTTAAACGATTTTCCCCACGATTATGAAGAAAATCATATTCAGTATCAAGTTTGTTTTCTTTTATCAGCTTCATAACATCCAGTGACCATGTGCCTATAGTTTCACCATTTCCTTTCGTGTCAATTATTGTACTTGTCTCTTCAGCTTCTGCAGTAAAAAACCTGACATATTCTCCTCCTCTTTCTATATCTTTAACAATTTTTAATGTTCCTGATACTATCTCAAATCCTTTTGCTTCCTTTGCAAACTCCCTTGCTTCCTCTGCAAACTCCCTTGCTGCGATTACAGCAAAAATATCCACACTCCCATCTTTTTTCAGCTTGCTGAGATCTTCAAGATTTCCGCTGCCCGACTGCGGCATAACCAGACCACGAGTAAAAAGTCCTTCCCGAGAACCTCTTTTTGAGAGTATCCATTCGTATGGATAACCCTTGCGAGACGCAATGACGCTGCCTTTGAGCTTCTTACCACCCATTAACAAATCTCCAAACGGAGTAAGTCTTAATGGGACCAAATCTCGTCTATTGACATTTGTCTCTGATGGCTTCACTATTTCTACTTGAAACGTTTTGCTATGAAAGTAAAAGCTATTCAAACCTGCACCAAATTCATGTACTAAGTCAGCAGCAATGGCGATATACTTTTCGGTATCTTTGACAAGAAGCCTTTGGTCACGGAGAAACTTTGCTGAAGCAACTGCTTTATCAATATGCATTTCTGTTCCATATTTTTCGAAATACACGTTTCTCAAGCGCTCTGTGTACTTTGCTATAGCTCGAACCTCTAACCACTTGAGGCTTTGGTCACTGGCTCCCTCTTGCACGGCAATCTCTCGAAGTGTGGGCGTTGAAGTCATAGCGGCATCGTGTGCTCCAAGCGCTTCCTGTGACTGTAATGGACTCACCAGTCGCGTACGCATACTCTCTTGTCGAGCAGTAAGGGTTTCGATTTCATTGAGAAGCTTGCTGCGTTGCGTGTCAAGCCAATTCAATGATACATTCGTAGCACTCTCAGCCTCTTGGATAAGATCTGTTTGGGGAGTATGCCTCATTTTCTCAATAGCTGCTTCAATAGTACCATGTTCCTCTTTTTTCTTCTCATAAAATCCATGATGGTCGGCAATATCGCTTTCAATACTTGCTATTGCTTCTTGATTTCGAGATATTATTTCCTGTAAAGGCATTATTGCGATAAAATCGTAATAATCGCAAATTAACTTTGTATCATCCAAAGTCATTTGATGTTGCTTTTCCATGAATATTCTTGCTTTTATAAATGCTTCGAGTTTGTTGCCGAATTCGGATTCATCGTTCTGACCCTCTCTATCTGGCGCTGTAGGAATTAGTACTTCATTATAATGCTCTAATAGTATCTTTAAGCTAGTAAGTTTTTCATTGGCTTCTCTAAGTGCTTTATTCTTTTTAAGCACTGCTTTGTAAAGATCGCTGATTTCTTTATATTCTTTAATATCTTCTTGCTGCAAAAATTCCCCATAATGCTTTTTTAGATCTCCATCTGGATCTTTTACGTCTGCATCTGGCTTTTTTAGATCTGCAATAGCAGTTTTAAGGAATTTAATACCTTTTTCCCAGCGTTCCCTTTCAACGTCAGATGCATTTGTCTTTCCTTCTAACTTTCTTTGCAACTCATTTCTCTTTTCAATAGCTTTTAGAGCTTTTTCATGTTGGTCAAGCAATGCCTTATAGAGACTATCTGCCTCACGAAATCCAGGGCCTTGCAATGCCTCTTCCAGTTCAGGATCTATTTCTACTACTTTTTTACGGAAGGTTTCCTGCTGACCTTCTAAATCTTTTACTTTTTTATGGAAGGTTTCCTGCTGACCTTCTTTTTCTGTCGTTTCAGAACCGTCTAAAAATGTGATAGCAGTAGCAAGAGCTTCAGTTTGGGCTGCGTAAAACTTTCTTTGAACAGAAGGCACTACTTTCTGTTGAAAAAATCTGGTTGATGTCATTTCGTCCCATTTTTCGTCGCATTGTATCTTTGCATCCTGCTTAGCTTGTCCAGATTCGACAAAGAAAATTCGTTGATACATTGTCTCTAGCCTTGTAGTACATTCTTGAGCCTTTTCTAATGGATCATACTCACCTTCATGAATATAAGTATCAACAATATCTGTTTCTATGCTAATAAAATCTTTAACAAAAAGTTGCGATATATCTGTTTTTGTAACTTCTATAGATTTACGAACTTTTTCAAGTCTTTGTGGATAATTTGCTTTTAAATCTACAATTGTTGAACAATACTCATCACTAATCACTTCCTTTTCTATTTTTATTTTTTCTAATAATTTGTTCACAGTTTCCTGTGTGGAGAGTGAAACCTTTTCACTGAGTGGAGCGAGAGCTTCTTCTTGTTGAGGCAAAGTGCTAAATTCTAAAATCTTTAATTTTCTTCCTATTTTTATATTTTCTCTCTTAAAACCTTTTTTTCTCTGTTTTAACTCTTCTATGTCCATTAACGTTTCGCTTAAAATTTTTTCACCTTTGGATAATTTTGCTTCGAGACTTCTCCAACTTTGATAGAATGAAGCAATAGTATCTAAATCCTTCTGCTTCCTTTTTAATTCATTGTCTAGTGCTGGCAGATCTGCCTCAAGAGGCCCCGTTGTATCTTGATCCGTCTTCTGGAGTGACTGACAACCCTCAGGAACTTGTGTCGTCATCGCAGAGCGAGAGTCGCTCGTTCCCTCCTTGCACAATAGATGGCCTGGGGCTGGCACTTGAAAAGCAGTAGGAAGAAGGGATGCAGGTTTATCCTCCGGCTTCATCCTCAGAAGGTGGGGGTCAATCGTTCGCTGTTTGGTTTGGGTTAGCATCCTATGATCTGTGTGGGAAGGCACACCCTGAGGACCCTTGTAGACATCATGATGTCGTAGAACATCCGCTAACGCCGGAGCGGACCCGGGAGCCTCGGTCTTCCCAGGAGCGTCAGTAGTATCGCTCTCTCTTCTGCGGCTCTCTGGTGGCATTTGCATTCTCCTTTGGAAGATCCTTGCGAGACAAAAAACGTTTAGAGAGAGTATATCACGAAGGATCTCCTACCACTACTTCCACTTCTCTTTCTCTGAATGCATATCGTTTTATTGTTTTCCTGAACGTGCTATTGCGTAGCAAGCATATAGCCAATACCGACCTTGGTTAGAATGTAGCGCGGGTGTGTGTAATCTGGTTCGAGCTTGCGCCGCAGGCGATTCACGTTGACCTGGAGCATATGACTCTCTCCCACATAGTCAGATCCCCAAACATGTTCGAGGAGTAGTCCTTGCGTGATGACACGTCCGGCGTTTTGTGCTAGATAGGATAAGAGGCGGTACTCGATAGGTGTTAGAGTCAGCTCCCGACCAAGCATTGTCGCCAGATGTTGCACATAGTCAATGGTCAGATCCCCAATTGTGGTTGTGGTTTGCAGCACCTGTGCAATACTTTCACTTGACATGAATTGTGCTCGGCGGAGGACCGCACGCACGCGTGCCAGCAATTCATCGACGCTAAAGGGTTTGGTCAGATAATCATCGGCACCCAGGTCCAGTCCGCGTATCTTATCCTGATCCTGCCCACGCGCAGTAACAATAATGATAGGCACCTGCGAGAATTCGCGGACGCGTTGACAAACGGTAAAACCGTCCATCTTCGGCATCATGACATCGAGGAGGACCGCATCAGGCCGATGTGCCTCAATCAAGTCAAGCGCTTGCTGACCATCACTGGCCGTGAGCACCTCATAGTCCTCAAATTGCAGGTTGCGTGCAATTAAGCGCAACAACTGTGGATCATCATCGGCTGTCAAAATCGTCGGTTTCTTGGCAGGCATGCTTTGTTACTCCTTCTCATACCCATATGCATTCAGAAACGCAACTTTCGTTTCATCTGAATGCAAGGCAATATAAATCGCTGCTATTCATATGCTATTGCTCTTTGCTGTTTCATGCATGGGGAGGAATACATGGAACGTACTGCCTTTCCCGAACTCGCTCTCCGCCCACATAACACCATCGTGGAGTTCGACAATACGCTTACATGCCGTGAGTCCCAGTCCTAGCCCATTCACTTCACGTGTGAGAGCAGTGTCAACTCGGTAAAAGCGCTCAAAGATGCGCTCAAGATGTTGAGGTTGTATGCCTTTTCCATCGTCACTGACACTGATTGCGAGCATCCGATGATGTCTCTGCATAGCATCGAAGAGGCGGCGCTGCATTTTTTTTGATGGGAAGCGGAGGGAATTGAGCGTATCTTGCATCATGCCTGAACGGATGACGATGTGTATGTTGCCACTGCTTTGTGCGTGAGTGACGGCATTCGCTAACAATTGGTCCATCACCTCACGCAGACGACGTTGGTCTGCCTGGATAATAAGGTCGTTGTCGAGTGGTTGTTCCTGGCTATCGAGCAGATGGACAGCGAACACCCAGGGCGTGCGCGAGGTGTCGCCCATACTCGGTTGATTGATTAGGGTAGGGGCGGCGCTTGCCTCCGCCCTGAGCTGTTGTTCTACTGCCATGATCGCTTCACGGACAAGCTGTCCAATATTCACTGCGCTC
The DNA here is from genome assembly GCA_963802635.1 of uncultured Chloroflexia bacterium. GTDB lineage: Bacteria > Chloroflexota > Ktedonobacteria > Ktedonobacterales > Ktedonobacteraceae > CAVTLG01. The sequence goes on along the minus strand of CAWDJJ010000001.1, from coordinate 3,180,385 downwards.
CGGTGAATGACGATGGAACCCGTCTCCAATTCGGACATTTCCAGAAAGGCATCAACCACACGAGCCAGGCGATCACTACTCTCATTGATCGCGACGAGAAATTCATGTCGCTCCTCAGGGGAGATATGCTGCTCGTGACGCAGGAGCGTCGCAGCGTATCCCTTCACGGTTGCCAGTGGACCGCGTAGTTCATGGCTGACACTTGCCAGCATTTCTGCTTTGAGAAACTCCATCTCGCGCAGGTCTTCACGATACGAGATGGTTTCAATGTCCAGAATATACTCAAGCAGCAAGGCATTGATAATAACAACTCCAACGGTCTCCGTCAGATGCGGCAGGATTGCTATTGCCTTCTGTACCTCAAGTGCCTGCTTCTGCTTGTCACCTGGCTCCCAGCCAAAGACGAAGAGAGCCTGTTGAAAACGCATCGTCTCACTTGTCTTTTCTTCTCGCGATGGGTCTTGTTCTGTAGGAAGAGACAGAGGTGGTCTCCACAGCAACCAGAAAACCTCACCGACGGAAGGCAGTGTTTGTATATCCTCAGTCGAGAAAGACGAAATGAAGTTGAGAGCCTCCTCTTTCTGCATATTGTGCAACGCGCAGATTTGCGCGCTCCTGCTATGCAAAGAAGTTTGCTGACCCGGCACATCTCTATGAGTAGGTGGAGATGATACGAGAAGGCATGCACCGCGTTGCGCGGCACAGACAGCCAATAGCTGTGTGAGTAGCCGTGTGGCAGTCGTATTGAGTTTGTCATTAGCGGTCTTATTAAAGGCAAGGCGTGCAAGATCTGCCTGTGCTGCGATGATTTCAGGGAGATATGCTGCTGTCTGCTTAGGCTGTCTTTCCATACCGTATCTCACTCATCTATTTTGCGTGTTCCATGCAAGAACTTGCCAGGTCCCTGCTATGTCATTTATTATACAGAAGCAGCACTCACAGTGATAGCACAAAAGGGGCTGTTATATCACAATCACATCACGAACAAAGGACGTTGCGGCAGAGGAGAGACCCCCTCTTCACGGAGAAAGAGTGACTAGATGAAACCCGATGAGGTAAATACATCACGTTTGACAACAGAACGGTTTGCAGCCTTAAGTCGTGTTGGCGCGGCACTTATGAGTGAGTTGGATGAGACACGTCTCTTGCAATTGATTGCAGAGACAGCTTGTGAGCTGACAGGTGCACAATTTGCGGCCTTTAGCATACGCCCAACAGATGAGGCTGGGCAACCACTTGTACCTTCGGATGGGAAGCTCTTTCATCTGGCCGCTGTTGTAGGGGTCACAAAGGAGCAGGAAGCTCTTTTTCATCGCATGCCCCTTGGGGGAGAAGGTTTGCTTGCTCCTATTTTTCGGCATGGGGTTTCGGTGCTCGTGCCAGATGTGCTGGTACACATTGCATCCCCAACAGATACACCAGCCATTGACGCGCGAGATATGGCAAGAAAGGCTGCTTCCGCCTTCGTACATGGACAGTTGCCCGTGGAAGAGCTGCGCTCGATGGGGATACCTCATGGACATCCGGTAGTACGCAGCTTTCCTGGGTGCACCATTGCTCAATCGAGAGAGACAGGTGCGTGGAGGTCTTCTTCTAGGACACGCGCAACCCAACCGCTTTACGCCTGCTGATGAGGCACTATTGGTTGGTCTGGCAACGCAGGCCGCTGTGGCCCTCGAAAATGCGCGGCTTTACCAGGGTATGCATATGCATGCCCAGGAACTGAATGCCATCTTTGAAAATATTGCGGATGGCATCATACTGGTTGACAGAGAGGCGCGGGTTCTGCGTGAAAACAAAGCGGCTCAGCACATATGTGCGCAATTGCGGGACCATGCCGAGGGCGACCAACATCTTGAAAATTTACTCTATGAGCCAGCTCGTGCGGTATTGAAGGATCGGGTTGTGCAGGACAAGACTGTGGTGGTCAGCGGTGAGCATGGAGAGGGAAAGGAATACGTCGTGACTGCCTCTCCGCTTCGTCACCCCGGACCATCAGGTCCATTGCTGCCGAGCGACGATACAAGAAATCAGGCCGGGCCGACCATCTCTGGAGCGGTAATCGTCTGGCATGATGTGACGGAACGGCGCATCCGTGAGCGGGAACATATGGTAAGAGAAAGTGAGCGTGAGGTGCATGCCGAGGTGGAAGCCCGTCTTTCTATGCTACAAATGATTCTCGATAAATTGCCCAGTAGTGTTTATCTCGTGCAGGGGCAGGATGCGCGTTTAGTGCTTGCCAATCGCGCGACGTTAGCAATCTGGGGAGCAGAGTGGCTGCATGACCAATCTCTCACAGCGTTTCTTGAGGAGCGGCGCATACGTATCTTTGGCGTAGATGGTCGTACGCTTACCTCATCACAGCTTGCAACGCTGCGAGCCGTGCAAGATAGCGTGCATGTGCATCAACAGCAGGAAAGCATTTGTCGTCCAGACGGGACAGTTGTGCCTGTGCTGGTAAGTGCGGTGGCCCTGGATGCACATCACTTGCTGCGCCCATCAAAGACGAGCGAGACCATGCCAGAACCTATGGCGCTTGTTGTGCATCAGGATGTGACCATCTTGAAGGAAACCGAACAGCTCAAAGATGAGTTCATTGCACTCGCGGCACATGAGTTGCGGACACCTCTCGCCATCCTGAAAGGTTTTGCGCAAACGCTCCTGGTGCAAACAGCACGGGGGAAGGGACCCGCACTTGCCGAGTGGCAAACGGAGTCACTGCAAGAGATCGAGCAAGCAACAAATCGCCTGGTCGAACTGACGGAAGATCTGCTTGACGTAACGCGTATGCAGGCCGGACGGCTCGAACTGCAGACGGAAGCTGTGGACCTGCCTCCGCTGCTTCAGCGCTTAGTGGCACGGGTACAGATGACAACGGAGCGTCATCTGCTCTCCGTCCAGATGGCGTTTCCACATCTGGTAGTGCTAGGTGATACGCGACGCATTGAGCAAGTGTTGAACAATTTGCTGCAAAATGCGATCAAGTATAGTCCTGCAGGGGGTGATATCGAGGTGCGCATATGTCTCGATGAGGGCACGAAGATGGCTGTACTCAGTATTAAGGATCAGGGTATCGGTATCCCTGCTCAGCAGCAGTCCCGCATCTTCAGTCGCTTTGTGCGGGCGAACAACGCTCAGACCTATGGAATAGGAGGAACAGGTCTGGGACTCTATCTCTGTCGCGAACTGGTTGAGCGACAAAATGGGCGTATCTGGTTCGAGTCGGTGGAAGGAGTAGGATCGACTTTTTTTCTGACCTTTCCACTTGAGAAGGGGAGCAACGGAGAATTGTGAGTCAACGCAAGCGTGGTAACAGCACAAGAGGAGCAACAGACAGTGCACCGGCATCTACCAAATGCACCGCAGTTGTGATCCACCATGCCTCCTCAGATGTAATCGACACGTTGCCAGTCACATTCCAGGTATAGTCGCGTAAGAAGTGTGTTCGGTTGCCAGGGGTAACATCACAGTGAAGGTCGATCCCTGTTCTAGCTGGCTTTCTACGCGGATAGTGCCATGATGCATATGCACAATCCATTCCACAATGGAGAGTCCAAGTCCGGTGCCACCAGCAGCACGTGAGCGCGCCGCATCCGTACGGTAGAAGCGTTCAAAGATATGCTCAATGTGCTGCGGGGCAATTCCGATCCCCGTATCGCAAACTGCGAAGGAAACGTTTGTGCCTTTCACCTCAACGTTCAGCATAATTTTTCCTCCGCGTTTCGTATAGGTCAGGGCATTCTCCAGCAAATTCATCATCATCTGAAGTAGGCGTGCTTCGTCACCGATAACGATAGCAGGCTCACCTGTTTGCACGTTCAGGGCGATGCCCCGTTCAACTGCCAGCCACTCTAAGGAGGCTGCCATGTCGTTTGCTAGCGCTTCTAGATGAACCGGCTGTCGCTCAAACTGGATATGTCCCTCATCTACACGTGCTAAGGTAAACAGATCGTTAATAAGATGCGCCAGGCGTTCAGCTTGACTATTCACATCATGGAGAAGACTGATATATTCTTCTTTCGGCATCTCATGGATCAATGCCACATCGGTCATGCTGCGCATAGCAGCAACAGGAGTACGCAACTCGTGAGAAGCATCTGCGGTAAAACGACGCTGACGAGTGAAGACGTTGTCTAAATAGTCAAGCATCTCGTTAAAGGTAAGGGCAAGGTGCTGAACCTGATCATTCGCGCGGGGGATAGGAACACGCTGATGGAGATTGCCTTCTTTGATAGCATGTGCCGTATCGATCAGTCGTTCAATTGGTATAAAGGCGCGTGTAGCGAGCCAGTAGCTTCCAATGGCTCCAATCACAAAGACACATGGCACGATAAGCAGGAGTTCCAGGACAACGCTGTCCAATGTTGTATGTAATGGCGTCAACGAGATGCCAACTTGCACAACGCCAAAGACTCGACCATGATCAACAAGTGGCTTACTGTACAGACGTAATGTTTGTCCATTGTGGACGGTGATGGTTCCGAGCCAGGTGGTGCCGTGTAATGATTGTGTCACACTGTTTTCTGGAACTGCTAGCGTATGAAAGTCAGGAGTGCTATATTCGACGTTTCCTTGCACGTTAAGAACGCGCATGAGCGCGTCAAGATCAACGTCGAAGTTAGGGGCTTCAAGATCACCGGCTGGCCCTAATGCGTTTGTTCTTGCTGTATCATTGTTCCTGACCAGTCCAGCCAGTTCACCAGTCTTATCACGAATGAGGATGGAACCATTCTGCTGAATACTATTCGCAGCAATATCCTGTGCACGTGCTTGCAAATTGGCATCAAAGCTCGTCGCGAGTGTCGAACGTAAATGTAAGTAGAAGACGATTCCAAAGAGGGCCAGCAAGACCGAAAAGACAGCAATGTACCAGAGCGTCAATTGTGCCCGAATGCCGAGCGGCCAGTATCGATGGAGAGATTTTTGCATGTCAGGACTCCTTGAGTTGATAGCCGAATCCGCGCACGGTCTGAATCACATTCGGTTCGCCCTGTTCACAGAGTTTGCGGCGCAAGGTGCTAATGTAGACATCAATAACATTCGAGAGATTCTCGGCATCAATATTCCACAGATGTTCCGCAATCATCGTACGACTCAAAACTTGGTGAGGATGGCGCAGCAAAACCTCTAATAACGTATATTCTTTCATACTTAATGTAAGGATGCGATCTCCTCGGCGTACTTCGTGCGTCAACGTCTCCAGCGTAATATCGAGAAATCTCAAATTTGTCGTCTTCGAAGGGCTGTTCCGCCGCAGTAACGCCCGGACGCGAGCTTCTAGCTCACGAAAAGCAAAAGGCTTCGTCAGATAGTCATCGGCACCCTGATCGAGGCCAGTCACACGGCTATCAATATCATCAAGGGCCGTCAAAAATAAAATCGGTATGCTCAAATGGAGGTTCCGCAGTTGCCGACAGACCTCAAACCCATCGAGTTGTGGTAAAAGGACGTCAAGGATCAGAAGGTTATAGGTAATGACACGACCCAATGAGACCGCTTCTGCCCCATCGACCACGAGATCGACAGCATACTGTTGTTCTTCCAATCCTTTCTTCAAGCTTGTTCCCAAGTAGAGATCATCTTCCGCTATCAAGATGCGCATAGACCGCCTCCTTTCCATCAATCAACATAGTATATGATCAAGAGGTGAAAAAATCATGAAAGAGGTCTACTGGACTTGACTATCTGCCTGAGAAGACCGTTTTTCACAAAAAGTGAAGTCAGGATGACAAAACTCTTGTCATCCTGACTTCACTCGTCTGTGCTTTGTCTCATGGACTTCCTCCATGAACTGATCAGCATACTTGAGTTATTATGCCAGATGGTGCGCTGGGGTGCTGGGATGATCCTTTTGCTTTCTGGTAAGCGAGCCGGTCCAGGGCGTTCCCAACAGTGGAAGCAGGTAGCGGTCGCCACCGAAGTAGCCAGCGGTCCGCCAGGCTAGCACCAGGAAGATGGCAAGCGTTCCAATGACTGGGTTGATACTGACCGTTCCAGCCAGCAGATAGGTCAGGTTCATAAAGATGCCGAAGAACGCGGCGATACCGGTGAGCACACCGAAGACCAGGCCCAGACCAACCAGGACCTCGCCAAACGTCACCAGATAAGCAAACACTGCGGCGTTGGGCTGGACAATGTGCTGTAAGAACGCAGCGTACCAGCCCTGCACTGCCGGGTTTGCGCCACCTGTTTTCGCTAAGGCACCTGCCACAAATCCCTTGATGGCTGCGCCTGCATTGGCATTAAAAACCCAGGCCCCGCCTTCTGCCGCTTTCCCAAAGATCGTGTGTCCGGTCATTTTCTCGAAGCCCGCCGTGAACCACTCATAGCCAACATACAAGCGAACAACTAACCAGAGCCAGGCCATACGAGTGTCGGCGAAGAGAAATTTTGCCAGAGGAGGTTCCTCAATCTGTGTCGCTGCGCGTGGCTGAATGTGAAATGTCTTCATGATCATACTCCTTTTTTAGGATGAATAATGTCAGATCAACTATCGAAAGTGGTCAATTTCACTCTTTTTCAAAACACCTGTTTCTCTTGCGTTGGCAGGTTTCGGAAGAAAAGAGGCTGTTTGTTGATCGCTTAGACGTTCCATTGTGCGTCCGCTTTTGTTGTCCGTGCCTCTTTTCTTTGTTGGTCATAGCATACAAGGACTTTATCACGACACTATCACAGCCAGAGACAACAGCATCACATGGCTATCACAGCCGTATTGAACGCAGCGGCGTGTTCGGATGGTTGTTTCCGTCTGTGGATCTTCAGGGCGTTATAGCAATTCCTGTACATTGCATAGCAGAAACTGCCCCTCTTTCTTCTACAAAAAGGGGGGCAGTTTCACATCCTTTCGGAACTCGGTTCTTTTGAGCACGCTGTAAGAGATCAAATCAAGGTGCATCAGGGCATGACCGGAGCGCGTTTTTGTGTGACTGGTTCCTCACTGATCGTTTGCTGCTGCCTGGCAAAGCTGCGAGTCGAGGCTTGCCAGACCCGCAGGAAAAGCCAGCCAATCACCGCTAGTGCGCCGATGAGTCCTATCCACATAATCACCAGGGCCACACCGACATTTGTATTGCTGGTAAAGGTCTGCACGAACCAGGACAGATATGTTTGACTTGTCGCTTCTACCGCAAAGACTAGCGGCCCATAGTAGAGAGTCGCGCCCACGACCAGGAACGCGGTCGCGAAGCGATAGGCTGTGACATCATCGTCGACCCGATAGGAAAGTTTGACGGCCAGGGCCAATAGGAGCGCGAGGGTCGCTAGTGGACCGGTAATTGGCAGTGCTGAACCAGCCACAAGATTCGGATTGAAGAAGATCCAGCTCAATGCAAACGTGATCAGTAAGACGCCATCACGCATGAGTAAGTAGGACATCCACCAGACATCCGCACCGAGTCGCAATCCACAACGACGCAGGGTGCGTAACACATAGGGGCGTCCGAGATGTAACATGAGAGTCATCGTCCATAGTGCTGGCAGAAATGCCACGATGGAACTCACCATCCATCGTGAGCCACCTTGTACAAGAGCCTGGGTAATCGCATTTGCGACATCATCTGGTTTCATTATATGCTCCTCTCGCCTCCAAGAGGCGTTATGCCTTTGTGCATAGACGCTCTATCCGCGTATTCATAGAACTATTTCTTTTCTATTGATCTCTCTCCCTCCTATTGATGTAGGCAAGAGGAGACTCTCTTTGTTGCAAAGCTACTCGTTTGTTGCCCCAGCTTCAACTTCTTCTGCATGCCCGCCGGTTTTGAGTACGTAAATGGTTGCAAGTAAACCGAAGATGGCTAACAGCACAATAGAGATGTAGCTGATTCCCACTGCCCAGTTCGGATTGGTATTGGTGACGAGAAAATTGCTGATGGACAGGAAAGGTCCTGTGGCAACTGCATTCGCTTGCACCCCGAGCAGATAAGGAATAAAGTAGAGCGCAGCCCCGGTACCTAGCAAGAGTGTCGTCAGACGAAAGTCGCGCAAGTTATGATCAGGATCGGCCATGAGTTTCACCAGCAGGGCGGCAAACAATGCGACCGCGGCAAGTCCCCCTGTCAGTGGCAAGGCATCGGCAGTGACAACATCTGGGAAGAAGAACATAAAACTCATAACCACCCCTGAGACGATGCAAAGATCGCGCAACGCCACATAGATCAGCCAGAGCAGGTCCGCTCCTAGTCGCAGTGTAAAACGATCAATCATTGCCAGGATATACGGACGGCCCAAATGTAAGCCCAGGATGACGATCCAGACAATAGGCAAGGCAGCCGCCAGCGTTCCCTCCAGGAACTGCTCGCCGCCAGCGTTTATACCACTGATAATGGCGTTCGTAAGATCTTGTGGTGACATAGTCACACCTCCATAGTTGTAGTGAGAAACTGACAGTATCAACGAGTTCGTAGCGTTTGAGCCGATTTCACGCTATCAGCCGTAATGATGTGTATCGTTGGACACCTATAAGCAAGATCACACCGTAAACACCGGCTTGCTTCATGGCGAGCCTGCTCTTCAGTAAAACCTCGCTCAGGCTCCACGGAGCGATTTTGCCTGAGATCTCCCATCTGACGCAATGGCATCTCTTCTCGTGGCGTTAGACGCAAATCAATGTGTACCATGCCATCCACTGGCAAGGCTGACGCTGTTTCCACTTCGTCCATTGGCATCTCGGTAATTGTCCCTGGCGCTTGCTTGCGTAGATAGGCATGAATAGATCGCGCGGCTTTTCTGCCATGGGCGGCGGCATGAATGATCGTTTTTGGCCCGTAGGTCACGTCACCGGCGGCAAAAATGCCTGGCATGCCTGTTGCCAATGTTTCTTTATTGATCAGCAGTCCTCCCCATGGTGTTACTTCAACTCTACTGCCTGCTGGCAAAAAGGATGGGTCTGGTGCTTCTCCGATTGCCACCAGTACAACATCGGCGGCGATAGTAAAAGATGACCCGGCAATGGGCATAGGACGGCGGCGACCCCTTTTGTCCGGTTCACCCAACTGCACACATTGGCAGACAACGCCCTGGACATAAGCATCTTCGTTGCCAAGAATTGCTCGTGGTGTGACAAGTTCTTGTATCTGGATACCCTCCTCAACTGCTACACGGACCTCTTCCGCCTGAGCGGGCATTTCAGCTCGTGTTCGTCGATAGAGTACCTGCACTGTTTGTGCTCCGGCGCGTAAGGCCGAACGCGCGGCGTCCATCGCTGTACTGCCACCCCCAACGACAACGACATCGCCCTTTAAGCTCGTCTCGGGGTCCAGATTAAACTGCTTGAGGAACAGCGTTGCTGGGATGACTCCTTTTAATTCTGCTTCACCTGACACCTCTAATTTCTGGCTGCGTTGCGCTCCGACGGCCAGTAGGACCGCGTCGTAGTCTCTTTGCAGATCTTCCAGTGAGATATCTCGTCCCAGTGCCATATTCAACTGTATCTCGACGCCCAGAGCGCAGATTGCCTGAATGTCACGCTCCAGCTCGGCGCGCGGCAAACGATAATCAGGAATACCGATAGCCATCATGCCTCCGGCAACGGGCATGGCATCGAAAACGGTGATTTTGTATCCGCGCCTGGCAAGATAGTAAGCTGCACTCAGACCGGTAGGACCTGCACCGACAATAGCAACCCGTTCACTATAGTGATGCGTTGCTGGGGGTGCCGAACGTTTCCCCAAGGTCGTATGATCAGCCGCGAAGCGCTTCAGATCACGAATGGCAATGGGTTCGTCGAATTCGCCGCGACGGCAAGCTGCTTCACAGGGTGCGGTGCAGACGCGACCACAAATAGCTGGGAAAGGATTGCTTTCTGCCGCTACTTGGTAGGCCTCATCATAGCGTCCTTCTGCAATAAGACTGACATACAAGCCAGCATTTGTTCCGACCGGGCAGGCGGCCTGACAAGGAGCGCGCAGATCCTCTTTGCGTTCGCCAAGCCACGTACGCCAGCTTTGCCAGGTCTCACGCCTTTCTGCGACATGCCAAGATCGGCCTTCGCCCCATGGCGTCTCGCCAGGCTCTTCAGGCGAGGCGTGGGTATAGGCGTCGAGTGGTTGCCATCCACCTTCAACAGGCAGATACGATAAGGGACCACGGTGAGCGTATGTGACTGCTTTGTTGCCACTTTCAATCGCGATGGCGTTGGTTGGGCATTCTTGAGCGCATACCTGACATCCGATACATGGGGCAACCTGAATGGGTGCTAACATCATCCAGGAGCGATTGGCTCGATCTCCAGGTATCGGGCTTCGTCGCTCACTCGGGAGACCAAGTTCACCTTCTCCCGTCGGACGTGTCATATCCAGGCAGCGCACGGGACACAGATCCATGCAAATGCCGCAGTTAATGCACCTTTGTTCATTGACTCGGAAACGATAGGCCATACTAATCTCCTTTTGGGAATGGTATACCTTTCCCCGCAAACCGTGAATTTTTTGACATATGAGAACGTCGTCATGCGTTAATAAGAGTATTGTGTGTTTTCTAGCATAGCTGCTTCTTATCACAAAGAGGTTACGGGAAGAGAGATGCGCATCACAAAGTCGTCACACATATGCGAAGAATGCTATGACACTCAGGAAACTATCTGTCTCGTGATGCATTTGTGACACGAGCAGATGTATGTGTGATCAGGCTGTGATAAAGTACCTATATGCTGAGATTGATCAATGGCGATCCGCTCATACATACTCATCTAAATGCAAGGCACTATCAGTTGCCACCTATTCACAGATAGAAGATACTTACTAATTTGGAGGAAAGCATGCCACACGTTGATCAGGCACGTCTCAAACTGATGTGCAACTATTGGAATGCGGCTAATTACCTGACGATAGGTCAGATTTATTTACAGAACAACCCCCTCCTGAGAGAAGATTTACATCCTGACCATATTAAGCCACGCTTACTTGGTCACTGGGGCACCTCACCGGGACTCAGCCTCATTTACGTCCAGCTCAATCGGCTGATCCAGGATTATGACTGTAATGTCATCTATCTTGCGGGTCCTGGACATGGCGGACCTGCACTGCTGGCAAACGTCTATCTAGAGGGGACCTATACGGAGACCTATCCAACGATTACGCAGGATGCACAGGGTATGAAACGTCTCTTCCGTCAATTCTCTACACCAGGAGGTGTGCCCAGTCATGTGAGCGCTCCGACGCCTGGCTCTATTCACGAAGGTGGTGAATTAGGCTATGTCCTTTCCCATGCCTTTGGTGCTGCCTTCGATAACCCTGATCTCATCGTTGCAGCCGTGGTTGGCGATGGTGAGGCGGAGACTGCGCCACTGGAAGGTGCCTGGAAGAGCATCCAATTCTTGAATCCTGTACGTGATGGGGCCGTACTTCCTATTTTGCACCTGAACGGGTACAAAATTTCTGGTCCAACAGTACTGGGGCGGTACGCTGACGAGAAGATTCAGCAGTTGCTCACCGGTCATGGTTACGAGGTCCATTTTGTGGAGGGTGATGATCCATTGCAGGTTCATGCGGACTTCGCCATGACGTTAGAAACCTGTTATAAGAAAATTCGTACCTACCAGCAAGAGGCTCGTACCCACGGCTTTACAGGCCAACCAGTGTGGCCTGCCATCGTTCTGCGTACACCAAAGGGTTGGACTGGTCCCAAAGAGGTTGATGGCCTGCTAATCGAAGATACGTTCCGCTCGCATCAGGTCCCCGTGGCCGATGTGAAAGCTAACCCTGATCACCTCCATATATTGGAGCAGTGGATGCGCAGCTACCACCCAGAAGAACTGTTCGATGAACGCGGGCGTCTTGTACCCGAACTAGCGGCACTCGCACCCATGGGAGCGCGCCGTATGGGGGCCAATCCGCATGCCAATGGCGGAAGCATCCTCGTTGACCTGGATATTCCACCGTTTACGGACTATGCCATTCCTGTCAAAAAACCAGCGACCGAGCGTCATGAGTCGACGCGGCAACTCGGAAAGATGCTGCGCGACCTCTTTACACGCAATGTTGAGCAGCAGAATTTTCGTGTCTTCTGTCCAGATGAAACCAACTCGAATCGCCTTGGCAATGTCTTTGACGTGGAGAACCGCTGTTCGGTCGAACCCATTGTTGCCGCAGATGATCATATCTCACCCACTGGTCGCGTGATGGAGGTGCTCAGCGAGCATCTCTGCCAGGGCTGGCTCGAAGGATATCTGCTGACTGGACGCCACGGTCTTTTCGCAACCTACGAAGCCTTCGCGATGGTCTCTGCCTCAATGACCGTCCAGCACGTAAAATGGTTGGAAGAGGGGATCAAATTGTCCTGGCGCAAGCCCGTTGCTTCCCTTAATATTCTTTTGACTTCAACGTGTTGGCGCAATGATCATAATGGCTTTAGTCACCAGGGACCTGGATTGCTTGATGCTGTCATCTCGAAGAAGGGCACGGTCGCGCGCATCTACCTGCCGCCAGATGCCAACTGCTTGCTCTCTGTGGCAGACCACTGCTTCCGTAGCCGCAACTATGTGAACCTGATCATTATCGATAAACAGCCGCAACTCCAATGGCTAAACAAAGAGGAAGCGATTGAGCATTGTACCCGTGGTCTCTCTACCTGGCACTGGGCCAGCAATGATGGGAATCTTGAACCCGATGTTGTGCTAGCGTGTGCAGGTGATATCCCAACGCAGGAAACCATTGCTGCTGCCTGCTGGTTGCGTCACCATATTCCTGAACTGAAGGTGCGCGTTGTCAATGTCGTAGACCTGATGACGCTGTATCCTCCTCTCTTACATCCGCATGGTGTCTCTGAGGCCACGTTTGTGGAGCATTTTACTGAAGATGTACCGGTGGTGTTTGCCTTCCATGGTGGTCCGAGAGCAATCCATGAACTCGTACATGGGCGTCCCAATGCGAAACGCTTCCATGTACGTGGCTTCAACGAAGAGGGCACAACTACCACGCCATTCGATATGGTGGTACTCAATGGGATGAGCCGCTACCATCTCTGCATCGAAGCGATGAGACGTGCCAGACGCGTGCACAATCTGACCGCACCGCTTTTACAGCAATGCAACGACCTGCTCGCTCAGCATCGAGCCTATGTGCAGGAGCATCTCGAAGATATGCCAGAAATTCGTGACTGGGTATGGACTGATTAGCATAAGATAAGCTGATAAAAGAAATATTACAGTTAAAAGAGGTTATAACAGCTTCTGAAAATGTAGTGAGATGTATGCATTTGTGATTCATCTCACTACATGAACAGTTTAAACATGTAGAAGTATACCCATGAGACAGCCTCTTGACGTGCGTTGCAAAAGCCTGATCTGGCATTTCTTTCCCTCCATTCCTCTGGTATGCAGTCTTGCTGATAGGCTATACTGGTGAGCGAGCATTGCCAGGAAATAATCTCTTCCTGGCAATGGCAGGTTCGCGCGAGAACTGAAGGGCAAGATGTCAATGTTTAAGAGGACAAAGAAGGAAGTTTCTACTGCGGAGCAGGGACTTATAGAACAGCAAGAAACTTTAGAGCAACAGAAACTTTTAATGGAGCGAATGTACCGTAAAAGTCTGATTTGGCATTTCTTTCCTCCTATTCCCCCTGGTGTGCAGCTTTGTTGATAGGTTATACTGGTAGGTGGACATTGCCAGGAAATAATCTCTCCCTGACAGTGCCAGATCCGCTGTAGTTAAAGAAGAACTTCAGACGATGATTTCAGATGATTTCATAAGGAGGCTCAACGGTGAACAGTGATGCGGGAAGCGAAAGACGATGGTCAGAAGAATCTTCTGGATCTGGAATAGCAGAAATAGATGTATTGAGAGATTTAGATCTTGGAAAGGATGTAAAGAAATCTTTAAAAGAAATTGATGGTTTTATGGTAGAATTTAATAGAAAGAGGGAAAAATTTAATGAAAAGAGGGGGACATTTAATGAAAAGAGGGAAAAATTTAATTCGCTAAAAGATGAGATAAATGGGTTTAGTTCAGGCCTAACTACTTTGGGGGACGAGGTAGATAAATTTCGCAAAATGGTAGATGTTTTTGAATCAGCTATGGCTACATTTGCATCAAAAATACCTGAATTGAAGACAAGGCCGGGTCACATTTCTAAGGAAGACTGGTCGCGCTTGTCGAATAAGCGTAAGAACTTGAAGGAGAAGATTGAGAACTGTAATAAGAAGATTGAGGGCTGGAAGAGGAAGATTAAGAACTGGAATAGTGATATTAGTTCTCGTGATATAGCGATTATAAGCTGGGCAGAAGAGAGAGACAGGGAGGAAGGATGGAATGAGAAGACAAAGATATGGGGCGGGAGGTTTAAAGAATTGGGCAAGTGGTTTAAAGAATCGGACAAGTGGTTTGAGAAAACGGCTCAGGACATTACGGCGATGCGTGTAACCGTCGTTGAGAGGCAGGAACCAGCGAATTTGGTGACGGTGAAAGAGGAACTCGAGACGGTTGAGAAAGAGCTTTCTTCGCTGAGATCGGAAGCTTCTTCGCTGAGATCGGAAGTTTCTTCGCTGAGATCGGAAGTTTCTTCGAGGAATAAGGAAGTTAACAAGAGAAAGGGGAGTTTTTCTACTGCGGAGGGGAAACTTTCTACTGCGAAGGAGGAACTTTCTACTGCGAAGGAGGAACTTTCTACTGCGATGCGGGGACTTATGAGAGAAGAAGAAGTATCAAATGGAGAAGCACCAAATGGAGAAGTACCAAATGAAGTAGTATCAGAAGAAGAAGCATCAGATGAAGAAGCATCAGATGCAATAATATCAAAAAAAGGAAAAGGAACTGCAGGATATTCATATTATGATACAACTAATGAAAATTATTATCCACGTTTTGAAGATAAACCAAATGGGTGGAAGGATTGGTGACTATATCTTCCTCTCTGTTTTTTCCTCTAATATTTTGCCTCTGTTATATACCATCTTCCTGTTGAGTAGTACGCATCCCAGGTATGTCTGGACCAGATAGGGTAAAATAGGAACTATGTCCCTTACCATATCGTGCTGGTGATAGGAACATGCCTTGATCTGCTATCCAAAGGAAGACCTATGAACATTCTAACTGCGCCGGGGAAGAAGCTCCTGCTATCGGGTGATGAGGCGGTTGCAAGAGCCGCATTGGATAAGCGTATTGCCGTAGCGACCGGTTATCCTGGCAGCCCTGGAACAAAAACGCTGGCGGCTCTACTGCCTATCGCTGGAGAATATGATATTACAGTGGAGTGGAGCATTAATGAAAAAGTTGCTCTTGAGGTTGCTTCAGGTGCGGCCTGGGCTGGTAAACGCAGCCTGGTGTCGATGAAAATGTCTGGTATCAATGTGATGGCTGACTCGCTGCTCTCGATAGCGCATAGTGGGGTGATTGGCGCGCTGGTCATCTATGCCGTGGATGATGTTGGGGCCTACTATGGCATGGTTGAGCAAGACTCGCGTTATTATGCGCAACTGGCCTCTCTGCCTCTGCTGATGCCTGCAACCCCGCAAGAAGCTTATATGATGGCGTTGCGGGCATTTGAAGTCTCTGAACAGGTTGGTGCGCCAGTACTTGTGCTCTCCACCACAGCGGTTGCCCAGACAACTGCCGCTATTCGCGTTGGTCAGATCGCACAGAAACCGCAACGCGTTGCCAGCTTTCTACGCGATCCCGCAAAGTTCACCAAAGCGACGTCCCAGTGGTCTCGTGAGCAGCATAAGCAGGCTCTCGCTCGTCTTGCACAGGCCGGTGAACTCTTTCGCCAATTGCCAGACCTCAATCATGTCTCTTGGCCGGAGCAGTCACGTGTTGGCGTACCAAAAGTGGGCATTATTGTGGCTGGTGTGAGCTATACCTATGTGCAAGAGTTGTTACAGCTCTCACCTGCCTCTGCTGCGCAGGTAGCGCTGTTCAAATTGGGTGCGCTCAATCCGCTGCCATCCGCTGAACTGGCAGCTTTTTTATATCAGGTGGATAGTGCACTCGTGCTAGAGGAGTTGGAGCCAATCATCGAAACACAGGTCCTGGCTTTGGCGGCTGAGGCCGGTTTGCATCTCAAGATTGTAGGCAAGCGCAGTGGGCTGTTACCGCGCGTAGGCGACTATACATTCTCCATCGTTGCGAACGCGCTCGGCACGCTCATTGAGCATGACAACTCGCAGCATGAGCTATTCGCAGGTCAACAGCGCGTAGAGACGACACGCAAGGCATTGCCTCGCGCATTAGAATTCTGTTCTGGTTGCCCCCATCGTATGACCTATTATGCGCTAAACAGAGCTATTGAGCAATTGGGTCTGGCGCATGATGAGGTGATTGTCACTGGCGATATTGGCTGTACCATCCTTGGTATCCATGAGCCTTTAAATGTCTGCTGGACGGAAGTCTCGATGGGGGCCAGCATCGGCATCGCGCAAGGTTTCAAGTATGCAGGCATCGAAAAACCGGTCATTGCGGCGATGGGTGATGGCACGTTCTATCACAATGGGATTGCCGGGCTGCTGAATGCTGTACAGTCAGGGGTCAATCTCACGCTAATCATCCTGGACAATAGCACGAGCGCGATGACCGGGTTGCAGCCCGATGCGGGTTCAGGCAGACGTGCGACTGGTGAGCCAAGCGCACAAGCCAATATCCCAATGATTGTGCGGGGCTGTGGTGTGACACATGTGTGGGAGCTTGATCCGTATCAGCTCGTAGAGACCACCAGGGTGCTGCAGGAGGCCATCAATTATCCTGGCGTAGCTGTCGTGATCGCTAAAGCTCCTTGCACGACGCCGGGCCTGCTGATCCATGAACATACCATCCAGGTAGACCAGGAGCGCTGTCGTGTCGGTGCTGAGTGCCAGGATACCCCCTGCTACAGCAAAGTTGGTTGTCCATCAGTGCTCTTGCTACAAGAAGCTACGCAAATGCGTGTCGCTATTGATACAGCGACCTGTGTCTCCTGTGGCTTATGCCTGGCTGCCTGTCCCTTTGAAGCGATTTTGCCTATCGAGGAATAACGTATGGCTGTTCAGAAAAGCACAAATATTATCGTTGCTGGTGTTGGGGGACAGGGCAATCGCACGCTTATGCAACTGCTTGCGCGTACTGTTTTAGCTGCGCATGAGGATGTACAGATGCAGTCTGGCACCACTTTAGGGCGTTTTGGTAGCGCTATTCTGTGTCACGTGCGCATCGGTGTGGTCGCCAGTGCTACCATCCCGCCCGGAGAAGCGGATATACTGGTGGCGCTAGAAATGAACGAAGCGTTACGCGCTCTACCCATGCTACGCCGTAGAGCTGTAGCCTTGATCTCTCCCTATTGTCGCCTCCCCATTGCATCTGGTATCCAGGGGTTGCGTTGTCCCTCCGTTGATGAGATTGCCAACGAGGCACAGGCAAGAGAGATAACCAGTCTGTTTGTGCCCTGGTCCCTATGGTCGTCCGAGCAGACTGGTCAATCTACGCCATCTTGCAATAGTCTGATGCTCGGTATCCTGTGTGGCTATACAGAACTCGTGCCGAGTTCTCTTGTAGAGCAAGTACTCTGTCAATACCTCACCTATCGTGTAGAGCAAAATCTTGCAGCCTTTACTAGCGGTTGGCAGTATGGAGAGCAACTGCGAGGATGATGGGCGTGCTGATATCTGAGGATGATGGTGATGTAAGGGAGATGAATAGACCTCTTTGACACTGCAAATTACTTGAAAACAGGCTATAATACTAGCATACCATCGTTTATCACAGCAGAGCTTCCCAGAAAAACGCGGGCAGTTGTCGGGTGAGAGGAGATAGAGGTATCGTTCCTGACGCACACGATGAGCAGAGGAAAGTCATGGATACTTCTCATGATCCAGGAAATGTCAGTGCAATGCAGCCACTGCGCGTAGAGCAGCTTGAATATATCTTCGCAAAAGTACCGTTTGGCGTGGCTATACTTGATGCAACCAATCGGCTCATTCAGTATGTCAATCCATACCTGCACATATTGCTTGACGAACCCTGGTGCAATCAGGATGTGAGGGGATGCTATGTAGACGCAGTGCTTCCTCGTGATCTCTCTACACGTGTGCTGCCTTTGCTCCAGCAGGTTGCGCAGACCGGACAGGCTATACAGCATGCTGAAGTCCCTTACGAGGGATTTCTGGAGACTCGTGGACGTACCTACTGGCATATTGCCGTCGAACGTACTGTGACTTATGCAGAGCAATCCACTGAGGCATATGCCAACTATTCATTGCTTATCACCCTTGAAGATGTCACCGAAGTCGTGCGTTCGCGTCTGCATTTAAACGCCATCCACTACATCTCGTCAGCCATTGCGGGTCCAGCGTCATTGCACCTTGTGCTCGACCGTATTCTCCAGATTCTGCAAGAGATGTTTGGTTCTAAACGCTGTGCCGTTTTCTTAATCGATCATGCTGTTCCCGCTATAGAAGCACACCTGGCAAGTTATGAAGACCAACCGCATCCACAATCCGCTACGCTCCGTACGGTCACGATAGCTGCGCAGCAAGGCGTCCATCCGAGTTCGCATGATTGGCATCCTGTGATTGATGAAGCTGTCCTGCTTAGTCGTGTGCTCCAGGAACGCCGCACGTTGATCATCACAGATACAAGTACGACGCCTAGTATCGCCTTCCCTTTGCTTGACGATGACGGGAGACCATGTCGTCCAGGCTCAGTACTCTGTGTGCCTATCTTCGCTCCGCTCGCGCAAGATGGCAGCCTTCTGACGCATTATGATCCTCTCTCTCGTGCCCTGGAGGAAATTGATGATATCCATACTGATGCAGTATTGGGTACTATTGAGGTTTACCATCGTCATGCGCGCAGTTTTCCGGCTGAAGAGGTAAAATTGTTGGAGCGCTTCGCGCAGCAGGCCGGATTGGCTATCCAGAATGCGCGCCTCTTGCGTAGCATTGACCGCTGGGCACGTGCCGCCAGTCGCCAGGCTCGGCAGAAAGAAAATATCATGCAGGCCATACCTGACGGGGTGGTCATCTATGATCCGCGCTGGCGGGTAGCAGATGCTAATCATGCGGCACGTCAGCTCCTGGACTGGTCGGATGATATTCTCGGACTCCCTATCATGCAGGCTATGCAGCGTAGTCGCGTCGCGGTGCAGGATTTCGCCTATCCTGACCTGGCCGCCGAGTTCGAGCGGCGCGCGTTGACTGGTCAGATTAACGAGTTCAAGGTACTCGGAGCGGATGAGCAAGCGTATACGCTGCGTTGCACCTATACTCCCATTCGAGACACGCTGGGGGATATCTTTGCCTTCATTGTCATTTATCATGATGTAACCGAAGAAGTGGCAGCTCGTGAACGCATTGAGGCCGAGGTTGTCGCGCGTACAGCCGAACTCAAGCAACGTAACATGGCTTTGCAGCAAGCGAAAGCGGCGCAGGAAATGACCAATGCGCGTATGTCGCTCTTACTGAAACGCCTGCCTTCTGGCGTGATCCTGGTCTCGGCGGAAAATACTACGATTACGGTCATTAATCGCCATGCGGTGCGGCTCTTACGTAGTATTGGGATCATGATAGAGTCTGAAGAGGCCAGGGAGCCTGTCATCGGTCTATCCTGTGAGCAACTTTTACGTCGCGTATCTCTGTACAGTACATCCGGCGTATGTGTCCCCTATGAAGATCAGCCATTGTATACTGCGCTCGTGTATGGAAAGGCGTGTGAAGCGGAACTGCATATTGTAAAACATGATGGACAGATCATCCATCTGCTGATCAATGCGGCACCATTGATTGCTGCTGATAAAACGGTGACGAGTGCTATTCTCGTGTTGCAAGAGATTACCAGGATCAAGAACCTGGAGCGTGCGCGGGAAGATTTTTTCACAACCATGGCTCATGAACTCAAGACGCCGCTCGCCAATATTCGGGCCCATCTGAGTGCTTTGCTGGCGCGTGATCTCGAATGGTCCAACGAGGAGCAACATGACTTTTTGCAAACTGCTGACGAGCAGGTAGATCGGCTCGTAGGTATGGTCAATCATTTTCTGGACGCTTCGCGCGTTGAGGCTGGAGCATTGCGTCTTGAGTTGGAGCCTCTGCTCATTCCCGAATTGCTTGAGGACCTGGCGGATCGCCTGGAGGCGTTGATTACTTCATCCCACCGCTATTTGCGGATCGTGGCACCGCCAGACTTGCCCGCCGTGGTTGGGGACTATGAATTGATCGTCAGCGTGCTCTCCAACCTGCTCAGTAATGCGTTTCGCTATGCACCGCCGGAGGATGCCGTGCAGCTAAGCGTCGAACCACTCTACCCTGCGCAAGGGCAATCTGCGGTGAAGTTCAGCGTGACCGATCATGGACCCGGTATCAGCGTGGAGCAGCAGGCCGCGCTCTTCACGCGTTTTAGCACCTTTGCTGCGATGAGTCGTCCATCGATAGACCGTCCAGGGCAACCAACGGTCGAACGTCAGCATGGCAGTATGCGCTGGAGTCCTGCAACCGGGCTGGGTCTGTATATTAGTCGTGGTATTATCGAAGCCCACAATAGCAAACTGCTCGTCACGAGTAGTCCGGGGCAAGGGGCGACTTTTAGCTTTACCCTCCCCGTCTTTCGCGGCAAGTAGGAGCCACAAGTAGAAGCCATATGAGTAGAGCGTCATTGGCGCAGACGAGCGTCACTTGTCAGAAGGGCAATAACTATCATGGCCGCGAGCGACAAAAAAGTTCGTATTCTTTGCGTTGAGGATGATCCACAGATGCGCACATTTCTGCTCGCGCAGTTCAAGGCCCGTGGCTTTCAAGCGCAGGCCGTGCGCGATGGTGCGCAGGCTATCGATCTGGCAGCAATTTTTCAACCAGAGTTGGTCTTACTGGATCTTGCGCTTCCCACATTGGATGGTCTCACTTTCTTACGCCGTCTGCGCGAGTGGAGCAGCGCTCCGGTGATCATTCTTTCAGCTCATGATGAGGAGCCAGTGAAGATCAAAGCGCTCGATCTAGGGGCAGATGATTATTTGACCAAACCATTCAGCCTCAACGAATTACTGGCTCGTGTGCGCGTGGCACTACGTCGCGCCGATGAAACCGCGCGTTTACGCACGAGTGCAGGCTCCGATGTCCAGCGTCCGCAGTATCGTTGTGGGGGTGAAAACGGCTTACTGGTCGATTTTGCGCATCGTAGCGTGCGTACTGGCGGACGAGAGGTGCATCTTACACCGACCGAGTACGACTTGTTATGTGAACTCACGCGCAACGCGGGCAAGGTCCTGACGCACCGCGAGCTACTACAACGTGTCTGGGGACCCGACTACAGTGGCGAGAACACCTATTTGCGTACATTTATCCGTCACTTGCGCCGCAAGCTTGAACCCGATCCAGCGCAACCACGTTTCTTACGCAATGAACTGGGCGTTGGCTACTATGCTCCGCTTCCCGATGCCGAGGTGACGCTCTAAATTTTCCATCGCTGTCAGATTTTCACACAATCTTCACATAGTGATGAGGATATTCACGGTATTATCACGACCTATTGGGTAATCTCCTGATAGAGGAGATGATAGCTTTCCTCTCCGCCGCCCAGCGACGAACGACACGCAGCATGAATGCTCATGCGTAGCGCAGATAAGGTGTCAGCCATGAACGACGATAAAGCTGCACGCACGACGCCAGCCAGCGTCAACAGCAAGCAACCGTCTACAAAACACCTGTTGGTGGTCGAAGATGATCCGACACTTGCTGCTCTGGAAACTGAAATGTTGACAGCGTGTGGCTATACCGTCATCACTGTAGCGAGTGGAGAACATGCTATTGCGACGTTCCGTCGCTCTCTCCCTGATCTTGTAGTGCTTGATCTTGAACTTACTGGTACTATCGGTGGTTGGGACGTCTTGCAAGCTCTGCGCAGTATTGCCAGTGTCCCGGTTTTGATTACCTCTAGTTCTATTACCGCCGTACGCGCCTATATGCACCGTTGTGGAGAGACCCGCTTAACACTGGACCATTTACCGAAACCGTACCCTTTGCAGATGCTTCTCAAGCGCGTGAAACGCATGCTGGCTAGTACGCCCTAATAACCGTTTTTAGTCCAAAAGGAGGCTCATATGGACCGCAAAGAAGATCGTGAAATGTTACGTAAGGGTGGATTTGCAGAACATGAGGTGCTTCAATTGAGCAAGCTGCGTATGCATTACAATGAGCAAGCGAAACGTCAGACACTGGCGGATCATCGTCGTCTGGAATTTATTCGTTGGTTGGTATCTACAGGCAAATTAAGCGAACAGATCGCCTGATGCATATGGGACAATTATGGTTGTTGCCAATGCATGCGGCAATCTGCGCTGCGCTGAAAGGTGTATCACGAAAAAATGGGTGGGGTGAACCCACCTCCTCCAACAAATGCTATGCGCTGAGGAAAAACCAGAGAGGAAAAGGGACGCCCTACCCATTTGCGCCATGGAGAAAGAGATTGTTCGAAGGACCCGCTGGATGACCGTTTAGGAAGGTTGCTTGTCACACTTATTGACAATCAGGCCATCCACTTTGTGCTCTGGTGTGGTCGAGCTTGTTTGTGGGAGAGGTAGTTGTGACACTGCGCCCATAATACGCGCCACTATATCCGTGGGAGGCTCAATCTGCTCTAGTTTACTGAAGAGTTCATCAATTTCATCATCAGCCTTGCCGTTATGTGCTAAAAAGGTCCGCGTTGCATCCTTCATAATCTGTCCCTTCTTCCGTTATTCGTGGCACGTTTGGTTCATAGGCGAACTGACACCCTTCATGCTCCTCAAAGCAGAGATTGACCGCCCGATTGATCTCTTGTCTCACATGACGGATAAGGCGCTGGCCGGTTGTGCTTGAAGTCGAAGGCAACTTCTCCTTTGGCATGCCCTTCTTTTCCAGGCATGTTCTGAGTTTGGCTTTCCGGCGGCGTTTCTCCCCATCTCGTTTTTGCCGCTCACGCAGCTTCCCGTTGAAGGTGCCATAGTGCCGACCATCAGAGGTCGTGATGAAATTCGCCATGCCCACATCAATGCCAATGACGGGCGCATCGGCAGGAGTCTGAACCGTCACCATCTCATCATACGAGAGGGTGAGCCACCATGCTCCATCTCGTTTCTTGAGCGCCACGCTGCTGTTGATCGTGCGGCGCTGGCCTGTTTTTGGATCGGTGAGGGCCTCAACATGATAGGAAGCAAGCTTCACGGGAACCAGGAGGGGAGAGCCTTTGTCAAGCGTGCACACCTTGAGCCAGTAATCAAAGGTGCTGTCTTTGGTTTCCTCTAGCTTGACCACATTGCCGTTGGTTTGAATGCAGGGTTGGCGCAGCGTCGGAACGTTCCACTCACGCCACGCAGGTTCTTTTGCCCCTTCTTCGAGGGTTCCGTCCGTCTGTTGTTCCTGATACAGGGCCTCCGCGTTGAGATAGTCTTGAGAGGCGTTGGCCCGATTCGACCGCCACGATTTGGCGATGCCCGCGCCCTGCTGAATTGCCACGCGATGCCACCGCTCCGAGAGGGGAGTAGACCTGCAAGGAGCACGAAAGCCATTGGGCACCTCATCGGTACAAAACAGCGTGACGTACTGCTGCGTCAGCGAAAGGTACACCTCGGCAAACGCGTCCAGGGCGGTCAACTTCCCTGGATTGGTCGCTTCCAGACGAATATGCGTGACCGCCTTCGTGATGATCTGCGGCTCGCCCTTTTTTGTGCGCTTCTTTCGCTTCTTCATGGCCTTCCCGAGAATCATGGGAGTATCAATTGGTTGCATGATTTTCACATAAGCATCCACATACTATCATAGAAGAACGGGGGCGACAAGCCTTATGGGACTCGATGACTCAATTCTGTTTGGGGAATGTTGACGGCTCTAGTGCTGCGTTCCTTGAATAGTGATAGAAAACGGGCAAGCCTCTAGAGCCAATTTAGGCAACGTTTAGCCAACTTTTATTGTGGCAGCACTTGAGGAACGCAGCACCAGGCAAATCAAGGATCGAGAAACGTGGAATAAAAGTACATGTTTGTCCATGTTTGTCTATATTTTCAAAAACTAGTTTTGATGCTACGAGCAACATCTGAGAGGGTTTCACTTTTTCCAATCTTTCTTGTCTGAAGCCTGGTTTTAGATAAGAGAACTAAGGAACAGATGGCGTCTGTTCTGGTTTCCAATGGGTAGTAAGAGCAGCACGCAGCAGGGGGCGCGCTCGTTGGAAGTATGTTTTGGCCGTAGCTTCTGGCATATGTAAGGTTTTCCCGATCTCAGAAAAACTCAATTGGCCGGTATAGCGTAAGAGTACGACAGCGCGAAATTTAGGTGGGAGCGCATCGATAGCTTGTCGTAGTGCTTGCTGTAAATCATGATGCTCTGCCATTTCGTCGGGCTGAGGACGGGTATCTGGCATAATATCCAGGAGAGACAAATCATCTTCATCCTGCGTTGCTTCAAGCTCAGAGAAGTGGACCGTGTGCTTTTTGCGCAGTTCATCCAGACAACGGTTGCGTGCTACCTGGAAGAGCCATGCTTTGAGTGGTTCTTCTGTGCGCAGTGTTGGCATGGAGATGTACAGTTGCAGAAAGACCTGCTGTAAAATATCACAGGCTGTATCATAGTCGCCCAGGCAGTGGCAGATAAAATTGAAAAGGGCGCTGTGGTAGCGTTCTACTAGTATTTCAAATGCATGCTGGTCTCCGACTAACGTTTGTTGGACCAGGATGCCATCGGTAATTTCGGGATGCATTTTTGTGCATTCTCGTACTTGCATCTGTTCTACCCTCACTTTCGATCTTTCTGGTATTCAGCATAGTCCTTTGTTTTCAGGAATGCAAGCTTTTCCGTGCGGAAAAGCTCTACTGTGGAGCATTCTAAGCAGAAATTTATATTGCCTTGCATCAGGCTGCAACAGGTAGCCAATTCTGTTGGAAGGGCCAGGAGACTTGCGCGAATTTCACAAAATGAGTACAATTTATCCATAGCGTTGAGGATATCTATTGATAGGCTAATGCAGATATTGCATACTAGCGTTCCTTAAAAAATGGTGCGATATGAGTACACTTCTACCCAGACAAAACACGCCGATCTCTGCTCAGCCCTCACGTGATGCGACACCTCGTCGGCTGATCGTGACTGCTGGTGTGGTTGCCTTTGCCATACGGGACTGGTCGCTATGGGTGCTGCTGCGTTCAGGCCCGTGGGGACCGCCGATGCGGCTGGTATTGGGCAGCGAATTTGTTACAGATTCGGTAGAGCGTACGCTTGAGGCTGTGTTGCTGTGGCCTACAGACGCTGCACTGGAGCAACTGAAAGCAGGCTGGCAGGAGCAGCAAGTTCAGGTATGGGGGAGCGAGGAACAGGGTATGGCAGTTTCTCTCATGCATAGTATTCTGTTGCGGGCCAATCGGGATGAATTGCGGCCTAACCTGCATCGGCAACCCATACCCAGCTTGCATGTTTCATGGGTCCCGGTGGCGGAGATTGAGTCTGGTCAGCGCGTTGTTGATCAGAATGTGTTACCGGGTATTCTCTCGGCATTGCACACATTGCGTGGCTATGTGCAGCGTGATCCAGAGGTTATTCTGCGCTATCTCGCGGATATGGGGAATATGAGCCGCGCCGAGTCCGAGGCGAATTGGTGGCAAAAGGGAAGTGATCGTGCACAACCAGCCCAGATGAGCAAGGATACCCTTCCTCTTAGCGTGCTTAAAGAACCAGTAACGGGCGATGGCGTGTTAACGTTGGCTGAAGCGGCGTTACTCTATCGCGCATTCTTTCCGCTCGATGAGCAGATAGATCTTTCAAACTTGCGGCGGCGCTTCCTCTCGACAAATCGGCTTGAAGCTATCGACGAGGACCGTCCTGTGCGTGGGCGTGAAGTAGAGTGGCGACGTGTGAGTCGCGCCTATCGCTATCTTGGGCAGTAGCCTGTAGAAGCTTTCTTCAGCGCAGTCGCTTGTCAATGACCTCCGCCTGAAAGCAGGAGGCTTGTATCTAGCCTCCACCGCAACTCTATAAACCGGAGGAGTATAGCTTTGGCTTCAACGACCGATACATCCGGTTCCGAAGAACCAGGGGCAACTGACAACTGCCTCGTCGTCACCCAGATGTGCCGGATGACGAGCGTTCTTTTACGAAGAACATTTTACCCAGGCATCGGTTCTTGCCTGGAACGCCCTCTGTTCAGTTGTAAACGTTCAATGAGGCGAACTGTCTCTCTCTGGCAACCATCTTAAACAGTCAGAAACGCTATTGGCGTAGCTAGCCTTCGGCTCATCTGACTGAGAGGAGTGAACCAGAGTGCCTAAGCCTCATACAGAGTATAGCAGAGAGCGTATATGCGTGCAAAAGAAAGGAAAGAGGTCCTATTGACAATAACGGAAGATGCTGCCTGCGGACAGTCTTTCTTTCCTCCCCGCGTTTTTAAAGCGGGGCTTCCAGAAAGAAACGTGTGTGATATGATAGCATAGTAATGTACTTATACCCACTATTTTTGTGAGGGGAAGACATGGCAAAGGTTACTACTGGCACGGGCGATACGGGTTATACTGGCTTACTGGGTGAGCAGCGTGTCCCCAAGTACGATCCACGCCCCGACACTTTTGGAACGGTTGATGAGGCAACGTCTGCGCTAGGTCTGGCACGTGCTGTTGCTCAGGACCCACAAGTAAAAGCTATCCTATTGCATATGCAGCAGGAGCTGTATTTGCTGATGGGCGAACTGGCAACACCAGCCGAACACTACGAACAAGTGGGACTGCGCGTGACTGCAGAACAGGTACAATGGTTAGAGCAGGTAGAAGAAGAATTGAAACAAGAGGTTGAGATCCCCAATAAGTTTGTTATTCCCGGCGATACGCTGGATGGCGCGGCACTGGATCTGGCACGTACGATTATTCGCCGCGCAGAACGCATGGCCGTCAGGTTGCTGCATGAGCAAGTCATTCAGAACGTCGAAGTCGTACGCTATCTTAATCGCCTCTCCGATGTTGTCTTCATCCTCGCTCGTTCTATCGAAGTAAAATCCTCGCTGGCACAACGGCCCGAGTAACAGAGATATTCCAGAGGAAAAGTTATTGATTGTCTTGCATGCTATTTGGGATGACGCGCTATCGCATACACTCCACATTTGGGCGGAAGCGTCAGATGTCGCCGCGAGTACGACTGGACGGAGTAAAAAGACGACCGGCACAGAAAAGGCTCGCTCTCACCCTTATGTGCTGCCTCATGCCTCGCTACAGGAGGCCGTTGGTGATCTCGTGGGGAGTTTGCTTGTCAAGACTGCTCAGGCCGGAACGCTGTCTTTGCGTTTGCCCTCTACGACGAAGGGTCCGCTATCCTCGCCCGAACTGCTATCTGAAATAAGCGCTACCGAGCAGGCTGCGGAGTTGAAATGGTGGGAGGTGCCGACGCTCGGACTGCAATGCGAGCCTGGCCCTGGATTTTTTGTTAGCTCTGCCCCTGGAAGTTCCACATGCGGTCGTGTTTGGCAGCTCGCTGCGCTTCTGGAGTACAGTCGCGCAGTTCGCTTTTGAATTGATTACCCGGCAATGCTTTATGCCGACATTACGCGAGAACCCGCATGGGAGTATGACGACGGCCACTGCTAACTGGGAAGTAGTGCTGTCACCTGAAGATAGCAGACGTGTGCAACAGTTAGCGCAGGTGATGCCGCCTGTCTGCTGGTCCTACATGTCTGCTAGTGCGAAACCATTTTCGCTCTTGCAAGACATGCTGTGCCATTTCCTCAATCTGGTAACAGATGCCTTTGTGCGTGAAAGCTTCGCTTCAGGGTCACTCTTGCCCACGACGCGGCGTACCAGTCGGACGGCTGTGCCGAGCATGCCTGAGCAATGGTTGCGTGCGCTTAGCGCGGCTAACGCGACGCTGCCAGTCTCTAACGGTGAACTCGCCAGTTTTACGCACAAGCTGCACAACTGGCTTGATCAACTTCAGCCCAGCGCGACGGAATCCCCCTTTCGTACCTGCTTCAAGCTAGAGCCACCTGACCAGGAGCAAGAGGATACGACAACCTGGCATATCAGCTTTTATTTGCAGGCCAACGACGATCTCAGCCTGCTTATTCCTGCTGAGAAGGTGTGGCAGGAGCGCTCAGGCACATTGACCTTCCTGAAACGCAAATTCGAGAATCCACAGGAGCGCTTGCTGGCCGATTTAGGGAAGACAGCTCGTCTGTATCCGCTCATCGACGAAAGCTTGAAAAGCGCGCATCCACAGTCATTCGCCGTGGATACTGAGCAAGCGTATGCCTTTCTGCGCGAGACGGCACCATTGTTAGAGGCAAGCGGCTTTGGGGTACTTGTGCCGCCGTGGTGGCAAAAAAGCACGGCCCGTATTGGCGTCAAGCTACGAGTGCAGCCAAAAGCAGCGGAGACGAGTCTGGGTCTAATGGGCCTGAGCAGTATCGTGGATTATAACTGGAATATTGCTATCGGCGATTCGTCGCTTAGCTTAAAAGAATTTGAGCAGCTCGTCCACCTGAAGCAGCCACTCGTCAATGTGCGTGGTCAGTGGGTCGAATTACGTGCAGACGAGATCGAACGGGCCATTGCTTTTTTCCAGAAGAAACAAGCGAAGAGAGATATGACGTTGGGTGAGGCGTTGCGCATTGGCCTGGGCCAGGAACAGTCGGATCTTGGCCTACCGGTGGTAGGTATGGAGGCTGAGGGTTGGATACAGGACGTGCTTGATCGATTGAGTCAGCGTGTGCAGTTGTCTCCGATTGCAGCTCCGGTCGCCTTCCAGGGCAAACTGCGTCCCTATCAATTGAAGGGTGTCTCGTGGATGGCGTTTTTGCAGCAGTTCGGCTTTGGGAGCTGTTTAGCAGACGATATGGGACTGGGAAAGTGTATTTCGGCTAGTTCAAGCGTTGTTGTCAATGGAGCTTCGCAGCAGATTACGGATATTTGGAACCATTACGCTGGACAAAGCACATTCGATGGTGAGGGTTATTGGGCTGATCCCTATCAGCAATTGCTTGTGAATTCAATTGATGATACAACAGGACGGATTGTGCAAGCACCTGTTAAGCGCCTCTATCGTCAACAGGTTTCTACGCATCTGCGCAAGATTCAATTGGAGGATGGGAACTGTATAACTATCACCTACCCTCATAAGTTGTTAACGAACAGGGGCTGGACAAATAATTTGCAGGTTGGTGACTCCGTTTGTGTTTTTGGTGTCTCCATCCCTCCGGGGGAAACGTCGGATGACAGCGAGGAAGCCTATTATTGCCGTATCAAGAGTATCGAGGATGTTCAGTATGATGGTTGGGTTTACGATTTTGAGATAGAGAACTATCACAATTTTGTGGCAAATAATATTCTTTGTCATAATACGATCCAACTGATTACGTTATTGCTCCATGAGCGCGAGGAGAAAAGCGATAGAGAGAACGCGCAGTTGAAGCCAACCCTCCTGATATGTCCCATGTCCATTGTGGGCAACTGGCAAAGAGAGATCCAGCGTTTTGCGCCGTCGCTGGCCGTGATGGTCCATCACGGCATGGAGCGGCTCTCAGGGCCAGCCTTTGTGGAAGAGGCACTCAAGCATGACGTAATCATCACCACGTATGCCCTGGCGCTGCGCGATAAAGAACACCTCGCGTCGGTCGAGTGGGGCAATGTCGTGATTGATGAGGCGCAAAATATCAAAAATGAGAGCGCCAAGCAGACACAGGCCATTAAAGGTCTCAGCGCTACTCATCGGGTTGCGCTCACGGGTACGCCGGTTGAGAATCGGCTCTCCGAACTGTGGTCAATCATGGAATTTCTCAATCCTGGCTACCTGGGATCGGCCACCGATTTCCGCAAGAGCTTTGCCTTGCCCATCGAGCGCTATCGTAACGTGGATCGTGCGGCCACGCTCAAAAGTCTCATTCAGCCTTTTGTATTGCGCAGATTGAAGACGGATAAAGAAATTATCCAGGACCTACCCGATAAGATGGAGATGAAGGTCTTCTGTAATCTCACACAGGAGCAGGCGTCCTTGTACGAGGCTGTGGTGAAAGAGATGCTGGAAAAGATTGAGCAAGCGGAGCCAATGCAGCGCCGTGGACTGATACTGGCGACATTGATGAAGCTCAAACAAATCTGTAACCATCCCGCGCAATTTATGAGCGATGGTAGTAGCTTGCCACGTCGTTCAGGCAAACTGGCACGCCTGGAAGAGATGCTTGAGGAGGTGTTGGCTGAGGGTGATAAAGCCCTGATCTTTACACAATTTGCGGAAATGGGTGGCATGCTGCGACACTATTTGCAGGAAGCATTGGGCTTTGAAACGCTCTTCCTGCATGGCGGCACGGCGAAAAAGCAGCGTGATATATTGGTACAGCGCTTTCAGGAAGAGAAACGTGGGGCGCAATTGTTTATCCTGTCACTCAAAGCGGGCGGAGTTGGTCTCAACCTGACCGCAGCCAGTCATGTGTTTCACTTTGACCGCTGGTGGAATCCGGCGGTTGAGAATCAGGCCACGGATAGAGCGTTCCGTATCGGCCAGCAGAAGAATGTCCAGGTACACAAATTTGTCTGTGTTGGCACGTTAGAAGAGCGTATCGACTTTATGATAGAGCAGAAAAAAGAGCTGGCCGAGAACATTGTGGGCAGTGGTGAAAGTTGGTTGACCGAGATGTCTACCTCCCAGCTCAAGGAACTGTTCGCATTGAGTCGTGAGGCGATAGGAGAGTAAATCATGGGTTACTGGCGTGGCCGCGATAACTGGGATTACTATTCTGACAGTAGACCAAGACGCGTCGAAGGTGGCATGAAAACGAAGAAGGAGCGCGGCGCGATAGGTGAAACCTGGTGGTCCAAGCGCTGGCTGCACGTGCTGGAGTCATTTGGCATGGGCACGCGGCTGGCGCGAGGTCGATCTTATGCGCGGCAGGGGCAGGTACTCTCGATTGATGTCCAGCCAGGTGTGGTCAAAGCGAAAGTGCAGGGATCGCGCAGTCAGCCCTATAAAATTGAGATCCATTTGCAACCGCTCTCACCAACAGCGTGGGACCAAGTAACGGAGGCTATGGCTTCGCAGGCCATCTTCGCGGCCAAGTTGCTGGCTGGCGAGATGCCCTCCAATATCGAGGATGCCTTTGGCGCGGTCAGTCTCTCGCTCTTCCCCACGCTTGAGAAAGATCTGCAAACGGAGTGCTCCTGTCCCGATTGGGCCAATCCTTGCAAACATATTGCCGCTGTGTATTATATCCTGGCTGAAAGCTTCGATGAAGATCCGTTCCTACTCTTCAAGCTCCGTGGTCGTAGCAAAGAGCAGATTATCGAAGTGCTGCGACAGAAGCGTGCAGCAGCGTTGCCCTCTGACAACTCGTCCTCATCGGTTGAGGATAGCTCTGGTGGTGCAGAGCAGCGACTTGTGCGCCTTGAGGATCAGTTGAGTACGTTCTGGCAGGCGGGTGAGGCGTTGGATAGCTTTGCAGTGAATCCACATAATCCAGAAGTTGACAAGGCCATCCTCAAAAGGCTGGGTGAGGCACCTTTCTCAGTGGGACGGCAGAATATCAACCTGCTCCTCTCGACGGCCTATGATGTTGTGCACGAGGCAGCGCGACGTAAAATCGAAGCGTGGCAGGTCGCAGAGGATCAGCGTCGCCCTGAGTGAGTGTATGAAACAATTCATGTTCTGATTGATGTGTACGGAAAACGGAAAAGTGACCATATGTTCCCCTTGCTCAGGAGCAAAAACGATGGATTAATATTAATAGAATAGTGTATGCGTATTTCGTCAAAAACTGGTAGTTATCGATCTCTGGGAGATTGTATGTGTTTTCCTGGAGCAACAAGTAAAGACGGGTCAAACGTTCTAACGTGTGATCTGTACATAACGAAGGAGTATTCTAATGGTCAAAGAAGGTAGCGAAAGTCCGAAAGGCAGAGAAAGCGAGGAAGAAAGCAAGAAGAGTAACATGGAAAGATGATCAGGAATAGTGTAGATGAGTCGTAGAAACAGGGAAATGTCCGAGCTATCGTCAGAAGGACAACCGCCCGCTTCTCGTGATGTGACGCGGGATGAACTGCAGAGGAGTAGAGCAGGATCACGCGGACCAGAACATGAGAACCAAAAAGCGCCCAGACAGGTTAAGCGCAGAAGGCGTGATAATCCAAAGAGAAGAAAAACCAATCAAGAGGCGCCCGGACAATTTGAGCATGGAAATGTTATGGATATTCGTAATATTATAGAGAGAGAAAAAAACGATGAAGAGGATAAGCGGGTATTATATACTCCTTATGGTAAATATGATATTCCTCCAGGCTTGAGTGTAGTAGGTATATATGGCAATCTTAAGGAAAAGAACGATAACAAAGGACCTGGTTTAGGTATTACCGTTTTTTACGATTTAAATAGCAATAAGGATAAGCTCATATTAAATGAACATGGAAGGTGGATGATTGAGTACAAGCGAGAGGGGGAAGAAGCCTTTCCCTCCCTGGGAAATCCTCAGATTGAAGAACGAGGCGCAGATCTTACTGCGGCTGACAGGACAAAGCTGCTGACCAGAGAGGAACGATTGCGTCCAGGGCGAGAGGGAGAGAAAAATGATGATTTGGATAAGCGGGTATTATATACTCCTTATGGTAAGTATGATATCCCTCCCGGACTTAAGGTAAGTACTATATATGAACAACTGATAGTAAAAATTGGTGGTAAGACACTTAAATTTCAGAAAAAGACATTTTATAAATTAAATAGTGAAAAGGGTCAGCCCAAGAAAAACAAGCAGGGAAAGCCGTGGATGATTGAGTACAAGCGAGAAGGGGAAGCAGCCTTTCCCTCCCTGGGAAATACCCGGGTTGAGCGAGGGGCACACTACAGCCGCACTTTTTAACCGAGCAAGAAGAGCTTGAAAGCTGAAGAAAAGCTCTATGTTCATCTTCTTTGAGATGTGACACTCTGGAGGTGTAAAACTCAAAACCCAGAGGTTGACATCTAAAAGGAGAAGAAAATGAAGCAAGATAAGTATACGACCTGTATCGCAACCAGGACGACCCCCAGCGATGTGTGCCATTGGACCCAGGCGCTTTTTCATCTGCATGCCCGTATTGCCCCTCGCTTTGCCCGACCGGAGCCACGTCTGCGGGCACTGGCCTACCTGCAAGGTATCTTGAGTGAAACGGTGCGCAAAAACGGCTGGCAATTGGCTGAACAAGCGGGAGAAGTCTGTCCTGACGGGATGCAACGTTTGCTCTCTCGCGCCGTCTGGGACACCGATGGCGTCCGTGATGATCTGCGTAGCTATGTGCTTGAGCAACTGGGCTTGCAGTCGGCTATCCTGGTCATCGACGAAAGCGGCTTTCCCAAGCGTGGCAAACAATCGGCTGGGGTTGGCTTGCAGTATTGCGGAGCCACTGGTCGGGTCGAGAATTGTCAGGTCGGTGTCTTTCTCTCGTATGTGACCGCCAAAGGACATAGCCTCATTGATCGCGAACTCTATCTGCCCCTGGACTGGTGTGAGGATCGGGATCGGTGTCGAGCCGCAGGTATCCCAGAAGCGGTTCGCTTCCAGACCAAGCCTGAACTAGCCCGGCGCATGATCGAACGCCTTTGGCAAGCGCAGCTTTCCATTTCCTGGGTCGTGGCTGATACCGTTTACGGTGGCAATTTGGACCTGCGTATCTGGCTGGAAGCGCATGAGTATTCCTATGTGCTAGCAGTGGCTTGCAATGAGCTGGTCGGCTTCCAGACACCAACTGGACGCAGGCGTGAAGAAGCGGCATCGGTCGAAGCGGCCATGCTCTCTGATCAAGATTGGCAGCGCCTTTCGATGAGCGAAGGGACCAAAGGCCCCAGGCTCTTCGACTGGGCCATCGTCCCCATGTTGCACCGCTGGGAGGATGATGCAAGACATTGGCTGCTCATTCGCCGTTGCGTGGATGATCCCAACGAGAAAGCCTACTTCTTCGTCTTTGCCCCACAAGGAACCACCTTGCCCGAGATAGTCAAGGCGATAGGTGCCAGATGGCATATTGAAGAGGACTTTGAAAACAGCAAAGATCTGGGGCTGGACCAGTATGAGGTCCGAAGTTGGATCGGGTGGTATCGCCACATCACGTTAGTCCTGCTGGCACATGCCTATCTGGTAGGGATTTGTGCAACGGAGCGTTGCTCCACCGATGCGCCTCTCCCCTCTGGCTCTGCCAGAAAGCTTCCTGCTTGTGCTCTGACCGTTCCCGAAGTGCGTCGTCTGCCTGGCTCAACTGATCTGGCCTGCCTCTTCGTCCGTGCGTCGGGTCCTCGCCTGGTCGTGGTGGCGTCGCTGCCATCAGAGTCGTGCCAGCTGTTCCCATACCAAACGTCGCCTCAAGGCTGGCTAATCCTAGCTCGCTCGCCTTTCTCTCGCTGTCTTTGTTGTTGTCTGTCCGTGTTCCAGACTTCCGAGAAAGTTCCAGGAACTCCCAGACTTCCTGGAACTTTCTCGGATTGGTGTCTGGTTTTGTGTGTGCTCACTACAGCCGCACTTGTTTGAAGAGATACGAAGACGCGGACATAGGATAGCTCAGTGAATTAGAGCGAAGCCATGTCGGGTTGTAGTGCCGCTGCCACTTGCTCCAAACGGCAAATCGTGAGATGATCGGTGACACCCAACGTCTGCCTGTAGGCTTGCTGGTGGATAACCCGATGGGCTCTCCAAGAGCGCGAGGAGCGACTATGGCGGTAGGCGGTGAAACGCCCCTGCTGACCCACGAAGCGGAAAGAGGGGAGTGTCGCCAGCCACTCAAACCACTCAGGCTGAATCGGGCATCAGGTGCAACTCGCCTTCCTGCGAACTGATAATCACATAGGTCTCTTGCGCGCTGTATTCAATCAGAGCAGGCACGCGAGACCGAGCAGGTTGTTCTGCCGGAAGCAGTTGGTACCCCCGACGCGACGCACAGGCCAACGTTTGCCCTCCCCCTTGCTCTTGCGACGCTGGAAGCGGGTGCTTTCCCACCAGTTCAGCCGTGACGGTTTCCAGTGCCGAAATTCGTCGTTCGATGGTTCTCTCTCGCTCTTGGAGGAGCGCCAGCGCGAGTTGGGCAAGTTGCTCCTGCAAGCTCACCACCTTGGTCTCCAGACAGGACAGTTTCTGCACCAGATCTGGCTCAGATGCTCTGATAGGAGGCAACGAAGAAGAGGGTTGCTCCGGCTCTGCAGGCAAGGACTTTGCTTGTTCTTCAAGCGAGGTGGGTAGTTCTGGAAGCGAGCGGTCGTGAAGTTTGGCCACTTCCAGGAGGTGTTGCGGATCTACACATTTGATGCGTGCATCGCTGGGATGCAAAGTGAAGGGCACATTGGCTTCTTTGAGCCAATGGTGCAAGGTCTTGGGGTGAATTCCAAGCATCTGAGCACCGGTCGTGAAAGGAAGAAGCGCCATGGTCAAGACTCCTTTCGAAAAAAGGCAAAAGCACACACAAAACCAGACACCAATCCGAGAAAGTTCCAGGAAGTCTGGGAGTTCCTGGAACTTTCTCGGAAGTCTGGAACACGGACAGACAACAACAAAGACAGCGAGAGAAAGGCGAGCGAGCTAGGATTAGCCAGCCTTGAGGCGACGTTTGGTATGGGAACAGCTGGCACGACTCTGATGGCAGCGACGCCACCACGACCAGGCGAGGACCCGACGCACGGACGAAGAGGCAGGCCAGATCAGTCGAGCGAGCAGACGACGCACTTCGGGAACGGTCAGAGCACAAGCAGGAAGCTTTCTGGCAGAGCCAGAGGGGAGAGGCGCATCGGTGGAGCAACGCTCCGTTGCACAAATCCCTACCAGATAGGCATGTGCCAGCAGGACTAACGTGATGTGGCGATACCACCCGATCCAACTTCGGACCTCATACTGGTCCAGCCCCAGATCTTTGCTGTTTTCAAAGTCCTCTTCAATATGCCATCTGGCACCTATCGCCTTGACTATCTCGGGCAAGGTGGTTCCTTGTGGGGCAAAGACGAAGAAGTAGGCTTTCTCGTTGGGATCATCCACGCAACGGCGAATGAGCAGCCAATGTCTTGCATCATCCTCCCAGCGGTGCAACATGGGGACGATGGCCCAGTCGAAGAGCCTGGGGCCTTTGGTCCCTTCGCTCATCGAAAGGCGCTGCCAATCTTGATCAGAGAGCATGGCCGCTTCGACCGATGCCGCTTCTTCACGCCTGCGTCCAGTTGGTGTCTGGAAGCCGACCAGCTCATTGCAAGCCACTGCTAGCACATAGGAATACTCATGCGCTTCCAGCCAGATACGCAGGTCCAAATTGCCACCGTAAACGGTATCAGCCACGACCCAGGAAATGGAAAGCTGCGCTTGCCAAAGGCGTTCGATCATGCGCCGGGCTAGTTCAGGCTTGGTCTGGAAGCGAACCGCTTCTGGGATACCTGCGGCTCGACACCGATCCCGATCCTCACACCAGTCCAGGGGCAGATAGAGTTCGCGATCAATGAGGCTATGTCCTTTGGCGGTCACATACGAGAGAAAGACACCGACCTGACAATTCTCGACCCGACCAGTGGCTCCGCAATACTGCAAGCCAACCCCAGCCGATTGTTTGCCACGCTTGGGAAAGCCGCTTTCGTCGATGACCAGGATAGCCGACTGCAAGCCCAGTTGCTCAAGCACATAGCTACGCAGATCATCACGGACGCCATCGGTGTCCCAGACGGCGCGAGAGAGCAAACGTTGCATCCCGTCAGGACAGACTTCTCCCGCTTGTTCAGCCAATTGCCAGCCGTTTTTGCGCACCGTTTCACTCAAGATACCTTGCAGGTAGGCCAGTGCCCGCAGACGTGGCTCCGGTCGGGCAAAGCGAGGGGCAATACGGGCATGCAGATGAAAAAGCGCCTGGGTCCAATGGCACACATCGCTGGGGGTCGTCCTGGTTGCGATACAGGTCGTATACTTATCTTGCTTCATTTTCTTCTCCTTTTAGATGTCAACCTCTGGGTTTGAGTTTTACACCTCCAGAGTGTCACATCTCAAAGAAGATGAACATAGAGCTTTTCTTCAGCTTTCAAGCTCTTCTTGCTCGGTTAAAAAGTGCGGCTGTAGTGTATATCTGATTTTTTGCGTGAGGAGAGTGTGAACGCACACCTGGCAAGACAAAGTGGAGAAATAGCAACCGAGCAACATAAGCCAAAGCTTAATCGTATGAGTATAGATTTTTTAATTAAGTAGACCCATGGGTTCCCCTTGCTGTGCACAATCTCCGTTTCCGTCTGAATGCATATGGGTGTAAGACCGTTGGGTAGGGACGACACCGCGCAGCATGAAAAAGGTAGAAACTCGAAGTCCTTGACATGGAGCACTCTTCTATGGTTAGATTAAGAGGACAATGTGAAGAGCAACATGCAGTGACAGGGCAGTAGTACGTCCTCCCGTGCGCACAGAGAATGACTAGTAAACAGCTGAGATAGCCAGCGTAACCAGGACCGAACCCATCCCTGAGCAATTGGTGATAAACCAATCGGGCAACCTTTCCCGTTATCAGAAAGGCATGAGAAGGCAATCATCCTTGCGCTCACAAAAGAGTGAGCGAGGGTCGTTGTGAACAAAGGTGGTACCACGAAAGTTCGTTCTTTCGTCCTTGTGGGGCGGAAGGGCGTTTTTTTATGGCTTTGGCGGGTATCTGGCGAAGATGAAAGAACAAAGAGAAATGCGCGCAAGTTCGTGCTTTGCTCTGCTGTAGACCCGTGTATT
Organism: uncultured Chloroflexia bacterium; assembly: GCA_963802635.1. Lineage (GTDB taxonomy): Bacteria > Chloroflexota > Ktedonobacteria > Ktedonobacterales > Ktedonobacteraceae > CAVTLG01. The sequence goes on along the minus strand of CAWDJJ010000001.1, from coordinate 3,142,817 downwards.
TGATGTTGATGAGCACAGGCAGGGAAGCTGTCGTGCTGAAAGGAGCACCGAAAGTGGGATTAACTCAGGAGCAACGCCTGTTTTTTCTGGGGGCAGGCTCGATAGGTGAAGCTATGCTGAAGGGTATGGTGAGTGCTCAGTTGTTGCCTCCTCAGCAGATCACCGTCTGCAATCGCGTACACCCCGTCCGTTTGCAAGCATTGCAGGCACACTATGGCGTGCATATCTGCCAGGACAAGCGAGCAGAGATTGACCGCGCGGACATCTTGCTGGTTGCCGTCAAGCCGTTTGACCTCGTGGCGGCACTGCAAGAGATCGCGCCTATGGTTTCTCCTCGTCAATTGATCGTATCAGTCGTCGCAGGAGCCTCAACGCAAGTCATAGAACAATGTTTGGGCGTTGCCGTACCAGTGATCAGAGCTATGCCCAATACCTCGAGTTTTGTGCAGGCATCAGCGACCGCTCTGTGTCGGGGACGTCAGGCCACAGCCGAGCACGTAGAGATAGCCAGTGATCTCTTCTCGGCGATTGGCACATCTGAGGTAGTGGATGAAGCAGACATGGATGCCATCACCGGTCTCTCGGGCACCGGTCCCGCCTACTTCTACTATGTAGTCGAGGCTTTACTTGAGGCGGGGCAGGCCTGTGGCCTGGCAGGTGAAACCTGTCGCGCACTCCTCGTACAAACCATGTACGGGGCAGCGAAAATGCTCCAGGAGACAGGCACCGAGCCAGCCGAACTGCGGCGTCAAGTAACATCGCCAAACGGTACCACGATGGCGGCTATGGCCGTTTTAGAGCAGGGAGCAGCACAGCAACTCTTCTTGCAAGCGGTACAGCGCGCGACTATGCGAGCAAGTGAGATGGGACAGCAACTGGACGCGTCCATCAGCGCGGCAGTGGTTAAAGGACTTTCAAATAGTAAGTATGCAGGAGAGATATGATGAATACGCAGGAATTATTATCTTTTGAAAAAGCGCATGGGGCGCGCAACTATACGCCTATCGATGTCATGCTAACACGGGGTGAGGGCGTCTGGGTCTACGATAATGAGGGACGCAAATACCTGGATGGATTAAGCGCATATTCCGCTCTCAACCAGGGTCATTGTCATCCGCGTCTGGTCAATGTGATGGTTGAGCAAGTGCAGCGCTTGACGCTGACATCGCGCGCTTTCCATAATGACCAGTATCCACTGTTGTTACAACGCTTGTCGCAACTGACTGGCTATGAGGCCGCACTACCGATGAATTCTGGCGTCGAGGCAGTCGAGACGGCGTTGAAGTTAGCCCGCAAATGGGCCTATACCGTCAAAGAGGTCCCACTCAACCAGGCTGAAATTATTGTAGCGGAACATAATTTTCATGGACGGACGATTACGGCGCTCTCCTGCTCGACCGAAAACCTGTATCGTGAATATTTTGGTCCCTACACACCCGGCTTTGTGAGCGTTCCTTATGGTGACAGTCGAGCGCTGGCCGCCGCGATCACGCCAAACACTGCTGCCATATTGTTAGAACCGCTACAAGGAGAAGCGGGTGTTATTGTGCCGCCGGTTGGGTACTTGCAATCTGTGAGGACGCTGTGCGATCAAGAGCATATGCTGCTGCTGATGGACGAGATCCAGACGGGATTAGGGCGTACCGGAAAATTGTTTGCCTATCAGCATGAAGCGATACGACCAGATGTTGTCATTATTGGCAAAGCGCTAAGTGGTGGGATGTACCCGGTCAGCGCGGTGCTGGCTGATCGTGCGCTGATGGATACCTTTCAATCTGGTGAGCATGGTTCAACCTTTGGCGGCAATCCTCTGGCTTCAGCGGTAGCGGTCGAGGCACTCAACGTGCTCGTTGATGAGGGCTTGATCGAGAATGCCGCTCGCATGGGCGAGTATGCACTGCAACGGCTGGCAGCACTCAGTAGTCCTGCTATCAAGGAAGTGCGCGGCAAAGGTTTGCTGATTGGTATTGAACTATTGCCTGAGGTTGGTGGCGCGCGTCGTTTCTGTGAAGTGCTTAAAGAGCGTGGTGTGCTGTGCAAAGAGACGCATGAAACCGTGATTCGCTTTGCACCTCCGCTGATTATTGATCGCGAAACAATGGAGTGGGCTCTGACGCAACTGGAGAGCGTGCTGATATAGATGATATGCTTTAAATTTATTGGCTAACCTTGAACCGTTACCTTCTTCTGGTTTGCTCGACATGCCCTTTCTTCTTGTGTATAATGGGTGTGCTGCTACCTTATTACCCATGTTATGGCAATTAAAGAGCGATATTCAAAATATCAACAAGGAGCATACGTTCATGTCTACCGTTCCTAATCCTCGTAGCGATCAGCCAAGTACATACTCGGTGCAAGATCGCTCGAATAAAGAAGAAATGGCCCGTCTGCAAATCCAGGATGAGATGATGACAAGCGCCATGGGTGGAGTACTGCCAGATCAGCCGGATCTCACCATTTTTCAGACGGTGTTGGATGTGGGCTGTGGCACCGGAGGCTGGCTCACGCGAGCGGCGCAAACTTATCCACATCTTCAGAGACTGGTAGGCGTGGATATCAGCAGCCGCATGCTTATGCATGCGCGCATCCAGGCGCAAGTCCGGCAGGTCGCTGATCGAGTCGAGTTTCAGGTCATGGACGCGCTACGGCAACTCGAATTTCCTGAAGAATCCTTTGATCTGGTGAACCAGCGCTTAGCGAACAGTTATCTGCGTACCTGGGATTGGCCTGAACTGCTGCAAAACTTCGTGCGCGTCACGCGCCCTGGAGGTGTGCTTCGGCTCACCGAAACCGATATGGCAGTAGAAAGTTCTAGCCCTGCTCTCACGCGTCTGTTTAAACTCGTCCTGGATGCTTTCGCCCGCTCTGGTCACTTCTTTCCCTCGGACAGTCGCGGAGTGACTGGCGAACTTGCACGCTTGTTGCGTCAGCATGGGCTGGTCGATGTGCAGACGCGCCCCTGTGTGCTGGTGTACCGTACAGATCCCGCCAGCGGACAAAATTTTGTCAATGACATGAAATATCTCTTTCGTACACATGTGCCTTTTATGTACAAATGGACGCAGGTACCTGACGACTATGAGGCGCTCTATGAGCAGATGGTTTGTGAGGTCCAGCGGCCGGATTTTGTGGCGAAAGCGAATATAGTCACGGCCTGGGGCTATAAGCCGCCACGAAGCGCGAGGTAAGGAGAACCAGGGTGGTTTAGCAGGGATTCACTTGGCGGCAATCCTCTGGCTTCAGCAGTAGCGGTCGAGGCGCTCAACGTGCTCGTTGATGAGGGCTTGATCGAGAATGCCGCTCGCATGGGCAAGTATGCACTGCAACGGCTGGCAGCACTCAGTAGTCCTGCTATCAAGGAAGTGCGCGGCAAAGGTTTGCTGATTGGCTAACCTTGAACCGTTACCTTCTTCTGGTTTGCTTGACACGCCCTTTCTGCTTGTATATAATAGCTGCACTGCTATCTTATTACCCACGTTATGGCAATTAAAGAGCGATATTCAAAATATCAACAAGGAGCATACGTTCGTGTCTACCGTTCCTAATCCTCGTATCGAGCAGCCAAGTACCAACCCGGTGCAAGATCGCTCGAATAAAGAAGAAGTATCTCGTCTACAAATTGAGGATGAGATGACGACAAGCGCTATGGGTGGCGTGTTGCCAGAACAGCCAGACCCCACCGTTTTTCGGACGGTGTTGGATGTGGGCTGTGCTACCGGGGGCTGGCTCACGCGAGCGGCGCAAACTTACCCATATTTCCAGCGACTGGTAGGTGTGGATATCAACAGCCAACTACTGACTTACGCGCGCACCCAAGCGCAAGTGCGGCAGGTGGCTGATCGCGTCGAGTTTCATGCCATGGATGCGCTACGGCAGCTCGATTTTCCTGACAATTCCTTTGACCTGATTAACCAACGCTCAGCGAGCAGTTATGTGCGTAGTTGGGATTGGCCCGAACTGCTGCAAAATTTCGTGCGCATCACGCGCCCGGGAGGTGTGGTTCGGCTCACCGAAACCGATAATACAGTAGAAAGTTCCAGCCCTGCCCTCACGCAGATGTTTAAACTCCTCCTGGACGCCTACGCCGGGTCTGGTCGCTTATTTTTCTCGGATAGTCGTGGAGTGACTGGCGAACTTGAACAACTGCTGCGTCAGCATGGGCTGGTCGACGTGCAGACGCGCTCCTGTGTGCTGGTGTACCGTACAGATCCCGCTAGCGGACAACATTTTGTCGATGACATGAAATATCTCTTTCGTACACATGTGCCTTTTATGTACAAATGGACGCAGGTACCTGATGGCTATGAGGCGCTCTATGAGCAGATGGTTTGCGAGGTCCAGCAGCCGGATTTTGTGGCGAAAGCAAATCTGGTCACGGCCTGGGGCTATAAGCCGCCACGAAGCGCGAGGTAAGGAGAACCAGGGTGGTTTAGCAAGGAAAAGTGTGGAGAAGCTGACCACTCTGCGCATTCCAGAAGGGAAGTGCGCGGCAAAGGCTTGCTGATTGGCTAACCTTGAACAGTTACCTTCTTCTGGTCTGTTTGACCTGCCCTTTCTGCTTGTATATAATAGCTGCACTGCTATCTTATTACCCCTGTGATGGCAATGGAAAGAGCGCTAGTTAAGATATCAGTAAGGAGCATACATTCGTGTCTATCAATCCCAAGTCTCGTGGTGAGCAGAGTACATACCTAGTGCCAGACCGCTCGAATAAGGAAGAGCTAACTCGTTTGCAAATCCGGGATAACATGTTGACTATCTTTATGGGTGGGGTATTGCCAGAACAGCCGGACCCGAGCGTTTTTCGGACGGTGCTGGATGTGGGCTGTGCCACCGGATCTTGGCTCACGCAAACGGCGCAAACCTATCCACATGTCCAGCGACTGGTCGGCGTGGATATCAACATCCGTATCCTGGCTCATGCGCGTACACAAGCGCAAGTGCGGCAGGTGGCTGATCGCGTCGAGTTTCAGGTCATGGACGCGCTGCGACCACTCGCTTTTCCTGAAGATACCTTTGATCTGGTGAACCAACGCTTAGGAAGTAGTTTTCTACGCACCTGGGAGTGGCCCGAACTGCTGCAAAATTTCTTGCGCATCACACGCCCTGGTGGTGTAGTTCGGCTCACCGAAATCGATTTGGTGCAGGAAAGTTCCAGCCCCGCTCTCACCAGGCTGTTTGAACTCTTCCTGGATGCCCTTGTCCGCTCTGGTCGCTTCTTTTCCTCAGACGCTCGCGGAGTGACTGGCGAACTTGTACCCCTGCTTCGTCAGCATGGGCTGGTGGATGTGCAGACGCGCAACTATGTGATGGTGACCCGTGCAAATCCCGCTAACGATCACTATTTTGTTGAGGACATGAAATACCTCTTTCGTACTCATTCGCCTTTTATGTACAAATGGACGCAGGTACCTGACGACTATGAGGCGCTCTATGAGCAGATGGTGTGCGACATCCAGCAACCAGGTTTTATGGCAAGAGGGTATATGGTGACAGCCTGGGGTTATAAGCCACCACGCAGTGCGAGGTAAGGAGAACCAGGGTGGTTTAGCAAGGAAAAGTGTGGAGAAGCTGACCACTCTGCGCATTCCAGAAGGGAAGTGCGCGGCAAAGGCTTGCTGATTGGCTAACCTTGAACAGTTACCTTCTTCTGGTCTGTTTGACACGCCCTTTCTGCTTGCATATAATAGCTGCACTGCTATCTTATTGCCCATGTTATGGCAATTAAAGAGCGATATTCAAAATATCAACAAGGAGCATACATTCATGTCTGGCGGTTCTAAGTTTCATGGCGAGCAACCAAGTACGTACACCGTGCAGGATCGCTTGAATAAAGAAGAAATAACTCGTCTGCAAATCCAGGATGAGATGTTGACAGGCGCCATGGGTGGTGTGTTGCCAGAACAGCCGGACCCTAGCGTTTTTCGGACGGTGCTGGATGTGGGCTGTAGCACCGGGGGCTGGCTCACGCAAATGGCGCAAACTTACCCACATTTCCAGCGACTGGTAGGTGTGGATATCAACAGCCAAATACTGACTTACGCACGCACCCAAGCGCAAGTGCGGCAGGTCGCTGATCGCGTCGAGTTTCATGCCATGGACGCGCTGCGACCACTCGATTTTCCTGACGATTCCTTTGATCTGGTGAACCAACGCTCTGCAAGTAGCTTTCTACGTACCTGGGACTGGCCTGAACTGCTGCAAAATCTCGTGCGCATCACACGCCCGGGTGGTGTGGTTCGCCTCGCCGAAACCGATTGGGCACTGGAAAGTCCCAGTCCTGCTCTCACTAGTCTATTTAAACTCCTCCTCGATGCTTTCGTCCGTTCTGGTCACTTCTTTTCGGCAGATGCGCGCGGAGTAACTGACGAACTTGCACCTCTGCTTCGTCAGCATGGGCTGGTTGATGTGCAGGCCCGCTCGTGTGTGCTGGTGACCCGGGCACATCCTGCCAACATACAACGTTTTGCTGAAATCGTGAAATATCTTTTTCGTACTCATATGGCATTTATTCGCAAATGGACGCAAATACCTGACGACTATGACGCACTCTATGAGCAGATGGTGTGCGAGGTCCAGCAGCCGGATTTTGCGGGAAAAGCGAATATGGTGACAGCCTGGGGCTATAAGCCGCCACGCAGTGTGATCTAAACTGCTCTGTTGGCACAGCGTAGCGGCTTATGTCATATCTGCCATACCTGAATAACGTTGTTGTTGGCGGTGACAATGCGCGCATCGTCGGGGGACCACGAGACGCTGTTGATAGAGTCTGAGGGAAAAGCGTGGAGGAGTTGACCGCTCTGCGCATTCCAGATATGAGTGTTGGCGTCGCTACCACCTGCGGACGCGATGTATTTCCCATGATTCGACCACGCTACAGCGAGAACTTCAAAGTCATCCTGATTGCCATAGGTGAGTAGTGTCTGTCCGCTATCCGATGCCCATATATACACCGGACCGCTCAGCCCTCCCGAGACGATGCGCGCATCGTCGGGGGACCACGAGACGGCGCGTACGGTGTCTCCCTGTTTGTCGTAGATTAACAACGATTTTCCACTGTTCCAGTCCCATACCCTCGCTGTCGTATCGGCGGAGCCAGAAGCAATATAGCGTCCATTGTGCGACCACGAGAGCGACCAGACGCTATCTGTGTGGCCCGATAGTGTGCGTATTCTCTGCTGTGTCGTCATATCGAAGATCTGGACATCGTCACTAAAGAAGCCCCCAAGAGCCAGATAGCGTCCATTGGGGGAGATCGCTACCGCATACAGAATCCCATGCAGGTCGCCGCCAGTCCCACTGTCATAGGAGCCAGTTTGCTGGTGGCTTGTGAGATCCACCGACTGTGTGGTTCCGTCCGCAAAGCCGACTGCGATACCCGTACTGTTTGGCATCCAGGTCACTGCGTACGCTCCATCATCGCTTTGTGCTGGTTGAATCTGACTGCGATAAGAAAACAAGCGTTGCTGTGTCGCTACATTCCACACGTGCGAGGTGCCATCGTCGGAGGCGGATGCGATATATTTGCCGTTGGGCGACCACGAGGCGGCCCAGATGGTCTTAGTGTGATCATTGAACGTTATGAGCGGGGTCGTGGACGTCGTGGAGGATGTGTTAGCACTGCCAGTGTGTATCCCTACTGAACCCAGCGTTCTGGATAAGCCAGGAGATCCATTCCCCGAACGGCTATAGGCATAATAGGCCAGTCCGCTGCCTGCAACTGCGACTGTGCTTCCGGCGAGAGCCGCGATGACTGTACGGCGCGACATGCGTCGTTCTTCTGGTGACGAGAGAGGCTGTCCGGTTTGAGGAGGAGTCGATGTTTGATAGGTGGTGGGATACTGCGGATAGGTCGATTGCGGTAGGAAAGATCCGCCAGTTTGAGAAGAGGGTATTTGGGGTGTGGGATACTGCGGATAGGCCGATTGTGGCGGGAAAGATCCGTCAGGTTGAGAAGAGGGTATTTGAGGTGTGGAGTACTGCGGATAGGTTGGATAGTGCAAAGGCTGACCACTCATCGGTGGCATCGGCTGTGATAACCCATATTGAGCAGCGGATTGTGTCTGAAAGGGCTGTGAGGAGGGCAAGCGGTTGCTGGGTAACTCGCTGGGTGGTGCTGGAGCAAAGCCACCGGCAAACGGTTGAGCATGCTGATTGCTAGCCTGTTCCAGTGCTTGAGCAAAGGCCAATACGCTGGGAAAACGGTTGTGTGGATCTTTTTGCAGTGCTATCTGTACAACTTGTTCGACGGCAGGTGGCAAGTCGGGTGCGAAGAAGCGTAGCGGAGGCGGCATCACGGTTGCGTGTTTGACCGCGATCTCGGTCATTGTGCCTTGAAATGGGCGCTGGCCGCTTAGCCACTCATAGGCGACAATGCCCAGTGAATACTGATCGCTGGCCGGACGTGGGTGTGCCTGAATCTGTTCGGGTGCCATGTAGGCAATCGTGCCAGCGATATTTTGCGTTCTTTGATAGTGTGAGCTTTGAGCAATCAGGGCGATGCCGAAATCGCTCAGCAGTATCTCGTTGTTGCGCCCCACCAGCATATTCTCTGGTTTGATATCGCGGTGGATCAGACGTTGCTCGTGAGCATACTGCAATGCTCCGGCGGTCTGTTGCACATAGCCCACGACGAGTTGCAACGGGAGACGCGCTCCTTTCGGATGGCGCTGACGCAGGGTGCCACTTGGCGCGTAATCCATGACGAGGTAGGGGACGCTGTTCTCGACGCCAAAGTCGAGGACGCGCACGATATGCGGGTGCACGAGACTGGCGATCATACGGGCCTCGTCACGAAAGCCCTCGATCCCTTCGTTCGCCAGTTGTGTATTCAATAACTTTACTGCTGCCTGTGTATTGAGGTGAATATGTTCGGCCAGATAGACTTCAGCGAAACCGCCTCGACCCAATAGCTGTACGAGGCGGTAATTGCCGATATGCTGCCCATCGCGATTTACTTGCTCAACCATACCTGCTCTTGCTTCTCATTTCTCATCTGAATGCGTATGGGTATTACAGTATCCTCCCATAAGCGTAAGCTCTCATCCTACCGAATATCTCCGCAATTCAGTATAAGGGATAAAAACACGAGCAAGCAAGCAAGATAGGACATCTGGTAGAGTTTTTGTTCGCGCTTTGTTTTGTTTGTGCAGGATGCGCAGTCTAGTGCAAGCAATGGTAACGACCCAGGGTGCGGCGCAACCTCATCTGCTATTGTGTGGGCGTCTCTTGTCCTCTCCAATCACGTTCAGATTCCGAGTAGGCGTGTTTCATTTTTGCTATCCTGGATTGGACAATGGGGAGTACACGCTGCTGATAGCTGCGCAACCTGACCTTCATGCCGCCCTTTGCTCGGTTGATACTACTATCGAGCGCAGAGACATACATACCAGCTTCACTCCAGCATCCGAGAATATCACCCATCATATCAAGACAGAACTGCAATGCTCGAAAATCTTCCAATGCCTGTTCTGGAAGATCATACTCTAGAAAGAAATCCATACGTTCTAGCAGAGGCCGGGCCATCAAAACGACATTTCCCAACAATGTGGCGCACGCCAGCCAACCTGTCAAATAGTTCTGGCTTTTCTCTGGCCCTAGCTCGGCATACACCTCTGGTTTGAGGACTGCCGTATACAGCAGGGTTTCGTAAAGCGAACATTTCACATACAACAATTGATCGCGCCGAAAGCTAGCCGATTGGTTCATCATGCGTGACGTTTCTTGCTGACACGTTTCTGTCCAGGCGATAGCCTCCTGGAGTTTCTCTCTCTGAAATCAGAGATGATGGGAGTCGCTCCTCGTGCACACGACGAGCCTTGCTATGCTGACGAGAGGCCCCATCCATTCCCCATATTTGCTCATCGATGAGCAACTCTTCAGTGAGGTGCTTCTGTCTGGAAATGAACCATTCCAGAAAACCCTCTGGCTCTAGTGCTTGATTGACGGTAACGGCGCAGAAAATCATGGCATCATCGTATATTTTTCTCTCTTGTGTCGAGAGCGGGATATAACTAGGGATGCGAGTTCGCTCATACGCGCTGATAAGGCTCATAATCTCATCTTTTCTCGCTTCGCTATCATCCAGCAGCGGTTCCAGCTTTTCCATGAGGGCAGCATGTGCCCCATCAGGTGTATCCGGTATAAAAAAATCCTCTGGAACATCGAGGAGGCGAGGGGAGATTTGTAAGTAGGGAATGAGATCAAAGCTGCGTATCACATCGTTGGTCCCGTCAGGGCACGCTTCGATTTTGCGAATGTAGGCTGGGGACCAGTGTAAAGCTCTGGCAACATCTTGCTTGGTCTTCTCACTCATCAGTCGCCTGTAGCGAATAACCTGGCCTTGATGTGGGTGCACAGAGGTCTTCTCATTTGTGATTGTGGTAACTGCCTGGTATGGAGCATAAATCTCCCACCAATGCTGCAAATGACAGAGTAATGTTCTCAATCTCTTCTTCCATCCTTCAGCATGTATGCTGGTTGCAACCAGTCTTCCTGGTTCTTTGTAAACAAGTCAGGCAGCCAAATAATTTGAATAGGATAAATATCGCGTATCATATCACATCCACTAGAGAGAGGAAGATAAAGATCGTATTAAGGTATTAAGGAACCAGCTTGGGCGGACAATGTTGTATAGTTTCTGAATGGTACGCTGTTTGGGTATGAGTACCTCACGTTTCCTGCATGAGTGGAGAACCACAATTGTAGCAGTAGCGGTGACTTGCAGGAGGACGAGTTTCCGCAGGTGCTACAAATCTTCATGATTTTTTCCATTGAGATGGACTCTCCCACCTCATTTTCAATGTGCTCTCGGTAGAGAGCGACGCATTCATTGCAAACGTATTTATCGCCCGGTCCTGCTATGAGTTGGCTAACCTGATTTTGACTTTTACCGCAAAAGGAACACTTAGAGATAGTACTCTTCTCTTGTTCGCTGTTATTCCACATCAATCTTTTGCCTTCCTCTCCTGTTTGACTGCTCTACTCCCTCCGAGTTTGTATCTCATGGTAGGGTAGACAGTCTTCACTCTCAACTTGCGCTTACTTTGCTATATGCCCAAGTATAGCCCTTGGAAACAGAATTCACAAGATCATGCTAAGGTAATTCAGGGCTGTTCCCTTCTTTCATCCGTCTTATCCGCCCTCAAGACGCTGGCAGAATTAAATAGCCCTGTAAGGCAATACCAAAGCTACATTTCCAAAGAGCAATATGTTATCATTAACGTTGGGTGATATGTAGTTTATAGACTGGACACTGAAGCAGATAACTAAGTTACTTCATCTTCCCTATAATTATGAAGATAACAGGCAATCCGCGGACTAAACACTAATAAGGAGAAAAAACCGATGTTAAGCCGTGAAGAAATCGAGCAGATGATTAATCAAAAAATAGAACCATTAACTGAAGAAATTGCAGCACTCAAAGCACAACTCAGCAAAGTTGATCTCCTCGCTGTTGACAACCGCAACATACGGCAATCATTAGGACGCATTGAGACCACCCAAGAGAGCTTAAAACTCGACTTTGAACGCCAAGAGAAACGAAGCGTTCATTTTGAAAGGCAGACAAACGACCAACTTACGGATATTAAAGCAGACACAACCGCACTCAAAGAACAACTAGCCTTAGCCGTTACTATGTTACGCCGTGCTCTACCTCCAGAAGAACAACGGTAAAGCCATTTAAGGATATCATGGGAACAATTCCTTGTGGTTGTCCAGGCGGGGCTAGTAATCCCACGAGGCGTGGCCTAACGGTGCTCGGTTGAGTTCCTCGCGGTAATGTTGCCATAGGGGCATGAAACTATTCATGTAGGCAACGAAGCGCTCGTTGTGGTGGCGTTCGAGCAAATGGACCAGCTCATGAACAATGATATATTCTAAGCAGTGAGCCGGTTTCTTGATCAGCTCCAGGTTCAACCAGATGCGCCGCGCCTCAATGGTGCACGTGCCCCATTTTGTTTTCATCTGCTTCACGCCCCATTCGGCCACCTGCACGCCGATAATCGTCTCCCATTTGGCGATCAGGGGCACAATTGCCTCTTTGAGCTGGCGGCGGTACCAGTTGGTCAGGACGCGCTCGCGTTCACAGGCATCACTGCCGGGCCGTACGAACAGATCCAGGATCTTGTTGTTGCGAATATTTACGGTCGGCGTACCTGCGCGGTACACCACATTCAGCCGGTAACGATGGCCTTGATAGTAATGGCTCTCGCCGGAAATAAACTCTCGTGCCGACTGACGCTCCTGATCCTGAAATTTGGCCTGCTGACGCCTGATCCAGGCCAGTCTGGAGATGGTGAAGAGGCGCACGGCCTCATCGTTGACCCTTAACGGTGCGGCCACGCGTATGCGCCCGCCTGGCGGATAGACTGCGAGATGTAGGTTTTTGATGTTTTTGCGTACGACATCAACGACAAGGCCGTTAACGGTGATCTGGTGTTTCTCCTCAGTATTCATCCTGATGCTTTGCTAGATCAAAGATCTGCTTCCCCAGGGTATCATCTTGCAGAACTTCCTGGATTGCATAGAGGACTTCCTTTTCCTTAACCATATTGCCCTTCCAGCCATCCTTTTTCTTCTGGCGTATTATAGCATCCACGGCAAGGGCGCGTTCCTCATCGTCCCCCAGATTGATGTACAGTGCTCGTTTAGCGCGCGTATTGAGCGTGGATGGATAGCTGGCCGAGCTGGCCGGGTTTTGCACTTGTCGGGCCAGTTCGGTGATTTCTTGCAGGTACTGCTGATAGTCTTTAGCCTGTTGACGCCGCTCCTGGGTCAGGGTATCGAGCACCTCGGACATCTTTTCGTAGTACAGAGGGTTAGTCGGTGTCTCTTCAATGATCACGCGGCGCAGGTTATTTTCAATCGTTTCGGCCATCGCGCTCTCACTGCCCCTTATGCCGGGCGGCAAGTCTTCCAGGCCCTCCGCACCTCGTTCCACAATCAGCTTGACCAGCGAGATATCGTCGAAATCCGAGACCTTCTGGCTCTCGTCGGCCCGGATATAGGTGTCGATCAGGTGGCGCATCGCTGGCTCGTACTGCTTGAGATCGGGGAAGTCACCGCTGGCCCGCTTGACCTCGGTACGCATATTGGTATAGTAGATCACTTCATCCTTGATCTGCTTGCTTTCCTGCTCGCTGTAGCCAGCTTCGGGCATCTCGTTGGCGAGGTTCGCATAGGCGCGGATCAATGCGACGGTGAGTTTGTAGAGCGCTGCCCGTCTGGGTTCGTTGTCTTTGAGTTCCTCGTTGTTGGTTGTGTCTCTGGTGCAGAAGTAGCGCAGGTAGTCCTCTGTCGCTTTGGGCGCATCAACCGGCTCACAGAGAGCCTTGATCTCTTCTCGGGCATCTTCCAGCCGCTCGCGACCCTTGGCGATGTGGTCGAGCAGCAGCCCCTTGACGTCATCTTGATCATAGCCGCTCAGCGCTTCCGAGGTGTAGTCGCGGATCGAACCCTCAAGACTCTTAAAGAGATTCTGATAATCGACGATGTAGCCATAGTCTTTGTCGTCGCCGTCCAGGCGGTTGACGCGACAGATGGCCTGAAACAGCCCGTGATCGTGCATCTGCTTGTCGATATAGAGGTAAGTGGCCGAGGGTGCGTCGAAGCCGGTCAGCAGTTTGTCCACGACGATCAAGAGGCGCATCTGTCCCGGTTGCTCGATGAATTGCTCCTTGACGTCTTTCTCAAAGGGGGTTTTTGCATATCCCCCCGAAACGGTGTACTCGTTTCGAGACGGTGGCTTTCTCCCCAATCTCATTAGTGCGCAACTCATCGAAGCCATTGTCTGGTGGCTTGAGCAGGAACGACCATATTCATCAAGGCAGATCGCAACCTACTCCTACCACTTGATGCGATCAGCACTCAGAGAGGCAGGGACCTGGGAAGAATGAATGGAGTACTCGGAGAGCATTTCAAAATGGGGGCTGATTGGCTCGTCATCTGAAATCTTGTCCAGCAGAGCTTATTTACCAGCATCCGGTTTGGAATGCTCTCCAGAAAGGCATGTGGAGAGCCAGGATATCGAGGGATATCCTGGCGGTGCCGCATCTCTGCCGGTTGAGAAAAGAGGAGCTACTCTTTCTTTTTCGGAAAGCCCCAGACGACATGACCACGCAATTGGAAAGGAACCATGCCGCTGGGGTATGCCTTGAGGAGGGTTTCCTTTGCCTCCTGATCGAAAGCTGCTGATTGGACAGAACCCATACGCTCTCGGGAGAAGCCGACGCGTGAATGGGAGGACGCAACCACATCATCAACTGATTGGACGAATGAAATCGTTTCCGTCGCCCGTTTTCCCACCACTTGAAAAAGGTGCTGTTCCTGTACGTCATGTGGCTGAGCAATAGAACGATCCGTCCGATAACGGGAAAGCATCTCTCCAAGCAATGTCCACGGACCAGGGATCATCGTAGTTCCCACCCCAGCCAAGTATGCTCCTTCTAGCAACAGTTCGGCAAAGCGCGGCAGAACACTCTTCCAATCCATCCAATGCAAGCTTGCCCCTGCTGTCACAAGCGCATAGGGGGGCTGGAGTTGCACTTCTTCGATACGACCGGCGCTCCTTCAGGATACCGCGCTCAAGGATGCTGGGTAAGAGACAAGTCGACGCCGGAGACCTTGACGACGGCCTGCCACGCGGCTTCCTGACTGGCGCGATCGTGGAGGTGTGGGTGGCGCTGCGCCTCAATTGGGCCTGTGAACTTCCCTTGAGCCGAGGCGAAGAATTGCCCTGAGACGTCGGTTCCGAACTCCGACGCCTGGAGGTACCGACGGGCCGCGGTCTCCGGCGTCTGATTCATGCCGGGAATGAGGTTCACGATTGGGATAAACAGATACTTCAACGCCGGGCCAGCGTTTCGCACCACCTTGGTGTCGGTCGCCCCACCGGGCGAGACAGCGTACACGGCCATGCCGGAGGGTAGCCGGCGCGCCAGCGCCGCGACCCACCAAGCGATAATGAGCTTCGCGTCGGCATACGCATTGTTGGGCACGTACCTCACGTTCGGCCCGTTGCGAATCAGGGCTTCAACAGCGGCGGTTTGGTCATCGCGGTAGTACTTGGCCGCGAAGGCTGGCACGTCGGTGTAGCTGAACAGGGGCACGCCCCCTCGGGCAGGTTCCGCCCCGGCGATAACAATCCGCGCGTTGGGGCTCAGAAGGTTGGCGCGGAGCAACCCGACAGTCAGTTGATGATGGCCGATTAGCGGGGCCTGAGTCGCCTCGATGCCCGCCGCAGTGAGCACGCGCTTCTTACCTCCGACCATCCCTGCATTGAGTAGTAGGAAATCGATCGGCCGACCTAGCCTGACCAGCTCGGCGAGGGCGGATTGAATGCTGGTCGGCGCGTCCAGATCCAGCTCCAGCGGCGTGAAAACCTGTGTCTTGGTCTCAGCCGCGAGTTGAGCGGCCGTTTCTTGAACCCGGGCCAGGCTGCGCCCGGTGACGATGACCTGGCGGTAGCCCTCGATGGCGAGCATGCGGGCTGCCGCATAACCGAGCCCGGAGGTGGTGCCGGTGACGAGTGCGATCGAATGTTCCATGTGTATTTTCCTTGCTGATTTTGAACTCTTTTGTCTTCTACTCCGGTTGTGAAAATGTTTTGTTGAGGATGAAGGTTTCTTTTTTTCCTGTTCCTCGATTAGACGGCTGTGCGTCCCCCATCGACGTGAAGAGTGATGCCATGCACAAAATTGGATTCGGGGCTGGCGAGGTAGACAGCGGCGTCAGCAATCTCCGAGGGCGAGGCCGCTCTTCCGGCGGGCAGGGTACTGGTCATTTGATCCATGACAGCCGCTCCCACCGTTTCGTTGGCAGGGGTGATGGTTGGTCCAGGGGCAATGGCATTCACATTGACGCCGCTGTGCGCAAACTCCGCCGTCCAGGATTTGGTGAGCAGGGTCAAAGCCGCCTTTGTGGCTCCAAAGAGAGCCAGTCCAGGCATGCCTATATGAGCGGCCATAGACGTGATGTTGATGATTTTTCCGGCCCCTCGCTC
The DNA here is from genome assembly GCA_963802635.1 of uncultured Chloroflexia bacterium. Classification (GTDB taxonomy): domain Bacteria; phylum Chloroflexota; class Ktedonobacteria; order Ktedonobacterales; family Ktedonobacteraceae; genus CAVTLG01. The sequence continues at coordinate 3,126,814 of CAWDJJ010000001.1, read as the reverse complement.
GGCCATGTGAGGAGCGAGAGCGGCGGTAAGATAATAAGGAGCTTTCACATTGGTGTTGAGCAGAGCATCGAAGGTTGGCTCGTCCACCTGCGCGGTGGGGCCAAATGTAGCGGTGCCAGCATTATTGACGAGGATATCGATCTGGCCGAACACCTTGATGGCCTCGCCCGCTAAACGATCCACCTCCGCTTTTGAGGACAGGTCAGCGAACACGAACGCCGCTGATCCAGCGGTCGCGCGAATCGTCTCGACGACAGCTTTCCCACGTTGCTCGTCACGTCCAGAAACGACGACGTTAGCTCCCTCACGTGCGAAGGCTTCCGCAATGGCCTGACCGATGCCCGAGGTAGATCCGGTGACGAGCGCCGTTTTTCCCTGTAAACGCATAGAGATTGCCTCTTTCTTCCCTGGAAATACTTGATAATGGACTATATGTTCAATTAATTGAACCATATAGTCCATTATAACAGAAGTGGACCAGGAAGTCCAGAGTATGGTATACTCAGAGCAAGAACACTCTTTTGTCGGACCTTGGGACGACGAAATGGGAGACAGGAGAGGAAGGAGGATCAACAATGCCGAGAGAGTTCCTTACCCCACGAGGTTATAGTAGTCGTGAGCGTATTCTCACGCAGGCCGCGCGGCTGGTGTATGAGAAGAGTGTTCAGGGCACCAGCCTGGACGACATTTGCGCGGCGACGGCTGTCAGTAAAAGCCAGTTGTACCATTACTTTGCCAATAAAGAGGACCTCGTGCTGGCGATCATTGAACGGCAGACGAGCATGGCTCTGGCCGGACAACAGCCCTTGCTCGATCATCTCGACAGTTGGGAGAATCTCGAACGCTGGGGGGCATTGCTGGTTGCCGCAACAGAAAAACGGCAATGTATCGGGGGGTGTCCAGTCGGCTCACTGGCGAGTGAGCTGGCCGATCACGACGAGGCAAGTCGTGTGGCCCTGGTCTCGTCATTCGATCAATGGGAAGGATACCTGATCGAGGGATTGACCGCGATGCAGACGCGTGGCGAACTGCGGAAGGATGCCGATCCGGCAGAACTCGCGGTCGCGGTGATGACCAGTTTGCAGGGAGGATTGCTTTTAGCGAAGACCCGCAAGACGACGCAACCATTACAGATTGCGCTGCGCACGGCATTCAGCTATGTGCGCTCGTTCGCGTCCTCAGTAGAAGAGCATCGTAAGTGACGGCTGAGCATTGTTGCGCTGAAAAGGGATGTTGAAATGAGCGCGCGTGATTGAAATAGTCGCTTACAATCCCGATTGGCCGCGTCTGTTTGAAGATGAAAATGGATCAGAATGGTCATCATTTCGCTTGGGCACAGGTGTCCCGCTCTCTCGCGTTGCTTCCCTGTAGCAAGCTGCACAACTTTCCATTGAGGAGCAAATTGCAACCAAAAATCATCGACAGCACAAAACAATTCGAGTACACTCATGGGGATCTGGCCCACTTTTGGTGATGCTGGATGTGTTTCGACCCAGATCTGGCCGGAGGTGAGAGGTCTTTCTTGAGCACTTTCATTGTTTTCCCTGTGGTGCCAGGCTTGGCCTCGTTTGAAGGGCATTTCCATCACCAAAATTAGGCCAGATCCGGTTAATTCCAAAATTTACACCGAGGGCTGCGAGCAAATGGTCCACTTTGGGGAATGCAACGATTCATAAAAAATCGGGCCACTTGACGTAACGTTGCCATGCTCTCTGTCTTATCGCGCCTAATAGCCCATTAGCTGCGATACCTTGCCTAAATCTGGCCAACACGGTACACTGGTCGCGCACACGTGGACTATTCCGACTGCCATCAGAATCCGCATTAGGTGCAATAGCAAATGGAGGAACCTGACTTTTTGGAAACACCAACCCTTGCCAGCGCGTTTGCACAATTTCTTGACCATGCGTCCTTTGCGCGGCGTACGCGGGAAAGTTATACCGACGACCTGGCACCTTTGCTCACCCAGTACGGCCAGGCCGACATTCCTGTATTGACAGAGGAGATCATCCAGGGATATCTCGCCCACCAGGAAGCGCTGGCTCCAACGACCTACAATCGACGGCTCGCGGCACTCCGCAGTTTCCTGGGGTTCCTCCGGGAGCAGGGATGGCAGACCGACACCCTGCTCGCAGGAGTCGAACGCAAGCCAGAGCGCAAACGGGTTGCTCGTGCGCTCGACGCGCAGCAGGTGGAAGCAGTGCTGCGCCAGATTACTGATCCGCGCGATCGCGCGCTATTCTGGCTGATCTATGATGGTGGCCTGCGATGCCAGGAAGCCCTGGCAATTGATATCGAAGATATCTCCTGGCCGGATCGCTCGATTCTCGTTCATGGTAAAGGGGGATACCAACGCGAGATGTTTTTCTCCCGTGCCGTCGGGACGCTCCTGGATAAATATCTTACCACCCGTGGATCTCCCAGGTCAGGCGCACTCTTTATTACGCATCGGAAAGCTCGGCTGCCTCGACGGGCTGATCTGACACCTGACGGCTATGCGCGCCTCTCGTACCGTCAGGCTGACACCCTCTGGAAACAGTATACGCCGGACTGGGATCTGCACCAACTGCGGCATACAGCGATCAGCGTGCGCGCTGCTCACGATTATACCGAAGTGGATCTCAAGCGCTTCAGCGGCCATACCTCCTTACGCAGCCTGGAACGCTATATCGCCGATAACCGCGAAGCGGCTAAACGCAAAGCTCGCGAGTGGGAACGCCGTCAGCGCTAGAAAGACGATCGCTCTGCCCCATCTTGATGAGACCGTGTAGAGGAGGAGGATGTATGACCACGCCGGATGTCACGACACAACCGAAGCGACTGCATATTCTCGACGATGAGGAAATTGAAGCTCTCTATGGCAAACCTTGCTTAACCGGAGACGAGAGAACTGATGTATTTACCCTGACTCAGCCGGAGAAAGACCTCCTCGCATCCTTTACCTCTCTCCCTATTCAGCTCTATTTCCTCTTTCAATTGGGCTATTTCAAAGCCAAACAGCTGTTCTTCACCTTTGCTTTTGACGACGTGGCCGAGGATGTCATCTACCTGCTTGAGCGTTATTTTCCCGAGACGCCACGACCAGAACTGCGAATGCTCAATAAACGCACCATCCTCAAACAGCGACAAGGTATTTTGAAACTGTTCGGCTATCGCCTCTGTACGCCGACAGATCGACATGACCTGTTTCTTCATGCCCAACAAACTGCACGAATTAGTAGCAAACCCATCTATATCTTGCGTGAACTCCTCCATTACCTCACTGAACAGCGTCTTGTGAAGCCTAGCTATACATTCCTGCAAGAAGATTTGGTTGGGAAGGCCGTCACAGCAGAAGGAAAGCGCTTAGCGACTATGCTCCACACGCTTTTATCCCCCGAAGAGTGTCAGGCACTTGAGGCTCTCCTCACGGAAACCGACGATCTCTATATCATCACCTGGTTGAAACGACAGCCAAAGGACTTCAGCTTCGGCGAAATGCGCCGCGAAATGACCCGTGGCGAGTCTCCTCGTCCAACTCTACACCGTAGCGAGACGGATCGTGCCACACCTGGATATTTCTCGCGAAGGCATCACGTATTATTCCTCGTTGGTCTCCTATTATTCGGTGTTTCGGCTCAAGCAACTCGACACCTGGATCGTCTACCTCTACCTGCTATGCTTTGTTGTCCATCGCTATCAGCGTTTCAATGATCATCTGCTCACCTGTTTCATTCATCTAGTGAAACAATACTCAGACGAAGCGAAAGCTACCGCCAAAAGAGCCGTGTATGAGTACCGTGGGCTCAGTCATCAAGATCTGCCCAAAGCTGGGGAGGTCCTCAAGCTCTTTACTGCCGAGTATGAATCCACCACGCCATTTTGTACAGTCCAAGAACAAGCCTTTGCGCTTCTCGATCGGCAACGCTTAACACGTGTTGCTGAGTATATCAGCAACGAGGCGAATTGCGATGAAATGGCCTTTGAATGGGAGCATATTGACTCCATGGCCCGGCGCTTCAAGCAACATCTCCGTCCCCTCTTTCGCGCCATCGATCTCTCTGCCACCCGAGTCAACGCGCCCATCCAAGAAGCTATCCACTTTCTCAAGACCACTTTTCAAAAAGACTGCTCACTCCGCCAGGTCGAGTCAGGAGAGTTTCCCACCGATTTCTTTCCCGCCCGAGACAAACGCTACCTCTACCAGCGAAATGAAACCGATCAGAAACACCTCATCCCCGACCGCTATGAATTTTTGGTCTATCGCCTGGTGCGCCATCGACTCGAAGCGGGCGATCTCTTTTGTCGCGACAGTGTTCACTTCCGCAGTTTCGAGGATGATTTAGTAAACGATCAGCAGTGGGCCAACAAAGAGGCGTTACTGGCGCAGACGGGTTTAGCACTCCTGGCGCAGCCCATTCAAGACCATCTCGACGCGCTGAAAGGCCAATTGGAAGAGCGTCTCCGCACCGTCAATCAACGCATCAGTGCCGGGGAGAATAGCCATTTGCACATCACAACCACAGGGAAACGCAAGAGCTGGACGCTCCAGTATCCCACGAGTCCCGATCCTATCAACCATCCGATTTTTGAGACATTGCCTCAGGCGCACATCAGTAGCGTCATCCATTTTGTGAATCACCACTGCCACTTCATGACGTGTTTCGAGCATGTGCTGGGACGGTACAGCAAACAGGTTGCCGATGAGCGCATTCTGAACGCCTGCCTTGTCGCCTGGGCAACCAACATGGGTCTTGGGACGCATGGGGGATATTTCGGATATCCCTTTCGCCACCCTGGCAAGCACCTCGGAGAACTTTCTCCGCCCCGAAACCCTGAAAGCGGCCAATGATTGTATCAGTAATGCCATCGCTGCTCTGGCAATTTTTCGGCACTATGATATTGCGAACAAGCTTCACTCCAGCAGCGATGGACAAAAGTTTGAAACAGCGCTTCCCACCTTCAATGCTCGCTATTCCCCGAAATATTTTGGCCTGGGTAAGGGGATGGTGGCCTATACGCTGGTTGCCAATCATGTTCCGGTAAACGCCGAGATGATCGGTGCTCACGATCATGAGAGCCACTTTGTCTTCGATCTGCTCTTTAACAACACCACGGACATTCACCCGCAGGTGCATTCCACGGACACGCACGGGACCAACCAGGTGAATTTTGCGTTGCTGCATCTGTTCGGCTATCAGTTTGCGCCGCGCTATAAGGCCATCCAGGAGAAACTGCGCACCTCGCTGTATGGCTTCAAGCACCCCAATCAGTATGGTGACGTCCTCTTGAAACCCATCCGCAAACTCAATACCGATTTGATCGTGGAAGAATGGGAGAATCTGCAGCGCATTTTCGTTTCATTAGCGTTAAAAACCACGACGCAGAGTATCATCGTTCACAAACTCAACTCCTATGAGCGCAAGAACAAGACCTGCCAGGCGTTGTGGGAATACGACCATATCATTCACAGTCTCTATTTGCTCGATTTTGTCGATTCGCCGCTGCTGCGTAAGAATGTCCAGACGGCGCTCAACCGGGGCGAAAGCTACCACCAATTGCGCCGTGCGGTTTCCTACGCCAATTTTGGGAAATTACGCTTCACCTCAGAAGATGACCAACAGTTGTGGCATGAGTGTAGCCGATTAGTCACCAACTGCATCATCTACTACAATATGACCATCTTGTCACAGTTGTGGACACGCCAGGAAGCCATCCAAGACATGACGCACATCGCTCACATCTCTCCAGTGGCCTGGCAGCATATCAATTTCTATGGTCGGTATGAGTTCACTAACGTTTCAGAACCCATCAATATGGAAGAGATCGTCGAAGCCTTAGCCCAGCACCCCATCCTCTCGACATGGATGAAGGAGATACCTGAGTGAAACCGAGTGCACCGTTCCGGGGGGATATGCAAAACCCCCCTCAAAGGCTTCGGGCGTTTTATCGCCCAGCATCTTTTTGTAGATGTCGTACTGTCTCAGTTTCTCGGTGCGTCCCTCGCCCGTGCTTTCGCCCTTGATCTCTCTTCTTGAGGGTTTATATGAGGTGACGATGGCGCACTCGTTGAAGCCTTCGGCGATGAACAGCTCGTAGATTTTACACGCCTGATAGATGCTATCCACGACCAGCAGCGCATTGCCGCGTCGGGTCATCAAGCGCGGTTTCTCGTCCATGTCGGTCAGGATGTCGTCCACGATCATCTTGAGCTGCGCCTCTGAGCTGAGCACCTTTTGCATTGTGCCCCATTTCCGCTTGAGCTGAGCGCGTGCGGCATCGGTCAGCCCTCTGGTCTTGACCTCGAACCAGCGGTCGATCCGCTCCTGTGAGCTGATATACTGGTTAATGTCGCGGGCCTCATAGCACAGGTCCAGCACGACTTTGTCCGCTACGGCTTCATTGAATCGATACGTATGGATGTATGAGCCGAAGATCTCGCTGCTGGTCTGCTTGTCGGTTTTCAGCAGGGGTGTGCCGGTGAAGCCGATGTACATGGCGTTGGGTAGGACGATCTCTTTCATCGCCTCGCGCAGCTTGCCCGATTGGGTGCGGTGACATTCGTCGACGAAGACGAAGATGTCGCCCTGGGCCTTGAAATTCGGTGGCAGGTTGCGCTTCACGTCGGCGATAAAGGCGTCCACGTCGCCTTCTTCTGTGCTGCCGCTTTTCCCTGTCCTGCTTTGCCTGCTTTCCTGGCTGCCAAACTTGTGGATCAGCGAGCAAATCAGCCAGGGCTTGCTGTCAACAAGTTTGTTGACCAGATCTTTTCCGCTTTTTGTGCGCACGATCTTTTCTTCGACGCCCAGGAAGTTTTTCTCGATCTGTTCGTCCAGTTCGTTACGGTCGGTGACGATCAGGACACGGGCATTGGACACGTGCTCGCGAAGCCATTTGGCGAGCCATACCATGGTCAGGCTTTTGCCGCTACCCTGTGCGTGCCAGATGATGCCGCCCTCGCGACTGTGCACGCGCTTCTGCGCCTCAATCACGCCGAAGTACTGGTGCGGACGGCAAACTTTCTTGATGCCGTGGTCGAAGATGATAAAGTCGTGGATGATCTCCAACAGACGCTCTTTGGCGCAGAGTTGGGTCAGATGCCGGTCCAGCGCGTTCTCGATGGGACTCTCCTCTTTCCAGACATCATACTGCTTCTCGATAGTACCGGTGGTGCCATAGTACAGGCCCTCGGTATCATTGCCTGCCAGGACTAGCTGAACGGTAGTGAAGAAGGGCTGAATATATTCCGGCTTCTGGTTGTCCAGACCTTGGCGAATGCCCTCGCTTACGCTCACGATGGCGCGTTTCAGCTCCAGCACGCCGAGCGCGATGCCGTTGACATAGAGCACGATGTCTGGTCGCTTGTCATTGGGACCCTGCACGGTGACTTCTTCGGCGAAGGCAAAGTCGTTATTAACTGGTTCTTTCCAATCGATCAGCCACACGGTCTCAGTTTTGTCGCCCACACCAGTTTTGATATTGACGCCATAGCGCAGCAAGCCATAGACATCTTTGTTGATGTCGTAGAGGCTTCTGACCTGATCGCCAGCCACGCGATTGAGTTCGTGCAGGGCGCGGTTGATAAGCTCGTCGCTGTAGCCCTGTTTCAGCTTCAGAAAGTTGCGCAGCGAAACTTCTTCGATGTTGCGGTTATTGGGCCGTTTTTCCCAGTTGCCGAGATAGCTATAGTTCAGTTGATCGCGGAAGAGACTAACGACTCGATTTTGTGTGATGCGTTCGATCTGCCCGACTTTGCTCATAGTAACCTCGTCTTCCCTGTGAGTAGTTCCTGCATCATTCCTTGCTTCAATACGCGAGTCTTGTCGCGCTTTTGCTCCAATGCGGCAATTTCGGCGTCCATATCGGTGAGGACGGTGGTGATGGCTTGTTGTTCAGTGATCGCTGGTGCTCTTATCTCAAAATTTCTAATATCTTCGAGTGAAAGATTTGCTTGAGCCGCTTGCACATTAATTGATCCAATATGCCGTGTGATCTCTGGGCTAGTCAAGTATTTAGTGAGAAATATGTGATCTAGGCAAGATCGGTCTTTTAATCTAATCAAGGCTAACGCCTGATTAGTATTGGCAGGGAGAATATCTTGCTTCACGATAGCGGTACGGCCTAACGCGCCAGCAATTGAAAAGAGAACATCTTTATTTTTGAGTTGAGAACGCCTGAGCAGGTTGTGCGTTTCTTCATCAATAAATGCTAGTTTATCCTGAATAATGTCGCCTTCTTCTGTCAATGATTCGACTTTTACGAAATTAACTCCGTCTGCCGAAAAAAGTTTTCCCAGTGATGTGGGTGTTGTACCTTTTGTTATTAGTTCGCACTCATCTTCGAGTTTCTTCACCTCCCACCTCCCATTAAACCCCGGCAGCCGCATCTCCCCCGTGAGTAACTGCTGCATTGTAGCCTGCTTGATATCGCGCTTCTTGGCGATGAGTTTGTCGAGCGATGCGATCAGGGCATCCACGTCGCTCAGTGCGGTGGCGATGGCGTGTTGTTCTGGGAGAGGAGGGAGATCTACACTGATCTCATGAAGATCATTACGATTTACTCCGGGAACGCCACTCTTACCGCTGTAAGATCGGTAATCAATCCTACATAATAGGAATGATATGAACAACGGATTATTACCTTTGAAATCCTTTACAAAGAGCGTTGTGTTGAGCGGCCAGAAATCTTCTGCAACGAAGAATACTTCTCCGATAGTGCCGTAACGCCCGGTTACAACACCAGGCCCCGTTACTCGCGCTTCATTGTGCGTATCGGTAATACCAGACGACGAAACAATAGGAACAGTACCATGCTTGCGTTCTTTGTGAGGAAGATCATAACCACGTTGGAGTGTGACTACTTCACCGAGAGAAAGTTGTCTCCATATTTCTTTTCCCATGCAAATCCCATCCTTTGCAAATGCTCATTCACCTTCTCGCCCAAAACCTCAACATCCTCCGCCAACCTTGGCAACGGTGTGACATAACGCTCACCCAGCTCTTTCACCCGCCCGGTCAGTGCCTGGGACACGCGATTCAGCTCCGTCTGCACATCCGTCGAGAGTGTTGCCAGCCATTTGTCATTCACAACGAGCGTCTTCACCTCATTCTCACTCAGCTTATTATATTGGGCATTTACTTTAGCCTCAAGTACTTTTTGGGCCACTTTGACCTTCTTACTGGCTTCGGTCTCCTGCTCCAGTAAGTCGAGACACTCGCTTAGCTTTGCTTGCTCGTCCTCTGTATCGGGTTCGCCGAAAATATCTCTCATGCGCGCTTTGACGCTGGCTTTAGTAATTTTGACCTTCTCATTTTTTGCCTCTTCGAGCAGACCGCCCTCGCCGCCATGCTCTTCCTCCAGATCTTCCAACTTGCGCGTGATCTCATCTCTGGCCGCTTCCAGTAGCTCAATATGCTGCAGTTCGGCGACAAAATAGCGTTGGATGATCATCTGCGGCGGCATCAGATCGCTATTGGCCTGCCAGCCATCCTGGGCGATTATGTACACATCGTCCTGCATCCCATCGGACCAGTAGCTCATCAGATGCTGATAGACATCGTACTTATCGATCAGTTGCGCCCCGGCAAACACACGCAGCATCTCCTCGGCAAGCTGCTCGATCAGTTGTTTGGGATGACTGCCCACGCCAATATGTTTGAGGATCGGCGCGTTGCTACTCCGCCACTGCTCAAACAAAGAAGTCACGACCTGCGTATACGCCACGAATTCGGGATGCGAGAAGATCGTGGGCTTGATCTGCGCTGGCTATAGCGAGCTGAGCGTCGAGCCAGCGCGTAGCCCGCTCGTGAAGAGTTGCTGCTTGAGCGTAGGAAAGACCTGCCAGTAGCCTGACAGCGCAGCGATATCGCGCTCAGGGATGCCGCCCAGCAGATGGGCCGCGATATCGTGCAGATCTTCTGGCTCTGTGCTATCGATGTAGCGCGGGATATTGAGATTGTAATCGTTGGCCTCAATCTCCGCCACGCTCACCATGCGCGAGTAGCGGGGCATTTCAAGCTGGCGATTGAAGACATCGACGATCTTATGGATATCCTGGTGGCGCAGACGGTTCTTATTGCCATCCTTCATAAAGCCCTTGCTGGCGTCGATCATAAAGATACCAGTACGACTGCCAGCGTTCTCTTTGTCCAGCACAATGATGCAGGCCGGAATGCCGGTGCCATAGAACAGGTTGGCAGGCAGACCGATGATGCCCTTGATATAGCCCTTGCGAATGATCTTCTGGCGAATCTCGGCCTCGCTATTGCCCCGGAAGAGCACGCCATGTGGCAGAATCACCGCGCCCTTGCCCGTACTTTTGAGCGAACGAATAATATGCAGCAGAAAAGCGTAGTCGCCATTTTTTGTGGGAGGCACGCCATCGACAAAACGTTGATAGAGATCATGGTCCGCATCAAAGCCATTGCTCCAGGCTTTATTGGAGAAGGGAGGATTGGCGACCACAAAATCGAACGTCTTGAGGTTGTGGTCTTCTGGTTTGTTGCGTCCATCTTGCTTAAAATAGGGACGGGAGAGCGAGTTATCGGGCCAGATATCGGCGGTGGGATGGCCGTGCAGAATCATATTCATGCGAGCCAACGCGTAGGTCGCATTATCCATTTCCTGCCCATAGATGGTAATGCCATGTGACTCATCGGCGGCCTTCAGCAGCAGCGAGCCGAAGCCGCAGGTGGGATCATAAATAGTCTGGCTCTGACTCTGAGCCTTGTTGATGCCAATAACCTTCGCGATGACGCGCGAAACTTCGGAGGGTGTATAAAACTGGCCCTTACTCTTGCCCGACTCGGTGGCGAAGTGGCGCATTAGATATTCGTAAGCGTCACCGAGCAGATCGTCACCCTCAGCGCGATTCTGACGGAAATCCAGGGCGGGATTATGAAAGATCGAGACCAGATTGGAGAGCCGATCCTGCATGTCCTTGCCCTTGCCCAGCTTGTCGGCATCATTGAAATCGGCCACATCGATGATGCCTTTGAGATGGTTCGCCTCGGCGATTTTCGAGATGATCTGCTTATTGATTTTGTCGCCGATCTCCTTATCGCCGATGAGCGCGACCATATCGGCAAAGCTGCTACCCTCGGGGATCTCGATCAGGGGGCGAGACTGACCGGCATATTTATCGGAGACGTACTTGACGAAGAGCAGCACCAGCACATAATCCTTATATTGCGAGGCATCCATCCCTCCACGCAACTCATCGCAACTCTTCCATAACGAACTATAAAGTTCACTTTTCTTAATTGCCATCGAAAAATATCACCATCAAATTTCTATTACTTCAGGGCAAGATGAGTGTTCGTTCATCTTGCTCTCTTCACATGCCTATTTCTTCGCGCAACTTCCCCAATGGCTGTTGTGTACGTTCTAAATAAACACTGTTGTAGATGTTAATGGTAGTCCAGCCAGCCATTGAGCTTGCCCACTTATTAATTGACACACGTTTCCCTTGAAACTTTACTATACGTCCGTCTACAATCTCGGCAAATTGTTTGGGTTCTTTGCTAACATAGACCCGCTCGCCGACCCGAAATCTTACCCCTCTTAATCATCTCTCCCAGACGTATGAAGCCTCCACCATCTGTCTCCTGATCTGGGAAAAGTGCGAGTTCATGACTGTGTGGATGCTCAATCTCAGCAGCTTTATGTCGGGTCTGTATAGCAAGTGCCTCCAGTGTAGCTGCTTTATCCTGATACGTCTCCGCAAAATGAGGATCGATGCGTATGGCCTCATCATGAGCGATCAATGCATCTTCGTAGCGCTGAAGCGCATGCAGTGTCTTACCTTTCCCATTGTGGGTCCTTGCGTTCTCAGGGTCAAGCTGAATGGCTACTTCATATGCAGTCAATGCATCTTCGTAGCGCTTTAGTGTGTAAAAAGCGTCTCCTTTATTGCCATAGGCTAACGCGTTTTGCGGATCGATCTCTGTTGCTTGCTCGTATGCGGCGATTACCTCCAGGCATCGTTTCTCCAGGTAATCCTGAAAATCCTCAACTTTGAGCTGCTCTATGAGTAGTTCATTGACCACCCTGCGTATTTCCTCTGCTACATTTACGAAAGCATCATCCTGGCTCTCCCATTTAACGACCGGCGTGCCATTCGTTGGCAATGTTTGTAGCTTGCTAAACGGTGCGTCCTTCCAAAGAGCTGAGCGAAGAATAATCGGAATGACGCGTGCCTCTCCACTGGCATGTCTTTGTAGCGCGCGTTGCATTTCTACACTATAACAGTAGTCTGAATGTATAAAATCGGGACTGATAAGCAACAGAATGATGTTCGCCGTATCGAGGTGTGAAGCAATCTCATCTTTCCATGGTTGACCAGCGCTGATCTCCCGGTCATGCCAGGTAGTAATTTGATCTTGTCGCTTCATCACACTGAGATGTTTTGCGAGTTCATCTCGTAACGCCTGGTCTTCTCGGGCGTAGCAATAAAATATACTTACCTTTGGCATCTTGCACTAGACCTCTGTCATTATTCTCATGGTTTGGCAGAATGATAATACCATAGTTTTGCAGAGAGTTGTAGGCGTTTGAGGTTGTCATCATTCAGAGAGGGATATTTAGCCGTTTATGCTGAAAGCGGAATGTCCATATATTCCGCCTCGCTCTGAGACTGAGGGAGAGGCAGATTTTCTTCACGCATCATCTGGAGATGTTCTTGTAAGGCTTCTTTCATGAGTTGCTCTACTTCTGCTCTCGTATCTCCAACAGCAACGCAGCCTGGCACATCGGGGGAATACGCGCCATACGAATTTTCGCCTTTTTCGATGATGACCAAGAATTCTTGCCATTTCAATCCTCTTTCTCTATTTGAGCTTGTTTAAAGACACTGAGCAATGTTCCAACAGGCATATGCTTTCCAGGATGCCCAGAGACTGTTACTATTCCTTGCTTTGTCGGATGCTTATAATGTCTATGATCTCCACGTACCCGCGCAAGGTACCATCCATCGGCTTCTATACGTTTGATTACATCACGTACCTTCACACAAACGGCCTCATTTCTTCCGTCCTTTAAGAAGAAGTATACTGCATCCACAGGGAATGTGCTATTATAGTATACCCAATTACCCAATTACAAATCCTTGATCTCGCTTATCCGTACTTTCATCTCATCCCAGATGTTGGCGATTATAAAGCGTCCCTGGTGCCAGATTATCGGAATTCATATAGCCATTAGGATATATACCGAGGAACAAAGCAGCGAAAGGAAACTGCCAAGCCGTATGTATGGTTCTGCCAGGAGTTCTCGGCAGGTCATGGAATGGCTTCCCAGCTTGCGTGAAAGTGCATCGACTCCATATTGAAACCAGGGTATCTATTCAAGCGTGTAATCAGGTGTGAAGAAAGTAAGCATAGTATCCCTGGCTCTGTTCTACTGAGCAGGAGAACGAAGACCCTCATAGGTATGTTGTTGCGGATGTTCTTTACAGAGAGGTGTCGAAGACATGCATACAGTAATTCCCTTTGCTTCCCATGCTCTCCTATAAGCGCACACCAGAGGCATCCTGTCCGCTAGGATGTAAATAAAAAGCGGGGCGCAGACGGATGCACTGCGTCTGGCAAAATGAAATTGAGAGTAAAAGGAGAAGTTTATGACTACAACGCAACGCACGCTTATAGCGGTCTTTGATGACCGCGCGCAGGCAGAGCAAGCGATCAAAGATCTGCAAAATATAGGCATAAGCTACGATCAGATTCTGATTTGCCGGGCACGGGGTCCCAACCGGTGGGATCTTTGAGAAGGTCAAAGACCTATTTAGCGGCCAGGAAACCAGGGCCGCTTACAATGATCTGGTCAGTATGGGCGTGCCAGCAGACGATGCCAGCTATTATCAACGCGAGTATGGGGCTGGGCACTCAATCGTCGCGGTTCTGACAAATCGGCACACGCAGGAGGTCACAGACATTCTGGCTCGCCATGGAGGATACGGTGCCAATAGGCGCTCTGCTCAGACAGCCAGCACAACTAATGTCATAGATACGGGCGTACGACAGGACGTGAGCGCGAACTTACGGCAAGGTGGAAGCCCAGACGTGAGCGCGAACTTACGGCAGAGCGGAAGCACGGACGTACAAGAGGTCGAACAACGCATCAAGCTGCGTGAAGAGCAGCTTCGGGTCCAGAAGCAGTCCGTCGAGACCGGAGAGGTGCGCGTGCGCAAAGACGTGGTGGAGGAGCGCAAGAGCATCGATGTGCCGGTCTCCCACGAGGAAGTCTATATCGAGCACCATCCCGGCTCTGGTCAGCTTTCCGATCAACCCATTGGCGAGGGAGAAACCTACCGCATTCCCGTGCGGGAGGAGCGGGTGAATGTCGAGAAGCAGACGGTGGTGCGCGAAGAGATATCCCTGGGTAAACGCCTGGTGCAAGAGACCAAGTCGATCTCCGATACCGTTCGCCACGAAGAGGCGCATATAGAGCGCAAAGGCGATATCAATGTCCAGAGCAGCGATATTCAGGATATCCCGAATCGGACAGATAACCCCCCCCTTAAACGGTAGGTGATACTCTGACAATGGGACACAACTTTCTCGGTCGTCACGGCGAGATCTGAGCACGACCGGCGGCCCCTACCCACATGTGATCAAGCGCCGTGCGCCGATCCCGTCCGGCAAATGTATGCCCAAAAGAAAAAAGGCAATTCATTGCCAGAGAGTAGGGGCCAGATTTATCGCGCCCGTTTTGCCCGAATATCTCGAAAGATGTGTCCTATTGTCAGTCAGAGAGGGATCTTTGCACGAGTATCATCTGCCAGCAGAAACGCCTTGCTCAGGATCGTAGAGAGCATAAAATCCCCTTCAAAGGGCAGAAAATATGGCCCGTCATCATTTTCGCTCTTCTGCGGAACCAGGCAGAGGTATCGGTCGTCTGGTTCCATTTGCACGCTGGCCGATCCCAGATGGATTTTGTACACGTGCCGATCTCCGCGTACTTTCAGAAAGCTCCCCTCGAAACTACAACGCTCAGCAATCTCCAGAGCTGGCACCAGGCGCTGTAAGAGTTTCCAGCCGCTCATAGCCAGAACTCAAAAGCTCTCCAATTCTATAATGCTGAATATAGCGATCCAATGGCGTTTCGCACGCTTCTAGCGGGTGATCGTTCTCCATATCAACCGCCATGCTCGTGACACTGACAAAGAGGTCAAGATCCCGCACCACCTCCGAGAATGCCAGTGCGGGGACCTGATCCAACTGCATCTCTTGTGACTGCCCCGTTTCCCCCTCATTCTCAGAGAAAAAACTAAGCTTGCCTGTGATCACATCTCGATACTCGTAGGAATCAACCTTGATCTTAAACCTGGCCTGGCAGTTCCAGTGGGGAAGAGATAAAATTGCATCTGTCTCCACACCGTTATCGACAAAAGCATACTGCCAATCGCGTGCACCTGCCAGAGCACCGAATGGATACTGAGCCAGATAATGACCCGCAAAACGCAGCGAAAAGGTCTTCCCATGCTCCTCTTCCGTGATCTGATAGAGTTCACGATGCGCCTGTTTGAATGGTTGGACAACGTGGTGTTGCTCCAACCAGAGACGCCATTGCATCACCTCTTGAGCATCACTCATCAGGGGATGCCAGATCTGTACTTCTGCATCCACGGGTAAAGCAACGGGCTGATCCTCATTATTCACAAAATGTCCCTGGTGCCAGATCACTAGATCAGAGCGCTCGGCACTACGAACCTGCCAGATCAGGTTGCGTGCCAGGATACGCAACAAAGGATGCTGCAAGTAACGCTCTTGCCAGGTGGAGCAGAGCCAGCTCCGCTCGATTAGGGGGAGCCGTTCAAGTCGCCTGCGCTGGACCACAAACATTTTCTCAAGATTTTTGTGGAGGTACTGGAATGCTTTCCACTCCCCTGCATGAGCACGTTTGATCTCGACAGGCATGCGTTTCAGCACTTGCCCATCTGCATACCACTGTACTTGCACACCGCGTACTGTCACCTCGATCTGAGCGATGTACGCACCAAAGGTTTGGCGTACCTGTCCCTCTTGCAGATCAAAATCAAACACCGCCAGCTCTTCCAGGTTCGAGCAGACTCATATGCTCGCGACGAGCCACCTCCTCAAACGTTGTCTGAATATGCTTCTGATACGAAGCCTGTTTGATATGGTACCGGACGCGCTCTAATTGACTGATCGCATACATGCCCGGCAAGGTCCCTAACACCGCGACACAGGCATTTGCAACGCGTGGCGAAAGTGGACCACCATTGAATTGTTTATGGTAGCCATCCAGCGCGGTATGAGCCAGGATAGCGCTTAAGGTACGATCATGACCCTCAGCACAGCTCCAGATGAGTCCCTGCAGAATGGTCGTACTGGACTCATCAATCCGGCGCGTCAGAATAGTGTTACTGGACTCATCGATCTGTCCTTCCTGGTTGCGGAACAGACCAAGCCAGTCCTGGATTTTGTCTAGAAACACCTGCTGATCAATCTGGGCCGCCAGCGCTCTGGCTTGCTGTATCCAACTGGGCGAAGGCTTGATGCCTTTAATGCGAGCGCAATGGTTGAGGAGCGCCAACCAGGGCTGACGTTCCTGGTCCGTCATAGCGGCCAATTCCGCAATAATGGTTTTTCCCCAGACATCCGGCAGCAGCGGATACTGAAACTGTTGCTGATAGCCCGATACGAGATCGGTTAATACTAACCAGTATTGATGGTCCAAAGCGTTGCTTCGATAATCAACAGGAGGACGTGCATCCGACAATTGCTTGAGATCAGTTTCGCACTGAGCAAAGATTTCAGGCTGGACCAGCAACGGTTTGCAGGAGCGCAAAAGCACGAGCAGTCCCTCAGTCGTGCAAGGCTCGATCAGTTTTGCCAGGCAGCTTATAATACGTGGTACGTCGTCTGGAGCGTATGATGCCGTCCGACCAAGCGTGACGGCTAACTGAATATCCTGCCGAATATATGCCTTTTCAATGATCGCAAAATCAGGAGGAGGGGTAGTATTTGCCGCAATCTTTTGCCACAACTGCTGCGCCTCTTGCAAGGCCAGTACAATCAACCGCGTCCTGGCAGCCCCAACAAACGTCTTTGCAAGCTGATCGCTGAGAGTGCTACTTGTAAGCATATATTGCTGAAGTGTCACACGCCAAAATGCATGTTTGTATGGTAAAGAAATCGGGTCAAACAGATCTAAGCCAGCCCGTTCCAGGTGCAAAGTGGTCAGGATCGTCTGTACTGACGCATCATCCAAAGAGGCTGTCTTCTCCCTGTACTGATGTAGGAGTGTGGTCAATGCCCCTTCTTGCGAGGGAAAAAGGAGCCTATATAATATCAGTCGTATATTGTTCTCACGGGAACTGAGAGTGTAGTCATTCCATGTTGAAACCAGTTGATACATAGTTTCCAAGGCACTCCGACAACGATCAAATCCAGCCTGTTCCCTTACGATGCGCAAAAATGTCTCAAGACGCTCTGGGGTGAAGTAACAATAGTCCAGGACCTCTGGCCCATCGAGCACAAATTTGGCGTTGAGTTGGTGCAGAATATCATGAATATCATCGAGAGTATAGTCCTGTTTCTCGGTCATAAATTGCACAAAGAGCGGTCTATCCTGCTTTTCGTTGAGATTCCCCTTCAGCAGAGTCCGCACGCAGGCAATTTGCAGTGGCGGAGCTACCTGGCACAGTAATGTGAAGCAGGGATGCTCACGGAACCACCCAAGATTACCCAGCTCCTCGTGGTAAGCGTGCAATAGTTCCTCAGCCTGCTGTGCCAACGGCACATCTGTCGCAGAGGCATAACGCTTCACCAGGGCGGCCAGATTGGTCGTATTCTCACCAAAGAGTAGCGCGTCCAGTTCCCAGCGGAACTGATATGCTTCGTGATATGGCTCATAATTGCACCAGATACTCGCACTGCGAGAGAGTTCCTCCAGTTCAGGACGATATGTTTCTACCAGCCCTTCATTCTTGATATAAGTCACCAGATTGACGCGCATCCGTATAAGAGCAGAAACACTTTCCATTTTCTTATAGTTCCAATCGTCAACCAATGCTATCTTACTTAGGAGAGATAAAATGCTCTTAATAGTATCTTCTGTCCAGCCACGATCAAACCCGGCACGTTCTATTGAGAGATGAGCAAACTTTTCCAGGAGTTCTGGACGCGCAATGCAATAGAGCAGGAACGCTGACCCATGAAGTTCAATGTTCACCATAAGCTGATGCAGAATATCGTGAATATCATCGAAAGTATAAGTATGTTCCTCCGTCAAGAAAACCTTGAGGATGGGCTTATCCTGAGCTTCGTTGATCTCACGCTTCAGCAAAGCTCGGACGCAGGCGAGGCGCAATGGCGAAGTAACCTGGCACAGTACCTGGAAACAGGGATGATACTCTACGGAAAAAGAAGTATCGCCCAATTCCTCGTGGTAAGCGCGCAACAGTTCTTCGGCCTGCTGTGCCAACGGCACATCTGTCGCGGAGGCATAACGCTTCACCAGGGCGGCCAGATTGGTCGTATTCTCACCAAAGAGCAACGCATCCAGCTCCCAGCGGAACTGGTATGCTTCGCTGTCTGTCCAGATGTTCAAACTACGATAGAGTTCCTCCAATTTAGGGCGATATCTTGCTATCAGCGTTTCTTTTTTGAGGTATGTGATCAAACTACTCAACAGATCTACAAAAATGCGCGGGTGTATAAAAGCATTCTTTTCTGGTCCTAAGATCGATAATTCATGCATAAAAAATAAGATACTCTCTCTCTCATCTTCAGCATAATGTATCGTATTTTTACAGAGCGCTTCGATAAGTCTAAAGCATCGTTGAGAATGCTCACGGTTCCAGGGGCCATCTTGAACTTGCTGATAGACATTGTGCAGTACCGCGCGGATTACTCCCGCATAAAGGCAACTATCCAATTTACTGACCAGTTTATTCGCTGTATCAATCACATTCTGCCCGTAGCCATAGTAGGGTTCCGCCAGCTCACGATACTTGGCGAGAAAGCGTTGAATCTGCTCCTCATCTGTCAAAGGCATCTTTTTACCCTCCTATGATTGGGAATAGCTTAAAAAAACGCACGGTGCTCGTTGGATGGAGATGGATTGGCTCATCAAGTTGCACGATCTGCCACTGGTCTACCAGGACAATATAGCTCCTGCGGTTAAAGGCTTGCAGTGCTTGCTCATAGTGGCTTTCCCAATCCAGCGTTACAGGCTCATCTGTTTGAGGCTCCGCTTGGACCAGGCCAGCAAAAAGTTGCCCGCTTTGGCGCGTATTATACGCGCTGACTTCCTGATAGATGCGACTGCGCAGTATCTCACGCAGAGAAGTTTCTTCTGTTTGTATGTCAAGTTGCCAGGGGGATTGGGCAGGCTGAGTAAATTCATCGAGAATAGTAATGGTGAGCATCCTTTGCCTCCTCTTGTCTCTTACTCGCTTGTTCTGTATAGAGTAGCGAAAAACGGAAAGTTTGTCCAATGGAGGCAGGCATGGTCCTACTTGTTCGCGATAGCGTTCTTCAATCAGGTCGGGTCAATTTCAACTCCTACTCTCCTGGATTTCCAAAGGTGTCATTAATCGAAACCACCTGTCCTCATCGCGTAATCTCCAAGACAGGCTTTGTGCTTGCCTTCTAACTTCTGCAATAAGCTCTGCAATACAATCTACCATATGGTTCACATCATATGAATTCTCTAAAGTACTCATTCCATTGTGGATCTGCTTCTTCTGGAAACCTCTTAATAGCTTTTTCTTTCAATGCAGCTCCTAGAATATGTTTTTTTACTTTTAAACGTTTTAACTTACGATGATGATGGAAATCATATTTATCAAGCTTGTTTTGTTTTATCAGCTTCATAACATCTAGTATCCATGTGCCTATCATTCCATCATTTTCTTCCCTCTCAATTAGTGTGTTTGTCTGTTCTGCTTCTGCGCTAAAAAATCTGACACATTCTCCTTCTCTTATTACATTTTTAACCTTTTTTAATGTTCCTGATACTATCTTAAATCCTCTTGCTTCCTCTGCAAACTCCCTTTCTGCGGTTACCGCAAAAACATCCATATGCCCCCCTTTTTTCAGCTTGCCGAGATCTTCAAAACTTCCGCTTCCCGACTGCTGCGTCACCGTATCAGCAGCAAAGAATCTTCTCTCAAAAGCCATTTCACCTCGTCTTGAGAGTATCCATTGGTATGGATAACCCTTGCGAGACGCAATGACACTGCCTTTGAGCTTCTTACCACCCATTAACAAATCTCCAAACTTAGAAAGTCCTAATGGGGCTAAATCTTGTCTATTGACATCGGTATTTGATGGATTTACGATTTCTACTTGAAACGTTTTTTTATGAAAGTGAAAGCTATTCAAACCTGCATCAAATTCATGCACTAAATCAGCAGCGATGGCTAGATACTTTTCTGTATCTTCGACAACAAGCCCCTGGTCACTGAGAAACTTCGCTGAAGCAACTGCTTTCTCAATATTCATGTCTGTGCTATATTTTCCGAGATGCACCTTTCTCAAGCTCTCTGTATACTCTGCTATATCCCGATCCTCTAACCACTTGAGGCTTTGGTCACTGGCTCCCTCTTGCCTGGCAATCTCTCGAAGCGTGGGAGTTGAAGTGATAGCTGTATCGTGTGCTCCAAGCGATTCCTGTGACTGTGATGGACTCGCCAGTCGCATACGCATACTCTCTTGTTGAGCAGTAAGGTCTTCGATTTCTGTGAGAAGCCTTTTGCGTTGCGTGTCAAGCCAATTAAATGACACATTCGTCGCACTCTCAGCCCCTTGGATAAGATCTGTTTGGGGAATACGCCTAAGTTTCTCAATAGCCGCTTCAAGAGTAGCAATTTCCTCTTTTTTCTTCTCATAAAATCTATGATGGTCAGCAATATCGTTTTCAATACTTGCTATTGCTTCTTGATTTTGAGATATTATTTCCTGTAAGGGCACTATTGCTATAGAATCGTAATAATCGAAAATTAGATCCATGTCATCAAAAAGTATTTTACGTTGCTTTTCTAGGCTTATTCTTGTTCTTATAAATGCTTCGAGTTTCTTGCCGAATTCGGAGTCATCATGCTGATCACCCATATTTTGCGCTTGAGGAAGCAATCTTTCATTATAATCCTCTAGTTGTCTCTTTAAGTCAGTAAGTATTTTATTGGCTTCTATACGTATTTGACTATTTTCAAGCATTACATTGTAAAGATTGTTTATAGCAATATATTCTGTATATTCTGTATATTCTGTATATTCTGTATATTCTGTCATACTATCTATTTCCGACATAAATTCCTCATAATGATTTATTTGATCTGCTTCTGGCTTTTTTAGATCTGCAATAGCAGTTTCGAGGAATTCTATCCCTTTTTCCCAGCGTTTCTTTTCAATGTCAGATGCTTTTGTATTTTTTTGCAACTTTTTTTGCAACCTACCTCTCTCTTTAAGAGCGTTTAGAACTTGTTCATGTTGGTTAAGCAATGCCTTATAGAGGCTATCTGCTTCACGAAATCCAGGTTGTTGCAATCCCTCTTCCGGTTTAGCATACGTTTCTGCAACTTTTTCCCTGAAGGTTTTCTGCTGACCTGCTAAATCTTGTATTTTTTGATGGAAAGTTGCCTGCTGGCTTTCTTGTTCTGTCGTTTCAGGAGCGTCTAAAAATGTGATAGCAGCATCAAGAGCTTCAATATTAGCTATGCAAAATTTTCTATGAATGGAAGGCTTCTACTTTCTGTTGATAAAATCTGGTTGGTATCATTTCGACCCATTTTTCGTTGCTTTCTCTATTCGCCTTCTCTCTAGTTTGTCCAGATTCGATAGAGAAAATTCGTTGATACGTTGTAGCTAGCCTTTCAGTACATTCTTTCGCATTTTCTAATGGATGATACTCACCTTCATGAATATACGTATCAATAATATCTGTATCTATTTCAATACCAAATTCGATAAGTATTTCTGACATATCTCTTTTTATAGTTTCTACATATTCAAGAGATTTCTCAAGTTCCCGTTCATATTTTTCTTTTAAATTTGTAATTGCTACACATTCCTTAACGCCAATCACACTTTTTTCTGTTGCTATTCTTTTCAATAATCCATCTACAATTTCCTGCGTTGAGGATGAAACCCCTTCACTGCGTAGAGATTCGAGAGATTTTTCTTGTTGACGCAAAGTGCTGATTTGTAAACTCTTTAACTTTCTTCCTATTTTTATATTTTCCCCCTCAATATTTCTTTTTCTCTGTTCTGACTTTTCTATGTGTGTTGATGTTTTCTTTAAATTTTTCTTGCTTTTAGCTAATTTTGCTTTTAGGCTCTTCCAATTTTGATAGAATGAATCAATGGCATCTAAATCCTTCTGTTTCCTTTTTAATTCATTGTCTAGTCCTAGCAGATCTGTCTCAAGAGGAGACTCTATTGTATCTTGATCCGTCCTCTGGAGTGGCTGATGACCCTCAGGAACCTGTGTCGTCATCGGAGGGCAAGAGTCGCTCGTTTCCTTCCTGCTCAATAGATGGTCTGGGGTTGGCACTTGAGAAACAGGAGACATATCCCGAGGAGGAGGCTCGTAGGCAGTATGATGTCGTAGAACATCCACCAACTCCAGAGAACATTCGGGAAGGGCGGCCTCCTTAGGAACGTCAGTACTATCTCCCCTTCTTGTGCGAACCCTTCTTGGCATCTGCTTCCTCCTTTCGAAGATCGCTGCGAGACAAAAAACGTCTAAAGAGAGTATAGCACGAAGGATCTCCTGTTGCAGCATTTTGGCATTCCCTGCACCCCCTGTGCCTAGCCAATAGACCCTCTCTCTCGAATAGAAATTCTGTTCCATTTTTGTAAAAAGATCATTACGAGCGCAGAGAGAAGGAGAAGTGTTCCCTTCGGCGTGCAAAAGGCAAACGACGGGCCAATAGTGCGGCAACCTGACGGTGGTTCAGATAGTGAAGATGGCAACAGCCATTGCGGAGAAGCCATCGGCATCACTGCCGGAAAGCATGCGCAATGGGGGTGAGAAGATCATATTTTCTCTCTATGCAAAAAAACTTGCTGGCAGCACTACTATTGTCGAGCTTACTCGAACGAGTGCGTTTTCGTTTCCATTCGTGTTACAATGAGCCGGAGATAGCAGGCTCTCAGGTCCATAGAAATCGGAGGTTGGTAGATGGCCCTATGCAAGCTTGCACAATACTATTCATTTGAGCTTTAT
Source organism: uncultured Chloroflexia bacterium (assembly GCA_963802635.1). Taxonomy (GTDB): domain Bacteria; phylum Chloroflexota; class Ktedonobacteria; order Ktedonobacterales; family Ktedonobacteraceae; genus CAVTLG01. Next base: position 3,103,639 of record CAWDJJ010000001.1, on the reverse strand, counting down.
ACTACGTGCAAAGAAAATAGTTATTACAAATTTTTTTATAAAGTGAGGTTTTAATGACACAAAACGTTCAAGCGCAAAATCACCTCAAGCCGCACACTATCTGGCAAGATGGTCATTTCCCGGACCCCTGTGCCGTGGTCATTTTCGGGGCAACCGGTGATCTTGCCCAGCGCAAGATCTTGCCGACGCTCGCCCATCTCATGATGCGCCATCCTACCCCTGAGAGCTTCTGTATCGTCGCGTTTGCGCGTCGTCCTCTGGATGATGAGAAGTGGCGTACAATGGTGCTAGAATTCACTGAATAAATACATGGATGAGGATGACAGGTTAAATAGTAGCGAGCAGCAGGCATTCGCCCGGCGTCTGTTCTACTGTCAGTCCAATTTCGATGATCGTCAGGGCTATGAGCGCCTGGCCGATTTGCTCGATAGGTTGGATAACGAGCAAGATACAGGCGGCAACCGTCTCTTTTACATGGCGACGCCACCGGAAGCCGATTCTGGTATCATCTATCATCTTGGTGGGGCAGGACTGGCTCGCCCGGCGAAAAGTAATGGCAACGGTGTCGATAAATCCTGGACACGTATCATTATCGAAAAACCCTTTGGTCATGACCTGGCATCCGCGCAAAAGCTCAATCGGGACCTGGCTCGCGTGTTCCGTGAGAATCAAATCTACCGTATCGACCACTACATGGGCAAGGAGACGGTGCAAAATATCATTGCCCTGCGCTTCGCCAATGGCGTGTTTGAGCCGCTCTGGAATCAGAAGTATATCGACCATGTACAGATTGTCGTCGCAGAGAGCCTGGGCATTGGGACGCGTGCAGAGTTTTACGAGGGCGAAGGTGCCATTCGCGATATTGTCCAGAATCACGTCATGCAAATTCTCAGCTTGACTGCCATGGAGCCGCCTGCCGCCTTTGATGCTGAAGCGATCCGTGACGAAAAATTGAAAGTCTTACGGGCGATTCCTCCGCTCACCGCACAGGAAGTGACCACATGTGTCGTGCGTGGACAATATGCGGCGGGTATATCTGAGGGCCAGCCAGTTGTAGGTTATAAAGAAGAGCAACGTGTAAGCCCCAATTCAACGACGGAAACCTATGTGGCACTCAAGTTATTCATCGAGAACTGGCGTTGGGCTGATGTGCCCTTTTACATCCGTACTGGCAAGCGTTTGCCTAAGCGTAGTACCGAAGTGACGATTCAGTTCAAACGCGTACCACATCAGCTCTATAAGCCATCGGAAACAGCAGGGCTGGTACCAAATCGTTTAACCATACGCGTTCAGCCGGATGAGGGGGTGACACTCAAACTGGGGGCGAAGGTTCCTGGTGCAGCCAATCAGCTCAGCTCGGTGGATATGAGCTTTTCTTATAGTAGCGCATTTGGCATCCAATCACCGGAGGCTTATGAACGCCTTATCGCTGATTGTATGCTTGGTGATTCAACGCTCTTCATTCGTCGTGATGAGATCGAGGCATCCTGGCGCATCATCGATAGTATCACGAATGTATGGCGTACGCTGCCTGCCGATAGCATTTATCCCTATGCGGCTGGCACATGGGGACCTGTGCAGGCTGATCAACTGATTGAGCGCGATGGACGCTCATGGGACAATCCTTAAGCTGGAGCGTTAAGAAAAGAGAGCGACCTTTCGTAAGAAATCGCTCTCTTTTGGTTGTATGCTACTCTATGACAGGCCGCAGAAAAGAAAACGATCCACGCAGAGTGGATCAACCAAGAAGCTGTTCCATTTGCGAGAGATGCGTCTCGAAGAGTTGGAATGCCTGGCGCACCGGTTCTGGTGTGGTCATATCCACGCCAGCTTTTTTGAGCAACTCGATGCTATAATCAGATGAGCCGGAACGGAGAAACCTCAAATAGCGCTCGACCGCTGGTTGCCCCTCATGGAGAATTTGCTGCACCAGAGCGGAAGCTGCCGAGATACCGGTTGCATACTGATAAACGTAAAAATTGTAATAGAAGTGTGGTATGCGCGCCCATTCAATGCCAATCAGATCGTCAATGATCGCCTCACCACCGTAATACTTCTCGTTAAGTGCCGTATATAAAGCAGTGAGCGTATCTGCTGTCAGTGGCTCACCCTCTTCTGCCTGGCTATGGATTTGCTGTTCAAATTCCGCGAACATCGTTTGCCGGAACAAGGTTGCACGAATATCTTCCAACGCATGGTTGAGGATACTGATACGTACAGCCTTATCGTTTGTGCTCTTCAACAGGTACGCAGTGAGCAGACCTTCGTTCAGCGTTGAAGCAACTTCGGCGACGAAGATCGTGTAGTCGCCGTATTGGTAAGGCTGGTGAGTACGCGTAAAATACGAGTGTATCGAGTGTCCAAGCTCATGGGCCAATGTAAACATGCTGTCGCGTTTATCCTGGAAATTGAGCAGGATATACGGATATGTACCATAGGCACCGCCGCTATAGGCACCGCCACGTTTGCCGGGTGTCTCATAGACATCGATCCAGCGTTGTGCAAAGCCCTTTTTGAGCGTATCGATGTAGTTTTCGCCCAAGGGTGCCAGCGCTCGTATTAAGATACCTTGTGCCTGTTGATAGGTAATAGAGTCAGCGGTCTCTTTAACAATGGGAGTATGCAGATCATACATATGGAGTTCATCCAGTTGGAGGATGCGTTTGCGCAATTTCATATAGCGGTTGAGCAAGGGAATATGCTCGCTGACCGTTTCTATCAGATTGTCGTAAACGCTGATGGGGATATTATTGTGCGCCAGAGCGCGCTCGCGGCTGGTGCTGTAATTGCGTTGCCTGGTGTAGAAAATATCTGCTTTGACCTGTGCTGATAATGTCGCTGCAATGGTATTACGCTGCTTGAGAAAAGCGCTATGTAATTTTTCAAATGCCTCTTTGCGTATGCGCCGATCCTTACTATGCATAAAAGTCATGTAGTTTCCCTGGGTGAGTTCAATCTCTTCGTCCTGCTCATTCTTAATCAGCGGCAATTTGAGATCGGCGTTGTCAATCATGGAAAAGATGGCGTCGGGTGCATCGGTGATTTCGCCGACGGCTGCCAGGATGGCTTCGATCTCGGCGGAGCGCACATGGGGACGTTTGCGATTTAATTCTTCCAGTTGTTGCCTGTAAAGATCTAGCTCCGGTGTTTCGTCGATGAAGCATGCGAGAGTTTCTTGCGATAGAGCCAGAATCTCTGGTTCGATATAGGAGGAGGCGGTGGAGGTATGCACAAATAATTGCATTGCGCGGTCTGCCATGCCAAGATATGTCCCGTTCGTCGTATCCTCATCTTTGCGCAGGGAGGCATAGCTGTAGAGGCGTTCAAGGGCTTCGTAGGTTTCGTCGCGTTTTTGCAGGACAGTGAGTAGAGCCTGTCCATTCTGGGCCAGGGTACCCTGCAAGGCTTCGAGAGCGGGCAAGCTTCGCTGGATTGCCTGGAAGTCACGTTCCCAGTCAGTATCTTGTGCGAAAATGTGTGAGAGATCCCATGTATACATGCCAGGGATATCTGTACGGGTCTTGAATGTTTGCAATTCCAATACTACCTTTCCGAAATAGCATCATAGAAACAGGAAATTTTGGATATGACCACATAATATCATATGCCTGCGTCCGTTTGGTTGCACAATCCCCCAACTCTACTATATTGGAAGAGAGTTCCTATGCTAAAAGACGGGTGAGAATTGGGTCCATACAAGCATTTTTTGCCGATTTTACCATTAAAATGTATGAAGATAGCTGATTTTTATAAAATAGTATAAATGAGCACAGGAATGCTAAAAAATATGTGTATTGCTCACTGTAAATAGTAGAGAGAGATGCATTTTGTGATTTGCCACACACGCTATTTGGCGATCTTTGTCTTAGAAACTTCTCTACCGTCATAAACTTGCGGAGTCTGCGTCCCATAATTTAGTGGTAGAGGTACCATATTTTTGCGACCTCGTAACGGCAAAAGCCTTATTTATTGACACTGGAGTAGGGAGAAAAGAAAGCAGGAGCGAAAAATAAATCTCGCTCCTTTTGGCATGATTTACTCGCTCTTGTCTAAGAGGAGATCATCGCGGTCTCCCCATTTTTCGAGGAAACGATAAAAATTGCGCTTGGTCAGGCGTGAACGCTCGGCATCCGACAATGCAGCATTGTGTGTTTCTGGATGGCTGATCAGCGGAAGATCCGGTGTGAGCACGGCTTGTACTCCGGCATCACGTAGAGTGAAGCTGAAGTCGACATCCATATAATGTGGGAAACGATAGCGCTCATCGAAGAGTCCCACCTGTCTCAACAGTGTGCGCCTGAAGGCCATGCATGTCCTGTCGATAACCTCGACCTCGCTCTGCTGGCTTTCGGTAAAGTGTCGCAAGTCATCAGTGTGCAGACCGTGAAAACCGGTAACGCCAACTTCGTGATTGGTGAAGGTCTTTTCCAGGGGCGTGAAGATATCCCCGGTCAGTTCTACATTGGCGTCAAGTAGCAGAATGTAGCACCCGCGACTTTGTTTCAAGCCAGTATTGTACGCTTCTGCCACGCCCATCATGCGTGATGCGCGTAGCACGTGGAGTCGTGTATCACGGTCGTGCAAGTTCTCTAGCCATAGAGCGATATCATCCTGTGAAGCATTATCAACGAGAATAATTTCGATGCTGGCTGTATCGGCAAAGCGTAAGACGCTTTCGACGCAACGGCGTACTTGAGCAGAGTTATTCTGTGCGAGAATATTCACCGAGAACGTGCAGAGGTCAGCTTCGTGCAGTTGTGAGGGCAACTGGCGTGCGAGACCATACTGTTTGCCATCGACTTCAATACCTGGCAGTATGACCAGGTGAGCTCCGTGGGGGTTGTCCTTGACGATGTAGCCTGCGTTCTCTATCCGCCGCTTCAATACGTCGGCGCGTTCGTATTGGCCCCGCCGACGAAGCAGGTCGCGCTCATGCGAGAGCGCCAGGATTTCTGCAGGGATGCCTGGGCGATATGGACGGGTAGTCATACTCTCTATTCCTTCCTTCATAATACGCGAAACTCTCTCCACAAACAGCCGCTAGCAGTCTCGATCAAAGCTTTTTCTATGCTGAGCGGCATGCCCCTCAAAAATATGAGTATCCGCATCGGTAACTATAGCTTGTGCATAGTTCATGGTAACCTCCCATCATCCATTGGTGTATATTGAGCTGCCGGGTAGATCAGGTCTGCGCGATCTTTAACCCGGTATCACGCGGAAATCTCTCCTCTATCAACGTTAGTGGTGCTGATAAACCAAGCATTTCACGCGAGGGTTATTATAGCAGAAAGCAGTGAGACATGTCCTTTCTAACATGGATGGCTTTATTCGCATGTAAGCACGAATACGACTGTTTGTCTGAGATGCAAAAAGACAGGAAGATGCAGGAAATCGTGGCAAGGACAGTGCTGGCCGTGGCGATACGTGTATTGCCAATCCGGGTAAGCGGACAAAGATAGGCCTGCGTCGTGAGGTGATGAGTGAGGATGGCCCGCTCGCATGTGCCAGGTGCGGAATATGCCGAGAACATGCTGGACATCTCCCTTTCTTACAATGCACCGACAATCTGTATTCCTATTATATCATAGCGTGCGATTTCATGTGGGCGTGTATATAGGTCTACCATTGTGGCAGTTATTGGCAGCTTTTGTTGGCAGGCGATATGAATGCAAAAGAAAGCAAAGAGGTCCTATTGACAATAACGGAAGACGCTGCCTGCTGGCAGTCTTTCTTTCCTCCCCGGTTTAAAAACGCAGGGCTTCCGCAAAGGAACGTGTGTGATTTTAGCATTTTTGCAGGATATGTAGTACAAAAGCTCGTCATAGGTGGAGTCCAGGATGAAGGGCCGCTTCCCGATAGCTTGAAATCCGGCGTGTTTGAGCAAGGGTCCCAGCATATGACCGATGTCCAGCGAACGCCCATCAATGGAAAAGGTTCTTCCCAGCAGACGAAGTGCCTCAAAGAGACAGGCACTCAATTGTTGCAAGGGAGCACTATTGGAAACGCCGCCCCTCGATCTCTGTCAGTCGCAACACGCTATCCAGCTTGAGGATACGTTGGCATTTAGCCAGCAGCGCAGGCCACGACGTCGGAGATAGAACACTTTCGATGCAACGCGCGTTGATCAGGGGTTACTGAACGATAGCGTTGTAGATATCATAGACTGTCTCCGTTGCAGCTTCTTCCCCAATAATAGTTGCTAAACGATCACGCTGCTGGTTAAGGCTTTTGTACTGGTTGTTGATGATACGATGAGAGGTTTTATGGGCGAAGCCATGTAAGGCTAAGCTCATGGAAAAGCACATAGTTTCGATCTCTTGCCGTAGCCGGGCTACTTCGCTCTGGTTCTCTGGCATGGAATAAACTCCCTCTGGTTGATAAAGCCTGTCGTCGAGTTGTTGCAATCTCGCTTTCCTCCATAACAAGCTACCTCCAGCTAGATAATGGTTTCTACTTAATTAGCCTTATGCCTACAAGTGATTGCTGTCTATAAAAGAGTATAAAACAAAGTAGATTGAAATGTCAATAGTTTCAATCTACTTTGTTTTATACGCATGAAAATGTGGCTCTCAACTTAGTAAAAAGATGAGAAACATTCGAGCAGGCTGCTTGGTAGTTGACTGCATGACTCCCCCTGACAAAGCACTAGATGATTGTGCCCGCATCCTCAATGCTCAACGTAAATCGGTAGCTGATAAGCACGATATGAGAGAACATAATCACTGTTCCGTCATTTGAGCGACTAACGCGAAAGATTTCTACAACCGGTGTGTGGAGCGGGATTTCAAGCAAGATTTGCTCTGGCTCGTTCGGAAAGCGTGTTAGCACTTTGATGCTCGACTTCACAATGGATTTTCCCGTGTCCTGCTTGATCTGGTCAATGACCACAAAAAGCGGGTCACTTTTCATATTGGTAAGGTACTTGTCTGCAAGATCGTAGAGGTAGTAGGTTTCCGTCAGCCGGTACGGAATGTTATGATTCCCCTGTCTTTCTCCTTGAACACGAGCACGCTTAATCGCTTGCGTACCTTCTACTAAGTTGAAAGCGGCAGCTAAGTCCTTGTTGAGCGTTATCACTTCAGGATCTCCGATATTGCGCATGAATGGCACAATGCCGTGTTGCTGAAGGTACTTGTCAAACGATGGTACGAGAGCCGGAATAGTCATTCTGTTCGGATTAATCACGACGTTCCTCCCTTTGGGCATTACATAGCCCATTGCGTGTAAAAAATTAAACACATCGTTAATCGTAGAGGTAGTTGTATTGTATCTATCAGCTAGATCACGTCTTGACGGAATAATGCCTGCGCGTCCCCACTCTCCTTCCTTAATCAGACGAATCATATCCTGTAGGATCGCACTTACTTTGCCCGGCTTATTTGCCATAAAAAAACGCCTCCAAAACAATCAAGGTAGTTTGATAGTTAGCATCATAACATTTTTGTGCAAAAATGTAAAGATGATATAGCATAATCGCCGCTTAAATTAAAGCTTATATGCAAACTGCACGAAAAGACTTATATTTGTATATTTCCCTGATCATACAGATTTCCGGTGTTTCTCCAAGTTCAAGCTTGCCGCCTGGCAACTTCCATTCCTGGCTCAACATAGCGGATGGGCTACCAAAAAAATCTGCGCTCGGTTCATGTAGAGACCGAGCGCGTTTCTCCTTTGGTTCTCAATGCCCCTGCGTGGGCTTGCGCTGTACCTGAAGCGTGACGGGCCAACATTCCACAGAAGAAGGGTCAGGAAGCTCCTGTGTTTCAACCAGGGGAGGAATGACAGACTTCAGGCACCAGCTTGTCTTTTTAACTCTTTTTGTTGTAATGCTCCGCCAGCTCTTTAACGCGTTGAACATGAGATTTGTGGCAGATAACCGTCATATCGTCCATTTCGACAACAACAACATCCTCCAGACCAACCGTGTAAACACGACGAGCCGTGTTGTTGTAGACGATCACATTATGACTGCCAATGCCGACGTGCGAGCCAAATGCGCGTATGCCCTGAGCGTCAGCCGGGAAGAGCGCTCCGTATTGTTCCCAGTTGCCTACATCATTCCAATCCAACGTTGCAGGAATAACGACGAGATTTCTGGTCTTTTCTAACACACCATAATCGATAGAAATAGACGGCAGTGTGGGCCAGAGGTCCGCGAGCGTGTGTGTATCGCAGGCGTGAACGATCTCCAGGATTTTTGTGATGACTTCTGGCAGGTACTCGTGCAGCTCGGCCAGGATGGCCTGGGCGCTCCAGACAAAAATGCCCGCGTTCCATACATAATGTCCATCATTAAGATAACTCTGTGCCGTGGTCAGGTCAGGTTTTTCGACAAAACGCTCTACCTGGAAGGCTTGATAGCTATAGCCTTCACTGAACGCCTGCCCGAAACGAATATAGCCATAGCCAGTTTCCGGTGCTGTCGGCGTAATGCCAATCGTCACCAGTTTGCCTTGTCTGGCTAGCTGGTAAGCCAGGCGAAGTGTCTGGCGTAGCGCATCAACGCGTGCAATCACCGCATCTGCGCTGAAGAATGCCATAATGGCCTCGGGGTCTCGTTGCGCGATAGTGGCGGCAGCCCAGGCTATCGCGGGTGCGGAACTGCGTCCGATAGGTTCGCGGAGAATGTGATCAGCAGGAACTGTTGGTAGATGCTCCTGTGCAAGGTCGGCCATGTGGCTGCCAGTCACTACCCAACTCTGGTCTGGGGTAACGAGGGGGGCAACGCGCGCTAATGTTTCTTGTATCATACTTTGACCGCTGGGGAGCGGAAGAAATTGCTTCGGGAAGCTTGGTGTGCTGAGCGGCCAGAGCCGTGTACCACTCCCACCCGCGAGAATAACCGCATTAAAATGTTCCATAAGCGAAAATACGCCTCCTAACAGCATGCTCATTTATCTTGCTTCGTATTAATTGTGCGAACTCTCTGATCAGAGTATGTGCTCATGATCAAATTGTGTCAAACGCAAGAAGCTGCGATGTCTTTTGGGGGAAACACTCTGCTCCTTCGGTGATTCGTCATACCCATATGCATTCAGATCTATCGGCATCAAGCAGCAAGTTTCTGCTTGTTCCCGTGTGAAAAAAGCGTTATCAAATAGTGATGTGTCTGATAACTCTCCATGCGGTGCTATTATCCCAGTAAAAACTATATGTTGTCAATGAGTAGGTAGATCTTGTACGGGCAAGCGACAAAGCATCCTCCCAACATTGGTTGTGCAAGGATGCTTCGGGCGTATGCATATTGTGATGGGCGTGGTTGCTTAGACCATAACCTTTTCCGCTTCTGTCTGTGCCGAGGCAGCGCTGATAGGGTGCTCTTTGTGATAACGACGGGCCAGCAGATCTGGTGGGATGCGATAGACGTCGTGCACCAATCCGATACGCTCAAGTGTCCAGATGATATAGCCTGAGAGGTCAAACTGCCACCAGTGGAGGCCGTGGAAAGCCGAACGGGGGAAGGCATGGTGATTGTTATGCCAGCCCTCGCCAAAGGCCAGCAGGCCAACCACCCACTCGTTACGGCTCTGATCAGTTGTTTCGAACTCGCGTTTTCCAAAGGTATGGCAGATCGAGTTCACACTCCAGGTGACATGGTGTGCCAGGAAAATGCGTACTAACCCACCCCAGAGGAGTCCCCACCAGCCGCCTATCGCGAATGGCACCAGCAGTGAGAGTATGACCCAGAAGAGGAAGGTGCGACTGACAAACATGACGATGGGATCTTGCAGCAAGTGCGGAGTATAAACGGCGGGATCAGCCATGCGATTTTTGAAAAGCCAGCCGACATGAGCATGAAAGAAGCCTTCCACGGGACTGTGTGGATCGCCCTCGCGGTCCGATTTCGCATGATGCTTGGTATGAGTTGCGGCCCACTCTACAGCGGCTCCCTCTAATGACATAGAGCCAAGAACCAGAAAGAGAAATTTGAGAGCCGGATGGGGACGAAAGCTTCGATGAGTGAGCATGCGGTGAAAGCCAACCGTTACGCCAAGTGCAGTAAGAGTATAGAAACCGACGAGAAGCGCAAGATCTAACCAGCCGATGGCTCGTTGCCAGAGCGAGAAGATGGCGTAAATGACGGCGAGCAGGGGAACAATAACCGCTACGAGAACTACAGCTTTATAAGGTAGTGTATTGGAATTCATGAAAATCCTTTCTGGATACCCACCAGCCTTTAGGCCGTGGAAGGAAAGAAAGGCTCCCGCAGGAGCGAAACCCCGAAGGGTGCCATTTAAAGATGGTCTACTAAGTGAGAGGCTAAAAGTGAGGGGTTTTGTTTCAGCAGTTCCACGCAGTTGCCAGAGTCTTTTTGGAGGGTAGCCGCTATACAAATGCTACTAGTACACAACAGTCTAAATAACTCCAGGATAAAATAGGCCTTGCATAGCTTCTCAGGCTGATTCTTGTTGTGGATATATCTCGATCTCACTGTACTAGTCAGAAACATAGAAATATGGTATGCTTGACGAACGGTGCTACAAAGGGCGTTATCAAGCTGAGTTCGTCTACTTGTACTAGAGTTATAGCTAGAGAAGATTGTGGGAAACGAAGAACAGCAACTACCATTACCAGAGCAGGAACAACAGGGATATTATGGCTGGCAATATGATCAGGATGAAGCAGAAGAGGCTCCACAGTCATCTTCTGTAACACCGCCAGCACACCCATTTTTGCCCCCTTCATCGCAACCACCGCCATCATCTTTACCTTCCCAGGAAACATTTTCGCCGAACGTGTTACCTGACTACCAGCAGCCTATTCAAGATATGGGAACCTCTCTTGGATATGGGCAGGGTATGGAGTACCAGTATTTTGATGCACCTCAGCCGTCTCAGCCGATAGCACAATTGCGACAAGAGCGTTTGCTACAATTGCGCGAGGAGCGTATGCGCCGCCAACAGCGACGCATGAGCGCAGACATCACTACTATTTTCCCCGGGGGCAGCAAGAGTCCAAAATGGTCTCCATTGCATAGTGTACCTCCGTCGGGTGGATCACCAACGGCATCTGGTGCGTTACCCATTTCTGCGCAGCTATCGCCACTGATCTCGTTGCCTGTGCGCCCGTCAACGGTACCTCCTGCGCATACTGTCGCGGAGCAATTGGAGGGCGCTGACATTCTCATGCAACCGTTGCCAGCGACAGCCCCGTCTCAAGACACAGGGATGATTCAGCGCGTCCGTATCGGTAGGGCCACCGCTATTCTGACTGCGGCTTTTATCGCTAGCCGTGTGCTGGGCTTGTTACGAACCTCGATGTTTGCCTTCGTGTTCGGCACGAGTACCACCTCGGATGCCTATCTGCAAGCTTTCCTTGTGCCTGATCTTATTTTCAATATCGTTGCAGGCGGCGCACTCAGCTCAGCGTTTATTCCCGTTTTTACTCAGTATATGATCGCGGAGAGAGACGAGAAGTCAGCGTGGCATATTGCCAGTTCTGCGCTCAACCTGGCGCTGGCCGTTATGTCTGGCTTAGCGCTCATCGCGATTATCTTCGCGCCAGTGCTTGTACCTGTGTACAATCCGGGCATTCACGATCCACACGAGCTGGGCTTGATCGTATCGCTGACGCGTATTATGCTGTTACAGTCTGTTGTGCTAGGCGGAGGCGTCATCATGAACTCCGTTTTGAATGCCCAGCAAGACTTCAAATTACCGGCGATTGGGACCGTACTCTATAATGTAGGGCTGATTGCTGGTCTGATACCGGGAATATATTTCGCGTTTCACGGGCAACGCAATGATCAGGTGGCCGTCTATGCCGCTACATGGGGAGTTGTACTGGGTGCGGTTCTCCAGGTAGGCATTCAGATACCCGGTTTATTTAAAGTCAAGATGCAGTATTCGCGGGTATTTGACTGGCATCATCCAGCCGTCATACAGATTGGGCGGCAGATGGTACCACGCGTCGTGAACGCCGCTATGTTGTACTTCTCAACCTTTGTTGATCGTGCTCTGATCCAACTGCTGGCTGGCGTAGCGGGTGTTGCCGGGGTCAGTGGTCTGATTACACAGTATTACCAGGCGTTTCAACTCGTGCTGCTACCACTTGGTATTTTCGGCATGTCGATGTCGACGGCGGCTTTCCCGACGATGGCCGAAAATATGGCGCTGGGGCGTCTCGACCGCACACGCAATACGATCCTGGAGACCTTGCGTAGTATCCTGTTTATGTCAATTCCCTCGAGTATTGGCCTGATCATCCTGAGTTTGCCGGTAATTCAGGTGTTGCTCCAGCATGGGAGTTATACACTCAATGATGCAGAATCAACTGCAGTACCGCTGATATTTTTTGCTATTGGATTAGCGGGCCTGTCGGCTGTTGAAATACTCACCCGTTCATTTTATGCAATGCGCGATAGTAAAACACCAGTCACTGTCAGTATCGCTCAGTTTATCTTTAAGATTGCATTGAGCTTGCTATTGATCAATGTGGCAGTGATCTGGGGTGCGACATGGGGTATGGGCGCGCTAGCTTTTTCTACCTCTGCGGCTGGATTATTGGAGGCGGTGGTGATGTTCTGGCTGCTCCACCAGCGTCTAGGTGGTCTGCAACTGCGTGAAACAGGACGCTTTATCGGGCGTGTTTTGTTTGCAGCGGTAGTGATGGGCGTCTGTGTCCTGGTGGCTCGTGTCGTGCTGGACTGGGTGTTGGTCACGACGCGCGAGCAGTCGATGGGCCTGGGGGGGACGTTGATGGCTTTTGTGAAGCTCCTGATAGAGCTGTTCGTGGGGGTGTTTGTGTATGTCCGTTGCTCGCGCTTCCTGAACATCGAAGAACTGGCACCAATCAAACGCGTGCTGGATCGTCTGAGATTATCCTGGATATAGGTTGGTTATTTGCTTATGAAACACATACGTCTCTCACTCATCGGATTTGGCGTTGTTGGTCAGGGACTGGCGCAACTGCTGAGCGTGAAGGAAGCGTTCTTACAACAAGAGTATGATCTGGCTGTACAACTCGTAAGTGTTGCCAACAGTCGTCATGGCTTTATCTACCGTGAAGATGGCCTGGATATTCCCACTTTGCTGGACCTGGCTGCACAGGGAAAAGCTTTGACCGACTATCCAGGCGCGAAGCACTGGTCCAACGTGCTGGAAGGGTTGCACGCGACTGGCGGAGATGTGCTGGCTGAAGCCACGGGTACGAACTTGCGCGATGCCGAGCCTGGCATAAGCCATATACGTATGGCGCTGTCTCTGGGTATGCATGTAATTACTGCGAATAAAGGTCCTGCCGCATTAGCTGCTGCCGAACTCTTTGAACTGGCACAACTACATGGGGTGCAGCTACGCCTAGAATCAACTGTGATGGCTGGTACCCCTGTTATTAGCACGGTGCGTGAGGGTATGGCTGGCAGCAGTGTGCGCGCCATACGCGGTATTTTGAATGGCACGACAAACTATATCTTGAGCGCGATGGCTGAGGGGCGGGATTATGCGGAGGTTCTGGCCGAAGCCCAACAACAGGGCTATGCCGAAGCTGATCCCACCGCCGATGTGGAAGGCTATGATGCGGTTGCCAAAACACTGATCCTGGCGGCCCTGGTATTTGGCACTTCACTCAGGCCAGAGCAGGTGGAACGACGTGGCATCTCTACCCTCACACAGGAACAGGTACAGCAAGCACTGCGTGAAGGGAAACGCATCAAGCTGGTGGCTTCACTAGAGATGTTGCCTGGTGACGGTGGGACTAGCCGCCTCAGGGCGCAGGTTGGGCCTAGCGCGCTACCGCAGAGTGATCCGCTGGCTCGTGTCGATGGTGTAATGAACGCCATCACTTTTCAGACAGATACGCTCTCCGACGTAACGATTATTGGTCCAGGTGCGGGAAGGTTGCAAACGGGACAGGGGCTGCTGGCCGATTTAATTGCTATTGGGAACGCGCAACAGGTAGAAGAATAAGAGGTTACTTCGGGACTTTAGCTGCGTTAGGAATCTCAAATTGTACGCGCACGCTGCCAAAAAAGATAGCGTCCCCATGTTGTAACAGTTCGGTTTTTAAAGGCGTCAGTACCGCTTCTTTCAGGCGCGTCTTGTTGCGGCTCTTCAGGTCCTCAATAGAGAAAAAAGTTTCCTCAAAGTGGATACGTGCATGTTGGCGGGATACCGTCATCGTAGGATCAATCTTGCTGAGATCGATATCCGGGGTAAGGCCACGCTTTGGATCAAGGCGTCCGATGATCGTACTCTTTTGAGTGATGGGGAAGCGCTGCACTTCAACACCGTTTTTCTTATAGCAGAGATAGGCATAGACTTGCGTGGTGGCTGGGGTGTCAGGAGCAGGTTTGTCCTGAGGAAGAAATTTGTCTTTGATCACGGTGGTGTGGAGTGCGAGATCATCACGGGTCATTTCGGCTGTCAGCCCTACGCTGCTGCTTTTCTCCTGTGCAGGAGCGCGTATGAGTTCAGTTGCAAGTGGGTTGGGAGGTGTGTGTAGTGCATCGAGGGCGGCGATAAAGGTCCCTGCATTGGTGTAACGTTTACTTGGGTCCTTGGCAAGTGCCTGTGTGACTACCTGTTGGAGTACGGCGGGCACATCGTGCTTAAATTGCTGCATGGGTGGCAATGGACTGTTACTCTGTAATACAGCGGTTTCGTCTGGTGTGCTGCCGACAAAAGGCAGACGACCGGTGATGAGTGTGAAGAGGAGTAGCCCCAACTGGTAGATGTCACTCCACGCGCTGATTGGTCCACCATGGAGGTATTCTGGTGCGGCATAACGTGGGTCCAGATAGCCAATATCACTTTTGCTCTGCGTGCTGATATAGCCAAGGGCCTGAAGCAGTGAGCGCAACCCAATATCATCAATCTGGACGCGATCAATGATGCCCACTGTGTCGACGGTGATTAATTGTGGACGCAAATCTAAGCCAGTAATACCCGCCTCATGTAAGGTCTTGAGTCCTACAGCGAGCTGCCGTGTCATGATAATGGCGCGTTGCATAGAAATATTTTCGTTATCCAGTACATATTGCAGGGTGACACCACGCGGAGGATCGGTGGCAATATAGATGCGACTACCATCAATACCCCAGTTGTAGATGCGTATGATGTGAGAAGATTGCAGTGTTCTGCGCTTCTCAGCCGGTTGAAGGCATTGCTGTACAATGTTCAGTTGGGCCGTCGGTGGCAGTTCGATGACGGAAAGCCCGACAACATCATTGGTATTGCGATTGTAAGCGGTGTATGTCGTTAGCATGCTGCCAGTGGTAATAGTTTGTCCAATACGATAGATACTATCAATCACTTGTGTAGAATTGTGTGAATTATCCAACATAATCTTCATCCCTTACCTGTGCTCAACACTGTCTGATACCCATAAGCATTCAGAAACGCAACTCTCGTTGCTAGAAATGTGCCAGAGCACATTTCTCATCTGAATGTAAGGCAATATGAGCCGTCTGATTATAAATAATTGCTCTTCTCTGTTACGCTCTAGCAGACCTTCTCTATTCTAGCAAACACTGTAAAGCATAGATATGTAGAAACTATTCAAGTTGGAAACAGTCAATATTGGGAACGGGAAGTCTGGCCGAAATGAACAACGACAGCAGTTATGAGTCATCCCGAACTCTTGCAAAAGTTTCGGGATGACTCATACTATGTATGCTCGTGTGGGAGTGATTGCGTTAGCTAGTAAAGCCATTCTGTGGTGAATTAAGAGTACCTTTTGTCGTATCAGCCACATCACTGCCCGTGTGTTTCACCGTAGTAGCCGCATTTTGTGCGATGTCACTCAGGTTATTGGCGGTGCTTTTCACTGTAGTCGCTGCCTGCTGTGCATAGTCCTTCAACGAGCCTGCTGTGTGCGATACACGATCAGAGATCTGCTGTTTGTATACGTCCAACTGCTCATTTTCTGGTAGATAGCCACGGAGTTCGCCCAGGCGCTCTCCAATCAATTTACGTGTATCTTCACCCCTCAACGGAGCTACGAGCAAACCAATACCAACGCCAAGCAGTATGCCCTTCAAGAAATTGTTCATTCTTTACGTCCTTTCCTTTCTAATACCGGTGGCATAGTACCACGTTATCTTTTTTTATAAGGTCTACTTATTAGTGTACGTATTGAATTGTGCAATGGTTTCATATGGCTCTATAACTTTTTTTAATTCTCAAATGAGCCGAACAAATTGTTGAGCGCTTCAGACAGCGTAGGGTGAGCAAAAATGCCATCGCGTAGGACAGTGTCATGAATAATGATAGAATTCCTGCTTCCGTCTGGTGGCGAATGTGCGGAAAATCCGCTAACGTCCCATAACCCGCAAAATTTCAGTTATAGGGACATCTGATAGTACAGAGTTAGCCTCGCTAGTGTCATGGCCGTGTCGCACAATATTTGGTATGCGAACTTCTCTTGTGAAGAGACTGATGTTCAAGTAAAATAGCTCCGTTGCTCTTTTCTTAGTCTGCCACGTTTTTCTCAAAAGGGAGAAAAGGAATTTGTTTTCGCATACAGTTGCAGCGCTCGAAAAATTCGACAATCAGCATGATTTTGAAAGAATGTCCGCTGATATATTAAATTCTTTAGGCTATAAAAATGTTGTGCCAATTGCTCCACGAGGTGGAAGCGATGGTGGTATGGACATAACCTTTACTACCAACGACGGGAAAAAGGGCTTGGCGTGTGTGACACTTCGGAAAGATATAGACGCTAAGGGGCCGTCAGAAAATAAAGGTGGTAAAGTGAGGAGGTGTGTGGTAAATTATGAGGCATGGATGAAAGAGAAAAAACGATCAGACAGAGATTTCGACCTGCTGGCGAAGGAACTCAATGAGCGGACACGACGACTGCTCGCAGCTTCTGAAGCAATAGTGATAGGGCGTGGAGGAATTGCCATCGTGTCGCGAGGCAATCTGGACTCTCCTGCAAGGCGATCAGTTTGGGCATCAAGCAACTTCACGAGGAGGCAAGCATCAGCCCAGGGCGCATCAGGAGGGAGGGAGGTGGGCGCAAGAAGACGGTGACAAAGGACGTAAGTCTGAGCGAAGACTTAGAGCGTCTGGTTGAGCCAGTGACGCGGGGAGACCCGGAGTCGCCACTGCGTTGGACCTGCAAGAGTGTACGCAAACTGGCGATGGAACTGAACCGACAAGGTCATCAAATCTCCCATCAATTGGTCAGCGAACTGTTGCACGATCTGGGCTATAGCTTACAAGCCAATCGCAAAACACGCGAGGGAGGTGAGCATCCCGATCGCAATGCCCAGTTCGAGCAGGTCAATGCACAAACCAAGAGCTTTCTAGCGTAAGGCGAGCCTGTCATCTCGGTAGATGCGAAGAAGAAAGAGCTGGTGGGTGATTTTAAAGAATCCTGGGCGCGAATGGCACCCAGAAGCGAAGCGGTTGCTCATCAGTGCGGATGGCGGAGGCAGTAACGGCTCACGAGTGCGTTTGTGGAAATGGGAGCTTCAGCTCCTGGCAGATGAAATCGGCCTGGCCATCACCGTGTGTCATTTGCCTCCGGGAACGAGCAAATGGAACAAGATTGAGCATCGCCTCTTTGCCTGGATCAGCCAGAACTGGCGTGGCAAGCCGTTGGTGGATTACGCCGTGATCGTGAAATTGATTGCGCCAACCACGACGGAGGCTGGGTTGACGGTCCAGTGCCAGCTTGACACGAACAGCTATCCGACGGGGCGCAAGATCTCCGATGAGGAGATGACCACGCTCTTCATTGTCCCTGATGCCTTTCACGGTGAGTGGAATTATACGCTCTTCCCGCGCACCAGCTCAATTGATACCTTTATTCTTTGACAATTCCTTAGTGGAGCAACAGGCGGAGACCCTCTTGTTAGATCAGCTTCTGGAGGTGTGCAAGCAACGTGGCTGGCTCAAAGCGGGAGGCAAACAACGCACCGACTCCACCCACGTATTGGCACGGGTCCGTTCGCTCTCGAATTTGGAATGTGTGGGAGAAAGCCTGCGCGGGGCTCTCGATGATCTGGCTAGTCTGGTTCCTGATTGGTTGATCAAGCAGATCACGCCTGACTGGTTTGATCGGTATAGCCATCGTGTGGAGAACTATCGCTTGCCCAAGGCCGAGAGCCAGCGCACAGCCCTGGCCCAACAAATCGGGGCGGATGGGGTCCATCTCTTCGCTGCTCTCTCGCAAGCCGATGCACCAGATGAGGCACGAGACCTGGAAAGTGTGCAAGTGCTCCGACAGGTGTGGCAACAGTACTATGAGGTGTCGGAGGGCAAGGCGAAATGGCGAGCAGGTCCGTCCGAAGCAGACGCAGAGGGTGTGATCCGTTCGCCCTATGATCCGGAGGCCCAAACAGGCAAAAAGCGGGAAACGACATGGCTGGGGTACAAAGTCCACTTGACGGAAACCTGCGCACAGCCCATGGAGCCACTGTGTCCTCATTTGATTGTGCAGGTGCAAACGACGGTGGCACCCATCGCGGATGTAGCCATGACGGTCCCCATTCAGGAGAAGTTGGTAAAAGCAGCACTCAAACCGGAGGAGCAGATCGTGGATACGGGCTATGTGGATGCCGACCTGCTGGTTAGCAGTCAGCAAAAAGGGATCACTCTGCTCGGTCCTACGATGCCTGATAGCAGTTGGCAGGCCAAAGCGGGCAAGGGCTTCGATCTGGGGCACTTTTCCATCGATTGGAGCAAGCAGCAGGCTACCTGCCCCCAAGGGCAAACCAGTGCTCGTATGAGTCAGGCTGCTGAGTGCATGGAGATCGTGTTTGCCTCTGAGACCTGTGCTGCCTGTCCCGTGCGCCAGGACTGCACGCGCTCCCAGACAACTGGACGGGTCCTGCATCTGCGCCCTCAAGCTGCTCATGAAGCCTTACAGGCGCGACGGCTGGCAGAGCAAACGCCCGAGTTTCGTCAGCAGTATGCCTTGCGTTCGGGCATTGAGGGCACCCTTTCGCAGGGGGTGCGGGCAATGGGTTTGCGACGATCTCGCTATGATGGACTAGCCAGAACCCATGTGCAACACATCTTAACGGCTGTGGCCGTCAATCTGGTACGTATTGATGCCGTCCTGACGAACATCCCTCGCGGCAAGACCCGCCGGTCCCACTTTGCCCAGTTGGCATCAATAGCGGCTTTCCCAGTTGGGGCCTGACGCTCATTCGATTTGGAGTCTCATTCGTCAACAGAGTCTACCAGGCTTCTGTTGTTTGCAGTTTTCGTAGAAACACGATAGGGAGAACCATGCACGATCTGCCGCCGTCTGGCGTGCCTGGGAGTTAAGATCGTTGGCAAAGGAAAACTCTTTGGCGAGAACCGCGCAATAGCATTGCAGATCGTTCTTGTTGACCCCACGAGTATCTCTCCACAGGCGCAGGCACTTGTTGCGGATGAACTGGACCGTGCGTATGGCTTCGTCAATGGCTGCGTATTGTGCCCTGGTGCCAGCACACTTGTACTCGTAGGTCAACATACTGTTCGCTCCTTTCAAGAATACCTCCTCTCAGTCAGATGAGCGTAGCTAGCGGCGACAGCCTCGTTTCTGACTGTTTAAGAGGATATGCGCATATTATACCATACATGTCAATAAAGAAATATTCATCTTTGAGATGTGAAATGAATATTTCATCAGAAGACGCGTACCCCTGTATCCCAGCCCCAAACAAGGAACGCCCATTCATCCTCCGCATGAATGACGGGGGCTTTCTGGGCCGTTCACTGTAAGAGACAAATGGCTAGCTCATCTTGGATCTGGCTGAGAAGCATGCTTGGCCTTGACATCTTGCCGTGTGTGCCATATCGTGTAGATGGAAAGACCCAAAGAACCTGATTAAAGAAGGAGCAGCTATTTCAAATGCAGTATCGACGTTTAGGACGTGCTGGCGTCAAAGTCAGCGCAATTTCTCTTGGAAGCTGGCTTACGTACAGTGATGCCGTTGCCGAGGATAAAGCGACACAATGTATTCACGCAGCATATCATGCTGGTGTGAATTTTTTTGATACCGCGAATGTTTACAACCGAGGTGGAGCTGAGCAAGTGGTAGGCCGTGCGCTTAAGGAATTCTCGCGCGAGTCGTATGTTCTGGCGACGAAAGTCTATTTTCCGATGGGTGAAGGCCCCAATGATCGGGGACTCTCGCGCAAACACATCTTTGAGCAGTGTCACGCCAGCTTGCGCCGTCTGGGTACTGATTACATCGATATCTATCAATGTCATCGCTATGATAGCAATACTCCTCTGGAAGAGACGTTGCGAGTTCTCGGCGACCTGATGACGCAAGGAAAGATTCTCTACGCGGGTGTCTCAGAGTGGTCTGCGGTGCAGATCGACGACGCTATTTCGCTGGCGCGCGAGCTTAATCTGGACCGCATTGTGTCGAATCAGCCTTGCTACAACATCTTGACGCGCTATATTGAACGTGAGGTTATTCCACTGTGTGAGCGTGAAGGTATTGGGCAGGTGGTCTTTTCGCCACTTGCGCAAGGTATCCTCACTGGTAAATACAAGCCGGGTCAGCAGCCTCAGGTCGGGACGCGCGCCGCCAATGAGCGGCAAAATATGTTCATGAAAGATCGCTTGAATGACGAGACGCTCAGCGCTGTACAACGTCTCAATGAGTTTGCTCAGCAGCATGATTATACCCTCTCGCAACTGGCTCTGGCCTGGATATTGCGTCAGCAGAATGTAAGTTCCGCCATCATTGGTGCTACCAGTGTCCAGCAAATAGAGGAGAATGTGAAAGCTGGCGACATTACACTATCAGACGATGTCATTGCTCAAGTTGACCAGATCATTGGTGACATCGTAAGCTATGTGTGAGTGATAAGCGCATATTTATGTATTGGCCTGCTTTGAGGATCACTAGAAGTCTGTGCAACACTCGTGCAGGCTTCCTTAGTCTCAAAAAAAACCTGATGATGTGGTTGCGTCGGTTGCCGTCGACGTTGCCCTATCAAGCCGCGACGATGTGTTGAGTGGAGGCTAATCTGCTTTATCTTGTAGTTGTTGCAAACCCTCTTCCACCTCCTCATGTGAAAAATTCCCTGCCTGCAAATCAGCGGCGCTTTTGGTAAGCAAGTGTGTATAAAAAGCGCGCCCTTGTGCAAGTAACGTGCTGTCTCGGGGGAATGCCTCAAGCAATTCAAAGAGCGTATCCTCGGCTCTGGCATATTGTCCAACATGCTCATAATACGTCAACAATTGCTGTTTTACCGTATTGGGCAGCTCATAGTCTGTGAGTTTTTTCAGTAATTCTTGCGTTTCAATATAGAAATGCGAATCGCTATCTGCCGGTTCCTGCTGTAGAACAGCAAGGAATAGATACAAGGACTTGAGGTAGCGATAATAGCTTTCTTTCGTATTACCCTGCTCTGCGTAGATCTCTCCTTCAGCTTTCAGCATCGTGGCAATCCATAGGCTAGCTTCAACATTTAGATGACCCAGCGGCGAGAGCATCTTGACGAGTACCTCCTCCGTAAGGGAGTTAATAAAGCGGGATGTCAACCCTACCGTTTTTAGCAAGAGATCATCAATATAGAACAGGGCCTCGTCATTTTTATTAGACTGTCTCAGGTGCAATAATACGGCCAGTTCTCTGCCAAATTGCTCGGCCAGGCGCAAAAGATAGTCTTTATTAATCATGCGTCTCTTCTTCCCGTTTCTTGCTCATCTGAATGCATATGGGTATCAGCCAAGAAAGGCACTCCACTGGAGAGTGCCTTGCATCATTGACAAGGTTGTTTTAGTCCAGGCGGGCAATTGCCTCGGCAATACGTCGCAGACTGACTTCACGACCAAGTACTTCCATCATCTGGAAGAGTGGTGGCGTGGCCGTCCGTCCGCTGACTGCCGTGCGTACTGAGCCGAACAATTGTCCTGTTTTCAGGCCAAGCTTTACTGCTAATTCGCGCATAGGAGGCTCCATGAGCGTATGTTCCCATTGCTCTAGCCCTGCCAGTAGTTCATAGGCAGCTCGCAAGGCATCACACGTGCGGGGAGCATCCATACCTTTCTGTATGAGCATTGACAGTTCATAGGTGATATCTTTTTCGAAGAAGAAAGAGACCACATAAGCAGCTTCACCCAATGTTTTTAGGCGCTCATGCTCAAGGCTGAGCACGCGTGTTGTATACGCCACATTGAGCGGACGTTGTATGCTAGCAGGTAGGCCACCCTCGATCTCTGGGCGTTCCATATAAGGAAGAGCGCGCTGTACCAGTTCCTCTAATGGGAGTCGGCGAATGTAATCGCCATTCATCGACAGCAGTTTCACTGGATCGTAAATGCCGCCCGAGACGCTAACACGATCCAGCGTAAATGCGCGTATCAACTCCTCTTTGCTGAAGGTTTCGGTCTTATCGTCATAGGACCAGCCGAGCAAGGCCAGGAAATTAAAGACCGCCTCGGGCAAAAAGCCCTGTTTCTGAAGGTCTGACCAGGAGGGAGCATTTTTCCGTTTGCTCAATTTCTTTCTATCGTTACCCAGCACGGATGGTACATGGTAGAACAATGGTGCTTCCCAGCTCAGTGCCTGGTAGATCTGGATATGCCGTGGTGCGCTCGAGATCCATTCTTCGCCGCGCAATACATGGGTGATACCCATCAGATGGTCATCAACAAGGTGCGCGAGGTGATATGGTGCCAGTCCGTTGGCTTTGAGGATAATAAAGTCGTCCAGATCACTATTTTTGAAGACCATATCGCCGTGGAGCTGGTCATGGACCGTGGTCTCACCGTCCAGAGGCATGGCGAAGCGCACCGTCCAGGACTGGCCCTCCGCCTCCAGTGCCTCACGCTCAGCGCGACTCAGGTAGCGGCAGTGACGGTCGTAACGTGGTGGAAGCTTTTGTGCCTCTTGCGCCTTACGCATCTCCTCAAGACGCTCTTTTGTGCAGTAACAGTGGTATGCATGTCCAGACTCTATCAACTGGTTTGCGTAGTGCTGATAGAGAGCTATACGCTGCGTTTGATAATAGGGACCATAAGGGCCACCGATCACTGGGCCTTCATCAAAATCCATGCCTAACCACTGTAGGCCCTGCATAAAATCGTCAACTGTGCCTTCGACTGTGCGCTCGGTATCGGTATCTTCTATGCGCAGGATAAACTGTCCTCCGCTATGTCGCGCAAAGAGCCAGCTAAACAGAGCAGTGCGGAAACCGCCGATGTGTTGAAAACCAGTTGGACTTGGCGCGTAACGCAGCCGGGGGGCTTTTTGCCCTGCCAGCGCGGCCTGCTCTGATGAATGATTATCGATCTGTGTCATCGATCAAATTTAACTCCTTCAGCTTCTTTACTACGTTACCGATATATTGTAACATAGCATCCTTCTCCTGGATAGTTCGTAACGCTAATCGTTTCATAGCATTTTTTCTGTTATTTTTTACCTATGTTTTTGTAATAATCAGGTTTTTCCGTCTATAATTACAACACTGCTATGTGTGTAACGTACACAATAGTGAAGTAATCTATCTACTAGATACGTAACACCGTAAGGTGGTACGCTTTGAAAATAGTACCTGACTATCTCGTGATAATGATAGAAGAAAAAAACGAGGTGGGATCATCGGACGAAATATCACGTGAAGGCGTAGCACGTCAATTGAATGCCTGTTTCATATGTTTATAGACCGCTTGCAGACATTTTCAGGGAGTGCAAAAATGGGTAAGGTCCTCCAAAATCGCCAGGCTGAAAAGATCGATGATCACAATCAACCTACAGAGCCAATGCCTCGTTTCGTCATATCATCATATCCACTAGCAGGTGTGAATGGCAATTACGCTCCCGAGCAGACGATCCCAGTTTCCCAGTCATACGCCCAACCATACATGGGACAATATGCGCCTGGGTTTGTGCCAGCGCCATATCCAGGACAGTATATGCCAGGTTTCGTGCCTATTCCATCTGCGCAACCGGGAGCGTATCCTCCACAAACAGGCAATTACCCGTATCTGCCGCAAAATTCTGTTCACCCCGCTATGCCCGATCCATCTGAAAAAGTGCAACATAAGCAGCAGTATAGCCCTATTCCAGCGCTAGTTGGCATGGGATTTGTCCTGCTGCAACTGCTTTTGCTGGCACGTCTCGCTGTACGGCTGATAAACCTCTCGACAGCTCTTCCGTGGGTAGGTATGCTTTACGCGCTTACCGCTATGTTTGTTATGCCCTTCTCTGCTCTGTTGCAACAGTTTTCTCTGACATTTCCTGCCAACATAGAGGTCTATACCTTGCTGGCAGTCTTTGCTTACGGTTTGCTGTCACGTTTACTCGTGCGCTGCTTAAGACTTTGTTTGTATGCCCGCTAACAGTCCCCGCAGTCGTATAATCCAGGAGGACAGTCTGGATGTATTAGACGAGTCAGTCCTTGCCGAACTCGTCTAATACATCCAGACTATTAATGAAGTCACGGTACGCATCCAGGTTATCTTCTCCCTCTTCAGCCTCGCCTTCGTGTTCAAGCGCAGCTTTTGCGGTTGAGTGGGATGTTTCATCATTTTGTTCCAGGGCGACACCGGCTCGTTCCAACACGCTTTCTTCAACATAGATGGGTGTCTTGGCACGTACCGCAAGAGCTATCGCATCACTGGGGCGCGAATCGATTTCAACATGTCTTCCCGCAACATCGAGGACAATACGAGCATAATAGATATCGTCGATCAGATCCGAAATGACGATACTCTCTATTTTGGCACCCAGTTCTGTAATCGCATTCTTAAGCAGATCATGGGTAAGTGGTCTTGGTGAAGTCGTTCCTTGAAGTTCGACGGCAATGGCATATGCCTCTGCATTCGCTATCCAGATAAAGAGATAGCGCTCTTGCTTCGTAGCTTTCAAGATGACCACTCTGTGCTGCGTAGCCAGGTTTATGCGCACGCTCTCAACTGTCATCTCTACCATAGTTCTTCTGACTCTCTCTCTTTCGCGCGGCTCCGTCGAATACTGATGTCTCTATTGTACACCTATCAAAGCGTTGAGCGCAAATTATAGCGATCCTGTTTGCAGACTCTCTTTTCTGCAATTGCGTTCCAGCAACCTGCCGGATTTACTCTGCACACGATCTACGTAGTTTTGCGCCAATGATGACCTTTTCTTTCATCCTCTCTAGGGAGTATAACAAACAGCGTCTTTACTGCCAAGTCCTTTTCTTTTCTCGCATAGGAAAATTTTTTCGGAAAATACGTTCGAGAAAAGGCTTGTATTGCTCATGCGGTTGTGGTATTATTCTCTGGAATGGTCGTTCTAGTTTTGGTGGCTGTGGGGATGTCACACACGTGTGTTTAGAAAGGCAGGAGAGCGTATTATGTCACTGGAACAAGCCAGCGAAATACAGCGCCGCATGTATGATTTCATTGTCGCATACATGAAATTAGAAGGCATGCCGCCAACCAATCGAGAGATTGGTCGCGAGATGAATATAGCTAGCACTGGTCATGTGGATTATCATCTCACGATGTTGGAGAAGAAGGGTTTAATTTCTCGTCAACCGAAGAAGAGCCGTGGTATCAAGCTCACAAAGCAAACGCATGGTGTTCCCGTCATGGGCTACATTGCCGCTGGCGAGCCGCTGGACATTTTCTCTGATGCCACCGAGTCGGTCGCGGTCAGCCATAGTCTTGCTGATGCCGACAACTCTTATGCATTAGTTGTCCGTGGTCGCTCAATGATTGATGACCATATCTGCGATGGCGATTATGTGGTTGTCAAACCGCAATCTACCTGTCAGAATGGCGATATTGTGGTTGCGGTGCACATGCAGGAAGGGGTCAGCGGTAGCGCGACGTTGAAGCGCTTCTTCCAGGAGAAAGATCATGATCGTGTGCGTTTGCAGCCCTCTAACTCAGAGCTGGATCCTATTCTGATCCCCAAGAGTGTCTGGGATCGTGAATGGCGTGTGCAGGGCAAGGTTGTAGCCATTTTCCGCCAATGTGGCACGGCTGCCTGATCCACTAAGCCTTTCTTCTGTATTACTAGTTACTAGATCGACGATCTCTGTTTATATTGCCTTGCATTCAGATGAGCCGAAGGCTAGAAGCGCTAGCTTCGTTTCTGGCGGACTATCAAGCGGAGGCGGAAGCCTCGTTCAGGTTTTCGGTCAGGACGCCGATGAACGTATCTTTTGTATCAATGATCAGGTGTTCTGAATGTCTATGGGTATTAGGGGCAG
Source organism: uncultured Chloroflexia bacterium (assembly GCA_963802635.1). Taxonomy (GTDB): domain Bacteria; phylum Chloroflexota; class Ktedonobacteria; order Ktedonobacterales; family Ktedonobacteraceae; genus CAVTLG01. The sequence continues at coordinate 3,077,537 of CAWDJJ010000001.1, read as the reverse complement.
TCGGGCGATAAGGTGTTGCTCTTGCAGGTGCTTTCATACTTTTATGTTATGTGCACCTGTTTGCTTGTTGCTTTTTAAGGGTTGTGTATGCTGCTATTGGTTTGTCTCCCTGTCCTTGCCTCTTCCTCCTCTTGTACTCTTTCCAGAATTTTGCTATACTTGTGACAGAAATCCATGATGTATGTTGTCATTGTTGAGTTTTGGTATGTTGCGCAAGTTCAGACGCATTTCCTTGCATTCAGATGAGATATGAGTCAGCCTGTATGTGCTCGGTGCCTGCAGTGCCGCTGCTTCAGGGTTCACAGGGGCAACTAGCCCTCTGCACCCCCGGCTTAGATAGAACCTGTTTCAGAGGTTCGGAATAACTCATATCTAGCAGCGAGAGTTGCTGATCCGCCTGACTGACTGCGCCAGCAGCGTTGTCAGGCGGAATAAGGACGCGTTTCTGAATGTCTATGGGTATCAGAAAGGAAGCACGGCTTTGATGAAGGCTGTTGCTGCAGCATTGGTCGTTATTGCGGGTGCCGCAATTGTTCTTTGGTATGGTAATACACTGAATTCCTGGGTGCTTGGTGGGTTAATAGGCGGATTAGCGGCTTTACTTCTCAGCATTCCAATATCCTTGACTCTCTTCTCTTTCCTCTCACGGCGTCATGATGAACGTTTGCATGCAGAGCTTCAAGATCAAGATGAGTTTGCACTGACTCGGTTCCATGCTGCTTCTGCATTTCCAGAGCGCTATGTGCAGGAGGTTTATGAGGAGGCGTGTGCGTACCCTGATGAAGAGGAAGCGCGCTATCGTCAGCGCCTGGAGCAGCGCTATCTACCTGAGCCGTCCGCTTCGCGTTTACCAGCGGCTGATCACGAACCATTTGCGCGCAGATTGCCTGCCTCTCAATTACCACCATCTTCGCGTAGTGCCTATGCACCATCACCTGCGTCCCGGTCCGCGCAGCGGGCGGTACGTAATAAGGATGTTCCAAGGCGACGAGCGGCCCCTCAGCCTGCTCCACGGGGACAGGCTCCTGGTGTTCCAGGCTCTCAGGTAGGTTCGCGCAGTCAATATCAATCTCAGGCGCTGCGCGCAGCGCCGTGAGGCCGCTCAGCAGTACGATAACCACGATGAATACGCAGAGCCGCCAACGGCGATTTCAAGACGTCAAGCGTCAGTGCGTCCCAGTCGGCGCTATGCTGATGAGTACGAAGAGCAACCGCCAACGACGACTGCAAAGCGTCTTCCGCCAACGCGTGCCAGTCAGCCATTCGTGGATGATGACACGCGTGCCTCTCATCAGTCAGCGGAGTCGACACGGACTCGCTATCCGCGGCGTCCGCGTCGTAATCTGGACATACAGCCAACGCAACAGAGTAGACGTCGTTCCTCTGCGCCATTAGAAGATGAAAGTACTACTGAGCAATACGCGCAATCTGCTGATCCACAAACCGATTATCTGGATCTTGATGTGACGACAGAAGATCTCCGCAGACCGTGGCAGCGGCGCGCTCCCTATATGTATGATAACGATGACTTGCGTCAGGAACTGGCTCAACATATGGACGCTCCAGTGACTCGTCGTTCTTCGCGCAATCTGAATGGGTCCTACGATGATGAGTAAATGGGACTAAACGCATTTTTATGCTATTGGTTCTAGCCTCTTTGCAGAAAGTATGCTAGTATGATGCAAAAGCGTAGGTTTGCGAAGGAGGCTTATTCGTGTTATCACACTTGACCGATACATTAACAACACTGATAACTAGTTTCTATGTTCAGACTGGATTGTTGGGCATTGTAGTGGCAATGGCTATTGAAAGTTGTTGTATTCCATTACCTAGTGAAATTGTTATGCCGATTGCGGGCATTTTGCTGGCCGATCACAAGCTGTTGCCTGGTACAAGTCCTGTGCTTGGGATATTGCTTGTTGCGCTGGCTGGCTCTGTTGGTTCTGTTCTTGGCTCAGCCGTAGCTTACTTCATTGGTTATCTAGGTGGTCGTCCACTTATGTTAAAGTATGGACGCTATGTCTTGATTTCTCAGCATGATGCAGACATGGCTGATCGCTTCTTTCAACGCTGGGGTGGGGCTACAGCCTTCTTCTCTCGTATGCTCCCGGTGGTTAGAACGTACATCTCTTTGCCTGCTGGCATGACCAGGATGTCCTTCGGCAAATTCACTCTCTATTCATTTCTGGGTTCACTGCCCTGGTGTATTCTGCTGGCCTATGTTGGTACTATCGTGGGTCAAAATCTGGGCACGTTAAGTCCTATCTTCCATAGCCTGGATGCGGTTACTCTGCTGCTGCTAGTGGTGCTAGTTGTACTATATGTCTGGCGGCATGTACGCAATGATCGTAAGGCGCGAGCCGCGCACGCTGCTGCACAATCGAGTCAGCCGCCAGCGCAATCCCGGGGATCATCCCAACAGCCGCAGGCTGGTCAGCCACAGTATCCCCAATCGTCGCAGCCCCCCCACAGATAGCACGCTCGTAGCATTAGCGATTTCCGGGTACTAAATAAAGGCAAACTGGCACTGCTGAAGGGTGAAATGTTGCGATCCTTGCCGTTGCAAGAAACTCCTCAGCAGCGTAGTACAGGCACGAATACGTTGCGTAAAATGTGACAGGCTGGCGGCTGTAAAGCGCAGGCATTGCGTAGCCCTGCCAGGTAAGGTATGATAGCTGCGTAGGAAAAAGGGCAATGCGCTACACCCTCACATGTAAAGCTGTCAGGGTGTGGTCCATTGTGTCTGTCGGAGGAAGTTGTGACATTACAGGGATTACTTACACTTTTAACTCAGAGACCAGAATATCGTCGTTTAATAGAAAAACTGCAAAAGTCGGAGGGGTTGCCAGCTCTGACAGGGATCACAGAAGCGGCGCGTCCATTTGTTGTCGCGGCCCTTTCATCTACCTTAAAACAGCCGTTGTTGCTAGTAGTCAAAGATGAGGTAGAAGCCAGCCAGGTAGCCGAGACTCTCAAAGCTTTCACGTCCAGCCCCAGTGATGTATTCTACTTGCCCGACCGGGATGCCTTGCCCTATGAGCGTCTGATCGGCGATGCCCTCACGACCCAACAGCGTATGCAAGCTTTGATTGCCATGGTGGAGCGTGAGCGTACCACCATCGTCGTCTGTTCCGCGCGTGTCTTAACACAGCCTGTTATTCCTCTACAAGAGCTATCAGCGACCCTCTTCCGTATCGAGACCAGGCAAGAAGTCGATCTGACCTTGATGCTTGAGCATCTCTATAATCTGGGTTATGAGTCCGTAGCGGAAGTTGAGGACCCCGGTCAATTCAGTCATCGTGGTGGTATCGTCGATCTTTTTCCGCCAACTTTGCCGCGTCCGGTGCGCATCGAGTTCTTTGGGGACGAAATTGAATCTATCCGCACCTTTGACCAGGAGACCCAGCGTTCGCTCAACTCTATTGATATCTGCATCATTGGACCTGCGCGCGAGGCTCTGCCTGCTCGAGGTCCTGAGGCCGTCAAAGAACTGGAGCAGCTTGATAGTAAGATCTTGCATCATGATGCCGAGGAGCGTTGGCAATATGATCTGGAACTGCTGCGTAAGCGCCGCTCTTTTGAAGATATTGCTTTCTACCTGCCATATCTCCATAGCCAGGCCACGGTGCTGGACTATCTACCACGCAATGGCTTACTGATCATCGACAATCCAGCGAGTGTGCAGCACTGTATCCTTAATCTCGATCTACAGGTGCTGGACTTAAAAGAACGTCTGGAGCAGGAGCGTGCTAATCCGGCGCATCTACGAGATGCTCATATGACCTGGAACGTGTTGGAGCCGCAGCTTCAGCAGCGTCGCCAGGTACGTTTCGCTGACCTGCTCTCGACCGCCGAAAGCGATTTTGAACTGCGTCAGCAGTATGGTACTGAAAGTCTTATGCCGCCCTGTAGCAGTGCGAATTCGTATGGTGGGAGGGTGCGGGCCTTCATTCTGGATTGCCGCAAAGCGCTCAATAATCGGGATCGTGTGGTGATTGTGACGATGCAAGCGCGCCGTATGGCTGAAATGCTGAGTGACGAAAGCGTTTTGCAGGATGCTACCATTCATGTCAGTCCAGGCACAAACATTAATCAGATGCCGGAAGCAGGCACGCTTACCCTGATTCAGGGACAATTAACGGAGGGTTGGCAGTCTCGTTCACTGGCCCTTTACATCTATACCGACACTGAAATTTTCGGCTGGTCGAAACGTCGAGGGGCGCAACGCCGTAAACCGGTCACGCCTGCCTCGTTTCTAGCAGAAGTCAATCCAGGAGACTACGTTGTCCATCAGGAGCATGGTATTGGACGTTTTGAGGGTCTGGTCAAACTCAATCTCACTGGTGTCGAACGCGAATATCTGCTCATCCACTACGCTGGCACTGATAAACTGTATATCCCTACGGACCAGTTGGATCGTGTGACGCGTTTCATTGGCATGGGAGATGCTATTCCTGCACTCAGTAAGCTGGGTACGAGCGAATGGACGCGTGCCAAATCCAAGGTCAAAGAGAATGTGCAGGATGTAGCTCGTGATCTCTTGCGCCTGTACAGTCAGCGTGAGGCTGAGGTGGGCCATGCCTTCCCGCCCGACACTGAGCAGCCCTGGTTGCAGGAACTGGAGGATGCCTTCCCTTTTGAGGAAACGCCCGATCAGCAGCGAGCCATCGAAGAGGTCAAATCCGATATGGAGCAACCACGACCAATGGATCGCTTAGTCTGTGGTGACGTGGGCTATGGGAAGACCGAAGTTGCTTTACGTGCGGCCTTTAAAGCGGTGCTGGATCAGCGCCAGGTTGCTATCCTTGTGCCCACGACGGTGCTGGCCTTGCAGCATTTCAACACCTTCAGAGATCGTCTCAAAGCCTTTCCGGTGCGTGTCGAGTTGTTGAGCCGTTTCCGCTCAGACAAGGAGCAGAAACAGGTCCTGGAGGATCTGGCCTTTGGCAAAGTAGATATTATCATTGGCACCCATCGTTTGCTCCAGAAGGATGTAGTCTTCTTCAATCTTGGCTTATTGATTGTAGACGAAGAGCAGCGCTTTGGCGTTATCCATAAAGAACGCCTGAAACAGATGCGTAGCGAGGTCGATGTACTGACCATGACGGCAACGCCGATCCCGCGTACATTACATATGTCGCTCGTTAATCTGCGTGACATGAGCATTATCGAGACACCACCACAGGAGCGTTTACCTATTCGTACCACCATTCGCGAATACGACGAAAATCTGGTGCGTGAGGCCATTTTACGCGAGATTGACCGTGGTGGACAGGTCTTCTTTGTGCATAATCGTGTACAGGGTATTCAGATGATCGCTCAGAAATTGCAGCAGCTTATACCTGAGGGGCGCATTAGTGTGGGGCATGGGCAGATGAACGAGGAGCAACTGGAGCGTGTGATGATTGGTTTCTCCAATGGAGATTATGACGTGCTGGTCTCGACAACCATCATTGAGAATGGTCTGGATATCCCGAATGCCAATACCATTATTGTCAACAATGCAGCTTACTTTGGTCTATCGCAGCTTTACCAGCTACGGGGACGTGTAGGCCGGGCTACACAGCAAGCCTATGCTTACTTTTTCTACAACAAAGATGCCAAGCTAACGGCTATTCAAGAGAAACGCCTACGAGCTATCTTTGAGGCTACTGAGCTGGGTGCAGGTTTCCGTATTGCCATGAAGGATCTGGAGATCCGTGGCGCTGGCAACCTGCTGGGCGCAGAACAATCTGGCTTTATGAACTCGGTCGGCTTTGATCTTTACTGTAAGCTGCTGGCGGAGGCTGTGCAGGAACTCCAAGGCAAGCAAGCTGAAGCGTTGCCGTCGGCTGCGACTGTAGACCTGCCACTTGATGCCTACTTACCTGATGACTATATTGGGGATCGTACGCTCAAAGTCAACTTTTACCAGCGTCTGGCTAATCTGCGAGAGCCAGAGCAGGTTGAGGCAATGGCGGCTGAAATGACAGATCGTTTCGGTGCTTTACCGTTGCCTGCTCAGAATCTACTGACGCTGATACGCTTAAAGGTTGAAGCAGCGCAACTGGGCTATGAATCCATCGTTTTGAAGGACAACGAATTCATACTGACAGCCAGGCGTAGTGTTGTCCCCAATCGTATCGTACTGTACCGACGTTTCCGTAACGAAGCGCGTGTGCAGCAAGGCGTCATTCGCATTCCTCGGCGACTGCTGGGACAGAACTGGCTCACCCAATTGCGCGAGCTGTTGCCCAGCATTACGGCCTCGGCTTCATCGTTTCAATCCCCTTAAGCGGGTAACTCTTCAGGTCTGCTGGGATGGGAGATTGCGTAGTTGCAGCAATGGCCCGTTCCATGCATTAAAGACCATTGCCGCGCCTATTTTCCTTTGACCTCACTCCTGGAGGAAAGCCTGTTATTTCACCAACGATTAGTTGCGTGTATGCATAAGATGGAACATCAACGCTTGTTTATAATCCAGGACCGTAACTAATCCCGTTTTGATGACCTGATTTGAGAGATTGAGCAATGTCGAAATGACCTGCAGGCGTGTCTCATCTATATGTGCTTGCTGACGTAACAGATCGAGGAGCTGTGCAGGCCCCTGGCCGCTAATATCTACATCAGCTTTTATCGCTTCCAGACGTAGCCAGAGCAACAACTGGTGGCGCATCTGCTCAAAGATAGCGACATCGTCCTCTCCCACCGACATCATCTCGCGTGGGCCAGCGGTGGGTGCGACACTTTGAGTGGCCTGGCTCGACTGTGTCGCTTGAGCTAGGTTGCGGGACAGCGACGAAGATGCTCCTGGCAGAGGTTCAGACTGCGGCGACGTGCGTCCATTCCCCGCAGGTCTGGTTGGTACTTGCACTGGTGAAACGGTAGCAACGCGTGGCTCTGAACGCGAAAGTGGTTCGGGTTTACGAGCGACGATGGGTGTTTCTGCTAATTGACTTGATAGGCGTGAGCCCACTGGTAGCACTACAGATGCGGCTGGTGCAGCAGTTGCCGGAGCAGCTTTAGCAACTGTTGGAAGCGGACGTGAACCGGTGTGGGGCTGAGATGTTACTGGTTGTTGCGTCCCGATCTCGTTAGATCTGCCGCCATTACTGACTCCTGTGGGTGTTGGTTGGGGACGTGTACTGCGGCGTACTGTGCCATTCGTGGTTGCTGGTGCCGCTGCTACGCTCGCACCATGTGCGGGGGGGCGGCCATCGCTGGCTGACGAGGCTTTGACCTCTCCGCGTGCTTCTTGTATCTGCTGTTGGAGTACCATTGTTGTGGCTGCTATTTGTTCCCAACCGGGTTCTGCGCGTCCGCTGATCGTCGTTGTTGTCCATGAGACGACTGGTCGTGGACTCCCAAAGGGTGGATTGGTCTGTTTCTGACCGCTCAGATGATTGCGTAATCTCTGGGATACGGAGGCAGCACATGTGCCGATCAGCATCCGTACATCAGACATTCTGCGTCGTCCCTGCTCACCAAAGAAGCTGCGATTGCGTTGCATAAATTGGATGAAGAGGCGTTCTATCTGATTTTGCAGCTCGGGAGACAACAGATCGACGCGATTCCAGGCAGTAAAATCGACCGAACTGAGGTATAACCAAACTTCCTGACGCTTGGCTCGGTCAACTGGACGCATTTGCAATGACTCGGTGCGATGATCAAAAAAGCGCGGATAGCAAAAATTGGCAGTAAGTGTCTCTGCTAATTCTGCCTTGAGACGCGCAATTTCAGCAGGTGGTAGTTGACCTAAATAGATGCCCATCCTACATCCTCTTTCGTTCTACTGCTCTATGCCGTGTGAAGCCAACGATGCTTCTCTATGCATTTTAATCGACGACTGTCAACGGCATCAATTGCAGGACATTAGTACTTTGACTCGGTGTAACTGTACCTGGCGCATGAATAACCCGCAAAGGAATCCGAGCCTGTACATCCATTATTGTACTCGATGTTGGTGCCAGAGGTAAAAGGGCTATGGACATATTTGCTAGCCCATTTGGAACCTGGCAAATGTTGGAACAGAAGCTGGGCGGCAACACAGGTTGTTGCAGCGCTTCTTTATTACTGGCATTCTCTGTCTTTATGATTGTGGTAATCGAAGCTATCCTGGGAGGAGTCAAGCCTTGCTTCAATAACAGGTATCCGTTATTTGCTGTAATAATACCGTAATGGCCGTCTAGCATTATTCGCTTCACTTCTTCGGTATAGCTTGTAAAATTGGGAAAAGGATAAATATCGCTGGTAGCATCTAAAAAAATGTACTCTGCGCTATTGTCAGCATAGGGAAAGAGATAAATGCTTTTTCGATGGCTGAGATGCGGTACGAATCTTGTTTGTGCTGAAACAGATGCGTCCGTCGGGATCATTGCTAGCAAGTTTTGCGCCAGCTCTGTATGGGCCGACGTGTCGGGCCATGAGAAGCCGATTGAAAATGGCATCTGACCGTGAAAGTAATAATCTGAATGTATAGTACTGAAGAGTACGCTGGTCAGTAGCAAGGCGAGTAAATATACACGTCCTGCTGGGGCGTAGAGCCAGCGAATAGAAGTTATATGGTTGGGTGTTTGTATCTGTTGGACGTGGATGAGCAACCAGCTTCCGCTCACGCGAAGCAGCCACAGGAGGACCACGCAGCCCTCGATACAGGCAAAAATAAGCACAGGCACAATCTCTGCGTTGTACTGAAAAAGTCCGCTGTACATCTGTGAATCAGAACTGAGCAGGTTGATTGTCAGCGTTGGCCCAGCCATTATCAGTATCCATGGCGCGAAAAACGGGAGGAAGAGGAAAGGGAGATGACCGGCTATCGGTAGAAATCTTGTCGGGGCAAAGAGTGCCTTGAGGTAGGCTGCGTGCTCTGGTTCCAGTATGTACTGCCGCAAGAAAGTTCTTGGATGAAGCACAGTATTGATGATGAAGTGTGATGGTTTGCCCAGTTGCGCATAACGCGAGATCAGCAAGGGATGGCCCGTTGGGCTGAAGTGGGGCATAATCACGGCGAAGCTCAGCCCAAACCAGCTTATGCCTAGCAAAAAGAGCAGGAAGCCACTGCGCCAGCGTTGTTGAAAGAGCACTGACCAGAGTCCAAATGCCGCGATGACCAGCGGAATTTCCTCTTTGCAGGCCATCGCCAGTATAGCGAAGATGAAAAGCCAGGCCGTGCGTTGGGTATACATAAAATAGAGCGCGAAGAGCAATAGGGCAGCCGTAAATGTCACGGCGTGAAAATCATACGTTGTTGCTTGCAGTTGAGCTGGAAAGAGCAGATAGAGCAGTGCTATCATCACGCCTGCCAGTTCGCTGTGTAAGCGCAAGCGCGCGAGCCAGAAAGCTGGATATGCGCCGCTTGCCACCACGAGCGTCTGTAGCACGACTAACGTCTTCGGGTCGGCCCAGATCAGGTAGAGGAGCGAGATTGGTAAGAGAATTGGCTCAAAGTGGATGGCAAAACGGTTATATCCACGCAGCGAGTAACAGTTTGTATCAGAGATAATATTGCACACCGTTTGATGGAGCAGTTGACCATGCACCGTGTTCCAGATGGTCTGGTCCATCGTGCCCAAATCTTCTGCGTTAGTCAGAAAGGCATTTTGTCGCGCGGTTAAGTAGATAATAAAGTAGACACAAAACAGGAGCACTGCTGCCGTTACGATCCCGGTCGCTACCCAGAACCAACGCGTGTGTGGCATTGGTTTAGGCGCAGGGTACAGGCAGTAGCGCTTTGTCAGCATTGTGAGGCGCGCACGCCAAGTAATAGTACTCACTTCCTCCCCACTTTCCATAATGCACTATTCCTGAGAACTATGTTGACTAGAAGTTGCTAGCTCCTGGATTTCAGGTTGATAGCAGAAAGTAACCTCTTCTTGTTGTAATACGTGTATCTGCTTGCCTTTTGATAGGAAACCGCCTATTTTTTGCTCTGTTGCCCTGCGCATTAATTTAGTTCCTGCCTGATACTGTATTCTTCTCCTCGCTGAAATGCATAGTGACGGATCATTTCACTTTGCAGCCCTGTCATCACAAACTGGACGCCAATGATCATCAGGAGAATACCGACGAAGAGGAGCGGTCGATTATGGATCTGCACATGATCAGCATAACTACTCACGACTACCCAGACATCTACCAGGAAGCCTGTCAGGAAAGTCCAGAAGCCGATAGGGCCAAACAAGCGCAAAGGCTTGCGTAAATAGGTTGTCAGGAACAGGATATTGAGTAGGTCTATCAATCCCTGGGCAAAACGGCGCGCGCCGAATTTAGAGACCCCAAATTGGCGTGGATGGTGACGTACTTTAATTTCTGCCACGCGAAATCCCCGCGCTACGGCGAAGACTGGAATGAAACGATGGAAGTCTCCATACAATTTCAAGTGGGGATCTTCAATGACTTCACGACGATACGCTTTAAATCCGTTGTTGATGTCATGCAAGTGGACGCCGGTCAGTTTACTGACCAGGGGATTAAACACGCGTGATGGAAGCGTCTTGGTGATCGGGTCCAGGCGAGGAAATTTCCAACCTGAGACGAGATCATAGCCTTCGTTGAGCTTTTCGAGGTACCGGGGGATCTCCTGGGGATCGTCCTGTAGATCGCCGTCCATCGTAAATATGATATCGCCACAGCAACGACTAAAGCCTGCAACCAGGGCCGGTGTTTTGCCAAAATTTCTGCGGAAGCGTACCACGCGTACGACGCCCGGAGCCTTCTCATGTAACTTCTTCAATTCATTAAAGGTGGCATCTGTGCTACCATCATCGATGAAAATGATTTCATATGTTTTGCCCAATTGTGTAAGTTGTTGCGTTAATTTCTCAAAAAGTATAGGTATATTCTGTTGTTCGTTCATAACTGGCACAACTATCGAAACTGCGACTTGCTGTGCCTCAGCCTCTTCTATGGCCGTTGCGATTTCTTTCACTTCTAGTGGTATTTTTGTGTGTTGCATGCTCATGATCTCCACTCACGACCAGATATTACCTCTTTATAGTATCTGCTTTCTGGACAGGTATGCCCATACCACAGTTTAGACCGATTAGAGACACGGAAGAACCAGTATCTCCCCTACGCTTGTCAATTATCCATCAAGGGCAAACTACATGCCCACTATCCCCTTGCCCGAAGGCGTCAGGGACTACTTTTCACATTCCCTCTTCTTGCTGATTGTTGTTCACCTAGCTTCCTTCCCACCTACTTGACGTTCTATAGGGCCTATGCAGAATGGACTCTGCTGCCGCACCCGTCCGGCTTTTCACCATGAGAAGGAAGGTCTTTGGCACGTACAAGATGGGATAGGTAGCCATTAATGGCTGCACATGTCTATTGGCTTAATGAACGGTCCAAATACCTTTTATCAGACCCTCAGTATATCATACTGCCTGCGCTAAGCTAGAAAAAGGTAGTACCATTGCTTTTCTTGTTAGTACAACGAATAGTCTTTCCTAAGAGACACATTGCTCTCTAGTATTCCCCAATAGTGCCAGAACGGAATCTTGTGTCCTACAATGCTCGCCAGTCAGAGAAGAGATCTGGTCGGTCGGTCGTCAACGAGTCTACATGTGCATCTGCGAGGTGCTGCAGGTCGTCTCCTGTGTTCACCGTCCAGATGCCTAGTTTGAGTCCTCGTTGATGGATGGCTGCTGGCATAGCTGGAGTGAAGAGTTTGCGATCCATATTAATCCAACTACAACCAAGGGATGAGACCTTTTGGCATAAATCCTCGAGTGCGTGTGCGGTCTGCGAGGACCATACCTCTTGTGAAACCAGTGCCCCGACCTGCAGCAAGGGGTCAAGAGACTTAATCTTTGTGAGAATAGGCCAGTCAAAAGAGATTAAAAATACCTGATCGAGCATTCTGGCTGCGCGTATTTCTGCGACAACTTTATCGGCGATTTTAGGGTATCGGCCATAGATGCCGTCTCTTTGGCTCAACTTCACTTCGATATACACGCGCACGCGTCCTCTTACAAGATCAAGCACTTCGCGCAAGGTGGGAATCTGTTCAGGCTGAGGCCAGCCATCAGGGAAATGGGCTGCTGCATTCAGTGAACGCAGGTAAGCGAAGTCCAGGTCAAGCATATTGCCTATGCCGTCCGTTACCCTATCAACCACATAATCATGAAATACAATAATCTCACCGTCATGACTCATCTGCACATCGAGTTCAATGGCATCTATGGGCATGGTGAGCGCGTTGCGAAAGGCGGCAAGTGTGTTTTCTGGTGCGAGGTGGGAACCTCCACGGTGGGCAACGCGTTGAACAGTATGGGCCATGCTTCTACCTATCCAGTAGCGAGACAACGTATAACGTCACTATTATACAAATGCAGTGTTGGCATTGCAACTAACTCATGCGTCTGATGTACCAACGTACCAGGAATTAGCGGTGGCTTTGTGTTGTTCTCTATCGCAGTGGTCTCCTTTTAATCTAATATGTACGGAAGTTTTGGTCATTGCAATGGCTCATCCACATAGTTCGTGATCGCAAAATTTTTTTATGCTTTTGTTTACGGTAGGGGTCATCGGGGTGTATGAAAAAGTTGTAGGTTGGGCAAGGAAAAGGTGGTATCCTCATCTGTAAATGAAAACCCGAACAGAGAGGATCCCCTACCAATGAAAACGAACGAAAAGCTCAAACTCGCCTTACTGCAAGAGACGGAAAAAGAGATGTACAAGATGATCGATCAATTACAGGACATAAAAGAAGGAGACTTGCAAAGTCTGGAACAAAGCGTGCTGAAGGCATGTCTCGCATTGGGGAGAACCATGATGGAACAGATCTTAACCCATGCAGGAGAAGAGGCCGAGAGACCAACCAGGAGAGAGGGAGAATGCGGACACCAGCAACGTCTGGTCGGAATGCGTTCCAAGCAACTGCATACGCTCATGGGGAAAGTAACAATTCAACGTGCCTACTACCAATGTGTGAGGGGAAAAGGGGAAAAGAGCGGAGAGTGCAGTCATGGTCAAGGGCCATACGATGCGGTGTGGGGACCAATCGCAGGACGCACTACAGCCGCACTTTTTAACCGAGCAAGAAGAGCTTGAAAGCTGAAGAAAAGCTCTATGTTCATCTTCTTTGAGATGTGACACTCTGGAGGTGTAAAACTCAAACCCAGAGGTTGACATCTAAAAGGAGAAGAAAATGAAGCAAGATAAGTATACGACCTGTATCGCAACCAGGACGACCCCCAGCGATGTGTGCCATTGGACCCAGGCGCTTTTTCATCTGCATGCCCGTATTGCCCCTCGCTTTGCCCGACCGGAGCCACGTCTGCGGGCACTGGCCTACCTGCAAGGTATCTTGAGTGAAACGGTGCGCAAAAACGGCTGGCAATTGGCTGAACAAGCGGGAGAAGTCTGTCCTGACGGGATGCAACGTTTGCTCTCTCGCGCCGTCTGGGACACCGATGGCGTCCGTGATGATCTGCGTAGCTATGTGCTTGAGCAACTGGGCTTGCAGTCGGCTATCCTGGTCATCGACGAAAGCGGCTTTCCCAAGCGTGGCAAACAATCGGCTGGGGTTGGCTTGCAGTATTGCGGAGCCACTGGTCGGGTCGAGAATTGTCAGGTCGGTGTCTTTCTCTCGTATGTGACCGCCAAAGGACATAGCCTCATTGATCGCGAACTCTATCTGCCCCTGGACTGGTGTGAGGATCGGGATCGGTGTTCGAGCCGCAGGTATCCCAGAAGCGGTTCGCTTCCAGACCAAGCCTGAACTAGCCCGGCGCATGATCGAACGCCTTTGGCAAGCGCAGCTTTCCATTTCCTGGGTCGTGGCTGATACCGTTTACGGTGGCAATTTGGACCTGCGTATCTGGCTGGAAGCGCATGAGTATTCCTATGTGCTAGCAGTGGCTTGCAATGAGCTGGTCGGCTTCCAGACACCAACTGGACGCAGGCGTGAAGAAGCGGCATTGGTCGAAGCGGCCATGCTCTCTGATCAAGATTGGCAGCGCCTTTCGATGAGCGAAGGGACCAAAGGCCCCAGGCTCTTCGACTGGGCCATCGTCCCCATGTTGCACCGCTGGGAGGATGATGCAAGACATTGGCTGCTCATTCGCCGTTGCGTGGATGATCCCAACGAGAAAGCCTACTTCTTCGTCTTTGCCCCACAAGGAACCACCTTGCCCGAGATAGTCAAGGCGATAGGTGCCAGATGGCATATTGAAGAGGACTTTGAAAACAGCAAAGATCTGGGGCTGGACCAGTATGAGGTCCGAAGTTGGATCGGGTGGTATCGCCACATCACGTTAGTCCTGCTGGCACATGCCTATCTGGTAGGGATTTGTGCAACGGAGCGTTGCTCCACCGATGCGCCTCTCCCCTCTGGCTCTGCCAGAAAGCTTCCTGCTTGTGCTCTGACCGTTCCCGAAGTGCGTCGTCTGCTCGCTCGACTGATCTGGCCTGCCTCTTCGTCCGTGCGTCGGGTCCTCGCCTGGTCGTGGTGGCGTCGCTGCCATCAGAGTCGTGCCAGCTGTTCCCATACCAAACGTCGCCTCAAGGCTGGCTAATCCTAGCTCGCTCGCCTTTCTCTCGCTGTCTTTGTTGTTGTCTGTCCGTGTTCCAGACTTCCGAGAAAGTTCCAGGAACTCCCAGACTTCCTGGAACTTTCTCGGATTGGTGTCTGGTTTTGTGTGTGCTTTTGCCTTTTTTCGAAAGGAGTCTTGACCATGGCGCTTCTTCCTTTCACGACCGGTGCTCAGATGCTTGGAATTCACCCCAAGACCTTGCACCATTGGCTCAAAGAAGCCAATGTGCCCTTCACTTTGCATCCCAGCGATGCACGCATCAAATGTGTAGATCCGCAACACCTCCTGGAAGTGGCCAAACTTCACGACCGCTCGCTTCCAGAACTACCCGCCTCGCGAGAAGAACAAGCAAAGTCCTTGCCTGCAGAGCCGGAGCAACCCTCTTCTTCGTTGCCTCCTATCAGAGCATCTGAGCCAGATCTGGTGCAGAAACTGTCCTGTCTGGAGACCAAGGTGGTGAGCTTGCAGGAGCAACTTGCCCAACTCGCGCTGGCGCTCCTCCAAGAGCGAGAGAGAACCATCGAACGACGAATCTCGGCACTGGAAACCGTCACGGCTGAACTGGTGGGAAAGCACCCGCTTCCAGCGTCGCAAGAGCAAGGGGGAGGGCAAACGTTGGCCTGTGCGTCGCGTCGGGGGTACCAACTGCTTCCGGCAGAACAACCTGCTCGGTCTCGCGTGCCTGCTCTGATTGAATACAGCGCGCAAGAGACCTATGTGATTATCAGTTCGCAGGAAGGCGAGTTGCACCTGATGCCCGATTCGAGCCGAGTGGTTTGAGTGGCTGGCGACACTCCCCTCTTTCCGCTTCGTGGGTCAGCAGGGGCGTTTCACCGCCTACCGCCATAGTCGCTCCTCGCGCTCTTGGAGAGCCCATCGGGTTATCCACCAGCAAGCCTACAGGCAGACGTTGGGTGTCACCGATCATCTCACGATTCGCCGTTTGGAGCAAGTGGCAGCGGCACTACAACCCGACATGGCTTCGCTCTAATTCACTGAGCTATCCTATGTCCGCGTCTTCGTATCTCTTCAAACAAGTGCGGCTGTAGTGGGACGGACGAGTCCAGGAGTGCAAAGATTGTTAGGAAAACTCGTTTCTCGTCTGACGCTTTGCGAGGCTGTAGAAACCTTCACGGACCTCTTGCCACTGCCCATGTCAGAAAGACAAGCACTCAACCTGATCCAACCCGTGGGAGAAGCGTTGAGAGCACAGGAAGAGCAGCAGGCTCAAGCCATCTTTGAGCAAGCGGCAAACAAAAAGACGCACGCATCGAAGCAAAGCTCGGTCCCTGGCCCATCCATCAAGCAATTGTATATCGAGACCGATGGCGTCATGGCTCGCATACGTCGGGGAAGCGTGAGTATGGAAGAAGCGGAAGCCAAGGGCCAAGGAGATGTCTATCGAGAGATCAAAGTGGGAGCGGTTTTTGAAGGGATTGCGGGTCGGGAGCGTTCAGAATTGGTGCCGGGTGTCTTTCTCGATGAACCTGGACCCATCAAGTATTTCGCACGACGCCTGAGCTAGACTTTATCCAATCGCTAGACAAAAAACGAAAGGCAGAGTAAGCTTCTCTCAAAATTCGATTCAAGGAAAAAGAAGAGATGCTGACTCTGCCTACCAAGATTATACACGTGTTGCACCATTTTGAAGAAGTCTTTAGTGAATGCGTGTGGGAATGGGCCAAGGTGCTCGTGATCGGAGCGATCCTGGCTCCAGGAGAAAGAACCGTGGCCGCCATCTTGCGCGTGATGGGATGCTCGAACGAAAAACAGTTCCAGAAGTATCATCGTGTCCTCAATCGCGCAAAATGGTCGAGCCGAGAGCTGAGCCGCGTGCTGTTGTTGCTGCTGGTTCAGCTGTTTGTCCCACCTGATGCTCCCATTGTCATGGGGATTGATGAAACCATTGAGCGTCGACGAGGCCGCAAGATTGCGGCACGAGGTGTGTATCGTGACCCAGTCCGTTCGAGCAAGGACTTCTTTGTGAAAACCCATGGGTTGCGTTGGATTTCGCTGATGCTGCTCACGCCGATTCCCTGGGCGCAGCGGGTGTGGGCCTTGCCCTTTTTGACGGTGCTGGCTCCCTCGGAACGCTACCACGAAAAGCGGAAGAAGCGGCACAAGACGATTACTGATTGGGCCAGACAGATGATCCGGCAGGTCCATCGCTGGTTGCCACAACGGAAGCTGGTGCTCATTGGTGATGGAAGCTATGCCGTCCTGAATTTCCTGACGCACGTGGTCCGTTTGCCTCACGTGACGGTCGTGACGCGCTTGCGCCTGGATGCCTGCTTGTACGATCCAGTTCCAACGTGTGAGGAAGGGGAGAAGAAGCGTGGTCGCAAGCCGCTCAAAGGCCCAGCGCAGCCAAAGTTGGCAGCACGATTGAAAGACCCAAAGACGGTGTGGCAGAAACAGACCATCTCGTGGTATGGAGGCAAGAACCGCGAAGTGGAGATGGCGACTGGTACAGCGTTTTGGTACCAATCTCCGATCCCACCACTGCCCATTCGTTGGGTCCTCATTCGTGATCCCGAAGGCCAGTTTGATCCCATTGGTTTGCTCTGTACTGATCAAAGCGCCGATGCGGTCCAGATCCTGCAATGGTTTGTGTTGCTCTGGAATGTGGAAGTGACCTTTCATGAAGTTCGCACCCATCTTGGTGTGGAGACCCAGCGCCAATGGTCGGATTTGGCGATTCTGCGCACGACTCCGGCCTTGTTGGGCCTGTTTTCGCTGGTGACCATTTTTGCGCATCAGTTGTTGGATGAGCAGTCCTTTCCTGTGCGCCAGGCCGCCTGGTACACCAAAGCCCTGCCCACTTTTTCTGATACCCTTGCATTTGTTCGTCAGTATCTCTGTCCCACATTCCGCAGTTTCAATCGGAAAAAAATAGAATTGTTGGGAGGTTGGCCCGAGGAACGAAAGGATCTTGCGATGCAGCGGCTGCAAGCGAAGAACAACAGACTCTGTGCGGGTTCCCGTGCGGATCTGCAACAATTCAATGCCCTCAAAGCATTGAAAGACCCAACGCATCGTTGGTTCGAGCGGTCGGCTTGTTGACTTGATTGGGGATCGTTTGCTCAGTGGCGGCCAGTTGTTGGCGCAACCGATGCTCTGCCAGCCGATAGACCAGCAGCGCAAGCACCATGATCAAGCTCAGGGCCACGATGCGCTCCGTTTTTTTCACAAAGACCGAGGAGGCCAGAAACAGCGGATCTTTGAGAAAACGAAAACCTCGTTCCACACTCCCCTGCTCCAGATACAAGCTGATCAGCTCCTCATTGGATACTTCTGTCTCCTCCATCACATTGGTGGCGATGACAAAGCAGGCTTTGCGCTGCGCATACGCCAGCAGTTTGCTTTCATTGAGAACGATGGTGGAGGTGACACTCCAGCGTTGTGCGCTCGGTTTGGCATCACGAGCCGGGCGGCCCCGTCCTTCAAAGACGTCTTGACTCTTGAGTACCATCGAGACGTCCAACCACTCAGGAAGCCCTTTGAGGCTTTGTTGCCAGGCAGCCTGCGCATCTTCCTGGCAGGCAAACGCCTTGGTGCTCACATGCCACAGCTTCTTCGTCCAGCTCTCCGGCTGTTTGTCGGCCTGCTTGCGAGCCGTGTGCAACGCTCGCGCCACCCCATCAGCGCTTCGGACCACGATCCAGCGTTCGTGTCCCTGAGTCAACTCTTTGTGCAGCACGATCAGGTGACGCTTCCCATCGGCACTCGTTTGCCAGGCATCCTCTGGTTGGATCACGGCAGCTTTGGCCTCTGTGCTGGTTTCGGGGACACGGCTCACCCACCGAAGCTTGGCCTGATTGAGCGTGAGCATATTCTGAGCGCTGTACAGACCGCTGTCGGCCACGTAGATGGGTTTCTCATCCGGTTCCTTCTGCCGCAATTGCGCATGCAGATCGGCAATCACCTTGACCATGCTTTCTTTATCGCTTGTGTTGCCCGAAAGCGGCTGCAAAAAGAGCGGAATATCGCCTTCATGGGTGGTGGCCAGAGCCAGCATCCACTCTTTGAGATCTTCGCGATGATCCCGAGAGTAGCCATGGGTGATCGCAATCACGTGCTCGTTTGGTGGCTCTGTTTCCTGCTGATAGGCCCCATTCACCGAAAAGGAGGTCGTATCAACATGGACATGGCTGGCTTTGACCCCAAAGCGCTCTCGAGCCTGATGGGCAATTCCCGCAAACAGGGTCGTCACATCGTGCTCGTAGAGCCAGTCAAGCGTGCGGCCCAAACAATCGTCATTGATCATATCCGCTGTGATACCTGCACCCAGCAGGTGAGCGACCGGTTTGTTCTCAAAAAACTGAGGGACCAGGTACAATTGGCGATTGGAAAAGCCCAATCCATTGAGGATCATGGCCACGGTGGCCGTTCCATACCTGACCGCACGCTGCTGGCCTGGGGCCAATGCGTCCAGCCAGTCTGCCAACCCTATTTCTTGGCAGACTCCTGCCACAATGCCCAAATGATCCAACCGTTCGTTGTGGTACTCCTCAGCTCGTTGCATCTGCTTTCTGCTCCTTTTTGTGCTGAGATTACCTTATCGAATTTTGGTTTTTCTGTCAATTACCCTGCGGAATGTGGGTGATAGAAATTGCTTTCAGTACGAACTAGATTGCACAGAAAATCCCCTCAGCTCACGTGGGCTGGGGATAACTGCAAGCTACTGGCTCATACTCAAGACGAGGATAAGAGAGAGGGTACCCTGGAGCCTTTAATCGGTAGAGAGGCCAGAAAAGGTGCGAGATTTGGCAATACATTATCTAAACCTCAATTCTGTTGGGTACCAGGCGGCTCAGTTATCAAGGATGAGAAATTTCAAATTTGTGCAAAAGGGATATGGAAGACGATACGCTAATATTCTTACTCAACTGTATCCGTTGCTTATTACGAGTAGTGCTGATGAGATAGCGCTACTCTCTTTGTACTCCCATCTCTAGCACAGAAACCCATCCAAAGTCGCTGCACTGCTCAACCTACGAAGTATGAGTGAGGCCGCCCATAGACAGAGATGATACTATGTACCTATATACATGGCAGGTAACAATCAATCACTAATACGCGAGTATACATGAGTAGCAAAGCATATATTCTGACACCCTGGACACGCAAACTGTTACAGCAGATCGCCGACTTTTTCCGCGATCAACAACAGACTTATCTGGTAGGAGGTTCTGTACGCAACCTGCTACTTCACGAACCTTGCAGCGACTGGGATATCGCCGCCTCAGGCAATGTAGCGCAACAGGCACGTCAACTCGCCAATCAGCTTGGTGGCTACTACGCTCACATGCACGACAAAGCCAGCCGCATCACAGTCAAACACGACCAGCAAGCATACATCATCGACGTTGCGCCCCTCCACGGAGGCTCCATTGAGTCAGACGTGCAGCAGCGTGATTTCACCATGAACGCCATCGCCAGTCCACTCGTCGGGGCAGTGCAAAGCCTCACCTCAGGAGCGCCACTGCCACTCATCGACCCACTCCACGGAAACGCTGACCTGGCAACACGTACCCTGCGCGCTGTGAGCGACAGCATATTTCAGAGTGATCCGCTGCGCATGTTGCGGGCCGTCCGCTTCAGCATGTCTTACCAGCTCACAATTGAAAGCGGCACAGCACACATGCTCACGCGTGACGCCTCATTACTCACACAAGCAGCACCCGAGCGTATCCATGATGAACTTTACGCTATCCTGCGACCAGACGGTGCCACAGCACGCCTGCGTTACCTCGACGCTCACGAACTCCTCATCACGCTCATACCCGAATTTATAGCGGCCAGAGGTATGCCGCAGCCCGACCTGCACCATTGGGACGTCCTGGAGCACTCACTCGAAACCGTTTCCGCGCTTGAGCGTTTAGCAACAACCCTGCAACAAGCGCCCATAGAGATACAGCAGTCTCCACTAGAAAATAGCGCGCAAGCAGACCTGGCGGAGATACAAGCATTGCTGCACGAAGCAGAACAGCAAACTATTTTCCACTTCGCCACACTCACGAGTGCGCCATTGAAAATGGCCGCTCTCCTACATGACATCGGCAAAACCATCACGTATGCAGTCGATACAGCAGGCAACATCACGTTCTACCACCACCCACAAGCAGGTGTCCCATTAGCGCAACAAGTCATGCAGCGTATCAGCGCCAGCACGCAAGACCGGCGTCTCGTGCAACAGGTTGTCGCGCACCATATGCGTCCGGGACAACTCAGCAATGACACAGTAACGGAGCGCGCTATTCGTCGCTACTTCGTTGACCTGGGACCAACTGGTATCTATGTTGCGCTGGTCTCCCTGGCCGATCATCTCGCTATGCGTGGACCAGAGTCACTCACTGCTGCCTGGTACCGTCATCTCGCGCTCGTGCGTCTCCTGCTCACACGTTACATCCGCGAACGCGAGCGCATTATCCCCCCACGCCTCATCCAACCAGAGGAGCTTATGCGTCGCCTCAACATCGCGCCCGGTCCACTTATCGGACAACTGCTCGAAACCATCGCCGAAGCACAAACAGAGGGCAAGGTTCATTCTAAAGAAGATGCGCTCTGGCTAGCAGAAGAGATCATCAACAACGTGTCCTCCGGCAATTCATTGCCACAGAGGTAGCGGCCCGATGTATAGCGCCCGTATTGCACCTTCTACCCAATTCACCCGTAGCGAGAATGGCTGCATTCACTCGACAAAGCTCATATATGAGCCAGACCAGCAAATAGTATAAAAGAACATTTATCCTATCGCTATGTTGACAAGCCTCGCCCCATAGCGTACCATTACAGGGGCTAAACACGTAAGGACGGCACGTAGTGTTTGCCCTCACTCGCCAACGGGGAGAGATTTTGTGAAGACGATTGCGATATTCTACCAGGGACGCAAGCAAGTTACATCCAGTTTTGCTGCCCAACTTGTACCCATGTTGCAAAAAAAAGGTCATACAGTGCGCGCCATCGATAGCCGCCACGAGGCCGAGGAGTCTCCCGATCCCTCGCTCCAGGATTCTGACCTGGCACTCGTCTTAGGTGGTGATGGGACAATCGTGCACGCAGCTCGCCTCTGTGCCAGCATCGGCATCCCGCTGGTCGGCATTGATTTCGGTCGTGTAGGCTTCCTGACCGAACTCGAACCAGACGAAATACCAACCCACCTTGAATACTATCTCGACGGTGATCCCTCGGTCTGGGTTGACAAGCGCGCTATGCTACACGCAGTGCTCGACCAGGATGGGAAAAGTGAGGAGTTTCTCGCGCTGAACGACATTGTGCTGGCACGTGGAACCTGGCCCCGTGGCGTACATGTCAAAGTGTGGGTCGATGATTACTACTACAATACGAGCTATGCCGATGGTATGATCATTTCGACCGCCACGGGCTCTACGGCTTACAACATGGCTGTAGGCGGACCTTTGCTGCATCCCCAGGTACAGAGTAGTGTCCTTACACCCATAGCAGCTCATCTGGCATCCGACCGCTCGCTGGTCCTGCAGCCGGAATCAACCATCAAGCTACAAATCTTTACCAATACGCAGAATGGCGTCTTCTCTGCCGACGGTCAACTGAACCGCGAGATTATTGATGGCGCAGTCATCACTGTTCACAAGAGCCAGTATGTGACTAGATTTCTCAGGCGCAGACCACCAACGTACTTTTATCAGATCATCAACGCGAAGTTAAAAAACGATAGCCCAACAGCTACCGAGCAAGAAGACGATAGCCCAACAACTAGCGAAAGTCACCATGCTAATTGATCTAACTATCAAAGATTTTGCCATTATCGACCACCTGCACCTGCATCTTGATCGCCAGTTTAACGTTTTTACCGGCGAAACGGGCGCAGGTAAATCGATCATAATTGACGCAGTAAATGCCCTGCTCGGTGGTAAGATAGGTGCAGAATTCGTACGCGCTGGCTGTGAGCGTGCATCGGTTGAAGGCGTCTTCACCGTTGACGCTCTGCCGACGCTTGGCGACGCCTGGCAGCCATTTGATGCTGCAGCGGACGCGGCTATCGAGGGAGCTACGACCATCTTTGCCGTCCTTGAGCGCGCCGAGCAGTACCAGGCTGAGCAGTACCGCTATGTGGAGCACAGTGCAGATGCCCATGTCGCGCTGGCGGCGTTGTTACACGAGTACGATATCACGTCAGAAGATGGACAATTGATCCTCTCGCGCGATGTCTTCCGCTCTGGTCGCACAGTTGCGCGCATCAACGGACGAGCTTACTCGCAACAGGTGCTACAACAAGTCGCGAGCTGGCTCATTGATATCCACGGACAGAGTGAAAGTCTAAGCTTGTTGCGCACTGAACAGCACATCAATTTCCTCGACCGCTATGCCGAGACGCTGGCACTACGTGAAAAGCTGAGCAACAAAGTTACGGAATGGCGAGACGCGCGTAAAAGCTTGCAGTCCTTGCAACAAAACGTTCGCGAGCAGGAGCGCCGCGCAGAGTTTTCTGCGCTTCGAGATCGCGGAAATCGAGAAGGCCGAGCTGTATAGCGGTGAGGTAGAGGAATTGGAAGAAGAGCGCAAAGTACTCAGTAGCGCGGAACGCCTGCGTGAACTGAGCACGCTCGTCTATGGGTCCATCAAGGGCGCAGAATATGGCGCAGACGATTTCAAATCAGCGCTCGACCAGTTGCGTGAAGCTCAGCGCAGTTTGAGCGAACTGGTCCGTCTCGACAAGAGCATGGACGAGTACGAGGATACGTTAGCTGAGGCCATCTATCAGCTAGAAGACGTAGCAACCTCTATTAGCAGCTACGAGGCTGACATAGAAGACGATCCACAGCATCTCGCTGATATAGAGGAGCGGCTTGACCTGATTGCCAGGCTCAAGCGCAAGTACGGCGCGAGCATTGAAGAGATCCTGCAACGTGCCGCTGAAGACCAGGCCGAGCTGGATACTATCGAAAATCGGGATGAACTGATCGCGAAATTACAGAAGCAAGATAAGCAGTACCGTCAGGAGATCGGCATGTACGCGCAGCAGCTTTCTGCCAGCCGTCAGGCTGCCGCACACCACCTGGCCCAGGCAATGGAAGAGCAACTCAACGATCTCAATATGCAACGCGCGCGCTTTCAAGTCGAAATTACGCAGATGCCCGACGCAGAAGGAGTACCGGCTAGCATTGATGGTCAGCCCGAGCAGCATTATGCTTGCGACCTGACAGGTATTGATCGGGTACAATTCCTGATCGCACCAAACCCCGGTGAGCCGTTCAAACCATTGACCAGAATCGCCTCTGGCGGTGAAACTTCGCGCCTGATGCTGGCGCTCAAGACCATCCTTGCTGGTGCAGATGCCACGCCAACGCTCATCTTTGATGAAATTGATGCCGGTATCAGCGGACGTAGCGGACAGGTGGTGGGAGAGAAGTTATGGCAACTTACACGCAATCATCAGGTTATTTGTGTGACACATCTGCCACAAATTGCCACGTTTGCCGACACGCACTACAATGTAAATAAGCAAATCCTTGATAATCGTACCATTACGATTGTGAATGAACTGCGCACAGAGCAACGTGCACGTGAAATAGCCCACATAATGGGAGGTAGCGTGACTGCATCGTCCCTCAAGAGTGCAGAAGAGATGCTTGATCGCTCTTACCTCTGGAAAGAGAATTGGACACGTAGCAAGGCCAGCCAGGAACGACCCAAGACGCCGGTCGAGTGAATATATGTCATCAATCGCCATCATAGGCGCGGGAGTCAGTGGACTTGCCGCTGCACATACACTGCGCGACGTCGGTAATACTGTCATTCTCTACGAAAAGCACCAGGAGGTTGGGGGTCGGGCAGCTACGCGCCTGCGTGCTGGCTTCATTTATGATCATGGCGCACAATACATTCGCTATGGTCATCCCGCCAGCGTGACATTGATTACTGAGCGTTTTCGTAGCCCCGACCTGATCGACATTGGCAAACCAGTCTGGACCTTTGATCGAGCGGGACATATTCAGGAAGGCGATGCGGCACAGAATGCCGGACCGCAATGGAATTACCGCCACGGTCTGCATGTGCTTCCTAAGCGTATGGCCGATGGTCTAGATATCCGTACCGGGACCCCTATCACGCACATACAACGGCGCTCAAATGGCTGGACGCTCTTCACTACCGAGGGACCAGAGCCGGGCCAGTTTGACGCTATCATCGTCACTATCCCGGCACCGCAAGCCTGCACACTCATGCAAAACAGCCAGCTAGACCCGCATCTACAGGAGGTTATCCGTACACAACTGGGCAAAGCGCGCTACAATCCCCTCATCTCAGTGATGCTGGGCTATCGACCGCGACCACAGGTGCGTCCCTATTATGCGCTGGTGAACACGGATAAAGCACACGCTATTTCCTGGCTAGCCTGGGAGCATGAAAAATGTGCGGAACGTGTGCCAGTGCAGGCTGGACTGCTTATCGCACAAATGGCTCCCCAATACAGTCAGGAACACATGCAGACTGCCGATGCCGCCATTCTACGGGATGTCGCCACTCGTGTGGCTAGCTTGCTGGCTGAAACATTACCAGCACCATTTTTCGCAGACATCGTACGCTGGCACTACGCGCTACCTGCCACACGCGCTGACGCAGATGTGCTCAACGCCCACACCATACCAGCAGGACTGGCTTTCTGCGGTGATGCTTTCGTAGGTGGACGCCTGCACTTAGCACTTGAACATGGTATAACGGTGAGCCAGCAACTCATCACCAGATTGGAGTAGATCACACATGTTTCCTTCTCTAGCACAGGAGACCCGTGAAGAAATTGACCAGTTAGCCTGGCGTTACGGTCAGCCATTAGTACAGACCGTGACACTGGATGCCAAACAACCATTCGATCCCCTTAGCAAAAAAGATCGCTATGGAGAAGTGTGCATGGTCGTGCGCCGACCAAATGGACGTCTCCTGACCATGACAAAGACCTTCTATCCCGCCGGAGTCTATCGACTCTTAACGGGTGGTATCAATCATGACGAACGTATCCTTACAGCATTGCTACGTGAGACGCAAGAAGAGACAAGCTTGCAGGTCGAAGTGCGACGTTTCCTGGCGCTAGCTGCGTACCGTCTCGCGAACACAGGTGATCATCCCATATTTTACACCTTTGCCTTCTTACTCGACGAGGTTGGTGGTACGCTTCACGTAGACGACGGGGAAGAACAGGTTGGCGGATTTCTTGAGATCGAGCCAGCGGAACTGGCAAACATGGCAGAGCGTTTAGAGCATGTGAACGCTGATTATAGCGACCAGATCGCCGGTAGGTGGCAAGATTGGGGCAAATTCCGCGCCGTTATCCATCGCTTGGTGTGGGAAGCATGGCCTGCGTAGTATAACATACCAATGCTAGCGCTAAAACGCTAGCATTGGTATGTTATACTAGGATGTAACAAAAGAAGAGGCCATATTCAGCCTTCAGCAGCAAGCTAGAGGATTTTTTATAGATGAGTAAGAAACTGACCAGTACTATTTTGTTATTTGCCATTTTCGTTGGCTTTCTCTGGTGGGGCATTGCCATGCTCAGCGCCGACCTGGCCGCCAGGGTCAAAGACAGCGAAGGTATAATCTACGCCATCCTGATCATTGGTTGCGCGTTTGTCGCTCTGGGGGCTATCCTAAAGCTTCCACGCAAGGGCCGCTCATAATCATTGCAGACGAACATCCTACCTATACCTATAAAATCGTGTCGTTTGGAGCCACTCCCCTCAAGCACCCTTCGCAATGGTTTGTGACGGAGGTTAAGTCCACTTCGTTTTAAGCCATACACCGGGAAACCCCTTATACATTTTACACGAAAGGGGATTTCGATGGGCGACAAAAGGCGTCGTCCTCCAAACATTTTGCGCCGTGCAATCACTGGATAGCACGAGTCAGTTGAGGCAAAACGCTCGCATATGGTACCGCAATCCGCACTTGAAGAGTCCACACACA
Organism: uncultured Chloroflexia bacterium; assembly: GCA_963802635.1. Taxonomy (GTDB): domain Bacteria; phylum Chloroflexota; class Ktedonobacteria; order Ktedonobacterales; family Ktedonobacteraceae; genus CAVTLG01. The sequence goes on along the minus strand of CAWDJJ010000001.1, from coordinate 3,051,078 downwards.
CGCAACACACGCGTACATTATACTCATACCGCTGGATGCGACACTTTTTCAGCACAACAACAGCGAATGATCAGCATATTGATTTGCAAAGGCGAGCTGTCTGGATTGGTCTCGCGCTCATTTTGCAATCATTAAACGAGATCAAATACAGCCTCTACATGCCCTATATTCAGCCTTTTGGCTCGTTAATCCCATTTAGCTTATTTCTAGGCAGTTTCTACGCCATATGGCGGGCACTTCAGCCAGCACGCGATCAGACACAGAGCACGACAATGCATAGACAACCAGCGCGCTGGCAACGTATTATCTTAATCTTGCTCGTATTGCTAAGCGTCGCCGGATTTCTCGAATGTGGCTATGGTATTGTTTTGACCTTTTTACCAGCACAGTTCACCAACGACGGCACATCAATCGATACCAATGCCGCTATTGCGTTTGTGGAGGGACATGATCCCTACAATAACTCAAGTATCCTGCAAATCGTGCGACGTTTCACTATTCCAGCCGTATGGACCACACCATTACGTCAGGGACAACTCGCCGGTCGCCTGGATTATCCCTCGGACGCTGAGTTGCAGGCAATACTCAATAAAGATCTCAAAACGAACACAGCATCTGAATTTGAGGGTAAGGTCAGTTACCCGCCCCTATCCTTTCTTACACTTGTGCCTTTTGTGCTGCTCAAAGATTATAATGTGCTGCCATTCTACATCTTTCTCTATCTCGTACTCGTAGCCTTCGTATGGAAGATTGCACCACGTGAAATACGTCCCTGGGTACTGCTCTTAGCGCTCGCTAACGTTCCCATGTGGACCTCTGTCGTTGGCAGCAACCTGGATATTCTCGATATCTTGCTCCTCGTGCTGGCCTGGCAGCAGCGCAATTATCGCTGGCGTACAGCTTTGCTGCTCGGGCTGGCACTGGCAACCAAGCAGATAGCATGGTACTTCTTTCCCTTTTATCTGATCATGGCCTGGCGGCACTACGGCTTTAAAGAAATGCTTTACCGCTTGCTAATTGCAAGTGGTGTTGCACTGGTCTTCAACGTCCCATTCATCATCTGGAACGCACACAGTTGGTTAGCTGGTATCATGGCACCGGTCGCCGACCCCATGTTTCCCACGGGCGTCGGTCTGATCGACTTGAGTGTGACCCACCTGCTGCCATACTTCTCCGGGACCGTTTACGACGTGCTGGAAGTCGGTACGCTGCTTCTCGCGCTCCTGGCCTACTGGCGCATTTGCTACAAATACCCGGAAGCCGCGCTATTACTCGCCGTCTTACCTTTATTTTTCGCGTGGCGTAGCTTGCCATCGTACTTTTACTGCACAGCTTTCCCTGTCTTCATTTTACTGATTGCGAAAGTAAAAGCCCCTCCCATTTCAGTAGCGACACCTGTTAATGCCTCTGAACTCACTTCTACAGTAGCAAGCTGATAAATGAGCATGCCTTCTCGACTCTTCACGCGCTACGTGGTACAATCGTCACAACATATAAAGTTGCAATTGGGAGTGAAGAGCGACTATGCCACATAAAAAGGAAACTAATACGCCACTTTCAGCAGAAGATACCAACCAGATACAACTTCTGCTTGCACAATATCATCACATCGCTGACAGTTTGCATCGCAGCGACAGCCGGGCACAAGTAGAAGCAGCATTGGCCGACATTCACGCGCAATCAGAGGTGATCCAGATTGCCTGGTTAAAAGCTCTATCAAAAGAACAAACCAGCGATGCAGCCGATGTTCTGGCAGCTATCAACGCGTTCAGTCCACACAAGGAGGTTCGCAAAGAGGCTCGTCGCTCACTTATACGCCTTGAAGCGACCAAAACATATCCCAGTTGGACACCACCGACGGTGAGCGCGCCTGCTGTTCAATTGCCTATTGCTAATCCCCCGCGCTTCTGGAAAGGTTTCGCGACAGAGGCCCGTGAAGAGGGTGAGATACAGCTTCTGCTGTGTTGGGAGCAAGGATACGACTATAGCGAAGTGCGTATGCTAGCTTTCTTACTCGATTTCTGGCAGGATGGGGTAAAGGATATTAGCATCGACACGACCACGAAGCGGCATACTGATGAACGCATCAGTGAGCTACGCCTAAAGCTGGGTCAGACAGCTCTACGCGATTGTACGTTAGCAGAAGGCAAGCGCCTGCTTGAAGAGGCGCTCTCGGTTAACGCATGGCGCGGCACACAACCCCACGAGAACTATCGAGCACAAATTCCGCTCGTCAACAAGCTGATTTTGCAGGCTACCGATGTTGGAGAGGATCGTGGTCAAACTTTCATCACAAGTGACATGGAAGATCAGGAGGTGCTTGTCAACTTCCTCGGTGGCTGGTCCATGGGCGATTATGGTCTGTCTTACGATCTGCTGACAAAAGATAGCGATGTACGCGATGGCTTGACGCGCGATGAGTGGATTGAACGTCACCGTGCCTGGGCCGATGAGGCTCATCCTGCGCGTATGGAACTTGGCTTTGTGCATGAGCGTAAAAACAGTCCGTCAAGTCTCTGGCTACCTACAAGCGCCAGCCGCGCAGCCTCACGCAAAGAGGTCGAAGTCGGCTGGTCGCTCGAACTAAGCGCGACGCCGCTGAGCGGGACGTTGAAGGAGATGCCAATGGGCACCGCCGTCAATAAAGAGACGAGACGCCACTGGTTCTGGACGAGCTACGTCGTTATACGCGAAGAAGGGGCATGGCACGTTCAGAAGACCAGCGATGAAGGTGCGAGGAGTCAGGGTCTCCCAATCACAGAGCTACAGTCACGTATCAAAGAGCACGAAGATACGCTGGACAAACTCATCCAACAACAAAACGTCAATTCTCAGGAAGCTGCCATGCAGGAACTGATGGAAGAGTTAGCCTGGCGTCTCACACAAATGTTGCACTACTATGATGCGCTGATTGTACAACTGCCACTGGATGAAAATATCTGTCAGGAAGCACACAGTCATGCAGCTCTGACGGGCAATCCTGAACGGATAGTTGTTTACCTGGAGCGCCTGGCTCAACGTTTCGCCACGAATCGCGCTGACACCTTGCGACGACTGGGTGCTACACTGGCAGAACTGGCCTATAGAAACGACCTCCCTGGTTTACAGGAACGCAAAAAGCGCCTGCTCTCACGCGCAGAAGAGACCTTGCGTGAAGCCGCAGAGGTGGATAATAGGGCCATCAGTCATATGTTGCTTGGTGAACTCCTCTTAAGCGCAGATCGTGAGGATGAGGCTGAGCAAGAGTTGCTCCAAGCACAACAACTGACACCTACGCTTGAGCAGGAAGCATCAATAGAAGCAGGTCTCGGCAATCTTGCTATGCGCCGTGAGCAGTTAGAAGAGAGCATCCAGCATTACAGGCGTGTGACGATGCTCAATCCAGATTATACGGGAGCCTGGTTCAGCCTTGGCTTTGCCAATCGTCTGCTGGGGCATTTTGACGAGGCGGCAACAAGTTACCAACGAGCCATCCAGAAGGAACCTGACGATATACGTGCCTACGCGGAACTTACAGCCCTCTATATGAACACTGCGCAACAGACACAGGCACAGGCATTGCTGGAGCAGGCATTACGTATAAATCCCGATTCAGCCTACCTTCATGCTCTTTTCGCATCAGTGCTCTTCGAAATGGGGGATCGGCGTGGTGCACAACGACATTTGGAGGAGGCGGAGGATCTCGACCCCGAAGTGGAGTTTGTCCAAAGCGTAAGACAGCATATACAGAATTCGAAGCGAAAATGATCGTGTAGTGAAGGGAAAAGATAGAACATGTCAGACATACCCAATAATAATCAGGTTCAGCAGCAACTTGCACAATACCATCAGATTGCGCAAGAGTTGCGCGATAGTGAGAATCAGGATGAGGTAGAGACGGTGCTCGCACCCCTCACCAGCTTAGCAGAAGATAGCCAGATCGCTTTTCTTAAAGCTCTCTCACAGGAAAAACATGTTGACGCGGCTGATATCAGCCTGGCTATCAATAGCGTGAGCCAGGCGAAATTGGTACGCAAAGAGGCTCGTCGTTCATTGATACGGCTCGAAAGCTCCAATATCTATCCCGCGTGGCAGTTACCAACACCAACCACCATTAGTCAGGCCCTTGATCTGCCATCCAGCGATGCCTTGCTTTCTGAACTACAGTCATTGATGACCGATGCAGAAAAATTCCTGGCCGGACCCGCTTATGGAAACACCGTCGCCGATTTCATCGAAAACTGGTCAGACGGAAATTACGCGGAAGCCTATGATCTGCTAGCCAGCAGTAGCCCGCTACGAGCCGGACTCACACGTGATGCGTGGGTTGAACGCCGTCTCCAGTGGAGAGAGCAAGCTCACCCCACAAACGAAGAAGTCTCGTTTGTCTACGACCGCGCCGAAGATGCCGAGGATGATCAGGAACAGCTATCAACAATAGAAGTTGGCTGGTCGCTCGAATTTACAGATGTGCCGCTTGCTAGCGCGATTAGTGAGCTTCCTGTAGCAAGCACGGTGTTCAAAGAGACGGGACGCCATTGGTTCTGGACGAGCTACACACTTATCCAGGAAGATGATGAGTGGCTCATCGATACCATGAACGATGAGACTACCAATGCACAACAGCTCTCATCAACGGAACTCCAGCAGCACATTGCTGACATCGTGGCGATAGCCGAGCAACACTTGGCAGAAGAGGAGGAGGAGGAAGACGAGCTTGAGGGTGAAGATGTCATAGATGCCGAAGATAGTTTTGAGGATGAAGAGGAAGATGACGACGAGCTTGAGGATGAGGAGGAAGCATTCGAAGACACGCTCTCACGCATGGAAGAAGCAATCCGTATAACGACGCAGGCTATGCACTATAATGATGCTTTGATAGCCCACGATCCCCAGGCTGACCCTGCCGTCTATCAGCAAGCCTTTGCGCAAGCAATGTCGGTCAATGAGCCGGAGCGCGCCGCCGTTTACTTGCAGCAACTTGCAGAGCGCTTCCCTGCATTGCGCGGTGAAGCGTTACGAGAACTGGCATTTACCTTCGATATGCTCGTCGATACTTATACCGAGGATGACGACGAGGAACAGGCAGAGCACTTCAGGACACTGGCAGAAAATGCATTGCGCGAGGCAATTACTGTAGATCCTTCGTCAGCCGCCGCTTATATTATGCTCGCGGACCTGCTTATTGAGCGCGAAGACCAACTCGATGAGGCTCTAAAGCTCCTGCAGCAGGCACGACCATTAACTTCCAATTCACAGGAAATCACGTTGATTGAGGCGGGCCTGGCAGAAATCGCGCAGATCCACGATCAGCCTGAAGAATCCCTCCAGCATTACCTGAAGGTCGCGGAGCTGACACCCGATTATCCAGATCTCTGGTTCCACATCGGCTCGCTCTACCATCTCTTGCACCAGCATAATGAGGCAGAACTCAACTTGCGACGCAGTATCAAGACAAATCCCGCGCAAATCGGTGCGCATGCCGAGTTGGCGATGATTTATATGGAGCAGGAAGAGTTGACGCGAGCACGTGACTTGCTCAAGCAAGGGTTGGAGGTTGACTCCGAGGCTTCCGAGTTGCTGGCAATCCTCTCATTGACCTATATCCAGGGCGGAGATCTCCGCAAAGCTGAAAAATATCTGGAGCAGGCCGAAGAATCCGACGACGAACATGAGCTGGTAGAGGCTGTGCGTACCATCTTCAATGATGAGAAGGCCAAACAGCGTACAACGCCAAAACCGAAATTTAAGCAGCGCAAAAAGCGTAAATAGTCCGATTTACTCGTAAGAAATGACATCAGTACAAGAAGCACAAACCATTACGTATCATAGCGTGACACTCGGCCCGCTCACGCGAGAGGGTCATGCGCTGGCAGCCATCACAACACAGGATCAGGTAGGTGAACAACACACAGTCACCTATCAGGTTCCTGCTGGGCTGCCAGGAGAACATGTCACTATTGCTATCGAGGCTCCTCCGGCACCACGTCCGGGACGCAAACGCCGTCATTGGAAGCCGCGACCACCCCGCATCTGGATTACCGAGATCCATGAACCCTCACCGTTGCGTGTCGAGGCTCCTTGTGCAGTGTTTGGCACCTGTGGAGGCTGCCAGCTCCAACATCTGGACTACGCTGCACAATTGCGCTGGAAACATGACATTGTGTGGCAACTTTTGCATGACGTTGGAGGTTTCGAGCAACCACCTGTGCATGATACCGAACCTTGTGATTATCCCTGGCATTACCGTAATCATATGCGTTTTTCCGTCAATCGCCAGGGACAGCCGGGCCTAACCGCGCGAGGAACGCATCGTGTTCTGCCTCTGACCTCGTGTCCCATTGCTCATGAGCAGATCAACCGCGCGCTCAACGTTGTTAGCCAGCAGGTCAACCCACAGCCACAGGTTTTGATCCGTTGTGCGACAGCTAGCAACCAGTTGCTAATCCAACCAACACAAACTCCTGCCGTAGAGCAACAACTTGCTTCCGCAGGACTGGACCTGCGCACAGAAACGATGGAGGAGGTGCTGGGTGGAGTTTCTTTTCGTATTCGCCCCAGTTCCTTTTTCCAGACCAATACGGCCCAGGCTGAGAAGATGGCGCAAATGGTCTTGCATGGCCTCTGCTCTTCACTCACGCCAACACAGGTCCAGGCGCTCACCATCGTCGATGCGTATTGTGGTGTGGGTACATTTGCCTTGCTACTCGCCCGCCACATAGGCAAGGTCATTGCTATCGAAGAGTCCGCGAGTGCGATCAAGGATGCGCAGTGGAACGCACGCGATGTGGCAAATATAGAGATTATCAAGGGCAAGGTTGAGGATATGCTGCCAATGTTGTCTTCACACATTGACGGCTTTGTGATTGATCCTCCACGGGCTGGCTGCATGCCAGTAGTACTCGATGCTCTACTGCAAAATCCAGTTGAGCGCATTGTGTACGTTTCCTGTGAACCTTCGACCCTGGCGCGCGACCTCCATATACTTTGCCACGTGCATACAACATATCGTTTAAGTTCAGTGCAGCCGCTCGAACATGTTCCCACACACCGCCCATATCGAATGTGTAGCGCTGCTGGAGCGGAATGTGTAACTTTATGACGGTATCACTTCCATTACTGCTTGCATCTGCCTCGCCGCGTCGCAGGCAGATCATTGCTCAACTCGGTTTACCTTACAGCGTCGCGGTTGCTCCCGGCGATGAAGATGCTGCCCAGGCCCAGTATCACGGTCCTGCCGAGGGCATCGCGCAGTGGACAGCCACATACAAAGCGCTAATGATGTTTACACGACCCAAGACCGCGAACCATCTCGTCATCACTGCCGATACAACTGTATTGCTCGATGATCAGGTCCTTGGCAAACCACGCGACGAAGCGCACGCACGCGAGTTATTACTTGCGTTGCGCGGTCGCTGGCATCGTGTGGTAACGGGCGTTGTCGTGGCTACGCTCAGCGCTGGCAAACTGCAAATGCACGGCGCAAGCTGTACAACACCGGTATTGATGCGCCCTTACAGTGAAGAAGAGATTGCCGCGTATATTGCCAGCGGTGATCCAATGGATAAAGCTGGAGCATACGGCATTCAAAGTGCGCACTTCCAACCCACAGAGCGTATAGATGGTTGCTACTTCAACGTCGTTGGCTTACCATTATGTCTGCTCGTTGATTTGTTGGCGGCATACGACGTCTATCCAGCAACCAGGGGTTGCCAGGATCATGACTGTCCCTGGTCAGAGCAATGTCACAATTAACACATCAACTCATACGTGGTCGTTACGCCCCCAGCCCCAGCGGCGATTTACATCTGGGCAACTTACGTACCGCACTACTGGCATGGCTCTTTGCACGCGGCATGGGAGGTCAATTCGTGTTACGCATCGAGGATCTTGACCACTCGCGCGTGTGTGAGGGTGCCACACAGCGTATGCTCGACGATCTGCATTGGCTAGGTTTATATTGGGACGAGGGACCAGATTGTGGTGGCCCTTACGCACCCTACACACAGAGTGAACGCATTGACATCTATCAGCACTATCTACAACGGTTAGAGGCCGCAGGTCTGGTCTACCCTTGCTATTGTAGCCGTGCCGAGATTGCGCAAGCAGCCAGCGCGCCGCAGCAAGGCGCGGAAGATGGGCCGCGCTATCCTGGTACTTGTCGCCACCTTACAGAAGCGCAGCGTAGACAGTACGTAGCGCGTGGTCGTCGTCCGGCACTGCGTTTTCGTGTTGATGACGAACGAAACGTGGTCGTCACCGACCTGCTCAATGGTCCTAGCCATCAGCAGGTTCAACAGACAATGGGAGATTTTATTGTACGCCGCACCGATGGTATCATCGCCTATCAATTCGCCGTTGTTGTCGACGATGCGCTCATGCACCTCAACCAGATCGTACGAGGCGCTGATTTGCTGCTATCGACTCCGCGCCAGATATTACTGTATGAAGCGCTCGGCTTTCCAGTTCCTACCTTTGCTCACGTCCCCCTACTGCTCGATGATCATGGCAAGCGCCTCGCCAAACGCGCACGTAGTACGGGCCTCGCTCCCTTGCGCAACGCCGGTATGACCCCACAACGCGTTATCGGACAACTCGCCGCTAGCTGTGGATTAGTAGAAAATGGTATGTCCCTTAGCCCAATAGAGCTTGCTGCAAGCTATGCGCTGCAAACATATGATATAATGCGCTCGAAGCTGCACAGTTCGCAGTAACGTATATTCATTAGACGCGTGAGCTAGATTTTGTAGAGTACTTATGTATTTTTTTTTCAACACAATTACCTTTAGTGGGATAAGCATACCAAGAGATATGACAAATATTGTCACAAGACTTATATTTACCATCGCAACAGCCATCATTGCGCTCGGTGTCGGCCTTCTGTTACGCCGTTTGCTCGTGCGGCGTTTGAAGAAGACCGTGTTGGATAAATGGCTCATACAAACATTAGGCATGCTTGTAATTCTCCCACCGCTTGTCGTTGGCACGCTTATTGCGCTGGCAATATGGAATACTCTTCAGTCTTCTGTTGACAATTTCCTTGGTCATTATGGCCTATCCCCTGACATTTTGACTGCGCGCATTTTCGAAACGTTAATCCTGCTCGCGCTGGCGATAGGCGTAGCTCGTACCTTCAACTCACTGACTGTACGCGGCTTACATGAGAACCGCGTCGACATCAACCTGCGCATCCTCATTGGACGTATCTTCTACATTATCACCATGATTGTAGCCTGCTTCTGGATTTTTTCTATCTGGCAGATCTCGCTTACCAGTCTTGTTGCAGTAGCCAGTGTACTCACAGTAGCCGCCAGCTTCGCCGTCCAGGATATCCTGAAAGATCTGGTTGCCGGTCTCTATTTGCTCTTCGAGCGACCTTTTTTCATTGGAGACCAAATTACCGTCCCGATAGCTCCCCCGCTCATTTATGTGGGTAGAGTTGAGGATGTACGCCTACGCGCGACCAGATTGCGCCTGGTCGGTGGTGAGGAGATTACCATCCCCAACGCCATCCTCTTTAGCGGCGCGGTCTTGAATAATACCTATTATGGGGAAAGACGAGCCACGGTCGTCGTTACGCTGCCAGAAGCTGATTTTTCGCGCACAGAGACCGCTAAGAGCATTATCCAGACACTCAAGGGCCTTACTACGATTATAGAAAAACCTGAACCGGTCGTTCTATTTAATAGCATAGCCGATGGGAAGATCAAGTTAGTCGCGCGCTTCTGGCTTGCCAGTGGACAAATATTAGACATTTCAGATGCAATCTATGCGTTACATGATCTATTGCCGATGGCTGAGTTACTTTCACACGAACCGGATGGTATAGTATAGTTCGACAGTACTATGCTAATCCCTGAAGGATGGGCTACACGTTGAAAGAGTATAGACTTGCGCCGGACAAACGCCATGTTGCGTTGATGGGGGGCACGTTTGATCCTATTCATTATGCTCACCTCATCATTGCGGAAGAGGTACGTGCAACACTTGGCCTCAGCGAATTAATCTTTATTCCCGCCGGGCACCCTCCGCACAAGGTTGGTCGTGGGAGTACGGCTGTACGGCATCGCCTGACTATGCTAGAATTAGCGTTAGCATCTAACCCACACTTCACTATTTCACGCGTCGAGGTGGATCGTCCGGGGCCGTCATATCTGGTTGATACACTGCGCATCTTACATAAGCAGTGGGAACCGGAGGTCGCACTTTCTTTCATCATCGGCTGGGACAGTCTGGAAGAATTTCACACCTGGCATGACGCGGCTGGCATTCTCGGCCAACTCACGCATCTTATCGCCGTCAGGCGTCCAGGATACGTAGAAGACGCGAGGTATAATACACAATTAGAGACGCGCCTCCCTGGCATGACACAGCGTCTGCTCGTTATACCGGTGCCACAACTGGATATCTCCTCGACGGACCTGCGTTGCCGAGTCGCTGAAGGGAGACCCATTAAGTATCAGATACCGGAAGCCGTTGAGCGCTATATTATGCAGCATGGACTCTACCAGGGGATAGAAAGCTAAAAGCTATGCGACCAATGCATTTTGAATTAGGAGATCGTCTACGCCTGCGCAAACAGCATCCTTGTGGTAATTTTGATTGGGAGGTCGTACGCATAGGTGCAGATATTGGTCTGTGTTGCGAAAAATGTGGACGACGTGTTTTGTTACCCCGCTCAGAGGTCGAACGTCGCATTAAACAGATCTTGCCACGCGCGGCCAACGTTGATCGTGATCTGTTCGATGACGAATAATTTGACGAGCAGAGAGTCGTATGCCAGCACAAGTGCTGCCTCTCTCTCCAAACCAGCGGAAACACACAGAGGTTTTTTATGACACACAAGGAATCCGTGATATGGCACTAGCCAAACAAAGTGAAGGTTTTCTCACCTTGCTCAAAAAGCGCAACTTTTTGCGCCTCTGGCTTGCTCAGCTCATCTCCATGACTATCCTCCAGGCATCCAATTATGCTCTTTTGATCCTGATTGAAGAGAAAACAAAGTCAACGACACTGATCGGCCTGGCAATTATTAGCTTTAGCATACCAGCGGTGCTCTTCGGCGCGCCCGCGGGTGTCGTTGTTGACCGCATGAACAAGCGGCGCGTGCTGTGGAGTAGCAATTGTTTGCGCGCATTGGCGACGATACTCTTTGTCGTTGTATTGCTCACGAATTGTTCTGACCTCCTGCCCGTTTATCTGCTCACTTTTATCATTTCCTCTATTGGACAGTTTTTCACTCCGGCTGAAGGTTCGACTATTCCCATGCTTGTTAGTGAAGACGAGTTGACGTCCGCGCTTTCTTTGTTCAATCTGACATTTATGCTCTCACAGGCACTTGGTTTTGTGCTTTTTGCGCCGATTCTGCTCAGTATTCTACCAACTTTTACTATTCATGGCGTCACTATCGATGCGATTGTACAACTCTATGCTATCATTGGTTTGCTCTATCTGGTTTGCGCATGGCTGATTCTCTTGATTTCCCCTGAGAGCTTTGCCCAAAAAACCAATACACTAGCTTCCAACGAGCAGTTGGCAGCTCAGACCATCAGTATTATTGGGAATGTCTGGCACGAAATGCAGCAAGGTTGGAGTTTTGTACGCCAGAGAAAGCCTCTTTTCCAGGCCGTTATCCAGCTTTCCTTTGCAGGCGTGCTTATTCTGGTCATCAGTCAGTTGGCAACGCCGATTGTGACACAATTGCTGTTGCTCCCGCCAAATACGATGGCGGTTGTCTTCGCGCCAGCCGGTATTGGCCTGGTTGTAGGTTCTGTATTTCTACCACGCGTGATTTGTCGACTGGGTGGATCACGCACTATCCTGGACGGTATTATAGGCTTAACGGTTGTTACGCTGGCGTTGCCGCTGATCACAGTGTTAGCCAGAACGCTCTTTCCACTCAGTTGGCATTCTAACCCGATTTTCTTGTTTATCTTCGCAGTTCTCATGTTTGCGGCGGGTATCGCGCTCAACTTTATCAACGTGCCAGCGCAGACGGCAATGCAAGCGCTCACGCCGAATTGGATCAAAGGACGCGTACTGGCTTTACAGCTTGTGCTCTACAACGCCTGTTCTATTCCTATCATTCTGTTTATTGGTGCTTTTTCCGATCTTTTTGGTATTGAACATGTTCTTTATATTTTGGCGTTTCTGGAGGCTATCTTTGGTATCTGGGGCATCCATTATGAACACAAACATCCTCAGACTCTCCCAGAATCTATGCGCACGGCAGATCCAGCAGAAACAGCTAAAGTAGCACAGGGTACATCGAAATCTGTTGACGGATGAGTCTCCGAACATCTACAATAGAAAGTGCTACCATCGCCAAAATCAGGCAGTGAAGGAAAATACACAGTATGTACGCAGATGCACAACTCATGGCACAAATTGCTCCATATCAGCCCTGGTTGATTATTGCTGGCGTTTTCGTGCTCTTTTTGCTCCTGCGCGTGACACGCAAGGCACTACGCCAGCGTGTCGACGAAATCGGCTATCGTACATTGCGTGAAAAGGGCATGCTCATCTGGTTCTGGCTCAACGCGCCTGGCGTGATCATACACGAACTCAGCCATGCCTTTGTGGTAGTTTTGTTTACACCGTTTGGCTTCCGTATCACCAGTATCACGCTTTTTCACATCCAGCCGCTGGTGCAACGCGACGGACAGGGACGTATTATCCGCCGTGGAGGACCAACATCGTTGCAGCTTGGCGAAGTTCAGTATGTGCGCCCACAACAACGTTTTATGAGTTATATTGGAGATGGTCTCAGCGGTATCGCGCCACTGCTTGGTGGAACGGCGGTCTTTATTTTCCTGTATTGGGTAGCAACTGGCTATAGCATCTGGGCATTCCCATTGGACGCTACGCATCAACACTTACAAATTCTACGTCCCGGTTGGCCCTGGTGGACGCTGATCTTTGCCCCTTACTTGATTCTTACCATTACCTCGGAACTCTGGCCCAGCCGCCAGGATTGGCGTGGTGCGCGCTGGTTTGTGCTTGGCGTTGCCTTCCTGCTCGCCCTGACCCTGGCTGGCCTCTGGTACTACCACTTCCTGGCACAAGTATTTACGACAACCACTGCCGTTGCTTCACACGTTGATTTTGCGCTGGTCGTCTTACTCGCGCTGGATTTCGTTTTTCTCTTGTTCGCTGAAGCACTGGTACGCGTAGTACGTTGAAAAAACGGCTATTCGTATATGTTTCATTTACTCCTGTTTCTGTGAGCTGCTCTCCAACCTCACCAGATGCAGTGTATGCGTCAGCGTCCTACCTCATATTGCCTTGCATTCAGATGAGCAATGTGCTGCGGCACATTGTTAGCAACGAGAGTAGCGTTTCTGAATGCATATGGGTATCAATCACTACTTGACGATAGATGACCCGAACGCAATGCGGCTTCTTGCAACGCTTTCGCTGCGAGCACAAGCAAATCGACATCTGTCCCTGTCTGTGACAGATGTAGGGGCTTTTGGGGCGTGGACGATGCCAGGTGGAGCTTCTCAGTTGACACAACAATGGACTGCCTTAAATGGACCAACTCATGGTTGTTTTGCTCGGAGCGCTGTAGGCGGGTCCCGAGTGCATTGATCACTCCAACCAACGGCCAGAGTACTTTCGCAGGTGGATAAGCAATGCGAATCACAAAGTGCCCGTTCGTTGCCTTAACGTGTTCTTGAACCAGCAATTGAATACTTTCTTCTAGCTCTTGCTTCTCTTTATTCTCAGCTTCAAGCCGCAATGCAACCGTATGTTCCAGGGCAGCCAGCATCTCAGCACGATTTGCACGCACGTTCGCACGTAACGAGCTATAGACCCAGAGTGTAACCACACCAGCAACAACTATTTGTATGCTACAAGGGATCACTATTGCCAGGGCAAGCTGCTTCTGCAGAAACACTTCCATAGCTTGAGTATGTGGTTGATAGAGAAGATCAAGAATGATAAATGTAACATTCAGAAAAGCTACAATGAAGACACTGTTCACAGGTAACAGGGAAGCAGCAAGTAATTCCTGAATCACGAAGAGATCGTACAGTGGAAGATTGGATGTATCAAATGGCGAAAATGACATGATGCTTATTGCCATACAGACTTCACATACAAGCACAAGAAGGCTTCCAGCAAGATTGATCTTTCCTGCTCTGTTAACGATCAACGAGATAACACAGGTTACAATAGATGCACAATAAGAGATAATTGCTGGACCCGGGGTAATCAGAACAGCCGGAAACGCTGCAGCCAGGAACAGAAGATAGATAAGTGCAACCGTACTGGTCAGACGGGCTTTCTGGTATCTATCACGTTCAACATATTTGGCGCGAGCCGCAGGTTGAGACGGTGTCGTCAATCTGTACCACTTTCCTAAGATGCGGTCTAGCCAATCGGCATCCTGTTTGATCACTTCATCGGGAGACCAACTCTGGTTAGATAGCGCATTGGGGGGCAAAGAATCGTTCAGCATTGGAACATACCTCTTTCACTACTGGATCATCGCTACAATTTTCAGTTTGAGGAGAACGAGCAAGGCTTCTTCAACAGCCATAGCGGGGATAGTTGCACTGGTTATAGCTTTAATATCTTTGACGCTTCTTTTTCCATCGATGGCATGCCAGATTGTGTAGAGTACTTGCTGCTGCTGAGCAGTCCAACTGCTGAACTGCTCCTGTCCTATTGGTGCAATGATCACTGGCACCGTTGTATCCGCTAGACGAGATGCTACCGGCTCTGCCTTCTGGGAATCTGGCCTGATCTCGGAGACTTGCTGCGTTTGTGGAAGAAAAGGCTGATCAAATGCAACCTTCAGGCTCCATGCAAAGGGTCCTTTATCCCTATCAATTTGGATGAGATCGTTTTCTGAGACTGGGTAACGTTTCCCATTGAGATCTTCAATATAAGAGGATGTGGTAACTCCGTTTATAAGGTAGAGAAAAGCAATCGCTTTCCCCTGCAGATTAGGGATTCGCCACACCTCTGCATAGAATACACCACTTCTTTTATATCGCTTAAATAATTCTAAGCTAAATGCAAGGCCGAGACTTGCATCGATTTCGTTATTGTCCATACAAATCTCACAAATATCGCATACCTGGTATCGCACGACAAAACTAACGGTGCACCTTCCAGGAAAATAAAGTTAAAGCAAATACTCCAGGATGCGCGGGTAGAGACTCTCGGTGATAAGATAGCAAGCGCCTAGCCATTGAAATAGCTCACTAGGTAGAATATGAAGTTATAAGCAAACAATATCATGTATGTTGCTATAGAATGCCTGCAGAAATGGGATATCAAGTCATTATAACCAGGGCTTATTGTATGCAAGGTATATGGATATGTCAAGTGACTATATGAGAAGCTTTCTCATAATGAGCAGCAAAATAGGCGCCGTGAACTTTTTAAAACAGGTCAACCAGTTCTTGAAAATAGTAGGATTCGTCTATCAGGCTACTTAGTACAAACACACAAATTGACGGATGACCTCGCAAATGGGTTGTGAGATCGTCTATGTAGTCGCCCGGGTCGATTTAGCATCGTCGGCATTGGGAATGGACTTCATGAGCCGAGAGAACTCTCCACGGACACGGCACCTGGCAAAGCTCACAAGAGACGACCTACTGAGTGCCTTGGGAAAGAGATGGCGTAGGAGATGACCAACGTTACGCGCCAGACGAAATCCAATCCTTTGTCTCCAGGTCCAGGGTAGTCCGTATGCTTGTCTGATCTCTGCTGGAAGTTGTCCGACCGTGATTACCCTCACGATCATCCACAAGGGCTTGCGCAACAGTGGTATTGGGGGAAAGAGTATCTTCTGGGCGATGAAATGGGCGGCAGGTCCGACGGCGATCTCTCCTGAAGCAAGCGCTTCGCGCATGTATTGCTGCACAGCAGCATAGCTGGTCGGAAGGGTCGCATCGGTGAATCCCAGGAGTCGTGCATAGCGACGGGATTCTTGCCAGTACTGCTCGCACTCCACCTCTGAGAGCGGGCCGACAAACGTCTTGTAGGCTGTGAGAAAGCTATCGACGAACACGATATGCACCCACAAGAGCGCTAACGGCTCCATGGCACTATAGGTCTCACCGGCCTGATAGCGTCCTATGTTCTCAGGAAGCGTCCCCTGGATGCTATGGTGCAGGCGATTGAGTTGACGAGCCATCGTGTGGGCCTCATGGGTAGTACCAAAGATCAAGATCGCCATCCCCTGAATGGTACGATACACGCGTCCAAAGGGGTCCTGGGCGAAACCACTATGGTCAAGGACTCCCTGAGCTACTTTAGGATGGGCGGCTTGCAGTAAAAATGCACGTGCGCCTGCTGCAATGAACCACTGTTCTTCATGTAAACGCCAGGAGAGTGAGTCCGGGCCAAGCAAACCCGGATCTGGCTCCAGGTCACTGAGAGGTATTTCGCTAGACATCGGTGCACCACTGGCCCAGTGGATTAAGCGCATCGAATTGAGAGGTGCTCGCATAGTTATCTTCATCTCTATTTCTTTTTACTCTTCAAGAAGTATAGGGCGTCATATGGCGCGAGATCGAAAAAGAGAAGAGATAGAAGGCATAAAGGAATAACTCCAACTATGAGGACCAAATAATCACGCATAGAAACCTCGAACCCTTCGATAAATGGATTTCGATCAAGAGGCCAGTCGACCTGAAAATCACCATTATTAGTAAGAGAATTCTAGCATAGAGCGCGTGACAAAGAAAGAGCAGAGAAGGGACAGAAAAAGCATACTATAAGCATAGGAAGTGAACAGGTAGAGACTGGAATGGTAGCCGATCTCACGGGTACATGAAAAGTAACGTCCAGCAGATCATTGCACGTCAAGTGAGCCTTACCACCAAAGGCCAATTCTATCAGCCAATCATCAATAGTGAGTTTGCTGACCCCTACTGCTCAGATCAAACCGTTGCGTCAGGCTAAGTAAAAGAGCGCAGGAGGGTTTGATGCGAGAAGGGATGGCCGGAGCAACCTCGCCATTCCTTCACAGGCAGAGCTAGATCACCATTATCTATACGGGTGTATATCCTTGGAAGCATCCTTATCCTCAATAACTACACGTTCTATACGCGGATCAGTGTCTCGTTCAACGAGAGAGAGCAATGTTTGTCGGTAGGCATTGATGAAGTCCAGTAGTCCTAACGTTTCTTCCGGCGTCAAGTCAAAGTTGATACCAGCGGCATGTCTCCAGGATTAACCCACTTTCCTCCATACGAGCACGGTAGCGGCCAATGATAGCGTCCATAAAACTCCTTCCCATCCCTCTTTAAGGATCGGACTCCTGACAACTAGCTCCCGCCCTCAGCAATAGAGTAGACAGTAGCAAAGCTCAGGAGATTTCTCAGCCAACGGAACTCACTCTGCTGTATTCTAGTTGTATCCTTTCACATCGTCAACAAGCAAGCTTTATTATCGCATAATAAATCGGAAGCTGGTCTGAAACCGCCGCTATAATGGGTATTAGACAATCGGCCAATCCAGTCCGGCTGCTTGATAGATTGCCTCTAGCGTCGCCATATTCTCCAATGTTTCGCTCAAACTGAGAGCAGGTTCTTGCTGCGTACGCACACAGGCTGCGAAGTGCTCCACTTCAAGCTGGTATTGATCAACGTGGCTGAAGTTTTGCTCTGTCATTCGTCCATTTTTGGTCACAAAAACAACGACATCATGATTGCCTGGTGTAAACGGCACCGGGATGGTTATACTACCAGCTTCACCGACAACCTCCACAAATTGACGTAGGGGTAGTTCAAAACTGGCATCGATCAGTCCAAAACGGCCTTCACCAAAATCGAGGACCGCGTTGGTCGCCATATCAACACCGACCGGACTCGTTGTATGCACGCGGGCTGCGAGCGAACGCGCAGGTTGCATATAAACCGCCCGACAAAAATTCACCGGGCTGCATCCAACATCCATTAACGACCCACCCGCCAGTTCCGGGTTCAGGCGAATATTATCAGGATACGCGCGCATATCGACCGAGAACGAGCCTCGCACTAGTCTCACCGGACCAAGCAAACCAGCGTGAATCTGCTCCAGCGCCCAGACAATCTGGGGGTGAAAACGATACGCACATGCCTCCATCAGCAAGACATTCGTAGCACGTGCCGCATTCGCCATTTCCTCTGCTTCCCGTAGCGTACTCGCCAATGGTCTCTCGCACAGCACATGCTTGCCTGCCTCCAGCGCTTTGATGCTCCACTCGGCATGCAGACTATTCGGCAAAGGAATATACACAGCTTCAATGGCTGGATCATTGATAATACCATCATAACCATCATAGATACGCACGCCAGGCGCAAACGAGTATAATTCTTCCGCGTGCCGCACATCACGGCTACCCACAGCGACCAGTCGTCCGTTGGTAGATGCCAGAATGGCGGGAGCAACCGCCTTGATGCCAATGTTTGCGGAGCTGAGAATACCCCAATTTACCGGACGCGTTATTTCATACAATGCCATCTCTCTTCTTGTCCTTTCAAGCATAGCTGCCATCGATTGAGACTACTTGTCCTCACCGCGTAAACTCCAAGAAATCTTTCGTGCTTGCCTTCGTGCTTGCGTTCTAATTTCTCCAATACGCTCTTCAATACGATTTACCATATGGTTCACATCATATGACTCTATAAAGTACTCTTCCCATGCTGGATCAGCTTTTGTTGGAAACCTACTAATAGCGCCTTTTTCCAATGCAGCTCTTAGAATCATTTCTTTTATTTTTAAACGATTTTTCCCACGATTATGAAGAAAATCATAGTCAGTATCAAGTTTGTTTTCTTTTATCAGCTTCATAATATCCAGTGACCATGTGCCGATAGTTTCATCATTTCCTTTGATATCGATTGTTGTCTTTGCTTTTTCAGCTTCTGCTCTAAAAAATCTGATATATACTTCCCTTTCTATTTCATCTTTATCCTTCTTTAATGTTCCTGATACTATTTCAAATCCTGGAGCTTCCTCTGCAAACTCCCTTCCTGCAATTACAGTAAAAATATTCACACTCCCATCTTTTTTCAGCTTGCCGAGATCTTCAAGTTTTCCGCTTCCCGACTGCTGCATAACCATACCAGCAGCAAAAAGTCCTTCCTGAGAACCTCTTCTTGAGAGTATCCATTCGTCCGGATCACCCTTTCGAGATGCAATGACGCTGCCTTTGAGCTTCTGCTTCCCCATGAACAACTCTCCACGCGGAGAAAGCTTTAATGGGACCAAATCTCGTCTATCTGATGGTTTCACTATTACTTGAAACGTTTTTCTATGAAAGTAAAAGCTATTCAAACCTGCGTCAAATTCATGCACTAAATCAGCAGCAATGGCGATATACTTTTCGGTATTTTTGACAACAAGCCTTTGGTCACGGAGAAACTTCGCTGAAGCAACTATTTTATCAATATCCATCTTTGTTCCATATTTTTCGAGATACACGTTTCTCAAGCGCTCTGTGTACTTTGCTATAGCTCGAACCTCTAACCACTTGAGGCTTTGGTCACTGGCTCCCTCTTGCCTGGCAATCTCTCGAAGCGTGGACGTTGAAGTCATAGTGGCATCGTGTGCTCCAAGCGCTTCCTGTGACTGTGGTGAACTCATCAGTCGCGTACGAATCCTCTCTTGTCGAGAAGTAAGGTCTTCGATGTCTTTTAGAAGCTTTTCACGTTGCGTACCAAGCCAATCAAACGACACACTCGTAGCGCTATCAGCCCCTCCGATAAGAGCCGTTTGGGGAGTACGCCTCATTTCCTCAATAGCCGCTTTAATCGTATTATTCTCCTCTTTCGTATCATCATAAAATCTACGATGGTCAGCCATATCGTTTTCAATACCTGATATTGCTTCTTGATTTTGAGATATTATTGTCTGTAAGGGCATTATTGCTATCGAATCGTAATAATCGCAAATTGCCTTAACATCATCCAACATCATTCGATACTGCTTTTCCACACTTATTCTTTCTCTTATAAATGCTTCGAGTTTACTGCCAAATTCAGATTTATCATCCTGATTATCTATATTTTGCGCTCTAGGAATTATTCTTGCATCATAATCCTTTAATTGTTCGTCTAAGACAATAAGCCTATTCTTTGCTTCCACAAACATCGTATTCTTTTTAAGCATGGCTTCGTACAAATTGTTGATTTCACTATATTCTCTAATATCTTCTTGTTGCAAAAATTCCTCATGATGTTTTTTTTGATCTTTTTCTGGATTTTTTAGATCTGCAATAGCAGTTTCAAGGTATTGAATACCTTTTTTCCAGTGTTCCTTTTCAGCGTCAGATGCTTTTCTCTTTCTTTTCACCTGATCTCGCAGCTCTTTTCTCTTTTCAAGAGCTTTTTGAGCTTGTCTATGTTGGTCAAGCGATGCCTCATAGAGACTATTTGCTTCACGAAATCCGGGGTCTCGCAATCCCACTTCCAGTTCAGCATAGCTTTCCTGTACCTTTTCATGGAAGGTTTTTTGCTGACCTTCTACGTCTTTTATTTTTTGACTGAAGTTTTCCTGCTGGCCCTTTTGTCCTGTCGTTTCAGAATCACCTAAAAATTTGAGAGCCGCATTAAGCGCTTCAACACTAGCTGCGCAAAACTTTCTCGTAAGGAAAGGCCTTACTTTCTGTTGAAAAAATCTGGTTGACCTCATTTCCTCCCATTTTTCGCTGCATTTTATCTCCGCGCGCCTCCTAGCTTGTCCAGATTCGATATAGGAATTTTGTTGATACACCGTACCTAGCTTTGTAACACATTCTCTAGCACTTTTTAATGGATGACAATCATTTTCATGAATATACGTATCAACAATATCTATTTCTATTTCAATAACGCTTTTAATAAGCATTTCTGATATATATCCTTTTACATATTCTACCTCTTTATGCGATCTTTTAAGACCCAATTGATATTGTTCTTTTAAAGCTATAATTGCTGAACATTTCTTATCATCAATCTCTTTTCTTTCTGTTTTTATTTTTTGCAATAACTCTCCTACAATTTCCTGTGTTGAGGATGAAACTTCTTTACTAAATGGTGATGCGAGTGATTCTTCTTGTTGATGCAAAGTGCTAATTCGTAATTTTTTTAATATTCCTCCTATTTTTTTGTTTTCTCTCTCAAAACCGCTTTTTCTCTTTTCTAACTCTTCTATGTATGTTGATATCTCACTTAAATTTTTCTCATTTTCAGATAATTCTTCGTTTTTATCCATCCAATGTTGATATAATGAGTTAACATTATCTAAAGCATTTTGTCTACTTTTTAATTCATTGTCTAGTTCTCGCAGATCCACCTCAAGAGGCTCCATTGTATCTTGATCCGTCCCCTGGAGTAACTGACGACCCTCGAGCACCTGTGTCGTCATCGGAGAGCGAGAGTCACTTGTTCCCTCCTTGCACAATTGATGACCTGGGGTTAGCACTTGAGAAGCAGTAGGAAGGGATACAGGTTTATCCTCCGGCTCTCCATGGGGGGGGTCCTTCCTGATAAGAGCCACCTGTTCGACTGCGGTTGGTGTTCTACGCCCTGGGCTATCTGACCGAACCCCGAAGGCACCAGAATGTCGTAGAGCATCTGATAAATCCGTTGGCTCGGACCCTTGAGCCTTAACGTGCTCCAGCTCACGAGGAGCATCATCAGTCACTTCCCCGTAACGGCGGGCCTTTGGTGGCATCTGCATACTCCTTGCAAAGATCGTTGCGAGACAAACATTGTCTAGGAAGAGTATAACACGAAGAATCTCCTACCACGTCACGTGCACGCAAGATCACTCTCAATAGTCCCGAAAAGTTCTTACTAGGATAATGTTCCAAAGACACTATCAATTGAAACTATTTGTCCTAAGTTCGTAGCCTCCAAGGAAGGCTAAGTTTTTGCTCTCTATCTTTTGCAATCCGCGCTTCAATACAATCTACTAAATAATTCACATTATATGAATTTATAAAGTATTCTTTCCATGCTCGATGAGTTTCTGCTGGAATTTCACTAATAGCCTCTTCTTGCAATGCAGCTCTTAGAATACACTCTTTTATTGCTAAACGTCTTTCTTCTCGCCTGTCCAAACCACGATGATTATTTAAAGCACGATGATGAAAAACAGATAGGGTATCAAGTTTATTTTGTTCTATCAGCTCTCTAAGATTTAGGAACCACGTGTCTACAGCTTCATCATTTTCTTTAACATCAATTCTACCTGTATTTTCTGCTTGTGCACTAAAAAATCTAACATATTCTCCTTCTTCTTCTACGAACACATCTTTAACTTTATCTAATGTTCCTGATACTATTTTAAACCTTTCTAGTGTTTCCTCCTCAAATTCCCTTCCTGCTGTTTCAGCAAAAATATCCATATCCTCATCAAGCCCACCGAGATCTTTAAAACTTACCCTTCCCGACTGCTGCATGACCGTCTTGGCAGCAAAGAGTCCCCTATCAGCAACTGCTTCACCTCTTACTGAGAGTATCCATACGTCTGGATGACCCTTGAGAGA
This sequence comes from uncultured Chloroflexia bacterium, assembly GCA_963802635.1. Lineage (GTDB taxonomy): Bacteria > Chloroflexota > Ktedonobacteria > Ktedonobacterales > Ktedonobacteraceae > CAVTLG01. The sequence goes on along the minus strand of CAWDJJ010000001.1, from coordinate 3,028,619 downwards.
TGCAAGTACGCTGCTTTTTAGCTTCTTCCCATTCACCTGCAAATCTCCATGCTTAGAAAGCTTTAATGGGAACAAATCTTGTCTCTGTTTTGCATCTGCTGGATTCACTATTTCTACTTGAAATGTTTCTTTATTAAAGTGAAAGCTATCCAGACCAACATCAAATTTATGGACTAAATCAGCAGCAACTGCGATATATGTTTCTCTATCTTCGACAAACAGCCTTTGGTCACTGAGAAATTTAGCTGAGGCAACGGCTTTATCAATGTTCGGCTCCGTTTCATATTTTTTGCGATATACATTGATCAAGCTAGCTGTGTACTTTGTAACATTTCTCATCTCTAACCACTCGAGGCTTTGGTCGCTGGCTCCCTTTCGCCGGGCAACCTCTCGCAGGGTGAGAGTGGAAAGCATCGCTGTATTATGTTCTACAAGCACTTCGCGCGACTGTGGTGAACTCATCAGTCGCATACGAATACTCTCTTGCCGAGAAGTAAGGTCTTCGATCTCTTTGAGAAGCTTTGCGCGTTGCGTGTTAAGCCAATCCACTGACACACTCGTAGCGCTATCAGCCCCTCGGATAAGAGTCGTTTGGGGGGTACGCCGAATTTCCTCAATCGCCACTTTAATCGTATCATTCTCCTCTTTCGTATCATCATAAAATCTACGATGGTCGGCCATATCGTTTTCAATACTTGCTATTGCCCCCTGATTTTGAGATACGATTTCCTGCAAGGGCGTTATTGCAACAGAATCGTAATACTTGCAGATTGCATCAATATTGCCCAAAACCTCTAGACGTTGCTTTTCTACGCTTACCCTTTCTTTTATAAATGCTTCAAGTTTATTGCTAAACTCTGATTTATCATCCTGGTCAGCTATAATTTGTGCGGCAGAAGCTACTTTTTCATTAAAACCATTTAATACTGTATTTAGATTAATAACCGCACGATTAGCTTCTCCAAGTATTTTCCTTTTTTTGAGCATTATTATATATAAATCTCCAATTTCGTTACATTCTTTAATATCTCTTTGTCCTAAAAATTCCCGGTAATGTTTTCTTTGATCTTTCTCCAATTTTTCTAGATCTGCTATGGCAGTTTTAAAATATTTAATACTTTTTCTCAGACATTCCTTTTCAGACGCTGTTTTATTACTTTTTAGCTCTTCTTGCAAATTTTTTCTTTTTTCAAGAGCATTTATAATTTTTACATATTGCTCAAGCAATGTCTTATAAATACTATTTGCTTCATGAAGTCCTGGTTTTTGCAATCCATCTTTCAGTTCAGTATGGAGTCCTGCTACTTTCTTAATAAAGACTTCTTGCTGCTCTTTTAAAGCTGCTATTTTTTGACGGACGGTTTCCTCCTGGTTCCCTTGTTTATCAGAATCGTTTAAAATTCGATAGCAGCATTAAGAGCTTCAATATTAGCTGTGCACAACCTTCTTCCGAAGAAAGGCGCTACTTTCTGTTGAAAAAATCTGGTTGAACTCATTTCCTGCCATTTTTCGTTACGTTTTATTGCTGCATTTTTCCAAGATTGCTCGGATTCGATATAGCTAATTTGTTGACGTACCGTACTTATCCTTATAGCACATTCTCCGGCATTTTTCACAGGATGGCATGTATCTTCATAAATATAGGTATCAATAGTATCTCCTTCTATTTCAATACCGTTTTCCCCAAGTATCACTAACATGCTTTGTTTCGCATCTTCTATATCTCCATGATATTTTTTAAGTAATAGTTGGTGTTCTGCTTTTAAACGCGCAACTGCTGCACATTTCTTATCATCAATCTCCTCTCTTTCTGTTTTTATTCTTTGTAATAGCCCCTCTACAATTTCCTTTGTTGAGAGTGTAATATTTTTACCAAGCAGATATTCGAGAAATGCTTCTTGTTGTTGCAAATTTTCAGTTAGTAGACTTTCTAATCTTTTTTCTATCCTTCTAGTTTCTCTCTTAATATTTCCTTTTTCCTGTTCTAACGTTTCTATATATAATGATATTTCACTCATGCCTTTTTTGTTTTCTGATAATTTCTCGTTTAGATCTGTCCAGTTTTGATAGAACGAGTCAACATTATGGAAAGTTTCCTGTTTGCTTTTTAACTCATTGTCTAATTCACGCAGATTTGCCTCAAGAGACTCCACAGTATCTTGATCCGTCCCCCGACGCTCAGGTACCAGAGAGCGAGAATCGCCCGTCTGCTTTGTAGTTAGTGTCGTACGACGATGAAGAACCCCGTAGGCATCAAGATTTCGTAGAAGATCTGGTAAATCCGTTTGCTTGAACTCTTGAGCCTTAACATGCTCCAGCTTACGAGAAACATCAGTCACTTTCGTGTGACAGCAAGCTTTTGTGGCATCCCTGCATGCTCCTTGCGAAGATTATTGGCAAGACAAAAAAACGTCTAAGAAGAGTATAACACGAAAGATCTCCTGGTGCAGCAATCTGATACGCTCTGCGCCCAGCTAATAGATCCCACCATGTCTGCAGGCCAACTCGGCCTTACACTCAACAGAACATTCCGCTGGCAAGCGGGAACCTGAGAGCATGACAACATGCTCTCTCCCATATGCTTCATTCAGCAGGCTAGTAGGTAGGCGTTGGCGTTGGTGCGACCAGAATGTTTGCCGTGAGCAACTTCAATGAACCATACTCTTGACCAACTGTGTAGCTACCCGTGAAGTTATTCGTCGTACCGTCCTTCTGCTTAGCCGTAATGGTGACATTCACCTGATACGTCCCATCAGCCAGCAGCGTCACGTTCTCAATATTCAGGTCATCATATTGCGTAGAAGCAAAGCCCTGCGAGAATTGAGCATATGGGTTATTCTGCTGGTAGTTCGTACCCCACAACTGATAAGCGGCACGATAATCTTTCTGATTAATGTCACGGTAATAGCGCTGTACCACCGTGCTGGCCTGAAATGCTGGCGTCTCAGTCGGCGTTAGCGTCGGTGTTGGCACATACATAATTGCTGTCGGAGTCAGAGTATGCCCTGGCGTTCTTTGTCCCCCCAGACCATTGAACACGTGTGAACCAAACAACAATAGCCCGCCAATAAGCAGTACAACGATCAGACACAGTGTCAGTATAATAGCAACCCAGGGAGCACGCTTTTGAGGCAGCATCGGTATACTCGGATTGGAGACGAACACTTGCGCGGGAGTAAAGCGTTGCGACACAACTCCTGGGGCTGAGCTTAGCGGCTGCATATGCGTAGACATATCAGAGACTGGCGCTTCCGCCGCTGCGACGAAACGCGGCGTCACGTGCTCAGCACGTGGCGGCTGGGCGAGACTTCCATCATTATATGCTGGGTTGATGGGACCAGACGGCCACGGAGCTGACAGCTTGGAGTTCGACAACTGCGTCCACGGCACCGGGCCTGCTAGCAGCACAGCCTCACGGAACGCTTGCATAAATTCGCGCGCTGATTGGTAACGCTCATCCGGCTTCTTAGCAATAGCTTTGTGCACAACAGCATCGATAGCAGGTGAAATAGCTGGATTCAATTGCGGCAAGTGCGGAGGTGGCTCTTCAAGGTGCTGCACGGCAATCATCAGAGGGGTAGTACCCTGGAAGGGCACACGCCCAGCCAGCATCTGAAAGAGGACGATGCCCAGCTCATAAATATCCGTACGATGATCGACACGACGTCCATTGACCATCTCGGGGGCCATATATTCGACGGAGCCAAGGAAATGCTCTGAACTTGTGAGCGTGAGTTCGACCGGCTCGTGCTCATCGTGCATAATATGTGCAATCCCAAAATCAACCAGAACAAGCCGTCCATCGGCATGGAAGAGAATGTTCCCTGGTTTGATATCCCGGTGCACAATTTTATGCTCATGCGCATATTGCAGAGCAGCCGCAGCTTGCTCGATATACCTGAGCGCTTCCTGTGGAGAAAAGCTGCCACGTTGTGCCAGCAAATCGCGTAAACTACCGCCAGACAGATAGGGCATCACGAGATAGGCATAGCCATTCTGCTCACCATACTCATACATGGGCATAATATGAATATGATCAAGGCGAGCAATCACATTAGCTTCGCGCCGGAAACGCGCGAGAAATTCCTGATTTTTTGTCGACTGCAGTTCCAGACCTGAGCGCAGCACCTTAACCGCCACGTCACGAACCGGACGTGTTTGCTCCGCAAGATAGACCATCCCCATACCACCAGAACCAACCAGCCGCTTGAGCACACAGGTACCAAGCTGTGTCCCGATGAGGTGATGCCCCTGATTTTCCATGAAAAAATACTCACTCCTCACAAATTTCTTGCATCTTGCACAGAAAGATGCACTTGCTAGATAAGCTCCCTGTGTATATATACGCCATCTTCCAGCGTAATCAGCATATCACAAAAATGTCCTACCGTTAGCAAGGCCAATAGCAAATCTGCCAATAGTCTGGCGTTCTCAGATAGTGTTTGGAATGCGCACACTGTTCGTCAGTAGTGAGCTGAAACCAAACACTATTTCACTAGCTGCGAATGAGCGGCGTTCGCCATTGCATTTTAATAGCATCACTATACATGCTGTCTTATAATAAAGGAACGATCAGGACAATGCTGTATCAGCACACGCAACACAACAATTATCTTGGTCAGGAGAACTATGAAATGACTGAATTTTCCGCATTAAGGAATTTTCGCGTCGGCGTCTATGCACTGCTCTTTGAGGAGGGGCATGTTCTCTTAGCGCATCGACGCGATATAGATTGGTGGAATCTTCCTGGCGGCGGCATGGAGATAGGGGAAACTGTAGAGCAGGCCGTCTGCCGCGAAGTCCGTGAGGAGACTGGCTTAGAAGTAGAGGTCGAGCAACTGATTGGTGTTTATTCCAAGCCGCAAAAGCAGGAAGTGGTGCTGACTTTTCGTTGTCGTAAGTTTGGCGGGACCTTAACTACCACAGAAGAATCGCGCGAATGCCGCTACTTTGCACCTGATGCCCTGCCACGAAATCTCTTACCCAAGCATCGTCAACGCATAGAAGACGCTCTGCTCAACCAGCAGCACGCCGTCATTCGTGATCAACTCAGTAGTAGCGAAGAGGATCAACGACTTCCGCAACACTGACAACCGTATCCTTTGTACCGCTTCACAACGTCTCTCTTAAGAGAGATAGCTTCTCGCAAAGAATGGTAAATAAAAATATTGTAGGAGTAACAATGAGCACAACAACACACTATGATGCTATCATTATTGGTTCCGGGCAAGCTGGCGGCCCGCTCTCTACGGCACTCGCCCAGGCTGGCTGGAAGACTGCCATCATTGAACGTGAACATGTTGGTGGTACTTGTATCAATGAAGAAGTTCCATAATCTCAGGCGGGTCAGTGCATATCTCGTAACGCGGCTTTGTGCCTACTTTCCACACGGTTACACTGATACCGAAAAAGAGCACCGCGTCAAGGTTGAACTGAAACGACGGTGTAAACTTAGGATCGTCTATATTTTCTCTCCATTCTTGACAACGCTGATGAAACTCAGCAATACGAGCTTGCAATTTTTCCTGTTGTTGTTGCATTCTTTGTTCATCGGCGAGGGAGCTCCTGGCATCTTGTTCTTGTTGTTCAAGCAAGGTTAATTGGGCGTTCAGAAAATCAACTGTTTTTTCGCTGAATGTTTTTTTCCGAAATTCCGCTACCAGGTTGTTACGATAATTCTCCTGTTCACGAAGAATTTCGTTGAGGTTTTTGATTTTCTTTTGCTGCCTCTTGTGGGCAGGGTTCTCAGCTTGTAACGCTTGTATCTTCTCATCCACGTTAGAAGGGTCACGGATAAGCGTAATAATGTACTCAGCAACACCACTATCAAGAAGATCAACGGAGATAGAACAGCCTGTACATCTCTTGCCGCCTTTGAGTGTTGGCTTTGAACAATTGTAGTAAAACCTCGTTACCTCTTCTCCTGAAGCGGAGGTGTGTGTTAGTGCAGAAATCTGTATCGCGCTACCACAGTATGCACATCTGCCAAACCCGCCCCGTAACAAACTTTCTTTTGATGCATGGTTATTGCGCGTTGCAAGTTGTTTGTTAAATTGTACTCTCCTGTTTGCTTGCTCATAGAGGTCTTTTGTGATGATAGCAGGGATCGGAATGATAACCTGTTCATCTTCGGATGTGGGTCGTGTGACAGGTGCTTTCTTTCCCCTAATCCTACCCATTGCAACTTCTTTAAACTGCCGATACTCACCATAATAGGTGGTATCCTTTACGATGTTGCGTATCGTGTTATGTTGCCAACTAGAAAAGTCTTTCATTCCTTTGTGCCATTTTTTACCTTTTGTCTCGTGTGGAGTTGGTATTCCTTTTGCGTCAAGCAGTTTGCAGATTGCACGCAGAGAGATACCATTTGCAGCAGACTCAAAGATGAAAATGGTAACGGTTACTTCTGTCCACTCTGTACCGTCTGCATCGACAAAAATAACATCGTGGTTGAGTATGTAGTCAATGTGTATGCCTCTCTCATTTAACACAAATTTGTACCCATATAAGCGGTCACCACTTCCAATGATATGCCCTGGTATGCCATGCTCTGGATTGCCAAGCACTTTTTCACGTTTCCCGTCCTGTGATCTGCGAACAAAATCCGTGATCTCTTCTTCTGCCTTTACTCCCTTGAAGAAACGCATGATCTGACCCTCTAACAAGTCGTCATCAGCGTGATCGCTTTCCTGCGTTGTCAAAATTCTGATGCTTAACTCCCTGAGTTGCATTCTGAATAATTCACGAGCTAAGGCGCGTCTCCCTAAACCCCTATCCAACACGTCCATACAAAGAAGATCAAATTCCCCTCGTTCTGCCATCTCAAGAATGTCTTCAAGAGCCTTTCTATGGCGATACTCAAGCCCTGAGTAGGTATCGTGGATGATGTGTTTTTTCTCATCCATAATACGCAATCCTAACGGTTCAATAAGTTTTTCCCGTACCTGCCTCTCTTGCGCCGCATGGGAATACTTTTTCGCTTGTTCAGCAGTTGATACTCGTGTGAGTATCAAGGCTCGTTTGCCTCTGTACTTATCTGGATTGTTTTGCATGAGTAACACTCCTTGTGTCTTTGCGTCCTATGTCAATGTACTTGCTTTGCCAGAAGACAAAACAATACCATCAGTGTACCGATAGCTTCCTGATCTTCTCTGTCAGGGCATGTCTCACCGTAGCAAAAGGGACGTGCCGGGGTATGTAAAGGATAGTCAGGAAGGGTGACTTCGTATTCTTCATCCGTTGCCGGAAGGTATGTACCATCTGGTGTGTATGGCATGAGAGAGCCTTTCTGCAATTGACAGGCAAAGGCCGATAGTCTTATACTGAGCACAGACCTTTTGCTTGTCCTAACAGCGAAAAAAGCACAAAACGGCTTACTTGCTGTCGCTGACAACATGTTAGTAGATGGATAGGTTTTCTGATGGTAAGTGCTTGAGCCTGGAAAACTTCACAGCACCTACCAGCTACAAAGGTTAAAGGGAGCGCTTAGATTGGTGTCTAAGCGCTCCCTTTAATGAGTAGATCACCCCATTTCTCAAGATCGAAGAATATACATGCTAAAAAACTACAGAAAAAAAACCTTTCGCTCTGCCACTAACAGATAAGAGAAAGCAGCACATTGTTACAGGCGAACATCTAACCCATCAATATCCCGATAGGTAATTGTTCGTCCTAATGCAGTGCTAAGTGCTTCCGCTATATTGCGAGCTACCCGCGCCGAGATACGTTGACCGCTCTCAGCATTTCTCATGGTCTGCGGGTCAATACCTGCTGCCTCGCGCAAGTTCAGGCACACTCATTGGAATGCTCTCCCTGTACTCTGTTAACGTCATACAATAACTCCCGAAATACAGTGACTTCCTTTATAGTATAACCGAAAAACGCCGAAAAACAATGAAAATCAGTGATCAATTTTTATGCAGGAGAAAATTGGTTCTTTCGTACCAATTTTGTGAGTATCTATTTGCAACTGGCAGTTTGAGAACGTATAATACCTCGCATGAAAAAACTTTTTATTCCCATTCTCATTGGGACAACACGCCCGAAACGGGAGTCAATAAAACCTGCTCAACTGATTGAACAGGTAGGAAAAACGATTGATGAGATAGAAGTCGCACTTGTTGACCCGAATGATTATACCTTCCCTTTTGACGGTAACGACGAGGAGAACAAAGACCCACGATATACCGAGTTAACAGCGAGGGCAGACGGATTTTTCATTGTGACACCGGAATACAATCACAGTTACCCCGGTACATTAAAACGGATGCTTGACTCAGAACTGAAAAATTATATCCATAAGCCAGTGACGTTTGCGGGCGTATCCGCTCAGGTTTTCGGCGGAGCACGAGCGATTGAGGCTCTGCTACCTCCAGTTCGAGAAATGGGCATGGTAGCGACGTTTACCGATATTTATTTTCCCCATGTGCAAGATTTATTTGATGAGAACGGTGAAATTCGTGATAAGAAGTATATTAAACGAATTGAGCGAGCATATGAGGAATTGATTTGGATGGCAAAGGTGCTGAAGTGGGGAAGAGAAAATGTAAAAAGTATTTACCACTAAAAACATAAGCTTTTCTCTTTCGTGCCTGATGTCGTCCTTTTTCATATTGTGAGACACCAAATAATTCTATGTCTGTATTGAACAACTATTTTCTTTCTGCTAATGTATGAATACATGATGGATGGCAGTAATGCATGGGAAGAGACTACCTCATTGACCTCGCAGACTGGGAGCGGTTCAAAGAGGAACGACGAACAGACCGACCAGATGAAGGAAAAGAGAAGTAACCGACATAAGGAGCCTGGATTTATCCAAGTTCCTTTTTTTGCTATAATATCTCCACATGACAGACTACGGAAAACCCCGCCAGGAGCCAGCAGCAACCCCCGCACTCAAAAGCAAAGAGGAACGAAAAAAGTCCTTGAGGAAGTAGAGCAGAGACGCCGAATTATCTACCGGCAGCACTATCAAAAACTACGCATTGAAAGCAAAGGATGATATTGTTACAATAGGTTCAATATGCTAACCAAAGAGGATTTACAGGAAATTGGAAAAATACTAGAAACAGAGCGTGAGCGCATAAGAAAAATTATTGCTGCATCAGATGAGAATATAAAAAGTTTTATCGCACAAAACAATAATGTCCTAGTTACGCTCTTCAAAGTGGAGTTAGCAGAGACCAACAAGAGAATAGGTGAGCTTACAACAGTTATAAAAGAGACTGCCAAACAGGTTAGAGACCACACAGAACAGATTGAAGAACTACAGGAACACGCAGGACTAAAGCTCCATAAAAACTAATCCCAGCATCTACTAAAAACCCTTGTGCGACACAGTATAGAAACGTAATTACTTCAGGAGCTTGGAAACAAATTCAGTAGGTGTTTGTAAGTTTAAACTCAAGTGTAAACGGTCATTGTTGTAGTACGCAATATACTGTTGTAACGCTGCTTGGATGGTCAGTTCATCGGGAAGTCTTCCTCCAAAACATTCTTCTTGAAGTGTTCGGTTAAATCGTTCAATATGCGCATTTATCAATATGAAAATGAAATTGTGGAGCGCCAAGGGTAGAACCACCCTATCCGGTGAACGAGTCTAAGCGATTTTCCGAGGCCGTTCTCGTGCTTTTTTGGTCTCAGATGTGGTAATTACCGTTTCTTTCCGATGTCTTCCTCGTGCTCGTTTCGGTGTATTTGTATCAGGTGCTTTTTCTTTCCGAGGTCGCCCTCGTCGCTTTGGTTCAATCCAGGCCGCTGGAGCGATCTTGTACTGCAAAAGCTCTTGAATACTCCAGATGTGATCAGTCAGTCCAGCAGCCATCGCAGGCGTGGTTGGACCTCCAAAATGGAGAGGCTTGCTTAACTGATGATGCGGAAAACAGAAGTTATACGTGCATCCGATCAGATACATCCCTTTTTCCAGTGTTTCCAGACGAGCTGCTGCATGCCGACATTTCCTGGTCAAAGAAGCAAGGCGTTCACGGAATGTTCCATTCAAACGCCATTGATTCCAACTAAGAGGAAAGGGGGTTGCCAAGGAGGGAAAAAGAAGGGATAATCCTTGCAAAATAGGAAATTGTTGCAAGGAAAGGAAAACCCTATAATGAATGATACCGCATGGTGTGAGAGTTGTGCAAGTGATGGAGTGCAGAGGCAGATCGAAAGCTTTCTGCAGACCGTGATGGAAGGGCTGATGCGTCGACAAGAAGAGGAGAAAGCAGCAGAGAAGACAGGTCGTCCAGTGATATCGCCAAGCGTGAGTTTGTGGATGGCAGTGCTGGTGGGTGTTCTACGAGGCATGAAATCTCTGCGGGCCATCTGGCGATTGTTGGCCGCAGGTGGCTGGTGGAAGCTCCCTTGTTATGATATCGGAGATCAAGCCGTCTACAAGCGGCTTGAGCAGGAGGGATGCAAGCCACTGGCCCAGGTCTTTGAGCGGGTCAGTCTGCTGGTAGCCCAGTGGTTGCAACCAGCTTTGCAAGCCTATCAGCAACACCACCGCATGCTGGCTCCTTTTGCCAGCGAAGTGATAGCTCTGGATGAAATGTACCTGGATCAAGTCAAGAGGCGCTTGCCGATCTTGAGACATTTCAAAAAAGGAGACAGGGAGTTGTTACCAGGCAAGATGGTGGCCCTTTTTGATGTGCGGTTCCAGCAATGGCGAGCCATCGAGTCTATTGCTGAGGCGAAAGAGAATGGCATGGAGCAGGCCAGAGCCTTGCTTGGCTCGCTCAAACCCGGTGCTCTCTTGTTGGCGGATCTGGGGTACTTTGGTTTCCGTTGGTTTGATGAACTGACCGAAGAAGGCACCAGTTGGATTTCACGGGTCAAAGGGAACACCACCATGGTGGTGCTGCATACCTATTATGAAGTTGGGGAGACGTTTGATCGGCTCGTCTGGCTGGGAGCGAGAGATACCTTGAGCAAATATGCGGTGCGGCAGGTCCAATTTCGCCAAGGGGGGGTGCTGCGGCTGTACTTCACCACTGTCTGTAATCCGACCGTTTTGCCGTTGTCGGATATTGCTCGGCTGTATGCTCGTCGATGGGACATTGAATTGGCGTTCTTGACCTTGAAACGGGAGTTGGGATTGCATCTGATCTGGAGCAGCAAAGCGGTGGTCGTCCTGGCTCAGGTGTGGGCTTGCCTCATCATTGCTCAAGTGCTCCAGGCCATCCGCATGGAAGTTGCCTTGCGGGCAGATGTGGATCCCTTTGAGGTCTCTCTGCCCTTGTTGATTGAAGCCTTCCCCCAGTTTGACTCTGCAGGGACGTGATGGCATGGCGGAATGTGTCCGCCATGCGCGTCGCCTCGGCATCATTCGGCCTTCAACGCGTCTGCGCATCCAAGCACCTGAGATCCCACAGGACCTCCTGACCCCATTGCCCAAGGACACAACACTTTGTCGGCAGCCTCACTACCGTCATGAGACCCGCTCTGACACACCGACCAGCCCCGAGATCGAGGTCCATCCTCAGCGCGACCGGATCGTAGAAATCCTTATGCAACGGGAGGCAAGACTCAAAGCCGCGTCTCGACAAACCAAGGCGAAGCCTCCTGCAAAGCCAATAGTGACGCCCACCACACCCAAAACCGGAACGATGGACGTTTCCCCTGGTAGGGTCGCTATGCGTCCACTGCCTCCTGTCCAACCTGATCCCAATCGTGCATTTCCACCCTGGAGCTTTCTCCATCCGTTGGTTGCCTCTCTATAGACAGCGAAAAGAGGGGAAAAGAGAAGGGAGGAGAAGGGAAAAGAGAAAAAAGAGAAATTTCTATGAACATCGACAAGAGTGATCCTGAATGGTAGATATTCATTATCATCGCTTTGAATATCTACTATGGTATACCTGTATATACAATAAACAGGAGTTTTTCCATGACTCAATGTATTTGAGGCGATAGCTTTTGAACCCTTTCCCTCTTCTCCCTGCTCTACCCTCATTAGTTGGAATCAATGGTCCAAATGGGGGTAAGCGTTTTTATGTTGATTGTCAATGGTTCCACTGCCATGTATTGCACCTCTCGTAAAACAGGATTGCTATGTCCGTTACTGTCGTTGATTATCAAATGTTACACAAAAAGACCATAGCTCGTATAATTAGCTTGAGATGATGTATAGATCTACCTTATCAATACTTGTCTGAACTTGAACGATTATATCATAATGGAAGTAATTTTTAAAAAATATAGGTAAAATGTGCTAAGCATATATGTATAAATAACCTGGCTAAAAATGTGTGTTGCGATGATATGCATCTTGTCTGATACAAAATTTTTTTACTACTAGCTAATTGACGTTTCCAGACCGCCTTCGTCAAAAAAGCTGTGCTATCTGGCGTTGGTGTGTGCGTGGTAGAGATAAGTTTCTCCAAAAATACTATCGTGCCTCCTTAGATAGATTGATATGCGTTTTATAGGATGACGGCTCTCTTTTTCTTACGGGTGTCTCGTTTATTATCCAGTATGTTGTGTCACGGTTCCGGCCAGGGCACCACTCTGGTTTCTTCTCCAATCCCCACTATGGCTTGCGTAAGAGAAAGAGAGACCTTATTATATATTTTGGTGCATTATACCTGTTTTTTTATGATGAACGTCAATATATTCGATATGATGAAATTCGTAACTGCCCAACCCCCTGTGGGACAAAAAAAAACCATAGGGGTTGAGTAAGAGAGCAGAATTTGGTACAGTATCTTTGTGAGCGTTGAAGAGACTGGTATAAAGAGCGCAATGCATCGTATACCTTGCCTTTTTCAATACATTCCATTGCTTCTGTGACAGACAAGTAGGCTCTGTCCGGTGCTGTTTGCTTTACCCGTAAAATCGCATCCTATAGCTAAAACTTTTTGTATGAGTAGAGCGTATAATTTATCAGGCGGGATGATAGCGCGTGCTTAGATTGCTATACGTGAGCACGCATCGAGGTTATCAGGGCATCTGGTGCCAGAGCCAGGACATTCTGTAGAAGAAAGATGTGCGTTACAGGTCGTCCGCAGGCCCCTGTACGCCAGGAATACTGCATGAGTGTAAGTCAACATTTTGGGGTGCTACGTGTGGTGCGCGTCCTCCCAACTGCGCATGCCAGGACACAGCGCCAGGACAAGAAGCCCAAAAGGTGGTTTCCAGAAGAACAATTTGTTCATGTCTTAACACGGCGCGAGACAACCATCGGGCGTGCCTTCAACTGCGATCTTGTGCTGCTGGATTCGACGGTGTCACGAGAGCATGCTCGTCTGGCGTTAGAGCAACAGGGATGGCGTCTCTATAATTTAACGGAGCACAATAGCGTATATGTCAATGGGCACTCAGTGTCTGGTGGAGAGAGTTTGCCCATTTATCCACAGGACTTTTTTGTGCTTGGCAGTACGACGTTCCAGCTCATAGCCCCGCACGTGAGCGCATCCATAGGCGTACTGGAAACCTCCGCTCTGCTGTCCTCCCAACTTCCTGCTCATAGCAATAACAGTAATGGGCATGTGCCACAATGGGTACAGGAGCAAGAGGGGAGCATAGCAGATGTACCGGCGCAAGAGTCAATTCCCGTGGTCTCTCAAGCAGTGACAGCAATGCCGCAAGCAGTGGCCGCAACCGAGCTGGTTTTCTCTGAACTCTCTGATAGCGAATGGTTGGCGCAAGAGTGGGATAGTGGAGAAGAGAGTCTATTGGGAGCAGGAATAACCATGCAGTTTGCACTGACACGGCGTTTAGGCAGACGTATGCTATGGTTAATTGCGGGTATTGCCATTGCTATTTTAATGGTCGGCGCGGTAGTGGCGATTGTGCTGCACAGTATCGTGCGTATTTCCGTACTGGTGCAGGATGGGCCGTTGAGCCTGTTGTCTGTGCTGACTATACCGCTGATTCCTGCCATCGGCATCAGTCTGCTGGTGAACTTCATCGACCGTTATGAACGGGAACCCTGGTTTTTACGCCTGGCGGCTTTCTTGTGGGGAGCAGTCATTGCCGCCGCCGCCGCGCTGTTGATCGAGCAGAATCTGCTTGTGCTTATGTCAAGGATCTTTGGCTCGAACACAGGTGCGATCACACTCGCCATCTTCAAAGGCTTGAGTACTGGTGTGACGGAAGAGACCGTAAAGGGGTTGGGGACTCCTCTTGCTCTTTTTTGCCTTGCGCGATGAGTTTGACAATGTGACCGATGGTATTGTCTATGGAGCGCTCATCGGAGCAGGCTTCGCCATGGTAGAAAATTTCTTCATCTTCGCAGAAAATCCCCGCCAACTGCTGTTTCTGGTGGTAGGCAGAATAGTGCTGGGCTGGCTTTGCCACTCAACGTTTACCGTCTGCTTCGGAGCGGCATTGGGATACATACGGCATACCAGGAAACGCTGGCAGCATTACGTCATTCCGCTGCTGGGCTATCTGGTTGCCGTGGGTCTGCATACCGTCTTCGACTTCATCAATACTTTTGCCAGTGATCTGGTATTTATTTCGCCCAACAATCCAACCGTCGTCACGTTTTCGCTCATCGCCGTAGTAGGGGACTATATTCCGACCTTTATCGCGCAAATCGTTATTGTGTATGTTCTGATCAAAGCGTTAGCGCATGAAGTGGCCTTGATTTGCGAGTTTCTGGCCTCCGAAGTCAGCAAAGGCGTCGTCACCGTTGCTGAGTATGCCTTGTTGCAACACTCTTTTGCACGTACAAAAGAGGAACGACGTGTCTTGCGCGATGATGGCTTGAAACAATGGTTGCGCGTGAAGGCACTGTATCAGACTGAGATTGGCCTGGCGTTCCGCAAGTGGCACGTCAGTATGGGGGATAAACCCAAGCTGGGCTATGTGCAGCCGGAGGATGCCTATCGACGGCGCATTGCGCGTTTGCGGCAAGAGATTATGGCTACCAAGGTTGCCAGGAAAGAAGCTTGACACCTCTTCTTGCCACATGTTAGCATAGTGCAGTATCCTCCAGATGGATCGTTAATGCAATAACCTCAAATGCTGCACGATCTTTCTGGATGAGGAGGCGTATATATGTATAAACCGAAAAAGTTAATAAATGATGTATCAGAGGCATGTTCCGCTACAGGAAAAGGATGGGTAAGCGATGGAACTGGAGCGGGCTAACCTACTGCGGATCTACTATTTTATGCGCCTCACGCGCTCGCTGGAGGATCGCACACGGACGCTATTCTTACAGGGACGCATTGCCGGTGGAGTCTACACCGCACGAGGTCACGAGGCGACGACGGTCGGGGCCGCGATGGCGTTGCGCGATGGCGACTGCATTGTTCCGCAGCACCGGGATCTCGGTATGCATCTGGTACGAGGCGTTTCTCTACGCGCGGTGATGTGTCAATGGCTGGCACGCGGAAATGCTCCGACGTTGGGACGTGATGGACAAATACATATCGGAGATATGCATCATGGTATTGTTCCAATGATAAGTATGTTAGGAGCGTCGTTGCCGGTGGCGTGTGGTGTGGCCTTGACTATGAAGGTGCGCAAGCGCGCGACCGTCGTATTAGCGTCCTGTGGTGACGGTGCTACCAGTACGGGCGCGTTCCACGAAGCCATGAACTTTGCCGCCGTACAGAAATTGCCCCTGGTCTTGCTCATTGAAAACAATGGTTATGCCTACTCAACCCCGTTAGCCAAAGAATGTGCCATACCACAACTCTCAGATCACGCCTTTGCCTATGGTATAGGAGGAGAAAGCGTAGATGGCAATGATGTTCTGGCTGTGCTGGAGGCTGTTGAGCGGGCCGTACAGCACGCGCGTAGTGGACAGGGACCGCTGATCATCGAGAGTAGGACATTCCGTGTACGCGGACACTCCGAGGCCGATAAGGCCGATTATGTTCCCACAGAACAACGAGAAGCCTGGTTGGCGAAAGATCCGCTCCAGCAATTTGAGGCATACCTGATGCAAAAAGGCATTTTAAGCGC
Source organism: uncultured Chloroflexia bacterium (assembly GCA_963802635.1). GTDB lineage: Bacteria > Chloroflexota > Ktedonobacteria > Ktedonobacterales > Ktedonobacteraceae > CAVTLG01. The sequence continues at coordinate 3,012,704 of CAWDJJ010000001.1, read as the reverse complement.
AACAACTCGCGCCGAGATGATGGCGAAGATAACCGCAACTATCGAAGATGCGGTAGCGTTTGCGGAACAGAGTCCAGCACCGGATGGAGCGACCGTGGCCCACCATGTTTTTGCTCCCGATGGGCCACTGGCGATGATTGGCGAGGCGGGCGCGAGTGATCCCTGGTATGTGAATGCGCTTGACCGCCGTACTGGTCAGCCTTTTAACGTCGTTTCTGAGGCAGAGGAGGCCGTTGGCAGTCGATGAGTAAACAGAAAGTGACCTACCTGGAGGCTATAAGCCAGGCCATCAGCGAAGAGATGCGGCGTGATGAAGCCGTATTTATACTGGGCGAGGATATAGGTGCCTATGGTGGGGCGTTCAGAGTCACCGCAGGTCTGCTTGAGGAGTTTGGTGCGGAACGTGTGATTGACACACCGATGTCAGAAGCGGCCATCATTGGCTCGGCGGTAGGCGCAGCCTTGATGGGCATGCGCCCGATAGCTGAGATGCAATTCATTGACTTCATTACCTGTGGCTTTGACCAGATTATCAACATGTCAGCTAAGATGTACTGGCGTGTTGGTATGCCAGTGCCTATCGTCATTCGGGGTCCCTCTGGCGGTGGCACAAAGGGCGGTCCCTTCCATTCTAGCAGTCCAGAAGCCTGGTTCTTTCATTCACCAGGCATCAAGGTTGTCGTCCCTTCAACCGCGTACGATGCCAAAGGTATGCTTAAAGCGGCCATTCGGGATAACAATCCTGTCCTGTACCTGGAGCATAAGTTGCTCTACCGTTTACCGGAACTGCGTGAAGAATTGCCAGTTGAAGATTATATAGTGCCGCTCGGCAAAGCCATCGTACGGCGTGAGGGTGAGGACATGACCATCCTGACCTATGGTGCGATGGTCCACCAGTGTCTGAAAGCCGCGCAGGTGCTGGAAGCAGACGATGACCTGGAAGTCGAGGTTATGGATCTGCGCACACTGTCACCACTTGACCGAGAGGCTATTATGGAATCGGTCAAGCGCACAAATAAAGTCTTGATTGTGCACGAAGATACGCTTACAGGGGGTATCGGGGCTGAATTGTCAGCTATTATTGCTGAGGACCTGTTTGAATACCTGGATGGTCCCATTACGCGTGTGGCTGCGCCGGATGTGCCGTTTCCTTATGCACCTCCGCTAGAGGATGCGTATCTGCCAAATGCTAAAAAGATTCTCTCGGCGGCCAGAGAATTGGCGGCTTATTGATCATGTAAATAAGGAGTTTGTCTATGCCAACACCAGTAACGATGCCGCGCTTAGGAGAGTCAGTTGCCGAAGGAACCATTGGCAGTTGGCTCAAGCAAGAAGGCGACTATGTGGAAAAAGATGAGTCGTTAGCAGAGATAATCACCGATAAAATCAACGCAGAACTGCCCTCTCCCATCGCTGGTCGCCTGGCGAAGATCCTGGTGCAGGTGGACGAAACGGTGCCGGTAGGAGCGAAGATCGCGCTGATTGAGGAAAGCGCAGATGTGGCAAGCTCTGCTGTTAGCGCTCCCCACAGCGCTGAGGGATCTGATGCGGCTCCTGTAATCAGTCCTGTCCAGGTGGCTACCCCTGTTCTTACGGCGCAAGGTAGCGCTGGCGCAATGACGAATGGGGACAACGCTGACAGCAGCACAAACGGAGCCAGGCATACAAGGGTAGAGCGTCAACGTATTTCTCCCTTGGCGCGTCGACTGGCACGTGAGCATAGCGTCAATTTGAGCGAGATCGTTGGTACGGGTACGTATGGTCGCGTGCGCAAAGAGGATATTCTCGCCTATATAGACCAGAAACAAGTAGTCTCTGTGTCTACGCCTGCTGTGTTTGCTACGCCAACTGGAGTGGCAAGTGTGCTAGCGCCTGAGCCTGAGCCTGCCATCGCAAGCGTCTCGGCGACCAGCAATGGACTCGATGAAGAGGTTGTGGTACCCGATCGTATGCGTCTGGCGGTAGCAGAGCATATGGTGCGTAGCAAGCGTACTTCGCCGCACGCAACCACCGTGGTAGAAGTCGATATGACCAATATCGCGAAGTGGTTGGAGAAAAATAAAGAAGAGTTTAAGCGCCGTGAAGGCTATAGTATCAGCTATGTGCCCTTTGTGATGAAGGCTGTGTGTGAAGGCATTCGCAAGGTTCCCATGATCAATTCGACGTGGACGGAAGATAACAAGATCATCATCAAGAAGCGTATCAATCTGGGTATGGCAGTAGCAACCGAGGCAGGCTTAGTCGTGCCGACCGTCTATGATGCCGATCAGTATACACTGGCAGGTCTGGCAAAACAGGTCAATGCGTTGGCACAACGCGCGCGGAATAATAAACTAACGCTACAAGATATGCAAAATAGCACATTTGTGGTGAATAATACCGGCGTATTTGGTACAATTATATCAATGCCGATTATTAATCAGCCGCATGCGGGCATTATGAGCATGGATGCGGTGGTGAAGCGGCCCGTGGTGATTGAGGACGATGCCATTGCAGTACGCTCTATGATGTACATCTGCCTCTCCTTTGATCATCGCGTCCTGGATGGCGCGGGCGCAGGCGCATTCCTGCAGACGGTGCGCACAAAGTTGCAGAGCTATGAGCGCACGATTGATGTGTATTAAGTTGTCCACTGGAGGCTGCATGTTACTGGCATGCGCTGGTACAATCCCTATAATAAGGTCCAGGCGGGTAGGGGCGTGTCCTTGCGACCGCCCTCGGGCGGAGGCGAGCTCCGCCCCTACCCAACGATTATCGATGGAAGCAAGCGGAGGATGTCACCTCTAAGCTAGAACAAGGAACTTGACCATGACGACCATTATCCCGGAGCGTCGCCCTGAGTGGCTCAAGGTGCAGGCTCCCCGAGGAGAGAACTACCAGCAATTAAAGCAATTGATGCGCGGCCAGGCTCTCCATACTGTCTGTGAAGAGGCTCGTTGCCCCAATATTGGTGAGTGCTGGGGGCACAAAACAGCGACCTTTATGATCCTGGGGAGCGTTTGCACGCGCAGTTGTGGATTTTGCGCCGTGGCAACGGGACGTCCGCAGGGATTGGATTGGGAGGAGCCGAAACGGGTTGCCGAGGCCGTACAACAGATGGGATTGCGTCATGCCGTCGTGACCTCGGTGAACCGCGATGAGCTGAAGGATGGGGGGGCGGCAGTCTTTGCTGCAACTATTCGCTGGATTCGGCGCTTAAATTCTGAGTGCAGAGTAGAGGTGCTCACACCGGACTTCAAAGGCGTACATGATGTCTTGCGGGTCGTTATGGATGCCAAACCTGATGTGTTTAACCATAACGTGGAAACTGTTCCCAGACTCTACAAACGTGTGCGTCCCCAGGCTGTGTATGAGCGCTCATTGCAGGTATTGAAGTGGGCCAAAGAGATGCATCCGCAGGCACCAACCAAATCCGGTTTTATGCTGGGTCTGGGCGAAACGTGGGACGAGATTCTTGAAGTCATGCATGATATGCACGAACATCAGGTTGATATTCTGACTATTGGGCAGTATTTGCGCCCATCATTCCAACACCTGCCAATTCAGCGCTATGTATCGCTGGAAGAGTTTGCCGCACTCAAGGCTGAAGGCAAAAAAATGGGCTTCCGCCATGTAGAGTCCGGGCCATTCGTGCGTAGTTCGTATCATGCCCATGAACAGGCAGATGGAGCAACAAGGGGGCAAGCATAACTGTTGAAAGTAAGCATACATGCAGTTGACATTGCTTATGACGATCATGGTATAGGACTACCTGTGCTTTTTCTGCATGCTTTTCCCCTTAATCGGAGCATGTGGACGGATCAGGTGAGTGCGCTGCTCAAAGAACAGCGTTATCGTCTGGTAGCACTCGATTGGCGTGGCTTCGGTGAGAGCGCCGTTACCAGTGATACTTCTACCATGGAACTCCTGGCCGATGACGTAGCAGGCTTAATGGATGCGCTGGGTATGCCACAGGCGGTGCTGTGTGGTCTCTCGATGGGAGGCTATGTGGCCTTTGCCTTCCTGCGCAAATATCCACAGCGTCTGGCAGGCTTGATCCTGGCCGATACGCGACCAGGCGCAGACACTGAAGAAGGCAAAGCCAATCGTGCACAGGTGGCTCGGTTAGCTGAGGCGCAGGGACCACAGGCGATAGCTGATCTGCAGTTACCAAAGCTTATCTCCGCGTCTACCCGGCAGCAGCGCCCGCAAGTCGCAGCCAGTGTCAGGCACATGATTGCGGTGGCAACCCCCCTTGGCATTGCCGCAGCCGCACGCGGTATGGCGCTACGCCCTGATAGCACAGATTTGCTGGCGAGGCATTGTTTGCCCCACGCTGGTCATCGTCGGCGAACATGACGAGCTAACTCCGCCCGCTGTGGCGCAAGCGTATGCCACCAGGATACCAGGAGCACAGCTTATACAGATACCACAGGCGGGACATCTCTCGAATCTGGAGCAGCCAGAGAACTTTCTTGAAGCGATACGTACCTTTTTACGTGCAAGATTTTAAATTTCCACTGTTTCGATGCACTTGCGGCATGGAACGAAAGTAGTATATGCCTGTGAGGAGCAATAGGGAGGAGCATGAGTCAGCCACTGCGTCGTAGTGAGGATCGACCGCCAGTAGTACTGGTGATCGATGACAATCCCGCTATTCGGGATATGGTGTCCTGGGCACTTGAGCTGGATGGATACGAGCCAGCAGAGGCTGCTGAAGGCCAAGAAGCGCTGGATTGGATCAATAATGCTATCCGCGAGGGGAGCTATCCTGCAGTTATTCTCCTTGATCTGGCGATGCCGGGTATGAGTGGATATACCTTCCTGGAGCGATTGCGTCAGCAGTGGGATACCTACCAGGACGCGCATCCGCGACCCTCCGTAATCGTCGTCACTGCCGGTGCCAGTAGCCCCGAGGCCGAGCGTTTAGGGGTGGAGCATGTCATCGTGAAGCCCTTCCATGTGCGCGATCTGCTGGATATGGTGCGTAAGTGTGCAGTAAAAGAGCCGCAATAACTTCGTGCTCAACGCATATGGGTATTAGTCATTGTTGGTCTCGAATTGCCTTTGTTCTGTTGCTTGTGATGTTCCCTCTGAAAGATTAGGCGAGGCAAAATAGTCCAAGAGCAATCGGTGAATAAAGATGTAACCTCTACCTACTTTGTACAAGAAAATGCGTTCGGTGGCATAGTCAAGGAACTGAGCGTAGTTCTTAGGGATAGCTCTACAACAACGAAGAAAAGCCAGAAGTTTCTGCTGATGGAGAACAGCTCCCAACCCAAAGTTGAGCCAAATGAGCAGCCCGACGAGTAGTCCACTGAGCAACCCAGCGAATAGCCCAACGTACAGCCCGTTGATCAGTCCAAAGAGTAGCCCACAGATCAAACCGAAGGGCAAGCCGACACGTAATCCGGCAATTAATCCGAAAACAACATTATTGCGTTTTGGACGCTGCGCGTCATAATCGAGAACGCTCAATTCGTCAGAGAAGAAGCCTGCAATCAACGTAGTGATCAGCCCAGCGAACAGGCCAAAAAGTAACCCGATGGATGGCCCGCCGAACAGCCAACCAAGTGATCCAGCAATCAGCCCGACAAGAAGCACAAATAAGGCACCTTTTTGTACCCTCGCCCATTCCCAGGAGATGACCTCAAAGGGCTGGTATTCTCTCTGACCGGAGAGCAGCCCGACGAGCAACCCTTCGAGCAGCCCTGCAAGTATTCCAACGAGTACCCCTGTAGGTAGTCCGAATAACGTTCCAGCGAGTAGCCCAACGAAGAGTCCAAATAGCCCCCCAGAGAGCGACCCAACAAGGAGCAGAAATGAGGCATCTTTTTGTATGCGTGCCCATTTCCAATAAATGATCTCGGAGGTAGTGTACTCGCTTATCCCGAAAAGTAGCCATGCGAGTAGTCCAGCGAGTAGCCCAACGATCTGTCCAGGAAATAGTCCAACAAGTGACCATACCAGTAGCCCCGCGAGGCAACCCGACAAGTGGCCCGACAAGCAACCCTGCGCACAATGTTGTAATCGCGTTGTAGATGAAGCGTAAATGTGGCGTAGGAAGCCAACTCGATTGGAGCTGGTCTAAATAGAATTCTGTCAATGCCAGGCGTTGCAATTGTTTAGCCAACCAGGAGAGGTAATAGATGGTCTGTTCTTTTGTATAAGATGCAGACGTTCTTCGATGTGTCAGCATACGTTCAATATAGCGAGTAAAGATCTGTTGCTGCAATTGTTTCAGTGAAGGCGCTTGTAGGAGGTCAATCGAGACTGTTTCTTGATATGTGAGCACCAAGATATTGAGCATAAATGGCGTGCTTGTCAACTCTTGCAGATTTTTCTCTTGATGAAGTGCTTGCCACAAAGCGGCAACTGGTTTCCCGATTCGCTCACAATACTCGTCAATAGCTTGCAAGGTGAGTGGTTGAATAATAACCGCCTTGTTAAGCATAACGCGAGTGGGAAGAACATTGTATTCGGATTTACGACAACAAACGACCAATGGGACGAGGTGGTATATTCGATAATAGGCATTGATAGCACTGATACAGGCATTACGCTGTTCCTCTGCAACTTCATCGAGACCGTCAAGAAGGGGAATGATTTCCCCCTTAAAGATCCATGTCTGAGCAATCGTACGAGAAACGTTGTACTTGTTGTCCAACTCCTCGATGAGCCACTCGTCAATCGGTAGGTGATTGGTAGCCCAAGAAGAGAGATTGAAGACAACAGGGATACCATGCGTATCATCCTCGCAGGCGCGGGTGAGCAAGTCCTTGGCAAGTTCGAGAAGCAAGGTAGTTTTGCCTGCACCAGGGTTTCCTAAAATGAGCATCTGGCCGTTGGCAGACTCAAACACCTCATAGATGTGCGTTCCAGGAGTAAGAGGACATTCGGGTAGATTCGTTTCTCCAACAGTCTGGGACCAGGGATTAGCAAGAGCACCAGGGTCCTCATGAAGCACTAGTTGAATAAGGATTTTATGATATAACAGACCGTATAACACGCCATCAATCCACCGGGTACGGACCTGTTTGAGCAGATCAACGCGGTCAGTGGGCTTAGAGGACGAGCGAGCAATTACTCCAATCTGCTCAAGAATAGAACGAATCTCCAAGGCGATGTGGTGAAAGGCGGCATCACGATTTGTCCACTCGGTAACAGGTTTTCTATTACGAGGCAAGCATTGGAAGTCTGCAAAAGGAGTCTCTTGCCAGATTGTAGGGCGTAGCAGAATAGGAATTATGTGGGTGTGACCCTGCTGCTGATGCTGTAGGGCATGATCCATATCTTGTCTGCCCTGCTCGGATACCAGCAAATCTGGACTGATCAAAAGGAGAATGAGGGATGCATCGTTGATATACTCTTGCTGTAGAGATGCTCCAGGAAATGTCTGATGGCGAGATTGTAGGCTAATTGACCTTTTCTGGCACATAGGACGGAGGTGCTTTTCTAATTCCTGATACAGCAACGTATCTTCGGATGCATATAAGGAAAATATCGTGAATCTTGTGGATTTCATATTTGCATCTGTTCTGTTAAAAGGAAGGATAAGGATCTTCTGCAAAATCTGCCAATTCTGTTATATGGCCCTCTTGTAAAGCAACAAAGTCTTCCAACCTTTTTTCATCTGATGCATGATACTGTGCTTTATTGTATTCAAAAACCTCACTAGTTTGTTCATGTCGTAGATTATAATGTCTAATTAGTAGTGTCGTTTGATCTTCAAGTTTTTCTTCTTCTTTAATTAAATCTTGTATGTCTCGTGACAGCTTAGCATATTGTTTCCTCCCATCATCTAGTTTTGATAAAGTCTCTACCAGTTTATTATATCTGTCTATGTTTTTTACCCGCTCCCTTGGTTGTAGATCTTCTAGATCTTGTAATCTGCGCTTTCTCGGTTGCTTCCATAATTGCTCTATTTCAGAACCTAGTCGCTGTTGTGGCAAATGTATAGCTTCACTTCTTGCCTTATCATAGAAGAAATCCTGCAGCTCTGTAGTACCTTCCCGTAACCTCTGATGTAATTCGCTCCTTGATGCGAAACTGCTATCTAGCGGATGTTGAATTTGCTCGAAACGGCGATATAACTCCTGATAGTCTGTGTCAATTGGTGATGTATGTGTGTCCTGCTGCGTTGAATGCTCATCTCTTTGTTCTTTTTGCTCTTTTCCCCCTAAGCTCTGCTGTATTTCAGTGGGTTCACTTTTATTACTTCTTGATTCTAAAACACCTGATTTTGAATCTTTTTTTAGCGAAAGTCGAATGTACTTATATAAATTGTCACGATATGTGACATTTGATGTAGTATTTATATCCCGTCTTGTACCATACTCCTTTCTCCGTCTTGTTTGCTCAAAATTCCATTTTAATTCTATACGAATCCGCTTGGAAGCTTGCTCTTTCTCTTTCTCCCATCTTAATACGTCTATAGCAGGCTCTTCAGAATGCTGAGATCGATCAGACTGATCAGATCGATCAGCCCGAGTGGTATGCCAAGACTGATCAGATCGATCAGGTCGATCAGAATGCCCAGAATTGGGTGGTACATCAGACTTTGCCATGATAACCTCTTCTTTCAATGTGTGGCTGACCTATTTGGGTAGATTAAGCAATGTGTCAGGAACAACATGCTCCGCCGCTTCTTTTGTCTGAAATCGGCTGTCTATGTCACATCTTCAGCGATATGGCTCAAAAATGATGGGTACACTTTCTCAACAAGAGCGTTCAAAAGAGCATGAACTATGTACTTTTTATCGAATATACCACAATAGCTTCTCTGCTTGCAAACGGATGCAGCCTGTTGAAAAATCCTTACAATTTTTGTAGGCACTTTTGGGTGGGCTGGAACTTACCCACTGACCTGATACTGAAGTTGTTCCCCATTGACAACGACGCTTGCATGAGCTATACTACTCATATTAATAAACCGAGACTCTGTTTACAAATGAGAAGAGGGAAGCTATGGCGCGCGTCGTCAACGAAGCAGCCCATGCAGCCAGGCGCAACGCTATTCTCGACGCAACCCACGCGAGCCGTCGAAACAAAAGGCTATGAGCAGATGGCGATAGCGGATATCCTGAGCGAGCTGCAGATCTCCTCGGGAGCGTTCTATCACTATTTTGACTCCAAACCGGCTTTGCTGCTGGCGCTCGTCGAACGGATAGGGGATCAGGTTGAACCACTCGTGCTCCCCATCGTCCATGATTCCCAGCTTTCCGCTCTAGACAAACTCCAGCGCTTCTTTGTCACGCTCGACCACCGGAAACTCGAGAACAAGCGTTTTGTACTCGCGTACCTGCGCGTCTGGTATGGCGATGAAAATGCCATCGTCCGCCACAAAATCCACCTCGCCAGAGTCAAACGCTTCACACCCTGGCTGGAGGAGATCATCCGTCAGGGGACGCGGGAAGCTGTTATGACGACCCCTTATCCTGATCAGGCGGCCAGAATAGTTCTCTCTCTGCTCGAAGACCTGGGCTATGCTACCGTCGAGATGCTCTTGGCGGAAGAACACTCACCAGACGATCTGTCCCATCTCGAACGGATCGTCACTGCGACGGTTGATGCGCTGGAACGCGTGCTGGGTGCGCCGGAGGGTTGCTTGCTGCGCGCTTCACGCGAAGAACTCGCGCAGTGGCTGGTCCCGCCCTCTGGAGAGAAGGAGGAATAGCAAACTCAACCACAATCTTTTACTGAACTCATAGATAAGGTAGAGGAATCTGAATAACGGGTTTTGGAACCTCGAAAGAGGAAAAGGACGGTAACATGACAGCGATTATCGAAGTAAACAGCCTGACTAAGCGCTATGGCAGCAAGCGCGGCATTATCGACGTCTCCTTCCAGGTGGAAGAGGGCGAGATCTTTGGCTTTCTTGGTCCCAACGGCGCGGGCAAAACGACGACGCTTCGCCTGCTGATGGCGCTGCTGCGCGCCGACTCCGGCACAGCACGTATCGCTGGACTGGATATCTGGAAACAATCGGTGGAGATCAAGCGGCTGATCGGCTATCTGCCAGGTGAGCTTTCGCTGGACCCCAACCTGACCGGCGGGCAGATTCTGGAGTATTTTGGGCATCTGCGCGGCGGTATCGATCAGGCATATCTGAAGCAACTGATCAAACGCTTTGATTTGGACCCCAGCCGCAAGTTCCGTCAGTATTCCAGCGGCAACAAGCGCAAGATCGGTATCATTCAAGCCTTTATGCACCGCCCACGTCTGCTGATTCTGGATGAGCCAACCAGCGGTCTGGACCCGCTGAACCAGCAAGAGTTTGAGCACATGGTCAAGGAAGTGCGCGACGATGGGCGCACCGTCTTGCTCTCTTCGCACATCCTGAGCGAGGTGGAGCAGACTTGCAATCATGTTGCCATCATCCGCGAGGGCCAACTCGTGCGCGTGGGTCTCGTGGAGGAACTGAAGGACATCAAACACCACGAAATCACCATCACCTTTGCTAATGTGGTGCCCATCGAAGCGTTCAAAGGGCTGGAGGACGTGGAGCAGGTGGAAATGTTGGCCGACGGGCACACCCTGCGCTTGTCTGTGCAGGGCCGGGAGGATGCAGTGATCAAAGCGGCTGCCCAGCATTCCGTCATCAGTTTGGTCAGTCACGAACCCAGCCTGGAAGACATCTTCCTGCGCTACTACGAAGGCGACGGCCAGGCCGTCAAGGAGGCCCGTCATGTGGTTCTCTAGCATCTATCTCAAAACCCTGCGTGATTTCCGTGTTGCCATTCTAGGCTGGGGTGTGGGCATGGGCCTGCTCATGTATGTCGTCTTGATTGCCGTCCCCGCGCTGATAGCGACGCCACAGGCGCGGGCCTCGCTCGTCAGTCTGGCTGGTTCGTTCGTCTGGTTTGCCGATCCAGTCGCGGTAGCCACGCCCGGCGGCTATGTAACCTGGAAATACGGTCTGACGATCTTGATCATTGCCATCTGGCCGCTCATCGCATGCAGTCGCCTGCTGCGTGGCGAAGAGGAGCGTGGCTCCCTGGATGCCTTGCTCTCGCTACCGCGTGGGCGTATGCGCGTCGCGCTGGAAAAGCTGACTGCCGTCTGGACAGCTCTGCTGGGGATAGGCCTGCTCATTGCGCTGCTGACCTTTGCGGGCAGCAAGAGCGCCAGTGCGGACTTTGGTCTGAGTGATGCCTTGCTTTTTGGCCTGAATATAGCGCTCATCTGTGGCGTCTTTGGATCTCTTGCACTGTTGCTCTCCCAGTTCACCCAGGAGCGTGGCACGGCATCTGGCATAACTGGTGGATTGCTATTGGTTTTTATTGTGCTGGATATGGTTCATCGTGTCATCCCCAATACGGTATGGATCAGCAGCCTTTCCCCTGTCTACTACTATAACCTGAGCAAACCTTTAATTCCAGCTTACGGTACCAATCCTGGTGCTCTGCTGATCCTGTTGGCCCTGAACATTCTGCTAAGTGGAGCGGCGCTGGGCTGCTTTGTGCGGCGTGATGTCGGGGGGACGGTTGCGCTACCCGGCTTTGTGCGCCTGCCAGAGCGGACTATGCGGCCAGAGCGCGTGCTACCAGTGAATGCCTGGTCGCTGCGTTCGATCTATACACGCAGCCTGGGGATGATTGTGGTTCCCGCTTGTTGGTGGACATTGGGCATCGCAGGGCTTGCCGGATGGATGGTGGTGCTCGTCAAGCAAACAGAAGTGAGTATGGCCGCCATTTACAAAAGCTCGCCGATCCTGAAATACTTTCTCACCAGGGTTGGCGGCGGCGATACTGCCACCAATGCCACTATCCTCAGCGCGCTCTACATCCTGCTGCCATTGCTCCTTATGGCCTTTGCCGTCACCCAGGCCAATCGCTGGTCCGCTGATGAAGAAGATGGTCTGCATGAATTGGTGTTATCTACCCCGCAGTCGCGCCTGACCGTCTTGCTGGCGCGTTTTGGTGCACTCGCCACGGCTATGGTGATCATGGGGGTGCTGACACTGGCCGCTGCAACGGTGGCTTCAGTAGCCACCGGTCTGAAGTTTGACGGGGGCAATCTGGCTGCCGCGACGCTTTCGATCATTCCGCTGGGCTTGCTGACGGCTGCTCTCGGCTACTTGCTCTCTGGCTGGTTGCGCACAGCGGTAGACACTGGCCTCTTGAGCTTTTTACTGGTGATCTGGTTTTTCATAAGCTTTATTGGTCCAGGGCTAAACTGGTCGGAGACAACGCTGCGGTTCTCTGCCTTCTACTATTATGGAACGCCGTTGTTGCATGGCCTGCCGCTTCTGGATACGCTGGGTGTGCTGGCGGTTGCCGTCGTAGCACTGGCACTGGCCTCGGTGCGCTTTATACGCAAAGACATTGGGCGATAAAAAATGCCTGCGAGTCGTCTATGCGGCTCGCAGGTATACTCGAAGGACTCAGCTCCACTTGCTAAAGAACTCCGTGCTTACTTGACGATGTTGTAGACGTGACGCTCCCCATGGTCTGAAGACCAGCAGCTTCTGACCCTCTCGCGTATGCGGTTTCCTGAGAAGATGGAACGTCGTTTCTAATTCAAATGGAAGTCGTAGTGGGCGGGGAATATCTCAAAGGCGTTCATCCATCCTGAGCGACCTCTCTTGAGCGGTGCCATGTTCGTCTCCTTCTCCATGCCTTGCTTGAGAAAAAGATGGTTTTGCTATCATAGAGCCCGTGATACTGGCCCATATCTGAGCAGCGCACGAAGTACTACCATAGTGTGTACAGGCGTTCACTGCAGATGAAGTATGGTAAACTGTGGTTAGAAGCGCAGGCAACAGTTAAATCCGCAAAAAATTTTGACGCTTCTACACAAATAATGAAAGAAAGAATAGAGAGATGCCTGCCTCGAATCCCTATTTGAAACGTGAGCGACAACTCAAGGGCTGGTCCCAGGTTCACCTTGCCAAACAGATCGAAGTTTCTGATTACTATATTAGCCGTTGGGAACGTGGTGAGGTGATGCCAAGTCCCTATTATCAACAAAAACTGTGTGATCTCTTCGGTAAGACTGCGGAAGAATTGGGTTTCCTGCAACCAAAAGAGTCCGGTTTCTTTGCTTCCTCTCATCCATCGGAGGAGGAAACTCTCGTTGAGGACATTTCCTCAACCACCAGTCCAGATTCTATCGTAAGCAGCGATAACGGCTCGATGCTGCCAGTCTCTTCTTCATCCACTTTCAGCAATCAAATCACCACACAATCCTGGCTGCGCGAACGGAATGTATCCGTGTTGCTCTTACTGACACTGGTAAGTCTCGTTGTCGTTGTCTTGCTCTTCTCTATATTTGATCCAGCTTTGGTAGGCATATTACGGCACGCACCATTGGAGATGGTGCCGAGTAAGCCCACCGCGACGTCTATACTGAGTCAGACCGTCAAACCGGCTAGTGCTATTGTGCAGATTAATGCAGGAGGACCAAGTGTTGGCTCCTATGTCGCTGATACAGACTATTCGGAAGGATCAGTATGGTCTACGACCAATACGGTGAGTACCGCTGGCGTCAGCGATCCGGCACCTGAGAGCGTGTACCAGAGTAGTCGTTACGGGTACGACTTTACCTATCTCATTCCCCACCTGACACCCAATCAGGCATACAAAGTGCGCCTGCATTTTGCTGCAATGAGCTGGACGCAAAAGGGGCAGAACGTTTTCAATGTTAAGATCAACGGCAACACGGTGCTGAGTTTTTTTGATATTAATGTTGCAGCTGGAGGGACAGATAGAGCTGTGGTTGAGTCATTCATTACAATAGCGCGTAGTGATGGTACGATTTTCATGCAGTTCGATGCGGACGAAGGAGGCTATGTGATAGTCAGTGGTATCCAGGTACTGGCTGACTAGGAATGAAGAAAAGTGCTGGTTAGTGTTAACCTGAGCGAAGGGACGACCCCTTTTGCTTGGCTTCAGGATGATCCAGGAGACTTACATCTCATACGACTCCTCAATAATAGAGCTTGGTTTCGGTATAGTTTATTTGTGGGAAGAATTTTGCACCATCACATTGCCGCAGGCGATAGCATCATAGCCAGACTGTGTGGAGAGGTTTGTGCTGAAATGAACATTGATGTACCAGCCTGTGGCAGGGATGGTCTGAACTCCCTGAAGCGTGGTGATTGATGCAGCCTGCCCACTCTTGTAGGCAGTGAGCGTTGTCAGTTATCCCCTCAAACCTCTTTTATGTTTCTTTTTCTTCATCTGTAATTCCTTTAAGAAGTTCTGTAATTTCATTTATGTATTTTTCTATTCTCTTCATCCTATCTTCCTGCTGCGCGTAGTCCCACTCAGATTTCCGCTTACCTTGAATTAAACCTTCGTTCCATATGCTGAAGTGAAGTTTTGCCTTCTTGATGGTAAAATCAGCAGCTCTTACCTTCGCTTGCTGATCTTTGCTAAGATTAGCATAAGACACCCAGGCATCAGATACGCTCTTATCAGCAGTTTTAACTTCATGTTTAACAGAAGCAGATAAATCACGCAGTTCTTGCTTGTATGTATCAATTAGCGTGCGTTGAGATCTAAAATACGTGTTCGCTCGATTAAAGTCTTGTTCCAACTTGTCCAGGTTGCTACTATGTATCTCGAGGTGCATCTCTAATTTGTTGAGTTTCGTCTCCATCTCCTCCAGTTTAGCTTGCCACTGTGATAAGTTTTCTCTCTCACTTACTGGAATGCTTTGATCTGCCGCCTTAAAAACTTCGTGCCACTTCCCTAGCCTACTAACTGGCTCCATCCACTCCTCAACTTGTTTGCTCCACAGTACAATCTGTTGGTTCCAGTGCTTAACCGCCTGGTCCCATGTCTCAGCGTTTGGTAGCCGCTCAGTTGGTATTTCCTGATACCTTGGTCTCTGTATAGATAGCTTAAACTTGCGTATATCACGGAAGAAAGTGCGTGCCTGCGTCCGAAGTTCCTTTGCTCTTTTGCTAAGTTCTTGGTAACTCTGTCCGAGCGTTTCTCTTTGTACCTCAAGTCCAAGTGCCCAATCCCCAAGTTTCTCTTTTTTTTGTTCATATGCTGCGTTTCGTAATGCGTCTCCTGTTTCGACACTTGTATTATTATGAAATGTCTCTATTCCTCTTTTAGTACGCTCCACTGCTGAGTCTCCTTTGAAATCATTGTCTAGAATTATCCTTTCAACGGTGAATATGTGCAAATCCAGGAAGAGATACTCTCCTGTCAGTGTCCAAGAACTAGTATAACTTACTAGCAACAGTATGTAACAGGGGGATAAAAGGAAAATGTCGAATCAGGATTTCACGTTGCCAATTGTCGGCCCTATTTACCAGTGGAACTGCAAGAGAAGGAAACCAGATCAATACCCGCCTGTTCAGCGTGCTATCCCCAGAGTCCGTTTGCTGCTAATAAGCCGAGGAATGCGGCACCCAGCACAAGTACTGTCACCCACCAGTTTTCGCGTAGATACGTGCCCCACGAAATAGAGATTTTGTTGCGAGCGAGAATACCCAACCAGAGTAACGTTGCCAGCGATCCAAAAGGTGTTAATTTGGGTCCAATATCTACACCCAGAATCATCGCGTAGATCGCTATTGAACTGTGCGCCGGGATGCTGTGTAGTGCTAGCACACCGACTAATGTCGCGGGTAGATTGTTGACGGCAGCCGACAAGAGAGCTAGCATGCTGCCAGCAGCCAGTGCTCCTCCAGGACCGCTATGCGGTGCGATATATACACGTAAAGGATTGACCAGCATTCCCAGCACTCCTACCTGAAAGGCTGCTGTAATGATGATGAACATACCTATGGCATAGATCAAAATGGACCAGGGAGCCGCGCGCACTATCTTATTGGCAGATCGTAGCTTGCGTACCTGCACGAGCAGCACCATCGCCAGCGCGACCGTACCAGCCACCAGGGAAACCGGCCAATGCAGCTCACCTCCGACAATATACCCTACCACTAGCACCAGCAGCGCAATCCAACCTAACCAGAAAGTAGGACGATCATAAATCTCCTGCGCGGGATCGCCTAGCACTTCTAGTTTGTAGACCGTACCCAGCCTCGTGCGGAAGCGTATACCAAAGGCGATGGCACCAGCCATAAAAGCGGCTAGCATTGGCAACATCATCCACAGCGCTACGCGCACGAAGCTTAACTGGCTGGCATCGGCGAAAATGATATTCGTCAAGTTGCTGGGTACGACAATTGCGCTCATGGCATCGGCGAAAAACCCCATCGCCAGAATGAAAGGTAGCTTTGTCCCATCATCTGGATAGATGCGATTAAATAATTGAGCGAAAATGGGCGTGAGCATTAAGACTGCTCCATCATTTGCCAACAATGCAGTGACAGCGGTCGTGAGCAATAATACGAGAGCATAGAGTAGCCAGCCTGAGCCGCGTCCCCAACGTGCCAGGCATAGTGCGGCCCAGGTAAAGAAGCCATTGCTATCCAGTGCTTCTGAGAGTAAAAAGAGCGAGATTAAGGTCGCGCATGCATCCCACGTTGTATTGAATATTGTTGCTAATGAATAGACTGAAAGCAAGCCCAGCACAATCGCCAGGACCGCTCCTACCCCTGCTGACCAGGCGGCATGTAAGCCCTTTGGACGTGTGATGATCAGTAGCAGAACGCAGCATAGCAGCATAGCAGCAAGCACGGTCTGTATGGTATGCTCCCTCATAAATATCTCCCTCTTTTAGAAGCATATCATAACCAAAAAGAAAACGACCACCATAGATTTAGTTCTTCTACGATGGTCGTTTTCTCAAGCATGAGAATGGATGTGTGTGTCTATGCGGAATATCAACGGACGCCCAGAATGTGCTCTACCGTCAACTGGTCCAGTTTCTCGTACTGGTAGCCGCGCTGTGCCAGTGTATCCACATCGAAGACCGTTTCCTTAAGTTTGTGCGCCAGGTCTTTGCTATAACCGTTGTGAACCTGCTCAAGCAGAGACTGGTGTTCCGCATTGCCACCATTGATGGTCTTCAGCAGTTGTTGTACCTCAGGATCGGCATCGAAGTGCTGTGCCTTGGCCCTGAGAATGTTATAGGTGCGCATACAGCCGGACGCAAAGTCCCACACGCCCTGTACATCTTCAGTGCGATACGCGTGTGCATCGAAGTGACGCGGTCCGTCATAGCCGTTGTTTTCCAGCAGACGTACCAGGAAGAACATACTCTTGACGCTCTCACTGCCAAAACGGAGATCCTGGTCAAAGCGAGGACCCTTCTGATCATTGAGATCGATATGGAAAAGTTTTCCCGCTTCAAGAGCTTGCGCTACACCATGCACAAAGTTCAAACCTGACATATGCTCGTGAGCTACTTCAGGATTGACGCCGATCATCTCTGGATGATCGAGTGTGTAGATGAAGGCGAGCATGTGGCCGATGGTGGCAAAATAGGTGTCGGAGCGTGGCTCATTGGGCTTTGGCTCTAAGGCCAGGCGCAAACTGTACCCGTTATCAATGACATACTGGCTCAAAAAATTGATGGCGTCACGCATGCGCTTGAGGGCAGTGATAGGATCTTTGCTGGCTTCACTATCGACGCCCTCGCGTCCACCCCAGAAAACATAGGTGGATGCACCAAGTTCTACACCGAGATCGATGGCTCGCATCGTTTTCTGTAGCGCGAATGCGCGAACGCTGGGATTGACAGCAGTAAATGCACCATCTTTGAAGATAGGATGATAGAAGAGGTTCGTCGTCGCCATTGGCACAATCATGCCATAATCATGCAATGCCTGCTTAAACTCTGCGCACAATGCGGTCGCGCTCAGTAGGTGTAGCAGTAAATGGCACGAGGTCGTTATCGTGAAGGTTAATGCCCCATGCACCGAGTGCTGAGAGTTTCTTGACACTCTCTAGGGGATTGAGGGCCGGACGAACAAAATCTCCAAAGGGATCTCGACCCTGATTGCCAACAGTCCAGAGTCCAAAGCTGAATTTATCTGCTTTTTGGGGCGTATACTGCTCGCTGGTAATTTCTTGGGTCATGTGTGGTGGTACTATCACTATAGCCCTCCTTCTAGCTGATATTGCCTTGCATTCAGATGCGAAATATGCGGTAGCATATTTCTAGCAACGAGAGTTGCGTTTCTGAATGCATATGGGTATGAAAGTATGTGTTGACGCTCTGTCCAGTCCATTATAGACCCTCGGCAACTGCTATTGCAAAGGTAGGCCTGGAGCGCTACAACATCTGTTTATCAGGAAGAGGCGATGCAGTCATGACCTGAATAAACAAAGAGAAAGCATGACGCTATCTTCGCCTATTACTATGACAGGCTGTAATAGAGGTCTGTAGTGCTCTGCACAGAGAGATGCGCAGAGCTTCAACGAGCTTGATCTGTCAGCTTGCCGGTCTGAAAGAGCCAGCGGACAAACTCAAGGCGGCGATGTTCGGTAGGCGTTTGATCCATTTCACCGATGGTAAAATGCTTGCGGAAACGTGTGATGCGATCAATTTCCGCGTGGCTAAAACCTGCTTTCCGTAACAGTTCGAATGCTTCTTTATGGTCCATGTACTGATACATGTCGTCCTCCTTGCCTGAGTCATCTCGTCGCACTATAGGTTGTTGTCTTCAACACGTTTCAATCTGTCTGTTAGTTGTATGAAAATACAGGAAGAAGGGAATGTTTACACTCTTTATGATAAACATTTTTATTCTCAGTTCTAACGTTTTTATCAGAAAATAGCGAATACGCTTATAAAAATAGCTAATGCAAAACTTTGCACTCTGTTAATGGAGCTTGAATTACATGCTATCCTGGCGGATCTTCACCCAACCTCTTTGGATTTCGTGTGTATACTTTCCTGCTGAGGAGGAGGAGGTGGCGGGGGGCCATGCTCTTTAAATGACCCGTTTGAAGGTACTGAAAAGCTTGAGACACTGACAAGGCAGATAATCGTGAAGAAAACTGCCGCAACTACGAAAACTCCTGTTGAGCCATTGCGCTGTAGTGCTAGTAATACAATGAATGGGAGGATGCTATTTGTGAGGTAATTCAGACTACAGCTAATATTTACCACAGGACTACGTATATGCTCCGGGAAAATCGCTAGCTGGTGGATACGGCAAAGGCTCAAGAAAAGATTGCTGCTCATGGTCAACAGAAAACCTGTAATGGTGATGAAAGGGAAAACAGTAGTGAAGCCGAAGCATAAACAGACAATGATTACGAATAGACCAATACTTCCCATAAGCCGCTTCTGTCCGTAATGTCCCCCTATCAGAAAGACAGTGAGCAGCGATCCACAAGGATAGCCAGCAAAAATCAATGCCGCATACAGAGAGAGAGTCGTGCTACTGAACCCTTTTTGCAGCAGTAGAGCAAATACCAACGCTCCAAAGCCGCCATAGCCGATGACCTGTAGAAACTGGCCTCCCCACAGCATCAGTACGCGTTTCTTATAGGCGCTAGTAAATATTGCGGCGAAAAGCGAACTGCTGAGTATGGCGGGTTCAACATCAACTGGAGGTGGAAGCTTCTCCAGCTCCAACTCCAACATTGCCTGGAATTCGATCTGGTTGAGTGCTGCGTGTGCTGCGCTACTGCGTTGGCGGATTTCATACCAACGAGGTGACGCAGGTAGTTTTGCGCGTAAGAACCAAACAATCGGTGCACCTAATGCGCCAAATGCGAGCAGTAAGCGCCAGCCTGGTAGCGCTAGCATATTGAGACCAATGGCGAATTGTCCCGCCAAAGCCACGACGGGTGCGCCACAAAAACCGAGCGTGTAGGTCCATGCTATATAGCGGCTATACACGTGCTCAGGGAACATTTCACTGATATAGATATCGGTCAGTAATAGGGCGGCTCCTGTGCCAACTCCAGCCAGGAAGCGCAGGATAATAAACCAGCTATAAGTGGGAGCAAATGCCCCGGCTAGATTGGCACCAGAAGTGATGAATAGCGTCACGAGATACAAGCTGCTGCGGCTGGCGCAGTTCAAAATAATATGGAAGAGTGTGGCTCCACTAAACATACCGATGAAGCTCGCGCTAATGATAAGCGCCGTTTGCAAAGTATTTAGCTGGAAGAGAGGAGCCAATATTATGGAAAGCAAGCCACCCAGAAAAATAGTATAAAAATGAAAGAAAGCACCGATGCCCAATACAAGAGAGAGCTTGCGATGCCAGGAGAGTAGTGGTAAACGGTCGATACGGGATGCCACTGTGATCAGTGGACTCAACTTTTTCATCAGCTCAGCCTCCATTCAAATTCTCGCTCGCCTTTCATGCAGTCAGCGAGCTATGCCAGAACCTGAGAGTGAGAGTAGGAGATGCATGTGAATACTATGATGATAAATGGCACCTCCGTTGTTGTGTAGGGCATGTGCTATTTTTTGCACAGACATGCAGTAAGAAACGGAATTTGTCACACTGAAGAGAAGTGTAGCATAAAAATCTTGTAGAAATCAAGGCACCCGGGCCACGTCTAATACCCATAGGCATTCAGAAACGCGGCAGCCGCCGCTGCTTGATAGCCCGCCAGAAACGCCGCGATCTCCTTTCTGACACATGAGCGCGATAGCGCTAGAGGCGTTGCTCCTGAGAGACCGCCAGAAACGCCACTGCGTGGCTAGCCTCCGGCTCATCTGGCGGAACGGAGATCGCCTCGTTTGTGTCAGCTTATCAAGAGTAGCGTGGCTAGCTTCGCTCATCTGGCGGAGCAGAGTGCGCCTTTGGCTCATCTGAATGCAAGGCAATATAACCTTTCCTGAGTTGGGGCGTAATAAATGGTAGACGTGTGTTTCTTTCTAAAGAAGGAGAGTTGCTCTGATGAGTACAAATCCGAACCAGGGCCAGAACCCTGATCCGTCAAAATATGGTGGGTATACAGGATATACGCCGCCAAATCCGGCTGATGATCCGTATGGAGCTTATAGCCAGTCGAGTGGTGCCCAACAGTCTGGTACAGGCTCTCAAAGTAGTGATCCTAATTATGTCTATGGTCAACAGCAACAATATGCTTCAGGTGGTCAGCAGCAGCAGCAATATAACACCTATCAGCCACCACAGAGCGTTGGTGGCCTGAGCGGAAGAAATTCTGGGGCGAATGATCCAACCTCTCTAGGCATGACTGCTCGCATGGAAGCGCTATTGAGCTACCTGTTTATCTGTTTCTCCGGCATTGTGTTTTTCTTCCTGGAGAGGAAGAACCGCTTTGTACGCTACAACGCGGCGCAGTCGATTGTCGTGTTTGGACCGTTCTTTATCGTCTATACCATATTGAAATTGATTATCGGTATCACATCCGGCATCTTTCTCATCGGTGGGCTGTTTGGGTTTGTGTTTGGCACTGTGGTAACGTTGCTCAGCATCATCTTCGGGTTGCTCTGGGTCTACCTGTTGATACAGTCCTATCGTGGAGTGATGGTCAGGTTGCCTTACGCCAGCACGTATGCCGATGCCTTGCTGAAACGCTTCGGCGGAGGAAAGGTCTAAACTACTTTACCTTGCGAAGTGGAAACCGTTGTTTAAAGATCCCGTGCGCTCTTTTGACTGGACTGAGCTAGAGCGCACAGACCTCAAAAACGCTTATTAATCTGACGCCACAGAAGTTGGCGATTGTTCTTCTGCAGCGGTTTCTATCCCACCTATCTCCTGGCTAGACGTCTGTTGCTTGCCTCGCAGTAGCGATGTTAGCGCGGCAATCAAGCACATGGCCGCTGAAAGGAAGAAGACTGCGTGTAAGCCCTGCATAAAGGGTGTTGAAATCAGGTTTGGGAAGAAGGTCTTGCCCACGAGTGTAGCCTGATTGGCTGGTGGCAATGCATGGAGTAGCTGTGTGGGTAGCAGCGTTTTCATCGGATTGTAGCCCAGAAAGGCTGCAAAGAGTGCCGACGTGGGCGGCAGGTGGGCAATCGTAGTGGCGATTGTCGCAGGTACCCCTTGCTTTGTCAGGCCGCTGAAGAGTGTAACTGGCAGGGAGGCAGCCAGACCGGCTGTAATCAAACTGAAGAATACACCGATGCTGACCAGCGACCCAGAGTTCTGGAAGGTTGCGCGCATGCCGGACGCTACGCCACGCTGATCGGCGGGAACGCTACCCATGACAGATGATGTGTTTGGTGAAGAGAACATCCCCTGGCCGACACCCAATATGAACAGCAGGACCGCGAACCAGATGTAGTGGAAGTTGGCAGGCAGAATCGTCAATAAGAGAAAACCTACGGTCTGCAAGAGCATGCCGATGGTCGCGAAGAGCCGTGCCCCAAAGCGGTCTGAGAGCCAACCACTAGTTGGACCCATTACTACAAAGCCAACGAGCAATGGTAACATGTAGATACCAGCCCAGAGCGGGGTAATCTCGTAACTGTAGCCGTGCAGCGGCAACCAGATGCCCTGTAACCAGATAATGAGCATAAACTGTAAGCCACCACGGGCAATACTGGCGAGAAAGCTGCTTGCATTGCCAGTTGCAAACACACGGATCTTAAAGAGTGTCAGGCGGAACATGGGATCTGCGACGTGCAGTTCGATCCAGATGAATGCCACCAGCAGGATAATGCCAAGCATTAAGGCGGCAATTACCAGCGGATTGCCCCAGCCGGTTGGCGCGCCGCCATAAGGCTCAATGCCATAGGTGATACCGAGTAAAAGAATGGTTGCCCCAAGCGCAAACGTTATATTGCCGGGCCAGTCAATCTTGGCGTGTTCACGTATCGTTGATACCTCGCGTAGCATCAGGTAGGCCCATACCGTGCCCACGATACCCACAGGTACGCTGACCAGGAAGACGAGTCGCCAGCTAAAGTACGAGAGAATACCACCCAGGATCAATCCAATCACCGAACCTAGAATAGCTGCAATCTGGTTAATGCCCAGTGCAAGACCACGCTGATGCGCCGGGAAGGCGTCGGTAATGATAGCCGCGCTATTGGAAAAAAGGAAACCTGCTCCGATACCCTGTACCAGGCGAAAAAGGATCAGCTCTAAAGCTCCAGCGTTGCCAGTGCCAGGCGTCAACCAGAGCAGAATACTGCCCACACTAAAAATTGCAAAGCCCAGGTTGTAGAATCTGACTCGCCCGAACATGTCAGAGATGCGTCCAAAGGTGACGAGCAGCGTTGCTGTGACGACCATGTATCCCATCAGAATCCAGAGAAAGTAATTCGTTTCACCGGGCGCGAGTGGATTAATGCGAATGCCTCGAAAAATTGCTGGTAAAGAGATCAAGACAATACTTGCATCGATACTCGCCATTAAAACGCCAAGAGTGGTATTCGTCAGCGCGATCCATTTATAGTGTGGTCCAACCGGTCTATTGATGCGTGAGGGCTGCGACGTCGTTTGCACTTGTTCATTTTGTGGGGCGGCTTTCATGGTCTCTCCTTATCCCTCTGCTGGAGCCATGCTATCAGGTGAACCCTGGCTAGTGAGCTGACTCTCTGAGAGAGTGTTTGGAATGTGCACACTTTTTGTCAATATTGAGCTGAAATTAAACACTATCTGAGAGAGTGAGTAGTGGATGGCTATCTCCCGGTTCCAGATTTTGGAGACAGCGCCCTAAGAGATTCGCTAATTGGCTCAGTTCCTGCTGATTTAGTCCACTCAGCATCTGCTGCTCGATCCTGCCCACGCGTTGATCACACTCTGTCAGCATCTCATGTCCACGTGGCGTCAGAGACACGCTGAGTATGCGACCATTTGTGGGATGTGGCGAACGTTCAAGTAGTCCCCGCGACTCTAAATGAGCGAGCATAGCGGTCAATGTTTGTGGTCGCACACAACGGCGTTGTGCAATTTCGGCGGCGGAGCGCTGGACACCACCACGCAGCTCATATAAGACACCATACTGTGCGCCCGTCAGCTCGATATCATGTAACGCCATATCGACAGCACGGCGTAGAGCCTGCTTAACCTCGCGAATACGCGAGGCGGTGAGGCTCAGCAAAGAGAGAGAACTTCCTGCTAACTGCTCTGTTGCTCCATATTCTGCACCTGATCGGCTTTGTGCTGGTGTAGGAGTGGTACCTACTTCCAACTCGTGCATATATTTCCTCGTTACTCTCTGGTCCGTGATGTTTAGGTCGTACCATCTGGCGAGACATGGCGCGAATGCGTTTCTCCCACATCGGCGGAGAAGCTGATTTGTCGGCGTTCTGTTAGACAGTATACCACAAATTATCAGGTATCTGATATCAAGTACTTGATAATAAAGGGCTGATAGATCTGGCATGGTTAAAAAAAGGGGGGAAAAAGAGTGGAAAAAGCGCAAGGACAACCCTCGCTAAAAGCATAAAGAGAAGATCGTCCCTGCGTGTCAGATTTATCGCAACGTCACTAGCGCCCTACGGCCTTCATGCGCTCGGGACGCCTGAGAAAGTAGTAGAGCAGTGCACCCACAAGTGGGACAAAGAGAATAATCAGGACCCAGGCAACTTTATCGTTGCCATCTGCGGGTTCCTTGACCACACAATCTATGAGTACCCAGACCCAGAAGATGATCGCTAGCATTGAGATGACTGGTGAGCCTAACCTACTAAGTGATAGAAATCCTCCGAATGGACTGAAGATCATACTGGTCTCCCTTTAATAAGCTATCAATGTTTTTGTTGAGCATGTTTTAGAGCAGTGATACCCATAAGCATTCAGAAACGCAACTCTCGTTGCTAGAAATGTGCCACCGCACATTTCTCATCTGAATGCAAGGCAATATGAGATACGTAAGAAAGTGGTCCTTGCACCTTCTATTACGTTTGGCAGAAATATAAGTTGTAATTCTCTTGCATTGTATGCGTATACATCTGTGTGTAGACGGAATAAAGCAAGAACTAGGCTAATTGAATCAGCAATCCTTCATCGGGCCGCAGAGTGAGTTGCGCTAGATCGACGTGGCCCTGAAGATCGAGATATGTTGAGCAACGAATGCTACCGCTGGAACCGGCTACTGAAAGATCAAGCTGCTGTAAGGATGGCACAAAATTGAGCACGATGAGCACGCGCTGCTCCTGGTTTTCCCGTAAATAAGCAAAGACTGTAGCGCTTCCAGCCTCAAGCGAACGGTAAGATCCAGTCTTCAGAACCGGCAACTCGTGACGTAAGGCGATGAGGCGACGGAAGAGCGTGAGCATGGATGTCGGGTCATTTTCCTCGATAGCTACGTTCGTGACGGCGTAATCGTCGGCCAGTGGGAGCCAGGGTGTGGCTGACGAGAAGTTTGCATAGGTGCTGGCATCCCACTGCATGGGTGTACGTATCGGATCGCGACTATAACCCGGTGAGCGCAACCCTTGAGGATCTTGCGTCAGGTGCTCAGGAATAGCAACATCGTGCATAGCAATCTCGTCACCATAGTAGCAAGTAGGCGTGCCGCGCAATGTCAGGAGCAGCATATGCGCTATGCGTGCTTGCGCAGGTCCGACGCGACTGGCGATGCGCGGCTTGTCGTGATTGCCGAGTACCCAGTTAGGCCATGCGCCAGCAGGCAAGGCCATCTCATAGACATCTACCGTTAGCTGGACCGTGTGGGCATCCCATTGTGGAAGCGTGACCAACTGGAAATTAAAAGGCAGATGAGCTTCATCCAGGGTTCCTCCGTAGTAGCGCAACAGGTCCAGCAGTGGCAGGTAGATCTCGCCAATTAAGACGCGCTCATTATACTCATCAGTGAGTGAGCGCATCGCACGCACGATCTCATGGACCTCGGGTTGGTCCTCACTGTAGAGCCTCAACTGCCTGGCCCAGGGGAGACCACCGGGCTGCCAGTGTGGGTTGGGTGGGTTATCGCGGAGTCGTGTGTCCTTGATGAGCAGCCAGAGCACGTCGACGCGAAAGCCATCGACGCCACGCTCCAACCAGAAGCGCATGACCGCATACATCGCATCTCGTACCTGGGGATTGCGCCAATTGAGATCTGGTTGTTTCGTATCAAACAAGTGGAGATAATACTGCCCTGTTGTGGCATCGAACGTCCAGGCAGGTCCACCGAAATAGCTATCCCAGTTATTGGGTGGTCCTCCGCCGGGTGCTGGATCGCGCCAGATGTACCAGTCTCGTTTCGCGTTTGTACGATTGGAGCGCGATTCAACGAACCAGGCATGCTCATCAGAGGTATGATTGGGTACGAAGTCGAGCAAAACCTTGAGGTTGCGTTGGTGTGCTTGCTGTAACAGCGTTGTGAAGTTGTCTAGTGAGCCGAAGAGTGCATCGATATCCATATAATTAGCGATATCGTAGCCAAAATCGGCCATGGGTGAGGGATAGATGGGCGAGAGCCAGAGTGCATCGATTCCCAGCCACTGCAGATAGTCAAGCTTGCTGGTGATGCCAGGCAGGTCGCCGACGCCATCGCCGTTGCTGTCCAGAAAACTGCGTGGATAAATTTGATAGATAACGCCTGTTTGCCACCAATGATGCGCTTGTTGCATAGACAA
This sequence comes from uncultured Chloroflexia bacterium, assembly GCA_963802635.1. Taxonomy (GTDB): domain Bacteria; phylum Chloroflexota; class Ktedonobacteria; order Ktedonobacterales; family Ktedonobacteraceae; genus CAVTLG01. Next base: position 2,986,388 of record CAWDJJ010000001.1, on the reverse strand, counting down.
ATTCTTTCACGATCATTAACTTTGTAGGATGTGCATAGTGTGCCTGACAAGCATTGCGTTTGTCAAGGGAAGAAGCAGTCTCTCGCTTTTGACGCAAAACACACACAAAAATTTTGCGCTATGGACCCACCTTCTCTGTAGACTGTACGATATGCCTTACACCTTCAAAAACTATTATCTTACCATGCAGATCAGCCACAAAGCTGCGCGAGATGTTTATCTCTCCTATCTCGTGAGTGAGCCAACGCATAAAGTTGTGCTCAAAGTGTTTGGTGCTGAATGCCTGAATGCCGCAGTACGCCCGAAAGATTTTCAGCGCGTAGCAAGTGCCTTTAAGCAGCTCTCTCATGTGCATATCGTTCCCATTCTCGATATTGAGGTAGAGAACGAAAGACCTTATGTGGTAAGCAACTATCTGCCGGGTGGCTCTTTACGTCAGCGCCTGGGTCAGTTCTCTCCAGGCTATCTGCGCTTCGATGAAGCACTGCACATTGTCATGAATATTGGCGACGCTGTTCGTTATGCGCATAGCCAGCAGATCCTGCATGAGAAAATTAAACCTGAGCATATTTTTCTGAATACTCAAGGGGAGGTGCTGCTGGCTGACTTTAGCTTAGGTGAGATCATCAATGAGACAGCGCTTGAGAGCACGTTAGATGATCGTAGCATCAGTTATATGGCACCAGAGCAGTTGGTGGGCTGGTCTTCTCCGCTCAGTGATCAGTATGCTCTTGGTTGCCTTTTATATGAGCTGATCACGGGCATGTTGCCCTTTTCCGTCAATGATCTCTGCGCTCTCAGGCAGCATTCCACGCTGGATGTGTTGCCCATTGCGCCATCCGTCAGGGTGCCAAATCTGCCAAAACCGCTGGAAGTTGTTATCCTTAAAGCCCTATCTAAAAAACCTGAGCAACGGTATCCCGATGTTGCAGCCTTGCTGAACGCGCTCAGAGATGTAGCGCGACCGAAGCCTCCGAAGCTCCCTTTTGCACGCCTCCGGCCAATACCTGATCAAAATCTGCCTGATGCATATGATGAGATAGCGTTGTCGCCATTTACTTTTTTACCTGCGGCACCAGATCAGAGGCTTGCTCCTCCTGCCAACGCGTTTCAGTCTCCACAGACAAACGTTGTGTTTGATAATACACCCCTCGAAAGCGATTTTGTAGTGCAGACAGTGTCTCAATCTGGGTATGAGGAGGCTGCGTCCAACGCAGGGTCATACGCGGTGAAACGGTCTTCGCTGCTTGACACGGCATCAAAGGAATCCTCACCGATACAGGACGACTATGCAACGCGTCCTATGGACCCTGCTGAAGAGGTATCTACTTACACTGCACAGCTTGCTCTCTTGCAGGAAGCTTATCCCGATCAAACACTCCATTTTTTTGCCGATGAAAATGATGAAGACGTGCGGAACTCTCTGGTATCTGCACCGCTCGCTGTGGATGTGATCAAGCCAGAGGTGGCGAGGAACCCGGCATCGCCAGATCCTTACGCGACGGAGCGTATGCCATTTATACTGGCGTTGCCAGCATATAATGGAAAATTGCTGATCACTATTCTGGCATGTGCATGCGTAGCAATCATAGTCTTGTTTGCTGCTATTTTTTATCCAGCTATCGTGAGCGTAATATGGCATGCTCCATCAGTGACATCTTCAAGTGCGCAAGGCAAATTATCGACGACGCTAGCTATCATCTCTATTACGCCAACCTCTCGACCAAAACGCCAGTCCATCCCGACAGCGACGCCGCAACCCACCCCGACAGCAATCCCACAATCCCTCCCAACCAATACACCGAGCCAGACCAGCCATCCGGCACAGGTAGCAACGCCGCAATCCACGCCGACCCCTACGCCTGTACCGAATCCTAATCTCATCACCAACCCAACATTTCAGGGTCTCACTGGATGGTCCTGTACGGGCGCAAGTGCAGCCAACAGCATACTGACGATTAGCGATACGGGTCCGGGAAGTTGTAGTCAGACGCTCACTCTGCAAACGAATAAAACGTATGTCTTTGCTGTGTCTGTATCAGGGGGGTATCCACAGGTGACGCTGTCAAACGGAGTAAGCTACTATCTGACGGGCGTTGTGTCGGGTTATCAGTCCCTCGTAGAAAGTTTCTCGACTGGCTCAACAAGCTCCTGGACGATCACACTGACCGCTCATGGCGCAGGCAATGGCCCGGCATACTGTCAGAATGCATCAGTTACCATGAAAGAATGAAAAGGGTGGAGAACACATCAAATTCTCCTCTTATCATCTATTGCTCTCATGAGGTAGAATGAGGAAGAAACGAGGAAAGGGCAAACGGCATGCTGACCTACGAGTACAAGTGCGCCGTTTCGGCGTTCACAGTAATTCTCTGGTAAGGGCAGAGGCATCCAATTCTTTAACTGATGTATAGCCACTCAAAGCCAATGTTAGATCGAGATCTGCTAGCAGAATTCAATAGGACATCTCGTACGCCCTGTTCGCCAGCAAGTGCTAATCCCCATAGATAGGGTCGCCCTAATAGGACTGCTTGCGCACCTAAGGCTATCGCTTTGAAGACATCAGCTCCCTGTCGGATGCCACTGTCAAACAGAATTGGGAGTTGTCCAGCGACCGCGCTCACAATATCGGGCAGAGCATCCAGCGCGGCCCGCGCACCTTCCACCTGGCGTCCGCCATGATTGGAAACGATGATACCATCCACCCCATACTCAATGGCTTTACGTGCATCGTCCGGGTGCATGATACCTTTAAGCAGGATAGGTAACGTCGTATGCTGGCGCAAGAAGTTGAGATCCTGCCAGGTCAATGCGGGATTAGTGAAAGTATCTACAAAGTGTTGAATGGCAGCCGAGGGATTTTCCTCGGGTGATTGTGCGAGTGCCTGGCGAAATGCTGGATCGCTAAGATAGTTAGCAAGACCTTCACCCAACAGGAAAGGTAAATAGGCATTCTGTATATCCTGCTCACGCCAGCTCAGCAACATTGTATCCACTGTCACGACAATTGCACTATAGCCTGTTTGCTCGGCACGTTTAACCACACTGGCATTAAACGCCGGGTCTTTACTCCAGTACAACTGGAACCAGTGGAGCGTACTTCCTATCGTTGAAGAAACTTCCTCAATGCTTTTAGAGGATGCGGTACTGAGAATGAGTGGCACACCTACCGTTGATGCCGCACGAGCTACCGCAATCTCTGCGTCTGGATGGATGATGGATTGTACGCCGATAGGTGCCAGCAAGATCGGTACAGGTGACAGCGAGCCGAACAGTTGGACGCTCAGATCGCGTTGGGATACATCGCGCAGCATACGGGGAACAATGCGCCAACGTTGAAATGCCGCTCGGTTTGCGTGCATTGTATCATCCATACCGCCGAGGTAGCCCCAGGCTTCTCGGCTCATCTGTGCCTGGGCCTGTTGTTCCAGTTGTGCGGGTGAAACGGGCAGTGTAGGTGGATGTCCCTGTAGACCTGCCATATAAATCTGCATCTGTCGGGCCAGACCATATGGTCTTGAAGTATGCTGCTTCTCGCTCATGATACGCCTCTCTGCATCTGTGTTTGCTGAAGATCAAAGCATGGATCTGACATTATTTTATCACTGATAATAGCAGATTTTTGTGCGTTTGACAGCGGGGATAGCCTGCATCTTTGCAGGTCGTCGTGATCACCACTCGGTGATCATCTCCTCTGAGGCATCGATCAGCCTCAAATGTAAGCAAGCAGGGTTGGGGGAGGGTCGGCTTCGTCATCGTCGCTTGCGTTCTCCTCTCACGTCTACTTCTGGTAGAAGCACGGCATACCAACTCAGGCGCGTGACGACAAACACCGTTGCATCGACTGGCTCATTATGAATCGAGCGAAAGTTCCGTAACTCCATCGGCCAGTAATTCGTCTGCTCTGCTCGGATATGCCTGAATCTTAAATTCTTTTAAATCTGTATGCTGGTGTGGAACATGAGATGCACGTTGTGCGGTGCTAAATGCATCTAGCATTTCATCGAATTTTGTTGTTATATTATTAAGTCCCTCATCTACTTTTTTAATATCTTCACCCAGTTTATCAAGGTTTTTATGAAGTGTCTTCTGTTTATCTTTTTCGATGTCTAACCTTTGTTTCATCTGTGATAATGTCTCATCTGGAATAGCGCTATCTCCCTCTTTAAGCGTGTCCATCCACCCGAGATCGACCACATTTTCCTCGTCGTCCCTAGTCCCCCAAACGTCGCCGAGCCTCCGCGTAACCACCTCGTCCCAACCTCCAATCCTCTCGTCCCATTTCAGAAGTCTCTTGTCCCACTCTTTACCCTTATCTTTCCAGCTCTTTATCTCTTTGCCATCTGTGCTATTGTTGTATATTGTGTTGTACATCTCTTGCACTGTTTTATCGGCAGCAGTTGCTTTACTATTAAAATTATCTAAACTGTATCTCGCCCTCGAAAGAGTATTTCTGAGACCTGCGAACTTCCTTTCGAGTTTTTCTCTATCCTTTTTTAAATTGCTCTCTATATCTCTAAATTTTTCATATTTCTTTTCCTCTGCTGTTGTTCTTGTTACATCTGCGCGCCTGCTAATCTCATTTAATGTGCTAGAAGTGAGTTCTATTGCCGTATCTCTCTGTGATGATCTGGAACCTTCCATTGATCCTCTGTCTGACATTGCTGATCCTCCTCTGAAAGTGTCGTCTAAGAATGTGTCTGAAACGTGCACACGTATTGTCCGTATCAAGCTGAAACCAGACATATGCTAAAGTTGTTCTTTGCCACAATTAATACCCATAGGCATTCAGATGAGCAATATGCCACAACATATTGCTCATCTGAATGCAAGGCAATATAACCTGCATGTCGCTAGGAAGAGCTTGCTCCCTAACAGTATACGCTAATCAATATACCAGATCAGCAAGAGTGTACACCAGGGGAAGAGAGGGAAAGAAATAGCAGATCAGGCTTTTATACACTATGTGAACTCATGGTTCGCTCATTTTCCAGATGGAAATTAAGAATCATCCGCCAATTGAGAATAGATGACAGGCGTAAAGCCTAATAACGTTAAAATTTCTTGCTGAAGAGAAGAAAGCGGCGTAATATGGCGCTGTATGAACCCAGGAGCACGAACGATGGTAAGCGTCACTTCATGGAAGGCTTCCAATAATCGTTCCGCAGTCGGTTGATTCGTGCGACGTTTGGGATTTCCTGCGTAGAGTCCGGCAAGCTCTCCCTTCAGCTCTTGTAAACGTTGACGAACGACACCTTCCAATAGCGTTAAAACACGCAAAGCAATCGTCAACAAGCGCACTAATCCTACTCGATGATCATCACGCTGCACATAGAGAGGAGCCAATGAGAAAGGATGTCCTTTGAGGCGCCCGAAGCACCGCTCGACAAGATATTCATCATAGTATGCCTCTACAGCTTGTTCTAAAGAAAGATATTCTTTTTCCTGATTCGTAACATAGACACGCCAGCTCAGATGACTTATAGTATACTCGAGTGCTTTTTCCACTCGTGCACTCTTGATCGTAAAAAGGCTCTCTTGATGTGCTGAGGAGATTTTTCCTCTATAAGTACGAACTGGTATTTCCCGCTTTTCTTCATAAATAGCAATCTCTAATAAATCTTCCACGCGAAATATCTTTAACACCTCTTGTATGGCTCTCTCTACTTCCACACGTGTTTTTAGGCGCTGCTTTCCTTGCTTTCTCACCAATAGCTCCTGTATAGCTTGCTCTGCTTTTTCTAAGCGTTCTAGCAAAGAACGCTTCGCTCCTTCTGCTCCACTTGTTGATTGGATCAGCAATCGGCGTTCCGTCCATGCAGATATCTGCCCATCTCTCTCGCTATCCAGCTCTTGGCTCATTTCATATCCTTGAGCAATACAAATATGCTCATTTTTCTCATTCATGCGTTCAACCTTTATGAGCGGATCTCCGTTCTTTCTCAAGGTATCTACTTCTTGCTGGAGTTGCTGTGATGAGATGTGTATGGCTGAAAGAGGGCATAAATAAAAGTCTTTCGATGATTGAATGGTCGCACGCGTTTGAAATGCTGCCATCTTGCAATCTCCTATATACAACAGTCCTTCCCTTTTGAGTCCTTCACGCACCCGCTTTATGATCGGCAGGTACACCGGGTCATCTGCCTTTTCACCCGAAATCACTTCTGTCGCCAATGGCATTCCCAAAGGATCCAAACTTGCGAGCACCAGTTTGAGTTGCGGCAGGTCAGGTCGATGGTCTTTGCTGTGCCCGAATTGCAGTAATCCCTGTTCACTCACTTCAGCATAACTCATGACGCTGGTCGTATCAACACGTATCCGTGCTTTTTGCATATCATACACTCGTACCAGGCTTCCCATCAAATCCTGTTCAAATGCTGTCCAATGGATATCGCTGCTTAGAGCATGTAAAATATCTGCAAGACGATCATCTGTCATATCTTGTTGTTCAAGCGTCTTCAACCCGCAGCCACGTAGTATTTCTTTTCGTCGCATTGCCCACTCTTGTACATGGTGCATTTTATGATCCGCTTCTGAAAGGATATGGGAGAGCCAAACCATCGTCACATTCCCTACGCTTAATCCCTTCCGATTGCCATGAACTGGGATATGCTTATCTAGCAGCTCAGATATATTCATGCGCTGCATGTGTGCTAGTAACAGCGCAATATCATCTACACGTTCAGTTTCAATGTTCAACGTTTCTTTCATGCTTGTAGTGTATTACAATTTTGAAATCTCGTCAAAATTTGAGCGAACCATGAGTGTGAAGTATAGTGATTTCTACACTTCATGCATCATAATTTGTCAACATCAGAAAACCTCTAAAATTTGGAAAATCCTGCAGAAAGTCGAGTTTCCTTTTTTCTTCGTTAAATATACCGAACATTTTATTAGAATTATTTTTAATGTTATGAAGTCCCTCATTTATATTTTGCATGTCTTTGCCAATATCATCAAGAACTTCACCGAAGTTATTCTGTTTCAATTCTTCCGTGCCCAATCTTGCTTGCATCTGTGGTAAAGTCTCGTTGGAAGGCGTCTCACTCTGTGCAAACTTTGCTCTCCATCCTTCAGTGATCACGTTCCCATCCTCGTCCTCAGTCCCCTCAAGGTCTTCATTCCTTTTCTGAACTATCTTGTCCCAGTTCTCAACCATCTCGTCCCAAGTCTGAACCATCTTGTACCAGTTCTCAACCATCTCGTCCCACATCTGCAAGTCTTCCCTATCTTGGCTAGCCTCCCACACCGTTTTGTACATCTCTTGCACTATTTCGTCATATTTACCTATTTTCTTATTAGAAGCATAAAATGCAGATTTCACCGATGAAATAATAGTTTGGCTCTCAGCTTCAAGTTTTGCTCTATTAATTTCTAAACATTGCTCTATTTTCTCAAGCTTTTCTCTTTTTCTTTCATTAAATCTCTCTTTTATAACATCTTTTATCCCATTGCTGATTAAATTCTGATTATTAATTTCTCTATCCTCTGCTTGTGAACATGTACTTTCTATTTTTGGTCTTACATTTCTTGTTTCTTCATCTGATGTACTTTCTGCTCCACGTTTCATTGCTGAGCCTCCTTTGAATGAAAGCGCTGTCTAAGTTCTTCTTTACTACGATTAAGCTGCATGCTGCCCTGAAGAAATTACTTCCTAGCAGTGTACACTAATCAGTATACCCGATCAGCAGGGCTACGCAACAAGGGGAAGAGAGGGAAAGAAATACCAGATCAGGCTTTTATGCTGCCAATCGTCAAGCTATGCTGCCAGTAGCGCTGCAAGAGAACGACTGACGCGCACTCTTTCAGCGAAATGGACACACGAGAAGCTAAGGAATTGCACGCTGAGGAAAGGAATAGGATGCGACAAAAATGTGCAAAACAGGCCACAACTCAAATCACGTGAGTTGTGGCCTGCTAGCATGCATCGGTAGACTTAGACAGTATTGACTTGCATGTCTATACCGTTGGTGCTGCTACCATCTATGATGTTTCCCCTTTACTCTACTATATGGTGCATTCTGTGTTGTGACCTGACCCGTATTTGCTGCGGTTGTTGTTTGTGTGCTACCGGTGGTACAAGGTGTAGTAGCAGCAGGAGTGGTACCTGCAGCGGGAGTAGCGGCAGTCGTGGTGCCCGCAGCGGGAGTAGCGGTACCCGCAGCCGGGGAAGCAGCAGCATTCATGGTGCCTGCCGCCGGAGTAGCCGTATTACAGGCTGTAGTTGTTGGTGCTGCTGCTGCCGTAACCGTTCCCCCGGTTGTCGTAACGCCATTGACCGTGATCGTAGCTCCGATGACTACGCCATTGCCATCCGTTGTGGTGGCGACAGGATTCGCGACATTGAGCAGGTTTTGGCAATTCAGATTGACATAGGACTGCTGAGCGCGCATCGCCAGGAAGGTGAACAACGAGTTTGCCGCAGCCGCTGAAGGCGTTGTTGCATTGACCGTCAAGGGTTCATCCAGCGCAATACGAGGAATGCCAGTATTCAGGAAATTCTGACAGTAGGTTGTACCACTGGCACCGGCACGATTCTTCGCAGGCGTCTGGTCAACACCAACGCGATACAGGTTGGTTTTGGTCAGGCTCTGATTGTTGTTGTTGAGAGTCATCGGATCAGTAAGCGGGACCAATGCAACCGGTGCCTTCTGATCAGCGGCAGCCTGTAGCTCGTCGAGGGCCAGTGCAGGAACCGGTGCATTATTATCGGCCAGGTTCGGAGCGGTCCAGCCGGTGCAACCTAAGGCCGGGTCAACGAAATTGGTGAGCAGAGCATTGTCGCTCGGGTTAGCGATAGTCATTGAGTTGGCGATAGCCGCCTGATTGGCAGCCGAGAACTGCGCGGTCTGACCATTGCCGTTTGCCAAGTATTGCGTTTGCACGTTGTCGCTCTGGTCCTGGTCAATAAGACCAAAGTCACGTGTTGACATGCAGGTCTGACCATCCTTGGCGGTGCCTAATGCGGGCACTTTTAAGGCACCGGCGGCGATAGCCTGATTGGCAGCTCTGAAGAAGTTTACGGCATTACAATAGGCGAACTGGCCGAAGACGGAGCCGTTCGGTCCGTTTACGCATCTTGCTTGTTGGAGTGTTCTTCCATTTGTACCTTGCAACGTCAGGTTCGTGCCATTGAAACCGAACCATAAACCGACGATGGCTCCCGCTGGCAAGGTTGGGGCAGTGGGTACAACGGCGGGTTGTGTGCCCTGGTCGATGACCACTGGATTGTAGGCGCTAAAGGTGTTGGCATTGGGATCAAAGATAACCCCTTGAACAAAAGCGCTTTGATTGGCATTGGCTTCATTACAAGGGCCATTAGCGGCGGCGTCGGGTGCAAATAACTGATAGGGTGTTGCCAGCCCCTTTGCTGACAATGGATTGGCCGGTACGATCAAGTTACAGTTGGGATTCGGCGTAGCAGTGGCTGCATGCGAGAAGATGTATGGCAAGAGCAGTGACCCGCCTGCGATGAGCGCGAGCACAACTGGCACACACATTCCAACAATCAGCCAGGGCGAACGCCGCCGCCGGTTGCGTGAGTACGTCGAAGTTCCCTGTGACAGTGCAGGATCTCGTGGTTTTGTAAGCATAGCCTTTCCTAGAACCCCTTTCAATTATTGGCAGCCAAGGTTGTCGATGATGCTCTACTGCTGCCTTATTGATGTCTGCTTGTGAAATAGTGCAGACAATATCACGTCATAAATAAGCAAGGGCTGGCATGACTGGTGACTCTCGCTCGTATCTGTATGCGACACGGTAAAACACCTTGCTGTGCCATGAATGTAAATACTACGATGTTGATATTACCATAACTTATGCCCTCTCCTAGCCATTTTTTAACTTATTGATGAAAAAGTACTACTGTATAGTTTAGAATATTAACTTTTATTTTCTACTTATGATTAATAACTCCTATTGAATACAATTTTTGTAAAAAAATGTGGGGTTGTACGTGGGCGATTTATGGGACAGCTCGATAGGAAAAGTCTATGCTATTACTGCAGGTCCATATCAGGAAAAATGGTATGGACCTACGGTTGGAAAGAAGGAGGGAATATTTGCATTGAGCAGAATGTACAACACTTATACGAGTAAGTGTAGTTTTTTGGTACCTACGGCTTGCGAGAGATCTTTACCAAGTTTTACTACCTCTCGTGAAGTGCCAAATGGACTGCTTTTGAGCCTCTGATAAATAGTAGAAATATAGGCGAGGCTAAGTGTAGAGTTAATGGTGTGTGCCAGAGTCAAGGCGGTTTGTGCACACATGACAGCGTCGTTAAAATGGCCTTGCTCTAGCAAGATTTGTGCCTGAAGTACCTGAATGGCGCAGCGCCGACGTGCCATATGCGGACTTGTCTGTTCTTCTGCCAGATCCAGGGCATCAAGTGCAGGTGCGTAATCTTTCCCTACGAAGAGAGCTCGCGCCGTTCTGAGATGACAGAAGCCAGACGTAAGTTTCACAAAGCCTGGATCTTCTTCTATCGAATTGCGTCGTGCTATACTGCTGGCCTTGTCTAGTAACTTTAACGTCATCGGGTCTCCCAGGTTTGCATAGACCTTGCTGGCCTCCAGAATAACGCCGCCATGAAGTGACTCGGGGACGCACGATTGCGCCAGAGCCTCGTCTGCGTATTGTTTCGCGCTTTTCAAGTCCCCTTTTTCATACATAGCAGCGCAATAGCGCAGCAAAGTCGAGGCAATCAAGTTCTGATCGTTGAGCTTATGAGCAAGCGAGGATGCCCAATTCCCATAGTGTTCTGTCGCTTTATAATTTTGTTCTTCTCGGCCAATATCGATACCAAGTTGTCCATAATGACAGAGGAGCGCCAGGATTTCCTTATTCTTATGGTTTAAGGACTTTGATATAGCGAATACTTGTTGTACTGTTGCCTCTAATTCCGCGACTCCACCAATGTTCCCCCCAGAGAAGTAGACCTCGCGGTGGAGTACCAGACTGCGCTTCAGCAGCTTGGTATCATACAAAACGGTCGGTTTTGTGCTGATTATCTCTTCCTGAGACACTAATCCCAGCATAACAGGCGCAATACCAAGAATCTTTGCCAGATTTCTGCGTGTTGCTACATTACTGAGTCCGAGATTTTCTTTTTCCATGCGTGCCACCATTGCTCTGGAGCAGCCTAATTCCAGGGCTAATTGCTCCTGGGACATGTTCCTTTGCATCCTATATTGTTTTATTAGTTCTCCTGGAATAGGAAAACTATCTTCCCCGCATTTGCCTGCGTACCCCAAAAATGCCCAGATACCATCCATAACGACCTCCCTTGATTGTGTAAACATGACAAACACTTGTTTTCTTTTATTATACTAACATGTATTTTGCATTGCAAATTTTTGTGCGTTACTTTTTATGACATTGTTACTTAAGGTAACATCGCATTACATCGTATTAGGATACAGTACATGAGTAAAGTAATAAGATGCCGGAAAAATATCTTATGTCAAATAATGATGTGTATGCATCCCTCTGATGTTTAACGGTCAAGCACCCTCCGTTATACGTGCTGGGTGCCGTAGTCCGTATAGGGTAAAAGGAGACAGATAGTTATGGGTGAAAACCTCAGCGAAGTTGCTCTGCTGCGACAGCAAATCGAAAGAGTGTGTCAGTCGATGAACCAGGCCCTTACGGGGTACTCAGTAGTTGCGCAACATCGCATTATCAATTGCAAATACCGGGCGCTAGATACGTATCACGAGCGACTCAAAGATATTGTTGGAGAGAGCGAGGCTATCGAGATTATTTGTGATACCTATAACAAAGAGATCGTGTGAATACAAGTTTTAATCGTTTGTCACTGCTTCTGAAACATGCTAGCTCTTGATCAGCAAGGTGATAGTCTATCACCTGCTCTGAGGGGGTTATGTTTCGTAGCTGTGATAAGCGGCTTAAAATAGGTACATTTGTATTGACAAAGCCACTATCATTGGCGGTAGAATGCAGTGTGGTAAAATGCAACAGTAACTAAATCCTTGCGCGCTGTACTTCCACCAATCTATTGCCTTGCATTCAGATGAGCGCGGAGCGCTAGCCACGTAGTGGCGTTTCTGAATGCCTATGGGTATTACAGGCTTTCAGTACCGATATCCTGGACGGATAAACTTTTCAATACGTGTTACAATTAATAAGGATACCTGCTGAGACACATGAGAAAGTGTTTGAAGTCAGCTCGAAGCGAGAGAAATTGGTGCTCTTCGCAAATACATTCTGCGATATCGGGTACGGGACCCCAGAAGCGCAAATGTTATCCTAGACAAACAATCTCCCAATAGTAAAAAAAATCAGGAGACATCATGAGTACTGAGCAGCAAAAGCGACCGGATGGACGCGATGCCACCTTTACAAATAAGCCTCGTGTCGTCACGCTGCCTGAAGACGAAGATCGAGCTACCCTGGTGCACTACTATCACCAGATGTTACTGATCCGCCGTTTTGAAGAGAAAGCGGATGAAATGTACAAGATGGCACGTATCGGGGGATATTGCCATCTGAACCTGGGTGAAGAGGCCACAGTCGTCGGATTCTGTGCAGGATTAGAAGCAAAAGATTATATGTATACGAACTATCGTGAACATGGATACGCTATCTGTCGCGGTATTTCCTCACAAGCGGTCATGGCTGAGTTATTCGGAAAAGAAACGGGTTGTTCGCATGGACGTGGTGGATCAATGCATATGTTTAGTGTTGAACATCGTTTGTTAGGCGGTTACGGCATCGTAGGTGGACAGCTACCACTGGCGACTGGCGCAGGCTTTGCGGTGGCTTATCGCGGCTCTGATGAAGTGGTCGCTGTGCAGATGGGCGATGGCACAACAAACGGCGGGCCGTTCTTCGAATCGCTGAATCTGGCGAAGATTTACAAGCTACCCGTGATCTTTTTTATCGTCAATAATGGCTATGGTATGGGTATGCCTGCTGACAAAGGATCAGCGGTTGCCGAACTGTATCGCAAGGGATGTGCGTTTGATATACGCAGTGAACGCGTTGATGGCAATGATGTGTTGGCGGTGCGCAATGCCGTACGCACGGCGGCCAGGATTGCCCGTGAGCAGCATGAGCCTATCCTCATTGAGGCAGTGAGCTATCGCTTCCGTGGGCATTCTGTAATCGACCCTGACCGTTATCGTGATGAGGAAGAAGTAAAACGTGGTCGTGCGCTTGATCCTATCCCGACGTTTGCTCAGCGTTTACTATCTGCACGTTTCATCACCGAGCGGGGTTTGCGCGACATCGAGGAGCAGGTGGAGCAGGAAGTCAATGAGGCCGTCAGGTTTGCCGAAGAAAGTCCTTTCCCAGCCGTGGAAAGCCTCTTAGATCATATCTATGCACCTGATAGCATTGAACAGGAGAGCAGATAATCATGGCAGAGATAAGCTTTCGACAGGCGCTAAACGAGACATTGCGCGAAGAACTATTGCGTGATGAAAATGTTTTTTTAATGGGAGAAGAGATTGGTGTATTCGAGGGATCATATAAGATAACCGCTGGTCTCTTAAAGGAATTTGGCGCGAAACGTGTTGTGGACACGCCAATCGCCGAGAATGGTTTTGTGGGTATGGCGGTTGGCGCGGCAATGCTTGGTCTGCGGCCAGTGGTCGAGATCATGACCTTTAATTTTATTGCTCTGGCTATGGACGAAATCTTGAATCATGCAGCCAAGATCTATTATATGTTTGGTGGGCAGACGCCTGTGCCGATGGTGATCCGTACGCCTGGTGGTGGTGGTCAACAACTATCAGCCACGCACTCGCAAAATCTTGAGGCGTGGTTTGCACATATTCCTGGTTTGCAGGTCGTTGCGCCATCCAATCCGGCAGACGCGAAGGGCCTGTTGAAGACGGCGGTTCGCAATAATAATCCGGTTATTTTTCTGGAACATCTGGCTCTGTATAATATAAAAGGTGAGGTGCCCGACGAAGACTATACATTGCCTTTTGGCAAAGCTCGGATCGCTAAGGAGGGCGCAGATCTTACGGTGATTAGTTATTCGCGTATGGCTTCTGTGGCTTTGGAGACGGCACGTCGCCTGGAGCAGGAAAAAAAGATCAGCGTGGAGGTGGTAGATCTGCGCTCATTGCGTCCATTGGATAAAGAGACGATAGTCGCGTCGGTGAAGAAGACCGGTCGTGCGATTGTGTTTGAGGAAGATTGGCGCTCTTACGGCATTGGAGCAGAAATCGCTGCTATGCTGCAGGAAGAGGCTTTTGATTATCTGGATGCACCTATTAAGCGTGTTGCCAACCTCGAAGTGCCACTTCCGTATGCCAAGCCGCTTGAACTGGCGGCTGTAAATAGCGCGAAACATCTGCTAGATGCTATTGATGAACTGGCTCCGCGCCGGAGGAGAGTGGTCCATGCCTGATGTAAATATGCCCAGACTGAGCGATACGATGCAGGAAGGTACGATTACACGTTGGCTGAAAAAGCCCGGCGACAAGGTCGAGAAGGGAGAGGTTGTAGCTGAAGTAGAGACCGATAAGGCGAGCATGGAAATTGAGTCCTATAGTTCGGGTGTGTTGGAGCAGATTCTGGTGCAGGAAGGCGAGGCGGCTCCGATTGGTCAGCCGATAGCGCGTATTGGTGATGGCACAGGTGTGCAAACGAGCCAGTCATCTCCTGTTGCCGAGGCGCAGGCGGCTCAGCGGTCCGTTGAGGTAGCATTTGGGGAGCGTGGAATTGTAGCTGACAGTGCTGGATCTGCGCGCGAACAGGCACAGACGTTGGAGCATCAGAATGGCTTTGTAAAAGTGTCACCATTGGCTCGGCGTATTGCTGAAGAGCACGGCATTAACTTGCATCAGGTGAAAGGCACCGGTCCTGGTGGGCGGATTGTTCGCGACGATATCGAGGACTTTATTGAGCAGCGCGGTACGCCATCTGTGGCACCGTCGCCTGTTATCTCTCAGACTGTGCCTGTGGAGACCGTGCCTGTGCCGCAAATGCTAAGCGTAGCCGAAGATACAGAAGTGGTGACGCTCTCGATGATGCAGAAGACCATTGCGCGTCGCCTGACCGAGTCAAAACAGACGGTGCCGCATTTCTATGTCAGCAGCGAGATTGATATCACCGATGCTCTGGAGATGCGTCAGAAGCTCAATGCCAACCTGAGCCAGGAAGGTATCAAGATCAGCGTCAATGATCTGGTGGTCAAAGCGTGCGCGCAGGCGCTAGAGAAGTTTCCAGAGGTCAACGGCTCTTATAAAGATGGACAGTTTCTCTTGCATAAGCATATCAATATTGGCATCGCGGTTGATGTTCCTTCAGGATTACTGGTGCCGGTGATCCGTGATGCCAATATCAAAGGGCTGCGTACGATAGCGCGTGAGGCGAAGGCTCTGGCTACCAAAGCGCAGTCTGGTAAACTAACGCCTGCCGACCTCGACGCTGGCACTTTTTCGATCTCGAATCTCGGTATGATGGATGTCACCGAATTTGTGGCGGTCATCAACCCACCGCAAGCGGCAATTCTGGCTGTGGCATCTGCACGCAAGGTATTTGTCCCGATCAATGATCAGCCAGTTGTGCGCGACGTAATGAAGGTGACTATGTCTGCTGACCATCGTATTCTCTACGGAGCGATGGTTGCCCGCTTCTTGCAAGAAGTCAAACGCCAATTGCAGAACGTGTATCTGCTCCTGAGTTAAGAATTTGCTGATCTGATCGTTTGCTTCTATCTTTGCGGGTTTTGCTCCCACAAAGATCAACGGGTAGGGGCGGAGCTGGCCTCCGCCCTGGGCGCACGCGAGGTGCGCCCCTACCTATTCACCACCGCCTGTGTCTCGGCTGACATGTTATGCTCGCATTGATATGCGCGATTAAGTGCGCTCAGTACAGCCTTCAGCGACGCGAACTCGATATTTGTCTCGGTTGCAGCGCCAAAAAACGTTGTGCCCTCGGTAATCTGAATCTGGATATAGGCCACCGCCTGTGCTTCTGCACCCTGGCTGAGTGAGTGTTCAGCGTAAGAGATCACCTGGAAGTGTGCAATGTTCTCCTGATTGAGCGCTTTGACAAAAGCATCAATGGGACCATTGCCCTGGGCGCGTATCGTACGTTTTACGCCATCGATAGCGATGTCTGCGCTGTATGTACCCTGATTGCTAAGCAGTGGTTCAGGAGTACTATGGAAAGCTTCAAGCGTGAACGGGCTATCGCGTTGAAGATATTCTTGTTTGAAGGCTTGTAAAATTTGTGTCGCCAGAATTTCCTCGCCGCGCTCGTCGGCCAGTATGTTGATGGTCTTGCCAAACTCGACACGCATCTCTTTTGGCAATTGAAAGCCGAACTCGCTTTCCATCACGTAAGCCACGCCGCCCTTGCCTGACTGTGAGTTGATGCGAATAATTGCTTCATATGTGCGACCAACATCCTTGGGATCGATGGGCAAGTATGGCACCTGCCAGAGCGTGCCCACTGTCGTATCTTGTGCTGTCATACCTTTGTTGATGGCATCCTGATGGGAGCCAGAGAACGCGGTAAAGACTAACTCACCCGCGTAGGGCTGCCGGATAGGTACCCCAAGCCGTGTACAGCGCTCATAGACAGCCCTGACCGCGTTGATATTGCTAAAGTCCAGGCCCGGATCAACGCCTTGCGTATACATGTTGAGAGCTAGCGTGACGATATCGACATTGCCGGTGCGTTCGCCGTTGCCGAAGAGCGTACCTTCCACACGATCAGCGCCAGCCAGGAGACCCAATTCTGTTGCCGCGATGCCAGTGCCACGGTCATTGTGCGTATGCATGCTGACAAGAGCTGTTTCGCGGTTACGCAGATGGCGACAAAACCACTCGATCTGGTCGGCGTGAATGTTTGGTGTTGCAACCTCGACGGTAGCGGGTAGATTGAGAATGATCTTCTGCTCGGGTGTTGGTTGCCATACATCAATGACAGCTTCACAGATCTCAAGCGCGAAGTCCACTTCGGTTGACGAGAAACTTTCGGGTGAATACTGGAATATAACCTGCGTGCCGGGAAGTGTTGGTAGCAGTTCTTTGATCAACTGGGTGCCATGGGTGGCGATAGCGACGATGCCAGCTTTGTCCAGGCCGAAGACGACACGACGTTGTAATGGCGAGGTCGAGTTATAAAGGTGGACGATGGCTTTTTTCGCGCCGTGTAGTGACTCAAATGTGCGTGTAATCAGCTCATCGCGCGCCTGTACAAGGGCTTGTATAGTGACACCATCGGGAATATGCTCTTCCTCGATGAGACGACGTATAAAGTCAAACTCAATCTGGGAGGCTGCGGGAAAGCCTACCTCGATCTCTTTGAAGCCGCAGCGTACCAGTAGTTGGAACATCTCCAACTTTTCAGCCACGCTCATTGGAATAGGGAGCGCCTGGTTTCCGTCGCGTAAATCGACGCTACACCAGATGGGTGCAGTCGTAATGCTGCGCGAGGGCCATTGGCGATCTGGCAGATCAATGGGGGAGAACGGTTGATATTTGGTAATCTGTCCTTTTTGCATACGCCTCTGTATCTCTCCTGTTACTACTAATGTCTCTTATCCGTACGTGCTGTGATCCATGCCGATGTTTGACATTGATCACATTTTTGGCTTTTTGGGAATTATATCATTCGCCAGGACAAGTAGATAGCTGATGCATATTCGCATGGAGCAGCAACGGCGGATCAGAAGGCTATTGACTTAAACACCGCAGAGGTTTGTCGGAAAACGGGTAGGGGCGGAGCTTGCCTCCGCCTGGGGGCGCACGCGCAATACCGTTTAGTTAAGTGCAATCCACGCTCATATGGCAGAGCCAGAAATCACGCGAATTGAGCTTGCCGTTACTCTTATTTAAACGGTATTGGGCGCACGCGAGGTGACGCCCCATAGGCGTCAAGTTAAGAATTGCTGAGTTTATCGAAAACAGACAAAAAAAGGACTGATGTGAGAAAATACGGATTATACAAAACTTCTTTCGTATTCTCACAGGAGTCCAACGATGACGAGTATACCACAGGTGAGTCGAATGCTGAGAACGCTTTTTGAAGAGGACGCGGTCGAATTGGGCAAGCAAGTAGGCATGAGGCAACGTACGATGAGCTTCACGCAGTTGGCCTGGCTGCTGGTGCTGGGCTGGTGGAAGCAGCCAGCAGCAGGCCCGAGCGCTCTGGCCCGTTTTGCGGGGAGTCTGGGAAGCACCCTGTCCAAGCAAGCCGTGGATTGCCACTTGACCCAACGCACGGCTGATTGGCTGCTGGCGCTTTTGCAGCGGGCAGTGGAGTACGTGGTCTGTGCTCAGGCCATCAGCTTGCCGCTGTTGCAGCGCTTCAGCGCCGTGCTGCTGGAAGATGGCAGTACGATCAGTTTGCCCAGCGCCCTCAAAAGCGTCTGGGGTGGCTGTGGAGGGAGTCCCAGTCCCAGTGGAAACGATCCGAAAACGCAGGCGGCCCTCAAAATCACGGTCCGCTGGAATGTGCTGGCAGGCCGCTTGCATGGTCCCTATCTGCAAGAAGGTCGTCGCCATGAACTCTCCAGTGTCTTGCGAGCGCAAGAGATGCCTGCTGGCAGCTTGTGGATTGCCGACCTAGGCTACTGGGCCTTGAAGTGGCTGCGTCATCTCAGCGAACAAGGCGTGTTCTTTTTGATGCGCGACATCGCAGGCATCGTCTTGTGGGCAGGCAAAGAGCGCCTCGACCTGCTGGCGGTCTTGCCCAAAGCCATCGGAGAACACTTGGAAATGCTCGTCGACGTCGGCGGGGATAGACGGCTCAAACAGGTCCGCCTGCTGGCCGAGCGGGTTCCTGCCGAAGTGGCACGCCAACGGCAAGAGCGCATCAAGGAGGCGGCCCGTCGTCATAGCAAGCCTATCAATCCGTTGGTGATGGAATTGGCGAACTGGAGCCTGGTCGTGACCAACGTCCCGGTGAACGTGCTCTCGTTTGAGCAGGCTTTTGCCTTGTTGCGTGCTCGTTGGCAAATCGAATTGCTCTTTAAGCTGTGGAAAGAGCATGAGCTGCTCGACGAGTGGAACACGAGCAAGCCCTGGTCCATTCTCTGTCAGGTCTACGCGAAGTTGCTGGCTATGGTCGTCCAACATTGGTTGCTGCTCCTTTCGTGTTGGGATGATCCCCATCACAGTCTCAGCGCCATGAGTGAGATCCTGCGTGAGCAGGTTCCCACCCTGGTTCATGGCCTATGCCGACACCTTGCCTTATCCCGAGCGCTTCGTCTGGTGGTTCAGTGTGTCCGGGGCGGCTGTTCCATTCCTGCCCGCTCCACTCGTTTGAGTACTTCCCACCGCTTGTTGAGCGCTTTGGACCCGGGCTTAACTTGACGCCTATGGGCGCACGCGAGGTGACGCCCCTACCCGTTGGCCTTCGTGGGTGCGGAGCCTGAAAAATTTGCTAGAGCCAGGTGATGCGTAAGCGATTGAGAATACGCCGTACCATCCCTGAGTTTCTCTCCTCGATATTGAGGTACTTCGCAACCAGCAAGAAGACCACCGAACCTACACCTAGCTCGATGAGCAGCTTGAATAATGCCATGAAGATACCAGCGACGGAGAGTCTATTTGAGCTGGTGGTATTAAGAATCAAATCGAGTATGACGCGGACGATGAACACCGCTACGCCCATCACTACGGCAGCGCCTAAGCAGCGTCCGATAAAATTTGTCAGACCACGGATGTCGAAACCACCAATGCGCTGATACAGGAGGATAAAAAGCGTGATTGCTTCGAGTATACTGGCGACAGAGGTTGAGAAAGCCAGCATGCCCACGCCCCACTGTACACCAAAGACCGCAAGATTGATCAGGATGACACTCAGTGCAATCTTGAAGATGAACTGCGCGACACTAATAATAACAGGCGTTCTACTGTCATTGAGCGCATAAAAGGCGCGCGTAAGAATCTCGACTGCAGCCAGGCCGGGCAGACCCACAGAGAAGAAAAACAGTGGGTAGACCGTGAGCTGAGCCTCTTGCAACGTAAAGTGACCATGTTCTAGCAGCACCTGGATCACTGACATCGTCAGAATAAGCAGCCCAACACAGGAAGGAATCGAGAGAAAGAGGATTTCGCGCAGAGTCTCCATGATAATGCTACGCACGCGATCAAGCCGGTCGCGTACCACATAGTTTGCCAGGGCCGGGAATGCAGCGGTTGAGACTGATGAGCCAAAGATGGAGACCGGAAGCACCAGGATTGAAAATGCATAGATATACTCGGAAGTCAACCCACTGATTACCTGTGCAGTAGCTATTGCACTCAGGTACGAAAGCAGAAAGCGGTCCACGGCAGTGCTAAATGTGAGCATCGCTGCGTTAACGACACGCGGGACCATCTGGCGACCAATCTGGATCACGCCCGCGTTGCGCCAGTCGAACGAGAAGGTATAGACCATCTTGACCTTGCGCAGACCCGGGATCTGCACACCAACTTGGAGGATGGCCGCCAGTACGACACCAAAGGTTGCGGAGTAAATCGCCAGGTCGCTAGGCGTGCCATTCCTGACATGGGATGCTATGATGAAACCGGGAAGCAGGCCGAGAATCTGGCCGACATTATAGAGTATCGTACCTATGGCTGTCAGTGTAAAATCCTGTTTAGCGTTGAGTACTGCGCTAACAATGACGCCAGAGCCAAGCACAATGGCCTGGAGCAGCATGATACGGGTCAACGTTATAGTTAGTGGCACCTCGGCGCGAAGCGTGTAGATTGGCACAAGCAGCGGGGTGAAGAGCATAGCGAGCAAAGAAAGACTGATGATCAAGACCACTGAGATATTCAGTGCGCTGCTGGCAATATGCCAGGCGGCCTTTTCATCTTTCAATCCTTCTGCATATTTTGTGAAAACTGGAATAAATGCTGAACTAAGTGCGCCTCCCGCCACAATCGTGAAGAGCAAATTCGGGATCAAGTAGGCATTGTTAAAAGAATCAGAAAAATTGCTTGCGCCAAAGATATATGTAAAAAGAAACGTACGTAGAAGGCCCAGGATACTGCTGCCGATGAATGCACCAGTGATCAAGAACGCCGCGCGCTGAATCTTTGCACGCTGAATCATACCGGTATTTGAGGCCGCATCGGCTGCCGACGCCAGCCCCCCATTAGCAGGGGTCGCAATTGCGGGTGAAAACTGAGCAGGTGAAAATTGGGCAGGTGGAGGGGAGGATTGCCTCTGAACCCCTAGCCGTGCCGGTGGCACGACAGGTGTGCCGTGTTTGCCTAAGAGCGGGCTTTGTTTGATCTGGGCCAAAAACTCAGCTTTGCTTGCTGGCAAGTGCAACCTATCTCGCAGTGTAAGAGGCTGGGAACTTGTCGGTGTACGAGGCTGCTGCCGACGGCGTATGCGCTCTTCGCGTAGCTGCCGGAAACGGTCCTGATAGGTCTGGACAGGGGGCAGAGACTGGGTAGGCTGTGGCATACTGATGGAGTGATATTCCATACTCTGACCATAGCCAAGTGAGCTGCCCATATCCATCGTCAAGTCGGCTGAGTAACCCGGGGGTGGCTGAGAAGGTACAGCGGCATTCCCTTGATGCTGTGGGTAGCTAACCGGCGGTCGATACAGGTTATTGGGTAAAGGCTTTGGTGCTGGGCGGCCAGGAGGAGATTGCGATGGTTCTTCCTCATATGACCACTGAGCGGGTTTTTGTTCGTCGTTCCTCATATGTCTTTCTTATTATCCATGCTTCCAGCAGCGCAGGTATCCTCCATGTTTCAAAGGCAATATCAATTAGGGGGGAGCGCCATCTCCTTTTTTTGCACGATCCCTCGCGGGAGGCCATTGACATCAATCTAGCACTACCATGTAGTATAAAGGGTGATTGCTGAGAAATGCAAGCCAGAGACCCATTTGCTCTAGCCATAGTAATAGAGTGAGGTTGATACAGGCTCTCCTGCTAGTGCTCGGCTGAAAACTCGGTAAAGTCGATTTTCCTATAGATTTCATCCATGCTCATGGCAACATCCACACTGCTTAGTGTAACTATTTGACCTGGGCCGTATTCGGTCTTGCTCCAGGTCGTTCCATCTTCAGTGTCGCGTCGATAGATCTCGACGTGCTGCGCGAACTGGCTGATAAGTACATATTCCTGGATAGTTGAGCAGGCTTTATATGCCTGAAGTTTCTCGTCTCTGTCTATCGCCTCTGTGCTCGGGGAGAGCACTTCTACCACGATGCGTGGGGAGCGAATCAGATTGTTGCCGAGCCGTCGATCTGCCACGTCACACGACACGGTTGCATCGGGATAGACGCGGTGTTCGCTCCCATCGGCTTTAACCCCTAACAAGACTTTCACATCGACGCCAAAAACGGTGCAAGGACCAGCCTGAAAATGCAAATCAATGGCGGTACGTACATTAAAGCTAATTCTGTCATGAGCTACTGATGTGCCTGCCATCAGGCGCGCGCTGCCATTCAGATATTCGTACCTGGCGTTTGGGGTGCTACGCTCCAACTCTAGATATTCTGCAAATGTCATCGTGCCCCCGTGCGGGGGGTGTTCGTAGCGTGAATCGATCACCATTGCCTCACTCCTTCTTCGGATTGATACTGTCTCTCTGCTGGACTTTGTTCTATTGTATCATCGGTGCTTGAAAACTCGCAACTTCACAAAATATCGTGATATCGCCACGAGAAAAGAAACTTTTCTCCTCATCTTGCCTGGTAACAGGTCCCAACACCTGCTTGAAATGCGTACGCTCCCGATATCTACTCATAGCGACGATGTATGTTAGCGCGAGATAAAGGAGAGATGTGATGGGGAAACTCTACAGATGCAGCCAGGATGTGCGCCAGGCATTGGCTTATGCACGCGACGAAGCGCAACGTTTGAGACACCGACTGATTGCTCCCGAACATTTACTTCTCGGTGTGCTCAATGTACACATACCACTGATAGAAGGCCTTTTCGCCTCGTTGCATGTGAGTGCACAAAGTATTATACAGGCTTTAGATTTTGTGGTGGGACATGGGAATAAAGCGATTTTGAGCGAACCGGCGATGAGTGTAACTTCGCGGGCTATCCTGGCACGTGCTGAGGGAGCTGCCAATACGCAAAAATCCGAGTGCATCAGGATTGAGCACCTGTTCCTGGCAATCCTTGAGGAACCTGACAGTGTAGCTCTGGGTGTGCTAGAGAGTTTTGGTATTCACTTGACGCTGGCGCGTGATCAACTGGCTGTGTTGCTAAGCGGTGGTTATGAGCGCTTAAATCTATCTGCGCAATACTATGCGCGTTATGAAACGACGCCTATGCTCAATCAGGTCAGTCGCGATCTGACGCTGGCCGCGCTGGATGATACTATTGATCCACTGATTGGTCGAGAGGCTGAGCTAGAGCGAACGATGCAGATTCTGGCGCGTCGCACGAAAAACAACCCGGTACTGATTGGTCCGGCTGGTGTTGGGAAGACGGCGATAGCTGAGGGCCTGGCGCTACGTATTATCCAGGGCAAGGTACCTGACAATCTCCTGTTGTCCCGTGTTGTGGCGCTGGATGTTGGTCTGCTCTCTGTGGGAACGCGCTTTCGTGGAGACCTTGAGGAGCGGCTCAAGCGCATTTTGCAGGAAGTTACCAGTGTCGCGGGGATCATTGTTGTCATCGATGAATTGCATACACTGGCTCAGACTGGCGTTGCGGAGGGATCGGTTGATGCTGCTAATCTCTTCAAGCCGCTGCTGGCGCGTGGAGAATTTCAGTGTATTGGCTCAACCACGATAGACGAATATCGCAAGTTTATCGAGGCTGATCCTGCGCTGGAGCGCCGTTTTCAGCCGGTATTGGTGGCTGAGACCAATGCTGAGGAAACATTTCAGATCCTCCAGGGGTTACGTTCGCGCTATGAAGTTTTTCATCAGGTAACGATTAGCGATGAAGTCTTGTTGGCTGCTGTGAAGATGTCATCGCGTTATATTCCAGTGCGTTTCCAGCCTGACAAAGCGCTTGATTTGCTGGATGAAGCAGCGGCGCGCGTGTGTGTACAGAGTTCGCTGATGTCCATATCGGTACAGCAGTTCCGCGATGGACTGGTGGCAGTACAGCGTGAGAAGGATTATGCCATCGTCCAACACGATTTTCCTCGTGCTGCACGTTTGCTGCATAATGAGCGGCAGATCCGCCAGAGCTTGTGGTTGGCAGAACTGGAGTGGCGTGAGCAGCATCTTCAGCAGTGTTCGCCCGTTGGAGTACAGGATATCGCTAAAGTTGTTGCTATGTGGACCGGGATACCGGTCGTAGAAATTGTCGGAGAAGAGTCGCTGCGTCTGCTCAATCTGGAGCAAGCACTGCATCGACGGGTGATTGGGCAAAGCGAAGCGGTACATGCTGTAGCCAGGGCTGTACGTCGTTCGCGTACCGACGTGAGGGATGCCCGTCGTCCTATCGGCTCATTTATCTTTGTTGGTCCAACGGGCGTCGGCAAAACCGAACTGGCTCGTGCGCTGGCAGAGACACTCTTTGGCGATGAAAACGCGCTTTTCAAGCTAGACATGTCAGAATTTATGGAAAGTCATCACGCAGCGCGCCTGATCGGTGCTCCTCCGGGATACGTTGGGTATGATCAGGCTGGTCAGTTGACCGAAGCCATCCGCCGCCGTCCATACAGTATTGTGCTTTTTGACGAAGTAGAGAAGGCACACCCCAAGGTCTTTGACTTGTTGTTACAGATCCTTGAGGATGGTTGTCTCACAAATGCGCAAGGACAAGCAGTTGATTTCAGGCATACTATTATCATTCTCACATCGAACGTGGGGACCATAGAGTGGTCACGAGGAGATATGCTCTTCACCACGCAGCGTAACGAGCAGAAGCGCCAGCGGCATACCCATGAGCGTATGCAGGCGTTGATCCCTCTAGCGCTCAGAGAAGTTTTCAGACCTGAATTGCTCAATCGTATTGATGAGACGATTGTTTTCCATCCGCTGGAGCCGGAACATCTGCGCGAGATCGTCGATATGCTGGTTGCGCAGACGCAGAAGCGCTTAGCCGCGCAACACATCGAGTTGCAGGTCTCAGATGCTGCGCGCGTGCTGTTCGTTGCGTGTGGCTATGATGCCGAGTACGGTGCGCGTCCGTTGCGGCGCACGGTGCAGCGTTTGCTGGAGGACATGCTGGCAGAAGCGCTACTGCAAGGTACCTGTGTAGCCGGTGATGTTGTGTTGGTGGACATGGTGGAGGGTCAACTCAAAGCTGTTGTACAAACAGGTAGTCTGGTATCTGCGCAACTGGCGGGACCAGCCGGACATGTAGCTGCGTAACTGAGGATAAACGATCTGGGTACCAGTGGTAGAGAAGGACTCTGCCACTGGTATACAGTTATTGATCAGCATCGTCTGCTCGTTTGTAAGGGCCAGAAAACCTATCACCGTTGTAGTGAATCATGTGCTCGGGTGTTTCTGCAATCCATACCTCAGTTTCCCAGGCGATCTTTGTGGCGTGTCGGCCAAATTCTTTGCTGTGGAGAAATGCTGTGACATATATTTGCTCGGCTGTACAGTTTTGCAGCAACTTTTCAAGTTCATATTTGCGTTTGTGTGAAACTGGGCCATGTGAGGTCACTGCTTCAACGAGGTAAAGCCAATTCTTCTCAGCCTGATAGAGAATAACATCAGGGAGTTTATCATGTGTTGTAATAGGAACCCCAAGTTGCTCAAGGCGTGCAGTCTCATAAATCACAAATTTGCTTGCAGCATCATCCAGGTAGAGCACCAACGAGCCAGGGGCGTAACGTGGTCCAAAAATTTCTACAATGGCAATTTGTAATTCGTTGTGTCTGCCAGGTGTTAAATAAAATTGGCTTCCCTCTGCGAGCTTCAAAGGCAGCGCTACTGCTTGGCGGCTCTTTTGGTACTGTTCTACAAGTGCTCCAAATTGTGCGATAAAGGACGACAGAGCTGTTTCCCAACCTGAGGTTCCAAATTGCGTGAGTACATTGAAGGCTTCACTGGTTAGAGCGTAGCATGTATTAGGGCTATTCGTAGGTCGTAAATGATCATCCGGGTTGCGGTCCACCAGACGTGCTTGCTCAAATTGATGAATAACCTGGCGACGCACGACCTCACGTGTATTTTCAGCATAAGTTCTGCCGTAGTAGTGTTTCATAAAACCCATCATGTTATGGATCGTTATTGGCTTCTGTGATATTTCAGCCCATGGGGAAGTTTCGGCAAGGTCACATAATGCTAACAGCGTTAATGCACTAATTTCATTCTGTTGGGCGGAAGGTAGACCAAGATCTTGTAGGATGCGTTGTGCTTCCTGAATTTTTCCCATTAAAATCCTCGAATCTTTGAGTATTGGTATCTGGATGTCTTCATCTTCGTTGCCGACAATCAGGTCTTGTTTGAGTACATCCATAATAATCTGTTCAGATGCTTCGGAATCTTCTTCAGCTTGTTTATCAATTATTTGTTCGCCTATGCCAACAATATTTTCCTTTGGTGGCAATGGGAGCTTACGCAATTCAGTTGCGCTGACCTGCGTGTTGCCGCTTGCAATGCGAAAATAACGGTCGACAAGAGAACTATTGAGGAATGCTGCTAATCCTACCGCTTCCGCATAAGAAAGTGTGCCCTGAGGACGATAGATGTAATTAAGATGGTTCTCTAATGCAATGAATTCAGTTCCAAACGTGCCTTCGCGTAAAACTGCTGCTGTTATACGATGCAGCTCTTCCTTAGCACTGAAGCGCCGCAAAACGATTTGTGTCCCGTTGTTCACTAACAATTTGTGGCTCGCTTGACAGAGCACTGCTTGCTGTTTGGCAAATTTGCTGAGAGGCCATGTAATCTTCATGCGTCGTACATGTTGTAGCCAGATCAGAGGAACAGCCTTACCCAGAGAGACATTTTCCAGGGTGGTAAGTGCATCGATGTGGCGAAATGGTACGACTGGTCCTGTGGATATTTCCAGTCTGTAGGTAGCCAGATAGTTTTTCCAGCGGGCAAATGCCTGGAGCAGGTGTACGTCTATGTCACTCATCGGCAGGTAGAGCATGGGATCTTGCTCTTTGTCATCAATAATGAGTTGGCGCTTTACCTGTTGGATCAGCGCATGAGCAAGATCATGCAGGCCATGACTTCTGGAGATTGTAACATAAGGGATATCTACGGAGTCGGCAGCTTTTTTCGTTCCGCAGAGAACAATGTTTTCCTGGAGAATGTCGTTATCCTCAAATGCTGAGCGGCGCGAATCAAAGATGTGAATGAGATCAGGCGTGATAGTGCTGAAGAACTGTTGACGAAACTGTTGAAAATAGGCACCAGACGCAAAAGATCGTGGTGTGATAGATACAAATTGCCCACCGACCCGCAGGGCAGATGCCGCTAGGGACATAAACATGGTGTACATGTTTGTCCGTCCCTGAGCGATGTCTTTGACCAGTTTTGCCCTTGGATCTTGCTGATTTACCTTAAAATACGGTGGATTAAGGATGACGAGATCAGGTGGACGTTGAGGTTGGGTGTCTTTAGCCCATAATGACACTTGTGTGAATTGTTCCGCCATGGCCTCGACAAAATCGCTGCGGTGTACCTCGATGGATACGTCTATGCCATACATTTGTAGCATATCACGAGCATAGTTAAGCGTAAACGTACAAAGTATATGCAAAATCGGATCTGATTCGTATGCAGAGATAAAGATATGCGACACCTGTTGTTGGAGAGCTACTTCGCAGACAGCGCTTGCTAGCATGCCAACTCCGGCACCAGGATCGAGGACAGCTACGTGCTTGGTCAGGATGCCTGCATGTTTTGCCATGTAGCGTGCTAACGTCTGAGGCGTAAAGAATTGGCCCTGGCTAGAGCGGTGTGTCTCACTACTACAGCTCACATACCAGTTTCCGATGATCTGGCATACTTCAGTTGGCGCAAGATTGGCAGTGATGACTGGAGGATTCTGCCAGGATATGTCCGGTGCTACTGCCAGGAGTGTGTGTAGTGGTAGCTCATAGATCGTATCATTTTGCACCTGTTCCGTTGCCATCATTTCCCTCCTCTGTAAACCGATGGTCTATCTTTGAGCACATGCTATCATGCCTCTGACTGATGCACAATGCTTTTCCCACTAATGGCATTGTTGGCCTGGGTCCTTATATACTATTTAACCTCTTCTGCATGAATCACACTTCCACAAAGTTACAAAGTTACACGGAAAGGAAGCGTGCAACTTTGTAACTTTGTAACTTTCAGATAGATAATCTTTAGTATTATATAGTATATATATTTAATTATAAAAATATACACTAAAGTACAAAACTGATAAAATAGGAATTGTAACTTTGTAACTTTCATGTAACTTTCGTGAATTGGCTTCTCAAGCGCGTTTAGAACCCCAAAAGTTACAAAGTTACAAAGTTACATGGGGGAGGAAGAGGAGAAATGGACTAATTGTCATTACTTGACGTCGTCTGGAGTTATCCCTATACTAGTTGCAATATCCTCAGACGGATCAAAGCAAATGGAACCGTCTGGCATCGCCTTCTAGTACGCATCATGTTCGTCGAATGATGCCGAAGACGTCAAGTGATTTTGCACTGGAGCGCACATTGCTAGCACTATTTCTGTAACTAGAACGTACGCTCTCGACCACATATATTGAGGAAGGGATTTCTTGTCGTGAAACTTGTTATCCGTTGGCGATCTCTGGCCTTAGGGGGACTGGTACTCCTGGGTTTGCTCTTACGGCTCTATGGCCTCAATTGGGACCAGGGCAATAGCTTTCAACCCGATGAGCGGCAAATTCTCTTTCACGTCACTGCGTTGGCGTGGCCTACGAGCTGGGCACAGTTCCTCGATCCCCAAACCTCGCCGCTCAACCCACAATTTTTTGCCTATGGCTCTTTCCCTCTCTACCTGCTGGCTTTCGTCGGACACGTGCTTGGATATACAACATCGATGCCTGACTATTTTGTCAAGTTCACGCTGGCTGGTCGGGTGCTCTCAGTGCTCTTTGATAGCGGTACGATCCTGCTGACCGGCTTGCTGGGTCTGCGTCTCACGCGTGATGAGCTACCAGGACGACCGCGTGCCTGGAGTGTCGCGTTGCTCGCGGCTGCGCTGGTCGCATTTACACCGTTCCAGATCCAGCTCGCGCATTTCTACGCCGTTGATGTTGTCCTGCTCTTCTTCGTGATGCTGACGATGCTGGCCTGTGTGGCGTTTGTCGATAGCAAGAGGCCGCTGATCTGGGCGTGTGTGATGGGACTGGGCTATGGTCTGGCAATGGCGACAAAATTTAGCGCGGCTCCGCTGGCTGTGCCGGTGGTTGGGGCATTACTCCTGCGTTGGTATCGGCAACGTGATCTCTGGGATGCTTTGCTGGCGTTGCTGATTGCTGCTAGCGTAACCATCCTGTTCTTTTTCGTCACGCAGCCGTATGCGTTACTGGACAGGACCGATTATATCCAACAGGTAACGACGCAGGGAGATTTAGCCCGAGGGCTGTTGGATTATCCCTATGTGCGGCAATTCGCGGGCACACCGATTTATCTGTATGAGTTCCAGAATATACTGTTGTGGGGTCTGGGGCTGACACTGGGCATCTGTGCCTTGCTTGGATTTCTCTGGTGTTGCTGGCGTGTCTTGCGTGGTCACATCGATGCCTGGATCGTCGTCCTGGCCTGGGTGATTATCTTTACCCTGATCACCGGCAGCTTCTATGTCAAGTTTATGCGCTATATGCTGCCCATCTACCCTTTATTGACAGTGATGGCAGCCGCCGTCGTTGTCGCGTTTGTCTATCGTGAATGGCAGCCGCAGCGCGACTATCTCAAGAAATTACGCATCATTGTGCCCATCTTGCAAGTGGGAGCGGTCGTCTTTGTGCTGGCAGGTACGATCTTTCAGGGCCTGGCTCTCTTGAATGTCTACAGTGCACCGAACACACGTGTACAGGCTTCTCTCTGGATGTATGCTCATTTGCCAGCGGGCAGTGTCCTGACCTATGAGCAGTGGGACGATGCTTTGCCTGTGGCTGTTGGCAATCATAGTCCAGCGATCTATACGCAGGCTAGCTATCTGAGTGGCGGTCAGGCGACGACTGGTCTGCCCCTCTATGATGATGATACACTTGCCAAGGCGCAGTTGCTCGCCAAACTACTGCCGACGATCAATGCAATTATCATGCCAACTGATCGCCTGGATAAGTCTATTCCACGCCTACCAGCGCGTTATCCGCTCACTATCCACTATTATCAACTTCTTTTCAGCGGACAACTCGGCTTCCATCTGGCGGCGCAGTTCGAGGATCGGCCACATCTGTTGGGGATTACGCTGAATGATAGTGGGGCTGACGAGAGTTATTCTGTGTTTGATCATCCGACGGCGCGTATTTTTGTGCGCGAAACCCCGTATCCTTATACGTCGGCTCAGGTGCTACAGAAACTCCTCGCAGGCGTGCATTTACCTGCCGCGAGTGCTTGAAAGATGGGCATGCGGCAGCAACATAGCAGACCGTTTTTATAATTTTGGCAGATGGAACATGCAAAAAATCGGCGAGTTTGCTGATCTCCATACAGTTTGGTGTGTAAACATGCTCAATCGCTGCTGTTGAGCGCATTGCATGCTACTCTGGCGCATCACTATTGTCTACTAGTCCTGATCAACGCATAGTATTCTAAATATTGTGGTAGGATCATACACGAAAAAAATACACTGTCAACCTCATGCCATTCTCTCAGATTGCCCGACATTGACGTTGGGGCGTTGATAGCTATCTCTTCGCTGCGATTTGTGATATACTCCATTGCGCCGCAACAATAATTAAGAAGAAGAAGAAATGCGTGCATTTCCACGCTGATATCAGGGATAAAGTATGTTATACGATCACACAAAGATTTATGTAAAAGCAGGAGCTGGTGGTGACGGTTCGATGCACTTTCGCCGGGAAAAGTTTGCGCCGTTCGGCGGTCCTGACGGTGGTGATGGTGGCCGTGGTGGTAGCGTCTACTTTGAGGCCACACACAACCTGAACTCCTTAATTGACTACCGTTATCGTCACCAGTTTAAAGCCGAGGCCGGTAAATCTGGTATTCGCCAGAAGATGCACGGGGCAAAGGGGGAGGATGTTGTTTTGAAAGTGCCCCCTGGTACGGTTATTCGCGATGCCGATACGCATGCGCTCGTAGCTGATCTTGTTGAGGATGGGCAGCGGGTAATGGTTGCGCGTGGTGGGCGTGGAGGTCTGGGAAATACGCATTTTGCTACGGCAACCCACCAGACGCCGAAGGAAGCGCAGAAGGGCGAACCCGGCGAAGAGCGTTCGCTTACTCTGGAACTGCGTTTGATCGCTGACGTTGGATTAGTGGGCTATCCAAATGCTGGGAAATCAACGCTGCTCTCGGTGGTAACAGCGGCACAGCCCAAGATTGCTGATTATCCTTTTACCACGCTCGCGCCCAACCTGGGAGTAGTCGAGGTCGGCCAGGCGAGACGCGGCGATGGCTTTAGCTTTGTTCTGGCCGACATTCCCGGGCTTATAGAAGGCGCGGCTCAAGGGGTTGGGCTGGGCCATGAATTTTTGCGTCATGTGCAGCGTACACGCTTGCTGATACATATGTTGGATGGTGCTTCGTTAGAAGATCGTGATCCCTGGCAAGATTTTCAGGCCATCAATAATGAATTACATGCCTATGACGAGCAACTTGCGCAACGTCCACAGATTGTCGTGTTGAACAAGATGGATGTGCCAGAAGCACAGGAACGCTGGCCTGAACTCAAAGAGAAGGCAGAAGCCGCCGGGTATCCCGTCTTTGCTATCTCTGCCGTGGCTCATCAGGGGACAGAAGAGTTGATGGGATATGCCGCCAAACGTTTGCGTGAGATTTATCAGGAAGAGGCCGAGCGAGCTGCCGCCCAATCTGTGATTGATATGGAAGGTCCGGTTCTGCGTCCACAGCCTGACGATGCGTTTTCAGTGACGAAAGAGTTGGGTGTCTATGTGGTGCATGGTAAGCGCGTAGAGCGTGCGGTGAGTATGACGAATCAGGAGAGCGAAGAAGGTATGGCTCGTCTTCAGGTAATGTTAGCAAAAATGGGTGTGACCAAGGCTCTGGAGGAGGTGGGTGTGCAGGTAGGGGATACGGTGCGCTTTGGTCGGGTCGAGCTGTATTGGGGAGAGTAACATTTTTTATATGGGATCTCTGTGCATGACAAAAGGTTTATGTTATACTTAATATGCGGTAGAGTTATCTATTACACGTGTGTCGCAAGTGTTATAACTGAAGGTCAGGGAATGCGAGAGACTTCACATATATGGGCGAGACAGTAAATCTGCTATTCCACTCGCGTGAAGATGGTACCTATGAGCTGCGAGTCAAGGAGAGTTGGTCTGGACGTACGGTAAGTGGTAGTTTTGTTCCTCCATATACAGGTAGACAATTCAACGCGCTGCAGAAGAAATTGAATGATCTAGATAGCAGCGATGCTATGTTATGTGAAGTTGGTCAGCGTCTCTTTGCCTCCTTGTGTTGCGTCGGAGTGGCTGACATCAACCGGGGAGATACAGAAAAGCCCGTGCAAATGGTGTTGCGTGGGATCATTCAGCGCACACTGAAGCGGCGTGGTACGGTTGCGTTATCGCTTGGTTTTGATCCCGGATGTGACGAATTTGTGCGTTACCCGTGGGAACTCTTGCATAACGGGGACCATTTTCTGCTCGTATCGGGTATTTTCACGTTGAGTCGTGTCTTATTGCGCCCAGATATTCCTGTTGGTTGTGAGCTGCCCGTGCATCCACCGTTCCGTGTGCTCTACATAGCCTCCTCGCCGACAGATTGTGTTCCGCTAGAGACTGAACGCAGTTTTGAGGCCATGGAGCAAGCCCTAACGCCACTCATCGAGAACGGACAGGTTTTTTTAGACCGCCTGGAGCCGCCTACTTTTGGTCAACTGGTACGCTACCTGAATTCATATGGCGGAGCCAGTATGCTGGATGACAGCGATACGACCGTTCCTTGCTATGTGGTGCAATTTGACGGACATGGGGCGCATGGTCGCCTATGTCCAAATGAGAACTGTGAGACCGTCAACGATCCGAATGTTTCCAAATGTATTGCTTGCAGTACTGCACTGGGTCGTAGCAAGCCACAAACTTATTTATGTTTTTGCGACGATGATGGCTCAAAGCGTTTTATTGATACACAGTCGTTGCGTGGCCTCTTTCTGAGCAGTGATGTACGTCTGGCAGTTTTTTCTGCCTGCGAGACTGCCACCATTACCGTCAAAAACGCGCGTCGTCAGCAGCAGCGTCATGCCGCTGTTGATGCGACACTGGCAACCGCCCTGGTGACAGCTCAGGTCCCGGCAGTTGTTGCGATGCCCTTCTCGTTACAAGATGACCTCAGCCCGACCTTCATGTATCATTTCTACGAAGCCCTGGCCGATGGCAGGACGCTAGAAGAAGCCCTGGCCCGTGCCCGGCAGGCGCTGTTGCCCATGCAGCAGAAAAGCTGGTTTATCCCTGTACTTTACAGGCATGTAGCGGAGGGTAAAGAGGGTCCCGTGGCCCTGGTCGCTGCCCATGATGATCTGGGACAACATGGTCATCCACTGGCGCATCTGGGACCGCCTGCCAACTTTATCGGGCGTGCACAGGAACTACGAGATATGGATGAGCTGCTGACGTCTGCCGCTACAGGTGCGCGGAAGGCCAATCAGGTGCAGAAGCGTTCAGACAGCCGGTATACACATCATATAGCCATAACGGGAACAGCGGGTATTGGGAAGAGTGCGCTGGCCCTGGAAACGGTGCGACGTAACCGTGAGAAGTTTCCCGGCGGCATCGTAGGCGTCTCTGTACAGGATGGCAAGTCGTTCGCGGATGCATTGCTGGAACTGATGCACTTTTTACATGTACCGGTGCGCAATATGTCTGCAACTGACGTGACTTATCGTGTCCGACTGATACAGGGGACATTGCGTTCGCTCGCCAGCCGTGAATTGCCGTGTCTTTTACTGTTGGATAGCTTTGAAGAAGTGAAGGATCGTACGGAGCTGGAAGCCTGGCTGCAATTTTTGTGCGCATTACCGCAGGAAGTTGTGGTGCTGGTAACGTCGCACTCAAATCCTGAGCATATGTTAGCGGTCGAGGGGACCCATTGCCGCTGGTATGAGTATCGCGTTGGCAAAATGACAGGAGGCGATTTGCTGGACCTCTTCAACGATCTCGCGGCGGCAACTGGCCTGGATCAGCGTATCCACCTGGAAGATCCACAGCAGCAGCAGGTCTTGCGCGACATTTGTACTTTGCTGGATGGCTATCCTCTTGGCGCAGAACTTATCTTTGGTACTGCACGCTCGATAGGAGGGAAAATATATACGCCGGAGGCAGCTACGCGCTCGTTGGAGGAGATTCGGGATGAATTGCGTGAGACGACGCCACTGGCCGGTATTCTGGCCGCTCTGGAGGTCTCGTATCGCCGTTTGCATCCCACTGCGCGTTTACTTTTAGCTTACCTTGCCGCTTTCACGCTGCCTTTCAGTCGTGAGCAGATTCTCATGGTAGTAACAGCAGGAGTTCCTGATCCTGCATCTACGGTGCCGCATCACTCCACTGTCAGCATGGATAGACAGATGCTGTCCGAGCATGATGAGCTTGTCGCCGCAGAACTGGCTGCTAACTGGCGCGCAGCGCGTGACGAACTGGTGCAGGCTTCATTTATACAGTTTGATGGAAGAATGTATACGATTCATCTCCAGATTTGCCATTTCGCGTTGACGCACTTGCCACTGCCAGAACACCGTCGCGTACACCGCGTGGTTGCCGCTTCCTACTGTAATGAAGCGCAGCCGAGCCTGGAACAATGGCTTGCGGCCTTCGAGCATCTAGAAACTGCTGGTGAGCCGCAGGATCTACAGGAAGCGGTGCGCGTTGCGTTAAGTGCGGCGCAGATGTCGGACAGCCATGGTTACGTGCCTATATTGCAGATAATGTTGCGCCGGGCCGCCATGCATGCCTCCCGTCTTGGCGATAGGACCGGTGAGGGTCAGTTGCAGCGTTGCCTGGGCGACGTTGCGCAGGCATGACTTGCTCTTAACACGCCTTTCTTGACCTCAAAGGTTTCATCTGCGACTCCCCCATGAGCTTCACCATAACGGGTCAGGATGCCCCGCGCCTTCAGGCCTGTCTTTTACCCACATCTTTCTCGGTCATCACTGCGAGATTTGAGGCAATGTGAGGCTGGGAAAAAGACGACGTATTGTTTCAAGAAGAGCAAAACATGTGTAAATATGATCTTTGAAAAAATAATACGTTAACGCTATATTTGATGCAATACATGTGTGAAGATCAAAACGGGCGCGATAAATCTGGCCCCTACCTACGGGCGATCAATCGCTGCGCAGATCCTCTACGACCATTCATTGCCAGAAAGGAAAAGAAAGGCAATGTATTGCCAGAGATGTAGGGGCCAGATTTATCGCGCCCGTATCGCCCGAATATCTCGAAAGATGTGGGTAAGAATCAGGCCTTCAGGCCGGGGAGGAATGGCCTTTCAAGTATAGGTTTTTTGGAAAGGTGTCAAAAACCCGTTTTCAAACTGTGCATAAGGGAGATTGAGAAGCAAAACGTGCGCTCTTTCTCATCTTTTCCTTGCGCAAGAGAAGCATCACAAGCATTTCAAACGTTCACCAAAAAACCTATACCTGAAAGGGGCTTGTCAGTCTCCCCTGATGGGTCGGACCGAGAAGCCAAAGCGGCACGCCTGCGAAGGTATGCTGAGTTGCGGTGGAGTCCAGACCCAAGCTCCGTGCCTTCAGGCCGGGGTAATTGACTATGAAGTGCTTCACAAAGAGCGTATGACAGGTCGTGTAACGAGCAGATAGAGTGAGTAAAGCCCGACAATAGTTGCGCAGAGCAGCACCGTCAAAGGACCACCGACCAGAGCAATCAATGCGCTGGCCGGGAAGTCGCCGAGCGGACGAATGCCCATAATGGTCAGCGTATTCAGACTCATGACGCGTCCGCGCATCGTGGGTGGCACCCGCGTTTGGAGCAGTGTCATCGTTGTGGCACCCACGCCGTTTTGTCCAATGCCTAAGAAGACCAGTAGCAGCATTGAGAGCCAGAGCTGTTTACTGATGCCAAATAGCATCAATGCGGCTGTCCAGAGCAGAAAAGAGGTCAATAGCAAGTGTCCCTTGTACTGAAAGTCACCCAGCGAGGCCACGGTCAACGCCCCTAAGATAACGCCCAATCCTGATGCAGAGAAGAGCAGGCCCAACTGGAATGCCGAGAGATGTAGGATCTGTGTCGCAAAGATCGGCAAGATCAATGAGGTAGATGGACCAAAGAAGAGCAATGCTGCGTATCCCGATAAGATCCAGGGGAGAGCCGGATCTTTCCTCACGACTCTCAATGACTCATGAACTGCTGTCAGCATAGGTCCTCTGCTATCTCTGCTCTGGCGCGCCTCCTCCTCTGGTACGCGAAGGAAATAAAGGACAACCAAGACGCCAAGGTAGCTGATGGCATTTAAGAAAAAGTTTCCCGCGTAGCCCACCAGATCTGCCTTGATGCCTACATATTGGCCCAGGTTGCTGAACAGACCGAGCATAATGCCAGCCAGGGTCGGTCCAATAAAAGCCGCGCCGTTGAAAACCGTTGATTGTAAAGAAATAGCATTCATCAGATCTTCGCGTGGAACCAGTGTTGGTATGAGAGAAGAGCGGGCTGGTTGGTCAAAACTGAGTACTGTGCCGGAGCAGAAAGCTAATAGAACGATCATCCAGACCTGAATAGTCCCAGTAACCGTCAGGAGACCTAATATGAAAGCCAGCAGCATTGAGAGACTTTGCGTAATCAGCAAGAAGAGGCGTTTATCGGCGCGGTCGGCAATGCTACCGCCGATAATGGCGAACAAGAAGAAGGAGGCCGCCTGTGCTAACGAAACAATGCCCAACGCTAGCGGCGAATTATGGGTAATCTTGAGCACGAGCAGGCTTTGCGAGACAATTTGTAACCAAGTTCCTACGGATGAGACAATAAGGCTGATCCATAAGAGCCGAAAATTGCGATAGTGTAAAGCTCGGAAAGTCTGCAAGCGCCTTCTGGATACTGTGTCAGTGGGAGATTCCTGTGGTAGTGGAGTCCTGGACATCCGTTGTGTCATCCTGTCTATATCAATGGGTTTCACCTATTTGCGCTATTATAACACAGATGCTGTAGCTAGTTATAACTGTCCCTACGTTGCCCCTGTCTTTGCGCTCCATATCTCTTATAATTACGCTAATGCCACCGGCGATATATGAGGATACTGATGCATAGGATCTCGCTCATTTGTACAGCAGTTTTTTAGGATGTGAAGTCAGCGCTCTATTCAGGAGGTCTGCATGTATTGCCCTCGCTGTCAATCCGCAAGCGATGGATGCGGAAGGATATGTCTACGTTGTGGCTATACATCCAGCGACAAATTACGGGCATCAGTACTCTCCGCTATAAGGTTAACTGCGCTCTCCAGTCAACAAAAGTCGTTTGAAGTATCGATAAACTCATCGGTATCATCAGCAATGAGGCCGTTAGAAGCTGATGCCCTCCTTAAAATCGGGCGCTATTATCTCACAAAAGAAATCGTACTTCCTGAGAGTCAACAATCTCAGGGTATGGCCTGGTTTGCTATCGATAGCGCACAGGATAGCCGCCGCGTTGTATTGCGAGAAGTAGATCTTTCAACGTTTAGTGAACTGATGAAGTCGGGGCGGTTAAACATTGACTTTATTGCCCGTCGCCTCTCTAATCTGGCACAATACCCAGGTATTCCCAAAGTTCTGGATGTCTTTACCGAAAAAAAACGCTCCTTTATCGTGCTGGAATATATGGAGGGAGAGAGCCTGGCTACGTTGCTCAAACAAAGTGGAGGGGCATTGCCCGAACGGCAGGTCATCATGTACGGACGGCAGATCTGTGAGATACTGACATTCTTCTCACATCAGCAGCCTGCCTATGTTCACGGAGCGATCTCGTCTGACACAATCATCGTGAGTCTGGATGGCAAACGGGTCTCCTTGATTATGCTGCCGCTTTTCTTACCGAGCGAGCGGCCTTGTATCAAAAGGTATACGACTCATCCTGGCTATACTGCGCCGGAGCAGCGGAACAACGTCGCGCAGCCTGCATCCGACCTGTTTTCATTGGCGGCAGTTCTGCATCATGCTGTTACAGGCTATCCGCCACAGGACCGCTGTAACTTCTTCTATCCACCCGCCCGCCGTCTGAATCCCACTGTATCGCAATATATGGAAGAGATCCTCTGCCACGAACTACGCCTCTCAATCTCGCATCGCTATGCCCGACCAGCGGATATGCAGGCGGCATTTTCATCCTTGCTCACAACGCTACCGCGCGTGGAGCCACTGAACTCGTTACCCGCTGTATCTGCCTGGCAAGGGACTGTTCAACCAGGCTTCAGTTGCCTGAACGTCGCACTTATGATCCTCTCCGCTGCTCTGGTTATTGTATGTATCCTGAGCTTGCTGACTTTTAGCGGGATCATAGCATAATCGCCAGGGACTCCGTAATAGGCTGTCATGAACAGCGTGCCCACTTATCAGGATATGAGTGGAAAAGAGTTCTCAATGAAGCAAAAAAGGGTTAATACTTATGGCAGATAAATCTTTCAGAAGTGACACAGTACATGGTAGGGAATCATCCATGCTCCAACCCTCAGACTCGAAAATAGCATCATCTGAGTCGGACGTATACAAAACGCCACGGTTATTCAGCTCAAAGTCCCATGAACGTGAGAGAGAAAGATGGCAAAAACGCCTTTACTGAAAGCGGCGTTAAAAAGGTACTCACTAATCCTAAATATTCACACTACTTTGATGACTATACCGCTGGATCATCAATACCTGCGTATATTTCAGCTCTAATCAAGTCACTCAAAGAAAAAAAATGGGGAAAACAACAGGATATAAAACTTGGCTTATTGTTTGGATATCCGCCTGAGGCCGTGGAAGAGTTTGTCAAATACAAGGACGAACGTGACAGTTTCCTTCGCGAGTGGTCTAACAAAAAGAAACAACTATCAAAAGAAGAAAGAGCTTTACTAGCAGGCTATCAGTACGGTAACGAAGTATATAAACTATATAGATCAAACACATTTGATGAAAATAGGGATATCAATATACTGTTCAATGTACTCAATAATATACCATCTGGAGATAACAA
Source organism: uncultured Chloroflexia bacterium (assembly GCA_963802635.1). Taxonomy (GTDB): domain Bacteria; phylum Chloroflexota; class Ktedonobacteria; order Ktedonobacterales; family Ktedonobacteraceae; genus CAVTLG01. The sequence goes on along the minus strand of CAWDJJ010000001.1, from coordinate 2,947,248 downwards.
TAAATTCAAAGAAGAGCATGAATCAGAAGTTAAAGCACTTCTTGAGAAAAAATTTTCTGAAATAGAGGAAGGTGCAGTGAATTATATTTGCTCAATTAGACGTTTTTCCTTATTTGGAATGCCATATTTATCTCGTGGACAAAACCTCAGTGATAAATATTACTGCGACAAATCACATTATATTTTTGAAAAATCTGGCATGAATGAGTATCTCAGGAGTGTTACCCAACAAAATTTCTTTAAGCGAGAGATGAAAAATATAAAAAAAGAAGTGTCGAACAGGAGAAAGAACACGATTGAAAGCCTCTTGAGGCTCTATAATCGTAAATTCGGGAATTAAACCGATCTTACGCTTTACACCTCATGGATAGCGATAGGTAAGAATTTGATGCGATCTCCTTCTTTTCCCCCGCTTCACACCGTGCGTGACAGTCTCCCGTCACACGGCGTTCCATGAATCCTAGGTGATTACTTCTTTACAGGCTTTACTTCTCGGCGGTATGCTTCCAATTTGGTATGGGGCTTTCCTCCCATACCAAATGGATTAGGATCGGTGCTATGAACGAGAGCATTACAACGTGTACAAAGGCTGACAAGGTTTGCTACCTTGTTCACTTGCTCGATCGGGAGAAAGGGATTTTTATGGTGAGTCTGAAGATTTCCACCGAGCAGAGGAGTCGAGCATACTTTGCATCTGCATTTGTCGCGGTTCAGTGTGTATCCGGTAGAGCCACACTAGGATATTGTTGGCGAAATCAAAAAGCGAGCTTATAGTAAGCACGAAGGTGCTATTAGGCTGAGCATGAAAAACTAATTCGCCAACAATACCACTATCTAGTGGAGAACTCAAAAAAGCTGATGGAAATGAACTCAAATGAGCAGGTCTTCATGAAGTAGGCAGCCAGCGAGGTACCGTTCTTTCTTCAGACTTACCTAAAACGCCTTTAGGTAGTATCACGAAGACAGCCCTTTTCCAACTGCCCCTTCCCGAACCATGCAGGCCCCTTTCAAGGCACACGGCTCTCCGGGAATGTGGCTCTACCGATATTGGGCTTCTGCGGCCTCCACCGCACCCGTAGGGATTTGTCCACCTTTCCCTGTGGCCCTTCCCCCTGTCCTGGGCATTACCCCAGGCGTTTGAGTACTACTGCCACTTTGTCGCCGTAAGCCTCGCAGCTCGTAGGCGATCCCGAAGTTCACTCGTTTGTTCCTTTCAAAGGAAAAAAATCGGAGAAAACAAGGACAGGCGCGCCTGAAAGACCTAAACTTGCAATATTTTCCTTGCTGAAGAGAAGATCCTCATTGCCAGTAACATATCGAAAAACCACAAATTGCTGACTAAGGGTTGAAGTTCCCGATATGTTTGCAGTACTTGCCGCCGTCCAAGCAGAAAAATTAGTGAATTGCACTTGGCTTTCTTGAAAAATTAGTGATCTGCCTACTGCGGTAGTTGTCACTAATGCGGCATTGTTGCCAAATGTATTGCTCTTATTGGAAACATCTGCTAATTCCATCTAGAACCCTTTTTAGAGAATAGAGATACTCTCATCCAATTAAGATTGGGATGCAGGGAAGAGTGACTCTTTCACTTTAAAAAGCAAAGAGTAACTCTGTTGAAACATTTCTTTGAGCGATTCAATAGACAAAGATTCTGGATTGTTGAGATTGGCATTGCATGTCATCCAAAACTCATCTGTCGATGGAGATTGCCCGCGAGGCTCAATTCCTAGTATATATTGCACTCCCGAATCATCAGCTAGAAATAAGCGAGCAGATCCACCAGCAAGCGTCATATTGGACGGCAAAAAGCTCATATCTTGCCGTAAAAGCTTTTTAGCAATTACTGCACTGGCGGCAGTACTATCAGATGATTTGAATGTTATATCCCAATTTGCTCCGATAGCTTTAATACGCTTGACATGCAAAGCGTTCGCCAATGCCAGCATAGTTTCAGGAATCTTTGCGGCTTCAAAATCAGATTCACCTGAACGATCATGAACCTCAATACGCACCGAACTTAAGTTGATAGTCTTTTGGCTTCGCATGCTTTCAAATTGATACATCCCAGTAGTGGCCCCAAGCGTTACCTCAAAACTAAGCGCTTGACCAACCGTCAATGGTTTCCGTATTAATGACGCAATATCTTTTTCCTCAAATAACGATACTGTATTTATGGGTTGCGTCAGAGGTTCCTCAGGAAGAATTACAATATTCGCGCCAAGTATTTCCAATGCATCACTTGACATTGCTTCTACCTCCCTCTAGCTTCATATTTACTCATCCTCAGGTATTCAACTTGCGTCGATGGCTTCTTTGACTGCATCGTACACGACGGTGGAGAGATTGTCAAGAACATCAAATCGATCTGTATCAAACAAAAGGCTTAAAAAGGTCTATGGTCTTTGTCTGGTTGATTAGAAACTTAATATTCCGTCCCTGGTTTTCAAGTACTCTTTTGATGATGCCTACTGCGCTATTGGTGTCATTAAGCTTATAAACGATGTCCTGTTTCACCACAGCAACATCTTTCTCCAATGCGTTAGGGTGCTTATCATACGTAGACATCGTATCTCCTCTCAGATCAAAAGATCGGTATGCCTTTTCAGTATACCATACAATCCAGAGGCCTCTACAGAAAACCATCCTTAGGGTTACTTCTTTTATCTCGCAACACACAACACTATAAGCTATTCACCTGTTTGCTTGGAGGAGCGTATAGGAAAGAGATAACAAAAGTTGAAACCATCTGAGTAGTGAAAACTGCAATGGTGGTTTTTTATACCATGAACTATGAGGTCTTACAGTTGCATTAAGATGCTGTTTAATTTCTCATGTAGGGCTTTCCAAACGCTTGCCCATGAAAAGCGTAGCAGTGCGATGACAGTTTATGGACAGTTTAGCCGATTTATTCGTATCATTTTGTATAGAGCCATAACGAACGAAAGGGGCCAAAATCGGGTAGATACGCACTTGGCTGTAGATAGGTGTCTGCCATACTATTTATTGCAGTGGTTAAAAGAAGAAAGAGTAGGAGCAAACTCCCTCGTTCTAGTTCACCGAAGATCCATCGTATTTCAGGATGTTCTGCTCGAAACTCAGTTAGTGAAGTCCATTGCAAAGGGGAGTTGTCAAATTGAGCAAACCCTTTGCCAAGAACAAAAATCCCGTCGAGAGAGGGACTTGCCACTGTAGTGTGGTCGGGTTCTGGAAATTCAGGATAGGGTATATGAAGCTCTTGATGGAGTGAACCTACCCACTTACTAACAGTATCAATCTGTGCCGGGCCGTCATAAGCAACAACATAAGAAAGAATGCTGGGAGGCTGGTATCCAGCATGCCAGACTTTATATTTTGCCTGCGGGATTTGCTTCACTGCATGGGCTGCTTCTATTGCTTTTGAAAGTTCCTCTTTGGTAAGGGTAGATTTTACTTCAATAGTTGCAACAACCGATTCTGCGAAGAAACCAGAAACACTTTCATCAAAGTGAATGCGCGGAAAACTCCGCCTATAAATGACAATATCTATCTGATTCCGTTTTTCTCCAGCCAGAGATTGCTCCCCAAAAATTTCACCCTGTCCGATTGCAACTCGCTCGCTGAGGTGGTTTATCAGAAAGTTCTTGAGGAAGTTTTCGCGTGGTGTACCCTTGTGAACTGGGTGTCCGGTATTGGCAGCGATTCGTGATTGTGCAAGTAGTACATTTTCAATCTCGTTGATATGATCATGGAGAAGAGAACCCATTCTAACCCTCCCTTTAATATATATCCTCGGATGCTAAAATTAAGGAAATAAGACTTTCTTTGCTGCTTCGCTTAATACATCGACTAGAAGGTTACGGAATATTCCACCCATCTCCTCACCTCCCTTTTTGAGCAATCGCTTAAATTTGGAGGCAGCCACCTCAGTCCTGGGTGTATTCTTGACCATATAATCAAGGCTTTGCTGCATAGCTGCCTTTTCTTCTTCAGAGAGGTGAAGTTCCTCAACCAAGTCGCGTGCAGCTTCCAAGCGCAGCTTCGTCCAGGGAAACATTGTGCCACAGTTATGACAAAAGCGAGGAACATGATAAGGAGCCATAGCTATAGCGAGCGATTGGCTATAACAATGCCCTTGGATAGCAGCAGCGCACTTCTCACAGGCCATGAGCGTTTTTTCGCCGCATTGATCACAAAACTCCTTTCGGTTTATTGGCTGCGAGACGGCGTAAGCGGTGATGATATGACCATTTGGACAAATCTGTGCGATATCGTACCAAGATTGGTGTTCCCGTTCCTGCTGTTGTGGCATGTTGCGAAAATCTTCAAACATCTCTGAGTCCTACATTTTTCCTGAAATCGTGATATGTTCCCTATGTAAAACAGGGAGATCAAATCGACATTTACCGACCTTATTGTACCATCATGGTACAGCTATTTTATCGCACTCACCACTGTGAAAGCCGCTTCTTCCCCTGCATCAATTGACATCATTTCTGACACCATATCGATCAGGTTTTGTTAGACAAAACTGGACACCAATATTCGCAAAAAAAGGGGACGAAACAGAGAGTTTTCTCACAAACAAGGGTGGACAATGACCCCATGACCTGTTATACTGTGACTTAGTGTATAAGTAACACCTTTTTCTTTTTGTCAGAGTCATAAGTGTACAAGTTACACTTATTCGAAGGAGAATAAGGCATGACTCACAGCCAACCGTTTGATGTCGCCATCATTGGAGGCGGCATTGCGGGACTCTCAGTCGCCCTCCGTTTGCCGGAGCATTTACGTGTGGCGCTTTTCACCAAAGGACAACTCGGTGAGAGCAATACGCGCTATGCCCAGGGTGGCCTGGCGGTGGCGTTGGGAACAGATGATAGCTCTGAACTTCATTTGCAGGATACGTTAGCTGCAGGTGCGGGTTTATGCGATGAGGAGGCGGTACGTGTTCTGGTAGAGCAAGCTCCCCATGCGGTACGCTGGCTCATTCAAATGGGCGTGCAATTTGATCGTGCGCAACCTGATAATATGGATCATGCGACACCCGATGGACTGCTGCTAGGTCGTGAGGGCGCACACTGTCGCTGGCGGGTTCTACATGCAGGTGGAGATGCGACGGGTGCCGAGATAGAGCGTGCGTTGCTTGCTGCATTGCATGTACGGTCTTCTATTGTTGTGTATGAAGAAACTTTTGTACGCAACCTCTTGCTTGAGGACGGACGTTGTGTTGGACTACAAGCCATCGACCAGTATGGACAGAGCTTCACACTGGCCGCGCACTCAACGGTGTTAGCGAACGGCGGCGCAGGCGGCCTCTGGCTACACACATCTAATCCTGCTGGAGCTACGGCTGACGGCTTGGCCCTGGCCTGGCAAGCAGGCGCAGCGCTGATTGATCTTGAGTTCATGCAGTTTCATCCCACAGTGCTCGTTGTTGACGGTTCGTCACACTTGATATCAGAGGCGGTACGTGGCGAGGGAGCATACCTGCGCAACCACGCGGGAGAGCGCTTCATGCTACGCTATAGTGAGCAAGCTGAACTTGCTCCGCGTGACGTTGTCGCACGTGCCATCTTGAGCGAGATGCTAACGGAGCAGACTGACTGCCAGTATCTCGATCTCCGTCATCTTTCCGCCGAGAAGATGCATGCTCGTTTCCCTACCATCTCTGCTATCTGTCGTGAGTATGGCCTGGATTTAGCAACGGACATGATACCTATCGCGCCAGCCGCTCATTACTGCATGGGAGGTGTGATGGTCGATACCAATGGACATACCACGCTCCCTGGTCTCTACGCAGTCGGAGAAGTAGCCTGTACTGGCGTTCATGGTGCGAACAGGCTTGCCAGTAACTCGCTTTTGGAGGGACTGGTTTACGGCGTTCGTGTTGCAGACAGCCTGACGCTGGCAGAAGAGACAACACGGTTCAAGCAGCCACTACGCAAAGATACATCCCTCATCATCTACGATGAGGCGCTGGCAAGTCTATCATCCGGTAGTGCTGATAGGCAGAACTCACTACAAGTGAGGCGCGAGCTACGGCAGATTATGTGGCGTTACGTGTCTCTCCGTCGTGACCAGCAGGGATTGTTGGCGGCCAGGCAATGGGTACAAACTCATCGCTATGCGCTATCCGAGCAAGATATGCAGGATCGAGAGGTTGTAGAAACCACGAACATGCTTCAGGTTGCCGAGCTGGTTATTGCAGCGGCGATGGAACGACATGAGAGTCGAGGCAGCCATTGGCGGCAAGATTACCAGCTCCCAGTAGATGGCATGGAGATTCTTCACTACGCTTTCCAGCCCCTGCATAGTAATCCTTACGGATCATTGCTTCGACGCGAGGAGGTCACACCCCATGTCTAAGTCGCAAGATGACCTTATTAAGCAGGCATTAGAGGAAGATGGAGCATATACTGATATTACGACCATCAGTACTGTCTCCGAGCAACACTATGCAGAGGCACGTATCATAGCGAAACAAACAGGTGTTATCGCCGGGCTGGCAATCGCTAGCGAGACATTTCGCATCTTCGATGAACGCACAACCGTCGAAGTGCTGCTTCAGGATGGAGCCTCGGTGCAAGCCGGGCAAGAGTTGGCCTCCTTGCATGGTCCTGCCCGCTCACTGCTGAGTGCTGAGCGGGTTGCGCTCAACTTCCTGGGTCATCTCTCTGGCATCGCGACGCTTACTGCGCGCTGTGTTCAGGCTATTGATGGCTCGCGCGCACACATTCTCGACACACGTAAAACGACACCTGGACTGCGTAGCCTGGAGAAGATGGCGGTACAACTGGGCGGGGGACGAAACCATCGCTTTGGTTTGAGCGATGGCGTACTGATCAAAGATAACCATATCAAGGCTGCTGGAGGTATTGCACAGGCTGTTACTGCGGCAAGGCGTCTGGCCCCACACTTGCTGAAGATTGAGGTGGAATGTGAGACACAGGAGGAGGTACAGACAGCGTTGGAGGCAGGTGCGGAAGTAGTATTACTGGATAACATGAGTATCGAAATGCTGCGTGATGCAGTTGCATTCATACGCGAGCACGCACCACAGGTGCTGATAGAGGCATCGGGCAATATCGGAACCAACACCGAGCGCCTAGCAACTGTTGCCAACACAGGTGTTGATTTCATCTCGCTCGGAGCAGTCACACATTCTGCACCCAATTTCGACATCTCGCTAGAATTTGTCTGATATCTCTCTGCATGCAGACGAGTATAGGGCAAGTCAAAGGAGGAGATCTTATGACTCTACAGACAGCCTGCGCCGAAAGCCAGGAAACACGCATTCTGCCATTACTCTCACCGAGTACGCGTGCTAAGCACGATCTGTCCAGGCGTATTGATACAATCCCCACAGTCTATGCGGAGATGGATGGCGCGGAATTGGACCGTCGTATCTCGCAGGCGAGAGCTACGTTAGGTGAACGTCTGGTGATTCTTGGTCATCATTATCAGCGGGACGAAATTATCAAATATGCTGATTATCGCGGTGATTCTTTTAAGCTTGCCGAGCTAGCAGCTGCGCGTCCTGAGGCTGATTATATCCTGTTCTGCGGTGTACACTTTATGGCCGAGAGCGCTGATATCCTCAGTGCGTCTCATCAGAAAGTGATTCTCCCCAATCCAGCGGCGGGCTGCTCGATGGCGGATATGGCGAACATTGCCGAGGTCGAGGAGTGCTGGCAGATGCTTCACGAGGTGCTGGGAGAGGACGCCGGTATCATTCCCGTTACTTATATGAACTCTGCAGCAAATCTCAAGGCATTCTGTGGCCTCCATGGTGGCGTCGTTTGTACATCGTCGAATGCTCCGGCAGTCGTCAGATGGGCCTTTCAGCGTGGTAAGCGCGTTCTTTTCTTCCCAGACGAGAACCTGGGACGCAATACGGCGCTCAAATATGGCATTGCGGAACAGCACATGGCGGTCTGGAATCCCAAAGATCCCATGGCTTCAGAGGACGCCGAAGAGGAGATTGAGCGCTCCAGAATCATCCTCTGGAAAGGCTATTGTTCCACACATATGCGCTTTAGCGTGCAACAAATCGCCCATGCGCGTGCCGACTATCCTGGCATCAAAGTACTGGTACACCCAGAATGTCGGCGCGAGGTAGTCGCTGCTGCTGATCTCTACGGCTCGACCGAATACATCATTCAGCAAATCGAGCAGGCTCCTGCCGGTAGCCAGTGGGCAGTTGGCACTGAGATCAACCTCGTCCATCGCTTGGCGAAAGAGCACCCGGAGCAGTTCATTTTCTGCCTTGATCCGATTGTTTGCCCTTGTTCTACCATGTATCGCATTCACCCGGCCTATCTCGCCTGGGTGCTGGAAGCGCTGTTGGCAGGTGAAGTCCTGAATCAGGTCAGCGTCAATGAGGAAACTGCCCACTGGGCGCGGGTAGCCTTGCAGCGTATGCTCTCGCTTGCCGCATAGTTCGCAACATGCTAACAGGGATCATAGCTCGTACGGCATAGTTTCTGACAATGGCTTGTTTTTAGAGGAAGTATTGAAACAATTTGCATAGAAGTCGGCGGTATTTCGTCCCTCATGTTCTATGATAGCGAATGGGCTAACTGTTGCATTAAACATCTGGGTTATCTTCTCAAATGTTTTACTAAGCTCAGGCGGAAAGTCAGCGACGTGTAACAAGCCATAGGTTATCTTACAGACATATTCAGCGAGATGGGTCGTAAGACTGGCGTCTGTTCCTTATAGCATAGAGATATTTCCTTTCGCGCTAGCTTACAATTATACGGGATCTTCCTGCCAACAGTGTTTTTTACTATCTGGGGGTGATCCCCGTGACTCTAGTGGAGATCACCTCATAGCATGCTTATGCTTTCTTCAAATCTCGTAACAGTCGGTAATGGCATAAATTTTGTTAACGAGGTGCAACAATTACTTTTACCCGTATATCACCAGGAGTATTGCTTAAATCTCTTTCAAATCCTATTGAGTTATCAATATAGCCGTCAGGATCATAAATAAAAGCAATGAAGGTTCGACAGTGGGGGTGGGTTCGATATATCTCCTTATCAACAATCAGTTGGTCTCGAAGTTCTCTAACTTTGAGAGATGGTCGCGTCTTTTTTATCTCTATTACAATTTGCTCTGCTTTGATTAAGAAGTCGATTCGGCCATGCCCTCCCGCATGGCTAGGTGCTACTTCTTCGGAGCGGATGTCTTCAAAGAACGGCGTGAGCAGTGCGTAAAACAAATCTTGGACATCGTACTCATCCCGTATTTCGAGTGGAGGGCGATGGTCGTGGCGCTGACTTAATTTTCTTACGACCAAATGAAAGTTACGAGCCAATTGCTCAATTATTTCAATTGCCCGAGGAACAATATATTCCTCGTCATTCGTTCCAAATGTGCATGCTCTGTAAATCGGTCGTCCAGATTGCATAGAGGCGAGTTTGAGTACATAACCATCTGGACGTAATGCCTCGTTAAAGAACGAAAGCAACTCTGCCACTTCTTTCTTATCTGGCCGAACAAGTGGATGAAGGCATGATGCCAAGAAAGTTGTAAATAACTCATCGCTGCACTCTCCCAACTTGAGACACTGATAGAGAAGGAACTCGTAGTCCCAGTCCTCAGAGAATTCGATCATATGCCTACTTACATCATCTGCCAGTGATGCTCGTGAGGCAGGCGAACTCATAGAGTCCAAGTTCGGCCAGGTCATTCTAAGAAATTCTATCAAATTGAGCCTGCCTTCAATCTTCAAAGAGCAAAGTTCGTCGATAATATCTCTTCGTGTGATAGCAGAAATCCTCTTTTCCAGCTTCTTTGTCCTTTCTTTCGTTTTTTCTGTTGTGTGCTGGTGCTGACAAGATTTGAAGAAACATTTTTTTGCTCAGGGTGGAGCAGGGTAATAATATCATCCTCCTCCTGAAAGCCAGCCATTTTACACAAATGGCGAAGATGTACTTTATAGTTTTGAGGAACGTATTCCTGTACAAGTGCAAAGCTAATCACATCTAAAAATTTCTGTGCATCCGCTGGTTTTGTCCAGTCGAGCGAAGCGTAGTATTCTTCCACTCGCGTGCGCCGTTCGCCACTTGTCCGAGAAAGTATCTCCGAGGAGACTTCTTCCCGTTGAATCCCACATCCAAGAAACATGTCATCAATTTGACGAAGAACAATACTACTGCAAAATTCTCGGAAATTGTGACGGAGCGCAATTGAAATCAATTCCATCCTGAACTGCTACATCTTTCTATCAATTGCTCTAAATGCCGATATTAGAGAAAAGAAACAGATAATCACTAAGCAGGGATCTCAATACATCTATAGCCTATGATACTCTCAACTTTTTCAATCGAGCGATTCATCAAATTCCTCTAAACCTTCTTGGGCATAGTACGCTGCTTCAAGCATTTTATCCTCTGTCACTTCCAACCCCATCAATGCCGCCTCTAAAGATTCAAGCAGCGCATCCATCCGTTTACAAAAAGTAGGCATATGAATTGAGAAATGATGAGGAACAGAAGGGTTTCCTTTCGTATCAACTGGATAACGAAAAGTGTAGGAGCCAACATCAACGGCGTCAAAATCACGCAACAACTCCTCGACCTCCTCAAAGGTATGCAAACCTTCAATATCTAGATCCCAGTTCCAGCCAACTGCGCCAAAGGTTTGTCTGAGCAAAGGAAAGAAAGGGAGCAAATTATGTTTTTGCAGGAGACTCCGGTTCGTGAGAAGCATCTTGCCATTGAGTTGCATAATCACATCACCATGCAGCACAATCGCTTTCAAGTATAGTTCGAGGGCATGGCGATACAGGAAGATAATAGGGCATCCTTCCAAATCACTGTAGCCACCACTATCAAACATCCGCTCGAAGAGTGCTTGCCCTGCTGTATGAAAAGCGTTTGCGTAAACACCAAACTTGCTATTGGCTGCATGCTGAAAATTCAGAACAATGTTGCCATAAGAGTGATCGGATCTAAAAAGCGGATGCTTGTCTCTTGAATGGTCTATATGCTGCTCCATCTGTCTCTTCATCTTTCTCAAAGAACCTTCGCCCCACAATGATGCAAGAGGAGTATATCATAAGAGGAGTTTGCTGCAAAGTATGATTGATGATGTTATATAAACACGCCAGTGTGGTATAAACGGAGCCAAGCCTTGTTTCTACTTGCACGTTGGGAGCGCAAACAAAATTCACAAGCAACTGGATGCCATCTTTATGGATACTTTTTGTCCTAATTAGGGTGATACTCTAATTCTACAAGGTAGCGGTCCTCTCACTTGGCAAAAGTAAATCAGGTCATTTTGATGATTGGAAATGTGGGTAGGATCTGCGTTTACTATTTAAGGAGGAAAGATATTATGGTGTCGCGGTTGCAGAAATGCATACGACCAGTGATGGATTTCATTAAAAAGGCGAAAACGGCCCTTACCTGGAGGGTCTTTGGCTCCTATCTTCTTATTGCACTTCCTCTTGTGTTCCTATTCGCTATTCTATTTGACATAGGTCTCTATATCGCCGATCCGATGCGTCTTCCTTTGCCCATTATTAGACTTGGCACCATTGCCTGGGCTATTCTTGCTGGTTTAGTGAGTGGTGTGTTGGTGTTGGTTGCAAGCAAGCGCTTCCTCGGTTGGCTCAAACAATCACACAGTTTTGTCCAGGCTAGTTTACCGACCCGTCGCCTTAAACTCGCTGTAGGAATTGCCAGCCTCATCACTGCTCTGATCTATCCCTGCTATCAAGCTATTGCTTCCTATTCAGGCCTGCCTCGGACTGCCATTCCAAACACACCATACACTGGTACAGTTGTAGTCAACGATCCACTCACCTCAAACCGTCTGGGGTGGGAGGCCATTCCATCCCAGCAAAACGCCTGCATATTCACCACTTCTGGCTATGAAGTACGCGCTGACAATAAAAGTAAGCTACAAATGTGCCTTGCGGATAAAACAAACTTCAGTGATTTTGCACTGCAAGTGGAAATGACATTGATGATGGGAGACATAAGTGGGATCTTGTTTCGAGATCGCTACTTGCTGACCCTAATGGGCGGACCGATTGAGGGCTATTTAGATCTTACCGTAATGACGCAGAACGGATACATAACAGACCTTCTTCCTAAATGCTATCCTCTATCCCCTGGATGCCTTATTGGAGAAAGCCTTGTTCCGCAGCAGACCGTCACCATTACCATTGTCGCACGAGGCACTTCTATAGAGTTGTATGTTGATGCATACAGAGAGAGAATGCTCACCAATGAGGTCTCGTCAACGGGAAGTATTGGAGTCTTGGCAGCAGTGACAGATGGACAACAAGATGCTCAAACGGAAGCTCTTTTTGCAAACATGAGGATATGGACAAATATAGCTTAATATTGAACGTGATAAGTGTTAGCAATCCGAGGATGTAAGCCCTTGCCTCTACCCGTGGAACCCTGAAACATGGAAGAGATGACCAGCCTCTAATGCATCTTTTGTCATTTTATGGGTGTGAAAGCGGCATTGTCCTCAATCAGTTTTGCGTTGACAAGAAGAAAAATGAGAAATCTGCTTGCGAAGCAATATTACATACATTATTGGTGAAAGGACGTATTATTACTTGGTATTCGATATTTAGCTGTATATCGTGATGTGCAACATAGCATGCATATTACGTCATAAATGTTAAGAAGAATAATCCGGTAGATCGCGGCAATTTATGTGAATTTTTCGAAGATGAAGAAATCGACAGGAATGAATTTCAGTATCACAAAGAGGTGAATAAAGGGCATGGAAGGCTGAAAGTGCGGGAAATTTGGACCAGTACGCAGATGAACGAATGGTTCCAGAAAGATTGGTCTGGTATTGCGCAAGTCTTTATGATACGAAAATGTATAAGAGAGAGAGAGGGAAAGAGAGAATAGAAATTGTTTACGGCGTTACAAATTTCCCAAGAAAAAAGGAAAATGCAAAGCGTCTCCTGGAATTGAATCGAAGGCATTGGCATATTGAAAATAGGTTGCATTACCGGCGTGATGTGACTCTTTGAGAAGATATTACCCAAGCGCGTATCAAAGGTGTCGCAGAAGTATTAGCTGCATTAAATGGAGGAATACTCGCATTCATGGATTGGTTGAGTGTGAACAACGTTGCAAAACAAATGAGACATTTCAGTGCCAAACCACAAGAAGCTCTACAATTGTTGCTTGGCAAGCTCTCAAGGGAAAACGGGTACACTTAAAAGCCCCGAGAGGCGGCAAAACCCACAGGATGCGTAACGAGATGCACATTTCGCTGAAATAGCTCCACTGGCTCGTTCCATGTTCCCCTTTTTTCTGGGAGGAAAGCAAAAAGACCTTTGCCTTCTGGAAACAGAAGAGCCATGAAGGGTACTCTCAATCTCAATTGTTGTTGAGTTAAAACTCATTGCATAGCCTGTGAGAAGTGCATAGGTTGTATCTGTATGAAATTCCTGGATTTTGCCACAAAGCGCAATCTCGTTGCGCATCCCGTGGGTAATCAGATCTTGAGCTAGGATTGTGTACCACGCATGGTACGCGCATTCAAAGCCAATATGGCCGTCATACGGACGCCTACATTCTCTCGGTCATTTTGGGCAATCTCCCGAAGCGTTAACATTGCTTCTTCTCCTCCCACATGCTCAAGAACGCCTATTGCAGTCATACGCATCTCTGGAGACTGATCCCTGTTTTTGGCTATCGCTCCCAGGGCCTTTGTGGCCGCTTTACGGACATATATAGCCACTTCGTCCTTTCGTGCAATCTCTTCAAGATCTAATACTGCTTCTCTTCCACCCAGCGTCTCAAGATGAGCTATTGCATCTCTACGCAGCCATTGAGGCTGTCTCTCGTTCTTGGCTATCCTACCTAGCGCCTCTATGGCCTTCTCACGGACTTCTCTATCCTCTTGCTCGTCTTGGGCTATCTCTCCTAGGGCTTTCATGGCCGCCTTACGGACCTCGACATGCCTATGCTTTCTCGCTATGGTAGAGAGTTCTGATATTGCTGCTCTACGCACCTCTGCTATGTGCTTGCTGTCTTTGACCATTCCCACCAGGCTTTCCAATCGAAATGAGCCTGCAGCTCTCCCAAACCCATGTGCAATTTCTCTACGCACACCTGGATCAATCTGCTCGTTCTCTAGCACTTCCGTCACTTTTTTCGTCAACGTCCTCTCCCCTGACTCTTTGGCATACCTCTGTATGTGCTGCACAATTTTTTGCTCATGTTCTCCTTTTTCTGCACCGGTGAAGCTCTCGACGGTCATGCCAGTCACTTCATACATGCTGTGTTCCACAACAAGGATGTTTGCTAGCTCGTCGAGCCGGGCGAAGCCGTCCCCAGTATATCCTTGCTGCTGGATCGTCTCGTAATCATGCGTTAGTGCAGCACGCCGTTCTTCGGAGAGCATGCCCTTGTGCCCAAGGAGAGCTGGGATATCGGGAAAGCCAAGCTGTTGCTCCAGCAGACTCCTTCTCTCTCGCAGCTCCTGCTGTGTTCGCTCTACCGTGTGTCCAGGGCACCGACAACCCTGCTCCTCACACGATTTGACATATTCCTGGAACGCATACTCATACGCCTGATAAAAGACGCACACATAGGCTACCTCGCGGGATACGGAGGTATCTCGATTTTCTTTGGAGGAAAAATTCCATCGTAGTAGCGCACGCAGTGATAGGTTTCCCACAAGCGGTTGCGTTCTTCAGAGAGATCTTGAACGCGAGTAGGTCGAAAGCGCAAGGAAGTGTCTACAGCCGGAATGAATTTCTCCGCTTGCAGATAGCTTGCTGGCTCACGCACTCTCTCAGGAGACAGGTGAAGCACTGCTGGGTTGAAGAGGCTTCGGGTGACGTCATCAGCTCGCTGCGCAATCATCTCCTGTTGCTTCAAAAAGCCTGCAAATTTTTTGGGATACCTCTCCAGGAAATCCTGCAAATCCTGCGCACACTCGCGATAAGACTCGGAGAATACTCTTGGGTAGGGCTTCCCCAAGCCAATGACCGTCTTGCAGTACCGAGCATATCTGATAATCTGCCCATACTCTTTTCGTAATCCCTGCATGCTTGGGATTTCACTCCCTTGATAGTAGCGGTCATATTCCTTCAGCTTCGCCTGGCAGTCCTTGATGGTCTGTTCTGTCTGCTGCAGGGGACTTAACGGACGCGCTTTCCTCTCCGCGACGAAGACGCTCATGGGGATCTCTGGGGTTTTCGTGGTGCCATCGTGTTCTATTCTGCCTTCTATCCTACGCAGGGGTTCATCTGTCATTATTTTATCACCTGCCCACTGGTCGCTTGTCTTGCCTTGTCTGACCAGAGGCCCCACAGATTGCGCATCTTTTCTGCCGAGAAATGCTCAGTACCTCATGCGACTGATTTTCATTAGTACAGTATAACCGCTGTTCCCTCTTTTTTACAAGAAGACAGAGGGACAATTGGTTGCTTCTTCCAACATTGGCATCTTCCTACAAGGAATTCTGACCAGACAAGTGGAAGCGACGAGCACAGGTGAGTGCTACTCTGTCTCAGGTCTTGAGCTAAGATGGTGTACCGCGCATGGCACGCGCATTCAGGTTCTTCTTAAGAACTGCTCTTCTTTACCATGGTAAGGTGCCAGCCAGTCTCCTTAGCAAATTGCTCTTGCGCCGCTACGATGGCTTCCTGGGAGGTTGTGCCTTTGTACTGGAGCAAAACGGTCTGTTGGTTCTGATGGATTGAGGGTACGCCTAGTAGCGTAAGGTCCTGGGGCAGGACAGAACGAGCCACTGTAGCCAGCGCTTCCTGGTGAACCCCCTCCAGAACCTGTACCTGCCAACCCGTGCGCGCCTCAATTTCCTCAAAGAGGTCTCCATAACGTTGACGGGCAATTTCTGGAAAATGGAAACGCGCGTGCAGCAGCCAGCGACCTGATTCTGCGCCAACCTTGCGATAGCCGGGCAGATCGCGCAGCGCCTGTTGCGCGATCTGGATGGCGGCGTGCTGATCCATCGGCACCCCGGCCTGATTTCGCGTGGGCACTGGTGCGTCGATCAGGTCGTTGATCTGCACGTCCAGTTTGAGTTGCCAGCCGGTCTGGCCTTGAAAGGACTGTTGAGTCTCGACGATGGCCTCCTGTGAAGCCAATCCGGAGTATTTGAGCTGGATCAACTGGCTCTCGTGGTAGATTGACGGGGAGCCGCGTTCGCTCAGGCCAGGGGGCAGGAGACGAGAAGCTAGATGCACGAGTTCGCCCTGATGTGGTTGGGGGGTGAGGGAAACCGGGACGCCAGCCTCCTCAGCAATGGCAGCGAGCTGCCCGGCGTAGCGCTGCTCGGCAACGGCTGGGAAATGGAAGGCCAGAGTGACCTCGCCGGTATCTGGATCGATGCTACGGCGGTAAAGATCGCTGGCCTCGCCGAGGTATTTCTGGATAATCTCCTGAATCCAGTTCTGGTCCGGGCGTAGCGCTTCCTCTGGCAGTTCCAGTGCCTCGCTCCATTCTGGTGCCAGCATATAGAGAGCCAGACCCTCGCCTTCCATCAGGGTGCGCTGCTGCACAAAGATCAGAGGATGTTTCGCGAGGATTTTCGCGACGGCAAGGCGATTGTTCAGGGCAGTGGCGGAGACCCCGGCTAACTGGCAGAGGTCTCCAAGCGTGTAGGTGACTTCTTCCTGGCACTGGCGGGCCAGCGTATGGGCAGAGAGACGCCGACGCACCCGGCGTGCGGTTCTGAGTAGGTCGTCCAGCCCTTCAGCCATGCCCAATCGTCCAGTGCGCATCTTTTCGTCGGGTTCGCCCAGGACGTCCAGGATGGAGGCAAAGGGATAGCGCGAGCGCATAAAATCAACGCCTCTGGGATGCTGGACGCGGATTCTGGCACCCTGCTCAATTCCCAGACAGAGCACTGGCTGGTAGCTGCCTGGGCTGATCTCAACAAGCAGAATCTTGCCCACCAGATCTCCCAGAACATCGCCTGGTGCCTCTTCGCTCTGTCCCCGCACCCGGTAGGCCTCTTCAAGTGCTTGCTGGCGAATAAAGTAGCGCTGCTCGTTATCGCTCCCCAGAACATCCAGAATGTTGCCGGTCGTGGCTTGAGTTGTGACGCCATACCACAGAGAGGCCAGTTCGCGGGTGGTGACAATGCGCAATGCTGGAATGTTCGTCACGGCCTGCCAGAGTTCCGGGAGTGTTGCCAGACTGAGTTCGCGTCCCTGACCGATGCCTACAGGGAGTGTGGGCAGGACCTGACCATGCCCCACTTGTCTGCTCTGTTTCCCGCGAGCGCTTGGTGGCGTCATGGTCGAGCCGTTTTCCGGCAGCAGGACCTCTGTTTCGCTAAGTAAACGGCGCAGTGCCAGGCGGGCCTCTTCGTCACCATGCACCAACGCAACCCTGCGCGGCTTGAGCGCAGCGGCATAGGCGGCGAGTTCGCCGCCATCGGCGTGCGCACTCAGGCTATATTTGGCGACATGGCAGCGTACCTGGACGGAGGTGCCATTCAGATCGAGCGTGCTCTTTTTCTGCTCGGCGAGGTCCAACAGGCGTTTGCCGGGTGACTCCTCATCCTGGTAGCCCGTGATGAAGATCGCCGCCTGCTCTTGCGCTGCCAGACGTTGCGCGTACCAGACACTCGGCCCGCCGGTCAGCATGCCCGAACTGCTCACGATACAGGCAGGTGGACCAGCCAGGATACGCTCACGCTCGCGCTCGTCGCGCACAAAGGTAACAGTGCGCCCGGTGAACGGCAGGTAGCCCTTGCGGATCTGGCGCTGTAGAACCGGTGGCAAGGCTTCAGGCAAGAGCTGGTACGTCGCGCAGACGCGCCTGACCAAGCCATCGACATAGATGGGAAAATCAGGGATTTGCCCCTTCTCCTGTGCTGCCTGCAAAACAAGCAGGAGTTCCTGACCGCGTCCCAGACCGAAACAAGGGATCAACGTATGCCCACCGTGCGCGATACGCTCAGCCACCGCCAGTGAAAGGCGGTGTTCTTCGCCCTGACGATTGGGGTGCAGGCGTGAGCCATAGGTGGATTCCAGGACGAGCAGATCGCAGTACTCCACTGGGGGCGGGAGCGCCCCCAGGACGGTGCGCTGGGCGGTGCTACTGATATCGCCAGAGATAACCAGTGTGCCATCAGGTCCGGTAAAACGAAAACTGACCGCACCAGCGATATGTCCAGCCCGGCTGGCAGAGAGAGTAACTCCCGGTAGCTGTGGGAGCGTCAGCGTTTCGCCAACTGGTAATGGACGGACCTGATTGAGCATACTGGATAGCAATTCGCCGGGATAGAGCGGAATTTCCATCTCCTCAACGGCCCGTTTGTTCATGATCTTCAGCGCGTCGGCCAGCATGACTTCCATTAACAGACCAGTAGCGCGCGAAGCGAAGATGGGAGCCGTGGGAAACGCCTGATGTACTAGTGGGAGTGCGCCAATATGGTCAGCATGCGCGTGGGTGACAAAGATGGCACGGACATGCTTGCCTTCAAGCAGCGCTAAATCTGGCAAGGGATCACTTTTGCGATCGACGCGTACACCTGCGTCTACGATGATCCATTGCTGAGCAATTTCGAGCGCAATGCAAGAAGCTCCGACTCCAGATGCGCCGCCCACAAAAACAACTCGCATATGCTTCCTCTTCGTGTGTTTTCTCTCGCGGAAGTCTCGCATCAGGGAGCAAAGAAGGCTGTGTCTCTTTGCTCCCTGATGAAGCGAGACTTCCACCTCTTTACTATACCATAGAAATTTTTTAGCAAAAAGGCTTTAGTCCCTGAAAATTTGAGAAGAAGGGAAGAATAGCTCCAAATGACTGCCCTGGTGCAAAGCCAAACAAGACAGTTGGTCATGTGGTAAAATGAAGGCATATTTTTCCTCCCTCACGCCTTCAGGCTGAGGGTTCCCAGAAAGGATTGTTTTATGGCAGCAGCGCGACAGGAATTCCCCATCGAGCAGCAGCTAAGAAAAGATATTCAGGACGCCCAGCGCCAGCGCGATCAATCTCGCTTGGACACGTTGCGCATGGCATTGGGGGCCATTCATAATCTTGAGATCGCGCGTACTGATCGTAAGAATGCCGAGTATGGACAGCCGCTGACTGAGGCTGATTGCGTGCGCGTGTTGGAACAAGAAGTCAAAAAGCGCAGTCAAGCGATCCCGCTTTACAGGCAAGGCAAACGTGACGATCTGGCTGACAAAGAACAACGCGAAATGGACATTTTACAAACCTATCTGCAGGCTTCGCAGCTCAGTGATGATGATATTCGTGCGATTGTCTCTCGCCTGGTTACGGAGCAAGGCAAAGAGTTCAGGCGTGTGATGCCGCTAGCGGCGAAAGAAACAAAGGGGCAGGCAAGTGGAGTTCGTGTGCAGCGTATTGTCAAAGAGATGACGGCGTGAAATCGTATGTACTGTGGAGAGTCCGCCAGGAGGGAACTTTCTGGCGGACCATTTTTGTGGATTGTAGCCGTTTATTACTCTGCTCATAGCGCATAGCCCGATCAATGCAACGGTTCCACCCTGGTTATTCTTCATCCAGATGGGGAAAAGTGTCTCCTTTTTCGTGTCACCATCTATCACCAAGCCTTTCTTCAAATTTGCACAAACGTATCGAAGGGACATCATTCTTGCACCTTTACCGTTAGTGAAGCTCGGGATTATTTATTAACCGGGAAGTTTTGCAACTATTCTAGCGTAACATTCGTACTCTCTGGGAGAGGTGTGGTGATAGAGATGCGCAAATGGCGGCCTGTTTGAGAACGTGTTGTTTGCAAGCAATCATTACCGGCTATGCTTCGCGCGTTGTGTAGCTGTACGCGGACACATTGTTAACTTGCTCTGCATGGCTTCCGATGCATGAGATTGCCTGTTACTAGTAGAAGGCATTTGAGGAGGCTTCCTGATTATGTCAACCGCTGCCATCGAACTTCCTTTGTATCCGTTGAACCTTGTGCTTTTTCCGGGAACGGTCATGCCTTTGCATGTTATTGAGCCTGAGGATTGTCAGATGATTGAGGATTGTCAGTTAGAAGACAAGCCCTTTGGTGTTGTCCTAGCGAAGCCTGGTAGCGACTATAAGCATGAGGGGCCTTATGCTATTGGTACCATGGCAGAGATACACAATTTGAATCAGCTAGAGGATGGCTGTTACGATCTCATGGCCGTCGGTATCCGTCGTTTTCGTATTCTCAGCCAGCATCGTGGGAGAACCTATCTTTCAGCCCAGGTTGAGTTCTATGATGATGTACTTGAACCAGCAGAAGAGCTGGTTGAGCCGATGCAAAGGGTGCGGCATCTCTTTGAAACCTATCTGAACATGGTGCTTGAGGCTGTGGATGAGCAAGAGCTGGAGACAAATTTACCGGCGTTACCCGAGGATCTTTCACATTTCATTGCTCATTTCCTGGAGATTGAGGATGTACATAAGCAGCGCTGTCTTGAGTTCACCTCTACACAACAACGTTTATACGAAGAGATCGCCATTCTACGTCGGGAGATCCCATTCTTGCGTCAGATCCTCTCCAACAAGCTCCCAGACGACCGCGTTTTATTAAACTAGGTAGCAATACTGTAGCGTACTCTATGTGCGAATAATTATTGGATTTGTATGTTAGTCTGGAGGAGGCGTGTCATGAAGCAGCTCTTCTGGGGCATTATTGGTACTGGTAGAATTGCAGGCATCTTTGCTGATGGTCTTGCACACTCCCAAACCGGTACACTCATAGCGGTGGGCAGTCGTACGCAAGCGTCTGCTGAGCGCTTTAGCCAGAGTTGGCATGTACCTCGGAGCTATGGTAGCTATGAGCAGGTGCTTGCCGACAAAGATGTACAGGCGGTTTATATCGCCACTCCGCATCCCTGGCACGCTGAATGGGCAATCAAAGCTGCCGAAGCTGGCAAACATATCTTATGTGAAAAGCCCATTGGACTCAACCACGCTGAGGCCATGGCAATGATTGAAGCAGCCCAGCGTAACGATGTGTTTCTGATGGAAGCCTATATGTATCGTGGTCATCCACAAATTGCCAGGCTGGTCGAGTTGATCCATGCTGGTGTGATTGGTCAGATACGGGTCATCCAGGCCACCTTTTCTTTTCACACGGATCTTAACTTTGAGAGTCGCTTGTTGGACAATGCGCTGGGGGGTGGAGCTATCCTGGATGTTGGTGGTTACTGTGTTTCAGTTGCCCGTCTGCTGGCCGGTGCCGCCGTTGGCAAAGCCTTTGCCGAACCTATGGATATTGTCGCCACTGCGCAGATTGGTGAGCGTAGCCGCGTTGATGAATATACCGTCGCTTCGCTTGCTTTTCCAGGAGGTATTCTCGCGCAGCTCTTTACGGGTGTGCAGGTGAATGGCGAGAACGTTGTGCGCCTCTTTGGTTCTGAGGGTTCTCTGTTCCTGCCCGATCCCTGGCTACCACCCGCTGGCGAGGACACGCGTATCATCATCCAGAGAGATGACGAGCCGTCGGCACGCGAGGTCATCGTTGGGCACAAAGCAGGTTTGTACGCTATGGAGGCTGACACCGTTGCGGCTTCCATCGACGCGCGCCAGTCGCCCACGATGAGCTGGGAAGATACGCTTGGCAACATGCGGACGCTTGATCGCTGGCGAGCCGCTATTGGTCTCACGTATGATATTGAGCGTCCCAACGGGCCAGGACAGGCCTTGCCTATTCATAAGCGCCCGCTGGCTGTGCGTCCTCATAGCTTCATGAAGTACGGCCGTATCGCTGGTATTGAGAAGCCCATCTCGCGTCTGGTCCTGGGTGTGGATAACCAGACTACATGGCCGCATGCTTCTGTGATGTTTGATGACTTCTTTGAGCAGGGTGGGAATTGTTTTGATACTGCTTATATCTATGGTGAGGGCCAATGTGAGCGGTTGCTCGGTGACTGGGTCAAAAATCGTGCTATCCGTGAGCAAGTAGTGCTTCTCGATAAAGGTGCGCACACGCCGTATTGTAATCCTGAGGCCATTGACTGGCAATTGCGGGAGAGTCTGGAGCGTTTGCAAACCGACTATGTGGATATCTATATGTTGCATCGTGACAATCCAGCGATCCCGGTTGGAGAGTTCATCTCAGCTCTCAACGAGCACAAACGGGCTGGGCGTCTGCGTGTGTTTGGAGCCTCCAACTGGTCTATTGAGCGTATCCAACAGGCGAACGACTGGGCTGCTACACATGGACTTGCCGGTTTTAGTGCCGTAAGTAATAACTTTAGCCTTGCGCATATGGTTGAACCTGTCTGGGATGGTTGTATTGCCGCATCAGATGAGCGGTCGCGTAGCTGGCTTGTGCAGACGCAGATGCCAATTATGGCATGGTCCAGCCAGGCGCGCGGCTTCTTTACGGGACGTGCCAGGCCGCATGATTTCTCGGATGCAGAACTTGTGCGTTGTTGGTATAGCGAGGACAATTTTCGTCGCCTTGAGCGTGTCAATGAACTGGCACAGAGGCGCAATGTTTTGCCAATCAATATAGCGTTAGCCTATGTGCTCAACCAGCCATTTCCCACCTTCCCTCTCATTGGCCCGCGCCTGCTCTCGGAGACGCGTACGTCTTTGCCAGCTCTCAGTATAGAGCTAACACCGACAGATGTGCGCTGGCTCAATCAAGAAGGCTGAATACTCTGGTGAAAGAATATCCTCGCCTTGCCACTGCCAGTTCAATGGTGATAGAATGAAACGCACTGCTATCACTGCTTGCTAGCAGATTCACTCTTGCCCATCTTCATGATTTTGCTCCTGCATAGTTGCTTAGCTAATCGCATTCTGCCTTTTTCTTCGTTACGCAGCAGATATCCTGTTGAAAAGGAATATCTTGCATTCTTCTTACTGTCATGAGAGTAGTAAATGTTACCATGCAGTCTTTACATTTAGGAAGTGGCCCAGGAGGTTTTTATGGAACAAGCAAGCACTGCAACTGTTACAGAAATTACTGCTGTTGAAACAACAACTATGGACGCCCGTCTCGTCTTACTAATGGCGATAGCCTGTGGTCTATCTATAGCTAATCTCTATTATATTCAACCTATGCTATTTGACATGGCTCGAAGTTTCGCCGTTTCATCTGGACAAATTGGCTTCATCGCTACCTTGAGCCAGCTTGGCTTTGCTACTGGTCTCCTCTTCATCGTCCCTCTGGGTGACTTCTATAGCCAGCGCACACTGATTGTGAGCATGCTGCTGGCTGTCACCGTCGCATTATGTTTTATGGCCGTAGCTCCGACTATCAGCCTGCTGGCTATTGCCAGTTATGTCCTTGGCTTAACGACCGTTGTGCCACAAATGATCGTGCCTTTTGCTGCCAATCTTGCCCCTGAGCGTTCGCGTGGTCGCGTTGTTGGTACGGTCATGAGTGGTTTGTTGATAGGTATACTGCTAGCCCGGACATTCAGTGGTATTGTCAGCACGGATCTTGGTTGGCGAGCAATGTACTGGATTGCGGCTGGATTGATGGTCATGCTGGCTGTTATACTGCGTATCTTGTTGCCTGATGATCGTGTGCCTAAGGGTGCACTGAGTTATCCGCAGTTGTTACGTTCTTTATGGCATCTGCTGCGTACCGAGCCAGTTTTGCGAGAGACCAGCGTCTTTGGAGCTATGGCTTTTGGCGCATTCAGTGCCTTCTGGGTGACGCTCTCCTTCTACTTCGGGTCGCCGGTCTATCATTTCGGTGCTGATGCCAGTGAAATCGCTGGCTTATTTGGCCTAGTTGGTGTGGCTGGCGCACTAGCTGCATCCGTGGCAGGCAGGCTGGCGGACCGTTTTGACGCGCGTTACACCAATGGCCTGGCCCTGATCATCGTCCTGTGTTCATTGATCTTGATGTGGCTAGCGGGACAATGGATCTGGACTTTGATCATTGGCGTGATCCTGCTAGATCTGGGCACGCAGGGCAATCAGGTTTCGAGCCAATCCAGAATTTACAGTCTGCTGCCGGAGGCGCGTAATCGTCTCAATACCATTTATATGGTTTTGTACTTCTGTGGTGGGTCACTTGGCTCTGTTCTGGGAGCTTATGCTTGGGACGTTGCTGGTTGGGGTGGTGTTTGTGCTGTGGGTTGCCTTATGTTAGCCATTGCGATTGGCTTCTATGTGATCAATAGCGGACGTCTACGCCGCGCTACGCTGACACGACAATCATAGTAAAAACGAGCATGACAGGGGTAGAGTCTGTCCCTTTTTCTCTCTGGCAAACGCGAAAAGTTTCTGTTATGGTAACACGAGGTCAAAATATATTACAAGGAGGATGATTTTGCAGTGGACAAGGTTAAAGCAGCAGTTCGCGGGTCCAGTGGGTCTAGTAAACCTGATAGGTCTAGTGAGTTGGGCAGAATTGGCGAAGCCGTAGGTGGTGCATCTGATGTAATTGATGTAACACATCAAGAGTTATTAGATAATAGAGGAAGAAGCAAAAAAGATATAAAAAAAGTAATAGATAGTGAAAGTAGTGAAAGTAGTGAAAGTAAGTATAAACATCTCTTAGAAAAAATGAAAAAAATGGGTAGTTTCGGTAGTGGGAGTGGAGATCACAGTAAAGCATTACAGCCAGACTCATCAGATACTCTCGCTATTGAAGAGAGAAGTGAGCAAGCCAAGCAAACTGATCGAAGTACGTTGACCGAGCGAGTTGCGCTACTAAAAGCAGATATGCCGCCTTTTGAGAAGTTACAACAGTTCATAAAAATTTATCCCGAGATGAAACAATTAATACAGGCTGTTGATGAAACTCCAGAAAAACATGCAACAATTACAAAAAAAACCTTTGGTGAACAGCTATTCGGCCTACCTAAAAAGGCCGTTATTGAATTTAATCGAACGGCAGTGGCTATGTTGTCTCTTGAACAGGTTGTTAATAACAGGTATGGGGATTTTACTGCTTGTCAAAAAGAATCTGAACGCCTTACCCCTGAAAGCTTTGGTAAAATACGAGAGCATACATTGCATACGCTAGGTAGCCCAGAAGCTCTTGATGCTATGGATGCATATCTTTCATTTAACGACTTGGGAAAAGTTAGCGGTGTTAGAGAAGAAATAGAAGAGAAGTACGGAAAACATGATGATCATGACGCTGTGCTCGCCACCATATTAAAGAAACACCCAGACCGTGTTCCGAGTTTTCAACGACTTTCTCCTAACTATCAGGATATGATACTGAAAAGTTTAGATGCAAACTTCAATCTTGGGCAGTTTGTTCAGGCGGAATGTCCTCCTGCCAGTCTGGAAGGAGTATTGCATATTAAACCAGAAACACGATCATTTCTCGTTATTGAGTCCCGTTGTGATATATCAGGAGCTATAGGGCAGTTTGTTCAAAACGGCTCTGCTATCATGACAGAGCCTTACTTTCAAGCTTTTCAAGCAGCAAAAGAATCACTGGAGGAAGCAAAGCCCGGAGACAAGCCGGAACAAGTCTATAAGAATTGTCTAGGTAAACGAGCAAAATTACTAGGAATGCCCTTTGAAAACGACCAGGACTATGCTGCTGTACGGCTTGCATGTAAGTTGCGAGCAACTCCAGCAGATGCAGGATTAGTTACTGCTGCTCTTGAATTCCTTCCTGAAGAACCAAAAAATGTTTTGACGAAGGAAGCCCTTAAAAAAGGAACAGATGATGGAAAAGCATTGCTTCTTACTTATGAACCAGCATTTCTAAATAATGCACGAAAAGCTGTTGAACCACTATTAAAGGAGCAAGGGGAAGAAAACCCATCTGTAAAAGCAATGGCCTATGCTTTGAGAGATTTAGCGAAAATCTATCAAGAAGTGCGAAGCACTGTCCCAAATTCGTCTGAAAATGGCGTTTATACGTTTGATATTTCCGCCCGCGCAAGAGAAGCAAGTGAGATAAAGACACTGGAGGAAACATGGTGGTAAAGGAAGGAACGTGAGCCAATCGTCTATAAAAAAGGAGAAAGGTACAACAGACACTCCCGTTATACCCCTCTCTCAGCCTGTTCAATGAGTCGCAGTGTGTTGGGCGACTAGCTCCTGTTGTATATTGGCTGGTACCTCCTCGTACCTATTGAACTCCATAGCAAAGGAGCCGCGTCCCTGAGTGATAGAGCGTAAATCTGTAGCATAGTGCAGTATTTCGGCTTGTGGGATGAGGGCAGTGATGCGTTGTATGCCATTCTCCAAGGACTCCATGCCCAGCACGTGGCCGCGTTTCGTGTTAATATCGCTCATCACGTCGCCCATATTGTGCTCAGGTATGGTGATTGCGACATTCATGATCGGCTCCAGGATCACCGGATTGGCCTGCGGAACAGCTTCGTGCATACCCAGTGAAGCGGCTACTTCAAATGACTGTGCGGACGAGTCTACCGGATGATATTTACCGTCGACCAGCGCGACCTTAACGTAAACCATGGGATTGCCAGACACAAATCCGCGCTTCAGCGACTCGCGCACGCCTTTCTCGACGCCTGGGATAAATTGGCCGGGTACCACGCCGCCCACAATCTTATCCTCGAAGATAAAGCTCTGTTCGCTATCGCGTGGAAGGGGTTCGATTTCCAACCAGACATCGCCGAACTG
Organism: uncultured Chloroflexia bacterium; assembly: GCA_963802635.1. Taxonomy (GTDB): domain Bacteria; phylum Chloroflexota; class Ktedonobacteria; order Ktedonobacterales; family Ktedonobacteraceae; genus CAVTLG01. Next base: position 2,920,762 of record CAWDJJ010000001.1, on the reverse strand, counting down.
ACCATGACCGCCGCTCTGTCGTTTATGGCGACCATTGGCGCGCGCTTTTTTGCGAATAGTCTCACGATAAGAGATGCGCGGGTCGTGGGCTTCCAGGTCAACCCCGTACTTGCGTTTAATGCTTTCAACCAGGATCTGGATATGCGCCTCACCCATGCCAGACAGGAGCACCTCCGCGCTCTCAGGATCGCGTCCGACGCGGATCGTGCGGTCCTCCTCCACAATACGGGCCAGCGCATTACTCATCTTATCCAGGTCTGACTGACTTTTCGCCACAATCGCCACCGTGTAGCACGGTGCAGGAAAAGCTATCGGCTCCAGTGGCGTTGTCGTATCTTTCGTATTCGTCAGCGTATCGCCGGTATGTGTATTAGCTAATTTGGGCGTAGCACCAAAATCACCGGCAGCAATCTCAGTGGCCGTCTCTTGCGTTTTGCCATGTTGGATAATCAATTGCCCGATACGCTCATCGGCTTTTGTTTGCATGTTTGACAGGTGGCTATCCGCTTTCAACGTGCCGCTATACACGCGGAACGTCGAGATGGTGCCGACCTGTGCCGCTGCGGTCTTAAAAACGAACAGTGAGAGATGATTGCCAAATTTTTGTGCATCAGCCGGAACAGCCGTAGCTGTGCTGGGTAAGTAGTCTACGATGGCATCGAGGAGCGTTTGCACGCCGATATTTTTCGTGGCAGATCCGCATAATACTGGTATCAGCGCGCCTGTGCTGGTGCCTTTGCGCACGACCGCCAGGATCTCTGCATCGCTTAAATCTTCGCCTTCCAGAAATTTTTCCATAATGGCGTCATCGCTTTCAACTGCTGACTCGATGAGTTGATCGCGATAGGTGTTAATATGTGCTTTCAATTCAGTAGGAATAGTCACTGCTTGTACTTTATTGCCGCCTTCAAATGTATAGCCTTTTTGCGACACCAGATCTACCACGCCTTTGAAGCCTGCCTGTTCGCCGATAGGAATTTGCAGAGGGACCACTTTCTGGCCGAACTGTGCGCGCAAGGACTCAAGGGCCTGATCAAATGAGGTATTTTCGCGGTCGAGTTTATTGACCAGCACGATGCGGGGAAGTTGACGTTCATCGGCATAACGCCAGGTTAATTCTGTGCCGACCTCGACGCCTTTTTCAGCGCTTACCACCACCAACACAGCATCAGCCACGCGCAGTCCGGCCTGTACTTCACCAACGAAGTCTGGATAGCCGGGGGTATCAATGAAATTAATCTTCTGATCTTTCCATTCGACGGGAAGTACTTTCACATTGAGCGACATGCGCCGTTTAAGTTCATCAGGATCGTAGTCAACGACTGATGTACCCTCATCCACCTTCCCTTGCCGTGTCACTGCTCCGCTATCAAAGAGTGCAGCGTCAATCAAAGAAGTTTTACCGGCACCAACGTGAGAAATCAGTGCTACATTGCGAATATGTTCCGCCCTATAAACTTTCATAAGCCCATTACCTCCTGAGGTGTTACGTGTCTGTCCAAATGCTGTGGAGGGGTCTGTCATAGGCCCGCTCTCTAACGTGACTACACGAATGATTGGCTCGATGCAGAGAGAAACTGTGCAATACGCTATTCCGTTGTGATAAGTGTAGTATAGCAGCATTGTGCAGCATGTTCAATGTTGTGCGCCGTGCAGGGCTTGTTCTTGTTCTCAAGCCTCCTCTTAGCTACCTACTTCGACCATTGCTGCCTCCCAGAGCAGAGACCATCTTTGTCTCGTCTGAAATGGACAGCCATTTTTATGCTGAACATCTCCTCCGCAGAGCCGCCAGAACTATGCTATACTGGGTAGCACGATTATTCTGATTTTTGTTATAGTAAGGGAGAGCATGCATGACGATAGATATAAGCGATATCGAACATATTTTACGGCAGCAAGATACATGGAGGCAGACGCAGACCATCAATTTGATTGCCAGCGAGAATACGCCGAGTGAAGTCGTACGCCGTGTCCAGAACTCTGACTTCATGGGACGCTATGCTGAAGGGCATCCCAATGAGGGTCAACACGTGAATCGTTACTACCAGGGCACACAGTACATCGACCAGATCGAGCGCATGACCGAGCATGAACTGAAAGAACTCTTTGGCGCAAAGCAAGCTGATGTGCGGCCCATTAGCGGCAATGCGGCCAATACCGCCATCGCTTTGAGCATTTTGCGCGGCGGAGATGCGGTTATTGCCAATTCGACCGATGCCGGTGGGCATATCAGCCATGGAGCCGTCGGCGTTTTTGGGCGTCGTATCCAGAATCGCGGACAGTCGCTCAAAGTTGGCTCAGCACATGCCATCAATCTGCATTATTTTCCTTTGACGGCAGATCGTTATCACGTTGATGCGCAGAAGACCATCGAACTGATTGATCAGCTAGCGCCGCAACTGGTGATTATGGGCAAGAGCCTGTTCCTCTTCCCAGAACCGGTCTCGGAGGTCGCAGCCTTTTGTCGTACCAGGAGCATTCCTCTCCTTTATGACGGCGCTCATGTGCTGGGTCTTATTGCAGGGGGTCAATTCCAGGCACCATTGCAGGAGGGAGCCACATGGATGACCGGGAGCACACATAAAACCTTCCCGGGTCCGCAACGTGGAGTCATTCTAGGAAACATCGAAGACGCGGATGAAACTCAAGAAATATTGGGGGGCTGCTGATCGTGGTGTCTTCCCTGGTTCATCCAGCAATCATCATCTGCATTCATTGCCCGCGCTCCTGGTCGCTATTCGTGAGATGAAAGTCTATGGGCATGAGTACGCGGCACAGATTGTGCGCAATGCTCAGGCACTTGGACGTAGCCTTGACTTTTTGGGAACGCCAGTGGAGGCCCGCGATTTTGGCTACACCCGTAGTCACATGATTGCTGTCAATGTTGCGCAGTGGGGAGGCGGTGTTGAAATTGCCCGGCGACTCGAAGAGAACGACATCATCCTCAACTATAATATGCTACCGGGCGATGAAGATCCGCGCAACCCATCCGGTCTGCGCATCGGTGTACCTGAGATGACGCGTTTCGGCATGGATGAACAGGCCATGGGTGAGCTTGCTCAGTTGCTACACGATGGTATCCATGGCAAAAACGTCAAGGATCAGGTGCACGCTCTACGTGCTCGTTATACCTGTATGACGTACATTTAATTTTTTTAGCTTGTTGAGACTGACCTGTAGGAATAATTGCTGCTATGAGCAACTATTGTTCCTACAGAGAGTATTATTTCCCTGGCGGACAACTATCCACAGGAGCAACAAATTGTTCGATGGTTGCAATAAAATCATCGAGGTCAAAAGGCTTATTGAGGATAGCGAGGTCGCGCGGGGCAATCTCATCCACCTGCTGGCTGGCGCTCATCAGTATCATTGGGACGATGTCTAGCTCTTGTATTGTACGGAGTTGATCATACAATTCAATACCGGTCATATCGGGGAGGTGGTAATCCAGGATAATTAAGCATGGCCTCTGTGCTAGCGCTGCGTGAATGGCATCCTCGCCATTTGTCACCAGATGGGCATGGTAAGGAGTTTCTTCTGCTATCGCCAGCTCAAAAAAATCGCCAGTTGCTTCATCATCTTCGACGATAAGGATGGTTTGTGTTTCTTCCTGGTTGTTAGACATGACTCCTCATCTATCATTTGTCGGAAACTTAGGTTTTCTAAGATTTCTTACAAACCTTTCAGTCTATTCTAACATGTTTCTTAGTAAAGCAACAAGTTTGATCATTATTCAATTCGTTTTTTATAGAATAGTTTATACGGAGTCATATATTGCCGTGACATCGTCCGCTACCCCTATCCCAGTTATGCAGTAATCTCTGATCAGACCTTTCTTATTCCTCTAGAGTGCTCTCATTAGAAGCGCTATCGTTGGCTGCGTATTGTTGCAGGAGATCGCTGAGCCATTGCTCATCGTGGATGGGTACGCCTGCTTTTTGTGCTTTGGCGAGCTTCGAGCCGGGATCTTCGCCGACAATCAGGTGAGAGAGCGACTTGCTCACACCTGAAGCAATCGTGCCGCCGAAGCGTTTTAGCTCTTCTTCGGCATCTGAGCGCGTCATGGTGGTGAGGCGTCCAGTGAGCAGAAAGGTCTGTCCTGCTAGCGGACCTGTAATGACATGTGGCTCATCCTGCATATTGATCCCTGCTGCGCGTAGACGCTCGATGAGGGCACGGTTATCGGGATCTTGCAGCCAGTTATAGAGGCTCTGTCCTATCTCTGGTCCGATGCCAGCAACCTTGATGATCTCTTCTGCCGGGGCTACCATGAGCTGATCAATATTTCCGAATGCTCCCGCAATGAGCTGTGCTGATTTCTCGCCCATATAGCGGATATTGAGCGCGAAGAGCAAGCGCCAGAACGATCTATGTTTACTAGCCTCGATAGCTGCGAGCATAGTATCGGCGCTTTTCTGTTTGACGCCTTCCAAAGCGAGGAACCGCTCACTCGTCAAGTGATAGAAATCGCTGACACTGTGAATATAGCCTGCGTTGACCAGTTGCTCACACATTTTCTCGCCAATCGTATCGATATCCATTGCCCCCTTGGCAACAAAGTGAATAATGCTTTGCAGAATGCGTTCTGGACACTGCTTGTTGGGACAGTAGGCCATGGCCTGATCGGGAATACGCTCGATAGGCGTACCACAGAATGGACAAACATCTGGCAGATGATAGACCTCTTCGTTGTCTGTGCGGCGTTCTATGATTGGTTTGACTACCTGTGGAATAACTTCGCCTGCGCGTTGGACGAGTACCCAGTCTCCGATGCGCAGATCTTTGCGTTGGATATCTCCCTCATTGTGCAGCGCTGCGCGCGCGACGGTGACGCCGCGAATGTTGATTGGCTCCAACACTGCCCAGGGGTTTACTGAGCCTGTGCGCCCGATATTGACGCGAATATCCAACAACTTTGTTGCTACCTGTATCGGTGGATATTTAAACGCTATTGCCCAGCGTGGATCGCGCGCGACGGTACCTAATTCCTCCTGTTGTGCGCGATCACTGATCTTAATCACAACGCCATCGATTTCGTAGGGGAGATGAAAGCGTTCTTTCTCCCATCTGTTGCAGTAGTCCATAACTGCATCCAGGTCCTGCGCATGTTGGATATATGGATTGACCGGGAAGCCCCACTCGCGAATAAGCTGTAATGCTTCCCATTGGCTATCTACTGTCATACCCTGGATATAGCCAATCTGGTAGCCGAAAAAGCTGAGCTGTCGTGTTGCGGTAATGCGTGCATCTTTCTGGCGCAGTGATCCAGCGGCGGCATTGCGTGGATTGGCGAACAGCTTCCCATCCGTCATCTCCGCGTTGAGCTGCTCAAAGCTCTTGATTGGCATGTAAATTTCGCCGCGCACTTCTACTTTATCGGGAATATGTGCGCCGCGCAGCCTTTGCGGAATCGTACGAATGGTGCGGATATTTGGTGTCCAATCTTCGCCGACCATGCCATCACCGCGTGTTGCGCCTATTGTAAGCCGACCCTGCTCGTAGGTTAGCGCCATTGCCAGCCCATCGATTTTTAATTCGCAGACGTAGGTAAAGGTGGCGTTGGGCAAGATATTTTTGGCACGTTTATACCAATCACGGAGTTCCTGCTCATTGCGTGCATTTGCCAGGCTCAGCATGGGGAGGGGATGTTGATGCTGCGGCACATCCTGTACTGGTCCTGCTCCTACACGTTGCGTCGGCGAATCGGGCGTTTGGAGTTCCGGGTGTTCGTGCTCGATGCCCTGGAGTTCTCGCATGAGCTGGTCATACTCGGCATCGGTCAATACCGGATTATCTTGCACGTAATAGTGATAGTTGGCCTCTTCAATCTGGTGACGAAGTGTGGCTACATGCACTTCGAGCTGCACTTCGTCGCTACCAGCAGTCTGTGCTATTGTACTATCATCATTATTTGCTTCATTATAGATGTTCGGCGCATCTTGCACATCAGACATATACTCTACTCCTGTCAGAAATAGTCTTTTTTGAGAATAATACCCATCCTCTATTCTGATTAGTATGCCTGATATTCTATAGTTATATATCTAGGCATGAAGCCAGTTTACGGCTTTTTATTGTCTCAGCTTTCTAGTATACCACAGTTTTTCAAACCATCTTAGTTCCTGTGCAAACCTGCTGTATAGTTCGTCTGAAACCCTTTCGTAAGTGTTTTTAATTTCTTAGTACCTTTAGAAAGTTAGCTAACTTTGGTAAATTTTGCGGAGTTAATCTTGTTGCTTTTATGTTTTTTGTCCTCGCGGTTTTTCTTCTTTTGCTATTTGTAGTACTCTTCTGTATTCTTGGATAATTTCTGGCTTGTCTGCTTCTTTAACGTTAATTCTAAAATTGACATTTTGTGTAGTCGATGGTATTTGCATGAAACCTAGATGACGCATGAGTCTGATGCCGTCTACTGTTTCACTTTGAGCCGTGATCGTCTCAATTTCTATGCCTTGTTTACCAAAGTCGATGATTGTATCTAACAAACCTCTGACTAGCTTAGCGCCAAACCACCGTTTTTCTTGCTTTGAGAGGGTAGGACTGACACAAGCGCCCATGACATAGAGGTGATACGCTTTTCTTGGTTGGTATTGTTCTATTTCCTCTGGTGTAGTTGCCTCTGATTTAGCCTCCTCTCTTAGGATTTTTTCTATTTTTTCCGGCTGTAGAGGGAGCATTGTTACACATCCTATCAGTGACCCGTCTACGGTGAGTTGATAGGATACTTCAGGGTTTCTCTCGATCCATCTTGTGCGGCCTTTTATGGTGAGTTCTGGACTAGACCCGAAAACGGATTCCGTTAATTTAACATTTTCTGGTACATCATCTACACTCACAGCGGTAAATGTGATATGCCTACTCTCTGAATTACTGCCTAAAAACGCCTTCATTTCTAGCGCGAACTTGTCTACTTGCTCTCTTTTGTATACCCCTTGTTTTCTTCCTGGTGGAATTATGCGGTCGAGGTGTCCGTAGCGCACGTAGTTATAAAGCATGCCATCAGTTATACCTAGCTTACTTTTAACCTCTGCTGCGGTGTAGTAGTCCTTATAATCCTTAGCTTGTGGCATTTCTTCCTCCTCTTGTGATTTGTCTTATACCGTCATTTTATCATAAGCATTCCTAGTTTTGCAAACTTAGATAGGTTGACAACTGTGATTTTGTTATGCTATACTCAACATGTAAGTTATCTAAGTTTTGAAACTTGTTAAAGTCTAGTTAGAATAGGCGGTACTAAAACCCAGGGTCTAGGGAGCAGACCTTTGCAAGTCTGACCGTCCAGCGGGACAAAGGACCCGACGAGGCACCGGAACAACTGAATAGGCGCAAGCCAACCGGCATGGACAACCAGGGAGCCACACCTGAGTAACGCAGTCGCGGACAAAAGGCACCAACGGGGCGGAGTCCTGTAGAGTATACAGAAAGATCTGGTTTCCACCATGCGGAAGCACATTATTGATTGTCAGTGTAGCGCGTGATCATGAGGAAAGGCATGATACCCATCGTTCTCTTTTCCTGGTACTGCGTGCGGTCTCCCTGGTACCTTCTTCCTTCTGATCCTTGTCTCTCAGATCTCTCATCCTCTCACTTGCTCCCTTCTCCTGTCCCTAGAAGGCACTGGGGATACTGCATGCAGCTGCATCTTGGATCGCGGGTTAACCAGTGGCAGTCCTTCACCGGGTGCCAGTGGCTAGCCTGGAGCAGTTCAGGTGAAAAACCTTGAAAGGAGGTAATGCCTGATGATCTTTCTTATCCTTGTCCTCGCGGTCGCGTTCTTTGCGTTTGTCGCTTTTCTGGGTGGACATGTGAACTAGTGAATGAGTCATTTTCCACGCGAATTGTGAAGCGTTTTTCACGGGGGGTTTCGTCGCCGTGCCATTGCCGTACCGTCGCCGATACCCCCGTTTTCGTGCTCAGAATTGGTGGACGGTTTCTGTACACCAATCAGCATTTACCTTTTTTGAACACCCATTTTTCACTGCATTTTTTTACTGTAATTCGGAAGCATTTTTCACGGGGGTTTTTCTGAGAGTGAGGTCACAGTGAGATGGGAGCGAGACGAGAGAATCCCCTATTTTTGTGCTCAGAATACTTGTACGCTAGAGGGTACCTTTCGGGTACCCAATGGGTATTTTAATTTTTTTGAACACCCATTTTTTTGAGCATTTTTTGCTGCAAAGAGAAAGGTGTTTTGTGTCCCTCGCACAAGCATTGATTGACTTTTCACTTAGGTACACAACGCTTATCATATCGCATCAATTTGTACCAAGTCCCTGTAAATTTGAGCTTGTAGAACGCTCTTTCACTACATCTGACCACATCTTGCCAGGTATCGCCTTCTTTGTCCAGATCATCTGGGCACATGGTAGGCGCATACCTGGCAGCAAAAAGGCCCAACGTGTTGACGCACATTAGGCCCACGAGACCCATTTTGACCCGAACAAGGTTTTGCCAGGTGCTCTTTCACAGCATACCCCTTGCTGGCACCTGGCGCAAGTGCAGAAAGGAGTATGCTATGCATCCATCAACAACTGAAGTTCCTGACGGTGCCTATCTGGATAGCTACCATCAGTACCTTCTCGATATTTCCTCTTTTGAGCGAAACACCGACGAGCAAGACACGGCGCTCCTGCAACAGTTGGAGTTCGTAAAATGTGGGGTTCTTTCACGAGAGGTAGGGGAGCAGGTGGTACAGCGACTTATTGAAGGAAGCCTCTCCCGCGTGATGTGCATTGCTCGTAACTACCATCAGCACCTTCTTGCTGTCAGTGGTGGACGGACAAGCGTTTCTTTGATGGATCTGATTCAGACAGCAAATGAAGCTCTTGTCACATGTGCATGCCACTGTCTGACCTCAGAGGAAACACCTCTCAACTTTGGAGCCTATACCGGCTCAAGCGTGAGTGGCACCTTGAGAACCTACCGTGTCCAAGATTGTACCGTTTCAGTGAGTGTTCACGACTGGCGTAAAGCGGCGCGAGAGGAAAGATTAGCTGATCTCTACGGGGTGTTGAGTCTGGACGCACTCCCACGGGAAGATCCAGAGACGTTCCTCCTTGTTGAGCAACTGAGCGCTCCTGCACCAACGCCCATCTGGCCTGAAAAGCAACACAAGGTTGAGATGTTACTGCAAGGGCTTTCTGAACAAGAACAGCGCATTCTTCACTTGCGCTATGGCCTGGACCGCGATGATCAGCATGAGCATACCTATGAAGAGATCGCCGATCTCATCGGATCTCACAAGGGAGCCTGTTACCGGATCGAGCAACGTCTACTCCACACGTTGCGTGAACAGGCTCCGCTTCGCAATTCACCGAACTACTACAGCGCAAGTGAAGCGGCTGCCGTCCTTGGTATTTGTCCTGCGGCGTTGCCAAGTCGGGTCAAAAAGGGCATTATCCAGCGGTACTATCCGGTTGGATGTGATCATAGCGGCGTGTACAGTAAGGCACAAATTGATGGTCTTGCGGAGTATTGCCAGCAAATCACTCGAGACTACTACACCATGCAGGAAGCTATGGCCTGCTTGGGTGTTTCCAATGTGACCATCAAGAATTGGGCACGAGCGGGGAAGCTCACGAGCTATCAATTCCCTGAGCAAGGTGATTGCTACGGGCGCTACCTCAAAGCAGAGGTAGACGCATTGGCGCAAGAGAGACAACCAATTCAACTTCATCCAGTGCTCTCAGGGCCAGAACCAATGTATGCCTACGCCTAATGATCTATCCAGAGGAAACGATGTGTTTTGTTGTGCAACGTGCCAGATCGGGCACACATCCGGTCGTGGCTGGCCTATGAAGGAATGCCAGTACCGGAGCGTGTGACGACTTTCGATGTGTCACAGTACACACCCGATCTGGCACATTGCACAACAAAACACATCGTTTTCCCTCTCTACGAGGTGAACACTCATCAAAAACCAACGGACACAGAAAGTAAATCGTTTCGGTTCACCACGACGGCGCGGGCGGTTCGTGGTTTTACATGGTGGGTTCGTACCGCTTTTGTGGTGGAAACATGGGCCATTCCCGCACGATTTCCCCCACTTCTTTTTGTGTTCTTTTTGAGTATCACTCCATTTTCCATCAAAACCTCGTAAATCGTTGTGCACGTCCACGAAAGGAATGGAAATGGTTTTGCAGCAAGGTGCACCGTCCAGAAAGGGCGCATGCTGCGAAATGGAGAAACAGATGAGAAGATATGTTTCTTTTCGTCGTGTCTCCCCCTCCTGCTGTCTCCTAGACCCGCTACGTCCCGTCGGAGACACCAAACGGGACCGCCATGTGAGCTACAGGGCAGCAGGCGCGTGAAGAAAATCGGACGCTTGCGCTTGCCCATAGACAGGGCATGGTAGACTGACAAACCCGTCAGCGCGGGATGGACCGAAACCTGCATTACCCCTGAGCCGCGCTGACGTCCCCCATCGTATCCATGCCCTGTCTTGGGTCCGATTTTCAGTGCCTGCTGATCCTGACGGATCGTTCTCTTTTGTCCTGCACGAGCTGGAGCGTTGCACAACGCGTGCAGGTGCAATCATCCCATTTCATCAAGCAAGAGGATGGTCCTCTGTGCGTTGCGCCCTCTGGTGTGGCAATCCGTGGGACGCAACGCGCTGAACGGGGCCGCAAGTGAACCGCCCCGTTCCATCTACATTTTCGTCTTTTTGAGGAGAAATCATCGTATGAACAACGCGTATGCACAAAAAATCGTCAAGCGTATTCGGAGTGCGTGGCCCGATGATGGCTATTGTCCTATCAAGGTAGAGGAACACGACGGGCATGCCTGGCTCGTGACGTTCGTGCAGGAAGAGACGGGGGAATGCTTCACGGTCCCTCTGGCAAAGCGCAAGCTACGCGAACAGGAGCATGCCCAGGCGTTCCGTCTCCTCTCTCACCTGGCTTTTCCTGCAAGCGCCCACCCCGTAACAGAAACGGCCCTTTCAGACAAAGAGTGCACGGCTATTCATCAGCTCGTGCGTTCAGCAACAGCGGAACTGGTAAACAGCCCCGTCAAGGTCCTAGCGGCGTTTCTTGATACCCTTATCCTCAACGTCTACCCCACGGATGAACAGTCTCAGCGGGTTAAGCGCAAAGTAGACGACACGCTCCAGACGGAATTAGCACTGCTCAAAGCACAGGCGCAGGACCGAGAAGAGGATATTCCCACACGCTTTTTCTTTGCAGGCGTCCCGCTCGTGATGACGCGCAAGGGTGCCGATGGCTATCAATGGATACTGCGTAGCTCCAAGATGGCACTTTCTATCAACTGTGGCTCAACGATGGCAAACCTCTGTAAAGTCCGTCTCTCTTCAGAATACTTGTGGTCTGTACGAGACGTGACAACAGTCGTCTATCAGGTGCATTGCTTCCTGGCAGAACATTTCGGGCAAGACATTGATCTGCAAGTCTCGGCCTGTGATCTGGCGGCTGATGTGCTTAACCTGGATCTCACCGATGTGCAGGAGGTCAAGCGTCATTTTGTCTCACGGGCACAGTACAAAGAGCAAGATCCCTTAAGTGAGCAAGCATGGTTGGATGGACCGTCCCGCGTCAAGAGTCGCTGGGATCGTTTAACCGGCCTGCCTTTCGGATCGCGCAACGGGGCCGTATCTGCACTCATCTACGATAAAACCCATGAAATCAAATACCAGTCACCGGAGAAGAAATGGTTTCATGACCTGTGGCGTCAAGTCAAAGACGAACAAGGCAACCCGCTTTGGGACGGCAAAGCGGCGGTATGGCGCGTAGAAATGCGGTTCAAGCGAGAAGCCTTGAACGAGATGAAACAAGAAGGGGTGTTTCATGGCATTGAGAACGCCTATGACCTGGAAGAACGCCTCCCAGGCCTGTGGTCGTATGCGGTCGGACACCGTGGCGGCGGTGTTGATGGCCTTCCTGATGGCTGGTTGCGCTACATCGTGCCCACAGAGGATACCAACCGTTCCCGCTGGCCGGTACACCCTGACTGGCTGATCATTCAAGAGGCATTCCCATCTCTGCGAGAGGAAGAGCAACCCGAAGAGGAACCCCAAGAAACAGCGGTCGCGGTGTGCAACCCTCCAGCGTGCCAGGAAGAAACACCGGCAATCCCGCTGTTACCCTTCATCCGAAAACGCAAGCGCGAAGTCAATATGGATCGCATCATTGATCAAATTGCGGGTTGTATCGTCACGGTCGAGGCGTGGCGTCCACCGCGTCCAGGATGCACACCGGAGCTACGGAGAACGGTGAGCTATGTCTATCAACGCGTAGAAACCCGCATGGAAGAGAAACAGCGTGACTTTTCCGCAAGTGTCCGTGATAAGCGAGACCTCTACTCGATTGAACTGGACCCCGACGACGCAGCGGCTGACGTCGCTTGAGTCATTTCAACGCATTCACAAAGGAGCAATCTATGGATCTGTTTCGTACGTGGTGCCATCGGTGCCACAAGCTAGCACATTGCCGCTCGGTCAACTGGCGTAACGCACGTGGCGGGATCGAGGTTCGCCTATTATGTGTGGACTGTCGGCGCGCTATCGGCTATCGTGCCTAACGATGAGAAGGGGGTGTTCTATGACAAAGCGTGTTACATCCAGAAAGAAGCGTTTATTGCTTTCTGAAGTGGTTACGCGTTACTTGCGTGATGTTGAAGTGACCAAGACAGACTATACGTTGGTTTCATATCGTCAACATATCAATGTTCTTGTTCGTTTGCTTTTAGATGTGTGCCAAGTTCAATATCTTGATGAGGTTGAAGTAGATCATTTGCGTAGATCTATTCAGCACTTATCGTTAGAGAAATTTGATCCTAGTTCTCGTCATGGTCGTGCTTGTGCAAATGGCTCTAGCCTTGCTGCATCCACTCTTCGTGGTTATGTTCGTATCTGGAAAGCGTTTTTTAGCTGGTGTTTACAAGAGGGTTTGATAGAAGATAATCCTGCTGATGCACGTTTCAAGGCTCCTAAGCAGGTAAAGAAAGTGAAGCCTGCATTTACTGCTGAGCATTTAGATAAGATATTAGCTGTTTTCGATACCAGTAGATCTATAGGTTTTCGTAACTATACTATACTGGTTCTTCTCCTAGATACAGGTATGAGACTTTCTGAGATTGCTGGGTTGCAATTTCAGAATGTACATGAAACATATGTAAAAGTTCTGGGAAAAGGACGAAAAGAGCGCGAGATAGGCATACATCCTGAAACTGGTAAGCTACTTTGGAAATATGTAAATCAGTATCGGCTACCTCATGATGATAGTGTGACCACATTTTTCTTAACGCGTACTGGTACTAATTCGACCATTGGGTTAGTAAAGACAATTATAGCAGAGGTTCAGAAGAAGACCGGTTTAGTAGATATACAGCTATCTGCTCATATATTCCGTCATACCTTTGCAAAAATGTATCTTGAGTCGGGAGGTGATTTATTCAAACTTTCGCGTGAAATGGGGCATAGTGATGTACAGATAACAAAGATATATCTTGAGGACTTTGGGAGTACTGAAGCGCGTAAAGATCATACATCGCATTCTCCTGTCGCTCATTTGAATTTGAAGAAGCAGCATGGTAAAAAGAAAAAATGAGTGTGTACTAGTAAGTTTTTCCTGTTATATACTTGCTAGTACGCGCTAAAAAAAGCCGAAAAAAAGCCGTTAAGTTGGCCTAGAGCGCTTAACGGTTGTTTGCTTTCATTTGGCTTGTGGCCTAGTTTAGTTTTAATCTGGGATCTATTAGGACAAGGGCTAAATTTACTAGTATGCCTGATAGTGGAATACTTCTGGGGTGCCTTCGAACAAGCCGTTGATGTGGCTGCGCCACTGTGTGAAAAGCGGGCTATTGCGAAATTCATTGATATGTGCCTCAAGTGAGGTCCAGCCTATTGTGACCATGTAGCGTCCGGGACGTTCTATACAGCGTGTTGCGTGTGCCGATATGCATCCAGGATGCTGTCGTGTCACTTCCAGCCCCTGGATGATGCCTTGACCTAGTTCGTTTTCTTTCTCTGCAATTGCAATGAGTATGACAACTTCTGTCACCATAAAAGTCAATCTCCTATTTCTTAACGACCATACAAAACCTTTCAGGACAATGGAGCTAGCCGGTGACTTCAGTCATAGCTACCTCCAACTGTATCCTATCACGACCTGCAAGTGTATAACCATACGCTTGTTCGTGTATCTCCACATGTTATCAGACGCTCTTTGAGTTGCTCCAATCGTGCTGAAATGTTTGTTGTAACGTACTTAAGACGTTTTGATCTGCCACAATGATACCTAGCTCACGGTTCTTATCCAGGGAGCTGGTGGAGATGTTCTCTGATCCCACAAAGGCTTTGTGTCCATCAACCACGATGATCTTTGCATGCATATAGTACTGGTGATCCTCCTTTACCTGTACACCGCCCTGCTTCATGTCAGTGATACCAATACCATTGCTATCACCTGTGCTATCACTTGATGCGCTGCCTGCTGACGGGAGAATAACCTGAACTTGCACACCGCGCTTCGCTGCGTTGACTAATGCCTGTTCAATACTGCTATCTTGTATCTCTTCGGCTTCAATGGAGAGCGATTTCTGTGCACTATTGATCAGTGACGTGAAATCTGTGCGTGAATTCACCGGGCTAACGACCAGATTCGGATCATTGAATTGTGCATTGGTCTGGTCCCAATCAGCATTAAAGATGTTGGTCACTACCTGGACATCCTGTGGGTTGGTGTCAATAATGCCATATTCGCGGTTAGTTGTTGCTTTAGTGCCACCCAACGCGGAGAGCGTAAAGTTGCATGTCATGATATAAGTTGTATTTCCGTCTATAATCATACCTTTTTCGTGCGTTAATGCAAAATCGGGACTCGTGTCCTGAGCCTTCACACCCGCAGCTTTCAGCTTATCAAGCGTCTCTCGGGGTGAAAGGCTGCCAGTGCCATAGGGATGGGGTTCAAGCATGACGCGTACATCAATGCCGTTATGCGCGGCGTCTTCCAGCGCATAGATGATCTTGCGATCAGTCAAAAGATACATCTCCAGCCAGACAGATTTCTTAGCGCTGCTAATCGCATTTGTGATTACTTGATCACCAGCGGCAGGTTCTACAAATATCTGCACTCCTTGAGAGCCAGTGCCTATACTCGTACTGTTGGATGCTGTTGTGCTACTGCTATCACCGCTGTTAATGGATGAGGTGTTGATTGAGACGTTGCAAGCGGTGAGAAGAGTACAAAATAATAATAAAGTGATCAAAGATGTAATAATATTCTTGCGCATAGTAGCTGATGAATAATACATGTTCCCTCCCATGTTACTTATCACATCGTGTGAAGTTAAAAAAGATCCAATCTTCATAAAAAAACATCTTTCGTTGCTGGACACAAAGGTGTTTTTGTATATATATGCTCCTACTTATGATAACGGAGGAGATGGTCATATCGCTCTGCTAAAGAGTATGTTGCACAAAAAGACTCCTGCTTCTAGGGAGAACCAGGAGCGTTGTGCCCACTATCTAGTGATCCCAAAAAAGGCTAGAGTGGCAAATATATCTCATAGATAATGAGTGTCTGGTAGTTATTTTTAGCGTGTGCCTGTCTTTTCGGCGAGTGTCGCTTGTATACGTGGCAGTAATGGCACAACTTGCTTTTTACGCGAGACCAGATCCTCTACAATGATAGAATGGCCGTTGGCTTCCAGTGGGGCACCGAATGCTTCTGCAGTAGCCTGTTCGGCACCATCAATCAAGAGGTGGCAGCGCAAATTGATGATATCGACGATCATAAAGAGAAACGCCGTGTAGTTTTGTTTCAGAGCGATGTTATGCATGGTGGCGAGCAGTTCTGGAATGCGTTCTTCTACAGTGGCGGGACTGGCTGTTTCAACCGTACCCACGGCAAATCTGGTCTCGTGCACAATGAATTCTTTGAAATCTGAAGTGATCAAGGCTTCGGCTGTTTTCTCATGCAGATCGCTCGCCGCAACTTTGAAAATGGCCTGTCCGTACTCTTCAATATCTTCTTTAGCAATGGCTGCCAGCTCGGCAGCCACACGCTCGTCGCGTGGCGTACAGGTCGGAGAGCGCAGAATCAACGTATCATAAAGCAGACCCGCTAGCAGCAGCCCGGCTACTTCGCGCGGAATTGCAATGCCTGCCTCGTGATAGAGTCCTGCAATGATGGTACCAGTGCAACCTACGGGATCGGCGCGGAACATGATTGGTTTGCTCGTATGCACATCGGCGATGCGGTGGTGGTCGATAATGCCCAGCAACTCCGCCTCTTCAATACCATCTACGGCCTGTGATTGTTCGTTGTGATCAACCAGGATGACGCGTTTGGGGCGAGCCTTAATCAAATCTGTGCGTGAGATATAGCCGACGAGCCGTCCATCATTATCGACAACTGACATTGAAGGCAGGCGTGCTAGCGTAGGTTGGATATCGCTCATATGATCTTCTGGATGGCAGAAACTAAATTCGCGGTTCATGATTTCTTGTGTTTGAATGCTCAAATTGATCAAGCGTACCACGGTGAACGTGTGATGACCTGTGCTGATCACCATAACACCATGCTGTCGAGCAGCGTTTAATGCACGTTCAGTTACCAGGAGATCACCCGTGATGACGAGAGCGGCAGCCCCGCGTGCAATGGCCGTTAGCTGGGCATTCTCGCGATCCCCAAGAATGACAAGACAGCCTGGTTCAATGTAATCGGCCATGGTTTCAGCTTGCATGGCACCAATGATCACACGATTACCGAGTGTGCGTCGACCTTCTACCAGGACACGGCCTTTGAGGGTACGTACCAGATTATCGCGTCGTAGTGGAATGCGATTGACTGCCTGTGGGTCCAGGTCATTAAAGAATAATTTGGCAAAGTCGTCATGTGAGATCATACCGTGCACTCTATTCTCTGCGTCCACGACAGGCATAGACCCGCGATCATGCTCTTGTAGCAGTTGTCCCGCTTCTAGCAAAGGTTGATCAATAGATGCGGAGATAATGCCGCGCCGCATGACGTCGCGTACCTGGAGGTAGACATCCTCCAATGCTTCAGGAGCTTCCACATGCTGCCGTTCGAGCACAAAACTTACCTCGGGCTTCAGTTCTCCATGACGAGCAGCAATGGCCTGATCTTCACCTTGTAGCTGCAATAATCGCGCATAGGCATAAGCAGAGGCGACAGAATCCATGTCGGAATTTTTATGTCCAAGTACATAAATAGGTCGTGTCATATGTTAGTCTCCGATTCCTGGCGTGTAATATATCTCGATAGCAAGTGGACAGTTGCGCAAATGATAACATTCCTTCTCGTAGAATAGCATTTCCTCCTATGGAATAGAAGAGTTGCTGGCTGAATAGTTACCCCTTTCGTCATATTCACGTAAAACTGGCACTCTTTCAATAAACGCAAAAATGTGAATAATTATAAATTGTATGCTATGATCGTAATGGTTGTTGGCCTATGTCACACTCTCTCGTCAATGTATAGCGATCCTATTACTATCATACCATAGAATGTATCTCTTATTGCAGGATTTTGAGCCTGAAAAATCACCCTTGCAATGTGAGCTACAAGGATGGTTTTCTTCTTCTGAAAACAGCGGGCAAAAGGCACAAAAAGTGTCCCCTATTCCTACGAGCAAGTTGACCATACCCGAGAAAGCTCTGTTAATGAGATATTATATCATTGACAGCACGCATTACGCATGCTATAGTTTACATATTACTATTGAGACAACGTTTCTTTATTAACTAAGCGTTATCCTATTCTGAGGAGGAATATGTGCATGTCTCACCTGCGAAAATTATCGCTCTTATTCTCGTGCGGACTTCTGTTCGTCCTGTTGTTGAATGCTTGTGGAGGCACCGGAAATGCGACCAACACCAGCACTTCTGGTAGCAAAACGTTACAAGTGGTGGCTGGCGAAAACTTCTGGGGCAGCATTGCCACCCAGTTGGGTGGCACACATGTCAATGTGACCAGCATTGTCACCGACCCCAATGCTGACCCCCACGAGTACGAAAGCAATACGGCGGATGCGCGTCTCTTTGCCCAGGCCAATTATGTGCTCTTAAACGGGGTAGGCTACGATACCTGGGCCCAGAAATTGCTCGCTGCTAATCCGGTCAGCGGACGCAAGGTCTTTATCGCGGGAGATCTCGTCGGCAAAAAAGAGGGCGACAACCCTCACCTTTGGTATAATCCGACCTACGTTGAGGAAGTGGCGAACCAGATCACGAAAGATTACCAGTCACTTGATCCTGCGGATGCGACGTATTTTACCCAGCAGCGGAGCGCGTTTGAACATGCGCTGAGCACCTATCACCAGCGCATCAATGAAATCAAGACTAAGTTTGCAGGGCAAAAAGTGGGTGCCACCGAAAATATTTTTGTCTATATGGCGAATGCGCTGGGGTTGGATCTGATCTCGCCGCCAGATTTTATGGAGGCAATTGCCGAAGGCAACGATCCTCCTGCCTCCAGTGTCGTGACCTTTGAGCAACAGGTGAAAAGTAAGCAGATCACGGTGCTGATCTATAATGTGCAGACCGTTACCGATGTGACGAACACGATCAAGCAGTTCGCTGCGCAGCAGAACATCCCCATTGTTGGCGTCTCGGAAACTATTCAACCCGCCGATGTCAGCTTCCAGGATTGGCAGAACGCGCAACTGCTGGTACTGCAAAACGCGCTCAATGCAAAGGCCTTAGGCCAGTAAGAGTTGAGAGAATACGAGACAGGATGCCTCGCGTTCACCTCTCTCAGGAGAACTTTGATGGATAAAACTGATGTGAGCACGCACTCCTTCGCTACCCAGGCGACACCGTCTCTGGGAGATCAACCAGACCACGTGATCTCGGAGGAGGGCGAGACACGCACTAGCATCGTCGCATTTCAAGATGTCGCTGTGCACATGGGCAGGCGAACGATCTGGCGTCACGCGACGTTCGCGCTGGAACCAGGGGAGTTCGTGGCGATCCTGGGTCCCAATGGGGCGGGCAAATCGACCCTTCTGCGCTTGTTGCTTGGCTTGCTCCAGCCAAGCGAGGGCAACGTGCACGTGTTGGGACGTACCCCACAGCGGGGCAATCGCGCCATTGGCTATGTGCCGCAGCGTCGCCTCCTTGATCCTGATTTGCCGGTACGGGGACGTGATCTAGTGATGCTCGGGCTGGATGGTCTACGCTGGGGCTTTGCGCTCCCTGGTCCAAAGCGCAGGCAAGAGCAAGAACGCGTAGCGGAAGCGTTATCCGCAGTGGAGGCTACCGCGTATGCTGATCGCCCAATCGGGCACTTGTCGGGGGGCGAGCAGCAGCGGCTGTTCTTAGCCCAGGCGCTGGTTGGGCGACCACGTTTACTGTTGCTGGATGAGCCATTAGCCAGCCTGGATATGCGTAGCCAGGTTGGGATTGCACACCTGATCGCTCGGCTCGCCCGTGAGTGGGGCATTACGGTGCTCCTGGTCACGCACGATATCAACCCGGTCTTGCCTGTTGTCGATAGGGTGCTCTATGTTGCGCGCGGTCAGGTAGCGGTCGGCACCGTAGAGAAGATTATTACCACGCAACAGTTGAGCCATCTCTATGACGCGCCAGTCGAGGTGGTACGCGATAGCCAGGGGCGCGTGTTTGTCGTGGGCCTGGAAGAGGTGGAGGGACACCCGCGTGAACAGTAGTCTCTGGCAGAGAGGGAAAAGAAGAGGATCGTTATGCATGTAACACTACCATTCCTCCTGCTGTTTCGCCTCCCTCTAGGATCGCTTGGGCAACCAACCTTTTCCTGGGATCTGGTGGCGGACTGGCAGGATATCTTTCAGTATGATTTTATGCGCCATGCCTTCCTTGCAGGCACCATCATCGCGGTGGTTGCGGGAGCCGTGGGCTATTTTGTCGTACTGCGTGGTATGGCCTTTGCCAGCCACACGCTCGCGAACATTGGCTTCGCGGGAGCCGCTGGCGCGGTCTTCATCGGCGTTAATCCTGTCTTCGGATTGCTAGCATTCACCCTGGTTGGCGCGCTCGGGATCGGCGTGCTTGGCAAGCGTCTTGCGGAGCGCGATGTTGCCGTGGGAATTATTCTGGCAACGGCACTTGGCCTGGGACTGCTCTTCATATCGTTGTATAAGGGCTATAGCACGGATGCGTACTCGGTCCTGTTTGGCGAGATCCTGGGCATCAGCGAACAGGAGGTCTTCATCGCACTGATCGTCGGAGCCGTTACCCTACTGGCGCTCGGCATCCTGTATCGCCCATTGTTATTTGCCTCGCTGGATGAAGAGGTTGCAGCGGCGAAAGGCCTGCCCATCTCCCTCCTTAGCATGGTGTTCCTGGTCATCCTTGCGCTCGCTGTCGCCGAAGCGGTCCAGATCGTCGGGGTCCTGCTCATCTTCGCGCTCCTGGTCACACCAGCAGCCATTGCGGAACAGCTCATTGTTCGTCCAGCATATGCCCTGCTGCTCTCCGTGGTACTGGCACTGCTTTTTACCTGGGGAGGGCTGACAATCGCCTACTATCTTCCGTATTCACTGGGCTTTTTCATTACCACGCTAGCCTTTGCCACCTACCTCGTGGTGCGCCTCATCAAGGATGGACCACGTCTTTTCAAAGGGCGACTACTCCCTGCGGATCGGCTGCCAAACGTCTCGGAAGGAGGCACGCGATGAACACGATGGCACATGGCCTCGCGCTTGCAGCCTTGCAGCCTTTTTCCTGGAACCTGATAGCGGACATCCAACAGATGCTGGCAGTCGATTTTATGCGCAACGCCTTCCTGGCTGGTTCGCTCATTGCGGTAAGTTCAGGATTGGTGGGCTATTATGTCCTGCTCCGTCGTCAGACCTTTGCCAGCGATGCCCTCTCGCATGTGGGCTTTGCCGGGGCAATGGCGGCTGCGTTCGTCGGAATCAACCCCTATCTCGGACTCTTTGGCGGCTCTATCGTGGTAGGCGTTGGTATGGGGCAGCTTGGCAAGACCAGTGGGCGCTCGCGTGATGTGGCTATCGGCACCGTCATGGCCTGGGTTCTGGGACTAGGAGCTCTGTTTCTTGGACTCTACCTCTCCAGTCCGGTTGCCAATACGAACATTGCGATAGGTGTGGGAGTGCTCTTTGGTTCGATTTTTGGTGTCGATGCCCAAACCGCGTGGATTGTTGCGGGGGTAGGCGCGGCAACCAGCCTGACGCTGCTGGCAATGGCACGCCCCTTGCTATTTGCCTCAATTGACCCGGAGGTGGCGATGGCGCGAGGTCTGCGGGTACGGCTCTTAGACGCGCTCTTTCTCATCCTGCTAGGCATCACCGTCGCTGAAGCGGTGCCAGCGGTGGGAGCCTTGTTGGTTTTTGCGCTTCTGGTCACGCCAGCAGCAAGCATCCGAAAAATGGTGACGCGTCCGTTCCTTGGCCTGCTGCTTTCGGCTCTCCTGGCCTTATTGATTACCTGGGCGAGCTTGACAATTGCCTTCTATCTCTCCTATCCGGTGAGTTTTGATATCAGCATGCTGGGCTTCATCATCTATCTGGTCGCCGTGGGAAACCAATGGCTACGAGCAAAGACGAGGCCAGAAGGTGGAGCATTTCCAACAGAGAGGGAGCGAGGAGAGGGAATGCACGCATGAGATATACACACCCTTCTTCTGTCATCCGTGCTAGAGCATGCTCAATAGTTCCGTGAGTGTTTGTACCAGGGTATCGATCTCCTCTTCAGTGTTATAAAACCCTGTTGAGAGACGCAGCGCTTTCAGGCCCGGAATAGAGCGAATCTGGATGCTATACTGCTCCTGGAGCCGTCTGAGGATTTCGGCTTCATCGTGTCCCTCCGGGGTGAATGTCAACAAGCCGCTATCTCCTGGTCTGGGGGTAAGCAGTGTGAGATCGGGTATCTGCTGGAGCGCAGAACAGGCATAGACATGCAGACATTTGATACGTTCAAAGAGCCAGGGATAGCCAACGAACTGTTCCAGCCAGGTGAGTACTGCCCCCTGACCCGCTAGCGCTGCTGTCTGCCGACCACCAGACTCGAAACGTTGGGCGGTCTCATGCAATTCCCATACCGCGCTCTCTTCATCTTTGACGGACCAGTAGCCAACAAATGTTGGTGCCACAGAATCCAGAGATTTCCGTCTGATGTAGAGTGCCCCTGTCCCATCAGGTCCACAGAGCCACTTCTGCATCGGGAGAGCGTAGAAATCAACATCCAGCGCTTTGACATCCAGAGGAATAGCCCCTGCAGCTTGTGCTCCGTCAATCAGGACAGGAATAGCATATTCCTGCCCCAGTTGTGTCACCGCACGCACATCGAGACGTGTCCCAGTGGTCCAGGTAACATGGGAGAGAGCAATCAGACGGGTGCGTGTGGAGATTAGTGCGCGCATAGCTTCGAGGAGTGGACGGTCAGCGCGGGGACCAAGATCAACCATGCGCACGATGATGCCGAAACGGTCGCGTAGCTGAAAGAGTGGGAGCAGTGCACTGATATGTTCGTGATTCGTCGTGATCACCTCATCGCCTGCTTGCCAGTTGAAGCCAGAGCTGATGACATTCATCCCCTCGCCGGTACTCTCGGTCAGAGCAATCTCGGACAGATCCGCATTGAGCAATCGTGCGGTGCTCTGGCGTGCCTGTGCATAGATATCCGCAAGATCGTGAAACGCTTGAGTACCCAGACGCCCATCTTGCCATTCCGCCTGCATACGTTCTTGCATCGCTTGCATCACACAGGTGGGCAGAGGACCAAATGTTCCGGTATTGAGGTAGATCTGTTTGAGCGTTGCGGGCATTTCCTGACGAATGTGCTGGAGGTGGGTCACATCTGACAATGGAGGCTCCTTTCATCCTTGGCAAAACGGTGAAATGATGATACAATAGCTCATGATACTAGAGAAGAGGACATTATGGTAGAAACTCAAAGTGCTCTTGCCCACCTAACCCTCAATGGGCTGGCAAGAGATGCGTTTCCTGTCTTTCTCGATCATCTTACCACAATCTATTTTGATTCTGCGGCAACTACACAAAAACCTGCCAGCGTCATCCAGGCCGTCAATGACTATCATCGCCGGGCCGTTAATATCGACCGAGGCAGCTATGCCTGGGCAGCAGAAATCTCTGAACAGGTCCAGGCGGTGCGGGAAAACATGGCACATTTTCTGCACGCACACTCGTCCTCCGAAGTCGTTTTTACCGCAGGAGCAACCGATGGCTTCAATAGGATCTGCCTCTGCTGGGGTCTGACTAACCTGCACGATGGCGATGAAATTCTGCTGTGTGCTCATGACCATAAATCGTCGACGCTTCCCTGGCTGAATCTGAAACGGATGCTGCACCATTTTGGCATTACCCTGAAGATTCTTTTTTATGGCGTAGATGAGGCTGGCCGCATCGATCACTATGATCTCCTCTCGAAGGTCACGGCCAGAACGCGGCTGGTAGCGCTGACCCATATCAATAATGTCTACGGCACATTGAATGATATTGCAGCTATTCGAGCACGCTTGCCACGGTCTCTGTTGCTGGCACTCGATGCGTCTCAAAGCATTGGGCACATCGACGTGAATGTCCAACAGCTTGGGGTGGATTTTCTGGCGTTTTCTGGACATAAAATGTTTGCATCGACCGGTATTGGCGTGCTGTGGGTCGATCAAGCGTGGCACAGCCAGCTTCGTCCCTCTCTCGTCGGTGGGGGGAGTGGTTCAAGCACCATTCATGTTGAAACGGAGGATTTTCTCTCCGCAGACATGCCAGACCTGCTCGAAGCGGGGACACCGCATATTGCGGGTATTCTTTCTCTCGGAGCTGCCACGGCCTTTCTGCAGTCCATTGGGATGGAGACGATTCGTGCCTATCTGTCCGCTTTGACAACATATCTCGTGACACAACTGCAAACACTCGACCACCTGACGTTTGTCCCACCCAGGCGTTTTCAGGGATCGGCGCAAGCCTATGGGTTGGTGTCATTCCGCTTTGAAGGACTCTCTTCCAGCGAAGTGGGAAGTTTTCTTGCACAACATGCTATTTTTGTGCGCACTGGGGATCACTGTATGTCTGCCCCTGGAGCAGAAAGCGAGGATGCGCTCAGAGTCAGCCTGCACCTGTATAATACGAGAGACGAAGTCGACCGCTTGCTCCAGGTATTACAGAGTCTGCTTGGCTGACAAACGGGCCAATACATTCCACTTGAGGGCACCGAGCCCGACGTGGACAACCGCAAGGGCTTGTCCCTACGCGAAAGGTTCACACTTAAGCTCGCGTAGGGGCCGAGCGAAGACCTTTTTGGTAGCCTGTCTGCTATCTTGAGCTAAGAAAAAAGGTCTTTGCGTCCCTTGCGGCGGCCCGTTTTCTGGCTTACGTGAAATGTAGTGGACAAAAGGGCGTCCCGTTTTTACGTGCAGAGATGTTGTAAACAGTCTGCCAGCGCGTCTATGTGCTGGGGTGTATTGTAAAGGTGCAAGCTCACGGTGATGGCATCTGGATAGAGGGGAAGATCTGCCAGGTCAACCAGCAGCGCGTTTTCGGCGAGCAGCAGGCAACATTCCTCGGCGGAAACTCCGGGGAGCCGAAATGACAGAATACCATAGCCCGGACTGCACCATTCCTCACAGCGTCCAATTCCCGGTAAGAACTCAAGCGTGTCTATGTGTTGTAAGCGGGTCAGCAGAGCGCGCGAGAGTTCTTGCAAATGCAGCGCGATCTGTGCCATCCCAATGTGTTCGAGCAGTTCAATCCCCTGCACAAGCGTTTTTGCTGCGAGCGGGTTGGCAAGCTCTCGCCGGAGAAAGGGGTCTGGGTCCTCATACAGACCAGGCCGGATATAGGCAACCCCACCATGAAAGGGTGAGAACAGATTGCGCCCAGAGAAAAAGGCGCAATCGCAGTGCAGACGTTCAAGATGCACGGGAATGCGCCCAACACTTTGCGAGAGATCGACCACCACGAGGGCCTGATCGCCGACCTGTTGCTTCAGGAATGCGATGTCCTCTTCGTTCTTTGTGCCAAAGACAGGGTGAATATGTGGCACGAAGATCAGGCGCGTTTTTGCTGAAAGCAGGGAGAGCAGAGCGTTGAGGTCAAATTCACCATTCTCTTGATAACCAAACTCTTTGATAGTCAGAGATCTGCCCAGGCGGGCCATCTGCTGCCGAACGCGGTCAAAGGTCTCCTTGATGATGGGAGCATCCTGCGAGGAAAAGATCACTTCATCCCCATCTTGAAGCTGAGAGAAGCCCCAGGAATAGGCGAGCCAGTGTATCATCCCAGCCTCGCTCTCACTAAAAAAGAAGGTATCAGGAGCATCTGTATGCAGAAATGCTGCCAGCTTCTGCCGGAGTTCGGCAGCGTCGTTCCCCCAGACCATTCCGGTGCTGAGAGCATGCACGATGCTCTGAATACTATTTTCTGGTATCTGTGTCCCCTGCCTATTGTTCAGGAAAATCCACTGGCTCTCAGGAGTAATGGCAGGAAATGGGATCTGCCAGTCTCGATTATAACTCATTGGGACTCTCCGCACTGAAGAGCAGCAGCTCATGATAGTGCTGTCCTGGCGCTGCAATGTGCTGCAGATCGATCTGCTGAAAGCCACTCTTGCGCAGAGCATCCTCAAGCAATTCTGCACTGGGATTGAGTGCACCATCGAGCTTTGCCGCAATCAGTTGATCAGTAAAAGCACTCCTCTGTTGATAGCGGAGTACAGAACCCAGGCAGACCCCGCCAGGCTTGAGCAGTTTTCGTATCGTCGTGAGTGCCCGATCCAACTCATCTTGCGTGCTCACACATTCGATTGATTGCAAGCAGAGCACCACGTCGTAGCATGCTTGCGTGCATTCTGCAAGAAAATCGAAGGGTTGGATAGCGACGATCTTCGTCACCAATTCTTCTGCCAATGCCTCGTAGGAGCACGGACTGACGAGGAGCTGCTGCCCCCTGAGAAACGAGATCACAGCCCCATAGTCTTTTTCAAGCTGATCTCCTGAGAGCGCGTTCAGTGTTGTGTGCAGAAACGCGATGTTCTCGTCCCAGTAATCAAAGAACGTGACCTGCTCAACACGCTGAATATATCCCAGACTCCAGTACAGCCCGGCTTTGCCACAGCCCAGATCAAGAACCTGTCCCTGCGTAATCTTTGGGAGCAACTGCGTGAACACGGCCTGCTTGAGTTCCTGGGGAGGCTCAGAGATGTAATCAAAAACACCGTAATCATGCATCATACAGGCGACCTCAACAATTGTCGATGATCTTTGCGCCATTGGATAATACCACCCTCGAGACTGTATGCATTATACCCCTTGCGGTGGAGGAAGAAGGCGAATTTTTTCGAGATATCGCCTTTGGGACAGACAAAGAGGATGCTGCGCTCATGCGGAAAAGGAACGCCAAAGGTGAGGAGATCCGCGAGTTTATCATCGGGGATATTGAGCGAGTTGGGCAAGTGACCAATTTTATACGCGAGACTTCCTCGTGTGTCCACAATTAGCGGATCTTCTTCCCGTAGAAAACGCTCAACTTGCTCAGGTGCGATACTCGGAGCATCTTGAAAATCATGAGCTTTCAGCTTCCAGAAGCTATCTTCAGGCACTTTCTGCTCAAAAAGTTCTGGTCTGCGCTTCTGGATGTAAGAGAGATACCACTCAACGCGGTCGCAGACAATAAACACTACTTTCTTCGGCGCTGTCCATCCCTGGCTGTGCTCTTTGAGATACTGCACCATTGCCGCGTAGACTGCGCCACTACTCGGTCCGCCCAGCACACCAGATTGGCTGATCAGCGTGAGCATCCCTGTTAAGGCATCCTGCGCATCGATGGCAAGAATATCCTGGTAGAGTGTCTTCTCAAAAATGCCAACCTCTGACATTTCATCAATGTTGCGTAGTCCTGGAATAAAGTCACCTTTTTCTGCTACCACCCCCATTGTTTGCAGATCAGCAGAGTGCTCTTTCAGAAAGGTACTCACTCCTCGCGTGGAACCAGCAGTTCCAAGTGCTCCGAAAAAATAGTCGACAGCCCCCAAGTCTTCAAAGATTTCGCGCCCGGTGTGCTCATAGTGTGCCTGATAATTTTTCTCATTACGGTACTGGTCGGTATGGAAATAGTGTGAGGGGTTAGCATGTACCTTCTGTTCCAGATAGGAGAGTGGATCATGTGGATCGTTGGGATCAGGGCATTCACTCATGCCGGGCAGCACCTCAACACTCGCCCCCATCAGTCTTAGTAGATCATGCACCTCAGGCACTTTGATACGATTGGTGATGGTTTCGTAATTGATGCCATAGAGAGATGCCAGCACAGCAAGCGCTTTGCCGGTATTGCCGCTGGAGAACTCGATGATAGTTTGCCGCTTTTCGACGATCTGCTCAATGTCGTCTTTGAGTATGCTCCAGGCAACCCGATCTTTCAATGAGCCAAAGGGATTGTATGTTTCCAGCTTGGCGTAGATCTCTACATTGGGTACTTGGTGAACTGCCGGATCGATACGCAGCAAGGGCGTATTTCCAATTAATTCTGTAATATGGTTATATAACATGCAACATCATTTCCCTTCTTCTACCAGATTAAACTATTTCTTCCATCAAACATAGGAAACACTTGCCGTGTCACTTCCCTGCGCATCAAACAGGTCTGGTCTATGCTGTTGAAGATAGGAAATATACCATTCCATGCGATCAGAGACGATAAAGACGACGTTCATCGGACGGGTCCAATGCAGGCTTTGTTCCTGCAGATGCTGACGAATGCCAGCATACACAGCACCACTACTCGGTCCACCAAGCACACCACAGCGCCGCATAAGCGTGAGCATGCCGTCCAACGCGTGTGGAATATCGACGACCACGAACTCCTGGTACAGATCTTTCTCAAAGATGCCCATTTCTGCCATTTCGTCAATGTTGCGCAAGCCTGGAATGGAGTGGCCCAGTTCTGCGACAATGCCAACGCTTTGCAAGGCTGGCTGCTTTTCACGGAGAAAGCTTGTCACGCCTCGCGTGGAACCAGCCGTGCCCAGACCTCCATAGAAGTAATCAACAGACCCAAGATCTGTAAAGATTTCGCGTCCGGTTGTTTCGTAGTGTGCCTGGTAATTTTTCTCATTGCGATACTGATCGGTGTGAAAGTAGTGGTTCGGGTGATCCTGCGTCTGCTGTTCCAGGTACGCGTAATCAGGACATTCGGTGTTACCGGGCAAGGTATCAATCTCGGCACCGACCGCTTTGAGCACATTGTACACTTCCGGGACGTTAATACGGTTGGTGATGGTCTGAAAATCAAGACCGTGCACTGCTGCCAGAATAGCCAGCGCCTTCGCAGTATTTCCACTGGAGAACTCGACAATGGTCTGCTGGTTCTCGATCATCTGCGGAAGCGAATCTTTCACGAGTCTCCAGGCAGTCCGATCTTTAAGCGAGCCAAAGGGATTGAAGTATTCTAGTTTGGCATATAATGCAACATTGGCGAGTTGATGTACGTCCGGGTCTATCCGCAATAATGGCGTATTCCCAATGAGTTCGGTAATGTGGTTATAGAGCATGCTTACTTCTCCTCTTTATCTGCCAGAATCAAGAGCGGATGGTACAGGTGATCTTCGTACAGGCGAAAGGTTGTCGCTCCAGTTGCCACCACCACCAGTTTTTTTGCAGTTGGATGCCCAATGCTCGCTGACTCATTAAAATCCATATGATAGGCTGCAGTATTGACAAAAACGACCAGATCGTCTCGGCGTGGTAGGCGCGGCAAAAAGGTTTTATGGCGATAAACCACATCGTGCTCCTGACACAGATTCCCGACAAAATAGACGCCTTGCTCAGGTCTATAACCTTCCACAGATTGCTCATGACGAGAGAACACGCGAGGATCGCAGAACATCTCATCTTCGATAGAAGAGAGATTGGACTTATTCATGTCCAATCCGACCAGCCATTCTCCCTTGAGTGATTGTTTAACAAACGTCACCGTTGCCAGCGTCAAGCCGCATTGATCTAAGAGTGCTCTGCCCGGCTCAATCCATAGCTCTAGCATCAAATCATTGAGAACTTGCGCGACGGTTCTCTGCTCAAAGCGTTCGAGCGGGGCCGCTAGCAGAAGATCTAAAAACGTAGGACCCGCAATACGATTGTAGTACTGATAATAGTTGGGAGTTCCACGCACCTGGGCATCGACAAGCTTAAAACCATAGCCGGTATTGTTCCAGGTGAGCGAAGCAATTTCTCCGGCAATACTTTGCTTGATGGCGGTCGTATAGGCATCCCACTCCTCCTGAGATGCAAGGTAATTGACCTTAAACCCTCCACCAATATTGATGATGGTAGGGTTGAAGCCCTCTTCTTGTGCCTGGAGCAGCAGGAGTAATGTATGCTCAATCGCGGCCACCTTTTCACTTTCGCTCGTCGTGTCAATGTGGAATGCAAAGCCTCTCAGATCTATGCGACTATCATGGCAGAGCGTCATTACCTCATCGAAGCGATTGATAGAGATACCAAAGCGGCTCTCTTTGCTGAGCATCTGTTGCTTGTGCGAGTGCAAACCATGCCAACGGATCAAAAGAGTAGCGGGTGCGGTCAGATGAAGCAGGCTTACATACTGGAGCAGCAGTTCTAACTCATCAAAACTATCGACCACAATAGCACAACGTTGCTGCAACGCTAACAGCAAAAATTCTTTGTTCTTCGGACCAGTCGCTTCGATCATCTCACCCGTGAAGCCCGCTTCCAGGGCGTCGAGAAGTTCCGCTTTGGACGCGACATCAATCGCGCCATGGTCAGCATAGGCTTGTTTTACCAACGCTTTCGACTTATTGGGTTTGTGCGCAAAATGCACGCGCCCTTGCACAGCATGTTTTTCTAACATCTGCATAAATGCGTTTGTTGCCTCAGTCATACACGTTGGAAACAGCAAGTTGAGCGGTGAGCCGAAAGAGAATGGAAGCGTTGCCAGGTCAGCATAGGTATGCAGAAAATGCTCAACCGTTGGTGCAAGAGATGGCGTTAGACGATACATGATCGCTCCTGACCGAGAAAAACCTGTGATTCCTGTTTGTACAGAGTGAACCCATCTTTTCTCGTCGCTCTCTAATAATGATATACTGTCTCACAAAGCTTTTTCAGTATACTTACAGGAGCTTCTTTTGTCAATAAAGCGATCTGTTCTTCTGTTCTTATCACGATTTTTTAAGGTATCTGTATGGTCAGACGCGTGCATTTTCAGGTAGCATTGTGGTAGAAGAGATATTCTTTTCTGCGTGGATGAAGTCACCCACCAGCTTTCAGGCGCAAGAGTCAGTAGGAGTTTTTTTGTGAAAGTCTATGGAAATGAAAAAGACGCTATTAGAGGACAGATGTTTAGCCAACGGATGATTTCACTCATTGTGTGTGTCATCATTACATTGGTGGCTTTTCTCGTACCAATGGATGTTTTTGGCATGTATCACATGTTTGCCGTCCACATGGCTCAGCACCTGCTGCTTTCACTCGCGGCACCAGCGCTCCTGCTACTGAGTATTGCGCCACAGCAGTGGCATCACCTCTTTGAGCGCCACAAAAATCTCGCACGTGGCATCAGGTTGCTCACCATACCATTCGTCGCCTCGGTTCTCTTCAACGCAAATATATGGATCTGGCATGCTCCCTCACTGATGCAAATCATGATGAGCAGTAGCGTATTCCATACCATAGCCAATCTTCTGTATCTGCTGACCGGACTCATTTTCTGGTGGCCGCTCCTCAATCCTCTTCACGAAGAGAAACACGCGCTCTCACTCGGAGGTAAGCTGGCGTATCTCTTCTTTAGTGATATGCCAATGATGCTTATTGGCGCAGGCATGACATTTTCTCCACCGTTATACTCGTTTACGATGACCAATCCAACGATGTATATGGTCGTCACTGCGGAGGACCAGCAACTGGGTGGACTCCTGATGTGGGTTGTCGGCAGCATTTTCTTTATCGTAATAGCCAGCATTCTCTTCCTACGCTGGATGCTCCAGGCAGAAAAAGTGCAACGAGCCAAAGAGCACATACTGGATGAAGCATAGCCGCCTAATAGCCTTTTTTACTCATAGGTGAAAGCAAAAAAGAGCTATTATGATACACTATGCTTACTGAGAAAGGGATAGGGGGGTACCTATGCAAAAACTCGAAATATTACTTGAAGAAAATGCATTTGGTTCTGTCCGCTTTGTGGAAGTCGTTGCTGACGCGCCTGTGGCCGCTCTTGTGCCTGCTCTTGTGACGGAGCTAAACCTTCCGCGCACAGATCTCTTTGGCAAAGAGCTGGTCTATACGTTGCGCGACGCTTCTGCGGGGCACGTCATTCCTGACCATACCACTTTAAAGGCTTCTGGTATTCGACCGGGAACAAGGATGGCGTTGGACTCTTATGCTTCAGACGATATAAAACAAGCACCTTTACCAGTTGTGACCGATGCCTTGCACTCTGCTGTTACCACCTCGATTGAAGCCGATTGGCAGAAGGCACAGGCACCAGCAGCAGCATCTTCTCCCGTAAAGAAAGATCGCTCAAGATCGCGACGAGCCTTTTTAATCCTCTCAGGGGCTATGCTTGGTCTGGGTGGCGTTGGCTATGCTGCCTATCAGGCATACACCGGACACTCGCTGAATGAGTACGATTAGATCGACAGTTTCAGGCACGCTGGCAATGAATGTGCAGCCGCAGGAACCAGCCACCACACAGCCGCCACCCGTGAAGGTGACGTTGCTATTCACGCAGCATCAGCAAACCGTTCGTGCGGTAGCCTGGTCGCCCGATGGGACATTATTGGCGAGTGGTGCCGATGACAAACATGTCTTTATCTGGGATGTAGATGGAGCAATCAAACATGATCTGCAAATGATTGCTGGCGCACGAGCGGTGGCCTGGTCCCCTGACAGTAAGCGTCTGGCGACCGGAGCAAGTACGCAGATAGCCTTTTACAATGCCCAAACCGGGACGCGGCTGGCGAAATCGACGCATATTCATACGCAAGCGATTACGAGCCTGGCCTGGGCCGCGAAGCAGCAGATGCAGGTTGTGTCAGGCAGCCTGGACAAGCGAGCCATCGTGTGGGATACCACTCATTATAAGCCGGTGACGATCTATACGCAGCACACTATCGCTGTTTTGGGCGTCTCGTGGGCGGCAGATAGCCAGACAGTTGCATCATCATCGCAAGGTGGTTTTGTGCGTGTGTGGGAGGCAGCCAATGGGCGAGACTTGCACGGCTATTTTGAGGATGTTGCGTTGCCGATAGAAGCGGTAGCTTTTGCTCCGACCGGCATGCAAGTGGCGGTGGGTGGTGATGATGGCATTGTACGTTTATGGAACGGCCTGACCTGCGTCAATACAGTAGGTGCGAAATGCACGGATGCGCCACAGCGTCTGCCAGCATCGCAAAAAGCGCTGCATACGGTGGCATGGTCTCCTGATGGGCGTTTCTTAGCGGTTGGCGCAGATGATGGAAAAATCTCTGTCTGGATGCTTGCTCAGAGTCAGAAGCCGCTCTTCACGGTGCGACAGAACGCGGCAGTGCAAAGTATTGCCTGGTCGCCCGACAGCAAGCAAATGGCGGCGGCCTCGGGTAAAACCGTCACCATCTGGACACTGGCGTAATCGTGCTAGAGTTAATAGGCTGCTTCCTCAATAAATTGAAGCATTGTATACATATCCTTGAGTGCACGTGTGGCAATGTCGTCCCCAGATCGCGGTACGCTCGCCAGTGCTTCATAGGCCAGTTGGCAATATTGTGCCAGGAATGCGCGGCAATATGCTCTTGTCTGCGTGTGCTCAAAGACATCTGTGACTATTGCCACTTGCTCTGCTGTAATGGGTGCTTTATGTTGATAGATGTCGTGTAACAACTGCTGATCTTGCCCATGCGCATGTTCAAGTGCATGGATGATGGGTAAGCTCTTTTTGCGACGATAGATATCTCCTGCGGAAGTCTTTCCTGATTCTGCTGAGGTCGCCCATATGCCCAGGATGTCATCACGGACTTGAAACGCAATGCCAATAGCCTTGCCAAAGCGCTGAAGACTGTCAATGGTAGCCTGGTCACGCGTGCCTAGCAGAGCACCCATTTCGGCGGCACAACTCATCAATGCCGCTGTTTTACGGCTGATCATATCCACATACATCGCCACGGAGATATCCTGGCGTGTCTCGAAGCTGATATCCAGATGTTGCCCTTCCGCTACGATAAGAACGGTGTGGTCCAATACGCTACCCAGGCGAACAGCGATAGTGGCTTCAACGCCTTGCTCCAGTATATCCCAGAGGGTCGCGCGCGCGAGTGCGAATAGACCATCGCCGGTATTAATCGCCTGAGGCATACCCCACACGTTCCATAAAGTGGGACGATGGCGACGCTCTGTATCTCCGTCCTCGATATCATCGTGGATCAGCGTAAAGTTGTGGGTAAACTCGACTGCAACAGACTGCTGGTAAAGCTCGCTGCAAATAATCAGGCTTGGCGGTGTTTGTGAGTCCCCATGCGCCAGCGGCTTCGTAGGTCAGAAGCAGCAGTGTTGGCCGGAGCAATTTTCCCGGATTGCTCTGGGTGGGGGTCAGATTGTTATCCACCCAGCCCAGATGGTACTGCATCTGTCCATAGTATGTTTGCAATGCTGCAGGGATTGTGCTGTCGGCTAACATTGCGCGCAGCTTTTTACGCAGAGCGCTATCAATGGTGCATTGATGGCGTAGTAAGGTAGATTGGAATGTTGATGATAAAACCATGAATATGACGCTCTAGGAGCAGATAGGGCTTAGGTGCTTGCTATCCTGCTCTTTCCCCTTTCTCTTGTCAGGTTTTGCTTTATGGGTGTAACACAAAGAATACCCCTACTGCTACTGTACCAATCACAACGAGCATGTAGGATAACCCTCGCAGGCCCCCTATACGGTAGATTGGTGAGCAGAGATCACAATAGCGGTTGACATATTGATAGCGGTGGCCGCGTAGACCCTCGCGTAAGATGACGACATCTTCATCTTTGCGTTGCGTATGTAAATTGTCACAGATATAGCGACCGCAACCCTTGCAGGTAGATTGATCGACATAGTGTGTGGTTCTTGA
Source organism: uncultured Chloroflexia bacterium (assembly GCA_963802635.1). GTDB lineage: Bacteria > Chloroflexota > Ktedonobacteria > Ktedonobacterales > Ktedonobacteraceae > CAVTLG01. The sequence continues at coordinate 2,886,744 of CAWDJJ010000001.1, read as the reverse complement.
GGTGGACCACTGGTCGGGATAGACCTGTGTGCCGCAGACATAGCATACCTGCGATTGCGCTAATTTCATCTGCTTTTCGGCGCACGGGGAGTGCTGGTGTTTGGGGAAATGCTCCTGGCAAAATGCCTGGCGACAGTCTGGACAGCGCCCCAGCGCCTCTTCGCTGCACTCGTGACACTGACGTGTTGGGTTCACATGTGGATAACTCCTGGTATCAGTGATCTTTTCCATAATGATTCTTGTTTCCTTCGTATAGTGTATGATATCGCTTTTGTGTGTCTGACCTCAATCGCAATTTATAAAAATGACGTCGAAGCCAATGTCTATAGATAGTATAGTCTGGAATTATATCGCGGTCATAGTATAACACTGTCGGATATGCAGGGTAAAATATCTGTGCCTTACTTAGACTCTATACCCATTACAACAGTATTCGACACTGATGCTGGCATCGGGAAGAGTCAGGCTTTGCACATCCATAGCATTGTCGATCTTCATAGTAACATTCTGCGCTCTCAGTTGTTTGACAGTGCTACCTGCCAGCAAGATTGCCAGATCGGTTGCGCTGATATTTCCCAGGGCCACTTTCAGGTCGTTTAATGCCGAGGTTTTGATGGATACACCTTCTGACACTTGCAGGTCAGGTTACCGCGAGATCGAGATCGCAAGTCCCGGTAGAGTGATACTGTTGACCATCAGATAAGGTGAGTTGATGATCACTGAATTCAACGTCGCAGATGAAGCTTGCTGGTCCAAACCACTTCTGCCAGATGTGAGTGACATGTTCTGGAATGAAGCTGAGCGGGCATGCAGAGCACTCACATCCGTTGTCAGGCCATTCAGTGTGGCGGCAGTTTTGCTGCCCGCAGATAACTTGACGGTGACATTACCTATCACCGGCACCTGTAAGGTCTTACTAATGACGAGGTTGTTGATGGTGCAATTCATCTGATTCGTGGCTATCGGAGTCGAGTTATCTGCCTGCGAGAGGCCAGGATAGAGTTTAAAATCGTTACCATTGATAGTATCAGCCTGGATAGTAAAAGGTACAGGTGCAGCCGCCGCCAGAGCTATCGCGCCGCTAGAAATCATATGCAGAATAAAAGCGACGACCAGACACGAGGCCAGGATGAGCAGCCAGAAGATATGACGATCAGTCTTACCGACAAGAATGGTGCCCTGTTGACGATCATCCTGTGGTTGTGGAAAGCCAGATAATGGTGCATCAATGCTCACAAAAATTCTCCTTTCAATGAGAGGCATACCAATAATTAAGAACTAACGGCTATTGTGGGAACGCAGAAAGCGGCGTGGCCGTGCTTTCTGGGCCGAAATAGACTTGAGTGTCCGTGCATTTGCGCGCCAGGCAACGCCCAGCGCGCCTCCAATGATGCCAAGCAGCAAGCCAAGGCCAAACCCACCCAGAGCGACAACGATGGAGATAATAGATAAGACGATTTCCATCGCTCCCGTAATAATCGCCAATGCAGGTACAAAGAGCTGTATTAGACTCATGACAAGGAGGAGTGAGCCTATCAGCAATCCTGCCCAGATAGAACTTCCAGGGAGCAGCGCAAAACGGAGTAGCGAAACAGGACCTAGGAGTATCAGGATGCTGGCGACTAGCATCAAGAGCGCTCCCCAGAATGGCCGTTGGAGCCGCCAGACGCGGAAGGTAGTTCGGTAGACCAGGGAACGTTCACATGCCGCTCGCAAAACACGCCAAGCGGACCTCCCAGGTCCGTTCTTCTGAGGTTGTATGCTTGTTATTGGAGGTGTAACTGGCTTCCTCGGCTGTTCATCACCAAACTTCTTCAGGTTTAGATGCCGCAGATATGTCATGGTTTGATCTTTCCTTCTTCTCTGCTTTGAGAGCCGAAACTTGAGGAAGCAGCCAGACAAAAAGCAGTAAATGACTGACTGTCAGTCATTTTATATGCTATATACAATTGTAAGAATACATCTATGTTTTGTCAAGTGCATTAGAAATAACTACCCATCTATAGGTAAAAGCTCATACCCATATGCATCAGGTGGCATTAAGCGCGCGGCGTATAAAATCAACCGCTGCATTAACGTAGAGTTCCGGGTCGTTCTCAGGATGGTACAGATAACACTCATCGGCTGCATAGTAGACAGTTCCTACAATTAAAACGGCTGTGAGATCTGGTTGAAGCGTAGTTGCTATCAAGTTGTGGCCTTGCTTATAGCGGATCAGATCGGCGATAAGTGCATAGTAGGGAGCGAAAACGCGTATGCGTTCCTGAGGTGCCTCCGCCCAGCAGTAGCCTGAGTGAAGCACCCTGAGAATATCTCGATATTCACCGAGAATGCGAAATGCTGTTCGTACACTTACCTCGATCATCTGACCTGGGTCGGTTGCCTGGAGATAAGCCTCTCTGATGGCCGTATCGATGCTCTGCTGCATCTCCTCTTCTAACGCTATCACCAGGGCAACTTTTGAAGGAAAGTAGAGGTAGAATGTTCCCTGTGCTACGCTAGCCTGTGTCACAATTTCTGAGATCGTGCTAGCCTCATAGCCTTTTTCGGCGAAAACTTTTCTGGCCGCACTGAGCAGTTTCTCGCGACGATTCGTCTTGTTTTTTACGGCTGGACCCTCTTTCTTATTCATCTACTTCCCTAATATCAGTATATTTCGCTACAGCATAGCATAGGAAAGAGGGCCAGCGCAATGTATATCTGTATACCTGCAATCCCGCAGCGGCTATGCTACTTCTCTGTGCGCGCGAGGTGCTAGAATAAGGTTTAGTATTGAAAATTGTTGAGAGCAAAAGGTAATAATTTCATTGATGAATAGGTCTTTTTCACTACCAGCGACTATCTGGGCTAACCATCATATTGTATGGGGACAGCGTACCTATGTAATGGGTATTGTGAATGTGACGCCAGACTCATTTTCGGGCGATGGTTTGCAGCAAGAGGTGTCTAGCGAAGAGGCTTTAGTGGAGCGTGCGCTGGCGCGGGCTAGAAGCTTTGTCGCGGAGGGGGCGACGTTTCTGGATGTAGGTGGCGAATTGACGCGACCTCGTGCTGATATGGTCTCTGTGGAGCAAGAACTGGCGCGGGTCATCCCTGTCATCCGTGCGTTACACCAACAACTGTCGCCTGAGGTAATCATTTCGATTGATACGTACAAAGTAGAGGTTGCAGCACAGGCATTGGATGCGGGTGCTTGCATGATCAATGATATCTGGGCGCTCCGTCACGATCCCGCAATGGCTGTCGTTGCCCGTGAGCGAGGCGTCCCGGTCGTGTTGATGGCAAACATGCGTGGCTTTCATAAGCACGAGATTGTCAGCGATGTTGTGCGTTACCTCTCGCAGAGCATTGATCAGGCATTGGCTGCTGGTATCCCCTGGGAGCACATCATCATCGATCCTGGTATTGGCTTTGGCATGACGCCCGAGGAGGATTTGACCCTGCAAAGGCGTCTGGGAGATTTACGTGTGTTGGCGCGACCTATCTTGCTGGGGACTTCGCGGAAATCCCATATCGGGCGTGTGCTTGGTGGATTGCCAGCGGAGCAGCGTCTGGAAGGTACGGCTGCTTCCGTTGCACTGGGTATTGCGCAGGGGGCGGACATCGTACGTGTTCATGATGTGCACGAGATGATGCGCGTGGTCAAGATGAGCGATGCGCTTGTACGTGGTACATTTGAGCTGTCACAGTCATGGTAGAGAAAGAGTTGTTATGAACTACCAGCAAGCGCTGGCTTACATCTATAGCTTTGCCGATTATGAGCGCGGTGGAACGTATATGCGAGCGCCTAAAGAGGACCTGTCACTTGAAGCTCTACTCTTTGAGCGGCTGGGCAATCCGCACCAGCACTATACGAGTACACTGATCGCGGGCACCAAAGGCAAAGGCTCAACGGCGGTTTATATCGAGCGTGTGTTGCGCGAGGCAGGTATGCGCACAGGTCTGTATACGCAGCCGGATTTGCATACCTTTCGTGAACGTGTGCAGATCAATGGCTGTCCCATTAGCGAAGGAGAACTGGCCGCACTCGTGCCAGATATTCGCTTGGCTGTAGACTCTATACAGGCCCAGGAGAGCGCGGCCCCATTTATCACCTACCATATAAGTACGGCTCTGGCATTGCTCTATTTTTACCGTCAGCATGTTCAGCACGCAGTTCTGGAAGTCGGACTGGGCGGACGGCTGGACGCTACCAACGTAACCCATCCTCTGATCTCCGTCATCACCTCAATTAGCTATGATCATATGAGTATATTGGGGAATACACTGGCGCAAATTGCGACCGAGAAGGCGGGTATTATCAAGCAAAACGGCATCGTCGTTACTTCCGCCCAATCTCCCGAAGCCTTGCTGGCGATTGCTACTGTTGCTCGGCAGCGCCAGGCGCGTATGCTGCGCGTCGGTTCAGTCGCAGAAGATCCGGCGCAGGCGCTCGTGGATAGGGCACAACTTCCCGCCTTAAGTTATCGCTATCGCCCGGAAGTCCAGACGCAAGAGCGGCAACGCTTTACTATCTGGACTCCTGATCACGTCTATGCCGATCTTGAGACGCCTTTGTTGGGATTACACCAGCTCGAAAATGCGACGGTTGCACTGGCCGCCCTCGATCAACTGCGCGTCCAGGGTCTGAGCTGGGACGAGACTGCCTTACGCACAGGTTTTAGCTCCATCCATTGGCCTGCGCGTATCGAGGTTGTTGGTCGTGATCCCACGGTCATCGTTGACGGTGCCCATAATGCGGATTCGTTGCAAAAATTGCTGCAAACATTGCGTTCTTTGTATGCTATACGGCACTTGATCGTTGTACTGAGTATGCATAAAGATAAAGATCTGGCGCGTAGCATCAAGGAACTGGCTGCTGTCGATAGTGTTGTATTGACGCGCATGCACAATCCTCGCGCTGCGAGTAGCGCAGATCTGGCGGCTCTTTTTGCGCAGTACGCGCCTGCTGTAAAAGTTCATCAAGCGGCTGATAGCAATCAGGCTATGCAGTTGGCCCTGGATCTCGCGGACTGTGATGATTTGATCTGTGCTACTGGTTCGCTCTATCTATCTGGCGAAGTCTTGCGTTGGGCTGCGGCACATGGCAATACCAAGGTTGCGGCGGAAATTGCCGGTATCGATCACTAGTTACACGTACAAATAATAGAATATTTGTCAGCTTTATCGCCGAGTCTGACAGTACTGTACTGTTGTGTTATAATGAACATCTGAGTATATCTATTTGCTATGCCTTTGCATTTAGATTCAGTATGTGTGCAATGTGTGCACCTTTGTTAATGGCACCAACCACAAGCACAATGCTACTAAATGTATAGAGATATGCATCAGCTTCACTGAGGAGGTACTTGACTATGCACAGCTTGATGATGGATTATCCCCTGACGTTGCAACATATCTTTCAGCGCGCCACGCGTCTTTTTTCGCGCAAAGAGATTGTCACGCAGACAGCAGGAGAGCCTCACCGTATGACCTATGCGGAGTGGGGAAAACGTACGATGCAGCTTGCTCACGCGCTGAAGCAGCAGGGTGTCGTTGAGGGTGATCGCGTGGCGACGTTTGCCTGGAACACTTATCGCCATTTAGAGTTGTATTTTGCGATCCCCTGTATAGGGGCGGTGCTGCACACGCTCAACATTCGTCTGTTTGCTGAGCAGCTAGTTTATATCGTCGATAACGCTGAGGACAAAATAGTCTTTGTTGATGGTGATCTGGTACCAGTGTTAGAAAGTATAGCTGATCAGCTACCAACAGTAAAGCTTTATGTCATCATGGGTGAAGCTCCTCAGGCGACGGGAAAACTGACTCCCAGTGTCGATTATGAAGCATTCATTGCCGATCAGCCGACTGCGTATGACTGGCCGCTCCTCGACGAAAATACGGCTGCCGCCATGTGCTACACCTCTGGTACGACTGGCAATCCGAAAGGTGTGGTATATAGTCACCGCTCGATATTTCTGCATTCGCTGGGTATTGGCATGACCGCTGGTCCTGGAGTTTCTGAACGGGATGTCGTGTTGCCAATTGTGCCGATGTTCCACGCCAATGCCTGGGGTTTTCCGCATGCTGCACCTATGATGGGAGCGAAGTTAGTCTTTCCTGGGCGCTTTATGGACCCCTTGCGCATTGCGATGTTGATGGAACAGGAGCGCGTGACGGTTGCGACGGCTGTGCCAACCATCTGGTTGGGTGTATTGCATTTGCTTGATAAGCAGTCGTTTGATTTTTCTGCTTTGCGTGCTATCTTTTGTGGTGGATCGGCTGCGCCACGTGCCTTGATTGAGGGACTCTATCGGAAAAATATCAATCTAATACATGCCTGGGGTATGACCGAGACCTCGCCATTGGCCTCCATATCATATTTGCGCAGTCACCAGGAAGGACTGGCGTTGGATGAGCAACTCAACATCAAGGCCCGACAGGGTACTGTGCTGCCGACGATAGATTTCCGCGTCATGAATATTGAGACGGGTGAGGAAGTACCATGGGACAATCAGACGTTTGGAGAACTTCAGGTACGTGGTCCCTGGATTGCGCGAGCCTATTACCATGACTCGGACTCTGAGGCAAAATTCGCCGATGGCTGGTTGCGTACTGGGGACGTGGCTGTTGTCGATGCTGATGGCAGTCTTCAGTTGGTTGATCGCACCAAGGATCTGGTGAAATCCGGTGGTGAGTGGATCTCCTCGGTTGAGCTAGAAGGTTTAATCATGGGACATCCCAAAGTATTGGAGGCTTGTGTGATAGGTATCTCGCATCCCACGTGGTCGGAGCGACCACTTGCCTGCGTAGTCGTTCGGTCGGACTTTGTTGGACAGATCAGTGCAGAGGAGATTATTGACTATTTGCGTCCTCTGGTTGCTCGCTGGTGGTTGCCCGATGGCATAGTATTTATCGACGCTATCCCGAAGACGAGCGTCGGCAAGTTCGACAAAAAAGTCCTGAGGAAACGGTACGAGATGTACAGTATTCCACAGAAATAACCAATAATTGAGCGGAGTCCAGTGTAAAAAAGCGCTGGACTCTATTTTACTTGCTTATGGGTAGGCTTTATTTCCTATGCAGGCTTTTTAAGGATCTGCTCTCTCTGCGCGTAAAGTGCAGTTTGGGTCAGTATCATACCAGAGCTTTAGTATTGGGATGACAGCGATCTCGGAATGAGGAAGAAGAAATAGTTTCATATTAATATTGAACATCACATGGTACAATAGTTATGGGAATTTATAAAAATTTACAAGAATAACAGGTGTTTACAACGCCATTGAAAGAGCAGACTACGATGGGAGACCTTATTTTAAGCTCACTTGAAATTCGAAGTTTTCGAGGCTTTCAACATTTGCAGATTGAGCGTCTCAGTCGCGTTAATCTGATTGTAGGGAAAAATAATATTGGGAAGTCAGCTTTATTAGAAGCTTTAAGGATCTATGCACAGAAAGGCTATCCTACGTTGATATGGGGGCTTTTGGACGCACGCGATGAAAGTGACTCTCGTGATTCTCGTTATACTCGTCCTAGCGACGAAATTGCGGATGTTGAGCGATTACTTGCGTCTCTTAAGTACCTATTTTATGGACGTAAAGATATCACGCCTGACCATGAGCCTATTCGAATAGGGCCAGTGGGATCATTAGATAATACCTTATCTATACGTATTGGTTGGTATGTGCGGGTGCCAGATGAAGAAGGCCGTCTTAAATTACGGCAACTGAAACCCGAAGAATATGCTACTGCAGATAGCCCTACTCCTCGTTTTACTATTGAAATGGGAGTACAAACCCAAACATATCCTCTTCGTTCACGTGTGCGCGTACCGTTTGAAACTTCCGATCTAGAAGCAAGAGAAACAACGTGTATTTTTATTAATGCTGATGGCATGAATAAAGGTCAGGTGGCTAAATTTTGGGATAGTGTAACTCTGGACCCTGTCGAGGAATATGTACTTAGCGCTTTACGTATCATTGCTCCTGGTGTTACGGGCTTAAGCATTATTGGCGAGGAGGAGACTACGCGAGGACGTACACCTGTTGTAAAAATTGCAAATCTTCAGGATCGTTTGCCTCTTCGTAGTTTGGGTAGTGGTATGCAGCGTATTCTAGGTGTTGCACTTGCTTTAGTAAATGCTCGGGATGGCATATTGCTTATTGACGAAATTGAAAATGGCCTGCATTATTCAGTACATTATCCGCTATGGCGCTTTATTTTCCAATTGGCTAATCTCCTTAATGTTCAGGTTTTTGCTACTACCCATAGCTGGGATTGTATAGAAGGCTTTCAAAAAGCTGCACAGGATGATCCTCAAGAGGGATTGTTTATGCGTTTACAAAGCATAAATAGTGATGTAAGCGCAGTTTTGTATGATAAAGAAGAATTAGATGTGATTATACGTGAGGGGATTGAGGGGCGTTAGATGGAAAGTGGTCTCTTGAGTAGGGCAGAAGCAAAAAACTATTTATATGTTGAAGGCGATGATGATAAGCAAGTTTTTCTCCACTTACTAAATTATTATAACATTACACACTCAGAAAAAAGAGGTATTTTTATAAGCAATAATGAAAAATTTGAGATTAAGAACAATGAGGGGATTGATGCTCTCTTGGAAAATCTAAATGTAGCACTCAAAGGCAATCTTGCCTCTAACAGATATGGTGTTGTAGTCGATGCTGACGGCAGTCTTGAGGATATCTGGCTACCGTTAAAAGAGCTTTTGCAGAGACGAGGTTATGACGTGCCTCGATCTCCTCATCCATCTGGTACGGTGCTTAAACAGGAAGGGCATCCCATTGTGGGTATCTGGATTATGCCTGATAATACGTCGTCTGGCATGATAGAAGACTTTATTTGTTTTCTTGGCCCACAGAAAGATAAACTGTGGCCTATAGCTGAAGAGGTGTTACAGAAAGTTATGGATACGCAATGCAACTTTATTAAACCCTATAGGAGCAAAGCCCGTTTGCATACTTGGCTTGCCTGGCAAGAAGAGCCAGGTAGGCCAATGGGTCTGGCTATCACAAAGAGGTATGTTGATGCTAAAGCTAATCACGCCGTAGAGCTTATAGGGTGGTTTCGCAGGGTATTTGAACTTGGGCAATCATAAATAAGTCACCAGCCCTCGACTTCGAACAATTGATAGAGCAATTGCGTCGTAAAGGCCAGCAGTAATTCCCGAGGTAGCGTTTTCCCTTTTGCTTGCTTGATCAGGCTTGCCACTACCTGCGCATCAAAGATGCCGGTTGCTTTCAATGCGTCCACTGAGAGCACCTGTTGTAATAACTCAGAGTCTGTGATGTGCAACAGAGATGCAGTCGGTACTGCTAAAGGCAATGCTTCTGACACTTCATAGGTATCAGGCATAGAGTGCAGTACTAATGTGGATAGCAAGGCATCTTTTGTTGTGCCATCGTCCAACACGGCGGGCAGATGCGCCAATGTCTTCATCGCCGATGTACTGAGATAGGGAGAGCGTACAGCCATGCGTTCTTGTATCGCTAACTGTTGGACTAGCTGGACTAGAAGATCTGGCAGGCGCACATGCAAATCGAGGTAGTGCCATGCCTGTTGTTGTGCGGAGAGCTTTTCTGCCTGCCTTGCCAGCTTGCGCGCGTGAAGAGTCTCCTCCCAGGATTTTTCTTCTTGTAGCTGTTTGACAACATCAGGCGACCAGAGGTTCTGGACGTGTTGGTGCATCAATGTACGTCGATAGCGGTCCAATATGTCTTCTCCAGCCATCTCCGGGGTCTGTGATGGTTGTTCCTGGTCGAGTAAAACGTGTGCTCCTAAGCCGCTGACGGCTACGCGTGCCCCAGTCTCTGAGGCTATCGTGTGCAGAAGTTGATGTAGTGCGAGAGGGCGACTATCAATGCAAGGAGCTTCCAGTCCTGCCAGCGTTGCCGTCCAAAATTCCGGCTGGTCGACGCTTGTAATCGCCAACAACGGACGTTCACAGGCATCAGCGATCTTCTGTACAGTATGCCATTGCTTTGAACGTGGGGAGCGCGTAGAACTTATTGCTGCCACTGAGAACGGTGCCGTTGTATGTTGGGTCATCAGTAAAGTAGACAACGCTGAAGATGGACTTCCATTAGTCAGAGCTACCAGATCCTCGTGTGGCGGGAGCAGTCCTGCGCTGGCCTGATTGAGCAACGTAGAGAGCTGTTCCAGTGTATTGGCCTCGGATGGCGAGGCTACGAATTGATAATCGGTGGCGTGGTTTACTACCGTTTTGGCATGTTGCCAACGCAGAATTGAACCAGCAGGTACGATCTGAATATCTTTGAACGCGGTCCAGGGAGCAGGAATGAAGCCGTAATGCCAGAGCGCATCGAGGGCAGCTAGATGTAGACGACGTGGGACGCCCACAGCGAAGAGGGCTTTTATCTCGCTGGCAAAGAGCAAGTTGCCCTGGGCAGGCCAGTCCTCGATGTAGTAGAGCGCGTGCAATCCTGAAAGTGGACGCCGATACACGAGCGTGCGTCGATCCGGTATCCAATCGAGTGCCGGAGGATCATCGTTCTGTTGCATAGCGTACGCTGTATCTGAAAAAGCGACCAGGCCAGCGCCTGATTGTACAATACGAGCCGCCTCCCCACCATGTTGACCCAGCACCTCGCTCATCGCCATAATGGTTTGCTCGATAGTCTCTTGCGGAACCTGTTCGCCTGTAAGCCATCCTGCCAGTATAGGCATTGCATTTCCCTATGATCTTCTATCTGAGAGCACGTCTAAGCTCTTGTTAAGTGCCACCAGCCCCTCCAAAACGTACCTTGGAGATGCGAAAAATATACTACCACGTTTCCCTACTCTGTGACCAGTAACTGGCACATTGCTACTACTCTCTTTTCGAGTTTCGAGAGACAAAAAAGCACATATCTATATTGCCGTAGGCGTAATGTAATGGTATATTTTAACTCAGTAGCTGTATCTGCTAATGTTGCTCCTGGTTGCAGTCAAGAGACTGTTGGCAACTTATCATGGGCGAAACCAGAAATCACACAGGAGTTTTTGATGATCGCTCTCCTCGTTGCACTCTTTGTTATTGCCCTTGTTGTCACCTTTATAGGGTTACTCCTTTCCTCCAGGACGACGCAGTCGCCGCCACGCTATGTATCCGATGCCACGCGTGGTACCGGGATGCGCCAGGCGTATGGAGCCAGAAATGTACGCTTACGACGTCCTATGGCAGTCTATGAGGAGCCTCGTGCCACGGGTTGGGCCAATATCATTGCCTTATTGAATGTGCGGACGCTTTTTGCCGCTGGAGCTAAAAAACAAACTCCCTGGCTAGGCATCCTCTTTGTTCTGATGACGCTTTTCATCATCTGTTGTGTTTCGCTACGAACGCTTTTCCCCAATGCCGGTGTGATTGCTTATGCATCCTGGCTAGGGACATCGCAAACTTCAGCGGCGCTAACGGCACCTACAATCAATACCGCTACTCAGTTATTGGCTACGTCATCAGGAGCTGCCAAAGCGCTGGTGCGCATCGGCCAGTTGGACTCGGATCAGTATGCGTCGACGAGCGAGTATGATACGTGGGCTTATTCCACCTGTTCGGCGGCATCGATGACCGAAGTAATCAATGCCTATGGTCATCACTATCGCCTTACAGATATTTTGGCTGTCGAGTCCCGCTTAGGCGAAATCACGCCGTCTGATGGCTTATTAGAACCAACCGGTATTGCTCACACAGTCGCCAAATTTGGTTTTAAAACCATCACACTGACCAATGACTCTCTTGATAACTTGATTGCTATTGCCAATCGCGGCTGGCCGGTTATTGTAAGCTTCCCACCAGACCATTGGACCGGTGGACATATCCTCGTACTGCGCGGAGGCAATAGTAGCACTGTTGATCTGGCCGATTCGTCGAAGCTCAACATGACAGTGATGCCGCGTTCCACCTTTACCTATTATTGGGAAGGCTTTGCGGTTGTGCCGATACCCGCTAAGCTCTGACGCTATTGCCAGCTATGCCTCTCGTTGTAGTGAGATCTGGCTGCTTGAACGAGAGATGCAGCGCTTCATCTTCGTGGACCTGAAGAGTTCCTTTGACTTAGATTTCTGGCGCTTCAGTTTTTGGCTCCGGTGGTGCATGGATTTTGATACGCCGGAAAGCCTCGGCATAGCGTATGTCCAGCCCTTTCTTTTCGCGAGCCTCTTTTGCCACGTTCTCTGCTCGTTCACGGATGAATTCACCTATCTTCTCTCTATCATCCGGATTAAATTGTGAGGCATGACATTGCAAGCCACGTCCTTTTACGTCGATAGTTTCTGCGACATCGACATAGGTATTGGCTTGTCTGAAGTTGGTGAGATAGACCTCGTGTACTCTATAGGGCTGTAAGTCCTCTGCCAGAAGTTCACGAAACGAGCGCGGATTCCCCGCGAACGGAAAGATCGCATCCAGCACAATGTGCCCGGTTGCACGATGGTCGGGATGGTTGAGATAAGCAGTCGCGCGTGGATTTTCGTCCAGGTCATCTGGTGCGTAGATGTGCTGAGATGGGTCCTGTGTGATAACGATACGTGGACGGTATTTGCGAATAAGTTTGACAACAGCTCTGCGCGTTTCTTCGTTATTTGTCAGATGTCCATCGGGAAAACGTAGAAATTCGATAGCTTGCACTCCATAGATCTCGCAGGCCATCCGCTGCTCTTGTTCGCGTAGCAGCATCAATGCTTCGTCGCTTTGGCTGGGTATCTCGCTGCCTTCGGCCCCATTGGTCATAATGACCCAGACGATTTTCTTGCCTTGTTTTGCCCACAGAGCGCTTGTCGCAGCGGCTGCGAAATCATTATCATCGGGATGTGCACCAATTACCATGGCTTCAAAATCAGGCGTTGTGAGCATCTCGACGACGCCTGGAGTTGTTCTGTCTCCCATTAGAAAAAAGACCTCTCGTATGCTAATGCTGATTTCCTCACACTCAGATACGATGAGGAAATAAGTTTCACCTTGCTGCGTTCTGAATGTTTAGACGTTGTTGAAGTTGCTTCAATGGTAAGATAGGAGCTATAGAGATGTCAAGTGTGGCAGAGTTTCCGAGGTAATCACGTGCTCGAAAGCTGCGATTACCTCGTCACTTTGAGGATGCCGCAAAAGCAGGCTATCTAATCCTACTGCGCGTTCCTGTAATCCCTGCTCTAACAGTGCCTGCTCCTGTAGAGTATGTCCAAGCAGTTGTGCCAGGATCGCTGTCTCCCAGCTCAGCAAGATACCAGCCTGTAAAAGGCTACCTGCACGTCGGCGGATCATGTCAAATCCTACGACTTTTCGTTGTCCAGCTACGACCTCATAGGCCGAAAGCGAACCATAGCAGGCACGATTCATCAGCAGCTCGTACTCACTAGTTGCTGGCTGTTTGCGTAACGCGCGTTGTGCATGAGCTTCATCTGGTGGCACAGTGCGCGTTTGTACGCCCAATCGTTGCAGTGCCTTTACCCATGCCTCACCGAACCAGCGATATGATTCTACAATGTCGGGCAGGACTAGTGGATGATCTGCAGGTAATAAAACATCCAGACTCAACAGGGACGGTCCCACCAGTACGGCTGTGCCACCTGCTCGCCTGTGGTAAATAGGGAACGTTGGTGCTGCTGGATTGATTACACTGTGTTTTTGCGAAAAGCCGAGCACCAGGCCTATTGGCTCTGCCATGGACCAATAGAGGATGGGCGGGTCGCCAGGCTGGACGTTACTCAGCAGGGTTGTGCTCTGTTCAATATGCTGCTGCTGGTCGGCGATAGTCAGTGGATACATGCACCAGTCATTCATAATTTTCTGCTTGTAAAGCATCTCTTAAGCGATTATGCATTTCAATGCGGGCGAGTAGTGCTGTTCTCATTGCCTGTAGCGCAGTGATTTTTTGCTCAACAAGCTGAATTTGTTCCTGTAACAAAGCATCTATGCGATCTAATTGTACGATTTTTGCTGGTGCCTCGGTCTCCTGCTGATAGGCCAGCTTGATCTGACCTCGTTCTTCATCGACGCTGAGGAATCTACGGATATCATTTAAGGAAAAGCCCAGGAGATCTCGTAGTTCTTTGATGCGTTTGAGATGCTGGATATCGTCATCTGTGTAGCGCCGGTAGTTGCCTTCTGTCCGCCCTGCTGGTGAAAACAAGGCCATCTCTTCATAATAACGTAATGTGCGTTTGGTCATGCCTACCTGCATTGCTACTTGCTCTATTGTATAATATGCTAGTGTGTCTAGTGTGCTAACATTCTCTGGTAGCTCATCCGTTGCTGTCATGGTGGGTTGCCCCCTCACAAAATTAGCATAACAAAGCATGCTGTGGCGAACGTTGCTCACTCATGCTACTATATGGTATGTCCTCTATCTTTGTATTCATTGCCTGCGCAACTTCAACTATCATACTCATCCCTCTGAGTGTGTAGGACATATCGCACGGAATATATCATAACATTAACGTTTACGTCAAGGTTTTTTAAAGGAAAGCGCCTGCATTCTAATGTTGTCTGGGAGGAAATGATCATCCTGTAAAGTCATAGCACCTTTTTCCTTTACACTTCTTACCTCTCACGCGAAAATACCTTTCGTTTCTCCTGTATTAATGCCCATTATTCGTCTATACTAAACATATACAAGCTATATTGCCTTGTATTCAGATGAGAAATATGCTCTGGCACATTTCTCATCTGAATTTTTGTTGAGAAACTGTCGGATTCTTCAGTACAGAACAGCGGACACGTACAGTAATTGTGATAAAATAACAAGCGTATGCAAGAAAGGCTCTCGAAAACAGTATTTATCGTAACCAGATCATCAAGATTTTTTTGCAAGGATTTGTTAATATGCATGACACTCTATCTTCCCTGGTAGAGAGAGCTTTAGTGGGTAGTCCACGCCCATTAGAGTTCTACCTCCGTGAGCACAGCCGCCTACCGGGGTCAACGCGCAAATCTTGATTTGGCAAACGATGTAGGTTCTCTTCTCGTTGCCGCTATTGCCAGATATCCTGATAGCGTGCACGCGCTGATTAATTATTTTGCTAACGGCAATCGTAAGTCAGTTACGAGCAACTCTCCCGCCGAGTTTGTGATGCTGTGTGGTGTAATTGCGGCTGGTGCCTGTGCGGCTGCGCAACCAGAATGGCGTGAGGAGACTTTTGATTTACTCTGTCATTATGCTACGAGTTCGTACTGGCGTGTGCGTGAGAGTGTAACGACGGCTTATCAGCAGTTGCTTACAGCCGATCCGCAGGTGACAGTTTCTCATTTGATGGGTCTGGCAAAAGGGAAGAACTATTTGCAACAACGTGCGGCTGTCACTGTCTTATCTGAGCCACAATTTCTTTACAATTCCCCTCTGGTGGATGATGCACTGGAGATACAACGTATTGTATTGGAGCATTTGCATGCTGTACCGCCAGGAGAGCGGAAGAATGAACACTTCCGTGTACTCAGGCGGGCGCTTGGCTATACACTCAGCGTGATTACTGCGGCGGCTCCTGAGCAAGGCTTTGCCTTAATGCGTGAATGCGCCGCCTGGAATGATGCTGATATTACGTGGATTCTGCGCGAAAATTTGAAAAAGAAGCGTCTGGCTGGATTTGGACAAACGGCTGTTGTCTCTAAGCTCTTGCCCAGTAGCTAATGTTCATGCACGACCGGAAAGAAAAAGACGCTATGCTCTCGCTATAGACCTGGGAACGTGGTAAACTACGGACTGACTGTGCCACGAACTGGTTAGTAGCGTAGCTGAAGAATGTCATCTCTGGTTTTTTTCAGTGATGTTGTGAAGATGTCAACATAGATTGTATAAACAGAAATAAATAAATATATGTCGCAGCTTTTTTATGCTATGACGATGCCAGGTTTAGAGACGCTGGCCTTTAGCGAGATACGTTCCGCGTTGCCGGATGCGGAACTGGTCAAGTTTGCGCGTGGTATTGCGCATTTCCGTACAGCGGCTGTGCCTACTGAGTTGCTCGATCTGCATACTGTTGAGGATGTCTTTTTCGCGCTGGCCCATCTGCCGAGTCTCAGGCGTGGTCCTGATGCGTTGCGTGTCTTGCATAGCGTTACCTTGCAATCTGATATAAAAAGTGCCCTAAATGTCTGGCAGCGTACCCACTATGGCAAGCTGCCCAGGACATGGCGCGTGGTAAGTCAGATGTCAGGCTCCTACGATTTTCGGCGCAATGATGCCGGTCAGACCATTGGCAGCGCGTTACGTCGTATCCTGCCGCCGCGTCTACGCCAGGTTGAAGACGATGCGGATCTTGAAGTCTGGCTCTGGCTTGGTGGCAATGACGTGTTTATTGGTGTAAGACTCAGCGATGCGAGCATGCGTCATCGTAATTATAAGCGGGAGCATCTTCCCGCCTCTCTTCGCCCAACCGTGGCTGCGGCTATGAGCTGGCTGGCGCGACCGACTGCGCAAGATATTGTGTTGGACCCGCTGTGTGGCGCGGGCACGCTAGTCATCGAGCGTTCCTTATTAGCTCCACTGGATCGAGCTATCGCCGGAGATATACGCGAGGAGGCGGTTAACGTGGCACGGCGCAATGCTCGTGCTGCTGATGTGATGGCAACCTGGCGTGTTTGGGATGCTCGTGTGTTGCCTATAGATGACGCGAGCGTCACGCGTATTATCACCAACCTGCCTTTTGGCAAACAGATTGGAACACATCAAGAGAATGCGGATCTTTATAGCGCGCTCCTGCAAGAGTTTGGTCGTGTGCTGGCTACTGATGGACTCATGGTGACTCTAACCAGCGAGGATCGGCTCTGGGACATGATTTTGCGCGATCATGGCTGGCGTGTATTGAAAAAAATTGTCTTTGTGGTACTTGGTCAGCCAGCCAGTATCTTTGTGAACGAACGGGCATAGTCCATCGTCTGCTAGTGGCAAAGTGCATACGCTATTTCTGTATTGCCGATGGTACCTCTATTTCGGTCTGAGCCTTGATCCCCACAGCCAGTGACTCTGCAGAAGGAGTCGTGGGCCGGAAGACCAGTTTCTTTGAGATAAAGAAATTATAGCCAAAGGCCACAATAATGCCAGTCGGGTTAGCAATATACTGGTTGACATGGAACCCATAGACGAGCACCAGGCCAACGACGAATGAAAGCAGCAAAGCTGAAAGGCTGGTCAATTGAGCCTTCGCGGCTCGTTTTATCCAGTGCCATCCCTGAATTTTCTGCTCGTGATAAGTAAAAAGCTGATTGAGCACGAAATTGACCGTTGTACTTACCTCAAATGCGCAAGCCGAGTCCAGGGCATAGTGCAGATCAGTCTGCCCTACAAAAGGGAGATTGAAGGTAAGTACTAGATTGCTCATGAGGTATGTGAAAACGAATAGCGCCAGTTCATTGACCGGAATGCCAATACCGCCTACCAATCCGTAGCGGACAACACGTATATTTAATAGTCGCTTTCCCAAAGAATTTAGTTTTAGCAAAAAATTCATAGTGCAGATGCGCTCCTCTATACTCACGATTTCAAGATAGCATATTGTGCCTATCCTACCATGCCAGTAGCGTTCGCGCAAGAAATCCCCCATTTTGTTCAGAGTCTATGGCTAGCGCAAAGCCAGCAAATGAGGGATAAAGACAAATAAACCAATGATGATCGCCAATATCGCGTTGAGTAAGACTGCGCCTGCTGCTACATCTTTGGCTATTTTAGCCAGGGGATGATACGTGGGTGATACCAGATCTATACATAATTCGAGCACTGTATTAAACATCTCCGCGATAAAAACGCTCGCAATTGCCACGAACACCAATGCAAATTCAAGGACCGAGATATGCAACCAGATGCCCAACATGATGGCTAGAATAGCTGCTGCCAGATGGATGCGTACGTTACGTTGTGTGCGTAACGCGTACCATAGACCACTAAAGGCGTAGCCGAAGCCAGCAATAAACTTCTCCCACTCGCCTTTCTGTGAGAGCTTCTGTACTGGCTGTACTGGCGGTAGAGGGGGATTGTTCATGATGCTCACACTTTATATCCACTGGTTTGTAGTACGGAGTGTTGGATACGTACCATGGCCTCATAGCCCGCTTCAGTCTGATCGTCATAGCCGACGAGATGTAATACGCCATGCGAAAGCAAATAAAGCAGCTCTGTCGGCGTGTCATGTCCAGCTTCAGTTGCCTGCTGCACAATAGTCGGCCATGACATCACAATATCCCCCAGGTTTGTTGTTGCATCGGGTGGGTTAACGAAAGGTGGTATTGCATTGTGCTCAGTGTCTGCTGTGGGTTGTGGCGTCCAGAGCTGATCGGCTGGAGCTTGCGCCAGCGGCTGCTCAAGTAAAGGAAACGAGAGCACGTCAGTGGCTTTATTCTGCTCGCGATACTGTTTATTCATGTCGCGTATGCCATCATCATCCGTAATCAGCAATGTCAGCATAGCTGGCTGGCGGATATTTACAGCCTCCAGTGTGTGTACCACGATACCATCCAGATCAACGGAGGAGAGTTGTTGTTCAATCTGGGTATTGAGCCGGTTATCGCTCAGGTTGACGTATAGTTCTATTAAAGAATGCTCGTGCATAAAAACACCCCCAGCAGTCCACCTTACTGTTTTCGATGAAGGGACGATCATAAAAAATTAAAATGAAATTACTCTGCGTTTGTTCCTCAAATTATCAAGGTTATTTTGTTCAATAGAGTCTCAGAAAGTGTTTGCTATCTGCTCTTTGCAGGTCCATACTCTGGGACAGCCAGGGAACACTTTTGTCCCACTGTGCTTAATGAGCAGCTATAGCCCCACGTGGGGTGAAAGCGTTCCCAGATATCCGCCTGTTAGATACCATTTTAACTTCTGTGTGCTGTCTTACGCTGTCTTGCTGCTTCTTTTCTCTTTCTCTTGACGCTTGGTTTCTCGTAATGCTGACGGCGACGTGCCTCGGCGAGGATGCCATCCTGCTGAATCTTACGATTAAAGCGTTTTAAGGCTAACTCAAATGATTCATTGTCGTTTATTATGACTTTCGACACCAGAATCCCCCCCTCTCGTGGCCTAGTTTCGAGGCAGGTAAGACGGCCATTGTTATGCATCCTCCCTACTTCGTGGACCTGCGAAAAAATTATAGTGTAGCGCTCCCATCGTGTCAAGATAGCTGCTTTATACTTGATCAAAGTGTCCTTCACTCGCATCTGTGCGGCTTTTCTCTTCTGCCACTCTATCCAGGCGCATGAGTAGCACAATGAGTAACGCGAAGAGGCTGGTCATGCTGTGGACATACAAGTTATCCACCAGATTGTGTATGCACACGGAGAGCAGAGAGGCTAACAGGCCTATTGACAGCGCCCGATCATTGACCAGCATACTCAACCGTTTCAAATGCCTCCTTGCCTCCAGTGTTGTGCAAGCAAGCTGTGGTTTCGTGAGCTGTAATACTGCCTGTCGGTAGCGCTGGTTAATGCTGCGGTATGCTTTATTGCCTGCGACGAAAATGGCAGCCAGGAATAGTAAGAAGGTAACTAAGCCAAATAGACCCGCTTCTGCGGCAATATTGATATAGTAATTATGCGCATGTCCTAAAGGATCGGTATAGACTCCAGGGGGAGCATACTGTGCATAGGAGTAGGCATAGTTGCCTATACCTACGCCAAAGAGTGGATGACTCAGGAACTCCCCAATGCCCGCGATCCAATGCGCTAAGCGTTCAGCGTTTGCACCGCTGGATGGGACCGGATGCGTGAAGGAAATATCTGTCAGGCCAGCTTTTGTCAGCAGTGGTTGAGTAAGGCTCGCTGGAAACTGTCCAGCGAGCGCAACAGCGATGATTACCAGGAGCGCGATCAGACAAGCGCCTATCCATGGGCGTAGGCGTGGAAATCCCACAGTGAGAAGAAATAACGTGGCGACGCTAAAGGCCAGCCAACCACCTTTTGATCGTGTGAAAAACTCTACCCCTGCCAGTAACACTGTCGCCATGCCAGCAAGCAAACGGGGACCCCAGTTTCGTCCCAACAACGTCACGGCGAGGGTGATCAGCAGTGCCATATTGATGTATCCGGCGAACGGATTTGGTTGGTCCATCGTCCCATAGACGCGTAAACTGGCATCGCGTATAAACGAGGCTGGCCCAATATCCAGAAACTCCTGGGCGTATCCCAGAAACGATTGTGACACTGCCGCGAGACAGATAATCACCGCTATTGTCCAGACCTGACGTCGTGTGCGTATATATTGTGCTGCTAGCACAATAAGTACGAGCAGTTCAGACCATTTGACGATCTGTTCCATGCTGGCTACGATGCTCGATGCTGCTAGAGTCGAAATGAACATACTGAACAAAAGCAACGCGGTAGCGCAAGCGAGATAGCGTGGAACATTTGCGGACTCTCGATCAAGCGGACCGCCGTTTCTTGTGCCCGTACGTTGACGTAGCGTGAAACTCAAGAGCCAGCTTACTGCCAGCAAGCCAACCAGTATATCCGCGTCGTATCCTTTGGGGCTGAGTCCGCTATTGGTATCCAGTGATCCCCAGGGTATTGCGATGGGTAGCAAGTAGAGCGCCATATGTGGACGCAGGAGAACCAGGCCGACAACAAGCAAATATAGCGGTAAGCGTATGTTCAAATACTGTGCATCATTGATGGCGAGCAGACAAAAAAGCGCAAGAAGTGCCCCTACTAAGCCAATGATATTTGCACCTGTCGCCTGATCACATATTTTTTGCTCTATGCGTTTCAACCATGTCGTTCGAGGAACAGTATCAGTCTCGCCAATATGCGTATTATACATATATCTTGCCACTTATCCCTGTTCTATCCTGTTCTGCCAACTGCTCAGATAATAAAAAATATTTGTGATTTTGTCAACCGTTTTTTTACAGTTTGCTTTCCCATAGCCATACATCTCTACGAGTGTATTGGATGTGGGCGTGGTAATGGTTATTGCCAAATTCATGCAGCTCTTACTCCACTCCATGCCCGCACCTTATCGTAAAATGCTGATATCGTATATATTGCTAATGGTTTCTTAGACTGTAGAGAGCTGAGCGATACGTTTGCCAAACCATTCAATTGTTTGGTGTAGTCCGTCCTCCATGCTCACTTTTCGCTGCCATCCCAGTACTTGTTGTGCTTTGGTCGCATTTGCGCGGCGGCGTTCTGGATCATCCACGCGACTGTTTTCGAAGACGATCTGTGATGAAGAATTGCAGAGCTGAATAATCATTTGCGCGTATTCTAATACCGTATGTTCTTCAGAACTTCCCAGGTTAAATACCCCACCTGCGGTATTTGGCTGAAACATTGCTAACACTAAGCCTTCCACCAGATCGCTTACATAGGTAATGCTGCGGGTCTTTTGACCATCACCGTAGATTGTCAGAGGTTCATTTTTCAGTGCTTGCGTAATAAAATTAGGGATCATACGTCCGTCGTCGAGCTGGCTATTGGGTCCATAGGTATTAAAAATACGAACAATACGTATATTTTGCTGGTATTGTCGATAGTATTCCATCGTGAGTGTTTCGCCGAGCCGTTTACTTTCATCATAGCAGGCCCGTGGACCAATAGGATTAACATTGCCCCAATAATCTTCTTTTTGCGGATGGATCAACGGATCGCCATAGATTTCTGAGGTCGAAGAGACCAGAAAGCGCGCATTCTGCTGGCGAGCTGCTTCTAACATCCTATAGGTTCCCAGACTATTCACCAGAATTGTCTCAATAGGGTGTTCCATATAGCCCACAGGACTGGCCGGACTGGCGAGATGAAAGATGGCTTCAGCCTCGAAAGCAAATGGTTGTGTGACATCCTGTTCTAGAAAGCTGAAGCCTCGATGATTGAGAAGTGGTACAATATTTTCTTTTGAGCCGGTTACAAAATTGTCAATACAGAGGACGCTATGTCCTTCTGTAAGTAAACGTGCGCACAAATTGGAGCCAATAAAACCGGCTCCTCCGGTAACAACTATTTTCAAAACATGGACCTCCAGGAATAAAGGATATCTGAATCGATAGTATTCTTTTTCGTACCTGAAAGGGTAGACGAATTGGGAGCTTGTCGGTAACGTGATAGCACGGATAGGGCCAGACCGTTTCCCTCTCTTATTTATTGTAAACACTGTGGCTAGTGCATTTCGCTAACTATACTTCAGTGTCTAACAAGATTACGCCTGGAAGCATGCATTTGTCACAAATCTGACACTCCCCGGCATGAATGCGCGGGGGTTCTTCCTTCGACCAGATTACTTGCTCGTCGCCCTTGCGGAACGGCGAGTAGCGGTCTTCTGTCCAGAAGCGTTTGCACTCTTACGAGTACCAGTTTCCGTGTGCCCCACGGTACTGACAGCTTTTTCGAGGATATTCCTGGCTGCGTTTTCGTCGCGGTCCAGGATCAGCCCACAGGAGGGACAGATATGGGTACGCACACTCAAGCTTTTCTTGACTCGTGTGTGACAGCCCGAACAGTCCTGGCTGGTGAATTGGGGAGCTACGGCAATTATGGGAATGTCGTGCATGGTTCCATAGATCTTCACCCAGTTCAGGAAGATGCTCCAACCTGCGTCGTGGATACTCTTCGAGAGGTGTTTGTTCTTGACCATAGTGCGGATCTTGAGGTCTTCAAATGCAATCAAGTCGCTAGACGAGACCAACGCGTTTGCCTGTTTGCGGGCAAAATCTTCACGCTGCCTTTGCACCTTCAAGGATCTCTTCGCCAACTGCCGTTGTGCCTTCTTGCGGTTGGACGATTGTTTCTGTTTGCGGGAATGCCTTCTCTGAAGACGTTTTAGCTTCGACTCCGCTTTGCGATAGAAGTGTGGGTTGGCAACGGTGTTGCCGTCAGAGTCGGTGGTGTAGGCTTTCAGGCCGATATCAATGCCGACCTGTTTGCCTGTCGGTGTGTGCTTTGCTTTGCGTATGACATCAAGTGAGAACTGGCAGTAGTAGCCGTCTGCCCGACGTACCAGACGCACGCGTTTGATTTCCTGCACCGGGAAGTCACCAATACGTTGACCTGGATTGCCGACCAGGCGCAGGCGACCAATCCCATTGCCGTCAGTGAAGACACTATGCTTTCCATCAGTTTCAAGCTTCCAGCCTGTCTGCTTGTACTCAACACTGCGATTATCGTGCTGAAACCGAGGAAAGCCCTTCTTACCAGGCTTCTGTTGTTTGCAGTTTTCGTAGAAACACGATATGGAGAACCATGCACGATCTGCCGCCGTCTGGCGTGCCTGGGAGTTAAGATCGTTGGCAAAGGAAAACTCTTTGGCGAGAACCGCGCAATAGCATTGCAGATCGTTCTTGTTGACCCCACGAGTATCTCTCCACAGGCGCAGGCACTTGTTGCGGATGAACTGGACCGTGCGTATGGCTTCGTCAATGGCTGCGTATTGCGCCTTGGTGCCAGCGCACTTGTACTCGTAGATCAACATGCTGTTCGCTCCTTTCAAGAATACCTCCTTTCAGTCAGATGAGCGCGATGGCGCTAGGCCGCGTTTCTGACTGTTTAAGAGGATATGCGCATAGCATACCATACATATCAATAAAGAAATATTCATCTTTGAGATGTGAAATGAATATTTCATCAGAAGACGTGTACCCCTGTATCCCAGCACCAAACAAGGAACGCCCATTCATCCTCCGCATGAATGACGGGGGCTTTCTGGGCCGTTCACTGTAATATCTTTACATGCGCTCTGCTCGTATTTTTGCTTGTCGACGTTTCCAGCGCTGATAGAGTAGTTCGTCCCCCCAGCTAAGGAAGCCGCTTGTGGTGAGACCATGTACGATAGTGACGGCTAGTAGTGATCGTGGACCAGGCTGCAAGAGGTAGACCAGACTAAAGACGACTCCAGCCAGCCCAACTCCACCGACACTGCGCCAATTCCATTTCCCGAGGCGGTGGTAGAGTGTGTAGGCTATGGTGCTGACCAACCAGCCCCAGCCGAGCCAGCCAGTCCACTGTGTGACGGCTGCTAATAGCAGGCCGCGAAAAAATAATTCTTCAACAGGTGCATTGATGAACAGATAAAACAGACTTTGCACGAGCTGATCAGTATATGTGGGTCGGCGAAACCAGGGTCCGACAATATACATGCGATAGGTTGCGGCGAAAGTGGTCATGATCATACCTACACCCAGACCAAGCAAGACCTGTTGTGGTATGTCATGTAGCGTCAACCCTAGAAATGACAGGGGCAGGTGAAAGACGGCAATAGAGAGAAATGGCACGAGTCCCATGGGGATAATGCGCATCACGGTGTCGCGCCACATCCAGCGCCAGGTATCGGGTATAGTTGAGCGCACAAGTTCAGGAGATTTAATTGATGCCACCTCTTTTCCTCTTTTTGGTAAAAAAACATCTTCCGCTTGTGTTGTCGACACCATGAGTTCCTTATATATTTCCTTGCATTCAGATGAGCCTAAGTATAACAAAAAGTTTTAAATTTTTGTAGGGTAACAATCATTAATCACAACTTTTTGGAACTATTTTGCCCAAAAATTAGGAGACTGTCCGGTAATCGGTGCAGTGTCGATAAAGGAAAGAAAGAGAACCATTTAAATAACTGCGCAAGAGGGTGAATATGAGTTTGCTACTGCCTGGCAAACGTCTGTTGGTAAAACGTTCCTTTGGCCTCTCATCTTCCCTGCATCCATTTGTCAATAAGAATTTTACAATCTTCTGGTGTGGAGCGTTACTCTCCAGCATCGGCTTCTGGATTCAGATTGTAGGGCAAGGATGGCAAGTGCTGCAACTAACCAATTCAGCGCTGCTTTTGGGGCTGGTGACGTTGACGGCAACGTTGCCGAATATTGTATTTTCGCTCGTTGGCGGTGTCTTCGTTGATCGCTGGAATCGTCGGAATGTGCTCATGTGTACACAGACAGTCTTCATGACGACCGCATTCATGCTAGGTCTCTTGACGAGTTTCCAGTGTATTACTGTCTGGTATATTATCGTTGGCGCGCTAATTAACGGCATATTCAATGCAGTAGGTCTGCCTGCCTGGCAAATCTTTATAACCGATCTGGTTCCGGCTGAGGAGTTGACGCAAGGAGTTGCTCTCGACTTCATGCAATTCAATCTCTCGCGTATCGTTGGTCCAGCGCTTGGTGGTATCTCGATAGGCTTGTTTGGTGTCACTGGTTCATATTATCTGAATGCATTGAGCTATGTTGCTGTACTGCTGGCTTTACTGCTTATCCACACAGACCAGCAGCGGCCAAATGGGCAGATGCAGCAGAGCATCTGGCATGGTTTGGGAGAAGGCATGCGCTATATTCACCAGCATGTGGCGCTCCAATTCGCGCTCTTGCTGCAATTTTGCCTGGCTTTCCTTGTCTTTCCATTTTCGACCCTGTTGCCAATTGTTGCGGGCAACATTTTTCATGTGGGACCTGGCGGATTGGGCCTTATGAATGCGGCTGTAGGAGTTGGCGCTTTTAGTGGAGCGCTACTCTTCTTATTAATGAGCCAGTTGATTAAGCACAATCTACGTTTGTTAGTCGTCTTATGTGTGACGGGCGGTTGTAGCTGTCTTGCTCTTGCTTATGTGCCTACTATGGGGATAGCATTCCCCATTTTGGTAACACTGGGGATGTGTACGGTCATGCCTCTAGCGGTTACAAATACGGCAATTCAGGTGATGACACCTGAGGAGATGCGCGGACGTATCTTAAGTGTGCGTATCATGATCACCTTTGGCCTGGCCCCTTTCGGAAATCTGCTGGTGGGCTGGATCGCCCAGATGGTAGGTGTATCATCAGCATTAGCCTTGAGTGGTAGCTGTTGTACCCTGGTGGCATTGTTGCTTGCAGCGATCCAAAAACGCTATGCTATAGAACTCGAAAGCAATGCATGACGTAACAAAGTGGTCATTGTTCACCCTGTTGAAGTACTGAAATGGGGAGTGGCGCGAGACCCGGATGAAGCTTGCAAACTCCATCTGCAGCTTGCAAGCTTCATCAGCAGAGACGCCTTCTTCGGCTCATCTCTCTTCGCTTAGCATCGCTTCCAGACGTTTTGTCACTTCTTGAGCGCATCCCCAGGAAAAGGTGACACCTGATCCCCCATGACCGTAGTTATGGATAATACACGTTTCTGCTTCCCGCTCCAGACGCACATTCTCCCGTCGGACAGGATGCAGACCCACCCGAACCGGCTCATTGGGATCAAGACGTGCGTGCTGTAAACTCGGCAGGAAAGAGACACATCGGTCAAACATATCTCGGATGGGTTGATATGTCTCCAGAGAGATGTCGGTGCTCCATTCCTCAGGCTCGACCAGACCTCCCAGAATCACCCGGTTCTTCCCTCGTGGAGCGATAAAGATCATATCTTGCTCATTTCCTGCTTCGTGAGCAACACAATGGGCTTCTTTGAGCAGCGGCATAGAGATACCATCATTGAGAACGCGCACCAGAACTCCACGCAATGGATAGAGGCTCTTGTCACCCAGTTCGCGTCCTCCTAAACCAGAACAATTCACGATTGCTTCGACCCCAAACTGCCGCTTCAGGTGCTCTTCGTTTTCCCGAAGGTGGCCGTCAATACGCTGAGCCAGCACCAGACAGCCTGCTCTGCATACCTGGCGCAGCAACCAGTTCAGGTAGACATCTGTGTCCACCATCGGAGCCAGATGGGTATAGGCATCTTCCAGTCCTAGCTGCTCATTGACGTGATGTTCCCTGATCAAGGCCGCACTGTGGCGAAAGCCCTGGACCTGGCTGCGTAATTCTTTCATCTTGCGCAGTGCATTGGGATTGGACTCGACACAATGAGGAAAGTAAAAGGTGACAGGGTAGATGAAGACACCGGTTTTCTCATCTTGGGCCAGTTCAAAAAACTTCTTATACGAAACCATGCACCATTGTTTGGAACGATCCAGCGATTGCTGATTCAGATGGTGCCCACAGACGGCAGGAGGCCATTCCCACAAGGCTCCGGCCACTACTGAAACGATGTCGGGAGCAAACTTTTCGGCTACTACCGTCACCTGGAAGCCTTTCTGAAGGAGACACAAGGCTGTAGTTAAACCACTAACCCCGGCTCCAATGACTAGTACTCGTTTTTTCATCATTGAAAGCATGTTTTTTTTCCTGAAAACACTACGGTCGAAAAATGTGGACGCATAAATCAAAAACAGATCAAGAAAGAAATAACACTTTGGAGAAGCTTTGTTTTTTCCTTCTCGGGAAAGAGTACATGCAAGGAAAGAGATGATACTATAGTTTCCCCAACAAATTGCACAGAATATTTTGTATGCTTGAACAAGATAGGGGGACACTGGCTTTTGTGATTGACTGGATATTTTTGGTCTGCTTGATCGTGTGTATTCCATAGGCGGACTATATATTAGTGCTAATATCCCTTGTACTTGTCCATATGAGAACAAACAGTTATAGTTTCATACAGAACAGATCTACTGTGACTCTTCAGGTGCAGTGCAAGCTCGCGTAAGAGCAGAGCGAAGACTCAATACTGGCTTGCATAGTTACGATTTCCGCTCTATTTAAGAAATAAATAAAGTGGAAAAATAGTGTATAATAAGGAAAAAAACGTATGGCGCAACAGGACGATCAACAATTTCCTCCTTCTTCCATTTCTCCCTCTCCTACTGAGCCTGCTTCGACGAAAAGCAGGCCCACTGGTAAGGTCAATGACTTCGGTTTGCGTACGCTGGCTCTGGCAAGAAGGCGCGGAGGTACCTCCGGCTTGCGTGTGGTGGGTTCACAAGATAAAGTGTTGCGGCGTGTGCGTAATGGTGTACTTGAAGCAACAGAACAGGTCGAGGTTCCACACACTGGTCTCGGTCTGCTCTGGTATCGTGCCAAGCGGCTATTGGTTGGTGCGCCAATTGCTACTGCCAGTGCTGAGCGTGAACGCTTAACAAAGGTAAAGGCATTGGCTGTGCTCTCCTCTGACGCGATTTCTTCTGTGGCCTATGCAACTGAGGCCATTCTATTTAACCTGGCAGGTGCTGGTTCAGGACATCTTGGGCTGACTTTGCCGATTAGCATGGTCATTATTATGCTATTAGCGATTGTTGCGCTTTCCTATCGTCAGACTATCCCTGCCTATCCCAATGGGGGCGGCTCGTATATTGTAGCCAGAGAAAACCTCGGAACTCTAGCTGGACTGGTGGCGGCAGCGGCGCTGCTCATCGATTATGTGCTCAATGTCTCGGTCAGTGTCGCGGCTGGCGTGCTAAATCTCGCGTCTCTCTTCCCCGCGTTGTCTCCACATGTTATTGTGCTCGATATCATTCTGGTTATTCTGATTACCATCATTAATCTGCGTGGTGTGCGTGAGTCTGGATCAATTCTCGCACTACCCACCTACTTTTTTGTGCTGACGGCTCTGCTGCTGATCATTGTTGGTCTCTTCAAGGCGTTTATCGTGGCACATCAACCGCTGGTCGGTCAGTTTACTCCGCTACCGCAGATTGAACCTTTGACGCTGTTCCTGCTCTTACGCGCTTTTGCCACGGGCTGTTCAGCGATGACGGGGGTGGAAGCGATTTCCAATGGCATACCCGCCTTTCAGAAGCCAGAGACGCGCAACGCCAGCGTCACCCTGACCTGGATGGCTGTCATCCTGGGGACGCTTTTCTTTGGCATTACCTTGCTGGCAATGACCTTCCATGTTGAGGCCAATGCTGCTGGCAATCCTACAGTGATTGCGCAGATTGCGACACAGGTATTTAATGGACCTTTACGATTCCTGTTCCCGGTCTTCCAGATTGCCACGCTGGGTATTCTGACGCTCTCTGCCGAGACCAGCTATTCGGACTTTCCACGTCTGACCTCGTTGTTAGCACGTGATAAATTTCTGCCCAGTCTATTCTCTTTACGTGGTGACCGTCTGGCCTTTACCACGGGTATTCTGACGCTGGCATTTCTGGCTAGTTGCTTACTAGTCATCTTTAAGGGGAGCACAAACGCCTTGATTAACCTGTTTGCTGTGGGAGTGTTTATGTCGTTTACGCTCTCGCAAGCTGGCATGGTGCGTCACTGGTGGCGACTGCGTGGTCCGCATTGGCGGCGCAGTATCGTTATCAACGGGCTGGGAGCGTTTACGACGCTACTGGTCGCGGTGATTATCTCCTTCTCGAAGTTTCTTGAGGGTGCCTGGGTAGTTGTGCTACTTATTCCACTGCTTGTATTGATGTTTATGGCGATTTATCGTCATTATACCCGTTTTGAGCGTGAGCGTACCACAGATATTCCTGTACGGCCAGAAGATATTCACTTGCGTCTGATTGTGCCTATTGATACGCTTGATCGGGCAGCCAAGCAGAGCCTGGCATTCGCGCGTGCCATTTCTCATCAGGTTACTGCTGTGCATGTTGCTATCAGTGAGGATGATGCTGTACAGATTGGGACGCGCTGGGATGCCTGGCAGCACGAGCATGTCGAGCCGGAGGAGGATACGCATTTGTTGATTATCGAGTCGCCGTACCGCACACTTGTGCGTCCATTGCTGGCGTATATTGATACCGTGCACGAGCGGCATCCTGACGACACGCTAACGGTTGTGCTCCCTGAGTATGTCGTAGTGCGCTGGTGGGAACATTTTCTGCACAATCAGACTACCTTGCGTATCAAAGCTGCATTGCTGTTCCGTCCCGGTATCGTTGTGATTGATGTGCCACAACATTTGAGTGGAAAGGCGCGCTCGTATCCTGGCAGCAGGTAGTATCGTTCTTTAAAAAACAAATGCGAAGCTGTGGCAAGGCTATGTACTGGTCAACTTTGGCGAGTTGTGCTATGCTTAGTAACGGGACAATTATTGGGAATATGCGTCCTCGCAGATCTTATAATTCAGAGGAAAGCTGATTGCTTATGGATAGTTCTTTTCAACATGTCAGTCTCGCAGTGGACGATACATCCCTGGTAACAGAACATGCCGTGGTGGAAGGTGCGGAGGGGGAACATCACATCCATCTCCCGAATCCCAGTTTATGGCCCTTACTTTTAGGTGCTGCGATCCTGGTAGCGGTAACTGGTCTTCTCTTCTTGCCCGGCAATCCCTGGCTTACTATTGTAGCTATTCCCTTCGTCATTGTGGGAATTTTGGGGTGGGCGCTAGAAGATCCGATGGTAGCACCGAAAGCGCGTTTCGTGGAAGCTCCAGAAAATGCGTATGCGAAGTTTAAAATTGGTCAAGATGTGTTGGATAAGCGGGGCGCGTGGCTTGGTACAGTACAGGCTCGTTTCAGCCGTTATATTCTTGTTGATCGTGGCAGCTTGTTTGCGCGGGTTTATTATGTTCCTCAGCGGGTTATTGAGGATGGCGTCGAGAACAATATGCTTCGTCTGACCGTGAGTGAAGCTGAACTCTACGCCAGAGGTTTGAGCAGCGTACCTGACGATCTCTACGACAATGATGCAGAACCAGGGGTGCCGCAGATCAAGGGTGTGCCAATGTTTGCGAGTGGTCCATTGTCGCCTGCTGAAACGGGTCATTACAACTATGGTCCGAATTTTCCCGGTATCAATACGGACGCGGCTGGCTCATATTACCCTGAAGAAGTCAGACCTACACCGCAGAAGTATGTAGCTGATCGCCGCAGAGTCTATGCAACCGACAAAACAATTCCATCGAGCGCGGCCAGAGCAAATTAAGCATGTAAGTAAGAGGGGACGTGATGGAACATTCACTTCCTCTCTTTTGGTGTATTTCCCAACTGGATATTTGTAGCTCGCACGCGTGTTTCTGTGCCCGCTTGTTCGCCATCTTGCCATTGTACTTCGAATGTACGCCAGTTGCTACGACCGGTGAGAATGCCTTTGCGTTCGTCACAGCATACCTGCGCTCCGGCTCCCGCGTGTAAGAGTTCAATATGGTGGGCAAATCCTGTCTTGTTCAGCACTTTTTCCGGCTCAAACGGTAGAAATGTAGAGCCATTGCGCTGAAAAAGTTCGTGTCCATGTAACAGCAATTCCAATCCCCATGCCAGGCGCAGGTCTTCTGAAGGCTGCTCGGCACAGACTGAGGCAAAGGTAAATACCTGCTGCTGATCCCAGCGGGCCAGCAGGTCAATCCAGGCGCGCTCAACTTGTGCCTTCCATACTTGCAATTGTTGCTTGATGACCTGTTCCGGCTGTTGCGACCAGCCATTCCGTTGTATGTCTGGCACCAGTTGAATAACATTGATCGGACGCAGACTTTGTTTCCATTGATCTCCAATCAGTGATACGGAACCATTCTGTGCTTGCGAGAGCAACAGAGCAAGTTGTGGTGTGCCCCTGTGCCCCTGTACGAGCACGATTTCATCAGGTGTAAGCAGTGAAAGGGGCTGTAAGTGGTCCGTTTCGCTTTGCGAACGTGGTTGATAGGTTGGTTGAGTTCCTAAGCGCCCCTGTTTGAAGTAAGGTGCTACTTCTTTCAGGGTGAGTTCAATCTGGCTGCGCAATGAGGGATGATAGGCTGCTTCGTAATAGTGTTGACCCAGTTCTACAGAGGTCCATGGACGGAGTGGACCCAGGCGGGCTGCCAGCTTCCATAAGTCTTGGATGGTCGGTGGTGGTAGCTTATTGGGGGTGGATGGTCGTTGTTCTGTCAGGGCTGCACTAAAGGGTGGTGCTGTCTGTGAAGCGCTGTTGGGTGATGCGAGAGACGTGTGTCCGCTAGCCTGTATGGTACTTCCAACAACTGGAATATCAATTTTTATGCGCGAGAGACGTTGTGCCAGCGTTTCCAGCGCGGCACGTGTGCCGTGTACGAGCAAGAGATGTCGAGGATTCACTTTTTGCACCGCGTGAACAAGCTGTTCAGCGTCGGCGTGTCCAGAGAGATTGTAGCGTTCTACCTGGCATGCGAGCGTGTAATGTTGCTCTCCGAGGTGGAGCGTATCTCCCTGGCGAGCCTCCAATAGTGTTGCGCCGGGACTTTCTTCGTCCTGATATCCTGTGAAGAGGATACAATCCTGTTCACGTTCAGCGATATCTGCTGCATAGAGCGGCGAAGCGCCGCCAGCGAGCATGCCGGAACTACTAATGATCATCATTGGAGTGTGTGTGTGTATGAGTTTTGTGCGCTCCTGGTTATGAACGGCGAAGATATGCAAGCCAGGATCAGTGAACAGAGGCCGTCTAGAGTTCTGTTGGTAACGTTGCAAGCTATTGCGCAGGTCGTGAGATTGCAACTGGTACGCTGTGCAGACTGAGCGCACCATGCCATCAAGATAGATTGGCGCAGGCGATACCTGTCCACTGGCGCGGTAGAATTTGAGTATCAGGATGACTTCCTGGGCACGTCCGACCGCGAAGGCGGGACAGAGAATACGGCCACCACGAGCGATGGTGTGCTGCACGGTTTCGACGAGTTTGCGCTCTTCTTCTTTGCGATTACTGTGAGCACGATTCCCATAGGTACCCTCACAGATCATCACATCAGCTTGTGGTAAGCTGTTTATATCTATGCCTTTAATTGTGCGCTGGTCGGTGATAGATATATCGCCTGTATGTAGTAGTGTGCCTTCGGGGGTGCTGAAAAAGAGCATGGCTGCACCTAAGATATGTCCAGCGGGAAGGAAACGTACGCTGATGTCAGAAGTTTCTGGCAAGGGGGTGATGGGTTGTTGCCAACTCGCAAGCTGGATACGGGCCAGAAAAACATCTACCTGTTCGCTATTATACAAAGGAGTTTCGCCATCAGGTTTCAGACCTTCCTGCTCCATAACATGCACGGAGTCGCGTAGCAAAATCTCGGTTAAGACGCGTGTGCTTTCGGTGGCGTAAATGGGGATATGTGGGAATAATGCAGCGATAAGGGGAAGAGCACCCGTATGATCAATATGGGCATGGGTAATAAGTAATGCTTCAGGTGGATGCTGCTCTAGTAATGAAAGATCGGGTAGGCGCGATTGTCCCTCTCTGACTGCCGGACGCATACCTCCATCAACAAGTAAGCGATGTCCGGCTAGCTGTAATATAGTGCAGGAAGCTCCGACCTCTGAAGCTCCACCAAGAAACGTGAATTCCATTACTGATGCCCCTTCTATTGCTACTTTTTATCACTTCTACTTGCTACGCATTTGCTTTATTGGGAGCGGTTTCTGGAAGCATCCAGTCGTTTACCTCTATGAATGAATAAGAGTGTCTTGTTATACAACTCTCTTTTTCAAATGGTGCCAGTGGCAAATATCTTTCTATGAGGATTTTACTGTTTTCTACTATGAATGTCAATTGTGGGCTTTAACGTACTTTTGTAAGCTACAGAGAACAAGGAGATAGTGATGGCAGAGTTCTTTCTGAGCAGTATTCGTCTGTATCCCATCAAAGGGTGCAATGGAACGGATGTCCAGATGGCGTTTATGGATGAGCGTGGTCTGCGCTATGACCGGCGTTGGCTGCTCGTCAATGAGCTGGGCCTGGGTCTTCAGCAACTTGACTATCCACGCCTTGCCTGTATTGTTGTTTCTCTTGATGACGATGGTTTATGTGTTCAGGCTCCTGGCATGCCTGTGCTGCGTGTCCCTTTATCTCCGCAACATACTCAGCCCTGTGTCGTGCGCTGGTACCAGGGGAAATGCGAGGCTCTTCCCGCCAGTGATCAGGCGGATGCGTGGTTTCAAGATTTCCTGCATGTCTCGTGTCGTCTCGTCTTCATGCCCGAGAGCACGCAGCGCTTCGTGGCACCGGAATATGCGCGCAATCACGATCTCGCGGCCTTCACAAGCTTTCCTTATCATTTGCTGGGCGCTGGTTCTCTGGATGATCTCAATCAGCGTCTGGCTACGCCTGTGCCCCTGGAGCGTTTTCGTCCAAATCTGGTTATTGCAGGAGCGCCAGCGTTCGCCGAAGATAGCTGGCGCACGTTTAAGATAAACCAGCAAACATTTCATGTGGTGAGGCCGTGCAATCGCTGTGCGATTATCACCGTTGATGCGCTTTGTGGCGTGAGGACCAACAAGGAGCCGCTGGCAACGCTGGCACGCTATCGCACGTTTCAACAGAAAGTGCTGTTTGGACAATATCTGCTTGCAGAAGGTAGCGGTATGCTGTGTGTCGGTGATGAGGTGCATATTTTGGAGTATCAAGTTCCTTCCACCGTTTCAGAATAGTTCTCAGTTTCTGCAGTCTATGGTATCTACAATGCTATCGTTCAGTAGCCGTAGGAAAGGAACACTTTCTGCTCAGAAGTTGATCACTCGCCTATGTCCAGCAGACCTGAACAGGTACGAAGTACCAGACATATCATTGCTGCTGCATTGTGACGGAGCCAAAAAGCAGCCTTACTGGGAAATGGGCTATAATAAGGAGATAGGGAGTAGAGGATTGTGTTCTTGCATGCTTGCGAGAACATCCCGGTCAAATGAATGCACGAGAGGAACATTTTTGCGGTGGCTGAAAAATATAGTTTTGCGCGCTATCTTAATGTGAATGTGGCATTGATGATTATATCGGGCAAAAAGCGTGATGCTTCGCTGCTACTTGTGTAGAAGGTGAAGGAAAGGATTTTGTGCGATGTCTGGCTCATTCCACCTTGGCAAACTCGCTGGCATTGATGTTTATGTCAATTTTAGTCTGTTGATTGGGCTTGTCCTGCTGACGATCTCGCTGGCATCTGGTTGGTTCCCTGGTCTCTATCCTGGTGCCGCGACCTCCACGTATCTCCTGATGGGGGTTGTGGGCGCAATACTCTTGTTTCTCTCGATCCTGCTGCATGAGTTGGCACACTCGCTGGTTGCGCGTGCGTATGGCCTGACTGTGCGCAGTATTGTGCTGTTTATTTTTGGTGGAGTGTCCAATATTGTGCAGGAGGCACCGCGACCTGGCGTTGAGTTTCAGGTATCGGTGGTTGGTCCGCTGGTGAGTATTGTGCTGGGCGTGCTCTGTTTTCTGCTCTGGCTGCCTATTTACAGCCATCCTTCGGCGGTCGGGGCTGTGCTGGTGGCGCTGGCGCTGATCAATGTGCTTTTGGGTGTCTTCAACCTGATACCGGGATTTCCCCTTGATGGTGGCCGTGTGTTCAGGTCGATTGTCTGGAAGATCACAGGGAATGCCAATAAAGCCACGCGCATTGCAGCTACTGTCGGGCAAATCGTAGCCTATCTTTTTATCCTCTGGGGAATTTTCCAGGTCTTTAGTGGTGATGTGCTCGATGGTATCTGGATCGGCTTTGTGGGTTGGTTTTTGCTGAGCGCAGCACAATCTACGCGTGCGCAGTCGAACTTCGACGAGATGTTTGGTAATGTGACTGTCGAGCAGGTGATGAATACGCAGTCGGTAACTGTACCGGCGAATATTTCGCTGCAAAAATTGGTCGATGACTATTTTCTCCCGCAGGGCTTACGCTCAGCATTTGTCATGCAGGGTGATCTATTTGCCGGACTGGTGACGTTGAGCGATATTCGTCATGTCCCGCGCGAAACATGGACGCAGACTCCGGTTGGGCTGATTATGATTCCCGTGGAGCGTTTGCATGTCGTTACACCACAACAAAGCCTCAAAGAAGTGCTGCCGCTGATGGCAACGCAGGATGTGAATCAATTGCCGGTGGTCTCCTCCGACGGACAATTGCTAGGTGTGCTCAGCCGCGATGCCATCATGCGCTCACTCGAAGTGCGGCGAAAGCTTTTGCAGTATCCTCATACGGATCTAAGGGATTGAAAAAGCTTGATGCCGCCTCCCACAGCTCCTGACGGGGTAATTCTACCCAAATGGTACCGGATACATGAACCATAAAGAGAGAATTGCGACGTTCTCTCTTTGGATTGTTTCGTGTTGTATTCGTTTGACTCATCCATGTATAATGTTTAGTATAGAAACAATTTGGTACTTATGGTAGTGAGAAGAAAGTACCTGATATACTACGTGTCCTCTTGAAACGCTGTACACTACCTCTTGCACGACTAAGAGTGGTGCCTGTTTTCTTGTTGAGTAAAAATCCTTCTGCTTTCCCCTCGCTGTGGTTGGGGTTCATGCAATAGCGTCTTATCGCAAGACAAGGTGTACTATTAATCAGGTAATTTACTTATAAAGGATGCACGATAAATCAGATTGTATGTTATTTACTGGATAGAATAGAGCCTTTTCTATAGGCGAGGTGAAGGAATGGATGATAAGACCAGTCGCCGTGACAAGTCTGGCGTATATCAACGGCGGCGCAAACAGGTAATAAGCTCTGGGCGCAAGGTCTGGCAAATGCTCCGTACCCATCGTACCGTGCTTTTTACATGTATTTTACTCTGTGCGTTTGTGATATTGCTGTTTGGCATCTCTAGCCAATTACCAAGTCCTACGACTAACGCTGCTCCTGCTGGTGTGACCAGTGTCAATTATAGTACTTTTGTTGCTCAGGTGAAGCGTGGCAATGTGCTGGCGGTAGTCATTCAAGGCAATAACGCGAATGGATTTCTCGCTGCGCCGCTTTCACAAGCTTCTACAACTTCTGCTACTACTATACATCAATTAACGTTAGCCTCCGCTGACTATACGGCGTGGAGTCACGCTGTTGGCATGAGCAGTGTACCTATGTCTGTGACAGGCAATGTGTTGCAGATAGATAGCGCGCACGCGCTATTCACGCAGATCCCACCTGGCACCAGTGCGTCATTGATGGGTGTATTACTCACTAACCATGTACTCGTTCACACGCTGGCTGTGGTGGGTACACCTCTCTGGCTGTTGTGGCTGGAGCGGCTCGCTCCTTTTCTGCTTGTCGCGGTGTTCATGCTCGTCTTCCTGCTGACGCGCAATCGTCAAAATCAGGATCAGTCGATAGATCAGCGTGTGAGTCACCTGGGCAAGAGTCACGTACGTCGTTTTGAGCGTACCAGGGAGACGAATGCTTTATCGACGCCTCCTCAAAAGACGACGCCTGGTCCGACAAACCGGTTGGGAACGACAAACAAAGCTCCTGCCATCCATGTGAGCACGGCACCGCCTGTCACTTTTGACGATGTGGCTGGTATTGATGAGGTACGATCCGAACTCTCCGAGATTGTGCAGTTCTTGCGCAGTCCCGAACGGTTTAACCGCCTGGGCGCGCATATTCCGCGTGGTGCTTTGCTGGTCGGACCTCCGGGAACCGGGAAGACCTTACTTGCCAGGGCCGTAGCGGGTGAGGCGCATGTACCATTTTTTAGTATGAGCGCATCCGAGTTCGTCGAGATGTTTGTTGGCGTCGGAGCGAGTCGTGTGCGAGATCTCTTTAACCAGGCACGCAAAGCTGCGCCATGTGTGATCTTTATCGATGAGCTGGATGCCGTTGGTCGCAAGCGGTCAATGCGCATGGGCAGCAATGATGAGCGCGATCAGACCTTGAATCAGCTCCTGGTTGAGCTAGATGGTTTTGATACACGGCAGGCTGTGGTGGTGCTGGCAGCGACGAACCGTGTGGATATTCTGGACAAAGCCCTGTTACGTCCTGGTCGCTTTGACCGTCGGATCATGGTTTCTCCGCCCGACCGGGTTGGACGTGAAGCAATTTTGCAGGTACACACACGCAATACGCCATTGCATGCAGATGTGGAACTGGAGCGTCTGGCACGCCTGACGACAGGCATGACCGGCGCAGATCTGGCAAATCTGGTCAATGAGGCTGCTCTGGTGGGGGCGCGGCGTGATTTGGAAAGCGTCGATCATGCCTGCTTCGAGGATGCATTGGCGCGTGTGCAATTGGGCGCTTTACGTCCCCTCGTGATGAGCGAGCAAGAGCGTCGGACGATAGCTGTCCATGAAGGTGGACATGCGCTTGTGGCCTATCATCTGGACGAAGCCGATACAGTCAATCGTGTGACGATCCTGCCTCGTGGTCAGAGCCTGGGTGTCACGCAATTTGCCGCTGAGGATCGCTACAATTATAGTCGTTCAACGCTAATGGCACGCATCGCCGTTGGACTGGGTGGACGTGTCGCCGAAGAACTTACGTTTGGTGCGGATCGCATTACGACTGGTGCCGAAAATGATCTCCAGGTTGTGACGGATCTGGCCCGGCGTATGGTGACGCGTTGGGGCATGAGTGAGCAAGTTGGTGTTGTGTTTGCGGACTATCAAGCGGATAGTGATGACTATGCGCTCAATATGCGGCGTGGCGATGCTGGTTTACTGCCGCAAGCGCATGCCCTGGCTGCCGATGCTGCTGGACGTGTGCTCTGGCCCGATGCTGACTCGCTCGGTCAGGCGTATATGGCGATGGTTGCGCCGGTGCGACGGAACTCTAATGGCGTGGTGATGAATACGCTGATCGATGCTGAGGTGCAGCGTATCCTTAATGAGGGACGTGATATGGCTCGTCAGTTGCTTACGGAGCATAAAGATCAGTTGCAGCTACTGGCAGATACGCTCATTGTGCATGAGCAGCTTGACCGTGGGCAATTTGAGGAGCTGCTTCGCGCATAACAACGTGGCACCTGAAAAAGGGCGCACGCGAGGTCTGGCAATAACCCGAAAAATCGAGATATACGGGAGAAACGGGCGCGATTTATCGCGCCCGTCATGTCTCTCAGGCTCGTATTGCACCGCAGAGAGAACGACCGGCTTCTTTTTTTATCAGGCGTAGCGTTGCATATATTGTCCGATATCAAATGGTTTAGCCTGTTGCACGAGTTGATGTGCGGCCTGATCCATCGTCGGACGTTCGGCCTGGAAGAAGACGCCAGTGAACTGCTTCTCCGTCTCCATTGCCAGGACCATCGCTTTGCCCTTGTCAGCGCTATCGTGTTCGGTTGGAATGGCTGTTACGGCCTCGTCCCAGGTATCGAACGTATTGTAGAAGGTTGGGCAGGGGCTGAGCACATGGATAAACGAAAAGCCCTTGTGCTGTACTCCACGCTCAATCAGCGTTGCCAGGTCTTTTGGCTTCGCGGAATAGCCGCGCGCAACAAAGCTTACGTTCAGGGAGAGTACCGTCGCGATAGGGTTAAATTGCGATGCCAAGAGTCCATAAGGCGTGGACTTACTGACATGACCATGCGGCGACGTTGGAGACGTTTGTCCTTTGGTCAGTCCGTAAATCTCGTTATCCATGACAACGACCGTGATGTCAATATTGCGTAACGCCGCGTGTACTAGATGACCGGCACCAATGCTGAAGAAATCACCATCACCACCGACCGCTACGACAGTGAGATCCGGGCGTGCCATTTTGAGACCCTGGGCGACTGGCAAGGCACGTCCATGTACACTGTGGAAGCCAAAGGTCCTTGTGAAGTGAGGGAAGCGACTGGAGCACCCAATACCTGAAACCACCACCGTCTCGTCTGGAGCAAGTTTTAAGCCAGCCAGCGCGCGGTAGGTCGCATTGAGCACGCCGAAGTCGCCACATCCTGGACACCAGGTTGGTTTTACCTCACTTTTATAATCTTTTGGAGTGGGATTGATGATAGCCTGAGTCATTATACGTTAACCTCCTCGATCGCTCGTAGGATTTCTCCCGCCGTAAATGGGATACCGCCAAATTTATTGACGCGAGTGACCTGTACTGCATATTTTGCGCCGAGCAGATTTGCCAGTTGGCCGGAATAGTTACATTCTGGTACGATGACTGTCTGGACGGAGCGTATAAAGTCCTGAATGGCTGTGTCTGGCAGCGGTGAGAGGATTTTGAGCTGAAGAGCGGCTACCTTGTGGCCTTGCGCGTGTGCGCGGTCGACTGCTTCTTGAATAGTACCTTCGGTTGATCCCCAGCCAATGATGCCGATGGTCGCATCTTCATCGCCATAGCGCTCAGGAGCAGGCAGTTCGGAGGCCGCCGTCGCCAGCTTGCGAAAGCGTTTCTCCATCATCGCTGCGTGATCTTCTTCCTCATAGTCAGGGTGTCCTAGCTCATCGTGTTCCAGGCCGGTCGCTACGTAAGGGCTAGCGCCTGCGCCTGGTGTGCTGATGGGCGAGATGCCTGTCGGTGTATGAGCATAGCGATTATATTCATGGCTGGCTGCAGCGGCACCGACAAGGACCCGTTCGCTTGCGCCATTGTGTCCATTGTGTGCATGGGCCAGATGCTCGATGCGCGGTGGGTTCTCAGCGGCTTTGAAAGCGCTACGGTCGACACTCTCGACGCGTGCAGTGAGAGACTGATCGGTGAGGAAGAGCACCGGCATCTGGTAGCGTTCAGCCATATTGAATGCCAGGATCATCAGATTGTAACAATCCGCGACATTGGCTGGAGCGAGGATCATGCGTGGTGTATCGCCATGGCCCGCGTAGAGCGCAAAACTCAGATCGGACTGTTCCATCTTGGTCGGCATACCTGTGCTGGGACCAGCGCGCTGGGCATCGACGATCACCACGGGCAATTCCGCCATCGACGCAAACCCGATGAGTTCCGCCATCAGCGAAAAGCCAGGTCCCGAAGTGGCCGTCATCGCGCGCATGCCGCCGTAGGAAGCTCCCAGGGCCGAAGCCAGCGCGGCCATTTCATCTTCGGCCTGCAAGAACGTCCCACCCACCTGAGGCAGCTCTTTCGCCAGACCTTCCATAATATCGCTGGCAGGCGTGATAGGATAGCCTGCGAAGTACTGACATTGTGCTGCCAGTGCACCAGCAACCACAGCCTGGTTGCCATTGAGCACTACGCGGTCGGCCTTCTCTACCGTCGAGAGCAGATAGGGATCATGCTTCGTGATTTTTTCAGTTACATAGGTTTTCGCTATGTCCAGAGCTAGCAGGTTCTTCTCCATTAACGTTGAGTTGGCCTTACGTGATCGCGAAAGTTTGGAATGGACTACCTGGGTAATAGCTTCAAGTGGAGGGCCAAACAGGGCAGAAATTGCTCCCAGCATGACCATATTTTTTGTTTGGAAAGATTGGATCTCTTTGCGGGCAATTTCGTTAAAAGGGACGGCATAGGTAATAAAGTCGCCTGCTTCGGGCGTAAAGTCGGAGGGATCATAGATAAGCACGCCGCCATGGCGTAACCCGCTACGATTGCGCTCATACGCTTCCTGGTTCAGGCAGACAAGTACGTCCGCATAATCACCCATCGATTTTACCGGGTGATCGCTAATACGCACCTGAAACATACAGGGTCCGCCGAGAATTTCGGCTGGAAAGGTTCTGAAAGTATAGACGTGATACCCCCAGCGGGCGGCGGCCAGCGCGAGAATATCTCCACCGGAGATCGTTCCCTCGCCTGATTCGCCCCCGATACGAATAGTCACTTCATTCATCTTTGAATGCCCCCTAATGCATGTCGACCGCGCTCCCTGGCGCTGTGGAGCA
This sequence comes from uncultured Chloroflexia bacterium, assembly GCA_963802635.1. Lineage (GTDB taxonomy): Bacteria > Chloroflexota > Ktedonobacteria > Ktedonobacterales > Ktedonobacteraceae > CAVTLG01. The sequence goes on along the minus strand of CAWDJJ010000001.1, from coordinate 2,845,632 downwards.
CGGTACTCTTCATAACGCACCGCTCACTTTGGGTGATTGTAGCAGAATTTTATGTCGCCCTGAAGTGATAACGTTGCGCACAAATGATCCGTCTACCACTCACTGACAAGCTGAGGTAGTGTTTGGTTTCAACTCATATTGCCTTGCATTCAGATGAGCCGAAGGCGAGAGGCGACAGCCGCGTTGTCAGGTGGAAGCAGAACGCGTTTCTGAATGCCTATGGGTTATCAATGTTGACAAATGGCGTGCGAACTCCAAACACTATCTGAGGAACAATGGGCAAAAGCGCTAATGCTGCTACTTGTATGTATCCTCAATGGCTCTCCGTCCTTGAGGGGAAACGAGGTAGAGGCGTGTCCTGGCGACCATCCCAGGGCGCACGCGTTCTGCTTCCGCCTGACAACGAAGCCAGACGGATCAGCGAGGTGACGTCCCTACCCAATTTCCCAACGTTTTCCCCCGGAAAGATGGAGATCCTCCTCAATCTGGTCCTTATGGTCAATAGAAGGATCAAGCTACATCTATAACTACTTGTAGTATAGCACATTCTATTGATTTGATATATGCAACAGACAAATTCCTCAAAAAATAAATGCACCACGCAGCAAAGGCCCCAGGCCATGATAAAGCAAACGATCACCCAAGGTTTTTTGACCCTCAAGCGGTACGATTTTTGCCCCTTTTTCTGCATGTACTATTGAGTAGAGGGGCATGAGAACTCAATAGTATCCTCATTTTTCGCCGCTTTTACGCCTTTGCTTTACCAGCTTTCCAGAAAGTTGAAAGTCCACTTAACCTAGGGTGGCCGTCAATTTTTTGCACTGGAGCACCTGACCGGTTGAGTAGAGGCAGGAGCAAACGGGTAGGGGCGCTCCTCGCGTGCGCCCTGGATGTGCCTGGGACGGCCTGTGGGGCGGAGGCAAGCGCCGCCCCTACCCGTTTGCAAAAATCTGACGCTCACCCCTTAACCTAAAGAATATAGCCAGGTAAATCACAATAAGGTATAATGGCACCAAATCAGAAATCAAGGAGAGACCGAGTCATGAGTACACACCCACGCCTGGAGGCAAGAGTAAGCGCACTAGAACGCCGACAAATCAATACAGAAACACATATTGAAGAAGTAACCGGGGAGATAACAGCCAGCGTTAAACAACTCTCTGAGGATATGGCAGCCAGCTTCAAACAACTCTCTGAGGATATGGCAGCCAGCTTCAAACAACTCTCTGAGTACCTCACCAAAACCGAAGAAAGCACGGAGGAACGCTTTAGCAAAATTGAAACGGATATCACCAACATCAAAGAGGATATCATTGACGTTAAAACGACGCTCAAGCAGCATACCGTACTTCTTACTCAAATTCTGGAACATCTACCCAAATAAACAGACAAAAACGAAAAGTTCGTCAAATTAGAAAGTTGAAAGTATTCTCAACTAAAAGCTAAAATCATTCAGGACACCCGCCACATTGGCAACTTCGAGGGCTGGAAAGACCACGATACCTATACCAAAGCCTTGCAGCGCTTGATACGCGATCTCAAACACGATGCTGCCAGAGAAAAGCCATAAAGTACCAAGGCATGTGTGACGATGCACCCGGCAACTTGAGTGCTCCTGCTCATGATATCGCGGTAATCGTAGTAATTGCAAATAGTACTTCTGGCAATCGCGGTAATCGAAGCTATTGAGGCCGCTATAGCTTCCCCGCCTCCATAGCCTTATTCAAGTCCTCGACACTAACATCTTGTACGTCTTTGTCTCCCAATGCCTCACGAAATGCCTGAAAATCTCTCTTAAGTCGCTCCCACTGAGCTTTCTTTGTTCCGTAATCCTCTTTGCGCTTGTCCGGCTCCCACGCTTTCAAATCTTCGACCTCACGTGATAAATGGTCCATCCTCTCGAATGCTCTCTTTGCCTTTTGCTCTTGTTGCTGCTTTTCCGAATATATTTCATCCTCTTTCAGCATGGTGTTTTTACTAGTAACCATCCTCTCAAGTGCAGATCTTTTTTTAGGTTGAGCTTGATACGCTTCGTTCCGAGCATCCCAATGCTTTTGACTCAGTGCTGTTGTGCGCTCTTGTATATCCTGGCTATACTGATATAGCGCAGCTTTTTGAAACGACGCCCATGCAGTCAGAGCTTTTCTTACAAGTGAATCAAGACGCTCGTATTGTTCCAGTTTAGAACTGGTGTTGACCTGCTTCTGCGCTTCTTGCTCATGTTTTTGTGCAGACCTCGCCTTGCGCCACTCATCCAATGCTTGAACAGCACTAAAAGCTTCTTTTTTACCTTCTTTATGAATTACTTTTTCTATGCTCTCAAGAGAACGAAAGCGGTAACTGTTTTCTGTTTTTATATACTTGTTATAGCTTTTCCACTCAGCTGTGTCCTCAAGTTCCTTTTTCGCTCGCTTTGTAGCTTGAGTCGCGTTGGTCAGGTTCTCGTTTTCAGGCGTGGCGTCAAAACGGTCTTTTGCTTGCTGCACAGCCTGTCGCATGTCACTCAGTAACTTTCCTGGAGATGTGGCGTCAAAATCGGCAAGGGCCTTTTCCTTGGCCTCTCTCCACGGCTTGATTCGTGTTCCATAGCGAAAATTGGCATCACATGCGTCTTCTAATTGCCGTTCCGCCCGTTGCAGTCTTGCCCATTCAAGGGTAGCATCTTGGATATAAAGGGATTGCCATGATGCCTCCTTAGTCTTAGTTGGTGCTCCGAACGCAGCAGGATCACGTAGCACATCATTCTTCACATCTTTTTCCGGGAGGGTGTTGGTTGCTTCTTCTGTTATTGGTATCTCTTTTGTTTTATATCCTCTCAAAATGTTTCTCCCTTTCTGTCTTCTCTATAAAAAAACCGATCCTCGCGCTTGGTTTACAACTTTTTTCGCAATTCTTCGTACTTTTTATTTTGTTCTATTCTTTTTCTATATGCTATTCGATCTACAAACCGCTTATACTTGAGACTTTTTGCTTGCATGATACGGCGCAAGCAACGTGGACAAGTAGCTACGAATGCGACTAAACGCTTCTGCATCAGCAACACTGCGGAAATAATCAGAGACCTTTTGCCGCACTTTGATCGTGTGCAGAGTTCGCTCGACGAGATTGTTCACTTGGAACGCTATATCTACAAATTGCTTATGTCGGCAGCCAACTTGTTGGTGTTGTGTCTCTCAAGGTTCTCTATCAGGAATGAGGGAAGCTCTGTCTTCACCTGCATATCTACATTAAATGTATCATAATGGCTACATCTTTCTTAGGAGGAATGAGGGACAGTGATAGTTGCCAATGTTACAAACAATGCTGATCTCTCTTTCCTTCAGAGAGGCTCTCGTTTCTTTTCTGTCTGTTTGTTGTGATCTCGTTGTGCATCCCGTGAGCTTGCGGCGGCCCTACATGAACTGGGATGTCGTGCCCTGAAGTGAAAGATATTAACTTAATCCTTGCAGCAGTCTGTCGTGTCATGGCGTAATCATGACACGGAGCGAGGAGGAGATAACCTTTGTAGTTTGGTGGACCAGTCGTAGTTATAATGACGGTATTGTCTCTTACGAAAGAAGGGAGCAGTATTGTGGTGCAGCGTGTTTATCATATAGTCAATGGACAAGCAGTGGAGAGTGAGACGACTTTTCTCTCGCGCAATGCCAGTCAGTTGGACGATGTGATCGGCGAATTCCCCGTTGCGACGAAAGAACAGGTCCGTCAGGCGTGTGAAGCTGCGCAGCAGGCGTTTGCTGGTTGGCGTGCGACACCCGCACCTGTGCGTGGCGAGTTACTTGGCAATCTGGGCGATCCTGAGTGCTTCTGCCCGTGATATCGCGGTAATCGAAGTAATTGCAAATAGTACTTCTGGCAATCGCGGTAATCGAAGTAATTGCAAATAGTACTTCTGGCAATCGCGGTAATCGAAGTAATTGCAAATAGTACTTCTGGCAATCGCGGTAATCGAAGTAATTGCAAATAGTACTTCTGGCAATCGCGGTAATCGAAGTAATTGCAAATAGTACTTCTGGCAATCGCGGTAATCGAAGTAATTGCAAATAGTACTTCTGGCAATCGCGGTAATCGAAGTAATTGCAAATAGTACTTCTGGCAATCGCGGTAATCGAAGCTATTGAGGCCGCTATAGCTTCCACGCCTCCATAGCCTTATCCAAGTCCTCGACACTCGCATCTTGTACGTTTTTGTCTCCCAATGCCTTACGAAATGCCTGAAAGCCTTTCTTATATTGCTCCCACTGAGCTTTCTTTGCTGTATAACCCTGTTTGGTCTCGTCCGGCTCCCACGCTGTCAGATTTTCGACCTTACGTGAGAGATCGAGCATCTGATCGAGTGCTTTCTTTGCCCTTTGCACTTGTTGCAGCTTTTCCGAATATATTTTATCCTCTTTCTGCATGGTGTCTTTACTAGTAACCATCCTCTCAAGTGCAGATCTTTTTTTAGGTTGAGCTTGATTCGCTTCGTTCTGAGCCTCCACATACTTTCGACGCAGCGGTGTTGTGCGCTTTTGTATATCGTCGCTATACTGATATAGCGCCGCTTCTTGATACGACCTCCATGCAGCCAGAGCTTTTCTTGCAGGTGGAGCAATGCGATTGTATTGTTTCCATTGAGGATTGATGTCGACCTGCCTCTGCGCTTCTTTCTCATGTTGTTTTGCAGATTTCACCCGGCTCCATTCATCCAATGCTTGAACAGCTTGACGAGCTGCATTTTTACCTTCTTTATGCATCTCTCTTGCTATGCTGTCAAGGAAACGGAAGTCGTAACTTTTTTCTGCTTGTGTATACTTGTTATATTCCTTCCACTTAGCTGTAGCTTCAAGTTTCTTTTCCGCTGCCTTTGTAGCTTGCGTCGCGTTGGTCAGGCTCTCTTTTTCAGGCGTGGCGTCAAAACGGTCTTTTGCTTGCGATATAACCTGGTCTATGTCACTCAGTAACTTTCCTGAAGGTGTGGCGTCAAAAGCGGCAGTAGCCTCTTCCTTGGCCTCTTCCCATTTCTTATTCCAAGACTCGACTGGTATTCCGTGGCGCAAATAGGTGCCGCGTGCGCTGTCAAAATTCTCTTGCGCCTGTTGCATTCTTGCCCATTCAAAGACAGCATTTTTGGTATAAGGAGATTGCCATGATGCCTCAGTCTTAGCTGTTGACGCTTCGAACGAGGACTGATGACGTAGCACATCATCCAGCTTCTTTTCTTCCGGGGAGGTGTTGTTGGTTACGTTTTCTGTGTTTGGTACTTCTTTTGTTTCATGTCGTCTCAAAATGTTTCTTCCTTTCTGTCTTCTCTATAAAAAAACCGACTCCTGCGCTTGGTTTACAACTGTTTTCGCAATTCTTCGTACTTTTTATTTTGTTCTATTCTTTTTCTATATGCTATTCGATCTACAGACCGCTTATACTTGCGACTTTCTGCTCACATGATATGCCGCAAGCAACGTGGACAATTAGCCACGAATGCGACTAAACGCTTCTGCACCAGCAACACTGCGAAAACAATCAGAGGCCTTTTGCTGCACTTTGATCGTGTGCAGATCTCGCTCGGCGAGGTTGTTCACTTGGAACGCTATATCTACAAATTGCTTATGTCGGCAGCCAACTTGTTGGTGTTGTGTCTCTCAAGGTTCTCTATCAGGAATGAGGGAAGCTCAGTCTTCACCTGCATATCTACATTAAAATGTATCATAAATGGCTGCATCTTTCTTAGGGGGAATGAGGGACAGTGATAGCTGCTAATGTTACAAACAATGCTGATCTCTCTTTTCCCTTCAGAGTGGCCCTCATTTCTTTTCTGCTTGCCTGTCGTGATCTCATTGTGCATCCCGTGAGCTTGTGGTGGCCCTACGCGAACTGGTATGTCGTACCCTGAAGAGAAAGATATTAACTTAACCCTTGCAGCAGTCTATCGTGTCATGGCATAATCATGACACGTAGCGAGAAGGAGATAACCTTTTTAGTTTGGTGAGACCAGCCATAGTTGTAATGATGGTATTTGTCTCTTTATGAAAGAAGGGAGAAGCATTGTGGTGCAGCGTGTTCATCATATAGTCAATGGACAGGCAGTGGGGAGTGAAACGACTTTTCTCTCGCGCAATGCCAGTCAATTGAACGATGTGATCGGCGAATTCCCCGTGGCGACGAAAGAGCAGGTCCGCCAGGCGTGTGAAGCTGCGCAGCAGGCGTTTGCTGGCTGGCGCGCGACACCTGCACCTGTGCGTGGGGAGTTACTTGGCAATCTTGGCGTGATCCTGCAGCGCGAGAAAGAACCTTTGAGTCGGCTACTGAGTCGCGAAATCGGCAAGACGCTCAAGGAGGCGTGTGGTGACGTGCAGGAAGCTATCGATACCTGCCACTTCTTTCAATCGGAAGGTCGCCGACTCTACGGGCAGACCATACCCTCGGAAATGCCCTTCAAAGATCTGCTGACCTATCGCCGTCCGCTAGGTGTCGTGGGTATTATTACCGCTGGCAATTTTCCTATCGCCGTACCAAGCTGGAAGATCATTCCCGCCCTGTTGACTGGCAATACAATTGTCTGGAAGCCATCTGAGGACTGTCCCGCGACCTCCTATGCCTTTGCGAAGCTGATCGAAGAGGCTGGCGTGGGAGCTGGCGTCCTCAACGTCATCTTTGGGCTTGGCGGCGATGGAGCGGGCCAGTATCTTGTGGAAATGCTGGACGAAGAGCTGCTCAACAAGATTGCCTTTACGGGGAGTACTATCGTTGGTCGGCAGATTGGCGCAGTTGCGGGACGCAACCTCGTGCATCCAACGCTCGAACTGGGTGGCAAGAATCCCCTGGTGGTCATGCGCGACGCTGATATGGAGAGCGCGGTGAGTGGTGCAATCTGGGCTGCTTTTGGCACGGCTGGACAGCGCTGTACCAGTGCCGGGAACCTGTTGCTGGATGCTCCTATTTATGACGAGTTCAAAGCGCGTTTTCTGCAGGCTGTACGTGAGATCAAGATTGGCAATCCACTCACGTACCAGGATGTCTTGTATGGACCCTTCATCAATGAGCGCTTTTTCGCCAACTGGCAGCAGCACTACACCTGGGGGCAGGCGGAGGGCGCGACTCTGCTCTATGGCGCTGGTCGTATTACGCGTTCACAGCAACCTGAGGGCTTCTCGGGTGATCCTGACGCGGGCTACTATGGTTGGCCGACTGTGTGGGAGGGTGTGACGCCGAAGATGCGACTCTTCCAGCAGGAAATCTTTGGTCCGACGATCAATCTGGTGCGTGTGGAGGGCATTGAGGAGGGCATTGAGGTTGCCAACGCCGTAACGTATGGTCTGAGTTCGGCGATCTATACACAAAATCGGCAATGGGCGTACCAGTTCAAAGAACATATCCAGGCGGGTATGACCAGCATTAACAACTCGACCACGGGTGCGGAAGCGCATATGCCCTTTGGTGGCGTCAAAGGCTCGGGCAATGGCACACGCGAAAGTGGCATCTGGGTGCTGGAAAGCTATACCTACTGGCAGGCCGTCAACGACGATATCAGCGGTAAGCTGCAACTGGCACAGATGGATACCGGTTATGTTGCGCCCAGGCAGCCCTTTCACGTGAGTTCGTTGCTGGATGCGTCCAGTATATAAGCTCAGGTGGATTGGCAATAGTCGCAGCGTACAAAAATTGATGGCTTCACCCTCTTCACAGACGGGACGAGGTATGATACAATACTGTCCGCGAGGGCCCATAGCTCAGCGGTTAGAGCAGTCCGCTCATAACGGATTGGTCGCTGGTTCGATCCCAGCTGGGCCCATTTTTATAATTCGTAATCCTTCGCCCAGCGTACAAACTTTTCCTGATTATTTTTTGCTGGCACGAGCCGAAGTTTTGCTTCGACAGCGCCAACTTGATCCACTGGAAGCAGATAAACCTTATTCAGCTCTTCATGATACACTGCAAAATAGTCACATTGTCCCCGATAATGCCGCCATTGCTTATTCTTCCCGGTAACATTATGATTAGCTGTATTAAATTCGAGTACTGTGCCACTCTTATCAAGCCGAGCCGTTTTGCACTGAATGCGCCAGAAATGTCCATCTGTATCCTCAACTAGCAGATCATAGCGCTGATTTCCCCCGTAGGGCACAAAAACCCCATAGCCGAGCTGTAGGAAGCGTGTCGTAATGGCCAATTCGCTGATCTCTCCGATTCTATTCGTGTCGCGCTTCTCCTTGCCACGCAATTCCATTGCTATCCTCCCATCCCATACATCCCTTACCACGCATGGATTGTATCATGTAAGTGAGTCAATGCACATACTCCATTTTTGGAGTGTTTTTACCCAATTTCAGCTATCCGTCGTGGAATATCATGAGCACTTGCAGAACGTGATTGGGAGGTAACGTTGTCTGGCTTGATTGATTGCACGTCGTAGAAAACGTAGTTCCGCGATAAACCACCTCCCCGATCTCTATAGCCATAGGTGAGGTGGTTTATTGGACGTTTGCCTGCGCTGTAGAGGGAGCGTTAGCGGATAGATTGTTCCCGGTAGCCGAGAGGGTGCTCGCGCTCCTGGCGGCAGCTCTCCTCGTACGCAGCCACAACGATGTCACAGGTCTGCTTCGGACTATCAGAGAGGCAGAGTAGATCGATATCTTCAGACGATATCTTTTCTGTGCTGAGCATACTATCGCGAATCCAGTTCACCAATCCGCCCCAGTACTGCGAGTTGTAGAGAATAACCGGGAAATGCTTGACTTTTTTCGTCTGGATCAGCGTGATGGCCTCAAAAAGCTCGTCCATGGTCCCGAAGCCGCCGGGGAAGATAATGAATGCGTTCGAGTATTTGATAAACATCGTTTTACGCACAAAGAAGTAGCTGAAATCGAGCGAAATGTCGAGGTAAGCATTAGATGCTTGCTCAAAAGGTAGCTCGATATTGCAGCCGATAGAGCAATTGCCGCCTTCCTGCGCGCCTTTGTTGGCCGCTTCCATGATGCCAGGACCACCGCCTGTGATAATGCCGAAACCTGCCTGTGCGAGCATATGCGCCGTTTCTATCGCTTCCGAGTACATCGGATCGTCGCATTTGGTGCGCGCAGAGCCGAAAAAGGCCACCGACGGCGGAACATGTGACAACGCGTCAAAGCCTTCGACGAATTCACTCATGATGCGGAAAACACGCCAGGGATCGGTGACAGTAAAGTCGAAGTGGTGTGCACGTTCGAGTGAGTGCTCCAGTTCCTCAATGCGTTCCTGCGGTATGGGTTTGTCCGGGCTGACTAAAGGTTGGGTCGGGCGACTCAATAATCGTTCATCTTCAGTGACATGCCCGTTTTTTTTGGCTCTATTCAATCGGCCCTTTGGCTGCTCATTGCTCCAGTTGTACTTGTTGCGACTCATCGTGTGTCGTTCCTCCTGCCACTGCACTGGGACGTCGCTTCAATATGATAGTGCTTAGTGGTGATAGCGTTAAAAGTAGTGAGTGGGGACAAGATTGCCAGTATGTTGGCGCGCTGGGCATGGTCTGATTATTGACCAGACCACTGCCTCCATAGCGTACATCATCACTATTAACTAGCTCATCATACTCTCCCGCCTCCGGTACGCCTACTCGATAGCCATAACGGGGCACTGGCGTAAAATTACAGATGAAAACAAGCGTATCTTCGCTATGTTTGCCGTGACGCATAAAAGAAATGACGCTATTATCCGTATCATAGCAATCGATCCAGGCAAAGCCTGCGGACTCGTTATCCAGATCACTCAGTGCCGGTTCGCGCTGGTAAAGCTGGTTGAGACTGCGTACATAATCCCGTAACTGGGCGTGGCGTGGATCACTGGGCGGCGCGAGTAAATGCCAATCCAGGCTTTCTTTGAAGTTCCACTCACTCCATTGAGCAAATTCACCGCCCATGAAGAGCAGCTTTTTGCCTGGATGTCCCCACATGTAGCCAAAGAAGGCGCGCAAATTGGCGAAACGCTGCCACAGATCGCCAGGCATTTTGTTGATCAGCGAGCCTTTCATGTGCACAACTTCGTCATGAGAGAGCGGCAAGACAAAATTTTCAGAAAAAGCATACATTAACGAAAAAGTGATGTTATTATGTCGATAACGGCGGTAAAGAGGGTCCAGGTGCATATAGTCGAGCATATCATGCATCCAACCCATATTCCATTTAAATGTGAAGCCGAGACCCCCCACATAGGTAGGGCGTGAGACTAAAGGCCACGCAGTCGATTCTTCTGCGATAGTAATAGTTCCGGGGACTTCGGCATAGACTGCTTCGTTGAGCTGGCGCAGAAAGTCCACGGCCTCCAGATGCTCGCGTCCGCCGTACTGATTGGTTATGCGCTCGTCAGGTTCACGCATGTAGTCGAGATAGAGCATCGAGGCCACTGCGTCCACGCGCAGTCCGTCGATGTGGTACTCGCGTAGCCAGAATAACGCGCTGGCGAGCAGAAAGTTACGTACCTCGCTGCGTCCATAATCGAAGACATATGTGCCCCATTGCTTATGCTCACCCTTGCGTGGGTCCGCGTATTCGTACAGGTGCGTGCCATCGAAGTAGCTCAAGGCGTGCCCATCTTTGGGGAAGTGCGAGGGTACCCAATCTAGTATGACGCCGATGCCATGCTGATGTAAGACGTCGACGAAGTATTGAAAGTCTGCGGGCGAACCAAAACGACTGGTTGGTGCGTAATAGCCCGTGACCTGATAGCCCCAGGAGCCATCAAAAGGATATTCAGTGATTGGCATCAGCTCAACATGCGTAAAGCCCAGATCTTTTACATACTCTGCCAGCGTATGTGCCAACTCGCGATAGGTCATAAAGCGATCCTCCTCGCTGGCACCGGCTTGATGTCGCTCGGGGATGTGTCGCCATGAACCCAGGTGGACTTCATAGATGGAGATGGGGGAACTGAGATCCTGTTGCTGTGCACGTTGCTGCATCCATGTTGCATCTTGCCAGGTATGGGTATGGATGTCAGCCACGACGCTGGCCGTCTGTGGACGTAGCTCAGCCGCAAAGCCATAGGGGTCGATTTTATCGGCTGTATAGCCGTTGAAGCGTGAATAGAGGGCATATTTATACAGTGTGCCTACCTGTAATCCTGGTACAAAGCATTCCCAGATGCCCAGGTCGTGATGACGCAGAGACAGCGGATTGGAGGCACGATTCCAGTTATTAAAATCGCCGATGACGGATACCGATAGCGCGTTGGGTGCCCAGACGGCGAAGTTGACGCCGGATATACCTTGCACGACGCGTGGATGCGCCCCCATCTTCTCGTAGAGACGATAATGCTTGCCCTGTCCAAACAAGTAGAGATCGAACTCACTGAGTATGGAAGGGATTTCGTGGGCGACTGCTGAGGGCTGTTGCGGGTCGCCTGGTTGTTGCGGAATGGGTGATGCTGTCATACAAACGTATACTTCCTGTTTCTTTGATCCGTTGAGGATACTGCACACTAAGCATAGCATATTGGGCAAGCCCTTGCAGCCCTGAATGTCTGTTGTTGCGGCATTATAAAACAGTATTATGCTCCTGGGAGTCGGTGTGCTGTTTGTAGCTGTGTGCTCTGCTGTAGCTCAAACGAGCGATTGCTCGATGAGTATGGCTGAGGAAGGATCAAGCCGGGCGGAAGAGTAGAAGAAGATATGCCCCGAAGATGCCCCCTAAACGCCGTTGAAGCGTTGTGAAATGCACCGTAAAGTTAACTAAAAAAGGAGACAGCCAAGCATTATCAACTGATCCTAGAAGGGAATAGCATGAGAGGCAATGATCGCTATTAAGTTGAACTTCCCCTATTTAGCCATTCAGGATAGAAGTATTTACGCTCAGCAGGCAAAGGATGTATAATCGGATGCAAGCAGCCAAGGGCGATTCTAAAGAGAAGCAGGAAGCACTTTAACTGTTCATTTTAATTTAGGGTTGAATAGAAATAAATCTATTCATAGAGGAGCAAGTATATGTACGATGCTCCTCATCAAGATCAGGACGATGATCAAGATGATAACGAAAACCACTCTCTGCAACCAGCAGGCCCGATAGCAGGGGGACAAGAACTATACAAATACGACTCTCACTCACATAAGGTTTGGGCTGTAGCATGGTCCCCTGATGGTACGCGCATTGCATCGGGTGGATTAGATGGTGTTGTGCATGTATGGCAGGTGCCCTCTACTGAATAGCAGCAATAATTTTTGTGGGAAATGAGCAAGGTGCTATTGCACAAAGACAATACCATTTCCCACAACTATTGTAGTGTTGTTTTAGTATTCGAATAATTCTACTTGATAGGTCCCAGTATGATTATTCCCTGTATAATCACTGCAAGACATCTGGAACTCGATCTGGTACTGCACATTTTGAGTAGGTATGGATGAGAAAGTTGCTTCTTCTGGCAAAGTCTGTCCTGCATTGATCGTGTTGCTCGTGGTAAATGACCCTCCATTGGCTCGAAGTTGATCTCCTGTCGGTGCCTCAAGTGTCAGACTACCAACCATAGTACTACATAGGTCTCCATTGTCTGTGATGGTAAAGTCCCAGTTCATCGTCTGGCTAGTAGTATTCACCGTCAGGTCATTAAGCACCACGCTGAACTTGCTATCGCAATCAGTCAAACAGATAAACTGATGGTTTTTTGTCGTGGGTGATAAGTTTGCAGTTGAAGCTGGCGGTGACGCCACAACGGTAGCGCTGATTGTAGATGTGTCGGTTGGTTGCACGACCGGCGTCGTTACAGGTTGCGTGGATGGGGTGTTGGCGGCAGGGATGATAGTAGATGGTGTGTCTTTTGGGGCTGAGTGATTCACTAACAGATACACGGTTGTAAAGGCAAAAAACAGGGCTACCAGCACCGCGATAGAGGCAATAAGAAACCAACGATTGCGTCGCCAGAAACTTCCGTTGGAACGGATCTGCAGAGAGTGGCTTTCGTTACCATCTTGATCATTATCCTGACCTTGTTGAGGAGCATCAGTCTCAGCTTGTAGCGTCTCAACCACAGAGCGAATTTCCTTAGCAATAGTCTTAAAAGCTTCATCTGTGTTTGACCAGCTTGTGATGGCCTTGCCGTTAGCCGGTAAGCATGAAAGACGTGCAAATGGTGCGCCTGTCCAATCAATTGGGCGCAGTAAAATAGGAATCACCCGCGTTGTACCGTGACTAGCCCGCTCCAGAGCGCGAGTCATCTCAAAACCATAACAGTAGTCAGAGGCCATAAAGTCAGGGCTGATCAACAAGAGAATAAGAGCTGCAGCATCAAGATGATTATCCGTCTCATGGACCCAATCTACTCCAGGAGCGATCTTGCGTTTAGACCAGCTCGCAATTATGCCCTCCCTTTGTAACAGAATCAGGTGCTTTTCCAATTCTGCATAAAGTATCTCGTCTTCAGAGGCATATGAAAAAAATAATGTCAATGGTGCGTTAGAAACCCTGCATGCGCCATTGTTCTGAGACTAATGCATAAAATATGTCCTCACATTGGTATAGAAATATTTACAAGTATAACGATTGTTCATTGTCATGGCAAGAAGCTAGTTAGAATGTATTTTGAGCGCAAAGCAACGTTTCCGGTCTCGGTCTTGCTAAGCGCCATCGACATAGCGACTCAAGACATCCTTGACACGTTTGCTTCCCATCCTTGCCAGGCTTTTGATTTATTACTGCCTAAGAGACCCTCTCAGCAATAACTCACAAGCTCTGATTAGTACCTAATATAAACTGAAGCATTGCTTGACCGGCTTAAGTTTGTTATAATCGATTTTGAGTCAGCGAAAGATAATGCTTTAGAGGTAAACGATAAATTCTTTTCAAGCAATAACTATTTAGACGTATATTTCAATATTTGTTTCTGTTGAAGAGTTAGAGGCCAAGGTCCTGGCTTTTATTGGTTATTACAATCAAACAGCTAAATCTTTCAAGTGGACCTATCAAGGAAAATCTTTGACTGTCTAACCGTGGAAAGACTTGAGTCTCAGTGTACCGGTGATTAGTACCTGCCAGGGTATATAGACATTGTTTAATGTAGGTTTCTTATTCCATCTTTACAAAGCTTTGTAGTTTGCTCACTATGGTATCCGCTGAGCTATAGAAGGACATGGTGGAATATCAAATACACAGGGTTTTAAGAGGTGATATTGTTATGTCTTGGGAAATAGATCGTTTACACAGCACCGTCGAATTTTCCGTCCAGCATCTGAAGGTTGCTGCGGTCAGGGGCCATTTCACGGATGTGTATGGCACAATCGAGCTGAGATTCAAAGCATCCAGAACATTCGTCGGTAAGAGCGAAGATTATGGCCGACAGTATTACTACTGGCGCTTCTCAACGCGACGTTCACCTGCGCACCGCCGACTTTTTTGAAATCTCCAAATATCCAACTATTGAATTTGAAAGTACTCAAGTAAAGTCTATAGACCAGAAGCGCTTCATTGTTGGGGGCAACTTATCGTTGCATGGAGTGACACGTTTCGGGCAATTGCATGTCATATATACTGGCGTCAGTCAAGACATATTGGCCGGAGCGTGGCGCATTGGCGTACGTGCAGTTACGGTAATCGACCGTCGCGATTTTGGCATGACGTTTAATCAGAGCCAGGCAGGAATAATTCTAGTAGGTTACGAAGTACATATTGATATGGTCATCGAAGCAATCCAGGTGGAATAAGGATGCTAAGGCTTGTGAATTATTATTGAGAGACAAAAGTTTCAGAAGATGCAAGGAGAATAGTCTTCGTGACCTCCTTAATTGGCGTTATTGGCTTGACGGAGTGGCGAAATAAAACGCGAGACGGCGTGTGTTTATGTGGTAGGATAAAAAGTATATGCTTCTGCGAAATTGCGTCTGAAGGAGACTCTAGCATGGCAAATCATCCTTTGAAGCTGGGTTATAAGGCATCAGCCGAGCAGTTTGCTCCACGGCAATTACTCGACTTTGCAGTCGAGGCCGAGCAAGTAGGTTTCGATAGTGTCTGGATCAGCGATCATTTCCAACCCTGGCGACATACCAATGGGCATGCCCCCTTTGCGCTCTCCTGGCTGGGAGCTGTCGGTGAACGGACTAGCCGTATCTTGCTAGGAACCAGTGTGCTCACACCAACATTTCGCTATCCGCCAGCCGTTATTGCGCAAGCCTTTGGTACGCTGGGAGAACTGAATCCTGGGAGAATGATTCTGGGCGTAGGATCAGGCGAGTCCCTCAACGAGACAGCCGTCACAGGCGCAGAATGGCCCGCTGCGAAAGAGCGCCTGGCCCGTTTACGTGAAGCAGTGGAGCTTATTCAGCGTTTGTGGAGGGAAGAGTTAGTCACATTCGATGGACAATATTACCACACACGCAACGCGACGATTTATGATCGTCCAGATCAGCCTGTGCCCATCTATATTAGCGCAGGCGGACCCGTGGCCGCGAAATTTGCCGGTCGCGTTGGTGATGGCTTCATCTGTACCTCGGGCAAAGGTGATGAACTCTACCGCGATCAACTCCTGCCAGCCGTCGCCGAAGGTGCGCGGGCCGCTGGTCGCGACCCTGCCAGCATCGAACGCACCATTGAAGTCAAAGTCTCATTTGACAGGGATAAAGAACGCGCATTGGCTGACACACGCATCTGGGCGGCATTGGCTCTGCCTGCAGAAGATAAAGTTGCCATTCACGATGCGCGCGAGATGGAGAAAAAGGCTGAAGCTGTGGCCGACCAGGCTCATCGTCGCTGGTTGGTCTCCAGTGATCCCGAAGAACATATAGAACAGATCCGCCCGTATATCGAGCTGGGCTTCACCCATCTGATTTTTCATGCACCAGGCGATGACCAGTCGCGTTTTCTGCAACTGTACGCACAAGAGATTCTACCCAGAATCAGGAATCGTTGGGGTTAGCGTTTGTCGCAGTCGGACGGGCAAGAGCTGATACCCATGACGAGGAGACAAACCTCCTTGGGGATCGGCTGACTCTGTCTGGTCAAGTGAGACTATCGTGAGACTGCAAAAGGATAAGCAACGTGTAAACTTCAGCAAGCTTGTAGAAAGGATGGATTAAGTCTATGGCAATCAATATACACGAAATGAAAAAACGCCTGGAAGCTAAACGAGCCGAGCTAGAGAAAAGTCTTGCAGACTTAACCGAAGCTCGTCCCCCATCTGAGCATATTGTGGAAGCAGACACTGGACCAGAGGATATGGAAGATATCGCAGTAGATACCGTCGAAAAGGATCAAGAGCAGCCTGTGGCTGCCAACGAACAGGAGCTGCTGGTTGAAGTGCAGGCCGCGCTCAAGCGTATAGAGGATGGGACATATGGCTATTGTACCGTTTGTGGTCAGCCTATACCTGAGAAACGGCTGGAAGCCATGCCATGGGCGACGTTGTGCGTGAAAGACGAGGAACAAACGGAACGGCGCAACCTCAGCCGCGATGAATTATATTGAGATGACACCATCTGAGTGCTGGCGGTGAGAGACATGGCACAGACGTTTTCTTTAATAGTTTGCCCGGATAGCTTGTCTGATACCTTTGACAGTATCAAGCCATGCTTGATCTCTATTGGGCCATTGGACAATTGGCTTGAAACCTGTTGGTAGTGCCTGGATGCCCCCAAAAGGCGCACTTTTCCAATCAGTTGGGCGCAGGATAATGGGAATGACGACGGTTTCATCTTGTGTTCCACGTTTCAGCGCGTGTGCCATCTCAATACTATAGCAGTAATCCGAAGCCATGAAGTCTGCACTGACCAGGAGTAAAATAATCTCGGCTGTTTGCAAGTGCTGATCGATGCTGGATGACCAATCTGTTCCTGCATTGATGTCACGATCATGCCAGGTTTTGACGATATCCTCGCGTTTCAAAAGGCTAAGATGCGTTAAAAGCGCGTTTTTCAATGTTTCATCCTCGTGTGCATAGGAGAAAAAGATTTCTACTTCTTTAGGAAATAGCTGCCCGCATTGATGGCAAAAGCGGGCTTTTGAACGATTTTTTGTTGAACAATGTTGGCAGGATCGCATCACCATGTTTTTCTTAACATCCCTTTCAATCTGCTGTACGGTTTTCTCAATCGGTGCATATATTGAAGAATAGTATAGCTTACAAGAGAGAAGTTTGTAAATAAAAGGGGAAAAGTGTGTTTGAAGATGCTTTTTTGTGGCATGCTATCTGGCAAAAAGGCGCTGATCCTGGTAGATGGACAGTAACGACAAAAAGATGTACTATTGCAAGTGTGCAGGATACCCAATAATCGTATCAGAAACGTTCATTGAGTCGATAGACATGTGTAGCCATTGATGGCTACCTATCCCATCTTGCAAGTACCGAAGACCTTCCTTCTCATGGTGAAAAGCCGGACGGGTGCGGCAGCAGAGTCCACTCTGCATAGGCCCTATAGAACGTCAAGTAGGTGGGAAGCAAGCGAGGTGAACAACAATTAGCAAGAAGAGGAAATGTGAAAAGTAGTCCCTGACGCCTTCGGGCAAGGGGATAGTGGGTGTCGTGTCGTTCACCCATCATCGCTTGCGGTGTAAATGACCAATGGGCACACGTGTCTATTGATCGGAAACTATTCCTACAGTATTATTGCTAGGAAGAGGCGGGTGGCCGTCAATTTTTTGCACTGGAGCACCTGACCGGTTGAGTAGAGGCAGGAGCAAACGGGTAGGGGGCGCACCTCGCGTGCGCCCTGGATGTGCCTGGGACGGCCTGTGGGGCGGAGGCAAGCGCTGCCCCTACCCGTTTGCAAAAATCTGACGCTCACCCGGAAGAGGCTGGTTAGTGGGGAAAGCAAGTCCCATATGGTACAATAGTGGAAACTGGATTGATGGGCTGAAAGAAGGAAAGTATATCGTGTCAGTCAAGCGTGCGCGTCTCTACGACGTCTTTGCATTACTCACCGTCATCGTGGTCGTGTGTCTGGATCAGTGGACAAAGACGCTGGTGGTCGAGCATCTGCATTTTGGGCAAATCGTACCACTGCCAGTGGTTGGACATTATCTGGCGCTCGAATACATTCGCAATAGTGGGGCAGCCTTTAGCATCTTCACCGGCAATTTCTTGCTGCTTGTGTTCATTGCCGTGGCTATCTGTGTGGTGATCTATCTGTATGCGCGTATCATAAACACAGGGCCATTGGTCTACAAAATTGTCTTTGGCATGATTATTGGTGGTGCACTGGGCAATCTCCTGGATAGAGCATTGCGCGGTGGGTCGGTGGTAGATTTTATTTCCTTCCGCGTTCCCGAGATCAATTACTACTTTGCCATCTTTAATATCGCCGATGCCTGTATTTCTGTTGGCGTCATACTCCTTTTTGTGCTCATGCTGTTTGGTGGAGGCTTGAAACAGCCTGCTAACGAACCTCAATCGGGCAGTACGACACCGCAACCTGAAAAGACATCATCTATACATGGCGGTACATACCGTCCAAATGAGTAGCTAGCTATGCACGATTCTGAACGTATACCCTCTCCTATTGAGCAGCTCTGGCATATCCAACCTGAGCAGGTTGGCATGCGGCTCGACCGTTACCTGACCACCGTTCTGAGTGGTATCTCGCGTACGGCTATCCAGCAACTGATAGCCGAAGAAGCTATACGCGTGAATGAAAAACCCAGCAAGCCCGGTTATGTGCTGCGCTTGCATGACGAGATCCAGGCGTTACGCACGACTCCCGCCGTCGCGTCGTCTGATCTCAAGCCGTTAGCGCAACCGCTGGCTATTGTGTATGAAGATGCTGATTTGCTCGTTGTCAATAAAGCGGCAGGCATGGTTGTGCATCCGGCGGCGGGCCATCATGACGATACCCTGGTCAACGCTTTGCTGGCACACTATCCTGAACTGCGGGACGTCGAGGATCTTGAGGAAGGCTCACGGCCCGGTATCGTCCACCGCCTGGATCGAGATACGTCGGGCCTGCTGATTGTGGCAAAAAATGCACGTACGCAAGCCGCCTTGATTGAGCAGATGAAGCAACATGCGATAGAGAAACGCTATCTGGCACTGGTAGAGGGCGTTGTTGCTCTGGAGAAAGGCAGTATCGATGCGCCGATAGGACGAGATCCGCGCCACCGTCAGCAGATGACGATTACCGCCGTAGAGAGCCGCGAGGCGCGAACCCATTTTCGCGTACTTGAACGCTTTGCGCGCCATACGCTGCTACTCGTGCAGTTGGAGACCGGGCGCACCCATCAAATCCGCGTGCACCTGAAGGCTATCGGCCATCCAGTTGTCGGTGATCAAGTGTACGGTTCAGGGCACGCGCGCCGAGGTATTACGCTGCATCGGCAATTTCTGCATGCCTATCAGTTGCGTTTTACGCACCCCATGACCGGTGAGCCGATAGCATTGGAAGCTGCCTTGCCTGATGATTTGCAAACCGTGCTCAATCACCCGGAATTCTTATAGCCGAATATGCTTCTTGCTGTATGGAAGTTCCAAAAGAAAGTACTAGCATCTTGTTCATGAACTCAACGCTATCGCATTATCAGCCCGATTATGCTAATCTTGAGGAGGAAAGAGAGAAGCGTTGGTATTGGAATTAGGAACCTGTGCATCTATAAACCGGGAGATTGTAGCAGTACCTCCTATCGCACAAACGTTTTGCTGTAGGTTTGCTCTGTAATGCTCTCTTTCTTAGAGTAGCATGATAGAAGGTAATGCTTCAAGTCGCCTGATTGCACTTTTTGCTTAAACACTTGCGCATAGGCCGCAAGTATGACTTTTTTCCATAATAGAGGATATTATTTTGCTGCACCGTTGCGTTTGGCAGTGTTCTCGGCTTGTGTTGCTTTAATTGTGCGGGATGCGTTTGGTCCTTGTGCTGCTTGCGAGAGCACAGCGCCAACTGAGAAGCCAACGCGTTTGCGCGCCGGAATCGTAATCTGATCTCCGCCGCGAATAGATTTCACGCGTCGTGGCGCAACATTGCGCAGATTCCAGGTGCCAAAGCCCATGAGGCGCACTTCGTGTCCTTTGGCAACTCCCTCACGGACAACTTCAGTAAATGCATCAATAACTTTATTCGTCTCTTTGAAATTCATCCCAGCTTTGGCAGCAATCTGATGGATCAGCTCATCTTTGCCGACAACAATCTGTTCTTTATCTGCTGAACTTGCTCTCATACCTATGTTACTCCTCAAGAATATCATGCAGAGGAAAATATGCCTCTGTCTATAACTTTTATACGCTCAGGCTTTATGTAGAGCATCATGCTGTCTACGCTGACAACTGATAGGATAGCCTTGCGCGTTGGCATTGAGTTGCCTTCCACTTTCACTATACCGGATTGCCCCAAATCTGTGAGGGGTAAGTAGCAATGCCTTGCAATGAGACACTCTATTATTTATGCTCGGATGGAAGGAGCAAAAAATGAAGGACTCATAGCATGATCAGCATCGTGTGTCATGAGAGAAGGTCATCTGGCGGGAATAAGCATGGCGCGACGCAGGTGGAGATAAGCTGGAGAGCGTCATCATAGTGGATTGCTCATCTCCATATGGGCTGCGCGATGCAGTTTAAGCTTTTGTCTCTCCCGGCGCAGGGACGGCTTCGGTTGGAGCTGCCGCAGCTTCGGATGTTATCGCTGCGCGTGTAGCGGCTATCTTGGCAATAGGCTCATCTGCCGGGGTGATGAGTGTGAATTGGGCGGGCAATGCTACATCCCTAGCCGAGAGCGTGGCGTCAATTTCGGTAAGCGAACTGATATCTACTTCGAGATATTCAGCGATATCTGATGCCGGGCACTCTATATCCAATGTGTCCAACAGGTGTAAGAGCACGCCACCCTGGTTTTTGACACTGGATGACTCTCCCACAAAATGTAAAGGTACCTTTGCACTGATGCGCTCATCCATGCCGACACGAGTGAAATCAATATGGATGATTTTCCCTGAAAGTGGGCCACGCTGTACGTGCCGAATCAGCACAGTCTGTACGGGAGCATTGGGCATCGTCAGCTGTATGACTCCCGTTGCCGCCCGGTTGCGGCGCAATGCATCAAAGGCTGCGGCCTCCACTTGTACAGCCTGGGGTGCCAGATTATGTCCAGAGATATTGCCAGGCAACAAGCCCTCTTTCAGGAGTCGTTTGTTCGCCTTGCCCATCGTAGTACGCAGAGCCACGGACAACACATGCTTTTCTTGCGTCATAAAAATTTCCTTTCCGTATAGTAGTTACGGTAACAGTATACACCATCTTTATTCTCGTCGTTTGGCTGGTCGACAACTCCTTACCATTGCTCGTGATCACCATCGGTTTCAAGCCCAGATCCGGCCCAACCATCTTGTTGACCAAACGAGTGCGTAACGTAAACGTGTGCTGGGAGAGTAGCCGTGCTACGCGACATGCGGCGGCGATTAGCGCAGCGGCCAGCGCGGTTGCACATCAATGCCTGCACGGCGATAGAGGTCAGTTGCATGTTTGTTTGCATCTCTCTTCACCATAGTTTCGTCCATCGTCAGCAGGCGACCCTGGGAGACGACAATCTGGTCCATCCACGACAACCGTGTCAACCTCGCCGCCAGTCGCCGCGTAGACCAGCGTAGAAACGGGATTGATAGCAGGCGTTGTATGCAAGCGATCAAGATCGATGACGACCAGATCCGCCTTTTTGCCGACTTCCAGTGAACCGATTTCATGCTCTAAGCCCAGTGCGCGCGCGCCATTAATCGTTGCCATCTCCAACACCGTCTCAGCGGGCACAATTAACGGGTCAAGCGCCACCGCTTTGTGAAGAATGGCCGCCAGCTTCATCTCACGGATCATATCGTAATCATTGTTGCTGGGTCCACCGTCGCAGCCGAGCGCCACATTGACGCCGCGTTCCAGCATCAATGGTACCTTGCACACGCCAGAGGCCAGCTTGCTGTTCGAGGAGGGATTATGGGAAACGTGCGTGCCGGTAGCTGCCAGTTTGTCGATCTCTTCTGGTGTGAGCCAGACCATGTGCACCAGTACTGTTCGTGGACCAAGCAGACCGACGCTTTCAGCGTAATCGACCGGCGTGAGTCCATACTTTTCATGTAAAAATGTTTTATCCGCTGCAACCTCTGCCAGGTGCATCGTAATACCCATGTTGCGCTGTCGGGCGAGCGCACTCATCTCGCGATACAGCTCTGATGTCACACCTCCTGGCGTGCGTGGTCCAAACCAGACGTGTATGCGGTCATTGGCTGCGCCCTGCCATGTTTCGTGCATATCCAGAACGCCCAGCAGGCTTGTCTCACGGCTCTCAATCATGCCTGGATGCATCGCGTTTGTCTGCGTCGCGTACGTACCAATGTCCATCACGATACCAGCCAGACAGGCACGGATGCCGCTCTCTTTTACTGCTTGCGCAATGCCATCAAAACCATAACGGTGAGCAAGCATCGATTCAAGGAACGTCGTAGTACCCGAGCGGAGCATTTCAGCAATGCAGAGCCGAGCACTCACGTAGCCATCTTCGTGAGTGAAATTGCCCTGCGCCACCCATATGCGCTCACAGAGCCACTGTATGAGTTCCATATCGTCGGCACAGCCACGAAGTAGAGCTTGAGCGAGGTGTACATGCGTATCAATCAAGCCCGGAATAATCAACTTGCCAGCTACATCTATGATCTCGTCATGGGGGTAGCGTGCTTGCAAGACAGGAGTTTTATCAACCGCAACAATGCGATTGCCGCTCACCGCAATGGCACCATCAGTGAGAATAGTACGGTCGGGATTTATCGTAATGATCGTCGCATTGGTAAAAAGCATGCCGAGCATCCTCCTGTTGTTGCGATAAGAAAGGAAACTATGCAGGCCCCTACAGTGCAATATCTCAGGAACCTGCATAGTATCAGACAAAAAATACCATGCTAATCATTATATAACATGCCATGCAGTGGCGTGAGTGAGCGGCGTACGCCGCTGCATGGCAAAAGCATATGAGACTATATATCGGCCTCATCGTTCTCTGCGACGTCTTCCTCGTCTGCGTCGATGTCAAGGTAGACACATGTCCAACCAACGATGAAAAAGGAGCGCCACAACCCCTGCTCGAAAGGTGAGAGGTCTCTGGGTAAAAGATGCTTGATGACCATCGTGAATTGTTTGTCATCAAGGGCAATGGGGATAGAACTCACTTTATCTTCGAGGAAGATGCGGTGAGCCCGAATACCCATCCGGTAGCCCTTTTCGATGACGCTCTCGTAGATTGTTTGCTCAGTGAGTCCAATACGGATACGTTTGCCAAAGGGAAGGTCAGTGCCAGGTGAATAGACCAGATCCCCAACCATTTCTAATGGCGGCGGCGGAACTTCTTTTGATTGAGAATGGCGTGCCATCTTTCTTACAGCCTTCTTTTCTCTGAAAAATAGAGATACCTGTCAAATAAAGTTAATAGCGTGGAGAAAGATTTATACGTATATGGCGCATAGTACCGCGCTAACGCTCTATTCTGTTCCTGTTTCATTTACTGCTATTTGAAATAGCGAGAGGGCTATATTTCTCTTCCCCTCTTCTTTATGAGACGAGGGTGCCTGTGATAAGCATACTATCTATTACTTTCTGGCAGCAATTATAGAAACTTCTATCCTATATCGATAGGCAATAAGAGAAGATTAGAGCAATTAGAAGAGAAAAAGTGTACTCTTCTATTATGGTAAGCGGACGCCATCTTCACTGTAATCCAGTAGGCCATCCTTTACCAGACTAGCGACAAGTGTTTGTAGCCAATGCTGATCGTCGGCGCAGAAGTCGGGCTTTATTTGTGGTCCCAGCATTGGGAGAGGCAGACGTTGATTGGCAGGCAGTGAGCGGAGTAGCGCGACGATGCGTCCGCGAAAATAGCGGTTACTACTGGTGAAAGGTTGAGACTGATAGGAACTTTTCTTCTCCGCAACCTTGCGCATCTGGCGCAAAACGCTACCCGATGGGAACAGGCTATACTGACTCATATCCTTATAAGCCTGGCAGGATGCTTGCAATAGACAGGTGGTACAGAGCGGATTATTGCTTGTGCAGATCGTGGCTCCCATGTCCATCAACGCTTGATTCCAATCGTAGGCATTGCCCACGGGCAACACCTGTTCCGCGACTGTCAGCATCTGGGTGTCATTTACTTTGGGAGTGGGATGCTCCAGGCCAAGGAAGATGCGATGCAACACACGGCGAATGTTGGTATCAACGGTGGCAACTTGCTTGTGATAGGCGAAACAGGCGATGGCTCCTGCTGTATAACGACCAATGCCCTTGAGTTTGAGTAGCTCATCAATCGTGTCAGGAATGCGTCCCCCGTATGTGGTAACAACCTGTTGCGCAATCGATTGTAAACTGACTGCCCGTCGATTGTATCCTAACGGGACCCAGACAGAGATGACGTCCGCCGTTGGTGCGGCTGCCAGATCTGCGAGAGTGGGAAAGGCCGCTAAAAATTGCTGATACTTTGGCAACACACGCTCGACTTGCGTTTGCTGGAGCATGATCTCTGACACGAGAATGGCGTACGCATCACTCGTGGTGCGCCAGGGTAGAGCGCGCTGCTCAGTGGCATACCATTGGAGAAGAGCAGTGTGTACTTGGGTAATATGCTCGGGCGGAATTTGTACAGAGAAAGGCGAGGACGGTGAATGTTTACCCATGTAACCTCAGACTTTGCTAGCCTGAGAGGCTACCGTGTCCTGTATGGGTGGTATACCCGTATCCTTTTGCTCATCTTGTGCTTTTTGTGCGTTGTTGCGTTTACGCACGCTCAGCGTAAAGAGTGTAGCGCCCCCCTCTTGCCAGCATTTCGCGTCAGGAGCAGGCAAATTTTCGCACAAAAGCCAATCATTGGCATCTCTAAGCACATGGCCTTTGATACACTTTGCGTAAGAAATATGCTCGTTGAGATTGGGGTCATCGGCCTGAATTTTAGGCGAAGCAATCTTGGGAATAAAAAAACGACACCACGGCACGGTTATGTACCTTCCTTATTCTTGAATTGATCAATAAGCCTTGAAAATAAGCTCTGTAGAATGCATGCTCCATTGAAGCACGGTTTTCTAAAGCTTCTGTGACTCTGCATATTATAGCGCATTCAGCCAGAGAGCGTCTATAGGTCATATGGATCCACCATCAAGTGCCAGTATTGTCAGGTCGTAATTGAGGTTTTACAAGCATAGAACACCCATAACATAAAAAGAATTTAGCTATCTGTTGCCTGAATAATGAGCAGCAGGCTCTTTTTACAAAAATAATGTACTTTTTCTCTTGTCAGGTTAATAAATATTGCATTTATCTAAAAAATAATGTATACTTAGAGAGGCTCATAGATATGCTCGCAAGTGATGCCCCTGCTCGCTTCATGGTATAAGTGAGTATTCAACAGGTATCTTTATTCATGGGAGCGCGATTTCCGGGATGATCTTGTTCGCTCTCTCATTTGTGCGCCCCATCTCTCCACCTCGCAAGAGGTGGATGCTGAGCGAACAGCAAAGCTAATGAAACGCAGACAAAAAAGAGCGCAGCCTTCACACCTGCCTTTTTTTAATAAGAGGAGTTAGAAGCCATGACCTATTCACATAGAAACATTGTAGAAGAGCGAAAAGAGGCGTGCCTGAAGGCCCAACAGCTAACGGCCATGTGCGAAAACTCTCTATCACGCTTGATCCTATTGACTGGCAAAGCTCTGGTATGCGTGCCTGGGTATCTGTGAATGCCATCAAAATAGCTGACTTATTAGATCTCAGTCAGCAAGATAGTGTTTCTGTGCTCCGTCGTGTGCAGATCAAACTGCTTGAACATGCTGCGCTCGTCGCCATGTGTGCGCGACCAGAACTCAAGACCTTGATGTGGAGTCCAGTTGATGTTGTACAGCCGCAAGAGTTTGCGAGCCTCTGGATTCTCACAATGGAAACTAATGAGCGAGTGGCGATAGCTGAATACATCAGGGATGGGCAGCGCGTCTATGAACAGTATATCCTCAACGTAAATGATGGACAGCAACTTGCCCAACTCTTTGGACCCGGGCATACTGCTGAGTACCAGCTGGGAACGACAGTCACTATTGAGGAGCGTGAGAGGAAAAGCACAGGCGAAATTATTTACATTCTCTCACCGAGCAAGGTGCTCACGGGTCGTAAATATGCATCGAGGGGTGCTCAGAACGGTACAGGCAGAGCATCTGTGAGTGATGTTTTATCAAGATATCTTGTCGATTGCCATGATGGCTTCCCTCATGTGGTCAATCACTCACAAGTCATCAGTGAAACCAGTGATATTGGCGTCTAGCCTAACAAGAAGCCCTTGCGCGCCAGACCTTCTCATGAGTGTCTGGCGACTTTTTTTTGTCTTTGCTGCCATGTTTTTCCTTGCTCTTTTCTTGCTGATAGGTTTTAATAGAGGTGTGGAAACGTGGGACTGCCTATCTATAATTACTAATGAGTATACTTTGCGGCCATTGATACGATAAAGATAGTGTATATTGTTTATTCGCTCTGCTTTGCTACATAAAAAAGGCGCATTGACACTATAAAGTTGCTAAAACCTATACTAGCAAGGTCGAACTTCGTTAGCACCGCACAAGTTGTCAAAAGAGCCTGTTTTTATTGGGTATGCTGCATGTATTTTATTGTTATATTTCGCCGGAGGTTTTCATGTCCCAACCACCTGGTCGAAAGATGTTTCGTTCACCTTTTCAACTAGGTTCGCAGATGCCGTATCCTGGTGGGTCCGATTTTGAGGCGCAACCAACGCAGAAGCAGCCTTCTGCCGCAAATACAAGGACCAATCAAGGTCCGCCGTCTCTTCCTATGCGTAATCAACCGCCTGCAGGCACATTCAACAGCGGTCAACCGCCGTTCTTTTCTGATCCCACGCTTGTTCAGACACTACCAGTTCCTAGCCTGTCCCATCCCTCACAACAGTTCCCACTGAGCCAGAGCAGATATATGTCGGGAACATCCTTTGCAGGCATGAGCGGTGGTGAACTATCTAAAAACCAGAAAAAGAAGAATATGCTTGTACGAGCGCGTAACAAATATCGTCAGCTCTCTATACCGGCTAAGGTTGCCTGCATGCTCCTGGCGTTTCTTATCGCCGTGCCCTTATTAGCTGGTGTGGTTGAGGCCGCCAATGGGATCACCATGTATCAGCAGGCGGAGGGGGGGATGAATCATCTGCATGCGGCTGCGAATGTATTTCAGGGTGGTACGAAGGGTGACTACTCCAAATATTTTGTGGTGGCGAAACTCCACCAGGCGCAGAGCGAAGTGAACGCCGCTCATGGTGACT
The DNA here is from genome assembly GCA_963802635.1 of uncultured Chloroflexia bacterium. GTDB lineage: Bacteria > Chloroflexota > Ktedonobacteria > Ktedonobacterales > Ktedonobacteraceae > CAVTLG01. Next base: position 2,818,450 of record CAWDJJ010000001.1, on the reverse strand, counting down.
TTGTCGCTTTGAGTGATGAACTGGATCACGATCGCCGCTGGCCGTTGCAGGCTCGGTATTGCCAACACAGATGACCGCGTTGCGTAAACTTGCGCATATCGCCGTTGATGCCACGCTAGCCGGACAAGATACCTTAAAAACTGCTATCCAGATCGCGCCTTCCGTCGAACCTGCGCTCAAGCAAGGTGCGAATTCCTCTCAGCCCTATCTAAATCAGAGTTCATATGGTGCCCTGACAGATTTGCTGGCGACTATCACGCCGCTCGTACACGATATGACCAATCAGGCACAGGGTCTCTCACTCAGTAGCTTGCCGCTCAGTGCGAGCCAGAGCAAGATGATCTCGACGTTGCTTCCCTGGCTGCCTGTAGCAGATACCGTGCTATCCCAGGTTCCTACGTATAAAAGCGTGCTTGGATGGCTGATCGGAATAGGTCAGTCGCGTAGTTTTCTCGTTGAGCCGATGGATAGTGCCGAGTTGCGTACTACAGGTGGCTTTACCGGGCAGTTCGGCGTGTTAACCTTCAACGGTGGACGCATGGCTCCTTTGAGCCTGAAGAATATTGGGGCATACGAGGAGGACCACTCGGGCTTGCCAGGTGGTACGAAGCCGATTGATGCGGCTGTCTATGCGCGGGTAGTGGGACAGGTCGCACCCAGTCCTTATAGCTCCTGGTGGCCTATCGCGAACTTTGGTGTGCGTGATGCCAATGTCTCTGCTGACTTCCCCACTTCAGCCAAGATTATCATCAACCGTTATGCATACGAGTTTCAGCAACAGGTCGATGGAGTGATTAGCTTCACGCCAACGCTGATTGAGCAGGTTTTGCGTGTGACTGGACCAATCACGATTGCTAGTTATCATGAAACCATCACTGCGCAGAACCTTGAGGATAAATTGCATTACTACCAGTTGAATAATGCTGGTATCTATAAAGAGCAGACGATTGAGCATGTGCAAGATCCCGAAATTGCGCGCAAGCTCTTTACGCAGCGTGTGACGAAGCAGTTGATGAGTGCGGTTTTCCATCTACCAGCCTCCAAGTTGTTGCCGATGGCTAACCAGATGTTGCAGGCGACAAAGACTAAGGATCTGCAGATCTATTTCGACAATCCGCAGCTTGAGAGCTTACTTGCTAAGTATGGCTCGAACGGTGTCGCTGGATCGTTCGAATACGCACGACGGTCTGTATGTGGTGCAGGACAATCTGAGTGCCAATAAAGCCTCGCAGTATATCACGACCTCGATACAGGATATGGTGACACTGGATGCACAGGGGAACGCAACGCACAATGTGACGATGACGTTGAATTATCAACAAAAGGGGGATGTGTACGGTCCTGATACATATCATGACTATGTGCGTATGTATGTGCCTGAGAACAGTACTTTTGTGAGTGGCAATGGCTTTTCGCAAATAGGGGAGACTTACTGTACCGATGGTGTGAATCCCTGCCAGGCAGACGTCTATGGCAATGGGACGCTGGTATGCAGTGCGCCAGTAGTCGTTGGTACGTCTACTGGCTATAGCGATTTTGATCCTAGCGATCAGTTGTACCAGATTGGGGCACCGACCAACCAGACCAGTGACGAGATGGGACGTGCAATGTACGGTGGCTGGGTTATGATCCCCAAAAACTGTACGCTGAAAGTGACGCTCTCATGGACAGTCCCTGCTATGAGCAACAATGGTTACAGTCTACTCTTCCAGGCGCAGGCGGGTATCGCCACCAGTCTGAAGCTGTCCGTACAGTCCGCGACCTGCAGCTCTGGCAACTTGCAGTACGCGAGTACTTTGAACGGCCAGGATACCATCTTTAGTGTGCAGAAGCAAGGGGCGACCTGCTCTCTCCAAAAAAACACAACGGCGTAAATCGTCCAACGTTTGCGCAACGCGTCTTGTTCGATGAGCGAGGACTGTGTAGAACTACCTCGCTCATCAACTCAAAAAATCTCTCACTCTCTATAGCGCTTAGTAAGAATTGATGACCGCTGCAGAGAAATCTTTGGTGGCGACCATTGCACCTCGCACAAAAATAGTGTATGCTCATGGACGGAGAGACGAATGCTTCATCCCTGTTCGGTACCCTTGTTGAGAGTTTTTGGATGGATTGCTGAGGGAGGCCATGATTGAGGCAAAGCGTCACTGATACCTTGCCTCGATCCTGAACTTGAGAGGAGGAACATCCTATGGGCCTGACAGTCTGTCCTGCTGCAGTCGTCGCAGCCCCGGTCGAGGTGGTCTGGGGGAACCTCGTACAATGGGAACGCTATAGCGAGTGGTTCTCAGCCGATGTCCAGGTCGAACGGAGTGAGCCAGAAGGTCCAGTCACCGTAGGCCAGACCATCTACTTCGCAGGAAAAGCCTTTGGCCGCACCTTGCACTTCATCTTCAAGGTCGAAGAGGTCGATCCCGAAAGACACCAGCTCGGCCTGCATGCTTTTTTCCCACTGGGCTTGCAAATGAAACCACACATCTCCTGCACTCCCATCGAGGCGACCACCTGTCGCGTCCAATATGGCTGAGACTTCATCTTCCCGCCAGGCTGGTGGGGTTGGTTCCTCGAAACATTTGGCGCGAAACCATTCGCTGCCAGCATAGAAGATTCCTTGCAACGCCTCAAGCGTGCCTCTGAAAGACAGTATCAACAAGCGCAAGAGCAGAAGGGAAATAGATGACACGTTCTCCTGAGCTTGATGAAAGAACCGTAGCGAATTGGCGAGATCGTGCAGGGTATCATTATCCAAATAGCATTAAAAGATTCTTTCGAGAAAAAATTGAAAGAGAAGGAAAAAGAGGAAGATGTTCCTTCCAAACCATTGCTTGATCCGAGCAAACCCAAACCCAAACCTCAGAAAGCCCGAGTTCGTCTTCGCAAGGGGGCTTTATGCTCGACCACCGGATAAGGGGACTCTACCATATTGTGTATTGTAGCCTGTAGTCTTCTTCCTCTGCCATCGACTTCGGTACTGTGCACCTGTACCTCTCGTTGCTACAAGCAATAGCCCTCATGTCTCAAAAGCCATTGCTTGCGCTCGACCCCGCCCGCATAACCAGTCAGCGCGGCATTTGCGCCCACAACACGGTGACAGGGGAGCACAATTGCAACGGGATTGAGCGCGTTTGTTCCTCCGACGGCACGATAAGCGGTTGGTCTGCCGAGCTTTGTCGCCAGCTCACCATAAGACATCGTCGTTCCTACTGGAATAGTGCGTAGCGCGGACCATACCTCTTGCTGAAAGACTGTGCCGCCTGTGTTCACCGGAATCGTATCCAGGCTGCGGTAATCGCCTGCGAGATACGCGCGCACTCGGCTGCTGAAGCCTGATGGATCTCGTTCCTGTGTCAGGTGGATCGGCCAGTAGCGGCGTTGCAGTGATGTCATCATACGCGCTTCATAGTCCGCATAGTCAAGTGAGCACAGGCGCTCGCCGTCAACAACAATCAGGATGTCTCCAATGGGAGAGTCGATACGATCAAGCAGTAATTCTTTCATCGTTAATGCCCTTCTGATCTGAATGCATATTAGGTATGAGATTTGCGCTTTCATCATATCCGAAACGGTGAAGATGGTCTAGCGGATTTCGGACATGGTCATTGGCAGAACCGCGATGACCATGTCCGAAATCCGCTAGCAATAGGGCAGATATTGGCGTACTATGAGCGTATGGAAACAACACATATTCAGGATGATTTCGATCTCTGTTACCGAGCTATTTGCAGCCGTGATTCTCGCTTCGACGGGCGCTTCTTTACGGCGGTTACGACGACGGGTATCTACTGTAGGCCCATTTGCCCAGCACCGACACCATATGCGCAGCATGTGCGCTTCTATGCTTGTGCCGCTGCAGCGGAGGCTGCCGGTTTTCGGGCATGCCGCCGCTGTCACCCGGAAGCGAGTCCCGGCTCACCAGATTGGGATGTGCGGGCTGATCTTGTTGCTCGTGCACTGCGTCTCATTGCCGATGGCGTGATTGATACAGAGGGTGTTGCTGGACTTGCCTTGCGGCTGGCCGTCAGTGTACGGCATCTGCATCGCGAACTCGTGGCAGGGGTAGGCGTTGGTCCATTGGTCCTGGCGCGTAGCCGTCGTACCCAGACGGCTCGCTTGCTGATTGACCAGACTGATCTCTCGCTTGCCACAATAGCCTTTACATCTGGCTTCAGTAGTATCCGCCAATTCAACGAGTCGATGCAGTCGTCTTTTGGCTGTCCTCCATCAGCCTTTCGTCGGAACGCGTCGCCGCACGGTTCAGGTGATGGGAAACTGGTCTTACGCTTACTGTATCGCCCACCGTTTGACGCCGCAACGCTGCTCGCCTATCTTGGACGCAGGGCCATCCCCGGAGTCGAAGAAGTTACGAATGGATGTTACCGGCGAACAATCGGACTGGCGAGATCAAAGGGCATCATCGAGCTGGAGCCGAGGACTGAAGCTGGCTTCGTGCGGGTGCATCTCTGCCTCAGTGACTTGAGTGATCTTAGTATGCTGGTGCAGCGCTGCCGACGGATATTTGATCTTGATGCCGATCCTGCTGCAATCAATGCAGTGCTTGCAGATGATCCTGTGCTCGCGTCCTTCGTAGCGGCCAGACCCGGACTACGCGTGGCAGGAGCAATCAACGGATTTGAACTTGCCGTGCGTGCTATCCTGGGGCAACAAGTCTCTGTGGCAAGGGCGACGACGTTGGCGATGCGCCTTGCTACCACGCTTGGGGAGCCGCTGGCAGAGCGTAATGGTGCATTGACGCATCTCTTTCCATCTCCAGAAGTCATCGCACAGGCTGATCTGAGCGGGTTAGGCATCACGCAAGGCCGTATCACCGCGCTCCGGGCGTTGGCACAGGGCGTTGCGACTGGTGATCTGGTGTTGGATTACAGCGCTGATCGCGCGCAGACGGTGGCACAATTGCAGGCGCTTCCAGGAGTGGGACCCTGGACGGCCTCCTACATTGCCATGCGTGCACTCGGCGACCCAGATGCGCTACCGTTTGCTGATTTGGGATTGCGACGAGCGCTTGAACAGCATGGGCTGGTCGCCGACCCTCGCAGTATCGTTGCGCGTGCCGAGGCGTGGCGTCCGTGGCGTGCGTATGCGACGCACCACTTGTGGAATAGTCTCTCCTCCTCAACCCTATAATCACAAGAAATCGTCCGAATCTTCCCTATTGTTGCTCAATTGTTAGCTGAAATCGGAAGAGAGTCAAGTGAAGAACGGCGAATGAGATCAACTTCACAAATCCGTTAGAATTTCCTATAGTCATAAACTATATACAAAAGCAGGATCAACCCTGGAAGAGGCCCTAAACATTTCTGCTTTTGTCTTATATAATATACTCAACGGCTTTTACGATTTGAGCGGCGCATATGGCTGCCCTGGGAAGCAACCCTTGCCATATCTCATGCACGCAGGCAGGAAGTGCCAGAAGAAAGAGGAAAAGATGCGAAGACCGGGAGAGAGCACGCCATCATCCGACGGCAGTGAGAATTCGCTGGAGGCCAGGCCAAGTTTCCAGCCAGTACTCGATGTGACGCGCGAGGAAAAGGAAAAGGAAAAGGAGAGAATAGTAGAACAAAAGAAGAAGTATGAAAAGGAACTACAAAGGCTGAGAGAAGAGAAAAGGAAAGCAGCGAAGCGGCAGTTTGATGGTATGAAAGCAGCAAAGAAAGCAGAGCAGAAATATCATAAGGTAGCAAGGGACAGTGGGGAAACGTTGCATGAAGGCAAAGGCCTGGTGGGTCCGAAGATCGATGCACGCAAGATCAGGGGGGTGGACTACAGGCTGCCCAAACCAGGAACAGCAGGGGTCTATCTCCATGATCTAACAGCGTCATCACCAGCGAAGATGGCAGAGGAGCTAGAGGGGCGCATTAACAACCGGGAGCGCTTCCTGCGTAGTCTTCTCAATCCGAATCCGGAGCAGCAGGGTGATCTCCAAAGGTGGAAGGCGCAAGTGGAGGAGTTGAAGCGAGAGGTCAGTCCGGCAAGCACGAGCGGCAATGAGGATTGGGAATCATCGTAGAAGATATGACGTAATCTTTGCTGTCGCCACTAGATATAATATACGATGCGGGAGCGCGTCCGCGCCACGCAAAGTGTAACGCAGTCGCTTGCCCTGCTCACGCAGAAAACTCTCATCCAGCAGACTCCAAGCAACTTGTAGGGCAGATCGACAAGTGCAGCTTTGGTGAAGACGAACGTGATCCACCAGGATGAAACAGGACTGCGTGTGGGCAAAGTGGGGTGGTGGGTCCACGTCTGCGCGACCCTTGATGTTACTTTCTTATTTCCTATAGCCATGAACTACAACCCCCCCCTTTAGGCAACTTCTCGATATAGGAGCGTTCCTTACCATACCTCTCTATAGGTCATCAACTCTTCCCATTTTTCCAAGCAGTGGACACAATTACAAGCCCACCAGTAATATGCGGGACAAGTGTCCTGAACACCTCAATATTTGGAACCTCTGCCAGCTTTACAGATGCCCAGCGAAACCATTTCCTTTTCCCTTGCTGTCTGATCACAAGACGACTACCGATACGAATACTTGCTACATTGTTCCAGGGTAAGAGATCTGGCCCATAATAGAGTCCCTGAGGAGTTACAATCAAAGGTCCAAAAATCACAGCGTAATGCATCTGATAGATGTTCAAGGCTGTGGGGAAGAGATAACGACTTGTCCCTTCTTCGATGGATCTGCCAAGCTCTTGCGTCATAAAGATCCATCGTAGCTTATGCGGCTTACTACTCGCGCAACTCAGCGTATAGACGTGAGACGTCCAGCGTAGCCATAATAAGGCACCGCCCCCGCGATACGTTCTGACTTTATGCCGAACCTCTAGCACATCTTGCCAGTAAACGGGTTGCGGGGACCTGCCCTGCCAATAGATCAAGCCCAAATCATAGACATGCACACGCAACCTACTATACAAATAGACCCAGATAAGTGCCCATAGCAGGAGTCCAGACCAGAACAGCCCAAACAACAAGAATGGGAGGTCCTCACTCGCTGAGAAAATCTCGCCGTGAGCAAAAATGTTGCCCACGATGACAATGGTTCCAATCAGGGAGGGTCCGAAAAGAAAAAAGAAGAGATATACAACATAAAGCACCACCACACCAACGACCGATGGTTTATAGCTAGCTCTGTAGTGGTCTAATTGATATTGTAGACCCAGAGCCTGGGGATCAGCTTTTTTCTTCTGACACATCAAGAGTATTCTCCTCTATACAGATGAAAAATGTCACAACCATTGGTATAAGGCATATCTTTTTAGAAGAAAGGAGGTCCTTAGAGAGGGATTCTTGTGCGCTGAGACCCTCCGTTCGCTAGTTCCTTGTAAAGCCAACGCACAGGCCAGTTTGTTCAGGCAAAATTGGCGAATACTTAGCAATTGCATTCAGCTTCGCAGGCGGATTTGACAAAAAAATGAGCGAACCGTAGGCTGAGAGGCTCCTTTATGTGCTGTTGTCCCAGACAAGAGTTCTGCCCCCGGACGCTTTACGAGAATATTTTTCATTCAAAATGGTATAATACCCCTTTTACCCGCCTGACATGGGTTTCGACCCTCTCAGCCAGATCCTCAAGACGGGTAAGGGGTTCTTGAAAAACAAATTTGCGTCCATCGCGGCAATGGATGGTATACGAGCGCCTGATGCTACAGAAACGTATCAAGGCGATGAGGATGTCCGTGGCATCTCCACTGGAAATGTTCGGGAAGAGATTCACCTGTCTTTTGAAGGTATTCTGGACATCTTGCCAGTAAAAGCCAGCGGAACCAGATCGCCGAACAAAGGCAATACCATGCTGACAGGCAACGACACGCATATCCGGGTTAGAAGCGGTGAGGAAAATCTTCCTGACGCCCAGGAAGAGAAGATAGAGAGATAGAAGTGCGAGAAGAGAAAAAACGATCAGAAGTGTTGGCAAGTCCGAAGGCGAAGGAGGACCAGTTCTAAAGGTGCCGTAAACGGGACCGCCAGTCAAGAAGATACCCACTGCCATGAGAAACGAACCTGCGATGATGCTCCTGAAATGAGGTTTGTAGACATCCTGGACATCCCCCAGACGATTTTGTATGATGAGTTGTCTGGTTTCTTCCGTAAGGCTGGCTCTGTGCTTCCCCCAATTGGGCATGAGTGGGAGCGGTGCAGTAGGTTTATCTACTAAACGGATCGGTTTTGAGATGGCAGGAGTGAGGCTGGCTTTTTCTAATGCGAGCGCGAAAGCTTGAACGGAAGGGAAGCGATCCTGCGGTTCTTTTGCCAGAGCTTTCATGACGACCTCTTCGACAGCAGGAGGAAGATCTGGCAAGGAATCACGCAAAGGAGGAGGTGACTTCTCACATTGCTGAGCAATTATCTCAAACAGGGTGCCATGAAACGGACGGCTTCCAGAGAGCCACTCATAGACAACAATCCCGAAGTGCATACTGATCGCTGGCCGGACGTGGAAGCCTCTTGATCTGTTCCGGTGCCATGTAGGCAAGAGTTCCTGCCATATTTTCGGGACTCTGGTATTGTGAGCTTTCTGTCACCAGTGCGATGCCGAAATCACTGAGCAGCACACCCCCGTTTGACGCAAGGAGCATATTTTGCGGTTTGACATCCCGATGAACGACACGCTGATCATGGGCATGCTGCAGAGCCTGGGCCACCTGTTTGGTATACGTGACCACCGTTGACAGGGGAAGCCTGGTGCCTCTGGGCTGCCGTAAGGAGCCGCCTGGAGCATAGTCCATGATCAGGTAGGGGGTGTTCTCTTGCACCCCAAAATCGAGAACTTGCACGATATGGCGATGTGCAAGACCGCTGATTATCCGAGCTTCTTGCTTGAATTGGTCTATATCCTCCGAGGCAACATGTGCCTTCAGTAGTTTCAAGGCAGCCTGCTTGCCTAAATGGAGATGTTCACCCAGATAGACATCGGCAAAGCCACCTGTTCCCAGCCGTTGAAGCAAACGATAGTTGCCGATTTCTTGCCCGTCGCGGTCAGACATATCTGTCTCCTTGTGATGAGCTATCCTTTCACCAATTTGAGTTTCTCTTTAGCAACCCTTGCTCATCAATAAGCCACTGACAGAAACTGCTGAGAACAGATTTCACTCGGGCACGATGGCTGAGGGTGGATACAACCTCTTCCAATGAATTAGTGTAGCACGAAGAGATACCTTTTTTCAAGTATTTTTCCACTTTTTTACAAAAGATAGTGCAAGTGTCTGAATTGTTTGCCTTGAGCCGCTGTATTTGCTAATGAAACCGAGCGGCGTGCGTTTCCTCAACAGGCTCCAATGGACTTCGTAAACGGGAAAGCAGCATTTACTATAAAAATGGTAACTCAGTCTCCAGTTCTTGGGTCGTTGGACCGGTAGCTGGACCACTCCTTTCGACTGCGATAGAGGCTGCGATATTTGCCACCATAGCGGCTGTCTGTATATCGTTACCAGCGGCAAGCCATGTGAGCAGTGCAGCAACGTGAGCGTCACCAGCCCCGGTTGTATCAACTGCTCGCGTTAGACGAGGTGGTAGATGTTGTGGCGAAAAAGCACTGCTCGCTATCCAGCAACCCTGAGCGCCAGCCCGCACTACAACCAGGCCATCAGGCGCAATTTGTAGCGTAAGATGTTTTGCGGCTTCTGACAGATTGGTTGATGCACTGAGTATAGCGATCTCACGTGCATTAAGACTCAAAAGGTCTGTACGCGCAAAAACAAGTCTGCGCCGCTCCTCAGGAATCTCAGCGACGAGTGGTCCGGGGTCGATGACCAGCAAATTTTGTGGAGGGAGCGTAGGCAGCCAACGCCCTAGGGCAGCACCTGAGATAGGGTAGCACAGATCATAACCAGAAACATAAATAGCGTCACCGGGCAGCAGTGGAAGAGCTTGTAAGTCTGCCATCTGGAGGCATGCTTCGACTCCTGGTGCAGTGACGAACGTGCGTTCAGCACTGGATTCGACCAGAGCAACATCAAAACCGCTGTCTTCACCTGCAACACGAGGGAGCAGAAGCGGAATCCCATGGGCAGTCAGATCAGCCATCACCTGATTGCCCATGGGACCATCGCCAACTCGACCCGCATAGGCAACAGGCATACCAAGACGTGTAGCTCCTAGTAGTACATTAAAACCTCCGCCAGAAGTGAGGAGTGTTGCCCGGGCGATGCGATCACTGCCACGCTCAGGCAACTGCTCGAACGTACATAAGGATATCTACCAGCACACTGCCCACAAGAACCAGTCGGCGAGGTTGTATCCTCAATGTATTCATTGTTATACCATTTCCTTCTGTGGCTCTTGCGTCGGGGTATCATGTGTTTTCCGCTCTAAGACCAGCCATACTGCATAGACAAGTGCGCTTACAACAAAGCCAATCAGATAGCCAAGGCTGCTGGAAGCGAAGACACCAGTCGCCAATGGTCCGCGGAACCATGGTGAGACGGTGAATGCCAGACCCACCAGAATACCAAGGAGCCAGGCGACAATAGCAGCCCAGTGTACTCCATCTGTATAGAAGTAGCAACTACTAGAACTGGTATCTGCCAGACCAGATGCATCGTAGTCACGGCGTACTAACATATCGACCAGGAATACGGCAGACCATGCAGCAAGGCCATCAGCGAGTAGTTGCAGGAAACTCTCGAAGGGACCGAAGAAGTTCTGGGCAATGAGCATAACATAAATAGACCCGGCAATTACCAGGATACCATCGATAAGCACAGTTTTGTAGCGTTGCGCTTTGAGTCCAATTGTCAGCAGATTGAGACCGGATGAGTAAATCGACAGGTCAGCTTCGACGATTAAGCCTCCTGCTGCAGTTATCAGATAGGGGACAGCCATCCAGGAAGGTAAGGCGCTACCGATGGCTTGAACGGGGTTTGTAGCATTGGCGAGATTGCTGATATTACTTGAAAGCAAAACGCCGACCATGATAAGCAGAAAAAGTGGGAGTGTAGAGCCGAAGACCGTCCACCAGATAATGGCACTGCCTTTACTGTTGCGCGGCAAGTAGCGGGCATAGTCAGCGCCAGCATTGGCCCAACCAAGACCAGTACCCGCGATAATGATGCTGATAGTTGCCAGTACGCCTGCATTCCAGGAACCTGTCTGAGCTGACAACACAGTGGACCAGTGTGTTCTGGCAACTAAGAACATGACAATCACAAGTGTGAGTATACCAAAGATCAAGGTAGCGGCGCGCTGAATCCACACGAGGGTCGCATGTCCCAGTAGGCCAATCGCAATGACCAGGAGCGCAACAATCACCAGACTCACCACGGTCCAGAGCGCATTCGACGGTAGCCCGGCAAGATTGCATAAACCAAGTAGGGCGTATGCTGCGGTGATGACAGAGACAGTTTCCCAACCAACCAGGCTGATCCAACTAATGAGTGTAGGGATCAGGTTTCCACGCGTACCAAATGGAGCACGTGATAATGTGAGCATAGGCGCTCCACCCCATTTACCCGCGACGCTCAGCACGCCCACAAGGGCAAATGAAGCTAATGGAGCAACAAGTGCTACCAGCATGCTCTGCCACAAATTCAACCCAGATGCCGTCAGGATACCTCCATAGACGATGCCCAGAATACCAATGTTTGCCGCAAACCAGACCCAAAATAGCTCAGAATGGTGAGCCATGCCGCTCTTCCTGCATAATCGGCTCAATACCGCGCAATTCAATCATCCAGACCTGATCGGTCTGTGGCTGTCGTAGTTCGCTCATAGCCTTATTGCCTTGACTTTCTTGTTATTATGATATATTGTACATCATAAGTTATGTGCAACATCAAAAAATAACTAGTACACAACGATCTAAATAGCTCCAGGATAAAATAAGCCTTGCATAACCTTCTCAGGTTGATTCTTATCCTGGATATATCTCGACCTCACTGTACTAGTATGAGAAAGGAACAGGGGTGCTCTGTGTCCATAACACCGTCAAATAACTCGACGACTACACCGTCGGGAACCCCAGCGCAATGTCCAGTTGACCATCAGGCCCTGCCACAGCAGAAAACCTCGCGCCCTATACAGTCTACCACAACACCAATTGAGTGTGACGCCGAGGGTATCTGGCAGGTACGAGGCTTCGCAGAAGCGCGAAAAATCTTACGTAGCAATCATACCAAGCAAGCTGGCTTCAATGCTGATCAGGTCACAACCATTCCTTTCATGACCAATGTGCCCATTATCTACCAGGAGGGCCAGGTTCATAATCAGCAGCGCAAAATATCGGCACATTTTTTTACGCCGAAGACCGTCAGTGACAACTACCGCCAGTTCATGGAAGCATTAACCGATCAGCTCATCGACAAACTCAAGCGCAAGAAACGTGCCGATTTGAGCAAACTGAGTCTGTCATTGGCCGTACAGGTCGCGGGTCGCGTTGTCGGGTTAACCAATACACGTGTTCCAGGGATGTCGAAAAGACTGGATGCATTCTTTCAGCAGCCATCTTTGCGCATTAATTGGCAACCACTCGTCAAGCTGCGTGCGCAAGCCAATAAACGCCATGTCCTGACGTTCTTTCTCTTTGATGTCAAACCCGCTATTAAGGCTCGTAAACGCCAGGCCCAGGATGATGTTATTTCTCACCTGATGGCCCAGAACTATAACAATACCGAGATATTGACGGAATGTGTGACCTACGCAGCAGCAGGCATGGTGACAACACGCGAGTTTATTAGCGTTGCGGCCTGGCATTTTCTAGAGCATCCCGATCTGCGTGCTCGCTATCTGGCGGCTCCTGAAGAGGAACGCTTCGAGCTACTTCACGAAGTGTTGCGCCTAGAACCAATCGTTGGACATCTTTACCGCCGTGCTACCGCTGACATAAGCATCGAAAGCCAGGGAACTTCTGTGACCATACCGAAAGGCGCTATGATCCATCTGCATATCTACGCTGCGAATACAGATGAATCCGTTGTTGGGGAGGAGCCATTGGCTCTGTGTCCTGGCCGTGAACTGAAGGGGGAGCATATTCCCTCTATGTTAATGAGTTTTGGTGATGGGACTCATCGTTGTCCGGGCGCGTTTATTGCGATTCAGGAAACGGACATCTTTTTGCAGCGCCTGTTGGTTCTTGACACACTGCATATTGAGCGCGCCCCGACACTGAGCTGGAATGATTTGACCACGGGTTATGAAGTACGCAAGTTTATAGTTGCGCTGGATTAGCTAGAGGAACACTGAGCAGATGAGCACCAGGGATCTGCTCAACTGCGACTTCTCTCAGACTGGAATTCTTAAATTGTGTGGTCTATTGTAAACGTGGAATAGAAGGACACACTCGTGATATGCTATGTGTGAGTGATGGAGGAAGATACGCAATGGAAAAGTGCAGGCATTGGTCAATGTCGCAGAGTGGGAGAAAGTATGTCGAAACAATCAAAGCGAGCAAAGCAATTAAGGCGAGCGAAACAACCAGGGTCTATGAAACAATTGCAACAAAGAGCATCGATACCATCTCAAATACACAAATCGTTGGTGCATCGTGCTCAGTATACCCAACAGCAGATGCTCATGGGTGACTTTGCAGGCTGCGTAAACACCTGTGAACCGCTGCTCAACTCCTTGCCCAGCCATTCAGAACTGCGTCTTGAGATACTCGCTTTGTTGGGGCTGGCACACGGCATGCTGAAACATTACCAGCAAAGCTATGATGTTTTCAGCGAAGCGATCAGTATCGACCCCACCATAGCTGAGTTCTGGTACAATCATGGCCTAGCCTGTCACTATCTGTCACGCCCTGCTGAAGCTACGCGGGATTTTGAGCGTGCGGTTGAACTCACAAAAAACGACACGAGCGAAATGGCCCGCAAGTTTGTTATGGAATTGAAGGAGAGCCGCCAGGAACTTCAAGAAGCCATGCAGGCGCACGAAACGGACATCACATTCGAGCAATATATGGAGAGGGAGGAGCGCTTCTCACAGGCACTGCGTCTGGTGAGACAAGAAAAATGGCAAGAGGCCGAACTACTGTTCCGACAACTCACTGCAACGGGGAGCAAAGTACCGTCGTATTGGGGGAACCTGGGAGTCTGCCTGATGATGCAATTCCGTTACGATGAGGCCGAAGAAGCACTTAAGCAAGCACTTGTCACGGACCCTGACTATCACGTTGCAAGCGATAATTTGAAGAAGTTGCCAGAAATTCGACGCTCCAAGAAACCTATCATCGGACATAAACTGATCAATCTGTCTCAGGAGGAGGATGTCAAACAATCTCTTGCCTTGTATAAAAAGAACGATGAGGGTGAACTCACTACCTGCACTATCATTGAGAAAGTCGGACATGCCGTGACAAGCACCTGGAGACAACTCGGAGAACAATGCCCACGTTACGACTTCTTCCTGAACACGTACCAGGATACACGCTTTACCATCTGTCCACGTTGTCAGAGCAAGACTCGGCTCCGCAAGTTCTCCCTGGTCGTGAATGTGAACCCCAAACATACCGCCATATTGGACAAGCAATGTCGCTTCTGCAATTCCTGTGATCTGCTGATTGTTCACCAGACTCAGCTAGAACAGCGGATCGCCACCGAATTTATGACCATCAACCCGGAGGCCATTGGCAACGACTATCAAGTAATAGGAACGCTCGATAGAGCAGAGTGGAACCAGGGCAAGCAAGACCCATTGTCTGTTGAGCGAGTGATAGCGTACCTGCACGATTTCAATAAAGTTGTCTCGTTTGAGCGAGTGCCTGGGGAAAAGTAACGTTCGGAATGAAAGAGAGCCTGTAAGAAAAGAGTTAGCGTGTAATAAGCATTTCAAGTTAAAGCCGACAGGATGTATATAAAAAGCATGAAAATTGAAGTATTTGTATCTTACGCTACTAAAGATAAACCTCTTTGGCAAGAGCTAAAATATCATCTTGTTCCTCTTCAAAGGCAAAATCTCATCACGCTGTTTGACGCTAACGATAATGCCGATCGAGCAGGAATAGAGTGGCGAGAATCGCTTAATTCGCGCCTCAATAGCGCTCAATTAATCTTGCTATTAATAAGTCCCTATTATCTTGCCTCTGATTTCATTCGTTACGTTGACAATGATGGTCCTGGATGTTGGGATCAAGAAGAACCAGATCCCTCTCATATAACAGAACTTCAGGCTAAGCTTGAAACTGGAGAGCTTCCAGAGTTCACAAATGTCCGTTTACTGTAAATACTCCATACTAAGAGCTTATCCGAAAACCTGTCTGAAACCGCTTTAATCCAGAGCCAAAACCCAGTTTTCGGATAAGCTCTTAGCATTTTATCTTGTCAGTAATTTTGGAGGAAGAAAAGGGAAGCATAGTTTTGGAAATCTCCAAAACCTATGGGTAAAATGATAGGCACATAAATCATTATGTAAAACAGGGGCAGAGGCGTATGGGAGTCGAACCCACCGGGGACCGCGCCGAGCGACCCCCCAGCCGTTTTGAAGACGGTGAGACCCACCGGAGTCCCTACACCTCCATCTGCAGAACATTGCCGTATTTTCCCATGCCTCTCCTTGTATGTCAAGCCGAAAATCAAAAAACATCCTACAAAAACGTCTCTACAGTTCTCGTATGCGTGCCACACTAACCTCCGTCAAATCTTTCACCATCAACTCTGCCGCGCGCAAGCCGGGCAGATCCCGCTCACCAGCCACCGCAATGCAGCGCATGCCGCCCGCGTGAGCAGCCTGAACGCCAGCCACAGCATCCTCAATCACCAGACACTCTGCCGGAGTCATACCCAGCACCTCAGCGGCCTTCAGAAACACATCAGGGGCGGGCTTCCCATGGGGTACCGTCTCACCTGAAACGAGCGCCGACAAAAACCGCTCCAATCCCAGAGTCTTACTAATCACCTCAATGTTCTGCGTTGGTGTAGAAGAAGCCAGAGCTTGCGCATAGCCAGCATCGCGTAGTGTGGTCAACAACTCAATCGCGCCAGCCAGAGGAGCCGCAGTTTCGCCGATAAGTTCGCGAAAAAACGCTTCTTTGCGATCCGCCAGAGCCTGAGCGCGTGCGTGCGGTAGAGGTCCCCACAACTGCTGAATAATCGCATCATTGCGCATGCCAAAAGTAGCCCAGAACTGCTCATCACTAAAGGGTAAACCCTCCTCCCTGGTCATGCGATGCCAGGCCTGGCGATGCTCCTCACTACTATCGAGAATAACACCATCGAGATCCCAAATAACTGCCTGTATCTGCTCCGTCATAACGTGGATGCTCCTCAAATACCGTTTTATAATAGAAATGACTGAATGATCAATTAAAACATGAACAAAGACCTGTAATACCCGGTGACAGCAATTTCTTCACTCCCCCTTTTTCTGGTCACATCCCCTATACCGCAACCACACAAAATAACGTTATCTGGTGCAAAACCACTTGACATCTTCAGCCTCATTTCACTAAAATGACTCGTGCCAGAAGGCGTGGATGGTATTGATATTATCATATCTGGCGTGACAGGTGTAGGGAGAACTAAATTCGGACCTGGAGGGTATTCTTGTGATCAATCATCGCACGTTCTTCAATCAGGAGCTGGAGACACTGCCCAAAAGCAAGCTCAAAGGCTTACAACTACAGCGACTGCAGACTATTGTTGAGCGAGCCTATACGCACAACCAATTTTATCATCAACTCTATAGCGAGGCAGGAATCAAGCCATCAGATATTCAGTCGCTGGAGGATATCCGCAAGCTTCCCTTCCTTGAGAAGAAGACGGTGCGAGCAGCCTACCCATACGGGCTGGCATTGACATCGCCAGGCAGATCTGGCGGAGCCTTACAACTGCATGCCACCAGTGGAACCACGGGCAAGAGTGTTCCTGTCTTCGCCACAAAAAAAGACATCACCAACTGGGCGGACCTCAACGCACGCGAACTATGGATGGTTGGATTGCGCCCGGGCGACATAGTAATGAACTGTTACGGCTATGGTCTCCCCACGGGCGGTTTTGGTTTCCATTATGGAGCTATGGCAATGGACATCATGACCATCCCCATGGGATCGGACGCGCGTCAATACGAGCGCATGCGCGATTTTATCGTCGATTTTGGCGTCACGGCCTTCTGTATGACGCCATCAGTCGGACTCTATCTCGGCAACAAGCTAGCCGAGCGTGGTGTTGACCTGCGAGAGACAAAGCTCAAGGTAGGGCTTTTTGGAGCCGAGCCGTGGCCCTGGGAGACGCGCCTCAAGTTGGAGGAGCTGTTCAACATTACCGCCTACGACGAATTCGGTATGACTGAATTTTTAGGACCAGGCATGACCTGTGAATGTGAGGTGCGTGATGGCATGCACGCCTGGGCTGACTCGTTCCTGGTCGAATGTATTGACCCCCAGAGCGGTGAACCAGTCCCCGATGGACAGGACGGAGAGCTTGTCTGGACCTGGCTAGCTGCTGATGGCACGGCCATGATTCGTTATCGTAGCCGCGACCTCTCGCGCACCTGGTGGGAGGAGCGTTGTGCCTGTGGTCGTACACATCCCAAGATTGGAGCCATCAAGGGTCGTAGTGATGACGCTGTATCTATCCGAGGCTTAATCCTCTTCCCTAGCCAGATCGAAGCCGCGCTCGTAAAATTTTCCGAGACCGCGTCCAACTTCCGTATCATTGTAGATCGCAAGAACGATCTGGACACCTTCGATCTCAAAGTTGAAATAAAAGATCGCGCCATCCTGGAGCACGCCGAATACGTCCAAACACTGCAAGGGAAAATGGCCGAGGCCGTAAAATCGATCACCGGCAACACGCCGCATATCGAATTGGTGCCAGCCGACAGCCTACCGCGAGCCAGTGGAGGCGAATCCAAGACGGCCAGCGCACGTGTCGAAGACCGCCGTAAAAAATAGCGGCGAGACAGCCTGAAGCTCTCCGTCCATGTGGGGAGACATGCTTGACCCTATTTCCCGACAAATCCCCTGGAAGGATGGAGATCCACCCTGGATGCATAGTGACAGGGAGCGTGTGGTGGTGTATAATACCGACCACAATTAGTACAAGTAGGTAAGAGCTATCCTATGCACTAATACACATGCCATTGATGCTCGAAGTGAGGCACTTGAAATGACCACGACCACTATTCCACACGGAAAATACCATATCTGGACTGTCGGCTGTCAGATGAATCAGGCAGATTCTCAGCGTATTCAGACTATGCTTGATGCATTAGGTTGGGAAGAGGCCAGCATGGAGCAGGCCAACCTCGTGGTCCTCAACACCTGCAGTGTGCGCCGTGCTCCAGAAGAGAAGGCGCACAACCTGCTCGCGCGGCTCAGGCGCAGCAAAGAGCAACGTAGCGACCTGTTAGTCGCCTTAATGGGTTGTATGATTGGCAATCAGAAGACCATTGACGACCTCAGCAAACACTATCCGCACGTTGATCTCTTCATGAAAGTCGAGCAGGCTGACATCCTACCACGTTTCCTGGAAGAGCGTTGGACGCCAATCTCGGGAGCGGGTTGCCTCGATATCGAGTATCTGCCTGAGCCTGACACTGCATCTTCTGAGCCTGTTTTGCCCACCTTCGCCACCTCTTTTACCAGGGCGGGCAAACAAACGGTGCTACCGATGGCGATCACGCCTAAGCCCGGTGAGCGGATTGCCCATTACCCTACCGATATCGCACCAGTGCAAGTCAGTCCGGCGGCGTGGTTGCCAATAGTACTTGGTTGCAACAAAGTCTGTACTTACTGTATTGTGCCGTATCGTCGTGGTCGTGAGCGTAGTCGCCCAATGGATGAATTGCTGAGCGAAGCTCGCTCTTTAGTCACCAAAGGTGCCAAAGAACTGACATTGCTCGGTCAGACCGTAGAATCATATGGGTTGGATCTGCCAGAGAAGCCTGATCTTGCTGATTTGATGACAAACTTGAGTGAGATCGTGGGTTTAGAGCGTATCCGCTTCATGACATCTTATCCACGCTATATGACCGATAGCATGATTGAGCGTATGGCTCATCTGCCCAAAGTCTGTGAGCACCTGAATATTCCCGTGCAGGCTGGAGACGATGAGACGCTCAAGCGTATGAAGCGGGGCTACTCCCTGGACGAATATTGCGAGCGTATCGCGCGTGTGCGTGAATTGTGGCCACGTGTCTCATTATCCACAGACGTCATCGTCGGTTTCTGTGGTGAGACCGAGACCGAGTTTCAGCACACACTGGATCTCCTCAAGAACATTCGTTTCGATATCGTCCACGTCGCAGCCTACTCTGTCCGTCCGGGCACCGTAGCGGCGCGTTGGGAAGATGATATACCATTAGTCGAGAAAAAACGGCGTTTGCACGCAGTGGAAGAGGTACAGGAAAGCATCGCTTTTGAACTGAATAGTGCTTCCATTGGGAAGATTGAAGAAGTGATGGTTGAGGACTCAAATACAACGCACGGTCGCCAACAATGGAAAGGGCGCAATCGCGCGAACAAATTGGTCTTCTTTCCCCAGCCAGAGCCGGGCGAAGCAGGTCTTACAGCTATGCAACCCGGGGATCTTGTACAGGTACGTATTGAGCGGGCAACGGCCTGGTCCCTACAAGGTTGCGCTATTGCGCTATAATAAGCGAACTAGAGAAAAAGTATCCCGCGAAGATGGAGGATGTTTTGATGACGCAAGCACTGTCGGCTGAAGAGAAAGCACGCCTGAAGAAGCAGTGGACAGAGTTGGCTGTCAAACTGGCTCAGGAAGGCCAGTGGGAAGAGGCCGTAAACGTAAACAAGAACGTCTTGAACCTTTTTCCTCTGGAGCCGGACGCCTTAAATCGTCTGGGGAAGGCATATAGCGAGCTGGGGCAGTATACCGAAGCGCGCCAGGCTTACTCACAGACGTTGAAGGTCAGCCCTGGGAACAGCATTGCCAGGAGAAACCTGGAGCGCTTAGAGGCGCTTCCTGAAACACCTGTACGTCTGCCTGGCGGTGTTGATCGCATGGACCCCCGGCTTTTTATTGAGGAAACGGGGAAGACAGTTGTCACCGAGCTGATTAACCTGGCTCTGCAATCTGTCCTTATGCATATTGGAGTCGGAGATAAAGTGAATCTGCATGTTGAAGGTCATCGACTACTTGTACGTAACGCCGCTGGCACCGAAATCGGGCAAATCGAGCCTCGCCTGACGGGTCGTCTTATCGAATTCATGCAGGGAGGCAACCGTTACGCGGCTGCAGTTCTAGCTGTCGAACAAAATCAGGTTCGTCTGATTATCCGCGAAGAGTACCAACACCCCAGCATGTTTGGGAAGGTCAGCTTCCCTGCCCAGGCTGGTGGTGATCGGGATACTGTGCGTGCCTACATCAAGGACTCCATGTTGCGCTACGACCGTGACGAAGAGGACGATCCTGGCAATGACGACGAGTACTATGATGGCGGAGACGAAAGCGACGACATGACCGAGATCGACTTCGAGGGCAACAACGACCTCGAAGAGTAACATATAGCATGCTTCTCTGCTGCGGCCAATCCGACCTATACTAAAGAAGCGTGTAGAGACAATCCCTTGCGGTTGTCCTTGTGATCGTTGAATAGTTACAATTTTTTATGAAAGGTTATAATACTTATGAACAAAGCAAAGAAAGTTGCCTGGCACAAGCATCTTGTGAAAGCAAAGAAGTTCAAGGAAAAGCAGCGACTAGCCCAGAAGGCAGGGACCGTAGCTGTTCCATCTACTGTACGGCGTTAAGCGCTACACATCTTTTGGCATGTGAGTTATGAGCAGTATAACCCCTTCGCAATCACAATCGTCGGCGTCGGTTCGTAATATCCTTACGCTGCTTGCCTCACGTGATGCACAACTGATCGCAGGCAGGGGAGGGTTAGAGCGCCGGGTGACGTGGGCCTGTTGTATGCGTTCGCGTTTACCGGCTTTTGAGAGTGTGCAAGGGGGCGAATTGGCGTTGCTCAGGCTCTCACAGTTGCGTCGTCTTGACGAAACGCTTCCGCATCTGCTCAAAAGCTTGCATCAAGCAGGAGTTGCCGTCATTGGGGTGGCCGCTCAGTCCGTCGAGGCTTTAGGCGATGATGCCAGAAATCTCGCGGACCAGCTACATTTACCACTTATTTTGCTGCCTTCGTCTGCGTTACTCGAAGAGATCGCGCGCGAGGTCAGCACTTTTGTTGTCAGTTTCCAGGGTGAGACCGAGCGCAAGGCGACTGATATTGCCCATCAATTGATGGATTTGAGTGTGCAGGGTGCTGGTATCCAGGGCGTTTGTGAGTATCTTGCGAATATTCGCGGCAAATGGATCATCGTGCAAGATGCCGATCAGCATATACGTTTTCAGGCCACGCCTCTGCATGCTGCCTCGTTAGTACTCCCGGAAGCACTCACTGACGAGTTGCTGCGAGCGCAAGGCTTAACACGCGTCGTTGATCCCATCCTGATCCGCCACGAGATCGTCGGCTATCTCTCATTAGTTGGCAGTGAGAGTGATTTCGATTATCTGGAGCGCATCATCCTGGGCAAAGTTACCCCCATTCTCGCCATCGAGTTTGCGCGTGAGCGTGAACGCAGCGAGGTAGAGAGCCGCTATCTGGTAGAGGCCCTGACAGATGTGCTGCACGGTCATTATCAGTCACCTGAAGAAATGATGGCACGTGCTCGCTTGCTTGGCTATGATCTTGCTACACCGCAGATCGTCGTCGTTTTTGAGATCCCCGCAGACGAGAGTGATTTCCTGGGTAGCAGTCCTCTTGCTCAATGGAGCAAGCGTGTGCGTGATGAACTGTTGCGCGTGTGGCCTACTTGCTGGATACTCACCGAGTTTCGTCGTGTCATCGCCTTACTGCCGCTTGCCGTCGTAAGTGAGCGCACTGAAGAGGAGCGTGATGCGGAGAATGCCATCTATTCGCGTATGGAGCGTCTGCTTACGCGTATCCCTTCGGGGAGAAGTAATGGCGCGCACATGCCCACTTATTCCTGTGGTATTGGTCGCATCGCCAGGCACCTGCAAGGGATACCGCATTCGTTCCGCGAAGCGCAGCAGGCATTAGAGATCGGGCGACGTCTTTTTGGCGAAGGCAACCTGCATTCATTCGCGCGTTTAGGCATCTATCGTCTTCTCTTCTACCTGAATGGGAACAGCGAACTGGACGACTTCTACCAGGAGACGCTTGGTCCGTTGCTTAATCATGACAGTACGTATGTTGAGACCCTGGAAGGCTACTTCCGCTGCAACTGTAATCTCAGCGAGATGGCGCGCACCATGCATTTTCATCGCAACTCACTGCTTTACCGTCTCAACCGCATTGAAGCGCTATTGGGACGCTCGCTTGAAGATCCCGAACTGCGACTCTCGCTACAAATCGCCCTCAAGATCCATCACCTACAAAAGCGTTAACGTTGACAATCATGAACATTTGAACACCTGACCACCAGCGGCTTTCAACAAACGATCATGGATAGCGCGACCCAGACCCTGTTCCGCAAAGCTACGACAGAGGATGGCCTGTACTCCTGCGTCTTCGAGCGCGCGCAGACCAGCAAATAAGCGCGTAGCGATCTGTTCAGGCGTTGTGCCAAGTGCGTACACCTGTGCGCCGCTCTGCGTGAAGGTTGCCACATCCTCATCGGCTACCAGTACGCCTACCTGCTCACCGTCAGCGCGATAGCGTTGTACTGCTGCCAGCATGGCCTGGCGCATCGCCTCTGGCGACCCTGCGAAAAGTACTGTTGGCACGGTTGGTGCATAATGGACGAGCATCTGACCAGGAGCAGCTTGCGCCTCGTTCTGTTGCTCACTTTGTGCCTGTGGCTGAGCGTACTGGACAGCAGGAATAACGCGACGTAGCGCTTCCAGGCTCACGCCGCCGGGGCGTAAAATCCTCGGCTCGGGCGCACAAAGATCCAGCACCGTCGATTTCACTCCTACCATGCAGGGTCCACCGTCCAGAATAAGTGGTACGCGTCCCTGCAAATCTGCTAGAGCGTGCTGAGCGATGGTGGGGCTGACGTGCATAAAGCGATTCGCGCTTGGTGCCGCGATAGGTGAACCCACGGCACGAATCAGCTCCAGTGCGATGGTGTGGCGTGGCATACGTATTGCCACTGTTGGCAATCCAGCCGTGACCAAACCTGGCACACGCGAACTGGCTGGCATAATCAACGTGAGAGGTCCAGGCCAGAACGCTTCTGCCAGTTGCCACGCTACGGAGGGAACCTCGCTGATCAACGTCGTCAGTGCCGCATGATCAGCGATATGCACAATCAAGGGGTCAGTAAAGGGTCGTCCCTTGGCGGCGAAGATACGCTCTAGTGCGGCTGGCTGTAAGGCGTCGGCTCCGAGACCATAGACCGTCTCGGTAGGAAAGACGACCATATCACCCGCGCGTATGAGGCTGGCGGCACGTTCAATGCTGGCTTGTTCGGGCTGTGTAGGATGAACTTTCAGCACTTCTGTCTGTCTACTGTGCATAGCTGTGGCAACTTTCTATCTCGTAATCTTTATATTGCCTTGCATTCAGATGAGAAATATGCTCCCGCATATTTCTAGCAACGGAAGTTGCGTTTCTGAATGCATATGGGTATTAGGTGCACTTTCTGTGTCCTTTATTTCCCTGCGATCCTATGCAGTGCAAACAGGAGCCTGCCTGCTATTCTGTATTGCCTTGCATTCAGATGAGAAATATGCTCCCGCATATTTCTAGCAACGAGAGTTGCGTTTCTGAATGCCTATGGGTATGGATATTGCTTGAGTATAGCATATCTCATCTTCGCTTGTTTTCTGCTATACCCTTTGTTATACTGCTCCCATCAAGGTCCACACTACCTTATTATATGATGGCTAGTAGGAGAATGGGATTCATGAATGTACAAGAGGTCGTGCACCAGGCCCAGGCTGCCCACTTGCGGCTTGTACGCTTTCAATATTGTGATAATGGTGGCATCATCCGTGGCAAATCTACCCATGTGAGTAAGTTAGCCAGTCGTATCCATGAGGGCATTGGGCAAACGCTCGCTATGCAGGCATTTACCGCTGTTGAAGTGCTAGCATCTGTGAAAGGCATGGGGCCGGTCGGTGAATTTCGTCTTGTGCCTGATCCAGAGACCTTTGCTATTTTGCCCTACGTCCCCAATACTGCCAGCATGCTCTGCGATATGATACGCCTTGACGGTGAGCCGTGGGAAGCCTGTCCGCGTAGCTTCCTCAAACGTATGATCGCGCGTCTTGCTAAGCAGGGTATGCAGGCCGAGGCCAGCTTTGAGCACGAGTTTTACCTGGCGCGTGAAGATCATGGACACTATGTGCCCGCCGATCATAGTCTCTGCTACAGCACAATTGGACTGGATGAACAGGCTGAAGTTATCGACCGCGTGTTAGCAGCTTTAGAGGCGCAAGGTCTCTCTATCGAGCTTTTCCACACCGAACTTGGGCCAGCTCAGCAAGAACTCTCTATCCATCATGCCGATGTGTTGCGTGCAGCCGATCATGTCTGTCTGGTGCGTGAAACGGTGCGTGGCAGCGATCTCTATGCGACCTTCGCGCCCAAGCCGTTTCTTGATCAGGCCGGGAGCGGTGCTCATATTCACTTTAGCTTATGGAGTACCGGCAGTAGTGAGCAACCGCGCAAAAATCTTTTTTATGATGTTCAGGAGCGTGGAGATCTGAGTCAACTCGGCAAGTATTTCATTGGTGGTGTGCTGCAGCATATCGATGCCCTGCTTGCC
This sequence comes from uncultured Chloroflexia bacterium, assembly GCA_963802635.1. Taxonomy (GTDB): domain Bacteria; phylum Chloroflexota; class Ktedonobacteria; order Ktedonobacterales; family Ktedonobacteraceae; genus CAVTLG01. The sequence goes on along the minus strand of CAWDJJ010000001.1, from coordinate 2,793,807 downwards.
ATCACCTGTGCCAGCCCCAATTCGTATAGTCGTCTGCTCCCCCATTACTGGAGTTCAGCCTACGGTGTGTATGGTTTTGACAACCGTGAAGGTGCTATCCGTATTCCCTCGCCCTTTCGAGGCCGTGAGGCAGACTCTCTTAACTTTGAACTCAAACCTTCTGACCATAGTGGCAATCCTTACCTGGCCTTAGGTGCTCTGATTGCGGCTGGCCTGGACGGTCTTGCCAGGCACATTGACCCTGGTGCGCCGCAACAAATTGATCCTGGAAATTACACCGACGAGGAACGTGAGCAACTTGGTATTCGTCGCCTGCCTGCCTCGCTGGATGAGGCTCTGGACGCGTTGCAGCAGGATAAGGTATTGCTCGATGCTCTGGGACCGTTACTTGCGACATCCTATATCGCCGTCAAGCGCAACGAAGCCGCATTTTTCAAGGATAAGTCACCAGAAGAAGAGGTACTGCAACATTTTTACAAATACTGAGCGTCTATTGCCTTATGTGGAGTGTATTACGTGTAAATACCGACATTATTCGGCTCTGTCCCACTCTTGGTGATTTAAGATCATCATCAGCAATACCAGAATCACCAAAAGTGAGCCAGACTTACAGAGTAAAATGATTTACACTCCAGTTAAGGCGACATCTGGGGGAACGAGTCACTCACCGGCTGATCGACCAGGAAAAGAGAGCATATGCTCAGCGAAAGCACGCGCATTCGCACTGTCCCGCGAAAGGTTATGGAGCTTATCGTGAACCAATTTGCTTTCTGTATGCCTTCCACAATGGAGACGTTCAAGTACCTTACTGCTTGACATATAATCTGGCGACTGCCTTGAGACGGTCGGCCAGTTTGTAGATTTCGTTAAGATTGTCGATTGGTATTCTTTCTTCATTTTTATCGGTATTCATGATACCGACATACTTCTGCCTTCCATTGAAGTGTAAGCGACAGACGGGTTTACGATTGTTATCGTCGCATAATATACCAAAATAGCTCAGGGTATCGCGGTAGACGATTCTTTCAGCATCAATCACGGCACAGACGATTGCCTTCACTATCTGGTATCCCTGAAGTTCCTCTTCGGTAGTAACTATCCTGTTTTCACGGTTAGGGGTGACTGCTTCGCTCTATAATCTTAGATGAAATATTCTGCAAAACTTCGATAAAGTCCATGTCCTTCTCCGTAGTTGGTCATACTATAATAACATTCTTCGATTTACAGTGGAAATTTTGAAACTCAGGGGCGTAGAATGCCGTGTGAAATCGGTTGAAGACTCGTTAAGAATTACAAAAATGCATGATAAATGCAACACACCTTGCTTGTGTAATTGAGGTGGCAAAAATGGCTCAATACAAAGCACATCGCGTGGACCCTTCTGCGGTTTTGATGATGCAGGGAAAACACTGACTACTTGTTGACAAGTAAAGAGCCATTGAGTATCCTTGAGAAGCGGCTTCAGAAAAAGCTGAGAAATCAGCGAAACTGCCAAAAATCCTCTTCATGGTTACTTATACCCTAATCATCAAAAGTGTGGGAGACCCCCGGGTCTTGAGTCGGTATGGGGAGGATGAGCCACATGGTGCATAGCGTAAACAACTAGTAGAGATCAATACTCTTTTCACAGGTGCAAAAAGATGGAAAGTATAGAAGAGCGTCTTCGGAACAGTGGTGCATCTGGCACACACGCTACAAGATACCTTCAGCAAGTCAGTGCCTTCCAAGAACAAGTTCATACTGCCTTTGCTCCTGCTGATGCAGGAAGAATCTTCGACACATTAGAACTCATGGTAGAACTCCATATTGATCAAGTACTTCGTCCTGATGGCACACTGTATATTGAGCATCCTCTTGCCGTTACCTCTCAGGTACTAGAAGCTATGGCTCAAAAGGAAACGGACCTTGTCGTGGCTGCCTTATTACACGATGCGGTAGAAGATCAGATGGCTAAATTAGTACAGAAAGTGCCGCAGAGACAGGTCGGAGAGGGGAGAACAGAAGAACAACTGGCACTTGATGCAGTAGAATGGATTACCCAGAGTAGCAGGGTAAGAAGCATCGTTTCCGGCTTAACAAACCCCGACTTTGACAAAATAGCAGAGCAAAAAGGAGTGAAGAAGGGAACAGATGATGAAGAGCAAGCAGCCTATATCATAGCCAGGAATGCACTTTACGCTGAACATGTTCGTGATGCTATTCAAGATCCCGATGTAGCTCTCATCAAAGTTTTCGATTTTGCCGCCAATGCCCTCAATCTTGCTGGAGTATCAGATGAAACCAAAAGAACAAGATACCTCAACAAATATACTCCAGTGATAGGAATCGCTGCTTGACAGATTAAGAGACACGGCCAATCCACTCAACATTACTCAACAAAAGAGAGAGGAATTGCTTGCTCGCTTCACCTACGCTCAGCAAACACGACTCAGAGCCTGAGCAGGAGGCTTTTTTTTGCCTCATCCCCACTTTTTCGAATTTATCCCAGCTCCGCTGCTTTACAGGCTTCCCAAAAGTTCGGGATGATTTATAGATGTCAAGACTGTACATAGAGCATCTTGAAAAACGGCTGCTAATTGTATAGATGTTGCTTTACATAAGGCGGAATAACGCTCCAATCGCCGTTGGTTGGTTCCAGGATATCCGCTCCGTCGCTCGAGACGGCGTCTTGCAGCACATTTTGATTGCTCAAGCCAATGTGAGAGGCTTTAGGATCACTCAGGTCCATCTTTAGCGCAAACGTAGCCAGATCTGCCAGGGACATATTTGTACGGATCGTTTGTTGCAAAGCATCCAGCGCCGCATAGAGACGGGGCCAGGTTGTTATTTGTTTGACTGTTTTCAATGCTGCCTGCATGATAAGCTGTTGGCGCGCGGAGCGTGCGAAATCAGACAATTCTGCCTGATTCTCGGATGTGCCCATGTTACATACTTCAAGAGGTTCACGTGCACGAGCGTACTCGATAGCTGTTGCGCCATCCATATGTTGCATACCTTTATTAAACTGGACCTTGATCCAACTGGCATTGACGGTTGAATCATCGTTTGCCGGGTAGCAGGCATTAAACGCGTTGGGCACATTCACATCCACGCCGCCAATGGAATCAATGAATTTCTTAAATCCAGTAAAGTCGATGGTCAGCCAATAGGGAACATCCAGCCCGGTAATAGTAGAAACCTTCTGGTCAAGGGCTGTGCCACCTGCTGAAGGGTCTGCATTATCGTTGGAGGTATTCTCATACAGGGCATTGATCTTGCTATAGTTACCCGAATTCGGCGGGTCCTGTACCCATAGGTCGCGTGGGACAGAGATCAGGGAGGTATGGTGACTCTGAGGAAGCACACTGATAATAGTGAGCGAATCGGTGAGGAAGGCTCCCTGATGAGTACCACCACCGTAGCCCATGATAAGGATGTTTGTGCGTGTACTGGTATTCATATAGCCTGTCTGTGTGCTAAGCGGGGACTGGGTAGAGATAGCACTACCGAATGCCAATACTTTGGGGACGGTGAGAAAGCCCGTGATGACAATCAGGGCAATCAGGGCGACGAGGGTAAGACAGCCAATACGACCAACTCTGACCTTACGACGTCCCCGTTTAGGTGCCCCTTGCTGTGGGTAGCCCGCGCGGTTAGGATATCCTGCGGGTGCAGTAGGAGGTATAGCTTGTGATCCCGGTGGTGCATACGGCTGTTGTGGTCCCGATGGCGGATATTGATAAGGACGACGTTGAGAGGATTGCGGCTGATTTGGAAGCCGCCGAGAACCATCCTGCCCTGTTGTCCTTGCCCTTGATAGGGTGGTCGTTGCGATGACGGCTGGGTTGGATCGTCTGGAGAATTGTAGTTGTCTGACATTCTGTATCCTTTTCCAGACAAGGGCACACAATATGAGATGCTAACTGCTACCCTTGTACGTATATCCACTCTCGAATATTACCAATAGTAGAATAGAATCAAAGTAATACCTTGCTTATAATAACATATCCATAATCATATAGACGAGTAATAAGCCAGGAAGTTTCAATGTGATCTGGTTGTCCAGTCGCGCATCGCTGTTACTGGCTTTCTATGACGCGTAGCCACGATCTCAGCCATTATGGCTAGTGCGATCTCTCCAGGTGTGTTGGCCCCAATATCCAGTCCAATCGGACCGTGGATCAGGCTCAGTTGGGCATCTGTAATGCCGTATTGCTTGAGGCGCTCAGTTCGCTCCTGGCTGGTCTTACGGCTGCCAATGGCTCCGATATAGCCAACGTGCCGCGCCAGGACAACGCGCAATGTTGGTTCATCGAACTTTGGATCATGCGTCAGAACCGCTACAGAAGTAGACGGATAGAGCGACATTTTCTCCAATACCTCGTCGGGCCAGGCGACGATCAATTCGTCGGCGTGCGGGAAGCGCTCTCGTGTGGCAAAACTAGCGCGTGCATCGATAACGACAACATGGTAGTTGAGCGTCTTAGCAAATGTGGTTAAGGGAATAGCAATATGCCCGGCTCCAACAATGATCAGTTCAGGTGGTGGAGGGAAGCCTTCGATGAAGATATCGAAGGACTGCATGGTACCTGTATCAGGAAGCGTATAGGTGTGTATGTGCGCTTCTGCGCTCCAGATGGCCTGTTCTGCGTCATCGATAACCATGCTATCGAGTGCGGGCAGGCCGCATGTCCCATGAACGGTTTTGTCGGGAAAGACGAGCAGCTTGCCCCCAACGTAGGCCGGACCACGTATGATGGTGGCGAGCGCTACGCCGCACTCACGCTCTAGCAGGTCTTTGAGTTCTGCGTACAGTTCGCTCATGAGACATATCTCCTTAGCAATCCAGTCTTTCCACGAAGACCTGAATAGCGCCACCACAGGCCAGGCCAATCTGGGTAATATTATCTTCTTCGCTGATACCAAATTCGAGCAATTGTGGTGTGCCGTGCTTGATGACTTCCAGCGCCGTATGCACGACGGCGGACTCGACGCAGCCGCCACTGACAGAACCGGAGAGTTCACCTTTTTCGCTCACGGCCAGTTTGGCTCCTGGTCTACGCGGTGCCGAACCTGTCATACTGACGACAGTTGCCAGGGCAACCTTTTCACCCCGAGCACGCCATTTTTCTATATCGGGTAATAGTTCACGCATATGTCGGTTCCTTCGTAACATTGCAGACGCAACAGGCGCGTATCAAAGAGATTGCGCTCTTATTCTAAGCTATTCATGAGGTATGCGCAAGTTTCGGGTGTGGAGTAAACACCTCAACACTGCCTTTGAATGGTCTCCATCATGCTGATTGTTGTATATTGTAGGCGCGAGGGTTGTTCTCCCATTGGGATAATCACATTTTGCTTGTGAAATGGAGCGTCATATGTCTCAAAATGCCTGGACCTCACCGGTTCAAGCTCCACCTCGTAGAGGCTGGGGATGGTTCAAGACACTGTTCGTCGGTCTGGCACTGTTTATTGTTACGACGATTGTCATGTTTCTGACAGGCAACACAAATCTCTATCCAACGGTCATCTTGCTGGGCAACTTTCTGATCCCAGTTGTCTTCGTGGCTTTCTTGTACGATCACCAGCATATAAGCTCGTTGACGCCGGTCACGGTCGCCGCCAGTTTTTGTGCTGGTGGGGTGTTGGGGGTGATTGGAGCTTCAGTTCTCGAATCTTTATTAGTGCCCATACCAGCGGACCCTACGCAGGGATTATCTCTGTGGGGAGCAATGCTTGTTGGCCTGATTGAGGAGGGCTGCAAGATTGTAGCTGTGGCGTTTCTTGCGCGACGCATCCCGCATACTTCAGCGATGGATGGCCTGTTGCTGGGTGGTGCTATAGGTATGGGTTTTGCAGCTCTCGAAAGTACTGGTTATGCCTTCACGATGTTTTTGCTCAGCAATGGTCATGTGCAGGCTTCGCTGACCTCAACAGTGATACGAGGCTTGTTTGCGCCCTTTGGTCATGGTATCTGGACCGCTTTGCTTGGCGCAGCCTTATTCCATGAGAGTGGACCACGTCATTTTCGTATCACTGGTCTCGTGATTGTGACATATCTCTTTGTCTCTGTTCTGCATGGTTTGTGGGATGGCGCTCCTAACGTTGCCTACTTTGTTCTTCCACTTGGTATTACTGTTTCTGTGACAACGTTGGCGTTGGGTATCATTGGCGTTGTCGCGCTCTTTGTGGTATATAGAGGCGCGATGGCGCGGCGAATGCAACAGGTGATTGGCTCATCTGTGCCCTGACGAACGGCCAGGACTACGTGGGTGGACAACCTGCTGCGATAGCGTTCTTTCTCGTACCGAAAATTGGACCTTGATCCGTTCACGATGACGGATATCAACGCAGAGATCTTGCCGTGCGGTAGATTGCGAGCGGAAGCCTGGCCTGAGACCATCACAGCTCCCAGGAAGCTGCCCTCGGCGTCCACCTTGTATCGGCAGGAGCGCAAATGCGAGCAGAAACACCAGGCACGAGTTTCAACACTCACATAGTTTCTCTATCACCATTAGAGAGAGCTGTCTCGGCCTGGAGGCGTTCCAGTTGACGAGCGAGCGCCTGAATCCTGTTCTTGCTGAAGTGTGAGGTGCTCCGAGAGCGATTGGCGAGCCGCTCTCTCGTTGTGCAGCAGTATGGTCAACGTTTGAAGCCGTTGATCCTGTTCGTCAACACGCTCCTGATACGCCCGCCAGATCTGCTGTGTTGATTGATCCTGTCTTTCCACTAACTTCAACTGGTGTTCCAGCATCTGCATCTGTTCCCGTTGCGCTGTTCTCTCCTGCGCCAATTCAGACCATCGCTGCTCCAGGACACTTGTGATCTCCCCTCTTTGCTGCTCTACCTGCGCTACCAGAGTCTCCTGCTGCACCAAAAATTCTTGTTGCATATCTTGTATGCTCTGTTGTATGTGTCCACGCTCCTGATCGTGACGCGCGAGTGTCTCCTCTATGCCAGCGAGAAAGCCTTGGAAGCGTTCCTCTTGCCGCCTGAGAGCGGTGGTGAGGCTGTGGGATAGCTGATGGACATCCTGGTCAAGTCTCTCCAGATGGCCCTGTACCTCCTGGATGGTTTTTTGTATTGTTGTGTGAGCCTTCTCAAAATGTTCTGTGATGCTTGCAAGCTCTTGTTGGTACTGCAATCCTTGATCGCTGAGTTCATCAGTGCGATGCACGATTTCCTGAAGTTGCTGGTCTACCTGAGCAGTTACTCCTTCATAATACTGCTGCTGAAGGTTGAGGGCCTGTTGCCATTCCGTCTGCTGCGAGGTCAAACGGTGATTCCATGCCTGCGTCTGCTGCTGAAGTTCCGCTGCACTCTGCTCAAAAGCTCTTTGGGTTTGATGGACATGCTCCTCTAACGCTTGCCGTGCCCCCAGCGTCAATTTCAACAGATTTTGCTGCTCATGCATGATTTGCTCTTGTTGGCGAGGAATACTGAGCAAATCGAGCTTATGAATGTCGTCGGTAATCGCCGCCGTGGGGTCCACAATTGGTCGAATGAGTGAAACATCGCTTGCTCGTACCAGGCGTGTGCGCTGGTTGATACCGACCGGCTCCTTTCTTACGGGAAGGCGACCTGTAGCAACCCACCGTCGCACCATTGGCTCACTCGTGCGGGTGATTCGCGCGGCATCGGTCAAGGACATCCAGTAATCGTTCTCGTTGGTCAGCTCCTCAACAAAGCGAGTTGGCTTCTTTCCCTCATGGGGAGCCTGATCAAGCTCTTCTCGTGACGTCACACCTCGTAGCTCCTCTCTATTCAGCCCTGGAAGAGAAGGGGGTGAACGCGCGCGCATGTCTTCTCTTTCCTCCTGTAGTATAGGGATGATCCAGAAAAAACGCAAGCCTTTTGAGGAAGGTATCTCTGACGACACATATCGTCACACTCGTTGACGGACGTAATCGTCGGTATCGTCAATGCCCTTTGCTCAAGAAGCTTGCACAGTGAGTGGAAAGCAAGGTATACTGCTCGTGAACAGAACGAATGATTTCAACCGGATAATTACTGTATTTTCAGGGTAAGTAAAGAAGCATTTTCTTACTCTGGCACCCTGAAATAAGCCGCGTAGGAGCATGAATGTGACGAACTGTGGTATACTTACTGTTAGCGAAGCTTGAAGGAGACGACGTGCATGAACGATAATCTTTTACCATCAGTGTATGATCATTCCCTGGCGCAACAGCAAGAAATGCATCTGCCAATGCAGCCCTGGGCTTCGTCATCTCCTTCTCCACTGATGGCGTTAAGCGTTGGAACGTATGTTCGTCATAACAGTGGAAAGATCAAGCCATCTACTGAGCTATCTATTGAGAAGCGCGCGCAAGAGATGCAGGCCCATCTCGGTTTCGACCAGTCGATCCTGTCCCATCACCTGGATGCCTCTTCGCTACGCATCTACTGTCGGGATTTTTATGCCTATCTGGAGTTCGCTGGTACTGTTGAGCAAGCCTGTTATCCCACGAAGTTCGCTCAGTGGATAAACCATCTCGCCAGAGAAAAAAAGCCTGGAGCGGCTCGGGGCTACTCCGCCGCAACGATTAATCGCATGGCAGCAGCCATACGTAAAATGATGAAAGAAGCCAGTCACCAGGGGTATGTGCATCCATTGACGGCCAAGGCCTTTCAGGAAGTGGAAGGCGCACGGATGCAAGGACTGAAGGAAAATCAGCGTCCCCATAATCGGGTGGAGATTAAAGCGGATGCCATGCGTGAGATGGTTGACTTGGCTGAGGGTGATCATCTCCTGGCACTGCGTAATCGTGCGCTCCTACTCACCCTGGCTAGTACCGGCCTGCGCGTAGATACTTTCCGGCAGCTCAAGCTGGATCAAATTGTGCGTCGGGACAGCGACTGGGCTTTTCATATTCGCAGTAAAAATGAAGTGAAGTACCGCGATGTGCCGATGTCTGACGAAGCGTATCAAGCTATCCAGGCCTGGGTTGCAGTTCGTCCCAAACCGTCCGCCTATATCTTTACGCACTTCGATGGGGGAAAGAGCGAAGGTGAACACACGCGACTCTCAGATCAACCTCTCTCAGCAGTCTCTGTCTGGAGGATTGTGAAACAGTATGGAACGCAGGTAGGGTTGGTGGATGCTGAAACGCAGGAAGCTACGATCAAACCGCACGATTTTCGCAGATTCGTGGGAACCAGAGTAGCGAAGAAGCGAGGACCGAAACAGGCGCAATTGCAATTAGGACATAAGCGAATTGCGACGACGCTCGACAATTATGTGCTCGAAGAGCCTGAAGCGGGTGTGACCAATGATCTTTTTTAAACGATCTGTGACATTCTCTGATGATATACTGTTCTGCTGCACGATGAGCCAGATTCAGATGCACTACCCACGTTATAATGCCGGGTTGGCAAAACCATGAACCATATTCTGTCCTTCTTCCTCTCTTGTCTGTTCCCGCCAATGAGCTATACTCCTTACTAGTATGTGCAGTATCATAAGAAACGGACCAAGCACAGGGGTCCACTTTACTCTGCTAGAGGGTACTTTTTCACATGGTACTTGAGGAGACTTATGGCGAATATAGAACAAACAGCATCTCAACTTGAACATACTCATCCTGGTGAACGTTCAGCAGCCGTGTTGCAACACGACGCTCTGAAAGAAGCTAAGCAAGGGTTACAGGAGCAACAAAGGCGTTCTTTGGAAGGTGTAAAACGTAAAGAATTTAACAAAGCCAAAGCAGAGTATAAAAAGAAAAAAGCAACGTTCGATGCAAAGCTAGCTTCACTCTATGAAGAAAAAGGAAAGCTTCAGCACTCTTTCAGCTATGACAATGATCGTAAGATGCGTGAATTGTACAGACATTTCACCACAGCAAGTACGTCTGATCTTCCAAAATTACAAACGTATGTTGATCAAATGGAGCAAGCGTACAAAGAGTTCACTGCAGCAGGAGGTGACGGTGCCAAGCCGATGCATGACTTTTTTGAAACAGAAAAAATTGAGAGAGAGCGTATACAAGAACGTATCGCACAAGAGAAAATGGAAATCAGGTCTATCTATGGGAAAAGAACAAACGGTAGGATTAACAATGAGATCGAGTTTGAAGATAAAAACCCAGAATTAATAAAATACTTAACATCTAAACGTAATGAAACATACAAAGAAAATGAAGCATTTATAAATATTTATAGAATAAAAATACGCACTATAAGAGAAATGGCAGATACAGCATTTTACAAAATAAACGCTATTGAGGAGGACTTTAAGGAGGCAGCCAAAACACCTCTTGGGGATACATCCCTTCCTGCTCAAAAGCTGCGAGATTTGTACCGAAATCTCACCGAGGCACGGACGGTTGGCGTTGAAGAATTACAAACGGATTTAGACCAAATGGAGCAGTCGTGCGAGACCTTCGAGTCAACATTTCAGTCAGAGATGGACCAAAGTACGCTGGTTTCTCGGCTTGTACGTGCTATTAAACAGCCCCTACGTGATTTTGTTCAAGCAGAAAGAGGGCGTGAAATAGAACAGATACAAACAACACTTGCACAGCAAATACGCTTCACCGAGAATGAATACTTTTTTAGAACAGGTGAGAATATTGAGAATGCGATACAGCGTGAGGATGCTAGACAGACAGAACGAGCAGCACCTGAACATAATCGTCCTGTTGGTGAACAAGCTTCTTCAGAGTCAAGGGTATTGGATCACAACGCTCTAAGAGGAGCGAGGCGAGGGTCACACGAGCAGCAAAAGAGTTTCTTCGAAGCTATGAAACGTAAAGCAAGGCGCAAATTTGATGCAGTCAAAGCAAAGTATGAAAAGAAAAAAACACAGGGATTATCATCTGAACAGACTCGTCCTGTTTCAGAGTCAGCAAGAATGTTGGATCACGACGCTCCGAAAGAAGCAAAACAAGGGTTACAGGAGCAACAAAGGCTTTTTTTGGAAGGTGTAAAGCGTAAAACAAAGAACGAATTTCATAGAGCTAAAGCAACGTATGAAAAGAAAAAAGCAACGTTCGATGCAAAGCTAGCTTCACTCCACGAAGAAAAAGGAAAGCTTCAGCACTCTTTCAGCTATGACAATGATCGTAAGATGCGTGAATTGTACAGACGTTTTACCACAGCAAGTACGTCTGATCTTCCAAAATTACGAACGTATGTTGATCAAATGGAGCAGGCGCACAAAGAGTTCACAGCAGCAGTATTTGCCTTATCTGAGCAACCAGTTTCTCAACATGATAATGGTGCCAAATCTATGCATGAAACTGTTGAAACGAGAAAAAGTCAGATAAAAGATTTGGAAGAGCGGATCACGAAAGAGGAAAGGGGATTCAAGCTTTCCTATCAGGAAATGACAAAAGTTAACATTAAAGATGAAAATGGTAATATTAAAGAGATAAATAGTAACATTAAAGAGGATACCGAGTTCGAGGATTCAAATTCACAATTAATAGAATATTTAATATCTAAAAGAGAAAACGTATGGGAAGAACATAAAGGATTTCTGAAACCTTATAGAGAGAAAAGTTCCTCTCTAAAAAACAGAGCAGATACAGCACTTTACAAAAGAAACGCTATAGAGGAGGACTTTAATAAGGCAGCCAAAACACTTCTTGGGGATACATCCCTCCCTGCTCAAAAGCTGCGAGATTTGTACCGAAATCTCACCGAGGCACGGACGGTTGGCGTTGAAGAATTACAAACGGATTTAAACCAAATAGAGCAGTCGTGCGAGACCTTCGAGTCAACATTTCAGTCAGAGATGGGCCAAAGTACGCTGGTTTCTCGGCTTGTACGTGCTGTTAAACAGCCTCTACGTGATTTTGTTCAACAAGAAAGAGAGCGTGAAATAGAACAGATACAAAGAACACTTGCACAGCAAATGCGCCCCACTGGGTATCAATACTCGCAGAGAACAGGTGAGAACATTGAGGATGCGATACAGCGTGAGGATGCTAGACAGACAGAACAAGCAGCATCTGAACATACTGATCCTGTTGGTGGACAAGCCTCTTCAACGTTTGAAGGTGTGAAAGGTGAAGCCGTGAGCGAATTTCATACCGCCAAAGCAGGGTATGAAAGCGGGAAAGAAGCGTTAAATGAAACTTTCGTTTCACTCTACGAAGGCAGTTACGAAACACTCTACAACGACATTTACCTAAAAGGATATAGTAATCGTAAGATACGTGAATTGCACAGACGTCTCAGCGCAATGATGACGGTTGATGTTCCAAAATTGCAAGCAGATGTCGACCAAATGGAGCAGTCGTACCATAAATTCACGGCAGCAGCAGATGGTGGTGCCAAAACTATGCATGACTTTGTTGAAACAGGAAAAAGTGAGATAGCACGTATGCAAGAACGTATCGCACGAAGGAAAGAGGCATGCGCACACCTCTATCTCCAGAAAACAGATGGTGGCATTGAAAAAGACATCGAAGTTTGAAGATTCAAAACCAGAAATGGTAGAACTTTTAAGATCTGAGAGAGATAAAGCGAAAAAAGATTTTAAAGGACTTACAAAATCTTACAAAGAAAATTTGTTTGATCTAAAAAAAAGATTAGATACAGCATTAAAAGAAAAACGAGATATGAGTAATGTCATTGCTGACGCAGACGGAATGCTTCGTGAGGCTGTGTTTTCTAGATGGGCTGTGTTTTCTATTTCATCCCTCGATGCTCAAAAGCTGCGATATTTGTACCGAGATCTCATCGCAATGGAGAAGGTTGGCGTTCCAAAATTACAAGCGGATTTAAACCAAATGGAGCAGTCATGCAATGACTTCGAGCCAGTATTCGAGTCAGAGACGACAGAAAGTAAGATGGCTGCTCGGCTTGTACGTGCTGTTACAAAGCCTCTACGTGATTTTGTTCAACAAGAAAGAGGGCATGCCATACAAGATATACAAAGAGATCTCACATGGGAAATAAGCGACATTAAGGATGGCTACTTGCTTAGAACACGTGAGAGGATTGAGGATGCTATACGAGATGAGGATGATATACGGGCTAAGGTCCTGGGTGAGAATGTTATATATAGGGGCTGAGGTCCTGAGTGATCATCTCTGACCGTCCAATGGCTAAGGGAAAAACGCGCATTGAGGGCATCTACTTGGATAGAGCAGGTGATAATATTGAGGATGCTAGACAGAACGAATCCTGGCGGAGAAGAGGGAGAAGTTGAGTGACCGTCTCAACACCTGCGTAAATTGGGCGCATGCACTTTTTAGGTGAAGTTCCAGAAGCTACCTCATTCAGATGGGAGACAACAGATCACGCTTCTGGCAACCCACATCGTCGGTTTTTTCCGTTTGAAAACCAGTCCAACCAGACCGCTCGATGGCCTCTAACGCATTAAATACAATTGAACGCGCTAAGGCCACTGCCAGTACAGTATCGCGCTCCTCGTATGCGCATACCTGGCGTTCCCTATCGTTCAGCGCTTGTTCCAGGCGTCCTGGTTGAGAGAGACTGAGGTGACGTAACTGGAGCGTTCGTAATCCCAGCGAGTCCAGGATACGCTTCACCTGTCCATTGCCACAAATGTCCGCTTCAGCCTCGCGAAAAGCAATATTTGCCCAGAAGTAGGCATCGACATCCTGTGCTGCGGACGTTTCCCGTAACTGTGGGAGAAAGCCCCTGAGCACCGCAATGGACTCGTCCGTTGCCTCTTTGGTGATTAACTCCGCTGCCAGCATTAACAGATTGGCACGCACCTGATATATTTCACGCACTTCAGGCAGACTGATGCGTGCCACAGAAGGCCGTCGGCGTGGAGGGATCGTCACCATGCCCTCTTTCTCTAATAGGAGCAATGCCTCGCGAACAGGTGTCCGGCTGGTCTGAAACTGCCTTGAGAGATCGACTGAATTGAGATCGTCGCCAGGTTGGAGGCGACCCTCAACGATGGCACAGCCAATCCACTCCGCAATTGATCCCACGAGCGAATCTGGGTGTGTCGAACATTTCGAGCACACGCGCTAGAAGCCCTTGACTGTTCGTTTCCATCATGCTCCTCTTTATGAAAGTGTCGACAGCAATGTGTGTGATACCCTTGCGGAACCCTTTTTTTTGTGCTATATGTTTTATTATAACACATGTGTCGACAATGCTGTGTTCAGGATGACGACGTTGCGCGCTCTTACAGCGTTCTGAATCGTACGCTCGAACTCTTTGCATGGAAGGAGGGACGGCATGATTGCTCTACAAAGGCAGTGTTGCCGTGTATGTCAGTGAATACCAGAAGTTCCTCGGCAGGTGCTCGCCTGCGTGCCGCTCTGAATGTTGAACGGCCATTACAAGTGGTTGGAACGATCAATGCCTATAGCGCCCTGATGGCCGAGCGCGTTGGTTTCCGTGCGCTCTACATTTCGGGTGCTGGCGTGGCAAATGCCTCGTATGGTTTGCCCGATCTGGCTTTGACGACGCTGAACGATGTGCTGGAAGATGTTCGACGGATCACCAGCGTGACCAATCTCCCTGTCCTGGTGGATATCGATACCGGCTGGGGCAACGCGCTGATGATCAACCGGACTATTCGTCAGTTGATCGGCGCTGGAGCAGCAGGCGTGCATATCGAAGATCAGGTGCAGGCGAAACGTTGCGGGCATCTGCCTGGCAAAGCCCTGGTTTCAGCCAACGAGATGGCTGATCGGATTAAAGCAGCGATTGATGCAAAGACCGATAGCGATTTTGTCGTGATGGCGCGTACTGATGCGCTGGCTGTCGAAGGATTGGAGCCAGCGTTAGAGCGGGCCATGTGTTACCAGGCTGCAGGTGCTGATATGCTCTTCCCCGAGGCATTGACCGAGTTGGTCTTCTATCGTCGCTTTGCGGATGTTGTCGACATTCCGCTGCTGGCGAATATGACCGAATTCGGGGTGACGCCATTGTTTACCACACAACAGCTCGCCAGCGTCGGTGCCAGGCTGGTGCTTTATCCCCTGTCTGCCTTTCGCGCCATGAATGCTGCTGCGCTCAATGTCTACACCACAGTACGCCGCGAAGGGACGCAACAGCAGGTGCTCTCGACGATGCAAACACGCCAGGAACTGTATGATTTCCTTCATTACGCATCCTATCAGGAAAAAATTGATCAGCTATTCAGACAAAGTGGAGAAGAAAACGATGACCAATAAAACAGCCGGTGGTCTCGCAGGCATTGTTGCCGGAGAAACTGCTATCTCAACGGTGGGGAAAACGGGCGTCGGGTTGACGTATCGTGGCTATGATATCCAGGATCTGGCTCAGTATGCTTCGTTTGAAGAGGTTGCCTATCTTCTGCTCTACGGCAAGCTCCCTGATCAAGAGGAACTTACTACCTATCAGCAACGCTTGATCTCTCTGCGTGCACTCTCTTCTGGCCTCAAAAGCATCCTTGAACATTTGGATGGGCAAGCGCATCCGATGGATATTCTGCGTACTGGTTGCTCAGCGCTGGGCGTGCTGGAGCCAGAAAGCGCGACACACGATCAGTACGCGGTCGCTAATCGCTTGCTCGCTAGCTTTCCGGCTATGCTGTTCTACTGGTATCATTACCATCACCACGGTCAGCGTATTGAAACTGTTACCGATGACAAGAGTACGGCAGGATATTTCCTGCATCTCTTACACGGCACACCTCCAGAGGAACTCCAACGACAGGCCGTGAATGTCTCCTTGATCCTCTATGCTGAGCATGAGTTCAATGCCTCAACGTTTGCTGCACGCATTGCAGCTTCAACCCGCTCCGATCTCTATTCCGCCTTTACCGCAGCCATCAGTACATTGAAAGGTCCCTTACATGGTGGCGCGAATGAGGCCGCTATGGCACTGATCCAGCAGTTTCAGACCCCTGAGCAGGCCGAACAAGGTGTACTGCAGCTACTCGCGCAAAAGCAGGTGATTATGGGGTTCGGGCACCGCGTCTATCGCATTTCTGATCCTCGTTCTGATGTGATCAAGCCCTGGGCGCGGAGCCTGACTGAGCACAGCAATGCGCAATCACTCTATAACGTTGCCGAGCGCATTGAACAGGTGATGAGGCGTGAGAAGAGTTTGTTCCCCAACCTCGATTTCTACAGCGCAGTGCTCTACCATTGCTGTGGGATTCCTACTGAACTATTCACGCCACTTTTTGTGTTGGCAAGAACCTCTGGCTGGTCCGCACATGTCTTTGAGCAGCGTAGCAATAACAAGCTTATTCGCCCGGACGCTGATTACCTTGGACCCGATCCTCGTCCGTACGTGCCTCTCGCCAAGCGCTAGGAGGTTTGAAACCGATGGTGGTTGATTACTCGGAGCCAGCAGAGAACTTGAGAGGGGCAGAGTAGATGTGTTCTCACCAGATACAACCAGAGATGGTGCGACCAGAACCTGATCAGGTTCTGGTCGCACTTGCCAACTATGTGAGCGAAACGTCCATCTCCAATGGAGAAGCTTATGCGACAGCTCATGCCTGCCTGCTCGATGCAATTGGCTGTGCAGTTTTGGCGCTGCGTTATCCTGAGTGTCGCAAACTGCTGGGGCCGATTGTGCCAGGGACAATTGTGCCATATGGAGCGCGCGTTCCCGGTACGCCATTTGTGCTGGACCCGGTGCAAGCTGCGTTCTCTATCGGCACGATGATTCGCTGGCTAGATTTCAATGATACCTGGCTAGCTGCCGAATGGGGGCATCCTTCGGATAACCTGGGCGGTATTCTCGCCAGCGCAGACTATCAGAGCCAGCTTCGCCGAGCAAATGGGCAGGACCCGCTGCTGATGCGCGATGTACTTACCGCGATGATCAAAAGCCTACGAAATTCAGGGTATACTGGCGCTGGAAAATAGTTTGAACCGCGTTGGGCTAGATCACGTGTTACTTGTGAAGGTAGCCTCCACCGCTGTTGTCACGGGATTATTGGGGGGAAATCAGCGAGATATCATGAACGCGCTGTCCAATGCCTGGATCGACAATGGTAGCCTGCGCACCTATCGGCACGCACCCAACACGGGGTCGCGCAAATCCTGGGCGGCTGGCGATGCAACCAGCCGAGCTGTGCGTCTGGCCCTCATGACGATGCAAGGCGAGATGGGCTATCCCACTGCACTCACTGCCAGCACGTGGGGCTTCTATGACACGGTTTTCGACGGCAAACCGTTCGTCGTGTCACATCCCTATGGGTCCTATGTTATGGAGAATATCCTCTTCAAAATATCTTTTCCAGCAGAGTTTCATGCACAAACAGCGGTAGAATGTGCGATAATATTGCATAAGCAGATCAAAGATCGGGTGGACCAGATCGAAAAAATAGTGCTCACCACTCAGGATTCAGCGATCCGTATTATTGACAAGACTGGTCCGCTCGCCAACCCTGCTGATCGCGATCATTGCATCCAATATATGGTAGCGATTGGCTTGCTCACTGGTCAACTCACTGCCGATGACTACGAGGACGAACGTGCGCGTGACCCGCGTATTGACGTGCTCCGTGCCAGAATGGTCGTTGTAGAAAATCCAGGCTACAGCCGCGACTATCTGGACCCGCAGAAACGTTCGATAGCCAACTCCGTGCAGGTATGCTTTCAGGATGGCACAGCCACTGAAAAAGTCGTGGTGGAATATCCCCTCGGACATCGGCGGCGACGTGCAGAAAGCCGGGTAGCCCTGGAAGAGAAATGGACCGCCAACCTGCGCACCTGTTTCCCAGGCAAACGGGTTCAGGCGCTTCTGGACGTTTGCCTGGATGCACAGAGGCTAGAGGCTCTACCCGTCCAGGATTTTATGCGCTTGTTGGTGAACTAGAGCAAGAAGGATTTTCTGTATTTGGGATGGGAATGCAACAAAGCTGAGAGGACACGAAGAAGAGATGTTAAGAAGGTGTGTAAAGAGATTTATGACAGAACAGTTTATGGCTAAAGCCGACATTGGTCCTGTTTTTTCTCCTTAAAATTGTCTTGCTCATGATTGATCTGCTATTGTTAGTATAAGTATGTGTAAATCTAGAGAGCATTTGCGAGACATGTGGGGAAGATGTCTTGTGTCCACGAGCTGAGTTTTGGACTACAGTGTTGCTACTCAAATTCGCCTGCATTGATGCTCTGTAGCTTGGTTGAACAAGTTTACACGAGCGAGAGATGTCGCAAAGTATTCAAAGGAATGATTCTTGGCTACATGGGAGTAGAGATATGGCAAATCATCTGGACCGCATCGGTCAACAGGTGGGGGATTACCGCCTGCTCCGCTGGCTGGGTGGAGGCAGTTTCGGGCATGTCTATCTAGCGGAACAGGTATGCGACCACTCTCAGGTCGCCATCAAACTCTTGCACATCCGGCTCAGTCGCAGCGAGGAACTCAAAGCGTTCATCAATGAGGCACGCACGATCCGCTTGAAACATGCCCATATTGTTCCCCTACTGGACTTTGGCATTAGTCCAGAAGATATTCCATACCTTGTGATGGAGTATGCCGCTCAGGGGACGTTGCGTGACCGCTATCCGAAAGGCTCACAAGTACCACTAGCTCAGGTGGTCAACTATGTACGGCAAGTGGCCTCCGCCTTGCAGTATGCCCATGAGCAGCGCCTCATCCACTGCGATGTGAAGCCACAAAACATGCTACTCCGCATCGATGGGGCCGTGCTCCTCTCCGATTTTGGTCTGGCTACCATTGCGGACAGTTCAGGCTCTCTGAGTCAGCAACAGGAGGCTCTTGGCACCATTACCTATATGGCACCAGAGCAGATACAGAAGCAGGCACGAACTCAGAGCGATCAATATAGTCTTGGGGTGGTGGTTTATGAATGGATTGCAGGCCGATGCCCGTTTGAGGGTGTCTCCACTGAAATCGCCGTGCAACATATGATGAAACCCCCTCCTTCCCTGATAGCACAGGTTCCGGGACTTCCGAGCACGGTCGAGGAAGTGGTCCTCAAAGCCCTGGCGAAAGACCCCAATGATCGCTTTGTGACTGTGCAGGATTTCACGGCGGCATTGGAACAGACGATACAGGATGCACCTACCATGCCAGATGAGTACGAGATATCCCCTATCGTTAGCAAAGCGCAGGTCTTACCTTCAGACACAAGCAACTTACCAGCTTCCTCATCGTGGAAGAGTCCCGCTCTAAAGCGACGGGTAGATTGGGGTGATGCACTGATCGTTCCTACCTTTTACGGGCGTGAACAGGAACTGACTCAGTTGACCCAATGGGTGGTACAGGAACGTTGCCGCGTAGCGAGCGTTCTAGGCATGGGCGGTATTGGTAAGTCAGCGCTGGTGATGAGTGTTGCACATCAACTGACCGAGGGGACAGTGTCTTTGGCCCGTCCGTTCGAAGTGGTCATTGTGCGCTCCTTACGTGACGCCCCATCATGCGAGGCACTGCTGGATGGTTGCCTTCAAGTGCTCTCCCCGCAGCCCCTGAACGCTCTGCCAGTGACCCTCGAACGACGTATCAGCCTCCTGCTCTCTTGCTTGCGCGAGGTTCGAGCACTCATAGTGCTGGATAATCTGGAAGACTTACTTTCGGCAGGGGATGTCGAAGGACGATTTCGGCCAGAATTTGAGGGATATGAGCTACTTTTGCGCAGGGTGGCTGAAACAGAGCATCAGAGTTGTCTGTTATTGACCTCGCGGGAGGAACCCGAAGAGTTGAGATTGCTGGCAAGCAAGCACTCCTCTGTGCGGATGCTCCGTCTGACGGGACTGGATATCTCCGCTTGCAAACAGATCTTAGCGGAGAAAGAACTGGTCGGAACGGAGAAAGACATGGAGCGGCTCATCGAGATCTATGTGGGCAATCCGCTGGCCTTGAAGATCGTTGCCAGGACCATCGTTGACCTTTTCGGAGGCGAGATTAACCTGTTCCTCGACTCTGGGATTGTGGTCTTTGGCAGCATCACTGATCTTCTTGACGAGCAGTTTGCACGCCTCTCGGCCCTGGAGCAATGCGCGCTCTGCTGGCTGGCGATTGTACGTGAGCCGGTAACGCTTGATGAACTATCAACACTCCTGGTGACTCAGGAGTCGTGCGCCCAAGTCTTCGATGCCATCGATGCGGGCTATCGACGTTCCCTGATCGAGCCTGGAAAACGTGCGGGCAGTTTCACGTTGCAATCGGTAGTGCTAGAGTATGTAACGGCAGTCCTGGTGACAAAGGCTTGCCACGAGATAAAGCATCACAGCCTCGATAGACTCATCCAGCATGGCCTCTCCCAAGCTCACAGCAAGGAATATGTGCGACAGACCCAGGAGCGACTGCTGCTCTCTCCACTACTCAGGAAGCTGCGGAGCGTCTATCCGGGACAAGTCAATAAAATCGAACAAGAGCCTCAAAAGGCAGAGAGGAAGGGGACAAGCCCCTTCCCTATGCCTACGGCTTCAGTGGAGAAGCAGTTACTCAGCCTACTCGATCAGTTACGCAAAGAGACCAATGATGCCCAAGGCTATGGACCAGCAAACCTGATCGCACTCCTACGGTTGCTGCGTGGAGATCTCTCCGGCCTGGATCTCTCCCATCTCTCTATTCGTGGAGTATATCTACAGGGCATCGAGATACATGATGCATCGGTTGCTGGAGCACTGATCCGCGACTGCGTCTGGACTTCCGCCGTTAGTGCCACTTGGACTGTCGTTATGAGCCTTGACGGAAAGTGGTGGGCTGCGGGTGGTATCCAGGGGCAAGTGCGTATCTGGGAAGGAGTCCAATCCCAGACTCTCCACTTGGTCTGGCAGGCACACATAGATTTGGTGTATGCTCTCGCCTTCAGCCCGGACGGACGAACCCTGGCCAGCGGGAGTACAGATGGCACCATCAAACTGTGGGATGTGGAGAGTGGTGTCCTGCTCTGGACAGGTTATCAGTATCACCCTCTCTGTCTGGCGTTTGCCCCTGATGGGCATCTGCTCGCCAGCGGGGGGTTAGATACAACCGTTCGGCTCTGGGACCCACAAAGCGGCGAGAATCTGCACACATTAACGCATCCCAGTCACGTGTGGGCGCTAGCCTGGAGTCCGGACGGGAATCTAATGGCTAGCGGCGACAAGGATGGAGAGATTCGCTTGTGGGCGAGGCAGCAAGGAGCAGTTCCCACTTTTTCCCCACGCCTCTCGATGCAGACGACGAACTGGGTGGCGAGTCTGGCGTTCGCCCCTGACGGCAGAACTCTAGCCAGCACGAGTTGGAGGGATCAGACGGTCAAGCTGTGGAAGGTGATAAGTGGACAATTGCTCCATACACTCGAAGGATATACAGACAATTCGAGATGTGTCGCCTGGAGTCCCGATGGGCGAACCCTGGCCTATTGCAATCCTGACAAAGGGATCTGGCTCTGGGACGTGGAAGCTGACTGTTGTCGAGCGGTGCTGCATGGGCATAGCTCCGATGTCTATGGTCTGGCCTTTACCCCTGATGGCACAAGACTCCTTAGTGGCAGCGCAGACGGCACCCTGCGTGTCTGGGATGTCGAAAACTATCGGTGTGTGCGTGTCACCGCTGGCTACGAGGTTTCCCTCTGGGATCTGGACTGGAGTCCCGATGGTACACATCTGGTCAGCGGTGGCGTGAATGGGCAAGTGACCCTCTGGGATACTGGTGGGGCGACGCCACCCGAAGTGTTGTACAGTCATACCTGGATTGTGGAAGGGGTGGGATGGAGTCCCGATGGGCAGTATCTCTCTAGCTGCGGCTTGGACGGAGTCCTCTGTCTATGGGACCCTACTTCTCACACCCCGATCCACAGGTTTGAGAATCCCAAGATTGTATTACTGGGCATGGCATGGAGTCCCGATGGAAGCGAGCTAGCTCATGGAACCTATGGGCAAGGCATACAGGTATGGAATGCGACAACACGTAGTCTCCGTTTCATCGGGCAGACACATCCGAAACCTCTGTGGCGTGTCGCCTGGAGTCCGGATAGCACGCAGTTGGTGGGAGGTGATGATGATGGTGGTCTCTATCTGTGGCAGAGCCGAGAGAGACAAGACACGGCCCCTGTGAGCCTGTTAGGGCATCAAGGTAGGATCATGGGCCTCGTGTGGAGTCCTGATGGGAAGCGATTAGCCAGTGGGAGCGGTAACAGTAGCAGTGGAGAACTTTTTCTCTGGGATGTCGAGCGTGCCATGCGGATACAAACCTTTGAGGGCCATCCTGGTATGGTCTATGCGCTGGTCTGGTGTCGTCGTAGGGATGGACATAGAGACCAGTTGATCAGCGGAGGCTCTGATGGGATACTGCGTTGGTGGGATGTAGAGAGCGGAACGTGTGTGAGTACGCAAGAAGCACATCACGGAATAATCCGGTCCCTCAAAGTGAGTTCCGATGGAAAGTTTCTCGCCAGTTGCGGGGAGGATGGAGCCATCATGATCTGGGATTTGACCAGGAACGCCCATCTACAGACACTGCGACACGACCGCATCTACGAGCGACTCACTATCACCGGGATCAGAGGACTCAACGAGGCTGAGATCGCCTCGCTACAAGCATTGGGCGCAATTGATGAGGCTACATCATAAATCGAAGAACGTCGGAGCATTTGAGTTACAGAGAAAGGACAATGTCAATGAAGACCTCATACAATGAGCAAGACTCTGGGCCACAGGTGGATTGGGGTAACGCACTGGCAATCGAGAGCTTTTATGGGCGCGAGGAGGAACGGACCTTACTCTCCCAATGGGTGGTACAGGATGGCTGCCGGGTGGTGAGCATGTTGGGCATGGGTGGCATCGGCAAATCAGCCCTCGGGGTCAGTATGATGCACCAACTCTCAGAGCACTTTGAGAATGTCATATTTTGCTCGCTGCGTGATGCCCCTTCGTGCGAAACGTTACTCGATGACTGCCTCCAGAGACTCTCCCCACAGCCATTGAGTGCAAGGCTCTCCACCCTTGAACAACGCCTCAGTCTTCTGATGGAGTGCTTACGCAAGACGCGAGCCCTTGTGGTGCTGGATAACCTGGAATGTCTGTTACAGGAAGGCAACGTCAGAGGACATTTTCGCCCTGGCTTTGAGGGATATGGGCTACTTTTGCGTCGAGTGGTAGAAACCGTTCATCAGAGTTGCCTATTCCTCACGTCACGCGAGGGGCCAGCAGACCTCCGACTGTTGGAAGACAGGTACCCCTCAGTACGGACGCTCCGCCTGACAGGATTGGATGTCGTTGCGTGCCGACAGATCTTCGCAGAGAAAAAGTTGGTTGGGACTCCTTCTGAGCAGAAGAGCCTCATCGAGATCTATGCAGGCAACCCACTGGCCTTGAAGATCGTAGCGGAGACCATCAGCGACCGGTTCAGCAGTAAAATTGACTTGTTCCTTGCCGGAGGTACAGTTATCTTTGGAGACGTCACCGAGTTATTGGACGAGCAATTCGCCCGCCTCTCGGCCCTGGAGCAAGGCGTGCTCTGCTGGCTGGCGATTGCACGTGAGCCAGTAACGCTTGATGAACTGTCAGCACTCCTGGTCACCCAGGAACTTCGTATCCAGATACTCGAAGCCATCGATGCAGGCTATCGACGTTCCCTGATCGAGCGTGGAAAGCGCCGAGGCAGTTTCACGTTGCAATCGGTGGTGCTAGAGTATATAACGGCAGTCCTGGTGACAAAGGCTTGCCACGAGATAAAGCATCGCTGCCTCGATAGACTTATCCAGTATGGCCTCTCCCAAGCTCACAGCAAGGAATATGTGCGGCAGACCCAGGAGCGACTGCTGCTCTCCCCCCTGCTCGCAGAATTGCAGCATATATTCCCGAGCCAAGCCGATGGGGCCACAGGAGCGAGTCCTGTGGAGGCACAGTTGCTCAGCCTACTCGACCAATTACGCAAAGAGGCCGATGATTCCCAAGGCTATGGGCCAGCAAACCTGATCGCGCTCCTACGGTTGCTGCGTGGGGATCTCTCCGGTCTGGATCTCTCTCATCTCTCCATTCGTGGGGTATATCTACAGGGTATCGAGATACAGGATGCCTCATTGGTCGGGACCATTCTGCGTGATGCTGTCTTTACTGAGGCTTTCAATGTCATCACGACGGTAGCTGCCAGTCACGACGGAAAGTGGTGGGCTGCGGGCACTTTGCAGGGTGAGGTGCGTATCTGGCGCGAGGGCAGCCAGAGCTTATATCTCTCCTGGCAGGCACATATCGATATACTGTGGGCCCTCGCTTTTAGTCCAGGCGGACGCACTCTGGCCACCGTGAGCTATGATGGCACGGTCAAGCTGTGGGATCTGGAGCAGGGGGTCTTACTCTGGACGGGCTGGCATACTGACATTGTCATCGGCGTCGCCTTTTCCCCTGATGGACGCATGCTTGCCAGTTGTGGGGATGATGCGGTTGTCCGGCTCTGGGATGTGACATCCGGCACGAACCTACAGATACTGTCTGGTGATGGTAGCCGTTTGTTCTCACTCGCCTGGAGTCCCGATGGCAGTCTGCTGGCCAGTGGCGGCTTTGATGGAAGCATCCGGCTGTGGCGCTTGCAAGAAACACAGCCAGCTACCTGCGTTGCGACCCTGGCAGGGCATACCCACTGTGTGTGGGCGCTGGCCTTTGCCCCAGACGGTACCCAACTGGTCAGCGGAAGCTGGGATAACACGGTCAAGCTGTGGAAGATAGAAAGCTTACACTTGCCCCAGAAGCTGATGGAGCTTACAGAGCGGGTGTTTGCCGTAGCCTGGAGTGGTGATGGACGGCTGGTAGCCGGTGCGGGCTTTGACAATGCCATCTGGCTCTGGGATGTGGAACAGGGCAACTATCGGGCAGCACTGCGTGGGCATACTGCTGTTGTGTATGGTATTGCCTTCACTTCCGACAGCGGGGAACTGCTCAGCGGCAGTGAAGATGGCACCGTGCGGGTATGGGACGTTACAAGTGGGCAGTGCGTGCGCGTCGTCGAGGGGTGCGCAGTCATCCTCCATGACGTGGCCTGGAGTCCTGATAGCACGCGGCTCGCCAGTGCGGGCACGGATACGCTGGTGACCATCTGGGATGCGACTGGCGCGGCGCGGCCCAGAGTGTTGCGTGGCCATAGCTGGCATCTGTTTGGGGTCGTGTGGAGTCCCGACGGCCAGATGCTCGCCAGTAGTGGGCGGGACAATGCCATCCGGTTGTGGGACTCGACCACAGGGGCTTGTGTGCAGGTCCTTCGGGACCCTGACCACGACGATACCATGTTCTATGGGATAGCGTGGAGTCCAGATGGGCACCTGCTGGCCTGTGGAAGCTTGGTACGTGGGGTGCAAGTGTGGAATATGCAGACGCGTACCCGTTGCTGGGTTGGGCAGCACCACAGGATCCGTCGTCTGGCTTGGAGTCCAGACGGCACACGGTTGGCCGGTTGTGGCGATGATGGGAGCATCTGCCTGTGGGAGGCATCTGACGGCACGATGCTTGGGAAGCTGCAGGGACATAGTGGCAGGGTGATAAGCGTGGACTGGAGTCCAGATGGCACGCGATTGGTCAGCGGAGGTGGTGGCAAGGATGGTGGGGAGTTGTTCGTATGGGATATGGGCAGCCAGAGGGCTTGCCCCGATGGAGAGTTCGTCCAAACTTTGAAGGGGCATCCTGGCAGTGTGTTTGCGGTGGTGTGGAGTCCAACTGGCGAGGTAGTGGTCAGTGGAGGCAGCGATGGAACTATTCGCTGGTGGGAGGTGCAGAGTGGGAAGTGCTTGAGGATATTCAAGGGACACGAGGGTGGGGTGTGGTCGCTCAGGGTCAGCCCTGATGGCCGTTTGCTCGCCAGTTGTGGCAATGACAACACCATCCGCGTGTGGGACCTGCAGAGTGCTGAGCTTCTACGGACTCTGCGACACGACCGACCCTACGAGCGGCTCAATATTACCGGAATCCGAGGACTGAACAAGGCGCAGAAGGCATCGCTACAAGCCTTGGGGGCAATTGAAGAGGCTACGCTATGAACTCATATTTCACATTTTGGGTGTAAGTCAGAATATTCCACGGTATAATGGCGGGCCAGATCGAAAAAATAGTGCTTACCACTCAGGAAGCGGCTCTCCGTATTATCGACAAGACTGGTCCGCTCACTAACCCTGCTGATCGCGATCATTGCATCCAGTATATGATAGCGATTGGCTTGCTCACTAGAAACGTTCGATAGCCAACTCAGTCCAGGTGTTCTTTCAGGATGGCACAGCCACTGAAAAAGTCGTGGTGGAATATCCCCTTGGGCATCGGCGACGACGTGCAGAAAGCCGGGTAGCCCTGGAAGAGAAATGGACCGCCAACCTGCGCACCTATTTCCCAGGCAAACGGGTTCAGGCGCTTCTGGGCGTTTGCCTGGATGCACAGAGGCTGGAAGCTCTGCCCGCCCAGGATTTTATGCGTTCTCGCTACACTTCGTCATCGCTTACGCTTTTTTGATTTCTTTGTTGGCGGGCCTTCCAAGCCTGCGCTTCCTCTAGCACGGACTGCTTGGTCACATGCTCCAGGTTTAGACCCAGTTCCAGTGCTCTCTTAAGCACTGCCCCGACATTGGTGTACTGCCGCCGCTTGTCCTGAACGGAGATGTTATGAACCGCTTTCAAATAGGCTCTCACAGTATTTGCATCATCATATGCTGCTTTCTTTTGCTCTCTCCTTTTTTCATATGTGGTGGTTCCTAGACCCGGAACAGGTCCTGTGTGGAGGAGATGGGAGTCTTCATCATCACCCGGCTGCACACCGTCACTCTCATAGCGAGTGTCTTGCTCCTCGGCGGCCTTCCAGGCCCGAGCTTTCCGTTTGACAGACTTCTCAGTCAACTTCAGCCCCAGCTGCTCCTGTTTCGCATATTTAAGGATTTCCTCGACTGAGTGAAGTATCTCGCCTTTTACCATGTATGGGATAGTAATACTGTGATACTTCCTCAAATACGCTCTCACCAGCTCATCTATCTTTTGTCGCTTTCGTGGCACTGTCTCACTCACCTGCGCTTCGTCACGTTTCCGTTTCTTTTGACTCTCTTTTTGGAGGGCCTTCCAAGCCTGCGCTTCCTCTAGCACGGACCGCTCGTCGATCAGATCCTTCAGGCGTGGATTCAGGTCCAGTGCTCTCCGAAACACTGCCTCAGGGGTTATATATGCTCTCCGAAACACTGCCTCAGGGGTTGCATACTTCTTGATCTTTTCTTGGGTTGGAACGGAGGTGCCATGAACCGCTTTCAAATAGGCTCTCACAGTATTTGCATCGTCATATGCTGCTTTCTTTTGCTCATTCTTTTTCTGTATATCTCTTTCTGCTCTGTGTGGAACGGTGGGAGCGTCACGCTCCCTCAAATGCTGATAACCCTCAACAACCTGCGTCACCATCGCAGAGCCAGAGTTATTCGTTCTCTCCCAGGTCAAATCTTCGGCTAGAACGTCGGTCTGAAGGAATGTTTGTTCACCTCCTGTCATCAGAAGAGCGGGGTTAATCGTTCCCTGCAGTTCGGGTTGGATTGACATCGCATTCCCATGCCAAGGAACCCCATAGGCACGAGGATCGCGGAGAACATCCGCAGCAGGCCCTGAAGCCTCAGAAGCAGCGTTAGTACCTTCTATTCGTCTGTTGTAAACTTCTTGTCGCATGTGCTTCCTCCTTGCGTAGATCATTGCGAGACAAAAATACCTTGGCACAGTATATCACGAAAAATCTCCTCTCACCTTAAAGTATTTCCTTCTGCTTCACAGGGGTTATATGAGTGAGGTCAATCCAGTAGAGAAACCACCTTTCTCCTATATATTCAACATCCTGGGTCTTCCACTTGCCATTCTCTCTAAATGTACGCACCACAGTGAGATTCTCAACCTCTTGCAACAACTTTCCACCATTCTTTTCGATCACACGCGCTGAAGCAGGGTTTTCCCCCAGAATCGTAAGCATAACCCCCGGAAGTTTCAATCGATGTGCCTCAACTAGGACCAGAGCGAGTTGGCGGGCCGCATACCCCTTACCACGTTGCGACCAGCGGATATTGTAGCCGATGTGTCCAAGATATTTCTCATAGGGCTGTGTTATAGTCGGTCGCAGACGGATCTCGCCAATGATCGTCTTCGCATCCTTGACAAACCAGTAGGTCTGTTGCTGTGGTATTCCTGTAGAGAGTCCCATGCCCTGGGTTCTATTTTTAAGCTCCTGGATGAATGCAGCAAAGTTTCGGCGAGCTAGCTCAGTGTTGGTATAAGGATAGCTCTCGCCAACCTCTCTATACTCATCAATCATCGCAAGATATTCAGACTCAAGCCCAACAGTCGGTTTTATCAGTGCAAAAGATGCCATTCCGTTCGTTCTCATCCTTGATGATATCGTCCCTAATAGCTTATTAGGAGCGATATTTTGCCCTTTTTCAACGAAAACAGTACACCGGTTCCTCATATAAATGTACACGAGATTCCGCATGAGGTGCAACAACTCACGAAAACATAGGGCTATTGAATGAATATTGCATGGGAGAGAATGACTTGAGCAAGAGGCAAACGGATTGAAAAGGAACTAACCCTTCAGGCACAGCCAGAGATAATAAGCGTAATAACCTACAATCAGTGAAATTGCTCGATAGCAATTATTCAAATTATAATCGCCATGCTGCTTTAAATCGAGAGCGAATAAAGGGGCAATGTGGCTAATAGTTCTATCAAAATTGCGTCAGGCCCGCTTCCTGTTCGTAATATTGCCACATAGTGCGTTCCCGTTTCTGGTGTCTATGCCAGAAGAAGTACTGGAGTACTATCATGGGTCCTAGAAATAACATGGCAGGAGATACTCCTTTGGTTGGCATGATTATCCGTAACAATATCATGCCTGCAATGACGCTCGGCATCAGCAGTAGTGCAAGCAGGCCCGCACGACGACTAAACGCTTTACGCATCACCAGGGGAAAAGTCGCAGCCAGAATCAAGTTTCCCAGGCCAATACCAGCCAGCGCGCTACCATTTCCCCAGACCATCGTAGGTGCGAACGGTAGCGGAGCCAAATGCAGCATCATATCATGCATCAGTGGTAGTATTGAGGTTGCGATAGTATCATAGAGTGTGAGGAAGACAGCTAGCATCATCACATGACGTGCCTTAATGCCACCCTGGACCCAGAGATTGCTGACCCCGATACAGATCAGCAGGACGATGAAATCATTGATGATAACAAAGACTTCGTGATTGGCCCCGAACCACCATGCGGTAGTGAGATCTAGTCCCATGTTCAGTAATACCACAAGCCAGATGGCTGTGCGTGCTTGCAAGACTGGTTCCCAGATGGTGTAGAGAATACTACATGTCACCAGTCCTAGCAGGGTTCCAGCCAGCCAGATGGGTAGGAGGAGATAAAGATAAGGCATAATGATAATACCAGCCATCAGCAATACCATGTCGTTGCGATTAAACACCCCTACTGGTGGTCGCACAATCCGGTAGCGTCGAAAGTAAGCCCAGGCTCCCAGGATGGCAATACTGGCACCTGCCAGCACAATGAGATCAGATACAATTGGCATGCTGTTGCCTCCCATTCGTGTTAGTGATGCAGGTAGGTTGAGAGCAGGTTGCCGTCTGCTGAAACTATACGTTGTAGGATTTGAGCGTCTGCATTTTGAAACATCTGCTCTCGTAAGTCTCCGCGCAGGGGACAGGGCTGGCGCAGGTCCTGTTTGCGCGTAGTCAAGTGGAGTGCACTCAGCGGAACTTCCTGCCATTCCAGGCTCGTTTCAATCTTACGACGCATCTCAGTCGTAACGTATGGCACTAGAACCTCAACCTCTACACCCTTGCCATCCTCGCTTGCCCAGAACCCATAGCGTGCTGGGAGTGGTATCTCCTCAAGTGCTTCGAGTGCCTCGGCGACTTGGCGCTGAAATGTCCAACCCTGCCCATGCTGGACTGCGTAGCGTTGCTTGCCAAGTAGTGGTCCAGTTGCAGGCATGTGGCGTAGATGACAGGTTGGTGTGGTAGATAGCGCCTGTACCATGTCTTCAGTATTGAAGCGCAGTACCAGAGTAGTCTCTCTATAGGGTGGAAACGGTGTGGCTACGATTGCACCAAACTCTCCTGGTTTGGCTAGTGTTGCAGTCTGTGGATTATAGATCTCTAACAAGCCATGAGATGCCTCAAAATGCAGATGGTGCTCTTCGCAGTACCGACCCCCAAAGGGCCAGATTTCCGTCATGCCATATCCCTCGCTTATAACAACCTCACCAAAGAGCTGTTGACAACGTTTTTTGAGTCCCGAGGTTACGAGTTCTCCTCCCACAAGAACCCGTTCTAGGGCAAAATCTGCTGGACGATAGCCCTTGGCGAGGCCTTGCTCTACGAGTTCGCCTAGATAGGATGGGTAGGTATTGAGGATACTGGTGCCAGATTTCTTACCTGGCAGGTGGCGCTTTTCCGCAAGCAATGCCAGACTATGTGCTGGATCTACAACGCCCGCTAGATAAGTTATAGCTCCCAAGTGTGCACAGGCACCCGCAACACAGGTATTACCAAGGGTGCCGCGAGCCGTTGTACTGACCTGGATGATATCTTCCTCGGTTATCTCGTCCGAAAAGAGAGCGGCAATAGCAGTTAACGCAAAATACACCTGTAGTTCGTGTTGTGAAAAATAAATGCTGGTCGGTTTCCCCGTTGTTCCTGTCGTATTCGCGCACAAAAAGGGGCGTGCCTTCTGATTGACGAATGCATCGGGGTTGTCGCGAATGGCCGTTTTGGACGTAAGCGGCATCTGTGACAGGTCGGTCGGGCGCAGACGCTTCGGCTCTAGACCCAACTGTTGAAAAAGGGACTGGTAGTACTCTGTTTCACGTGCTGCTCTGCGGGCCTGGGCGCGAAAACGTTGCCATTGTACCTGCTGGCGGGTTTCATCTGTAAGTTCTGGCCCATCGAGGAGTGGATCTTTCTGCAGTGCGCTCACTCCAAATTCCCGCTTAGTCTCACGCAATGCTGCCACGAGACGATCAAGTGAACGTGTCGAAAAACGTGTCCCCAGAACAAGCGAGAGTGCGAATCGGAGTTGGGAGAATGCTGCTTCAATCATTGCGAGTCAAATCCTTCTGCTCTGATACTTATAAACTAGAATCAGAGGTACGGGTTAGTTCGACCACCCAAAACCAATGGATGCTAGTACCGAGAGCGCGTAGCATGCGTAAGATAACGTGCATTTAAGCATGGGATAATCCCTTTCTGTATGTTTGTGGGGGAGGGTTAGCATTGGTGGTATGCTGACCCTCATAGAATATACGTTCTGCTTATCGTATGGAACTTGACCAGATACGCCAGGTAAGTATCACTGGTTAGTTCGAGGTCAGAGAAAAACCAATAGAGGCCAGCGCTGACATAACATAACGAGTGTAAGACAAGATAAGCTTGAGCATGGGTTATCTCCTTTCTGTCTCCATTTTGTTAGGAGTACTACTTAATTCACTGTCAAACCGAAGCCAATGGAAGCCAGTACCGAGATAGCATAACGTGCATATGATAATGTATGTTTCAACATCGTGTATCTCCTTTCTGTCCCCATTTTGTTAGGGGTACTACTTAGTTTTGTGTCAAACCGAAACCAATGGAAGCCAATGCCGAGAGAGCATAGCGGGCATAAGACAAAGTAAGCTTGAGCATGGGTTATCTCCTTTCTGTAGAATATTGAGAGAAGGTTTAGCATCAATGGTGTCTTGACCCTGCTCTGTACTCATATTATGAGGCTGAATCAGACATTTCAGCATGTATCAAAAGGTGTATACAGCGGTTGATCTTCTTGCCATCAACGGAGATGTAGAATGGAATGCAAGTCCTTCTGTATAGTGAAGTGAACAAGTGAATGGTGATATCAACTTTCACTAACTAGTAGCGGCATTGAAGGCTGATTCTGCATTTGTGGCAACACTGCCTGAAGATGTGCTATATATAGTGTTGGGGGGAGTATGTTCGGGTCATGTTCGGGGTGAGGATAGAGGATGTCCAATAGATCTCCTGACCAAAGGAAGAATGCCATCATGCTACAAGCGGTTGCTACGATTAAGAATGACACCTTGTTCTATAGTCAGGATGGGGGGGATCAGCGAATCATGGTAGGAAGTTCCGAGTGGTTTGCTTGGCTGACGACAGCGACTTCTTTCCACTTTCGTAGTGAGCATGGGACATTCACTGCTCGTCGGGAGCGGGCGAGCAACCGACGAGGCGGATGGTACTGGAAAGCGTATTACACCCAGGATGGGAAACGTTGCCGCGTCTATTTGGGCAAAGCCGAAGACCTGACGCTTGACCAACTGAAAGCCGTGAGCCAAACATTTGCCCAAAGCACTCTAACGGTAGCGACCTCCACCACTGCACCTGCTATGACCTCCATTGCGGCCAGAGTCCCGAGTAATCTGTTGCTGGATACCAAGCTTCACGTGCCGCGACTGCGTGCCTCACTCTGTACATCGCTCGCGCTTGATCGAGCGCCTTCAGCAGGGTATGGAAGGTACCCTTCTTCTTGTCTCAGCCCCGGCTGGCTTTGGCAAGACCACCTTGCTTGCTCAGTGGCTGGTTGAGAGTGGTATCCGTGCTGCCTGGCTCTCGCTCTCACCAGAGGACAACGACCCGGTGCGCTTCCTCTCCTATATCATCGCAGCCTTGCAAACGCTCGACCCCTCGCTCGGAACAACCGCTCTCACTTTATTGCATGCCTCCACGTCAGCGCCATTAGAAGCGGTACTTGCTATACTGACCAACGATCTAGCAAGCTATGAAAGAGGTCAGATAGCGCTGGTTCTGGATGACTACCATGTTATGACAACTGAACCCATTCATCGTGCCTTGGCCTATCTCGTAGAATATTGTCCACCCCAATTGCATCTGGTTATCGTTACCCGCTCTGATCCTCCTCTGCCCCTGGCTCGCCTGCGGGCGCGTGGACAGCTTAGCGAGCTTAGGGCTGCCGAGTTACGCTTTGTACCTTCTGAGGTGAGCACTTTTCTACAGGAGGTGATGGGGCTGGAGCTTTCGATAGAGGCTGTTACTACTTTGGATGATCGTACCGAGGGATGGATTGCTGGTCTCCAACTTGCTGCTCTTTCTGTGCGAGGTCGAGCCGATGTAGCTGGGTTTCTTGCCGCCTTCACTGGTAGCCATCGCTTCGTTCTAGATTATCTCAGTGAGGAAGTGTTTGCCCAACAACCTGCCTCTATACAATCCTTTCTCCTCTACACTTGCATTCTGGAGCGCCTGAGTGGACCACTCTGTAACGCAGTGACGGAGCAGGAGGATGGTCAGGCCATGCTGGAAGCAGTTGATAAAGCTAATCTGTTTCTAATCTCCCTCGATGATGAGCGGCAGTGGTACCGCTATCACCACCTCTTTGCTCAGGTTCTTCGTTCCCGCTTGCAGCAGACTGCACCCACAGTGCTCCCGGGGCTACACCGTCGTGCCAGCCAGTGGTACGAGCAAAACGGTTTCATCATTGATGCAGTGCAACATGCCCTGTCTGCCTCTGATTTTGAGCGTGTTGCTGATTTAATCGAACCGATAGGGTTGATGATGGCCCTCCAAGGTCAAGTTCAAACAGTGCTTGGCTGGTTCAACGCAGTCCCTGAGCCGGTTATCTACGCTCGTCCACTTTTGATTATCTATTATGCAGCAGTGCTAATGATTGCGCATAATATAGAGGCATGCTTAGTTATCTTACAGAAGATCGAGCAGAGTCTTCCTGTGGACAGGTCTTCTGTACTAGCATGTCGTGTTTTAGGTATGGCGGCAATCGTGCGTGCAACTATTGCCCTTTATATAGGCGATAGCCAGCGTTCTATCGTGCTGGCTCAACAAGCACTGGACTTGTTACCAGAAACGGAGCTGATCTGGCGTCTGTCTGCCAGAGTTCAGACTATCCGCGCTCATTTACTGAGCGGTGATGTAAGGCAGGCCAGTATCGACTGGGTAGCAGAAGTGGTTACATCCGGGTGTCGTTCGGGTGATTTTTTGAACGCGTTGAGTAGTATCATAATGTTGTCTCGTTTGCAGATGATGCAGGGACACCTGCGTCAGGCCGTAGTCACCTGTGAGAAGGCAATGCAACTGATCCCAGAGCAACAGGTCTTCGAGGGAATTGCTGGCAATGCTGCCTATTACTTCATATTAGGTGAAATACGCTATGAGCAGAATTACCTTGTTGAATCTGAGCGTCTCATTACGCAAGGGATGCACCTATTTTGTAGGATGATAATGATTGATGCCCGTTCGCTGATTGTGGGCTACACCACACAGGCCCGTCTGCAACAGGCCCTCGGTGAATTCAGGCAGGCATTGGAGACCCTCGATGCGTTTGTAACCCTTGCAAGAGAGCGTCACTTTGTCTCTTGGACGATTGATCGAGCGCCTGCCTTACGAGCGCAGATCGAGTTGGCTCAGGGGAACCTGACAGCAGCAGTGCATTGGGCAGAGAAGAGTGGTCTGACCACCGACGATCAGGATCTGAGTTACCTCCACGAGCGCGAATATCTGACTCTTGTGCGAGTGCGTATTGCTCAAGGACGAAATGCTCCAAAAAGTGCATTTCTGCAAGACTCACTCCATTTACTAGAGCGTCTCCAACAAGAGGCAGAAAGGGTTGAGCGGATGGGTAGTGTTCTCGAAATCCTCATTCTGCGAGCCCTTGCTCTCCATGCCTTGGACGAACAGCCGCGAGCCATACACGTTTTGGCACGTGCCGTAACCTTGGCCGAGCCAGAGGGCTATATCCGCCCCTTCGCCGACGAGGGAAAACCGATGGGGTGCTTACTCGCGCAGCTGCAAGCAACAGGTCATGGCGCACAAGAGTACATTCAAACATTGCTTACAGCCTGTGATCCCTGTGGTTCGGGACTTGCTGAATTGACCTTGCCTGTCAAAACGACCTATCCCAAGCTGCATCGACCAGCGGTCGATGCATTAAGTGAAAGGGAATTGGAAGTGTTGCGTCTGCTGGCGCGAGGGTCTTCCAATGCAGCAATAGCCGAACAATTGGTGGTAGCGACCAGTACCGTCAAACGCCACGTCAGCAATATTTTCTCAAAATTAGCGGTGAACAACCGCACCGAGGCAGTAGCAAGAGCACGCGAACTTGAAATCCTCTAATCCTCTACACTTTCGTTGTTTCCTGTCCTGAAAGATGTATGGCGGCCCCTCACTCACAATACACCTCCTGATCCACCTTTAGTGTCATGACTTTCCATCTGAGCAAGGCTACTTTGAGGACTGAATGAATTATCCTTGCGCAAGATGATTTTAATCACTACTAGTTTTTTCGTCGTCATCGGCCCATCGAACCCAAACGAGTGGGAGAAAAAGGATGGTCGATGGATCATACCAAAGCTGAAGTAGGCAATCGAACACCAATGCCAAAGCGAAGGAATGAGAGAAGGGTGATCATAACCAGCCCTTTTGTTCCGCCAAGTGCGCGGCCTCCATCCGGTTGTGCGTTCCCAATTTCTGCATCGCTGCGGAGAGGTGGTTGCGCACGGTCCCTTCGGACACCGAAAGGCGTACGGCGATCTCGGCATGACTGATCCCAGGAAGTGCGGTAGCGCAGCACCTCGCGCTCGCGAGGTGTCAGTGGATTGTTACCTTCAGAGAGTGCTAACAAGGCCAGTTCGGGATCAACGACGCGTTCTCCATTCATCACCCGCCGGAGCGCGCTCGCCAGTTCCGAGGCTGGCTCATCTTTGAGCAAAAATCCGACAGCCCCGCTGTCCATTGCCCGGCGCAGATAGCCGCTGCGGCCGAATGTGGTCAGGATCACGACGCGACACGAAGGCAGAGCAACGTGCAATGCCTGCGCGGCAGCGAGTCCATCTCCATCAGGCATTTCAATGTCAAGAAGCGCCACATCCGGTCTCGCCGCGCATGCCGCTTCGACGACCATATCGCCTCGCGCAACTTCTGCGATGACCTCGATATCCTGTTCTCGGCTCAACAGCGCCGCAAGTGCTCCCCGAACCATCGCCTGATCTTCGGCTAACAGCACACGAATCATGTTCATTTCCCCTGTACTCCCACTGCTTCTCTTGTCTCTGTCCTGTCCTGGAAAGGCATCGCAACCCACAAACGAAATTGCTTTTTCCCAGACACATCAAGGGAACCAGCCTCCATCGTTCCGCCGAGTGTTGCTACGCGCTCGCGGAGACCAGAAAGCCCGTTGCCCTGGCTTGCTCGTTTGTCTTGCTGATCTTCCTGCTGCTTTCCATCGTTGAGTATCATAGCTTCGGCCATTCCCTGGTTCCTGGCTAGTCGAATCAGGCACTGTTGAGCGCGACTGTGGCGGATGACGTTGGTCACCCCTTCTCGTATCGTCCAGGCCAGGATGGCGTCGAGGGCCAGCGGAAGATCTCCAATCATCTGCTCAATAACGTGCTCCACTCCCGCCGCTTCCAGCAGTTGCCGCGCCCCATCCAGTTCATTTGCGAGGGTCGGTTGTCGGTAGCCCGCGACGGTTTTGCGCACCTCGCGGAGCGTCTTTCGCGACACGCGCTCAATCTCGGCAAGTTCCTGAGCACAGCGTTCCGGCTCCTCCTGGATCAGCCCTCTGGCCAGTTCGCTCTTGAGGGTGATCACCGAGAGCGTTTGCCCCAGCAGGTCATGCAGATCACGTGAGAGGCGTTCGCGCTCCTCGATCACTGCCAGACGGGCCAGTTCTCGGCGTGCGGTATGCAGTTCCCGAATGGCGCTGCCCATCCGAGCCACGCCGATCATATCCAGACCAATGCCTCGCACGATGAGCAAAAACGCGATGAGCCACCACCAATCCACCCCGGTGATACCTCCATGCCTCACCACCGTGAGAAGGAGTGGAAAAAGTGTCAACAGCACGATGACAGCAAACGCGCTGCGCATGGGAAGAAGGATACCTGCAATGGCGCTCACGCCGATGAAGAGCCAGAGCCAAGCCGGACCATTTGTCAGGCTGAACACAAGTGCCACTGCACCCAGCATTACAAAGAGCACGAACGAGAAGCGGGGGCGCGCCCGTGTTCGCACTTCTTGACTGACCGGATGAGGCCACATCAGCCAGGTATAGCCAGTCGCAAAACCGATCAGGGCCAGAAGCCCCAGGATCAGATGTCCCAGAGAGATTGGTTCACGGAAAAGCGCAACCAGAGGAAAGACGAGACAGACAAGCCAGGCGTGTTGATAGAGCCGCCAAAGCTGGAAGGTGACCCCGCTGGAGGCAATCATCTCCTCTGAGCGAGCAGTTCCCACAGAGAAGACGGTTTTCGATGATTGTCCTGCTCTGCCTTGAGAGTAGCTGATCCGCATACGATCCCTCCAGTGTGCCCATTACAACACGAATGTTTTTCGCCATCCCATATTGTACCATTGTCGGCCTGCTTGCGCCGCTTGATGTATCTTGGTGGGCGTCTGGGCTGTTCTTCTCAAGAGACATAGCTGACCAGCGCCCACAGGGTGGTCCCAAAGATCAGTACATCAATCACGACACGCACCGTCTGCAGGCGCTCAAAACGGTTAAAAATGGCGGCGAGCTGCTGCTCGTCGGTCGCCACCTGCCGTTGGCGAGGGAGTGTCGGAACAGCCCAAAGGAGCGTGATGAGCAGATGGACGATCCACAAGGATGTAAACAGCATAATCGGGAGCGTATGCGCCAGCGGTTCGCGTCGGAGCAAAGCCACAAGCGCAGTCGTCAGAGCAAACAGAAAGGCACCGACACCCACACTGATGTACCAGAAGACTGCTGTCCCCAAATCGGTCGCCCGACTGTACGCGGAATAGGCAAGCACCCCAATCCGATGCCGCGCCGGTAATTGCCGAATAGAGACATCTAAGCTCGTTCCGGCGGCAATTCCAGAAAGCGCCGTTGTTGCCACAACAAGGATGATCGTCGTATCTACCATGGGAAGAACCTCCTTTGTATCATAGGTGAGCGTAAGAGTAGAACACGCCCACATGACTCACGACACAGCCAATGCCCATAGCAGAACGAAAAAGGTCAGCACCTGGAACGCCGCCCTCACCGCATGCCAGCGGGCAAAGCGGTCCAGTTTCGCTCTCAGCAGCGCTTCGTCATCAGGGGTATCTCTGATGCTCAACATGACCGGTGCAGCTCTGGTCGTGGCTGCTGTGTGAAGAAGACTCAATAGGGAAGCAAGAGAAAGTGACAAGAGCAGTTCCATCGAGATGTGCTCCAGGTAGGCCAGGGCTGCGGCAAGTACTGTGAAGAGAGCCGCGCCGATGCCCAAAATGGGATACACCACCAGACCATTTCCCAGATCGTTGCCACAAGCAAAGGCGGCATATGCCACGGCACCAATGCGTCGGCGCACAGGTAGCTTCACGAGCGCGGTATCCACATTGAGGCCCGAAAGCAGGCCATTCATCGCAGTAGCGAGGATAATCAAGAATATGACCAGATTCATCAGCTTGTTCTCTCCTCTCGGTTCGATGCACGATCGAATTTCCCAGGTATGGCGGTTTTCGGTGCGAAACGGGAGAGGGACAGCACCAGGAACGGAAGCGCAATGAGGCAGGGAACCACCCAGAAGGTAAGCGTCGGAAGCTGTTGAAGCCCCGGAATCAGATGAGCGTTATCCACATAAAAGGCGGTCCACAAGACGACGTAGGACCCAATCATCCCGACGATATGGGCGACTATCCACTGTTTGCCCAGCACGCGCCTCACCATCGGTTTTTGCCGAAAGCGTCGTGATCCATAGCCTCCAAGTGCGAAGCCATAGCCAAGCGTTGCCAGACCGACGAGGTACGCGTCCGTTGGCCAGTGCTGGACCGAGAGGATGATGGCTGTGAGAAACACTACAGTGTAGGCCCACACATAGCGTCCTCCCCACCGAGGATGGCGAACGCTCCGTTTGGGCCTGCTGAACGTGATCACGCCGGTTACTCCCGTCGTCAGTGCCGCCAACGCATGCACGACGAGCGGCAGGAAGAAGGAGAGAGGGAAGCCATCGATCATGCAAGAACTCCTTTGAACAGATCGTTTCTTGAAGCATATGCTTCTACGAAGGAGTGTAGCCACAAGTGGAAAGAATGAGAAGTGCAATCCCTCCAGATTTGACCATGACAAACATCATAGGCGGAGAGTACGTAGGAGAAGCTGAGAATGCTCTCTGTGTCGCTCTCATATGCATCTCTGGACAAGCTACGGATCAAGGACTATACTAGTGAGCGAGCGATATTTTTTCTGAGGAGTAATATTTTTTAAAGAACGATATATCTCTCAGCAAAAGCATACACATTCTTTGCACGGAGGATTTGAGCCTTGCAACTCACAAGTATACATGATATCACTACGCGACATCGGCATATCTTTCTTTCACCGCACTTTGATGATGTTGTCTACTCCTGTGGAGGCACATTAGGTGTCCAGGTCAGTTCTGGATTGCGTCCGCTGGTTATTACCATCTTTGCTGGTATACCGCCTGCCGAGCAGCCATTAAGCCCGTATGCATTGCAGGTTATGAGCCATATGGGAAGCGCTAGTACGCAGGGTGCCCGTGCCCTTGAAGAAAGAAGGCGTAAAGAGGACAGCACTGCGCTTGACTATCTCCAATGTGACTATCTCTGGCTTGACTATCCAGAGGCTATCTACCGTGGCAATCCGGCATACTACAACCGGTACGAACAGCTTATCGGCGGTGATGTTCATCCAGCCGATCAAGTGATTGACAGACAACTTGCCCAGACCCTGTTGGATTTGCAAGCACGCCTCCCAGACGCTGCCTGGTATGCACCACTGGGCATTGGTCGTCACGTCGATCACCAGATTGTGTGTTCGGCAGCAGATCGACTCGTCCAGCGCGGAGCAAAGGTCTACTACTATGAAGATTTCCCCTATGTTGTCCGCCAGGCTGATGCCCTTCAGCAACGTCTGACAGCGTTAGGGACCTCTTTTGAACCAACGCTTGTTGAGATGTCAGAAATGTTGCCAGCTCGGCTGGAAGCAGCAGAGATGTACACCTCTCAGATAGACTCGAACTTCGGCAATGCAGAGGCACTCCATAAAACCATCGAACAATATACGTATAGCATCCGTCCCGTAGAGACGGTACGACTTGAGCGCTACTGGATTGCCAGTTAGCGTGAGGCGCACAGGAGCCTTACGATGCAGTCAGAGGTACCGCTACGTTTCTTGCCTCTGGCTCATCCGGCTGCCAGGAAATACTAGTTGCAATACCCACATATGGTGGGTGGGGCGGGTTTTGCCGTTCCCAATACAAAAACGGTTTCCCCATACAGGGTAAAGCAAGCAAACAGGCTGGGAAAAGTAGGAGTGAGGTTGATGAAGGGGATAGAAGGCTCAAAGCTCGGGCGTTATGAGTTACGCTGCCGTGTGGCCCAGGGCGGTATGTCAGAAGTCTATCTGGGATATGATCATCGTGTACGACGATGGGTTGCAGTAAAAGTACTCTATGGTAGCGATGAACCTTTTGTACGCAGGTTCGAGCGTGAGGCATTGGCGGTTGGAGCGCTCTCCCATGAACACATCCTTCCCCTCTACGACTTTGGTGAGCAACGGCCATGGTACTATCTGGTTATGCCCTATGTCGAAGGTGGAACGTTACGCGATTATCTGCATAAACGCGGGCGTCTCTCTCTGGAAGAGGCTGGCAGCTTTCTTGAACAGATAGCAGCGGCCTTACAACACGCACACGACCATGGCGTCATCCACCGAGATGTCAAGCCATCGAATATTTTGCTGCGCCCGGATGGTCATGCCTACCTCGTTGACTTTGGCCTCGCAAAAGCCAAAATCGAGGCTGGCTCATTCAGCCATGCGGGTGCGATGGTTGGCACGCCAGAATATATGGCTCCAGAGCAATCAAGCGGCATCAATGATTACCGCAGTGATATCTACTCGCTGGGCATTATCCTTTATCAAATGTTGATAGGACATGTTCCTTTTACTGGGGATTCGCCGGTCGCGGTTTCTATCAAGCACTTGCAAACCACACCACCCGCGCCGCGATCATTCAATGCGGATATTTCGCAGGCCATTGAAGATGTGATCCTCAAAGCTCTGGCGAAGAATCCCGATGAGCGTTACCAGGAAGCAACGGCGTTGGCCGTAGCGTATCGAAACGCGCTGGGGCAGGAGCTTGTCGCCCAACACGGAAGAGAGCATCATCGCACAACTGAAGTGGAAGCCACAAAAAGTTCACAGGAAGCAGAGAAACGCCCCGCGCAGGCTGTGGCGACCGTGCCCTTCAGGAAAACGCAACTCTTCCCACTGGGTTATGAGACATCATTACTGCCAATTGTATCAGGAGCCTACCGGAGGAGAAAACGCGTACGCCTCCAGATCATTGCCCTGTGTTGTCTACTAATCGCGATCTCGGTTATCCCATTGGGCAGGTTCTGGCCCCTAGCCAGGGGCGCACAACAGCATACACAGACATCCAGTTTACGCACACCGACAAAAACGCATCAGGCGGTAACAGCAACTGCGCTTGCACTCATGCATGTGCAGGCAACATTAGCCGCAGAGGCGCGCATCCAGGCCACGGCAGGCATCACGTCAGCAATAGGCACAGGAAATATGCTTTACTACGATGCCATGACCAGCAGAGGTGGTGGGTGGATCGATGATGGGAAGCAATGCTCTTTTTCTCCGCAAGGCTACCGTGTCTCGCTCAGCCTACCGCACGCTCTGGCCTGGTGCTACAGCAATCAACAGCAATTTACGAACGTCATCATCACAGCGCAAGCTCAACTATTACAAGGTGATTTCTGCGGTCTCATCTTTCGCCTCAACCCCTATGCCAAAGCTTTTTATGTTCTGGAGCTTAATAGTCACGAACAATACCGTTTCCAGCGTGTGTCTGGTAGCGATCCAGGCGAGTGGTTAACACTCATCGACTGGACCAGCTCCGGTGCTATTGAGAGTGGCTATGGACAGATAAATACCTTGCTCGTCGTCGCATCCAAAACACATTTTCGCTTCTATATCAATCAGCAATTGCTGGTTGCAACCATTACAGATAGTGCCTATAGCACAGGTTTGCTTGGTCTACTGGTAGGAGAGGACGGTAGAAGCTGGCGCTACGGCTCTTTTCAACCATATCGGGGTTTTTCAGGGGTGATGAAACAAATCGACAACTGATGGTGTTTTTCTCTATAGGAGGTTGAGAAAAGACAAGGAACGAGAGAGTTCCAGAGAGGCATAGATGAGTATCATGAATTTTGCAGAACCACCAGAGAGGGAAGCATCCGCTGCTCTGTACAGCGTTTACCTCGCATTAGGGTCAAATATGGGAGATCGGCACGGGAATCTCGTGATGGCCGTGCAGCAGCTCAACGATAGTGTAACCATTCAC
Source organism: uncultured Chloroflexia bacterium (assembly GCA_963802635.1). GTDB lineage: Bacteria > Chloroflexota > Ktedonobacteria > Ktedonobacterales > Ktedonobacteraceae > CAVTLG01. Next base: position 2,751,651 of record CAWDJJ010000001.1, on the reverse strand, counting down.
GCCATCTCTTCAGTGTATGAAACCGAGCCCGTTGGCTACACTGACCAACCACGCTTTCTGAATATCGTCTGTAGTGGGAGAACAGGGCTTTCCGCACAGAATCTTTTATACCGAGCGAAAGCTATCGAAGGAGTGTTGGGAAGACGAGCGACTTTTCGCAATGGTCCGCGCTCTATCGACGTTGATATTCTTCTGTATGACGATCTGCAAATCGTGCAAGAGGATCTGTTGATCCCTCATCCTAGAATGGCGGAGCGAGCCTTTGTGTTGGCCCCGCTTGCAGAACTCGCGCCGACAAAACTCATTCCTGGTAAGAGCAAAACAGTCCAGGAAACTCTTACAGAGCATTTCACTGGCAGGCGTTGTCCGGTGTGGTCCACTGAAAAGAGAGAGATGACCAGCGGTTTACCCCCTTAACAAGTGGAGGGCACTCATGTTATAATGCGGATACGACATTTGTAACTGATTGTTAGAGACAATTCATAGCACGTCATCTAAAATGGGTGACGTACAAAAGCAGGGAGCATTCGTGGAGGAAGTTCTGCTAGATACAGCCCAATTTGCAAGAGCAGCAGTCGATAGTGCAGCTGACAAAAAAGCATCTGATATCCTTTTACTGGATATTCGTGATGTGACGGTGATTGCCGACTACTTTGTTATCTGTAGTGGCACGAATAGTCGCCAGATCCTGGCTATCGCTGATGCAATCGATGAAGAGTTAACACAACAAGGAATCCCATTGCTTCACCGTGAGGGCAGTGCCGATACCGGGTGGATCTTGTTGGATTTCGGAAGTGTGATTGTTCACATCTTTGGGCCGAAAGAGCGTGAATATTACCGTCTTGAACGCCTCTGGAGTGGAGCAAAGACAGTGGTATATCTGCAATGAGAGAAAAGGTGACAACGATGACATTTTTTCGGAACCGTAAGTTCTTACAAGGAATTGCGATTGGTGGTATCTGCGGCATCATTATTGGCTCCGTTCTTGCTTTTACATTAGGTGAGAGCAGCGTAGGAGCACTCCGTCGGCTGCTACGAGAGAGATTTCCTGGTCGACGTGAAGCGCCGTTCAAATACCTTTCGCAATAATGTCTGTTTGCGCTCGATGCAAACAGACAGTGCAAGCAAACACTAGAGAAAACGGTTACGATAGGTGGTGCGTTCATAGAAGGTTGATAGAGAGAGGCGTCAGGCCGAAGGGGTGGTCATGTGCGGTATGTGGCAGTAGTATGTAGTATCTTCCTTGCATTGAGCGTGACGCTTTCTTACGCCAATGCGGCTTCAAAGCATGGATGCGCTCCCGCTGTGCCCCCCACCATAGCGGGAACGCTGGCACAGCCGCCAGCGGAGGAGTATCTGCTCTTTATTAACGAAGTTCTGCTGGCTCCCCATGTCAGTTGGGTTTGTCCATCGACAACTTCACCAGCAGTAGATAATTGGATTGAACTGTATAATCCACAGAATCAGGCTTTCAATCTCTACGCAGCTCACGCGAGTTTCGACAACGGTCCTGGTACGCCGCTCTTTTACTTTCCCTTTGGGTAAGCTATCGCTGCGCATAGTTTTCTTGTGCTCTTTCCTGCCGTTGCCTCCAATACCCTCTTACGTACAACAGGACCATTGACATTGCGACTGCTTCTCTCTGGTGCGGTTATCGATCAGGTGGTCGTTCCGCCATTGGCTGTGGACACATCCTACGCGCGCGTTCCCGATGGTAGCACAAATTGGCAGGTCAGCAGTGCTCCAACTATTGACGCTAGCAATGTTCTTCCTCAAGCAACAGCAACCAGTACGAAAACGAAAACGAAAGCGAAGGCAAAGAGCACAAAAAAAAGCACAGCGAGCAGCACGAAGCATAGTGTAAGCAGCATACCAGGCAGCAATAGCATAGATATACCATCTACAGGGGCTGGTCCAGCAACATCGGAGGATAACACTGCTACGCCCTGGACCAACTTGCAGTTTCCCACACAAACACCTTCAGTTCCAGACGGAGTCGCTTCGCAAACGTCTCCCGTCGCCTCAAAACAACCTGTCACGTCGATGCCAAAGGGGTCAAGTACAGATCTTTCCCGTGATCTGCTGCTGACCGGTCTAGTCATCGGGCTAGTACTCGTCCTTCTCTGGAACAGACGCCGCTTCCTGAGATGAGTTGTGTACTAGAGGTACATAGAGCCATGTTTTCAGCGTAATTGTCTCTCTGTCTGACTTTCTTTTTCAAGCTGAAGCTTTACAATAATGAAAAGTGAAAGCGCGTAGGGCCGTCTGCTTCTCAGATTGCTGTGGCCTGCCAGCCATCGTTGAGCGAGGATGGGTTGCCCTACGCGTATGTATACACAACGAGAAGTGTTACATGTAGAGAGAAATAGTAAATTATGTTAAAGAATTCCGAAGAGCAACTTCTCCGTTCGTCTCTGCGTGAGAGCACACAAAACGCGGTGACGACGTTTCCTTCAGTGACGACGACCGATCCACTGCTGATTGAAGAATACGCTCAGTGGCTGCAGCACAATAACAAGCTCGGAATCTCTCCCCCCGCGTATTTGATTTACCAGAAAGAGGCGCTAGAGGTTAAAAGAGTGGGGAACCGCGAAGTCCGTCCTTTCGCACCGTTCCAGGAACTCAACTCCGCCTTAACTGTTGTAACCACCTCACAGGTATCAGCCCTCATCTCCCTGGGCATCGGCTTGCTGATCGGTTTTTATATTCTTCACTTGCTTATGCTCACCATCAGCATGGGGATACTCACACTGCTCTATATTTGCGGATTCGCCAGCAGCAGCATTATGGCAACGAACGCGTTTTTCGCCAGAGCGGGCGAGACCATCGATGAGAGTATCATTCAGGCTCTGGATCAACGAGACGTCAAGTGGCCGACCTACACAATCCTGTGTCCACTGTATAAAGAGACAAAGATTGCGCAGCAATTCGTGGCAGCCATGAAGGCCCTTGACTATCCACAGGACCGGCTACAGGTGCTCTTACTGACAGAGGAGGACGATGACGAAACGCGAGCAGTACTCTCCAGCGTCTACTTGCCTGAGAACTTTACCATTATTACCGTGCCCCGGGGAGAGCCACAGACCAAACCACGTGCCTGCAATTTCGGTTTGCTCCAGGCTAAAGGCCAGTTTGTGGTCATTTTTGATGCGGAGGATCAACCAGAGCCATATCAACTGAAGAAAGCCGTTTTGACGTTTGCCAATCATAACGCAGAGCTCGCATGCGTTCAGGCTAAGCTGAACTATTATAATAAAAATCAGAATATTCTGACACGTCTCTTTACGGCTGAGTACAGCACATGGTTTGGTATCATGTTGCCTGGCTTGCAGCGTGCAGGTTTTGCGTTACCTCTTGGTGGCACTTCCAACCATTTCCGTACCGAAGTGTTGCGCGCCCTGGGCGGTTGGGATGCTTTTAATGTGACAGAAGACTGCGACCTGGGATTGCGCATCTCGCAGTTTGGCCTACGAACGACCATACTAGACAGTACAACCTACGAAGAGGCTACATCGCAGCTTAAAAACTGGCTTCGTCAACGCTCACGCTGGATTAAAGGCTACCTACAAACCTACTTAGTGCACATGCGCCATCCCCTGCAAACTGTGCAGGATGGTCATATACGCTCTTTCCTCTCATTGCAGGTGATCGTGGGAACCTGGACCTTTGTACTACTGTTCAATCCAATCATGTGGCTATTGACGCTTTTTTATATCGCATTTCACCCTGTCCATCTGTATAGTATTCTTGCCCCGGCACCAGTGCTCTATGCCGGAACAATCTGCCTCGTCTTTGGCAACTTTTTCTATCTCTACATCCACTTTCTGGGCTGCCTACAACGGAGAGAATACGCTCTCATCAAGTGGGTCGTTTTTTTGCCGCTTTATTGGGTCTTTATGAGTGTATCAGCCTATATTGCCCTCTATCAACTCATCGTGAAGCCGCACTATTGGGAGAAAACACAGCACGGTGATCATCTGCAAGCTGCACAGCCCATACTCACATCCGTAAAAGTAGCACGAAAAAGACGTGTGTTAGCGGTGTCTGCTAACAAGAAGATAGCGATCCCCGGCGACCCTCGTACAACAATACAACGCGTGAGGGCCACCTGTGATGTGATCGCTCTCTACCTCAAACAACAGACAATTAGCAGAAAAAAACAGTATCACAGCAAGCCAGATCCCTGGCTCATTGCGCTTCTCCTGCTAACAGTTACTGTCAGTGTGACAGCCACCTGGTACTCATTCCTGCATCATGATATATTGATATATGATGATTCGTATAGCCACATACGCATTGCTCGAAGCGTATTGGATAGTGCAACACCTGGCATCGCACAGCTAGGCGGTGTATGGTTGCCGCTTCCTCACCTGATTATGCTACCATTTATCTGGAATGACTACCTCTGGCAAACTGGTTTAGCTGGCAGCATTCCCTCAATGATCTGCTATACCATTACGGCTCTTTATCTCTTTCTGGCAGCGCGCCAGTTAACTAATAATAGTTGCGCAAGCTTTGTGGGTACACTCGTATTTGTTCTTAACCCAAATATCATCTATCTTCAGACAACACCACTCTCAGAGCCGGTATGCTTCGCGACATCTACGGTAGCATGTTTCTACTTTATCGTTTGGGTACAAACAGATAAAACGAAGTATCTCACGATGACAGCGGCTGCGACCTTTCTGGCAACGATTGCCCGCTACGATGGCTGGATGCTCTTTTTCATACTATTCATGCTGATCCCTGTAATTGGATATGTCCGGCACCATCATCGACAACAGATTGAGGCACAACTGCTCATATTCGGAATATTAGGTGGTTTCGGTATTATCTTATGGTTTGCATGGGATAAAGTTATTTTTGGCAACTTGCTCTATTTCAAACAGGGGTTGTATTCCTCACAAATCCAAACGCAATACTATTTTCATGCGCAGCTCTCAGCAACCACTGATAATCTTTGGCAGTCAGTAAGATACTATGGCTTTGCTTGTCTGGACAATTTAGGACCTGTCGTTATTGTATTGGCGCTCATCGCTTTCATCAAGTTTGTCATTGTCCGTAGAGACATCACCATGCGCAAAAATCTTGCCGAGATCTTTGCCGTACTTCCTTTTCTTACACCTCTTTTATTCTACGTCACTTCTTTCTATTCAGGGCAAGTGATTGCTCTTGTTCCCGGGGTCAGTTCACAGTTGTTCAATCCCAGGTTTGGCTCTCAAGCAGCTATTCCTGCTGCTCTATTTATCGCCACACTCATTCCTGGCAGTTTGAAATTCTTCAAACTGTACAAGAGTTTAGCTATACACGCTATCCTTTGCGGAGTACTTATTGGTCAATCAATCGTTATCTGGAATAGCGGCATTGTGACGTTAGAGGAAGGTCAGTATGGCAATTCATGTATAGCATTTCAACCAGTAGACGCCTTTCTTGCGCAACATTATAACGGTGGCTGGATTTTAGAGGATACCTATCTTGGTACACTCAATGAAGCCCAAGAGGCAGATATTCACTTCAAGAACATTATCTATCAAGGCTCAAGCAGTCTTTGGAAACGCGCATTACAAAATCCGGGTGCAACGGTAGATTGGGTGATTATAGAAATACGACCTAAAGGCAGCCCCTATCCAGTACAAGTTAACATAACCAGTTCACTCTTTCGCTCGCAGTTCAAATTAGTTGCCAGCGGTGGCGGGTATGATCTCTATCTACGGAATAACCACTCACCTTTAGCGACAAAACCTCTGCCCGCACAACTGCAAGAGGAACATCCATATTGTGGTACGGGCAAACACCCACAACCAAGCGAGTGGTAGATAGTGTTTAGTTTCAGTTCAATAGTGAGAGAAGGTGTGCGCGTTCCAAACACGATCTAAACGAACTCAACATTCCGCAGGCTTGACGTACAAGACGTAGCGCGCTATCATCCATATGCAATCATCTGCAATCGAAATCGTGCTAAAGGTAGAACAAATTCTTATGATGAAGCGACTCCGTGGGCGTAATCTTGCCCATCCTGGCTGTTTGATAGGTGTAACCACTGGCCTGATTGTGGGTATTATCCTGGGGGGTATATTAGCGGCATCGTTCAATGTCATGTTAAACACCGTTCTGCTCATCTGGCTTGGGCTAACCGTGGGTCTGGGTGCCATTGGCTGGATCATCGGCGCTCGTCTCACCTCCCGCTTTTCTGCATTGGAAGAGAAACACGATGTTCTCTCTTCCAATACCGACAGTTGAGCAGCCTCACTTTATCTATTCATGCCATCAACGGGGATATAGTTGATGATACTTACCAGGGGCATATCCGCCTTGGTAGATCATACCAGCACGGGCTTCTCTTCTCTATCTGCGTCAGATTCTTTATCAGGTATTTCTTCGCGCAGTCCAATACGTTGCCAGAGAGCTTGCAATGGACGCGGTGCCCACCAGTTCCATTTTCCAAGCATTGCCATCATCGCGGGCACAAGCAATGCACGTACAAGTGTGGCATCCATAATCACCGCCAACGCTATACCCACCCCAATTTCCTGAATAACCATAATGCGCGAAGTAGCAAAAGCGGCGACAACCACGGCGAGCAAAAGTGCTGCGCTCGTAATCAACCAGCCTGTCCGTTGTAGACCGATGGCGACTGCCTCACGATTGTTTCCTGTTTTGTCAAATTGCTCTTTAATACGGCTAAGTAAGAAGACCTCATAGTCCATGGAGAGTCCAAAGGCGATGGCAAAGATCAGAATCGGTTCTGTACTATCCAATGCACCAAAAGCTCTAAACTGCAACAGATTCTGCAAATGACCGTCCTGGAAGACCCAGACGAGCGCGCCAAATGTCGCAGTCAGTGACAGCGTGTTCAGGATGATCGCTTTCAGTGGCATCACTAAAGAGCCAGTCATCAGGAAGAGCAAGAGAAAGATCGCCCCAGCCATAACGAGCACGGCAGAAGGAATGGTCGAGGTCAGGCTAGCAAACTGATCAACTTCCTGGGCCACATCACCACCAACCAGCGGCGTAAAACCGATGGGAACGCTGATCGCACGAATTTGCTTGACGAGCGTTTGTACCGCATTGGCATGAGGATCAAAGCTTGCTGTAACGGTGACGCGGGTGACATTCCCATTTGCCAGTTGTTTTGCCTCAGCCGTCAGTAGTGGATTGAGTGCCGGGTGCGCGTAGAGTTGCTGATAATCTGCCAGCGTCAACTGCGGATTGACGCTCACCAGGCTAACGACATTGCTTACCCCGGATAAGCTCTCGATATGGTGCACATAGGTGTTTAATAGGGCCAGATTTCCGGCAGTGAGCGCATTCCCACGCGTTGTGATGGCAATAGCAATGGTTGCATTGTCCTGGTTCGGAAAATTCTGCTCAAGTTGCTCGATCACAATACGTGATGAAGCATTGAGTGGCAGTGAACGTTCATCGGTCGTAGCAAATGCGGCATGCAAAAATGGGGTACCGAGCAGCAGTAAAAAGGTGATGAGTACAATGGCTATTGGTATGCGCCAGTGCATCACAAAATAAGAAAGATGATACCACGCTCCCCCCTGTTGTTTGCGAACCGCAGCCTGTTTACGGTGAAAAATCCGCTGTTGTATAGAGAGGGCATTTACCCGTGGTCCCAAAAGGGCCAGCAACACAGGCAATAGCGTCAACGCGCCCAACATAGCAACTAACGCCGAGACAATAGTTGCCAGACCAACACTGCGCAGCTCGCTGACATGAAAAAGGAGCAGACCGATCAAACTGGTGCAGACCGTCAGCCCAGAGAAAAGGATGGTACGACCAGCAGTAGCCATTGCACGCTGTAACGCTGCTTGTATATTTGCCCCATCAGGTGCCAACTCCTCACGGAAGCGCGTGACGATGAAGAGCGAGTAATCAATGGCGAGTCCTAACCCGATGATCGTGATCACATTGGTAGCAAAGCTCGATATGCTGATGACATGCGTTAGTAGACGTACAATAGCAAAGGAACCAACAATAGCAAACCCCCCAATTAGTAAGGGCAGCAACGCAGCCACGAACCCTCCAAAGATCAGTACGAGTAACAGGGCCACGATGGGCAAGCAGAGCATCTCGGCAAACTCTAAATCGTGAATCAGCTGCTTGTTGAACTGAACAGTAACAGCCAAAGATCCACCAACAGCAATATGGAGCGTAGGAGACGTCAGCACAGATGTGATGCTGTTATAGGTACTGGTCTTTCCGTTCTTGTCAGAAACGGTGACGACAACGAATGTCTGATGTCGGTCACGTGAGAGGAAATCGCTATCGCGCGTAGTATAGTAAGAAGTAATCGAGAGTACCTCGGGACGCGCCTTGACGCGCTGCAAAAGTCGCATTGCTGCTTGCTGAAATTGTGGATCGGTAGCACGCAATGTGCTACTGCTCAAGAGGAGTATGATATTGCTACTTGACGACTGTGAGGGGAATTTACTATCCAGTAGCGCCAGAGCACGCGCCGATTCGCTATTGGGAACACCAACATCCGTGCCACTCAGACTATCAAAAACGCCAAAGCCATACCATGCCATAATGACGGCGATGATCACTACTAGTAGGAGGACGCTCCAGCGGGCACGGTATAGTGCGCCTCCAAGCCATGTTAACATGCGAGATCCTTTCACATTCGCAGGAAGTTTCGCCCGAGAGTGCGGTCAGCAATGTCCTTACCAAGAAACTTCCTGTTGTGGGATTGGTAAAAAAAGAAAGATACCTTGCGAGGTTAAGAAGCCATTTGTTGCCGTACGGCGATCCTTTCCCCCCTACGCAGATTATACCAGAGAATAGAGGAAAATGTGTAATGCATGCTTACTCCAACATGGCCCCTGAACACTTCTACTTTGTCACCCCTGTGATAGCGATGATGGTCCTAAACGGCTCCATGCCTGGCATCATCTTTCTGGTACTAAAAATGTGGATAGATGGCGTTTACAGTTGTGGTATCAATGGAGGGACTTGTTATCCTTTTTTTGCGAGCAATACGTCTATAGGCAAATGCACAATTGTACATATGATGCCCTTTTGTCCAGATGGCAGTACGACAGTATGAAGCAGTTTGCCGCTAACGAGCAAGGAGTTTTATGCAGTTCCCTGAACAAAATGTAAATATCTATGGAAGAAGTTTTTTTGGCAATGGCCGCAATAGAGACATGCCTCCTCTGGGCATGGAACGACGCAGGAGGCAAAATCCACTACGCGGGTACCTGGGATGTCTCACGCTATTGCTATGTCTCGTCGGCATCAGTGGGCTGGCGAGTGCCCTTTTCGGTTTCCCACTCATCACAGGGCCAACAGTGATTCAAGTAAGTTCTCACCCCACATTGATTGTTGAAAGCGAAACGTATACAGACTCTGTTATCAATAAACCTGTTATACGCATCCATACAGGTGAGCAGAACGGACAGATCCTGATCCAGTCGCATCGCCTGCTTGGTCTACCTTTTGGCTTTGCAGAGAAGTACTGGGAGTCCAGCGATCACGAGACAGTGATCTATGATTACAGCTCAATGCCGCGTGCGACGGGTATATTTGATATTACCGTACCAGCCCAAACGAATCTCAAGATTGATACTAATAGTTGGGGTGTGCAAGTCGAAGGCATGACCGGCCAGATGGTTTTAACCAGTAATGGTGGCGACCTGACCGTGACGAATTGTCATCTGTCTGCTCCATCGCTGTTCAGAGACAATAGTGGTGCTATTAGCTTTCAAGGATCGTTGGAGGGGAATGGGGCTTTTCAATTTAATGACAACGGCGGTCCCATTACGGCCACTCTGCCCCAGAACGCAAATGTGCACATCGATGCGGTAACGAACAGTGGCACCATGACCAGTCATGTCCCACAGTTAAGAGTCCAGTCAAACTACAATGGTTTTGAACTCCATGGCAACATAGGTACCACACCCGACGCTGGTCTCACCCTGTCCAACAATAGTGGGCCTATCGTTATCAATGAGCAAGGGGGGAACTAAGCGATGTACACTCGATCTAACAGGCGCTCCATTCCTGGCTGTATCAGTAGTCTAGTGCTGCTTCTCTTGATCGTGGGTGGATTGGGGTTTGTACTTGTGCGTGCGCACAATGGGACATCTGTCGCTGTCGGAAATCATCCTACTGTTATTATCCATGATTGTGATGCTCCAATCATTGTGCACGCGGGACAGGCTCGTCAGGTGGTTTTTTCGGGGATCTTTCCCCAGTATCAACAGGATACTTCTACTGATACTATCGAGCTGGCTGACTGCAATTCTATTGGTGGCTTCAACGGCGTCATGCTAACCGTTCCGCCTCAGACTAATTTGCAGCTTGATAGTACCAATTACTCGATCACGGTGTTTGGCGTCAGCGGCCAGATGAGTCTGAGTGCAAATGGAGCACGTATAACGCTTGTGAATGTGACATTGGAAGGGCAGTCAAAGGTTGACGGGAACGGTGGCATGATCACATTGATTGGCAACCTGGCACAGGGAAGCAATTCACTCATCAGTGACAATAGCGGAACGATAGATATGACCTTGCCGACTACTACCGCGTTCCATCTGGACGCTTCAGGCAACTTCGGCCCGGTTGTTTCAGACTATACGGTCGTCCAGGCACCATCTGCTGGTGAACTCCATGTGGATGTTGGCCGTGCAAATTCAGGCGTCACGCTGGGCCTAAATATAAATGATACGGCACTCATTCTTCATAAATAACGTGATCCGTCGGTTTAGCAACGAAGTAATCAATAGCTCTAAATAATAGGTTATCCTCAATTCATCCACGATAGCCCACTTTCTCGAAGAGGCGTATTGGGAAACGGATACGCCTCTTTCGTATCCATCCACGAGCACTACTTCCGCCAGGCCAATCATCCCCTTTTCCCCGGACATCTATGAGTTGGTAACGATCAGGTCAGGTTTCTGCACACGTAATGGTACGATCTCGACGATGGCATTATAGTCTGGCACACCTGCCTGCAAATCACAGGTGCGTCGCCGGATCAGCACATTACACTCCGGCCAGAATGCCTGCACCGTGCGTGGCTGTATCTGGTCGATATGGACACGGCATGCCAGCGTTGCACCATTATCACTCGTCACCAGCACCCGATCATCCTCACTCACCTTCAGCGCCAGTGCATCTTCTGCCGAAATCAAGAGGCTATCACGTCCTTTGCCCGTCACCGTATCTTTTTGTGCGTGGATCAGGCTATTAAACTGTTTCCCACGCCGGGTGGCAAGGATGAATTTGCCTGCTGGCAGGTCTCTCTCCGGTGGCATGAGCGCTGAGAAGTGTCCCTTACTGTCGGGCGTCTTAAACTGTCCATCACGGTAGAGCACCCGACCTCCGTACTGCATCTGATCGCCTGTTTTATGCAAGCGTTCAATTCCTTTGTAGGTTGGCACAACGCGCGCAATTTCCGTACGAATGGCCTGGGCGTTGGAGAACAGTATCTGCTGCTTTCTTTCTGGATAGACACGCGCCGCAAGATCCTGGAAAATCTCCCATTCGCAGCGAGCTTCTCCGACACGAGGACCACGAACTTCTGGTGAGAAGATAATGCGCCGTTCGGTACTGGTCTCGGTGCCACCTCCACGTTGCTCGTAGCGCGTCTGTGCTGGTAGCAGTACAACGGTATCAGCAGGATCAACCAGCATCTGCGTGGTCACGTAGATATCCTGGTGGACACGGAGCGGGACTTTCTCCAGAGCATCACGTACGTACTGCGGCTCAGGCAACACCTCCAGAAAGTTGCCACCACTACAGTAGAACACATCCAGCTTGCCATCATAGGCAGCATCCAACATCTCCACCGCTCGTATACCTGGCAGTGCAGGCACCTCAAACCCCCAATACTCCTGGAACAACTGACAGTTCTCTGTGTTAATCACAGCACCACCGGGCAAAAGATCAGGCACAGCACCAACTTCAGCTCCGCCCTGTACACCGCTATGTCCGCGAATGGGCACCACTCCACAATGTTCCTTGCCGAGCCAGCCTTGCGATAAGGCCAGGTTGACAATCGCCCTGACATTCTGTACACCAAAGGTATGCTGCGTAATACCCATACTCCAGACCAGAATACCTGTACGCGCAGCATGGATCATCTCAGCAAAACGGCGCATATCCTCGCGTGTAGATCCGCTGGAACGCTCTAACATTGCCCAATCCTGTTGTGCAAGTGTGGCCTTGACCTCGTCCCAGCCGGTTGTATGTGCAGCAATGAACTCGTGATCAACCCAGTCCTGCTCAATCAGAAACTTGAGCGTCCCATTCAGGAAGGCAATATCACCACCTACGTTGATCTGATAGAACGCATCCAGCAGTTTCGTGCCCATCACTGCGCTCTCCGGGACAGAAGGGACCCAGTAACGCACCATCCCTGGTTCGCGATACGGGTTGACCATAGCAAGTTTTGTGCCTGCTTGCTTGGCATAGTAGAGATATTTCGTGGTGACTGGCTGATTATTGGCAATATTGCTGCCCAAGAAGATAATCAGGTCTGTCCCAATCCAATCAACGTAAGAAACTGAAGAGGCCCCCACACCAAGGGTCTGCTTGAGTGCAACGGAACTTGGTGAGTGGCAGACGCGTGCCGCATTATCGACGTTATTCGTTCCCAGGAAACGTGCAACCTTCTGTGCGACATAGTAAACTTCGTTGGTCAGACCGCGCGAGGTCAGATAAAAAGCCAGACGCTCCGGGACCGTCTCACGCACACGGGATGCAATCAGATCAAGGGCTTCATCCCATGAGACACGCCGAAATCCAGCTTCACCACGCCTCCTGACCATTGGATAAGGCAGGCGTCCTAATTTGCGCAACTGGGTACTGGAGAGCTGTGTAAGCGCAGGTAGATCATTTTCCAGTCGTTGCCAGGGCATTGCAGGCATCGTATTGAGTTGTAGTAAATTCAGGCGGATCGTGCAGAGATGGATGCCGTTCATCGTCCAGTCGTGCATGCCGGTAGTGCCCAGCGCGCAACCATCACAGCAGCCACGGGTGAGAAGACGCCAGGCATAGAGGGGATGCTGTTTGTTCTGCCAGGCAGTCTTGAAGATTTCGAGAAAATGATGTGGTTTGATCTCGCCGATTCCAAAGGGTTTCCAACCAGCCCAGAGAGAGGGCATAAGAGGATGTTTTGCCATAGACAGGTACCTCCATATCTCTTCCAGGATGACACGATGTTGCTCACTAACTATGAGATAATCGCTTATAGAAAGTATAACACGCGCACGCAAAAAAAGGCGTTGTGTTCGGCGAGGTCGACAAGATGGAGCCTTGATTTTGCGTGCGGTACAAACGAAGCTGTTGCTTGTTCTGCTCTACGCTGTTCCCTGGTCTAATTGGAAGGTGCCCTGTCGATTGAGAAAGAGCACCGAAGAGTTGCCAAATTGGACGAGCATATTCGGTTGATGCGTGTGATGAGGATCAAGAAAACGTAAGGTAACGGGGAGCAGGTCTGCATTAGTGCCAACAAGGTGTGGACCAAGAAAGATTTGAGCGTGGGTGGGATCATTGCCAGGCAACTCGATGACCTCGATTTGCCCATGATTATTGATAGCGAGAAAATGACTGGGTTGGTTGGTCTGCTCCTGGCCCACATAGGCATCCGTCTGATAGGTACGAGGAAAACCATACTGCCAGGTATTGAGTGTTCCCTGGACCCAGCCGATAAGCAGTTGTCCCACCAGAATTGAGAACATGGCAAGACCCATACCCAGACCGACAAAGAGTGCCAGGCTTAGCGAAGAGCGGGATGAACGCACGGTAGATGGGTCCTTTTTGCCCATTGTTGCTTTACTGATGGCAAGTGGCACTGACTTCGTTTCCTGGGCACGTCGACGGGTTGGACGCGTCCACGTGGGAATATCAGGATCGGTCTCAGTCATAATAGGACGATAGCGCAGAGCACTGTGTGGACAGATCGGCGAGAGCGTTGGTGTTGACATTGAAATCTCCTCCATGGCAAGAACATGAATGAAAGCATACGCATGAAATAAGGTGGTCATGGGAGATCTCTACCGTTCCCGTTATGAAGAAGTGTAGCTGATAGTGAGCGAAAACGCGAGAGGGTTATCCACCAGTTTGGCGCGAACTCTGTGGAAGACTTGTGGACAAACGATAGGGCGCTGTGGATAATGATTTTATAGGTCCTTGTTGTGACTGGTGACTTTGCACTGCTTTTTTTGTCTCGGTAGCACTCCACTAACTGGTGAAAGCTCCCGCCCTTCTTGCCTCCGCGAGAACTTCAGCCAAAACGTACTTGGGAGGACGACCGCGTGGGCGTTTCGGCTGAGCTTCCTCAAATTTGGCAGGCTTGCGAGGACGTCCACATGGCCGCTTCGGTTTTGCAGGGATGGCTTGGACCCACGGTGCAGGAGCGGCTTTGTACCACAGCAGTTCTCGCATACTCCAGATGTGATCGGTTAACGCAGCAGCCATTGCTGGGGTGGTAGGACATCCAACATGAGCTTTCTTCGAGAGTTCCTGATGGGGAAAGCAAAAGTTGTAGGTACATTCAATGAGATACATTCCGGCTTCCAACGTTTCCAAACGCACAGCCGCATGGCGGCATTTGCGTGTTATATGCTGGCTCTTCACCCTTCCTTGTTGGACAATATCCATGTGAACTTGCTTGCAATGGACTCCTGCACGCCTTTGCCAAGCTGCAACCGTACACTCATCGAAGCCAAATGCACGAACTATTGTTTGAAGTGGGCATCCATAGGCAAAGAGTGTTATCACCTGTTGGACCTTCTCTTCATCAGTACGTAGCCCTTCCAGCATTGTCCCTTTCCTGTCGCTAAACGTCTTCCCACAGCTCTGACACTTGTATCGTGATCGTTTGCGACCATGAATGCTGATAGTGCCTGTCCCGATTTTCCCTCTTGCCAAACACGCCTCATTGGAGCAAAATTGCTGCGACGCGTCCATCGGCTCTGTACTCTTTTGCATAAGCACAGCATGTCTCTGGACGCTTGCTTTTTCAAGCTCTCATGACCTTTTCACCACTTAGTGGAGAGCTACCCGATCAAGCCTTGCAAGCCATCCTGCTTGGCTCTTGTCGCGTTTTTTAGAATGGGAACGCCCTGGCGTCTTAGCTGGCGCTACTAGAGCCACCGCCGCTTGCTCCACTGCTTCCGCTAACATGGCTGTCACCAGTGCCACCGCTCTCTTTCGCTTGATTCAGTTCAATGGTAGCCTCGATCATTCCCACAAAAAATCCCATATCAGCTTCAGAGGGCTGCTGATTCCCTGCCAGTACCAGCCGTTTAAACCAGCCAGGCAACGCTAGTTCACCGTGGCGTTGCAATGCCTTGGCCCATGGAACTAAGAGGCCAAAACCAGCCGAGTATGGGAGATATGTGCCGAAGAGGGCAGGTCCAATGCGAGCATCATCAACAGTCGTCAACTGGCGCATAAAACGCATAAAGCTTTCCCATTGCACTTTAGCTCGTATCGCAGCATTGGTATACGTTGAGAATGAGGCCCACAGAAAGAGCGCAGTGATGCTCATCGCGGTAAAACCAAGAGGCAAGAAGATCACTGGCCAAGGCTCGCGGAGATGAATAATAAACGCCGCAATGAGAGATAAGACGAAGATAAGCAACGTTGTCCAACCTAAACGGGTACGGACTCGTTGCCGCCAAGGCTCAAAAAAGCTCTGGGATGCCATTTCCTGCCGAAGCGCTTCGCTAAACATCTGCTGATGTTGACGATAGATGTTTCCCACTTCTGAGATCGATACCGTACGTCGCATCACTCCTTCCGGACGGAAGAGCATTTTTAACAATCCAATCTCATGCGGATAGAGATCCGTTGGAAGATCTATTAACTCTAGTTGGAAATCACGCTGTCCCGCCACCCACGTATTCCACTGTCTCGGCGGCACAACCGTCACAACCTCACGGTCAATAAGATCAAATAAAGCGGCAAGCGCATGATCCCATGTCGGGGTGCCATCATTTGTGGTTACCAAAACGGTCGCTATGGCTGGGGGAATATTCGATGGCGGCTCAATAACCTGCATCATTGATGACACATCTATAGCTACACCGCGACGGTACTTACGATACCGTAGGATAAAGTACAACGATCCAAGCAAAAAGATGAGAATGCCTCCACCAAGACAATAGGGATAGAGCGCAGCAGCCTGCTCTTCAGATCTTTGCCAGTTCGGTTCAACCGTAATCAAACTGCCAAAGCGAAAACGCATTCCCAGTTCAATCGTCTGATTCACATCCACATTTGTCGATGTGAATTGGACCTGTCCGCTTGCTTGAGTCACGCGAGCCACACCTTCCGCAACGTCAGGCGTACTGACCAGTGAAGTGGTTGACGGATAGGAAAGTGTTACAGTAGATGCGTCAATCACATAATCATGCTGAATAGGCAATGGTTTCCAATCAAGCAGATCTACATCTTTTTTCTGAATCACGCCTCGCATTTGGTAAGCGACTGAGAAGGTATGGGATGCATCCGATGTTGGGGAAAAGTGCCATGTAATCGTGATAGGATTGCCTATTGTTACCTCATAGTGGCCCGCGGTCTCACCCACACCCAACACTTGATCATCCATGCGCACAGATTGGACCGAGATCCCATCTGTATGATCAGTGGGGAGAGAGCGCGTCACCGTTGTGAAAGGGCCTCCAATGAATTGAAACGTCTCTTGTTCGGTCACATCAAGGATACCACCAGTAGCGAGTGCCGCGGAGACATTAAATTGCTTCGCCACGTATGATTTTGCGAAATCAGCCGCCAGAGAGGGCTGAACCATGAGCAAAAAGCAGAAAAAAGCTAACAGTGATCCTGCGGACAATCTGAATCGCATGTGTGTGCTGTTCCTCCTTCATCGCGAATACGCATGATAGTGTTTGTGTATTCATCAGTAAGAACGCAGCACAACTATGATAATGGGGGACATGATCCTTTGCCAAAGCAAGTATCAAAATCCATAAACTTGCTGAACGTGTATGACATTCGCTAACAATTCGGATACGGCAGGTGGTCAGCCATGTAGAGGAAATGATGCACTCCCTTTCTACCATTCTCTCCCTCCTCCAATTCAACATTGAACGTCAGCGCATGAGCAAAAAACAGATCACCCTCTGCCCTGGAAAAACGAAACGGTTCTGGATATACTTCTTTACAGGGGCGAGAAGAGGATCGTCACAAAAAAGAGAACGATCTTGGAGCGGAGGGTACCATTCTCTTTTTCGCCGCTGGAAGTCGAAGGAAGGAAAAATCAAGCAATGAGTCATCCTATTTCTGCACAAACACTGCAAGAGATGGTGCTGTATTATCGGGAGCGCGCTCGTGAATATGATCAGTGGTTTTATCGACAGGAGCGTTTTGACCGGGGGGTGGAAAATAATGCGCGCTGGTTTGCTGAGGCCGAGGAGGTTTTCGCGGCTTTGGAGGCCAGCGGTTTTGTGGGCGATGTGCTGGAACTAGCCCCTGGCACGGGTATCTGGACTGAGCGGTTGGTGCGCATGGCCACGACGGTGACCGCGGTGGATGCTTCGCCTGAGATGATCGAGATCAATCGAGCGAAAGTGGCTAGCGAGCGTGTGTCCTATGTGCTGGCAGACCTCTTTTCCTGGCGACCAGAGCACCTTTATGACGCGGTCTTTTTCGGGTTTTGGATCTCCCACGTCCCGCGCGAACGCCTGGACGACTTTCTCATCTCGGTGGCCGCGATGCTGCGTCCAGGGGGCAAGGTCTTTTTTCTCGATGGTCGCCGCGAACCAACCAGTACTGCCATCGATCACCAGTTGCCGACTGAGGAGAGCCAGACGATGGTGCGCAAATTAAATGACGGGCGGGCCTTTGAAATCGTCAAAAATTTCTATGATCCCGTCGACTTGGCTGCACACAGCACCCGAGCAGGCTTTGAGATCAAAGTACGCGAAACCGCAACCTATTTTCTCTATGGGTATGGCACGCGTCGTTAGGAAGAAGACAACGAGAATGTGGTTCATATGAGGCTAATAGCTCACTCACGATTGTATCGATGAAGGAAGAGTTTCAGACAAGCCTCATGCATCACCAATGATTTGGAAAACGAGAGCGTTTTGCGAACAAAGCGAGCCAGGCGTTGTCGGAGAGTAGTATTCCAGCGTTCCACATGAGCCGTTTCACCGGTTTCCTTACTGGTAGCCGTGTGCTGGTCTTCGGGGATCACAGCTTGGTACGCTGCCCAGAAATCCGTGAAGCAGCGAGCAGACATTCACCTGACGAGAAGTGATGGTTTGTTGCATTGATAAAGACATTGGTGACGTTGAGCAACACTCCGCATCCTGTCGCTGTCACGACACGATAGTGACCAATACCAGGGATGTGATTTTGATACGCAGGTTGTGGGAAAAGATCGCTGAAGCCTCCACCAGTATCATTATGTGTTGCGAGAGGCGATGAGCTACTTGAGTTGTTCCAGGCTGTTTCTGCCATATACTGACCCTCTGAGTTCACGTACAACGTGGTACCACCAACTGACATCATTAGTGGGTCACTTGCAGGATATAGGACACCCTGGCCGTAAACAATCTGTACCCTAGCGCGATTTATCATGCTCTCTTCCACCACTGCCGCGCCAGTATCCCCAGAAGCGGCGAAGAGCGTAATACGCTTCTTTGTTGCTTGAACAAATGACTGATGTACGGCCTGGACAAATGTAAGATCAAGAGATGTCTCACTCAGACCGTAGCTTTGCGAAAGTACGTCACCTAAATTGTTGTCAACGACGAAAGCTACAGCCTTCTGAATGTCAGTGACGCTAACCCAGGGCACCAACACCAGGTTGATGGTCGCATCAGGAGCAATCACATGCGCATATTCAACATCGAGTGTCGTCTCAATCGCCGTAAAAGCGTCTAATTGGGAAGGTGTTCCCTCCGGTGTAAAGATGTTGAGGGTTGGATCTGGCAGACCATAGTATTGATCAAAAACGTGCAAATCGTGGCTGATCGTTGGGTCCTGGTCAAAATCAATGATTGCAATGGTGCGTCCCTTCCCTGTGATGCCTCTCCTGAATAAGATGAAATCTGTCTTATATGGATGATCAGGGATACGGGCAAGCTCGATAGTAATAAAACTTACCTTAGTGAGAGCGCAAGCGAGATCGCTGGCGAGGGCACTGGCAAGGACACGAGCGCTGGCAAGGGCACCAACGAGGTCATTAGTGCTGGCTCTGGCAAGAGCACGAGCGAGGTCACTGGCGCTGGTAAGGGCAAGGTCACTGGCGTGAGCGAGGGCGCTGGCGAGTTCACGAGTGCTAGCGAGATCGTGGGCATTAGCGAGGTTGACGACGAGCGTGATAGCGTGATCGAATTCACTGGCGAGGGTGCGAGCGAGATCACTGGCGCTGGCGAGGGCGAGATCGCGAGCACGAGCAAGGTCGGTCATTTGGCTCTCTTCTTGCGTATGACGTATCTGACGAATATGGCGCAGGTCTAGATCCAATGGATACAGAGAGTCGTCCTTCTTCTGGCTAAACTGCTTACTGTGTGCCGATGGATGCTTGATCCACCTGAACATGTCCTCCCCCTCTTCCCAGAAGCCAATTGGTGTTTGCCAACCTGTTGGTAGGTGGATGGCTTCAGGTTGGACTTCTCCTTTTGGGGGATGCGGTACTGCCAGATGCCAGCTTCGCGCTGGGTTAGCCAGGTACAAAATGCTTCAGCATCAGAGGCACGTATTCCAAGAACCGGCTGCTGTGCCAGGCCCGTTTTAAAATGGGCGTGCTCCCAGTGATCTGGCTGACGCCATATTCCTCTGACTTGCTGATCGTCTACGAATAGTTGGTATTCCGCACAAGTAACCAACGAAGTATCGACATAGACCTCTCCTTTGCTCTGTACCATCTGCTTGAGCCGCCTTGTCAGGAAAGCCTCTACGGCTACACGTTGCCGTTCGGGATCAGCAATTTTCAGCCAGGATGCCAGGAGATCTTGCAGATGTTTTGCCATCTCAGGTTGAACGCTGAGAGCCTCTCCTGCACACTCCAGAGCCAGAACCAGCGCGGGTACGGATGCTGTTGCACGTTGTAAACAGGCGTTAATGATAGGTGTGGCCTCTGCCCGCGCACAATACAGCCGGATCACTTCGTGCCACCAAGTATCATCCACGTGCTGAATAAGTTGTCGGTCCAAATGGTACTTTTGAATGTGCATCATGGTCAGATATTCTTGAAAGGTCTGGTGAGTAAAGATATAGACCCCCTGTTCTCGTTCTAGGAGCAAACCACTGACCTGTTCAATACTCTGGAGGAAGGTCTCTGGGGAAAACGATGGACTCACCTGGCGCAATGGTCCATGAATAATCGTCTGGGTTCTGGCAGCACAAACTTTCCCGGTACCATCGAGCATCATCTGATAGGCAAGTACCTGTAAGACTAATTGTCGCTGCTCTGGCCGCATTTCTTGCTGAATGCCAATGACCTCCCGCCTTTTGCCCAGAAAGACCTCGCAGATTTCCTTGTAGAGCACAACACGTGTTCCAGGGAGCGAACCACGATAGCGATGCACCGTCGCAATCATGGTTAGCAGCAGTGGATTGACCGCCAGTTCGATCAGTCCGGGTATACTCCGCAGACGACGCAACAGTTCTTCTGCCGCCTCACCAGCCTTCATGCGAACACCGGGATCATCACGCGCGGCCCTTCTAATCTCATTGGCCAGATACCAGTTGCGGACAAATTTGTCAATCTGTATGGGCGTAAATGACTGAACCTTCAGAATCATGACTTTCTCCAGTGGGTTGTTGTGATACCCATAGGGGCGCGAGGTCACAATAAAGCGATTGCGGTGATAGGCAGTCATCTGCTGTTGAACCCATGCCACAACCTGTTGTCGCGTCTGGCTGTCTGCAACTTCATCGAGACCATCGAGCAATACCAAGCAATGTCCCTTGTCCAGGTGTCGTTCAATCCATCCTGGCGGCATAACGTGTTTCCATTTGGTGGTAGAGGCTCTCACCGCATCCGCTAAAGCATAGTCCGGGTCGCGTGCAATCGCCTCCTTCTGTTCACGCAGGAAGAGCAAGATGGGAAGCGTGCATGCGAGAGAGCGTCGGCGGGAGGATTTTTGTTGCAGCAGGCAGAGTCCCAGGTGCTTGAGCAGGGTCGTTTTCCCATTGCCAGGAGCACCAATCACTACAATATGCTGATCCTCTATCTGTTGAGCTTGTAAATAATCCCAGATAGAGTGCGAACCTTCCAGAAGCTCGGGCGGAATGAGAGGATTGTTAGTTGCCTCATGGGCGGGCGTTGCGTCAATACTCAGTTCGACAAAGACGTGCTCCAAATCCAGGGTGTAGGCCCCTTGTGTCCCAAGTCCTTTGACATCGAGATCACGGTGCTCATAGTGGAAATACTCGCGATAATGATGATCATAGCCAGACACGAGACGGCGAGCCAGATGGTGGACCATCTGGCTACACTGATCAAGCCATGTTCCTTCGAGGCGTTGCCACACCTTCCCCCCAATGCCGATGACGGCAAGAACGACCTCGTAAAGCACAAAGAGACCGATTGCTTTCCAGGGGTTATCGGTCAACCCAGGAATGGGAATGCCATCGAGAGTGACCAACACCGCCGCAAATGGAGGGCAGATAGCAGCACCAAGGAGCAGGAGTACAGGCCAGCGTTTGGGATCAGGAGGTGACATGCCCATAGATATTTCCTTTACAGAAACAATACCTCTACTACGTAAAATACAGTGAGATAGTTACTCGATTACTTTACTAATAAAATTCATGTTCGTCAAATAAGCTCATTCACTTTTGCACCAAAACAAGAACTACTATTTGAGCTGAGCATCGAAGCTTTGGACGGCGTTTAGAAAAAGGTGGTTCTATCTGATGTTTCTTTGCTCCTCATTTTTACAGCACATCCGCCAGGAAAGCGGAGAGATAGGGTATTTTCGTAATTTTCTGGTAAACATGTTCTGTTAAAAGAAAACTCTATAATAGTAAAATTTCATGGTATTTACTTATATATAGATAAGCTTGCATTATAGTATATAATAGGGTATGAAGATAGGAACAGCATCACATCCTTTCTCATAAATGAAAAAGGGGATACAGAAATACGCTTCTGCTGAGACGGCAAAGAAAAGGAAGGGAAACAATCGCCCAGGGTGGACAAGGAAGTATGGCACAGATCGACGTCACCCTGGCACGGGAAAGATAAATTGGTGACTATGGCCCAGGAACCACCATTCGACCAGCAGGCTGCCAGCTACTCTATTGTGCAAGCCGGACAGGGGAGTAGTGCCTCAATCAATGTGTATTCGACACCTCCACCTGTACAACCAAAAGATCCGAATCGACAACGTTTACTAGCCAAAGTGCGGGCTTTCTGGATCACAGGAGTACTCGAGCAATCACTCCATGAAACTGCGCCGCATAAACTAGGACTACAGGAACAGACCGATGCGGTCATGAATCCCTGGCAATTGATGGTACAAGAGATGAGCCAGTATGCCCCCGTGCTGCCATCCGCCACGCACATCACGCAGGTCTATGAGCA
This sequence comes from uncultured Chloroflexia bacterium, assembly GCA_963802635.1. Classification (GTDB taxonomy): domain Bacteria; phylum Chloroflexota; class Ktedonobacteria; order Ktedonobacterales; family Ktedonobacteraceae; genus CAVTLG01. The sequence goes on along the minus strand of CAWDJJ010000001.1, from coordinate 2,729,129 downwards.
GGCAGGGGAAGAATTGCTCATCCTGGGCACTCCAGGTTCCGGCAAGACAACGCTGCTACTGCAATTGACACGCGACTTGCTCAATCGTGCACAACAACATGAAGAACATCCTCTCCCTGTCGTGTTCAATCTCTCCTCCTGGGCGGTAAAGCGCCAGCCACTCGATACCTGGCTGATAGAAGAACTAAACAGTAAGTATCAGGTCCCGCAAAAGCTCGGCCTGAAATGGGTAGCGGAGGATCAGATTCTGCCTCTGCTCGATGGACTGGATGAAGTGACAAGTGAGTGCCGTACAGCATGCGTGAGGGCCATCAATACCTATCGGCAGGCGCACGGCTTGCTCCCGATGGTGGTCTGTTGCCGTAGCGCTGACTATGAGGCACTGGCAGCTTCGACATCGCTGGTCCTTCAGCATGCGGTAGTCATCCAGCCACTCACTTCTGAGCAGATCAATGACTATATGGCAAGTAGAGGCGAACAATTTGCGGCCATACGAGAGTTGTTGCAGAAGGACCAGGATCTGCTAGAAATGGCAAAGGTCCCACTGATGCTCAACGTGCTCACACTGGCGTATGCAGGAGAGTCACTGGATGATCTGGTCGAGGCAAGCACGCCGGACCTCCGGAGGCGGCAGATCTTTACGACTTACGTGGAGCGGACGCTGCACCATCGTCGTGCGGAGACCCCATACACCCACGAGCAGACGATATATTGGCTCAGTTGGCTAGCCGGAGAGCTGAAAGCACATAGCCAGACCGTCTTTTACCTGGAACGCATGCAGCCCACCTGGCTGGCGACGAAAAAGCAGTCCCTTGCATTCGCCGTGCTTGTGCGAGGGAGCATCAGGGTGCTTATCGGCCTCACTGGCTGGCTGACCTTTATGCTCTATAGTATATTTGTCTCGTTGCCACACGACCTGCTGCACACCTCCGGCCTGTCCACCGCACTGGGCCATGTACAGTCTTCCTACTCGAGTGATGTGCTCACCGATGGACTATACTTCGGAGTACTCTGTGCAGTGATTTATGGTTTTCGGAGTACTCTGTGCAGTGATTTATGGTTTGCTGAACAGAATAGAGCTTGAAATCAAACCTGCGGAGATGATTAGCTGGTCGTGGGGGAACATCTGGCAACGTCTGGGTAAGAGTTATGGAGTAGGGATTGGACTGCTCTTTGGGCTGCTCGGTGTTCTGCTCTTCAGCGAGCCAGGTCGTTTGCTCTTCAAACTGTTGGGTTGGCGAATCAGTAATATAGGAATGTTGCCAGCGAGAAGTATCGCTTTTGGTGCTCTGCTCTTCATCTTTGGCGGTTTCCTCTTTCACATACTCCATGAGATCATGCATACTTTGCCAGGGGACGAGCGAGGAGCGCAATCCCTTGATCCATCACATCTAGCCTCTCGAGGTTCTTTACACAATCGCGTGCTGGTTGGATTGATTTCCGGCCTCGCCATCGGACTGCTCTTTGGGGTAGTCGTCGGCCTCCTTATGTGGCTGATGGCTGGACTGGATGTGCCAGCTTCGGGGGACATTTATTGGCTCAATAATGTGCTTCTCATTGCATTCCATTATGGACTGGTCAGTGGCGTGCTCATTGCAGTGATCGGGGGATTGGCTCTTGCAAGTACAAGTCAAGTGAGGATACACGTTGGCCCCACAAGACTGCTGGCCTGGATATGGAAAAACATCTGGCAGCGCCTGAGCAAGAGCGAAGCACTGGCACAAGGGATTGTTCTTGGACTGATCTTCGGGATCTTCTGCGGGATGGGTCTGAGAAGACTGGCCGGGCTCTCTTGGGGACTCTATATGGGAGTAGTGTATGGGTTGCTTGGTGGGCTGATGTTTGGGCTTTTCAGTGTACTAGTCGGTGGATTGTCCAGCAAAAAGATGGAGGAACAGACCCTGGTCAGGCCCAATCAAGGCATACGACGTTCCGCACGCAATAGCGTATTGAGCGGACTGCTCTTTCTGTTGCCTGCCTGGCTGATCTTCGGGCTAACTCAAGGGTTGACCTGGAATACCGACAAATCCTGGATGATAAGCACTGGCTTGATTGGGGGGCTGTCTATCGCTCTGCTTAGTGCGCTACTGATCGGTCTCCCAAATGGAGGCATTGCCTGTATCCAGTATGAGATTCTCCAGCTACTGCTCCGGCGAGCCGGGTCGATCCCCAGGCAGTACAGATGTTTTCTTGACTACGCCGTCGAGCGGATTCTCCTGCACAAGGTCGGTGGCGGATATATCTTTGTCCATCGCTTGCTCCTGGAACATTTCGCGTCATCTCTCGCAACGCAGCCTTTAGCACTCACCCCGGCTAGCATCGCTACAGTGTGTACCTGTGGCTACCAGGATGATCATGTAGGGATACACTTCTGTCCGCACTGTAGAAAACCGAAGGCGCAAAACAGGACAGCATATCTGCAAAGCCCCTCATTGGTCTCTGGCTTCCTGCAATCTGCAAGGAGATATCGCTGGTGGGATCGAGTCTTTCACCCCTCTCCATTGGTCCTCGTTTGCCTGGCACTACTCATTGCTATTCCGGTCGTATCACGGAACGACTGGGACTGGTCCCATAGCTTCTATCCTCCACCGCATTGGCATCAGGTGCTCGATGATTCCTTAGCGAAGAATAGCAACCTCTCGTGGAGGTTGGGCACTGATCAGAACGGTAATTGCAGATTCGCGCAGGGTGGGTATCGCATTCAAAGCACTCAATCGAAACAATCTGGCGGGGAGTATTGCACCACCCACAATACCCACCCACATTCCGCAGGGTAATTGACAGAAAAACCAAAATTCGATAAGGTAATCTCAGCACAAAAAGGAGCAGAAAGCAGATGCAACGAGCTGAGGAGTACCACAACGAACGGTTGGATCATTTGGGCATTGTGGCAGGAGTCTGCCAAGAAATAGGGTTGGCAGACTGGCTGGACGCATTGGCCCCAGGCCAGCAGCGTGCGGTCAGGTATGGAACGGCCACCGTGGCCATGATCCTCAATGGATTGGGCTTTTCCAATCGCCAATTGTACCTGGTCCCTCAGTTTTTTGAGAACAAACCGGTCGCTCACCTGCTGGGTGCAGGTATCACAGCGGATATGATCAATGACGATTGTTTGGGCCGCACGCTTGACTGGCTCTACGAGCACGATGTGACGACCCTGTTTGCGGGAATTGCCCATCAGGCTCGAGAGCGCTTTGGGGTCAAAGCCAGCCATGTCCATGTTGATACGACCTCCTTTTCGGTGAATGGGGCCTATCAGCAGGAAACAGAGCCACCAAACGAGCACGTGATTGCGATCACCCATGGCTACTCTCGGGATCATCGCGAAGATCTCAAAGAGTGGATGCTGGCTCTGGCCACCACCCATGAAGGCGATATTCCGCTCTTTTTGCAGCCGCTTTCGGGCAACACAAGCGATAAAGAAAGCATGGTCAAGGTGATTGCCGATCTGCATGCGCAATTGCGGCAGAAGGAACCGGATGAGAAACCCATCTACGTGGCCGACAGCGGTCTGTACAGCGCTCAGAATATGCTCACGCTCAATCAGGCCAAGCTTCGGTGGGTGAGCCGTGTCCCCGAAACCAGCACAGAGGCCAAAGCTGCCGTGATCCAACCAGAGGATGCCTGGCAAACGAGTGCCGATGGGAAGCGTCACCTGATCGTGCTGCACAAAGAGTTGACTCAGGGACACGAACGCTGGATCGTGGTCCGAAGCGCTGATGGGGTGGCGCGAGCGTTGCACACGGCTCGCAAGCAGGCCGACAAACAGCCGGAGAGCTGGACGAAGAAGCTGTGGCATGTGAGCACCAAGGCGTTTGCCTGCCAGGAAGATGCGCAGGCTGCCTGGCAACAAAGCCTCAAAGGGCTTCCTGAGTGGTTGGACGTCTCGATGGTACTCAAGAGTCAAGACGTCTTTGAAGGACGGGGCCGCCCGGCTCGTGATGCCAAACCGAGCGCACAACGCTGGAGTGTCACCTCCACCATCGTTCTCAATGAAAGCAAACTGCTGGCGTATGCGCAGCGCAAAGCCTGCTTTGTCATCGCCACCAATGTGATGGAGGAGACAGAAGTATCCAATGAGGAGCTGATCAGCTTGTATCTGGAGCAGGGGAGTGTGGAACGAGGTTTTCGTTTTCTCAAAGATCCGCTGTTTCTGGCCTCCTCGGTCTTTGTGAAAAAAACGGAGCGCATCGTGGCCCTGAGCTTGATCATGGTGCTTGCGCTGCTGGTCTATCGGCTGGCAGAGCATCGGTTGCGCCAACAACTGGCCGCCACTGAGCAAACGATCCCCAATCAAGTCAACAAGCCGACCGCTCGACCAACGATGCGTTGGGTCTTTCAATGCTTTGAGGGCATTGAATTGTTGCAGATCCGCACGGGAACCCGCGCAGAGTCTGTTGTTCTTCGCTTGCAGCGGCTGCATCGCAAGATCCTTTCGTTCCTCGGGCCAACCTCCCAACAATTCTATTTTTTTTCCGATTGAAACTGCGGAATGTGGGAGAAAATAAAGATGATGAAACATCGACGGAAGTCGTTTTTCGTCATGTCAAGGTGTGGCAACCAGATCGCTCAGGGCTTGTGAATTATTGCTGGGCAAAGCTCCTGGGAAGGAGCAATCGAAAAGCATGAAGAGGATGGGAGGCAAAGTGGCGACGAGTGGCGGCAATCTGAGAAGATCCCTGACGATGAATAAGGGTGATGGCAAGATTGCGGAAAGCAGCCATGATCTGTGGACCATCGCCAGAGCGGAGACGAGAACGATCCTCTCCAAAGGTGACATCGCGAACAAAATGAGAGGAGTTTCTCGATGCCCCAATGTCCTCGTACGATGGTGAGTAAACGGGATGGATCAGCCTCCCCAGGAGTCAGGGGAGTAATGAGATAGACGACCTCGTGGCTCGTTTGTCCGGTTTTGCGAATGGTGACGGTTCGTGTCAACTCAGCCACCTGCTGGATAAGCGGCCAGTCAACCAGATAGGAGTTCATCTCGGTACTCACACGGATGGTCCGTTTTTCGATGCGTCCACGCTGCTGATCGAGGGTGGCAAACTGCTCAAAGGAGGCATGGGGATCGGCAAAATAGGTTTGCAGGTCTGCAAAGAGCGTTGGTTGGTTGTTTTTGACAGTGAGAACCGTTTTTCCGCCTAATGCGTCCACACACCGGAGGAAATCCTTCTGGGTATGCAAAGCATCAGCGGTGAAAACGCGTCCACAGACAGGCAAGCAAGGCAAGAGAAGCTGGGCAATCGGGATCTCGTTGGTTTTCTCAGAAACCAGGACTTGCAACAAGGTTTCCTGACTGTGGTGCGTGCGGAAAGAGAGCAGATGGGGAGCGGACGCTTCAGCCATTCTGGCCCCACGAACAGTCTTGCCATCTAAAGCGATGGGATCATCTGGTTGGGCTTGCAGGGTGCAGCGTATCCAGTCAGCCAAGGTGTACTCGATCTGTTCGGCGCTCAAACGTGCGAGCAGTTTGCGATAGAGTGAGTCGCTTGGACACAGAAAACGGCGAGGGCCGAAGAGTTGGACCAGCAGATGGCGCTGATCACGACACCACGCGGCAATCGCCAAGGTCAAGTCACAGTTGCAGAGCAAGCCTGCGATCAGGCAGACGAGCAGGTATGCCAGCTCATAGCGCAATCCATGCTTGGAACGGGGGTCAGGGATGGTTGTCAACACTTCGTACAAACTGAGCAGGGACTGCTTTTCCAATAACTGCTGACGGCGATCACTGCTCAAGGAAGGCAGGGTGAGTGGCAATGCGGTAGAATAGGTCATCAGAGACTCCTTCTTTTCGACAGGTGGGTTTGGAATGCCTATCGTACCAGATTTTGGAGTCTCTTTCCTCTCAGCAATAATTCACAAGCCCTGCTACTTAGCTACTTGGAGCAAAGTTTCCCCCGCGATGCACAACAAGACACCTAGTGCCTGATCACGGCAGGCACTGGGTTTTCAGAGGACTCAGTATACTGCCCTTGTCTCTACCATGATTTAGTTAGCGTTCCACCAAACGGTAATTTTTTACACGTCTTTCTGAAGACTCCTTCTTTTCATAAGATTTAAGGCAACTGAATTACTACTAACCGGGAGGCACCAGATAATCTTCTTGCTACGCCGATGAGCATGGAGGTGTGCTGCGGAGAATGCCAGCAGGTTCTACATGAATCTAGTTCCTTGCCTTTCCCACGAATTGCGCAATGAGATTGCTGAAGAGCTTCTCCTGATCTGATGAGTGAAAATCGTGCAGAATGGGATGTTGATCCTGTGAGAGAAAGCAGAAACAGCGGGATGGAGAGCAAAAAGGACAGAAAATGGGAGAAATTGAGGAACAGCGAGGAAAAAAAGCCATGAGCTTCCACTCGAAGAAGCAAGCCTATCCGAGAAGAGAGAAGCCAACGGCTGCCGAGACGGTGTTACGCCGTCGCCAAACCCAGAGAAGTGGCAAAGCTTTCTGGGACCCCGAAGAGTCTGATCGTCACCCGACCTGCGGTTGAGGCTCGCGCGTTGCGAGCGAACCGCTCTTGAAAGTCGAGACGAGAATGCGCACGTTGTGCACGAGACAGGGGCACAGGTGCAGGCTTCGGGCCAGCAGAGAGACCCAGTTCTTCCTGCACCTCCACCTGCTGGGAACGCGAGCCTCTGCTTGCACGCCCGTCGATGGTGCCGACGACTCCAATCATGCCAGAGCAGGGGCGCGGAACCGACCATGAGGGGATGTAATAGCACGCTTACCTGACGAGGCTTGGCGGTGGCGTTGCCTTGCCATTGACACTGTTGCCGCAGAGGGCAGGGACGACAACTGCGGATGCTGGCCGCATAGACCACGCGCAGGCTCCCGTCACCTTCTCTGCGCCGCTCATGCGCAATCAGGGATTGACCTGCCGGACAGTGTAGCGTCCCGTCCGGTTGAAGGACAAAGTCTTGCCCCGAGAAGCGGCCAGCTTTCCAGGGCAGGGCCACTGCGGCTGGCCCATATCCCTGGGAGGAAAAAGGAACGTCAGTCGCCTCTTTGTGCACAGGTGGGAGAGCAGGAGCAAACTCGGTCGTGCGTATCGGTTCAGGCTCAAGTTGATGTCCCAATTCCAGACGCAGGTTCCAGACCCATTGTGAGACGATCTGCCAGGCTTCTTGTCCGCAAGCGGCATGAGAACACCAACGATCCGGGTCTTGTTCGAGATCTTCATCGGAGAGCGTCGTTTCAAAGGCCCCACGATGCAGATACAACGCCACGACATCAGCAACGGTGAAGGCCTGCTGGGGTAACTTCGTCAAGAACAGTTCGTAGATAAGCCCATCGCGTTCGACACCAATGCGCTTCTTCGTTGGTCCAGCAGGATGAGTCGCGACGACCAGGCGGCAACGTTGCCCGCTCGGGCCTACTAGCACATCCGGGCAGTCATAAAGCGTGCGAACTAGCCCACTTTCCGGACGCGAGAACTGCTGATCGGCAGGCAAATGCAAGCGCGTCTGGACGACTGGCAGGTCAAGGAGCCGATAGTCTTTGCCGCGCATGACGAACGCGAACCCAAGCAAGTCGGCCAGGACGGCTCCGGTCCCATAGAGTCCGTCAAGTCTCAGGAGAGCATGCTCTTCGGGAAACTGATGCGCTCGTAGGTAGGACCTGATCGCCTCCACCGCTCGGCGCAACTCCTCTCGGTACACTCCGTTGCCTGGGTTGCCGAAGGTACCGAGCCACTGGTAGGAATGCGCTTGCAAGACGGTCGTCCGGGTCCGCACGATTTCTCCTCGTTTGCGCCCTGTGTAGCCAGGTGCACACACCTTATCCAACCGGCGCTGAGGGAGAGGCAATTGTGGGGCCTGGGGCAAGGCGCGTTGTCGAGCCGCTTCGCGGGTGCCATCAATGTCGAACACCTTCCACACGTTGCCTGCTCGATCCGTGAGCCCGCACTGCTGCTCTTCTTTGCAAAGTGGCCGCGCAAGCAGATCTTCCAGAAACAGCGAGCGCAGAGCTTCGACTGCTTCTGGAGTCAGAGCGGCCAAAAAGCGTGAGAGCGTCGAACGGGCGGGCAAGCGCTCCCGCCCAAAGAGCGCCATGAAGGCAGTGGCAAAAGGATACACACGCTCGTAGAACGCCTCCAACGTGTGTTCACCACTGATGGCGTAGCCCAAGAGCACCGCCACAAAGTCGAGAACCTCATAGAGTCCGAAACGCCGCCGTGCGAAGTGCACCTGCTGGCTAAGAGCTGAGAGCACTCCCTGCTTGCGCAAATGGTGGACCAGGAGCGCAACTTCGCCCAACCAGCAAGGCGTTGAGGGCTGAGATTGGGAAGAGGTCTGGATAGTTACTGCAGAATCGGTGATACTGTTCATGTCTGTCTCCTTATTGGGAACGATTTTCTTCTTCCTCATTAAGGAGACACGTTTTTCTGCCTACTCGCTACTGGTTACATCTCGTTGCGCAATTCGTGGGCCTTTTGACAGGCGACAACCATGTTCAAACTGCGGATCGCTTACGCGCCTGAATAAAATCATGGCAGTTGAAACACCGACATCACGCGAGTCCCTTCGCATACGAAGCAAGCAACTTGGCAAGGGCGGATGGATAAGGGACATCCAAACCGGAGATGACTACTCACGATACCTTGAAGGATGGGGTGAACGTGTGCTCGATAGGGATCGAGAGCAGAATATTTACCGCGAAGTGATCAAGCTTTACGATAATACATGCCTGGAGAGTAGAGCAAGACTGACAGATCACCACGACTGAGGTTCGGATAAGCGCATATCATCATCTCAGTTACACCGGTCCCACAAAACAACTATTTTCTAAGAAAGTCGCACTCATCTATAAAAACTCTTCACAGCGATCCCTTCTGTTAGGATCATTATAGTGTCCATTGCGTCATTGCGTCAGCGTATCTGGACAATACTACCTCTTTCCCTTATACTACAGACGTTCTGCGGAGCAGCAGGATGTCAAGGTGGTGGTTCTTAGGGTACAAGGAAGAACATATATGGACATTCTCTTTGATGTACAGGGCGAATATTCAATGCCCCCAGCCATTGTCCTCACTTTTGATCCAGAAAGTATGTCGCTGCAATGTATTGGCGACATGGCTTCCCTCTCCGTTCAAGCGAACTTGAGGCGTCATTTGAGCTTTTGGAGTAGAGAACCATTCTCCGGTTTATCCCCAGTATTGTCCGAGTTTCACGGTGTGCTCTATGGCAAATCCTTCTTTCTAGGGAACCAGGGGCTGGGAGCTTCGCTCGCTCCTCTGCCGGAGTTTCCGCTGGCTACTCTGGGCGATGACAGCACACTATTGAACCTATCATTCCATTGCACGCGGGCCTACCTCGAGTGTGTTGAGGAGCAACGAGCCACTACCCCAAGCTCAGTGCTTCAACTCGGTACTGCTTTCTGGGCAGTCATGAGTCTGGTTCCTGCAACAACAGCCAGCCAAGGGACTTCTCAGAACCAGGGCAGAATGAGCCGTCTCCAGAGCCGTCAGGGAAGCGACATCACTATCTCGCGCTCCCATTGGGCCGATATGCTCTCAGGCATTGGCTATCCACACCAGCGCACGGTAGAACTCCCAACCCTCACTCTGCAAGAGGGTATTGAGCCGCTTGAAGCTGCAATAAGGCATGTCAATGAGGCGCATAAACTGTTTGCTCAGGAGCGTTACCGAGAAGCAGTGCAACGCTGCCGACAGGCAAAGGACGCTCTTGTTACAGATCCAAAGCCGACGTGGGCCACGCGTTTTCTGACTCCGCTCATTGGAACAGAAAAAGCTAACATGGTGGACGAGAGTGTGCATGCTCTGAACCATTTGGAGATTGCGGCCTCACACGGAACCCCGCCACATGTAGAAATTGACCGCGATGCAGCCAGCTACGTCATCGCATCAATGACGCTGGTGCTAGATTACATTGGTCGAAAGTTAAAATAAAAGAATATCACCAAGATTTGCACATAAATGTGTGGTAAGCCCCCAAATGGCACTTAATAATATTGGATGTTGTGAGCTTGAAATGGATGGTTTTATGGAAAAGCCTAAGTGCACTATTTTCTACTCGTGGCAGTCTGATCTCGAGAGCAAAACAAACCGTTCGTTCATCGAGGATGCACTCAAACGAGTAGTGAAAGCTATTAAAAATGATGATTCTATCCAGGTTGAGCCTGTGTTAGATCGTGACACAAAGAACGTACCAGGCTCTCCTGACATCGCGAGAGCTATTTTCGTCAAGATTAAGACCGCGCAAGTTTTTATCTGCGATGCCTCGATCATCAACCAGGGCGAGAAGTGCCTGACTCCCAATCCCAATGTTATCGCCGAATGGGGATATGCTCTTGCCTTGTTGGGCGAGGAGCGCATCATCACGGTACTCAATACTGCTTATGGCAAACCAGACGACTTACCTTTTGACATGCGTCCACGCAGAGCAATTAGTTATTGCCTGCCGAAAGGCACAGAAGAAGCCGAGGGCCAGGACCGGGCAGCTATCCGTCGAGATTTGGAGCATAGCCTCAGGCTGGCACTGCTCGCCATTTTCAAAATGGGCAACCCGCAGCCGGTGAAGGTTGTGTCATGTTCAGAAAAGGCCATAATCGCCATTAGAGACAAGCACCGTGATGAACTGGCCCGCGTTCATGAGTATATGAAAGACTTGGCTGCAAAAATTCAACTGCTTCAACCAACTGACGCCCAGGACATATTGGATGAGCAGTTGGTCCAGGCGATCAACGTCTCGACAACGCTAGCTGCCGAATTTGCGCAGGTCGTCAAACTAATCGCCGAGGTAGATGCTAGAGAGGCAACTCAGGCTATATACGAAGGATTTACTGAGATTCTTAATTTGTATACTGTCCCACCAGGGCAACATAGAGAGATTGATACCTTCGTCCGTGATCTTGCAAAGTTTCTTGGTTACGAACTGTTTATTATGTTCGTTGCCCTTTTGCTTCAGAATAAACGCTGGGCACTCCTTGCAACGCTTCTTGACGAAGAGTTTTATGCGAGAACTAGCAACTATGCCCAACCTGCATTCGTCCCTTTCACGGCTCTTTGTCAACCAGTCGCGTTGCTCTATCAACGCAACGAGCGCCTAGAGTTGCATACATCGTCACTTCAGGGAAATCTGCTGTGTGAACGACACACAGAAGGCAATCTTGCTAATATTGTGCCTATAGAGCAATTTATAGAAGCAGATTATTTTCTCTTTCTGCGAGATTTGCTCAAGCCAGCGACGAAGCCCAAGCAGATAAAGTGGCGAGCTTGGAGTACTATATCAATGACGAAGCCAGCTAGTTTTCTCCAGAAAGCTGCTCGTAGTGATTTTGCCGAGCAATTGACTCTTTCACTTGGCCTTCCCGATGTCCCTACCTTACGCAGCCGACTGGCCGAGCGGCAAAATACACTCACTAACATGTGGACATACGGATCAAACACGATTTGGTTCGACCCTTTGGAACAGTTCGATATCGACAGCATCGGCAGCCGCTAGTCCACCGTTTCGTCTAAGGGTATTTAGATACTATGAGGACTTACCAGATATTTACATGTGAATAGGAATGATATCCTGCATATAGCACTTTCAGCACATCGCAGGGCTGAATATAGCTGAGAGAGGAGAAGTGATTTTAGGTTATGAATAAAAAGCTACCGGTTACTGCCGACAGTGGAGCCAATTTAAAGCTTTTAAGAAAGCTTGAGCGACAAGGTCTCATAACGATAACGACTGTCGATCTGGAGAATGGCAAACACAACAAAGTGAGCGATAAAATCGGGCCGATTGCAGTCTGGGGTAAATGTAAATGGGGAGATGGAAGCGTTTAGGGAAGCGGGGATAGTATCTACACTCAGGTACTAAGGACTCGTCAAGAAATAACCTTGACAAAGTGAGGGGGGATGTGGGAAACTGGAGGCACACTACAGCCGCACTTTTTAACCGAGCAAGAAGAGCTTGAAAGCTGAAGAAAAGCTCTATGTTCATCTTCTTTGAGATGTGACACTCTGGAGGTGTAAAACTCAAACCCAGAGGTTGACATCTAAAAGGAGAAGAAAATGAAGCAAGATAAGTATACGACCTGTATCGCAACCAGGACGACCCCCAGCGATGTGTGCCATTGGACCCAGGCGCTTTTTCATCTGCATGCCCGTATTGCCCCTCGCTTTGCCCGACCGGAGCCACGTCTGCGGGCACTGGCCTACCTGCAAGGTATCTTGAGTGAAACGGTGCGCAAAAACGGCTGGCAATTGGCTGAACAAGCGGGAGAAGTCTGTCCTGACGGGATGCAACGTTTGCTCTCTCGCGCCGTCTGGGACACCGATGGCGTCCGTGATGATCTGCGTAGCTATGTGCTTGAGCAACTGGGCTTGCAATCGGCTATCCTGGTCATCGACGAAAGCGGCTTTCCCAAGCGTGGCAAACAATCGGCTGGGGTTGGCTTGCAGTATTGCGGAGCCACTGGTCGGGTCGAGAATTGTCAGGTCGGTGTCTTTCTCTCGTATGTGACCGCCAAAGGACATAGCCTCATTGATCGCGAACTCTATCTGCCCCTGGACTGGTGTGAGGATCGGGATCGGTGTCGAGCCGCAGGTATCCCAGAAGCGGTTCGCTTCCAGACCAAGCCTGAACTAGCCCGGCGCATGATCGAACGCCTTTGGCAAGCGCAGCTTTCCATTTCCTGGGTCGTGGCTGATACCGTTTACGGTGGCAATTTGGACCTGCGTATCTGGCTGGAAGCGCATGAGTATTCCTATGTGCTAGCAGTGGCTTGCAATGAGCTGGTCGGCTTCCAGACACCAACTGGACGCAGGCGTGAAGAAGCGGCATCGGTCGAAGCGGCCATGCTCTCTGATCAAGATTGGCAGCGCCTTTCGATGAGCGAAGGGACCAAAGGCCCCAGGCTCTTCGACTGGGCCATCGTCCCCATGTTGCACCGCTGGGAGGATGATGCAAGACATTGGCTGCTCATTCGCCGTTGCGTGGATGATCCCAACGAGAAAGCCTACTTCTTCGTCTTTGCCCCACAAGGAACCACCTTGCCCGAGATAGTCAAGGCGATAGGTGCCAGATGGCATATTGAAGAGGACTTTGAAAACAGCAAAGATCTGGGGCTGGACCAGTATGAGGTCCGAAGTTGGATCGGGTGGTATCGCCACATCACGTTAGTCCTGCTGGCACATGCCTATCTGGTAGGGATTTGTGCAACGGAGCGTTGCTCCACCGATGCGCCTCTCCCCTCTGGCTCTGCCAGAAAGCTTCCTGCTTGTGCTCTGACCGTTCCCGAAGTGCGTCGTCTGCTCGCTCGACTGATCTGGCCTGCCTCTTCGTCCGTGCGTCGGGTCCTCGCCTGGTCGTGGTGGCGTCGCTGCCATCAGAGTCGTGCCAGCTGTTCCCATACCAAACGTCGCCTCAAGGCTGGCTAATCCTAGCTCGCTCGCCTTTCTCTCGCTGTCTTTGTTGTTGTCTGTCCGTGTTCCAGACTTCCGAGAAAGTTCCAGGAACTCCCAGACTTCCTGGAACTTTCTCGGATTGGTGTCTGGTTTTGTGTGTGCTTTTGCCTTTTTTCGAAAGGAGTCTTGACCATGGCGCTTCTTCCTTTCACGACCGGTGCTCAGATGCTTGGAATTCACCCCAAGACCTTGCACCATTGGCTCAAAGAAGCCAATGTGCCCTTCACTTTGCATCCCAGCGATGCACGCATCAAATGTGTAGATCCGCAACACCTCCTGGAAGTGGCCAAACTTCACGACCGCTCGCTTCCAGAACTACCCGCCTCGCGAGAAGAACAAGCAAAGTCCTTGCCTGCAGAGCCGGAGCAACCCTCTTCTTCGTTGCCTCCTATCAGAGCATCTGAGCCAGATCTGGTGCAGAAACTGTCCTGTCTGGAGACCAAGGTGGTGAGCTTGCAGGAGCAACTTGCCCAACTCGCGCTGGCGCTCCTCCAAGAGCGAGAGAGAACCATCGAACGACGAATCTCGGCACTGGAAACCGTCACGGCTGAACTGGTGGGAAAGCACCCGCTTCCAGCGTCGCAAGAGCAAGGGGGAGGGCAAACGTTGGCCTGTGCGTCGCGTCGGGGGTACCAACTGCTTCCGGCAGAACAACCTGCTCGGTCTCGCGTGCCTGCTCTGATTGAATACAGCGCGCAAGAGACCTATGTGATTATCAGTTCGCAGGAAGGCGAGTTGCACCTGATGCCCGATTTCAGCTGAGTGGTTTGAGTGGCTGGCGACACTCCCCTCTTTCCGCTTCGTGGGTCAGCAGGGACGTTTCACCGCCTACCGCCATAGTCGCTCCTCGCGCTCTTGGAGAGCCCATCGGGTTATCCACCAGCAAGCCTACAGGCAGACGTTGGGTGTCACCGATCATCTCACGATTCGCCGTTTGGAGCAAGTGGCAGCGGCACTACAACCCGACATGGCTTCGCTCTAATTCACTGAGCTATCCTATGTCCGCGTCTTCGTATCTCTTCAAACAAGTGCGGCTGTAGTGAGGCATGAAAGAAACAGAAACACAGATCAAACAACGGTTCGAGCGGGTAGCAGGAGTCCTCAATGAACGAACGCGACGGCTGGTGGCAGCCAGCGAGGCGATGGCTCTGGGACGCGGAGGCATCTCAGCGGTCTCGCGAGCTACAGGCTTATCTCGGCAAGTCATCGGCAACGGCATCAAGGAACTGCAAGAGGGAACCGAAATCTCTGAGGGACGGATTCGCCGGGTGGGGGGCGGACGCAAAACGGCGGTGAGCAAAGATGCCCATTTGCAAGAGGATCTGGAACGTCTCGTAGAACCCGTGACGCGAGGGGATCCCGAATCCCCGTTGCGCTGGACGTGCAAAAGTGTGCGCAAACTGGCCGCCGAACTGGTCCGGCAGGGCCATCAGGTCTCCCATCAGTTGGTCAGCGAGTTGCTGCAGGCGGCAGGCTACAGTTTGCAGGCTAATCGCAAGACGCGCGAGGGAGGCAAGCAGACGGACCGCAATGCGCAGTTCGAGCATCTCAATGCCGAGGTGAAGGCGTTCCTAGCAGCAGGTGATCCGGCGATCTCAGTGGATGCCAAGAAGAAGGAACTGGTAGGCGATTTCAGAGAATCCTGGGCGAGAATGGTGTCCCAAAGGCGAACCCGAGCAGGTGCGGGTGTATGACTTTCCCATCAAGGGCCTTGGTCGAGCTACGCCCTACGGGATCTACGATCTGGCCCACAACACTGGTTGGGTCAATGTGGGCATTGATCATGAGACGGCAGCTTTCGCCGTGGAAAGCATCCGGCAATGGTGGAAGCATGTGGGTCAGCGGCAGTATCCGCAGGCCAAACGCCTCTTGCTCAGCGCGGATGGGGGAGGCAGCAATGGCTCGCGTGTCCATCTGTGGAAATGGGAATTGCAGAAGTTGGCCGATGAGACGGGGTTGGCGATCCACGTCTGCCACTTGCCACCGGGAACGAGTAAATGGAATAAAATCGAGCATCGCCTCTTTGCCTGGATCAGCCAGAACTGGCGTGGCAAACCGCTGACCAGTTACGCTGTGATCCTCAAGCTGATTGCGTCGACCAGGACCGAGGCCGGGCTGACGGTGCAATGTCAACTGGATACTAACACCTACCCCACCGGTCTCACCGTGTCCAAAGAGGCTCTGGCAACCCTGGCTCTCGTGCCTGACGCTTTCCATGGCGAATGGAACTACGTCATCCTTCCTCGCTTTCCTGTATCTGACAACATTATTTCTTGACAGTTCCTTAGTGTAGTTGGAAGCAATAATTATCAAGATGCACGCCACCTGGAAGCGCATCATCGGAGCGGCAATGATATTTTTGTCACGGAAGACATTGATGATATATTAAGCAAAAAAGATGCTCTATTTGAGCGATTTGGTATACGAGTTATGCCACCAGAGGATTTAAAGTCTCTCTTCGCCCAGGAACCAACGTTTATAGAACGTTCCGAGTGATTTCAATGGGTACACACATCTATAACCCAACTTTCGCAGCCGTATTCTCCGTAAACATTGCAAGACATGAAAGAAACGGCTTATACGCATTTTTACAATTCAGCATATTTATTTGCTAATAATGCAATTGCTCCTGATGCATCAATCCTGGACATGAAGCACGTGAAGACGCAGTTACTCAAAGTTGGTTCGTCCATAAGCCTGACGATGTACGGGCGTGCTCAATTTGATTTGTTACGTCAGCGAGTTTTGTATCGGCCATCCTCCCCTCCATCACTTGCTTCGACTCCGTCTTTTCACGCAAGATGACGGAGAACCGCTTTTCACGATTTCTGTCACTCATTCTGATATGGCGGAGTTTTTGGACGCGTCGTAACAAATTTACTTTTAGACTTTGCAATATGAACGTGTTATCAAGTAAAAACTTAGAGAAGATACAGATATGGCATCTGAAGAGAAGTTGTGATCATGCATAGCCCTAATATTCTTGTTCCGGGATTTTACCTCCAATGATTAACAGCCATAATCCTTCATAGGCATGATCATGTCCTGATCTTTTCGTTTTGTCTTTCCCCTCGAACATTTGTTCCTTGATCGCTTGAATGAAGTGTTTCGCAATCATCGTTTGGGTATTCGGGAATCTCCTTCCTAGTTGTACCAGAGCTTGAGAACAGGCAGCACGTATCTCAAATTCTGGAATTATTAACCCTTGCAATAATTGAAGAATTGTTTGTTCATCGCTCTGACCTATCTTACCTAGTAAATAGGCAGACCTTGAGCGCTCCTTACTTCCTTCAATCTGATGCAATGCCTCTTGTAAGGTTTCACAAATTTGCTCAGATATTTGTCCTAGTCTACCCAAACTAAGCGCTGCTAGAGCACGTTCTTGTAAGTCGTGAGCATGTAGCTCCTCCATCAAAGCTCTGACAACTTCAGGAGTAGCTTTACCTAAGCGACCAAGGCTCACAACTACTGCCAGACGAACACTAAGATTATCATCATATAGCGCCTGTAGGAGGGCAGTTATCATTTCAGGAGTAGTATTGCACAAACGACCAAGACTCTGCGCCGCAACTTGACGAACATCAGGTGTACTATCGTATAGAGCCGTTATAAGTGCTGTATATACGATAGCATCAGCTTTGCCCAAACTCCCTAGACTCCCCAGGCTTTGGGCGGCCTTTTGACGTTGATAAACATCGCTACTATTCAGCTCATCGAGCAGGATTGCAACAGCTTCAGAGGAAGTTAAATCGATATTCACCAACATATTTTTAGAAATAGAAACCACTCCAAGTCGCTCATCTTCCTTATCATTGAGAACTTCGAGTAGCGCTGACACCACATCTGTTGATATATATCCTAAAAGTCCAAGAGCTGTTGCTGCTTCATAACGAACCAAACACTCATTATCATGCAATAAGTGAAGTAGCGCAGTTTCTACTTCGGGAGAGGGTTTACCCAGCCTTGGAAGGCTATATGCTGCCCATCTTCGAACTTGATAACTCTCATCATTTAGCACTTGGACCAATGCAGCAATCATTTCGGGAGAAGCTTGGTCAGGCTCGGCCAAATTATATGCTGCGATCTTCCTCACGCTAGAGTTGCTATCATGTAAAGCTTGAAGCAAAGCAGCCATTATTTCAGGAGCAAGTTCCGTCAAGCCTCCTAACCTCCTCCCTAGTCCTCCGACCCCTTCTAGGGGTCCTAGTGAAGTTACTGCATTGAGACGTACATCGCTGTCTTCATCATGTGTAGCCTGAATGAGAGCTAAAATCATCCCAGGAGATACTTGTTTCAGACGGCCTAAGCTTTCTGCGGCTCGGCTTCGTACCTTGGGATTCGTATTATGCAGTGCTTGCAGTAAGATAGAAACGACCTCATATGGCACCTGGCTCCATCCGGTAAAGGTTGTCACAGCCAACTCATGTCGATAAAAATGATCAGGAGGATTTTTTAAATCTGCTGAGAGGTATGAAAGCAATACTGACGTCAGCTTACTTCCCTCTAAAAATCTGAGTTTCTCTCTCAATGCCCGACGATATTTCCAAAATTGTGCTGGTCCTGCCCAATGTTCTAATTCGTCAACTAGCCGTTCAGTGAGCCTTTTTTGTACTTTGAAATGCATCGGAATGTTATCTCCGAGGCACCGTAACGCAAAAAGGTAATCACGCCCTAAGAGATTTTCATATGGGCTTGGAGTAAAGCCAAGTTCATCGGCCTCCTCTCCTTCCGCAAGGATAGCAGTTTCGACTAACCCTCCTGTTTCTTCTGGAGACTCCAAGCCTACGAAGCCGAGGGCAAGCAATATGGGTTCCTCCCAGCGTGGATCGTGTAGATGTTTACGAATAAGCTTGGCTCGCGTTCTGCTACGTGTGACGAGATAACGCGCAGCATAATAATCCTCAAAAGTTAGATGCATGAAACCATATCTTTTGGGTGCGCGCTCCACAAATAACCCAGTATGCTCTCGTACTGTCGCTAAAAATGTACGAACCTCTTCTATGATCTTAGGATCTGGATCATCCTCATCCCAATAGAAATCGTTGAGACGTGCCCACTCCTCGCCAAGGACATCATATGCCTCTCGCTCCGTAGCAATGCCCGTAGGCTTGTGAATATGTAGCCAGTAGGCTAGTTTGCTCAACATAGGAGTAAGATATTCGTCCGCCACTAGGGCCAATTCTCGCACACCCTGTGCAGTACGCCACGTGCGAGCAAGTGTATCTGCAGCAAGCTTATAGAGTTCAATTCGTTTCTGTGGTAGCTGAGCACCTGTGCGATGAATAAGCGCGATAATACGCAAAAGCAGTGGATTTGCTGCCAGACGACGTACTCCTGAAGAAGTTCGAACGGCTCGCATAATGCCAGCTATTTCTCGCTTGGCGATGTTTCTTCTCTCCTGGAAGGAGAGTTCCGGTGTTTGGGCATCTTCTACCGCTTGACACCAGCACTCAAGGAAGGTACGTATTTGTGCCTTATTCATTTCCCGTACCGTATAGTGAGAGAAGGGGGGACCTAGTGGGGCACTGCGGTAGCCTACGATGCGACTCGTGATTACAAAGCGATTGGCTTTGTTGCCATAACGACGTACGAAATCCTCTAGACGTTGTACCACGCCTCTACGTTCATCTGAACTGACAATTTCATCAAGGCCATCTAAAAGAATGAGGCAATTACCTTTATTGAGTTCCGATTGAAGTAAGTCGGTAAGTTCGTGACTAGGGCATTCACGCAAGCAGTGATACTCAGTAAGAAAATTACTCAGAGATTGTCTTTCCCAAATGCCGTTTTCTGCATACTCAGCCACACGGACGAAAATGGGGAAACGGGCTTGTCCGAGATCTTTACTCGCTTCCTGTTGGCCTTGCCACAGTGCCTGAGCATGCTTGAGGGCAAGATAACGTAGAAGTGTCGTTTTACCACTCCCAGGATCACCCAGAATAACGATACGGTCATCGTGAGCGACTGCTTCGGCTAATTCCAGTACCTCACTAGGCTTGTTTGGGCTGTGATTTAATTCAAATCGCGCTAACACTTGTTCATGCTGATCCTCTATCTCTTCAGACTGTAACGTGAGAAGCTCGTTGTGTTTCCAGATTGCTGAGTTCCTCCTCCAAAAAGAGACGATCTGCTTTCCCTGGCGTCTCTTCGCGCTGCGCCACGAGCGAAATGTAGACCTCTTCCAATTTTACTCATGGTTCGCTCAAATTTTGACGAGATTTCAAAATTGTAATACACTACAAGCATGAAAGAAACGTTGAACATTGAAACTGAACGTGTAGATGATATTGCGCTGTTACTAGCACACATGCAGCGCATGAATATCTCTGAGCTGCTAGATAAGCATATCCCAGTTCATGGCAATCGGAAGGGATTAAGTGTAGGAAATGTGACGATGGTTTGGCTCTCCCATATCCTTTCAGAAGCGGATCATAAAATGCACCATGTACAAGAGTGGGCAATGCGACGAAAAGAAATACTACGTGGCTGCGGGTTGAAGACGCTTGAACAACAAGATATGACAGATGATCGTCTTGCAGATATTTTACATGCTCTAAGCAGCGATATCCATTGGACAGCATTTGAACAGGATTTGATGGGAAGCCTGGTACGAGTGTATGATATGCAAAAAGCACGTATACGTGTTGATACGACCAGCGTCATGAGTTATGCTGAAGTGAGTGAGCAGGGATTACTGCAATTCGGGCACAGCAAAGACCATCGACCTGACCTGCCACAACTCAAACAGGTGCTCGCAAGTTTGGATCCTTTGGGAATGCCATTGGCGACAGAAGTGATTTCGGGTGAAAAGGCAGATGACCCGGTGTACCTGCCGATCATAAAGCGGGTGCGTGAAGGACTCAAAAGGGAAGGACTGTTGTATATAGGGGATTGCAAGATGGCAGCATTTCAAACGCGTGCGACCATTCAATCATCGAAAGACTTTTATTTATGCCCTCTTTCAGCCATACACATCTCATCACAGCAACTCCAGCAAGAAGTAGATACCTTGAGAAAGAACGGAGATCCGCTCATAAAGGTTGAACGCGTGAATGAGAAAAATGAGCGTATTTGTATTGCTCAAGGGTATGAAATGAAACAAGAGTTGGATAGCGAGAGAGATGGGCAGATATCTGCATGGACGGAACGCCGATTGCTGATCCAATCAACGCGTGGAGCAGAAGGAGCGAAGCGTTCTTTGCTAGAACGCTTAGAAAAAGCAGAGCAAGCTATACAGGAGCTATTGGTGAGAAAGCAAGGAAAGCAGCGCCTAAAAACACGTGTGGAAGTAGAGAGAGCCATACAAGAGGTGTTAAAGATATTTCGCGTGGAAGATTTATTAGAGATTGCTATTTATGAAGAAAAGCGGGAAATACCAGTTCGTACTTATAGAGGAAAAATCTCCTCAGCACATCAAGAGAGCCTTTTTACGATCAAGAGTGCACGAGTGGAAAAAGCACTCGAGTATACTATAAGTCATCTGGGCTGGCGTGTCTATGTTACAAATCAGGGAAAAGAATATCTTCCTTTAGAACAAGCTGTAGAGGCATACCGTGATGAATATCTTGTCGAGCGGTGCTTCGAGCGCCTCAAAGGACATCCTTTCTCATTGGCTCCTCTCTATGTGCAGCGTGATGATCATCGAGTAGGATTAGTGCGCTTGTTGACGATTGCTTTGCGTGTTTTAACGCTGTTGGAAGGTGTCGTTCGTCAACGTTTACAAGAGCTGAAGGGAGAGCTTGCCGGACTCTACGCAGGAAATCCCAAACGTCGCACGAATCAACCGACTGCGGAACGATTATTGGAAGCCTTCCATGAAGTGACGCTTACCATCGTTCGTGCTCCTGGGTTCATACAACGCCATATTACGCCACTTTCCTCTCTTCAGCAAGAAATTTTAACGTTATTAGGCTTTACGTCTGTCATCTATTCTCAATTGGCGGATGATTCTTAATTTCCGTCTGGAAAATGAGCGAACCATGAGTGAGATACACTAGAGAAAAATAAAAGGGAGGCTGATACCCGTGAAGACGAAAACGCAAATTGAGGCATATGTGAGAAGACTACAGAAAGACAACGCAAACGTACCGGAACAAGATAGGGACTCGTACCCAGAGATCCAGGCAATAAACGACGCTCTTGCTATTCTGGCTGATTCCAACGTTACGAATGCGAACACTTTTTGGAGAAGGTGGAAGCCAAGCTAGAGAGAACGAGACAGCGTATAGAACACCCTGATGATGACACGGACAGAGCGTTCCAGAAAGAACGAGAGAATTGGTACCTTATTATTATCGATGCAGTTAAAGAGGAGAAGTGAACTGATGACAGATGATACAACATGGGAAACAGACGAGGTAATTAACTGGCTGACCAACGACGAAACCAGTTATGACGCACTGCTCAACAAATCAGCAAAAGAAATCAAAGAGTATGTGCTGACCGAGCAAGCACCAGCCGGATTGTATGAAAGTTTTAACCGTCCACCACAATCGAGTTTTGATGCTGTTGACTGGGAAGAGGTAGCAAATAGTTTAGAGGAAGAATAAAAGGGGAATGTTTGAAGATTTTCCTGATGGGGTGTAAGAGGAAATAAAGAAGGTTTCGCCAACCTGCGATTTTTTAAGAAAAAAGGAGCGAAGTGCCGCGATCTCTCCACATCCTTCGTCGTGGAGAGATCGCAGGGATGACGCGCTCTCCGTGTACAGAGAACAACGGTCGATGGGTCTCCATCATCGAAAGACAAACTTCAGCAGAAGGTCGCAGCCATACCCGATGGTAACGAGCAGGCAGAAGGTTCCTAGCACAACCCCGGAGATCCCTCCCAGATAAAACATCAGATCAACAAAAAGCCCATACAGACCAACAAAAAACCCACAAAGTCGAAACAAGAGTCGAAACAACGTGATCATGGTATCTAGTCCTCTTTTCTACTTCCTTGCACCAAGGATCTTTTTTTGTTTTTGGGGATATTTCCAGCGCTTCCGAGAACTTCTCAAGAGAGCTTGCCACCTCATTGGCACGTTCTGAGCACTACACTACCATATCTTATTTATCATGTCAACAGGACGTGCTATCAACGTTTTATCATAAGGGCAGGGTTATCACTATCCCAAAGAAACTGATTTCTTGCCCAAGATGTAATGGCTAATTGCTGTGTGATGTGATAGCGCTGATGGCTGGCAGATATTGCTAGAGGGGTAATACTCATAGGTTCTCCTCATTCTTCATTGCATGACAGATCCCAAACAGAGGATCTCCTCTCCTCACTGAATCCCCTACTCGCCATACATACATCAGCCGATAACAAAATCATAGCACATATTGCGCCATTTAATAATGGCTATATTGTGCATGTTTTTCAAAAAATCCGCAAACAATAAACTAAGGTATATGGATGATAGCGTAGATCTACCGAATATCCCGGGATATGTCTCTATAAAGGAAGCTGCCAGTATACTTGGCCTTTCAAGTAGAACCGTCTATGAGTATGTTGAAGAGGGACGCCTGCCCGCCAAACGAGCTGCCGACGTAATCATGATCTTGCTGGAAGATGTCAGAAACTTCAAACGTGGCACATCCGGTCGTCCACGTACAAGCGTTCCACCCTGGCGCATATCTTCAGGCGAGAATACGCAGTTTTCAACGCTCATCCTTGTTACCATACGACCAGGTCAGGATATGGCTTTCATGAAGAAGCTTGAAGATGTGAAACAAAACAAACAACATAGCTTTCCTGGCACGATTGTACGTTACATCATTGGGAGCGAGACAATCCCCAGACAGGTTCAGATTTTGCTGATCTGGAGGAATACTATCATGCCCAATGAACAAGCCCGTGCACGCGCATTAGAGCAATTTCAACAGGAGCTGGACGATGTGTTGGATTGGAGCAGTGCCCAGTACAATGATGGAAAAGTTTTTATACATACCTGAGATACCCTGTTCTCAGTTTTTTCTTGCTTCCTCTCTATAATGATATTATTACTTATTTCGTATGCTGTTTCATACATATGTATCTATCTTTCGTCGCCAATAGAAACTCTTACGTGAAAGGGTGTTGCTGTGGCATCACTATCTGAGCAAGAGACTCGCTGGAGAACTGTGAGTCCTTATTCATCGATATTAGCTTCAAAGGCCGCTTTGTTAGAAGAAACCAGGCTATTTCTTGTTACCTATGATCAATATAAAGACCTGGATATAACCTTCAAAGCGCTCTTAGATGGTGTTCTCCCGCAACGCTCACGAACCACGCGTTCCATTATCGTGAAGATTATTAAGTCACGCCTAGTTCGTTGGAACCCTCCCGATTGGGCACTACAAGATCTCATTTCGTTCGCACATGAGACGAACCTTGATGCCCTACGGGCAGCCCTTCTTTTGCATGTTCCACGTCAGGATCATGTGCTCTATGATTTTGTACAACAGGTTATTGTGCCACGCCAGGAAAAGGGTGATAGCAGAGTTTTTGTCTCGGATGTTCAAACCTTTCTTGATATCTCTTTGGAGGAACATCCAGAAATCTTGCAATGGAGCTTCGAGACACGCTTGCGTGAGGCGCAAGGGATACTGGCTACGTTACGTGACTATGGTTTGCTTAAAGGTAATGTCAATAAATTCATTGCACTTCCAGCGATCCCGGATAAAGTTGTCTACCACCTTATCCGATTGCTAAAGGCTGAGGGCGTTCCTCAGGAACAGATTGCATATCATCCCGACTGGCAACTCTGGCTCTGGCAACCGGCACAGGCGAAAGTTGCCATTACCGCCTTTCTTAAACAGGAGCAGATCGTATGAGCACGAACCTCCAAGAACGACTTGATTATCTCGTCGATAGACTGCGCTCTACCTATGATGGTATCGGGCATAGTAGCGGGCGTCCCTATGTCTATTTTGTGTATCATCCCTCGCTTGAGAGTCAGATATGTCGCCTCGTCGAGGACCAGCTTCGCTCCGATACCCATTTGACCTTTCACCATATCGATGCATTGCAGCTCACCATTGAGAGTCTCGCAAGACAAGAGGAGCAGCGCGAAGCTTTGCTTAACGATCCCAAAAAGACCGATAGCGCTACTGGCATTGTGCGTTTATGGGTTCGTCGTACCACTACTGCTATCAATACCTGTTTAGAAAATACAAAAGAAGGTGAGCGTCCTGTTGTTGTTTTGCGAGGGTTGGCCGCGCTTCATCCTCTGAGTAATCCAACCATGCTCATGGAGTTTATCGCTGAAAAAGAGCCTCGCAATCCTATAACAGAATCTATCGTGCCTGTTGTTTTACTGATCCCAGGCACACGGCCACCACAGACCAGCCACATTTATTTCTTTCTTGATCAGCCACGCTTTCGGCTCAATTTCTATCGGGGAGAGGAACTCTAATGCTGATTCGCGATACCTTCGCTACGAAAATTCAAGAGCGCATCCAATCAGTTGTCAAAGTTGCTGAACGTCGCTCCACCATTTTGTTAGACGAGCTGCAAAATCTTGTCGTTACCCCTCAATGGGAGCACCATCTGCACCAGATACTACAAGAATATACAGATGCTTTTGAAAACGAGGAAGAACAGGATATTGGTATCTGGATCAGTGGCTTCTTCGGTTCTGGCAAATCACTCCTCATGAAGGTTCTTGGCGTCCTTCTTGAAGGGGGTGAACTGGAAGATCAGTCGGCACACGATATTTTTCTCAGTCGTCTTCCTCGCGAAAGCCCTGAAAAATCTGATATCAGACGCTTTCTGGCTCTTTGTCAGCGACATATTACGTGCTCTGCGATTGGTGGCAACGTGCATGCTCAATTGACCGATGTCAATGACACACTCACACTGATCACATTCAGGCTCTTTGCTAAGGCTCGTGGCTATACCCATATCTGGCCCTTTGCCTGGGCCGTCGAGTATCAGCTCGATTCACGCGGTCTTCTACCGGAGTTTCACCGCATTGCCAGCGAATTATGTCATACTGATTGGGACGAAATCGCTGACGATGCGACATTCTATAGCGCTCAACTGTATGAAGCTGCGGCTACCGTTCTCCCCGATCACTTTCGTAATCCGGCTGCCGTTGAACAGGCAACCGATAATGCACAACGTAGCGGAATTACCTCCGACATGCTGATTGAACGCCTGAGACGCTGGTGCAAAGAGCAAGATGCGGCTGGCAAGCGACACAAAGTCCTGCTCCAACTCGACGAATTGGGCCAATGGATACAGGGTGGAACCGACCTGACTGGCAGAACTATGCAGGTGCAGGCACTCGTCAAATCAGCTTCAACCTTTGGTGCCGGGCGCGTATGGATCGCTGTTACTGCTCACGGTGATATTCAAGCACTTCAACAGAACGTACAACAGGAGTATTACGCGAAGATTAATCAGCGCTTCATGCTTAAATGTAAATTATCAAATGAAGATATTAATACTGTCGTCCAGGAGCGCCTATTGCGTAAAACGATCCCTGCTGCAAAAAAATTGCGTGAGCATTTTCAGCAAGAGAGCGGAGAATTATATGATCTTGGTGCACTGAAAGAGACACAACGTGTTTATCCTCTTCCAGACGCTGAAAGCTTTGCCTTGCATTATCCCTATATGCCCTGGACGGTTGCTGTCATTCCCGATGTCACCAAGGGCATCGCTCAGACAGCCGGGCGCGGTGAGGAATTGACCGGAGCAAGTCGTACCATGATAGCGGTGGTGCAGGGTGGCATTTTAGAAACAAAAGGCTTCCTCAATAACCCTATTGGCACATTCATCTGCCTTGCCGATCTCTATAATCAGTTTGTCGGTGACATCCCTATTGAGACCAAAACAGATCTCAGCCGCGTACGCGATACGGTAGAGGGTGGCAACGACTATACCACAAAAGTTGCCCATGCGCTCTATCTGCTCGGACAGGCCAGTTACATTCCCTGCACACTCGACAACGTCGTTCGCGCGCTCGTCACTTCAATGAATGACAATATTGCCGTCCTGCGCCCGCAGGTCAAAGCAGAATTGGATCGCCTGGTGAAAGCAGGCTACGCGAAACATGTCGGCGAGAGCTATATCTTCCTGAGTGCCCAGCAACGCAGCTTTCAAGAGAAAGTCCAGGCAAGGCAGGAGGAACTTCTTAATCGTACCCATGATCTGATCATGAAATTGAGGGAAAGAGACCTGGCTTCCGGTGACGATGCCTTACGCATTGACCATGTGCCTGTATCAGGAATGGCAGGGCGCGAGAAACTGTTGCGCTTGATGCTTGATGGCAGCGTGCTACGCAACCAATCCGAACATGTCACCATTCAGGTATATAGCCCATTGCAACAGATTATTGCGCCTGAGATTGGCAATGACGAGGAGATGAAACAACGCTCCCGGCAAGATCCCGATAGCTTTTTCTTACGTATGGAGAAAGTGCCAGAACTGCGCTACTCACTTGCACAGGCTGCTGCGACTGAGGAGATCGCTGATCAGATAATGAATGGCGGGATGACCAGCGACCCGGAATATGAGGTGGCAAAGCAGGCTAGAAGTCATGATGTCGCCGAATATAAACGCGATGTACGCTACTATCTGGCCCGAGCCGTCAGAAATGGGATTATCTTTTTCCGTGGCACGGCTTATTATCCTACCGATGGGGACAATGCTAGCGCGGCGATACGCAATTCATTGAGCCAGCTTTTGCCGCAGATTTATTCGCGCTTTAGCGATCTCCCTCATCACATTCGCGACGATGCCCGCGCAGTGAAGGATGCACTCAACAATGTGACCTCCAACAGCGATCTCGTCGGCCTTAAAGTCTATAAAGCCGATGGCACACTCAATGAAGGCAACCCATTGCTCAGTACATTGCGCTCACGTATTCCGCTGGCTGGCGATGATATGGGTATGGTCAGTGCCGAGCAATTGCAGCAGGACCTGGAGAAGCCACCTTTTGGCTGGGATGGTAACTGCGTGAAGGTTGGTCTTGCACTCTTGCTCCGCGCCTCGGCCTGTCACTTGATTGAAAACGGCCATGTTCATACTGATCCCAGCAATCCCACCGTTCTCAACTTGCTCACCAAAGCGCAACTTTATAAAACGGTACGTGTACAGGGTATCCGTACGGAGATCGGCATCAGGGAGCTACAGGAAATTCGCGGCTATGTAGAAACGATCTTTGGTGTGAAGCCCGCTCTTGTCACCGCTATTATGAATGATAAGCTCAAAGAGCAATTGCAGACTATGCAAAAACAGGCTCAGGATATAGAAATCTGGGCAAATATCGCCATGTGCCCTCTACCATTGCAGTTTGAGTCTGGGAATAGTCTCACACAGGAATTGTTAGATAGCAATGCTCCCAACGTTCGTTTGCCCCACTTTATGCGCGAGTGGGAAATACTGCTGGAATACGTCAAGCTCCTGCGCAATCTCTCCAGTTTTAAAGTCGAGCATGGAAGAGAATTTGTAGATGTGCGCGGTTTCTTTAACAACATGCTCTACGTCGATAATCCACCTGAAGGGGTGCGCAATTTTGTCCAGAGCTGGCGCGTGCTAGAAAAAGAGCGCACATTCACCGACCTGGGGCGCTGGAGTGAGCTAATGCAGGCATACCATACAGCGCAACAAGCGTTGACAAACCAGATACATACGTTACAGCAGGAAGCACAGAAAGCACTGGGAGAACTTGAAGCCTCATTACCTAAAAAAGTGGAAGAGGTCGGAATTCCAGCCGATGACGTGGATGCAGTAATCATAGAACTGCAAGCGCTGTTACAGCCAGCACGGGACCGCATTGAGCGGAGTGGTCCCACGATTGCTGAAGCCAGAACTATGCAAACGGCTATCATAAGCAACCGCATGGACATATCGAGAAAAGTGATGGAAATACGCGCACGTTATCAGACCTCAGAAGAACTGCCTGCCCAGCCCGAAGAAATCTATATGAGCTGGCGTAACATCCTGGGGCCACAACGTATTGTGTCACCCGATGACCTGAAACCCATCATCGAGTCACTGCAACGTCGTATCTATACCGAACTGGAACAAGACCATATCATCATTATCGAATAATCAAACAGTATCGTAGGAGCCGCGTTTACGACACACACTATCTGGGTGGGATTTATTGCGCCCGCATCGCATTTGAATACGCCCAGATCGCACCGACCAATTAATCGCATCTGGAAAGAATGGTAGACGAGCATGCAGAAACGACACAAAGACCTCCTGCGCGCCCTTGTACGCGAACTGCGCCACAAGCTAGTAGGCAGTATCTCACCAATCGATGGTCAGATAGAACGTGGCAACCTGGATCGTGAACTGGAACGCCTGGGAATAGCTCCCGATGGCACCATCAAACCAATTGATACATTGATCCATACACAATCCCACGAGCACTATGCCCATCGTGTCGCAGCCGCACAACTCGCCCTGCTTCCTCTGTCACAACAGTCAACCGTACGTACCGAGATCATCGAACGGGTCGCGTATACCTGGATTAACCGCTTGCTGGCGCTGCGTGCGATGGAGGTGCGCGACCTGATCGATAATACGTTGCGCGGCGACGAGGCGTACGGCGGCATCTCCGAAAAACTGTTTCTTGTGCGCGATACGCAACCGGAACGTGCAACAGGAGCGGATGGCGGCTGGTGGGCCGTCGTCGAAGATGCATGTAATGAACAGGCACAATCTCTGCCAGGTCTATTCGATCTCAACGATCCCATTGCTGCATTGCGTCCCAGTGGAGGAGTACTTCTCCAGTGCGTTGTGCTGATCGGCGGCAACCTGCCAGGTTTTAGTGTTGAGGAAGCGGACAGCGCATTTAAAGATCCCGATGCCATCGGTTGGGCCTACCAGTTCTACCAGGAAGAGAGCAAAGCTCTGATCTATGCGAAACTGGGCAATGGCGGGAAAGCTGCTTCCCGTGCGGAGATTGCAGACTGCGACTCAGCTCTTTACCGAACCCTATATGGTGCAATGGCTTCTGCAAAACAGCCTGGGACGCAGCTACCACGAAATTAATCCGTACAGTTCTCTTCCTCAGACCTGGTCCTATTATGTGAAGCCGGAGAAGCTGGATACCACTACACACTTCACCCTTGCCAGCCTGACCTTGCTCGATCCCTGTGTTGGGAGCGGGCATTTCCTACGTGCCGCCTTCGATATGTTCGTGGGCATGTATCGTGAACAGTTTCCGAATTGGAATGCCCAGGACATCGCTGATCGTATCCTGACCAATCACCTCTTTGGTATCGACCTGGACCCACGCGCCGCCCAACTGACTGCGCTAACCCTCTACCTGCGTGCCTGGGAGCTGGTACGCGACGAACGCCAGCAGCAGTACCTTCCTGGCGGCAGCTATACACCACCATCGATGAATATTGCGACCACGCCTACCAATCTCGATAAGGGAGCACTGGAGCGCCATTTGCAGCGTCACCCACAAGATCGCCTGTTTGAGCCACTCATCAAAGAGATCTTTGCGGGATTGGAGCAGGCGGAACTCCTGGGAAGTTTGCTAAGGCCACGCAAGTATCTGAACAACGCCATTACCCTTTTGCAGAAACAACACGGAATCCAACGCAGTCTTTTCAATTCTGATATGGACGAACTGCGTATCAAAATAGCTGAGCTAGCAAAGAGTGATCCAGAGGGACTGAAGAAACTGGCGCTCCAACGCGTCACTGACAGCTTCAAATCTGAAGCAGGCAATGTCGATGATGTAAGTGCCATGTTGTTTGGGCGCGAGGCTGAGCAAGGCGTGCATTTGATGCAATTGCTTGATCAACAATATGCGGTAGTGGTGACGAATCCTCCGTATATGGGTAGTAAGAATATGGATACTCCGCTCAAGAAGTACGTAGAGAAATTTTATTCATCAGGGAGGCGTGATCTTTATGCTGCTTTTATTTTGCGCTGCCTGGAACTGTGTAAATCTGATGGGCGTGTCGCGATGGTAACACAGCAGAACTGGATGTTTTTACGAAGTTTTACTGATTTACGAGTTTTTCGCTCAGAGAAGCTTAAACAAGAACAGGATAAATTTAAAGGAATTCTACGTGAGACTTGTATTGAATGCCTAACACAACTGGGACGATATGCTTTTTCTGAAATTGGGAACGCAGTCGTTGCTCCCTTATTATTAATTCTACGAAATTCTACTCCGACATCACAACACCGAATATGGTCATGTCGTTTATCTGCTCCTAGACCGTCTGAGGAGCAAGCGTCAATTCTACTAAGTGCATCAAAGAGCATGTATACAACAGGAATTGTTTTTACTCCCGTTCAAATAGATTTATTAACAATTCCAGAGTCACCTATAGTTTATTGGCTACAATCTCGTTTCTTTGAATTACTGAAAAGTACTGACCGATTGGGGAGTATTGCTAAAGTGCGAACGGGATTACAAACATCAGATAATGAGCGCTTTATCCGTTGTTTTTGGGAAGCACAAATAAATCATAGTAAAGATCGCTACAAAAACACGGCAACTCGTTGGACAAGGTTTGTAAAAGGTGGAGGATATTGTAAATGGGCAGGATTGGAATGGCTTTGTATTGATTGGCAATATGATGGCACACGGATTAGAGCATTTCCTCAGAGTTTTCTACGGTCTCCAGAGTTCTATTTTAAAGAAGGTTTAACATATACGTTGATGGCTAGTGGATGTTTTTCCGCAAGAGTTTTTGATCAAGGAATTTTTGATCTAACAGGTATTTCAATTTTTCCCAACGAACAGGTCTCACGACAATCTATCTTGGCTTGGACTTCAACCCATGTTGTATCATACTTACTACGCGTGACCACCCAAAACCTTAAATTTCTACCAGGATATGTGACTAACCTACCTGTAATATTGAGCGCGCCTTTCGAAATTTTTAACAAAATCGGAGAAATTTGTGTTATTATAAAATATTATCTGGTATCTTCGATTTTGATCGAACAAAATTTTAATTTAGAATCAATTCGATCTAATAAGACTGAAGAATTAGAAGCTATTCTTCATACTTTAGAAGGCTTGAACGATATATTAGTAAATAAGTATTACAAACTAGATAAAGATACGATACAAGTATTAATTAATGAAACAGGCACACCGGCAGGTTGGTATCCACTTATTACTAACTATGATAGCTTACCCTCACTTCCAAGTTACATTAACTTACCTCCATTACCACAAGAACTCTTTAACTATCTTACACAGCATAAACGCATCAACCTCAATAGTAAAGAGCTTCACCGTATCAAAGCAAATATATGTGCGTTCTATGAAGCCGGACCGGGAGTAAATGACGTAAAACACGAAGAAAACCATGAAAAGGGCAGCGAAATTGAAGATGGAGAAGAGATAGTCACTGGTTCTCACACTCCCATCCCTACTGAGACATTCCTCGAAGAACTCAGCGTCAAGATGCAGCTTCACCCGATTAGCGTATACTGGCTATTAGAAGAACTTCGTGCCGAAGGAGCACGTTGCTTACCAGAGGAGCGGCGCATCCTGGAAGATCGTCTGAGCGTGATCATCCTGCGCTTGCTAGGGCACCGCTGGCCGAAGCAAATCGAAGCGGAAGAATCAGTACCAACATGGGCGGTACACAATGGTATTATTCCTCTAGTCAGTAGTACCGGCAAAAGAACACTGGCCGAGCTACTGAGAGAACGCTTGCGTGAAGAGAGTGGTGATATAGGAGCGCAGCAGACGGAAGCTCTGTTAGAGGAACTCACCGGACAGAGCCTGGAAGAATGGTTGCGTCGTAGGTTCTTCTTGCGCCATGTCTCACAATTCAAGTCTCGCCCAGTCGCATGGCACCTTGCCAGCACGCCAGGGAAAACGGCGAACGGCAAAGGAAAAAAGGGTCGTGGTGGAGGGATACAGCGCAAGCCAGCCTTTGAATGCATTCTGTACTATCACTCCTGCACAACCAATGCTCTAGCCCGCATTCGCAACGAATATGTCGAGCCACTCATACAGGCTGAGCGAGGGAAGATCGCACAAGGCAAGAATGAGGTGAAAGAAGGACAACTCTTTGACGATGATAGCCTGGTTGATGACACTGCGTCGGCAACTGCAAGCGAACGTATACGTGAGCTGACCGCTTTTGCTGATCGCTTACGTACTATTGAAGAGCAAGGGTTTGCCTGCGATGAGCTACAGAAATTGCTCGCCAACGAACGGCTGGATCGCTGGAGCGGCGATGGCTATCTCAGCCCTATCAGTCAGGACGAACTGCTACGACAAGAACAGGGCTGGCACGTTGATATTAATGATGGCGTACGTGTGAATATCGCGCCGCTGCAACTGGTGGGTATCCTTGCCAGCGATGTGCTTAAGGCTGCCGATGCACGCAAAGCCATCGCGGATCGTGCCCGTTGGAGATCCGACGAGCGGCGCTGGGTGCGCGATGGGAAATTGCCACGCTGCGGCTGGATGGACAAGCAGATACCCGCAAGCGAGGCATGGGATGAGTTGGAACCACAACGCATTGCCGAGCAACAAAAACTAGAGCAGAAGCGCCAGTTGCTCCAACAAGGAAAACTGCTTGACGAGGTTAACGGCATAGAGGAAGAAGAGGTATTCCAATGAGTCAGACCCTGCAACAGCGCATTTACAAATATATCGAAGACGCCCTCTCATATCCTGAGGCGTGGATGGTCTGGTGCGATCCCCGCAACGACTGGGGACCATTGCTGTATCAGACGGCCAACGCTGAAGGCATGAAGGGCTTTACGTTGGTCTCCGTCACAGAGCATACGGCAGGCGAAATTGGTGGTCCAGTGTGGCGCAAGAAGCTGCAAGATCTTATTGCCATGAAGCAACCGTTCGTGCTTCACATCGTAGCTGCGGCTGATAATCTGGGCTGGCTGTGGGCGCAGGCGCTGCATGCCGAACGCACTCATACCTTGTCGCTCCGTGAACAATTGCGTGACTGGGGATGGCGACCACAAAACATCAGTACAGGCGATGACGAACTGGCAAAGCTAGCAAAGCTCTATTTCCATAAAGACCCCGTTGAATGGGGTGGTGGCGGATTGCAGCCCGATCAAACCATGCTGCTCAACATCCTCGCAGGTGGAGTCATCGCCGAGACCGATGACCATATGATCCTTGACCTCACCATTGAAGCGGCAGGCTTGCCTCCACTCGACGAGCGCGACCTGGGACGCTGGCGTACCAATGTGCTTGCCAGGTTGCTCATAACACAGGCACAGCACGCTGCTCCAGATATTTATCAGACGCACGAATATCTGATACCCACTGAGAAACGCAAGTTCGCCCTCGGCTTGCTTGACAAATGGGTTGATAGCATACGATTGAGCAAAGGTCTGGCGGAACGCATACTGGAAGCAGACCGTATCATCACGCCTGGCTTATACATGCGTCAGGCGACCATTGAGACCATAGCGCAAGAAGAAGCCTTCCATTCGCAGGCAGCGGAACGTGCGCTCTTCGCCCAGACTTGCATCACGCTCGCAGAAAAAAGTGGTCGTGATCTGCTGGATGCACTCGCGTCCCTGCACGATGCGCTCGAAATCCATGCACGAGGTTTCTGGGGAGATACCCCCGAGACTCACAGCCCATTTGGAGACAAAGACAGCTATTTACGCAGTCACGTCATTCCCTGGGGAGAACTGGCTCGCCTGAGTAGCGCCATCACTACACTCTTCAAAGCTGCGCCACAAAGTACCTGGAATAAACCTGAAGAGGCATTGCAATGGTATATTCGCACGGGCTGGCAAGTTGAACAGGCCGGAGAGGAGATCATGCGTCACCTCAACCGGGCCACAACTGAGCTGGTTGACTTGATTACCCCGTTGCGCAACGCCTATCATAGTCGCTGGGAAGAATATATGATCCGCTGGTCCGATCTCTGGACAAAAGCAGGATGTCCCACGCCTGATGTTAGGAGTCAGGGAGAGTGGTTACAAGAGCAGCTCAAAGGGAGTCGTTCCACTGCGGTTCTCGTCATCGACGCACTACGCTACGACATCGGCATGGCCTTAAAAGAAAGTATCAACGAGCGTGAAGGAGTCGAGCGAGCACAGATAGCACACGCACGTACCGCGCTCCCGGCGATCACAGCGTTAGGCATGGGCATGGCGCTCCCAGTCAACGAAAAAGATTTGCATGCAGACATTGTCAACGGGAAATGGCAACTACACCATAAAGACTCACCCTTAAACCTGTCGCTGGCAGAGGACAGGCGTGAATGGCTCAAAACGCAGGCGAAAGTGGCCCCTGAAGCGCTACTCAGCGTCGAAGATGTTGAGAAAGGGAACATCCCAGAACCGCACGACAAGCTCAATCGACTCTTCATTTTCGACAGTCTCATAGACAAGCTCGGCCATGACGAAGAGTTGGAGCCGCTTGGTACCAGAGAGGTTCGACAGCGTTATCTGCGCACCATCGAGCACCTGCAAGAAAAGCACTGGCAGCGGGTCGTCATCGTCACCGATCACGGCTTTATCCACTGGTCAGGAACGGCAAGCGAGCAACATGTCTCTCCACCTTTACCTGAGCCTGCATACAGCTCAAGACGTGCTCTTGCTTATCCAGTTGAGGCAGCATTTGAAGGACCACAGGGACTGGCACCTGGCGGAAAATGGCGCATTGCCGTCACCAGTGGAGCCGCCTGTTTCCGCACCTACGGAGGATTAGGCTTCTTTCATGGTGGAGCATCGCTACAAGAGTGGATTGTCCCTTGCATCAAGGTTGAATGGCCTAGAAAAGTTAAATTCCTGGATGTCATTATCCAACCAATCAGCCAGATACTAAGCCAGCGACCAAAAATTGTGCTGGAGGTCAAGCGCGAAAACCTCTTTAGCAACGAAGAATCTCTTGCACGTCAGGTAGAAGTACGGATACGCGAAAACCGTCAAAACACCATCATCTTCCGTTCACAACCGAAAATGATCACACCCATGCAAGAAGTGGTACCAATAATGCTAGAACTGGCCGAAGGTGTCGAAGCTGAGCGCAACACGCCGCTAACCATAGAAGTGCGCGACACCCGCACGGACCAGACCATTGCCCATGAAACAACCGTTCTTATGGTAACAATCGAGAATTGGTAATATATGGGCCGCGTTTATGATGCCCATCATTTGGGCTTGATTTATCGCGCTCGGTAGAGTGTGGTGGCAACATGCTACAATGGAGTAGATACCATCAGGAGAAACACACCTATGACCATTGGAAAAGCGCCGTTTGAACCCGATCCGCTAGACAAGCATCTTTTCGCAGCCTTTCCGGGACTCGTGATACGCAAAGATTTAACGCAAGAGATCAGGGGAACAAGCAAAGCGCCATCGTATGTGATCGAGTTCATGCTTGGGAAATACTGCGCGAACTTATTTGATAACGTCGAGGTACGTGAAGGTCTACGTTATGTGCATGAAGAAGTAGCCAGGTACATTCCGCGCGGAGATGAAACGGAGATTATCAAGGCATCAATCCGCGAACGCTCACCGCATCGTCTCATCGATATGGTCAGGGTAGAGTTAGATCAGAGCCTTAAAGAAGGTGTGTACTGGGCAAGCTTGCTTACAGCAAATATCCACAAGGTTAACATCTCATCGCAGATTGTTACCAAATACGAACGTTTGTTGATGGCCGGAGTCTGGAGCAAAATCGTCCTCCATTATGACGACGAGATCCGTTATGGGAAGAAAACCTATCCATTTGTCATCTCGCGGCTTGATCCCATTCAGGTAAGCCATGTAGATCTGGAGGAATACAAAGCCGGACGTGAAAAGTTCACCAGGGATCAATGGATTGACGCACTCGTTCGCACGATGGGATATGAACCACTGCATCCCCGTATTACCCCACGTGTCAAACTACTCTATCTTGTACGTATGATACCTTTGGTAGAAAGTAACTATCATCTGATCGAATTGGGACCACGCCAGACAGGAAAATCCTTCTGCTTCACCGAATTCAGTCCCTATGGAACGCTACTGGCAGGAGGTGCAGTCACCATACCTAAGCTCTTCGTCAGCAATACCAATCCGCCGCAACCGGGACTAATAACGCAGCGAGACGTGATCGGTTTTGACGAGATCTCAGGCAGTAGTTTCAATGCCGACGACGACAAAAACCTGTACAAGAATTACATGGAGAGTGGGCAGATCAATCGCGGCACTATCACGGTAGTTGGAGATGCTGGCTTTGTCTTTAACGGCAACATTGAATTCGACCCTCGTACGGGTATGCTAGCTGAACATCTGTTTAAGCCATTACCCCCCACAGTCAGTGATGACACAGCCTTTCATGATCGTTGGGCGGCATATCTCCCTGGCTGGGAGTTGCCGAAGCTGACACCCGACATGTTTACGCCTCACGTTGGCTTCATCCTGGACTATACCAGTGAGATGTTCCACCGTGAACTGCGCCGCATCAACAGTTACGGCACGCTATGGGAGCGCTGGTTTGAAGCGCCGCTCGGTCAATGGAGCGCTCGCGATATGCGTAGTATCAATCGCACCTTCTCAGGCATGACGAAGCTGATCTTTCCATCGGGCGTCATGGAGAAGGAAGATGCTCAGATGTTGTTAGATTTGGCAATAGAGTTGCGGTTACGTGTGCTCGTCCAGCTTCATGCGATGAGTAGCCAGGAGTTCCATACGACAGAATTATCCTATATTGATCGGGAAAGCGGAGAGGTAAAGACGGTGAGGATTGTTGGGGAGGGCGATAGGATGGGTGAGGCGTTTTGAGGGAAAGGGTTGCTTCAGCTTGGAGTACTCACTAATCCGATTATAGTGGAGTTAGCAGTCGTGCCGCTGATATTATAAACTGTTCTTTACGAATTTCCATCTCAATGGTATGATATAACAAAAGAATGTGAGTAGGTATAAAAATTGAAGGGGATTATTATGCCAAACCAGCAGTTACCAGAACGTGTACAGCGTATAATAGCGCGTCTTCAAGAGGTATGGCAGCATCCTCAACCCATTTCCCCTAATGACTTAAAAAGGATAACAGAATTTGTATTGGAGCTCCCAGAACAGTATAAGCAGCTAGGGCTAGCAAAGATTGCTGAATACGCCACCAATAATATGAGTTTGCATATTCTAAACTTGATGGCAATCTTTCAGCAATTTGCAGAACAAGAAGGAATAGGCGCATCCAATGTGAAAGACACATTGGACCATATTCTTCCCGACACTTTTCGTGTACTATCCGATTTAAACAGCCAGATACAAATTCAATCACTTGATGACGTAGCCGCTCTTACAAACATTACAGCCAATCTGCAGGTCCTTAGTGCTTCAGAAACAGCAGGAGAGGCCCAGAGTTGGCTCTATGAACTGCCTACAATGTATTATCAGCAATTGTCACAAGAGAAACTGATGATTAGTACCTATCCTTCCACGTATATATCAGAGCAACAAGACCTCTCCGGTGCTTCGGTAATGAATCCAAAGACCCTTTTCATATCAAAAGTAAGCATATCATCTCATACTGATCCCACCCCCTCTTTTATATCAGAAGAGGATTTAAAGTCAGTACCAGATGCAAAAGGCTATTCTGAGGGAGTTAAACACATAAATAATGCGGTAGCAGCATGAGAAATTATTAGTGGGGTAAAAAAGATGGAAGAAGAGACCGACAGTATAGAAAAAAACGGTATTCCTATGTTACATTTCTCTGTACAGCTTCAAAACGTATTCATCGCAGAGGTTGTAGCAAAGCACTTCCCCGTAGACGCAAGTACATATAATCCCTCAAACGTAGAAACTATTTTAGGCTTAGAAGGAATAAATATTGATACAGTGAGATCTGTTGCCCAGGCTATTCTTTCTGTACAAATTTTTCCAAAGGATGAACCACGTCTATTTGAAGTATCTTTTAAGCAAGTTGGGCTTTTTACTTATAGCAAAGATTATTCACCAGAAATGGTTCAAACGTTTTTAGAGCAAGGTAGTTTGAGCGTTATGCTTCCATTTGCCCGCGAAATGCTTTTCGGCCTCTGCACGCGTCTACAAATTCCCATAATTTTGTTGCCTATGCTACGAATTGCGCCAGCATCCACTAATAGCACACTAGAAGAGAATGCTCATTAACATTGTAAGGCATAGTTTACAACGAACTTGACAGTACAAACAACCAAGCAGCAAGAGCTGTATTATTTTTAATAAACTTGAGGTGGGGATGAAACTTGTTGATGCTCCCGGTAGTCAGGACATGATAAATGCTATTGACCACCCTATTGTTCGTGATATTGTCAATATTCTGTTATCCCAAATCGAAGACCAAATATTTTTTAGAAGTGTTGCTCTCTTTCTTAAAGCTCATGAGAGAAAGACCACGCCAGGCTTTGCGATAAAGTTGGATGCATTACGCCGACACGGACAAACTCGCCCAAATGCAGAGGGGCTTTTTGTTTCTCCACCATATGTAGATGAGCTTGTTATTACTTTAGAAGAATTGTATGCTCAAGCACAAAACAAAATAAACTTTCAGCGTGGAGCCATCGTAGAGCTATTAGCCTTTAATCTCGTAGAGCCAAGATGTCAAATAAACGAATGTTTTGGCAATTATCGCTTTCTTTATGAGCAAAATTCTCATTTTACTGATCAGATAGACGTGGCTGTTCTTTCTGAAAGGAAACGACAGATTGAGGCATACACGTGCAAAATAAATCCTAACGGAATTAAATCCGAAGATTGTTATAATCTTATAGACTTAGCAAAGGAAGCAAGGGAGCAAAACTACGATATATATACAGGAGCGGTTAGCTTTGATCACAGCCAAATAATCGAGCAGAGATTGAGGGGATTTCAAGGAACAGAATCAATTAAAGCTTACGGTATTAATAATATGAGAGAGCTAGAAACTAATCCTTTCTCCTTCAATAAAATGACCAACTAAAAACATGAGATCTATGGTGGTCCCAAAAGTCAAGATAGAAAAAGGTCAAAGTTAAGAGAAAACTCAGCAATATCAGGAAAGACCGATTCTTTTTTCTTTGACCACAACTACTTCATACACTCAATGCCCTCAAGATAATAACACAAGTAAATCACTATTATTATACAGGATCTCTTCAACATTGAATTTTATATATTGATGTGGTATCTTAGTATAATTGGAGTAAAGACAATTGGGTGATTTGAAGATCCTATTGATCAAAATCACTGAAATCTATATTGTCTTTATTAATTAATAGATTCTCATCACATTTTTTAATAGTAAAAGTGACTTACATCACAAAAATATTGAGAGGTGAGACTAATGGAAAATAAACAGATACGAAGCAATAAGATCAATTCACAATATGAGACTAAAGAGCAATGGTTAGAATACGGAACCGCCTGTTATCAGAACCAACGTTATGCAGAAGCTCTTGAAGCTTGCGAACATGCAATTCAAATAGATCCTACTTGCCC
The DNA here is from genome assembly GCA_963802635.1 of uncultured Chloroflexia bacterium. Lineage (GTDB taxonomy): Bacteria > Chloroflexota > Ktedonobacteria > Ktedonobacterales > Ktedonobacteraceae > CAVTLG01. Next base: position 2,689,361 of record CAWDJJ010000001.1, on the reverse strand, counting down.
AAGAGGATATCACGGAAAAGGTCTTATCCTTGCTCGATTAAAGGATTATGGACGAGCCCTAGAGGTCTATGAACAAGCACTTAAGATCGATCCAAATGAAGCTAAAATTTGTTTTGAGGTAGGAGCACTATTTTTCATTCTTAGAAATTATGAGAAAGCTGGCATCTTTTATCGGAAAGCTATTAAACTAAATAAAAAATATGAGGTGCTTTATCTTAACAGGACAAAAAATTTGTTAGAAGAAGCAAAATATGCATATTCAAATGAGGAACGAACCAGGATTTATGAACAGGCCCATATGTTTAATCCTAACTGCCAAGGAGATCGAATATCACTAAAATCTCTCGAGCGACAAAGAGATCCTAGACCACTTAAATATTGTAGTGAGCCGTATGCATCATCTCAAAAATCTGGGGCTGGTCCATTGGAGAATCAAGAACAGAAGCGCCACGGCAAAAGCTCATCAGCAAATTTACCCCCAAATATTGAGAAGATACAGCCGTATCATGATATAAAAATAATACAGTCAAGTAAAATAATACACACAGGTAATTGTGCGTGCATAGAATGTGTGAATTATGATTAAGACCATTGTGCTAAAGTACTAAATACATATAGTGTGTATTTAGTACTTTACATAGTAATATTGTGAAAATAACTGAGAAAATATTTTGACGATTTTTACGCAAATAAAAACAAATGCTTCTATCGCGACTTCATAAGGATTTAGAGTTTAGACAAATGTTTGGTATTTCATTTTAATAGATCTGCTAAAAAAGTAGAGGAATAGGCACAGAATGGTTAACCTATTGGTTCCCTGAGCAACACCTCTACTTCTCAAGACGAGAAGTAGAACTATGTATTACTTGCTACCATTCCACAATCAATCAAGCTATCCTTCCATCAGGCAAGACATATCTCACCCTTGTTCCTCCTTATCGTTCCCCCTATAGTAACCCATCTCAACCAGGCAAACGGAACGCTCTCTACCCCTTCCATTTATACAATTTTATGTTATGCTAGATTACGCACGATAATCCCTATTCAATAGCGATGACTAGGAGTTGTAGTATGGCAAGTGTAATGACAAACCTTGATGACGTTGTACAGAACTACCTGCAAGATAACACATTCCAACAATCGCGCCAGGTGGTAGCCGAAAAACGCCGGGTGAGCATACCGCACTATAATGCTATTGTTCACAAATTTATAGACGGGACCTATAATCTAGACGAATTTCGCAATGCTTTAAAAACTTTGCATCAAGACAAATTTTGGGGAGCACACAGTCCCGGTTTCCTGATGGAACTGAACAAACTCACAAATAATCATCTTCCCACAAATCCAGATATTGAAGCCAATTTCCGCTTCATCTTACGTGATTTAGATACACAGAATGTTGGTCAACGTATAGAGCAATTCTATAATCTCCTCATGCAAGAAAAAAAGCGCTTAGAAGCACTCGGTTTATCGGACAAGAAAATCGTTTCACCAGGAAATAGTGCCTTTATCATCTCTCTTCTTGCGCTCTGGCTCAATTACCCAGCCGAACTCTATGTCTGTTATCCTAGCCTCCGAACGGGGCTACAGGCTCTTCTCAATGCCAAATTGTTGCTGACGCCGGTAGATATACACCTCAGTAGGGGCATCGAGATCAAATCGGAGGCGGATTACCATGCAGTAACGAGTGTCATCGAAGTATTGGCCGCTAGCCAGACAGCACTCAAATCGGGTGAATACTGGGCAGAACGCTTCTTCCGTTGGATCAAAGATCGGCTTACTGAGGACGCAACATTCCTTAAAATTCCAATCGTTATTATTGACACGGGCAGCGATGAGGATAGTGAGGAGGATGAAGATGAAATCACGAATACAGATAATGAATTTCTGCTATCACCTGACAGCATTGAAGATCAACAACTTAAGCCCACTCCTGAGCCGCTACTCACGGAGCTCATAACAGAGCTACGCCGTCATATTCTCATTGAAGAGAGCGTGATAAGGGATATCTACCATGCGCTCTTAGGAGGTCATCTTATCCTAACAGGCCCACCTGGGACAGGGAAAACGGACCTCGCGCGTCTTATTCCTGAAACCTTATGGCTAAATGAGGAAATTGCCATCGAGAATGTCGATAGTAGCCATGCACGAGCAATAGAGCGTTGGACTACACACACTGCTTATACCACTACATTGGTTACAGCTACTGCTGATTGGAGCACCCGCACATTAATAAGCAGCATTATGCCCATCGTACGCGGGGAAAAAGTATCCTATCACATTCAGTATGGGCATCTGGTCCAGGCAATTCTCCGCAACTGGACAGCAAATCCGTTGACTCCAGAACGCTGGGAAAACGCTCAGCGTGTACGTTCACGAGGAAAGAGCCTTTATAATGGTCAACAGGAAGAAGAGTTTCATGGGCACTGGCTGATCATCGATGAATTCAATAGAGCCCCTATAGACGTAGCACTAGGGGAAGCCATGACTGCGTTAAGTACAGGCGAGGCACTTCAACTCTTGATCGCAGGAAAAGCGGTCAAACTCCCTTTGCCCAAAGATTTTCGCATTATCGGTACATTGAATAGCTTTGACCGTCACTATCTCAACCAGATTAGCGAAGCACTTAAGCGCCGCTTCACATTCGTAGAGATCCTGCCACCATCACGCGTCCATCGCCAGGCAGAGCAAGCAATGGTACTGTTTAAGGCATTGAAGGATGTTGCTCACATCAATGAAGCGGCAATTACTGTCGGTCAAGCTGACGTAACCTGGGCGGACGTAGTAACTCTTGGCTCAGACGCTTCCGGCATGTATCATGACGAGTGGAATGACCAGGAACATCCTCTGCGCAAAATACTCTACGACATCGCATGGCCTCTTTTCGAGGTGGTCCGCATCTATCGTCAGTTAGGGACGGCTCAGGCTATCGCTCTGGTGCGTCAGGTACTCATTCGGGGGATTCTGGAAGGATACAACCAGCAAGAACAATGGCAGGCAGCACTCGACACTGCACTCAGCAACGTTATTGCAGACCAGCTCCAGGTTCTCTTGCCAGATGAACTTGATGTTTTGCTCTGGCACCTGAAGTTGGAGAAAGAGGCGTTTGTTCTGAAATATCACAATTTTATCAGCGACCTTAGTATGAAACGCCGTCGCCTTGCGGCGCACCTCGAAGCCCTGCATCGCATTATGAATAGCCAGGGAGAACCACTCCTATCAGACGAAGCGATAGAAAGATTGCTAGATGAGGAAGTGGAGCTATCTCTAGTCGTACCAGAACTCCTTCCGCCAGAGCTTCTCACCGAAGCTTTCCGCCTGGATCATCCTCCCTCTATTCTTCCCCAGTTTATGAGGCGATTACGAACATTCAAAGCGGAGCAAGGTTTATGAGCAGTACAGCTACCAGTGTCAACAATATGTTACGGACAAATACGCTCACTACCTGGTCCCAGTATCTGCATAGACGCGTGATGCGCTTGCTATTGCTGCATGATCAACATCTCTTCCAGGAACATTTCCGTAGGTTCTATACACAGAGCACAATGCCGAATTTTCCATTGTTCCAGTTGTACGATAGCTATCTTAAACTACTGTTGCTCAAGGACGAGTTGTTGGGTGATATTCTCCCTCGGATTCGCCGCCAACTCAGCTCACAGAATGACCAGTTCTTAACGCAAGAGGAAGCACCGACACGAGGTGAGATTGATTGGTCGCGCACAATCATGCGTACACTCAACGAGACGCCAGACTTACCTCCGCTACGTTTTGACACTGATCAGCAACAACGGAGCATGCTTACTGCCGAAAATGTGTTCGTCGTAACGATCCTCCTCAAGTATCGTCAGGCAATACAGGACATTCTGAAAAAAGATCTGGCCGATGAAATCCTCAATGACCAGGAACGGCAACAACTCAGCGCTGTAGAGGAACATATAGACCGCGAACTGGCAGCCTCCTATGATCATACCCTTTTGAAAGAAGCCCAAAAAGCAGATATCGAACAGCTTGCAGAGCAGGTTCGCAGGCGTCTTCCTCCTGGCAATAGTGCGTATCGCGACATCTTCCACTGGTGGGAGCAACTCAACGGATTGCATATTGGGAAAGCAATAGATCGCAATCAGCTCACACTCATTAGCAGGCGTGCCGATGACAGAAGTAACGCCTGGCTCTATGAATTATGGATTGTGCTAGAATTGCTCCACATGCTGGACGATCTGCACATCATCAAATCCGCTGACATGCAGATCGAGGGAGATCAGATACGTTTTCGCTTTACCTGGAACGAGAGGAACTTTTTCTTTACCTACCATCGTCAACTATTGGTAGAAAATGAGATGGTTCTAGGCTGGAACAATGTGCCTGCGACCAACGCACGTTATACGATTGAGCGTGAGCATGCATTGGAAGTGCGTCCCGAAGGTGTTGTCATATGGCGTGAGCCTCCCGTTAGCCTTGATGCCGATTACGAAAGTACAAGTATCAGTGCCTCACTTCAAAAAATGCTGGGAGAAATGCGATTGCAAGGGATACGGCATGCTGTACTGTTTGCACCTACATTGCCTGAACCTGTCCAGGGAGAATCCTATGCAAGGGTCCACCGTGATACTTCAGCATACACCGAAGGCATGAGTTATAATCTAAAAGATCCTTCCATTCGCCTTTGTAAGCTTACACCAGGTATGGACCTCAGGATATTACAAGACAGACTCAAAGTGCTGCTCGATGATATAACGAGCAAAGAAGCCCTACCAGAGCGTCCCGAACCGGCATGTCATGGAATCATCCTCGACGAGGACACCATCAACGACGGACGTTCTCGCCCGGCTTCATATAATATGCTTTGTCCCAAATCTCATATTGGCGAAGGAGTTTTGACCTGGTCAACGATAAAGTCCATTGCTTGCAAGATCCTCGCATTTGCCACATCTACGGACAGGTAAAAATCCCTCCATTTGTCGTTCGAGCCTCGACACGTGATGCGATGAACCAGCAGAGCAGCGACATTCGCAATCGGGCAGATGAGACATTGAAGCAGGCAGAAAAAAACGGGGAAGAAGATAAAGCAGAGCAGCTACGTAATCACATCTTTCTTGGTGTGGGTCGTACTGTAGAGCAATATGTAAAGCTACGTGGCAATACAGCCACTATTGAGGCGTATTTTGAGGAGTGGGTATTTGGAGAGTATTGGAAGAGCCATTCTCGCTGTCTGGCAGAAGAGACGCGCAATATTTTGCTCAGTGGAGCATATGTGTGGGATGAATATAAACAGACAACCCTCAATGACTGGGCTGCTCCTGCTATACAGTATTGTCGGGCGCTCGAAACAGAGATAAAGCGACGGCTACATGACCACTATCCTGACGCCAAACATTATTATCCTGATATCAACAGAACTGGTTTCGATGTGCCATCTAGAAATATGACGCTTGGAGTAGTGGAAACAATCTATAGGCTGAAGGGCAGGGATCTCCATAGTGCAAAAGATAAAAGCGAGGAAAAGAGAATCCTCACAGCCCAAAATAACTGGCATTTATGTTATACCATTGCTACTCGTTCGGGAGCAGATATATCGGCATTTGAAACCACGTTGAAACAAATGGTAGACGAGCAGGTTGCCCACTATCGCAATGAACTTGCTCATGGAGGGCCGATCTCACAGCGTATTGCACAGAAATTACGCGATGCGATTATCGGTCGCAAGGGGAAGCCAGGGATTTTGTATCGGCTGGCGGAGCATTTAGAACCAAAGAAATGAGTATGGAAACATAAAGTAATGGCTCCTTCTTAACCAGCTCTGTACCAAAACCCATTTTCATCTATTGAGCTTATAACAGACGAACAGAGGTGATTAGATCATATTCATTCCTTTTACCCTGGTAACAATAAAGATGCATATTAAACTCTTCATGATGATTAGGAGATAGTAAAATGCCAAACAATCAGCAAAACAAGACAGGCAAAGAGGATAAACCTCTTACAAGGGCAGATGTGGAACAACTCCTGCTACATGTAGGAAGTTCTAAGAGACTTGATCTGAGTGGTCAACATCTACAAGGTAGTAACCTTGCCTTACTTGACTTATCAGGTGCAAATCTGAGCGGAGCCGATCTGAGCGCTTCTTATTTACCCGATTTTCGTCCAAATTAGCGGCACTATTGAAAATCAGCCGTGCATCTGGATTAGCCAGCAGAGTTGTTATCAGTGCAAGAGCTTTTTTGCGAAGGCTCTTTTCTGCAAGCTTCGCAGATTGGTGTCACTAATTTAGACAAAATCTAGGTCACAAAGTTTTTGCTGAAGATCTTGCCCTGGGTGCGCCTCACCTCGTTCCCATTTACTGATATTCATAAAATACGTATTTTCCTATTTCGCACCAAAACTTTTTTGATGCAAGCCATATTAGAAAGAACCAAAAACACTCTTATCAGAAAACTATAAACAACAGCATACCTACTTCTGGTCAGAACTATTCATAAAGAAAGAACCGCTAGCGTTAGAGTATCAGTAGACAAGAGTGGTACAATGCTCCTAAGCTAAATCTCTTCCACAATTCATCTATAGTATTGTTTTCATTGAGGTGAGCAGACATGGAATTTAAGATTTCCCCACTTTGGCAGATCGTGCTTATGCTCATTTTTATTCCAGTGACGTGGGTTATTATCTGGTTTGGTCTCGCTCTGATAGGACACTTTACAGGAATACCTGTTCCTTCGATAGCAGATGCCAGCGCCTTGCTCTCCACTATAGGTAGCATTATGGGAGCGGTTTTTGCGGTAGGTGGCCTCATCGTCGCCTTAGTTGCCATCCTCACTCAAATTCAATTAGAAGATCGTATTCAGAAACAAGTGAACGAAGCGAAAAACATCCTAGAAGAAACTTTTGAGATGAAAATTCGGGCAGAATACGAAAAACAGATACAAGATCAGATAGAAGGCACCCTTGCATTTGCTGATGCTACGCGTGCGACTAGCTGGCAAGACGCCGAAGAGCTTATGAGGAAATCTCTTCAGAAATACCCAAACCTGCCTGGAGCGTACAGTATCATTGGGCTTCGGTTAAGCCAGGAGGTCGAGCTTTCGTATACAAATGCATTATTTCCTTCTCTTTTACTACCACCAGCGGTATTTTTCGGCTATGTTGCTCCTGTGAGCGTTCAATCGAGTGATATGCCTACGAGTAACTTACCTAAGTTGGAGGCTATTACATGGCTCGAGAATGCCTTAGAACATCAAGACAACCCTGAAGAGAAGGTGTCTTTAGCACTCGCTCTCATGTACGGATACAATGAATACTATGATAAGATGATAAATATTCTCAGAGAGATAGAAGGCAGAGATGCATCTCTCCTCTCTTATTTTCGTACTGCAACACGCCTCTTCATGCTTATTCAAGCATGTAGTAAAGATTATGGCCGCATTGAAGAAGTTGCAAAGGCTATCAACTATTCACTTCCAACGAAAGCAGATATAGAAGAAGCCATCCACAATCCTAAGATTCCATCCTATCAACCTGTAGATTGGTTTGCAATCGAATTGTCGAACAACGCTCTAAAAATGCCAGCGACAGTGGGGATCTTTAAGCCTTCGCCAAGTAATGAGTCATATGCAACCCTTGTTAGGGGTAAGTTACAGCCAGATACGATTCCCCCTATTGATCCTGGAAGAGATCCATCCTTGGGTATACAGATGTTACCTGTTGATGACCTTATAAACCAGATTTCTCAGAGCTTCTTTGTTATCTGTCTTAAGAATTTGGGACTTTAAGAGCTTCACTTACTTACAATGCTATTCTTGAGATTCGTACCTCGATAAAACTTCCTTAATTTAGTGAAGAGGTAGAGCTAGTACCATATGGATCAGCAATATGACAACCCAGTGACTCTGTTCTATTCTTATGCTCATGAAGATGAGATATTTCGTAATGAGTTAGAGAAGCATCTTCACCTCTTGAAACGGAGAGGTTTGATTACTACATGGCACGACCGTCAAATTGTGCCAGGCACGAATTGGGTTCAAGCCATTGATCGTTACTTAAATGAGTCGTCAATCATCCTGCTGCTCATCAGTTCGGATTTCCTCGCATCAGACTACTGCTATAACATTGAGATGCAGCGTGCACTCGAACGTCATCAGCACGGAGAGGCTTGCGTTATACCAATTATTGTGCGTCCCGTTGACTGGCAACATTCTCCTTTTGCGCATTTACAATGTCTTCCGCGTGATGGCAAACCTATCACGGAATGGGACAATCAGGATGCAGCATTTCGTGATATTGTAGAAGGTCTTCGTCGAGCCATTGAACATCAGGTCGGTTCAGTCCATCCTCTCTCTCGTCGTAATTATCTCCGGTGGCTTATCGAACGCAACTACTACCTTGATCCTCGCGGTACCTTTCAAACGCAGCGTCAAGTACAAGTAAAATCTCATGGTTCGCTCATTTTCCAGACGGAAATTAAGAATCATCCGCCAATTGAGAATAGATGACAGACGTAAAGCCTAATAACGTTAAAATTTCTTGCTGAAGAGAGGAAAGTGGCGTAATATGGCGTTGTATGAACCCAGGAGCACGAACGATGGTAAGCGTCACTTCATGGAAGGCTTCCAATAATCGTTCCGCAGTCGGTTGATTCGTGCGACGTTTGGGATTTCCTGCGTAGAGTCCGGCAAGCTCTCCCTTCAGCTCTTGTAAACGTTGACGAACGACACCTTCCAACAGCGTTAAAACACGCAAAGCAATCGTCAACAAGCGCACTAATCCTACTCGATGATCATCACGCTGCACATAGAGAGGAGCCAATGAGAAAGGATGTCCTTTGAGGCGCTCGAAGCACCGCTCGACAAGATATTCATCACGGTATGCCTCTACAGCTTGTTCTAAAGGAAGATATTCTTTTCCCTGATTTGTAACATAGACACGCCAGCCCAGATGACTTATAGTATACTCGAGTGCTTTTTCCATTCGTGTACTCTTGATCGTAAAAAGGCTCTCTTGACGTGGTGAGGAGAGTTTTCCTCCATAAGCACGAACTGGGATTTCCCGCTTTTCTTCATAAATAGCAATCTCTAATAAATCTTCCACGCGAAATATCTTTAACACCTCTTGTATGGCTCTCTCTACTTCCACACGTGTTTTTAGGCGCTGCTTTCCTTGCTTTCTCACCAATAGCTCCTGTATAGCTTGCTCTGCTTTTTCTAAGCGTTCTAGCAAAGAACGCTTCGCTCCTTCTGCTCCACGCGTTGATTGGATCAGCAATCGGCGTTCCGTCCATGCAGATATCTGCCCATCTCTCTCGCTATCCAACTCTTGTTTCATTTCATACCCTTGAGCAATACAAATACGCTCATTTTTCTCATTCACGCGTTCAACCTTTATGAGCGGCTCTCCGTTCTTTCTCAATGTATCCACTTCTTGCTGGAGTTGCTGTGATGAGATGTGTATAGCTGAAAGAGGGCATAAATAAAAATCTTTCGAGGATTGAATGGTCGCACGTGTTTGGAATGCTGCCATCTTGCAATCCCCTATATACAACAGTCCTTCCCTTTTGAGTCCTTCACGCACCCGCTTCATGATTGGCAGGTACACCGGGTCATCTGCCTTTTCACCCGAAATCACTTCTGTCGCCAATGGCATTCCCAAAGGATCCAAACTTGCGAGCACCAGTTTGAGTTGTGGCAGGTCAGGTCGATGGTCTTTGCTGTGCCCGAATTGCAGTAATCCCTGTTCACTCACTTCAGCATAACTCATGACGCTAGTCGTATCAACACGTATACGTGCTTTTTGCATATCATACACTCGCACCAGGCTTCCCATCAAATCCTGTTCAAATGCTGACCAATGGATATCGCTGCTTAAAGCATGCAAAACATCTGCAAGGCGATCATCTGTCATATCTTGTGGTTCAAGCGTCTTCAATCCGCAGCCACGTAGTATTTCTTTTCGTCGCATTGCCCACTCTTGTACATGGTGCATTTTATGATCCGCTTCTGAAAGGATATGAGAGAGCCAAACCATCGTCACATTTCCTACACTTAATCCCTTCCGATTGCCATGAACTGGGATATGCTTATCTAGCAGCTCAGAGATATTCATGCGCTGCATGTGTGCTAGTAACAGCGCAATATCATCTACACGTTCAGTTTCAATGTTCAACGTTTCTTTCATGCTTGTAGTGTATTACAATTTTGAAATCTCGTCAAAATTTGAGCGAACCATGAGATGGTTTCTATGCAAAGAGCAGACGCTGAAAAATCAGACAGTGATGAAGAGGAGGATTCTCTATGACGTGTATTGCAGGTATTGCTGATCAGAGGAGTGGGCGGGTCTATCTAGGAGGTGACAGTGCGGCGACAGGCACCAGCCAACAGACCATTCGTGCAGATAGCAAAGTCTTTTTCAATGGAGCGTGCGTCTTTGGATGTACCTCTTCATTTCGTATGGTGCAGTTGTTGCGCTATGCACTAGAAATCCCTCCATATGAGGAGACAATACCCATCGAGAACTATATGGCAACTCGTTTTATCAACGCCGTTCGCACCTGTCTGAAAGAGGGTGGATATGCAACAAAAGAGGATGAGCAGGAGAAGGGAGGGAAGTTTCTAGTTGGCATTCAAAAGAGGCTATTTTGTATCGATGCGGATTATCAGGTGCAGGAGGCACTCATCGGCTACGATGCAGTGGGGGCAGGGGATGATCTGGCGCTGGGAGTCTTGTTTGCCACTCGGCATGGAGACCTGCCACCAGAAGCGCGAATAGCGCTTGCCCTTGAAGCAGCGTCCTATCATAACGCGAGTGTACGTCCTCCATTTGTCATCGAAAGTAGGTGAAAAAGAGGAGAAAAGCACATAGGCGAGGATAGACAGCAAACGACCGATGATCTCTTCCCTCTGAGGGAACAGTGACCGTGGCTCCCCATGGGTCACTGGATGCCACTATCAGCGGAGCCAGAAGAGCATGCGCTGGCGGCTCTCCTCTCTCCATATCCTCCTGTGGCATAGATCCGAGAAGAACCGGGCGCATTGTTCGGAGAAAGAGAATCCATGAGATCTTTTTCTGCGGGTCCACTCGTTGGGGTCCACTGCCTTCGCTCCCAAAAATGGACCCGGCGATGGCATCATCCATGGGATGATGTCCCCAAAGATTGCCAGGTATCCATCTGATGGTATAACTTCTCCTTCTCCGTTGTGCGCCTGAATTGGCTTCCCATCGAGATTTATAAGAGACGTTGACAATATGGCTCCATTCCCTTGTGGCACTGTTTCTTCCTTCCTGTGAAACCGGAGCCAGTCGCAGTGAACCGAGGATACTGGTGGCTCCGGCAGAGAACGTTTCACCACTTTTCTTCATTCATTTATTATAAATGAATTCGTACCAGATCTGGGTACCATGGTAATGATGGCTCCATACGACCAGGACGCCAGTGGTTCCGAGTGGATTCCGCTGGTATCAATGGCACTCTTTTCACTTTGGGAGAGCCATACCCTGTTCTTACTTGATGTCGTCACTGTGTGTCGATGGAAGGGAGTTGTCGTACGCTCTCCCATGCCGGACTTCTACAACAACTCAATAAGAAGCGTCCAGGGACCATCAAGGAACCCTCTGTCAGACCTCTCTCCTGCGTTGCTTTCACGCGATGGCGCATCGGCAAGCGCCAACATCATCTGTGAGTTATCCTCAAATGCTGTTCAATAGAAAACATCAACCTTCCATTGACGCCCTGGAAAGGCCACATTCGGATGAGATACGTGCTCCCGACAATATTGCCCGCTTTGAGCTTAAATTGGGTGTGGCTATAAGGGAATATTACCTTCTATATATCTTCTTTTTCATCTACAACTTCTCTCTCTTTATCTCTCTTTCTCCTTCCTCACCCCTCTTGCATTCTTTTCTGTTTCATGGTATATCTTGAGTAATCATTTGAACAAACAGTCTCTTATGAGATTGGTGGAAGTTGTCCTCCATGCCTGAGAGGTGCTCCAGGGTACGGACTGAGCCGAATCTGCTCGTTCTCTTGAGAACACATGATGTGGACTGGTCTCCCACGCCTGAGAGGTACTCCAGGATACAGACTGAGGCAAGGAACACATGCAATGGCATGGATTCCAGTCCCCCTCGCCTTTTGGGCACCAAGCGGACAACAAAAACAATTCACAAACCACACGCGAAAGAGCGAGGAAGGAGGTGCAAGAAAGTGTTCACTGCTTGAGGTGAATCTGTGCATTTTTCCCTCCGCGCTCTTTGTTCTGAAAGGATGGAAACATAAATCACCATGACCTTGAGCGACTCCACATTTTAGAAGAGCATCTTGCCGAACGCACCCGAACGATTGCGACAGTGCAGACGCGCCTGGCCGCAAGCCGAGCGAATAGGCATCAAGAGCGATTGGCAGAGGTGATCGATGTGCAAGAACGGCTCACGGTGTTGGAGCAAAACCCACCAGCCAGGAATGCCCGTGAAGATCGACGCAGGCGCAAAACGGCACGTATTCGACCGCTCACCTTCGCCGAGCATGAGGTCCGACGGCTCAGAGGGGGTTGGTTCTTTCGTCTCCTGGTGGCCCTGATTATCAGTCGTCTTTTGCCACGCTTCGTGCGCAACCGCACGACTCAGATCAAAGAGCTACGCAGGCACATTCTCAAAGATTGGCAAGACCAGATTGCGCAATGCCGTCGAGAGAAGTTCCAGTTGGAACAGAGCCTGGCGGAGAAGCGAGAAACCGATCCACAAAGGAACGCGCGACAACAGATCGCCGCGCTCGAAAAGAGAAGTACGCCAGCTTACGTTGCAACGGGATACGTTGAGACAGGCCATGCACATGGATCGTTTCATTTCCTGCTTCAAAGAAGAGCTTGATAACGTACCATCTACCGTTTTCCTTCCATCAGAGTAGGCGCTTTGCGCTTACTCTCTTTGTCTGCCTATTCCATCACGGTTCATCTCTTCCTATCTCTCTTCCTTTTCTTTGATCTGTATGTGTCTGCCCTGTTTTACCGACAACAAGCCCATCGTGCATCACGATGGGCCATTTTTCTGCACGGCGTGCTGCGTTGTGCCAGAGGAGAATACCATGTTCGATCTTTTCCACTATCTGATTACGTGTAGCCTGCTTGGATTTCTGGCGTTTCTTGTTGCTCAATTGCTGCCCAATCTGGTCCGCGAGATGCGCCAATGGCACATTGAATATGTGCAAAAACGACCGCCTGCAGGAAAAACAGCTCCAGAAGAAACGTCTCCACCACTCCTTCATGCTCTCGCAGCGAGGCATGCTCACCCTGCCATCGATGATGAAGGAGAGGATCTCTAATGGAGACCATTTCCACGGCACGAGGGAAAATTATCCACCTGACCCATCTCCAGGAACTGTGGGATGTACATACCCAGGGTGGGGAGTCGATTCGCGCGTACTGCCACGTCCATCGAGGGGACCATCAGCGCTCTCTGTCCATTCACAAGAGCACTGGCTGGGGGCGCTGCTTTCAATGTCAGGCGTTAGTCTTGATCGAAGAATACAATCCAGCCACCGCAGCCGATTTGCGGGAGAAGAGGCCCCATACAGCAATAATAGAGCCTCCACCTGTCATCCAGCCAGAACCAGCCGCACTTCCAGCACGCAAACACACAAAAGGTGAGCCGTGGCAACAAGAGGAAATTGCCGCACTCCACGCGCTCGGTGCTCGACTCTGTGGAGCGCTTGGTGATGTTGAACTGGGAGATGCATGGCAGGCTCAGGCGTATCTGCTGACGCGAGGGATTTCTCTGGAGGGTGCGAGCGAAGCTGGCGTGGGATATCTACCGAGATATCTGCTCAACGCGCCAGACATGCAACCTCACCATGCGCTTCTCTCACGCTGGACGGAACGACTGCTCTTCCCGCTGCGCTCACCAACCGGCAACGGATTTATAGGCCGATCCCTCTGGCGCTGGCAAGTAGGCATGGATGAGAACATCCATAAGGCTTTGCTGGAACAAGAGGTGGCTCCGAGACGGTGGATCAAGACCAATCCGGCGGGATGGTTTTGTGTCCCACCGGTCGATTTTTCAGCCAGCGTCATCCTGGTCGAAGGCAGCTTTGATCGTCTCGCGCTGCTGGAAGCAGGATTTGCGCCAGGTGACGTTGTCGCATTGGTTGGGACTGCCGCCAGGGCCGATTGGTTTCCGCCACAGGTGCGAGGAGTCGTCCTCGCACTTGACGCCGATGCAGGGGGACTGCAGGCGCTTGATCGCTTAATCGAAGAGCTTGAGGCATTTGAGGTGGTGGTCTGTCCTCCACCTGAAGATCACCTGGGGAAAGATTGGAGCGAGCGATGGAGAAAGGTCGGTCAGGTGGGAGTCGCGCCACTTTTTGCGGCATTCGCACAGCTTCAGCATCTGGTGCATGAGCAAAAAGGAGCCTGATATGCAAGGAAGGTATCAGGCCAGAGGCCCGCCTCGCCATGCTGCAAGCAATACAGAGAAGCATCTTTTCCTCTCATATGTTATCTTCCCATACTCCTGAAAAGGAGTCATTTTTCTACCAAAAACAGGAGATCAGACAATGACGACAACGTCTCAACAACGCTACACGTTTCTTTCACTTTTAGGCCAGGGAAGGCTTCACACGCATAGGAAACAGCTTTCCCCTCTCACTGCTTAAAATGTTCCCTTTGATTTTTCATCATCGCAATGACCTTAGGAGGAGGTTTTTTATGATCGCAGCTCCATGGCAATTTCGATCAAAAACAGCATCGGCTGAAGTGTGGCAAGTTGAAGAATGCCTGGCTCTCTCTGATCTCCAGGCGCAAGGCGCATTGCGGCTTGAGCGGGAAGCCGCATGGAACGCGCAAGCGTACCTGGAAGCCCGGCATATTCCTCTCGCTATCGCCAGAGATGCCGGTGTTGGGTATGTGGAAATTGGGGTCAGCCAGGGAAACCGACGGTTGCAGCGTTGGGAGGACCGTCTCATCATTCCCCTTTTCGCGTATGATCAGCCACAACGCTCCCTGATCAAGGGGTTTGCAGGTCAACTCCTCTGGCAATGGCAGTGTTGTCAGGATGAGACAGCACATACCTGCTGGCTTGAGCAGCAGGGACGCGACCCCTGGATTCAAACCCATCCCGCCGGATGGTTCTGGGAACCCCAACACCTTCCAGTAGCTGATCCAGTGGTGGTCGTACAGGGAGCCTTTGACCGGCTGGCGGTCCTGGCCGATAGCGGTTTTCAGTCGACAGAAGTCATTGCCCTGGTGGGAACAGCCTTGCAGCCGGAATGGCTTTCTCATGCACCTGCTCTCCTTTTGGCTGTGGGCGGAGATCATGGGGAAGCAATCAGGCGAATCGAGCAACAACGTGCCTGGAAACGCATGACGGTAGGAACATGCCAGCCACCTGCAGATGGTCGTGGCAAAGCCTGGAACGAACGCTGGCGGCAGCACGCAAGTCAGGGACTCGAAGCGCTCTACGCGTACCATGCATTACTCGCCCATGATCTCTAACATCACTGCTCATGTTCTTAACACAACTATTGTTACGCTACAAAAAAGAACTTCGCCTTCCTGTTTGCAACGCATAGGCGAAGTTCTTTGAAAGGTAAACACCTCTTATGGGAGACACTCTACCGTCACAACACCTTGAAGTCAAGCATGCGGGTCAAGCGGTCGAATGTGGAACACTGAAGATCCTGCTGGACGCTGTCCTTCAGCATCCGGTCCTTGTGATGCCACTGACCCGTACATTCCAACATGGATCACTAACGATCCATCAATGGGCCATTCATATCACGGCGCGTAGCCGTACGCTGAGTCCAGTTTACTACGCGACCGTACCAGCCGCAGAAGTTGTCCAGCGTCCCAGTGGGTTCACGTTCACGCTTCCCACCCAACAACTCCCAGTGGAGCAGGTTATCCAACAAGCTCACCTGCTCCAGCAGCAATTGCAAGCCTGCGTCATCGAACTACTTTCCAGGAGTGTACGCGTCAGCACGGTGGTCGCTCCAGCCCGTTTTCGCTTGCCAGATGCCTGGGTCTGGTCAGCTCGCTGCGAGGAACCGCGTCTCCAGTATCAGAGTGGTTCCTGGGTACTGGTCGGTGAGGAGGAGCAGCGATGAGAATGAGCGTTGTACGGGAAAAAGTACAAATGTATGGTATGTACGCGCTGTCAAATGAAGAACTTCTTGCACTGATTCTCTGTGCTGATGACCCAACGGCTCGCGTGACCATGCTCAGACAGGTCCAGAAGCTCTTTGCGCAATGCGGAGATGTGCAACGGATCATGTGCACAGAGGTTGGAGAACTCTGCCTGGAACATGGTTTGAGCGAAGCGAAGGCAGCGCAGATGCAGGCCGTCCTGGAATTCGCGAAGCGTCTCACACAACCGCCCGCAAAGAACTATCGGATCAGAAGCGTCAATGATGCTGTGGCACTGGTTCGTATGCAGATGATGTACCTGGATCATGAGGAATTTCGTGTCCTCATCCTGGATGCAGGAAATCAGGTGATTGCCAACCTCTGTCTCTATCAAGGGACGGTCAACGGCATCTTCACGCGAACAGCCGAAATCGTGCGTCCCGCAGTTATTCGCAAGGCACCTCGTATCATTGTGTGTCACAATCACCCTTCTGGGGATGCCTCTCCCTCGTTGGAAGATATCGCATTGACGAAGCAGCTTGCGCAAGCTGGACGCTTCCTGGATATCGAGGTCCTGGATCACCTGATTATTGGAAACCCCTCCTGGGTGAGTTTGAAAGAGCACCAGTATCTTCCAGGAGAACAACCATGACGCCAACCTTCGCATCGCTCAAAGAAGCCCTTCAGCAGGCCTTTTCCCCGGAGATGATTCAATTTCTCCCGAAGGACATCAAGCAAGAAAAAGGGCAATGCACGTGCCGGGCCTTCCCTTACGCGAACAAACGCGTGTATGAGGATCGGCTCAATGAACTGGTCTTCGGTGAGTGGAGTTCGCCCTATGCGCCACCCTACGCGCAGGGCAATAAACTCATCATTCCAGCCACGGTGGTGATTCTCGGTATTGCGCACACCGATTATGGTGAGGAATTTTTCGCCAGAACCGGCAAAAATGGTACGACCCGTGAGGAAGAAAACACGGCGACAGAGGCGTACTCACAGGCATTTCGGCGAGCCTGTGCCAAATTTCTCCTTGGGAGGTATCTTTATGATCTGCCCCACCTCAGGCTCCCGTACGATCAGGTGACGCGGCAGATTGCCATTTCCACGGCGGAGCGGGTTGCCTGGGTCGAAAAATTGTACCTGGAGCGGGGGCTACTGCCAAAGACCTTTCCACGAGCTGCAACATCGCCTGTTTCAGGATCGGTGCAGTCTGTGCTCTCTGAGCCTGTGACATCGTCCTCCGAGAGGATGAGCACGAAGGTCCAGAACATGGTGCACCCAACGACTTACCCGCATGATACCTTTCTGGATTGGGTCTGCCGCTGTGTCAAACGCGATTCCCAGCGCATTGCAGGAATTTGCACATACTACCAGGTCCAGGATCTCACGCACCTTTCAAGTGAGCAGCGTCAGCGACTCACCCAGCAGCTGCAGAAACAGGTTTCTGTGTCTGCTCCATCACTTCAGACGACTCCGTGATTCATTTGTCTTTGCAAAGAAAGGAATCTCTCATGCTTTCTCCAACGAGCATCTCGCATCGCCATCTGACACTGACCCCTCCGTTACTCACTGGCACGGTGCCCGTTCGACCCATCAATCCCGATGGCTTTGTCGGAACCGTCGAACAGGATGGTCAAGTGGTCAATGTCGCTGCGATTGCCTTTGATGAAGGTCACGTTGCGCTGATGAGCCTGGTCGGACGCGATACCAGTGTCAGCGCGGTCATGGCGCAGGTTTGGAAAAAGAAAGACGTCATCTTCCGTCCGGCAGAAGGCATTGCCTGGGATGGTGAGCAGCAGTTCTTTCAACGGCTCGACGACCATTACAAACAATTTGTCACGCAGCTTCCTGGCTTCAAGATGGTTCATGCCATTGCGCTGCCATTTGGAGCTCATATCGCTGAAGGGTTGATCAACACGCCTCATATGGGCAAGCATCCACGGCAGGAGCAGATACGCATGCCTCAGATTACGACCAGATACGTGCTGGGGAATCTCAAGGAAGAGACGCCGAATGCGCTGAGCGTGCTGGGACAGGTGCGTGCTATGCGGGTGGTGCTGCTCTATCACGATGATGCCCATCCTGAACGCCCGCTCATCTGGGCAAGCGAACTGTGGCAACGAGGGCTGGTTCGGCAGTTGATTGTCCCACTCCCGGCCCTCGGCGTCCGTATGTGGAAGCTTTCAACCGATGTGCACCAGTGGAATCTGCTGGTTGCCCAGGGCATCCGCGAGGGTTGGCTTCCCTGGTAATGCCCTTTCACAAATCTCACCCCACCGGTTACTATATAGCCGGTGGGGTTTTCTTGTTTTTGCAACAAGGAGTCATCCTATGGCATTTGGTACCCTGGAAAATCTTTCCAGATCATCCTTTGTCCGTACCCCTCCTCATTTAGCTGGGCAGATCTATACGAACATCCTTTCTTTTGCTTCCCTGGCGATCTGTGAGCAGACGCGAGCGCTCATTGCCGTGCTCGAACCCTGCGGCAGGCGAGGGGGATTTGTTGCTGCCGCTGCTCGACCTGGAGCACCGTCGCTTTTTGCATTGCGCCGGGATCGAGATCAGCGCGGAGCGAGCGTTCACGGCCCGCTCTCGCCTTTCGGCCCTGGCTCCGACGATCCTGCCCACTGCCTTTGAAGGGACGCGCCTTCCCACCCATGGTCTGAGCTTGATTGTCATGAACCCTCCCTACTTTTTTGTCAGTGGAAACAAACGGGCCGAGTATACCTTTGTGACCAAAGCGACGAACGCTCTGGTCGACAATGGCATGCTCGTCGCCATTCTTCCCGCCAGAGGAGCCTGGGATCGGAAAATGGTTGCCTTCTGGACCCGTTGGTTTGATGCGATTCGTCTCTGGAAATTCCCTTCACGGGAGGACGGAGAGGAAGAGGGTCCCTTTGAGAAATATACCCAGGTGGTCGTGGTTGGACGCAAACGTGCGGAGCCTCGTGATCTGGATGAGGCGCAGATCAAAGCGCTGCTGGCGTACCGTTGGCGCAAAGGTGCCGATGGCAATGAGGGCTGGGTGGGACAGGTTGCTCCACCGACGCTCCCAACCGAGCCATTGGCTGATCCCTACCTGATTCCCGCTGTATCACAGGGACCCGTCTATGAACTGCAGGATGCCTCAGATACGATGCTCATAGAGGCGCTCCTGGGCAACGCGGACAGCGGAGAGCCGGGCAGTGGAGCCGATCTTTCCAGCGAGTGGGCAGTCTGCCACCACCTGGCAGGATGAAGCCGCTTCGGAGCGTCCAGTCATGCCCTATACTGGGGTGGCGCATGTGGCTGCCGAAATTATGACGGGCATGCTGGGAGGGGAAGTCATTGACCTGGGGGGACGCTCCTACTTGCTCTCGGCTTTTGTCGGATCAGAATGGTCCAAAATGACGATTGACGCGGACACCAAACAGCATCTGCGTGATAAAGGGGTCATCAGTGCCTCTGCCAAGCAGATGCAGGATTATCCGGTCCTGGGCGTGCTGGATCTGGAAAGAGGGCACACGACGTACTATGAAGGCAATGCGGTCTTTGATTTTCTGTCGCCCTGGATCTCAGTCCTGGCGACCTACGCGCAGCAGAAGCGTCCCCCACTGTATCGCCTTGATCCTCGTGACTGGGAGTTGCGCGTGCTTGCGCAGTTTGGGCTGGATAAACAACTGCCGCAAGCACCCTTTCCGGGACTGGCTCCGGCGCAAATGCACCGGGTCTGTGCAATGGGTCGCAGCCTGGACGAACATGGTCTGGTTGCCATCCAGGGAGAACCGGGGACGGGAAAGACACGCATAGCTGTCGCCACGGCTGCCAGACAAGCGTACCTCTGGCAGCATCGCAACGACTATCCCGGCGAGAAACAGCCTACCTGGATGCAACCATTGCGCCGAAGCTGGCTCAAACATCCCCGTACGCTGGCGCTACTCAACCTGGAGCCAGTCATGGGGCAACGCCTCCGTAATCAGCAGGGGGTGGCACAGATCCGTGAAGATCCAACGACCAGGAAGATTGTCGCCTATCGGCACCGCACGACCGGTCAGCTTCTCTTGCCGGAAGAAACCGGACCTCTTCAGCCTTACCGGTGCTCGTCATGACCCCCAAAAAAGTGACCAAGGAGTATGAAAAAGAGATCCGTGCAGCCTGGCCCCAGGCGGAGACGATGCTGGTGCAGTGCTACGATGATATTGCGCGCTTCTTCCAACGGTGTGCCCAGAGTGCTGCGCCAGCGGTGATTGCCATCTGCTCCCATTCGCAATCACAACCGCGTGGTCATCGCACCTGGCAGCCAGCAGTCCTGGAACGCCGTCAGCAGCAACAGGTCCCCGTTCTCGATCCCCCAGACGACCTGCTTCCCAATCTGGAGCCGATTGAGGATGAAAATGAGCACGTGGTCGGCTATCGTGACCGGGAACGTGGCGAAATCCTGACCAGGACTGTGACCACGACCCGTTTCCGTTGCCCCACCTGTTTTGGCATCGTCGCTGCTCTTCCCGGTCAGAAGGAGGAAGCTCCGCAAGACGCAGAAGCTGGACCAGCGTTGCCCAACCTGGACGATGAGGGAGAGAACGAGACCCTCAAGGTGGAGGTTGCGAGTCGGACCTGGTTCGAGAAAAAGCCCCGCTGGTGCCACTGTGGTCATCTCCAGAACCAGGAGCGCAAGCAGCGACGCCAGAAGCCCGTACGCGCGGCACTTTGGACAGAGACCTGGGCGGAGACGACCAGGAAGAAATTTCCTGCCCCGTCCTACCGGGAATGGGTGTCGGCGATTAAGCATCTGAAGCGGCAAGCCGCCGTGCAGAAGCGCTCTCTGGCTTCCCTGTGTTCCTCGCGACCAACGCTCGTACGACCAAAAAAGGGAGGGATGGCGGTCGCAACGCAGACGTTATGCCGCATCACTCCGATGCAGGATGCTGCGGCCCCTATTCAGGTTCCCGATGCGATGAATCCTTCACGGCCCGGACACGCTCACGCGTATGATCTGATAGCTCCCCCACCAGATAGTTTTGGCGTGTACGAATATCTCCTGCGCTTTTTTGAGGGGTGTGTAGCCCTTTCCATCATCGATGAGAGTCATAATGGTCGCGCGCAGATGTCGGATATTGCTCGCGCGATGCATCGGGTGATGCGGGTGAGCCAGGGGTATATGTTAACCAGTGGGACGCACTTTGGGGGAGATATTGTCAGTTTCTTCTTCTACTGGTATCGCTTTCATCCCCGTTTCTGGAAAAACCTGGGGCTGTCGTGGCGGCAGGCATCAGAGGCTCAACGTCGCTATGGGGTGATTCAACTGTGGATCAAAGAGTACGAATCCGAGGCGCGCAAAGGCAGTGGGAAAGCAGATGTGCAGGTTTCCACGGTGCCAGCTCCAGGTCTTTCCGCCAAGTTGATTCCGTACCTGCTCGAATTGCTGGCCTTTCTGACGGTCTTAGATGTTGGCGCATTTATGCCAAAGAAGATCGAAATCCCGGAAGTGGTCTCCATGTATGATCCAGAGGTGAAAGCGAAGATTGATGAAGCCGAGCACATCGTACAAGTACCACGGCAAAGATTAGCTGAACTGAACCAGGAAAAGCAACAGCTCTTCGAAGCCGTTCGCGATGGGCTTGCGGATCGGGAGATCCTCGTGGAATGGAGCCAGAAGGAGCAAGAGGCCCGTCGCGCTCTGGAGCAAGCGCAGGCGAAGCGGGAACAGCTTCTTGCATGGGTGAGTGAGCACGATTTGCTTGGAGCCTATCTCGGGATCGTCAAATCGCTCAGTGCGTCTGCACGCCAACAGAACCAGACGGCCCGTATGGCCCAGGAACAATCCCGCGCTGGTTTGCCGTGTTGCCGTGTGAGAAACCCTTCGAGCTCTGGCAAACGCGGCGATCCACCTGGGGAGATGAGCTGGGAAGGTTCTGTCTGCTCAAAACGCCGCAACTGGCCTGGGATTACCTCTATCCGATGGAAAAGCGGCTCATCGAGGTGGTGCAGAAAGAACGAGCGGAGGGACGTCGTCTGATGCTCTACATCGATCAGAATGACGAGCGTTCGATGGGGAAACGCTTGCAGTGGGTGTTACAACAAGCTGCCATTGACAGTTGGTGTTTACCCAACCAGATCAAGCCAGAAGATCGGCAGCAGGCGATCATCGATGCTATGCATGGGGGAGATGGCAAGCCACCGATTACCGTCGCTATTGTGCCCTATGCACGCGTCAATGAGGGCATCAATCTGCAAAGTGTGGTGGATACCATTATCTGGTACGAAATGGCTCTCAATCTCTTTATGCTCGAACAGGCATCGCGACGCGCCTGGCGGTTGGGAAAGCGGGAAGAGGTCAGGATCTACTATATGGCCTATGCAGGTACCGCTGGACACCAGAAAATGCGGAAGCTGGGAGGGCAAAGTGGTGCGGCGGCATCCTTTGCCGGTGAACCAGCTCGCGGGGCACTCATTGAAGAGGCTGGCGCAGATCAAACGACGCTGGCCCGCTTTACGGAAGTGGTGGAAGCTGAATTCCTCACAGACGAGGACCGCGATCCTGAGGCGCTCATGGCGGTAGACGACACGCAGGAGCTGACAGAAGCATTCCAGCGTCGCGCCAACGAAGAGCAAGAAGCGTTACGTTGCGGTCGGAACTGGCTCGGTGCGACCGATACGCTAGCTGAGCAACTCCCAAAGTTTTTCACCGGGCCACAGCCATCGGTCTGGGGAGTGCCATCTGCGCGCTCTCGGGTACAGATCGTCAGGGCTGTCGATCCGATCCCGGTGCATCCTGCTGCAGCGAGCGAAGAGGCTGTCTGCTCTCCTCGTGTGGAACCAGCCAGAGTACAACCAGAGGCTGTAACGCCGCAGGGACCGGTGATGCCACCCGCACCATCGGTTGTAGCACCAGCTCCACCACCGCAGAAGGACGTCACCGTGCAGAAGCAGGTGCGTGCCAAACCACAGGAGCCGGAAAAGCCGGTGGAGGCGACGGAGGCACTGGTGTTTGGCAATATGGCGCATATTCAGCTCGCGCGCCAGCGTTGCCGCAAGGCCAGCAGCAGGCCAGCAGCGAAAAAACCACGAGTCCAGGTCGAAGTCAAAGATATCCCCGCAGTGACCTCAGCCGAGGAGCAGCCTCAGCCGATAGTGGCGAAAAAGAAGCCACTCCAGGCAGATCAAGGGCCAACGCTATGGGATTTTATCGCCCAGGAGGCGCAGGCCGAACCATCGTCTGTGGGTGCAGCCACTCCCGTTCCTCGCCTGGAAGCAGAGCAACTGACGCTCTGGTAGGTCATGTGGCTTTGGAGTGCACCTGCCGGTGTGCGTACGTTTCCTGCGTCCCGAACGACGAAGGCGGTCGTGAAGGTTATCTAGCCGTATCTGGATACCATGCTTGATTGGTGTGGAATGCCACATCTCATCAGCATGATTTTTACGTAGCGCGGCAACATGCGCTATTCATCATATGAGGAGTATGCTGTTGCCGCATACTCCTCTTTGTATCTTCAAGAAGGAGCAAACCATGCCTCAGATGTCTATTACCACCTTGAGGGCGTTTCATAACTCGGAATCCCTCTCCCATAGATGAGCTAAGACGCGCTTGGGTGAGCGGATGAGATCAGGACGACCAGCCTGCTGAGCGGCTAACCCAACGATAAGAGAAGCAGCGTAGGTTAAGGCCACCTGCGAAACGATCTCGGACCAACCACACAAAGGTGGACGTTGGAGATGAAAAAAGAGAAAAACGCGTCCAAAGAAGCGCTCGATGCTACTGCGCTTTCCGAGTTCTTCTCTGGTCCAGGTTGGTGGTAAGCAGGAGCGCTTCTTCTGGTTTTGGGATTCCAAGGGATGACGGCAACAGCACCAAGTACGGCATGAATCCAGGCAATGAGACGCAGACCCCAATAGGCAGCGTCCAGGCGAACGATACGGGGACGAATCTGGTAGAGATGAACGGCTCCTGCTAACAAACGTTGTGCAAAAGGGGCATCGTGTGAGTTGGCAGGAGAGAGCAAAAAGAAGAGAGGTAAGCCTGAACCACGACAGATGAGGGTATGCACGCGGAACCCTCGTAAGAGAGGGAGAGGATGGTGAGCAGGAGCATGTCCAAAAGCAGCATCAGGATCACGTCGTCTCCAGGCCAGGATCGGAGCACTATCAATGATGAGATCACGAGCCCCAATGAGTTGCCGTCGGATGGCTTGCAAAACGGTCAGCACGAAGAGCGACTCGTGTACAGGAGCCCCAGCAGCATGGCGGCGTTTGCACTGCTGCGATTTGCTCGGAATGCGAGGCCGTCCCTGTTTGTCTAGAGGCAAACCACAGGCAAGGGCCAAAGCAGGCCAACTCTGGAGCCAATCATGCATATCCTGATACGATAATCGCCATAAGGTACGCAAGAGACTGATCAGAAGCAGGCTCTCCTCACTATAGGTGCGCGGAGCTCCCCCTGGACCGGCTGGCAATGGAGGAGGACAGCGACGGTGGGCCAGATGAACTGCCATACGGCAAAGTGCGAGCAAATGCAATATGGTCACCAGAGTCAGAGCATCAATGTGTAAAGCAGGACCTCGCTTGACTTGTGCACGCTGATAACATGGTGGTGGGACGGGTGCCTGTTCTTTGACAAGTGTAGGCATCATAAGCTGATCTCCTTGACGAGGGAACGAGCCTCGTCGAGAGTCAGCTTACCTTACTCTGCCAAGTACAAGCTGGTTGGTGTCTCTATTGAAGAACCTTTTCACGGTTAGGAAACGCCCTCGGTTTCCTGTCAGCCTGTTCACCTGCATCAGCTATTTCGTGAAGACAATAGAGCACTCCGTCGAGGTGGGTACAACCGTACAGGAGTGCACGTTCAATTGCTTGTTCCATGTGTGAGGGTGAGTAATGTTCATGAAGCATCAAGATACGGACAAATTCTTGAATACCTCGTCCATCAGGCCACATCTCTTTGAGCTTGTCCAACATCTGCTGGTAGGACGGGGGCCACTCTCTTCGCCAACGTCTCATTGGCTTTGCATAGTCAAAGGCTCCTGGTTTTTGTTCAAGCAAAGCGAGATAGTGAAGCGGATCAAAAATATCTTGTTCGCGCTCATAACAGCGGGAATGGCTCGCCAATTTGTGCGTTCCATCATAAATGTCAATCGTAAAAGGGTAGGCTTTGACTGTCACCGTTTTGCGAGCATAGTTGACTGGCACGGAATATCTGTTGGTTTCATAATGCACCTGTGAATAGGGAGTCAGTTGAGCTGTGACCATATCACAACAATCATACTCAGAGGGGGGAAGCGGTAACAAGAGGGAGCACTCTTTTTCCCATGCTTGTCCTATCGTTTGCCTCTCACGTGAGACGGTACGTGCATCCTCGGCAAGACAGCGTTCTAACACCTGCCGATTGAGATCGGCAAAAACTCGTTGCACTTGGGAGCGGAACAAGGAAATTTCGCCTCGTGTATCCAACGGCGGCTTCTACACCGCCTTTTTCATTGCCTTTGGCTGGTTGACAAAAATGGGACTCAAACAAGTAGTAACTCCGAAATGATGCAAAGGCACGAGCCTCTTGACGAGATGGACGGCGCTTTTTGGTTTTATCAAAGACCAGTTTGACGGCAGTTGCCAAATTGTCATAACTGATTCGATGCGGAACTCCTCCAAAATGGCGAAAGGCTTGAACATGTGCCCACAGAAAACTTTCTTGATTTTGCGAAGGGAAACAGGCGGCAAAGGTCCGACGAGAATAACACAGATGCATCACAAAAAATTGCACCTTTTGCCTTTGTCCATTGATGAGAGCAAAGGCTTCACCCCAATCCACTTGTGCATCTTCCCCTGGCTCAAATTCTAACGGCAGAAAGCGTTCGGGAGGGTGATGCTTTTCTTTCCACTGGGCAATATATTGTCGGACACGTGACTTGCATCCTTGGTATCCTTCCTCACGAATTAGCTCAAAAATCCGGTGGGAGGAGTACTGTTGTTTGCGGGGAAGGTGATCGTTTGTGGTCAGGAATGCTTCGACGCGGGCTTGATAGGGACCAAAGACAGGAGCTGATCGGAACAGAGATGAAGCCAGTTCGTCTGAGGATGGTTTCTGTTCAATCGCTCTTCTAATGGCTTGACGACAATGGCCTGTTTCTCGCTGGATCTGTCTGATATTTTGCTTCTCAAGATGAAATAAACGACGGATCTGTTCTTGTTCCTCAAGTGGTAACTCCATTTCTCTCTCCTTTCCTATTCATTTGTCACTATCTCCCTTGCTATGCTCTTCCAGGAGGTGGTCATGGTCAATAACATTTTAACACTTTATGCAAACACAGCTTGGTTGGTGGGCAGTATCTTTCAGTAACTTTTGAGGGTGGGTTGGGTAGGGTGCTTCATAGCGTAAACAGCCAGTGCGGCTTGTTATGATCGAACCAGAAGATCGTACGGCTGAATATTGGTTCAACGAACGCTATGAGACGTTTCTCCTCCAGGAAGTGATGAAGGTGATCGAGCGGGATTACAGAGAAACACAGGAACGAGGACTCTGGGGAGCATCGCTTGGAGGACTGGTTGCGATCTGGTTGGCATGGAGGAACTCTGACCTCTTTTCAAAAGTCGCCAGCCAATCTGGTTGCTTTACGGCCATGCCAGGGGGGAAAGACTATTATCATGATCCTGAGTGGCTCACGGAGCAGTTTCACCAAACCATTCGCTTACCATTACGTGTGTATATGCCCACGAATTGCGCAACGAGATGTAACCAGTAGCGAGTAGGCAGAAAAACGTGTCTCCTTAATGAGGAAGAAGAAAATCGTTCCCAATAAGGAGACAGACATGAACAGTATCACCGATTCTGCAGTAACTATCCAGACCTCTTCCCAATCTCAGCCCTCAACGCCTTGCTGGTTGGGCGAAGTTGCGCTCCTGGTCCACCATTTGCGCAAGCAGGGAGTGCTCTCAGCTCTTAGCCAGCAGGTGCACTTCGCACGGCGGCGTTTCGGACTCTATGAGGTTCTCGACTTTGTGGCGGTGCTCTTGGGCTACGCCATCAGCGGTGAACACACGTTGGAGGCGTTCTACGAGCGTGTGTATCCTTTTGCCACTGCCTTCATGGCGCTCTTTGGGCGGGAGCGCTTGCCATACGTTGATACTAAATCAAAAAGAAAGAGAAAAAACGCGGTTGAAAGCACGGACGATGGGAACGAGGCTCGCATTTGCGCCTACCATAGCGCTCCTTCCTGACGCACACCAGGTCAGCAGGAGCAGGCAGGTAGGGTTCAAGCAAGGCCGGGACGATGGGTTGATAGCGTCGAGAAGGGCGGATAAGTCCCTGCTGGTGGCCTTTGCGCACCAACAAACTGCACAGGCTCTCTCCCATGGCTCGTGCCGGGGCGTGAGCCAGCAGCTTGACCAGCACCGGCAAGGAGACCGCAAAGAGTTCCACGCCCGCCTCTGCGGCCACCCGCAGGTGCAAGGCATGCAGGATTTGAGCCAGGATGAAGGCGCACAAGAGTTGTTGGAGCACCAGGATGGGAAAGCTCGACCACCACAGGTGCAGACCCAACTCCCCTTTGAGCATTTTGAAAGCCAACTCGATATCCCATCGGCGAGCATACAAACGGGCGGCATCACTCATGCTCAGCAACGCCGGGTCTCGCACATTGGTCACGTAGCGATAGCAGATCCCAGCATGCTCAAACTGGATCAAGCGCACCAGATGCTTGGCTTTATCTGCGTTGTAGGCCCCCAGCCAGATAAGCGCATCCAAGGTCGTGCCTTGCTGCACGAAGACATGCACGATCTGGTAGGAGGTCTTTTCCCGCATCCGCGAAAGCCACCAATAGCCCTGATCGGTGAGCCAATCGAACCACGCGAAGCTGAAATAGCCCAGATCTGCCAGGATGAGGGTTCCTTTTGGATGCCAGCCAGCAGTTCTTCGACGAAGAGCTTCTCATTGGCAAAGACATCCTCTCGAAAGAGCACGCGCACCCACTGCTGTCGCTGGATATCGAAGAGGGCGGCCAGTTTGCCCACCAGCAAGCGGGCACTCTCCACTGGCTCTTCACGCACGTCCTGGCAGGTACGCCGGACCGCATTGAGCGTACTTTGATCCAACGCCAGGATGCGGGTCGCGAAGGGAGCCAGGTCCCGGTCTTGCACCTGAGTCGTCCAAGGCAACACTGCCTGACTGACCCGCGCGAGCAGGTCGTGCAAGGAGTCCAGCTTGGCGTGCAGCAAGCGTTTGCGCACCGCGTCACGCGTCAGATCCAGGATAGGCAGATGGCCGATCCCGGTCCAGGTAATCAAGCGCCAAAGACTGGCAAAGCTGGTGGACCCTTGCAGCATTGTCTGCAGCATCGCCAGCCAGAGATGATCATGAGACAAGGTGGCTGGACGTCCCCGTCCACGCGTGACTGCCGTGGTCGGAGCACTCACCGATCCCGCAGACAGCACGTTGAGCAGAAGGGCAATGATCTGATTGGCCGGACTCTTGGGCATCTCCTCTTGCGTCGATGCGATAGAATGTTTCATGGAGGACCTTCCTTTTCGGAGAAATTTATGTATGAAAAGATTGTCCTCCTTTTCTCCCCTCCACGCAAGAGATTTCGCCATTTTGTCCTCCCTTTCTCTCTGGTTTCTTATTTAGTATCAACGCATGGAGCGCTTGCCCGCCCGTTCGACGCTCTCACGCTTTTTGGCCGCTCTGACTCCAGAAGCAGTCGAAGCTCTGCGCTCGCTGTTTCTGGAAGATCTGCTTGCGCGGCCACTTTGCAAAGAAGAGCAGCAGTGCGGGCTCACGGATCGAGCAGGCAACGTGTGGAAGGTGTTCGACATTGATGGCACCCGCGAAGCGGCTCGACAACGCGCCTTGCCCCAGGCCCCACAATTGCCTCTCCCTCAGCGCCGGTTGGATAAGGTGTGTGCACCTGGCTACACAGGGCGCAAACGAGGAGAAATCGTGCGGACCCGGACGACCGTCTTGCAAGCGCATTCCTACCAGTGGCTCGGTACCTTCGGCAACCCAGGCAACGGAGTGTACCGAGAGGAGTTGCGCCGAGCGGTGGAGGCGATCAGGTCCTACCTACGAGCGCATCAGTTTCCCGAAGAGCATGCTCTCCTGAGACTTGACGGACTCTATGGGACCGGAGCCGTCCTGGCCGACTTGCTTGGGTTCGCGTTCGTCATGCGCGGCAAAGACTATCGGCTCCTTGACCTGCCAGTCGTCCAGACACGCTTGCATTTGCCTGCCGATCAGCAGTTCTCGCGTCCGGAAAGTGGGCTAGTTCGCACGCTTTATGACTGCCCGGATGTGCTAGTAGGCCCGAGCGGGCAACGTTGCCGCCTGGTCGTCGCGACTCATCCTGCTGGACCAACGAAGAAGCGCATTGGTGTCGAACGCGATGGGCTTATCTACGAACTGTTCTTGACGAAGTTACCCCAGCAGGCCTTCACCGTTGCTGATGTCGTGGCGTTGTATCTGCATCGTGGGGCCTTTGAAACGACGCTCTCCGATGAAGATCTCGAACAAGACCCGGATCGTTGGTGTTCTCATGCCGCTTGCGGACAAGAAGCCTGGCAGATCGTCTCACAATGGGTCTGGAACCTGCGTCTGGAATTGGGACATCAACTTGAGCCTGAACCGATACGCACGACCGAGTTTGCTCCTGCTCTCCCACCTGTGCACAAAGAGGCGACTGACGTTCCTTTTTCCTCCCAGGGATATGGGCCAGCCGCAGTGGCCCTGCCCTGGAAAGCTGGCCGCTTCTCGGGGCAAGACTTTGTCCTTCAACCGGACGGGACGCTACACTGTCCGGCAGGTCAATCCCTGATTGCGCATGAGCGGCGCAGAGAAGGTGACGGGAGCCTGCGCGTGGTCTATGCGGCCAGCATCCGCAGTTGTCGTCCCTGCCCTCTGCGGCAACAGTGTCAATGGCAAGGCAACGCCACCGCCAAGCCTCGTCAGGTAAGCGTGCTATTACGTCCCCTCATGGTCGGTTCCGCGCCCCTGCTCTGGCATGATTGGAGTCGTCGGCACCATCGACGGGCGTGCAAGCAGAGGCTCGCGTTCCCAGCAGGTGGAGGTGCAGGAAGAACTGGGTCTCTCTGCTGGCCCGAAGCCTGCACCTGTGCCCCTGTCTCGTGCACAACGTGCGCATTCTCGTCTCGACTTTCAAGAGCGGTTCGCTCGCAACGCGCGAGCCTCAACCGCAGGTCGGGTGACGATCAGACTCTTCGGGGTCCCAGAAAGCTTTGCCACTTCTCTGGGTTTGGCGACGGCGTAACACCGTCTCGGCAGCCGTTGGCTTCTCTCTTCTCGGATAGGCTTGCTTCTTCGAGTGGAAGCTCATGGCTTTTTTTCCTCGCTGTTCCTCAATTTCTCCCATTTTCTGTCCTTTTTGCTCTCCATCCCGCTGTTTCTGCTTTCTCTCACAGGATCAACATCCCATTCTGCACGATTTTCACTCATCAGATCAGGAGAAGCTCTTCAGCAATCTCATTGCGCAATTCGTGGGACTGGCAATCGTAGCTGCAAGCCCAACAATAAAACCGGCAACAATACCTCTCGGTCCGCTGACTATAATACTGATCATGAGAGCGGCTCCCAATCCGATCACGACACTAATGGCAATGTCCCTCAAACTGCCTTCAACAACCCTGCTTGCTAGGCCGATTACTAGGCCAAACCCAATGGTACCTACAACGGCAAGCGTACTCACGAAGGCGGTGCTTTCGGTGCTGGTTACACTTTGTAACACACTGTCTCCAGCAACGCCTTTCACAAGACCAACTGTGATGCCAGCCACGATTCCAACCAGAATGCCAACTTCATTGCCAATGGCAAGACCGAATGCAATGCCGCTCACCATACCAACAACAACACCTAGAATGGTACCGATAGCTGTCATGAGTATAACAGTTTCTAACTGTGGAAAAGGGATGAGCCACACCAAACAAAGTAACATTACTACGATGAGTGCAACCAGCCTAGACCTCTGCTCTTTGTTGGTCAGTTTTGCTGACAAAGGGCAACAGATCACACTCTACCCAAAACTGTGCCGCACTTATCTACTTTGCGGCTGATGAGAGGTCTCTTCCTTAACGCAGGGCCTTCAGCGGTCAACTACACGAAATTTTGATGCACCACAGGGAAGATATCCCACAACTGCTACGACAACGTGTGCCTGATGAGGTGAAGTACGAGGTGAAATATGAACTTATATCCTGTATAGACAAAGCCATATGAAGCACAAGTATGATCTGATAAATGCTGACAAATTAAAAAAAATGTGTTATACTCTAAATAGACAACCGGCTTAGCAAGGACGCAGAAGGAGTTCTTTTCCATGTATCAAGATGAAGAAGAAGACAAGACTTTTTATAAGGTAGTTCTTAACCATGAAGAACAATACTCTATTTGGCCAGCCTACAAAGAGAATCCTCTTGGTTGGCGTGATGTTGGGAAAAGTGGGATGAAGACTGAATGTCTGGCATATATTAAAGAGGTCTGGACTGATATGAGGCCACTCAGTCTCCGCAAACGCATGGAGGAAATGACCAAACAAACATCTCCCTCCTCCTAAATAGCTCTCTCTTCTACCAATGATGAAATGACTCTCCTCTATGAGAGAAGGAGCATTTTTCGCTCGTTAAGCTATTTTGGAGCATTATGATAAGAAAATATTGCAAAGCGTATTACCTGAAAGACCTCAGAACATTTGAGGGTTGGACCGAGAAACGTGAAGAGAAGGATGGAGAACTCACCGATGAGGATGTGGTCTATCTCTGGGATGACTTCGTGGTTGTGAGAAGCCCTGTCCTTCCAAGGGGAGTCATTTTTGATCAGGTGACTCAGGAGTGGCAAGATTTTTGTCAGACAGCGTTGGGCTTCCAGATTCCAGAAGACTTGCGCTATGCCTACAAAAGCCTGGAAGACACGGAAAGTACAAGAGAAGAAACCCAGAGTGAGGTTACTCTTTAGGAGGAGTTTTTCTATGAATGATCTGGTACAGCGTCTCTCAGAAGGGGATCATCCTGTGACGGTTGGCGGTCCTAAACCTTCTCTTGAAGAGTTTAGGAAGCGTGTGGAGGATATGGGGTATGTCTTTATCAAGTTTACCGGGACACGATGGGGAACCGATTTGGGCATGAGAGTAGATAAGAGCGCGACGGATCTCAGTCAGGCCTTCTTTGAACAGGTGACTGGTGTGGTTCATGTTGAGGGAACGTTGACGCTCAACTATGTAAAGGTGCGTTGTGTGGCCAATATCAACTTGGAGACGCTCAACGGGACGGGATATTTGGTGATCTTAGAAGAAGTCCATCCCTGATCTCCTCACAAAGTCGGGCGGGCAGGCGGGATATTTGAAATATTAGAAAGAACGGGCGGAGACAGTATGTTAAGCAAAGGAGCTGACATGGAAAGAAAACCAAGCATTGAGTCAAGCTTCAGAAAAAGTCTTCAGAAGAAGCGTGAGGAGATGAATCTGGCAGAGTGCTGGATAATATGCTGACCGCTTATGCCCGTGATCCCTTTGAGGGAACGCGGAAGATCTTACTAGCGATGGCTGAGGTTGTCTTGCAGCAAGATCTCTCGAATCATAACACTGGAAGAATTGAATGAGAGATGAACCGTCCAGAAAAGAACCAAATCCCAGCGTAGGTTCTGAATGCTCTACGCTTGTTGAGATTCTCCGTTGGAGGGCTTTTAACCAACCCGATCAGAAGGCTTATGCTTTTCTTACCTCAGAAGAGGAAGAGAAGTGCCTGACCTACGGAGAGTTAGATCGACAAGCGCGTGCCATAGGTGCCATGCTCCAGGGACGGGAGGCAGCAGGAGAGCGGATCTTGCTCCTCTACCCAGCAGGGCTTGAGTATATTGCCGCGTTTTTTGGGTGTCTCTATGCCGGTTCTATTGCTGTTCCAGCCTATCCGCCACATGCCAACCGTTCTGAAGGACGTATTTCGTCTATTGTAGCTGATGCACAGGCAACGTTTGTGCTGACTACCAGCTCACTGTTGCCCAAAATACGGCGTTCGCTCGCTCTTATTCCTGATCTTCAAGCATTGCAATGGATGGCAACCGACGCAGGTGCTGTAAGGGGACAAGCCTCTTCTCTACAGGTTTCCGATAAAGATGAGAGATGGTGGCAAATGCCTGAGGTGACGGGGAGTACACTGGCCTTTCTCCAATATACTTCTGGATCGACCGCAACACCGAAAGGTGTGATGGTGAGCCATAGCAATCTTATCAATAACCATAGGATGATGCAGTATGCCATGGCACATCCTGCGGGTGTTCCATTCGTGAGTTGGTTGCCCCTCTTCCATGATATGGGGTTAACTATGCACATGCTACAAGCTTTATATGTAGGCTCGCCTTGTATCCTCCTGCCGCCATCCGTTTTTATTCAGTCTCCCTTCCGTTGGCTCCAGGCCATCTCGCTTTATCAAGCTCATACGAGTGGTGCTCCCAATTTTGCCTATGATCTGTGCGTTGAAAAGATTACGCCTGAACAGCGTGACACTCTTGATCTCTCGTGTTGGAAGTTTGCTTCCTGCGGTGCAGAGCCTGTGCGTTTTCAAATGTTAATGAAATTTGCCGCGTATTTTGCTCCCTGTGGTTTTCGTGTCGAAGCGCTCAGGCCCTGTTATGGTCTTGCAGAAGCCACAGTCTTTGTCACTAATCATCAGCCTGGATTGCCACCTGTTGCTTATTGTCTCAAACAGGAGGCCCTTGAACGTCATCAAGTTATTCTGTGGAACCACCAAACGGCTGATCTCTTGCGGTCGCCTACGGACTCTCTCACAGAGACAGGTGAGAAAAGCGTCGAATGTACAAGTTGTGGCCGGACAGAGTTAGATGCCCGCATCGTTATTGCCGATCCTGAAACTGGCGTTCTCTGCACTGATGAGACAGTCGGAGAAATTTGGATAGCAGGTTCTCATGTAGCTCAGGGGTACTGGAATCGTCCTGAAGAAACAGAAGCGACTTTCCATGCCTATTTAAAGGATACTGGTGAAGGACCATTTCTGCGCACAGGAGATCTGGGCTTTCTCCTGGATGGGAGCTTATTTGTAACTGGACGGCGTAAGGATCTCATCATCATTCGCGGTCGCAATTTGTATCCGCAAGATATCGAGCTGGTTGTAGAAAAGAGTCATCCTCTGCTCCGGTCGGGTTGTTGTGCTGCGTTTGCTGTGGAAGGATCGATCAGTGAACAATTGGTGGTTGTGCAGGAAGTTGTCCGTCATTATGACAATGTGGGAATACAAGAGGCTATACAGGCCATATGTCAGGCCATTCTATGGGAATTCGATGTGGAAGTGGCGGCAGTAGAACTGTTGCATACAGGCACGATCCTCAAGACCTCTAGTGGGAAGATCCAGAGGCGTGCCTGCCGCCAGAGTTTTCTGCAAGGGGATTTGAATGCGATCTATCGGTGGAATCGTAGCGATGAACTCTCCAACCAGATTCTCGATGGGGTGCAGAAGAAACTCTGGGCCGAGATCCTGCAACTGGAACATGTGGGGTCCTCCGACAATTTCTTTGCATTAGGGGGACATTCTCTCCTCGCCATGCAACTCCTGGCGCGTGTCCAAAAGGCCTTTCCAGTGGAGATAGCTCTGAAAGATCTCTTGGAGGCACCAACACCCTCTGCCTTTGCCAGGCTTGTCGCTCACAAGCGTACTGCTCAGACCAACAGAGACGAGGGAGAAATTTCTTCCCTCCCTCAGGTTAAGTCTGAGCCTAAGCATCGCTATGAACCCTTTCCTACCACTGATGTTCAGCAAGCCTACTGGGTGGGGCGTTATGCTGCTGAGGGTGGAAATGTAGGCAATCATGGCTATATCGAAGTGGAAGCAACTGACTTGGACTTGGACCGTTTCAACCAGACTCTACAATGTTTGATCGAGCGGCATGAGATGCTGCGGGCTGTGCTCTTACCCGATGGACAGCAACAGATCCTTGAACACGTTCCCCCGTTCCAGATAAAGATACTCGATTTGCGAGGGCAAGATCAAGAGGAGCAGACCAGCCAGTTGGCACAGATCCGACAAATGTTAGATCATCAGCTCCTGTCAGTCGAGCAGTGGCCTGCCTTTGAAGTCTGGGTCTCACGTTTAGACGATCGACAGGTTCGTTTACACCTGAGTATTGAATCGCTCTTTATCGATGCATGGAGCATGAATATGCTCATCCATGAGTTTATCCATCTCTACTATAAGCTTGCAACTCCCCTTCCAGCATTAGATTTATCGTTCCGAGATTATATCCTAGCCTCTGCCTCTCTTCAGAACTCCGCCTACTCCCAACGTTCGCAGGCGTATTGGCTTGAGTGCCTCTCATCCTTGCCACCTGCTCCTGACCTTCCCCTAGTCTCTGAGAGCATGAGAGGGGAACAACTGCGCTTTGTTCATCGGGAGGCGAGGCTGAACCAGGAGCAGTGGCAACAGCTCAAGGCTCGTGCGGCAGAGATTGGCGTGACACCATCTAGCATCTTGTTAGCAGCCTTTGCTCAGATTATCGCCCGATGGAGCAGAAGTACTCGCTTTGGCCTGAATCTGACTACGTTTAATCGTTTGCCATTGCATCCTCAGGTCAATGATATTGTCGGTGATTTTACCTCCGTATTGCTGCTTGCTATTGATTGTACTATTCCTGCCTCTTTTACCAGCTTTGCCAGAAGTGTCCAGGAGCAGTTATGGAAAGATCTGGATCATGCCCACTACAGCGGCATTCAGGTGCTGAGAGCATGGGCAAAAAGGCACGGAGATGCCTTCAAGGCTCCCATGCCAGTTGTTTTCACCAGCCTGCTTATTCAGGACACGGCCTCTCCCTTGCCCCCACCTTGGGGAAAGATGCTTTATTGTGTGACTCAGACGCCCCAGGTGTGGTTGGATCATCAAGTGCTAGAGGTAGAGGGTAACCTTGTCTTCCACTGGCAGTCTGTTGACGCCATTTTCCCGGCAGGTCTCGTAGATGCTATGTTTGGTGCTTATTGTCAGTTGCTCCGCCGTCTTGCCAGTACCAAGGCGAACTGGTCTGAGGAAGTCAGGGTTCTTCTCCCAGAGCACCAGTGTGCCTTATGGGCAGGAGGGACAGGAGAGCTAGAGGAGGGGAGGGACAAGCCACCCCCCTTACGAGTTGTACATGCGACCGAGGCTCCTGTTGGGGAGAAGTTGCTGCACACGTTCTTTCAGGAGCAGGCGAGACAGCGTCCTGATCAGGTCGCCTTGATCTCTCCGAGCTGTCTGTTAAGCTATAAGCAGGTTTCCAGTGGAGCACTGCAACTGGCCCATCAACTGCGAGCATGGGGGATTAGGCCCAATCAACTAGTTGGAGTTGTGATGGAAAAGGGCTGGGAGCAAGTGGTTGCGGTTCTGGGGATTTTACAATCGGGGGCGGCCTATCTTCCTGTTGATGCCAATCTGCCAGGGGAACGCTTACGGTATCTGCTAGAAGATGGACAAGTGGAAGTAGTCGTCACCCAATCGTGGGTCAATGAGCGGATTGTATGGTCAAAGGATCGTAAGTGCATCTGTGTGGATAGCTTAGATCTGAATGCGGAGGATATCCCTGAGCTAGATACTGTCCAGAGTCCAGATGATCTGGCCTATGTGATCTACACTTCCGGCTCGACTGGTTTGCCAAAGGGGGTCATGATAGACCATCGAGGGGCAGTCAATACCATCCTGGATATCAATCGACGTTTTCGCATCAGCAGCACTGATCGTGTGCTCGCATTATCAGCCCTACACTTTGACCTCTCTGTCTACGATATCTTCGGTCTGCTGGCAGCAGGAGGGACAATCGTTCTACCGCCTGAAGGAAGCTTGCGTGAACCGGCGATCTGGATGGATCTGCTCGTGCGAGAGCGGGTGACGGTCTGGAACACTGTCCCAGCACTGCTCCAGATGCTGGTAGAGTATGCAGAGCCAACTGTCTCAACATGGAAACAAACGAGCCTGAGACTGGCCCTTCTGAGTGGAGATTGGATACCACTGCCCTTGCCAGAGTGGGTAAAAGAGCGTATCCCAGATATCCAAGTGATAAGCCTTGGAGGTGCAACAGAGGCATCGATCTGGTCTATCCTGTATCCCATACAGACAGTAGAACCATCCTGGAAAAGCATTCCGTATGGCAAGCCGATGTGCAACCAGCAGTTGTTCGTGCTCAACGAGAGGCTTGAGCTATGTCCCGTCTGGGTCCCAGGCCATCTCTATATTGGTGGGATAGGCTTAGCCAGGGGCTATTGGCGCGACGAAGAAAAGACACAAGCCAGTTTTCTTATCTCTCCTCATACAGGAGAGCGGTTATACCGAACCGGAGATATGGGGCGCTATTTACCAGACGGAAATATCGAATTTCCTGGGACGTGAAGATTTTCAGGTGAAAGTTGCGGGACACCGTATCGAACTGGGAGAAATCGAAGCTACGCTTCTTGAGCATCCGATGGTGAGCGAGGCAGTTGTCGCAGCAGTAGGCAAACCGTTTGAGAACAAGCATCTCATTGCCTATGTCGTCCCCACGGCGGCAAGCCCAGTAGCTGACAGCGCGAATCAGACAGACGAGACTCAAGAGAGTGTAAACTGGCCGACGATGGGGTTGTATGAACACTTAAGAAGCAAATTGCCAGAGTATATGATCCCATCGAGAATTGTACCGATTGAGACACTGCCATTAACATCCAATGGGAAAGTAGACCGCAATGCTCTGCCAAAGACTCTGATCCAGCCCCATGAACATGCAAGTAAGTCAATAGCGGCGCGAACACCTACTGAGCAAGCGCTCGTCCACTTGTGGAGTGAACTATTGGAACTGAGCAATGTGGCTATCGAAGAGAACTTCTTGAAAATAGGAGGAGATTCCCTGTTAGCGATCAAGCTGCTGGCTCGTGTACGAGCCGACTTCAATGTAGAGGTGCCATTTCGAGTCCTGTTTAAAAATCCAACCATAGCGGCTCTGGCCGAAACGATTGAGCAATTGGTTGCTGCACAGCCAATGGACCAACGATTTTCCGAGGGAGTATTAGCAGGGAAAGAGTCTTGCATTGTCCCTATGGTCCCCGCATTGTCATCAGATGAGGAGGAGGGAGTACTATGAGTTTTATGGCATTCATGGCCGATCTGGCTGAACAGGGGGTGAAGGTCTGGGCCGATGGCGAGCAGCTTCGCTATCGTGCTCCCAAGGGTGTGGTGACGGCACCTTTACTGTCAAAACTGAGGGCATATAAAACAGAACTTCTCACTTTTCTGACTTATCGCCAGCAGAACGATCTCAATGTATCTCTTCCCGTAGCCACGGAGTTCGTCCCCGTGGTGTCTGCTCCTGCTCAGGCGTACATGCCTTTTCCAACAACTGATGTACAACAGGCATACTGGGTAGGACGGAGTACTTCATTTGAATTGGGCAACGTGGGCAATCACTGCTATGTGGAGGTTGAAGCGGTTGAGTTGGATCTGGCACATGCACTTTTTGCCTTGAGACGCTTGATCAATCGGCATCCCATGCTGCGTGCAGTGATCTTGCCAGATGGCCAGCAGCAGATCCTTGAGCACGTTCCTCCTTTCCCTGTCGAGTTCATCGATCTGCAAGGGCTTAGCCAGCAAGATATGCATAAACAACTACAGCATATACGCTATGAGATGGATCATCAGGTATTTCAAATGGAGCAGTGGCCAGCATTAGCCATCCATGTCTCATATTTGTATGAGCGACGTGTCAGGATACACGTCAGTGTAGAAGCGCTTTTCGCTGATGCCTGGAGTATGTTTATCCTGATACGGGAATTTCTGCACTTGTATCATGAACCAGAGGCGTCTTTGCCCCCCTTAGAACTCACTTTTCGAGATTATGTCTTGACTGAGGTGCAACTACGGGCCTCAGATCTCTACCAGCGTTCACGAGACTATTGGGTCTCGCGTATTCAGAATTTTCCACCTCCCCCGGATCTCCCCCTCGCCATAGATCCAGCATCCGTATCTCGACCGCGTTTTGTGCCGCGCCAGGCACGGATGGAGGCTGTGAAGTGGCAGCGGCTAAAAGCTCGCGGCGCAGAAGCAGGGCTTACCCCCTCTGGGATCTTGTTGGCTGTATTTGCAGAAGTGCTCACTCTGTGGAGCAAAACGTCGCGCTTTTGTATTAATCTCCCGCTCTTTCATCGTTTGCCTTTGCATGAGCAGGTGAACGAGATTGTGGGAGATTTTAGCTCTTTGCTTCTGCTGACTGTTGATAATTCTCTCCCAGAGACCTTTGAGAAGCGTGCCAAACGCATACAAGAGCAACTGTGGAGTGATTTCGATCATCGCTCTTACAGCGGTATTCGCGTGCTACGGGATCTGGCGCGTCTAGGGATAGGCGCAAGGCACTCTCCCTACGGCCCCCTTCCTGCAAAGGCGATAATGCCAGTGGTCTTTACCAGTGTGTTAGGTCAGCAAGCAACTGGGACCTTTCCTGCTCCCTGGCAGGAAACTATCTATTTCGTTGCACAAACTCCTCAAGTCTGGCTCGATAATCAGGTAATGGAAGAAGCGGGGAATTTGCTCTTGTACTGGCAAGCGGTAGAGGCTCTTTTCCCTGCGGGTCTTTTGGATGCGATGTTTGAAGCCTATACGCAACTTCTGGAGAGACTTGCTACAGATGATAATGTCTGGCGTAGGGACCGCCTGACCGATGAACTGGTACCTTCCTCGCAGTTGGCTCAATACGCTCTAATTAATGCCACCGAGGCAGCAGTCTCAGACCGATTATTACAGAGCTTTTTCTTGGAGCAGGTGGTCAGGAGGCCTGATCATTTCGCCGTGATTTCTGCAGGGCGAGCCTTGACATACCAGGAGGTATGCAATGGAGCAGTACTGCTGGGTCACCAGTTGAGGCAGTTGGGAGCACGTGCTAACCAACTAGTAGCAGTGGTGATGGAGAAGGGATGGGAACAGGTTGTAGGAGTATTGGGAGTATTGCTCTCAGGAGCAGCTTATCTGCCGATTGATCCCAAGCTTCCTCAGGAGAGGATGACCTGGGTGTTAGAGCATGGAGAAGTAGAAGTGGTCGTGACCCAATCGTGGGTTGAAAAGACTGCCCAGTGGCCAGAGCGGCTCAAACGTATCTGTGTAGATGAGTTAGATCTGGATGAAGAAGATATCCCCAAGCTCACTTCTGTTCAGAGGCCAGATCATCTGGCCTACGTGATCTACACTTCTGGCTCTACAGGAGTGCCAAAGGGGGTCATGATCGACCATCGAGGAGCGGTAAACACACTTCTGGATATCAATCAGCGTTTTGCTGTTACCAGCGATGATCGAGTACTAGCACTCTCAGCCTTAAACTTTGATTTATCGGTCTACGACATCTTTGGCTTGTTAGCGGCTGGTGGAACGATAGTGATACCAGCCGAGGATGTCTTACGCAATCCTGCTGCGATGTGGGATATGGTAGTACAGGAGCAGGTGACTCTGTGGAATACGGTTCCTGCACTTCTCCAGATGTTGGTTGAGTACGCAGAAGCCCATTCAGAAGTTGCGAGGCATGCTTGTTTGCGTCTAGCACTCTTGAGTGGAGATTGGATACCTGTTACATTGCCTGATCGGTTAAGAGAGCATATAGCAGGTGTTGAAATCGTTAGCCTGGGAGGGGCAACGGAAGCATCGATCTGGTCTATCCTGTATCCCATACAGACAGTAGAGCCGTCCTGGAAAAGCATTCCTTACGGAAAGCCCATGCGCAATCAGCGTTTCTTCGTCTTCAATGAACAACTCGGACCTTGCCCTGTATGGGTACCAGGCCATCTCTATATTGGAGGGATAGGCTTAGCCAGGGGCTATTGGCGCGATGAGGAAAAAACGCAGGCCAGTTTCTTGCATCACCCACAGACAGGAGAGAGGGTATACAGAACAGGAGATGTGGGTCGCTATTTGCCAGATGGCACGATAGAATTTCTGGGCAGGGAAGATTTCCAGGTCAAAATCTCGGGGCATCGTATAGAGTTAGGGGAGATCGAGGTGGTTTTGGAGCACCATCCGCAAGTGAGTGCAGCGGTGGTGGTAGTTCAGAAGGGCCAATCAGGAGAGCAACGACTGGTGGGGTATGTGGTGGGTGTTGCAGGGGCAGAGCCGTCTGAGCAGGAGTTAAGGGCATACTTGCAGGAAAAGTTGCCAGAGTATATGGTGCCCTGGCAATTTGTGACACTAGAGAGACTGCCGCTGACCCCAAATGGCAAAGTGGATAGGCGAGCCTTGCCAGAGCCAGAGGAACGAATGGCAGAGCAAAGAACGGTGGCTCCCTCCACACCAATCGAGGAGATGCTGGTAGGCATTTGGTGTGAGGTGCTGGGACGTTCGCACGTGGGTATCCATGACAATTTCTTTGCGTTAGGTGGTCAGTCGCTGTTAGCCGTGCGGCTGGTCCATCGGGTAAAGGTCGTGTTCCGGGTAGAAATACCTTTAATCAGCCTATTTGAAGCCGGTACCATTGCGGAAATGGCTTGCTGTGTAGAAGATGCATTACGTGATGAGAGTCAAGAGGGTGATGGAAGCGTATCCTTCCCCCAGGTCATACCTAATCCTAATGAACAATATCTGCCTTTCTCTGCTACAGATGTGCAACAGGCTTACTGGATCGGTCGTGATTCGACATTTGAACTGGGCAATGTAGGCATTCATGGCTATGGTGAAGCGGATGCCGTTGATCTGAATCTGGCTCGCGCACTACTCACCTTGAGGCGATTGATCGAACGTCACTCCATGCTGCGTGCGGTGATCTTGCCAAATGGTCAGCAGCAGATCCTTGAGCATGTTCCTCCTGTCCAGATCGAATATATCGACCTTTCGGGACTCAATCTGCAGGAGATGGCAGTACAACTGGAGCATATCCGCTGTGCGATGGATCACCAGATGTTTCAAGTCGAGCAGTGGCCAGCATGGGCAATCTGCATCTCGCGTTTGCATAAGCAGCGTATCAGGATACACTTTAGTATGGAGTCGCTCTTTGTTGATGCTTGGAGTATGCGTATCCTGCTGCGAGAATTTCTGCACTTGTACCATGAACCAGAAGCGTGTTTGCCTCCACTGGAACTCACGTTCCGTGATTACGTCCTGACTGAGACGCAGTTACAGGCTACGGAACTGTACCGACGTTCACGAGACTATTGGGCTTCGCGTATTCACAATCTTCCACCCGCACCAGATCTCCCGCTCGCAATCGATCCAGAGTCAGTGTCCCGACCGCATTTTGTGCCTCGCCAAGCACGTATGGAGGCCGCGAAGTGGCAGCGTCTCAAAGCTCGTGGTGCACAGGTAGAGCTTACACCCACTGGTATCTTATTAGCTGCATTTGCAGAAGCACTCACAACATGGAGTAAGACGCCACGTTTTTGCGTTAATCTCACGCTCTTTAATCGTTTACCTTTGCATGAGCAGGTCAATGAAATAGTTGGAGATTTTACCTCTTTGCTCCCGGTTGCCGTCGATAACTCCTCTTCTGACAGCTTTGAGGAGCGTGCTAGACGCTTAGAAGAACAGATGTGGCGCGATTTTGGGCATCACTATTATAGTGGGATTCGGGTCTTGCGTGATCTGGCCCGTATACACAGGGATAGAGACCTTGCCACACGAGCGATAATGCCAGTGGTTTTTACCAGTTTATTAGGGCAAGCGGAGGCCTCAACCTATCCAACTCTCTGGCAAGGAACTGGCTATTATGTTGCACAAACGCCTCAAGTCTGGCTTGATCATCAGGCACTAGAAGATGGTGAGAGCCTCGTGCTCTACTGGCATGCCGTGGAAGCTCTTTTCCCGCCAGGTCTTTTAGATGAGATGTTTGCAGCGTATATACAGTTGTTGGAGAGGCTTGCTACCGATGATGAGGTCTGGCAACGCCGTTCATGTGAGCTGATACCATCATCACAGCTTGCTCAGCGTGCTCGTGTGAATACTACTGAGGCTCCCATTGCGGATGAATTGCTCCAGGGCCTTTTCCTGCAACAAGCTAGACTGCGACCCGATCAACTAGCTGTCATTTCGACAGAACGAGTTTTGACCTACCAGGAGGTTTTTCGAGAGGCCCTGTTCCTGGGACAGCAGTTGAGGCGATTAGGAGCCTCTCCGAACCAGCTCGTTGGGGTTGTGATGGAGAAAGGATGGGAACAAGTCGTAGGTGTGTTAGGGGTGTTGTTCTCTGGAGCAGCTTATCTGCCGATTGATCCCAAGTTGCCTCAAGAGAGAGTGGCCTTCTTGCTCGATCATGGGCGAGTTGAGGTTGTCTTGACTCAATTATGTGTCAATGAGCGGATTGCATGGCCAGAGCATGTGAAGCGTATCTGTGTGGAGCGCCTTGATCTGAAGCAAGAAGAGGTCAAGTGGCTTGATACGGTCCAGTGTCCAGATGATCTGGCTTATGTGATCTACACTTCTGGTTCTACAGGAGTGCCAAAAGGGGTGATGATTGACCATCGAGGGGCCGTCAATACGATCCTGGATATCAATCGACGCTTTGGCATCAGTTGCACGGATCGCGTGCTCGCACTCTCTGCACTCAACTTCGACCTCTCTGTCTACGATATCTTTGGTCTGCTAGCGGCAGGAGGGACAATCGTCATGCCACCTGAAGGAAGCGTACGTGACCCCGCTCTCTGGATGGATCTGCTTGTACGGGAGCAGGTCACGGTTTGGAACACCGTCCCGGCTCTGCTCCAGATACTGGTAGACTCTACGGAGCCAACTGCCTCAACATGGAAGCAAACGAACCTGAGACTGGCCCTTCTGAGTGGAGATTGGATCCCGTTGTCATTGCCAGAACGTGTAAAAGAGTGTATGCCAGCTATCCAAGCGATAAGCCTTGGAGGTGCAACAGAGGCATCAATCTGGTCTATTCTCTATCCAATAGAGAGGGTGGAGCCATCCTGGAAAAGCATTCCGTATGGCAAGCCAATGTGCAATCAGCGGTTCTTCGTGTTGAACGAGAGACTTGAGCCATGTCCGGTGTGGGTTGCGGGACAGCTCTACATTGGTGGAACTGGCTTAGCGAAGGGTTATTGGCGCGACGAAGAAAAGACACAAGCCAGCTTTCTCATCTCTCCTCATACTGGAGAGCGGTTGTACCGAACAGGGGATATGGGGCGCTACTTGCCAGACGGAAATATCGAATTTCTGGGGAGGGAAGATTTCCAGGTCAAAATCTCTGGCCATCGTATTGAGTTGGGTGAGATCGAGCAAACGCTCTTGCAGCACCCAGCAGTGGAAGCTGCAGTGGTAACCGTCATAACTGAACAAGAAGGGGAGAAATCTTCGGCAATAGCGGGTTGGAAGCAGTTGGTGGCTTATGTCGTATTGCAGTCTGAGCATATCTCTCACGAGAAGAGAACCTCATATCAGGCGTTGTCCTTGCGGTTCGGTCTAACGAGTATACGCAATGAGACGGATAAACCAGTCATAGACCTGGCACTTGAGGAGCCTCGTGCATCTGTGGCGCAAGGCACCGGGCAGGGGCAAGCCCTGTCCTCCCCTACGAATGCAGACATGTTGAGAAAGTATAGGGAACGCCTGAGCTATCGGCGATTCTTGCCAGAGTCTCTTTCTTTTAAGCAGTTGAGCGATTTCCTCAGACCTCTCAGCCGGATCGAGCTTGAGGGATTGCCCAAGTATCTCTACCCTTCTGCCGGGAGTATCTATCCGGTCCAAACCTATCTGTCCGTTAAATCAGGTTGTGTGGAGGGGCTGGTAGAAGGGGTCTATTATTACAATCCTGAATTGCATCAACTCACCAAACTGTCAGAGGGTGCTTGTGT
This sequence comes from uncultured Chloroflexia bacterium, assembly GCA_963802635.1. Lineage (GTDB taxonomy): Bacteria > Chloroflexota > Ktedonobacteria > Ktedonobacterales > Ktedonobacteraceae > CAVTLG01. The sequence continues at coordinate 2,644,540 of CAWDJJ010000001.1, read as the reverse complement.
AGAACGCTCCATCCATGCAACGATCAATCAACCGATTTTTGATCAATCAGCGTTCTCCCTGTTTCTCATTGGCGATCTCACAGCCATCTCTTTGCAATATGGAGATCTTGCCAGAGATTTCTGTCTGCTCGAAGCGGGCTATATGGGCCAATTACTGATGATGACGGCAGCGGAGCATCACATTGGACTTTGTCCAGTGGGAGGCTTGGATTTTGGACAGATACGAGATGGGTTTGTGCTAGGCGAAAACCACGTTCTCCTGCATAGTTTCCTCTGTGGGAGTGTAGATCCAAATGCAGCTACTGGTTGGTCATTTCTGCCAGCAGAGACGGAAAAAGCCAAAGGCGAGGCAAGCCATGCTGCTACGGCAAACCTGTCAACAGACCTTGCTCCACCTGTGACCACTACAGCGTTACGCCATTTTCTAAAAGAGAAACTGCCGGAATATATGATTCCCTCGGCCATTGTTGTATTAGAAAGCCTGCCTCTGAACCCCAATGGCAAAGTGGATCGCAAGAATTTACCAATGCCAGAGACCCAGTCCCACGGGAAAGAAACTGGGTATAGAGAACCTACATCGGAGATCGAGCAAACAGTAGCTGATGTATGGCAAGAGATGCTCGGTCATGCGCAAGTGGGTATCTACGACAATTTCTTTGATCTGGGCGGGAATTCGCTCATAGGTGTGCGCATGATGAATCGCTTGCGGAAGATATTCGAGGTGAATCTCTCTATGCACTTGCTTTTTACCATGCCAACGGTAGAAGGTATAGCAGAACTTATCAGACAAGAGTATGTGGAAATTCTAGGCGATGATGAGTTAGCCGAGGTACTGAACAATGTAAGCCAAATCTCAGAAGAGGAAGCGAGACTACTGTTAGAGAAGAATTTTCGGAACAGGAGAGAGAGAGATGACGAATTCTCGCCAGGATTTTTTTTCACTATTACCGGCAAAACAACAGCTTTTGCGGAAATTGCTGCTGGAGAAGCGAGCTAGTCGGTCTGCCCCACCGAGTCACATGATTCCTCATCTGGAGCAAGAGTATGCACCTCTCTCGTTTGCCCAACAGAGACTCTGGTTTCTTGAACAACTTGGTGCAAGTAATTCTCCCTATAATATGTCTGGGGCTAACCGCTTGGATGGTTCGTTGTATCTAGAAGTCTTGGAGAAAAGTGTGCAGGGGATTATACGTCGTCATGCGGTGTTGCGTACGGTCTTTGTCAAACAAGATGGTCATCCGCTGCAACGTATTAGGGACTCCCTGGATATGACCTTCCCTCTCATAGATCTGGTATCGCTCTCAGTGCAAGAGCAAGAGCATGAGATCTTTCGACTGGCACGTTCAGAGCCGCAGCAACCCTTCGATTTCGTTCAAGGTCCGCTTTTCCGTCTTACGTTGCTGCGTTTGAAGAACGACGAGCATATTTTGTTAGCAACCTTCCACCATATCATTGCGGATGCCTGGTCACTAGCAATATTTACAAAAGAATTGAGCGAGTTCTATACGGCGTTTCGTAGCCAACATGGCTCTATCCTCGCTGATCAGGTTTCCAGACTTCCAGACTTACCAATCCAATACGCCGACTTTGCTAGGTGGCAACGTGCAGCCTATGGGCTTGCTCCACAGGTGCAGGGTGAGATTTTCCAAAAACAACTCGACTATTGGAGGAAACAACTGTCAGGAGCACCAGGAAGGGAGCAAGCTCCTTTCCTACAACTGTCCACAGATCGACCCCGTCCGGCAGTACAAAGCTTTGCAGGAGCCAGGCTATCGCAGTTGCTCTCCCCTGATTTGCTCCAGCAGCTCAAAAGCCTGAGCCAGCGGGAGAATGTCACGCTCTTTATGACGGGGCTTGCAGCCTTCCAGGTCTTGTTGATGCGTTACAGTGGAATGTCCGATATAGTAGTTGGCTCTCCCATCACTAGTCGGACACGGAAAGAACTTGAGGGCTTGATCGGCTTTTTCGTCAATATGCTGGTATTGCGCACCGACCTCTCGGGCAACCCTACCTTCCAGCAATTGCTGGACCGGGTGCGGAAAGTGGTAGTGCAAGCCTATGCCCATCAAGACGTGCCGTTCGAGAAACTGGTAGAAGCTCTCCAGCCAGAGCGTCATCTGAGTTATCAGCCGCTCTTCCAAGTAGGCTTCAGTATGCTGAATGTTCCAGCCTCAAAGTTGGAAATGCTAGATGTGACCTTTTGTCCAATTGAGGTGGAACAAACTACTTCCCAATTCGATCTCAGCCTCTCCCTCAATGAGGGAGGGGCGGGGCTTGTCCCTGATGGGCTACTGACGACGCTGGAGTATAATACTGATCTCTTCGACGCAACAACCATGGAGCGTCTACTCGAACACTGGCAGGTGCTCTTGGAGGCGATTGTGCGTGATCCAGGGCAACCTATTGAAACCCTTCCCCTGCTCACGGAGGCAGAGTCTGAGCAACTCTTGGTCCAGTGGAATGCGACAGAAAGCCCTATTCCAGCAGACCTGTGTGTGCACCAACTCTTTCGAGCGACAGGTTGAGCAGACACCAGACTCTGTGGCTCTGGTCTTTGAGGATGAGGAGCTTACCTATACAGAACTCAATCAACGGGCCAACCAACTGGCCCATCATCTGCAATGTCTGGGAGTGGGTCCTGAGGTCTTGGTGGGCATTTGTCTCTCTCGGAGTATCGAGATGGTCGTGGGGTTGCTAGGAGTGCTCAAAGCAGGGGGAGCCTATGTCCCACTTGATCCCAAGCTTCCGCAAGAACGTCTCGCCTTTCTGCTAGAGGATGCGCAGGTTACGGTTGTCCTTACCCAGGCCCATCTGCGTGATGCTGTGGGGCTTGTAGGGTCGGGGCTTGCCCCCAATCATAAGCTTCTCCCGACGGTCGAGTTTATCTGTCTGGAGTCAGGTCCCTCCAGAGAGGGTAGTCCGCTGGCGACGGCTCACCTTGAGCAGGGAGGCAATCCTCCCTGTCGGGTGCGGCCTGCCAACCTGGCATACCTGATTTACACATCCGGATCGACTGGTCAGCCGAAAGGCGTGCAGATTCCCCATCATGCCGTGATCAATTTCCTGACGGCCATGAGCAGACAGCTAGGGGTACAAGCCTCGGATACGCTTCTGGCAGTGACGAGCGTGTCCTTTGACATTGCAGGTCTGGAGCTTTTCTTGCCACTCCTTACCGGTGCGCGTGTCGCCATTGCAAGTCGGGAGGTGGCCATGAATGGAGATCTGCTCGCACATACCCTATGTGAACATGACACGACGGTGATGCAAGCCACTCCTTCCACTTGGCATATGCTTCTGGGCGCTCATTGGCAGGTCAGCAGCAATATCAGAGTTCTGTGTGGGGGCGAAGCCTTTCCCGCAGAACTTGCTCGTCAATTGCTCGGCTCAGGGGTAGCGGTGTGGAATCTCTATGGTCCTACAGAAACAACGATCTGGTCAGCACTTTATCCAGTCGCTTCTGTAGACGGTCCGCTTCCGATTGGTCGTCCCATAGCCAATACTCAGATCTATCTGCTGGATAGGAACTTACAGCCAGTGCCGATCGGGGTTGCTGGAGAATTGTATATCGGTGGAGTTGGTCTGGCACGGGGCTACGCCAGACGCCCAGAACTAACGGCGGAGAAGTTCATTGCCAATCCCTTTGGGAAGATCGAGGGAGAACGCATGTATAGCACAGGAGATCTGGCCCGTTACCGATCTGATGGTGCCATCGAATACCTGGGGCGCATGGACCAACAAGTCAAACTGCGAGGGTTCCGCATCGAGTTGGGAGAAATCGAGACGATGCTTAGCCAGCATCCAGATGTGCAAGAGAGTGTCGTTGTCCTACAAGACCAAGATGAAGTCAGGAAACACCTGATGGCCTATGTAGTACCTCGCGACCGTCCATCCCTCGGTGAGACAGGTCCACAGGCTGCACAGTTGCAAGGGTATCTACGCAAACATTTGCCCGATTATATGATCCCAACCAGCTTTGTCTTCCTGGAAATGTTGCCACTGACAGCCAATGGCAAAGTTGATCGTAAAGCTCTGCCGGTTCCCGATAGAAGTCAGTTTCTCAATCATGCAGAGATAGTAGCGCCACAAACGCCTCTGCAAGAGCATTTAGCCCACATTTGGGCTGAATTGTTGCAATTGCCGCAGGTGGGTATCCATGACAATTTCTTCGAGCTTGGTGGACATTCGCTGTTAGCAACTCGGTTGATGGCCCGCTTACGAACCATATTCCAGATAGAGATACCCCTCCGTCGTCTCTTTGAAGCGCCAACCATCGTGAACATAGCACTTGTCATCGAGCAGATACAAAGCGAACAGGTTGCACTGGCCAAAAGCGAAGAGCCCACGGGTTGCGCAACGAGGTTAACACAGCCATAGAGGGGTTACTACAGTGGTAACTAAGGAACTGTCAAGAAATAATGTTGTCAGATACAGGAAAGCGAGGAAGGATGACGTAGTTCCATTCGCCATGGAAAGCGTCAGGCACGAGAGCCAGGGTTGCCAGAGCCTCTTTGGACACGGTGAGACCGGTGGGGTAGGTGTTAGTATCCAGTTGACATTGCACCGTCAGCCCGGCCTCGGTCCTGGTCGACGCAATCAGCTTGAGGATCACAGCGTAACTGGTCAGCGGTTTGCCACGCCAGTTCTGGCTGATCCAGGCAAAGAGGCGATGCTCGATTTTATTCCATTTACTCGTTCCCGGTGGCAAGTGGCAGACGTGGATCGCCAACCCCGTCTCATCGGCCAACTTCTGCAATTCCCATTTCCACAGATGGACACGCGAGCCATTGCTGCCTCCCCCATCCGCGCTGAGCAAGAGGCGTTTGGCCTGCGGATACTGCCGCTGACCCACATGCTTCCACCATTGCCGGATGCTTTCCACGGCGAAAGCTGCCGTCTCATGATCAATGCCCACATTGACCCAACCAGTGTTGTGAGCCAGATCGTAGATCCCGTAGGGCGTAGCTCGAACCAAGGCCCTTGATGGGAAAGTCATACACCCGCACCTGCTCGGGTTCGCCTTTGGGACACCATTCTCGCCCAGGATTCTTTGAAATCGCCTACCAGTTCCTTCTTCTTGGCATCCACTGAGATCGCCGGATCACCTGCTGCTAGGAACGCCTTCACCTCGGCATTGAGATGCTCGAACTGCGCATTGCGGTCCGTCTGCTTGCCTCCCTCGCGCGTCTTGCGATTAGCCTGCAAACTGTAGCCTGCCGCCTGCAGCAACTCGCTGACCAACTGATGGGAGACCTGATGGCCCTGCCGGACCAGTTCGGCGGCCAGTTTGCGCACACTTTTGCACGTCCAGCGCAACGGGGATTCGGGATCCCCTCGCGTCACGGGTTCTACGAGACGTTCCAGATCCTCTTGCAAATGGGCATCTTTGCTCACCGCCGTTTTGCGTCCGCCCCCCACCCGGCGAATCCGTCCCTCAGAGATTTCGGTTCCCTCTTGCAGTTCCTTGATGCCGTTGCCGATGACTTGCCGAGATAAGCCTGTAGCTCGCGAGACCGCTGAGATGCCTCCGCGTCCCAGAGCCATCGCCTCGCTGGCTGCCACCAGCCGTCGCGTTCGTTCATTGAGGACTCCTGCTACCCGCTCGAACCGTTGTTTGATCTGTGTTTCTGTTTCTTTCATGCCTCCAGTTTCCCACATCCCCCCTCACTTTGTCAAGGTTATTTCTTGACGAGTCCTTAGTGGGTAAGTATGGTAAGATAGGAGGAAAAAAAGAAACGGAAGAAGAAGCCAATGACAGTTCTCGCGCCCTCATTCTCATTGTCCCCCGAAGAGTTGTGGACAATCCTTTTCGATCGTATGTGTGCACTCATTGGCCCCAGTTTTGCGCGTTCGGAGACCAGAGAACGGGTAAAAGCATACATAAAAGGTTTGCTCAGCCCAGTGGAACGCAAAAATGGGTGGCAACTCGAGGGATGTGGCAGGATATGCGAATCCGTACGCTATCCAGTATCGGATTCCCCCGAGCGGTATGGGAGGCTGATTTGGTGCGAGATCACGAGGCCCCACCTCTATCCGTGAGATGATTGGCGACCCTAATGGGGTCTATGTTTTGGATGAAACGGGTTTCCTGAAAAAGGGAAAGAAGTCGGTGGGAGTACAACGACAGTACAGTGGGACGAAAGGTCCCAGAGAAAACTGCCAAATCGGCGTCTTTTTGGCCTATGCGACCGGAGCCGGTCATACCCTTGTTGATCGAGCGTTATATCTGCCGTCATCCGTTGGATGCAAGACCCTGGGCGATGTAGGGAAGCCAATGTACCAGAAGAGGTGGTCTTTGCCGGGCATCCCTCAGTTGGCGGCAAAAATGCTGTGGCACGCCTTAGAGTCAGGACTCGAAGCCAAGTGGGTCACAGGGGACAGCGTCTATGGCAGTAATCGTCCGAGGCTTCCGGGTCTGGAAAAGCGCAAGAAGGCCTACGCGCTCTGTGTCAGATGTTCGGAGAAGGTCGTCGTGCCCACGAATTGCGCAATGAGATTGCTGAAGAGCTTCTCCTGATCTGATGAGTGAAAATCGTGCAGAATGGGATGTTGATCCTGTGAGAGAAAGCAGAAACAGCGGGATGGAGAGCAAAAAGGACAGAAAATGGGAGAAATTGAGGAACAGCGAGGAAAAAAAGCCATGAGCTTCCACTCGAAGAAGCAAGCCTATCCGAGAAGAGAGAAGCCAACGGCTGCCGAGACGGTGTTACGCCGTCGCCAAACCCAGAGAAGTGGCAAAGCTTTCTGGGACCCCGAAGAGTCTGATCGTCACCCGACCTGCGGTTGAGGCTTGCGCGTTGCGCGAACCGCTCTTGAAAGTCGAGACGAGAATGCGCACGTTGTGCACGAGACAGGGGCACAGGTGCAGGCTTCGGGCCAGCAGAGAGACCCAGTTCTTCCTGCACCTCCACCTGCTGGGAACGCGAGCCTCTGCTTGCACGCCCGTCGATGGTGCCGACGACTCCAATCATGCCAGAGCAGGGGCGCGGAACCGACCATGAGGGGATGTAATAGCACGCTTACCTGACGAGGCTTGGCGGTGGCGTTGCCTTGCCATTGACACTGTTGCCGCAGAGGGCAGGGACGACAACTGCGGATGCTGGCCGCATAGACCACGCGCAGGCTCCCGTCACCTTCTCTGCGCCACTCATGCGCAATCAGGGATTGACCTGCCGGACAGTGCAGCGTCCCGTCCGGTTGAAGGACAAAGTCTTGCCCCGAGAAGCGGCCAGCTTTCCAGGGCAGGGCCACTGCGGCTGGCCCATATCCCTGGGAGGAAAAAGGAACGTCAGTCGCCTCTTTGTGCACAGGTGGGAGAGCAGGAGCAAACTCGGTCGTGCGTATCGGTTCAGGCTCAAGTTGATGTCCCAATTCCAGACGCAGGTTCCAGACCCATTGTGAGACGATCTGCCAGGCTTCTTGTCCGCAAGCGGCATGAGAACACCAACGATCCGGGTCTTGTTCGAGATCTTCATCGGAGAGCGTCGTTTCAAAGGCCCCACGATGCAGATACAACGCCACGACATCAGCAACGGTGAAGGCCTGCTGGGGTAACTTCGTCAAGAACAGTTCGTAGATAAGCCCATCGCGTTCGACACCAATGCGCTTCTTCGTTGGTCCAGCAGGATGAGTCGCGACGACCAGGCGGCAACGTTGCCCGCTCGGGCCTACTAGCACATCCGGGCAGTCATAAAGCGTGCGAACTAGCCCACTTTCCGGACGCGAGAACTGCTGATCGGCAGGCAAATGCAAGCGCGTCTGGACGACTGGCAGGTCAAGGAGCCGATAGTCTTTGCCGCGCATGACGAACGCGAACCCAAGCAAGTCGGCCAGGACGGCTCCGGTCCCATAGAGTCCGTCAAGTCTCAGGAGAGCATGCTCTTCGGGAAACTGATGCGCTCGTAGGTAGGACCTGATCGCCTCCACCGCTCGGCGCAACTCCTCTCGGTACACTCCGTTGCCTGGGTTGCCGAAGGTACCGAGCCACTGGTAGGAATGCGCTTGCAAGACGGTCGTCCGGGTCCGCACGATTTCTCCTCGTTTGCGCCCTGTGTAGCCAGGTGCACACACCTTATCCAACCGGCGCTGAGGGAGAGGCAATTGTGGGGCCTGGGGCAAGGCGCGTTGTTCGAGCCGCTTCGCGGGTGCCATCAATGTCGAACACCTTCCACACGTTGCCTGCTCGATCCGTGAGCCCGCACTGCTGCTCTTCTTTGCAAAGTGGCCGCGCAAGCAGATCTTCCAGAAACAGCGAGCGCAGAGCTTCGACTGCTTCTGGAGTCAGAGCGGCCAAAAAGCGTGAGAGCGTCGAACGGGCGGGCAAGCGCTCCCGCCCAAAGAGCGCCATGAAGGCAGTGGCAAAAGGATACACACGCTCGTAGAACGCCTCCAACGTGTGTTCACCGCTGATGGCGTAGCCCAAGAGCACCGCCACAAAGTCGAGAACCTCATAGAGTCCGAAACGCCGCCGTGCGAAGTGCACCTGCTGGCTAAGAGCTGAGAGCACTCCCTGCTTGCGCAAATGGTGGACCAGGAGCGCAACTTCGCCCAACCAGCAAGGCGTTGAGGGCTGAGATTGGGAAGAGGTCTGGATAGTTACTGCAGAATCGGTGATACTGTTCATGTCTGTCTCCTTATTGGGAACGATTTTCTTCTTCCTCATTAAGGAGACACGTTTTTCTGCCTACTCGCTACTGGTTACATCTCGTTGCGCAATTCGTGGGCCTTTCAGGACTCTGTTGACGAATGCGACTCCAAATCGAATGAGCGTCAGGCCCCGACTGGGAAAGCCGCTATTGATGCCAACTGGGCAAAGTGGGACCGGCGGGTCTTACCGCGAGGGATGTTCGTCAGGACGGCATCAATACGTACCAGATTGACGGCCACAGCCGTTAAGATGTGTTGCACATGGGTTCTGGCTAGTCCATCATAGCGAGATCGTCGCAAACCCATTGCCCGCACGCCCTGAGAAAGCGTGCCCTCAATGCCCGAACGCAAGGCATACTGCTGACGAAACTCGGGCGTTTGCTCTGCCAGCCGTCGCGCCTGTAAGGCTTCATGAGCAGCTTGAGGGCGCAGATGCAGGACCCGTCCAGTTGTCTGGGAGCGCGTGCAGTCCTGGCGCACGGGACAGGCAGCACAGGTCTCAGAGGCAAACACGATCTCCATGCGCTCAGCAGCCTGACTCATACGAGCACTGGTTTGCCCTTGGGGGCAGGTAGCCTGCTGCTTGCTCCAATCGATGGAAAAGTGCCCCAGATCGAAGCCCTTGCCCGCTTTGGCCTGCCAACTGCTATCAGGCATCGTAGGACCAAGCAGAGTGATCCCTTTTTGCTGACTGCTCACCAGCAGGTCGGCATCCACATAGCCCGTATCCACGATCTGCTCCTCCGGTTTGAGTGCTGCTTTCACCAACTGCTCCTGAATGGGGACCGTCATGGCTGCATCCGCAATGGGTGCCACCGTCGTTTGCACCTGCACAATCAACTGAGGACACAGTGGCTCCATGGGCTGTGCGCAGGTTTCCGTCAAGTGGACTTTGTACCCCAGCCACGTCGTTTCCCGCTTTTTGCCTGTTTGGGCCTCCGGATCATAGGGCGAACGGATCACACCCTCTGCGTCTGCTTCGGAGGGACCTGCTCGCCATTTCGCCTTGCCCTCCGACACCTCATAGTACTGTTGCCACACCTGTCGGAGCACTTGCACACTTTCCAGGTCTCGCGCCTCAGGCTGGTGCATCGGCTTGCGAGAGAGCGGCGAAGAGATGGACCCCATCCGCCCCGATTTGTTGGGCCAGGGCTGTGCGCTGGCTCTCGGCCTTGGGCAAGCGATAGTTCTCCACACGATGGCTATACCGATCAAACCAGTCAGGCGTGATCTGCTTGATCAACCAATCAGGAACCAGACCTGCCAGATCATCGAGAGCCGCGCGCAGGCTTTCTCCCACACATTCCAAATTCGAGAGCGAACGGACCCGTGCCAATACGTGGGTGGAGTCGGTGCGTTGTTTGCCTCCCGCTTTGAGCCAGCCATGTTGCTTGCACACCTCCAGAAGCTGATCTAACAAGAGGGTCTCCGCCTGTTGCTCCACTAAGCGGGTACGAAACGCCGAGAGCAAGGAGTAATCAAAGCCCGCATCCCAGAGTTCCAGTCCCAAGGCATATTTCCAATCAATCCCTTCGCGGACCGCGTTCGCCGCCTGACGATCCGTGAGATTCTCCGTATATTGCAACACCGTCACCACCGCCAGTCGCCACGGAGCGTATCCTGGCTGTCCTTCTACCGGGTAGAGCCTGGCAAACTGCTCATCCTGGTACAGATCTCCCAAGGCATCTCGCAAGCGCATCGCCAGCGTTCCCTTAGGGCAGGCTGCCCAGGCTATGTGCACCGTTTGGGCTGGAATGGTTTCGATTTCTTGCGGGTTCATTGACATCGTTCTTCTCCTTTTCGCTGTCTTCTTTGTCACTTTTCCCTCCTATTTTACCATTCCAGTATTTCTTTCTTTCGTCAACAGAGTCCTGAAAGAGATTGATACCACAGAGCCGTGCCGGTGGTGATCTCCATCTCTCGCGTTGTTCCCCCATACCAGGACAGCGTGTGTTTCTGCCAGAGAGTCTTTGGGTCTTGCAGTCGCTCGGCCAGTTTTGGCTGCCGTTTCCCTTTGAGCGCCGGTCTGCCTCTTTTGCCCGCCTCCCGCTCTTGGGCAGGATCATACAAACAGGCATCCAAACGCAAGCGCGTGATGACGCACATGCCTGGCAAGTGGCTCACCTTCCCCAGGAAATCCAGCACGGCATAGGTCCCATCAGCAACGACGACCAATCGTCGACCTGGCATCCAACGAGAAACTTGCAGGAGCATCTGCCAGGCCCAATCCGTGATGGTTTTGTGCCGCATCTTGCGCTCTTCGTGATAGCGTTCGGAGGGAGCCAGCACCGTCAAAAAGGGCAAAGCCCAGACCCGTTGCGCCCAAGGAATAGGGGTCAAGAGCATCAGGGAGATCCAGCGCAAGCCATTGGTTTTCACAAAAAACTCTTTACTGGATCGAACGGGATCACGATAGACGCCTCGCGCCGCAATCTTGCGGCCTCGTCGGCGCTCGATGGTTTCATCGATGCCGATTACCATCGGTGCATCTGTGGGGACAAAGAGCTTCACCAACACCATCAGCAACACACGGCTCAGTTCACGGCTCGACCACTTGGCGCGATTGAGCACACGATGATAGTTCTGGAATTGCTGTTCATCGGCGCATCCCATCACGCGCAAGATTGCAGCCACCGTTCGCTCTCCTGGCGCAAGGATTGCTCCGATGACGAGCACTTTGGCCCATTCCCATACTCGTTCGCTAAAGACCGTCTCAAACTCGCGCAACACGTGTATAATCCTTTTAGGCAGTGTCAGCATCTCTTCTTTTTCCTTGAATCGAATTTTGAGAGAAGCTTACTCTGGTGCGACACGAAGCTGCGGGTGTAGCCGTAAGGACTCTGGAAAAGGAGGCTCTTACCTGGGGTTCTGCCCCCGAGTGCCCTACCAGGCTGAATCAAGTGCGCCTGGAACAATGTAGCCGCACCCATCAGGGTGATCTCGAAACCGTGAGGAGACGAGGTGACTGCTAGCATCAAAGCAGTAACGGAGCTAGGGCGAAATATGGTATGGCTAACCCATGTGAACCGCTGATAAACGTCGTAAGCTTCAACAAGCCAAAGATGCTGAAAGGCTTGACCAAAAGGTAACGTGGTTGGTTTCGGGGCTCAGAGTTCCCCAAACGCAGACAAGAGAACCACCGGCGAAGAGGCGGGGCCTAACCCATATCTGGTACACACGTGGAACGTGGTAAACTGCCTCTGCTCCTGATGGCAGGAAGGCACATCGCAAGATGGACCGCAAGCAGAGGTGGTAAAGGAGGAGGGAGAAAGCGAAAGTCGTCCTGTAATGGGGCGGATAGGGGTCGGAAGATGACTCCACGCGAAAGCGGGCAGACTTCCCTCTGGTCTTTGAGCGCGAAAGCGTTTGATTAACCGATCAAGGAGGTAAAGCAGATGACAACGGAAACGGCCGAAGGGCAATCTTCGGCTCCCTCTGTTGGTGCGACCACCGACATCCCCGAAGCTTGGCATCAGATCAACTGGCGAGAAGCTGAACGGAATGCTCGTCGGCTCCAAACTCGTATCGCGCAGGCAACGAAGGAGGGTAAATGGAACAAGGTGAAAGCTTTGCAACGTTTGCTCACCCACTCATTCAGCGGCAAAGCTCTTGCCGTACGACGAGTGACAGAAAACACTGGGAGACGAACTCCTGGCGTGGACGGGGAGACTTGGAAAACGCCGGAGCAGAAGATGACAGCCATTGATCGACTTCGCCAACGAGGATATCATCCTCAACCGTTACGGCGGATATACATCCCAAAAAGCAATGGTGCTCAAAGGCCCCTCTCGATTCCGACCATGCGAGACCGAGCCATGCAAGCTCTGTACTTGCTAGCACTCGACCCGGTTGCAGAGACAACGGCTGACCCAAACTCCTACGGATTTCGGACAGCCCGCTCAACAGCAGATGCCATTGAAGCTTGCTTCATTGTGCTGGGTCGCAGCGGCCGCGCAGAATGGATTTTGGAGGGAGACATCCGCTCCTGTTTTGATCGAATCTCGCACCTATGGTTGCTGACCCATATCTCTCTAGAAAAAGCCATACTCAAGAAATGGCTCAAAGCAGGATATTTGGAAAACAACCAATTCCATATGACAGAAGATGGTACACCTCAGGGTGGCATCATCACGCCCCCCACAATGTTGCAAACTTTGAGAATCTTTTTCTGAAGGCAGTTGTGGAGCTTGGGGAGGAGGATTGACGCGGAAGATGACACGGACTTGCTCTTGATCGATCTCAACCCGTTTGACCAATGCACGAATGATCTCGCGGCGGGTAGACCAATCAGCTTCGTCCAATCCGTTCTTTACCCGTGAAGTAAACTCATCAAGACGACCAAGGATGAGCCTCAACTCACGCTCGAAGCTCGCATCATCTTTAATTTGTAGAGCTTGTGTTTCCATCTGCTTTAACCGTTCTCGCAGGCGTGTCACCCTGGGTTCAAACTCGTCTTTGTCGATGAGTCCTTCGGCATAACTATCAATCAGCCTGGTAATCCCTTGTCGCAACCGGCTCACTCGCGCTTCAATCTGGCTGAGTTCATCTGGCGTTTGTTCTTCCTGCAAGAAGCGTCGCCGATATTCCTGCTCAAGCCGCTCAGGATGTTCGAGGAGACGACAGACTTCTTCCCAGACCGCCTCGTCTACCAGATCCGTGCGTAACTGCTTATTGGAGCAGATACGTATCCCACCAAAACGATACGCATCAGAGCCAATGCAGCGGTAGTACGCATAGGAGCGCTCATGATGTTTGCGTGCACTTGGGCTAATAGCTTTGCCGTAATAAGCATACCCGCAACAAGCACAAGTCAGCAAGCCCTGCAATAAGTAGCGGGCACCACGTTGCCCCACACGTGCGTGCGCTCGATTTTCTTGCAATTGCTCGGCAACACTCTCAAAGAGATCGGCATCGACGAGCGCAGGGACTGGAATACTCATCCATTGCTCCGCTGGAACAGCATGATGGGAGTAAGGCCGTTTTGGTTGTAGAGGCCGCCCCCGTTGCGCTCTCAAGCGTGGGCGCAGCGGCTCAATGGCAGTTTTACCAAAGGCTGCCTCACCCTTGTACGCAGGATTTTGGAGCATATCGTGGATGGTGCCCCGATCCCAGACCGTTTTGCCTGTTCGTGTCTGCTCTCCAGCAGCTTGCAGGCGGCGACTCACTTCTCCAATGGAACAGCGATCCCTTCCCACCCACTCAAAAACTTGACGAACGACCCGTGCTTCCTCCCAGACGATCTCAAAGCGTGCTTCTCCATCACCGTCTTGTTTGCTGACGTAACGATAGCCATAGGGCGCTCCTGAGAGCACGCTCACTTTGCCTACTTGTGCTCCATGCCGTTTCCCTCTTCGGCTTCTTTCCATGATTTTAGCTCGTTCATATTCTGAGATCATACCTTGCACTTGCAGTAACAAGTGATCCTCTGGCGTCTGCCCTACCTCACGATTGAAGAAAATGACCTCAACACCTGCACGCAGGAACTCTTCAAGTAACAACACCTGATGGGCATAGTTACGAGCCAGACGATCAGGACAATGGACATAAAGCTGATCAATTCCTCCGGTTGCGGCCACGTCACGAAGACGTTCGAGGGCTGGACGGATGAGGGTTGCTCCGCTGCAACCATTGTCGATGAACTCTCGTTCCGCACACAGAGTGGCTCCTGTCGAGGCAATACGCGTTCGCAAATCGGCAAGCTGACTTTCGATGGTTTTGGCCTCACTCTGTTGATCTGAGGAGACACGAGCATACAGAGCTACTTGTGTCGTGTTCATTGTGCTTTCCTTTCCGCACTGCTTTGTGCAGGCTTGACGCTTGATTGTGCTTGTCCTATGCGACGGCGTACCGTTGGGATGAGACAACTATAGGCATCGGTTAGACATTGTTGAGCGAGGCGACTGGGCTCAAACATGACATGGACCTCCAATCGCACTGTTCTCTTGTGAGATGGTCGAGAGGGCTTGGGGAGCTTTTCCATTGTGTCTTCCAGCATCCTGCGGGAAACGGGCTTCGCTAGACGACTCACACCGTAGTGGTGCGCCTTTGAAACCATCTCCGTAGGCTGCGCGAAGCCGTGAACGCGGGATTTCCTCCTGGTATTCAAACTCTATCACTTTTTTTGCTACTTTGTAGGAGGCGTGATTTCGCCAGTTCTAGCGAATATGACGCTTGACGGAATGGAACGGCTTCTTGCTTCTCATTTCTCAAAGAAGAGTAAAATCGGGAAGCAGGCAAAAGTCAATCTCATACGATATGCTGACGATTTTTGTGTAACAGGAAGCTCGAAAGAGCTCCTGGAGCAAGAGGTCAAACCTCTGATAGAGCAATTCTTAACAGAACGAGGGTTGGAGTTATCAACCGAAAAGACTATCGTGACGCATATTGAACAAGGATTTGACTTCCTGGGCCAAACAGTGCGGAAATATCGAAAGGGAAAGCGCCTCAAGTTCTGGATTACTCCATCGAAGAAGAACGTGAAGACCTTTCTTCGGAAGATCAGAAAGCGTATCAGAGAGAGCCGCGACCTGACCGCAGGAGAATTGATAGCCGAACTGAACCCACAAATCCGAGGGTGGGCGCTCTATCATCGCCATGTAGTGAGTGCGGCGATCTTCCACACCGTTGATCATGCCATCTTCCAGGCCATCTGGAAATGGGCACGCCGAAGACATCGAAACAAACCACACCAGTGGGTGAAAGACAAATACTTTCCTGATGACGGACTAAAGCGTTGGGTTTTCACCGGGGTTCTCAAAGGTGAGGAGGGAGAAATGAAAGTCGTTCGACTGTTGAAAGCTTCGTCTATCCACATTGAGCGACACACAAAAATCCGCGCAGAAGCCAACCCCTACGACCCGGACTGGGAAACGTACTTCGAGAAACGCCTCGATGTGCAAATGGAAGCCAGACTCAAAGGAAGACGATGGCTTATTCATCTTTGGAAAGAGCAAAATGGCCTCTGCCCTGTCTGCAATCAGAAGATCACCAAGGTCACTGGATGGCACAGCCATCATATCCTTTGGCGATCTAAGGGCGGATCAGATGGCGCAGAAAACCGTGTGTTGCTTCACCCAACCTGTCATCAACAAATTCATAACCAGGGAATTTCTGTTGAGAAACCGCGTCCGGTCACACGGGCGGAACCAAAGGCTTGAGCGAGCATATGGGGAAACTCATCTGTGCCGTTCTTAGGGGAGGGGATGATGGCAACATCATTCCCCTTACCCGACCCTTTCGTTTTTTGTCTACTGATTGGATAAAGTCTACCTGAGTAGATACGATTTTCGCAGAGACCCTGACTCTACCACTATTTCTTAGGGAACATAACAATAATAGGAGCCTCCGTCAAAACGAGCTTGTATGTCCGTTATGCCTTGATATTCCCAACGGCAGGCTGCTGTTGGATCTACCTTTTGCTGACATGTCCAATCGTTGGCCGTATTGCCTTCAAGAATTGCTATGCTTGTATTCGCGTACAGTGAGGTACAATATGAGCTGAGATCTACCCCCCCTTTGTCATTTCCCTGTGGTTCATAACAATGTATCCCATAGGGATCGTTGGGATTTTTCGGATCCTCGGGTCTGGCAGTGAGATCTTTTCTCCCATATTGCCAATTGCAGACAGATGTCCATGTAGTTTCGTCAGTGCTACCTGTAGAACAATACAATTCGGCAGGGTTTCCCACTGTACCAGTAAATTTCGGATAATGAAGAGATTGACAGTACAAGTCGAGATTTGGTAATCCTCCCAGCTTTTTCTCATACGTTGGTGAGTGGCTCCACGCGAAGATCCCTACGAATCCCCCGATGACGGCTAGAACTACTAAGACCAGGAGAACCTTCCTGGTTCTGGTAGCAACGATTTTTCTTGGCAGTATAGTTGCCTGTTGAGCAAATGTTGTAGAGGGTAATCGATTTATCACTACAGCCGCACTTGTTTGAAGAGATACGAAGACGCGGACATAGGATAGCTCAGTGAATTAGAGCGAAGCCATGTCGGGTTGTAGTGCCGCTGCCACTTGCTCCAAACGGCGAATCGTGAGATGATCGGTGACACCCAACGTCTGCCTGTAGGCTTGCTGGTGGATAACCCGATGGGCTCTCCAAGAGCGCGAGGAGCGACTATGGCGGTAGGCGGTGAAACGCCCCTGCTGACCCACGAAGCGGAAAGAGGGGAGTGTCGCCAGCCACTCAAACCACTCAGCTGAATCGGGCATCAGGTGCAACTCGCCTTCCTGCGAACTGATAATCACATAGGTCTCTTGCGCGCTGTATTCAATCAGAGCAGGCACGCGAGACCGAGCAGGTTGTTCTGCCGGAAGCAGTTGGTACCCCCGACGCGACGCACAGGCCAACGTTTGCCCTCCCCCTTGCTCTTGCGACGCTGGAAGCGGGTGCTTTCCCACCAGTTCAGCCGTGACGGTTTCCAGTGCCGAGATTCGTCGTTCGATGGTTCTCTCTCGCTCTTGGAGGAGCGCCAGCGCGAGTTGGGCAAGTTGCTCCTGCAAGCTCACCACCTTGGTCTCCAGACAGGACAGTTTCTGCACCAGATCTGGCTCAGATGCTCTGATAGGAGGCAACGAAGAAGAGGGTTGCTCCGGCTCTGCAGGCAAGGACTTTGCTTGTTCTTCAAGCGAGGTGGGTAGTTCTGGAAGCGAGCGGTCGTGAAGTTTGGCCACTTCCAGGAGGTGTTGCGGATCTACACATTTGATGCGTGCATCGCTGGGATGCAAAGTGAAGGGCACATTGGCTTCTTTGAGCCAATGGTGCAAGGTCTTGGGGTGAATTCCAAGCATCTGAGCACCGGTCGTGAAAGGAAGAAGCGCCATGGTCAAGACTCCTTTCGAAAAAAGGCAAAAGCACACACAAAACCAGACACCAATCCGAGAAAGTTCCAGGAAGTCTGGGAGTTCCTGGAACTTTCTCGGAAGTCTGGAACACGGACAGACAACAACAAAGACAGCGAGAGAAAGGCGAGCGAGCTAGGATTAGCCAGCCTTGAGGCGACGTTTGGTATGGGAACAGCTGGCACGACTCTGATGGCAGCGACGCCACCACGACCAGGCGAGGACCCGACGCACGGACGAAGAGGCAGGCCAGATCAGTTCGAGCGAGCAGACGACGCACTTCGGGAACGGTCAGAGCACAAGCAGGAAGCTTTCTGGCAGAGCCAGAGGGGAGAGGCGCATCGGTGGAGCAACGCTCCGTTGCACAAATCCCTACCAGATAGGCATGTGCCAGCAGGACTAACGTGATGTGGCGATACCACCCGATCCAACTTCGGACCTCATACTGGTCCAGCCCCAGATCTTTGCTGTTTTCAAAGTCCTCTTCAATATGCCATCTGGCACCTATCGCCTTGACTATCTCGGGCAAGGTGGTTCCTTGTGGGGCAAAGACGAAGAAGTAGGCTTTCTCGTTGGGATCATCCACGCAACGGCGAATGAGCAGCCAATGTCTTGCATCATCCTCCCAGCGGTGCAACATGGGGACGATGGCCCAGTCGAAGAGCCTGGGGCCTTTGGTCCCTTCGCTCATCGAAAGGCGCTGCCAATCTTGATCAGAGAGCATGGCCGCTTCGACCAATGCCGCTTCTTCACGCCTGCGTCCAGTTGGTGTCTGGAAGCCGACCAGCTCATTGCAAGCCACTGCTAGCACATAGGAATACTCATGCGCTTCCAGCCAGATACGCAGGTCCAAATTGCCACCGTAAACGGTATCAGCCACGACCCAGGAAATGGAAAGCTGCGCTTGCCAAAGGCGTTCGATCATGCGCCGGGCTAGTTCAGGCTTGGTCTGGAAGCGAACCGCTTCTGGGATACCTGCGGCTCGACACCGATCCCGATCCTCACACCAGTCCAGGGGCAGATAGAGTTCGCGATCAATGAGGCTATGTCCTTTGGCGGTCACATACGAGAGAAAGACACCGACCTGACAATTCTCGACCCGACCAGTGGCTCCGCAATACTGCAAGCCAACCCCAGCCGATTGTTTGCCACGCTTGGGAAAGCCGCTTTCGTCGATGACCAGGATAGCCGACTGCAAGCCCAGTTGCTCAAGCACATAGCTACGCAGATCATCACGGACGCCATCGGTGTCCCAGACGGCGCGAGAGAGCAAACGTTGCATCCCGTCAGGACAGACTTCTCCCGCTTGTTCAGCCAATTGCCAGCCGTTTTTGCGCACCGTTTCACTCAAGATACCTTGCAGGTAGGCCAGTGCCCGCAGACGTGGCTCCGGTCGGGCAAAGCGAGGGGCAATACGGGCATGCAGATGAAAAAGCGCCTGGGTCCAATGGCACACATCGCTGGGGGTCGTCCTGGTTGCGATACAGGTCGTATACTTATCTTGCTTCATTTTCTTCTCCTTTTAGATGTCAACCTCTGGGTTTGAGTTTTACACCTCCAGAGTGTCACATCTCAAAGAAGATGAACATAGAGCTTTTCTTCAGCTTTCAAGCTCTTCTTGCTCGGTTAAAAAGTGCGGCTGTAGTGTTTATTGAGTCGAAAGGTGGTCTCACTGGGCTAGTTTCCCACTTCTTTCTCACATCTGGTGGAGCAGTCTGTGTCCTGCCCAGGTAAATTGTCCCTCGTTCTCCCTCTCCTGACAGAACAGTTTGTGACATTCTCCGATAAAATGCTTCTACAGCTTGCACGAGGACTGCCATCAGGCTTTGCACCTCAGCGTACCGATATTCAGGGTTTTCATCTGTGGCTCGTTGGAGCTTCTGCTTGATTTCGAGTGGAAGCATGGAAGGAAGCGTATTGTTTGTCTCATGGAGAATCTCCCATTAATTCTTTCGCTGTCCGGCGTCCGGTCAGCATAAAGGTGATGACCAATCCTAAAGAGTAGATATCGCTGTGTGAGCCAGGTTTTTTACCATTAGCAAATCAGCTTGTTCTGGGGCCCAGTACCCTGGCGTTCCCGATCCCCAGAGGCTAGCCCCTCCCATAGCATTCCCATCGAGATCGACCATACGCGTGAGACCGAAATCGGCAAGGTAAACGTTCCACTCTATTTCTCCCTTGCGATTTTGGAGTTTTCGGATGAGTATGTTCTTTGGTGTGATATCGAGATGGGCCAAATTCGCATGATGGATATAGGTGAGTGCCTCCTCAAGCGGCTCCAGGATATCAAATATGATATCAAGGCCCATCCCGTCTGGATAATCTCTCTCCACAATGGTTTTTAGTGTTTCTCCCTCATGTACATAGTCAAGCACAAGATACCCTTCTTTAGCATTAAAGTCATGTACTCCAACAATATGGTCATGTTTCAGACCTTTCTGCATGCGGGCTTCGCGCTCAAATTGCTCCTGGCAACTTGGATCTTGCTTAACAAGCTTCTCGCGAAGGTGCTTCAGAGCCCACAATGCTCCATTTTCATCCTCGACCAGGTAGACCTTCGCAAATCCGCCTTCTCCGAGCAGCTTGAGCACCCTGTACTTCCCGAATCGTTCAGGTTGATTGGTTGTCATCCGTACCATTCCTTTCCTTGGCTCACATCTTGTGAAGAGTTCCAGATAGATTTTTCAGGATATCCTCCTCGCGATGCAGCGAAAATACATCTTTATATCAAGGGCAGCGTCATATCCTTTAAAAGCGCCTTGCTCTCTTTTCTCTCGAAGCATGGCGATAATACATTGACATGCTTCAATCTATTCAAAGAGCCACACGACACGATTCACTGAGGTTGCGTGTGGAGGGAATAGCCAGCTCCTGGGTGAGCAATGAGAAAATGCTCTTTGGTTCCAGGCGGCTCTATTTCTTCACGAAGGCGGTGGATCAAGTTGCGTAGATTTCCCAAGTCTTTGGACGGGTCATCTCCCCAGATAGCCCTAAGCAACTCTTCGCGGCTGAAGATGTGACCGGGACGTTCGAGCATGAAATCAGCCAGATCAAGTACCTGGCCAGAGAGAGAGAGCCGCTGCTCTCCGCCTTTCACGACACGGTAAAGGGCTCGGTGCTGCTTGTCGTATCTCAAAAAGGCCGTCATCAAAACAGGCAGCGTCGTTTCTCCATCGCAAAAATGAATGATCCAGGAAATTTCACCCTTTGTGGACTGTTCACCTAATATGCGTATGTGGTCTCCATCAGCAAGTTGCACCTCTGTATGTACCTCTTCTTCCTCCATTTCAGCTTTCCGTTGAAGTAGGGGGAAATATCTCCCTTTTCTGACGAGCCACCATTTCCCCTCCCTTTTGACTAGGAGGCAATGTACCCGTGACACGCATCCACAATTGTTTGGCCCCAGATAGATATCGTTTGGCTCATCTCCTCCAGGACGCCCAATCCTCACCTGTTTCTGACCTTTCCTGATCCGGTAGATCGATTGCTCTCCATTTGGGGGAAAGATCTTACAGAATTGCTGAGCATATTCCATAAATGCTTCTCCTTTTCCAGAGGTTTCTACCCCTCTGAGCGAAGTATGCCTCAGGCCCGTTTTCACTCGCAATGAAAGAAGTAGTTTCATTTCCAGAAAAATGAACCGGTTTGGGAATTCGTCACAGTATGATTAAGCAGAGGTAGCCTTCTCAATGGGCATTCGCTCAGTGAGATCAAGTCGAAACGTTCCATAAGGAGTGACGTGGCCATAAATAAGCGGGGTCAGTGCTCGTAGGTCTTCTTTCTTCATCTGTTGAAAATGCTTTGGATCAGCGAGTACTTGCTGAATGAGCAAGGTATTCACATACACTAGGCAGATCTGGAGAAGATGCAGTGATAACGCTGCCACCTCTTGCTCGTCCAGCCTGTTGGTTGCGAATTCACCGCTCTTCTCATATTTTCTCGGGTTCACTTTCACCTCATATGTAGGAAACGGCTCTCTGCCTTTGTTTACTGCTTGTGAGAAACTTGGACGGAACAAAAGGAAAAATGTGATCAGAAAAACAGAGCCTGCTTGTGCATTTCGGCTGCTAGGAGATCCAAAATGAATGAGCGGTATCTCTTTTACCATCTCCCGATCTCCAACTCTTTTGCTTTCTCTTCGGCTGGCTGAATGATAAATTCTTGAAGAGATGCCAGTAGGTGAGAAGTATCTTTGTACCGGAATGTCTCCAGCACCCAATGATATCGTCGTCGCAGGTCATAAAACAGAGCATATTCACGTCTCTTCCCTCCTCCTCTATCGAAGGCTTCTGCTTGATCGTAAATGAGAGGTTGTATTGGCCTGATGCAATGGGGAGCGATTGTTGCTAATTCGTGAGGCACACTACTTGGATGCGTGAGGTCTACAACGATAAAGCGGGCAAGATGAGCAAGGGTACTAACAGTTTCCGTGAGATCCTGGTTTGGAGAGGGTTTAAAGTCGAAGACTACTGGTAGGAGATCATATTTTCTCAAATTGTCTCTCAGCGCATTTAACACCTGTATTCTTCCTGGCGCAAAGCTTCCTAAGATTAACACAACCTTTGCTGTAATAGTAGTAATAACGTTTTGCATTCTTTTGTTATCGAGAAGAAGATGGATAAATTGAGCAACTTCAATGTTGTCAACTGTAATCTTGATCTGGTCATGTGGCGTAACAACTAAATTTTCCTGTATTAAGTTGTTGACATTCAAATTCCATGCTGACACACCATAAACAAAACAGTCTGTAATATTCGCAAATTCAAGATTGGCTTCAACAAGATTGCTGCTACTGAGGTCGGCTCCCCGAAGATCTGCCATAAAAAGATTTGTTGGCTGACGGGTTATGGTATTCGTGCTTGTTCCGTCTCTCGATACGAAGTGAGCCATCGTCTTACTACTCAGATTTGCTCCTGTGAGGTTGGCGTTGTTAAGCCGTGTGTTACTGAGATTGGCTCCCCGAAAATCAGAATACCGAAGGTCAGCCCATCGAAGATCTGCCTTGCTGAGGTTGGCTTCTGAGAGGTTAGTTTGAATAATACGTGCGCCTCGAAGATCGGCTCCAGCTAGATTGGCCCCTGTGAGATCTGAGTCAATGATTTCAACACTGTGAAACATTTCGTCTACAGGAAATGCGCCTCTTTCTGCTGTCACAACAATTGCTCCTGGCATACATCCTCCAGGAGAAGAGAACTCTTCCTCGTTAGAGAAAACAACGTCCCGAAAATCAATGCCTTTAAGCTCCACCTTAATAAAACGGGCATCAGAGAAATCCAGCTTTACCTTAGGATTTTCTTCTCTCCATTTGTTCCATGTTTCCGCACCTTGGGCGAGGATTTGCAGATACTCTTGATTTTCCATAGAAAAAATCTTACCATCCTTTTCTCTTCACTCCGTTGCCTTTCAGCAACCATTTTTCAACGCATTGCTTCTAGATAGCCAGGAGCTAACGCACATCGTTTCCGCAAGAACAGTTTGCCAGACGCACTTCTAGCTTTTCGATGTGACGTTGCAGATCAAGTACCTGTTTCCGCAATTGTACATTCTCTTGCTGCAATCGTCGATCACCTAATTTCGCCAGTCCCGATTTCCTGCTGATAGTAGTGAGCCTCTTTTCGCGCCTCGGTCAATTCCTGTTGTAAGCGCGCTGCTTCCTTCTCGTAGACGCTTTCGACAGGGCGGCGTTGCACATGCGGATTCAGTTGTTGTACCAAACTGAAGAGATCGTTCCGCCGGTAAATCGTCGCCACGGATACCCCCGACTCGTGTGCGACCATTGGTACAGTCACGGTTTCTGGCTCAATCTTTCGATGGCACAGCGCCTGGATCGTGACTCGTACCGCCTCGTAATTGCGCTGCGCCACCGCTTTGCGTGACTTGATCAGGCGATCTGGAGACGGGTTTTGTGGACGGTTATGTTTGGGCGAAGACATCAATCCCTCCTGGCGTGAGCGCCGTCACAAGCTGCTCGATACTTCCCAGAGATTCCCACCAGGGGCGGAGCACCTCCGCTAATTGGTCAAGGAACATTCGCTGCTCCTTGACATCGGCTTCCATCAAACGGACTCCAAGCGAACTGCGCATGTACTCCTGAACATGGGCTAGATGAGAGATCACAAGCACGTCAATTTGCTCGCGGTCTAGAAATGGCGCCACATCCGCAGTAAACTTGCCCCTGGTTCCCCGCTCCAACGCGACCTCCGAGACGGCAAGGCCGAGCGCTTCATAACGATATTGAGCCACGGTATGCTCATAGGTCTCTTCTGTGACGACGATCTCTTCCAATCCGACCATAGGGGAAAGCGTACCCTGGCTGGCCAGCGCACCTGACCAAAAACCACCCCACAGACCTGCTGTCCGACGTTTAAGGGCGCGCCGGAGCGTAATTCCCAGGAATTCAGGGAGCGTCGCAGTGTGCGCCATCCCGTTTTCAATCACCTGGCCAGGCGCGTAGGATGCAGCCAGGCGCACTTCGCGTAGACGCTTTTCGGCAAAGACCTGCCGGACTTCCTGCCGGAGATCCTCTGGCAAAAGGTGGAGATAGCGCAGATGCATTGGCACAGTCAAGTGCCCGTGTAAACGCATGTTGTGCTCCAGGGCAATGCCATTGCGATGCGCGCGGGTCACGCTATTGTGCCGAAACGCATGGGTTCCAACAAAGATGAAGTCGGCCAAGGGGGCATCACACTTGGGGCAGAAATACGCTCCAGCCTCCGCTTTGCCCTCGCAGCAAAAGTCTTCTTCGAGCTTCCAGTAACAGCGATGCCCGCGACGGCCAGGTAGCGAACCACCGCAGACCGGGCATGTGGTGACCCCATCACGAGGAGCCACATAGCCGCATCGTTGCCCCTGCTTCCGCGTGCGCCTGCAACAAGGTGTGTACGTCTCTTCTCGAAACAAGCCCTCGGGGTTGACATGAGCGGCCAGGATCAAGGCCTCGTGGAGCGCCTGTGTCACGCGACTGGGGGAAAGCCGGGTCTGTGTTTTGCATCCGCGTCGCTCATCCGTTCAGCGATCAAACAGGTAGTACCAGGTCGAGGCCTGCTCTGGGTCAGTATCGAGATAGCGCGGATTCGTGCGCGCAAGCGCTTTTGGTCTCCCACTTCCATCGGGACGCAATTGCCGTTTTACGACCTCATCCATGAACGTAAGCAGTGGCCCCATGCCAACCTCCACAATGGGAAACAGGCGTTCGCGCTTACTTTTGCCCAAGGGGATCAACAGATACGCCTGGCCCTGAGTTTCTTCCAGAATGCAGAAGAGATGGAGATCGCAGGTTTCCGTAATCCGTGTGCCGCAGAAGTACTGAATAGTCAACGCCAGACGTGAGAGTGGATCGTAGTCAAGCTGATACACGCCCTCGTGAAACACGCGGTCAAGCAGCTCTTCTCGGGGAACCTGGCGGCTTTCCTTGTTCATCACAGGGAGCAGGCCCGCAATGGCCTGATATCCGCAAGGATGTGGCAACTCAAGCTGGGCTAGCGTTTGGAAAAAGGTGAAGAGATGACTGACGTGAAAGTACACCGTGTTGACGAGAAAGCCTCTGCTTGCAAAATACTGATGCAACAGATCTCGTATCCGTTCTTTGTCCCATTCTGGGTAGGTTGTGAGCGTGGTATGCTCTCGGGCCCAGGCCAGAAAAGGCAACACGACGGAGAGATCAGCGCTGAGCGTTTTGAGGGCAACATGTTGCTCCTGATAGCGATAGGTGAGATGCGCTTTGATGGCCTGCTGAAGCGCCAGGGGGAGCAAGGTCACGCTGTACCCCTCCCGTTCTGCTCGTTCGCGAAGACGCACGCGATTCGGGAGCGCGGCGGTCGTCTCCGGGCGAGAAACCAGTAAGGGCTGTTCTCCATGCCAGACAGGTGCGGCTAGAGCCAATTCCACGGCACGGGCATGCATTGGGAGCCACCGGCGAAGAGAGTTGTGCGGATGGCTGGTGAGGCGCGTTTGCCTCGCCTGGTAGGTCCAAAGATAGTGTCGCACCTCATCCAGGACGACGTGTCCTGCGCGAATATCAGCCGTGAGTAAGCAGGGAAGATAGACGCCGTAGCCAAGGTGGTGCGTGAGGAGTCGGTCTTCGCGTAGTGCCTGCGTTGCTTCCTCCGTCGAGAGCTTGCGTTCCAACTCCGTGACACCAGAAATACCATGTTTTAACAGAACCATGAGCGCGAGCAATGTGACGGCATCTTCTCGTGTCGTTTCTCCGTAATTGGCCGCTTCTAACCCCCGGAGAAAACAGGCATATTCTTCCGGTCGTCGGTGGCGCCACGGGCGTGCTAGATCGGCATGAGTGATATCTGGCAAAGGGAGTCGAAGCAGTTCATCGTAGGTGAGGGAGGGAAGCAGACCACAGTCAAGCAAGTAAAGCAGCACCAGTCCGCTCTCTTCCGTGACCGATTCTGGCGCGCGAGCAAAGAGCGCATGTTGTTCGTGTTGCCACCAAGTGGTGATGCTCCCGTGGTCGCGCACCCCTCGCAGAAAGCGGTACAAGCTTCGCCGGTAGCGCAGCAGGGTGCTGTTTCGCCGTTCACAATTGAGCTGGATGTTGACCATCTCGCGACATCCACATTTTCCACAACGAGGCTGAGCAAAACGGTCCCAACAGGCATCGAGAGCCGCGTGGAGGCGTTGCCATTCCCAATGAGCAAGAACAGGGGTCAATTGCCTTCCTTGATACATTTTGGGAGGATTGCCAGTCTGCCCAGAACGATCCAGACGGAGCTCGCTGCGAACTGCACACTTCTTCAGGTCCTGCCGCACTTTGTTGACCGTATATCCCCAAAGCAAGCAAAGATCCTGGATGGTGTACCAATCCTCTTCTGAGACTTGGAGCGGAGACAACAAATGATCCAGGTCTCGCCAGGTGGAAGCTTGAGGCTGAATGATGGGAAACTGCCAGATCTCTTCGAGCCAGCGGAAAAAATCCGTTGCCAGAGAAGCAAGATGTGACGAATTGAAAGGAGCGTTCTGCGGGAAGAGCACCAGTGTGGTACGCTCCTGCTGTGTCTCATGTGTCCAGGCCAAAGCCGGTTGGAGAGAGGCCATCACCGCTTCCCTCCTGTTTCAGGGAGCAAACCGCGCCGACGATACCAGCCAAGGCCATCTGCTGATGTGGGGATCTGTGGAGCGGAAACAGCATCACTGGTGAATGTTTCCAAGATGTTCTGACAGATCTGCTGAACCGCTTCAGAAAGCGCCATCTGTTCAGCGGCGAGGTAGTATTGCTGGGTGGTGCTCGGATCAGCGTGGCCAAGCAGAAGCGCCAATTTCACCACGGGCATGCCAGCCGCAGCCAGAAAGGTGGCTCCGGTGGCGCGGAAAATATGGCTTCTGAGCTTGGAGGCCAGGATCGTGTAGCTGTGGGCGCGGAGGTGATCTCCCTCCTGGAGGGAACGCTCAGCTGCTGCGCGAAAGTGCTCACGAAATGTGATGATGAGGTGCTCAATGGTATGTTTCGTGATCGACTGATCCTCATGGTCGAGTTGTCGGAAAAGCGGCCCATGAAAGCGCTGGTGAAAGGGAATAGCCAGTTCGTTGGTATATGCCTGGAGATAACTCCAGGTACTCGGATCAAGAATTGGGATGAACCGGCGTTTGTTTCCCTTTCCGCAGACCCAGAGGGTTCGATCATCGACCGCTTCCCAGGCAGCGGCGATCGCTTCAGACTGGCGAAGCATGCCCCAGAGCAGCAAGCGTATCAGTGCTCCATTGCGGTTAGCTGCGTTGCGCCCATGACTGATCGCAGGAACAGCATCGAGAACCAACTGAAGTTCAGCAGGGCTGAGTGCGACAGGACCAGAGGAAGGATTATGACGACGAAACTGACGCTGTGGATCGCCATCTGCATACGGCGTATGAGGCAACAATCCATCAGGCCGCGCCATCTCTTGTCTCAAGCTGCGCTTTCGTCGTGGATGGGTTAATGGGTTTTCAGTGAGCGAGATGGGTACGGCGTCGGCGGGCACATATTCAGCGATGATCCATTCGTAGAAGGTAAACAGGGCTGCTGCACGCAGGTTGCGCGTGGACGGAGCGAGAGCCATTGCTCGATATCCTGGTGGCAACTCGCCGGTCTTTATGAGATGGACGCGAGCTGTTTTCTGCCGTGCTGGAATATCGAGCCAGGCAAATAAGGCGCGCAGATCCGCG
The DNA here is from genome assembly GCA_963802635.1 of uncultured Chloroflexia bacterium. Classification (GTDB taxonomy): domain Bacteria; phylum Chloroflexota; class Ktedonobacteria; order Ktedonobacterales; family Ktedonobacteraceae; genus CAVTLG01. The sequence continues at coordinate 2,616,896 of CAWDJJ010000001.1, read as the reverse complement.
CGGCCCAATGTGAGCAGGGAATGCCCAAGGGGTTCGTGAGTGGTAAGAGAAACGGGTTCCTGCGCGAGCCACTCAAGAGCATACATGAGGACTTTGGCATACTCATATCCCGTGCCAGAAGCATATCCTGTATCTGCGCCAAGCGTGATCAGCCAGGCATTGACGGCTGCAAGGCTTGGCCCGAGATGCATGAAAGCACGGCGCTCTACCGGCGAAAGCTCCTCAACTGAACGCTCCCCAACAGCAAGCCGAACTTCACATTGACCAGAAGCATGACGATGAACCTGAAACATAGACCCACCCTTCCATCTAAAACAAGATCAGGCAAAATATATCATATTTCTGATGTGAAGGAATATCTTTCACCCTTTTGGGGGGTATTGTGTGAGAATATCTTACATACGGAAAGCCGAGGTCTTCCCTGGTGTGAGAAGGTATGAAAGTCACGCTACCCGTGAAAATCTGTAATAAATAAATCCATTGGCCCCATTCCAGTTCTCAATGACATTGAGACCTTCATGAATTTCTCGACGCAATGCCTCTGATTGTAAGTACTGACACAGGAAAATCGTCTTGACGGCCCTGCCCAGTTCGGCAAAGGCCCGGTAGGTGGGATGTTGCAATTCGGTTTGGTTGAAACGTCGTAATATGGCCTCTGTCTCCGCCGTTCCTACTCCCCAGAGATGCGATTGACGTACCTGAAAAATCGCATTGGCGACATCAATAATCGCCGCTCTGAGTCGAGTTGCACCCGTCTTAATGCCGAGAACTGGGAGATCCTCTTCGATGAGGGTAAAATGCTCAATGAGTTCCTCAATATCCCACTGTCGCTTCATATATTTCTACTTATAAATACATTCTAATTAATACTAACATCGGCTGAAATCAGGTTCTGCTTGTCACTTATGTCAATAATAGCAATCAGATGAATACTCTGGCAAGAGAATAAAGAAAATCAGTACTTTGATACTATATATCATCTTATGTAGTATTTCAGTTACTTGTTTTTACTTACTAGAAGAGAGATAGTCAAACTGGCAGCGGAAAGTATCTTCTGCTGCCAGTTTTCTGCTACGAGTCACCTTAGCAGCCGTGGCGGAAAACGCAAGGGGGAAGAGACGTTAGAGGTATTTGTCTTTAGTTTCTTTGGAAGCAATCAGTCAGTAGCTTTGCACTTCATATCAGCTTCGTTTTAACCACTGTACGCAAATATAACGTGAACTTAGGTCGCAGACACGTTTAACTATGAACTACCAGCGTTTATGCAACGTGAATAATGCACGGAATGAGTGTAAACGTTTATGCTTGGGTATACGCTGGCAGTTCATAGAGGAAGCAGCCTCTTGCCTTATCGGAAAACGGTTTAACGGTAACGGTGTTTACTGATCTCGCATATCACCCCTTTCTAGGGCGATGCGTGACGGAAACCACAGGGAACCTTGCGTCACTCTATGCAAAGCAAAATAGCAGGATGGGCTTTCGAAAAGCCCATTTCATGCAGCACATTCAGCGTATCACCTTCAAAAAGCCTGATGGTGCGCATTGCTCTGCCCATCCTCTGTCTTCTGACAGATGAACGCGTCGAGGAATGTGTCAGCTTTTTCTTTGATCATTTCAAAGGTTCTTTCCGTCACATCAATCAGCAAACGATCTGTCCATGCTTCGGTATTGATCGCAGCATGATCACAGAGATCTGGAATATCCCAGATCTGATAGGATGCATGCTGGAAACGAAGAAGCTTCGCCGCATATTCATAATGTTCATGACTCATGGTTCGCTCATTTTCCAGATGGAAATTAAGAATCATCCGCCAATTGAGAATAGATGACAGGCGTAAAGCCTAATAACGTTAAAATTTCTTGCTGAAGAGAAGAAAGCGGCGTAATATGGCGCTGTATGAACCCAGGAGCACGAACGATGGTAAGCGTCACTTCATGGAAGGCTTCCAATAATCGTTCCGCAGTCGGTTGATTCGTGCGACGTTTGGGATTTCCTGCGTAGAGTCCGGCAAGCTCTCCCTTCAGCTCTTGTAAACGTTGACGAACGACACCTTCCAATAGCGTTAAAACACGCAAAGCAATCGTCAACAAGCGCACTAATCCTACTCGATGATCATCACGCTGCACATAGAGAGGAGCCAATGAGAAAGGATGTCCTTTGAGGCGCCCGAAGCACCGCTCGACAAGATATTCATCATAGTATGCCTCTACAGCTTGTTCTAAAGAAAGATATTCTTTTTCCTGATTCGTAACATAGACACGCCAGCTCAGATGACTTATAGTATACTCGAGTGCTTTTTCCACTCGTGCACTCTTGATCGTAAAAAGGCTCTCTTGATGTGCTGAGGAGATTTTTCCTCTATAAGTACGAACTGGTATTTCCCGCTTTTCTTCATAAATAGCAATCTCTAATAAATCTTCCACGCGAAATATCTTTAACACCTCTTGTATGGCTCTCTCTACTTCCACACGTGTTTTTAGGCGCTGCTTTCCTTGCTTTCTCACCAATAGCTCCTGTATAGCTTGCTCTGCTTTTTCTAAGCGTTCTAGCAAAGAACGCTTCGCTCCTTCTGCTCCACTTGTTGATTGGATCAGCAATCGGCGTTCCGTCCATGCAGATATCTGCCCATCTCTCTCGCTATCCAGCTCTTGGCTCATTTCATATCCTTGAGCAATACAAATATGCTCATTTTTCTCATTCATGCGTTCAACCTTTATGAGCGGATCTCCGTTCTTTCTCAAGGTATCTACTTCTTGCTGGAGTTGCTGTGATGAGATGTGTATGGCTGAAAGAGGGCATAAATAAAAGTCTTTCGATGATTGAATGGTCGCACGCGTTTGAAATGCTGCCATCTTGCAATCTCCTATATACAACAGTCCTTCCCTTTTGAGTCCTTCACGCACCCGCTTTATGATCGGCAGGTACACCGGGTCATCTGCCTTTTCACCCGAAATCACTTCTGTCGCCAATGGCATTCCCAAAGGATCCAAACTTGCGAGCACCAGTTTGAGTTGTGGCAGGTCAGGTCGATGGTCTTTGCTGTGCCCGAATTGCAGTAATCCCTGTTCACTCACTTCAGCATAACTCATGACGCTGGTCGTATCAACACGTATCCGTGCTTTTTGCATATCATACACTCGTACCAGGCTTCCCATCAAATCCTGTTCAAATGCTGACCAATGGATATCGCTGCTTAGAGCATGTAAAATATCTGCAAGACGATCATCTGTCATATCTTGTTGTTCAAGCGTCTTCAACCCGCAGCCACGTAGTATTTCTTTTCGTCGCATTGCCCACTCTTGTACATGGTGCATTTTATGATCCGCTTCTGAAAGGATATGGGAGAGCCAAACCATCGTCACATTCCCTACGCTTAATCCCTTCCGATTGCCATGAACTGGGATATGCTTATCTAGCAGCTCAGATATATTCATGCGCTGCATGTGTGCTAGTAACAGCGCAATATCATCTACACGTTCAGTTTCAATGTTCAACGTTTCTTTCATGCTTGTAGTGTATTACAATTTTGAAATCTCGTCAAAATTTGAGCGAACCATGAGTCATGATGCATAAAAATCACGATATCTGCTTGGCGAAGTAATTGGACGGTGGTCTGTTGGCTGAAAAAGCTCATAAAAGGAATTAGGTGATACTTGCTCATCAGTCGCATCGCATACCAACTAATTGGCCCATTTTCTTTTGACGCGAGCGTGACCTCTGTTCCGCTGGAAGAAAAAGAAAGATACGGAAGTTGCTTTGCTTTCAAATACGCTTCTGCTAAGCGACTGCGATAGATATTGCCGGTACAGACAATGTGAATGGAGAGCGTTTCTTTCTGCTGTGCGCATTGGTTCATGAACAAGAACGTTTCCTTTTTTGCCTGATAAACGACGGGCTATGCCACAGGAAGTTTGATTCCACAATGTCCACAGAAGATATCCTCGTAACTAACATCTCGTTTACAATGATAGCAGATACAAGATATCACTGTATAGCCCAACGGAGAAGGTGAAACACGAAACTGTTGATCTTCCCCAGATGCTGCCACTGTCTTCGCAATGGTAGTCTGGTTGCAAGGCCGCGATGACCTATCTCGGGGACGCTTCACAGGTGTCGAAGAAGCTTCGCTGCCCCTTCCGTACCATGGAGGTATAAGCAACCTATCCTCTTCCCCAATTTCATCGATGGTTGTGCGCTCTGAAAAATGCAGTTGGCAGCTTCTCCATAATCCGGCCAGGATACTGATACCTGCTATGATGGTGACAAATATACTACTGATCGTCTGTATCGGCATGGTCACTCTCTTCCTTTTCTACAGGCACTCTGGGTTCCTCACGTTCTCATACAATATGCGCTGTTCTTTCCGCTTTTTTCAGGTAGCCTATCAAGTAACATCGGAAATGCATTGGGACCAGGACAGGACACATCAAGACCAGCAAGGGACCAGAACTGGGCCTTTGCCCTCGCTGCCAGAGCGACACCGTTTCACGGGTGGTTCCCAACTGCTCGGCGAGCGCTTCCTGAGTGCAACGCCACAGCATCCGTTCCTGCTTGAAACCAAGGTTCTCCCATTTCAATATCGGAACATCCTTTCTGCGCGCCACACCGTTTCCTCTGGAGAGCTATCAACCGTGTCTCAGCCATCCAACCACCGCTTGCGCGCGGGAAGATCGTTCACCATCGAGGGGCTTTGTGGAAGCACAGGCAACCAGATTGCCTCCAACGGTCCGTACTCTGCCACCAAGGGGGCCGTCGTAGTGCGAACCACCAGTGACGTCTGAGCCAGGATTCTCTCAGCGAGACGCCTGACCCGCCGCTCCTGATGGTAATCCGGGACCACAAAAATGAGCATGGGCACCTGCGGACTTTCTTGCAGCCAGAGCCGTGTGCGCACAAACTCCCCGTAGGAATGCAATTTGGCGGCAAGATCCCGCCCATTCATCGTGCCTTCATCCCACTCCAACCAGATACGAAATTGCTGCTCACCTGCGCGATACGCAAAAGCCGCATCCGGTAACAGGTTGTGCCATACACCCTGCGTGTGATACCGTTGAGCGCACCGCGCACCAGTTTCCCACCACACGAGTTCTTGTTGCGCTTGTTGTGCTGCCTGGTGCAGTTGCATCATCCAGCGATAGATCCCTGCCGTATGCTTGATCCGCTTGAGCAGATGCGGCACGCCTCGTTGGATCAATGGTTGAGTCGCGTCCTCGCGTTTCTCGCAGAGATGCAGGATGGAGACATCCAGCACCATAGCGATCAGACGCAACCCGCGACTACTGACCAGCAGACGTGTGCCACAACGGGTCGCTCGTTTCTCCACACACCAGCACTGACGGAGATCATAGAGATAGCGCATGAGCGTTGTTCGCTCCATCTGCAAGAGTACTGCCAACTCATCTGCTGAGAGCAACGGGTGCGCATAGAGCACCAGTACGATCTCCAGGAGACGACGATTTATCTGGATTCCCAGCATGGCCGCCGCCTCTCGTTCGACATGTGCCCGGGAAGAAGGCGAGGGAATCGGGGCGAGCGCACGCTGCGCAAAGCGTCCCAGCACGATCCCCTTGCGAGACATGGGCGTATTCCGCATCGTGCCAGCAGGAACGGCTTTGGGAGCAAGCAGCCCAGCAGGAACGCTCTCTCGTGGCATCATTGTCAGCAGTTCTTGCAGGCGGCATGGTCCTGGCTGGGAAAGGTTCTGCCATGCAAACGACCAGGCAGAGCCAACCACCATCCCCGGCGAGCGCGCGACAATGGCCCCACGCAACCCAGCTCCTCGCAAGCGAGTGGCCGCCTCTCGGGCACACCATTGCCACTGTTCCAGATGACGCGGAGTGGGAACGATCACCAGGATGGTCGGGAAGGACTGATACTGCGGCCAGCGCTCCGCACTCTCGCGGAACCGCAGCAGACGTTCCAGTCGGTCGCGCAGGAACGCGAGATCATGGTTGCCCACAAAGCCCGGATCGATGAGCACAAACAGCACCGCATATTCCCGATGCTGTGGGGCATCGTCTCCCGCAGGATGACGCGCCAGAACCAGTGCTGCATCGACCCGGCAACATGTTGCCTTCCCTTTGGCGAGAAACGCATGCCGATACGCTGCCAGCCAATGCCAGCGAATGGATGCCGCCTGTCCATTCGGATACGCCAGGGCCTGCGGGGCATGCACGACCAGACTATTGATCACCTCTTGCAGATGCAACAGCGTCGGCACACGCGGCAATTGAGTCAGTACGTGTGTCTCATCTGCTCTCCACATCCGTGCCAGGTTCGCAGGCAACATGTTGACCATAGTGGCAACTGTCTGGATGCCCAGCGTTGTGAGATAAAACAGGGAGCGCGTGCTCGCCAGCCCAAACGAGGCCCGGAGTTGTTCTATCTGTCCCTGTTGCAGCAGATCCTGAAGATAGCGGTAGACCGACGATGCAGGCAGATGCAAGGCCAGCGCCATATCCTCAATCCGTTGATAGGGATGCTTGAGTAGCCAGAAGAGCAGACGCTCCCGTGGAGCCGCTGCATCCTCACTATCGGAAAGCTCAGAGTGGAGATCGAATGTGAGCCGAGAAGGCCGATTAGGCATCTGCTTCTCCATCTTGCGCCTCCTCTCCAGCGGGTCTTTCTGGTGCCTGCAGTGCCAGCACACCGACCGTTTCCGTCCAGTTCATTGGTCGCTGTTGAGGTGCAGTGCGTTCTTCTCGTGACACCTTGCCATCCCGCTTCTCCTGCGACTTGCGCCCCCGGTAGCCGCTCTGTTGCCGTGGCGGGCCTTGCTTCTCGTCGTGGGAATGTGAGACCGGCTGCTCTACCGGTGTGGATGCCGTCTCTTTGGGCTGCATTGCCAACGTGCGAATAACCGCCGCTTTGAGTTCCTGGTCAATGCTGGCGGCGGGCCTGGTATGGCGTTTCCGGCTCTCATCACGGATATGCTGAACCTGCTCGATCTGTCCCTTCACCACCACCGGTGGTGCAAGCTGTAACGAAAAGGGCGGTTGTCGTTGTCCAGCATACGTCACGCGAATATAACAGGTATGCGGTTCCAGATTGACAATATCCTCTGGCTCGACCCCGATTTCCGGCGAGATGGTTTCGGCATCCTGTGCCGACAGATGAAACAGCACATATTGCTTCACATTTGCCAGGATCGTGGCAAGGATGGGTTCGTTGCGATCCCGCAGGTATTCCAGCGACTGCGTTGCCAGCGAAAAAGCCGCTCCATACTTGCGCAGTTCCGCAATCGCCGACCAATCCACGCCTTTGAGCACCTGGAATTCATCGACAATGATCGGCAACCGCTTGCGTTGCTCCTCGGGAAGCACACCTTGCTCCTCTAAGGCCATCTGCAACAGACCCAGGAAGGTTGCCCCCAGCAGCTTCGCCACATCCTCGCCCACCACCCCTTTGGCAAGCTTGATCAGGATGATTTTTTCCTGCTGGATGTCCTGCGCAAAGTTGATCGTCGATTGACTCTGCCCTACAATCCGACGGGCAATCTGACTCTCAAACTTGGCAACCTTGGAGAGCACCGGATCACTGCGATCTCGTTGCATCTGCAAACTCAAGGGGTCATAGTAGAACTGCCACCAACGCAGAATAAAGGGATCATCAACGTGTTCCAGGAGCGCATGACAGAAGCTCTCATCCGTCAAGAGGGGCATCACATCCAGCAGCGTATATTGCCGGATGGCTCCCGTCTGGGCATCCTGGTCCACCAGAGAGCGATTGGCCTCATAGAGCGTGCGCAGCGCAAATTCAAACGCATTCTCCATACGCGGTCCCCACGAGGTGGTCCAGATATGCGCCAGGGTGTTGAGCAGATCCCCCACCGCCTTATCGCGTCCTCGACCCATCGTCACATCTAGCGGATTGAGTCCCAGTGCATACTCCTGATCAGAGAGGTCTACCAACACGACGTCCTCCATTCGATGCAACGGGATGAGCGGTAACAGATGATCCACCAGGTCCCCGTGCGGGTCTATGAGCACCAATCCTCCCGGTGCTCTCAGCATGGCTTGCACCAGATGCTCGATCCAGGTTGATTTCCCCTCTCCGCTTTTGCCTCCGATGAGCATATGTGTGTCGAGGCATGCTGCAGGCAACGCAAAAGGGAGATGATGACCTGCATGGACCGACTGACCAAGAATCGTTGCACCCGGTTCCTGCGCCACACGTGCCAGAACTGGCGGAATGAGCAACGTCCGCGCCCGCCGCTGCTCAACCAGCGCCAACTCAGGCAAGACCGCCACCGCTGGCAGGTGCCAGAGATCAGCCAGCGAATTGACACTGATGAGATGAGGAGAGCGTTTCACCGCACGCCACCACCGTTTCACGCACCAGCGAGCTTGAACCGTCAGCAGGCGTCGCGGCACAAAGTAGTTGCCGTTCGCCAGGTGAAACTGCCGATAGGCAGCCACTAATCGTCCCAGCATCACCTGCCGTGCTTGCTGACGATGGGTCACATCACGCCTGCGTTGCCAGCGGTCTCTTGCCATCCGTGCGAGTTCCCGAGACAGCAGACACGTCACCCCCCAGCAGACGCGTACCCAGAGCTGCCAGTACCTATCCTGGCACTGCTGCGGGACACAGACCGTCTTTTCTGTTAACTCGTCTGCAAGATCGGTTGGTTGGTGGTGGACGTATCGGACCCGGATGAGGCGATCCAGCAGGCTCCATTTCTGGAAGCATCGTCGCCAACGGATGGGACGACGCCGCGCTGGCAGGGCAGGACCAAAAGCATAGAGCCGTAGACGCACCCGATAGGCCATCCGCGATGTTTTTTGTCCCACCAGTTTCATATCATAGAGCGGTCGCGCCACCAGACGCCGACGAAGCTGATCCAGGAGGACGAAGAGCAGCAACGCACCGACCGGCAGCGCAAGCAACCCGGCAAAGGGCATCCGCTGCGCAGGTGTGAGATGGGGCAGTGACCCATGCAGCACCTGCCCCAACGCAGGAAGCACCCAGGACGGGATCGACTGCTTGAAGCGTCCGTAGAGCAGCAACGCGGCAAGCAGCAGTCCGCCACTCACCAGCAAACCAGCACTGGGACCTCCACCATCAGGACGATGACGCAGCGCAGTGTCTGCACGCTCTGGCTCCAGCGCATGCTCCACTGCCTTGCGCTGATTGGCCTTCGACCAATTGGGCGCAGCCGGGAGCAACACGAGTTGCGCCATGGCCCTCGTCCCCTCTGGCAAGGCATCAAGCGCCGCCAGAATGCCCAACACCGGATCATTCCCTTCATTCTCTCGTCCCTGCCAGGTATGCAATGGCAGATAGGATGGTGATCCCGCCTTCAACTCGACCACGGTCAGACCCTCATCGGACCGCAGACACAACGGATCGTCGTCAGGCGCGAGCCAGACAAACTGTGCCTGCGGATAGCGCGCTCGGAGTTGCGTCTCCACATGCAACAGGGACGCTTGCTGCCTGGCTCGCATGAGGAAACGCCGCTGGTCTGATGTTCCCGCGATCTCTAAGGCCACCGGAGTGTCGATCACCAGACTTTGCATCGCAGCCAGGATCTGTGCAGGCTCCTCGGTTTCGTGGTACGCCGGGATCATCCACACGACCGGCGACGCGGCGGTGAGCAGGGGATGCTGCTTCATGAATGCTTCTCCTCTTTCTGCATCGTGAGCAGTGCTTGCTGAATATGCTGCATCGCTCTCTGACGGCCCTGTTGCTGCGGTCCCAGATCTCCCAAATCTTTGGCATGAGCGAACGGTGGCAGAACGACAACGGGACCACCTGTCGATTGCAGTTGTTTCTGGAGCCGTCTGGTGGCCTGTCGCCCGGCTTCATCACCATCGAGCGCCAGGATGATCGGCAGTCCTCCGCTCTGTTCTTGTAATGTCTGCAGCAGGGCTTGTGAATTATTGCTGGGCAAAGCTCCTGGGAAGGAGCAATCGAAAAGCATGAAGAGGATGGGAGGCAAAGTGGCGACGAGTGGCGGCAATCTGAGAAGATCCCTGACGATGAATAAGGGTGATGGCAAGATTGCGGAAAGCAGCCATGATCTGTGGACCATCGCCAGAGCGGAGACGAGAACGATCCTCTCCAAAGGTGACATCGCGAACAAAATGAGAGGAGTTCTCGATGCCCCAATGTCCTCGTACGATGGTGAGTAAACGGGATGGATCAGCCTCCCCAGGAGTCAGGGGAGTAATGAGATAGACGACCTCGTGGCTCGTTTGTCCGGTTTTGCGAATGGTGACGGTTCGTGTCAACTCAGCCACCTGCTGGATAAGCGGCCAGTCAACCAGATAGGAGTTCATCTCGGTACTCACACGGATGGTCCGTTTTTCGATGCGTCCACGCTGCTGATCGAGGGTGGCAAACTGCTCAAAGGAGGCATGGGGATCGGCAAAATAGGTTTGCAGGTCTGCAAAGAGCGTTGGTTGGTTGTTTTTGACAGTGAGAACCGTTTTTCCGCCTAATGCGTCCACACACCGGAGGAAATCCTTCTGGGTATGCAAAGCATCAGCGGTGAAAACGCGTCCACAGACAGGCAAGCAAGGCAAGAGAAGCTGGGCAATCGGGATCTCGTTGGTTTTCTCAGAAACCAGGACTTGCAACAAGGTTTCCTGACTGTGGTGCGTGCGGAAAGAGAGCAGATGGGGAGCGGACGCTTCAGCCATTCTGGCCCCACGAACAGTCTTGCCATCTAAAGCGATGGGATCATCTGGTTGGGCTTGCAGGGTGCAGCGTATCCAGTCAGCCAAGGTGTACTCGATCTGTTCGGCGCTCAAACGTGCGAGCAGTTTGCGATAGAGTGAGTCGCTTGGACACAGAAAACGGCGAGGGCCGAAGAGTTGGACCAGCAGATGGCGCTGATCACGACACCACGCGGCAATCGCCAAGGTCGAGTCACAGTTGCAGAGCAAGCCTGCGATCAGGCAGACGAGCAGGTATGCCAGCTCATAGCGCAATCCATGCTTGGAACGGGGGTCAGGGATGGTTGTCAACACTTCGTACAAACTGAGCAGGGACTGCTTTTCCAATAACTGCTGACGGCGATCACTGCTCAAGGAAGGCAGGGTGAGTGGCAATGCGGTAGAATAGGTCATCAGAGACTCCTTCTTTTCGACAGGTGGGTTTGGAATGCCTATCGTACCAGATTTTGGAGTCTCTTTCCTCTCAGCAATAATTCACAAGCCCTGCTCTGTGGTCAATGGATCTTGACGTGTTCTTTGTCAGAGTAACAAAGGAAGAAAGAAAATAGGGGGGAAGTATGAAAATTTGGTATGAAGCGTACCTCTTACGAAAACGAGATACCACCTACCATCGCATGCAATGCTATCACTCCTCTGTACAGAGGATGATTCATCAGAAAAGAAGGAGCAGTTGTGACGACTATCGCACCACACACCATGCATGAGGCTCAAAGCTTCTGGCATGAACAGAGGCAAAAGCATCCCACCCTTTACGGCATCCTCTGCCTCATCGGCTCTGTCACCGGCTTCTTTTTCAACGGACACTTCATCGTGGCGCTTGGCCGCTGGGTCGTGCTGACGAGCGGACGCATCGCAGAAACGGCCCTGCTGTTTGCCACCCTGTGGATTACCGCGACCTACGTTGCGCCCAATTTTACCGCCATACTTGGAGGCACAGCCACTGCGCTCTCTTCATTGAGCCTCCTTGCATTTAGCTTGTTGCCAGAGGTCATCCTCTTTCATGCCATCGTGACAACCTACCAGCATTGGAGCACAGCACTCTACGAGAAGAGCGGTACCCGCAGAGTAGGAGCGTCTCTGTGGGCCGTGCTCTACACACTACCGACAGCGACCTTTTTCAGCATGACGGTCTACACCATTTGCACCTTTGCAAGCCATGACGGGCGTATTGGGCAGGCGTCAGGGACAGCACTCTCCATTCGTTGCCTTGCAGGCTGGCTCTATGGACTCATCGGACTCATTCGTGCCACCATTGGCAAGCACCAACACCGCCTCTCAGCACCGACTCCACCACAACCAGTTCCAACGTCAGTGGAGTATCAAGAGATCGCTCACGCTCTGATGCCATTCCTGGCAGTTCATCTTCATGAACTCAGAGCCAGTATTCTTCACGAAGTCAAACCATTGGAACCAGCGCCACTCAATTATCCAGAAATTGCACAGGCAGTAGCTCCATTGGTAGCACCGACGGCGGTCCCATCGCTCGACTATCAAGAGATTGCCAGAGCCATCGTGCCACTCTTACACCCATCCCTTGTTGAGGTACGACACGCCATGCTTGAAGAGGTCAAGTCCGCTCTTTCTCCGATGACAGCGCAAGCATCGGAAAGTGCCATGTTGCCACTCGAAACATCAATGCAGACCGCAAGCCACAGTGTGGAATGGGAAGAACAGGCGAGAGAAGAGCATGAAGCGGAGCGCAACGTTCGCTTGGAGGTCGCTTACCAGCAACTCGTGAACGCGAACGAACGGGTCTCAGGTCGCCGATTAGCCGAGAAAGCCCGTTGTAATCGGAACGCTGCCACAACGTGGTATCAGCACAAAATCCGGTCGAAGTCCACAGAGGATGATCAAGAAGCTGGTATGGCTTCAATACAAACGGAGCAACGAGCACCAGAGCCGGAAACATTGGCCCCACAGAAAACGGTTCCATTGATACCGGCTCCGCAAAAGGATAGGACCGTACAAGTGGAGGGAGAAAGCGACATCGTGCGAGCAGAAGCAGTGGCACAGCACGCACCGGCACCAGCAGACACTGAGTCCACACAGAAGGGATTGTAGACATGAGCACGTATAGACGTGTGCTTGTATTCATCGAAGAAGAAGAAACCAGAAAGGGAGAAGCAGTGCTATCTGAGTTGAAAGAATGCGTCCTGATATTCGCAATGCGTCATAGCAAGAACTTTTTTGAAGTTTCTGAACGCCATACTCAATTATCGGTTGGTATAAAGATCATTCAGAAAAGCGATTGATAACAAACAGCAGATGTATTCTCTGAAAAAGTTCTCATACTATTTTCGTCGTACAAGTGCATCATGACCACTGTTGATAGTAAAGTCCGGAAAACTATATGAACATCAAAATAAGTGTATCGTTGATTATAGCGCGTTAGATGATTACCTGTTTTAAAGGGAGGTGTTCTATGGCTCGTCGTAAAAAGGCTTCTACAGCCCAAAAATTGCTGTTAAGCGTAGCAGATGTTGCTGTTATGTTAGGAGTGTGCCGTTCGACAGTTTATAACTACATCTATCATGAGGGTTTGCCTTCCATAGTATTACGAGGTGCTCGTCGTGTTCATCCAGACTCGTTGCAACAGTGGCTTAAAGATCACGAAGATATTGCTTAATATGGAGGTGCGATTATGGCTAAACATGGTCGTCGTGCTCACGGTGATGGTGGTGTAACTCAGCGTAAAGATGGACGCTGGCAAGGGACCTTTTATACTTCTGAAGGGAAGCGCCGTTATGTGTATGGTGATGGTCAGCAAGAAGCACTCGAGAAGCTGCGTAAAGCTCAGCGTGACGATGAGGATGGGTTGCTTGTAGATGGGTCGAAGGTGAAGCTAGGTGTGTACTTGGAGCAATGGCTAGAAGAAGTAAAAAAGCCTAGCTTACGTATAAGCAGTTACGTAAAATATAAAAAGCTGATCAATAGTTATATTGCTCCCACACTAGGGAATATACAGTTACAGAAGTTGAAACCTCAGAACGTCCAGTCATTCTATACCAAGATGATAAAGAACAGTTTGTCTACGAAGACGGTGCATTCTGTTCATGGTTTGCTGCATAATGCGCTTGACAATGCAGTCAAGTGGAATTTAGTTTCTAAGAATGTGGTTGATGCGGTTACGCCTCCGTCTTTGGTTCGACGTGAAATGCAGCCTTTAAATTTGGAGCAAGCGCGTAGCCTCTTGGCTGCTGTTCGTGGTCATAGGCTAGAGATCCTTCTAACGCTGGCTCTCACAACTGGTATGCGTCGAGGCGAGTTATTGGCATTGCGTTGGTCTGATATTGATTTTGCTACTGGTGTCCTTACCGTGAACCATACCGTGGATTATATTAACCACTATGGCTATGTTGAGACACAACCAAAAACAAAGAAGAGTAGACGCAAGATTGTGCTCCCAGTTTTTGTTGTCAGTCGGTTGGTGTCGTACCAGGAACAGCAATTGGAACAGCGTGCAAAAGCTGGTGATGATTGGCATGATCTCGGTTTAGTTATCTGTGGGCTAGAGGGCAATTATCTTAATCCTCGTTACTTGCTTAAGTTGTTTGATGAAGTGTTAAAAGAAGCAGGGTTGCCACATATGCACTTTCATGATCTACGCCATAGCGTGGTTACGTTGCTCCTGGCGATGGGTGTTGATGCCTCGCTCTATACAAGACCTTGCCGGTCATGAGGATATTACAACGACGCTTGGGATATATGGTCATATCTTGCCACCTATGCAGCAAGGGATTGCTGATAAGTTCGATGATTTGTTTGGTTAGCGCCGTTGTAGATATCAAATTGCTGCTGGGTGTCAAAATGGATGTCAAAAAGCTCCCCTAATGGATTTGTCGAAACATAGCCAGTCTCATAAAACAAGGCTAGAAGCGGGTTTATGCCCTTACTTCTAGCCTTTGTGCATAGTGGAGATGAGGGAGAGTCGAACTCTTTTCAAGGTTTTTAGAACTGGCTTTCTACCTTGCTCCATGAGCCTGTAGCGCGACCGAAAAATATATTCTTCTCTAAATGGCTCTATACAAAGTGATACGAATGAATCGGCTAAACTGTCAATAAACTGTCATTTTATGTGCACGTGCCTAAGCGTTTTTGGCTTGCTTTCACAATTTTGTAAATGCCATGGTCTATTCTGACTGTGTCCATAGCAGAATAATTTTGAGTGCATGTGACATTTGAATGCTTCTCTATTGCTTTGATCATAAATGTTATTTGTATATCTTCATTCGCAAGTTGTTTTGCGTTCTCAAAAGAGATATCTTGGTGTTCTGTGCTTGAGTAACCACTAGCAAACGTGCTATATGGTAAATTGAGACCATTTGTCAGATTGTATGCAGATTGGTACTCTCTCTTATTGATGTCATTGTAAACTCATGGTTCGCTCATTTTCCAGATGGAAATTAAGAATCATCCGCCAATTGAGAATAGATGACAGGCGTAAAGCCTAATAACGTTAAAATTTCTTGCTGAAGAGAAGAAAGCGGCGTAATATGGCGCTGTATGAACCCAGGAGCACGAACGATGGTAAGCGTCACTTCATGGAAGGCTTCCAATAATCGTTCCGCAGTCGGTTGATTCGTGCGACGTTTGGGATTTCCTGCGTAGAGTCCGGCAAGCTCTCCCTTCAGCTCTTGTAAACGTTGACGAACGACACCTTCCAATAGCGTTAAAACACGCAAAGCAATCGTCAACAAGCGCACTAATCCTACTCGATGATCATCACGCTGCACATAGAGAGGAGCCAATGAGAAAGGATGTCCTTTGAGGCGCCCGAAGCACCGCTCGAACAAGATATTCATCATAGTATGCCTCTACAGCTTGTTCTAAAGAAAGATATTCTTTTTCCTGATTCGTAACATAGACACGCCAGCTCAGATGACTTATAGTATACTCGAGTGCTTTTTCCACTCGTGCACTCTTGATCGTAAAAAGGCTCTCTTGATGTGCTGAGGAGATTTTTCCTCTATAAGTACGAACTGGTATTTCCCGCTTTTCTTCATAAATAGCAATCTCTAATAAATCTTCCACGCGAAATATCTTTAACACCTCTTGTATGGCTCTCTCTACTTCCACACGTGTTTTTAGGCGCTGCTTTCCTTGCTTTCTCACCAATAGCTCCTGTATAGCTTGCTCTGCTTTTTCTAAGCGTTCTAGCAAAGAACGCTTCGCTCCTTCTGCTCCACTTGTTGATTGGATCAGCAATCGGCGTTCCGTCCATGCAGATATCTGCCCATCTCTCTCGCTATCCAGCTCTTGGCTCATTTCATATCCTTGAGCAATACAAATATGCTCATTTTTCTCATTCATGCGTTCAACCTTTATGAGCGGATCTCCGTTCTTTCTCAAGGTATCTACTTCTTGCTGGAGTTGCTGTGATGAGATGTGTATGGCTGAAAGAGGGCATAAATAAAAGTCTTTCGAGGATTGAATGGTCGCACGCGTTTGAAATGCTGCCATCTTGCAATCTCCTATATACAACAGTCCTTCCCTTTTGAGTCCTTCACGCACCCGCTTTATGATCGGCAGGTACACCGGGTCATCTGCCTTTTCACCCGAAATCACTTCTGTCGCCAATGGCATTCCCAAAGGATCCAAACTTGCGAGCACCAGTTTGAGTTGTGGCAGGTCAGGTCGATGGTCTTTGCTGTGCCCGAATTGCAGTAATCCCTGTTCACTCACTTCAGCATAACTCATGACGCTGGTCGTATCAACACGTATCCGTGCTTTTTGCATATCATACACTCGTACCAGGCTTCCCATCAAATCCTGTTCAAATGCTGACCAATGGATATCGCTGCTTAGAGCATGTAAAATATCTGCAAGACGATCATCTGTCATATCTTGTTGTTCAAGCGTCTTCAACCCGCAGCCACGTAGTATTTCTTTTCGTCGCATTGCCCACTCTTGTACATGGTGCATTTTATGATCCGCTTCTGAAAGGATATGGGAGAGCCAAACCATCGTCACATTCCCTACGCTTAATCCCTTCCGATTGCCATGAACTGGGATATGCTTATCTAGCAGCTCAGATATATTCATGCGCTGCATGTGTGCTAGTAACAGCGCAATATCATCTACACGTTCAGTTTCAATGTTCAACGTTTCTTTCATGCTTGTAGTGTATTACAATTTTGAAATCTCGTCAAAATTTGAGCGAACCATGAGTGTAAAAGGTCTGGATCGTTGCTTTTGCCTGTTCTGTAGGGGCAGGTGTGGGAATGGGAGTAGATGAGATGAATAGAAATGTATTAAGTGAGGGATCTAGTATGAATACAAGAGCGGTCATGCATGCCACGGACACTATAAATAATACGACTGTGGTAAATTGTAGCCCTTGCTCTAGTTCAGGCGTTTCGTTGTGGTGGTAGACATGGACATCATATGCTTTACGTCCAGTTACCGCTCCAATAATTACAGAAAGAGCGGAAAATATTCCTAGTGCATCTGCCAATGTAGGATGATGGAGGGCTTGTAGTATTTGGCTTATATCCATATTCTTATCTTTCAACTGATGGACAAGAAGTTATCTAAGTAAGTCAAACTACAAAAGCATTCCTAATCAACAAGTATTGTACATGTATTGAGATTATTATGTCAACGTAGATCAAATGACCTATTTAAAAATGATATGCAGTATAGAATATGACGTCACCGCCACTTAATGCAACTATACGTAAGGTCTCATGGTTTATGATATGAAAAACCACCCTTGCAACTTTCGCTACTCAGGTGGTTCTAACTCTTGTTGTCTCTTACTTTTGTGCCAGCTTCTTTAAGAACAAGGATTGTGTTAAGGTTACTTGCTCTAGCTCCTCTAAGTCAACACTCTCATTTGGGCCATGAATGCGAGCAGCTAAGTCTTCTGCGCCCCAGATGATGATTTCTGCTTGTGGAAATTGTTCACGAAGTACGTTTGTGAGCGGTATAGAGGCACCATCCCCTGTGATCTGCACGTCTTTGTTGAATGCCTCCTTCAATGCTTGATGCGCTTTCGTGTATGCAGGGCCATCTGTTTTTGCGGTGAAGCCATTGTTTGCATGGCTCTCGCTAATTGTGACTCTGGCGTGCCAATGTGCAACTGTTTCTAGGTGTTGTGCGAGGAGTTCTAGCGCTCGCTTTGCACTCTGGCTTGCTGGAACACGTAAATTAATACGTGCCCGCGCCATATCGATCAGCGCGTTTGATGCATTGTTGGTAGCTGGAGCATCAAGCCCGATAACGTTTACTGAGTAGCCTCTCCACAGTTGTGCGCTGACAGGAGCATTCCCGATAAGGTCTACTCCTGGTAGTAAATTGGCAGCTTTGCGAAATGCTTCTTCTGGTATTTCAACCGGCGCGTTTTCCCCCTGCTGGTCTGGCTCTAATCCTTTGATGGATATGTGCCCATTTTTGTCATGTAGTGTTGCGATCATTCTGCATAGGGCTACTAATGCATCTGGAACCGGACCACCGAAGACACCATTGTGCACTTGATCTGTGAGCGTCCTTACCTCTACCGTTAGCTCTGCGTACCCGCGCAATGTTGTTGTGAGTGTTGGCTGCCCGACAGTGATATTGCCGTGATCGCCTATGATGATAACGTCAGCTTTGAATAGATCGGGATGTTGCGGTATGTATGTTGTTAGGCTACTGTCAAACTCTTCATCGCCTTCTACAATGATTTTGATCCCGACTGGTGGTTTACCTTTAAATGTCTGGATAGTCGCTATATGTGCAGCTATACCTGATTTATTGTCCGCGGCTCCACGTCCATAGAGACGTCCGTCTCGTTCTGTTGGCTCAAATGGCGGACTATCCCATCCTTGCACTTGCCCTGATGGCTGAACGTCGTAGTGTGCGTAAAGTAGCACCGTTGGTGTACCAGGAGGTCCCTCGATTTCTCCGTAGATGGCGGGGTAGCCTCCGGCAAGCCCTTCTAGTGGGTGTACCTGCTGAAAGCCTGCTGTCTTTAACTGTGTTTGAGTGACGCGGGCGGCCTCTAGTACTTGCTCACGTGGATAGCCCTGTGTGGCGATAGATGGTATGCTTACTAATTGCTTTAGGTTATCGATTGCAGTGGACATAGTTTGATGTACTGCTTGGCGTATATCTTGCGTTGTTGTCATTGTTGCTCCTCTTGGAAATGTCTATGCTGGCGTTTTTGCTATGAATAAGATTGTATTTTTGTGTTGTGTGATATTTTTTGCCTCCACTCTGCAAGTGTGTTGCAGTATTCCACTAGGTCAGGATATCCAGAGTCAGCAACTCTGACAGAAAAGAGAATACATGTCTGGATCAGAGGAACGTAGCTGGGGTATACCCAATTTTTGTAAAAGCTTTTTGCCATCTGGTTTGTTTTTCTGGTTTCGTGCTGTGATTGTTTCAATTTCAATGCCCTTTTGCGCAAGTTCCAACAAGAAGGCAAACAACCCTCTTATCAACCCTGCTCCGTACCTACGCTTAATGGATACATTGTATGTTGGATCAACACAGAGTGCCATAACATATAAGTGTAACGGCTTTTCCGGTTCAAAAAGTTCTATGTCATCAGATGGGATATCGCTCATCTTGATTTCGTTTTTTATGAAACGGTTCATCGTATCTTTTTTCATTGGCACAAGCGAGGCGAAGCCAACAATCTTGTCTTGGTTGTTTCGTAAGACAAAGAATGTCTCTGGATTCTTTTGCATCCAGCGAAGATACGTTTCGCCTATCCAACGTGTGTATACTTCTTTTGGTTCTGCGCTTTCCTCTTTTTCATTAAAGATTTTCTCATCGATATCAGCGATGACAGGTATATCTTCAGGCGTAGCAAAAGAAAAAGTGGCTGGTATCCATTCTTGATACTCATCAAACGTGTTGCGTGATGCAATTAGCGCTCTGATTTCACTCTCCTTATAAAACTTGTGTTTTCTTTCCGGTGGTCCATAGCGTTTCAGCCATCCATTTTTGACGTAAGTAGAAAGTGTTGCGTCGCTAATGTCGAGCATCTTTGCGGCTTCTGTTGATGTAACATACCCCGGTGCGGGTTTCAAACGTGGCATTAAAAGCTCCTTTCTTACCCATGCAATTTTAGATTTCCCCTTAATTGTATAGTACTCCCGTATAATTTGCAAATTTTTCCGCCTAACATTTCCCCGCAATTCCAAATTTAACCAGAAATTGTATTGACATCCCGAAAAATATCAGGTATTCTTTGCTTAGCTTAGGAATTGCGGGGAAACCCGTTAGGCAAACTTAAACAATCGCACGGCGGGCGTAGCCTGCTAGAGCACATTTACAAATAGAGCATCTGGCAACGGATGTAAACTCAAGGGCGCGGCGTTTCGGAAGTATCGACGTGTAAAGGAACGCTGTAACGATCAATCGTCGCTCGATTTCCTGTGCAGTATCACGATCTTACTGTACGGGGGACAGGTCGTACCTGGCGCGTGTGTAGGCGAAGTAAACCTCTACACGTGAAGAAAAAGCAGGATGGTGCGCGTCACATGGGACGCTCCAGGTATGGACTGTAGGTGGAAGTGAGGCAACTGGCAAAGTTGATACGGCTTATCTGTGTATTCCTCCATCAAACAGAGATCCTCTTTTGTACATCTCTCCACAAACAGATAGAGACGCGGGTAAGTCGTGATGAGCTTGAGCGGGTTCAGGCTTTTTGACAAAGAAAGGAACATGACTATGTATCTCTGGTTTCTACGGTGGCGGATGTCCGTGCTTGCGCGCACCCTTGGACGCGCTACTGCGAGACACTACGTTCGAAAAACAGGCTCCTATCAATTCCCTGAATACTATCTGCTAGAACAAGCAGAGGCGTTAGGATTGTTGACCCAGGGAATAACCGAGCAAGGAAACGACTTACTTTACCATGCATTTATCCATGCGGCACTTGACCACATCCACCACTTAGCCACACAGGCAGGCTATGACTTAGATGGGTATTCGCAACGAGTCGCACACGGGAACCATGTTGCTGTGGTCCCAGTTAGATACATCAGACACCAAGCCTATGCATGCATCAATGGACAACGTCACAAGGTCTACCCAGTGGACAACGGGCACATCCCTTGGACAACCGGCCTTGACGCCTGCAAGGAAGCATAACCATTCCAAAGAAAGGAGTCTCTATGGACTTGTACGAAATGATCGCGGTGATTGTCGCTGTCCTTGCATTGTGTACCATCTTTTGTGTGATGCTCTACTTCATCTCACGTTACTAAAGGAGTTAAACCAGTGGCTACAAAGTCCCCATATACCACAACAAAGTTACCAGACGATTGCACCAGAGAGGTGTTACTTTCCTCTTGCCTGGATGCCAACATTGCCTATAATCCGCTTCCAGAGGTCACAGTCCTGAAACTGGACGCGCTTTCCGTAACGCTGTTCCGTCTGACCGATGGAGAAGAGACACAATCTCTTGAGTTAAACGGGCAAGAAATGGAAAAGCTTATTAAAGAATACCGCTTGCAGCAACGGCGCGTCCGCAAGCGGGCACAAACGATCATACATCAGACGGTCACATCGCCCGGCTATCCTGATGACAACCCGTTCTCGTGCCTCCCTACATAATCAAGGTCTGACGCCTGACTGTCGCTCGTGTGGGTGCCAGTCAGGCGCTAGCCCTGGATGTCATGGCTAGGAACACACCACTACCTATATAAAGGAGTCACGTATGGCATTAAAACCTGAGGAAATCACCCGCATTGAACAAATGGCAAGTGACATGGCGAAATCGATTGAGGACCGTGATGGAACCTCCAACGAGGCGGCTATTGTCTACAGCAAGATCGGCAAAGTCTGTACCAGTGCCCTGGCTAAAGCAGCGGCAGCAACCGCCAAGCGAGAAACCCGTACCAGTAAGGTGAGTCAATTTCAGTCTGCCCGTCAAGCCCGAGCAAGCAAAAAAGGGACGGCTTCAACGACCCCGCCACAAGCCCCAACGCCAACGCGAAAACAAGCGTGATTTCTTCGCTGATTTTTCACTGGTTTTCGCTGGGGGTTTTTCTGAGAGTGCTCTAAGAGCAAGATGAGAGAAACCCCCATTTTCGTGCTCAAAATTGAGGGTACCTTTCGGGTACCCAATGGGTATTTACTTTTTTTGAACACCCATTTTTTTGCGCATTTTTCAACGCGTTTTTTCTCTCAATTTGAAAGATAAGGGAGGTGTCTATGCCGCAAGGAAAAGCAAGTGCGTTTGCGGGGTGGGTTGGGAACGGATGGTCAAAGCTGACAAGCAAAGGGCAGAATGCGTTACCCGCGACTACCTCTGCCCTTGCGCAATCATCACCATCACCAAACCAGTCAGGCACCGGCCAGCCACAGGCGCAGGATACCACGGGTGCAATTAATCTCGTCAATTATACCCCTGAACAGCTTGTCCAGCACGTTGACCAACAGATCGACCGCGTGGAGTTTGGTTGGTCCTTCAATACGAAAGTGATGGAAAACTTCTCAGAAGGATGGGCGCTCATTGGCCCGGCTATTCTGGTTCTTGGCACCATTGGAGAGGTCTTTCTTGTCCTGTGGCTTCGACAAAAAGAGCAGAACGTGATCGCGGGTCTCTCTATTGTCGCGGTTGCATTGGTGATGGAGGGAACCTTTTTAGCCATCTCCTACAAGGCCGCGACAATTCGCAACCGGGGCGAGCGGCGCAGTGGTGGTGCCAGTGCATTAGACCGTCTCAAGCTGAAGCGGCAATTTCGTTTCTGGTTTGCTCTGGCGGCTGGGGTGTGCGCCACACAGATTATCTTTGTGGCGGCCCAAACGAACGATGCCGGTATTGGTGTTTGGGGCGTGTGGATCTTCGCTATTCTGCGTGCGGCGTTCACCCTGGTCGCTGATGGCTATACCGCCTTTGCGCATGAGGAAAAGCCGACCACCGCTGAGCGCGCACAGGAAGAGCAGGAACAACGAACGAAGCATGCAGATATCTTGCTGGCACAAAAACAGCGGGAAATCACCACCATCAATGATGGCATCTTGCGGGTACGCGAGGCGCACACGGAGGCTCAGATCAAAGATGACAAGCTGAAAACGCGGCTGCAGGTCGAGATAATGCAGAACAAGACGCAAGTTGATACCTTGCGAACGCAGCAGGAACAGGCGACGATGTTTATCACGCTGCAAAATAATATGATGCGTGCCATCTTTGATCCCAAGATGCCAGAAGAGGACCGGAAAAAGTTGCTCGGCACGCTGCAAGGCTTCATGAGCACAGCGAAACTGCTGAAGCCACCGGGACAAACCACGGTGACAGAGGAGGGCGAATAAGATGCCGAAACGTCGCTACACACGCTATTCTCTTGAAGATACGCAACGAGCTATTCAACATCAGCAACGACAGGTAGGCGTGACGATCCTTGCTGACTCTGCATCCGCGAACGGACGGCGTGTGTGTATCCATTCTGAAAAGCACAACCGCGACTTTTGGGCGCTGATCACGGCAAGGTCATCAGATTGGTACAAATACAATCTCAATACCTATACTAGTGGGATAGAAGTGATTATAGCAGGAACGCACGATTCATGTGTCAGTGTTCCTGTCCTGGCAATGGATACCTTAGAGTGGACCGAGCCATTGAAGACGCGGTTTGAAGCCTCACTTCCCCCAGCAAAAGACCTGGATCTCAAGGACCATCCTGATCGGTTTGAGCGCTTTCGTCGGTCCCACTACGGTCATTGTGTCTTGGTAGGAGCGCTTATTGTGGGACACAAAGGCGCGATTGACCGGCTGATGACGCTTCGTCCAGGAACCCGCTGGCGCATTGAAGCGGAGGTGAGACGTCTGCGTCATCGCCGAGCAGGAAGACCCCTCAAATTGTGGGATGAACAGCAACCCTTGTAGTCCATCATCGCCTATCCACATGGCAGCACATCTCTTGTCAGGTGGATAGCACACCTTTTTGTTCCCTCAGAAGGAGGTCAACTTCTATGAAAACAGCCCTTTCCCACATGGTAGCGGCCTTTGTTGCTATCTGGATATTCTACACCATTGGTGTGTGTTTCCCGGTGTTTGCGCCCCTGGCTGACCCGTGCGCGGTCCTTGCGGCGGGTTGGTGTGTACTTGCGGGTATCTGTGTATTGGCTATCTGGCTGAACTGAGCACGCACGTCACGCAAAGGAGGATACCGCTATGCTTCCTACTCTGTTTGTGGGTATCGTCGCGCTTGTGACGCTCGTCGCTGGCATGGTCCTGACGTTGCGTCAACGCGAACACATCCGCATTGATGTCCTTGTAGCACAGGCAGAGGTCCACGCGAACACTCGGTCGTGTGCCTTCTGTACGCTCGAAACTCCAGATCATATGATCGCCTATCGTAGTGTGACCCCTGTAGTTTTGTGTCAATCGTGTTTTGCGAAACAATCATCTGTGATCGATTTTGAAACCGGACGGGTGATGCTCGTCTGAAAAAGAAAGGATACTCCTAATGTCTCCTCGTGAATTGACTGAAGTCCTCGCTATTGGAATTGTTGTTGTTTTCTGGATAATGAAAGGAAAGAAGACGGTCGGAACATTCGTCATTCTGTTCGTTGGATGTATTGCCATCCATTTTATGCTCAGTGATCCCTTTGCATCGGTCGTTGGGTTCTATACCCATTCCCCCCTGCAAAATCAACCGTTTCTCTCGGCGGTCACAGCGCAAGTAACCCCAGTGGTCCACGCGGTAGCCAGACATACCGTGCATGCCATCGCAACCCCTGGAAAGACCACCCTTCCCGTGCAGCACGTGACCACCTCACCAACACATCCCGTAACACCGTCGGGTTCAACCTGGACACCTGAAGGAACGCTTGCCCTTATCGTGATAGGACTGCTCACGGTTGGAGGCGCGGCCCTTTCCTTCATCACAAAAGCGCGCAAGTATGCTCGGCGTGTTGGGCTATCTCAAGAACGCATACAGTAAAGGGGTGGAACAATGACCCTGGACAATGTGATAATCGTCGTGATTATTCTTCTGGCACTGCTTTACTCCATCTACATGATCTACTTTCGCAAGAGTAAGGATGAGGAGTAAGCAGAAGAACGTTCCTGGAAACAACAAAAACGAGCGGCTTTCATTCCTCAGATTTGCAGTCAAGCGAACGAAGGCCGCACAACACGTAAGGCTCGTATGATCATTGTATCATGCGGGCCTTTCCTTTGGGAGGGAGGCCCAACCATGAAAGCCGCCATGATAGCGTGTGTTGGCTTGCTTCTGGTCTTTGCCTGTCTGCATGCCTATGCGTTGGCAACACATGCCCCAATCACCGGTAGCACATCCCCTGCTATCACGCACACCATTGTACGGATTAATCAACTGAGTCCATCACAGTATACGTCGTCTCAGCAATACTATGTCACGCTTGCCCGTCAAGACGCGGTGAATGCTGGCATTAATCCAACGATCTTTGTTCGTCAGATGAACGAAGAAAGCGGGTTCAACCCGGACGCGGTGTCCCCTGCAGGGGCTGTAGGTATCGCTCAATTTATGCCCCAAACGGCGCAAGGGTTGGGCATCGATCCACACAACCCGGTGCAATCGCTTCAAGGTGCCGCCCGTCTCATGCGGCGCTACCTGGACCGGTACCAGGGAAGCTATGCAATGGCCCTGGCTTGCTACAACGCCGGATGTGCTGCCGTTTCCTACGCCGTCGCACATGGCGGCGCGAACTGGCAATCCTGGCTCCCAACGGAGACGCGTCGCTATATTCACACCATCTTAGGAGGGTAGCACGATGAGAGACACCTTGAGTGATAGCATGCTCGTCGCACAGTACGAAGCATTGCGTGCAGAGATCGGGCTGCGGTTGGACCTGCGACAACAGGTGCTCACCTTTACCATGATTGTGGCGGCGTCCTTTTTCGGGCTAGGGCTGCAATCATGGTAAAGGTGAGTCTGACCATCCTGTGTTACCCCGTGTTAGCGTTGTTCCTGGCGTGCGCCTGGATGCAACATGATACCCGGATCGGTCAGATCACGGTGTATCTGCAACAGGTGGAAACTGCGCACCTGGGGATGTATGGCCCTGGGTGGGAAACCTATCGGCACGAGCGCTATGCCCGCGAAAAGCGGCATCATATTGCCGTCTCGCTAGTGTTTCCCGCACGCGGCATCTTTGTATGTTCCCAGGTCCTTGCGATGCTGGTAGGCATTGCCCGCTTTATGCAGGAACCGACCGGGATGCTTGCCCTCTTCCTGTTGCTCACCGTCCTGGATGGAGGCATCACGCTATGGACCTATCGTCTTCTCCAGCATCGCCGAGAGCGTCCCACAGGAGCAACAGGCCAGACGGAGGCAAAGTCATGACCACTACTATTGAATGGACCTGGCGACAATTGCCAGACGGGACGATGATTCCAGGCTATTCCTTTAACATCGTGTGGGGCTGCGTGAAAGTCTCGGAAGCGTGCCGGGACTGCTACGCGGATGCCTTTGCTCACCGGCTTGGTCTCGATCTGTGGGGACCGGGCAAGCCTCGCAACACCATGAGTGAGACGTACTGGCAAGGGCCTGTCAAGTGGAACCGGGAGGCTGAGCGCACTGGACACCGACGCAACGTCTTTTGTAGTTCGATGGCTGACACCTTTGAGGATCATCCAACGGTCGCAGAGGAGCGCACGAAGCTGTGGCCGCTCATTGAGCACACACCCTGGCTCAATTGGTTGCTGTTGACAAAACGCCCTCAGCATATCATGGCGATGGCTCCTTGGGGACCTGCCAACTGGCCCGATCACGTGTGGGTGGGGACCAGCGTGGAAACGCAAACACGGGCCAGTGAGCGCATCTCCATGCTTGTGCAGGTTCCGGCACGCGTCCGGTTCCTGTCCTGTGAACCCTTACTTGAACCGCTTGACCTGACCCCCTGGCTGCACGCGTTGCACTGGGTGATTGTGGGCGGGGAAAGTGGCAGGCGTGCCCGTCCGATGGACCCGCAGTGGGCGCGTGATCTGCGTGCGCAGTGCCAGTATGCCCAGGTCCCATACTTTTTCAAGCAATGGGGTGGAGCGCAGCACAACAGCGGTGGACGGGCACTTGATGGAGTCATCTATCATGCCATGCCTCCCGAAGAAGGGAGGGTAGCACGATGACAGAACAGCAATGGAACGCGCTCATGCTCCAGCTAGAGCAAGAACACCATCACGCGGTTCCAACGTATCCGTGTGTCAGGTGCTGGTATCAGGCTCACAGAGAGCCTTACCCGGCGTTGTCCTCTTCCCTCTGTCCATCCTGTAGCGCGTCGACCCTGGCACAACGGAGGGTGAGGCCACATGTGGAACGCTCATAGCTACCCAGCCAACTGGAAACAGCTTGCCTGTGACTGCAAGGAAGCCGCTGGCTGGCAATGCCAGTCTTGCCATATCCGTCATGGTGCCAAGATGCGGAGCAAGCGTACCGGCAAAAAGTATCCGGTATGGCTGCACGCGGCTCATGTCCATCTGAACGATACGCGCAACCCGCACCCGCTTTTATGGTGTCTCTGCCCACGGTGCCACGGGCGCTATGACTACTGGTTGCGCTTGCGTGAAGGGGTGATCAGCCTCGAACAGTTGAAACACCGGATCGCGCTCCACTGGAAAGGACAGCGTGCGGCATGCTAGGATCTCTCGCCACCTTTGGCTATGCCCAGAAGCGGACCCCATGGGAACTCCAACAAGCCATGCGGGTCAATCCACAGGCATTGATAGTCGATACCCGCTTGCACCCGTCGTGCAACTGGTCCCCACTCTGGCAACGCCGTGCTTTAGAAATCACCTGGCAAGAGCGCTACCGCTGGCGTGGTGACTGGCTTGGCAATATCCACCATCACACCGACCGTCCTATCCAGCTTGCCAATGAGACGCACGGTCTCCCCTGGATTATTGATCAGCTCGAGCACGGTTTCACGGTCGTGTTGTTGTGTGGCTGTGCTCACTACGAAACGTGTCACCGCAAGGTGATTTACGACAAAGTCGCGTGCGCGTTGGGTGCACGGCTTCCATCCTACACCCTCAATCAGCGCGTGATGACACCCTGTGGAGCAGGCCACATTGACCCGGATGTTCCGCTTGACGTGCATCGTGCCCGTAACCGGTACGCCGTGGTGTTGGATGTCTGGCACTCACAGCGCTACTTTTTCCCGCACGAATTGACCCCGTATGATGTATACCAGCAATCAAGAGATTGCGTAGAGCAAGGTAGGAAGCATGCTTAAAGTCTTTAGTTATGGCGGCGGCGTGCAGTCAACCGCCGCGCTTGTCTTAGCTGCGCACGGCAAGCTTGACTATCGCACGTTTCTTTTTTGCAATGTGGGAGCAGACTCTGAGAATCCGGAGACACTGACCTATGTGAATGCGGTCGCAAAACCG
Source organism: uncultured Chloroflexia bacterium (assembly GCA_963802635.1). Classification (GTDB taxonomy): domain Bacteria; phylum Chloroflexota; class Ktedonobacteria; order Ktedonobacterales; family Ktedonobacteraceae; genus CAVTLG01. The sequence continues at coordinate 2,588,914 of CAWDJJ010000001.1, read as the reverse complement.
TATGCACTTGCGCATCACATTGAACTGATCGAGCTGCAACGGACCTGGCAAAAAGGGGAGCGTGCTGGGAAACCAGTCACGCTCTACAGTCAGTTAGTCAATCCGCGCAGTCGTAGCCTTGGTATTCCGGTTCGTTTGGGGACAGGCGCACCTGGCAACCGGAGCTGTACGGTCGATTTTAAGATTGAGGTTGCAGATCGCTGGCTACGGGAACACGGAGCAAAAAGCGAAGGCGCAACCGTTGGGCTTGGGATATCCCTGGATGAATGGCACCGCATGCGCAAGGGTGTTGATCCACAGAAGCCCTGGAAGGTGTTAGACTATCCGCTCATTGATCAGAAGCTTGACCGACAAGACTGTATGAACTGCATTGCGCGTGCAGGGTTGCCGGTTCCTCCTAAATCATCCTGTTACTTTTGTCCCTTTCATTCTCTGCCTGTCTGGCAAGAGATGCGAAATACACAACCTGACCTCTTCAAGAAAGCCTGTGACCTAGAAGACCTCATGCGGAAACGCAGTCATGCATTAGGCAAGGGAGATATCTGGTTCACCGATAAGCAAAAGCCCCTGGCAACGGTCACAACTGATCATGTGCAAGGCTCGTTGTTTGAGGATGAGCAGATCTGTGAGAGTGGGTATTGTTTTCTGTAGAAAAGGAGCAACATCGATGCCACAAGATTTCAATCAAGTCATCTTTACGGGCCGTCTCGGACAGGACCCGGATATGAGCTATACCACCAATGGGAACGCCGTCACAAAGTTCAGTATTGCGGTGAATGGTCGCAAGCGCGGAGAAAATCAGGAAACGTTCTGGTACAACATCGTATGTTGGCAGAAACTTGCAGAGATTGTGAACCAATACGCCCGCAAGGGGTCAAAAGTGCTCGTGCAAGGCGAACTAGTGCAACGGAAATACACCGATAAGCAGGGGGTGAATCGCGTTGCTTTTGAAGTGATTGCCTCAACGGTCCAGCTCCTGGACAGTAAGCCAAAGGAGCAACAACCATCAAGCTTCTTGAGCGAGACTGATGATCTCGGTGAATTAGACGACCACCCGTTTTAGCGGGAGAAAGGAACGACCTCTATGGAACCCTGGCAACTTGAAGCCCTTCAAGCACTTCTGGCAACTGAAACCACCGAAGTCGAGGAGAATAGTCGCGTCTATGTTTCCTCAAAAACCTATGGCGATAGCCGCTTTCATCTGATCAGCAAGCGCTATGACGGCGTGCAAATAGAACAGACCAACATTGATGACAAATGGGGGTCACGCGTGCAGCTGCAACATGACGAGATCCCGGCGGCTCTTAAAACCTTGCTCACCTGGTACCTGGAAACGAAAAACCCCGTGCAGCACACAGAGGATCTGGGGGACCTGGACGACCACCCATTCTAAGCGGCCCTTTCCCTTGTGTTGTTTTGACCTATGATCGCTCCCTCTTATTTCAGGAGGGAGCGTTTCTTTCTGAATGAGAGGTATAGCTATGACATCTACAACTCTTCCCAGTGGCTACACCGTTGCGCGCATTGACGGGCGGTGGTATCCCATCCAGGCGGAACAATTCTACACCATTGATGATCCTGATGGATCTCTTATCCTGAGTTCCCTCTTTACCCTGGGTGGAGGCGATACGGCCTTTACCCGGCGTGCTGATGCAGTCACTGAGTGTTGGGCACGGGCACGTATGCAGGAAGCGTATGAGCAAGAAAAATGGGTAGCGCTTGCAGTGCGCAGTAATGTGTACCCTGAGCGGTGCGCTCACGCTATCGATATTATCAAAGAGTGTACCGGCTCCCCTCCCAGAAGCTTCCAGGCAGCGTATCGAGGATTGAACATCGTTTGTACTGCGGGCTACCGCTGTTTGCGGTGTGGTATCTATCACGTCTCACAGTGTGTCGAGGCACTGACCATTGAAGATGCACTAGAGCAGGCGGCGGAGGCATGCTACACGCGCTACCTGGACTGTATGCAACAGGACCCGGCGCAACGTGCACAGCACGCACTGACGGTGTAGCAGTGAGAGAGACGAGCATGATCAAACCGATCCTCAAGTACACCGGGGCCAAGTGGAAAATAGCCGATTGGATTGTCTTGCATCTACCGGACCACGTGCACTATGTTGAGCCGTACTGTGGAAGTGCAGCGGTCTTCTTCCGTAAAAAGCCATCAGCCCATGAGGTGTTGAACGATCTCAATGGCTCCATCGTCAACCTCTTCACGGTCATTCGTACCCAGCCGGAAGCGTTAGCGCGTGCGCTGGAGATGACCCCATGGGCTGAGTCTGAGTACAACGCCGTTGAGCGAGACTCCACGGACCCTGACCCGGTGGAGCATGCGCGCAAGTTTCTCATTCGATGCTGGCAAGCACACGGCGGCACGCTGCACCACGTCAGTGGGTGGAAGCATAACGGACTGCATGGGAACACGTATCCGGTCAAGCTCTGGCAGCAACTGCCAACGCGCATTCTTGCGGCGGCCTCACGTCTCAAAGACGCAGAGATCCGCAACAAGCCAGCCCTTGAAATGATCGACTACTACAACGCCCCAGATGTGTTGCTCTATGTCGATCCACCCTATATCCACGCAACCCGTGCAGGGAAATACTATCCCTATGAGATGACCGACGATGATCATCGCGTGTTACTTGATCATCTCGTTACCCATCGCGGCGCGGTGGTGCTTTCTGGCTATGCACATCCGCTGTATGATGAGCGACTTGCTGACTGGCACCGCGTCACGCTTCCTACCGCTGGGGAGCATGGCAAGCAGCACAGAGAAGTGCTTTGGCTGAACAAGCAGTCCGCTCGTACCCGTCAACTCACGATGAATAGTGTGTTTGGCCCTCACTTCACGAGATGGTGAGGGCGTTGCTGTTGTGGAGGTGCCTATGGATGTCCCGCTTTTCATGCAGACGTTTGTCAACCGTTCTGATGACTTTGCGCTCCAGCGAAACAACGGCCTCTATTATCGGGTGGGCCATCCGCTGACGACGCAAGACGTGCGCAAGCACCTGGCAGGGCAACACACGATAGGCGTCTATGTCACCAATGAACGCGGACTGTGCTCCTATGCCGTCTTTGATAGTGACGATACTGAGCACGGACTAGCGGTTCTCTGCCAGGTGCAAGACACGCTCGCAACCCGCGGGGTCGTTTCGTACCTGGAACAATCCAGGCGTGCCGGACATCTGTGGGTCTTCTTTACTGCACCGGTTGATGCAGCGCGGGCGCGTGCCTGGCTTCATCCCTATTGCCCGACGGGGATGGAACTCTACCCCAAACAGGACATCATCAAGCGCTACGGGTCGGTGATTCGCTTACCCTTTGGGGTGCACCACCGATCAGGAAAACGATACCCGTTTGTGGTGCAACGGGCCAATTCGGAGACCGTGCCTGTTGCAGCAACCATCAGCGAGGCAATCACCTGGCTGGCAACCATTGAGCGGGTCACGGTCCCGGACGTGTCCCCACGTTCCCATGTCGGGCCGGTACCTCACAAAAAAACATCGTTTTCCCTTCCTGTCATGAACGGACCAACGCAACGAGACAAGCGCACTATTCGGGAGTGGTGCGCCATGCAAGACCCATTCATGGTCATTGGGCGCTCTGTCGATCTGGATCGTACGGGAGTAGGACAATGCCCGTTTTCCTGGCATCACCCATGCGGGCAAGATACCCGCGCATCGTTCAAGGTGTATCGTCCAGGGGTGCCAGGCGGGTACTGTTGGTACTGCTACACCTGGCAGCAAGGCGGCTCGGTCTTTGACTTCTTGCGCTACTTCTACAACCTGGATGCGCGGTCCCTCTGGCAACGTATCCAGGGAGATGGTGTTCTCTCGGGTGAAAGATGAGAGCTCTCACTGTCTTAATGCAGGTGAGCGCTATCTTTATGGAAGGAAAGCATTTATGGCAACACAAACAAGACCCTACTATCTGATTGAAGTCTCTATGACATACAGTGCAACAGGTCATACAGTACATGGTTTCTCGTGTGTCAGAAAGCTAGAAAATGGAGAGGTTTCTGACTGGCATCTCGTAGGAATGATGCTCAAGCCGAAAGCTCAACGAAGATTGACACAGCTAAACAACGCATTTGAGCAAAGATTCAAGCAAGGTCAATCGAGGGGCCCGTCCTAGTAACACGGGTCCCTCTTTTTACACAAAAATGGGCGTGAATGCCCTTGTAGAGGGGTCTGAAGACCGTTAGGAGGTACATATGAACGATTGTCCCCGTGGGGTGCCACAAATCAAGCGTGCTGATTGGGTGGTAGTTGCAGGTTGCCCTACCGTCGTTGGGACCGTGTGGCGTCTTGCAAAGGATGGTTCATGGGCTGATGTCCATTGGGCGAACGGGCGAGCAAAGCGTATGCAAACGAGGGTGCTAAGAGTGCGCACATCTCTACGCTTTGGGCACTGGACCATCACAGATGAGAACCGCGCAAGGGAGTTGCAGCATATAGCTCGTCCTGTCCCAGTGGTGATTGACCCATTTGTCCCGGCCATTCCAGGAGAGCGGGCGTTGGTTCCGGTGTGCTCCATCTGTGGGCAATAGAGCGTCAGAGGTAAGGGCACGTTGCACAACAAACGACAAAAGAAATCTTGTAGGAGAAAGCAATGGTAGAACAAGTAAAGATTGTAGGAACGGGCATTGATACCGTCAAAGTCAATGTGAAGCGTCTGGGTGATGATGGTAAGCCACGTAAAGAGCAAGAGATACCCGAACGGCTTTCTTTGCTTTTCCAGGCATGGCAAGAGAAAGCAAAGGAGAACAACAAACCGCTCGCAACCTCGATGACCTTTCATGATGCGCGCATGCTGATGTTTCCGAACAGTGCACCGGCATGGAGGTACATTCTGCGCAATGATTGTCTTGAGCTAAAAATAGCCCCACGGCTCAAGATCCCCATGATAGCAAAGGCAACACTCTCTAGTAGTTACCTCTGGTCTCTGGGCAATGTGCAGGATGCGATAGACGAGGTAAAGGGCTTGCTCTATGGCATCTTTGGGGATGACGTCGGACTACAAGCGGCGCAACTTGATATGTGTGTTGACGTGGTGGGGCTAGCGCTTCCCGCAGAGTGGCGTCACCTGTTTGTCACTCATGCCCTAGTCAAGCGGGCTATTCGTGAGTCAGAAAAGGACCAGGAGTACTACTACGGGCGCACGCTGGAAACCATCACCTTTAGCGGACATGGACGCCCGATCAATCTCAAAATCTACAACAAGACAGCCGAAATCAAGCAGCGTTCTCCTGAGAAGCAATGGTTTTTCCCGCTTTGGAAAGCACACGGCTGGGATGGTGAGCAACCCGTCTGGCGCATCGAATACGCCGTTGAGCGCTCCGGTTTCCGTGAGATGGACATTGACAGCATCACGGATGCCATCAGCAATATTAAGCGCTTATGGCAGTATTGCACCTGTGAATGGTTACGCATGGTCCGTCCTGGTCCTGGCAAAAATAGAACCCGGTGGAACACTGATCCTCGATGGGTGCACCTGCAACACGCCTTTGATGACTATGGGGACAAAGATCTGGACGGCTTAGGCCCACTTGTTCGGCAAGTGCACCGGGAGAAAAACATAGATCGAGGTGTAGCGGCGATTGCGGGCTATGCGACCACGCTCGCGGCATGGTGTGAGATGGAGCTTGACGATGATAATTGTGCTGCGGAAATGTTCAGCGTGATCTATGACAAGGTGATTGAACGCTGGCAGAAAACGCGCACGTCTCCGGTGGACGTCGTACGGGAAAAGAAGTTGTTGTATGCACAAAAAGCGTAATAAAGGAGTATATGTATGGCGCAACGTAAAAGACAATCAACGGCTCAACCTCTATTGTTGAGCGTTCCTGATGTGGCTATTGCTTTAGGCGTTTGTCCTGCAACGGTCTATAACCTCATGAACCGCAAGGGCTTACCATCCGTGAAGATAGGTAGTATGAGGCGCGTGTATCCAGAGTCCTTGCAGGACTGGATAAAGCAACAAGAGGCTATGTGAATAGGTTGAAATGTGACCCTGCTGTTAACCGAAACAGTAGGGTCTTTTGTTTATAGGGAGTGACATATGCCAAAACAAAAAGGAAGGCGCGCAAAGGGTGAAGGTTCTGTGTTTCGGCGGAGCGATGGGCGATGGGTGATGCAAATCTGGACGGGGGACAAGTATAAACAAACCTATGTAAAGTCGGAAAAGGACGGATACACAAAGTTGAAGTCTGCTCAAAGAGAACTTGAGCAAGGTACATTCCCTACTCAGCCTGATCAATTGCTCAAGCAATACCTGGAATACTGGCTTGAAGAGATTAGTAAACCCACTGTGAGAGTAAGCACTTATGAGAAGTACCGGAAGCTCATTCGCTCCTATATCATTCCTACGCTGGGAAATATTAAGTTGCAGAAGCTTGCCCCTCAGCAGGTCAATGCTTTATACAGGAAAAAGGAGGGTGATGGCTTACAGCCGAAGACCATTCAGTCTATTCATGGAGTGCTCCACAAGGCATTAGACGATGCAATTAAATGGGGCTATGTCTCTCACAATGTTTGCGATGTTGTCTCTCCTCCACGTCTGATAAAAACGGAAAGGCCCTTTTTAGCACTAGAGCAAGCCCAAAGGTTACTAGACATTGTGAGGAACGATAGGTTAGAGCCAGCGATCATGTTAGCCCTGTTAATGGGCATGCGTAGAGGTGAAATATTAGCGCTACACTGGACCGACGTAAATTTTGAAAATGCCACTCTCAAGATAAGACGGACAGTGGACTATATCAACAAGCGCGGGTTTGTTGAAAATGAAGCAAAGACCGCAGCGGGTGAACGTATGCTTGTTATGCCGTCGCTCATTGTTGATATGCTAAAAACCCACCGCATCCGGCAAAAGGAGTTACGTCTAAAGGTTGGTGATAAGTGGGAGGATCGTGATCTTGTACTGACTGACCTTGAGGGAGGGTACTTCAATCCGCGTTATCTTGACAAAATGTTTAAACGATTGCTCGTGAATGCTGGCTTGCCTGATATACACTTTCACGATCTGAGGCATAGTGCGGCAACATTGTTGCTGGAGATGGGCGTTGACTTGAAAGTGATCCAACTTATGCTCGGCCATAGCAACATCAACATGACAGCGACGATCTACCTGCACGGTTCATTATCTCTGCAAAAGAGTGCAATGGACAAGTGGGAGAGTGCAATCAAACGTGAAAAGCGGGTGGAATAGTCTTTAACTGTCAATAAACTGTCAATTGCCTGGATATCCAGAAAAGGGAGCAAGATAAAAGCGCTTGTAAAGCCAATCTGCAAGCGCTTTTATTGGTGGAGATGAGGGAGAGTCGAACTCCCTGTCCAGGCGAACTTACCGAAGAATGTGCTACAAGTTTAGTCAGTGTTTTGCTTTTCGCTATAGTCTCCCACTGACAGGATACCTTAGCGCTGGCCCTCTGGTCTTAGATGACGCCTAGAAGGCGATCAGCGTCACCGCAGTTCGCGTGTATGACACCCGCGATCCCAACCCCACGAACTAAGGCCGGGTGGGCGTCGCGTCACTGGTTATTAGGCAGCGAGAGCGAAAGCGGGTGTTACCACCCTATTGTTGTCTTGTTTGGCAACTATTGTTTTGTCGGTTGTTTAACGAGAGTGCATACCGACACCTCGACCTGCAATTCTTCAATCCGACCACCTGTCGAAACCCGACATCCCCAGATGAAAATGTATTGAAGACAACGTCGGAAATTATCCTCTAACATGCTTAATACTACTGCTCTACATTGTAGCACACACATTGCCAAAGAGCAACTTTGAGAGATGACCCCAGGGCTTTTTGGTGTTCCTGTCTTACCGTGAGAGCTTGCCAAGCAGCAAATGTAGCGCTTCTTGAGGCTGTGCGCAGAAATGTCGCATTTGTGAAGCAACATTGCTCACACCTAACCAGTCCATTAACGCTAGTATTCCTCCATTTAAGGCTGCTAATGCCTGTGGAGCATTCTTGATACGAACCTGGCAAGCATCTTCACCAAGGGTCACATCACGCCGGTAATGTAAGCGATTCTCGATACTCCAATGCTTTTGATTCAAGCTCAGGATACGTTTGGCATTGGCTTTCTTTCTGGGTAAATTCGTAAAACCATAGACAATCTCCTCGCGCTCTTTCTCTCCTTCCTTTACGTATCTCCTTATTCGGAATATTTGTGCAATTCCTGCCCATTCTTTCTCGAACCATCCGTTCATCTATGTACTTGTCCATATTTCTCGCACTTCTAGCCGCCCATGCCCTTTTTGAACTTTCTTGTAATATTCCCATTCGCCCTGGTCAAGATCTTTATCTTCAAAAAAATCATGTAAATCTTGACGAACTCCAGCTTGGTTATTTTTCGCAATCACTAGATAATATCCATGATAGCCATCTACACCCGCACACCATTTCTTTTGCGTATGGAGTGCGTCTGTACTGATTATCCGTCCTTTTATCAGGAGTGGATGCAATAATGCTGCTGACGCTGTTATCTCATTTTCCTTGCTCTTGACCGCCTCTTGCGTGAGCACTATTCCACTTTCACATTCATAAAGCGACAAGAGATGCACAGAAGGCTGCTCTTCTTTTGCATGACCGAGCGTCCCACGTAACGTTTTCCCATCCATTGCTGTATGAATCAACTTCTCATCGCCCTGATTTTCTGCCAGCAATCGACTTGGTTCCGTATCACACCGCTCTACTGCTCTCGCTTTTACTATCACCTGTGCTATCACCTGTGCCAGCTCTTGCCCATCACAATGAGCTAATGCATTGCTGTACATCGAGTTGACTGGAAATCCTTTTGGCCAATTGAGTTGCTTTTTGAGCAAATATTTCCTTTCTTCCACCCAATCAACTATCCCATTGATGGTTTTTTCTCCTGCCATTTTTCCGAGCAAAATGAGGGTCAAAATGAGCGCGAGAGGATAACGCTTTCCTTTTCCTTTACGCCCGTCTTTCACCTGTTCAAATGCTCTGTACAATGATGCTTCATCTATAACCAAAGACTCCTGGCTGAATTGATCTTCTTCGCCAAATATGGTAAGGTACATCTACGCTATTCCCTGCTTTCATAGGTATTTTAGAATATTCCTATTCTAGCAAGAAATAGCTTCTTTTTTTACTTTTCGGGACTATCGGGACAACCAAAAAGCCCTGCCGTTCACCGCAACACGATTGCTACGTGGGAAAGTGGAACCATTCCCTCAAGAGACAAGGTGTTCCGACTCGTTGATGAGCTACAGCTTTTCAAGGAGGAACGCCGAGAGTTTCTCAATGAGGCCGGTTTTAGTATCGAAAATTGGCCTGCCGACTACTGGAATGTTCCCTATCCACACAATCCTTACTTTATTGGACGTGAAGCGTTCCTGAAATCGTTAAAGCAAAGACTGGTTTCTGGAGAGAAAACCACTGCGTTACCACAGGCTATCAGCGGGTTGGGGGGCATTGGCAAGACGCAGGTAGCGATTGAGTATGCCCATCGCTATGGGGACCAATATGAAGCGGTACTCTGGATACAAGCAGACTCGTTAGAAGTTGCTACGGCAGCTTGTCTTCAACTGGCAACACAGGTGTTGGGACTCCCGGAGCAGCAAGAGGCAGAACAACAGATTACACAGGTCAAACGTTGGTTGCAGAAACATCATGACTGGTTGCTTATTTTTGATAACGTCGAGGACCCTCAAGCTATTCTTTCCACCTTCGTCCCAAGCAAACATCAAGGAAGTGTTCTGATCACTACCAGGAGACGCGATGCAGAAGCGCTAGCTCAGAACGAAATGCTTCCCTTGCTTGCTGAGGACGATGCTGTTCTATTCCTCTTACGACGTGCCAGACGTATTGCCAGGAAGGCAAGCGCGACTGAGGCAAACTCTGATGACACTGCTCTTGCGAAAGATCTTTGTCAACTTCTGGATCGACTTCCACTCGCGCTTGATCAGGCAGGAGCATATATTGCGGAGAATGGAGGTTCCTTACAGCGCTATATTGATCGTTATCGCCAATTCCGCCCGAGACTTCTCGCTCGAACGGAATGCAAACGATCAGCGAGATCCTAGCAATACAAATGACCATCCTGCTTCGGTACTCACAACATTCTCTCTGTCCTGGCAACAAATTCAGGAGCGAAATCCACTAGCAGGCAAAGCACTCCAGTTCTGTGCCTTTCTGGCTCCCGACCAGATCCCAGAACAGTTGGTGTTGGATGGAATAACACACATGGAAGCCGGAAACGCAAGAGATGCTCTCGAAATGGACGAGGCACTGGGGCTACTGCATCGCTATTCGTTGATAGAAAGGGCAGAACAGACGCTCTCCCTGCACCGATTAGTGCAGGAAGTCACGCAAGATGTGCTCTCTGAAGAAGAGCGGTAGCAGTGGATGGAACAAGCTGTGCTGGGGGTGAATGCCGTTTTTCCAAGTGGGGAACATGGAACGTGGTCACTGTGTGAGTTCCTCCTTCCCCATGCACTAACTTGCGCGAAGTCGATTCCCGTTTTGAGGCAGCAGAAGCTTGAAGGCATGCGATTGCTCAGCGTGACTGGTCGCTATTTGCTTGAGCGTGCTCAGTATGAAGAAGCTGAACCACTCTACCAGCGCGCTCTGCTCATTTGTGAAAAGCAGTTGGGAGCCGCTCATCCCTTTCAAGACTCTGTTGACGAATGCGACTCCAAATCGAATGAGCGTCAGGCCCCAACTGGGAAAGCCGCTATTGATGCCAACTGGGCAAAGTGGGACCGGCGGGTCTTGCCGCGAGGGATGTTCGTCAGGACGGCATCAATACGTACCAGATTGACGGCCACAGCCGTTAAGATGTGTTGCACATGGGTTCTGGCTAGTCCATCATAGCGAGATCGTCGCAAACCCATTGCCCGCACGCCCTGAGAAAGCGTGCCCTCAATGCCCGAACGCAAGGCATACTGCTGACGAAACTCGGGCGTTTGCTCTGCCAGCCGTCGCGCCTGTAAGGCTTCATGAGCAGCTTGAGGGCGCAGATGCAGGACCCGTCCAGTTGTCTGGGAGCGCGTGCAGTCCTGGCGCACGGGACAGGCAGCACAGGTCTCAGAGGCAAACACGATCTCCATGCGCTCAGCAGCCTGACTCATACGAGCACTGGTTTGCCCTTGGGGGCAGGTAGCCTGCTGCTTGCTCCAATCGATGGAAAAGTGCCCCAGATCGAAGCCCTTGCCCGCTTTGGCCTGCCAACTGCTATCCCACGAATTGCGCAATGAGATTGCTGAAGAGCTTCTCCTGATCTGATGAGTGAAAATCGTGCAGAATGGGATGTTGATCCTGTGAGAGAAAGCAGAAACAGCGGGATGGAGAGCAAAAAGGACAGAAAATGGGAGAAATTGAGGAACAGCGAGGAAAAAAAGCCATGAGCTTCCACTCGAAGAAGCAAGCCTATCCGAGAAGAGAGAAGCCAACGGCTGCCGAGACGGTGTTACGCCGTCGCCAAAACCCAGAGAAGTGGCAAAGCTTTCTGGGACCCCGAAGAGTCTGATCGTCACCCGACCTGCGGTTGAGGCTCGCGCGTTGCGAGCGAACCGCTCTTGAAAGTCGAGACGAGAATGCGCACGTTGTGCACGAGACAGGGGCACAGGTGCAGGCTTCGGGCCAGCAGAGAGACCCAGTTCTTCCTGCACCTCCACCTGCTGGGAACGCGAGCCTCTGCTTGCACGCCCGTCGATGGTGCCGACGACTCCAATCATGCCAGAGCAGGGGCGCGGAACCGACCATGAGGGGACGTAATAGCACGCTTACCTGACGAGGCTTGGCGGTGGCGTTGCCTTGCCATTGACACTGTTGCCGCAGAGGGCAGGGACGACAACTGCGGATGCTGGCCGCATAGACCACGCGCAGGCTCCCGTCACCTTCTCTGCGCCGCTCATGCGCAATCAGGGATTGACCTGCCGGACAGTGTAGCGTCCCGTCCGGTTGAAGGACAAAGTCTTGCCCCGAGAAGCGGCCAGCTTTCCAGGGCAGGGCCACTGCGGCTGGCCCATATCCCTGGGAGGAAAAAGGAACGTCAGTCGCCTCTTTGTGCACAGGTGGGAGAGCAGGAGCAAACTCGGTCGTGCGTATCGGTTCAGGCTCAAGTTGATGTCCCAATTCCAGACGCAGGTTCCAGACCCATTGTGAGACGATCTGCCAGGCTTCTTGTCCGCAAGCGGCATGAGAACACCAACGATCCGGGTCTTGTTCGAGATCTTCATCGGAGAGCGTCGTTTCAAAGGCCCCACGATGCAGATACAACGCCACGACATCAGCAACGGTGAAGGCCTGCTGGGGTAACTTCGTCAAGAACAGTTCGTAGATAAGCCCATCGCGTTCGACACCAATGCGCTTCTTCGTTGGTCCAGCAGGATGAGTCGCGACGACCAGGCGGCAACGTTGCCCGCTCGGGCCTACTAGCACATCCGGGCAGTCATAAAGCGTGCGAACTAGCCCACTTTCCGGAACGCGAGAACTGCTGATCGGCAGGCAAATGCAAGCGTGTCTGGACGACTGGCAGGTCAAGGAGCCGATAGTCTTTGCCGCGCATGACGAACGCGAACCCAAGCAAGTCGGCCAGGACGGCTCCGGTCCCATAGAGTCCGTCAAGTCTCAGGAGAGCATGCTCTTCGGGAAACTGATGCGCTCGTAGGTAGGACCTGATCGCCTCCACCGCTCGGCGCAACTCCTCTCGGTACACTCCGTTGCCTGGGTTGCCGAAGGTACCGAGCCACTGGTAGGAATGCGCTTGCAAGACGGTCGTCCGGGTCCGCACGATTTCTCCTCGTTTGCGCCCTGTGTAGCCAGGTGCACACACCTTATCCAACCGGCGCTGAGGGAGAGGCAATTGTGGGGCCTGGGGCAAGGCGCGTTGTCGAGCCGCTTCGCGGGTGCCATCAATGTCGAACACCTTCCACACGTTGCCTGCTCGATCCGTGAGCCCGCACTGCTGCTCTTCTTTGCAAAGTGGCCGCGCAAGCAGATCTTCCAGAAACAGCGAGCGCAGAGCTTCGACTGCTTCTGGAGTCAGAGCGGCCAAAAAGCGTGAGAGCGTCGAACGGGCGGGCAAGCGCTCCCGCCCAAAGAGCGCCATGAAGGCAGTGGCAAAAGGATACACACGCTCGTAGAACGCCTCCAACGTGTGTTCACCACTGATGGCGTAGCCCAAGAGCACCGCCACAAAGTCGAGAACCTCATAGAGTCCGAAACGCCGCCGTGCGAAGTGCACCTGCTGGCTAAGAGCTGAGAAGCACTCCCTGCTTGCGCAAATGGTGGACCAGGAGCGCAACTTCGCCCAACCAGCAAGGCGTTGAGGGCTGAGATTGGGAAGAGGTCTGGATAGTTACTGCAGAATCGGTGATACTGTTCATGTCTGTCTCCTTATTGGGAACGATTTTCTTCTTCCTCATTAAGGAGACACGTTTTTCTGCCTACTCGCTACTGGTTACATCTCGTTGCGCAATTCGTGGGCTATCAGGCATCGTAGGACCAAGCAGAGTGATCCCTTTTTGCTGACTGCTCACCAGCAGGTCGGCATCCACATAGCCCGTATCCACGATCTGCTCCTCCGGTTTGAGTGCTGCTTTCACCAACTGCTCCTGAATGGGGACCGTCATGGCTGCATCCGCAATGGGTGCCACCGTCGTTTGCACCTGCACAATCAACTGAGGACACAGTGGCTCCATGGGCTGTGCGCAGGTTTCCGTCAAGTGGACTTTGTACCCCAGCCACGTCGTTTCCCGCTTTTTGCCTGTTTGGGCCTCCGGATCATAGGGCGAACGGATCACACCCTCTGCGTCTGCTTCGGAGGGACCTGCTCGCCATTTCGCCTTGCCCTCCGACACCTCATAGTACTGTTGCCACACCTGTCGGAGCACTTGCACACTTTCCAGGTCTCGCGCCTCAGCTGGTGCATCGGCTTGCGAGAGAGCGGCGAAGAGATGGACCCCATCCGCCCCGATTTGTTGGGCCAGGGCTGTGCGCTGGCTCTCGGCCTTGGGCAAGCGATAGTTCTCCACACGATGGCTATACCGATCAAACCAGTCAGGCGTGATCTGCTTGATCAACCAATCAGGAACCAGACCTGCCAGATCATCGAGAGCCGCGCGCAGGCTTTCTCCCACACATTCCAGATTCGAGAGCGAACGGACCCGTGCCAATACGTGGGTGGAGTCGGTGCGTTGTTTGCCTCCCGCTTTGAGCCAGCCATGTTGCTTGCACACCTCCAGAAGCTGATCTAACAAGAGGGTCTCCGCCTGTTGCTCCACTAAGCGGGTACGAAACGCCGAGAGCAAGGAGTAATCAAAGCCCGCATCCCAGAGTTCCAGTCCCAAGGCATATTTCCAATCAATCCCTTCGCGGACCGCGTTCGCCGCCTGACGATCCGTGAGATTCTCCGTATATTGCAACACCGTCACCACCGCCAGTCGCCACGGAGCGTATCCTGGCTGTCCTTCTACCGGGTAGAGCCTGGCAAACTGCTCATCCTGGTACAGATCTCCCAAGGCATCTCGCAAGCGCATCGCCAGCGTTCCCTTAGGGCAGGCTGCCCAGGCTATGTGCACCGTTTGGGCTGGAATGGTTTCGATTTCTTGCGGGTTCATTGACATCGTTCTTCTCCTTTTCGCTGTCTTCTTTGTCACTTTTCCCTCCTATTTTACCATTCCAGTATTTCTTTCTTTCGTCAACAGAGTCCTGAAAGGGATACCTCCCCAGGTGGCTACCAGTGGTTTCTTTCCTTCTCGCAGAACCGTGACCTGAAGTCCTTTGTATGTTTTTCCGTTGACTTCCAGTTCCGCTCAATATTTTCGATAGATCTTGCGGACGGATATCTTGTGCTTTGTTGCTAACGTCTTTGTCAGCGATTGCTCCATGATCCATTTCAATTTTGCGAGCGTGTGAAGATTGTATGCCATCCGGTAGTAGTTGACCACTCCCCGATATTCAAGCTGGTAGGTGGCAATAATAGTGAAGTCACTCTCGTTGAGTAACTCTGTTCGGTGAACAGGCTTTCCCTTGCACATATACCGCTTGCATTTCTCTTCGATGACCTTTCTGGGTATTCTCAGGCCCACTCCCCCATTGATGCTTCGGCCTTTGCGCCCGTTCTTATCGCGGGTTTGTTTCGCATCGCTCTGTAAGGTGGTAATTTCGTAGTTCAGGAACTTGGCAGCGCTGTCCCGTGTGTGGGTGATCAACATCTTCTCGTCCGAAAGATTGAGCTTGAGTTCTTCAAGTAAAAACGTTCGGAGCCGTTGTTTGATAGCCTCTGCTTCTTCCCTGGGGCCGATAAAGGACAGTGCGAAATCGTCAGCGTAACGACAGTAGCGCAATCGGCGAAAGTCGGGGTCATAGGGATCAATCGAGGGAAGTTTTTGAGCCTGTTGCTTCATTTTCTGGGCAGCCTCCTTCTGTCCTCTTCTGTGAAGTTTGCAGGCGCGGGAGATCAGGCGGTTGTACTCCTGATTTGGCCCTCTTTTCTTCCCTCTGGTATATTCAGGGATGAGTTCTGTTTCGACGAACCTATCAAGCTTTGAAAGCAGGATATTGGAAAGTATTGGGCTGAGCACGCCCCCCACAATGTTGCAAACTTTGAGAATCTTTTTCTGAAGGCAGTTGTGGAGCTTGGGGAGGAGGATTGACGCGGAAATTGTGCTTTCCTTTCCGCACTGCTTTGTGCAGGCTTGACGCTTGATTGTGCTTGTCCTATGCGACGGCGTACCGTTGGGATGAGACAACTATAGGCATCGGTTAGACATTGTTGAGCGAGGCGACTGGGCTCAAACATGACATGGACCTCCAATCGCACTGTTCTCTTGTGAGATGGTCGAGAGGGCTTGGGGAGCTTTTCCATTGTGTCTTCCAGCATCCTGCGGGAAACGGGCTTCGCTAGACGACTCACACCGTAGTGGTGCGCCTTTGAAACCATCTCCGTAGGCTGCGCGAAGCCGTGAACGCGGGATTTCCTCCTGGTATTCAAACTCTATCACTTTTTTTGCTACTTTGTAGGAGGCGTGACCACGCCGCCTTGTGGGCTTCCCGAGAGGGTTTTGTGGTACTGCCAGTCCTCAAGATATCCAGCCTGAAGCAGATGTCGGATCAGACGTAAGAAGCGGTTATCATGAATTTTCTCCCTCAGTATGGAGAGTAAAATTTCGTGATCGATTCGGTCAAAACAGGCTTTTATGTCTCCTTCGATGAACCACCGACTGCCATTCCAGGTTTGCTTGATGGTGCTCAGCGCCGTATGGCAACCTCGTCCAGGGCGAAACCCGTGTGAATGATCGCTGAATTGGCACTCATAGAAGGCTTCAAGAATTTGTCTGATGATTTCTTGAAGGAGCTTATCTGACCAGGAAGGCATATTCACAGTCCACTACCCCCTTTACCAAGGGATCTGAGGAATGGGTGAGAGTGACCCATCCCCACCATCCGCTGCATGGCCAGCGCGTCCAACTCATCCGTGTGCGCCGAGGGCCAGATCCTGACCTCATCATTCGTATGTCTGACGGCTACCATGGAGCCATCGCCGCCAGCTTGACCGACTACGCTGGAGCACCTGATCCTGATCTGTGCACAGCCGAACCGCCATTGCTCTCGATTGAGGGATTGTGGCAGATCGCGCAATGGGTCGGGCAACAGTGCGAGGGCCAAGAACCGAGAGGAGAACATGAGGTATGATAGAGCTCTCTGCAGGTCTGGTTTGGGCACATCAAGGAGGTTGCTGCATGGTCCCACTCTCCTCTTGCGATCAGGAGCAGGGCACGTTGACTCACATTTGGGTCCACCTCTCTTCTGATCTACAAATCCGCGTTGTTGGCCTCTTAGCGCAACTCACATTGAATATGGTCGTAGCGCGTCCCCAGAACCAATCTGAACGAGAGGAGGCTTGCCATGCCGATCCAGCAACATACCCTCAAAATCCGTCCTGATCATCTCAGCAGACAAGCCGTGATCTATGTGCGTCAATCGACGCTGCTGCAAGTGCGCGAGAATATCGGCAGCACCACCCGGCAGTATGATTTGACCAAGCGAGCGCACGAATTGGGGTGGGAACAGGCAGGGATTGAAGTCATTGACCAGGATCAAGGCCAGTCCGGCTCCTCGACCATCGGACGCGACGGTTTTCAAACGCTGGTTGCCGAAGTGGGGCTGGGCCATGTGGGAGCCGTCCTGAGTCTGGAAGTCTCTCGTCTGGCTCGCTCGTGCAGTGATTGGTATCGCCTGCTGGAAATCTGTGCCCTCACGGAGACGCTGGTTATTGACGAGGAGGGCGTCTACGACCCAGGATCGTACAATGACCGTCTTCTGTTGGGCTTCAAGGGGACAATGAGCGAAGCGGAACTTCATTGGCTCCATCAGCGCCTGCAGGGCGGCAAACTGACGAAAGCCGAACAAGGGAAACTGCGCTTCCGCCTGCCGAGCGGATTGGTCTATGATCCTGCTGGCAAGATTGTGCTGGATCCTGATGAAGCCGTTGCCGAAGCTCTTCGTCTGGTGTTCACGCTCTTTGAGCACTACACCTCGGGGCTGGCCGTCGTGAGTCACTTCGCCAAGCATCATCTGCTCTTCCCCACGCGGCATTGGGGCGGAGCACGAGCCGGAGAACTGGAGTGGGTTCGGCTGACGCATGGTCGGCTTCTGGATGTCCTGCACAGTCCCCTGTATGCCGGAGCCTACGTCTACGGGCGGACCAAGACGCGTCGCCATGCGCTGCCCGGCGAGGAGCCACGCATCAAAGGACGCACGCGTCGGGTGGCTCTGGAAGACTGGCCAATCGTCTTGCGAGACACCCATCCCGGCTACATCACCTGGGAGCAATTTTTGTGCAACCAACACCAACTGCTCGATAACCAACAGACCCCGGTTGATGCTCATCGAGGAGCGGTACGTGAAGGCTCCTCGCTGTTGCAAGGTATCGTGCTCTGTGGCTCCTGTGGTCGGCGCATGAGCGTTCGCTATCAACGGGACGGATCTTTGCTGGTCTATGAATGCAATCAAGCGCATGCGCAACTGGCCGTCAAAACCTGCCAGACGATGCGAGGGGATCGCATTGACCAGACGGTGGCTCAGGTGTTTCTGGAGGCCATTGAACCCGCACAGCTGGAAGTGGCACTCTCGGCCCTCACCCATCTGGAAGCACGTGCCAAACAGATTGATCAGCAAGCGTTGCGACAGATCGAACGGGTCCAGTACGAGGCAGACCTGGCTCGCCGCCGCTACCGGGCCGTGGACCCGGACAACCGTCTGGTCGCCCGCAGCCTGGAGCGGGAATGGAATGAGAAACTGCAGGAGGTTGATCGAATGGAACGGGAATACCAGTCCTTGCCCAAACCAGCCGCACTGATGCTGTCTGCGGAACAACGGGAACACATCCGCCAGCTTGCGCAGAACCTGCCAGCCCTCTGGGATGCTCCAACGACCACCTGGGCTCAGCGCAAACAGCTTCTGCGCTGGCTGATCAAAGATGTGACGCTCTGCAAGCGTGGCAATGATATTGCCATCGACATTCGTTGGCAAACTGAAGCCCGCACAAGTCTGTCCATTCCCCGTCTCAAAAAGTCGTGGGAAGTTCGCCAAACCAGCCAACAGGTCGTGACTCGCATCCGCGAATTGGCCCCAACCCATACCGAGACGCAGATTGCGGCGTTGCTCAATGCAGAAGGGGAGCAAGCTGGCATGGGAGGAACATTGACCGCGAGCAAGGTCGCCTGGATTCGCCATGCCTATCAGATCCCTCTGGATTGTCCAGAACGCCCCTACGTGGCTGCAACAGGACAGCGTGGCGATGGGCGTTACTCGGCCTTGGCCGCCGCAGAAGTGTTGAACGTGAATGTCTCGACCATCGCAGATTGGTGCAATGCGGGACGACTGGAGTGTGTCCGAGCCTGCCCTCGTGGTCCACGCTGGATTACCCTCACTCCAGAAATCATCACGGAGCTTCGCAAGCCGCTTCAACGACATTGGAAACGTCGCATCACTCGTCAACAGAAGCAAAATATGGTACAGTAGAACTATGCGGGTGGATTGGAGATTCTGGTCCACCCAGTTGGCGACCATCGGAATCCCGAACATCGCCTGCAAAGAGAGGCAGTATGAAAGACATATCGGCAGCCCTAAAGGTCTGACCTTTCCTTTTTGCTTTTTCGGGATGTAGATACGGCGAACTGGCGTCCATCGATAGCGTTCATGCCGAAGATCCTCAATGATCTTGTTGATTTTCGTCAGGGCCATTGCGTCTACCGTTTCCGATGTCGAACCCTGAGTCATTGCACCTTTGTTGGGGTACAGTTTCGCGTAAGCTCGCAGGTACAATTCCGGGTTGTAGAGTTGTCTGTAGAGATCCTCAGTTGGAAGGTTTCGCTTGCCACGTTCTTGGATGATATTCAGCACCGCTGCGGCTGTTCTCATCACAAGTACCTCACTTTTCTGAATATCGTCGTCACCTGCGCTGCTTGGCCCTGTGCATGGTCTTCCCGTGCTCCCTGGTGAGGCGTGACTCTCACGACTACTATCAGCGCTCCGTTACCATCTCACTCGCGTGAGGAAGGTAATCCCATGTTTCATCGATACAGCACGTCCGAGCATGACGTAGGGAGTCCGTTCGTTTCCTTACTTGACCTCATCGGTCACCGCCTGTGATGAGAAGGTTGCACTGGTCGAGAGACTTAACCAATGTACATCACAGCATTGCTTTTACACGTGGTAGCAATGGGGAACAAGCCGTCCCGATTGGAAACTAGACTTCAAACAATCCAGTTTTTCCCATATCACGCGGGCCTTGCGATGCTTCACCGTACACGGTTTCGGGTGATCATCGCGTTAGCAGCAGGCTCTTGTCCACCTTTGTCTTTCGACTCCGGGTAAGCTGTTGGCCCAAGAACATTCCTCTAGTTCTTCCTGGCTGCGCCAGGGATGTTGTATCGTGCGACATGGCGCACCGTCTCCGCTTGTAGGTGATCCCGCTTTTGCGCATATGAAACGTGTAGTGTGTTTAGGTGCCCGTTTGTTCTCTATCGGGTTCATTACCCGCCATTCATCGGAGGGGATGGTATTCATGAGGACTGGGGTCTCATGTTTTTCCGATGTCGTTCTTTCAGGCATGATTTTAACGGATGCAAGTGATCATCATGCGAGAACTCTGGTTTAGCAATTGTCCAGCTTCACCATGCACACAGGACTTGCAGAGCAACTCTTTACATGCCTTCAAGGGTTCTCTGCTTCTCCAACATGCTGCTTTCCCCTTTGCGTTTCCGCTCCAGGTAGGTTGGATGTCCTAGAGGTTCTTATCCCCTTCCTCTCCCGTGTTACACGGGAATTTCATATGCACCGACACGGCGCACCCAGTCGACTTGCGCATCTTGCCCCGGTTCAAATTCGAGTGGAAGAAAGACCTCGGGTGGATAGTGCATTCGATTCCACTCGGCTCGAAATTGACCAATACGCGATTCACAGCCTTGATAGCCCTCTGCATGGAGGATCTCGAAGATCTTGTGAGTCGTGTATCGTTGTTTGGGAGGTAAAAGATCGTTCTGACTCAGAAGCTCCTCAACCCGTTTTTGAAAGGGTTTGAAGCGCGGACCAGGCCGTTCCTCCCGGAGTTGGTAGGCTTTTCGCGGAAGATCGACAAGCGCTTTGCGAATCGTGTCGCGACAGTGATGTGATTCTTGAGCGATGTGAGAGATCGTCTGATGGTCGATGTAGTAGGCACGGCGCACACGCTCGCGCTCATCATCGGGAAGCATATCTGCTTTCCTCTCAACGAGTTTGGAACACTATCCTTCTTTCACAATACCAGAAAGACTGCCTGATTGCAAGATTTTTCGATTAAGATTGTGCGGCTAGGTTGGCAGATTTTTCCCTTAATTTTTGGAGGCTGTTATGGCACCTTCCTGGTTATTGAAAACACCAGGACAGCGTGTGTTTCTGCCAGAGAGTCTTTGGGTCTTGCAGTCGCTCGGCCAGCTTTGGCTGCCGTTTCCCTTTGAGCGCAGGTCTGCCTTTTTTGCCTGCCTCCCGCTCTTGGGCAGGATCATACAAACAGGCATCCAGGCGCAATCGGGTGATGGCGCTTACCTGGGGCAAGCGGCTGACTTTCAGCAAGAAATCCAGCACCGCATAGGTCCCATCAGCGACCACGATCAGGCTTCGGCCAGGCATCCAGCGCGCCACTTGCAGGAGCATCTGCCACGCCCAATCCGTGATCGTTTTGTGCCTCTTTTTGCGTTCTTCATGATAGCGTTCCGAGGGAGCCAACACGGTCAAAAAGGGCAAGGCCCAGATCCGCTGTGCCCATGGGATTGGCGTCAGCAGCATCAGCGAAATCCAGCGCAACCCATTGGTTTTCACAAAAAACTCCTTGCTCGAACGAACGGGATCACGGTAGACACCCCGTGCGGCAATCTTGCGGCCTCGTCGTCGCTCGATGGTTTCATCGATGCCCAGGATCACTGGCTCGTTTGCTGGAACAAACAAGCCCACCAGCAACACCAGCAACACGCGACTCAGTTCTCGGCTCAACCAGATGGCGCGATTGAGCACTCGGTGATAGTTCTGGAATTGCTTTTCGTCCGAGCATCCCATCACTCTCAAGATAGCAGTCACTGTTCGCTCTCCAGGAGCCAGGATCGCTCCGATCAAGAGCACCTTCGCCCATTCCCACACGCGTTCGCTGAAGATCTCTTCAAATTGGCGCAACACGTGTATAATCTTGGTAGGCAGAGTCAGCATGTTTCTTTTTTCCTTTGTCAGAATTTTGAGAAAAGCTTACTCTGCCTTTCGTTTTTTGTCTAGCAATTGGATAAAGTCTACCTCTGGCCCTCCACCTTTTTTTGTATCTCGTCTTCTGAGCACGATGTGGTAAAAATTCCACGAACTCTTTTCGATCGTCTGGTCGATACGCTCGCTTTCACTGCGTGATCAGATTTTCAGTTGGATAAAGTCTAGCTGAGTGCCGAAGAATTTGGTCCTTTCCTCTATGCTTTGGCACAACGATGGGGGTTGGACCGCGCATGCGAAGTCGTGATCTTGGGGGATGGAGCCCGTTGGATTCGACGGGTAGCTGAGGAACACTTTCCCAACGCAACCCAGATTGTCGATCTCTATCATGCACGAGAACATCTCTGGAACGTCGCCAATGCGGTTTATGGATCTGGAACTCCACAAGGAGCCATTTGGGCTAAACTGGCCGACGACCTGCTCTCTCACGGCAAAATTGAAGAACTCGTTGAACGGATTGAGCAACTTCCAGGCATCCAGGCTTTACCCGGTACCTCTCGCTCCATCCCGGAAATTGAAGCGGATTATTTCCTCTCCAATGCACAGCGCATGCGTTATCCCGCTTTTCGTGCCAAAGGCATGCATATCGGCAGTGGCATTGCCGAGGCCGCTTGCAAAACGGTGGTCTCCACTCGTGCTAAACGTTCTGGCATGCGATGGACTCCTGATGGGCTGGATGCGGTCTTGGCTTTACGGACCTCCGTTCTCAACCTGCGCAATTTTTGGCTGCTTGATGGCCTACAACTTTTTCATACACCCGGTCATCGGGTCATCAGGGCTTTTCGGTTGTCCCGATAGTCCCGAAAAGTAAAAAAAGAAGCTATTTCTTGCTAAAATAGGAATATTCTAAAATACCTATGAAAGCAGGGAATAGCGTAGATGTACCTTACCATATTTGGCGAAGAAGATCAATTCAGCCAGGAGTCTTTGGTTATAGATGAAGCATCATTGTACAGAGCATTTGAACAGGTGAAAGACGGGCGTAAAGGAAAAGGAAAGCGTTATCCTCTCGCGCTCATTTTGACCCTCATTTTGCTCGGAAAAATGGCAGGAGAAAAAACCATCAATGGGATAGTTGATTGGGTGGAAGAAAGGAAATATTTGCTCAAAAAGCAACTCAATTGGCCAAAAGGATTTCCAGTCAACTCGATGTACAGCAATGCATTAGCTCATTGTGATGGGCAAGAGCTGGCACAGGTGATAGCACAGGTGATAGTAAAAGCGAGAGCAGTAGAGCGGTGTGATACGGAACCAAGTCGATTGCTGGCAGAAAATCAGGGCGATGAGAAGTTGATTCATACAGCAATGGATGGGAAAACGTTACGTGGGACGCTCGGTCATGCAAAAGAAGAGCAGCCTTCTGTGCATCTCTTGTCGCTTTATGAATGTGAAAGTGGAATAGTGCTCACGCAAGAGGCGGTCAAGAGCAAGGAAAATGAGATAACAGCGTCAGCAGCATTATTGCATCCACTCCTGATAAAAGGACGGATAATCAGTACAGACGCACTCCATACGCAAAAGAAATGGTGTGCGGGTGTAGATGGCTATCATGGATATTATCTAGTGATTGCGAAAAATAACCAAGCTGGAGTTCGTCAAGATTTACATGATTTTTTTGAAGATAAAGATCTTGACCAGGGCGAATGGGAATATTACAAGAAAGTTCAAAAAGGGCATGGGCGGCTAGAAGTGCGAGAAATATGGACAAGTACATAGATGAACGGATGGTTCGAGAAAGAATGGGCAGGAATTGCACAAATATTCCGAATAAGGAGATACGTAAAGGAAGGAGAGAAAGAGCGCGAGGAGATTGTCTATGGTTTTACGAATTTACCCAGAAAGAAAGCCAATGCCAAACGTATCCTGAGCTTGAATCAAAAGCATTGGAGTATCGAGAATCGCTTACATTACCGGCGTGATGTGACCCTTGGTGAAGATGCTTGCCAGGTTCGTATCAAGAATGCTCCACAGGCATTAGCAGCCTTAAATGGAGGAATACTAGCGTTAATGGACTGGTTAGGTGTGAGCAATGTTGCTTCACAAATGCGACATTTCTGCGCACAGCCTCAAGAAGCGCTACATTTGCTGCTTGGCAAGCTCTCACGGTAAGACAGGAACACCAAAAAGCCCTGCGGTGAACGTTGCCGAGTTTTATTCCCAGTTCGCCTTGACTCCACCCGCATCGCTCCCGATACACTGCAAGGAGTTCTGCAAATTTTACTCTGTTTTTCACCCAAGTCCCCTTTGCACATCGAATGCACTGTTCCTGTACATCCTTGATCCTTCGTTTGGCCTCATACTTTGGTTGACCGGTCATCGAACATCGTTCTGGTGCGCACCATCATTCCTGACGGAGGATCATGATGGAGATTCTTTTACACATGCCCTGGTGGATCGGACTCTTGTTGAGCATCGTTCCGTATTCTATTAAACGACGACGAGCATCAAATATGCAATCGTTGATACTCTCTGCACTTTTCTGGCAGTTCTCTCTTGTTTATCAGAAAAGGCAGTCTTCCTGGAGCTTCTCGCTTCCCTGGATCAAACGCATGCAGCGCAGCCGTTCTCTGTGCAGGCTCCTGGCCTCAGCATGGGTAAAACTGATTCAGGAGTGGGTGAAAAAGGTCATGTCCTTCTGGCGATAACGCTGATGGGGAGAGAAGATTGCTTCTTCTCTCCTCGTTTGGGAGTAAGGGGATGCAAAGGGGATAGCTTTCACAGAATAAGACCTATCCAAAGTGTATGCAAAATAACGGTCGTTATCACTTTCCATCCCTCCCTTCTCATCTCCCATCCGACTATACGAGTAGCCAGCTATCTCTACCTGAGAAGCAGCGCTTAACTCTCCCTTTTCGTTGCGACTCAAGTTTTCTCTCTGGTGAGTGGGCCGAAGAGTTCTTCTAGTTGCCTCTCACAGGTTTCGCAAAGACTGCTGAGGAAGTTGCTTTCCTCTGCCATCGCCATTTCACGGGTAGTGACCGTCAATTGAAGAGTCTTATTGCGGAGTGTATTTAGTATGACAGCGGTTCTTGACAAATCCAGGAGATTCTCGAGAAGACGAGTGTGAGCAGGAAGAAGATCACACATGTCAGCAAGAAGCGCTTCAAACTCACCCGTTTCATACTGTAAATGCTGAGCCAGTTCTCTTTCCCAATCATGGACGTTTCTGCCTCCGAACTGCATTTCCCAGAGCATTTTGATCTGAGCAATTTTTAAGCGGAGGAGTCTGACTTTTTGGAGGCGTCCTTCTGTGTAGAGCATCTGATCTCTTACCTCATGCCAGTTCATCAATGCTGCACTTCCTGTACGGAGTCGTGTATAGAAGAACCCATCGCTCATATGTGGTCTGAGCGGACTCAAGGGGATGTGAACGACAAAAATGCCATGCGTGTCATTGCCAGGAATCTCGATGAGCCTGTCAGGATAGACGCAAGGCAACTTTCTCTGAATACGCGCGATCTTATCTCCAAATTCCTTGAGATACTCACTCGATTTAGGAATCCCGACAATTCTTTGCTCAATGGTGAGGTCGGGATGCTTTTTCGCATCCTTTACGCCAAAAATAAGATATCCACCATCAGCATTTGCCATAGAGCAGGCGGTTTTGCGGATACTCTCATTATGGTCTTTCTTGCTTTTCTCGTTACCAAATAGTGGATGGAGCACTTCTTTGAAATCATAGAAACCTGGCTCAGTATCACGCTGAGCCATGAGCCTGGTAATCTCATGGTAGTCCCATTGATTCATACCGGCAGAAACATCCATCTTTGATCACTTTCTCTGTACAAGCTTTTAACTACCCCTTAACAAGCTGCCCGAGCTGGTTCTTGATGAGACACTTCGGCATTCATCCCAGGATACCAGCGTTGGAAGGTGGTTGCTAAGGAATTGTCAAAGAATAAAGGTATCAATTGAGCTGGTGCGCGGGAAGAGCGTATAATTCCACTCACCGTGAAAGGCATCAGGGACAATGAAGAGCGTGGTCATCTCCTCATCGGAGATCTTGCGCCCCGTCGGATAGCTGTTCGTGTCAAGCTGGCACTGGACCGTCAACCCAGCCTCCGTCGTGGTTGGCGCAATCAATTTCACGATCACGGCGTAATCCACCAACGGCTTGCCACGCCAGTTCTGGCTGATCCAGGCAAAGAGGCGATGCTCAATCTTGTTCCATTTGCTCGTTCCCGGAGGCAAATGACACACGGTGATGGCCAGGCCGATTTCATCTGCCAGGAGCTGAAGCTCCCATTTCCACAAACGCACTCGTGAGCCGTTACTGCCTCCGCCATCCGCACTGATGAGCAACCGCTTCGCTTCTGGGTACCTTTGCCTGCCCTCCTGCATCCACCACTGGCGGATGCTTTCGACCGCAAAGGCCGCCGTATCGTGGTCGATGCCCACATTGACCCAGCCCGTGTTGCTCTCCAAGTCGTAGATCCCGTAAGGGGTGGCTCGAACCCAGCCCGGCAATGGGAAAGTCGTAGACCCGCACCTCCTGCGCCTCTCCTTCTGGGTGCCATTCACGCCCAGGATTCTTAAAATCACCCACCAGCTCTTTCTTCTTCGCATCTACCGAGATGACAGGCTCGCCTTGCGCTAGAAAGCTCTTGGTTTGTGCATTGACCTGCTCGAACTGGGCATTCCGATCGGGATGCTCACCTCCCTCGCGTGTTTTGCGATTGGCTTGTAAGCTATAGCCCAGATCGTGCAACAGTTCGCTGACCAATTGATGGGAGATTTGATGACCTTGTCGGTTCAGTTCCATCGCCAGTTTGCGTACACTCTTGCAGGTCCAACGCAGTGGCGACTCCGGGTCTCCCCGCGTCACTGGCTCAACCAGACGCTCTAAGTCTTCGCTCAGACTTACGTCCTTTGTCACCGTCTTCTTGCGCCCACCTCCCTCCCTCCTGATGCGCCCTGGGCTGATGCTTGCCTCCTCGTGAAGTTGCTTGATGCCCAAACTGATCGCCTTGCAGGAGAGTCCAGTTGCTCGCGACACGATGGCGATTCCTCCACGCCCTATCACTATTGCTTCAGAAGCTGCGAGCAGTCGTCGTGTCCGCTCATTGAGTTCCTTCGCCAGCAGGTCGAAATCTCTGTCTGATCGTTTTTTCTCTTTCATCCATACCTCATAATTTACCACACACCTCCTCACTTTACCACCTTTATTTTCTGACGGCCCCTTAGTATGAAACGCCGTCGCCTTGCGGCACACCTCGAAGCTCTTCATCGCATTGTAAATAGCCAAGGAGGACCACTCCTATCAGATGAAGCGATAGAAAGATTGCTCGATGAGGAAGTGGAACTATCTATAGCCGTACCAGAACTCCTTCCGCCAGAGCTTCTCGCCGAAGCTTTCCGACTGGATCATCCCCCCTACAAACTTCCCCAGTTTATGAGGCGATTACGAACATTCAAAGCGGAGCAGGGTTTATGAGCAGTACAGCTACCAGTGTCAACAATATGCTACGGACAAATACGCTCACTACCTGGTCCCAGTATCTGCATAGACGCGTGATGCGCTTGCTATTGCAGCATGATCAGCATCTCTTCCAGGAACATTTCCGTAGGTTCTATACACAGAGCACAATGCCGAAGCTTCCATTGTTCCAGTTGTACGATAGCTATCTTAAACTACTGCTACTCAAGGACGAATTGTTGGGTGACATTCTCCCTCGGATTCGCCGTCAACTCAGTTCGCAGAGTGACCAACTCTTAGCGCAGGAGGAAGCACCGACACGAGGTGAGATTGATTGGTCGCGCACAATCATGCGTACACTTAACGAGACGCCGGACTTACCTCCGCTACGTTTTGACACCGATCAGCAGCAACAGAGCATGCTTACTGCCGAAAATGTGTTCGTCGTAACGATCCTCCTCAAATATCGTCTGGCGATACAGGACATTCTGAAAAAAGATCTGGCCGATGAAATCCTCAATGACCAGGAATGGCAACAACTCATCGCCGTAGAGGAACATATAGACCGTGAACTGGCATCCTCCTATGATCATACCCTTTTGAAAGAAGCCCAAAATGCAGATATCGAACAGCTTGCAGAGGAGGTTCGCAGGCGTCTTCCTCCTGGCAATAGTGCGTATCGCGACATCTTCCACTGGTGGGAGCAACTCAGCGGACTGCATATTGGGAAAGCAATAGATCGCAATCGGCTCACATTCATTAGCAGGCGTGCCGATGAGAGAAGCAACGCCTGGCTCTATGAATTATGGATTGTGCTAGAATTGCTCCACATGCTGGACGATCTGCACATCGTCAAATCCGCTGACATGCAGATCGAGGGAGATCAGATACGTTTTCGCTTTACCTGGAACGAGAGGAACTTTTTCTTCACCTACCATCGCCAACCATTGATAGAAAATGAGATGGTTCCAGGCTGGAACAATGTGCCTGCGACCAATGCACGTTATACGATTGAGCGTGAGCATGCATTAGAAGTGCGTTCCGAAGGTGTCGTCGTATGGCGTGAGCCTCCCGTTAGCCTTGATGCCGATTACGAAAGTATAAGTATCAGTGCCTCACTTCAAAAGATGCTGGGAGAAATGCAATTGCAAGAGATACGGCATGCTGTACTGTTTGCGCCTACATTGCCAGAACCTGCCGAGGGAGAATCCTATGCAAGGGTCCACCGTGATACTTCAGCGTACACCGAAGGTATGAGTTATAATCTAAAAGATCCCTCCGTTCGCCTTTGTAAACTTACACCTGGCATGGACCTTAGGATATTACAGGACAGACTCAAAGTGCTGCTCGATGATATAACGAGCAAAGAATCCCTACCAGAGCGTCCCGAACCGGCATGCCATGGAATCATCCTCGACGAGGACACCATCAACGACGGACGTTCTCGCCCGGCTTCATATAATATGCTTTGTCCCAAACCTCATATTGGCGAGGGAGTCTTTGATCTGGTCAACGATAAAGTCCATTGCCTACAAGATCCTCGTATTTGCCACATCTACGGACAGGTAAAAATACCTCCATTTGTCGTTCGAGCTTCGACGCGTGATGCAATGAATCAGCAGAGCGGCGACATTCGCAATCGGGCAGATGAGACATTGAAGCAGGCAGAAAAAAGTGGGGAAGAAGATAAAGCAGAGCAGCTACGTAATCACATCTTTCTTGGTGTGGGTCGTACTGTAGAGCAATATGTAAAGCTACGTGGCAATACAGCCACTATTGAGGCGTATTTTGAGGAGTGGGTATTTGGGGAGTATTGGAAGAGCCATTCTCGTTGTCTGGCAGAAGAGACGCGCAATATTTTGCTCAGTGGAGCATATGTGTGGGATGAATATAAACAGACAACCCTCAATGACTGGGCTGCTCCTGCTATACAGTATTGTCGGGCACTCGAAACGGAGGTAAAGCGACGGCTACATGACCACTATCCTGATGCCAAATATCATTATCCTGATATCAACAGAACTGGTTTCGATGTGCCATCTAGAAATATGACGCTTGGAGCAGTGGAAACAATCTATAGGCTTAAAGGCAGAGATCTAAATAGTGCAAAAGATAAAAACGAGGAAAAGAGAATCCTCACAGCCCAAAATAACTGGCATTTATGTTATACCATTGCTACTCGTTCGGGAGCAGATATACCGGCATTTGAAACGACGTTGAAACAAATGGTAGACGAGCAGGTTGCCCACTATCGCAATGAACTTGCTCATGGAGGGCCGATCTCACAGAGTATTGCACAGAAATTACGCGATGCGATTATCGGTCGCAAGGGGAAGCCAGGGATTTTGTATCGGCTGGCGGAGCATTTAGAACCAAAGAAATGAGTATGGAAACATAAAGTAATGGCTCCTTTTTCTAGAAAACGAGCTTCCGAAAATGCAAAATGCAGTAATGAAGCAGGAATGGATATAACACTGGAATTACGAGAACAAATCTCAGTGGTGAAAGTAGTATGAAGGCAACAATACAAATTGCACTCTTCAAAACAAAGGGTAGGAAACAACTATATTTATGTAATTAGATAATATTCCTTCTTAACCGGTAGCACTACGCTAAGATATTGGTAACTACCCAGGACCCCTTTACGAGGGGTAGTGAAAACGAGTAAACTGCGGATATGAGCGAAGAAGAAGCTAGAAAACTGAGAGAAGAAAACGCGGCACTCAAAAGGGAGTTAGCGCAAAAAGACAGCCGGATAGCAGAGTTAGAAGCGCGGCTGATGGCGGCGGTGCTGCGTATTGTCAAGGTCACTTTTGGTTCATGCGACTTTTTGGTGATCCCTCCAAACATTCATGAAAGGTGGAGCAATTTCTGACGAAGGAGGGGAAAACCGGCCCGTCCGTACATCAGCCTCTTGTGGGTTTTGATCTTGTTTACGGTTCCTTCTACCGGTCCTTGACTCCAATGAGGGCGTTTCCTAACCGTGAAAAGGCTCTTCAATAGAGACACCAACCAGCTTGTACTTGGCAGAGTAAGGTAAGCTGACTCTCGACGAGGCTCGTTCCCTCGTCAAGGAGATCAGCTTATGATGCCTACACTTGTCAAAGAACAGGCACCCGTCCCACCACCATGTTATCAGCGTGCACAAGTCAAGCGAGGTCCTGCTTTACACATTGATGCTCTGACTCTGGTGACCATATTGCATTTGCTCGCACTTTGCCGTATGGCAGTTCATCTGGCCCACCGTCGCTGTCCTCCTCCATTGCCAGCCGGTCCAGGGGGAGCTCCGCGCACCTATAGTGAGGAGAGCCTGCTTCTGATCAGTCTCTTGCGTACCTTATGGCGATTATCGTATCAGGATATGCATGATTGGCTCCAGAGTTGGCCTGCTTTGGCCCTTGCCTGTGGTTTGCCTCTAGACAAACAGGGACGGCCTCGCATTCCGAGCAAATCGCAGCAGTGCAAACGCCGCCATGCTGCTGGGGCTCCTGTACACAAGTCGCTCTTCGTGCTGACCGTTTTGCAAGCCATCCGACGGCAACTCATTGGGGCTCGTGATCTCATCATTGATAGTGCTCCGATCCTGGCCTGGAGACGACGTGATCCTGATGCTGCTTTTGGACATGCTCCTGCTCACCATCCTCTCCCTCTCTTACGAGGGTTCCGCGTGCATACCCTCATCTGTCGTGGTTCAGGCTTACCTCTCTTCTTTTTGCTCTCTCCTGCCAACTCACACGATGCCCCTTTTGCACAACGTTTGTTAGCAGGAGCCGTTCATCTCTACCAGATTCGTCCCCGTATCGTTCGCCTGGACGCTGCCTATTGGGGTCTGCGTCTCATTGCCTGGATTCATGCCGTACTTGGTGCTGTTGCCGTCATCCCTTGGAATCCCAAAAACCAGAAGAAGCGCTCCTGCTTACCACCAACCTGGACCAGAGAAGAACTCGGAAAGCGCAGTAGCATCGAGCGCTTCTTTGGACGCGTTTTTCTCTTTTTTCATCTCCAACGTCCACCTTTGTGTGGTTGGTCCGAGATCGTTTCGCAGGTGGCCTTAACCTACGCTGCTTCTCTTATCGTTGGGTTAGCCGCTCAGCAGGCTGGTCGTCCTGATCTCATCCGCTCACCCAAGCGCGTCTTAGCTCATCTATGGGAGAGGGATTCCGAGTTATGAAACGCCCTCTCCAATGGTAGGTGAGTCCAGCTCGAACGGCATCATAATCCCGCTCTACGCCAGTGACAAAACTGCCAAGTTCCTTGATACCACTTTCATGGGCTTCTTTCATCCATCCGTTGAGTTGTTCTGGCTGCCGCTCCCGGAGCAGGTGAAGAAACGACTGGAGCAATTGATACACCTGCTTCACTTCTTGAGAGCTCTCCAAAAGCCGCATCAGGTCACTTTTCTCTTCCGATGTGAGATCTTTTTCTCGCTTGGAGAGGAGCCAACGAAGTTCTCTTGGTGAGAGGGTCAAGGTTGGCCCCGTGTTTGCCTGTTTTGGTGGACGTGCCACGCCAGGCAATCCTTTGCGTAAACGAGCAACGAAGTTGCGCACCGTGATTTTTCCTCCACGATAGCCCTTTTCCTGAAGTTCCTGAAAAAGCTGAGATGCATTGGTACATCCTTCCTGAAAGCGTAAGCACAGATACTCATAATATGGATCGAGGAGGTTGGATTTTCGTGGACGAAGCTTCGGCTGGGCAGGCTCTTCCACACGAAGATAGCGGCGAACCGTGTTGCGAGCGAGATCAAGATGGGTAGCAATGGCATGGATACTGTTGCCTTCCTCGTACGTTAGCAGGTACCTGAATATTGCTATCAGGTTTTGGAAGTAGCAATGGCATGGATACTGTTGCCTTCCTCGTACATCGTTCTCACTTGATCGACGAGGTGTTGTTTTCGCTCTTTTCTCTCCTGGGAAGCATGGTGGAAGGGCACGGGTGCAGGTGTTGGTGCTACGGAGGTCTCCTGAGCGACGGTTGCTTGTGGTGAGAGAGGCGGTATCTGGATCTTTTGTCGTGCCAGATAGTCTTCAACAGCATCTCCTAAGTTTTTGCACACATGCCACCTATCCGCAATTTGCAGCGCTTGTGGAGCCCCTTGAGCGGCTCCATCAGCATAAGCTCCTCCACGATCTCGGCTGACAATCTCGATTTCAGGATGGGCAGCAAGCCACTGCTTGACACTCTCAGCTTCTCGATCTGGAAGCATGTCAATCAATCGATGAGTTTCTAGATCAATAATGACCGTTCCATAGCGTTTTACCCGTTTCCAGGCAAAATCATCGATGCCAACTGCCTTGATGGTGCCTACGGGTGGAGTTGACAGAAGGTGCAGGGAACGCAAAAACGTCTCTCTGGTGAAATGAATGCCTAATTGCTCACCTAAACGTGCACCGCCCTTGGCATTGAATGCTGCACAGATCGCCTGCACCAGGCTTCTCAGGCGCGTAGTCAGCCGGGACGATGGCTCAATCAGCTCTGGAAGGCGTTCCGTAAAGATCCTTTGCGGGCAAGATTCGATACGGCAAAAGAATTTTTTCACGGAGAGCAGTAAGCGAATACTTCTCCCTGCACACGGCAGTTCGAGAGGTTTGCGACGATAGTAGCTGTAAATTGAGAAGGAAGGTGTTGAACAAATGGGACACGGTGAACTCACACGATTTGAGTTCACCCGAACCAGTAATTCATGCTCAGTCTCGCTGATGGAGGTAATTTCTAGCCCATCTGGTAACGGCAGGAATGGTGTCGTTGGCATGCTCTTGCGACTTCTCCTCAAAATTGATGAGGAAAGTGTAGCAAATTTTCACCACATCACCAGGGTTTCACCAAAAAGTCGCATGAACCAAAAGTAAGTTGGCCTTGACAACTTCCATGCGGATGGCCTGTAGCACTTGAGCAATGATCAGGCAAGCCCACACTTGAGCCAGGACGACCACCGCTTTGCTGCTCCAGATCAGATGCAATCCCAACTCCCGTTTCAAGGTCAAGAACGCCAATTCAATGTCCCATCGACGAGCATACAGCCGAGCAATATCCGACAACGGCAAAACGGTCGGATTACAGACAGTGGTGAAGTACAGCCGCAGCACCCCCCCTTGGCGAAATTGGACCTGCCGCACCGCATATTTGCTCAAGGTATCTCTCGCTCCCAGCCAGACGAGCCGATCAAACGTCTCCCCACCTTCATAATAGGTATGCAGCACCACCATGGTGGTGTTATGAGTCATCTCGAATTTTGATACCGTTGGCGAATTGATGGGAGTAGAGCTAGGTAGCCCCTTCGGGAGCAAGAGCGGCGAAGCGAGACGTTCTCGTTTTCTCCGTTTTTGCTCCTGCTAAGAAATCATCGATTCGGAGAAGATTAATAGCAGCAGCAGTGAGAAAATGCTGCAATGCCGTCTTTTCTAGGCCAATATAACGACTTCTTCGTAATCCAAGAGCACGCACGCCCTGAGAATGAGTTCCTTCAATACCTGATCGTGTCGCATACGTCGCACGAAACTCGCTGGTCTCTT
The DNA here is from genome assembly GCA_963802635.1 of uncultured Chloroflexia bacterium. Classification (GTDB taxonomy): domain Bacteria; phylum Chloroflexota; class Ktedonobacteria; order Ktedonobacterales; family Ktedonobacteraceae; genus CAVTLG01. Next base: position 2,555,218 of record CAWDJJ010000001.1, on the reverse strand, counting down.
GCTCCTGGCGTGTGCATTGCAACTGAAGAAATTCTTCTTTTGAGCGGATAGTCAACAGCCTGGGGTCCTTTGCTGAGCGTGTACACAGTGATCGCGTTGAGCAGTGCCGACACTGGTGCCGATCAAAGCGAACGGAGATGTTGGGATGACCATGCTGATCGGTCCTCTCCCTCCAATACACGCTCTTCTTCCCTTGAGGGCACGTCGCCTCTTTTGCCTCCCAATCGATGGAAAATCCTGATCGATCATAGCCCTGTCCAGCTTTGGCTTGCCACTGGTTATTCTTGCTGACTGGCCCCAACAAGACGATGGCATACCGTTCACGACTCTCTACAAGCGCTCCCGCATCGACATAGCCTTCATCCACCAGGTGGGTGTGGGGAAGCAGATCGCGGCGCTCCATCTCTTTATGCACGTGTTGGGTTTGTTGCATATCGGTGGCCGTGGCATCCGTCGTTTGAACACACGTGATCAGATGAGGAAGGTCGGGATCACAGGTTTCACTGAAATGGACTTTGTACCCATACCACGTGAGATCTCGCTTCTGCCCAAAATGGGCGTGTGGATCATAGGGTGAGCGAATGGTCAGATGCGCCGGAGGAAGAGCATCTTTGTTCCGCAGGCGCAGAGATCCCTCCTCCCAAAAAAATTGCTGCACCCACATCTGCCGCAACAGTTGCACCTGAGGGATTTGAGCCAGATGAGAAGGAGCCTCCGGTTCATAGAGAGCCATGAGCAGGTGCGAGCCATCTCGCCCGACTTGCTCCATAAACGCATCTTTCTCATCTTTTGCAATCCCTAACCTCCACACTTCGACCCGACGGCTATACCTCTCAAACCAATCTGCTGGGACCCACTGTTTCAGCCAATTTGGGTCCTGGGTCGCCAGCTCGTTGAGGGCTGCACGCAGGGTTTCCCCCAACAATTCGACGCGATGGAACTGATGGACAGCAGCCAGCACATGGGTTGAATCGGTGCGCTGGACTCCGCGTTTTTTGAGGTAGCCGTGTTCGCTGAGCTTTGCCACCAGCAAGGTGAAGAGACGATGCTCTGCGTCATGGGTGATCAGGCGTTGACGAAATTCGCTCAGCACGCTGAAATCAAAGCCGGGATCGGTCAGTTCCAATCCCAGCAGATATTTCAAGTCCATACGTGCTCGCACTGCATCTGCCGCTTGTCTATCAGTGAGATTTTCCATATATTGAGTAATACATACCAATCCCAACCTCCAGGGGATTTCTGCTGGTTTTCCTCTTCGACCAAAGAGATCAGCAAACTCGCTCTCATCAAAGATTGTCCCCAATGCATCTCGCAAACGCATATATCGATTTCCCTTAGGAAACGATGCTCTCGCAACACGAGCCGTCTCTTCTGGAACTGATCCTATTTCCTCTCTTTGCAATGACATCGTTTTTTCTCTCCTTCTTCCTGGCTGGAAACGAGCTTTTTTCCCAGTGTAGCCGATGTCATTCCTCCCGTCTAGTGCTCCCATCAATTCGCCAACGGTATCGAAAATTCGGGATGACTCATATCCCTTTGACCCGTGAAATCCAACTGGTGCCTTCTTCGGTCAGTTCATCAAACCAACGGAAACCAAAGTACCCCAGATCCGCCAACAAGAGAGCACCGGGTTTGAGCGAGCCAAGCAAGGCTCTGGCCTGCTCCATGCCATTCTCTTTCGCCTCAGCAATAGACTCGATGGCTCGCCATTGCTGGAACCGCACATCAAAAAGGGCCACCATCTTGCCTGGTAACAACTCCCTGTCTCCTTTTTTGAAATGTCTCAAGATCGGCAAGCGCCTCTTGACTTGATCCAGGTACATTTCATCCAGAGCTATCACTTCGCTGGCAAAAGGAGCCAGCATGCGGTGGTGTTGCTGATAGGCTTGCAAAGCTGGTTGCAACCACTGGGCTACCAGCAGACTGACCCGCTCAAAGACCTGGGCCAGTGGCTTGCATCCCTCCTGCTCAAGCCGCTTGTAGACGGCTTGATCTCCGATATCATAACAAGGGAGCTTCCACCAGCCACCTGCGGCCAACAATCGCCAGATGGCCCGCAGAGATTTCATGCCTCGTAGAACACCCACCAGCACTGCCATCCACAAACTCACGCTTGGCGATATCACTGGACGACCTGTCTTCTCTGCTGCTTTCTCCTCTTCTTGTCGACGCATCAGCCCTTCCATCACGGTCTGCAGAAAGCTTTCGATCTGCCCCTGCACTCCATCACTTGCACAACTCTCACACCATGCGGTATCATTCATTATAGGGTTTTCCTTTCCTTGCAACAATTTCCTATTTTGCAAGGATTATCCCTTCTTTTTCCCTCCTTGGCAACCCCCTTTCCTCTTAGTTGGAATCAATGGATTCTGCTGGCTGGCCTTTTTCGGAAAATAAGTCAAGAAAGTCCTCATCTCGAAAAAATGTCCCAAATTCATCTCGCATATGGATAAAGGTATTTCCTTTGGGTAAAACAGCACGTGCCACACGTGCTGTTTCTTCTGGTATTGGTGGTATTGCCTGTGGTTGTAATGACATCGGTTCCCCTTGCTGCATGCTTTGCCAATTTCTCTCTAGTATCTCACATTTCTCTCCCAGCCTATTCGCCAACAATATCGCTAAGGCATGGTTCAAAATGAGCGTGAACCACTGTGACAATTGACGCGTAAAGTTGACGAAAAGAATCCCTGAGAGATATGGTGAAACTGTCAAAAACATCACCGTTCTCAGGGAGGAAACATGATCCATTGTAGCACTGTTGAGGAGCGAGTCCACATGATCAGCCAGATGTTGGCTCAGCCGACCCACGGGTTGGTCAGTCAGTTGAGCCGTGCTCATCAGGTCTCTCGTCAGACGTTGTACCGTTGGTCTGCAACCGGACGCCAAGCGCTGGAAGAGGCGTTGGGAAAGCATGTGCTGCCCACGAAGCGAACCACGTCGGTTCCCACGCTGGTCCTGACCATGTTGATCGAAACGCACGCGAGCTATCGAGGCATTCAATCCAGCCTGAGAAGCCTGCATGGGATCGAGATCAGCTTGGGAAAGATTGCTGGTATTGTCAAAGAAGCAGGGCAACGTGCCCAAGGATGGATGAAGCAGCAACAGACTGAAACAGCACGTGCCCAGGCTTTGGATGAACAATACAGCAGCCAACGTGGAAAAGCGTATCAGAGTGCTGATTGATGTGCAGAGTGGGTAAGTCTGGGCAACCATGCCACCAGTCGCTGTTGATGGAGAAAGCTGGATTTTGCTGTGCTGGTATTTGCGGGAGCAAGGACTCAAAAGCGAGTGTCTGGTGAGTGACGGAGGGGGAGCGATCCATGAGGCATTGGGGTATCTTGACTATTTGAGCATCCATCAACGCGATATTTGGCATCTCTTTCAGGAAGCCTCCAAGGTTCAAGGACGACTGGATCGGACCCTGCAAGAGGCTGTGGAGCGACTGCCGGTGATTGAGCGACAAGCGCGGCGGCTCGAGCTGGGACAAAAACTTCGTGGAAGGGCACCCCAAGCCGATGTGGCTGAACACCAAAGACGCATCGAGCGAAGGCGTTATGTGGCTGATGGAGTTCGTTACCTGATGCAAGAACTGCACACGCTCCTGGAGGTGGTGGTTCTCAGTGCTCATCCGCAAGGAGGCATTCTCACCAGCGAGCATCGCCAAGAGGAGATCGAAACGCTTCTGGTCTTGTTGGATGAACTTCAAGCGCTGGCGTCTTCTGCTATGCAGTTGCAGATCCAATCGCTTTGCAAGCATCTTCGTTCTGCCATGCCATCTGCCTTGCTGTTTGCTCACAAGCTGGAGAGAGTACAACACATGGCAAACAGGCAATTGGGACCACAAGCCGTACGCCTTCTGGCATGGGCTTGGTTGCGCCGCACCATACTCGGTCCCACCACCGACGTGTTGGTAAAGAGTGTTGAGCCAGCTTGGCAAGCGGTTGCACAGTCCTTGTTCTCTGCCTGGGATCAAGCCGTCCGGGCCAGTAGTGCCGTTGAAAATTGGCATAGCATTGTCCGACCTCATTTGGCCGTTCATCGCACGCTTTCGGCTGGCATGCTCGCTCTGTTGGCTCTTTGGCATAATCACCGGATTGCTCCTCGTGGGCTTCATGAGGGTCTTTCTCCCTTACAACGGACGGGAGCAACCTCATCCGAGGAGAATTGGTTGGCCGCTTTGGGTTATTCTGTTCTCGCTGCCTGATTGTTCAAATGTGTCACATGGTTTTGAACCATGCCTTAGTTTAATAGCTTTCCTATAAAAGATGCCAGCTTTCTCATAATTTCTAAGAATGAAAAATAGTGCTCCTACCTCAAAACAAATTTTAGCTTCATTTGGATCGATCTTAAGTGCTTGTTCATAGACCTCTAGGACTCGTCCATAATCCTTTAATCGAGCAAGGATAAGACCTTTTCCGTGATATCCTCTTGGGCAAGTAGGATCTATTTGAATTGCATGTTCGCAAGCTTCAAGAGCTTCTGTATAACGTTGGTTCTGATAACAGGCGGTTCCGCATTCTAACCATTGCTCTTTAGTCTCATATTGTGAATCGATTTTACTGCTTCGTATCTGTTTATTTTCCATTAATCTCATCTCTTAACATTTTTGTGATGTAAGTCACTCTTCCTATTAAAAAATGTGATGAGAATCTATTAATTAATAAAGACAATATAGATTTCAGTGATTTTGATCAATACAATCTTCAAATCACCCAACTGTCCTTACTCCAATTATACTAAGATACCACATCAATATATAAAATTCAATGTTGAAGAGATCCTGTCTAATAATAGTAATTTGCTTGTGTCATTACATTGAGAGCATTGGGTGTATGAAATAGTCGTGGTCAAAGAAAAAAGAATCGGTCTTTCCTGATATTGCTGAGTTTTCTCTTAACTTTGACCTTTTTCTGTCTTGACTTTTGGGACCACCATAGATCTCATAGTTTTAGTTGGTCATTTTATTGAAGGAGAAAGGATCAGTTTCTAGCTCTCTCATATTATTAATACCATAGGCTTTAATTGATTCTGTTCCTTGAAATCTTCTCAATCTCTGCTTGATTATTTGACTGTTATCAAAGCTAACTGCTCCTGTATATATACCGTAGTTTTGCTCCCTTGCTTCCTTTGCTAAGTCTATAAGATTATTACAATCCTCAGATTTAATGCTGTTAGGATTTATTTTGCATGTGTATGCTTCAATCTGTTGTTTCCTTTCAGAAAAAACAGCCACGTCTATCTGATCAGTAGAATGAGAATTTCGCTCATAAATAAAGCGATAATTTCCAAAACATTCGTTTGTTTGACATCTTGACTCTACGAGATTAAGGGCTAATAGTTCTACGATGGCTCCACGCTGAAAGTTTATTTTGCTTTGTGCTTGAGCATACAATTCTTCTAACGTAGTAACAAGCTCATCTACATACGGTGGAGAAACAAAAAGTCCCTCTGCATTTGGGCGAATTTGTCCATGTCGGCGTAATGCATCTAGCTTTTCTATAAAACCTAGTGCGGTGTTTCTATCATGATCTTTAAGGAAGAGAGCAACATTTCTAAAAAATATTTGGTCTTTTATTTGGGATAGCATAATATCCACTATTTTATGAACGATAGGATGTTCAATAGCATTTATCATGTCCTGGCTACCAGGAGCTGCTAACAGTTTCATCCCCACCTCAATTTTATTAAAAATACTACAGATCCCACATTCCGCAGTTTCAATCGGAAAAAAAATAGAATTGTTGGGAGGTTGGCCCGAGGAACGAAAGGATCTTGCGATGCAGCGGCTGCAAGCGAAGAACAACAGACTCTGTGCGGGTTCCCGTGCGGATCTGCAACAATTCAATGCCCTCAAAGCATTGAAAGACCCAACGCATCGTTGGTCGAGCGGTCGGCTTGTTGACTTGATTGGGGATCGTTTGCTCAGTGGCGGCCAGTTGTTGGCGCAACCGATGCTCTGCCAGCCGATAGACCAGCAGCGCAAGCACCATGATCAAGCTCAGGGCCACGATGCGCTCCGTTTTTTTCACAAAGACCGAGGAGGCCAGAAACAGCGGATCTTTGAGAAAACGAAAACCTCGTTCCACACTCCCCTGCTCCGGATACAAGCTGATCAGCTCCTCATTGGATACTTCTGTCTCCTCCATCACATTGGTGGCGATGACAAAGCAGGCTTTGCGCTGCGCATACGCCAGCAGTTTGCTTTCATTGAGAACGATGGTGGAGGTGACACTCCAGCATTGTGCGCTCGGTTTGGCATCACGAGCCGGGCGGCCCCGTCCTTCAAAGACGTCTTGACTCTTGAGTACCATCGAGACGTCCAACCACTCAGGAAGCCCTTTGAGGCTTTGTTGCCAGGCAGCCTGCGCATCTTCCTGGCAGGCAAACGCCTTGGTGCTCACATGCCACAGCTTCTTCGTCCAGCTCTCCGGCTGTTTGTCGGCCTGCTTGCGAGCCGTGTGCAACGCTCGCGCCACCCCATCAGCGCTTCGGACCACGATCCAGCGTTCGTGTCCCTGAGTCAACTCTTTGTGCAGCACGATCAGGTGACGCTTCCCATCGGCACTCGTTTGCCAGGCATCCTCTGGTTGGATCACGGCAGCTTTGGCCTCTGTGCTGGTTTCGGGGACACGGCTCACCCACCGAAGCTTGGCCTGATTGAGCGTGAGCATATTCTGAGCGCTGTACAGACCGCTGTCGGCCACGTAGATGGGTTTCTCATCCGGTTCCTTCTGCCGCAATTGCGCATGCAGATCGGCAATCACCTTGACCATGCTTTCTTTATCGCTTGTGTTGCCCGAAAGCGGCTGCAAAAAGAGCGGAATATCGCCTTCATGGGTGGTGGCCAGAGCCAGCATCCACTCTTTGAGATCTTCGCGATGATCCCGAGAGTAGCCATGGGTGATCGCAATCACGTGCTCGTTTGGTGGCTCTGTTTCCTGCTGATAGGCCCCATTCACCGAAAAGGAGGTCGTATCAACATGGACATGGCTGGCTTTGACCCCAAAGCGCTCTCAGAGCCTGATGGGCAATTCCCGCAAACAGGGTCGTCACATCGTGCTCGTAGAGCCAGTCAAGCGTGCGGCCCAAACAATCGTCATTGATCATATCCGCTGTGATACCTGCACCCAGCAGGTGAGCGACCGGTTTGTTCTCAAAAAACTGAGGGACCAGGTACAATTGGCGATTGGAAAAGCCCAATCCATTGAGGATCATGGCCACGGTGGCCGTTCCATACCTGACCGCACGCTGCTGGCCTGGGGCCAATGCGTCCAGCCAGTCTGCCAACCCTATTTCTTGGCAGACTCCTGCCACAATGCCCAAATGATCCAACCGTTCGTTGTGGTACTCCTCAGCTCGTTGCATCTGCTTTCTGCTCCTTTTTGTGCTGAGATTACCTTATCGAATTTTGGTTTTTCTGTCAATTACCCTGCGGAATGTGGGACCGTCCATTTTGTTGCGGAAGTTAGGCCACGAGAGTCGGAAAAATCGACTCTATCAAGCTTTTCGGGAATTGGGATGGGTAATCCGCACCATCTTTTTGCTGCGCTATATCTCCGATATCCCCATGCGTGAGCAAATTACGAAAACCACAAACATTGCGGAACGCTACGATCAGTTTTGCCAATGGATTCGCTTTGCGCTCGGTGGACTCATGACCGAAAACGATCCAGAAGAGATGCAGAAGCTTGTCCGCTATACCGATATCATTGCCAATGCACTGATGGTCCAAAATGTCGCTGACTTGACGAAGGCATTAGAAACATTGGAACAACGGGGCTATCCAATCAAGTCAGAAGATGTTGAGCACCTGTCGGCCTACATGACCGAGCATCTTCAACGCTTCGGAGATTACACGCTCAAAATGGGTCCTCGAGTATTAACGGAACGAAAAACAACGCTAAGGAAATCGTCCTCATGATGTGGCTCAGGGATATAACAAAAATGGCTGGCAGAATGCTCATGGGCATTTTGTCAGCCAAAAATGCGATTGAAGAATGGTGGAGGCTATGCGATGGTTTCTTCTTGATGAGTTTCAGTACCCTGTTCTGATGCTTCCTCTTGCTCGCTCTCTTCCAAATCGCGTAGAGGGTGGAAAGCCCCCTGACGGATTTCATCAGAAAGCGAGAACGTGTATCGGCCCAAGAAATTGATGTGATCATACCCCAACGGGGAGAGGCGTTCAATATCCTCTGAGACGATCTTCATCCCTCGTCCTCGCATCTCCTCCAAAGCTCGAATGCATATACAAGGTATTCCAGAGCACCATTGCATTGACAACGAGGCCCAGAGCTCCCAGTTGTTCTTCTTGCCCCTCGCGATACCGTTGGCGTACTTCCCCCTTTTGTCCGAAATAGGTGACGCGTGCTAGGCTATGGCGACTTTCCCCTTTGTTTAACTGGATCAAGATGCGTCGCCTGTACGCAGGATCATCAATATAGTTGAGTAAATAGAGAGTCTTGGCGATGCGCCCGAGTTCTGCAATGGCCTTCGCCAGGGTAGAAGGATGCCCATTTCCTTGAAGTGCTCGCAACAAGTCGGTGACATTGACGGTCCCCAACTTGAGAGAACCTGCAATCCGCAGGATATCATCCCAGTTCTGTTCGATCAGGTTTTTATTGATCGTCTGACGTGCCAAACCATTCAAGACGCCGTAATCAGCCGACGCATCCATGCGCCAGAAGCGAGACTCACCCACATCGGCCAGCCGGGGACTGAATTGATAGCCCAACACGTGGAAGAATCCGAAAATAATGTCAGAGTAAGAAGCAGTATCTGTCATGAACTCCTTTGGGTGAAGTCCTGTTTCTTGATTGAGTAATCCTTCCAGGACCACTAACGAATCACGGAGCGTGCCCGTGACCACAATATTCTTAAACCCGCTAAACTGATCACTGGTATAATTGACCAGTGTGATCCCGCGTCCAGTCCCAAAATATTTAGGGTTGGCACCAGCATTCAAGGTTTTCAATGGGACGACAAAGCGTAATCCATCGGCGCTTGCGACTTCCCCACCACCCCATGCCTGCAGCCAGGGGAATCTGTGCCTGATAGTCTACCAATCGCGCGTTGGCGCGAGAAAGGGTCTCTGGCCGAATATAATTCTGCTGCACATACAGCAACCGATCTCGCTCCAGCGCTGGAATCCCTTTATGGATCATTGGAGTCAGTCCAATGTTGCAGGCTTCCGCAAGGAGGACAGCACAGATGGATATTGGCAGATCATCGAGGCGAGAGCGTGCTTCACTGATATGCGAGAATTCGGAGGCAAAACCTGTGCGTGCTTGGATTTCCAAGAGGAGTTCTGGCAAATCGACCAATGGTTGGCGTCGGGCCACGCGATGACGCAGGAGGTGGAGGCTTTCTGGTTCCTCAACCTTATCCAAACCAGTCAGGATGAGGGTATCCAATTCCTGTCCAGCTTTGTTTTTGATCTTTTCGATACGAACGCCTGGTTGGGGAAATCTCGCGGCAGTCGTGCGATAGGCAGCATCAAGTCGGCATGCGAGTTCATCTAGTTCCATCTTTGGCTCAGCCTTTCGTCCTAATGATTGACAAAGAGTCGGTCGGATTCGCTCCCACGGTTCTCCGGTGAGTAACTTCGCCCGTGGGTCGCCCCAGCGGCTACTCTCCTCTACAAACACATCATGGCGACGCAGAGCCTCATGGAGGCGTTCCAGCACACATAAGGTATAGTAGCGACGATCAATAGGCGCGCCCTGGGGAGCGACAAGTCGTTTCCAACTTCCCGGAATCGCGTCCATCGGCGCGCTCTCCATGGCGGGTTGTTTTTGTCCTTCCAGGTCTTTGAGAAACGTCAGCGCTTTCAGGATCGGTTTCCCTGCCTCATTACTTGCAAAGGAGACCGTGCGGAGAAGCGCTGGAAAAAAGCGACGCACCGCAGGATAGCGTGCCACGATTTCCTGGTAGTAGTTATCATCGGCTGGACGTGCCAGTTCATAGATGGTCGCAACCGCATTGGTGATCTTGGTCTGTTTTTCGGTGAGAAAGGTTCGTACCTGTTCATCCGTCCATGCTGGGGTAATAACTTTCTCACTAATCTCGGCCAGCGATAAGGCGGCTGCATCCAGATCTCGCAACGTGCGCAATCGGGCTTTTTTCCCAGTGCTGACAGAACGTGCTAGGAGATCTCGAATAAGCATATCCAGCACATCAAGCGAATCATCTTGTGCTGTAACAGCAAGCTGCCGTACAAACGATACAAGCGTCGCTATGCGGCGTTGTTCGGTTAAATTGGCGATGTTCTGGGCTTTGGTCGTCACTGCATACTGCGCCAGAGCTTTGATCCGAGACGCAGGAACATTCATGAGATCACGTGGGCCAATGTCCAGGTGCCGCACTTCTGTGAGGCGAGCCAGGGCGGCAACCAGGACTGGCGCACTCGCACGGGAAGGAGCACGACGAAGACGTTCGAGGTTCGTGATTCGTGAGGTTCCCTCATGTGCCAGCAGTGCCTCCAGATCCGTTCGGTGTTCGGGAGAAACTGCCGAGCTTAAGCGCTGCCACAAACGTTCTGCAACTCGCTCTCGAATGGCAGAGACCAGACGGGTGAGCGTCGTCACACCCGGCAGCAGAACTTTCTTGTCCAGAAGCCGAGTGGTTGCGAGATCAAAGAGTACACTCGGTCGTTCCGTTCCGATCCAGATGCGTGCATAGAGGAAACGCATCAAAGCAAATCCTCCACAACGATGAGAAAACTCTTTATAGCCAGAGTAGTGCCGGATTTCTTGAGCGTGATCCTGCTGGGTCTGAAGCCGTTCAGCGTAGCGAACAATACACTGCGGATCAGGGATGCTCAACTGGGAAGCCACATAAGTAATGACCCCGATGGGGATATTCACCGGATCAACAAGAAAGGTTCCGAGAAATCTCAGCGTGCCGATTTGGAGTGCGAAGCCTAAGTGGTTATGATCTCCACGACGCTGGGCAATGAGTGTACGGTCTTCGTCATCCAGGTGAAAATAGCAAGCAAGTTGCTCAGGGGTAGGTTCGCCAACATAGCAGCCATAGCGCTGCTCTTGTTCCTCAGTCAGATAGTCAACAGGCATGAGTAATGCCTCCTTCAGTTCACTATAGCAGTGTAATGGCTGCATGACAAACAAAAGCGAAAAATAGGACTAATGTCAACATAACTGGAGCAAAACCTCAAGAGACGATGTTTGTTTGTAAGAGAAGTGAGAAAGCATGGAGCACGAAGAGTATGGCTAAATGGGAAAGAGCCGTCCGTAAAACGGACGTTAGCCGGACGGCTCACTTCTTTCCACACATCCCCGCTTTTCCCTTCTTTTCGCCTTCAAGTGCCGTCGGTAAACCCGTTTCGGAAATCAACGTCAACATGCTTGTATTTTGTGATGAGTTGTCGTACGATAAACACAACCACTGTATTGGATGAAGGAGTTCTTGATGAAAATAGGGTACATGCGTATCTCAAAAGGGGAACAAACCACCGCGCTGCAAGAAGATGCATTAGCAAGCGCCCACTGTGAAAAAACGTTCCGCGACGTCATGAGCGGAGCAAAAGATGAGAGGCCCCAGTTTTTAGAGATGGTCAAGTTTGCCCGCCCTGGGGACACCATTGTGGTCTGGCGACTGACCGCCTCGGGAGATCACTCAAGCATCTCATCGAAACGGTCATGGACTTGCAGGCACGCGAGATCAATTTCTTGAGCCTGACGGAAAGTATCGACACGTCCAGCCCAGGAGGCAAGTTCACGTTCCATCTCTTTGGGGCGCTGGCAGAAATGGAACGAGATATCATCCGACAGAGAACCCAGGCAGGCCTGGAAGCAGCCCGTGCCCGAGGGCGAATCGGAGGCAGGCCAAAGGCGACCCAGAGCATGGACCCAAAGAAGGTGCAACGAGCCAAGGAGCTGTATGCGAAGAAAGAGATGACTGTGCCTGATATTATGAAATTGACTGGATTTAAGAGCAAAGACACCTTTTACAAGTATGTGGTGAACCCAGAGAAGCGATGACGCGCATGAGTCAGTCATCGCGTCGCACTGAGTGCGCGGTGCCCAAAATTGACAGGTCCTCCCCCTTTGTGTTAGTATCTGCGCAGATACTCATATACTTATTGGCAAAAGAGAACAGGGGGAAACGATGAGGAAAGATAATGGACTCACACCCATTGATACAGAGGCCGTCGAGAGAACGGGCAGCGGCTCTTTCCGAAGGACATTCTGCAGCTTCTTGTTGAAGCCTTTCAAGCCCTCGCCGATCCGACCCGAGCACGCCTTCTCTATGCGCTCACCCATCGCCCGTTATGTGTGCGCGACCTTGCCATCCTGGTGGGTGTGTCAGAGTCAGCCGTTTCCCACCAACTTCGCTTTTTGCGGGATCGACGGTTGGTCAAATCACGACGCGAAGGCACCAGCATGTATTACACCGTGGATGATGCGCATGTCGCTGCCCTCTTTCGCGAGGCAGATCATCATGTGAATCATGTGCGTTTGGGACTTCCAGACCATCCCTCTCCGCTTTCTTGAAATCCAGGCACCCATTCCTTCAGAAAGGTTTTGTTTGTATGAACAGACCACACGACCACCACCATGAGCACACTGAGGGGTCATTGCATGAGCCTGTTTCCCCGTCTGATCATGACCATGATCACCCCCACGCTTCAGGCTGGTGGGGAAAAGTGCAGGAAGCCATTCCTTTTCTCCATGGACACAGCCATGGCGAAGCCAACGTTGATCGTGCCCTAGAAAGCAATGCTCGTGGAATCTGGGCGTTGAAAGTGTCTTTGATGGGGCTTGGAATCACTGCGCTCTTTCAATTGATCATTGTGCTGTTGAGTGGGAGCATTGGACTCCTCGCCGACACGATCCACAACTTTTCGGATGCCTTTACGGCTGTTCCTCTGTGGATTGCCTTCGCTCTCGCTCGTCGAGCAGCCACACGCCGGTACACCTACGGCTATGGCCGGGCAGAAGACGTGGCAGGAGTCATCATCGTCCTGATCATTTTCGCCAGTTCCCTGGTCGCTGGCTACGAAAGTGCTCTCAAGTTCGCGCATTCCGGAAGCCTGCGCCATGTGTGGTGGGTGATGGCAGCAGCCGTCGTTGGTTTTCTGGGCAATGAGGGCGTCGCCCTCTTTCGGATACGCATTGGGCGCGAAATTGGCTCTGCGGCACGGGTGGCTGATGGACAGCACGCACGGGTGGATGGCATCACCTCGCTCGCCGTCCTGTTTGGGGCGGTGGGAAGCCTGCTTGGTTTCCCCCTGGCTGATCCCCTTATTGGTTTGCTCATTACCATCGCCATTCTCTTCATCGTCAAGGATACCGCCTTGACCATGTGGCAGAGGTTGATGGATGCAGTCGATCCTGAACTCATCGAGACGATTGAGAAGGCAATCGCTCAGATTCCAGGCGTCCAACAGGTTCAGAAGGTCCGTGCTCGTTGGATCGGACATACCCTGTTTGTCGAGGTGGTGGTGACGATGAATGAAACCCTTTCGCTGCGAGAGAGCCATGCCATCGTGGAAGAGATACGCCATACCCTCTTTCATGCGCAACCACGTCTCACCGAAATGATCGTGCAAGCTGATCCTCCTGAGCAGGAGAGCAGCAACAAGGTACATCGTGTCGCCGCTCACCACCATGGGGAAAGCGTCTCCTCATAGCCTCTTGAGAGCACTCAGGATAAAAAAGAAACGTCTCTTCCTGGGTCGCTCACGTGGCCCCTGTCATTTTTGAGAACCCATTGCTCTCTTTCTTCCTTTTTCGTTCTCCGGGAGATACCTCAGCACGCGGTCGTCGAGTTCCTGTTTCTGGCGCTTGGGGTCATTCCGCAGAGCAGCAACATGACTGCAATGACCGAGGGGTGTACAATGGAACGATACCACCGTGCTCAACATCATCTTTCTGGTGCTTGCGCAGTCCTGGTTATCCGTTTCATCCGAACAGGTGGTGTGAGCATGCTTCTGATGGTGAATAGGCCAGAACACGACACGCCTCACCAACTGTCTGCGTCAAAGGAAAAGGAGGGAACGATATGCAACAACGATCTCTGCTTGCCATTGGTGCTCTTTTCCTCATGGTGCTCCTGGCAGCATGCGGAGGAACATCAGGCAAGACTTCTGGGAAAGCGCCAACGACGACCGTTCAGGTCACGGAAACGGAGTATCACATGAATACCTCTGTGACCAGTTTCTCGTCTGGCATCACCTATCACTTCATCGTGACGAATGCTGGCAAGACTGCTCATGAATTTATGATCATGCCCAGGTCTGAGGGGAGCATGGGTGGGATGACGATGGGCGATATGGACCACATGGCTCTCGCCTCGATCAGCAACCTCAATCCAGGGGAAACCAAAACGCTGGACTACACCTTCCCCCACTCTGCTGCTGGCTCTCACCCCGAATTCGCCTGTTACTTTGCCAGGCCACTATGAAGCGGGGATGAAACAAGACGTGACTATTCAGTCATAAGAACGACATCACAAAAAACAGGAAGATGAGCATGCTCATCTTCCTGTTTTTTGTGGATATACTCCTTTTTCGATATATCGATAGAGTGTACCGTGAGAGGCCCCAAGTACCGCGAAAATTTCTAAAAAGAGGAGAATGACTTTGATATATCTTCATCTCAAAATTTACAAAGAGATACGTTACACCTTCTTTTATGCGCAACCACGTTTCGCAGAGATCACCGCTCATGCCGATCCTTTTGAGCAGAGGAGCAGTGATGAGGCACATCGTGTGGCTGCTCCCCATCATGGGTAGACACGTTTCACCCAACAGACAACGGGTGTGACCTTACCACTGCGTAATCCGTCCGGCGAGAGGCAGGCAGCCATCAGACAAACAATAATTGATGCTCCTCACCTTCCACCCTCCCTGTGAAGAATCCATGAGAAACTGATAGGGTCGTGCGTATCCATCGGTAAACCCGTTCCCGTCCTCCGTTTGCAGCAGCAGCATGTCCACTGGGAGTTGTTCGTTCGGATGACTTCCTTGGCACTGGATAAACTTCACCTGCTCATTCTTTGGCACCGTTGTTCTATTTGTGAGCGCTGTGTGCTGCAACGAGGGGATGTATTGCTGCAAGATGGCTGCGGTGTCATGGCTATTGATCGCTCCGCAGAGGGTGTTCAACACCTCAATGGCTGATGCCGTCAGGGTCGGCCATGGGGTCGGCGTTGGGTAAGCAGGCGTGGTCGGCGTTGAGTAAGCAGACGGAGTTGCCACAACAGGAGGAGTCAGATGAGGCGTCGCTTGCACTGGGGCTGGAACGGCTGTGCTATGGACCCATCCCACGCCTCCCGATACCAGCATCAAGCCACAGACCCCCATGAGTAGAATGATGCGCGTCGCGCGCTGTTGTTGACGTTGTGTGAACGGGATCTCCGAACTTCGCACGACAAGCAGGAGGATGAGTGTTGCCAACACAAGCGTCCCTCCACCCGCCAGAAAGACGGGATCGAGCAGACTTTCTCCCAAATCTTTCCAAACATGGACTTCTTCTCACTTTCTCTTACGCACCATTCGCCCTGATCGATGGGAATGCAGCTTTCTGATAAGAGCTGACCTCTGAACTCAGGACCTGGGGAAGGTGAGCACTGCAATTCTCAGCACAGGCTTTCCCCCCACATCTTCCAGTGGCAGGTAGATTTGGTGGGTCCGCTGATCGATGGCGATGCTATGCGCTGATGACGCCACAAATTGATCGCCGACCTTCCGCACCCGGCGTCCCTGTTCCTCAAAGAGCGACACCACACCGCTCTCGCAGGCGACAAAGAGCACCTGCCTCTCTGTATCGAGGGCCAGGACATCAGGCGTCTCCCCCACGAGTGCGACTTCGAGCACCTGCATGCCGTGTTGCATATCGACCGCCAGCAGCACATTGTTGCCATCACAGGCGACAAAGGCAAGCTGTGCTGCTTCATCGAGGAGCAGGCTATGATCATGGTGACACCCTGGCAACGCATACTGGGCGACGATCTGATTGGTGACCGGATCAATGGCGATGAGTTGATCCAGCGTTTGCACAGCAACGAAGACACGCTGTGAGATGGGGTCATACTGAGTGTTGCCTGCCTCACCGCCCAGAGAGATCGTTGCAATCCGCTGGTTGGTCTGTGTGTCGATCACGGTGTCGGTTTGACCGGTCTCATCAGAAACAAAGAGATGATGCAGGGCAGGGTCATAGGCCAGGCCATCGGGATAGATCCCACCGGGAATGGTCGTGATGATATGCAGCGTCTGCTCATCAATGACCACGACCTGATTCGCATCCGTCGCTGAGGCATAGACCTGTCCCAACGCTGGGATGACCAGGACGCCGTGCACCCCGGCAATCCCGGCAATATCTGCCACAACGGTGCGGGTCTTGGTGTCGAAGACGCTCACAATACTGGCCCCCAGGTGGGCAATGAACAGGCGTCCAGCGTGTTGATCCAGACTCTGATAATCAAAGCGTGAGGTCCCACTGCTCAAGGGAATATCTGCGATGGTCTGGATGCGTGCTCCTGGATGCGTTCCCGTCGGTCGTGTCCCCCAGGCACGCCAGGCGATGAAGGCCAGAACCAGCAGGAGAATCACCACGCCCACACTTCCTCCCAGCACACGTGCAAGCCTGCGCCTTTGGCCCTGGTCTGTTCGCAAAAGACTCCGATATTGCTTCATACGTTGTTGCTCCTTTCGCTTGCCTGAGGAGGAGGAAGAGAGAACGAAACTGGATCTCGCCTTCCAGCAAACAAGGTGGACACCACATCAAGACGAGATCTCACTGATCAGAGATCGACTGTTCGCTCTATGGGAAGCGCGCAACCAGTCTTCCTGTCTCTCATCGGCCAGGGGCATTCCACAGATACACGGATCGTATCAGCCCCACCTGCGGCGATGTGCGTGCCAGCAGGGGCCCAGGCCACCGTAAAGATGCCATCCTCCTCTCCTGTGCCGGATGGCACCCGATAGCTGATGAGGAGATGCCCGGGGCACCGCATTCCACACCTGCACCGTTTCCACCGGTTTCTCATCACTGGTATTGCCGCTTGCCGAAGCGATGCGCGTGCCGTCAGGCGACCAGGCCACCTCTCTCACCTCCACCGTATGGCCTCGATAGGTGAGAATGTGATGTCCGTCCGCGCGTCCCAGACCTGCACAGTAGAATCATTGCCACCCGAAGCGATGCGCGTGCCGTCGGGCGACCACGCCACCGCATACACCGTACTGGTGTGTCCATGATAGGCGGTGATGGGTACAGCCTGCGTTGGCTTGTTTGCCGTGGATGGGACCAGAGAATGTGCTGAGGCACTGGTACAGGCCGCGATGAGCACGCACAGGCAAGCCCCCATCCAGCAAACGTGACGCCTGGCAACATCTCTCGCCTGCATCACTATTCTCTTCATAATTCACTTCTCCTCAAGGCGGACACGACGAAAGATGATCCACAGTGAGAGATCATTTCTGGAAGCTCGATGCCCCATCCTGTGTGTCCATGCCTTTTGCTTCTTTCGCGCGCTTCTCTGCTTCCTTGAAGGCACCGTCAGGCTTGCCCTGACGCACCATTGCCTGACCATATGCATAGAGGGCATCATAGACAATCCACTCCGCCGCGTTCTGCTCGTGGTCATCTTTGTAGCCCAGCTGCCGGAAGCCCTCCGCAATCGCGCCCAGCCCCGCTCCTTCGGGTTGGTTCCAGAGCGTATTGTCAGTATCTGCGCCGTTGACGATCTTGCCGAGCAAGACGAGCGCGGCGTCGCCCGTCAAGTCGTACTTTTTGAGGATGGCTTCAAATGAACACTCCTTGCCGTGATGGCCCAGTTCGACGTCCTTCACATCGTAGGGAGTCGCTCCCTCTCGTGCAGCAATCTCCATGACCTGATCGGTTGGGACAAACAAAAACTCGGCGTCCTTGTCCACAAACTTCTTGATGAGCCAGGGGCAGGCCACGCGGTCCACACCGACCTCCTCCCAGGTAACCCACTTCATAATTCGTATCCTCCTCTCGCTCGGAGCAATAGAGTCCGAACCTGCTTTCCCACATCGGACTGAAAGTAGTCTTGTGTCTGGACCTGCCGGTAGCGCCGTGAAAGGGCGATCAGATCGGCCTGTTCGTGTTCCATGTCAGTGAGGATCTCCTGGTAGGCACCATCCACGCGTGTTTGAAACTGCTGCATCAATATCTCTTCCTGGCCGTTCAAGATCAGGCGTGATTCCCAGAGATGCGCCTCGCCCTCCAGTTCCGTAATCTCTACGCTCAGCCATTGCAATTGCTCACGGGTCCAGGGGGTTGCAGGCAACACCCAGACGGCGTCATGTAAGAGCAGTGCCCCAAGTCGTTTCAGCTTTCGCCACACAGCGGCACGCGCCGAGGTGGGTTCTCGCGGAACCTTGTAGACCAGCAGCATCCAGGTCTTTGCTTGCGGTGACTCCATCAGCATGCCTCCTAGCGGTGAAGAAAGGGGTAGACAGCGAACCCGACGAGAGCAGCACCGAACACAATTAGCGGTTCGGGAACCTTTTTCCACCGCCAAAGCAGACCCAGGGTGATCAGGGCAAGCAGCGCGGTTGGCAGATCGATGATGGTACGCCGTCCCAGGACCACAACCGCACCGGTAAT
The DNA here is from genome assembly GCA_963802635.1 of uncultured Chloroflexia bacterium. Taxonomy (GTDB): domain Bacteria; phylum Chloroflexota; class Ktedonobacteria; order Ktedonobacterales; family Ktedonobacteraceae; genus CAVTLG01. The sequence continues at coordinate 2,536,625 of CAWDJJ010000001.1, read as the reverse complement.
CGCCCCCGTTGCGGCTGCGGTCACTCCAGTAATGAAGGCGGCGACATCGGGCCGCTTACCATACCTTCTGAATAAGCGGATGGGGACAATAGTGAGCAGATAGCAGGGCAAAAAGGTGCCAAGGGCCGCAACACTTGCTCCAGGCAGACCAGCTACCAGATAGCCGATGAAGACGACGGTGATAACCACGGACCCTGGAGTAATCATCGCGACCGCCACCGCATCGACAAATTGACGATCCGTCAGCCAGTGATGGCCTTGCACGACGCCTCCATACAGGAACGGGATGATCGCCAGACCACTCCCAAAGACAAAGGCACCAGCCTCTGCAAAATAGATCAAAAGAGTCCAGAGCGTTCCTCCTGTTGTGCCCACAACGGCAATGAGCGCGACAAGCGGAACGAGCGTGAAACTGGTGACGGGTGGACGGCTTTTCCTCCATTGGATCTTCGGAGGAGCTTTCACCAACCAGACCAGGATGCCTGCAGCCAGAAACAAGAGGACCTGCTCCGTCTGCGTCACAATCGTCACCAGCGCAGTGACCAGGAAAAGAGACCACAACAGCCAATCGCGTCCAATCGTTTTGGTGGTCAATTTGTAAGCGGAAAGCGCGATAATACCGATGACGCTAGCTCCCACTCCATAAAACATGGCTTGCATCCAGGCCAGACCCCCATAGAGGGTGTAGGCCCATCCCAGAGCAACGACCATGAAGAAGGACGGCAAGACAAACGCCAGCCCAGCCATGGTCGCCCTGAGAAAGCGGAAATGGACGTAGCCCAGGTAGATCGCTAATTGAGCCGCCAAAGGTCCTGGAGCCAGTTGAGCCAGGGCCAATCCCTCTTTGTAGTCCGCTTCTGCAATCCATCGTCGTTGTTCAACCAGATCCCGGCGCATATACCCAACCAGTGCAACTGGACCTCCAAAGCCAAGGGTTCCCAGAAACAAAAAATAGCGAACCAGTTGCCACCGTGAATACGCGACGATCTCTGGCGGCTGTGAGCGCATCTCCGGTGTCTTCATCGAGATTTCCTTCGTGCATGCTTGCTTCGTACGTATGATCAAAAGAGCGGGATACATAACTTCCGTTCGCATATATACTAACCACGGTTACATTGTACTGCGGGAAAGCCGAAAAAACAAGGATGGAAGCAACCATCTCGCCAACGGGTTCTCCTTCAGAAGGAGATTTCACTGTCGAAGAAAGGAAGAGTGAATCATGACCAGATACCAAAAGCATCAACGACCCTGGTCAATCATCAGCATGCTGACTCTCAGCGGGATCGTTGTCCTTCTGCTCTTGAGTGCCTGTGCAGGAGCAATGCGTCAAACAGCGGCACGTGGTGCCGCAACCACAGCGTCTCCACCCATCGATTGGAAGCAGGTTGATCAAGCCATGGGGAAGGCTGGCACCATGCAGCCAGGAGGGGTCTACAAATATAGCTTTCCACGGACGGATCTCAACGTGCGGATTGGCACAGTGCTTCTCAAAGCGGCCTTTGCCCTGGGCACGCATGTGGAGTTTCTTCCCATCGGATCACGCGCGATGGTGATGGGAGACCTGGTGCTCACAGAAGATGAGGTGAACGGGGTCATAACCACGCTTCAGCAGGAAGGTCTCCAGCAAACAGCCTTACACAATCACCTCTTAGGTGAGACGCCTCGCATCATGTACCTGCATATTGAAGGGCAAGGAGATCCGGTTCAGCTTGCGAGAGGAATCCATGCGGCACTCATCCAGACCAAAACACCATTGACCACACCGACCTCCTCGAGTCAACCGCAACAGATCGATCTCGATACCAGGCAACTTGATGCCATGCTCAAAGACCACGGGAAGGCCACGAATGGCATCTATCAATTCAGTATCCCACGGATGGAAAAGATCACTGACGATGGCGTGGACATTCCACCAGCAATGGGAACCGCAACGGCAATCAACTTCCAGCCGACAGGGATGGGAACGGCAGCGATTACGGGCGATTTTGTCTTGCTTGCGCAGGAGGTCAACCCAGTGATTCAGACCCTACGGGAACAGAGCATTGAAGTCACTGCAGTCCATAGTCATATGCTGACCGAAAACCCGCGTCTGTTCTACCTGCATTTCTGGGACCATGATGATGCCATCAAACTGGCACAGGGCCTGCGGGCAGCCCTTGAGAAGACACACAATGCTCAAGCAACGGCCTAGTGTTTGATGTGGCCCATCTTGCTAACGACACTTGGACGGAGGTCATTACGGCCACCTCTCGTCTTTTCTTTCCAAATAGAACAAATGGCTCTACTGCACAAAATCGCTAGGATCTTAGTCCACCCTCCATTACACCACAGACCCCAAACTCATCAAGAAGAAACCGTCGCATAGCCTCCACCATTCTTCAATCGCTTTTTTTGTTGACAAAATGCCCATGAGCATTCTGCCAGCCATTTTTGTTCTATCCCCTGAGCCACATCATGAGGACGATTTCCTTCGCGTTGTTTTTCGTTCCGTTAATACTCGAGGGCCAAATGCGACCAGTGGTACCTTCTCTCTAATGAGGAAGAGGTGCCCGCGTAAAATGAGATACGAGAGGGAAACTGGTAGATGCTTTTACCGTTTCTGCCTGTTTCCCCTATGTCCTAGTTTTACACGTATCTCGGTCTTGGGTCATATCGGCCTGAAAGCCTACACCACCGACTCTGACGGCAACACCGTTGCCAACCCACGCTTCTATCGCAAAGCGGAGTCGAAGCTAAAACGTCTTCAGAGAAGGCATTCCCGCAAACAGAAACAATCGTCCAACCGCAAGAAGGCACAACGGCAGTTGGCGAAGAGATACTTGAAGGTTCAAAGGCAGCGTGAAGATTTTGCCCGCAAACAGGCAAACGCGTTGGTCTCGTCTCGCGACTTGATTGCATTTGAAGACCTCAAGATCCGCACTATGGTCAAGAACAAACACCTCTCGAAGAGTATCCACGACGCAGGTTGGGGCATCTTCCTGAACTGGGTGAAGATCTATGGAACCATGCACGACATTCCCATAATTGCCGTAGCTCCCCAATTCACCAGCCAGGACTGTTCGGGCTGTCACACACGAGTCAAGAAAAGCTTGAGTGTGCGTACCCATATCTGTCCCTCCTGTGGGCTGATCCTGGACCGCGATGAAAACGCGGCCAGGAATATCCTCGAAAAAGCTGTCAGTACCGTGGGGCACACGGAAACTGGTACTCGTAACCCTCTTAAACAGTCAGAAACGCCACTGTTGTGGCTAGCGCTATCGCGCTCATCTGACTGAGAGGAGTAAGAGTGCAAACGCTTCTGGACAGAAGACCGCTACTCGCCGTTCCGCAAGGGCGACGAGCAAGTAATCTGGTCGAAGGAAGAACCCCCGCGCATTCATGCCGGGGAGTGTCAGGAAACGTAACAGGAGGTTGCAAGAGACAGAGAGGGTTACGCCGACGCGTGAAGATGAGAGCATTAGAGCAGGTGAGACGAGAGCGTCATTGCCTCGTCTCACCTGCTGGTAATGCAACTGGAAATAGCAAGTTTTCCTTGCATCTATAAATAAGGGAGCGTCCTTGCTCTCTGGTTACTTATAACCAGCTTCATTACACAGGGGAAGCGTACATAAAAAAAGGGAGAAAGTCAAGCTTTTTTGTATCCTTTTGAAATGCCCCATATTTGGTGTAATGACAAGCCACCACATTGTATAGACTTCACACTACATTATCTGCTATACTAGAAAATAGAGAGCCAGAGAGTTCACATAAGAGTAAGAGGTGTTGTTCATGACCATTTCTTGTAAACTGCGCCTGTTATTAGCCAGAGTTAACGTTGAACGTGCCCAGCACGGTCTGCCAGTCCTCAGCTTACGCCGCCTTGCCGATGAGAGCGGAGTGTCGTTGAGTGTGCTAGCAGCACTGCATACCGGCAAGAGTCAGCGCATCGATTACACGACTATCGACCATCTTCTCATCTACTTTAACAGCTATTTTCGGGTGACAACGGACGATCTGCTCACCTGGGAGTTTCCTCAGGAAACTCATGTAGTGGTTGCCCATATCACAACATAGCGTGGAACAACGCGAAGCGGTTACATTCATTTTTAATGGAAAAGAAAAGGAATAGATATGGCTGTTCTACTGAAATCACGCCAGGAAATTACCTACCTGCGCGAAGCTGGACGTCTCGTCGCAGAAACATTTGAGATCCTTCGTCCACATATTGTTCCAGGGACTACAACTGCCGAACTCGATAGGATTGCCGAGGATTATATTCTCTCGAAAGGCGCAAAGGCACTGTACAAGGGTTATGGTGCACAACCTGCCCGCCACGGTCATCCAGCTACGCCACCATTTCCCGCCACGATCTGTGTCGCCATCAACGACGTTATCTGCCACGGCATACCCAGTACACGCCAGACACTCCATGACGGGGATATTATTGGCGTCGATATTGGAGTGAACCTGAAAGGCTGGGCCGGTGATGCCTGTATGAGCTATGCGGTAGGCACCATTGATCAGAAATCGCAACAATTGATGGACGTAGCTGCACGTTGCCTGGAGTTAGGCATTGAACAGGCGCGCCCTGGCAACCGCATCGGCGATATTGGTGCGGCGATTTAACAATACGCAGAAGCGCAGGGATTTTCCACTGTTCGCGATCTGGTTGGACACGGCGTTGGTCGGAATCTGCACGAAGATCCGCTGGTGCCACATTTTGGACGTCCACATACCGGATTTAAAATTCAGCGTGGTATGGTCTTCACTATTGAGCCAATGATCAATGCCGGAGGTCCTGACACGAGCCTGCAAGCTGATCGCTGGACGATTTGTACCGCCGATGGCTCCCGTTCCGCGCAGTTTGAGCATACGCTAGCTATCACCGATGGCGCACCCGAACTGCTCACACTTCCTTAGATCTGTTATAGAAAGCGTGATACGCCAGCATGGTGAAGCTGACAGAGAATGGTCGGGAGGATCTGCTGTTAACAGCCTCCACGATCTGCTCTCCGTGACTTGCTCGTTTGCTGTTCGGCTCAGGAGAGCAATATCTGATCCGCAACCGCCTGGCTCTCTACTATCACCAGTCTACATAAACACGTTCGGATTTTGTACCTTCATCAGCTCGACACCTAGCTCTGCCACGGATCTCGATTTCCCATACTTGGATTCTTTGAGCGTCGTGTGTATCGCTGTGATGTCGGGAATAAGAGCTTGATATTGTATCTCAGACATGATACTGAGTGCATCTTGCGCTAATCTTGTTGCAAATGGATGGTCATTTTTATCAATATAAGCTCTCGCTTGTAGGATGTCACTTTCTGCTTCTCTGCAAGCGACACGGCGTGGCTCACCAGTAAGCATCATCTCTTCTAAATCACGCAGAGCTTCATTGGGTTTGCGATATTCCTTCAGTGGTGATTCAAGCAATACCCCGGCTCGATCCAGATACCAACGGTCTTGATCAAACTTTACTTGATTCGGTGCCTCAATGCATTCTCCTGTCAATACTGCCGCATGATCCATCATATGCAATGCATTGGTGATCTCTTGCTTAGATTGTGCGCAACCAGCATTTGCAATACTCGCACTTCCAGTGATACTTCCTCGTAATCGCGGTGGTATATTTTTTATGGTGAGAGCCTGGCTAAAATCATCCTTCGCCGCTTTCGCATTCCTTTGCTCAAGAAAGAAGATCCCACGGCGAAAGAGCGCTGTAGCATAGTGTTGATCAAGATGATAATCCCTCGCTATCATCACCGCTTTGTTATAGTGTTCTTCTGCTTCCTGGCACTCTTGTTCTTTGGCAATATCAGCCAGGAGAAGATGATATCCGCTCAGCAGTTGCAATACATCTGTTTGTTGGTCGGCACGAACATAGAGAACCTTATTATGAAGTGCTTGTATTCTATCGGTAATACTGGCAACCGTTATCCAAACCTGCTCATATCCACTACTCAAACGAAGCTTCTGAAGAGACGTGAGGGCAGAACGATACTCTTCTATATCAAGAGGACCGTTTTTCAAGCTTGGAGGGATCATATCCTCTAGCGTTCTGATACATGGTTGCAGGCCCAGCGCCGCTGGAGCAAGACCCAGCAAACCTGCTAAGAGCAAACGTCGCCGCACATTTTTCGGCACATCGTTGTACTTCTCCATCTTTTCAATCGCTTTCACGGTGACTTCTCGATCTCGTAATGCATTTCCATACAACTCGGCCAGATGCTCCCTGGACCAGCCTAACGACTCTCTACGCTCCATGATCACTTTTCCATAGTTTCCTTCTACCAACACCATTGCTTGCATGATTCGCTTGCTCATCGACTACTCCTCGTCTAGTAGATATTTTCTACTCAAAGTTACCGTGAGTATAGAGCACGCGCCAGCCGTTGTCTAGTCGAAAACAGAACAAACTGAGCAAGATATCTGAAAAAAAGTTCCCACGCATCTCCTATACTCAACACTGGATGCATTGAGTATCATCATCGTCAGGAGAGCAAGAAGCAAGCTCCATAGTAAATAAACGACAGAAAGGAGTATGAAGCGAAACTAGTTCTCAGGAACATCTTCGAGCAAATCATTCACCGATATACTTAACTCCAACAAAAGTCTTTGTTTTATTCTAACACGTCAACTTTCTTGTCAGAACAGGCAGTGGAAGTCTACATTCGCAGAGGCGTCATTATAAGTGTACTCTTAGGAAGAAAATATCAGTTGAAAGACACTACGAACACGCAGGAATATTCTCGTCGTATAGCGCCAGGTGGGACTCCACCACATCCAGAGCCTCACCGACAGATGCCACAAAATCCGCTCCCGCCTCTAACAACTGCTCCAGCAACAGCAAACCAGCCCCACCAGTATAGTCACGGGCTGCCATATCAGCCCGTTGTGGCATACCATCAACCGTTTCGCCACTATCAGCAGACATATATACTATTTCCGATGGAGATGCTGCTAACATGACAACAGCTAGTCCACGTTGAGCAGCTTGTACAGCCTCTTGCAACAAAACAAGATTACCGGGACCAATGGCAGTCGGACAAAGAATAAGCACAGTGACACGTGCCAGACTTACTCGTACACGTTCTAAAGCTTCAGGTGAAATGGGTGCAAAGGGTTGCTCGGTGATTACTTCTTCAGCCAGGCGTAAAGCGAGCGTATGATCGCTATCGCCAATATTTAATGCACCCGCGCTAAATGCAATATGCGCATCTGCTAACGTACGCATTATCAGTTCGCCAGATCCCCCACCGGCTATCACATGCACACGCAATTGACGACGGTCGCCTGGCTCATCGTGCGTCTGCCCTTCAGAAGTGCCTGGTGGGAGCACGCTGAGATGCTCAGCGCCACGTAAAATGCCCACCTGTACATTGACACCATATACACGACTCAGTAATCCCGGCTCAAGAACTTCCGCCGGACTCGCGTCAGCGATAACACCACGCTGGAAAAGTACTAGCCGCGAGAAGTAACGCGCGGCTAGATTCAGATCATGCAATGCCGCCACAATCGTCATACCGTGCTCACGATTCAGTTGTTGTATAAGAGCCAACGTCTCAATCTGGTATTTGATATCGAGATGGGAGGTCGGTTCATCCAACAATAATATAGTTGGCTGCTGCGCCAACGCCATAGCAATAATCACTCGCTGCCGCTCCCCACCGCTCAACTCGTTAAAGATACGTCCGGCAAACGAGGAGATACCAGCCGCTGCCATAGCCTCCTGCACAACCACCTGATCATGTCTATCACGTGCGCCCCAAAAAGTGCTTACAAACGGAGTTCGCCCCAGCTCAACTAACTGCTCCACCGTAAAGGCAAAGGGCACAGAAAATTCTTGCGGCACAACCGCAATGCGTCGTGCCACACCATGTCTCCCCCACTGTCGCATATCCCGTCCTTCCAACACCACTTGCCCTTGTTGTGGTCGTGAGATCCCGCTCAGGAGACGGAGCACGGTAGTTTTACCTGAACCATTGGGACCCAGCAGACCAACCATTTCTCCGGCCTTAATATCCAGAGAGACATTATATAAAAGCGGCTGCTGTCCATAACCAAAGTTGATAGCTTGCATTTGCAGGAGTGGTACCGTTGCTGTGGGCAGTATCGTTTTGCTCATCACCATTTATACTCCCGCTTTCCACTCTTCAATAGAAATAAGAAAAAGGGTGCACCCACCAGTGCGGTAAAGATGCCTACAGGCAGCACCGTGGGAGCAAAAATAGCACGCGCAAGCAGATCCGCCAGCATCAAAAAAATTGCGCCCGTGAGTGCAGATGCAGGTACCAGTACACGATGCCCTGGACCAAGCAACAGGCGCATCAAATGAGGTGTCACCAGACCCACAAAACCGATCAGTCCACTAATCGAAACAGCCGTAGCGGTCAATAGGGAAGCCAGAACAATAATCACAAACTTGTACCACTCAACGTGCAAACCCAGGTGCGCAGCACCCTCTTCGCCTAAAGCAAAAGCATCCAGCACGCCCGCAAGACAGGTAGCACAGACAATACCCCCGATTACAAGAGCACCTATGACGTAAAGAGGCGACCAGCCAACCACAGCAATACCGCCTTCGAGCCAGCTAAAGAGACCCAGTATACGATTAAAATCGTCAGACGGCCACAATGTCAAAATGAGATCCTGAAAAGCTATCAGGACCGCGTTGACGATCACACCAGCCAGTAGTAGTAGCACGACTGGCGTTTGCCCACCCGTGCGTGCCAGAGCATACACAAGCAAGACCGTGACGAGAGCCCCAACGAAAGCGAGCATAGGCGTCAACGGGAAAAAAGTGCCATAGACAGTATCTAAAGGCAGCACAAAGGCCAGCGTCGCCCCTAAGGCCGCCCCAGAGGATGTCCCCATCAAGAAAGGATCAGCCAGCGGATTGCGCAACATACCTTGAAAAAGCACGCCTGCTACCGCCAATGCAGCGCCGACAAGTGCAGCCCCAACCACAACAGGCATGCGCACCTGCCAGATGATCACTGCAATTGAAGGGTCCCAGCGTTGCCTAAAATGAAAAAGGCCAGTGCCATTTAATAAAATACGTGCAATCACGCTAACTGGGATGGTCGTTGAGCCAAAACTTACCGCAGTAAGAACAACACAGAGGAATAGCACACAGAAACTAAACAGAGTGAGTGAGGTTGAGAGCAATCTCCGTTGCCCTCTATGCCGATCCATTGCTGATGCCAAACGTGTCGTCAGTTTTTATCTCCGACTGCTAGATGAGGAAAGGAATACATACACTGAAAAATTCTCATGCACCGAGAATTGATACTGTCTGTAGTATAGTGGCGGTATCCCAGAAAGTCAACGCAGAGAAACTGGTTGCATTTGGGTGCTTCCAATTGACAAAAGAGCAAAAAGCAGCATACTATAAGCATCTGAATCAGGTGCAAGAGTTATCGCTCAATTATAGCTTGCACTGCATACAACTAGCATAGAGAAGGTGGGGGGAATACACTTGTCCACACATCAGAATACGATCACGCTTTTAATTTCCTGTCCCGATCAGCCCGGTATTGTCGCAGCAGTTTCGCAATTTATCTTCGAACATCATGGCAATATTCTTGAATCCGACCAGTATTCAACAAATCAGCACGAATATTCATTCTTTATACGCATACAATTTGGGGAAGAGAGCTTTTCGCTACCTCCCGCTGAGTTAGTCACGGCCTTTACTCCCATAGCAGATCGCTTCCATATGCAATGGAGCGTGCATTACTCTCGACAACGCAAACGCGTAGCCATCTTTGTCTCCAAGCAGGACCACTGTCTCAACGATGTGTTGTGGCGCTGGAAAAGGGACGAACTGGCTATGGATATTCCTTTCATTGTTAGCAATCATCCAAACATGGAAGCGCTGGCAAAGATGTACGCGATCCCCTACTACTACTTCCCGATACAACGCGAGACACGACACACAGACCAGCAACGTATGCTCGATTTCCTGGCAGATCAAGTGGATTTCCTGGTGCTGGCACGCTATATGCAAATCCTGGAGCCGTTTTTTGTGGACGCGTATCCACACCGGATTATCAATATTCACCACAGTTTTCTGCCTGCTTTCATCGGCGCGAATCCGTACCAGCGCGCCTTTGAGCGTGGAGTGAAGCTTATCGGCGCAACGGCCCACTACGTTACCTCTAGTCTGGATGAAGGACCTATCATTGCGCAAGATGTTATTCATTGCAACCATCGTGATACTGCTGATGATCTGGTACGCAAAGGTCGGGATGTCGAACGCCTGGTGCTCGCAGAGGCCATACGCCTGCACATAGAGGATCGCGTGCTGGTATACGAGAACAAAACGATTGTGTTTTGACGCTGATATTGCCTTGCATTCAGATGAGAACTATGCGGCCGCATAGTTCTAGCAACGAGAGTGGCGTTTCTGAATGCCTATGGGTATGAGAAATCCTGATCACATGCTATGCAGCGAGGGATAATAGATGCAAAATTAGCTTCCCTTGCTGTGCCACCATCTACAACATACATTCACACACAATTATCGTAAGCTACTATATAAACAGAAAAGAGCGAACAGCGTTTAATTATTAGAAGGAAAAGAGTAGTACAGTTGCCTTATTGTTGAATTACGCCTGAGACATATGATACTATTAGAAGATGGTAGAGAAGGCTGCCTAACCAGTATATAAAGAGGAGATCTCATGAGTGCTATGTTTCGGCTCACGTCTGCGTCTCGCACACAGGCGATTGAGCTCAGCCACGAAGAACAGGCAGAGCTAAACACGATTATTGACCTACTTATTCCGTCGGACAAGGATTTTCCCCCGCCATCTAGTCTTCACCTCATTGACGAGTTATTACGCCATCTCTTACCCAATGCTGAACAAAAAACAACGCTGCTGTTGAACGAAAAACGACTTCGATCTGTATTACACGAACTGAATCAGTCGGCAGGAGGCAATTTCTGCCAGGTTAGCCCAGAAAAACAGCAAGCGTTGCTCCGACATTTAGAGCAGCGTGAACCGGCTTTTTTTCAATTGTTCTGGACCATCGTCAATCACAGCTATTACAAACGCTTGGCGAACCGCCAACAGACCCCGGCTCTTCATAGCACTATTTAGCAAGTGTCTTACTACCTGAAACCATAGAGCAATCGCAGAAATACAGTATATCGAGATACAGCGATAGCAGAAAATGGACGCAGCATTGAGAGGGGACGAAGCATATCGATGCTTTTATTTTCTCCTCTCATTGTCATGAATATCCTCAGAATGCTTTCAATTGATTTCTTCTGATAGAAAAATCATGTAGAGTTCCTCTTCTCCAATTTAGCTGCATTGCTCAGGCTTGCTTTGCTTGCAGCAATACGCTATACTGCATGCATTCATGGTATGAGCAGCAGAGGAGGCTGATGGATGGCAGGTTCGTTATATACTGCCTGCCGCAAATTTATGCCCCTCTCTGTGGCTCTCATCCAACCTCATAATACTAGGCGGATGATCCTCACAAAGCCTGGAACGAATTTACGGCAGGCAGTAACTTACTCGCTCAACTTGTTAGGACAGGCAGAGCAAGCTCCCATTCAATACAGCCAAGAAGTGTCTACTGTCCTCCAACCACGTATGTTTGCCAGGAACCCGGCCAGGGACCAACGCTGTTCGCATAGATAACGCGCAAGCGGCCGTCAGCGTCTCTAGCGAGAGCGGTAAGCTTGCCATAGGAGTCGATTGCCAGTGCTATTCCTGCCAGAGGGTTGAGGAGGGCACCCTCAATAGGCATGAGATCTTGCCAGAGGCCAGTGACATCCATCCAGGTCACACGCAAACGGCCGTCAATGCCTACGGCGAGAGCAACAAGCCTGTTATTGGGAGCGACTGCCAGTGCTATTCCTGCCAGAGGATTGAAGAGAGCATCACCAATGGGCATGAGACTTTGCCAAGGGCCAAAGGTTGTCCGAGTAGGTAAAACGCAAGCGCCCGTCAGCACCCACAGCGAGGGCGGTAAGACGACTTTCGGTCTGCATTGCCAATGCTGCTCCTGCCAGAGGATTGAAGAGAGTATCACTTGCGACGACGGGGTTTTGCCAGGGACTCACGCTGTCCGTAGAGGTAACACGCAAGCGACCATCAATGCCCACGGCGAGAGCGACAAGTACGTTATTGATGCTCGTTGCCAGTGCCACTCCTGCCAAAGGATTGAAGAGAGCATCACTTATAGGAATGGGATCTTGCCAGGGATTAAAGTTGTCCGAGTAGGTAAACGCAAGCGCCCGTCAGCACCCACAGCGAGGGCGGTAAGACGGCTTTCGGTCTGCATTGCCAATGCTGCTCCTGCCAGAGGATTGAAGAAAGCATCACTCATGAAGAGGAGTCTTTGCCAGGGGTAGCTAATGCCGTCCGTGACCGGTAACATGTAAGCAACCATCAGCACCCACAGCGACAGCGACAAGTTTGTTAGAGACGCTCGCCAGTGCCACTCCTGCCAGAGGATTAAAGAGAGCATCACTTATAGGGATGAGTCTTTGCCAGGGACTCACACCGTCCGTAGAGGTAAAACACAGGGAACCGTCAACGCCCATAACAAGACCAGTAAGATAGGAGGTGCCACCTGGCATTGCCAGTGCCAGAGCATTGTTTCTAAATGGGAGTGGACGGACAGGGAACTGGCAAGAGGAGTCAATACTGCTCTTAGCAGCCTCAATCGGGTCCGTTGTCCGTCGATCAGCATACCTCGTCCCCGTAGGCGTGTGGCTGAGATAGAGGCCAGTATCAGCCTGCAAGGCAATCTGGTTATTTGGCAGGACGGTAACGGTAAACTGACTAGAGGGATCAATGGCGCTCTTATTAACCAGAATCGGGTTCAGGGGATCCCCTCCTGGAGCAGACAGGGAGGTGCGACTGAGGTATTGGCCAGTATCGGCCTGCAAGGCGATCTGGTTATTTGACAGGAGAGTCACGGTAAACTGACTAGAGGGATCAATGGTGGGCTGAACAGCCTCAATCATGTCCCCCGTAGCTCCCCCCATATTACGGTTTACGCGACCGAGATAGCTGCCATTATCAGCTCGCAAGGCAATCAGAGGGTTATCCTGAGACGGGAATGCGAGGTAGTATTCGGCTGAGATGGATGAGATGGAAAACCGTGTCACAGGGTCGTTGGAGCCCCCTGTCCCCCCGACAACCAGGACCCTGTTATCCAACAACAGGATGGCGGCGTGGTTCGTACGGGGAGTACTCAGTGAGCTGGTAGGGGTCCAGGTACCACTCCACGGGACGTAGAGTTCGGCAATGGCTGTTTCACTGCCGCTGATCCCTCCTCCGGCGACCAGAACTTTCCCATTGGGCAGGAGCGTGGCTGCATGGTTCGTATGGGCAGTACTCAGTGAGCCAGCCGTGGTCCAGGTGCCGTAGCGAAGATTGTAGAGTTCTGACGTTGTGCCTGCACTCCCGTCTCCTCCAGCGACCAGAACTTTCCCATTGGGCAGGAGCGTGGCTGTGTGGTTCGTATGGGCAGTACTCAGTGAGCCAGCCGTGGTCCAGGTGCCAACGGTGGGGTCGTAGAGTTCTGCCACTGTGCCTGCACTCCCGTCTCCTCCAGCGACCAGAACGTTTCCATTGGGCAGGAGCGTGGCTGTGTGGTTCGTATGGGCAGTACTCAGTGAGCCAGCCGTGGTCCAGGTGCCAACGGTGGGGTCGTAGAGTTCTGCCACTGTGCCTGCATCCCCTCTTCCTCCAGCGACCAGAACTTTCCCGTTAGGCAGGAGCGTGGCTGTGTGGTCATCGTGGTCAACACTCATTGGGCCAGTCGTGGTCCAGGTGCCAGTGCTGGGGTCGTAGAGTTCTGCTCTTGCCTCACTAGAGTTCGTCCCTCCAGCGACCAGAACTTTCCCATTAAGCAGAAGCGTGGCTGTGGGATCAACACTGCGGATAATATTCATTAGGCCAGTCGTGGTCCAGGTGCCAGGGCTGGGGTCGTAGAGCTGTGCTGTTCTTGATATTCCTCCAGCGACCAGGACTTTCCCGTTGCGCAGCAGAACGGCTATGTGGTTCACACGGGGAGTACTCAGTGAGCCAGTAGGGGTCCAGGTGCCAGGGCTGGCACTGATTTGGGTCGTCATAATGTCCTCCTTATTTTCCATAAAAGAGCGTTTTTTCGTCAAGTGACTCTCAAGGGCAAGAGATCTGGCGCATCAAAGAACCATGAGAGACAGCACGACAAACAGATAGGAAACACCGTTCTCTAGAATAGGCACAGAGATAGGAGCGTGATTGAGAGAGCCTGTGCAATCTACTCGAAGCGCTACGGGTGAGATCCGATTTTACATACTTTTGGTGAAGCAACTATTGCAGAGCTATGAGTATCCTTCCAAGAGTCGAGGCTCTTGCGGATGGACAAAATACAGGACCTTCCCACGAGAGAGTCGGATAGCTGTAGGATCAAAAGGGTGAGGGTGGTTCAGCGAGCTAGTATCGGTTCAGGTATTCGCAGAGTCGGGTGGCTTTGCTCGCACTTTCCCGTTGCGCATGAGAATTCTCCTTGTTGCTCAAATATTCTGCTCAACATTCCCCTTTTCTGAGACGCTAAGATACCCAATCTATAGGGCAACGAGGGAATTTCTGTCACGAAAATAGGAGAAGTCTCCCCTTGTGACATCGACTTGAGAGAGGGAGATTCACTATAAAGGTCAATGCTAAAAAAACGTTTTCGAGTCATAATCTACAGAGATTATAAATGAGAAAATAGTGGGATGGTAATGGGAGAATTCCCACAATTGTACCTGTTCTCATACCTAAAATCACCATGTAGTTAGGATTAACTAGAATATTCTCTTCTACGTAACTCGCAATTGAAGCAGCAGTTAGGAGCACAGCACCCTTATACTCTGATCATGCGAATAAACTATGCTTTGCTGCTGCGAACGCTGGGACGAGGTAAAGAGGCAACCACTCTTGAGGCAACACTCCCTCCATCATCGTGATATATCCATTGATGTCATTGCGCCAATTCATTGGAAGAAAGAGGCATTCCGTTTCGTGATCTGGCTCCCTCGATGCCGCTTTCTTGTACCGATGAACGATAACAAATAGTTTCCAGGCCCTGCCATCAATTTTGAAACGTGACCTCTGAAGGCACTGTATGCTTTCTATTTCCCTTCGTGTAGGAGGGCGGAACGCATTCACTGTAGCCTATACTCAGTACAAGAAGGCCGAGCAGAGCGCAGCCAGTAAGCCAAGTAACAACAGGCATACAACGATGTATGGTAGCCACCTATGCAAACGGCGATTCCATTCATGCTCATGCTCCTCTAACGGAGGTAAAGCGGTGACTAATCCATCCTCAAATGGTATCAGAGAGGGTTTACGTGGATGGCTATAAGCAGTTCCAGCTTGAGGTGCATGCTCAGTACTGAAGGGTAATTGCACCAGGGGCGACCATTCCTCTGGGTTAGCAGACCAGCGCTGAGCCATATCCGAGGCTTCTTTCCGCTCGGAGAAGATTTCTTTCATCTCCTCCCCAACAAAAGGACGACTCTGCAATGAAGATACAGAGGCGGCAGTAGCCTGTCCCGTCAAAGGCAGGGCAGAAGACGGTTCACTCGAAAAGCTCGATGTGGGAGAGGACGCAAGCAATGGCGGCAACGGCGTTGGCGGATTAACGACAGACGCAGGCATATTTAGGGCGTTATCTGCTATCTGAGTGTGCTCCAACGGTTCCGTCTGACTGCGTAGCACCTGCGTGCTGCGCTTGAACAAAATCTTTGCGGCAGGAATAGTACCTGGAGCAACTGTCACAGCCATACAAAATGCCTGACTCAAAGCTTCAGCAGAAGCATAACGGTCATCTGAACGTTTCTGTAAGGCCGTGCACAGAACCTTATCAACAGCCTCTGAGATTACAGGAACAAGCGTCCGTGCGGACGGTGGTGGCTGTCGCACATGCTTCAGCAATACGGCCACAGGGGTCTGTCCGGTAAAGGGCGGCATACCAGTGAGCAGAGTAAATATCAGCGCACCCAGCGAGTAAATATCACTGGCGCGCCGCAATACGCCTAACGATTGCTCTGGCGACATGTATTCTGCTGCGCCCCAACCAATGCGCGTGAACGACTGCTGACTATCGTCATAGCCACGCATGCAGGCAAAATCAGCGAGGAGCATACGACCATCCGAGCCGACCAGCACATTCGTTGGCTTGATATTGCCATGAATACTATTCTGCTCATGCGCATACTGTAGTCCACTACAAAGTTGCTGAACAATCGGCAAAGCCTGCAACGCGGAGAAGCGTCCTCCGACCCGCTGCAACAAATCCGCCAGCGTGCCTGTTGATACAAAAGGAGTTACCACATACAGCAGGTTCTCAGCTTCGCCATATTCGAGCAAGGGGAGAATATTTGGATGGTCCAGTTGGCCCACCTTCGCGGCTTCCTCCAAAAAATATGTACGAAAAGATCCATGCTGCTCTAGGCGAAATACCTTCACCACAACCTCCAAATTCCCGCGTTCGCGCTGACAGGCGCGGTATACATCTACTACACCCCGCTTGCTCATCCGCTTCAACAACAAATAATCACCCAGCATGACGCCTTCTAAATCAGACATATAGCGCTCCATACCTCCTAATGTACTGCATTGTAGCTGAATGTAGTAGTCCAATGGCTATAAGAAGTCTGGATCTGCATACAAATAAATAGCCACAGAGAGCTTCACTGAACTAAACGGGACACTGCCGCGATTTGGGAGAAGTCTGGGGATTTGTATCAGCAACTATTTTTCTATCAGAGGAAGGGGCAAACAACTGTGATTGACATGCCAACCACGCATATGCTACCCTGCAAATGGCTTCAGCTTCGCTTGCACAAATTTGAGCACGGACAGAGAAATCAGGAGGAGTCATTTTGGAAGGCATCAAAAACTATTTGATAGGCATGAACGGAGTACTCGTACGCGGAGTGGAGCGTTTTCCCTACCGACCTATCTGGATACGCGATTCGATTGCCAATGTTGAGCTTTAGACCAGAGAGGCTTGAACATGACTACGTTGGTATCATTATTCCGCAGCATCAATGTGGGAGGAAACCAGATAAAAATGGCTGACCTCAAAGCGATGCATGAATCGCTCGGATTAAGGGATGTTATGCCTTATATACGCAGCGGTAATGTTGTCTTTACTCATGACGATGCAGACCTGCTACAACTCCAGAGGCAAATTGAGGAGAGTTTTGAAGGCAAATTTGGCTTTCACGTCGAGGTCTTCGTGCGGACTCCAGCCGAGTTAAGCGAGATCATTGAGAACAATCCATTTCAAAGCCAGATCAACAAAGAGTCAAAATGGGTTGCAGTGATGTTTCTGACAGTCCGCCCTGACGAGAACGCACAGGAAGATCTAGTACGGACGTATGCTGGCCCTGAGGAATTCTTTCTCATCGGCCAGGCATTGTACATCTATTATCCGAACGGCATTGGACGCTCAAAACTCTCCCATAGTTTCCTGGAGAAAAAGCTGAAAACCTTTGGTACTGCCAGAAATTGGAACACTGTGCTGCAATTGCAGAAAATGATGCAGCGCCCTGGTTGAGTTGACCAATGACGCTTTTCCCCCTTATATTTCACTACATTGAGCAGTAAATTCGCAACAACCAGAGCATGGTTTGTCCGTATATATGGTGGTAGCGATCCGATATATCGTTATCGTAACGATAGCGGATAAGCGTGATTTCTTACATACATACGAGAAAGGAGATATTGCGTATGTTTAACAGATTTCATCCACGTTTTGCTTTCCAGGGAGGAGATTGGGAAGATTGGACCCCACCATGGCGCGGACCAAACTTCATCAATAGATGGAATAGACGTGGCTTTTTCGGCCCTGGTGGACCTTTTGGTCCAAAAGGACCCTTTGGTCCTGATGATCCTGCCGAACGCTTTTTCGGGCGCGGCGATCTTAAGTATGTCCTGTTAGATCTGCTACAAGAGCGACCAATGCACGGTTATGAGATGATTAAAGCACTGGAGGAGCGCTCACATGGTTTTTATGTGCCAAGCGCAGGCTCGATCTATCCCACATTACAGTTGTTGGAGGACCGAGAACTTGTGGTCAGCAGCGAAACAAATGGCAAGAAAGTCTATAGCATCACCGATGCAGGACGGGCTTTCCTCGCCGAACGGCAGCAAGCGAAATTTACCCCGCCATGGAGTAACTTCGGCCCTGCTCGCCGCTGGAATGAGCCAGAGGTACAGGCACTACGCACAGAGGCCATGGAAGTCGCTCGCCTCTATGCCATCGCTGGTCGCCAGGCATTCCGCGATCCACAAAAGCTCGCGCGCTTGCATGCTATCACCGAACGCTCGCGGCAAGAACTATCTGACTTGATTTATGGCCCACGCGCGAAACTACAGCAAGATCCGCCTGCACCACCCACTCCGCCTACAGAACAGGCCTAATACCCATAGGCATTCAGAAACGCAACTCTCGTTGCTAGAAATATGCTGTCGCACATTTCTCATCTGAATGCAAGGCAATATGAGCTATTCACGGGCAGAACGGCTAGCGATTCCCGGTGCCCGTTCTGCTCTGATAGTTACAGGCACTAGAGCCTGAATAACAGAATCAACACAATGGTAACAACGTGCAACAATTGATCTAGCCAGATTGGCCCAATCAGCTTATAGCGTGCTTTCAGTGGATCAACAACGAGATGTGTCGCTAGAAGAATAGCCGTTGCGACCAGAGAAGAGTGGGCAAAAATCACAAAAACGGCGGTATAGGTAGCCCCGTGATAGAAATTCACTTCCCAGCTCTTGCCTTTCTCCATGCTCATCCAGGCACTTTGAAAGGCAAAATCACCAATAAAGTGGCAGGCCAACCAGATTACTAACGTTGTAATAGAGAGATCAAACAACATACACTTTCTCCTGAGCTATTTGACATTACCATCATAGCTGTGTCAGGAGAAAACTACCAGGAAATATTTCTCTCTCCCTGTGTGAATAAACTCACAATCCAGCTACTATACTTGCGCTTGATCCACACGTTCCGTCAAATGGCGTTTTTGGGGGAAGACAGCATCCCAGGACATATTTGACAATACGCGTATGACCAATAATACAGCCACCAGCGACCAGAAGCAGAAGGACAGATCTTGCTCCAGGAAAGAGCTATCACCCATGCCCTGCGCCAGTGCAGCTAACATCGACGCACCAACGGCCAGCGTCATCCAACGTAACTGTTCATATCCCTCGCCCTGCGTCCTATGCAGATACAATAAGATACGCGCAAAGAGCCAGACAAAGAGCACCAATAAGGCGAGAAAGGCGAGCAAACCGAATATGCCGATGCTCACCCAGATCTGCAACAGGATATTGTGCGGATGCGAAAGAGTTGGCTCTTCAGCCAGTCCTGTGCTTTTATGAGCCACCGGATCATAAAGAATCCAGTATGCATGCAACTGCTGATCAGGATTCAAGGTCTGCACTTGACCGTTCTTATCATAATGCTTTGGCTGAGGTTGTGTGTATAGGCAGGGATTCGTCCAACTATTACTATAATCGCAGAGCCAGTTATCCAGGCCATAGCCCAACCACGGGCTATCGTAAATCATGTCCAGTGCGGTCTCCCAGAGATAAAAGCGTTTGGTGATCGTACTCTGGCCTTGCGCATTACTATGCCCATGAAGCACATAACTGTAAATGCGGTTATGGTACAGCGCAACAACACTTGCACCAAGGAGAACGAATACCAACGCCCCAATCATGAGCACTTTCCGTTTACGAATGGCGAACGCCACCAGAAAGAGGAGCGCCAGAGGGATAGCCACCTGCCAGGAACCACGCGAATCACTCAGGAGTAGCATAATGCCCATTGGGATGCATACGATAAGTGCAAACAGTCGTATTTTCCAGGAGAGGCGTGAAAGCATGAGAGCCAGGCCGATTGGCAGTACATAATCAAAAAGTAATCCGACGTCGTTCGCGCTACCATAAACAGCGGTGATACGACCAACATCCTTAAACACGAAATATTGCGCCAAACCGATGATAGCAACAATCAGACCAGTTCCCAACAGCGCAATGAGCAAACGCGTCACATCCTGCCATGAACGGAAACAGCAGAGTATCAGGCCCAGAAAGAGCAGAGGAGCAAAGACTTCCTCGCGGAATGCGCGTAAGGCATCTTTGCGAGAATAGGCAATGAAGATCGAAACGCAGGCCATCACAACAAACAGCAAGATGGGAAACACAAACGGTCCGATACGCCCGAGCAACTCTGACCAGGAAAGCCAGCAGGACCAACGCCTGCGCTTGACGACCATTTGCAACACCGCGACAGCAACGCACGTCCACAACATGATCTCGGCCAGGCTAAAGCGGTAGTCACTGAACATCGTCTTCTGTAGCAGGTAATAGGGCAGAGAAAGTGGTAAGAGTGCAATAGCAAAAGAGAGACGATACCAGGCAAGAAGCGCGAAAAAGAGTAAAAATGGCAGAGAAACGAGGGAGTTAACACGCGTGATTTCTCCCATAGGCAATGTAATATTTTGATTGCCTATAATATAGTACAACGCCATAGAGAGTACTAAGCCCCCCTCTACCAGACGATCATGCCAGAAATGGGGCCAATCGGGCGTATCTCCGCCTCTATTGGGGGGAGTCGGGCAACGATGGCGACACTGTATTCTGCACATCGCTCACCTCGCGCGTACGAGCAGTAAAGCGGGACAGCAATAACAACACACTCATCAAAAATTAACCATTCAATGTTATAGATAGCATAAACATTTTAGCGGATGCTTAAAAAAACACATCGACTGTTTCGGTAGTATAGCAAAGTACCTGTCAGTCCGTCTATAAAAAGAGAAGATCAGGCTGTTACCCTAGTGCCAAACTACTTGACGTCTTCGGCATGGTTCGTGTAACATACCCTCATCTGGGAGGCGACATCAGGTTTTCTCCATTCCATTGATCCGTTTGAGGATACTGCACTAGGAGCTACTGCGTAACCCAAACTTTTGTCGCCACCGACCTGCTAATTGTCACCTCATCATCTTTGACCTGCAATTTTACACATTCCGCCCCATCATGCTGCTCCTCTGCGGCCTGTGCGAGCACCGCCAGTTGAATTCCTGGTGTCAGCCCCTTCTGGTGAAGATAGAGGATCAAAGCTTCTTCATCCTCCACAACTTCTGAGATACAAAAGATGGTTGCTTGCGAACCCTCAGCTATATTACAGAGTCGTACCGCCTGGTGATCTTTCAGATACGTGCGCGCGTTAGGCACTGAGCCAGGAATTGGGTTGCCATGAGGGCAGGTTAGAGGATTATGCAGGCTCGTGATCACACGCGATTCCACCGCACCGGAGATAAAGTGTTCCAGGCGGCAAGCCTCTTCATGCACCTGATGCCACTGCATTCCCAGCATATCCACCAGGAAACGTTCTGTGAGACGATGACGACGGAGGACGGCCTCAGCAGCCTGATAACCAATCTCGGTAAGCGTGACTTGTCGCTTGCTGTTCATCTCGATATAGCCATCTCTTACCAGGCGCTTTAGCATTTCAGTCACCGTGGGAGCAGAAACATGAAAACGTTCAGCCAGACGCGCTCCAATGACAATTTCATTCTCCATACTAATATTATAGATAGTCTCTAAGTACTCTTCGACGGTCGCACTTAACAGATCGTCTGTCTTCATGGCACACCTATCCATTCCACTCGTGTGAGTTTCAGCTTATTAAACGGCTCTTTAAAGATAGAACATTCATACGCCAGAGCTTATAGTAACTTGTTATATCACCAAGATAGTACTAGTGTAACATCTTTTGTCCTTGCGGTCTATACCATCACGAAATCGGTTCAACGGGAAAATGAGGCTCTTCTTCTCTTGCCCAGGAGCGCATCCACCAGAGAGCCTTCCTCAATTCTACGCAGAATGTAAGGCAAAAAATGTATACATATATACCAATTTGATCAGCGGATATAGTAAGTTCAGAGAGGCAGAAGGGTGGGAGGGCAGTAGAGAAAAAGGAGAAGTATGGAGCAAACACCGACACCGAAGATATCAGTAATAGTAGACAAGTATCAACAACAGAGGATTCATGCTTTAATGCATTTTCCCTTACAATTACAAAGCATGTTACTCTTCCTCACAGTAATACTGTTCCTCGGTTCCATGGTTATTGCCCAACAGCATGGAGCTGCTTATGCGGCTGAACGTGGGAGATGCCACTATTGGTATAGAATACAGCCAGGTGATACGCTGGGCCGTATTTCTAGCGCATACGGAGCAAACATCTGGAGTGTTGCCCGCATCAACCACATCGCGAACATCAACTTGATCTTTAGCGGTCGCGAACTTTGCATCTCTTCCTCAGCAGGTGGTGCACGCGCTATAGCCACGCGCTATGCAGGGAGTGGATTGCAGGCCAATGGGAACGTACGCTGGTATGATTACCATGCGCTGGCATGGTCTTCGCGTGGGCAGATAGCCTCATTGATTCGTCAAGCGGCCTATCGCCATGGTTTACCACCCAGGCTGCTCCTGGCTATTGCATGGCAAGAGAGCGGCTGGAATCAGCATGTCATCTCGCGCGATGGGGGCATTGGAACAATGCAAGTCATGCCATATACCGCCAGGGGCCTCGATGTGCAAACAGGCATACGCTACAACCCATATAACACATGGGATAACATTGAACTCGGAGCCATCTACCTGCAATCACTCTGGATTGGCCTTCACGGCAACCAATTGCGCGTGATCAGCGCCTATAACGAGGGCGGTTGGGCCGTGGTCCACCGTGGCATTTTCAACTGGCGCTATGTCAATAACGTGCTGGCCTTGATGCGCCGTTTCTAAAAAAGCCAATACACTGAGATCCACTCATAAATCCGAGAGGTAGCTTCACAGACAGCTCTGAAAGAAGGCATCGTTAAGATCCCATGCAACCCCTCAGCTAGTTTTGACGAAATCACAGGGAAGTTATGAGTGGATTTCAGAATACGCCCTTGAGGCATACCGTTGTTTTTACCACTCATTACGAGTTCTTCTACGATAATTCATGCTGGAGGTCTCGAAAGGTGTCTTTTTTTGTGATACATTGATGAATATCAAAACATTCGTTTTCTGTGATAAATAGGTGTTGTCTGATCAAATACCTCATAGGCATACCAGGTGAGCATGAATGGAAAGGGGAGCATACATGATACAGTCTCAGTTAGCTATTGAGGTTTTCTGTTCCTATGCCCATGAAGACGTGGACTATTGCAAACAACTCGAAACTCATGTAAGCGCGCTCAGTAGGCAAGGACTCATCTCACTCTGGCATGATCAGCAAATACTTCCCGGTTCTAGCTGGGTACACACGATTGATGCACATCTAGAGACAGCTTCGATCATTGTGCTACTGATCAGTGCCGACTTCATTGCCTCCAACTATTGTTACGAAAGAGAAATGAGACGAGCATTAGCTCGACATGAGGCCAATGAGGCACGTGTGATTCCTATTGTGGTCCGCCCTTGTGAGTGGCAACAACTCCCGCTGGGATCTTTGCAAGTTTTGCCGGGTGATGGCAAGCCAGTGAGTATGTGGGCATCGCGTGATGAGGCATGGACGCAGGTTGTTGCAAGACTGCGTCGCGTGATCGAAGATCTCTCATTGCTTTCTGCCAGTACACCTCGCTCGTCTTTGCCTATTATCTGGATGATTCCATATCCCCACAACCCGTTCTTCCTTGGACGTGATGAATTGCTCTCTCTGATCTATAATCAGTTACAAACAAGTCAGACGGCTGCTCTCGCCCAGCCCCAGGCAATCAGCGGCATGGGAGGTATTGGTAAAACCCAGGTTGCTATAGAATATGCCTATCGCTATTTCCGAGATTACCAGATAGTCTTGTGGGCACTCGCTGAAAGCGTTGATGCGCTAAGTTCCTCTTATATGCAAATTGCAGCAAAACTCAATCTACTAGAAAAGGATGCCCAAGAGCAAGAGATCGTAATTGAGGCGGTCAAAACATGGCTCCAACATCATTGTAACTGGTTACTTATCCTCGACAACGCCGACGAACTCACTCTGCTTACAAACTTTCTTCCTCCAGTTATAGGAGGCCACCTTCTCATCACAACCCGTGCCAGCGCGACAGGTCGCCTGGCACATCGTATAGAAATCGAAACATTCACCCCAGAGCAAGGAGCGCTGTTGCTCCTACGCCGTGCGTCGCTCCTCCCTCCCGACGCATGGCTCTTGCAAGCCTCTGAGCACGACCTTTCGTCCGCTCTCACCATCTCAAACGAATTAGGAGGGCTCCCTCTCGCGTTAGACCAGGTTGGAGCCTATCTGGAAGAAACAGGCTATGGTCTTGCTGACTACCAGGGAATCTATCAGCAACATCGTGAATACCTTCTCAGAGAGCGTGGTGGACTGATGAACAACGATCACCCAGAACCTGTTGCAAGCACCTGGTCACTTTCCTTTGCTCGTGTGGGACAGAAGAGTGCAATAGCGACAGATATGTTACGACTCAGTGCCTTTCTCTCGGCTGATGCTATTCCTCTCGCAGTGATGATAGAAGGAACAGACTCAGTCGCAAAGGATGCTTTTGAACTGGGTCAAGCTGTTGAAATCTTACGCGCCTATTCTTTGGTCAAATACGAGCCGGTTACGAAAACCCTCTCTCTCCATCGACTCGTACAGGTGGTCTTACGTGATGCTTTGTCTGTTGAAGAACGAAGTAGATGGATGCAACGAGCCATCAAGCAGGTTTATGCTACCTTTCCCGATATCGATGATACATCGCAGTGGGTCACGTGTGATCGCTGGCTATCTCATGCATTGGCGTGTATTCTGTGGATAGATCATTTACAGATGATGTTTCCAGAAGCGGCAAGTTTACTTAATAAAACAGCACGCTATTTGCATAAGCGTGCTCGCTATACTGAAGCGGAGCCATTGTATGAACGAGCCCTCTCCATTCGAGAACAGCTTTTAGGGTCAGAGCACCTCGATACTACTCACAGTCTGAACAATCTGGCGTCCCTCTACCGAGTACAGGGCAAGTATGAGGAAGCCGAGACGTTATATAAGCAAGCCATCTCCATTCGAGAACGGTTCTTAGGGCCAGAGCATCCCGAGACAGCTCAGAGTCTCAACAATCTGGCATTCCTCTACCAAACTCGAGGCAAGTATGAGCAGGCCGAGACGTTATATAAGCAAGCCATCTCCATTCGAGAACGACTGTTGGGATCGGAACATCCTACTACAGTTATCAGCCTGAGTAACCTGGCATCCCTCTACCGAGCTCAAGGCAAGTATGAGCAGGCGGAACTACTGTACAATAGAGTTCTCTCCATGCGAGAACGACTGTTAGGACCAGAGCACCCCAAGACAGCTCAGAGTCTCAACAATCTGGCATTCCTCTATCAAGCGCATGGCAGGTACAAGGAAGCGGAGCTGTTGTATGAGAGAGCTTTCTCCATTCAAGAGCAAGTATTAGGACCAGAACATCCCAGAACAATTACGACATTGAGCAACCGAGCGTTCCTTTTAGAGGAACAGGGCAAGTACGAGGAGGCTGAGCCGGTGTATAAGCGTGTTCTCTCCATTCGAGAACAGCTTTTAGGGATGGGACATCCTACTACAGCTCTCAGTCTGAAAAACCTGGCTAACCTCTATCGAGCGCAAGGCAAGTATGGAGAAGCAGAACTGTTGTACCAACGTGCTCTCTCTATTCAAGAGCACGTATTGGGACCAGAACATCCCAGGACCGCTCAGAGTCTCAACAATCTGGCTAACCTCTACCGAACTCAAGGCAAGTATGGAGAAGCAGAACTGTTGTACCAACGTGCTCTCTCTATTCGCGAACGGCAATTGGGGCCGGAACACCCCGATACGGCAACTACACTCCATGAATTGGCTTTTCTCTATCAGAATCAGGGCAAGGGCAACCAGGCCGAGCCACTCTACGATCTGGCGCTACGTATTTATCAGCAAGTACTGGGCAATGAGCATCCAAGAACAGGAAAGATACGGCAGAGATATGTCATCCTGTTGAGAGAGATGGGAAAGGATGAGAAGGCGAAAAGAGTGGAAGAGAAGAGACTCTAACCTCATCCTTCACAGAAATGATGCCACCACAAATATACCATCATGGGACTACAAATGCTCACCTCACGCATCGCCAGTAGCATAATTCCCTGTATAGTTGGTAGATGACAATCAAAATTTGCCTCTGTTGTAGCATAATGGCTGCATCCACTCGATGAGCGGTTCTGGATCATAAAGCTTTTCCTCCTGACATTGAAAATCGCATTGCTCGTTCTTCCAATTTTAACGCTGCAATTTGCACAACTTCTATATCGTCAGAAGAGTCAAAATTCGACTAATTAATTTTTATATGATATAATAGTATCAATATAAGTGGTAATAGTCAGCAATGATTGCCTTTGTGAATATCTTCTCACTAGTAATACTGAAACCTTTCACAAATGTCAAAGAGGCTGGCTGTTAAATCCACGCCATAAGTCAAATATTATATCTTCTTACAGTTGTTACATAAGGAGGGGAACATGGGTATTCTGAGTCACCGCAAGACCTGGCATTTTTCTGTCAGAGCGGATGGCGAGCAGTGTCTTCAGGCTTTCCAGCAGACGATGCTCAGGCCAGGCTTCAAGCTGCTTATGGCGAAGTGGGATGTGAAACGGGGTCTCGCTCCAGTTGACCAGAAACCAGAAAAGCCACCACGGCCAGCGTGTATCGCAACCTACAAAGGTCGGGGAGGTCTTGTGGGAGTAATAACAGCCTTAGTGGGCGGACAGGCACTAAACGAAGAACAGCAAGCTATAGGTTCCCAGATCACGTTCGCAGTCAGCCCTGACTCTTCCGAAGGCAGAATGGAATGCTCCATGTGGCTCAGTGAATGTAAGAGCAGCAGGCTTGGCTTCATAGCGGATGCCCGTTTCTTTCGCAGCTCAATGAACGATGTCGAGAAGCAGCTTCGCGTACTCGACCCGCTGTTGACTGCGGATAAAGGCTGACCTCACGGATAATCGACAAGAAAGGAGCGATCAGTGGGATTATTCAGAAGACATGCGACATCACGCGAAACTAGCCATACGCAAGTTCCTCCACTGGGTTCTGGACATCGGCTTAGCAGCGAACTCGTGTTGACCGACTGCATGGCGAATCTTGAAGCTATTCTTCTCAACTACCAGCCACCAAGGAGCATATACAGGTCTGCATACGTGTTTCCAGGCTGGCGATGGAATGGGCAGTCAGAGAAGTCTCCTGAGACCGTCATCTCGTTCGTTGACAGCAACAACGACTTCCTACTTGCAGCGTTTTGGCCTGATCGCAGTGGCACAGAGTGTAGTTTGTTCCCACTCGGAAGTGGAGATGAGCGTCTATCGTCGTTGCCGATCATTGGTCACTGGAAGCAGAGGAACCCATCGCTGACCTCTATCGGCGTGTTTCCCGGAGGGCAAATCACCCTGGCACCACCACGCGTGCCTGATCAGTTCTTCAACGAGATTCTCAGAACGGCTGGATTCCCTTCCACACCACATAATATCGAAATAATCGGAATAAAGGTTGGTGAGATGTTGCTTGCCAGAGCTCACCAGTTCATGGCTTCACGCGACCCACGAAGCGCAGATCGCTTTATCCAGAGCCACAGATACAATAGTGGTCCCTTACAAGAGTTCTGTCAGAGTATTCTTAATGACCTGGCAGCATGGAATCCTGACGTATTGCCCTATATCCAAGACACTCCCATGAGGGTCAGAGCAATCTCGCTGGAAACCGCTGACACCCCTGTGAATTCAATGTGGAACGAGTTTGAACGATGAGAAACAAGCAAATCAATTATCATCGCTCGGCAGCTCTGATTTTGGAAACAGAGAAAAACAGAATTGAGGCGCGCTGAACCGTATGGCCCAGTATGCCCCATAATGTCAAGCTTGATGATATCCCTCGGATAGAAAACAACTTATGCAGAGAATGAAAGGATAGGGAGACCAATGGGAAGAGGTAAGCGCTGCCCCGTATGTGGATCACCGATGTACGCACAGGACGAGAAATACGAGCAGCAAGGAACCTATGTTGTTTACATCTGTAGAAACGGCTTGTGCCCGAGCGTGAAACGTGGCTATCCCGCCAAAGAAAAGGTGTTTGAACCGAAATAGCATTGCAAACATATTCCAGAAGTTTTACCAGTATATTCACACATACAGAACTCTCTAATCTGGTTCCGTTGGCTCTACAGGCCAATCCTTATTGTGGATCTATCTTGCATTTGACGTACTAGTCAACATCAAATGCAGAGAAGGAGCCGAAGATAAAGGTACTGCACAGGCGGAGTTGAGTTGGCATGAAGAAGCGTTAGCGAACTATGGCCATGCATGCCAACTCAATCCATCCGACGCAGGAGCCTGCTGCGGCAAGGGGTCTGATGCTCACCAGGCTGAACCGACACTCAGAGGCTCTGGGTTCCTATGACCGTGCCATCCAACTTGACCCTGCCAATACATTAGCCTACGCTGGCAAGAACCTGCTGCTCACTGAGCTAAACCGATACGCCGAGTCATGACACTATGACACTTACAGACCTTGACACACACTTACTTGCGCTTTATACTGTTGGTAAGTAGAGACTTATATTGAAGCTATGAACAGGAAGAGTACAGAGCCGAGCATGGGCACAGAGAATCGGAGCTGGTGGAAACCGATACCAATGCCGCTGTGGAATGGGCCTGCAAGCTAAAGAGCGAACGTTCTGCTGACGTTACGGCGCTGAACTAGTAGTACTCTTTCGGAACGTCCCCCGTTACTGAGGACAGGTTATATGTGTAGCCTATTGACCGACCTGCTGGTCATCTTAAGAATTTAGCTTACACCTGTAACCGGCAAGAGGGATTATCTGTATGCATGTAAAGCAGCATGGATAATCTGAAACAAGGTGGTACCACGAAAGCATATTTCACGCTTCTCGTCCTTGACCGGATGAGAGGCGTTTTTTTATGATCATTTTTTCGCATCTATGAACCCATACACATTCAGAAACGCAACTCTCGCCCTCTTAGACCGTCAGAAACGCCACTACCGTGGCTAGCCTTCGGCTCATCTGACGGAGAGGAGGTTGCTAGAACTGTGCTGCGGCACATTTCTCATCTGAATGTAAGGAAATATGACTTGCGCGCTGGAGGTAAAACATGTCTATTGGGGCCGATTACGAGGCAAAAGCACAGGGAACCAGCCCTACCGCACCGCTAAAAAAACGCGTCTTTTCTGGCATACAGCCAACAGGCAATCTGCATCTGGGCAATTACCTGGGGGCAATTCGCAACTGGGTCGGATCGCAGGCAGAATATGACAATATCTTCTGCATCGTGGATCTACACGCTATTACCTTGCCGATAGATCCCCACGAGCTACACGCCAATTCGCGCAAACTCGCTGCACTGTATATCGCCTGCGGACTGGATACCCGCTATTGCAAATTATTCATTCAATCGCATGTCCGCGAACACGCCGAGATGAGCTGGATCATGAACTGCTTCACGCCTACCGGCTGGCTGAATAGGATGACACAGTTCAAGACCAAGGCTGGCAGCAATGAAGATTCGGTCGATGCCGGTCTCTATTGCTATCCGGTGTTGATGGCCTGCGACATTCTGCTCTACCAGACACATTATGTTCCGGTCGGCGACGACCAGCGGCAGCATATCGAGCTGACCCGTGATCTTGCTCAGCGCTTCAATAGCATCTATCAGCAGCCCGTCTTCACAATCCCAGAGGGACAAATTCGCGAAGTCGGCGCGCGTATCATGTCACTTGAAGATCCATTAAAGAAGATGAGTAAGAGCGACCCTAATCCGCAGGCGTACATTAATCTGCTCGATGATGCAAAAACGATCAAAAAGAAGATCAACCGCGCCACAACCGACTCGC
This sequence comes from uncultured Chloroflexia bacterium, assembly GCA_963802635.1. Lineage (GTDB taxonomy): Bacteria > Chloroflexota > Ktedonobacteria > Ktedonobacterales > Ktedonobacteraceae > CAVTLG01. The sequence continues at coordinate 2,506,721 of CAWDJJ010000001.1, read as the reverse complement.
TGCGCCTGGTTACTTTTGATCCAGAACGCCCCGGTATCACCAACCTGCTGACGATCTATCAAGCACTTACAGGTCAAGCGCAGCAGGAGATCGAAGCGGAGTTTGCGGGCAAGGGCTACGGTGAGTTCAAAGCGGCTCTGATTGAACGTTTGGTCGAGACGTTAACGCCTATTCAGCAACGCTATGACGAGCTGATCAACGATATGCCAACGCTCGAAGGCATCCTCAAACAAGGCGCAGATGAGGTACGCCCATTGGCAGCAGCAACGTTGCAACGCGTCAAAGACGTTGTTGGTCTGGGATAAACGATTTTTGTAGTTCGTAGAAACGATGATAGTATAAAGTAGGTACACCAATGGACTATCTCACATTTGAAGAGATAAAACGACTGCGCGATAGCGAAATGAACATCGCAAGCCAGGATACACGCAGACCTCTTCTCCCATTCTATAGCGATATTCTCGCTGACATGGAAACACCCGTCTCAGCCTACTGTAAAACGGCACAGCAACCGTATAGCTTTCTTTTAGAGAGTGTTTCAGGGGGTGAGCACGTCAAGCGCCATTCGTTCATCGGCATTGATCCCTATCTCGTGATGATTCAACGTGGTGATACAGTAACGTTGCAACGCATGGATAATGGATATCATGCAGTGGACGCAGCTCAGAAGCCACGCGTTGAAGAAATACCATGCTATGATCCATTGCAATTAATTGAAGCCGAACTGGGACAGTATCGCCTGGTCAATCTTCCGCAGTTTTCGCATGATCAACTGCCGAAGTTTCACGGCGGTGCCGTTGGCTACCTGGCATACGACACTGTGACACGCTTCGAGCGATTGCCAGTGCCGCCAGCCAATGAGATTGATGTCCCGCTGGCCGTCTTCACATTTACCGAGACCGTGCTTGTCTTCGATCATGTGAAGCATCGCGTTCGCGTCGTGACGCACCTGCATCTTGATGCACCCGATCTAGCCGCTGAATATCAGCGTGGTATCGCGATCATTAATGACGTACAGCAACGCTTACGCCAGCCTATACGCCTGCCACAAGAACCAGAACCGGTACATGATGCTGCGGCTCTGCAAGTACGCTCCAATCGCACGCGGGAAGAGTACGAAGATATGGTACGCCGCTCCATCGAATACATTCAGGCGGGCGATATCTTCCAGGTCGTGCCCTCGCAGCGCCTGAGCAGACAGGTGAACGCTTCACCATTTACGATTTATCGGGCCTTGCGAGCAATCAATCCCTCACCGTATATGTACTTCCTGGATCTCAAGGACTTCCAGATTGTGGGAGCTTCTCCAGAGCTGCTCGTACGCTACGAGGATGATGAAGTCACCATCCGGCCCATCGCTGGCACACGCCCCCGTGGAGTAGATAGACAAGCAGATGAGCAGTTGGCCGCTGAACTGCAACGCGATCCTAAAGAGCGCGCAGAACATACGATGCTGCTCGATCTGGCGCGGAATGATGTTGGTCGCGTCAGCAAAATCGGCAGTATCCAGGTCAGTGATTTCATGAGTATCGAACGCTATTCACATGTCATGCATCTAGTCACCAACGTGAGTGGTCAGTTACGCGCAGATGTTTCCCCATTTGACGCATTACGAGCAGGCTTCCCAGCGGGCACCGTCTCGGGCGCTCCCAAGATTCGCGCCATGCAGATCATCAGTGAGTTGGAGGGTGAACAACGTGGTGTATATGCAGGTGCAGTCGGCTATATCAGCCATAGCGGCAACCAGGAAACGGCGATAGCGCTACGTACGATGGTCATCAAGGATGGTCGTGCCTATATTCAAGCTGGCGGGGGAGTCGTGGCCGACTCGACACCAGGCAACGAATATCAGGAGAGCCTGAATAAGGCCAAAGCACTGCTACGCGCCCTGGATGAAGCTGAATTGATAGCCCAGGCCGCGCGCTCCAGCCAGAAAGAGGGGTAATTCGTATGTTATTACCTACTCGATAATTATGATAGCTTCACCTACAACCTGTATCAATACCTGGGAGAACTGGGTGCAGAGATTACGGTACGCCGCAATGACCAGATCACGCTGGATGAGATTGAGCAGATGCGCCCGGATTATATTGTGATTTCGCCGGGACCATGCACGCCCAATGAAGCAGGCATGTCCTGTCCTATTGTCGCCACATTTGGCGCACACATCCCTATTCTTGGCGTCTGCCTGGGCCACCAGGCCATCGGGCAGGTGTATGGAGGACACGTTATCCGCGCACCAGAACCAGTACACGGTAAAACTTCACTGGTCTACCACGAAGGGCAAGGCGTTTTTCACGACCTACCCAGGCCATTTGAAGCCATTCGCTATCACAGTCTGATCCTCGAACGTGCGACCTTGCCTGCTGTACTGGAGATTACTGCCAGCACAGAGGATGGCTTAATCATGGGCGTGAAACACCGTACCTATCCAGTAGAAGGCGTCCAGTTTCATCCAGAATCCATTATGACGAAGATCGGTAAAGATCTGTTGCGCAACTTTTTAGAGCGGCAGAAGTAATTATGCACATTTCCCAGATTACGCGTAAAGCCGAGTAAATCGTTCCTACGCAGGCTTATACCGTATTTGAAGAATTACAAAAACTCTATATGCAGAGAGGAAATTGCTCATGATTCGCGAGGCTATTGCTCATGTCACTGCTGGCGCGACGCTCAGTACCAATCAAGCAGCAGAGGCAATGGAAGAAATTATGACCGGTGTAGCCACTCCTGCACAGATGGGCGCATTTCTGACCGCGCTACGTCTGCGTCCAGGGGGCGAAACGGTCGCAGAAATTACCGGCATGGCACAGGTGATGCGCGAAAAAGCGCTCCGTGTGCACTTGAATGAAGAAACTGCTCCCCGCGCGCTCGAATACTTGCGGCACAGGTGGAGACGCGTCCGGCACATTCAATATCTCAACAGCCGCAGGCGTTGTCGCCGCAGCGGCTGGCGCTACCGTTGCAAAACATGGCAATCGTTCAGCTACGAGCGAATGTGGGAGCGCCGATGTATTAGAAGCGCTGGGGGTCAGGATTGACCTGGGGCCAGAGCAGGTTGCCCACTGCGTCCAGACAACCGGATTCGGCTTCATGTTCGCTCCCGCCTATCATCCAGCCATGAAACACATCGGCCCAACGCGACGAGAGATCGGCATTCGCACGGTATTTAATATTCTCGGGCCTTTAACCAATCCAGCGCTGACCCCCTACCAGATGCTCGGCGTAGCAGAGGAATCTCATTTGCGCAAGATGGGAGAAGTGCTACTTCAACTGGGCTGCCGTCATGCCTTGATCGTACACGGCGCAGATGGTCTTGACGAGTGCTCACTCAGTGCCCCAACGCATATTTGTGAAGTACGTTCCGGCCAGGAGCTACGCGAGTATACGATTACGCCCGAAGAGGTTGGTCTGACCAGCATTGCTGATCGTCAGCAGATACTGGGCAGTGACCCGGCGCATAATGCTACGCTGTTACGCGCATTGCTCTCAGACGCCAGCGATACACCAGCAGCACAGATGGTCTACCTGAACGCCGGGGCTGCCTTGCTCGCCAGTGAGCAGGTAGCGACGCTGACGGAAGGCGTCAAGTTAGCACGTGCGACGCTGAGTGAGGGAAAAGCGCAGCGTAAACTAGTAGAAGTTATTGAGTGTTCCCAGGCAGTTGGCAGGTAGGTGATGTATGTTCCTTGACCGTATCGTGACACAGACGTGCCTGGACTTAGAGCAACGCAAGCGTGAGCATCCCTTAGAGGAGATGCAACGCCTGGCAATGGCCCAACCACGTCCGCGTGATGTGCTGGCAGCCTTTGAGCCACGTTCGCAAGTCCATTTGATTGCAGAAGTCAAACGCGCATCTCCTTCCAAGGGTCTGCTCGCGCCCGATCTTGATCCCGTGGAGTTAGCGCGCACCTATGAAGCAAATGGAGCATCTGTGATCTCCGTGTTGACAGAACCGCACTTCTTTCTTGGCTCACTGGAATTTCTGACGGCCATTAAAGCGGCGGTGAGCGTTCCGGTCTTGCGCAAGGATTTTATCGTTGACGAATATCAGGTCTACGAGGCACGCGCATGGGGTGCCGATCTGTTGCTACTGATCTGCGCCATTCTGGACGATGCACAGCTACGCCATCTGCTCCATGTAGCTCACGCGTTGCGCATGCACTGTCTCGTCGAGGTCCATAGCCAGGCAGAAGCGCAACGGGCTGTAGCGGCTGGCGCGGCTATCATTGGGGTGAACAGTCGCGATCTGGTGACATTCGAGATGCACCCGCACCTTATACGCGAACTGCGTCAGCTCATTCCAGCCGACCGCGTCGTCGTCGCGGAAAGTGGTATCCATAGTGCGGCTGATGCTCGACGCCTGGCACGTTATGACGTACAGGCCATGCTTGTCGGCGAAGCGCTGGTGGTCTCAGACGACGTACCCACACAGATGCACACGTTGCTGCAGGGGGCAAACCAGAATACGCAAGTCAAGATATGCGGTCTGCGCCAACCTGAGCATATAGATGCCGCCATAGAGGCAGGTGCAGATATGCTGGGCCTGGTATTCTACAAACCTAGCCATCGCTACATACCACCACTGCAGGTACCAGCGCTCATCGCAGCCAGTCAGCGCTTTACGCACTCTGCATCGGACCACACCACGCCTGATCTGGTTGGTCTCTTCGTCAATGAAGAGGCAGATTACATTAACGAAGTAACAGAGCAGGCAGGATTACACTTTGTACAGTTACACGGCAATGAGTCACCTGAGTTCTGTCAAAAGATCAAGCGACCGGTTATTAAAGCGTTGCCCGCCCATGATCAGGACGGGCTAATGCGAGCCAGAGATTATCAGTCTGTCGCCTGGCGTCTTCTGCTAGATACGCCTACAGACGGCTGGGGAGGTAGCGGTATCACCCATGATTGGGAACTGGCACGTAATGTGGCGCAGACTTACTCTATCTTGCTAGCCGGTGGTCTGACACCGGAAAATATTGCCGAAGCCATACAGCGTGTCCGCCCCTGGGGAGTAGATGTCAGTAGCGGCGTTGAAACACAGAAGCAGAAGGATGTCGGAAAAATACACGCGTTTATCGAACATGTACGAGCAACTGATGCACAGAGATAAGCATGCATCTCGCTTCGTACCATAGTGACAATAAAAGAAAGCTATATACAATGCAGACGCAAAATAAGGTAGTGCAAAGCACCTATCAACATAAACTCTACCCTGATGAGCACGGACACTTTGGCGCGTTCGGCGGCCAGTTCGTACCTGAAAGCTTGATGGCAGCGCTGGAGGAGCTAGAAAAAGCGTATGAGCAGTCGCTCACCGATGCGGCATTCCAGTCTGAACTGCACAGAGAGCTACATGATTACGTGGGACGACCAACCACACTGCATTATGTGCCACGCTTCTCCGAGATGGTCGCGCCAGGGGTCAAAGTATATTTGAAGCGTGAGGACCTGGCTCATACCGGCGCTCACAAAATCAATAATGCGCTGGGACAGGGTTTGCTGGCTAAACGCATGGGCAAACAACGCATCATCGCCGAGACGGGTGCAGGTCAGCACGGCGTGGCAACTGCGACGGTCTGTGCCAAGCTTGGTCTCAACTGTATTATCTATATGGGCGAGGTCGATATCGCCCGTCAATCGCTGAATGTGTTTCGCATGAAGTTACTCGGCGCTGAAGTACGCGCCGTGAGCAGTGGCACACGCACGCTTAAAGACGCCATTAACGAGGCTATTCGTGACTGGGTCACGAACGTCGAAACAACCTTCTACCTGTTTGGCACAGCGGCTGGCCCTCATCCCTATCCACGCATCGTCCGTGACTACCAATCCGTTATCGGCACCGAGGCGCACAAGCAGATTCAGGAAAAAGAAGGTCGCTTGCCCGACATGATCCTGGCCTGTGTAGGTGGTGGCAGCAACGCTATTGGTATGTTCTATCCCTTTGCCGACGCAGCCGACGTCGCATTGATCGGCGTTGAGGCCGGTGGAACGAGCATGGAACCAGGACATCATGCCTCAACGCTGGTGGCCGGTCGTCCCGGTGTATTACATGGTACCTTCAGCTACTTGCTACAAAATGAAGATGGACAGGTCATAGACACTCATAGTATCTCGGCTGGTCTGGATTATCCCGGTGTCGGTCCTGAACATAGCTATCTGAAAGAAACAGGCCGTGCCAGCTATGTTTCAGCCAGCGATCAGACTGCGCTACGCGGCTTGCAGGCGCTGAGCCGCTGTGAAGGCATCATTCCCGCGCTAGAATCTTCCCATGCGCTTGGCTACCTGCTGGAAATGGGCGAACAGGGGAAAATTCCAGCCGGTTCACTGATAGTCGTGAATCTGTCGGGTCGCGGTGATAAGGATATGCTCACCGTCGCCCACGCCCTGAACGTCAGCTTATAGAGAAGCAAGGAGTAATCATGGAAACGATAAACAGTGATGTGATAGAGCAGAGCAATACCCACTTGGATAGCCCCGCCACTCGCATCAACCAGGCATTCGAGCGAGCGCGACAGGAAGGGCGAGGTGTGCTGATCCCTTACTTTATGTGCGGCTATCCATCAGCAGCACAAAGCGTTAAGATTATACTAGCAGCAGCCGAAGGCGGAGCAGATATCATCGAACTGGGTATGCCCTTCAGCGATCCGCTGGCCGATGGCGCGACGATCCAGCACGCGGGACAGATCGCCCTTGAACGTGGTATGACGATCAGTGGTTGTATGGAGATCGCACAGCAAGTAGCTGCCCAGAGTACCGTGCCACTCCTGCTGATGGGTTACTACAACCCTGTGCTCTCTTATGGGCTTGAACGCTTCTGCGCGAGCGCCAAATCTCATGGCGTCAGTGGCTTGATCATTGCCGACTTGCCACCCGAAGAGGCTGATCCACTACAAGCAGCAGCGTGGCGCAATGGACTGGCGCTGATCTTCCTGGTCCCACCGACAACACCCGATGAGCGTATCGCGGCCATCGCGCGGCGTACAGCCAAAGGACCCGGCGGATTTGTCTATTGCGTCTCTCTGAGTGGCGTTACAGGATCACGCAAAGACCTGCCTACACACTTGCATAGCTTTATCGAACGCGTACGTCGCTATACCAGCGATAAGCAGCTTCCGCTAGCGGTTGGTTTTGGACTCTCTACTCCCGAACATATCACTAAAGTCACCAGTTATGCAGAAGGAGCGGTAGTGGGAAGCGCGCTTGTCAATCTCATTGATCGACATGAAGAAGATCAGCAGATAGAAGCCGTAAGACATTATATCCAGAGTCTCAGCCAAAAATAGGATAGTATGGACATACTATCCATACGTGGAAGCGGGTACACTACTAATTATAAAGTATAGGCAAAAACTTGCCAGTATCCTTTACAATAGAAATAATTTGGTAACTCTTCAGGTCAATGAGAATGGGTAGTCGCGCAGGCCGTCCGATCCCAAGGTGACGGCTGGCTTGGACGGAGCCGAGAGCATTGTCTAGCGAGGACGGGCCGCCGCAAGGGACGCCAAGACCTTTTTTTGTTGCCCGTCTGCGGTGTAGGGCCGAGAAAAAAAGGTCTTGGCTCGGCCCCTACGCGAATATACACACACCTGCATAGTTATGATTTCTGTTGCAAAGGATGGGTCAAGGTATGTACTGTCGAGGAATTCGTGGAGCGACCACTGTAGAGCATAATGACCAGGAAGAAATACTGTCCGCCACCAGAGAACTACTAGAGCTGTTGGTCAAGCTGAATGACTTGCACAGCGAAGATATCGCCAGCGCGTTCTTCACTGTGACCGAAGATCTCAACGCAGCCTTTCCAGCTCTTGCCGCTCGCGACCTTGGCTGGACAGAGACGGCGCTCATGTGTAGCCGTGAGATTCCGGTCCCCAATAGTCTCGGGAAATGTATCCGCGTACTGCTTCACGTCAACACGGAGCGCAGTGCAAGCGAGATACAGCATGTGTATATCCGCAAGGCCGTTACTTTACGTCCCACGTTTAGCGCGGAGCGCTAATATATTGCATAGACGTCGGCTAGCACCGCAGAGTAGATTTATGACTATGCAAAACCAGCGTGCTGATGACGTATACTACTATGCACCAACGAGCAACTATTTTATTGAAGGAGTTACTTTTCATGATTGTCGTAATGAAATCGACTAGCAATGAAGCAGACATTGAACATGTATTGAATTTTCTTGAGCATCACGGTCTGACCGGCCATCCTTCACAAGGTGTAGAACGCACAGTCATCGGCGTTCTCGGAGCAGTTGGCGCTTCTGGCACACCTGGCAGCATCGGTGGTATCAATCCGACCTTAGGCGAAACACTCGAAGGGCTGCCTAACGTTGAAAGCGTTATCCGTGTATCGAAGCCGTACAAGCTTGCTAGCCGGGAATTTCATCCTGAAGATAGCGTGGTCAGCGTTCCAGTTGCCTGTGTGGCTGGTGGAACCGTCACTATCGGGGGCAACGAGGTCGTGATGATGGCGGGACCTTGCACCGTCGAGACCGAAAAACAGCTCATGACCACCGCCGAGGCGGTACGCAAGGCTGGCGCGGTTATTCTACGCGGTGGCGCGTTTAAACCTTCCACCTCACCCTATGGCTTCCGTGGTCTAGGCGAAGAAGGTTTGAAGCTGCTGGCTAAAGCGCGCTCAGAGTTTGGTATGGCCGTAATCACTGAGGTTATGACACCAACTGACGTGACGATGGTCAGCGAATATGCCGATATCTTGCAGATTGGCACGCGTAACATGCAGAATTATATGCTACTGGATGAGGTTGGTCGATCTGGCAAAACAGCGGTGCTCAAACGCGGCATGTCCGCAACAATTGAGGAATGGCTGCCTCGCCGCCGAATATATGCTCGCACAAGGCAATCATAATGTCATTCTCTGTGAGCGTGGTGTCCGTACCTTTGAGAAAACCACCCGCAATACGATGGATATCAGCGCGATTCCGTTGATTAAGCAGCTATCGCACCTACCGATCATTTCTGATCCCAGTCAGGGTACAGGACGCCGGGATCTTGTGATACCTATGACGTTGGCCTCTATTGCCGCCGGTACAGATGCCTTGCTGATCGAGGTCCATCCTAACCCCGACGAAGCTCTCAAAGATGGTGCGCAATCTCTCACCATCAACCAGTTCAGAGGTCTCATGCCACAGGCCCACGCGGTAGCTGGCGCTATTGGGCGTACATTGATCACGAAGTAGCTAAAAACGGTCCTGTACCATACCTCGCAGCTTCTTCGTAGCTTCAGCAAGAGCAAAACCTACTGAGGCTACGCTGCGGCACTTGTATGGAAACCCATTCGCTTCTCGATTGGTCATGGACGCGTTTCGAGAAATCCTTTCACGAGAGCAATGAACTGGTCCGTATGGGTCCAGATGAACACATGCCCGGCATTGGCAAGGATCTCTAACCGAGCATCGGGAATGCCGTGGACCAACATCTGCGCGTGAGCGAACGGAACCGCAGGGTCGTTGTCGCCAGCGATGATCAAGGTCGGTTGCTGAATTCTGTGCGAGCCAGGAGCGGCTATCGAACGTCGTGAGGCTCCTAGTCCTTGCAATCATGCGCCGGGTTCCTGTACTGGGAACCATCGCAAGAAGGCGATGAGCTTGTTCAGCGTCTAACGGTCCTAAGGCTCCAATACAGATCGCGAAGTGGATCAACCGACGTGACCCGAGAATCCGTATCAACCAGGGACGGAGCCGATCCTCGATGTTCTCTCGGAAGGAAAGTGCATTGCAGGCATAGGTACACGCGAGAATCAGCCGACGGACTCGGTGTGGGAACATGTACGCCAGGTATTGTGCGACCGCCCCTCCATGGGAATAGCCCAGTACATCAACAACCGAGAGCGCCAGTGTATCGAGCAAACCGATTACATCAGCAGTGAGTTGGGGAACATCGTAGGGGCCGGGTAGGTCCTGACTGCGCCCGTGTCCTCGCAAATCTGGTACAATCATCTGATAGTGTGGCGTAAAAGTTGGCACGATGGGATCAAACATCGTGCCATTGACCTCCAGGCCATGGAGCAACAGCAACGGAGAGCCTTGTCCGGCTTGCTGAAAAAAGAGGAGCGCTTCGATCTTGTTCATCTACTTCCTTTCTACGAGGAGATCGGCCTCCCTGCCTCTCACAAGCAGTAAATAAAGCGCACTCATTCACGCAATGAACGCTGATAATAGGCCATTTGCGTCGGAGCTTCCTCCACACCTACCATGATGGTAGACAAACGCGAAGTATCATATTCGGCCAGTTGCTTGCAGAGTTCGCCACAAATGTATTCAGCCAGCAGTTCTGCAGTCGAGTTCTCAATGGGCAATTCAATGACATCTGAGCGTGGGAAGACATAACGCCTCTGGCGGAAACGCACTTCCCATGCATCAGATGCTGCAATTAACTCAAGTTGAGGATTGTTCATCGGTAACAAGAAATGATGGTCCAGCCGCTGACAGATCTCTTTCGTCAAGCGCTTCAAAAGCGTAAAGTCAAAGACAACACGGTCTTTGCCCAGCTCACCCTCGACTTCAACAAGCACTCCATAATTATGGCCGTGCAGGCGCTCGCATTTTCCACTATAGGTAATAAAATGGGCAGAGCTAAACTTCAGGTAGCCGCCTTCTACCTTCACCTTGCGTATAATCCGCTCATCGGCCATGCCTGCGTCCTCGTTTCACATGATTGTTCCTGGTAATTCTTCTGCCCACAGCATATCATTCGCGCAACGTGGACACAAGAGTGCTGGATCTTGATCTGCTCAGTAAATTTGGCATGATGAAACACTTGCAATCTTGCCGCCATACCCTTATACTTGCAATACATTAGCAATCATAGAACATATGTATGTATTTTGTCTTCATTTTCAACATATTCACGGATGATAATGACAACGACAACAAAGGTAGCATATTATGAACGCGGGAGATAACTTGGCTGTTACGTTGCGTCTGCCTTCGACTTTGAGTCCCTATAGCGGCGGCAAAAGCCAGATTTCGCTGCGGGCCGATACGGTGGAACAATTACTTGCGCTCCTGAAGCAAGCACATCCCCTGGTCTGGGAACGGCTCTGCACCGAGCAGGGGGCTATTCGTGAGCATGTAAAGATTTTTGTGAGCAATCAGATGATCAGTGGACCCAATGGATTGCAAACAGAACTGAAACCTGGTCAAGAGGTCATTGTGCTACCTGCGACGTTCAATGTTTAACCTATGCCTGGTCTGCTTAGATTGCTGTGCCACTCATTTAGTACGCTCCTGCTTCTCGGTTGAGAATGCCTTTCACAAACATATCGCTACCCCCTCATCTCATCACCTTAGGGGGCTGCTGAGTCTTTCGACGCCGATCTGGCATCAAGCATCGTGCTGCATAAGTTTGATCGTATGCAACACGATGCCCGGTGCAACCGGTGTCTAGCTGATAACAGATGTCTTTGTAGAAGTGGGTGTTTCTGCGGATGTGATCGACGAAGTTGCTTCATTCATTTGTCGGGCCAGGTTGAGTATTTCTACAGGCGTGGACTGCAACATTTGTTGGGAAACGGCAGGAGCAGCCGGTGCAGCAGCAGCTTGCGATGCTGCAGCAGTCAGCACATTCTTACTGATAGCATTGGCGAACCATCCAGAACCACTCATACCCACAAGCACTGCCCCACCCAGCACGGCCAGGGTAATTGTGGAAACAGCGGCAATTGATACCTGATTGAGAGGTCCGTACAATAACCAGGAAACGCTCGCGGCAAGAGAGCCAATCAACATGTTGCCAATGAAACCAGGAACGAGAATACTGGTGCCATCGCCCTTCGAGACAGTGTGAGGGAGAGCAAGTCCTTTGTCACTTATCAAGCTATTAACAAGCCCTCCAAGACCACCCGCAACAAAAACCAGTCCTAAAATTTGCCATACTGACATGGGCCTTCTTCTCCTTTATATATGCAAGCAGCATAACATTCTATAACTAAGCAACTCACCGTTCGCTTAAATTTCGGGCGCTTTTCAAGAATTGTGCTCTAAAAGGTCACGTTTTAGGCAGCTGGAAGGTTGCAACACCTTGCTTTGCTACAAATACTTGACTTTGGCTCAACGTACTTTTGCCAAGTGGGGAATTGATGCTGTGCTTTAGGCATTTTTAGACCTCAAGTGGGGATTACAATTCATTTTACCCGCTAAAAAATAAGTGAACTGTCAGTAAGCACACAGATGATATACTTTTTTGGGGGGAAATATGTATCCATCTACGCTTTCTTTTTTTACAATAGATAAACGGATACTCCAGAATGAAGCAATTCTGAGATACATTCAGTATACATATACAATGGTAAATCTTGGTAGTAGATAGCATCGTTACGAGGAATACTCTGATAGTTAGCATTAGGGTAGCTACAAAAGTTACAGCCGCACTGCCGAATACGTGGATGTAAGCATTGCAATTAAGAAGATGTAGTGAAATAACCTGAGGTGGCATCCTTGCCTTACAAGAGGTTTCCTTCCTGACAAGGGCATTATACAAGATGAAGGTCTACGGTGTAATGTGCATCTATGCCATTTCAGCATAAATAATGTAGACAGTTATCACAGGTTACTCTAATCTATAGCCAATTTGGCTTGAACGTGTGTGTACGTTGACAGGTAATCGCACTGTTTCTATACTAGAAGTTAGCGCAATATCCAAGAAAGTGTTTGAAATTAGCTCCAAAACAGAGAAAAACGTGCACCTCCCAAACACATTCAGAGCAGAAGATAGTGCAAGAAGAAGGGAATGGTACGAGCCAATGTCGTTTACGCAGGATGAACTTCAAGCGCTCAACGCTATCATAGAGCAGAAATTATCGCTACAACGTCGCGAATTGGAACGTTCTTTTGACCAACGAATGCACATATTCAGACATGATCTGGAACAACGGCTGGTTGTAGTGCAGCAAGACTTGCTGCGTAATTTTTCCCGTCGCTTGCTCGATCAACAGAAGAAGTTGCGCGAAACATTCTCTCATCGGTTGGATGCGCAGCAAGCCATTACAGGCCGGGCGATCACGCACGAGTTTGAGCAACGGCAACAACAGCAACGACAACAGCTCGAAGATATGCTTGGGCGAGCGCTGGCCGCCCAGTTAATCGCCTTCGAACAGTTGATCAACCAGCATTTACCAATGCAAACAGGGGAACCAGGAGAACAGCTCATAGCATACACAAACGAGCAATCAGCAGAATTTGATGCCATTGAGGTGCAAACCGAGATTCCCTGGGAGGACCTTGTAGAGTTAATTGCTAAAGTGCTAGATGAGCGCCTTTCCATGCTCAATACTGCTATGCAAGCCAGGATAAAGGAGACAGAGCGTGTCTTGAGCGGCCATATTCACCATCTGCGAGACACATTTACGAATGGACGTGTGTCAACTTACAACGAGACATTCATCAACACCTTCACAAATATGCAGGATGTATTCAACAGTATTGACCAGTTAGAACGTATTGTTGAGTCCATGCAAGTGACCATGGCAGCCAATAGTGCGCTCCTCTCCAATCGTCTGTACCATCACCAGCAGTTGTCGTTTGAACAAGCACACAACAATCACCATACTCCAGAAAAATCGGCTCCCGTAGAACATACCGCTGCACTACCTGAGCAAGATCTCGAAGGCATGTAGATGTTATCTCCAAAAAAACTGTCGATCCTGCAACCGCTCCAGCTCAACAACGTAAAAAAGTTAGCGCAGAAAACTTTGTGTTATACTAGTAGCCACATCAGCGGGAGCCTCTCCTGCGTTAAATGAGAAGGAGTATAATAACCATGACAGTTGCAGAAACGTTCGAGAGTTTTCAACAATACTTTAACCCTTCAGCCGCCGCAGGTTTGAATAAAACTATCCAATTGAACATTACCGGCGAGCAAGCAGGAAAATGGGCCTTCAAAATTGCCAACCAGACCTGTGAGCTCATTATTGGCGGCGTTGAGAAACCTGATCTGACGCTCACAACGCTCGACAAAGATTGGATCTCTATCGTCGAAGGAAAATTGGACGCCATGAATGCCTTCGTATCCAACAAGATTAAGGCCAGCGGCGATATGATGCTCGCTATGCGCATCCCCAACCTCTTCAAACTCAAATAAGTGCTGTCTCCACACACAGCATAGACGCATAATAAGGGCGACTCTGTGCTTACTGTCGCCCTGCTATGGATAAAATGGGGTAAATATTGCACCGGCACATGTTCATATGGTATACTCGAGCTGACTAAGTATATTCTTTCCATCGGGCTACGATATCGGCAAGGTTGAAGAACATACCTTTGGATGCGCAGCCAGTCTGAAGCTCTCTAACCGCTCAGTTAATGAGGTGGACACCGGTGAAGCCAGTGCTAAGGGGGTGGACAGACCGGCATCATCGACGAGGCCAACCTTACTTTGTGCGGGAAGGGGTGCCAGCTATCTCTGGTATGAGGAACAGACCGCACTTCTGTTTCTCCCTCACAAGGGGATGTACGTGAGGAGAGCACCGCTGCTGATCCGATTGGTTAACCGAAGGGAGAAGCGACAGCTTCGTTGCCAATCGGAAGAAGAACGCGGCAGCCTTTCATTCCTCCCATCGCCTGAAGGCGTATGGGTCCCCTGAAAGGATTTTTATGGTTCTTAGGAGTAGTGAGTTAAACCAGAATCTGCAACATTTTCATGGCATGCTGACAACCCATGAAGCGGCCAAACGGTTAGACCTCAGTTATTGGCACTTTATGCATCTTGTAGAAGCAGGACGCATACCCGGAGTGCGCGTCGTTGACCGCTGGCTCTTTTTCCCGCATGATCTGGACGATTATCGACGCCGTAAGTATGGGGATTTGGAAGACATGGCGCAAACCGCGCTCGCTCACCCAGGCGTTGGTCTGACCGAGAAACAAGAAACTATCTGCCGCTATATCATCAGTAATGAACGTCCCTCAGCAATAGCCCGCAAACTCCAACAATCGCGCCAGGCAGTTCATTCACAAATTTCACTGATCCGCGAAAAAGTTTCTCGTACCCGCTCGGCCTCCCAGGAAACAGATCCTACGCAGGACTCCACAACCAGTGTAAAACGTGATATGCGCAATAAGAGCGATCCAATTCCACGGTCGTAGGTGAAGTCGGTTCATGAGATTATATATGATCAGGGGAATCTCATTGGGGCTTCATGGCGGTCAGGAAACATCAGCAGCCGCACATTACAGTTCACTGAAGAGATGTGCTAAAATACGTTGCTGCTAATCAAGCCTGCCTCCAACGTTCTTTGATAGAGAAGACAACTTGTTACCTATCTAGTTGCCATTCTTTAAATACGCAAATACGCATTTTTACGATATCCAGCTAAAAAGACGTCTATCTTGAGGGGGAATAGAATAGCATGCAACAAGAACCAACACAAACAGGGTCACAGCGCTCAGATGGATATCAACCGATAGAAGATTATGCCATCATTGGTGACTTGCACACCGTCGCGCTTGTCGGAAAGAATGGCTCCATCGATTGGTGCTGCATACCACGTTTTGATTCACCAAGTGTCTTCGGCGCGCTCCTGGACGCCAACAAAGGGGGATTTTTCCGTGTAGCACCATGTACTACGCTCACAACAGCCATACGATATAAACACCTCTACCTCCCAGAAACCAATGTTCTGCTCACGCGCTTCCTGACTGTTGATGGGGTCGGTGAACTGATCGACTTTATGCCTATTAAGCGCGAAGATACTGCGACTCACCAGCATCATATCATACGAGCGTTAAAAGTTGTACGCGGCTCACTGCCGTTTGAAATAACATGTCGACCCGCCTTTAATTATGCACAGGATGCCCACACAGTGACGTTTGCCCAGAATGGGGCGATTTTCCGCAGCGAGACGCTCTGCCTGGGCTTAGACTCCTCCATTCCGCTGGAGGAAGACGGACAGGGTGGCGTCCACGCTACATTTACACTGCATGCAAATCAGTGGGCCTACTTTGTGCTGGAAAGCATCGCGATCATGACATGGCTCCGGCACATATTAACCACCAACAATACCAACACGCATTCAATGAGACGGTCCACTACTGGCAACATTGGCTCTCACAATGTCAGTACCAGGGACGCTGGCGAGAAATGGTCCAACGCTCAGCCCTGGCGCTCAAATTAATGACGTATGCACCTACCGGGGCCATCGTGGCCGCAGCAACGACGAGCTTGCCAGAAACGATGGGCGGACAACGGAACTGGGATTACCGCTATACATGGTTGCGTGATGCAGCGTTTACTATCTATAGCTTATTGATTCTCGGTTTTACGCAGGAGGCTGAAGCCTTTATGGGTTGGCTCGATGCACGCTGCCACGAACTCAAAGAGAATGGTTCCCTCCAACCTATGTATACTATCGACGGCGGCCACGACTTGCAAGAGTTCACCCTGAGCCACCTGGAAGGCTACCGCAAAAGCGCACCCGTCCGTATTGGCAATGGAGCCTACAAACAAAAACAGCTCGACGTTTATGGCGAACTTATGGATTCCATTTTTATCTATGATCGTCACCAGGATATTTCCTACGACTTGTGGCAAAATCTGCGTCGTCTCCTCGGCTGGTTGAGTTCTCACTGGCAAGAACCCGATGAGGGCATCTGGGAGGTGCGCGGTGGTGCTAAACAATTTGTGCACTCACGTGTCATGAGCTGGGTAGCTTTTGATCGTGCCCTGCGTATCGCTCGTCATCGCGGCTTACCTGCGCCAATCAGCGAATGGGAAAATACGAGCGCACAAATCTATGAACAGATTATGCAAGCAGGCTGGAATGAAAAAAAACGCAGTTTTGTCCAATATTACGGCAGTGACGCGATTGACGCCAGTGCTCTGTTGATGGTGCTCACCAAGTTTACTGGTCCGCTAGATCCTCGCATGCGCGCTACACTTAGCCGCATTCAAAAGGAGCTGACTAGCGATTCCTATGTCTTCCGTTATGATCCCAAGCACGCAGCGGATGATGGTCTTGGGACCACTGAAGGCTCGTTTAGCCCATGCAGCTTCTGGCTAGTTGAGACCTTAGCACGCACTGGACGCATAGATGATGCACGTTTTATGCTAGAAAAAATGCTTTCCTATGCGAACGACGTCGGGTTATACGCGGAAGAAATTGGACCAACCGGCGAGGCATTGGGCAATTTTCCGCAGGCATTTACACATCTTTCGCTGATTAGCGCCTGTTATAATCTGGAGAGAGCGCTTAATGGAACACTCTTGCACTAAAACCTACCTTATAGCGTACAGCCACAAAGAGCATAGTGGGAACGAAAATGGAGTCTGGACTAGTGTTATATAATAGATAGGCGATGAGTATCTACTTGTGCCGGTAGTTTGCCGCGTCAACCAGCCAATTTCGCAATTTCAGCGCGCAAAACTCGACAAGCGGCTTCTATTAGCATACAATCTCAAGAGGAATCATTTTGTATTCTCTTGCAAGATAGCAAATGACCTCGCGTGCCACTGCATCGATTACAAAGAGCAGCTATTTGGGACGCGATGGGCGTTGACCCCCGATGTTGTGAGGCAACAGTTCAGCTAGACTGCTGCCATACAACGCACGGGGGTGTATTGGCATGTCTGTTAAGATAAAGCAGTACACAAAGAGAACACGTATATTCGGTAATCAGCAGGTGAGCAAAATAGCGATATTATGAAAATAAAGGATTTTTGAAAGGTTTTGCTAGCAATTCTGCTGTCAAATGGAGGATTTCTATCACTATTATGCAGATGAACACAACTCTGGAAGCAACCACTGAAATGATGATACGAGAAGATATTCGTAATGTTGCTATTATTGCTCACGTCGATCATGGCAAAACAACTCTGGTTGATGGCCTGCTTAAGCAGAGTCATATCTTCCGCGATAATCAACACATGGGCGAGTTGATTATGGACTCGAACGATCAGGAACGTGAACGCGGTATTACTATTCTGGCAAAAAATACGGCAGTGACCTACCACGGCACCAAGATTAATATTATCGACACGCCTGGACATGCTGACTTTGGCGGCGAAGTCGAACGGGTGCTGAATATGGCAGATGGCTGCATTTTGCTGGTTGACGCAGCCGAAGGTCCGATGCCACAGACACGTTTTGTGTTGCAGAAGGCGCTGGAACTCAATCTACAGCCCATCGTCATTATTAACAAAATTGATCGCAAGGATGCCCGTATCGATCAGGTACTTGAGGAGACGCAGGATCTCTTCCTCGAACTGGCTACCCACGACGATCATCTTGATTTCCCAGTCCTCTATGCCATTGGCCGCAATGGAGTAGCCATGTACCACCCTGATGATGAGCAAAAGGATCTGGAGCCGTTGTTTGAGACCATCATCAAGACCGTACCTGCGCCAAAAGTTGATACGCATGCACCACTCCAGTTACTGGTGACAGCGCTGGATTACGATGACTATAAAGGCAAGTATGCCATTGGTCGCATCATACGGGGACGCATCACACCAAACACAGCGGTAGCACGCATCGACCGCGATGGAGAGATCTCACGCCAGAAAATCAATCTCGTTTTTACCTATAAAGGCTTACAAAAAATCGAAGTTCCCGAGGCATTAGCGGGCGATATTGTTTCATTGACTGGTATCGCAGATGCCAATATCGGAGAAACTATCGCTGATATTGAGACGCCTGAAGCCTTGCCGGTGATCGCCATCACCGAACCAACCTTGAAGATGACTTTTGGTGTCAACACCAGCCCATTTGCGGGACGCGAAGGCAAGTTCTCGACGTCACGCCAGTTGCGCGCGCGTCTCTACCGCGAGTTAGAGACGAACGTGAGTCTACGTGTTGTAGATGGTAACACACCAGATGAATTTGTGGTCTCCGGTCGTGGCGAACTGCACCTTTCTGTCTTGATCGAGACACTCCGTCGTGAAGGCTATGAATTCCAGGTCTCGCGTCCAGAGGTGATTACCCATACAGACGAGCATGGTCATGTGCTTGAACCAACCGAACACCTGGTCATTGATACGAAAGATACGTTCATCGGCGTCCTGACCGAAAATCTGGCTGTGCGTAAAGCGTTGTTAAGCAATATGACGAACGACGGCAATGGCAATGTACGCCTGGAATATACTATTCCGACGCGTGGCCTGATCGGCTTCCGTAACTCTTTCCTGACCCTGACGAAAGGCAATGGAGCGATGAACAGCTTGCTGATCGGCTTTGAACCCTGGCTGGGCAAAATGAACACCAGCCGCATGGGCGCACTCATCGCTTCGGAGCAAGGCGTCGCCGTTACCTATGGCCTGGGCAATGCACAACAGCGCGGTGATACCTTCATCGAACCCGGCACACCTGTCTATGAAGGGATGGTCGTTGGACTCAATGCGCGACCAGACGATCTGCCGATCAACATCTGTAAAGAGAAGCAGAAAACAAACATTCGCTCATCTACCTCGGATATCTCTGTGCGCCTGACACCGCCTGTACTGATGAGTCTGGAGCAATCACTGGACTTTATCAACAACGACGAACTCGTTGAAGTCACTCCGAAGAACATCCGCTTGCGCAAACGCTATCTGACTCAGCACGAGCGAGCACGCATGCGTAATGCAGACTAATACCCATATACATTCAGAAACACCACGCTCGTCGCGAGAACTGTGTCTCGGCACAGTTCTCATCTGAATGCAAGACATAAAAGATGAGCAAAAGCTTTAAGAGTAACTCCTTCTGTTCTGCGAGGAGAATGTCATAGCTTCGAGCAGACGTCAGCGCATAGAACGTTTGCGGGCGTATTGCCGACGCATCTTGGCGCGGCTACCACACTCATCCATGCTACACCATCGACGGTTCCCAGTCTTGCTCCTATCAAGAAAGAGCCAACCACAACCAGGACATTCCTTCATGCTCTTCCATTCTTCAGAAGAGATCAAGAGTTCTATTGCAGAGTGCGCCACGGGCCAGAGGAGCAGCCTCAGTTCTTCCCTATGCTCCTCCTCCGTTCCCCACTCCCACGAGAACTCATGTGCTGTAGGGAACAGAGATGCGTGGGTCATCGCCTCAGCGAAGATGTTTTGAATCAAGTCCAAATCCTTACCCTGGGGAACGCTCTCACCTGCGACTGCCGAAAAGACACTGTAGATGGCCTCTCTCAATACGAGAGTGCGCTTGAATGTCCTGAGTGCCTCCTGTGGATGAGTGCAAGCCTCGTGGAGAAGATACTGCTCCTGCTCTTCCGTGAGCATTCCTACAGAGCGATTCCAGCCAACCAGATCAGGGTATCCTGTGAGAGAATCGTGAGCATAACGACCTGAACGTGGATGCGCTGTATTCACCAAACCCAGGCAGAGCCGCCCCTCTAACGAGTTAATAGTTTCTTGCGGGAGATGATGTTCGCTCCTGAGACGCCAATAAGCCATGAGCTATTCCTTTTGAAATTTTCTTACCTGTTTATACCATTGACAGGTAAGAAAACTTTGTGTTACACTCTTACCTGTGATCTATTTTAGTAGGTAAGAAATAGGTTGTCAACAATACTGTTCTCTTGTTATGAATAGGAATCGAGAAGAAAGGAACTCTTATGTCACACCACCTTGACGCTCCCACCGCGCGCGCGGATGGTCGCGTTGATCTCTGCGATCTCTATGTGTTCGATGGGGCCGATCCAGATACAACCGTACTGATTATGACGGTGAATCCCGACGCGGGCAAATCATCGCCTACCACCTTCCACCCTGAAGTGGTGTATGAATTTAAGATCGATACCAATGAGGACGCCCTTGAAGAGCTGAGTTACCGCTTTCGTTTCGGTGAGCCAGACGCTAGCGGTGAGCAATTGCTCACTGTGCTACGCGTAGAAGGTGACGACGCGCAATCTGGCACGGGTGGAGAGCAACTCGCTCAGGGACATACCAACGAGCAGATACTCCTCACCAGGGGAGGGCGTGTCTGGACAGATCTAAGATCGGACGCATTCTATGCTGACGGGGTTGCAGCACAGATATTCGAGCAAGCGGCACTCACTCAACATACCTATGTTCCGAGCGTATTCGAACAGGGCTTCAATGTTTTTGAGGGGCGCAACGTGACGAGTATTGTGCTTGAAGTACCAACCAGAGCATTAGGCCGAGGGGTTATCGGTGTGTGGGCTACAACATCTATGCATGGACATGGCTTGTCGGTTCAAATCGAGCGCATCGGGCTTCCCCTGATCCAGCCTTTCTTCAACATCGATGACGAGCGGAGTGAAGCTCACAACAAGCGTCAGCCGCGAGAGGATAGGGACGCCAGTCGCCCTCGTATTGCTGAGATTGTTACGCTGTTAACACGCCTCGCAGGAACAACAGAGAATCCCGAAGCCTATGGTCAAACTGTGGCTGATCTGCTGACCCCTGATATCCTTCACTACCGCCTCGGGTCTCCGGCCAGTTTCAGCTTCGCAACACGCAACGGGCGGCGGTTAACCGATGATGTGACCGATGTTGTTCTGAGCCTCATCGTCAATAGTCCTCTCTCTGATCATGTTGGCTACGATGGACGCATCCAGCCGCAATTCCCCTATATGGCGATGCCACATATGGTCACGACGGACGAGCCAACGGTAATTGCACGAGCACAAGCAAAGGGACAAGCATTAATGCAATCACTCGGATAGTGCGCCGTTTTCAAAGAAGCAGGTGGAAGAGGGAATTGGAACCCTCTTTCGCTTGACCTCACACCGGACTATGATAGATGGCCCAGCGCTACGTAAGCTGCGACGAAGCGCAAAGTACCACTGGATCAGGTATGGAGGAGAGAGCGATAAATAATGATGAATATGCAAAGCAATTGCCAGGGGCAAGCGATGGCGATCTGCTCCGTAATGCGCGGCTGTGTCTTGAGCGTGGCTATCCTGAGTTGTTAAAGCTGGTCCAGGCAGAGTTGGCATTGCGTCAGTTGCGCTTCAATGAGAATACGGGTCAATTGGAGCGCATTGGAGAATAACAACGAGTTTGAACTCTCTTTAAATTTTGAAATTGTAGGCATATTAGCATAGAGTCCGCGCCGGTTCTTGTGTTCCGCGTCAGGGCATAGTACAATACAGTAAGACAATATCGTTTATTACGAATGGAGCAATGTACATTGAGCGAAACTCGGCAGAAAGCGCCCCTTCCACAGGTGACGCTTTATACAAAAGCTGGCTGCCATCTGTGCGATGGGGCGCGTGAAATGCTCGATGAGATTGCTGCTCAGGCACCTTTTGAACTTACAGAGATAGATATTCGCAGCGATATGGCGCTCTTTGAACGCTACCGTTATCGTATTCCCGTGATCGACATAAATGCAACAACCGTCGCCGAGGGACGTATAGCCTTTGAAGAACTCGCTCGTGCCTTCCATGTTTAATACCCATATGCATTCAGAAACGCAACTCTCGTTGCTAGAAATATGCGGCAGCATATTTCTCATCTGAATGCAAGGCAATATAAGATCTATTCGATAAGGAAAAAGAGATGGCAACACAACAGTTCAATCATCCACATCCGGTCTCTGCACAACCAGCCAGCAATCAAAAAAATTTCCTATCTACAGCAGGAGACCACGTTGGAGATTTTCTAGTCGAGTATTGGGCACACGTTATCACCATATTCCTTGGATTGATAGTATCCGCAGCTATTGCGATCCCTTTCCTCTCCTATTTCGGACTGGATGCCATCGCCAAACCGCTTTTTTTCTTTCTGCACTACTTCTGCGCGCAAATCCCTTCACATTCATTCTACCTCTTTGGGCATCAGTTAGGTTTGTGTGCACGTAATTTCTCCATCTATACTTCGATGTTCGTGGGCAGCCTGGCTTTCATAGTGAGCAAGAAACGCTTACCCGGTATACCCTGGTGGGTATGGTTGCTCTTGATCCTACCAATGGCTATTGATGGCACAACCCAGATGTTTGGTTGGCGTGAGAGCACCTGGATATTACGCATGATTACTGGAACGCTGTTCGGTCTGGGCAACGTCTGGTTCGCCCTTCCACTGATGCAAAAAAGTCTGCTCGAAACGCTTCCAACATCGGCGCTCACTCTGGAGCCATCCGTCACAAGGCAGCGACTCTCTCTGCACAATGCTCCTTTTTCCCAAACACATACACGCAAGACGTTATCGCAGCAGGATAAGAAGATCTTGCGCAATAATCGGGCGTCGTAAAACAGAACAGTGTACATAGGAAAGAAGAGTTACCCCTGGTCTATCCAATTGGGATAAAATACGCTATAATCAAGCGCGTAGAAACGCATGTGAGTAGTATCTCTGCCGCAGCAGAAAGCAAGAAATCAGTAGAGCATATGTCCGAGCACACAAATCAGGGCACGACGTTTGCCGTTACCACATTGGGCTGTAAGGTGAACCAGGCCGACAGCGAAGCCATCAGCGAGCAGATGAATGCGGCAGGCTTCGAGCAACGCGACTTCAACGAGGCTGCGGATGTGTATATCGTTAACACGTGTACCGTTACACATCTGGGCGACCGTAGCTCACGTCTGCTTATTTCGCAGGCCCACCGTCGTCATCCTGATGCATTACTCGTCGTCACTGGCTGCTATGCTGAGGTAAACCCTAAAGCAGTAGCGGCTCTGCCGGGCGTCGATCTTATCGTAGGTAACGGCGGCAAAGATGGGCTTATCGCTACTATCCAGGCTAAGATACAGGATATAGATAAG
The DNA here is from genome assembly GCA_963802635.1 of uncultured Chloroflexia bacterium. Lineage (GTDB taxonomy): Bacteria > Chloroflexota > Ktedonobacteria > Ktedonobacterales > Ktedonobacteraceae > CAVTLG01. Next base: position 2,483,059 of record CAWDJJ010000001.1, on the reverse strand, counting down.
GCACCACTGGATGCAGCACCGATTGCAACTCAAATAACTGGCAGCGAACGCATTTTGCCTGTATTGCCACTGGATACGCAACATATTGGCAGCGACGGGATGCTAACGTTCCAGGCCGCTGAGGGTGAACCACAGCCTGAGAATCCTTCGCGCCTTTCGCCCTTTACCGATAGTACACAACTGGCCGAGCAGGCGAATAGTCGCCTATTTTCGCGCACACGCGTCCAGATGAAGGTACAGGATGGTTGCGATAACCGCTGTACGTATTGTATTGTGCCCTATGTACGTGGCAAGTCGCGCAGTCGCAGTATTGCCTCAGTTATTGAGCATGTCCAGCGCAAAGTACGCGCAGGGTATCAAGAAATTGTGTTGACCGGTATCCATCTTGGAGACTATCATCCCGCCGAGAATGAACAATGGGATCTGGGCGATCTCATCGCCGCTCTCTTGCACGAAACAGAGATAGCACGTATCCGCGTCTCTTCACTCGAGCCAGAGGATTTCCAGCTCAGGTGGCTCGATTTATGGGAAAATCCGCGTATGTGTCGTCACTTGCACCTGCCTATGCAGAGCGGATCAGATACGATCTTACGTCGTATGGCACGCCGCTATACCAGCGAGCGGTATCATACTATTATTAGCACGGCTAAGCATCTGGTGCCGGGTATCGCGATCAGTACGGATATCATTACAGGCTTCCCCGGCGAAAGCGACGCAGATTTTGAGCAGACCTACCAGCTCGCCAATGAATTGATCTTTGCTAAAACACACGTTTTCCGCTTTTCCCCCAGACAGGGAACGCCTGCCGCGCGTATGCGTGGACAAATTAAAGACGAGGTCAAGAAGGCGCGCAGCCAGCGTTTGTTAGCTCTCAATGATGAGCATAGCCGCCTTTTCCGTGAGCAATTTCTGGGCGAGACGGTACAGGTGCTCATTGAGCAGTACAAACATGGTTGCTGGGAAGGCTTAACCGATAATTATGTGCGCGTTGAAGTCCACAACCTCCCAGAGCATACACTTGACTGGCAACATACGCTGGTTAAGACGCGCTTGACTCACCTGATAGATGACGGCGTCTCAGGAATTGCTCTCGTTTGATTGTTTGTGAATTGTCCCGAGTACTTGCAATTCCTGAACGGAAGTTATACAGATTGATGCCTATGCAAACACGTGCTATCATCCCACTTTTGCTGGCAGGACTATTCCTCTCGCTTACAGCTTGTAGTGGTCCTGGCACATCCACTGCACAACAATCAACTAGCGCTAAAGGCACGCCCTCGACTATAGGAAGTTTCAGAGAGTATGCGCTACCGCAACCTCAGAGCGGGGTCATGCGACCCACGGTTGACCATCAAGGGCGCATCTGGTTTGGTGAGATGGCAAAAAATGCGCTCGTCGTCTTTGATCCCCGCACTCACACGTTCCAGCAAATGACGCCACCACATGGGGACTACGGCATTATGGGTATCGCCGTCGCCGCTGATGACAGCATCTGGTTCGCCGAGCAATATGCCAACTATATCGGGCACTACTTCCCAGCGAGCAAACAGTTCAAAATTTATATGCTGCCAACGCTGACAACGCCTGATCCTAGCAATCAAAAGAACATCTTAACACTCCCATCTGGCCCCAACGATATTGCTATCGACGCACACGGCAATGTCTGGTTTACAGAAATGAATGCCAATTTCCTGGGTATGCTCGATAAAACAACTGGTCACATCCAGCAATATCCACTTTCAGCACAGAAGACAGTGCAAACGCTCAATCCTTATGGTATCTCTATCGATCTACAGGGTATAATCTGGTTCACTGAGGCCAGTACAAACAACCTGGGACGACTTGACCCTCGTACTGGCAGCATACAGATCTTCAAGGCTCCAGGTGCCAGCAATCCGCTGATGGAAGTTATTAGCGATAGCCACGGGACTATCTGGACCACGACGTTTGACAACTCGAGCTTACTCAAATTCGATCCTACCAGGGCCGTATTCACCGCTTACGTCGCGCCCGCTACTCCTAATGGCTCCAGAGCGATGAGCAGCGGCCTGTATGGTTTGACACTCACATCCGACGGGAATATCTGGGTCACAGTCACGGCTGAGAACTTTATCGCTTGCTTCAATGTTGTGACTGATCATTTTACTTATTATCAAGTCCCTACAGAGAATAGTTTACCACTCGGCATTGTGGCAGGCACTGATCACACGTTGTGGTTCACTGAGTCCGCAAGCAACAAACTAGGCATGCTCCAGTTCTAATTACATCACTCACTTACAGCTCGCATTCTATTAAAGAGCTAAAACGTTCCTTCTTTCCCCCTTGAAAACTCTGTGCGCCTCAGCTATCATGAGAGAAAAAGAGAAAAGAGAGCAAAAATGGATGCATGGCCTTTTTTAGAGAGTACAAGTGAAGAGCTGAATAAAGATCCTTCTCTCTTCTTCGAGAATCCTTTCCATATTGAAGACATGATGGCCTTCGATGACCATACCTTACACCGCTTGCTAACGGGTACAAACACAGAGCTAGACGTAGCTTCACTTGCCCAAAGCTTGCAAGGCGCGCCTGAGGTTGTTGTCAAGCGTATCGAACGCCATCTCCCGGCTGAACAGCAAGCCAGCTTTCAAGAGATGTTACACCGCTCAATATCAAACGATCAGCTCCGTCAAGCCCGCGAATATGTGCTCAATGTGCTCTTTTGGGATCTGACCTACTGGAAAACCCCTGAATGGTACCATGAGCTGACAGAAGGTGAGTCATTGCATCCAGGCATCTTCGAGCACTTGAAGCTTGATATTCGTCATCACATTGTTCTCGATGTTGCAGCGGGAAGTGGACGTGCCACCTTTGAGTGTTTACGCTATGGAGCAAGCCTGGTTTATGCGGTAGATCCTTCTCCAGGGTTATTAGGCATTCTGGAACACAGATTACTCAGCGAAGGAGAGGCTGATCGCGTGATCCTTCGTCCGGGAAGTTTTGATCACCTGCCACTGAAAAATAACAGCGTTGATCTAGCACTGTCCTGCTCGGCGTTCCTGTCAAAGGAAAATCAGGGAGGTGAGTCTGGATTGGCCGAATTGTGCCGTGTGACGAAACCGGGTGGCAAAGTCGTGATGATCTGGCCGCTACCACAGGATTATCGTTGGTTCGCCAGCCATGGCTTTCAGTACCAGTCATTTCCCCCGCTTCAAGAACCCATGGTACATTTCCGATCTATGGAGAGTGCGTTGCGCTGTGTAGCACGCTTTTATGGCAAACGTCCTGAGAGTTTGCGCTACCTTCAGGAACATGGACAACCAGAAGTCCCTTACTCCGTATTAGGTTTCAAACAGCCGAATGATTATTGCTGGCTTGTCGTAGAGAAGGAGTAGGGTATCTGGCAGTCCAATGGTTGAGCTATCCTCGACGATCACTTCACTGAAGCGTTTGAGCAAGGCTATGGTCACAGGATCAGCGGCCACCACCTGCGTAAACGCGCAATTGAGGACCTCTTCAAAAGAGAGCGCCGTGGTGGAGGAAAACTGTTGGTCGATCGCTTGTTCACTGACATTGACCTGCGCGTGTTTGGCAAAGGAAACCAGATCCGAGAGAGCTGTCTCCCCCTGTTGCATCTGTCTGAGGACCATGGCTTGGACAAAGGTCGATCCACGAAATTCTCTCACTCGTTTGATGAAGCCGCTGCTCACTCCCAATTCGTCGGCTCGCTCTTTCAACACCTTCTTTATGATCTCTTCAATCTGTGGTACACTGCTCATGAATGAGTTCCTCTGACATTTTGATTTTCTTAGACTTCTATCATGCCAGATGAGCATCCATTTGTCTCTTTTTCTGCTGCTTTTTCCCCCAATTGGGGTCTCTTTGGTCTTTTTTTTCCTCTTCTCTCTTAAGTTGATGCGTATGGGGTAAAAATGTCGGAACCCCATAGTAGACCAGAGATAGTTCACGGGAGTTAAACTATGCAGTATCTCGACTTTGATCTGGAGATTGGCCTTAGCCAGGAACGTACCTATCCGATGACTGTTCGCTCTTCCGCAGGCGAAATTCGCGCCACAATGCACTTTCCCTTTGACAAAGCGACGCTGCAAGATCATCTAAGGGATCTTCAAATCGCTTTGTTGCGCTCTGGTGGTTTGCGTCGGCGGATTCTATCTCCTCAAGAGCAAACAGTAAAGAATTTTGGACAACAATTGTTTGACGCACTTTTTGCTGGGGATGTTCGCAGTCTTTACGACCAAAGTCGAGTCAAAGCAACGCATGATGGCAAAGGATTGCGCCTACGGCTGCATATTCAGCCTCCAACTTTGGCGTTCCTTCCTTGGGAATATCTCTATGATGCTCGCCATGCGGATTATATTTGCCTCTCGCGGCATACTCCTTTGGTACGCTATCTTGATTTCCAGCAATCAGTAGAGCCTCTGACTATTGCGTTGCCCCTGCGGATTTTGGGAATGGTCGCCAGTCCGAACGACCAAGACTCACTCGATATCGAACGGGAACAAGAACGTATGAGTACAGCACTGGCTCCCTTGCAAACGGAGGGGATTGTTGAGCTTTCCTGGCTAAAAGGACAAACTTGGCGCGATTTACAGCGAGCTCTCCAAACTGGCCCCTGGCATGTTTTTCACTTTATCGGCCATGGAAGCTTCGATGCAACCATTGAAGAAGGTGTCATCGCTTTGACCAATGATCAAGGCAAAACGCATCGGCTAAGTGCTACGGAGTTAAGTCGCTTGTTAATCAATCATGGGTCCTTGCGTTTAGTGTTACTCAATGCTTGTCAGGGAGCAAAAGGAAATCAGCTTGATATCTTTTCCAGTACAGCCGCACTTTTGGCGCGACGTGGAATTCCAGCAGTACTTGCTATGCAAGAAGAGATCACTGATATTGCTGCCATTGAACTTACTCGCGCCTTCTATGAAGCAATCGCCAGTGGTCTAACAGTGGACGCTGCTGTGGCTGAAGCACGTACAGCAATTAGTATTGTTGTGCCTAATACATTGGAGTGGGGAACTCCAGTCTTATATCTACGTTCAGCAGATAGTCTTCTCTTCAACCTAACTGAGAAGCCCGCCAAGCAGCCATCCCAGAACCATATGCCTCTGTCAGGCTTGCAGAAGACCAAGAATGAATGGGTAGAGCAAGTAATAGTCCATCTCAAGGCAGGAGAATACCAGGACGCTTTAGAGGCTTTCGAGCAAGTTATCAAACTTGATCCCCACGATGACTTTATCTATCGACAAAAAGGCGAAGCTTTGATAGATCTGGAGCAATACAAAGAGGCATTGGAAGCTTTTGAGCAAGTTATTAACCGATCGTCAGCACCAGATGTCTGGGATAGTCTGCCAGAAGAACTCCACCCTTTGGGTGATTCCAGGGCGGATGTCCGCCTCGCTGCCCTGCAACATATTCCTGGTTATCTTCTGAAACCAGAATATGAACCGAAGATACGCAAAGGACTCGACCAAATGCTGGTGGAAGAACCAGATCGGCGGGTGCGTGAACAAATCGTTACCCTGCTGAATGAAAATCGTGAGTGGTTGGCGCAAAGGGATACTGGGCGGTTGGCGAGTGGGGAGCGGGGCGTCGGGCTACCGGGGATGGTTCTGGTACCTGCCGGGCTTTTCATTATGGGCAGCCCTATAGGCGATAAACTACGGTTGTCTGATGAACCGGAGCAATTTGAGAGAAATCTTGACTATGACTATAAGATCAGCAAATATCCTGTCACGGTGGGCCAGTACCGAGCCTTTATTAATGCTGATGGGTATCACAATTCGACGTACTGGACGCAGGCAGGATGGAAATGGCGTGAACAACGGATCGAACCAGATTATTGGGGTGAGGATAAGTGGACAAGTGACGATAATCTCCCCATAGTTGGCGTATCATGGTACGAGGCATATGCTTACACACGTTGGCTAGCTGAGGTCACGGGTCATGACTATAAACTTCCGAGCGAAACCGAATGGGAAAAGGCGGCGCGCGGTGGCTTACAGTTGCCAAAAAATGGGAAAGGCAGTTGGAGAAAAAATCCAAACACAGCACGCATTTGGCCTTGGGGCAATAAGCAACCAGACGAACAGTTGCTCAACTTCAAGAGGATTGTAGCGCGTTCAACACCAGTAGGTAAATTTCCTCAGGGTGTCTCTCCTTATCATGTATTTGATATGGCTGGCAACGTGTGGGAATGGTGTCGTTCTAAATGGGCAAGCCCATATGTGACGCAAGAAGATGATGACCCAGAAACTTATGCTCCTCGAGTTGTACGCGGTGGCTCCTGGAACAGTGTGGAGAACTATGTTCGCTGTGCCGTCCGCTTAAAGAATCACCCTCATAAAACCAGCGAGCAAATTGGTTTTCGAGTAATCCTGTTATTCTGATTGAGATTGACTCGCTTTCGTGGAAGCCTCAAAGCTTTGAGACTAACAGTTTGGTATTGTCAGTGGTGCCTCAAATTTGGGCAAACATACGCCAACGAGTTGCGTCGCCCTCGATGTGGCGACAAGTGAGTATTGTCAACTTTTTATCTTATTTTTGCCTACAAACTGTCTTGACTTTTGGTACACCATAGTCTACAATTTAGTGCATATGTTTTCGAGCATGAACCGATCCAGAAATGAGTCGGGAAGTAGGTTCATTCAACAAATGAATTTACTTCAAGAGTACAAAGTTTTCGAGAATTCGTCTGGATATGTTCTCATCAGTAGGATAGGTAGTGATTAACAATGCAAACTTCACCATACTTATTTCAGATTCTTAAATGTCCACATTGCATCAAAAATAATACCCATGGTTTTGGAAAAGATTGTGGTCTTCTGACTCTCAAAAATAAGTTTTGGCTCGTATGCAGAACTTGTGAACGAAAATATCCTTTTCGGAATTTCATACCCGTGATGTTGATAGAAGAAGGCGATAGATGGATTAAGACTCCTGTTACGGAGTTGCGGGTTCCTCCAACTCCTGGAGAATAGGTACCTATCCGTAAACTGCAAAGTCTGCGAGAATGTAGGAACAAACGAAATGGTGTCGGTTGCGTCAGATGGAGCAGGACATGCTTTGGTGTCAACTGGTGAAAATCAACAAACTTCAATATCAGGCGCTCAAGCTCGAACATCATGCTGCCATTACTGGAAGCGTTGGTGAATGGTTGTACTGTACACCCCAAACCCATCCCGATGAACTGCTTTCCACAGGCAGCCCGTCCACATCACTTACCAATTCGATTGATGACGCTCTGGTTTTCCGCTCGTTTGCGTCCTGGTCATTGGTGCGTCGGCAATATCCCTTCAATCGGCGACACAAAGGCCGTGGCACTCGAAAATAATTGATATTCTTAGCTTTGCGTGTATGATTCCCGCTCACGATGGATCCATCGTGAATGCGATCTGGTTACTTCAATTTGAACGTGACACATCGAATATTTATTATTCATTCTGAAACGAGTCAACAACTATGAAAATATCTTCGGAGACGAAAACTCTCATCTTATGTGATGGAATAACTCTGAGTTTATCACATATTCCTGCTGGGCATTTTCGCATGAGCACAGACAATGTGCACTTTTCACTACGTAGTTATTATATTGGCACTAATCCGGTTACAGTCAAACAATTTAAATGTTTTATTGATGCAAATGGTTACAACGACCAGAGTTTGTGGTCACAATATGGGTGGACATGGCAAAAAGAATACAATATTGAGCCTCCAAAGTCATCCAGGAATCAGCAAAATCTAGAACATCCTCAGGTTATGATAAGCTGGTACGAAGCATTTGCCTTTTGCCGCTGGCTCTCGCGATCTTTGGGCCACAGCGTTTCTTTGCCTAATGAAATGGAATGGGAGAAAGCCGCGAGAGGAGTAGATGGCCGGAAATATCCGTGGGGAGATATTCCACCTACTCCAGGCTACTGCAATTTCAACAATTACCATAAATTGACCACTCCTGTGGGATCTTTCCCTGCAGGGAATAGCCCCTATAATTGTTGCGACATGGCTGGAAACGTGTGGGAATGGTGTCGAAATACAGAGGGGCCAATTCCTTATGACAACCCTCAATCACGCGAGAATCCTGATACACGAGATTTAGTCACTGCCAGAGGTGGCTCGTTCTTGTCTTCTGCTCAGAGAACTCTATACCTGGCATCGCGGCCTCGAGTTTCCGATGGTTCGGTTAAATCAACTTGGCTTTAGGATAGTCATGCACGAGTGATTCGCAAGCACCTTGCTTATCCTCTGCAATGGGTCTGACTGCGGTGTTTTCAAGCTTTTCCCCTCTTTCACCTTTTCATGTAGCTTTACTAGTTCATTGGTTTCTCAGCTAAGATACTGAATTGATGGCTGGTATAAGTTGTTCGATTTCTTGCAATGGCATTTTGAATTCTCTGATACCATTCATCAAGCTTGTTTGACTCAATGGCATATTCCGGTTCTTGCACCCTTTTGCAGGCCTGGTATATCATTTCAAGTTGAAGGTACAACACAGCCCTTTCCTTAGGAGTAAATTCGGGATTAGGATAAAGAAACCAATCATCTGCAACAAGTTTTATTATTGATAAACCGTTATCCCATGCGTACAGAGGTAAAAACCGACCAGCCCTACTACCATTTACAGCTTTAATTCCGTACGACACACCCCATTCGATAGCATACCTATTGTAAGCCCTCTGAATTTGCAATTCCAACTCAGGATCAGGTCCGGGAGCAAACTTATACGTACTATCATAAACAAGAGAAGCATATATCCAGCCTTTTGGCTTGAGTACTCGAACCATTTCTTTGAACATTCTTGGCCCATCCATAATGTCCAACGTTGAGCGAGTAGCCACAATATCAAATGTTTCATTTCCGAAGGGCATATCATAAAGGTTGCCTTGACATTGAATCTGTTTTATGTCCTTGTACCTCTCCTTCGCAGTTTTCATATACTGTAGATAATTATCCAAAGCGATTATTTTTGACGATTTTGAAGCCTCGTATAACTGCATTGTGAATTGGCCTTCTCCACTTGCAACATCCAATATCTCTAATTCTTCTTTAGAGTTTCTTGCACGCTCTTGAATTAATGGAAGTATTTGCTCCAATTCCTGGGCTTTGAGATCAAGAATTTCTTCTTTGAGAGAAAGCCAGTGGGCCGGGCCATATTCACCAATAAATGCGTTACGCTGTGTTTGATAACTCATAGTTTGAACTCCCATCGAAACTCAACTGAGCTGGTGATTTTTCCACTTGCGGATCAGGTTGGGGTGCACCCCATATTCGCTTGCCAGTTCATTGATCGTTTTCCGTTCGCGGATAGCTTCCAGCGCTACCCTTGCTTTGAAGTCGTCGCTGAAGGTGCGTCGCTGTCGTGCCATAGCTGTCTCCTTTTTGGCTATGATACTCCAGATTGCTCCACTTATTTCACTGACTCATTTTTCTGAGAGCATTATAAACTAGATGACTGAGAAACGCAAATAGGTATTGTCAACTTATTTGTAGGAACGCAGTGTATTGCTGAATTATAGTAAAGAAAACGTGCGAGAAGCATCGATGAGAGACTGGCTATATGGCTGTGTTGCCAGTTTGACAATACATTCGCACGGCTTGTCATCATTTAGCAGTGTGTCCAGCGTTTTGAGCACCGGGTCGGTCTGAGCGGCCACCTCCGGCATACGGACAAACACATCTATCAGTTCTTTATCGCTCTAAATAACACAGGTAGTCGAATTGCTCTGGACCCAGAAAGCGCAGGATCTTTTCACGCAGCCTTTCTCTGGTAATACCGCTCGCGTGGTGTGAGGCCAGCGACGAGTTCAGGAAGAGATCAAAAATCAAAGACATCGTAAGGCCGTAAAAGACTTTCCAATCGACCTCCTGGATGAACTCCTGGATGAGCAGGGGGCCTCGATTGTCCTTCGACTTACGTTTTCGAATCCCCGAATGCAGATAAGGCAGAACAAAACGCCATATTGGTTCAACAGCACGTGTAATCGTGTCATCCAATGCTTCATGGAAATAGCCACGAAGCAAAGCTGCAAAAGGATCTTCAGAGCGCATTGTGTCAATCGGCCAGGGGGTTCGAGCAAAAAAGGAGTAGAGTTCCGAAGCTGCCTTATACAGGGTGCTTGCAATATCCCGCAACAATCTGCAGTACCTGCATATCTGGTAACAAGCTATCGAGGCGGCGAGACGAGTCTAAGTCCGTAAGGAACAACTCGTTGCGGTCGACATTGAAATGTAGATTCCCCATGTGGGAGGAATAACGATAAATCCCGCCTCAGCAAAGTTGCGCAGCAGAGCACCGAGTCGTCTGCATAAGATCGTGTAGGCTTGCCACTGGACAAAGGGGTTGAGTGGATCTCCGTTGACACCAAGTGCTTGGTAGAGACGAAGGAAGTACGGCTTAGCGTTCTCCCCATATTTCTCAATGTACTCAATGTAGTCGATGTACGTACGGTAGGGATGCTGCTCGGTTGACAGGGCGACGACAGCACCCATTGGTTGCCCTTGAAAGGACAACTTCGAATAGCGTACCACTGCAAGTGGAGCGATACTGGGCACGTTATGCTCGTGCAAAGTTGCCGCATTGGTGTATTCAAGCACTGCACGCTCATGCAAAATCCCGCCATATGGAGCGGGGAGGCTTGCTACCTCTGCTAACTCGCCCTCTGCTGAGATCCCCATGTGCCATGGGCGGACCGTGTCTGCGTACTCAAGTGAGGTCGGATGAAACGGCTCTCTGGCTCTCTCACTCCACTGAATCCCGGTAGTAAGCTGGTCTTCCGGGTTCCAAAATCCTACACCCTTGAGTTTTGCCGCTTTGTAGCAGACACCTGGGCGATTGAGGTAGTTCACCGGTTCACCGAGCTTGTACCAGGCAGTGCGTCCAGGGGCAAAGAACCACGGACGGGTACGCCACCGGACAATATTGAGGATCTGATCGAACAATTGTGGCTCGATTGCAACCAAAGGATAGAAGTGGGTTACTTCTATGTCTAGCTCGTTTGTAATCATCATAAAACCCTCCTCTTTTTAGTCTACCACATTTCTCTTCTCCGACCCTCCAAATTCGGGGAAAGTGCCAGATTTTTCGCGTACCGTCTTGAGAGGTCATAGCCCAGAGCCACAGAGCGAAGGGCAATATCAGGCGCTGCTCATCGATATAGTCCTGACGAATAACCTCTTCCACGCCCAGCATGATATCGATAGAGTCCTTCTCACCCCAGGCTCCACGGATGGCATCGGCAAAATCGAAGCCATAGCCCAGGCTGCCACGTGGATTGCAATAGAAGACAACATAGCCCCGAGCTACCAACAATTGCATCTCGTGAAAGAAGCCATAGCCATACTGTGTGGTAGGCCCACCATGAATTTCCACGATCAGCGGATATTTCCGCGTTGCATCAAAATCCCGTGGCTTCATGACCCAGCCATCTGCGCCTGTGTAGGGAAATAATTCGGCTCTGGCAAGCGCCAATTCAGCGAGGAAGGCATCATTGGCATGCGAGATACGCTGCAATTCGCCAGATGCGCTGGTAGAACGCACAAAGATCTCCTGTGGCTGCGCTGGATTGTCGATGAGCAGCGCAATGGTGCCATGTGCAGCATCGATGCTGAAATCACGCACATGCACGTCCCCAGGCGTTAATGTTGGCGGTTGTGCGTCTGCTCCGGTAACAGGAATAGCAAAGACACATGCGGCCCCGCGATAAGAAGCCAGTACATACAACGTCTCTCCGTCTGCTGACCAGGCTGGTGTTGGTATCAGGTGCTCACCTCCAAGATCACCCGTCCAGCGCCAGCGATCTTCGCGATGATTTGAAATATGGGATCTTTGTCTTCCGCATCTCCTGCGCGCTCAGATACAAAAGCAAGCCAGCGTCCATCCGACGACCAGCTCGGACTGGTAGCATTCGCAGATCCGCTCGTGAAGCGTCTCGCCTCCCCAAATGTGTGCGCATTCCAAACACTATCTGAGAGAGTGTCCAAAGTACTCGCAAGCCTTCTGTTTTCTCAAGACACTCTCTGAAGGGTTCCTGAGCATGCAAATTGTACATGTTAGCGGCGACGACGACTTCTCCGCTCACGTTCCAGCGCAATATCCAGCGTCTCATGCAAACGCTCAAAGTCATCTACATCGAGTTGGAGTTCCACTGCGGGCAGGTCTTCGGGACGCGAACGTCCTTCCTCGTAGAGTTGCAGCACCATGACAAGCTCTACTTCAAGATCTAGTATCGCGTCATCTGTGGATTCTCCCAGCGTATGGTCGTCTTCATCGTCTTCATCGTCTTCATCTGCGCGTGGAATAAATTCGATATTTGTACGTCCACATTTAAAGCGCCCGGTAATTTTTAGCGCATCCGTTGACATTTCTTCTGCCAATTCACGGACGACTTCCATCATTTGAATAAATGCGTCTTGCAACTGCTCTAACGCATCTTCATCGCTATCCGTTTCAACTTCTGCTGTTAACTCACTACTGTTCTGGCTACCAACAGTATTAGGATCAGGCAAGCGCTGGCGCGCCAGCTCATTGAGCTGCCTCAGCGCCTGAGCGAACGCAGGCGAGAAGGCGCTTGTCTCACGATCAGTTGCCTTTACATCTCGTTCCTGCTCTTTATCGTCTGCTTGCAATAATTTCTCTTCTCCCTCCGCATCCTCATCCTCGTCTTCAGCATCTAAACCTAATGCTGTCTCTACCATTAATATTTGCTGATGCAACTGTTCAGCTATTTCATGCGTAAAGTAAGCAATTACTCTTGCCTGCCGTGATGCCGCGAGGAGTTGAAATTGGGGCCAGTCCCGATACCGTTCTCGAACACGCAGATAGTGTGCTTCCACGACACCCAGCGTGTCCAACCGCAACGAAATTTCCATGACTCCCTCCTCATAAACCGAACGAACTGGCTATTCCATCCATCGTTGGCGCTCCCACCAGATCTTCTCCAGTATTCATGTATTTATCCTAGCACAAACGCAAGAGACACATGCATCCCTTGTGTTTAAAAATAGACCGTGCATCTGAATGCAAGGCAATATCACTCTGCGACTATCAGAGATACATATCCTGCATCTATGTCCCGGCAGATCGCTCTATTTGCCGCGCGCCCATGCGAGCAGGAGGCGATAGACAGATGCCAAGCAGGAGGCGAAGCCGGATGCTTTTTGTAATAGTCCGATGTGTCCTGTTTCAGAATGTATGCCATCATCATATCACAACAGGCGTGAATTGATACAACTATCAGGATGTGTTTCTTTCTTCTTGACCCAATCTGCCTATGAATGCCCTTGTACCATCTTTTTTATCTCACTCAAGCTCAGCCCATAACAGCGCGAGACGAGAACGCACAAGCACCAGTACAGTTGCCAGAGCCAGCAATATGATTCCGATGATGATCAACGCTAAGAACGGTGGTATGCCCAGAGATGGTAGGAAGATGAGGTGGATGGCGCTGATGATGATTAATCCCGCACCACTCAAGACAAAGAAGCGCACGCGCGTCCCGGTACCGATGAGCAATAATATCAGCGACTCACCCGTCAGGATAAGCGTCAGCGAGAGTTGCAGGTTCTGCTCACTGAAGCTCAACCAGAGCGTTGGCAACAGCAACAAGCATGCTCCTCCAATTGCACAGAGTTGTCCCAGGCGGTGCTGCTGTGGCACCACACTATCACGGGACAGAAATGGCGCAATAACGATCAGGTACGTTGCAGGTGCCAGTGTCAACAAGGCAAGTTCTGTCTGACGAAACGCGTAAAGCTCCCACGGCACAACCAGAGCGAATAACAGCCCAGCCCCGTAATAACAATATCGTTGTGCAGCCTTCTCTGTCTGCAGCCATCCATACCAACATAGCAGCACAGCGAGCACAGCAAGTGAGACCGCACCTACGTGTGTCAGTAAGCCAGTGGCGATACTGAAAAAGTTCTCTTGCACGATAAGTGCCAGTACAACAAGCAATTGTCCGCCCAGACCCAGGAATGCGTGGAAACGTGCAGGTGAAACTACATGTGAGACTGGAGGCAGTATCCTCCAGACAAATTGTGAGGCAAAAAGCAGCGTACAGAGTAGCGTATAGGCACTCATCTGCTGCCATAAAGGCCACGCAGTCTGGGGGATGGTCCAGGCCACCAGAGCAGTTGTCACCAGTAAGATCTCAGGAACACGTTCCACCAGCAGAACAACGAGAGAGAGCACGATAAATGTACAGAGGATAAGCAGTAAGACGCTCCTCGGTAACTGCGGACCGGACGACACACCCCACTCAACCATAGCAATCAGCGTTGTCAGGTACCAGGGCCAGTTCCAGCGAAACAGTGTCAGCAGCCCGCTATCTGTATCGCCCATCTCACGTACGGCAAAACGTCCAGCAAGTAGCCCTAACAGAGCGCTCAGCAGCACCAGTCCCACCAGATAATTGCTTGTTGTTTGTGCCAGTACACGACAATTGGTTTGCGCCGACACACAGGAAATCGTCTGAGGCAACAAACAGGCACTCCACAGCGCAAAGATCGCCACTATCCATAGCCAGCCAGGCCTGCGTTCAACACATAAGATACCATACGCTACAAGCGCATAGACAAACAATGTAACGGGAACTGCCGCCAGAAATGGACTATCGATGCTATTCGATATGCCACCTATCCCTGTTATCACAGCCACCATCAGAGCAGTCACATAGCAAGGAAGCGCATACCGTAAGAGTTTTTTCCGCCATACGTTGTCGCTAAATGGTGGGACAATGAACCTCAAACAGCTTATAGTCATCCCGGTTGCTGCCGCGAGCAAAGCTATAAGTAGCGGATAGTAAAACTGCCTCTGCACTCCGACAGCAGCACCCGCTGACCAGGAGACAAAAACGACTGCGGACCACATCAATAGCTGCGTATACCATAGCTCACGCTCCACCACGCCGATCACGTAGATGAGTACGGCAAAAAGGAGTAACGCCCATATCATCGCAGATACCTGTCCCTGCTGATAACCGGCGTTTCCCATCATAAGCGCGGCAAACAGTGCAAGGCAATAGGGAGGAATGGCCCAATCTCGACCAGCCAGCCGACTGATACCCAGAGCCAGTAGCGCCAGCAGTGGCGCGCATAGAACGAGCGTAAAGAAAGTATTGGTTGGGGAAAGCAATGCAGCTATACCATACCCAACCGCAATCACCAGCCATAGCTTACGGCGTGCCAGCACCGCCGAGGCATACCACACAAGAGACAACACCAGCAGTTCCAGTGTCACAGGAAATGGTATAGCAAGCCATGCCTGTAGTGTGCTTATGGACACATTCGCGTCATAGACAGCACTTGTCGTTCCATAGAACAAGCCACAGAGCAGCAAGGGCCATTCCCAGTAGATTGTATGCAGACGCCGAGGGACGGAAGTATGTGCAGCGAATGTATTCCGCTGGCGCGTAACCAGCAAGACAACCAGCGCAGCGGCAAATGGTAGAAGCCAACTCGCTATCAACAATACAGGCGTATGAGACAAGAGCAACGGCCATGCCAGCAGCGCGAACAGTCCAGGCAGAAAGAGCCACCTGTCACGACGCTGATAGAGCACAATGGCATAGGACAAGGTAGCAAAGCAGAGCAGTAAAGCGAGCGTACGACGCGTATCACTCAGACTCAGTAGCAGCGTTTGCAGCGCTGCGTATAGCTGTAATACCTCCAGTGGTTGCGCCCACACGTCACTTATAAAACGACGTAGCAGAAATGCGGCAGCCACCAGGAGCAACGTGAAGACGAGCATACTCCACAGTGGTCCGGTAGCAGCCGTGCTAAGCAAAAGTACGGCCATGCCATACACCCAGTTCAGCACAAAACCACTCAACAGCAGCAGCCAGCACCAGGATGCTGTGCGCAATTCGGGAGTTCTTTGCCATCCACTATGTTTCAGCACGATACTCAATGTTAGCATGCATCCTATCACAAGCATGATCATCCCGACGATGGTCTCACTTGTAGGCCAAAGAAGTATAGACGGCGTAGACGCAAATGCTCTCGACAGACTTTGCAGCGGGAGCAATGGGTCCACGATCAAAGGCATTATGCCAACAAGCAATACTGCCAGCCTCTCCAGGTGTGGCTCCATGCCATTCAGTCGTGGCAACCTGCGCAGCATACTACGGTTGATACCCTCATAGAGTAGCACCACCACAGTCAAAGCAACGATATACCAGATCACACTCAGAGCAAAAGCATAGAGCAGCGCTAAAACATATGCCAGAAACAGGTATGGGATAGCACGCATCCACAGCGTGTCCTCCACGAGCCATGTGAATAAGCAGGTCCAGGCTAACAAAAGCGCCGTCATACCTACAAGCGCAAAACGCAACTGCGAGAAATGGCCGAAGGATACAGATCGACCAAATGCGTTCATATCATTGCCCAACGAGTAGAGCAAAGTCATAACAATGCCTACAACGCAGATAGCAACGCAGATAAACATCAAAGTGCGTACAGGCTCACGCAATATCGTTCTATGCCCACGAAATGGACTCCAGGATGCAGTGGTCGACACGATAGCGACGAGTGCTGGCAATGCTAGCAGCATAAGCATACAAGGCCACCACCAGATACCCAGATTATAGGCAAAAGCTACCGCCAGGTCCGCTACCGCCAGCGCTACTACAGCCAGGTATGCAAAAGGAGCAAATCTTTGATACACGGCTAACGTAGCATAGACCAGCGCCGCATAGCCCGCCGCGATGGCGATAAGTGTTGGTGCAGAAAGCTGAACTAAATTCCCCGATACAAATCTGTATCCCGCGAAGCCCACCAGTGGCACCTGTAGAGCAAAGATCGCGGTATAGATTACCGATACAATACGCAGGCTACGTAACCGATAAGAAAAAACTCCGATGATACCAAAAAGGGCATGTACAAACAGTACCACGAGGAATGAGAGCAAATTATCTGTACTGGTTGCAATAAAACTGACAGAACCAATCAGTATCAGAAAGGCTCCCAGCGAAGCCACAACGTTGATGGTCTGGTCCGCTAAAAATGATTTCAGCGAAAACATACGCGCAGGTACCCGTTGCGTCCCTGCAGTATTTGCCATCGCATCCATTGGAATTCCTGCATTTGCCAATAGAGACTCTGGCTGCGTCCGAGACGATGTATGGACGGACGCAACATCTACGGGCATAGCGACAAAAGGCGGGAGCTTAACAGTCGGCGTGCTTGAATCAGGAGGAGCAACACCACCAGCTTGCGCAGGGCTTATTTGATTGTTTTGTTGATGTATAAAATTCAATCGTTGTTGATAGCGGTCGATAAGCTGCGTCACTGTGGTATTTGCGCCACCGTACTTCGCAACTCGTCGCAAATTACTAAGAGATTCCGCGAGAATTGTTGCTTCCTTAGCACTATTAATGGGATAGCCACAATGCTGGCAGTCAGCACCCATTTCAGGGTGGGCAAGCATACCACAACAATCACAGCGTGGCGCTGGCATTGATACCATGTTATATCACCTTCTTACCCGCTTTTATCTATTAAACATCCTATAAGCGTCAAATACTAAAAGATGTTTCGATAGAAATTTCCACAATTTGCTTCTATCAACAGTATAATGGGTTAAAGGGATATGCATAAGTGTCAAATGCCCCAATTGGACGGACCGGCCTTGCGAAACTGCTTTTTTGCCCATCGCTACGCCGTGAAGGTGAAACTTTCCCATTATACTTCAGGCCAGCGATCAGCCAGACTTGCTGGCCTGAAGAGTTACAGAGTCCAGTTTTCACTTTTGCGATGGCTTTCTCAGACGCGCGAGCCAGTTAGTACGCGTAGGTGATGACGTTAAAGGTGGCTGAAGCGATGAGCGCAGCGCAATCAAGGATGGGGAGTGCTCATTGGCCGGAGGTGTATGTCCATTTGTTGCTGATATGCTAGATAATGGAGTGGTCTCGTGGCGCTCTTCCTCATCCTCATCCTCATCATGCTGTACTGTACGCGTTTCCTCAGGCCAGTTTTCGCCGTTCTCCCCGGTTTCATCCTTGCGTACAGGTTCGTAAGGGTTAGGCAGATCGGCGAGTGGGAGATTGCCTTCAAGTA
The DNA here is from genome assembly GCA_963802635.1 of uncultured Chloroflexia bacterium. Classification (GTDB taxonomy): domain Bacteria; phylum Chloroflexota; class Ktedonobacteria; order Ktedonobacterales; family Ktedonobacteraceae; genus CAVTLG01. The sequence goes on along the minus strand of CAWDJJ010000001.1, from coordinate 2,465,017 downwards.
TTGGTTCTTGCTGGCGTAGGATCTGATCGCGGCGCATTGGCTGAGTTTCTTGTTTTTCCAAAGCTAGACGATTGTCAACTTCTATGAGAAGCCGTGTAATTTCGGGACGCAAAGCACGATTGCGCTCAGGGATACGGGACCATTGCGCAAGAGCTGCTGGATAATAGCCTGCGCGATAGCAGTAGAGTCCCAACATAGAGCGTGCATCAAAAATGCTCATACGTTGCCATAGCGCAATCTCTTCGGCGGGTGTCTCTATAACATCCTCACTGGCATCAATGACCTCGACTAGATGATAGAACTTGATACCCATGAGCACTAATGGGTATCCGTAGTATAGCGCTAATCTACGGCGGCGTGCACGTTCGGCGGGATGTTTGCCGACAAAATACGCTTTGGACCAGGAGCCGCTTGACCAGACAAAGACACCCAGGATTACGCAGAGAAAACGAATGATATACCGTTGCCAGAGAATAGTATCCAAATCGACGAGCACGCCCAACATAGCGAAACAGGCTCCTAGTGCCCAGGCCCCGTAGACCAGGCGGCGGCGGTCCCATCCGAGCAAGTCGAAGTGATGATGCAGCGGAGTAGCTAGAAATGGCAGTGGGAACTCGGTATGATGGATAAACTCGCGGCTGCTAGCGAAACGTAAGATCTGGAGTCGATGGCGAAATAATGGTGTCAGTACGCGTGACTGAATCAGTGCGGAGAGTCCCTCCAGTACGAAAGCACCGCCGATGAGCAATAAAAGCGTCTCGTTGCGTGAGAAGATAGCAGACATTGCGAGAATGCCGCCGATGCCCAGCGCCCCGCAATCCCCCATATAGATTTTCGCGCGTCGCTTCGCTTTGCCCTTACGTGCAGCCCAGGCGGACGGCCAGTTTGAAGGTAAGTAGCCCAGGATACCACCTGCACCCAGCAGGGCTAATACTTCCAGTACGACTCCACTAGGCTGCACGCCGACAGTACCAGCGATAATGATACCCATGGCTAATGAGGCGCTGAATACCAGGCCACCGGCTAAGCCATCCAGACCATCACTAAAATCGACGCAAACTGACGTAGCGGTCCCCACGGTCCCTGTCAGGAGCATCAGAAAAATCAGCCAACTGTAGAAGGCCACCTGGCTGCCTTGCATTGAACAAACATTGGCGATAGGATGCCCAAAAGGATCAAGCGCGGGACCGACGCAAAACAACGTATGGAGTATAGGGAGATCCTTCCAGATTCCATATGGCTGTTGACCGCTGGCAGGGAGCAGGAAGAAATAAATCGCTGCTGCCAGCATGCCGACGAGGAAAACGCCGATAAACTTTGTGCGTTCGGCAATACCTTCGTTGCGATAGACCTTGCACCAGTCATCAAAAAAACCAATGCTGGCGTAGCCCAATGTTGCGCTCAGGCCGATCAAGAGGAGTGTCCATTGCCCCTGATCAAATCCAAAGATGTAGCCAGTGCCAATACCAGCACCAATGATGGCAATAACAAAGGCAGGCCCTCCAACGAGAGGCAACTCGATGGTTTTAATCTCGCGTCCGCCTGCTGGCAGATCAGAACGATGGGTGCCTGGCTTATGCTCACCACTGCGAAACTTTGGGAAAAGCACTCTGGCTATATTACAGAGGAGAAAACTTATGATTGCACAGATAATAAAGGTTGCTAATAACCATACAGGATTCACTGTATTCATATACACTCCCAATGCCAAACGATAGCCTGAACGCTCCATTCAATGGGAACGCGTGATAGTCACAGAGATGGTAAAGTTTTGTTTTTTATCGTTGGTGGATATTTCCCATCTCTACTTTTTTTCTGCAATTGTTCCCTTGCCACCTGCCGGTCATCCCAGGGCCATTTTTCCCTCCCCATAATAATACTTTGTTCATGCCCTTTACCAGCTAATAGTACTGTATCACCTGTGTTGGCCCGTGCAAAGGCTGCGGCAATTGCGTCGGCTCGGTCGGCGATACACAGAAAATCGCGTCCCTGCTGCTTGCCGACTGCCTCGGCACCATGCGCGATTTCACGCAGGATAACGTGGCGATCTTCTTCACGAGGATCTTCATCTGTAATAACAAAAAAATCAGTCAATTGTGCAGCTATACGGCCCATGACAGGACGCTTCTGGGTATCGCGTTCGCCTGCTGAGCCAAAAACGACGATCAGTTTTCCTGTGGTGAGTGGACGCAGAGTATGCAAGACTTTTTCCAGACTATCAGGTGTGTGGGCATAATCGACGATCACCGTAAATGGTTGACCTTCATCAATGCGCTCCATGCGCCCACTTACCCCAGTCACCGTTGCCAGGCAACGCTCTATGTCTGCCAGCGCAATACCCTGACTGTAGGCTGTGGCGATGGCGGCCAAGCAATTACTCACATTAAAACGACCGACCAACTGTGTTTCAATGGTGCTCTCCGCGTCGGGCAAAATGACGCGAAAACGTGTACTATATGCGTGTAGCTGTATGTCGATGGCGCGCACGGCAGCAGGAGCGTCAATGGCATAATCCAGAATAGGGACGCGGCAATAGGGTTTGAGAATATCGTAGCTGACATCATCACGATTGAGGATCGCCACTGGACGGCTACCAATGCCCTTAGCACGCTCGGGGTCCAGCATTTCAAAGAGTCGTGCTTTCGCGCGTCGATAAGCGGCGAGGGTTTTATGAAAATCCAGGTGCTCATGGGTAATGTTGGTGACTACCCCTACATCAAAAGCACAGCCATGCACACGAGCCAGTTCCAGTCCATGCGAAGTGGCTTCAATGATGGCATGGGTCGCGCCAGCGTCGACTGCACGGCGTAAGAATTGTTGGGTTTCCAGCGCTTCCAACGTGCTCTGACGCGTGGCATTCTCCCATTCCTGTCCGAGCAACTTGAAGTTCGCCGTCGTCAGCAGTCCGTTAGGGCGACCGGCAGCGGTGAATATGTTGCTAATGAGATTGCTGGTCGTTGTTTTGCCATCCGTTCCGGTGACGCCAATTGTGCAAAGTTGCTGAGCTGGATAGCCGTAAAAGGCACACGAGAGATTAGCAAGAGCTGTACGAACGTGTGCTACTTCGATATAGGGCAAAGGCAGATCGTGCGTCTCGCCTGGTAGGGTCTCACCCAGGGCAACGCTTGCGCCAAGGCGAGCGGCATCGGCGAGGTAGCAGCGTCCATCTGTATGGACTCCCGGAACAGCGATAAAGAGTCCGCCTGCAACGACGTTGCGGGAGTCATAAGCTAACGCAGCGATATCAGGATTTGTATCCAGCACATGCTGTTGATAGCAATGTATGGGTGGCTGTTCTAATGCAGCCAGTAGTTTTTGTAATTGCATAAATTTATCAGTAACTGGTTTGCTAAGAGTATCTACTACTTACTATATTTGACTGAGACAACTGTCTTAATAAAAAAATGTCCGTGTGTGATGATATGGCTGCATCAGGCGAGATTGTTGACTGGCTAGCCAGAGGCGTTCGTCAATTTCTGCCGCGCTGATGGTGATGCCATGGCGCAGCATGGCGCGGCGTAGCAACTCACAGGCCCAGATAGTTCCCGCACGTATTTCAATTTCTTCCTCGCTACCTGCTGCGAGCAATTCCTGATTATCCACGCGCCGAGCTAACGATTGATGGTAGTTCAGCACTTTCGCGTGACGCAATACCTGTGGGAGTTTATAATCGGCAAAAATAGTCAATTGATCAATGTCTGTCAATGCTCCCCATGCCTTCCCCGAAAATGCACCATGAAGATCAGCAACACAGATCTGAGCGCGTTTAAAAAACTTCACTGGATGTGTATGATAGTTTGCTACATCATAAAAAGAGGAGAAATCCTGTGTGAGCAGAAGTGCGAGCTTGACAGCGTTTTTTTCGGCCTTCTCGATAGCATGCGTAAACTGACCATCGTAGCACTCTAACAGGACGCGTCCCACTTCACGGGCATGGGCAACACGTTGCTCAAAAAGCGGTATCGTGCCATGACCACGAAAGATATGTGCGATGATATCGCTGGTGATATGACTCAGATACTTGGCATCCCAGAGTGGAAGTCCTTCCTCGACTGCACGTTTCAGCGCTGCCGCTTCCGCCCAGTAGCCGTTTAAAGTCTCACCCTGATAATCGATGGTCCAGCGAGGTTGACCTTTTTCAGCCCAGAAGCAGAAATTCAAGGCATCCAGCAACAGTAGCCAGTTGACGCTACGCTCGGTACCATCAAAAAAGTGGTAACGATTGTCCCACAGCGACCCGGTATGTTTGTCAGCTTCACGTATCCACTGTGCGCTCAGTAACTCCACCTGATCTGTATTGATCCAGACATATGCGCTTTGTTCTATCACTGGGAGCGTACTGCTGAGAACACCAAGCGAGTCTTGAGCGGGCAGTGTATAGTGATTATCTTCATCAGCGAGCCAATCCACAAAATTTGCCTCTCTCATATTCTTGCTTCGATTCTACAGATAATCTGCCATTTCGTCAATCTCTTTTGACCCTCAGTCGGAATTTTTTAAGCGTGTAGCCCCACGCGAGTGGTACCCGATTGTTTATGGGAAGACGTCAAATCTCATGGAAGCATATAGCAGGTATATGCGGAGAGCATTCCAGTATGTAGGAGATGAGTGTATGGCTATGATGCGCCGGATGTCTGCTAACATTACCTCTCGTCAATTAGAAGTGCTGACTTTCCTGGCACGGCGTGAACATTGGTTAGTAGGGGAAGTTGCGTCTACGTTAGGGGTAAGTTCAGCAGCAGCAACAAAAGCAATTGCCCGCCTGGAGCGCAAAGGACTGGTAACGCGTTCTGTGGATATGATGGATAGACGTTGTGTGAATGTGCGTATTACCCGTGCGGGTTCAGAGGTTGTACGTCAGATTGTGAAACCAGTAGTTTAAAACTGGTTCATTGTGTACCAGCGAAGTCAGCGCGGAAGGTCTTGCATTACCAGTTTGCTGCTAGTGCAGTATCCTCAGACGAATCAATGGAATGGAGAAAACCAGATGCCGCCTCCCGCGCCTCCCAGATGAGGGCATATTACGCGAACGATGCCGAAGACTTCAAGTGGTTTGGCACTAAATAAAACGGCATATGTCCTGCGGATAATTCACGTTCTTTTGAGCTTGAGACGGTGAGCATTTCCCGTGTGTGTTTCGCTGTTTTATTTAGGACGCTTCCGTTCTGACATAGCCTTGACCTTTTGCATATTGCCACAAGGATTTTTGCAATTGCCGGCGTGCGCGCGAAATGCGACTCATCACAGTGCCAATGGGAATTTGTAAAGCCTCGGCGATCTCCTTATAGGATAGTCCCTCAATATCGGCAAGGATCACAGCCATACGGAAATTGGGTGGGAGGTCGTTCAGTGCTTTATACACATCTTCATCCAGATACTGGCTCAATACCTCATCTTCAGCGCCCTGGTTCAATTCTTGCCCGCTCAGGTCTCTGATCTGGTTATAAAGATAAAATTCTTCACCTTCAGGCAATGCAACCGGACTCGGGTGTGCCGCCTGCTTGCGATAGCGATTAATAGCGGATGTATTCAAGATACGAAATAGCCATGCACGTAAATTGGTGCCAGGTTGGTATGTTTGAGAGAAACGAAAAGCCTTAAGCATCGTTTCCTGAACCAGATCTTCAGCCTCCTGGGGATTGTTCGTCATACGCAGGGCTGTGCGATAGAGACTATCGAGTTGTGCGAGTACGCCAGCCTCAAAATCTTCAGTCGGCGCAGTGTTTGTTGATGATGATAGTGACGGAATACTTGGTGTTTCTGTATAGGCTTGCGCTGGTGTTGTCGTAGATCGCTTCTCTAAATCTGGCTGTTCCTGCATTCAAGACTCCTCTAAACACCCCTCTTTTCTGCGGTGTGTTGGATTATATAGTACCACATATTCCCAATAGCCACTGGGTTATATTGCCTTGCATTCAGATGAGCCGCTAGGCGCACTCCGCTCCGCCACATGAGCCGAAGGCTAGCCACGTCAGTGGCGTTTGTGGCGGACTCTCAAGCAGAGGCGACAGCCTCGTTTCTGAATGCCTATGGGTGTTAAACCGTGCTGAACCGGATTGTTCAGTGCACTATGAGTGTGTAGCAAGTGATATATATAAGCGTACGACGCACTGGAACTCTATTCACGGACCGCGGGAATGAAAGGGCTACATATTATGTTAGAATGATCAGATATATGGTGAGCTAGCGTAGGAGAAGTTTTTATGGAATGTCTGGACTGTGTTGAAACAACGGCACGTCTTCATCTCTATATTGATCGAGAACTCAGTGCTGAAGAGATTGTGATTGTGCAGCAGCACCTTGAGGGTTGCCCGCATTGTGGGTGCCGTTTTCATTTTGATCTGTGTGTGAAAAGACTTATTCATGAGCGTTGTACGATTGTGCACGCACCGGAACATTTGCGTGAGGCCGTGATGCGGCTGGCTCGTGGTGAGCATATTCCTATCGATTCAGAACTGGAGAAGGAGATCCTCGCGGATCTGGCTGGGCGCTAACGGTTGTTCTGGTGTTCCTGCTATAGTCCGCATGCTTTGAGTAGCAGAAATTTGCCTTGTGCCAGTGCGAGCAATTCTACAATGGCGCATATGGTGGCTATGCTGAAGAATGGCAGGAATTCACGGTAGGTGACGAAGCTCTGTTCACGCCTGCTGATCGCCGTCACGATGATGAGATTGACGCTACCCAATGCTGTCACGAGTCCCAGTGTACTGAGTAGTGCGACGGGATAGAGTACAAGGCTACTCTGTGATGCTACGGCAAAGAAGCAGATGATCAGTATGGGTAGAAAGAGCAACAACAGGGTTTGCCAGTTGGGAACGGTGCGCTGTTCGTCATATGCGCACCAGAGCAGGCGGTTGAGTATTGGGAGAATAAGCGCGCCCATTGCCAGACCAGTCATCAGTCCGCTTGCCAGTCGGAGGAGATTTTGTGGTTGGTAGAGGTGAGGCTGACCGAGATCAAGCAGAAATGAGTTGAAGCCGTCAATGGCTAAAAAAGCAATGCCACAGACAAGCAGGATGAAGATAGGCCAGGGTGGGAGTTGTTGCGCACGTCCCCGTCCAGTAGCATAGAGTGTGACGAGCGTTGCCAGAAACCCCAGGTAAATGCCTGTATTGCGGGCACACAGAGGCAGTTGCTGACCACCCGGAAAGAAAGAGTGTGTCGCTAATTGAGCACAGATTCCGCTATCTAACCAGCGCAGACCAGCCAATAGTGTTGTCTCTGGCAAAAACACCAGCGTCGCAAGTAACGCGAGAAGGAGTATGCTTCCACCGATTATCCAGGGCAACAGAAGTGTTGTCTGTGTTGTACGCACGCGTTGTTCCACATCAAAATCCTCAAAAGCATTGCCTCTATATGGATATCACACATTGATACCGATGTTGAAATATTGATTGAAGTAGCTCAACATGTGGAAAAAGATGATTACTCCTACTGCGATCATCAGCACACCGGTTCCTAGCTCGATTTTGCCCAGGTGAGGCTTTAACCATTTCAGAATACGGCTTAGCCAGTTGAGACCCAGGCCCAGCAAGATAAACGGGACGCCCAGCCCCATCGAGTAGGCTAGAAGCAACCAGACACCTTTCTGCAGCGTTGCCGTACTTCCGGCGAGTATCAAAATAGGACTCAGGATGGGTCCGATACACGGTGTCCAGGCTATGGCAAAAATGACACCAGTCAGAAATGAGGCTGGATAACTGGGCCTTTCTGGCTGGAAGGTAAAACGTTTTTGCCGGTAGAGGAACGGCAATTTGAGCAAGCCGATAAAGTGCAGTCCGGCGATGATGAGCACGATGCCACCAATCTCCTGCAGCAACCGCAGATGGGCATGCAGGAAACTCCCCAGCTCACTGGCAGTCGCGCCAAGCGCAACGAACGAGAGTGTGAAGCCAAAGACAAATGTGATGGCATGCAGAAAGGTAATCACCCGTATAGTCAAATCTTTTTGTGCATTGGCAGCTTGATAGACGCTTTGTCCTACGAGCTGAGCTAGATAGATAGGAACCAGTGGCAAAACGCAAGGTGAAACAAAGGATGCTACCCCCGCCAGAAAAGCCAATCCCAGGTTGATTTGTGCTGAAGTCATGCCTGATGCCGTCTCCCACAAGCAAAATAGTTCTTCTCTCATAGTATAGAGGTTCGCCGCTTACGATGCAACTGTTTTTCCTCAGAACCTTTTTCTGGCTGCTGCCATAGCTTTAAGATACGCCGCGCCTCATCGGCCAGCATACGTGCGGCTGGATTCCTTGTATTCTGATAGCAGGTCAGCTCAGTTACTACATAGACTGCAATAGCATCGTCCATCGTCGCCACCAGTCCCAGTGCGCTAAGGGCTGTCAGAGCCACCTGTTCATCGTCATCCAACAGCGCTTGTAGCAGATCAGGGATGGCCCAACGTGCCGCCAGTTGTCCATAGACACGAGCCATACTCGCGCGCACTTTCCCATTGTTGTCTGTCAGCAAAATATGGCAGAACTGTGGGCGAAGATCATCTATACCGCAGATACTTAGCAATGGTAACAATGCTACTGTTCGCTGGCGCACGCGGGCGCTCTCAGCAGTAAACAAGTATGTGGTGGTCTCGCCATGTGTGATCTCCTGGCACATAGTTTGCAGAGCGTGTTGCTGATTTTGCATGTGTGCCTGCCATAACAAGTATGCCAGCGAGTCAAGTGCAGCTACCTGCGCTCTTTCTTGCTGAGAGGATAAAGCACTCAGCAGCCAGCGTACAACGTGGTCGCGCAAAGGGACACAGAGCGCATCTGGCAACTGGCGCAGGCTTTCAATGGCTTCAAGATAGCCAGGATGATCTTTGTTCAATACGATTGTGCCAAGCGCAGCGGCAACATATTCACCTCCGCAGGCAGCGAGTGTATAGCTAGCTTGTTGGCGTAGCTCGGCGTGGGCTGAGGTGAGCAGCGGTAAGATCTGCGCCGGGATCTGCAACTGGTGCATTGCCTGGCGCATAGGCTGACGTGGTGTTATTTCTTCTAAGACCGTGAGCGCAATAATCTGTGTTTGAGGACGCACGCTGGCAAGCTGTGCAGCGAGCGCGGGTAACGTAGCAGGTACCGCGATTTTCCCCAGCGCGTGAGCAGCTTGTTGTGCTAGCTCGTTATCGGTGTTACTGAGCGATCTGAGTAAGAGCGTCGTCAATTGTTCGTGTTGCGAGAATGAAAACTGCTTTGGTAACTCTGTTGCCAGGATGAAGGCAGCAGCTCTGCGTATGGCTAGGGGGGTCTGGGAATCCATGCATTGCATAAGTGTTGCCAGTCCGAGAGGCTCGTTGCTGTTGAGTAATGCATGCGCAACCGTCAGGCGGACGGGGTAAGCTTCTTCTGTACCCTGGTGCGCTTGCAAACTGATGAGCGTCGCCTGGTGCAGTGCTGTCTTACTGGCGCGGATTGCCAGAGCTTGCGCGGCCTCACCGCGCACCGTTATCCAGGGTGTTTCGAGTCCTGTGCAAAGTAAGGCTTCATAATCGCTATGAGGGACGAGACTTGTTGCGGCCAGCACACAGATCCAGAGCACGGGACCTGCGCTTTCCGTGAGCAGCGGTGGTTGCATCATGGCTGCCAGGCTCACCCGCGCGCTCTGGCTAAGATGGAGCAGAAGGCGGCTGCACTGCTCATATTGTGGAGGTCGCCAGGGCCAGCCTGGTGAGAGAATCTCTGGATAATGATTGAGTGTCTGTAGCAACATTGGCAATACGTCAGGACCCTGCCTTGCCAGGCGACGTGTGGCCCGTAAGCGCAGAGCATAGGTGGTTTCAGGGCCAAGTAAAAGAGCCAAAGCTGCATGAATACTTTCCCGCTGGATGTGCCGCAAGCGTCATTTCCCTTCTGTGTTTGTTTTGTGTTTCGATAGAGATGTATCGACTGGCACTATTACCCATCTGAATGCAAGGCAATATATGGTAGTCAGGCGATAGTATTTTGGAGCGGGTAGAAACTCTTCTACTTTCGTTATAACCTGCTCCCCCAAATAGAGTTATGTATGGGACATCGGCATACTAATAAATGATGACTGGCGTATACAGGTCTACAAAATTATAGAGCCATCCTGCGTTAGCCTTGGAGAGGTTGACGCAGCCATGAGAACCCTGTGATGAATAGCTACCTCCACTTGGGTCAGCGTGGGGAAAGTTTGTGCCAGGACCATAGTCGCCACGCCACCAGCTATCATGCAGAAAGTAACCATTGCTATGATACTGCATCGCGTAATTGATAGGGGTGTCGGGATACCAGTTTGGGTTCGATGGTGGAACGCCCGCTTTGAAAAGCGTTGGTGACTGTTTGACTTCAACCCACCAGACGCCTGGAATGCTTGGTCGATCTGGGCGTCCCGTTGTCACCAGGAAGGCTTTGACCAGGCGACCAGTGGCATACACACGCATAGCTTGCTCTGATAATGAGACGATCACGGCTTTACCCGCCATATCGTTATTTTGCTGGAGCAGTTGCAGATCCGTTTTATGTGGTTGATTGTAAGGCGTTGTATCGCTGGTATTGGTCATCATAGCCTGAAAATTGAACAGGTACATATTGAGATTTTCAATGGCCTGCTGATAGTCGGCAAGAGTCTGCGCGGTGCTCAGGTCATTTTGTACCCAGCTACCGATGCCATTCTCGCCGTATTCATACCCTAATGGGTAGGTGGTGTCGTTATAGGCATCGTAGTAGGTATGTTGTTGACCCCAACGAGAGACCTCTCGTTGTAACTCTTGCTGCAGGCTCTGCGCTTCCACGCGCATAACAGGAATTTGGACGGCGTCTATCTGTGTGTTGAGCGTTGCCAGTACCGCTTGATAGCTCGTTGCCGTGCGAGCGCTTTGCAGCGCGTGTTGATCAAGCATATATTGTTGCCGCATAGCATGTACATTGCCGCCATACTGTTTAGTTAAGGTGATCCATTGCTGAAAGGTTTGCAGTTCGCTCGTAGCCTGCTCTTGCAATGTTGTTGTGATAGGCAACTGCTGGGGCGCTGTTGATGAAGCGGTTTTCGCCATCTCATGCCCGTTGTCTAGCATGCTACAGGCACCTAACAGGAGACTGAGCGTGACTGCACTCAGGAAGACCACTGAGAAAGGTCTGTGTGTGGCGTGCTTGGACGATGTGCTGTATATATGCCGCATAGGCTTATGACCTCTTGCTACGTGTTGCGGTATCCTCATACGGATCAAAGAAAAAGGAAGTATACCCATATGCATTGGATGCTCTATCTATTTCAGCGAAACAATGCTCTTCTACGTAACAATGTCCCTGACAAAATAGCACATGCTATTCAGCCAGTTGACTGAATGCATATGGGTATTACCTTTAGTAGGCGTGAGCAGCGGCGTTACATGCTATTCAGCTTCCTTGATTTTGTTGATGATTTCGTGATGCAGTTTCTTGTTCGCTGCCAGCACCAGTGAGAACTTTTCGGTCAGGTTTGCTATTGGACGCAACGGATTTCCGGTGTGGTCGCTGACGATCCCTCCGGCTTCCAGGACAATGTTGGCGGAGGCCAGGAAGGATTCGCCGGTAATTTCGTTGTCAATATCGATATAGGCATCATAGGTTCCGCTGGCTACATAAACGCTATCTATGGCGGAACTACCTGAGCGGCGAACCATCGCTGGAGTAGGATCTTCGGTCAGCAGCGCTTTCACGGCGTGCTGATTTCTACCATCCAGGTTGATACCGATTAAACTGTCCTGGAGCGTTGTATTTGTACTGGTCTGGCAGCGTCGTCCATTGCGAAATGCTCCTCCGCCACGTTGTGCCTCGTAGACGATACCACTAAAAAGTTCGCCGACCAGCGCCCACTGTACGTGTTCGGGTAAGACCGGTGCGTCAATCGGCAGCACGGCGAGTGCTACAGAGGCAGTCATAATACCGCGCTCGACGTTATCTGAGCCATCGATGGGGTCAACAACGATACGGTAGGGAGGAGCTTCGCTGGTACTAAAAGTAGGTCGCTCTTCTGTAATGATCTCGAAGCCAATGCCACTTTCGGTGAGTTCGTTGATAATGATATCTTCAGCATCACGGTCGAACTGCATGGTTATGTGCTTGGCGGACCGCGCATAGACCTGTTTGCGGTCGTAGCGCTCGGATTGTGCGTAAGAACGCACATGCCGAAAGAGTTGTTCAAGTAGTTCTAGCATGGTTGATTTTTTGCCTATCTCTCTGTAAACTTGCGGAAATACCTTCGATTACTTCTGGCATTGCAAAAATAGACGTTTGCTGCAAAATTGTGCACTTTTTGCATCGCTTGTTTATGATATTTCCGCTACCTGTTGTAACGCAAAAGGGTAAATGCGTTCTTGTTTCGCCAGACGATCATGTGTGACTGAAATGGCACCTTTGCTTTTGTCACACGCGATCCAGCGTCGTCCCAGGCGCTCGGCTACAACAGGGGTGACTCCACTTCCGCAGAAGCAATCAAGCACAAGATCTTGCTCTTCTGATGAAGCCAGGATAACCCGCTCGAGCAGCGCTTCAGGTTTTTGTGTTGCATACCCTGTCCGTTCAGGATCTTTCTGGTGTAAGTGGCTGATATCACTCCACACATCGGCGAGTGACATGAGAGCATCCTCATGATAGGTATAAGTACGACCAGCCGAACGAATTGTCCAGGTAATACGTCCATCGCTGCCTTGCTCTTTGCGCATGTGGTTGCGTTTCTCCGCGCCTCGTCGTTTGCCTATCCTCTCATTATGAAAGCAATAGTGTGCGGATTTAGTATAGAGCAGGATGGTGTCATGTTTGCGGGCGTAGTAGTGTTGGGCGCGACCTCCTGATTGATAGTGCCAGATGATTTCGTTTTTGAAGCCTGGTCCATGATTGTTGCCGCTAAACCCGAAGATTTCATCCAGGATGATTTTGGCATAATGCGAGACGCGCCAATCCAGATGGATATACAGTGTTCCATGTGTTGCCAGGAGGGCATGTAGGAGGGCCAGGGTTTCGTAGAGCCATTGCAAATAGCCATCCAGGCAGTTCTTCCAGGTATCGCGATAGGCGATATCTGCCCCGTTGTGGAAGGTTCTGCCTGTCATGAAGGGCGGGTCGATATAAATGAGGTCGATGGCGCTACTAAATTCGGTGAGCAATGCTGGAAGAATCTGTTGCTTATCTCCCCAGATCAAGCGATTGTACCATGTTGCGGGTGTCGCTAAGATATCCTCCGTTTGCGTATGGGGAAGATAATACCTGTCAGTTGTCAGTTCCTTGGTTGGATGACAATCATACTGCGTATGTTTGTTTTTCCATACCAGTTCTGCCATAAAAATCCTTTCAGGGGACCCAACCCATACGCCTTCAGGCGATGGGAGGAATACTCTTTACTCCTGTATATGCACCTAGTTTCTTGCTACACTGTAGCACAATTGGGGCAAAATATCCAATGCATGGTTCTCTTCTGCACAGATCCGGCAATAGGTGCAGGAACACGGGCTAACTTTGTATATGTTCTTCTTGCAGCGGAATTTCAGGATACGAAGCTTGTGGTTCTTCGTACGGTTGCCAGTCACGTGCTGGTTCACGCCTTTGGCTGGGTGCTTGCGTTTGTTGTAATGCTTGATAGCCTTGCTGGTATTCCCTCATTTCTTCCTCGCGCGCCCATGGTTGCGGTTGATAGTATGGTATAGATGGAGGCTGGTAGTAACTGGTGGGTGTCCTCAGTGCACGCCCCAGGAAAAAGTATACGAGTGCGCCTATCCAGGGAACGAGAAAAATGAAGAGCAGCCATAGAATTTTCGCGCTGCCCTGCCACTTGCTATTTTTGAGACAATCAATAGCCATCGCGATGCAGAAGACGAGCAAGAGCAAGACCAGAAGTTGTGAGAACCCTGCTCCGTTATGTAACGGAGGGAAGTATCCGCCGCCTTTTGGCCCGAAGTGATAAAAGCTATGTCGATAGCCAGCATATCCGTGTCCGCTTAGTTCAGGCATTGTTGTTTGTTCCTCACAGCTCTCGTAGGGAAGATAGATCTTCTCTAGGAAAATAGCTTACCCACTACACAGATGTTCTCTTTTATTATACCATCGATGCGAATATGGTTGTTGTCTATTGACACAGCATAGTACAGATCTCACAAAAGGGAAGATACACGTGGTCGGTCGTCGCAAGCTGAAGAGAGAGGATTCTATGCAAAGAGTGATATAATCTTTGCTAGAGCATTTTAACATTGAAGGCTTTGCTTGTCTGGTTCTATAAAAAAAGCCTGCTGTTTCCCAAATTTGACAGGCATGTCAACGGGAAAGCAGAGAGAAATAAGTAGGAGAGGATTTCTAATGCTAGAACATGTAACAAAACCTATTCGTTCGATTGGGGTACTTACTGGTGGCGGCGATGTGCCGGGACTCAATGTGGCGATTAAGGCGCTGGTCTACCGCGCGGAGACATTGGGTATCCGTGTCACAGGTCTGCGTGCCGGTTGGGAAGGTATTTCTTGCCTTGACCGCTCTCTTGGTCGCGACGCCTTAATTTTTCACACTGAAGATGCAAGCTCGTGGCAGCGTGGGTATGTCATGCCTTTAACGCGTTTGAATACGCGGAACATCGACCGGTTAGGCGGTACGATTCTGCAATCTTCGCGCACGAATCCTGCCAATACCAGTGTCAGAGAGTTACCTGCGCACTTGCAGTCATATGCTGAGGGTCACAAGCCTGGGGATCGTGTTGATCTTACCAATGAAGTACTGGCGAACATAGAGTTTCTTGGTCTGGATGGTCTTGTCGCTATTGGCGGTGACGATACGCTCAGCTATGGCGCGAAGCTTTCGGCGGCTGGCGTACCCGTCTGGGCTATCCCTAAGACGATGGACAATGATGTTCCCGGTACTGATTATTGTATTGGCTTCCAGACCGCGATCAGTCGTGCTGCTGAGTTCATCAATCGTATTCGTTCAACTGCAGGCTCGCATCGTGAAACCGTGTTATTTCGCATGTTCGGTCGTGATGCAGGTTTCACTGCACTGGAAACAGCCACTGTTACCTGGGCTGACCGTTTGATCATCCCAGAGGTTGCTGTTGACATTGATACGCTGGCTAATCTCGTACTGCGGGACCGCCAGAATCCCGAGGGCTATTCGTTTGTGGTGCTCTCGGAGGGAGCGAATCTGGGGGTGCCAGTCTCCACTGTGGGGGAAGCTGATGCCTATGGTCATAAAAAGAAAGTCAACGTGGCGGAGTTCCTGGCTGATCAGCTCTCTGAGCGCATTCCGGGGGTGCGTTTTCTGCCGATTGATCTGACATATTTCTTGCGCAGTGGTGAACCTGAGGTATACGATAAGCATATGGCAATCCACTACGCGAACGTGGCTATGAGCATGATAGAGCAAGGTATGCACGGTATTATGGTTGCTCACCGCGATGGCGCATTTATCGCTACAGACATTCCTGGCAAGGATATCCCGGCGCGGCGCGTCAACCCCGATGACTATCATACAACCCGTTATCGTCCGCGTTTTGAGCGCATTACGGGTCCGTATCGCCCACAGATTCGTTCGTAGAGAGGAGGTAATATTTTATGGCTTTAGAGCGTAGTCGCTTCTTGGTGGAGACATCCTGGTTAGCGGAGCATCTGCATGATCCTGATGTGCGTATTGTGGATATGCGTGGTTATGTGCGAACGGTCACGCGTCCAGATGGTATACAGGATGCTGAGTATGTGGGAGCGCATGACGAGTATGTGCGTGAGCATATTCCCGCTGCTCTCTATATTGATTGGAGCAAGGATATCGTTGATCCTGATGACGACGTGGAGGCGCAGATTGCTTCGGCTGAGCGCTTTGCTGCCATCATGCAACGTTTGGGTATTGGGGATCAGCATCTTGTGGTGGCTTATGATGCGCATCCAGCCTCGCAATTTGCCACACGTCTCTGGTGGGCGCTTAACTACTATGGGCATGAGCGTGTTGTGGTGCTCAATGGAGGATTGCCCAAGTGGCAACGTGAGCAGCGTCCAGTGGTGAGCGCAATTCCAACGTACCCGCCAGCTAGCTTTACTGCTGTGGCGCGACCTCAGTTGCGTGCAACTGTCGAGGATGTGCTAGCCTCGCTGGGTCAATCTGATATCACGCTGATAGATGCGCGGGATAGTGGACAGTATACCGGCGAAATTGCGCGTGGAGAGGGGCGGCGTGGTCATATTCCAGGGGCTATTAGCCTGCCCCGCGAGGAGCTGGTCGATCCGGCTACAGGCACATTTCGCAGTACTGAAGAACTGCAGCGCATCTTTGCCACGGCCCACGTCTCGCCTGACAAGCACATTGTTGCGTATTGTAATGGTGGCGTTGCCGCGACAACTGTACTCTTCAGTCTGGCTATGTTAGGCTATCCGCAACTGACCAATTACGATGGTTCCTGGAACGAGTGGGGCAAGCGGCAGGATTTGCCAGTAGAAATTTCAGTTGCAATCCCTTGAAACGGGTCGTGAAAGAACATGGACGAATTTGGCGCTGAACGTGTTCCGGCGTCTCAGGAAGCGGAAGACCTGCTTGATCTCAACGAGGTCATGCAGGCTTTCGGCGTTTCCACCTGGCAGAACCAGGGACCGCTGGATACTGTGCCGGGTGCTGGCTTGCATTTGCTGGTGGACGTGCAGGGGCAGCAGTATGTGCTCAGAGAGCGGCCTGAGGGCCTGATCGGCGAAGATAACAATCACATTCATGGCGATGCTGCTGATTGCTCCAATTGCCACGATAAATGGTCCTCTTGAGGATCTCTTCTATGCACAAGAGGAACCAACTGATGCAATGATTGACGATATCATGGAACGATTGGCCTGGGCGGCGGCGTTGCCCACATGGCTAGAACGTGTACGTCGTTCATTGCCTGAGATGTGGGAATAGTCTGCTTACTTGCGTTCGCGCCGATAATCAGCATAGAAGCTCTAGTCGCGCGTACTGAGGTAGGCTGCAGCGTGTTCGTGCAGCGTGAACATATGCAGCGCCAGGATAGCAAGTATGACCAGCAGAACGATGACGATGACGGTCACGAGCACCAGCAGTAGTCGGGAGTCGATCTTCCGACCTACTGATGCGGGCTGAAAGCCTGTGTTAGCAGGGGAAAAAGCTTTTTGGCCCGTTGTGATGCTTTTTCTGGGTTGTGCGGGTGAAGCTGCATTGGCTGCCAGAGACTGTACCTGTTGTGCTATCGGTCTGTTTGGTTGAATGGCTCTTTGGGGGATGCTGGCAGATCTGCTAGCGGAACGAGGCATGGCTGCATAGCGTGCAGATGTCTCTTTCATGCGACTTTGTGGCACAATAACAGTGTTTTCCACTGACGGAGTCTTTGCATACATTTGAGCATTTATTGCAGGGATATTGCCGTTTGTGGGACCGTTTAGCGCGGTACCACAGCGTGTGCAGAATGCGGCCTTCTGCGCCAGAGGAGTATTGCAACGTGGGCAACGACTGTTGTTAGGCTCCATTGGTTGCGTGCCTCGCTCCTGAAGTGTCTGATTGGCATGCTTCTTGGCCTCCTGGAGTGCGTCATAGAGATCGGCTAGATCTGGTTGTGTGCTGTGTGGATCTCCCCGCTGTGGTGGTGTTGGTGATGGAGGCACAGGCAACGCTGCAATGACACTTTTCAAATCGTTAGCGAAATCTGCCACAAACTGGTAACGATTTTTAGGTTTTATCGCCATAGCTTTTTGCATGATCTGGTCAAGTTGCGTAAGCACAGTCTGGAGGCAGGGCTGTAAGTTGTGCAATGTAGCGCGAATGTTGTGGCGCTGGCTTTGACGGTTTTGTAACACCCAGCCTGAATTGTCGCGCAGCCCTGGCCTCAGCGCTCTCTTCTGGCGGATTATTGGCGATATGATCTCGCAATGATGGAAGGTCGCGTTGACCTTGTTGGGATGATTGGTTACGTGTAGAGACGCTGGGTGGTTCGTGTGCCGTCAAGACAAAATAGAGCGTACCACCCAGTGCATACACGTCTGAACGTGCATCTGTGCCTGCGCCGCCTGGATATTGCTCTGGTGGTGCATAGCCCGGTGTTCCCTGATGGCGGATGAAGAAGAGTGTGCGCGCTCCATCGGCGGCGGCTTTCGCGTTTCCCAGGTCCACCAGTACCGCAGTACCATTTGGTGTAATACGAATATTATCAGGCTTGATATCGCGGTGAATAATAGTAGGGCGCTGACTGTGCATAAACATCACCGCATCACAAATAGCAAGCAACCATGTTAGAATTTGTAAAATAGGGATACTCTCATTGCGTTGGCGTGCCATACGCACGAGATCGGTTAAATCGTCGCCCTCAATGTAGTTGATGACAATATAGTAGCGGCCTCGCTCGATAAACGCATCCTGGAAGCCTGGCATATTGGGGTGGCGCAGATGGCTAAGTACGGTTGCTTCATGTTGCAACTGCTCTTGTCCGCTGGAGCCGCTTACCAGATATTCTTTCACAGCGTATTGCTGGTTGGTGCCTAAGTCTATTGCCAGATAGACATGCCCAAATCCTCCACTACCCAGTACGCGTTCAATGCGATAGCGTCCGTGTAATATTGTGCCTGATGGGACTGTTTCTATCATAAAATCCTCTCTGGGTACCCACCCCTTTTGTGGGAAGAACAAGAAAGTCGCCCGTGGGCGAGCATCTTTCTCTTTGATGTTTCCCTGGGTGACTTGTCATTGTGCTGCGCCATGCCGCCCTCACCAGCAAAACGCCTTTAAAAGCTTCTCCATCAATATTTTGTATCTAACGAAGATATTTTTTACTTAAAAGAGCATTCTACAGTTACAAAAGTTCTCGCGTAGTCTGACTTACGTTCACGTCTGCCTTCGCATTATACACTAGTTCAAAGAACATGTACATGTCTTTAAGCCGTTGCACACATGAAGTCCTGCTCTATTGGCTTTCTATTAGCAGTCGCACTATGCTGATACTCACTCACTATATATTGTATGATAGAAGTGGTGACCCCGCCACCGTTGAGGTTGGGCGAGCTGTCCTTTTGGGTGCCGAGCCACTCATGCCATATGGAAAGGATCTATTGTATGTGTGCCTATCGCACA
Source organism: uncultured Chloroflexia bacterium (assembly GCA_963802635.1). Lineage (GTDB taxonomy): Bacteria > Chloroflexota > Ktedonobacteria > Ktedonobacterales > Ktedonobacteraceae > CAVTLG01. The sequence continues at coordinate 2,445,995 of CAWDJJ010000001.1, read as the reverse complement.
GGTCTGGTCTTTGATGAGCACTTTCTGGCTCATGATACTGGTGTAGAAACCACCGTCGTCATGCGTTCTGGCTCGTTTGAGCTTTCATCAGAGCCGCATCCTGCCTCGCTCACGATTACCCGACGTATCAAAGAGTTTCTTGATAGCGCTGGTCTGACAGAGCAAATGTTGCCTATTGCTGCGCGTATGGCTGACGAAGACGAGATAGCTCTGTATCATACGCGGGATTATATTGCTGGCATACGGGCCTGTGAGGCTGGAGGTCCTCGGAGTGGCTCCTGGGGGAGCATTGACGAGGATACTGTACTCAGTTCTGGTTCATTTAAGGCAGCATTATACGCAGTCGGTGGAGCGATGAATGCTGTGGACGCAGTGGTACAAGGGAAAGTACGCAATGCGTATGCTTTGTTGCGCCCGCCTGGTCATCATGCTATGCGCAATCAGGCCATGGGCTTTTGTATTTTCAACGACGTGGCTATTGCGGCACATCATGCGCGCAATGTCTATGGCTTTGAGCGCATCATGATCGTCGATTGGGATGTCCATCATGGCAATGGCATTCAGGATGCTTTCTATCAAGACCCCGATGTGCTATTTGTCTCGTTACACCAGCAGAACTGGTTTCCGAAGCTGTCTGGCGAATTGGAGCAGGTCGGGAATGGTTCTGGAGTAGGCTATACGGTGAACATTCCGTTACCACCGGGTACAGGTGATCGCGGCTATCAGGCGGCATTTGAGCAGTTGGTTGTGCCGATTGGACTCCAATTCCGTCCCCAGTTGATCCTTGTCGCGGCTGGTCAAGATGGCAGTTGGTTAGATCCGCTGGCGCAGATGATGCTGACGATGGCGGGCTACCGCCAGTTTGCTACTTTGCTGGTAGAGCTGGCTGAAAAGGTTTGTGATGGCCGTTTAGTGCTATTGCAAACTGGTGGCTATAGCGCCCCTTATGTGCCATATTGTACGGTTGCTGCTGTAGAGCCACTGCTCGGGATCGATCTTGGTATCGTCGATCTGTATGCTACGGCTCCAGAACTTGAACGCTGTCACACCATTTTTTCGCGCGAAACAAGTGACGCTCTGATGGCAGCTCGTGCATGGCATAGGCAATGGTGGAACATCTAATACTACTGCTCCTCTCCTTTGTACTACTGATTACTTTCGGCCTGCCAGATAGTGGATTGTCGCTACTAATTGGGCGTCTCCACTGTTAAGAATTTGTTGCTGTGTCATATTGGCCTGGTTTTCTTGATTGGGAGACAACACTGTATCGGCGTTCTGCTTGACGACAATATTGGGTACGATGCCTCCATGTGTGGTGCTGGTGCCACGGATGAATTGGCCATCGGGTGTCAGCCACTCCTGGGTGCCGAGCAATAAGGCAGAACCATCGGCGAGCGTAAATTGCTCCAGGACCGTGCCTGTGCCGTAGGTTTGCTCGCCAATAACCGTAGCGCGATGATTGTCCTTCAATGCCCCGGTCACGATTTCTGCTGCACTGGCCGTATCACCGTTCACCAGAACGACCATCGGGTCTGTCGTATCAACCGCTTTGCCGTTGACTGGAACCGGTGTACGTTGTCCCGTACTATCCTCTTCCAGCAGGACATTGCCGCTCTTGATAAAGAGGCTGGCAGTATCAATGGCCTCATCCAGATAGCCACCCGGATTATTGCGCAGATCGAGGATGATCTTCGTGGCTCCCATACTCTTCGCCTGAGTGAGCGCACTTTTTACCTGATTGGCAGTGCCAGAAGAAAATTGTAAAACTTGGATATCGGCGGTATGGCTTTCAGGAGTATAGTGCATAAACACATTTGGCTCCTGTATCGCGGCGCGCTGGATGCTAAATTTCAGTGGTTTTGCCACTCCTGGACGTTGGATTGTCAGCGTGACCGTCGTGCCTGCTTGCCCTTGAATAAGGTTGCTGGTGTAACTAATGCCCTTGCCAACGACACTCGTCCCATCCACCGCGGTAATCACGTCGCCAGATTTTAACCCCCCTTTTGCGGCGGGCGCGCCTGGAATCGTCGAAGTGATAATCAGTTGTTGTGTTTTCGCGTCCAGGCTCAGATAGATGCCGATGCCCGTGAACTGCCCACTTAATTGCTGACTTTCACTCTGGGCATCAGTGGGAGTCATAAAACGCGAATGACCTTTATCCTGCAGCGTAGCGACCATCGCCTGCATGGCAGCATAAGACATATTCTTATAGTTGATGTCTTTGCGATCAACATAATTCTTGTCAACTGTCGTCCAGGCTTGATCAAAGAGCTGTTCATAATATTTTGATTGGTTGCTCTGGTTGAAATAGTTCCCAATGTATTGATTGCCGAACCAGCCAGCCACAAAAGCTACCACGACCAGCGTCGTCGTAATCAGAATCTGCCTAGTGAGTTGCTGTGCAAGGTTATTGTGTGACTGCTCCACCTCGGCAGGAGCTGGCGTTGTGTTGCTTGATTGGCTGGGGAGAAAGGGGTACTGATCGAAATCGTCAGAGGCTGATTGCTCAGCAGGAGTTAGATTGTTCGTGTGATCAGGCTCCTCGTACCAGCGTGGATCATCGTATCCGCTCACGTTTATCTCCATCCGGCACAGCTATCGGGTGTGCTCTTAATAATGTGATGTATGTTCCTTCTGAACGATCTTATCTTAATCGCGTATGTATAAAAAGTCAAATGATATGAAGATAGTGGTAAGAGCAAAAAAAGAGGGTTATAGTGCTTTGGACTAAACCCTCGTGCAACGAAATGTGGAGTGGAACTCACGACTACAATCTGATCTACGAGATATGACAGATACGAGGCTTGTACGTGAGCGAAGGATTACTACGACGGTATTTCGGTCTGTTGGTCGCTGGAGGATACATTGCTAGATGGCTGTTGAGCAGCATTGCCATTCGCGACGGTAGGTGGCTGTGGCTGTTGAGCAGCATTGCCATTCGCGACGGTAGGTGGCTGTGGCTGTTGAGCAGCATTGCCATTCGCGACGGTAGGTGGCTGTGGCTGTTGAGCAACTTTCCCATTTGCGGCAGGGGTCTGTTTTTTGGGAGGTTCCCATCCAGGGGCCCGGGAGACAATCATCGACATCATACGCCCTTCCATCACAGGCGAGCGTTCGATGGTCGCCATACCTTTCAACTCTTCAGCAATGCCGTCTAGCAACTTGCGACCAATGTCGGGATGGCGCATATCAGGACCACGGAACTGCACGCTGACACGCACTTTGTCTCCTTCAGCCAGAAACTCCTGAATTTTGCGAGTTTTCACTTCTACGTCATGGTCGTCTGTACGTGGACGCATGCGAATTTCTTTAAGAGTGATGGTTTTCTGGTTCTTGCGTGCCTCATTTTCCTTCTTGGCCTGCTCATACTTGAAGCGACCATAATCCATGAGCTTGCAAACCGGTGGTAGAGCATTCGGCGACACTTCGACCAGATCAAGATTCCTATCGCGGGCAATATCAAGAGCCCGCATAGGGGGCATCACTCCCATCATTTCGCCGTTTTCATCGATTAAGCGTATTTCACGTGCACGAATACGTTCATTCACTCGTGTTTCACGTGAACGGTCATTCCCCCGAAAATCCTTGTTGATAGTCAAATCTCCTCTTCTGAAACTAGCAGATACACCTGTAAGCAGTGGTCATAACCTCTGTAATTTGCTATCTGTACCCTTGCCAATATGTGCTCTAGCCAGGGTACCAACTAGCAGAAACGAACTGTCTAAGAAGTATACTACGAGTGGAAGCTGTTTGCAAGAGTGCGACTGTGCTGTTTTTTCTGCTTCAAAGGATATATATTTCACAATTTTTGTGGTATACTACCACTCAGAAAGGTTTTGACGTGTGAGGAGTGGTAAAACTTCCTATTCTATTCCCCCTAGTGCAAAACCACGTGACGTATTCGGCATCGTACGGAAACTATTACCCCTACCAGGAGACGTGGGAAGTGGCAGCAGGTTTTTCCATTCCTGAGATCCGTATGAGGATACTGCATTTATGAGGATACTGCATAGAGATATATTGGATTGACACGGAGGAGGCTCAGGTATGAGCGGCAAGCTGGTCGCTAAGCATTCGTGGTCATCTGTTCCAATAGCTGAAACATTGCGTTTTTCCCCCGATGCCAATCGAACTGTCCAAATACATTGGCGGCCCTGGGGAAAACAAGCGTTTCAAGAAGCTATCCAATGGGATAAGCCTGTATTTCTGCTTATTTCGTCGTTGTGGTGTGAGTGGTGTCGTGTGATGGATGCGACGACGTTCTCCGAACCAAGTATTATAAGTATCATCAACCACGATTATATTCCTATTCGCGTTGATAGTGATATCCGTCCAGATATCAATGTCCGCTACAATCAAAACGGCTGGCCCAGCGTTGTCTTGCTTTCAGCGGAAGGAGAGATTCTCTGGGGTGGTGTGTATGTGCCTCCCAAGCAAATGCTCGATTACCTTGGACATATACGACGCTACTATAGTGAGCACCGCCAGGAAATTGCGGAGCAGGTTCGGCTACTCCATGCACAGCGCCAGGAGCACGGATGGGCACAGAAGCAACTCTATCAGGGGACGCGCCCACTGCTAGCTACGGAACGTAAGGCCCTTGAGGATCTACCAGCGCGCGCCGGTCAGGTCTTGCGCGATCTCTATGATATGGACAATGGCGGTTTTACGATCCATCCCCATCTCAAGTTTCCCCATCCTGAAGCGCTCGAATTGCTACTGTACCTCGCGCGTAATAATCAACCAGACGCGCAGGAAATGGTACGCTATTCATTAGAGCAGATGTGCGATGGTGGGCTGTGGGACAAAGAAGATGGTGGCTTCTTTCGTTATTCTGCTGCGAGCGACTGGAGTGTGCCGCATACAGAGAAGATGCTGGAAGAAAATGCCGCATTGCTGCGCGTTGTCTTGTTGACCGCTCAGGCTACGCGAGAAACACAATGGTCTGATCTGGCTAGACGTATGCTACTTTATTGCAATACGACGCTCTGGCAGGCCGATAAAGGCGTCTTCAGTGGTAGCCAGCGTGCTGATGAAGAATACTATGAGCCAGGACCCTACTCACGCGCTTCGAAAGAGACGCCGCTGGTGGATAAAATTGTCTGCACTGCCTGGAATGCTCGCATGATTTCCTCTTATTTACTTGCCGCACAGGTACTGCATCTTCCTGCGTTAGAGATTACTGCATTACGTGCTTTAGACTATTTATGCAAAAATATGGTGCATAGGGATGGTAGTGTCTGCCACTATGCCCTCGATGGGCAGGCAGATCTGCCAGGGCAACTGGCAGATCTGGTGTGGATGACGCGCGCATTGCTGGATGCCTATCAATTGCATGCGCGGAAACACTATCTGGAGACGGCCATTGCGCTGATGCACTTTGCTTGCCAGGAATTACTAGATATGCAGAACGGTCTGTTCTACGATTACCCCGAAGATCCCGATGCCATAGGCCGCCTCAGCCTGCGCGAACAGCCGCTGATAGAGAATGCTATTGCCGCCGAGTGCTTGCTACGTATGTTCGTGTATAGCAAACGTCAAAACTTGCATGATACAGCCTTACTGGTGCTTTCAGGTTGCCTGGAGAAATACCAGCGCACCGGCATCCAGGGTGCGATTTATGCCTGCGTGGTTGCGCAGGCTATCGAGAATAAATGGTTGTAGATTGTTGACGCTTCAGATTATTACGGCACGGCTTGTGCTTGCAGTGTCTTGATAAGCTCGCCCACGACGTCATAGCGGCGATACGAAGGCTGAAGATACACTCCCTGGATCATACTGCGTGCCTGAGAAAGTAGCCCCTGAGCCTGTCGCAAACCCTCTTCATACCCCTTATCACCAGCAGCCTGCATGCGCGCTCGCACATGTTCCGGGATCGTGATGCCTGGTACCTCATTATGCAAATACTCGGCATGCCGCGCGTTGTGCAGGAGGATGTAACCAAGTAACATTGGTATCGGTGGTTTGCCTGCTCGCTGCAAGAAACGCTCTAGTGGTGCAAGATCATAAATGGGCTGGGTCATAATGAAGTCAGCACCAGCGGCAAGCTTGCGCTGATACTTCTCGATCTCGTGGTCAGTCTCCTCATCGGTCATGTTCAAGTTAAGCGCACAGCCAATATGGAATGCTGCGTTGGAGCCAATCGTCGAACCGGCAGCAGCGTGCCCTTCATTGAGACCACGTAGAATCTGGATCAGCCCGATAGAGTCTACGTTCCACACGCCAGTGGTATTGGGATAATCACCGACGCGTAATGGGTCCCCTGTGAGCGCCAGGATATTGCGAATACCCAGCGCATGTGCACCTAATAGGTCGGACTGCAAGGCCATCAAATTACGATCACGCGTCGTGAAATGAATAATAGTCTCAATGCCCAGATCATCCTGGATCAGACGTGCCAGTGCGATACAACTCATGCGTATACGCGCCATCGGGCTATCAGCGATATTAATGCAGTCAGCGCCAGCTTGTTGGAGTAAGGCCGCGCCAGCCAGTAGTTTCGTTGGGTTCAGACCCTTGGGCGGATCTAGCTCGACACTGATGACGAACTCACCTGCTGCGAGCTTGGCTTGCAGGCGTGTCGTGCTGCTCTGCTGTGGTAGTCGTGTCTCTTCCTCGCTAGCGACAGTCGGCACGGCTTTACCATTGCTACGCGTCTGTATAACCTGCTCTTCGCTTTGCTGGGCAGGCATAGGCATAGCGGTAAACTGACTGGTGCGGCCATAACTCTCGTCAAGCGCTTTACGCATTGCCGCAATATGGCGTGGTGTGGTGCCACAGCAGCCGCCAATTAAGCGTACACCAGCCTGTGCAAAACTCACTGCATAATCGGCGAAGTAGTCCGGCGTGGAGACGTAGAAAAAGCGATTGTCGATCCGTTTGGGCAGACCGGCGTTGGGCTGAGCGGAAAAAAGCTGCGATGTGACTGTTTCTGCCTGTTGGGCAGCCGTGATCATCTCTTGCAGAACGTTGAGCGTTGCCGCTGGACCTACGCTGCAATTGGCCCCCATCACATCAACTCCCAGGTCTCCCAGCACGGTAGCAACACGCGTGGCAGATTGACCGGAGAGCGTGTGTCCATCTTCATAGAAACTCATCTGCGCAACGATGGGTAGTCCGCCAACTTCTTGCGCAGCCAGAATCGCCTGACGCAATTCGGATAGGCTCGAAAAAGTTTCCAGGATCAGGAGTTCAACGCCACCTGTCTGCAGCGCTTCGATTTGCTCGCGGAAGATGGCGCGCAGATCGCTCAAACGCTGCTCATCAGGTGCCTGCAACGGACGGCCAGTGGGACCGATGGCCCCGGCTACAAAAACTGGTTGACCTGATACTTCGCGTGCTTCGAGTGCCAGACGCGCGGCCCGATAATTGATCTCGCAGACCTTATCGCCCAGATTGTGAGCTTCGAGTTTGGCACGATTGGCTCCAAATGTATTGGTTTCAATAATCTGTGCGCCTGCGCTGATATATTCGCTGTGAATAACCTGAATACGTTCGGGATCAGTCAGATTCAGCGCGTCAAAGCACTGCTCGTACGCGACGCCGCGCGCATAGAGCAGTGTCCCCATTGCTCCATCGCATAATAATGGTCCCTGCCGAAGTTGCTCGAGTACCTGATGCTGCATAAAACACATCTCCCCATCAACTAAGTGACGACCTTGATCTGCCGCAAGAACAAGCAGGTTTTTACGTGGTCGTGCGTACGATCCTCATCTGAATGCACATGGGTATTAAGGCTGTTCCCTGAGGATACTACATGCTTATTGTACTCTGTTTTTCGCGTTTATGGAATGATCGCACAGCATTTTTTGATGCTTGACCGGAAACAAATGCTTTTGAACCGTTGGTTTTGTCAGTCTCCACCTTACCATCTTGTGCCTGGCTGTTTCTTGACACAAATAGAATAGAAATATTATACTGAATTTGAAAAGAGTGAAGAGTGATAGATGAAAATATATAGTGGAGAAATGATGTATTATGTCAAACTTTCAACCTGATCTGGTCATCAAAAACGTTGAAGGAAAGCCAATTGCTGTTATAGAGGTACAAGGTAGACAAGATCTAACTCTTGACGTTGCAATGGAGATAAGGCGTAATATGCTAGATAGTGGTTTACCCGCTCATATTCCTTACTTTTTGCTTCTATCTCAAGATCATGGCTTTCTGTGGCAGGATTCCCAGACAGGAACTTCTGATGTTCCGCCTGCTTATGATTTCCCGATGGATAAGATAATATCACGCTATTCCAATAGAAATCCCGAACAAAGATTGTTTGCAACAGAACTGGAATTGTTGGTACTCCATTGGCTAACAAATCTTAGTTCGAAGCCGCAAAAGGTGATGGAGGAACCAGAGAAAACACTGGCGTTTTCAGGTTTTAATGCCTCGATTTAATATGCATTGGTTTTTATAGGGGAGGATTTGTGATTGTCTATGTCGAGTCCAATTTTGTGCTTGAGATAGCGCTTGAGCAAGAGCAATCTATGGAAGCCCGTGCTATTCTCGCTCATGCCGAATGTGGTCAGATCAAGCTTGTATTTCCAAGTTTTGTGTTAAGTGAACCATTTGAATGTATTATGCGTGAACGTCGAGAGAGAAATAATCTTCACTCTTCTCTTCTCAGGACGCTCAATTATCTTCAGCGCTCGGAGCCACATAGGAGTATTATGCTTGATCTTGAACCTGTGGTCAGCATTTTGCGGGATGCTCATAGGAGACAAATAGACCTTTTACACTCTGTGTTTGATAGATTGCTTAATGTTGGTGAATGTATTGCAATTACTATAGCTAATTTCAGAGAAGCATCAATATATCAGAGAAGCCTGGGTCTTTCGCCTCAATATAGCATTATTTACTCTGCTATAATATCAGATTTGAAATTGCGGCCCAGAGAGGAGATGAAGTGTTTTTTGAGCAGAGATCGGAAGGCTTTTGCGAATGAGGATGATCGGAGTATTAAAAAAGAGTTAGGGATAAATAATTGTCGTTATATTGGTAGTTTTGTGGAAGGATGGGAATATATGCGATATATAACAGAAAAAGCGGAGTGACCAGCTAGTCGCTCCGCTTTGGGACAAGGGATCAGACTACCGAGCGGCGTTTACTTTGATGGTGCGAGCTTTGGCATGCTCAGCCTTGGGCAGGTTCAGGGTCAGGATACCATTGTTGTAGTGGGCCTCAACACCTTCGGAGTTGATTGGCGCGGGCAACGTGAAGGACTGCTGATACTTACTGGACTGAAAGCCGCTCCAGTGAGCTGTCGCATGCTCTGGAATCTCCACTTTGGTTTCCCACTTCAGGCTGATAGTGTCCTGCTGAACCGTGATATCTACATCCTCGGGCTTGACACCGGGCATGGGTACTTGCAACGTGTAGCCTTCCGCTGTCTCGTACAGATTGGCCCCGGCTCCACGCGTGCTGACGATACCACCGAAACGCGGCGAGATGAAACTATCCTCAAAAAGACGGTCCATAGCTTCGCGCAACGAAACAGCTTCATTGAACGGATTGTAACGTGTAAGGTTTGCCATGATTGATGTCTCCTTCTGATTTCCTCTTATAGAATTTTGACTGTCACTGTAAGGTGTGAACTGGCTTGAGCGTTCACCTTCGTGACTTGTTTTTCTTTCTGTGGATACTATATCTCATGATCTATTAGAGGAACGTATGCGAAGTGTAAGAGAATTGTTAGAAAACTTGATAGATAGACTATCAAAGTTTCTGTGCTCGACGATTGGCGCTGAATCTGTTAGAATGCTGCAAAGAAGAAAGACATATGCTACCTGGAGGAACGCTGAAGTGATGGTGAAACCGCAACCAACAGCGAAAGAGATAGATTATGTGCTAACACGTGGTGTCGCGCAGGTCGAGAAGGAAACCGATCTGCGACGTATGCTTTTGGAAGGCAACAAGGGCGAGCCGCTGCGTGTGAAGCTTGGTGTAGATCCGACCCACTACGATTTGACGATTGGACACGCCGTCGTCTTCCGTAAGCTGCGCCAGTTCCAGCGGCTGGGTCACAAGACTGTCGTCGTGATCGGTGACTGGACGGCACGCCTGGGCGATCCCAGCGGTCGGCTGGAAGCGCGCAAAGCTCTGACCGCTGAACAGGTCAATGCGAATGCGGCAACGTATCTCGACCAATTCTTTAGAATCGTGGATCGTGATCAGACCGAGGTGCATCGCCAGAGCGAATGGTTCGATCAATTTAGCCTCGCCGATGCCATCAAGTTGCTGGGCTACAAGACCGTGGCCCAGATGCTGGAACGCGACGATTTCGCCAAGCGCTATAAGAGCGGGATTGAGATCTCACTCTCTGAATTTATGTATCCATTGTTACAGGGTTATGACTCGGTGGCTTTGCACTCCGATGTTGAGATTGGTGGCACTGACCAGACGTTCAATCTGCTGGTTGGTCGTGATCTGCAGCCGATCTTTGGGCAGGCTGCGCAGCAGATTCTGACGGTGGACCTGATCGTGGGACTGGACGGCGTGAAGAAAATGGGCAAGTCGCTGGATAACTATATCGCGATGACGGCCCCGGCTAACGATATGTTCGGGAAGTTGATGTCGCTACCAGACCCGACGATGCGCACCTACTTTGAGGCCCTGACCGATATCGATAACGCGGAAATCGACGAGTTTGAACGCAGAATGGCCGAAGGGACGCTCAATCCTAGAAATGTCAAGTTGCGTATGGCCCGCGAGATTGTCGGCGAGTTTCATGACCCGGTTGCCGCGCTAGAAGCTGAGGAAGCATTTATACGCCAGTTTTCTGAGCGCAAGTTGCCCCCTGATATTCCTGATTATCAGTTAAGCGCGCCCAAGAATATTGTTGCATTGATGGTGGATGCCAATCTAGCTGAGAGTAATAATAAAGCCCGCAACTTGATAAAAGAAGGTGGTGTCTCGATCTTTCTCAGCGGAGAGTCGGGTGAAGCACAGCGTATTACAGACCCGAATTTTACCGTTGATGTGATTGAGGGTGCGATTATAAAAGTAGGCAAAAGACGGTATGCACGCATAAAAGCGTAGCTTTACTGGTATTACGAGGGGGATTCAGCGTATGCCACAGGCAACAATTGGAGTAATCGGCGGGAGTGGACTCTATCGTATGGAGGAGATGACTGAAGTTGAGGAAGTGAGAGTACACACGCCCTTTGGTGATCCGAGCGATGTGATCGCGATTGGCAATGTTTCAGGAGTTGCGATGGCCTTTCTGCCACGTCACGGGCGCGGTCATCGCCTGAGTCCAACTGAGATTCCTGTGCGTGCAAATATCTGGGCGTTGAAAAGTCTGGGGGTGGAGTGGATTATTTCAGTGAGCGCCGTTGGTAGCCTGCGCGAAGATATTGCGCCACGCGATCTGGTGATTCCTGACCAGCTATTTGATCGCACGAAGAGTCGCGTCAATAGTTTTTATGAAGGTGGTGTGGTTGTACATTGCACCTTTGCTGAGCCGTTTTGTCCTACACTAAGCAAACTGCTGCTCGATTCCGCGTGCGAACTGGGCAATGTCAAAGTCCATGCGGGCGGGACCTATGTGTGCATGGAGGGTCCACTCTTCTCGACGAAGGCCGAATCCAATACGTATCGTAAGCTAGGCATGGATATTATCGGCATGACAGCTCTGCCGGAGGCGAAACTGGCGCGCGAGGCCGAATTATGTTATGCCACCATCGCCTGCGCTACAGATTATGATTGCTGGCACGAGTCTGCGGAGTCGGTGACGGTGGAGATGGTGATCGGCAATCTGGGGGCGAATGTGGCGAATGCGCAGCGCATTCTGCAAAGTGTCGCTCAGAAAATTCCCGATGAACGTAGCACCTGTGATTGTGAGCATGCTTTAGCTACCGCTATTATCACCGATTCAGCAACAATTCCAGCCGCAGCGAAAGAGAAATATCAACTGCTGATCGGCAAATATTTAGCAGGTTAACGCAAACCGTCGCCGTTAGCAAGCAGCGGCGACGGTGCCTGACTGCCCAATTTCCTGCTGATTGGGAATATGTGGAGTTTCTCACAATCTCGCAGTGACTGTTTGACTTTATTCATGTATTCGATATACTATATAATGAATATATATGTATGGGTTTCTCTAGGATCGCAGGAGGTATTATGGATACACGGTTTTATCAATCACAGTCACTTGATATTGAACGTCTAGTATTTGAACTAGAGAATCTGTTTCTTACGCAGGGCTATCAGGTCCAGCACTTTGGCAATAACGAGCATATGGTCGTGCAGTTTAAAAAAGGTGGCGACTTTGCGGCGATTGTAGGTATGCAAGCGGCACTCACACTGACGTTACATAGCTCATCTGGAGGCATGATGGCGGTTGTTGGTCAACAGAGATGGGCCGACAAAGCGGCGGCAGGTGCCGTGGGTATGTTGATTTTATGGCCACTGGCCTTCACGGCTGGCGCTGGCATGGTCCGTCAATCGAATCTTGCCAATCAGGTACTTACCTCTTTAGATGTCGTAGTGCGTCAACAACAAGCAAATATACAGATCGGGCCTGCTCCTGTTCAACTGTTGCAGCAGATGCAGTCTTCCCCCTATCCGCAGCAACCCATACCAGTTCCATCCTCGCCGTCACCCCAGCGGACTCCGCCAGCAGGACAAACGCCGCCACCACCTCCAGGATATGCTCAAAGGCCCTCTGTTCCTGAGAAAGTGTCATGTCCCAATTGTCACGCCCCAAATGACCAGGATAGTCTTTATTGTGCGCGTTGCGGAAAATCGCTCAGTATACAGCCAAAAGTATCTTGTCCGCAGTGTGGGGTTCAGATGAAGCCAGATGCCGTCTTCTGTACCAGTTGCGGTCATGCCTTCTCTCCACCAGCAGGCGCAACAGAAGCCACAGTTGCCGTAGACGTAACTCCTAAAACGCAAGCCCTATCCCACTCTGATGCGTGGGGCTACCTGATTTCCACTGACGGTCAACAAGTTAGCCTGGTGGACTCGCGCATGAGTATTGGACGGGTTGTACCTGAAACTGTCGAGAACAAACCCGATATCAACCTGTATGCCTGGCCCGAGGCTGGAACTGTCTCACGCTTGCATGCCATGATAGAGTACACGAACGATCAATGCACAGTAACGGATTTGAAAAGTACGAATCATACCCTTATAAATGATCAAATGCTGGTTCCCAATGTCCCACGCGTCCTAAATGATGGTGATACGCTCCATTTTGGAAAGGTAATAGGTACATTCCGCAAAGCCTAAACCTGCTACCTGTGCTCAAAATGGCAAGAAAAAGCCCTGATGATCATCGAAAATTGCTTGACAACGTAGTGGTCTGGGTGTAAAATAAGGACATCTCTTGAAGAAATATGTTTAAAAGAGATGGACCGATTTTCATCCGGTCCTGTCGGTCGGCGTGATCGGGTCCTGCGCGGCAGAAGTTTGTGAACCCCGCCAGGTCCGTGAGGAAGCAACGGTAAATGGACCTCTCTGGGTGACGTAGGGTTGCCTGGTTGCGCTGACCGGCAGGACCGGGTGAAAATCGGTTTTGTCTGTCAGCTTCTCTTTCGGCAACGGGTAGGGTCGTTTTCTGACCCCGTCATGAGGATAGTCAGTCGGGAGTCGTATAGTTTATGGCCTCACAGTCACTCTACCGCAAATGGCGCTCACAAACCTTTGGCGATCTGGTTGGTCAGGAGCCCATCATTCGGACACTCAAAAATGGTCTGAATAGTGGCAATCTCGCGCATGCTTATCTCTTTGCTGGCCCCCGTGGTACCGGAAAGACCAGCACAGCTCGCCTCTTAGCAAAAACGATCAATTGCCTCCAGTCGCGTGACGGTGAGCCGTGTAACGTGTGCGAACAGTGCCGCGAGATAACTGCTGGCAGTTCCTTCAACGTCACGGAGATTGACGCAGCCTCTAACCGTGGTATCGATAGCATCCGCGAATTGCGCGAGAAAGTCATGGTGCCTCCCTCGACAGGGAAGTATAAGGTCTATATCCTGGACGAGGCGCACATGCTCACCACCGAAGCCTTTAATGCCCTGCTCAAAACCCTGGAAGAACCGCCTCCCCATGCTATTTTTGTCATGGCGACAACCGATGTGCATAAAATGTTGCCGACAGTGCTTTCACGTTGCCAGCGCTTTGACTTTAAGCGCATCACGACACGCCAGATTGTCCAGCATTTGCAATATATCGCCGAGCAGGAAAAGGTCTCGTTAGAACGCGGAGCCGCTGAGCTGATTGCCAGAGCGGCAGCTGGAGGCATGCGCGATGCGCTCAGTTTATTAGACCAGGCCATCGCCTACGCGGGTCAAGACATCTCGCTGACACAGGTACAGGTGATGTTGGGTGTAGCAGATCCACGAGCCATTCAGAAATTTATCGCGCTTGTTGCTAGTCTGGATAGTGCTGGCGGTCTGCATTTGATCCATGAGCTTACTGAAGCAGGGGCTGATCTGCGTCAGATCAATATGCAGATTGCGGAATACTGGCGAGCGATTATGCTGGCGAAAGCAGGCGCAAATGTCGCAGAGATTCTGGACAGTACTGAAGATGAGATGCATGATATCGTGCAACTGGCTCAACAATTTGGTCTGGAGGAGTTGACCGAGTGCGCGCGTATCTTTGCGCAGAATGACCTGATCCAGAAGAGCCTGGGGACACCGCAGCTCGCCCTGGAGCTGGCGCTGCTGGCTACTATCGAGGTCCATCGTCGCGGCAACACTACGCAGGCCGGTATATCTGCTCCACCTCCACGCCCTGCCAGTGCTCAAAGTGCTCCACCTCCCCAGGAACGAACACGCATGCAGGGAGGGTCAAGAGAATCGCAGGCGGCTGCATTTCCACACGCTGAAATGCGTGTGCCTCCTGTAGAGACGCAATCAACGTCACCAGCGGAAAAACCTGCGCCAGTAGCAGCGGAAAGACAGCCAGAGCAACCTGTGCAGAGAGAAGCGTTACCTGAAGTAAAGCTTGTCGCTCCCTCGGCACCAGAGAAAGAAGAGCCTGACGAGTCCGCATTGCCTGATTGGGATAGTGTCTCGTATAGCGACGAAGAGCCAGTTGTTGTCGATCCGCTTGATCAGGCGACCGTGGCGGAAGCACAGCCGGTAACAGTTGCTACCGCTGAGGAGCACGCCCCCGATGCACCGACTCTGACTATAGAACAGGTCAAGGAGCGCTGGGAGTATGTGCGGAAGCGCGTCAGGACGAAAAAAGATGGCCCGAAAATAACCGCCTTCTTGAATGGGTACGTGATTGTGAACGTGGAAGGGACCGACCAGTTGCCTATTGTGATCATTCGTGCCAGAGATGATTTCCACTACAAGTTTTTTTTACAAAAAGACGAGTATGTTGAAGCCGTCAATTGGGCCATGAAGATCGAGTTAGGGCGTGAGTGCAGCGTGCGTTTGCTCGCACCCGGTGCGGCTGGCGGCAGTGGGAACAGAGCCGTTATTCCCCCACCAGATACTGCCAATAGCCTGACAAATACGATGATGACTTTGTCATCGTCGCAACCTGCTCATCGCGAGCCACCTAGATCTGCACCTGCTAAACCTCCCATTTCAATGGAGCAAGCGACAAAACAACCGCAGGAGCAACGCAAAAAAGCGGAGTCATTACCTGCGGCAACTGCTGATAGGCATGCCGTAACACCCCTTGCCAGAAAAGCTGCTGTGAGAGAGAATACAGAGAGCGTATCTTCTGCTAAAGGGGAGACGCGACAGCAAACCATCGAGAGGAAAGCGAAGAGCGATCCGGTGGTAAAAGAAGCCATGCGCTTGTTTAAAGCGGAAATCAAAGATATTCAACCGAAGTAAGGAGTGATTGGACCTATGGGCTTCAATATGCGCGAATTACAAAAGATGCAGCAGAAAATGCTGAAGATGCAGCAAGAACTGGAAGAAGCGTTATTTACCGGAACTGCGGGTGGAGGCGCAGTGACGATTGTCATGAGCGGCAAATATGAAATCTCAAGCGTCAAAATTGACCCTGAAGCCTTTAGTGCGGAAGACATAGAGGAGCTAGAGGTTATGGTGAAAGCCGCTGCCAAAGATGCCTTTGATAAAGTCACCGATGCACAGCAGAAGCTTGTCAGCAGCGCCACTGGCGGAATGAAAATTCCTGGAATGTTTTAAGGCATGACTGAAATTGCACCACCCGTGGCAGCTCTGATCGAAGAATTTTCCAAGCTGCCAGGTGTTGGCGTAAAAACCGCACAACGTCTGGCCTTTTTTGTGCTGCGTAGTCCAACAGACCAGGCTCGTCGCCTGGCCGAAGCAATTATGCGCGTCAAAGAGAGCATCATCTACTGCTCACGCTGCTTTAATATCACCGAAAGCGATCCCTGTGCTATCTGTAGCGATGCGCAACGCGATCAAGATGTCATCTGTGTCGTGGAGGAGCCGCTGGACCTGATAGCATTGGAGAAGACCGGCGCGTATAAGGGCCTGTATCACGTGCTGCACGGTGCGCTCTCACCAATGAATGGAGTATTGCGCAAAGATATACGCATAGACGAGCTGCTCAAGCGCATTGGGAGTGGTACCATCCGCGAAGTCATCCTGGCAACGAATCCGGGCTGGGAGGGCGATTTCACGGCACGCGTCATTGAAGGAGGTATCAAAGATGAGCTGCACCTGGCAAATGTGCGCGTGACAACATTGGCGCGTGGTCTTCCGCTCGGGAGCGACCTGGAGTATGCCGATGAAGGGACATTGAGCCGGGCGATAGAGGGCAGACGTGATATCTAGCGCTGTTTCCTCGGCTCTCCTTTTTACCTCTCGTGATGGTATGCCGTGTGGCAGACGTTACAGCATTAACGACAGGCAGGACTTTTGCTAAGCGTGCAAAAGCATAACTTGACACGCTCTTAGGCTTATGCTATGGTACTCTTGTTCTATTTCTTGGAAATAGATGGGGAGGGTATCTGTTTCCGACTTTTTGCCCTTGTCAAAGAATAGCGTACCTGTAGGAGTGAACTCCCACTCGGTCTTTCGCCGAGTGGCTTCTTGGGAAGCCCAAGTTCACCAGACTCAGCCGCAGAAATGCGAGCTACGTTAGAGGGGTCATGACACCTCCGGTTGACGCATCAGACCGTTGCTCTGTCGTCTGTAGTTAAGAAGATCTGGGGGAAAGATTGGTGCTACAGGTGTAAAAAGCCTTTCTAACCTTGTCGAGATGAGGCCGGATTCCATAGATGGTGACAGTGTATGGATACGCATCACCCGGCACGTGCCGGAGTTTTTTGAGTCAATGGGTCGGCTCTTTTCTTGTCTTATATTGCCTTGCATTCAGATGAGAAATATGCGGTAGCATATTTCTAGCAACGAGAGTTGCGTTTCTGAATGCTTATGGGTATGAGCCAGGGCAGGCCCGGCGATTCGTGTGCGAGGCTGAAGACCTCGTGGTTTTCTCGCCCAGTTTTTATAAAAGCAAGAGAGTGCATCGGGAATTGCAAGCCCTTTGAGAGGACTGAAAAAAGGAGGAATGCAGGGGTGGTGACGCGGGAGGGGAGAAATCCTCTCTATATCTCACGCCCTGCTTGAAAAGATGCCAATGAGTAAAAAGGAAAAGCCCTCGGCAGACCGCAATGGGACCGCCAATACGGCTGGTATGAGCGAGCGTGAGAAAGCGATAGAGCTGGCCCTCACACAGATCGAACGCCGTTTTGGCAAGGGCGCGATCATGAAACTGGGGGATGCGGCCAAGGTGCAGATAGAGGCAATTCCCACCGGGTCAATCGCATTGGACCTGGCCCTGGGTGTTGGCGGCCTGCCGCGTGGACGTATCACCGAGATCTATGGTCCCGAATCTTCAGGAAAAACCACGTTGTGCCTACATGTTATAGCGAACGTCCAGAAAGCTGGCGGCTATGCTGCTTTCGTGGATGCAGAACACGCGCTTGATCCAATCTACGCGGCTCGCTTAGGGGTAGATACAAATAACCTGTACATCTCGCAGCCTGATACTGGTGAGCAAGCGTTAGAAATCGTCGACTCACTGGTGCGTAGTAATGCCATTGACGTCGTCGTCGTCGACTCTGTGGCTGCACTCACGCCGCGTGCGGAAATTGAAGGTGATATGGGCGATTCGCATGTTGGCTTGCAGGCGCGCTTAATGAGCCATGCCCTGCGTAAGCTGACCGGTGCCATCAGTACCTCGCATACAACGGTGATTTTCACCAATCAGTTGCGTGAAAAGATCGGCGTGATGTTTGGGAACCCGGAAACGACGACCGGCGGCAAAGCCCTCAAGTTCTATGCCTCTGTGCGTCTGGATATTCGCCGTACGGATACCATCAAGCAAGGCTCGGACGCGGTTGGCAACCGTACGCGAGTACGCGTGGTGAAGAACAAAGTTGCGCCTCCCTTCAAGACTGCCGAATTCGATATTATGTATAGCGAGGGTATTTCGCGCGAGGGCGGCCTGATTGACCTGGGTCTGGAAATGGGTCTTGTCAAGAAGAGCGGTGCCTGGTTCACGGTGGGTGATATTCGCCTCGGCCAGGGACGTGAGAACGCCAAAGAGTTTCTGCGCCAAAATACAGATGTAGCCCTGGCTATCGATGAGCAGATTCGCGGCAATATGCTCAGCTTCAAGACTGGAGAGATCGAGGAGATTGAAGAGGACGAGAATGAGGCTGAAGTCGTTGCTGCGTTGGAAGAAGAGGAGCGATAATCCCTGGTGGGCGCGCGTATGGGCTACCAACTCCAATACGTGCATGAGTTCGAACGGGTAGGGACCTTGCGTGCGCCCTGCGATTTCATGGCATCGTAACCCCAGCTGTGGAGCAGTCGCAAGGACCCACCCTTACCCAGCTCGTGGGCGCATTCAACGGATACGACCGTCACTTTCCCCCTAATAATCATCCTTCTCTGCCACTCTAGCATTTTTTTCATTGTATTGTGGGTCTGTCCAGATCGTCACCGCCAGGTTGAGTCTCTGGCGCTTCGTCCACCATTCGTGTGTTTCGTGCGTGTTAGAGAGTGTCCATTCTGTATTTATATTGCCTTGCATTCAGATGAGAAATGTGCTCTGGCACATTTCTAGCAACCTCCTCTCTGTCAGATGAGCCGAAGGCTAGAAGCGTCAGCTTCGTTTCTGACAGCCCAAGAGGGACGAAAGTTGCTGATCCGTCTGGCTGACTGCACAGCAGTAGCTGCGTCAGCAGCGTTGCCAGGCGGAATAAGAACGCGTTTCTGGATGCATATGGGTATTAGCGCAATGATGATAGAGAGAGCGAAAGGTCGGCGAACAATGATAACAGCTTCCCGGACTCCACGCTTGATAGAACTGAAATTAGCAGCTTTTGAACACTTACAGCCAGAATTTGAAGCCTGCTTTCAGTTTGTGCAAGAGGTGCATGGACAAAAACGTTTTGTAGCATTTCCGGTGACTGATACGGTACGTTATTTGCACGCACTCTGGGTCTGCGAGCGCAAAACTTATTTGCTCAGCGTAGCGAAAACGGTCAAAGTGTATGAAGGAGAACGTTGCCTGGAACTCTTGCGACACTGGCAGCAGGAGAATGATACAGCACAGGTGGTTGAATTCCTTAATCGTAAATTAGATATGCTGCCTCTGGCCGATATCACTCGCCAGATTCATGAGGCCGAGCATACACATAATGGGTTACTACAACGTCTGCGGCATGGACGAATGATTTTGCTGAATCGCGGATTCAATCTGCTACAAACCCTGGATGCCATCTTCACGATGCCTGAGGAAGAAATGGCTAAACTTGTACATGAGGCGTGTCAAAAATTTGGACATCTGCCGGAACAGATAACGCAACAATTGCAAGCAATGGCTTCTCCGCTTTACTCGTTTGCTCCTCACCAGATACTGGCACAACGTAATATGCAGGTGATGAATAAGCTGGGAGTGAATGCCACCATGAAGCCTGCTGATCTGCCAGGGCAGCGTTCCTGGCGTGTCGTAGAGCCTACAGGGCCTTTACAGCCGTTTGCCGAACATATTGTGCAAGGATACCAGGAGCTGGTGTCTCCTATCCACAACAATATCCTGGGTGAGCGCTTCGTGGATCGGCCAGAACAGAGTGGTTCTGAAAGCGTGTAACCGCTATGCTGATAGTTGATAGATAAAAAAACAAAGCGATGACCTCGACAGATTAGTCGCAGGTCGTCGCTTCGGCACAGCGGGTAAATTCATCCATTTGTTAAGGAATTTCGTCAGGTGATCTCGCATCGTGCAGTTGTTCAGGCGTAATCAAAGCTGCGTCGAGGTTTGCGCCACTCAAGTATGCAGCTTTGGTATTGGCATGGCTTAAATCAGCACCGCTCAGGTTCGCATCAATAAAGTTGGTGTCGAGAAGGATTGCATCACGCAGGTTAGCATCACACAGATGTGCATTATGAGCGTTGGCCGCGCTCAGGTCGGCACCATTTAACCGCGCATCTGCGAGATTTGCGTCACTTAAATTGGCTCCAACAAGGTTAGCCCAGCACAAATCTGCTTTACTCAAGTCAATTCCATGTAAATCGGAACTGCTCAAATTGGCTCGGCTCAGGTTAGCCCCACTCAATGCAGCACTTTGTAGATCTGCTTCGCTGAGATCTGGTGTCGCTTCTGCGTGTTCTTGTCTCCACGTATTCCAGCGTTCTACCTCGCCCTGTTTGAGCATTTCCAGATGTTGTTGATTTGGCATTGCACTTCTCTCCTGTTCTTAAGTCATCACGAGACATACATTGTTGCCATTTTTAGCACGTTACACAGCTTACGAATGATACATTGTGCTTGAGTGGCTGATATTCAAGACAGCAGCAACGTAACTATTCAGGTTGACGATTGTGTGTGTGGTCGCGTAGGGACAAGACATCTCACAGTTAGATGTATCTCCTATTAAAATCAGGAGCCTTTCTAACCGTGTGAGATTGAAAGGCTCCTGATTTCTTTTGCAATCAGATTAGAGTCCTAGCGACTCAATGGTATCTAACACCTCTTGAGCGTGCTCGGCAACGCTAACCTTGTGCCAGGCTTTGCGTACGATGCCCTCTTTATCAATAAGGAACGTTTCCCGATTGACACCCAAGTACTTCTTGCCATACATGTTCTTTTCTTTCCACACGCCATACAGCTGCGAAACCTTTGTGTCGGTATCAGCTAGCAGCGGAAAGGGCAAACCGTATTTGTCGGCAAACTTCTGATGCGATGAGAGATCATCGGCGCTGACACCCAGCACGACAATCCCGCGTTTCTGCATTTCATGGTTGGCATCGCGGAACGAGCACGCTTCGGCAGTGCAGCCGGGCGTGTCGTCTTTTGGGTAGAAGTAAAGCACAGTAACGTGATTTCTGAGGGCACTTAATTGCACCTGGCCGTCTTTTACCACATCGTCGCTCCCAATGGCCGGAAGGGTGAAATCAGGAGCAGGTTGTTGCTCCTTAACTTGTGTGTCGCTCATAATAAGTACCTCGCTTAAAGCAGTTTTCTTAAAGTCCTAACTTCGGTTAGTGTACCACAAGCAAAGGCCGTCCCACTGCGGAGACGGTCTTTAGTATGCAGGTACTACTCGTTTGTTTGCGGAGGTTTGATGCCTAAAGCTTCCTCCCACCTAGCCAATAAGTCGAGAAACCCGATACTGCCCAAACGGTACACATAGAGCGCCCTCACCATCCTTAGCTGAGGTTAATTTACCCATTTATAGGGAGGAGATCAAGTTACGGCGTCATAACAGCAAACCATTTCGCCACTATCTGACCAGCAGGTGTCATCTTCCCGGTATTGTAGTCGATAGCAGCTGATCGCGCTCCATTGCCCTGACCGGACTCATACCAATATTCGAAGCCCGCCACATAGGATTGCTGTGCCAGCCAGCTCATGTATTGGTCTGTAGTGTTGGCAACTGCCTGGGGAGTATCATCCGCACCATTTATATCCCCCCACTCCAGCACAATCTGTTTATCTGGAAAGGTATTGTGACTAGCTATAATATCGAAAGTGAAGGTCGAGTAACTGGTTGCAAAGTGATCCATATTGTAGGCTGTGGTATATGAAAGCGCATTTTGCGTTACATACTGATATGAATCACCTGACAGACCCAACCAACCCGATGTCACATTCTTACCGATCTTCCTGAATGCCGCCTGCTCGGCTTGTACCACATCATCAATCCACTGGTTGAAAGCAGGAGTCGAAGGAAACTGGCAGATGCCTTTGGGGCAATTCGCTGCTGACGTACCCTGAGGTCCATTGGCAATACCGTTGTTTTGATCCTCCCCGAAAGGCTCAAAAATGTCGCCATCCTGAAAGATATCCGGATGGCTGACAATCCACTGATACGTCATGCCTATATAAGAGCTGGTATCACTGCCAGACAGCACCGCCTGCAGACCACCGCTACTCTCATAAGGTATGGCCGGGTTTGTGCTATATGACAGCTTGGGCTGGCCATAATCGCCAGCCCATTTGTTCCAGTTGCCACGATACATGACATGAAGACCGGCAGCATGCATAGTATCAGCCCACGCTTTCATATACTGATAAGGTGATAATGGCTGCAACCGGCAGGTATAGCCCGAAGCATCATCAAGCGGAACATCGTCGGAAGTAAAATTAGCATGAAACTGAGGTATATAACCAACTAGCCGGGTCATAGTGGATTGGGTGGCCTGATTGCAAACCGTGTCGTGTGTCATGGCAGTCATACCCATATCACGCACAGTCCATCCCGTGGTAGGAGTTGGAGCGGGAGTGAAAAGACTTGGATTAGAGCCTGGATTCAAGCTATTTCCATCCGCCATATGCACATTATTCAGATGTCCTCCGCACCCACTCAAGACAAGAAGTAAACTAACTGCTCCACAGCATCCATGATACTTTTTCATAATTCTCTCCATACCCTGAGCTATGGATAACGCTTTTTGCTCAACGAAGCTAGAATACAAATGGCTCTGCACTTTGAGGTGTTTTATGTGTCGTGTCTTTGCAGAGAAAAGCAGTATTACAGGAAATAAGGTGGGCAAGATTTGCGTCAAAAGGCCCATTTTGCGGCCAGGAGTATGTCCAGTTACAGGTATGATATTGTATCCTTCTATTATTTCATAGCGGAATTTCGCAAATTGTACTCGTCCATTAGATATGAGACTGATTTGGCCTCAAGAGTTGTTGAGTATATGCGATTGCTGTAGTGGTAACTTCTACTCTATTTTGTACTTATCGTATATTAACCTCACATTCCGCAGGGTAATTGACAGAAAAACCGAAATTGGGTGCAGATAGATTCCCTGGAAGAGTCCAGTAATTGTTGTCTTATGTATGGCTTTTTGGTTGTAGATGGTGTAAACTCTTAACAAGTACAACGAAAAGCTTCTCTGAGTCGTATATATTGTAGTTATAGAACACGTTAGAAGTAGGTGACCCTCCTACTACAAGAAACCATGGGGGAAGGCCAATGCAAGAACAATCTGAAATCCGCCAGTCGCACGGGGCTAAAGCTATAGCTCTTGATAAACGGATGATAATTGCACGCTATCGACTCTTTTTGTTGCTATCTCTGATCCTTTCTGCCACATTTGCTCTCAGTCTGCACCTTATTTTTGGGCGCTAGAGCCAGCAATAATGGCTGATATAGTATGTAAGAAAACAGTTTTGATGCGGTGCTGGCGTGGTCAACCTTGTGCCAGCACCGCATCAATCTCTTCAAAGCCGTCCGCTTCCTAACAGCAATTAGAGCTTCTGGAGGGCCTCAAACAGATCAACGTTATCAGGCATTTCACCCGGCGTGTGTACTATCTCAATGTAACGAATAATCCCTTCCCGGTCGATAATAAAGAGCGTGCGCTCTGACATACCTCTTGGGTGACGTACGCCATAGAGATCTACAACCTGACCCTGCGGATAAAAGTCGGAGAGCAGGGGAAAAGAGAGTTGTAAGGATTTGGACCATGCGCTCAAAGCATGTGTACTATCCATACTAATGCTCACGATTTCAGCATTGTACTTCTTGAAACGCTCCAAGTCGGCATCATAGGAGGGAAGCTGTGTTGAACATACACCGCTAAACGCGAAGGGGACAAATGCCAGGATGACATTCTTTTTCCCGCGAAAGTCACTAAGATGCCAATCCTCACTATGTGCCGTTTTTAAGGCAAAATCAGGAGCACTATCGCCAACTTTTAAGGTTTTCGTTTCGGTACGATTCCTGGTATCCATAAAAAATCCTTTCAAAGAAACCGTCTCCTTGCCGGGGACGAGAGGGATGAAAGGCTCCCGCAGGAGCGCGTCTTTCTCTCTTCATTATGCACTTGCGCTTCCAATCGGAAGGTTGCGCCACGATTTTGTGACCACTGCAGCCCACTAAGCGTCCTGGTATACGTGAAACAGGTGATATACGCCGTGATGTGCTGTTCGCGATTGTAGCACTGGCGGCAAGACCCTGTCAAATGTAAAAGAGAGGACGTATACACTCTTGTTGCTGCATCCTACGGAACAAAAATATAGCAAAATAAAGAAATTACAAGATCTTTTGCTGGCACGCAGCGGAGGCACCACCTATGTACCGATTACTATCGTGACGATCCTCATGTTTTGTATCGCCTCCTGGCTGATCTTTTGGCCTGAAACCGATCCTGCTCGCTATCAATGCTACGCGCTCACTTTCTGGTTTGGAAGCCATGCGACGGCATTTCTTCCACATGGTCAATGCTCCTTTTTAGGCATCGTCAAGGCACAGTCGGCATTCCATATGCTGCCAATTGAGTATCCGCCTTTGACGCTATTGTTGTTTTCGCTCCCGCTCCTCGCACCATTAGCCTATTATCAGTTTGCTTTTATGCTCGTTATGGCGCTGACCGCCGTTGTAATCTACTGGATACTCCAACGGTATGGACCATACGGGAGCGCGGCACTCTTCGCGCTCTACATCTTTATCGGAGCGTGCGCACTCGCACAGACACGCTACGACCTGCTCCCCGCAATGATGATGCTCCTGTGCGTGATTGCAGCAGAACGCAAACATTGGACCGCTGCGTATATCGCGCTTGCCTTTGGAGTGTTGCTGAAGATCTACCCTATTATGCTCCTTCCACCACTGTTCATCATTGAGCAACAGACCAAAGGACGCTTTCACATTCTGCCCGGTTCGCTCTCAGTACGAGAAATCCCACAGCACATCTGGTACACAGTGCGTGATGCAGCCAGATGGCAGTGGAAAAATTGCTTCATCCTGCTGGCAACCGTGTTGGGTGTGACTGGTATCTTTGCATTATTCAACTTTAACAATGCGGTTATCAGCCAGCTAAATTATTTTCTCCATCGACCAATTCAAGTCGAGTCGACCGGTGGCACACTGCTCTGGCTAGCACGCATCTTTGGCATACCATGGCAGGGTATCGTCTACGATTTTGGTTCGGTCAACATTGTTAGCGGACTCACGGGCATTGTTTCTGCGACGGGAACTGTCTGCCTGGTACTCGGATATATCTATGTGCTTGGGCTGCTGTGGTTCAGAAAGATCGATATTGCACAGGCGGCTATCGCACTCACACTGGTCTTCATCGCCACAGGGAAAGTCTTCAGTCCGCAGTACCTGATCTGGCTTATTCCGCTGCTAGCATACGTCGGAGCATTTGATACGTTCTGGTTCTTCTTCTGGAGTTCGATCTCCTTGCAGACGACGATCATTTATGCCTTTTTCAATTCGCGCATCAGCACATCTGACACGACATCGATTACCATGCCTTCCGGTTTCTTTGAGATGGCAGGCGTACGCAATGTCTTCTTTGTCTTGCTTACACTGGCCTATCTCTTTAACTGGTTCCAGGCGCGTCAGAGAAGAGCGCAGGCACAGCTTTTCTCTGAGAGAGATGTACCATCATTCTCACGTCTCCCCCAAACAGTTGCCGTTGCGGCGACACAGCAAGAGCGCGAGGATGCGTTGCTCATAAGATAAGCAAACGAACGGTCTCTGCTGTTTCATTTCAATAGCGGAGACCTGGGAATTTAGCCCCAAAGGGTCGTGCTTCACTCTGTACAAACGCTTGGTCTTTGCGTGCATAGCAACAAAATACCTCTATGTGCTTCTGCACCTCTTCTTGAACTACTCTTATGTCCATGCGATTTTCTCCACATCCTGTTGCAGATCTTGCTTTGTTCTGCGAATAGAGAGTACATCACACGTCGTAGCCAGATGATAACTGCGTGATAGCTCGGAGGCATTCTTTCTGCCTCCTCTTTCAGGTATGCTCTCATCAGACACGGGTAGTCGGTTCTCCTGGCAAGAGAAGCCAATCATGTGTGAGTAACCGTTGTCGTACACATTTACCGAAAAAAAAGAAGGAAATGATAATGACCACCCTATATTTATAACTTGTCGGATCATTTTGTCTAAAAAAGGAGAATACAATGAATACACGCAAGCTTGCTGTCCTTTTTCCTGGACAGGGAGCTTCTTATAAAGGGGTTCTCGCGAGATCTTATCCCCTTTACCCCCAGATCGCCAGGACTTTTGCTGAAATTGACGAGGTATCCAGACAGGAGTTTGAGCAAACTCTTTCGGGCGTTCTCTTCGGTACATCATCACATAACGCTGGTGATGTATTACAGCACTGCGGAGGGGACCCCTCTATGCAGCTTGCGCTTTATGGTGTTGATGTTGCCATCTACAAAATCCTTGAGTCTCATGGTTTACAGCCAGACACCTTGATCGGTCATAGCTTCGGTGAAATTGCTGCCCTGGTCTGTGCGGGAGCTTTCACGGTGCAAGAGGGGGCTTTTATTGTGGCCCAACGCGTCAAGGCGTTGCAAGGAGTCGATACCGGCAATGGGTATATGACCGCTCTGAGTACTGATGCAACACGTGCTAGAAAAATGCTTGATCTCATTGGGAATCAGTATGCTGTTATCGCTGTAGAAAATCATGCGGAGCAGACGGTGATCTCAGGGACACGGGAGATTATGGATACTCTTGGAGAAATCTCCCGCTTTTTGAAAATCTCCTCTGTTAGGCTCGACTCTCCATATCCTTTCCATTCTCCTCTGCTGCAACCGGCTGTCAACGATTTTGCGGCTCGTATTCGCCATCTCAAACAGAAGCCGTTGCATATACCCGTCTTCTCACCAACCCTGCAGCGTTACTATCATTCAGACGATCAGTTTACCAATTGTCTGGCTCACCATCTAGTATTACCACTCAACTTTAGAGAGGCGATACACCATCTCTATGCCGAAGGAATACAAACCTTTCTGGAGTGTGGTGCGTTAGATACACTCACCAGGCTGACAAAAAAGATTTTGAACGTAGGAGCGAGATCGATCCCTACGGCCCCCGCCCAAGAGGATGTGGATATCCTCGTCAGTCTTGACCCCAAACAGGACGAGGCAAACTCGTTAGCAACCTTGTTAAAAGAACTTGAGCAACGTGGCTATGTCAGCGCAAAAAGCACGGCACAGCACCTGGCAGATATCCTCCTACCGAATGTTGAGCAAGAGCACTTTAACACCTTCTGGATGGTTACGGGGAAGCAGATCCTGGCGCGTATCAAACAGGATTACGAGACATTTATGCAGAAGAGTGTCCCGCTTGCCTCCGTACGAGAAGAATTGGCATCTACAGGAGATGAAACCCCGGTACAGCAGACAGCCCGAGAAGCAAAGCATCGTATATCAACGATGAGCGAGAGACCGATCCAGCCAGCAACGGCCAACATTGTGGCAAGCAAAAATCGAGATCAGCTTTTCCAGGAAATCGGAACCCTGTATGCAGAGACATTGGAATACCCCTTTGAGGTCTTCAGCGACGAGATACAGTTCGAAGCCGAACTGGGTATCGACTCGATCAAGCAGGCTGAACTGCTGGCGCGAGTCAGTCAACGCTACCAGTTACCGCCGCGTCCGGCTAACTTCCGCCTGGGTAACTACGGCACGATGGGTAAAGTTGTTGATTTTGTCTACTCTACAATGAACGGTTTACAAGGAAAACCGGCTCTAAACGACCAGGCACGAGAGACAACTACCACAAGCATACAGACCCCATCGCAAATAGCAGAAGAATTTGATGAGGGTGAAGACGAGATCGCCGTTGTGGGGATGGGATTGACGGTAGCTGGTGCCAATGATGCTGAAGCGTTCTGGAAGGTGTTGGTCGATGGATCTGACGTATTTACCAGGGAAGAGAGCGTACGCTGGAACAACCGTCTCTTCTATTCGGCAGATCAAGAGGCTGAAGACAAAACCTATCAACATACATTTGTGTTCATCACCGATTTTGAGCCGACTCCACGCCTGAAACAGGAGATTGGTATTCGAGCCGATACACACGAACTCACAACGCTCTGGTTGCGTCATTCGCTCTACCAGGCACTAGAAGGTGTCAAGAGACACGATGACGATACTTTCTCACTGATTATTGGCTATACCGCCGATGGGAGTCAGCACCTGGAAGAGGCCTCAGTCTACGCCGGAACTATGCACAAATTGGAGCAGATCCTGGCCGACCTCGAAGGCGGCACGACAGCCGAGAAGAAAGCCTTGTATGAAGATATACAGACAACCTTGACCAGGCGCTACTGGCGTGGCACACGCAATCCCTCCCGCTTTCTCCCGCATCAAGTTGGACGGAACGCGATGGTAGGGCTTCTGCCTGAGGAGACCAAACTGCAAATGGTGGATACTGCCTGCTCCTCATCATTATATGCCATTGATATCGGCATGAAGGACCTGCTCATGGGGAAACAGGACATTGCCATCTGTGGTGGTGCTTTCGCCCTTGGTCCACGCAACTCGGTCCTTTTCGCGAAACTCGGTGGCCTCTCTCTACGGGGCGAGGTGCGCTCGCTGGATAAGGAGAGCGATGGCGTACTCTTCTCCGATGGGGCAGGTGTTGTCGTTCTCAAAAAGCTGCGCCGGGCCTTGCAGGATGGTGATCGCGTCCTGGCAGTACTGAAAGCCTTTGGTGCCTCTTCGGATGGCAAGGGGCAGGCGGTTAATGCCCCCAGTTCAGCCGGGCAAACCCTGGCGCTTCGACGTGCCCTTTCACAACCCGGCGTAGATGTGGACAATCTCGACTGGATTGCCGCCCACGCGACCGGGACAGCAGCAGGCGATCTGGCAGAGTTTACGACGTTACGTAAAGGCATTGAGACTTCCCACCCGGTCTACGTTACCTCTCACAAATCGTTGATCGGACATACTGGCTGGGCTGCGGGCGTTGTCTCGTTGATCGAGGTGATTCTCGGTATGCAAAAGGGGTTGATCCCGCCGCAGCACAGATTCACTGCGCCCCCCCAAAGCTTTGAGATCGAGACATCGTCGTTGCAAATACCGACCAGTGTCGTTCCCTGGCCCTCGAAAAATGGTCATGCCCGAACTGCCTCCGTTTCGGGTTTTGGCTTCGGTGGAACCAATAGTCATCTTCTGGTTCAGGAATATAGGACTGGTGTCCCTCGATCCTCAACGCCAACCATACGACCCTACACACATGATCGTATCGCTATCGTTGGATGGAGCACCCATCTGCCCGGTCTCTCGACACGAGGAGAGGTTGAGAACTGGATTACGGGCAATGGGCACGCACCCGAAAGCTCGTTTGGGACCTTCTATCCCCTGCCTTCTTTCCAGAAAGTACGCCTTCCACCAAGTACGCTACGCACTATTGATCGCAGCCAGTTGATGATCCTGGAGTGTGCTCACGAGCTGCGAGACCAGATGAAAGATTTCTGGGATGTCCATCGTGAAAAGACTGGTGCCTTTGTCGGACACATGGGAGCGACGCGTTCTGGCACCTTGTACGCCAATCGTTGCTACCTCGACGACATTGAGCATACCCTCAATGGCAGTGATAAGCTAGCCAATTCATTATTGATGAAACGTGCATTAGGGCAGTTTAAACAAGAGGTTAAGCAACTGATACCAGCATCCAACGAAGATTCATCCCCTGGTATGATGCCCAATATTATTCCGGCTCGTCTCGCGAACTACTTCGACCTGAAGGGACCGAATATGGCGATTGACACCGGCTTCGCGTCAGCGCTCACCGCCTTCGAGATCGCCAGTCACTATTTGCGTACCGGCGAGGTAGAGCTAGCACTGGTCGGAGGTATCAACGGGAACACCACGCCAGAGGCGGCGTATATGGTGCGAGATTTGATCGATGCACCAACCTTTGAACTGGCTGAAGGGGCTTTCCTCTTCGCAGTGACGACGGAGACGATGGCCTTGCAGTCCGGGTTACCCATCCTTGGCTATGTCGACGACTACAGCACTGTAGGGGTTGGAGCGGCCCAAGGCACGATCTCCACTACGGCCCTTGCCCATGCACCTATTGTCTGTGGCTCATCTTCCCACCGCACATGTAACTATCTGGGGGCTGAGGGGGCGCTGGCGGTGTTAACAGCTCTCCTAACACGACAGCAGACGATTCTGTGCAAAGATGGGAAAGAAACTCCTGCAACTCTCCTGACTCTGGGGCAAACCCAGCGTCTAGCTGGCGAAACAGGTCCACAGGGAGGAAAAGGCGTCAGGAGGCAAGCCCCTGCCCTACCAGTACAGTTCCTCAATAATACCGAGTATGCTCCAGGACAGGCACTCGTCGTAAAAAGGAGCGTGCCTGTACTACAAGAATCAACAATGGACGTGGTTAGATCGCCAATCCCCTTTTTCCCTGCGAATTGTGTTGTACTTACCGATCAGCCAGTCCTCCTTCACGATGCAGAGCCATTACCAGAAGATCTGGTAGTGCTCTCCATTGCACCTGTAGATGGGGGACAAACCCTCCATCTACAGATCGCGCTACCGATAGTCACTCCCGCTACCGTTAAAGATGCACTTGCACGTGTTGGCAAACCTCTTAAACATGTGCGTGTGCTGACCAATCTGAGCAAAGCTGCACCTGCTCCTGAGTGCCTGATGAAGGAAGCAGCATCGCTGATGGCACTCCACGATCTCAGTTTCCTGGTATTACAACAGTGCTTTGAAACATTGAGCCAGGGAGAGACATCGTTCATCTCGCTCTTCCTTAGAGCGCTCCCGGACGGTGAGCAGCATCCCTTTACTGGCTTCTTCGGAGGACTCATCAAGTGTGCGCATCTGGAACTCCCCAATAGTGTTACTCTTGGACTCTTCACCAGTACGGAGAGCGTACAGGAAGGGGTTCAGCAGGTGTATCTGGAGAGTGCAGCACATCACTCTCTCCCAGTGGTGACTTACGCACAGGGTACCAGGAAGTCCATTCTCTTGCAAGAAGCAAATGCGGAGCTATCCGAAGAGAGCACTATGCAGTTAGACCAGAACTCAGTTATCATGGCTGTAGGAGGCGCACGCGGCATTACGGCAGAACTGCTCAAAGCAGTGGCACGCCACTGTCGATCTCGTCTGTACTTGCTGGGCAGTAATCCGCTCTCTGCCTATCCAGATGAGGTCTTTGCAGGGAGCGATGAAGAATTTGGGAAGAGACGCCCGCTCTACATACGCGAACAACGCACACATCATTCCGAAAAGAGCATAGCTGCAATCAACAGAGCTTTTGATCGCATGATCGAAGCACGTGTGGCACGTAAAAACATGAGCGAAATGGCGGAGTATTGCGGAAGAGAGCATGTACACTATGTCACCTGCGATGTAACCGACCGCGAAAAAGTGGCTCGGGTGGTTGCGGAAATTATGCAAGCTGAAGGAAAGGTCGACCTGTTGATTAACGCAGCCGGACTGAATCACCCCACACCCATCCGGGATAAAAACTTCACCATTTTCCGTCGTGTTCGCGATCTCAAAATTCAAGCGTACCAGAATCTCAAGAGTGCATTCAAAGAACGTCAACCACGTCTCTGGTGCAACTTCGGTTCACTGATCGGACTGGGCGGACAGATCGGCGAAGTGGACTATGCTTCGGCCAACGACTTCCTGGCAAGCACTTCTACATATGCCTGTAGGGAAGGAACACGGACAAGCCACTACCCCGGCCCTACAACAGAATTCACTATTGGCTGGACGCTGTGGGGATCGGCGGGATTGGTTGCAAACCCGCTAGCAAAAGCCTATTTTGAGAGAACTGGCACCTACTCTACGATGACGACCGAAGAAGGCATTCACCACTTCATGCGTGAGATCAATCAGCAACGTCATGTCCCAGCTATCATCTACATCGGCGAAGCAGAGAGAAAAGCTGTCAACGAATCCTTTCCCGGTTTTTTCAGCGAACGAGTCCAGACAAAGCCAGAAATAGCCTTCTACCTGGATCGTATCCTTTCCTATCAGAATGATGAGGTCATCTTCGAGCGCGTCTTCGATCTGAAACGGGATAGCTACCTGAATAACCACCTCGTCAATGGTTATGCGACGCTACCAGGGATGTTTGTCACCGAAATAGCGGCAGAGGCGGCAACACAACTTGTGCCCGGAATGCATGTTATTGCTTTTGAGGATGTCCAATTTAAGAACTTCCTCAGAGTCTATAATGAGGATCAATCCAGCACCAAACGCATACACACGAAGATCGTCGATTGTACAGATGAACAGGTTACTGTCCATGTACGTATTCTCACTGATATTGTGTCACCTGACGGCAAAATTCTGAAACGAGACAACGAGCATTTTGAGGCGAAGGTTGTTTTACGGCACGAGTTCCCATCGGCTCCGTATTGGGAGGCCTGGGAAGAAATGGGCGGACCTCCCGTTCCTGATCCATATCATGCCGCCGCCTCGCCAGTACTGCTGACCAATATGTTTGTCTCAACACAAGATACGCGTCTTCATCCACTGGGCAAGCGGGCCAGATACGCTCTCAATCTGCCAACTGATCACCAGATCTTCTCTCGCTTCCTGATGCCAACCATGCTATTCGACGGGCTGGCACGTGCCGGAGTGCTGGACTTTGTGGAGGACAAATATATTCCACTGGTGGCCTTCCTCTCAATTGGACGCCTGGATCTCTATGAGGGGGCAAACGACTGCCAGCTTGCTGCGCAACCAGGGCAGATCGAACTGTATATCACGCCGAGAGAAGCTACGCTTCTCTCCAGAGGTGAGAAAAACCGTTTTATTGCAGTACATCCCGATGGAAAAATACTTGTGCAGATCAATGACATGTTCGGCACGCTCATCGGCTATATTCATCGGGATACTAAACAGTTTTTCCCACCTGACCACCTCAAGTTAACACCACAAGGAGAATACCGTATGTCAAAGGAACAAAACGAAGCCATTGCCCGCCGTTTCATCCAAGCCTGGGGCGTAGGCAACCTCGAAATTGTAGACGAACTGGCCGCTCCTGACATTTCTGTGTACTATCCTCTACTAGGGGACACGCTTCATGGCCGTGAAGCCTTCAAACAAACCCTTTTGGCGGTCAATACCAACTTTCCCATCACCGAAGTTATCTGTGAGGAAGTGTTCGCTCGAGATGACAAGGTGCTCCTGCGCTGGTCGGTGCGTGCCACTCACACAGGTGTCTTTCTGGGCATTCCTCCTACTGGCAAGCAGGTCGTGTGGACAGGAATAACGGTCTATCACATCGTTGATGGCAAAATTGTCGAGGAAAGAGGCGAATCGAACACTTTGGGTGTATTGCAACAAATTGGTGGTGTTCCACCACGGGGCTGATAGGGGCTAAAGGGAATTTCTTGAGCATCCGCAACTCGAAGCGAGGCAACGCTGGCGTTCGGTCGATTCTCCTGTTGGCCCATTATGGGCGCTTCTCCCGCCTGCGTTGCCAGATGGAACAGAGTCCGTTTTCAATCCTATTCCTGATATCGGACAACATACCAAGGCGATTTTGCGAGAAATTGGCCTCGATGATGAGCAAATCGCTGACACGAACATGAATTGAGAAGACATTTTTGGAAGGAAAGGACGTTCTGGAGTGATGGATACTTTACCCTCTCTGCCAGCGCTACGTCATCTGATCCAGATAGTTGTGGACCGTTTCCAGTTCACTGGTGAGTCCAGACGTCTCAAACTGGGCGGCGGCCCGTTCAAAGTGCCCTTGTGCAGCAGCCAGATCACCGCGATCTCGGCAGAGCAGTCCCCACGCGACCTGCGTGCGTGCAGATTCCAACAGGTTCTCACCTGAGAAGCAGGAGCTGCCAACTTTCAGCCAGATGTGTCTCGGCCTCCTCCCAACGCGAGAGACGCTCCAGCGCCTGACCCCACACCCGCTGCGCCATCCCTGCGCTCAAGATCCCGCCCACTTCTCTCGCGAGTACAACAGCTTCCTCCGCTCCTGCCAGCGCTTCTTCCACCCGATCAGCCGCCAGAAAGAGTTCGGCAGTCGCAGCCGCGAATGTATCCTGGAACAGTAGCTGCCCGCCCAGTTTCTGGCTTGCGGCTTGCGAGCGCTCCATGCTCTGTAGGGCATCTTCATGCTTGCCCAACCGACTCTCGGCCCAGGCACGCAAGCCGTATCCCAGATACACTAAGAGCCACTCGTCCACCTGCTGAGCCCCTTCTACGACCTGACAACTTTCCGAGAGCATCCGGGACGGATCACCTCCGTACAGGTAGATAACGCTGAGCAGGAAGTGGCTCGCAGTGACATTGCGACTCTTCATTTCCCCAGCGCTACGTGTGTACTCCAGGGCGCGTTGTCCCTGGACAACTCCTGTAGCATACTGCCCGCGTGCAGCCAGTGCTATCCCCAGGAAGCCGAGAGCATAGGTCCAGTCCAGCCAATAGCCCGTGCGTTCCAGCACAGGAATGACCGGGGTGAGGAGTCCTTCGATGAGGCCACAGTGTCCCTGGTTGATCAATGCGCGGCTCAGTTGAACCGAAGCCAGTGCTACGAGCGCTTCGTCCCCTAGTTCCTGCGCTTCCACCAGCACCCGCTGTGCATATTCGATTGCCTGGCACATGGCATTGCGTGCGCCGTAGACATGCCCTATCCAGTAATGGACATACGCAAGCTGTCTCCGGTCGGGCAACGCTCGCGCCAGTTCCTCGGCTTCGACCAGCCGCTCAAGCGTCTGCTCCACGTTCACAGCCAATAAAGAGACTGCGACCAATTTGAGGGTCGTCTCGACACGATGGCGACGGGTGTCAGTGGTATCCGGGAGCTGCGAGAGTGCTTCCAATGCCTGAGTATAGTGCAGATGCGCTTCTGCCGTGGCTAACAGGCGCACCGCCTCCTCCCCTGCCGCCAGGCTCAAGCGCCATGCCTGCTCGATCAGCCCTGCCGCCAGGGCATGATGAGCCAGTTCTGCAGCCGGTCTGCCGAGCGTTTCGAGCACTATGAGCGCGCGGCGGTGCAAGAGGCGTCTCTGGGTTTCGCCCATCTCCGTGTAGATCACCTCGCGTATCTTGTCGTGACCAAAGAGATAGTTTCCTACGGACGTGCGCTGCCCTCTACCGTCCTCTGCGCTGATCTCACGTAGCAGTCCATACCGTAGAATCTCATCTAGCATATCGAAGGCTGCACATTCTTCTACCTCGGCGATACGGCACAGGACATCAAAGGAAGCCTCGCATCCAAGAATGGCACTACTCATAACCAGCATGCGTCCCATCGTCGTCAGGTGCTCCAGATGTGAGAGGATAAGTTGCCGCACGCTGGGGGGAAGCACACCACGCTGTTGTACTGTATCCAAGGAAGTCATGTCCCATTCCAGTTTTTCTCCCTGTGCAGAGGAGTGGAGCGTGAGGATCTGACGCTCCAACAAGACTTTGAGAGTTTCGATCAGATAGAACGGTTGCCCAAGCGTTTCGCGGAAAAGCCACTGCCCGATATCGGTGAAGCGATCCAGGTGGCCCGTGTTCGTGATGTGATGTGTTCCAATGGCATCAAGCACGTGCAGTATCTCCCCCTCGGTCAAAGGACCAGGCGTAAGAGTCGTCACGAGCAGATCATGGTGCAGGCTGGAGAGCCACCTGCTGAAGGGATTCGTCGTTGCCAGGGCTTCGGAGCGCACCGAGAGGAGCAGCAGCAGGGGCAGGCCACTCTCGCTCCACCGTTGCCCAGCGTAGTGCAGCACGTTCGAGCGAAGCGGCATCGGCCCATTGGATATCGTCGAGAAAGAGAATCACTGTGGTGTGTTCGCAGAGAGCTTGCCCCAGGCGAGTCACTGCCTCAAACAAGCGAATACGCGCTGCCATTTCATCTCCCATGACCAGAGGTAGGTGAGGAGAGCGGTCACGGAGTTCGGGCAGGATGTGCGAGAGTTCGCTCAGCCAGGTGGCGCTGAGCAAGGTCTCGGGAGCCGGTTCTGCTTCGAGGTGACGACTGAGGGCGTGCACCAGAGGTTGATAGGGCAGGCGACCTCCCATCTCGAAGGCACGCCCCTGCAGAAGCGCTGCTCCCTGAGTGCTGGCCCATTGTAAGAAGGCGGAGGCGAGGTGCGTTTTACCAATGCCCGCTTCCCCCTGAATGAGCACCACCTGCGTCTGTCCTTGCTCGACGACCTGATAGACAGCTCTCAGTGCGCGAACGTCGGCTTCTCGCCCAATCAGAGGCAGATGGGAGAGCGGTGAGCTTGAGACAGTATGCGACAGTGGTAGTGTCGCGGGAGAGACCTTCTTTCCAGTCTGTTCATCTGACGAGAGGGATCGGTGTGATCTGCCAGGAAGAGGCTGAGAAACTGGTGTCACGACCTGTGGGGATGACTCTCGGAGCAAACCCAGATCGCTGGCTCGTTGCTCAAAGAGTTGGCAGAGCCGCTCGATATAATAGGGACTCGGAAAGGCCTTGCCACGCTCCCAGCGGGTGACCATCATATTGTTGGGAGCACCAATGCGTTCAGCGACTACTTGCTGCGTCCATCCCCGCTCCAGGCGTGCCCGGCGCAGGAGGTGATTGGGGATGGCCTGGGTGGCTTTCTTGACCATGGGTAATCTTCTCACGCGGAACGTGGGATGCTTATGCCTCCCACAAGATGCCGACAGCTCTTGATCGATCCTCAAAGTGACCTCTCCACTCATACGTACACAAGAGTATACCACACTACTACCACACCTCGTTACTAGATGATCCCTTCGTGCCCTCTCGGAGGCTTTTTTCTCTTTCTCTCTTCAGGTATACTCTCATCAGACATACGTGAGCAACTTCCCGGACAAGGAAGCCTGCCCGGGTGAAAGCCGCTGTCGTTGTATCCATTCACACAAAGATATGCTACGCAAGAGCAGCACCCTGCAGGGGGATCTCTGTGCGCATCCACCTGCAAGCGCATCAAAAAAGGACCCGCGACCCCCTGGCTGCCGGTATCCCCTATCGGAAGCATATCATCAGGAGAGCCGCGAGAGATAAGAAAGGAACACACCGATGATCATCAACAAACATCCCTTGTCATTCAACATCACCCTTGAAACTCTCGGATCAGTACGTATTGCAGGCTGGGCTTTTCCTCAGTTGTTTCTCTCCTTATTTTCGTGGTTCTGCTCCTCGGCTGAGGCAGCCTCTGGAAACGATGCGGGCTGCCAGACGAAGAGCAATTCATGAGCAGACGCAGATGCAAGCTGCATCAGGTCAAGACCATACAGTTCGAGCAGTTGCTGCCTGAGCCAGCGGTCAAAAGGGCGATGTGATGCCGCGAGGTCGGCCAACATGTATTCGGGGTGTTCCACTTGCAGGTGAACGCGAACGAGATCCATATGCAAGGTCTGTGAGAGCCAGATCTCTTGCTTTGTGATACCTATCCTCTCTTGCCAGGCATCGTATTCGCGGCAACGCGATCCTTGCAGTGTTTGACAGAACCGCCTCCAGGCTTCTTGCTTTCCTGGTAATAGGGGCAACACAACGGTCAGAGTAGTCATCACGCCCTTCTTTCTTCTTTGCAAATCACCTATGTCCTGATGAGAGGATACCTCAAAGGCGAAGGAGAAAGAATGCCCCCAGGCTATCACGTGGCTATCATCTAGCGACAACGTATGGTGCACTAGAGACAGGTTTCTTATGAGGATCATGCTCCTATCCTGATCTTGCGGCAGCCAAAGGCACCATTCGCGGCGCTCTGAGCACAGGGTAAACATTACGATTGAGGCCAGGCAGGGTTGGGGGCACGACATTTTTTCTCCGCGCCCATCCCCGGCTTCGGCAGCAGAGCGCTCATAGACAGAGCTGAGGAGATGATGTAGTCCGGCCTTGCGCTCTGAGATGAGTTATGATACGATTATTGCAACAAGGAGAACAGGGAAGTGACGAACAATGACCGATACCGATGACAATACCTATGTAGTTGACCCGGAAAGCGCAGTGGAAATGGCGCGACTTATCGACCAGGACCGTACGACAACTAGAGCAATGGGCGGACCACTTTCAGGTGTCCCTGATCTGCCAGCTCACCCCCAGATCCTTGACCTGGCTTGTGGTCCTGGTGGCTGGGTCCTCGATGTTGCCTATGCTTGCCCTGATGCAGAAGTTGCAGGCGTCGATATCAGCAAAACGATGATTGACTACGCCAATGCGCGAGCACGGACGCAAGGACTCATCAATGCCTCTTTTGGCATGATGAATATTACCCAATCCTTGGATTTTCCCGCTGCCTCTTTTGATCTGGTGAATGCGCGCTTTCTTCTCGGTGTGCTCAAACGGGAAGCTTGGGAATCATTCTTTGCTGAGTGTACACGCATTTTGAAGCCAGGCGGAATATTGCGTTTAACCGAACCGCTTGACTTTGGGATTACAAATAGTGTGTCTTATCAGCGCCTGATGGCTCTCTACTTTCAGACGTTTCAGCATGCTGGTTACGGATTCTCTGTCGATGGTCATACCTTTGGGATGATGAATACGTTGCCGCGTATGCTCCGCGATAGAGGGTATCAACAGGTTCGATTGCTCGCCTACGCGCTCGAATTTTCTTCAGACTGCGAAGCCTGGCAGGATGTCTATCGCAATATTGAAGCGACCAGCAACGTCATGGCACCATTTTTTGTGAAAACTGGACTGGCGACTGGCGAAGAGTGTGAGCAACTCCACCAACAAGTATTGCTGGAAATGCTAGAACCCGCTTTCCAAGCTGTGATGCATCTGGTCACGACGGTCAACATGAAAAGCTAATCCTCTCCAAATACTCCGAGCAGCTCATTAGTTTTTCTCATCGTTATAAAGAAATCGCGCATCTGTTGCACGATAGGTTTGACATCTGCCGCGAACACAGTGATGCAGAGTTCTAGCAGCGGAAAGAGCTTGCTGATAATCATTAATCTCCAGGCGTCATCACCGGGCACAATGCCGATAGGCGGTGTATTCATCATATCAAAGTGAAATAGCTTCAACACAATAAAGCAACTGGGCAGACAAGTGAGCAGAATCCAGAAGCGCGCTGACTTGGTTTGAAATTCTGGCAGCACCACGACGCACACAGCGAGCACATATGCTAGTGTGCTCCAATCATACTCATACACCAGATTATAGAAGCAGAGGAAATACACCATCATCAAAAACACTCCCTTACATGGGTGAATCCGCTTGAGTGTTCCCAAAAATATGACTAACGCGAGCGCTCCATCCTGAATTGCCTGATAGATGATAGCAGGCAATTGTGTGCTGTTTCTGAGCAATGCGTTCAGAGTGATAATTTGATCTGCCCCTGGATATGTTGGATACACGATATTATTCATCAGATTGGTGATATAGTATCCGCCTTGACCGCTTATCCAGAAATACAGTGTTTCTAGCGTAAAAATAGCAAGTGCAACGAGCATAATAGCAGTGCGGCGTTTCGCCAGCAACGTTGGTACAAAGAGCAGTCCAATCGGCTTGACGAACAGACTGATACAGTACCATATACTCGTCCAGAGCACGTGTCGCTTTTTGGCAACATTGATCAAAAAGAGTAACAAGCAGATATTCAAGACGAACTGAAATTGTCCTGCGGCAAGCTCAAGGTAAGCAGAAAAGTTTGCTAGCAGGATAAAGATGGCAAACTGCACATGTTTTTCGTGGCGGAAGTTCCAATAGAAATACGCGCATGTCGCCAGTAAGATGGGCAGTTTGAGCCAGAGCCAGAGGAAGTAGGATGTGTTTGGGCTGAAGTAGGCTAGGACCGATCCGACAAAAATCGTAAAGGCCGGATGATAGACATTTGTGTTAACAAAATATGCCTCTGGCGCATAGACACCTCCATTTGATAATGGCTGACCTGTCAGGCTACCCCCATTCCAGTAGGCCCACGCGCCTCTCACGACTTGATAAAAGTCAATGCCTTTAGCGCCATTATGCAGTGCACCTCCGCCGAAAAAGTTATCAAGCCATCCTGTTTTGCTGATCGAGAGATAAAAAAGCGCTTGCATAAGCAATCCAAGATACAGAAGCTTGTATGTCGCAAGATGGTGATAGATCTTTTTCATATATTTTTCTCCATGCGTGAAAAAAACTGTCTGTTATCAGCAACGTGCAATCTATAAGAATGTATCACTGTACACTAGAAAATAGGCTGTGTGGGGCAAACAGCCCTTGGTATGCTTTGGGAAGAGCAGCAAGAGAAAGAAAAAAAGGCGATACTCTTAGTGATGGAGAAAGGAGGCAAACAGGCTCACGGTTCCACTCTGGATGAGAATATAGACACCCAGACCCATCAAACACAAAGGAAGGAGGTAATGACCATAGTGCTCTACGATGTACGCTATCCCTGGAACACGGGTGAGGCTGTAGCCAGCCAGACACCAGAGGGCTACCATCAGGAAAAAGACGATGAGCACGATGGCGAGCTGTCTCTCTCCTCCATGTGCAAAAATGGGGGGATAGATGCTGATATTGTCTGAACCATTGCTGACGGTGATCACGGCGATACTGTAGAGGCGTGGATTGAGCACAGGACGCAAAAAACGGGGAATGGATGACGTTTGGTCGAAAGAGGCATCTTCCTCTTGCAGGTGTGGCTCCTCTGGCTGCTGGTTGCGAGCTAGCTTGATGAGCCGAAGAATTCCCTGTCCCAAAGGAATGAGACCAAGCAACCCAATCCAGGCCAGGGGAATGACGAGACTGGTGAGAAAGACGAGCAAACTTGCCACGACGAGGACAGAAAATCCGAGATATTGCCCCAGAATGATATGCCGTTTCTTCAAAGATGGGTTGAATTTGGATTGGGCAAAGAAAATAGCTAAGACCAAGACATCATCTATGTTCGTAATCGTAAAGGTGATGATTCCGATCAGTACAGCAGATACGAACCAGATCATGATAATACTCCTCCAATCACATCCCAGTCCGTTTCCCCTTCCCCCCTGGCTCATCGTTGTCCGGTATTGGGAGTAGTCGTTTCGCGTTTGTCGTGAGACTTGAACCGCCCAAGTATACCAGATGTGGAGCGGTTTTCCTAGACATCGAAGTGTCCATTCCCACCCTTCAGTTAATTTATCAGTAGTCTATGGCTATATGAAATACCTTAAAAACATGACACTCCTCTTCAGTTGTGACCGCTCTGGATCGCGGCACTGCTCTTTCTCAACAGGAGACTTTTGTC
Source organism: uncultured Chloroflexia bacterium (assembly GCA_963802635.1). Lineage (GTDB taxonomy): Bacteria > Chloroflexota > Ktedonobacteria > Ktedonobacterales > Ktedonobacteraceae > CAVTLG01. Next base: position 2,404,674 of record CAWDJJ010000001.1, on the reverse strand, counting down.
TCTAATTCAAATTCCAAACCTTCACATTAGAAAATTGCACATCAGCGGATTGTGAGAAGTCAAGGGCGAGAAAGCCAATCTGCCCACAGGCAGGAGACTGTGAATGCTGAAGATTCCCAATATGTTGACCATTAATATAGATATCTATGGTGCTTCCCTGTGCAATGCTTGTCAGAATATTCGACTTCCCTAAGCCTTGGTGCACAGCATCGCTTATTCCGTACGGACCATTGGGGGCCGGGTCTACAAAATCGTAGCTGCCGTTGGAACTAACACGAAAGCGTTCCATCGCGCCATCGGCAAGACGAAAAATGAGTCCGCCTCCATCTCCTGAGATAATCGTCATTTCTGCTTGAAATGCAAAATTGCAGAATGTGTTTGCCTCTTCCTTGCAAATATTGAACGTACCCGGATGGGTATTCAGTAGGTGGTAGCTCCTGTCTTGAAAGATACAACTGTTTGGGAAGCTATCCCACTGGTTGTTATCTGGAGCCACTAACGGATCAGACAGCACTGGCGTGCCACTGGTAGCCGCACTATAAAGCGTTGGAGCTTGCTGGTGTGCTGAGGAAACCGACAAGTCATGTAACATAGCCCCCCCCAGAATTGCCCCCAGAATTGCCCCAATGATAAGCGCTGAGCCAATAACTGTCAAAGGACGAAAACGATGATGGAGTGAAAACCAGGGAAACGTATGAGATGCGAATTGAATGGCAGCAACGGGCGTTGGCTCAGGAGATTGGTCTTCATTGATTACGCTACCTGCACTCTGCTCTGGCCCCTCAGCCGAAGGACTCTGCCCAGCGGGAGGCTGCTCTTCCTGATAGGCTGGAGAGACGAAAACGCTGGACTCTGCTGCCTGAAGAAAACCCAACTCCTCCGCCGTCTTTCCAAAAGATTACACAGTCTTTGTTGATAATAGGGACTTGGCGTTACTTCACCACGTTCCCAGCGGCTAATGTAGTAGTCAGGAACTTCGATCTGTTTCGCGAGGTAAACCTGTGACCAGCCCTTGAGTTGTCGCTCACGTTTCAAGCTTTGATTTGAGACAGGCATCTCCCCATTCCTTCTTTGGCAATTATCTCAACCGGAAGAACTGGACGCCTTCCGGGATGGATATGTATTTAAAACAGCATTGGAAAATGTTTATGATCGTCCTTGTGGATACCCACAGGCTTCAGCCGTGGGAGGAAACAAAAACTGCCGCAACGCACGCTTCAAAGACATCCCCTTATGGGGAAGCGCCAGAAATGCCGTCTGACGCTCAGGTGACTTTCACAGGATAGATTACTTTTTGTTTCCGCAATCATAGTTTACCATACATTACCATGATAGTGGCTCCTCAATGCCTGGTAGATGATCTCGTCAGGCAAGAGTACAAAGAAGAGGTCACACCCAATCCCCTATGGCCTTTGCAAGCTCCCTATCACGTTCCAGGCATCAGCCACGTTCTCATCGTCAGAACTTGCCTACTCTATGATGACAGTATGATATGGGTTTGCAGGTCCAAAGACGTTACACTTTCCATAAAGGTGCGATGTGGAAGGGTACCAATTTCTAAGAAAGGGCCTGGGTGCTATCGCACAGGTACACAATCGCATGCAAACACACTCATTGACAACTGCTCGCATTGCGCGCGGCTGGTCGCAAGCGCATCTGGCCGAGCTGGTAGGAGTTTCAACCAGGACGGTGGTTCGCTGGGAAGCAGGTCAGAGCTTGCCTTACCCGATCTATCGTGAACACCTTTGTCGTCTCCTCGACCTGGATTGTGGCGCGTTGGGTCTGCTCCCTGCACGAGATACGACCGAGCAGACCGAGAGAGGCAAGCTGGCTCCGGCTTCCCTTCCGTTGCCAGCCACACCGGCCCTGTATGACCCCATGATCCCGGAAATACTGAGACAGAGCAGTTACTTACAGGGACGTGATGACCTGCTGCTGCAGGTGAAACAGCGTTTGTTGACCGGAAACGAGCAGACCACCACCGCTTTGCAAGGCTTGCCAGGCGTAGGCAAAACGGCCATAGCGGTGGCGCTCGCCAATGATGCACAGGTGCAGGCCCATTTCCCCGATGGCATCTTATGGGCTGACCTGGGACCGCAGGCCGATATGTTGAGAATATTCACACGTTGGGGTTCGCTGCTCGAATGCGAGGGGACCGATAGCAATGGTTCCTTATCCTGGTCAACCTGGGGCAAGATCTTGCATAAGCGCATTGGGCAGCAACGCATGCTCTTAGTGATTGACGATGCGTGGAATATAGAGGCAGCTTTGGCGTTGCGTGTGGGAGGGGCACAGTGTGTTCACCTGCTGACTACGCGCTTGCCACAGGTGGCTTTTGCCTTTGCGCAGGAGACAACCATCGCCTTGCCAGAATTGGACGAGGCCGATAGCCTGGCGTTGTTAACCCATTTTGCGCCTCAGGTGGTTGAGCAAGAGGCAGAGGCTGCACTGGCGCTGGTGCGTACAGTGGGAGGGTTGCCTCTGGCGTTGAACTTGCTAGGCAAGTACCTGGCTACGCAGGCGTTCACTGGGCAACCACGTCGGGTCAAGATGGCGTTCTCTCGCTTATTAGAACGCAAACACCGCTTGCACGTGAGCCTGCCCACTCCATTGCCCAGACGTCCCCTGGGATTCTCCCTCTCGCTGTACGCGACGATGACCTTGAGTGTCGAGCAGCTTAGTCAGGAAGAGCAAGCGGTCCTCGTGGCACTGGCGCTTTTTCCGGCCAAGCCCCATAGTTTTTCTGAGGAGGCAGCTCTGGCTGTGAGTGGCGGATCGGTTGAGCAATTAGATGCCTTGTGGGATGCTGGTCTGCTGGAGAGCTGTGGGCCGGGTCGCTACACGTTACACCAGATCATTGCCGACTATGCACGTGAGTTAGAGATAGATCATCAGGTTGCGCGGCAGCAGTCGATGACCTGGCTAGAAACTGCATCTTGACGGATCGCTCTTTTTTGTCTATGTTCTAATGACTACTCTTCTGTCTCTGCAATGCCAACAACGATCACACTAATGTTGTCAGCACCTCCACGCTTGAGCGCTTCCTGTACAAGCGCACTACTGGCAAGCGTCGAGTGAGCAGAAGAGGCAACGATGTTTTCAATAGAGCCATCACGCACCATTTCCCACAGTCCATCGGAGCAGAGGATCAGGCTATCGCCAGCTTGCAAGGGCTTGATCAGTGTATCCATCTCCACCGACGCATGTTCTCCCAAACAACGATAAATCTGGTTACGTCGCGGATGCGTGTAAACCTCGTCACGCGTAATTGCCCCTTCTTCTACCAGACGTGCGACAAGCGAATGGTCACGCGTAAGCTGCTTCAGTCCCTCATCAGCACGATAGAGATAGGTGCGGCTATCACCAACATTCATCACATAGGCTGTGGCATTGGCGATAAGGACAGCGGTTATTGTCGTACCCATCATCTGCGGGCGTTCTCGGTTGCGCTTATAAATGGCAAGATTGGCGCGGTGCACTCCTTCTTTCAACATCGCCAGAAAAATATCTTCACCCAGCACACCTTCTCCGCTAACATCCCGTAGTAGTTCCGGCACAATGATATCACTTAGTGAGCGAATAGCCAGTCGGCTAGCCTCGCGTCCGTTGGCATGTCCCCCCATACCATCAGCCACCACAAACAGGCCAGCAGGCGTCGGGCCATCGTCAGTGACACGCATGCCTTGAATAGCAAACAGGCTATCCTCGTTGGGAGCGTTTTTGCGTGTGATACCAGGGTCCAGACCAATGCCAACGACGAGTTGCAAGGGCGCATCTTGTAATCCAGGCTCCTCGGTATTACGTCCAGGTTGCGTATCAACATCCGTAAAACTGTCTTCGTCCTCGTCAAATTCGGCGTCATCCTCATCAAGCACGATAGCAGGAACAGGCATCGTCTCATGTTGAGCAACATCTAACGCGTCATCTTCAACCCACTCTGCTCGTCGACACTGCCTGGCAACCTCCTGCCACGAGACGGGAGTGAGAGAAACATCCTCGTCCCCATAACTATCTACTTCGTCAGCAGGTGGTGATTGTACAAGACGCAACTGATTGCGCGCGACCGTCGTATGGAGAGGCGCAGCGGCCTGTGTATAAGGTTCCGCTGGTCTACGCATACTTTGCGCCTGCATGGCAGCAGCAGCAGGAGGAGGAACGCTTACCTGACGCGCAGTTTGTGGCCGCGTGACAGGTGGCGGATAGGTGGAGGGAACAGGTATCCTGGATGATCCGGGCACACGTGCGGGCCTGGAGCTAGTTCTTTGCCACGACTGCGCTAGCGGGGCAGCCACTGGCACTTGCTCAGTACGCTGATTGTAGCGAGCATCGACAGTTTCTGCGGCAAGATCCTCATCAGCCAGGCGTTCGGCTTCGCGTAAGTCTCCCTCAAAACGTCGCAGGTCAGCCGAATCACGCCACCAGTGGATGATGACTTTGCAGATGAGCGTGATGATGACGACCCAGAGCACAAGCAGCGCCACCGCAAGGAGCACCAGACCAAGCAGCGGTAGCAGCAAAGCCAAGCCTTGCACGGCCCAGAGTCGAGAGAGTTGCGGTAGTACTTGGAACAGGAAACGCCAGGCCCAGGGCGGAAATCCTCCCGAGAGACTATAGAGGAGAATCCCCCCAGTCAGCAGTCCTAGCAGTATGAGCGCTTTGACCCGACGATACTGTATATATGTGGTGTTCAACTGTTCCATCATCTCATCCCTCTACAATCGCATAAAAATGCGCTATGCCATATCCTTCAGCGTGGCGAGCGAAGCGGTAAACGCGGTAATATTCACCACCGTAGCGTCCTCGACTACCACACGGATACCCGCCTGACCAGATAGTAAGGAGTTATCAGTAGTGACAATCATCCAGTTTGTCGGCTGGGTTGTACCACTACGCCAAGCACTGACAAATAACATCGCACCAACAGCACGAAAATCTATATTATAGAGCACACCACCTTGCGCTTTAAACGGCACCGTAGCTATGTGCGCACTCTGCCCTTTGACTTGCTTGATGATCGTCAGATTGCTCCCATCAAGCAGCGCCTTATAGAAGTTGTTGGTATTGCTCCAGCGCAAGACACTACCAAAGTTAACGCCATTCCCGAATTGATTGACCATACCACTCATGAGTACTTCCGTATTGGTGTTGATCGGACCAAGCACAGCATTTAAGGTGCCTTGACTATGCGCTACCTGCCCTGAAGTTCCGGCAATAGAGAAAGCTTGCTGCGTATTGGCATCACCGCCCCACAGTCGCCCATCCGAAGCGGTACCCCACAATGCTTGATTGGCCCGCTGAAAAGTGTCCTGCGCCAGTAGATTGGCGGCCACCTGTGTTTGTGCCGTTGGGGTAGCAGTTGGTACGATTTTCGCCACCGCACGCGCTTGATTTCTGGCGGTGCTCATTTGCATCATCGCCTGCACCATAGGCAGGGTAAGCGACTTCTGGATTGCAGCCGTAAAGAGGCCCGCAAATAGTCCGCTGAGGATAAGTATGCTCAGAGCGGTGAATGTAATGAAACGTTTACTCATATGCATCATTTTCTCCTCTATGCAGTGCTACATCTGTATATATATAAAAACAATATTTTTCAATAAAACGCGACACAAATTGTTATCTACAAAAACATACATTGCATGTCAGCGACATTGAGCGCGAGGAATCCTTCCCCGCGCGCATAGCTACCTCAATTGAGTGAGTGTATCTGATTTATGGCAATACGTCACTTTTTTACTCCAGAAGGTACAAAGGCTCTGGGTTGGCCTACACCAGAGATCTCCTGATTGGATGACCCACCAGAGATCGCATTGTAGCGCGAGATATCCAGGGTTGCCAGCGTTTGCATCTGACCGTGAATCCAGGTCACACCCTCACGCATGGTATTCGTGTTTGGATCAAACTCACCTGCATACGCATAATTGGCGTTGGCAATCATATCGTTGAGCAATGTAAGCGTCGATGGTTGTTTGAGCTGCCCATCACTCATCTTCACGATCTGTTGCGCGTCATGATGTAATTGCGTGAGCCAGTACTGCACATTACTCATAGCAGCGGTAATAGCGGCAATATTATTGCGTACAGCAGGTGTGACACTGCTGGACTGCAACAGGCCATTGAGGTGGACGGCGATATGATCGATATAATCAGGCGGTTCCTGGTCAGGCCCATCAACTTGCAACAGACCAATGCTGGCAAATCGCTCGCTGACCAGCAACGGGGAGTTGGGCGGTAAGTCCATATAGGTAAAGGAGGTTCCGTCCAGATACTCAAGCACGCGCGTTGTTTGACGACGCACAAAAGCAGTGTCTTTGGTTTGCTCCCACGTATCGCGCTGGCTGCTCACCCACTCAAGGAGCTTGCTCGTATTGATGTAGAACCAGTTATTTAAGCCACCTGGCAATGTCAGCTCATTCAATGTAGGGTCCGCAGCCAGCAGGTGACGCAGATGGTCCAGGTAGCTAAAATGCTTCGGGTTATCCGAACTATTAATGGGCGTCGTTGAATATGCACCGTAATAACGCCAGTTCGATAGATCAGGCGATGGAGCTATCGGAGGCACACTGCTATCTTCTTCCGTTACCAGGAAACGGCTCGTGATCTGTAACAGGTTGGTGTGCTGCGCATCTCCCTTGTAAAAGAGATAGGCATGGCCGTTTGTGATTGGTAATGCACCTAACGCCACTGACATCGGATCGCCCTGGCTTACATCGCCAAGTAACCAGGCATAATACTGGGTACCCGCCGCTGGCTCAGGCACGTTGTTCAGATTAATCACAACTTCATCCTCAATACCCTGACTACTCGTTTCGTTCACCTGCTCGCTACTCGCAAAGGAGATATGTCCGATAATGGTGGGGGGTACAACCACTTTATTTGTCAACGTATGGCTCTGTACCAGGAAGAAGCCCAGGCTGGCGGCGACAACGGCAACTGTCATAATAACAAGTAACAGCGGGAAACGACGCTGCGGCCTCAATGTGAGAGGTAGCGATGGTGGCAACGGCGTCGCCATCGATGGTGGAGGCGGCACAAACGGTACGCTCTTTGGAAATGGGAGCGGCTCTTCTGGCAAAAACAACGGTATCGTTTTTTTGGGTGACGGCTTCAGTGCATCGGTCGGGATACGGTACATGCCATTGTACGGTGTTACCTGACTCAGATCAGCCGAAATACGCCGCGTATTGGGCAGCGGTGTCGTCTGATTGTGGTTTATAGCTACGCGCGCGATGCCCTCTTTAGGCGTTCCTTGTCCGATATCGGTAGCCACATGTGCAGTTTCATCTGTCTGTACACTGTTAGCCAGCGGAGCTGTCGCCCTGCCTTGCGTACGCTGACGCTGCAATAATCCGCTACTCAGCGCATCAGCCAGTGCATCCATAGACAGATAGACGGGGAAACCGTTGCGGGCAGCCAGTTGCGCGAGATGTCCACTGCGTGGAATCACAAAAATAACGGGCAAATCCAGTTGACGCCTTATATGCTTGAGCGTCGTAAAATCGTCTGGTCGCTGAAAGACACGCGACTGCTCCGCCAGCATAATGACCACAGGCTTCTTTTGCGCGGCAAACAAAGGGAAAAGCGTGGCTCTTTCGTCGCCCGCTTCGATATAAAGCACACTGAAATCACCTGAATCGTTTCTTTTCATCGTTCTCTCACTTCCGTAGTTCCGAGATCGTCCCAATAAAGCCAGTGATTGCCAAATATACTGTTATACTGCTCACCACGTGCGCCTTCCCCCGGCAACGCAGCAAATACATCAGAGGCCGAGGACGTGATCTGGTCATCATCTGAGAATGCAACCAGCCGAGTTCTAAATGCTGTGTGTAATCCTTTGCGTACGCCTGGCTCTGTATGCTCAAAAACAGCCGGTAGAGTAAAAGGTATATCCATGCACAACTGCGTCGTATCCAGCGACGATGCTATTGCCCACGCGGGGCGCTCACGCTGCCGCAGATGCCGTCGTCTGGGCGGTGCGTTGTTGGCTTTGCGCCTGCTAGTCGCATGCGAGTAGGGCGTGTAGCCCATTTGTCGCAATGCACGCATATCGACGTTCATCGCCTCCGGCAGAGCCAGTAGCGGCACAGGATCGCGCTCAGCCGTCGCAAAGAAGCGGCGAAAAGCCCGATAGGTCGCCAGGCAGCCCATGACAATGAGCGAAACCCATGCAATCAGCCAGGAGGCAGCCTGTGCGATCAGCAACCACATACCTATAGCCTGTCCCTGCCGCATGAGCGTCGGCATCTGCGGTGCTATCATATACAGATCGCGCCAGACGGGCGGCGGGAAACCACCCAGTTTATAGACCAGCAAGACACCTGCACTACAGCAGAGAAGCGGATAGAACAAGGTGCCAGCCAGTGTGGACTGGAGATGCTGCCCGGCAATAGCCAGTTGACGCTGCAAGCTGCGTTTCCTGGCTGGCCGTTCCATAGAAACTCCAGGTGTGAATAAGCGTGCCTGCAACAACCAGTCCGCCCCCAAGATAGCCATCCAGCGGCAACACTTCATGCAGATACACAGCCGCAACGATAGCACCCATGATTGGCTCTAAAATGCAGATGAACGAAACAGTAACGGGTGAAACATATTTTTGCAGTAGCACAGTGTTTAAGATGGGCAGGAAGGTTGTACCAAGACCAATGTAGAGGATCGCCCAGGCATCGGTAGGAAACGAGAAATGCACCATTTGCCAATCGCCAAAGAGCAGAGCAGCCAGGTTCGCCCATAGCGCCATTGTCAGCAGTTCAACAGCTAAAAGCGGCCAGTAGATCGTTGGGTCCTTCTGTTCACGGTCGGCCAGAAATATATAAAGTGTGCATAAAAGACCGCCAATAAAAGCAATCAAGATGCCACGCAGACCACCCATAGATGCATTGCTCATCAGCAAGATCGCACCACACAACGAGACAAGGCCCGCAAACCAGGTCGCTTTGGTGATAGGGTAGCGCAGGAAGAGACAGGCAAAAAGCGCGGCCAGAAAGCCATTTAAGGACGGGAAAAATGCGGTACCGGTAGCACTATTGTATTTGAGCGCCACAGAAAGCGTCACCAGTCCCAGGCAGAGACAACTGCCTAGCAAAAAGCCGCTCTTGATAGCAGCGCGTGTCATAGCGCGCCAGGATAACGCAAGAATACACAGAGCCGGTGGAACCAGCGTCATCATCGTAAAAAAAGTGAACACGATGGGATCTATATGCCGCAGAGATCCCTTGGCTACCGAATAATACGAGCCATAGAGCAACGTATTAAGCAGAAACGCCAGATAGGCTATGCCCTTCATTTTCTTCATAATCTATAAATACCTCGCAACATCTGGCACTTTCGTACATTTTAAAGCGCAAAATGGCTCTCTCAGGAAACGTGCAGTATACGCTTGCATAAATAGCGTATGCGGTAGAAAACGACACACTGTTTTTGTGGGTTTTACGAGAAAGCAACCCCATGTCTATGAGCGAGCTATCAGGTAAACAATGCACCGGTAAAATTCTATCCCGCATACCCTACCGGAAGTATACCTAAATATACGGGCCTGCAAGGCCAATTCTTCTACAAATTGTGGGTGCGTATTGACACTTAGCGGCGGCAAAGGCATCTTTGTTTGGGACGCAATGACCGTAGGAGAGACGATAGGTATCGCCATTTTTTTGGACGTCTGGCACACAGATAACACAGAGAGGCATCGCGTCCAACACAATAGTTATAAGAGATAAACCAGTGTGTATCTTTTCCTCTCGCTCTTACGTGTTTCACTTAGTGTTAACGTCCTCGCTAGATTTCGCTGGATTTTTTGAACCAGCGAACAAATAGATAAGATGTGTGATGTACCAAGTCATAAGGGAGGATGAAATTATGCCACGTCATCGTAATACTATAGCTACATCCACCGTTGAAGATGAAGCTACCAATACAGATAACTTGCTCACCGTACGTGAAGTAGCCAGGCGCTTACGCGTCGATACCACAACTGTCCGCCGTTGGATCTCACAAGGATTGCTAGAAGCCATTCCACTGCCCCACCGAGGGAAACGACAGGGCTATCGCATCAAGAAACAGACCATTGATCAACTGCTCGTAGCCAATCCTCCTTCTTAAGGAGGGTGAATCATGCGTTGGGAATCTTCCCTCCAGGACAAGCATAGTGCGCAGTTTCTCATATTGCCTTGCATTCAGATGAGAACTATGCTGCCGCATAGTTCTAGCAACGAGAGTTGCGTTTCTGAATGCCTATGGGTATCAGGCGCGAGTTTCCGCAAACACAGCAAGTTGGCAATTGATAGAGAGGAAGGGCGGCTATTGCGCTATAAAACCCGGTACGGCGCTAACACAGATGCCAGCTTGCTGCGCGGTATGCGCACTCTTTAGCACATCTCCTGATCCCATAGTTTCCTGATCCACCAGACATCGTAAGAGCTACTAAAGCCATGATGTGCGATAGTACGTCAGAGTTTCAGTTCAAAAACCAGCGCTACCCACCTACGCCAGGGCAAGCACCGGGATGATGCATCTGCGGTGAAAGCCCCCTGTTGTAATATCCAGCAATTGTCCCTCAATTCCCCTTGTAATCTTTATGGAGATAAAGTACATTTTTGTTGTGGTTACGACTTGATGTTTTGTACAATACAACTTCGTCAAAGAGAAAGAGGAAAAGGGCGTGCTTTACCTTAGACCAATGGATGAAATAGAGTATCAGCAATTTCTTGACTACGCCATCACTAACTATGCGGAGGAGAAAGTGCAAGCTGGCAATTATGCTCCCACTGACACGATGGCACTCTCCACTCAGGAGTATCAAGAACTGCTCCCAGATGGAGTGAAGACCAAAGACAACTTCCTCCTCATGATCGCCGAGCAAGCTCTGGATCAACCCGTTGGTTTTGCCTGGCTCACGATCCAGCAGACCGGGAGCTTGCGTTATCTCACCCTCGTCAATATCTTGATTTATGAAGCGTTTCGTAGTCAAGGGTATGGAACGCAAGCTCTCCAACTGATTGAAGAAAAAGGGCGTGTTCTCGGCCTGGAAAGAATCATATTACATGCCTTTGGGCACAATCAGAGGGCTAGATCTCTCTACGAAAGGCTGGGATATAGAACCACCAATGTGCATATGGCAAAGGACCTCTGAACAACAACTACATCACTGTGTACAACAAAATTATTCTGCCTACACGTCCATCTTTTGCCAGAATTGAACATATAGTACTTCCTGGCTATGAAGGCAAACCACAAACTGCAAGCACACACACTCACATGATACCCGCCTTCTCCCTCTCACAAAGCAAACAGATCACCCTTGACAAGCGTGACGCAATTCTCTATATTTAACATTGTTGATCAATTTAGTATACTATAAATACAAGGCACGAGCGTGTAGAAAATTTGTGTGAGGGAATGTATGCAAGTTCCACGAAAATTGATGTGCATTCTAGCTCATCCCGACGATGAGTCAATAGCTCTTGGCGGAACGCTTGCCAAATATGCTGCCGAAGGCGTAGAGATCTCACTGGTCATCGCCACGCGCGGCGAACGCGGCTGGTTTAGCGACTGGGAGCTATATCCAGGCCCACAAGCATTGGGCGCGATACGTGAGCAAGAGGTACGCAATGCCTGTGCAGTGCTGGGAATTTCACGCCTGGATTTCTTGGATTACATGGATGGGGATGTAGATCAGATCAACGAAGCGGAGATCATTACCAAACTCGCGCGCCTGCTGCGCGAGGTGCGGCCACAGGTCGTCGTTACTTTCGGTCCCGATGGTCTCTATGGACACCCGGACCATATTGCTATTTCTCAGTTCACTACCTCAGCCATTCTCTGCGCTGCAGATCAGCATTATGCCCCAAGCCGCGACCTTGAGCCTCATAGCGTCTCAAAGTTGTACTATAGAATATCTACCGCCGCTTGGTTTACACACTGCATGCCTGTTCTCGGCGAGATGGTTATGTTGATTGATGGTCGGGAGAGACGCGCCCACCCTTGGGTCAACTGGATCGTTACTACACGCATAGATACGAGCGCGTACTGGCAGCGCGTATGGCAGGCTATCCTCTGCCATCAAACTCAGTTACCAGATAAAGCCTGCTGGCAAGATTTGGCGGAGCAGGATCATCAAGAGATATGGGGACCACAGGAGTATTACCGCGCCTTGAGCCTGGTCAACAGTGGGCGCAAAGAAGAACATGATCTCTTTGAGGGCATAGCGCCAAGCGTGCAGGTGGAAACTGACTTTTCCTATGAAGCAATTTTTGCATGAATATGATATAGTAGAGGCAATGCTGGAAATAGATACATTGGTGATGGAGCTCACCACATCAAGGTTTGAACCTTGATGAAACCGCATTGCCGCTAATGGCTCCTGATGACGCTTGATGGCGAAGTCAGGGGCTTTTTGTTGTCCTGTGTCATAGACACAGGACCATCGTTTTGCTTATTTTCGCATAGAAAGGTATGAAAAAACTAGTATGATATTACCTCCATTAGCACTAACTGGATGTATTGGTATTGCCGGTGCCATTGGTGCCACTGCTCGCTACTTGCTTGGCCGTCTTGTGGCCGAACGCACACACTCACAACTCCCATGGGGTACGTTGCTGATTAATATTTCCGGGGCCTTTTTGATCGGGCTGGTCTTTACTGCTACAACACACCACTTGCTTTCAACGGCAGAACAGAGCATACTGGCAACTGGCTTCCTGGGAGGATATACGACGTTCAGCACCATGAGCTGGGAGGGAACTCAGCTTCTACGCGGCAGAAGTTATCGCCTGAGCGTGGTATACCTGAGCAGCAGCGTGATCCTTGGACTCACGGCTGTTACGCTGGGTTTTGCGCTGGGGAGGGTCCTTTAATTGACGCATACGCTTTCTGCGCGCCGCCGCTTGAGTGCTGTCATCTGTGGCGGCTTCCTTGGGGCTATCGCACGTGCGTTACTCAGTACGTTTATCCAGGCACACCTCGGCAAAGCATGGCCGTATGATATTCTGCTGATTAATTTGAGCGGTGCCTTGCTGCTGGCATGTATCACGACGCTGGCCGACGCCAAATTGTTTATCGGACCAACACGTCGCCTGTTTATCAATGTGGGTTTCCTGGGAGCCTACACAACCTTCAGCACGTTGATGCTAGGCGACATGGTGCTCGCACGGTCAGCACACTGGCTGGCAGCTCTGGCCTATCTGCTCATTAGTATGCTTGGAGGATTGCTAGCGGTCTTCCTCGGTGATATGCTGGGAATGTGGATAGCTGTGCACACAAAAGCGCGACCAGCACAGCAACGCAAGCTGGCAGAAGCCTGGCTACAACAGGCGCAAACGTCCCATCTGGATATGCAAGATGACGTCTTACTGTCCGAGGAAGATGTTGAAACTGAGGTCGAAGGCTCACACTGATGAAAGTGCGTAGGGTATGTTATTGAAGAGATTACGTTTCTACTCCTCTGAGATCTGCCTGGTTTTCCTGGTTACAGCGGCCATACTGCTGCGGCTTATCTTGCTCCGACTGCATTGGCCTCCCACGAATAGCGACGAAAGTGTGATCGATCTGATGGCACTCCATATCCTCACGCGCGGCGAGGCATCCCATTTTTTTCTACGGGCAGGGCTATATGGGAGCACTTCAGGCTTACCTGGGCGCATTCTTCTTCCAACTGGTAGGCATATCTATCTTCTCAGTACGACTCGGCTTAGTATTGCTCATCGCACTCTATCTCATTTGCATGTACGCATTGACAAGCCTGCTCTACAGCAAAAAATTTGCCCTTTTTACAGTAGCGCTACTCAGCCTGGGTTCAAGTGGCGTGCTTACGATCCAATTAACAGCTATCGGCGGCTATCCAGAGATCTTATTCTTTGGAGCTTTGATCTTTTCTCTTACATCACATCTTGCACTCACAACGCGATGCACTTCAGAGCAATCTAGCAAACTACGTATACGACGAACATTGGCCTATGGATTGCTTGGTCTGGCGATGGGCCTGGCGCTGTGGTCGGACTTTCTGATCATTCCCTGTGTTGCAGCAGCAGGAACGCTGATCGGGCTTTTTTGTTGGCGCGATGTGCTACGAACCTGGGCCGGGATCAGCCTGGTTGCAAGCTTCTCAATCGGCATACTCCCCATCATTCTCTATAATCTGTCAGCTACACCCGGCAACAGTTCCTGGAATGCAGTACTCTATACGGCCAGCTATTCACACATCCTCGAGATTTCACCACTCCAACGAATTAGCGGAGTTCTACTGATCAGCATCCCTACTATAACCAGCGTCTATCCCAGTTGCGCCATAGCCGAACCTCTGTCAACTATTCACAGCATAGCAGGCTTCTTTCCAGCCGGACCCCTCTGGCCCTGTCTGCTTATCCACAGCAGTTGGGTTTTTGGCCTGGTTACATTGTGGGGTATAGCAGTCTCGCTTGCTATCTATGCCATCTGGAAAAGTCGTCGCACACGTAAAATTTGGTCATTGGAGGAGAGGCAGCACATCATCCGTGCGAGTGCCAGACTGCTGATCCTCGCCAGCGCAGCACTGGCATGCTTTCTCTTTGCGGCCAGTGCTCGCGCTGGTGCAACTCCACGTAGCGCTTCACGCTATCTCATATGCGTACTCTTTGCCACTCCAACCGTATTGTGGCCGCTATGGCACGGCCTGACTATCCATAGCAATACGTTGCGTCGCAGTATGAGATGGTCACAAGGGATGTTCGTTGTGAGAGTTGGCTTATTACTCATAATCACATTCGTGCTTGTACAAAGCACTATCGACATATGGCATGAGATCCCAGCGGCTCAAAATGTCTATCAGCAACAAGGCACCCTGGTTCAGGACTTGCAACACATTGGAGCCACACGCATCTACTCAGACTACTGGACATGTGGCATTCTTATCTTCCGCAGCGACGAGCATATTATCTGTAGCAATCTCGATAATAATCTCCACCCTGGACTAGATCGCTATATGCCCTACTACTATCTCGTAAGATCTACTACGCATCCTGCCTACGTATTTCTACCCAACGCACCTCAATTACGCGCGCTGGCCCAGCATAGCCAGCTCTTACAGAAATGGTATCAAAGATATGTGTTCGAGGGCTACGTCGTCTATGCCGCACAAAAGCGCCTTTGATACTGATGCCCAGCAGTACTGGCAATTGAACTCTTTGCTCTGATGCTACTGCGAATTTCACATTTGCCCATTTGGAGCGTCTAATAATTAAGAGATCAGGAGCACCTGAGCAAGATGCATATCCAATTGCGTAACAATAGAAATACTGCATCCGACCACCCACGCTATTCTATATACATGAAGCGTGCTAAGAGAAGACCTATTGATAACAGGCAAGTAGGCCCAAACAAAAGGATAAAACACATGGATCTTCAATCTATTAGACATCATGTATGCTCGCTAGATCATGGAGAAGGGATCATCCTGGTCGATGTTGAATTTGAAACGCAGCCGCGTACCGATGACAGGGGCAATCGGCTCTATTACCGTCTGACAGGACACCATATCTTCTCTGTCAAAGCTCAGGGCAGAGCAGTACCACATAAAAAACCACGCACACCCAATCTGGTACCGCCAACGCCAAAATAGCCTCGGCTATTACAACTTGCTTGGTCCACACATCAGTACACAATTCCTCTTTTGTATAACAAAAAGGCCGCCACAAGGGACGGCCCTAAGCGCTTTTCCAGCAGGAGCTAGATGACTAATTTTTCGCGAGTTCATGGCTTACGCATTTGCTGTCAATAAAGATTGTGTGTGCCATATCTTCAACGGCGGACGCACGATGGAACCAGGCTACAACGGCGGCAATCAGGCTTAAGATAGCACTACTCGTTAAAGCGATAGAAATGCCAAAGCTGTTGGCTAGTCCACCGATAAAGAGGTTCCCAATAGGCGTACTGCCATTAAACACTAACATGTAGACTCCCATGACTCTGCCACGCAAGGAATCAGGAGACAGTGTTTGCAGCGTCGTATTGGCAAGCGCGGTAAAAGATATGAGCATAAATCCGGTCAGCGCAGCCAAAAGAAGCGATAGTGGATACCACTGCGATAGCCCAAACAGGCCCAGCGCGATAGAGAAAAGTATTGCAAAGATTAACATTCTACTCAGGTTGGGTCGCCTATTCCCCCAGGCCAGCCAAAGCGCGGCCACCAACGCGCCAAAGCCAAAGACCGATGAGATGAAACCAAAGCCCTCCGATCCTACATGCAGAGCCGTAGCAACCAGCGGCAAGGTGACATTGAAATTGATGCCAAACAATGAGACCAGACCCACAACCACGATAATCAGGAAGATAGCCGGTGTCTGCCTGACATACATGAGTCCTTCGCGCAGACTCCGAAGAGTGCCAGATGGCGTAGTCTCTGCCTCAATATGCCTGATGTACAGCTTTTTTGCATCGATCATCAGCAATCCAATGATCACAGGCACAAAGCTGAGCGCGTTGACAAGGAAAAGTGGTCCCTCACCAAATTGCGCGATGATGAGGCCCGCGATACCAGGGCCAACGATACGCGACATGTTAAAGGCGGATGAGTTGAGCGCGACGGCGTTCGGTAAAGACTCGCGCCCGGCCATTTCGACGAAAAATGCCAGACGCGTTGGCATGTCAAGCGCATTTGTCAGACCATATAACACAGCCAATAGATAGATCTGCCAGATCTCTATACGCCCGGTAAACACCAATAGACAAAGCGTAGCCGCTTGCAGTGCCAGGGATGTTTGCGTGAAGACGAGCACTTTGCGCTTTGGTAAGCGATCCGCCAGCACGCCGCCAAATAGTGTGAGGAACAAAACGGGCAGAAACTGTAATGCGCCCACAATCCCCAGGTCTAAAGCGCTACCGGTCAGGTGGAGTATAAGCCACGCCTGCCCCGTAGAGTACCATCCAGGTACCAATCAAGGAAATAAGCTGACCGGTCCAGAATAAACGAAAATTGCGCTGTCGTAATGCACTAAATGCATTGGTATGCCCTTTTTTTGACTGCCTTGCAATTGCTGTAGAAACTCCCATTCCTTCACTTTCCTCTGTTACTTTCATTTTCCGTAATGTCCAATCTACATTGTAATTTTAATAATAGGTGTGACACTTGAGCTTTTTTTCTGTACATGCATCTGGTGAATTGAGTGTAGTAGAACTCTTTCTGGTGGAAATGGATTCCCCATCAAGCGTCTCTTAGTGGATGTACTTACAGTATACAACGAGTTTAACGCTTACGTCAATGTTATCGTGTACCCTGTCCACACCATACAGGTTACAGTCAGTTGGTATTTTGGCTTAATGTTTGATTGTTTTTTTGTTGGATCTTTGTATTTTCGGTATTTTCCCCGAAGGCGAGGGAGAGCAGGAGCGTCGGCTTCGCCTCAACTGGCATAAAGTAACGAGTGAATTTCACTCTAGCAGTGGATAGAAGAGGAATTAGAACACAGAAAATTGTAAAACGATAAGAAGGTGATACCATCGGCTGTTACAGCCTGAATTTCTTTCAACGGTACTTTTGTTCCAATATGTATGCGCTATATGGTACGATACATGTGTCTGCTAAGCTATTAGCCGGGCACATTATAACAAGGAGTGCCCTTATGACAAAACGCGGACATGGTGAAGGCTCGATTTACCGGCGTAAAGACGGTCGGAGGAGTTTGACCTTGGAGGATAAAACAAAGACCAACGTTGGGATTATTGGATGTGGTCAAATCAGTTCCATTTATCTCGAAGCGCCCAGCAAGTTTGCCAATTTACATATAACGGCCTGCGCCGATATCGACATGGAGCGCGCGCGTAGCCAGGCACAGCGCTACCACGTGCCCAAAGCTTGCAGCGTTGCTGAACTCCTGGAAGATCCAGATATCGATATTGTGCTCAACCTGACGATTCTTGCGGTTCACGCAGAGATTGCTACAGCGGCTATTGTAGCAGGCAAAGCGACATATAGTGAGAAACCATTGGGCATTAATCGTGAACAAGGGCAAGCTCTACTCAACATTGCACACGAGAAACAGCTTCGTGTCGGTTGTGCGCCCGATACATTCCTGGGAGGTAGCATACAAACATGTATCCAACTTATCAATGAAGGTAAGATTGGCACACCCGTCGCTGCCACCGCGTTCTTGCTCGGTCATGGGCCAGAAAGCTGGCATGGTGATCCGGATTTCTTCTATCAGCCTGGCGCTGGACCACTCTTTGACATGGGTCCCTACTATCTTACAGCATTAATTGCCATGCTTGGTCCCATTCGGCGCGTCACCTCTTCGGCGCAAATCACCTTTCCAGAACGCATTGTCACCAGCCAACCAAAGTACGGTACACGTATCAAAGTAAATACGCCCACCCATGTCGCTGGCATTCTGGACTTCGCCAATGGGGCCGTTGTTACCATGATCACGAGCTTTGATGTCTGGGCACACCATTTACCATATATCGAGATTTACGGGACCGATGGTTCATTACAGGCACCAGATCCCAACGCCTTTGGAGGACCTGTCTATATCCACGGCACGCACGGCAGCACATGGCAAGAGGTACCGCTCACACATGGCTATATAGCCAATAGCCGAGGCATCGGCTTAGCAGATATGGCGCATGCTATACGCACAGGGCGTCCACACCGTGCCAGCGGCGCACTGGCCTACCATGTACTTGACACCATGCAAGCGTTCTTCGATGCATCCAGCGAAGGCAAACACATCGAAATTAACAGTACCAGCGAGCGTCCTGCACCTTTAGCACCCAATACACCTCCCTGGCAAGAGGACCACTAGGTTCGTGTGACGTACCCATTTTCAAGTAGGGGTAAGGCGGGCCGCCCTTCCAAAACGTATAATAGCAGATAGCAGTCTATGCCAGGAGCACCGTCCGCTCCTGGGACTATGGATACATAGAGAACAGGAAGGGAAAATTATGGGTAGAGATGTAGCAAACAGAAAGCTGCGCGCTGGCATTGTAGGCGGCGGCAAAGGTTCTTTCATTGGTGCCGTACACCGAATAGCAGCGGAACTGGATGATCAGGCAGAAGTGATAGCAGGTGCCATGTCCACAGACCCACAGCGGGCCGAAACATCAGCTCGCGCGTGGTATTTGCAGCGCTCCTACAAAAGCTACCAGGAGATGGCAGAACAAGAGGCAGGTCTACCTGATGGCATCGACTTTGTCATCATCGCTACACCCAATCATATGCACTATCCGGTTGCCAGGGCCTTCCTGGAGCATGGTATCCACGTTGTATCAGACAAACCAATGTCTTTCAGCTTGCAAGAAGCACGCGAAGAGGTAGCGCTCGTTCAGCGCAGCAAGCTTATCTTCGCACTAACCCACAACTATACTGGATATCCAGCCGTACGCCAAGCGCGCTATCTGGTGCGACAGGGAGAAATTGGCACGATCAGGAAGGTCCTGGTTGAATATGTCCAGGACTGGCTGATCGACGCGCAAGAGAAAACAAACAATAAACAGGCTGAATGGCGCACCGATCCGCAAAGATCCGGTATCGCCGGTGCAGTCGGTGACATTGGCACCCATGCCGAAAACTTGCTCGAATTTACCACTGGTCTAAAAATCGTCTCACTCAGCGCAGATCTGACCACATTTGTTGAAGGTCGCCAGCTCGACGATGATGCAAATATACTGCTACGCCTGGAGAATGGCGGTAAGGGCTTCTTGACCTGCTCACAAATTGCCGCAGGCGAAGAAAATAATCTGACCATCCGTATCTATGGCACCAAAGCAGGTCTGGAATGGCATCAGATGGAGCCAAATACACTCCTCTTCAAACGGCCTGGCAAGCCAACCGAAATCTTACGCGCAAACCAGCCCTACATGTCTGACGGGTCAAGAGCAGCATCGCGTCTCCCACCAGGGCATCCCGAAGGCTTTTTTGAAGCCTTTGCCAACATCTATCAGGCCGTTATCGCCGATATCCGCCGTGTAGAGTCGGGTGAGGAGGCCATCGGAGGCTATCCCAACGTCTATGACGGCCTGAGAGGCATGGTGTTTATTGCAAAGGCGGTGGAAAGTTCACAACAAGGCGCAGTCTGGGTCAAAGTCAATGAACCAGTTTGAGGAAGGACACCTGCTTATCCTAAGGGAAACGTCGGGAAACGAGATGGGGGCGTCACCTTCCTCCTTTCCGACACATGAGCCGAAGGCGCATTCCGCTCCGCCACAAACGCCACTGTCGTGGACTCATGTGGCGGCCTATCAAGCGACGGCGGTAGCTGCGTTTGTGTCGGTCTCAGAGGCAGCGTGCGCCCCAGGCGGTCTCCCTGACAATAGTACACAACTTTCTCGGTCATCACGGCGAGATCTGAGGCAGTTTGAGGCTGGAAAAAGACAACGTATTGCAAGAAGAGGAGTAAAACGGGTGTAATGATGATTTTTTTACAAAAAAATATTTGTGTCATATAATGAGCAATAAATGTATTATTTGCACGACGGGCGCGATAAATCTGGCCCCTACCCACACACGATAAATCGCCGTGCGCCGATCCCGTCCGGCAAATGTATGCCCAAAAGAAAAAGGCAATTCATTGCCAGAGAGGTAGGGGCCAGATTTATCGCGCCCGTTTTGCCCGAATATCTCGAAAGATGTGGGTCATTGTCAGGCGGTCTCCAGGACACGCGCTCTACCCCGTTTGCCTCAAATGGGCGGAGAGCCTGTACGCATAATCCCTGGACAATACACTACTAAGCGGGCATACCAGCAGCGATCCAGAGCCGAAACAGGTCAATCTGCTCGGCAGGCCACTCTTCGTCACAGGGCATCGTACCATCAGCCAGGCGTTCAAGAATGCTTTCAGCATGCGTGCGAACGTCCTGATAATCCCAAAGGTCAAAGATATAATCCATAGCATTTCTGTCGCTCTCGCGAAATAGTGGTTGAATATCGTGTGCAAAACCGGGTGTTCCACTGCTTGTCGTCATGATTATTCCTTTCTGCATTACAATGCACTATCCCCCAACGTATAATAGTTCCAAAAAACGGAACAATGCTCTCTCTATATTACTCTACAAAACAAGCTATTTCTGCCAGAAGGAACCCATGATAACAAAAAGGAGAGTCCATATTGAACCCTCCTCATTGTCCCTGGTCCTCAGGGACCCGTGTGCTGAGCTTTGAGGCATTCCCCCCCGAGACACCTCAATAAGCATAGCTTCGTTCGTTGAAGCAGTTTCAGCAAAGCTTCCCTTGACTGAACACTTCATTCCTGCTTCATCCAGGAAATACGCTGACGATCAGATCAACGCACCTGTCCACAGGCGTTACTTTCCGCTGAACGAGCGGTACCATGTCCCTTGCCGTATGTTACTTGAGCGGTTGAATAATCCCCCCAGATCATCCTTCCCGTAACATGTTCCCCATAGATAATAGTACCCAGGTTGAAGTAAGAAAGGGTTGATAGTGTGTTAAGATGATGTGGAGATTTATTGGAATGTGACTATCCAGGTTAAGAAACTCACATCGTTGAGAACGCGAATGTTGGCAGTTTCGTGTATTCTCTTCTGGGAGGTCAGAACATGGTTTATTCGCCACCAGTATTGCGAAAATGCAGATATTCTTCACGAGCAATCAGCGCAGCTTTGCTTAGGTATGTTCTTACAGTGCCCTCGCTGAGATGTAAGCGCCAGGCAATTTCAGCGGGTTCGACGCCTTGAAAATGCAAGAGAAAACACTTTCCTTGGGTAGTGGTCAATCTTTTTAGAATCTCATCCTGAATAAGTTCAAGCAGGATCTCCCACTCAACGCGATCTTCGAAGGCAACACCCAGTTCTCCATAGTCCTCGGCCAGATTTTCACTGGAGAGATAGGGCCGACGCTTCTTTGCGCGGAGGTAATCGCGCGCTGAGTTCTCAGCAATACGATAGAGCCAGCGCTCAAAAGAGGTGCCATTGGTCAACGTCGGAAGCTTTTTATGCGCTTTGATAAACGTCTGCTGAGCAAGGTCCTGTACATCCGCATAATTATGCACAAAATGCCAGAGAAACTTACAGATAGGCTGGTTATAGCGGAGAAAGAGTACCGTAAAAGCTTCCTGATCTCCAGATTGGACCTGTTGTACTAACCATGCATCAGTGACGTTTCCTGAAAGATCAGGCATCTCTTATCCCTCTCCACCCCTTGTTCAAAACCAACCAATGACATTGTGACAACACTATTTGACACATCAGTGCACAGAATCCTCTCCTCTACCATCCTTATGAGCAATGCCGATCCTCAATACCTTCTATTCCCTATACTAAGAGACGCCCCCGGATAAAATTCTTCAACTTGCGTGCTTGCCTGATAACAGGAGTAGTATACAGGGCAAGGAAGGTGCAAAAAATCGTCAGCAGAGCGTGACGAAGAGTGAAAAGCAGATGTAAGTGTAGGAGAAGCTCATGAGTTTTTATTAGAATACTTTTTCGCCATCGGCTATGAGCCAGAGCATGAAGATTAAGAAGAGGTAATCGAGGATGATCAACTGGTGGACTATTTTCGTACCCCTGGCGAACTCATCTCTTTCAGCAGACAAAATGTGTCCCATCAAAGATGCGCCAGGGGGTAACTATCTATACAAGCAGTTATCCTTCTAAGCCTTCTAGCGAAGAAAGAACATGAGCTAGGACTTCTGGCTGGATAGAATACGGGTGAGTTTCGTCCCACATACAGAACAAGTGCCTTGTAGAGCGGGCTTACCATTCTTCATGGTGATCTGATGAGCATCTTTCATGTCGCGCTTTTCTTTGCACTTCACACAATAGGCTACATCTGCCATGTTTATCAATCCTGCCTTTCAAATGTGTTCAAATAGAGCAAGTGCGGCGAAAACTCCGCGCACCGCACGAGATCGCTCGTGTGGTCCAAGGCTGCAAGCAACCTCCTTACTCAAATTAGATCGACTTTACGCGCTGTATCTGCTGAGGCAAACATAGCGCTCTCTAGGTGTAACGTATGTTAACCGAAATAGGACGCACTTGCAAGTGGAAACAGGTAAAAATGTCTATCAATCAGAGAAATCGGCGGGAAGTTTCACTGAAAGTCTTTCATGTCACGTTTTTCTTTACACTTCACACAATAGGCTACATCTGCCATGATAATCTATCCTCCTTGCATTACACACAGTCGGCAAAGTCGAAACTGCATATATCTGCCGAAAAGCAGATAGGATGCTCCCTAGGTGTAACGAATGTTGACCTCAAATAGTATACAACCAGTCATGTGACCCAATCCCCTTTAGGGGATGAGCTTGTTCCTAGACCCGAAGGTCTGATCGGAAATGGCTTCGATGAAGATTGCATGTGCTCTCCAGCGCTCAGAGCCATTTCCGAACGATAGGCCGCATGACGGGCAGCCCACTAGCCAAAGGTGTACCGAGGCTAGCAAGGTATGTTACGCGAACGATGCCAAAGACATTAAATGGTTTGGCACTAGGACGAAGCAGTTGGCGGACGCAAAGGCAAGGCAAAACCCCAACTCAGCAGAGCCGCCGCATCGGCAAAACGCTGCGCTGAACTCTCTTCGTGGAGCAAAACGCCAATCAGGTGATGCCCATCGGAAGTGGCGGCAAATACCAGGCAATAGCCAGCTTCCACTGTATAGCCAGTTTTGACGCCGATAACTCCAGCATAATCACTCAGTAAGGTATCGGTGTTTACCCAGACATAGGCATGATGCCTGGCACTCATAGGGAGGACATAGGTTTGCAATTCGACAATTTGCGCAAACAGCGGATTCTGCAAAGCGATACGTGCCAGATGAGCAAGATCTGCAGCGCTCGTATAGTGACCCGGCTCAGGTTTGCCATTGGCGGCGTAATATGTCAGACCATCAGGATCGATGTAGTGCGTCTGGTTGAGATGAAGACGATGAGCATAACTATTCATCAGCGCCACAAATTTTGCAGGCGACTCACTGATAGCATCGGCGATAGCTATCGCTGCATCATCACCCGAAGGCAAAAGCAAACCGTAGAGCAGATCCTTCAGGCGAATTTGATCACCTACAACCAGTTGCGCTGTGCTACCCTGATTTTTGGTGACTTCGTTCACGGCATCTTGCTTAATCGTCACTATCTGGTTGAGATTAGCCATCTTAATGGCAATCAACGCAGTCATAATTTTGGTCGTGCTAGCCATCGGCAAATGTTCCTGAGCATTTTTATTCATGAGTTGGCTGCCAGTATCAGCATCCATTAAGTAAGCTGCCGTGGCAGACACAGTTGGTGGTGTACCCACGGCGGTCAGCACTGGCATAGGTGTTGGCTTCGGAACAATAACAGCAAGCACATTCATACCTGTAGGCGTAAGCAGGAGCAGTGGCGTAATGATGAGGATTTCTACAACTACCACCAATACAATAGTCACGACAATAACTTGTTTCATCTCGATTCCCATCTCGTCCCCAACCAGGACACACGACAAATGAGCAAATATTTGCACACAGTAAGCAAAGAGCTTCGCTAAATACTATCTGAAGACTCTTTCACTAAAACGCTACACATGCATGCTTTCGGTTCACGAAGAACATATAGTCCTATCCTCATAGTATGGCAAAAAGCTGTTACAAAATGAAGCGCAGCGGGGCCAGAATGTGCTCACTCAACTTTGTATACCAGGGACGACGATGCCAGCCCTCGGGAGTCAGTTCCAACACATCAGTTGTATCACAGGCAAAGAGTTTTCCATCTGCTGTGCAAATTCAGCACTATAGATTTCGACATTAATCTCATAGTTGCCAATGGAGCTGAGACGGTCGAGATTGGCAGTTCCAACAGTCGACCATGCACCATCAATCGTACAGGTCTTCGCATGCAGCATGGCAGGCCGATAACCCAATACATGAATACCCGCATGCAAGCAGTCGGCAAAGTAACCGTGGGCAATCCAGTCAGCAACAACGTGATTGGAGTTCCATGGTACCAGGACGCGCACATCCACGCCACGCCGCGCCGCCGCTTTTAACGCATTGAGCAAGATATGATCGGGCATAAAATAGGCATTCGAGAGCAAAATGGAGCGTTCAGAACGGTTGATAGCTTCTATATACAGATCGCGAATGGGAAAGGTCAAATGCATCGCATCATTGGCATGGACATTCACAAACGCATCAAACTTGCGCGGATAAGAGCGTTTGATAGCATGCTCACGCGGACAAAAACGATTCCAGAAATCCACAAAAGCATGCGCAAGGTCGGCACTGGCAGGACCTTCGATGCGCACATGCGTATCGCGCCAGGCAGTCTCATAAAGACTGCCGATGTTGTAGCCACCAATAAAACTGGTATGACCATCGATAATCAGCAATTTCCGATGATCGAGCGAATAACGGCGGGGATCAACGCATTGCCAGATATGCTGCAACGAGCGATATTCCAACACATGCACGCGTAGATCAAAGATCTTAAAAGCACTCGGCACAACAAGATTGCCAAAGCTATCAAAGATCACATAGACAGCGACACCTTCCGCCGCCTTTTTTGTCAGGCGAGTTTTAAATTCCCAACCCGCTGCATCATCCTTCCAGATGTATGATTCCAGATAAATGCATTCTTGAGCATTATCAATAGCCGCAAGCATATCATCATAGAGATCGCGGCCATAACAATACAACTGCAAACGGTTGTCGCCAACCTGTACTTCATCCAGGCGGAAATGCGAAAACACTGGCACGCGCTTGCGCCGGTTACGGAACGCGGCAATCAGCATGAGGATCGATGCCGTCAGGGCTTCGAGCACAAAACCAACAACAAGCACGATACGTCCAATACGGAGAAGACTCACACGGCGGCGCGCAGCAGGAGGTGTCTCTTTTTGTTGCTGAAGTGAAGGTGTACACATGCTTTTTTCTTCCTTACATACTCATACCCATAGGCATTCAGAGATGCTATTTTTTGATCTCCCTTGCCATGCTCTGCCCATGCTAACAATTGCTACTGTATACACGTAATAGTACGTGCTTGTAGTACTATATCACACGGCCCTTGCTGAGTAAGCAATGGGCACAAGGAAAGGAAGCAGGCGGTAGCAGCTATCTTTTTAGAGAGTGTTTGGGAGCACAGCCTGACTACTTCAGGAAAAGAGGAATTTCGCACAGGTGCATTGGTTTCTCAGCGCTTTTGTAGGAATTCAGATCGAACAGAATCTGCCTCCAGCAGATCGACCAGTTCCTGGTCTCCCTCTGGAATAACAACTTTGGCAATATCTTTAACCCTTGCTCCATAATGGACCTCTGCTTCTGCATATGGTGTATAAATACCTGCCATTTGAGGTGGAATATCATTTATGTCCCTAAATGTGCGCGGATCTACCTCACTACATAAAGGAAAACAATCCCCATTAGGACTCTCATAGGGAACAGGTTTTGCAAGCAAGCGGTCCATGCTCAGTGTGTCCCCAACGAAAAAACTTGTATACTGCTTAACACAGTCTTTGAAGCAGACTCTGACCTCTCCATAGGGAACAAGCCATTTAGACCCTTTAATGCTACCCTGGGAATCCTTGGAAAGATAGCCATAAATGATGCGCAACTTTGGATCGAGATCCAGTGGATACTTGGCAAATTCTTGCTCGGCATCTGCTCGTATTCCCGGATGATATAACCTACCAGACGACTTTGTCTCAAACTGAGATTTGAAGCGCCTATCGGCTTCATCCGGTACCCTCAGCATCGTTTTTAGCGTCTCTGATGTACAACGTGTCCAGACCTCTGTGTCCTTAATAATTCTTTCTGCTGCTTCATCTAACTCTTTCCTCCATAGCTCGAAGGATGTTTTTTTGTCAATATGCTGGTTATAATACCCTCTTTGTGCCCTGAACAATGTTTCCTCGAACAGAGAACGAATATTTGTAAAATGTACTCTCACTTTCAGTTTTTTTTCCAAAGCAGATTTTTTTGGCGTATGCTTCTCCATCTTGTACAGAGGTCCCCGTGCTGCTAAAGACTGCTGCCTTAACTCGTTTCTCCTTGCTTTGAGAACATCGAGTTCCTTATTCACAGTAGCAAGTCCTGAGTTCCTCCCTAATTCCTTAGCAGCAAGTTCTAAGTTTCTCCCTATGTTCCTTAATGACATATTATCCTCTCCTTCCGACAATTTTCCTTCCTAAATATTACTACAAATACGAGTGGACATTCACTTTGTTTTTCGTACCCTTCCACATTTCCTATGAGCTAGCACTTTCCTCAACGCTTCTGCTGGTCTCTCCGTCTGGACTGGACCAAAATATGCCGGATATGACTTGATGCATTTGATAAAAAGCGATCTACGGAGAAAGGTTGAATAATGGCGGGCATCTGTCCCGTTGTTGCCATTTCGGCCATACATCGGCCTGTGATCGCGCTGAGTATGATCCCAACACTGTTGTGCCCTGCCGCAATAAGCACATTTTCCCACGGTGCAAGCAACCCAAAAATTGGATGGCTATCCGGTGTTTTTGGGCGAAGGCCAGCCCACGCTGACTGAATCCGACTCTCAGCGAGCAGAGGAATGAGTCGTGTTGCCGTTGAAGAGAGCCAGGAAGTTCCTTGATCAGTGACTGTGAGGTCAAAGCCCATCTCTTCTTTTGTGGCACCAACAAGAATAGTGTCTCCTCTTGGCGTCAAATAAGCGGCATCGCCAAAGATAATATGCTTCAGTTGAAGCGATGTTTGTGGGAATGAAAGGAGTTGACCGTGGAGAGGACGGATAGGGAGCATGACATGTAACCAGGCAGCAGATTGGGCAGCCCATGCGCCAGAAGCAATGATCAGTTGATTGCAGGTAATCGTTTCTCCCTGAGTTGTACAGACACCAGTGACTTTAGCACTCTTTGTGAGAAGATGACTCATTTCTTGATACGGGTAAATGTGCGCACCTGATAACTGCGCAGCACAAGCAAAAGCCTGAACAACACAGGACGCTTGAATTTGCGATTCTTCCGGTGCATAAACGGCTGCACAAACCTCAGAAGTGAGCAGTGGCTCGCGCTGCTGCACTTCTTCTCCAGTTAGCCAGTATAATTGTAGCCCAAGTGGTTGCCAACTATTCAATCGTTTCTGTAAGTGTACAACGCGCTTTGGGTTCCTCACGATTTGCAGGGCACCTGTTTGCTCGTATCCCATAGGGACACCGCTGATATCCTCTAATTCTGGCACAAGTGAGCAGAGGGATGAAAAGCCGGTGAGAACCAGATCGGCAAATGGCCCTGGTCCAGAGAGTGGACCAAGAGGCGCGAGCAGGCCTGCGGCTGCTCCTGAAGCTTGTCCACCAATCTCTCCTCGCTCTAGCAGTATGACATCAACCTGCATTTTGCGGAGAAAGTAGGCAATGGCACATCCAATGACTCCACCGCCAGCAATAACGATATCTGTGGTTGTTTCCATGAATGTCCCTTTGGGAGAAGTGCTCTTTCAAGAAGAATGCAATTGTTCCCCTAACTGACGGAGGAGTTTATCTCGCTGGGAGAACCGCTTCCGCAGCACTATCAGTTGGTGGTCGAGCAGGGAAACCCATCGCTCGTGATTAGTTCTTGCACGCTTCCCATAGAGGAAAAAGAAGCGGGTTAGACACTAGCCTTGTCATTTTTCCGTCTCATCGGCAATCCAATCAAGGTACCCTCGACTTCCCATGCTAATAGCTGTCGCTGTTATTTCTGGCTCTTCATAGGAATGCGCATCACGTATAGCTTTTTCAAGCTTGTGATAGAGATCACCTCTTGTCTTTGCTGTACATACCCATTCTTGCGCTCCTTCTATTTGACCTTTCCACCAATAGGTGCTGGTAATTGGCCCTGATATCTGAACACATGCTACAAGACGACTTTCCACGAGAGCATCAGCAATCTTTTTTGCTCCTTCTCTACTATCTATCGTTGTACGCACCTCAATAAATTCTGACATGTTTTACCTCCTCTTCAAAGGATTCCGAAAAATATCATTTCCTAATTTTTGAACCTTGTACTCATCCTTCCATTGTATAACGCTCCTCTACTTATCAACTCGGTCTATGAGCGAGATTATAGCATAGTTTGCAACTTCTCTCAGTGCAACCTTTTCCCTATTGAAACAACGTTTACATGCATGCTTGTTTAAAGTATCTTAACACAAGGAACAAGCAACCAATCAAAGATTAAGACAATCCATTATCTGCAGGCATAAATAGACCGGATACGATAAATCATATCCGGTACAGACATTACTCAGATTATATACATAAAGCACATCACGTCCAAGCGGCGTTCAGGAGAACAACCCTGCAGCGCCTGGATTGTCTGTGCTGACGAAATGCGCGGGCGCTCCCAGCACGGTCAGCGGCTTGACACCCAGAATACGCATTGAGTCGTTGGGCGTCTGGGTTGTGATGTAGCGCTGTACCGTGAGACCCAACGGGCGCGCCAGCACTAACGCCGCTGTCGATGCCAGGATCACATTATTGGCCGTGCTATACGGACGACGCAGTTTAGCTACAGCCATCGCTGAGAGACCCGTCAACATACCCGCCACCGCGAGATTGGTGCCACAGCGCTCGTGCACAGCCAGTTCAGGCTCGGTTGTACGTAACCGGTTGAGCGCCTCCTCGGCAGCAGGCAAGATTGCCTCGGTCGGCAGATCCCCAAACACGAAAAAGCCAGCAGCAAATGAGATACCCGAGAAACGCACTTCAGGGAATTTACGCGAAAGTAAGACGATTGTCGCATGCTCAAGCGCGTGATTTTGCTTGACCGCGCCACCTAATAACATTTGTTGTGCAACCTGCACAAGAGGATTAATGGAACTCATGGATGTATATCCTTCCAGAGGATCATGCAAGCATCCGCAATATGTCAGAGAGCATTGCTTGTATGATCAATGCGATTACGGCCCATAGGTGACATTAAAGACGACCACCTCGTCGCCAAAGTTGACGATATCGCCATCATTTAAGACGACCGCTTGATAAATGCGCGTGCCATTGACGAGGGTACCGTTGGCACTCCCCACATCTTCAAGATACCACAGACCATCCTTAAACCAGAAACGCGCATGGCGACGAGAAACGGTACGGCCAGTAATAACCAGATCGTTGCCATTAGTGCGGCCAACGGTGGTCACATCCTGATGAAAGCGATAAGCCCGTCCCGCCATTGGCCCGCTTTGCATGGCAAGACGCGCCAACATTGGACGACCATTTACCAGATATACGTCCGCACTGGCACGCCGGTTTGATAAATCATCACCACAGCTTGTACAGTAGAGACGCGAACTGGGATTGGGCGCTCCACAACGAAAACAGGTAATCGTGGCAGGCGGCGCGGGATCAACAATCGGTATGACCTCTGACGGTCTTACACGATAAGCACGCGGTATTGAAAGATTGGAAGTTGCTAACGCACTGGTAAGCGCATCAATCAACACATCTACCGACTGATAACGGTTCCCCGCCTGCTTCGCAGTCATTTGCTGCACGACCTGTATGATGGGAGCAGGCACACCAACCGCCGCCATGTGCTCAACCGGAAATGGCTCGTTCATGTGCTTGACAGTAATGGTCAGCGGGCTATCAGCGGTAAAAGGGACGTGACCGGTCAGGCAATGGAACATCACAATACCTAACGAATAGATATCGCTGCGGCGATCCACAGTCGTCTGGCCCATACCCTGCTCCGGCGACATATATTGTGGCGTCCCAATGCCCGTACCCACACGCGTCAGATTCGTCGTGCCCTCTAAGATCTTGGCAATGCCGAAGTCTGACAGCAAAAGATGACCATCTTTGCGCACCAGCATATTGGCAGGCTTCACATCACGATGCACAATGCCATTGCGGTGAGCGCAATCAAGTCCCTCAGCAGCTTGAATAATAAAATCGACTGTCTCAGCGACCAGCAAAGCCTTTTTGAGACGATCTTTCAGCGTCCCACCATCAACATACTCCATGACAATATAGGTAATGCTCTCTTCTTCACCGAAGTCATGAATCTGCACAATATTGGGATGGGCAAGTTTCGCGACTGAGCGCGCCTCGCGCACAAAACGCTGCACGAAAACAGGGTCCTGCGAGTGGAAAGCGGGTAATACTTTGACCGCAACATAACGATCAAGCGTGGGCTGGTATGCTTTAAAGACTGTAGCCATACCACCAGCACCAATACGCTCAACGATGCGGAACTGACCGAGCGATTTGCCGATGAGTTCACTTAAATCATCGTTGTTCCCCGACGAGCGAGAATACATGTTTTCTGGTTGCATACCCCTGACGACTCCGTTCTCTGATCCTGCCTTCTGTACCGTATTATCAACACACGGACGAATCCCAGGTCCTGGCGGCCTGGAGTTGTATTCCCAAAGAACCCGCGCTGCAAGGGAGATAACGACGTCCACTTCCACGCGAAGAACAGCTAACAGGCTCATTGGGGAGAAACACGATGACGTTCTGAATCCTTATGAATTATACAGGTAGTCATGCTTCCTGTCGAGAGAAACAGCTAGCAGACATTATCCCTCAAGCAGCAAGCTTTCTGGATCTTCAATCAATTCCTTGATTTTGACCAGGAAGCGTACAGCCTCACTGCCATCAACTATACGATGGTCATACGAGAGAGCCAGGTACATCATCGGGCGAATTACGACCTGTCCGTTGAGAGCTATTGGGCGCTGTTCAATCTTATGCATGCCGAGAATCCCAACCTGTGGCGCATTTAAGATAGGCGTCGAGAGCAACGATCCAAAGACTCCCCCATTCGTAATGGTAAACGTGCCTCCCTGCAGATCTGAGAGCGCCAATGCATTGGCACGAGCACGCTTTGCCAGTTCAGCAACATCGCGTTCGATCTCCGCAAAGCTCTTGCGATCCGCATCGCGTAGCACCGGGACGATCAAACCTTCATCCGTAGAAACGGCAATACCAATATCATAATAGTGTTTCAGAATAAGCTCATTGCCTTGAATCTCCGCGTTCAAGTGTGGGAAGGCTTTGAGTGCACCTAGCGTTGCCTTGGTGAAAAAGGACATAAAACCAAGAGAGACATTATGTCGCTCTTTAAAGGCATCTTTACGGCGACTGCGTACCTCCATGATCGCGCTCATATCAACCTCGTTAAAGGTGGTCAACATGGCAGCCGTATGCTGCGCCTCTACAAGACGCTGGGCAATGGTCTGTCGACGGCGCGACATACGCACATGCTCCTCACGGCCATTGGACGTGGGTAGCGCGGCTACTGCTGCCACAGGAGCAGGCGTTGGTGCATGCACAGGTTCAGCCTGTGGTGGCGCGGGTGACACGGATGTGGGCGTCTGTTGCACATTTTGCTCCAGGTATGTAATCACGTCATCTTTGGTGACGCGTCCATGCGGACTGCTTCCCCTCACCTGGGAAATGTCCACATTATGCTCTGCGGCGATGCGACGCGCAAGCGGAGAGGGCGGACGCTGCGACTCAGTCGTTGATGAACTGGGCGCAGGCTTTTTTGCCAGCAGTTGTGTTTGCTGGACATCTGTTTCGGCTACGGACGCTGTGCTGCTCTGTGCAGTTCCAGGAGCAGCAACAGAGGCATCCCCAATTACGCCCAGCACTTCACCAACCGCGACCACATCCCCAGCTTGCTTCACAATTTTCTGCAAAACGCCTTCCTGCTCGGCATTCACCTCAACGTTGATCTTATCAGTCTCTAGCTCCACGAGGGCATCACCCTGGTGAATGGTATCCCCCTCGCGCTTGAGCCACGACGCAATAGTCGCGTCAACGATTGATTCTCCCAATGATGGGACACGAACTTCAACGGACATAGTTTCCTCCGGGCTGTCTCAGCGGCACACTTGTAGCCTCCGCGATAAGTTGCTCTTGTTCAGCTACATATAAATCCCAGAAGCCTACCGCTGGACTTGAACGTTCAGGGCGAGAAATGACGTCAACCGTGATAGCATGATCCACGATAGCGCTCAAGCGTGGCAGCATATACTCCCAGGCTCCCATATTGCGCGGCTCCTCTTGCACCCAAACGACCTCGCGTGCACGCAGATAGTTAGCGAGCACCTTTTTTAGCTCATCGCCAGGGAAAGGATACAACATCTCAACGCGCACAATAGCAATCTCTCCATTATGAGCATGCTTATCTTGAGCAAGCAAGTCAATAGCCATCTTACCAGTACAGAGAATGACGCGCCTGACCTTCTCTGCGTGGGCCTGCGCCTGCTGATCATCAATGATGCGCTGGAATGTACCTTCGGTCAGTTCTTGTAAACGTGATGCCGCCAGTGTATTACGCAAAAGCGCCTTCGGCGTCATGAGCACCAATGGACGCGGATGCCGTTTCAGATTATACGCTTGCAAACGCAAGAGATGGAAGTACTGTGCCGCCGTAGAACAGTTCGCCACCTGCCAGTTATCCTGCGCAGCCAGTTGCAAGTAGCGTTCCAAACGCGCGCTCGAATGGTCAGGCCCCTGACCCTCGTAGCCATGTGGTAAAAGCAGCACAATAGATGATTGCTGTTTCCATTTCGCACGACCAGATGCGATGAACTGGTCGATGATCACCTGGGCCACATTGGAGAAATCACCGAACTGCGCTTCCCACAGTACCAGCGCATCGGGTGCATGCACGCTATAGCCATATTCGTAGCCTAGCGCCCCTGTTTCACTCAGAGCGCTATTATAAATGGAAAATGCAGCCTGCGCATCCGCCAGATGCTGCAAAGGAGTATAAGTTTCATCGCTATCGATACTATGCAACACGGCATTGCGATGACTGAATGTGCCACGCTCAACATCCTGGCCCGTTAAACGAATAGGCGTGCCTTCGCTCAGAATAGAGGCAAAGGCCAGCGCTTCCGCGTGTCCCCAGTCAATACCACCATCTGGACCAAGAGCGGTCGCGCGCCGCTGCAAGATGCGCTCTAGCTTTGGATGAGGAGTAAAGTTCTTCGGCCACACTAGCAATTCATCGTTCAGCGCTTGAAGCTGCTGAGCCGACACCTGGGGCAGCTCTAGCACGTTGCAATGCTCCCGCTTATCCCCGTTCGCACTGAATACTTCTTCGGCGTAAGCTCCACTATCAGCCTCACGTTTGGCTTGCGCTAAGAGAGTAAAAGCCTCTTTCTCCATCGCCTCGGCTTCCTGCTGCGAGACAATGCCTGCTTGCTCCAGACGACGAGTGCACAGCTCACGCACAGTTGGATGATTGCGGATGATCTCGTACATATGTGGTTGGGTAAATACAGGCTCATCGCCCTCATTATGTCCCCAGCGGCGATAGCCAACCAGATCAATCAACACGTCTTTATGAAACTGGTCCCGATAGGCATGCGCGATACGCACGGCTGTCAAACAAGCATAGGGATCATCGGCATTGACATGAATCACAGGAATGCTAAAGCCCTTCGCCAGATCACTGGCAAAAGGCGTTCGAGCGGCTAGCCTCTGGGGCTGTCGTAAAGCCAAGCTGGTTATTGGCAATAATATGAATAGTGCCACCGACCCAGTAGCCCTGCAAATGCCACAAATTCAACGTTTCAGCAACCACGCCCTCACCCGGGAATGCTGCGTCACCGTGAATAAGAATGGGCAAGGTTTTGTCCACATCCTGTAAAGGAGCGCCAGCTATCGCGCGGATCTCTTGAGACGCGCGCGCGATACCCTCAACCACAGGATTAACAAACTCCAGATGGCTGGGATTGGGAGGCAACACGACCTTCAGATCAACGGCAGCACCCTCGCCAAAAATATGTTCAGCGCCTAAATGATATTTCACATCACCAGTCCAGCCTATACCAAAACTATCAGTCAGCGGCACACCTTCCTCGTGTTTCGCGTGGGAAAATTCGGTCAGAATGGCGGCATAGGGCTTACCAAGCACATGCGCCAGCACATTCAGGCGTCCACGATGCGCCATGCCCAGCACCACTTCTTTGGTCTCGGAGTCCACAGCACCCGCGATAATTTCGTTCGAGCATGGGTATCAGCATATCCAGGCCCTCGACCGAGAAACGCTTCTGGCCCGGAAACAATTGCTGAATATACCGCTCAAATGCTTCAACATGTGTGAGGCGCTGCAACAGTTTGCGACCTTCGGTCACATTGGGAGTACGATGATACAGGTGCAAACCAACGGCGTCACGCAACCAGGCACGCTCATTCGGGCTTTTTACCTGATCGAACTCGTAGCTGATGGTACCGGAGTACATGGCGCGCAACGCCTGAATAGCCTCCAGAGCATTACTTACGCCCTCGGCAGCATGGCCGCCAACCACACCTGGAGCCAGGTTTGCCAGATCGGCATCAGTAATCCTGTAGGTTTCTGGCAGTAGCGCGGGATCGCCTACTGGCTCGCTTCCCAGGGGATCAAGATGCGCTCCAAGATGTCCCCGCTCGCGAATGGCACGCGCCAGGGCCGAAGCAGCAACGACGCTGGCGACTTGCGCACGAGATAAGGTAACATCGTCTTTTGCGGGCGCTGCTGTTTCAGGGGACCAGGCAGCAAAAATGGCACGCGCAGCAGCATCGACTGACGCGGGATCTTGTTTATAACGTTCATAAAGTTCCAGGACATAGCCCGCATTTGGTCCATAAAATTGTTCTAAATTATACATGCATAAATCCTTAGATAATCGTGACACAAGTAATCTTTTCCTATGCAATGACAAACTCAGCATCGAGATCGCTAACTTGTGTCTCTGATTCTGCTATTGTATTCTACCACCTACTATGGTATCATAACTTCAGCATACTACAAAATATTTGTTGCTCAGGTAGCCAAAGAGAAACATCATCGTTCAGCCACACGTGGACAACCGCAAGGGTTTGTACCTATGGCAGAGAAATCCATCTAGCATAATAACGCTTCCACAGCAGATTATTGGCAGGGCAAGCAAAGAGCAAAAATGTTGTAGCATGTTTGTTTGATTGCCAAGCTATAAAACTGATGATGATCATAGACAGGCAACGACGGAGAGAGTACGTAGCAAGAGCTTGTCACAGAGAGTCCGGGCCAGGTGGAACCGGATACAAGCAGCGAACGGAAAATCACTCCTGAGCCACACGCCGAACAATGCAGTAGGCTCTGTCGGCACCTTCCCGTTATCATGAAGGCATGACGTCCGTACGCTTTTATACATAACATGTTTCCTGTTCCTACGCTATTAAAAAGTGAGCACAGGTATATACATGATAGCCATGAAGTAGTACGACAACGTCGCACCAAGTGAGTCAGCAAGTGAAACGTGCTGCTGGCTAATCAGGGTGGTACCACGGGAGTTCCTCTCGTCCCTATGGCGGGCGAGGGGTTTTTTTAATTGAGACACGAGGATAGCAGCAATGAAGACGAAGCTCCTTTACCATACGAATAGCTTCACGTACGAATGCACAGCGAAAGTCGTGGCCGTCGATGGCGATGATATAGCATTGGACGCAACCGTTTTCTTTCCCGGTGGAGGCGGTCAGATGGCTGATCGTGGCAGCATTTTCTGGGAAGACCAGCAGAATCAAGCTAGCGTGATCGCCATGAGCAAGCGCAATGATGTTATCTGGCATACCCTCGACATGCCCCCGCCAACGGTAGGTACAGAAGTGGTCGGCAGCATCGATTGGGATTTTCGCTACAGAATGATGCGTACACATACCGCGCTGCATATCCTATGTGCCATTATCTGGCAGGAGTTCGGCGTGCAAGTTACCGGCGGGCAGATGTATCCAGATAGAGCACGCATGGACTTTGCGATGGAGAATCTCGACAAAACACGCATCGCGACTATCGAAGATAAAGTCAACGAAGCGATAGAGCCGATTACCCGATTCGGGTCTATACGCTGCCACGCGAGAAGGCTTTCACCATACCCGATCTGGTACGTACCAAAATTAATCTCTTGCCAGTGGATATTGAAGAGATACGCATCGTAGAAATAGTCGGACTCGACTTGCAAGCAGACGGCGGAACGCATGTCAATCATACTGCCGAAGTTGGCGGTATCCATATTACAAAAACGGAAAATAAGGGCAAGATCAACAAGCGCCTGGAGATCATGCTCATGAATGCATAAAGAATTTATTACGTATCTATAGTATGCAGCGCTACGAGTATGGTACATTGGGGCGCAGAGGAGGGCATTGTGTCAGTTAAATCAAGTGTATTCAGGCCGGTCATGGCAGCAGACCGCGTGGATTATCCCACCCAGGAACATAGCATCCAGCACTGGTGGGATGAGCATAAGGTACGTCAGATGTACCTGCGCCGCAATGAGCAGAGTCGATAAACAATATTCGTTCCTGGATGGTCCCATCACGGCGAATAATCCGATGGGCGTCCATCATGCCTGGGGCCGCACATATAAAGATCTATACCAGCGCTTCAAGACCATGCAGGGCTACAGACAGCGCTACCAGAACGGCTTTGACTGCCAGGGACTGTGGGTCGAGGTCAACGTTGAACAGGATCTTGGTTTCACAGACTAAGCGCGATATCGAAACCTACGGCATCGCCGAGTTCGTGGAGCGCTGTAAAGAACGCGTCTTTACCTACGCCAGACGTACAAACCGAGCAATCTATTCGGCTGGGCTACTGGATGGACTGGGGCAATGATTATTATACGCTTTCAGACGAGAATAACTATACCATCTGGTCGTTCCTGAAGACATGCAAAGAACGTGGCTTGATCTACAAAGGCCACGACGTGATGCCCTGGTGTCCGCGCTGCGCGACCGGCATCTCCAATATGGAGATGGAGACCGAAGGCTACAAGGAGACCTGACACACCTGAGCCTCTATGTGCGCTTTCCGCTGACAGATCGCCCCGGGGAGTATCTACTGGTCTGGACGACGACGCCCTGGACGCTGGCTGCAAATGTGGCTGCAGCGGTCAATCCTGATCTGGCGTATGTCAAAGTTGAGCAGGATGGCGAGTTTTACTATCTCGCCGAGCAATTGCTACCTGTCCTGAAAGCAACTCAAAGGACGCGATAAGGGCGACTATCGCGTTGTGGAACGCTCAAGGGCAACGACATGGTGGGCTGGAGCTATCGCGGACCTTTCGATGAACTACCTGCCGAACAGGGCGTGGTCCATAGTGTGGTTCCGTGGAAAGATGTCAGTGCCAGCGAAGGTACCGGCATCGTGCATATCGCGCCCGGCTGTGGTCGTGAGGACTTTGGTCTCGGCAAGGAGTTTGGCCTGGCCGTCATCGCACCAGTCGATGAGTTTCGGCGTCTACATCGATGGCTATCGACTGGCTGACTGGTCAAAGCGCAGCGGAGGTGGGACAACAGGTGGCAGAGCACCTGACGCAAAAAGGCTTGCTCTATCGTCCACAAAACTATCGGCACCGCTATCCAACCTGCTGGCGCTGTAAAACAGAATTGATCTTCCGCCTGGTCGACGAGTGGTTCATCTCGATGCAGACGCTGCGCTACGAGATCATGGAAGTGGTGAAGCAAATCAAGTGGATTCCTGGCATTTGGCTTCGACCGCGAGATGGACTGGCTGCAAAATATGGATGATTGGATGATCTCCAAAAAGCGCTACTGGGGTCTGGCTCTGCCCATCTACGATTGCCCACAATGCGGCACATTCGAGATCATTGGTAGCAAAGAGGAACTGACAGGAGCGCGCAGTCAGCGGTTGGGAAGAGTTCGATGGGCCACACACCGCATCGTCCATGGATCGACGCTGTCAAGATCCAGTGCAAGCAATGCGGAACAGAGGTCTCGCGCATCCAGGATGTCGGCAATCCCTGGCTCGACGCTGGTATCGTACCGTACTCAACGCTGCACTATCGCACTGATCATGACTACTGGGAGCAATGGTTCCCGGCAGACTTTGTCACAGAGTCGTTTCCTGGTCAATTCAAGAACTGGTTCTACTCGATGCTGGTCATGAGTACTGTGCTGGAAAACAAAGCGCCCTTTCAGACACTCTTTGGCTACGCGACACTGATGTCTGAGGACGGCACACCAATGCATAAGTCGAAGGGCAATATGATCATTTTCGACGATGCCGCCGAACGCGTCGGCTCGGATACCATGCGCTGGCTCTATGCGAACCATACACCGGAACAGAATCTGAACTTCCCGCGTATCCCCACCCCAGATGAGATGCAGAAATCAGCCGAGACCGGCATGCCCGTGCGCCTGAGCGAGAAGTGGATGCTGGTACGCCGCACGCTGGATAAAGTCTGGAATATCTACTGGTTCTTTGTGACCTACGCGAATATCGATCAGTTTGATCCCACTCGCATCACGTACCGGTGGGGCAGCGCAGCGAACTGGATCGCTGGATACTGTCGGAGCTGCAATTGACGATCCGCGCGGTGACGAGCGGACTGGAACAGTACGATACCGTGAAGCCTGCCGAGGCCATGCAGGAGTTCCTGGACGATCTCTCCAACTGGTACCTGCGGCGCAGCCGTGAACGTATCTGGAAGTCAGCAGTTGGACGATGACAAACGAGCAGCTTACCTGACACTGTACGAGTGCCTGACCACGCTGATCACGCTGCTCGCACCGTTCACACCCTTTGTCACTGAAGAGCTCTATCAAAATCTGGTGCGCAGTGTCAATCAAGATGCGCCTTTTAGCGTCCATCTCAATGATTGGCCGCAAGTACAGGAAGAGCTGATCGATGAGAAGCTGACCAACGAAACACATCTGGTGATGCGTATCGTTGGCCTGGGTCGCGCGGCCCGCGAAAAAGCTCAGATCAGGGTGCGCCAACCACTTAATACGCTGTACGTGCGCGTTCCCAGTAGCGATGAAGAGCAAGCTCTGCAACGCCTGAGCGGCCAGGTACTCGAAGAACTGAATATCAAACAGCTCAGGTTAATGAGCAGCGATAGCACGATGCTGGCGTACACGCTGCGACCACAGGTGAAGATCCTGGGGCCGAAGTATGGTCCGTTGGTACAGAAAATCCTGGCGCTCTTCAAGACGCTGACGCCTCAGGAGACGCAGGAAGCAGCGACTCAGCTCAATGAGACGGGTACGCTGACTATTGCGCTTGGCGAGCAGGAAGTAACGCTGACCAGTGCAGAGATCGAGGTGATCTCTACGGCACGCCCCGGCTTCGTCACCGCTGAGGAGCGCGGCTACATTGCGGCGCTGGAGACAACGATCACGCCTGCATTGCGCGAGGAAGGGCTTGTGCGCGATCTGACGCATTTTGTGCAGGATATGCGCAAAAAAGCGGGCTTCAATATCGAGGATCATATCGGCCTGGCGCTGTATGCGGACGTTGAGCTGGCACAGATCTTACAGACATACGGAAACGAGATCATGGCGGAAACGCTGGCCGCCAACCTGCTCATCTCGATCAACCAGGAGCAAGATACACCCTCGTTCAGCGAGTTATATCGTGAGCGCATCTCACCAACCGAGCAGAAGAAGCTGGAAGGCTATACTATCGAGGTGGTGCTAGGAAAAATGTAGTCTGCCTTATTGCCACGCTGATAGCTAGAAGCAGTGCCCTACCTACAGGAGATAATCCGGATCATAACGGTAGGGCCTTATTTCGACAATATTGCTCCCTTGCGACTGTCGTTCCCAACCTGAGAGTCGCGATGATGAACAGACCCTACCTGAAGTAACGAATTACAAAGGTAGGGCCTGCTAGTTTACAGAAAATGCGGGACGAAGAGGCTATCCGCAAACGCATTATCTCAGGTAGGGTTCGCCAATGCTAATCACATAGGCAAATGAACTTAATTGAACTTGCATACGAGCTTTGAGCTGCTTGGAACGTCAATGCTGGTCAGATTACTCCCGGCGAACATCTCGCTATGATCATTGTGCAAGTATCTTATTGCTTTCACGAAAGCTGTCTTTTGCAATAGCTGAAACTGCTCAGTATCTTTCTGAAATGTACCTGGCCCACAGATACGCATTGCCTCTTTTGTGTCAGCATTGACAACATATCTAAACGATACTTTTTCGATTGGAGGCATGGTAAATCCGTTCCGTTTCGCTTCTTGATATTGCTCAAATATAATTGCTGATAAATGCATGTCTCCCTGGACTCTCTGCGCCACTCCAATGCTCATTGCTTTCGATGTTTGATTAAAAGTAGTTTCAAAGGCAACCTGTGGTAGAACAACATTCCCTTCTTTCCTTCTGGATTGCATAGTTATTGACGAACGACCCTTCTTTGAGGGGATAGTTTCGAATCTTTCGCTAAATGTTTCTTGCTGGATCGCAGCCTCACTTTGAGATATTGTTCTTCTCTCTAATTGGAGCGATTGGCTCTGCCGCGTTTGCTCTTTGGATAAATCATCTAATAGTGCTAATTTCTTCCTACTTTTTAGAGACGTTAGTAATGAGCGACGATCTTTATATATTTGAATTGCATCTTGTAATCCTCGATCTAAAGCTTGCTGAGAGGTTATTTCTTTTCCTGCATTTAACTGCTGGTCTGCATATTGTGCGGTTTGATCTCGCCAAAGCACTGCCACACTTATTGCTCTTTCTCGACCTACACCTGATTTTCTAACAACTTTTGTCAATGCTTTGTTAATTTCGTAATGGGTCACTTTTAAGACATCGAGGGGTTGAGTATTTATATCTCCACTATGTGAACTCTCTATCGGCCCAGCCGATCCTTCTATTCTTGCTCTTTCCGTATTTCCACTCATGAAAATACCTCTTTTCATTTGTATATTCTCTAACACATTTAAAGCACCTTGCTTTACCACTGTCAGTAATCATGGTTAAAGAATGCTCTTCATTCTTGGCAGATAAAAGCCGATCTCGTAACTGCGCTCTCGAATTCGCTGCAAGCTTGCTAGCATAATTATATATGGAAGGGAAATATGAATGCTATGGAAAGAGAGGGAAAGTTTAAAGATCTTTTTTCCTGACTGCCAGGTCCCGAGCATTTGGCCTGACAAGTATAGAGCCATCAGGAAAAACGATGGTCGGAACAGAGCGTGAACCCCCACTTCCTTGCCTGACATACTCGGCTGCACGCTCGTCCTCTTCAATATGCGTATCGCCACTCATCCCTCGGCAGGGAGGGCAACTGGCCTATTGATACGCTCCAACAAAAGATCGAGGAAGCGCTTGCCTCCCGTAGCAATAATAGCCGGGTTACGCGCGATGATACCAACAATGAGACTGGCGCTGAAATCTCCACGCAGTGTCTGAGCCATTTGCGCTGGAGTAAGACGCTTCATAAGATCCAACGCGCTATCCCACTGCTGATCAGTATAGGAAGCGATATGCTTGTTGATCGTGTAAGAGATGTCCATGTCGCGCCCGAAACGCGCCCGCCAGCGCCTGTCAAACCGCTCAAGGAACGCGGCAGAGGTATTTTTAGCTTTAACAGCCTCGGCAGCAACCTCACCAGCCATGTGTCCCGAGTAAATGGCAAAGCGAATACCCTCGCCAACCAGCGTTGAACCATGTCCACCGGCATCACCAGCCAGCAGAAGTCCATCACGTGAGAAGCGCTCCACCGGCCCTTCGGACGGGAAAAGACCAGTATGATATTCAAGAGGACTGGCATCCTTGAACTTTGCCGTAAGCTGCGGTATCTCGTGCATGATACGGTCCAGGTAGACACGAGCATCGTCATCGCAGTCAGGATGGATCACACCAACACCCAGGCGTACACGGCCATTGCCGCGTGGGAAAACCCAGGCATACCCATGCGGTGCAAAAGCGCTACCCATGATCAGAAATAGCTCGTCCTGTGGATAATTGGGCGCATAGAGATCATATTCTGCCCCATATCCATAGCGATGGAACGCCTTACCCATCTCTGTCCGTACTGCAATATGACGCGAGAAGCCGCTGGCGTCGATGGTTACATCGGCATGCACATCTATACGCTCGCCCACATGGCTTTTTACGCTGACACCGCACACACGACCATGTTCCA
Organism: uncultured Chloroflexia bacterium; assembly: GCA_963802635.1. Taxonomy (GTDB): domain Bacteria; phylum Chloroflexota; class Ktedonobacteria; order Ktedonobacterales; family Ktedonobacteraceae; genus CAVTLG01. The sequence goes on along the minus strand of CAWDJJ010000001.1, from coordinate 2,361,894 downwards.
GTAGTGTCTGCTCGACGGTGTGCCTGACACGAATGGTCGCGCCTGCCGAGACAGCTCGCGCCGCCAGGTGTTGATAGACACCACGGACATCTATTACGCAAGCAACCGCCGGGTCATAGCGTAGAGGGACCTCGCGGTGCGGAGAAAGAAAAATAACCTTCTTGATGGGATGATAGAGGTGCTCAGGTATATTCAGCGCCTGCATGTCCTTGACCCAGCTACCACCACTTGTATGAATAGGATATCCGATCTCGTTCTGGCGCTCTAAAACAAGAGCGCGTACACCCGCCCTGGCCGCCGACTCAGCCGCAGCCAGGCCAGCCGGTCCACCACCAACAATAAGCACATTGTAATCGTCCGACATGAAATTCCTTCTTTGGGAGAGTTCTACAATTGAAGGATCTGGAACTCACAGGCACACCAGCAGACCTGAAGAGTTACCGCATCCCTTGATTTGCCAAATATTACTATATCGAAGCCAGTAATGCAACAACGTCCGCCAGCTCAATCAGGTTCAGAAATAGAGGTTGACACCTGCACTAACTCAAGCTACACTTTGCATATCAAAGGATGAACGTTCCACCTTGTATTGAGACGTGCTGACAAGATCTGAGGTTTACAGTCTGAGAGGACGTTATTTATGCTTGAACAACCAGCAAATAAGCTGAATGGGAAGCAGCAGGACGCTCAGTTAACGCAAGGGACGCTTTTTGATGCTGCCGTCCTGGAACAGCTCAAAGGAGAGCAGCAACGCTGGGAAGAGACGACCGTATCCCGCTCTACACAGCGCTTGCCCGAACGCGATCACCTGATAACGACCTCCAGCGTGCCGATTCAACGCCTCTATACTCCCCTGGACAACGCGCACCTCAACTATCAACGCGATATTGGCTTTCCCGGCGAGTACCCGTATGTCCGTGGCGTGCAACCAACCATGTATCGAGCCAGACCCTGGACTATGCGTATGTTCGCTGGCTTTGGGACAGCAGAACAGACCAACGCACGCTTCAAATATCTGCTCAAGCAAGGCCAGACAGGTTTATCCACCGCCTTCGATATGGCGACGCTCTACGGGTACGATACCGACCACCCCATGGCTGTGGGTGAATTTGGCAAGTGCGGGGTCGCCGTCTCTTCGCTGGCGGACATGGCGATCCTGTTTGCCGACTTACCACTGGATGAGATTACCACTTCGATGACCATCAATAGTCCGGCGGCGGCTATCTGGGCTATGTATATCGCCAACGCCGAGAAGCGGGGATATGCGATGGCAAGTCTGGGCGGTACACTGCAAAACGATATTCTCAAAGAATATAGTGCGCAAAAAGAGTTTCTGTTCCCACCTGAACCCTCGCTGCGTCTGGTCATCGACACCATTGAGTTTGGCACACACTTTATGCCACGTTGGAATACGATTAGTATTAGCGGTTATCACATTCGCGAGGCTGGCGCAACCGCCGTCCAGGAATTAGCCTTCACACTCGCCAACGGCCTGACCTATGTTGAGGCCGCGCTGGCACGTGGTCTACACATTGACGAGTTTGCTCCACGCCTGTCCTTCTTTTTCGATGTGCATAACGACTTCTTTGAAGAGATCGCCAAGTTTCGCGCCGCACGACGTCTCTGGGCACGCTTGCTCCGTGAGCGGTATGGAGCCAAAGATCCGCGCTCCTGGATGCTGCGTTGCCATGCTCAAACGGCTGGAGTTTCGTTGACGGCACAACAGCCCGAAAACAATATTACACGTACGACGCTACAAGCTCTGGCCGCCGTCCTCGGCGGCACTAATTCCCTGCACACCAACTCGTTAGATGAAGCACTGGCGCTCCCGACCGAAAAAGCCGCGCTCATCGCGCTGCGCACGCAACAAATCATCGCACATGAAAGTGGTGTCACCAACACGGTTGATCCGCTGGGTGGTTCCTACTTTCTCGAAGCACTGACCGACAAGACCGAGCAAGAGGCACTGGACTACATCACGCGCATAGAGGCATTAGGAGGCGTCTTGCCTTGTATCAAAAATGGCTTCCTTCAACGCGAAATTGCTGAAGCAGCCTACCGTTATCAGCAAGAGATCGATCAGCAGCAACGCACTATCGTCGGCGTCAACGACTACCTTATAGATGAGGAGGTGCGTGTCCCTACGCTCTATATTGATCAGGTTGGAGAGCGTGCACAGGTAGAACGCCTGCAACGTGTGCGTCGAGAACGAGACCAGCACGCAGTACAACATGCATTAGAGCACTTGCGCCGCAGCGCTGAAGGGACGGAGAATACGATGCCTGCGCTGATTGAAGCCTCCAAAGCCTATGCAACGCTTGGCGAGATCATGGATGTCTTCCGCGTTACCTTTGGCGAGTATCAAGAACCCGCCGTGTTTTGAGCATAGATAACGATGACACAAAACCAACCCTCTGCAAAAATGTGCGTACTGATGCTAACCAGGAAACATTTTTGGGACGCGCCGTGTTATCTTCTGTGGAGATAACTTACTTATCATCCATATCAGCAAAAGGATCGACATTATGGCAGATTTAAGAAACCAACCCGAAGCGTACTGGAAAGAACACCTTACGCCTGATCAGTATAGCGTCTGTCGTCTCAAAGGCACTGAGCGCGCTTTTAGTGGCGCACTGTATAAAAACCATGCAGCAGGGACCTATGAATGTGTCGCTTGCGGTCAGTCACTGTTTTCCTCAGATGCCAAATTTGAGTCGGGATCAGGATGGCCCAGTTTCGATGACCCGATTAACCGCGAGCATGTAGAGTTGCGCGAGGATAACTCACACTTTATGCGGCGCACCGAGGTGCTGTGTAAAAATTGCGGCGCTCACCTGGGCCATCTCTTTGCTGATGGTCCACGCGAAACAACCGGTATGCGCTATTGCATCAACTCTGTGGCGCTCAATTTCAAGCCACAAGGCGAGATCAATAAAGAATCAGAAGCATAGATATTCCCCGTGCGGGACGAGCACTTGCAGCAACTCGTCCTGCACGGTGCTAGAGCGTGATTGCTCCAGTTGCACTATCTACATGGATCGTGACTGAAGTCAGTGGCGTAACGGTTGGACCTGATAGCACTGTAGCAGCTTGCGTCGGATCATATTCAGCCCCGTGGCAGGGGCAGATTAAAAGTTTACTGCTCGGATCATAATTTACCTGGCAGCCTGCATGCGTACAGGTTGCATCATAAGCCACGAATTTTCCACTGGCAAGATGAATCAGTACTCCAGGATCACCAGTGGATGGAATAGTGAACGTAACCGCCGTATCCGTCGGCACCGCGCTCACTTCTGCAATCACCTGAGAGCTTCCGCTTGTCGTAGTCGCTTGCGTAGCGGATGCTGTACTGGGAGCCGATGAGGAGAGATCCCCTCCAGCAGAAGAATTTGCCCCCGCACTATTGCCAAAAAGCTGGAGAGCATAAGTTACAAAACCCAAAACGAGCGCACTTATCCCACCAACAAAAGCTCCCTTGAGGAAACTCCGTCGCATCTCTTGCGCTCGCAGGGCAGCATTTTGCCTTCTCTTATATGACGAAGACGTGTTCTGTTGCATCGCTGATGCCTGCACAGCAGCGATTGATCTCTCATGTCCTCCTACCAACAAGGTATAGAGCATATAAGAAAGTAGATCTTGTGATCGTGTTGGGGCCTGTGGAAAAAGGCTGTCCATCAACCAGGCATCAATTGAGGGTAATCCTGTGTTGAGAGGACCGTTTAGTAGCAGTGTAAGCCAACAAAAGAAAAAAACAATGTCGGACCCGTAGAAGTAGGGATAGACATGCCAGCTAGCCGTGAGAAAAAAAAGTCCACTGATCAGCATACCGAAAAAAGCAGCCGGACGAAAAAGGCAACCACATAGCGCACCCAGACCGATGGCGATTTCGCCGCAAGCAATAAACACACCAAATAGTTGCGCGTGAGGCAAGACAACCTGCAGGAGAATGGCGTGTAACGGCGAGCCATGGGCGAAGGCGATGATTTGATTTCCAATATAACCAGGCGTCGCTTTATGAAAAAACTGTGGATCGGTAAATTTCTGGATACCCGCATATATAAAAGTAATGGAGAGAAAAAGACGCAATGGCAATAGCACCCAGGTACGAAAGTATAGCGTCTGCTGAACAGGAGGTGTCTCTGCTACTGGCATGTGAGCAGGAGCATTCCTGTTCTGTAAAGAAGGCGGTCGCGAATTATACATAGGCTTCATGAGCGTTCCTAATGTCTTAAAATGATAGAGATACGACGTTATTTGTTTGATCGAGACGATGCCCGTAGACCTCGTGCTCTTTGTCTGAGTATACCAAGTTTATATGAAATTCCCGTGAAGACAGTGAGCATCTCCCCTGAATAATGCAACGTATTTCCTGCGGATAATTCACGTTCTTTTTTAAACAGCATTGTCGCAGCCCTACGCGCTGATAAGATGCATGCACGATTGATATTGACAAATATGAAGGACGTTCGTATACTCGTGCTACATGTCTTTCGATTTATAAACTTAGATGTTTATATAGCTGCTGATAGTAGAGGGAATAAGAGGCAATGCAATCCTCTCCACCTGACCGCTTGCATATTTTTATCAGTTATAGTCACCGCGATGCTGAATATTTAGAACGCTTGAAGGTACATCTTAGCCCGTATGTGGGGGATGACGCGATTGAGGATTGGTTGTGGGATGATACGCAGATTGCGACGGACTCAAGGTGGTTTGACGATATCAGGCAGGCTCTGCAACGCGCCGACGCCGCTGTCTTGCTGATCAGCGCGGATTTTTTAGCGTCCCACTTTATTCGCCAGAATGAATTACCTCCGCTACTGGATGCCGCTGAGCAGAGGGGCATCAAGATCATTCCGGTGATTCTGAGTCCGTGCGGCTTCGAGAACGTGAAAAATCTCTCGCAATTCCAGGCGGCCAATAAACCTTCTGAACCGTTGTCGAGCTTCCATGGCTTTCACAGGCGCGAGGAGTGGTGGAAACGCGTGGCAAAGAAGATTTATGAGGTAAGGAATTGTCAAAGAATAAAGGTATCAATTGAGCTGGTGCGCGGGAAGAGCGTATAATTCCACTCACCGTGAAAGGCATCAGGGACAATGAAGAGCGTGGTCATCTCCTCATCGGAGATCTTGCGCCCCGTCGGATAGCTGTTCGTGTCAAGCTGGCACTGGACCGTCAACCCAGCCTCCGTCGTGGTTGGCGCAATCAATTTCACGATCACGGCGTAATCCACCAACGGCTTGCCACGCCAGTTCTGGCTGATCCAGGCAAAGAGGCGATGCTCAATCTTGTTCCATTTGCTCGTTCCCGGAGGCAAATGACACACGGTGATGGCCAAGCCGATTTCATCTGCCAGGAGCTGAAGCTCCCATTTCCACAAACGCACTCGCGAGCCGTTACTGCCTCCGCCATCCGCACTGATGAGCAACCGCTTCGCTTCTGGTACCTTTGCCTGCCCTCCTGTATCCACCACTGGCGGATGCTTTCGACCGCAAAGGCCGCCGTATCGTGGTCGATGCCCACATTGACCCAGCCCGTGTTGCTCTCCAAGTCGTAGATCCCGTAAGGGGTGGCTCGACCCAGCCCGGCAATGGGAAAGTCGTAGACCCGCACCTCCTGCGCCTCTCCTTCTGGGTGCCATTCGCGCCCAGGATTTCTCTAAAATCACCCACCAGCTCTTTCTTCTTCGCATCTACCGAGATGACAGGCTCGCCTTGCGCTAGAAAGCTCTTGGTTTGTGCATTGACCTGCTCGAACTGGGCATTGCGATCGGGATGCTCACCTCCCTCGCGTGTTTTGCGATTGGCTTGTAAGCTATAGCCCAGATCGTGCAACAGTTCGCTGACCAATTGATGGGAGATTTGATGACCTTGTCGGTTCAGTTCCATCGCCAGTTTGCGTACACTCTTGCAGGTCCAACGCAGTGGCGACTCCGGGTCTCCCCGCGTCACTGGCTCAACCAGACGCTCTAAGTCTTCGCTCAGACTTACGTCCTTTGTCACCGTCTTCTTGCGCCCACCTCCCTCCCTCCTGATGCGCCCTGGGCTGATGCTTGCCTCCTCGTGAAGTTGCTTGATGCCCAAACTGATCGCCTTGCAGGAGAGCCCAGTTGCTCGCGACACGATGGCGATTCCTCCACGCCCTATCACTATTGCTTCAGAAGCTGCGAGCAGTCGTCGTGTCCGCTCATTGAGTTCCTTCGCCAGCAGGTCGAATCTCTGTCTGATCGTTTTTTCTCTTTCATCCATGCCTCATAATTTACCACACATCTCCTCACTTTACCACCTTTATTTTCTGACGGCCCCTAACAATAGCCCAACAACAGAAGCAAAAGCAGGCAAGCATAGCTCAACCTAGCGCGGAACTGCTGAATACGTATCGTGCCCGGTTGCTGGATGATGATAGCATAGCGAGATTGCAGGTTCTGGGCATGAGCAACCATCTCGCAGTCTCGGATATCTATGTGAAGGTGCGGCTGCATAAAGAACCACGGCGGCGCTCTACGTTGGATATCGACGAACAAAGGCTGCAAGATCCGCTGAGTATTATGCAGCAGAAACAGTTGGGACTGGAACGGCGCAGCAGTTCAGCGGTCGATCCAGCTATGGCGCTGAAACAATATAAACGCTGCATCGTCCTGGGCGATCCTGGCGCGGGTAAGACAACATTGTTGAAACGCCTCGCGGTACAGGCCAGCGAAGGCAAGTTGAGCGGATTGCCAGCTCTGCCGATCTATATCAAGTTGCAAGAGGCGGCTCAAGCGCCAGAGGTGGACCTGTTCGCTATGGCGGTACAGGCGTTTACAGTCTACGGCCTGCCGCAAGCACAGGTAACGGCCTTTTTAGAGCAGCGCATGCATAATGGTGAGGTGTTGCTGCTGCTGGATGCGCTGGATGAGACGGTGGTGGGCGAGACGCTGGAGGCTGGCGAGGCGTCCTATAAGCGCATCGTCGAGGCGATTGTGCATCTGAGCAGGCGTTATAGTAAAGTACCGGTCGTGATAACGGCACGCAAAGCGGGCTACATCCAACGTGGACAACTGGTGGGCTTCACTGAACTGGAGGTGCTGGACTTTCTACCACAGGAGATAGAGCAGTTTATTACGAAGTGGTTTCAGCATTATGGCGATGCACGACGCAATGGACTGGCGACAAAGTTGATCGCTACACTGAAGCAAAGACCACGCCTGGCTACGCTGGCCGCCAATCCTCTGCTGCTGACGCTGATCGTGATTGCCTATGAAGAGAACGCGCAACAATTACCTGAGAGCCGCGCACAACTCTATCAACAGTGCATAGAGACACTGCTCACGCGCTGGGATGGGACACGCTATATTGAGCGCGCCCATAGCATGAACTCTGCTGATCAGAAAAAGCTGCTGCCACAAATCGCCTGGTATTTTCATAATCAAGGGTTGCGTTATTTTCCCGAGGTTGAGATGCTGACACTGATTACAGGCTTTCTCAGCGAACTGGGATGTGGTTGGCGGATAGCGCGATATGAGAGACACGGAGGAAACTGTTCAAAATCAAGTGAGTTGGTAGCCAGCACCCGATTTTGAACGGTCTTCTCACAGTGGTACAAACAGTTCCTCTTCTACAAGATCCAGCAGGCAGCGGAAGAGGACAAGTTCAGAACCAGGAGATCAACTATGCTTTGTCCTTACTGCGAAAATCCTCTTCCTGCTGACGCCGTTTTCTGCAATAGATGCGGTAAGCGACAAAGTTCAGCAGTAAATGAACCAGTAGTAGGAGCTGTGTCCCCATTCACAACGGAGGCTCCACCAGACCTGACAACGCCAGCGAAGACCAATAGCAAGACTAAAGTCTCGCGTCGCACTCTTCTCATTGGAACGGGAATAACGACGACTGTTGCCATTGGAGCCAGCGTGTTCGTGGTTGTTTTGCGCTTACTTCCTCCTGCGGGTCAGCTTTTCACCAAAAAAGGGGATGGTGCATCATCACTAGCATGGTCGCCCGATGGCAAGTGCATTGCCTCTGCCTCTTTGAGTGGCCCTTTGGTAGTGCGGGTGTGGAACGCCAATAGTGGGGATAACATCTTTACCTATCGTGGGCATTCCGATCAGGTGTTATCAGTGGCATGGTCGCCCGATGGCAAGCGCATTGCTTCTGCCTCCGCCGACAAAACCGTACAGGTGTGGGACGCAGTCGATGGAGGCAATGTCTTCACCTATCATGGGCATTCCAGCTATGTGGAGGCGGTGACATGGTCGCCCGATGGCAGGCGCATCGCCTCCGGGAGCGCTGATGGGACCGTACAGGTGTGGGACGCAGTCGATGGAGGCAATGTCTTCACCTATCGTGGGCATTCCCATGAGAAGGGGGCGACTCCCAGCTATGTGAGAGCGGTGACATGGTCGCCCGATGGCAAGCGCATCGCTTCTGGGGGGTTTGATGGGACCGTACAGGTGTGGGATACGGTCGATGGAGGCAATGTCTTCACCTATCGTGGGCATTCTAGCTATGTAGAGGCGGTGACATGGTCGCCTGATGGCAAGCGCATCGCTTCTGGCGTTGGTCAGACGTTGCAGGTGTGGAACGCCAACAATGGAAGCAAGATTTTCACCTACAGTAACGTCCAAACTCGTCAGAACGAAGAAGACTTTGTGTTATCGGTGGCATGGTCACCCAATGGCAAGTATCTTGCTTCTGGCACAGCATATGGGCCTGTGCAGATATGGAATGCCACTAGTTGGAGCAATGTTTTCACCTATCAGGGACACTACGGCAATGTTTGCGCCGTAGTGTGGTCGCCTAATGGGCAACGTCTTGCTTCTGGCTCTGACGACGACTCAGTACAGGTATGGCACATGGTGTAAGGTCCTAAGAGAGCAAGAACTTTTAGGAGAAAAAAGCAAGCCAGTAGCTGACTAAGGATCAAGAAAGGATTGATTACTATGCTCTGCCAATACTCAAGTGGTTGCAACAACGTCGGCGCATACAATTGTACGAAATGTGGAAAAATGTATTGTGGAATGCATACGCACTTCGCTACGACCGCCAGCACCCCTATTGTCTGTGAAGATTGTCAGCGGATAGAGCATGAGGTGAGTGAGAAAGAACGCAAGAGTGTACGAGGCTGCTCTTGTAGTGTGCTTCTCGTCAGTCTTTTATTATTTATACTTGGTTTTATCATCGATATTGTCACATCTTCTCCAGAACATATTGTATCTAACAGCGGTGGAGCTGTACTAATCGTTCTTGGTGTCATTGGATTCATCATTGGGGGTATCCTTTTTCTAATGGCACTAGGCTGAACTGACATTCATTCCACTTTCATTTCATTAATCCGTGTGTTTATTGCCTATAATTTAGGGAAAACGAGAGATACTTCTATTGTTCCCACATTACTCCAAATCCTCGCCAACAGGACAGTGATCAAAGATGTTCGTAAGGGCGTAACGACGGCAATTAAAGAGTTGGCAGGCGATGAGGTGACGGTTCACCGGCTCGTTGATCTGTTGCCTGGCTCGGATATTGAGGATGGTATTCACCAGGCGTTGTGGGCTGTGAGCAGACGGGCCGGGGTGACGGTGGTCAGGGAGGGCGCGGGCGGTGTGCTGTTGCAAGTAGTGAAGAGGTAGTAAACAGTCAGGAGACATACTTTGCAAGGTATACCCAATATGGGCTATGATAGGCATTGGTACAATGTCCGTACCACATATTTCTACAGAGATAGCGGAGAAACATATGGCCCTACTCGATCTTACACCTGATCAACTCCTCTCGACGACCCGCGCCGTACGGAAACGCCTGGATCTTTCACGCCCAGTTGAACCTGAACTCATTCGCGAGTGCGTAGAACTGGCAGTCCAGGCTCCCACCGGTAGCAACACGCAACGCTGGCACTTTGTGATCGTGACCGACGCGGAAAAACGCAAAGCGCTCGGCGATCTGTATCGTCAGGGCTTTGCAGCATATGGGCCTTCCAACGCAGATCAGAACACACAACCATCCACTCCAAACCCAACGCAGGAGCGCATCCTGAGTTCCGCACAATATCTTGCCGAGCATATGCATGAAGTACCGGTCCATATCATTCCTTGCATTCAGGGACGACTTGAAGGATCATCTGTTAGTGCTCAGGCAGGCACCTGGGGATCAATTTTACCTGCCGTCTGGAGCTTTATGCTGGCAGCACGCGCCCGTGGATTGGGGACGACGTGGACAACACTGCACCTGGGATATGAGAAAGAAGCAGCCGAAGTGCTGGGTATCCCTTACGACAAATTCACGCAGGCAGCTCTCATTCCGGTCGCCCACACCCTGGGAACAGATTTCCAGACTGGATCACGCAAACCACTTGAGAAGGTTATTCATTGGGATCAATGGTAAGCCGTTTCTCTTGCTGCTCAATCAATTGACCTCCACAGCTTATTCAGGTATACTTTTTCCCATTCAGGAGGCTGACCTATCCTTTTCAACACAGTGACATTGACGTCCAGAGAAAGCCAAAAAGGCGTTTATCTATTCTTATGAGGAGAAGATCCAATATGAGTACGCAAGTATCCCCTTTTGCTCCCTTACTCGCAGGCAATTACGTAAGTTTGACGACGTTCCGCAAAAATGGAGTAGCAGTGGCAACTCCCATGTGGTTCGCTGAAGATAGCAGCATCATCTATATCTATACAGGTGCTACCTCGGGCAAAGTCAAGCGCATCCGCAACTCTGGTCGCGTCACATTGGCCCCGTGTACCGCAGGCGGGAAAGTGACAGGTACGGCAATTGAGGGGAAGGCAAGGATCATCAGTGATGCGCAGGAGATAGCACGCGCTGAAGTCGCTCTGGCGAAGAAATATGGTATCCAACGACGTGCGCTCTACTTCTTTCGAGGAATTGCCAGTGCCTTCCGACGCCAGCCCAGTAGTAGTGCATACCTGGCTATTGAGTCATAGCCCTTAAAAGAAGTATGTGTACTATACAGAAAAAGAGAGGTTTCCATGGCAGTTTATTTTGTTGCAGATATTAACTCATGGTTCGCTCATTTTCCAGATGGAAATTAAGAATCATCCGCCAATTGAGAATAGATGACAGGCGTAAAGCCTAATAACGTTAAAATTTCTTGCTGAAGAGAAGAAAGCGGCGTAATATGGCGCTGTATGAACCCAGGAGCACGAACGATGGTAAGCGTCACTTCATGGAAGGCTTCCAATAATCGTTCCGCAGTCGGTTGATTCGTGCGACGTTTGGGATTTCCTGCGTAGAGTCCGGCAAGCTCTCCCTTCAGCTCTTGTAAACGTTGACGAACGACACCTTCCAATAGCGTTAAAACACGCAAAGCAATCGTCAACAAGCGCACTAATCCTACTCGATGATCATCACGCTGCACATAGAGAGGAGCCAATGAGAAAGGATGTCCTTTGAGGCGCCCGAAGCACCGCTCGAACAAGATATTCATCATAGTATGCCTCTACAGCTTGTTCTAAAGAAAGATATTCTTTTTCCTGATTCGTAACATAGACACGCCAGCTCAGATGACTTATAGTATACTCGAGTGCTTTTTCCACTCGTGCACTCTTGATCGTAAAAAGGCTCTCTTGATGTGCTGAGGAGATTTTTCCTCTATAAGTACGAACTGGTATTTCCCGCTTTTCTTCATAAATAGCAATCTCTAATAAATCTTCCACGCGAAATATCTTTAACACCTCTTGTATGGCTCTCTCTACTTCCACACGTGTTTTTAGGCGCTGCTTTCCTTGCTTTCTCACCAATAGCTCCTGTATAGCTTGCTCTGCTTTTTCTAAGCGTTCTAGCAAAGAACGCTTCGCTCCTTCTGCTCCACTTGTTGATTGGATCAGCAATCGGCGTTCCGTCCATGCAGATATCTGCCCATCTCTCTCGCTATCCAGCTCTTGGCTCATTTCATATCCTTGAGCAATACAAATATGCTCATTTTTCTCATTCATGCGTTCAACCTTTGTGAGCGGATCTCCGTTCTTTCTCAAGGTATCTACTTCTTGCTGGAGTTGCTGTGATGAGATGTGTATGGCTGAAAGAGGGCATAAATAAAAGTCTTTCGATGATTGAATGGTCGCACGCGTTTGAAATGCTGCCATCTTGCAATCTCCTATATACAACAGTCCTTCCCTTTTGAGTCCTTCACGCACCCGCTTTATGATCGGCAGGTACACCGGGTCATCTGCCTTTTCACCCGAAATCACTTCTGTCGCCAATGGCATTCCCAAAGGATCCAAACTTGCGAGCACCAGTTTGAGTTGTGGCAGGTCAGGTCGATGGTCTTTGCTGTGCCCGAATTGCAGTAATCCCTGTTCACTCACTTCAGCATAACTCATGACGCTGGTCGTATCAACACGTATCCGTGCTTTTTGCATATCATACACTCGTACCAGGCTTCCCATCAAATCCTGTTCAAATGCTGTCCAATGGATATCGCTGCTTAGAGCATGTAAAATATCTGCAAGACGATCATCTGTCATATCTTGTTGTTCAAGCGTCTTCAACCCGCAGCCACGTAGTATTTCTTTTCGTCGCATTGCCCACTCTTGTACATGGTGCATTTTATGATCCGCTTCTGAAAGGATATGGGAGAGCCAAACCATCGTCACATTCCCTACGCTTAATCCCTTCCGATTGCCATGAACTGGGATATGCTTATCTAGCAGCTCAGATATATTCATGCGCTGCATGTGTGCTAGTAACAGCGCAATATCATCTACACGTTCAGTTTCAATGTTCAACGTTTCTTTCATGCTTGTAGTGTATTACAATTTTGAAATCTCGTCAAAATTTGAGCGAACCATGAGTATTAAAGTAGAAGACCCAACTACCTTCGAAGAGTATCGCAAACTGGTCAATCCAACACCCTACGGCGGTAAGTTTCTGGCACGCGGAGGGGCGACGGAGACGATTGAGGGAGACTGGCAACCCCAAAGGTTGGTGATCCTGGAGTTCGATGACACTGAGCACTTCAGGCTCTGGTACGACTCGCCCGAATATTCAGCAGCCCGGCAAATTCGCTGGAGGGCGTCAAGCGGGAGGGCTGTATTAATTCAAGGGGTGGGAGCGTCACTGCTCTAGTATCCTGAGGCTCCCCTTTTCATTTGTAAAATATGGGTAGGAAAGGGGTCATAACTGCGCAGCCCTGGGATCTCACTCTCTTGCACCTCTATTGTATTCTTTGGCTATATGAATTCATAGAACCTCGACTTTCGGAAACCCCTGTCTTTCAAGCCTGTCTTTTACCCACATCTTTTTAGGGAAGCTTGAGAGGCCAATACCCAAAGAAGAGTTTATGAGATAACCAACGGGAGCACTTGGCTCCACTGGCCGTTTCGCAAAATTCAATGGTAAAATGTGGGTAAGAATCAGGTCTTTCAAGCAGGGGATGAGAAAGTCTTCCTTTCGGTGGCGTGATGGGAGTGGTGTGAAACTCTCTTAAACGGTCAGAACCTCTTAGACAGTCAGAAACGAGGCGATCTCCTTTCTGACACATGAGCGCGCAGCGCTAGAGGCGACAGCCTCGTTTGTGTCAGTATCAAGATAAGCGCCTCTACCCTTCGGGTCATCTGACTGCAAGGAGGAAACGCTACTGGCGTAGCTAGCCTTCGGCTCATCTGACTGAGAGGAGGTACTCCCAAATGGGTATATACATTGAAATGTTGTTTTGCTATACTCATCTTGTTATGAACGAGCTAACCGAAAGGCACTCCTCTGCTTGCACGAGAAACTGTTTGTTGCATGTGGTTTACCCATGCTTCGTAGATCGTTCAACATGCACAGATCGGCATGAAGCTCAAAAGCTTGTCTGCTAGCTCAACCTGTAGACTCCTTTCTGTGCCGGGCGACTCCTACGGGAGTAGCGGATGGTTGTTCCGCTCTGTCACCCGTCCTATCGTGTCTGGCCGAGAAGTTCTGGCTCATCAGCGCTTCGGTCAAAGCCAAGATGCAAGCACCCGTCTTTCAAGCGGGTGTGTGGTGACTCAAAAGAGCAGGGCGGCGATAGTGATGAGCATGACGATGCTCAATGCAAGATAATCAGCCATACCCAACGACGTCTCATAGAGCAACGTTTGCTTGCCCTCGACACGATAGCCACGCGCTTCCAATGCCACAGAGAGGTCAGCAGCCCGGCGTAAGGCTCCCTGCATAAATGGCACAAAAAACATGAAGAGACTCTGTAAACGCTCACCAATGCTACCATGAGCTACATCGGCACCACGTGACACTTGAGCTTTGATGAGTTGCTCGGCCTCGTCCAGCAAGGTTGGGATGAAGCGCAACGCGAGCAGCGTCATCAGCGCGAAATCATCAACAGGCAATTTTAAACGGCGTAGCGGCTTAAGCAATAACGTCACGCCCTCAATCAATGCCACAGGCTGCGTAGTCATCGTCAAGAGTAAGCAGAAGATGTAGAGTAAGAACAGGACAGCAAGCGTCTCTACCAGTAACCAGACACTGCCATAGGTGACAATCAATGGACCAACTATGTATGGTGTGGCAGGTGACGAGCCACTGATGAGCCAGAGCATGATCAGTAAAGCCACAAACAGCAGAGACAGAAGCAAACGCAGAGGCCACAACCAACGCCTGCTACGCCATAGCGGTAACAGTGAGCAGAGCAAAGCCAACAGTATAATACCAGCACTGATAATCAGCACACTACGAACCAGGGCATACGAGGTCAGTAATGGACCAATCTGATAGAGCACACGCAGATCTCCCTGGCTTGAGAAGAGGGTAAAAAGAGTACCCAGGAGCGCGATGATAAGCAGGAACCAGAGACGCCGCCATATATCACGTGGCGCAATACCGGCCAGTCCTATCCCTACAATGAGTAACATGCCGATAGCTATGTAGGGCAAAAAGTGCCATTCACGCTGATTGGCGATCAGTAGTATAATAACCAGCCAGGGCAACATGAGTAGCTTGGTCCTGGCTTGTAGACGATGCATCATGCTTTTTCCCGGGTAATAGACACCGAGAGGAACGTTTCTAAGCATCAAATCATTTCAATCCCTTCAAGCGGGTCATAAAAGCTGGAAAAGGTGATATGACGTTTTACCCGGATCTGGTTATTCATAATTAGTAGCAAGAAGCGAGAACTGGCTGGGTGGTGGTAAAACGTCAACCTGCTCCCGACTGAATGTTTGAGCTGTTTCCAGTAACGGGGCAAATGCAGCATTGCAGCTTTCGCCCGGCCAGAGTAGCGGTTTTCCGCCTCGCTCCAACAAAAGTTTGTTCCCAGCAAGCGTTTCCCCATTGTCTGAATGGCGTACAAATAATTGGCGCTTTTGTCTTAACGCCCCATTTGCGCCTTCCCACGTCCCACCTTTTGTATCAGACTCGGCTACTACTACCACTTGCGCTAAACTGGTCACTACGCTATTGCGCTCCATAGCACGACTTACCAGCCAGGTAGCATCTGGATGAAATTGGCTTAACAAGAGAACTTTCCCGGCTTCAATGCGTGGTTGCAAGTCACGCAATTGTACTTTACTCAGTTTACGAATACCATGAGGCAATACAACCGTTGTATGCCCATCTGTTGCTGTTGCTCCCTCGTACGCAGCACGGTCTACACCACGAGCGTGCCCACTAATAACATTTACACCATTGTCAGCGAGATATTGAGCGACCATTCTTGTGAAACGCAGACTCTCTTCACCTGCATTACGTGAGCCGATAATGGCAATCGTTTGACGCTGCAAAATATCCAGGTTCCCAGCATAAAAGAGTATTGATGGTAACTGAGTGCGACCAAGAGCTAGCTTCAATGCTTTAGGGTAGCGTTCATCTAGAACCGTTATGATAGAAATACCCGCCTGCTGTAACTGCTCGGTCAGAAAAGCTTGAGCTACTAATTTCTCTTTCGCTTGCTCGAGTCTCTGCACGAACTCTTCTTTCAAATGACAGATCGCACACCATTCCTGCGTAGGAGCAGCGAAAAACTCTTCCAACGTTCGCCCTAGCTGCTTGCACCAGATGACCAAAATGTCATTGACTGTACGTGTGGACAATTTGCTTTCAAATACTAATGCAAGCCAGCAAGCTTGCTCTCGCAAATTCATGGTGTATGCTCCTTATTGATCATCTGAATGTAATGTACGTGTGATCGTAAACGGGTGTACAGTCAATGCCCCTGCCTGGATCAATACTTTCGTGACAGCACGGAATGTGTGACCTGAGTCATAAATGTCATCTATAAGTAAAATTGTACGCCCCACAACAGACTGCGGTTCAGAGACAGCAAATGCATCTTTTACGTTTTGTGCTTTTTGTATCTTATTGACAAAATCTTTTTGTTCCCCTGTCTCACATGTCTTCACTAAAGCAAGAACATATGTTATAGAT
Source organism: uncultured Chloroflexia bacterium (assembly GCA_963802635.1). Lineage (GTDB taxonomy): Bacteria > Chloroflexota > Ktedonobacteria > Ktedonobacterales > Ktedonobacteraceae > CAVTLG01. The sequence continues at coordinate 2,345,563 of CAWDJJ010000001.1, read as the reverse complement.
AACACATTTGCAATGCTTCGTGCAAATGTCTCTACAAGATTCCCACTCTTGGTAGGAGGAACACTCATTACACAATCAATAAGAGGTAAAGGGTAGCGCTCACGTATAACCCTTACAGCACGCTCTATCAGTTCTTCAGCAAACTGACCACCATTTTCGTATTTGCTACGACGAACAAGCTTCCCAATGTGACTACTTCCATGATATGAGAGTGACCAGCCATCCTCATGCTTTGCAGATTGACTTCCTCGTTTCTCGATACGTGGTAAAAAATCCTCTTCAAGAAATCGCATTGCGAGCCGCTGTACCTGTTCCAAAGGTGCCACAAGAGGAAATGTTGTCGGTGCACAGTAACCACAAACTCCACAACAGTTTCCAGGGATATCCCCTAAATAGCTTGTAAGATAGTCCATATAACACACAGCAGCTTGAGTATAATTAATCATAGCATGTAGCTCATGCAATTTCTGCTGCTGCACCCCATCATAGTCTGAGAAATCAAACTGACCGAAATGCAACTGAGGAGTATAACGTCCTTGATCTTTCTTAATAAATCCTTGCTCTTGTAGATCTGCTAATATCGTTCTCAGCATCGTTTGAGATGGGATGGATGCTCTTAAAAGAATGTCTTTTTCGCGTAGGCCATGTATCGACGATTGCTTAATAGTAGCTAATACCATGCTATAGTATCGACTCTCTGGTTTAGCAGTGCGTATGAAATGTTTCTGTATTTCAACATCATCTTTATCATAGAGCAAGATACAATAAGACAAGTTCCCATCACGTCCAGCACGACCAATTTCCTGGTAATAGTGTATAGGAGATGCAGGAAACTGGTAATGGATAATGAAACGTACATCTGGTTTATCAATACCCATGCCAAGAGCGTTCGTTGAGCAGATAACCTTATGCTGGTTATTCAGTAGACCTTGTTCCACCTGTTGTCTTTCATCATCATCAAGTCCAGCATGATAGTATCGCGCATCAATCCCTTGATCCAGTAAAAAGGCAGTGACCATCTCCGCAGTATGCCTCGTAGCGGTATAAATGATGCCTGTCCCAGGCAGTTGGGGAAGAAGCGTCGCTAGGTAGCAAAGTTTCTCTCGATCTCCGTTAAGAGTAACAACATTCAGAAGTAAGTTGGGACGTTGCATCGTACCACGTATAACTTCTGTGTTCTGCCCAACTTGTAAAACAATATCTTCTTCTACCCGCCTATTGGCTGTGGCAGTTAGAGCCAGTACAGGTGTTTGCACAGGAAGAGCACTTAATAAGTGTACAATACGACGATAATCAGGGCGAAAATCATGTCCCCATGTCGAAATACAGTGCGCTTCATCAACCACAACCATGCTAATACGCATATGTGTGACATGTTCTTGCCAATCTATGTTACTCAAACGTTCAGGTGCAATAAACAAGATCTTTATATGATTATCTATAGCTTTACGTAGTGTTGATTTGTTTTCATCTTCGCTAAAATCAGAGCTGACGATAGCAGATGGGATATTATAGTTCTTGTTACAATGCAAGTATTGATCACGCATAAGTGCCTTAAGCGGCGAAAAAACAATAGTGAGAGAAGGATAATAGAGGCTAGCCATCTGATAACAGAGTGACTTTCCCCAACCAGTACGCTGTATGACCAGAACATGCTTACCCTGTATAAGTCGTTCGATGATATCCCGTTGTCCATCGTGAAAGCCCGCTGTAATGTGAAAGCGATCCGCTAATAGTCTTTCTGGTGAATCGTTCTCGCTCGTAAATTCAAATGCCATCATAAAACCCTCCTACCCACATACACAATAGCTAATAGAATACGCTGCCCTTAACTCTTTTTTTATTACTTCACGTTACAGAATTATAGCCTATGCCGGGCCAGTGTGGCAACAAAAATCGCTAATATAGCAGAATTCTCAAAAAGCAGGTGCATGCTCTTACTGATCTTCTTCAGGGAGCTGACCAGGCAGAGAATTATGTGCCACATCAGTGTTCAATGGACGCACAAGGACACGCTGCGTAACCGCACCACCAACCGAATGCGTCATTTCTCCAATCTGTAAGGTATATACATCGCCGTAAGGCGAAACAGAAAGCATGCGTACCAGTGCAGAGGGCACCAGGCCAAGCGAGGAGAGATAACGCAACAGCTCTGGATCATCATCATTCACGCGTTGTACGACTGCAAGCCATCCCACTGGTAGCTGTGCAAGCGGCTGTGCAGGAGTCACAACCACAGTGCCTTTTTTGCTAGGAATAGGGTCCCCATGCGGATCTTCAGTGGGATGACCAAGCAGCAGATCCATACGATCCTCAAAAGCCTCCGAGATAGCATGCTCAAGGTGTTCGGCTTCAGCATCAATCTCGTCCAGCGGGAAACCCATGATCTGCACTAAGAACATTTCGAGCAGGCGATGATGACGCACAAGCTCAGCCGCCACCACCTCACCGTCAGAGGTCAACTCGACCCCATAATAAGGCGTATGCACAACGTAACCACGCTCGGCCAGCCATTTGAATAATTGCGTCACGGTGGCATCACTGAGTTGACCTGTCCGTTCCAATGTCTGCAAACGCTCCCTCACCACCTTAGTCGTGATACGCTCACCACGTTCGTGGAGTTTGTAGCAGAGCTTTAAACAATCCACGGCGCGGGTAGGCAAGGTACGCAGTTCAGGTGACATGTGTATGCTCCTCATTAGCTCCTCTGAATGTCTATTTTTTTATGCTGCTTAAAGCCAATTATCATAGAAACAAAATATTTGTCAAGTCCCTGAAGATCCAATTATTAAGAGCCAAGCACAAAAATATGCCAATACATTCCAACAGAGGGTGAAGAAGCATTTCCTGAGACGAAAGCAACGACACCAACATAAGGAAACTTAACGAATATGACGAAAAAAATGTGCTAAATCTTCTTCTTCCTGACTAGCTGTTCAGATGCAAAATATTTTACACTGTTCATGGCATATATAGATATAGCTGGCAATATTATTATCACCACTTGCTCACGGCGTTTTATTACACAGAATTAAATAAATGCAAGCAAGCAGAGATAACTTCATGCAAGCAAGATCTATTAAACCTGGAAACTACGATAATATCATGGTTTTGTCGTAATTTCCACATTTTCTGCGGAGATTAGTCCTGGTCAAATGACAGTAGAGCAACAAGGAGACATACATGCGCAAGAAATTAGCAAAATCATCCTCTGAATTGAGCATAAATGAGATTCCAAAGCCAAGAGAAGGGAACTATAAGGAGGTAAAGGACTCTATAAAAAATCTCTATGTAGAGCGCTTCAAAGATGAAGAGCGAGAGCTGCATAAACGTGTGGATGAAGCCGTCGGCGAAATTGTTGGCAACTTTGAGGAAGTAGTGCAAACTGAGAAGATGAGCACAGAAGGGATGACAAAGGAGAGACGAAAACAACTGGATGAGGCAAAAAAAAAGGCCATAGATGAGGCAAAAAAAAAATTTAGAAAAGATTTGATGGATGCAACAATCAAACTGAGTATGCGAGATATAGAAGAGAGGGTTTTTCTTTATGATCGTATATCTCGTAAATTAGCTAAAGCTGAAGACGAAGCCAGCGCTCGATCACGAGACAAGGATGTTGCAGATGCTACCCATAAGATGAACAAAAATGATGAAAGTCGTCGGAAGCTCATAGATGAAGCAGATAAAGAGCTACAAGAATTACAAAAACTTGTACAAAGGCTAGAGCACACGCACCAGGGTATACATCATTCGGGCTTTTACGCTACATTCGCCCTTTACGAGCAAGCGCAGGCTGATGCCAAATCCGATCCTACTAGCGCAAAAAGAGCCAGAGAGAAGGCGAAAGAAGCTCGTAAAAGCCCTGCCGCTGAGCAACGCGTCCAGCGCGCGCGCAACGATGAAACGCTCACTAACGCTACGGTAACTGCACTTCAGACTATCAATGATCAGACGACTACTCCCCTGGAGCGCAAAGAGGCAGTGGAACATCTTATCACCGAAACAGTGCAGCGAGATGCCATCCTCGAAGCTCAATACAATGCTATCCATGGAGATCCTTTCGTCGATTATACAGCCATACAAGAGAAAGCCACTCAGGAAGTGCGCAACTCGCCCACTGTCACCAGTCGTCAAAGTGAAGCCCTCGGCCTGAAATCTGTCCAAAAAGCCATTGAATTGGCGCAAACAGCGCCCTCGCCTGCTGATCACGCAGCACGTGGAGAGGCGCTGAAAGAGGTCATCAGAAAAACCATTCGCCGTTCTGTCGCTGATGAAACACAAACAGCAGTCATACAAGAAGCCGCTGGAGAGCGCTTCATCACGTACATCAAGGCGGGCATCGATACACGTGGGAAGATAATGCTTGAAGCAGCGCGTGGCAATAATGATCTCAGAACACTACAACGTACGCTATGCGAACACGATGAAGTTCGCTTGGCTCTCGCCCATATTAGCCATCTCTCTCCCCATGCAGCGACCGCGATTACTAAACTCAGACAGGAAAAGTATTACGCCTCGCATATGGACGATGTTATCGAGACGATTACAGCAGAAGATGCTGAAAGGACGATGGCCTATTACAAAAAAATGCAGAGTATAACCTCTACATCAATCCCTGAATTTGTTAGGAGCTACGTTCATAATAACAGCAACGACGCCGTTCATGCTTATGAAAAGGCCACTGCGGATTCCAGATTTGTGAGCGAGTATCTCGATGAACTTACGCTTGTCAGACCTATAGATGCTAATAAAGAACAACTTGCTAAGGACGCAACCGCAGCGATGATTGCAGACTCAATTTGCACAGAGGCAGTAGCTACCCGTCTAAACGTCCTGAAAGGTCACAAAGATATGTCTACGTTACTTCCTGGAGACACACCACCACATAAAGACGAAGAAGCAGCATTAATTCGAGCAGTGGCTAGCAAAGCTGCCAGCCTAAACATAGCATTACAAGTCCGAGCTGGCGTTGAAAGAGACGCTCAACAACAAATACGTCATAACCCTATCGTCAGTAAAGCTATCGAGGATGCACACAACGCTCCTGGGACAACCGAAATAATTACAGCGTTACAGGCAGATGATAAAACCACGCAGGCCATCACCAAGCTGATTACACCAGCAAAGGGCACCTCCCAAGTGAAGATCATCAAATATTTTATCAACGAGATGTTCCTTGACGCCTATGCCAGACGAGCTACCGCCAACAGTATAGATGCCACAGAAGCCGCTGAGCGAAAAAATGCCCAGAACGATAACTGGGTAAGACATGACTCTATCATACAGCAACATTCAATAGCAAGCCTTTCAGCATTGCGTCAAGTAGAAAATATAACAAGAGCAGAAGGTGATCAGGAAGCTCAAGAACGCGCAGTAAAAGCGGTCCTGGATCGGCTTATACATAAGATTACCCTTGCGGCAACTGAAACTAGAGTGCGCAACCAGGCACTAGCAGAGCCATTTGCCAAAGGCCGCCTGGCACAGTTGACTGCTTCATGGGAAGCAACTGCTAAAGTTGCAAGTAAAACAAAGCTCGCCAGGCAAACAGCAAAGAATGCAAGCACATCTGTCGCTGTTACTTACGATGGCAGTTTGGAGTATTACCTGGATCATATCATGAAAACCACCATCGAGAAATCACTAAAAACTGAGTGGAAAACGCTTATCGAGCACCACCCCAACTATTTTGACAATAGCAAGGCTCAACAGCCTCAATCCGCAGCCCATACCTCCCTAAGAGAGCAGGTAAAAGCTGACTACCAGACAAAAATCGACAGAGCAGACAAAAAGTATGTGCAAGAGCTTGAACAAGCAGACAAAACATACGATAAGATCAAGGCAGAGGCCGAATCTCAACGAGATAAGGTAATGAAGCGAGCCAAAAAACAGGGACCAGTCCATGGTGAAGCACAAATAAACAAAGCAAAGGAAAAGTATCAGAAAATGTGTAATGAAGCGCAGGAAGAGCGCACAAAAGCTAAAGAAGAGGCAAACAATCGTAGAGAAAAGGTATATGCAGAGCAACAAACAGCATTAGCCGCTGCTGAGCGTATCTATGATCTTGCAAAGACAAGCACAATACAGGGAGAAATAGAGCAGGTCAAAAAAAATTTGCTAGATATTACGAGCAAGAGAGACCTGACATTTAAAGAAAGAAAAGATATATTTGAAAAAAAAGAAAAGGATGAAGAAATGGCCCGCGTAAAAAGAACGAAGTGGGATGTGCAAGCAGTCTATCTACAAGGAAAGCAGATTGCGCAGAAAGAAAAGGTGGGGGAGGCATTAGCTGCATTGAACACTGCCGAATCGATCACAGCAGAAGCGAAGCAGGCATTAGACAATGCAAACGCACAGTTAGTATTTCATAAAAATAATCGTGAACAAGCACAAACGAAAATAGATCACTTGTATGGACTCAGCATGAAAAAAAGCCTTGATTCTGACAAAAAAAAAGCACTGGAAGCACAAATAGAGGATGCGAACAAGAAACTTAAGACATTCAGCCCGATCCTACAAAATGCCAATCAGCAGGTTCTTGATTGTCAGATTAAATATAACGAAGCAGTAAAAGAAGAGAAAGGTGCAAAGGGAATATATAATGAGAAAAAACATAAAATAGATGTAATTGAGGAAGAATTGGCACTATCCTTGAAAAGGCATGAGTCTCACAAGGATAAACGTACTAGGTATCGTGACAGAATAGCTAAATTAGATGAAGACCAGATAAAGTACATGAGAAACCGAGAACTCGCCCTTAGGATTCTATTGGTTATGGCTGCCGCCACGGCATGTGGGGCTTCACAGAAATTCAGCGCAACAGTACGCCAGCGGCCAATTTAACTCCCTATTAAGTGTGGTGAGAAGCTAGACATCCTTGCTTAATATTGCCTTGTATTCAGATGAGATCAGTCCTGCGATACCGTTCTCATCCGAATACATAGGTGAGCTGAACCAATTCAATGGGTTCAATCCACCCCCTGAACAACGGCATGAGCGTCATTGCTAGCTTCCACCTGCATTTTGAGGAGCACCTGTTGCGTCGGATAGGGCAGATCGACACCGCTCTCAAAGAGCCTGTTTTTGAGCATGGTAAGTACTCTATCCTGCACCTGGAGGATGTGGGTATGCCTGATCATCAGCGTCCACCAGTAGATGCGGAGATTGACGCTGGACTCGCCTAAGCCGACAACAAATACTTCGGCAGGTGGGTCCTCCAAGACACTATCAATATCGTTAAGAACTCCCAGAATGAGAGCCTTCACACGCTCAATATCGTCTCCATAGCCAATACCCACCTCGTATTCTAAGCGACGCTTGCTGAAAGCCGTGTTCACTGTGACCGAGTGCGTAAAAAGATCAGCATTCGGAATGACAATGCGCCGACCATCATGTGTTCTAATCGTGGTCGCACGCGTCTGGATATCTTCTACAGTGCCATCGTAATCTTCGACCAGGATTTCATCGCCCAGTTTGAATGGAGCAGTCAATAATAAGAGGATGCCCGCGAGAAAGTTCTGAAAGAGATCATGGAAAGCAAAACCTATGGCAACACTACCAATGCCCAGCAGTTGAATAAGATCACCTGGCCTGAACGAGGGGAAAATGACCGTCAACGCCACGAGCACACCAGTCACTACAACTATACTTTGAGCCAATCTTCCCAGCACCAACCCAGCATTCTTCGTCCGCTGACGCCTCTCAGTCATGAGAATGACGATGGTGCGTATTCTCCTGGCGACAAAGAAAAAAAGCATGAAGATGATGAAAGCGACCAGCAACTCCGGGAGGACGCCAAGAGTGCCATTTGCCATACTGATAAGGGTCATCTCAACCCGCGAAAAATCCACGCCTTGTGAAAGGTTCATTGTGCTCCCCTGTTTATATAGATAGCTATTTCTTGCTCTATAGTAACAGCATTTACTCGACAATACAAGAGATTTAACGGTTTTTCCGGCCACGCTTGTATTATGGGATTTTGTTAATACCTGAGATAGCAGTCAGACTGCTGGCTGCTTTTTGTGCTATACTGTATGCGGACTTGCGGCGAATGAATCTGGTAAGCATTCTGGATAGACAACAGGACAGGGCAGTGCTACCAGTAGGCACATTGGTAATCTCCAGCATCTTATGCACCATCTTCTCCTCTTGTCATACTACAACATTTTTTGTAAGCAGTATGTCAGGGACAAAAAAAAGAAAGGATACCATTGTGTCGCCACTTGTACTCTTATTACTTGTCATCGTGGTTTGCCTCTGCGTCTTCGGCTATACAACCTATCGCCAGGACGCTGCGAGACGAGCAAGGGAAAAGAAACGCAACCAATTTCACGACAGAATCTAAGAGCATGTCCTAGAAGAGCACAATTTTCTGTCATTGCGAGCCAAACATGCTCTACTAGATGCATTCAGCAACAGCATCGTCGCACTTCCTTATTGCGAATGCAAGAACATAGAAGGAATACAACAGATGAGTAAACAATCTCCCGAGACTAATGCACAAGCCCCTCAACGGAGGTTAAGCCATGCAAACGCTTATTCCGCTCACGTACAGGAAGCCATGCGGTACGATAAACTTGGCTCAGCGGAATATCCACTCGTCATGTCCATTATGCATGCCGTGCTACAGGGATACAGCGAAGAACAGTGGAAAGAAGAGCAACAACGTACGGTGAAGACGCTTACCGAGCAACAGCCAGATACAAGAATTGCACACGCGGATGTAGCCAACCGCTATGAGCAGTTGATTAGCGTCCTGAAAGATTTGACACTCTGGCCCTGGTAACACCGCAAAATATCGCTTATGCTCTTAATGCAATCATATACAAACAGCGTCATTGCATTGCTTCGTCTCGTCGAGAGAGATGACTGTCGGGAGGCGCGCTCACTTGTGCAAAGTGGTGCGCGGCCTTTTTTGTAGCAAGGAGTAATATAGCATGAATGGCAATGCCTCGCTTGAGCGGAGCGAACTGTGGGAGATTTCACGCCAACTGGTTAGTTTCAACACCGTCAGTGCGCTGAGCAACGTTCATGCCGCCGAGTACCTTGCAAACTATCTCGAAGCGGTCGGTTTCTCAACGCGCCTCTTGAAAGAGACGGTCCAGGATGTCGAGAAAGCCATGGTCGTAGCCTGGGCCGGACCAACAGTACCCGGTGGGCTGATCATCTCCGGGCACATCGACGTTGTCCCATTCGATAAACAGCCAGGTTGGACAGTTGATCCACTCAAACTCTCCACGGATGGTCAACGCATCTTCGGACGCGGTGTCTCCGATATGAAAGTCTTTCTGGCACAGGCAGTCCTGGCTGCCAAAAGACTCTCCCTCGCCAGGCTCCAAAAACCACTGGTGTATATTTTGACCTGCGACGAAGAAGTTGCCGGACAGGGCGCAGGACGCTTGGCGAAGCAGTTACCTCAGATTATGCATGACTGCCCACTACCAACTGTGGCACTCATCGGAGAACCAACCAGCTTCAATATCTTTGCAGCACATAAGGGTTATGCGACCTTCGATATCCATGTGCGCGGCAAAGGAGGACATAGCAGCGTACCACAGGTTGGATTGAATGCCATAGAGAAGATGGCCGACGTTATCCAGCTCCTCAAAGAGACGAACAGCCAGCTCCAGCAGCGCTTTTCGCCAGAGAACGCGGCGCTTTTCCCAGCATCTCCCACCTCAACATTGAACTACGGCTTGATTAACGGTGGCCTCGCACCGAACATGATTGCCGAAACCTGCAACCTCGTGGTAAGCATGCGTATTGCGCCAGGAGATCAGGAAGACACTATCATACAACAGATCCAGGAAAAGATAGCGCAGACCATCACCAGACCAATACAGCAATTTGCCGCAGAATGTGGCGTCCGCGTGGACAATGTGATCACTACACCACCACTCTACTCGCCCACAAACGACGCATTTTGCACGCTGCTACGTCACATTATACAGACACATACAACCCAGGGGGCACCGTATGCCACCGACGGCGGCCAGTTTCAGCAGGTGGGTATTAACTCCTATATCTGTGGCCCAGGCTTGCTCGAAGAAGCACATCAGCCCAATGAAAGCATCCCCATAGATAACTTCTTGAGCGGTCTCGATAAGCTTGAGCACATTATCCACGCGTGGTGCATACACACAGACACGACAGCGAACGCATAAAATTTGTGTTAAAATAAGGCGAATAAGCGGACTTACATCGTTTATTTCAGTACACTCGCACTTACAGTCAGGGTCGAGCACACGGACAAAACACCGAGGAAATACGTTTTACATCCATAAAGACTTGATTTTTCCTTTTCGATCATGTAATGTATATAGTATACATTCTTTCTCTCAGTTTTATGTACATTCAACAGACAGAGGGTGAACACCCTAAGCAACTGGTACAGACAGAAAGGAGATGCAACCTTGTCGCATGGCAAGGTGAAAAGAGAGCAGAGAGCAGAAGATGTATCCTTATCCGCCGACACCCTATACAATTACACGCCAGCCAGACAAGGAGCACCTGTATGCAAAAAGTTTCCTTGCGTAAAGTCAAAGCCCCGGTAAGCTATTTGCAGGAAACCAATGAGGAAGTTTTACATTTTTCGTTACAAGGCTTGTTGCCAGCAGGCCATACCTTAGCACTTAACACGACACTTGGTACCCTCTCGCATCTTGTTTGCAAGCAGGAGAGACCTCACATGCTCATGGAGCAACAATTCACGACCAGTGAGATCTGCGTTCTCCTACCCTTGCTCGAAGCCTATCCTTACTACTGCCCCTACGAAGTGTTGCTCGCTAGCTTCAATAGCGGCAGAGTCAGCGAAACAGCGGTCGCACGCAGCCGCAAGCGCTTGCTCGAAGCGCAAGAAGCAGGCGTATGGGATCAGGAAATGCGCCCGGTACGCAATGTATTATCACGGACGCGCCTCAAGTCACGCGCGTTCGGCATTGAAATCTCGTCAATTCTTGAGACTGGATATATTCTTATGTTTATGCCCAATCATAAACACCAGGATGTATAAACACAAAGCGTACGATTATACAATACCAGCATTACCCGCATTATGCAGCGTATGAGCGCGCAAATGGTAAACTTTGAGTGCCACAAGCAGCGGGAGACGATGCTGTAACTGCTCTAAGTTCAGGAAAGAGAGTTTTTGTAACCGTTCTATACGCTGCAAGAGCGTATTGCGGTGTACGTCAAGCAGGCTTGACGTTCTGGCAATGTTGCCGCCACATTCCAGGTAAGTCTCCAGGGTATCCAGGAGATTCGTTTTCTTGCGGCGATCATACTCGATAATCACATCAATCGTGTCTTGATACTGATCACGCAACGTATCTGTACACGCGAAAGCATGGATATAGCGGTACACACCTAGCTCATTAAAAAGAGCACTACAGCGTTGGTCGTGCATGTGCTGCCCGAGCGCGAGCGCTTCGCTGGCCTCAGCATAGCCACGCCGATAGTCGCTCACAATGTGACACAGGTTGCCAATGCCCGCAAACATGCGGATATGACGCTCCTCCTGAATCTGGAGTATCAGTTGGCGTAACCAGGCGTTGAGATGATCCACAACAGAGTCAGTATCGAGACAGAATAAGCAGACAAGAATGTTGTCGCGTTCATCGATAAGCGAGTAGGGATAAACGCTCTGAATACAGGCTTTTACCTGTGCAATGGCCGCTTCATAGCGCATCAATCGCTCTTCTTGTGGCAAGAGCAACGGTTGCTCAACAGCAGGAGCGATTTCCATATTGGACAATTCTAGCAAGGTAATCGCATGCGGTTTTGCCAGGTCATAGCCAAGGAAATAAGCACGTTGCCGCAATGATCCCTCTAGTTCAGCACGCCCAGAGAAGAGATCATCGACAAAGGCGCGGAGCTGGTTTTTATGGGCCTGCATGTCCTCTTCGACACAACGACGATGCTTGATGGCTAATGCAGCCTGGTTGGCGATGGTATTAAGCATCAACCAGTCTTCGTCGCTATAGCGCTGAACCTTGCTGGAATAACAGTTGAGCAAGCCAATACATTCAGTACCAACGAAGAGCGGAACGGGAAACAACGTTGTGTACTGCACATTTTTTAATGGGTTGAGCGCGGCAATTTTGTGCTCGGGCAGTGCGGGCAATTGCTCACGCAGAATAGCAGCTCTGAGTTGCTCCCAGAGGTTCGGATCTATACTAATCGGCTGTATCACAACACCCCTATCGCTCAAATCAGGAGCGCACGTGTTCATCCTGAGAACGTTGCTCGCCTGATCGCGTAGCATGATGACACACAGGTCTGCCTCTAATGCTTGCATAGTGAGCGTAGCCAGAGCATGCAACATGTCACCTAGCGGCTGCGGTAGCGTCAGGGTATTGACGAGATGGCGAAAGACTTCGTGAAGGTTGGATTGAGCACCAGCCGCCGAGATGGTCTGTTGTACGAGCGAATATTCAAAAGGAGACAGTTCATCAGCGGGATCTTTGCAGGCCTGTTCCAGAGTCAGTTCTTGCGTACTCATTTATGCGTAACTTCCCAGCGCATCGGGCATTATTGTCACTTCCTACTTGCGAGTATGTACAACAAAGGAATTCAAGTATATACACAAAGAAAGCGTAAACCTCCTCAAGCTTAGCACATTTTACCTACTTTGTCCACCCTGAAATGTATAAAATTCATATAAAAGTTGTTAAACAATGTCTTAGAAAAGATAAAATAAGACTGGTATAAGACGCTAATAGATGTGCAGGTATTGTTGCTGCTGACATATGTCTCCGAGTTGCCTATCAAGATGCTCGTAGCATTTATTGCAAAATGCAGAGCTATCTCGTAAAATAGAAAGGCAATCGCTATAGAACTATTCTGCCTATCACTCCACATATATTCTACGTTGCATGGTTCTTATGAGAGGAGACAAACGATGTCTGCATTACAAGAAGAGATCAACGAACTCACCAGCCATATGCTCCAAAAGGTGCTCTACGTCGTACTGACTACGCCTATCAAGCCCATGAATGAAATAGTACCGCTGCTGCCCGTTCACTTAGCCTATATGATCGACCTCGAAAAACGCGGATTGCTCTTCGCCTCAGGTCCTTTCCTGGCAGGCAAGGACCTACTACCCGGTACGGGTATGACCATTTTGAGAGCCGGGTCATTTGAGGAGGCCGAAGCCATCGCCAGAGAAGACCCTCTTAACAAAAGTGGCGTGCGCACCTTCGAGGTGAGAACCTGGCAGTTGAACGAGGGCAGTTTCACCGTTACTGTCAACTACTCGGATAAAAGCTATCACGTCGAGTAGAGCCAGGATTGTTCTTCTTTTCAGTACAATTGAGCGGTTCCCTATTTTTGATACACACACTTCCACTACGTCTATTTCTTATGTATAGAGCAAACGTCTAATGATCCTGCCTGGGTCACACATTGCCACCAGGATCATTAGGCTCCCAAGTTTGCATTTATTGTCAAATAGAGATCTATCTTATACAATAGGAAGGAAACAGATACCAGAAATAGCATATACCTACCAAATTGCCAAATCCCAGAGAAACGCTCTTCCTACTTCAACGGAGAACCATTTACAGAAGCATGATTGATATTGCCTTGCATTCAGATGAGAAATGTGCGGCAGCATAGTTCTAGCCGCGAGAGTTGCTGATCCATCTGGCTGACTGCGCAGCAGTAGCTGCGTCAGCAGCGTTGCCAGATGGAATTAAGAACGCGTTTCTGAATGCCTATGGGTATGAGAAGCCTGTCTAAGAAAGATTGGTGGAAACAGCTATGGGCCAGGAGAACACAGCAGCGTTGGTTTTTCTGTCATATTCGCACAAGAATTTGTCCATCGCTATTCGTCTCGAGCGAGATTTGAGGGAAAAGAAGATTCCTATCTGGCGTGATGAGAGAAATATAAAACCCGATCATGTTGATTGGGATCAGGAGATCAGGGACGCCATTGCCAGATCATCTGCCGTTATCTACCTGGCTACACCCGACGCGCGTGCATCCAGAGTCGTACGCGCTGAGCTTGCTCTTGCATCGATGTATAACAAGCCAGTTTACCTACTGTGGAGAGAAGGGAAAGCCTGGGTTGATGTTGTCCCTCTCGATAATTATCCAAATCAACATATTGATATTCGTGAACCTTGCTACCAGAAGGGCTTGCAACAACTACTTCCACACCTGCAACAGCTCATTTTTGCTGCCATCAATCAACCGGATACCATCAATGGCCTGGGAAAGGAGCCAATTGTGCCATCTGAATTACCTGTGCAGAAGCCATCACCACCCCTTATGGAACGTCCAATGTTGCTTGCTCGCATTTTCAGGTGGAGGCGCGTTGCTGACACACCCGATACGAAAACGGAGCAACCACCCCAGATAACGCAAGATTATAGTCGTAATCCATACAAGGGCTTGCGAGCATTCACCGTCCGCGATGCCAGCGACTTTTTGGACGCGAGGAACTGGTGAATACCATGCTATTGGAGCTAAAGCATATTCTGAGCAGAGAGCACATCGTAAGCCAGGAACCACACTTCCTGACCGTCATTGGCCCCAGCGGATCGGGGAAATCGAGCGTCGTCATGGCTGGATTGCTTCCTCGCTTACAGAAAGGATCTCACCCACCAGCAACCACAAGAAACTCTTCTAGCGAATATATCCCCGGCAGTGATCGTTGGACTTACCTCATCATGCGGCCCGGCACGGACCCGGTGAGAAGTCTGGCCGAAACGCTCATCCCACTCCTTCCTGTGGGTGACAGGAATATGGATACAGTGCTCACAGACCTGCAAGATGAAACCACCCGTGCTCTTCACCTCTATGCAGCCAACGATATCGCCGCTGAAGCTGGCAAGCGTGTTGTGCTGGTGGTTGACCAGTTTGAGGAGTTGTTTACTGAGTCTAGCGAGGCAGATCGACAGCAATTTATTGACTTACTTGCCATGGCAGCAACTGAGCCAGAGAATAAGGTGATCGTCATCATTACGCTGCGAGCCGACTTCTCTGATCAGGTGATGAAGTCTTCGCTGCCATATCGCATGATCGAGGCGCATCGTATCCCCATCCCGCCGATGACAGTGAAGGACTTGCGAGCGGTAATCGAAGAGCCAGCCAAACTGCCAGACGTCGGGGTGGGCTTTGATGCAAATCTGGTCGGTGAACTGCTCCACGATATCCGTGGACGCGAGGAAAACCTGCCACTCTTGCAATTTACCCTGGACAAACTATTTCAAGAACGCTGGCAGCATGATAACACCCTGACACTTGAGGCATACAATGCGCTGGGTCGCGTCCACGGTGCGCTGAGTAAACACGCGAAAGAAACCTACGAGAGCTTACCTTCCGACGAGCATCGCAGATGCGCTGAGATCTTGTTCACTCGTCTGATCAACCCTGGTAGTGTTGAACAGGATGCTACGCGCCGCCGTGTTCCCAAGAACGACTTTACTTATGACGACCCGCAACTCCATCGCCAGATGCAAGAGACGATCAGGACTTTTATCGATGCTCGTCTATTGACCGCCAATGAGGTCACAACAGCAAACCTTATCGAGCATACGGTCGAACGCATACCAACCTATGAGATCAGCCACGAAGCGCTCATCTCTGAATGGCAGTTACTCAGAGATTGGATCAGCAAAGCACGTGAGGACATACTCACCCAGCAGAATCTGGATGCGACAATAGAACAGTGGCAAAAACAACAAAAATCGGCTCGGCGACTCTATACAGGAGATCAGTTGCTAGAGGCTCAGGTATGGTCCAAGCGCAACATACCCAATGCCATAGAAAAGCAGTTCATTAAGACCAGCATGCGCAAACAGCGCAACCAGAGCATGCTTAGGGTAAGCGCGTTTATTACTATCCTTAGCGTGCTACTCTTTCCCATAATATACCCCACCGCCAATCTGCTCGCCCCTTATTTCGTTCCCACCATCGTTACTAATCTTCAGGATAGTGGGAAAGGTTCATTGCGCCAGGTTATCCAGGATGCACCATCAGGAAGTACTATAACGTTTGCGCCATCGTTAAAAGGAACGATCCTGCTGAAGAGCGGGGATCTCACTATTACGAAGGACCTTACTTTGAGCGGACCAGGCCCCAATATTCTGTCTATCAGCAACGGTAAAGCACTCGCACAAAGCTATCACGTGCATGTTTTGGAGAGAGCTACTGTCACATTTAAAAATATCTCTTTTAGCAATAGCGAGGTGCAGCAGTCATCTTTTATTGAGAACGAAGGGAACCTGACTATCGACAATTGTATTATTGATCACAATATCTCCTATTATCAAGGTGGTGGCATCTATAGTCATGGCAACAGCCAAACACAAGCACAATTAGCCATTAACAATAGCAGCATCTATGACAACCAGGCGATTGATAACAGCGGTGGTGGCATTGCCAATGTCTATGGTTCGCTTACCATCACCAATAGTAAGATATGGCAAAATAAAGCTCTGGAGTATGGTGGCGGCATCTATAGCGAGGAGGGTCAATCGACACTTACCTACAGCCAGATTAATAATAATAGAGCAAATGACAATGGCGGTGGCATCTATAGCTTAAACAGCTCGTTAACGCTTACGCAAAGCCAAGTAATGCAAAATCAAACGACCTCTAACCAGACAAGCAGCGGCGGCGGTATCACCGCAGTAGGCGCTGTACTGGAACTCAATTCAAGTAGTATCGCGAGCAACAAGACAAATGGATACGGTGGAGGACTCGCACTGCTCGGTGGCAGTGGCTTTATCGACCAATCCACCATCAAAGACAACCATGCCAATAAAGGTGGTGGCTTGGCAGTTGAAAAAGACAGCCAAACCAACTATTCCGGCCTGGCAGTCATCACCCGCACAGAAGTATCCGATCAGCCAAAGGGCAGCTACTATATCGGCGACAACAGCGCACCAGTTGATCGCGATATTCTGGGCAAGCAGCAGGATACTCACAGTGATTCTATCATCATCAATGAAGACGCTAGCGAACCCGCTGGAGGTCCGGCACCTCTTCACCATCCACCGGAGGCCAGCCCAGAGTATCGCGGTACTGTGAACCTAGATCAGTATTGCCACTCACAGGGCTTGCAGTGGCAGGTTATTACTTCAGAAGATATGTATTGCGTGTCCCATTCCGATGGACGTGTGGTGAAGTCTACCTCTATCGATACCAATAAAGCATGCCAGTGGGCAACATCAGACACTGACGTCATCGCTCAACTGGCCGATTACTATGATCCGTCAAGTTGGCAATGCTATGTACATGAACAAAGGCTTGGTGGTATCGTTACCTATCTGAATAGCTACTGTTATTATAAGTATGGCACGGGCTTGAGTTCAAAGATCCATGAAAATGCGTACAATTGGCAATGCTTGGACCAAAATAATGCGCCCGTTGGCATATCGATCACTGACGCATGCCAGTGGCACTATAGTCCCCATAGTACCGATGCTTTTGATGTTCTGACCAATTTTTCCGACCCGGATGGCTGGGAGTGCTGGGCACCCAAAACGCCCTGACAACGTTTCCCAACAGAGTGACATCTATTGTCTCTCTATGCAGAGAGTTGCTATCGGCCACATTTCGTGATACTGTGAAGAGAACACACATAACATAAAGTAGAGAAGAGAGGTATATGATGGCTCAGTATGATACTGCTACTCTGGCTGGAGGCTGCTTCTGGTGTACAGAAGCAATTTTTAAAAGGCTCAAAGGCGTGATATCCGTAACTTCAGGATACGCAGCTTCCCAGGTAGCTAACCCCTCGTATCAAGAGGTATGCATAGGAAGAACCGGTGCGGCGGAGGGAACGCAGATCGAATACGATCCATCCGTCATCTCCTATGAAACATTACTGGATATCTTCTGGCACACACATGATCCGACCACGCTAAATCGCCAGGGCAATGACGTCGGGACACAGTATCGCTCAGCAATTTTCTACCACAATGAGGCACAGAAAGAGACTGCGCTGGCTTCAAAAGCTGCGTTAGAAAAATCAGGGAGCTATAAACATCCTGTCGTCACCGAGATTGCGCCTTTCAGCAATTTCTATCCAGCCGAGAACTACCATAAAGATTATTATGATAGCAACCCCAATCAGGGCTATTGTCAAGTGATTATCGATCCGAAGGTGCAGAAGCTCCTGCGGGAATATAAGAGTGTGTTGAAAGAAGCATAAGAGAGCAGAAGGCCGAAGCGGACCTCTCGCTGCTATAGTCCTCCGACACTTCTGATACCCATAGGCATTCAGATGAGACAGAGCATACATTGAATGCGAGCGGCAACCAGCAATTTTAGTGTTGATCACCGCACGATTCAACGTATATCCCCACATGCCATGGCCTGCTTGGAAATACCCAGTGTGACATACAGACCGAACTTCAGGCCGTCATGATGTACATAGTTCGCAACTACCTGAATGCCGTCAATTGACCCAGAACTTGGAAATTTGGCAGCAGAGTTTAAGCATACAGTGTATCTGGCAGTGACGTAGCCTACGTATCATAACTAACATCCATCAACATATACAAAAGAAAATTTTCATGGCGAACGCCAGTTTGCTGGGCGAGAGGTGGCAAGATCTGGCATATTGCTGGCGCAAACTATAGATTCTCTTTTACAGGGGCGTTACAATAGGGGAACACGCAGTTTCTCTCATAATATGGCTGGTATCATCGCAGCAAAAAATAAGACCTATTGTTAAAGGAGTAAGCCGCACATGACTACAGGTGAACCCAGGATGCAGTTTCCTGTGCCACCGGCTATCGAACATCCCGAACTCCTGCCCTATCGAGACGAGTTTCCGCTGTTACAGCGCAAAACATATTTGAATAGTTGCTCGTTAGGTGCACTATCGCAACGTTCTATGCGTGGCGTGTCACAATTTATGGAGATGTGGAATGAGTGGGGAGCGCACTCCTGGTATGAAATCTGGTTGGCAGAAATCGCGCAGGTGCGGCAAAAATTTGCTACGCTGATCGGTGCTCAGCTCCACGAGGTCGCTATTGCTCCCAGCGTTTCTGTAGCCTTGAGTTCCATCGCCTCCGCGCTTGACTATACGACGCGCAATAAGGTTGTTCTCACGGATATGGACTTTCCCACGTTGTCCTACCAGTGGCTTGCCAAGGAGCGTCTGGGAGTAGAATGTCGCTTTATCGCCAGCCCTGACCATATCTATATCGCGCCTGAGTTGTTTGCTACTGAAGTTGACGCGCAAACAGCACTGGTTGCTACCTCGCGGGTTCTCTACACCAGTGGCTATATTCAGGACATTCGGGCGATTGCCGATATTGCACACACGCATGGAGCATACATCCTGGTTGATGATTACCAGGGCACGGGACAACTCCCCATCAATGTGAACGCGCTGGATATCGACTTTTTAGTCACAGGGACACTAAAATGGCTGATGGGTGGTCCCGGTCTGGCTTTTGTCTACATTCGTGAAGGACTGTTGTCTTCTTTTCGAGCCGACGATAGCGGGCTGGTTTGGTCATCACGATCAGTTTCAGTTCAATAGTCAGTCCCTGGTTTTTCGACCGGGCGCGGCGCGTGTAGAGCTGGGAACACCTGCCATGGCAGCGATCTATGCGGCCAATGGCGGACTTAATATTGTGCAAGAGGCTAGTGTAGAAAGTATCTGTGAGCGTGCACGCTATCTAACCAATGACTTGATTGCACGTGCTCGTGAGCATGGTTGGACGGTCTGTGCGCCGCAAGAACCGGAGCTGCGTAGTTCTATTGTCACGCTGGCCTTTGAGGAGCCGCAGGAGATTGTGCAGGAACTGCTTGCGCGTGATATCATCACTGATGCGCGTCCTGGCTTACTGCGTATCGCGCCTTATTTTTATAATACCATTGAAGAAAATGCCATCGTAGTAGACGCGCTCGCCGAGATACTGGAGCGCAAGAAGAACAAGAGCTAATGAAAGCTTTATATATACGGAGGAAGACCCATGCGTTGTCCTGATTGTCATACTGAATATCGAGCAGAAGATCTGTATTGCCGTCAATGTGGCACTGATCTGACCACATCCACGTCTACGAGCATTGTAGCGACACGCTCAAATCTGCCCACCATTCTCTATAATCCACAAGTACCACGTGGCGTGGCTGCTGGCGTGGGAGCGCTGGCGTTAGGTGTGGGCATCGAACTTTTGCGGCGCAACCTGTTTGCACGTTTGAACCCTGGGCGCACGATAAAGAAGATTATGAAAGTGCCTAGAGGTTACGAAATTCACGAAACCATCGTCTACGCGAAACGTGTCATTCGACCTGAGGATTAGTGCAGGGACTACATCTCTATCTCATCCTGTTTCATCATGACCCATTGCAGCACTGCATCCACATTTTGTTCATGTGCTGATCTATAAAATGCTGGATCTTCTACCTGCTCAGGTTGCGCGACAACTTCCGTGAAGGGATAATCAGTAAGGATGGCTGCGCGTGCCGTGTCTACGCTTGCTGTCTGATTGGTAGCCAGCCACAAACGGCAACGGCGCTCTATTTGGCGCACATACGCCAAATTTTCTGCAACGACAACCGGACTGTTTATCTTGCCATGTGAGCAGAGTATCGTATGCGGTTGGAGCGCCAGAAAGCCCTCCAGTGTTGCCTGCATAGGTCGTACCCCTTGAGCATTTTCTATCTGCGGTAGCGGATGCTCTACAGCGTCAAACGCCAGTAGCAGGCGCAACTCTGGTATCCATACTGCCAGATGGTCCGTGTAGTGGCCCGGCGCTGGCAATAGTTCAAGCGTCAGATCATCATCATGAATAGTGTACCTCTGTGTAAACGTCTGATCTGGTGGGATGAGCACGACATGCTGAAACGTGGCAAAGCGAGCCTGGTAATCCGCCAACTCGGCCAACGCTTCTGGGGACTGCAGGCGTTGCCGACAGAGTTTGTGCGCAATAATTGGCGCTCGTCGAGTAGCGCTGAAATAAGCGTTGCCCCAGCAATGATCCCAATCGGCATGGCTATTTATGACGAGGAGTTGCCGTCCTGACAACTCACCATGAACAGTTTGTAGCATGCTCGCCGCATCCTCAGGACAGAGCAGCGTATCACAGACGACAACATAATGCTTGCTTATAACGACATAAGCATCGACTTGCATCATGTCAAACTCGCCCGGTGCGCTAAAATAGCGCCGGAACACGCGTATGCGTTGATCATCTATAAGATCGTACACGGGCATAACGCTGTCTGATTTTTCCATAATACAACCTTCTTTTTTAGCATAATGGATGTGGTAAGGATTTTTGTAAAGAGGACGTCCAGTCAAGCGGCTATTCTCGTTCCCCTAGTATTCATTGCTGTGCGCCTTCAGTTTCATTCCCTCATGGGAGAGGATCAGTATAGTTTTTATTTCTTGTAATACATTATTTGATGCTTTCGTATTTACTGTACTTTTGTTATCCTGAGGATGAGGGACATCTTTCATGCAAACAAAGCCTTTCTTACTCTCTACTGAGTCTACCAATCGTCATTAGGGTTTCTCCCTTCACGAAAAGGATTAGGTGATGGTGGCTTAGGCCGAGCCTGAGCCTGAGCCTGCTGCAGCAGTTCCTCTACCGTGGCAGTAGCAGTAGCAGTCTCCGCTCGTTTTTCTGCAACAAATTCTTCATATACTGTTTTATAAGGTACTCCTCTTTCGTCTGCTATTTTCCGCAGTTCACTTCTAGATAATCCGGTCTTTTCCTTTATCCTTTCTTCATATCTTTCTCTGCATTCCTTCTTCGCTTCCCTTTTTTTCTTAGTACGATCCTCCCGACCAGTGACTGGACGTGCGGCTATGTGGTGCCCGCGGTATTGCTCCCATTCCTTCTTCCCGAAATCGATTACGCCATATTGTCCGGCGTCGGGGTTGATCTCGTCGGATTCCTTCTTCTCCGGCCTTTTCGATACATTTTCACCAGCCATTGCGAATGTCCTTTCTGAATAAATCGTTTCTGCGAAAAAGTCCTGTTAAGAAGCGTAACTGAAAAAGGAGACGAAGGCAAGGAGAAAAGAGGGAAAATTTCTGCGGTATATAATTTACCTAATTCTAGTGATGGATCGAGCCAATGTAAGCTACCAGCAAGTAGAGCACATAGAGGAGAACGCAGATTAAGATAAACGAGCCATAACATGTGATAGTCCAGGCACGCCGTGTATTCAGGGCCTGGCGCAACTGCTCGCCCATATCAGGCGGATCAAGCTCGATAGCTGGTGCGAGTTCCTGCAAGTGAGGCAGCATAGTGCGAAAGGCGCGGGCATTGGTCATCCCTTCCACCAGAATAACCGTCGTTTCATCATCCAGGTCGGCCATCAATATCAATTTGGACGGATTAGGATCGCCGGGGGTCAAAATAAGCCGTTGTATAGCGTGCAACTGGACGCGTATATCTTGGTCTTCCTCCGGCCCGGTGACGACCAGTTCGTTTGTGTAGAGTTGTATCTCTTTCCCTATCCCAAACCGTACGACGCTAACAGGGTAATTGCCCGCCATAAAAACCCTTTCAGGGGACCCATACGCCTTCAGGCTATGGGAGGAATGAAAGGCACCCGCAGGTGCGGTTCCGTCGTGTCTCTCCCCTTGCGGGGCAAGAGCAAGAAATGCAGTCCTGCTCTCGTACCAGAGATGGCTGGCTCCCTACGCTGCACCGTGTAAGGTTGGCCTCGACGATGATATCGGTCTGCACGTCTTCTCAGCACTGGCTTCACCCTCATACACCTGATTAACTGAGAAGTTAGAGAGCAACGGACTGGCCGCGCATCCGTTGGTCCGTTCTTGAACACTGCCGATATCGTAGCCCGATAGGTAATTCCTCCTCTCAGTCAGATGAGCCGATAGGCTAGACGCGCCAGCGTCGTTTCTGACTGTTTAAGAGGGTTGCTCACCCCTGGCTGGGTCTGGTCAGGTGACTCCTCTCAGTCAGATGAGCCGACAGGCTAGCCACGGCAGTGGCGTTTCTGACTGTTTAAGAGGGAGAACTTGCAACAGCCGGAACTCGTGCGCTCCACAGTCCACAAGCCCATCCCCTTTTAGGGAATCGGGTTCCTGACTTCATTATCAGTCATCAAATACATCCATCGTTTTTTGCTTGCGCTAGATCTCCCCTCATCCAGGGTTTCCTATGTGATTGTACCACAGTCCGATCCATGAAGCGTATTCGGCACGCGTCTTGCTCTCGACCGTCTGCTCCACGCTATTGTCAGCCCAGTATTTGTATGATAGCATTGAATTGTAAAAAAAACTGGAACAGCGATGGTTTTGTAGCCGCGATGGGGGATTGCGTGCAGAGTTCTTGACAGAAAGCATATCCAAACATTACAATTTGGGAGGAGTATGCATAGTAACCAAGGGATTCCGTGAATTTATGGCGCAAGTAGGTCTGCTTGAAGACAACATTCGCATTGCGAAGCTATGTGCTACGATGTTGCAATATGCGGGTCATCAAGTTGTTATCTATAAGCACCCGCAGGAGTGTTTACGTGCCCTTTTGCCATCTTTAGCGGGGTGCCAAAAGTTAGCTTCTGTCCCCGTTGATATCCTGATTTTGGACTTACATCTGCCAGACATCGCTGGTATTGATGTGTTACGCAGTCTCTGTTCTCATCCCAATACGCAATCTTTACCACTTATTTTTTGTACCGCCGCAACAGCTAACGAGATTGCACTCGCTCTGCATATAGCTCCGCACGCCTGTTTTGTTGAGAAGCCGTTTACCTATCAGGATCTTGTTTCTGCTATTCAACAAGCTCTGAATGCACTGAAACCTGCATAGTATCAGAAGCTCAACCCCACGTGGTTACGTCTTTTTGTGGTCATCGTTGGTTTGCTTATGGCGCTGTACTTTTTCCTCTTCTAAAAAGTTGTTCTATTAGAGACGCAACTGCTCTTATTACTGGTTGACAGACGATAGATAGCTCTGTAAAATGCAATTATGCGGATCTGACAATTTTGTGTGACAGGGACGTGCGGGAAGGAACATCATGGCAATTGATCCACAGCGGCAACCTCTGCTGGGCGGACCGATGTCCGTTCAGGAGTATCATCAGCTTGAGAAGCATATGCCGGATGCCAGATATGAATATCTGGATGGTGTTGCCCGGCTGATGTCGGGCGGATCGGGTGAACACGACCTGATCGCTTATAATGTACGTGCTGCTCTCAATCAACATTTCCAATCAGGGCCATGTTTTGTACGCGGATCAGATATGCAGGCCCTGATTGGCCTAAAAGCCAATGGAAAAGAAAACAATGTCTATCCCGATGCAACCATTTCCTGTGATATTGCAGATCGTCGCCGTGGCAATACTCTCATTCGGTCTCCCCGCATCGTGGTCGAAGTGCTTTCCCCCTCGACTGAGAAGCTAGATCGCGGGAAGAAGTTAGAGGCGTACAAGCTCTCACCCTCCATTCAGGAAATCGTGTTGATCAATCAATTTGTGCAAGCAGTTGAGGTTTACCGGCACAACGAGCAAGACGATACAGCCTGGTACTCTGTATTTTATGGTCCTGGCTCAGACATCGAACTAAAAAGTATTGATGTGCGCCTCACAATGCAAGAGATTTATCAAGATATCAACTTTGATGAGCCTCTTGTCGGGGAGTAGATCCTTCCTCTATCCTGTTTGTCAAACGATGGGTTCAGAGGAACCATATTAAACAGTCAGAACCTCTTAGACCACCACAAACGCGGCTGTCGCCGCTAGCTACGCTTATGTGGCGGGGCGGAGGAAACGCTACTGACGTAGCTAGCGCTATCGCGCTCATCTGACTGAGAGGAGGAAGCATGCAATTAGTCGAGCAAACGATCATCCACAGAGGCGATAGCCGCTATGATGTGATTGATGCTGCTGCCTTCGCATCTAAGAATCTCTACAACGCAGCACTCTATGAGATACGACAAGCCTACATCTTTGGGCAGGTCTGGTTACGCTATGAAGAGATCTATCACCGTATGAAGACGCATGAGGCGTACAAAGCGTTGCCTGCAAAAGTCTCTCAGCAAGTGTTGAAGTTGTTGGATAAGAATTGGAAGGGTTTCTTTGAGGCAACAAAAGCCTACGAGAAAGACCCTTCTCAGTTCTTAGGGCGTCCCAAACTTCCGAAATACAAGCACAAAACCAACGGACGGAACATTCTCGTCTACACCATTCAGGCGATGAGCAAGCCTGCTCTTGCGCGTGGGGTCATTGCTCCATCAGGCTTACCTATCAAGGTGCCCACCAAACAGACAAAAGTAGATCAAGTGCGTATTGTTTCACGAACTGATTGTTACGTCGTGGAAGTTATCTATGAGCAAGAGATACAGCAAGCTCTCACAGATCCATCATGGTACGCTTCCATAGATATTGGATTGAACAATCTGGCAACGCTAACTTCAAACAAGATCGGGTTTCTTCCGAGACTTGTTAACGGGCGTCCGCTCAAGAGTGTCAATCAGTTCTATAACAAAGAGCGTGCTAGATTGCAATCTCTCTTGCCTCAGAAACAGTTTACCTCTCGTGCCATTGACCGCCTTACAGCAAAACGCAACCGACGCGTCGCGTCCTACCTGCACACGGCATCACGTCGCATTGTTGATCTGCTCATACAGGAGCACATAGGGACGCTGGTCATCGGCAAGAATGACAACTGGAAGCAAGAGACGAACATGGGCAAGAGGACCAATCAGAACTTTGTGCAGATCCCCCATGCTCGCTTCATCGATCTGCTTACCTACAAGTGTCAACTGGTTGGCATACAGGTGATCCTGACAGAAGAGAGTTACACCAGCAAGTGTAGTTTTCTGGACAATGAGCCAATTGGCAAGCATGAGCAGTACACGGGCAAACGGGTCAAGCGTGGATTGTTTCGTGCAGCATCAGGCAAGCGCCTCAATGCCGATGTGAACGGATCGTACAATATCCTGCGAAAAGTAGTCCCTGACGCCTTTGGGCAAGGGGATAGTGGGTGTCTTGTAGTTCACCCATCATCGCTTGCGGTGTAAATGACCAATGGGCACACGTGTCTATTAATCGGAAACTATGGAAGTGCTAGAAATTCGGTCGCAAGGTCCGGCTGCACGTGCGGAACTCAGGCGCTTGGACATTATCGTCTCGGCTGATGATCAGCCTGTGACGGAACCACGTGATCTGCAACAGATTGTGCGCCGCCATCAGCCACACGAAAAAATCAGCGTTGGTTTCTTGCGCGGAGGTAAACTGCGCAAGGTGACAGCCATACTCTAAGATAGTGTTTGAAATGCGCACACTTTTCGTCAGTATTGAGCTGAAACCAAACACTACCTAAGCTGGTCCCTGAGTATGAGCCGTTTGATTCATAACTCAGGGACTTATAGCAAGCACATCACATCAGCGTACGACCGCTTACGTAGCACTACTCTTCTTTTTTTATTGGCCGCGTGCCCTTGCGTCTTATTATTAAGTAGAATAACAACGCAGTTTATCATCTCTAGAAACAGCGTAAATTTGCTTAGATTATCTCTTTCTGCATCCGCGTAGCGACTTCTTTAAAAGCCAGAACCAATAGCAGAATTTACCAGCAGTCCTGTGCCATTTTTGTATCCAGGGAAGGGATGTGCAGAATGTTTGCTTTTTTCTCCTTGATGGGTCTCTTTATTATGCTTATTGCAGGAGCAACGCTGGTCAGCACTGCTATCTACGTGCATAGAGCAAAAGAGCAGCAAGAACCTGCTGTCTATGATGCGTTCTCCACGCGTCGCGCTATGAAAAATGATGATCTGGGCCAATATGCTCGCCGTGTCCTGAGTATCATTGTGGTTTTTAGCATCCTCTTGTTGCTCTGCATCGTGCTACTCACTAGCGCTCCGCAGTGAGTAGCCTTCTTTAACGTTATGATACGCTTGCCAGGAACTGCCCTACCTCTGTGAGAGCCGCCATGGCACGGCAGGTGATTTCTACCGATTCATAATAGGGGATGTGCTCTTCCTGCAGAACGTGTAGCGCAGGAATATCGAGCCGTGCATACACAGTCTGAACCAGCACTGGCTTCTGATACTGGCGTGCCAGGCGACCCAGTTCACGGGCAGCCGTCTCTTCGCGTACACCAAACTCCTCCGACAACAGCATGCGATAGCCACCGAAGAGTCCGGTCACAATGACACCATCGACCTCTGGATCTTTAAGGCACACTTCGGTAATGGTGGCAAACGACAATGGGTCTTCGTCAGTCGCTCCAGCTACATCGATAGGATTGACAGGGGTAGCACGAGCGGGCATCAGCATACGCAAGTTGCGTTGTGTTTCCGCACACAGAGGGAGCACTGTCAGACCGGCGCGAATGGCCGCGTCGCCGGTTGCCACAGAACTGCCACCGCCGTCACCGACAATCGCGATACGACGTCCTCCCTGTGGAGTTGGTGGTTGCATTGCCAGAGCTTGCGCGACGGGAAAGAGCTCATCTGAGCGCAGCACACGTATAACGCCGCTCCCAAGCAGACTTGTGTCATGATCAGGACGCACAGAAGCTTGTGCGCCTGTATGAGCCAATGCCGCGCGTACACCCACCTCCGTTGCCCCGCTCAACAAAATAACAGTTGGTTTGTAACAATGGCGTTCATACATAGCACGCGTCACCTGACGCAGCGTCTCTTCTTGAATAGCTTCGACATAGCCCGCGATGACCGTGGTTTGTGGATCACCCGCCAGGTACTGCATACACTCTGGAAAGGTCACATCGATAGCGTTGCCAATGCTTAAGAAGGTTGTAAAACCCAAACCATCCAGGTTTGCCTGCGCATACCAATACATTCCCAGGTTCCCGCTTTGTGAAATCAGTCCGATGGGTCCTACCGGAAGTGGAAAGACCATACCTAACGCATTCAGTTTTGACCGCTCGAACATAGAGTCCCATACAGTTGCTGCCGATAATGCGAATACCATGTTCATGGCAGCGCGCTACCAGTTGTTGCTCTAATAGCCGTCCATCCGCACCTGTTTCGCTAAAGCCAGCGGTGATAATAACGATGCCTTTGACGCCATGCGCAATGCAATCGTCGACGGCTTGCTGGACATGGGGAAATGCCGTTGCAATCACGGCTAGATCAATTGGCCCAGGTACCTCTCGTACGCTGGGGTAGGTTGCTCTACCCAGTATCTCAGATACTGACGGGTTAATGAGATAAATATCGCCTGCGAAACCACCCGCGATGAGCTGTTTCGTAGCAACGTGACCCCATTTCTGAGGCGCACGAGACGCGCCCAGTATCGCTACTGAGCGCGGTTGGAGTACCTCTTCCAGTGTGTAAGGGGGAATACTCATTCATTCTCCTCTTCATCATCATCAATTTGTGTTGCCTGCCCATTACCGTTCTCGCGCTGTTTTCTCAGCAATTCTTCGACGTCACGGATCAAGCTATCTGCGCTCGGCAGCGGACCTGTCCCTATGATACGATCTGGATTCAAGCTCTCCTCATCCTGGTTGTTATCGTCGTCATCATCATCGGCCTGCTCCTCTAACTTGCGTACATAGGCGCTGGCCTCTGGATCGCGTGCTACCAATGCTGATACCTGCTCATCGAAACGCAGGGCATCAGCCTGGATCTCGCTCAAATCCAATCCAAATGAGAGGAACTGATTCAGCGATGTGAGCAATGCCGCTGTTACCTTAATGTTTGGTGTGGCGGCCAGATAGTGGGGGGCTGCGGCCCAGAATGTCGCAGAAGGAACATGCGCGCGTCGGCACACATCATGCAAAACACCGAGCATCCCCGTTGGCCCTTCATAACGCGAGCTATGCACATCCATCTCACGCATGCGTTCCTGTACATCGTTATTGGACGACGTTCCAGTGATGGGAACAGCGATAGAGTGTGGCACGTCGGCCAGCAATGCGCCTAGAAACACCACTTCCGAGGCATTGAAATGCTTGCATACTTCCAGAAAAGTATTGCTGAACGTCTTCCATTTGAGCTGTGGCTCTACGCCAACGAAGAGGATCACGTCACGTGTCGCGTCCGGTTCAATGTGCGCCAGGAATTGATTATTGGGCCAGGTGATCGAGCGCTGTATGCCGTCGACGTATTTGATGGTTGGCCTTGTCTCCGTAAAAACAAAAAAATCTTCCGAGTCAATCTCGGCAATTTTGAGCGGAGTCCAACGGTCGATCAAGAATTTGACCGCAGTGGTCGCGGAATCAGCCGCATCATTCCAGCCGCCAAAGGCCACTATTACGATAGGATCTCGTAACTCTGGCTGCTTGTGATATTTTATGAGTGACATATCAATACCTCTTTATCTGCCTGTTCGTGTATCTCCAAGCAAATATATGGTTCTATTCTATCATAGACGAGCAATACGAGACCATATAAAGCGTCTTCACAGGCAGCTTCACCCTATATTGCTTTCGCTCTCAATACCCGTTTGACAGCAATGTTTTGAACTCCTCTTTGACCTCCTGTTTTGTCTTGCCGTAGTAGTCTTTTCATTTGCTATTGGGTAACATAAGACTCCCGACAAAACGTCCGTCATTCCGCAAGTAGATTGAACCCTCACCATAGTTCTGGCTTTTTTGGGTTGATTTGATGGTCTTTGCTTTTCCTGCCATCGTATTCCTCAATTCTACCGACGAGGATCGACCTACCTGTTGCATCACTCTACATTACATCAGGTCCCATCGATTTTGCAACCATTGCCATACTTCTGTGCGGTCAAACCGGTAGGCTTTTCCAAATTTGTGAACTGGGAAGTCCCTGTGATTTGCCTCAATTTTCTTCCTCATCTCTGACAGAAGAGGGACTAGCACATCGCCTGGACTATGTGATCCGACAAGGAAAGCTAAAAGAAGAGTTTTATTTGATGGTAGCTGCGATCTGGTAGCTACCAGGATCTGTTATTTTGTTGGGATCATACTGATCCATGAGATTGTATTCCTCCCAGCCCTCGACACCCTGGAGGATTTTCTTTATATTTGCCTTTGCCCCTACCAGATAAATATTCTCCTGCAAAGCAAGTTTTCCTCCCGTAAAACTCAGCATACGGGCGCATTCCTTTGATAGAGACTGTAAATTCTCCATCCGTACCACGATCTTTTTGGGATGAGCAGTCACAATTTTGTCTAGCTGCATTTTAAAGACAGGCTCAGCAGCATCGTTAAGATCGCCATACAGCGTCAACTGGACAATATCATTGGCGACATCTAGTATAGCATCGAACGGCTGGCTTGATGGCACAAGGCGTACGCGTACTTTTAACGCGCGGTTCGCTTCAGAAACAGGCAACCGACTACCAGTCCAGGGTGGCCGCTGTTCAGCAGGATGCGGCTCCGACTGTGCGGGCAGTTTCACGGTCATCGCTTCCGCGTCGAAATCTTCATAGGCATCTCCATTAATCCATACCGCCTCAAGGCGCACGCTGCCCGGAGGCAGGATATCAGGTTGCACGCGCAGAATGTTGTCCCTGAGCACACCGGGCCGAGGCTTGAAATAGAAATCCATCGGCTGCTTTGTGATAAGCAAATTGCTGTAGACTGCTGCTAAGTAGCCAAGTTCAAATGAGTGGTAGCTGGACATCAAGTGACTGCCTTTGAGCCGCTCGGTTCCTATCAGGTAAGGGAGACCATTTGCCATCACGTTGAAGTAAATCCCCCCGTTGTCATGGTCAGGGAAGAATGCATTATAGAACGCCTCTGACTCACGTGCCAGGCGCAAATACAGTGGATCTTTGAGCGAGCCATGCAGGATCAAGTAGGCCAGGATAGCCTGCTCCTGTTGCCACCATGCCTTACGGTCATGCCACACGAAGCGATTCCACTCTTCACCTGCCGCGTGAACACGCTCTATAACGTCGTACCATCCCCCTCGCTGCTGATCCATCCCGTAGTTGGGCATGGTCTCGGCAATCTTTCTGGCAAGCTTTGTGTAGCTATCGTTGTGGCGCAGGTGATGGATGCGCATCAGATTCCAGGCGATTTTGAGATTGTGACCCGTGACGGCGCGATTCTGCTGCCAACCCCAGGTCGTATCAGGCATCCAATCCTCGCTATACCGTTCCTGTACAAAGGGACTATGCTCATAATCTGGAAAGCGTTGTACGATCATATCGGCGATGGAGACCAGGAAGTCAACGTATTTGTCTTCCCCTGTTGCCAGCCAGAGGTTGATTAAGTAAGCGGGTGCATGATCACCAATAGAGTTCCAATTTTTGCGTGCACGATCTTTACCCAGCGACTCGGCCCGTGGATCGAATGTAATAGGATCAATATGCGAGAAGTAGCCACCTTTTTCGCGATCCAGGAAGCATGTGTTGAACAGATTGATGGTCATTTCGGCATCGCGCAGGATCGCGGGATCACCGGTTATACGGTAGGTCTGGATGGGTCCTGCCAGCGCATAGATCTGTTCGTATGCCGGGATGGCATCGTAGTCATCACCGAACTGGGAGGCAAAGATTTTGCGTTCACGCCCTCCCTGTATGTCCATCGCATGGTACCAGTATGCGAGATCCGCGTCCTCATCGATGGCCCGCAGGCGGGTCCGCAGATACTCGGTACCCTTTTCTGCCGCTTCCAGATAGCGCTCCTCTCCTGTGAGCAGGTATACCGTGGCAAAGCCATAAACCATGCGCGAGATTGTGTCAGTTTCCTGGCGCGTACTCTCGATCTTCTGCCCTTCAAGGGTCAGGAGGGTGCGATAGTTACGATAATCAATCGTGCCATCGGGAAACTGTGCATTAAAGTAGAACTCGGCCAGTGCCTGGACCTGCTTGATCCACCAGTCCTGTGCCTCAAAGCGAAATTCATTGACCTCGCGGCCTGTAAAAATTATATGTTTGGCCTCAAATACGTTGTCTCCGCCTTCGGGATAGAAGATACCGTAAACAAACAGATACCGACCAGCCACGAGCATACTGTCTAACGACCTATCAGGAGCCTGGAAAGGCTCACCCAGGTTTTGTATTAGTTCTCCATAGGTCACATCGGTTAACTTCACCTGGAACTCTCTCTCATCGTATGTCTTCAAGCCGAACGTTTTCCTGTCTGCATCAGCAGAAGAAGTAACATAACCCGCGATTGTATCCGAGAAGGTAAAATGCATCTTATCCATCAATATATCCTTAATCTGCATATTGTTGCGCACGTACGCGTGTCGCTAGCGCGGACGAGAAATTAAAACGACCACGCTGCGATTGTTTACCTGATAAGTGGAACCTGCTATCTCTATCTCTTCTCCCGTTCTGGCAATATCTTGAGGAGAAGGCAGCGAGGTATCGACAACTCTATACCACTTCCTATCTACAAGTGAAGGAATATCGAACTCAAGATGCTGCCAATCCATGTTGAGCATGACGTGTATATCCGTATCATCCGCGCTACCATCATCTGCGAACCCTCCCAGGGTGAATGCCAGTACGTGCGAAGCGGGGTCGGACCAGCCTGGACTATTAAGACGACAACCATGCCACATAATGTCTGCTAGCCCACGCCGATTGATCTGACCGCTAAAGAAGTGATTGCGCTGGAGCGTAGCATGAGACTTACGGAACGCGATCATCTGTTGGAAGAACCGCAATACTTCTCGATTCTTTTCTGTGAGGGTCCAATCGAACCAGCTTATCTCGTTGTCCTGGCAGTAGGCGTTATTGTTTCCTTGCTGCGTTCGTCTGACTTCGTCTCCAGCCACAAACATAGGCACACCTTGAGAAAGCAGCAGAATCGCGGCAAAATTCTTGACCTGGCGCTGGCGCAGAGCTTCAATATCCGCGTTGTCGGTCGCGCCTTCAGCACCACAATTCCAGCTTACATTGTTATCATTGCCATCGCGGTTACCTTCTCCGTTGGCTTCGTTGTGCTTGTCGTTGTATGACACCAGATCATTGAGCGTGAAGCCATCGTGGGCGGTGATAAAATTGATACTGTTGATCGGCAATTCTCCGCTGGCTTGGAAAATGTTGGCGCTGCCAGCTATGACCTCGGCTGCCCTGCCGACGACCGTCACTCCGTCGATGGAGCCTTGATCGCCCTTGACAAAGCTGCGAATGCAGTCGCGATACACGCCATTCCATTCGGCCCAACGGCGGCCTGGAAAGTAGCCCACTTCGTAGAGTCCGGCGGCGTCCCACGCTTCAGCGATCACTTTTGTATTAGCTAAGACATCTGATAATTCAATCTCCCAGATGATTGGCGGATTGACGATGGGATTGCCGTTTTCGTCGCGACACAGAATGACGGCCTCATCGAAGCGAAAACCGTCGACATGCATTTCGTTGACCCAGAATTGCAATGTATCGTAAATGAGTTTCTCTGTGATGGGATGGTTGCCGCTGAGGGTATTGCCGCAGCCGGAGTAGTTCATATAATACTGTTTGTCTTCTGGCGAGAGCAGATAGTAATTGCTGTTGGCAAGGCCCTTGAGGTTAATGGTCGGTCCTTGATGATTGCCTTCCCCCGTATGGTTAAAGACGACATCGAGAATGACCTCGATGCCAGCTTTATGCAGGGCCTTGACCATATCGCGGAACTCCGTAATATGCATTCCTTCTTCTGGACGAACGCAGTAAGCACACTGGGGAGCCATAAAGCTCATAGGATCGTATCCCCAGTAGTTCGTCAAGGGTTTGCTGGTGAAGGGGCTGATCTGCTTTACTTCCTCCTTATCAAAGTCGAATATCGGTAGCAGTTCAATAGCGGTGATGCCCAGTTCTTTGAGGTAGGGAATCTTCTCAATGATTCCGGTAAACGTGCCGCGAATATTTGCAGCACAGCCCGACGAGGGAGAGTGCGTAAATCCACGTACATGCGTTTCATAGATGATCGTTTCATTCATCGGACGATTCAATGGCCGATCACCTTCCCAGTCATAGCCGCTTGTGTCGATGACAACGCTGCGCATCGAGGTTGCGACATTATCATCCGGGCCACATGCCGCGCTACGATCCCAGAGCGCGCTCGTATTGCCTCTGGCATAAGGGTCGAGCAGCACTTTATTGCGGTTATAGCGATACCCCTGGTGGATATCATGTGGGCCATCAACGCGATAGGCATAGTGGATACCCGGATTGAGACCTTTCACGTAGACGTGCCAGAAAAAAAAGGTCTTATGCTTGAGTGGGTCCAATTAAATCGTCACACATGGCGACGTGTCCTTGTATCCCTCAAACAATAAGAGTTCGACGGAGGTGGCACGATCCGCGAAAACGGAGAAGTTGACTCCATTTGTGTCCGGTGTTGCCCCCAGAGGATGACTCCTTCCCACCTCTATTTCCAGGCGAGATGCGGATATCCCTCTTTCCGCCGCTCCTTCTATGACCATACCAGATGATTGCTTGCTTGTAGTTGTTGTAGTCATCGTGCCTCCTCATCATCCATTTTCTCTACTCAAGTCCGTCGCCTCTTCCGTGGGAAGAGGCGGTGATTCTCCTGATCGACAAAGCCCTGGCTGATCTCAATAATGTTATCTTCCGGGTCGGCCAGCCAGACCGAGCGCCACCCACGAATAAAGTCGTTAAAATCCATTGGGCCTGCGGTGATCCTGGCCGCGTCTCCCATCTCTGCCAATCTGGCATCTACATCGTCTACCATAAAGGCGAGATGACGCCAGCCAGGATACTCCGGCCCTGAGTCCTGTGCCGTTGGAGTTGGTAAATCTTTGCTACTCTGGAACAGCTCCAGATAGATGTTATCCATTCTGAGAAAGACCACCTGGCTCTCCCCAAGCGCTACCACGCGTGCGCGCCTGAAACCGAAGTAGCGGCTATAGAAGCGCTCGATGGCAAGCGGGTCTTTGCATGTTATCGCCACGTGCGAAAAGGCCAATGCTGCCATATTTTTCTCCTGCCGAGCGAGCAGTCGCGCATATGTTCTATTGCGCTGCTAGCACTCCGCCAGTATATCAATGATCGTACGCGCGAAGAGATGGCAGACGGCTCCTGTGCGCCCCGTGATGAGATCACCGTCCAGCACCACGTCCTGATCGGTATAGATGGCTCCCATGTTGCGGACATCGCCGATGAGATTGTTGTGCGCAACTACCCTGCGACCTCGCACCAACTCTGGGACTGGAGCGACCAGCCACATGCCATGACAGATGATGCCTTTGAGGATGTTTCTATTGGCGAAGGCGCGCTGGATAAAGCGGGTCGCAGGTGGCAGCTTGTTGATATCTTCGGTGTAGCGCAGACGATCCGCCACGATGGCAGATGGGACAATGATAGCCGAGAAGCCTGCGAGCGTAGCGTCATCCATATCCTCGAAGCTTTCATTGCACGTAAAGGGCGCTTTATACTCATGTCCTGTAAAGGTCAGGGATGATTGGCCCCACAGACGCGTCATAAAGTGCAGCTCCGCCCCCTCCTCTGGAAAGCGATGTTCGTAGTAAAAGATCTCCTTTTCATAGAAATCGCTCTCGATCAGAATGCCGATCTTTTTTCCTTGTAATTTCATCACATTTCCTCTTTAATCAGGTCACAGGCTTTCTCCGCAATCATCAGAATACCCGTATGGCAATTTCCAGAAGGGACCATCGGCATGACGCTAGCATCGACGACTCTGAGTCCGGTCACACCGTTGACGCGGAGTTGCGGATCGACCACGGCCATATCGTCCAGTCCCATTTTGCACGAACCGACCTGATGATGATACGAGTCGGCGTTTTGACGCACAAAGGCGCGTAACTGCTCGTCGCTGCGTACTTCTGGCCCCGGCAGCAGTTCTTGCCCGACCCAGCTCGCGAATGTGCGCGTCCCGAGGATCTGGCGCGCAATCTTCACGCCCTGCACCAGGCGCGCGAGATCAGACTCAACTGCCAGATAGTTCGGATTTATGAGTGGCTTGTCCAGCGGATTCTTGTTCGCCAGTCTGATCCAGCCGCGCGAGAGCGGACGCACGACACCAGGGAGAATACTGAACGCATTGGGGTGTCCCCGCCCAATAACAATATCGAATGGCACATGCACAAAGCCTATCTGCAGATCTGGCCCGATCCAGCCTGGCTCGGACTTCAAGAATAATGCGCTCTCCGAGAGATTCTCATGCCCAGGCGGCACTGGCTGCGCGGCCTCGCTGATCACGCCGACCAGTACGTGATTGTGGAAGTTTTCACCCACTCCCGGTACCTCAGCGACCACGGGAATGTCGAAGGTCTTGAGTTGCGTGGGATGGCCGATACCCGAAAGCAGGAGTAGTTTGGGCGCTTCGATAGCTCCCGCACAGACGATCACCTCGCGCCCAGCATGAACTCTCTTGATCTCGCCATGCTGGCTGTACTCCACTCCTATGCAGCGCTGCCCATCAAACAACAGGCGCGTGGCCTGCGCACCTGTGCTCAGCGTCAGATTTGGCCGCTCCAGGGCTGGCACGAGGTAGGCTACGGTTGCGCTGTGACGTTTGCCATCTTTGATATTGACATGGTGCCACCCTGCACCTTCCATCTGCGGACCATTAAAATCCTCGGTGTAAGGGTAGCCCAGTTTGCGGCAGGCATCGATAAACACCGCTGATGTGGGATTGAACGCGTGCAGTTTTGCGTTAGCAACACACATCGGCCCACCTTTGCCCGCCCACGGACTGCTGTTGTCTTCCTGGTCTTCCAGCTTCTGGAAATAGGGCCTGACATGCTCGTAGCTCCAGCCTGGACAGCCATGATAGGCCCAGGCGTCATAGTCAGATGGATGTCCCCGGACATGCATCATGATATAGAGATTACTGGTCCCACCAGGAATCTTGCCGCACGGCTCATGCGTACTACGTCCATTGAGACCCGGCTGAGGGACACTTGTATAGCCCCAATCCACAGAAGAACCCAACAGGGTATACCACAAGGAGGGATCGGCAACGGCAGGAGGAATATCTGGCCCACCCGCCTCCAACGCCAGTATCTGATGTGCCGGGTTTTCGCTGAGCCGGTTAGCAAGTACCGATCCGGCTGAGCCAGTCCCGACAATAATAAAGTCGTATTCGTTCATTACACCTGCGCCTCACACCTACACTAGTAATTTCTGATCGATAAAAGGAGCGAACGGCACAGTATCATGGTACGTTGCCATGTAGGTGATCCGGTCTTGCTGCACCTGGAAATAGTTGGCACCATGCGCTTCAATCGGCACGCCACTGGCATTGGCGGCTACGCAATGCCAGATTACGCTGGCCTGGTTCCCCTCAATCACCACATGCAGCGGATGCATCTGGAACTTCGCATACCCTCTGCGCATGGCAGAGATCGCGCCGCGTAGGCTCGCGATGCCTTCAGCATGGCCCGCTATCTGCTCATCTACCACGATATTTTCGGCGAAAAGGGTCAGCCAGGCATCCCAATCACCTGCGTTGACCGCTGTGTAATATGTGTCGATCACTTCTCTCGTACTCATTGCCCCTCCTCTGAACAAGCGAGCATGGCCCTTATACAGAACGAGCCAGAAAGCCCCGGTCTTTCAAGCGGGGAAGTGTCAAGACGGTAATGTGGCCGATCCCGACATGGGAACAAACTTCTCAACTATATAGGTGACGATGACTGGCTGTTGTGTCGTCTTCGAGCGTTCTACGATCCAGCGCTGAGTCGCATCGAAGCCGATCCACTGGCTTTTCGGTGCAGGTGCCTGCCAGATATGCGCCTGCCAGTTGACAAAGAGATGCACTTCGGCCCTGCTGGCAGTCACACGAATGTCCACTTCTTTGAGCGTATGGACCTCATTAAAAAACGTGTGGATCACCTCGCCATACCACTTGAGAAAATCGGCCTGACCGTGTAGCGTGGTCTCCGGGAGCTGCATCGTCAGGTCTTCGTCTGCCAGCATGGGGAGTATTTCCGCAACCGGAGGGTGAACATCCAGCTTGGCATACCAGATATCCACGAGTTGTTTTAGCTCTGTTTCCGTAAGCGGCGCTGGCTTACCTGTGGGTCTGATAACGGGAGAACTCATAAGGCAAAGATCCTTTCTCTCACGCGTGGCTATATCTGTGTACAACCTTCTGCATGATATGCTCCGGTACTTTGCTGGTAAGAATCAGATCGATCAGAAACGGTTCATCGTTTGCCAGCGCCAGGCGCAGTGCTGGCGCGATCTGCTCTGTCCTCTCGACTCGCACAGCTTGCACGCCCATCGCCTGGGCCAGTCCAACGAAACGGATATCGGGAGTGCCGATATCAAACGAAGACGGAAATTCGTGCTCTGGTATGTGTTGCTCACGCCAGTATTGTTGAAGATTGAGCTTGAGCAGCTCATAGGAGGAGTTGTGGCAAATCACGAATTTAGCGCCAATCTTATGGTGGGCCGCCGTCCAGAGCGCCTGGATAGTATACATACTGCCGCCATCACCACAAATGCCGATTACCGTTTTGTCGGGATGGGCCAGTTTGATCCCCAATGCCCCCGGGATGCCGACACCCAGCGATCCACCACGCGTCATGAAATAGTGCCCTGGCAATCTTGGCGGCAGATAATGCACCACATCCGCACTATTTGTTAATGCTTCGTCGAAGACGATTGCATCTTCTGGCAACATGCCAGCAAGCGCCTCCATAAACTGCGAGGCGTGTAGCGGTATGCTATCGCGCCGCATGTGATCGGCCTTGCTCCGCGCTATTGCCTCCTGTTCTTTAAGCTCAGCATGTTGATTGAAACGCGCGCTGGCGGCTGCTTTCTGTGACACAGTCATCATGCCATCCAGAGTGACAACCAGCTTAGCAAGGGTGACTTGTGGATCGCTGATGAGACCAAGGGTGACGGGAAAGTTCTTGCCCACTTCATAGGCATCCAGGTCAATGTGAATCACCCTGGCAATCGGTGCAAAGACGTGAGAGCACGCCGGGAAGACTTCAGGAAAGACATAGGTGCCGCAGATCAGTACCACATCGGCCTGCGATATGATCGCACGACTATGCTCGCCAAACATATGCCCAAGCAGATCTTTGTAGAGAGGATGATCCGCGCGCATATTGACTTCTGCAGAATCCGCACCCCACACTTCTGCGCCAATTTGTTCGGCCACGCGCGTCAATTCAGCCTGGGCGTTGGAAGCAGCTATACCATCGCCCATAATAATCATAGGCTTCTGAGCCGCAGCTAGCAGGGATGCCGCCAGAGCAATCTGCTCCGCTTCCGGGGCCA
This sequence comes from uncultured Chloroflexia bacterium, assembly GCA_963802635.1. GTDB lineage: Bacteria > Chloroflexota > Ktedonobacteria > Ktedonobacterales > Ktedonobacteraceae > CAVTLG01. The sequence goes on along the minus strand of CAWDJJ010000001.1, from coordinate 2,306,530 downwards.
CGCGTGTTACCGGGAATATAGTCGGAACCACCTCTTCCTCAAGGGGAGCATCGAGAATATCCATCGGCAGGCAGACAAACACAGGTCCCATAGGAGGGGTTGCGGCCATCTTGATGGCCCGTCGCAACACGCGTAAGAGCGAGGAAGGAGCGACAACGCGGGTCGCCCATTTGGTAACAGGTCGAGCCATTGCCACCAGATCAGCCGCCATCTGAGCATCCAGCGCATCATAGCGTATACCTGCCTCACCGTTGATTACCACCAGGGGTGCATGACCGCGCTTCGCCTGATACAACATACCGATACCATTCCCCAGGCCCACGCCGCTATGCAGTTGTACCACAGTCGGCTTTCTGGTCGCACGAGCATAGCCATCCCCCATTGCCAAAGCTACCGTTTCGTGCAAGGCCAGAATGTATTGGAAGTCGGCATAGCTACTCACGGCATCCAGGAAGCCTTCTTCAACCGTACCAGGATTTCCGAACATGTAGTGAATGCCATCCGCCAGAAATTGTTCGATGATCGCAAAGCGCCCGGTTTTGCCTATCATGTTTTCAGCTCTCCTCACCAACCATAGCGTCTTAGCCCGTTCTCCAGGACATCAACGACTTTCTGACCAGTTAGATAGGCGTCTGGCGTGGAGCGACCCGTAATAAATGGGTAGTCGACAATGACGGATGTTTCCTTTCCGAAATTGCCAATATACTGACCATCCGGTCCCGTCGCATCACGGAGAATATATTCCAGGGGATAGGGTGGAGGCCCCATATTAAAATTGACGCCTTGAAATCCGGTACCATCCTTGTAATCATATTCCTTGCAATGACCGGTGACATGTTTCCCCCAGATAATACTCTTGCGATATTCCAGATCACGAGCAAATGCCAGGCACGCGACGCCATAACACTCCGCGGCAATCGGCTTCCCCATCCGGTAAAAGCTCAGGACGAGGTCATGCACCCTCTGATTGTTCGCCAGATCAACCAGCGCGCCGCTACCACCCACAATCAGCATACCATCGTAACCGGCCAAATCCTTCTGCTTCCCGTCGAGGACACTATAATACTCTTCCATCGCTCTCAAAAAGTTTGTAGAACTCCAATAAGGTCTCTCCGGCATCAGTGCAGAGAGATTGAGCGGGCTACGCAGGCGATCCGAGCGATCCAGTTCATGAGTTTTCCCCGCAACTTCTCTGGAAGTGACGGAACGGCCAAGTGGTGGGTCAACGTAACTCGGATTCAGGCTGACATCAAGGATTACCGGGCGTTCTCCTCTGGCAGTGGCGAATGTAAGCTGATATCCTGCAGCGTCAAATGTCTCCACAGGGCCGAGTAATTCCTCACCCCAGTATCCCCACTCGGATACCAGGATCATGATCTTTCTCGTCATCTTGTGACCTCATTCTTTCAGTTGATTCCGCTACCAACTTTCGTGATCTCCACATAACTCCCTTCAGATCGCCTTGCTACCAGCAGTAAGCTCGCTTTGTAACCGAAGGCAATGAAGAAGCTGGAAGAGAATATTTGAGAAATTACATTTATACAATAGCATATTTTATTTAATTGTACCTGATATATCAAGTTATTTATTTATGTATACCGTTTTATTGCTTGATCATACTGTAAGAAGTAGATCTATATTTAGCGAACCCTACGGGCTAGATTGAGCTACTTACCTCACCCTGATGGGTCTCCATCCTTGTAGGAGAGCCGTCGGGAAACGGGAGAGAGCTATCTTGATCTATGATAGCAAGAATAAGCTTCACTGAAAGTTTAGGATCATGTATAAAACGACAAAAGATCCTGCTTCAGCGCTATCCGCCTCTTCCAGGCCGGAGCCTCAGATGCCAGAGCGGAAGAACGTAAGGCGCATCCGGGCAGGACTTTCAGATAAGACGATGTGGGATTGGCTTACGCTGTTCGGCACGCTTGCCATCCCGGTCGTTGTGATGTGTGCGACCATTGTTTTCAGCGTCCAGCAGGATGAGGCTAGCCAGACACAACATGATAACGATCTGAGGATAGCGGAGGCAAATCGGCAGAACGATCTCAAAATGGCAAATGATCAGGAGGAGGAGGCGACACTGGCAGCATATCTGGATGGGATTACGGGACTCCTGCTAGATAATAAGCTCGGAGATCCAAAGGTATCTTATGGAGCCAGTATTGTAGCACGAGCAAAAACTATGGTTGTATTGAGTCGTTTGAAGAATCGACAACGGAAATCAATGATCATTCGGTTTCTTTATGAAGCACATCTCATTACCTGGAAAACCAACACTTGTTTCTCTGGCGGGCGTTGATCTGAGCAGTGTCGATTTGAAGAGTACAGAGTTGAGTGGCGCTAATCTGAGCGGGGCCAATCTGAATGATGCCCTTTTGAGCAGCGCAGACTTAAGAGATGCTAATTTAAGCGGCGCTAATCTGAGTGATGCTGATATGCAAGGTGCTAATCTGAGCGGCGCTGATATGCAAGGTGCTAATCTGAGTGGTACTAATATGCAAGACTCCAGAATTCCCAAATGATCATACAAAGTTTTTTATATTGCCTTGCATCCAGATGAGAAATATGCGGCAGCATATTTCTAGCAACGAGAGTGACGTTTCTGAATGCTTATGGGTATTACATACCAGTGGTCATATAGAGTGGAAAGGCAGTCAAACAATCGAAAAGACACAGGCAAGAGAGTTTTACAAAGAGCAGCTTGACTACCTCTTTGCAAAAGATGTCGACGGTTTGATCGACAATCACTACAACGAAGACGCTCTTCTCGTCGGATTCGACTTCGTTGTAAAAGGGCGCGACGCTCTCAAAGCGCATTTTCGCAACTATCTCCAAACCTTAGGTCATTTGGAGGTGAAATCGACGAACAAATTTAGAGCAGCCGAAGATTATCTATTCTTTGAAGCCAGTGTCGTCTCCGATCTTGGTCCTGCAGAAGTGTACGATGCCCTGGTACTGAAGGAAGGAAAAATTTCGTATCATTTTACAGGAGTTAAATAAGGCATGAACATCTTTTTGACAGGAGCTACTGGCTATATTGGCAGCGGGATAGCGCAAGCTCTTCAACGTGCAGGCCATACCGTCGTAGGGCTTGCTCGCTCCGATGCTGCCGCAGACCGCTTACGGGCGCAGGCCATCCAGCCGCTGTTGGGAGAACTGACCGATCTGGAGCGGATAGTTCAAGGCACGTACGAGGCCGATGCTGTGATCCACGCTGCTTCTTCCAACAACGCGGAGACGCCCAGAACTGATATACTGGCTGTTGAAACTATTCTCGATACATTGGCAGGCAGTCATAAACCCTTCATCTACACCAGTGGCTCCTGGGTGTTGGGCACTCTCCCTGCAGGGATTGTAGCCGACGAAGAGAAATCCCCAGATCCCCCCTTGATCGTCGCCTGGCGTCCTGCACTAGAGCAACGCATCCTCTCGGCCACAGAGAGAGGTGTGCATGCCATCGTACTTCGTCCAGGGCTGGTCTATGGATACGGCGGAGGCATTCCAGGCATGCTTGTTCATCTGGCTCAGCAAACAGGCATTGCCCGGACTGTTGGCGATGGAAAGAATTTTTGGGCGCTCGTGCATCGAGATGATCTAGCCGATGCCTATCTACGTGCCTTGACGCTGGCTCCAGCAGGAACATTGCTCAATATCGTCAGTGAGCCATCCGTGCCATTCCGAGCGATTACTCAGGCGATTGCACATACTCTGGGTCTGGACCTTCCTATTGAGATCTGGCAACCAGATGAAGCACGGCTGGTGCTCGGAGAACTGGTTGATGCACTGCTGCTCAATCAGCAGATCAGTGGAGCAAGAGCCCGTTCTATCCTCAATTGGACGCCCCAAGCCCCATCCATCCTTGAAGAGATGGAGCACGGTTCGTATCACGTCGCAAGCTACGAAACACCTATGCCACGAACAGATTTCACCTGATCTCATTACTCATGTTGCCACCACCCCAGCTCCCAGAACAGATCAGGACCTGTGAATTCTCAGGAAAGAAAAGATAAGAACTCAGTGGAACCTCGCCAGTATCCTACTTCATTTGGTGGGAGGCTAAGGGAAAAGGACCAGATAACTGGCTCCTCGCTCGTAGCCTACCCAACTATCAGCGTTTGTAATGTATTCAATGGCTATAAGAATAAGTAACTAGCTATACAATAGCAGAGTGCAAGATGTACAATAGTTGTAGGCTTGATTACAAGCGCAACTGTAGCAAAATTTCCAGCAGAAGCGCGAAATAAGCACATCGTCACCGTAAGCGAAAAATAGCTGTTGTAGAGCCAATCGGGAAAGCCTGTGACAAGCAAAGGCTGATCAAGACTAACTTCGGCTGTGCTGGACAACTACCACGTTATGATAGAATAACAATGTTTCAAGAATTCGCTTGAAAGCAAGGAAGTAGAGTCATGGACACAGGAAGCAACGAAAATACCTACATTCTTGACGCTGAAAACCCCGTCGAGATGGCACGGCTCATTGATCTGGATCGCGTGATAACAAAAGCGATGGGTGGCCCACTCTCAGGTGTGCTGGACCTGCCCACCGATGCAAAGCTCCTCGATATTGGCTGTGGCCCCGGCGGATGGGTCCTGGACATCGCCTATGCCAACTCCGACAGCGAAGTAGCAGGCGTGGATATCAGTCGCATTATGATTGACTACGCCAATGCCCGCGCTAGCACTCAAGAACTGACCAATGCCTCCTTTGGCGTGATGGACATTACAGAACCACTGGACTTCTCTGACGCTACGTTCGATCTGGTCAATGCACGTCTGCTCGTCGGCGTGCTCAAGCGCGAATTCTGGGAGCCTTTCATCGCTGAATGCCTGCGCATTTTGAAACCCGGTGGACTGCTACGTCTCACTGAACCAATTGACGGGCTGGGAGTCACGAACAGCGTAGCCTATGACCAGCTCAACCAGCTTGCCTATCAGTTATTCTGGAAGGCAGGGTATGGTTTCTCTACCGACGGTCATAGCATGGGTATGAGTACAACGCTCCCCTGGATGTTGCGTAAGGCAGGCTATCAAGATGTGCATATTCAGGGTCATGTCTTTGAATTTTCGTCCGACACTGAGGGATATCAAGATATAAGAAAGAATCTTGAAGCACTCGCTGCCCAAGCGAAGGTCTCAGTAGTAAAATTGAAGGGTCAGGGTGAAGCCCAACTTCTCGAACAGCTCTATCGGCAAGCGTTGCATGATATGGACTCTGATGAATTTCGTGGCGTATGGCACCTGGCAACGATGTTCGGTACGAAACAGTAGGAAAAGAAAGGTTCAACGCGAGATGAGTACCCAGAAGCCACAGGATAAATCTTCTCCTTCATCTGATGATGATCTCGATGATGAAGAGTATGATGACATGGAGCTACTTGAACGTCTGGAGACGTTGCGCGAAGATATGGAAGATCTCGGGGTCGCTTCGCTAGCAGAAGTGACTCGACGCATTGAGGAGCTTCATCGGCAATTAGATAACAAGTAGAGATTGTTGATCATTGCCTATCGCACGACATGCATATCGTGCGATAGCTTATCTTATCCACCAAGATATGCCTGACGCACAAGATCATTGGTTAGAAGGTTACGTGCGGTGTCACTTAAGACAATTTTACCCGTCTGCAAGACGTAGCCACGATCTGCCAGACTGAGCGCCATGGATGCATTTTGCTCAACGAGAAAGACGGTGACGCCGTCATCACGAATGCGCGTGATGGTGTTAAAGACGGTCTCGACGAGAATGGGCGAAAGTCCCATCGATGGTTCGTCCATACACAGCATACGCGGACGAGACATTAAGGCACGCGCCATTGCCAGCATCTGCTGCTCACCGCCAGACATAGTGCCGGAAATCTGCTTCAAGCGTTCACCAACACGGGGGAAGATCTGACAAACACGCTCCAGATCTGCCTTGATCTCCGCCCTGTTCGAGCGTGTGTAAGCGCCAATTTCCAGATTCTCCAGCACGGTCATACGCGGGAAAATACGCCGCGCCTCTGGGACAAGCGCCAACCCGGACTTGACAATTTCGCCAGTTAGTTTATGTTCGATAGACTTGCCATCAAAGTAAACCGAGCCATTTTTCGGTCGCACCAGGCCAAAGATCGTTTTCATCGTGGTCGTCTTGCCAGCCGCGTTAGCCCCTAACAAGCAGACGATTTCGCCTCTGTGCACTTCAAGCGAAACATTTTGTAGCACATGGCTCGGGCCATAGTAGGTGTTTATATCCGTAAGCTGTAATATCGTAGACATTTTGATTTGACCTCATTATACGCCTGCAAAGTAGGATACAGCGTTTTTCATTCAGATACTTCCTGACTCGTCGAAGTAGGTTTACCAAGATAGGCCGCAATGACCCTTTCATCCTGCCGTATCGCATCAGGCAGCCCCTCAGCGATTTTGCGTCCATAGTCCAGCACAGCGATCCGATCCGATAAGCCCATAGTGACCGCCAGTTTATGCTCAATTAAGAGGATGGTCAGCCCCAACTCATCGCGCAAACGTCGGATATATTTGACTGCCTCCAGCGTTTCAGCTTCGTTCATGCCAGCCGTCGGCTCGTCCAGCAGCAGTAGTTTTGGCTTCGCCGCCAGAGCGCGTGCAATCTCAACACGTCGACGCTCGGCATATGAGAGGTTAATAACATACTCGTCCTGGCGCGCAATAAGCGCCGACCCAAAGAAAGCGAGCAGTTCTAGTGAGCGCTTGCGTGCCTCGGCCTCCTCGCGTACTACAGCAGGAGTGTGCAGCAACGAACCGATCACATTGCCCTTGAGCTGCGTGTGCTGACCAACCAGCACGTTTTCGAGCACCGTCATATTATTAAACAGACGAATGTTTTGAAAGGTGCGCGTAATACCTTGCTTGACAATCTGGTCAGGATGCAAGCCCACAACTGATTTACCCACAAGTCGAATATCACCTGAAGTCGGTTGATAGATACCGGTGATCAGATTAAAAGCGGTGGTCTTGCCAGCACCATTAGGACCAATAATGCTCACAATCTCCCTCGGCCACACCTGCAAATCAATGTTCTCTACTGCAGTCAGTCCACCAAAACGCTTGGTGACGACACTCAATTCGAGCAACGGCACAGCGGTAAATTCCGCAGCAACCTCCGATGCATGATCTATACTCATAGGTTTACTCTTTCCCTCCCAGGACCGGCTACTTAAACACGGACGTCCGCTTCAAAGCCAGACGTACCGGGTGGCTCATCTAGTGAACCAAGTCCAAGCGCTTCATCTTCAGGTTCATTCTCAACATGGTGCAGCTCGCGTCGGCGTCGCGCGCTCGGAATAAGGCCCTCTGGCCGGAAAATCATCACCAGGACCAGGATAATGCCAAAGATCAAGTTACGAATATTACTAAAGGTAAAACCAGGCACAATCTGGATCATAGCCATGTAAATAGGATGTATAAAACTGGCTGGATTGGCTGCCAGCGTATCAAGCTGACCCAGGACAAACTCATTCAGCGTATAGACAACCAGCGCGCCAACAATCACCCCCGGAATACTACCAAGACCTCCAATCACGACCATCGCCAGGTAGATCACAGAGTCGCTAAAGTTAAAGTTATCCGGCGAAACTCCACCAAGTTTTGCCGCATGATACATACCGGCCAGGCCCGAGAAAAATGCTCCTGCAGCAAAGGCAAACAGTTTTGTATTCACCAGATTGATACCGGAAGATGCCGCAGCAATCTCATCCTCGCGCAACGCCACCCAGGCACGACCTAAACGCGAATCGCGTAAACGAATATTGGCAAAAATCACCACGGCGATCATGGCTAAGATCAAGTAATAGTAGGGGTTAGACGTAAAGAGAGTCCAATTCACGCCAGGGAAGGCCGGAGATTGCACACCAATCAGACCATTTGTACCGCCAGTAAAGCCCGTAAGTTGCAAGAAAAATATCGGCACAATCTCACCAAAACCGAGCGTGACGATTGCCAGATAATCGCCGCGCAACCGCAATGTTGGAGCACCTAGCAAGACGCCAAAACCAGCCGTGAGTAGCGCGCCAAGGATAAGCACCGGCCAGAAAAAGCGCCGATGCCAGCAACGGACTGAGTTGTATGCCTGTCAATACTGTGAATTGACTCGAACCAACGATGCCCCAGGTATATGCACCAATGGCAAAGAAAGCTACGTAGCCCAGGTCGAGTAGGCCCGCAAAACCAACCACGATGTTCAGACCAAGCGCGAGAATGACATAATAACCGGCATCAGCGTAACCAGACACACGACCATCTGTGCCTGGACCAAACAGGTAGCTATCAATAAAAGGGTAGAGGAGCAGGAAAACAACGAGCAGTAGAATATAAAAGCGCCGGGCACCTGTGCTGAGCAAAGGCGCGTCATTCGGTACGAAATCTTTGGCCTCCTCACGCACGCGAGCGGTCGAAAGCGTTTCTAGCCGCGTCTTCTTCGTTATATTGAGCGTTGAGTTGCCATTCTCGCCATTGCCATTCTTCTTTGGCGAGAGCACATAACGGAGAGCAAAGCGCCCACCCAGGCGTCCCAGGAAATAGCCTGCGGCAGGAAGTACAAGCGTACGAATGAGCACCCAGATCAGAAGCACAGCAGGCAGAGAACCTGTCACATAGAAGATGATATCAACGATGAGCCAGATGAACGCAAAGAGAGTGGCAAACCAGAAGCCTGCCATAGTCGCGCGACTCACAAACAGCGCTTTCTGTTCAGGACCAGGAATATTCAGGCTAGCTAGCGACACAGGAGGAACATAGTTCCATGCTTTGCGTATGCGGTTACGAATAGCAATAAACAGTGCCCAGATGATAGCAGAATCTGGAATATCCAGGCTAGCTAGTGACACAGGAGGAACATAGTTCCATGCTTTGCGTATGCGGTTACGAATAGCAATAAACAGTGCCCAGATGATAGCAGAAATTGCCAACCCAATGATCAAGCCAATAGCATTGTTAGAAATCAACAAAATTGGTATCACCGCAAAAACAAGCATATCACCCCAAAGAGCATACATACTGCGGCGACCACTATCAGCAGCAACAAGGTAGCCGACCAGTGCAAAAAGTGTTGCGTAGAAAATGAGGATAAAGAGCGCAGCGGGAATAAAGGTTGAGGAGGCATAGGGAACCTGTTGACCAAAGACCAGGCCAAGCAGCACATTATTGACAATACCCTCACCACTCCAAACAAAGGTAAACACAGCTAGAGGTACGAGCAAGGCCACGATCCATTTGATCAGCAGCATACGCGAGTCGGGAGAGGGAAGGAGAGTTCGATTTCTCACCACTGTAGACAAATTACATTACCTCACTTCCAATAGTAGAAGATAGCATGTAGTGCCTGCTGTACCCGTCAAACCTTTTCAGGTACCTGCTGACCGAGCAGACCAGAAGGCCGAAATACCAGAATCAGGATAAGAATGCCAAAGATAATGGCACGCGACCACGCAGAACCACCACCAGGTAATACAGATGATGGAATAAAGGTTGCCAGAGCTTCAATCACTCCGATCAACACACCCCCCAGCATGGCCCCAGCAATATTGCCAATACCACCAAGCACCGCAGCGGTGAATGCAACCAGACCAAGTTGGTAGCCAACCGAGAAAATCGTGCTGCCATATTTTAAGCCATAAATGAAACCAGCCGCACCCGCCAGCGCCGCACCAATGAAGAAGGTCACGGAAATAATACGATCTACATTCACGCCCATTAAGGCAGCCGCTTCACGATCCTGCGCAACTGCACGCATAGCACGTCCGATACTGGTTGAGCGCACAAACCACTGCAGCACAAGCATCAGCACGATAGCAACGGATACCACCAGGATATCGATGCTGTTGATAGAAATACTGCCTATATAATAGAAGTGCTCTGGGAAAATTTGTGGAAAAGACACGCTAGAGACGCCAGCCCACAGTTTGCCAACATCCTCAAGAATAAGCGAGACGCCAATAGCGGAAATAAGGGGAGCAAGGCGCGGAGCATTGCGCAGAGGACGATAGGCAACACGCTCAATGACAACGCCGAGCACGGCACAAAACAACATTGAGCCAAGGCAGGTCACAACCAGAATCACCACCAAAGCAATGCCCGTTGGCTGTGAACTGGTCGTAATACCCAACAAAGTAAAGACAGCAATAGAGACGAAGGTGCCGATCATAAATATATCACCGTGTGCGAAGTTGATCAACTCGATAATACCGTAGACCATGGTATAACCAAGCGAAACAAGAGCATAAATTGCGCCAGTGGCAATGCCGACAACCAGTTCCTGGATAAGTAGCGTCATAAGCTTACGAATCTACCTTCTTGCCAGACATGTAGAACATGAAAAGCATAGTATTTTTCCTTATAAAGCATAGAAGAAATGGTAACTCTGCAGGTAGGGTATACATAATTCGCACTGGGCCGAATGTTGCATCCCTTGTAATGGCCCATCTTCTCTTGGGAATGCTCTAGCACCGTCCACGCTGACCGCCATGATCTCTGGGGAACCAGATGACCCTACACAATCTCCATAAAAACCCTTTCAGGGGACCCATATGCCTTCAGGCGATGGGAGGAATGAAAGGCACCCGCAGGTGCGGTTCCGTCGCGCCTCTCCCCTTGCGGGGCAAGAGCAAGAAATGCAGTCCTGCTCTCGTACCAGAGATGGCTGGCTCCCTACGCTGCACCATGTAAGGTTGGCCTCGACGATGATATCGGTCTGCACGTCTTCTCAGCACTGGCTTCACCCTCATACACCTGGTTAACTGAGAAGTTAGAGAGCAACGGACTGGCCGCGCATCCGTTGGTACGTTCTTTGACCTTGCCGATATCGTAGCCCGATGGGTGATTCCTCCTCTCAGTCAGATGAGCCAGCAGGCTAGCGGCGACAGCCGCGTTTCTGACTGTTTAAGGGGGTTGCTCACCCCTGGCTGGGTCTGGTCAGGTGGAACTTGCAACAGCCGGAACTCGTGCGCTCCACAGTCCACAAGCCCATTCCCTTTTAGGGAATCGGGTTCCTGACACAGCTATAACCCTGTAGACTACTCCCTGCATTGTCCTTGAACTGGCGCGCGCTCTTTCTGCTAGCGCGCGCCAACGGACAGAGCATTACGACAGAGTCAACGTCTTCACAATTACCCAGGTAGGTGTATTAGAGACGCTCTCTAGTTTTTGCACGGTGATGACCTTGTTTGTGGTATCACCATTGGCATCAAAGGTAATATGCCCGATCAGACCGGTATAGTCGGTCTTCTGTACCTGATTAATGACGGCCTGGCGGAACGTGGTAGCCGCTGCGCTATCACTGCTGCTGGTCGGAGGCTTTGCACCACCAGCGATAGCCTTTTTGATGGCATTGATCAAGATGTTCATGCAATCATAGGCAGCAGCACTGTAGGCACCAGGAGCCTGTTTAAAGGTCGACTTGTAATTGTTGATGAAGGTGGTATTTGTGACATTAGAAGTAGCAACCGTGGCAAAGACAGGACCACCAGTTGTACCAATAGTTGTAGCAAACGTGGTATCAACAAGACCATCACCACCAGCAATTGGCGTATTTTTCAGACCTGGCACCTGCTCCATCTGCTGACGGAACTTGAGTGGACCATCAGCTTCAGTGCCACCATAATAAATCACGTCGGGCTTATCAGCAGCAATCTGGGTGAGCAAGGAGATAAACGATGTCGTCGTAATAGGCACACTGGTGCGTCCAAGTACTGTGCCACCCAGTTTCGTCCACTCAGAGCTGAAGGTATTGGCAATACCAACACCATACACCGTCGTATCATCGAGCACATAGACTTTTTTGTAGCCCTGTGTCTGATACAGGTAGTCAGCATTGGCAGGCCCCTGATGGTCATCAGTAGTCGCAACACGGAAATAGGTCACTTTGCCGGTTGGGCGCAGAGTTGGCACAAGATCGTTGGCATTGTTGCAGCCGACCGCAGCACCAACCTGTGTCAGGCACTGGTTGGTATTGGATGGACTGATCATCACAATAGGGGCCTTATTAGCAATTGGCATTTCTGCTTTAGCCACACTACTATTGAATGGACCGACGATACCAGCAACTTCAGCGTCACCAATTAAAGCACGCACGTTTTGTGCACCGACGGCAGGATCATATGTGCCATTGGTACCTTCATCATCTTTGGGCACCATTACCAGCTTATACCCAGAGATACTGGCTTCATTGACAGCCAGTTGAGCGCCATTTTGAGTCGGTTGACCATCAGTTGCGTCACCACCCGAGGTCGGTAGTTCAGTGGAGACCTCGATGGTTGGAGTGCTAGTAGAGGTTACCTTGCCAGTGCCACTACCACAAGCGGCAAGTAGCATCATTAAGAGCGGAATGCTCATACAAAGAGCAAAAAGACGGGACCAACGTTTTTGCATATCGTAGCTAGCCTCCTTAAAAAGTCATGTTTGACATAAGTATACAAATCAGAAAGGATTCGCAGCAGAAAGAGAGTAGAGTGCCTCCTTTTATAATTATACTGATTTCCCATAAAAAGGTCCTCTTGAATTAATCCAGTAAAATAGAGAACTGAATCTACTTTCCTAGATGGAAAGCATATTCAGTTAAGAGAAGAAGTATATAATGATTTAAAATATGTCACAAGCGCTGTTCAGGTCAGTAGCCTACAAGAGGCACAATCCTCTCTCCAGGACCATTGGGGAATTTTGTATTGCAGCTTTCATGGGGTGAAATTGAAGACAGGGTGATTGTTCACAACGCTTCTTAGAACATATACACTATGAGTTGAAAGGAGAAAAAGCAAAAAATGGTGCTAAATAATGCATTGAGCCATTGCAGCCAACAACGACAACTCGTTTACGCAGAGAAAGCATGGACAAAACGACGATAGGCGGCCACAACCTGACGCCGGGTATCTGCCAGCGAACCGCTATTATCAATAACTTCGTCCACCAGAGGTATCCTGCTGACAGTATCTGGCTGGGCACGCAGGCGCGCCTGCGCTTCGTCAAGCGACAGGTGATTACGCGCCATCAAACGAGCCAACTCCTGCTCCTCAGGACATACTATCAGCCATTTACTGTGACAAAGCGCCGCAGATCCGCCTTCTAGCAACTTTACAGCATCAATGACGGCAACCCCAGAGGCGCTGACAGCAGCGAGTTCAGCGCCTAAAGCCACAGCAACGGCTGGATGCACGATCTGCTCCAGACGCTGCAGTTCAGCCAAATTCTGGAACACCAGCGCACCCAGAGCTTGACGATTAACACCGCCATCAGCGGCGAGGACAGCAGGTCCAAAGGTGGCTCCAACCTTCAAGGCAATGGATTGGCCGCTGGCATAGAGCTGATGGACGAGTGCATCGGCATCAATATAGCGTTCGGCTCCCAGTTCAAGCAACATGTACCCAACGGAGGTTTTCCCACTGGCAATGTTGCCGGTAAGTCCAATAATACGCGGCATCGTTTCTATCAACAGCCTTTCGCACGAGTGTTACAAGAGCAGAAGCAATAAGCAAATCTATGGCAATTCTACCATAGGCAAAAGGAAAAAGGTCCTCATTTTCCTTTCTGCTTCCAGAATAGTGTATACTTTCCATGATGATTGAAAGAAGGTGGCAAGAGGTTGGAAGGTATACAATGCTATCTATTAGAAATGGGAGATTTCAGGCGACAACACAGACGGAATTGGAAAGAGCAAGATGTATTCGGGAAAGCTACCAAGAAAAATCGGCCTTATTATAGGAGTGAACCAGTATCAAGATAGTACATTTCAATCACTCCACTACGCGGAAAATGATGCTCGAGCGCTGGCCCAATGGCTCGTGAATACAAAGGGCGGCAAGTGGTCCCCACCAGATGTACAACTCGTCCAGGGTCAGCACGCAACGCGTGAACTGGTAGAAGCGGTGATAACGCAAATATGTATCAATAAGGCAGAGGCAGACGATATTATATGCTTCTATTTTGCTGGTCACACTTTTGTGGATGAACAAAGTGGCGCAGGTTATCTCGCCCTGGCAAACACCCGCTATCAAGATCCTGCAACTGGATTAGCTCTCTCCACTTTCACACAACAGGTGCTGGCACGCACTCCCGTCCGCCAAATGATATGTATACTTGACTGCTTTCAAAACGGAAACACATGGAGCAGGCCACGCAGCAGTGCTTATGATATGGCACCGTTACTTGGATCCGCTGTTCTGAATGCGCTGCAAAGCATGCCAAATCGGCAATTTCTGTGCTCCTGCCGAGGCAACGCAAGCGCACCCGAAGCCGGGGAACATGCGCTGGGACACTTTATGCACCGTATGATCGTAGGTCTGTGTGGATCAGCAAGAGATAGTAGTACAGGTACCATTACACTGCCCAGACTCTCTGCTTACCTCGCGCAAAATCTGGGCGCGCAACAACAACCACAGATTTTTGGGCAACAACAGTCTCCCATGATTCTTGTAGGCACTATTGCTCCAGCTACTGAAAATGAACCCACTACAACGAACAAGAACAATAAAAGCCTGTTCGCTCAGCCAGGCGTGCTCAGAGCCACAGAACCGTTGATGAATGGTCAGGCCAAGATACAGGATACACCATATGCTACGGTAGCCACACAACCCCCCCCACCGTCACAAGAACCATCTACTTCTGGTTATATGCTTTCTTCAGCACTTGATCAGCAACGCCAACAACGCTTGCAAGAAACGCTCGCGCATGCACAACAACTCTTCCAGGCTCAAAACTACAGTGAAGCGTTCAATATCATAGAGCAAATACTGCAAGCTATGCCCAATGAGGCAGCAGCTCTTACGCTGAAAGCACAATTGCTAGGAGCAGCCGGGCGCTTTCAAGAGGCGCTGACAGTAATCGATCAACTGGGACAGGCGAATCCACATAATGCACTGGCCTGGAGTATGCGGGCAGTCGCCCTCGGCAATCTGGGACAATATGAGTCAGCCCTCAGCGCTATCGCACACGCATTAGAACTTGATGCCCAGAATCTAGAGACACATACCATCAAAAATACCATCATGGCGAAAATAGCCGCTGCACAACAGCAAGCAGAGATACGGGCCACAAAATCCCTTGCCGAACGCCGCCGCAGAAGCAAAACGGGGTGGCCCTATCTCCTTCTTTATCGCCATTGGACTACAGATCGCCGGTCTGTTGATAGGGACCGCTGGCGCAGCTCTCACTTTGTTGCAAACGCTCCCCTCATTCATCGGACTTATGTTGATCAGCATCGGCCTGGCACTTTTGTGCGTGAATGCAGCACGAGGAGCATTTCGTTATGGCATAAGCCGAGTACTCATCACCCTGGTAGTGTGCCTGATTGCAGGCGGCATACTAGGCGCAGTCTACAAACTGGGCTATGCGAGATTGCTGGCAGCATTGCAAAACACTAGCAATACGGAACTACTGGTACCCATCTTACTGCTCGTCGCGTGGTTAGCGGTAGCAGCAACTGTACCTATGCTCCCGGCCATTGGTGGGTTTATTAGCGGTCTGGTAGCGCATGCGCGGATACGTCATGCGAAATAATTAGCTGGCTACATCCGCCAGGCGCTCCCACTCAGCCAGCAGCTCATCAACCTGCGCTTTCGCCTGCTCGTACGCAGCGGATAATTGGGTGAGCTGCTCTGCATCTGCTTTGAGCGCTGCCTGCGCCAGCTCTTCTTCAAGAGATTTGATGTGCGCCTCAGCCTTCTCGACATCACGCTCGACATCTTCCAATGTACGTGTCTTTACTTTGCTCGCCTTTTTTCCGCTGGACTTTGCAGTTGATGCTGAAATAGCAGGCTTCCCAGCTTTGCTCACAGGTGCATTGAGCACAATCTGCTGCCTGCGTGTGCGATAGTCGGTATAGTTTCCCTGGTAAGGTAAAAGCTCACCAGCATCGACGGCCCAGACCTTAGTAGCCAGGCTATCAATAAAGTAACGGTCATGCGAGACAAAGAGCAAGGTGCCCTCAAATTCGCTCAAAACTTCTTCCAGGAACTGACGCGATTGCAGATCGAGGTGATTGGTCGGCTCGTCCAGTACGAGTAGATTTGAGCCTTGCAATGTGAGCTTCGCTAGAGCAACACGGCTCCGCTCTCCACCACTGAGCGCTCCAATAGGCTTAAAAACATCATCACCCGAGAAGAGGAAACGTCCCAGGAAACTACGCGCACCTTCCTCACTCAAAACAGTCACCTGGCGAATCTCATCAAGGATAGTGCGCTCCACCGTCAATCCAGCATGCGTCTGCAAGTAGTAACCGATACGCACACCATGTCCAATCTGAACCTGCCCACGCACCGGAGGTAGCTCACCAATTAACGTACGCAACACCGTCGTTTTCCCTGCACCATTTGGGCCAATCAGCCCAACACGATCACCACGCAATAACTCAAGGTCCGCAACCTGTACCAGGACCTTTGATTCAGCAGTCGGCTGCTTCACACTCGCGGCATAGCCAACGGCAAGTTTCTGCGTGCTTATGACGATCAGGCCGCTATCAGTCACAGGGCTAAAGGCGAAATGCATTTCTGGCAAATCTTGCGGACGCTCAACACGCTCCAGACGATCTAACAATTTCTGACGGCCACGGGCCTCACGACTACGTTGCCCGGCTTTGTAGCGACGAATGAAGTCTTCAGTGTGCGCGATATGCGCGCGCTGCGCCTCGTATTCCTTGAGACGGCGCTCCATGCGCTCCTCGCGCAGATGGAGATAGGACGTGTAGTTGCCCGGATACTCCTCGATACGACCAAAGGCTAATTCGATGGTGCGTGAGACGACTTTATCCAGGAAGTAGCGGTCGTGGGCCACAATCACCATAGCCCCCTTCCAGCTCGCAAGATACGTCTCAAGCCACTCTAGCGTTGCCAGGTCAAGATGATTAGTAGGCTCGTCCAGCAACAGTACATCCGGCTCTTGCAGCAACAGCTTTGCCAGAGCCGCACGTGTCTGCTGTCCACCGCTCAGTTGCATAACTGGCGAGTTCTGCTGCTCACGGGTAAAATCCAGACCATCCAATACCTGATCAACCCGATTCTCATAGGTATAGCCACCTGCATGCTCGTAAAAGGCCTGCAACTGATCATAGCGTTGCAGGGTATCTTCATACACCGGGTGATCATCTTGCCCTGCTGGAGCAGCCAACTGCTGGGCAAGTTCGGTCAGTTCGCTTTCCCAACGGTGCAACTCAGTAAAAACCGTGAGCATCTCCTCGCGCAGGGTATGTTGAGGATGAAAATCGACAACCTGGGTTAAATAGCCGATGCGCGTATGACGCGAGAGCGAAACCTGCCCTTCATCTGGCTCCTCACGACCAGCCAGAATATTCAATAACGTAGATTTTCCAGCTCCATTCGGACCAATCAGTCCAATACGATCATGCTCATCAATTTGAAACTGGAGACCCGCAAAGATACGTTCAGCACCAAAAGATTTTCCTAGTTGTACAACACTTACAATCGGCATATGTCTTCACTCACTCAAATGTTACAAGGTAAAAAGAGATCATGCGAGAACAAGGAGCCATTCCGCAAACTTCGATCACCACACACTACGCCAAGCCTCTCCATCATATAATATCATCAGAAACTCCTTTGTGGAGACCCTCATGCCTTCAGGCTGAGGGAGGAAACAAAGGCCGCCGCAGCGGCGCGTTCCCTGCATACTTCTCGCCCCGTTAGGGGAGCCGTTTTGGGAGAACGGCGAAACTCCCGCGTAAGCGGCTTGTCACGTTGAAATTGCTTCCAACCCCTCTCGACAAAGTTATCCGACGGTTTGACGTGCAACACACTGGAGTAACCCTGTCGTCCTGTTTAATGTTGCACCGTAGAGCTTCAGACTGAGGTGGCATCTGAAGGTACCTATTTCGCCAGTAACGTAGCCCCGTCAGAGTTGCCTCATCTCAGTCAGATGAGCGCGATAGCGCGCACTCCGCTCCGCCACATGAGCCGAAGGCTAGAAGCGATAGCTTCGTTTGTGGCGGTCTATCAAGCAGACGCGCCAGCGTCGTTTCTGACTGTTTAAGAGGGTTCCTCTGGTGGCTGAGTCTGGTCAGGTGTGGGCCTCCTCACGCAAGCTCGTCGCCTTCAGGCGATTGGGTTCCTGACGTCACCATTACGTTTCTCTCCAATTTTACCATGTAACACAACAAAGCGCGTAACTATGTCGATCCTTAAATTTGTATTCACTCTCCCAATAGATTTGCGGATAAGCTTAACTGTCACGCTAGTTTGCTCGCAATGACTTCACGGATCTGATATAATGCTGCTATAACAGCAGAGAATCAGGAAAAAGGGCTGGTAGATGCGAGATATAGCATGAAAGTAGAAATTCACAATCTGAACGTTATCTCAAAAGCTGAGATCGATTTAAAACCGCTTACTGTGCTTATTGGGCCAAATAATGCCGGTAAAACCTGGCTTGCCTACGTTCTTGCTGGTATTTTAGGGGAGCAAGGTCGGGAAGAGTACGCGCAAGCATACGCGCATGAACAACTTCCTAAAGTATATCCTCCACTAGATTCAGCAATTGAACAGGTTTTAACAAAAGGCAATGCGACGATCAATCTTTACGACTTCGCAGAGAAATATGGAGAAACTTACTTTCAAAATGTTGCAGATTACGCCCAACATTGGATGAACGACTATATGGGTACACGATTTACCCATTTTGATACATTGAAAGTAGCACTAAGTCTCTCAGAGGTCAAAGCAGAATTTCTGGGTCGTGTCGAAAAGTACGCAATGCAAAGGTACATTGCTGGCGGTCTACTCAGCATTCGCAAAAAACTGGATGATAAAATAATTTATTTCTATACATCTACCAATGATGGCGAGCCAATCATTGATAAACTGCCAGCCGAAGAAATCAGAGAGCGTTTAGTTGGAACTATTACTCAGGTGCTTCATCGATCACTCTACCCCCAAGTACGTGTGTTTCCTACAGTAAGAACAATGTTGGTCGCATTACGTTTTCACGGCGGTATAAGGACATTACCTATCAATGATAATATTCTAGAGGTTTTCAAAACTATTGATGAAGGCTTTCAAAAGTTACAAGAATTAACCGGCACGAATATCAGCACGTCATTAGAGCAAAATGCTAGAGCTGCAACTGGAGCCGAAAGCAATTTTCTAAGTATGATGAGCTATATATCTCGACTAGGCTCTAAGCAGATAGCAGCGAGAGAGAAAACTGCAAAGAATAACGTATCTATTCAGAAGTACATCTCGCTAGCTACGGTATTGGAAGAGGAGATTCTCGCAGGAAATATAAATTTTTCCACGCCAGAACCAGATCCGAAGCGCGATATTCTCTTCCAACCCACAGAAAACGTCATGTTAGATATGCCTATTGCATCATCTATGGTGAAAGAAACTCGTACCCCTTGTTCTCTACCTGCGCTACTTAGGACTCGTCAAGAAATAACCTTGACAAAGTGAGGGGGGATGTGGGAAACTGGAGGCATGAAAGAAACAGAAACACAGATCAAACAACGGTTCGAGCGGGTAGCAGGAGTCCTCAATGAACGAACGCGACGGCTGGTGGCAGCCAGCGAGGCGATGGCTCTGGGACGCGGAGGCATCTCAGCGGTCTCGCGAGCTACAGGCTTATCTCGGCAAGTCATCGGCAACGGCATCAAGGAACTGCAAGAGGGAACCGAAATCTCTGAGGGACGGATTCGCCGGGTGGGGGGCGGACGCAAAACGGCGGTGAGCAAAGATGCCCATTTGCAAGAGGATCTGGAACGTCTCGTAGAACCCGTGACGCGAGGGGATCCCGAATCCCCGTTGCGCTGGACGTGCAAAAGTGTGCGCAAACTGGCCGCCGAACTGGTCCGGCAGGGCCATCAGGTCTCCCATCAGTTGGTCAGCGAGTTGCTGCAGGCGGCAGGCTACAGTTTGCAGGCTAATCGCAAGACGCGCGAGGGAGGCAAGCAGACGGACCGCAATGCGCAGTTCGAGCATCTCAATGCCGAGGTGAAGGCGTTCCTAGCAGCAGGTGATCCGGCGATCTCAGTGGATGCCAAGAAGAAGGAACTGGTAGGCGATTTCAGAGAATCCTGGGCGAGAATGGTGTCCCAAAGGCGAACCCGAGCAGGTGCGGGTGTATGACTTTCCCATCAAGGGCCTTGGTCGAGCTACGCCCTACGGGATCTACGATCTGGCTCACAACACTGGTTGGGTCAATGTGGGCATTGATCATGAGACGGCAGCTTTCGCCGTGGAAAGCATCCGGCAATGGTGGAAGCATGTGGGTCAGCGGCAGTATCCGCAGGCCAAACGCCTCTTGCTCAGCGCGGATGGGGGAGGCAGCAATGGCTCGCGTGTCCATCTGTGGAAATGGGAATTGCAGAAGTTGGCCGATGAGACGGGGTTGGCGATCCACGTCTGCCACTTGCCACCGGGAACGAGTAAATGGAATAAAATCGAGCATCGCCTCTTTGCCTGGATCAGCCAGAACTGGCGTGGCAAACCGCTGACCAGTTACGCTGTGATCCTCAAGCTGATTGCGTCGACCAGGACCGAGGCCGGGCTGACGGTGCAATGTCAACTGGATACTAACACCTACCCCACCGGTCTCACCGTGTCCAAAGAGGCTCTGGCAACCCTGGCTCTCGTGCCTGACGCTTTCCATGGCGAATGGAACTACGTCATCCTTCCTCGCTTTCCTGTATCTGACAACATTATTTCTTGACAGTTCCTTAGCAGAGCCAGGAGAGTTACTTATCATAGATGAACCTGAGATGAATCTCCACCCAACCGCTCAAATACAAATCATTGAGTTTCTGGCATTGCTTGCTAATGCAGGATTAAAAGTATTGATTACGACACATAGCACATACGTCGTAGACCATCTGAGTAATTTGATAGAGGCACACAAACATGAAAAGCAAGACGATATTGCAAACCTATTCCAGATGAAACGCAAAGAGGCATTCATTTCACAAACAGAGGTATCAGTCTATAGTGTTGAAGACGGTAAGGTAAATACTATTCTTGATCAAGAGGGAAATATAGATTGGAGAACTTTTAGCGATGCAACCAAACTGGTTGAACGTATTCACTTTGAGTTGTTAGGAGATTAGCGTGTCTTTTAGTCATTTACATATCTCCTGCACCATTACAGCTCTTGTTATAGTCGAACATTTGTACAACATCATAAAGAATGAGAGCATAGAGATCCCCAAGCTATTTGTAAATATGGTATACTAACAAAATAAATCCTTCTTTGCCAGAAAGGATGCTGTAGGTGGCGAAAGAGCAGTCTCTGGATAATCTATGGTTGGCGCAAACCCTGTTTGACCTTAAAGGAGTCCAATTCGGCAATTTTACGGTGAGCGAATCGGCTGTGAGTTCACCGGTATTTGTCAACCCGAAGGTCCTGATCAGCAACCCAACCGCCCTCCGCGTTGCCAGCAAGCTGATGCAACAGGAGATAAATTTAGCACAAACTTTACGTCGTCCACGAGTCCATCCCTTTACGGTGGTGGCAGGCGTTCCAGTAGGTGGAGCTCCTACTAGCAACCGCTTACTCGCTGGAGACAAATATCCCTCTTATCTATGCCCGTACCCGAGCGGAAGGTACTGGCAATCGAGGGATAGAAGGACATTACGTCGCAGATGATAGCGCTTTGATCATCGACGATCTCATCACAAGAGGTAGTAGCGTGCTGGAGACAGCCGCACTGCTTGAAGAGAATGGTCTGAAGGTAAAGGATGTGATCGTCCTGATAGATCGTGAGCATGGAGCAGCCGAGCGTCTACGACATCATGGATATAATCTGATCAGTATCCTGAAGCTGGATGTGATGCTTAACCTGTACATGTCGAAAGGACTCATCTCCGAGGAGACCTATCGTACTTGTGCGGAATATTTACGCGCGAAACAGGATGAAAATCGCTCAAATACGTTTGGCGCGTAAAGACGTTTCTTAAGATAGTGTTTGAAATATGCACAATTCTCGCAGTATAGAGCTGAAACCAAACACTATCTTAATGCTGTTCAAGAAGGGAAGATGCCAGAATATTAGCATCTTCCCTTCTTTATGACATAGGTAAAGTCCCAATTTCGCAATCATGCGAACCGTTGGCTATGGTTGTAGGGGAGGAGCCTGTACATCGTGGGTAACATTGCCATTTTGTTCCAGCGGTGCCTGGGTATGCTCGGTACTATGACCCATCGTCTTGAGCAAAGGCTAAATCAGGTCCATAGGTAGCGGGAAAATGATGGTCGAGTTTTTCTCAACGGCAATCTCCGTCAAGGTTTGCAGGTAACGCAGTTGCAGCGTACTGGGCTGCGAATCGATGATCTTTGCCGCCTGAGCTAACTGCGCCGATGCCTGCAGCTCACCCTGGGCGTGAATGATCTTCGCTCGCTTCTCACGCTCTGCCTCAGCTTGCTTCGCCATCGCACGCTGCATCGTTGCAGGCAGTTCCACATCTTTGATCTCGACTGCTGTCACTTTGACACCCCAACGCTCCGTATGCTCATCGATGATCGTCTGCAGCTCCTGGTTGATTTTGTTGCGCTGTGAGAGCAATTCATCCAGATCGGATTGACCAAGCACGTTGCGCAAGGTGGTTTGACCGATCTGCGTGGTGGCCTGGATGAAGTTCACGACATTGACGACGGCTGCCACAGGATCAACCACGTAGAAGTAGATGACTGCCGTCACTTTGATCGTGACATTGTCCCGCGAAATGACCTCTTGCGGTGGCACGGTGAGCGTCACAATACGCAGATCAACCTTTACCATGCGCGAGATAAAAGGCGGTACCCAGAAGACGCCCGGTCCCTGCGCGCCGGTCAGCCGACCAAGCACAAAGATAACTCCACGCTCATATTGCTGCACAATACGCAGACCTGATAACGCCAGAAAAACAAGTATTATCAGGACAACACCAATAAAGGTTCCTATTAATGAATCCATGGTTGACCTCCCTTGAACATGCTGTTCTTAATAACTACTCTTCATGATTAAAAGTTTGTTCGCTATCAATAAATACTTGACGATGGAAAAACTGAACGTGTAAACAGAGTCCTTCAATGGCAACGATGCGCAATTCTGAACCGGGATCAGCCGTGGCTGTCGGCGGATCAAGTATGGCGGCCCAATTTTCACCTGCGTAGTTTACGCGCCCGGCAGGCCGCAGCGGCGTTAAGGCTACTACACGAGCACCAAGCATGCTCTCAACACCAGACGGGATATGCCGCGTATGCTTGACAAAGGCCATCAGGGTAAAACCGAGAAGACCGAGCACCGCACCCATGACATACACCAACCAGGGATGGACATATGCGCTGGCAGAGATATTCCTACTATTGAAGAATATCAATGTCCCACTGACTAATGCAATGACGGCTCCGATGGTCAAGATACCATGCGCTGGAAGTTTCACATCCAGCACAAGGAGGGCAAAAGCCAGGACCATTAAGATAAAACCGACCCAGTTGGGCGTCAGTGCACTGGCCGAGAACAGGAAGAGCAAGAGCGTCGTAGCGCCAACGGCTCCCGGTAGGATGGCATGCGGATGCGAAATCTCCAGGTAGAGGCCGCAGATGGCAACCATAAAAAGCAGAAAGACTACATTTGGATCATGCAAAACTGTCGCGAAAATCGTAGCACTATCAGCGCGCACGAGTAGGACATCGCGATGGATAGATGCAGCCTCTACAGGTGTGGCAAAAAGCGCGCAAGATAGCAGGGTGAGAACTGTCACGCCAAGGCATGAAAGCATGCGCGAGAATACGCCGTGGAAAATCTGACGTGAATCCATGACTATGTTCCTTCAAGCAAGCAGACCTGACAACGCACTTTTCCTGTAAAAAAACAAACGATACATGTATATCATATCATACAAGTAAGACATTGCAAGATTTCATGCTGATCCTTCGCTCTGCTAGAGTGAATAGCTTTTTGCTATTATTAATATAGCATATTGCAATCTCCACGTCAAGAGTAACTTTTAGTACCTCTTGACAAGTGCATAGCAGACAGCTATACTGGTTATTGCAAATAGTTATTTGAGGTTGAAGATGAACTTAGCGGAGAAGATAAAACACTTACGCGACGTGGAGGGTGAATTGAGAGGACTGAATCGATCTATGACCCAGATGGAAGTAGTCAAAGCCATGCAAGAAGAATTGGGCGAGAGTATTAGCCAGGCCTACCTATCTCAATTGGAAAGTGCAAAGCGCCTTCATCTTACGGCATCGAGTCGAGAACTATTATCGCGCTTTTTCAAGGTCCATCCGGGCTATCTGGTCAGTGATCCGCCTGATTACAGTACTGATCTCTTGAGTGACATGGAGCAGCAGAGCGACCATCTTGAGACATGGCTGGCGGCGAATGCCGTCGAATGGCGTTCCGAGCCTGACCTCCACGATCTCTTACAAACCCTTGCCGACGCAGAGCAACCACGACGTTATCTTGCTGTGCTGAGTAAGTTTGCCAGCATGTCTCTGGAAGACCTCGAAGCTATTGCCGACGCACTTATTCATCACGCACACGCAGAAGAGGTCGATTAACCTGCGATTTTTCCGCTTTTTTTACGTCTATGTGTATGTGACCTCTCTGCTTTGTTTAAGCGAGCAGAAAAAGTGGCATGAGCGCAAGCACAATAGAAGCGGACATTGTGCATCATAGCGGTCTCTATTCTCAGTGAAGAAGGTAGGTTATGATACAGAGCCAACAAGAACCCTGCGGTCAACGACAGCACATCTTACGGCAAGCGCGCAATCCTTTATTGCAACGTCATCCCATATTGCTACCTTTTGTCCTTCTGTGCGGTGCTATCGTTCTTGTCATTAGCAGTTTTTTTGCAGATAGCTTATTTCCTGTATTAGTCCTGATTCGTGCGCCTTCAGCACTTGTCTGCCTGTTACTAGCATTCGTGCTGGGGACCTGTGGCATCCTCACCAGCATTATCGGCTGTATCGAGAATGTTGAACGCTATTGCCTTCAAACAGCCATCTATCTACGGTCAAAGGAGCAGAGCTATGATCGCAACTGACCCGCTTTCCCTTGTTTTCGTCGGCTGTTTTCTCTTTGGTCTACTTTTCCTGGTCATTATGGCATTACTAGGAAATATAGGACATGGCAATACTGTCCACACTGCCCATGCTACGCATATTGCAGCGTCACATACGCAAGTGCATACAGCTCTCCATGCCTCCCATATTGTGCAGGACGCCAGATCTGCGGCAAATAGCAACCCTTTCTCGCTATTTGCCTATCTCAATCCCACCACGGTTGCACTCTTCTTGTTCGGCTTCGGCTTTTTTGGCTACGTCTTCCACAATATTGCTGACCTGGCATTATCAATGACGCTCATACTGTCCGGTGTGTGTGGACTTGTCATCGCCATCTTCCTGCTTTTATTGCTAGGACGTATGTTCGGAGATAGTGAAGGTGCCACGGTGCAGGATGTTTCTGACCGTACGGGCCTGCTGGGAAAAGTCAGTACCACGATACAACCTGATAGCATTGGCGAAATCATCTATATCTCTCCTGGCGGTATGCGCAAAAGCATTCCAGCTCGCAGTATAGATGGCCGACGTCTCGAACGTGATCAGGAGGTTGTTGTTGTCAATTATCAGCACGGTGTAGCGCAGGTCGATACCTGGGAACATTTCGTCAATCAAGAGGATTCTGGCACCATAGGTACAGCAGATGCCGATGAACTGGCTACATTGCGTGCGTTACTTGAAAAATCAGACACGGCAGACGCCGAGTATATTCTACGAAAAGATTCACAAAAGGAGTAATCAGCATGACCCCATTGCTTTTATTCGGTATAGGCATTGTCGCTCTTATTATCGTTGTAATAGCTTCCTTTCGCATTTATGGCAGTCTCTTACGCAAGGTCGGCCCTAACCAGGCCTTGATCGTGTATGGTAGTGGCGGCACCAAAGTCGTCACAGGCGGTGCACACTTCGTGCTCCCCATGTACCAACGTGCCCAGGACTTCTCGCTTGAGTTGATGTCCTTTGATGTTGCACCGCGCCAGGCTCTCTATACAACGCAGGGTGTCGCGGTCAACGTGGAGGCCGTCACACAGATCAAGGTGCGCTCGGACGACCAGAGCATTAAGACAGCCGCCGAACAATTTTTGAGCAAGACCCAGAATGATCGTGAGAACCTGATCCGCCTCGTCATGGAGGGTCACTTGCGTGGTATCGTTGGTCAGCTCACGGTTGAAAATCTCGTGAAGGACCCTGAGAGTGTGAGCGGCAAGATGCTCGGCACCGTTACTCCTGATATGGAGAAAATGGGTCTTGAGGTCATTTCCTTTACGATCAAAGATGTGCGCGACGAGAACGATTACATCACCAACATGGGCCGTCCACAAATCGCTGAAATTCGTAAGCAGGCCGATATCGCCGCAGCTCTGGCACAACGCGATACACAGATCCAGCAAGCGAACGCTTCTCGTGAGGCATCGGTAGCTCGTTCCAGGGCTGATCAAGAGCGTGTGAAGGCCGAAACCGAGTCACTCGCGCTGCAGGCAGAATCACAACGCAATCTCTCCTTGAAAAAAGCTGCTTTTGATGCTGAGATCAAGAAACAGCAAGCAACTGCCGATAAGGCTTATGATATCCAGTCCAACGTGACGCAGCAGCAGGTAGTTGCCGAGGCCGTACGTGTCACCGAGGTGGAAAAGAACGCGCAGATCAAGGTGCAGCAGGCTGAAATTCAGCGCCGTGAGTTAGAATTGCAGGCGACTATTCAGAAGGCCGCCGAGGCTGAGCGTCGTCGCGTCGAGACCGGGGCTGAAGCCGAGCGCCAGCGCCTGATCTTCGAAGCTCAAGGCCAGGCGGACGCAGCAAAGGCGCGCGGTCTTGGTGATGCTGAAGCCAATCGCGCTCGTGGTCTGGCCGAAGCTGAAGTCATTCGCGCTCGTGGTCTGGCCGAAGCTGAAGTCATTCGCGCAAAAGGTGAAGCCGAAGCCGAAGCTATGAAGGTCAAAGCCGCTGCATTCCACGAATACAACCAGGCAGCCGTGCTTGATAAGCTGCTCACCGGTATGCCAGAAATCGTTCGAGCTATTGCTGAGCCGCTGGGTAAGGTTGATCACGTCTCTATCGTCTCGACTGGCAGTGATGGCATGCACAACGGCGCTGGAGCCAGTCGCATTACAGGTGATATCATGAACATAGCGGCCCAGGTGCCCGCGCTCTTTGAGCTACTCAGTGGCACACGCATCAGTGACTTAATGGACCGCGTTCCGGCCTTATCTCATCAAGAAGTTGACGGCAACGTCAGCCAGGATGGAACAAAGACCAACGGTACAGCTAACACGGTTGAGAAAACACCAACCGCCAGCTAATACCCATAGGCATTCAGTTGAGAAATTCTTGACGCACGTGTGGTTGAGGAAGCGCGTAGGACCATCCTGCGCGCCTATCCTCTGCCACTTCACACAAGCACAAACGGCTCTTGTGAGAGTCAATGGAGTAGCCCATGAATTTGTTGGAACGTGTCCTTACCTTGCTACGAGCAAATCTCAACGCCGTCGTTGAGAAAGCCGACGACCCGGAGAAAGTCTTACGACAGTTACAGCTCGATATGCGCAACCAACTGGTACAGGTCAAGACGCAGGTTGCTACAGCTATTGCTGAGGGTCACAAGCTACAAAAGCGTAGCCAGGAAAGACAGGCTCAGGCGGATGGGTGGCGACGGAAGGCGGAGCAAGCGATCCAACAAGGGAATGATGATACCGCACGTGAAGCGCTCGCACACTATAATGAGATGAATAAGCAGACTCAGCGTTATCAGCAACAGAAAAAAGAGCAGGAGCAACTGGTGACGACGATGCGCACCGCCCTACGCCAGCTTGAGGCAAAAATCGCGGAGGTCGATACTACTATTGATCTCCTGATCACGCGCAAGCGCAATGCGCTGATTCAGCAGCGCGTGTTTGAGGCATTAAATCAATCTGGTAACGCCAAAGATCACGTACAGACCTCGCAAGCGCAAGATGCAGTAATGGAGGCCGAGGCGCGTGCGCGCGCATTGGCAGACTTACATCAGCGTAACCTCGACACACAACTTGAACAGCTTTCCGCTGACCAGCAAATTGAGCAGCAATTGCAAGAAATGAAGTTGCAGCAACAAAAAACTCCGCTACTGCAGGCCGGGCAAGATCAAACAGCGTCACTGCTGCATCCTCAACCGCAATCACGTGAACCCGCCAAACAAAAACAGCCTTCCCGCTCCCGACAAACCAACATACAGGCCAAAGCATCTACGCCGGAAGATCTGGATCTTGAACGCTTGCAGAGCTTACTTGATACCCCGCAGAATCTCGATCACTGATCCTTCTTTAGCGGAAGATAAAGGCAAAGGCGATAATAATCGCCAGAGCAATGACCATGCCTACAACGAAGGAGTAGACATTATTTGAAGGTGTCTCTTCTTCGCCTGCTGTCCGTTTTTTGCTCATCAGAGCTTCCTTCTTTCTCCTCATATGACCACAATGTGAATTATCCGCAGGAAATCTGCCGCTTTATTTAGCGCAAGGCAGCACTAATCGCACCCTCAACGTTTGCCATAACTTCCAGACTCTCGACGGGGTTGGCTTCACGTGTTGTAATCAATACTTGAAACGCTTTTTTCTCGCTGCCCACCACACGCATCAGGATATGTCCTTCTGCACTCGTAATAATAGTATTCTCATAGTCGCCACACACACCTTGTGTCAGGGCTTGCAGGACATTCTTCTGAATACTGCTAAAATTTTTGCATAACTTTGAGATATCCAGGTCATCAACAGCTACCTGAGCGATAGGCTGCCCCTCAATGCCTACGACCGCTGCCGCCACAAAGCCTGTAATAGAATAGCCGAGTGTCTGGAGCGCAGAGACCAGCGCTGTATAGTTACGCCGTGCAGCACGTTGCGCATGCAGCATGGAGGTAGATAGCATAGGATTGCTATCCTGCA
The DNA here is from genome assembly GCA_963802635.1 of uncultured Chloroflexia bacterium. Taxonomy (GTDB): domain Bacteria; phylum Chloroflexota; class Ktedonobacteria; order Ktedonobacterales; family Ktedonobacteraceae; genus CAVTLG01. The sequence goes on along the minus strand of CAWDJJ010000001.1, from coordinate 2,277,621 downwards.
TCTCATCAACAGGGGACATCTCCCGTGATGCTGGGGATGATGACTGTCGCAGCCCACTCTGCGTCCACTGCGTCGGGTTTGCCAGTTGCGCTTCTGCCCCTTCTTGAACAGGCATGGCTTGAGAAGAGATTGGCAGTTGGGGAGATAATTGTTCCGTCGCGTTCATCGCAGCAAGCGGCGATTGCCATTCCGGTGAGGACGGCTTCATTGCTGGAGTGACCGGTACCTGAGCCGACGACGTAAGTGAAGGTGGGCGTACAACAGGGAGTGCAGAGGCTGTTGGTTGGTCTGTTAACCAGGACGGTAGATCGGCGCGCTGGCTCGCCGGGGTCTTCTGTACCAGAGAGGGTGTTATCTTTTCAGGCTCATGTGTTGCAAAGGCACCTCCAAAAGCTAACGTTGGAGGCACAGATGCCACGTCGCGATCAACACGTGCGATCCCGCCTGTCGGCTCCCACCATTCCTTGCTATCAGTATTCGTCGCCATCTGCGGCTCAGGATTCAGTGCCTGCATAGGCGTTTCATCCTCTGCATACTGCCATTGGGCCTGTTGAGCAGCTTGTCCCTCTTGATCCTCTTGCTCTTCAAAAAAGAGAAAGGGACTATCATCCTCTTCATCCCCAGTCACAGCAAACGTAGGTTTTGGAACAGCATCAACCTCACCGCTCCATTGCAAACGATCCGCGTATTTCGTGCGGTACTGCAACGCCTGAAAGATCAAACGGGAAAGCGGCTGTGTCACATTCGTAAGCCCTTGTTCAAAATCGGGCTGTTGGATCACAGTACCATTCTTATGCGCTGCCAGTGCGAAAAACGCCTCCTCGCCGCGCAAGATGCCATACTCAGCCCAGACCAGCTCGCCATTCTGAAAACGCAAGGCCCCATGCTCTTCTAACCCAGTATTCACCAGTAGCGCAATACTCTTGCGGCTCATATTAATAATCTGGATCACATCTAGTAGATCGAATGAGTCCAGACTAGCACTAAATCCCGTTTGTTGAAGCAGGCGGCGTAACTCATCTTTTAGCACGCGAAGGTCTAGTGGCTTCTCCAGATAGCTCACAGCCCCACTTTCGAGTGCCTGACTACGCAACTGGGAATCATCTGCCGCACCGAGCATGATCATCTGTATATCTGGTCGGAACAGGCGTAGCCATTGCAGTAGTTCAAAACCCTCGGAAGCGGAAGTTTTGAGGTCACAGATGACGACATCATACTCTTCTGTCCAGAGGGTTCGTACAGCGTCCGCCTCACTTATTGCCCCTTGCACCACATAGCCGTCTTTCTGCAGTGAGCTGACTAAACTCCGATTGAGAGCTTCTTCACCTTCGACGACAAAAATGCGCCAGACATCAGACATTGTTCCTACCACCTGAAACAGATTCGGCTGTTCCGCCCCATCAACACAGACTATCGCTACCATATCCGTTCAAAAATATGGCCTGGATCGCTCTGTTGCTTGGTTTTGTTATTCTTTGAAGAGTGTATCACGATGCCACAGCTATGGCAAGCAATTGACGACTGGTACCACGGGGACCGCTCTCTTTCTCCTGGTGCGTTCCTATGCTATAATTTCTAAATCCAACACACATACATTTATACGTCATGAATAACATTGGATGATTTCGTCTTAAGAAGGGATGGATATGCTTAACTTCTTAGCCCAAAGAAGACTGGCATGATTTTTTATGGCCGAAACACAAAAATTCATTGATACCGCAATTCGACCAACACAACTTCAAATACTACCAGAAGCAGATGTACATCAGCTGAAAGGTAACTTTGCAGAGATAAACACCGAGACAGCAGATGTAGCCTCTCCCAGGTGCTTTTATTCACACCCTAATGGTGAAATTTGGGTTGGAGATGCAATCTCCTGGCTTAAAACTTTAGAGAGAGAGTCTGTTGATCTTATTTTTGCAGATCCTCCCTATAATGCAAAGAAAGCTGAATGGGACACATTCGAATCTCAAGAAGCCTATCTTACATGGTCGTTAGAATGGATGCAAGAGGCTGCTCGTGTTCTCAAACCTACAGGAACGCTTTATATCTGTGGCTATTCTGAAGTATTAGCCGATCTCAAATTGCCTGCGCTACGTTTCTTCAAAGGTTGTCGATGGATTGTATGGCACTATAAGAATAAGGCTAACCTTGGCTCAGACTGGGGACGTTCTCACGAGAGCATACTGCATTATAGGAAAAGCAAAGATTTCACATTTAATATAGATACTATCCGCATCCCTTATGGAGAACACACATTAAAATACCCAGTACATCCGCAAGCTGAGACTAGCCAATATGATAACAAGGGCAAGAACAGTACACACGTTTGGACTCCCCATCCCGCTGGCGCAAAGCCAAAAGATGTATTAGAAGTTCCGACAACGTGTAATGGCATGCACGAAAAAACTCCCCATCCTACACAAAAACCGGAGGAACTCTTAAGAAAGTTTATTCTGGCATCATCTAACCCACATGACCTCGTGATCGATCCATTTCTCGGATCAGGCACTACAGCAGTGGTAGCCGAACAGTTAAAGAGAAAATGGCTGGGTTGCGATACTACCCTTGAATATTGTCATTGGGCAGCTAACCGTATAGAATGTGTGCAGCAAGATTGGTCTGAAGAAGCATGGATCAAATACGATTGGGAGAATGAACGTAGGAGAAAATCTATCAGATGACGGAAAATACAGTCATTGAGCACTTACAAAACGTTATTAAGGACACAAATACTTTTAGACTAGACAATTACTTCGATATAAGCAAAACATTCCTTGACTACGTTCAAACAGCCAGACCAACACGCATCGTTTCGCCTTCACCTAGAAACAAGCACTATATCTTCTATCAGTATGGGGACGAGCACGGCAATAAGATTACAAGACCACTAAACACTCATTTGTTTATTGAGTCATCAGAGGTATTTACAGAGGCATTTGAACGGTTCATTGATTTTCTTTCCGATTTAAAACTTCATCAGGAAAGGGTTAACGATCTACCCAAAACACGTTCATATTTGGAAGCTCACGAGATAAATAAAGTTATTTACACAATGCAACAAGTCATAGATTGCGTTGGAGACTCCTTCAATGAATCCAATCAAGCCAGGAAGAAAATAGGGCAACTTTTTGAGATACTGGTAAAGCTTATTATCCAAAATGTTGGTTTGATATGCGAACCAAGAACAATCAATATACCTATTCCTGGATACGAAGGGTATAAAATGTCTTACGAACTCGATGTTGTCTTTTCTAGAGAAACCGCTATTCTGGTATCAGAAGAAGAGGCGAAATATATCCATCATTCAGAGATCGTAGGTTCGGTCAAGACGACTAGTAAGGATAGAATAGATAAAATTTTTCTGGACAAATATCTGCTCACGAAGCTGCTACAAAGAGATATACCTGTAATTGCGATTTTTCTGCACGATGTCCAAAGATCTAAAGCAACCAGAGATCTTGAACGCAGTGGAGATCGACATTTTAATATAGCTTCAACATTTAAAACAAATCATTTCTTAGGGTATACAGTGGCCCTCAACAAGCTTGATGGAGTCTACTATGTTGATCCTAGACCTGAGATGACTGTCAATGAGAAACTGAGAGAACAAATAAGGGATTTTCAGGCATTTTTAGTCAGAGATCTTTGGGAATTCTCAAAGTAAACATTACAGCACCTACAGAATTTGTCACCAGCTAGCCAATATGCTATACTGCAACACAGCAAGCAGCCTTCGTCTACATATTCAAGGGATCATACCACTATAAGGTGTAGGGATACGATTTATCGCATATAGACTTTCTATTACAGTCGGGAGGGAGTGGAACTATGACGTCACCTGACACATCACAAGATACATGGAAACAACTTGCTGGCAATGCAGCCGCTAATCTGGTGAAAGACGGTATGCTGCTCGGTCTGGGCACAGGCACCACTGCTAGCGCCTTTATGCACGCGCTAGCACAACGTATACGCGATGGCCTAACTATCAGCGGAGCTGTCCCCAGTTCACAGGCCACCGCAGAGCTGGCAACCGAACTTGGCGTCCCACTTACCGATCTCGTCAGCCATCCCGATCTCGATCTTTACATAGATGGTGCAGACGAAATTGGCCCGCACCTGCATCTGATCAAAGGCGCAGGCGGGGCACTACTGCGCGAGAAAATCGTCGCCACAGCCGCCCAACGCTTCATCGTCATCGGAGACATTACCAAACAAGTAACACAGCTCGGGCATAAATATCCTGTCCCTGTTGAGGTCGCGCCCTTTGCTCTTCCGCTCGTTTCCAAGCGCCTGACCGCTCTCGGAGCCTCTGTGCAAGTACGACAAAAGGCGGGTCAACGCTTTATCACCGACAACAACAATTTCATCCTCGACTGTACATTCCGCAATGGCATCGCCGATCCCGTAGCATTGGACGCACGCTTGCACGATATCGTTGGGGTTGTCGAAACCGGCCTGTTCATCAACATCGCGCAACAGGCAATCATTGGGGGACCAGAGGGCGTACACTACCTACCTTGAACACTGCTGCCAGGATTGTCAGCGAAACTCGCCCGCTAAAGAAATGTTGAAGATGACTAATCGAGACAAAAAGAAAGAGAGCACATATTAAGAAATGCCTGGAGATATGTCCATAAGAAGACTGGCGACACCCGAGGGGGTTCTTCGATAGCGGAAGAGGAACAGAAAGCCGAATTGCATACCAAACTCAGGCTCTGAAGTTATATAATAGTGGCATCATTGAGTCTTCAGCCAGGGATTTTTTCCCGCATACAGAGAAATCGGAGCCAGGTGCAGCATGCAAATAATCAGTACCGTTCAAGCAATGGTGAATGAACGTACGCGATGGACAAGCCAAGTCGGCTTTGTCCCTACAATGGGGTATCTCCATGAAGGGCATATTTCGCTCATTCGACGCGCCCGTGCTGAAAATCAGCGACTCGTCGTCAGCATTTTCGTGAACCCTACCCAATTTGGTCCTCACGATGACTTGCAACGGTATCCCCGCGATCTGGAGCGAGACCTACATATGCTGACAGCCGCAGGCGTAGATGTCGTCTTTACCCCCTCCGTTGCCGAGATGTATCCACAAGGCTTTACAACTTATGTCGAACCCACTGGACCATTGGTAGAGCAAGGCGAGGGGGCCACACGTCCCGGCCATTTCCGTGGTGTAGCAACTATCGTGCTGAAATTATTTCAACTTATCCAGCCCCACGTAGCCTACTTTGGACAAAAAGATGCCCAGCAAGTTGCCGTTATTCAGCATATGGTGGCAGACTTCAATCTCGCGCTACAACTGTGCATCCTACCTACGATTCGCGAAACCGATGGCCTGGCGATGAGTAGTCGTAACAGCTACCTGAATCCGGCATCACGTGCAGCCGCCAGCATACTCTACCAGGCGCTACAAGCTGGTCGTGCTACCTTCGACGCGGGAGCACAGCATGACGCCGTAAAACAAGCTATGATTGAGAGCGTTGCCAGGGAGCCATCCGTCCATTTGGCATATGCAGAAGTGCGCGACGCACGTAGTTTTCTGCCACTTGAGACGCTTCAGCCACCGGCACTTTTGCTTATAGCGGCGCAGGTCGGCTCCGCACGCTTGATCGATAATTTTGTATTACGCGCCGATGGTACCTGGGATACCGGCGTACGCGTTCCTGAGCTTGCCAACAGCCAGCAATAGAGAGCACGAGGAGGGCACACGACAATGAGCGATAAAGTAACTATACCCACGCTAAAGATGCGCAAACATGGTCCGAAGATCACCATGGTGACAGCCTATGATGCCCCCACGGCACACATTGTGGACCGCTCGGGAGCGGACATTATTTTAGTGGGCGATACATTGGCACATGTCGTATTAGGCTACGAAGATACGCTTCCCGCCACCATTGATATTATGCTCCACCACACAGCGGCAGTCACACGCACACACCCGAGAGCGCTCGTTGTGGCAGATCTGCCCTGGCTTAGCTACCATATTTCGTCTGAAGAGACTGTGCGCAACGCGGGCCGTCTCGTGCGCGATGGGCGAGCTGAAGCGGTCAAGCTAGAAGGTGGGCGCAAGCGTCTTCCTATGATTGAAGCGCTCATCGATGCCGAGATTCCTGTAATGGGACACCTGGGATTAACACCTCAATCCATCCATGCGATGGGAGGCTATCGCGTACAGGGCAAGCAGGTTGACGCAGCACGCGCACTACTCGACGATGCAAAGGCTCTGGCCGCTGCTGGTATTTTCGCTCTGGTGCTTGAGGGCATTCCCGATACGCTGGCTGCACTGATTACCACATCTATCCCGGTACCCACAATTGGTATTGGAGCTGGCCCACACTGCGACGGCCAGGTGTTAGTCTTTCATGACGTGCTCGGTTTCCACAACGACCGGCTGCCCAGGTTCGTCAGGCAATACGCACACCTCGCCGATACCGCTGTCGAGGCATTGCAACAATACTGTATCGATGTGCAGTCTGGCACCTTTCCGGCAGACGCAGAAAGTTATCATATGAACGAGAAGGACTTACAAGCCTTACTGCAACAAAATACCCTTGAGATTGACGAATAAAAATCTTTGCATATGCTGCGCCACAAAGCTGTCCAGCTCTCACTGAGGAGGTAATAAGACAGAAATTACATAAGCTCACATAGTACAATTCACAGTAAGATCACCTCACTGCAACAAATTACCTCGATAAAACGTCTAAGGTACAGGCAGCGCCAGCGAGAAGCACTATGGTATAATCCGAGTACACTCTACACAATTCGCCATACAGCTAGAGAAGCGCATTCTACCCTGGCAAGGATGCGTTGTTCAAAATAGAATGTAACTGTTCAGGACAACGAGTATAGACAATTGCATAGGACCGGGCGCTACGCTCGGCCCTACACAAATTCACGCATCACCTGAAGAGTTATAGCAAGAGAGGCTCCGGGATATGCTCGATACTGAACGTGATCAGCCTCAACGTAGTACGATGGTACTCGTAGGTGCCGTTCTCTGTTTTCTATGCACACTCTTCTTTGTCTTTATTCCTTCACATGCCTTTGCACTACCTACAACCACCAATGGACCAACCATTCAAAATATCAGTGTCGGCTTTCGCGATCACTATCAAGATGGCAATTGGGTCCCCGTTCAGGTTACATTGCATAATAATGGCGCTGATTTTAATGGGAGCGTATCCATCAATGCGCCCACTAACAACAATGGGATAACGCCATCATCAACCTATCAGGTAGCAGTGAGCCTGCCTTCTGGCTCACAGAAACAAGTCATGCTCACTATCCCACTAGCAGCCGCCACGAGCACAGTCAATAGCCTTATTGTTAATCTCATCGACAATAACGGCCAGAAAGTTGCTTCTGTCCAATCCCACCCACTCAACGATATTTCCGCCGATGATCCCTATATCGGTATTTTAAGCGATCAACCAAATAGCTTTAATGCTTTGAATGGCGTCGCATCGTTACTCCCCAGCTCGGCCACCATGCACACTGACCCATTAGATGCCACCATGATACCTACCAGCGCCGATGAGTTGAAGAATTTTGATATGCTGGTGCTCGACAACTTTACGACCAGTACGCTCACAAGCGATCAGCTTGTCGCCCTACAAAATTGGGTCAATCAGGGCGGCTTACTCGTAGCTGTTGGCGGACCAGAATGGCAACGCACTCTTCATCCTTTAATTACTAACTTCCTACCGGTAACTATCACGGGTACAGCTACGTTACCCGCTGGTACACATCTTCTACCCACAGGCGGACCTGCCGAGGGTGGACCGGGCCTGACATCCAGCCAGAGCGCTGATACAGTGCCAACCCCTGTTGTCGTCAGTGTAGCCCAGGCTCATGCTGGCAGTTCCGTTTTACTCTCCTCAGGCAACATTCCCTTAATCGTGCAAGCGCCCCTGGGACAGGGATTAGTCAGCTACATCGCCTTCGATCCTACGCTTGCACCTCTTGCTGGCTGGTCCAACACGTCAAGCCTCTGGGAAGGGCTTGTCTTACGCGCAAGTGGGGACCAGATTCTGGCAAGTAACACCAAAGGCAGCAGCACCAGCTTTTACAGCCAGAATAGCGCGATGCAACAATTACTCCAGATGTTCATTCCCAACACATCTTCTGAAATCTGGCTAACGCTCATACTCTTACTCGGCTATGTGCTTGTCCTCGGACCCATCCGCTTCCTGATCGTACGCAAACTCAAAAAACGCGACTGGAGCTGGCGCATCGTGCTTATCACGATTGTGCTCTTCACGGCGTTTAGCTACGGATTAGCCTTACAACAAAAAGGTACTGCTATCGTCAGTACCAGCATCTCCGTCGTCCAACTCAACCGCCCAACTGCCAGCGGCTCAACAGCGAACATCACAACATATGTGGGCATATTTGTTCCCAATCAAGGCGACTTCCATCTCTCTGTGCCAGAAAATATGCTGATACAGCCCATCGACCAGAACCAGACCTCGACGAACGGACAGCAAACGACTGAACAGACAACGATCACGACCGCCAATGATACCACCGATGTGGACTTGCAAGGCGTGAATACATGGACATTGCGCAGCATTAAAGCTACCGCTGAGCAGCACACGGCAGGCGGCATCACTTCCCATCTGATCCTGCAAAACAACACAGTCACTGGCACTGTCACCAATACGCTCCCTTATACTCTCGATGACGCCTACATCTTGCTCGATGCTGATTATGTTTCTATTGGCAACCTACCTGCCGACCAGAGTCGACCTGTCAACCTGAAACTCACGAATAGCTTGAACCCGACATACAGCCAGCAGACATCATTGGCCGACCAGATCGCCGCTGATCACAATGTCTCCGTCAACCAATATAATCCTTATGGGGAAAGCAGCCTCCCACAAGATGAACTTCATCGGCATATGGGCATTTTGACGATGTTAGATAACAACACGAACTGTACTTATAGCAGTGCGTGTTCTATCAATGCAGGTAGCTCCTCAAGCGTCCCCGTCACGGGAAAGTTTAGCTCAGGCATCACTGGCAATCAGGCCACTACTCAGGACGTATTACTGTTACCAGATGCTGCGGCTACAGTGATAGGTTGGGCCGATCCTGTGTCAAGTGCGAACAGCAAGATGACAATCAATGGAGCGTCTATCAACACTCAGGAAGCTCTGGTTGAAGCTCCGCTCGAACGTTACCTTTGCCAATACGGTCACAGTGCCATCTGACCTGATCACAGAGTCAGGTTGTCGATATCGAACAGGGCCAGGGCCAATCGGTCAGCAACGGCACGGGCATCCAGGAGCCATCCGCCAATGTCTACACCCTGACGACCGGGAGCATGACCTTCGAGTTGACACTCCCGACTATGCCGAAGCTCAAAAACAGCAAGATGATCATTGGCAACGATGCAACAGTGATCAATAAAGGCAGTGTCCCTTCCAGTTCTAGTAGTGGTACATTCAATGATATAAACCATATGAGTGCTTTTCTGTATAACTGGCAGACAGCAAATTGGGATAGTGTTCAATTCACACAATACAGAATTAAAGTGAACAATGCCCAACCGTACATTGATGCGGGAGGACGCATCGTACTACAGGTGGCAAACAATAACAACAGTTTGGGCACTATCATCTTCAGCAAACCTACCGTACAACTCAGCGCGACAGTCACAAGTTAGATAGTGTGTGGAACGCGCACACTATTCGTCAGTATTGAGCTGAAACTAAACACTATCTTAGAGAGGGTAGTATGCCAAAAACAGTCGATGCAACCAGCACGTTAATCAGGGTTCAGCAGGTCTCCAAGCGTTACCGCAATGTCAACGCGTTGCAGAACTTCAGCCTGGATATACCACGCGGCACAATTTATGGACTGATTGGACCCAATGGTGCCGGGAAAACGACGCTGCTACGCATACTGGCCGCTCTGCTTGCACCCAGTACTGGCCGCGTCTGGTTCGAAAATACCGAGATCACGCGCTCACCATCCACGATTCAACGCAAAATTGGCTACATGCCCGATTTCTTCGGGGTCTATCCAGACTTGACCGCAGCCGAGTATCTTGAGTTCTACGCGGGCATCCACGGTATCCCACGCCAGCGGCGCGCAGCCACCATAGCCGATCTGCTCGAACTGGTCGAGCTTTCGGCGAAACGCGACGCCCTCGTCGAAACGCTCTCCCGAGGTATGAAACAGCGGCTCTGCCTGGCGCGTGCCCTGGTGCACGATCCCGAAGTATTGTTACTGGACGAGCCAGCTTCTGGCCTTGATCCGCGCGCACGCGTCGAGCTACGTGAGCTGGTACGCACCCTGCAGAGTATGGGCAAAACAATTATTATCAGTTCACACATCCTGCTTGAATTGGCAGAGATGTGTACTGATATCGCGATCTTACAGGAAGGCCAACTGATTATTGCTGGCGATGTCGAAAGTGTCACGCGTCAAATACACGGTGGACGTCAACTCGAAATCCGCGTTCTCAGCACCGAGCACATCAGCACAACTGTAGACATGCTCAAGGCGATGCCCGCTATCAGCAATGTGACCAGCGACGAAGATCAGGTTATTCATGCTGACGTTGCCAGTGACGACCAGGCGCTACAACTGCTCCTGGCAGAGCTAGTTAGCCGTGGCGTTCCCGTTATCTCTTTCGCTCCACGCTCGGGTGGTGATCGCCTCGAAGAGGTATTCATGCATATTACGGAAAGGAAGGAGTAAGCCAATTATGACCTTTTTCGCGCTTCTCACAAAAGAGCTTCGTCTGCGCCTACGTAGTGAGCGCATGGTCTGGATCATCATCGTCTATGTTGTCCTGATGGGCCTACTTGGTTGGCTCTCCATTAGTAGTACCAGCAGCAATGCCTACCAGAACATGTGGAGCGAAACTGGCACTGTTCTCTACAATCTACTCTCGGCAGTGCAGATCTTTCTGATTCTCTTTATCACACCTTCATTCACAGCTACAGCAGTGAATGGAGAGAAAGAGCGACAGACATTCGACCTGTTGTTATGTTCCAATCTCTCCGCCTTGCAGCTCGTTGGTGGCAAACTGCTGGCAGGCTTAAGTAATGCATTTCTGGTGATTGCTGCCTCCATTCCACTCTTTAGCCTGGTCTTCTTCTTTGGTGGCGTCTCGCTGCAGCAGGCATTGACCGCGCTGGTGATCTTTGCCAGCAGTGCCATTATAGTCGCTACCTTCGGGCTATTTTGCTCAACCATCTTTCGACGTCCCGCTATATCTACCGCTGTAGCATACATGGTCATCCTACTCTGGCTGACAATGCCACTGATTATTACCACTATGTCCCAACAAACGCAGATGGCTGTTTCCACAATTTCAACAACAGGAGTTGTCAGGACTCAGCTCACGCAGGCTGCGCTGCTCTTGATCTGGAACCCATTCAATGCGCTCCAACTCAATCTCACGTCGTCAACGAGTGTGAGCACTTACTGGCTAGGTACGGGGCAAATTGCACCCTGGCTCATCTATACTGTATTAGATCTGCTGGCAAGTGTTGTCTTTTTCGTACTCAGTCTCAAGTTTATCAAACCGTATCCGTCCGACCGCTGGGAAACAGGGTAGAATGAAGCACAGCTAGCGCCAGCGCACGAGCAGGAAACAAGTATCACTTCTGCGACGTGATGCAAGAAACGAGTAGCGCGTAGAGACAATCCTTTGCGGTTGTCTCTGATGAACAGCATAAAAGAAAGGGCAGCGTATGGCAACCTCAGTAGGGGCGGGGCTTGCCCCCGCCCACGATAACGAGAGTCTGGTCCTGGCCCTGCGTCCCTGGCGCAGGCGCGTCTTTACGCAACAGACACTGCGCTGGTTTGTCCGAGGAGCTATTACAGGCTTGCTACTGGTATGCCTTGTACTTCTCCTTTCACGCCTCATGCCCTGGGCCAGCGCTCTTTACTGGGCCTTGGGCCTGGGTATCGCGAGCTTGTTGTTGACACTGGCAGCCGCGCTCTGGTACCGGCCATCAATCGCCAGTACGGTGCGCATCATCGACCAGCGACTCGCATTACATGATCGTCTGGGAACAGCCTGGGAGTTGCGCGAGCAATCTTCCGCACTCGTACGACTACAACGCAACGACGCGCTTACTCAATTGCAGAAGCACACACCCGAACAGGCTATTTCGTTGCGCCAGCGCCGCTCGACCTATGTGTTCTGTGCACTATTGGCCCTGGGACTGATCTTGCTCCTCGTCCTCCCCAATCCTATGACCGCAGTCATCCAACAACAAGCAGCTCTCCACGCTCAAATTTCGCTCCAGGTGACAGCCATTGAGAAACTGCGTCAGGCCATTGACCAGCAGAAAAACATATCGGCGCCAGAAAAACAACAAATCAATCAGATCCTGACCAACCTTGAAACGAAACTGCAGACAGCGAAAAGTCCCACGGCGGCCCAGCAAGCGCTCTCCGACGCGCAATCTAAACTGGCCCAATTGAGCAATCCCCAGACAGCTAATCAGGTCCAGGGCCAGACAGCCGCCAGTACAGCACTACAAAATAGCACGAATAGCAGCTTGAAAGCGCTGGGGAAAGCGCTGGGCAGTGGCAATAGTAAAGATCTCGCCCAGGCATTACAAAAGCTTGGCCGCAAGTGAATTCTATGTCAAGCAGCCAGCGCAACCAGTTAGCACAACAACTTGAGCAAGCTTCTAATCAAGCGACGCAGAATCCCGCGCTTAGTTCATCGTTACACCAGTTGGCTAAAGCTGTGACGGATAACAATGCTAGCGAGATTTCCAATGCAGCCAACGCGGTAGCCACCGCGAACACACAGACAACCACAAACCAGGCTCACGACAACGCGCTTAATCAGGCTACCCAGGGCCTACAAAACGCAGCCAACACCCTCGCCGCAGCTACCGATAACGCCAACAATAACGCGCAAACAGGACAGGCGCAAAATCAAGGACAGCAAGGACAAGGCCAGAGTCAGGGGCAAGGACAAAGTCAGAGCCAGGGCCAAGGTCAGGGTCACGGCCAGGGAGGAAGCGGAGGCACAAATGGGGCAGGTAAACAACAAGGGAAAAATCAACAGGTGTATGTTCAGGGACAAACCGGCCAGGGCAGTAGTACAGAGAGCAACGATAACAACAATGGTGTTGTGCAGCCAGGCAATGAGGTTCCATACTCACAGGTCGTTGAGCAGTATAGTCAACAGGCCCATAATGCCATTGACAACAGCAGCATAGATCCCAATCTCAAAGACCTTGTACATAATTACTTTAATACGTTAGAAGGGCAACACTAAAAGATGACAAGCAAAAACATCTCATTCAATAACATAAATACACATGGCAAAAAACCTGAGCAGGCGACCACGCCTACATCTACGCTTGAGGAAAGCGGGCCTGAAGAGGCAGATATCACAGCATTTATGGATCTCACGCAACAATTGGAGCAAGAGCTTTGTAGCATTGTTGTGGGACAGGAACGTGTCATCCGTGAGTTGCTGCTGGCATTGCTCGCCGGAGGTCACGTCTTGTTAGAGGGCGTACCCGGTCTGGGCAAAACACTACTAGTACGCACACTCTCCGACACCCTATCATTAAAGTTTGCCCGCATCCAGTTCACGCCGGACCTGATGCCAGCTGATATTGTGGGCACAACCATCGTGACGGAACAGAGCAATGACACCTCATCGGGGAGCAGACGCGCCTTCAGTTTCCAGCCAGGGCCGATTTTCGCCAATATCGTGCTCGCCGACGAGATTAACCGCGCCACACCAAAGACGCAATCAGCGTTGCTTGAGGGCATGCAGGAGCGCACAGTCAGCGTCGGCGATAAAACTCGTCCCTTACCGCAACCGTTTTTTGTACTGGCAACGCAGAATCCCCTGGAGATGGAGGGTACGTACGCTCTCCCGGAGGCGCAACTCGACCGTTTTCTGCTCAAGATTATGGTCAATTTCCCCAAAGCCGCTGACCTCTTGCGCATTATTGATACGACCGTGGGTACTCAGACACTGCACGCTAAAACTGTGGCAACAGGGGAACAACTGACACACATGATCAGTATTGCCCGTGCAGTACCGGTAGCGACACATATCAAAGAGTACGCAGTACATCTGCTGCTGGCTACACATCCAGATCAGGAAGACGCGCCAGAAAAAGTACAACGCTATGTGCGCTATGGTGGTAGCCCACGTGGTTTACAGGCGCTTATCACCACAGCTAAAGTGCGCGCATTGCTCGAAGGTCGTTACAACGTATCCATTGAAGACATTCGCGCCGTAGCTTTTCCGGCGCTCCGCCATCGCATTGTGCTCAATTTCGATGGTCTGGCCGATGGCATGACGCCAGAGCACCTGATTGAGACGATCATTGAGGAGTTGGAGCTACCGGAGGCATAGTCTGATGACGGATGAGAGCACAAAAACACGCTTCCCGCTGGACGCTACGGTCCTACAGCGGCTGGACAATATCGCGCTCGTCACACGTAAATCGATGGCAACGGGACGTCCTGGACGCCGTCGTTCGCCGTCGGCAGGCTCTTCGATGGAGTTCTCCGATTATCGGCGCTACTCGGCAGGCGATGACTTCCGCCGCATCGATTGGCGCGCCTATGCCCGCCTGGAACGCCTCTTTCTGCGCGTCTTTGAGGCGGAAGAGAATATCACTGTTACCATCTTGATTGATTGCTCTGACTCAATGCAGCATGGCACACCGTCCAAAGCTGCACTCGCAAGCGAGTTGGTAGCGGCACTGGCGTATGTTGCGTTGAAATGCGAAGATAGCGTTATCGTTGGCGCGCTGACAGATCGCTTGACAGCCTATCGTCGCGCAGGCACAGGTAAAAATGCCATCTGGAGCATCGGCGAGTTTCTCCAACGGCTGCCGCAAGCAGGCTCAACCGATTTGAACCGGGCGCTGTACGATATCGGCAGAATTGTCACCTCGCCCGGTCTCACTATTGTCATTTCAGACTTTCTCGCGCCCGGTGGCTACCAGACGGGAGTGCGCGCCGTACGCCAGTTGCGACAGGAAATAGCCCTACTGCAAATCCTCTCGCCCGACGAGATTGAGCCAAATATACAGGGCGATTGGCGACTGCGCGATAGCGAGGGCGGCAAAGATGTGGAGGTCAGCACTTCGTCACACGTCCTACAAGCCTATCGAGAGCGCTTAGCCCGCTTTACAGAAGACATGGCAGCTTTTGCTCACACGCATGGCAGCACTTACACGTTGATTGCCAGCGATACGGCGATCATTGACGTTGTACAACGACTATTGCGACAAATAGAGCTGGTGAAATAATACAGAAGGATTGGATGGATGGACATATTAGTACCTGCCGCGCTGGCCTTTAGCGCGATTATACCCATCATACTCCTCCTCTATTTCATGCGCCCGAAACGCCAGGAGCGCGTCGTTGGCAGCACGCTACTCTGGCAACAGGCCGCGCAAGACTTACAGGCTAGTCGACCCTGGCAGCGTCTACGCATCACCCCGCTCCTGCTGCTGCAACTCTTAGCGGCGCTGGTGATTGTGCTCATACTGACACGTCCGGCCATCTTCACCAAAAGTCCGATTAGCGGCAACACCGTGATCATTCTCCAGGCGTCAGCCAGCATGCAGGCAACAGACATAACCCCCAGCAGATTTGAGAGCGCGAAAAATAGTATCTCAGATATGATTGATGCGATGGGCGCGAATGACCACATCTCGCTCATGCTGATGGCCCATACGCCACAGGTACTGGCTACGGCATCACAGGATAAAGCCTTCTTACACACCCAATTGCAACGGGCCAGGGTCACGAACCAGGATGCCGACCTGGCCGGTGCACTCTCGCTAGCAACCTCATTAGCCTTTGGGCAGGCCAATACACAGATCCTTGTGATTGGCGATGGACATGTTACGAACACCGCTAGCAGTATTCTGACCTCGCCATTTCCCGTTCGCTACATCGCCGTCGGCACGGACGCTCCAAATGTTGCGTTGATGGCGCTCTCTTCACGCAACCTGCAAGGGGATCTCGTTGCCTTAGCCCAGGTTGTGAATTACAGCCATCAGCAGCGCGCCATACCGGTCGAACTCAATGCCAACGGTAAACTTATCAGCGTCAAAACCATCACCCTGGCCGCTGGCGGCAGTGGTTCCGTCCAATGGGAGCATCTGGCAACCAGCACACGTTATCTGGACGCCCGTCTGCTGACTCAGGATGCGATGAGCGTGGATCATGAAGCCTGGGCCATTGTAGGCGGCGCGCTACAAGCCCGTGTTCTCCTCGTGACGAAGGGAAATCTCTTCCTGGAGACCGCGCTCCGCCTGCAGCCCACAGTCTCACTGTTCGAGACCACTCCGGCTAAATATGCCAGTAGCATGACCTACGACCTGACGATCTTCGATGGCTATATCCCGCCAACACTGCCAAGCGGCAATCTCTTGTTTGTCAACCCGCCAGCAGGCTCCTATGCTTTCGGCACGTCAGGTCAGGCGATCCATGTCAGCCAGATAAGCGCGGGCAACGATACGCTGAACCTGCTCTCTAATGTCGATCTGAGCGAGATCCATACTCTGCGCGCCAGTCATCTCTTAAAGCCCGAGTTGTGGGCGCAGTCGATTATTGCTACGCCTGAAACGCCACTACTGATCGCTGGAGCGAAGAATAACCGACGCATGGCGGTCATTGGTTTCGATCTCCACGATACCGATCTGCCGCTGCAGCCAGCATTTCCGCTACTGGTCAACAACATGATGACCTGGCTCTTACCACCTCCTGTCAATGGCGATGGGCAGGTTGCAGCGGATACGCCAGTCACCGTGCAGACCTGGCCGGGAGCCAATCGCGTGACGATCACCAGTCCAGATCAGCAAACTACCACGGTCGGTCCACCGTTTCCGGTCCTACCTTATGACAAGACAGACACCACTGGTATCTATCAGGTGACGCAGCATGTCCAATCCCGCACACTGATCGGTGCCTTTACCGTTAACCTGTTCAATGCATCGCAGTCAAATCTGGCTCCGGCAAAGACACTCCCAATCTTGCATAGCACAACGATCACCACAAGCGGCAACACAGTATCCCGACAACTGCGGGAAATCTGGCCCTGGATTGCGGCCTTCTTGCTGTTCGTACTGTGCGCCGAATGGTGGCTCTTTAGCCGCAACTACAAACAGCAACTCGCAACACCTGCACGCCAGGACAAAGATGCTCGCGCATGGTCACGCGGAGCAGCTCAACGCCGATTGACAAGTAGTAATAGCTTTATCACAGCGTTACAGGATCAGGCGCAGGATCGCTACAGGGCTACCAAAAAACGCATGCTGAAAGCCATCAAACGTATGCGCGGAAAAGTAAAACCCATAGGCATTCAGAAACGCGGCTACCGCCGCTAGCACTGCGTGCTCATCTGAATGCAAGGCAATATGAAGAAACTACCGAAAGGGGCACGTCGTGTTAACATTTGAGCAGCCACTGCTACTTTTGCTCTTGCTACCACTGGGAGCTATGGTGTATCTTACCTGGCGACGTATGTCCCTGCCCTATGCCATCTCACAACGAGTGCTCATCCTGGCCTGTCGCATTGCTCTCTTCGTGTGTGTTATTGCAGCGTTAGCGGGGGCGGCATGGAACCAGCCAGTCACACGCCAGGCGACGGTTTTTGTCGGCGATATTTCAGATAGTACGTTGCCGCAACGCTCTTTTATGCAACAATGGATCAGCTCTGCCATCAGCCATAAACGTCCCGATGATCTGATTGGTATCGTTGCCGTAGGGCGTAACGCGCTGGTCGAGCAATCTGTCCAGACACAAGTGAATTTCTCACAATTCGAGTCGGCTCCCGATACCAACTATACCGACCTGGCGGCAGGACTACGCCTGGCTGCCGCCATTCTCCCCGCTGATAGTTTGCGACATATCGTCTTATTAACCGATGGACAACAAAACCTGGAGGATGTACAACAGGAAGCGCAACTCTTACAACAACAAGGCATTCGACTAGACATCGTTCCTCTCCCTAACATATCCAGTCCAGACGCGCGCATTGATGATCTGGAAGCGCCCTCACAATTGCATACGAATGAGCACTTTACGCTACACCTCAAGCTCTATAGCAGCGTTTCTCAGCAGGCTACCTTGCACCTCTACCTCGACTCAAATCTGATCGCGCAGCAAAGCGTGCACCTCACTGGCGGTGAGCAAGATATGAGCTTTAACTTGCTTGCACCTACGCCAGGCTTTCATACATTCCGCGTGACGTTGCAGGCACCATTCGATGCTATCGCGCAGAACGATCAGGCATCAGCAATTGTCAACGTGCAAGGGCCACCGCACGTGCTTGTGATCGAGGGAAAACCCGGTAGTGGACAAAATATTGTGCGCGCCTTGCAAGCCACACAAATGATCGTCACGGTCGGCACACCGAGCGATGTTCCGGTTACACTGGATGGCTTGATATCCTACAACAGCGTCGTGCTAGCTGACGTCCCGGCGGTAGCTTTAGGCGACACACGTATGCAAATACTGCAAGCCTTTGTGCGCGATCTGGGTCATGGTCTGCTTGTAAGCGGCGGTCAGGATAGCTACGGCATCGGTGGCTATACCAACACGCCTCTCGAACAGACGCTACCCGTGAGTATGGCAATACCTCAACACAAGGAAACGCCGAGTATCGCCGTCGTCCTCATTGTGGAGAGTCTGGAAGAACAGATCCCGATTAACATCTCGAAGGAAGCAACCAAAGAGGTCGTAAACCTGTTGTCAGCGCACGATCAAGTTGGCATCTCGTCCGCCTACGGCACGCTGAGCATCCCCATGCAGTATGATACTAATAAATCAGCCATTGACCAGGAGATTGACAACTTGCAGCCTAACGATCCTGCAAGCTACCTGCTGGATCTGAGCAACGCGGAACAGGTACTACTACACACCAATGCGAAGATCAAGCACGTCATCCTACTAGGGGACGGCGATGCCTTCGATTCGTATCAGTCGCAAGCGCAAAAGATGGCGAATGAAAACATCACCGTGTCCACGGTAGCCACAAACGCGGACTCACCTCAACAGATAGCAACCATGCAAAATATAGCTGAATGGGGCAAGGGACGCTACTATCAGGCCGATAACCCCGCGATCATTCCACAAATCTTGCTGGAAGAGACTGAGCGGGCCGCTCGTCGCTCCGTCATTAATGAAACATTTCATCCCGCCGTCGTGGGGAATTCGCCTATTTTGACGGGCATCCCTGGTTTCCCTGCGCTGGATGGCTACATCGCCACAACCCCTAAAACAGCCGCACAAATAGTTCTGGTTAGCAGCCAGGATGATCCGGTGCTGGCAGTATGGCAGTATGGACTCGGTCGCGTAGCTGCCTGGACAAGTGATGCATTGGGACTATGGACAAAGAACTGGTTGGCCTGGAACGGTTCAGCACAATGGTGGGCTAATCTCGTCACGTGGACCTTGCCCGCCGTCGATAATAGTGCCTTGACGGTGAGTGGGAAGGTCGTCAACGGGGTCGGGCAGATCAGCGTCGAGCTGAATCCAGACGCGACGAGTGCCAACAGTCAGCAGCAAGTGCAGGCACATATCATTGGTCCTGATCTCTCGCAACAGACGATCACGTTGCAGCCAACTTCTCCCGAGCAGTGGGAAGGGAGTTTGCCTGCTGGACAGTCTGGCGCATACCTGATACAAATTACCTGGCAGGGACTGGCAGACGGTACGGCTACGCGTATGACGACGACTGCGGGCCTTGTCGTGCCTTATTCTCCCGAGTACCAGGCCCAGGGTACCGATATACGCTTTTTGAAGTTGCTGGCGCAGGCTGGAGGCGGCATACTGCTGAGCACAAATCTCAAGGATACAGCGACCACATTCGCGCAAAAACTGCTACCAACCTCGGTAGCGGTCCCCATTAGCTTCTGGCTGCTGATGCTTGCTGCACTATTGCTGCCTATTGATATTGCCGTGCGCCGCCTGGCAGGACTGGATTTCCTCGTCTCAGGCTACAAATGGCTTCTGGCAGGCTTCCAAAACAGGGTAAGCCTATTGGCGCGTGCCAACGAAACAGCAAGTCCAGCCAGTGCAACGCTGAGTCAGCTACGCATACGACGCCTGGAACGCCGCAACCGTGTCATGACGAACATACAGCCATCTTCGTCTGGCAGGACTGACGTCACCAACACACAAGTAACTGCCAGGAAATCAAGCCATAAGCCAACATCATCAACCACACCCGAGCAGCAACAGCCGGGTTCAATGGCTGCGAAGTTGATCGAGGCAAAACGCAAGCGAACACAGCCAAAACAGCCCTGAAAGGGTGGTACGATTGCTTTGTCAATGCGAAGCCTATTGCGCCAAGAAGTATGCTCTTTGACTCTTTTCCCCTAAACATCATACAATGGGGCCAATTCCAAGCGTTCCCTATGGGCCACAGAGGAGTAACGGACAATGGTTCCGCATCACGATTTTACCCCACACAGCTATCTGGATAATCCCTACCATTCATGGAAGCTCAATCCCAGCGGGGTGCTACGTTCGCTGCCGCCGCTAGGCATGGGTTGGCATGTACCGAACCTGGGAAGTTACGTCAACAATCAGTTTCAATATACCGCTCATCTGACCATTGGCCTGAAAATCAATGATCTGGTGCTGATAACTCCAGAGGATTTCCGTCTACATCGTTGCCAGGTGAGTAGTCCGCTCCACACAAAAAATCGGCTGGCCTATACCTGTCACGTTCCCCAGTATGATCTGACGCTGACAGCGACCTACTTTCTAGTACAGGAGCATGCGCTGGGCTGCGTGCTTGAACTGACCAGCGAACTGGATTATCCGCTATCCGTGACGTGCTACTTCATCCATCTGCACACGCACAACCCTCACACCAGTCGTCTGTGGGAGCATGGCTGGTACGCACTCTCCAATCACGAGGAGGGCTATGCCATGCTGGGCCTGGCCAGTGAGGGAGATGTGTTTACGCATGGCGCACGCGCCGCCGCTGGCACAGCGATCACCTGGGCTGAACCTGGCTTTTGTACCAATCTGACTGAGATCGGAGCCTGGGCCAATGGAGCACGCGTGCCGATGCCCAATATTACCCAGCGCGATCCTGAAACGGGCTGGCAGTTCCGTGCGCTGACCATGCCAGGGACGTTGACGGTTGGCCCCAAAGCTGCCGAGCCGGTGAGGCTGAACGCGGTGCTCACTCGCGGCGTTTCACAGGATCAGTCGTATGCTTTGTGGACTGAGAGCCTAGAGACGATTGCGTGTGCGGAGGCGGGGCATCGTGCGGATGATGAAAGATTTTGGCAATCCGCACCTCAGTTGAGCGGTGACTGGCCTGCAAGCTGGCAACGCGGCTTCGTCTACGATGTGGAGACGCTACGCATGGTGATGCGTCCCTCCGCTGGCGTGGTGAGCAACACATTTGATGGTATGCAGATTCAGGCTCCCCGCCTGGTGCTGGCCGAGGCAGCTCTGGATGTGCTGTTTCTGAGCTATGCCGACCCAGAACTTGCCGCCAAGGTCATCCTCACGCATTTCGAAGTCTGCCCCTCATTCGAACCTCCCCTGCATGCGCGAAGATGGCAGCTATAATATGGTGGCCGATGATGGGCAAATCTGCGGCACCGCACCAGAGTGGGGCTATCCGTTATGGTGCTGCCAGCAACTGTGGTTGAGATCGGGCAATCTCTCCTGGTTGAAGCGGCTGTATCCTGGCACGGCTGCATACTTGCGCTGGTGGCTCGATCATCGCCGCGACGGTGAAGGCTGGGAAATATACGGTTGCTCATGGGAGAGCGGCCAAGATGTGTCCAGCCGCTTTGGTCCCCAGCAGACTGGAGGCACCATCATCCAGCATCTCCGCCCGGTTGACCTTCAGGCCAGCATCGCTCAGAGTGCAGCGATCATGGCTTCCTGGGCCGAACTGCTTTCGCCGACGCACACCGATGAAACGCTTCCCAATCCCTATCCTGCTGACATCGCTTTCTGGCAGGAGATCGCCAACGAGTTTACGGTCAAAACCCGGCTTATGTGGCACGATGGTTGGTTCCGCGACTACGATTCGGTAGCCGGTATCTGGTCCAGCGAGCGCGATGCCATGCACCTCGCTCCAGTTTTCTGCGGCGTGGCTAGTTGGGGACATATCGAGCAACTGCGCCCAACCCTGGCCGAGCCGCCGCGCCACAGCAGCCAGTGGGCACCACTGAGCTGGCCGCCAGTGGTTCTGACGCTGATTGGCGCAACCGCCGCAGCCCAGATGCCCCAGGAGGCTGCTGAGCTAGCCTACCGCTTTATCGACTCTTCCTTTCGCAGCACCGATAGCCACGAACTGGACGAATATGGCGGTCTGCCTGGCGTGACGCATGAATATCGTCGTACTGTTCCCAGAGGCAAATGGGGAGAGATCGACTACACCAACGCAGGCATCGAGGGCTATGGCTGGGGCGCACTCAGCATTCATCTGCTCATACGCCATCTGCTCGGCCTGTATGTCACTGATCTTGGCAGCGTCACTCTAGCTCCGACCTTCCCCCTGGCCTTGCGCCGCCCTGGCGCAACCTATAGCATTGCTCCCATTCCTTGGGGGAAGTACCTGCTGAGTCTCACCTGCCAGGTGAAAAACGCGCACAGCTATGAAGCAACCTTCCATGTACGTCCACGCACACAAGCAGATCAGCTAGAGGAGAAGACCCTGGCTCGGTCAGAGACGGCCAGCGAACAGGAGTATCATTGGGAAGGAGCCTGGGGCGAAGAGCGAACATTTCTACTGGATCACTGATGATAACGAACAGAAGAAACAGCATATTGGCTGACATCAGGCAAGGCTGTGGTGGGCATACTGAACAGAGACCAGCGTTAAGTACTTTTTTGATGGACCTTCGTGAACACGCCAGAGACATTGGGCAAGAAGCCAGTATTGTTCTGTCCTAGCGGCCAATAGACCAGGACGGCCCGTCCGATGATGTTGCTGCGCGGAACAAAACCCCAGGCGCGCGAGTCATAGCTATCTACGCGGTCATCACCCATCACAAAGTATTCATTCGGTGGCACCATACGGTTGATCATTGTCGGATAGGCATTGCCTTGATCAGCAGGATTAACATAGGTCTCTTTTAACGTGACACCATCTACAATCACCGTGGTTCCGCGAACCGTGATCACATCACCGGGAAGAGCGATAATACGCTTGACGTAATCCTCAGAAGGCTCAGGAGGAGCAACAAAGACAATCACATCACCACGAGCAGGAGATCGAAAACGATAGGAGACTTTATCCACCATGATACGCTCCTGATCATGCAAACTCGGCTCCATGCTTGGCCCGCTCACATCATAATTCTGCACTGCCAGATTGATCACAAGAAATAATAAGAGCGTCAGAGCAATCGTTTCAACAATCTCGCGAATGATGCGGGAACTCTTCTTGGTCTGCGGCGTTGAAGCTGGTATGTCTTTCAAAATAGACTCCTCATATAAAAAAACTTTCTTTGCATCAAAAAAAACAATATAGCCGCATCAGTTCACTGATCACTGCTACTCTCTGATTATACTCCAGCAGAATAATCACACCAGGAAAATACTTCCATACGGTGTGAGGCATATAGCAACGGTTTGTAGCAATACATTTGAACAAAATACATAAAAATACGCCTCAATGGATTTATGTTGCAAAGCTTCGCAACAATGAATAGAGCAACCAGGACGGTTGCTCTATTCTCAGGCTCACATAATTTGTCGCAACTAGTTATCTGAGTTGTACGAGATGGCTTTCAGGATGTAAGAAAAATGAACTGCCAGATTGAACGATCTGATCAGTAGCGTGTATGCGCTCAATTAACGAGTACGCATTGGCAGCAAGCAGTGCTTCCCTCGTCACCACGCGCGCAAATCCTTCTCCCAAACAATAATGCAGTGTCCCCGGTTTGCCAAACGAGAACACTCTTGTGTTCCCGTATTTGAGAATATCAAAAGCTGGATCTTCTTTCAGGTGCTCGATGAGATAGGGCATGATCACAACATGGCTCCAGGGAGCAAATTCGTAGCCGTCTACCACTGCTCCCCCCTCTCCAACATGGCGCAGAATATACCAGACCGCCACATCAGCCCATAAGCCCGCATTGACAGCTTTAGCCACATTGGCAGTCGGGTTCTCCTGGAAAATGATGCGCTGCTCGACATTCTTGCTCAAGCGCAGCAAGAGACGATAGAGTACTCCGGCTGTATTCGCGCTACTAAGAATAATAAGCATCAAGATCATCCTGACAATGTCCTGATCTGTGAATTGATCAGAAGCTACCATAAAGCGCAACATGCCCTCACCAACCTCCTTTCGGACCTCAGGGTCTGCAAGCAGGGTTTCGTATTCCTCCCATAGCACTTTTACTCCCTGGTCGGCCTGAGCATACCGCTCGGGAGAGCCTCCCAAATCAGCCATCAGTTCCATAGCCCGACAATGATGGAAGAAACTCTTATCAGCACGAGGCAAACCAAGAAAGCGCAACATCACATTGCTCGCCAGCGCGCAGCAGCTCTCCACCAGATCAATATCTCCCTGCATAGATGCAAGGTGCTCTACCCAGAGCTGGGCTTCCTCCTGGATCAGGTCCTTTTGGGGAGAGAAGCCTGCGAGTGCTTGGCTAAAAAGGCCGCGCACCGCTAAATGTATATTTCCTTCAGGAAGATGGAAGACCAGATAATCCGAGAGTTTGAATAGATTAGGATAGTTCTGAGCTATTTGAGGTATAGCGGCAATAGCGCGAGGGTCTGTGGCGCTGGCTGTAAAAGAAGGGTTTGCAAAAATATGTTCTGCAAGTGTTTGATCTAATATCAGCCGATACTGCTGTTCTTCTACCCCCAGAGAGGGCCTCGGAGCTATAAAGGGGACGATATTGCCCTCAGCCACGAATTGACGAGCTGTAGGGAGAAGGGTTGGATCTGCATGTGATGCAGCATCAAACATGTTAATTGGAAATTCGCGAGTGGTTATCATGGGCACCTTCGCCTTTCTTGAGGAGAACAGGAAGATCATTGGATCTTCTCCATATGGCTATGGTTCCATCTTGATCTTTCGACCGGTTTGCCTCCAAATGTGCTCGACTTGCATCAGTGGGAAGTCAACGAAGGACGAACATCGTAGTGAGTGAGGCCTTTGGTCCTTTGAAAAGGCCGTAAGCCGGGCAGGTGATTCTGTCCGGCAAACACTCTTCTACACGAGAGGAACCAATAGCACGATCTTTCATTAGTGTACACAATTATCCATAGAATTGTCAAAGTTTTACATATATGGATTATCTATGTTTAGTGGCAAAGCAAGAGTATTCGTCATTTTTCGTATTAAAACGTAGAAACGGCACTGACTCCAACGAAATCGCTCGAATGCCCAGCAGGTAAATGGGGCGTTGGTTACATCCTCTCTCCCGAGCAGAAAATCCGGCGCAGCAAGCAACATGTTCTTGTAGCGGCTATGTACGATAGCTGTAATCTACATTGCTAATTATCTATAGTTGATATACAATGATACACATCTGATACCTATATCCATGCAGAAACGTCACGCTCATGACAAGAAATGCACTGCAGCACATTGCTTATTCGCATGCAAGGAAATATGAGGAATCCTTATTCCGGCTGGCAACGAAGCTGGCGCTTCTGCTGCTACGCAGCCAGCCGGATAGGAGAGCCGGTTTTTTACGGGAATGGACCGCATCTGTGGGTGCCTTTCTTTCCTTCCATCGCCTGAACGCGATGGGTATCCAGAAAGGTTTTTATGAAAGCACTGAAGCTACAGAAAAACATAGGCTACTATATAGCGGGCATCAGCGCACTTATTGCTTCTATCGCTTTTTTCTTTGTACCCTTCGCAACTGAAGTGATACGCTATACCATGCCAGCCTTTCCCGCTACGAATTCTCCCTTCACGACCCTCTTTGTTGAAAAAGGGTCAACATGGACAATCACTGCGACGGGCAATAGTACTGCCCTGGGTCAGATCAACGGTGTGATCTGGCTCAATGCGGTGCTAGCCATCCTCATCCTTGCCGCAAGCGCATTGCTCGCATTCAGAGATAATCCCTTTGGCTTAATGAATGTCACTGTGGAAAAACAAGTTCGTTGGGGAAACTACGCGCTGGCTGCTATGGCATTGTTGGGCATCGTTATCCAGATTGGCGTCTTCTCTGATGCCAGCCAGGTGCTCCAGGGCACAAATCTCATGCTTGGTCTGCGGGGCCAGACGGACGCTACATTTTATCATGCTTCGGTAGAGTTTGGTCCTGGGGCCTGGATCTTTCTGCTGAGCATGCTGGCTGTCATTATAGGCATGGCGTTGCCACTGCTGCAAAAATTATCAACGCAGGCAGCAACGTTGCGAACACGTACCTGGCGTCCTACAAGAAGACAACGTTCGCCTTATGCACCTCAAACTGGACAGTACCCTCCAAATGCCCCTTATCAATCTCAAACCAGGCAGTACCCTCCCAATCCGCCCTATCCGTCGCAAACTGGACAACTAGCGCCAGAGCAAGTCCACCAGGAACCGTTTCCTCCCACCCCGCTATATCAAAGCGGACCAACAGAGGATGTACCAACAGAAAAAAGGCAGCAATCCACTTCAGAATAGGGCGCGACGATGATCGTTGACAAAAGAATGCGCCATTGATAGCGAAGCACGACTACTTGCGACGAATGAGAACCTTGTCGATGCGCCGCTCATCCATGTCCACGATTTCAAACACAAAATCAGCTATTGTCACCTTATCTCCTACTTTCGGGATACGACCAATATGAGCCAGGATCATACCAGCCAGCGTGTGATAGTCACCGCGCTCATCCTCAGGTCGCGGACCCATGCCGATCCTCTCGCGCACAACTTCATGGTCTATCATAGCATCAACTAGCCAGCTCCCATCACTGCGCTGCACAAAGCTACTATCCGCTGGCTGATCATACTCATCCTGGATCTCCCCTACAAGCTCTTCTAACACATCCTCTAAGGTAACAAGACCAACCGTCTGACTGTACTCATCAATTACTATGGCTATATGAATACCACGACGCCGAAACGTAGTCAGTAGATCATCAACATGCTGGAACTCTGAGATGAAAAAGGCCGGACGCGCTAGTGTACGCAGGTCAACGTTGGCCTCTGCAGAGCGCTGACGCAACAAGTCCTTGGCGTAAAGGACACCCATCACGTTGTCCAGCGAATCTTCGTAAAGAGGCAGACGCGTATAGCCAGAACTCATAAATGTCTCGATAACCTGTGATAGCGGAGTATCAATATCGACGGCCACAATTTCGGTGCGTGGCATCATCACACTGCTCACCGTGCGATCCGTGAAACGAAAGACACGACTAATAAATTCCTCTTCTTCGCTCTCGACGGTCCCACTCACCGCTCCCTCACGGGCAAGGTAGACAATGTCCTCTTCAGTCACTGCTCCCTTTTTCGCATCTGCACGCCCGATGAGTTGTAAGATGATATTGGTCGAAATGGTGAGCACCGTAACCATTGGACGCGCAAACCTCGACAATCCAACCATAGTAGGAGCAACGCGTACAGCCAGAGCCTCGGGAGACTGTAAGGCCAGACGCTTAGGTGTCAGTTCCCCAATGACCAGCGAAAAATAGGTGATCAGCAAGACCACACAGGCCAGCGCAATGCTACTGGCATACGGTCGCAAAGGCGCAACGTTGCTAATCCACAGCGCCAGGATGCCACTGACACTCGCCCCGCCGAACACGGAAGCTAATGTGCTGATCAGTGTCATGCCGACTTGCACGGTCGCGAGAAATTTGTCCGGGCGTTCAGCCAGCTCAAGCGCCTGTTGCGCGTTCTTTTTGCCCGCGTCAACCTGCTGCTGCAAGCGGCTACGGCGTGCTGAAACAATGGCAATCTCGGAGGCCGCAAAGAACCCATTTGCCAGTATCAGGACAAAAATAATGATGATCTCAATAATAGGAAGTGTACTCATTTGATGATCGTTCCCAAAAAATAGAGCGTTCTATTGACTGAACGTTTACTTTTTTAATGCGATGTGCAAGTTTTTTTGCCAAAGAAAGGGTTCATGAAGTCTACTATCTACTATCCTCAGACGATTTGCAAATCTGATGAGGAGGGATGCCGCCATCTTTCCAGTCAAGATGTGTTTCATGAACCAGAATGCATTGATTATCGCATATTTTTGTCTGATTGACGACCAGTTGCCTTGGATCTTCAGGACTCAGGCCATACAAAAATCTCCAGCGAGAAACAGCCTCGTTGGAGCTTTCTTGATATTCCGCTTTCCTTACGACACTGTTATCGGAAGTTTCCAAATAGAGCCAGGATATTCCCCATACGCTTCCTGGTACGCCTGGATAAACGTTGCCGCACTCTCATCTGAGGTTGACCCCCAAAAGCGGGCCAAGGTCGCTATAATCAGGCCGCTAAACTACTGAAGTGATCTCGACAGCCGTTGAACAACTGGAGCACAAGCTCGCGCCACGTTTGGGTAGAGCATTTGATAGTGAGCCAAAAACGTCTGAAAATGTATGGATTTCCGGTTTTCAGACTCTGCCTGAGAAGAGGTCATTGAGCGTATTTATGCTCCGGTTGACTTTCCCCATTATCCAACGATTGAAAGGAGTGCTTTTGATGAGAAAAATTATCGTCTTATCTTTCATAACACTTGATGGCGTCATGCAGGGACCTGGCGGGCCAACAGAAGATACCAGTGGAAACTTTACGTTTGGTGGATGGACCGTTCCATATTTTGATGATTTTCTTGGCAAGATCATGGCAGAGCAAATGAGTCGGCCATTTGATCTCCTCCTCGGCAGAAAAACATTTGAGCTATTTGCATCCTATTGGCCTCATCACGAGGAGGAAGGAGCTGGCATCAATAAAGCAACAAAGTATGTCGCTTCGAATACGTTTACCACACATGAGTGGAGGAAGTCGGTCTTTTTCACAGGCAATGTTGTGGATGAAATACGCGCGCTCAAACAACAAGATGGTCCTGACTTACAAGTGCATGGGAGTGGCAATCTCATTCAGACGTTATTGAAGCATGATCTGGTCGATGAATTTTGGCTCAAAATATTTCCTGTGACACTCGGTCAGGGAAAACGCTTGTTTGATCAAGGTACTCTTCCCGCTTCCTATACACTGGTTGAATCTCAATCTTCACCAGGTGGAGTGATTATAGCTACCTTCAAACGAGCAGGAGAAGTAAAAACAGGATCGTTTGTCTAATCGTTCACGATGAAGCAAACATACCAGTTTTGAAAAGGTCAGCGCAAGTCCTATGACAACCGTTCTGATGGGTCGTAGCTTTGCACGACCCCTACTTTGAAGTGAGGGAAAATAAACGTATGAAAAAAATTACGCCACATTTATGGTTTGACAAAGAAGCTCAAGAGGCAGCAGGATTCTATACTTCTGTATTCCCGAATGCAAAAGTGACGAACAGAACAACACTCCACGATACGCCGTCGGGTGATTGTGATATTGTCTCGTTTGAGCTTTCGGGGCAGCCGTTCATGGCAATCAGTGCCGGTCCCCTGTTCAAATTCAGTCCGTCAGTATCATTCATCGTCAATTTCGATCCATCACGAGACAAGGGTATTGACGCGCTGTGGGAGAAGTTATCTCAAGGCGGCACAACACTCATGCCGCTTCAGAAGTATCCGTTCAGCGAGCGCTACGGCTGGTGTCAGGATAAATACGGTCTTTCATGGCAACTGATTCTCTCAGACCCTCTCGGTGAAGAGAGGCCTTTTATTGTTCCGTCGCTGATGTTTGTGGGAGCTGTGTGTGGCAAAGCTGAAGAAGCCATCACCTTTTACCTCTCTGTATTTAAGGACTCAAAATGGGGAAGTGTTGCCCGCCACGGCAAAGGCCAGGAACCCGATAAAGAAGGAACGATAACGTTTGCCGACTTTCTGATTGAGAACCAGTGGTTCGCTGCAATGGACAGCGCTCGTGAACACGACTTTGCTTTTAACGAAGCGATTTCTTTCATGGTCAACTGTGAAGATCAAAAAGAGATTGACTACTACTGGGAGAGGCTCTCAGCCGTTCCTGAAGCAGAGCAGTGTGGTTGGCTGAAGGATAAATATGGTGTTTGCTGGCAGATTGTTCCTACTGTCATGGACGAAATGCTGCAAAGTGGGGATCAGGAAAAGAGAGATCGTGTAACAGAAGCGTTCCTTCAAATGAAGAAATTTGATATTGAGGCACTGAAGAAAGCATACGAGGGAAAATAAAGAGGTCAGCACCTCTGCCCGTGAAGTTATTCTCTCCGCGATCCATCAGTCAAAAGGGGGATATACAACGTTCTATCACAATGCTTGAAGCTGCACGTGAAACGTCCCCAGCGGCAGATCTTGCCGCACGCGGGAATGCTGAACAATTGTTAGCGCGTGCTTATAGAGCGGTAATACTGTAGGCTGTTAAGTCTATTACCGTTGTCGTGTGAATTGTGGTAAAAATAAAGGACATCTCTTGTCTTCAAGATGTGCTTCAACCCTGGTAACTCAAAAGCAAAAGAAGAACATGGGCGGCCGCTCTGGTCGCCCATTTAGATACTAATGTTTCTCGATGGCCTGGACAATGATCTCCGAGATATCCTCGATTTTCATCTTCTCCTCGGCCTCGACGCCTTTCACCCCGTCTTCAAACATGGTGATACAGAAAGGACAGGCTGCCGCCAGCACTTCAGCGTTTGTCTCCAGAGCCTCGTTGACACGTGTCTGATTAACACGCTTGCCAACCTTCTCTTCCATCCACACGCGTCCTCCTCCTCCCCCACAGCAGAAGCTCTTGTTGCGATTGCGCTGCATCTCAGTCACGCCATTGCTATTGAGCACCGTCAGCACGCGGCGCGGCTCATCGTAGATGTCGTTATAACGTCCCACGTAGCAGGGATCATGATAGGTCAGCTTGCGCTTATCGAAACCGACCGGCAATTGCAGCTTGTCGTCACGCAATAACTCTTCGATGAAGACGCTATGATGGACTACTTCATAGTCACCGCCAAGCTGTGGGTATTCGTTTTTGAGCGTATTGAAGCAGTGTGGACAGGCCGTGATGATCGTACGATGCTTGCTCGCCACCGCTGTTGTCCCGTTGCTATGACCATTGGTAGCATTGGAGGTATTGAAACCATAACCGTTCAAGGTTTCGATATTCTGCTGCGCCTGCATCTGCCACAAGTATTCGTTGCCAATGCGACGCGCTGGATCACCAGTACAGGTCTCTTCAGGGCCAAGGATGGCAAAATTGACGTGTGCAGCCTGCAATACCTTCGCCACAGAGGTCGCCACCTGCTGATTACGCTGGTCAAATGAACCCATACAACCAACCCAGTACAGCACATCAGCCTCAGGATTCTCGGCCAACAGTGGGATCTCCAGCTTCGCCGCCCACTCGGCGCGCTTGTCGTTACTGATTTCCCACGGGTTGCCATTGCGCTCAATATTGTTGAAGAGCGATGTGACTTCAGATGGAAATTCGCTCTCTTCCATCACCAGAGAACGACGCATGTCAACGATCTTCGGCACGTGCTCGATGGAAACCGGGCAGATTTCCATACAGGCCATGCAAGTGGTACAGGACCACAAAGCCTCTGTACTGATAATGCCCCCAATCATCGGCTCATGATGAGCTGCTTGCTCGGCTTTGGTGTCATCTGCCTTGACGCTGGCAATACCAAGCTTATTATAGAGCGAAGCTTCGCCCAGGATTTCACCACTACGTACAAAAAGTGCCTCTTTGACACCCAGGATGATCTCTTTGGGGTACAGTGGTTTGCCCGTGTTCATGGCAGGACACACGGTATTGCAACGTCCACATTCAGTGCACGCGTAGCCGTCGAGTAACTGCTTCCAGGTAAACTGCTCGACTTTTGAGACACCGTAATCTTCGCGCTCCTCCAGGTTTTCCAGCAGCGGCAACGCACCCTTCGGCTGGTAACTGCGAAAGAACACGTTGAATGGCGTTGCCATCAAGTGCAGGTGCTTGGAGCGCGGCAGATAGACCAGGAAACCTAAGACGGTGAGGATATGCAGCCACCAGCAAACACGATAAGCCACCGTGTCAAAGGCGCTACCCGCTCCACTAAACCATGGACCAAGTAGTGCACCAATCGGCGTCCAGGCCACACCAGCAGTTGCCGCATACTCGAAACCTTCAACCAGGGCCAGCGTGATCACCACAAGCGCAATTAAGCCCAGAATGATAAAGCCGTCCCAGGGACCATGCAACGAACTACTGAGCTGGCGGGGACGCACAATGCCACGACGAATAGCAAAAACAACTAACGCACAAAGCACCAGGACCACAAAAATGTCCAGTACGCTGGCAAAAATACGACTATTACCTAACCAGGGGAGTGAGCCGTTGAAGGCCCCCAGAATCAGATTGAGTAGGCCAAACTGGATGATGATGAAACCCCAGAAGGTGAAAAAATGCGCAATGCCGGGGATGGGATCACGCAACACGCCACTTTGTCCCAGGACGACCTGGAAGAAGGCTCCGATACGATCATCGATATGGTCGGTACGATTCTCCGGGCGCGCCTTGACAAGCAGCGTAATCAGCTCACCCAGGCGGACACCGAAGAGTACGAGCGCCGCGAGAAAGATCAAGACAAAGAGCGTGCTGCCAGGCCATCCCCCGGTTGGTGATAGAGCAGGGGGAGTCATAGGAAACCTCCATTTATAGAGCGCACATGCTGTGTGCCCGTTTCTGGATGAAAGAATATACTACGCCTTGCGCCGCTTTACTTCTTCGGTGAGCTTCGGCAGGATGGTTAAGGCATCACCAACAACACCAAAATCAACCAGGGAGAAAATTGGCGCATTTTCATCTTTATTGATGGCGACGATGTATTTAGAACCCTTCATACCCGCCAGGTGCTGAATTGCTCCACTGATACCGCAGGCCACATAGAGCGTCGGCTTGACAGTTTTGCCTGTTTGCCCCACCTGATAGCTATATGGCAGCCAGCCAGCATCGACAATTGCTCGCGTTGCACCCGGAGCACCACCCAGAACCTCTGCAAGCTCTTCTACCAGACGATAATTTTCAGCCTTACCCAGTCCACGTCCTCCACCGACAACCACAGTGGCATCTTCTAATGCTGGACCCTCGCTTTTGACCTCAACGGTCTCCAGTATTCTGATGGTCTGAGAGTCAGCCGTCGGGGAGATACTCAGAGTCTCAACCTCCGCGCTACGACCGGCGTACTGCTCCACAGCAAACGCCTTTGGACGCGTCAGCACAATCCCACCCTGCTGCGACAACGTCGCCGTGACCAGCGTTTCGCCACCCCAGGGGACAGTCACTTTGAGTCCACCATCGTCAAAGGATAGGTCAGTGGCATCGGTAATCAGGCCCAGATGGCTACGTACACTTAAACGTGCAGCGATATCACGCAGATCATACGTCGTCGCAAAGAGCAGCACAGTCGGCTGGTGCTGCTGAATTAAGCTGCTGAGCGTCTCTACAGCAGGCAAGGTCAGATAGTGATCATAGACCGCATCAGCGTGAACATAGACTTTTTCAGCGCCATATGCGCCGAGCGTCGGAGCGACATCAGCCGCCGCAGCTCCCAGCACAATAGCTTCGGCGCGACCAAGTTTAGCAGCTTTTCCCAGCACTTCTAATGACGAACGTACGGGCTGGCCGTCTTCAAGCTCAACCAGCACCCAGATTGTATTTGTCATACCATCTCCTCTTTGAAATAAAATAGTTAAAGCAACTGGTAACGCTGCAGAAAATCGGCAATCTGCTGGGCGGCGCTGCCATCATCCTTGATTACCTGACCAGCCGCACGCGCTTCGGCCTGGCCTAACGTCAACACACGCTCACGTGCACCCGCTTCTCCCACCAGCGAGGACTCAATACCCAGATCGGACAACTTCAACTGGCTGAAGGGCTTCTTCTTCGCACCCATAATGCCCTTCATGGTGGGGTAAATGGCCTCATAGGAGCCACTGGCAATAGTGACTACAGCCGGTAAAGCACTCTCGACGGTCTGATAGCCCTTGAGAATAACACGCTTGATGACGACTTTGGTCCCCTCGACTTTGATCTCGCGGGCAAATGTCAGTTGTGGAATAGCGAGGAACTCCGCTAGCGCGCCTGGCACCATACCGGTATAGCCATCGGTACTCTCGGTCGAGCAAAAGATCAGCTCCGCACCTTCCTTTTTCAGCACGGCTGATAACACACGTGCCGTACCAATAGCATCGGAACCAGCTAAAGCGGGATCAGTCACCAGGATCGCACGATCTGCGCCCATGGCGAGAGCACGGCGCATCGCTTCCTGAGCACTCGCAGGTCCCATACTGACGACGGTTACATCACTGCCGCCAATAGTGTCACGCAACTTGATAGCTGCTGATATTGTGCTTTCATCACCAGGGTCAAGCACCAGCGAAACGCCACTACGCACCAGACGTTTCGTGTTGGGGTCGAGCTTGTTGAGTGTGGTATTTGGGTCGGGTACTTGCTTTATGCAAACAAAAATCTTCATCGTAATCAGCGCCTCGCCTTTTCGTGTGTTGGACGTAAGATAAAGAGGGAACATCAATGTTCTCTGAGCAATCCTATTGTACCTAGCCAGAAAATACACTGTCAACGTACCTAGCTAACAACTTCTTGCAGCTAGCTAACACCCAGGGATACCATGAAGCAAACTCCGTCCTTCATTTGGAAGAGTCTGACTGGGAGCAGAATTTTTGACGCCTATACTCAGGCCAGAATAAAGGATTGACGCATTGAATACACGAGGTCTATACTTATAAATAGATAATTATGCATATAAAGCTGTTCGCTTCACGGTCCTGAGGTACCCACACGATGCCTTTTAAGAGAAATATACCGAGAAATATGCCACAAGCAGGCGACATAAAAGATATTTTCATTGCTCGCGCCGACGAGTTGCTTTTCTTCATTCAGCGCATCCTTGAGCCGGAAGAACCTGAGTACAACATTATCTCTATCTCAGGACAGGGCGGCGTGGGCAAGTCGACATTGGTCAATCGCTTCATTGAAGAAGCCCATGCCAGCAGCTTCAAAGACTATTGTCTGACTGCCAGAGTGAATGAACGCCAGGCAACGCCCGCAAACATCATGGAGCGCTTCGCCGAGCAGTTGCGCGAAAAGAATCATCCACTGAAAGAATTCGAAGAGAAACTGACTCGGTACAAAGAGTTAATAAGAAGAATACAAACAGAAAATGCAGAAGAACAAGATATCTTACTACGCGAAACTGTGAATCTGGTCGGTACTATCGTCGAGGATATTCCCTTTGCAGGCAAGCTTATGCATAAGGAGGCCACTGCTCTGACTGACGTATTGGTCGATAAAGCGCATCGACAGCAGTACCTCAAAGATATCGCCAAATTAGAAGACCCTATCCGCGATTTGACCAGGACGTTTGTCAAAGACCTCAATCAAATCACCGAGAGACCAGTCAGTGTAGGACCAGATCGTGTCAAACGCTATCTACACGTTGTGCTCTTTTTCGACACTTTTGAGCAGTTGGCATCCAGTGTTGCTCCCTGGTTGCTCAATCATTTCCTGGATGCCGATATTAGTTCGAATGTCGTTCTGGTAGTAGCTGGACGCGATGCCATAGAGAACTCGCTTCCCGATGATCCCAAACACTGGCTACCATACCTGGATAATCAAGATATTTACGCTATCCCGCTTGATAGCTTTGATGAACAAGAAACGTACGCATACTTGCACGAGAAGGGCATCACCGACGCACAAAAAATGCAGCAGATCTGGCAAAAATCGCACGGGCTACCACTTTTTCTGGCGATCTGGACGGCGCATCCTGCAGGGAACGTCAACCCTACGGCTGATGCCGTTGAAAATTTTCTACGCTGGATTCCCAAAAATGAGCAGATCAAACGACGCTTAGCACTTGATGCCGCGCTTTTCTCGCTACCATTTAATCAAGATGACCTGGCGGCCTTCAGCTACCTGGAAGGCGAGCAGGCAACTCTCTACAAATGGCTCATCGAACAGTCCTTTGTGCAGAGCAATCCACTGGATGGACGTTACATCTATCATGCTCTGGCACAAGATATGTTTAGTCGCCACCTCTATCAACGCTCTCACCAGGAATATTACGCCACACGACAGGCACTAGCTGACTATTACCAGCGGCGCATTGAGCAACTACAGCTATCAGGCAGACAGGGAGCATACGACAGCGAACGCTTAGATCTCACGCTGGCCCTGGCACAACAATTGTTTTTACTGCCGGACGAGGATAGCTACAGACAAGCGACGGAACAGATCTTCATTATCTACGAGCGGCTTAGGGAGCCTGAAGCAATTACAAAGACACTGCGTCCCTTACTGCAGGCGCAAGAGATCACATTAGGGGGTCGCCACAGCATAGAACTGGTACTAAAAAGCCTCGAAACAAATCTCCCGGAGGATGCTCAGGAGCGCCTGCTAGCCACAGACGAGGTGCTACGACATATGCAGCAACAACCTGCATTTTCAAAAAAAGCCTGTGCCTATCTGCTGCGCCGACGAGGCCATGTCTACCGTGTGTTGAAGCAATACGAACAAGCCATTGCCGATTTTGACCATGCACTTACGCTGGCAGCCGATTATACCAGAGCCTATGTTGAACGAGGGCTGGCGTACCGGGATCTCAAAGACTATGAGCGCGCCATCCAGAACTGTAACCTTGCTCTTGCTATCGACCCTCAGTATGTGTGGTCTTATAATAATCGCGGTTTTGCTTACTACGCGCTCAAAGATTACGAACATGCACTCCAGGACTATAACCACGCTCTCGCTATCGACCCTCAATATGCATCAGCTTATAATAATCGGGGAAGGCTTTACCGCACACTCAAGGATTACCAGCACGCGTTCCAGGACTATAACCACGCTCTCGCACTGAATCCGCGCTTCGCGCTGGCTTACAAGAATCGCGCCCTCACTTATCGCGACCTCAAGGATTACCAACGTGCCCTGCAGGATTACAACCGCGCGCTCGACATTGATCCACAGTTCGCCAGTACGCATTTCGATAAAGGCTATGTCTATCTCTGGTTAAGAGATCTCCACAAAGCCAAAGTTGAATTTACGCAGAGCTGGCAGATGGAACCCACCAATGCTAAACATGGTTGGATAATTGAGTTTGTTGAGATGTGTCAGCAGAAAGCAGACCTGACGACGGTAAAACGCCTGACAGCAATAGCACGTATAGCTCCATATAGGAGTAAAGCTTACATATGTCGAGGAGTAGCACACCTGCTAGAAGGTAACTTTGAGCAGGCTTCACAAGACCTGGAACAGGCATGCCGCATACGTACTGATGCCGAAGATAGTTTCTTCTGGAGTGGCGTTGCTTACGCTTACCTCGGTCAAGATGATAAGGCCACTGCAGTGATAAAAAAGGCTCTTGAGTTGGGTTTACCACCAGTACTCTTAGCTCCCTTACACTGGCTCGAACACGAGAAGCCAGCGTTCTACCAGCAGTTTGCTGCACCATTGCTCGCTCAATTTGCGTAAATGGATTGTTGGTAAGATCGGCAAAGACAAAATGGCTATGCTACGCTCCTGCGGATCGTATTCTCGTCCGTTTTCTGGCCTAAAGATCCCTAAAAAAGAGAGAAATATACTACTATTTAATGATGTATTACCTATCGACAATTTCTTTTTTCTATGGTACATTTTCTATAGAGAAATATTGGAGGTGGGGCATGTGGCGAAGCAATGGGATGATCTAATGAAGACCCTGGTACGGACAAATCCGCAGGCATTTGTTTCGTGGTTGGTCGAAGAGGCAACATTCCAGAAAGAGCTGGATAGAGAACTGATTACGCGTTCGTCGGAAGCAGATTTGCTGTGCGCAGTTCTGTGGGGTGGGCATGAAATTGTATTGCATGTCGAATTTCAACGACAGCGTGATCCCAGGATGGGCAGACGGCTCTGGGAATATAATAGTACAACTGATTGTCTGAGAAAGCGGCCAGTATACTCAATTGTTGTATATTTGGTGAAGGATAACGGTATTGTGGAGTCTCCCTATCAGCAGATGTTGCCAAATGGTGAGGTGATCCATACTTTCAACTTCAGAAACATCAAGCTATGGGAGATACCAGCAGCCATGTTTAAACAAACTGGCCTGGAAAGCATGTTGCCGCTATTACCATTGACCAGAGAAGGCGAACAGCGTGAGACGGTTGAGGAGATGATTAGCAGCTTGCAAGCTGCGGGAAAAGATGATTTACTGCCGATAGGATTAACATTAGCTGCGCTGATCTTTAAGGCTGATGCCGATAAACGTTGGCTCAGAGAAAGGTATAAGCATATGTTTGACCTGCTTGAAGACTCCTGGTTTTACCAGGAGATTATGCAAAAAGGACTGGATGAAGGCTTACAGAAGGGCATGCAACAGGGGATACAACAAGGTATGCAGCAAGGCATACAGCAGGGCATGCAACAAGGCATACAACAAGGCATACAGATGGGGCGAGATGAAGGATTTTTACAGGGATTACGCCCTGCTCTCATGCATATTATTGAGAGACTTTTCCCGGAACTCACTGCACTAGCACAGCAACAATTGATGCTCATCACCAATCCCGCAATT
The DNA here is from genome assembly GCA_963802635.1 of uncultured Chloroflexia bacterium. Taxonomy (GTDB): domain Bacteria; phylum Chloroflexota; class Ktedonobacteria; order Ktedonobacterales; family Ktedonobacteraceae; genus CAVTLG01. Next base: position 2,239,024 of record CAWDJJ010000001.1, on the reverse strand, counting down.
TTGCAGGAAGTAAGCGACAGGCTCCTTACAGCACAAACAACCGAGGAAGCTCGACAAATATTGCTGAATATAGATAACACTACTTTTAGAACATAACCATTACCAGCGGAGCTAGATAAACAAATGGAGTTTCGTCAATTAACCTACTTTCTGGCTGCCGCGCAGACGCAAAATTTTCGTAAGGCCGCTGAGCTGTGCCTGGTTGCTCAGCCCGCATTGAGTCGCCAGATCGCCGCTCTGGAGAAAGAGTTAGGAATCGAGCTGTTTCAGCGCGTTAAGCAGCATGTACTGCTGACACCAGCAGGATCTGAGTTTGCGCTGTATGCCAAAAAAGCTCTGGAACAGCTTCAGCAAGGGCAACATGCCATGGTCAGGATACAGGATGGCCTGGAAGGTACCATACAGATTGGTTGCGTCGAACCACTCGCGACGGCTTTCTTGCCCACAATCTTTCACGCCTTCCATCAACAGTATCCACTCATCCGCTTGAGTGTCCGTGTGGGGCGCACCGACGATGTCTTGACTCTGGTGGAGCGTGGCGATGTTGATCTTGGCCTCATTTTTGATCCGGTTGTGCGACCAGAAGTGTTAGTGGTCAAGGAAGTACTACGACAATCTCTACAATTAGTGTTGCCAGCACAGCATCCATTGGCCCAAACGCCTACCCATACGCTCTTCCTGGAACATATTCTTGACGAGCCGCTGCTCTTACTTCGCGCAACTTCGCGCTTGCGCCGTATCATCGAAAGGATCTTCGCTCAACGCGGCATTACGGTCCAACCACTTGTTGAGATTGACTCTATCGCGGCCCTCAGAGAGCTGGTGAAACAGGGTTGTGGCATAACTCTCATGCTTCCGGCACTGCTGGGAGTTGCACAAATTGACAAAGAGGTGGCCGTACTGCCCATCGAAGATCTGGCAGAGCAGTTTATTTTTGCACTGGTTTATCGGCGCTCAGGGACAATTACTAAACCGGCACGACAATTTATTAATAAAATCATGGCGGAAAACATACAGTGAGTATCCAGGTGGAAAACAATAAAGAGCACTATTTCGGCTGCCGACGCACAAAGAAAGCGATGAGCACAACCAGAAAGCCAGCCACAAATAACGGTAGACCCGTAGGAGCACTATGTGTGGTCGCCCAGAGGATGAAACCAAGCACCTCCAGCACAATGCCTCCCACAAAAAGCAGCGTGATCGCCAACGGCGAAGTGTCGAATGCAGCGCGAATCTCTTGCCGACCATACACGGGCGCAGGTCTACGAAAAGTTGGAGTACCAGCTTCAGCCTCCGGCATGTTATCATAGATAGGTACTGCTGCTGGCGCATAGCGCTCAATAGCAGCACGAATACCCGCGTACAAGATTTCGCTTTTCTGACGAGGGGTACGGATAGCAACACGGCGTGCTTCAGTACTGACTACTATCTCACGGAACACTGGCGAATAGCTTTTCTGACTCAATGTCACGCTGCTCATGGCAGAAAGATCAAGCACATCCAGAAAGAGCCGCTCACGTGGGAAGGTTTTGTAGTAATAGCCCAGCAAGCGCTGATTCGTGATCACTACATCGCACGTCTCACTATGCGTGCCTTGACCGCCATCCCAGATAGCAGGCTCTGCTAAGATGGGTATTTCGCCAGTCTGCAAGTGATTGCGCAGGCCCTTAATACCCGCTAGTATTTTTTCTGCATGCTTTGTTGTAGTAATAGTATCGTCGTCAAGCACTGTATAGCGCGACCTTTCTACCTGATATCTGGCATGATTATAGCATAGAGCAATAGGAGGATACAGCCTTATGGAAACCATCAGACCAGCATACGTTGAAGACGCCGCTGGAATAGCAATAGAACGAGAGGTTTTTAGGAAGCTGGAAAGTAAGATATGTCTCCCTTGCGCGAACTTGCCCACATTATAGTATTGATGTAGGCAAGTTCGCGCAGAAGGCTAGAATGAATGTACGCATTAGTGTGAATGACGAAGCAATTTGTGGAACAAACCAAAGAGCAAGAATGTAGGCGGCCATTGCCCCACAAAGATACTCCAATCACGTTTATTGACCGCAAACAGCAGAGCAGACACGAGGATAGAGCCAAGCGCGGCCCAGTACCAGACTTCTTCAGGTACCTCGTCAGTAACGCCGAAGTATTGGTCCTGCACATGTGCTGTATTTTCAGTGATACCCGCTATTTTTGCCACGTTCTTTTCCTTTCTCCGGACGCATATATTTCAACAGAAGGGATAGATATACAGCATATAGCATAGCAGAAGCTCAATATATCACTCCCCACTTTTTATTTCTTACAGGTGTTTTGCGGTAATATATTTTATCACCGCTGCCTACACACATACACGCGCGCTCAAATACTTTGGTGACAATACGTAACCAGGGAGCAAGGATTGTTGTTCGCTTCAAACAGTGCAGATTGTATGTAAGTTTGCTGTTTCATTTAGCGCTCAAGCTGCTACTCACTTTTGACATTTGCTGTTCAACGTCTTACTATTTTATTGCTATATCCTCAAAAACAAGAGAGATCAACGTATCATGAGAGATGAAAAATGAAAGAGGTTCATACACTGCCCGCACAGCATATACAAACCGCCCCGTGGAAAATATGGGTCAAGACGAGCAGGCCCTTCACACTGACAGCGGCCATCAGCCCAGTACTGGTGGGCAGCGCCATAGCAGGCTACCAGGGCACGTTTCACCTGGGAATCTTCCTGGCAACACTGTTTGCATGCCTGTTCTTGCAGATCGGTACCAACTACTTGAATGAATACTTCGATCATCGCTACGGTCTGGACCATGCTGGATCATTGGGTGCCAGTACGGTGATCTTTCGCAACGAGATGACCGCAGCGCAAGTGCTCGGTGGTGGCATCGCATCCTTCGGCTTCGCAACATTGCTGGGGATCGCACTGATCTTCCTGGTGGGACCTGCCATTATACTCTTTGGTGTAACTGGTATCCTGATCGCTTATTTTTATAGCGCCAAACCGTTCAAGCTTTCCAGCCGTGGCCTCGGTGACGTCATGGTCTATCTGGCAATGGGTTTCCTTATGACCTGGGGTTCATACTATGTACAGATTCCTCACTGGTCATGGCAGGCTTTTGCAGCAAGCGTGCCGGTAGGCTTCCTGGTTACGGCAATCCTGAATATGAATAATGTGCGCGACTATCAGGATGACCTGGCCGTACATAAAAAGACCCTACCGGTGCGCTTTGGACTGAAATTTGGACAATACTTTCATACAGTACTGGTGTTGGGCAGCTATGTTACAATCCCCATTTTTGCGTTTGCTGGCTTGTTACCATTGTGGAGTCTGGTAGTCTGGCTAACATTTCCACTGGCGTTTATGAATGTGCGCTCGATTCTTGGAGCAACAGAGCGCAAAGCTTTTATAGTAGGCATCAAGCGCACATCTCTGCTACATCTGGTCTTCGGCGTCGCTCTGACCGTGGGTATTATTTTGGCTAGTATATGGTAATTCGCATACGATTATTGTGCAGATTTAGGATGAATAAGAGGGTAGAGATTCAAGGTCCAGCCAATACCGAATACCTGTGGGACAAAGACTCGTGCGCTATCTTTGTTCCAGCAGGTCGCTCGTAGACGTTCGACGGTAGGCATACGAAAATCGTAGGGGATACCAAAGATACTACCATGCCATGTACGCTCTTCAGATGGGCGACTCAACTGCTCACGAACTGCCAGACCCACCAGCGTCGTAAAAAAAATACCCAGCGCTACGTTCGAGGAGCGCGACCGCTTTTTGCGTTTCTTTGTCATCAGCAAGATCTCCTTTTTGGAACTGAACAAAATTGTACTCTGTATCAGAATACGAAAATGTTCTCACTACGTTGTATTTCTGCATATCCAGAGACCATTAGATTACCTCGATAGCATCTTTACTGCCGTAGATGTCCCACCATGGTGTGGCTGCAGTTTCTAACATGTTATTCACGACATGAATGTTCTGTACATCACGCTCTTTCAGTCAGTTGGTCAGAGCAGCTCCACCTGCGCGCTCAAAGATAGAGTCACCAGCAGGAACATTTATGACTGCGTGAGCAGTGCACGCGCAATCACCAGACGTTGGATCTGGTTCGTGCCTTCATAAATCTGGGTGATCTTGGCATCCCGCATCATACGCTCAGCCGGATATTCCTTCATGTACCCGTAGCCACCAAGCACCTGAATCGCGTCGTTCGTGACCGCCATGGCAGCATCTGAAGCAAACATCTTTGCCATCGCCGAATATTTGCTGAAGTCCTTATCGTCTCTATCAATCATTTCGGCGGCATTGTACACCATCAGGCGCGCCGCCTCAACGTTGGTTGCCATATCCGCTAGCATAAATTGGATACCCTGGTTTTCAGCAATGGGCTTGTTGAATTGGACGCGTTGCTTTGAGTAGGACACGGCCAGATCAAGCGCACTTTGCGCAATACCAACCGCCTGCGCACCAATACCTGGCCGTGTGCGATCCAGCGTCATCATGGCGATCTTAAAACCTTCATCTTCGCGTCCGAGCAAATTCTCTACGGGTACCTCGCAGTCGGTGAAGATTAACTCGGCGGTCTGCGAACCCTTAATCCCCATCTTATCCTCAATGCGTCCGACTGAGAAACCGGGGAAATCTTTCTCGACGATAAAGGCGCTAATGCCACGCGTACCCGCCTCAGGATTAGTGAGGGCGAAAACAGAGTTGACCTGCGCCAATCCGCCGTTTGTGATGAAGCGCTTTGAGCCATTGAGGATATATTTGTCGCCTTTGCGCACGGCAATTGTGCCCATGGCCGCAGCATCTGACCCGGAACCAGCCTCTGTCAAGCCAAAGGCGGCCAGCCACTCGCCACTCGCCAGGCGCGGAAAATATTTGTGTTTCTGCTCAGCATTGCCAGCGAGCACAATCGGCGTCGATCCCAGTTGTTGTACCGCGAGCAACAGACCAGTCGTAGCACAACAGCGCGAGAGTTCTTCAATCGCCATCACAATAGCCAGTTCGCTGGCACCGATACCGCCATTCTCTGTGGGGAAAGGCATGGCAAAAATATCCTGCTGTGCCAGTAGTTCTTTCATATCCCAGGGGAATTCCCCACTATGATCTATCGCGGCGGCACGTGGAGCCACACGCTCCTGAGCAATTTCGCGGATTGCATCGATGAGCGCCTGTTCGTCTTCGACGACGTGAGACACAGCCATTTTCTCCTCCTTATTATACTTATCTATAAGCAAGCATACATCTGTAGAGGAGTATATCATACACAGTCTTTTTCGGGACTGTAGCCAGCTACATCTACGCTCAGAGTGACTGCCTGCGTTCGTCATTGCTCATCACTATCCGTCTCAATTCGGCGTCTATACTGTCAATTCCACTGTCAAATTGAGAGGGCTTGAAGGCACTCTGTATGACCCGTGATGCACAGGTAGACGAAAAGTGAAGAAGAAGCCACGACTCCCCGCAAACGCTGATTCCAACCTTCAGTATCTCGTGCCGCGATCCGCTGCAGTGCATTTACAAGTGGACTTCTTGATAGAGATATCCACCCTTAATTTGAGGCGTATGACCCGCAGATTGTTGAGAAATGATTGACTCGTCGATTAGAGAATTTTGGAGCCTACAACACAGCTTAATTCATAGACTCCCCAGCACCTATTTTTCTTCCCTGAAAAATAGGTCTTCTAGGAAATAGGATCGAGATGGAGGTATACTATGGCGGGAAACGAAGGGCATGAGACACCACCGCCACCCGGACCTCGAAAGAAGCGGTTTCAATGGACTGGGCTCGTTACATCAATCGGATAATACGGCTTTCCAATACGGCCCAATATGCGCGAAAGTGACATGAAGTGCAGGTAACAGCTTTGCCGTTTCCTGGCCAACAAGCTCATTGACAATAAGTCATATCGTATTTTGCATTGTTGCCCTTCTAGCTTGACTTTTTGCCTTGTTTTACGTTCTTGTTTTGTCGGTTTGATAGCTAGATTGACACCGTATCTACGTATGCCTAAGAAGATTTTATTGTAGTTCAAAGCTTCTCGCCTTTATTGCTTCAATACGCTTTTGTACCTCTTCTGCTTTTCTTCTTTTATTTGCATCATTGAAGAATTGAAATTGCTGCTCTAAAATGCGGATAATATCAGGATGTTCTTCTCCTAGCGTTTGTTCGTATATTCTCAATGCTCGTTGAAAGAGCGGCGCGGCTTGAACAAAATTCCGTTGTGCGTGATAAAGACGGGCAAGACTGAAGAGAGTGCGAGCCGTATCAGGATGTTTCGATCCTAGTATCTTCTCGCAGATGGCCAATGCTCGTTGATACCGTTGTTTGGCTAGGACGTACTTGCCTTGGGCTTGGTAGAGAGTTGCTAAGTTATTCAGGCCGGTGGCAGTAGCAGGATGCTCAAGCCCTAACTGCTGTTCGCGTATCTTGAGGGATCGTTGCAAGAGTGGTTCGGCCTGGGTGTACTTGCCCTGGGCTTGGTAAAGTTGTGCTAAGTTGTTCAGGCTGGTGGCGGTATCAGGATGCTCAAGCCCTAACTGCTGTTCATTAATGGCGAGGGATCGTTGCAAGAGTGGTTCGGCTCGGGTGTACTTGCCCTGGGCTTGGTAAAGTTGAGCTAAGTTATTCAGGCTCCTGGCAGTATCAGGATGCTCAGGCCCTAACTGCTGCTCATTAATGGTGAGGGATCGTTGCAAGAGTGGTTCGACCTGGGTGTACTTGCCCCGGGCTTGGTAAAGTTGAGCTAAGTTATTCAGGCTCCTAGCAGTATCAGGATGCTCAGGTCCTAACTGCTGCTCATTAATGGCGAGGGACCGTTGAAAGAGTGGTTCGGCCTGGGTGTACTTGCCCCGGGCTTGGTAAAGTTGAGCTAAGTTATTCAGGCTCCTGGCAGTATCAGGATGCTCAGGTCCTAACTGCTGTTCATTAATGGCGAGGGATCGTTGCAAGAGTGGTTCGGCCTGGGTGTACTTGCCCTGGGCTTGGTAAAGTTGTGCTAAGTTATTCAGGCTGGTGGCAGTATCAGGATGCTCAGGTCCTAACTGCTGTTCATTAATGGCGAGGGATCGTTGCAAGAGTGGTTCGGCCTGGGTGTACTTACCCTGGGCTTGGTAGAGAGTTGCTAAGTTATTCAGGCTGGTGGCAGTATCAGGATGCTCAGGTCCTAACTGCTGCTCATTAATGGCGAGGGATCGTTGCAAGAGTGGTTCGGCCTGGGTGTACTTGCCCTGGGCTTGGTAAAGTTGTGCTAAGTTATTCAGGCTTCTGGCGGTAGCAGGATGCTCAGGCCCTAACTGCTGCTCATTAATGGCGAGGGATCGTTGCAAGAGTGGTTCGGTCTGGGTATACTTGCCTTGATCTCGGTAAAGTTGTGCTAAGTTATTCAGGCTTCTGGCGGTAGCAGGATGCTCAGGCCCTAACTGCTGCTCATTAATGGCGAGGGACCGTTGCAAGAGTGGTTCGGTCTGGGTATACTTGCCTTGATCTCGGTAAAGTTGTGCTAAGTTATTCAGGCTTCTGGCGGTAGCAGGATGCTCAGGCCCTAACTGCTGCTCATTAATGGCGTGGGACCGTTGCAAGAGTGGTTCGACCTGGGTGTACTTGCCCTGGGCTTGGTAAAGTCGTGCTAAGTTGTTCAGGCTCATGGCAGTATCAGGATGCTCAGGCCCTAACTGCTGCTCATTAATGGCGAGGGACCGTTGCAAGAGTGGTTCGACCTGGGTATACTTGCCCTGAGCTTGGTAGAGGGTTGCTAAGTTATTCAGGCTGGTGGCGGTAGCAGGATGCTCAGGTCCTAACTGCTTCTCATTAATGGCGAGGGACCGTTGAAAGAGCGGTTCAGCTCGGGTGTACTTGCCCTGATCTTGGTAAAGTCGAGCTAAGTTGTTCAGGCTGGTGGCGGTAGCAGGATGCTCAGGTCCTGACTGCTGCTCATTAATGGCGAGGGATCGTTGCAAGAGTGGTTCGGCCTGAGTGTACTTGCCTTGGGCTTGGTAGAGGGTTGCTAAGTTATTCAGGCTGGTGGCAGTATCAGGATGCTCAGGCCCTAACTGCTTCTCATTAATGGCGAGGGACCGTTGAAAGAGCGGTTCAGCTCGGGTGTACTTGCCCTGATCTTGGTAAAGTCGAGCTAAGTTATTCAGGCTGGTGGCAGTATCAGGATGCTCAGGTCCTAACTGCTGTTCATTAATGGCGAGGGATCGTTGCAAGAGTGGTTCGGCCTGGGTGTACTTACCCTGGGCTTGGTAGAGAGTTGCTAAGTTATTCAGGCTGGTGGCAGTATCAGGATGCTCAGGTCCTAACTGCTGCTCATTAATGGCGAGGGATCGTTGCAAGAGTGGTTCGGCCTGGGTGTACTTGCCCTGGGCTTGGTAAAGTTGTGCTAAGTTATTCAGGCTTCTGGCGGTAGCAGGATGCTCAGGCCCTAACTGCTGCTCATTAATGGCGAGGGATCGTTGCAAGAGTGGTTCGGTCTGGGTATACTTGCCTTGATCTCGGTAAAGTTGTGCTAAGTTATTCAGGCTTCTGGCGGTAGCAGGATGCTCAGGCCCTAACTGCTGCTCATTAATGGCGAGGGACCGTTGCAAGAGTGGTTCGGTCTGGGTATACTTGCCTTGATCTCGGTAAAGTTGTGCTAAGTTATTCAGGCTTCTGGCGGTAGCAGGATGCTCAGGCCCTAACTGCTGCTCATTAATGGCGTGGGACCGTTGCAAGAGTGGTTCGACCTGGGTGTACTTGCCCTGGGCTTGGTAAAGTCGTGCTAAGTTGTTCAGGCTCATGGCAGTATCAGGATGCTCAGGCCCTAACTGCTGCTCATTAATGGCGAGGGACCGTTGCAAGAGTGGTTCGACCTGGGTATACTTGCCCTGAGCTTGGTAGAGGGTTGCTAAGTTATTCAGGCTGGTGGCGGTAGCAGGATGCTCAGGTCCTAACTGCTTCTCATTAATGGCGAGGGACCGTTGAAAGAGCGGTTCAGCTCGGGTGTACTTGCCCTGATCTTGGTAAAGTCGAGCTAAGTTGTTCAGGCTGGTGGCGGTAGCAGGATGCTCAGGTCCTGACTGCTGCTCATTAATGGCGAGGGATCGTTGCAAGAGTGGTTCGGCCTGAGTGTACTTGCCTTGGGCTTGGTAGAGGGTTGCTAAGTTATTCAGGCTGGTGGCAGTATCAGGATGCTCAGGCCCTAACTGCTTCTCATTAATGGCGAGGGACCGTTGAAAGAGCGGTTCAGCTCGGGTGTACTTGCCCTGATCTTGGTAAAGTCGAGCTAAGTTGTTCAGGCTGGTGGCGGTAGCAGGATGCTCAGGTCCTGACTGCTGCTCATTAATGGCGAGGGATCGTTGCAAGAGTGGTTCGGCCTGAGTGTACTTGCCTTGGGCTTGGTAGAGGGTTGCTAAGTTATTCAGGCTGGTGGCAGTATCAGGATGCTCAGGCCCTAACTGCTTCTCATTAATGGCGAGGGACCGTTGAAAGAGTGGTTCAGCTCGGGTGTACTTGCCCTGGGCTTGGTAAAGTTGTGCTAAGTTATTCAGGCTCCTGGCAGTATCAGGATGCTCAGGCCCTAACTGCTGCTCACGTATCTTGAGGGATCGTTGAAAGAGTGGTTCGACCTGGGTATACTTGCCCTGGGCTTGGTAAAGTTGTGCTAAGTTATTCAGGCTCCTAGCAGTATCAGGATGCTCAGGTCCTAACTGCTGCTCATTAATGGCGAGGGACCGTTGAAAGAGCGGTTCAGCTCGGGTGTACTTGCCCTGGGCTTGGTAAAGTTGTGCTAAGTTATTCAGGCTCCTGGCAGTATCAGGATGCTCAGGTCCTAACTGCTGCTCACGTATCTTGAGGGATCGTTGAAAGAGTGGTTCGACCTGGGTATACTTGCCCTGGGCTTGGTAAAGTTGTGCTAAGTTATTCAGGCTCCTAGCAGTATCAGGATGCTCAGGTCCTAACTGCTGCTCATTAATGGCGAGGGACCGTTGAAAGAGCGGTTCAGCTCGGGTGTACTTGCCTTGGGCTTGGTACAATTCACCAAGATAATTGAGCGTTGTTGCGAGATCAAGAGCAATTTCTTCAGAGGTTTGCTCTTGAATGAGTTGGGCACGGTTTAAGAGTGATTCGGCAGATTTATATTGTGCAATCTTGTATAAATAATATCCTGCTTTGTTGAGAAGATCTACTACTTCTGGGAAAGAGAAGTTCCATTGTTCAATATAGGTTGCGCATACCTGGACTTGGGTGATGTAACGTTGGCAGGAATGCCAGGTAGAGTTCTCTACCTCGGGAAATGCCTCACTGATGCTTCGTACTGTTTGCTCTGCCCATATGCGTTGTGTTTCCTTAGGTATGCTGTCTTTTATGATGTCTTGTACAAGACGATGCATTGTCAGTGTGTGATTGGGATTGCGCTGAATTAAAGAATAATTCAGTAATTCTCCAATAGTGTCATTTAATTTGATTGAGTCATTCGCCAATGATCGTAACACCGGGCTTAAATTATGAGCATTTTTTGTGATGATTTCTTCAGGAATAATATCGGGATCAAGAAATGAGCAGAAATGTAAAAAATCAGTTACAGAGGCATTCGCCAATTGTGCCTTCTCAAAGGAGAGAGACCATGTTGTTGTCACTGGGTCAAGATGGTCAGTGGCTAGTTTCCCTCTTCTTTGGAGTAGTTCCATTTGTCGTTGTTTATAGAGGTCGAGGTAGCCGGTTAATCCACAGTGCGTTTCTTCCATATATGCCCCTGCCTGATCTAGTGCGAGGGGTAGACCATCCATAAGGCGTGAAATTTCTTTGGCACTTGCTAGATCTGTTTCAGATGCATTTTTGAGTGGTTCTGTAAGACCAAGAAGCATAGTACGTCGCAATAGAAAGTGTGCTCCATCATCTAATGCCATTTTCTCTATATCAATTCTTTGGGCAATTGGTATCGTGGTTTGTGTGCGTGTCGTGATGAGAATATGGCCATGTGCACGAGATGGGAGAATACTTCGAATGATAGAAAAGTCATCAGCATTATCGAGAATGAGTAACCAACGACTATGAGTTTGTAGCCAATGCTTGAAGATTCCAGCAAGAAGTGTTGGATCTTGGTCTTGTTGTGCTAAGAGGTCCAGACGTTGAATTACAGAATTGATCTCCGATAGGAATGTTGCCTGTAAATCGGCATTAACCCAAATGATTGTGTCGTAGTCGTTCTGGTAGCGGTAAGCATATTCGATGGCTGTTTGAGTTTTGCCAACTCCACCTAACCCGCTGATAGCTTGACCTATAGTTGCGGTTTGTTCTCTGTTGAATGCAGTATAAAGATGATCGAAGAGTTCTTTGCGTCCAGTGAAAAAAGGATTGCGTCCATAAGGAATATTCTCAATAGGAAAAGGTTGTGATTTCTGCGTCAAATGTTTCCTTTGTAACTCCTGAATGACCTCCCGAATACCCTCAACAACATCTAAAAAGGCACTATCAACTTGAGGCCAACTGGTGATAGGTTGTGAGTTAGTCGGTAAGACTTGCAGGGTATCGAAAAGTGCACCTTTCCAATGACAAGGCCGTAGCAGGATAGGAATTACGCGAACCTCTCCGAGATTGTGCCTTTCAATAGCCCGTTTTACTTCGACGCTATAGCAGTACTCAGATGACATAAAACCTGAGCTTACAAGGAGAAGAATAATATGAGCACTATTTAGATGGGAATCGATCTCGTGTGCTCGTTCCTTGCCTGCACTAATGTCGTGGTCATACCAGTTGCTGATAAGGCCTTGATTCTTCAGATTACCCAGGTGTTTCATTAACTCTTTTAAGAGAGCTTCATCTTCGTGAGCATAAGAGAAAAATACTTCGAACGTTTGTATCTGTTCAGCTATCATACCTACAATTCCTCACGACATTTATATAGATACATACATGTTTATATGATAGACAGGATTATAGTCTTTTTTCTGGGTTAGGGCAAGTATCTGATTATAGTTGCATCATATGCGAACTTGTTCTAAGTCAAAAGGATTAAAAGATTAAGGCATGGTTCAAAGTGAGCTTGAACCATGCCCTAAAGAAGCTAAAACCTTGATGGCTATTCGATTCGTGTTGGGTGGGCTTCTGGTCTATCTCGCTGGTTATTGAGGGGAAATTAGGGATGTCTACAGATAGTGAGACTTGTGTGTTATACTATGTAGGTAGCGGACCGGAGGAGCACAAAAATGCAAGAAGGCTAGTTCGTATATAAGATGAGATTGAAGCACGCTGGCAAAGCATACCGCAGGTATGTTTCGCTTGTCTTTGGGCTGGACAAGATATCAGACACAAGACGCGCCTGAACCTCTAGTCAAAAGGCGATCTACGTGATATAATAGCTACAGAATTGAGAAAATCTTGAGAGAAAAGTGGGCATCTCGTCCACTTTTCTGCTTGCCAGAGACTTTTTTCTTTGCACTCGAAAAAATGAGTTAGTTATTACCAGACACCAGCGGGAGGAACAAGGCATTATGAGGAGCGAATTTCAAGCGGCTATCGCACAACTAATTGCCGAAAAGGGTCTACCCCGCGAAGTGGTCATGGAGACCGTAGCCACCGCCCTGCTAGCAGCTTATCGCAAAAGCTTCGGTGGCGGCGAAAATGTCCGCATCGAAGTAGACAAAAACGGGGAAGTGCACGTCTGGGCGTCAAAACGAGTGGTAGCCCAGGTCCAGGATCAGAACGAAGAGGTCTCATTGGCGGAAGCGCAGCGACTTATCCCCAAAGCCGCCCTTGGGCAATTTATCGATGTTGACTCATCATTTATCTTCGCACGCATTCCAACGCAGACCGCAAAACAGGTGATTCTCCAACGTATACGCGAAGCTGAACATGAACACCTGCACGACCAGATTAAGAACTGGATCGGCGAAATTCGTCTCGGCACACTTACACGCAAAGACCCTGTACGAGGCTGGCTGATCGATTTCGACCTCGATAAAGTCGATAAAGTAGAAGGCATGATGCCCCCCAGCGAAGAGGTTCCGACTGAACATTATCGCGCCGGACAGCGTATTCGCGTGTTCGTCTATGATGTCCGACGCGTGCCCGGGCGCATGCTACAAATCCTTGTTTCGCGTACGCATCGTGACCTTGTACGGCGCTTGTTTGAGTCAGAAGTACCTGAAATTTATGAAGGCACCGTCGAAATTAAAGGTATCGCACGCGAGCCGGGTAGTCGTTCAAAAGTGGCAGTGGTTGCTCGTCAGGAAGGTCTTGATCCAATTGGCTCCTGTGTCGGTGTACGCGGCTCGCGTATTAACAACATTGTACGCGAATTAAACGATGAAAAAATCGACATCATCCAGTGGAGCGCAGATCCTGCTGGCTTTGTCGCGAACGCGCTGAGTCCGGTCAAGCCACTCAAGGTGGAACTGCGCGAGTCGGATCATACCGCACTCGTGACAGTGCAAGAGAAACAGTTGTCTCTGGCGATAGGCAAAGACGGGCAAAACGCTCGCCTTGCTGCCAAGTTAACCAACTGGCGCGTTGATGTCACAAAACCGGTCGAAGGAGAAGTCTACGAGGAGCGCTCGGAGGATGTACAGGAACCCGTCAGCACCTATACACGCCGTGACCGTTCCGCTGGAGGACGCCACGACCGTGAAAACAGCGACAGGCGTAGTGGAGGTGGGCATCAGCGCGGAGGTGGCAAACGCCATCAATCATCTTACGGCTACGACAGAGATTAATCGGGAAGGACATGTACCTATGGCGAAAACGGGCAGTAAGCAGGTCAAACGGCCAAAACATGTCCCCTTGCGCAGTTGTATCGCTTGCCGCGAGACAAAATCGAAACGCGAACTGTTACGCGTCGTACGCACGCCAGATGGACATGTGGTGATCGACGCTACCGGGAAGAAATCTGGGCGTGGAGCCTATCTCTGCGCCAAACTCTCTTGCTGGCAGAAAGCGCTAAAAGAGAAGCGTTTCGAACACGAATTTGAAATTGAAATACCAGCGGAAGATCGCGTTGCCCTGGATGCATTTATTGCCACATTACCAGCGGAAACTTCACAACCAACGCCGACAAAGACACCGGCTGAGCGTAAAGCGGCAGTAGAGTCTTGAAATACAACGCAGACGAGGTAATACCTCATCTGTTGAGGAAACGGCGCGATCTTGCAAGGATCAATAGAGTAGGCTATACTGAGGTTGAATGTATATTGTCCCTATCCCCATCAAAAGGGATAGAACTATTCAATGCTGGCATCTAATCTATGGGTTAGATGAGGATTGAACAATGCGTCATTTTTTCTCTACTCTTGATAGAGACACAGCCCCTCGTCTAAAGGGCAGTTGTAAGCGAATGTTTGCGGAGCGATCAGCTATGATTTGATTCGATAAACCATAGCCACTACGCCAGAGAGCGCAGACGAAAATACGCCTGGCACTGCACCAACGAGGGTCTGTCTCCCTCTCCTATTTATAAGGAAGGGCGACAGACCTTTTGCATGGCTGTGAAGAGAGATTCCGTCGCCACTTATGGCGCATCATTCGTAAAAGAAGGGAGTCTTCTTCATGAGAGATATATCAGAGCTTCCAGGTGGTACCGAGCAGGCTAAACCAGCCACGCCAAAACCGAGAACGACCACCCGCTCGAAACCAGAAAATACAACATCAAGCAGTCAGGACCAGGAAAATAAAGCAGCACCTCGGCGTCGCACACCATCGCGCGGAAATAGCAGCGGAAACAGTACAGGCACACCGGTATCATCTAACCCAAGTCCTACCGAGACAAATAAAGTGACCCCTACTCCGCCAACACGCCCGGCACCTGCACAACAGAGTAATCATCCTGCACCGAACCGCAGCAACGCAGCTCCCAATCAGCGCAATAGCGGTCCGGCTAACGGACAACGGACGGGGGGCATGAATCCCGCTTACCGCAATACAAACGCACCAGCGCGCACCGGGGGCAACGGCACGATCCAACCCAATGGGACGGCGCGTCCAGCACCCAATAATCGCGGTGGGACAGGCTATACACAACAACGACCGGGCAATGCGCCAGGACAACAACAGCGTCCGCAGCCTGGTGGACCAGGCAGTCAACCACATGCGCCAGGACAGTCCAACGGCCCACGCCCATCCAGTCAGCGACCAGCAGGCCAAAGACCAGCGGGTCGCCCAGGTGGCGCTACGCAAGGTGGTGCACGTCCGGGTGGACAGGGTCACGGGAATGGAGGGCGTTCTTCAGGAGCACGACCGGGCAATAGCGCACCACGGTCACAGGAGCGCCGGACAGCTCCCGTCAAAGAAAAACCAACAGGACCAATTTCACTCCCACCACAGATTGTCGTCAAAGATCTGGCAGATCTGTTAAGCGTCTCACCTATCGAGGTTATTCGCGACCTTATCAACAAGCACGCCATCTTTGCCAGCATCAATCAGGTTGTCGATTACGAAAAGGCGGCCTTGGTTGCCAAAGATCTGGGCTTTGAGCCATCACAGAGTGAATTTACCATCGCGCCAGCGGTACGTAGCGAACGCGGCGAGAAGCCACAATCCGCAAACGAAGCCATGATCGCTTCTCGTGGCGATGAACAGACAGTGATTATTCCACCTGTCGTCACGATCATGGGACACGTTGACCACGGCAAAACTTCTCTGCTCGATACGATCCGTGAGACGAAGGTGGCCGCCAATGAAGCCGGTGGTATCACCCAGCATATCGGCGCGTATCAAGTCGAAGTCCACGGCAAGAAAATCACGTTCCTGGATACACCTGGTCACGAAGCATTTACCGCCATGCGCGCACGCGGCGCGCAAAGTACGCATATTGCCATCATCGTAGTCGCAGCAGACGATGGCGTGATGCCACAGACACGTGAGGCTATTGACCATGCGCGCGCTGCAAAGGTACCGATTATTATCGCCCTCAATAAAATCGACAAAGCCAATGCCAACCCTGATCGCGTCAAACAACAACTGGCCGAAATCGGCGTGGTGATTGAAGAGTACGGCGGCGATATCGTCTGCGTACCCGTGTCAGCGCGACAGGGCCTGGGCATCGACGGGCTACTGGAATATATCCTGCTGGTAGCCGAAGTTCAGGATATCAGGGCTAACCCCCATCGTCTCGCCACTGGTGTGATTATTGAGGCCCGCCTGGAGAAAAATAGTGGTGCGACGGCTACCGTGCTGGTACAGCAGGGCACACTCAAAGTAGGTGATGCCATTGTGGTTGGCAGCATTGCGGGTCGTGTGCGCGCAATGCTTAATGATCGCGGCAAGCGCATTCAGAAAGCACCGCCAAGCACACCGGTCAGCATTATTGGCTTACCAGAGGTGCCGCAGGCGGGTGATCGCCTGGAAGTGATGGTTGATGAGCGTACCGCCAAGCAGCGCGCGCAGCAAGAGGCCGAACGGAGACGAGAAGAGACGATGCCACTGGGACAGGTCAGTCTCGACACGCTCTACATGCAGATGCAAGAGGGGAAAGTCAAGGAACTGAACGTCGTCCTCAAGAGTGACGTCCAGGGTTCTTCCGAGGCCATCAAGAACTCGCTCTCGAAGCTCGGCGAAGAGCATATGAAGGTGCGCTTGATCCGCGAAGGGATTGGTAATATTAGCGAGACCGATGTCCACCTGGCTGGTGCATCAGGCGCTATCATCATCGGCTTCAACGTCAAGGCAGATGGTGCAGCGCAAAGCGAGGCGCAAAAAGAGGGCGTTGATATTCGCTACTACAATGTCATCTATAAGCTCATCGACGATATCCAGGCTGCTCTGCGCGGTATGTTGGAACCAACCTACCGTGAAGTGGTAGATGGTCACGCCGAGGTTATGCAAATCTTTAAGGCCGGAAAAACCACGGTCATTGCTGGCTGCCGCATTACCGATGGCAAGCTCACACGATCTTCGCAGGCGCGCATTCTGCGCAACAATGAGAAGGTTCACGAAGGCAAAGTGTCATCCCTGCGCCGTGGCAAAGACGATGTGCGCGAAGTTTCCTCCGGTTACGAATGTGGTATCGTGCTTGAAGATTTCACCGCCTTTGAGGTTGGCGATATCATTGAGGCGTTCTCACAGGAACGCGTGACAACAGGAGCGTAAAAAGTGCGTCGGCGGGGGCAAACCCCATAAGCGCGAACATAAGAACTGCTGAGTTTCATCGGCACCTGGGTAGGGGCGTGTCCTTGCGACCGCCCTGGTGGGTCTTCAGAGAGCAGGGGATGGCTCGCGTGAGGCCCGGGGCGCACGCAAGGTGACGCCCCTACCCAGACTCAGCAGCTCTTAACGTTCGCGCCAACGGGGGCAAATCCCGCCGCTACGTGAACTATTTGTGAGGGGGGAGATTATGGCGAACGCACATAGACAAGAGAAATTAGGCGAATTGATCGCGGCAGAATTAAGCGAACTGCTACGCACGCGTGTGAAAGATCCACGCGTCGGCTTTGCTAGCATCACCCACGTCGAGGTGAGCGGAGATCTCCGCTACGCAAAGGTCTTTGTCAGCGTCATGGGTACACCAGAAGAACGCGAGGAAACCATGAAAGGACTCAGACATGCCGTTGGCTTCCTGCGCCACGAACTGGCAAGCCGCATTGTCCTGCGCTATATGCCGGAAATCACGTTCAAGCTTGACACATCCATCGAAGAAGGCGCACGTATCCTTGATCTCATCAACCAGATCGAGCGACAAGAGCAAGCTAGCGTCAGCCCAGAGATTGCCAGCACTAATCTTGAGGGCTAATCGCCAGCTTTTTTCGGCTTTCCGTTGCATACTTCCCACCCTTATGAGGGCGTGGGAAGTGAGCACAACATTGCTTCGATCTGTTTAAAGACACTACAAGAGGTAGAATAAACGTGTCAATAAGTACGCACAGCACATCATTGGCCCAACAACTTCATCCTGCACAGGTACAACAGGCCATGCAGCTCATCGAGCAAGCGCAGTCTATCGCGCTACTGGCTCATGAGCATCCTGATGGCGATTGCCTGGGTTCAGCGATTGGCTTTGCACATATCCTACGCGAGCTTGGCAAAACGTGTGTGCCAGCCTGTGCCGACCCGGTGCCGCAGGCATTCACATTCATGCCCGGCTACGAGCTATTGCAAACCACGCTGGGTAACGAACAGTTTGATCTGGTTATCGCCCTGGATGCAGGCGAGTTAACACGCTATGGCGCGCTCTACGAGCAGCATCGCGCGTTCCTCGACCACACCCCAATCATTAACATTGATCATCACGTCAGCAGCCAGGGTTGCGGTCAGGTCAACATCATTGATCCAACCGCCGCCTCAACCACAGAACTGATTACACTCTTCCAGCAACAGGCAGCTTTACCACTGCCAACCACTGCAGCACAGTGCCTGCTCACTGGCCTGATTACAGATAGTGGATCATTCCAGTACATCAGCACAACGCCGCGTACGATGGAAGTAGGAGCGGTCTTACTGGCAGCCGGGGCGGTCGCAGAAAGCATCGTCAGACCTATTTTTCATAACCATCCACTGGCCCAGTTGCGCCTGGAGGCGGCAGCTATCAATAACCTGCAGACCTCAGCCGACGGACGCGTCGCATGGACCTACGCGACAAATAAGACACTGGTTGCGGCTGGCGCAACAACCGAGATGGATGATGGTATCGTTGGTATGTTGCGCGACATTGCTGGCGTGCAGATCGCGGCTTTCTTCAAGAGCTATGACGATCCATATGTCACACGACTCAGCTTACGCAGCAATACACCGTACAATGTTGCGGCCATCTGCATGCGCCTGGGCGGGGGCGGTCATGCTCGCGCGGCTGGCGCAACTATTGCCCGACCATTGCCAGAAGCAATCCCGCTGGTCCTGGCAGAGATTGAGCGGGCGTTACAAGAAACAGACTAGGCAATAGCATTCTGATTACATTGTCAACGACCGCTGTAGTACCCGTCGCGCCCCATACCGATCTCGCTCCGCAGAGATCAAGAATGGTAAAGAATAACAATGGATGGCATTCTTAATATCAATAAAGCACTCGGCATGACCTCGCATGATGTCGTGGCAAAAGTGCGCAAAATCATACAGCAGAAGCGTGTCGGGCATACTGGCACACTTGATCCCGCTGCCAGCGGCGTCTTGCCTATCTGTGTAGGACAGGCTACGCGCGTGGCTGAATACCTGAGTGAAAGCGGCAAAGCATACCAGGCTGAGATCACCTTTGGCGTCGTCACGGACACCTATGATAGCGAAGGCAGCATCATACGTATGGCCGATACCAGCACGCTCACCATGGCACAGATTGAGACTGTGCTCCCGCGTTTTCTGGGCGCGCAGAGGCAATTACCACCACGCTACTCGGCTATCAAGATCCAGGGACAGCCCGCCTACAAACGTGCACGCGCTGGCGAGGAGATTACGCTGGAGCCGCGCCTCGTCGAAATATACCGCTTGCAGGTGGTTGACTGGCAACACCCACAACTCACCTTGTCTATCGAGTGCAGTAAGGGAACATACATTCGCTCACTGGCCTATGACCTGGGCGAGGTGCTCGGCTACGGTGCCCATCTTACGGCGCTGATACGCACACGCAGTGGTCCCTTTGTGCTGGCTGACAGCATGACACTCGAACAGCTCAGCACAGCTACCATGCAGGGAGCAATGGAAAGCTATCTCCTGCCTGCCGATAGCGCGCTCCGACACTATCCCGCACTGCTGCTTGACGATGTCACAGCGGCACATGTCCTGCACGGCAATGCCTTCCAGTATCAGGTGCAAACCAGCCAGACTACTGCTGAACTAGCTCGCGTGTATGATTCACGGGGCCAATTTCTTGCTATTGCCATCTGGGATGCTGGACAACAGCTCTGGCAGCCTAAAAAAGTCCTGGCCTGATCTCGTTTCATGCAGTAAGAACTGCTGAGTTTAGGAAACAATCCTATCATTGTTGCTAGCATGCACAGCCTGTGGTACTATTAGCGAGGGAATCACGAGGAACGAATAATACCCATAGGCATTCAGAAACGCCACTTTCGTGGCTAGCAATGTGCTGCAGCACATTTCTCATCTGAATGCAAGGCAATATAACCTTCAGGCGAACACACTAACAAAGGCCCTTACACCATATGATGGAATACCAGACAACTATAGCAACAAATGAACCCATTGCCATCACTATCGGCAATTTTGATGGTATTCATTCAGGACATCAGTATCTCTTGCAAGTATTACGTATGCAAGCGGAGGCTTTACAGAGTAAACCGGTCATAATCACCTTCTCACCTCACACATTAGCAGTCGTACGGCCTGATATCCGGCTACAGTTGCTGACCACGCTTGAGGAGAAGTTGGCATTGGCTCACCAGTATGGGCAGATTGCAGATAGCATCGTGATCCAATTTACGCCTGAAGTTGCAGCGATGACAGCCGAGCATTTTATGAATGATCTGCGGCAACGTTTTTCTTTAAAAGGGATGGTTGTGGGGGCCGATTTCAGCCTCGGTCATCGTCGAATGGGAGATACGGCATTTCTCACACAGTATGGTCGGGAGCATCAGATAAACGTACACACAGTCACCCTGGAAGAAGCTGAGCAGAGGCGTATTAGTAGTACGCGCATCCGTACACTGGTCAGCGAAGGACACATTGCCGAGGCCAACACGCTCCTGGGACACCCACTGATCATCAGTGGTCCGGTCAGCCACGGCAACGAACGAGGCAGACTGTTAGGCTTCCCCACGGCAAATATACGGCCTGATGCACAGAAATTACTGCCGGTTAACGGCGTTTATGCCGCACGTGTTACTATACAAATGGGACCCGAGAGTGACTCATGGGGAGATTCTCCCGTTTATAACGGTGTAGTGAATATTGGAGTTCGCCCTACGTTTAACGGAAAGGAGCGTCTGGTGGAAGTACACCTGCTTGATGTTACTTTAGACCTCTACGACAAGCATATAACCGTAGAGCTTTTGGAATACTTGCGTGGTGAACAACGCTTTGCAGGCGTCGAAGCTTTGAAAACGCAGATTGCCTCTGATGTACAGAGGACAAAACAAATTTTCACTATCAGGAGGGTGAGCAATTGAAAGCTCGCCAGAACCCATTAACACTATTAGAAACATTTATGCAACGCGTCTTCGAGGCTCCGTTTGCACGTCTCTTCCCTTCGAAGCTAGAGCCGGTCGAGATTACACGCAGACTGGAACGTGCGTTAGCAGATAATACACTGCTGCAAAGCGAGGGACGCCGCCTGGCTCCTAATGTGTATGATGTGTACTTAAGTATTAAGGATCATCAGCAGTTAACTCCAGGGCAGAGCACGCTCGTCCGGGATTGGCAAAATCATCTGGTGGAATACGCGCGCCAGCGCCATTACACGCTCAGAACTATGCCCGTTATTCGCCTACATGCCGATAGCAGTTTGAACATCGGTAGTGTGCGCATCGAGACAGAACTAGCTGATCGTCAGAGTGGCAAAAGCGAGGGTGTCATGGAAACTCAGGCACTGAGTGCCGAGCAACTCGCACAAATACGCGCCCAATTGCCCGCCAATCAGTCTTTACCAGGCATTCCATCCACTCCACAACAAAGTGGACCACCCGTACCTCGCGTTCCCACAGGACCAGGCTCTAGCAACCCTAATAATATGTATGGCCCGCCAAGTGGTATGAACAATATGGAGATAGCTCCCACTATGCAGCCTCTCTTGCCACAAGCCTGGTTACTCATTCGCTTACCGCAGGCCGGTCAACAAACCTACCATATAGAAAAACCGATCATTAATATTGGGCGTCAACTCACAAATGATATTATTGTTGAAGATAAGCGCGTTTCTCGTAATCATGCTCAAATTAAGTACCAGCCAGATGGACAATTCGCCATCTTCGATCTCGGCAGTACCAATGGCATCACCATTAATAACACACCCAACATGCGCCAGCACGTGCTACGCAATGGTGATCACTTCACCATAGGTAGTTACGATTTTTACTTCGAGAGAAGGTGAGATCTCTACTCTATGCAAATACCAGTGTTCTTATTAATATTGCGAATTTTGTTTGTTGTTCTAATCTACCTCTTTCTTATGCAGGTTGTTATCGCGATTACGCGTGATTTACGCAAAACGGCCACTGCGAATGGCGATGGAGGTTCCGCAGTTGCACCTGTCATGGGGCACCTCATCGTTGTCGATAGCGGTCCAAGCAACATACAGCCAGGCACACGTTTTGATCTCGCCCCGCAAACGAATATCGGGCGCGGACCAACAAACACCATTCAGATACCTGATAGCTTTGTCTCATCCGAACATACGCGCCTCTGGTTCCGCAATGGGACATGGTACGTACAAGATGCAGGCAGCGTTAACGGTACATTTGTCAACAATCAACCCGCGCAGAACGCCATACCTGCCCGGCTTGGCGACATTGTGCGCGTTGGTTACATTCAATTCAAGCTGACACAGTGATGACGCTTTGCGCAATCTCCCTGGATAAGGGATGGGAGGTCAGAGCACAGAGCGGCTAGATACATGAGGTATTGAGCAATGGCACAGCTAGCAAGTCAATCCCCAGGCATATTCCGACGCTACCGTTGGAAAGAGTTGGGCTTATTCATCATTCCCTTCCTGGTCCTGTTGCTGGAAATGACGCAGTTGTTGATCGTAAAAAGCACAGGTACAGCCTCTGAAGTAAACCTGCGCAAACTGCCAATTGGACAGGGACTCACACCCATCATTGGCTTGATCGTTGCCATGGTGGCATTCAACATTACGCTCAGTATCTTCTTCCGCAAGGCAGACCAGATACTGCTGCCACTGGTAGGAACACTCAGTGGATTAAGTGTGCTGATGGCAACACGCATTGGACCCGATATCGGGGATTCGTCATTGGGGAACAAGCAACTTATATGGGTGCTCGTGGGCATAATCCTCTGTATCGCGACTGTCGTTATCCTGCGCAACATTAACTTTCTGGAACGTTACAAGTATACCTGGGCATTACTTACCATTCTTTTGCTCTTACCAAGTGTGTTCTCAGGTATTGAAACCTTGCATTCAGGCAGCCCCACCCACGATACTCTCAATTTTGGACCTTTTGCTTTTCAGCCTTCAGAGCTGATGAAGATCAGCCTCATCATTTTTTTTTCGGCTTACCTCAATGAAAATCGCGATATCATTGCCAGTGGCTATATCCAACTTGGCCGCCTGCGTTTACCTCCACTGCGACAACTCGGACCACTGGTATTCATGCTAGGCATTTCTTTGCTGATGTTCCTGGTAGTGCGCGAGTTGGGATTAGCGCTACTCATCTTCGGTCTGTTTCTCGCTATGACGTACCTCACTAGTGGGAAGATCACTTATGTGATCGTCAATCTAGCATTGCTCGTGGTGCTGGGAGCAATTGGCTACTTGATCCTACCATATATACGTGCACGCTTCGCTGTTGTCTCATTTAATGTCGTTGATTGGAAAAATTGGACAGCGACAGATTTAGCTTACGAAGAGAGTCTCGGTGGCCCAGGACAAATTGTGCAGGGACTGATCAGCATTTCCAGTGGCGGCATGCTCGGAGCCGGGTTGGGTCTAGGCCATCCGGGACTTGTGCCTGTCGTCCAAAGCGATATGGTGTTGGCGGCTTTTGCTGAGGAGTTTGGTATGGTGGGGATCTTTGCGGTCATTGGCATCTACTTGCTCATCGTTTACCGAGGTTTCCGCATTGCAATTGAATCCAGAGATACCTTCAATCAGCTACTTGCAGCCGGATTGACCTCCATCTTTGCCCTGCAAACGCTGATCATCAGCACCGGTGTCCTCAAACTTATACCATTCACCGGTATGCCTTTACCGTTCCTTTCTTACGGTGGCAGTTCAATGATTGCCAACTTTATTATCATCGGTATCCTGCTGCGTATCTCCTATAATAATGCAGTCGAACGTGATGGTATGGCCTGATGGCAACATGATTTTATGCTACATTCTACAATAAAACAATTATCATGAGCATATCTATGGACATTGACACCCATTTGCATATTCTATAGAATATGGGAAATCTGGTAGACGTATGCCTTCTTACATAGAAGCACGAGGAACAGTGCATTCATACCAGATGATCCTGAGAACAGCAGACAACGCGACCGTAGGCGAACACTTGAAAGATACCTGTAACATAAGATCCCATCAATTCGGGACTTGTAAATCCTGATCATCAGCGAAGAAGTGGAAAAACTATGGGGCAATATCGGCAATGGCTACACTATCGAGAGATTGACCAACAACTCAAAGGCCAGTTGGCTACGCTTGAACAGGAGTTGATTACAACCCGGGCACAAGCGCAAGAAGATGACAGCTCCTACGCAGAGAACCCGATTATACAGGCTCTGGTCAGCCAGCATGCGGCAAAGCTCCTGACAGCCGTAGAGCAGAGGCTCGCTGCATCTTTGCCACCACAAACATTCACGGAGCCTGCCACAGAGCCAATACCCAGCACAACAGCTCTACAGCTTGACATGCAGCCTATAGCAAGACAGGAACAAGGGGCCATGTCAGCAGCATTACTGGCCTGGGGAGGATTACCCAATCTCACTTCACACGATATGCAGGAACCCATCATCAACGCTACAACACAGTCTTCTCTACTCCCGTCAACCGATCTTCAGGAGCAACTTCTCCCCCAGGATGTAAGCTCATTTGTTGCAGCCCATAGCCTGACCGATCCACAAATTAAGATGCCCTGGTGGATACGCGATATCGCCCGGCGCAGTAGCAATGGAGCACAGTCAAAGAGTCCAGTAGACCAGCAAAGCCAGCGTACGAATCGTCTGGTGCAACGCTGGTTTGAGCGCTGGGGTGAACAAGCCAGAAACCCCGAGGAAACGCAACACGGCAAAAATAGGGGGCAGCATGGACACAAATAATACACTGCATGACGCACAGCTCCATTTTAAGGACATCAGCCATCTCTTCGCGCAACTTCCTCCTGCCGCTGTCGGGCAATTCTATCAAGGCTACCAACACTGGCAACAGCAACAACATCTAGCACAGCTTGAAATACAGATAGCCACGCTCCAGCAACAAATCGCTGAGAATGACGCTTATATGCAGCAATGTCAGCCCTCGTCGATTGCGCTCGCGGCCCTGGTACAGCTACAGGCCAGCGGCGTAGAGGATATTGATCTGCTCGAACGCATGCTTGAGCGCGGCGAGAGCTGGCTCGATCACACTATCCAGTTACTCGAACGCTGCAAGCAACTGGATGTTATTCGCGGGAACTATACCGAGTGGTGCCAGCACGCGTTAGATGGCGCTTACGAATGGATCGCTTCTATGGGCGAGGGCGTAGATATACTGGATGGTGCTGAGCTAGAAGATAACGCCAGCAGTGCTGAAGTACTGCCTGATGTTGAGTTAGAGCAGGCTACAGAAGAACTGCTGCTGCAAAAACTGATGAGCGATACTGACACCGTTCCCACGGAGCAGCAAGACACAGATAGTGAGTCCACGGTCGCAGATGAAGCAGTTCCCATAGATACAGCACCAGAAGTAGCTGCCAGTGAGCCACAGAGCACTTCAGACTCCATCGAAATAAGCGCCGAAGTACTGCCCCTTACCGATACCGTTGCGGCAGCCGATATGGAAACAAGCGGGGATAACAGAGAGAATGAAGAAGCTGACACAACTAAATCGACAGACGTTAGTGACTCCACCAGCCTCGATAGTATGCAAACAGCGGTCTTTGCTGATGCCAGCAACCAATCAGACATTGCTGAGATGCCTGTCAACGATACATCCCTCTCTGATACTGCCAAACTTCCTATCATCACTGATAAACTCGATCAATCTGATCTCTCTGCAACTGACGCCGACGATACATCTTTCTCTGATACCGCCAAACTTCCTATCATCACTGACAAACTCGACCAACTTGATCTCTCTGCAACTGACGCCGACGATACATCCCTCTCTGATACTGCCAAACTTCCTATCATCACTGACAAACTCGACCAACTTGATCTCTCCGCAACTGACACCGACGATACCTCCTTCTCTGACAGCATTGACTCGTCTGATTTCACCAAGGCTGACGCCGACGATACCATTATTCTCGACACAGTAACCCCGCCCACTCCCGCTGCTAGCGTTGGTCCATCTGACCTTATCGAGACAGGTTCTGCTGCCGATATGCCAGGTGAGAACATAGAGACAGTTGAAGACAGAGCAGCCTACAACAATGAAGATACATCAGCAGCAGCCTTAGTAGCGCAAGACAGCCCGGAAGGAACAGATGAAGTAGCCAGACAAACCATCCAGGCTGAAGATACTGCAAACGCGACGGTCGAGGCGCTAGATACATCCATTGCGCAGGAGGATATATCTGAACAGTCCGAAAATGTTGAGCAGATCCGAGTTGAAGAATTTCTTTATGAGATTCCGGCCCAGGATGCTACTATACAATTCATTCCCTGGTCCACTGCTGATATGCTGGCAATTACAGAGCAACTACCAGCAATTTATCCCTCTAGCCATCAGCAGGAGTTGTCTACCGAACCGTCCCCTACTGCAATGACAGAAGTAAATGCAGCCTCTACCATCGCTCCACCAGCTACTGAGGAAAACATAAATGCAGATAAAACAGCAGCACCTCCAGAGATAAGGTGGGAGATAGAGGCAACGCCACAAGTACTACA
This sequence comes from uncultured Chloroflexia bacterium, assembly GCA_963802635.1. Lineage (GTDB taxonomy): Bacteria > Chloroflexota > Ktedonobacteria > Ktedonobacterales > Ktedonobacteraceae > CAVTLG01. Next base: position 2,212,400 of record CAWDJJ010000001.1, on the reverse strand, counting down.
GCCAACAGTGAAACCCAAAAAACGACGTGGCTTCTTATGGCGTTTACTGGCGGTAATTTTGCGGCTGTAGCGGTCCACTGCCGGAAGGCATTACGCCCGGCATCTGCATCAGCGGCCCAGCCAGCTGTGATGAAGTTGATCCACTCATAGGTGGCGCGGTGGGCGTACGAGGAGTATTTAGCAAGGCCTGCTGCTCCAGTTCGGCCACGCGCTTTTTGAGTTTCTTCATCTCCTTGAGATCGTGCCATGCCGAGGCAAGCGATACCAGATACAACAACAGCGCTCCCACGAAGAAAGCTCCGATAATCCACAAACTCACTGGCAGATCGGGTGATTGCCATGAAAATAACGTAATATGCAGTGTCATCGACAGATTCTGCATGACGATGACAGCTAACGCACCGATGACAAGCAAAAACAACAGAAATATGAGGAAGAACATACCAACCCCCTTTTTCTATATTCTTTCAGGAAACGCATCAGAAACTCGAATCAAAAGTCATATGCCACCTTTTTACGATAGCATTTATACGCAAAAAAACACCTCAGGCTAGTACTAAAGTGCAGTATCCCGCCTGAGTAGAGGCTGGAAATAGGCCGCACTTGCTACAATTATATGCGCATGCTCTATCCCTATTTACGTACGAAAAAGACAAACCGTCTCATACTGGCATGCCTAATGTCTGTATTATCGCACATTGGGCACGAATTATCTCTCTTTCTATAGGACCGGCTCAAAGCAATAGTATCCCTAAAATCCCCTACGCTTGTAGGCAAATTGACGTCTTCTCGCATTAAGCATATACTGAGTTCAAGCATGAGGGAGGTCGAAAGTGTTATTTGAAGAATTCGCCAGAGAGCAACCTATTCATAGTCCGGTACGGACACAATACTTACATATTAAGCAGCAAAATCCCGATGCTATTCTTTTTTTTCGCATGGGCGACTTCTATGAAATGTTTGATGATGACGCGGAAATCGTCGCTCGCGAACTGGAAATAGCACTCACCCGGCGCGACTTCGGGCGCGGCGAAAAATCACCCATGGCCGGTATCCCCCACCATGCCGCCGATGGTTATATTGCTCGTCTGGTTAGTAAAGGCTACCGTGTCGCTATCTGCGAACAGACCAGCGATCCCGCACTTTCTAAGGGCCTGGTCGAGCGCGAGGTTATCCGCATCGTGACCCCTGGCACAGTGATTGATCCCACTATGCTGGCGGCCAAACGTAATAACTTCCTGGCTGCCGTCATCACCGGACGAGACAGCGTGGGCATCGCTTATATCGATATCACAACTGGCGAATTCGCAGTCACGCAGTTCAACACGCCAGAACCACAAATGGCTATACAACAGGAAATAGCCCGCGTCAGTCCAGCCGAAGTGCTTGTCGAAGCAAACTATAGTCGGCAGGGCAACCGCAAACGTCGCTGGCTAGCCGCTGTCATGAGCGAAAAACAGGTTACGAAGCTCGGTAGCAACGGCAATCCCAACGCCGATATCCCAGACCTCGCAGAAGAGGATGAAGAAGACGATAGCGCTCCACTGGCTAAACTCCTGGAGCCTGTAGCAGGACATGTTACGCCTTACGACTCACGCTATTTTAGCGAAGATGACGCGCGCCATCGCCTGCTCAAGCAGTTTCAAGTTGCCTCACTCGAAGGCTTCGGCTGCAACAGTCTGCCGCTCGCCATTCGTGCAGCAGGAGCGATATTGGCCTACGTACAGGAGACACAAAAAGGACTGCTGCAACAGCTCGCAGCACTCGAAACGTACTCCACTGCTGGCTTTATGACACTTGATCCCTATACGCGCCGCAACCTCGAACTCTTCGAGAGTGGGCGCAACGGCTCCGTCAAAGGTTCGTTGCTCTGGGTGCTTGATCGTACACGCAGTCCTATGGGCGGACGCCTGTTACGACGCTGGATCGGTCAGCCGTTGCTGGATATCGCCATCCTGCAACAGCGCCAACAGGTTGTGAGCGAACTCCTCGGCGATATGCTGCTACAGGCAAAGCTGGCGGTAGGCCTCAAAAAGGCTGGTGACATCGAGCGCCTGGCTAATCGCGTGCGCCAGCGGATCGCCTCGCCACGCGATCTGGTAGCACTCGCCAACGGTCTACGCTCCGCCGATGAAGTGCGTTCCTGTCTGCCAGTTGACGCAGCAGCAACGTACCCCTCGCTGACACTCATCATGCAGCGCCTGTCAGAGAATGATGACATTATTACACTGATTGAGCACGCTATCGTCGATGAACCACCACTCAGCATCACCGAAGGTGGCATCATTCGTGAGAACTTCAGCGCTGAGCTGGACCAGTTGAAGCACGCTTCCCAGAATGGACGCCAGTGGATTGCGGATATGGAGCAGCGTGAGCGCAAACGCACCGGTATCAGCACGCTCAAGGTCGGTTACAACCGCGCCTCCGGCTATTTCATCGAAGTCACAAATACCAACTTAAACCGCGTACCCCAGGACTATGTGCGCCGACAGACACTTTCTAATAGTGAGCGCTACATCACCTCCGATCTGAAAGAATATGAGACGCTCGTCCTGAATGCGCAGGAGCGTATTAATAAGCTAGAGAATGAGTTCTTTGTCCAATTGCGGGCAGACATTGCCGTGCATGCAGCGGAGCGTATCCTCAATAGCGCGCGTGCTCTCGCCGAGATTGATGTCTACTTGAGTCTGGCCGAAGTTGCGGCCAGGCAGCATTATTGTCGTCCCCAATTAAATGATGAAGATAGTATTCACATTGTGGCTGGACGACACCCTGTCGTCGAACAAGCACAGATCGATATGCCTTTTATTCCCAACGATGCGAATCTGTCTAACCACGAAGCACAGATCTGCATCATTACTGGTCCGAATATGGCTGGCAAATCAACCTACCTGCGCCAGATTGCGCTGATCACGCTGCTAGCACAGATTGGCAGCTATGTGCCCGCCGAGGCGGCTGCCATCGGTATCGTTGACCGCATCTTCACGCGCATCGGTGCCCAGGACGACCTGGCAACGGGGCAGAGCACCTTTATGGTGGAAATGGTCGAAACCGCTAATATTCTGCATCATGCCACGCCACGCAGCTTGATTATTCTGGATGAGATCGGACGTGGCACCAGTACCTATGATGGACTGGCTATCGCACGTGCCGTGGTTGAATATCTGCACAACAATAAACGCTGTGGTGCGCGTACACTATTCGCCACGCATTACCACGAACTCGTCGAAGTGGCAAAGTTATTACCACGTATTCGCTGCATGAATGTAGCGGTAACAGAGGAGGCTGGACACGTCGTCTTCCTACGCAAAATCGTGCCGGGAGGCGCTGATAGAAGTTATGGTATCCACGTCGCACAGCTCGCTGGCATCCCTCACCCGGTCATCCACCGCGCCGAGGAGATCCTGGAGGAGCTGGAGCGCAAAGGAGATGCGAAAATGCGCCGCAAAGCTATGCAGGACATCAAGATGCCTATGGCATGGCAAATGACGCTGCTCGCCTCCGAACCTCACCCTCTCATCGAGGAAATCAAACATCTGGCTATCGATGAACTTACGCCCATTGAAGCTATTAGCAAGCTCTATGAGTTACAACAGAAAGCCAGTAAGGAATTTTGATCCTGTACGATACGCAGCAGACGACCCCACTTCTGTGGTGTCACCATACTAGTTAGTCTAATATGTACAATAACTAAAGGACTATCAGGAGATTTAATTAAAAGGAAGGCAGGCTAAGATAATAGATGGCAACACAACAGGAAACTTCTGTTGACCCAAAAACGCTAGAGCAACTCTGCATCAACACTATTCGCACACTCGCTATGGACAGTGTGCAAAAAGCGAACTCGGGACACCCAGGGACCGCTATGGCCCTCGCTCCGCTGACCTATTTGCTATGGACGCGTCACCTGCGTTACAATCCACGCAATCCTCATTGGCTCAATCGCGACCGCTTTATACTGTCTGCCGGTCACGCCTGCATCTTACTCTACAGCATGTTGCATCTGACGGGCTATGATCTCTCACTGGACGATCTGAAAAACTTCCGCCAGTGGGGCAGTCGCACCCCAGGACATCCTGAATATGGCGAAACTCCTGGCGTCGAAACAACCACCGGACCCCTGGGACAGGGCTTTGCCAATAGCGTCGGTATGGCTATTGCGCAACGCTTCCAGGCCAGCCGCTACAATCGCCCTGACCATAACGTGCTCGATCACTATATCTACACGATTGCCAGCGATGGCGACCTCATGGAAGGCGTCTCTTCTGAGGCTGCTTCAATTGCAGGCTTCCTGAAGCTGGGCAAGCTTATCTGCTTTTACGACGACAACCATATCACAATTGAGGGCAATACCAGTCTGGCCTTTACGGAAGATGTCGGACACCGCTTCGAGGGCTACCACTGGCATGTACAGCATATCGCCGACGTTAACGATCTAGCTGCCGTGGATAGCGCGATTACAGCCGCACAGGCCGAGACGGAGCGTCCTTCATTGATCGTCTTGCGCACACATATTGCTTACGGCAGTCCACACAAGCAGGATACCGCTGGCGCGCATGGTAGCCCGCTTGGTGAACAAGAAATCATCGCCACCAAGCACAATCTTGGCTGGCCGACCGAGGAGACCTTCTTCGTGCCTGAAGAGGCGTTGGCCTACTTCCGCCAGGCTGTAGGACGCGGCGCAACCGAGGAACAGGCATGGCAGGCACAATATAGCGCTTATGCCGCTGCCTATCCTGAGATTTCGGCGCAGTGGCGACGCGAGTTGAACGGTGAATTACCTGCCGATTGGGATAGCGCACTGCCGACGTTCACCACTAGTGATGCTCCCGCCAGTCGCGTGGCATCAGAAAAGACCATCAATGCCTTTGCGGCTACCTTGCCCAATTTCATTGGTGGCTCGGCTGACCTGGCACCCTCCACCAACACTTATATGAAGGGCCTGGGCGACTTTCGGTCCGCAGGAATCCGGTCGCAACATGCACTTCGGCATCCGTGAGCACGCGATGGGTAGCATTATGAATGGTATGGCGCTGTATGGCGGACTCATTCCTTTTGGCGCAACCTTCCTGATCTTCTCAGAATACATGCGCCCACCGATCCGTCTGGCAGCACTCATGAAACTCAAAACCATCTATGTCTACACTCATGATAGCGTTGGCCTGGGCGAAGACGGTCCCACTCACCAGCCGATTGAGCAGTTGGCCGCCCTGCGCGCTATCCCCGGACTGACCGTGATTCGACCGGGAGATGCCAACGAGACAGTTGAAGCCTGGCGTGTCGCAGTCACACACCCTGGTCCCGTCGCGCTGGCATTCTCGCGCCAGGCTATTCCTACGCTTGACCGCAGCACCCTGGCTAGCGCGAGTAATCTGGCGAAAGGCGCATACGTACTATTAGACAGCAAAGAAACGCCACGGCTTATTCTGCTGGCCGATGGCGCAGAGCTACCACTCGCAGTTGATGCGGCACAAAAATTGCACCAGGAAGGTATCGCCGTGCGTGTAGTAAGTATACCAAGTTGGGAGCTTTTTGAAGAGCAGAGCGCCGCATATAAAGAAGCTGTTTTACCAAAACAGGTAAGCGCGCGTATTGCTATTGAAGCGGCCTCGCCCATGGGTTGGGAACGCTATATTGGTACACAGGGAGATACGGTCACGTTGAATCACTTTGGTGCTTCAGCACCTGCAAAAATTCTCTTCCAAAAGTTTGGTTTTACCATAGACAACATTGTTGAAAAAGCAAAACGCCTGCTAGAGATGGCATAATACAAGTGTGATGAGCCAGTCGCATTTAAGTCCAAAGGAGAATTGTTCAGATGGCTAACCCATTGCAACTATTGAGTACGCTAGGACAGAGTGTTTGGTACGACAACATCGACCGAGCACAACTTGTCTCCGGCCAGTTCAAACGTCTACTGGACGAAGATGGCATTGTTGGTGTTACAGCCAATCCAACTATCTTTGAGAAGTCGATCAGCTCCGGCCATGCCCATGATGAGCAGATTACGCAACTGATCAATGCAGAGAAGAGCACAAACGAGATTTATGAAGCCATTGTAATACAGGATATTCGCACGGTCGCCGACCTGCTACGCCCTATCTATGAGAGCAGCGAGAAGAAGGACGGCTATGTGAGCCTTGAGGTTTCTCCAGATCTGGCACACGATACTCAGGGCACAATCAACGAAGCTCGCCGCTTCTGGCAGATAGTTGATCGCCCCAACCTGATGATCAAGATTCCGGCTACGCCCGAGGGCATTCCGGCCATCTACGAGACATTGCGTAGCGGCATCAACGTCAACGTCACACTTATCTTCTCCATTGAGGCGTACCGCGACGTCGCAGATGCCTATATTCGCGCGTTAGAAGACCGCAATGGCACGGGGCAGGATATTAGTGCGCTTGCCTCGGTCGCTAGCTTCTTCGTCAGCCGCGTTGATACGCTCGTCGATAAGTTGCTCGAAGATAAGATCAAGGCCAGCAGCGATAGCGCTCAACAGCAGCAACTCAAAGCCCTGGAGGGGAAGGCCGCCATAGCCAATGCGCGCCTGGTCTACCAGGACTTCAAGCGCATCTTCAATACCCCACGCTTTGAGTCGCTGCGACATGTCGGTGCTCATGTCCAGCGACCACTCTGGGCCAGTACCAGTACCAAAAATCCGGCCTATCGCGACGTTCTCTATGCAGAAGAGTTAATTGGCCCTGATACCGTCGATACAATGCCGTTGGAGACCGTTGAGAAGTTCAAAGATCACGGCCAGGTACGCAAGACTATCGAAGATGATCTTGTAGGCGCTCAGCAGACCTTTGACGAGCTTGAAAAGCTGGGTATTCACTATGCTCAAGTCACTCAGCAATTGTTGGACGAAGGCGTCCAGAAGTTCGCAGACTCTTTCCACCAATTGTTCGCAGGTATTGATAGTAAAAAGAACGCGATCAAAGAGGGCCACGTAGCTCGCTCGTAGACAAAACGGTAACTATTCATTCAGGTTGGCTGGACAGGGGTAGGGGCGTCACCTTGCGTGCGCCCGGCGGCTTCGTGGGCGGAGGCAAGCTCCGCCCCTACCCATTGCGTTAGCCGCTCGCGCCCTGAATGAATAGTTGCCAAGGAATTGAAGAAGTATTTTCTATGCATCTAGTGTTATCCTTTAAGCGATCAATCATTAGCATAACACGTTAGGAGATTTCTCATGCCCCAGCGTAGCGTCGTCGAGGCTCCCAACCCTTTTCGGGAGGGACTACGCATCAAGGAGAGCCTGGAGCCGTGCGTCATGGTTATTTTCGGAGCAACCGGCGACCTGACCCACCGCAAATTGCTCCCAGCGCTCTATAATCTAGCGCTGGAACACCCACTACCAGCAGGTTTCTCCGTTGTGGCTTTCGCACGACGGCCCTATACCGACGAAACCTTCCGTCAGCAGGCTCTCGACTCTATTAATCAATACTCGCGACAAAAACCTGTCAACCCACAAGTCTGGGAAAGTTTTGCGGCTGGTATCCATTACTTACAATCAAATTTTCATGATCCAGCAGGCTATGAACAGTTGGGTGTTTTGTTGAACAAAATTGATCAAGAGCGCGGTACAACCGGCAACCGCATCTTCTACCTCTCAACACCACCCAGCCAGTATCCTGAGATTATTCAGAATCTCGGGCGCAGCCGGTTTAAGTCGAAACCGCAAAGGCTGGACACGTATCATTATCGAAAAACCCTTCGGACACGATCTCGCTTCTGCCCGTGAACTCAACCGCCAGGCAGGCAAGGTCTTCCGTGAAGAGCAAATCTATCGTATCGACCACTATCTCGGCAAAGAGACCGTACAGAACATCCTCGTCTTCCGCCTGGCAAATGGTATCTTCGAGCCTGTGTGGAACAGGCGTTATGTCGATCATGTACAGATCACGGTCGCAGAAAATCTTGGTCTGGAAGGTCGCGCCGGGTACTACGAAGAGTCTGGTGCCATACGCGATATGATCCAGAACCATATGCTCCAATTGCTCACGCTGGTAGCGATGGAACCGCCAATTACGTTTGAAGGCAACGCTGTACGCGACGAGAAGGTCAAAGTCCTGCATGCCTTACAACCTCTGGTTGGACGCGATGTGCTAACGCATACGGTGCGCGGACAATACGAGTCCGGCTGGGTAGCTGGACACGAGGTCCCTGGCTATTTGCAGGAAACAGGCGTCTCACCGACATCGACGACCGAGACCTATGTTGCACTCAAAACCTTTATTGACAACTGGCGCTGGGCTGACGTACCATTCTACTTACGCACCGGCAAACATCTGCCTAAGCGCGTTTCTGAAATTGCTATTCAGTTCAAACTGGCTCCGCTCATGCTCTTTAAAAATAGTGATGCACAGGGACAGGTCGAACCGAACGTGCTAACACTGCGCATTCAGCCTGACGAGGGTATTTCGCTCAAATTTGGAGCCAAGGTACCTGGCACAGATATGCAGATCCGCGCAGTGAATATGGACTTCTTCTACGGCTCGTCTTTTGTGCGCGAACAGCCGGAGGCATATGAACGTCTCTTACTCGACTGCATGTATGGTGATTCAACCTTGTTCACTCGCCGCGACGAAGTAGAGGCTGCATGGACCTTTGTGCAGGGTATCCTGGACGAATGGAGCAGTGCACCACGCGAGACTATTCATAGCTACGAATCTGGCACATGGGGACCCCAGGCGGCGGATGAATTCATCTGGCGCGACGGTCGACGCTGGCGGCGTCCCTAATACCCATATACAATCACATAGGAGAAGCTAGCAACGAACAAATAGCACAATGTTGTCCATATGAACAATGACGTTCAAGAGGAGAAGGGTATCAAGGAATATGGCAACGGATAAATCCGCTCCCCCGGGTTTACGCTTACCCTGGGCCGGGAAACAGGTACTCCCGGAACATGTCGAGGCAGAGCTGACAGTGCTCTGGCACCTGGCTGCTGACAATATGCGTATCAGTCAAAATATGAACGTTCGTACGAGTGTGCTCAACTTTGTAATCTGCGCGCCTGACGTTGAATCCGCGCGCAATGCGAGCGTGCTTTTACGCGATCTGTCCAGTACACATATCGCGCGCGTCATCCTTTTAATCCTGGACCTGCGTAGTGATGTGCCTGCCAACGTGTCTGCCTGGACAACACTACGCTCCTTCTCTATCATTTCCGATACGATGCGCCATCACTTTGAGCAGATCACGGTTTCAGTGACCGGCGCTGCTGCCCGCTCCGCTGCAAACATTATTCAACCACTGCTCAAGATGGATCTGCCTGTCTATCTCTGGTGGCTCAGCGATCTGCCCCACGATAGTGTTGTCTTCCAACGCTTGATCGCTATTAGCAGCCGCGTGATCATTGATTCCAATACGTTCGCGGCACCAGAAGAACGTATTCGTACCCTTTCTTCTTTATTACAGGTATCGCCAGACTGCGCCTTGAGTGATCTGAATTGGGGACGTGTGACTACCTGGCGCGAATTGATTGCACAATTCTTTGATGTCGTCGAGTATCGGCCATACCTCATAAACGTCGATCAAATCGAAATCGAACACGCAGTGACGCCCGCAACCGAACAAGGGCCTGGTTTATCCAATGAGATACGCGCGCTGCTGCTGGCAGCCTGGCTGAAGACGCGCCTGGGCTGGCGACTCTCTTCTAACATGGCGCACAACCACCTGGATGCCAACACGAGCACATATTCATGGTACATGACAAGCCGCGCACCGACGCTCACGGGTCCACTCGGCTCAATCCCGGCTAGCGACATCCAGAGCATAGAAACACAGAGCCTGACAATTACTATTCATCCGCGTGTGCAGACGGCATTACCACCGGGCGAAATTTGTCTGGTGCGTATGACAAGTACCGACAATGCCGCGCAGTTTTGCATTGATCGCGAGAGCGAGGAAAGCCATGCTGTCACCTCGATTGAGCTACCGGATAATACACGGCTGGCACGTACAGTGAATATAGCAGCGCAGCATAAAGAAGGTGACTTGCTGCACGACGAATTGGAAATTATGGGAAGAGATCACCTCTACGAGCGCACCTTGCATGAGGTTTTCGCCCTCCTTGCATAATACATAATAGTACATCAGGAGATGTTATGGCTGTCGTTACTTATTCTGATAGCGAGAAGCTCATCCACGCTGCGGCTCAGTCTATTGTCAGAGTTGCTAATGAAGCAATAGCTTCACGTGGTCGCTTCACTTTTGCACTCTCAGGAGGCTCAACACCAAGGAAATTGTACGGCCTGTTAGCGAGTGATCCCTATAGAGACCAGATCAACTGGAGCCTGGTCGAAATCTTCTGGAGCGACGAACGTTGTGTGCCAGCAGACGACGCAGAGAGCAACTACCATCTGGCCCAGGAGGTAATGTTGAGCAAGTTAGCGCTCCCAGCCCACCAGATTCACCGTATGCCTGCCGATGAGGCTGACCGCGACGCAGCTTCTCAGGCATACGGGCTTGAAATGCAGCGCGTGTTCGCTACCAATGGTGTACCGGATTTCGACTTGCTCCAATTAGGGATGGGACCAGAAGGACACACCGCTTCGCTCTTCCCACACCAGGCTTCTTTAATGGAGCGGGAGCGCCTGGTCATGCCCGTCACTGTACCTAAACCCCCACCACTACGCCTGACGTTTACTCCGCGACTGCTCAATGCAGCGCATCATGTGCTCTTCCTGGTGACTGGCGCGGACAAAGCAGACGCAATACAGGCGGTTCTGGAACATCCCTATCAGCCAGAAGAATATCCTGCACAGATCGTTCGCCCCACACAGGGCGAGGTCACATGGATGCTGGATACTGCGGCTGCCGCTAAACTCAGCCAGAAGTATTAGGAGCATATGCTATGGCGATAATCGTCCCATCAATACTCTCTGCCGACTTTACACGCCTGGGCGAACAGATACACGAAGCAGAGGCTGCGGGCGCACAACGCATCCAGATTGATGTTATGGACGGACACTTTGTCCCAAATATCACGATGGGTCCCATGGTGGTCGAAGCCGTGCGCCGCAGCACCAGTGCCACACTCGAAGCACACCTGATGATTACTAATCCACAAGAATACATCGAGACGTTCGCGAAGGCGGGAGCCGATGTGATCATCGTACACCAGGAGGTCTGCCCACACCTCCATCGCGTGCTGAAGCAGATCAAAGAAGCAGGCAAACAGGCAGGCGTCGCCATTAATCCTTCGACGCCTGTCTTCCTGCTGCAAGATATGTTCTCGTTCCTGGACCTGATCCTGGTGATGACCATCAATCCGGGCTTCGGTGGTCAGGAGCTTATCCCTGAGACGTTGCCAAAAATCGCTCAGGCACGCCAGATCATCGACCACCGTGGCTTCCACTGCGATGTCGAGGTTGACGGCGGCATCCACGAGGGCACGATTCCGAGCGTCGTGCAGGCAGGCGCAAACCTGCTTGTAGCCGGTTCCGCCGTCTACAACAACCAGGAGAGCGTAGAGCAGGCACTGCACAAATTACGGCAAGCCGCAACCATCCAACTGTAACAGAAAAGAGAGCGATCTTACAAGAGGATGCTCTCTTCTCCGTGACGAAAGACTGATTTTCGTTGCGTGCCTTTCCTGTTATTGAACAGCGAGAAGCGATTTTTTGCTGCGTGCGATCCCGAAAACCCGCCCCAGGGACAGCGAAGAAATAATCGCCACCGTCGGAAAGATCAGACCCGCTGTACCCAGAGAAACGCTGAAACTACCACTGCGCTCAAGCACCAGACCGATCAATGGCGCACCAGCAACACCTGCTGAAGCTGCAAACAGAGCCACAATCCCCTGAGAGACGCCTGATCCTGCGCCACTCTTCTTGCCCACTGTAGCCGCTGAGCTAAAGATAGCCGCGTAGGGCAAAGTAGTGCCAATGACTAACAAGACTAAGCCAATAATCGCCAGTGGAAATGCGTGCACCGGTAAGGCCAACACAATGACACTGAGCAAGGACAACAGGGTCCCAACGCGGATCAGTAACAGTGGCCGTTGCCAGCGACTGAGCAAGATGCCCCCTAACGGTTGAAAGATGACTCCTGTCAACAATGCCAGCCCTGCCAGCATACCGGCAACGGTCAGCGGTAAGCCATAACGCGTGATAAAATAGACGCTAATCCAGGCCGTAATCGCATCTGCCAGACCAAAGGTGCCCATGTTTGCCAGCCCGAGCTGCAAGATGGCAGGTGTGCGCATGGCAACAAGGGGATTTTCACGCGGTTGCACAACGCCAGCAGTTGAACGCTCCTTCTTGGGGAACCATAGCCACAGCAGCAAAGCTGCAACACCAGGGAAACCACAGGCAAATAATGCTCCCCGTAAGCCTAAGATCCCCAGGAGCTGCGGCATTAAGAATAAACCCAGGGCCATACCTAGCTGAGCCGCACCTCCATTTAATCCCTGAGCCACAGGTTCATGTTTGCCTAATTGAGCCGAAGCATACGAGCAAGATACCAGAGAGGCCCCAGCGCCAAATCCCAGCAGGGCACGACAGCCAACCATCCAGATAAAATTGGGAAAGATTGGCAACAATAATGAACTGCCCACAACGAGTGAAAGCGCGCCCAGCATCATTTTGCGAGCACCTAAGCGGTCAACCAGGATACCTCCTGGAATGTTCGAGAGCACAATGCCGAGGAAAAACAGTGTCGAAAATAGCCCAACCTGACCATCATCTACATGCAGCGTACTACGTAATAACGGAATAAGCGGACCATAGTTGGAAAGATTGACACTGACCGCTATAGCAGACACACAGATGGCGATGATACGAAAGGCAACGCGTGTTGGTTGTTCGACTGGCCTCTCTTGTAGCAGCGGCTGCGATACTTGCACGAATTCCGGTTGCGCAATAATCGGTTCGGACTGTGCAAATACCGCCACTGACACGAGCGTACTGACCAACGGCAACTCCATCACGGACTCCTGTATATCAACCAACGTTGGTACCGCCACTGGTTCCCGCAGCTTCTGTTGAGCAGTTGATTTTGCCAACTCAGACCCTGCAACTGAATTAGGAGTCCTGAATTGCCGCGTCGTTTTTCGTGACCTTGATCTTATCACCGACCCCGGCGTCTTGAATTGCATAACTCTACTTTTATGCTCCTGTGTATGCTCTTGTTCTGTGAGAGATCGCCTTAAACCTGATTTTATCGCTGATTTAGGTATTCGTCTGCATTGTTTCGCATATAGCTTGGATTTCACATAGGCATTGCGCTTCTTTAATACCGTTTTTTTTCTTTTTGTTCTGCTCAATCGACACGTACCTCACCTTCAATTGCCTGATGTATTTTCGCTTGACCTCACAGGGGTTTCGTGTTATAGACCTCTTCCTGAAAGAAATAAAGATTGAACTACGCTATTCCAAATGTGTGACATTTTTAGTAGCGTAGTATTTACAAAGGACAAAGTCAATCATTTTCTGCTACATAAGTACTTATGTCATCTCCTACTTCTGCGTAATACATGGCGTCTCTCATCATTTGCGTGGGTTGAGTCACGGTGTCGCTGCGTAGGTCGATAAGCACAGTTTGAGCCTTTCAGGATAGTTAGATATCAATCGCAAAAAGCATATTCTTATTCCTCTCTTATTCCAAACGGTTGCTTCATCCGTAGAAATCGTATGTTCTCTCCTCGTCCATACACCCTAACGTCTGCTCCTCTGTAGATATCGGGACAATACAGGAAAACTGTGCAAACTCCTTGAACGGTCTCATCAACGCACTGGATGATGGCCCGGTACCAACCTGCATTCAGGTATGCAGAATCAGGGATATACACTTCACAGATGGTCAAGGTGTGAAGCGCTGCTTTTATTTCATCAATACGCATGATTATGCCTGTTTTCTACCATCGAGAGAGAAGACTATATTCATCCTATTTTCTGTTCAAACGGGACTTCATACCAGAAATGATACCACAAAGAGATCGATCATGAAATACGAGACCATATCCCTTATCATAATAGATGCTGGCGTGACACCATCTCCCATCCAAATGAACTTCCAGCTTTGAACCTGTAACAAGAGTAAAACGGTCAAATGGATCATCCGCAATGAAGTACACACAGCCATCTTGTATGTAAAGCATACCCGATTGCTGCATCTTTCTCCTTCTACGTTAAACTAAAACCAAGCCCTCTTTTGCGTGTGGCTTGATTAGGAAAGAATGACAGAAGACCGCCCGTGGTCAGCCTCCTTGCTCTCCGTTCCAGTGTGCAAGTGCTTCATCAATCAGCTTCTGAGCCGTCCGAATGGACTTCGTAAAATCCCCGTTCTCTTGTCTTCCTTTTGAGATGTTTCTTGGCCCGTTTGAGTGCATGCTGGGCTTGCGTTAATCGCTGGATAAGCGCTTCACTTTTCTGTTGCTCTTTGCACTGCTCAAGAGAGGTTTGTAAGAGCTGAAATCGTGCTCTGCAATTGTCCCGCGTTCACTTCACGGAGGGTGTGTTGCTCAAAAAACAAGCTGATAGTCCCGATATCCTGTTCTAATGCTGTTTGCATATCAGAGATCTACTCGCTCCTCTCATTTGGACTGGAAGGTGAAAAGTTTCATGCCTATTGCTCCTCTTTCGAGCACGACGTCCACCATGTCAAGCGTGGATTCCCACTCGCTCTTGAGCAGCCTGGAGAGGCCAGCGAGGACTTTCTCGGCTTCCGTCCGCTTCACCGGCAAGCCGCGCAGCATGGCATAGACGACGCGATTCCCGACGCCAGCTTCGGTTGCAAGCGTCGGGATCTCGAAATGGTGTTGTGCTCTGAGTTGTGAAAGCGTGGGATTGCTCATGTCCCCGCGTCCTTCTTGATGCGGACCCGTATATCATCAAGAGTGTATGTCTGGTTGACAAGTTGAGAGAAGGTATTCAGGATCTTTTGAGCTATGTGCACTTCGACGGGAATGCCGACCTCCATCGCGTAGACTTCTCGTGGCTGAACCCCGGCTTTCTTCGCCAGATCTTTGAGCAACAGGCTATGCTTTTGCCGTAATTGCTTCAAATTCGGTTTTTTCTCGTTGTTCATCATGGCTTCACTCCCCATGCCGTGATTCCAAAGGAGAGACACACGAAGTTTTGATCGTACAGATCCATCACGAGCTGCCGATACGCCTCATCAAAGACTTGCTCGGAGATGAGGCCAGAAGCCAGCAAGTAGGGTTTGAGCTGAAAAAAGGTGATTTTGATATTTTCGCTGGACACATAGTACAAAGGTTCATCATAGGTGGTATCCAGCACAAAGGGTCGCTTCCCGATGTCTTGAAATCCGGCGTTTTTGAGCAATGGCCCGAGCATATGCACGATGCCCAGCGAACGCCCATCGATGGAAAACGTCCTTCCCTCAAGACGAAGGGCATCAAAGAGACAGGCGCTCAGTTGCTGCAAGGGAACACTATTCGAAATGCCGCCCTCAATCTCGGTCAAGCGCAACACGCCACCCGGCTTGAGGATACGTCGGCACTCAGCGAGCAGCGCAGGCCACAACATGAGAGAAAGAAAACTTTGGATGCAACGCACGTTGATTAGATCAACAGAGGCATCAGCGAACAGCAGCGGTTGGGTGATATCCATTGTTTCGAACGTTGCATTCGCGCGTTTTTGCGACATAGCACGAGCATGGGCATACTCGATCATGGTCTGACTGAGGTCCACGCCGATGACCTCGCTGCGGGGATACTCGAAAGCGACATCCAGCACCCAGCTCCCGGGGCCGCAAGCCAAGTCGAGAATGATGTGCATGGAAGCCACGTCCTCGCGTTCGGCGAAAAGCCCTCCCATGGCCTGGGTAAAGAGTCGATCTTGCTCAATTAAGCGCGCTGTTTCTGTTGGGTCTTCGATGTTCATGGGGTAATCATTGGTCATATGACACCAATCCTTTCTTGCATTTATTGAACGATAGCGTTGTAGGTATCATAGACAGCTTCTGTGGCAGCTTCTTCCCCAATGATGGTTGCAAGACGGTCACGCTGCTGATCAAGGCTTTTGTACTGATTGTTGATAATACTGTGAGATGCTTTTTGTGCTAACCCGTGCAAGGCGAGATTCATCGAGAAACACACGGTTTCTATCTCTGCCCGCAATTTTGCTACTTCGCTCTGATTCTCTGACATGATATTTGCTCCTCTAAAGATACTATTTTTACTTGTATCGCCACTTATGCATTTTAATCTAATATAAGCTTATTTTAAGTAAGTCTACTATTGTTATCAAGTTAACTCCCTCCCATTTCTATAGTATGCGTATGCTCACTGTTTTATCCCTCCGACTTGAATGGTATCTGGATATGTTGTAAAATTTAAGAAACAATGTGTTACCAGAGTGGAACATTGTGTTACCAAGCGAGAGGGAAGAAAAATGGCGGCTGATAAGGAAAACTCGTTGGAACTGAGCAAAAACGCTTTTGGAAAAATGGTACGGTCTTTCCGAGAGCAACGGGGATGGTCGCAAGGAGAGCTTGCGGAACGGTGGGGGCATACCCGAGAATATGTGTCTCTCATTGAACGGGGGAAACGAAAGCTTGAGAAGCAAGAACAGATTGACCGTCTTGCTGATATCCTAGAAATACCAATAGAGCGATTAGCCGCTATTGGGAAAGGCGCACCACCACGACGCGTGACGGCTCCCACGCCTTTAGAGGCGGATGATGTCTTACTCCAGACACTTCTTGAACCGTCGCTTGCGACGGTGAAACTCTCCTGGCTCCTCTGGTTAGCTGATGGGGTCAATCTCCCGATTACCGAGAATCTGGCAAACCTCATCACCAAACTTGATGAGACACTGACGAAACATCGCGGTCAGTTTTTAAAGCCTGCACAGAAGGTGCTCGCGTATGCCCATGAGATGCAGGGAAATATTGCCTTTGATCAACTCCGCTACACCGATGCCATGGGCCATTTTCAAGAAATGTTTGACTTAGGAGAAGAACTGAGTGACGTCGATATTGTCGTCTTGGCACAAATCCATCGCGCAGATATTCTCCGTAAGCGTGGCCGCTATGAGGCTGCGGTGAAACTACTTCAATCGTTTCGCTCTCCAGCCACTACCGCAAGTTCCCATATTCAAGGTGTCCGCTGGCAAATCCTGGCAAGAGCGCATGCACAATATGGATATGCCGATCAATTTCGAGAGGCGATAGATCACGCCGAAGAGATTGCGACAAAGACGCGAGAAACGATAGACACACAGTGCTCCCAATTTAATGTGGTGGAAGTGAAACAGGAAAGAGCACAAGGCTATACTATGCTTTGGCAGCCTGAAAAGGCCCTTGCTATCTACCAAGAAACGGATCAGATGAGGCCATTTCGCCCGACACGCGAACTCGGATCGTACACGATCATCAAGGCTCAGGCTCACACGTATAGTGGAGATATCGATACAGGCATCGACTTAGCCATGCAAGGCATTGAGCTTGCGAGAGGCTACCAGTCCAAGCGCCATGTCAACCGCGTTCAGAGCATGTACGAACGATTACGCGTGACCGCATTGGGAAACCACGCTCGTCTGCGTGATCTTAGAGAAGTTCTCATGGACACGTGAATATGAGCCGAAATGAACCAGGAAAGCGTGTTCTGTATGTAATAACCTGTGCAACTTCTTCAGCATCAGTCGTCCAGGATTTTGTGATCATGGCACAAAAGGCAGCGTGGGATGTGTGTGTAATACTTACTCCTCGGGCTACCAATTTTGTTGATGTGCCCTATTTAGAGCAGCTTACGGGACATCCTGTCCGTAGCAACTACAAGCAGCCTCATGATCCTGATGTGCTTCCTCGTGCTGATGCTATCGTAGTCTATGCAGCAACCTTTAATACGATCAATAAATGGGCATTGGGGATCAGCGATAATCTTGCCCTGGGTTTACTTTGTGAGCACACAGGACTCAAGACACCTCTGCTGGCTTTTCCGGTTGTTCGTAAGGGCGGAGGTCTTGAGACCCATCCAGCCTTTTACAGAAGCATAGCCATGCTCAAAAGCTATGGAGTGCATGTGCTCTATGAGCCTGATACCTATCCTCCAAGAAATCATATTCCGGCGAAGGTTCTTCTTGATGCACTTCACCAAATTTCTTCTTAGGACCGTTTGTCCGTACGTTCTGGCTATATCTCACTGAAAACAGAATGATTCATTTCTTTTGTTTATCAATGGTATATTGGATGATTTACGAGGTAAATAGATAGAAAAAACATGTGTGACCTCAGAAAACGGAGTTGGATAGCAGCCGTACGTGAGAAAAGAAGGAGAGGAGCATGAGTCCTTCAATCATCTCCATTGGTGTGAGTGGTCATCAAAATCTGGTGGATGACACGACAGAAGACTTTGTAGCACAACAGGTTCGGGAGCTGCTACGAGACTATCAGCAGCACTATGATCAGGTTATGCTGTACTCTGCACTGGCAAAAGGTTCGGCTATCGGGCAGGAAAATTAGAGAAATTGACGAGTTTCTATAGCCACCCAGGATATGTGTCACACAAAGTCCATCTCTTCGCTGCTCAAGACCTGGAGTGGGACCCGTTGGAACGAGAGGCACACGAAGAACTGCAAGTGCAAATCTATCCTTTGCAAGAGGCAAGAATGAAGACTCTGTTTTTTCTGGTCATTGCATTTCGTCAAGCGCAATCTTATAATGAGATTGTTTATAATTACTGTGTCAGGTATACCGATGAAGCCTGCAACGTCAATGTCGACAATTCTTGGAGGCAACTGTAGAATGACTGTCAATACCCAATCTCTCGCAACTAATACATCAGCAAAGCCGCTGGATGTGCTGAGTCTCTATCGCACGATGCTTACAGCAAGGATAACAAATGACTTGCTTAAAACACGCAAGATACAAGGACGTTTTGCTTTTTACATCGGTTGTGCTGGGCATGAAGCTATGGCGGCAGTAGTAGCAGCACTTAATGAACATGATTGGCTGGCATTATATTATCGAGACTTAGCCGCATGGCTACAACGCACAGGAGATACATACGGACCTATTCGTGAAGCCTATACACGCATCACAGGACCGATGAGCGCGGGTCGTAATATGCCATCGCACTATACAAGTAAGCGACACCGCATCCTGCCAGGCTTTAGCGAGGTTGCCGGTCACTGCGCATTTGCCGGTGGTATTGGCTTTGCCATTAAACAAGAGAAAAAGCAGGAATTAATCGTCTGTTCAACCGGAGATGGTGGGGCGGCGACCAATGACTTCTTTGTGCTCTTTCGCCAGGCAGCGATTTATCAGTTGCCTGTATTGATGATTGTAGAAGATAATGGTTGGGCCATTACTGCGGCATCAACTGGTCTGCAATGGGCAGGCTCGTTGACTGAATGGGCTAAAGCAGGCAACGTCTATGCCGAAGAGGTTGATGGTTCTGACGCCATAGCCACCTATGAAACGGCCTCTCGCCTCGTGCAACATATCCGCTCCGGTCAGGGACCGGCACTGCTGCATCTGCAACTAGGACTGCTGGATGCTCATTCTAGCAGTACTGATATTAAAACCTATCGTAAAAAAGAAGAGATCGAGCTGACAACGGCCACGAAAGATCCCGTGAACAACCTTGGACGCTGGCTCGTGGAGCATGGACAGGCGCAAGATGATGATTTGAAACGCATGCGCAAAGAGATCCGCGCTGAACTAGAACGTATTGAGCAAGAGATTCTACAAGAGCCAGCACCAACAGCAGAACGTGTCCTGGATCACGTACTCTACGTTCCAGAGTGGCGCGAAAATACACCACGCGGCACAAAACGTCCGCTGACGATGCTGGGGGCAATAAATGAGGCTCTAGTAGAACTGGCGCAGCGAGATCCTGGCTTTTTCGTGTATGGACAAGACGTCGGGAGTTTCGAAAGGTGGGATCTTCGGCGCGACGGCAGCACTTGTCGCGCAGTACCCGCAGCAAGCAATGAGCAGTCCACTGAACGAGCATCTGATTATAGGCATCGTGGCAGGTACAGGCATGTATGCGGGCAAAGCACGTTGCGCCGAGATCCAGTTTGTGGATTATCATCAATCTGCAACACAGATTATACGCCTGGCGGCACGTATCTCCTATCAGAGCTACGGAAACTGGATGGTACCCATACTCATACGTACGAAATCCGGCAGTGGCGGAGGTGGGCCAATTTCGAGTGGTTCTGCTGGTGGCGGCGCGTATGGTCACTCAAATGCGGGCGAACAGTGGTTTACCACGATTCCTGGCATGATTACCGTTTGCCCTGCCACGCCCTTTGATGCCAAAGGACTCTTACTCGAAGCAGCACGAGCACTGTCACCGGTCACATTCCTGGAACGCGGACGCCTGTATCGCTCAGAGCCACCCAGGGACGATCAAGGCAACACTATCAACGAGATGGCGCAATACTGGCAAGTGCCCGACGGCTACTATACCCTCCCGCTAGGGAAGGCCCGGCGTTTACACATTGGCACAGGAGCACCACAGATCGCCATTATTGCCTGGGGTACCATGGTGCTGGAAGCCTGTACGGCAGCGGCGAATGTCGTAAAGCGTAAGGGTGGGGCCATCGAGATCGTAGATCTGCGTACACTCATGCCATTTGATACCGAAACCGTTGTTGCGGCAGTCAAGGCAGCTAATCGCGTAATGGTGGTAACTGAGGAGACAGATCATACGAGTTTTGGACACCATATACATTCATGGATTGTCCAACATTGTTTCTATGATCTGGATAGTACACCTATCCTCATCTCGGCACTGCCTGCACCTGCGGCACCGTTTAACAGCGCTGAAGAGACCGCATTCTACCCCTCAGCACAGACAATTGAAGCGAAAATTGAAGCGCTGTTGGTTGAGTAAAGAGTTGATTAATCGCTGCACAAAGAACAAAGCGCGGAGATGCCAATAAGCACATTAGAAGAGTTGGCCCTGCTGCAATCTCGTATCATCTTGCTCAGGTTGCCAGGGAAGGGGAGGCAAGGGAGTCTGTGCCTGAACACGCCGGTAGAGGTCAGCACAAATAGCCGGAGAATGCTCCTCATAGGGACAGTGACAGAAGACATAGATTGTGAGACCCTGCGTATACCATTGGGCCAACTGCTGCGACCAGGACTCCAGAAATGAGGCGTTCACTTCCATGCGCGGATGGCCGATATAACGCACAAAGACAAAGTCGGTTGTTGTGGCAATATGTACTGGGAGATTTGGCTTGCGCTCACGCGCCTGGAGCGTATGCTGCTCGCTGGTTGGACCGACTCTGAGAGGGCGTGTGTCCATGATTACACGCGCAACATTGTATTGGTGCAGCAACGTATCCAGCTCAGATCGATATGCTTCCCTGAAAAAGTCGAGATGTCGCACTTCCACCGCCAGTCGCACTGTAACCGGCCAGAAGTTGAGGAACGTTTGCAATTGAGCAAGCTGTGCAGGTGCAAAAGCAGGTGGTAACTGCAGAAACAGCGGACCCAGGCGCGAACCTAGACCAAGCATGCGCTCTATAAAAGCCAGCGTCTCGCTCTGACGCTCATCCAGACGTGGTGCATGGCTGATCTCGCGAGAGATCTTAGGACAGAAGCGGAACGTCTCAGGCGTCTCCTGTCTCCAACGAGCAATTGTTTCCGCCGCAGGTGTCGCATAAAACGTGGTGTTGCCCTCCACAGTCGAAAATTTGCGACTATAGAGATGAAGAAACTCACTGGCCGGAGTATGCTCTGGGAACAGACTACCGGACCACGCCTTATATCCCCACATAGGGCAACCGATGAGAAACATGGCTAACGGCTCCTTTTTGTCTCATTATAGTCAGTTACCGGGGAAGGTACAATCACAAAAAGAGCTATGTACCGCTCACAACGCTTAACAAGCTGGACGACATAGCACTATTTTTGTGCCAGAGAGATATCGATAGTGCTACTATCGCACTGTTCAAGCCAGGCGCGCGAGAGCGCCACCCACAGACACGTACCGCTCAAGCGGGTAGTGCAAGATAAATCCATCCTGGTAAACAGAGAGGTATTTCCATCATTCAGTACAATAAATTGATGTATGCACATTCACGCATCCTGCTTCTCACAGCCACCTCTTTCCCTTCATAATAAAATACTTGGTTATATATACTGATCTAAATCTAATCATATATCTTACCTTTCATACGACTATGCATATCCTCCAGCAAACGGTGTATTTCATCCAGTACGTAATTATCAACATTCTGTAAAAATTTCTGATAGCTATCTATATATATATCTAAGCTATCTATACTTATATTGAGTAAACCCGCATATGTCATATTTTGAAGTTTGGCCTCTGCTTGCGCTGCTAGCAATTTGATAAAATTCTCCGTCTCCTCTGTTGCGATGAGTAAGCGCTTTTCTCGCACGGATCGTATCACTTTTGCCCCAGATGCAAAGGTATAAGTATTATACTTCTCCATTGTTGCCCACCATTCCTGACAGGTCATTTCTCCTTGAGCATTCTTGATAAAAGCCTTCCAAAGCCTTCGATGCGGGGTCTCCAAAAAAAATTGCCATATGTCTTCGTACACTGTGCGCACTTTCTTATAACCTATCAGCAATTCTAATGTCAATATAGATGCAAAAAAAATAAAGACTAAAATATTTGTGAATATGTGTATAATGATCATTCTGTTATATATTTTTATAAAAGAAACACTAATTACCCCATAATAAAGGCTTGCCAAGTAAATAATTACGCCAAATATCGCTAATATCACTAAAAAGAGAATAAGTTTGAGAGTAAAAAACAGAAAGTCTCGAACAGATTGTGCATTTCTTTCCTTATGAAGCAAAGGTGTAATGAACAAAGGGAGCCAGATATGCAGATAAGATATGAACCAAAATATTGACCAGAAAGGGACGAAAATCCAGGGCAACCAAGACTTAATGTGTCCAATTTCAGCGGCAACCAGTGCAAAAGGGACAAGTAATAATGCTTGAGCAGCTATGAGCATATAAATGACCATGCCTGGTGACCGAACACTCCCCAGTAATCCTATACAAAAAAAAACGAATAGAAGACGGAAGATAATAGGTATAGTCACTTGATAAAGTCCGCGATACGATAAGTAATGCATATTAGATGTCCATACGAATAAATACGGCACGCAATACATAAACAGTAAATAAAATATAAATACGGCTTTAAGAAAATTTGGAGTTGCACTAGGCAAAAGAATTAAAATTGTTAATGCGGGAAGTGTGCAAATAGACATAATGCCTATCAAGGCAAAGTCGATTAGTGGCAAGAATAGTAATAATTGCATAATAGATATAAAATTTACAGGCGACTTGGGTAAGCGAGCTAAATGTGCTTTTGTGGTGTAGCGTTCTTGGCGCAAGCGACCAGACAACGAGAGTCCAATGATTGCACGGCAGATTGTTCGTGTGATTGTCGACGGAAGAGTACTCAGAAAAATTGTTTGTCGATATGCCGTTTCTTTGAACCATTCGCTGGATTGAGAAAAGGCTTGGTTGAGCAGATAGGCAAGGATAGGCTCCGACGCCGCGCCAGCGACTTCCAGTGCCCACTTCCTATCATACAAAGGTCTTTCTTCTGTTGCTGATAATACTAAACTGTCGATCAGCGTCCTGACTGAATTTGGCAGATCTATTAATCGTGAGATAAAGCCCTCTTGTAAAATGCTGAGAAGGTGAGGCAAACCAGTAGGCCAGGAGAAGGAATCACGCATCGTCTCAATTTTCTGAGAAGAGGTAACTTGTTTCCTGATCGCATCTTGTTTGTGTACATAATCCAACGGATCATCTATCAAATCAGGAATAGAACTACCAAATTGGGTCAGAAGCCGTTCTGCCTGTTCCAGTAGGGGAGCAAGTTCGTTGGCTGGCTGTGTCTGGCAGAGTACTACAGCAGTTTCGCGCCAACGCGCGTTGGTCAGGAGTTCTTCAGGTGCGAGGCGTGCAGTTTCGCGTAGCACAACACATGTTGCAAAGTATTCCTGAATGCGGCGATGGGCGAAGGTAAATGGGCGCACAAGTCCAGTGGAGGCTGTCTCATCCGAGCGTGCAAGTTTAATGAATTCTAGCGCATCAAGCAGTGTATGGAAATTGTCGGGAACAGTCATCTGCTGCCGAGTTAGCGCTTCTTGCAAGTTGCCGCGTGTCGGGCTTAGCCCAATACCGATATCTGCTGTCATACAAAAGGCGACATTCTCTGCTGCTGTTCTTATCTGTGTTGGACTCAGACCGAAGCGTTGTGTCAGTCGCACCTCGTCTCTCTCCAGCCGATTTTCTATATAGGTTTCAAAGACAGCATGAGTATTCAGCGGAAATGGCTTACCGCTTTTCATATACTCACAGAGTAATGCCAGGAAGAGTGGATTACCTGCCATCGTGAGTATATCCGAGTTGGCGTTGCCCAGTTGTCCAACTAGTTCTCTCGCCAGTTTAGGTGCTAGAGCTGAGCGCTGAATGAGCCGACGACGATACTTTTCAGAGAGGGGCAGAATACGAAATTTGGGCCATCCCAGATATGCCGGACCACGAAATTGGCGTGAGGCAACGATACTGCGGCAACTGTTCATACCGTGCAAGAAAGCATCAATGGCGTCTCCATAACTCCTAACTACTTGATTAGCTTCGGTCGCGCTCAAGATATCAGGTAACTCGTCGAATGAGTCAAAAATAAAAAACCATGTCCCATTCCTGACACCTTGTTGAAACTCGTCATCTAAAAATTGGTCGATATCGCGGTCATTTGAGCGCTTCAAGGACTCCAGCACGAACTGCTCGATCAGATTGCGATCCACTGTGACGCCATTGACTTGCTCAAGTTCTTTCAAGTTCACATAAATCGGGATAACGCTCTTGAGGTCAGGAGAACTTTTTGCCTTTTTTGCCATTGCATCTACAACGTGACGCAGCGCAACACTTTTCCCCGAACCAGGCTCCCCCTCAAGTAAGACCAGCCGGTCTCTGCTCGACTCCAGTGCCTTCGAGAGTGAGCGTACACGTCGCAATCCACTCTTTGTTTGGGGGAAAGGAAGAAGACTAAATACCCTGTAACGATCTTCCGCTTCGACCTCAGCTTCCAGTTCAGCAAAGCGTTTGTCTTTCCAATCCTCATTGAGGCTAAGGTGCCAGATGATGCGCTCAATATGCGCGGCAAAGAACTGACGGTTTTTGCGATGCTGTATCTTTTCTGGATTGAGGAGTTGAGACCATTCATTCTTCACAGTGTTTAGGAAGGAGAGAGAAGAGGAGATGAACTTAGACAACAGAACGAGCACTATGGCAAATGTAATCACACTCCAGAGCCATGAGGGAACTTTTGCGCCGAAGAGCTGAAATAGCTCCTTTACATTATTAACTAGCTGCTCAATGTCTGGCATCTTAACCTCTTTTTTACTCTCCCAGATTACCTCTGGACCAAGTTAAGCTTATCACCTTTCAGTTGATATAGGCTAAGGTAAATTCAAGATCATTGCAAAATAGGTCATAGCGCTTTTGTAAAATGAAAGAAGTTTGAGACGACGGAAATAGTGCATTACCCGTGATGAAATAGGGTTGCTGTACATGGGCTAATTTTACAAAAAATAAGATGTCTCGTTTGGCTCCTAGAGCTATCTGAGGCATCTTCTTTTTATATCTGGTAGCGCATACGGGATACGGTTAAGCTAGTTTTTGGGTGTTTCTCTCATGCTTCTTTAAGCTCAAAACAGGCCGGTTTGTCTCTCTCCATCTGTTTCCACGTGCCTTGATTTTTTGTAGTCGCTACATTTGTTGCTACACTGTAGTAATATGGTTCTATCACAATAGCCTACGTAAAAGGGGTTCTACGGCGCAAAGAATGGAAGCCCCTGGATCGTATGGTATACTGAAAGTGCATACGGATCTTTTGATCTTGAAGGAGATAAGATGTCTACGTACGATAAGCGTCTTGATGCATTGGAGAAAGATGTCACGGTGATGAAACGGGACATCATTTATAAGCTTGACGATACTAATAGTGCTGTGGGTATTGTCAGAGGTGTTATAGGAGCAGTAGCCCAAGACGTAAAAATCATTAAGAGCCAAATCAAGACAATGGATATTCGGCTTGATGGAATTGACGCACGTTTGGCAAGACTGGAAGAACAACAAACTGAACAAGGGCAAGACATCAAGGATATCAGCCGTCGGCTTGATCAAGTATTGCAAATACTCTCAACACTAACAGCTCAGCCAGAGCAAGAACCGTAGATTTTCAGTTCTCTGTGTCAGTTACAGCGAAGGAGTCTACATCTTCTTGAGGATCTTTCCCTATAATGGGTTCTTTTTCTCTTATCGCTACTTTTTTCTGATTTTCCTTTGTATCTGAAACAGTCTCTTTCTTCTTCGGTTTCAAAAATTCTACTTCTTGCAACATTTGCGTTGCTTGAATAGCTGTTACCTTTTTACTGAAGAGAAGGTATGCTCCTTCTGGATCATCGTCACGATTTTTATATTCATCAATACCATAATCATACATCTGACATTCTAGTTGTAAATCGGCAAGTGCCTTTCGGTCTGAATAGATTTTATCTTGGAGTTGGAGGTAAGAAAGAACGCCACCTAGCGCGGCAGCGCACCATCCACAGACTACGACATACACACGAGAAATGCTACTGTATCCTGCCATAGAAGCTGTCGCTGTAGTAAGAACAATCAAGACAATCTGCAACCAGTTAGACCATCCATGCCATCTATCAGTGTTATATTTTAAGTTATTTGCAAATGTATTGATAGAAAGACGGAAGTTTTTTTGATCTTCTATTTTCTTCCTGTGTTCAGCTTCAATGGCATTCTGCTTTTCTTGCTCCTCTCGCTCTATTCTCTTTATTTCAGCCTGCTTAGCAATCCGTTCCTTTGCAACTCGCGCGCTTTCCTCCCGCTCTTCTTGTTGAAATTTTTTATTAACAGTGGCTGCAACATCAGATTCTATAGCTTCTAGCTGCTTTGCGATGAGAAGCGGACCTATTGTTTCGTGTAATTTTGCTTCTTGAGCAATTAATGCATCCCGTTGAATACTGAACTCTTCTTCCGTAATCTCCTTTGCTTTTTGCTTTGTATAGAGTTCGTCCAGATCATAGCGAAATTTGCGAGAAACGGGAAGCTCGGACATGTTGTACTCCTTCACTATGTGGTGACATTGCAAATAGTACAGATCATGATAATCTGGAAGTTCTGCTCTGATGTTAACGATTCGGAGTTATGGGTCTCGCTATCTCAGTTCATTTTACTGTGAAGGATCGCAGTAGATCTGTAGTATCTGGCTTATATTCACACTTTTATCCTTCAATCGATGGATAAGAAGTTATCTAAGTAAGTCAAACTACAAAAGCATCCCTAACCAACAAGTATTGTACATGTATTAAGACTATTATGTCAATGTAGACCAAGTGATCTAGTTGGAGATGATATATAGAGTAGTAAATAAAAAGCACCTGGAATACTGCTTGTATGTGAGCATCCAGGTGCTTTTTATTGTAGTATCCATTTTACTTCGTTTTGTTCTGGATACATTTTTGAAAATCCTTTATAAAAGGTGAAGGGTTTCTCTTGTATGGATCAAGTTCAAATGCGTTTTCTCCAATGTCGTATCTAGGGGAGAAGAAAAGATGTTTGACTAGATCATAGCCCTCGTCACTGGTTACAAGGGCATACAGCTTAATAAGCTGAATATCTGGATACAAGTCACACCAATAGTCAAGCAT
The DNA here is from genome assembly GCA_963802635.1 of uncultured Chloroflexia bacterium. Classification (GTDB taxonomy): domain Bacteria; phylum Chloroflexota; class Ktedonobacteria; order Ktedonobacterales; family Ktedonobacteraceae; genus CAVTLG01. The sequence goes on along the minus strand of CAWDJJ010000001.1, from coordinate 2,184,729 downwards.
GCTTTTCAATAATTTCCTAAAGTGAGTTCTATGCCCTGGAAGGATCGTAGCAGATGCGACATATCCATTGTACTTTCCCCCTCGTTGGCAAACGAGAACATCATTTGCGGTTATCTCTTTTTCTGCTATTTCATTGTGAAGTATCTTCATGATAGTGTCTTCTTCCATTGGCATGACAGTTAACGCCCCCCATATATTTCTCCTGTCATTTTTATCGTAGAGGATGCGGCACATGTAATGGTTCTTTTTCCACCATGCATGAGTTATCGAGACATCTACAGTGTTCTCAATTCCATACATCTCTAAGTCATAGGCAAGGATATAAGGTAAATCATTTTCCTTTATCCAGTCAGTTTCGCCATAATATGTTTCCTGGGGATGGATTTCTTCAGTTGTATTAATCTCTCCTTTACGACTTTGACTAATTATGTTCTCAATATCTGTAACAGAATATGATGCTCCTCGTTCTCTTCCTTCTTGAAGCTTTTTTGCTATTTTTTTGTCTTTTACGTTTCGCCTAAATGTTGTTTCGGATAGCCCAGCCTCAACGAAAAGTTTTACCGCCTCGGAGGAGGATATAAATTCGGTTTGCATTTTTGCTCGCTCTCCCGGATTGTTGGATTATAGGAAAGTGGTTTTGTGTGTAGAATTTTACCATTCAGGCTCGAAAATGGTTGCTCCCTTTGCTCTTAAACAGTCTTGGAATGGTTTAAGATAGGGTGAGGGATTTCTCTCGAAAGGATCTAGCTCAAACGCGTTTCTGTTAATGTCTCTTCTGGGAGTGAAGAATAGGCGTTTTATTAGGTCCCAACCTTCCGGGCTTGCTGCGTATGCATAGAGTTTTGTGAGTTGTATGTCAGGGTAACGAGAACATGCGAACTCAAAGACGCTTTGTAGTAGTCCTCTGAAGTGCGTTGCATATTCTTTTTTGACGGTTGCTGATCCTATGTATCCTACATATTTCTGTCCTGGTTCGTAGGTGAGTATGTCTTTAGGTCTGATGTCCTTCTCTGACATCTCGTCCTTGAGTATACGTATGATGGTTTCTTCCCTCATAGGCATGATTGTTATGCCGCCCCATATCTCGCGCCTGTCGTTTGCGTTGAAAAGGAGTCGGGCCATATATGGATTTTTCTTCCACCATTCATGTGTGATTTTGATATCAACTGTGTTTTCTAGTCCATACATTTCTAGGTCATACGCAAGCATATAGGGTAAGTCGTTGTCATTGGCCCAGTCTGTAGCTGCGACGTGACTTTTATTTTCTTGGTAGCTTTTTCGTGTTGATGGTCTACGGGTCCTCTCTGCATTTTCATAAGGCTTTCGTTCTTGCGCAATTTTGTAAACATCTTCAGCTATATATTTACCTTGCGTTTTTCCAGGTGATACGACTTTGCGTATTTTCTTTTTATCGACAAGTGTTTTAAAGCTACTAGGTGCTATATTTCCTAATGCTTCTAAAGCCTCACTGAATGTTAGTAGTTCATCCATTTTGGTATTTTCCCTTTCTCGAAGTTTCACTGCCCTCTCTGAATTATATAACGTTTCTAATCAGTTTGGTAGTGGTATTAAAAAGTTATAAAGATCACACACATATCATTGACTATTCAGAAGTTTTCAGTTAAACTTATAACACAAAATGAAGTTTCGGAAGTATCGCGATTACCAAGATAGGCGATACTAAGGACCGATAACCTGACTGGCAAATCTCACAATCGCACGACGGGCGTAGCCCGGTAGAGCACATTTACAACTTAATAAGCTCCCAACAAGGAAAGCCTCTCGCTAGTTGCCCCCTTGCTCAATCTGGACAAGTGGAGTCCAGGGACGAAAAACGTCTGACATGACCTTGAGCTGACGAAACCAGATAGACCCATAAAAGGAGTGATGATCTATCTGCAAGGACAGGGGTTCAGCATAGAATACACCGAAGTCGAACGGTGTCTGCGTTTGGTGGACTACGTGAACAGAGAACAGCCTAACTGTGGCGCATCTGGGGAGCGCAAGCGTACGATGTGACAGAAAACCGGTGAAGAGGGTGTATGAACTGATGAAAGGTACTTCGGTATGTAAATGCAACTGGCTAACGGCGTCACATTCTACGTTTTCTTCTTATCGTTTTCGTAGTATGAAATTTGTAGTGTGTTGTCTATCCTCTAAAATATTCCTCGCTTCTTTTCCCCATCATCCGCAAGGTTGACTTTGCTCGTTGCATCTACATGGAGCGAGCAATGATGAGCTTGAGCGGGTTCAGGCTTTTTGACAAAGAAAGGAACATGGCTATGTATCTCCGGTTTCTACGGTGGCGGCTGTCCGTGCTTGTGCGCACACTTGGACGCGCAACCGCAGCACACTACGTCCGAAAAACAGGCTCCTACCAATTCCCTGAATACTATCTGCTAGAACAAGCAGAGGCGTTAGGATTGTTGACCCAGGGAATAACCGAGCAAGGAAACAACTTACTTTACTCTGCATTTATCCATGCGGCACTTGACCACATCCACCACTTAGCCACACAGGCGGGCTATGACTTAGATGGGTATTCGCAACGAGTCGCACACGGGAACCATGTTGCTGTGGTCCCAGTTAGATACATCAGACACCAAGCCTATGCATGCATCAATGGACAACGTCACAAGGTCTACCCAGTGGACAACGAGTACATCCCTTGGACAACCGGCCTTGATGTCAGCAAGGAAGCATGGCCATTCCAAAGAAAGGAGGCTTGCATGAGTCTGTACGAAATGATCGCGGCGATTGTTGCTGTCCTTGCATTGTGTACCGTCTTTTGTGTGATGCTCTACTTCATTTCACGTTACTAAAGGAGTTAAACCAGTGGCTACAAATTCCCCTTATACCACCGTCCCGTTACCAGATGATTGCACACGAGACGTCTTACTCTCAGCGCATTTAGATGCCAACATCGCCTATGATCCGCTCCCAGAGGTGACGGTCATTCGGCTTGATAATCTCTCAGTGACGTTGTTCAGAATGATCGATGGAGAGGAAACCCAATCTCTTGAGCTCAAGGGGCAAGAGATGGAAAAACTGATAAAAGAGTACCGTGTACAACAGCGACGCGTCCACAAACGAGCACAAACGATCATACATCAGACGGTCACATCACCCGGCTATCCTGATGACGATTCGCTGTAGTGCCTTCCTGCATGATCAATGTCTGACGCCTGGCTGTCGCTCGTGTGGGTGCCAGTCAGGCGCTAGCCCTGGATTGTCACGGCTGGCAGAAAAAAGCACAAGGAGATATGTGTATGACTACACCAAATGGAACACCCAATGAATCCTCGTTTGATCCGGCAAAGTTGGAGCGGGTTGAAGAACTGCTCCAGCAATTGAAAAGTGAGGCACGAGAGGCCGAAACAGCCAATGACCTCTACATGCTCAGCGTCTACAATGACCTGCTTCATGTGGCTTCCCCCATTGTGGTCAAAGCGCATGCGAGAATTGAGCGCGAGGCACGGGCCGCGTCCAATAAAGCTGAGCGCATCTTGCGCAAACAGGAACGTGAGGCACGCGTAGCGCGCAATGCGGCAAAACAACCAGCCTCATCGTGAAATGAAAAAGCACGCGGGTAAAATCATGCTGGTTCACCACGTTCCCGTGGACGGTTCGTGGTTATGTGTGGTGGGTTCGTACCGCTTTTGTGGTGGAAACATAGGCCATTCCTGCATGATTTTCCCCGCTTCTTTTTTGTTCTTCCCTCATTCTTTTTCATTTACCCACAAAGAGTCGTAAATCGTCGTGCATATCCACGAAATGAAAGTGAGGTGTTATGCAAACAACAGAAGAAGAGGCACAATCGTCGCAGTCGGAACCGACAACGGAGCAAATAAAGACTCCCCCTGGTTCTCAAGAAGAAACACATAGCCCTGAGTGGCAAGCGCAGGAGAAACAGCGAAAAGATTTTTTGTATGCTCAAGCAAGGCGAACGGCGGAAAAAATGGAATCCTATGGCAAGCGAGGCCCCGGATTGTTTGCCTCTCTGAGTGATCAGCTTTCCCGCCTTTTTGCCAGACCGACAAGTTCGCCCACACCGCAAGAGCCAGCGGGTGGAGGAAAAACAAAAGAAGGAGAGACCAAAGAACGCAGTGCTATCGAAAAGATGCGCGATAAGATCGCCGACTTTGACGAGGATTACAAAGACATTGGAGAACGCGTGTTAGGAGCTTTTGCGCAACTGGTCGGCTATGTTGGCCCGTTTGCGTTTGTGCTCTGGGTTGGCAGTGATCTCGGTCGGTTCTTTACCGCAACCATGGGGACCATTCCCGCCTTCGGGTTGTCCTACACCATTGAATGCGTGATTGCAGCTTGTACGGTGAGTATGGGCCGTGCCTTTGCTGAGATTGCCAGTGGCAAGCCCAATTGGGGTAAAGCGTCAATGGTGGTGCTCATCTGGTTGGTGCTCAATGCGTCCAGTGCCTTTGCCCTCTACCTGGTGATCACCAACGGCGGGCAGGTTGCCCCTGGCATTGATCAAACCAGTATGATTGTGCGAGTCTGTGCTATCGCTATGGGGGACCTCGGGTGTAGCGCGGTGCTCATGTTCAAAGGCCGCTCCATTCAAAAGCATATTGAGTCCATCAAGAAACGGGCCACGGCTATTGGGGAGCTTGCCGACGCCCAACGCAGCATTGAGGAAGCGGATAAAAACGCTGCGTTGCGAGAGCAAATGATGAAGGCCACGCTCCAGATCCAGGAGGATTTAAGTCAAAAGATTGGGGAAGCCGTCTCCATGGTCATGTCCTCGATCCTGGAAAAGATGGAAAAGGCACTCAAAGATGAGGGCAAAGGTGAACGTGGCTACGGTAAGCGCTAGGGTGAAAGGAGGAAAGGCGTGACCGAAAAAGATATTCTGCGCATGTTTCTTGCTCGTCGTGAAAACTATGCCGTTTCGCGCATTCTTCCCATGAGAGGCCACCTCTACACGGTGGCAATGGGAGAAGAAACCTATACCATGGTGGTGCTTCTTTCCTCCTTTCAGTTCTACGAGAAGCGCTACCACATTGCACAGCGGGTCCCTTCGCTCGTGGTGTGTTTTGACCATGATACGGTTGTTCCTGTGACCGTGCTGTCTTTGCGGGCGGGCAACTTGGCAAAACCCTATGAGCTTCCAGAAGGCGTTACAGATGTAGCCGCTCAGCGCTTCAGTAAGCGGGGGTCGCGCTGTTTACTGGGCATGTATCTGAGTGGCGTACGGACGGCGCAAGTCATCGTCAATGGTTTACCACCGACCACCCGCAAACGCTACCTTGAGAAAGTCAAGGCGTTAGGCAAGCGCAAAAAAGGGAAGCCGGTCGGTGCACCCATGAAAAAAGCGGAACGGTCAACACGTGGCATGCTTGCGTAGTGCATGCCTTTTTGTTTCCCGAAAGGAGGTCCTCTCAGATGAAACAAGCTCTTTCCCACATGGTAGCGGCGTTTGTTGCTATCTGGATATTCTACACCATTGGTGTGTGTTTCCCGGTGTTTGCGCCCCTGGCTGACCCGTGCGCGGTCCTTGCTGCGGTTTGGTGTGTGAGTGCAGGCATCATCATCTTGGTTACATGGGTCGGATAAGCACGCACGTCACGCAAAGGAGAATACCGCTATGCTTCCTATCCTTGTGGTACTTGTCGTCGCGCTCGTGACGCTCGTCGCTGGCATGGTCCTGACGCTACTTCAACGCGAACACACCCGTATTGATACCCTGATTGCTTGTGCAGAGGATCGCGCGAATACCCGGACGTGTGCCATCTGTACCACCGAAACCCCTGATATTCTTGTCTATCGGAGTGTCACCCCTTTAGTGCTCTGTCAATCGTGTTTTGCTGAAAAATCTTCTCGTGTCGATTATGAAACCGGACGGGTGATGCTCGTCTAAGAAAGAAAGGATACTTCCATGTCTCCTCGCACATTCGCTGAAATTGTCTCTATTGTTATCGTCGTGCTTTTCTGGATGTTCAAAGGAAGGAAAACCGTTGGAGCGTTCGTCATTCTGCTCATAGGATGCGTTGCTATTCATTTTGTGCTGAGTGATGCCTTTGCCTCGGTCGTTGGGTTCTACACCCATTCCTCCGTACAAAATCAACCGTTTCTCTCCGTAGTCACGACACAAGCAACCCCAGTTGTCCACGCGGTAGCCACGCATACGGTGCATGCCATCGCAACCCCTGGAAAGAGCACCCTTCCCGTGCAGCACGTGACCACCTCACCAACACATCCCGTAACACCGTCGGGTTCAACCTGGACACCTGAAGGAACGCTTGCCCTTATCGTGATAGGACTGCTCACGGTTGGAGGCGCGGCCCTTTCCTTCATCACAAAAGCGCGCAAGTATGCTCGGCGTGTTGGGCTATCTCAAGAACGCATACAGTAAAGGGGTGGAACAATGACCCTGGACAATGTGATAATCGTCGTGATTATTCTTCTGGCACTGCTTTACTCCATCTACATGATCTACTTCCACAAGAGTAAGGATGAGGAGTAAACAGAAGAACGTCCCTAGAGAACAACAAAAACGAGCGGCTCTCATTCCTCAGACTTGCAATCAACGAATGAAGGCCGCACACAGCTTCAGGCTCGTATGATCATTGTATCATGCGGGCCTTTCCTTTTGGGAGGGAGGCCCAACTATGAAAAACGTGATGTTTGCGTGTGTTGGCTTGCTTCTGGTCTTTGCCTGTATGCATGCCTATGCGTTGGCAACACATGCCCCAACTACCGGTAGCACATCCCCCGCTACCACGCATACCGTTGTACGGATTAATCAACTGAGTCCATCACAGTATACGTCGTCTCAGCAATACGAAACATGGGCGGGTTCTGCCTGCTCACTGGCATCCATGTCCGAAGTCCTTAACGCCTATGGTCGCCATGACACGATTGGCAATCTGATTCCCATAGCCACGCTCCCACAGGTCCACGCCGTAAGCCCGACGTTGGGACTCCTGGACGACGGCGGTATTGCCAGAACCGTTGCACAGTTTGGCTTTCAGACAACCTCTGGGCACACACTTACGCTTGATCAGATCATTGCTCGTGCCAATGGAGGCACACCGGTTATTGTGAGCGTGCAGGATGATCACTACTTTCCACCGGGCCATGTATGGGTCGTGACCGGCGGAACATCTACCACGGTCACGGTTGCGGACTCCTCATCGTATGATTTTACCCAGCTTGCCCGAACTCAGTTTTTGCGTCTCTGGCATGGCTACTCAGCGGTCGTTACCCCGCAAGGAGGCCAGCTATGAAAGCACTAGAAACCTTGTTTCTGGCTGTGGGCGGGTTGCTGGTCGTGGTAGTCCTGGTTGCGATGCAGACGCACACGACGATGGTTCAGGCTCCTGTTTCCTCTCAGCAATACTATGTCACGCTTGCCCGTCAAGACGCGGTGAATGCTGGCATTAATCCAACGATCTTTGTTCGTCAGATGAACGAAGAAAGCGGGTTCAACCCGAACGTGGTGTCCCCTACAGGGGCTGTAGGTATCGCCCAATTTGAACCCGCAACGGCGCAAGGGTTGGGCATCGATCCACACAACCCGGTGCAATCGCTTCAAGGTGCCGCCCGTCTCATGCGGCGCTACCTGGACCGGTACCAGGGAAGCTATGCCGAAGCCTTAGCCTGTTACAACGGCGGGCCGGGCGCTGTTTCCTACGCTGTTGCACATGGCGGCGCGAACTGGCAATCCTGGCTCCCAACGGAGACGCGTCGCTATATTCACACCATCTTAGGAGGGTAGCACGATGAGAGACACCTTGAGTGATAGCATGCTCGTCGCACAGTACGAAGCATTGCGTGCAGAGATCGGGCTGCGGTTGGACCTGCGACAACAGGTGCTCACCTTTACCATGATTGTGGCGGCGTCCTTTTTCGGGCTAGGGCTGCAATCATGGTAAAGGTGAGTCTGACCATCCTGTGTTACCCCGTGTTAGCGTTGTTCCTGGCGTGCGCCTGGATGCAACATGATACCCGGATCGGTCAGATCACGGTGTATCTGCAACAGGTGGAAACTGCGCACCTGGGGATGTATGGCCCTGGGTGGGAAACCTATCGGCACGAGCGCTATGCCCGCGAAAAGCGGCATCATATTGCCGTCTCGCTAGTGTTTCCCGCACGCGGCATCTTTGTATGTTCCCAGGTCCTTGCGATGCTGGTAGGCATTGCCCGCTTTATGCAGGAACCGACCGGGATGCTTGCCCTCTTCCTGTTGCTCACCGTCCTGGATGGAGGCATCACGCTATGGACCTATCGTCTTCTCCAGCATCGCCGAGAGCGTCCCACAGGAGCAACAGGCCAGACGGAGGCAAAGTCATGACCACTACTATTGAATGGACCTGGCGACAATTGCCAGACGGGACGATGATTCCAGGCTATTCCTTTAACATCGTGTGGGGCTGCGTGAAAGTCTCGGAAGCGTGCCGGGACTGCTACGCGGATGCCTTTGCTCACCGGCTTGGTCTCGATCTGTGGGGACCGGGCAAGCCTCGCAACACCATGAGTGAGACGTACTGGCAAGGGCCTGTCAAGTGGAACCGGGAGGCTGAGCGCACTGGACACCGACGCAACGTCTTTTGTAGTTCGATGGCTGACACCTTTGAGGATCATCCAACGGTCGCAGAGGAGCGCACGAAGCTGTGGCCGCTCATTGAGCACACACCCTGGCTCAATTGGTTGCTGTTGACAAAACGCCCTCAGCATATCATGGCGATGGCTCCTTGGGGACCTGCCAACTGGCCCGATCACGTGTGGGTGGGGACCAGCGTGGAAACGCAAACACGGGCCAGTGAGCGCATCTCCATGCTTGTGCAGGTTCCGGCACGCGTCCGGTTCCTGTCCTGTGAACCCTTACTTGAACCGCTTGACCTGACCCCCTGGCTGCACGCGTTGCACTGGGTGATTGTGGGCGGGGAAAGTGGCAGGCGTGCCCGTCCGATGGACCCGCAGTGGGCGCGTGATCTGCGTGCGCAGTGCCAGTATGCCCAGGTCCCATACTTTTTCAAGCAATGGGGTGGAGCGCAGCACAACAGCGGTGGACGGGCACTTGATGGAGTCATCTATCATGCCATGCCTCCCGAAGAAGGGAGGGTAGCACGATGACAGAACAGCAATGGAACGCGCTCATGCTCCAGCTAGAGCAAGAACACCATCACGCGGTTCCAACGTATCCGTGTGTCAGGTGCTGGTATCAGGCTCACAGAGAGCCTTACCCGGCGTTGTCCTCTTCCCTCTGTCCATCCTGTAGCGCGTCGACCCTGGCACAACGGAGGGTGAGGCCACATGTGGAACGCTCATAGCTACCCAGCCAACTGGAAACAGCTTGCCTGTGACTGCAAGGAAGCCGCTGGCTGGCAATGCCAGTCTTGCCATATCCGTCATGGTGCCAAGATGCGGAGCAAGCGTACCGGCAAAAAGTATCCGGTATGGCTGCACGCGGCTCATGTCCATCTGAACGATACGCGCAACCCGCACCCGCTTTTATGGTGTCTCTGCCCACGGTGCCACGGGCGCTATGACTACTGGTTGCGCTTGCGTGAAGGGGTGATCAGCCTCGAACAGTTGAAACACCGGATCGCGCTCCACTGGAAAGGACAGCGTGCGGCATGCTAGGATCTCTCGCCACCTTTGGCTATGCCCAGAAGCGGACCCCATGGGAACTCCAACAAGCCATGCGGGTCAATCCACAGGCATTGATAGTCGATACCCGCTTGCACCCGTCGTGCAACTGGTCCCCACTCTGGCAACGCCGTGCTTTAGAAATCACCTGGCAAGAGCGCTACCGCTGGCGTGGTGACTGGCTTGGCAATATCCACCATCACACCGACCGTCCTATCCAGCTTGCCAATGAGACGCACGGTCTCCCCTGGATTATTGATCAGCTCGAGCACGGTTTCACGGTCGTGTTGTTGTGTGGCTGTGCTCACTACGAAACGTGTCACCGCAAGGTGATTTACGACAAAGTCGCGTGCGCGTTGGGTGCACGGCTTCCATCCTACACCCTCAATCAGCGCGTGATGACACCCTGTGGAGCAGGCCACATTGACCCGGATGTTCCGCTTGACGTGCATCGTGCCCGTAACCGGTACGCCGTGGTGTTGGATGTCTGGCACTCACAGCGCTACTTTTTCCCGCACGAATTGACCCCGTATGATGTATACCAGCAATCAAGAGATTGCGTAGAGCAAGGTAGGAAGCATGCTTAAAGTCTTTAGTTATGGCGGCGGCGTGCAGTCAACCGCCGCGCTTGTCTTAGCTGCGCACGGCAAGCTTGACTATCGCACGTTTCTTTTTTGCAATGTGGGAGCAGACTCTGAGAATCCGGAGACACTGACCTATGTGAATGCGGTCGCAAAACCGTATGCACTTGCGCATCACATTGAACTGATCGAGCTGCAACGGACCTGGCAAAAAGGGGAGCGTGCTGGGAAACCAGTCACGCTCTACAGTCAGTTAGTCAATCCGCGCAGTCGTAGCCTTGGTATTCCGGTTCGTTTGGGGACAGGCGCACCTGGCAACCGGAGCTGTACGGTCGATTTTAAGATTGAGGTTGCAGATCGCTGGCTACGGGAACACGGAGCAAAAAGCGAAGGCGCAACCGTTGGGCTTGGGATATCCCTGGATGAATGGCACCGCATGCGCAAGGGTGTTGATCCACAGAAGCCCTGGAAGGTGTTAGACTATCCGCTCATTGATCAGAAGCTTGACCGACAAGACTGTATGAACTGCATTGCGCGTGCAGGGTTGCCGGTTCCTCCTAAATCATCCTGTTACTTTTGTCCCTTTCATTCTCTGCCTGTCTGGCAAGAGATGCGAAATACACAACCTGACCTCTTCAAGAAAGCCTGTGACCTAGAAGACCTCATGCGGAAACGCAGTCATGCATTAGGCAAGGGAGATATCTGGTTCACCGATAAGCAAAAGCCCCTGGCAACGGTCACAACTGATCATGTGCAAGGCTCGTTGTTTGAGGATGAGCAGATCTGTGAGAGTGGGTATTGTTTTCTGTAGAAAAGGAGCAACATCGATGCCACAAGATTTCAATCAAGTCATCTTTACGGGCCGTCTCGGACAGGACCCGGATATGAGCTATACCACCAATGGGAACGCCGTCACAAAGTTCAGTATTGCGGTGAATGGTCGCAAGCGCGGAGAAAATCAGGAAACGTTCTGGTACAACATCGTATGTTGGCAGAAACTTGCAGAGATTGTGAACCAATACGCCCGCAAGGGGTCAAAAGTGCTCGTGCAAGGCGAACTAGTGCAACGGAAATACACCGATAAGCAGGGGGTGAATCGCGTTGCTTTTGAAGTGATTGCCTCAACGGTCCAGCTCCTGGACAGTAAGCCAAAGGAGCAACAACCATCAAGCTTCTTGAGCGAGACTGATGATCTCGGTGAATTAGACGACCACCCGTTTTAGCGGGAGAAAGGAACGACCTCTATGGAACCCTGGCAACTTGAAGCCCTTCAAGCACTTCTGGCAACTGAAACCACCGAAGTCGAGGAGAATAGTCGCGTCTATGTTTCCTCAAAAACCTATGGCGATAGCCGCTTTCATCTGATCAGCAAGCGCTATGACGGCGTGCAAATAGAACAGACCAACATTGATGACAAATGGGGGTCACGCGTGCAGCTGCAACATGACGAGATCCCGGCGGCTCTTAAAACCTTGCTCACCTGGTACCTGGAAACGAAAAACCCCGTGCAGCACACAGAGGATCTGGGGGACCTGGACGACCACCCATTCTAAGCGGCCCTTTCCCTTGTGTTGTTTTGACCTATGATCGCTCCCTCTTATTTCAGGAGGGAGCGTTTCTTTCTGAATGAGAGGTATAGCTATGACATCTACAACTCTTCCCAGTGGCTACACCGTTGCGCGCATTGACGGGCGGTGGTATCCCATCCAGGCGGAACGATTCTACACCATTGATGATCCTGATGGATCTCTTATCCTGAGTTCCCTCTTTACCCTGGGTGGAGGCGATACGGCCTTTACCCGGCGTGCTGATGCAGTCACTGAGTGTTGGGCACGGGCACGTATGCAGGAAGCGTATGAGCAAGAAAAATGGGTAGCGCTTGCAGTGCGCAGTAATGTGTACCCTGAGCGGTGCGCTCACGCTATCGATATTATCAAAGAGTGTACCGGCTCCCCTCCCAGAAGCTTCCAGGCAGCGTATCGAGGATTGAACATCGTTTGTACTGCGGGCTACCGCTGTTTGCGGTGTGGTATCTATCACGTCTCACAGTGTGTCGAGGCACTGACCATTGAAGATGCACTAGAGCAGGCGGCGGAGGCATGCTACACGCGCTACCTGGACTGTATGCAACAGGACCCGGCGCAACGTGCACAGCACGCACTGACGGTGTAGCAGTGAGAGAGACGAGCATGATCAAACCGATCCTCAAGTACACCGGGGCCAAGTGGAAAATAGCCGATTGGATTGTCTTGCATCTACCGGACCACGTGCACTATGTTGAGCCGTACTGTGGAAGTGCAGCGGTCTTCTTCCGTAAAAAGCCATCAGCCCATGAGGTGTTGAACGATCTCAATGGCTCCATCGTCAACCTCTTCACGGTCATTCGTACCCAGCCGGAAGCGTTAGCGCGTGCGCTGGAGATGACCCCATGGGCTGAGTCTGAGTACAACGCCGTTGAGCGAGACTCCACGGACCCTGACCCGGTGGAGCATGCGCGCAAGTTTCTCATTCGATGCTGGCAAGCACACGGCGGCACGCTGCACCACGTCAGTGGGTGGAAGCATAACGGACTGCATGGGAACACGTATCCGGTCAAGCTCTGGCAGCAACTGCCAACGCGCATTCTTGCGGCGGCCTCACGTCTCAAAGACGCAGAGATCCGCAACAAGCCAGCCCTTGAAATGATCGACTACTACAACGCCCCAGATGTGTTGCTCTATGTCGATCCACCCTATATCCACGCAACCCGTGCAGGGAAATACTATCCCTATGAGATGACCGACGATGATCATCGCGTGTTACTTGATCATCTCGTTACCCATCGCGGCGCGGTGGTGCTTTCTGGCTATGCACATCCGCTGTATGATGAGCGACTTGCTGACTGGCACCGCGTCACGCTTCCTACCGCTGGGGAGCATGGCAAGCAGCACAGAGAAGTGCTTTGGCTGAACAAGCAGTCCGCTCGTACCCGTCAACTCACGATGAATAGTGTGTTTGGCCCTCACTTCACGAGATGGTGAGGGCGTTGCTGTTGTGGAGGTGCCTATGGATGTCCCGCTTTTCATGCAGACGTTTGTCAACCGTTCTGATGACTTTGCGCTCCAGCGAAACAACGGCCTCTATTATCGGGTGGGCCATCCGCTGACGACGCAAGACGTGCGCAAGCACCTGGCAGGGCAACACACGATAGGCGTCTATGTCACCAATGAACGCGGACTGTGCTCCTATGCCGTCTTTGATAGTGACGATACTGAGCACGGACTAGCGGTTCTCTGCCAGGTGCAAGACACGCTCGCAACCCGCGGGGTCGTTTCGTACCTGGAACAATCCAGGCGTGCCGGACATCTGTGGGTCTTCTTTACTGCACCGGTTGATGCAGCGCGGGCGCGTGCCTGGCTTCATCCCTATTGCCCGACGGGGATGGAACTCTACCCCAAACAGGACATCATCAAGCGCTACGGGTCGGTGATTCGCTTACCCTTTGGGGTGCACCACCGATCAGGAAAACGATACCCGTTTGTGGTGCAACGGGCCAATTCGGAGACCGTGCCTGTTGCAGCAACCATCAGCGAGGCAATCACCTGGCTGGCAACCATTGAGCGGGTCACGGTCCCGGACGTGTCCCCACGTTCCCATGTCGGGCCGGTACCTCACAAAAAAACATCGTTTTCCTTCCCTGCCAGAAACGAACCAACCCAACGAGACAGGCTCACTATTCGGGAGTGGTGTGCCATGCAAGACCCATTCACGGTCATTGGGCGCTCTGTCGATCTGGATCGTACGGGAGTAGGACAATGCCCGTTTTCCTGGCATCACCCATGCGGGCAAGATACCCGCGCATCGTTCAAGGTGTATCGTCCAGGGGTGCCAGGCGGGTACTGTTGGTACTGCTACACCTGGCAGCAAGGCGGCTCGGTCTTTGACTTCTTGCGCTACTTCTACCACCTGGATGCGCGGTCCCTCTGGCAACGTATCCAGGGAGATGGTGTTCTCTCGGGTGAAAGATGATAGCTCTCACTGTCTTAATGCAGGTGAGAGCTATCTTTATGGAAGGAAAGCATTTATGGCAACACAAACAAGACCCTACTATCTGATTGAAGTCTCTATGACATACAGTGCAACAGGTCATACAGTACATGGTTTCTCGTGTGTCAGAAAGCTAGAAAATGGAGAGGTTTCTGACTGGCATCTGGTAGGAATGATGCTCAAGCCGAAAGCTCAACGAAGATTGACACAGCTAAACAATGCATTTGAGCAAAGATTAAAGCAACGTCAATCGAGGGACCCGTCCTAGTAACACGGGTCCCTCTTTTTACACAGAAATGGGCGTGAATGCCCTTGTAGAGGGGTCTTAGACCTGGAAGGAGCAATGTGAAAATATGGACCTGTTTCGTACATGGTGCCATCGGTGCCACAAGCTTGCACACTGCCGGTCAATCAACTGGCGTAACGCACGTGGCGGGATCGAGGTTCGCCTATTGTGCACGGAGTGTCGGCGCGCTATCGGCTACCGTTCCTAACGATGAGAAGGGGTTGGACTGACAAGAGACGGTCCCTTTTCTGTTGTGTGGAGCAAGTTTTGTAGGAGAAAGCAATGGTAGAACAAGTAAAGATTGTAGGAACGGGCATTGATACGGTCAAGGTCAATGTCAAGCGTCTTGGTGACGATGGTAAGCCACGCAAAGAGCAAGAGATACCGGAGCGACTCTCCTTGCTCTTTCAGGTATGGCAAGAGAACGCAAAGGAGCACAACAAGCCGCTAGCAACTTCGATGACCTTTCATGACGCGCGTATGCTGATGTTTCCCAATAGCGCCCCGGCCTGGAAGTACATCATACGCAATGATTGTCTTGAACTGAAAATAGCGCCACGGCTCAAGGTTCCCATGATCGCAAAGGTAACACTGATGAGTAGTTACCTCTGGTCTCTGGGTAATGTGCAGGACGCGATAGACGAGGTGAAAGGATTGCTCTCTGACATCTTTGGGGATGACATTGGACTGCAAGTGGCACAACTTGATATGTGCGTTGATGTGGTGGGGCTAGCGCTTCCCACAGAGTGGCGTTACTTGTTTGTGACTCATGCCCTCGGCAAGCGGGCCATTCGTGAGTCAGAAAAGGACCAGGAGTACTACTACGGGCGCACGCTGGAAACCATCACCTTTAGCGGACATGGACGCCCGGTCAATCTCAAAATCTACAACAAGACAGCCGAAATCAAGCAGCGTTCTCCTGAGAAGCAATGGTTTTTCCCGCTCTGGAAAGCACATGGCTGGGACGGTGAGCAACCAGTATGGCGCATCGAATACGCCGTTGAGCGCCCGTGCTTTCGTGATATGGACATTGACAACATAACGGAGGCTATCAGCAATATCAAGCGCTTATGGCAGTACTGTACGTGTGAATGGTTACGCATGGTCCGTCCTGGTCCTGGTAAAAATAGAACCCGGTGGAACACTGATCCTCGATGGGTCCACCTGCAACACGCCTTTGATACCTACGGAGACAAAGAGCGAGACGGATTAGGCCCACTCGTTCGACACGTGCACCGGGAGAAAAACATAGATCGTGGCGTGGCGGCGATTGCGGGCTATGCGACGACGCTAGCGGCATGGTGTGAGATGGAGCTTGACGATGATAACTGTGCTGCGGAAATGTTCAGCATGATCTATGACAAGGTGATTGAACGTTGGCAGAAAACGCGCACATCCCCGGTGGACGTCGTACGGGAAAAGAAGTTTTTGTATGCACAAAAAGCGTAAGAAGGAGGTGTAAGTATGCAACACATAGAAACACCGTCAGAGATGCAACCGTTGCTTTTGACGGTTAAGCAAGCTATGCAGGTGCTTCAAGTCGGACGCTCTAAATTTTATCGATTGGTCAGAGATGAAGGACTTCCGTTAATCAAGTCCGGTCGGTGGGTGCGGGTGTCTCTTGATGCGTTGAAATGTTGGATAGCAGAGCGACAATAAACGTCACGGAATAATTGATTGATAGCTCCAGTGAAGTGTTTCCACTGGAGCTATCTTTTTTTCTGGAAAGCGAGGCTACTATGGCAAAAAGAGGAAATGGTGAAGGCTCGATCTATCAGCGAGAGTCAGATGGAAAATGGGTAGGAAGCATCACGCTTGACAATGGGAAGCGAAAGGTTGTTTATGGAAAGAAAAGATCTGAGGTAGCCAATAAGTTAAAGCAGTTGTTACATGAGCAGCAGCAAGGAACACTGATAACGGCTGAGCAGCAAACAGTAACCCAATTTTTAACAGATTGGCTGGAGAATACACAAAGACGACGTATACGCCTACGCACATATGAGCGTTACAAAGAAGCCGTGACTTTGCATATTATTCCTGCGATTGGTTCTCACCAACTACAAAAATTGACGGTGCGACATATCCAGGCATTTTATACGAAGAAGGAAAAAGAAGGTTTAGCACCCGCAACCATCATCTATTACAACAGCGTCCTTCATAATGCCCTGGACGCAGCGGTGAAGCAAGGACTTGTTGCTAGAAATGTTTGTGATTTAGCCTCGCCTCCACGTAGGGTACGGCATGAGATACAATCGCTGTCAGTAGAGCAAGTACAAAAATTGTTGGCTACTATACGTGGTCACAGATGGGAAGCGCTTTTTACACTGGCATTAGCAACGGGAATGAGGCGCGGTGAATTGTTGGGGCTGAAATGGCAGGATATCGATTTTGCCATGGGAACGTTACAGGTGCGGCGTATTTTATCACGTGTTCCTACGCAAACACCCAACCGTGAACATGTGTATGTAGAGGCAGAACCAAAGACACAAAAAAGCCGACGTAGCATCGTTGTAGCCGCGTTTGCCCTTGAAGTCCTCAAGCTGCACCGTGTACGACAATTGGAGGCGAAATTAAAGGCAGATGCATCCTGGCAGGATCACGATTATGTGTTCTGTACCATCATTGGTACACATCTTGGCCCTAACCACGTGGTTGAAGAACTAAAGAAACTTCTTGATCAAGCTGGCTTGCCCCCGATCCGTTTTCATGATCTTAGGCACAGTGCAGCAACATTGTTACTAAGTGCAGGGGTACACCCAAAGGTTGTACAGGAGATATTAGGCCATACACAAATTAGCATGACGATGGATATCTATTCTCATGTACTTCCAGGAATGCAGCAAGACGCTATGGATAAGTTACATGATGTTTTAAAGCGGGATGATGACGACGGTATGGCTGGCGCAGGTGTACGTAACAAACCTAAAAGGTAAAAAAATCTGCCGTTGCTACAGCGTTGCTACATAAAGAGAGCTTTTACAAAAAAGAAAACGCCTCAAGCCGCTTATATACTGGCTTAAGGCGGTTCCTCGAACGAACTGGTAGCGCATACGGGATTCGAACCCGTGATCTCCGCCTTGAGAGGGCGATGTCCTTGGCCGCTAGACGAATGCGCCTCAACTGTGTAAACACCAGATGCAAATGCACGTGAGATTTATCACAAGGCTTATCATAACGCGACCAGGCGTTGTTGTCAAGGGGTTTTGGTGAGAGAATTGCTCTTTTCCCTGCAAAAGCAGAAAAGGTGTGTAGCGTGCTGAGTCTGCGGCCATCGCAGGCTTAGCACGTGGCTAACGTCGTAAGTCAACATGTATCAACTCACCCTGGTGTCTGAAATTGAAGGCGAGGCGTGTCCAACCCTCTGGCAAGTGTGCGCGCGTCGTATAGCCGTCAGCGGACACCTGCAATCCGGCAAAACCCAGGATCGTAGCCTGCCATACTGCTCCTGCACAAGCCAGGTGGATACCCTCGGGCGTATTGCTGCGTAAATTGTCCAGGTCAACAAAAGCGCCCATCATGAAGAGTTGGTATGCCGTATCGACCAGCCCTAACTCACTGGCGAGTACAGCGTGCAGCGCAGGCGTCAGGGATGAGCCATACGCGTGATCAGTAATAGGATAATAATAATCCCAGTTCACGCGCTTCGTCTGGAGGTCGAATTCCTGGTTGAGGACAATCAGCAGCATCAGCACATCGGCTTGCTTAATAATCTGGTACTTCTGTACAGCCTCTACACCTAAGATAGCCTGATAAGAATCCTTGCGCCCTTTATACTTTTCCTGATCTAGCCGCGCCAGCTTGAAGAAGCCATCAAATTGCTCCATGAGTCCATTCTGTTTGTCTTGTGGGATACGCAGACCATCTTGTATCGTCTGCCAATGGTCAAGCTGCTTAGCCGTCAGCCCGAGCTGCTGTAGTAGCTCACGAGCCTTCGTCGGTGCAACTGTTTGCAACCATGCCAACGTTTGCAGAGCGGCCTGCATGTTCCATTTCGCCATAAAATTGGTATAGGCATTGTTATTGACATGTTCGTGCCACTCGTCTGGTCCAATCACATTCGTAATCTCGTACGCCCCACGCTCCGGGTGCCACTCGACGCGACTGGCCCAGAACATCGCCGTACTCAGCAGCATCTCAGCGCCATAGTCGTGCATAAAATCATCGTCAGCCGTGACGTTCCAGTACGTCCAGACAGCGTGAGCAATGCTCGCGGTTATGTGAATTTCGAGAACGCCGTTCAAGACAGAGATAAGCTCCCCAGTTTCTGGGTGAAGCATCGATTGTGGTGTGGCCTCCTCGCCGTCCAATGTGCTTTCCCAGGGATATTGGACTCCTGCGTAACCGTTACTGGCCGCCTTTTTACGCGCCGCAGGCAACAGACGATAGCGATAGAGCAACAGGTTGCGTACAATGTCTGGTAGCACATATGTAAAAAAGGGCAGCATAAAGATTTCCGTATCATGGAAAATATGACCACGATATCCGCAGCCCGTCAGGCCCTTAGCTGCAATACTATATCGACTATCATGTGTAGAAGTACTGATACGCAACTGGTAAAGACTATAACGCAGACCCAACTGTGCCTTTGTATCGCCCTCTACAACAATGTCTGCCATCTGCCAGTACTGTTGCCAGGCAGCCTGCTGTTGAGCGTGCAACTGGTCATACATAGAAACATGCTGCCGAGAAGCAGATGTTGTATGGCCCAAAGATGTCGAACTGCGCTCCTGCTCAGCGTCTCTCAGCCGTGTATGATGCTCTAGTGCGGATTGCACAACATCGTCAACGTCGTCGCGCGATGTATACATAACGACCACTTTCTCGGCGGTGAACGTTGCGTCGGGTGTAAGCTGGCCGTAAAAGCGGATACCAGGAGCAATATCGGAGTCGATAATCTCTTGCCGAAAAGCCGGGGTAGTAGTTGTAAAACTCATCGTCTGCGCGAGTTGAACCGCTGTATGCCTGGTCTGACTGTGTAGCCAGAGCAGATCTGCGCGATGACCCTGGTCTACCGTGGCAAAATGCAAGAGGTCATGATTGCCCTGGGCTGCATTGATCTCTGACCAGAGGGCAATGTCAACTGGATGCTGAGTGGGAGCTTCTACAACGGTGACACTGTAGCGTATAATGCCAACATGTTCATCAGCCAGGCTAGCAAAACGTTCAGTCATCACCTTGATAGTAATGCCCGCCGGACTTTTCCAGTACACAGAGCGGCTGAGTGTGCCGTTTTGGAGATCAAGAGTGCGGTGGTAGTCGAGAAGTGTACCCCTATCGAGACGGAAACGTTCGCCATTGACGAACAACTTGATCACCGTCCAATCAGGAGCATTGGCAAGCTCCTCTTTGGCAATAGGCACAGTATCAAAAATCCCCCACAATAATGTAGCGGGGGTAGCCCTCGGATAATCTTCCTCAAAGGCACCACGTGTGCAGAAGTAGCCGTTCCCAATGGTATAGACGGTTTCCTGGCTCCGCACCTGCTTGATGTCTGGGTTAAATGTATCTTCGTTGACATACCAACTATTCACTGAGACATTTTCCTCCGTATGACAGGATGCTGCATCACGCTAATAAGTCTCGTAGACTAACGTTGGCGAGCGTTGATAACACTTTATCGGCCCGGTGAAAACGTTGCTGTGGTCCGATGCCGATGGCTTGCATGCCCGCAGTTTTGATAGCCTCGATCCCGGCATCAGCATCTTCAATACCCAGACAGTGGGGGGTGGGCACACGCACCATACCAGCAGCAAAGACAAAGATGTCAGGAGCAGGCTTCCCGTTGACCACGCAATACCCATCGGCAATACCGTCAAAGTAACTGGCAATATTGAGATGCTGAAGGACAGTACTGGAATTTTTACTGGCTGTGGCAATGGCTATTTTGATACCAGCTTGCTTGATTTCGGCCAGCAGGGCTTGTCCACTGGCAACGACTTCATCGGCCTTCATTTGCTTGATCAACTCGTTGTAGTAACGATTTTTGCGCTCCATCATTTCCTGAATTTGAGCTTCAGAGTACTGACGACCGCGAATCAAGTAGAGTAAAGAGGCACGAACGGCCAACACCGCGCAGGTGTGCATCGTTGTCTTCACGCGTGAATGGAATGCCTTCATCGTTAGCAAGATGCTTCCATGCCTGGTAATGATATTCTGATGTATCGGTTAAAACGCCATCCAGGTCGAAAATGATCGCTTGCGGTTTTTGCATGATAAAATCTCTCCACCATTGGGAATGTGTTTGAAATCAGCGCGAAAGCAGAGAAAACGGTACGCCTCCCAGGTATATTCTGAGAAGATATACTATTTTGTGAGAATGTACAGTCGAGTTTTACAAAAGATATCTATTATAGAGACGTACGCGGTGATAAATAAGTGTACAAGTAGAATGATGTGAATTTGGAATACGTGCCACTAAATGGCATGCCAAAGTTGGAGTAGTAGGGAGTCCGAGAGGGCCACTGCATTGAAAAACTTGCCACGAGATACGTTAATAAGAGTAGGTGGCAGAGAGCAGGGTGCGATTTGCGTGCAGGACTTTTGCCACTTTTGCAATCATGAAATGAAAGATCCATTTTGTTCGTATACTATAGAGGATATTGCTAAGGTGAAGTAGGCGAAAATGTAAGGGCGCAATACGGAAAGGCTAAAGAAGCGAAATGAATATACCGGTGCAAATAGGGTGGCAACAGTTCGTGCTCCTGCTGATTGCAGCGTTAGGCGTGGGCATGCTCATTTCGACACTAGTAGGATTGTGGCAGAAAGAGAAAGTCCTTGAAGAATATGAGGACGAAACAGGGCATACCTTTCGTCGATGGCGACACCGTCGGCGTTTACGCTGGAAACGTGGTTTTAGCGGTATTGTGATGGTCATCGTGGCAATCTCGTTGCTCTGGGTAACGTTTGCGGTTCAGACCTATCTTGGTCTCACAGGCGATATTAAAGTGGCAACTGTGCGCGCGCTACCAGTGGCAAATCAGAGTCACGAGATGAGCGTTGACTTGACGCTCTATGATCAACATGGCAATCAGCAGTCCGAGCAAATTTACGATGTGGCGGGTGACAGGTGGATGTTACAGGCTAACGTTATCGAGTTCCCGACGTGGTTAAATATTGTGGGCTTGCATGCAGGATACAAAGTCACGCGGCTATTTGGGCAGTACAATGATATCAACCAGCGAGATTCGGTGCCGGTGGCGCTCAATGGCGGCGACGGTGATTTTTTTGACGCCGCCCAACAATCGCAATGGTGGGCCGCCCCCTTTGTGAAGGCCACTTATGTGAGCGATGTGGGCAGACCTGCGGATGGTCAGTCCTACAACGTATATATGAACCAGACGGGTTTACATTTGTGACCGCTGCGTAGAAAAGTGCTACTAGGTAATAAAATATAATACAGAGACTATCAGTCCGTCAGGTGCAAATGTTCTAATTCCAGCAGACACGTCCTCCATGCCGCTGAGTCCGGGTCAATCAGCACAAAGTGATCAGCGGCAGGCAGCTCGATGAGCTTCACGGGATCGCCTGCCGCGCTGGCTTTGCGCGCATATTCCTGGCTGATAATAAGTGGGACGCGGTCATCTGCTGTACCGTGCAGGAGCAGTTGTGGCAAGCCTAGAGGTAACAGTGCAATAGGTGAAGCGGCAGCATAACGGTCAGGAACTTCTTCAGGTCCACCTCCCAGCAGTTCCTCGACTGCACTGCGACCCAGACCGAGATACCAGGCATGCTCAAGGTTCAGCACGCCCGCCAGGCTAACCACAGCCGTAAATGTGAGTGGCGATCCTGTAGGTGCGGCAGGACTGTGAGGGGGGATATGTCGACGCGCCGCCAGCCAGAGCGCTAGATGGCCTCCTGCGGAATGTCCGATAGGTACGACACGTCGGAGGTCCAGATTATAGATTGGCGCAAATGTGCTTAGTGCATCTACCGCTCGCGCAGCATCATGCAGCGTGCCAGGCCAGCCTCCGCCCGTATCTCCTATACGGCGGTATTCGATGTTCCAGACCGCGATGCTGGATTGCACCAGATTTTCGGCCAGTCCGCTCATCAAGGTAAGTCCGTAGGCAGCACGCCAGAAGCCACCATGAATGAGGATCACGACTGGATATGGACCTGGTGTAGTTGGTAGGTAGAGATCACCAAACTGCGGTGAGGCTGGTCCGTAGGCACGTCGTATCGTCGTGTACGGTGCCATCTTGCCGAGGGGATCAAGAGGTGTCATGGTGGTAGCTCCGTTTCTGCCATCTTGCGATGAAAATCTTTCTTCATCATTGTAAAACTTGCTGGAGTGGCAAGCAATAGCAGCCAAACAAAGCAGACCAGAAGGTTTGTTACCTTCTGGCCGTATCTTTCTTACAAGGTAAGTAAAAGGTCAAATGGAGATCTGGGCGAACTCGGTCTGTTGGAGCGCGTCGAGGGCTGTTCCCATGGCTTCCGTGGTGAAGTAGTCCTCCAATCCGATACCGGTACCAGCATGGCTCTGGTAGATCTGGAAGGTGGGCGTGACACGATAGAAAAAGCCGTGATACGTCGATTGATAGAAATGCTTGCTGAGCACATCGATAAGCTGTGTCTGCTTGTCGAGGAACTGCTGTGGCTGTTCCGCCTTGCTCAGTGCCAGATTGTAACGATACAGACCGATCAGCGAGAGCGTCTGTCCACGCGTTTCTTTGTAGCTCTGTTCTAAATGATTACTATCCAGATCGAGCGCGAAGAAAAGACCCCCGTTGGTCTGGTCCCACAAACTGCTAGCGAACATCGCTTGCAGTATCTGGCCCGCGGTGTCCAGATAGCGCTGGATATGCGTCAGCCGATAAGCGGTGATCAGCGCTTGCACACCATTGCCTTGCGTACTGGGCTTAGCCTGATCGTTTTGGATGTGCTGCTGGTCATTGATTTCGACAATCACGTTATTGTAGAACAGGTGATGCACCGGATCAAGCGCGGTAGTGATTGTATGATCGATGGTTGATTTGCCTGCCTGTATCCAGGTGGGCTGCTGCCAGCGTGTACCAGCATCGATCAGAGCTGCCCCACAGTTCAGTGTGTGCTCAACATTATAGATACCAGGAGCATGGGAGCTATTATACACAATACCCACAGCGGGAGCATACCAGTGTGTATAGTAGTTGGTAGCTGCCGTATGTGCTTCGTTGACGAGCGTCTGGTTGTGCAGAAGCATGCCACTACGCAGCAGATAGAAATAAATCCACCCCTTCGGAAGATTATAATTGGCAAATTCGAATGTCACCTGGGCCAGCGCTTTTTGCGTGTCAGTTGCGAAGGTCTGATCCTGCGGGTGCAGCGTATCATATTCTGCCAGTGCATTCAGATAATACAAGTCGACCTGGGGGTCATGACTACCGGCAGTCGCGTCATCAGAACCCTGCTTTAAGGCATTGGTCTGTGACGGATCGTCCATTTTCCAGTTGATAAATAAACCTCCTACGACTTTCCCACGCATCACCGCGTTAGGGTTCCAACCATGCTCCCGTATGTTGATAAGCACGGCGCGCGTGAGTTGATCAATGTCAGGATTGAGCTGCCCAATCTGAGGGTACTCCGTGGGTATAGCGAAAGCGGTGGGTGTTGTTTGCATGTGTGACATAGATGCTTGTTGTGCCTTTTGTACTTTTGTCTGTTGATTGTGTGCACCGCAACTGGATATAATAAGCATAATAAGCACGAATACGCACGTTGGCATATATGTTGCGAATTGATTACGCATATGCTTTCCTCCTCTCTTCTTCTTACAAATGGTGATCGTCTACGCCTATTCGTGAGAACGATCACCAACCATGTGATAGCAAGTCGCAGTCATAGGGAGTGGGTTATTTACTCACCCCTTATCATTATCCAGCAACGACCTATAGTTCCTAACCATTGGCGCTGCGGAAGTAGACCGACGATCCATACCCTTCGTAGACAAGTCGGAAGTCGGGAGGTGGGAAAGTGAAGCGGGCGTTTTTGGTTACGCCTCCCTGGTAGCCTCCATTATCTGAAATGAGCCAGATGCGGTTATGCTTGGCGAGAACGGCCTGGAAATCATCTTCGCTGAGCAACGGATGAGAGCCAGAGGTCGTTTCAACTATCTGACCATTGCGCTCAAACAAGAAGAGGGCACGATCAATGGAGAAGAAGTCGTCAACTTGGCCGACATAATAGAGCACAATCACCGCAGGCGCGATAGTAACGACAAGGTCTCCTTTCTGCATATGTGCGTGGACATAATTGGCAACGTTATTGTAGTCGCCGTAGTGCTGGTGATAGCTCAGACCCAGTGTACGACTGACAAACAGATTAAAGTTACTCAGCGGCAACATCGGCGTGATCAATATACAGCCACACAAAAAAGCTACCGTTCCGGCAAGCATGCTACGCATAATGGGGGTTAGCCTGTGACCGATGAGCGCAGGGCATGTGCATGGTCGTGTCAAGTAGGGACGTGCGAACCCCCAGAAGGCCGCGAGTATTTTCCAGAACGTATAAGCTCCCAGCAGGTAGTAGACCGGCAAGAGCGGATAATAGTAGCGGTCCGCTTGCATGGTAAAGACGAAAACGAGGGTGATCGTCGAAGACACTAAGAAGAGAGCGCAATAACGCGCGCGTTTATCTTTGCGCCAGAATGCAAACACGCAGCCAAGGACAGCAAGTAATGAGTTGAGTCCGATAAACGGCGGCATCGCCAGCCAGGGACTGGGACTATTTTTCATTGGCCTGGTGGTGAACAACAGATTAAAGTAGTACGAAACATTATCCGCCGTCAACTGGATTTGCGGACGCTGGCTCTGGTCTGAACCCAACTTCAGTGGATGGGTCAGGAAGACCACCGATAATTGCGCCATAATAAAGGTCGAGCCGATCAAAGTAGCAACCCACCAGTGCTTATTGCGTAGCACCGCCGGGAAACCATATGCACCTTCGCGGCTACTCACTAAGACACAAACGAGCAGTGCGGGCAGGATCACGAAAACCTCTTCATGGCTGAAGTAGGCAATGATGAGACACACAGAGGCAATGCAGATGGGACGAATTTTGTCCTGATGCTGTAAAGCTCGGTAAAAAGTGTACAATACAAGAATGACCATCAGTTGCGCCATCTCATACATTCGCGTCTGGCGCGACCAGATCATCGTATAGGGCGAAAATGCCAGCATCGCCGTGGCGAACCAGGCGACCTTGCGGTTAAAAAGCTTTGTGCCGACAACATACAGGATAGGCAGGCTTGCCAGGAAACAGACCATGCTGATCAGACGTGGCACCAGCAGGCTTTTGGTGCCAAAGATGAACATCAGTAGTGCCAGTATATAAGAGAACAATTCTCCTTTGGGATAGGTGAAACCAGATGGAAAGGCCGGATAGCCCGAGGACATAATATGCAACGCCGCGTAATAACTGGACAACTTGTCCTGCCAGAAAGGCTCATAGGTTGGATCGTAACAAACCATAGGGATGGTCAGCAGGATAACTGGCAGAATGGCCCAGTTGTGCCGCAGCCAGCGTTGGATATGTTGGAGCAATGTCTGTGGCATCTGGTCACGCTGTCGTGGGTAGACACGATCATGCATATATGCACTGACAGATGCTGTTTCCTGCGCCGCTTGCTGCTGACGTTGCAGAAAAGTTCTGCGCGCATGCCACCAGAGTGCCAGGGTACTGAGTCCCAGCAGCGCGAGCAGGACCATGCCCCACTGCCAGGTATAGGGGAAAGGCTGAGGCATCAGCGGTTCACGGGTAAGGGTGACTAAGACCGCTTCGCACGCCAGGGCCGGGAACCATACCAGGCTGGTCGCTTCAAGTGCAGCACGTCTGCTAGGATAGTAGCGTCGTAGGAGGATCAACGCGCTGACGAGCCAGAAGACCAGCACAGCTATACTACTATACGCGATGATTTCACCGATCAGGGTCGGTGGTATCACCTGCACATTACGTGGCGTATTGCTGTCCGGCAGGTAGAACGTTCGACTCGCCCCTGGTCGACCTACGGCATCAGGTGGTGCCCAACCAAATGTTGCATTGCTTGCACGCGTCCAGCCAGTAACAGGTTGTGACGATGTGTACCAACCGACATCAGATGTGAATGGATTGCTATACGTACCATTGGCACCCACCAGTATATCCAGTGATAGAGCGCTTTTCAACGTGTCCAGACCTGTCTTGGCGGTCATCGTGCCGGGTGCCAGTACGTGAACCGCGATAGTATTGTTGCCAGCATGCAAGTAGGACGAGACATCGTAGACACCTAACATCAGACCGTTGCGATAAGGGGCAGGCTCGCCATTATCATTCAAGTAGTTGACGACATTGATCTGTGGGACATTGACCTGACCGTTCCATTGCATATACAGATGGTCATTGATAAAAATGTCAGCTTCGCCAGTCGCAACGATGCGCAACAGAGCATTAGTAAAGCCTGCTGGCAAAGCAAAGCTACGCACAAAGTATCCTTCGTGTCCATTGCCAGAACCGACACTCAGCCAATGCGCTGGCATCGGCTGTTCATAGATCTGCGGATTGACCATCAGAAGCGATGAGCGTGGGGGCTGAGCGACGCCTTGCGCCTGGGGCCAGCGACTGGCGTCAAAGAGCCGCGTCGTCCAGGCATAGCTGCTCTGCTCTGCTCTTGGATGGACAAGAGCTGTTTGCGCTGTGGCTTGCCAGCTACCCTTGCCAGTGCTGTAATAGTAGGTCTGTTGGCCCCACTGTGCGTCAATAGTAGCACGTACCTGTGGCGTGCCTTTATCGACATTGGCGACGCGCAAACCGATCACATTGACGCCCGCTACTAGCGAGGCATCCAGATCAAACATATAGGTTTGTCGTGTATTGCCCTGTACAAAATCCATCGTGTTGGAGCCAATATAGATACCGTTGGTATAGAGACGGAACACCTGATTGGCAGTAACAGTGATAAAGGTATTGTCCGGCGGCTTGTCGAATTGTACCGCATAGCGAAAGTAAGCAATCGGTGCAGTCGCATCGTTGGCCTGCACCCAACGCGCATCTTGCCAATTTGGCTGAAACTCCTCTGGCTGCGGTACCAGGAACACCTGGAAGGCGAACCAGCTTGTTCCCGTGCAGGCCAGTAGCAGACAGAGCCAGAGCATGTGGCGAAACACTCTACGTCGAGGGTGTGTCTGCCTGGCACCCTCAGGCGTGAGAGGTGGCAATATCTCACCCGGATGCAGTGAGGAAGTATTTCTGTGTGAAGTGAGCACGCGCATCACCTTTCTATCTCTTGCGCGTTAACGGAGACCGGATATCTCTTCGCGCGCTGTATTGTTACGGAAGGCTGGGTCCAGGTCCTGAGCGCGAAACAGATACTCTCGCGCGGTAACATAGTTGCCTTCACCCTCGCTACTCAGAGCAAGGTAGGTATAAGCCGAGGATTGTATATCCGTATTCCGACTCAAGTTGAGCACAGCGAACATCTGTGCTGTACTACTCGCATAATCATGAAGATCGTACTTAATGCGTCCCAGGAGGTAGTGTGCATAGACATTGGATGGATCGGCCTGTACCATAGCGTAGAGCCACGTTATTGATGGTTCCTCAACCGCTATACGCGTCACTGGTGCACCGTTTAAAGGGTGAGGCATTTCTACTAAGCGCGTGAGCGTAACCGTGGTTTCATCGATGAGCCAGCGTGACTGTGGATCACTCTGGCGAGCCGCCAGCAATTGCTGATAGGCTGAAAGGTAGTCATTCTGCTGGCTGTAAAAGTCAGCTAGATAAGCCTGGCTCTCAACTGTGGGTTGTTGTGGGTGAAGGTAATACCAGGCTTGCCCTTGCTCGATATGGTAGGACGGTAACTGATCCAGTGATGGATTGAGCGAGCGTGCATGATCAAGCCATGTGAGCGCGGCTGTATAGTCTCCTGTGGTCAGCAAATGCTGCGCCTGGTAGTTACAGGCAAGCGCGGCAGGTCCTCGTCCCAGTATGGCGAAGAGCAACAATGCCACTGCTATCGTCGCTGTAAGCTGCCAACGACGTCTTCGTCGCGATGTTGCCTGTCGGCTGGTCGGGAAAAGTCTGCGCGCGGCCAATAGAATGAGCATACTGAGCAAGGGCAGAAAAAAGCCAGAACCGATCTGGTCGATCAGTAAAACCTCGCGGTTATGGATAGTTAAAGGATCAAAAGTAATCATGGATTGGATTGGTATAAATTGTGGAGAAGTACCATAATTGAAATGTGATTTTATGAGCATGGCTTGTAACTCATCGCGCGCGAGTTGTGCAATGCTCCCCATGTCGATAAACAGGTACTGCATGACGAAAAGGATCAGCGGCAAGAGACAAAGCAAGCCTGCCATGGTACAAGCCTGTCTGGTGACTGGCACAGGTGTAGCTACGTTATCTGAAGCCTTCCGCGTTGTATAGAAGACATGTGCAGCTCGCACTACCAGGAAAAGCGTGTAGAGTGAGCACAAGAGACACAAAAAACCATAATTGAGCAGAACTGTGTGCACTTGCCAGCCAATGTCGATGGGCAGTTGCCAGGCAGTATAGGTCTCGCCCAGAGGATCGATGAGCCAGCATGAGAGGCTCGCCCCTAACATCGTTCCTCCTGCCAGCGCTAGGACAAGCACTTGATAGGGAGTCCCACGCGCTAGCAGAGACCAGATGCGCTTTGATGTTACCATGTTCTCTGCTTTCCCCTCTCTTTCTGCTCTAGGATTTCGTCTCAGTCACCAGCACGGCTTGTCCATTGCTCAGGACTTTATCTGCCGGGAGCAACAGGATGAGGTCACCACGGGTAAGGCCCGCGTCCACGAAGACGGACGTCTCCGAGCGTCCTACAATGTGGACCTGAGTGATATAGGCATGTCCGGCGCGTATCATAAAGACAGTTGATTCATGATCTGGATTCAGTACGGCAAGACGCGGGACCACAAAGGCGTTGAGTTGACCTTGAATACGGACAAACGCGCTCATGCCAGCCAGCAGCATGTTTTGTGGATTGGGTACCGTGACCCAGACTGCAAACGTATCGGTTTGTGGATCAGCCTGTGGGATGATTGATGACACTGTTCCCTGCATTGTCGTGTTGGGTAGAGCCGATGGCATGACCTGTACTGGCATACCAGGGCGGACCTGCCCCAGGCTTTCCAACGGGATCTTGGCGCGTACTATAATGCTGGACTGGTCCATCACAGTGAGCAGGATGGTATTGGCGGCGAATACCTGGCCTGGATTAATGTTGATCGTTGTGACAATGCCTTGCATCGGCGAGATCAAATTGCCGTTGCGTAGCAGACCCGATGATGACTGTGCGATCAGTGCATTATACTTGTTCTGAGCAACTTGCAGACCTTGCTGAGCGGCAGCAACCGTAAAGGGATTATACGGGAAGGCATTCGAAACAGAGTTAAGATATGCCTGAGCAGCCGCGACGTTATTTGACGCCTGGGCGATCTGCGCGCTGAGTTGCGTCGTGTCCAGCTTGATCAATGGTTGACCCGGTTTTACACTATCGCCTGCTTTGACCAGAATGTTGATGGCACGTTCTGCTATCGGGTAGGAAACATTCAGTTCCTGGTATGGATAAGTGACTCCGCCACCACCAATATATTGGGTGATACTCTGTTGCTGGCCGATCTTGAATGCCGTCACATCCACCTGGATGGCATTATAGCGGTAAGCAACAGTGAAAGTCAGCACTCCCAGAATTACGAGCGTGGCTATAATACTCCATGTCGCCAGCGTCCGTTTCGGTAGATGGCGTGCTGGTATACGCCACTCTGGTTTGAGCCATGCTCGTTTGCCGTGCTGCCTGTGTTTGCTTTCGACTAACTGCTCGTTACTCAATGCGTTGTCGTGTTGTTTATCGGTATCGGTCGGAACTTGCAGCTCCTCTGGAAAACCAGGCTCTCTTTCTTCCTGATATGGATGAAACGTTGCAGCGTCAGATTGATGATACGCATCGTCGCTGACCTGACCGTAGGTAGTAGCGCCAGCATCGTTGGCAGGCGGAATGAGAGGGTAGTCATCTAAGGCTTGAGACCACTTCTGATCATCCATCGTAAAATTTCTCCCTCCATTAATTGAAACCCAAAGGAACGGAAATGGTATCTTCTATGCATCTCTTTTGTTCCGTACTCCCATCATGAGATAGATGCAGCCACCGAGCACTCCGAAAAGCAGCGTCTGGACATCCGCGAGTAAGGCCAGGGCCAGGGCTGTACTACCGGGAACATGGACAGTCGAAAAGACAAAGACTAAGGTGCTCTCACGCACTCCATAGCCGTTGATAGAGGTTGGCAGCACCGTACTCAACGCGACAAGAGGAATGGCTACCAGGTAAAAAGTGACAGGTACATGTATATGCATGAGTGTAGCGTAGCTGTAGTAGTTCAGTGCAGCACTGATATGAAAAAGTGCCCCGAACAGGGTAGCTATCGCCATGGAACGTGGCCGCGCGATACTTTTACGTATGGTATTGCCCGCGTTGCTGATGGATAGAAACAGTGGTCTCCTGAAGCGTTTCCTCTGCGTTCTTGTTCCGCCTGACAACGCTGCTGCCGCAGCTACAGCTTCGCTGTCAGTCAGGCGGGTATGCAAGAACCTGGGTAGGAATAGAACTGCGCAGAAGACACCGACAAGCGCTCCGCAAAGAGCAAGACAGGATGCTAAGAAAATGAGCGTTAACTGATGCGTGAATATACTGTTCCAGAGCAGCAGGACTGTCACGGAAACCAGTAGCATACCGCAGAAACCAGTGATGCGACTCATGATGACG
Source organism: uncultured Chloroflexia bacterium (assembly GCA_963802635.1). GTDB lineage: Bacteria > Chloroflexota > Ktedonobacteria > Ktedonobacterales > Ktedonobacteraceae > CAVTLG01. The sequence goes on along the minus strand of CAWDJJ010000001.1, from coordinate 2,153,483 downwards.
GCACTCGCTGATCCTGCTGTATTGTTGCCCTCTTTCCCGACATAGTAGGCTTTCACAACATCTCCCCCCATGCCCGTAGGCAGGAAGTGATTGAAGGCTAGACCTATCAGGTAAAAGTTAACAAGTTTTTTGAGATCGATATGGATATGCTCTGCTGCTAATAAACTATGCCATTGATAGGCGCTGATAATGACACCACACATGCCTACCATTGCCCCTATCACTAATCCTCCATCGTCAAGATGGCTCAACTGCTGAAGGACGGCTGACCAGGAGAATGATTTGAACAAAAAAGTGAAGAGAAGCGTGGTACAGCCCAGGCGCAGAGCTAACTTGAGCCATTTATAACGCTGTGCCTTTGGCGTTGGCAACGTTGACGGTGGTCGATCATTGCCAGTGGGTACTCTATCGGCGAGAAAAGGCATACTCATGATTAGATCACCATCTCCTTTTATAATTACGCACGTGGGCGAGATCGACAACCGCCAGGGATTGTCGCTACGCGGGCGGGATCGACAATGATGGGATGCCCGTTCGCGTAGCGGCGGGGCTTGTCCCCGTCGACGTCCAGCTCAACGTTCACATGCTCAATTTATACTGGTTGTGCCTGTTTATACAGCGAACGTGCAAACTCAAACTCGTTCGCTAAGCCCTCGCGTAAAGAGACGTGAGGACGATAATGCAGCAATCGTTGCGCGCGCGCAGTGTCCGCAAAAGTATCACGGACATCACCATGCTGTTTTGCCTGAAAAGCAATTTTTGGTGTAATACTGCTTATATCATGCAAAAGCTGCAAAACACTCTGTAAGGTAACACGCGAGCCGCCAGCGATATTCATCACATGACCGCTTGCTTCTTCTGACATGGCGGCACATATGTTGGCTTCGACAACGTCAGAGATGTAGGTAAAATCACGCGTCTGATAGCCATCGTCATAGATGTTGATGGGTTCATGGCTTAACACGGCCTTACAAAAACGATGGAAGGCCATATCTGGTCGCTGGCGTGGACCGTACACCGTAAAGTAGCGTAGCGAGACGGTAGGGAGTCCAAAGTTGTGATGATAGAGGCTACAGAGATGCTCCGCCGCCAGTTTGGTCACGCCATATGGTGAAAATGGACGCAAGGCAACATCTTCTTGAATGGGCAATACAGACGTATTGCCGTAAACAGAGGAGGAAGAGGCATAGACCACGCGCTTAATGCCTCCTACACGGAGCGCGGTTTCTAAGAGACGCTGTGTTGCCAGGACATTGCACTCGGTATAGCGAGTGAATTCTTGTCCCCAACTTGCGCGCACACCGGCCTGTGCTGCCTGGTGAAAGACCCAATCTGCTCCCGTGAGTAAGGGCGACAGAGAGAGATCAACCAGATTGCCTTCAATAAACGTGAAAGAGCGCCAGGAACGCGGACCCTCCAGATTTTGTTCTTTGATCGAACGATTATAATAATCGATAAAGGCGTCAATGCCACAGACCTCGTGTCCATCAGCCAGCAGGCGCTCTGCGAGATGCGATCCGACAAAGCCTGCAACTCCTGTGACGATACAACGCATGTTTTTTTCCTCCATTAGGAACATCGCCTAGTGCCAAACCACTTGACGTCTTCGGCATTGTTCGTGTAACATACCCTCATGTGAGAGGCGCGGGAGGCGGCAGCAGGTTTTCACCATTCCATTGATCCGTATGAGGATACTGCATTGGCTAGGCTGCCAGGGAAGGTAATGCTTCAGCTGTGAACTGACGTTGGACTTCCGTGCTCTTTTCAAGGAAGACATGCCAGCTATAATGCTCCTCGGCAAACTGTTTTCCGCGCATGCCAAGCTCAGCCGCGTACTCGGGATGTTGCAGAAGTGTCAGCGCTCCTTGCGCCAGGTCTTCCCGTGTCGGTGGCACGAGCATAGCTGTATCTGCGTGCAGCACCTGTGTCTGTGAGTAGATGTTCGTGGCGAGAATAGGCTTGCCTGAGTGCAAGTAGGTATAGAGCTTGAGAGGTGTGTTGGTGCCCTTTGTACGTGGGCTGAGTAAGATGTCAGCGAGCGCCATGTAAGCTGGCATTTCGGCGAGCGGACGCTGACCCACAAAGCGTACGGCCTCCCGGAGACCGAGTTCTCTCACCAGATCGCTCATATCCTCAACCTGATCTGGCTGTCCTCCCACGAAGACATAGCGTACAGTTGGTATGATCGCAGAGACGGTTGGGATACTGCGTATGAGCAGTTCTATCCCCTGATAACTTTCCAGCGTACCTGTGTAGAGCAGCACTGGTCCTTTGCCAAGACGTAATTCGCTGCGCAAGCGCTTCACGAAGGCTGGATCTGCTGGTGGTAAACTCTCATCGACAGCCGAGTTCTCGATCATATAGATGGGCGTCTGCTTTGACATACGCCTGGCCGCCGCCTCTATATCGGGGCAGATAGCAATCACAGCATCTGCCTTGCGCACCATGAAGGTCTGTATCGCTCTGACCGTAGCCACAAGCAACGAACTTTCCGTAAATGCACTACTCACAATTTGTTGTGAGAGGTCAGAGTGCATATAGTAGAGATGCTTGCAGCCAAAGATGGCACTCAGGATAATGCCCATCAAGCCAGCTTCTTCATGTGTGTGCAGGTAGGCATATTTCTTGGTGCAGAGCTGCCAAAGCGCCAGGAAGAAGACGAGTATGTCCAGTGGGATCTTCGCCAGCGATGGTCCCACTTTGACCCGGCGCACGAATGGGATGGCAGGTATACGCAGGATAGTGAGGCCAGGAAGATCAACCGGCTTGCCGAGATGGTAGGTAACAAGGTCCACCTCGAAACCCATGGATAGCAATGCTTTGATGTGGTGATGGATAGCAAAGGGCGCTCCTCTCTCCTCAAGGAAGGGTTCAGGCGCGATCATCAGTATTTTCACAAAAAGCTCCCTTTCCGTGATATGGTGCATGTATGTGAAGGTGATATTACCCATAGGCATTCAGAAACGCTACTGGCGTAGCTAGCACTGCGTGCTCATCTGAATGCAAGGCAATAATACCTGTGTGGGTATTAGTGCTCTACCAGACTTTCATGCGCACTTTGCCGTTGAATGTGCGACTTTTCGGGCGGCTTGTTCTCAGCGTGTGATGAGGTGGACAGGGCGGGGGCAAGCCCCGCCCCTACTGCCGGTAACGTTTGTTGAACGATATAGATGGGTTTGTGCTGTGCTTCGTGATACGTACGCGTCAGCAGCTCAGCTAGCAGTCCCAGCATCATCGCGAGGAGTCCGAAGCTTGTACTGAGAAGAGCAACGGGCCATAAGGGAGCATGCTGCGTACGGGGACGTGTTGGTAGGATAGCGCGTCCAATAGCATAGGCTGAGGTTGCCGTGCCGACTGCTAATGACGAGAGACCAATGCTACCAAATGCATAGAGTGGTTTTGTGCTGAAGCTGCCCAGGAATTTAAGTGTCAGCAGGTCCAGCAGCACGCGTATAGTGCGTGAAATGCCATATTTAGATGTGCCGAATTGACGCGCGTGGTGTGTCACCTCTAATTCAGCGATAGATGCTCCGGCCAGTGCTGCATAGGCCGGGATGAAGCGATGCATCTCTCCGTAGAGACGAATATACTGGAATACTTCATAGCGATACGCTTTCAATGTACAGCCGTAGTCGTGCAGATGGACGCCAGTCACGCGCGATATAAGCTTATTCGCAAGCATGGATGGAAGCTTCCTGCTCAATTGCGCGTCCTGCCGGTCTTTGCGCCAGCCGCTGACAACGTCATTGCCTTGCTCCATTTTTTGCAGCAGGCGTGGGATGTCAATCGCGTCATTTTGCAAATCGCCATCCATGAACACGAGAATTTCACCCGAACTGTAGGCTGCGCCAGCGGCCATGGCGGCTGTCTGCCCGAAGTTGCGCCGAAAACGGATCACGCGCACATGCTCATCGTTTTTAGCCAGGCGCGTGAGCTGGCTAAAGGTGCTATCTTTACTGCCATCGTCAACATAGAGGATTTCATACGTAAAGTGCTGATGTTCTAATACCTGTCGTAACTGCTCGTGAAGTAGTGAGATGCTTTCTTCCTCATTGTAAAGTGGAATAATCACTGATAGGTATTTTGAGCGTATAGTGTTTGGTCGTGCCACGATTGTCTCCTTCATACTGGCTTTTCTTGCGCAGTGTGAATACCATTTGACGCTTTTTGGGTGCCTGGACGCAGTGATAGCAGCACTTACTATGAGATATCGTATGATGGGCCGGTTACTTTAATGATGGGTTATGGAAAATGGTAAGATAGCGCAGGAAGCCTGCTTCTGGATCTGAGTGTAAGCAAAAGAGTCTCTCAGGTGAAACGAAGAGGAGTCATTCACAGGCACATGTGGCGGATCGTGATCCAGGGCGGAGCGGCGGAGATCGAAGCACGACTTCGTGGCCGCGATCTCGCCGAACTGGAGGTCAAGGCGGGAGCAAGCATGATCCGCTTGGAGCTTCCCACGCCCTCCGGTATGGTTCCCATTAAAAGGTGATTAAGGAGGGACACTCCCTTCTGCTATGGCTTTCATCCACCTAAGAGGATCTGGTAATTACAATTGTTGGTGCAGGTAAAAGTACTGGTTTGATCATCGAAGGCATAGCTATAGGCATAGGGCACTGCCTGTTTAAAGACGGCTGCATAATTGACGGGCCACGTGGTCGGATTACAGGTGGCCGCGGTCGCATAGGCGTTTTTGCAACAATATTGATCCTGTTGCAGGACGTTGCAGGCGCTATTACATCCGACAATATTTCCTCCTGCGCCTTTGACCTGTAAGATGGCTGGACAGACGCTCGCCGAGTCCATATTGGTAGCGCACGATGCTGTCAGACAACTGACGTTGGCGGGTGTTCCCATCTGCCCCGAGACAACATTGATCGTCATGGGCAGAGTAAAGCCTTCCACCAGGCTGACATCATAATAGTCCGTTCCTGTTCCCTGCATGTTGAATTCGGCCAGGGTCGCCGGAACATTGGCGGAAAGGTTGGCACAGGTGATGCCGCTTCCACAATCGCCGGTCTCACAACTCCCCTGGCCTGCGCTATTGAATGAACATCCTGTTCTCCCCCATATGCGACCATTCCATACGGATGGATAGGTGAGGGTCGTTGTTTGTCCGGGAGCAAGCACCCATTCTCCTCCATCGGGTGGTGTAAAACCTGGACTGCCCGTGGAGACTGCCCAGACGGTTTGTTGCGTCGTATTGGTGAGGGTGATGGTTCGTTGTGTGCCGCTAGAGGCAGGAGGTGCAGGTGGCTGGTTTTGATTCCCGGCGACTGGAGCCGCGGGTGTGGGTGTGGGTGTGTCGGTTGGACTCTGGTACCCCCATTGGGGGCTGCCAGAGTAGTATGGATCCCATGCACTCGCTTCTCCAGATGTGAGGAGTGCCCCCACTCCTATGAGGAGCATGATGGTCAAAATAAAGCTCCCTATCAGTGTTTTGCGCTTCAATTTGTTTCTCCTGGATGTTCGATAGGATTGCCTCGAAAGACAAACATTTTGAAAAGTTTTAATGGAAGTATATAGTCTTTGCAATGAGAAGATTAGTCAGATGGCTTTCATCCACCGAAGAGAATCTGGTAACTACAATTGTTAATACAGGTAAAAACACTGGTTGGATCATCGAAGGCATAGCTATAGGCATAGGGCACTGCCTGTTTAAAGACGGCTGCATAATTGACGGGCCAGGTATTCGGATTACAGGTGGCAGCGGTCGCATAGGCGTTAGCGCAACAATATTGATCCTGATGCAGGACGTTGCAGGCGCTATTACATCCGACAATATTTCCTCCTGCGTCTTTGACCTGTAAGACGGCTGGACAGACGCTCGCCGAGTCCATATTGGTGGCGCACGATGCTGTCAGACAACTGACGTTGGCGGGTGCTCCCATCTGCCCCGAGACCACATTGATCGTCATGGGCAGATTAAAGCCATCTACCAGGCTGACATCATAGTAGTCGATTCCTGTTCCTTGCATGTTGAATTCGGCCAGGCTCGCCGGAATATCGTCGGCAAGGTTGGCACAGGTGATGCCGCTTCCACAATCGCCGGTCTCACAACTCCCCTGGCCTGCGCTATTGAATGAACATCCTGTTCTCCCCCATATGCGACCATTCCATGTGGATGGATAGGTGAGGGTCGTTGTTTGTCCGGGAGCAAGCACCCATTCTCCTCCATCGGGTGGTGTAAAACCTGGATTGCCCGTGGAGACTGCCCAGACGGTTTGTTGCGTTGTATTGGTAAGGGTGACTGTTCGTTGTGCGCCGCTAGAGGCAGGAGGTGCAGGTGGCTGGTTTTGATTCCCGGCGACTGGAGCCGCGGGTGTGGGTGTAGGTGTGTCGGTTGGACTCTGGTACCCCCATTGGGGGCTGTCAGAGGAGTGTGGATGCTTTGCCATCGCTTCTCCAGATGTGAGGAATGTACCCACACCTATGAGGAGCATGATGATCAAAATAAAGCTCCCTATCAGTGTTCTGCGCTTCAATTTGTTTCTCCTGGATGTTCGATAGGATTGCCTCGAAAGACAAACATCTTGAAAAGTTTTAATGAAAGTATATAGTCTTTGTAATCAGAAGATTAGTCAGTAAGAGGGACAATTAATGCGTATTCCTGTGACATCTCTCCGCCGCCACGAAACGAATACGCACCGCCACAATGAGGATACGGGCAAGCCGCCACTTTGCAATGAGAAGATTAGTCAGTAAGAGGGACAATTGATGCGTATTCCTGTGACATCTCTCTGCCGCCACGAAACGAATACGCACCGCCACAACGGGGGATACGGGCAAGCCGCCAGAAGGATACTCGCCGCAGAGTCCCAGTTAGGGGTGAAAAGCGCAAAGCGCCGCTCCGGACACTACTAATTGTCCCAGAACGGCGTTATTGGCTCACCTATGGCTTCAACATGATATGATCATTTTCGTCATAGGTGTAATTGGCACTGGTCGCGTTGCCATCGCGCTGGATAATCACATAGTTGCCAATCCAGTGGTGCGCGTTTGGATTGACCGTGCCAGTTCCAGCTTGATAGATACCTATCGATGGATCGGGATCAAGATTCCCGTTGCTTTGATAGGGTTCATTGAACCAAGTATTAACTCCTCCAAAAGGACTGGGAAGATTATTCGCGTTAATCCAGTCACTGTAGGAAACGAGCGCGTAATAGCTTGTGCTGATATAGGCACCCCAGTTTTGATTCCAGGGATTGTAAATGACCAGGGCGCTAATTTTGGCACTAGCGTCAGTCAATGGATTGCCCGTAGCCCAGACGCCAGCCACAAGCACCGAGTGCTCGGCATGGTTAACCAATGCAATAACCGGTTGTGAATATTCGGCCAGCGCCTTAGCTATACCCATAGTTGCCGCTGCAGCGCCATTGTGATAGATGTGCTCGTGATAATACTCCCCTGCGGGTGCCTCATACGCCGTCGCAAATGACTGTGAGCGAGGATCGCCCCCAAAGTCATAGGCAATGTTGGCAAGCGTGTATGGTCGGCGATTTGCACCGCTACCTACTGCCTTTAATGGTCCACCGGGGGGAATCATATGGTGGTCCATGTCATAAAGGATCTGTCCTGACTGCTCGTTAGCAGGGTTGCCAGATGATGGTCCTTCGCTGCTCTGTGTTGGATAGCGGATAGATAACCCCTTCATCAGGTCAGCGTAGTTCACCATGCCCTGCACGGCAGCCGCAAAGCAGTAGTTATTGGTGTATTGCGGCCAGGGTCCTTTGGCGGCAACGGTGTCTGGTTGCCCAAAATCGACACCGGTCGCCTGTGCCATTTTGTTCAGATCAGCTCCATAGTAACTCAGGTGAAAGAGTGTGGTAGCCGCATGGGCCTGAGATGGCGTGCTTACCATCTGCAAACTGACGAGTGCCAGAAACATCAGCATGCCTATGACAAAAACGCGTGACTTGTTCGGCTTCGTGCGAGTAAGATTGCCCACATTGGGAAGTGTGGGAAGCGGCACCAGATAGGTCTCATCCCTTTGATCCGCCTGAGGATACTGGAATATATCTACGCATCCTAAGCGCCTCTTCACAAAGAAAATCCTTTCACGTTCTATAAATAATAAAAAATGGAGGGGATAGGGGTGTTGTAAGGTAGGGCACAATTACTGACTATTATACTATAAATTTTTAATTACTGATATTTTGTATGACTATTCTCTATATTCTGCTCTTGAGCAATGTGGGATGGTTTACAGAACACAAAGGGTAAAAGCCGACCATAACACGGCCTTATACCCATAGGCCATCTAATTTTCTGAATACATATGGGTATATAGAAATTTGTCTGCCAGGGACAGATCTTGTCCCATGCTTTATGCTATGCTTCAGCTATCAGTAATCAATATGTCTTACTTACGGTTCTATCCTCTTGAGGCGACATATTCAATCACTGCATTTTCTGAGGGAGGGGGTATTATGGAGGAAGATTTCTCTTCAGGAGAGGCTTCACTACAGGGGCAGAAGCAATCTCTTGTTCATCCTAGTCGGGATAAGACCAGCAGAATTATGCTGCTGGCGATCCTTTTTCAGGTCTCCTGGCCTGTTCGTCTTACCAAGGAATCTATCAGGCAACAGATCCATTGGCTGTATGGTGATCATCCGCAAGAAAGCGCTGTATCGCGATATTGCCACGCTGACAAGTTGGGATGTGGAGGAGTTGCCTGAGCCTGATGATGCAAACATCAAAGAGTGGTGTACTACTCAGCGGAATCTGCCATAAGTTAGCTATCACCTATGATCGCGCAGATGCCACCTTTGGGCTGGCACAGTCTGTCTTTATGATTGACCTTGAGGATCATGAGGCGCGAGCGTTTCTGGCCTTAAAAGAAGGTTTTACTCCTGGAACGCCCTATGCTGATGCCGTGCAACTGTTGTTACGGCGCTGGGAGTGGCTTTTTTCTGAGAAGAGTCGTCTGTTGGTGCAGCAAAAACGTCGCAGGGCGGCACGTCCGGTTTTGCTTCCGCTCTCGCCTGCGACGGATTATAGCCATCACGATCAAACTATTTTGCATCTCGATGCGGCACTGGAAGAGGGAGCATATATCTCTTTCCGCTACACGCCGATGCAGAAGAGTTGGCATGATGCTCCCGATCTGCATCAGCATGTCGAACCGTATGAATTGGAGTACCGCGAAGGGCACTGGTATTTCACGGCCTATGTGGATGAGATTGGTAGTTTCCTTGATTATCGGGTGGATCGTATTCATCCGGGATCTCTCAATAGGGATCGCCATGACCACTACCGTCCGGGCTTGCGCACACGTCCAGGTGTCAAAATCCGTTATTGGGTTGCGCCTGAGATGGCACGGCATGGCACGCTCAGCGCCCGTTTACGTGAGCAGCAGGTCACACTCCTGGAGGAAAATCAGGGGGCTATTGTTGAAGGCTACGCTCGTTCGCTCTGGTGGGCAAGCAAACTGCTTCTGGGTTATGGGAATCAGGTGAAGGCATCGCTCCCGAGGAACTGGTGCAGAAGATGCGCGCGGTGACTTTTTCGATGCAACAGTTATATGCGGAGGAGTAAAAAAAGGCCGCCCATAATGGGCGGCTGGGCGGTCCAAATCCGGCTGGACAAGTGGTAGCGACCGCTGCTATGTACACAGTCATTAGTTTTCAATCGCGAATGCGATTAATCTACTGCTTACTGATTGTATAACATTTGTTGGCTTTGGTCAAGTCTTTAATCAAGTGACTTGTTAGTATGTATACAGTTATTAGAACTACTTGACAAATGGGTTAGGCTCAGGTATTCTTTCCTCGTGGGAACGACGCAGCGATTACTAATATTGCTGCAAAATAGCACGTTTTAAAGTCCATTCAATCAAGGAGGAAAGAAATTGAGAAGAAACAAGTACACGAAGCAAGTAAAAGTGAAACATTCAATTGCTAGTAGCCTGAGTGATGATAGCACTCCAGTGTATAGTCGGAAGCATGGTATTCCGATCAGTACGCTTTATTCCTGGAAGCGGCGACTCCGATCACTTTTTTAATGTGCATCACAAGGCCAGGATTGGATGCATAGGATTTGTAGTTTTATAGTCGAAGGGCTTTGGAAATACAGGTAGTCAGTATATTCCACTTGTGCTCCAAAGCCTTAAAAAAGGAGGTTTGTGCAATGGGAGAGGTTCATCTATCTATTCCGGCAGTATATTCTGCCTACAGTTATCCTACCAAAAACCTGGCAGGAACACGGTTGCTTCAGCATCAGGTTGAGACGCTAGAAGCGTTGAATGACTCCGAAGTGGATGTGGTGATCAACACGGCTATGACAGGCGACGGGAAGAGTCTGGCCGCGTATCTGCTGGCGTTTCAGCAGGGTCAACACCTCATCGCAATGTATCCCACCAATGAGTTGATCAGGGATCAACATGTTGCTCTTCAGCAGTATCGTGAAACGTCTGGCATACGCTTCGCGCGCGATGCGATGATGTTTGGGGAGCGTATCACACAGTTGATGCGCGATCACGAGGAAACATCCCGCCTGGAAGAGGTCAAAAAGCTCCTGATGCACCACGGCATCTTGTTGACCAATCCCGATCTGGTTCACCTGATTATGAGCTATCAATATGGCTGGGATTATATGCTCAAGGAACTCCCTGTGGCAACGGGCGCGAACTTCGACTATTTTCTGTTCGATGAGTTCCATACGTTTGCCGTCCCTCAAGTGATCTCAGTTGTAAATATGCTCGGGTATCTGCACGCGACCTATGGGAACAAGCCCAACGAGCGCCGTAAGTATCTCTTTCTCTCGGCGACCCCCACGCCGCTTTTGGAAAAGATGCTTGCACGTAGCGGTCTGCGCTGCAAGGTGATTCAAGGACACTATAGTCGTTCAGACGAGGGAGGCGCGTATCGTTGCATTTTGCAGCCGTGTACGATCTCGTTGGAGGCAGTCAATCAGGAGCAATCAACCGAACAGTGGATTGAAGGACATCTACCGCAACTACTGCAGTTTTTTCAGCAGCACAAGGATGATGACAAAGCCAAAGCCGCTATTCTCGTCTATTCTCCGGCCACCGCACGTCGCCTGTTCATACGCCTGAAGGAGTACTTTGAGCCATTGGGTATTACGGTCGGCGAAAATAGTGGTTTGACTCCGATGAGTGAGCGGCGCGATGCGCTCATGAAACATATCCTGGTCGGGACTTCAACGGTCGATATTGGCATCGATTTTCATATTAACTACCTGATCTTTGAAGCATTTAATGCGGGGAGTTTTTTGCAGCGCTTTGGTCGCCTGGGACGCCATAAAGGCTTCTCCGAGTATCGCGCATATGCTTTGGTACCCCATTTTATTCGCGAACGCCTGGCACAGGTCTTTGAGGGACAGACAGAGGTTGAGCGTTCGGCATTTAATACGGCGGTGCGTGAGGCGTATCCGACGGAGCAGGAGTTTGCTGGCTATACTCAACGTTGGGGTGTTGTGCAGGCGGCGCATGTCCTGGAGGTCTTGAAATCGCAACAGAAGAAAGATCAAAATCAAGAATTTTACGCTGCATTGACACAACAATATGAGCAAATCTATGGTACGCCAGAGAAGTCAGTGATGGCAAAGGCTGCGAAGAAGTATTGGGCAATCAAGCAGCAGTCGCGGCCAGTACTCGACGATCTGCTGAGTTTTCGTGGGCAAAGTCCGCTGAGTTGCGGCGTCTGGGACACGACGACTACAGAGACAGGTGATGCGCTACTCACCTATGATCTTTTCTTCTTGCTCGCCAATACGGAATTTGAAGTTATTGACGAAGACAGCTTTATGCAGGAAGTGCGACGTCGCTCATTAGAGGAACGTGATTTTCGTGGCAAGCGCTTCTACCTCAAAGTTTACGAATATGTGCCTGAACGTCGCAACCTCATACTCGGGCGAAACATAAACCTGTCCGAGTATCCAGATACGCTCCATCGCCTTGCTGTCTGGGATGGGTTGTTCGTCCGTGAACCGCGTCACATCTGGTTAAACGAGATCGACCGGCATTTGAAACGCTTAAAGTTAACCTGCATTATAAGCGATCTCAAACCGCAGGAATTGAAAGTGCAGCTCAAGTTAGGTGGTGTCTTTCCTGTTTATCGCTTGCAGGACAGTGCTGGGAGTGAGTACTCCATTGTCTTCGGGCAGGAGGCGCTTTTGCTTGACTCGCTGCTCGCATATCGCAAACCCAAAGGGAACAATGCCATGATGGCATAATCCCATCTTTACTATCACAATGTGGTTGTTGGAAAGAAGGTGTACAATGTTTTTTCTCCAATTTTTACGCGACAAAATCCCTCCCGATGATCAGGTTATGCTCGATTTTGTTGAGCATGTACTGCCTCGACTGTTTGGTCAGTATGCCGATACCTCGGCTAAGGGCGGTGATCAGCGCGATAACCGAACGATCTCCGAGGAAACGCAGCAAAAGTTTGCCGCGAAAGAGGACCAGAGTATGGTGAGCCACCTGCTCAATGGTATCTTTCCGACGCTACGCTTGTTGACGATCCTGCGCGATGAAGGATTAGGCTTCTCCTTTGCGGATCGTGAGCGGCGTGTGTATATCCTGTCGTATCTGATGCATGATATCGATAAAATTCTGATGCACAGTGCCGTCCTGCGAGGTCTGAGCAGTGTCGAGGAGTTCTCGACCGCCAGTCGTGCGCAGATTTAACAGGCTAAAGCGCTCGTCAGTGATCAATTGATAAAGTGTGGTGTTAAGCACTTTTTCCCTGATTATGAGCACTACCTGGAGGATATTACGTATCTGGTTGTCAATACTCAGCATAAGTGGGGAACACACTTGCAAACGTACGGCTGGCAATTCAGATTACGAGAGCGAGAGGTGTTCCGACTACGTGAACTCTGCACCTATTCTGACAAGATTGCTTACCTTGTCTCATCGCCGTCTGCTATTCTCCTGTACGACGAGGCAAAGTCGTTGACGACTATTCTGGCACGCTTGAGCGATGACCAACTCGTTTTCACCTATCATCAGTTGCGCGAGGTGCGCGGCTTGCTAACCAATGTCGTGAATACGGGCGTTGTGCAGCTCTTTACGCATGACCGCGATGGCATCTGGCCCTATCTTTTCTTTTCGAATGGCGTGGTGTATATCAAGCGCAAGACGCTGCAAATCGCCATCACGACCCCACAGCTCGTTGAGACGGTCGAGGGCCAGCTTCGAGAGATCTGCGCCAGCGTGATTAAGAAAGATGCACCCGGCTTCAAATTTAGCATTCAGGGGATTGCCAAGCATCCTGGCTATTACTTTGAATTCTTGACGCTCGAAGAATACCTGCAGCTACTGGCCCGCTTTACCATTAGGTGTACCAACAACGATATCGCGACAATCCCGTTGCAGAAGCTGCGCCAGATGCAGGTGAGGCAAGAGATTGCCGCTGATCTTTCTTTTGCCTTCGATCTGGATGGTCGCCGTATTGGCATGGTCAGTCGTTTCCTCTCCGTCATCTTCACCACTATACTGGGTCTGCTCGACGCGAAACAGCAGGAGCTGCGTGCGCAAGTCGAGCAAACCGTCATTGAGCAACTGGATCTGGTGGCGTATTGGGAACCGTCAAAGGGTATTCCCAACAAAGGCGGCGTCGAGTATCGCTGGTTCTGGTTGGCAGCCTGTTACTTGCAGGATCATCCTGGGCTAGCTCTGTCTGGTGAAGAACGCAGTCTGGAGAAGGTCTTTACAACGACGCTGGCACGTATCGTGCAGTTAGCGGGCGATGTTTTACGCGCACAATTGCCACAACACTATCTCATGCATCTTACCAGTTACCTGGAGAGTATCGTAGAGGTACCGTTGACAGTTCGCGCTGAGGGTGGACTGCCTGATTTTACGACTGAGTTGGAGCGCTACGAGCATGCCAAGAGTAAGAAGCGTCACCTGCTGTGTACGCTCTGCAATAGCGCGTATCCAACCGAAGAGCAATCAGATAACGCGGTGCTCTTTCAGCCCTGGGTCTACAAGAATAAGCTATCGCTATACGCTAGCAAGAATGCCGGTGGCATCTGTGCAATCTGCGCTCTGGAGTTGATGCTGCGTCAGATACTGCTCAAAGGACAGTTTCGTCTGACGGGCAGTAAATTTGAGGCCCAGAAGACCAAGTATCTCACCGTCTATCCAAATTTTTTCTTTACCCACGAGACAGGTGCACTGGTCAGCGGTATCCTCGATCAACTCCAGGATGTCAATTTCTTTACAGTGCGCAAGCAACTTGAGGGACGCGACATCACCGTCGAGGATCTGCTGACTCTGGATGTATTCGCCGCGCCCGAACAGGCCAAGAGTCCCCGCAAGTGGTCAACATGGATGATGATGACGAGATGCCGGAAACCGAGCATGAAGACGAGGAACATACGGATGAGGTTGATGAGCAAAACGAGCGAGCGGAAAGTCATGAGCGCAGCTATATCAAATATCAACCACAGAACTTCCCCGGCTTTTTCCTCTTCGGTATGCGCGCTGGGAAAGACGATAATGATACCGCTTCGTGGGCCATGCCTGCCTTTTTAGCGCTGGCGTTGCCGTTGGTGACGAGTACAAAAGTGGTGATCTCTGAGATGTCATCCCCACTGTTCGCCATCGAGATGTCGTCTCCACTGTTCGCCACAGGTCATGATTTTCCAGAAACGGTGGTCTTCGACGCTCCACACCCTTACCTTGACTATATTCTCAAAGGCAAAAGTATACGCGTAAATCGGCTCTTGCCAACACTGCGTTTGCTGACGAGCATCTATCGCGTCAATATCGATACCTATGCCAACAAGGGAAAGCCAGAATGGGGGCATCTGAGCGCTATTGCCCGCGACCTGGCGACCGACCCACTCTTTTTATTCAGCTATCTACGGAAACAGGATCGTATAAATGCCGCCTATAGTAGTCCGGTGGCATTGTATCTCCACATTTATGAGCACGTTATGGAGGCAGATATGAGCAAAATTAGACACTGTGTTGATCGTTATACTAGGTTCTATAGCGGAGGTTATCAATCCCACTCAATTCTCAAGCCAGTCGATATCGTCGCCAGAGCGATCATCAATAGTCCCCTGGGTATTGAGGAAGAAGACCTGCTCTGGCAAATTCGTGGAGAGATCCAGAACTGGCTGGATCGAGTGCGTAGCCGTCAGGCATCCGGCTGGGCCGTGTTTTATAGCAAAAAAGAGATTACTGAAAAGGAGGAGCCAGCGGTAGAGGCATTTGTCAGAGGATTTTATCAAGAGGTGTTCCTTGATTACTGTCAGGGAGAGCGTGGCATCTTGCGTAGTCGGATCAACCGTTTCAAAGACGGCTGCGAAGCCTATTATATTCACCAGCGCAACCAGCAGCGCGTGCAGGAGCACGAAGAAGAGCAGAATGCACAGGACAATGAGGTTGTCAACGTCCAGTAATCACGGACTCTCCGTCCTTTAGGGGGGAAACTGGGTAGGGGCGTCACCTCGCGTGCGCCCTGACTGTTTATCACAAATCTAGTGCAATTGCTCGAACCCCTGAGAGGCTGGACGGCAGGATGAGCTAAAGTTAGTTTTAGCTCATCCTGCCGGAGGGTGGGAAATTTTCACCCGCCTGCCATCAGGCTTTGTATCGTATCGATGAAACTTGTGATAAACAGTCAGGCATGCGCCCCGGGGCGGTCGCAAGGACATGCCCCTACCCAGTTTCCCAACGTTTCCCCCGGAAGGATGGAGATCCTAATCACGAGCTCATTATGCAAGTGATGCGCAACGCTGATATTAATTACTTTGTAATAAAACAAAAAGAGGAGAAAAACATGCAATTTTTGAATAGTTTGGCTGCGGTAGAGGCTTTTCATCAGGATATCCCCAAGTTTCCCATGGGCAAGTATGCTCATATCGTCGTGTTGCGCGAGACCAATTCGTTTGCGCTCTTTCAGACGGACGGCGAACTTAACCTGAGCCGCGTGAGCCTGGGTCGCAAGGACTCAACTTCAGGAACGCGCATCGTGCTGTTTAAGCGCAAGCAATCGACGCCTGAACGTCTGACCGGACGTGAACAGTTGCGCCGTTATGGTCTCGTGGAGAATTGCAAATACAATTCGAGCGAATTTTGCAAACGCTGTCCTGACTGCATTTACTACGGCTTTGCTATCGGCGATCAAGGGTCTGAGCGTTCAAAGGTGCTCGTTGACTCTGCTTTCTCTATTACCGGCTATGATCTCTCGCACCAACAGTTCACCTTTAACGCCCCATCCGAGAACGGCACGATGAGTGAGGATGGGAAGATGCGCAATGCTTTAGGTGAACAGGACTATGTGTTGCCACAGGTTTACTTCCCGTCGGTGATCACGGTGAAAGATCCGACCGAAGCCGAGTTTATCTATGTGCTGAACAACATTTTGCGAACCAGGCGTTATGGCGCGCAGAGTACACGCACGGGTACGGTTACAAATCGCGTCGTGAGCGCGGTCTTCTCCGATGGCGAGATTTTCTCCAATTTGCAACTCACCCAGGCGCTCTATGATGCGTTACCGCCAGAGCAGCGGGCGAAGATGCCATTGTCTCAAGAGGCGGTCCTGGCGGCCATGCAGACGGTCATTCCTGTGCTTTTGCAAGAAGACGGCGTGGTCTATCAGCATGTTGCTGGCGATGAGCTACAGACGCTGCTGCAGGATGTGATGCACATCACCAGTAACGAGCAAAAGCTTGTGGCGCTCCTGACTCAGGCCAATGCGGAGACGAACCGTTATGCGCAGGCGTACGGAGTTGATGCCAAGAACGTCAAAGGGAAAAAGTAGGAGATAGCGCATGTTCATCACGGTCTGTCACCTGGAATTGCATGATTACCTCTTCTATGCCTCACGTGAGATGGGGCGTCTGTATGAGACGGAGAAGTATCT
This sequence comes from uncultured Chloroflexia bacterium, assembly GCA_963802635.1. Classification (GTDB taxonomy): domain Bacteria; phylum Chloroflexota; class Ktedonobacteria; order Ktedonobacterales; family Ktedonobacteraceae; genus CAVTLG01. The sequence continues at coordinate 2,136,636 of CAWDJJ010000001.1, read as the reverse complement.
GCACAATTATGGATTAACCTATGCGTTGGGCATGGTGAAGTCCCCGTTTACGAACCTGGCTCAGGTACCGCATTATCAAGAAGATCTGGCAGTGATGAACGAGCAGGGGGTGTATGTGACGCCTGCGCACCCTCTGCGCTACGCTTTTGCGTTCCACACGTTCAAGATGTCAGTCGTTGATTACTATACTGTCACGCCAAAGGTCAGTACAAATCAGGTGGTGTTTGGTCGCTCCAAGGAATTGACGCCGGAGAGTATCTTTGAATTTTTTGTGCTCAGTCCAAAGAAAGTCTCGCTCCCGCGTTGGGTGCGCCTGGGGAAATGGATGGCGAAGGCGTCAATCAGCGTGCGAGCACAGATGCCAGCGCAGGAAAAAGAAGGCGATTTTCTTGCGCATGGGGCCGTCAATCCATTGGATATTGAGGCACTGCCGCAAAACTGTAATGTGGTGGCGATGGCACCGGCCAGCCTTCTCACCCATGCTGCCTATAGTGGGCGCTATTATGAAATCGCAGCAGAGAAGCAACCGTCAGTGTGTCTCCCCGCTGGGATGAGCTATCTGCACATGCATTAAGGATGGCCTTTGGAAGAATAATGCGGTCGCTCTCCCAGCAGAGCAATATAGGCGTGAGGGGTTCGACGGGCGCGACAAATCTCCGAACGCAGATCTCGTACGGCTATTCATTGCCAGAGAAGTAGGGGCCAGATTTATCTCGCCCGTGTCGCCCGAATATCTCGAAATATGCCCCTTTGGAAGAATAATGCGGTCGCTCTCCCAGCAGAGTAATATAGGCGTGAGGGGTTCGACGGGTTCGATTTATCGCTGAACGGAGACCTCGTACGGCTATTCATTGCCCGGAGAGGTAGGGGCCAGATTTATCTCGCCCGTGTCGCCCGAATATCTCGAAATATGTGGGTTGTTCTCCCAGCAGAGCAATATAGGCGTGAGGGGTTCGACGGGTTCGATTTATCGCGCTCGTGTCACCGATGAGAAAAGGATGGTTTTTGTATGGCAGACTCAAATGATACACGGCCCAGGACGCCGCTCTATGCATTGCACTTAAAGCTGCGTCCGCTCGAAGCAGGAACGCTGATGCCATTTTCGGGTGAATTAGTCCATGGGGCCTGGTTGAACTGGTTGCGTGATACCGCCCCTGAGGTTGCGCAACGACTTCATGATGGGAACCAACGTCGTCTCTTTACCTGCTCCAGCCTGCAATTTCCTATCTCGACCGAGGGCCTGCTCCAGGCACAACGCGAGAATATTCATCTGCCGCTGGACATGCAGAAGAGTTATATCATTCGTTTGACGCTACTGCTCGGCGAACTCTATCCATTGTTGTACCATATTGTGTTGGGAATGAGCAGGCAAAAAGGGCACATAGGCCATATGAAGATTGGCAAACGCTTTTTTGTGCTTGAAGAAATGGTTTCCAGTCCTGATGATCCTTCTGAGTGGACAGGAATGACGACGTGCGAAGATCTGGTGGATCTGGCTCGTGCACATCGTTTGGGCGCTTCTTCCTCACTAGAATTAGAGTTTGCCTCGTTAACGACCTTCAGCCGTATCAATCAGACATCTCAACGCTACGGCAGCCATTACGCGCTCTTGCCCTTGCCTCAGTATCTCTTCCTCGGCCTGGCGAAACGCTGGCAAGAGATTGCTCCGCCCGCTCTCACGCATATGATCCAGCCCGAGCAGATTGCGACCTATATCGAGGAGGAAGGTATTGTGATTGAGAATTATCGCCTGCAAACGCATCATGTGCATTTTGCCAGGCATCCCCAGCATGGCTTTATCGGCACCTGCCGCTATCTCTTGCGAGGGCCAGATGGTCCTCCCACGGTTTCGGCATTAACCGTACGACAACAAATGTTTTTGCTAGCATGTTTTGCCTTCTACACGGGCGTGGGTTATAAACCAACAATGGGTATGGGTCAGACGCGCCTGCTGTTGCCGGGTTAGCATCGTCTCTGGCGGTATGCACGGTGATAGACACAAGGGTATGGCTATTCAGGAGGAACATATGGACGAAAAGGAAGAGGAAACACTGTCTATCTCGCACTTGAACGCGCTAGAATATTGTCCGCGCCGTTTTTACTATGAATGCGCTTTAAGTGAATTTTTGGAGAATGCTCACGTTGTTGAGGGCACCATGTTCCATGAGAAAAGTGATAGCGGACTGACAACACGTGAAGGAGAAAAGACAACGCTGAGACGTGTCTGGATCTGGTCGGATCGTCTCAAGCTGAGTGGTTTTGCAGATGTGGTCGAGGAACAGGGAGGGGATCTCATGCCAATTGAATATAAAAAAGGCAAGATGGGTGATTGGCTCAACGATCATGTGCAGTTATGTGCGCAGGCATTGTGTCTTGAGGAAATGTGTGGATGCACGATTGCACGAGGCGCTATCTTCTACGTTGGCTCAGCGCGGCGAGAGGAAGTCATTTTTGACGAGACGTTACGTCAACAGACAGAGGCAACCATCGCCCAAGCCTTTCAGTTATTAGCGCAAGGCGAGCTACCACCACCGTTAGTTGGCAAGCGCAGCAAGCAGGGAAGATTGCTTTCACTGCATCGAAAATGTCGGGATTGTAGTTTAGAGCCGCTCTGTCTTCCGCGTGAAGTCATGGCGTTATCAACAAGTCGTGAAGAGATATAAAGTGAAGAGATGGCAAGAGGAAAGGGAATGCTATGGCAACGTTGTACTTAAATGAACAACAATCGATTGTGAAAAAACGCGACGAATATCTCATTATTCAATATCCAGATAAGCGCAAAACGGAAATACCATTAATCAGAGTGTCCCAGATCGTTGTTGCTGGTGATGTCACATTGACGACTCCTGCGCTGCATACACTGCTAGAGCGGGGCATCGAGGTCTGTTTTTTATCGATGTATGGACATTTTCGCGGAAGGCTCTCGCCGCCTGTTGCCAAAAATGCGCTCATTCGACGCGAGCAGTATCGCGTTCATACCGATCCACAGAAAGCATTGCTAGTTGCGCAAGCCTGTGTCAAAGGGAAATTGACCAATATGCGCACGATGCTGTTACGGGCAAATCGCCAGACACAAAATGAGGATATGAGCAAAGCTGCCGATGCACTGCAGCAGGCAATTCAACGGATCGGATCTGCGCCGACGGTCGGTTCTTTATTAGGAGTCGAAGGGCAGGGTTCTGCGATCTACTTCGGCGTGTTCGGAAAATTGCTACGTGAGCCATGGTGTTTTGTGCATCGGAGGCGACGTCCCCCAACTGATCCGGTGAACGCGATGCTGAGTCTGGGATATACGTTGCTGAGCAATCAGGTAGCATCGGCTATTCAGGTTGTTGGACTCGACCCATATGCAGGTTTTTTGCATCAGACCCGTCATGGCCGTCCAGCTCTGGCACTAGACTTGATGGAGGAGTTCCGCCCGATTATCGTTGATTCCGTCGTGTTGAACATCTGCAACCATCACATCTTGTCTGAGCAGGACTTTCATGAGGAACTGGGAGTGGTACTTTTAAAACCGGAGGCGCGCAAGACGTTTTATCGCAAGTTTGAAGAACGTTTACAAGAGGAGGTGCAGCATCCGCGCTTTGACTATCGTACCAGTTATCAGCGTTGTATCGAATTGCAGGTGCGCCTCTTGAGCAAATCGCTGACGGGCGAGATTCCGGCCTATCCCCCCTTCAGTGTCAGGTAGACCGCATGAAAACGCCAGCACATAGCACGGATGAGAGCATGCTTTACGTCGTCAGCTATGATATTCCCAATGACCGAAGAAGAGCACGTATTCATAGTGCTCTGACCGGTTTTGGTACCTGGGTACAATTTAGCGTCTTTGAATGCTTTCTGACGAGGAAACAGCGTGTTCTTATGGAGGCCCGTTTGCTGAAAGAGCTTCATGAACGGGAGGACACTATTCGCATTTACGGTCTGTGTGGGACCTGTACAGCGAAAGTCGAGGTCCTTGGACGGGGAAAAGGACCTCATGAAGACACGATTTATATGCTCTGATACAGGAGCAAAAAGAGCTTGCGAGGCACGAAGTGGTGGTAATCCCAAGCACGGTGCCTCGCAAACGGTCAAAAAATCGCTCGTCGCGCTTGTGGAGGGCTTGCAAAAGTCTCCCACATCGAGTATAGTTGTAAAAGGAGGGGTCAAATGAGCCAGCAAAATGCCAAAATTTTGGTGTGGCTCGCAAAGCGTCGAATGAAGCGGCTCCAGGAGCGGCGCGAGGCACCCCGCCGTGGAAAGGGTGGAAGCATCTCAGTCGAGATTGAAACTTACCTGATAAATTGGTAGCACCACTTTTCAAACCACGTGGAAAGGGTGGAAGCATCTCAGTCGAGATTGAAACCTTGGTCACGGTGCGGTCATAGTTGTCCTGCGTGATGTGGAAAGGGTGGAAGCATCTCAGTCGAGATTGAAACTTTTTGACCAGGTGCTGCTATGATACGGCAAACTTGAGTGGAAAGGGTGGAAGCATCTCAGTCGAGATTGAAACTGTGTATTTAGGAAATAATACGCAACTATTTATTGAGTGGAAAGGGTGGAAGCATCTCAGTCGAGATTGAAACCAATAGGAGCTATAGGAGTAACAGGAGCACTAACAGTGTGGAAAGGGTGGAAGCATCTCAGTCGAGATTGAAACTTAGATGTATTACCAGCCGCGGCAAACGCATTCGTAAGTGGAAAGGGTGGAAGCATCTCAGTCGAGATTGAAACTTTAGAGCTTATCTCGGAACGAGATGTTTTAAATGCGTGGAAAGGGTGGAAGCATCTCAGTCGAGATTGAAACATCTGGTTTGATCACTCCTATTCAAATCTCTTCATGTGGAAAGGGTGGAAGCATCTCAGTCGAGATTGAAACTGCTCATCACGCACGGCTTGCTCTCTTCGCTCAGCTTGTGGAAAGGGTGGAAGCATCTCAGTCGAGATTGAAACAACTCACTTTGTGTCTCCTTTCGCTTGATTTGTGGCGTGGAAAGGGTGGAAGCATCTCAGTCGAGATTGAAACATTCAGACCCCCGAGGCTTGCTGCCTATTATGGTTGTGGAAAGGGTGGAAGCATCTCAGTCGAGATTGAAACCTTACCTCAGCAACCGCAACATTCAACTTTCCCATTACGTGGAAAGGGTGGAAGCATCTCAGTCGAGATTGAAACTATGCAGAGTCATTATAGAGCATTAATTGCTCATTCTGTGGAAAGGGTGGAAGCATCTCAGTCGAGATTGAAACTTCTACATGGAGCAATCTTGTCTATCTAGAGTCTGCAGTGGAAAGGGTGGAAGCATCTCAGTCGAGATTGAAACTTGGCCGTGTGCTCAGCTCTCTTCTCAATCATAGTGTGGAAAGGGTGGAAGCATCTCAGTCGAGATTGAAACCGCCGTGTCTCCATTTACCGCAAGGTCATTATGCCGTGGAAAGGGTGGAAGCATCTCAGTCGAGATTGAAACCTTGCAAACACCAAGCGGTCAGTCCAATGTGGTCACCGTGGAAAGGGTGGAAGCATCTCAGTCGAGATTGAAACCATCGATAGCCGTACGCGGAATGCGCCGGGTCTGGGGTGGAAAGGGTGGAAGCATCTCAGTCGAGATTGAAACTTGTGTACTTGCACCGTTTAACAATCGACAACCTCCGTGGAAAGGGTGGAAGCATCTCAGTCGAGATTGAAACCAGAAGAACCTCCATTATACCCTATCAATTGTCGTGGAAAGGGTGGAAGCATCTCAGTCGAGATTGAAACCTCGTTACTGCCAACGAGCAAAATATTCAGGATACCGTGGAAAGGGTGGAAGCATCTCAGTCGAGATTGAAACAATACGGAAATGATGTTGTAAAAATATACCCCTGTTGTGGAAAGGGTGGAAGCATCTCAGTCGAGATTGAAACTTTTCACATCTTCCCACGGAATATCGCTTTTAATGTGGAAAGGGTGGAAGCATCTCAGTCGAGATTGAAACTTCTTCACTCACTACAGTGGCACTTCTTTTTGAAGAGGATGGGCGAAGTCCGTCTCGGAAACTCAAGCAAGCAAGTGGCTAGGTCAGATGAGCTTGCAGCGCCTGAGCAGCTTGCTCCAACACGGCAATGGTCAGTTCCTGGGCCGGGGCCAGACGCAGGGTGTAGCTGTGGTTGCGGAGATGCCGATGGGCACGCCAGGCCCCGCGAGGGACACGCCACCAATGATGAGCGGTGAAGTGGCCCGATTTTCCCACAAAGCGAAACGAGTCCTGCTCAGCCACCCAGGCAAACCACTCCGGGGTGTCAGGCTCAAACGGGAGCACGCCGTGCTTGGGACAGATCAGGACGTAGTGCCCCTCCTCAGCATACTCAACGCGAGGGATGACAGAAACCGGCTTGCTGGGCGGCTTGGCAGCACGACGAGAGTGGGGAGCAGAGGGCACAGACTTGGGTGGACGCTTGGCTGTCCTGCTCGGCTTGGCCGAGAGCCTCCTGGCAGGTTGAGGCTGGCTCGTGCTGCGTGACGAGTCGAGTGAGATCAGCCACTTGCTGCTGCAAGGCGGCGATCTGGGTCTGCAAGGCAGAAAGCTGCTCGGGCAGCGCCAGCAACTCAGCAGGCAACGGTGGCACCTCGCTCTTCACAGGGGCGGGTGGCTCCTGGAAGAGAGGAGCCAGGCAGCGCTGATGCAGGCGAGCCAGCACCTGGAGGTGTTCAAGGCTCATGCCTTTTTTGCGGCCATCGTGGGGATGGCATTGCAGGGAAAGCTGAGCATCGCAGAGCCAGCGGCGCAGGGTTTTGACATCAATGCCGAGGTGGCAAGCAGCCTCGGCTACAGAGACAAAGGTCATGGGATCACTCCTTTCGTATGGTGGATGCAACAAGAATGAGCGTGAGACAGACTCACTGTGGGGAAAACTCCAGGGAGTTTTCCCCGAAAAAGGGCTCGGGAAGGTTCTTAGGAGAACTCCCGGCAAAACTCCCTGGAGTTTCCCTGGGAAGGAAAGGCTGGGTCGACAGGCAGGCGTGAGCCAGCTTTTAGGCGGCGGCGGCGATGATAGTAACCGGCCCAATACTGATGGGTGCGCCGAAAGATCGACCACTGAGAGATCAGCGATGCCGCAGTGGGAGCAGGGAAGAACAGATGGGCCAGCAGATGACGCACTTCGCAGGGGGTCAAAGCGATGAGCGGCTCTTGAGCAGGCGCTACCGGAGGGTCTTCTGGAAGAGAAAGAGGAGGGCGCTCTTGCACACAGATGCTGACCAGGAAGGCGTAGGCGAGCATCACCAAGGTGATGTGGCGATACCAGCCGAGGTAGCTGCGCACTTCATACTGATCAAGACCAAGATCTTTAGTGGCCTCCAAGTCCTCTTCGATGCGCCACCGAGCGCCAATGGCCTGCACTATCGTGGGCAGGGGCGTCTCCAGGGGAGCGTAGACGAGGTAATAAGCCAGTTCGTCGGGGTCGTCGAGGCAGCGACGGATCACCAGCCAGTGACACCCATCCACAGCACCCCCGTGCACCACGGGCAGACGAGCCCAATCAAAGAGACGCTCACCTTTGGTGCCCAGGCTTTGGGAGAGGCGTTGCCAATCGCGGGCACGGAGTTCCTGGTGTGCGAGGCTTCCCACGTCGCTGAGCTGGAACCCGGCCCGTGTCTGCACACAGACGACTTCGATGGAAGGAACAGCCAACGCGTAGGGGTAGCCTTGCTCTTCGAACCAGAGCCGCAAGTCGGTGCTGTGGCCGTAGACGGTATCAGCGACGACCCAGCCGATGGGCAGGTGAGCCACCTGGGCGCGTTGGATCATGCGCCGAGCCAATTCGGGTTTGGTCTGGAAGGAGACGGTCTCGGGGATATGGGCAGCTTGCCTGCGCACTACAGCCGCACTTGTTTGAAGAGATACGAAGACGCGGACATAGGATAGCTCAGTGAATTAGAGCGAAGCCATGTCGGGTTGTAGTGCCGCTGCCACTTGCTCCAAACGGCGAATCGTGAGATGATCGGTGACACCCAACGTCTGCCTGTAGGCTTGCTGGTGGATAACCCGATGGGCTCTCCAAGAGCGCGAGGAGCGACTATGGCGGTAGGCGGTGAAACGCCCCTGCTGACCCACGAAGCGGAAAGAGGGGAGTGTCGCCAGCCACTCAAACCACTCAGCTGAATTTGGGCATCAGGTGCAACTCGCCTTCCTGCGAACTGATAATCACATAGGTCTCTTGCGCGCTGTATTCAATCAGAGCAGGCACGCGAGACCGAGCAGGTTGTTCTGCCGGAAGCAGTTGGTACCCCCGACGCGACGCACAGGCCAACGTTTGCCCTCCCCCTTGCTCTTGCGACGCTGGAAGCGGGTGCTTTCCCACCAGTTCAGCCGTGACGGTTTCCAGTGCCGAGATTCGTCGTTCGATGGTTCTCTCTCGCTCTTGGAGGAGCGCCAGCGCGAGTTGGGCAAGTTGCTCCTGCAAGCTCACCACCTTGGTCTCCAGACAGGACAGTTTCTGCACCAGATCTGGCTCAGATGCTCTGATAGGAGGCAACGAAGAAGAGGGTTGCTCCGGCTCTGCAGGCAAGGACTTTGCTTGTTCTTCTCGCGAGGCGGGTAGTTCTGGAAGCGAGCGGTCGTGAAGTTTGGCCACTTCCAGGAGGTGTTGCGGATCTACACATTTGATGCGTGCATCGCTGGGATGCAAAGTGAAGGGCACATTGGCTTCTTTGAGCCAATGGTGCAAGGTCTTGGGGTGAATTCCAAGCATCTGAGCACCGGTCGTGAAAGGAAGAAGCGCCATGGTCAAGACTCCTTTCGAAAAAAGGCAAAAGCACACACAAAACCAGACACCAATCCGAGAAAGTTCCAGGAAGTCTGGGAGTTCCTGGAACTTTCTCGGAAGTCTGGAACACGGACAGACAACAACAAAGACAGCGAGAGAAAGGCGAGCGGCTAGGATTAGCCAGCCTTGAGGCGACGTTTGGTATGGAACAGCTGGCACGACTCTGATGGCAGCGACGCCACCACGACCAGGCGAGGACCCGACGCACGGACGAAGAGGCAGGCCAGATCAGTTGAGCGAGCAGACGACGCACTTCGGGAACGGTCAGAGCACAAGCAGGAAGCTTTCTGGCAGAGCCAGAGGGGAGAGGCGCATCGGTGGAGCAACGCTCCGTTGCACAAATCCCTACCAGATAGGCATGTGCCAGCAGGACTAACGTGATGTGGCGATACCACCCGATCCAACTTCGGACCTCATACTGGTCCAGCCCCAGATCTTTGCTGTTTTCAAAGTCCTCTTCAATATGCCATCTGGCACCTATCGCCTTGACTATCTCGGGCAAGGTGGTTCCTTGTGGGGCAAAGACGAAGAAGTAGGCTTTCTCGTTGGGATCATCCACGCAACGGCGAATGAGCAGCCAATGTCTTGCATCATCCTCCCAGCGGTGCAACATGGGGACGATGGCCCAGTCGAAGAGCCTGGGGCCTTTGGTCCCTTCGCTCATCGAAAGGCGCTGCCAATCTTGATCAGAGAGCATGGCCGCTTCGACCGATGCCGCTTCTTCACGCCTGCGTCCAGTTGGTGTCTGGAAGCCGACCAGCTCATTGCAAGCCACTGCTAGCACATAGGAATACTCATGCGCTTCCAGCCAGATACGCAGGTCCAAATTGCCACCGTAAACGGTATCAGCCACGACCCAGGAAATGGAAAGCTGCGCTTGCCAAAGGCGTTCGATCATGCGCCGGGCTAGTTCAGGCTTGGTCTGGAAGCGAACCGCTTCTGGGATACCTGCGGCTCGACACCGATCCCGATCCTCACACCAGTCCAGGGGCAGATAGAGTTCGCGATCAATGAGGCTATGTCCTTTGGCGGTCACATACGAGAGAAAGACACCGACCTGACAATTCTCGACCCGACCAGTGGCTCCGCAATACTGCAAGCCAACCCCAGCCGATTGTTTGCCACGCTTGGGAAAGCCGCTTTCGTCGATGACCAGGATAGCCGACTGCAAGCCCAGTTGCTCAAGCACATAGCTACGCAGATCATCACGGACGCCATCGGTGTCCCAGACGGCGCGAGAGAGCAAACGTTGCATCCCGTCAGGACAGACTTCTCCCGCTTGTTCAGCCAATTGCCAGCCGTTTTTGCGCACCGTTTCACTCAAGATACCTTGCAGGTAGGCCAGTGCCCGCAGACGTGGCTCCGGTCGGGCAAAGCGAGGGGCAATACGGGCATGCAGATGAAAAAGCGCCTGGGTCCAATGGCACACATCGCTGGGGGTCGTCCTGGTTGCGATACAGGTCGTATACTTATCTTGCTTCATTTTCTTCTCCTTTTAGATGTCAACCTCTGGGGTTTTGAGTTTTACACCTCCAGAGTGTCACATCTCAAAGAAGATGAACATAGAGCTTTTCTTCAGCTTTCAAGCTCTTCTTGCTCGGTTAAAAAGTGCGGCTGTAGTGCTGCGTGGCGGATCAGCGCACCAGTCTTCGGGCAGGTACAATTCGCGGTCGATGAGGGCATGGCCCAGAGCCGTGACGAAGGAGAGGAAGACGCCGACCTGGCAATTTTCGACGCGCCCGCTACGTTCGCAATACTGGGGTCCGACGCCAGCGGAGTGGCGGCCTCGTTTGGGAAAGGCGCTTTCATCAATGACCCACACCGGAGAGAGCGGCTCACACGCGGCAGCGGCGGGGACCAGAGGAGGCGGGGACACGCTCTGGCAAACCAAGGTGCGCAGGTCATCGCGCACCCCGTCTTCGTCCCAAACGGCGCGCGAGAGCAAGCGCTGCATGCCGTAGGGCCGTGCTTGTCGGGCGTGTTCAGCGATCTGCCAGCCATTTTTCCGGGGGATGTCACTGAGGAGGGCTTGCAGGTAGAGCAGCACGTGCTGACGGACTTCGGGACGAGCAAAGCGGGGACGCAGACGCTGATGCAAGTGGAGCAAGCTCATGGTCCAGGAACCGATTGCGCTCAGGGTTGGACGAGTTGGGCTGGGTTGTGGTAGACTGTTGATACTGCTTCATGTTTCTCTCGTTTCTGATGGACAGCTCGAACAACAACGGTTGATGCTTCTAGCACGTCCCATCTGCAAGCGAAGAGCACGAAGTTTTTGCTGGTGGAGGGAATTTTCCAGGGAATTTGGTTCTCTTTCAACGTACTCACGGGAACGTACGCACTGCTGGCTCTGGTGAAGGGAATTTTCCAGGGAATTTGGCTCTCTTTCAAAGTGCCACTGTAGTGAATTGACAACCTCCAGAATTGCCAGAAGTTCCGTGGAAAGGGTGGAAGCATCTCAGTCGAGATTGAAACACGAAGAGGGGTATTTCAATGGAAAATGAAAAGACAAAGTGGAAAGGGTGGAAGCATCTCAGTCGAGATTGAAACCGCGTGGAACACTACAGTGGCACTTGTCGGAGCAAAGGCGGAGGCAAGCCGACCCGGAAGCCCCAAACAAGCAAGCAGCTAGATCAGATGAGCTTGTAGCGCCTCAGCCGCCTGCTCCAACACGGCAATGGTCAACTCCGGGGCCGGTGCCAGACGCAGGGTGTAGCTGTGGTTGCGGATGTGCCGATGCGCCCGCCAGGCACCTTTCTTCACGCGCCACTCATGATGAGCCGTGAAGTGGCCCGATTTTCCCACAAAGCGAAACGAGTCCGCTGGGCCACCCAGGCAAACCACTCTGGGGTGTCAGGCTCAAAAGGCAGCACACCGTGCTTGGGACAGATCACCACATAGTGCCCCTGTTCGCCGTACTTGACGCGCGGGATGATGTGCGTCGGCTTGGCAGGCGCTGTCGTTTTGGCGGTGGCAGATGCCGCAGGACGCGAGCGGAGAGCAGGGGAGATGGGTTTGGCTGGAGGCTGGACCGTGTTGCTCGGCTTGGGCACAGGAAGCTTACGGGCGGACTCAGGTTTGGACTCTGTGAGCAGGCAGGTGAGAGCAGCCACTTGCTGCTGCAAGGCGGCAAGTTGGGCTTGCATGGCGCAAAGCTGCTCAGGCAGGGCCAGCAACTCAGCAGGCAACGGTGGCACCTCGCACTTCACAGGGGTGGGTGGCTCCTGGAAGAGAGGAGCCAGGCAGCGCTGATGCAGGCGAGCCAGCACCTGGAGGTGTTCAAGGCTCATGCCTTTTTTGCGGCCATCGTGGGGATGGCATTGCAGGGAAAGCTGAGCATCGCAGAGCCAGCGGCGCAGGGTTTTGACATCAATGCCGAGGTGGCAAGCAGCCTCGGCTACAGACACAAAGGTCATGGGATCGCTCCTTTCGGGCGTAGTGGATAACAAGAACGACAACCAAGCTGACAGCCTCCAGGGAAAAGTCCCCGGCAAGAGCGGGCCGCTGGCTTGGAGAAGGAAGGACCAGCCTGCTTGACAGGGCGATTTAGCTGGTTTTTTCGCGGCGACGACGATGATAATAGCCAGCCCAATACTGGTGGGTTCGTCGAAACCAGGACCACTGAGAGATCAGCGGTGCCGCAGTGGGAGCAGGGAAGAACAGGTGAGCCAGCAGATGACGCACTTCCGAGGGGGTCAAAGCACTGAGCGGGGGCGCGGGCTTCGCTCTGGAGTCTTCAGCAGACGCAGGCGCTTGCAGGCAGAGACTGACCAGAAAGGCGTAGGCGAGCAGCACGAGGGTGATATGGCGATACCAACCCACGTAGCTACGTACTTCATACTGATCGAGTCCCAGCGCTTTGGTGGCTTGCAGATCCTCTTCGATATGCCAGCGGGAGCCGATGGCTTGCACCATGATGGACAGGGACGTATCCAAGGGAGCGTAGATCAGGTAATAGGCCAGCTCGTTTGGGTCGTCGAGGCAGCGGCGTACCACGAGGAAATGGCGACGGTCCACGACGCCCCCGTGTACGACGGGCAGGCAAGCCCAGTCAAAGAGGCGCTCGCCTTTGGTACCCTGACTGGCAGAAAGGCGCTGCCAATCACGGGCACGCAAGGCTTGTTGTGCGATGCTGGCGACATCACTGAGCAGCAGACCAGCGCGAGTCTGCACGCAGACGACTTCGATGGAGGGCACCGCCAGTGCAGAGGCATAGCCTTGCTCTTCGAGCCAGAGCCGCAGGTCAGGGCTGTGACCGTAGACCGTATCGGCCACGACCCAGCTGATAGACAGGCCCGCAGCCTGGGCGCGTTGGACCATACGTTTGGCCAGTTCGGGTTTGGTCTGAAAAGAGACCATATCGGGGATATGGGCGGCTTGCCTGCGTGGCAGATCAGAACACCAGTCTTCGAGCAGATACAACTCACGGTCGATGATGGCATGGCCCCGCTCGGTGACGTAAGAGAGAAAGACGCCGACCTGACAATTTTCGACGCGGCCGGTGCGTCCGCAATATTGGGGTCCGACGCCAGCGGAGTGACGGCCCCGTTTGGGAAAGCAGCTCTCATCAATGACGAGTACAGGGAAGACCAGGGTGGGTGAGGCTTCGGCGGGTAAAAGAGGGGGTGGGTGCAAGGTCTGGCAGACAAAGGTGCGCAGTTCATCGCGGACGCCGTCTTCGTCCCAAACGGCGCGCGAGAGCAAGCGCTGCATGCCGTAGGGCCGTGCTTGTCGGGCCTGTTCAGCGATCTGCCAGCCATTTTTTCTGGGGATATCGCTCAGGATGGCTTGCAGGTAAAGCAAGGCATGGGTTCGGACTTCTGGGCGTGCAAAATACAGGCCCAGCCGCTGATGCAACTGGAACAAGCTCATGGTCCAGGAACCGATCGCGCTCAGGGTTGGACTCGTTGGCTGGGTTGTGGTAGACTGTTGATGCTTCATGTTTTTCTCGTTTCTGATGGACGGCTCGAACAACAACTGGAAATACTTCTAGCATGTCACATCGACGCGCGAATAGCACGAAGTTTTTACTAATCGGGGGAAAATTCCAGGGAATCTGGTTCTGCATCTCAGGTGCACCGGCGCAGTACAATGATCAGGGGGTATCCGGGGAGAATTCCAGGGAATTTGGTTCTCTTTCGAAGTGCCACTGTAGTGTGCCTACACAGGCGCACATGCAAACTTACGGGTGGAAAGGGTGGAAGCATCTCAGTCGAGATTGAAACAAGCGAAGTTGCAGAGCGTCAGGGAGCATTCGGGAAAGTGGAAAGGGTGGAAGCATCTCAGTCGAGATTGAAACGTTGTAATAGGGACACCTCCTTCTATAGTGCTACGGTGGAAAGGGTGGAAGCATCTCAGTCGAGATTCCTCCGAAAATGTGGGGAGAGGCGGGGAAAAGGCCAAAAAGGCACACGAAATCAGCCCAGAAGCAGAGCCATCTGGGAGCGTTGAGAACACGAGAGATCAAGCTATTGGTGCACTAAGCGCTTCCTCCTCTGATCGTTCAAGCGTCACCCGATAGCCCAACGTCTCCAGGTGACGGACGGCCCGGTTGCGTTCGCGCTCCTGGTCCCGCGTCTCAAAGTAGGTGGGGCCGAGATCGCGGTAGGCTTGTTGATCACGCAACATATAATAGATGATCCCGATCAAACTATGAGAGACCGCCACAATCGCTTTGGATTTGCCAATGCGGCGCACCAGATGATGGTATTGAGCGGTCAGGTAATTATCATTCATCCGTGAGATGGCCCACACCACCTCGGCGAGGGCAGCCCTCAGACGCGGATTGCCTTTGGTGGTCTTGCCTTTGAGCCGTTTGCCTCCACTTTGCCGGTTGCCTGGACACACCCCGGCCCAGGACGCGAGGTGCGAGGCTGTAGGAAAGCGGGTCATATCCGTGCCAATTTCTCCCACAATGGTCGCAGCCGTCAGCCGTTTCACTCCAGGGATCGTCTCCAGCAGCTCAATGGAACTCTCATAGGGGGAAAGATACGGCTCGATCTGGACCGTGAGCGTATGCAGCGTCTGCTCCAGAAACTCAATATGGGCCAGCAGATGCCCCAGCAGCAGACGATGATGAGCGTCGACTTGTCCGGTCAACGCCTCCCGTAAGGCGGGCAGCTTGCCACGCAACGAACCCCGTGCCAGCTCGGCCAGCGCTTCGGCATCACTGACTCCTTGCAGCAGACAGGCCAGCATGTCCCGCCCACTTTTGCCCATGATGTCGCTCACCACCGAGGACAGCTTGATGTTGGCCGTCTCCAAGAGCTTGTGGAGACGATTGACTTCCTGGCTGCGCTCGTAGACCAGCGTTTTGCGATAGCGTACGAGATCCCGTAAGTCACGGATGGGCTGAGGAGGGATGAAGCTGGCTTTGAGCAGTCCATGACGGAGCAAATCGGCCAACCATTCACTGTCACGCACATCGGTTTTGTGACCCGGCACCGCTTTGATATGCTGCGCATTGACCAGGATCACCGTACACACCGCTTCCAGGATGTTAAACACCGGACGCCAATACACTCCCGTCAATTCGATGGCGACGTGAGTCACCTGCTGACTCTCTAGCCAGTCTGCTAGCGCTAATAACCCGACCGTCGTGGTCGCAAAGGTGCGCACCTGTTTGCTGACCGTTCCATTGGCTAGAAGCAGCAGCACACAGGCGACCACCGTCTTTTTGTGCACATCGAGTCCACAACAGCGTTCATACAAGACTTGCATTCCCTTTTGCCTTTCTGTTATACTCTCTCTGAGAACGATGAAGGCGGCGAGAGGTGCGTCAAGGAACACAAGTTTCCTCCTCGTGCTCACGGCGAAAGCCGTGGCGACATTCTTTTCTTCTGGACAACGCACCTGGATCAACTTGAAACTCGGACTCAGCAGGTACCAATCCTGAACGATCTCTTCTCGCTGCCTCCTTTCCAGAGTATAGCCCATTTTCATTCGCTTTTCTGACTCCCCAGAGTCATCGCACTTGAAACGATGCAAAAGTAGACATTCATTCTCAGGAGTAATTGGTGGAAAGGGTGGAAGCATCTCAGTCGAGGGTCGGACCTAATTTATTTGTAGAAGTCCTTTATTAATCGATTTGACTCGATCCAGAGCACGTACATTGATAATCAAATAGGTCAAGATATTGAGGTTGGTAACGGAACGACGATTGCGTACTTTGGGTCGCTCGATGCCAAGTGCTTGCGCTTGACTGTTGATACGTTATTGCAATATTTCAGCAGAAAGCTGAAGGACAAGGAATTGACGAGGAAGAATGTCAGCAGACTTTACGTGGGGCCATTATAGAGAAGTTTTCTGAAATGATGGGGATTAGCAGACATATAATTATTCGATCTATCGATGATTTAGTGACTTTAAGTAACATTACGTTCAGCCTATATACTCTTTCTCAGATTGATTCTGCTGAGGAGGCTCAAAACTGGATGTATGAGCTTCCTGAACTGTATTATCGTCAATTGAAACAAGAACATCTTGTAGCCAATTTACAAATACAGGCAACTGTAGCGACGTGACTATGTCACTCAGGTCTTTATATATCGGTAACTTCAGGGGAGGCCAGCGCATCCTGCGTGAGCTGCGAGAGCGCAACATCGTCCATGGGCGGATTATGCAAGCCCGCCCGCACATTCCGGGTAATAGCGTTGCAAGCTTGCTACACAATTTTGGTAAACAGAGACTATAAAAAATAAAACTCATATAGTATTATATCATTGTACATTTACGTTTTTCACCCTTATCGCCCAGTGATTTAGTATAGAAGAAAGTTGGGCATTTACCATGAGAGACGCTTCTCATCATCCTGATGAAAGTGAAATTCCTTCTGTTGATAATCCACCGAGACGTTCCATGCCAACCACTAACGATGTTACTCGCAATCTTAAAGCCTTCACGGAAGAAAATAGATCGTCCCCCGACGAATTGGACAAAATAAAAACAGACTTACAAAGAACATCTGAGAAAGTCTCTGCAGAGGACCCTGCTCATAAACACACGTTGGGTGAATGGAGCAAACTCTTGAGAGACACTCAAGTACTGCATGATAAACGTGCCCATGTTGTTCCTGAAGGCGACCAGATTTACAAAGAGACGCAAGAAATGAAAGATGCTATCCAGACACGCTTCTTTCAAGCCTCTACAAATACCTATAGAGATATGTATAGTACCAATAAAGAAGCGGGATGGGCATTTCCAGATTACGAAAAAGATTTTATTAGACGATATACAGAAAGCGAGGTCGATGATTTTTATCGATTGAGTACACGAATGAGGAAAGAATATACAAGGAATGGTTCAAAAAAATTAGTAGGCATTAATTACTATAATCCGGTAGCTCGTGTCTTTATTAATTATAGTCATTCACGAGTAGATGTAACTGACAACCTGAAACCATTATATGATAACGAGACAAAAAAAGAGATGTATCAACGCACATTACCACATTCGGAGATGATGCATCACCTTCAACAGGAAGCAATCGATGAATATAATCAAGAACATCGAACCAAGATTTCTCTAGAAGAAAAAGTACCGAATATGACTTTTGCAATTCGTACTCTTTCCCATAAAGAATATCTGGCAATTGCCCCTCAACTTAATATAGATACAGTAGAACCAACGATTTACAATCGGGGCGATGATAATTTTTCATTATTGATGGATAAAGTGCCTAATTTCAAAGCGATTAGACACCTTATTTCGCAACGCCATCCACATCTAGAAGTAACAAAGATCACGATTATACCTGATCGCTATGATTCTGCCATTGTTCATGCCCAGGAGAGAAAATCGCTGTAGGGGGAGTGATAAACTGACCCATGGGCATGAAGCTAAGAATGAGTGCCTCGCACCTTTGGACATCATGGCCTCTGCTGCATCTTCTTCTGCCAGTGTAAGTCAGCCCGGATCTGTGCAGCGGTTTTGTGATGAAAATGCCTGATATCCTCTCGAACGTGCTCGTTGTATGAGTCCCATGCGTCGAGATGACCAAGTAGCAGATGATGTTCCCTTCCCCTGGCTTCACACAGTGTGATCAGGTTATGCGGATCAAGCTCCAGGTGAGGATGAAGGTGGAAGGGTTTAATATGATGGACCTGCAGTTTTTTGCCTTTGTAACCACAGGCCACACATGCAGGCTCGCGGAGTCGATGCTCCAGGGCCACTCGCGGCCACGCGGAACTGCGTTCAAGCCCATGCCGTCTGGCTACATGTGCTCCATGGTCCACAAGATGTCCTTTCTTGAGCAACCTTTTCCTGAGATGGCGAGCCTTTTTTGCGGGTCGTAAGAGGGCGCATCCTACGATAAGCACGATAACTACCACCAGGAGAGGAACGAGCAACGAGGTGTGCATATCTTCTCTTTCTCTATTAGCAACAACACATCTGCTCAGAAGCAATAACTATGGTGGACCCAAAAGCCAGGGACCATTATGCTCCCGATGTGGAATAGAAAGAAACCAGCGGACTGCTTGTGACAGCCCACTGGTCGGAACGGAACCGACGGGATTCGAACCCGCGATCTTCTGCGTGACAGGCAGACATGTTAGGCCACTACACCACGGCTCCTCTTGCTCACTTGTGCTACCAGCACTGCTTACAGGCTAAATCATAGCAGATCCGACTATACTTTGTCAACTTTTTTGCCGACATATGTGCCTCTATCCAGCAGCTATACCCATAGGCATTCAGAAACGCGTTCTTATTCCGCCTGGCAACGCTGCTGGCGCAGCTACTGCTGCGCAGTCAGCCAGGCGGATCAGCAACTCCCGTTGCTAGAACTGTGCTGCGACACAGTTCTCATCTGAATGCAAGGCAATGTATACAATAGCGCAAGCTCAATGGCAGCAGTTCCCTCAGTCGTAAAACTGGCTGCCATCGAACAATGCCAACAACGTGAGCAGAAAAATACTTAAAAATAACAATTTCCCTTTAAAAATGCATCAAGTATACTATTGCTACTCTTGATGCATTCAGAATAGCAATGACTACGCTGTTTTGGCCGCAACCGCATCCAGGCATGTGCTTTCTAAGGAGTGAAATAATGAAAAAACGCGTAATCTGGCCGCTCTTGCTGCTCTGTTCCAGCTTGCTGACCGCGCTTGTCGTGTTCCTCGTGCCAACAATCAGCATCCGCCCGGTGGTGGTCATGTGGTTTCTATTTATCTGCCCCGGTATGGCATGGGTGCGTTTGCTACGCTTGCATTCCAACCTGGCAGAGTGGACCATTGCGCTGGCACTTAGCTTTGCGCTTGATGCGCTAGTAGCAGGCATATTTTCTCTATGCAAGAGCCTGGTCTCCGACGTACATTCTTATGGTGCTCTTATTACTTTGCAGCACAGGTTCTTTTCTGCAAATGATCGTAGATATCTTTTTTATCAAATTATAGAGGGAGCAAGAGCGACAAAACAGGTTTATTCTCCATCCACTGGAAGGATGAGGAATTGTTAGCGTCATCTATCTTTATAGACGTAATAGCTATCCAGATACAGACGTAAAAGGTATATATATTTCAAACGAAGGACAAAGGAATTGAATGTTTTTGTATGGCATACATTTGGCACTGTCGGTAGCTGCAATATTCAACAGTTCTGATGTAAAATAGCAAATGAAGGAGGAAATGATCGATGAATCAGCACAGTGCACAACCAGGGCATGACTGGAACATCTTTGCGCGCGAATTAAATTATGTTCTTCAGCAACACGGTCTGGATTTAGCACACCAGGATGATCGCGTGAGTGTGCATCAGCTAACGCTACGCCGCCTGGTCCAATCATTGGATACACCAGAGGGTCTCCCGGTTTTAAGTGATGAGGAAATGCAGCGGCTCATTCAGGCATTGCAGCTTGCAGAGCCAGAGATCTTACGCCTGAGAGCGGCTATGCTTGCCACTGCCATACACAGAGAACTTCTCTTACATATCCAAAAAGATGACGCACAGCTAGCAGCAGAGCAGATCTTCCCCACCATTTTCCAATCGCTGCAAAAGCACGAGCGCTATCTGGGGAATAAGCGCGACGGCCATTTCGAGGGACTCGAAGATCCTGGGCTTGACTACCTCCTGAAACCCGCGTGGGACAAGATCGATAGCGGCTGGATATTGCTGGATCAGAGCAAACATACAAAGAGACATCCTCGTGCCAGTGTTGAGAAAGCACACCAGGCCCGCGACAACTTTCAAGTCGCCAGCGATCTCCTCAAGAGATTGCCCGGCATCATACGCCAAAAGCCAGACAGCAAACACGCGTATAGCGAAGCTCAAAAGGGCTTAGCGTCCGCCACAAAACGGCTGGCAGAGATGGGTGAGTAACGGCGGGTTTCCATACCATTGAAGGATATAGCGATGTCAACAAGCTCCGGGCCTGACAAACCTATTGCGATCTATTATTCTTGCGCGAATACAAAAGAAGACCAGGCGCTACTGCAACAATTGAACACGAGTCTGGCGGTGTCGCGACGTAAGCAAGAGATTACCACCTGGCATGAAGGCCAGATCAGCAGTGGAGGCTCTATTGAGCAGGAGCGTATAGTGCAGTGGGAGCAGGCACAGATCATCTTACTCTTGCTCAGTCCGGCCTACTTTGAGGACGACCATTGCTGCGAACAGATGCAGTTGGCACTACAGAGACTGCAGACGGCGGGCACACGCGTCATTCCTATACTGTTGCGTCCTACACCTGGCTGGGAGGCAACCCCTATCGGGGACCTGCAAGCATTACCGCAGGGAAATCGTCCCATTACGAGTTGGAACCAGCGTGAAGAAGCTCTGGCAAACGTTGCCGACAGGATACGTAATGTTGCCTTACAGTTACGCGAGCAGCAGCACCCTCTGCAACTGAGCAATGGCGTGATGTGTGTAGAGCCACCTCCTCACAAGCATAGCATGATACTGCAACGGGAAACGCTGGTCAACGCGCTCTATGCAAAATTAACCCAGCCAGATGTTTCCTCTGTTGTGCTCTCAGGCTTAAAAGGTGTGGGCAAATCAACGCTGGCGGCCCAGGTCTATGACGTTGCAGAGCAGCGCCGCTGTGCTGGCGAAGGACCATTTACAGGTGCGGCGCTCTGGCTCAAGATCGAAGCCACGGGCACGCTGACAGACCTGCTACGCGTCATTGCTGCCGCATTGCGCCAGGACTACGATAGCCTCACCTATCTCTCATCGCAAGCAAAAGATTTTTCTCATCCTCGTTTCAAACCAGATCTGGAGCTTTTCTATCTGCTGAAAAACTTCCCGACGCCACGGCTGATTGTACTTGACCAGTTCGAGACCTGGCTGGATACCCAGACAGAAACAGAGCCAGCAAAGCAAGCGGAGATTACGGCATGGCTCGATCTACTCAACGGCCATCCCTGTGCCAGCCGTATCCTGTTCACCGCCCACACCTATCCTCAGGGCACAGGCGTTGCTCGTCGATTGTACCAACAGGAATTTCCTCTTCCTGGCTTCCAACCATCCGAAGGCCTGACATTACTGCGTCTATGGGGCATACCAGACCCTGATCGAGAGCTGTTACGCGCTGTTCAGCACTGCGAAGGACATGCACTGGCACTCGTGCTTTTAGATCACCTACGGCAACAGCTCCAGGTAAGCCTGGCAACCTTACTCGATGATCCCGCCTACAAACAATTATGGCTCAAGGATGTGCAGCACAATATATTGAACTACATCTATGAATACCTGTTGAAGGATGAGAAGCAGCGCCAGTTGCTCCTGGCGTTCTGTATCTACCGCGAGGCTGTGCCATGGCAAGCCGCCTACGCAATTACACATGCCCAGTCGTTGGTTACAGAAGAACAAACGCTAAGAGCTTTGGGCGTCCTGCAAGGCTATCAACTCTTCCAGAGGCAAGATAGCGGCGAAAAACGCTATATATTACACCCACTGGTGGCTGATTATGCCCGTGGTCGCTTCGCTACAGAGCATAATCATAGCCAGACGCTTGACAAACACCAGGCCCACATCGCAGCGGCATACTATTATCAGCAGCACTCTACACACTCAGGCCAACGCCGTCAACGCGTCGATGATGTGCACATGCTCGTTGAGGCGCTCTGGCACCTTTGTCAGGCAGAGCAATACCAGGAAGCCTATACGCTTATGCGCCAGGAGCATCTTTTCGGCGACCTCTATCGTTGGGGCTGCAACACTATTTTGCTCAGTTTCTATCAAATGCTCTTGCCGCTTGAGCGCTGGAATACACAGGTGGAGCAAGCAGCGCATATCTCCTATGAGATCGGTGAAGTCTACAAAGCGCTGGGACAAAAGAATGCAGCGCGCGATTCTTTTGCCAACGCTTGGCCTTGTACCGTAGCTGCGATCTCTGGGAGGGAGAAATCAAGGCACTGAACAGCCTGGGACCAATTTCCCTGGAGGACGGAGCAATCGCACAAGCACAGATGTACTATTTACAGGCACAACGCCTCGCTGAACAGCAACCGGGCCACGTTGAGCAGGGTGTCACATTCAATAACCAGGGGCAAGCGCAGAAAAGGCAGGGACGGGCAGCACAGACAGTCAATGCGAGAAATGCGTGCTACCGGCAAGCCCTTACCTACTATAAGCAAGCGCTGGCTATCTACAAAGCACTGGACGATGTGTCAGAGATGGCGCGCACTCTGAACAACATGGGTGAAGTCTATGATCAGCTCTATCAATCAGAGCAAGCACTCGACCATTTCCGGCGAGCGCTAGGGCATTTTCGCGAGACCGGCGAGAGACGCGGCGAGGGTATTGTTTGTCATAATCTCGCGTATTATTATAAGGAGCGTCGAGAGAGACAAAACAGCGTTGAATATTATATCCGTGCTTTGCATATCTTCCGCGAGATCGGAGATCGCTGGCACGAAGGGATGGTGCTCAAGAAATTCTTGGACATCTCTATTTATCAGTGCAATGCAACAAGATTGCGCTAGCCTGTTTTTTGTTAGCCAGAGATAATTTTACGCTCTTAGACTATCCTGAGCGTGGAGCGATAGACGTAGAGTTACAAACGCGTTTAGCTGCTGGACAGGTATTTGAAAGCCTGGTAGCAGAGGTATATCCACATGCAGATCAGATCATAGAGCAGGCGTTCACAGGTGACATATAGATGCTCTTTGACAAAAACCAGATTACTGCATGAAATAACATTAATATATAGACATACACAAATCAATGGTTCGTAGTGCTCTCCATTTTATCGCAAGACAAGGAGTATAGCAGTCAACATGGCAAAGATCCTCTTTCTTTCAGCAAATACGCCCATGAGGGATGGATATCTCAACCCAGACAAAGAATACCGCACGATAGACGAGAAGCTGCGCGCAGCCTCATATAGAGATCGCCTGGAATTAGTGTCCGCGTGGGCGGTACGTCCACTAGATTTGCTTGACCAATTGAACCGCTACCATCCCGAGATCGTGCATTTCAGCGGACATGGCAGTTCTAAAGGCGATCTTATGTTGGTGGGAGCCGACGAATCGGCTCAGTTTATTTCTCTGCAAGCGCTCAAAACGGTTTTTCAGGCTGTCGAGGGCGAAATTCGTCTGGTGATTTTGAATGCCTGCTATTCTAGCCAGCAGGCAGAGGAACTGACAAAGGTGGTTGACTGTGTCATTGCGATGAATGAGAGCATTCATGACGACGCGGTCATCGCCTTTACAGCAGCTTTCTACCAGGCTCTGGGCTATGGAGTCTCCATCCAGAAGGCCTTTGATCAGGGACTGGCTGCGCTTTCGCTTGAAGGGCTGCCAGGAACAGATATTCCTGAACTGCACGTACGTTCAGGAGTACGTGCAGCCAAAATCGTGCTGACAGACCCGGCGCTACAAAATGTACAGACGATCTCAACGCTTTTTTACGTGCACGCACCAGAAGATTTAGATTTCTGCATAGAGCTAGACAAATATTTTGCTCTTAGGAAGCGGAATAAACAATTGAAAAGTTTCTATGATTACAATATCCTGGGTGGAGACGAGACAGATGAGACGCAAGAAATAGTGCGGCAAGAGTTACAGTCAGCGCAGATTATTCTGCTCATCGTCACTCCTGACCTCATAAACTCCAACGAGATCTATGAGCAACAGCTTGAACCAGCCTGGGAACTTCATCAAAAGGGCAAGCGTACTATTCCCATTATGGTGAAACCGACAATAGAGTGGGAGCAGACTACATTTAAAGGTATCTATAAACTACCGCGAGACGGTAAGCCTGTATATAATCCCAAGAAGCGTGAGGCTGAATTTAACAACATAGCCATAGAGATTGGTCGCGTGCTTGACGAGCTAAAAAAGCAAAACCGTTGACGTGATTATTTTGTTATCAGATCGACATTCATGTATGACCCTATAAGGTTGGAAGTTGGGCTACTCTATATTTCGGGTGCTACATCGTTTGAGGATATATGGCGGAATTTATCGCGTCCGTATCCATACACATTTCATATCATATACAATAGCATAAAACGTATCGATTTACTATGCTTTACAATAGCCATAGTAAAGCTGCTTATCCATAGAGCATAGATTGTTTGTGAGGAGAAACATGGCCCATTTACCAGAGCAGCCAACGCTCAAAGATCTTCAGCGTTACATGCAAGAGATATGCGCGGAACGCGGTTGGACCAACGATACCTATGCGGAAAAGTTCTTACTCTTCACCGAAGAGGTCGGTGAGCTAGCCAAAGCTATACGCCAATCCCAGAGACTCTACTCCGAGCAAGCGAGACCGAACAACTTCACGCTCACCGAAGAGTTCGCGGACGTGTTCAGTTACCTGCTCGACCTGGCAAATCTGTTTCAGGTCGATCTGGAGCAGGCTTTCCGCGAAAAGGAGCGGATCAATCAGACACGAACATGGGAGTAAATATTTCCCCCATTATTATGTAATACCCATACGCATTCAGATGAGCAGGAGTTGCCATTGCTGACTGGCCTCGCCATCATTGGAACCCTGATCAAGTGAGGTACCTGCCGAGCTTGAGTTGTTGGGGATAGTGATCCCTTGTCCGCTGTTGAGGTTCACAATCGTATAATCGCCATCTCCGGCGCTGACGAACTGCCACTGCTGGTGTTGGCTGCCATTCATGCTCTCCTGATTGAGAGGGATATCTTGTGCGCTAGAGCCACCTGGCACGCTAAGAACCAGGCCACTGTTAAGGTTCATTATGAAAAAGAAGCTGCTGGTGCTTGCGGTAAGCAGCATCCAGCGTTGGCTGTTCTCGCTATTGAAGGTATTCTGGATAACGTGCGCGCCGTTAGCAGTTGAACTGCCAGCGACATCCATAAGCAGGCTGCTGTTACGCTTCACGATCTCATAGATCCTATTGGCGGTTGGTGCTGCTAGCGTTCCTGTGACTGCTGTAGTGGAGGAGGGTAATGCTGCAAGTGCTGCAGACCCTCCTGTTGCTTGTGTCGGAGTCGGAGTGGGCAATGGCGGTACCACAGATTTCTTCCTGGTAGTGGAAGTTGGTTGTGGTGTTCCAGTAGGCATAGATTGTAGTACTGGTACGCTTGACTTGGATAGTGAAGAAGCTAAGGATTGTTTCACAGATGTCGTTGTTGCAGTGCTTACCGCTGTGGAAGGTCCTCGGAGGTCATTTAAAGCGCCTTTATAACTGAGAAACAATACAAAAAGAATCAAGATGGCAATGCTTATTAACATTGTTCGCTTTCCGAACTGACTATGCGCTTTCTTTGTAGACTGTGATGGACGAATGACGAGAGGAGCAGCCTGCCTGTTCTTTGTAGACTGTGATGGGCGAATGACGAGAGGAGCAGCCTGCCTGTTTTTCGATACAGCTGCTAGCTTACCGCTTAAAGGTTTTTTTTGTACAGGCTGTATGTGCTCCTGCACAGCTATGGTAGAAGAGTGCTCTCTATTGCCTGTGGCAGTCTGCGTTGGTATTGGCTCTTCTATCTTTTGTTCCGTTTCCTCTTCTTTATTTTTTTGTTCTTTTGCCTCACTTTCCACTGTTTCTGGAATATATATAGAAGATTGAACAGAGATGGATGAGTATTGGTTTTGCATAATTTGATCGAAAATAGTATCTAGCTTCATATCATGTTGTACATCATCTTCAACGGTATCTGGATGGGATGACTGTTGGAGCTGTAACTGTGAGGTCGATTGCTCAGAAGAGACCTCTATGCATGCGAGCGGATCGGTTGTAGTAGCAGGATCAGGGGAGGCAGTGTCTGGCGATACGTTCTCTGAACTGCCAGCGCACAGAGCATCAATGAAAGCAGCAATAGAGCTAAAGCGTTGTGCAGGCTCTTTCTCTAGCGCTCTCAGTATCGCTGCTTCAACATCTGCAGGCGTCTCAGGAGCAAGCTGCGAAATGGGGAGAGGCGTTTCTGCGCTCTGTTGCGACCACAGCAAAGAGAAATTCTGTGGAGCAAAGGGGACATATCCGGTAAGCATCTCGTAGGCAATACAGCCAAGCGCATACTGATCGCTCTTGTCATCACTCACCCCAGTGAACTGTTCCGGTGCTTGATAGCACAGGTTCTGCTTATTTTCTTCATCGTTAGGAGGTGCAAGATGAGCACAATCTAACAGATTAAAATCAGCGAGTAAAGCATGACCACATTTATCAAAGAGAATATGCCTGGGGGTTATACCGCTATGATAGATATACTGTTGATGGGCATAACAGAGACCTTGTCCTATTTGCACGAGAATGCTTAAGGCATCCGGCAGACTCAAACGTTCCGGTAGGAGATGATCTAAACGTGTACGCAAAGAACCAAAGGGGAGAGATTCCCGCACCGTATAAAGATGCTCATTTTCTACACCCACCTCCAAATACGGTAAAAGAGCAGGGTGCTGCAGTTGTTCAATTGCCTCACCGCGTCGCAGGATAGCTTCTTGCTCCCGATGAGCATCGGCAAATCTGGTTGCGAGAACGGTAAGGACCATTGTTTGCTGGGGATTATCTACTGGAGAAACCAGATATGTAGCCGCAACAGCATTTTTTGTCACTTCCGTTGTGATGTAGTCTCGACCAAATCTTACTTGCAATGTCTTGTCCTCGCTAACATAGAGAGTATGGACCTGTAGCGCTCTCTATTTGTAGTATTTGTTGATCAAACACAGAAAACTTCTTCTTTTATTTGTTGTTATATATTAAGAATAGACTTTGCAGGAGCAGCCAAAGTGTGTATGAGTCCATCACTTTCTGCACTGTTGTCACGATCTGTGTCGTATTGGGAAGCAACAGAGAGATAGTCATACATGTTTCTAACACAGAAAACAGCAGTTCTATCGAAGTTTAAGGGCACCTATGTGGAAATACTAGTCGAAAAGAGGGAAGATTTTGGAGAAAGATTGTAAGTTGCTGATTTGAAAGTTCGTTCTACTGAAAGAGACAGCGAAGCTACTCAGGAGCCGTGGAAGCTCGCGTAGCAGAATTGACATCTACCCTCGAATGGTCTCGACCTCTACGGCTATAGCTTGAACTGTCCCTCTATTTGTCTAGTGATGCTATTCCTCCACGCACTATACTCCTAACGATACCCAGAGCTGGGATGTGCTGAAGGAGGCTGACTGACTCTCCACGTCAATCTCTTGTAGGGACCGGTTTGGAGCGAGCGAAAAGTCAGGCCTTTTTAGAAATAGAGCAATAATTTCGACGTAGTATCAAGGAGTGCTTATCTATGAAACTGTCCTATTATAGGTTTCGCGGGCTGGCAATAATCTTAGCCACTGTCATAGCCCTTGCTGGAGTTGCTGCTACCTTATTTTATTCATTTGCATCGACGGCTTCATCTAAGACCTATACGTATCAAGCTAGTAATGAGAACATTCCCAATCCTGAGCGCGGTTTTTTTAATGAGCGCATTGTGTACTATGCATCGAACTGGTCAGGTGCAGGTGGACTCAGCACGGGCGATCTGGCTGCTGTCCAACAGAGCGGTAATCGGGTCATCCTGGTTTATTATGTTTTATCAAACTTTGCCAGCACGGAAAGTCCTGAGCAAACCTGTTCCCAGCCCTATGTTGCTGACAAACCACTACCGCAGGACTTTCTTGATGGAGTAACTAACGATCTTAGCAAGATACGCAATGCGGGTTTAAAAGTCATTCTGCGTTTTGCCTATAACTTTGGTAGTGGTTTGCCCGATGCGCCATTGTGCCGTATTCTGGGGCATATCGCTCAACTAGGGCCAACACTGCAAAATAATGTTGATGTCATCGACCTGTTAGAGGCTGGCTTTGTCGGGTCCTGGGGCGAATGGCATGATTCGACCAATGGGCTACTGACCGCGGATGCGGATGGGGTCGACCAGATCAATAGCGCTTCGCAATCGATTGTGAACGAACTTTTAAAAGTGCTACCTCAGCAACGGATGCTGGCAATGCGCTATCCACGATTTACGATGGAACTCGATGGAACGTCACCTCTCACTACTCAACAAGCTTTCAGTGGCACGGGCCAGGCGCGTATGGGGGCACATAATGACTGCTTCCTGGACGGAAATGACGAGGGTGGTACATTTCAAGAGTCTAGTAGTGCGACGATCCAAGGTCAGCAGACATTTCTGCAACAAGACAACCAGTATGTACCGCAGGTGGGTGAAACCTGCGCCGTTGCTTCACCGAATACGGACTGCCCAAATGCCCTCACCGAGCTGGCCCAGTATCATTATAGTGCGTTGAACGAAGACTACAACAAGGATGTCTTGAGTGACTGGACCAACCAGAATTGTCTGTCGCAGATCCAGGAAGATCTGGGCTACCGCTTCCGTTTGACCCAATCTGTCATCCCCACTGGAATAGCAGCGGGCCAATCTCTGAACATGAGTTTTGATGTAGCTAATGATGGATGGGCCAATCTCTACAATTCGCGCGGTCTCGAATTAGTCCTGCGCAACCAGCAGAATAGCAGTGAGCAGTATACGATCACGTTGAACAATGATCCTCGTACCTGGCTATCGGGGAAGACGACGACGGTCAATGTATCCGTCGCGGTACCATCCAACGTAGTGGCCGGAACGTACAATCTCTACCTGAATCTGTCCGATCCCTCCTCCAGCCTGCATGCTAATCCCGCATACTCCATTCAACTTGCCAACACAGGTGTCTGGGATGCGCAGACAGGCTATAATTCCTTACAGGCTTCTCTTCAGGTTACAGCGGCAACGGGAGTGACATCATCAACAACAACGGGGGTGACAGCAGTAACAGGAACGCCAGCAGCACCCAACCGCCGATGCGGTAAATGAGATAGTGAATCATATGATGTACGCTGTTTCATGATCTTATTGCGGCTGCTAGCTCATGCGAAATCGATCAAGTCGAAATGGTGTGAGGATCTTCTCTGGCGTTCCATAGATCTCTCTCGTAGCCATCTCAGCAAGCGCTGGTCCTAGAGTCAATCCACCGTGAGTCACTATTACATAGAGACCTTCAACATCTGAAACCCAGCCGACGATGGGAAAACCATCTTGTGGGATAGGCCTGATACCTCTGATAGTGGACTCAACGCGAGCACTAGCCATATTTTTTACATAACTCGCGGGTTCTCTCTAGGATCTCTTCAGCAGCTGGTGGAGGTGGGGAAAGTGGGGTTTACAGTGTGATTGAGTGGTCAGCGAGTTTCTTATTGCTGAGTAGTAAGCGATTGGCACCATCTGGACGGATACCAATACCGCTGGTATACACAACACGCTGAATGTCAGCACAGATTCCAGACGATACAACGAGTAGTCCCACGGCTGGCGAATTTGGGGTATTTGGTGAGATAAGTGGGAGATCTACACCTGACCATGGTCGTTTTCAAGAGGGTCACATGCGCTGATCCTATTATAGCGCGCATCCCGTGGGCTTTGGGTAGAGTCTTAGAAGAAAGAGAAAGCTAGAAAAGCGCAACACTATGGTTTATCTTGTCTATAGTGTTACGCTGGTGTGTCTTGGAACGGAACCGACGGGATTCGAACCCGCGATCTTCTGCGTGACAGGCAGACATGTTAGGCCACTACACCACGGCTCCTCTTGCTCACTCACTGCACTCGAAGATGAAGTACAGCTCATGGAATAGCATAATACCAGAGCGACCACGCTCTGTCAACTTTGCTGCATGACAGATTCCGTCAGTTTCACGTTTCTCCTTATACATAGAACAATGTCACTTTTTGTAAAAGACGCGATGTACTTGCGCCCTTTTTGTAGTACTGTCGGGTATAATGTTTTAAAGAAGGTTTGTTTGCATCGCTCTATATACACCATTCAAGCGGGAGGCGTCAGTGACCAATAGCAGGTTAACTCAGCAGCCAGGACCACCAGATCGTCCTTTCATGAGCGAAAAAGGTACGCTAGCCTGTGTTATTTGCCAGGCAGTCTATACGCCTGCTCCAGCATACGTTTATCTCTTAAAAGCGCCAGCGATTGCCTTCGAGTCTGCGTTTATGAGCATGTGCCATTTCTGTTTCCGCTGCCGACGTCCCGCCTGCCCAAGCTGCTGGGATGATGTACACGCCGTCTGTGGCATATGTACACTTGAAGCACACCTGCCCTTCCGGGCTGAAGCAGATCCTTTACACGGCGTGCTCTTCTCACCACAGCGCCAGGAGCAAGCCAGACGCATACATGCTGAACCAGAACGTTTTATCTGCGTACGCCCCGGTCGCTTTCAGCGTGCAGGATCGCTCATTGCCCCTATCGAGATGGCGACGACGCTGCCTATGCCTGCCACACCCAAAAAATTGCCCAGTTCCCAGGTGAAGTCCCCTGTGGCGGATAGACCCTTACCACCATCATCCGCTGTTACACAGATCCAGACTCCTGCGCCAGAGCACAAAGTCGATATAGATAAGATTGCCACACGGCCTGCACACGATGAAGTAAAGACACATGTTGAACATCATCCATCCAGTATTGCGCATAAGATTGAAATCATCTGCACAAACATTTTACTATTTTGTCTATTTTTCATCTTATTATGTATTTTATCTGCCGAGTTCTCCTCAGGAGTAAATGCATTTATTGCCAATCTCCTGCATATTGACATTCGCCTCGAAGTCGCCTATCTCTGGCAACTTATCAACCAGCTCCATTTCTAGTTTCCTGGTAATGCCATGCAGCAAATTGTCAGATAGCAACGCAAGAGCATAAAGGGACAGAGCCATATGTACATATGTTTCCATACTCTATACTATCTGCTTGCCAGAATGCTCAGACCTTGGTAAGCTGTGCAGGTACTTCACGACTCTTTACGGAAAACAGATGTACTATCGTCACATTTTCCACCGGTAAAGACGTGAGAGTCACAGAAGGCGAACTTTGCAGTACAATAGCACTGGGTACAGGATGCTCTGCTGACGCTGAAGACACGCTATGCAAAATCGCCCGCACAGCATCGTCCTGCCCTTGTACTTACAATCAACACAAGAAGGGAATTGTATATGCAACTTGGTTTAGTTGGTATTGGCCGCATGGGCGCAAATATGGCGAAGCGGCTGCTACGTGCAGGTCATACCTGCGTCGGTTACGCCCGACACGAAGAAACAGTCCAGGCACGCATCCAGGATGGTTCGATCAGTAGCGGAGCAACTTCACTGGCCGATCTTGTCCATCAACTTGACGCGCCACGCGTTATCTGGCTGATGGTGCCAGCAGCTTCCGTCGATGCCACATTGGAACAACTCATTCCGCTCGTCTCAGCCAATGATGTGATCATCGATGGTGGCAACTCTTACTATCATGACGATATTCGGCGTGCGGAGACGCTCAAAAAGTTTAATATCCATTATCTTGACGTTGGTACTAGTGGTGGTGTCTGGGGACTGGAGCGCGGCTATTGCCAGATGATCGGCGGCGAGACTGAGATTGTCCAGTACCTTGACCCGATCTTCTCGACGCTAGCTCCTGGCGTTGAGGCAGCTTCGCGCACGCCTGGACGCGAGAAAATCGGCGGTACAGCTGAGCAGGGCTACCTCCACTGTGGTTCTCATGGTGCCGGTCATTTCGTCAAAATGGTGCACAATGGCATCGAGTATGGCATCATGGCTGCCTACGCCGAAGGACTCAACATCCTGCATCACGCAAACATTGGCAAGCAACAACAGACTGTCGATGCCGAGACGGCTCCATTGAGCGATCCACGCTACTATCAGTACGATCTCAACCTCACCGACGTCACAGAACTGTGGCGACGTGGTAGTGTCATCGGTTCATGGCTACTGGACCTGACAGCCAGCGCCATGCTCAAGAGTCCCCGAACTCAACAATTTCCAGGGCCGCGTGTCCGACTCCGGGGAGGGTCGCTGGACCATTGGTGCAGCTATCGATGAAGGCGTTCCCGCACACGTGTTGACTGCAGCGCTCTACGAACGTTTCAGCTCACGCGGGCAGGCCGATTTCGGCAACAAGATTATGTCCGCCATGCGCTTCGAGTTCGGTGGTCATCTGGAAACAAGTGAAACAGCCAAGACGAAGACAAAAGCCGAAGGTTGATCCATCGCGATCCTCTTTCGCTAAAAAAGTATCTTGCTTTGCAGCTCCTCTCTCAAGAGACATTGCAAAGCAAGACGCTCATGCCGACAAAACATTCAGCGAAGCCTATCTCGACAGCGAACCATGCTGTCTGGTTCGCTGACAAAGACGAGATGGAACTTATGGGGCTTGAGATTTTAGTTGACGGCTACAATGTGATTAAAAATAATATGATGTTTCAGATGGTAGAGGTGAAAAGCCTCGCCGAGTCCCGCATGCTTCTCATTCGCCAGTTAAAGAACCGTTATCGGCAGACAACGCATCGCGTCATTGTTGTTTTCGATGGCAATAGTAGGCAGGAACAGGTCAGCCATGATGAGCATATCCGCATTATTTATTCACGTTATGGGGAAACAGCAGATAGTGTTATTGTGCGCCTGGCCGCTGAAGCACAAGACAATGGACAGCAAGTCATACTGTATAGCGATGACGTAGAGGTGAAAGAGAACGTACTGGAACGTGGTGGTCAAACTCAAACAACACGCACGCTAACGGCTCATCTCAATGAGGCTCCGCGCGATATTGCGCTACGTTCACAGCATCGTCAGGCTATGCGCCGTGCCTATGGCATCGATCCGGCCTATAAACCTGACGACGAGTTAGAGCCTCACCACCAGGCTCACAAGAAAAAGAAAAAAACACCGAAACGTTATAGATAGACATATATCAATGTAACACCAGGGAGCGCCATGGGCTACTTGCGCACACCAGAGGTTACTTCACTGACGACTTCAGGCTGTTCGTCTGGCGCTGGTAGCGCGCAATCGGTGTTTTGTGGCTTGCTAAAACGGGTACGTAATACAAAGGTAAAAGCCTCGGTAACAATCTTGCTTGACATCTTCGATGTGCCAACGCGTCTATCCATAAAGATGATAGGGATCTCAACTATTTTATAGTGCTGTTTCATAACGCGATAGGCCAGTTCCACCTGGAAGGCATAGCCCTGTGATTGTATACTATCCAGATCAATATGTTCCAGCACCTCACGCCGGTAGCAGCGATAGCCTGCCGTACAGTCATGGACAGGGATACCTAACATAAAGCGAGCGAAGATATTTCCACATCCACTGATGAAGCGGCGTATCAACGTCCAGTTCGGTGTTGAGCCACCCTGGACATACCGTGAGCCGATCACCAGATCTGCCTGCTCAATGGCGCGTAGAAAGTCCGGCAAATAGCGTGGATCATGTGAGAAGTCTGCATCCATTTCGAAGGCCGCATCATAGCTATGTTCGATAGCATACTTGAAGCCCGCCACGTAAGCTGTACCCAGACCTAATTTGCCAGTGCGATGCATCACGTGGATACGCGGATCATCTGCGCACATTTTTTCAGCGAGTTGCCCTGTCCCATCGGGAGAATTGTCGTCGACAATTAAAACATCAGTAGCAGCCGCATTTGCAAAGACTGCGGTCACGAGTGGACCCAGATTCTCATACTCATTATAGGTCGGAATAATAATTAACGTCTTCATACAAAGTTTCTCCTGTATTCGCTGATACTGACGCAGGGGTCAACCTCGTCAGGCATCATCACAGTTCTACTGTGACAGCCCTCATGCCTTGAGGATGAAGGAGGAAACACCGCTCTATTGGGAACCGTTACCTTCCATTGACACAAACGCGCTTCTCCATTCTACGTTGGAAGCAGATACAAAACTGTGATAATCAGGACTGTACATATCAAAACGGTTCCCAATATATGGTGGTCACGCAATAGGACCTCTTCGGGACTCCCACCCTCCATTCGCATATAGACCAGATATAAATAACGGAAGATGCCATACAAAACAAATGGCACTGTGACAAATAAACGATGATCTCCCGTGGTTGTCTCAATAGTATACAGGCTGTATGCCATGATTGTACCCGTCACAACAATGGTAATCATCTGATCCAGCAGAGGAATACTATACTCTTTAAGTATCTGGCGATGATTGCCTGCTTCTCCATGCAACAACACGAGTTCTTGACGCCGCTTGCTGAGAGCCAGGAAGAGTGAGAGGAAACATGTTACTAGGAAGAGCCATGGTGAAATAATCACTGGCACAACGACCGCGCCTGCCATGATCCGCAGCACAAAACCTATTGCGATACAAAAGACATCGACCAGGACAACATGCTTGAGATAGGCACTATAGAGCACCATCAAGAGCAAGTACGACACAATACTCAGTGCAAAAAGTATATTTGCGCCACCCGATTTGACATACGCATCTTGCAAAGTGATGGGAAGCTTAAAAATGCAGAGCATCAATGCTCCACAGACGATGAGTAGCAACCCTATCATGGTGATAGCCCAGGAGACGGGTAAACCCCCGGATGCCAACGGACGCAAACGCTTCGTTGGATGTTGGCGATCCCGCTCTAAATCCAGCAGGTCGTTAAAAATATAAATACTACTGGACGCCAGGCAGAAGACAAGAAAAGCGAGCACCGTTCTCTCTAGAGAAACACGGTCGAAAAGCTTTTGCGCAAACACCAGACTAATAAATACAACACCGTTCTTTGTCCATTGCCGAGGACGCAACGCTAGCAATAGCGCACGCAGACGACGCGCTGTACTCACGGTTGTGGTAGTTGTGTCACCTGCTCCTATGTTGGAAGGACCTTGTTCCTCCTCTATCATCGTTTGCTTCTTCACCATACATACTTTTTCTTACGGACGCGCACGCCCCCTGGTGTGTGCTACACAAATGCACAGATACACAGTCAACGTAATTGGAACGTATCGTTACTTAAGCAGGTAACAATACTTTCCAAAAATCCCAATACGCTTGCTAGTATATACGTTTCCTTAAGTCAGCGACACTTTTCAGTGTAATTCTATGTTTATCAGTACTGATATAATCTTTCTCTGTAAAATATCCCAACACCTTATTCACACTCTCACGCGATGCCCCAACCATTGACGCGATTTCTTGCTGTGTCAACCGCAAATCGATGCGCAGACCATCGCCCACTTTGACGCCATGGCTCTCAGCCAGATCCAGGAGTTTCTTGGCTACACGCCCATAGACATCCAGAAAGATCAAGTCTTCCACTTGCTGATCCGTATTACGCAACCGCTCACAGAGGACTTCCATCACACGAATCGCAATCTGCGGATTTTTCATAATGGCACGATGAAAATCGCTGCGCTGCAAGCTGTAGCATTCAACTTTTTCGAGCGTAATCGCATCGGCTGAGCGTGGCAAGTTATCGAGCAGAGCTAATTCACCAAAGCACTCGCCTTTGCTAAAGACGACCAGTGCGATTTCTTGCCCATCGGGGCTGCTACGACAGATTTTTACTTTACCTTCTTTGATCACATACAAAACCTGTCCTGGATCATCCTGGTGGAAGATGACCTCACCTGCGCGAAACGTGCGCCTTTTCACCACGGCTGCCAGCGCGTCTATCTCTTCGTTACTCAGGCCATTGAAGATGTGTACCTGTTTCAGGTAACTGACTTCTTTCTCAGCCTCCATTGCCGTTTCCTTTATGTCTCGTGTTACACAATTCACAAGGGCAAAATACTCCCGCAACGCCATACTATCATAACTGTTCCACACATGCAATTCTACCTAATTGTTGGTTGGCAATGTCCCTCCTTACAAACGCGCCGGGTTTTGCCAATGAAAAAGCCCTATTTCTGCTTGCACACAAATCAAGCTAGCATTATACTAGACACAGCCTGGTACATAAGCTTCTTTCCAGCACACAAAGGACCCCATATGGTCACATTTCTATGCAGTGTGCTATAATATCTTAGTGAAAGAGTCGGAATTAGGTTTTATCATAATCTTATCTACGCTTAAGCTAAAAAAGAGAAGAGTAGCAAGCGGAGTCTGTTTCCTTTGCTACACGTGAGGATACGAAACATGGCGGAAATAATTACTGCCGATATGGTTATTCATGATGTCGTCAGCAAGTATCCGGCAACAGTGAAGGTTTTTCATGGGCATGGCCTTCCCTGTACGGCTTGTGCGGTCGGTTCGCGCGAAAGTGTGGCTGGCGGGGCGCATACGCATCATTTCCCACCGGAGAAGCTGGACCAGTTGGTGACAGATTTGAATGCGGTAATCAATGGTGAGCCGATTTCTGTGGCACCGAAAAAAGCTCCTGTTGGCCGTGGTGTGCCTCTGACAATGGCATCCAATGCCCCTGATCGCAAGATCAAGCAGGTCATTGCGATTATGAGCGGCAAAGGTGGCGTCGGGAAGTCGCTTGTCACAGGGCTGCTGGCTGTTTCGCTGCGACGTCAGGGGCAGCAGGTCGGCATTCTGGACGGCGATATTACGGGTCCCAGTATCGCGCGTATGTTCGGCACGAAAGGACAACCCAGCAAGTCTGCCAGCGGCGGCATTGAGCCATTGCGCAGTAAAAGTGGTATCAAGGTCATGTCCATGAATATGTTTTTGGAGAAGGAAAGCGATCCCGTTGTCTGGCGTGGTCCGATGATCTCTGGCGCAATCAAGCAATTCTATAGCGATGTGGATTGGGGTTCGTTAGACTATTTACTGGTTGACCTCCCACCTGGCACCTCTGACGCGCCGATGACGGTGATGCAGTCACTGCCACTGGATGGCGTGGTAATTGTTTCTTCTCCACAGATGCTGGCTACGATGATTGTGATGAAGTGCATCAATATGGTGCGTCAACTCAAAGGTATCATTGTAGGCGTAGTGGAAAATATGTCCTACTTCGAAACGCCAAATGGTGAGCGCTACGAGATATTTGGTCCTAGCAATGGCACTGATCTGGTGGGTATGACTGGCGCTCCTTTGCTGGGTACAATACCGATTGATCCTGCTCTAACCACGCTGTGCGATGCAGGTCGCGTTGAAGAGTACTACGCTGAACCCTACGAAGAATTAGCCGCTAACTTCATCAGTACGCTTAAAATCAAACGTTAGCAGAGCCAGAACGAACAGAGTATCCGCCAGTTCTTCCTCATCTCATACAGGGAACTGGCGGAAGGTTTTTTGGCAGCTAGATACTACGTACAAACGAACCCAGCACTTTGCAGAAGGTAGTATGACCGGCGAGATCGGCCAATGCACTACGTACAGTCGAGTCATCGCGATGTCCCTCCAGATCGAGGTAGAAAACATACTCCCAGGGACGTTGCCGGGATGGCCGTGACTCCAGTTTGAGCAGGTTAATGCCGTTGGCGACCAGAAAACCCAGGCATTTGTAGAGTGAACCTGGCTGATGGGATGTCGCCATTACGAGCATTGTTTTCGCGCTCCCCGCACGGCGCGGTGCTGGTTCTCGACTCAAGGCAATAAAGCGCGTATAGTTATCTTTTATGGTCTGAATATTACTTGCCAGTATCTCTAACTGGTAGAGTTCTGCGGCCACTGCTCCGGCCACTGCGGCTACACCTTCTAATTGTCCTTCGCGCACCATCTTCGCGCTCCCTGCCGTATCATAGGTCGCGACAATCTCTACACCCAACTCACGCAGATAGACATCGCTCTGAGCCAGGGCCTGCGGATGTGAAATCACGCGCTTGATGGCCCCCAATTGCTGGCCCGGCAAGCAGAGTAAGCAATGATTGACGGGATGAGCGATCTCACCGATCACAAACAGATCATGCTGGCGCAACAGATCATAGACATCGTTGATACTACCGGCCTGCGAATTTTCTACCGGCACCAGTCCATAGTCGACATCTCCTGCTGCAACGGCGCGGAAGACCTCGGCAAAGCTGCGATAAGGCATCGCTTCGGGCTGACTCTGCATCTCTTTGCCAAAATAGATCTGTGCTGCCTCGTCGCCAAAAGCTCCGCGTTCGCCCTGGAAAGCTACGCTGATCGTGCGGGACTGCGGCTGGGTGTTGTGCTCATGGACCAGTTCTTTATCTTCGTTGGTCGATTGTACCATCAGGGACATTTTCTCCTTTAGTTATGCATGCTTGCGCCGATTGTGCCAGTTTATATTGCCTTGTACTATGACCTTGTCAAGTGAACTGCGTTTACCATCAATGCCTCCCAAAAAGCAACAAGCCCCAATGCACTAAAGCCTGGGGGCTTGCTAAAATGCTCCAAGCAGCCGGGAGCTTATTGGAATTTGTAATGCTCTTTGTGGTAGTAGGACATACCTTTACCGGCCACTTTTACCGGCTGCAGATCTACGAGCATAATCTTCTCGTTGCAGACCGGACATGTATGATCGGTCAGATGGTTCACTACCTCGCGGTTTGCGA
This sequence comes from uncultured Chloroflexia bacterium, assembly GCA_963802635.1. GTDB lineage: Bacteria > Chloroflexota > Ktedonobacteria > Ktedonobacterales > Ktedonobacteraceae > CAVTLG01. The sequence continues at coordinate 2,098,182 of CAWDJJ010000001.1, read as the reverse complement.
GCGAGGCGCGAGCTGTCTTTGAAAGTTCACCCTTCTTCGGCATTGACGATTTCCCCTTTCACCAGAATGTGTCGGTCACGATTTTCCACCGCAGTGGCTTCTCTCTTATGAACGCGTCGCGTTCATATATTGTTCCCCTATCATATCATAGAACCTCGACTTTCGGAAACCCCTGTCTTTCAAGCCTGATTCTTACCCACATCTTTCGAGATATTCGGGCGATACGGGCGAGATAAATCTGGCCCCTACATCTCTGGCAATACATTGCCTTTCTTTTCCTTTCTGGCAATGGATGGTCGTAGAGGATCTGCGCGGCGATTGATCGCCCGTAGGTAGGGGCCAGATTTATCTCGCCCGTTTTGATTTTCACACATATATTGCATCAAATATATGATAAACGTATTATTTTGTCAAAGATCATATTTTACACACGTTTTGCTCTTCTTGAAACAATACATCGTCCTTTTCCCAGCTTCACATTGCCTCAAATCTCGCAGTGATGACCGAGAAAGATGTGGGTAAGAATCAGGTCCTTCAAGCAGGGGATAAGAAAGTCTTCCTTTCGGTGGCGTGATGGGAGTGATGTGAAACTCTCTTAAACAGTCAGAACCTCTTAGACAGTCAGAAACGAGGCTAGCGCATCTACCCTTCGGGTCATCTGACTGCAAGGAGGAAACGCTACTGTCGTAGCTAGCCCGTCGGCTCATCTGACTGAGAGGAGGTACTCCCAAATGGGTATATACATCTAAATGTTGTTTTGCTATACTCATCTTGTTATGAACGAGCTAACCGAAAGGCACTCCTCTGCTTGCACGAGAAACTGTTTGTTGCATGAGGTTTACCCATGCTTCGTAGATCGTTCAACATGCACAGATCGGCATGAAGCGCAATCGCTTGTCTGCTAGCTCAACCTGTAGACTCCTTTCTGTGCGGGGCGACTCCTACGGGAGTAGCGGATGGTTGTTCCGCTCTGTCACCCGTCCTATCGTGTCTGGCCGAGAAGTTCTGGCTCATCAGCGCTTCGGTCAAAGCCAAGATGCAAGCACCCGTCTTTCAAGCGGATGTGTGGTGACAGCCGCATATCGCTTACAGTCAGGAACCCGATCCCCGAAAGGGGATGGGCTTGCAACGAGGGGGTGACTTCTGCCCGTCCAGGTTGCAGGTTCACCTGACCAGTCCCAGCCAGAGCTTTCTTTGGAAGGCTATCGGGCTACGATATCGGCAAGTGCTCAAGTTCGTACCAACACGTGCGTGGTTGCCAGCGTGTTGCTCTACAACTTCTCAGTTAAACAGGTGTACGAGGGTGAAGCCAGTGCTGAGAAGATAGGCCGACCGATATCATCGACGAGGCCCACATTACCAACAAGGGGAGCAATCCTTGCGTTGTGGGGTTTGAGCGTTCCCACCAAAAACGCTCCCCTTCGGGGCTTTCGTTTCCTCCCACCGCGTGAACGCGGGTGGGTCTCCACGAAAGGAGTTTTATGAGTTTTCCCTTCTCATCCAGGGCTTTTAAGCCCTGCCAGTTGGAGACAAAGATGTCCTTAGAGCAAGCGAAGACGATCAAACTGGTGACAAGAAGTTCTGTGCGCCAAACGAACCACCAAGCACATCTTTGGAGGACGCGCCCAGCCAGCGATCTAGTACCGTGGCATAGACAGAGCGGAAATCAACGGTATATTTCAAATTCCCATTCTGGTCCAGGCTGGTCAGGTCGGGCGGTTCGCCATAGATGCCCTTACTGACGGCATTACCCAGCACAAACAATGGTGCAGCGGTGCCGTGATCGGTGCCCAGGCTGCCATTCTCTTCGACGCGTCGTCCAAACTCAGACCACGTCATCACGACGACGTTATTGGCCCGGTTATGCTTTTGCAGGTCAGTATAGAAGGCTGACAGACCCGCGGCCAGCGTCTGCATGAGCGTATCATGCGTCGCCAGTTGATTGGCATGCGTATCAAAACCACCGAGTGTCACATACCCAACGCGCAGACCCAGTCCCTGCACAATTGCCTCGGCCAATACTTTCAGCCCTGCAGCAAACGGACCTTGAGGATAGGTGACAGCAGGCACATAGGTCGCGTCCGCCTGATATAATTGTTTGCTCCCTTGCTGAGCGTTCAGGGCGGTCATGTCCAATAAGGCCGCATAAGGCGATGATTTCGGATAGGTGTTGTAGAGATTGAGGAGAGCCTGTACGCGTGCATTCCCGCCATCTCTATCTGCTGGATCGGGCACGATGCGATAGTTCTGGAGTGCTGAGATCGTTGGCACGGGCGTAGAAATCGAGGATAGCGCCTGAGCCGTTTGTGTGCCGATATCGAGTGCTTTAAACGGATGACCATCCTGATCTACCCAACCCGAGACCAGTTTGCCCAACCAGCCATTAGAGCCTTCACCCGTCAGATCCAGCGTCTGCCAGATATCCATGGCCTGAAAGTGTGATAGGCTCTGGTTGGGATACCCAACCCCTTCGACAACGGCCAGATGCCCCTGGTCCCATAGGCTTTTGAGTGGACTCAGGTTGGGGTGCAGACCCAGGCGTGCATTGAGTGGCAAGACTTTATCTTCAGCCACGGCCAGTGTGGGACGCAGTTTTCTGTATGTTGCATCGGTATATGGTACAACAGTACTCAGACCATCGTTGCCACCGGCCATCTGTACCACAATCAAGGTGCGATCACTGGCAGCCAGCGACGCCCGTGCGCCTTCCAGATCCATAGCTTTAGCCGAAGCGACGCCCCGACTAAAGATAGCTGGCATGACCATCCCGGCGGACACTACCAGCATGCCATTTTTTAGCATTGCTCTGCGTGAAAAATTCATCGTGCTACACCTCTTATACCCATAGGCATTCAGAAACGAGGCCACCGCCTCTGCTTGAGAGACCGCCACAAACGCCCTTCTGAGGGCTAGCCTTCGGCTCATCTGAATGCAAGGAAATACTAATTGAGCTGATATTCTGGTGACGACAGGATCAGGTACAGAGTTCCACGTACGCGGTTCAATGGATAGCTAATGCCATTTGTTAATGTCACCAGACCAGCGCTCTTTGTCGTATCCGGCGTCTTAAAGTAATCGACAAGGCTGGTTTTGCTCTCCCGGCTGATATTGCCGTCGAGCAGGAAGGCACTGAAGTAATCCACAAACTGTTCAGAGCTACTGATATGGTTAGCATCAACTATTGCTTGCAGATCCACACCATTCAATGCAGCGCTACGACTACGACTCCCTAGTGCAAAACTATTTGACGTACTCGACAACGTTTGGGTAGAATTACCCTTGTCGGGAGGCGTGGGAGATGGCATCAGATTTTTTCCAGCCCTTTGATCCGTATGAGGATACTGCAATAATAGAAGTTGATTGATGTAGTTCAGGCGTGCCATCCAGGTCCCACTATTGAGCCAGCAGGAGCTGACCTTGTCTCCCGGCCAACCGGCGACATTGGGTGGATTAAACAAGGGCTGCCCCATCGCGCTGGTTTGAGCAGGGAGATAGGCTCCATTGCTCTCAATACCCAATGCCCGGTAGGCACCTATCACAAATTCGGTCGGCGATTTCACCCGACTGCGATAGGCTTTCTGCGAGGTGAACTGTGGAGAGAGCAATAGTGCGCGCATCACTGCGCCCATATTGTGATTACTTTTGACATAGGCATCGACGAGCGGCTGGAGATCGTTATTACTGGGGTTCTCGTAGGCAAAGAACGTGAAGAGTCTGCGGCTAATATTCCAGGGCGTGGCCGGATGGTTGACAAGAATGTTGACAATGTCTTTGTAATCAAAGTTGCCTGTATGCCCCAGATAGACCTTTGTCTGCTCGTTGTGATCCTGCGGCAGATAGCGAGATGTGGCTGTGGAACCTACCACATGCCAGCCAGTTAAGGCTGCCGCACTCTCGTACACATCCTGTTGTGTGTAATGACCAAGCCCCAGGGTAAACAATTCCATCATTTCACGGGCATAGTTCTCATTGGGCATATTTTTCCTGCTTTTGGTAAGATCCAGGTAGACGAGCATAGCAGGATCACTCGTAATGCCTAGCATGATGTTATCAAAAGTATCAAAAGCATGATCGCGCAAAAAATTGTTCTGTGCGATCATACGAGCATAGGCTCTGGGACCACCAACTTTCGTGTAGCTACTCGTCAGCACACCACTCCAGAAAAGCGTCATTTTCTCTAACAAGGGACGCTGCGTCCAGGCCATGCGCAGCAACCACCAACGTTGTTGATTTTGGATGTTACTAAGGTCCAGGTTGAGCGCGCTGAGCCGCTTCTCCATGTCATCATCAGCTACCGACTGATAGTTTATGAGGCGATCTACAGCACCCTCGTAGCCAAGGGACTGATAGGTAGCTAGCTCCGCAGGCGTAGTGCTAAAGCCCGCTCGTCGCAACAAATGTCCCATTGGTAAGTTACTTTGTACGGGAGCATAGGGCAACACAGCATTTAAAACCGGGATGGTCTTCAGTTCACCATGCTGGGCCAATTCTGCCAGCGCGATGCCGCCCGCAGTCACCGCGACGCCAGCTCCAGCCAATCCAGCAAACAGCTTTCGGCGCGAAATATTGCTACGCCGCGTTTTATCTTCTTCAAGAGTAGGCAAGGGCATGGTTGTTTTGCCAGGTTTTTGCGTTGGATGCTCACTATCTCCCCTATGCCAGGGAATAGTGGGCTGGTCATGCATGTCCATGCGCATGTTTCCTTTCATTCAAAGGTGCTGGATAACGAGGATAGCCACCGTACGCCATCCGCTAGAAGCTATTCTAGCAGGCAAACGTCAAGAATTCTTCAAGAGGGCATCCAGATTTACAGTGAACGAGCCAGAAAGCCCTGTCTTTCAAGCAGGGGATGAATGGCTCCTCCTTTTGGTGGCGCGATGGGTATGGGGGCATCCCCTACTAGCTTGAGAGAAAATACTCTCAAATGTGAAGGAAGCATTCCCCGTCTTTCAAGCGGGGAAGTGTCAATCTTGCTTCCCTCGACTCCCCAGTGTATAGAAACTAGTATTTGAAAATCTCGCGTTCTCTCGCGATTCGTCGCGTTTGATGACAGTTTATTCACGATTATTGACACGATGTTCCCTATCAGGTATCCTCTCGTGAGAGCCCATGTTCAACACACGAGTGTTTCAGCGGTTCCAGGCAAAGTCCGGTGCCTGGGGAAAAATGCTCCGGCAGAGAGGTTGACCCTCTCGTGTTTATCTAACGAGCCAGAAGACCCTTTGCTTCAGCTATGGGGATGAATGGCTCTTCCTTTCGGTGGCGCGATGGGAGCGGTGAAAAATACTCCCAAAGAGGTATGTACATTTACATGTTGTTTTGCTATACTGCTCGTGATGAATGGGAACAAAAACCACGTTCCTCCTCTTCCAGATTGAGAAGCTACCCTGGGACTCAGGGAAAGCAAATGCCTGTGGAGGCGATGCAAGACCGGCTGTCGATGCAACGGCTATCTCCAGTGAAACAGGAAAGCCCATTCGTGAGGATGGGAAGCCTCTGCCATTCAGGCATGGGGAGATGTCACGTAGCTTCCAATGCGCAAGCAGAGGATGGGAAGGGGATGTTCGCATCCCTGGTAGTCCATCCGGTACAGGTCGTTCCCCGTACGAAGCCAAAAAGCAAGCGATCAATAGAACGCTAGCTTTTTGGAACTATAGTGATTGCAATGAGATAACGGTAGGAGGAGAAAGTGCAGACTCAGATTGAGGATCAACAGGCTGCACATCGTCCAACTCTCCGCTCTAGCATACGTGCACACGACCTTTTCCCACATAGCATACTGCTAGCCATAGCGTGCACATTTCTGTTGATTGGCGCTCTACTGCCATTGCGTGGACTGCTTTTCAATACAGCCTTGCTCAATCGGCTCGCTCCCTGGGTACTTATTCCTACACACCTATTGTTCCCACGCTGGCAACTCAATTCAATACTAACCAGCAATAGCACGCTCTATCCTACACTGAGCACGAGTTGGCAAGAGACCGCACTCCTCTTTGTGGTCTTCCTCTTGCTACTGCTCTTTTATCTGCTAGCTCTACGCTACTTACCCGGGCGCATCACACGCCGCTACATCTTTTTTTCGACGCTATTGCTGGGTAGTATCTGCGTGCTTTTCCCGATGCTGACTTCACCGGATCTTTTTTCGTATATCTTTTACGCGCGAGCAGGCGTCCTCTATCACTTGAACCCATTAACGGTGCTACCTAAAACGATGCCCGGCGATCCTACTTATAGCTCTATCTATTGGACCAATCAGCCATCGGCATATGGCCCAACCTGGGCGGCTATCACATGCGCCTTACAGTGGCTCCTGGCGAGACCAGACAGCACGGGACTGGATAATGTGGCCTGGATGGTGCTGGCCCTGCGCTTGCTCGGACTACTGGCACATCTGTGCTCTACGTTGCTCGTCTGGTCAATCTGCGGACACCTACAGCGTCGGCAAGACATGGCGACACGGCGTACGCGCTTACAGGCAACGCTGGCTTTTGCATGGAATCCGCTGTTGCTCTTTGAGGCTTGCGTGAACGCGCACAATGACACACTCGTTTTGCTTTTTGTGCTCCTGGGTATCTGGTTTCTTGTACGTAAGGATTCCGTTAAACCTTCTATTGCTTTTTATATGGCGCTAATGCTAGCTTTTGGCACCTGTCTGAAAATAAATATTGCGCTGTTCATTCCCGGTATCCTGCTCTTTTTCTGCTGCCAGCCGCGCCGTCTCCACATCACCAGCACCTTCCTAATCACCTACATAGGCACCATTGTGCTGCTTTACCTGCCATTCTGGCAGAACGGTGCCATCCTGAATCTGTTGCACGTCAACCCGAGCACTCAGCGCAACATCAATTCGCTGGCCGAGTTTTTGACCTTTTTTTATAGCAGTCTGGCCCGGCTTGCTGGTGCTGCACCAGCAGTTTCGAGCGGATTGTCAGGGGAAAATAGCCTGCATACCGCCAGTCTAGCCATCTTTGCGGCTGGTTATTGTATACTTTGCTGGCAGATGTACACCCGGCACAGACTGCAGACGCCGTTGCAGTTGCTGCGTTGGATGGCTGTAGCCTGGTTACTGTACTGCGCCATTGGAGCACCCTGGTTCTGGCCCTGGTACACAGTTACGTTCTTTGGTCTTTTCGCACTGATTGAAGCAGTTGATACGGAGACATGGCACAAGCAAGCATCCTATGCTGTATCGTCTATACCACAGGCGGTGCGTCTCTTAGCCTTCAGTATGCTCAGCCTATACTGTTTCTATACCTGGGCAGCATATAATAGCACACTGTTTTTGCTCCCAGGCTTCCGCTGGGCCTACTGGCGTGGCCTATGGATATGGTTACTGCCACTGCTAGCCCTGCTACTACGCGCCAGATCACGTTTCACAAAACCAGTTACGACCCGCTGATTGACGTATGCAAAGTGTAATGGCATACTCAATGAAAGAGGGTACTCGCCACCCGACATCTTTACTTGCGTCACTTTCTCCGCTTGCTCATCCATAAGAACAAAGAAGAGAAGAGAGGTACAAACCAATGTAAGGGACTCGTAACCCATTCAACAGGATAACATCTTGTTGAAGGGAAAAACTGACCTGTTTTTCATCTCGTGTGTAAATAGGTCAGTTTTGTAGCAGCAAGCGTTCTATGATAGAAGGGGGACATCCCTGATGATCATAGACACTTTCTGATTTTTGAGAGGAGATACCTATGTCGCAAGTGACGCAAAAAAAGACACGGGTGTACATTGGCGAGTATGGCCCTATTGTTGTCGGTGAACAAGGGCAACCAACCTACGGCGACGTTCTACGTTTTATCCGCAAGTTCCACGGCTACGAACTCGAGTATGTCGCGGCGGTCTATGGCAAAGTCGCTGAAGGAAGCCCCGTAACGGGAAGGCACATACTCCGCATGGAACAGACTGATGGGTTCTTTCCAAAGGACCCGAAACGCCGCTGGGTCTTAGCTACTCTACTCAATGTCCCCCCTGTCATCATGGCCTTTTTAGGATTGGAAGCCCCCAACGAGAAACCTGGCAAGGCTCTCATTCCCAGTCCTTCAGCGCCTGTAGACATTGAGGAATATTATGCACGATTGCTGTCTTATAGGATGGATGGGGAATACTCAGGAGTAGACGCCATTGATGATATCAAAGATCGTGTTGATCGGCTGCATGATACTGTTCTGTACATAAGATCGTCGCAAAAGCAGCAGATGATACGGCTTTTGTGTGGATACCAGCTTCTTCTTGCAGATGCCGCTCAGGAACAAGGATGCTTCAAAGTAGCCAAGAGGTATCTTACCAATGCGGTGCTTCTGGCAGAAGAGAAACAATGTTTTGACCTGCAAACTATTACTTTGTTCCAGCGTGAAGCGTTCTTTAGTGATAATGGGAATTGGGGCGCAGCCTTACACGATTTTGAAGCGGCACGCCAATTAAAATATACTCCTGTACCACACGTACAAGGAAGAGTCCTTGGCGTGGCGAGTCGATCAAAAGTACGTTTGGCACAGGACAACCATGATCTTTTTACCGCGCTTCGTTACTTGGACGACGCAGAAAAGCTGATCAAGCCAGGTGCGAACGACGACATTTTATTCTCGATAGTGTTTGACCAGGAACGTTTCTTTCTTGATAAAGCCGCTGCGTTAATGGCATCCCCTATCAAAAGGCTGCGTTCTCCTGATAAAGCTCAGGAATATCTTACCCTGGCAACCAAAGCACGCCGTGTTAGTTCAGTGAGTACACAACTTGCTCGTCAAGCAAATAATGACCTCATACAAGCAAAAATTTACAACGATCAAGGGTACTACCCTGTTGCAGCGGTGACTGCTGAACAGGTGCTGCTCACGCTCAAAAAACTGCAATCAAGCATTCACATGAACGAGGTAGTGGACTTGTTCAAGGATATTAAAGCCCACTATCCTCATGGCATAGAGATAGCGAGTTTAGAGCTGGAATTGATGAAGGTACAGCAACCGTACTTGTTCAACTAACAAGCCGACAGATCGTTGCAACAAAAGAGCCTTGTCGTTCCAAATGGTCGTTTGCTGAGCTTCAAAGTATGATTGCCTATAAAGCACTCATGGCTGGTAGTATGGCTGTCAAAGTAGATGCCAACTATACCAGCCAAGCCTGCTTGATGTGTGGGCATACATCGCATGAGAACCGACCTGATAAGGGGGTATTTGACAAATATTAATTATGGTGAGAGGTTAGGGGAATAGGGAACGTATATAGAGAGGGAGGAATAGAGGCAAGAAATGGGGAACGTGAGACGGTAACAGTTGCGAGAACTGAAACGGTGGAAGCAACGAGAGGAAGAGATTGAACACGCATGAAAGGAGATGGAATAAACGCCACTGGTACTTCCACCAGCGGCATAGTTGAAAAGAGCATTGCATACGACGTCGTAGCATGCAGTCCCGTTTGATATTCTATCGGCATATTAGACATTGTCATGTTTGCTAGCCTTCTCTGTGACAACATTTCCCAGTAGGAAACACATGAAGGCTGAGTGTGAAAGGACACACCATTTCATGAAATTATTTGCTCATGCAGGCCGTAAATCGACCGTAACGGCTTGTCTCCTCTTTCTTTTATTAGTCATGGCCGCCTGTGGTAGCGCCAATAATGGCAACGGATCAACTACCGCCAGCACACCTGGCAAGGGCTGCAAAAAAGTTGGCATTCTGCTACCAGAAACAGCAACCTCTGCCCGTTGGGATAACAATGACCGTCCCGCCCTGGAAAAATATATCACCCAGTATCTTCCTGGCTCAACCTATGACTATAGTAACGCTCAAGGCGATGCAGATACCCAGCAGAACCAGGCCGAAGCCGACCTGACTAAAGGCGACTGCATTCTGGTCGTCGCTGCCTCCGATAGCACAAAAGCGGCACAAATCGTGAGCGAGGCCAAGGCCAAGAATGTGCCAGTCATCGCCTATGATCGCCTGATTCAGAGTAGCGATCTCAACTACTATGTTTCTTTCGATAACGTCGCTGTTGGCAAGCTCCAGGCTCAGTACATTGCCAGTCATTATCAGAGCTACGTGTCGAGCGGCCATAAAAACCTCGTGATGATCAACGGCGCACAGACTGATAACAACGCGCTCCTGTTCTACCAGGGTGCCACCGATGTGCTGAACCCGCTGGTGAGCGCTGGCAAACTGACGAAAGTGTACGACAAATATACGCCTAACTGGGACAATCCGACCGCCGGTAACGAGATGGAAGGCGCACTGGTAGCGAACAAAAACAACGTCCAGATCGCCTATGTTGCAAATGACGGTATGGCAACCACAGTTATTGCCGCGCTGAAACAGGTAAAACTGAATGGCAAGGTGCTCGTGACTGGTCAGGACGCGACCGTTGCTGGCATCCAGAATATTCTGACCGGTGATCAGTCGATGACCGTCGAGAAGAACTATGCATTTGAGGCCCAGGCGACGGCAAAGCTTGTAGCCGCCATCAGCAATGGCACAAGTACCGCATCTTTGACCAAGGGCATCGTCACCAAAACGAGCACTGGCACTGCGATTCCCTCAGTCCTGGAGACACCACAGGCTATCGATAAGGGCAACTTCCAACAAGTTGTTACTGATAATCTGATGACGCAAGCTCAGATCTGTAAAGGTCTGCCCACCAACGCGATGTATCTCCCCGCTGGCTACTGTTCATACTAACGTGAAGCATCCCCCTGCTGGCTACTGCTCATAGCACAGAAGGGTTATGCAACCTACCCACGCTACTATCAGCGGTAGCGTGGGCAACCCCCCTTTTACACAAGCATATGTAAGCAATTTTCGTTACGACGCTTTTATTGATAAACAATAAAGATACTATCTTCTAGGGAGAGCCATATGGCCGGTAATAGCATCCCTGCAACTGGTGAGACATCTTTCCCCACGCTAGGTCGACCACGGCTCAGTTTGCGTAGCATCTCGAAAAGTTTCGGGGCCGTACGAGCGCTGACGGATGTGGGATTTGCCGTCTATCCTGGCGAAGTTGTCGGTCTGGTAGGCGATAATGGTGCCGGTAAGTCAACTTTGATCAAGGTTATCGCAGGCGTGGGTCCCGCCGATACAGGTGATATCTTTGTCGATGGTCAGCCTGTACACATTAATACCCCCCAGGTCGCTACCAACTTGGGCATTGAAACAGTATACCAGGATCTCGCGCTCTGCGATAATTTGGACGTTGTTGCCAATCTTTTTCTCGGTCGCGAAGAACGTTCTTTTCTGCGCATACTGAGTGAAGCTGAGATGGAGTATCGCGCGCTGGAGGTGTTGCGCTCTCTTGATGTGAAACTGCCCTCGGCACGCACAACTGTCGCTTCTCTCTCCGGTGGACAACGCCAGTCGATAGCGGTCGCCAGATGTATTCTGCGCCAGGCCAAAGTTGTGCTGCTGGATGAGCCAACTGCAGCCCTGGGTGTAGCGCAAACCAGACAAGTGCTGGCATTGATCCGGCGTTTGCGCGAGCAGGGTCTGGCAGTGGTTGTGATTTCCCACAATCTGGCTGATGTGTTTGAAGTCGTAGATCGTGTGCTTGTTCTGCGTCTGGGACGCAACGTTGGCACCTTTGATATAAATAATACAACTCCTGAACAGGTTGTTGCTGCGATCACAGGTGCCGAATTCGGTAGCCTGATGACGGCTGAAGAGGGCAATGGTAATGGCCTGGAAGGAGAGATTTAGGCAAGGAAATAGAATATGCACGATCAAAAACAGCCTGTGACTGAAGGTCAGTCAGCAGTTTCAGCAGTTGAAAGACCAGAATATATACGACGCCGTACGTTTGGTGAACTGTTGCGCGGTGATCTAGGTTTCCTTCCTGTGCTGCTTACGCTGATCGTTGTGGTAATTTTCTTTACCATTACTACACAAGGGCTTTTCCTGACACCCTACAACCTCTCAAATCTGGCTCAGCAGATCGCTGAAATTGGCGTGATTGGCCTGGGGTCTATCCTTGTCCTGCTGCTAGGCGAAATCGATCTTTCGGTTGCTGCCGTGGCCGTACTTTGCGCGGTGATTATGGCTATCTGCTCCGAGCGCCTGAACTGTCCAGCATGGCTGGCAATTACGATTGCGCTACTCTCAGGAGCTATTATCGGGGCTATCAATGGCTTCTTCGTGGCGATTGTGCGCATCCCTGCCTTCATCGTCACGCTGGCTGGCTCAATCGCTTACTCTGGCTTGCTGTTGGCACTTTTAAGTGGGCAGGCCACATTGCCTATTCGCAACCCCTTTATTGTGGCGATAGCAGGCTCTCCTATCAGTTTTCTGCCGGATATCTACGGCATAGGTCTGCCTGTGCTGGCAGTGGCGATCTATGCTGCGGCTTTGTTATTGGGCCGGGCTAAACGTCTTCGTCTTGGTCTGCGTACACAATCGCTCTCGCGCACTATTGCGCAGATTGCCGCGGTGGCAGTAATCGTCGGGGCAGCCGTGGCCGCCTTTGAGAGCTACAACGGAGTGCCCTATTCTACAGCTTTGTTTTTTGGCCTGATTATCCTCTTCTGGCTGATCCTGACAAAAACTGCCTTCGGACGCCACATCTATGCCGTCGGAGGAAACCTCGAAGCAGCGCGGCGCTCTGGTATTAACGTTGTGGGCATTCGTATCGCCGTTTTTACACTATGCTCACTGCTCGCGGCTGTCGGCGGCATCATCGAAGCCTCACGTGGGAACTCGGTAGCCAGTCAGATCAGCCCAACACTGTTATTGGATGCCATTGCGGCAGCCGTCATCGGTGGTGTGAGCCTCTTCGGAGGCCGTGGCTCGGCCTGGGCGATTGTGCTGGGTGTACTGATCATCGGTGCCCTGGAGAATGGTCTGACATTGCAAAGTCAAGGTACGGATGTACAGAATATGGTAGAAGGTGTTGTACTGGTCCTCGCGGTGACGGCTGACGCGTTAATCCGCCGCGCGCAAGCGCGTTCCGGTCGCTAAACAACACAGAAATGACAGAGAAGGGCTTTAGCCTGCCGCAAGCCTCTGGATTTTCATCCATGAGGTGAGGCGTTTGTGGCTTTAGCCCTTGCATTTGGTCTGTATTATGGTCTAGGTAGACCATAATACAGACCCTTGAATATCAGAGATCGGCATCATTCTTCGCGTAGCTCGTTTGGGAAACCATGCGAGAAATTCGACCCTGGCAACGGGGAAGAAGCCGCTATGGCTTTCGCCTAGGCGGAGTGTCACCAGCAATCAATGCACAAGCCTCAATGCACAACCGCACCAGTTGCGCCATACCTTTCCCAATAGGAGGTACCTGGATATACTCTTCCACCGTATGCGCTTTTTCTCCATAGGTGATCCCAATGCAGACAGCAGGGATATCCAGACTGATGGGAACATTGGCATCGGTGCTAGAGGCAATGTACTGCGGTTCTATCTCCAGCCAGCGTAGCGCCTGCGTTGCCAGTTGTACCAGTGGATCAGTCTGGCTGCGCTTGCCAGCCGGGCGTTCTCCCAGAACCTCAATCTCGGTACGCAAGCCAGGACCGGCATTTCGCACGATACGACTGCGAGCTTGCTCCGCTAAATGATTCAGTGCCGCCACGTCTACTGAGCGCATATCCAGCAGCGCACTCGCACTGGCTGCAATGGTATTCACGGAAGTACCACCCTCGATCACTCCGACATTAAACGTCGTTCTCGGCTCTTTTGGCACCTGGAGATCTGCCAGTGCCGCGATGATTCTCCCCAGACCATGAATCGCGCTCGGGGTGCCAAACGATCCGAAGGAATGACCGCCGGGACCACGTACTGTTACGCGCCAACGTTTTGATCCCACGGCAACGTTGACAATGCTCCCCAGGCGTCCATCGACCGCGAGCACTGCGCCCAATGTGTGGCGATAGCGCTCTACAGCCGCCCACGCACCACGCAGATTCCCGAGACCCTCCTCACCCACGTTAGCCACAGCTACAATATTGACAGACGTCTCCCAGCCCAGCGCGTCGAGTTGATCCAGTGCACTGATCATTGCTGCCACGCCCAGGCTATTATCACCAATTGCCGGTCCGCGCAGCACATCACCGTCACGGCTAATTGTAAGTGCTGTTGTCGCAGGAAAGACTGTATCAGTATGTGCCAATAAGAGCAATACCGGCCCATCCGCACGTTTGCCACGTCGTGCATACACATTGCCCAACGCATCGATATCCGGCAGATAGTGACGCTCCCGCAACAGTTCCGCCACAAACTCGGCGCGCTGCCGTTCGCTGCCAGTAGGTGCTGGCACAGCGCAAATGCGTTGAGTGAGATTAGCCACAGACTCACTACTAGCCAATGCCAGTGTGCGTAGACGCTCCAGATCAGATGGTGTAAGAGACATATATCTTCCCTTCAAATGAAGATCCATTCCCTGTCCTGGTCATAGCTGTAAAGAAGTGTAGCCGATATCTGGGATGGTTGCAAGGGGATGGCAGGGACAATTTTCGGTAGACTTTATCCTACTTTGATCATACTATGACTTCTCAATGATGAGAAGATGATATCATCAGCAAGGGAAAAAGAAGCTATACTAACCTACAGCGGGTTTGCCCCGACTCCACGCAAGAGAAACCATATGTATCAATTTGACCGTTGGGTGATTACGTTAGGAGCAGAGGTACGCTTCCTATCTGATCAGATTGCTACCCAATCTCCTGCATCACTAAGCAAAGAAGTAACCAGATGCGAAAGTGAATTGCAGTCCCTTTATGTGTATGCTCATCAGCACGCTATAAATCTCATTGCTTATTATCACCCATTTGCTGAAATTGAGCACAAGCTATTGCGTGTATATGATCATCTGAAACAGCAAAAGTGAAAGCTAACACGCCAGGATTTAGAATAAAAACTCTTTTTTTCTGTCCCAGATAACCTTGCAAGCTTTATCAGGTTCCAACCGTCAGAACTTGCCTCCTCTATGACGACAGTATGATATGGAGTTACACAACCAAAAACATTACATTCTTAGATAGTGTTTGGAACGCGCACACTTTTTGTCAGTAGTGATACCCATGAGCTGAAACCAAATACTACCTTAAAAGGTAGCGATGTGGAGGGGTGCCAGGAGAAATGTAATGGGAGACATGATCCTTCTTCTCCTTTTTCAGGGAAAAAGAACTCGACGCACAAGAAAGGACCGTGAGCGCTATCGCGCAGGTACACAATCTCATGCAAATACACCCATTGACAGTCGCTCGTATCACACGTGGCTGGTCGCAAGCACGTCTGGCAGAGCAGGTAGGAGTTTCGACCAGAACGGTGGCTCGCTGGGAAGCGGGTCAAAGCTCACCCTACAGTATCTATCGTGAACACCTTTGTCGTCTACTCGGCTTAGATAGCAATAAGCCGGGTCTGTTCGTAACACAGAGTGCAACTCAGGCAAAGAGAGGCGAACAGGCTCCAGCGTGCCTCCCATCGCCAGCGACATTAGCCTTGCAAGATCCTATGATTCCAGAAATGCTGGGACAGGGCTACAGTTTGTTGGGACGTGATGACCTATTGAACCAGATAAAGCAGAGCTTGTTAGCCGAAAAGAGCCAGACCGTCACCGTATTGCAGGGCTTACCGGGCGTGGGCAAAACAGCCACAGCGGTGGCGCTCACCAATGATGCGCAGGTGCAAGCCCATTTTCCCGATGGTATCTTATGGGCCGAGCTGGGGCCACAGGCCGATGTATCGGGGCACCTGACACGTTGGGGTTCGCTACTAGGATTTAAGAAGGCCGACGGCAACGATTCCTTATTATCCTGGGGCAAGACATTGCGTACAGTCATTGGGCAACGGCAGATGCTAGTGGTGATCGACAATGTGTGGAACGTAGAGGCAGCTTTGGCATTGCGCGTGGGAGGACCACAGTGCGCTTACCTGTTGACCACACGCTTGCCACAAGTGGCTTCTGCCTGCGCGCCGGAGACAATCGTCGTCGTGCCAGAATTGGACGAAGCCGATAGCCTGGCATTGTTAACCCATTTTGTGCCTCAGGTAGTTGAGCAAGAGGCAGAGGCCACCCGGACACTGATCCGTATGGTAGGAGGGTTGCCTCTAGCGTTAAATCTGCTGGGCAGGCATCTGGCTATGCAGGCGTACACCGGGCAACCACGTCGCATCAAGACAGCGCTCTCTCGCTTATTAGAGAGCAAACATCGCTTGCATGTGAGCCTACCCACGCCATTGTCCGAGCGTCCCCAGGGATTAGCCTGGCAACCCTCCCTCTCACTACACGCGACGATTGCCTTGAGTGTTGAGCAGCTCAGTCAGAAGGAGCAATCAGTCCTCTCGGCGCTGGCGCTCTTCCCAGCTAAGCCCAATAGTTTTTCCGAAGAGGCAGCCCTGACCGTAAGCGGAATATCGGTTGAGCAATTAGATGCCTTGCGGGATGCTGGTCTGCTGGAGAGAAGTGAACTAGGTTGCTACACATTGCACCAGACCATTGCCGACTATGCACGTGAGCAGGACCCAGATCAGGCAGCCAGTAGCAACTAATGGCTGCCTGATCTGGTGCTGGCCCCTACTGGCCCCTATTGGTACGATTATGCAAGAGCAGATGTGACACTTTCTACAAGAAACCTCTATGTTTGAGCAGCCCCAGCAGAACCGCTTCTACTCAGTTGAAAGTCCGAATTTGCGACAATATTGCGACATATTCATGATAACAGCGTATATAGAAATAGCGTATTATACATGGGTGATCTTTTTAGATCTGTGTATATATGGCACGAAACTTCCCTTTTATTCCATCATCAAAATTATGTATCAGTAGCAGCAAGGCAATAGCAATAATAATGCTTGAAAGGAATGCAATTTCATGGTTGATAACACCATAGCTGCGCCAGTGGCGAGCCCAACACAGGCTCGCTCTGACACAGTTGTTCTAAGTCTGCAAGGTCTTACCAAACAATATAGACAACGTCTGGCGGTCAATAATCTGAGTCTCAACATTCACCAGGGCGATATCTTCGGCTTCCTGGGTCCCAATGGAGCAGGCAAAACGACCACGATTCGCATGATCTTTGGCCTGATTACTCCTACGTCGGGCAAGGTCGAGGTCATGGGTCAGGATATAGCAACGCACCATGCGGACGTCCTGCCACGCGTGGGAGCACTCATTGAGACGCCCGCCCTCTACCTCTATATGTCTGGCCTTGATAATCTCAAAGCGGTTGCCGCCACATTGGGAGGTGTGCCAAAACAACGCTATGCAGCCGTTCTGGATCTCGTGGGACTCACCGGTCGCGAAAAAGATCGCGTACGCACCTATTCGCTTGGTATGAAACAGCGTCTCGGCCTGGCGATAGCCCTTTTGCAAGATCCCAATCTGCTCGTCCTCGATGAGCCTGCGAACGGCCTGGACCCGGCTGGTATCGTCGAGATGCGCGATCTCATGCATCGTCTTTCAAGAGAGGGCAAGACCGTGCTCATCTCCAGTCACCTGCTCTCAGAAGTCCAGCAGATCTGCTCACGCGTTGCCATCATCAACCATGGCAAGCTTGTCACAGAAACCACCATTGAGGATCTCACGCACAGCCATGGTGAATATGATGTAAAGGTTGAGCAGCCTCAGGAAGCACTCGCACTGATCCAGCGCCAGCCCTGGGGCCAGAGCGCGCGCCTGGACGAGACTGGCACGATCATCACGCCTGCTCCGCAAGATCTTGGTCGCGACCTCAATCTCTTCCTGGTCAATGCTGGCTTCCCGCCTGATAGTCTGACTCAGACGACACGAGACCTCGAACAAGTCTTCCTACAACTGACCAATTCTGAAGCAGGAGATGTGAAATGAGTAGTATTGTTACCGGCACGACTGCACCACACACGCTGCCAGCTATACGACCCAGCTTTTTTGGCATTGTGCGCGGCGAAATCTTCAAAGTGACACGTATGTGGAGCATCTGGCTCACGCTCGTGCTGATGCTTGGCATTATGTGCCTGCCCTACCTCATCACATCCTTCGTCTCAAGGCAGGCGGATAGTCTCAAGCAGACACCATTACACTTCTTCTACAATACAGTGCCGCTCAATCTGTTTGTGCTGCGCGTCTTTATCGGCTTCTTCCTGATCATCCTGACCGCCAGTGTCTTTGGGCGCGAGTATCAGCTAGGCACCATTCGCATTCTTCTGGCACGCGGTATCGGGCGTTTACAACTCCTGTTCGCCAAGTTGCTGGCAGTCGCCGTGATAGCTCTGCTCGTTCTCGCGTTCTGTCTGCTCTTCTCTGTAGTGTTACAGGGCATACAGATGCTGCTGCTCGAACATAATTTTAATGGTCTTAATGCGCTTGATAGCACATTTTGGCACAATATCGGCATCTACTTGCTAACAATATTGATCAGTATGGGTGTAACCATTCTGTTAACTGTTGCCATGACTGCCCTGGCACGCTCGTACGTCTTTGGTTTAAGTGCATCCTTAGCCTTTTTCCCTGCGGACAACATCGGCACTGCATTCATGCGCATCGGCTATCGGCTGACTGGCAATGCGTTCTGGAACAACATTACCGCTTACTTCCTGGGACCAAACTTGAATCAGATGCCTGCAGCCATCGCACCAGCGTACCTTGAAAATGATGGCATCCCACCACTGGTCAGCGTTGATGGAACGCATACGCTGCTCGTCGCACTGGTCTACGCGGCCATCTTTGCAGTCGTTGCTATCGTCCTGACCTGGAAGCGCGACGTTCAAGAATAGTACGCAAATACACTTGCAATACACACTTGCAATATCATTTTAAGTAATAGCATCTAAACCACCTGACCGTCTACAAATTGTGTACGGCCAGGTGGTTTTTGTGAGGGAACGCTGCTCTAATTCAGGCATAATGGAGTCCTTGCAAAAATATTTTCGAGACCTGCATCGTCAGGCTTTTTTTACTCTGATAGCGCAGATATAAATTGCAAGACGTTATAATGATGGTGGGCAATAATTTTCACGCCACCCGCAAAAAAGAGCACAATTCACATTTTTAATAGATCTCAGATAATAATGACTGGCCTGAACACAAACGAGAAAGAAAGCTACATAATACATGAACGAAAAGCTAAAGCCGTCTATGGCGCAGCTTGCAACCGGCGATCCAGCTAATCAGCACATCCACTATCAGACATACATCAAATCCATGCACAGCTTGCCTGTCAAGAGACTCATAGCTCAGAAAAGAGACTATTTCCCGGTCATAGGTATCTTCTGTCTCGCACTGCTTGTACGCGTCCTCTACAATGTGACGATTGCGCGAGACTATATCCCGCTCTACGATGGCGCTCTGTATCATTATCTTGGCGCTAGCTTGATCCAGAAACACTGCTATTGCATTTATGGATATCATGCGACGGTCAGTCGCGCACCGCTCTGGCCATTTATTATCGCTGGCATTTATTTTTTCACAGGACTGCACAATTTCTATCCACGCCTCTTCTACTGTTTTCTGGGTTCAGGCACGTGTCTGTTCATCTATTATTGGGCGCGCGAACTGTTCGGCAAGCGTATTGCCTTAATTACAGGCATGTTAGCGGCGATTTACGTTGGTCTTTTCATCTATGATGGCTGGTTGTTCAGCGAATCGCTCTATACGTTTTGTCTGATCGCCTTCACCTATGCACTCTACCAGATCCAGCGTACGGTATTCCCAGCACCAGAGTCGGCAGATAGCATGACGTTCACGAGGGCCTGTGTATACTGGATTAAAGTGATGTTGCGGCAACGCTGGGTATATTTATGCGGTATTTTTCTGGCGCTGGCAGCCCTCACGCGTCCCAATGGCCTGAGTTTGTTAGGTCTGCTGGTGGTATGGGCCTGCATTGTTATACGCGCAAAAATACTGCCCTGGCAAGCAGCAGCGCTTAGTTGCTGTATGATCACCATAATCGTAGTCACGAGCGTTGCTCCCTGGACCTATCGAAATTATCGCGTCGTGCACGCATTTATACCTATCTCGACAGGCATGGGCGAGGTGCTCACGGGCGCATATAACGATAAGACCTGGCGTGGCGCTCTAAGCAGGCGCGGCTACTGGGATACACCGGATCACACGACGCTGCATGACTTGCCCTCTTTTAGCATGGCCGACGAAAAAGCTGAGACGGAGCAGGCGTTGACCTGGATTCGCACGCACCTCTATGCAATGCCCTATATGCTCAGCCTGCATTTTATCAATATGTGGCGACCTGACGTGCGCGAGTTCGGAGCTTTCCCGTTTGAGGAGTTCCCTCAGCGGCTCTCGTCTCAGATTATCGTCAACGTTGTCATTCCGGGCATGTCAATCCCCGTCTTCATCCTGGCCCTCTGCGGCCTGCTCACCACCTGGATACAGCGCAAGAAGCAACTGCTTGTAATTTACCTGACCCTGGCACTGACTACCACATTAAACGTCATATTTTATAGTAACATGCGTTTCCGTGCACCGATGGAGCCGTTTCTGCTCTTATTCGTGGGTGGCTTCCTGTGGTGGTTGACTGGCAACGAAGCAGGCACACTGCGTTTTACCTTGCACAAACGCCAACAGAAACGCGCCAATCAAGCACCAGAGCCAGACTTATAGGTCCGATGGTAAGGAAAACGAAGCTGCTCGGATGCTTGCCTGAGCAGCCTTATGCAGGGAAAAAGAAGCTTAAAAGTAATAGGTGGCACAGCCTACCTGCAGGCCAGAGCCAACATTAATAATCAGTCCAATGTCCCCCGACTTTACCAATTGGCGCTCGCGAACGTGCTGAAGCGTATAGGCGAGCGAAGAAGTGAAAAGGTCGTGCTGCGCGTGCACATCTACTACTTTGTCACGGCTAACCTCCAGCATGTTGCTCAGTTCAGCGATAAAGGACGATGAGATCTGCGGCGGCAGAACAACGCTGATCCGTGACATATCAAGCTGTTCAAGGTCCAGCAGTTCGTGGACAGCTTGCTTGATACCCTGCAGATAGTAGGTCTCTAGCTGCGGGTCCTTATCAATATGCAAATAGGTCCTGCCGTTGCGTATCACCGTATGGCTACGCAACGCCGCCATACGCTGCGTGAAGTACTGGAAGACAAAATTGCCGAAACCGGTCTTGCCATTGGGACTCTCGTCCAGCAAGAGAGCTGACCCTGTTTCCTCAACGCCTACCAGATCAGCGGGCAGCTTATCGCGATTATTCTCAACCTCCGAAGCGACGATAAGTGCATTGTTGACCTTTTGCGCTTGGATCATAGCAATAGCCGCGTAGCAAGCGTTGAGCGGACCAAGACCGCCGTTGAACACGTCCAGGGCAAACGTCTTTTTGTCCTGCTGCATCTCAATATCCGCATTGATGTCGAGCATACCAGCAACCAGGGCAGCCACAGCCGGTTCGGATAAGAAATCGTCGCGATACACGCCCGCGTAGATGAGTAGATCAATAGCACTGCGCTCATACGCAGAGGCTGCAAAACAGCTTTCAGTCGCTGCCTTGATCAGTGCCAGCGTCTTCTTCTCTACCTCTGTATCCGTAGCCAGTGTTCCCACGCTGGCAACCTGCACACGCCTATGAGCAGGCAACTGTGCGACAAACTTCTGCTGCTGCGGCTGGACTTTTTTGGGCGTATAGGTGCCAGCGTCTCGACGGCGGATGCGATCCGGCAGGTCATCAAAGGTATACAGAGCAGTGCCGATGGTCGCGCCAGAACCGGTGATACCGAAGACGGCGTTATCTCCCGACTGGATGCGGTTGGAGCGAATATGGTCCATCAGCGCAATCATATGTGTCGTGGTCGCCGTATTGCCGCGCTCCGCGATATTGTTGATGACGCTCTCTTGTTTGCTGACCTGTTGCCCAAAATAGTTGTTGATCTCGCGCGGGACATCATTGATGGTTGTATTAGATGTCTGGTGCACGATGATGTGCTGAAAGGCATCACGCGGCCACTGTGAGCGGTCGATGATGTAGCCAGCATGTGCAACCGCGTGCTTCAGGTTGACGGCTGAGACGAGCACTGTGTCGGTGTACATAACAGCACCACCATGCTCTCTATCCGTAGCTTTGCCAATGCAGGCTTCGCTGTAACGACCAAGCGTAAACATATCGAATTCATGGAAGCCCAGCTTCTGGCTGGGAGATTGCTCCAGAATGAGCGCTGCTCCGGCATCACCAACTGTCAGACAGGCCAGCCGTGAATCCATGTAGTTCTCAATCTCCTTCTGGGCAGTTAGCGCGATGTGACTGATGTATTCGCCACTCACGACCATCGCGCGACGCACCAGACCGGTCTTGAGAAAGGCATCGGCGATGTATGCCGCCGTGAATAGGCCCGTACAGGCATTAGAGACGTCAAGCACGGTAGCATGCCTGAAACCAAAATGCTGTTGGAGCTGGATGGAGGTGTTCGGCTCAAAGGTGAATTGCAGACCTGGCGCGTTGCAGCGCGAGATGTTGCCACAGATCAGCAGGTCGATGTCCTCGGGATTGTATTTGGAGTTGGCGAGACATTCCGCAACTGCCTGTTTGGCGATATCCAGCGAGAATTCTGTCTCACCGGCCATGCGCCTGTTTTTCACACCGGTGAGTTTTGCCAGCGGGAAACGGATCGGCTGGCTACAAGCGTCGAGCACCTGCTGACTTGAGACAATCTTTGGCGGCAGATAGGTACCGAGGCTCTCAATGATGGTATTGCTTAGCTCGGTTTTAGCTGGCTCGCTGGCTCGCTGAGGCGCAATGGTCCTGACTGGAGCTTGAGGTACGCCTTTAGCCTGAGATACGCCCTCAGTCGCTTTTGCTGTTATTTGCTTCGCATCGATAGCGGCTGCCAGTTCGGCTATCGTCTGGTGCTCGAACAGCATCTCCAGTGCTAACGGCATACCGGTTGCCACTGCTTTGGAGATGATTTCCAGAGCCTGGATCGAAGCGCCACCCAGATCAAAGTAGTTGTCATGGATGCCAATCCTGTCGATGCCGAGTACGCTGGACCAGATTTGAGCCAGGCCCTCTTCAGTAGGTGTGCTGGGGGCTACGAAGGCAGCAGCTAGCTCTGGACGCGCAGCATCTGGTGCAGGCAAGACGTTACGATCCACTTTGCCATTTGGCGCAAGCGGCAAGGCGTCCAGATAGATAAAGAGCGCAGGCACCATGTAGTCAGGTAGCTGATCCTTCAGGTACGTGCGTAACTCTTCGATAGAAGGCTGCACGCTCTGTGGTCTGGCAACTAGATAAGCAAGCAGGCGTTTGTATCCAGTGGCGTCTTCGTTGGCGACCACCACGACATCTTTGATGGCTGGCTGCTGACTGAGCACCGCTTCGATCTCGCCTAGCTCGATACGGAAACCACGAATTTTGACCTGATGATCGATACGACCCAGAAACTCGATCACACCATCCGCCCGGTAGCGCGCAAGATCCCCGCTTTTGAAGAGTCGCGCCGTTGCGTCCTGGCTGAAAGGATCGCGGATAAATTTTTCGGAGGTCAACTCAGGTCGGTTGTGATAGCCACGCGCCAGGCCGACTCCACCGATATGCAGTTCACCAGGCACACCGACCGGCACAGGTTGAAGCGCTGCATTCAGAATATAGATCTGCGTGTTGGCGATAGGACGACCTATGGGCACATTCCCCAGATCGCTATAACGTTGACATTCCCAGTACGTGACGTCGATAGCGGCTTCGGTCGGACCATAGAGATTATGCAATTGCACGTGAGCAGGAAAACGTTCAAAGAAACGCTGCTGCAGTTCAGGTGAGAGCGCTTCACCGCTGCATAGCATCCTCTTTAGCCACAAAGTAGCGGGTGTGTGTGGCCTAAAATTTGAATAATCGCGCCGCAGACTCGTACAGTGCTCAAGTTGTGGCTCCTGTAAGAAAGCCTGCAGCATGGATGGTACAAAATGCAGCGTCGTAATGCGCTGTTCCACGATAATCGAGGCCAGGTAGGCCGGATCTTGATGTCCACCCGGACGCGCTACGACCAGCATGGCACCCGCCAGTAAAGGCCAGAAAAATTCCCAGGCCGAGACGTCGAAGCTAAATGGCGTCTTCTGGAGAACACGATCCTCCACGCCGAGCTGATAGGTTTGCTGCATCCAGTACAGACGATTACAGACACCACGGTGCGTGTTCATGACCCCCTTGGGTTTGCCCGTAGAACCTGAGGTGTAGATCATATACACGAGATTGTCTGGCTGTACGTCACTACGCGGATTTTCAGGATATACTGAAGCGGCTGCGTTCCAGCCGGGATCAAGGCAAAAAATAGTTTTTACGGCATTATCAGGTAGTTTGTCCAGGATACGCGTTTGTGTGAGCAGTACAGATACCTGAGCATCTTCAAGCATATAGGCAAGGCGTTCCTGCGGATATGTCGGGTCAAGTGGAACATAGGCCCCACCGGCTTTGAGGATCGCTAGCAGCGCAACAACCATCTCCAATGAACGCTCCATACAGACGCCGACGAGTGTATCCGCTCCCACACCGACGGCTTGCAACTGGTACGCGAGCAGGTTAGACTCATTGTTCAGTTCACGATACGTCCGCCGTTGATCCTCGAAGATAAGCGCGAGCAGATCAGGTGTGCGCTCAACCTGCGCCTCAATGAGCCGATGAAGGCTGGTCTGCGCCGGGTAGGGGACTTTGTGTAGCATTCCATTCAAGCAGTTGCTGCCGCCGCTCGACCGCGCTGAGTAACGGCAGAGCAAGCAAACGCTGCTCCGGCTGCTCGAACAATACCAACCAGCAGGCAACGAAAATGCTGCTCCATACGAGCAATGGTTGCCGGATCAAAGAGATCGACGTTGTAGCGGAAATCGGCAGTGAGCGCACCTTCAATCTCAAAGACCGTCAGCGTCAGATCAAATGGCGCTCCCTGCTGTCCATAGGCAAACGGTTCCAGACTCAGCCCTTCTTGCGCCAGTTCGCCATGCCCAAAACGCGCCAGATCTTGCTCATTGCGTGTACGAGGCCGATCCCAGATGAATAGCGTCTGGTAGATAGGCGAGTAGCTGGGATCGCGCTTTGGTTGCAGCCGCTCCACAAGCAGCGGGAAAGGGAAATCCTGGTGTTCCAACGCGCCCATAACTCCCGTGCGGGTCTGCTCTAAGAGCGCCTTGAAGGTTGGATTGTCTATACAGTTAGCTCGGACAATCACCGGATTAGCCAGGTAGCCAATGACACGCTCTAAATCTGCGCGACCACGGCCTAAAGCAGGTGTTCCAACCAGGATATCGTTCTGGTTCGTGTAGCGGAAAAGCAAACATTGGTAGGCTGTAAGCATGAGCGTAAAGAGCGTGACCTTTTCAGCGTTGGCGAGTGCTCTGAGCTTACGCGTCAGTTCATCAGGTAAAGCAAAACTATGCGAAGCCCCTTTGTAGGTCTGGATGGGAGGACGTGGCCGATCCGTGGGCAGATTGAGCAGAAAGAGTTCACCCCCCAGTGTCTGCTGCCAGTAGGTCCAATGGGAATCGCCTTCGGCACTGTTGAGCATCGTATGCTGCCAGTTTACATACTCGGCATTCTGCGGCCCAACCGGCGGGAGCGGCGCAGCTAAACCAGCTCTTTCTGCCACATAGAGCAGATACAGTTCATCAACTACGATATCAAGCGCCCAGAAATCCGCCGCAATATGATGCACGATGAAGGCCAGCACATAATCATCTTCCGCACGCCGGAAGAGCGCAACACGCAAGATAGGTCCTTGCTCCAGATCGATGGGACGATTGCTCTCTTCATGGAGCCTGGCAGTGAGCATATCAAGAGACCCGGTAGTCGCCGCGAATTCCTCAAGCGCGATAGTGTGGTCGAGGTGCAGTTGCTGCATGGGCGCTTTATCACGTGTCGTATAGGTTGCCGTCAGAATGGGATAGCGTTGGACCAATGTCCGTAGCGCACGCTGCAAGGCCACAGTGTCCAGAGAAGACTGGATACGCGCAGCATATAGCAGATTGTATGCCGCGCTGGTAGGTGCTAGCTGGGATAAAAACCATAATGCCTGTTGATTATGCGATAGAGGCAACCACTCTTTCCGCTCTGGCGCTTTGGCTTTTTCCCGCAGCAATTGAGCAAGTAATGCCCGCTTGGCTTCCGGTGAAAGATCGGCCAATCTTTTGGAAACATCGTTCATCGATTAAGGTCCTCTTTCTGTGCGATGTGACTGAGCAAGCTATCGACTTGCTCATCCGAGAGCTGATCAAGTCGGGCTAACAATTGCTCGGCATCCTGTGGGCTGATGGCGCTGTCAGTTGCGTGATGGCCGTTCTGACTAGAAGCGGGCTGACTATGCTCTTCCTGTAACATCTGGTCAAGCAGTGCGTCAACATCCCGATCCGAGAGCTGATCGAGTTGGGCCAGCAATTGCTCGGCATCCTGCTGTTGGAGCTGCTTATCACGATTGTCTAGCAACGGATTTTGCTGCTGTCCAGTAACAGGTACCATCTCGGCGATCTGGTTGAGGACCAGGGCTGCGAACTGCGTAATACTGGGACCTTGCAAAAACGTGACTATCGGAATACGCACATTTAATGCAAGCTCAATGCGATTCTTTAATTCGATAGCCATAAGGGAGTCAAGTCCCAGCGCGGTGAGTGGCTGCTCGTCGTCCAGCCTGGCTACTGGCAGGCGCAGCACGCCTGCTATCTGCTCGCGTAAATATGCTTCAAGCAGCGATAGACGCTCCGCTCCAGTGACATGAAGCAACGTTTGTAGCGTATCACTCCCCTTTTGTGCCATTGCCTCAGCTTGTGGCGCTACGCTTAGCAGGTTCTTGACCAGGGGCAGATTATTGATTTGTGGGTAGAATTCACGTAATAGTTGCCAATCAAGCTTGAGTACACCAACTCGCGCCTGATTTTGCGAGATCAGCAGTTCCAGGGCAGCAAGCACCTGTGCAGGCGTGATACGTTGAATACCATGCGACTCCCAGTATTCATGCACGCGCAGACCTTCAGGCGTTGCGCCAAAACCTATTTCCGAGATCGCGCCCCAGTCAATACTCAGGGCAGGGACACCCTGTGCACGCTGATAGTGCGCCAGCACGTCGAGAAATTCGCCTGCTGCAGCATAGTTACCCTGCGCCGCTGAACCAAATAAAGAAGCTCCAGATGAGAATGAGACGAAAAAGTCCAGTGGAGCGTCTTTTAAGAGCGTATGCAGTAACCAGCCTCCGCTCATCTTTGGTCGGAAAACGGTCTGTAGCGCTGCCGTCGTGAGATTGGCGAGTGGGCGCACAAGCGATTGCCCCTGTTGATCCTGCCAGACCGACGCAGCATGGATAACGCCTCTGATGGGCGGATATCCCTGCGCATTGAAGGAGTTGAGAAATGATGATAATTGCTCTGCATCGGCTACATCAAGCGAGGCATACTGGACACGCACTCCACTGGCCTCCAGCGAACGTAAGCCTGCTACCTGCTGCGCCAGACGCGAACCTGGCGCGAGCTGGGACCAGCTAGCACGCTCTGGGAGTTGCGTACGACCCAGCAGAATAAGCTGACCAGCACCCTTCTCAGCTAGCCAGCGCGCTACTTCCAGACCCAATCCCCACAGTCCACCTGTAATAATATAGCTACCATCCGAGCGTAAAGATAGTGGCTGCCCCATTGACAATTTTATATGTTGCATGCGCGCGACAAAATACTGACCCTGGCGGAAAGCGATTTGATCTTCGCCATGCTTCGTGGTCAACACATCTAGTAGATGCATCGCGCTCGTCTGCTCCTGCGGATCAAGATCGATTAAGCCTCCCCAGATTTCTGGATGCTCCATCGCGCACGTCTTACCTAAACCCCATAGCGGAGACTGTGCAATGGCTAGCTCTGCCGTAGCCGGACCGACGGCTTGTGCTCCACGCGTCACAAACCACAGGCCCGGTGGCTCAACATGATGCACCGTAATCAGCGCCTGTATGATGCTGAGGGCACTCTCAACGCCGCGCTGCTGGTCGGCTTCTAACGACGCGACGTTGGTAGCAGCAACCGGCGTAGCATCCAGACTCCATAAGTGCAGCACTCCACGTAGCTGGTTAGCACTCGCCTGCAGCGCATCCTGGACAACACGCTGCACATCAGTTGGTTGAGCAGGGTTGATCTCGTAGTGTCCCGTTGCTATGCTACGATACCTGGCACCAGGGGTAACAATTATCGCACTACCTCCACGCGCCTGCAGGAGATCGGCCAACTGCTGACCAAGACCCTGACTATCCATAAAAATCAGCCAGGTGCCCGGTTGCGGCGCTGCATTTGTAGCGGTGAGTGCGGCAGGTTCCCAGGAGAGCTCATAGAGCCACGCTGAAAGATCCTGCGGCAACGCATGCTTCTCTGGCTGTATGACCACAGGCTCAGAACGCTGAAGTTGCAGGCCAGAGGCTTCCGCCACGACTTGACCGGCCTCATCCAGAATGCGCACGTCACCGGCAAAGAACCCTTGAGCCTGGTTGCTATCTGCATTGAGTCGGACATGGCTCCAGACACAATTTCCTGGACGCTGATACTGCTGGAAGCGGCGGATGCCGATGGGCAAATAAAGTGCTTCGTCGTTAGCAGCAAATGCGTTCGGTATAGCTGCAGTCAACACCTGAAAACAGGCGTCTAACAACGTCGGATGGATCTGATAAGCCTGAGTTTCCTGTGCAAAATGTGCTGGTAGTTGGATCTGACCCAACGCCTCACCATCACTACGCCAGAGTCGTTCAATGCCCTGGAAGCTGGACGCTAGCTGGATACCACGCTCATTCAACTGCTGATAGAAAGTAGCGATGGCAACTTCCTGCTGGCAACGCTGCTGTATCGCCTGGAGTGCATTGCTCGGTTGCTCATGTTGTACTCTTGAAGCATGCAGTTGCGGCGCATCGTGTCCGTTGATCTGGTAAGGCGTAGCCTCATAAGCGTCGGTCTTGAGCTGCGCCAACTCATGATTGCTGCGCTCTTTTAACTGATTGAGATAAGGCAGACTGTCTAAAGCCAGATCAACACCAACCCCGAAATCCATCTGGCTGGCGATCTCATCAACGCCAGCCGCTCTTAACTGCTTGACAAAATCGAGGCAAGTGTCAGGCGTACCAAAGAGCACACGATGCGTGGAAACGAGACGATCCAGCACAAAGAGCAGGTAGTCCTGAAGATCTTGTGCCGATAACGTCGCCAGATCTATCTTCTGTCCACGACTATAAGCAATGGCGTTGACGAGGTACGCCGCCGATTTAAGATATTCGCAGAACGGTCCTTCGATTTGTTGGCGCACTGTCACTTCATCTTTGCCGATAAAGGTGTGCAACATGACAGAAACCAGGCCAGTAGCGGGATCATAGCCATGCTGAGCACGCGCGTCACGATAGATGTGTATCTTCTCAGCCAGTTCATCGACGCTCTGGTTGTACATGTGCGTGAGCAGATGAGCCCCGATCTCGCCCGCACCGGCAAACGTTTTAGGATTGCCAGCAGCAGTCACCCAGAATGGCAGTTCGGGCTGAATGGGTGGTGGATAGGTCTTCAACTCGACCATGTTGCCATCACCGCCCGGCACCTGCACAGACTCACCACGCCAGAGTTTACGCACCATTTCGATGCCACGATACATGACCTCGTTGCGCTGCGCATAGTGCTCGGGAAAGAGCGCGAAATCGTTGGGATGCCAGCCAGAGGCAAAAGAAACTCCGACGCGCCCGCCGGAGAGATTGTCGACCATCGCCCATTCTTCCGCCACGCGTAGCGGGTTATGCAGTGGTATCACCACACTGCCTGCGCGTAGTTGAATACGACTTGTCTCGCGGGCAAGAGCCGCCTGCAACACTGCCGGGTTAGGATAGAGCCAACCATCTTTCGTAAAATGGCGTTCGGGAATCCAGACGGATGAAAAACCATGCTGGTCTGCGAACTTTGTGCTTTCGATAACCAGGCGATACTTGTCTCCACTAAAAGGAGTCTCGCTGCTGGAAAAGAAAATAAGACCGAAATCGATCCCCTTACCACTTCCTGGTGCTGTAAAAGGTGTCACGATATCCTCCAGAATATAGTCACAAATGCCTTATATATGACGGATCTTCCCGGTTGCATGCAATGTCCATAAATTGCGTGGTTGGTCCGGCACACCGGCAGAATGACTGTACACATTGAATGCCACCGCGTCATTCACGTCGGAAGAAAGGACAATTTGAACCTTCTGGGAACCCTTCTCTGGCAAGAGGAGGAGTTTTTTGAGTTCGATGTCTGTCAGTATATGATTCCCCGGTCCAAAGGCTTCCACTGTAGCAGCCTGGGCCATCTCAACGTAAAGCGAGACGGGCAGTGCCATCGCCCCCTGAATACGATGGTCGTTGAGATAGGGAAGGCGTTGCTTGTCCAGTGCTATCTCCCAGACATGCACGCCCTTTGGATGCACTAAAGATATATACGACTCTAACAGAGGATGCCTCTGCGCGCTGCCTCGCTATCCAGGAGTGTGGTGCCTGGCTGGTACTCCGGTCAGCCTCTGTGGTATCAAACCAACAATATTCTCGTTCAAAAGGATAGGTCGGCAAAGCTCTACGCTGACGCGTGTAATCACTGTCAAAGCCCGACCAGTCCAGGTTAATCCCATGTGTATACAGTGTCGCAGCACAATGCAAAAGGCTGTGCCACTCATCCTGCCCTTTGCGTAGGGATGGCAACCATGTCACAGTATCAACTGGCAGACAGCGTTTCCCCATATTTGAGAGAGTAGAATCAGGTCCTATCTCCACAAATACATTATAACCTTTTTCAGCAAGCGACTGCATGCCAGCCGCAAATTGGACAGCCTCGCGCGTCTGGCGACTCCAGTAGCGAGCATCCAATGTCGCACCTGCATCCAGCAACTGGCCGCTCAGATTCGTGACGAGAGGGATACGCAGTGGCTCAAACACGATTTGACTGGCAACCCGCTCAAAGGCAGCCAACATAGGCTCCATCAAGGGCGAGTGGAAGGCATTCAAAGCAGGCATTGTATACGTAACCAGACCCTCAGTTTTCAGACGCGGTAGTATACTTCGTAGGGCTGTTCTGTCGCCTGAGAGCACCGTATTGTTTGGTCCATTTAAGGCTGCAATAGAGACCTGCGCATGGAATGGAGCCAGTATATGCGCGAAACGCTGCGGCTCGGCAAAAACGAGGATCATCCCTCCCGGCTGCGACAGTTCTCGCATCAGGCGACCACGAGCGGCGATCAGCTTCAGACCATCCTCCAGACTGAAGAGTCCCGCAATGCAGGCCGCAACATATTCGCCGACGCTATGCCCCATAACGGCCTCCGGTTCGATGCCCCACGCACGCCACATCTGCGCTAGCGCATACTCGAGCGCAAAGAGTACAGGCTGCGTGTACGCTGTTTCGTGAAGTGGAGAAGCCACACCTTCCGCTGGATAGAGCACAGAGAGCAATGGCTGCTCCAGATAGGCGCGCAGGATCTCGTCACAACGCTCCAGGGTCCGGCGAAATGTTGGCTGCGTAGCATACAACTGACGCGCCATGCCGAAATACTGCGAACCCTGACCGCTGAAAAGAAAGGCCAGCTTCTGTTGCGTAGCAGGGCGAACGCGTGCACTGTATATATCAGCGGACGTCTGTCCAGTGCAGAACTGCTGCAGGCGCTCGCGCAATTGCACTGTTGAGTTCGCGGTCAACGCCAGGCGCTGCGCGAAGTGGGAGCGTCCCGTGTTGGCTGTAAAACAGACGTCCGCAACGGCTGGTGCTGGATGAGTCTCCAGAAATATTGCATAACGCTGCGCTAACATCTGCAAGGCAGACTCGCTATGGGCTGAGAGTGCTAACAGATGCAATGGACGCTCTACAGCATTTGTTTGCGCATTGACCAGCGGTGCCTCTTGCAGAATGACATGCGCGTTAGTGCCACCGAAGCCAAAGGCGCTGACGCCCGCAAAACGCGGCTTTTTGACAGGCCAGGACTGTACGGCAGTCGGAATGGCGAAGGTTGTATTGGCAAACGAAATATGCTGATTGAGTTTTTTCAGGTGCAAATGTGGCGCAATCTCGCCTTTATAGAGACAGAGTACGGTTTTGATGAGACCCGCGATACCCGCCGCCGACTCTAAATGACCGATATTGGTCTTGACCGAACCCAGGTAGCATGGTTCATCAGTCGTGCGTTGCGCCATCAATACGGCTTTGAGTGCATCAACCTCAATAGGATCACCCAGCGGCGTGCTGGACCCATGTGTTTCAACATAGCTGATCTGCTCAGGCGTCACATGCGCACGCTGCAGAGCCTGGCGGATGACAGCTTCTTGCGATGGCCCGTTAGGTGCAGTCAGTCCATTGCTGCGTCCATCCTGGTTAACGGCTGAGCCACGGATCAGCGCGTAAATGGTATCGCCATCTCTACGCGCGTCGGCCAACGGCTTGAGCAGCACCAATCCACAACCCTCAGAGCGCACATAGCCGTCCGCCGCCTCGTCGAAGGTTCTACAATGTCCGTCAGAAGACATCATACGCGCCTGCGAAAGAGCTATCGTCAGCTCAGGCGTCAGGATCAGATTGACACCACCAGCCAGCGCACGGTTGCATTCACCATTGCGCAAGCTCTGGCAAGCCTGATGCACAGCTACCAGCGAGGACGAGCACGCCGTATCGATAGCCACACTGGGTCCACGCAGGTCGAGAAAATACGATAAACGATTGGCTGCAATACTATGGGCATTCCCTGTGCCAGTGTACGCATCCAGCGCATTTGTGTCCTGAAACTGTATACGAGCGTAATCATTACTACTGATACCAATGAAAACGCCCGTCTGACTCGCGGTAAGCTGATCGGGTGCTTGTCCGGCCTGCTCCAACGTTTCCCAGGCGACTTCCAGTAAGAGTCGCTGCTGGGGGTCCATACGCGCAGCCTCACGTGGTGAGATACCGAAGAAGGATGGATCAAATTGGTCTACCTCTGAGAGAAAACCACCCCAACGCGTATTCATTTTGCCGGGTGTAGCCTGGTGGGGATCATAGCATGCCTGCGCATTCCAGCGCTGGAGCGGAACTTCGGAAATACCATCGACGCCGTTGCGCAAAAGTTGCCAGTATGCCTCGGGATCATCGGCCCCCGGAAAACGACAGCCAATACCAACAATAGCTATCGCATCGGTAGCAGTTGGTGGCTCGAACGTTCGCTGGTCCTGGCGTCTCTGGAGTCATAGGCGCTTGCGCCAGATGTCGGGCGAGTGCCTCGATAGTTGGATAATCATAGACCAGCGTGGCCGGGAGTTCCTGTCCAAGCCAATCTTCCAGGTCCGCAGATAAGGTCACGCCCTGTACTGAATCCATGCCATAGTGCGCGAATGGAACGTGAATGTCAACCGCATGAGCTGGCACCTTCAACACCTCGGAGACCTGCTCAATGAGCCAGGTTTGAATCTCAACTGCGCTCTTGCCCGGAACGTCTGGACGCTCCTCTAACGGTTCAGTCGTAGGCGTGGTGTCGCTGGATTCCTGTAGATCCAGCTTCCACTCGTAGATAACATCAAGCGTAGCATCCAGGTAGGCTTCACGCGCCCCGCGATGCTGTATCTTGCCGCTGGATGTCTTCGGTATGCTGCCGGTCTTGATTAAGACGATAGCGTAGACCTGTAAATCGTGTTGCTCCGCGATGGCCTGGCGTATCGCAGCGACCGCTACGTCCAGATTTTTTGTCAAGTACTGACGCTCGACCTCTTGCACCACGACAAGTCGCTCTTCTCCAGCGGCCTCAACGGAAAAGACCGCACTAGCCGCCGGACGTAAGGCCACGTGACTGTTCTCTACCGTCTGCTCAATGTCCTGTGGATAATGATTACTGCCCCTAATAATAATCAAATCTTTGAGGCGACCGGTAATGAAAAACTCGCCGTTGCGCGCAAAGCCCAGATCGCCAGTACGCAGGAAAGGTCCTGCATTATTCAGTGAGAGATGAGCCTGAAAAGTATAGGCTGTCTCCTCAGGCTTGTTCCAGTACCCCTGCGCCACACTCGGACCGGCAACCCAGATTTCACCTACCTGATTATCCGGGCATGCTGTACGTGTATCCGGGTCGACGATCATCACCTGCTGATCTGGATGACTATGGCCGATGCTGACCAGCGTGCGCGCATCTTTCTCAGTGCCGGATGCAGCAACGACGCGGTTATGTTCAAGCGCTTTCCCCTGGAATGTACCAACCGTAGGAAAGACACCTTTATTTCCGGCAGAAACAACCAGGGTAGCTTCCGCAAGACCGTAGCAAGGATACGAATAGGCGCGCCGGAAACCGGTCGTAGCAAAAGCCTCCGCGAAACGCTCAAGCGTACTCAAGCGCACCGGCTCAGCGCCATTGGCAACGATCTCCCAGCTACTCAAATCAAGCGTGGCCTTCTGCTCCGGCGTAATCTTACGCGCACAGAGATCATAGGCGAAGTTTGGTCCACCACTGATAGTCGCACGCGTACGCGAGATGGCCTGCAACCAGCGTAGTGGACGTTGTAAGAACGACGTGGGAGTCATGATTGTGGATTCGTACCCGGCATACAACGGTTGCAGCACACCCCCGATCAAGCCCAGATCATGGTAGAGCGGCAGCCAGGTAACACCATGCGCCTGCGCTGGATGCTGACAGTAGCGCTCAACCAGCGATGAATTATGCAAGAGGTTGCCATGTGTGACCATGACCCCTTTGGGAATGCCGGTGGAACCCGATGTGTACTGCAGAAAAGCCAGCGTATCACTCCTGACGTCTGGGGCCTGCCAGCGGTCCGCAACCGTTGCTAGCAACTGGTCCGTAACCAGTACCTGTACGCCTTGCAGTTCGGGCGATTGCGCCAGGAGACCATCAACTCTGGAAGTAAGGGGACTAGCGGTCAAAATGGCCCCTGGTTGGGCGTCGCTGGCGATGGCGCGGAACTTGGCGAGCGTGCGGTCAGAGCGCACAGCCGAAGGCGGATAAACAGGAACAGCAATAATTCCACTATATAAGCAGCCAAAGAAAGCCGCAATAAATTCTAGCCCTGAAGGATAAATTAAGAGTGCGCGTTCTCCACTGGCACAGTGCTCCTGTAACGATGCAGCAATAATGCGTGCGTGATGATCGAGCTCTGCGAAAGTGAAAAAATCAGTCGTTTCATCCCCATCAGTCAGAAAGGAATAGATGCGCTCTTCCGGTTGTTGGAGAGCTCTCCAGCGAAGGAGATCAATGAAAGTAGAAAAATCGTAAGCTGATGCCGAAATATGTGTGCTCAAAGTTTATTCCTGGCATAGAAGGTTGTGAAGTCCCCTGTGCTTAATATACTAGGAAATTGCGAGGGGGCGACATATTCATTTGTGTTCTCATAGTTGATGATACCTTCAATTTAAGTACCTGTCAACAGTTTTGTGATTACAACGACCACAAACAAATTTATGAGGCGAGGAAGCTATGCGAAGGTGAAAAATATCTGGAAACAGTAATATTCCAAAGCCACTGGCAAGACTACTGAGTTTGTGTATGTGATACAAGAACGCCTGAGAGTGCTGCCAGTGGCCTTTTGGGGTCTATCAGGCAACAACACTAACTTTCTGGTAACTGCAATGCATCGCCCAGGACTTTGTCCAGAATTTCGCGTTTGATGCGATAGGCTTGTCGTTCATTGACATGTGGTAAGATGACTGCTGGCAACGCTCCTTGTTTTACCCAACGTCGCACAGTTGTATCATCTACACGCAGAATTCGGGCCACTTCAGAAACGGTTAAAAGCTCGCTCATTTCCCTTTACTCCTTCCGTTGGTAGAAGATCCTGTCTCTCAATGTTTCGATCCTATCCTGTCAACGCGAATTTTTACACGCAGAACATGTAGCCACCGCGTGAAAGGCATATACCCAAAAACATTGTATGTGCATTGTACAACATTGTATGATGCAAGTAAAGTCTCTAGGTAGATTGGGGTACTGAAAGACAGTGGAAGCCTGGAGTATGTAGTAAGAATTTTAACCCTAGAAACCCTTTCAGGGGACCCATAAGCCTTCAGGCTATGGGAGGAATGAAAGGCTGGCCGTAGCCAGCGGTCATGTCACGCCTCTCCCCTTGCGGGGCGAGAGCAAGAAATGCAGTCTTGCCCTCGTGCCAGAGATGGCTGGCTCCCTACGCTGCACCGTGTCACGTTGGCCTCGACGAGGATACCGGTCTGCACTTCTTCTCAGCACTTCCTTAACCCTTGTACAGATGATTAACTGAGAAGTTAGAGAGCAACGAACTGGCCGCGCATTCGTTGGTACGTTCTTTGACCTTGCCGATATCGTAGCCCGATGGCTCGCACGACTGTATCCGTACGATACGCCCTGGCTGGGTCTGGTCAGGTGAACCTACCGAGAAGACGGATGTAATGCCACCCCATCTCTGCATGCTCATCCCCTTTCAGGGGATCGGGTTCCTGACCAGCGTCTGATAGGCTATTTCGTTTCGTATGCACATTCTATTTTCTCCATTTTACCAGATCCAAGCGAAAAAGGAAAGAGCATAGCCATAGTGGCTATAGAGAAATTTTTGACAATAAAAGAGGTAGCAATAAACAACTCGCTGGTGTCCCTATCGAACAAGGAAATTTTTCATGCTTGAACCCGAATGTGTTGAAAAAAGAGGAAGAATTTGGTACATTACCCTGTGACATACTGCAAGCGTTGCTGACGATTGTTCTGTCATACAACCGCATTGCTGCCAGGGAGATTAGAAATTATGACAACGGATACACAGAAGGAAACATTAGGTTTTCAAGCTGAAGTTACTCAACTACTGGATCTGATGATCCACTCGCTGTATAGTAACAAAGAAATTTTTCTACGTGAGCTCATCTCAAACGCGTCTGACGCAATAGATCATTTGCGTTTTGACGCGCTTTCCAATGCCGCTCTTTACGAGCACGACACTGACTTTAAAATCCGCGTCTCTTATGATAAAGACGCGCGCACAATAACCGTGGCCGATAACGGTATTGGTATGTCGCGTGCCGATGTAATAGAGGATCTAGGAATGATTGCGAAGTCGGGTACGCGCGAATTTTTCCAGTCACTTACCGGAGACCAGCAAAAAGATGCCAACATCATTGGTCAATTTGGCGTTGGTTTCTACTCATCCTTTGTGGTTGCCGACAAAGTGACCGTGATCACACGGCGCGCCGGGCTGGAACCTGCCGATGGTGTGCGCTGGGAGTCCACAGGACAAGGTGAATATACACTCGAAACAGTGGAGAAGGCGCATCGCGGTACAGAGGTTATTCTGCACTTGCGCGAAGATGAAGATGAATTGCTCAGTGGCTATCAGTTGCGCTCGATTATTCGCAAATACTCTGATCACATCATCCTACCCATTGTGATGAAGGTCGAAGAGAAAGATAAGGATGAAGAGGAGGTCGTCAATAAAGCCTCGGCGTTGTGGACACGCTCCAAGAATGAGATCAGCGAAGAGGAATATAACCAGTTTTACAAAGATATTTCTCACGATTTTAGCGATCCGCTGGCCTCTATCCACAGCCGTATGGAGGGAACACTGGAGTATACCTTGTTGCTCTATGTGCCCTCGCAAGCGCCTTTTGATCTGTGGTCGCGCGATTATCATCACGGCGTCAAGCTGTATATACGCCGCGTTTTCATCATGGATGATGCAGAGAAACTCATTCCCAGATATTTACGCTTCATCCGTGGCGTCATCAATTCCAATGATCTACCGCTCAATGTCTCACGCGAGCTGCTGCAACAGAATAGAATGATCGATAGTATTCGCACGAACTCGGTCAAGAAGATCCTGAGCCTGTTCTCCGACCTGGCAAGTAATGATAAAGAGAAGTATGCAACCCTCTGGAAAGAGTTCGGGCGCGTGCTCAAAGAGGGACTGTTGGAAGATCATGCCAATCGCGAGACGCTGACAAAGCTGCTGCGTTTTTCTACGACGGCGTCTGGCAGCGAGAAACAGGATATGTCGTTGGAAGACTATGTGGCGCGTATGAAAGAAGGTCAGGACAAGATCTACTACATCGTTGCCGATACCTATGCTGCAGCCAATGATAGTCCGCTGCTGGAGATCTTCAAGAAGAAGGGCATCGAGGTCCTACTGCTCTCTGATCCCGTGGACCATCTGATCAGCCCTGAACTGCACGAGTTCGACGGAAAACAGTTACAGTCAGTCTCGAAAGGTGAGATTGATCTGAGCAATCTGGAGGATGAGCAGGAGAAGGAAGAACAGCAGAAGAGCGCCGATGAGGCCAAAGATCTGCTGGGTCGCCTCAAAGACGCACTGGGTGAGAAAGTCAAAGATGTGCGTACGACCAATCGCTTGACTTCCTCGCCTGCCTGCCTCGTCGTCGATGAATACGGCATCGATCCTAGCCTGAAACGCCTGCTACAGTCAGCGGGACAGACTGTACCAAACGACAAGCCGATCCTGGAGATCAACCCACAGCATCCTCTTGTGATCAAGATCAAGAATGAGGTCAATGAGCAGCGCTTCGGTGATTGGGCCCATGTACTATTTGACCAGTCGGTGCTCAGTAGCGGCGAGCAGTTGGAAAATCCGGTCAGCTTCGTCAATCGTCTGAATAGCTTGCTGGCACAACTCTAATACCCATAAGCATTCAGATGAGACTGAATGCAAAGCAATATAAAGTCACCTGTTCAGTAGCATAGATGGCTGATGGGCAGCCTGGCAATATCGAGAGAGGCGCCTGATAACGCTTTAAGTTATCCCAGGTGCCTCTCTTGTCTATTCACATTCAATACCAATCGTAAAAAGCATATTCTTATTCCTCTCTTATTCCAAACGGTTGCTTCATCCGTAGAAACCGTATGTTCTCTCCTCGTCCATACACCCTAACGTCTGCTCCTCTGTAGATATCGGGACAATACAGGAAAACCGTGCAAACGCCTTGAACGGTCTCATCAACGCACTGAACGATGGCCCGATACCAACCTGCATCAAGGTATGCAGAACCAGGAATGTACACCTCACAGATGGTCAAGGTGTGAAGCGCTGCTTTTATTTCATGAATACGCATGTCTATGCCTGTTTTCTATCATTGAGAGAGAAGACTATATTCTCCTATTTTCTGTTTAAACGGGATTTCATACCAGAAATGATCCCACAAAGAGATCGATCATGAAATACGAGACCATATCCCTTATCATAATAGATGCTGGCGTGACACCATCTCCCATCTAAATGAACTTCCAGCTTTGAGCCTGTAACAAGCGTAAAACGGTCAAATGGATCATCCGCAATAAAGTACACACAACCATCTTTTACGTAAAGCATGCCAGATTGCTTCATTTTTCTCCTTTTGCATGTGGCTTGACAGAAAAGAACGGCAGAAGACGCCTATGGTCAGCTTCCTTTCTCTCCGTTCCAGTGTGCAAGTGCTTCATCAATCAATCGCTGAGCCGTCCGAATGGATTCATAAAATCCTCTTTCCCTTGTATTTCTCTTGAGATATCCCATTGCTCGTTTGAGTGCATGCCGGGCTTGCGTTAATCGATGGACAAGGGCTTCACTTTTCTGCTGCTCTTTGCACTGCTCGAGAGAGGTTTGTAAGAACTGGATCGTACTCTGTAATTGCTCCATATTCACTTCACGGAGGT
Organism: uncultured Chloroflexia bacterium; assembly: GCA_963802635.1. Lineage (GTDB taxonomy): Bacteria > Chloroflexota > Ktedonobacteria > Ktedonobacterales > Ktedonobacteraceae > CAVTLG01. The sequence goes on along the minus strand of CAWDJJ010000001.1, from coordinate 2,058,704 downwards.
TATGTTGTTCAAAAAACAAGCTGATATTCTGAATATCTTGTTCTAATGCTGTTTGCATGCGTACCTCCTGAAAGGTGAGCCTGGTATCCATGCCTATTGCTCCTCTTTGAGCACGACATCCACCGTTTCAAGCGTGAATTCCCATTGGCTCTGGAGCAGCCTGGAGAGACCGGCAAGAACTTTCTCCGCATCTGTTCGCTCAACGGGCAAGCCGCGCAGCATGGCATAGACGACGCGATTCCCGACGCCAGCCTCGGTTGCAAGCGTCGGGATCTCGAAATGGTGTTGTGCTCTGAGTTGTGAAAGCGTGGGATTGCTCATGTCCCAGCGTCCTTCTTGATGTGGGCATAGACATCATCAAGGGTGTATGTCTGGTTGACAAGCTGAGACAATGCCTCGATCACGTGCTGGGCGATGTGCTTGTCCACCGGCATGCCCACTTCCATCGCGTAGATCTCTTCTGGCGGCACTTCAGCACGCTTTGCCAGATCCTTGATCCGCACGCTGTGCTGTTGTCGTAAATGCTTGAAATTCGGTTTTTTCTCGTTATTCATCATGGCTTGACTCCCCACGCAGTGATCCCGAAGGAGAGGCAGACGAAGTTTTGATCGTACAGGTCGCTCACGAGCTGCCAATACGTCTCTTCAAAGATTTCCTCCGAGATGAGGCCAGAATCCAGCAGGTAGGGTTTGAGCTGAAGAAAGGTGATTTTGGCATTTTCGCTGGACGCGTAGTACAAAGGCTCATTATAGGTCGTATCCAGGATGAATGGCCGCTTCCCGACCTGCTGAAATCCGGCGTTTTTGAGCAATGGCCCGAGCATATGAACGATGCCCAGCGAACGTCCATCAACGGAAAACGTTCTTCCCTGCTGGCAAAGGGCCTCGAAGAGACAGGCACTCAATTTCTGTAAGGGAGCGCTATTGGAAATGCCGCCCTCGATTTCCGTCAAGCGCAACACGCCACCCGGTTTGAGCACCCGCTGACATTCGGCCAGCAGCGCAGGCCACAACGAGGGAGAAAGAAAACTTTCGATGCAACGTGCGTTGATCAGGTCAACAGATGCATCAGCGAACTGCAGCGGTTGGGTGATATCCATCGTTTCGAAAGTGGCGTTGGCACGCATTTGTGAAGTGGCACGAGCATGAGCGTACTCGATCATCGTCCGACTTTTATCCACGCCGATGACCTCGCTCTTCGGGCAAGCAAAGGCCATGTCAAGCACCCAACTGCCGGGACCACAGGCCAAATCGACGAGGATACCTTGCATGGAGGAAAGATCCTCGCGTTCCGCGAACGGTCCCCCCATCGCTTGCGTAAAGAGCCGATCCTGCTCAATTAAACGGGCTGTTTCCGTGGGATCTTCTATGTCCATGGGGTAATCATTTGTCATGTGATGCCAATCCTTTCTTGCATTTATTGAACGATAGCATTATAGGTATCATAGACAGTTTCCGTTGCAGCTTCTTCCCCAATCATGGTTGCGAGTCGTTCACGCTGCTGATCAAGGCTTTTGTACTGATTGTTGATCATTTGGTGCGATGCTTTGTGGGCATAGCCGTGCAATGCGAGATTTCATCGAGAAACACACGGATTCTATCTCTGCTCGCAATTTTGCTACTTCACTCTGGTTGTTTGGCATGGAATAACCTCCCTACAAACTACTAAACATAGTTTACATTACCAATTATACTTTATACATATCAAAATATGCTTCATATTTTGATAAAACTGACGCCCTAATCAATCTATTTTCTCTGCTTATCTAAAAACCTCTCTCTACATCCTTCTTGCCTATTAAATGGTATGGGTAAAATGAGACGAGCATGCTGATATCATTACGCTCACCCTATGATCAGCAAAGCGCCTCTGGTATAGTGCAGGTACTTCACTGTTGGGAGCAATACATATATGATCCGGCTAAAGGTTAAAGAGATCGCACAGCAAAAGGGGTTTTCTCAAGGTCGTCTCTCGCGTACAGCAAACATTGATGAAAACACCTTGAAACGTATCTACAGAGACCCTCATGCCGTCATTACCACTGAAACCCTGGATAAGCTTGCGGTGGCTCTTGGAGTAGACGTTAGAGATTTGCTTGAAAGTATCACTGATACTGACGTATGATTTCTGTTCCCTCCATAGCTTCGCTTTCTGGCATCAAACAAGTGCCTTTCTTAAAAGCAAACGTACAGCCAAGCTGCCCTTGAACAACTGAACATTGCACGTTCTGTTCTTGCCTTGAGCATACTCTCTTGACTATTCAGCTTTGTGAAATTTTTCTCGCCAACGGGATCGAATTTCACTTCCAGATGAGGATAGTGATATGGACAAGAAGAGTCATCTCCTCTATACTTATCATCACAAAGACAGTATTAAGATTAAGAGGGAGAAATGTTGTGATGGCTGGAACAAAAGATGTGAGCAGAAACGAACTCAGTGATCCATTGTCGGTGAGTGAAGAGGAGAAAGCAGATTTTGCTCATCTTATTGTTTCACGCCTCGAGATCATGGGATGGAACGTAAGCAATTTGGTCAGTTGTATGGACAAGCGGTGAAAAACAAGCCATACACAAAAGAGCGGATGTACCAAATGATACGAGAAAATTCATTCCCTCACGATCCGAAAAGACGGTGGATTATAGCGAAGATACTCCAAATCCCACCCATCTACTTCGGTGTCTCTACACTCGATGAACTGCTTCCGAAGCCTGTACCTACCTTCCCTGAAAAGACAGCACCGAAGGTCATACGCAAAAAGAGCGGCTTAGATATTGAAGAGTTTCAGCGTGCGTTGGTGTCTGCTGAGAAAAGCTATACAACTCAGACAACGCACGCTTCACTCAAAGAGATTGCGATGCGTCTCCGGTATCTCCATGATGAGGCTCTTTATAAGACTGGGGAGGATGGGAAGCGGCTCAGACAATTAGTATGCGGCTATCAAATGACCGCAGGAAACATTCTTCGAGACCTTCTTCGTGTTGATGAGGCAACAGAACATCTTAACAAAGCAGTCATTCTAGCCAGAGAGAATCAGTACGAAGAATTGTACGTTAGCGCTCTTGTCAGACGTGGTGTGCTCTTCCTTGATCGGGGAAAAGTTGCATCCTACCAGGATCACACGAGAGCGCAGCGTCACTTTACCGCTGCCTTACGCGACTTTCAAGAAGCTCAAAAGCACCGAGACCATGTTGGTGCCTCGTCGAGAGGCAGTATCTTCTTACTGACTGGAACAACACTCGCTCATACAGCATCGGATGCCCAGGATCTCTCAAAAGCGTTGAAAGATGTAAACAAGGCGGAAGGATACATACAACAAGGAAAAGCAAAGGATAAAGGCATCTATTATCTTGATCGGGCCTCACTGTTTATGGCATCACCTCTTGATAAACTTCATGACCTCGCAGGCACGTTTGAAGCCCTCGAAGAAGCGGCAAACTCTATTCATCCTGATATGCCACGCCTGTATGCTTATATGCTGATCACTGAAGCGTCAGCTCATCTTGAGAAAAAATGGTATCCTACCGCTACGCAGACGGCAAACGAAGCCCTCATGCAACTGAAAACGCTTCAGTCCAGCCTGAATATCGCCCGACTTGCCACTATCCATCAGCGCCTTCAAGCCAGTGATTACGGGAACAGTATGGAGGTTGCAGAATTGGGCATTGAGCTTCTGAAAGTTCAATATCCCTACCTCTTCCAATAAAGAAGCCTATTGAGGAGCGAATCGTGTATAAATGCGTTAAAGATTTCCATTCGCTCTCTAGCTATTGCTGCAGAGGCAACTCCATCACCGCCCCGATTTTCAACTCCCGCTGAATGTTCAGTATGCTCGTTTTTTCCTAACAATTGACGTTTAAACTAAATTAACCTCAGCAATCCTTGTGAAGGGATTGCTGAGGGAGAATATGGCTCTGCTAAATTCGTGTTAGTTTAAACGTCAACTAACAACGGATACCAGCCCAAAAATAGGAAAGCACTTAACCACCCGAGACCTCGCCCGTCGAAGGGTCCAAGAACAACGTTCTTGTAGAACTCGTGGTGAAATCGAACATGTTATCTATGCTACCGGCACTCGCATCAAACGACTGGTCCCCGATACGCCCCAGGCCCCAGTTATCCTCAATAAAGCGGAGGGTAGAGGTTTGATCGGTGAGCGCGTGGTCAACGAAGTTCTGCTTTGCATAAGGCGAGATGACTAACAGCGGCAAACGTGGACCATAACCACAGCGATCTTCATAGGCACCTGATGCTGCCGTACCACAGAGACTCGGACCGGTAAGCGCATCAGCCGAACTATCCGATGGGCTAACGGTGGGTCCCATAACATGATCGTACCAGCCATCTGAGTCGTCATAGTTAATGATCACCGCCGTACTTTTCCAATCAGGACTCTTCTCAAGTTGATTGATGGTATTGGTCAAGAAGGTTTGTTCGTCGAGTGGATCAGAATAACCCGCGTGACCATCCTGGTAAGCGGGAGCTTTCAAGAAACTTACTGCAGGCATATTACCATTGTCGACTGCCGTCCAGAAGGACGATAGGTCATACTGGTGATTAGCCTGGTCCGTTTGACCAATCATCGCCGCTGAGGACGGCGGCAAATGGTGCGGATTCGCGGTAGACTTATAGTACTGGAACGGCTCATGATGTGGAACGTAGTCGGTAACGGATGCGCCACCGATATTAGTGTTGGAAGAATCACACGCCGCATTGCTGCTGTCGCCCGATGTAGATGTGAACCCCCCTTCAAACCAGCCCCAGAGTAATGTTCTTGGCGTTGAGCAGGTCGCCAATATTTGTCCCAGTCATAGATACCGTGTCGCCGCTGGAGCAATCATCGTAGAGCGGATCAGCATCACCAATAAGCGTACCGTTGAGGATTTCACCCCCCGATGAACTGCCCTCGGCACCATGAGTTTGACCAGAGATAAGATTGATCGCACCCGGTGTAGAAGGTCCATAGACTGTACCGAAGGAATTATCATTGAGGGCAAAATTCTGGGCATAGTTCCACATGGCTGTCACTGTGTTGCCATCATAATAATCCATCACAATCGAGTTGTCGGTACAATCGCCGCCGCCTGTATTCTGGACAAACTGGTCCACCTGACCGTTATCGTAGGCTTTCTGCTCATCGGTATAGTCATGGTCCTGGTCACAAGTAAGTGCCTGCGAACGGTCCAGACGGCTGGGATTAGCCAAATTCGGATTATTTGTCAGCAGATCAGTTGTCAGCCCATTGACAGACGGTGTGTTGGGGAGGGCATTGAAAGTTGGTTCACCAGCAGGGTTAGTGGCGTTGGGATAAGTGCCAAAGTAATGGTCAAATGAGACATTTTCCTGAAAAATCACTACAACATGTTGGATAGGAGTGGTTGTTGACGCTCCGCCTGAAGGCTGTGCGGTTGTGCTCGTTTGCGCATGCACATACACAAAAAAAGTCCCACTGAGGAGCACTACACCCAGAGTAAAGATCGACGCCACCATGCGCCAATGCTTCTTCATACGTTACTGATCCTCTCTCTAAACGCTCGTCAGCATTTAGAAAATAGCTAGACAGATGAGTTGCCATTGGGTATGATTATTTATAATCGAAAATCCTTCCAGTTTTCAATATGTAACCTAAATATAAGGACTATTTTCTCTGGCTCGCATTGCAGACATAGTAAGATCCTGCACAATTTTGATTGAAACAACGGTAGAAAGGATGGTCCCATGCCAAGCATTAAGGGAGATATGGACATCGAAGAAGAAGCTTACTCATACAGCTTCTTCCCAAGAGAACAAACAGATGGAGCATATACATGTTAGAACGACGAATAGAGGAAGCTTCGCTCAATAGTTGGCCTGCACGCCAACAGTTGCTTTTTGATGGTTGGATCGTACGCTGTGACAGAGGATATACGAAACGGGCAAATTCTGTCACTCCCGTGTACACGTCTCTGCTGCCAGAGCAGGAGAAAATTCGTTTCTGCGAGCAGCTTTATAGCAAGAAACACTTACCGACGGTTTTTCGCCTGCCCTCGTTCTTAGCAGACATACACGAACTCGATGACCTCTTAGCACAACGCGAGTATCAACATATTGATCCTGTACACGTGTTGTTTCAAGAACTTGTTCCAGGCACCACAACACACGATCCAGCACTCCACAATGTTCCACTGGCAACATGGTTGCCGATATTCTGGCAGTTCAGCCAGACGCCTGCGGCCTCTCAACAAGCGCATCGCACGATCCTGGAACGCATTACACCGGAACTATTGTTCGCAGTACTCTATCAGGACGGAATTCCCGTTGCCTGCGGATTAGGTGTGCTGGAAAACAAGCTTTTTGGCCTGTTTGACATCGTTACCAGCCCAGCGCAACGCAAGCAAGGTCATGGCACGCGCTTGATAGCTGCGATGCCTCGCCTGGGCCAGGCAACACAGCGCCGAACATGCCTACCTTCAAGTCATCAGTGACAACCAGATTGCACGCCACTTGTACGAGCAGTTTGGCTTCCACGAGCTTTATCACTACTGGTTTCGCGTGCAATCTCTCTCAGGTGCATGAGTGTTATACAGCTTTACATGTGATTCTATTTACGCTTATACGCTACTATTACTTCTGACAACATAAAATAGGAAGGGCTGTAACAACTATGCCAAACTCAAGTTGGATTATACGTACTAAAACGCAGCCTCGACTGCGCCTCTTCTGCTTTCCCTACGCAGGCGGTGGAGCATCCATCTATCGGCTCTGGTCGAGCAAATTGCCAAATGAGGTCGAAGCCTGCCCGATCCAACTCCCTGGTCGCGAGAACAGAATAGCTGAGCCACTTTACACCCATATTGCCCCACTCGTGGCAGAACTTGCCCTGGTCATGCGCCCATATCAGGATATCCCCTACATGTTTTTCGGACATAGTCTGGGCGCGCTTGTAGCTTTCGAGTTGGCACGCTACCAACGCAGAAACCATCTGCCTGAACCAACACACCTCTTTGTTCAGCGCATCGCGCACCCCAACTACCGCGCCTCACGCCTACCAGGCACACTATGTCTGAAACAGAATTCATCGAAACTCTACACACGCTTGGCGGCACACCACAGGCCGTCCTTGAGCACGCAGAGCTAATGAACCTTCTGTCGCCTATTTTGCGTGCAGATTTTAGCATCTTTGAAACTTACCATTATACAGACGAAACTCCACTGGCCTATCCCATCACCGCTTTTGGAGGAGTGGAAGATCACGAGATCAGTTTGCAGGACCTCCAGGGCTGGCAGGAGCAAACATCCAGCACATTCACATTGAAGACGTTGCCAGGCGAGCACTTCTTCTTACACAGTCATCAGGATCTGTTATTACAAATGCTTACTCCATATCTTCACTTATAAATCATTCACATACATGGATATATCCTTCTTGAATTGACTGATGAGCTTCTTATGCAGACCCTCCAATATTTTTAGCCTACTTTGCATGTATCATGCACTGCCGCAACATATTTAGCGTCAACTGCACCGCTGCGGCGTCGTAGCGCACACCGTACAGGCCATCCTCACCAAACCCCTGCGCCAATCTTCCTCTTGTGATGACCTGTGACAGCAAAAGTCTCCCGTAATCAGACCCAAAATCCATCTGCACAATGGGTATGCGCGTCAGATTCTTTCCGCACGAGGCTAAGGCAGTCAGGCTCACCGAGCGGATCGACTGTTGCAGGCGATCACGATACAAAGCCGACAGATGATAGGTCCGTACAGAAGTCCGCGTATCAATAGCCGCTTGCAACGCAGGAGCATCCTCGACCAGCAGCATTACCTTCGCGCGTAGTTGCTGCGCCATCAGGATATCTTCGCCTAGCGAGAAGGCATAAAAGCCAGCCAATTCGTAGGCACAATAATCAGCCTCAGCGCGTATCAACGCACCATCGGCTCCCAGGTTTTGCCATAGCGCTACAAAAGATTCTGCGTCAAGCTCTGGCAACGTCATATCGCTCGCGGGAACGATCAGCCCTCCACGCAGGCCATTCCACAGCCAGCATTGTTGTCGCGTGAGATTTGCCCATAACACATCATTCGTCTCAACGGGCTGCAGACAACTTTCAGGCTCGGCAACCTCCTGGAAACGCACGCGCATACCGTGAACAAGGTCAAACTCCTGGATATCTGGTTCTTTGACACTGATACCACCCTGCAAAAAACCATGTTTTCCTGGCACATAGCCATAGCCCAACTTGCGTGGCCCGATATCCAGCATCAGCACAGCCCGTCCTCTTTGCAGAGCCTGCTCTATGTGGGTGCGACATCGGTCTCCACACGTGAACGCTTGCCAGGTTAGCGCTGAAGTAATCAGTACATCTGCTCGCGGATCATCAAATGGACACGTATGTAGCCCTTGCTCAGCGCAAAATGCGCGCAACTCTAGCTCATCTTCAGGGATGCCAAGCATCGCCTGCTGGACAATCTGTGGCACCTGCGGTGAGAAGATATGAAAACGCCAGGATGAAACAATCGGATAAGCGACCGACTCAACGGTATTTTGTAAAATTGCCTGGAATCTCCATTGTCCAACCGTCACAGGAAGTTGCAGCGTCACCACGCGCTTGACCACAGCGTAAGCCTGCACAAATTGCTCAACCATTTGTGCACTGGCAATCTGCTCGATGGCATCCTCAGATACGATCCTGACTTGTGCCAACAGAAGAGCGTCTTGACCTGTCTCATTGAAAAAGTATACTGGCAATTGCACCAGTTGACCCGGTACATAGTTGCGATCCCACACCTCCAGGCTGCAACTTCGCGACGCATAAGCAGCCGTTAGACCTGCCCACACTGGCTTGGGGACAGCCTCGCGTATAGGACCAAGGAAATGGTGATTACCATCCTCAGGACTTCCCAGAATGCAAAATGGCGAGAAGCCCGCAGCCCCAATACGTCGCCAGTATTCAGCTACCTGTGTATTGGCCTCACAATGGAGTTGTAGCCGCAAAGTTGCATCGTGATCACGTCCCAGGAAGCGCAAGAAGCTCTCAGCCAGCGCGGGATAGCCGCCTGGATTGCCTGCACCATCCAGGTAATTCCCGCCGAAACTCGTCCACCATAATCGGCAAGGGGAATTCATTGGCCGTATCGTAATACAATCCCAGGTTCTCAAACAGACTCCACCAGTATTTGTGGATATGCAGTACATCCCTATGCGAAATCACTAACGGGGGATAATCAGTTGCCAGCTCTTCCAGTACCGCTAGCGCCGTTGTCAGTTGCACACCTTCTGTCTCATTCCAGGCATGAATTAAGCAAATACAGGGATGGCGCATACATACATCGAGCCAGTTGCGCCATTGCTCACGCAGGCTCTCCGCCGACGCTGTCATGCCATGAAAAAAGTGCCACTCGATCTGTACCAGCAAACCATGCCTATCACATAAATCCAACAGTGCCTCAGGCGGTGTACCCAGGTGGAAACGCAGTCCGTTTGCTCCGTGCTGCTTCAGGCGCAACACCACATTACGCTCAAACCAGGCGACATTAAAGGCCAGGTCACGCGCTTCAGGATCTCTCAACCAGCGCTGCCATACAACTGTTCCAGCACGCATATGTATAGGCGCATTATTTAACACGAAGCCCGGTGCAAAACCACTTGACATCTTCGGCATCGTTCGCGTAGAATACCTTCCGTTGGGAGGCGCGGGAGGCGGCATCTGACTTTCTCCATTCCATTGATCCGTATGAGGATACTGCAATAGTTCTCTGGTCCGAAAGTCTTTCAAACCTAACGTCATTTCCTCCCTATCCAGCTCCACCTCGGCATATCTCAACATAACCCTGAGTTGGTAACAATGCGGCTGCTCTGGACTCCATAGTGCACAGACACCGTGCAAGGCCAGTTTTACGCTGCCGTGCAAGCCTATAACTGGCTCTTGTTCTTCAATGAGTACGTCTCCAGCATAGTTCACCACCTGACAAATGAGCAAGGGCGACAACCGCAAGGGATTGTCGCTACGCGCTGTCGAGGTTGGTGGCACATCCCCTTGGACGCTCGGCAACCGCAAGAGATTGTCACTACGCGGGGTTGAGGCAGATGGGAGACTCTTTGGCGTAATTATGTCTTCTGGCAATTGCTCCAGGTAGCATGCAACCGTTAGCGTATCGCTCATGCCATCGTACGCGGGGATAACACGGCTAATCCGGTATGCAGTATGGAGTCGTAATGTCACGTGATCCCAAAGACCTGAAGACAGATTTGTACGCCAGTGATCTGCCACAGGGATATAAGAGGCATCCGTTGCCGCCACCTGGCTCAGCGACTGTAAAGCAATTTCCAGCACAATCGTCTTGTCCGGTCGCATAGCTTCACAACTGAGATTATGCGTTGTAACTGTCATGCCGCCCGTGCTGGCCGATACCAGTTGTCCATCCACATACACCTGTGGACAGAAACGTGCTCCGTACAACAGCAGCGTTGCATGAGACCACGTGCCCGCTGGCAGAACAACTTCACGACGATACCACAACATGCCTCGCGTTGCCTCGCGTGGATCAGCAGCTAATCCCGGCACATTGACCACCCGATCATAGCAGCGATCAACGCCTGCTTCCCACTGTCCATCCAGGGGTAACAACCCATCAACATGCTCTCGGTTTTGTATACGCATGCTACGACTCCTCTATCTACTCTTTTCATCAGTATAACCTTCGGAAGAGAAAGTCTTACCCGAAGCAGGGCACAGTTCTTTTAATATACATGTAATAGCCGAAAAGCTGATGGCGTAAGATAGCAGCTAGCTCTTCAGTCAAAGGTGGCAAAGGAGGCTCTCTACAGAGAGGTCCCTCCCAGAGGATTTTCGTAGGAACATCAACAACGGGCTTGACATAACTATTATAATGTACCTTGGTAGAGCGACATTAACGGTAGAGCGACATTAACCAGTGAAATGGGGGAAGTGGCTTGGAAAAATCGGAATCCACCGGCATGATGTAGGTATGAAAAACAAGACACCAGAGCCGATGGACGCGTCTCACCAATTTTGCTCGAATTTGGCGTGTTCCACAAGAGGCAAAGTCAGAGAGGGCAACATTAGTATTCACGTCTATTCCCCGCAACGCTGCCGTTGCAGGACGTGTAAGAAAGCGTTTAGTGCACGAAGAGGAACAGTGATGGAGGGGCTGCACACAGACGAGGAAACAGTCACAAGAGTGGTGACATTACTCTCCTATGGATACCCAACACAAGCAATAGTTCATGCATTTTATTTCGATGAACGGACAGTAGCAGATTGGCAAAAGCGGGCAGGAAAACACTGCAAGCAAGTGCATCATGCTATAGTTGAACAGGGAAACGTCAAAAGCCAGCATATCCAGGCAGATGAAATGAGAGCGAAGGGAGGAAAATAATCATCTGGACGGCATTCGCGATGAATGTCACGACACACCTCTGGATGGCTGGGACAGTGAGCACGAGCCGAGATCGCAGGCTCATTGACCGTCTCTTCCAACACGTTCGTGCGTGCTGTCAATTTGTGCAAGGCTTGCTGGTATGCACAGATGGCTTTGCAGGCTATCTCAAAACGTTTTGTGTCCAACGTATTTTCGCAACAGACCCTTCACTATAGATCTCAGCATAAACGAATAGTATCTGGGAAGATCTGCTGGCTTCTATAGCGCTTCACCAAGGACACTATGTGTAAATATTTCTATACGGAGATCTCTAGAGGCATTCCAAAAAAGTGCAAAGATAGAACTTTCTCCCGTTGGCGTGGACAGGGGAGAAATGCGAGGGAGGCTTATATGGACAGCAACGAAGGTTTCTCTACACACACTCAGCGCCCAGGCGGCGGTAATCCACAACTAGTAATTATCACGCAACTTTTGCAGATCATCACGAATATGCGTCATATTGATGAGTTGTTTCTGTGGTTGTCACATAGCATTGAACAGCGTTTGAATATACCAGTTCTCCAGTTGTGGGCAAATCAAGCCCATACCACTGGGCAGTCTTCGGTAGAATTGCGGGTGACGACTACCCAGAATTCTTCGTTCCCACTGCATGTTGTCAACAATCCACAAGTTGCTGAGGTAGTGAAAGGTCTGCTCAATGAACGGCATGGAGTCAGGTATCAACCTGTAGGCAGTATTTTTCTCTTACCTCAGGCGGATATGCTTACTCAGTATAATCTTCATTACTGGGAAAGCAGCTTTTTAAGTAACGATGCATTACTTCCTCCGACAAGTAATGATATCTCTTCAGGGGCGATACCTACTCCTCTGGCTATGATTGCTTCACTCTTTACGCATCAGCCATCGAATGCCAACCAGCTAGCGACCGTTACTCGCATTTTAGAGTATGCCTTATCCATTGCAAAGAGTCGTGGGTTACTATTGGATGCGGCAAATTCACCCTTCTCATTCTCTGCCAATTCTCTGAAGGATCGAGGACAATCTCAGCCATATGAACTCGGTGATCTTATTCCGCATCGAGCGCAGAGTGTAAATACGCTACAAACAAGCAATCCTCTTGTTAGCGCTGTGGCTATTTCTAACAAACAGGCGCGTTGGCTCTATGCTACCATCGATGACACAAGAAGTGTTGCTCAGATTATGGATATGGCTCAGATGGATCAGGAGGGATTTACTGCTGCATTGCGCTTCCTGCTCAAGCAAAAGCTCGTTCGGTTACATGATTCTAGAGGAAAGCTTGTAGACCCCCTATTCCTTGAGTCCCTCTAGGCTCTATTTCGTAAGATAAGACATTATGTACTAAGGAGGACATGACAAATTTATGGACATTAACAATTTGTTGCTCGTTTTTTTGGGCATATTTTGTTTTGCAATATCAGGTTACGTCTTTTACAGGTATTCCTTGACCATGAGTGACACCTTATTTTCGCTTGGATTGTCGATGGGTACCATTGCAATTGCTATTTTTTGTGGTCTGGCAGACCCGCTCCCTTTGTGGGGCATGAAGCTGAATGTTGGCTGGCTACGGTATATTGGGTCAAGTAGCGCTCTGTTTTTTATGTTCTTGAATGCTATTGTGACTTCGAATAGGCAGATGCGCCTGATCAAAAATTGGCAGATCATTGCCACTATATTGTTCTTTATACTGTTATTGCTCACACCAGCGTTCCCGCCTTTTCCTAATAACCTTACCCCCGCACTCCTCAACCTTGTTCGCCCTTTTTTCTGTGCGCTAATTTTCGGTCGCTATGTTAAGCTTTACATTTCCAAGGAGACAGGGTTTACTCTTGTGATGTCTATAGCTTTTCTGGTGCTTGGAGTTGGATTTGCGATGGTTACACCCCAGCTTTTAGATCGTACTCTCGTGCTGGCTACAACACTGGGTGAGATTCTGCGCATCATTGGTTATAGTACGTTAGTTTTTGCGTACGTTGGAACAAAATAGTTGATGCTTGTCAGAACTACATGGATTGGTGAAATCCACAAGTGAACCCCTGGTTAGTACAAATCGGGCGCTAGTCTGAGCAACGCATTGAGATGCTTACAGCGCCAGCTTTGCTAGCAACGTTTTGGCCTGTTGTAGCGCTTCATCGCTTTTACAAAACGAGAAGCGCACATATTTCGACCCGATATGCGCATGCTCCCGACTATACAGTGTTTCGAGAGGGATACAGGCCACGCCAATCTCGGACGTCAGATAGTGCGCGAATTCGGTGGGAGTTCCGGCAAAGAGCTGTGAAAAGTCCACTATTACATAATAAGTGCCATCAGGGACCTCATATTTCAGTCCCGTGCCCTCCAATGCAGCCTGCAGCAGTTGCAGTTTCGACGCGTACATTGTACACAATCCATCATAATAGCTATCTGGCAAGTTGAGCGCGTAAGCTACGGCCTCCTGCGTGGGATGATGAACGGAGAAGGTGATAAATTGGTGCGCACGGTATACGCCCTCGACCAGCGCAGGATCTCCATAGACCCAACCGACCTTCCAGCCAGTCGCGCTGAACATTTTTCCGGCGCTACTGATCATCACCGTGCGCTCAAACATACCCGGTAACGTGGCTAGCGGGATGTGCTGGGCGTTTCCATAGGTGAGGTGCTCATAGACCTCATCGCAGATCACCTTCACGTCGTACTCAATGCACAGCTCTGCGATCAGCGTCAATTCCTCGCGTGAGAATACACGACCGGTCGGATTATGCGGCGAATTTAAAATCAATGCGCGTGTCTTATTTGAAAACGCAGCACGCAGTTCGGCGGGATCAAACGTCCAGGTAGGAGGATGGAGGGGCACATAGACCGGCACGGCCTGCGCCATTAAAATATCCGGCACATATGCGTCGTAACATGGCTCGATTACAATCACTTCATCACCCGGATCTACCAGTCCCATTACGGCAGCGAAGATACCTTCGGTAGCACCACACGTCACAATCACGCCATGCTGTGGATCAATGTTCAACTGGCGAAAATGTGCAGCATGATTAGCAACGGCATGGCGCAACGCGGCAATGCCATCACCAGGCGCATATTGATTATGCTTGCCCGATTGTAGAGCCTGGATCACATGCGCTACGATATCAGGCGGGGTATCAAAATCTGGCTTGCCCTGACCCAGATTTAGCGCATTATGCTGCTGAGCCAGCACATTTATCTCAGTAAAAACAGAAGTCCCAAACGTCTCTACACGACGAGCAAAACTAGACATAGCATACACTCCCTCATAAAACGCGGTCGCTCCAACCATTATAGTAGAGCACCCCTCATCATTCCAGCGCTCAACGCCACATAACCACAAGGCTATTCCTCATACTGTGTATTATATCCATATTGCCAGTACCAGGGCAACACATGCGCGTATAAGCAACAATCCTCATATCCAACGTAGCTACTCTTTATCATCGGAGCGAGACTTTTTGAGGTCCTTTTCGCCTTTAAGCTCCTGCTCAGCCGCACGAGCATTCTTTCGCGGCGGCAAGTTGGGTCCAATCGGCACAACTGCTGGCTGCGTCGAGTGGGTTTCTACACTTTCCTCTTCAGTTGTCGGCTGCGTCGAATATGTTTCTACATTTTCTTCCTCGGCTGTTGGCTGTGTCGATAGTTCTTGCCCACCCCCATTTTCAGCAAGATACTGCCGTTCGCGCCTATTCCATAATGCAGCTTGCTCCCCTCCTTGTTGCTCATAGTGCTGCCGCCATTGTGCTATCGACTCTGCATCTTGCTGTGCATACCATTCTTGCCATTGCCGCTCCAGCTCCTCTTCAGACGCTGGCTGCTCATGCGCTAGCACCAGTTCCTCCTTCTCAGGCACTTCCACTTCGCCCCCTGAAGCTTCATCTTCGCTTCCGCCCCGCAACGCTGCAAGTTGGCCGTCCAAATCCTGCTTGGAGATAGCAATACCAAGCCAGGTGGTATAAATATATGCAGCATGTCTGTTGGCTGGCCCCCAGGATATTGCATTGAAATCTGCCTGTTGACCCTGCGGTGCAAATTGCGGGATTATTCCATCATCAGTGTAATGATGATGTGTCTTAATACCACCACGCTCAGAAGTTATATGGAAGTCATCGAAAACAATTTGATTATGTATATTTTGATAAGGATAAAATGTAGCATGCCAGCTAATGCCACGTTTGCCTTGCAGAGTAACCACATGCGCTTTTCTATTACCCATATAGGTCATGCCGCTCTTCGCCGCAATTGTCGCGTTATAATCTGTCACCCGCTGTATAGCCATCTGCTGGCCCCAACCCACAGGTGTAGCTCTCATAGACACACGTTCAGCCAGGACAGATTGCTGCGATGGATGTGCCTTCGTTATACGCGCTGCTGTTGTGGTTGCAGCCTGCTCAAAACTGTCGCTGGGATCACTGATAGTGAGGCCCGCGCCAACTGGCGTACCAGCGACTGGCCCAGCAGCTTGCTGCACTGTATGCGTCGCCTCATGCGCTAACATCTGTAAGCCCTGCGTGGTATCCGGTCTATACAGGCCCTGACGAAAAAAGATATCCGCCCCTGTCGTAAATGCGTGAGCATTAACCGTATGCGCAAGAGTATCTGCCCTGGTATCAGCATGCACCCGCACAGCAGACAGATCTGCGCGTAGCCCTTGTTCTAAGGTACGTTGAACACTGCTATGCAGAGGATACCCCTGTCCCCTGACAGATTGGATATGCTGGCTCAGTTGTTCCTTTGGTATAGCATCAACTTCAGCCGTATCCTGGCAGCTCACAGGAATACGCGCAATAGAGTGTCCAAAACGAGTCCCACGCTCAGATTGCGCCGATATAGGTGCGGAAGGAACAACTGATAGCGGTGGAAACAGATTGGCTAACGGTGTGCTTTGAGGAGCCTTGGCAAAAGGAATATGATGATTCTGACGCTTGCTGCGCTGAAATGTGCCCATTCTCTTCTCCTACAAAAATAGTATACTCAGCAGAGTATGTCACTGGCAAAGGTAGTAGCCTTCCCGGTATCATGTATCTGATTAAGTATACTATTTAGCCTCTATTTATCCCTGAAAGGCGCGCAATTTCGTTATTAAATTGTGCTTTCTTCTTAGAAAAGTCTACCTCTATCTCTTGCAGCTTACCATCTATCCTCCGAAGTTCTGGCTCCAAATTATCCAGGTCATACCCCTTCCATAGACGTCGTTCGCTTTCTATCTGATCTCTACTCCTTCGCATACTCACACTCTCCAAATCTTCCTCCTCTTCTGAATTCTGATTCTGATTCTAAAGTACCCATCCTCATTGCATCTCTATTTATAATCCATTCCTCAATTTCTTTTAATATTTCTGTATAATGGTCTTTCCACAAAGTAACTTGTTTATTCCATTTTTTATTATCAAATAATGATAAATTATTTGATAATATTTTTTTAGCAAAAAGTTCATTCTCGTACATTTTTATTTCATTTTCTAGCATTACTTGATAATCTTCCTCTACAGATCTTTGCTCTTTAAGCACTTTTATTCCACTTTCAATGGCGCATATATGTTTTAAAATTTCTTCAGGCCGAAGAAATTTTAATCCTGTTTTGAAAGCTTTTATTTGACTTTTTAATATTTTTAATCTCCTATCAATCATTTCTTTGTTTCCATCAAGCGCATCCTCTCTTTCCTTAAGCTTCCGCTCATAACTCGAAGCCTTACGTTTCATTCTCTCTTGAATAGCAATATTTCTAATTTCATCAGAGAGAAACGCTGATGTTCCTTCTATCGATGGTAACTTTGATACTTCCTGATTTTCCCTTGATTGTTCTGTAGGCATCTCTGGACTTCCTTCGCGATCATTCTCCAAAATTCTTCTTCTCACAGTGGATCTGAACACTGCCAGAAAGAGAGCGCTCTCTGGGATCATTCATCAACCAATATACCACGTTGGGAGGAACATTCGGTAGAGGAAGAAAAGAACAAAAATACTAAAAATAGATTTTACCTTTATTATCGAAATTTCACGATTTACGAGCTTTTGATTCTTCTGGTCTATTGTTGCCCTTCTAACGGGGCTTCACAGGAGCAAATGACTCCTGTGAAGCCAGCAGAAGAGGAGTTTCAGGCATCGAAACAATGCCGGACACATAATTTTCTAGCACTTATGTCGGTTCCGTCCCCCAGACAAGCGTTCCTTTGTAGTAGACCGTAATATGCGTAGCGAGGATATATGTTGTCACTGAACCAGGATAAGAATACGCGTTGCTTTCATCATAATTTGACCAGTTGGCCTTGTTAAAGCGCAATTGTATTGCACCACTATCACTACCGGGAGTCAGCGCAGTTACTCCAGGTGCGAAGCTGATCTGCAGATAGCTATCAGCTTTGGTGCGTGGCAGGGTCAGGGAAACAAACTTACCGCTGATCATACTACAACCAATGGCGGCATAGTCACACCAGAATTGCTGTGGTTGCTGCGTATCGCTCGTGTACCAGTAACGAATCGTGATGGTACTCAGGTCGATACTACTGTGTCCCACGTCGGCTAGCTTGAGATCGGGCATGATCTGGTTGACCGTTGTGGCAGTGCCTGGATTGCCGGTCATGTAGTAGAGCTGGAGCGCAACCGGAGCATTCGACTGTGCTGTTGACGTTGCGCTATTCAGCGTCTGGCCTGCCTGGGATGACGATTGCGCAGTGGCTACATGTTGACCAAGAGGGAAGAGGATAGGATCAAGTGCTTGCTGCTTCGCCTGGTTGACCGTCTTCCAGTCACTGTCCAAAATGCCGCCAGTATTCTGAGAATTGGGATTCCAGCTCCAAAATGTCCAGTTAATGCCCTGCGCACCCGTACCCAGGTAGCTAATGAGTTGCGAGAGCCATTCCTGATCTGATGTACTCTGCAAGGTTGTGCCAAACTCACCCACCCAGACGGGCGCAATATGTTGCTTTACTATGTACCCCCAGTATGTATCCCACACTTGCGCCAAGTTATTCGGATAATTAGTCGCATTAAACCAGGGATGAGCAGCCACACTGGATGGATAGTCGTGTACAGAATAGACCAGTTGGTGCGCTACGCTTAATACCACTGGCGCAGTCTTGACCCCTTGCAGATTGCCTCCCCACCAGTAACAGCTTCCTTCATTCGTTGATCCACCGGGTCCATAGCAATCGACGCCTTCGACGAAGATGAGCCAGTGCGGATTAACTTGTAGGATGGCATCACCTGCACGTTGAGCGGCTAGATGCCAATCAAGGCTGGGATTACCACAGCCCCAGCAGGCAGGCGCATGTGGCTCATTGTGCAGATCTGCACCGATGACCATCGGATTATTTTTATAGTGAGCAGCCAGCATCTGCCAGTCAGAAATCCACCGTGACTCTGGATAGGCCGCCGTGTACCAGAGCGCGGATTGTGCGCTGGAGTCGGGACGATGGCGATCCAGGATGATATGGAGGCCAATCTGACTGGCATAATCCACGATCTTATCCATCAGTTGCAGTCCGCTGAGTCCTTGCAGGTCCGGGTTCAAGCTATAGTTAATACCAACAGGCTTGCTCCCCGGATCGAAGAGCTGGTTAGAGTATGGCAGACGAATGGTGTTATAGTGCAAGCTTTTGATCTGATCCAGCATACTTTGATAACTACGGACGTTCAAGCCGTGTACGACATAGTCTGGAGTTTCAAAGCCAAACCAGTTGACTCCGGCAATGCGTACAGGATGATTTTGCGCATCCAGAATCTGTGAGCCATCAGTATGCCAGTATCCCGCCCCAAGGACGTTCGTGTTCTGCGTCGATGAAAGATTGGTGAGCCAGGGCAGCACTAGTCCGACGAGTATGCCCAGAAGCACGAGCACTATGACAGCGACTGAGGCCGCGAAGATGATACGAGGTCGCCTCCACAATGGAATAGCCAGTTTATCAGTTGGTTGATTGTGCATAATCATTCCTCATTTACCAGATGCAAGAGATATCCACTCCATCGAATATAGATACTTTTTTCGCTTTTTTCAACACATTAGCTACTATACGGAGGTAATTACAGAGGTAATCACCTGTTAGCATTAATCAAACGATATGGATTTGTATATGTGCTAGATGCGATAACGTGTTTTCAATATTCCATCAATGTATAACCTGATAGATCTGCACTGCCGCCGCCGGATCATGGTTGGCAGCCTGAAATGTTTGCACGAGTGTGCTGCGATGAAGAGCACGATCAAGCAGGACCATATCACCAGGACGCGCTCTAATGTCCTGCAGCATCTGCGCATCAACGACGACGTAGTCAATCCTGGTCCAATCATCATGCAAGATCGTAATGCGCACATCGGGATCAAGCTCTGCATTCCAGTAATATTGCGTATGCGGATACACTCTGCCAGCGGGTCCTCCAGGCTCGTGGAGGTCTGCATAGAGATAGCTATCCACAATCAGTGTAGCGCTCCCCGGTACATGTCCACGTATCCAGGTTAAAGCGCTCACCTGGGCGCTACTGGCATTCTGTATCGTCAACACCTGAGCATGTTGCGTGCGATATGGCACGATGGCCCCAATAATGCCGAAGATCAGCATGACACGCACAAGGTCAAATCCGAAACGCTTGCTCGGCCACTTGATCAGAGCATTGACCGCAACCGCGACATTTAAGGCCATTAGTGGCAAGCATATAACCAGATAGGACGGGAATATAATATCCGTCAGCAGCATAAAGGCCCAGAAGGTAATCAGCAACAAGGCAATCAGCGAACGCAGGGGACTGCGCCAGCCCGAGAACAGATTGATACCGACAGCAACGGCACTAACAACGAAGAGCGGCCATTCGCTCTGCATCCACGTCTGCCAGGTGGCGATAAAGTTGCTGCTCTGGCGCGCAGACTCTATATTGCCAATCACCCCTGCCCATAAGCTGGGATGCTGGTGGTGATCCCACGGTAGCGCGCCTGTAGGCAAGAGTTCACCCTTCAGAATGGCTAAGAGGGCAAATGTGGAGACCAGGGAGAGCACAATATAGGTAAAAACGACGATGGAAAATTTACGCTGGAAGGTCGTTGCGTGCAACGCTACCGCATAGAGCATGACTGGGAAAAAGACGATGAACACCTCTTTGGTCAATACGGCAATACCCAGCGTTATACCAGACAGAACGATAGGCAACAGACGACTATTGCCCACAACGACCAGATAGAGTGAAAGTAGCAGCCAGAAGGTGCCAATATTGTCCAACGATACTTCACGCTGATAGGTAATACCTAGCGGCGACAGCGTAAACAATACCAGCGCCAGCAAACCAGCGCTACGGCTTCCACTCAGACGATTGGTCGTGAGATAGACAAACAGCGCACTAGCACAGGTTAGCACAAACATCAGCGCTCGCCCGCTGTTGATGGCGTTGCCAAAGGTGGCGAACCCGCCGGTAATCACTGACCACCCGGCCAGTTGCACCCAGCCGAGAAACGTTTGATTATAGGTATATGCGTATGGTTCGAGCAAGCCGTGCGTAATAGCCCAGGCATTGGACATCAGTACGCCCTCGTCTTGCTGGTAGAACGGGAAGCCAAACAGGTTGATGCCGTGCACAACCATGCCAATACTCAGCACCAGGACAACCACAACGGCTTCCAGCCAGCTCGGAATGACGATTTCTCGCTGCAAGCGCGGATTAATTAAGGCAATATCCGGTAACAGGCGTGTCTCTGTCTGGATCATGCGCTGGCGCTCTGTCGAAACCCAGCGCACCTGTTCCAGCAAGGATGTATTGCCCGCTGGACCGCTCTGTGCGTTGCGCCGCCTCTGACCAGAGACCGCATGTACAAAAAATTGTGCCGTGCGAAAGATCGTCACATTCCCGATGTCCGAGGCCTCCGCACTTTCCTGTTGCGGCGAGTTTTGCCATAGCTCAGGACGTTTCGCCATCGATGGGGGCACGGGATATGGGGTCTGCTGTCCACCGGGCATCACAGATGGTGTTTGCCCACCCTGTGCATGCGGTCGGCCCTGCCCATCCTGCCCTGATCCTTGCGATGTCTTCATACTCATCTTTCCTTCTCCTCTATGTGGAGGGATTAGCTCTTGGCCGCCGTACTCCCACGATGCTGTCCAATATGCGCTGTTTTCTCCCAGTTCGAGGTGCCTTTAATATAGCGATAGACGGCACGCATCGCTCCAATGCCTAGCAGCAGTTGATAGGGGAAGAAAGCGAGCAACAGGATAAGCGCCTCGTACCAACGCCATTTGCGTTTATGCACCTTCACAAATTCATGCAATCCTGCCAGGTCGATAAACATCGCCAGAAAGAAGCAGTACAGCGGCGCAAATGTGATGATCGCCATCCACACTGGCAGCTTGACGAAGAAAAACATCACTATCGATACGGGGACCATCAAGGCGAACAGCGCCTGGACTTCTGGCAAGATGAGTATGTAGAGCGCGAGCATACGCTGTTTTAGTTTCTTGAGCTGTCGCCAGCGTCCCCCGAAGAGGATTTGAATGAAGCCCTGATTCCAGCGGGTGCGCTGTTTGATAAATTGCTCGATGGTATTCGGCGTCTCCTCACGCGTGACGAACTCGTCGTCGTAGATGATACGCACACGCGCTTTCGCCAGGCACAGACGAATGCCCAGATCAGCATCTTCCGTCAAGCATGTCTCATCCCAACCACCCAGTTGCTCCATCAGATCACGACGCACAAACACTGTATTGCCTCCCAAGGGTGTCATACCGACGTTGGCAAAAAAATGCAGCGAAGACTTGAACCAGAAGAAGTACTCCAGCACATTCAGGAAACAGAACCATTTGGTATTGTGGTTCATCAATTGCACGCCGCTCTGCACAACATCCACCTGTTCATTCAGGTAGGTGGTGTTAATAATATT
Source organism: uncultured Chloroflexia bacterium (assembly GCA_963802635.1). Lineage (GTDB taxonomy): Bacteria > Chloroflexota > Ktedonobacteria > Ktedonobacterales > Ktedonobacteraceae > CAVTLG01. Next base: position 2,036,452 of record CAWDJJ010000001.1, on the reverse strand, counting down.
GAGAATATCGGGATGCGGCTCATCTTCGGCGTCAAAAATGGTGACAATATCTCCCCTGGCAACGCGCAATGCCAGGTTGAGTCCATGTGGTTTGTTGATTGGCTTGTCGTTGAAGATGACTAATTGCACGTTAGGACTACGTAGCTCATTGATCTTGGCGCGCGCCTCGGCTATCGTACCCGGATCGTCCTCACGACAAATGGGAAGTATCTGTATCAAGCGCTTGGGATAGTTGAGATCATAGACCTTCTGAATCGTCTCGCGATAGACGTCCTCTTCATGGCGTGCAGGCAGCATGATTGTGAAGGAATAATGCGGCTCCCGATAGATGGTCGGAGCACTGTTCAGCCAGGCTTGCTCTGGCTTTTCCCAGATGAACAGGCGCAAACGAATATTGAAAATGGCCTGGACCGTCATCAAGAGAATAATCAGAATATAGAACACTTCAAAGATGCTGATGACCGTGGACATACTTCGCCCTCCCTGACCTTGCTAAGCTACAATTTGCTACAGTTGTGGTTGCCATACTTGCAAGGTCTTATCTGCACCCGCTGAAGCAATCAACTTGCTATCGTGTGACCAGGCGACGCTCAAAACGGCATCGGTATGTCCACGAAAAGTAAACGCGTCCTCTCCCGTGCGCGCGCTCCAGATACGCACGGTTTCATCGTCGCTAGCGGAAACAATATAGTTTCCATTCGGCGACCAGATGACACTGCGTACCGGCTTATCATGTGGACGCGGCGGATAATGCAGCGAAGATCCATCAACACCACTACACACCTGCACCACGTTGTCTCCGCCACCCGAAGCTATACGCGACCCATCGGGCGACCAGCTCACGGAGTAGACTTCCGCTGTATGGCCTGCATAAGAAAAGATCTTATCGCCAACGGCAAAAGCTGCATTCGATATAGTCGAGCAAACCTGCAGCGTGTTATCCCAGGAGCCAGAGGCAATCTTTTGCGTATCTGGAGACCAGGCGACCGACACAACTGCATTGGTATGCTCCAGGTAGTATAAGAAGACACTGCCGGTCGCCGCGAACCAGGCATGCACTGTATGATCATCGCTGCCCGACGCAATCATACGGCTATCCGCGGACCAATCGACACTGTTTACCGCTGCTGTATGCCCTTGATAGGTATAGACACGCTTCCCTGTCGTGGCATTCCATACCTGCACGGTCTGATCCGCGCTGGCGGAAGCAATATACTGACCATTTGGGGACCAAGCTACGGCGTTCACATGATCGCTATGACCGGAATAGGTCAGGAGGGTTTTTCCAGCACGATTGCAAATGAGTACCAGATTGTCATCGCTAGCTGAAGCTACACTCTGGCTATCAGGAGACCAAACGACTGAATTGACGCGCGCGTGATGGGCGCGATACACCAGAACTGGCTCGCCCGACGATGTTGTTGTTGTACCCGTCGTGTCACCATTCGTGTTCACGACGCTACTTACAGCGCCCGCCGGATGCAATTTTCGCCACAGCAACCAGGAACCACCTCCACCAACCAGAGCTAACCCGGCTACCGAGACCAGAAATGCACGCCTGGTGGCGTTGCCTGCCTTCTGCTGACTTCTTACCGGCGGTGCAGGCTGGTCTGCCACAGTCGGCGCTGAGAAGGTCTGGGCCGCCTGGAAGCCTCCAACGGACGGTTGCACGGCTTGTGGTCTTATGGGCTGCACGACAGGAGGTGGTGTCGCCGGGACGTAAGCAACAGGAGCAGGCGTAGATGGAATGTGTGCCACAAGCTCTGGCGCGGTAGCATATGCGTTAGGCGATGAAGATGCTGTAGCAACATAAGCTTGTTCCAATGCACTGATAAAGGCGACAACGCTACCGAAGCGTTTGTGTGGATCTTTAGCCAGCGCCGTTAATACCGCTGCTTCAACGGCTGGTGCAAGCGTAGGTACCTTCTGACGCAGACCTAGCGGCAAGGTATACACATGCTGATTAGCTATCTCTATGCGCGCGCCCTGAAAAGGTGGCGCTCCACACAGCCATTCATACACCATCACGCCCAACGCATATTGATCACTGGCCTTGCAGTCCTGGTGTTTGAGTTGCTCAGGAGCAACATAGGTCATTGGATCACAGATAGCCTTGCGTCGCAGCAGCTTCTGATAATGCTCGTCCTGATGTATGACATCAATAGCAAAATCGTAGAGAAAAACTGCGTCATTCTGACCAAGCAAGACATTCTCAGGCCGCAGATTCTTATGCAGAATTTCATGCTCATGCGCATAGTGCAAAGCCTCAGCAACTTGCTTGACATATGGTAATAGCTTCTCTAAAGATTGACCTTCTCCCTTACGATAAAGCTGACGCAAGGGTATATGTGAAACATATTCCATGACGATAAAAGGGGTAGCCTGCTCCACACCCGCGTCAATAATACGCAGAATATGTGGGTGTACCAGGCGTGTCAGTGGTTGTACCTGTTGCTGAAAGATTGGAATAATAGCATTAGTCAGTGTGATTGGCAGGATCTCAATTACGCACTGTTTCGTGTGGTCCTGTCTATGTTCTCCTAGATAAGCTTGAGAAAATCTTCCCTGTTCAACAGAGCTAATAATACGATATTGTCCCCAACACTGCCCTATCCGCTCTATGATTGGTGGATTGGCATTTTTGTCATCCGTCATACCTTCCTCCTACCATACCTCTCGATAAGCGCAGAGGTGGCTTATTGAATAATAACAGAGAAACTTACTATTTAATATCATATCTTTTCCAATAGAGATATCTATCAAAGCATAAACGTGCTAAAAGCAAAAAGTTTGTATATGCATTGCTACAGCGATAGTATACCCGATATTACGGATGAGTTCTAGTGGACGGCTCACTAATAATGAGTGATCTTGCTCACATTTTCGCGCTCATTTGAGACACCTCACGCTTTCATGACCTGTTAGAGAAATATAATCTGCTACTAGCAGGGTCGCTGTTCAATACAATGCCAATCCTGCTGCTTTTCTTTCTCTTCCAACGCTACTTTATCGAGGGCGCGCTTGGTTCATCAGTGAAAGGGTAACGAAGAGCACTACAAGATACATCGAAATAATATGATAAGATGTAGTGACATGTTAGGAACCTTAAGATAGTGTTTGGAACGCGCACATTTTTCGTCAGCATTGAGCTGAAACCAAACACTATCTTAAGAACAGGGTGGTTAGAACTGGCAACCGTTAAGCAACGATTAGCAGAGAGCATGCATCATCCACGCAAGTTTGCACATATGTTAACATCTATGCAGCTTGCGTGACTGCACTATTATGGTTATGATGCACTCATACAAGAATCAGGAGAAATGTATGCTGCTCGTTGCCCTGGTCATTGCCAATCTTTCATTCGATCAAATTGTCTCGCTGATTGGGTTGGCCGCGGCTGTCTTACAAGCGCTGGTGCTGCCAGCTACACTTTATCTGCTTGCGGTACAGACACGAGCCATGCGGCTGCAAACAACGGCACTTATTGAACAGAGCAGGGAAATGACCGCGCAAACCCGCGTCTTTACCGAGACGATTTACAGTGCGACCTTTCAGAGCCTCTATGATGCAGAGGCGCACATCGGCGAACTGATGATGACCTATCCAGAGGCCAGCCGTATCTTGATGCGCCATCAACCAGCGCCACTCGGAGAAAACAACGCGACCTCTCATCCCAACGAGTCCCTTTCCTCGCTCGATCCTGAGTTACGCGAACGCGTGCGCTGGCTCGGAACAGCCCTGCTTGATTTCTTTCGAGCACATCTGGACACAGGCTCAGATGGGTGGACTACCCAAAAATATCTGGTCGGAGTGGGAGGATTATATGGGAAAAATACTCAGTGAGACCTATCTACGTAGCATGTGGCAGGAGGAGCGCAATTATTATTCGCCTGGCTTCCGCCGCTTCGTTGATCTCAAAATCGGCCTTTCGCCCGAAGCGCCTACGCTGCCTGCGCGCCCGCGTCCAACAACAACACCTCCCGATGAGCGACGCGAGGCCGAAACACAACCACCCACAGTCGCACGAGTGCTGCGCGCAGTAGCCGAAGACCCGCCAGAAAAAGCTCTCTGAAGAAGTGAGCACCTTTGCGCTTCTCTGCCTACCAACACGTAACACTCTGCTACTGTGTAGCGTGTTATGTATACTATGCGTTCCTCATAGGTTCATATTGCCTTACATTCAGATGAGCCAAAGGCTAGCCACCTCCTCTCCGTCAGATGAGCGAAGGTAGCCACGGCAGTGGCGTTTCTGACGGTCTAAGAGGAGCCACGGCAGTTGCTGATCCGTCTGGCTGACTGCGTAGCAGTAGCTGCGAGAGCAGCGTTGCCAGACGGAATAAGAACGCGTTTCTGACAGCCCAAGAGGGACGAGAGTTGCTGATCCGTCTGGCTAACTGCGCAGCAGGGGCGGCGACAGCCGCGTTGTCAGGTGGAACAAGAACGCGTTTCTGAATGCATATGGGTATCAATAGTCCGGTTCTCTCATGAGATTGAGACGTTATGAAGCTAGATAATTCATCAAATAAAACTTCCGCTGAAGATGGGAGCAGCCTGCACAGCAGAGGTGCCTCACCGGCAAGCTCTCTACGTGCTCTGTTCCTTTCCTGGTGGAGAAGCGTGTGCCATTGGCACTCCACACATACCTTCGTGTCTACGTGGTTGCCTGCTCCATTTCAACCATGGTTTATGGGATACGTGTTTGCCATCCCCCTGCAGTCAATCGCGGTTTTTTTCGTCGCATTACTGGTTCGCGCGTACCCCAACTTCAGCTTCGTTGAAGCACCATCCGTTCTCATCGTCCTTTTGATCTCATTAGGCTGGGGAGCCACTCCCGGTGTCATAGCCACACTGATCGGGGCTCTATACCTGACCTATTTTGCCCTACCACCCTATTTCACTCTCGCCATCAATGAGCCAGCAGATGTGGTTGGCATCTTCTTCTACCTGCTCATCGGGTTCATCGTCAGTCTGGTTTCCAGTCATACACAACACAGATATATAGATATATTACAAAAAGAACAGGAATTACGGGCGGAGGCACAGACAGCAGTACGTCAACTCACGACGGTTCTGGATGTATTGCCTGTTGGCGTGGTTATTGCGGACCGGCGAGGCCGTTTTTTGCAGCGCAATAGTGCAACTTTGCAGGCGTGGGGTCAGGCATTTCCCCACGCGGAAAGCTTTGCAGAGTATGGGCAATACAAAGGATGGTGGACCAGCACCGGTCAGCCAGTGGCCGCCGAAGATTGGGCTATGGTGCGCGCCGTCACCAGGGGAGAAGTTTCACAGGGGGAAGAGATCGATATCCAGACTTTTGACGGTCAATATAAGACACTCCTACATGCAGCCGCTCCCATACGCGATGAGAACGGGGCCATCACGGGTGGCGTCGTCGCAACCGTTGACATTACCGAGCGCAAGCGCCTGGAACGCGCCCTACGACAGGCCGAACAACAGGCCGAACAGCGTGCACACGAGCTGGAAGCAATCTTTGAAGCAATCAGTGATGGCCTCATTATCCTGGGTATACACGATACACCACCACGCATCAATCAAGCAGCCAGAAAGCTCTTCGCTCTCCCGGATGGAGTACAGCTTGATTTACAGTTTGATGCACTCTTTGAATTGCTAGATGAACAGGGACAGATCCTTCCCAGGACGCAGTGGCCGGAAAATCAGTTGCGCCGGGGAGAGCAGATCCATGAAATGGATGTGTCCTTGCGCGCAAAGATGTGGGAAAGCACCCAGTATTTGAGTATCAGTGGCACACCTATTTATGGACAAAATGGGCAGATGATCGGTGGAGTACTGCTGTGCCGCGATGTAACCGAGCAACGTCAGTTGCAAAGACGTACGCAAGCTGCGCTGGAAACGTTGCTAAAGATGGCGGAGGTGATGGTACACATTCCAGTTGAGGAAAACGCATCCGAAGAGGCGATCATGGCAACACGACAAGTCACAGCACAGCGCCTGGTCGAACTGACCTGTGAGCTGCTGGGAAGTCATACCGCCAGTATGATCGAAATTGGGAACGAGTCGCAGCCGCCGCAACTTACTGCAGCAGTTGGCTTCTCTACAGAGATCGAGCAGCAGCTCAGAGAAAATATACCCGGCATACGCTTGCAGGATTATTTTCGTGCGTCCGAACTTGCAAATCTCACACGAGGGGAACCTGCATTCTTCAATCTGACTACTCCTGCTGCTGGTCTCCTAACGTATAGCGCTCATCAAGTGTTATGTGCCCCGATGCGACTCGGTGAGCAGCTCATCGGCTTTCTCTCCATTGACTATAGCACGACAGAGCATCACTACCCGATCCAGGAAGAGATGACTCTTATGCAGGCTAGCGCGAAGCTGGCTGCTGTTGTCATCGAACGTGAGCGGCTGATCCGCAAGCGTACCGAGTCACAGGCCGCTGAGCTGGCTGCACGCTCCGCAAATCGCCTGAAAGACGAGTTCCTTGGCATTGCAGGGCATGAGTTACGCTCGCCACTCACGACGATCCGCGCCAGTGTCCAGTTCGCCAAACGACACTTAGCGCGCGTGTTCAAGCAGCATACGGACCTGCCACCAGACATCAATAAGAGCCTGCACACGATAGAAGATCTGCTGAATCGCGCCGAGCGCCAGGTAGACATGCAAAACCGACTAGTCAGTGATTTACTAGATGTTTCGCGCATTGAGACTGAGCGGATGGAGCTGCATACCGCACTCCATGATCTGGTGGCATTGGTACAGGAAGTGGTCGAGGATCAGCGCTGCCAGGAGCCAGAGCGCACAATCAATGTATCCGTTGACATCGCTGGCGAAGCCCTGGTAATGGTGGATGCTGATCGTGTACGTCAGATCATCACCAATTATCTCTCCAATGCGCTCAAATACTCCGAAGCTTATAAGCCTGTAAATGTACGCGTGGAACACAGAGAGTCGTACGTACGCGTCTCTGTGCAGGATGAGGGACCCGGTTTGACTTCAGAGCAGCAGCAGCATATATGGGAACGCTTCTACCGGGTGCCAGAGATAAAAGTCAAAAGCGGCTCAGGGGTCGGCCTGGGCCTGGGCCTACACATCAGCCGCATGATGGTCGAGCTACAAGGGGGCAAGATAGGCATAGACAGTCAGCCGGGCAAAGGCGCTACCTTCTGGTTCAGCTTCCCCCTGGCCGAAACGGCGGAGCATCCTCTGTAGACCTTATTTTGTTCGTTCAAGATAGCGTTGAAATAACCAGTCGAGAAATGTCTTTGCAAATGCAGGATCGTCGTTGACCTGTTTGTAGAATTTAAAGTGTCCATCGACCATGTCCTGTAGCAGGTCGTTGACAAAATGGTCGAAACTTAAACGCGCATTCTCCCGTGGATTCACCTGGATGCTCATCTCCAGCGCGGGATCACGCGCTAATCTCTCTTCGATCTCGCGAATACATAACTTATCATCATCGCTGAAGTTAGTGCCAAAGTGCGTGTTGAGTTCCTCTATGATCTTCGAGAGCGGCTCCAGCTCTTCTTGTAGCAGCAGATACCCTTCTTTGCTCATGATGGGATCAACTTCATAGGTGCCGCGCTCTAAGACGATTTGCCCCTCGCTCGTCTGCTGCACACGATAGGACTCCAGCGCGATGTTCTGCTGAATTTCTAGCGGTAAATGATCTCGCTTGACTGGCAATTTGCGCACTAAAAAGCGGCTGAAGTAGTACAGCGCCGTCAGGTCGGTGTCTACAAACGTGACAATCTGCGAGAGGAAGGCATAAAGATTTACATAACTGGTAAGCTTACGACGGAAATCATAGCGATCCTGCTCTGGTGCGTCATTGTAGCGTTCGACAACAGGAGCCAGCGCGGCTTGCAGTGCGTACTGCTCTGTTTTGGGCTGAAAGTAGAGCTGCGCAAAGTGCTGCACTTCGTTCTCTGTGTAGAGATCGAAGCCGGAAAGTTCCGTCTGCAAGTCGTACAGCAGGTTGGGATCAGTACTCTGGCTGAGCAAGACACGCTCATAGTAGGGCTGGAATGACTTTTGAATGTGCTCTGCTTCGTTGGCGAAATCCAGTACCATCGTTTCTTCTTTTCCTGGATACATACGATTTAGGCGCGAGAGCGTCTGCACGGCGTTGACGCCTCCCAGTTTCTTATCCACGTACATGGTATGCAACAATGGCTGATCGAAACCCGTCTGAAATTTGTTGGCGACGATGAGGATGCGATATTCATCACGCTTAAATGTCTCTGCGGTCTTAGACTCTGGGATACCACCATTCATACCGGCTTCATCATAGGAGATCGCGCCATCTTGCACTTTTCCTGAGAAGGCTACCAGCACTTTATAGTGATAGCCGTGCTGTTCCAGGTAGCGTCTTACCTGCTGGCAATAGCGTACGGCGTGCAGCCGCGAAGGCGTTACGATCATGGCTTTGGCTTTGCCATCAATGCGCCAGGCCACTTGATCATGGAAATGTTCGACCATCAGCGCAACTTTTTGTGCAATGGTCTGCTCGTGGCGCTCCACAAAAGCTCGCAGCAGCGCCTGCGCTTTGCGACGCTCATAATGAGGATCTGTCTCGATCTTTTTCAGCAAGCTCCAATAAGCTTTATAGGTTGTATAGTTTTGCAGCACGTCGAGGATAAAGCCCTCTTCGATAGCCTGGCGCATGGTGTAGAGGCTGAAAGCCGCGTACTTATCATCTCCCAACGGGATACCAAACAGTTCCAGTGTCTTCGGTTTCGGTGTAGCCGTAAAGGCAAAGAAGCTGGCATTCGGTACTGGTCCGCGACTGCGCATGTCGGCGGCCACACGATCTTCGTGATCTTCCTGTTCACCGCCCTCTTCGGCCTCGGCCTCCTGCAAACTCAAGGCCGTCAGGACTTTGCGCATCGAGCCGGTATCCTCGCCGGTCTGCGAGGAATGCGCTTCGTCGATGATGACTGCAAACTTTTTGCCCGCCAATGAGGCGATCTGATCAACGATGACGGGAAACTTTTGTAGCGTTGTCACGACGATCTTTTTGCCTTTTTCCAGTGCCTCTTTGAGCTGCTGCGAGTTCTGGTCGATGTTTTCGACGACACCCAGCGTCTGCTCAAACTGTCGCACGATGCGCTGCAACTGGCGATCCAGAATGCGCCGATCTGAGATGATGATCACCGAGTCGAAAATGAGCCTGTCATGTTCGTCTTGCAGCACCGAGAGACGATGCGCGAGCCAGGTCAGCGTATTGCTTTTGCCACTGCCCGCGCTATGCTGGATCAGGTAGCGTTGTCCGGCTCCCTTTGCACGCGTATCGGCAAGCAACCTGCGTACGCTGTCCAACTGGTGATAACGTGGGAAGATGATACGCTTCTCTGCACTTTTCTTGCCCTTGTCGTCTTCCTCCTCAAAGGCGTGAATGAAGTACTGGAGCAATTCCAGGACACTATCACGCGCCCATATCTGTTCCCAGAGATATGCGGTGGCGAAGCCTTGCCAGTTCGCCGGATTGCCCGCGCCAAAGTTCTTGCCCTGGTTAAAGGGCAGAAAGACGGTCTTCTCACGCGTGAGCTGCGTGGTCACGTAGACCAGATCGGGATCAACGGCAAAGTGCGCCAGGCAGCGACCATAGGCAAACAATGGCTCTGTGGGATCGCGCTGCGTCTTATACTGCTTGATAGCGTCCTCGACTGTCTGTCCGCTGAAATCGTTCTTGAGTTCGACGCTGAAGATGGGTAGACCGTTGAGAAACAGTACCATGTCGAGGCTATTGGTATTCTGCTCGCTATAGTGGAGTTGCCGCACGACGCTAAAGATATTTGCCTCGTAGAGTTGCTGTAATGCGGTATTGAGCGTATTAGCGGGTCGAAAGTAGGTCAGACGAAAATGACATCCCAGCACTTTGATGCCTTTGCGCATGACCTCTAGCGTACCACGTTGGCGCACTTCGGTCGTTAGCCGCTGAAACAGGCTGGCTTTGGCTTTATCCACATCGCCCTTATGCTGCTGCTTCAATTGCGCCCAGGTCTGCGGCTGGGTCGCGTAGATAAAGGCTAACACGTCCTCGGAGATCAGGCATTGCGCTGGATTATAAGCGCTTGATGTGCGTCGATGGTAGCCACCAGCTAGATAAGTGATAGACGCCTCGGAAGTTTGAGATGGAACCACGGGCATGTCATCCGCGTAGGCATCCGGCCCAGCGGAGAGCAGCACGCGTTCAATAGTTGTCTCCAGATTCCTTTCAGAAGTGTCCATGAGCAGTCTCCGCGTATCCTGCGTTCTTCTTAGGAGCGGTACAGGGGCCGCACTACGATAGTTCTTGACTGTCTTTTTGCGTACCATATTAGATTGCTTGCTCTCCCGCAGCGGCCCCTACCTGCCCATTGCACACGTCAATCTTCCCTGTGACGGCTGCGGAGATCAATGCAATTCGATACTCTTTTACCTTCTCAATACCCTCGCGAATTCTGGCAATAAGGGCGTCTATTTTGCCGGTCATAGTACTAATATAATTCATAATAGCACTGCGTTCCTCAATAGGAGGCAGAAGTATAGGGAGTTCCTTAAGATTAGTTCCTGAAATTGATGCCAGGTTTGTACTTTGCTTTGACTTAAGAATGAAATAATGTTTCGCGTAGAGGGTTTGAGTGACAATATTTATCCAATACGCATTCGTCTTCATATGAGGTCTAACGGCAAAAACATGATTTTGATGGAGACACGGATTAATCATCCCATCCCACACATATCCTCTACCAAGCTTATCAAAATCTCCACCTTCGTTCATAAGGACATCGCCGGGCTGAAGCAGATAACGATCAACTTCATCTACACCAACAGTAATTGTTGCAATATCCGAAAGATCAAGATATCCATCCTGTACATTTGCAACACGTAGATAAGGCATTTCGATTGTATCTCTTTCCCCCAGGTCACGTCCCTTTGCTACCCCCGGTAAAACATTTGCCACAAACTTCAACCGCCTCACCTCCCAGTGTTCAGGTATCATCCCCAACCACTCGACCTCCGAATCTTTTAGCGCAGCAGTAGGATCAAGTCCCTTCGTCACAGCCTGACTGATCAGCGCTGTACGCTTCTCCTGGAGCAGTGCAACATGTTGCTCTTTTTTGGTGATGAGTGCGTCTACGTTGGCAGTTTGATAGTCGAGGAAAGTAGCGATAATACGTTGTTCGAAAAGAGGTGGAGTTGGTATTCTTAGAGAACGAATGATATCCTGGTTAATGTTTGGTTGACCGCCACCCGATGCTAGCGAAATCAATAATTGACGATGTGCTAAAAACCAGTAAAATGTGAAATGAGTATCCAACACAGTTGCACCAGAAAGCGCACAACACGCCTGATTAATAGTTGCAGATATCTTCAGGATACCAACCTTTCCAATTGTTGCTCCATATAGCGCTACCAATAAGGTACCCGGCTGATAAAGACGGAGTGTTGTTATCTCCGATAATGCTTTTTCTGTAATTTTGTTGTATGTATTTAGCACGAGGCTATCTTTTAGCTCTGTTGTATTGACCCACGGAATATCACCCTCATAGTATTCTCCGTTCGTACTTGGCGGTGTAGTCCCACTACCAATAGATGTAAAAGCATGAGCTAGTTTCCAGGTTTCCCAGTGCTCCGGTATCTCTCCCAACCACGCGACGCCTGAGTCTTTATAGCGTGGGTACGCCTGCCACCTGCCGCCCGGTTGCAATTGGGCCAGTTCCGCTACCAGATCCTCGCCAACGCTGTTACTCATCCAGCTACCTCGCGCAACATCTGCACGATGTCACGTTCGAGCACTCTGATATCAGCCTCTATCTCCTGCAATGGACGCGGCGGCTGATACTTGTAGAAATAGCGGTTAAAGTTGATCTCATAGCCCACTTTGCCTACACGTCCATCCTGCTCATCGCGGAACTCCTTGCCGATCCAGGCGTGCGGCAAATATGGCGCGACCTCCCGCTGAAAGAACTTCCTGACACTGACACCAAGCGACACCTTCTCGCTATAGAAGTCGTACTCTTCCTCTAGCTCGTTCGCCACATAGGGCACATTCTCACTATCGCGTAAGTCGGGATCAGGTTCGGGCCGTCCATGCTTGTCATAACATATGTCTGCGCTCTCGTCTCGCTCTGACAGCGCCGTGAGTATGGCTTTACGTACAGCCGGAGCCGGTTTGAGATGTATCGCCTTTAGCGCTTTATCCAGTTCAGCCTCAAACTTTGCGCGATCCTTAAACAGTCCATCGGGCAGGCTATGCAGCATCTTGAGCAGCGCATCTTGCAGCAGATGACCCGCTTCCTCGTCGGCTTGTTTCTCGGTGGGCTTTTTCTTCTTGCTTGTCGCCAGGTCCACAAAAGCTTTCTGCTGCTGGAAGCGCGCAATACGCTCAGGGCTGGCCTGGAAGTTGAGGCGCAAAGGCATCTCGATCAGAATTTTGCGATAGCCAAACGCGGTATAAGGGAAGATCTTTGAGCGTTCGTTCTCCTCAAAGGCCATAAAGAGGTCACGGATCTGCGCTATCTGCGCCTCCGAGATCAGTCGACGCTTGTCACCCATACTCTTGCGCATCGGCTCCCACAGGTCCGTTGCATTGATCAACTGCACCTTCCACTTACGCTGTTCCGGCTTGTTATTGTTTAGTATCCAGACGTAGGTAGCGATGCCGGTGTTATAAAATAGCTGCTCAGGCAGGGCAATGATCGCCTCTAGCCAATCGTGCTCCAATATCCAGCGCCGGATCTCGCTCTCGCCGCTAGCGGCATCGCCTGTAAAGAGCGGCGAACCGTTCATGACTATCGAGAGATGCGAGACGTCTTCATCCTGCACATAGATACGCGAGAGCATATGTTGCAGGAAAAGCAATTGACCATCGCTAATGCGCGGTGTGCCTGCGCTGAAGCGTATACCGTCCTGCCTGACCGCCTCTTCGTCGCGCTTCCAGTCTTTGCCGTAGGGAGGATTGGTATAAAAGTGATTAAAGCGTTTCGTGGGCAGACAATCTTTTGAGAGCGTACTGCCAAAGAAAATATTCTCCGCGTCCCGCCCGTCTTTACTCTTCATGTAGAGATCGGATTTGCAGACCGCGAAGGTTGAGCGGTTTACTTCCTGACCATAAAGATAGACATCGGCGCTAGGATTGATCTTTAGTATTTCTTCTTTAGCGATGGTCAGCATGCCACCAGTGCCACAACACGGATCATAGATGGTGCGCACGATACCCGGTTTTTGAATGTCCGTATCCTTCGCCAGCGTAATCTTCACCATCAAATGAATAACTTCACGCGGCGTAAAGTGCTCACCAGGGTTCTCGTTCAACGCCTCATTGAACTTGCGAATCAGCTCCTCGAAGATGGAACCCATGACATGGTTGGGTACCTTGTCGGGATGTAAATCAATCTGATTAAAGCGCTCCATCACTTTAAATAGCAGATCGGCCTCTTCCAGTTGCTTGATCGTATTCTCAAAATCAAACTTGTCCAGCACCTCGCGCATGTTCTCGCTGAAACCATTGATATAAGCGCGCAAGTTTATGCCCAGGACAGAGTAATCTTCCAACAGGCGTCCAAAGGTATAGCGAGAAGTATTGTAAAAGGCATAGCCAGAGGTTCGGGATAGCAGATTTTTCGGATCGTTGAGCGATGCGCCCAGGCTGGCGTTTTTCTCCAGGACGCGCTCTTTCGTCGGCTCAAGTACACAGTCGATACGGCGTAGCACCGTGAAGGGGAGAATGACATCCTGGTACTTGCCACGCGAAAAGGTATCGCGAATGAGGTCGGCAGTGCCCCAAATAAAGCCTGACATGTCGCTAAAATTATTCATACAGCAATCAATCCATCTACAGGCACGTTCACCCAGCAATCGTAGGGCAAGGTGGAACGAACGTTTGTTATCGCACGGAAGAGCATACTCCTGCGCCTGTGAGATGTCAAGCGCGGCTTGACAAATGAACAATCGTTTATTATACTAAACAAAAGAAAATGAACAATCGTTTATTATAAGTAACTATGAGGAGACGCGTATGGTTCCTTTGAATGACACAAGTCAGCTACTTGCACAATCTGTGCGAGTCCATCGGGAGAGCAGAGGACTCTCTTTAGGAGGCCTGGCTGAAAAGGCAGGCATCTCTAAGGCCAGCTTGTCCAAAATTGAAGCCGGACAGGGAAATCCTTCCCTTGAAGTCTTGAGGCGCATTGCCGATGCATTGAATATACCGACTGGAGCCTTGTTGGCAGAGGAAAATCGTCCACAATTACACATCATCCATAGCGGTGAGGGACAGACCGTCACATCCGATTCTGGGTTATCCATCCGTCACCTGCTTGTTGAAGGCCGCAATCATCGCACCACCATCGATGAGCTGCAGTTGCCTGCACAGACGGCCTACCGCTCTCCTGCTCACTTACCTGGCACACTAGAATTTCTGTTCTGTCTCTCAGGAGATCTCCGTCTGGGACCAGCAGGACAGGAAGTGCAGCTACAACCAGGAGATGCCGTTTGGTACTCTGCCGATCTTTTCCACACCTATAGTTCTGTTACTGGAGCACAGGCACTTTCAGTCGTCCTGTATCCTCCTTCTGCTCTCGGCGTCTCGCCGTAGATCCGGCCTCTTTCTCGTCTTTTGTTGCAAGATTACTAGTTTTGAAAGGGAACGAATGTGTACGATCAACGTGAACGCTTTCTGATCCGGTATTTGCATGATTTTGCTCCATTCACCGTGGCACGAGCCTCTGGTTCGTGGATAGAGACGACAGAAGGTCAACGTCTTCTCGACTTCACCTCTGGACAAATGTGCTCAACCATCGGCCATAATCACCCCCGGATTTGCAGTGCCGTGCAGCAATCACTCGAAGAAGTGATCCATCTGAACTCCAAGATGCTCTCTGAACCGGTGCTTGCCCTTGCAGAACGGCTCGTCGAGCTTCTGCCACCCTATCTCGACAAGGTACTCCTCATCAACACCGGAGGAGAGGCCAACGAGGCTGCCTTACGTCTTGCCAAAATGTACACGGGACGTTTTGAGGTCGTCGGGTTGACCAGAGCGTGGCACGGCTTACAGGCTGGGGTGGCTTCGCTCAACTTGATAGGAGGTCATGCAGGCTATGGTCCGTTGATGCCCGGTACTCTCACCCTGCCTGCTCCCTATGCGTATCGATGCCCCATTCGCCACTGCAACGGCACCTGCGACTGCTCGTGCTTAGAAGCTGGCTTTGAGATGGTTGAACAACAATCGGTAGGAGCGCTATGTGCGGTGATAGCTGAGCCGGTGTTGTCGGCAGGAGGGATCATTGTGCCCCCACCCGATTACTTTCAGCGCCTACGCAAACTGTGTGATGATCATGAAATGCTCCTGATTCTCGACGAAGCCCAAACAGGCTTTGGGCGGTTAGGGAGAAGGTTTGGCTTCGAACTGTATGGAGTTGAGCCTGACATTGTGTCGTTTTCCAAAACACTTGGGGGTGGCATGCCTCTGGCAGCTACAGTCACCACTTCAGCCATCGAGGAAGAGTGCTATCAGAAAGGCTACAATCAAAGTACCTCACATGCCTTCGATCCACTTCCTGCTGCCGTTGGCCTTGCCGTCATTGAGGTCATTGAGGAAGAGTTGCTGGTGGAGCAGGCACGGCTACGTGGGGAGTACCTGATGACGCGCTTGCGAGAACTTCAGCAGCGTCATGAGTCGATAGGTGATGTACGAGGACAAGGGTTGCTTGTCGGGGTAGAACTGGTGGAAGATCGTACCACGAAACAACCAGCTAATACTCTGGCAAAAATGGTCGGGGATGAATGCCAGCGGTGCGGACTCTCCATGACGGTGCGCAAGAACTATTTCCGCATGGCTCCCCCGCTGTCGATCTCTGAAAGTGAGATTGATACTGCTATAGAAATCTTCGATAACGCGCTGACCACAGTCTTAGCTTCTCGTTTGTCCCATTCCTCATAATGAAGAAATAGGACGAACAGGAGTGTCCAGGCTTGCCTGGATACTCCTGGCTACTGCCAGATTTCAATAGCGTTGATGAAGGGATTATCAGCCGACCCTTTGCTAAAGGCAATCATAATCTGACCGTTGCTATTGGCCGTCGCTGTGAACTGCTTCTCTAGCGCCGTCTTGTAGCCTGCCATAGCATAGACGTCGAAGTTGCTCAATACCTGGCTGCCGTTGATGGCTACGTTGAACTTGCGCTGACCCGCTGACTGGAACGTCAGTTCCGCCCAATCCAACTGCACGGTATAGGTCTTGCCTACCATCAGCCCCGGTATCGTGTAGGTAAATGCACTACTCCAACGACATGTCTGATACACCGCCTGCGGCGCTGGATTACCTACTGCGCTGGTATTAATCGCGGTCGACATGTCCGAGTACACGTTGCCCTGGTCATAGTCGGTATCTGCTACGAAATTGCCCGAGGCCGTGCCACCAGCATTGATCGCTGTTACCAGCGTACCGGAGGGCACTGGCGAAGTTAGTACTGGCGTCGGAGTGACCGGAACGGGCGTTGTGGTTGGAGTAGTCCCAGTCACTAGCGTCGGAGTGACCGGAATGGGCATTGCAGTTGGAGTAGTCCCAGTCACTGGCATTGGAGTGGTTCCAGGTACCGGGAAACCGCACACCGACGAGGACCAGCCAGAGTTTCCCGATCCCTGCGTGATGGTGAAACCAACGCCACAGTTATATTGTCCAGCGTCATCCACGCCAGTTGCCGTCACATCGCTGGCCGTAGCCGAGCCTGCATCCTGTAACTGAAAGACAAACGTTCCCACATTCGTGACCGTGATGTGGCTAAAGTTCACATTCGTTATGGACGAACCGATAAACTGGATTGCCTCATACGGACTATCTTCAATCTGGTCATTGCTGACATTGATCGTGCCTGACATGGCCTCGTCCAGCGCGTAAAACCAGATAGCTCCTACGCCAAACTGCCAGTTGGGGTCCATTTGCCCGGCCCGCATGATCAGATTGTTAGCAATCGTGGTCGTACCCGCCAGTGGCACCGCACCGAAGCGATTGCCTACGTGGATGCCACCACCCTTTGTCAGCGTATCCTCGACAATATTGTTCAGGATGCTATTGTTCGAGCCACCATAGATGGCAATATTGTTCGCCAGGATCGGCGATTGGACGGTATTGTACTCGAAGACATCGTTCTTGTCGGCATTGGTCTGCGACCACATCGCCAGCCCATCATCGCCCGTATTGCGGATCATGGTCTGCTCCACCGTAGCATTGGTGATACCGCCATGGAAGTTGATGCCACCTGCGGTGGTATCACGTATGGTATCGCCAGTGATCAACAGATTGCTGAACGGACCATCGAACCACATACCAACCTTGGTATGCTCGATCCACACGTCCTGGATCACCGAGCCACCTCCCATGGAGCCGCCAATACCGTTGACCTGCGCGCTGTCGTTGCGGTTCATTACCTGACCTGAGATCGCCAGATCGTAGATCTGCACATTCGAACTGGGATTAGGTGCGGCATTGCCGTACAAACCGACGCCATTGCCCCTTAGAATGGTATACCAGGGACCGGCACCACGCATAGTGACGTTGTTCAAAATAATATGACTGGTCACAGTGTAGGTTCCAGCAGGTATCCAGACACCTTTACCCATACGCTCTGCCGCGTTGACCGCCTTCTGGATCGCTTGTGTCGAGTCCTTAGCTCCAGTTGGGTCTGCGCCGTAACTGGCAACGGAGAGATAGCCAGAGGATGGCCCGGCGTAGGCAGCAGGCACATCGTAGAAGTCAGCCAGATCTATGGTATACGATGGCGCTGTATCATTCGAGTCGACCTGTAACCGCACCTTGGTACCAGTCGGCTCCAGAGCACCCAGCCAGGCATGCACCTCGTCATAGAAATGATGAGCTTTGCCATCGCTGGGCATATTGGTAAAGGGATAACTGCCATAAAACCAACTGTACTTCGAGGTCAATGACAGACTTTTATTGAGCTTCCCATTCACATAGAGACTAAGTGGGGCCGTCAGACCAGAGCCATCAGACGAGTCGGGAATACTATAGCGCAGATCGATAGCATTCGCGGGGTTGGTCAGCGTAAACTCTACATACTTTCCCTGACCGGTCAGTTGCACAGCTTTCCGCCCCGAAGCTTCCGATGGCAACGTTAGATAGGTATAATTTGGCCCAATAATCGTGCCATTGGTGGCAGCGTTCTCGGCCTCGTATTCGGTATATGGCAGCGTGGCACCCTGAGTCGCAAGTGGCGTTGTGTTGGGGATGCTGACATAATCCAGGCTCACGTGCCCGCTATCGCCCTGATCATACTCCAGAGATATCGTGTTAATTCCTGCACGTAGCACCATATACTCAACTTGATTGGCCCAGGTGTTCGTTGCAGCAAACGATGCCTTGATACTCTTGATACCATTGATAGAAATAGCCAGCGTTTTCGTTGATCCCGAAGCATTCGCATAACGCAATGTAACTGCGTATTCCCCATCCGATACAACATTGACGGAGAGGACTGACTTCGCTCCTACACTCGTGTACCCATCAACATAGCCACTACCTGAGTAACCACTGCCACTCGTGTCGATCTTTGTACCCCCAGAAAGGTACGCGCTCTCGGCTTCATACTGCACAGTAGTAATCGACGTATCGTCAGCAGATGCTGCATGGGGCGAATTCACAATGATGCTGACAGTGCTCACAACAAATATAATTAATACAGCTACCGATCCAATGTATTTATATATCCTTTTGATCTTTCTCTCTTGCATCTTAGAAATCCTCTCGATCTTTTTCTTGTTATATCACCGAATTTCCTAACCTGTTCGACACATGACTATATTTCCCTGATGCATCTTCACTGGATCTTTTAGGATTTTGTATGTACACCTTTTCTCTGAAGAGGCGGCAGGAATCCTTTTTTTTGTGACCTGCTTGAGGATGCTGACACAAACAGAGGACAAGAGTTGTGGTAAACATAGCGACCTCGAACGCCACATAGAAAATAGGTGACGGCTAGATTGCATAAATACTCTAGTGGATCGGAAATGCCCCTGTTCCCCGCAGTGTGTGCATCCCCCCCTTACTTTTTGAGTGTAATCATTTGCTGTCCGAAAAACAAGGGGATAATAGGGACACTATTGGGAATCAAGATAAGAAGCGTCACAGTGTGACGAGGTGCTTTTTCTGTTGCTCTCATTCAGGCTTTTTGGCTTCTCAGGCGGTTTTCTATTGTTGGGTGCTCCCGACTGGGATCGAACCAGCGCCACCGGTTCCGGAGACTTATCATAGTCTAAGTTGGCTCTACAGGCTGTTTCATTAGTTCACAAGACTGCTTATGCATCAGGTATAGGCGGTTTTTTTGTTGTGGCTTTTGTGCTTGGTTCGGCCTGTGGAGTGCTCTTGTTAAAAAGCACTCCTGTGTATTGTGTGGTTTTAGGGAACATAATATTGTACTCTTTGTCTAGTTTGTATCATTAGCACTCTTTAGCTTCTTTCTTTTACTATCCTTCGGTATTCTTCTAGTAGCGGGAGGTCGGTTGTTTCTAAGTCAAGCTCGTACCTAATGATGCTGTCACCTTCGTATCTGGTTTCTTTCATTCCTAGCTTTCGGGCTAGTCTAATTCCGTCCGCTCTTTCTGATGTTCCATAGAGCTTTTTAACTGGCATGCCTTGTTCTGCGAATTCCTCCAATACTGTTATTGTATCTCGTATTAGTTTAAATGAGTAGGTTCTTTGTTCGGTGTTGCTCATTCCTGGCCTTACTCCTAGCGAGGCAAAAAGTGAGTCTATCGGTTTTCCTGGCGTAAATGGTAGTACGTTTTCTGCTCCTGTTACAGAGTATACGCCTGTGCCTGCTGGAGTTGTTATTGACTGCTTGGGGGTCGGTCCCATAAGTAGCTTTAATGCTTTGTCAGTGAACCATATTAGGCTGATATAGCCTACGACAATGTCGCTTTGTTTGACAACATAGTATACATACGGGTTTTTGTGCCATATTTTTAACCGCTCTTCATAGCTCGGTGTGCCTCCTATTCCATATATTGCAATGGTAAGGTCATATATGCCTTTTATGTCGTCTTCTGAATTAGCTTTCTTAAATGTTACTGGCTCGGTGGAATTTAGGAGCATGAATAGTTCTCTAGCCTGTGCCAGTTTCTCTATTTCTGTTCTAGGATAGTACCCTTCCTTCTGTCCTGGTGGAATGACTTTTTTGATTTTTCCACCTCTTACATAGGTATGGAATGTCGTTGTAGGCATCCTTAGCCTTTTCGCTGCTTCTGCTGCTGAGTACATACCTGTCGGTGAATTGGTTCTTTTGACCATGAGATTTCCTCCTAGTTTTATCAATTTGTCACTTGTTTGAATTATAGCATAAGTTTGTACTCTTTGCACTGTTAGCCTTGACAAAGCTCTTTATGTTGTGTTAAACTTGCATTAGATCACTTGGTACTCTTTGATTTTTAAGTTCTCTTACATCAGTAAGGCTAGTTAGAATAGGCGGTACTATTGAGCGGCGTTTTGTGGCTCAATGGCAAGTCATGAAAGCGGGAGGTGCCTGGTCAAACAATCGAATACCCTATACACGCGCTGAATATAGGCGGCTTACCTTAGAGTCAGTGAACCAGCGATAGTGTTTCCCTGTAGGTGGGGGGACTAGAAAACTCAGGGGATGTGAGAAGGCCGTAGTCACTGTACCAACGGGGTTGGTATATCACCCACGAGCTAGAAAGGCTGTGTGTAGGGATGTCTTATTTAGGAGTGCTGGCCTGGGTTGGCAAACTCAGGTCCAGCGTGAATCACTCGTTTTGCTCTGTTAGCGTTGCTAGATTCTCGTGTCTAGTATGCCACATGGGTCTAGCTTGTCAACTATGATGGAGGTGTCTTGTGACACAACAACTGATACAAGCGGTGGTGGAAACTGCTTCAATGGTCCCTTTCGATCTTATTGGCTTGCCGTATTCTCCTGCATTGCTGCTTGATGGGCGGCTGAGTGCTTCGGTTACTGATGATCACGGTTTTCGTAGTGCTTGTGAGTGGGGTTTTGATTGTTATCTTGGAGAGATAGAGTGTGATGAACGGGGTCTTTGGACAACGACACGTGATGAGGCGAGGGTGTTTGTTCAGAGCGAAATGCTCCATATTCATCCTGCTGTGGGTCAAGTTCCGCTTGTTGATCGTGTAGGTGTCGTGCTTGGGTGGCTTTCTGCGTTGGCTTTTACCCAATATCATGAGGCGATGGAAGGGTTGAGGCTGCTCACTGAGTTGATGGAATGTGAGACAGGAGCAAGTTAGATAGTCCGGTGATAGCCTGTCCTAACGGCAGGCTATTAGAACAACAGGAGGTAAGGTCTATGGTCTCTCTCTGGTTGGCAGTGTGGTTTGTTGCCGGTGGGTGGGGTGGCTTGCGTGCTGGGTGCAGGGTTTCCTGGCACGCAAGGGGGCCGGGTCTACGGCTTGCCATTGGCTGAGACGGGACGGCTGCGCGGTGGGGTTGGCGGTGGCTGGGGAGTCGAAGACTCACGAGCATCCCTCTGGGTTGGGTGGCTCTCGTTCGACGGCTGGACGGGTGGGTATGCCGGTTGTGGAGGGCAAGCGATGCCGCCCGGCTTGACCATTTGAAGGGGGTGTAGACTCCTTTGGAGCAAGGGCGGCTCGTGGACTGTGACGATGCAGAACCCTATCAAGCCGCCCTTGACGCGTCGCGTTCTCACCCCCGAAAAATGGCGGCATCGCCTCCACAATCGGCTATGATCCTGCTCGGATGGCGTCAGCTTTCTATTCGCGTAGCGTTCCTTCTGGGGTGGTGGTGTGGCGGTTCTCTTTGCCGGTGAGCAACGGGCCAGCTCGTGAGCGTGTTGGACAACCTGGGCGGTGGTGGGGTGGTTTTCGGTTCCCTGGTGGGGCCGTTTGTACGCGCCGAAAAGCGGTGGGGTCCCCTCTGGGGTGCCGCTCGGACGACGTACAAACGGCCTGGGGCGCGAGGCAAGTATACCGCGCCTAATAAAAAACAAAAAGAGAGAGAAGCGAGAAACTGTCTAAATACAAAGGAAAGAGGGGGGAGTGTTTATGGAAACATACTGGATAGTCAATAGAGGGGTAGATACGCTGGTTCTCAATGCCTTTCATACCGATGAACGGGGGAAGCGGGTCAAGGCGGATATAGCGGACGCGCTGAGGGTGCAACTTGACGGGTGGAAGCGTCTCGCGCAAGAGGCACACGACGCTATTCCTACCTCGTTGCTTTTTAATGACACGGTGCTGCATATGTGCCCAAACGGTGCCGGTCAAGGTCAATTCCCTTGGATGCTCAAAACTAAAGATATCACGGTGTACATATCGGGCGGTCACTGGAACGGGGTAGCTTCGGTGCGCTTTAGTTCTCACTACCTGTGGTCCTGTCGAGGGGTGCTTGAGGCTCTTATCAAGATACAGGTGTTCCTCGATGACCTCTTCAAGGATGAGATGTACTTGCAAGTTTCCTCGGTTGACCTGTGCGCCGATGTCGCTGGATGGCAGGGGGTAGAGACGTTGGACCGGTCAAGAGACTTCGTGTCACGCTCTCGGAAACGAGGGGTCTATGAGGAAACGGACATGATAGCTGGTTCACGTGACTATTCGATGGGGCTTACCCGAACGGGGTTTGACTTTGCGAGAGGCAAGCATGGGCCTGGTGCATTATCCTGTCGCATCTATGACAAAACGCGAGAACTGAAAACGTCGGGCAAGGATTGGTTTGTTGATCTGTGGGCGATGAATGGATGGTGTGAAACAGACGGTCCAGTCTGGCGGGTTGAGTTCAGCTTTAAGCGTGAAGCACTTCATGAACTTCAGCAGGAAGTAAGCAATGAGGTGCTTTTTCATGGGGTAGAGGATGCCTATGAGCTGCCGGAACGTCTGGCGTTGTTGTGGGCCTATGCAGCCGGTCAAGTAGACGGTGGGCCTGACGGTCAACCTGATGGATGGTTACGCTGTGTCGTGCCCAACGAGGATAAAAACCGTTCACGGTGGCCGACCCATCCCGTATGGCTTGCCATTCAAAGAGCATTCACTGATGAGATGGACGTGCCGCCGCAATTCGGGAAAGTAGTTCGTAAACGCTGGGAAGATCACAACATTGAGAAGGGCGTAGAGGCGGTGGTTGGCTATCTGAGTTCGCTAGCGGCCTGGATCGGTGACGAGCTGCCAGATGAGGGGGTTGACCTCTCGCTTGTGCTTCATTGGCTTGCCATTAGAGGGCCTGAATATCTGGAACGGGTAGAACGCGATTTTAGTACAGAAGTTCAGCGAAAACGGTTGAAGTTTGGTTGCTAGGGTGTGTACTGCATGACACGCTGATAAAGCTAACCACACAGTTTCAATCCCAGTCGGGAAGGTTATGCCGTTCTGACCTGATAGCAAAGGCAACCTGTACTGCTTCTTCTCGCAAGGTTTCAATCCCAGTCGGGAAGGTTATGCCGTTCTGACGCCCATCGCGGGACATTGTACAGGAGGTGATCGGAGTTTCAATCCCAGTCGGGAAGGTTATGCCGTTCTGACTGGGCTACACAGATGCCTACCGCCACGAGATCATACGTTTCAATCCCAGTCGGGAAGGTTATGCCGTTCTGACGTTTGACCTGCGGATATGGCGCTTGAACTATTGCCAAGGTTTCAATCCCAGTCGGGAAGGTTATGCCGTTCTGACTCCTGCTCTCCTAGTGTAGCATGAGAAGCCGCTAAAAGCAACACTTTGCGAGAGGCTCTTTTTGAAGGGTTCTTGAATGGTCGGAAAGAGAGGGATTTTTGATGCAATTCTTGATAGTTGGGCTTGTGGAGCGATGCGAGAGGCTGTGCTCAACGTCTTCATCACGTATGCCTCTCGCAGAGATGAGAACGTTTACTATCGGCGTGCCTGCCGCTTATTGATAGAAGGGGGTGTTCTATGCCTAAGAAAGCAATGACTATTGTTGAAACCATTAAGGGTTATATTATCGATTGTCGTACACGTGGTCACAGTGGTAGAACAGTTGAATGGTATGAGCAGAAGCTTAACTATTTTGCTCGCTGGATTGCTGAAGATGAGGAGATAGACAAGCTAAATCAGGTTACTATAGAGCATCTGAGATTGTTTGTTCTGCATTTACAATCATCGCAGCTAGGTCATAACACAGTTAACAAGAAAGAGGATGCAGCACAGATTTCACCGTTGACAGTTAAAGGTTATGTCCAGGTGGTTAAGGGTTTCTTCTCCTGGTGCACTGCCGAGGAGTTGATTAAGAAAAATCCTGCTGATCGTCTTGGTATGCCTTCAGTCCCTACTTATATCATCCCTACGTTTACAACTGAACATATTAGAGCAATGCTTGATGCTTGTGACCGCTCTACGCCTTTAGGCTATCGTGACTACACAATCATTTTATTGCTTCTCGAAACGGGTATCCGTGTTTCTGAGTTATGCGGGTTGCGCCTTCAGGATGTTTATGAAGATCATATTAGAGTGTTTGGTAAAGGCCAGAAAGAACGTGAGATTGGTGTATCGCCTGGTGTTGGTAAACATCTCTGGAAATATGTCCATCAACACCGTGACCCTGCTCCTGATGCTGAACAACTTGTTTTTGTTAACCGTCATGGACATCCTCTTACACGTAGCGGGATTGATCGGTTCTTAATGGGATTGAAACGTGAGCTATGTATTAATGATGTTCGCGTTTCTGCTCATACGTTCAGGCATACCTTTGCTAGGATTTATCTGGAAAATGGAGGTGAGATATACAAGCTCTCTCGTTTGATGGGCCATAGTAGCGTAGAGGTAACGGAGGAGTACTTGAAAGATTTCAATCTCAGGGCGGCCCGTCAAGATCATGATAGGTTTTCGGCTGTCTCGTCTATGGACCTATTGAGTAAACGTAAGCCTAAAAATGAGTGTCCTAGTTGACATAATTTTAGTGTTTTGTTGCGTAGAATGGGCACTTTACGCAACCGGATAGGGTTAAAAATGGCCTAAATGAGGTGCTTTTTCTGTTGCTTCTCATTTAGGCTTTTTGGCTTCTCAGGCGGTTTTCTATTGTTGGGTGCTCCCGACTGGGATCGAACCAGCGCCACCGGTTCCGGAGACCGGTGCTCTATCCACTGAGCTACGGGAGCTTCATAAAAGAGGATACCACATTTCCCACATAATCTCAACCCCCATTGCAAGCCATGTTACCGAATAGAAACGCCACTAACGCACAAGCCCTAAATACACCACTTTAGAACCACTTCATGTGGTATCCCGTGCTCTAAAGAGGTCATTTAGGGTAAAGTGTTCTGATGTATAAACCGAGTCATAACGCAAGCTCAATAAGTGTCTCATAGCAAAAACAGCACCGCAATAACTTGTGCTCCTGACTATGAATTAAACAAAGAGTCTGAACGCTTTTTCCCTACCTTTCTGGACTCTTGAAGGTTCTTTACAGGTGAAAAATCATCTTGGTCCTTACGAGCATCACGGCTCTTAAAGTCTTTCAGATATTCCTCTGTTGTAGCTATGTCGCTATGACCCATAAGACGAGACAATTTGTACACGTCTCCACCATTCTTGAGATACATAATAGCAAAAGTATGACGGAATGTGTGAGCAGACACACGCGCATCAGTGATACCAGCTTTATCACCTGCACTAGAAATGAGTTGAGCCACACCACTACGGGTTAACGGCTCTCCACCTCTATTGATAAAAACACCTTGCTCGTTCTCGTCTGATGTGTCTCTGAACTTGTGAACATACTTCCAAATATGTTTCACTGTATCAGGGTGCAAGCCTATTTCACGCTCTTTACGTCCCTTCCCTAGTACTCTGACATAATCCCTATGTATGTCTTGCAGTTGTAGACCGCATAACTCAGATATCCTCATGCCAGTATCCAGGAGCAAAAGCATGATAGTATAATCTCTATAGCCTCGTTCAGTTTTTAGGTCACATGTCGCAAGCAGTGCTCTTACTTGATCTTCGCTAAAAGTTGATATAACATAGCTTCCTACCTTAGGCCGTTCCAACTTTGCCGCAGGGTTAGCTTTCAATAACTCTTCATTCATACACCAGCTAAAGAAACCTTTAACAACCTGAACATAACCTTTGACCGTTAGGTCTGATAACTTCTCTCCTTTACGTGACTTCATTCCCTGAACAAAGATAATGAATGCTCGTAGATGTGTCAGAGTAACCGCTTTAAGGTCTTTTACCTTTTGTTGCTCCATGTACGAGCAAAAGTTACGTAGCTTCTGCTCATACCATTCTAGTGTTCTATTGGAGTAACCTTTTGACTGACACCTAACCGCATAGCCCTCTATAGCATCTTTAAGCTGAATTGCTTTCTTAGGCATAGAACACCCCCTTCTCATCGTTAGGCACGATAGCCGATAGCGCGCCGACAGTCCACACATAATAGGCGAACCTCGATCCCGCCACGTGCGTTACGCCAGTTGACCGAGCGGCAATGTGCTAGCTTGTGGCACCGATGGCACCACGTACGAAACAGATCCATAGATTGCTCCTTTGTGAATGCGTTGAAATGACTCAAGCGACGTCAGCCGCTGCGTCGTCGGGGTCCAGTTCAATCGAGTAGAGGTCTCGCTTATCACGGACACTTGCGGAAAAGTCACGCTGTTTCTCTTCCATGCGGGTTTCTACGCGTTGATAGACATAGCTCACCGTTCTCCGTAGCTCCGGTGTGCATCCTGGACGCGGTGGACGCCACGCCTCGACCGTGACGATACAACCCGCAATTTGATCAATGATGCGATCCATATTGACTTCGCGCTTGCGTTTTCGGATGAAGGGTAACAGCGGGATTGCCGGTGTTTCTTCCTGGCACGCTGGAGGGTTGCACACCGCGACCGCTGTTTCTTGGGGTTCCTCTTCGGGTTGCTCTTCCTCTCGCAGAGATGGGAATGCCTCTTGAATGATCAGCCAGTCAGGGTGTACCGGCCAGCGGGAACGGTTGGTATCCTCTGTGGGCACGATGTAGCGCAACCAGCCATCAGGAAGGCCATCAACACCGCCGCCACGGTGTCCGACCGCATACGACCACAGGCCTGGGAGGCGTTCTTCCAGGTCATAGGCGTTCTCAATGCCATGAAACACCCCTTCTTGTTTCATCTCGTTCAAGGCTTCTCGCTTGAACCGCATTTCTACGCGCCATACCGCCGCTTTGCCGTCCCAAAGCGGGTTGCCTTGTTCGTCTTTGACTTGACGCCACAGGTCATGAAACCATTTCTTCTCCGGTGACTGGTATTTGATTTCATGGGTTTTATCGTAGATGAGTGCAGATACGGCCCCGTTGCGCGATCCGAAAGGCAGGCCGGTTAAACGATCCCAGCGACTCTTGACGCGGGACGGTCCATCCAACCATGCTTGCTCACTTAAGGGATCTTGCTCTTTGTACTGTGCCCGTGAGACAAAATGACGCTTGACCTCCTGCACATCGGTGAGATCCAGGTTAAGCACATCAGCCGCCAGATCACAGGCCGAGACTTGCAGATCAATGTCTTGCCCGAAATGTTCTGCCAGGAAGCAATGCACCTGATAGACGACTGTTGTCACGTCTCGTACAGACCACAAGTATTCTGAAGAGAGACGGACTTTACAGAGGTTTGCCATCGTTGAGCCACAGTTGATAGAAAGTGCCATCTTGGAGCTACGCAGTATCCATTGATAGCCATCGGCACCCTTGCGCGTCATCACGAGCGGGACGCCTGCAAAGAAAAAGCGTGTGGGAATATCCTCTTCTCGGTCCTGCGCCTGTGCTTTGAGCAGTGCTAATTCCGTCTGGAGCGTGTCGTCTACTTTGCGCTTAACCCGCTGAGACTGTTCATCCGTGGGGTAGACGTTGAGGATAAGGGTATCAAGAAACGCCGCTAGGACCTTGACGGGGCTGTTTACCAGTTCCGCTGTTGCTGAACGCACGAGCTGATGAATAGCCGTGCACTCTTTGTCTGAAAGGGCCGTTTCTGTTACGGGGTGGGCGCTTGCAGGAAAAGCCAGGTGAGAGAGGAGACGGAACGCCTGGGCATGCTCCTGTTCGCGTAGCTTGCGCTTTGCCAGAGGGACCGTGAAGCATTCCCCCGTCTCTTCCTGCACGAACGTCACGAGCCAGGCATGCCCGTCGTGTTCCTCTACCTTGATAGGACAATAGCCATCATCGGGCCACGCACTCCGAATACGCTTGACGATTTTTTGTGCATACGCGTTGTTCATACGATGATTTCTCCTCAAAAAGACGAAAATGTAGATGGAACGGGGCGGTTCACTTGCGGCCCCGTTCAGCGCGTTGCGTCCCACGGATTGCCACACCAGAGGGCGCAACGCACAGAGGACCATCCTCTTGCTTGATGAAATGGGATGATTGCACCTGCACGCGTTGTGCAACGCTCCAGCTCGTGCAGGACAAAAGAGAACGATCCGTCAGGATCAGCAGGCACTGAAAATCGGACCCAAGACAGGGCATGGATACGATGGGGGACGTCAGCGCGGCTCAGGGGTAATGCAGGTTTCGGTCCATCCCGCGCTGACGGGTTTGTCAGTCTACCATGCCCTGTCTATGGGCAAGCGCAAGCGTCCGATTTTCTTCACGCGCCTGCTGCCCTGTAGCTCACATGGCGGTCCCGTTTGGTGTCTCCGACGGGACGTAGCGGGTCTAGGAGACAGCAGGAGGGGGAGACACGACGAAAAGAAACATATCTTCTCATCTGTTTCTCCATTTCGCAGCATGCGCCCTTTCTGGACGGTGCACCTTGCTGCAAAACCATTTCCATTCCTTTCGTGGACGTGCACAACGATTTACGAGGTTTTGATGGAAAATGGAGTGATACTCAAAAAGAACACAAAAAGAAGTGGGGGAAATCGTGCGGGAATGGCCCATGTTTCCACCACAAAAGCGGTACGAACCCACCATGTAAAACCACGAACCGCCCGCGCCGTCGTGGTGAACCGAAACGATTTACTTTCTGTGTCCGTTGGTTTTTGATGAGTGTTCACCTCGTAGAGAGGGAAAACGATGTGTTTTGTTGTGCAATGTGCCAGATCGGGTGTGTACTGTGACACATCGAAAGTCGTCACACGCTCCGGTACTGGCATTCCTTCATAGGCCAGCCACGACCGGATGTGTGCCCGATCTGGCACGTTGCACAACAAAACACATCGTTTCCTCTGGATAGATCATTAGGCGTAGGCATACATTGGTTCTGGCCCTGAGAGCACTGGATGAAGTTGAATTGGTTGTCTCTCTTGCGCCAATGCGTCTACCTCTGCTTTGAGGTAGCGCCCGTAGCAATCACCTTGCTCAGGGAATTGATAGCTCGTGAGCTTCCCCGCTCGTGCCCAATTCTTGATGGTCACATTGGAAACACCCAAGCAGGCCATAGCTTCCTGCATGGTGTAGTAGTCTCGAGTGATTTGCTGGCAATACTCCGCAAGACCATCAATTTGTGCCTTACTGTACACGCCGCTATGATCACATCCAACCGGATAGTACCGCTGGATAATGCCCTTTTTGACCCGACTTGGCAACGCCGCAGGACAAATACCAAGGACGGCAGCCGCTTCACTTGCGCTGTAGTAGTTCGGTGAATTGCGAAGCGGAGCCTGTTCACGCAACGTGTGGAGTAGACGTTGCTCGATCCGGTAACAGGCTCCCTTGTGAGATCCGATGAGATCGGCGATCTCTTCATAGGTATGCTCATGCTGATCATCGCGGTCCAGGCCATAGCGCAAGTGAAGAATGCGCTGTTCTTGTTCAGAAAGCCCTTGCAGTAACATCTCAACCTTGTGTTGCTTTTCAGGCCAGATGGGCGTTGGTGCAGGAGCGCTCAGTTGCTCAACAAGGAGGAACGTCTCTGGATCTTCCCGTGGGAGTGCGTCCAGACTCAACACCCCGTAGAGATCAGCTAATCTTTCCTCTCGCGCCGCTTTACGCCAGTCGTGAACACTCACTGAAACGGTACAATCTTGGACACGGTAGGTTCTCAAGGTGCCACTCACGCTTGAGCCGGTATAGGCTCCAAAGTTGAGAGGTGTTTCCTCTGAGGTCAGACAGTGGCATGCACATGTGACAAGAGCTTCATTTGCTGTCTGAATCAGATCCATCAAAGAAACGCTTGTCCGTCCACCACTGACAGCAAGAAGGTGCTGATGGTAGTTACGAGCAATGCACATCACGCGGGAGAGGCTTCCTTCAATAAGTCGCTGTACCACCTGCTCCCCTACCTCTCGTGAAAGAACCCCACATTTTACGAACTCCAACTGTTGCAGGAGCGCCGTGTCTTGCTCGTCGGTGTTTCGCTCAAAAGAGGAAATATCGAGAAGGTACTGATGGTAGCTATCCAGATAGGCACCGTCAGGAACTTCAGTTGTTGATGGATGCATAGCATACTCCTTTCTGCACTTGCGCCAGGTGCCAGCAAGGGGTATGCTGTGAAAGAGCACCTGGCAAAACCTTGTTCGGGTCAAAATGGGTCTCGTGGGCCTAATGTGCGTCAACACGTTGGGCCTTTTTGCTGCCAGGTATGCGCCTACCATGTGCCCAGATGATCTGGACAAAGAAGGCGATACCTGGCAAGATGTGGTCAGATGTAGTGAAAGAGCGTTCTACAAGCTCAAATTTACAGGGACTTGGTACAAATTGATGCGATATGATAAGCGTTGTGTACCTAAGTGAAAAGTCAATCAATGCTTGTGCGAGGGACACAAAACACCTTTCTCTTTGCAGCAAAAAATGCTCAAAAAAATGGGTGTTCAAAAAAATTAAAATACCCATTGGGTACCCGAAAGGTACCCTCTAGCGTACAAGTATTCTGAGCACAAAAATAGGGGATTCTCTCGTCTCGCTCCCATCTCACTGTGACCTCACTCTCAGAAAAACCCCCGTGAAAAATGCTTCCGAATTACAGTAAAAAAATGCAGTGAAAAATGGGTGTTCAAAAAAGGTAAATGCTGATTGGTGTACAGAAACCGTCCACCAATTCTGAGCACGAAAACGGGGGTATCGGCAACGGTACGGCAATGGCACGGCAACGAAACCCCCCGTGAAAAACGCTTCACAATTCGCGTGGAAAATGACTCATTCACTAGTTCACATGTCCACCCAGAAAAAGCGACAAACGCAAAGAACGCGACCGCGAGGACAAGGATAAGAAAGATCATCAGGCATTACCTCCTTTCAAGGTTTTTCACCTGAACTGCTCCAGGCTAGCCACTGGCACCCGGTGAAGGACTGCCACTGGTTAACCCGCGATCCAAGATGCAGCTGCATGCAGTATCCCCAGTGCCTTCTAGGGACAGGAGAAGGGAGCAAGTGAGAGGATGAGAGATCTGAGAGACAAGGATCAGAAGGAAGAAGGTACCAGGGAGACCGCACGCAGTACCAGGAAAAGAGAACGATGGGTATCATGCCTTTCCTCATGATCACGCGCTACACTGACAATCAATAATGTGCTTCCGCATGGTGGAAACCAGATCTTTCTGTATACTCTACAGGACTCCGCCCCGTTGGTGCCTTTTGTCCGCGACTGCGTTACTCAGGTGTGGCTCCCTGGTTGTCCATGCCGGTTGGCTTGCGCCTATTCAGTTGTTCCGGTGCCTCGTCGGGTCCTTTGTCCCGCTGGACGGTCAGACTTGCAAAGGTCTGCTCCCTAGACCCTGGGTTTTAGTACCGCCTATTCTGATACCTACGAATACGTTGGACATGTCCAACATGTCAATATGGTAACATTATATTTCCAAAATGTCAATGCTTTTTTGGACAAATCTAATATTGTGGACCTTTTCAATATGTCAAAAATGTCTTATACTATTTACAGAGGCTGTCAGAACCAAGTAAGGAATGGAGAGAAAAGCTATGACCTCATTACTTTCATCAAGTGAAGCGAGAAAACGTCTAAACGTGTCAACAAGCACATTCAAAAGACTTGTTGACTCAGGAAAGATACGCAAAATCACACCACCTAACAAGAAGCAGGGACTTTATGTAGAGGAGGATGTTAGCAGGATTGAAGAAGACATGAAAAAGTTTATGGACGTTTACACAATTGCGTCTGCAAGTAACCATATCGAAGTCGTGCAGGCACAAAACGAAAACGACATTAAGGCAACTGTGCAGATAGGACGGCAACACTTCGGAGATATAGTACATAGTCTCGAAAAACGCATGCAATGGTTTATAATTTCTTCTAAAGGAGATTATGTACTAAAACATGATGGTGTGATAGTAGGATACTTTTCAATGCAGGCAATGAGGAAAGATGCTATCGAGCGGATTTTTGACCAGAAAGGAGGTTTAACAAAAACCGAAGATATGATACCTATAGTGCCAGGTGAACCATTAGAATGCTACATTTCGACAATAGCAGTAACGACAGTAGGCGTAAATCGAACACAATCAAGGATGTACGGCATGTTGTTACTAATGGGCGTTTTCGATAGAATAGTAGACCTCGGAAGAGAGGGAATAGACATCCGTAGAATATGGGCTAAGTCAAGAACTGTTTCCGGCATCAAGTTAAGCCGTGATCTGGGCTTTAGGGATCTTGGATATATTGACAACGAGCAAATAGGATTTGTTCTTGATGTCGAAAAATCTGATCTTCCTGTTTTTAAGCGATATCGCGAGGCACTAAAGGAAGCCAACAAGGCTAAAGCTAGATAAAAACGACGAACCAATGTATAATAGAAGTGGTCTACGACCCAGATATGTTAGCGAAAGGTAGACTCCATGCCAACATCAGAAGAGAGGCTCACAGTCCTAGAGCGAACAACGCAAGAATACCGACCAATTCTACAAAATTTCGCCTACGAGCTGTCTATGGTCAAAGGGCTTATCGTTGAACAAACAGGCATCACACAGGAATTAGGACAAGATATAAACGATGTCAAGAAACAACTTGCGCACGTAGAACAAAAACTCAACCAACTAGAAACAAAAATCGACGAGCACACAGCACTACTTATTCAAATCCTTACACGCTTGCCTGAAAATCCTCAATAGAGATAGCGAACAAACCCGCTGGAGCATAACAACGATAAAAACGCCTGACAACACACTATAAAGCGTTGTTGGGCGTCTTTTCATATCACGATAAAGTAGCAACGCATACAAAAAAAGTCTGGGACCTGTACTCTCTAAACGAAAATACGTCCTAGACTTTTATCATGTAAAAGCACTTCTTACCGTATCGGAAATAGCGGAAATATTGGAAATGTCCACCACAATAACCGGTACTCTTGCGCAGGTATATGTTAGTTGAGATAGCTTGAATGGCTGTTTAAAGTAGGTATCTAATCCGGAGACCGGTGCTCTATCCACTGAGCTACGGGAGCCTCTCTCGTAAATATACCATAAACGTCAACATCTCTCAAGCTCTTTTGTGCTATCGCATACGATCCGACCCTACATTGTGCTCTTGTGCCCCTGCGTTGCAGCCAGTGTGTCGTCTAGCCGATGCTATCACCTGTCATATTTGTTAAATATCCAGCTATCACTGGCAACTACTATAAGTATACAACACTTTCAGCATACAGCAAATATTTTTCACATTTTTTAATCATAAATACTTTTTCTAATTTATTTATCTAAAACATCGACTATAATGTATACAACGGTCTACCTATCTGCTATACTTCGTCACGAGGAGAAAAGAGTACTTTACTCATGACAAGAGAACTGCATTTTGTGAGAGGTGGTATTTAGGAATGAAGCAATCTAACCGCGCGAGTACCTTCTTACAGCGGATACACACACTTCCGCTCTCCTGGCTGAACCTTTCCCTGGGAAAACGTTTGTTGATTGTGATACTCTCTTATTGGCTGGGTATGGCCGGACTCTGGTTTTTCTTCCCACGTGTGCATAATGGTGCCAGCATGTTTCTGCCCATCGTCAGCGCCTGCTGGCTCTTCCGTTATCGTGGCATGCTCATAAGTATAGTGCTCAATGGGCTTGCCTTCCAACTGGCCTATCTTTTCCTGTGGCAAGGCATGTTGCCTAATCAGGCATTCGTGGAGGAATGTCTTCAAGTACGTACTTCCACAGACGGTGATCAGCATCGAGACCTCGCAACCTACCCCTTTTTCTCCAGTGTGTCTCAGCGTGCAAGATGCCGGTCCAGGTATTCCACCTGAAGAGCTTCCTCTCCTCTTTGAGAAGCTTGTCCGTCTCAAACGCGACCTGGCCGGGCCTACGCGTGGGACAGGTCTGGGACTCTACATCTGCAAGCAATTAGTCGAAGAAATGGGTGGACGCATCTGGGTCGAGAGTTCGGGGCGCATGGGAGAAGGCAGTCGTTTTTGTATGACTCTGCTCCCTTTCCCCTTACCAACCACAGTTTATCACTAGTGCAGCGTAATATCATCATTTTTACGTATTGATATTGATGATGCTTTCCATTATGCTAGTACCATCGCAGAGAAAGTAGAGGAGGGAAACATGACAGCAGAATCATCGAAACATTCGAAACCATGCAGCCTGATCCATGCATATATTTCACAACAACAGACGACGCCATATCCCGCAATTACGCTTCCTGACATATCTCCCCCTCCACCATTTGATCAGTCACCCGATGATGGTACAGACCTAGATGATGGCATAGACTTAGAAAACAAGCGGAAACAAAAACTAACGCGGCTCCTCGCCATTGTCGTTATACTGGTGCTAGCATTTAGCCTTTATATCATATGGCGTCCTTCAACTGCGGACACAGCTTCACCCGTCAGTCAACAGAATTTTGGGAGTAAGACGGTACAGCCAACAGTCAACACCAACGCACAGGTTAGCGCAAGTACGACAAGTGACGCAGGCAGCACCATCCAGGTCTATATTGTAGGGGCAGTACAACATCCTGGCGTCTATACACTGGCAGGGGATGCCCGCGTCTATCAGTTATTGCAGGCCGCAGGTGGACCGCTACCACAAGCGAATCTTGCAGCGCTCAACCTCGCAGCACGTCTGAGCGACGGACAGGAGGTCTATGTAACAGCGATAGGCGAGACGCCCCCGACAACGACAAATGCAGTTGCAAGCACCCCAGGCACTACCAGTTCAGGCACTACCAGCCAGGGAGCATTGATCAATATTAATAGTGCAAGTGCCGATGAGTTAAAGCAAGCCCTGTCAATCAGTAACAAGACAGCTCAAACTATTGTGAATTACCGTTTGCAACATGGCCCATTCCCATCCGTAAATGCATTATTACAGGCGGTAAGCAAAGCGATCTATAACAAAATAAAGGATAAGGTAACGGTTTGATAACACTCTCGAACAGCTTTCTTACAGTATTCAATGCAGTGATCTGGGTAGGATGTATTCTGCTGGGCATGGGTGTTGGAGCACTTATCGGAAGGTTTATGGGAGTACTTTTAGGTTGGATGATAGCAAATTCGTTGGATGAGAGTATTCGTAAGGGTGGACGCATGGGCAAGCAATGGGGCCTATTTATTGGCGTATGCCTGGGGCTGACGTTGGGGGCCTATAGCGCAACACATTTAAGCACTTTAGTCACACACGTCGTTCCTCATTAATCAATAATAAGAAATAATCACCTGAAACGGCGATTAAAAAGCTGGCAAATAGCGACATGTTCGCTCCTGGTTTCAGCGTGGGTGGAGGTGGGGTATGCGGCAACAACAGATATATACCAGCATTGATTTTCATGGGCTGCTGCTTGTTGTAATAGGCGGAGCATGGCTCGCAGGCATCATCTTTGCAGCGTTATTTTCTCTCTCCGCGCTTTTTCTACTCACGCTGGCAGCCAGTTCTGGCGCGCTGCTGCTGCTGCTACGCCATGATAAGCAGGGACGCCTGCTCATGTTGATAATCATAAGCTTCCTCTGTGGTGCCTGGCGTTATACTATCGCACTACCAGATACTGGTCCACAATCGCTCACCGCCGCCATTGGGAGCGGATCTCTGCAACTACAAGGAACCGTATCCGACGAGCCGACACTGCAAGGTCGCACACGTCTACTTACTGTCACAATCACTGGCATCAGCCGCCAAAGCGACTATCAGTGGACCGCTATAGATGGACAGATACAAGTACAGACACTCGACACAACCTTAGACAACCCGTATGCGGCTAATTACGGAAATACCGTCGTATTACAAGGGAAATTGCTACCACCATCATCGCACAGCCCGCGCAATATCTCGGCCAGCATGTTCCAGCCAAGCATATCCGTTGAGAGTAGCGGAGGCGACCCGATCATTGCTCTCTTGTATCACCTGCGTATCCTACTCGTTACGGTGATGTCACAAGCACTGCCAGAGCCAGCCGCCGCGCTCCTGATTGCTATGCTACTCAGTCTACATACACCTGCACTTGAATTGCTCACACAGTATTTTAGTGTCACTGGAACCTCGCACTTGATCGCTGCATCTGGCTTTAAAGTGACGCTCCTCGCAGGTCAGGTTGCCAGTAGTATGCGATGGCTCTCTAAAAAACGGACGCGCCCGCAATTGCCAGCCGAAAAACTCAGAGACTGGCGGCGCTGGCTAGCAACACTCCTGGTCATCAGCAGTATCAGCATCTATACGCTACTGAATGGTGCAGGGCCAGCCGCCCTGCGCGCGGGATTCATGGGATGTATTCTGGTGCTCGCTCCACGCCTGGGTCGTACGTATAATGTCTACACAGCTCTGGCTCTCGCGGCGATCCTCATGAGCCTCATTGATCCATTCCTATTGTGGAATATCAGCTTCCAATTGTCTTTTTTGGGTACGCTCGCCATCGTTTTACTCACGCCCTACATAGAACGTCTATTGCTGCCTTTCAAACAGATTCCCTGCGGGGACTACGTGGTTGAGATTGTTGCAGTCACGCTGGCAGCTCAGATTGCAACGTGGCCGCTAGAGGCAGTGGACTTTGGGCAAATCTCTCTCATTGCTCCACTTGCAAACATCTTAACTGTTCCTTTGCTCGGCGTTTTAATCCTCCTGGGCGTGCTTACGGGTACTACCGGGCTTGTATTTGCGCCACTCGCGCTGCTTTGTGGGTGGATAGCGTGGCCCTTGCTCTGGTATATAAGCAACGTTGTTATGTGGTGTGCAAATCTACCCTGGGCCTATATAAGTATAAGTGCAAACAGCATGAGCACTGCTTTCATATGGGGCTACTATCTCTTTGTATCCTGCATAGTGCTGGCGCTCTACAGCAGATGGCCGCTTAAAGCTGAAGTTAAGCATACTCCTGCCTTCCACATATCAACCAGGACCTGGCATATTGCTCAGGCATGCTGTGCCTGCCTGATACTTATAACCACAGGGTTAGTAGTAGTTACCTCACAACCGTCAGATTTGCTCCGTATTACGTTTCTGGATGTAGGCCGAACATGTCAGTCTCCACAGGGCGAGGCAATTCTGGTCCGTACACCAGATAATAAAACGGCACTGATCGACGGCGGTCTGGACGCAACTTCGCTGGCTCAGGAGCTGGATAGCCGCTTGCCTCCCTGGCAACGTTCACTCGATATGGTACTACTCACAACTCCTCGCACTGACCATATTACTGGCCTACAAGATATTGTCACACGTTACAGCGTTGGAGAGGTAATAGATGCAGGCATGCTCCACCCTTCTACAACTTATGCACGCTGGCGACGTACAATAAGTGAACGCAGTTTGCGCTACGTACCTGCCGTTCAGGGAATGACTATTCTATTAGGATCACAGGTGGCACTCCAGGTTTTATGGCCCGGAGCACATTTACATCAAGGGAGCAACGAGATACGCGATGATGGTCTGATTCTGCGCCTCGTGGCACCCGGTATGCATATATTACTGTTGGGAGCGAGCGCCCAAAGTCCCTATGCTCTGGCAGGCTTAATCAGTGATTTCGATGCCAACTTTCTACACGCTGAAATCGTACAAATGGTAGGAGAGGCAGGTAAAGCTATTCCAGCAACGCTTATGGAGGTACTACGGATGGCACATCCTTCACTCATCGTTGTTACACCCGCAGCATTAAGTGCAACACAACGAAAAGCCAGTCCAGCGCCTTCATATGCGTTACCTGTGGGCCTCTCATCAGCAGACTGGCAAGTTGTACAAACAGCTCTGTCAGGGACATTTGAGATCCCTAGTGGCAGAAGTATACCAGCACGAAGCTGCTCTTAATTCGAGAAAACGCTACATGTAACATACGATCAATAGAGATTGACCTACTAGAGGGATTAGCAGATTATGCTTTGTGAACGTTGCAGAATTGAGATAGCGGATACCGCAGCTTTTTGTCCAACCTGTGGTAGGGCTTTAGGAAAGCCCGAGGCACGTGCCCAAATAGCTACGAGCTACGGTCCAGCGCTACAAGGAAGATTGGATGAGTTCGCTGCGTTCCAGCAAAACTATCCTCTACCAGCCGATGCAGAGGCTTCCGCACGAGCCAAAGCAGCATTCCAGCGCCCCTATCTCGGCTCTCCGCGTCCCTACAATGCCGGGCCAACGCATGCAAACGGGTCGGCTCATGCAGGTATAGGTAAGACAACGATTGCAGTTTCCAATAAAAATGATAGTGCATTGATCGTGGAGGTTATTCTTTCACTCTTCGGCCTCTTTGGGATAGGTTGGCTGATAGCAGGAGAAACGGTTACTGGCGTCGTACTACTTGTATGCAGCATCCTTATCTACTGGCCCCTTATGATTATGGGTACAATAGTTACGTTCGGCATTGGCTTGATCTGTCTTGGTCCGCTGGCAATTAGCGCGATTATCCTCAATACGCTGCTGCTAAATATGTTGTTGAACCGCAAGGCAACGCAATTCGTAGTTATGCACACTACCAACACGCCCCGTCCTAAGCCGTAATTATCCAGAGTGGTTCCTACCTATCCCCTACTATTTAGGGAATGCTAGCCGACGGTACTTTTCCCGGGACTCTAACCAGGCTTCATCGGAAAGACCCAGTTTCTCACGCAAAGCATCCATAGAGACATCTGCCTGTAACTGTCGAACGGCGAATGTGTCCCGCAGCAACTGTAGGGTTACACGCTTCTGGATACCCGCAGCATTCACCACCCTGGCAAGAATATAGTTGAGATTGCGATCAGTACAAGCGAAAATAGTCTCATGAATATGGTAGAGTTCTTGATAGCGCTTGAAAATGCCGGTGAACTCCGCTGGCAACGCCAGACGCCGCTCACGATGCTGCTTACCTGTCGATGCAGCAAAATGTACAGTGATCAGAGGTACCTCTGGATTCGTCAGATCAATATGATTGACATTTAAACCCATCACTTCTTCTTTTTTCAAGCCCGCGTGTAAAATAAGATAGACTAAACAATGACAACGCGCGTCTTCAGCCGCCGCATTGAGGAGGCGTTGGATCTCGTCGGCAAATAAGAGTTCCGGCAAAGGCGGTAAAGGACGTTCTAACGTCAAACTCGCTGACGGGTCCTCTCTGACTATACCTTCCCGCGCTAGCCAGGAGAAAAAGTTTTTCAGAAAAGTCACACGACGAGCCATGGTCTTAGGCGCTGGCATCTGCCCTTGTACGCCAAACTTCAGTTTCATCAACCAATCAGTCAAGTGTTCTTTGGTCAAACGCCCAACCGGCGTATCAAGGCCAGTAAATTCACTAAACATCTTCAGATCTGAAAGAAAACAGGTAATCGTGTAATTTGATTTCCCGCGCAACATCAACTCCTGCCGGTATGGGAGCGCACAGGCAGCTAAGCTGGATTGGTCGGTAAGCGGATGGGTGCGTATGATGGGAGGATAAGGTGTCTCCGTGGGATTGGGAGGCTCAGCGATCACTGTTGAAGCCCCAAAAAGATTGGATTGTAAGATCGTAGTGTTAATATCGTCAGCAAGAATTGGCTCATGTTGCTTTTCCTGCTCAGGTTCCTTCTGCATATATTGCTCCTCGACTCTCTCAACTTCCATCAGCATCCCGTAGGGTGCCAATTTACTGGAGGTTTCTGTGTTTTTCATTATAGCAGAATTACTGTGGCAGGTACAGATAAAGACTGACATAGAGCCTGGCAGAATGACTAGCGAGTCTGCTCTTCATGAAGTCGATCTTGCGTTGCGTGGCTTTCCGCGCCCAGACGCAGGGCGTGGGCCATAGACGTTCTCAGCGATCTTTTCAACTATTGCCATGACTTCTTTAATCACAGGCTTTTGTTGAAAGAAAACGACTTCGCTGGCCGTATCATGAAAATCCTCTTCTGTAACGTTCAGTCCCTTATAAACCAGTAAGAGCAGGTGAGCACAATGAGCAGCCCGAACTTTTTCGATCTTGCGCAAGAGATATTGTGGATGCCAGAAACCCACCAGTTCGACAAGCACTTTCCTTGTCTCATCTTGATCGTCAACAAAGGTAAAGTCGGGAATCATCACCGTGTTTCCCAATAAAAGCACCTCACTCTCACGAACAAGTTGCCAGTGTCCACGTTTACTACCAACCTTTTGTTCAAACTCACTGGCAAAATCGGCTTCAAGTCGGCTATCAAAGAGATCCGAACGCTTAAAATGGGAACGCAACGCACAAGTATAGTCGAGATGATACGTCATCTCTGTCCGTGCTTGCGGAGGCCGTACATAGGCAAGCAAGCGCCACTGATCACACAGCAGCAAGGCTGGCAGAAATGCCGCCATTTGTCGCCCATAGCGCAACGTGGACGACACAAAGGGCGAAATAGGACCATCCAGATCAATGCGATAGCCACCACCCGCTTTCGGCTCGGCTGAGAACATCAATTTAAAAAATTTTATAAAGTGCCAGAGGTCCTTATAATTGCTCGATGCCTCAATGGTAATATGCGAGGCCCAGTACAGAACACCACGCGCTAATTCCAGATTGTAGCGAGTCAACAAGACATCAGGTGTCCAGGCAGGACCCACGGAAGTAAGGCGATACGCGCTGTGCCGGTCAGCAAAGAGCAAAGCTTCCATATCAGCAGATGAGAGGCCATAGTGAGCAGCAGACTCCTGAAGGACTAATTGACGCGTCGTAGCATGAAACATATCAGGCGTATGAAAGACTGGACCACGAGAAAATAGCTGCTCGCGCAATTCTGCAGGAGGCAACGGAGCGGCATATGGTGTAAATTCGGCGGCATCCTGCAACACCTTGGCAAGTCCGCGTATAAAGATATAATCAGTACGCGCGCCTTCATACGCCTCAAGTGCATTCTCCCAGGTCTCCAGCGGCTGGCCGACATGCCGCTGAAATAAGGCAATAAGATCCTGAGCAGTCTGTTGGAGAGCTGTATCCTGCGCATCAACCATCTCAACTGATACTGTAGCACCTTGCATACGGAGCTTTGGCCGAACCAAATCACTGGTAAGCATCAACGTTTCCCCCTGCGTACCTGTCTGCGCTGCACTTTGCCTTCTTCTATCGTATTGCGTACGAGTACCTCGAAAAGCGCTGCCGACAATGCCTCTTTTTTACGCAGGATACGACCCAGTCGCTGGAGATATTCGCGCTTACTCGATCCTCCACCCAGAACGATGGCAACTTTTGCCTCTGGCACATCCACCCCCTCATTGAGCACTTTGGACGTCACAACAACCTGATAATTACCAGTCTGGAAGCCGTCGAGAATGCGCTTTCGCTCGGCGACCGTCGTTTCATGCGTGATCACTGGCACAAGGTACTGACATGCAATACGGTAGGCAACAGCATTTGACTCAGTAAAAACGAGAATACGCTCTCCCGTATGCTCGCGCAGTAGCGCTTCGAGAGCTGCGAATTTGCCCTGACAACTGCCAACTATTTTTAGCAGATGCTGACGAGCTAGCAAAGCACGGCGCGCCTGCGGATCAAAAGCAGAGAGGCGCATCAATTCTTGCAGCCAATTTGGTCCATGGCTACGACGTAGATTGCGCTCACGAAAAAAGCCCGCGTAGATAGCGTAGGCAGCATCGTAATCGGCGCGCTCCTCGGCAGTCAGATCAACGCGAATACGTTGCGTACGGTACTGCGCGAGCTGCTTGCCAACCAGATCTTCCAGATGCTGTCTATACACAATAGGACCGATCAGGTCCGCAAGTTGCCAGCGATCAGCAGTTTGCTCGTACGCTCCAGGATAGGTAGCAGTCAAGCCGAGACGAAATGGCGCAGGAGACATGAGCGCAGCTTCCCCCCAGGTCTTCGCAGGGAGATGATGAACTTCGTCACAGATCAGTAGTTTATAGCAGTTACCATGCTCCGCCATCAAATCTCCGGCTGAATGATAGGTGGTAACGGTGAGAGGACACAGGCGCTTTTCACCACTGTAGTAAACACCAATGTCGGTCTGAAAAGCGTTGGTTAAGATTACGTACCACTGATAGACCAGCTCGATGGTGGGCACAAGCACAATCGTCGGGACATTGACCTGATGTATAGCACGCGTAGCCACAAACGTTTTACCCGCACCAGTAGGTAGGACAATGCTCCCATGCCTATCCGCCTGCTCCCAGGCATCCAGAGCGGCAAGCTGGTAGTCATGGGGTTCCCGGCTATCGTGCAATTGCAATGCAAGACGCTGCCAACGTGGAACTGTATTGTGGATAGCCTGTTCCTGTATCCAGGGTAACAACGTAGGGTAATGGTACGCCTCACAACGCCAACGATGCTTGATATATTGAAATGGATCGGGTATATGCTTCAGATCGTCTGCATGTTGCAGAACTAATGTGCCACCCTGGAAGAAAACAGATGCGTTCATAATGACATAACATAGCAGATATGCAAGGTGCTTGTCCACCACTGCAATAGTTGCCAGGACTTCAGGTCAGGGCTATAAAAGCGAGAGATGGCGATTGATACACTGATCTACTGCAAGCATATTGAGACAAGGCAAGAAAAAAGCACCCTGCAGGTTTAAAGGTCCGCAAGGTGCCATCACGTAGAGAGTTTGTATATTAAAAAGACCGGGAGAAGCTATTCGCCAACCTCCAGGTCTTCTGGCACCCACTCGTCTTCCTCATCTTCCTCGTCCTCATACTCATCAAGATAAGAATATTTAGTCGAGTACGACTCTTTGCGAATCTGGATGGTCGGTTGGATAACAGGAAAAGGCTTTAATCCACCGGACGCAGATGGGCCATCCATCTGCGGCTCGTAGACTGAACCTTCACGCACCAGGACTTCCTCTTCGATAGCAACAGACTCGAAACCCAGACGCCGCAGGTCCATTACCATGCCCGGCCAGGTATCGTCAGCGTCAATTGCCCACCATTCACGACCGAGATAGCGAACAGGTCGGACACGCAAAGGTCGGTTGAGATCGCCCAGGTTAGCCAATAACGAGGATTGCTTGCGTTCGGCCTTTTTCACGATGATAAACCGTCCCTTCTTTTTACTAGAAGACTATTCATTGTTTTTATCTGCCTGAGTTTCCCTAAATAAAAAGCCTTCTAATATTCGCAATACATTCAGAAAGACCGCCATCATGGCGACTCCGCACGCATCTAAATGCAAAGAATACTATATTGTTCTTCTTATTGCACTCCCTCAAGGCGGAAAAGCAAGTATGTACTCATACCATATCACATAAACCAGGCAATATGCCAGTTGTTTTTTTAGAAAGATCTCGACCTACGGCAAGAAGCTACCTCATTGACAGTATTGGCCAAAAAGGGCATACTGCCTATAAGACAA
Source organism: uncultured Chloroflexia bacterium (assembly GCA_963802635.1). Classification (GTDB taxonomy): domain Bacteria; phylum Chloroflexota; class Ktedonobacteria; order Ktedonobacterales; family Ktedonobacteraceae; genus CAVTLG01. Next base: position 1,992,918 of record CAWDJJ010000001.1, on the reverse strand, counting down.
TCTGCCCGGATATATCCCTTTCAGGCTGACTAAAGGCGCAATTGTAATGAGTCAAACAAAAAATGTATTGAAGGCCGTCAAGGCCAGTGCGATACCTGATACAGCGTTGCGTCGACTGCGCATTACACCGAGCTACTTCTTTCTGGTCTGGCGCTGGAGTATGTGGCTCTACGCGCTCGTCGTCATTATCTGGTCCCAACCTTCCTACCAGGCAACACCGACGATATTACCATATGCCAGCATCGCCACATTGCTGCTGGTCATCACGTTCATCCAGGCACTGATAGTCACACTCTATGCGCCTGTCGTCCAGATGTTCTTCCCTTACTGGTCGCGAAAAAGTGCCACGCTGGCAGCCGGAAAGCAGAAACTCAAACAACAACACGTGCAGGAAAATGAGGATGAGCCTGAAATTGTACCACCAATCACACCTACCCGCCACGTTATCTGGGATGTAGCGATCTATACCCTGGATGTACTGATTTGCGGACTGGTCATGTACTATAGCGCAGCATTTGCTGCCCCCTGGTTTGGCTCAGGCTCACCATTTTATCGCTACGGGCTATCAACAGTGTTTGCTGCCGCCCTCGCCTATCGCTATCGCGGAGGATTAGCAGCGGCCATCGGCTACGATCTCTTCGCAGTACTTGGCATCGTCATCCACGCCCCAGGCATATCCTACTATCCGCCGACAGCCACAGATATCGTTGGCTCTTTGGTAGATGCACCGGTCGCAGCGCTACTGGCTGCTTTTTTAGCGACTCTCATCGCAAACTATGCACAGAGTAAACGGCGTGAGCAATCAAATGCTCGCATACAACAATCACTCGTACGTATAGGCGAGACGCTGATGAAAAGCGCCCACAATAGGCAAGAATTACTACAGCGCAGCGCGAAACAGATCCTCCAGGGCGGACATTTCCAACGCCTGACGATAGCATTAGTAGAACAGTCAGGCACAGAGACAGAGCAGCCAGTCATCGGTATGTGCGTCGAAGCCACAGCGGATCAAGAAGAACTCCCTGAGATGCAACAGGAATACCTTGAGCAGGTACTGCAAGCGAGGAAGAGGTTGGTTACGTTTGAACACCTGATGCATGAGCGAGACAGCCACTATGGAGATGCTCGTTTCTATCTACCACTGCCACAAGATGGTCCCATACAGATTATATTAGGTGCCGAAAGCAGGCGCACAACACCCTTTGATGAGGGAAAAGAAAAGTTCCTGACCATCGCCGGGGATCAATTGCTCATCGCGCTCAACAATATTCGCCTGACTGAACAAATGGTGGAACTGGCAGCATCAACAGAACGTGGCCGCATCGCCCGCGAGATCCATGATGGCATAGCTCAACTTATCTATATGCTCAGCTTGAATACCGAAACCTGTGTCGCCCAGGCCCAACGTATCGCTGAAGCTTCAGAAGAAGATGCTGAATTGATTAAGCCCCTGGCTGCGCGACTAGACAAAATGGTGACTGTCTCCAAACAGGCATTATGGGAGACGCGCAACTATATGTTTTCTCTCAAGCCGTTAATGAGTGGGACAACCACGCTGACGCAGATGATCAGGCATCAGTTACGCGAATTTGAAACCATCAGCGACCTGCCAGTCCAACTGTGTATCGAGGGTACAGAAGAAAGCTTTGATGATGACCAGCGGCGCTCTCACAGGTATGCACAGGTTGGCGCAGCGCTCTTCCGCATCGTCCAGGAAGCGCTCTCCAATGCCTACAAACATGCCGAGGCCACACAGCTACAGGTCATCCTGCACTTCAAAAAAGGAAGCATAGAAGTGTCTATACGTGATAATGGACGCGGCTTGCCCGTAGTACAGAATGACGGCACGATGCCGACTGATGAGGAGCAGTTGCGCATTTACTCTGGACATGGTTTACGGGGCATGCAAGAACGAGCAAGAGAATTAGGCGGAACATGCACGCTGTTGCCTGCTGCAACGGGCGGATTGGAGGTACAAGTTTGTATCCCGATTTGAAAGCTGCGTGTTGTTCTTTTTCTGGAAGGAGCGTGTGATGAAATCCCATCAATATCTTCGAAGTATGAGCAGCTCGGCGCAGCAAAGCTAGATCTCCCAATCTGGAATTCTACCAGGGAGGCAGTGATGACGAAATCACGCTACGTGCCAACCGCGAGGCTTTTCAACGCATACGCCTACGCCCACGCGTTCTGGTGAATGTCAGTACCTGCGATTTGCGCACCAGCGTCCTGGGTATTCCAGTTAGTATGCCTGTGCTGATTGCACCCATGGCAGGACACGGTATGGCTCATCCTGATGCCGAGCGTGCGACTGTCCAGGCTGCGAATGCAGCTCAGACACTGATGGTCGTTAGCACCAACGCCACATGTAGTCTCGAAGACCTTGCACGTGTTACGACTGGTCCACTCTGGTTCCAACTTTATATCTATAACTATACTGAGGCCAGAACGCTGATTACACGCGCCGAACAAGCGGGCTATCAGGCTATTGTGCTGACCGTTGATATGCCACGTCCGGGCAAACGTGAGCGTGATGTGCGCAACGACTTCAATCACTTCAACCGGACCAGATTCAGTCAGGTTTTCAGCGGCAACGCCAATCATCTTTTGTACAAAAGCACGGACACTGATCCTTGCATTGACAACACACTCACCTGGGATATCATTCCCTGGCTACGCACGATTACTAAACTGCCCATTGTGTTAAAGGGTATTCTGACCGCCGAAGATGCCCGGCTGGCCGTCGAAAATCATGTCGATGGCATTATCGTTTCTAACCATGGCGGACGCCAATTGGATGGAGCTATCGCCAGCATTGACGCGCTACCAGCAGTACTCCAGGCCGTCGCTGGAGCGTGCGAAGTCTTCGTAGATGGTGGCATCCGACGTGGTACTGATATCCTTAAAGCACTGGCGCTCGGTGCACGCGCAGTGCTCGTTGGTCGTCCTATCCTGTGGGGTCTGGCAGCACAGGGACAGGAGGGCGTATGCGGTGTTCTGGAGATATTGCGCGACGAACTTGAATGCGCCATGGCGCTCTCAGGTTGCCCCACTATCGAGAGTATCACCAATTCGCTTGTATTACTTTGATCTACATGCAGACAGTCACCCGGTTCAGCGTCCTTGAGGAGGAAAATGGGGTAGGGGCGTCACCTTGCGTGCACCCTCGGGGGCCAGGGCGGAGGCAAGCGCCGCCCCTACCCGATAGCCAACGTTTTCCCCCAAAATATGGATATCTATTCTCTTTAAGGAATTCGCAGCAAATGGCAAAAATACGTCTTATGATTGTGGATGACCACGAAGTGGTGCGCCTGGGAATGCGCGCTGCGTTTGAGCTAGAAACAGACATTGAAGTTGTTGGTGAAGCAAGTAATGGCGCTGAAGCGCTGGCAAAGATTCACGTTCTGGACCCCCATGTCGTCCTGATGGATGTACGTATGGAGAAAATGGGCGGCATTGCCGCGTGTCGCGAAATAAAAAGTAGCTACCCACGCGTACAGGTGCTGCTGATCACATCTTTCCCCGACAATGAAGCAATCACAGCATCCATTCTGGCGGGCGCGAGCGGCTACCTGATAAAAAATGTGAGCCGCGCAGAGTTGCTGAAAACAGTACGTCTGATCGCTACCGGGCAATCATTGCTGAGTTCTGCTAGAACTAAACAGGCTATCGCGCAGATAAACACGCTGACAACGGACGAGGGCCAGATAGTAGGCAATGAGCTGACAAAACAAGAGCGCAATGTGCTGGCACTGGTGGCACGTGGCTATACGAACAAACAAATCGCTGAGGCGCTGTCCGTAAGTGAGAAAACCGCCCGCAATCATGTGAGCCATATTCTTGAAAAGTTGAATCTCTCACGACGTAGCGAGGCCGCTGTTTACGCGGTCGAACATAAACTCGTTCCACCCCAAAAACGCGTGGATGAGTAAGTGAAGGAAAAACTGGTAATGTCTGGCTCTAACTCTCGTTTGAGAGTTGCTATGATAGCAACAGATATATTAAAATAGCACTACAGCCGCACTTAGCTAAACCCCGCTTCTTGAGTGGCATTGTCGAGGGATGCAGAACATCTCTTGCATCCCTCAAAAGCGGAAGTGAACAGAAGTACGACTGTAGTGTACCAGAATACGCTCACAAAGTTGCTAGTTCTCAGAGACACAGATTGGTCAATTATAACACTGCTACGGGAATGTTGCGACGAGGTTGACGAAGTTGTTTCCATCCGGTGTGCCAAGCCCAGTGCAAGCATCCCAATCAGGCCCAGCAGAATATCCTCCATTATTGCCAAGAACTATATCCTTGAGCGCGTTAGCTCGTCGCAAGTCTTGGTAGTTGAGGTAGAGCACAGGATTGAGGTAGCCAATATGCTGTTTGCCTTCCGCTTTCCTGCGTTGGTTGAGGAGCGCTATTAATCCTGCCCATAAGGGGGCAACAGCACTTGTCCCACCAAAGACGGGATCGGCCCCATCCACGTGAATTTGATAACCTGTCTCAGGATCAGCATCTGCTGCAATATCAGGGACTCCTCGTTTTGATCCTCCCCCATCCCCTGATAGAGGAACATTGAAGTTCACTTGCCAGGGAGGGAGGTCAAAGACGGCACTGACTCCTCCTCCCGTTGCAGACGAGAGGGGATTATCATTCCAGACTGTCTCATTGGATGCTTCCTCAGTCTGTGATTCCAGACGGGTCCCTCCACAACCGGTAGCATAAGGGCTAGAAGCAGGAAAGTCAACATGGTTTTTCCGATCAGGTTCTCCATCGGTTGATCCGTGATCTCCTGCCGCACAAAAAACCGTGATACCCAGTGTAGCAGCAGCAGCAAGTGCCTGATTCATCGTATCCCTTGCTTGCTGGGTCCACTCAGTTTCAGCAGCTCCCCAGCTAATGGAGATCACCGATGGAGGATATCTGGTGTTGAGGATAGCAGCATTAACCGCATCAATGAAGCCCTTATCGGTGTTTGGTGCAAAGTAGACATCGATGGCTGCTTTAGGGGCAATGGCTCCCACAACCTCGATATCCAGGTCAACTTCTCCATCAGCACTCTCAGGATTCGCCGTAGGGCTATTTTGTGCGCCATCAACGGAGACACTGGTAACAACGGGCATCGGGATTTGAAGATTCTGAAAGTAATCAAGAAGGTCTTGCTGGACAAACCCTCCACCAAGCTCAATGATGGCAATACGCTGATCGCTTCCATCTAGATCATCAGGGAAGTCGTAAAGCTTCGCGATGTCAGGAACAGTATAAGACTGCTGAACAGCATTTGCCTTAAAGGTGGTCCTTACGCGACTAAATCTCTGAATATGTGATTCTGCTTGCATTCGGTTATCAATACCTAAAATGCTCGCAATTTTTTTACTAAGGTCAGCAGGAAGGTAGACTGACCCTGTACGAGCACGAACGCGTTTACCATGATGCTCATACTCCTGCAGTTCAGTCCCAAATGCATGACTTATTGCAGATGCAGTTCCACGCAAAACGATTTTTCGAGATGGACGGTCCACATCTACTACGCTGAGATTGTTATCGCGTGCAAAGGCTTTGAAGCTCTCGATGTCTTCTTCCTTAGCACTATGCTTCTTAATATAGTCTTCTCGGCTTAACCGTGGGACAGCTTGCCGCTCCTTTACTTTTGCCAAATGCTCTTCAAGATGCTCAGGTGCAGGATCTTTCAAGTAGATACTTACCTCTACGCTTTCTTCAGGATCAATTGGGCCGATGTGACGAGCCTCCACGAGAGGTGAACGGTCACTTCCAGGAAAAGGCACGTAGTTGGGTGGAAGGTTTCTTGGCATCCCAGGGTATCTCCTTTGGTTGTTGTAAAAATCGCTCCTTTTTGACTTTTTCTACGAGAACTTATACAGGTAAAAAACATCCATACTTCAGAAGATGGGTAAAGCTCTCTTTAATATTGTAGCACTGTACATTGATTCTATAACATATTCTTTTTTGAAAATCAATACTGTATAGAATTTAATGAAATTGGGCAAGAAAAATATCATTACGAAAGGAATGGGCATTTGCCTGGATGGGCTAGTGCTGTAGCTCTTTGTGGTAGCTTTTAGTGCGCGTTCCAAACACTGTCTTAGAAAGTAGCTAGCGTCGGATTCCCTTTCACATCGGGGAAAGTGTTGTCTGCAAGGTAATCCAGGCTACACGCTGGAGCGCATCACGCATTGTGGCCTCATCTGAGAATGTCTCTGGTAAGATGCGCCCTTCATAGGTTAGTGTGACCTGCTGACGACGAAACGGCCACGGCGTGACGATCAGTTGGGTGGGATCACCATTACGCACAGTAACAGTGAGAGTTGTGGTACCCGTAGCCGTGGGAACGTGCTGCAATGACTCTATCTGTTGGCGGCCAGCACAAATAGCCAGGGAAAATCCATCCCAGACTCCCACAAGACGACGGTTGCGCGTCACCATCTCCTCTGTAGCGTATGGAGCATAGTATGCATCGGCGCGCAAGTTCGCCAGTAGAGCCTGCTGGAACGTGTCTTCCTGCGCGAGATAACACTGGACCACCCGGTTATTTTCAGGTGTCTCTTTAGACGCATCGTAATACCTCTCGTACAGTCCAGTACCATGTAGCGAGACAAGAAGTGCCGGATAACGTCCCTGTGGAAGAACCAGGCGAGCCGCCGATGACCAAATGCTGACATGCAATGGCTTCGGCATCTCTAAAAAACTGTACGGGAGACCAGTTTGCGGGTTGAGTGTCGGAGCCTGCTCCCAGGCAGTGTGACCAACGTCATGCTGTTCCGCGCCCAGGCAAACTTCCTCCCAGGGAGTCACATCTGCGAAAAGTTCGTTACCCCAGGCGCGCGCCAATTGACCGGAAAGCCAGGCATGAGTCGGTTGAGTAATCGCGATACGACCCCGCATATCCTCACGATAAAGCATTGCGGCGCTCCTTCAACTTCGATCTCTTTCACTATCTGTACAGCAGGATCACGACATCACTGTAATGAGGACGTGCATGCTCATGATACTGGGTAGATATGCAAATTTGCATATCTTATGTTCGCATTTGCACCGTTTGCTACAGTAGTAGCCAGAAAACCGATGTCACCAGCATTGGGATAGGTAGCGTCCTGCACAGACGTAAGAAAGGTTCCATTGATATAGAATAAGAAGGTATTGCCGCCGCAATGACTTCTAGTATATTAGTAGCATTTCCCCTATTTAAAGCAGATGATGCGTCCCAATTGATGAGAGGAGTCTCACCGTTATTGAAAGCAGCGGAACGCGAAACCCTATAATTGCCATTGCTATCTATTTCAAATAGATAGCCCATATAAGCACCTAAAGTATTTGTTCCCATACGGAAGAACACACCGCCTGTATTACCGCTCAAGATGGAGACGTCAACTTTGACGGTAAAATTCTGAAATTGCTTCTGACTTTCATGACAACCCACAAACGTATCAGGCAAAAGACCTCCACTCGCAGTGACATGATAGCCATCATTCTGAAAAGCACAGGTATTATTCTGGTCCCACTGTGCAGTTTGCGTCGCACCATTGTTTGCATCATTCAAAGGGTCCGTATATTCAGGAGTACCGGCAGTAGCAGTCTGGATAACACTTGCCGTGGCAGACGCGTTCGCTACGGCGGTTGCGGTACTGCCTGCGATAGCCGTAGCAGTTGCATTTTGCGCCTGTTGGGTCGCGACAGCCCTGGCCTGCGCCGTGGCAGCTACAGCCGCCGCAGCAGTTGCCGTGGCATGCTGCATCCGCTGCGCCGTAGCGGTGGCAGACTGGGCAGAAGCAAATTGAGCAGTCGCCGTCAAGTTTGGCGTTGCAGCAACGTTAGCGGTAGGTGTGAATGCAGAATTTGCATGCGTACGCGTAAGCAAGATATACGTAGCAGGTCCAACCACAGCAGCCAGCGCCAGCAAAGCCAGCACAGTGACAATAATCGTCTGTGTACGCACAGCATTGGACTGTGTATGCGGCACAGGCACCTGTGTCTGGTAGGGCAAGCGATTTTCAGGCGCATACGTGGCATAACGTTCATTTGTGCCAGACACACGCACAGGCTGCACAGCAGGTACAGAAGATATAGGTACCGATGTAAGAGGAGCGGATAAAGCTTCGCGCGAGGTCCCAGCCATAAAAGGATCAACGATTTCCTGCTCCCAGAAAGGGTTCGTGGCGGCAGCATCCATGACGGGAGCCTGCGTCGCCTGGCAAAAAGCTTGCGCCAGTTTGGTCGCGCCGCATAACGCAGTTCAGGCCGCTTCTCTAGCTCCTTTAAGATGACACGCTCAACCTGCGATGGAATACTCGGTACCAGACTACGTGGGGAGGGTGGCAGCTTGTTCATATGCATGGAAACAACCGCGATCTGATGCTCAGCGGTAAAGGGTAACACGCCCGTGACCATCTCAAAGAGCAACACACCCAGCGAATAAAAATCACTGCGCTCATCGGCTTTATGATCGCCTTCAAACAACTCAGGGGCCATATAGTCAACAGTCCCCAGCACATTGCCAGCGCTGGTCAACTGCGCAGAATCACCCGTCGTGCGCGCAATACCGAAATCAGCTAGGTAACAGCGACCCTCGGCATCCAGCATAATATTGGAAGATTTAATATCGCGGTGGATAATACCCTGGCGATGCATATAATCAAGTGCATCAGCAATATCACTAAGGTAATGACAAGCATCCGGTAGCGAAAGCGGCGAGTTCCTAACAAGTTTGCGGAAAGAACCACCCCCCAGAAAAGGCATAACGATATAATAGATGCTAACTCCGTCCAATTTGCTATTTCCAGCATCAAAAACTGGCATAAGATGAGTATTGTTCAATGAAGCCATTAACTGTGCTTCGCGCACAAAACGACTTAACAATTCTTCATCTTCACGCTTGAAGACTTTGACAGCAACTTCTCGCTCAAAATGGGGATCGAAAGCAAGATAGACATCTGCCATTCCACCCCGGCCAATCAGTTGTCGCAACTCATAACGATCCAGGGTCCTTCCTTCCAAGCCAGTCATACAATTCTCTCCGTGATCACACCATACACAAAAGCAGAGTAGCAGATGACCTCAAAGTGTCCACTCTACCCCGCTCGCTTTGAGATAAAAGCGATACGAGAGCAGATGGACCTCATCTGCCCTCCCCTACATCATAAATTACATAACGAAGCAAGAGGTTTTTCGTTTCACTTAGACCTTTACATACACATGAGAAGCGGCATCATAGCGATAGGTGGGATTGCCCGCCTGGTATTTCAGGTTGCCGTTCTTATCGACGGTGAGCCAGAGCAAAACCTGTGTTCCCGTAGCCAGATGCAATGGATATTTCCAGTGACCAAGGCCACTGGCACCAATGACACCAAGCATCCAGGCTCCTCCATCGTCATCAATGGTATTCGGCGTAAGCTGATCGCAAGAGAGTGAGTTATCATCATGCGTATCATCAACCTGTAAATCACAGGCACGCAGCGTAATATTGTTGAACGTCAAATGTGGATCAATATAGGGATAGTTACTAAAACCAGGCACCTTTTTCTGCGGAAGCATAGCCTGCGCCCAGACCCAGGAATCTATATGGATCACCAACTGTGTCTGTACTACCAATCTGACCTGTGCCTGCGGCGCAACCTGTAATGTAAGCAAGCAGCCATTAGCACAATCAGGGGCGGACTGCGACACGCCTGGCACATTGATTAAAGGCGTCGGCACTAATTGCTGTGGCGACGTAGCTGTAATCTTTAACACCTTGCCGCCAAAGGCTACCAATGGATACTGCGGCGAGAGTGGCACAACCATACCAGGCTGCAGTGCATGGCAATTCTTACCAAGTACACTATCCAAAGCCTTCACTGTGTTAGGGTTAGCATCACTGAATACTTGACTGGCATCAACCATGCTCATACGATCAGTTAAAATACCATCACAGGAATCACCGTCTTGCACAGTGTAGAGCACCGAACCGACTTGCGGCAAAACAGCCAGGTACGTAGGTAACGGCGTCGGTGTCGGCAGCATAGGACTCGTTATCTTATAGAAAAATTGTGTAGCTCCTGGTAATACATTATCTCCAATACGAACTGCATACCTATATACAGGTATCACCATTGCAAGCAACACTACAACCAATAGCAAAACCTTCCAGGAATTTGAGCGTATAGCCATACGTAGATTTTCTTCAGGAGTGCTTCGAGGATGAAAACGACGCGCCATAAGCGGCTCCAATCTGCATTAATTTTAGTTTTACACGCATTATAGCAGGGATTGACAGGAGCGACCATCGATAAAAATGGCTATAGTACTTAGAAACTATGAGCGGAAATACTACAAGAACGCAAACCATACGACAAAGCAAAAGATACTGCACAGCAGTGCTTAAAAGTCGTTTACAAGAGGGACTGCGGAGATACTTCCGTCTATACAAATATACGTCAGCAACGCGGCAAAAGGCACACGTTTTCTGAGCATTGCTGTGTTTTCACAGGGCAATATGATGTTGCCTTGTATTTAGATAGGGCAATGTTAAATTGGCTGAAAAACTACGTAGTATGCATCTCGACATTATTTAATCTACAAATCAATCCATCTCGTGCAGCAAGTTCTTTACCTGATTATACACGTCTGGCCATCTTCGCATGTAAGCCACGCAGCAGACGTTCAGGCGAGAGGGGAAGTTGTCGCATTTTCACATCAACAGCATCTGCGATGGCATTGGCAATAGCAGGAGCAATGGCATAGAGCGCAACCTCAGCGGCAGATTTAGCCCCGAAGGGTCCAGCCGTGCTCGATGTTTCTATCAGATAGGTCTGCGTTTCAGGCATATCCGGTGCCGCATAGACGTGATAATCACGCAGATTAGTGGTAAGCAAAACCCCTTGCTGATCATAGAGCAGCTCCTCGCTGATAGCACTACCAAGCGCACGTGCGACACTGCCCTGGATCTGCCCTTCGACAAGTTGCGGATTGAGTGGATTTCCGCCATCAACAGCCGTCACGACTTTGAGCACCCGTACGCTACCAGTCTCGGTATCAACCTCAACCTGCACACCCTGGGCCGCAAAGGTGATTGGCGCGTACTGCGCCTTCCAGGATGCCGTGGTCATGATGTGCCGGTTTTCGACGGTGTGCGAATAGGCAGCTACTTGCGCAATTGTGACTTGCCGCTCATTGGGGCCAGTGATCACACCATGCAGCACCTTTAAAGCCTCAGGCAACACATTCAGCATACGTCCCGCGACCGAGAGAATTTGCCGCCGCATCTGCTCCGCTGCTTTCTGCACCGCTCCGCCACTGCCATAGAGAAGAGCGGAATCATTGATCGCTACCTCAAATGGTGTGACATCAGTGTCGGATGTATGCAAGAGAATATCGTTGGTGTAGACACCTAGCACTTCAGCTACAATCTGCACCAGTAACGTCGTAGCACCACTGCCATTATCGCTCACCCCACTAAAAACATCGAAGGAACCATCTTCATTGAGCTTGATCATCGCACCGCTAAGCGGAACCTGTCCAGGCGCTGTAGCGTGCAGCGCTAGCGCAATACCAACACCATGGCGGAAACGGCCCTCCTCAACAATGCGATGCCGCTCATCCCACTTCAACCTCTCCGCCACAATCTTCAAGCACGCTGGCAAACCACAGCTCTCAACGAGCGAAACTGCATCCTTATTCACGGCCTGATCTCTCAGCAACGGATACTCACCACCGGTCTTGATCCAATTCTTACGGCGCAAGACCAGAGCATCGATGCCAAGCTGCCTGGCAACTTCGTCGATATGCGTTTCGAGGGCAAAGTATTCCTGTGGCAACGCATACCCCTGAAATGTACCTGCAGGTGCGTGGTTGGTGTAAAGAACCTCAGCCACAAAACGCATATGAGGACAGGGATAGAGCGCAAGCGCACTGATCGCATGCTCGTGCGTGATAAGCGAGTGTGTTGCATAGGCACCAGTATCCGCGAGCAATACCAACTGATTCGCAACAATAGTACCGTCTCGCTTCACGCCTGTCTTTAGACGCATAATATATTGCTGATAGGGACGGCTAGCGCGCAACTCATCCATGCGCGAATAGACCAGTCTGACAGGACGCCGTGTCACTAGCGTCAGCAGTGCACACAGATCCTCGCAGGCAAGCCCTTGCTTCACTCCAAAGCTCCCACCTACCTCTGAACTGACTATACGAATACGGCGCAACGGCAAACCCAAAATCGTGGCAAGCGTACGCCGGATAGCATGCGGGGACTGGCTGTTCGTGCGCACAACCAGACGGCCTTCCTCGTCAAAATAGGTCAGGGCTGTATGCTTCTCCATAGGAGCCAGTTGTAACGGAGCAGTTAAATATTCACCCTCAACAACCAGATCGGCTGTCGCAAATGCCTGCTCAACATCCCCAACATCCGCATGCACACGCGCCACAATGTTACGGGTAGCATCATAAATACCACGTGCCTCTGTCTCTGCATGCAAACGCGGCGCTCCCGCTTCAGAAGCCTGGCGCAGATCAAAAATAGCTGGCAGCACATCGTATTTCACCTGGATCAGACTAAGAGCTTGCTCAGCAATCTCAGGCGTCTCGGCAGCCACAACAGCCACGCGATCACCCACATAACGCACAACGGAGTCCAGGCAATATCGATCTTGCACACCCTCCAACCCCTGCGGACTCGTACCAACAGAATAAGAAATGTGCGGTATATCCTTATAGGTCAATACGGCATGCACGCCAGACAACGCCCGGGCCTCCGATACATCGATATCTCGAATGGCGGCGTGAGCATGAGGGCTGGTAAGGATACACGCAGAAAGCATATCATGCAGCACAAAATCACCCGTGAACACAGCTTGACCAGTGGCAAGTTTTGTCGCATTGATAGTGGGAAGAGATTTCCCTATGACTTGCTGTACATCAGAACGCTTGCTGGCAACGACAGCCGCGCTGGCTGTCAGGGCTGGAATTTTGCTCGTCGCCCCCTCAGGCCTGATCGCGTTCAATCTTCCGCTGCTTCCGCTAACCGCAAGCAAACGCTTGGTATTGAGAGTGGCATCTTCAGTGGCATCTATCGTGTCATAAATAAGCTCAGGTACATCTTCGCCACGCAAGGTCGCTGCAGCACGCATGACAGCCAGAACGGGCTTTTCGTACCCGGTACAGCGGCACAAGTTGCCAGAGAGTGCATCACGCACATCACTCTCAGTTGGTGTAGGATTATGTGCAAGTAGGGATTGCGCGGAAAGTAACATACCAGGGGTACAGAAACCACATTGCACCGCACCAACCTCAATAAACGCAGCCTGCAAAGGGTGCAAATGCTCAGCAGTACCCAGACTTTCAGCCGTAGTGAGCGCACAACCACCCGCCTGCGCCGCTAACATAACACAACTAGGTCGCGCAATCCCATCAACCAGAACCGTACAGGCACCGCATTCACCAGTTTCACAGCCCTGCTTTACACTACAGTAGCCCTCGCGGCGCAATAAGGTGAGTAACGACTCACCCGGGGCAATATCCTGACTCGCCGTCACCCCATTGATGCGCAGTTCAAGTTCCATAGCTCTCTATACCCCTCTCTCCGATGAAACAACACTACGCCAGTGCGCTACAGTCATAGCCTCTTCAAGCGCACGATATGCCATACTTAGACCACTCACACGCCGATAACTACTACTTACCAGGCTATCAGCAGGCGGTCGAAATGCATTCATACCGCCCCGCAATGCATCGAGCAATGCACGACCATTCAGCGGCTGTACTACTGGCTTCCCCTCAAGATAGCGCTCCACAGCATACATGCGTACAGGCTCCATGTTGCAGCCTCCAAAAACCAGGCGCACATGTTGATAGGTCGCCTCAGCAATCTCCACAGATGCAGCGACGTTGAGCAGCGCAATATCAGTTGGCGTACGACCAACACGCAGCAGAGACGCGCCATGGCTCACAGCAGGACGCGGCACAACAACCTCAACGATAAGCTCACGCACGCGATGGTCCAGGTTGAACAAACTCACAGGAATACGCCGCTCCTGTTTGCCTTTATACACAACTCCTGCCAATGCTAAACCGGGGCGATCAGAGGTTCCACCACTTAAATCAACCTGCGCCCTGGAAGCAGAGCGCACAATGACCTCTGCGTCCAGAGCCACAAGGGCCGTCAGCAAATCCGCTTGCGAAGCGATGCCAGTCGCTAACGTACCACCAAGCGTTGCACAGTTACGCACCAGGCGCGACGAGGAAGAGACGAGCGCCGCCCGAGCTAGCAGTCCAGCCGCAAACTCTTTAAGGAGAGGGTCGTCAACTAGTTGTTGCAAGGTTGTCATGGCTCCAATATGTATGCCTCGATTGTCTTCGGAAATATAGGCCAACCCCAGATCACGCAGGTCAATAACGGCCTCAATACTATCATCATGCAAGCCGAGCAAATGCGTACCGCCCGCCAATGGCACCGTTTTCATGTCAAGACGCCCTAAGAGGAGCAAGGCATCGTCAATATGCTCCACCCAATGATATTCAACAAGCTTCAGTAGCATGCGCCTTACCTTCGTACTTAGAAAAAATACCTCCATCCTCAAGAGAGATGGCTGATAGCTATGCAAGAAAATACAAATGAGAAGACCTATTTTTTACAACAAACAATATAGACAAACCCGAAACCGGACACAATAAGGAGAACTCTATGCGACGTGCGCGCAGCCCGCATGCATAGGGGCATTTCCCTACACCTGTTTCCTCCCGAATATCTCTATAAGTTTACAATATAAGAAAGTTTGAGACCATAATAGCATATATGGAGTCAAAGGTCTTATTAATGAGACAAACGACTCATTGTTTTTCTGCCAGAATGTTTTTTTCTCCCGAAAAGCAACAGCAAAAGAAACATTCTCTATACCGGAAAACCTGGCAACACACAAGGTGAGCGATATAAAAGAAAGAAGGAGCAAGGTTAGGGGCATCCTTGCCTCGTAACGCACTCGACTACACGCTAGCGAGATCGCGTGCGAAGCTCCAGGCATCAGGCGAACCAATGCCCGTCGCATTATCATAGCCAGGTGCCGCAGGATAGTACAGGTTAGTACCTTTTGTGACATCATGATATGCAGTATATGTCTGCGTCGCATTGTACAGTTTATAAATCAATGTGCTGGCACTTCCCAATGTATTGGCACCTAAACCGCTCAAGTAACCGTTAGTGTCAGTGGCTATGGCAGCCCATAAAGGCGCGGCGGCGCTTGTACCACCAATAGTAATCCAACCACTACTATCACAGCCAGCCACTGTCACCGTGCAGTAGACCGAGTAACCTGTATTAGGATCAGCATCAGCCGAAATATCGGGCACCTCGCGCTTCGCATTGATCAAATTCCTACCTGTCTGGTAGCTAGGGCGAGAGAAGTAGGAGCTAATACCACCACCACCACCCGAGTTGTCAGCGTGACTGCTCCAGGTAAATTCGCTCTTATAGGTGCCACTATTGCCAGTATTGAGCGTCGTACCACCAACACCAACCACATAGGGGTCAGATGCGGGCAAGTCAACAGCGAGAGCGCTGGTCCCACAATCAAAGGCACCATCGTCGCCAGAAGCGGCGAAAAAGGCCTGACCTTGTGATGCTCCCTGCGCAAAGATATTATCAAGCGTCTGCAATTCAGAGGTACCAGAGTCAGCCTCACACTCTCCCCAACTGGTGCTGACGACTTGAGCAACATCGTCTGTCACTATCTGGTTATAGGTGTCATTCACTCCTTTATCGCTATTGGGGCCAATGTAGACTTTTTGTGTCGCTCCGGGCGCGATTGCCGAGACCGTTTCCAGATCTAGCTCATCTTCGAGAGCTCCCTCGCCTGCAGTATTCGTCGCTCCGTCAACTAGAACATTGGAGTATTTTGCAGGGCCAAGATTGTAGTAACTCAGATATTTTTTGATATCGGCGGACTTGTAGCCATCTAGCTCAAAAATAGCGATGGTCTGACCCGAGCCGCTATTTTTACTTATGAGTGGGCTGACATTATAAGCTGTGCGCAAATTGCCTGGACCATAGCCACCATCAGGGCCATTATGCGCACTCACACCGGTTGTATACAGGCGATGATAATTGGCAACATCATCCAGACCTCCTATATTCAGGATCACTCCCGCTAAGGACGCAGGCACTGTTGGCGCACTTGTCGGCGCATAAACCTGATGACCAGCTACCGCATAGTCGGCAAGCGTGATGTGAAAGGTTTGCTCAACCTGCGTCTCTGTGCCAACAGTATCAATCAATGTACGATTGGCTGAAATCGCTGTAATTGTAAGACTCTGACTGCGTAAATACCGTACAACACTTTGTACGGTTGCCTGACTCGGACTAAAGAGGTCAGTAAACTCTTGCGGAGTCAAGTACTGATGATAAAGGGACGAACTACGATCATTTTGCTCGGCAATTAGCTGATGCAGACCGGCAACGTTGCGCAAATTTAGCGCTATCGAGAGGCTCAGCATGCGACTGGCCTGGTCCATATGTAATGGAGCTTGATTTTGCAGGATAGCAGATCGCTGATTGGGGATGACTGAACGTTGAGCCGGGCTACTCTGTGAGGCTGCAAATACAAGAGATGGACTGCTCAATACGAGAGGGACAGTTGTACAAAGAAGAGCCGCCAATGACATAATGACATAGCGCGCCGTATACAAAAACGTTACCTTTTTCACTTTCACCTCTGTTGTGGACAATAACACACCGCCGCAGAAAAGTACTGTTGTACCTTCCGTAACACAGATGCGTGGAGTATTTCTATGACGTGCAAAACAATAAACACCGTTGAGCACTGTAGCTCATCTGAATGCCTATGGGTATCAGGCCTCCTTATCACTGGCACTGATGATCGACAGGCCCATCGTGTATGTAAAGTATTTGTGGAGCTTCTCAGCACTTCCATCATCAACAATTTTCCCATTAAATCACGCGGTAAGCATTAAAAGAGCACTTTTATGCAAAAGCGCGCTTCATCTTTATCCAGTGATGTCAAAACTCAGAGAAGATTCCTCTAACATTGCTACATGGGAATATAAGAATAGATATGGCTGCACTGCCGGTCAGGCTGTCAACACTGACATCGGGCTATGCTCTCTTTGCAGCAAAAGAAGCAATACAGCGGTTATTTCCGCCGGGAGCTACTGCAAAAAGTCAACATTGTAGAGGTATACGCGTGAAGGTATCCACGTCAATCAGACCTTGATCAGTCAACTTAAGCGATGGAATGACAGATAACGAGAGAAAACTCAGCGTCATACAAGGATGGTCTAACGTACAGCCAAGCTCAGCAGCTACCGTATCGAGCGTACGCAGTTGTTCCACCAGCTCAGTGGCAGGCAAAGGCGAAACAAGCCCCCCAATAGGCAATGGGACACTGGCTCGCACAGTACCATCTACGACGCAAGCAAAACCACCACCCATTTCTTGCAAAGCATAGGCCGCATGCAAAATATCATGATCATCTACGCCAGCAATGACGATGTTGTGCGCATCATGTGCAACGCTGGACGCAATAGCTCCACGCCTGAGACCAAAGCCCTTGACCAATCCCAATCCAACGCGTTGACTGGCGTGGTGCCGCTCGATAACCACGAGCTTGAGCAGGTCACGAGCAGGATCAGCAATGATTTCATGATCGCGCAATGGAGCTTCTTCACGCAGATGGTGCGTGACAATCTGTCCTGGTTCAATACCAACCACGTCAATCAGGCCCGGTTTGCCGGGGATGCGCAATGCAGTTTCAGATATTGTGCCAATATGCACCGTGCCAGTTCCACGCGTAAAGGTGCTCGCTGGCACATCTGCCATACCAGGCAGAAGTTTGCCATTGCTGGCAACCAGTTTGCCTTCTTTATAGACTGCTGAGACCTGAAAGGTATGCAGATCATCCAGCACGACCATATCAGCAACAAAGCCTGGTGCAATGGCTCCTCGATTATAGAGTCTGAAGTACTGAGCGGTATTGTAGGATGCCAGACGAATAGCTTCGACCGCGTCCAAGCCCAACTCTATCGCCCGTCGCACTATCGAATCGATGTGACCACGCGTGGTTAGATCCTGCGGATCACGATCATCGGTAACAAAGAAAACACGCGGGGGATGCAGCTCCTGAACGAGCGGGAGCAAAGCTTCGAGGTTACGTGCAGCCGAACCTTCACGGATCATCAGCCACATACCCAGGCGGATACGTTGTCGTCCCTCTTCCGCCGTTGTACATTCATGGTCAGACATAATACCAGACGCTGCGTAAGCACAAAGATCCCGACCTCTCACACCGGGTGCGTGCCCATCCACAACCAGGCCATGCCCAAGCGTTGCCGCAATCTTAGCAAGCACCTGCTCATCACCATGCAAAACGCCTGGGACATTCATCACCTCTGCCAGGCCCAGCACGCGCTCATCTCCTAACAATGGTAGCAAGTCTTCGGCCAGTAATACACGATAAGGACTCTCGAAAGCAGACGCAGGCACACAGGATGAAAGCATCACGTAAGCAGAAAGCGGCAAGCCATGTCCGGCCTCAAGCACGTAACGAATACCTTCGACGCCCATGACATTGGCGAACTCATGCGGATCAAGCATGACAGCCGTGACACCACGAGGAACAACCAGACGTGCGAACTCGGGAAGGACCAGCATAGTACTTTCGATATGCATGTGCCCATCGATTAAACCGGGTGCCAGCCAGCGCCCTTGTAAATCTTGTTCCTCAAGCGCCCGATAGCCCGCCGAGGGATCACTTACACCCACAACGATGCCATCAGCGATAGCAACGTCAGCCGGATAACACTCACCACTACATACATTGACTAGTTGAACGTTGCGCAGCAAAAGATCTGCTGGCAGTTCGCCGCGCGCAATCTGAATACGTCGTTGCAATTTATCCATACACACATCCTCAAACTTGCTTGATCCAAAGCACCCTTCTGCTCAATAAAGGACTTCAATAACTGAGCGTTGCTGGTAATTTTAACACATGCGATACAGTTCCCCTAACATTGCTAGTCTGATCACCATTTTGGGTGCTTTAGATCGTGTACTTTATATAGAAAGGATTGATGACACGAGTTTGTCATAGACCAATGAGAGAGAGGAACGCAATGGACGAATTTGGCACAGCCCTGGTAAAGGTCATGGCTCTGGCAGGAGGTGCCGTGCTTGGTGCATTGATGGCACGCTGGCTCGAAGAAAAGATCTCTGAGCAATCAGCTAAAGGATTCGATTATGATAAAAGCCGCTATGCCCAAGGGCTGGCACCACTTCCAGCACAACAACCAATCATTGAAGAACGTCCAGATTACAGCGATGATCTCTGACAAGCAAACGGCTAAAAAGATTGCAGGTAGAACAGCCATCCTGCTACAGTCAGAAGTAGCAATAACATAACGACAATAGCAACACCCAGCGTTTTCATAAGCGGACCCTCCTTGAATACAGCTTACCATAGAGGTAATGGAGATGCATATAGAGAACCACAAAGATTCTCAAGATCTACTCTTTTTTCCACACATGGTTCGTGAAGCACGCCTAGCCTTTATCAAGACCACACCAAACTCTCAATTTCTATGTTTCATTATCGTTGTACTTTCTATGCAAAAAAGAGGGAGCTTGCAGTGAACTTTTTCAGGCTCCCTCTTACCTTTACATTAGCGAGCAGCTACGTAGTATATTCGCCATTGATGCGGACATATTCATAGGAAAGATCGCAGCCCCAGACGGTTGCGCTGGCAGTTCCCAGGCCAAGCGAAACACGAATGGTCACTTCAGCATTTTGCAGGTAGGCTTTCAACTGCGACAAATGCTCCTGACCAAGCGCGTGCCCCTGATAAACCGATAGATCGCCAAAGGCGATAGAGACTTTTTCGGGCACAATATCCAATTGCTCGTCACATTTGCCAATCGCCATCGCCACACGTCCCCAGTTCGGGTCTGTGCCAAAAATAGCGGTTTTGACCAGGGGCGAGTTGACAATAGACTTGGCTACACGCTTCGCTTGTGCAAAAGATGCCGCCTGCCCAACTGTCACCTCCAGAAGCTTGGTCGCGCCTTCACCATCCCGCGCTACATCTTTCGCTAGCTCGATAGCCATAGCCTGTAAGGCACGCCGAAACTCATCGGTATCTACTTCGCCAGCCAGACCGTTTGCCATAATAGCGACAGTATCACTTGTGCTCGTATCGGTATCCACGCTAACCATGTTAAATGAAAGATTCACAGCTTCTTTGAGATACTGCTTCAGCAGATCCGGCTCAATACGAGCGTCAGTGACGAAGTAGCTGAGCATCGTCGCCATATTCGGCTCGATCATGCCCACCCCCTTAGCCATACCTACAAGGACGGCCTCGCCAATTCTACGCGCATGGATCTTGGGACGCGTATCTGTGGTCATAATGGCATGCGCGGAGATATGCAACTGGCCCTCGCGCAGCTCAGCACGAATACCATGCACGCCTGCACGCAGCTTTTCCATCGATAATTGCCAGCCGATGACGCCCGTCGATGAAGGCAAAACGTTGCCAGGAGCAATACCTAATTCCTCAGCAACTAGCTGGACGAGTTCACGAATGTTGGCAAGCCCCTGTTCACCGGTCGCCACGTTCGCATTTTTGCTATTGATGACAAAGGCTTGCAACTGACCGTCAGCGATCTGCTCTCTGCCCACCGTAATGGCCGCGCCACAGAAACGACTCTGAGTGAACATAGCTGCCGCCGACGCAGGCACATCTGACACAATAACTGTAAAATCAAGTGTTTCATCCCTGACACCAATGTTTTTGGCACAGGAACGAAATCCTCGCGGATAAAATGGTAATGTTTGCATAATCCTCTTCCTTCCTCTTCTTCCCTCGCCTGATTAGCTCAGAACAGGTAGCGTATGCGAGAAAAAGGCCTTATCAGACAATTCTTCCCAGCCGTGCTTGCGATAGAAACCACGTTGATACGACTCACGAGTACGCTTATTTATCAGGAACAAGCGCAGACAGCTACGCTCCAGTGCGTAAGCGTTAACGGTATCCAACAGACGACTCCCAATGCCTTTGCCCGTCTCAGCAGGATGAATAAAAAGTTCTGAGACATAGCCCTCATTCCCTCCAAACATGAGATTAGAGAACCAGTGCACGGCAACATAACCTACCACATGTCCACTAGTATCTCCATGCACATACTCGGCAACCAGAATAGTATTCGTTTTCTCGCGCAAAGCCAGCTCAACAGCAGCGGCAACACGCGCTTGCGTCTGCTCGGGCGCTTTCGTGTTGATGTCAAACCAGCCGACCGCGCGCAGGATATCGGCAATAGCCGCGCTATCTTGCAGGCAAGCTTCACGAACAACGATTTTCACTTGAGACATCACTCATTTCCTTCCAATTATAAACTAGATAAGTTATATCGCTCTGACTGCGCGCAACCAGGCTTGAGCCATCAACGCATATCCAGCCGGTGTCGGGTGCACACCGTCAGCAGCCCAAAAAGCAGGTTCACGCAAGGTAGAGGCCTGGGCAAAGAGTCCATCAAACGGGATTAATAGAGCACCAAATTCACATGCGAGTTTTCTGACAACATGAATGCGTGGATCGAGATCTTCGCGCCAGGCGAAACGATCCGGCAGCACAGGCAACACAAACGGTTCGGCGAGGATCAACCGCGCATGCGATTCCTGCACAGTGCGCACTAAAATGGCCCGATAGCTGGCCTCGTAGGTAGCAATGGGGGTAACGATATCGCTATCATAACGCCGCCAGGTATCGTTGACACCGATCAAGATGGAAACCCAACTGGGCTGCAAATCCAGACAATCTTTCTGCCAACGTTTTTGCATGTCATTGGCGAGATCCCCTGAAACGCCACGATTGAGAAAACGCACTCCTTTTTCAGGATAGAGCGCCTGAAACCAGGAAGCTGCTAGCATGGCATAGCCAGTTCCCAGGTCGTCAGGATCTTCACGATAGCGGCCTGCATCAGTGATACTATCACCCTGAAACAACACAACGGCCTTATCTTCGATCAGTAATGACAAAGTTTCCTCCTCATGCAATTACATACAGTCCGCACACAAAAATGGGAACAAAAAAACTCGTCCTCTGCAAGGACGAGCATATGCACTCGCGGTACCACCTCTTTTGAACCACAGACACACGCTATGGTTCCACTCATACGGTCCTCTAAACAGTAGAAGGGCCGCGCCTCCAGCTAACGGAGAGGCAACCGGTCAGTTTCTCACTGACGCTCTCAGATGGGTTCAATGCGGTCTTTATCTACCGACTTGCACTCTCTCGGCTCGCTACTCGACGTGACCTTCATCTACTAATTCTGATCTGCGCGTTGTCTGTATTTCATTTCATTGTGCAAAGAATACACTATGCATTGCAACGTGTCAAGTAAAGCAATACATATCTAAAACATTTTTCCACCCGGCGGAACCGCTACGGTTGGGCGCAGCAACACAACATCACCATGCTCATCCGCTACCCCCAACATGAGTACCTCCGATATGAAAGGTCCGATTTGCTTGGGCGGAAAGTTGACCACGGCCATGACCTGCGTACCTACTAGCTCATCTTTGGCATAATGCCTGGTAATCTGCGCCGATGGTTTTTTTACGCCTAATTCGGCACCAAAATCGATCAGCAGCTTATATGCTGGTTTAAGCGCACGCGGAAAGTCTTCTACGCGCAAAACCACTTGACATCTTCAGCATCATTCCACGAACATGTCTTGCAACAGAAGATGTAGAGAGCGATGTCAGGTGGTTCCTTTTGCTTTGATCGGTATGAAGCTACCGCAAGCACTAGTAGGCACGAGCAAAAATGGCCTCACAGGTCGCGGGCTTCCCCGTGTAGATACATTTGCCTTTGACGCCTCCCTCGGGCTGGTCAAACGGAATAACGCGCAATGTCGCCTTTGTCTCCTCCTTGATCGCCAGTTCGGCGGCACTGTCTTCAGCCCACTTCACACGCACAAAACCCCGCTTCTCCGCAATAATTTGCTTGAACTGATCATAGCTGTCGGTGTAGTGCGTGTTCTCTTCTCTGTACGCCAGAGCACGCTGATAGAGTGCTTGCTGGATTTCCGCTAATAAGGCGGGCAGGCGCGTCTCCAGGGCATCTATAGAGACCACTTCTTTGGCCCGATTGTCGCGCCTGACAAGCATCACGCTGTTGTTCTGCACATCGCGCGGGCCGATCTCCATACGCACAGGCACACCACGCATCTCCCACTCGTTGTACTTCCAGCCGGGCGTATTATCACTGCGATCCACTTTCACCCGCACTTTGCCTTTGAGCAGCTTCTCTACACGATCTACCTGCTCATTAACCAGAGCTTTTTCATGTTCCTTACGCCAGATCGGCACAATGACAACCTGATGCGGTGCCAGACGTGGCGGCATGATCAAACCGGATTTGTCACCATGTACCATGATGATGCCACCAATCATACGCGTACTCATGCCCCAACTGGTGGTCGAGCAATACTTACGCTGCCCATCGGCATCCAGAAACTGGATATCAAAGCTGCGCGCAAAATTATCACCCAGATTATGGCTGGTGCCTGCCTGTAAGGCTTTGCCATCACCCATTAAGGCTTCTATGGAGTAGGTGCGCAACGCACCGGCAAACTTTTCGTTCTCACTCTTGCGACCGACAATCACCGGCATTGCGGCGTCCTCCTCGGCGAAAGCGCGATAGACCTCAAGCATCAGGCGCGTACGCTCCTCAGCCTCTTCCAGCGTACGATGAGCGGTATGGCCTTCCTGCCAGAGGAACTCAGAGGTGCGCAGGAACAATGTCGTACGCTTCTCCCAACGCATGACGTTATTCCACTGATTGAGTAACAAAGGCAAATCTCGGTAGCTCTGAATCCATTTCGCGTAGGTATGACCAATAATGGTCTCACTGGTCGGACGAATAGCGAGTGGCTCTTCTAATTCCTCACCGCCACCACGTGTCACCCAGGCCACCTCAGGTGCAAAACCTTCAACATGCTCGGCTTCCTTCTCCAGAAAGCTACGGGGAATGAGCAGAGGAAAGTATGCATTCACAACATCAGTCTCTTTAAAACGTGTATCCAGAAGATGCTGAATGTTTTCCCACAGCGCATAGCCATATGGCCGGATAATCATACAACCGCGTACTGGTGCATAATCAGCCAGTTCTGCCTTACGTACAACCTGATTGTACCACATAGAAAAATTGTCGTCCTGGTCGACAATATCCTCAACGAACTTTTCTTCGTTGCTCATATTAAGTGGAGTTCCCTTTCTATCTCTCTATCAGAAACATGCATAAAAAAACTCGCCCCATTCAAGGACGAGCATATTACCCGTGGTACCACCTCATTTTGAATCATACCTCACAGTATGATCCCACTCATGCGGTCAAACAACAACCGCCCCTCCAGATAACGGCGAAGATCACCGGCCAGTTCCTCACTGACGCTCTCAGGCGGGTTCAACGTGGTATGCATCTACCGACTTGCACTCTCTCGGCTCGCTGCTCGGCAATACCAGCGTCTACTAATCCTGATCAGCGCATTATTCCTATTCGCTTGATTGGAACAAAGCATACACTATCCCTCAGGGCATGTCAAGCAATAATTTTATTCCAAAAATGTGTACAACATGACAACTAACAGCAACAATCAAGTTTTTTTGTATAACTGATGCTTACGTTAGATAAACATGATAGCAAGCATCAAGGTCAATCAGGTGTTATAATATGTCCGCAAAAACTCTTCCCTTGGTATGCCTCCTTGAGTGCAGATAGTTCTCAGGGTAGATCCCTTGATCTTACTATGATTAGGCAGTGTTAATGGAGTTCGCGTCCCATCAGCATTCTCGCGGATCATCGCAATATGCTCACGTTCCCTTACCAGGGAAAATCCGAGCAATTCAAATGCCTTTATGACTTTCATCTTGGGAGCATCAACAGGGAAATGGGTCACGAGAGCGCTACTCCCGCCTCAGCTACAAAAGCCTCCAGAACAGGAGAATCTGTATCGAAGATATCTGGGCCAAAGGTCTCAAGATGAAATCGTATGGCTGATTTCACATCGGCAAGCGCCTCCTCATAGCTATCACCTTCTCCAACAATGACGCCTTTCAATCCCAATGGATAAGCCACATAACCATCCCCATGTTTTTCGACAATGATTTTAATTGATTTCATGATCTGTTCCTCTTAACTTTTATCAGATAGGCTTTAGTTGAAACGATGCGTCTGTCTTCCAATGTTGCTTAGAAAGAACGTAACAGGCAATGTCAAAGATGTCAAGCCTTTGCATTGCACCTTTGAATAGCCCTGCAATAAAGACAAGCAGGTAGATTTTCAGTGTGCTCCCATCTATAATACAGAGAAGATAGAGAAGAGAAGAGATGGTCCTGGAGCCATCTGTCATAGACGCATTGACACAAAGAGCTGTGCATCGACTGATAGCAGGCGCGCCCAGTCATTTTGTAGGGAGTAATCAAGCATATTATGAAAAACATCTGGCAAGCAGTATCCTTAGCAAGTCTATTAGTGATCCTCACGCTACTAGCAGTAGCCTGTGGAGGAAGCACTTCAGCAGCGAGTGGACCAAATGTGGTCCATCTCACTGACACCAACTTCGCACAATCATCTATCACCATCCAAAAAGGGCAGACCGTCGACATGGTTAACGATACTGCCACCGTACACATCATTACGAATGGCTCATGGGATAGCAATGATAATCCCGAACCAAAGGTAGAAACAGGCGCACCAAAAGTGAATGACACCGTTGGCAGCTTTGGCAGTCAGGCCATAGGACCATTTAATACAGCCGGGACGTTCCATTTATACTGTACGGTTCATCCAGGCATGAACCTCACGATTATCGTAAAATAAAGCTTTCTATCTTCCACATAAATAAATACCTGCGGTAGCAGTATATCGCCATCGCAGGTATGCTTTTCCATCTATACGTCACCTATGGAAAATATGCATAGAACGAGCAAGGACTTATGCAGTAGCTTTGGTTGCTCGGCATCTTAACAACCATCTTTATAGAGCTTGCCTGCTCTAGTAGTTAGACAAATGGCGGCTGCTCCGACGATCCCGGAAGTGGAGGATAAACAGAATAAAATACTGTTTTTACTGTTCACTCTCGTTTTCCTCTAACATTCTCCGTAATCCACGTTCATGAAGGTCCATAAGGTCATTCCAGCAATCGTTACATAGGTCCGATGCTTCGCTATCAGGGTTCCAACATTGTATGCAAAACAACAATTTACATGATTTACACCGATTTAGCTTTTCCACAGGATATTTGCATGCTGTACAGATACTACTTCCTTGGTTCACTTGCCCCGTTGTAGGCTCTTTTGTTTTACTCATGGCTTCTTTTCTCCTTAGCATTCTGCTGCAAAAAATCAACGATCAGAACTATGCCCCAATAGTTAAATATCACAGCAAGTTCTCAACGTCAAGGTAATTGCAGGCCCAAAATACGGTAAAACAGAGTTGCACGAGAAAATTAGTATAGGTGACTTGCGCACCCCCAAAAAGGGGGAGCAAGCATTATTTATCAAACAAGTGCAGCAGAAAATTTCTCTCACTTCACCTATCGGCAGGTGATAGAGCCACATTAAGAGACCCATCTGCTAATAATGTCTGTGATTGGTCAATAAAACTATCACCGTGGGACAGCAGACATGTTGTATACTGCACACAGACGAATTATAGATTACCTGTAGCATATTAATCACGAAAGGTCGTAAAAATTATGCGTCTCGGTTTGCAGGTTCCCAATTTTACTTGGTCCAACGACCCTGGTCAGCTTGGCGATACATTTGCACTCATCGCGCAGCGTGCAGAGCGAGCAGGCTTCTATAGCCTGTGGGTTATGGATCACTTCTTTCAAATACGTATGGTTGGAGCGCCTGAGCTGGATATGCTTGAGGGCTGGAGCGCGCTGGCTTTTGCTGCCGGTCATACAAACCATATTAAGCTTGGCACGATGGTGACAGGAGTCACTTATCGCTATCCTGGTCTGCTAGTGAAAACGGCCACAACGCTTGATGTACTCTCACATGGACGTGCGTATTTCGGTATTGGCGCAGCATGGAATGAGGAAGAACACCAGGGATTAGGCGTGCCCTTTCCTCCATTAGCAGAGCGCTTCGAGCGGCTGGAAGAAACATTGCAAATCGCGCATCAGATGTGGGATGGCAATGAGCAGCCGTATGAAGGCAAGCACTATAATCTGAAGCGTCCACTTAACTCGCCGCTATCTGTGCAAAAACCACATCCACCCATCCTGATCGGTGGTACTGGCGAGCGCAAGACTTTGCGCATGGTGGCACAATATGGCGATGCTTGTAATATCTTCGCCCGTCTCGGCACAGACGAGTTAAAGCGCAAGCTGGATGTGCTACGCGATCACTGCCAGGCTCTTGGTCGTCCCTATGAGGAGATTGAGAAGACAACGCTCAATGCGCTCCATATTACACGCGATGGCCGCAATAATACGCTCTCCCCCAACGCAGTGATAGACAAACTGGCAGAGCTAGCCAGCCTGGGTATCGATCAGGCCATTTTTAGTCTGATCAATGTCGCGGATCTGGAAGCATTCGATGTACTCGCCAACAGCATTATCCCTGAGGTTGAGAAGATCCAGGTTGCTGGTCGCTAATACCCATAGACATGCAGAAACGCGATTCTCGTTGCATTTCTGCATGCAGGCAAAGAGAAGGATGATTGATGACCAGGCGTAGCACACTCACTACAGCCGAAACGGCCTTTATACAGCGACAGCGAGTGGCACGCCTCGCGACAGCAGACGAAAACGGGACACCTTCTCTCGTTCCCGTCTGCTATGCCTTTGATGGCACGCACTTCTATATCGCACTTGATGAGAAGCCTAAGAGCGTCGCTCCGATCAGGTTGCGACGCGTCCGCAACATCGAAGCCCGCCACGAAGCCACCTTGCTCATCGACCAGTACTCCGACGATTGGTCGCAACTTGGCTATATTATGATCCAGGGCCACGCCGAACTCTTTTTTTCCTCAGATGAACTCCACTCACGTGCTTTGTACCTCTTACGAGAACGCTACAGACAATATCTAGCCATGGCATTAGAACAGTATCCAGTGATCGTGATTACACCTCAGCGAGTCACGGCGTGGGGTCCTGCCATAGCCGATGCAGGTGCTTAAAGCCAGCTAAACATCTGCTACCAACGCGGCAGTTGCTTTGTTGTACACAGAATTTCGAGGTAGCGCGCAAATCCATAGCGCTCAACAAATGCCTGGATACGTCTGAAGCCCTCACCATACACAGGATCTGAATTGCGTTCAATGCCAAGTGCGTGATAACAACTCTCGGCTGTATTCACTTCGTCATAGTAGTGATAGGAGAGGAATTCACAAAAACCCTCCTCAGCCCAGGTGGGTAAACCACGAATGCTCTGTACAATCAACCAGACATGACCGAGTTCATGGATAGTGACGCCTTTGAAGAGCATGGCTGGCAGCCCATGCAGCACAGCAATACCATTGACCTGGGCGCGAACAACCTGCCCATTTTGTTCATAGATAGAACTGGTCGTGGCTCCTAGAGAATGGGTATGGCTACGCACCTGCAGTAATTCCGCTAGTCGTGTACGATGGCAGAGTTCCAGGCTCAAGTGCAGGTTGTTGTAGGCGAGACCTTGATCGCTCACCCAGCGAATTACCTGCGAGAAGTGCGGTTTTGCTTCTACGGCTGATTCGATAGCACTGGCGCGGCAGATTGGACAGCGGATATATTCAGTACTCCCATCCTGCTGTTCAGGTGGCACAAGACGTCCACAGAATGAGCAGGAAGGATATTGCCCCTGGTGCTCCTTACAGTGCGTTGTGCCCCATTGATCTACCAGATATTCTGTGATCAGCGGTTTCCCACAGTAGGCACAACGCGGCGCAACATATTGACCATAACACGCAGTATGATAAGGAGCTTCATCGTGCATAACAAAGCGCGTACTCTCCAGAGGACGTCCACAACCCGCACAGACAAAATGCTCTGGATGCCACGTAGCTCCTAATGCGTTTACATAATCGCCTATGATCGGCTGTCCACACTGTTTACAGATCGGTAATGCTGATCGCATGCCTACCTTCACTTTTTCCCTAAATCTCTGTTCGCTTTCAATGCTATCTGTACGTTAAAACAACACTCGCCCACAATATATTGCACAAAAGCACAACTGTAAAGCAAAGATAACGCGAATATGAAACTTCCTGGTCCAATATATACGTGTTAGGGGGAGTAACAGTTAATTTCGTGTAAACTTCCATTATTTCTACAGCAATTTCAGTATTTTCTGTTCCACTTCGATCAGTATAGTTTCTCTGCACAGCATCACTGCATCGCGCAGAGCTACATCCATAGATGTCCCCGCGCATATAACACAAGAAAAAAGTGCTAGGCAAACGTTGATTCAGAGAAAGCCGATGAGTTCGTCGGTTGTATAAGAATTATTTGTTTGCTCAAGTTTCTAGATTTCGTGATATACTGTTCAATAGGCAGCAACCAAAGCTATAGATATACAACCTCACCTATTTAGGAAGCAGGAACAAGTATGCTCAATGCAGCATCTCTAAGAGCAGTCAACCATGCGAAGTTCTCTCAGCGCTTCGTACGACCATGCTACGACTCATATTGCTTCTCCCGGCTGCCAGCCACCATCGAATTTCTTCTCACAGGACAGGGCCAAAACACACTGCCACTAGATATTCTCGGGGATCTGCCGAAGCGCTACGATAAGGTTGTCTTCTTCTTTATTGATGCGTTTGGCTGGCGCTTCTTTGAACGCTACGCCGAGAAATATAGTTTTCTCAAGACCATACTCACACAGGGGGTGGTCTCTAAATTAACTTCGCAATTCCCCTCGACAACTGCTGCGCACGTTACCTGTATTCATACCGGTCTAAACGTTGGTCAGAGCGGCGTTTATGAATGGAACTATTATGAGCCACTGGTGGATGAGATCATTTCGCCATTGCTTTTTTCTTACATCGGAGACAAGCTAACCAGAGACACCATCAAGCATTCCGCGATACCACCCGCGAACTTCTTCCCCAAACAGACGTTGTATCGGTCTTTGCAGGCAAAAGGTGTCAATTCTCACATATTGCAATATCAGGCGTATGCCTCATCGACTTACTCAGATATTGTCTTTCGTGGTGCCACCATTCACCCTTACAGAACACTGCAAGAAGCATTTACGCTCATGGCAGAATTGCTCAACAGCAAGGGTGCCACACCTGCTTATTACTTTCTCTACTTTGATCGCATCGATGCTGCCTGCCATAACTATGGTCCTCACTCCAAGATGTTCGAGGAAGCGGTGGATTACTGCCTTAGCAGTATGGAGCAGATCTTTTATCAACAGGTGCATGGCAAAACGCAGAAAACCTTATTTATGATGAGCGCCGATCACGGCCAGGTTGAAGTTGACCCACGCACAACCTATTACTTGAATAGACAGATACCGGGCATTGCACGCTCCCTCAAGACCAATAAGCGGGGCAGTTTACTGGTTCCTGCCGGTTCTGCACGCGATATGTTTCTCTATGTGAAGGAGGAGCACGTCACTTCCCTCCTGGCTGAGCTACGGCAACGTCTGGTCGGGAAAGCTGAAGTCTATCTGACACAGGATCTGTTGGACCAACACTTCTTTGGTATGGAAACGCCTTCCCCTGTGCTTTTGGAGCGGCTGGGGAATGTGGTCATTCTCCCCTACAAGCACGAGAGCGTCTGGTGGTATGAAGAAGGCAAATTTGGCATGCACTTCCAGGGCCATCATGGCGGACTGACGCCCGAAGAGATGGAAATTCCCCTCTTATTATTGCCACTGTAAGATTACATCAGTTCACAGGTTGCAAAATCATGCGCATGCCATCACGTGGGCGTATCGTGACGCGAGGCAAAGGGACAATCCGCTGATTGGGTGCAAGACGCGGAATGTAATGTTGTAGCATAGTGGCAAGCAACAGGCGGACCTCCATCTGCGCGAAAGGCATACCAATACAGATGCGCGGGCCGCCCCCGAAGGGGAAGTACGCGCCCTGGGGTACCTTCTGATTTTGTGCGGGGTCCCAGCGTTCGGGGCGAAAGTTTTCGGGGTCGCCCCAAATCTCAGGTAGATTATGAGTGACCCACTGATGCAGCAGTACGATGGTACCGGTCGGGAAACGATAACCGTCCAGTTCAATCGGCTCGCTAGCTCAACGACCGATGCGCCACGCAGGAGGATAAACGCGCCAGGACTCGTTCATGACCCACTCAAGATAGGGTAATTGCGCCAGATCCTGTGCAGTAGGAACTCGACTATGCAGAACGGTATGAAGCTCGGCCAGCAGCTTTTCAAATACGGTAGGATGTTGCGCGAGCAGATAGAGGGTCCAACAGAGGCTATTCTGCGCGGTCTCGTGGCCTGCCGCCATTAAGGTCATCACCTGATCGCGGATCTGCTGATCGCTCAGGCTCTCACCCTCGTCATGGGTCGCCATTAGCATGGAGAGGATGTCACCTTGATCATGCTCGTCAGTGCGACGTTGTTGAATTAAGGTGGCAACGAATGTATCGAGCTGCTCGCGTCCGCTTCTCTCTAACAAACGGGCCAGGGGACCACGCACCAACGGTAAACGACGTGGAGCCTGACCAATGACGGTGTTGAAGGCGTGACCCAGCATCACCGCCTGCTCATGGCTCTCCACGTTAAACATCGTCTTGAGAACGATACGCAACGTCAACTGCCGCATCTGTGTTGCCATATCGACCTCACATCCAGCTTGCCAGCCCTCCAGGGTTTCCAGCGTATAGTTGACCATCGTATCGGCATACGTCTCGATGCGCTGGCGATGAAATGCAGGCTGCACGAGTCGCCGTTGCTGACGATGGAAGTCCCCTTCGCTGGTCAGCAGACCCTCGCCGAGCAAGATACGCAGGTTGCCACCCTGGCTCTGCAGCGATTGAAAGCTACGCGGACGCTCCATCAAGCAATAACGCACATGCTCAGGACGAAAGCCACAGATAACGCGGGTATTCATGAGCTTCACCGAGACCAGATCACCATAGCGCCGCTGTACTGCAGTCATAAAGTTGAGGGGATCGTCCCGAAACGACAAGAAATTACCGAGGACGGGAAGCCCTTGCGGTCCTGGTGGAAAAGTTACTTGCTTCGCCATTTTTACTGCTTGCCCCTTTCTGTCAACGACATGCGCACGGTACTCCTGACCTATCTGCAAACCTACATCCAGGAAAATGACGCTGAATAGCAGGATGCCGTGCTAGATCAGCCGGTGACGTGGGAGTGTTACTCGTAACGCAATACGTCTAACGGTCGCACACGCACAGCTTGCCAGGCTACCAGTGCGGAGGCTAGCATTGCCAGTAACGCAGAGCCAAGTATCAGCTCTATCGTGGTATATGCGTTGACGGAAAAGTTCAAGTTGAAGACAAACTTGCCCATCAACGACGTTACCAATGTGACCAGCAGCATTGCCAGTAACGCTCCCGTTGCTCCTACCAAGCCATTTTCCAGCAATACTTCGCTGAGAATCGTACGGCTGGTATAGCCCACCGATTTGAGAATACCCAACTCGCGCCGCCGCTCCAACATAGCTAAGGCAACCGCGTTAGCTATGACAATAAGACCCGCCAGCAACGATAGCGAGGCGATGGTGGTCAGCGTCAACAGGATATCGTTAAGCAACTGATCAATAAAATCACTGATGCTTGCCAGGTTAAAGACAAAGGCGTTCGGCACGATGCTCCCGATACGATCCGTAGCCTGGCTCAATTTATTCGGATCAATCTTCAGATAAAAGATTGACTGACTGACGCCTCTTGGCGATAAAGCTTTAACAGTATCTTTCGTCGCCAGGAGCGGATAGAGACTGCCACCAAAGGTCGTGCTATTACGATAAATCCCCACAATGGTTACTGTTCTCATACTCGTACGGTCAACGCCCGTCAACGTCACCTTATCTCCTACTTTTAAGTAGAGTGGACCATTTTGCGCCAACTGATAGGAAATAACAATGTTGTTGCTCCCGGCATCGCTCGGTCGGAGATTACGACCAGCCGTTATGGACATAAATTGTGTACTGGGGATCTGGTTGTCTGCCACATCGTATCCCTCTAAGCCACTTAAGTAATAGAGCGCGACACGATTGGTTACGCGGCTCCCTTTTGCCAGTAGTTGTTGGATTGGCTGATTGTTAACAGTTACCGGCGAGGTCGATGCCAGCGTGTGCTGCTGGGAGAGTGTGAGTCCGGGAATGGTAGTGAGCTTATTTTGTAATCTGGTCGTGTCGGAGTTTGAAGTGATGGCGAAGACATTGTAGTTGAGCGAGTTTGTAAGCACATTGCTTACTGCGTCATGCAGGTTTTGTCCCAGCACGACGATCAAGCCAATGGTGAAGATACCGACAAACAAAGCGATCATAGTCGTAGTAGTACGTGCGCGTTGCCGTCCCAGATTGCGTAGCGCCATCTTGATCGTGGCCTTCCAGGTCCGTGGTAGCACCACTACAACCAGGCCCATTAGCGCAACAACCAGCGACATGATACCAAACACAGGCAATAGCCAGAGGAGCAAGGCTGAGATCGCTATCATCGCAATAACCAGTCCCAGGTAGCCAATACTGAATTGTTCGGGGACAGGTAGCTTGCTTAAAATAAAGATGAGCAGTCCACAGAACAGACTTAGCAGACCCAGGAAGGCAAATGTGCCGTAAACGGAGGTAACGCCCAGAACCACATCATGATTCAGCACAACGATAGCCAGCAGACAGAAAAGGATGGAAAGCACAAACAGCAAGAAAATTGTCAAGATGACGCTGGCAACACCTCGACCCTCCGGCAGTTCACGAATAACGTTCAATGGACGGATGTTTGCCGCCTGCACAATGGGCAACAAGCCAAAGATCAAGGCGGTCACAAGTCCAATCAACACGCCTCCACCTAGCGTGAGCCAGTCAAGCAAAAAGGGGATATTCAACTGGAACGTCTGCTGCACCAGATTACGCACCAGATAACTGACGCCCGTTGCACCTGCTGCCCCAACAATACCTCCTACCAGACCCAGCAAGCCCGCTTCTAGACCGAATAGCAGATAGAGATCAAAACGCCGGTAGCCAGTCGTTTTGAGCATAGCAATCTCTGTCTTGCGACGCGATAAGAGCACCTGCATCGTATTGACGATACCGACGCCGCCAATCAATAAAGCCATCAAGCCAGCGATCTCCAGGAATTTTTGGATGTTATCGATGGTTGATTGCTGGGCCTTCAAGGCATCAGCGGCAGTCTGCGTAGAGGCTATCGGGAATTTATACTGGATATCTTTAACTGCTTGATTGATATGTGACTGATTGGTGACGATGTTGATGGTGTCATACAGAATGGCTTCTTTGGGAGCCGCAGCCTGGTAATCGATGCGCGAGAGCAGTACAACGCTACCGGACTGCGCGAGTATGCCGGAGTCCGTGACGATCCCCGCTAGCTTCACATGCAGAGTGCGTCCTCCCTGGTCACGCGAACCAATGTGGATAGCAAACGTATCGCCGATCTTCTTTTTGTATTGATCAATAAATGGCTGCGTAACGACCACCTGATCATTCTTGAGTAGGTTTGCCAGCTTACCATTGCTGGGACTGCTAAAGATGGGCGGCGTTACCACAGGATAATTCTGCGCATCCACTACCCGTATACTGAACGTTTCTTTGAGTGAGAGATTTGCGCCGGATGCGCCTTGCGTGTTAACAACAGGCGTATAGTTGTTGATGATGCCTGCTTTTTCCAATTGATTGAAATAGGACAGGTCTGATTGAATGAATGGCTGATTCTGTGAGCGAACGGCGATATCCCCACCATTCGCATCCCGGACGTTGACAGTAAAGGCATTGTTGATCATCAGACCAACCAGTTGCAAGGCGACAATAGCCAGCACACCTATCGCTATACAGAAAATAGCCAGCATCGTCCGCTGCCCACCACGTACGAGTGAACGCGAGGCATAGTTGAAATACATTGAGGTCTTCACCGCGTAATTCTCCCACCGGTCGCATCAATGGATGCCACGAGGCCATCTACAATGCGCAACGCCCGGTCAGCATGTGAGGCTATGGCCTGGTCATGGGTGGCAATAATAAAGGTCTTGCCTGTTTGCATACGTAGATCAGCAATGAGCTTCAATATATTCTCGCCATTCTTCGCATCCAGGTTGCCAGTAGGTTCATCGGCAATAACAATAGCAGGATTAGTGGTGAGCGCACGTGCTATCGCTACCCGCTGCTGCTCGCCGCCCGAGAGCTGGCTTGGTCGGTGCTTTAGACGGTGGGAAAGTCCGACCAGCTCCAGCAGTTCCTGTGCACGCGCGGACGGCGAACCTCTATGCTTGCCTACGTAGAGCGGCACTTCAACATTCTCTTGTGCCGTCAGGGTCGGAATCAAATTGAAAGCCTGGAAAACCATGCCTATCTTGTTATTGCGTACAGCGGCTAGCTTGCCCTCGGTCATATGTGCAATATCGACGCCATCAATCAGCACCTGCCCAGCGGTTGGATTATCCAGACCCGCAATAATGCCCAGTAACGTACTTTTCCCAGAGCCAGAGGGACCAACAATGGAGACAAACTCTCCACTGATAATCTGAAAACTGATGCCTTTAAGAATATCGACACGCTCACGCCCTAGAGGCAGGCTTTTGGTGATATCGCGGACATCCATTACAACTTTCCCACGCCCATCACCTGCCGCTAAATCAGCTGATGAACTCTGCACAATTGTCGTTTCATCCATGGACGAGATTGCTCCTTTTAGAGAAAGAACCATAAGCATCTCTCTCTATCAAACGATATATCGATTGAAAACATGACGTTTTCCTCCCGCGCAATGGGTAGGGTATCGTCTTTATAAAGTGGATCGCCATCTTACTACCATTATCTCTTCGGGGAATGCATTCATTGGTCTCTCCAATGATACAG
Source organism: uncultured Chloroflexia bacterium (assembly GCA_963802635.1). Classification (GTDB taxonomy): domain Bacteria; phylum Chloroflexota; class Ktedonobacteria; order Ktedonobacterales; family Ktedonobacteraceae; genus CAVTLG01. The sequence continues at coordinate 1,956,924 of CAWDJJ010000001.1, read as the reverse complement.
CACCTCTATAGGCAACATAGCACTTATACATACCCACATGCATTCCATATGCTTATCTATTACTACGGAGCAAGTAGATAGAGGTTACAGTGACACCAAATAACGCCTTTTTGCCCTCCGCATCGCACACAGAAAAAGGAACCTTGCACCTCGCGAGTTTTGCTGTCAGAATTGCTGCACACTTGCGCTCATTGTATGATTGCGGCAGCTTCACAAAAGATCAGAGTGGCATAATTTGACCGATTTTCGACCACGTCGCTCTGATCCAAGAATGCTACCAAGTGGTCATAATAGCGTATTTTCTTCCCCAAAGGCAAGTGGTGGAGTGCGTGAAGCAGAAACAAACGGTAGTGACAATATCTCCACTTTCACTTATACTAGTGAAGAGGAAGTTCCTAGCCCTCTCATCCATGCGCCTGTTCAAAATCAAGTAAGGAGAAGCTATCCATGAGTCAGAAACACTTGCCACGACGGCCTGCCTTGCCACCACAGTTTCTCGATCCCACCACGCCTGTCTTTTTTGATGAGACCCATCAGAGTTGGAACGTCTTTCGCTATGCGGATGTCTTGCGCGTCCTGACTAATGCCGAGGAGTTTTCACAGGATTACGCCACACTGATCGATATCCATCCAACCTATGCTGGACTCTGGCTCTCAGAGTCTCCACGTCATTCTGATTTACGGGCGATAGCCGCTGAACCCTTTCGACCCCAGGTGTTGGCTCGGTTCGCTCCCCGTATCCGCCAGATGGCTGATGAACTGCTCGATGCTATCCTGGCGAGCGGCACAGGTCACTTCGAGTTGGTAGGGGAGCTGGCTCGCCCACTGGCCTGTCGCGTCATTTGCGAGATTCTAGGGGTCGACCTCTCCAATGAGAAGCGCTTCATTGCCTGGGTCGATGAGAACATGGCAACGCTCTCCTTAGGAGAAATGGTGCCGCAACCAGACCTCGTTGCCTTTCTGACTCAGATGTTACAGGAACGACGAGAGCATCCGCAGAACGGGTTGGTGGACGACTTGCTCCGAGCGCACGCCACGAGCTATCTGGTAGCCGGTCAGCCTTTGAGTGAGTGGGACTTGATCGGCTATTGCTGGATGCTGTTGAGTGCAGGCTTGGAGACTACGGCCACAGGAATGGGCAACATCCTTTTAGCCCTCGCCGAGAGTGGCACTTTTGAGGAGCTGAGGGAGAATCGAGATCTGATCCCCGGCGCGATTGAGGAAGGGCTACGCTGGAACACTTCCAGTCCAGGACTCCCACTGTACGCGAAGAAGGATCTGGAGATAGGAGGGCAGCACATTGCGGCAGGCCAGATGGTAACGGCTTGGATGAGTGCGGCCAACCGGGATCCGCTTCAGTTCCCCAATCCAGAGACCTTTGACATCCGACGCTATCCCAATAAGCATCTGAGCTTTGGCTGGGGAAGGCATCATTGCCTGGGCATGCCGCTGGCCCAATTGGAATTGAAGATCGCCCTGGAGGCTCTTCTGGATACGTTGCCCTTGCCTATTCAACGGGAGTCAGAGAGAGAGCCAATCTACCAGTTTGGGACCGTCACCACATTGCGGGAGGCCCATTTCCGCTTTCCAGTTCCCGCTTCGGGCTAGTCACCCTTGCCCATTTTGCCACAGAAGAGAGCGCTACATCCGGTTTTTAACCATTCTACGTAATAATGCCCTGTACGAGGATTCTGCGGCGTTCTACAGGCAGCACTCCACCATTGCTCGCCTGTTGCTCGTCGTAGTCCTGACTGGAGACCTGTTTCATTCTACCACCTTTACTAGCCACAGCTTCGTGTTTATTGATACATCATAAAATGCGGCGTGGAGACGCTTCCCGTTAGGTGGCACTCGGTGACGCCACTCTCCTTTTTTTTATAAAAGATATAGGCAAACATATCTCAATTGTAGGCTATTAGCGGTCACAGAACGTTCCTATTTGTGTCACAATCTCGTCACAGAATCCAACGAGCAGCGGGTCACTCGGCTCATTATTCATTTGTTTGCAACACATCCCAAGCAAGCTGCTCAGCTTGTTGCCGTATTTCCGAAATAGCCGTAGTCTCCCACAATTGCCCTCTACGTAAGGAGCCAAGTGTCCACAACCATGATGAACCATATCCTTCTGCATTCACCAATGCGCCTTTACTTGTCGTATCCACCCCCATACCTAAGATGCCGGGACGTATTAGTCCTTGTTCAAGTAAACTAACAATGAGTGGGTGATCAAAGCTTCGAATATCACTATTAAGGCCAGTACAATTGATCACAAGGCCAGCACGTACTACAAGTTCTTTTCTTGTATGCCTCAGAGCAAATGTCACTGCCACATCATCTTTTCCTTCTTCATAGCTGCATATGCGACCTGCATAGACTTGAAACTGTCCTGCCGTACGTAGCTGGTCCAAGGTCATAGCTATAGCAGGAGCAATGCGATGTCTGATTACATCCCAGTAGGGACGAATGTGACGCAAGAAGCGACTTTTTTCCTCTATAGGTAACTCTTGCCATAGAGATTGAATAGATGGAATAAGTGCATCAATTGCGCAGCGCCAGTCTATGCCCCTACTTGTTACCTCGTTGATCTCGTCTTGTACCCACCGCATGAGCGCATGTGTAGTGATAGGATATGGCTGGCTGGCTAGCTCTATTGAAGGAAGAGGCACCGAGGAATGTGGTTGAGGAAGCAATCCTCGTCTGGAAATGGCTATGATGGGACCAACATGTCCCTGGGCTTGTAGAGCAACAGCGACATCGATCATTGTTAAACCTGAACCAAGTAATAATACAGGCGTATCGTTGGCAAGGTTAGCAAATACCTCAGATGACCAAGGATCACTGCGGTAGCATGGGCTGCCATAAAACTCCGGTGTGGAAACAGGCAAATTGCGAGCGGGGAAATTTCCAACAGCGAGAATCACCTGATGAGCGTGAAGATGGTGATCGCCTTTCAGGTAAAGCTCTATGCTGTCACCAGATGGAGAAAGCATAGAGACTTCATCCTGTATCCGTTCCAATGTGACCAATTCGGAGAGGGTTGAAGCTTCCTCAAGAACAGACTCTAGATAGGCACCATACACATATCGTGATGCGAAAGAGTATGCGGTGACGGCTTCTGGTTTTGTTGGTGTATTGTAATATCGTTGTAGCCAGTCAACGAAATGATCAGGCTTATCCTGATAGGCGCTCATCCTCTTCGCTGGAGTATTGAGCAAATGGCACGCATTTGTCGTACCATAAGCGACTCCACGGCTAATAAGAGAACATCGTTCGATTAGTAACAGATGTAGAGGCCGCCGGGCTTGTCGCATCAGTTGCGATGCGACAAGTGTTCCGCTGGCTCCGGCCCCAATTACTGCAATTGTGTAAGGCAATCTTCCCACAAAAAATCCTAGACTTCAAGAAACACTTCTTGATTACTGATCGAGAGTGGGTATGTTTTGACCCGCATCGTCTTGGCATCTGTCAAGCACGCTCCTGTGGTCACATCATAGCTGAAGGCGTGCCAGGGACAACGCAGGATTTCTCCTTCGCGAATATACTCAAATGGTTCTCCTGGTTGTGAAGCCACAGTCAGCCCTCCCAACACACCTGCTGCTAATGAACACCTTTGATGGGGGCACAGACCGTACAGGGCATAAAATTCCCCCTGCTTACTGTGTACTACAACAATCGGAATATTTTTGATCGTAAAACCGCGTTTATCCCCTGGAGCTATCTCGTCAACATGACAAACACGATATTTCATAGACACCACCTATTCTTGCTTGTACGGTGCATGAGCAATTTTATCTCAACTCCAAATGAATAGAGATGACCTACGTAAGATTATATAATTCGCGAGCATTTTCGTAGAAAATGTGGCGTTTCATGTCTTGAGGCAAATTACGTGGTATGGATGCATCAGGAGAATCAAAGTCCCAATGTGGATAATCAGTGGCGAAGACGAGTAGTCGATCAGTTTCTAGCATATCGATCAGGCGGAGCCAGTTCTCGGTACTGAAATCCTCCGTTGGTTGCGTTGAGAACTTTACTCGCTCACGAATGTGTTCTGAAGGCAGGCGTTTGACCCAGGGGATCTCCTGATGTAAAGAGTGATAGCGTTGATCAAAGCGCCACAGGAAATGTGGCAGCCAACTCCAGCCGCTTTCAAGCATGGCGAACTTCAGATTGGGATACTTATCGAAAACGCCATTACAGACTAGACTTGCCAACAGAGACATAGCTCCCTGCGGTATATTCGCCTGGTATTCAATGTAATACCGTCCTCTTCCCAATGCGCCTTTCATAGCCACAGAATGATGGAAGGCCATGACAAGATTATTACGCTGGGCAGCTTCAAAGATCGGATGGTAGAATGGCTCACCATAGGCCCACTGCGCGATTGGTAAAAGTACCTGTACTACGCGTGGATGATTTCCCATCCGGTCGATCTCACGTGCCGCCGCCTGTGGGTCCTGTGGGACTACATGGATGCTAGTAAGAATGCGGGAGTCTTTATTGAGCCAGTGGTCAAGGAGCCAATCATTATAGGCTGATGCAAGAGCCGATGCAAACTCGAATTGCATCTCCATTATACCGGGCAGAAATCGACCGGTCAGAATAGCATGTTTGATTGGGTACGAATCGAGCAATTGCTCCTTAAAAAGGTCGTAACTTCCCCCTGGAGGTGCACCAGACGCTGGAAAGGAATCTGCCCGAAAGACACCATGGCTAGCCCAGTAAGCAAACGGTGGAACGGGTGCCGACCAAGCCTTATGCTCAACCAGGCCTCGCCATGGTTCTGCTAAATATGGAAGGAGGTCTTGCCATGAGGATATTGTCTCATGGACATCCGTATCGATAATAGGATCGACATACTTGTAGCCACTTGTAGCGACTGTTGAGGATGGCGTTGGAACAGATGTCATTATTGCCTACCTTTCTTGAAAGGAGAAAATCCTTTCGTTATTCACTTGCTTGCAATACATTGAGAGCAAGCTTCTGAACGTTTACATTGTGGGGCTTCTGAATTGGTAAGCGCCCTCAATTTCCATATAGTATGATAATAAGCAGAAGCATAGTCATAGTCAAATGAGTAAAAGCTCATGCTACTTTCATAGAAATCCTGATGATATCGCTACCAGCGTGCTTTGAGGAAATTAAGGATAAGCCAATGACGTTTACACAACTAGAGATTTTCGTGGCTGTTGCTGAATGCCAGAGTTTCAGTATCGCGGCAAGCCATCTTGGCATCAGTGCAGTCAGGAGTGAGCCATGCCATTGCGAACCTCGAGGCGGAGCTAGGAGTCATACTGATCGAACGGCAGCGCATGGGAATCGTGCTGACTGAAGTGGGAAAACGCGTGATCAAACGGGTACAGGAGATGCTCGGTCTCCACGATGCCATCTTGCAAGAGGCGGCTGCAACGAAAGGTCTCAAGCGAGGCTCAGTGAGAATTGGCTCTTTTGGCCCCACCTCTTCAGTTCAGCTCTTACCCCAACTCATGTGGGTCTTTGGACAAAAGTATCCAGAGATCGAGCTTCGTATTTTTGAAGGCGTAGACCACGAGGTAGTTGAGTGGCTTTATGATCGGTACATAGATGTCGGTTTTGTGACGCTCCCTAAGGAAATGGTAGACACGATCCAGATTGCAGAAGATCAGTTGGTTGCTGTTTTTCCTGCAGATCATCCCTTGGCAAAAAGATCCGCTATTCGACCAGAAGAGTTCGCATCCGAGCCATTTATCCTGCCTGCGAGTGGAAGTGGGCCACTGATCGAAGAGATGTTTCGCTCAGCAGGCATTCGTCCAAACGTGCGTTACCGTCTCCAACAGGTACTTTCGATTCTTGAGATAGTTCGCCGGGGGCTTGGCGTTTCTGTCATAGCCGAACTGGCACTTCCACAAGATCGTGAAGGATTGAGTATTGTTCCCTTTGAACCCAGAATTGTAAGACGGATTGGAACTCGCTGTAAGGGACATCGATAGTCTGTCTCCTGCTAGTTGAGCTTTTTTTGCATTTGTGCAAGCATATTATTCTTCTTCCATTTATTGAAATATCTAGCTACGTTTCTGGAGCTAAGTATCAAATATACCCATAGGCATTCAGAAACGCATTCTTATTCCATCTGGCAACGCTGCTGACGCAGCTACTGCTGCGCAGTCAGCCAGATGGATCAGCAACTGCCGTGACTCCTCTTAGACCGCCACAAACGAAGCTATCGCTTCTAGCCTTCGGCTCATGTGGCGGAGCGGAGGTTGCTAGAAATATGCTGCGGCACATTGCTCATCTGAATACAAGGCAATATGAGATGATCCTGTATTTCCTTCTGTATAGTTTCCGATCAATAGACACGTATGCCCATTGGTCATTTACACCGCAAGCGATGATGGGTGAACTACAGGACACCCACTATCCCCTTGCCCGAAGGCGTCAGGGACTACTTTTCTCAGTATGTTATAGGAGCCATTCACGTCAGCATTGAAGCGCTTGCCTGATGCTGAACGGAAGAGTCCGCGCTTGACCCGCTTGCCTGCATACTGCTCATGCTTGCCAATTGGCTCATTGTCCAGAAAGCTACACTTGCTGGTGTAACTCTCTTCTGTCAGGATCACCCGTATGCTGACCAATTGGCACTTGTAGGTAAGCAGATCAATGAAACGAGCATGAGGGATCTGCACAAAGTTCTGGTTTGTCCTCTTGCCCATATTCGCCTCTTGCTTCCAGTTGTCATTCTTCCCGATGACCAGCGTCCCTATCTGCTCCTGTATCAGCAGATCGACAATGCGACGGGATGCCGTGTGCAGATAGGACATCACACGACGGTTGCGTTTCGCCGTGAGACGGTCAATGGCACGAGAGGTGAACTGTTTCTGAGGCAAGAGAGATTGCAGATGCGCACGCTCTTTGTTGTAGAACTGATTGACACTCTTGAGCGGACGCCCGTTAACAATGCGTGGGAGAAAGCCCACTTTGTTTGAGGTTAGCGTTGCCAGATTGTTCAATCCAATATCTATGGAAGCATACAGAGACGAGTCCACCAAAGCTTGCTGTACCTCTTGCTCATAGATAACTTCCACCACGTAGCAATCAGTCCGTGGTACAATGCGCACCTGATCTACTTTTGTCTGTTCGGTCGGTACCTTGATAGGTAAGCCTGATGGGGCAATAATCCCACGTGCTAGAGCAGGTTTGCTGATTGCTTGGATGGTGTAGACAAGAAGAGTGCGTCCATCTGTCTTGTGCTTGTACTTCGGTAACTTAGGATGCCCCAAGAACTTGGAGGGGTCTTCATTGTAGGCTTTCGTTGCCTCAAAGAAGGCTTTCCAGTTCTTATCTAGCAACTTGAGCACTTGCTGAGAGACTTTTGCAGGCAACGCTTTGTATGCCTCATGCGTCTTCATACGGTGATAGATCTCTTCATAGCGTACCCAGACATGCCCGAAGATGAAGGCTTGTCGTATCTCATAAAGTGCCGCGTTGTACAGGTTCTTGGAGGCGAAGGCAGCAGCATCAATTACAGCATAGCGACTATCCCCCTTGTGAATGGTCGTTTGCTCGACTAATTGCATGGTTCCTCCTTGCAGTCAGATGACCCGAAGGGTAGAAGCGCCAGCTTCGTTTCTGACTGTTTAAGATGGTTCCTCCTCATCCTTCGCCTGTAACTGTTTCACAATGGTCTCCGTTTTGCGTGTCGCGCGGCGTTGTCCATACATCCGAGCACAGAAGCTATACAGAATAGCGGTTAAATCAGCGAGCAGGTCCTCTTTCCCGTTTTCAGCCTCATTCACGACTTCTAAGCGTCGCTGCTGCACTCTCAGCAGGGTGTCAATGTAACGAACACCGAAGCGGGAAAGGCGGTCTTTGTGTTCGACAACAATGAGCGTGATACTCGTGTCCTCTAGCAAAGCAAGCAGTTTCGGGCGGGCATCATTGACGCCGGAACCAACTTCTTTGACCACCTTCGCAACTTGGTAGCCTCTTGCCATGCAGTAGGCAACTAACCTCTCAGCTTGACTCTCCAGGTTTGGGTTGTTCTCAGCAGACGAGACACGAGCGTAAATGGCAGCCTTCTCAGCATGTTGAAGAGATTGGGCGTCCTCTTCAAATACAAGGATTGTCCCTGTATCCATCTGTTTGCCCTGTATTTTCCCTGCTTTGTACCAACGCCAGGCCGTCTTGTAACTGATGCCCATCTTGTGAGCGTAGTCGATTAACTTCATACAGAGAGTATAGCATACATGTCTGTCAGTGTCAATAGATGTCTATGCTTTACAGGAACGGTTCTCATACTAGCAATAGTGATCATGCACGTGGTTGCGACCCTTCAGCAACAGGGAAGATTGTTCAAAGCATCTCCAGTTCACGCAGGAAGACAGAACCCACTTGCACAAGGATAGGCAACGCTAGGCAACTATGCTATACTTGGTCAGAAATAATGTAGCGCATCTTGCATGCCATATCTAGCAGTGCATGAGAAAGCGCTCAATGGGAAGAAGATGGGAGCGTCTCGGAGCGCTCCTTGGATACAAATACCAAGCGAGAGGAAAATATTTATGCGGCGAGGAACATTGACAGTCCTCTTCTTCATCATCCTGTTAGCCCTGGGCGCAGCATTCGTCGTCTTCTGGCCCAATTCTGGTTGGCATGGCGTTAAAAATCCATTCACGATCACGCAAGGGCTAGACCTGCAGGGTGGCACAAGTATCTTATTGCAGCCTGCATCAGGAACGCCAACAGATGACCAGATGAATACGACGGCTAGCCTGATCGAGTCACGTATCAATGGTGGTTTAGGCGTAAAAGAGCCGGTCGTGCGTGTAGAGCATGGCAATGGCAAACCCAGTATTCAGATCGATCTGCCCAAATTCAGCGGCAACGAAGCAACCGCACTCAAAACGTTGCTCACACAGGGGAAACTCGAGTTCTGGAACACTGGACCGAGCGGCTACCTAGCCAATAATGCAACATTGGACCCAACGCAATATCAGTCGTACAACAACAATAGCACCACTCCAGAGTTCACGGGCAATGATCTTAACCCGGATGGGTTAAGCGTTGGCACTGATTCATCAACAGGTGCCTACGTGATCGAGTTTGAATTGAAGAGCAGTGCCGCACAACGCTTTGGCACGTTTACCAGTGCCAACATCAGCGACTACCTGACGATCACCCTGGATAGAAAGGTCATCACCTCGGCAGTCATTCAGTCAGAAATCACCTCACAGGGACAAATTACCGGGAAATTTACCGAAGCGCAAGCCCAGAGTATCGTCAACGTCCTGAAATATGGCGCGCTACCTATCGCGTTGAAAGAGGTCAGTGAGAAAACAATTGGTGGTACGCTTGGCGCAGCAGCCATTTCTAAGAGTGCCCTGGCTGGTGGACTTGGCCTGGGCATCGTCATACTGTTTATGCTGCTCTACTATCGCGTGCCAGGTTTTCTGGCAGACATAGCACTGATTTTGTATGCGACACTGACATTCGCAGTCTTTAAAGTCATCGGCGTCACCCTGACGCTGGCCGGTATTACAGGCTTCATTCTCTCGATAGGTATGGCCGTAGACGCGAACGTGCTGATCTTTGAACGTGTCAAAGAAGAGTTACGCGCAGGCCGCTTGCTCTCTTCGGCCATCGATATCGGTTGGAAACGCGCGTGGCCGTCTATTCGTGATTCCAATTGCTCAACCATGATCACGTGTGCTGTACTCTATACCTTTGGTCAAGATTTTGGCGCATCGACCATTTCAGGCTTCGCTACGACCCTATTCCTGGGTGTCGTGATTAGTCTGTTCACCGCTGTTGTCGTCACGCGCACGTTCCTGAATTTGCTGGTACCAACCGGCTTTATCAACCATCCCGCACTGTTTGGGCTGCCCGCCGATGCAATTCCTTCTACGGCCCAGGTACGGCGGAACAGTGCTGTTTAGAGGAGGCAGTCGTGTTTAATCTGGTAAAATATCGCTTCATATTCCTGCTGATCTCATTGATCGTGATCATTCCGGGAACTCTTTCGCTGCTGGTCTTCCACTTGAATCTGAGTACTGACTTTTTAGGTGGATCGAGTATCGATTTGCGTCCTCAGCGCGCTCTCACAAGTGACCAGATTACAAGTATGCTCGCGCCACTGCACTTGCAAAGCCTGGTCATCACCATGGCAAATAATACCCAGTTACCTGCTAATAAGACAGCCTGGGTGAAGCTGAACACCGTGATTGACTCAAACGATCAAACATATATTCAGAATCAACTGAAGGCACAATATGGTGCGGCGCTCCAGTTCAATTTCCAGAACATTCCGCTGTCAAACAGTCAATCATTCACGCTGATTACACTCTCCGGTTTTACCACTGCTCCAACGGCAAGTGACATTCAGACTGTGCTTAAAAGCATTCCAAATAGCGGTAGTACAACGGCTGGATCAACGGCTACAACGACGCCTACACCAGCCGCTACGGCAACTGCCGCTACTAAAAAAACCACCGCTACTGCTGCTGCCACGGCTACCGCAGCGGCGAAGACCACAAGTTCAAGTGCAACAACGCCGGTCCACGTAGCAGATGTGCAAATAGGTACCACTACCTCACAGTTCAATATCCTCACACTAACCGACGTCAGTACTGCGGCCAGTTCAGGGGCGAATAGTACCGATGTCATGAAGATCCAGGCAGCTATCCTAAAAGCGGGTGGACCATATGCGCAAGTGGTCGATAGTACTGAAGTAGGTGGCTCAGTAGCCGCGCAAACGATCCAGGATTCGATCCTGGCGGTCATCACAGCTTCCGTACTCATTCTGCTCTTCGTGTGGTTTTCGTTCCGCAAGGTGCCAAAAGCCTGGCGCTATGGTGCCTGCGCTATCATTGCCTTGTTGCATGATGTACTGGTTGTGCTGGGTATCTTCTCGATCCTGGGCAAGTTCTTTAACATCCAGATCGATTCTCTGTTCATCACCGCGCTGTTGACGGTCGTGGGTTTCTCAGTACATGACACGATTGTGGTATTCGACCGCATCCGCGAAAATATGCAGCGCCGCACTTCGGAGACATTTGAAGAGGTGGTGAATGCTAGCCTGCTACAAACGATGGCACGCTCGCTCAATACTTCACTCACAGTGCTTTTTACTTTGCTGGCACTAACACTCTTCACCAACGATATCTCTACCAGCGTGCATAACTTTACGTTAGCGCTACTGATTGGTATCTTCAGTGGAACCTACTCGTCAATCTTCAACGCCAGTATGCTGCTGGTGATCTGGGAGAAAGGTGAGTTGGGACTGGGGCGCTTCGACCGTGATCGCCAGGTTCAGTCGCGCAAACGGTCACGCGAAGTACGCGAACTAGCATCAACACGCTAACAGCGTGAACATGCTGTTAGCACCAGAATGTTGCAGTTGCGAACACAATGACCAAAGCCGATTGATGACAAATGGCCGTCAATCGGCTTTTTTATCATTGGAACAGTTCTCATGCGGCGACTCCTCTTGCACGACAAAGAGCAACTTGCGCCGAAACACTTTCTCAAAGAGATCGGCTTTCTCTTGAGCATGCTCCAGTTCTTCATCGACTTCGGCCAGAGGACGCACCTCTAGTGAGATCGTCCAATTCTTCCCACCAGATAGCGCGGGCTGCGCGGCCAGCCGTTGCACCCGTCCATCGTGGTTAAAATCGAGCGCATCGGCAACGCGCAGTATGGCGGCAAGTATGGAGACACGCTTGCGCGCTGACGGCTTGAGTGCCACAAACTCTTCGTGCTCTTTACTGGGTAACGCACGACGATGATAGCGCGCAATACAGGCAATCTCGTAACGCTCTTCGTCGCTAAAATCGGGCAAGGGTGTCTCTTTAATTAAACGAAATGAGTGCTTATGATGACGACGAGCGTCGATCATCATACCTACATTGTGCAGCAACGCAGCACGTTCGAGTAAGCGCAAAGCACGTTCAGGCAAATGATGCAGGGGCAGCGTTGCCTCGAAGAGCTGCACGGAGAGACACATTACATAACGAGCATGAGGCCAATCCTCTACAAGTAATCCCCCACTCAGGCGCATTTCTTCCGCAGTTGGTTGATTATAAGTCCACCAGCTCGGTTCACCAACCGAATTTTGCATCACCATTTGTCGGCTCCTCCTGATGTATAAGAGCATGATTGTGCCAGTTCTACCGCACCTATCTTACCTCAGGACTCTAATAGGCTCTCTATCTCACGCCGAAAATCTTTTCCCTTGAGTTCATACCAGTGCTTGCGAAAAGCATTATATTGCTCGTTTCGCTGTTTCTGCAAACTACTGAGTAATAGCTCCAACCCATGACGCTGCCGCGCCAAAGGCGCAACTGCTGGATCAAGCAAGCTCGCTACGAGCGCGGGGTTGACGATAAAATCGCCGCTACTCCACAGCTTCGACGCCCTCGCCAGCACGTACTCATAGCCAGTTCCACTGTCCTGGCTACCCAGACAGAGCCGCAAGAGCGCAATCATCACATCACTATCATGCAACGAGCCCAATTCTTCCTGGATCTGCTCGACCTCTTTAATGCTGGCCTCAGTACCTTCAGGTAACACGTCTTGAAAGATTTCAAGTGTGTAACGGAGACGCTTGGCAGCAATACGCAAGTTGTGTAAGCCACGCACGTGGTAGGGTTCATCGACATAGGTATCCCAGTTATACATTTCTGCCAACCGTGTTCCGGCAATGATGCGCGCATTTCTGCCGGTCGGAGCGTTAGCGACAAGTCTGGTGATACGTTTAGCTTTCGCCATCGTTACCCCTCCACTGGCAGACATACAGCAATCTGCTCCAAGAACGCTGCATCGTCAAAATCCTGTAAGAAGGCTTCCAGTTTCTTCTGATGCTCCTGACGATAGTCAACGAGGCGTTCCAGCAGCCATTCAATCCCTGCCTGTTCTTCGCGCGGGATCTGCGCCAGCCGTCCACGCAAGTTTTTCGAGCATAACATCGGTATCGCGGGCCAGGCCCAGGATATCAGCCATTTCCTTGGTATGGCAGTAGACCTTCTTAAACTGTTTAGGATCGCACGCCGACTCATACGCGTCAAGGACGGCTCGCAGACGACGCGATGCTACGCGCATTTTATGGACCGCCTCAATATCTTCATGTTTCAAGACCTCTTCACGCCCCCCAAGCATCTTATGCGCTCGATCTTGCAAGAAACGATGTCCAGATTGTGCAAATTTCTCGTTCTCCTGCCTGTCTGTGTCCGCCGTCCCAGCAGTCTCTACGCTGTGTTGGATCTGTCGTAACCATTGTTCGCCATAATGCATATACGCTAGCAAGATACCTTCTCGGATACCATAGGTGCTCACGCGGATCTCTGCTAACTTGAAACGTTCCATGACTGCATGGATAATGAAGGCACCGGCACCCACGATCCGAGATCGCCCAGGAGGCAACTGGTAGCGCTGGGAAATTTCTTCCGCCGAGAGCACGCTCAGTAACCCCTCACAACGTGCCAGATCGTCAAGCGTCAAATGCCGCTGTGAAGCAGCCAGGCCAAAGGCTCGACGGGCCAAAAGTAAGAGTGCGTTGGCACTACCGCCAGTCGCAATTAAGATGGGTGGCAGATACTTAATAGGTACGCCACGCAAATATGTCTGCAAAAATGAACGCGCGGCTACGATATCGTCAGCCGTGGGAGGGTCAGTGCGAAGATAACGATCATGCACTAATCCAGAACCAACAGACAAAGATGTGCGCCACGTTATTTGCATATGCTGAGCCACAATAAATTCAGTACTACCCCCACCCAGGTCCATTACACCTATCTGAGCTGACTCTTGCATCTCGGTGGCTAACCCATATGTAGCGCCATAAAAGGTCAGCGTCGCTTCTACCATCCCTTCGATGATATGGACCTCCAGCCCCGTTTCTCGTTGTATGGCAGCGAGGAATTCATCGTGATTCGTAGCTTTGCGTATGGCTTCTGTAGCAACGACGAGAATAGGGCCAGCCGAGTGCTTTTCAGCCAGATCTTTGTAACGACGTACCACAGCAATGGTAGCGTCGAGTTTTTGCGCCGAGATACTTCCCGTCGCATTGACACTCTCACCAATCCGCACTAACTCTTCAGCGGCCTCAAGGATGTCCAGATGATCAGATCCACTACGTGCAACAACAAGGCGGATCGTATTACTTCCAATGTCTATAGCTGCACAAACTGGATGTTGTTTCTGCATCGAAGACTCCAACTTTAGAATATAGACACGCACATATAGCTCGTTTTTCGTTTCTCCATTGAGGGCAGAGACAAAACTATGCATTGTTTTCTGTCACAGAATGTATAGGTTTCATTATAACACGGATTAAGGGAGCGCTGTTTCAGAATTTACAAACTGTAGAATTTCTAGCATTTTCACAACAGGCCCTGTCTGCGCCCACAAAACCTATTGACAAGGATCAGAAGTTCCTGTATGATGGGTCCATCGATAGAGTAAACAAGCCGAAGTGGTGAAATTGGTAGACACGCAACGTTCAGGGCGTTGTGCCTTAACTGGCATGGGGGTTCGAGTCCCCCCCTCGGCATAAAAAACAAAAGTGGGAAGCCGTTCTATGAACGAGCTTCCCACTTTTGTTTGGCAAGGTACTGTTCAGCTGGGTAACGTGTTCGAGCTGATAGTTGATACTTCAGGAAGCAAGTACGCACTTCTTGGAAGCCCAAGACGCACCAAGTAATCTATCACCATCTCCTGCGATACTGATCCATCGAGGTGATGTATATGCCAGCCTTACAGATGAAAGGCTTGGGTTAGTGCTCGGCTTTCTTCTGGTAGTGCGCTCGCGTGACTATTACACACTACCGTGAACACCGTCACAATCGCCTCCACCACAATCGCCTCCACAACCAGAGTCACCACGACCCCATACCCTTGCATCGACCTCATAGCCTAACTTTACGAGTGTGTCAAACGTTTGCTGGGGCGTTGTACTACTTCGTTGACCAGATCTTGTAGGCCGATGGTGCAATACTCTTCCAGCATATTTCTCGCAATATCCTAGATATGCTTCAGTGTTCAGAATAAAACGATGCCAGGCTGCGTCTACCGTTTCAGAAGGACTCAATGTTAACCCTGGATGAGCTGCCAACGCATCGAGAAAGTATAACGCATTCTCTAGGGCGACTGGAGCAAGCTCGGGGCTTACTCCTTCCTGAAGGATATGGGTTAAAATATCCTGCTGCACTCCTTCGGGAATTCTACCGCTAAGCCGAAGCTTACGTACGGGTACGCAACCCTCACCCGCGAGATCAAAAACAGTTGTTTTGGGGCCAGGTTGACTAACCTTCTGTATTAGGTTCATGTACTCACCTCTTTCGACGAAGCGATGACGAGCATACTCTCATCATCTGAACGCATAATCTAATCGACAGCATTACACAGTCAGCATAGAGTCTGACAGACAACGGGTGATGATCCAGGGCATTGTCTGGTTGAAACACGCTGCTCCGAACCCAACCGACGTCCATACGTATGCCCGCAAATACCGATGTTTCAGAGGGCATTTAGGGGGCAAATATGATTACTCGCATATGTAATATACAATACAGCAATGAGGCTGCGCAAGCTTCTATTTCAGCGGAGTTGTCGTTCCTCAAAACCCACACCAACGTTGTCCTTTTGGGGATCCGCCGGGCGTGGAAAAAACCTATTTAGCGGTCAGCTTGTCGGTCAAAGCTTTGGACTCCGGCCAGCAAAGAGAAAAACTCATCTCCTAAACCGGACTCTGAGAAGGGGGATCAATTTCAACTTGGTGAAATGGGTCATTTGGGTTTAGTATTGATACTTGCATATGTGAGGGATTTCACTAGGAGACTATGAAATACGATCATCAAACGGGTGGGATGTTGTGCTATCCTGAGAGGCAGAAGAGGGTCAGTTTACCCTCCTGAAATGCTTTACTCAATGATTTATTGGAGAAATGTTATGTTCGATTTTGTTCGCTCTCTCTGGAAAATATGCTGTTTGTTTCTTCTTTCTCTAGCCCTTGTTTTGCTCTGTGGATGCGTCCCACAGCAGCAGCCCCAGATTTCCTCTACGTCGACATCCGCTGTCCAGCAGGCTTCCCCTACGTCGACATCCGCTACTCAGCAGGCTTCCCCAACTCCGACATCTGCTGTTCAGCAGGCTCCCCCTACGTCGACATCCGCTGCTCAAACGGCTTTCACGTCGTATGTTGGCAAGTGGCAAGTCCATGACTCACTACTTACGATCAGTGCGAACTCCACTGGCCTGGAGCAGTGGAATGCCGGGCCGTGCTCTTCAACGATGTGTAATGGCAATGCCCAGATCATGTTTACCGAGAATGCGGATGGCAGTATCAAGGGAAGCATTCAGTCTGTTAGCTATACCCAATGGAATGGCAACCCTGCACCCGCCGGATATCAGCCTGATCCCTCCGCTCCGCAAACTGGGGATACCTTCCAGCTTCAGCACAGTGGGGCACACCTGCTCTACACGACATGGTTTGGTGAGAGCAGTTCTCTCAACCAGAATAATCGATACTGGTGCAATTCATATGCCTCAAAAGCTGGATGGCAGCAATGTGGCGCATAGTCAGAAGCAAGAAAGAGGAGATGTTCCTTCTGAAGGCTCTCTAATAGTATGCTTGCCTAATCCGCCACCAGCCGGTTCAGCAGCCGTGGCTCGTGCGCGACTGCCGGATCAGCCGGTCCGGGCACCAGTCGCGTGCGGTAGGCGTCGGCAGGCTGTCCGCTCTGGCAGGCCCGCTGCATGTCGTCGTAGATTTCGAGGATGACGCGCTTGGTGCGGTACTCGCCGAACCGCCTCTCTTCCTTCTCTTTCCAGACGCGGAAGGTGTCCATGATATACGCGACATCGTCCCGCCCAATCTCATAGAGGTGGAAGTACGCGGCGTCCAGTTCGCAGCGCAGGAGGAAGCGCCGCTCTTCGTCCCATCTGAACGGCGGGCCGTCATAGCCGCAGTCCTGGGCGAAGGCTTCGAGATCCCAGGCGGTGTAGGTGAGTTCGAGGGCGCGCGGGGCGATCCAGTCGCCGAGGGTTTGGGTGGGAGACCAGGGGCAGGTTTGTTGGTAGGTGGTGGGAGGGAGGACCGGAAGTTGTTTGAGGATAAAGAGATTCAGATTTGGCCCACCAATCTTTTGTCTGAGAAACATAATCTGCAACAAAAGCTGCTATATTTGCCTGCAGACATAGATAGTCATGTCCATTAGTCAGAGAGGATAATAAAAGCGGCACAGAATTCCCTATAGCAGACTGAGGAATAATAGTTCCTACAAAAGTTCTTAGCAATCCCGCACTAGTAATACCCCTAACACCGAGAAACCCATTTAAATTAGAGTTAAGTACATTTCTTACATGTTCTAGTGCTACCCAATTTTCTGGCAAAGGGTACATTTCCGGGTCATTAAGTTCCTCCGCGCTCATTTCGGGAAGTTTATTGCGAGCTAATTCTTCTGCTGTAGCATTATTGTAGGTTCCAAATCTATGGTTAAAATGCCAAATCATTTTCGCTTCGTAAAGTGGTAAATAGCAACCTTTGCCCTTGTAAAATCTGTTCCCTTGGAGTTGCCAGTTATCTCTCTCCAATTGCTCACGGGTATAGAACAAATGAGAATCATTGGTCATATGAAACATGGTTTTGAACGAAATTTTCCATGGATTTCCCTCCGGTTTTTCTTCTCTAAGAAGCACAGGAATACGCTCATAAATAGCTTTTGTCAGCTCCATGTCACGTTTTGAGCGGAAAATAGGGCAAGTGCGTGTATTTGGATTAAGTAGTGCAATATCATTAGCAGAAAGTGCGAAATGGCGGGATGCTTCATCCAAGTCGCTTACTCTATAGATACCAAAGACAAAATCGGTAGCTTTGCTTTTCACCGCCATACCACTTATTGTAAGTAATGCATAATTTACACGATGATCGATGCCAGGAAATAATTTCGCTTCGTTTATAAAAGAGAAAAAGCTGGTCAACGATTGAGATTCGGTTAAATCCTGAAAGAAGAACTTTGTCGTGTCGTCTGTAACAACTCCCGATGGCACAATACAGCCTACACGACCAGTTGCGCCAACAATCCACCTCATATTCTCGGCAAAAAGCGCGTAGGTATTTACATCGCCGCGCCCACACAAAGGATATCGCAACGAATCTCGTACGAAATGGCTTTCGCCGGTGGCCTGACGCTGGTCATCCATGAAGGCGATATAAAGCTCTTTGTCGCTGCTCTGCTCACTGGTTTGCAGGGCGGCGATCATCTTGCGACGTGCGGCAGCGTTAGGGGCTTCGGCAATGGCAGGACGGCGTGCGGCGAACCATTCTTTTTCCTGAAGTTTGATGCGTTCCCATGGCGGATTGCCCAGCACAACATCGAAGCCGCCCGACCATCCAGCCTGTTCGTTCTCCGGTGTGGTATCGCGGGCGGGAATGGAGAAGACCTCCGGGAAGGCGATATGCCAGTGGAAGAACTGATACTGGCGAGTCTGGCGCTGAACCTCCTCGCGCATCCAACCAACAATATTAAAAGGGTTGCGCTCGAAATTGCGGAAGATCTCTTCAGTAATCGGATAGGCAAACTCATCAGTCTTCTTCCAGACAAAGGCCGCGCACCAGATGTCGGCCCAGAGCTTGCTGCTCTGGTAGCTTTCAGAGATGCGCATCTGCTCGTAGTAAGCCTCTTTCTGGTGAACCTGCATCACGGTATTGTCGCCCATCTCCTCAAACTTGCGCATCTCGCTGCCGAGATCGCCCAGGCGTTCCCAGGGCTGGAGGTCCGGCGCGAAGAGGCTGAGCTGGCCGCTGTGCTGGGCCTTGTTGCGCTTCTTCCATTCGCTACAAACTTTTTTGTTGTCGCCCTCGATAGGATTAAACGCCTCGTCGGGGATACCGGCGCGTAGCAGAGCGGGCGTCGTGCCGAGCAGGCTATTGCCGCATTGGATATGGGCGTCGAGGAAGGAGAGCGGCTTGCCCGGCTCGATGGCCTCCATCCACAAACTGACCTTGCAGAGTTCGACGGCCATGGGGTTGATATCGACGCCGTAGATACAGTGTCCAATGACATCGCGCAAGGCCGCACGGCGCTCCAACTGACCCGGCTCCTCGGTGCCCGTGCGCACGGCAGCCAGGCGTTTAGCGATGCGATGCGCCGTTGCGATCAGGAAATGGCCGCTGCCACAGGCGGGATCGCAGACCTTGAGCGCCAGCAGCGCCGCTTCAGGATCGCGTTTGGCGCTGGCTTCGGTCAGCACAGGATCGAGCGCCGAGTCAAGCAAACAATCGATCAGGCTGGTGGGTGTATAGTAGCTACCGGAGGTCTTGCGGGCGTTGCCGCTGACCTCGATCAGCGTGAAGTTCGCGCTCTCAACGTCAAGCTGGGGATGGAGTTCGAGCAGCGATTCATACACGCTACCCAGCTCTTCGGCTCCCAGATTTTTATAATCAACCGTACGGCGAATACCTTTCTCCTCGGTAAAAGCCAGTGCACGGATCGCGGCCAGCAAACTGGCGTTTTCTAGCGCGCAACCGATCAGATCGGGGAGGGAGCGCTGCGAGGAGAAAAGGAAGCCATTGAGAGCCGGGAGACCGAGCGCCTGGCAGCCAACCTCGCCGCCCAACTGCTCCATCACCAGCCAGACTGCACGGAAGAGATCGGAGTGGCGCGTACCCAGACGCAGCCCGGCCATCCGTCTCAGGCGGCCCATAGAGTAGTATTGAGCGTAGCGCTGGCGTGCAAAGCGTTCAGAGGCCGGATCAAATAGAATATCGCGGTCCTCAGCCACAAAAAGGATGAGCAAACGATAGACAAAGCGCAATACCTGATTATAGTAGTCCTGAGCTTTGAGCTGGCCTGAACGCAACTTCTCCTTCAACTCGCTATTGTCCTTGTGAGCCAGGAAACCGCCGCCAAGCAAATTGATGGCATCTTCGACGCCGTTGCGCAGTTGATTCAGTACACGGACGCCTTGCTCCTGGGCCACGCGCGACCAGCGCTCCAGCCAGCACTCAGCCGGGTGCTCACTCTCGACGCGCGACTGGTGGCAGAGCAGCCAGAAGAGGACAAAATCGGCATACGCCTCGCCTTTGAACATCGCCTCCAGGTCAAATTCGACATATGCCTGACGCGTCAGGCTGGCGTTTTTGCGCAACAGACGCAGACGCAACCCATTGCTGACCAGCCCCCAGAGATGCTCAGGAGAGCGGTTCAGAAACTCCTGCACCAGGCTATAGGCCCTAAAGCTATAGCCATTGGCAGCGTTGCGCGTCCCCTCATCCAGGCCAGAGCGAAAGCTGACCAGATGGATCGGCAGATGTTGCCAGCCATGTGAGATGGGATAGCTCTTCTCTGCGACCTCCAGTGGCTTCACCGTATAGAGCCGCCCGTAGCCCAATTCCTGAAAGAGGGGCAGCAACCAGCGCTCGCGCGTCTGCGTCAAACCACTTTCGTCCGACCCCAACTTCTCGCATGCTTTCTGAAAGCTCTGCCAGAAGCGCAGGAGCTTGCCCCACGAGTCGTTGATGGCCTCATTCAGCCTCATCTCGCCCAGATTGTAGCTCTCGCCATCCAGCCCGTTGATGCTGCTGTCGAATAAGGCGATTTTTTGTAAGATATCTATGGGGAGCAGCGCTCCCTCGCTGGTAACAGTCAAAAAGCTGGATTGTTGACGAGTACGCATACGTTGTTTGTCCTCTTCCCTAAAAATCTCTGCCGACGTTGACGGGCGCGAAGTTGAGCCAACGGGGCGGAGATATGGCAAATACACGTAAATCCCGAATGCGTGGGGCCGTGGCGAGCGCCGTCCCTACGCGATGTTAGCCGTTATATGGCAAATATACGTAAATCCCCAGCACATCGGGCGGAAGTTGTGGCTCGAACGCTGACGCCGCGGACGATCACCGAGGCCGAGCGGCGCACGCGACGATGAGCCTCACGCAGCGCTTCGGCACGCTCGCGCAGCAGATCTTCCAGGCGCGGAGCCAGATAGGTAGGATAAGCATCGGTTACTTGCCGCAGAAAATGCTGAATTTGCGCCTGTGGAGTATTCGCCTGTGAGCGAGCTGCGAGCAACCTGGCAATCTCCTGCTCATCGTCAAACCATTCGGCCTGCTGGGGCGAGCCGCGAAAGGCAAAGAGTCGGCTTTCCTCGGCCAGTAAGGGCTGGATCTCGCGCCCGGAACGGCTGGGTGTATGGATATGGAAACGCAGGCGTAGCAATAGCAAAGTCGTGCGCGTTTGCACTGCGTTTGTCCTAATCAGCCCACAACGTCTGGCAATGGGTTTATTACGTGGATCTTCTTCGGTGTCGAGGGCCGTATCCATCACATAAGCAGCCAACCCTTCGACCAGAGGATGCGTGCGGTTGAGATATTCAACGCCATCCTGACCAAAGCGGGTAAAGCTAGCATGCAGCTTTCTCGTGGGCACGAAGCGATACAGATCCAGCGCATCCTGGACGGCAATCGGCGTCTCTTTTAAATCAAAGACCTCGCTGCCATCGGAGCGTTCGCTGATAAAGGCTCCGTAGGTGCGCAGGGCTTCGCGGGTAAAGCTGGTCACATCTTTCGCAAAACCAATCGTCTCGCGAGCCTCGCGCAGTTCGCGCTCAACCTCTTCTGTTTTGATACTATGCTGAGCAAAAAGCGTACGTGAACGTTTCTCACGCTCGGACGAGGCATCCCATTGCTTAAACAGCTCATCGCGTTGAACCGTCGTTGCATCGTCAAAACCGAACAACTGCATCTGGTCGGGCTTCTCGTCGGGCAGATGATCACGATCACTAGCCAGCACTCCCTCGAAAAGGGCTTCGACCACCTGTTCTGTATCTAGCGGCACGGGGACCGAGATGCCCAGCGAGCTGCGGATGGCACGGTGCTTGCGGATGAGCACGCGCAACACCAGCTCGTCGATAATATTATTCTTTCCATAGTAGGTCACTACCTGAACTTTAGGGCTGTCCTGCCCATAGCGATCTATGCGTCCCTCGCGTTGCTCGTGGCGGGTAGGATTCCAGGAGAGATCATAGTGGAAAACGGCGTCAAAATAATCCTGCAGATTGATACCTTCACTCAAACAGTCCGTACAAACCAGCACGCGTTCCTTAGCCTCGGCCAGTTGCAGCACACGTTCCTCTCGTTCAGCCGGAGGCAGTAAACCCGTCACTGCCGCAATTTCAACCCTGGGCAACGCCTTGCGCAACTCCTGCGTGACATATTCAGCCGTCGTGATAAAGCGACAGAAAACAATCGGCTTGTAGCCCGCTTTGACGAGGCTGGCGATCTGTTTGATGGCTTGCTGGAGCTTGGCATCGTTGCTTCCATGCAGCGCCTCGGCCTCTCTGGCAAAGGCGGAGAGGCGATTGCGTTCGCGCCGTGCCGCGTTCTGATCCTCTTCGTCGTCGAAGATATCACCACCGGGAGTCAGATCGAGGCCCTCAGTGGTATCGCAGTCAACCAGATCGAGAATTGTATGGCGACCAAGCAGATCAGCCTCTTCAAAACTCTCTGCTCCGGCCACCTGAGCGCGATTGCGCAGGCTATAGGCCGCGGCGGCGGGACTGGAAGCCAGGGAGCGCAGCAGGCCGAGTACTGACCACCAGCGCACACGTTGGCGGCTGCGCCCACCGCGAGTATCGCGCACCGTCTCGCGAGCGTAGCGCAGCACCCCGTCCACCAGCTTACGGTACTCTGGCGTGAGTAGATACGAGATCTCATCATCCTCACGCAGAGGAAAAGGTGTATCCTCGTGCAAATACGACTGGAGATCGACGCGGCGGCGCTGCACAAAATGAGCTGCGACCCGCTGCCGCCAACGCTCATTCTGGCGTCCACTGAGATCCTCCGGCAAATCTTTGAAATCCTCGTCCAGGAAGCACAGCAGCGAGCGAAAAGCCAGCTCGTTGCCACTATGGGGCGTCGCTGTCACCAGGACGAGATGGCGCGAGGGCTGCTCAGCCAGTTGCTTGATCAATTGATAGCGCTGGTGACGAGCGCCGCGTCCCTCGCCAGCATAGGCACACGTGTGAGCCTCATCGACAATCACCAGTTCAGGACATTGCTGGATAAAGGACTCGCGACGGCGGTCTGCCTTGATAAAGTCGAGTGAAATGATCAGATGCGGATAGTGGTCGAAGATCGATTCGTCGCGTGAGCAATGCCGCTCCAACTGTGCAACCGTGCTGGAGAGCACAGTCACTGCCTCAATATGAAACTTCTCGCGCAACTCGGCCTGCCACTGCTCGGCCAGATGCGGTGGACAGAGCACGGCCAGACGCTCAACTTCACGGCGGTCGAGTAATTCACGCGCCACCAGCCCGGCTTCAACAGTTTTGCCGATACCGACATCGTCGGCAATCAGCAGGCGTACCGGGTCCTGACGCAGTGCCAGCAACAGCGGGACGAGTTGATAGGGGCGTGGCTCAACCGCAATGCGCGCAAAAGAGCGGAACGGTCCCGTACTGGCGCGAAAGCCCAGGCGCACAGCATCACGCAACAGGCGACAGGAACGCTCATCACCCCAGCGGGCTGGATCGGGTAGCTCAAACTGTGCTGATTCTACCGGTTCCAGGGGTAGATAGACCCCCGCTACCTCTTCATTTGTGCCACCAAGGGGGCGCAAAATCAACATCTCTTCATCTGATTCTGGCAGGACCACCCACTCGCGTCCTCGTGCTTTCACCAGTGAGCCAATAGCAAACTTCATGCATGCCTCCCGAACATATCCGCGTAATCAGCAAACAATGTCTCCCAACCCCCGCGTCCCTGGAAACGGATGACCATATAGCCCTCATCTTCCAACTTACTCACTAACTCCTGATCGCGCATCTGGCGCTGGAGATCATCGCCATCCACATAGACGACCGCATCAGGATAGAGAAAATCTGGCTTTGCGCCACTGGCCCCTACATTGGTATGAGCGTTCAGCGGCTGCATGGGGTTGCGCGCCGCCAGCTCGTGTAACCAGTCCTCCTCAACCTCGGAGAGCACAGGTGTACTGGTGATGGCTGTCGCAAGAGGATCAGCCGACCCGGCGTCTGAAATGAATGATGTCTGGGTACCGTCCGGGCTGTCAAACTCGCTACTGAGCAGCAGAGGCACGATCAGAGGAGGCAGTTCCTGTCGGCGCACTGAACAGTGTGTCAGACGGTCCAGATCTCCCACAATCCTCTTGCGATCCAGGATCTCATGATCGCGCTGGTTGGCATAGGTCATCAAACAGTGATAGCAAGCAGCCTCACACGGCTCCAGTGCATGCTCAGCCTGGAGCAAATCCTCCAACGTCACTGGCTGAAAGTGGCAGAGGCGCAGAGCCTCGGCTGCTACTTTGGCTAGCGCTTGATGGTCTTCGGTCAACTGCCGCAACACGCCAGCTCCGCCCTCCGTTGCCTCATAGAAAAGCAGACTGGTGCGCTGATTTCTATCGGGCAATGGCTCAGCAGCCAACTCATTATCCTCCAATTGGTAGCACACTTGCAAGGCGCTTTTCAGCGCAGCTTGCAACGAAGCCATGCGTTCCACGCCTAACTCCTCCAGAGGTTCAAAAAGCAGGCAGTTGCGCGTATCCTCTACATAGGGAATCACGCGCAGCCGACTATGGGAGAGTGGGTCATCTTTATCGCCAGCAGATTCGCTATCCTTGGCCCAATAGCCGCACTCAGTATCAAGGACAAAACCATACTCCGCGTTCTTTTCGCGACGGAGCGGACCAAAGTTAATCCTCCAGAGAGTAGCCGCCTGACCATAACGTAAACGAGCCACCGTCTCGCCCGTCTCGTCTTTCACCAGGGCCAGATCATAATCAGGCTGGTCATCTTTGCGCGGCGGAAAATGAACGCCCGTGCGAATCTCATATCCCTGGCGCTGGCGTTCCTCCTCGTCGGAATTGATCTTATCCTTGCGCCTGGTTGAGACATTTTCCAGCCGGAAAAGCCCGGAGATAATAGAATGGTCAAGCGACTTACCACAGATCCGACAGATATCCAGACTATGCGTGCCTGTTACCGGGTGGAGATACCCACAATGCTGACACTGCTTGGCCTCGCGAGTCAGCACGCCCGAGCGGCCATCGCGGGTGCGCAGCAGCGAACGATTGATGATATAGCGCGAACCTTCGTGATAGATAATCGCTCGTGGAGCAAATTCTGAGATAGCCAGGAAACGCGGGCGGGAAAGATATTCATTATGTTGACGCGCCCTACGAGCAGGAATGTAAGCAGAGAGCGGCAGGCGTGGAAAATTGTAACCAGGCAAAAAGCCTTCGCTGGCAAAATAGCGATAGCTATAGAATTCCGAAAACTCATCGCGCTCAGTAGAAGAGCTGCTGCCGGTCAGCAGCTTGAGCTGTTCCTCTGCTTCGCCACGTAAGCGTTTAGCCTTCTCGCGGTCATCTGGCGCGCGCGAAGCATCGAGCGTGATCGCGTGCTGCGTATCGCGCTGATCCTGAGCCGCGCGATACAGTTCACGCCAACGGCCACAGGCCCGCTCAAAACTTTGCTCCAGGCTATTGAGCGTCTCCGCCAGCCAGTTCGGGGTATACCAGCGAACCGAACTTTCCTCAAGGATGGGCTGGAGCGTTTTGAGCACTTCGCTCGCCCGCAGTTCAGCCCGCCAGCGGGCCGGGAGATCACGCAGTGCCTCTCGAATTTCAGCTTTGAGTTGTAAAGTAGGTGTGGTGCCCTCGATTTCCAGCAGCTCACTCAGCATACTGCCAAGCGAGAGTCCTGTTTCCGCCAGCCAGATCGCGTAGACATGGGCACGCAGGAGATCTTCATTCATCAGGTCAAGGCGGGGTGGCGCGACTGAACCGCTGACCATCGCACCAGGGTGCTGGAAAAAGTACTGATCGTGCGAACTGCCGGTCGAGCAATAAGAAAAGACCAGAGCGGGTTGCCCACCGCGTCCGGCTCGCCCGCTGCGTTGCGCATAATTTGCAGGCGTCGGCGGGATATTGCGCATATTGACCACATTTAATTCAGCAATATCCACACCTAACTCCATGGTCGGAGAGCAATAGAGAATGGGCAAAAAATCTCGCTCTGTTTCATCCAGACGAAACTCTTTTTCCCGTTTCTTACGCCGCTCTGCTGGTACCTGTGCGGTGTGCTCTGCGGCGCGCAAATGCTGGATCTGTTCCAGGTGGGCCGCATTCTCCTGATAGAAATCCACAAAAAATTGATTCACGTGTTTGGGTTGGTTTTCTGGCAGATTGGGCATGCGGAGAGGATCATGATAATTCGTTGCAGGCTGACCAGGACGCCAGATCAGCGAGGCCGCCAGCAACTGATAACCAGGCACATCACCTTGATGGCGTTTGGCTACTACCTCTTCAATCAGACCGACATCGGCCAGCGCCGCCAGTTGATCACAGATCATCTGTTGAATATCATCCAGGCTGACATCAAAGCCTGCTTTGCGCAACGTCTGGCGCAGATAGTGCCCATATCTGCCACGTGCGGAAAGATACACATAGCCACGATCTGCACCCTCACCGCGTCCACGCGGAAAGAGGCAGCCAGCGTGTACCAGCTCCTCGTCTTCGTCAATGGCCCAGGGATCTTTCAGGTGCTGTCCGCTCTGCAACTTAATGCCCTCATTGTAACTGGCATCGAGATACATCACCTTGATTGCCAGTTCACGGCGCATAAAATCCAATAAGACCCTACAGAGATCCCTTCGTAATCCCACAGACATCTCTGCAAGTAAAGGGTGGCGCGGCTTGCCCTTGTGGTCACGTTCCCAGGTATCCTGATCCGCGCAAATCTCATCGAGATCCTGATACGCAATCTCCAGCAGGCCACACTGCTCCAGATTAGGTGAAGTAATGCGCCAGCCTCGACGTAGATCGAGATAGAGACGATAGCCCAGGACCTCGCGCATCGCGCGTTCAGCCTGCACCTTGGCCTGAAATTTCGCGTCAGGGTTAATAGCAAAATCCCCGGTCTTTAGAGCGAGCGCCTCAAAGACCTTGCGCGCCAGCTCCTCGTGCCGAATACCCTCGTCGCCGCTCCGAAGTACCGCGCGATAAAGAGCCGAGCGGAGCAAGCCGATCTCAATAAAATCATTAAAGTGGCCAGCCTGGAGTGAAGCATCCTGGCGATTATCGGTAAAACTCAGCATTTTAGGGAGAATGGTCAGCTCCTCGCCGCGCTGCCTGGCTGCTCGGAGATGGCGGATCGTCGATAAGCTAAGAATAGTCGTTGCAGTGCTGCGTCCTTCCGAACTCAGTTCTGAAAGCTTCTCAAAGTCGCTGCGAATGCGAGCGCTATAGGTTACGCCACAGTGCATACAATAGAGAAAAGATGAAGGGAGAAAGAAACAGGGCGTGCCACTCTTTTCTTCTTCGTCCACGCAACCGTCCGGGTGAATATACAATGGTAATGGACAGTGTTTGCGCCCAGTAGTTGTCAGGCGCACCTTGTCATTGACTTTTTCGTGCCACTCTTCAGGCAGCCTCTCTTCGATTTCGCCCCGCTCCCGGGGCCAGTGATCATCGCTATCGACAAAAAGGAAGCCCAGGCGTCCCGTAAGGCGCTGAGAAGCAGGTTTCTTGCCTTCATCGGACGGCGTTTCACGCAAGAGATCCTGCACCTCGCGTGTCACGAGTGTCGCTTCATCTTTCCAACGCACTACATAATACTCCTGGCCGCATTCTCGACAAAAGACCAGCGGAAAGAGCAGCCGCTCGCGTCCACCAGGGGCGTACATCTGAGGTTGGAGTGTAATATGGCGCGGATCAGCCAGTTCCAACGTTGCATAGACCGTATCGCCTTTACTGATAAATTGATGCAGGCGAAACGCAAAGGCATCTTGCTCATAGCCTTTCAGCAGCCCTTGCTTAATGATCTCCGCATAATCAGTTTCTGAAGGGCCAGCAGTGTCAGCGGTCGCTTGCTGTAAGAGCTGGGCGGCGCTTTCAGCGTCACCGGCGATACGACGAGGCGTACTGCGCACCAAGCGCTCTTCCTGGCATGTCACCCCAAAGGTACTTTCCAGCCAGATAGCCAGCGGATCTTGCGCAAATTCCTCGTAGCTCGTAATCGTCTGAGGATCAAAGCTTTGCACGCGCTCAGCCAACTGCTGACGAAACGTTGGACTGGTCTCATCAACCTCTGGCGTTATGCGCCTCAGGCTCTCGCCAATGACATGGTCTGGCAGGATCGTGCAACCAAATAAGAGCGAGGCCATTTTTGCCACTTCGTCCCGTTGTTGACTGCGTGTCCCGCCACTAGCCAGAGTAGCTGATGTTCCGATACATTGCAACGTCGTGCCCTGAGGCGTCAAGCGATTGCGCACACGCCTCACCAGGAGCGCCACATCTGCTCCCTGCCGTCCGCGATAGGTATGTAACTCATCCAACACCAGAAAACGCAGTTGCGTCTTATCCAGCAAAGGTTGTTCGCGTTGGCGCGTGAGAATAAGCTCTAGCATCACATAGTTGGTCAGCAAGATATCGGGAGGATGAGCAATGATCTCGTGGCGTTCGGCAGTGCTCTCCTGTCCAGTATAACGTTTAAACGTGACCTGACGCTCATCCGGCGGATAGCCCAACATCAGATATTTTTCCAACTCGCCTTCCTGGCTGTTCGCCAGAGCATTCATCGGATAGACGACAATCGCCTTGACACCAGGAGGTCCCGGGCTGCGCAGGATCGAATCCACAATCGGTATAATATACGTCAGGCTTTTGCCAGAACCGGTCCCCGTCGTAAGGACATAACTATGCCCTCCACGTGCTAACTCAATGGCTTCCTGCTGGTGTTTATACAAACTCATGGCAACGCCAGTGGACTGAGTCTGATCTTTCTCACGCCGAAAAATAGCGCTGCAAGCTGGATGCAAGGTCCCGCGCTGCACCAGTTCATCAATCGAAAGACCAGCTTCGAAGAATGGATTCATCTGGATGAGCGGCTCGGGCCAGAGCAATCCTTGTTGAAACAGCTTTTCATCAACATAATCGTGGATGCGCTGATCGCGCACCTCAATAAAACTCTTTACATAAGAGGCGTAATCATCGATCAGTTCCTGGCGTAGATCAAAGATATTCATCAAGTACCTCACAGAGACGCGCGAGCACACCATGGAATTTAGTCAAAAGCATCATCATGCGTGTAGAAAATAGCGTGGATGCCGTCAAATTATAGTTGGGTCAGGGAGAGGCTGTCAATAAACCATCAGCGGTGGACCGTCTCGTTGCTTGACGCGCAAAATATTTTATCTTACACTGCGAGCGGACCAGAAAACACCACCGAAAGGGAACTGGCACCTATGAGCAACTACCTGCTGTTTATTTCTCCTGACACTGCTCGGCAATGGGTCTCGCCTACTGTCTCTCGTTTCACATTGCTGTATGCAAATTCATCTTTGCAGGAGGATGATAAAATCATCCTGGCACGCCTGGGAACGACGGGCATTACCGGGGCCATGGCCTTACCCTTTATCTACAGGATTGCCGCAACCAATCGCACTGCGGGTAATATAACCCTGGAACAGACGACAGTCCTGAATCACGCCTGGTTAGTAAGTGAGTTACAATTGCGCGACCTGAATCACAGCGCACTGAATGGGCTGCAACTCTCGCAGGAGCGCTTTGAGCTTGTTGTACAGAAAATGGGAGGGCTGCGAGTGGACGAGAAAATATTGCTGGCAAACATTGAACAGTACATTACTGAGAGCGGGTATTATTTTGAACGAGAAACGCTGCTCAACTATCATATTTGTTTGAAAACCCGGCCTTTTGTGATTCTGGCCGGTCTCTCAGGAACCGGAAAATCCAAACTCTCCCAATTGTACGCCGAAGCGCTCGGTCACAAAATCCACTACCTGCGCCTGCCTGTGCGCCCAAATTGGAGTGATGATCACTATCTGCTCGGCTACTTTAATACGATCACCAGCAAATATATGACCGCTCCTGCCGTTGAGTTCCTGCTGGATGCAAACGCGGACGAGGATAATTTGTACATGTTCTGCCTGGATGAGATGAATCTTGCCCATGTCGAATATTATTTCTCACAATTCTTGAGCGCTATGGAGGAAAAACCTGGTGAGCGTTGGATCACTCTCTTGAGCAGAAGCGAACGAGCGCAGATGCAAAAAGAAGGCGTTGCTTCTTCAGAATTGGATGTGCAACTACAGAATACAGGCGGAGTACAAATTCCCAACAATTTCTTCGTGACTGGTACGATCAATGTCGACGAGACCACTCAACCTATCAGCGATAAAGTGATGGATCGTGCCAATACCCTGGAATTTTTTCGCGTCGATCTGGACGAAAATTCCCCCGCCTGGAAAGTCACCTGAGCCTTTTGTGCTTTCCGCCTCCACCTGGCACAGTTATCAAACAACCACTGTAGATACCAGCTTTCGTTCCCAGATTATCGCGATGAGCCAGATCTTGAACAAAGCAGACCTCGGCCTGGGTTATCGAGTGCTGCATGAGATTGAACTCTATCTAGCAAACAGTGTTGGACTGCTTGACCCCCTGGTTGCCTTTGATCTCCAGGTCAAGCAGCGTATCCTCCCACGCGTGCGTGGCAGCATCTTTATCAGCGAGATGCTTGATGAACTACAGAAATTCCTCGTAGATCAGAAACTGGAGCGCTCTGGGCAACGGCTCGATGAAATGAAAAGCAGGCTAAAACGCGATGGCTACACCAACTTCTGGCGTTAACCGCTGGCTTACTCTCCGCTGGGGTACCAGCAGCCCTGACGGGCCTGTTCAGCCCCGTAGAGCTATTCTTTTTGATGGACACAACGAGAATGAAGCGTTGAGGGTGGTCGAGTATGGTCATTATGTGATCGAAGTCACTGGAGATGGACCCGGAGCCCTGACGATTTGGATTGATGGGCAAAGAGTGGAGACAAGGGTCTACGGAATTTGGGAATGGAAGGCGAGCCTATCCAAAAGATGATGATGTACTTAGAATGTACGACTATCGCGACTCTATTCAATATCAAACATATAGAGGCGGCAGACGCGATCCATATAGGCGAGATCACGTAGTAAGCAGCGCCTATATCATCTATCCTGGGAATGAACTGTATCAGAGAGGAATAGATAAGAGCATCGGAGCACTTCCCCTCGTACCTGGCATGCCCACATCTCGTATGCATGAGGTGCGCGAGGCTCTCAGAGATCTGCTGCGAACGCTATGATGTGTAATGGCAATGCCCATATCACGTTTACCGAGAATGCGGATGGCAGTAGTAAGGGAAGCATTCAATCTGTCAAAGCCCAGTTGAACGACCTTGCAAGATCTCACTCTTCTTCTGGTTCTCGCTCGGGCACACCTGTATTCACGTAGAGATCGACTATGGGGAGTGCGAAACTAATACATCCCAACTCTACCTGCTGTCCAGATCCGAAATGTTGGTATACCCATATCTTGCCCTGGCGTCGGTAGATCTCTATCATGTGATGGGTTGTGTTAACCAAGACATATTCCTCAATACTAGGGCAGGCTTGATACGTTCTGAACTTCTTTCCTCTATCAAAAGATTCCGTACTAGGTGAGAGGACTTCAACGACCAGACGAGGGGTACAGATAATGTCATGAGTGCCTTGCTGCCAATCCTGAGGATTGCAACTTACTGTGACATCAGGATAATAATATTTCTTTTCGGCAACTTGTACACGAACGTCGGATGAGAACGCTCTGCACGCTTTTCCTTGCAGGTGTCTTCTCAGCAAAAAAAACAGGTTCGCCGCAATTTCTGCATGATCAATCGTTCCCCCTGACATCGCGTACATGTGCCCGTCCATATACTCATACTTCACATCAGTACTTGCACGGTCCATTGCGAGATATTCTTCTACGCTTACCCAGTGCTTCCGCTGAAGTGCCATCACTCATCCTCCTTTCGGCCCCTCTCTAGGCTATCAGTAATATACCATACGGTGATGACTTTTTACTGGGAGGCTCAGCCTATTGATACTCCAAAGTCCGAGATATTGGTAGGTCAATAGTTATCGTCGCTGTAAAAGCGGTTTCCGTATAACCACGAAATACATCATGGGGTATTATAGATAAGGAAAGCACAGGATTTAGAGCAGAAAGGGAAGGATTTATGTCTATTATTGGCTACACAGTATCAGAAATTGATACGCCAACTCTCCTTGTCGATTTTGATCGACTGAACGCAAATATTCAGCGTTATGCCATATTGGCGAAACAGGCAGGTGTACAACTACGACCTCACAGCAAAACACATAAAATGCCAGAAGTAGCAAACATGCAATTGAGAGCGGGAGCGATTGGCATCACCTGCGCAAAATTGAGCGAAGCCGAGATCTTCGCGGGTGCCGGTGTGCAAGATATTTTTGTGGCCTACCCGGTGGTCGGCCAGGAGAAAGCGCGTCGAGCAGCCCGCGTTGCGCAGCACTGTCACTTAATTGTGGGTGTCGAGAGTAGCATCGGCATCCGACAACTTTCTAAAGCAGCCGAGGAAGCCCATACAACACTTTTTGTTCGTGTGGAAATTGAGTCCGGGTTGCAGCGCACCGGAGTTGCACCAGCGGCAGCCGAGGAAACTCTGTCGCCAGGTACAGGCCGCACTGGGTCTCCAATTGGATGGCATTTTTACCTACCGAGGCATCTCCTTTCCGCATGCACCTAAACGCGATGCGGCAGAGTTGGGACGAATGGAAGGCGCATTGATGGTAAACCTGGCGCAACGCTTGCGTTCGTCTGGCATCACGGTGCAAGAAATCAGCGTTGGTTCAACTCCCTCCAGCTCTTCTGCGGCTCTCGTGCCGGGTGTCACCGAGATAAGACCAGGAACATATGTCTTCTTTGATCGTACGACAACAAGAGCTGGCGTCAGTTCCTTCGATGAAATTGCGTTATCTATTTTGACTACCGTGGTCAGCCGCCCGGCGGAGGATATCGCCATCATTGATGCTGGTTCTAAAACGTTCAGCGGCAACGTGATTCCTGCTAATGCTGGGCTGGAAGGATATGGCGTAACCACTGATGGTCAACATAACGTTGTCGAGCGCATGAGCGAGGAACATGGCATCGTCCGTCTCGCATCAGGTTACAATCCCCAGATTGGCGATAAGCTCACCTTTTTCCCCAATCATGTCTGTACAAGCGTTAACCTCTCAGACGAGATTGTGGTAATGCAAAATGGCATCGTGAAAGATGTATGGCGCGTTGCAGCCCGTGGTCAACGTCAGTAGCAAATCTCTATGTCATGATCTAATCTTTGCTCTCTCTTCTATATACTGCCCGCTCATAAACTGCGGTCAGTTGTTGTATGATATGCTGCCAGTTATGCTGTGTCGTTACATAGGAGAGAGCATTCTCTGCGATAGTCGTCCACAGAGTCGGGTCATCGAGCAGACGTAAGACCGCATCAGCGAACGCGTCAGGCGTATCAGCTATCAGCAAATTCTGCTGCGGATATGCCAGCAGACCAGCCGCTGCCTGCGTACTTGCAACCACCGGCGTCCCACAAGCCATAGCCTCCAAAATCTTACTCTGGATACCAACCGCGTAAGGCAAAGGACAGACAGCGACACGCGCCAGCCCGATCAGAGGACGCAGGTCATCCACATAGCCCGTAACAGTAATGCGCGATGAGCGAGCCAGTCTCCGCACACACGCCGGAGGACCGCTACCGGCAATAACCAGTTGCACATCAGGCTTCTTCTGCCAGATCCTGGGCATAATCTGTTCAGCCAGCAGCAAGGCAGCAGCAACGTTGGCATGAAAGCTCATTTTTCCGGCAAAGACGAGTGTCTGAGCCTTGCGTTCTCCTACATAGGGTCGAAAATAGGTCTGATCGATACCATGCGGGAGTACAGTAATCTCAGCCAGCATTTCCCCAGTTGGAGCCGTATCATTAGCAGCTATTGTGTGCAGGGCATTTCGATCGCGTTCAGACGTCACCAACACATCGTGAAAGCGCCACAATTGCACGCGTTCATATTCCTGCACGCGCCTAGCTTCCAGGGACCCAAGCAAGCGCATCAGGGGAGTTGCACCCCAGTGAGCACCATACGTATACAACTGGCTGATGCAATCTACCGCATCCCAGACGGTCGGAATGGGCAATATATCAGGCAGTACACCTAAAGCGCGAATGAACTCCACGTGCAGTAGGTCAAAGTCACCAGAAGCAAGGAGAGAGCACAATACAGAACGCAAAGTCGGAGAGGCGTCAAAGGCCACTTGCAGAGGCAAACCGGTACATAAAGCGTGTAAAGATCGCAGCACTTTCCACTGCATTTTATCAATGATCGCAGTGATCATGATCCCTTCATGCCGCAAAAGCTGCACATCCAGAGCCTCACAGGTAGTGGAACAAAGCGCGAGTACAGTTACTTCATGTACAGTAGCTAGTTGCTGAATAAAACCATAGGAGCGGCAACGTATCCGCGATGGGGGGTAGGGAGCAACAAAGAGTATTCGCATAAAAACGCCTCCAATCTGGCACAAAGCGCAGCATCATCATCCAACCATATTACTCACTCTACTCACCATTCTACCCCAACAATGCCCCATAATCTAGCTCACACCCATTCATCTCAATGCAAGGCAATATAACGACCTTATCGCTACTGTTGCTCGCCTACTAGCTTTCGCACCTCATTCAGTAACTGCCTCATTGGCACATCCTGCTCACATAGGCGAATAATATTCACCATTTCTTCCGCATCGAGTTTAATTGTACTGAGCACCAGACTGCCTTGATGGATCAGCAGTGCAATCCAGAAGAGAGCCTCATCCTGCGCTATATGCATACGCTGCACAAGCTCCTTTACCAGCGCAGACTCACTCACGCCAGCAGGTCGCAGCGCTAAGATCATGGCAATGTGCTTCAACAACTGATCATAGCGCACCAGTGTTTCCTGTACCAGCATATGATCTTGCCGCAAACGCACCACTGATGTGGAACGAGTATGCTTCTGTGCACTAGAGACAGTGACAACTTCTACAATACCCCGGCTTTCAGCCGCGTCGATAGTAGCTCGTGCCTCGGCCCGCGTAGACGATGTTGCCAGAATACTCAACAAACGTGAAACGGCGATCCGGCCATGATGCTTGCGACCACTAAAACTATTCGTGAGCATAATGAGGCGCATAAGATTATATTGCGACTGACGCCGTGCTTCAACCACCACCAGATGCAATGAGTTGAGACGCAATGCTTTAACCTGAAAGGGACTGTCAGGCTGCGGCAGTGGTTCGACAATAATGATATCCTCCGCGAGCAAGAACTCCAGCCACACCTGACGCATACGCTGATTGGCGGCCAGGAGCCTGGTAGCACGTAGCGACCTCTCCAGTTCGCTAAACGGCACGCAGGCATGGTTGACAAGCATTGTAGTCAGTGTAAGCAAAATACGTTCTCGGATCTGCAGAGCTTTCTGTACCAGCACGTGCTGTTTGTTTACAAAGACACGTGGTCCCACAGCAGGATTGTCCACTTGCGTTAATAAGAGGATTTGCTCTTTCATAGCCTGGTCCAGCCAATCATCTACTCTGCCACGGAAGTAATACATATTCCCCAGACGAGCACGCAGTTGATACAGCAAAAGTGGTACACCTACCTCATACTGCAAATGATCTGCCACTAATGCCACAGCCTGTAGCATCAACTGACGCGGCCATGATACTCTCGCCTCCACATGTGGAAGCACAATCAGATCCCACTCAGTACAGAGCACCTGATCACGCGCAGATGGCGGGGTGAGCATCCACAACACGCTCTCCTTGCCAGCCTGATATATCTGATCTAAGACAGCATGATAACAGGCATACCCACTCACGAGGACATAAACATCCGCTGCTTCATGCGTGGCAACCTGTCTAGCAACGCTGGATTGCAACCAGAGATCACCATCGTGATCCCCAGAAGCTACCGGATAACAGGTAAAACCTAGATTTTCCAGGTGACGGAAGTTCGCACGATACGTCCAATCCCCAAACACAATGGCCTGTTGCAGAGAGAAACGCTGCTGCGCCCGCTCCAGCAGATCTGCCAGCAAGGTATCCGTATTGAAAGCGTACATATGCGAAAGGCCAACCTGCAAAGCTTCATAATCGATGTAGAGTACACATGTCTTCAGTTGCCCACCCATATCAGGCCCTCCCTATCATAAAGAAATGGCCTGTACAGACTTCACAGACCAGATTTCTTCCTACTACCAGGAAGAAGACGCAACGCCCAGTGTCGTGATATTTCATGATGAGTTCAACTCCACAGCCGGAACAACA
This sequence comes from uncultured Chloroflexia bacterium, assembly GCA_963802635.1. Taxonomy (GTDB): domain Bacteria; phylum Chloroflexota; class Ktedonobacteria; order Ktedonobacterales; family Ktedonobacteraceae; genus CAVTLG01. The sequence continues at coordinate 1,920,738 of CAWDJJ010000001.1, read as the reverse complement.
GAAGTATAACCGAGATACAACACCGTTAGGAGGGCGAATAGGGGGCGAATAGGGGGCTATTTTTACACAGGAAGAGCACTGAGCTTCAACAATGGAAAGTGTAGAGAGATAGCATGAGATATGATAAAATACACCCGTTGGTTACATTGTTTCCAGGGCCACACCTGACTACGAACATTCAAAGAGAACATGGAAGAGAACAAGCCGGGCAAAAAACAACTCGTTCCTAATTATCTGTTACGAGAAGAACGGGAACGACGTAACTGGACACATCAGGACGTTGCCGACCGCATCGACCTGCCTGATGCTCATACGGTAGGACGCTGGGAGCATGGTGTGCTACCACAGCCGCACTACCGACGGGAACTCTGTCGCATTTTCGAGAAAAGTGACGTAAAACTCGGCCTCAAAAAAGGTAAGTTCCCGCCACATACACAGCCAGTCGCTCCCGTTGAGGCCACAAGCGCACAACCTATCTGGAACGTGCCAGCCTCCTTTACTTCATTCATCGGACGTGAGCAAGAAGTCGCTGCCGTCTGCCAGCAACTAGCACTTCCTGCCGTACGTCTGGTCTCGCTGATTGGTATTGGCGGTATCGGCAAGACACGCCTGAGCATGCAAATTGCACGAGCCATACGTGAGCGCTTTACCGATGGCATCTGCTTCATCTCGCTCGCAGCCATCGTCGACCCTACGCTCGTGCTCTCTACTATCGCCAAAACCCTCGCTATTCAGGAAAGCGAAACGCTTTCTATCACCGAACGAGTGAAATCCACACTGCATAATCAGCATCTCTTGCTCATCCTGGATAACTTTGAACAAGTCGTAGCCGCTGCACCTCTGGTGGAAGATCTACTGGCATCTTGCCCACATCTGAAGGTGCTGGTAACGAGTCGTGCAGTACTGCATTTGCACACAGAGCAAGCTTTTTTTCTCTCACCCCTGGCGCTACCAGATCCCCGCAAGCGGCTACCTACAACAGAGGGACTGCTGCAGTTTGCATCCGTTGACCTGTTTGTACAACGTGCACAGGCTATTTTGCCAGATTTCTGCATTACAGCTCAGAATGCACGCGATATTGCAGATATCTGCATGCGTCTGGATGGCTTGCCATTAGCTATCGAGCTTGCAGTCACACGAATCCGTCTCCTCTCGCCGCACGCACTACTCACACGCCTCACCACGGATTTACAGATCCTCAAAAGCAACATTCCTACAGTACCCGAACGTCAACAAACGCTCTATAATACCATCACCTGGAGCTATAATCTGTTGGATGAACAGGCTCAATGGCTTTTCCGCCAGCTTTCCATCTTCCGAGGCGGTTGCACGTTAGAGTCCGTAGAAACAGTCTTCGGACAAAGCCATAATGAACAGATCGACATCATACAAACCATCACCACACTGCTAGATAACAGCTTGCTCCAACAGGTCGAACTCAGTAGCGAAAATCCACGCTTCACGATGTTAGAAACCATCCGCACATATGGACAGGACAGCTTGCACACATGCAGAGCTAGCAGTCGCCGAGCACGCTCATGCCATGCACTATCTGACCCTCGTAGAGCAGGCCAGCCCACACCTCAAAGGTGCCCACCAGACAGGATGGCTCGCGCAGCTAGAACAAGAGCAGGAAAACCTGCGTGCCGCATTGAACTGGTTTATCAGCCAGCAAGATGCTGAAAACGCGTTGAGATTTTGCGAAGCTTTCGGCAAATTTTATGGCCTGAAGGGCTATTGAGCGAAGAACAGTACTGGCTACAAGTAGTACTGGAACTGCCTCATACCAGCAAACCAAGCACCATGCGCGCAAAAGTGTTGCGCCGTGCTGGCTATCTTGCCTATCGACTGGGCGACCTCCCTACGGCCTATGCCAAACAAAAAGAAAGTATCGCGCTCTCCCAGGCGTCAGGTGATACACACAATCTGGCTGGTGCACTCAGTGGGCTGGCATTGGTGCTCTACCGACAAAAAGACGTTGCTGAAGCGCTACACATGCAGCGTGAAAGCGTTAACGCCGCTCGCGCATCCGGTGATAAATGGTCCATAGCCAACGCGTTAGAAGGTCTGGGCCGCTTCCTTCATTACCAGGGCAACACCGGCGAAGCATATCCTATCCTGGCAGAAAGCCTTGCTCTGGCACGCGAACTCATGGATAAGGAAAGCACAGTACGTATCCTCTCTACACTCGTGTCTATAGAAATTTCGCAGGGAGACAGCACGCGGGCAGGCGCACTCGCTCAGGAGGGACTGACGCCTCGCTCAGGAATTGGGTACCAAGCCGCTTATCGCCCTGGCACGTGACAGTATAGGCGATGTCGCTATGTATAAAGGCGACTATGCACAGGCAAAGAAACTCTTTGAAGAACGCATTCTACTAGCACAGGAACTCGGCGACCACCCCACCATTGCTAAAAAGCAGTTGCAACTGGGAGATATCGCACTGGCAGAGGGCGATATGCAGCAAGCAACAATACTTGTACAGGAGAGTCTGGCTTTCTTTCGCGAGCAAAACGACCATCCAAATATCGCCACCGCGCTACACGTTCTTGGTGAAATCAAGCTAGCGCAGCAGGACCTGGCACAGGCCATCAGCTTCTATAAAGAAGCTTTCCAACTCAATAAAGCCGTTGGCAATCAAAGACATATCGGCAAACATCTCATCGGACAGGCAAAAATCGCGTTGGCGCAAGGGCAACCAGAACAGGCCGCCATGTTACTGGGATTGGCAGAGTCCTGGTCATCTCCGCAGGTGGATATGCATCCAGCTCAACGCCAGGACTACGAGCAGGCAGTAACAAACGTGCAAACACAGTTAGGAGCGGAGCGCTTTGCCGCCGCCAGAGGCAAGGGCAGTACGATGACTCTGGAACAGGTGCTCCCATCCTGACAGTCGCATGCTATATGACCATGTTTCACTTCTTGAGTTCATTGACGATTAATTTCGCCACATCACTCCAGAATTTTTCTTTTTCCGCTGCTCCCATCCGGCTGACCGGGCGCGATGAGACGTTGACCATCTGAAACTGTGCCAGCTCAGAATCTTTGATGGCACAGTGACCCAGGATGACGCATAAAATGCATGTCCCTTCCTCCTCGGCAGCTTTCAGCAATGGTGGAATCTCTTTGCGTGCGATAAATTCGGATGCCAGGAAATGAACGCTCACTAAAAAAACAGCGACTTTGGCTGAGAGTAGGGCACACCCAATTTCATCTTTCCATCTGGCACCAGCCGGGATTCTGGTATCATCCCAGATGTTCAGTTCTTCTTTGCGCTTATAAGGGGCCAGATACCTCTGGAGTTCATCTAAGTACTTCTTATCTTTGCTACTGTAGCTGATAAAAGCACTATTACGTTGCGTCGGGGTAATAGACGGTTGCGCTTTTACAGGAGATGACCCGGATGCAGATGTTTGTGTATCTGGTACCCTGCCCAGGCATAGATCATTAAAATTCATGTCCATTTCGGCCTCCGTCGCCAGCCTGTTCAGCCCTTCAACGATTGGTCCACGACCAGCACGAACGGTCTCATTGCTGCCATAGAGGCGTTCTGACGCCAGATTTTCCCGCAATCTGGCTTCATAAAGCAAGAATTCAGCATACCACCTTGTACCTTTCAGGTAACGCCTCAGTTCCACAAGTCCCCGTTCATAGTCCATTGCACACGCTCCAATTCATCTGGCATAGAAATATTCAAGAGTATACCACAATAATTTAGGCTATTCTACTCATGGTTCGCTCATTTTCCAGATGGAAATTAAGAATCATCCGCCAATTGAGAATAGATGACAGGCGTAAAGCCTAATAACGTTAAAATTTCTTGCTGAAGAGAAGAAAGCGGCGTAATATGGCGCTGTATGAACCCAGGAGCACGAACGATGGTAAGCGTCACTTCATGGAAGGCTTCCAATAATCGTTCCGCAGTCGGTTGATTCGTGCGACGTTTGGGATTTCCTGCGTAGAGTCCGGCAAGCTCTCCCTTCAGCTCTTGTAAACGTTGACGAACGACACCTTCCAATAGCGTTAAAACACGCAAAGCAATCGTCAACAAGCGCACTAATCCTACTCGATGATCATCACGCTGCACATAGAGAGGAGCCAATGAGAAAGGATGTCCTTTGAGGCGCCCGAAGCACCGCTCAACAAGATATTCATCATAGTATGCCTCTACAGCTTGTTCTAAAGAAAGATATTCTTTTTCCTGATTCGTAACATAGACACGCCAGCTCAGATGACTTATAGTATACTCGAGTGCTTTTTCCACTCGTGCACTCTTGATCGTAAAAAGTCTCTCTTGATGTGCTGAGGAGATTTTTCCTCTATAAGTACGAACTGGTATTTCCCGCTTTTCTTCATAAATAGCAATCTCTAATAAATCTTCCACGCGAAATATCTTTAACACCTCTTGTATGGCTCTCTCTACTTCCACACGTGTTTTTAGGCGCTGCTTTCCTTGCTTTCTCACCAATAGCTCCTGTATAGCTTGCTCTGCTTTTTCTAAGCGTTCTAGCAAAGAACGCTTCGCTCCTTCTGCTCCACTTGTTGATTGGATCAGCAATCGGCGTTCCGTCCATGCAGATGTCTGCCCATCTCTCTCGCTATCCAGCTCTTGGCTCATTTCATATCCTTGAGCAATACAAATATGCTCATTTTTCTCATTCATGCGTTCAACCTTTATGAGCGGATCTCCGTTCTTTCTCAAGGTATCTACTTCTTGCTGGAGTTGCTGTGATGAGATGTGTATGGCTGAAAGAGGGCATAAATAAAAGTCTTTCGATGATTGAATGGTCGCACGCGTTTGAAATGCTGCCATCTTGCAATCTCCTATATACAACAGTCCTTCCCTTTTGAGTCCTTCACGCACCCGCTTTATGATCGGCAGGTACACCGGGTCATCTGCCTTTTCACCCGAAATCACTTCTGTCGCCAATGGCATTCCCAAAGGATCCAAACTTGCGAGCACCAGTTTGAGTTGTGGCAGGTCAGGTCGATGGTCTTTGCTGTGCCCGAATTGCAGTAATCCCTGTTCACTCACTTCAGCATAACTCATGACGCTGGTCGTATCAACACGTATCCGTGCTTTTTGCATATCATACACTCGTACCAGGCTTCCCATCAAATCCTGTTCAAATGCTGTCCAATGGATATCGCTGCTTAGAGCATGTAAAATATCTGCAAGACGATCATCTGTCATATCTTGTTGTTCAAGCGTCTTCAACCCGCAGCCACGCAGTATTTCTTTTCGTCGCATTGCCCACTCTTGTACATGGTGCATTTTATGATCCGCTTCTGAAAGGATATGGGAGAGCCAAACCATCGTCACATTCCCTACGCTTAATCCCTTCCGATTGCCATGAACTGGGATATGCTTATCTAGCAGCTCAGATATATTCATGCGCTGCATGTGTGCTAGTAACAGCGCAATATCATCTACACGTTCAGTTTCAATGTTCAACGTTTCTTTCATGCTTGTAGTGTATTACAATTTTGAAATCTCGTCAAAATTTGAGCGAACCATGAGATTCTACTTATCTATTAATGTCGCCTTTTTAGCCAGAGAAGCCGCATACGTCTATCAAGTAGCCTGCTCTATGAGATTTTTGGGCTAGAGTTCCACGCGTGATCAGTCACACTGTATTTTTATGTTATGATGATCGCATAGAATCCTATAGCAGGCCATTTGAAGCACTTTCTCACGATGTGCTAGAAGGATAGAAGCTACATGTTGGACCTGGATCACGAGCAAGGCATAAAAAAGCTGAAAGCAGCATTATCTCCCGCTGACTCACAATTACGCAGCAAGCTTGAAGTGCTAGAAGTCCGCTTATATGACAATGTATCCGCGACACAGACGTTCGGTACCGACGAGAACGTACGCAGCGATTATGCCAGAATAATGCACGAACTGAACACACTCTCACATACCGTGCTCGATAGCAGCTTCATTGACCTTTGCAAGCCCGCCCATACCACAGCATTTTCGTCTTTCTTCCAGGAAACGCCAACTGTTGAACCCCCACAATTAAACCTATGCCAGAGCTGGGCAAACGCAATGGAAATTCCTCTAAAAGGAGAGATCTACATACTTAGCAATCCAGTACTGCAACAGTGGTCAAAAGACCATAGTGCTCTGGAGCAACGAGCACGAGCGCTGCAAGGCGGACGAAAAGCCTGGCTCAAACAGGTCTGCATCACGCATCCTTCCAGCCAGGCGCTGACATTGCATACGCTCCTACAGAAAGAGAGCAGATTACTGACAGAGTTAGAGCAAGGACCACGTAATGACTTTCCTCGTCTCCTCGATTTTGAAAGCAATAGCCAGGTAGCCACTATCGCCTATACCATCACGAACGGCACACCACTTCAGCAAATCTTTGCCAGGCAGAACAAACCTCTGGATCAATCTTCTACGCTCCTGCTACTACGCAGCATGACCTCATTGCGTGCGTTGCTTGCGTTGCTCCATCAAAAGGGGTATTCGCACCGCGAGCTTACCCCGGAAACAGTGCTGCTGCAAGAAGGAAAACGTGCAGTACTACAAGACCTGGGTCTGGCAGCACATTCGTTTGAAGTTGGTGAAGGACCTCCACTTTATCAGGCCCCTGAGCAGTCCGGCGATTCAAGAGCTGTGCCAGGACCGCATACCGACATCTATCAGCTTGGCCTACTGCTCTACCACTTACTTATAGGAGAGCTACCAACATCCTTGCCATTACCAGACACTCCACCCGCTCAGTGGAGCAATGAGTACCCACTTACACTCTACACAGCGCTCCAGCGTGCTACTATGCCTGCCACGAAAAAACGCTGGCGTACTATCCACGACTTTGCGAGCGCGCTCAGACAGGCGACAGATGATATACAGCAACAGATGAGAGAGAAAAATGTATAGATTAACGCTGAATACAGGCACCATGCACCTGATCATGAGCGAGAAAGTAGAACAGAGACTAATCGAAAACACAAGACGCCGCCCCTACCTGCCTCAGCGTTTAGAGATACTCAGAGATTTTCACGAACTTGGTCGACAGGCAGGCGTCCCCGCCACCATCAAGATACAGGAAGAGAAGATCACACTCTTCCTGTATACGTCCTCTTACTACCTTAAGCTCTATCCGACCAACCAACAAGATGGTTATAGTATCTCGTACGTGGAAGCACTGGGCCTGCATCAACATGAGCAATTGGGCAAAGGTGTCTTGATGCTACGTACTGAATATTGGGAGATGCATACACACCCCAGAGAGATCACATGTGGTAATCCCCATGATTGGGTGCACATATGGCACGCTTGGCAACAACTTGAAGCACAGCGGCAACAGCATACGCTCCAGACGACACAGGCACAAGAGGGACTTTCCATCGCACACGCAAATTTTCTGAGTACCGTCGAGACGCTCGTCGAAATTACCCATAAACTAGAGCAGGATGCCCATAAATTGCCAACTTTGATCTCCTATCGGAAAGTGGAAGCAACAGGCGAGGAACGTTTTGTACGCGATATTTATACATTCATACTCACAGGATCACCCCAGATAAACGAGAAGAATCTGCTGCGTATCACGGAAGCAAATGAATTGCAGGGACGGGTCCTCTCACGCAAAGGCAATCGCCTGACCGTGAAATTTGAGAACGCCATCGATAAATCCGACATTCCTGAACCAGGCAACTTCGAGCCAATTGTCAGCGGCGCAATCTACCGAACACAAAAGGAAGCCATCGAGACACTACGACAGGGTGAAGCAAAGAATAAGCACCTGTTGCACGCTCTGGTTGATCACGTGTATCAGCGCTACGCTAGAGACACTGCCGAACCGACCAAAAGTCTGAATGCTGCCCAACAAGAAGCTTTTCAACGCGCGCTAAGCGTTCCTGACCTGCTGCTTGTGCTAGGACCTCCCGGCACCGGCAAGACGCGCACAATTACCGAGATTGCCCATCAGTGTAGCCTTAGACACCAGAGAGTACTGATCACGTCGAGAACCCATAAAGCGGTCGATAATGTCCTTGAACGCTTACCAACTAATCTTATGGTGATACGCTTCGGGCACGAGGACCGCGTTGCCCCACATATACGTTCCATGCTCGTCGACGAGAAAACCAAAGAAATGCGACAACATATTCTGCAAAAAACGGCCACAAACGCGCAAAAGCTCATGCAATTTGTACAGCATAAGCACGCAATTGAGCAATGGCAGCAAGAACTTCGAGCGCTTACCGCGCAACTTCACGAAAAAGAGCAACGCTTCTCCGCAACAAACCAGTCGCAAACCTACGCCATACAGCGCATTACCGCTCCATACAAATCTGACCTTGATGCACTCGCCACAACGCAGCAGCGACAGCAGGCAAAGCTTACACGGCGTCGCGCCAGAGTGGCTACGCGCAGTGAAAAACGACGCAAGGCACTTGAGCACAAGCAACAGTTCTTGCTCGGACTACTCTTTCAGTGGCTAGCCAGCATCTATAGCTATCTCATCACAAAAGAGTCGGCGCACATCGACGCACTCCAAACAATCTATACAACAACAATGCAAGCCTATAAAACGCTACAAAATACTGTCCAACAAGCGCTAACAAATGATGCAGAATATCAACACCACGCAGCCAGATTACAAAGCATTCAGAATGAGAGCCTGCCCTTGCAGACGCAAGCTACAGCCTGCATACAGGGACTGCATAGTACAATCCAACCACTTACCCCGGTGTCACCACCAGCCAGCCCGCTCAGCACAAAAATACAGCAAGAGTATATACAGTGGTTTCAGAGTACACACCTATTCTTTGAAAAACGCGCGAAACTGCTACAAGATTGGCGGCAAGATCTCGATCTCCACACCGAACAGCTTGAACCAGAACTCTTACGCTACGCCGATGTGGTAGGTGCAACTTGTATCGGCGTCGCCACCGCCAAAGGCTTAACCGATATCGAATTTGATCTCGCCATAGTTGACGAAGCAGGCCAGATCAGCACACCCGATCTCCTGGTGCCCCTGGTACGTGCCAGACGCTCTGTACTGGTAGGGGACCATCACCAGTTGCCACCATTTGTTGAAAGCGAAGTACAAACCTGGCTGAATGGCCTCTCACCCCAAACCCAACAGGCATTAGGACTGGAAGACGAAGAGATAGATGGCGCACAAATGCTTGCTATGCTGAGCCAAAGTACGTTTGAGCAATTATTTAACGCACGAGCAGATCCTGATCCCACCGTCTATTTCCGCGAACAGCGGCGCATGCCAGCCGTAATCGCAGAATTCGCCTCACAGCACTTCTACAACAGACAACTTCGCACCCTTGCCGACCCTGTAACAGCGCATACCAAACAGCACAATGCACTATTCCAGAGTCCGCTCGTCCTCGTCAATACAGCCGATCTACCTTTCGACAAACGCAAAGAGCAACAACGCCGTGCTTCAGAAAATTGGGATATCACTGGCTTCACCAATAACGCCGAAGCACAACTTATTGCGCGGCTGGCCGATTTCTACGAGCAAGAAGAACAACAAGAACAACAAGAGCAGACATGGGTTGTGATCGTACCCTACCGCGCGCAGGCACAACGCATTATTCAACTCTTACAGCGCTATCCCAGTATGCAGCAACTCAAATTGGAAGAACGCGTTGCTACTGTCGATGCATTTCAGGGTGGCGAACGAAAAAATGTCATCTATGGCTTCACACGCAGTAACACCCGTGATAGCGTTGGTTTCTTAAAAGAACTGCGACGCTTGAATGTCGCTATCACACGCGCCAAACAACAACTGATCCTGATCGGCGACTTATCAACCCTGACACACGCAAGCGATGAAGATTTCCGTAAAATAGCCTCGGCATTAGAGAAATATACGAGCCAAAATGGTGAACTGCTTTCCTACCAACAATGCCTGAACCGTCTACCACACAATGACTAGAAAAGAGTAACGATGGATAGTACACAACGAAACATTCTCTATAATCCGCGCCGTGCCATCGAGCACATCGAGAAACTACCCGGCCTGACTCCCATACGTCTTTTCGCCGTGCTTTTCCCTCTGTGGTACGTCGAGGTAAGTGGAACGCAAGAACTCCAAAGGCCATATGAACTCATAGAGAATTATATTGAACGCGGCATTGCTGAGGGCCAATTACGCACGATCAGTGCGCTCGCAGATTTTTTCTCGCTGGATAGCCGACTGGTAGAGAAAATCTTGTTCTTTCTGGAAACCATCGGACACGCGACACACACACGCGATACGTGGGCACTGACGCAACTGGGCGAGAGATCGCTAGAGGCGGGCAAGAAAATTATTGCTCAGCAAAAAGCACAGAAACTCTACTTCGAAGCCTTCCGCTCACAACCTCTGCAACGCGTACATTATGGAAACAATCTACAAACCTACGCGGATGCCGAGGCCGATGAGATCACCCCCATCTATAAAGGCTACAAATTTCACCGCATGTATAGCTTCCCCGATTGGCAACCAGAGTCGCTACAGAGATTGGAGCAACAACCCGATAGAGCACAATATAACCTGCCTACCGGTATACATAACTTACAGTTCCTGAGTAGAGTACAGGTATATTTCCCCATGTACATAATCGAGACACGCAAACAGAACCATCAGCCATACTACGTAGCATATACGCACATCCAGGGGCGGCGCGATAGCTATTTTGAACATATTGTGAACTCTTACCCGGAGATTCAACGCTCGCTAGCAGCCGAGAAAGAAATGAAAGCCTCTGAACTGTGGCGCAAGTGGCTGCTCAAGAAAGGCATCACTTCCGTTCAACCAGAACAACTCCCCAGTGGTATCTGGCGCATTAATCTAGTAGAAGCCGCTTTTCATGCCTCTACAGACAGTTTATCGATAGCAGATATAGGCACATATCGTCTAGAAGATGGGTATTTTCTCCAAATATGGTGCAGCGATATATTCCTACGACGCCAGGCCGCGCTGGATCGTACGTTGAAGATAATCGAGAAACGCCAGGAAATTTATCACAGCGGAAGAGGTTGAAGAACGCTTACGACTCTTTGCAGAACAACTGCTAACGAGGCGTTTAACGTTGGGAGATATTCGGCAATACGCGATTGAGGCAGGCAAAAAAGATCTCCTGAACACCATTGATGCACTTTAGCAGGTAGCTTTAGTCCTTCTATGACCAACATGCACTTGACATAGCCGTGGAACGCAGGTATATTAGTGTAGAGAATACACTAAGGTAGGTATGAGTAAAACAATACTCACAAACTGCTCACATGCTTATCTCTTCTAGTGTACACCATACTGAATAATTTGTCGAGCCAGAAACACATATACAGGTATTTTTCAGCGAGTCTACACAAAGGAACGCAAAAAAGCCGCCACGAAGATTAAGATAGTAGCGAAAAATCCGTGCAAAACGGTTCGCCTGGATAGAAGCGTAAAGGATTGCCACTATGGTGAGAACTGTGGCGGCCTTCTGGAAAATCGGTGATATAGGCTTTCACTAGCAATTTCTTAGAAAAAGGGCATGTATGTTATGGAAGAACAGAGCAAAGCAGCAAGCAATCCACAAAGTGGCGCTCAAACACAAGCTTATGCGGAAGTGCAGATAGCCGACACGGTTGATCATCATTATGATGTGAGTAAGTATGAACGACCATCGGTAACAGTGGATGTATTGATGATGAGCTTGCGTCAACGTGATTTACAGACGCTCTTAATCAAGCGACGTGCGTGGCCTTTTGAAAACACCTGGGCAATACCGGGTGGCTTTGTGAATATGGATGAATCGCTGGAGGCAGCGGCGAAGCGCGAACTGCAAGAAAAGACCGGTGTACAGGATGTCTATCTGGAACAGCTCTACACGTTTGGAGATCCGGGACGTGATCCACGTACGCGTGTGATTACCGTCGTCTATTTCGCTCTGCTGGACTCAGAACGTTTGCAGGTAAAGGTAGCCAGCGATGCCGCCGACGTGGACTGGTTCTCGGTCTACGAGCTACCTCCATTGGCCTTCGATCATGAAAAAATCCTGCAATATGCATTGAGCCGTCTGCGTGGGAAGCTCGACTACACGACAATTGCCTTCAATCTGTTACCGGAGCAGTTTACGTTACGCGAATTGCAACGTGTCTATGAAATCATATTGCATAAGCGGATGGATAAACGCAATTTCCGCAAGAAGATCCTGGCGACTGGTATTTTGGAAGATACGGGCGCAAAGAAGATGGAAGGGACCCATCGTCCAGCACGTTTGCACCGCTTTAACCCCGAGGCCGAGCGGAAATTATGAGTGTTTCATTTCAATCCCTTCAAGCGGGTCGTGAAAGAACATGAGTTTCTGCCACCTTCATCAAGAAAGTATCACACAAAACGCTAGAAATTCTAGTAAAGATGCACAGTAACCAATAGAAGCGTTACAAGGAGGAAATGTTATGGCAACGTCAACACTACCAGAAAATTTCATTGAGCAAGCTGTACCATTTTTAGAGACACTAGTGGACTGGGAGCACCATCTACCCGATCTGGCCTGGAATAATCTCGTCGTAGAAGCTCAACTGGGGCAAGTCGCACTATTCAGTGTCGACATGATCAATGGTTTCTGCCACGAGGGAACGTTATCCAGTCCGCGCGTGGCAGGTATTATTCCGACTGTGGTGGCTGCTTTTCAAGCGGCACATGCGATTGGAGTGCGCAATTTTGTGCTGGCCCAGGATTGCCACACACCTGACGCGGCTGAATTTGCCGCTTTTCCTCCACACTGTCAGGCCGGGACCAGTGAAGCCGAGGCTATTCCTGAACTGGCAAGATTGCCATTTGCCAACCTCTACACAATCGTCGCAAAGAACTCGTTGAATGCCTTTCATGGGACAAAGTTGCAAGATTGGCTGGATGATCACCGCGATTTGAGCGTTGTCGCCGTGGTTGGCGATTGTACAGATCTGTGTGTTCACCAACTGGCACTGCACTTGAAGCTATCCGCCAATGCCCAGAATAGGTCGTTGCGCGTGATTGTCCCGGCTAATGCCGTGCAAACGTATGATACACCCATCACAGTTGCCAAAGAGATCGGTGCGCTACCACACAATGGAGATTTCTTGCACTTACTGTTTTTATATCATATGTATTTAAATGGTATCGAAGTCGTGCACGCTATAAAATAGCGCTCATCGCCATGAACAGCAGAAAATGGCTCCTCTGATACTATGACACATTCGTTTTGAGACGTGCGGTACAGTAGGATATCTGGGCAGGCGACCAGCCTATGCAGTCGATGCGTGTCCCGATAGGCGTCTCAAGGAGCAGGCCCTCTGTGGGGAGTGGGAGACTGCTTCGTGGGTCCCAGAGTGCCGGGAGGGCTTCGGCCTGTGCAAAGCGTTCAGACGGCATATGCGCGGGATAAATGCGGCGAATGCAAGCATCAAAGAAGTAACGCGGAAAATGCAGGACCTCGCGCCGCCAGACAATGTACGACTGCTCCGAGGTAAATTCCTCACTGGGGTCCTCATTAGAAACACTGGCATGCAGCATAGCGGCTAATAAGTAGGCTTCTTGTGGACTGAGCGTGATGCGTTCGACGTAGCGGTTGTGGGGATTGAGTGTGGCAATAGTTTGCGCACTATGATGTAAGAACCGCCGTAGCCACCGGGCTGGTCTAACCAGATAGATCCCCCACTCTTGAGAAACAATAGTTTCTCCGCGCTGCTCATTCCGGGCATGCCAGACCTGAAAGATGGTTGATTGGGCTTTAAAATCGCAGCGACATTCCTCCCACGAAGGGTAGCCACGACGCTGAACCTCATGACGCACATAGCGCACCAGAGTAACGATGACCCCAGCCGTGGTCCCGAGTGCAACGCAGCTAAAAACAATCATACTATGTGTTCTGGTGCTCTCTTTCACGGTCGTTCAACCTCCAATAGATCCAGTAGCTCATAATGTGAGTGTACCAGTAAACAATCAACGCTATTCTCATCGAGCTTGCCTGCACGATCCAGTAAGATCGGAGTGATACCGACTGCTCTTGCTCCCAACACATCATGGATGTAGGAATCCCCTATATGAAGGGCGTAATCAGGAATAGCGTTTGCGCGCTGTAACGCCAGTTCATAGAGCGAAGGGGATGGCTTGGCAAGTCGCGTGACAGCAGAGATGATCGCACAGTCAAAATATTCTGTGAGATGGAGTTGACGTAAGATTGGACCAAGCGAGATGCCCCAGTCGGAGATTACTCCCATGCTGTATCCATGTGCACGCAGGACTTCGAGAGTCGGTAATACATCGGAATAGATTTCCCAACTTGTATGCTTTTCGAATTCCTGGTTGATCATATATGCAAACTGGTAAAGGCGTTGCTCATCAGCCTCTGCTACAAACGGACGCAGGATAGCCATATAATACCTGATCCAGAAATCGGCGATAGCTTGTTCGTCGGCCCAGGTATCCCTATTGGTGTGTGTGTGACGCAAGAAGAAATCTTCCGCAGCCTCCATACGTTGCTGGACCTGATCAAGGTGGATGTACAAGTCAAGTTGTTGACAGACCTGCTGGCAGATTGCAGGTATGGATGGATAAGGGCGCAGGAGTGTAAAACCTACATCGAAGAAGATAGTGCGGATAGATTGTGGCTGTGCAAATTTCATCAAAAACTTGTCCGTTTTAGACCGTGCTACTAGCACGGCTGGCACCTCCCGACCTTTAGTACTCCTGTTTATAGCTTCCTAAGAAAGAGTCTAGCATGTAGGCATGGCAGTGTCAATACAAAATATAGAACATAGCCATGTCTTCCCGTTTATGAAACAAACAAGCAGTTCAAGAAAGCTTTTGTGGTTCATTTGCCCGAGGCGTGCTATAATACTACAGGCATCGCTTTTGGCTTCCGGCTCGTTCACCACCGCTGCAAAGTAGCCCCGCGTTGGTCACACTTCGATAGCATCAGATCATATCTGTAAGAGCGATGCTCAGCGTAAACAGCATGTTATACCATCAAAAAAAATATTCGTAATGACTCTTGGTGAGAATAATGGATATCGTCTTTCCTAAGGACTCAGTAGAAAAAAATGCGAGCGGATCTTGGTCTACTAGTTATAATAGCAAACATATACATACTCTATTACAACAGGCAGTTGAACGAGCGACCCTGGCAGAACATGAGATACTTGTCAGCATCACGCTAGCAGCAACACGCTGTGATCCATTGCACATATTTAGCGCTTTTGAGCAACTCACCATCGGAGAGCGTTTTTTCTGGTCACGTCCCTCAGAGCAACGCGCCCTGGTTGGAGCTGGCATAACTACAGCGATCAAGACCAGCAAATCTACCGGCGTTGCTGACGCAGCAACAACATGGCGCAAGTTACAGCAACGCACCATTATTAGCACCCCAGTAGAGGCAACCCCTCTATATACGAGCGGACCGCTCTTCTTCGGAGGTTTTGCGTTTGATTCCTCCCATCCCAGCACAGCTCTCTGGCAAGATTTTCCAGACGGATTGCTCATCTTACCTCGTCTGCTCTTTCACTGCGATGAGACGAACGCAGGACTGACCATTAACACGCTTGTACAACCCTCCACAGCTATCGAGCAGCTTGTAGAAGAGATCAGCACCAATATACTGAGCCTGAATAGCAGCATGGAACACATGAACAGGCAACCATTAGAGCCTACGAACTCCGTAGATAAACTCACCGCACAGAATATACTCACGCCAACAGCGTGGATGAAGCAGATTACAGATGCCGTACAGATGATTCGACAAGGAGCATTTGAAAAAGTTGTGTTAGCGCGCGCTGTCCAGGTCAGCAATCAACAACAGCCTTTCGCTATTCCCGTAGTACTAAACCGTTTGCGTGAAAGCTATCCAGATGCTTACGTCTTCGCCATTCAGCGTGGAGAGCGCTATTTTGTGGGAGCCACACCCGAGCGACTGCTATGCAGTGCGGATGGACAAATTCAGACTATGGCGCTGGCCGGTTCTGCTCCACGCGGAGCGACAGCAGCAGAAGATCGACAACTTGGCATAGCATTGCTGAACAGCGAGAAAAATCAAGGTGAACATCAGGTAGTAGTTGCCATGATCCAGCAGGCTCTGGAAGCCCTCTGTTCCCGTGTCTGGGTTGCCAACAGCGCTCATTTGCTCAAACTCAAAAATATTCAGCATCTACAAACGCCCATCTCGGGTGATCTGCTCCCCGGACACAGCATACTCGAAGCCATCGATGATCTGCACCCAACACCCGCCGTTGGCGGTTATCCCCGCCAACCTGCGCTCGCCTTCATACGCGCCCATGAGCAATTAGATCGCGGCTGGTATGCTGCACCTATCGGCTGGATCGGCGCAAGTGGTAACGGAGAGTTCGCTGTGGCTTTACGCTCTGCACTCATTGATGGCAAGCAGGCAACACTCTTCGCTGGCTGTGGCATTATGGCTGACTCAAATGCCGAAAGCGAGTTTGCGGAGTCATGTCTGAAACTACAGGTCATGTTGCGTGGATTAGGGGAAGAATAGTCAGGAACCATCCACTTGAGAGAGCAGATATGGTGAGAGAGAACATATGTCAAATATGCCTGATCAACTAGCGGTAGCAACAAATCCTACCTATGTCTACATACACGCGTTCGTTGATGAACTACAACGAGCACACGTTGATAACGTTGTCATTTGTCCAGGATCTCGCTCGACGCCGCTGGCGTTGGTGCTTGCCGAGCATCCTGACATACACGTCTGGATGCACCTGGATGAGCGTTCAGCCGCCTTCTTTGCTCTGGGCATGGCAAAACATCTACAGCAGACGGTAGCTTTGCTCTGTACATCGGGTACTGCGGCTGCAAATTTTCTGCCAGCGGTCGCAGAAGCTAAGCTCACGCATGTGCCACTCCTGGTACTGACGGCAGATCGCCCTCACGAGCTACGCGATTGTGGAGCGCCGCAAGCTATCGACCAGAATCGGCTGTATGGGACCCATGTAAAATGGTTTGTTGATGTCGCACTCCCCGAAGCCTCTAACAGGGCACTGCGCTCTATCCGCACAATAGCACAGCGCGCAGTAGCGTTGACACGAGCAGTACCAGCAGGCCCGGTACACCTTAATTTCCCGTTGCGCGAACCACTCACTCCTGAGCCGCTCAATGACCAACCACTACCACCATCGGCTCGGCGCGATACTGACGCCTGGGAGGGACTTCCTGCGAACGCCGCCTACGTTGCGGTCAGTGACGCCGCGCTCGGTTCAGCGCTTCCCACGACCATTACACATATTGCCGAACTAGTGCGCACAATCCCGCATGGACTCATTATTGCCGGGCCGCAGGATAATCCAGCGCTTACAGAACCTCTGCTACAACTCGCAGAGCGTCTTGGCTACCCCATCCTGGCCGATCCGCTCTCACAGCTACGTTGCGGCAACCATGAGCAGCAGCACATCATAGCCAGCTATGATGCATTTCTGCGCGTTGAGGCATTTATCACGCAGACTGAACCCCAGCTCGTCTTGCGCTTCGGAGCCATGCCAACCTCCAAACCATTGCTCCTCTATCTAAAACGCTACTCAGCCTACCCACAGATTGTCGTTGATGGGCAAGGAGGATGGGAAGAGCCAACACAGCTTGCAACCGCAATGGTACACGCCGACCCGACTGCATTTTGCCAGGATCTACTGGCTGCAGTCGCCAGAGCAACGACAGGCACAACTTCCCAGGCAGCTAGACAGCAGCTCTGGCTTACAACATGGCAACACACCGATCTCGTCACCCAACAGGCTTTGCAGACGACGATACAGGACTTTCAGCCAATCTTCGAGGGTCGAGTCTTCACCGAACTTGCCGAGTTGCTACCTGACGGAGCCACGCTCTATGTTGGCAATAGTATGCCTGTACGCGATATGGACACCTTTTTCTGGGGCAATCAGCGCCACATACGTATACTGGGTAATCGTGGAGCGAACGGCATCGACGGTATGATCTCCAGCGCATTGGGAGCCAGTGCAACCGCCGACAAAAGCACATCTACGGTGCTGGTTATCGGCGATCTCTCGTTTTTCCACGACCTGAACGGCCTACTGGCTGCACGGCTGCACCAACTCAACCTGACCATTATCCTGATCAATAATGATGGCGGCGGCATTTTCTCATTTCTGCCGCAGGCAGCATACTCTGAACACTTTGAACAGCTCTTTGGCACACCTACTGGACTCGATTTCCGCCTTGTCGTCCAGATGTATGGCGGCCAATTCCAGAGCACTGAGACCTGGGAAACGTTTCGTAACGCACTGGAGCGGGCTATCACTGCTAGAGGTCTACAGGTAATCGAGCTACGAACTGAACGTGCAAGTAATGTCACATTGCACCGTCAGCTCTGGCAAACAGTTGAGCAGGCATTAATAGAATAGACAATGAAGGACGGGATGGAAAGAGATGCAATACAGGTCACATAATCCTATAATGCCAGAACAGCATATGTATACCTGCGTTGCTATCAACGGAGTACAGCTAGGTGTCATGCATGGCGGAGCAACGCACAAGCATCGGCTCACGCTGGTCCTTCTGCACGGCTTCACTGGTAGCGTGCAGAGTTGGGAATATGTTCTGCCCGATCTCATGCTGCCAGGTTTACAAATTATTGCTATTGATATGCTCGGTCACGGAAAATCTGACTCACCTATTGACCCACAACGCTATTCGATAGAATATTGTCAGGCAGATATTATAAGCGTACTGCGCGCATATGCTGTCGAGCCTGGCGAGGCTATCCTGCTGGGCTATTCAATGGGTGGACGCATCGCTTTATATAGCGCATTCTCTGGCTATTTTCGGGGGCTGATCCTGGAAAGTGCATCGCCCGGACTGGCAGATGCTCACGAGCGAGCACAACGCCGTCAGAGCGACATGGTCCTGGCGGAAAGAATCAAGCGTGATGGGGTAGCATCCTTCGTAGATTATTGGGAGCACTTGCCACTCTTTGCCAGTCAACGCGATCTACCGGCAGACAAAAGGGCTGCACAACACATGCAGCGCCTCAACAATCAAGCCATCGGATTAGCGAATAGCCTGCTAGGTGTCGGTATTGGCATGCAACCTGCGCTGCATGCACGTCTCCCGACACTCACCATGCCCGTCTTGCTTATCGCGGGTGAGCTAGATACAAAGTTTTGCGGCATTGCACGATACATGGCCGAAGAGCTACCGCAATCCCAACTACACATTGTGCCAGAAGCAGGACATGCAGTCCACCTGGAGCAACCTGCGGCTTTTGTCCAGCTTGTACGCGAGTTCTGTCAGGCGATGCTATGATAATTATTGTATTTGCGCTTTAAGCATATTTACCAGTAAGATACAGCTATAGAAGGAGTCTGTTATGTCAGTCGAATGGCAAAAAGTTCAGGATTATACCGATATTATTTTTGAGAAAGCCGAAGGTATGGGCAAGATTACCATCAATCGCCCAGAGGTGCGCAATGCCTTCCGTCCCGAAACGCTCAACGAGCTGATCGATGCTTTCAATCGCTGCCACGAAGATCAAGAGATCGGCGTTGTTATCCTTACGGGGCAGGGAGAAAAAGCTTTCTGCTCCGGTGGAGACCAGCGTGTACGCGGCGAAGGCGGCTACGTTGGTAAGGACGGCGTACCACGCCTGAATGCCCTCGAACTACAAAAGGTGATCAAATACCTGCCCAAACCAGTGATCGCCATGGTTGCAGGCTATGCAATTGGCGGAGGCCACGTGCTCCATCTGCTCTGCGATCTCACTATCGCGGCAGATAACGCTCGTTTCGGCCAGACTGGTCCACGCGTCGGCAGTTTTGATGCGGGCTGGGGTGCAACCTACATGGCACGTGTCGTCGGTCATAAAAAGGCCCGCGAAATCTGGTATCTCTGCCGTCAGTATAACGCCCAGGAAGCGCTGGATATGGGCCTGGTCAACACAGTCGTGCCGCTGGAGTGCCTGGAAGAAGAAACGATACAATGGGCACAAGAGATTCTAGAGAAAAGTCCCATCGCCATACGTTTCTTAAAATCGGCATTCAACGCCGACACCGATGGCCTGGCTGGTATCCAAGAACTGGCAGGCAACGCCACCATGCTCTATTATATGACCGAAGAAGGGAAAGAGGGCAAGAATGCTTACCTGGAAAAACGCAAACCTGATTTTTCAAAGTTCCCGCGCTTGCCTTAGCATCCTATATTGCCTTGCATTCAGATGAGAAATATGCTGCCGCATATTTCTAGCAACGAAAGTTGCGTTTCTGAATGCCTATGGGTATTAACATCAATCTGGTAGAAAAATGCTAGAGTGCACAATTGAAAATGTCGTATGGCATGCTTACCATATCCCATTGCGCAGCGACTTCAGAACTGCTCATGGCACACTCACAATACGCTCAGGTGCAGTGATCGAGATACATACTACAACTGGTATTACGGGGATGGGAGAAATCGCGCCACTGCCAGCATTCGGCAGTGGCACGCTACATACTGCACTTGCCTGTTTACCCGAGATAGCAGTGCGCATACAAGGGAAACGACTGGCTGATACGTTGAAGTTGCTTTATAACGAGGCGGATACACTGCCCGCATCGGCAATCTGTGCACTGGAAAGCGCTTTGCTTGATGCCCTGGGAAAAAGCATGCAGCGGAGTGTGAGCGCGCTCCTGGCTCCCACGACAGCACTCCCACGCGCCAGCGTACGTGTAAACGCGGTGATTGGCGCAAGTACGGCAGAGGAAGCTACTCGATACGCCCGAGCAGCAGTGCAAGCCGGTTTTGGCTGTATAAAGCTCAAGATGGGATCAGGCGAGCAAACGGAAATTGAGCGGGTAGCGGCAGTGCGCGCGGCGATTGGACCGGCTATCCACTTGCGCCTGGACGCCAACGAAGCCTGGGATTTTGCCCAGGCTCGCACGATCCTCACAGGCTGCGCGCGTTTTGACATACAATATATCGAGCAACCTCTTGCAGCAGACGATCTGCTAGGCATGCAGAGATTGCGTCAGGCCATTTCCATACCAATCGCAGCAGATGAAGCACTCTATGATCTGGACAGCGCACGCCGTATACTCGCAGCAGAAGCCGCCGACGTCCTGATTATCAAGCCACAATTGGCTGGGGGCTTGCGCGTGGGACGACAGATCATGCAAGAGGCAGCCGCTCAGCATGTGCAGTGCGTCGTTACAAGTACCATCGAAGCAGGCATTGGACTGGCAGGTGCGCTCCATCTGGCTGCCGCATCACCAGAAGTGACCCTGGAATGCGGACTCGCCACACTCCACCTGCTAGAAGATGACCTGCTCAGCACCAAGCTGGTCGTCTACCACAGCAGCATAGCTGTACCAACAGGCCCCGGTCTGGGTATCCAGTTGGACAGGCAAGCGCTGACGAAATATAGCAACAGCAACGAGGATGCTAGTGGATACATCTAATACACTCCTACCCAACTGGTTAACGCGTTGTGCAGAGAACTTTCCCGCACACCTGGCGCTGCAATGTGGCGAAGTACACTGGACATTTGCCGAGTTGGATCGCCAAGCAACACGTCTTGCCCGACAACTGGCTAGCAGCGGAGTGCAAGAGGAGAGCCGCGTTGCGCTACTGGCTGGCAACGGACCGGCATATGTCGTCATCATTCATGCACTTATGCGCCTTAGTGCGATACTTGTGCCGCTTAACATTCGCCTGACGTCCGCAGAACTACGCTGGCAAGTACGCGATGCCCAGATCAACCTGCTCGTCAGCGATGTCCAGCATACAGAGCTTGCCACAAACATAGCGCAAGCGACACCTACATTAGCATGTGCTACGCTACTAACAGAAACGGCTGGCACTGACATCATCTTAGAGGGACATCAAGAAGCATCCGTCACATTACATACATTAATTGATCTCAGTGCCACACAGGCCATTATGTATACCTCAGGTACGACAGGGACACCTAAAGGCGTCATCATTACCTACGGAATGCAATGGTGGAGTGCGATTGGTTCCGCGCTCAACCTGGGTCATCACACGAACGATTGCTGGTTGCTATGCATGCCACTTTTCCATATTGGCGGACTCTCCATCCTCATACGCAGCGTGATCAATGCGATTAGCGTCATCTTGCAGGAGAAGTTTGATGCCAACGCCGTGAACAGAGCTATTTGTGAGGATGGTGTCACGATCATCTCAGTAGTCGCTGTGATGCTACAGCGCATGCTTACTGCGCTTGATGAGCAGCAGCAGCACTATCCGGCGACGCTGCGTTGCATACTGCTGGGAGGTGGACCCGCACCACGTCCACTCCTGGAGGATTGTGCCAGTCGCAGCATACCAGTCGTGCAATCTTATGGACTAACCGAGTCCTGCTCACAGGCGGTTACACTTGCACCCGCCGACTCACTACGTAAGCTTGGTTCAGCGGGTCGGCCCTTGCTCCCTGTACAATTGCGCATTATGCAAGAGGATGGACAAGCGGCACCCAATGAGTCAGGTATCATTTTTCTCAAGGGGCCGAACATTACGCAAGGCTATGATCGCCGTCCAGATGCTACAGCTCAAGTTATCCATGACGGCTGGCTGGCAACGGGCGATATGGGCTACCTCGATGCAGAAGGCTATTTATACGTCCTTGATCGCCGCAGTGACCTGATTATATCTGGCGGCGAGAACGTTTATCCAGCCGAGATCGAGGCAACATTGCTCTCTCACCCCGATGTGGCAGAGGCAGGCGTTTGCGGGCAGGCTGATCCACAGTGGGGACAGGTACCTATTGCCTTTGTGCGTTTACGTCAGGGTAGTACAGTCGATACAGCGCAACTGCTCGCGTACGCCGCACAGCACCTGGCGCGTTACAAACAGCCAAAAGCACTGTACAGAGTCGAGCAATTGCCGCATAATGCATCCGGCAAGTTGCTTAGAAGAGAATTACCACGCTTACTCAAGCAGTAACTATTACAGGATGAAGACTAGAATCTTGAACAACTATTGAGGGTTTGCAGATAATTTGTAGACGTATTGCCGCTATATTAGAAGACACATAGAGTATGAGGAGACGTATAGCAACATGGAAGATCAAGACAAAACTCTACCACAGAGCAATTTTCAAGATCAAGACAAGACTTTGTTTCAGGGTAATCCACAGCCGCAAGACAATTTTTATGCGCAGAGCACTTCCCAGGAGCCTATGTTCATTCCAGCGCAGAACAATGTCGCGGGTAATTTCCCGCCGTCTGGGACTTTCCCGCCTGCGAATACGCCGCAGAAACCCAAACGGTCTCGGCCAAAAACGCTGCTCATTCTGGGAGGCGTTATCGTTCTGTTGATCATACTGGGTGTAGGAGGATTCGTCTTCCTACCAAAGGGCAATAGCCAGGCAACTCCACCAACGGCAACGCCTACCACGCTCAAGAACAAAAAAGTTAGCCCCTATGCCGTTTATCTCAAACAATACGGTCCGACCATCAAAGCGCAAATCGCGCAGGGTCTGCATCTTACAGCCGCCCAGGTCGGCGAGCAATTGAGCGCTGGTAACAGTATTGATGCCATTGCGCAAGCGCAAAACGTCTCTGCTGAGCAGCTCAATACACTCATTGCTAGCGCCTACCAGAATGGCCTCCAGCCCGTAGTGCAGTCTGGTCAGCTTACCCAGCAACAGGTTACTACGCTGATCAAACATATGCAGGCAAATCACAAGGCACTGGCTAACTTTCTCGTTGTTGGCTTCAAAAAACGGAAGTTGAGCACTGCCACGCCTACAGCTTAACAAGATGCTACTGAAATGCAGCTTACGCGTTCTTGCACTCCTCCTCAACAGTTACGTAAACAGTAACTATTACAGGATGAAGACTGACACTATTTCTATCATTCATACGTGATATAAAGATCATGATATTAGCGTGTCATATCTACTGGAGGAGGGAAGTAGATGCAAAAGAAGAGTGTACTCATTGTAGAGGATGACGTCGCTATTGGTGCTATTCTCACGGAAATATTAGAAGACGAGAATTATTGCACAGTCTGGGTCAAGAGTGGCGAAGAAGCCCTGGACATCATTGAGAGCTTTACACCCGGCCTCTTCCTCTTCGATTATCGACTGCCAGGCATCGACGGATTAACCCTATACGACAAACTTTGCGAGCAAGTCCCATTAAAATCTGTACCCATTATTGTGGTGAGTGCCAATATACCGAAGGAAGAAATAGCACAACGAGGAGCTATTGGCATTCCCAAGCCATTCGATTGCGATACGCTCCTACGCACAATTGAAGCTACCATCATCTAGCCTCTGAAACTACTGCAAGGATACATCAGTAGTAAATAAAGCTGGCTGCTCCGCAACAGCTTTCTTTTTTACTTGTGGCGCTTGCTTGAACGTGCCATGTTCTGCAGGCATGCGTATCTGAGCATCATTACGTAGCAGATCAGCAATGGTCAGTATCTGAATTTTAGGGTAGCGTTGATCTGCAAACGAGGCTTGATAGTAGCCTGCGCTCAGAGCTTCTTTAAGCATAGGATCGGAGGGAGGCTCTAATGTGATAAAGACACCAATAGGAGCATTCTCGCGCTCTATTGTCCCTCTTAGATCTCGAATATCTCTTACTGAAACATGGCCCGATTTTACCTGGACAATCACTGTTTTGCCTTGACCTGTATGATCATCAATAAAATTTTTTATGCCATCAACGCCTCGATCACTACCTTTTTTCCCTTCTTTACTGCCTTCAGGTCCACCAAGCGGTTTAGCACGCACGAGAGATAAAGCCCACCACTGAAATTGATAGCGATCCTCTCCAGCGAGTTGTTTCGCGCCAGCAACGTCTTCAGGTTCACCCTTCACTTTATACTTAATATCTGGAAACATATCTTCGAGGCGATACTTCAAAAGTGCAATACTTAGATGGGTAACATCAATACCAATCCATCGGCAACCTAGCTGTTGAGCAGCGCAGACAGCCGTACCACAACCACAGAATGGATCAAGTATGACATCTCCAGGATTACTACTAGTCTCGATAATACGTTCTAACAGTCCCAGCGGTTTTTGCGTAGGATAGCCGAGACGCTCGTTCGCTTGAGCACCCAAAGCAGGAATGTCATCCCAAACATCTTGCAATGGCACACCTCGCATCTCATCCAGATAACGTTTATAGGCAGGAACTCCACCTGGCTTTGTCTGTACGATTCTTCCTTGTTCGTAAAGTTCCTGCATTTTTTCTTTACTGTAACGCCAATAGCGAACAACGCCTAAGAATTCGTATTGAGGATTACCTTTAGCCGCTCCACCTGGCCCAGTCAAATTATCTAATCGGTAGATACGCCCGTCAGGATCTTTATGTCGATAAGAATTATTTAGATAACTATCATTATAAGGAGCGTATATTTCCTTACGTTGTGCCACCGCAGATTTGGTGTAGAAGAGAATAATATCATGAATACGTCCCATATGAACAACATTTCCTTGTTTTGTGTCGCTATGAGCGCCCGTACGTTTCCAGATAATCTCATTACGAAAGTTTACAGGGCCAAAGATAGTATCAAGAATAACTTTCAAATAGCTACTCGAAGTCGGATCACAATGCAAATAGAGACTACCGGTCGGCTTCAATACCCTATGAAGTTCAACCAATCTAGCAGCCATCATTACTAAATAAGCCATCATCTGGTTTTCACCGATGATATCGTGGAGAGCAGAAATCATCTTTGATATTTCAGGGGTACTGTCTATTACGAGATCTTGATAAGTCTCGTTTGCAGTGCTACTCCAATGCCATGTATCCTCAAATGCCCGCAGTTGTGCTTCACTTTCAACACCACCCTCACTTTTAAAAAGGACGTTAAAGTTGCGACTCGAGTTAAATGGAGGATCGAGATAGATCAGATCCACGCACTCATCCACCACATGCCCGCGCAAAACGAAAAGATTGTCGCCGTAGAAAAGAGTATTCTCGGTAATTGGTTCCCGCGCCATCCTGTATAGCCTCGCCCGTCGGTTAGTCATGAGCAACGCTCCAATCTTTGCATCATATAGTGTCCCTAGCAACCTGTCAACGACAGCAATCTTAGACCCATCAATATATAAATCTAAATATATCACTTTATTCTGTTAGTTGCAGCAGAAAACGGACATGTTTATGAGAGATTGTGATGACTGCCGAGAGATCTTCGTTTCCCCCGCTTCTCCAGTACAATGCAAGGAAAAAAACGCTGAGAAAAGTGTTGACAGCTACATATGGGTGTGGTATTCTTGATCTCGCTGAAGCTGTTTCATTGGGAGCAGTAAGCTAGTTTGTACTGGAGAGGTCGCATAGTGGCCTAGTGCGCCCGCCTGCTAAGTGGGTAGGGGTTCTGCCCCTCGCGGGTTCAAATCCCGCCCTCTCCGTCTATTTGAAGTTAGTTCCGTTGGCAGAGCAACCACCTCTACTAGATTTCGTAGTCTTCTGCCCAATTATATTTCACTTCACTCGCAACGGCTTTCTCATAAGAAACACGCCAGCTTTGTTTACCATTACTTCGTATCACCCCCACGTCCTTGAACCGCAGCGTCATATCAGTTCTTGCAGGGGCCTCGTTGACTGCTATCATGTAGACCTTCCCATTCTCAGGCAAGTACACCCCGAAAAATTCAGCCTTTCCCAGATACCCCTTCTTCAAATTTCCGCGCTTTCCTGCCGAAATAGACACGGTCGGAAACTCAAAGCAGTCCCCATCCTTTGTTATTCTCCCCGTCTTGACCTGGATTCGTTTAAGATGCACTTCCTGATGAACAAAGAACCCAAAGTTGCGGTGTTCCTCTGTGACATAATAGGCAAGATCATAACCTAGATGATCGGCCCAGGGTAGCAATACCTCATATCCCAACTGCACTAGCCGATTTAAGACAGCAGTATGGCTTATTAAACCTGTTTGTGATGTATCCCTCACAATCCACCCCTCTACTTTGGTATAAATTTTCCATTTATCCAGCTAAAAGTTCTCCTAAGGAGAACCAGATATATAGCTGTTTGCTTTTACTATATAGTATTTCTCCAAATACAGGCAAAATATATTTAATACATCGCAATATATATCATTAAGCAGCAAAAATCAAGTTTAGTTGACATTTATATCCCGACAGGTTACAATCACTTATAAGTGCTTCCGCAAACAGTACAGAATAACTAACGAGAACTCTCACGAGGGAGGTTAATAACCATCTACACGGATTAAAGTGAAGCCGATAAGCCTTGACAAATCCCTTCCGCTCTGTTATTATCGTGTCATATTCATAGGGGCATAGCTCAATTGGTAGAGCGGCGCTCTCCAAAAGCGAAGGTTGCGGGTTCAAGTCCTGCTGCCCCTGTTTTAAAAGCCTCCTGACCTTTAATGATCAGGAGCTTTTGTTTGCCTCTTGCGACCTACTCTGGTTCTGGTGATAGCCTCAACCTTTTTTGTCTAGCTGTTGCGTGGAGAGCTGATACGAGATATTACCGATCAATCAAAGAGATTGTAATATCAGAAACGTCTCCATAGCCATACCTCTCGTCATTGTAGCGTGTTACCTTAATCTCACCAAGCCTCTTGTCACCAAGTAGCCAACGATACTGCTCTAGCAGAAAGGAAGTAGACCGACAGTTAGGAGTCTTCAAGAGGTTTTCTGCCGCCTCACTGCTGGGATCAAAGCTTTCTGTCTCTCCAAATTTGACCAGATTATTCACAACCTTGCGCGCTTCTTCATTCGAGACGACGCGGTGCGTGATGCGACAAACATTGAGACAGTTGGGATCTCCTCCTACTACATCGAGCGCCTGATTGATGAGCAATTCCGAGTTTGGGAGGGCTTCACCATCCATCTTGGCCTGATCCCTATTTCTCCAATTCTCTGTAGCATAGAAGTTACCTTCCTGCGGGTCGTAATAATTTTTGTAACACGCATATATGAATACTGCATCAGAATCTTCTTTATCGGGATATTCGATATCAGCACCATGGAGATCTTTTTCGTACATTTCCGTTTGCTTATATTCTGGTTTGATAGCTTTAACTTCTGTCCTGATAAAGCGCGTTTCTTCACTTATCGCGAAGCCTTTAATTGCTCCATCATTTTCTATAATCTCTCGCACTTCGCTATAATATCGCTCATGATAGATACTGCGTGAAAGTAGCAATCTGCGGAACTCGATCTCTTTTGCTAGATCGATAAGCTCTTTCCTCTCATTCTCCAGCGGCGGGTGAATTTCTGTGATAAGCTTTTCAGCCTTTGACAGATCCTTACCCCACTCATCCAGCCTCTGCAAAGTCAGGTCATTATTAGGACAAGAACGTACCTCCTGGCCTACATTACGAAAGATTTGCCAACCATATCTAAACTGTTCAGTTCGATGGCTCTCTTCACTGTCAATGCCTGTTCCACGCATCACTTCACTGGAGTGGTTGTCATCTCGCCACTTATTCCCACCGTTCTTTACAACACCTGTTCCACCTTTAAGAGGAATAGCATCACCCCCCCTCTCTCTTCGTGCATGTTTAGCGCCATCACGCTCACTTATCCCTCTTCCCTTGCTCAAATTGTTTTGCATTTTATGCTCTTTTTTCATATTTTCACCTCTATCACATCTCTTGACACCTCTATACAACTGCCCTTGCATTGAGCGGAACGGCGCATCCGTTTTTGCCCAGACCACTGAGAGAGTGTTTGGAACACGCACACGTTTCGCCAGTAGTGAGCTGAAACCAAACAGCATCTCAGTAGGTTTTTATCCATCAGGTTAGGATTTCGAGCGTGCTAATGGCGATTCTGGTTACTTTGCAATTGGTGCAGTGCTGTATTTTAATAGAACCTATTTCAGGGGTAATTTTACACAGAAAGCGCTACCATTGCCAACCTCGGACTCACACCAGATACGGCCACCGTGGCGCTCAACAATATCTTTGCTGATCGCCAGCCCCAGACCCAAACCGCGCATTGAGGAGGACTGAGCATCCGGTGTACGATAGAAGGTATCAAAGATACGTTCACACTGATCCTCAGTGATCCCACAACCATGATCACACACCTGGATCAGCGCATGCTCACCACCATCCTCACTCACCTTGACCTCTACCGGAGTATCTTCGGGCGAATATTTGATGGCATTACTGATCAGGTTGATTAACACCTGCGCTAAGCGATCACGATCAATAACAATATTCACAGGTTTTTCAGGTATTTCTAGCATAAGCTGTCGCTGCGTCAAAAGGCGCTGATCTTCAATAACCTCGCGGCAGAGCGCCCCAAGATCTTCGCTTGCTTTATGCAGCGCCGCTTTTCCTGTACGCATGCTACTCACATCCAACAACTCATCAATCAACGAGGTCAGACGACTGGTCTGTTCATCAATGCGCTGTAGTGCTCGCGTAGCACTTTCCATTTCAGGCACTGTTTTTTTCTGCCTGGCTAAACGGCGCAACATCAGTTGGGCCTGGCCGCGAATAGTTGTAATCGGCGTCTTCAGTTCATGTGATGCCACAGAGATAAAATGATCTTTCGTCTGATTCGCATCCTCAAGTTTCTGATTGATGCGTTCAAGTTCCTCAGCGTAAGCCAGCAACTCCTGCTCCGTGGCAAGTGCTCTAAGTCGTGCTCGCTCGCGCTGCGCTGTGATGAGCGCAATAGCCAGACCGGAGATCACAAAAGGCAGTAATTGAAGCTCACCCTGCCAATTATCGAGTTGCATCTGCTTAATCGGTGGCACGAAAAAATAATCGAGGGCCAGCGTCGATAAAGCAAGCGTGACCAACGCAGGTCCTGCTCCCCAGAAAAGCGCGACCAGCAAGATAGCCAGTACCGATAAGATGCCAGGAAAAATAAAGTGCACCAATAGATGCTGCCAATATAACGAACAAAGTATGGTAAGTCCAGCCAGCACAATCGCGATCACGTAGCCGAGCAAAGGATGACGCCACCTGGGGATAGTTGCAACGTAATGCTTGCGCAATGCCACACGTTGCTCCAGGCTCATATGTTTATAAGGGTGTCCCCGTTTATTGACAAAAACATCAGTCTGCGCAGCTCTCATACACATCCTATTTTTCTTCTACAGAGCAACCTTTTTGTGTAGTTTAACATATACACGTCTATGAGTCACCCCGAACGTCTGAAAAAGTTCCCCAAACCGGAAGTATAGAGGCAAAGCCTCCTGTGAACTCCGCCGCAGGAGCACTACAGACACTGAACATATGCATATGGGTAGTAGATAGTGTTTGGAACGCGCACACGTTTCGTTAGTAGTGGGCTGAAACCAGACACATCCTTATAGATTGAGCGATCAAAAATACAAAAAACCGCAGTTGCTGAACAAGCAATCCGCGGTTCTCTATCGGCCTTATATTGCCTTGCATTCAGATGAGAAATATGCTGCCGCACATTTCTCATCTGAATGCATATGGGTATTAAACACTTATGCATTCTGTGGTTGTGCTACCTGCTGGGCAACGACGACAATTCTGCCATCAGCCACCTGCAAGAGGGCTTTTTGTCCACTAGCGATGCTATCAGCCAGCAAAGCATCGGCCAGAGCATCATCAACATACGTCTGGATAGCACGACGTAGTGGCCGAGCGCCATACTCTTCATCGAAGCCTTCCTGCAACAAGAAGTCGCGTGCCTCATCGCTGACCTCTAGCTCGATACCTTGCTCGCCTAGCCGTGAGCGTACCTGATTCAACAACAGATCGACGATACGGTACAGTTCTTCACGACCCAGCGAATGGAAGACCACGATCTGATCAATACGGTTGATGAACTCTGGACGGAAGACGCGCTTCAAGCCTTCCAGAGCCTTCGAACGCATCACCTCGTGCTGCTCATCACGTTCGTCCTCACCCTTGCGAGCAGAGAAACCAATGCGCAACGCACGTTTGAGATCTGCGCCCCCAGCATTGCTGGTCATAATCACGACAGTATTTTTGAAGTCCACAACACGCCCCTGACCATTGGTCAGACGCCCATCATCCATAACCTGCAAGAGTGAGTTAAAGACCTCAGGATGCGCCTTTTCTACTTCATCCAGCAAGATGACGCTGTACGGGCGACGACGCACCTGCTCCGTCAATTGACCACCCTCGTCATACCCAACATATCCCGGAGGACTACCGAACAGGCGAGACACGGTATGTGGCTCCATGTACTCCGACATATCCAGGCGAATCAAGTTTTCCTCACCGCCAAAGAGTTCTGCCGCTAACGATCTGGCAAGTTCAGTTTTCCCAACGCCGGTTGGACCCAGGAACAAGAAAGAACCAATCGGACGTTTTGGATCTTTCAGGCCAGCACGTGAGCGACGAATGGCGCGCGCGACCGCGCTGATGGCCTCGTCCTGACCGATGACACGCTTGTGCAGGTCCTCCTCCAAATGGCGCAGGTTCTGGCGCTCACCCTCCAGCATCTGGCTGACTGGCACACCGGTCCAGGTCTCGACGATATGAGCAATATGCTCTGGTGTGACCATCAACGCGATCATATTTGTACTCTGAGAACGGGCTTTTTCCAACTGACCCAGTGTTACTAGCTCCTGTTGACGCAGTCTAGCAGCCTGTTCATAGTCTTCTGCGTTCGCCGCTGCTTCTTTCTTGGACTGGATAGCGGCCAGTTCTTTCTCCAGATCAGAGATCAAGGTCGGGCTGACAATACCCTTCTCAGTCGCCTCCAGACGTAGAGCAGAGCCAGCTTCATCCATCACGTCGATAGCTTTATCCGGCAAGAAGCGATCATTGATATAGCGATCAGAGAGTTTGACCGCTGCATCTATGGCATCATCAGTAATACTGACACCATGATGAGCCTCGTAGTTTGGACGGACGATCTGTAACATGGCGATAGCTTCTTCAACGGAAGGCTCACCAACCAGGATCGGCTGGAAACGGCGCTCCAATGCTGCATCTTTCTCGATGTTCTTACGATACTCATCGAGTGTTGTCGCACCAATGCAACGCAGCTCGCCACGAGCCAACGCAGGCTTAATCATATCGCCAGCACCGACCGCACCTTCAGCAGCACCTGCCCCCACAATCGTATGCAACTCGTCAATAAACACAATCACTTCCGGGGCTTGACGCAACTCTTCCAGGATTGATTTGATGCGCTGCTCAAATTGTCCACGAAACATCGCGCCTGCTACCATCCCACCGACGTTCAGCGAGACAATACGTCTACCTCGTAAGCTGGATGGTACATTCCCCTCATTGATACGACGCGCAAGACCCTCCACAATGGCAGTCTTACCAACGCCAGGCTCACCAATCAGTACCGGGTTGTTCTTCTGACGACGTCCCAGTACTGTGATAACGCGGCGCAATTCGCGCTTACGCCCAGCGGCAGGATCTAACTTGCCCGCCGCAGCCTCAGCGGTCAGGTCACGTCCAAATTGATCGAGTGTCGGTGTCTTACTATGTTTAGCTTGCTGCTCGGCAGTCGCAGTGTTGACACCACTGCTATTTCCGGCAGACGCAGCAGATTTGTTGTTGGCAGAGAAACCGAAGGGAGCACCAGAGGTACCCAACCCCTCAAAGCCGCCCATCTGACCCATGGTATTCATCAGTTCGTCTACGCAGGACCGGCAGAGATAGTGAGACACGCGTTGACCATCTATCATTTCGTCGACGCGCACACCGGCTGGGTTCTTTTGGCAACGTTCACATTTCATATGTTTTGCATGCTCCTCATTTTGTCCTACAGAAAGCCCTGCTCGGCTTCCCGCATCATGCTTTAGCAAACTAGCCAAGCGATTGCTAGAGATTATAGCATCTTTCGTTTTCGCTGTCTAGCACTCTTTTCTAGTGATTGCTAATCACTGTTTATAACGCCATAGTGGCCCTCGTTATTCCCAGATAGCAATCACTTTGGAAAAACTTTCCGTATCTTCTTTTATACGAATCATCACGAACTTCGGCGTACGGTTTTCTCAAGAAAATGCTCCTGGATACCTGTACTACCTATAAATAAATGAGGACAATTGGATTCTCCGTCCATTTGGGGCAAACTTCAGCTGTTCTTAGGGACACGCCCCTACCCTGTTTGCCGACATTTTTCCCCAGAAGAATAGAGAATCTATGATACGTTGCCCTTGACATTTATTGCATATAGGTGTAATCTGCATATAGATGCTGTATCGAAAAGGCAAACACAACGATTGTTTATTATAGTAGGTTGCAAAACAAGAAAGGAAACAAACTATGGACAGCGGCAACAACAAGGCAAACGAAACAGCTAAAAACCTGGCCACAATCTTCCAGGAAAGCAGTAAGGCAGTGAAAGGCGCGGCTATTACTACCCAGGAGCACAACTTGACATTTGCCCAGGGAGTTCTTGAGAACGGTATTGAGGTGCTCAAGAGCCATGCAGATAGCACACGAACACTTATACAAGAACTGATTGAGCAAGCTAGAAAGGAGCAAATAGGGCCAGAAAGTCTCCAGGCACTGATGGACGGCACGGTTGCCGCGCAAGAGCGCAACACAAAATTTGCCCAGAGTGTGTTTGAGAACGGCATCGAACTGCTCAAGAGTCAGGCCGATGTCACCCATTCACTATTGCAAGAGTTGGATCAGAAATCGCAGAAGGGACAGGCCACATTCCAGACCATGGCCCAGACTCGGTGGAAGCATACAAGGACTTCCTCTTCGCTCCACTTACATTCTGGCAGAGGGCGTTGAACACGGCAGAATCCGTCACAATGGAGGGATTAAAGAACTTCCAGAATGTCACACAGCAAAGCATGGAAACCATGCAGAAAACGACGCAGCAGGCCGCATCTATGATGGAAAAGTCCGCGTCACATAGCTAGTATTCTGTTACTCTTCGCTTGCCATGCCGCATGCGGCAACACAGGGAAAGAAGAAAGCGGGAGCACAGCCCCCGCTTTCCTAGTCAAGGGGCAACTGCCCCTTGCATCCTGGCTTTATACGAAGCTTGACAGTCCATAGACAAACGTATCGTAACTCATAGAGAGCGGGTTCAGACCCAGGCTCTTTTTGAACGCTTCTCTTTTTCGATATATCTATCTTTATCGATTTTTAGTATGCTATCAGCCAAAGGAGTTAACAGGTGAGTGATTACTCCCAACCTTTAGCTCCGCTCCCAAGCATCGGGACGGAAGCCAAGCTTTCACGTACCATCACCGAAAATGATATTCTTCTTTTTGCCCAGGTCAGTGGGGACCACAATCCCATTCACCTGGATGCAGAATATGCCGAGCGGTCTTTCTTTGGCAAACGTATCGCTCATGGTTTCCTAGTAGGCTCGCTCATTTCAGCAGTATTGGGCAATGACCTACCAGGTCCCGGCAGTATTTATCTGAGCCAGAGCTTGCGCTTCCTGGCCCCTATTCACATTGGCGATACAGTTACAGTTACCGTCAAGGTTATGGCTCTGCGCGATGATAAGCGTATTGTCACATTGCATACAGTATGCGCCAATCAACATGGAACCCCGGTCTTAAGTGGTGAAGCAACCATCAAATATATGCGCGAAGCTGCCACCGCATAAACAGGTTCTCAGATAGTGTTTAGTTTCAGCTCATTATTGACAAAAAGTGTGCACATTCCAAACGCTCTCTCAGTGAAGACGCTAGGAACTCCATTTTCTGTAGCTTCACTGGAGGAACTTGCCCAGGCATGCTGTCGCAGGTTGTGATTGCACTCCCGACGTTCTTCCTTGACGTACAAAGCTGCTACCTGTAAAATGCACATAGATGCAATTATTTTGATGATGAGGTACGTAACTAGATGAGGTACGTAACTATATGCATATAGGTGTGGCATGACAGAAGAGAATAAAGAGAATGCATTTCATACAACTACTGATGCCTGGTCGAAAAACTGGCTCGTTCCTGTAGTGCTTTTGATGTTACGGGAATGGAGTTCCTATGGCTATGAGTTGATGGAGAAGATGACAGCATTCGGCTTAGCCGCCATGAATCCTGGCACATTCTACCGGACGCTACGACAGATGGAAAAAGATGGGATGGTCAGCTCGTCCTGGGATACCTCAACTGGTGGCCCTGCACGGCGCATCTATTCGATCACTGATGCTGGTGAAGCCTACCTGAAATACTGGGCAGATTCCTTAGATCAATACCAGCAGATGATGAACACTTTTTTTCAATTCTATACTAAGACTAGAAGTGTTCACTCCAGACAGGAAGATAAAAAGGAACAAGACAAGAGCGACCATTGAGAGGTCCGAATAGCAGTTTCGTCCTTTCTTAGCTTTGTAATGTGGCATGCACTTGGTGAGAAATGAGTGAAGTAAAAGATTCCTTACGCACGAAAGGAGTGCTGGCAATGTCAGAGGAGACAAATACGCGAAAGCCTACAGATCCCATGGAGGTATGGGAGCAATGGTACGAGACAGTCTCTCAGGGATGGTCGAACGCCATACACGGGAACGGGCACACGGTTGGAAGCTCCTACCCGCTCAACCTTTACCAAACATGGCTAAAGGGCATCACAGACGCCCAGGAGCTGTTCAAGCATAGTGCTGGCGATCCTCAACAGTTATGGAAGCGGTGGTTCGAGACCACAACCGCAATTTGGAGACAGAGCGCCAACGCAGGAGGGGACCCATTGGGGCTGACGACACAGTGGCTAGAGATGATGGAGGAAGCACAAGCCAGAATGCTCGCAGGCATAAAACTTCCCACCGATCCCTTCACCTTCTTCAAGCAATGGTATGACTCCATGAGCGAAACGTGGTCGACAGTCATTGGAAATCTCATTGGAACTGAAAAGTTCATGGAGGTATCCAGCGAGCTGCTCAAGAGCTACGCAAGTTTCTATGGCACCTCGCGTCGTGCCAACGAAGAGTACTTCCACAACCTTCACCTTCCTACCCGAACAGATATTGCCCGCGTGGCCGGGCTAGTCATCTGTCTCGAAGATAAAGTAGACCGCATAGATAGCATGTTGGAAGCATCTGAAGATAGAAGTGAGCGGTTGGCGACGAATGACTCGCTAGAGGCCCTGCATGAGCGTGTAGCGGACGTAGAAAAACGCCTGGATCGGATGGAAGGGAAGCTGAATACCCTGCTCGCAACGCTGGAAAAACTGGCGACCAGAGAATACACAGATGTTATAAAGCCCGCAGAAACGATCCGACCCCGGCGGCGCACACCGTCCAAAGAGGATCACTCTCAGGAAGAAGGCGGAACTGAAGCGCAGATGAGTTCATAGCAGCCTTCACACGGACTATTCAACAGCAGGTCGAGTAAAGGATAAAATGATGGATTATGCTAACAACACGCAAGATCTCCCTTTTGAGGCGGCTCTCAAGAAATATCGGATGGGCATGCAGATTATTCTTGAAGGTGCGAAAGCCGACACCGGACAGACCCCCAAAGAAATCATCTGGACCAAGAATAAAGCCAGACTCTACCACTACGAACCGGCAACACAGAAAGTCTTTCCGGTTCCCATTCTGCTCGTCTACGCGCTCATCAATCGTCCCTATGTACTGGACTTGATGCCAGGGAACAGTTTCGTAGAGTTTCTTGTCAGCCAGGGCTTTAATGTCTATATGCTCGATTGGGGAACACCGGGTGACGAAGACAGTGATCTCTCCTTTGAGCATTATGTGCTCAACTATATCCCCATGGCGATTAAGAAGATGCTGAGGAACTCGCACGCGCAGGAATATACGCTGCTAGGATACTGCATGGGTGGAACTATGACCGCCATGTACGCATCTCTCTTTCCAGCTCAGCCACTCAGAAACATGATTCTCCTCACCGCTCCCATCGATTTCACGCCAGACGATATGGGGCTGTTCGGACACTGGACCAGCGAGAAGTACTTCGATCCCGATCTGGTGGCAGATGCCTTTGGCAATGTGCCACCAGAACTCGTCGATACTGGCAATCGTATGCTAAAACCCGTCACGAACTACGTTGGTACCTATATTACGATGTGGGATCGTATCATGCAGGATAAGTCTATGGATACCTGGTTGGCAATGAGCAAATGGGTCAACGATGGTGTGCCATTCGCTGGAGCTGCCTTTAAGCAATGGATTCGCGAGTTCTATCAGCAGAACAGGCTGGTGAAAGGTGAGATCAAGCTACGTGGACAGTCTGTAAACCTCACGCACATTACCTGTCCCGTTCTCGCTATTGCCGGAACGAAAGACCATATCTGCACCCTGCCGCAGGCTAAAGCCGCCATGCAACTGATCAGTAGCCACGACAAAGAATTCTACGCCATAGATGCTGGGCATGTAGGCTTATTGACTGGTTCCGACGCCCGGAAAAAGCTCTGGCCTAAGATTATGAACTGGCTGAAGCTTCGCTCTGTCGATCCTTCTGCTGCGTACTAATGAGCTGATCTGGACCAATGCTGTCAGCAAGTCCCTGCTCATATTGCCTTGCATTCAGATGAGAACTATGCTGCCGCATAGTTCTAGCAACGAGAGGTGCGTTTCTGAATGCATATGGGTATCCGTCCTGGAGCATACATTTCTCTGGTTTGACAAGTTTATGCTCCAGGACGTTCCTAGCGATCTTCGCCAGATTCGCCAGGACTTCTATGCGGTTGGCTCACAACCCGATCATATCTCCAATTATTGCCTACTACCTACATGAAGGAACGAAACACGCCCGTTGCCTTATTCGTCCCTCACTAGTTTCTATACCTGTGGCCCAGCTCTTTCAGTAATGTATAGGGGTGTATTCTATATACAGATCACCATCATGATCTTCATATATAATTACATACTGATGAGAAAGGAGTTTCTAATGGGAACATTGGAGGGCGTCGTTGTCGTCATCACAGGTGCAGCAAGGGGTATCGGGCACGCGATAGCAGAGGAACTCGGGCAAGGTGGAGCGAAGATCGTCGTAGATTATGCTCACAGCAAAGGACTGGCAGAGGAGTTGGTCGCAAAACTTCAACGAGAGGGATCACACGAGGCAATTGCATTGCAAGCAGACGTTTCTGACGCAGAAAGAGCAGAGAACCTTATTGATGAAACTGTACGTCGATTCGGTAGAATCGACGTATTAGTCAATAATGCTGGCATTAACATTGATCGTACAATGAAGAAGATGTCCATTGAAGATTGGAACACTGTCATCCAGACCGATTTGAGTAGTTACTTTTATACGACAAAGGCTGCTCAGAATTATTTGGTACAGCAGAAACATGGAACCATTATCAACATCAGTTCCTTTGTCGGGCAAACGGGAAATTTCGGCCAGACAAATTATGCAGCCGCGAAAGCAGGCATTATTGGTTTCACCAAAGCAGCCGCTTTGGAGCTAGCGCGTTACAATATAACAGTGAATGCTGTCTGCCCAGGGTTCATAGAGACAGATATGTACACGAACGTTCCAAATAACATAAAAGAGAGCATTCTGAAAAGAATTCCTCTTGGTCGCGTCGGTACCCCTCAGGAGATCGCCCGTGCCGTGCGCTACCTGATTATAGATGGTGAATATATCACCGGCCAGGTTCTTAATGTCAACGGTGGCATCTACATGTAATACAAACGAGCACGAATGTAAAGAAAGAACCACCAGTCTGAAACCGGACAGGTTCTCTATCCTTTAGGAGGGAAACGTCGGGAAAGCGGTAGGGGCGGCGCTTGCCTCCGCCCAGGGACGCACGCCAGGTGACGCCCCTACCCGCTGGATGGAGACCCACCGGATACATTCTCAGACAGGTACAATCAATAGGAAAGGAATGAAAACTATGGCCGAATTACAGGAAGCAGTTATTGTTAGCGCAGTACGCACCGCTATTGGCACCTATGGCGGTGGACTGGCAGAACTGCCAGCCGCGAAATTAGGTGAAATCTGTATCCGAGCCGCGCTGCAACGCAGCAATGTCCAGTCTGACCAGATCAATGAGGTCATCATGGGCAACGTACTACAGGCAGGACAGGGAATGAATCCTGCACGCCAGGCCGCTATGTTTGCCGGATTGCCTGCACATGTTCCTGCGATGACCGTGAACAAGGTCTGCGGCAGTGGTCTGAAAAGCATCATACTGGCGGCACAGTCGATCCGTCTGGGGGATGCTGAAGTTGTTGTGGCCGGTGGTATGGAAAGCATGAGCCGCGCTCCTTATCTGCTGGAGAAGGCGCGCTTTGGCTATCGCATGGGCGACGGACAACTGGTCGATGAGATGATTAAAGATGGTCTGTGGGATGTTTTTAACGACTGCCATATGGGCATCACCGCTGAGAATATCTGCTCAGATTATCATCTGACGCGCGAGGAACTGGACCAGTTCGCCCTGGAAAGCCAACAACGAGCAGTACGCGCCATCCAGGCTGGAGTCTTCCGTGAGGAAATCGTTCCGGTTGAAGTGCCGGGCAAGAAAGGCTCCGTTATCTTTGATACCGATCAGCAACCACGCAGTGACGCATCGGCGGAGGCGCTCGCCAAATTGCGTCCTGCCTTCAAACCCCAGGGCGGTATGGTTACAGCGGGCAACTCATCTGGCATCAATGATGGAGCAGCAGCAGTTGTGGTCATGAACCGTAAAAAGGCCCATCAGCTTGGTCTGAAGCCGCTGGCAACTATTCGCAGTTACGCTTCGGCGGGCGTCGAACCACGGATCATGGGGATCGGCCCCGTACCTGCTACGAAGCTCGCACTTGAGAAAGCCGGGATCAAGTTATCTGATATCGATCTGATCGAAGGCAATGAAGCCTTCGCGGCACAATCGGTAGCAGTAGGTAAGGAACTCGGTTTTGATCGGGAGAAGCTCAATGTGAACGGTGGAGCGATTGCACTTGGGCATCCAATTGGAGCCAGCGGCACGCGCATACTAGTCACATTGCTTTACGAAATGCAGCGGCGACAGTCTCACTATGGTCTGGCGACCCTCTGTATTGGCGGTGGTCAGGGCGTAGCAGTGATTGTAGAACGCTAACGAGTCATATGACATAAACGTGTAGGCACAAATGATGGTTTCTATGCGTCCTAAAATGGCGTTTCAGGAGATTGTGGATGGTATCGTTTCAGAAAGCGTTCTCGCGCTGAGCGCAGGTGCTTCCAGAGCATATCTTTACTATCCTCCTGAACATTCTTTTGATGCTTTATAAAGAACTGGTACATAGCCAGGCTAGCGTCGGGTCCCGCTGGACCGTCATAACGGCTACCGGGACCTCCTCCAGACCATACATGGCCCAAACCATCCACTTTCCAGTATTGCTGGATTTGCCGCCCATTGGCGTCTGCCCACGCATACATAGTGTATGGACGCTTTCCCTGTACTTTGCAGGCTTCTGTATGAGAAGGCTCATCAAACGTAGCAGTATACGTTCCCTGAGACGCCAGATGATTTGTATAGATCCATTGCTGTACCACCTTATCACCGTTCACAGGATGCACCTGATGATCGCTGGTACCATGAAAGACAATGACAGGAATGACGCGCGCGCCAGACCCCATTGCCGAGTAGGCCGCCTGCCCCAGCTTCTCCGGGTCCTCGACCCCTCTACGCATAGCCCTCAATCCATCGATCATATTGGTGGCAGCCTGATATCCCAGTCCCGAATGCACTCCAATTGCGGCGAAAAGCTCGGGGTAGGTCGCACCCAAAATACTTGCCATTGCTCCCCCGGCAGATAATCCGGCAAGATAAATCCGTTTGGGATCAATGGTCCACTTCGTTTTGTTCTGTTCAATATCTTGCACAATGCCCGCTATCATGGCTGCTTCTCCATGACCGCGCACCTGATTTGAAAGATTAAACCAGTTCCAGCATAATGAGTGGTTATTGATAGTTGTCTGCTGCGGATAGGCAACAATGAAAAGATGTTGCTCAGCCAGTTCATTCATACGCGTACTGGCAGCGAAATCTGTCGCCGTCTGTGTGCAGCCATGCAGCATGACAATCAAGGGCACTGGTTTCCCAACTTGATAGTTTAGCGGAATATACACAAAATACGGGAGATTACCAGTAAGTTCGGAATACATATACTTTTGCAACATGAAACTACCGGAGGTCTCCCCTCTAAGCTGTCTGTAGTCCTCATTCTGACGCGAACCCACAGTACGCGGGGGAACGTCAGAGGCTGGAGAAGGGCCAGTTCGCAAATAACAATCCCTTATTTGTTCTCTCTTAAAAAGTGCGAACAGAGATTCTTCCGCCCACAAACACGCATGATTATATACACCGTATCTACTCAGTTATTTTAGCAGAAACTCCATTGTCCTGGCAAGAACTGTATTTGCAAGAACTTGCTCCTGGTAGCGCTACTACTATGGAGCATAAACGAAGCCATTTTTACCGAGCCTTCCCAACCGCACTGAAGGCATGCTATAATATACAGGTGAGGCTACCAATGTTTCGTATAAATATCGAGTACCCATCTCTAGTATATCGCGCATCCCTATGCCGCGTCACTATCGAGCGCTACCTCCTTACAGCCGGGTAGCCGGGCCTCAACACACCCCTGAAGCCCTCTCGCTTGAGAGGAAACCCACGTCTATCATCTAACGCACATGCACTATATCATCCGCCCACTGCGTTTTTATTAGTTAGGAATACGAAGACTCACCTTGATTGTCATCTTTGTTGTATCCACACGCATACAATTGGGCGGATTGTGAAATATCGGGAGGAACCTCTATGGATTTGATGGATAAACTTGCCAGTCTGGCAGAGCGCTATGAAGAACTGAATAATTTAATGGCACAACCAGATGTGCTCGCAGATATCGATCTGTTGCAACGCTACGGACGCGAGCATGCAGAACTGGCAGAAGTGGTGCAAACCTACAATGAGCTGATCGATAGCAACAAACAGCTCACCGACGCTCAGGAAATGTATGACAGCGAAGATGGTGAATTGCGAGATCTCGCATTTGAGGAAATAGAGCGGCTCAAAGCCCACAAAGAGCATTTGCTCGAACGCGGTAAAAATTGCCTTGTTGCCTAAAGATATCATGGATGAGAAGAATGCCATTGTCACCATTCAGGGCGGCGCTGGTGGTGACGAGGCAGCCCTCTTTGCTGGCGAACTCTACCGTATGTACTCACGTTACGCGGACAATCACCGTTGGAAGATCGAAGTGCTGGATGTCAATGACACAGAGGGGGGCGGTATTAAAGATATCACCTTTGTGGTGAGGGGCAAGGGAGCGTATAGCCGCGTGAAATACGAAGGTGGCACCCATCGTGTTCAGCGCGTGCCCGTAACCGAGGCCAATGGGCGCATTCATACTTCTACAGCGAAGGTGATTGTTTTGCCGGAGGCCGATGACGAGATTAATATTGATATCAAAGACAACGATATCCGTGTGGACGTCTACCGCTCCACGGGACATGGCGGT
Source organism: uncultured Chloroflexia bacterium (assembly GCA_963802635.1). Classification (GTDB taxonomy): domain Bacteria; phylum Chloroflexota; class Ktedonobacteria; order Ktedonobacterales; family Ktedonobacteraceae; genus CAVTLG01. The sequence goes on along the minus strand of CAWDJJ010000001.1, from coordinate 1,878,507 downwards.
CAGAGCGTAAACACGACCGATTCGGCGGTGCGTATCACCCATTTGCCCACGGGCCTGGTCGTCACCTGTCAGGACGAGAAATCGCAGTTGAAGAACAAGACAAAAGCGCTTTCTGTCCTAAAAGCTCGTCTGTGGGACTTAGAGGAAGCCAAGCGCCAGGAAGAATTGAGTAAGAACCGTCGTTCTCAGGTACAGACCGGAGATCGCAGTGAGAAGATTCGCACCTACAACTTCCCACAAGATCGTGTCACCGATCATCGCATTGGCCTGACCCGGCACAATCTGCCCGGTGTGATGAATGGCGACATTGACGAGTTTATTGACAATCTCATCGCCGTCGACCAGGCTGACAAGTTACAAAGTGTCTTCCGCTAAGTTTTCCATGCGCCGACCCTGGACTCGTACACTCGTGGCAACTATTCAGGTCGGCGTGTATGTGTAATCGCGTAGGGACAATCCCTTGCGGTTGTCCTGCTCGGGCCAGGGGGCGGGCCGCCGCAAGGGTCGCGAAGACCTTTTTTGCCCGTTTCAATGCAAGAGACCAGCCATCAAAAAAGGTCTTCGCTCGGCCCCTACGCGAGGTCCTGTGGCTCCTGAAGAGTTACATGATCACTCACGCGTAATGAGGTGCGCCTTGCGTTGTGCCAGCCCAATACGCGCAATAAAGCCTGCATTAAAGCTCAGGTAGTCTGTTTCAATACCATCACTGAAGATAACCCCATAATCGGGCATCTGTGAAGTGATTACCAGTTCCCGGCCAGGGGCAATTTGACCAAAGATGATGCTGGCTTGCGTTGTCTTGGAGACAAATGGCTCACGCACAGTGAACCACAGATGATCAGACTCCCAACCCAGTTCAAGCTGCTGGAGATCAGGTGGTGCATCGCTCGTATCACCGAAGTACTGCCCGACATGCCAGGCTCCCAATGTGATGGAACGGAGCCAGCCTGTACAGCCAGCTCCGGTTGAGACGATGATACCACTTGAACTTTGTTGCTCACGCTTGCCCCTGAAGGCCAGCTCGTAACGCGCCGAGCCATGACTGCGCGGACCAATAAACAGATCGTTGACCGCGTAGAGTTCCTGCCCATCGTTGAGTACCGCTTTGACCATAGAGACACGAGCAACTTGCGCTTTCCCTTGCAAAACACGCTCAAGCCACGAGCGTGTTTCGTGAAAAGGAAAAGGGTTTAAAATGCCATCAACACGCGCTGGATCGGGGTTGATAGCCAGGATCGGTTGCGTGCTCAGGTATTTAGCAGTGTTAATAACCAGTCCATCAGGACCAACGGTGATGACGAGATCATGCTCAGCAAACTGGTAAGAAGGAAGAAAGTCACGGTCGATAAACTGCTGCTTGATGTTGCGCGGTAATTGTTGCTTGATCACCAGAAGCGCTTGCTGATATTGCGCATCGGCTTGCTCATATTCGGTAAATGAAATCTGATTTTGTTCCAGGTAAAATCTGGCTTGCGCTTTCGAGTTCAAGCGGTAGATCAGTTCCTCAAGGGCCGTTTTTTTCGTGACCACCACGACGCGCTCTATCTCAACCATTAACGCTTATCCTCCTAATCAAACCTTTAGTAGCTCGGCAAGAATTTCAGAGGTAATCGTCAAATTGCCGATCTTCTGGGCATTTTCGGCGAAGTCACGGAAAGCCAGCCCCAAGAGTTGACGCGCTTCAAGCTGCTGATAGGGTGTCAGCCGAATACGGATGGCTTCTGCATCAAACTCTGCTTCTTTGCGGGCATTTTCGCCTTGCAAATCAACCAGCTCTTTCCGTCGTTGTTCGAGGGCGACTGCTGTCGAGAGTTCGTTTTGCTTAATCTTGCGTTCTTGTTCAACGGCATCGGCGCGGCGCGAGTAGATAGCCTGGTCAGCGCGCTTTTGGAGCGCCTCGCGATACTCGGCTTCTAGCGCTTTGGTCATTTCTGGCGTTGCCTTAATGGCAGTATAAAACAGGCCGATACACTCTATACCCAATGTAGCCAGGGCTGGCTCCTCACGGAGCGTAGTCAGCACGCTACGGGCCAGACGCTCAGCGCTATGCAGAGCATCTTCAAGGACAAGCTGCTGGAGTTCCTTACGAGTGTGCATCTGGATGACATTCACAATACGCTGATTCAGTTTGGCTGGGTCCTCTGAACTATACTTGCGCGTGAACGGATTAATAGTGAAATTGAGCAATTGCGCGGTGGTTTCGGGTTCAGTGATACGATACGTGACCTGCCCTTGCAGAGTTACAGCTTGAAAGTTGCCCGTTGTTTCATTGAAAACAAAGGGCGCATCCACGGTTGAAACGGGTACCAGCACGATAGATGTGCTTGGACGCCAGTACCAGAAAGCACGACCGCTACCCTGGCGAAAGATTTTACCATTGCGATACGCGAGAATGTATTCAGTAGGTTCGGATTTGAAATATGCGACCGGTGCCATGCCATGTCCCTCTTTTCCGCTGTTTCTATTGGTATTTCTGACTTAGTGTACATACGACACTAAGTAATGTACCTGAAAAAGCAGAGATTGTCAAGCGCCGAATTTTCTTTGGCTCTGCGTCCTTGAGGGGGAAACCCGAACAAAACCAAAGCGCTTTCTGTCCTAAAAGCTCGTCTGCGGGATTTAGAGGAAGCCAAGCGCCAGGAAGAATTGAGTAAGAACCGTCGTTCTCAGGTACAGACGGGGGATCGTAGCGAGAAGATTCGCACCTACAACTTCCCACAGGACCGTGTCACCGACCATCGCATTGGCCTGACCCGGCACAATCTGTCCGGTGTCAAGACCCCTTCTTCACACAATTCCACGTGCTTCTTGCGAATATTCATTATTCCTCTGTCTCTTCATCGCTTGTGCCAGATGCTTCTGTCTCTTCTTCATCGATTGTGTCAAGTGCTTCAGTCCGTTTCCGCCACGCACCCTCCTGTGAGATAGCACTACTCCTTTGTTCCTCAAACTTTCTCTTGTGCATTGCTTCAACTGTTCGCCTCAAATCCGCCCGTCGTTTTTCTGACTTCAAAGGTGACGATGGTGATTGATCTGGTAATTCTGTCCCTTCATCGCTTGTGTCAGATATTTCTTCAGCCGATCCCAACGACTCACCCTCTTGTGAGATAGCATTACCACTTCCCTTCCCAAATTTTCTCTCTTGTATTAACTGCACTTCTTGCTCCAAATCCTTCAATCGTTCTTCTTGCTCCAAATGTGACAATGATGATATATCTGGTAATTTTGCCTTCCCATCGCTTGCATCAAATGTTTCTTCAGTCGTTTTCCACTGCACAACCTCCTCTGAGGCAGCACTACTCCTTTGCTCCCCAATTCGCTCCTCTATCAATTGAAGTTCTCGCTCTAAATACTTCAATCGTTCTTTTGGCTCCAAATGTGGCAATAATGATAATTCTGTCTCTTCATCTATTGTTTCAAGTGCTTCTGTCCGTTTCCACCTCACATCCCCCTGTGAAGTAGCACTACTCCGTTGCTTCCCAATTTGTTCCTCTATCAATTGAAGTTCTCGCTCTAAATACTTCAATCGTTCTTTTGGCTCCAAATGTGGCAATAATGATGATGATAAATCTCGTTCTGTCACTCCATTGCTTGTGTCAGATACGTTAGTCAATCGCCACTCATCACCTTCTAGCGATGGTTCTCTACCCCATCGCTTCTTAAATTGTTCGTTCGAAAGTTGTCCACCCTCCATCAATTTTAGATCTTGCATCAAACGTGATGATGGTACTATATCTGGTAATTTTGTCTCCTCATCGCTTGTCTCCTCATCGCTTGTGTGAAAGGAATCCTCATATGATCCAGCTTTACTATTTAGATTCTCAAATTGTTCCTCGATTGTACTCCCATCGCTTGTCTCCCCATCTTTTGCGTCAAATGTGCCTTCAGTCTGCTTCCCCTGCACAACCTCCTCTGATGCAGCACTACTCCTTCCTTTCCCCAATTTCCTCTCTCGTATCAATCGAAGTTCTTCCTCCCAACGTAACGATGATGGATCTGGTTCTGTCTCTCCATCGCTTGTGTCAGATGTCAATTGCCACGGCTCGCCCTCTCGTGATGGTCTTCCACGCCATCGCTCCTCAAATTGTTCTTCCGACATTTCTCCCTTCTGCATCAAGCTGAAATCTCGCTCTAAATGTGATAATAGTGATAGATCTGATAATTTTGTCTCTCCATTGCTTGCGTCAGATACTTCAGTCAACTGCCGCCGCGCGTCCTCTTGTGATAGTTTTCCACCCCATTGCACCTCAAATTGTCCTTCCGGCATTTTTCCCTTCTGCGTCCGTGCAAAAGCTCGCTTTAAACGTGATAATGGTGATACTTTTGATAACCTATTCTCACGAAAATGTGTGGCTGCCCCTGAAATATCCGGCTGCAAATCAAGCTCATTGGGTCCTGATCCATTTTGCCCCGCGTCATCTGTCCTTTGCTCATAACTGCCCACAGATGATTGTATGCTTGCCTGATCATCGCTATCACTCTCAACGTCATGCCCAGCGTTCCTACGGTCAGCTTTAAGATGTCTAGCTACCTTTGGAGTAGGCATCTGAGAACCAGGCTCATTGGGTTCTGATCTATCTTGCCCTGCGGCATTTCTCTGTTGCTCAAAACTGCTCACAGTATCTTGTATGTTTGCCTCTGGAGTACCCAACTGCGAATTAGGATCATCGGACCCTAGTTGACTTTTCCCCTCAAGTAGTTCCTTGTACATCGATTGCAGCATCTGCTCCACGCGTGACAATGGAATCCTCAACTGCAAATCAGGGGCACCGGGTTCTAATCCACTTTCCCACGCGGTATCTATCTCTTTCTTAAAATCTCTCACAGTTTGCCGCATTTGTGCCCGAATATATCTATCACCCTGAACCTTACGGCCAGCTTCCTCACGTAATTCATATTCTTGCTTATAATGATCCATTTCCTTTGGAGTACCAAACTGCAAATCAAGGTCATCGGGTCCTAGGTGACTTTGCCACACGTTATCTATCTCTTCTTTAAGATCTCTCCTAAGTTGCCGTATTTGTGCCCGAATACCTCTATCATTCTCAATGTCACGCTCAGCCTTCTTCCGTAATTCATTTTTTTGATTATAATAATCTATTTTTTCTTTTTGCCGACGTATAATTTCTTTTTTACTTAATCTTCTATTACCCGTATCATTTATCTTTCTTTCCTCTCGCAGAACTGACGAAAACTCTTGCGTTCTTGTCCCTTTTTCCAGGAAAGATTGCGTACCATATCTGATATATGATCTAATACACCTTTCTTTTCAGGAATACTCTCCTCTTTTTTTCGAGCGTGGTTATCTAAAACTTTTTCTTGACGACGAATGATATTCTTCTCCATACTAAATCCGTTTAGCTTTTTTTCCAATTGCAGAGCAAACAAACGATCCATGTATTCTTGTCTCTTTTGAATATCTGCCTTTGCCATTGGATCTTCCATCTGCAAATTAGGGCCGTCGGCATTGGACCCTAGTTGACTTCGCTCTATCTTTTCCCGAAAATCTCCCACAACCCGCTGAATGTCTCGAGTAGAACTGTTATCCCCAATGTCATGCCCAACTTCCTCTATCGGTCTGGTATCGAGGTTGGTATCACGCTCAGCTTGCTTACTTAATGTCCCCTCGTTTTTCGGCCGACGAATACCTCCCCTCCTCCTTAAATTTTTACCATTCGCATCTTCCGTCCCTTTTCCCAGAGGTAACGAAGAATCATTGCCCGCCTTGTGTTCTCCTGTTTTTTCCCACAAAGCCCTTCGTATAACATCTGTCATATAACTTGTTCGCATGCTTTCATCTAGCTGCGGCAGCTCTTGTTTTTCTCTTGCACCCCCTGTATTTTCTGAATTTTTTGCCATCGTACTCTCCTTCGCTTCCTTCCTAATACCCATATGCATTCAAAAACGCGTTCTTATTCCGTCTGACAACGCTGCTAACGCAGCTACTGCTGCGCAGTCAGTCAGACGAATCAGCAATTCTCGTTGCTAGAAATATGCTCCCGCATATTTCTCATTTGAATGCAAGGCAATATAAAGCGCTACGCACACGACTTCTCATCAGATCTCTTCTCTATTCAGCTTTGTATCTTTTTAATAGTCTATAAAATAACATCCACTGAGCAGGGATTCTAGCAGGTAAAAACGTTGGGATCCCATATTCACAATACAATACAGATCTGCCAAACACAAGCGAGCTTGTGTTTGGCAGATCTTTTTTAAGATACCGCTGAGCATAGGAGAAGGTTGTAAAATATGCTTAGGGATGCATCTTGAGGTAAAAGTAGACAATGGAACTACAGGATAGATCAATATGTATCTCTTTTGTAGTCAATATTGATTACATCAACTTGAGGACACATAGTACCACTAGCGAGTAGCAAAAAGCACGAAATGCCCAAATCAGTACTTTTATCATAGCAAAAAATACCTATGTAAAGTGGTAAGTAAATGTCTCTACAAACTAGATGATCATATATACACTATTGCAAGGCGCTGCCTTATCTTCCAAGTAGATAGAGAATAAGCGGTAGCGCGATAGATTGAGAGTCGCATGGATAACTTACTGAAACAGCAATCAGCATCTTTTGAATCTTCAGCTCCGTCGCAGCCCAGAAATATACCTCCCTTGCCCGTGGTCAGCATCGTACTTTATAGCTTTACCTGGCTCCTTACGATCCTGGCATTTGTAGCTGGTGGACTGCTTTTGCTCTATGACCTATTATGGCATAACGCGCCATGGCTCACGCATGCACCTGTCTCGGCTGCGCCCCTCTTGCTGATCGGTGCAGCTTCGCTGGCTTTTCAAGCTGTCATGCGTCCCAGCCCTCTGGATCTCTGCAAGGCGCTGCTGGTAAGCACAGCATTTATCCTATGGGGAGTCGATCAATTATTGCCCGCCGGATGGTTTGCCACGACACTGGGCGATATTGTGATCATTTTGTATGTGATCGACCTTGGCTGGATGATCTCAGGGGCATTGCGAGCAAAAGCACGCTCAGCTCATAGTTAACTCCTCCTTCGACGGAGTAGAAGCACCTCACACAGCTTTTTTTGTGGCAATTTGCAACTACTCCTTAAGTTGAAGGCTCACGTATAGATCTGCCCCTGATTTCACCACGCGGAGACGGCTCGCGTACGGCTTCACCTCTCGTAATGGCCTCGCCTGATTGTGCAAGATGTCTCGCTACGAGCACTTTCCCTATCGTGAAATCGTAGATCAAAGCGCCAGCAACCCCTCCAAGGAGAGGAGCAACTATTGGAATCCAGGTGTAGCTTGTGAAGCTGGCACCCCCACTTACAATCGCGATCCACAGACGCGGACCAAAATCACGCGCCGGGTTGATCGCATATCCCGTGTTGAGTCCGAACGATGCACCTATCGCCACAAATAGAAAACCAATGATTAAGGGGTTGAGGTTGGCCTGTACTGGCTGATTGCGTTTATCGACCAGAGCAAAGATCAGGCCAACCAGCAATGCGGTACCGACGAACTCGCTACAGAAAGCTCCGAAAGGGCCTACAAAGGGCTTCGGGCTAGTATAAAAGACGCCTCCGACAGCCGTGGCAACGTTCCTTGTCCCGGTAGCATTAACGATAGCTCCATGATAGACAAAGTAAAGAATAGCTGCCGCAACAAAGGCCCCCAGTACCTGGGCCACCCAATAAGGGACAACTTTACTCCATGGAAACTTGCCACGAGCGGCAAATGCCAGGGTGACAGCCGGGTTAATATGCGCACCGCTGATGGCTCCTGCCACGTAAATGCCGAGCATCACGGCAAAACCCCAACCTAAAACGACTATCATCCATTGATTGGCGAACGGCGTAGATACACCGCCGATGTTTGTGAACAGCGCAAAGGTAGCAACGGCACCATCTCCAAACAGGATTAGCACCATCGTGCCGAAAAACTCTGCAATCATTTCACCAAACGTACCAGCCAAAGCGGATGGTTGCGCATCAGTCATTGAACGAGCCATGTGCTCACTCCTTCTTGCTTATTTACTTATTTGCTTGCTTGTTACGCTATGAAGCCTGTTCCCAATGCAGAGAACGTTCCACAGCACGTTTCCAATTGGTCACGCTGGTTCGTAATACACAGCCATGATCCATCTCCTTTCTGCTGAACGCATGCGTGCGCATTGCAGCTAAACGACGACCCTGAGATAGTATTTGGCTTCAACTCAACATTAACGAAAAATGTGCGCGTTCCAAACACCATCTGACACCCATATATGCGTTCTATCTTTCTCGACTCTACAATTTATCAAGTTTTGATCCAAATTTCTCTATTTGATATATCACGATATTACCTGTCGCAAGCCTTTCTGTCAAGTTATATTAGATGTGTTTATTTATCAATAGAACCGCGTCAATAAATAGATAGCTGAAAATAATTGCATAGTTAAATATAGAAAAAATTGAGTCTATCTCATAGTATCGAGCGTGTCAGATAGCGGTGATACATCATTGTTTCTGTTTGAGTAACAGAACATTTCATAGTCATTGGAAAGGAGTCACTCATGGGAACCTTTACGAGCTGGGGCGCAGCATTATTATCGTCGCTAGCTACAGCGTTGGCGCTCGTTTTCTCGTTCGTTCCAAAGTTGATCGGGTTCCTCGTCATCCTACTTATTGGATGGATCGTTGCATCGGCCATTGCCAAAGCGATCATCTTTCTGCTGCGTAGAGTTGGCTTTGAGCGCGCCGCCTCACGCATTGGACTCACGCGCCTGGAGCAAGAGATGGGCATGAGGATGAATCCGGCTGAATTGCTGGGTCGCATCGTTTACTGGTTTGTCTTTCTGATCTTCGTGCTGGCATCGGTGGACGCGCTGGGTCTGCCTGCTATCAGCACATTACTGGATGGGATAATCGCCTATATCCCGAATGTCTTCGTGGCGGTCCTCGTACTTCTCCTGGGCATGCTCGTGGCGACATTTGTAGCTGATCTCCTGCGTGGGGTAGTGGAAAGAGGACGCCTGGGCAATCCAAGCATTGTGGCGAACATTGCACGCTATGCCATTATTGGCTTCGCGGCACTCATCGCGCTGTATCAGTTACAGATAGCGCCAGCTCTCATCGAAACCCTCTTCATGGCGATTGTGGGCGCGGTCGCTCTGGCCTTTGGTCTGGCCTTTGGCCTGGGTGGACGCGATACGGCAAAGCGATACTTGGAGCGTTCTGAAGGTGCCATTAGTGGCGCTATACCTTCAAGTGCAACGACGACACCGCCGCCAGGTACAGGTGTTAATTACATGGGGGAAAGACCACCAGCTACTTATCCCGGTCAGGTACGCAACACCGAGCAAACTCCTTACAAGCGACCGATTACTGATCGCTAACAGGTTGTTTGCTTGAGAACTAATACAAAGCTTGTCCACCACACCCATTTGCACGCAGGACTCCATGTTCGTCGAATAATAGGATAAGCAAATGGAGCCTCTTGCAAATGGGTGGATGGATAATACTATGCAATTCCCGTGTGATTTACACGTTTCTCCATTTCCTATCTCTTCCGAGAGAAATATACAGAGCGTTTTCTCCAGGAAAGATGAAGACCCACAACGTTATGTTTATTGACAAAGCAGCAAGCGTGCACTACCATCTTAACGAACAGTGAATGGCGTTGTTGGATCAGGGAAGGTGTAGCTTCAATGGCAGAGATCAATGAACTATTTCGGCATGAGCAGAATATGGTGACAAAACCGCATTATGCCTTTTTGACCAGGATGCTGATCGACCTGTTTCGCCAAGGTGAACTGCCCAACGTTCGCGACATAACGATTGAGCCAGAGTATGGCTACGTGGGCCGCGTGCTCTATCAGGATCAAAGTGTACGTATGTTCCGTGGCTCGGATGTCGGCATCAATGCTTCTGCTGCAAAACTGATTGCGACGGATAAAGGCTACACAAAGTATTTTTTACATGAGTTAGGCTATCAGACTCCCCCAGGCAAGGTGTTTTTGTTGCCTCATTATGTGGATATTTTGCAAAAATCACTCGAAAAGTATGGTTTTCAGCATTATGCGCGCATAGAAGAGATAGATGCGTATGTCGTTTCTACTATCGGCTATCCCTGTTTCATAAAACCAAATGACGGGTCGCAAGGCAAAGGCATCAGCAAATGTCTGCATAAAGATGATGTTGCGCTAACGGTCCAGCAATATCAGCAAGAACGTATCAATACGCTACTGGTGGAAAAAACCATCCCCTGGCCCGATTATCGGGTCGTTGTTTTTAAGGATGAGGCGGTTATCTGTTATTTGCGTACACCTCTGACAGTTATAGGAGATGGCTCTTCCACAATCAAAGAACTTTTGTGGCAAAAGCACGCGCAACTTGTGCGTACCGGTCGTCCGGCGATCATCGATATGGACGATGCGCGTATCGCCAGACAACTGGCAAGAAGAAATTATCGCCTGGAGACAGTGTTACCGCGCCAATTTATATGTCCAATTTATGATGTATCCAATCTTTCAGCCGGTGGTGATATGGAAGATTTCACCGAGCGTATCGCGCCGTATTGGCGCGATGTTTGCATTTCGTTGACGGCTGCTATGGGCTTACAGCTCTGTGGCGTGGATATCGCTTGCTCGGATATAGAAGATGCGCACGCCGATTACAGTATCCTTGAGATTAATGATTCACCCGGACTCGCTAACTACGCGATGGCTGGCGAAAAGCAGTTCGCCAGGGTGAGAGAACTCTACAAACGCATATTTGATCTATCACCTGGCAAATAATACGTAGAAGACAAGAGTCCGCGCCTAGCGCATTATTCTGTGCCTTGACGAAACATATTTCCTTATATATAATTTATTCCGTAAGGGAAATTAATATAGCCAGGAAAATTAGCAACATTTTCCCTGAAAGCTGCTATCAGGATGAACGAAGGCAGCCACTATACAGGTATAAGGAGAAATCTGATGAATATTGCGCTTTGGATTGTGCAGATCTTGCTAGCACTCGCTTTTGCTATGGCAGGCATTATGAAAGCATCACAGCCGCTTGACAAGCTGCGCAAGATGATGGCCTGGACGAATGACGTTGCTCCCAGCCTTGTGCGCACAGTGGGAATCTTAGAGCTACTAGGTGCGCTCGGACTTATTTTACCGGCGATCACGCATATCTGGCCCTGGCTGACTGCAGTTGCTGCGGTTGGCTTAGTATTGACTATGATCGGTGCAGTCATTGTCCACATTCGTTACAAGCAAATTTCCTCTATTGGTACACCTATCTTCTTGCTCCTGCTGGCTCTGTTTATCGTGTATGGACGCTTCCTTGTAGTTCCTCTATCATAGGCTAAACTCAGGCAGATCACGATATTGCTCAGGGCTTTAAGATGTTCCAATAGCTCCAACTCTACAGTCAGGATATGAGTCATCCCGAACGTTTGCAAACGTTCGGGAACTTTTTTTTGTCCATTTTGTCCTTCGCGTACAAAAAGGGGACTATCTATACAAGTCTTTCTTACTCTACTATAATAAGGCTAATATACTTCTATCTTTAGATATTTGATCAAGGAAATGCACTCATGTATGATAGCCGTACCTCACAAAATAGTATGCTCCAGACGTTAGGGCGCTATCAGGTACTGCGGCGAATCGGTAAAGGCGGCATGGGAGATGTCTGGCTCTGCGAGGACCCAACCTTACGTCGCCAGGTGGCGATTAAAACGTTGCCCGCTCGTAGTCAGAACGACCAGAGTTTTGCATTACGCTTTGAACGTGAAGCCCAGGCGACGGCAGCACTGAACCATCCGCATATTTTGTCTGTTCACGATTATGGTCATCAACTTATGCCCAATGGGCAGGTTACTACTTATATCGTAATGCCTTATATTTCGAGAGGCTCATTAGCTGATCGCGTTGTACTATGTGAAGCCAAAAAAACATTGCTACCCTTACAAGATGCGCTCCGCTATCTGTGGCAGGTAGCTGAAGCTATAGACTATGCGCACCAGCAAGGTGTCATTCACCGGGACATCAAGCCAGAGAACATGCTCATCCGTAGTGATGATTGGCTACTGCTGGCCGATTTCGGTATCGCGCGTATGCTCTCTACAACAGATAATCTTACACACATAGAGGGAGGCATTGGTACACCGCTCTATATGGCACCCGAACAGGCCCATGGCAAAGCCGTATTTGCCAGCGACAATTATAGTCTAGCCGTCGTAGCCTACCAACTCTTTGCGGGTCGTGTCCCGTTTAACGCAGACACGCCTTATGCAATAACTATGCAACATATGACGCTACCACCACCACCACCACGACAATTTAATCCGGTCATCCCACCTGTAATGGAGGCAGTTTTACTACGAGGACTGGAAAAACAGCCAGCGCAACGTCCTCCGTCCGCCAGCGCATTTGTGCATGAGCTGCAACAAGCAGTCGCAAATGCTCCTTTTGAGGTCACGGCTGCACCTGATCTTTCGGCGCAACCAACACAGCGGCCCGCAACGCAGACGTCAGCAGGATTAGTCGCTAACGATGGGCAAACGGTCAGACAAACAGAACAGGACGCGCAACAAGCCGATGTGACACGCCGCACTTTGCTGCTAGGTACTGGGGCTGTATTGCTTGCGGCAGGCGGAGGATTAGGGATCTGGGCGTTCGCATCGCAAAAGCAACCACAGCACCAGCCTACAACACATACCACTGCTACTTCAGCCACGACCGCAGCGGTGACGCCTCTAGCATCCACAGAGCAGCCGCTGGTTTTAACTGGACACGATCAGCCGGTCGCTTCGCTCGCGTGGTCGCCTACAGGCATGCTGGCCTCGGCGGGATCGCATGGCGATGGACATGTCTTTCTCTGGGATATCGCAAAGCTCTACGCGCAGCAAAGCTCATCACCGCAACCCGCCGTCTCACAGCAGTTTAGCACTGGTATTGATATGCTGCTAGCCTGGTCGCCTAAAGGTGATATGCTCGCTATCGCCAACGCAGGTTCTCTTAACAATAACGTGGATGCTTCAACTATCGCCGTCTATCAAGGAAACCTGAGCGGTTATGCCAATGGCTATAACAACACCTTTGTCATCAGTGGCGTAGTTTCTATTGCCGCGTTGGCTTGGGCTCCCAGTGACTATCTCTGCACGATCACTTCGCCTTCTCTCAATCCTAATGCCAGTGACATGCTAACCGTGTGGAACCCCAATCAGCCCCAAAAGCGACTAGCCACATTTAATTTACCATACTCCCTGGATGCAGCTTCAAGTTCCACGTTTACCCCCAATTCACTGGCAATAGCGCCCGACACAACGCCATTGAGATTAGCTATAGGCACCAGTAGTGGCATCGATGTAGAAAATATCACAGTGACAGCATCGTCGCCTCGCATGGTGAAGGACAAGAATGCACCATTTACCTATGGATCTGGTGGGTTCTTGCCAAACAATAATACAGCGGTTGTAACATGGTCTGCGAGTGGACAATATATGGCAGCGATAAAAGACGCCAGTAATCAACCTCAAAGCTTCACCATCTGGGATTTCCAGAATAGAGACACTTTACAACCATCGCCATCCCTACCAGGGAGCGCGAATACCTATCTGTTGACCCTGGCCTGGGATCAAGCGCCGGGCAGTACAAAGATTGCGGCAGGAACAAATAATGGCACGGTCTATATCTGGGATGGCGTGGGCAATACGTTACCACTGAGCGAGAAAAAGCCACCTGCGACTGTAACAGGTTCAGTTCGAGCGCTGGCCTATTCGGCTGATGGACAATGGCTGGCGGCAGCCTATAACGAGGTCAACGACAGTATCGTCGTCTGGAAACTTTGACACTTCCCCGCTTGAAAGACGGGGAATTCTTCCTTCAACCATGAGACTTGCCCAATGAGTATTGCGACTCAGAAAGTAGTGGCCCACATGTCCAGAAGCGTTCAGAGGGATGGCTCCCTATCGGTTCCCGTGTGCCCCACGGTACCGGCCATCGTAGGAGCAAGAGAAACATCCGACCGTGAGGTGGGAATGGCGCCCCTGTTTCCAGAGATCATACGCCCGTCTCTCCTGGTAGTTCTTTGGTTGGGACGCTCATGCTTTTACCTAAAGGAGCAATTCACTTTAGAACCCGCAAACATAATTCAGTTGTCAATGTGCTACACGCGCAGTATAGCAAAACAACATTTACATGTATATACGCATTTGGGGGTATTTTTCACCACCCCCATCGCGCCGCCAAAGGAGGAGCCATTCATCCTCTGCTTGAAAGACTGGGGCTTTCTGGCTCGTTCATTGTAAGGAGGCAGTCACGATGTTTTCAGATCACACAAAGGATTGGCAAGGGAAGATGCTTGGTCGCTACCGACTGCTACAAGTAGCCGGGCGGGGTGGCATGGGCGAGGTTTGGTTAGCAGAAGATAGTCAATTGCGCCGCCAGGTGGCCGTGAAATTGCTGCCTCCGGTGCTGGCTGGAGATGCAAGCTACCTGGAAGCTTTTGCTTACGAGGCACGTACAGCCGCTGCGCTAGAACATCCTCATGTCTTGTCCGTACACGACTTTGGTCAGCAACAGCTAACAAGCGGTGAGGTTGTGACGTACCTTATTATGCCGTATATTCAAGGTGGATCGTTGAGTAATCGTATACGCAGTGTACGCGGTCCCCTGGTCATAGATGAAAGCTTGCATTATCTGAAACAGGCAGCGCTGGCTATTGATTATGCTCATAGCCAGCGCGTCCTCCATCGTGATATTAAGCCTGGCAACATGCTACTCCAACAACACTGGCTCTTTCTCACCGACTTCGGCATCGCCAAACTGCTGGCTAGCTCAACGTATCGCGATCAGACACACGCTGGCGCTGGTACACCCGAATATATGGCCCCGGAACAGGCACAAGGGCATGCTGAACCGGCAAGCGACCGCTATAGCCTGGCGATCATCGCCTATCAGCTCTTTACAAATGTATTGCCATTTCACGGTGATACGCCCTATGAAACCATGCTCAAGCACATCTCACAGCCGTTGCCGCCTGCCCAACAATTTAATCCGGCAATACCGCAGGCCGTCGACAACGTTCTGGCGCAAGGTCTGGCAAAACGCCCAGAAGAACGTCCAGCATCGTGTGTTGAGCTTGTAGGTCGTCTGGAACTGGCCTGGAAACAACAGCTAGTGAGAGACCCTGGCGCAACACTACTAGCCTCATGGAACAACCGCCCTCGCGGAGCCGCACCTGTCACACCAGCCCCACAAGTGGATGTATCGGCTCCGACACTGCAACATCCCCAGGGTCCTATCACGCAGCCCCCTCATTTTCCGTTAGCAGACAGGGTTTCGACAAGTGGTGGACCGCGTCCCTATCAAGCAGGGCCATTCACCTCTGCCATGCCGACGCATTATCAAATGCCACCAACACAGGCAGCGCCATCATGGCAACCCGGACCGCCAGAGGAAAAAAGCAAGGTTAGTCGTCGCTCACTTGTTATTGCAGGAACTGCGACTGCTGCCGCTGTGGCTGTTACTGCCACCGGAGCTACGCTGTTGCCAAAGTTCTTATCCGCACAAACAACGCCAAAGCCAGCTCAAAAAATACTGGGGCCGCAAAAACTGATTGCTGGCATACCTCTGCTTTCACTGACAGGGCATTCTGATGCGGTCACAAACGTCGTCTGGGATGCGAGCGGTCAGTATCTTGCCTCTGCCGGTGCAGATACGCGCGTGATGCTCTGGAATATTGCAGAATATCTTAAGCAATCCAACGTGTTCCAAACGGTCTCCACGCCGCTAAAAAAGTGGAAATTCTCCAATGCCATCAATGAGGATAGCCTCAACTGGTCCCATGATGGGCGTACGCTGGGAGTGGCGGAAGCGTCAATAAGTAATGTTTACTTGATCGATGTGTTCGGTCAGAACGACACACCACAGGCATATACGGATGCCAGCCTGAACAACCCTATTCTGTCAGCTTCATATGGTGCTCTGGCCTGGTCGCCGGTCAATAATATGTTTGCCGCCAGTGTTGAGCTAGCAAACAACATTGTGCTCTGGCAGCAAAATCAAGCGTCTGGTCCAATTAAAACCTTCCAATACATCCCTGCAAATATACTAGCGATTGGCGTAAGTGTCCCTGCCTGGTCAGCGGACGGGCTTTATCTGGCAGCGCAGTCTGCCGAATATACTATTCCAGTCTGGCAAGTCAAAACAGGGAAGCAGGTCCAGAACCTGCAATTGCCTTTAAGCAAGAATGCTATCCTGGAAAGGTACGCGCTCAAATTTTCGCCTGCTGGCACGAACATGCTGGCGTCTTCAGATCTGGCTACGGTGGCCGTCTACGACTTTCTGCATAATAAACGCCTCTACTCATTGGGGACCGATGATCCGCAGCCTTTCGTACTACCCAAAAACAATACTGTGGGTTGGATACCACAGGTTGGTGGTTTCTCCTGGTCTCCCAATAGCAGATATATCGCTGGAAGTTATGGCCGTAGCGGAAAGGTTTATATCTGGGACCTGAAAAACACGGCTAGCAGCAAAAAAACGTCGGGCGGGGCCATCGTACAATCGTTGATTTTTGGCGCGACACACGGACATACTGAGACCGTCTACGATGTCGCCTGGTCTCCTGACGGACGCTATATCGCTACCTCGTCCTTTGACAAAACGGTGATCATCTGGCGCGTGGATGGCGCGTAGCACCTGGCTTGTTTATCAATCGACGTGAAGAAGGGTGAAAGGCGGTTTTGGCTGGCGTCCCAGCAACATGAGGTATAGTCTTGCTCTGTGACACGGTAGGGCTGACGCTGGATGATGTTATGCAAACAAACGCGGAGAAACTGCGCAAGCGTTACCCGCATGGCTTCGATCCACAAAAAAGTCGCATGAGACAAGCATAGCAGGAAAGAACAAATCTCCTACGGCTCCTACAACAAAGATTTATTCATTTCTATTCTTACCGTCTTTGATTGTCTCTGCCAACAATCGCTGTTACGCTAGGCGTGAGTTGCTACCTGCTTTCCGTGCTATGCCAGGACGCGTTTCCATTTCGGCATGGTACTGGTGACATCTTCGATACCGCTATCATCTACTGGCTCACTGGCAACCATCAGGATATAACCAGTCGCCAGGATAGACGAGATATCGATGCCGAATGAGCAAATCTTGAGGCGCGTACGCGATAAAGCACAACGGATTGGTCGCATTTCCTGCTCCCAGACGCCTTCGACTTCCGCCTCCTCCAGGTGTTCGCGTGCCTGCTTAAGACTCTGCTCCGTTGTCTTACCGCCGCCGTAGAAGCTTGCATAGAGCATGTCGTAGGGGCAATAATACGGAAACATCTCCAATAAGGGCAGCAAAACGCTCATCTCGGTACTCGTAAACTGCTCCTGCCGCAGCAGGCGCGGCATGCCACGCTCATCGCAGGCCAGGTAGGACAGCGTACCAAATGTTTTGTTTAAGGCAAACGTATGAGCTTCCGGCAAGGAATTTTGCAAGGAAAAATGCAAGATCTTCTCGTTTTCCTGCTGCGGGTACTCGGTTGTTGCTTTGCTTTTACGCAGATATACTTTCTGCATGCTAGTACTCCTTTATTTTTGATACGCTTGTACCAATCAATGTCAATCGCACCGCCGCTTTTCTGTGAGTATCCCTGGTGTCACAGGCGCAAGGGCTTGGCGCAAAACCACTTGACATCTTCGGCATCATTCCACTAGCGTAGCTCATGCCAGAAGGCATGGAGGGCGGCGCAAGGTTTTTCTCTTTTCTTTGATCCGTATGAGGATATTGCACTAGACAAGGGATCTCATCGGTATCTCGCGTCGCCTCTGGGTCCACAACGCTCTTCCGCAAGATAGCAGAACGCGTGTTTGTAATCACAAAACGTACAGAGATAATTAAGCGGACTTTGATGGGACGAACTGCATGATAACGATATACATAACTTGCCAAATCTATCCTCCAAACCTTAAAGAGGGGCTTGAAAAGAGCTAAAAGCTGCTGACGAACGTAACCTCGGTACGGTATGCGCTACAGAGAACAGATAGCCAAATTCGATGCCACTCCTCATCTTTGTGGCTTCGTCAAGGATTTTAGGATCGCTGGAAGATACAATCTTTTTCTCTCCTAATTATGCCCTGAATCGGGTATACTTTTAATGACAGACATTATCATTCTTTTTATCATTTTTATCATTTTGCTTTTGGGCGGGAAGGCTCGGTGATAATTCATGCAAACTCCTGAGATACCCCATCAGCCTCGATTACGTTTGACCGAGGCGCGCAATGAGCGAGGACTCTCACAACAAGAATTGGCCGAGCGCATTGGCACGACGTATGTCAATGTGAGTAGATGGGAACGAGGAATTACCAAGCCAAGCCCGTACTTTCGCCGCAAGCTCATCAATCTCTTTGGCAAAACGGAAGAGGAGCTAGATCTGCTACCCACGTCCAGCGCTGATCAGCAGGAAAAAACGAGCACACGGTCTGCCCAGAAAGCTGCTGACAGCACTACGGCGCAACCGCTCTATGATCCAGCCATCCCGCTACAACCCGCTATCGGTCTCGTAGGACGCGAACATGACCTGGCGCAGATTAAGCAGCGACTGACCTCCGGTGGTAGCGTGGCACTGACTGCGCTCAATGGTCTGCCAGGTGTAGGCAAAACTGCCCTCTCGATTACGCTGGCCCATGATCCACAGATACGCGCCCATTTCCGTGACGGCATACTCTGGGCAGGCCTGGGACCAAACTCGAACATGCCTGGTCTGCTCAGTCGTTGGGGGAGTTTACTTGGTATCTCTTCCGCGCAGATGGCGACATTGAGTAGCAACGAAGCCTGGGCCAAGGCTATTCGTGCTGCTATCGCTGATCGCGCCATGCTGCTCGTGATCGATGACGCCTGGGAACTCGAAGAGGCGTTAACCTTTAAAGTCGGCGGGCCGCACTGCGCGCACCTCGTCACCACGCGTTTCCCCAGTATCGCCTCGCATATGGCCTTCGGCGGGGCAACGATGATCGAGGAATTGAGCAAAGAGCAGAGCATTGAGCTGCTCGCATTGCTCGCGCCGCAGGTTGTGGCCCGCGAAGCGCAGAAAGTGGACGATCTTGTAGAGGCGGTCGGTGGCTTGCCGCTGGCGCTCACATTGATGGGCAACTATCTACGCAAACAAGCCTACAGTGGACCCGCGCGACGCATTACGGCTGCCCTGGAGCGTCTGAGTGACGCAGAGGTGCGCTTAACACTCAATGAGCCACACGTGCCCGTCGAGAGTCATCCCAGCTTACCGGTTGAGACGTCGCTCTCGCTGCAATCGATTATCGCTGTCACGGATCAGACGCTGAGTGCATCCGCGCGTGCTACTCTGTACGCACTGGCCGTTTTTCCGCCTAAACCAAATACATTTTCTGAAGACGCGGCTCTGGCTGTTGCCGCCTGTAGCCTGGATGATCTCGATGCGCTGACCGATGCTGGCCTGCTAGAAAGTACTGGACCCGCGCGCGACCGCTATACGCTGCATCAGGTCATCGCCGATTACGCACGTCTACACCTTACGGAGCATACAGCTCACGAACACTTGATTGCCTACGTTACTGACTATGTAGAGGCGCACAAAAAAGAGTACGAGATGTTGGAGTTGGAGGGTGGTAATATTCTGGCTGCTCTGGAAACTGCTCATCACCTGAGCAAACAGGCCGAACTTGTCCATGCTACCTATGCGTTCGCACCATTTCTTATACTAAGAGGTTTCTATGTGCAAGTAGAAGAATATCTAAAATGGGCACAGGAGGCTGCGGTGGCGCTGGATGATAAGTATGGTATAACGGGTGCGCTACTGTACCTGGGCGAAGTGGCACAGAAACAGGGCAATCTCGCACAGGCCGAAGCTCATTTCCAGGATGGATTAAGCCTAGCACGCCAATTTGGCGATAACGAACGCCTCTGTAACTTGCTCAATGATCTTGGATGGGTCACATTAAAGCGTGGAGAACTCGCTCAATCAGAGGCCTATTTGCAAGAAGGCTTGACCATCGCTCGCCAGCTTGGAGATCGTGAGCGCGTTTACAATATCCTCAAAATTCTTGGATCAGTTGCTGGGAGTAAGGGAGATTACACCCAATCAGAAGCCTATTTGCAAGAAGGCTTAGCCCTCGCTCGCCAAATTGGAGACCGTGAACAAATGCTACTCATTCTGATCAATCTGGGCACAACTGTTGGTCTACAAGGTGACTATGCCAAGGCCGAGGAGTATTTTCAGGAAGGGTTGACATTGGCCCGCCAGATTGGTCATCGCGAAGGCATCAGCGCTTCACTCACTAATTTGGGAGAGGCGGCAGAGGCGCAAGGCAATCATATGCAAGCAGAAAAGTACTTTCAGGAGGGACTTACGTTAGCTCGCCAGAGCGGACATCGCGAATGGATCAGTATCCTGCTCTTTGATCTGGGGCTAGTAACACGGAAGCAGAAAAATTACGCACAGGCCGAGGCGTATCTACAAGAAAGTCTACAATTAGCTCATCAGATTGGTAGACCTCAAATCGTCGCCAACGTGTTATACGAGTACGGCTCACTTTTCCTTGACCAACAGCAGGTGGACAGAGCTGAGACAGTTCTTCAGGAGATGCTCACGACTATACCCGAAGGGAGTCAGGAACTGTTGGCGCTGGCTCATTATGGGCAGGCACGTGTGGCCGCACTTCAGGGCAATATCAATGCCGCTTTTCAGCTTGGAGAGTCAAGTGCTGTTGTATTGGAGACAATGGGACACCATAATGCAAAAGAAGTGAGACAGTGGTTGGCTTCAATAGCTACGTGAGGCTAAAAATAGTTCGGGAAGCAATTGATAGGGATGAAAATTGCTCCCCGAAGCTTAAATTAAGGCGTTATTAGACGTACCAGAATGCGGTAGCCGAGTGAGCTGTCAGTAGAGGCACCAATACCAGTGCTGTCGCGACCAATAGGATAGCCAGGATAGCCAGGACCCAACGAAGTTGTAATTTCTGCATGATGTCATTTCCTTCCGTCTAGAGGATGTGGTACAACGTTCTCTGCATTGCCCACAGTCTCTGTAAATATGTGTTGTTGATTACCTGCGCTAGTCTTCACAGCTAGTGAGCGCTCGGTAACGTCAGGCGTATGGCTGCTGGCACAATGCCAGCCAGCGATTTACGCTCGACACCTTCTATCTGTGGCAGCGTACCGACTACTGGAGGTCGCGATCTCCCAGAAGACGGACGCCACCGGGTCTACCATCAGGAGAGCCTGCATGCCCAGCTCTTATTCCTGCTACCCATCGCGATGTGTTTGTGTTTGTATCCGAATCACTCAAAAACGCTGATCATATTTCCTTACATTCATCTGCATACATATGGTTTCAAAAGATCCCATTGCGTGTCCTCTGAACGTCGTGAAGTCTTATACGTTTTTCAGTGATCACAAGAAGGTATGGTATAAGATTTTTTCCGTATCCTCATGTTTGCCCCAAGTAATGATAGAAAAGTACTAATCCAGTACTAGCAGTTGATGCCTGTGGGCTAAAGTCCCTTCTGGAGCGCGTTCAGACTGTCTACGAATACACATGTGCCGATAGTACCCCCGATAAGTCAAAAACTCTGCATTAAGATGGTATTAAGATCTTTTGATGCAGGAAACTGTCGATTGTACTGTGAAGCCAGGCAGGAAGAGGGTTTATAGCTATAAATAGGCATGCTGAGCCGGGATTTTAGCGGCTCATTTGTGGGCTAGTAGTACCGGCAAAGGTTGATGATTTAAAATACCGTTGTGATAAAAAATGAGTGCAGGCTGATCATGCACAATCGTGCTGCCATTGGTATGGTTGAACACAGAGAACTATGGCACTGGCATACGATTTTCTTATACCATACCTCCCAGCCACTCATAATTGCACTCTCTATCAGTTATCTCCAGACAAATGTACACATAGAGATACGGGCTAGTACTTTTTGTTAGCTTTTGCGTTATGATTGTGTCATATCCATACACTTGAGTATGCTATAGATGAAATGGGAGCCAGGAAACAGATAGAGGAAATTATCGCAGATGATCGATTGGACAGGACGCAAAATCGGCAACTATCAGCTAAAAGAGCTGCTCGGTCAGGGAGGTTTTGCTGATGTCTATTTGGGTGAACATATCTATCTGCAAACTCCCGCCGCCATTAAAGTATTACGGGCGCAGTTGAATGAGGATGCATTGGCAAATTTTCTCACCGAGGCGCGTATTATTGCGCGCCTGACACATCCTCATATTGTGCCGGTGCTAGAATTTGGCATAGAACATACCACTCCCTATCTGGTCATGGGCTACGCACCCTACGGGTCGTTGCGCAAGCGCCATCCCCATGGCAGCATACTACCAGCCGAGACTATCCTCTCCTATGTCAAACAAATGGCGCAGGCTCTGCAATATGCGCATGACAATCATATCATTCATCGTGACGTTAAACCTGAGAATATGCTGCTTGGTAACAACCGGGTACTGATGTTGAGTGACTTTGGTATTGCTACTGGCGTCCAGACTCACCACACCTCGCTCAGCCAGCACGGCCACGATGAGACTTTCGGGACCACTCCCTATATGGCACCCGAGGTGTTTAACAGTCAGCCTGCAGTCGCCAGCGACCAATATGCCTTAGCCATTGTCGTCTACGAATGGTTCAGTGGCGCGCCACCTTTTAAGGGTTCAACCATGCTAGTCGCCATGCAACATCTCTATGATGCACCTCCACCACTGCGTACGCGCATCCCCGCGCTAGCAGCAGCTATTGAACAGGTATTGTTACAAGCACTCGCCAAAGATCCGCAGCAACGCTTCGCCAGTATTCAGGACTTCGCCGCCGCCCTGGAAAAGGCGTGCACGGCTGAGCCTGCGCTCCATACCTTCTCAAAGCCACTTTTTCTACCAACCATACAGCCACATATATTACAGGAAGGAGCACCATCTGGCCTGTTGACACGTGAATACGCACCAACTCCCACGACTGGTAAAGCCCTGAGCAACATACCGCTAAGAGAGATAGCACCTGTATATAATCTGCCAGCTACAGGGAAAGTACTGCCACCTGTACCCGAGCAACAGCTTGCCCCACAACCTATCTCAAGGCGACAGGTCTTCTTCGTATTGGGTGCTGCAGGACTGGCGGTGACTTCATTGGCTGCATTCGGTACAGAAGTACTTTCGTACAACCTCTCTCATCACACAGCACAGCCCACCACCGTTACTGCCCACCCAACTGCAGCAGCTACGCCAGATCTTACCCCCACGCCAATAGTCACCGTCCCGTCTATCGTCAATACCGCGAGCAGCAGGCCCGCACCTATCTCTTCGACGGCAGGCAGTCTCACGATGTTTGTGCGTGGTGGAGACAACAACCTGTGGTATAGCACCTACAACGCTAATTGGAGCACCTGGACAGCATTGAGTGATAGCATTGTATATGACCCTGTCGCTGCATCCTGGGGTCCCGGACGCTTCGACCTCGCCGTAAGAGGCAGTGATAACTCTGTACAACATCAATGGTATGACGGTAGCTGGCACGCCTGGGAGTCACTGAGCGGTCTTGTCACGTCCAATCCAGCCATTGCATCGTGGGGTCCCGGACAAATTGACGTCTTTGCACGTGGCGCAGATTACGCTTTGTGGCATATAAGCTACAACGGAACATGGCAAAGCTGGGAATCACTGGGCAGTGGCTTCTCATCTTCTCCGACTGTAGTTTCCTGGGGTGCACAACGCCTGGACGTCTTCGTGCGTGGCTATAATAATGACCTGGGACATATCTGGTACGACGGTAGCTGGCAAAGTTGGGAACGGTTAGGCGGCAGCTTTACCTCTGATCCAGCGGTGACATCTCCAGCGCAAGGAGTGCTTGATGTCTTTGTGATAGCTGACGATAGTAGCCTACAACATATACGCTTTGATGGGGGCTGGCAACCCTGGGAATCCCTGGGTGGTACCCTTACCAGCGCACCTGCCGCTGCATCCTGGGGCAATGGTCGCATTGACGTTTTCGCCCGTGGCTCCAACAATGCATTGCAACACATCTGGTATGACGGCAGTTGGCAGCCCTGGGAAACACTCAGCTAAATTGCTCACGTTACACTATGGCAAAGCTGCCTTTATCCTTCAAAGGATCAGAAATATCGGCTCTGCGTCCTTGAGGGGGAAACATTTAGCAAGAAGAGACATAATAGTGCGAAGAAAGCGAACATACTTCATCGTATCCGTCCTGGCAATGCTTATGCTTGTGAGTGGGGGCATAGCATTCAGTAAGTTTATGTTGGGCAGACCAGTTATCCCCTCTATTGTAGGCTTACATGTAGCTGGCAATCAGCTCCTCAACAACGCAAATCAAGTTATGCAACTGCGTGGTGTGGATCGTTCTGGTAGCGAGTATGAGTGCGAAGCTGCTGGCAATACGCAGGTATTTGATGGCCCGAGCAATGCCACAGCGGTCGAAGCTATGGCGAACTGGGATATCAATGCCGTGCGTATACCTCTCAACGAAGATTGCTGGCTGGGCATCAATGGCTACCCCGCTGCTCAATATAGCGCCGCGCAATACCAGCAAACCATCGTCAACTATGTGCATCTCCTTAACGCCTATAAACTGATCGCCATTGTGGATCTGCACTGGAATGGCCCTGGCACTGATCTATCAAATGAATTGCACTCTATGCCCGATGCCGATCATGCATCGGCATTCTGGGCCTCGGTTGCCAGTACGTTCAAGCACGACTCTTCCGTTATCTTTGACTTATATAATGAACCACACCCAGGCAATTGGTCCTGCTGGCTTCATGGAAGTTTGGTTGCCAATGGTGATCCTTGCAATAGCATTGGTTTTGCTGTAGCAGGCATGCAAACGCTAGTCAGTACGGTACGTGCCACAGGGGCTACGAATGTCATTATGCTGGGTGGTCTGGATTATGCAAACAACTTATCAGGCTGGTTAGCGAACAAACCCACTGACCCCTTGAACAATCTGGTGGCCTCACTGCATATGTACAACTTCAATCCCTGCAACAGCAGCAGTTGTTGGAAAGCGTACATCGCACCCGTGGCGGCGCGGGTCCCTGTCATTGCTGGTGAACTGGGCGAGAACGATTGTCAATCCACATTCATTGATGCAGCGATGAGCTGGTTTGATCAAAATAACATTGGCTACCTGGGCTGGGCCTGGGATGTCTACGACTGTCGCGCGTTTCCCTCGCTGATCACGAGCTATAACGGCACACCAACCCGCTTTGGCCTGGGACTCAAAACGCACCTGATTGCCCTGGACCATGGCTTCACTCCTGCTCCAGTGCTGATTACGCCAACTTCTGACACTTGACAACGCTACAACGCTCCTACCTGATCTGCCAGTTTATGCCGAGGGTCAGATCAAGGTGCGCCAAACATAGTGCTAGTCTCCGTGTCTTTAGGCGATTCCTTAACCATCTATAGTACCTTCTGATTAATTTCACCCAGAATCATGTGAATGTGTAGTGATATACAGTAGTATTAATTTTGTATTTACCAGGAAGTATCTCATTAGTTAGGATTACTTCAAGCTGCTTCAAATGACGCTTCCTCGATTCACCTATGATACTTTTGAAGTGATAAAGTGAAGCGCATATTAGGAGAATGAATTACGTATGCAAATACTCTCTAAACCCCAGCGAACGACGGACAGTGGGAATCCCATCCCACCTCGTCGACAGCGCAAACGCTTCTCTCCGCAGATGCTTATCGGCACAGGTGTGACGCTTGCAGTCGTTTTTGCCGCTGGTATCTACCTGGGCGTCATCCCCTACATTAAATCCCACGCGGCAAATGCCACACCCAATCCAAACTGCACAATCATAGTACCTGCCAATCCCCTATCAGCGCAAGGGCTGGCAACCCCATACCAATTGTTCGCGCCCGACGCAGCGCAGAATGGCCCGTGTAACGAAGCTAATACCAACCAAAGCGCATTTGTGCAAGGTGTGATATTTGATCCCGCTACGGGCAAATTTAGTGTCTACAGTCCACTGGTGATCGATAAGGGCACACAGCCAGCCGCAGCACCGGTCGTACCAACGCTGCCCCAGGGAGCTATCGTAGGCATCTGGTTTGGCTTCAATGGCACCAATCTGACACTACAAGCGGCTGACAATAACACCTTACAGCAGGCAAATTGCGTCAATGGACTAAACGGCTCCGTCTTCACTCAGTTCGCTTACTGTAACGCAGTGGCCTTCTTCCATGCAGCGAATAAAGCTATCGCAGCCGGTCAAGTGAAAGTGCCCGCATTGGCAACTGCCAATGATGGTCAGACCTGCCCTACGACACGCGATTTTGGTATCGTCGACCAGGACCAGAGCGACAATGTACAAACGCAGTACCTGACAACAGCAAACGGTCAAACTGCGCAGTTCTCGACAACCAACCAGGCAGCATTAGCAAACGCAACGGTCCTCGCCAACCCAAGCGATAATGCTTTGGTCACCCACTTCGTTAATCCGCCGTTGGGATGCACGAGTTGGACGGCTCCAGACCTGGCTAATAATAATGCACCAGTTGCATCGTTAGCCCTGGACGAGATACAGGCCAACGCGGATCAGAAGGCACCGATAGCTCTCGTTCCTCTTAGTGACCCGATGACGGTCATCACCGACGCCAACGGCAATACAACGCAGAGCTTGCAGAAAACCAACCTGTACCGTGCTGGGGTTGATCAGCCACTCGCAGCCAATACAGCAGACGCCAGTGGTAAAACCTATTGCCAGAACTTGGTTACTACTGGTGCTCCACGGATCGTACTGGATGCGCCTCTAACGGCACAAGCAGCGTCACCTGATACAGGTGCTGCCACGACCCTCTTCACATTCCTGGCACAGCGCTTCGCAGCTTCATATACGAACCTCGGCTGTCAGAAACTACTCAACGCGCCCAGCCCTATCCAGGTGACGGTGGACGGCAACGGCGTAGCTACCAGTGCCACATTCAATGGACAGCCGATTAGCACCCAGCCCACCACGCCCCCAATCACCACCACAACACCAAACTGTAATGCCAATGGCGTTGCCGTCGCTGGCTGTGCGGGAAAAGCTACCATCAATGGGCAAGCTTGCACATTCGCATTCGCCAACAACACCGTGAACCTGACCTGCCAGGCCGCACCGAGCACGGGTACTGCCACTGGTACAGGTACCGATGATAACACGACGACTACGACGCAGACAACATTGCCTTTCAATAATGATGGCATCAGTGCCGACGGTCATGGTACAACTGCTAACTTTGACCTGAGTGGTGCTAGCTACTCAGAGCAAACATTGCTGGCTGCTGGTTTTACTCCCGGCAAGACGATTACCTTTAACGGGGTCACTTTCACCTGGCCGAATGTTGTTGCAGGTGCCGCCGATAACGTCCAGGCCATGGGACAGGTCATCCCTGTAACGCCTGTGCAAGGTGCAAAGACTTTGGCCTTCCTGGGATCTTCAACCAACGGACCCTCGCTGGGTAATGCCGTTATCACCTACACGGATGGCTCAACGCAGATCTTCCGCCTGGGATTGAGCGACTGGACACTTGGCGCTAGCAAAATGGCACCGTCCTTCGGCAATCAGGCGTTAGCTACGTTGCCTTATCGCAATACGCCTAACGGTGTACAGGCGAATGGCAATACGCCGCACATCTTTTATACAAGCGTTGCGTTGCTGGCAGGCAAAACTATCGCGAGTGTCACCTTGCCTTCGCACGTCAACGCGGGACATATTCACATTTTTGCTATCAGCACTAAATAGCTGTCTGCTTACGCTGTTAGGACGGTTCCGCACATGTGGGGCCGTCTTTTTATTTGTGGCAGATCTCCGTTCATGGAGACCCTTCGCGGCAAGATCGCGGCGGAGCGTGGTATCATAGTGGCTGAGACTCATTATCTGACAGAGAAGGGCTTTAGCCTGCCGCAAGCCGCTGAGGTTTTAACCCAAGCGGTGAGGCGTATCCGGCTTTAGCCTTTGCGTTTTGTCTATAGTATGGTCTAATTATACCATACTATAGACACTTGAATATCAGAGAGATGAACACCATGTTCATTTGATTGTCTACCATCTCATTTGGTGTCCAAGAAGGAGAAAACCTGTGCTGGTGGGAAAGGTAGCTGAGCGATGTCAGCAGCTCATTGAGGAAAAGTGCCAGGAGAAAGGGTGGATCATCCTCACTTTGGCTATCCAAGCAGATCACATTCATCTGTTTGTGAGGTGCTTTCCTTCTACAAGTGCAGCAGAAGTTGTAAAGGGGTGTAAAGGGAAAACATCCTTTGTTTTGCGGAAAGAGTTCCCTTTTCTGCTCAAGCTGCCTTCAATGTGGACACGTTCCTACTTTGCAAGTACCGCAGGCACTATCAGCCAAGAAACTCTTCAAAAGTATATCGACGCTCAGAAGGGACTGCGCTAATGTATCAGGTGAGAAGGGTCCATATTGGCAAGACCAAGCAACTTGATGAGTTAGCTCATGCGTGTGGGGACCTCTACTCAAAGACGGTGGTCTTTTTCTGGCGGACGGTTCGCCATAAGGGGATCTGGCTCAAGTGCGCTCAGATGGAGAGGATATTCACCTCGGATAAACTGCATGCCCATACCTCTGATGCGACGGTACAAGCCTTCTTTGCAAGTATGAAATCCTGGAGGAAACGCCGCAAGACCGACCCGAATAGTCACCCGCCACGCAGACGCCGATGGTACTTTCGCATCGAGTACAAGGACTCTGCCATCACCCTTGAGAATGGAGAGATGAGCCTGTCAAATGGACGGGGAAATGCTCCACTCATTCTCGCCTGGAAATGGGAAAAACCCAAGACCGTGGTCATTCACTGGACCGGAACGCAGTATGAAGCAATCGCTACCTACAAGCTGGAAGCGGAGTGCCAGCCGATGGGTGGTGAAGTTGCTGGCATCGATTTGGGCGAGATCCACATGGCTGTCTCCCATGATAGTGAGCAGACCCATATCCTCAATGGGCGGTATCTGCGTTCGAAGAAGCAATACCAGAACAAATTGAAGGAAACGTTGAGCAAGAAAATCGACAGAAAAAAGAAAGGGTCCCGTCGAAGGAAGAAGCTGGTCAAATCAAAGCAGAAGCAACTGAGAAAACTCAAGCATCAAATCAGGGATATCGAGCACAAGCAGACAACACGACTTGTTTCTACACTGTATGAAGAGGGTGTACAAACCGTGGTCATAGGCGACGTTCGAGATCTCAGGCAACACGTGGATGTTGGCTCCAAGACAAATCAGAAGATTCACCAGTGGTCTGCTGGCAGTGTGCGCCACAAGCTCACCTATAAAGCTGAGAGGCTGGGGATGAGAGTGGAATTGCAAGATGAGCATTCCACTTCCAAGACCTGCCCTGTCTGTGAGCACAAGCGCAAGACCTCACCAAGCGGACGGGTCTTCACCTGCACAAAGAAAGAGTGCAAGTGGCAGTACCATAGGGATGGAGTTGGAGCCATCAACATCCGAAGAAAGTATCTGGGCTTAGGCCCTGTAGTTGGCGCTATGGCACCGCCCACGGGAATGAGGTTTCGGCATCATTCTTCGCGTAGCTCGTTTGGGAAACCATGCGAGAAATTCAACCCTGGCAACAGGGAAGAAGCCGCTATGGCTTTCGCCTAGGCGGAGTGTCACAAACGAGAAAGCGGAACATGATGGCACTCTTCTTCTTCAGTCAACTCATCGGCAAACCTATTCTCGACTCGCGCCAGGAGAAGGTTGCCGTGCTCAAGGATGTGATCGTGCGTATCAATCCCAGCCAGGGCAAAAGCGAAGAAACCCACCCACCGTTAGCCGGGTTGTTAGCGCATATCGGAGGACGCATCCTGTGGATACCAGTTGAGCAAGTAGCGCGTTTTGAGGAGCGTGCCATGCAACTCACTTCCGCTCAAGTCGGTCTGGAACGTTTTGTGCGCCGCGATGGTGAAATTCTCCTTGGTCAAGATGTACTCGACAAACAACTAGTCGATGTAGAAGGGCGCAGAGTCATTCGTGTCAATGATCTTGCTCTAGGCCAGGTACCCGGTGAGCAAGCGTTGCGCCTGCTAGCTGTAGATATTTCTTTTCAGGCTCTCTCACGCCGTATTTTCCCCTTAGGCAAACGCCTGAGTACACTAGAGCGCCAGCGCCACGAGAATCTATTGGATTGGGCGGATGTGCAATATTTTGCCACTAGCGCTCCTGCTGTGCAACTCAATATCTCGCATGATCGCCTGGGCAAACTGCACCCTGCGGACCTGGCTCGTCTACTCGATGAACTTTCCTACGTGCAGCGGGCTGAAGTTGTGGGTGCTTTACCTGATCAACAAGCGGCTGACGCGCTAGAGGCCATGACCTCAGATGACGCGGCTGATATTCTGGAGAGTATGCAGGAAGGGCGAGCGGCGGACCTGCTGGAGGAAATGCGACCAGATGTAGCAGCCGATGTTGTTGCTGACCTGGATCATCAAAAGGCAGATCGCTTGCTAAACTTAATGGATCATACAGAGTCACAGGAACTCCAGGAGTTGCTCGCGTATGATGAAGATACAGCCGGTGGCATCATGACCAACGAGTTCTTGCTTCTGCCTGACCATTTAGAAGTAGCGGAAGCCTTGCGTACGATCCGTAGCATGCCAGAGCAACCGGAGTTCGTAGACTATATTTACGTTGCGGAACCAGGGACGGAGCATCTGTTGGGAGTGGCTTCATTGCGGGATGTTGTTTTTTGCCTTGATCGTACTGCGCGATTGCGTGATCTGATGGTACATGATGTGGTAGCGGTACACCCTGAAACTTCTGCCAAAGAGGCCGCCGCATTGCTGGCGGAGTACGATCTACGGGCGCTGGCGGTTGTGGAGGAGGACAATACTATTCTTGGTATCATCACCTTTGACGATGCCCTGGCGGTCCTGCTCCCACCGGAGTTACGTGAGCGCATACCACTCCCACATCCCTTTAAGCAGCGGCACGCACTCTCTGCTTTTAACCCTCTCAGCGAGTCGTGAAAGAACATGGACTCTTCTTACCACCCCTTCAATTGCAGTATCCTCAGACGGATCAATGGAATGGAGAAAACCTGATGCCGCTTCCCGCGCCTCCCAACTGCAGGTATTTTACGCAAACAATGCCGAAGGCGTCAAGTGGTTTAGCACTAAGAGATCAAATGAAAATGTATGAACGACGACAAGAGGTAAACAATGACAAATGATCCAGTCGATAAGCACAAGAGCATGCCCCTACGATCTGCAACAAGTAGTGGTGCACTGAATGCCGACAAGAAGGCCGTGAGTGGGCCGTTGAGGAGGCGCAGGAGGTTTCTCAATCGTCTCTTATTTTATCTGGGCATTTTCGGTCCCGGACTGATTGCTGCCAACGCTGGTAACGACGCGGGCGGCATTGCGACCTATAGCACGATGGGTTCACAATATGGCTATCAGATGCTATGGGTGATGGTGATCCTGACGTTGGGCATGGGGGTAGTACAGGAGATGTGTAGTCGCATGGGCGTTGTTACTGGCAAAGGACTTAGTGACTTGATTCGTGAAAATTTTCCGATCCGCGTCACAGCTTTTGTCATGTTAACGTTTCTGGTGGCAAACACGGGTGTGATTATTTCCGAATTTATTGGTATCGCGGCAGCGCTCAATCTCTTTGGTATACCTTCCTGGATTGCGGCACCGTGCGGCGGGCTGATTATCTGGTTATTATTAGTGCGTAGTTCCTACGCCAGGGTCGAGAAATTATTTTTAGTGCTCACCATCGCCTTTTTTGCCTATATTATTTCTGCATTCCAGGCAGGACCGAACTGGGGTCATGTCTTTGCCGGAACCTTCATTCCTACTGTGCAGTTCAAGGGCGGCTATATCTTAACGTTGATTGCCGCTGTTGGTACAACGATTAGCCCTTACATGCAAATTTATGTGCAGAGCGCGGTCGTTGAACGTGGGGTAATGTTACGTGACTATAAATACGAACGTTTCGAAATCTATGCTGCTGCAGTTTTTTCCAACGCCATCGCCTTCTTCATTATCGTAGCAACCGGTGCAACTTTATTTGTGCATAGTGGAGACAAAGGCGTCGCGCTGGGATCAGCGGCAGACGCGGCGCAGGCGTTAGTACCATTCCTGGGTATTTACTCCAAATACGTCTTTGCACTTGGTCTACTTGGAGCCTCGCTATTAGCGGCGGGAGTACTCCCGCTCACAACAAGCTACTCGGTCACTGAGGCTTTAGGTCTGGAGAATGGTGTGAACAAGACCTGGCAAGAAGCGCCTGCCTTCTGGACGCTCTTCACCTTGCTTATCGTTGTGAGCGTCGTGATCGCTTCTTTTCCCAATCTTCCTGTTGTTGGTATTCTGCTCAATCTGTACCTACTCAACGGCATTCTATTACCCATCGTGCTTTTCGCTATTCTCTATCTGGTGAACAAGAAGCGCTTGATGGGACGCTATACCAACGGTCTGGTCTTCAACATCATCGCGTATGGCCTCACCATTACTGTCAGTGTACTGGCTATCGTCTATGTCATCACGCAAGCCCTGGGTCTCTTTGGCATACAAATTTTCGGCTCGTAATATTATAAAGAACATGGATGAACGGCACAGACTTAGCTTGAAAGACGCACCTGTATGGGATACAATGAGAAAAATTGTTAAGCGGTTTGCTAGGGGAGTCTGGTTCAGCCAGGCTGAGAACTCCACCGTCGTATGTGGAGGACCCTGAACAGTATCTTAAAGTGATGACAAATGTGCCCATCGGCCATCCGTTCGGACGGCAAGCCGTCCAGGGTAAACTGCGGTACCCACTACTCCTCGCCCCAATTGCAAAGGGTCGGAGCTACTTGAAGCGCGTTTCTCTGTCTCGCTGAAAGGCTTATCCCGATAGTCGGAACGCTTGCGAAGAGGAAGAACACACGCTGATTTTACCCCCTCAGCGATTTCGAGGGGAACCATGCTCACCGCAAGAGCAGTATAGCACAGGTGTTCAGAAAGGTCAAAGAGAAAGAAACGGACACATGTCAACAAACAATCACATTTGGTATCATTTCTTAGAAACGTTTACAACACCTGCTCTGGATAATGCCAGCGAAGGGAAGGTTAAATGCTTGATGGACACATTGAAAATCGGCACGCGTGAGTTCCATTCACGGTTATTATTAGGTACAGGTAAGTACCGTACCTTTGAAGAGATGCAAGCCAGCCTGGAGGCCAGTGGCGCAGAGATCATCACGGTTGCCTTACGACGTCTCGACCTCTCTCATCCCGGCCAACGTAGTCTGCTCGACTACATCGATACCAACCGCTACACCATTCTTCCCAACACGGCTGGCTGTAAGACGGCCCAGGAAGCCATTCAGACTGCTCGTCTGGCGGCTGCGATGGGATTGCCACGCTGGGTCAAGCTAGAGGTTATTCCCGACCCTACATACCTGTTGCCCGACCCGATAGCCACGCTGGAAGCGACCAAAACGCTGGTCGAGGAAGGTTTTGACGTCCTTCCTTATATCAACGCGGACCCCATTTTAGCACAGCGTTTGCAGGATGTCGGCTCAGCCACAGTTATGCCACTTGGTTCACCGATTGGTTCAGGGCAAGGGCTACTCAATTTGCCACAGATCCAGATCATCATTGAGCAAGCACGCGTGCCAGTTGTTGTTGATGCTGGTATTGGCGCACCATCCGATGCCGCGCTGGCTATGGAGTTGGGAGCAGCCGCCTGTCTGGTGAACACAGCCGTTGCACAGGCACAATATCCGGTACAGATGGCGTACGCCGTGAAACTGGGCGTTGAAGCGGGGCGTGCTGCCTTCTTTGCCGGTCGCATTGCGCGGCGCACGCAAGCAGCAGCCAGCAGTCCCACCACTGGCGTCCCGGTGCTCACACAGCCTCCTCCACATGAATAAGCTGACGCGTCCGCAACTGTGCCTGGTCACTGATCCTGCTGCACCTGACTTGCTACATCGGGTCGAAACAGCTTTACAGGCAGGTATCAGCATGCTCCAATTACGCGGACATCAGCTCTCTGCAGCGCAGTTGTACCGGTTCGCCCTGCAACTGCGTCCGCGTTGTCAGGAGCATGGAGTAACATTCATCGTCAATGATCGCCTGGATGTTGGGCTGGCAGTGCAGGCAGACGGCGTTCAGTTAGGAGCGCATAGCCTGCCACTTCCTGTGGCTCGCCAGATCGTAGTGCAGTATCCTCAAACGGATCAAAAGCAAAGGGAATGTCTGATGCCACCTCCCACGGGTCCTGACGCGGGAGATTGTACCAGAACGATGCCGAACAGGTCAAGTAATTTTGCACTAGGAGCATCGGTACATACATTGTCCGAGGCTCAGGAAGCAGTCGCTCATGGCGCAGATTTTCTCCTTGTGGGCACAATTTTCGCCACACCATCGCATCCGGGAGAACCTGGCACAGGCCCTGCGTTGCTCAACGCTATCAAACGAATATATCCGACACAGCCTGTACTCGCCATAGGAGGCATCAACGCTCTGAATGCGCGAGATGTCATGGAAGCAGGCGCAGATGGTATTGCCGTCATCTCCGCGATCCTACAAGCAGCCGACGTGACATCTGCCGTCAAAGCATTACGTTGAGCGATCAATCTCGTGTAAACCGGAAAGAAAGAGCTTTTTTATGTCTGAAACAAACCCTTCTGAAATTATCACGATCATCGCCAACGGTCAGCCACGCGCTATCGACGCGGGCAGCACGGTAGCGGACCTCTTGCACGTATGTAATATCGAGCCAAAATACGTTGTTGTGCAGTTGGAGGGGGATATCGTACCACGTGCAGACATCGCGCATGTCATTTTACGGGATGGCAATAAGCTAGAGATTGTTACGCTGGTTGGTGGGGGTTAGCAGTGAATTGGTATCTAACGAGCTAGGAGGCTTCGATTCAGGATTAACAGCACAACTCTTTGGCCCGCTGATCTCTATCGTTGCGGGTGATATTGGCACCACACTCGTTGTCATATTGGTGGCCTTACGATGGCTGAAGTGCGCTACCTGAGATCTTTAAGTGCTAGCGAACAGTACTGATCACTGCACATCCGACCGCACAGGCAATTTTGTCACCGCATTCATACCCAGGCGATACGCCGCGCCATCCTCTAGTAGAGCCCACACAACATCAGGTATATTCGTCATTTGTGCTGCGACTAAGCGATAGGTATACCCAACAATGGAACCTACGCTGGCACCCAGAGCACCACGTAAAGCGCCTTGGAGTGGCGATCCATGCAAACGACGGCACAAGAGAGTGCCTGCCAGAGCGCCAACCGTTATACGAGTAATGAACGATCCGCTCTTCAGGCGACTGGATGTTATTGGCAATTTATCGACGATAGCCTCACCAACTGCCAGCGCAATGGTTAGATTCTTTATTTTGGAAGAGGTATGGAAATTATCTGCCCACGTGAGGAGCGCGAAAGGCATCATCGAGCGCAAACCAGCTACGATGCCTAATTGTGAAGCTCGGAGGTAGGCATCGCGTGTCGCCCTATTATATGTAGTAATCCGGTCGGCCTGCTGACGCAGTGTATACGTCGGTATACTGTTATATTGTGTAGTCAACACTTGCTCTCCTTTTCTGCAACACTGTCTTTAAAAGCTCACTGAGCTTTTGCTACATTTTATTGAATGGCGGCAAGAAAACCCCGATGCCTTCAGCTTCGGGGATGAATTGCCGCAACTCACCCCTGATTTTCAATGTACTGGAAGAAACTTGAAATGGGCTTTTGACTCATATTCCATGATGCACGAGCGCTTACTCTCCTCATCTGCTCAAACTTCGGAATGGGTTTCAAATCAACCTTTTTCCCGTCCATATCCATCAAGATCGCATATCCGGTAGACATCCTTCCTTTGATAAAGTAGTCCTGGCCCTGGTAGCATACCTTGTCAAACTTGCGAAATCCCCTGATCTTGCCGGTGTTGATGCGTTGTTCACTGCGAAGCCCCTTCGTTTGCTGATAGTCTCCATCAGGGATGCATTTTTTCAGGATCACCTGCGTGGTACGGAATTGTGGCGTTTTTCCTCGCGTGGCAATCACTGCCGCGTCGTTGGCGTGAGTCTTGGGGAGTCCTGAGAGGTGCCGATGCTCTTTGGTGACAAAGCCCCAGGTCTCCTCTGCCTCAAGGCGTTTGAGCAACTGGATGCGAATGCTGTTCATCTGAGTGGCATGGCGAAGCCCCTCTTTTTTCTTTCCCCTCTGCTTGAGCGTCATGCTTCCTGCATGGAGGCCATCATGACAGATTTTGCAGAGTGTGAGCAAATTCGCTTCCTCATCGCTCCCGTTCTGGCTGCGAAAAACAATGTGGTGGACTTCTAATCTCTTGTCTTTCGACTTCCCTTTGCACTGCTGGCAGGTGTAGTCATCTCGTGTGAGCACATAGGCTTTGGTATTGGCAAAACCGTAGTTGATGCCCTTCTGGTAGAGCCACTTGTGTTGCAACACTTCAGGATTTTTGAGCGCATGAGGGTCAAAGGTTCCCGTTTCTAGTATGATGGCGCTTATTGGCAAGAGCGACTGGACAAAGCAGATTTCTCGCAGATGCGCGTCGATCTTGCTTCTCATGGTTGGGGAGAAACGTCCTTGCTTGATGGAATTGCGGCGATTGAGCCAGCGTGCCGGACGATATCTGGTTTTGCGGTTGCGGCGGCTACGGCGTTTTGAAGCTCGTTCTTTCATCGTGGGTGCGATATCGTTGCGCAGTTCCACTTCGGAAAGGTAGAAAACGTTTCCCTGGTCGTCCGCTGCTGCTGAACCCACGACTGCACTCCCTGTATCTACACCATGCGTTAAAGGTTGTGTGTAGATAGGCTCTGGTTGTGCCAGAAGTTGGATGGTAAATGGTGTTCTGCGCCTTACTTTGGCTTTTCCCTCTTTGAGTAACAGACGGGCAATCACTGGTGGACAGGGCATCAATGGGACTCTATCAGGTGCAAGGACATACACGACGTTCATACAAGAAAATCCTTTCGGAAAAAACTCCGCTTGCGCGGGTGATGCGTATCTCTTCGCTGTGACCACCAAGAGAATCCGACTTCATCTCGACAGGGTTCAAAAGGCTTGTTACGCTGAGAGCACTGGCCCTTACCCCAAGCCTACTTAACTCTCAGCGACAGAGCAGCGGTCTGATGCGTCAACCGCAGGTGTCCTGACCTTTCAAACGATGTTCCCATTTCTGGAAACGGGTCTGGTGAACTCAGGCTTCCGAAGAAGCCGCTGAGCTAAAGACTCAGCGGTAGTTCACTCTCAATGCATAGCACCTCTCTATATCACGCAGAAGCAGTTAAAAAAGTTGAACACCTCTACCACGAACGAGTCAGCGTACACAGAAGTGAATTACTCTTCCTCACTCTGGCCCGTCTCTTCATAAATCAAGGATTGACCGCAATGGAAACAATGGCGAAAGTAGCTCGGACAGCGCGCTCCACAGCAAGTGCAGGCCAGCCCTGACTCATCTTCAGCAAGCAAGGCAGCCGCTTCTGATGGCACAGGTGGAATGACCACTGATGTTTCTTGTCCTTGCTGATATTGACGAAGCACCTGTAGCGTCTCTGCTCGTACCTGCTCCAGTTGGAGACCAGATTGCGCCAGAACCCTGGCCGCGACACCATCGCCTTCGCGTATCAGCCCTAACAAGAGATGTTCGGTTCCAACAAAGCGATGCTTGAAACGACGCGCCTCATCTATGGCAAACTTGATCACTTTTTTGGCACGCGGGGTAAACCCGGGTTCGCCAGTAACAGTCTGCTCACCACGCCCAATGATGACTTCAACGGCGTGGCGTATCTGGTCTCCTTCAATACCCCGGTTGCTGAGTACCTGCGAGGCAACACCATCTCCTTCGTCTAGCAATCCCAGAAGCAGGTGCTCTGCACCGATATAGTTATGTTGGAAATGCAGAGCCTCCTCTTGTGCCAACGTCAAAACACGGCGTGCGCGTTTGGTAAACAGGTCGAATCGACTATCCTCAAACCTGTTCACAAGATCCAGAGGACTTATGTGTTTCCCTTGTATGGCTTTCCGTAGTAACGGGGCAAACTGATCAAACGGACTGCTGGAACTGGTGTCTGCCTTGCTTTGCGCGTGAGCCATAATCTGCTGCCGCTGCAGGTAATCCTGAAGATCGGACGGAGCAAAACGGTAGTCGGCACCAATGCGATAGGCCGAAAGTTCGCCTTTGCTGACCAAACGACGAATCGTAACCGGATCTACGTGGAGCAACTCCGCTATTTCCTCCGTAGTCATGAAATGTTCCATAATAACCTTTCTTCCCCCATATCAAGAGAACTATGCATCACTATAAGAACTATGAAGACTTTAATCAACTATTTAATAGTATAGATTACTTTTGATGAATTTTCAACCTAACATGGCTGCTACAAGGGACTAGACATCTCACGGAAGCAAGGAAAGGCAAAAGCAAGATTGTCCCTGCATCCAGGCTGTGCTATACTGCACGTACAAACAAAACAAGTGTTCAATTTTGGGGAAGAGGTAAAATAATGGCAGAGGTAGAGCTGCAGCAGATCGGCCCATACAGTATCACCGAGCTGCTACGCGCAAGTTCTACGAGCAACTTCTACCGCGGCAAACAACGCAAGAAAGACTTCCTTATTCAGCGTCTCACAATTGCACTTCCGACGAACGAGGAAAAAGAAGCTTTTTTGGCGCGTGCCAGGCAACTCAAGAAGCTCAAAAATCGCGACATTGTCGGCGTCCTGGATGCAAACTTCGATGGTGACTACGGGTACCTCGCGTTGGAGTACATCATGGGCGAAACGCTACGCCAGCATATCGCCCCTGGCGCAAAGCTGGCCCCCGACAAAGTCAAACGCATGCTCTCGCCGGTTGCCAGCGCGCTGCATTATGCACACTTGAGCAACATCACACATAGCAACCTGCATCCTGGTAATCTCTTGCTCAAGGAGCGCAACGATACCTCACCTCTACTTACCGAATTCTCGCTCACGTCGCCAGGCTTCACGCCATCATTAGACGATGAAGAATTTGCTATCCCCTACATGGCTCCTGAACAGCTCCGTGATCAAGCAAGTGCCGCCAGCGACCAGTACGCCCTGGCAGTCATGGCCTACGAATGGCTGTGTGGATGCCGTCCCTACGAGGCAACCGACCGCGAACAATTGCAACAACAGCAACAACAAGCGCCCTTTCCAGCACCCAGTTCACTGAACAGCGCCATTTCGCCAGCCGTCGAGCGTGTCATTGTACAGGCACTGGCTTTCGATCCAGCCGAGCGCTTCCCACATATCCAGGCTTTTGCTGATCATTATCTCAGCGCGCTGATGGGCTTCCCGGTCAAAACACCGGTACCAACGGTCATCAGCAGTACACACAAATCGGCACAGACAAGCCCTGTACCATCCCTAAAGCCCGCTGCAAACGATGTAACGCGAGAAGACACACAGATTCAACTCGACGCTTCGCCTCTCACGCCTGTAGTTCCAGCATCAGCGGATATCCCTAAGACTCCTCAGTTGCCAGCCATTACACACGCCCCGCTTACCACGCCAACGCCCCACGTTGTCCCACCAGTTAGCCAGGCCCCACTTCCTCTATCTACGCAAGCGTCTGGTCACGCGCTCACTGATGATACCCCTCTTGTTAGCCACAGTCAGGACGACGATGATACGCTAACAGCAGAAGCGCCGCTACGGACCACCATCGTTGATGATCTCTGCCAGGGAGGCATCCTTTCGCAGAGTCTACCCGGCTACGAGGAACGTCCCGCGCAAATAGAGATGGCTTCGATGGTTGCTCGTGCTATTACGCAAGGGGTCCCGGCCATTATAGAAGCTGGCACGGGCACAGGAAAAGCTCTGGATGTAGATACGCCCATCCCAACGCCGAGCGGATGGAAATGCATGGGTGATCTCGTCGTCGGCGATATGGTATTTGATGAGAAAGGCCACCCCACACGTATCGTAGCTGCATTCGACATAATGCACCAACGCCCATGTTATGAAGTTATGTTCTCCGACGGCTCGTCGCTCGTCGCAGACGCTGAACATGAGTGGGCATCCTACACCGCAACTGACCGCAAGCACAAGCGGGTCAATCAAGCAAAAACGAGCACCTACATAGACAAGAACTTCGTCACATTAGACCAGATGATCACGCTTGATCAACTCATCGCGCTATCCCACAATGACGACACCCTCTCGATATCTGAGGCAGTAGCACTTATCGGCGGCCATCGATGGAGCATCTATCAAGCGATGCGTGAGATAGCAACAGTTAATTCCAGTAAACGACCAGCACACTATCCACGCCACACACTCCTTACTACTACGCGGAGCCGATTGGCAAGAGATCTAAGCGAACAACGCCGTGACAATCGAGCATATACACTGGTCACGACTGAGCAAATGGCAGCGACGCTTACAGTTGGTGCATCAAAACGCACAAACCACGCCATTGCTGTTGCTGGTTCGCTCACGTTACCAGATGCCGACTTGCCTATCGCGCCATACTTCCTCGGCGTCTGGCTTGGCGATGGTGGTGAGCGCAGTAACCAGATAACAAGCGCTGACCCGGACATCATTGCAGAAATAGAAAAGGATGGCTACACTGTTCGATCATTATCAAGCCACCAATACTTATATGCAGTTGATGACGAAAATGGTAAGGCTGTGAGTCGGTGGCAGCCAGGCATGACTGGTCGCCTACGCACACTTGGAGTTTGGCGCAACAAGCACATCCCCACACTCTATCTACGTGCATCCGAGCAGCAACGGCGCGCCCTTCTCGCAGGACTTCTAGATACAGATGGCACGGTTAGTCACACTGGTGCTATTGAGTTCACCAACACAAACCCACAACTCGCACAGGATATGTATGAGCTAGTATGCTCACTAGGCTTCCGGCCTACCCTACGTCAAGGGCGCGCGCAATACAATGGAAAAGACTGCGGCCCCAAATGGATAATTGCCTTCACAACGAAAAAGCAGGTTTTTCGGTTAGAACGCAAAATTACAGCCCACAAAGAGCGACTACGCAACTACAGCCCTGAACGTAACTACTTCCGATACGTTGTTGAAGTACGCGAGGTGCCTTCACGACCGGTGCGCTGCATTCAGGTTGAGTCTGAGAGCCATCTGTACCTTGCAGGCAAATCCATGATTCCAACCCATAACAGCCTGGCCTATATTGTCCCTATCGCGCGCTCTGGTAAAGTCGCCATTGTCAGTACTGCCAACAAAGCGCTACAAGAGCAGCTCTTCTACAAAGACATTCCCTTTGTGCAGAAATACATTAAGCGCTTTGAGGCCGCACTGGTCAAGGGTGTCAGCAACTATGTCTGCATGGACCGTGTTGAAGGCGAGCGCACTGGTATGCAATTTTTCACGAAGAATCGCGATTTCAACCGCTTGCTCAATGTGATCAATGACCCTGACTCGACCTTTACGGGCGATTTTGAAACGCTTGGCTTTCAGCTACCCAGCGATATTCGTAGTCGCGTTGCCACGGATAGTGATCAATGCGCATGGAGTAAGTGTAATTTCTTCAGCGAATGCTACGTGCGCCAGATGCGTGAGCGTGCTGAGCGAGCGCAAATCATCGTTGTCAACCACACGTTACTACTGCTGGATGCCGCGCTTGATGGCTTCCTTTTACCTGAGCGGGACCTGATTGTGCTCGAACGAGGCCCATCACCTGGAGGAAGAAGCCACGCGCTCTTTTACAACCACTGTCGGACCTGCTCAGATACAAACGCTGCTGGCACAGCGTATGCTCAAGGATCATAGCCAGCTCACACTGCAAGATGAAGCAATGCAGGCCGCGCAAAACATGTGGCTGCGCCTCGAACAGGTTGCTAATCCTGGCTATAAGGGCCGCGTGAACCTGGAGTCTCCGATTGAGGAGGGCTTGCACCTCGCGACTGTCATCTCGGACCTGGCTGATTCCTTGCGCAAGCAACGTCCCAAGGATCTGGAGGAAAAAGACGGTCAATTATATGATAAGCTGCTCAAACGCACACAAAATCTAGCCGAGCATATTCGCATGGTCTTCTCAGTGACACAGCCAGACAAATTCGTCTATTATATCGAGCGCGTCGAAGGCTCGGTAGCCCGAGGTTTTGTTTTACAGGCGTCGGCTGCTCCACTCGACGTTACTAGCTGGCTCAAAGAGCGTCTCTTCGATAAGTGTAACGTCATCTGTACTTCTGCTACCCTGGCAACTGTCGGCCCTAACCCGCTGAAGCCACAGGACAAAGGTCCGAACTTCTCCTACTTCCGCCGCCGCATCGGACTCGATCCCAACGAACGTAGCGACGTGTTGGAGCATGTCCTTCCACTCGCCTTTGACTACGAGAGCCATGCCTTACTCTATCTCCCTCGCCATCTCCCTGAGCCAGCGTATGGCAATGGCTCAGAAGACTATATGAAGGCCATCGCGCGTGAGATGCATAAGCTCGTCAAGTTGTCGCGTGGTCGTGCCTTCCTGCTCTTCTCCAGCAAACGCATGCTGGAGAGCGCTTATGAACTGATGTCACCGCATTTGCCCTATCCACTGCTAAAACAAGGCGACATGACACGCTTAGAACTGACCAGGCGTTTTCGCGAGGAAGAGGGCGCGGTCCTTTTCGGTCTCAAGAGCTTCTGGGAGGGTGTAGATATTGCAGGTGAAGCTCTTTCGCTGGTGGTCATCGACAAGCTGCCCTTCGATCCTCCTGACGATCCCGTACACGAGGCACGCGTTGCCCACATGAAAGCAGCCGGTGAAAACTGGTTTGGTGCCTATGTCCTACCGCAGGCTGTTTTGCGTCTCAAACAAGGACTTGGTCGCTTACTGCGTACGCGCGATGATCGCGGCGTCATGGCTATTCTCGATACGCGTCTGCATACAAAGGGCTATGGCCGACAGGTACTCAACGCACTGCCACCCGCACGCCGCACTTCCAGTGCAAAAGATGTCGAACAATTTTTTTATGACTTCTAGCACAAACCTCATACCAGAACATTTCTAGAGATGATAGAAATATTATTTTGCCGAGTAGCCAGAGTAGGGTAGCGTCCAGGCAAAATACTTGACGTACAGTATTTACCTCACTTACAATACCTACATCATTACACCTGGGGAACACTGCTCCCTTTTCCTCAATAAATTGAAGGATACGCACATATGGTTGATAATATGGATCGCCTGGGCCAACAATTCGGGGAATATCGTTTGCAGCGCTGGCTCGGCGGAGGCGGATATGGTGAGGTCTATCTGGCAAAACACATACATGATCATACAGAGGTGGCGATTAAGATACTCAATGCCCGTCTCACTCAGCACAAAGACCTGGAGGCATTCGTTAATGAAGCGCGCACAATGCGCCTGAAGCATCCCAATATCGTGCCTTTACTCGACTTTGGCATTGGGAACCATGATTTCCCGTTTCTAGTCATGGAGTATGCTCGTCATGGAACTTTGCGTAAACGGCATCCCAAAGGTTTACAAC
This sequence comes from uncultured Chloroflexia bacterium, assembly GCA_963802635.1. Classification (GTDB taxonomy): domain Bacteria; phylum Chloroflexota; class Ktedonobacteria; order Ktedonobacterales; family Ktedonobacteraceae; genus CAVTLG01. The sequence continues at coordinate 1,835,054 of CAWDJJ010000001.1, read as the reverse complement.
TCCCCCTCTCGACAGTCGTGACCTATGTCATACCTATTGCTGCTGCCTTACAATATGCCCACGATTTGCACCTGATACATCGCGATGTCAAGCCAGATAATATTTTAGTTGGGGCTAATGGCGAGATCCTGCTTAGCGACTTTGGTATTGCCACTGCCGTCCACCATACCATCTCTTCCAATATCCAGAAAGAGTTGGGAGGCACCATCCCCTATATGGCTCCTGAGCAGCTCAAAGGCAAACCGCGTCCTGCCAGCGACCAGTACTCACTTGCGGTTATGGTCTATGAGTGGCTCTGTGGAAAACGTCCGTTCCAGGGAGCTATCATCAAGATTGCCCAACAACATATCATGACATCACCACCATCCTTGCGTGAGCAGCTTCCTCTGCTCTCCAGCAAGGTAGAGCAGGTCGTACTGAAAGCGCTGGCGAAAGATCCCAGGGAACGCTTTGAGAGCGTACAGTCGTTTGCTATTGAGCTAGCAACCGCCAGCCAACAAGGGGACATATCTGCGTCGCCTCTCATATCAACAGACGTCGATAAAGTGGTCGCAAATGAGATGTACGAGCCTCAGATAGCAGATACTTCTGCTCCTACCGGGCCTATTTCATCACCATATATCACTTCACAGAAACTGGATAGCTCTGATCTTTTTGGCCCGGCATCATCATATCACACCGCACCACAGGAGCCAGATACTTCTATTCCAGCTTCTTCACACCGTATCACCTCACAGGAACTGGATACCTCTGACCCTTTCGGACCACCACTACAGCATATCACGTTACAGAAACCAGATACTTCGACTCCTGGGGAACCAATTTCTTCACAGCATGCCCGGCCTACCACAGCTCCAGCGGTACCGCCTGTGCCAGCCACAGCACGCACTCAAAAGAGCATAAAAAAGAGGTTAGCAGCGCTTAGTGTTGCCTTAGTATTGCTCCTCATCGTCAGCATGCTCATCTATGCTACTCACAATAGACCTGTTACCGGGCAACCTTCTGCTACCATACCGACAGCAACACAAGCATACCACTCTGCGGCTGGACGGACATCTATTACAGGAAAACCGTCCGCTCCCTTAGCCTCGTCTACTGCCGTAGCGGGTGCGCCCACTGGCGTTCCAGGCACGACACCTAGCAATGCATCAGCTACCAATGGAACAGCTACATCCACTGCTACCAATGGAACAGTTGCGCCCACCTCTCTATCACAAACGACAGATGCAGTTGATGGTCAAGATCCAACAACATATACAGTCAATGGGCAGACCTGTGCAGCAACGCTCTCTCATTCCTACACTCGCCTTATAGTGCTTGGAGGCGCAACAGGTACATTGTACTTCCAGTTTAGTGCCACTTGCCAGGCTGCCTGGACGCAAGTTATATTCAATGGTCTTGTACCACCGGGGGACGGAAACGCAAAGATTGTCAGAAACAGCGACGGAACGTCTTATACCTGTGATGTGGGAGCAATTACTATGCCAACGCTGGGCAAGAAGTCTTGCTATACCGCCATGGTCCACGACGGGCCAAACGAGACAGCTTCAGCCTATGCCTCGTATACATTCGCCAACGACCAGACCGATCAATCTGCTGCATTAGGTCCCTACTAGCAGAAAAAAAACTTCGCATAGAGAGGAAAAGTTCACACTATGTCAAATAGCAGCTAGTCCATACAAGGAGAGTAACAGTATGTTACCCGTATGTCAAGGAGAAACATTTCCCCGATGCCCAACCCCCAAAATTCGCAGGAGCAAAACATAGTTTCCTGCATATATCAGCTAGAACAGAAAGATCTCCAGATCTGAAAAAGAAAGGGTAGACAGAACCTCCTGTAGGCACTAAAATAGAAGGTGCATTCCGACTTTGACGTAACGTTAACATTTTTATGGTACAGGGGATTTCGCGCATGAGCAAAACAAAAATGCGGTGCATCGCTTGCGGCAAGTGGTTTCAGTCGGCAAATGCTAAAGAAGTGACTTGCCCTGATTGCGCCCAAAAAGCGAGAAAAGAAAAGTTGGCCGCCAAAAACGCGCCACCGACTGCCAATAAACCAGTAGGACTCGCCGGACAGGCCACCGCCAATAGTCCGGTACGCCCACCCGCTCCACCTAAGCATAAATCAGCGCAAAGTGGAACGAACCAGTGGCTGGATAAACTAGAAGATGTGAGGGTCAGCCAGCCTGAACAGCCACCATCACGTCCGAAAATACCTTCGCCTCCTGTACAACGTGACAATCGCAATGGACCGGGAGGCTTCCGTGGTCCCAACATCAATGGCCCTAATGCCTACCGCGATGATCGTGGTCCATCCGGCCCACTACGCGGTCCCGCTGCCTACCAAGTCGGTAGTGATACTCGGATCTCGCCTTCTATCGGCCAACGTCCACGCCAACCATCAGAAGGCGGTTATGAGCGTGGGCCAGCCAAACCCTGGCAAAAAGACGCCCCCCGTGGTGGACAAAAGCCAAAGCCAAAAGCCAAACTTGCTAAGCCAGCGGCTCCGCCTAAACCCAAACGCGAAAAGACGCCGCCACCACCGCCTTTCGTCCCAACACCCGAACAAATAACACGCGTAGAAGAGCGCTACATTGAGCTGGCTAACCCTGCTGAATTTGACGGGATTCGCACGCAAATCGCCCAGGAGATTGGTATTCCTAAGAAAGCGGTCAAAAAAATCATCAAGGATCTGCGAGCGCGGCAGAACATCCCAAGCTGGTGGGAATTACAGACCTACAAGGGTAGCAGCGAGGAATTGGAGCAAATCAAAGGGGCCTATGAACCCTATCTACCGGTTCCTCCAGTTGGCGTGCATAAAAAGATTGCCGAGACGCTCTTGATCAAGCCAGGCACTATCTATCAAGCGATCAAAACTATTCGCCAGGAGATGAATCTGCCACAGTATAATGATCCTACACTTCACGAACAAGAGCTGGCTGCATTGCGCGCCAAGCGGTCTGAGCAGGCACAAGAACAAGCTAACGCTGCTAGCGCGGCAACCGCTACGGATATCCCTGCTACGGAGACACCTGTCGAGCAAACAGCTAGCGTAGTTAGTACAGCCGACGCGAGCGCTACCGTTCATGAGGCATGAGACATAAGTCATCCACTGTTTGTGATGGCTAGCCAGACGAGGTGAATTGAGGCATAATTCACCTCGTTATGGAGGTTTTTATATGGAGGACTGTATATTTTGTAGCATTAGCGCAGGCAAAATACCCAGTACTATTGTGTATGAGAACGCGGATGTTGTGGCCTTCCGAGATAACAATCCACAAGCTCCGCAGCATATTTTGTTTATTCCTAAGCGTCATATGGCTTCGATGGCTGATCTGACGCCAGAGGATGGACCCCTCCTGGTGAGCATCTATACTGCAGCCAGAAATGTCGCTCACGATCTTGGACTGGAGCAAGGCTACCGCTTTGTGACCAATGTTGGTCGAGATGGCGGACAAACTGTCCCTCATCTGCACTTTCACCTGCTCGGCGGACGTAAGATGACGTGGCCTCCAGGATAAGACTACAAAGGGAATTTCATGCGTATTGCGATTGACTATACTGCGGCTATCCGACAGGGAGCAGGCATTGGCGCTTATGTTCGCAATCTGGTAGCCGCTATGCTCGCTCAGGACAGCAGCAGTCGATATACCTTTCTGACCAGTGGCCGTCCTACAGCAGAGCGTCCATTTCCTCAGGCAGCAAATGCGCACGGGCGCAGTATCTTTCTTCCTGATCGTTACTTGAATATTCTCTGGTATCGATGGCGCATGCCGTTGCCTGCTACGCTCTTTTCAGGGCCTGCCGATATCTATCACGGCCCTGATTTCGTTTTACCGCCGCTGGGAAAAAAAGTGCGCAAGGTAGTCACGATCCATGATCTCGCTTTCCTGGAACATCCTGAATACGCGGTTCCTTCGCTTGCAGCTTATCTGCGCAAAGTTGTACCCGAGTCGGTGGCGGCTGCTGATGTCGTCACCACCGTCTCACACGAAGTCAGTCGCACGCTCATCAGCCACTTTCAGACGCCTCGTGAGAAACTGGTGGTGATACCCAACGGCGTCAGTCCCTATTTGCACCGTATCACTGACCCAACTCTCCTGAATGCTACAAGCAACAAGTTCCATTTGAAACATCCACTGGTGCTTGCGGTGGGAACACAGGAGCCACGCAAGAACCACAGCGGCCTGATCAAGGCTTTTTACCAGGCACAGAAACAGAAAAATGGTCCCGCCATGCTGGCGATAGCCGGTGGCACAGGCTGGCTCTACGAGGAGACACAGCGCTTAGTTGAGGAACTCAAATTACAGAAAAAAGTGCGTTTCCTGGGCCGCGTGAGCGACTTTGAGCTGGTTACGCTCTATAGTATGGCCGATATTTTCGCTTTTCCCTCATTTTTTGAGGGTTTCGGCATTCCGCCTATCGAGGCCATGGCTTGTGGTGCTCCAGTCATTACCTCCAACACCTCTTCGTTGCCCGAGGTAGTAGGTGACGCCGCACTCCTGGTTGATCCACACAATATCGATGAGCTGGCGACAGCCATCATGCACCTGCTCAAGGACGAACAGTTGCGCGAAGAGTTGCGTCAGAAGGGCTATCAACGCGTCCAACACTACACCTGGGAAGCTTCGGCGCAGAAATTGCTCGCCATCTACCAACATCTCTATCAGGGGCAGACAGACTTCAGCGAAGAGGTGGCTATCTCATGAAAATTGCTATCAACGCCCTGTTTTTCCAACATCCTGCCACCGGCAGTGGACAATACATGACGCATCTGCTTCATGCACTGGCAGAGATCGACCAGCACAACGATTACGTACTCCTGGGACCGCGTCCGCTAGCTGCATCTGTTAGCACGACATTTCCTTATCATGTGCAGCCGGTGCCTGCCTTTGCACGCAAGACAGAGAATATCGAGAAGATCGTGTGGGAACAGTTTACTGCACCTTTAGCCGCACATCAGGCTGGCGTCGATCTCCTACACATCCCCTACTTCGCACCACCACTCCTACCACGCACGGCAACGGTTGTGACCATCCATGATATCATCCAATGGCGCGTACCTGGTTATCTACCCAACCGGAAAATCAAGGCATATATGCAGCTCGTGGCGCGTGCAATTCAGCACACGACCTCGATTATCACGGTCTCTGAGCACGCGAAACAGGATATTGTCGCCGCGCTGAAGTTGCCACCCGAGCGCATCCACGTCATCTACGAAGCGGCGGGCGACGAATATCAGCCCGTTACCGATCCAGCCACGTTAGCTACGACACGAGCACGCTATGGCCTGGGTGAACGCTACATCTTCTACCTGGGGGGTATGGAGCGGCGTAAAAACCTGCTACAACTGGTCAGGGCCTTTGCTCAACTCGTGGCACAGCTTGACGATCCCAACCTACAACTCTTTATTTCTGGCAATCCCAACAAGTTCAATGGATCGTTTTTCCCTGATCCGCGCCCACTGGCTGCCGAGCTTGGCATAACAGAGCGAATTGTTTATCGTTTCGTCGAAGAGGAAGACAAGCCCAGCATTTACAGTGGTGCCAGCTTGTTTGTCTTCCCATCGCTCTACGAAGGCTTCGGCTTACCACCATTGGAGGCGATGAGTTGTGGAGCACCGGTCGTGTGTTCCAATCGCACCTCGTTGCCCGAAGTCGTCGGTGAAGCTGCACTGAGCGTTGACCCGGACAATACTCATGAGCTGGCTGAAGCTATGCAGCGTATTCTCACGGATAACACCTTACGGGCAGATCTGCAAGCACGTTCATTACAACGTGCGGGACAATTTAACTGGCGCAAAACGGCAGCGGAAACTCTTGCGGTTTACGAAGAGGTATTGGCAAGCAGAAAGAGATAAGGGGGAACGACTATGCGTGTACTGATGGTTTCTAAGGCCCTGGTGGCAGGGACCTCGCAACGCAAACTGGAAGAACTGGCGCGCTGTCCCGGCGTGGAGCTAACTCTGGTCACGCCACCTTACTGGCAAAGCGACGATGGCAGTAAACAAATGCTCGAAAAGCTCTATACTGAAGGATACCAGATGATTGTCACGCCGTTGAGCCTGAACGGGAATTTTCATCTGCATTACTATCCGCAACTGGGACAAATTATGCGCCAGGTACAACCAGAGATCGTGCACATCGACGAGGAACCCTTCAATTTTGCCACCTTCCAGGCCATGCGCCTGGCACAGCCGTTCAAAGCCAAAACCTTATTTTTCACCTGGCAGAATCTCTATCGCAACTATCCGCCACCATTTCGCCAGTTCGAACTCTACAATTACCACCATGTCGCGCTGGCCCTGGCAGGCAATCGCGGAGCCGCCGATGTATTGCGTCAAAAAGGGTATCAGGGTGAGGTGCGTGTGATCCCACAGTTTGGCTTTGACATCGAGATCTATCAGCGCAATAAACCGCGTCTGCCACGTCGTCCCAACGATCCCTTCGTACTTGGCTTTATCGGTCGCCTCAAAGAGGAAAAGGGTCTTCCGTTAATGGTCGAAGCGCTCACCTATCTGCCTGAGTATTGTCGTGCCGTCTTCGTCGGGCACGGTCCCATGAAAAGCGTTTTGGAGGAACAGGCTGTCCATCTAGGTGTTGCAGATCGCGTAACCTTCAAGCCGGGCGTCCCGACCTACGAGGTCCCGGCAGAGATGGAGCAATGGGATGTGCATGTCCTGCCCTCTGTGAGCCGCTCGAACTGGATCGAACAATTTGGTCGCACGCTCGCTGAAGCCATGTCATGTGAGACCCCGGTTATCGGCTCTTCGTCCGGCGAGATTCCCTACGTGATTGGCGATGCAGGATTGGTCTTTAAAGAGGGTGACGCACGAGAATTGAGCGACTGCGTGCGTAAGCTGCTGGATAATCCCACACTTTACGCTACACTTGCGCACAAGGGTCGTCAGCGCGTGCTCGAAAACTATTCGCAAGGACAGATTGCGCGCCAGACCTTCGAAGCCTATCGCTCAATCCTGCAAGCTCCAGTTTGAAGGCACGCAGGTATGCCTTCTCTACCAGCTAAGGGGCTAACACACGCAAGGTTCAACAGAGCAGTTAGGAGGATAATGATACCCTCCTAACTGCCCCAAGCGTTTCATTTGTTTTGCAGCGATTGGATTTTTCTAAGCGTTTTTATCCTCCCACCTTTCCCTTAAACGCTCATAAATGCTTCTTTGTACTTCCGGTGGTTGCATATGAATTTCTTGAAGCAATTGTATAACATCTTTTGTAAGAAAAAATGACTTTTCTTTCTTACCTTCATTACATACACTACACACAGGCCAGAGATTATCTTCCTTGTTAGTTCCACCATCTTTCAAAGAAACTTTATGGTCAATGTGCATAACGACTCTACGTAGAGGGTTGTAAGGGTCAGGGTCCCCTGGGCCTCTTCCACAAAACTGGCAAGTAACTCCATATCTTTGTAGAACGCGCTGCCTTACATCCTTTCCAATATTCCTAGCCGTGACATCTGCTTTTTCTGTACCAGCCAGAATGTATTCGCCAGATTTGAGCTGGCGATGAATACCGAATTCTGCCATTTCCTCTGGAGAAAGCAAATTTTTGTAGCTGAGTATAGGCCATCCTTCCTCATCACGTAGCTCTCTAACACGCCTTGCCCACTCATTAATACCAGCAACCGCGCTCAAATCATCTTTCGTTATAACCTGACCAATGTGAGCCAGAAAGTAATCACGAAGCTTAGTCCGTGCTGCCTCTCCTCGTGGCATTAGGTACCTGCACTTTCTTCAAAATTTCGCCAATTTCAACAGTGTTGGAATCAGCACCCAAGAGCATATATTCAACTGAAACATCGAACATATGTGCGAGCGCGAGTAACTCCATATCGTATACTGCTCGTTCTCCACTTTCAATCCGTCCTAAGTTTGTCCGGTTGAGCAGTATTCCGTAATCGACATCCAATGTAGCAGCCACTTCTTCTATTGATAGATGTCGCTCTGTGCGAAATTTCCTCAATTGGAGTCCACAGAGATTCTTTCGCAAATTTTTCATTCTCCTTACTAACTCTCTTCGAGAAATCTTTCATCTCTGAGAATATATGATCCAGAGTACGAAAATAATAGCAGAAATAAAGCCGCCAAAAGTGCGAATATCGCACATTTCATGGCCTGTTTCTGGTACAATAAATTCCGTTGATATCTTGAGTGCGAATATCGCACATCATAAATATGATGGGGATGAATTGAGCGTCTAAAGAGCCTGAATTAGCAACCATTAGCATTTAGTAAGGAAAGCTAAATCAAAGGGTTGCTTTTAATCTTTAGCGCCGGTCACGGAGGTTAGAGTTTATGCCCAGACTGATAGATTTATTTGCTGGTGCGGGTGGATTGACGTTAGGGTTCAAATTAGCTTTTATGGATGATCTTGAAATAGTTTGGGCTAATGACTCCGACAGGGATGCTGTAGCGACCTATAATCAAAATTTCGGAGACCATGGTATTGTCGGAGATCTTACAAAGCTATTAGAAAATTCTGAAGTAGAAATTCCTGAAGCAGATATCGTTATTGGCGGTCCCCCGTGTCAAGGCTTTAGTCTTCTAAATAAGAACCGTGAGCAAGATATAAGAAAATCACTTTGGCAGCCGTTCATGGAGGTTGTTGCACGCTCACATGCTGAAGTCTTTGTTATTGAAAATGTCCCACAATTATTAGATACTCCTGAGCATGAAGAGATTATTGCCAGAGCAACAAGACTGGGTTTTTCTGTGACCTGGGGCAAATTATGCTCTGCTGATTATGGGGTACCTCAGATTAGATGGAGGGCATTTATTATCGGCTGTCGTTTTGCCAGTCCTGCTACGGTATTTCCACCCGCACCAACTCATGGCAAGCCTGGTTATTTATTCGGCACCCATTTACCAGCATGGCTAACGGTGAGAGATGCTATTGAAGATCTTCCTCCTCCGGTTGGTACAGACATGCAGGCTGTTGCTCCTCCACTAAATCTTCACTTTGGGCGTCAGCCTACTCCCCTTAGTATAAGACGTTACCAAGCGATTCCAATGGAGGGAATGAATCGCTTCGACCTACAAAGGGTAGCACCAGAGATAACGCCACCTTGTTGGATTAAAAAGACTCAGGGAGGTACAGATTTATTTGGCCGTCTTTGGTGGGATCGTCCTGCTGTTACTATTAGAACAGAATTTTTTAAGCCAGAAAAGGGGCGCTATCTACATCCAGTGCAACATAGACCTATTACCCATCGTGAGGCTGCTAGATTTCAGTCCTTCCCCGATGATTTCCAATTTACTGGTAATAAGACGAATATAGCAAAGCAGATCGGTAATGCTGTTCCCCCGTTATTTGCATCTAAAATTGCAGAATGCGTGCAAATGCTCTTCTCGGCCAGGCAAACCCAAATTGAGAATAGAGAACAGCAAGAGCAAAATGAAGTTGCTCACGAATTAGAAAGAGTTGGCATAGAGGAATTGGTGTAACTTACTTCTTTACAAGAATGCAGCGAAGGAGGCATATCTAAAAGAGAGGAAGAAGGCAGTAAGCTCACTTTGACAAAAATAGCTTTTCTCCCTCTTTGTCCTCTTTCAGCGTAGCTTTATGCACGCAATGCCCCCATCATCAATGGAATAGGATAAACCTTGTATTTTATCCTTCTACATCAAACTTCCTTCGTTGTCGCTGTGCCAAACACCTTCGGCGACGAAGCGGCGCAATTGCGTCAAGTGGGCATCCAGCGAAATGTGCTGATCATCGAGCCACTGCGGATTATAGTACGTATCGCGATACAGTTCTCCTGCATCGCAGCCAAGTATCACCACGGACCCGCTTTGCTGCTGGCGCGCCATATCAGCCATCAACAGACATGCTCCATAAAAGTTTGTACCGGTCGAGCCGCCATAGCGTTTTCCGATGATCTCTTCTAGCACGTGGATAGCGGCATAAGATGCGGCATTAGGCACCTGAAGCATACGGTCGATGATCTCCGGCAAGAAAGACGGCTCGAACCTGCGGGCGTCCAATGCCCTCGACACCTGATCCACCACAAGCAGCCAGCATAGCATCACGCGTATGGTAGTAGTCATAATAGACCGATGGCTCAGGATCAACGACACAGACCTGCGTCTCATAGCTACGAAAACGAATATAGCGTCCGAGCGTCGCAGCAGTACCTCCCGTGCCTGCACCACAGACTATCCAGCGCGGTAGCGGATAAGGCTCGCTCGCCATTTGCCTGAAGAGCGACTCCGCGATGTTATTGTTGCCGCGCCAGTCCGTCGCTCGCTCCGCGAAGGTGAATTGATCCATGAAATGCCCATGTTGCTCAATGGCTAACGCACGAGCGCGAGCACTGTCCTCGCGTGGATCATCCACAAAGATACATTCACCTCCATACTGAGTAATACGACGGACCTTTTCTGGCGAGGTGCTACGAGCCATGACCACCATAAAAGGCAACCCTAGCAGACGCGCGTAATACGCCTCTGAGATGGCTGTATTCCCAGATGAAGCCTCGATAATGGGCGTATCGCGCCGCACCCAGCCATTGCAGAGGGCATAGAGAAAGAGTGAGCGGGCGAGTCGATGCTTCAAACTACCTGTGATATGCGTTGATTCATCTTTGACATAGAGCTTGATCTGGGATAGCGCCGGGAATGGTACCGGGATCAAATGCGTGTCGGCAGAACGGGTAAAGTCTGCGTTGATGGCTGCAATGGCCTCACGGACCCAGGGATCAGACATAGCGCGGTTCTCCTTATCATATCGCTTCACTCTTTCAGTAAATATTCATAGTATCTTCTGCCCATACACAACCTCTCCTTCCAGCAGGATATCATCACCCACCATCTGCGTTTTGACATGCTGAAGTTGTAGCGCATCCTGCATGACAGCCAGCCCTCTTCCAGCAATAGGAGATGGCGCAGCCTTACCTCCTACCACTTTTGGCGCGATAAAAGCCACCACATGGTCAATGAGCTGCTGGTCAAAGGCGCTTCCGAGAACATGACTGCCTCCCTCAAGCAACACATGCATGACGCCCTTTTGTGCCAATATCGCAAGCACCGCTGCAAGATCTAACTCACCATGCTCTCTGAGCGCGACTTGCATAACCTCGACCCCATAAGCGCGTAACTGCCGTAATTGTTCTGCTGAGCAATCTTCGCCCACCATCACACAGGTCATCTCGGCAAGCTGCGGCTGCAACAACTTGCTCCGCGCAGGGAGCACCCCGGTTGTCGTCAGCACAACACGTAAAGGATCTGGCCTGGGTGTTCGCTCGTAAGTTCGTTCACCGTCTGCAAGGCGGACAGTTAGTAAAGGATCGTCTGCGCGCACAGTGCCTGCGCCTACCAGGATAGCATCGCAACGATCACGCAAATTATGTACCCAACGACGCGCAACAGACCCACTGATCCAGTACGCATCACCTGTACGCGTTGCCAGCTTGCCATCCAACGTCATCGCCCACTTGGCCGTGACATAGGGACGTCCTCTTTGCATAAAAGTGGCAAAGGGGCGGATAATTTCCGTTGTTTCTGCAGCTTCTACGCCCACTGTTACCTCGATGCCAGCCGCGCGCAATTGAGCAATGCCTTGCTGGTGAACCAGTGGATTGGGATCAAGCGATCCAACAATAACACGGCGGATACCGGCAGCAACAATTGCTCCGGTACAGGGCGGGGTATGAATAGTCACACTACATGGTTCCAGGGTGACATACAGATCAGCTCCGCGCGCCAATTCTCCGGCGGCATTGAGCGCGTGGATCTCTGCGTGCGATCCATATGGTGGAGAGGTTGCTCCCTTGCCTACCACCTGCGCATCGCGGACGACAACGGCCCCCACGGGTGGGCGTGGGGCCGTGCGTCCTTCGACGGAGCGCGCATAGGCAATTGCTTGTCGCATTGCTTCACTAGCGTCCATATTACTCCTGATGGCCTGTCACTCAATGAAGACTTTCCGTGAGCAAGAAATACGATTATTCGGACAGCATCGATATAGTATAGTATGCAATATAGTTTGTGTTTAAACAACGAGATACAGGCGGTCAATATTCCCACTGGCGTTTTCTTCTTGCTCATACCCATATGTAATACCATCTCGTCTTCACAGTAAATGTGTTACTATAGTTAGTAGCAATATGGATTTTGGCAAAAGCAGGAAAAAGCGTATTTGTTACATAGGAGGTCTTAATGCCAACAGCCCTAGCCGCTGGAATTTATCCGCCACTCCCAACTTTTTTCAATGCGCAAGACGAACTCGATCTTGCTACTTTGCAGCAGCACATGCTACGTCTGGCCGATAGTAGCATTGCAGGCTACGTGCTTATGGGATCAAACGGCGAAGCAGTCCATCTTAGCGATGACGAACGCGTTCAGGTGACGCTAGCAGCGCGAGAAATCCTCACAGCAACTGAGAATGCCTTGCCCCTTGTTGTTGGTTGTGGCACGCAATCAACACGCACAACGCTCAACTATTGTCGCCAAGCAGCGCGTGCTGGAGCAGATTTTGCCCTTATTCTTCCACCATCTTATTACCGTGGGCGCATGAACAAAGCAGCATTGCTTGCTCATTACCTGACTATCGCGGAGCACAGTCCCTTGCCCATCCTGATCTACAACATGCCCGCAAGTACAGCAGGTCTGGACCTGGACGCCGATACTATCAACACACTAGCAGAGCATGCCAACATCGTTGGTGTGAAAGATAGCGGAGGCAATATTGCCAAGATTGCGCAGATAGTTGCCTCCACACCACCTACCTTCCACGTCTTCGCTGGTAGCGCGGATTTCTTGCTTCCAGCTCTCGTTGCAGGAGCAATTGGCGCAGTCGCTGCACTTGCCAACATCGTTCCACGTAGCGTTTGCCAGGTGCAAACGCTCTTTCATGAACAGAGATTTGAGGAAGCGCGTATCCACCAGGCACGCATCATTCCTGCCAATGCGGCTGTCACAACCGTTTATGGCGTCCCTGGCCTCAAAGCTGCGCTTGCATACGTCGCTGGTTATGGAGGCCAACCACGCTCCCCTTTACAACCATTGACAACATCAGAACAAAAACAACTGTTAGAAATACTCACAACACTACCACGCGAAGCGTAGTACAGACTACCCACTGACAGTAAACGATACACGTTGTACCAACGTTATATCCGTACATTTACCCGTACTGGCCCAATTGATCTCTACGTAGCCAGTCCCAGCCACAGATGGATAGATATACGTAAATGCATACACCGACGCCGGAGTGACATCAATGGCAAAATCGTCCGCCGACAAGTGTTGATTATTGATGTACCAGAGCATGCAAATAGCGCCTGAGTTTCCCCTGGAATTCAGCGTCAGTGCCAGGAACATCTGCTGGCTGACCTTAAAGTTCGTTGTCAGAGTGATTGGTAATGCTGTTGTTTCATTGACTGCGCTTGCCATTTGCGCACTGGTAATATACTGTTGCGCGGGAAATGGCGTTGGCGAAGGGGTAGCAGTTGGCAGACTCGCCGTCGGTGTAGAGACAGCAGTAGTTGTCTTTGTCAATGTAGTATGTGCCGAGGTAGGATGAACAGGGGTATTCGTAGTAGCCGGTAGGCTACGCGCCAAAATAGCGACAAAGGCCAGAATGACCGCCCCTGCACATAAACACAGACTGGCGACGGCAAAGCCACGTCGCATGCCTTGTTTTCCACGCTCAACAGGATTTTGTGACATATGGGCAGGTGGAGATGTTTGCAACTGAGCAGGTGCTCTATTGACAGGCCCAGCGCCCTGAGGCATCCAGTTAGCAGCGCTCTGTCCGAATTGCCCTGTTGGAGCGGACGGATCATACCATGCCTGGTTCTGAGCGCCCATTGGAGGGAACGCGGTTCCTCTACCTTGCTGAGTCCACGGCTCGTTCGGCTGAGCAAATGGCATTTGTGGTGCCGCAGAAGCCCTTTGCATATCCCAGGGAGAAGCTGGCATATAGGCACCCGGCGGTGGTTGCGCAGGCTCCATCCCAGTCGGGCCTCCTCCTGGATACATGCCCATTGGCTGGGACGATGAATCCCCGGTAAACGGAGTTTTCCCCACTGGCCGTTTCTCCACTTTGCTTACCGCAGCGCCACACCTGGGACACTGGGTACGTGATGGCGAGAGCGGTAATCCGCACTGTACACATCTCATTATGCAAGATACCCCCTTAGTTAGACGATTCCCTTTATCCAAGCATACTGTCTATGACGAAATGTAACCATCATTAGTAAAAAAAAATCTCCCTATAGGAATTTTGTCATTCTTCAGCTCCCAACTAGCCTCCTGATCCCTAAATTGCGTACCTATGCACTTGACACTATAAGTTAGCACAACTACAATAAAGATCGAGATAAAAAGTGATAGAAGGTTGTATCATTCCACCATAATATGGAATATTGGAGAGATATTAGGAAGGGAAACGTGACATCAGGTGCTGACGTGGAGCAGATACTGGCCTCGCATATAGCGCGCTTACAAGCAAGCCTACAACGTGCTTCTGGGGAAAGCTATGGCCCAGAAGAGGGTAGCGACGCCTGGTTACTTCTCAATGCCTTTATAGGTTCCAACGATGCGGATCACCAGACCCTTGTTTCGCGCTTCGAGCAGTCAGGATGCTGGCTGGCGGAACAAGGCGGCAAGCTGGATAGTCGTCTGCATGGTTTACAACATTATATTGATGCCCTGGCCGATGAACTCAGACAGATATTGCAAGATCAACCCACATCCCTGGTTGAGGTACTCATACGTCTGCAAAAAATGCAAACGCAGTGTACTATCGCGCTCACACGCGGCTACCAGAGCGTCTCTGATCAGTATCGGCTTGAGAGTAAGCGCACTTCTCAACAACTGGGACATCGGTTATTAGCTTTGCAGCATGTCAATGGCGTGAGCAACTCCGCGATGGATCTCGACCAGACCCTTGAAGTGATCGCCCAGGTCATTGCAGAAGAACTGAACGTTGATCTGTGTTCTATTTTCTTCTACGATGATATGCAACGCGTGCTTACTTTGCGCGCAACCAACGGACCTCGACCACTCGGAGGCCTGCACTTTACCTTGCGTATCGGTGAGGGCTATAGCGGTTGGGTGGCTGAAAAAGGGCGTCCTTTGTTGGTCAACGACGCCTTCACTGACGCGAACTTCTCTTCCGAGGCTCATGTCTATCCGACCGATGTACGGGGACTGGTAGCGTTGCCTATCATCTTCTTCGGCAACGACGAGCGCCTGATCGGGGTCATCAGCGTCCAATCTACCAAACCACACGATTTCTCACCCGATGATATCAGCTTCGTCGAAATCGTGACTGGCATTCTCGCTATCAATATCGAAAATGGACGCCTCTATGAACAGACGGATGAACAGCTACGCCGCAAAGTTCACGAGCTTGCCACGATCCATCGTGTCTCATCCATTATCGCCCTGACCCTCAACCTGGACGAAGTATTGCAGATGATCACCACCCAGGCCGTGCACCTCTCGGGCGCTGAACGATCTTGTATCTTCGAACTCGACCCTGACCGCCAGCGTTTGCGTGTGATTGCGCACTATGGCTTCAACACTGAACTGGCATCACACATTCAAATCGGTGTTGGTCAATGTTGTGCAGGACGCTCGGTCCAGACCGGCAGGCCCAGCATGGCCGTTGATTGCTTCCTTACTGACGAAAATTGTTTTATTCGTAGTGATCCATTCATCTCTTCAGAGATACATTCGGTGCTGTGTGTCCCGCTTAAAGTGAAGCAGAAAATCCTTGGTTGCATTTGTATCTATAGCAACCATCGTCATCTGCTCAGCCCAGAGCAGATGCAACTCGTGATTACGTTTGCCAACGAAGCCGCCATCGCCATTGAAAATGCGCGACTGTACGAAGAAACACGCCGAGGACTGGAACTGAAATCGGTGCTCTTACGCGAGCTAAACCATCGCGTTAAAAATAATCTTGCCACAGTTGCCGGTATTCTCTCTTTACAACGGAGACGCACAAAATCACCGGAAATACGCAGCACTCTGGCCGAAAGTGTGAACCGCGTGCAAGGACTCGCCGCGACTCACGACCTTCTGGCCCACGAGGATGTCAGCGAAGCTCGTGTCGATGACATCTCCCGTAAAATCGTTGGTGTTGCCCGCGCGAATCTGAGTCCACCCGATAAACATATCACCTTTGTGGTCGAGCCATGCCCGATTGTTATTCCCTCACGTGCAGTTACAGTGCTCGCACTGGTGATCAACGAGATGATCTCAAACGCCATCAAGCATGGCCTGGCGAAACAATCGTCAGGGACAATTACCATCCGAGGACGCGAAGAGGATGGAGTGGTCATCGTGCAGGTCTTAGACACAGGCAGCGGACCTTCTTTCAAATTACCTCTTGAAGAAGTAGGCAAATCCAGTGCCTTCGAGGGTTTAGGTCTCTCACTAATTAAAAACCTGATCGCCGACCTGGAAGGGAAATTTGCTTTGCGCCGCGAGGTTGCAAACAATTCAGGTGGAGACAACAGGCAACAAACTCAAGTAGAGCAAACAGTCGCTGACGTGCGTTTTCCATTAGTAAGACGGAGTCGTTCGTCGTAAAAATGCTTGAAATAGGCAGGTGGATATGGAGAGGTGATTGCAATGTGTGAAGCAGGAGAAAAAAGAAGGATTCTTGTTGTTGAGGATGAAGCCTCTATTCAACAAGTTTTATGCTTTTTCTTGAAACACCATAACTTTGAAGTTCTTGCAGCTTCTAATGGACAGGAAGCAATTCGTGTTATTCCCGAGTTCAATCCTCATCTTATTATTCTTGATCTGATGATGCGCCCGGTTTCTGGCTGGGAGGTTCTGCATTGGCTAAGTACGCGCCACCTGACCCCACAGCTACCTGTGCTTGTGGTCAGTGCGCTCGTACAGCTTACAGACCAGTTACAGGGTTTTGAAGAGGGTGCAATTGAATATATCACGAAACCTACACAGCCCAGCGTCATTGTAGAACGTGTGTCTGCACTCCTCGCATTGAGTACAGAACAGCGCATGATGCTTCATCACAAGCGCATGGATGAACGACGCAAAATAATTAGCCGTATTCAGGCAGTACAATCTGATGAGTTCGTGTATTAATATCCATAGGCATTCAGAAACGCCACTCTCGTGACTCCTCGTAGACCGCCACAAACGAGGCTGTCGCCTCTAGCCTTCGGCTCATGTGGCGGAGCGGAGTGCGCCTGACGGCTCATCTGAATGCAAGACAATATAAAGCTGCTTTCGCATCAGGTTAAGCATACGAGCATAACTTCATACAGCGAGAGGCTGACCACATTTTGTGCAAAAACGGTTTCCTATCGGGTTGCGTTCGCCACAGACTGTACATTGGTTCAGCAAGTAGCCGCAGCGGGTACAATAGCGCACTTGTGGTTTATTGAGGTGCTGACAATTAAAGCAGGCGTACAGAGCGGGCTGCGCGGTGTCTGGCTGCGAAGTTCCCCGCGCGCCTATAAAGCCCATACCATTTTGCCCACCATAATAGCCACCTTGTGGCGCAGAGCCAGCGATCAGCGCCTGATTTAAGGCTTCACCCATCGCGCGGGCCGTCTGATAGCGTTGTTGCGGATTTTTTATGAGCGCCTTTAAGATAATATACTCGATGGCTGGCTCAATTGTCGGATTGATAGAGCTGGGATGGGGTGGTGGCTCATAGATATGGCTATGTGCCAGTGCTGGATAATTGTCTCCCTGGAATGGAGTACGCCCGGTTTGGGCTTCAAAAAGCATAACCCCCAGGGCATAGATATCAGCGCGTCCATCTACAGTCCCTCCCTGGCACTGTTCTGGGGACATGTACTCAGGAGTGCCAACGCCAGCACCCGGACGCGTCAGATGCCTCTGTGAGCTGGCAAGCACCTTTGCAATGCCAAAATCAGAGAGGATGGGGCGTCCCGCACGATCCATGAGGACATTCACAGGCTTGATATCACGATGGATGATACCTTGATCGTGTGCATACGTTAAGGCATCGGCCAGTTGACTGAAAATAGAGACAACTTCAACAGTGTCTATCTTTTTCCGCGCTTGCTGCAGAGCATCCAGGCGCTGCTTCAAGGTCCCCCCATCGATAAACTGCATTACGATATACAGATGCCCATGCTGCTCGTTGGCATCGTGAACGGTAACGATATTAGGATGTGCCAGACCAGCAACTAACCTGGCTTCCAAGTTAAAGCGCTCGAACAAAACTACGATCAGCGGCATACCAGGATGGCAGAACCTTGACAGCGACATCACGTCCCAGATTCTCCTGGCGGGCCTTATACACTCGTGCCATTCCCCCTTGCCCAAGTACCTCTAAGATGCGATAGTTGCCGAGCATTGTTCCAATGAGATCGTCTTGCTGCATGATATCGTAGCACCACATACACGTTTTATATTGCCTTGCATTCAGATGAGCAATGTGCAGCGGCACATTGCTAGCAACGAGAGTTGCGTTTCTGAATGCCTATGGGTATCACGCTCATACGCTCCTATGCAGGGCGTATAAGGACGCTCTGTGGCATTTTTCCCTCTCTAAATGGCACTGTTAGACGAGCGCCAGTTGAATACCTGGGCACCGGCAAGACGTTATCACTATTTTCTGGCAAACACAAGGACGGTCTGACCAAGTTGAATGCGATCACCTTCTTGTAGTGGATAGGTCTGAAATTTGTTGACCATCTGCCCATTCACCTTAGTCCCATTAGCGCTCCCTTCATCTTTGAGCACATAGGTACCATTGTTCATATTGACAATAGAGGCATGCAGGCGGGAAACGGCCAGGTCCTCAAGGAAGATATCACTTTCGCGGCTCCTTCCAATGCTCAGCGACTCTTTACGCACCTCGTAAATACGCCCTGGCTCCTTGCCTTCGTCCACACGCACATAGCCCAGGCCACCTGTCTGCCCCGTTGTACGCAACACTGTTTTGTCGCTATCATTGCTCTGTGCAAAGCCACCTTGTTGCCAGGGTTGCATGGTCGGTGCGCCAGCAGGTGCTTGTGGGAATGCAGCTTGCGCGGCGGCTGGTGCGGCCCACGGGTCGGCGGCTGCCGGTTGTTGTCCCCAGGCGGCATTAGAATTGGCCCCAGAAAACTGACCAGCACTCTGCTGCAGTGGCGCAGAACTGTTGGCTGGAGCTTGCGCTCCCCACGGATTCGCTGCCTGCCCAGGCTGCTGCTGTCCCCAGGCATCTTGCGCAGATGGGGCCGAAGCTGCTGTTGCATCCCAGGGAGATTGCGCTGGCTGACCACCCCATCCAGCATTGGCAGGTTGCTGGGTGGGAGCCTGCCCCCACGGACTCGCTCCCGCTGGCTGTCCGGTGTTAGGCGCTCCCCATGGGTTCGCTACCTGTTGTTGCTGGGCTGCTACGTCTGGCGCTCCCCACGGATTCGCTGCCTGTTGTTGCTGGGCTGCTACGTCTGGCGCTCCCCATGGATTCGCCCCTGGTTGCTGGGTGGGAGCTTGCCCCCACGGACTCGCTCCCGCTGGCTGTCCGGTGTTAGGCGCTCCCCATGGATTCGCTACCTGTTGTTGCTGGGCTGCTACGTCTGGCGCTCCCCATGGATTCGCCCCTGGTTGCTGGGTGGGAGCCTGCCCCCACGGACTCGCTGCCTGCTGTTGTTGAGCTGGAGCCTGCCCCCACGGATTGGGCTGCTGGGGATTACTGGCACCAGGACCACCCCAGCCAGCAGCCTGCGGCTGACCTTGTTGTCCCCACGCGGGTGCAGCAGCCCCTTGCTGATTCCACGCTCCTGGTTGCCCTTGACGCTGCCAATCAGCGGAGTTGGCACTAGTAGCCGCAGCGGTTGCTCCCTTTTTCTTGTTACCACGGAGCACAAAGACCGCAATAATGACCACAATCACCGCCAGCACGATAAGGGCTCCGGCAATTATTGGCACTCCGAGTCCTGATAGCAAACCAATAACTAGCGACGATGGCATAATCATAATAATTCACCCCTCTAAGCGTAGGGACGGCATATCATCTCGTCACCGCTGTAGTTTGATTGCACTGCGGAAACGGGCCTGCTTGCCACCCGATGGAACCGGGTACCATTCGTTGATACCCCCACTACTGCGACTATGTGCGTTGCAACACCACATTTAGCGCATTTCAAAACGTACCTCAACACTGCCAAAACGTAGTACATCACCATCTTTGAGTGTACGTTCCTCATGTGGTGTCAAGGTCACTCCATTTAAGCGAGTCTTATTCAGAGCATTCAGGTCTTCGACGGTATACGTCCCTTGCTGATTGCGCAGGTACGCATGCCGTCGTCCAACTGTCTTGTCCGCCAGGTTTACCTCCGGGTAAATACCTAGTGTGGGATCTTGTCGTCCGACTACCATCAATTCGCTCTTTAAAGCAATTGGTTGCCCAGTGGAGAGCACGATCAGACGCGCTTCCTTCAGAGGAACCGGAATGGCCTTCGAAGGGCTAATTATTCCTGATTTCTGGTCGTTCCCTGGCCGTACGACCCGCTCTGGCGGTGTGGCTGGGAGACGTTCCTGAATCTGGTCAAGAGCCGTCATGAACTCGCGAGGAGTCGCAAAACGCTCGGCAGGCGACTTGGCAAGCGCCTTTTGCATGAAAGGGTCCATTTCCATGGGCAAATCGGGCCGCAAGCGGCAGATAGACGGAATCTTGTCATTAATATGTTTGAGTACAATGTCAACTGCAGTATCACCTTTATACGGTGGGCTGCCAGTGAGCATTTCAAATAAGACGGTGGCAACCGAATAGAGATCTGAACGCGTATCAGCCGAACGCCCACTCTCTGCCTGCTCAGGCGAGATGTAGTAGGCCGTACCCATAAATACATTTGACTGAGTAAGTGTAACAGTTTCTCGGCTGCGAGCCAACCCGAAATCAGTAATTTTGACCATGTCTTTACTATTGATAAGGATGTTTTGTGGCTTAATATCTCTATGCACAACACCTTGCTTACAGGCCGCATCCAGCCCTTCGGCGATCTGACGCGCATAGTTGAATGCCCGCAGTGGTTCTAGTGGACCCTGGTTGATCATATAGTATTTTAAGCTCTGCCCATCAATGTAGTCCATTACAATATAGTTCATATTGTTGTCGTTTCCGTAATCAAAGATGCGCACAATATGCGGATCACTGAGGTTTAAGAGAATATGCGCCTCTCGCTGGAAACGTGCTAGCAGCTCACCATCGCCGGATAGTTCCAGGTGCATGACCTTGATCGCAAAAATGCGGTTGTCGACGAGATCACGGGCTACATAGACGATGGCAAAACTGCCTCGTCCACGTTCGTCGATAAGCTTATAGCGACTTTTGATGACACGTTCATTCACGTCACCGTTCATTGGCGTGAACTCCTCTAATAGTAGGCTACTGTTAGCGGCTATATTATACACCATCCATTCGCCTGTGTCATGGTACTATTTCATGTCACTGAGCAACCTCGTGTGATCTCCTTCATCTAACAACGGTGGAAGCATTGAATGCTCACATGAACCTTCGAGTGATAGCTATAGAGTCCTATATGCACGCACGCTAAGCTTCGTAACGACCACCCAGATGTTGCGCCAGGAACTTTTCTGCGGCAGTATAGAACTTGAGACGGTTTTCTGGCCTGGCAAAACCATGACCTTCGTCAGGGAAGAGCAGGTACTCATAGCTAATGCCCTTCTGCTTCATCGCCTCCACAATCTGTTCCGACTCGGATTGCTTCACCCGTGGATCGTTCGCGCCTTGCGCAATCAACATGGGGATCTTAATGCGGTTGACAAAAAAGAGCGGTGAACGCGATTTCAAAAACTCTTCTTCTGTATCAGGATTGCCAACACGCTGATAGAAAGTTGCCAGGGCAGTTGACCAATACGGTGGAATCGTACGAATGAGCGTAATCAGATTGCTGGGTCCAACGATATCCACGGCACAGCGGAAGAGGTCTGGCGTAAATGTAGCTCCCGCTAGTGCGGCATAGCCCCCATAGGAGCCGCCATAGATTGCCACTCTCTGCGGATCGGCGACGCCCTGCTGAATAGCCCAGTTGACGCCATCAACCAGATCATTCTGCATATTGCGGCCCCATTCTTTTGCGCCCGCATTCAGGAAATCTTTGCCATAGCCAGTGGAACCCCGATAGTTAAGCTGCAAGCAAGCATAACCACGATTAGCAAACCATTGTGCCTCTGGATTATAGCCCCAGGCATCGCGCACCCACGGCCCACCATGCACATCGAGCACCATTGGAAGATTGTGCTTTTGCTCACCAACAGGTAAGGTGAGATAGCCATGCACAATCAAACCGTCTCTCGCGCTAAAAACAATGGGTTCCATGCGCGCCAACTTGTAATCGCTCAATGCAGGTTGATTATCAAAAAGGAACTCTGCGCGTTGACTTTTGCGGTCATAGACATAATAGGGAACAGGACCATTGTCCACTGTGAAGCCAACAATCCAGATTGCATCGGCATCGTCGCGCGTCGAGAGGATGAAATCGCCCCGATGGATATCACGAATGCGCTCAAGGTCAAACCTGATCGTTTCATCCAGGATCGTCCACTCAACACGATCCTTATTAAAAGCTACAGCCTGAATTTCATGGCTATCAGGATGAATAATTACGTTGCCCACATCGTACTGGTTATCTTCAGCTAGCACACTGAGAGCGTTGCTCGCCAGATCTAGCTTGATCAGACGGCCCGCGTTTACATCGCGTGAATCAATCAGGTAGAGAGAGCCACCATCGTTGGTAAAGCCGACTGGTCCACTGTTGAGCGCGTCGTCGGAACTCCAGGTGAGCACACTGCGCCAGGGACTCTGCTCCGTATCGCGCACCAGCAATTCCGTACCACCATCCGGCAAGGAAACGCTGGCACCACGCACCTTAAAATGCGTGTCAATCACCCACCCAGCAATATTGCCGGGATTCTCGGCGACACGCACCAGTTCGCCCGAGGTCAGGTCGAGGTGATAGACATCATGGACCTGCGGATTCTCCTTATTCATGGCGATCAGCAGCTCATTGGGAAAATGCTTATCGAGTTCGATAATCTGCACCTGCACATTTTCAAACGGCGTCAGATCGCGTGTTTCTTTCGTAGCCAGATTGGTAGCGTAGAGACGCCAGTTTTCGTTGCCACCTACATCTTGAATATATAAGATGTGCTTATTGTCAGCAGCCCAGAAATAGAAGCGTATACCGCGCTCAGTATCATTGGTCACAGGCTGGAAATCGCTGCTCCCCACGGCCCCTACCCAGACATTGAGCACATCGTTAACTGGTGCCAGATATGCTAAGCGCTTGCCATCCGGTGAGATACGCGGACTGGCCTTCACTGGATTGCCAAAGAGTACGCGGCGTGGAATAAGTTCCGTCTGTGTTACTATTGTCATGCCTTTGATCCTTCTTCGATTTCTACATGCACAATGTTTGCTCAAACACACCCTTAGCACCAGCGGTAGACAGGTTGCTTACCACTTTCACAGCACGATGGGTGTAGGCAAAGGATATCTTGTAGATGGAGTCGTTGTCAAATTGGAGGCGATAAATACACTTGTCTGGATACATCAGACAAAAGCCTTACATATATTCTAAGAGTCTCTATCAGCGCAATACACCCAGAGCGACGACACCCACAACGACGATGACAACCATCAGCACACTAATTACCAGGAAACGCCAGGTGGCAGCCCGGCGTGCCAGACGCTGGCGTAGTTTATCGACACGCGCATCTTCGGCTGGCGACCAATGAGCAGTTCCACAATAGGGACAAAGCGGAAACAGTTCGTATGGTGGACATAATTCCGCTTCAGGAGAAGAACGGTCCTTGCCATAGCTATACGAACCAACTTCATAGCGAATCTGCTCGCTTTCAAAAACGGCGCGACAATGTATGCAGCGCAACAGCAGATACTCGGCCCAATCCGCCGCCCGGCAATGGGGACAAACCCGTGGCAGATCTCCGCCATCGTTACGACTACGCGACGTCGCGCTCTGCCAGTGATGGTGGCAGCGATGACAATAGTAAGCGTGATCCTCCGTCTCTGGAGCGACGCCACGCAACATACCTTGCTGCATCAGCGCACCAGCCTCGGACACTGACAGCTTATAGCGCATATCAACCAGATCGACACGCACCGCTTGACCGGGCAGAAAATTGGGAAAGTCGTAGTGACGCTGACGATCCCGCCGAGCGCGTGACGACACATTGGCGCGTGTGCTCGTGGTCGTCGAACGCGTAAAGGTGTCTTGCTTACTCGTACTGGATATGCCATGCCCATCGTGAATACGCTCAGAACGCTGCATATCATATTGCTTACGCGCAACCGGATCATTCAACGTCTGATAGGCCCGCAGAATGATGCGCATGCGCTCATCAGCATCGGGGCCTTTATAGACGTCGGGATGATATTGCAGTGCCAGTTTCTTAAACGCAGCTTTAATTGCGCCAGTAGAAGCCGTTACATTGATCCCTAGTAGAGCATAGTAATCGGTAAAGTTATCCATGTCTCGCGTTCAACACTAGTCCTGTTTTTAAAAAGCAGCTACCTTCTATGAGATAGACGAATCAAGTTCGCAAAGGTTGTATTTATGATCCCAAAACGAGAACGACAAAGAGTGTTTGCGGCCTGTGAATAAGTCAGACGCCCACTCTCTCGGCTGGCACAAGAGCGCGCCTGGATCAGCAACTGGGAGAACTGGTCCGCAAAAACGATGATCGCTCTAAAGATGAGCCGATTGGCTCTGAAATGACGTCGTGAAAACGCGCCGCCAGGGAGGAAAACCATCCCTGACGGGTATCAGCGAGAAGTAGCCGTTAGTAGTGACTGCGTATTCATTTTTAATAATATATTCAATGTTACCTATTATTATGAATTGCACAATAAGAACGGATGTGCTATATTATGCAAGTGACATGGGTAGTAAGTGATAGGAGGAGTTATGCAGCAGAAGGCGCAGGCTCATGAGTACGATAACACGCTGAAAGCATTATTCGGGGATGAGGCAGCAGAGATTATTCCTCAGGTCCTACCAGAGGCAGAACTGGTAGGTGAGTATAATATTGAAATTGATCGTTCAAAATTAAAAGCAGATCTCGTGTATAATACAAAGTATCAGGGACAACTAACGATCCTCAATATGGAGTTGCAAACAAACCGGGAAGCAAACATGGAAGTTCGTTTGCTTCAGTATCACATCGGACTACATGCGAAGCACGCTGTACCAGTGATATCAATGGTAATCTATCCATTCGAGGTGAATATCCAACAACCACCATATGAGGAGAAGATCGGTGATGAGTTATTCCTGACGTTTCATTACAAAGTACTGTGTTTATGGAAGCTAGCAGCGGAACCATTCGTACGAGATCATGTGGTCTGTATGTACACGCTCCTGCCAGCGATGCAAGGAGCCAGCGCAACCCTGCTCAAGCAAGCGCTTAAAGAAATGGCACAGCGCTATACACGACCACAACTCGGGCACCATCTGATACGATTTCATAGGATCATGCAAAGGGCAAAGACTATGTCCGAGCAGGACAAACGTGAAGTAGAAGAGGAGTTGCACATGCAGTACCAATACGATGAGTTTATAGATGACAATCCACTAGTTCAGGAACACATTGCTAGAGGAATTGCAAAAGGGATAGAAAAATATTTTTCCGAAATACAAGCCAAAGGAGAAATCAAAGATATAGCTAAAAGGGAAGCGATACAGAAAACTGAAGGGCAGGTGTTAGGATTACAACAATCGATCCTAAGCATCGTAAACGTCCGCTTTCCGGCACTGGCAGAGCAAGCTCAACAGCAAGTGACAAAGATAAGTAGCATTGAGGATCTGGATCGACTCATCAAACAATTGGCAGTTGCATCCGATGAGGCTACCGCACTTTGGCTGTTCCATAGCTAAATTGTGCAAAACCGTCATACTATACAAAATGGCGGCTACATTATCGCCCAGGCATAGCCTTTCACACTGACAGCTTGATATTGCCTTGCATTCAGATGAGCCGAAGGCTAGAGGCGTTTCTCTTGAGAGACCGTCACAAACGCCACTGGCGTGGCTAGCGCTACGCGCTCATGTGACGGAAAGGAGATCGCCTCGTTTCTGAATGCCTATGGGTATGACCCGGATTTTATGCCACACAGCATTCCTACCATCTGGACAAGAAAATACAGTTCGCTTCACAATCTTCATTCAGCCCAGGTTGGCATACGGAACAGATGGCACAGGATCGGGTTTGGTTGCTTGATCGAGCGACACAGTCAGATAGTATGGTCCAAAACTCATCGGCGCACAGGCTGGCACGAGCGCGGCAGCCTGTGGAGCGCGCTGCCACGGTTGTCGCACCAGCTCATCTAGCTTTAGCAAGCGTCTACCCACAGCAGGAACAAGCACCGACCCTTGCATAGCGGGCATACCATTGAGCGTGTTGATCGTATGTAGCGCAACCATTACGGCGAGAGGATCTCCCGTCAGCAAGGCAGCTATACGATCCACACCAAAGTAGGACGTTTGCAGGAAGCGGCGAGAGCCAATGCGTACTCCAAGCAGTAGGAGATATAAGATCAGCACCAGGAAAATCCAGGTAAATGAAGCCACAGAGAGAGAGAGGATAAATGATAGAGCAATGATAAAAACGGCTGCAGCAGCAAGCAGAAAGAAACTGCGCAGCAGGTTATTGCGATACAGATGCTTGCGTACTACGCCGAGCGCAATAGCAATCAATGCGTCTTGTTGTCTCCACTCTGTGTAGCGCAGCAAGGTCTCACTGATGATCAAAGTAGGACGTCTGACACCAAGCGAGCGAATATTGACCATGCCGACGAGATCCTGTTGCACCTGCACAGAGGCAAACTCTACACCCGCGAGATGTGCCCATGCTGCAATACGCGGAGCCAGCGCGGCCCATTGGGTCTGCTCGATAGGCTGGAGAGAAGCTGTCGCAGTATAGATGGGCAAGGCAAACACAGCCGCCACGCCAATGACAATGGCAGCTACCAACAACAGTAGCAACAAACTCACGTAAGCGTTGCTACCGAACAGGATAATGGTCCCCAGCATCTCAAAGTAAAGCAACAGTGGTAACAGCTTGTAGAGGACGGTTCTGACCTTCAGCGCCACTATGTCATCATGTTGCAAAGTGCTCATCTGCGCCACACGTAGGGCCTCCGCATCCACCAGCACAGCACCCACGATATCATGCACATAAGCACCAACATATAAGCCAATAAAAAGTACCAGAGCTATTAAAACATAAAGAACAAATGGTGTAGCAATATTTACACTATTAGATGTATCGGAATTGATAACAGTAATGATTGCTATTGTAAATATAATACAGATCAGCGCTATTAAAAAGATAATTGTATTCACACGACGTGCGGCGAGCAATATGCGCACACGAGCCGCCGCAAAACGCAGATACGCCTCCAGAGATAGACTCATTGCCCCCGCCCCCATCATCTCACGCTGGAGTGCACGCCGACGATATCCCACAGCCACCAAGCCAACGCTACTAAAAACGAGTATAGCCAGGAGCTGACCCCCGACAAAAACGAGTGTATCGAATGACATACTTTGATCCTTTCAGAGTATTAGCATGCACTCTGCAGTTGCACACATCTTAAAGCTATCTCAATACTCACGAGAACTAGGTGGTACAATACTCAAGACCACATTTACTTTAAGTGCAGAGGCTTTACTCTTTAATTTTCTATATTCCTCATCTATACGTGTTAGGAGTTCTAATTCTGCGGCAGTCTTTTGTTCCACATCGACCATAGTTTCAACGCGAGCTATCTCCACTTCAAACTGCTTACGCGTATTATGACACTCATTCGACAATTCTCGTAGATCTTCAGCCATATCTTCCCATTTTTTGAAGCGTGTCTTGAACCAGATAAACCTCTAGGAGCAGAGATTTCAAGCTATGCACATGGTCAGATAACATTCCAGATTATAGGAACAATTGTCTGGTGTGGAATTGTCCTGTTCTCCTCATTTTGGCTAGCTGCGAAGGTTAGCAACTGGAACGAGGATTAAATCTCTGCTCCCTCTAAGGCATGTCGAGCCTTATCAGTCTTGCGGCTCTATGCTATCTCACTGACTTTGACGATGGTTCGTCCTCGGACTCCACCCTGTAGTATGCTAGCGAGGGCGTGTGGTAGTTCCTCCAGCGGGACCTCGTGCCCAATAGTGTCGAGAAGCGCGGCTGGCTTGTAGTCGCTGGCGAGGCGCTGCCAGAGTTGACGGCGTAGCTCCATGGGACAGTTGGCTGAGTCGATGCCGAGCAGGTTGACGGCGCGTAGAATGAAGGGAAAAACGCTGGTGGCGACGTTCGGTCCCCCGGTATTACCACACGCTGCAATTGAGCCTGCATAGCGCGTGGTACGCAGCAGATAGGCCAGCGTTGAGCCACCGACAGCATCAATACTGCCAGCCCAACGCTCCTTCTCAAGAGGACGATTGCTCTCGGCAGAGGTCTCCTGGCGACTCAGGATAGCACTGGCACCCAGGCTTTTGAGATAGGCATGTTCAGTCTCCTTGCCCGTGCTGGCGACGACCTCATATCCCAATGTGCTCAAGATGCTGATAGCCATACTGCCCACACCGCCCGTTGCCCCGGTGATCAGCACTGGACCGCGCGCGGACTTGAGACCATTCAGCTCCAATTGATGCACGGCAAGAGCGGCGGTAAAGCCTGCCGTCCCCAACGCCATCGCTTCTTTGAGCGTTAAGCCCACCGGTAAAGGTACAATCCACTCTGCCTTCAAACGCGCATAGGCACTGAAGCCTCCATAGTGCTGCATGCCCAGGTCATAGCCGGTAGCAAGTACCGCGTCTCCCGCCTTGAAACGCGCATCACTCGACTCCACTACCACACCGGACAGATCAATACCCGGCACAAAAGGATAGCTGCGCACAATCTTTCCCTCAGGGATAGAGGCAAGACCATCTTTATAATTGACACTTGAGTAGGCAACTTTTATCAGCACTTCGCCTGCCGGTAGATCGTTGAGCGTGAGTTCTTTGAGGCCCGCCGTAAAACCTGCAGCGGTCTTGTCGACAACAAACGCACGAAATGATGTGGACATATGCTCTCTCTTTTCTGACTACTACTAACAGTGACAATATGCTCAGAAGCCTGCCGAGTTTCTGGCCGCCTTTACTCGCATCTTTCGAGATATTCGGGCAAAACGGGCGCGATAAATCATACCTTTATTGCTCATTAGATAGCACAAACATTTTTTGTAAAATATCATCATAAAACACATTTTGCTCCTATTATCGTAATACATCGTCTTTTCCCAGCCTCAAACCGTCTCAAAACTCGCCGTGATAACCGAGAAAGATGTGTCCCATTGTCAGGGCCGCCGCAAGGGATGCGAAGCGAGCGTGTTCCTTCTTTGGCTCTCGCTGCCGCCATCTGGGGAACGTAGCTTTGCAGCTCGTAGCAACTTTCCAGTTCCACATCCCACGTCCAATACGCTCTCAGGCGTGCCGTCCCGCCCGGCCATGTCCAGTACCGCAGCGTGTACACGGCTAAAAAACTTCCTCTGCAACCACGATTCCTCATAGGTGCTCGACCACTCGTCGAAACGCGCTACATCGTGTTTTGTATGCTTAGTCGCCATAGTATAGCTCCCTTTCTTTTTTGCAATAGACACCTCGCCAAAAATGAAAATGCCACTTACTTTTTAAGACAGCAAGACGCCAAGACATACTAATTACATACCTGCACAACATAGATAATGCGAGCCGTGTTGCCACCAAGCTTTGAGTATGCGTAGAAACATATCCACGTCGGGTACGTTTAGTACGAGGCTCGTATCCTTTAAAAAGGTGACTCCCATTGCCAGCCCTTGCAGACAACAACTGTAAAGCGTGGCGAGTTGGTTTAACCTGGAACGCTACTCCCGACATCTGTAAATTGGCCGCCTTCCGTTCCTTCCGTTCATACGGAAGGCGGCTTACTCTACTACCCGTTCAGATGGACCTTGACCACGACCTCTCCACCTTCTTCAGGAAGTACCTCTGCTATGCCAGTACGCATTTTTCCCCGCAGCAGGACGTGCACCATAGCCTCCCCAAGCAGATTCTTCCACCAGGGATGCACAACTGTCAGTCGCAAGGTTTCGCTCTCCTGCACATAGCGCATCGGCGTGGTAAACTCCTTCCCACTCTTGCGTCCGGTAAAAGTGAGAAGCAGGAGCTGACTACTCCTTATCCTGTGCCACGGGGACCGCAAGATGGTTGTCACTATCATGTTTGCCAGAATTCGGACAGGCCGGGGTGGCCTGGGATGGTGGATACTCGTATGGGTTTCGTTCATCAGTTTGCTCTTGTTCGTTGAGCCAATCGGCTCTATTCCCTGGTCAGATTTCTCCACGTCACATGGGGTACCGTCCAGGGCTTATGTCCAATGTGCTCAGGAACCCAACCTCCCCTCCTCAGAGTTTGGTGAAGCCAGAGCACTGTGCGCCAGAGCGCACCACACACCATCTAATCTGAGTATAGAACATGACGTGCAAAGATGTCAATCAAGAAAGAAATGAAGCAATGAAGACTCTAGCAACGCATCTACATTGCTAGAGTCTTACGAGAGCAGTGCCCCTGACTATCTTTTATAGAGACCGCTGAGACTAATGAGAGGCGCTGAGCAACGACCCATTATAGTGACTGGCATCAACGAAATCACACGCCGAAAGGCTCGTGTTACGCGGCAAGACACGCCAGAATGATCCGGCAAGCTGTTCCCAATGCTCCAGAATGCGTTCAGCATGCTTGCTACGCGTTTTGCGCGCATGCCATTCAACAACGGTACGCAACGCATCCAGTTCAGACGCGTCACTGACGCGCCCCAATCCTACCAGATCGGTATTGCAGCGTTCAGAGAAGGTACCCGCACTATCCAGCACATAAGCGACGCCAGAAGACATACCAGCCGCAAAGTTGCGACCGGTTTCACCCAGCACAACAACCATACCACCAGTCATATACTCGCACCCATGATCACCCACGCCCTCCACAACAGCCAGAGCACCACTGTTACGCACGGCAAAGCGCTCACCAGCCCGGCCTGCGGCAAAGAGCAAGCCACCAGTGGCACCATACAAAACGGTATTGCCCAGGATCGTATTATCCTGCGAGGCAAAGGTCGCTTCCGAAGGAGGCGCAATGACGATTTGCCCACCGGTCATACTCTTGCCCACGTAGTCGTTGGCCTCTCCACTGAGGATCAGCCGCATACCAGGCACACAGAACGCGCCGAAGCTCTGTCCCGCCGAACCCTGGAAATTACAGGTCATACTGACACCAGGGAGACCTTCATTGCCATAACGCCGGGCAATCTCGCCCGCCAGACTCGCGCCGATAGTGCGATCATAGTTATGAATCCCGTGCTGCGTGATCACACTACGCTCACCCGCCAGCGCCGGTTCAGCCTCCTGCAACAATTGCTCGGCCACAGCAGATGGTGGAACCACCGAACCCGTACCGGGCACCGAACGCTCAGGCACGGCTACGAACAAGTCACTGACATTGACGGCGCACTCTTCTTTACATTGCAACAGATCAGCGCGTCCAATAAGATCTTCCAGGCGCGCAAAGCCAAGTTGAGCCAGCCATTCACGCACCTCCTGGGCAACCAGCGTGAGGTAGTTGATCAAGAACTGTGGTCGTCCGGTGAACTTGGCACGCAGATCCTCGCGCTGCGTCGCGATGCCCGTCGGACAGGTGTTCAAGTGACACTGACGCGCCATATCACAGCCAAGCGATACCAGCGCAGCAGTCCCAAAACCGAACTCCTCCGCGCCCAGCAGAGCGCCAATGATCACATCACGACCCGTTTTAAAACCTCCATCGACGCGAACTTTGACGCGTTTACGCAGTCCGTTGCGCGCCAGTACCTGCTGCGCCTCCGCCAGACCACATTCCCAGGGCATACCCGCATACTTGATCGATTGCAGCGGAGACGCGCCAGTACCACCATCATGTCCACTGATCAAAACATAATCCGCGTGCGCTTTGGCGACACCAGCAGCGATGGTCCCAACGCCAGCGGTAGAAACCAGTTTGACACCGACACGGGCCTGCGGATTGACCTGATGCAGATCGTAGATCAACTGCGCAATATCTTCAATACTGTAAATGTCGTGATGCGGCGGCGGTGAGATCAGTGCAACACCCGGTGCCGTATGACGCAATCGCGCGATAAATGGTGTTACCTTGCCAGGGGGCAATTGACCACCCTCGCCCGGCTTTGACCCCTGCGCCATCTTGATCTCTAGCTCCTGCGCTCGTACCAGATACTCAGTCGTCACACCAAAGCGCGACGAAGCTACCTGCTTGATCTTGCTACTGACAGGATAGCCCTCCAGCGTCTCGTGGTACCACGCCGGGTCCTCACCACCCTCACCAGTGTTATTACGACCACCAATACTGTTCACAGCGGCAGCTATCGTGCGATGGGTCTCCGGGCTGAGTGCACCAACAGACATCGCCGAGATGACAAAGCGCGCACGAATCGACTCCATCGATTCAACCTGCTCCAAAGGAATAGGCATCGTGGGGACAAAGGTCAGCATATCGCGCAGAGTTGTCGCCGGACGGTGGTAGACCAGCGAAGTAAATTCGCGGTAGTCATCCATGCTGCCACTTTGCGCCGCCTTCTGGATGGCACGAATGATGAATGGATTGTACGCATGATATTCAGCGTCACGGCGGAAACGATAGCGACCCTGATCAACTAACTTGCGCCGTCGCGTACTCGCATCAGGCAGGACTGGCTCTGGCGAGAGCGCTTCACACTGCTTGATGATCTGCTCGGCAACACGTGCATAGGTAACATTGCCAGACTGGAAGGTAGAACCGGCAAAGCAGTGTTGCACAAAGTCGGCTGTCAGGCCAAACACCTCAAACTGTCCCGCGCCAACAATGTTGCGCAAGGTAGTAATACCCATGCGCGCCATGATCTTACAGAGACCACCTTCTACCACATGGATGTAGGTTGCAACGGCCTGCTCTTTTGTGAGATGTTCCAAGCGACGTTCACCTGCCAGAGCACGGACACTGGCTAGCGCCAGCGTTGGCACAACTGCCTCCGCGCCGTAGCCCAGTAACAGGGCCACCTGATGAACATCGCAGACCGTACCGGTTTCGCAGATGAGAGACACGTTTGTACGCAGACGACGCTGGATCAATGCACGATGCACAGCGCCGACCGCAATCACCATAGGCATAGGTGCATGCGCATTCGTCGCCGTCTGGTCACTCAAAATGAGCAGAGTGACACCAGCATGAGCTGCCGCTATCGCCTCCTGCTCCAGGCGCTCAAGCGTTGCCTCAAGCACAGCCGGGCCAGCAGCAACCTCAAACGTCGTCGTGAGTGTCCGTGAGCGGAATTGCTCTTTGTCGAGATGACGTAACGTCTCCAACTGCTCTTCAGTCAACAACGGCGTTGCGAGGTGGAGCAGCCGCGCGTGCTCGGGAGTCTCAGTCAGCAAGCTCTGACGTTTCCCTAAATAGCAGTCAAGCGACAAAACGATATGTTCACGCAGCGGATCAATCGGTGGATTCGTCACTTGCGCAAAGCGTTGGCGGAAGTAATCTGAGAAAGAACGAGACTGCATTGAGAAGGCCGCCAATGGGGCATCATCCCCCATGCTCCAGGTAGGCTCTTTACTATCTGTCAGCATGGGACGCAGCACCATCTCGACATCCTCATGTGTGTAACCAAAGAGCTGTTGACGTGAGAACAAGTCATGAGAGGCAGATGTTTGCGCGAGCTGCTCATCGGCAATCACCGTCAATTCAGACAGGCGCGTCATGTGACTCTCAAGCCATTGCTGATAGGGCTGATGTTGCGCCAGACCTGCTTTGATCTCGTAGTCACGCAGCACGACACCACGCTCCAGATCAACCGCGATCATCTCACCAGGACCCAATCGTCCCTTCTCAACCACATCCTGCGGCTCAACCGAAACGACGCCAGCTTCAGAAGCCACGATCAATAGACCCTGCAGCGTCAGTTCATAGCGCGCGGGACGCAGACCATTGCGGTCGAGTGCTGCGCCAACCATGCGCCCATCGCTGAAAACGAGAGCAGCCGGACCATCCCACGGCTCAATCAGTCCAGCATGATACTCACACCAGGCCCGCTGCGCAGCGTCAAGCTCGGGATCATGCTCCCAGGCAGGTGGTACAAGCATTTGCATACACTGCAACAGATCACGATCCGAAAAAGCCAATAATTCCAGCGCATTGTCAAGTTGAGCCGAGTCACTGTGGTTGCCAGGTGGCAAAACAGGCAGTAGATCCTCTATCCGCTCGCCCCAGGAGGGTGAGGTCAGCGTTTCCTCGCGAGCTTGCATCCAATTGCGATTGCCTTGAATAGTATTGATCTCTCCATTGTGTGCCAGCAAGCGCATAGGCTGAGCAAGCGGCCACGCAGGAAACGTGTTGGTGCTGTAGCGCTGATGGAATACCGCGAGTGCGCTACTAAAACGCGGATCATCGAGATCACGGTAAAAACGTGCTAACTCGTTAGGAGCCAGTAAACCCTTGTGAACAAGCGTCATATGCGAAAGAGAAACGATATAACAATTGGTAATATGTGCAGCATACAAGCGGTGCTCAATCAAACGGCGGGCATGATATAAGGTTTTCCCGTACAGGTCAAAGGTCAGGTGGTCAGGACGTGCCAGCAACACTTGCACAACTTCTGGCGCGTTTTCCCTGGCACGCACACTCAGAACGCTATAATCCAGCGGAGGATTGCGCCAACTCAGAAATACCAGGCCAAGATCAGTCAGTGTCTGCTCGATAATCTGGCAGCATGTCGCACTAGCGCCGCGCCCCTGGGGGGGCAAAAAGATCATGCCAACGGCCAGGTCAGCAGGATTGGCAAGCGTAACTTGCTGTTTCTCAAGTTCCTCAATAAGCAATGTTCTAGGAATCTGTGTGAGGATGCCTGAACCATCACTCGTCCCTGCGTCTGCATCCTGCGCCCCGCGATGAGTAAGGCGGGCTAGCGCTTCAAGGGCAGTTTGCACGATAGTATGGCTGGCGACACCAGAAACTTGCGCCAGAAAGCCAGTACCGCAAGCGTCGTGTTCCCAGCGGCTATCGTAAAGTGGATACATATTACACGCAGGTTCCAGGGCTTCATGCTTGTGCGTCATGCATTGCTCTCCCAAAAAAGACTATCTGCTCAATGCTTCGAGGCACCTGCGCCGGAGCCAGTGATTTCGACGAACAAACCTTGGTCGTCAAAGTCATTTGTCTGTTGTTTGGGTACTCACAAGAGAGACCGATCTGAGAGTGTGTCTGCGATCAGTTCAGAATTAAGAGAAAATTGTGCTTTTCCAGGACACACACTTCAAGAAAAAAGGCGCAAGGAGTACACCTTCGGCCTCATTGGATTGCTAAGCGTCATAGCTCATGAAAAAGGCGACATTACCAACTGTGTGAAGAGTATAGCACACGCCCACACATCCAACAAGCTTTCACTATAGAGAAAATGCCTATACTCTGACCCTATCTAGGGTACATTTTCAACTACTTTTTTCTACGATGAGAGACAATAGACGAGCATAAATGACTTTATTGTGCACAATGCCCAAATTTCTTTCTCTGGGATGCTGTACAGAAGCTCTATATAATACGCAGTATGAGCACTTTTCTCTGGCCCAACTGTGGCTTCAGCGTATATGGTGCAAAACAGGGTAACGAACACGCCCCTACCTGCTCTCACTGACAATGATCCACATCTTTTCCGGTCATCACGACGAGATGTGAGGCTGTTTGAAGCTGGAAAAATACGGCATATTGCGGGAAGAGGAGTATAATTTGCACGACGGGCGCGATAAATCTGGCCCCTACCTACACGCGATAAATCGCCGTGCGCCGATCCTTTCCGGCAAATGTATGCCCAAAAGAAAAAAGGCAATTCATTGCCAGAGAGGTAGGGGCCAGATTTATCGCGCCCGTTTTGCCCGAATATCTCGAATGATGTGGGGATTACAGCTAATGCACTGCATTATGAACAAACTGCGCGAGGACACCTAGCATAATAATCAGCAAGCAAATAGCAATAATGATCAGCGCTATTACTATAGTCTGCCGCCAACGATTAACAACACTCGGAGTTTCAGGCTCATAGCGCGTAGGTGTCACCATATCCAAATTTTGCAATGCGTACAACATAGCTGCCATAGTCTTATAGCGCTTCTCTGGATCACGGCGAATGGCCTTCATGACCACGGTAGCCAGCTCAGGGGAAAGATGGGGATTACTATCCAGAATGGAGGGTGGGTCTTTGGTAACGTGTTGATTCATCACGGCAAAAACGTTCTCGCCCTCAAAAGGCGTATGACCACAGAGCATTTCATAGAGAATCACACCCGTGGCATATATATCAGAGCTGGCATTGCCACGCTCACCACGAATTTGTTCAGGGGCCATATAATCAGGTGTACCAACCGTACCAGTCAGCCCGCGCCAGGTCACACGACGAGCACCTTCCAGCAAAGCAATACCAAAATCAATAATTTTGATGTTCCCATCATCATCAATCATAATATTTTCGGGCTTGATATCGCGGTGAAAGACGCCATGCTCATGACAATAGACCAGGGCTTCACAGATTTGCAGCACGAGGCGCAGCGCTTCTGCCGTCGGCAACGGCTGTTGAGCATGATCCTCAAGTATATCGCGCAACGTACGACCATGAATATATTCCATTACAAGATAGTCATCGCTGCGCATTTCATCACTATTAAAGAAATGCTGGATATGGGGATGATTGATCCGGTTGCCGATCTGCGCCTCACGCTTATAGCGTTCAAATACACCAACATTGCCAATCAGGTCATCGTTAGGGAACTTCAGCACAACCGTTTGCTCGTTATGAAGATCGCGGGCAAGATAGACACGGCTCATCCCACCGTGACCAAGCTGGCGGATGATTTCGTAGTGATCAATTTGCGCTCCTGGTGTATAAACTGTCGTCATAGCTCTACACATGCTTCCCTAATTTTTGACAGCAGTAACCCACAGCCTCAAGTATAGCACACGAGGGGCAAGAACACCAAGAGCGATTGTATCTAGGGTGGCCGTCATTTTTTTGCGCTGGAGCACCTGACCGGTTGAGTAGAGGCAGGAGCAAACGGGTAGGGGCGCACCTCGCGTGCGCCCTGGATGTGCCTGGGACGGCCTGTGGGGCGGAGGCAAGCGCCGCCCCTACCCGAATGCAAAAATCTGACGCTCACCCTTGTATCTATGCTTGACTATTAGCAAGTGGCTAAAATGCCAGAAAACTCAGGTACTTGTCATGCACAAGTACCTGAAACCAAACGCTATCTAAGCAAGCGTAGGAACAGCTAGCTCTATTCACCACCACCAGCGGCGACAGCGACTTCATTTTTCTCTTTATAATCCTCCGGGTGTAAGATGGGGATACCCGTCATCAGCTTGCGTACGTACAAGAAGACGAAACCAAGCACCAGGAACACTATCGAGAAGGCCAACGCCACGACGACGTTGGTCTGGCTTTGACCACCGGCAGTAATCGCATAGTAGACCACCAGGACCAGCATCAGAATGTTCAGGAATGCACCCAGGATCGGCGCAATAAGCGTCCCGAAAAGACTGCGTCCCGACACACTGGCAAAGGCGATGATACACACAATGCAGGTCAGCCCATACAGAATGAAGGTGCCGATGTTGGAGATCAGAGCCACCTGTACCAGATTGTTCGCATTCAGTACACCGTATGAGCCAATCACTGCTGAGATGGCCGTCAGTATGATCACCGCCATATGCGGCGTGCGGTATTTGCCATGCAGGAAGCCGAAGACTGCTGGCAGTTCGGCATCTTTACCCATGGCATAACTGACACGTACACCAGTGTTCAAGCACGACAGAGCCGTACCAATCAGCGCAAGTACTACCGTAAACGCCAGGATCGTCGCAAAGGTTACACCAAATGAAGAGCCACCAAAGATCTTTGCCAGGTCGCCAATTGGTGCCAACGAGGCAAACGCGGCTCCGAAGCCGGTGACACCACCAGATCCCTTATAATAGGTGCCCATCACGTAGTTAGCGGCAAAGTATTCCAGGAAGTAGAAGATCACCGCCTGGATGATCAGTGACAGGATCACACCGCGTGGAATGTCACGTTTGGGATTTTTCGATTCCGCTCCTAGCGCAGTGGCTGATTCGAAACCGACCACCAGCAGGATAGCAATCGTACACTGATAGATAAACCCACTATCATGTGGTAACAGGACACTAAGAGCATTTGGATGGATGTAGGTTAACCCAGGATGATTTAAGCGATACGTAATCGCCACAATAGAGAAGATCACGAGGGACAGAATTTGAATAACGTTGATAACAATAGCCGCAGTCGTTGAGCCTGTCACACCGATATAGGCAATAGCGCCCACAACAATAGCGAAGATCACACAGATAACGATGAGTTCCAGATCGGTCGTCAGACCTGGGGTGGCAGCAAAGCTGGGATCGAAGGTTTGAATGATGTAGGCGATCAGGCTACCCATGAATGCAACCATCACACCAGGATAAACCCAATAATACAGGTGCGAGGCCCAGCCGGTAATGAACTTTGCCAGGCGCGCGAATTTAAAATGCCGGTGCTCTTCTTTATGCAGAAATGCAACTTCACTGAAGTAATAAGAACTGCCTGTACCCGATTCAGGATAACGAGCCGCCAGGGAGGCATAAGCCACTGCCGTCAACAATGCAATCACTGTTGCGACAAAAACGGATGCCCACATACTCGTTGCGCCGACGCCAGACTGACCTTCAAATGTGGTCCACAGGAAAGCGCCGGGCGCGATCAACGCCATAGCATTGATGGTGACACCAGTGAGGCCGAGTGTCGGCTTCATTCCGGTATCGCTGGGGGCTTGAGCTGCCATGTAGTTCTCCTTCTTGATCTATGTCTCTCAATAAAACTTGCTGGCACCGTTACCAAACGACATAGCTCACGTGGCTGAGGCTAGAGAGAGAGGCGCAATCATTGCACCCACCCGCGCTTCTCTTGGCATGCGTTTTGTGGAATAATGTGGATACAGAGCCTTTCCACATCATCTCTTTTAATGTGGTCAAAACTACTAATAAGAAGAGTATAAGAATATCACTCTTTAAAGGAAAGAGACAAAGTATAAGAAGCATACAAGTCTGAATTTGTGCAGATTGCACAAATTCAGAGACCAACAGTATCAAAAAGCGCTCAAGAAATCGCAAAGAACCCTCAAAATGACAAATGTGCACTTTTTGTCGGCAAAAAAAGGGTCCAAAATCTTTGTATATTTTGCATACATCCTCTACCGCAAACTATATAAATCCTACGCATGCATGAGAATGTGCTAGAATAAGTATTAGGAAGGGATGGAGACCCCAAAAAAGGTTGTCTCGCACTCATATACAGAACAGTGCAAGGATGAAAAATGCCAGAACAAGATTATCGCCGCGAGAAGGATGCGCCCCTGCGCCAGGATATTCGGACTTTAGGCAATGCCCTCGGGCGTGCTATTCAACGCCATGGCGGCCATCATGTTTTCGATACGGTAGAACAGTTGCGCAGACTCTGTAAACACCTACGCGATTGCACTGAACAGCTCTCACAAATGACTACACACGCGGATCGCGCACAACTACAGAGCGAGATCACTCATCTGGCGCAAGAAATTGGCGACATTGTTACGGGCTGCGATCCAGAAACAGCAACTGATGTGATCCGCGCGTTTACAATTTACTTCCATCTGGTCAATACTGCTGAACAGCATCACCGCATTCGTTGCCGCCGCAGCCATGAAACTAGTAGGGGCGGGGCTTGCCCCCGCCCAGATAGCGATCAACCCCAGCGTGGCTCACTGGCTGCGCTATTGCAATTTTTCCAGCGCAATCAGCTAGATAGTGAGCTGGTACAGCGTTTACTTGACCAGCTTTCGATAGAGCTGGTCTTTACAGCTCATCCAACAGAAGCCACGCGGCGCAGCCTGATCACGAAATCGCGGCGCATCGCGGAACTGCTCGAAACACACGACCACACTACAGCGATGACGCAGCGTGAACACATCCGCTGGCAACGCGAGTTGGATAGCACGATTGATCTACTATGGCGCACAGATGCCGTTCGCCGTGTCCGTCTGCAGCCCCTGGACGAGATCAAGATGGGTATCTACTACCTGGATGAAGTGCTCTATACGGCGTTGCCCGATCTCTATAGCGAACTAGAAGAACTTCTGCAAAAAACATACCCCGACATAAGCATCCCACCATTTCTGCGCCTGGGTTCCTGGATCGGTGGCGATCAGGATGGCAATCCCTTTGTTGATGCGCAAACACTGCTCAGCGCACTTACCTTGCAACGCAACCACGTGATTGGACACTACCGCACAGCTATCGAGGCGCTGGCACAGGACTACTCGCAGTCGGTCAGCCATGCTCATATCACGCCAGAGCTACAGCGCTCCATAGCCCACGATGCCTCCTGCTTAGCCGACTATGCTCACGAACTAGGCTATCAGGTCAAGCTAGAACCTTACCGCAGCAAACTTTCCTTCGCCTGGAAGCGGCTGGAAGCCACCCTTTCGGCCACAGACACGCCTGGTCCACAACCCTGGTCAGAGGGTGCTAACGCACGCGCCGCTAGTGCAGAGCAAACACAAATCGTTCCTTATCATACAGCCGACGAGCTGCTCCAGGATCTACGGCTGATCCAGGCCAGCCTGCTGGCAGATGGAGAACGCGAGCTGGCGCATGGCTCACTCACCACACTCATACGACAAGTGGAGGTATTTGGCTTCTACTTTACGGCCCTGGACGTCCGGCAACATAGCGAACGACACGCAGCCGCGCTATCCGAACTCCTTACCGCTACAGGTTTGCGCCATGATGACTATATGACGCTGACTGAGGCCGAACGTATAGAGATATTGGAGAATTTGCTGCGCGATCCACGTATTCTGACGCGTCCCGGTTTGCAGCTCAGTCCCGACACTAGCCACATCCTCACTACCTTTCAAGCTATTCGCCAGGCACGCGAACAATTTGGGCCGAAGGCTATCAATTGCTACATCATCAGTATGACGCACACGTTGAGCGATCTGCTCGAAGTACAATTTTTCTGTAAAGAGGTGGGCATCAGCGCACTGCCTATCGTACCACTTTTCGAGACTGTCGATGACCTGCGCGGTTGCACAGCCATACTAGAGCAAGCCTTTGATCATCCCGATTATCACACATATCTGGCAAGCTGCCAGTGTGAGCAACAGGTTATGCTCGGCTACTCTGACAGTAGTAAAGATGGCGGAATTCTGACTTCGAGCTGGGAACTCTATCAGACGCAGCGTAGGTTGGCGGCGATGGGACAACGCCATGGCATAGGCATCACGCTCTTCCACGGTCGCGGCGGAGCGATAGGGCGCGGCGGAGGTCCCATCTACGAAGCTATCCTGGGACAGCCACCGGGCACTGTCAACGGACGCTTGCGCATTACAGAGCAGGGCGAGATGCTGTCATTCAAATACGGGCTGCACGAGATCGCCATACGCAATATGGAGCTGGTAGTAGCCGGAGTTGTACAATCAAGCATTCCAGACGAGAAGATCATCGAGACACAGGTGCACCCGCAACCGCCTGAAGAGTGGGTTGCAGCTATGGATTGTCTGTCAGCCAGCGCTCATCGGCGCTATCGCGGCTTGATCTACGAGGACCCAGCCTTTCTCAGTTTCTTTGAGCAGGCCACGCCCATTCTGGAGTTAGGCTGGCTCAACATTGGGTCACGCCCGGCACGCCGGACCAGCGGACGCGCTATCGAGGAGCTGCGCGCCATCCCCTGGGTATTTTCCTGGATGCAGAGCCGCTACGTTTTGCCGAGCTGGTACGGCGTGGGAGGCGCATTAGAGGAGTATATTCACGAGAACCCCACACATCTGACACAACTGCAACAGATGTATCACCACTGGCCGTTCTTACGCGCCTTCCTGGACAATCTGCAGATGACGCTTTCGAAAGCGGATATGCATATAGCGCAAAATTATGCACAACTGGTGACAGATGAAACGATACGCGAACGTATCTCGCGCGAGATCAGGGAGGAATATGAGCGGACCCAACATCTTGTCATCAGCATTGTTGGAGGGAAGACACTGCTCGACGCGTCACCGGTCTTGCAAGAGTCGATCAAGCGACGTAACCCCTATGTTGATCCGCTGAGTTACTTCCAGGTGGTGCTATTGCGACGCCTGCGCGCACTCGGTGGACCACTCATGCTGGATAACGAGGGACAACAAACCGCCAGCGCTGAAGAACGCGAACGCGCAC
Organism: uncultured Chloroflexia bacterium; assembly: GCA_963802635.1. Taxonomy (GTDB): domain Bacteria; phylum Chloroflexota; class Ktedonobacteria; order Ktedonobacterales; family Ktedonobacteraceae; genus CAVTLG01. Next base: position 1,792,721 of record CAWDJJ010000001.1, on the reverse strand, counting down.
AATTAACCTACGCGGTGCTGCTCACCATCAATGGCATTGCCGCTGGTGTACGTAATACCGGCTAAACTGGGCTAATGGTGATCACTAGAGGTCAAGTGATTTTGCATATTTTTCTCATGAAAGGGATATACCATGCTCATACAAGAGTTCAAAAAACAACTGTCCACGAAAGTGGATGAGAGAGGAACGTTCTTGGCCGATCTTTGCTCCCGCCTGGTGCAAATTCCAAGTGTCACCCCTCCGTCAGACACACGGGCAATAGCTCAGGTCGTTGCTGAGATCTTAAGACAAGTCGAGGGAGTGGAGGTGACGCTGCACACGATGGAATCCCCTATTACGAATGTCGTCGCTAGGATAAAAGGAAACGGTCCGGGGAGACGACTTGTCTTTAATGGGCACCTGGATACATTCCCGATAGGAGACCAGGCGAGCTGGACAGTTGATCCTTTTGCAGGCATACAGAAGGATGGGCGACTCTATGGACGTGGGGCTGCCGACATGAAGGCAGGTGTTGCCTGCTCCATGCTTGCATTTATCCTAATGGCTGAATGCAGAGAGAGTTGGTCTGGTGAGATCGTACTTACCTTAGCAGGCGATAAGGAGTATTTGGGATACCAGGGGACCCACTACCTTCTCGATACAGTGCCCCATGCGACGGGCGACGCCATGATCATTGGCGATGTAGGTTCTCCGCTGGTTGTGCATTTTGGCGAAAAAGGTCTGCTTTGGCTTGAGCTGTGTGCCAGTGGGAAATCTGCTCATGGGGTTCATATACGTCAGGGGGAAAATGCTATCGAACGATTGATCGATGGTATATCAAGGATAAAAGAACGTCTCGGAGTAATGGAGATTAATACCCCAGAAAAGATAATAAAAGCGATAACAAGTGTGGAGAGCAAAGATAATTTAGAAATATTTCAAACAGTAACAGCAAAAATAGGTGCTATTGCAGGAGGAGATTTAATTAACCTTGTTCCAGCCAGAGCTACAGCGGGAATAGATATCAGAATACCTATAGGTCTAAGCATCGCACAAGTTGAGCAAGAGATTAGGGAGGCTATAGACCCCTTCCCGTGGCTCTCTTATACTATACTCCGGCAATATGAGCCAAACTGGTCTGACATAGACCATGAGATTTTTTCATTACTCACTGAGAATATCCAGGAGGTAACGAAGCAGGTGCCTGCCGTTACGCTTCGGCTTGGAGCCTCTGATGCCCGTCTCTACAGATTAATCAAAGGCGTTCCTAGCGCGAATTGCGGCCTTACCGCATATAATTATGGTGGTCCTGATGAATACATTGAGGTGAGTGAACTAGTGGATGTAGCAAAAATTCATACGTTGACTGCATTTGATTTTCTTTTTTCGTCCCACCCCGGATAGGCTCAAATAAAATGAGTTGAAGATCTGCTTGGACGGCAATAAGGCTTCGAGGAGCAGCCATACAGACATTGCTCATCCGAATACAAGGCAATACTACTTTCTGCGCTGCAAGGCTTCTTCCACAGCCTTCCTCACTTCTCCCACGCTCGATAATTTCCCTTGCTCTAATTCTTGCCATGCCTCAGTATCCTTTGGCCGTGCAATACGCAACGCATATGCACCCGCCGCATGTACGCCACTATCCGCAGTACCATTTATAGTTTGCAGCACAAAGCGTACCTCATTGGCTGTGCGCGCAGGCAAATAGCGCACAACGTCCAGAACCGCTTCGCGAGGCTCAGTATCGACACTTCCTGATACCAGATATCCAAGAACGACAGCCATAAGCCTTTGCACCTCTGTTTCAACTGCTTTGCCTGTTGCCTTCTGCTCCTGTATCTGCAATATGCGTCCCATGAGGATAGTTAGCAAATCTATATCCTCCAAGTTATCATGAGAAGGCAGCAACATGCTTATTTTTTCTGCTATGTTCTGAGTTAGCATTAAGTCCCTAAAGTATCTAAAGTATTTTAAATCCCTCAAGTCTCTAAAATATCTTAAATCCCTCAACTCTCCCAACTCTCTAAAGTATCTCACATATCTAAAGTATCTCAAATCTCTCAAATCTCTCAAATCTCTCAAGTATCTTAAATCTCTCAAGTCTCTGCTCAAAAATGATAGAAAACATTGAACATAGCGTTGTTGAGGTCCCTGGGTACCGTTGTAGTGGACCAGCATACGATCTACCAGCATTTGCAAGTCTCGTTCAGCAGGGAAGAGCGCTGTCCAGAAGAGTGCAACTTCTTGATAGCTGATATAGCGCCCGCTATCCAGTTGTTCTAACAAATGGCTTTGCCATATGTCCTGCCATTGTACAGAGTGACCAGCAGCCTGTTGCAACAGAGCCGGTAAATGCAAGGCAATTGGGTAGCTGGCCTCTTCGGCGCAATCCAGCAAGGTTTGCTGAATGCCAAGACAGGTGACAATGTTCTGCTCCGTAATACGCGCTTGCTTGTAGCTATCACGAAGCTGTATCCACGCGCCAATAGCAGCCTCGTAGCGCTGATAGTTATCTTCACGCCAGGGAATAAGCGTCGGTGTAATCAAAGTACCACATGCCAGCGAATAAAGGGCGAGATCGCGTAGTTGTTGTGGATTATCCTTGAAGTAGTGCTGCTGCTCTTTGAGCAGAAGGCCAGCAGGCCCGCGCTGACCCATAGAGGTGAGCACAGCGAGAGCGAGATCGGCGATAACAAAATTTACTACTACGGACAATTGGGGAGCGGGACGATAGTCGCCAATGGAATCCAGACCTGCAAGCGCAAGCAAGGAGGGTATGAGCAACGCGTGGATGTCATAGCGGGCGGGCAGCAATTTCTCGACAATCATGGTGAGTAGCGTCAAAGTCGCACGCTGGAGCTCAGGATGCTGCGTATCAGAGATGGCACGCTGGAGCGCGTGTGGTAATTCCAGGTACGCTTCTTGTGCACGCAGCACCAGCAACCAATCCCTGACGACACGTTCTATTGCCTTACAATCCTCAAAATGCAGCTCCTTTTGTGCCTGCTCATAGTGAGATAACAGGTGTTCGGCAATATCTCGTTGCAAGGCATTGTCAATATTGACGTATTTTGCTTCAATCACACAAGTAGCGGCAAGCAGGATATCACGCAGTGCAGGGGCTTGTTTTGGACTCAAGAGTGCGCGGATCATCATGCTGGCAAGCGGGCCACTATCACCAGCGCTCTTCGAAGCAACGGCGAGGATAAAGGGTTCGCGCCAGGTATTGGGATGCTCACGCACCAGCCTGACAAATGCTTTGATCTTTGGCTGACGGTCGCCTTCAATCTCACGTAGCATGTGACGCGCGGCAAAGTACTCCTGGAACGAGCGATGCATGAAACCATAGTAGTCACCTGTGCGCAAGACGAAGAGTCCGCCACGTCTGCCAATTGACTCGACATAGGCGGCGACCTCTGCCGCTACTTGCTGCTCTGAATACGCGCCCGATCCCAGCGGCGATGCAATGGCCTGTTTGATCGCTGCTTCTACCTCGCTACGGCGCGCCAAGCTGTTGCCACGCTCCTGCATAGTAAAGGCCAACGGACCCAGGCGCTGTATGGCCTCGTCCTCATAGAGTTCCGGCAAGCCCTTCACCGCGTTCCGGCTCTCTAAGAGCGTTTTGGTGACGGCTTGATATAACTCAACGCGACGTTCCGGCAATTGCGTACCATTGTGGAGCATAACGGCCATCAGTGTGAGCAAAAGCGGGTTTTCAGCGAGTTTGCGCACTGCTGCATTTTTCTCGCTGGCATTGATAAGATCTGCAGTTAACTTCTCCGTTCTGGCCGCTACCTCGGCGGCGGAGACTGTGATGCTGGCACGATACCAGCACGGGAGAAAAGCTTTGATCTGCTCAAGCGAGAGTTCGGCCACCAGGAAGTAGCGATAACCTTCCAGGGCGGGCGCGTCATACTCGGCGACGCGGGAAGTAATCAAGAAGCGATTATAGGTCTGCGCCTGCACGTCCGGGTGACGCTGTTGCTCGATAAAGTCATGAATAGCCTGCTGGATTTCTCGCAGCAGCGCTTTGTCGCTCACTTCGTCCAGCCCATCGAACATAACCAGGCACTGACAGGTCTTTAGCCACTGCTCTACCTGCTGTGCAATGTCACAAGCGGCTGCAACGCCTTTCTGCTGTAGCTTGCGCTCGATATCGTAGGCCAGAAATGCTTGCAAGCTGCGCTGATGCGCCTGCTCTGTGCCAGCTACTGCTACTGGAGGATGCTCCAGATAATCGGCATATTCTTTGATCAGCACAAGCAGAGGGAGCAGTGGTGGCGTCAGCATAAGCCGCGTGTCAGGCTCGCCCAGTTGCTGGCTTGCGAGAGAGAGGGCGATACGGGCGAGTAAAGTGCTCTTGCCCATGCCGGGTGAGCCTTGCAGCACAGCGGCTGGTCGCTCAGGTGACAGGAGATCCCAGAGCGTGGCGATGTCTAAACGGTCCCGCTGCATAAATGTGCGCTCCCACTCGCCTTTCGCGTCCAGTAGCAGATAATCCGCGTGCTGCCGATCCAGTCCAGCCGCAGCTTTTATTTCGCCCTGCTCCAGAGGATGCAGTTTGAGCGCTTTGGGACTTTCACGAAATTGCAAGGGAATAAAGACGTCTGCTAACGGGACACCCTGCGGCGCGATGAGGTCGGAGACACCAAGCCCCAATGATGGCAAGAGCTTCACTTGCGCTTGCAGATAACGTAGATAGGCCCTCTTGAGGTCGTGCTTCTCTTGCTGCTCTTTCTGTTCCTCTTGCAGCTCTGCTGGCAATACTTGCGACGGTGCGGGTATTGGCATGTGGCCTATGAGATAGGAGATGAAAGTAAAAGAGAGTAATATAAAAAATAGTAGCAGGAGGATCAGCGTATAGACAAGTCCATTGTGTGCAATGTTCTCTATGATGCCTTGAAGGGGCAACGTCTTCAACGTTGTTTTGTTCGTCACCAGCAGCGAACCAACCAGCCAGATCAATAGGGTAAAGATATTACTGCCTAGCAAGCACCATAGACGAGGCTGCTTGGCCCAAAACCAATGGCATAGTTTGATCAGCCGCGCTGGAAGTTGAAGTGTCTGCTCGGTGGATACCTCTGCCATAGCGTCCTCGCAACAAATAGATTAGATATATCACTATAAATGTCGCTCTAGTATAGCGTGATTGATGCTAGCATACAAGAGAACATGGCAAATTTGCTATAATTATGTCAAAACGGGACACTCGGGATAGCACGGCGGGCGCGGCGAACCGGGCCCCCTACCCACACGCGATAAATCGCCGTGCGCCGATTCCATCCGGCAAATATATTACCCAAAGGAAAAAAGGCAATTCATTGCCAAAGAGGTAGGGGTCCGATTTATCGCGCCCGTATCGCCCGAATATCTCGAAAAATATGGGCTATTGTCAGACCTTGCGTACACCTCCGATCTCCGAAGAAGCCTCGCGGACGGTTGCCAGGACACGCCCTCCCTACCTTGCTTCCCAACGTTTCCTCCGCAAGGATGGAGACCCTTTGGGCTGCCTATTGCCAAACCACTTGACGTCTCCGGCATCGTTCGTGTAACATAACTGCGGCAGGGAGGCGGCATCAGGTTTTCTCCATTCCACTGATCCGTATGAGGATACTGCACTATGTAGACAAGTGTGCATATAATACGTTTTAAAGAGAATGAAGCTATCTCCGCAATTACGGCTTAAGGACTTGAAACATCCATGAGTTCCCAATATAATACGCCTCAATCCTGGGGTCGCTATCCCAGAGCAAGATCCAGCCAGGTCATTCCTGTTTACTGGCGCGACGAACTGCCAGATCTGTCAGCATACGAACAACCTATCCTACCCTATGGCTACGGGCGCAGTTACGGCGATAGCTGCCTCAATGATGGTGGCATTCTACTCGACATGAGCCACCTCAAACGCTTGATCGCGTTCGACAGAGAAGAGGGCCTGATACGCTGCGAAGCTGGTGTTTCACTGGCGGACGTCCTGGCGGTCACGGTACCACATGGCTGGTTTCTGCCAGTGTCGCCAGGCACCAAATTCGTGTCCGTGGGTGGGGCTATCGCCAATGATGTGCACGGCAAAAATCATCACCGCGCCGGAACCTTCGGCTGTCACGTCACCCAATTTGAATTACTACGCTCGACCGGGGAGCGTTTTATCTGTACGCCAACTGAACACAGCGAGCTTTTTCGCGCCACCATCGGCGGGCTGGGTCTCACCGGAGTTATTTTATGGGCCGAGTTCCGCCTGAAACCTATCGTTAACCCCTACATCGATATGGACTCTATCCGTTTTACATCCCTCGACGAGTTCTTCGAGCTTTCAGCGGCCTCTGACCAGGCGTATGAGTATACAATGTCCTGGGTCGATATTTTGATTGGTGGACCAGGACTGTGTCGCGGAAAATTACTGCGTGGCAACAACAACCGGTCAAAAAGGCTGGCGACAAAACCTGTACAGAAACGCCTGCCACTGGCTGTGCCCGTCGACCTGCCCACGTTTGCGCTGAATTCATTGACGGTTAAAGCTTTCAACGAGGCTTACTACACTATTCAGCGTCAGAAGCTAGTGCACAAAATTGTGCCATACGAGCCTTTCTTTTATCCTCTCGATGCGATCCACGAGTGGTACCACCTGTACGGGAAACGCGGCTTTTTGCAGTACCAGTTTGTGGTACCCTTCAACACAGCGCGCGAAGCCATGTGCGACATCCTGGGACGCATCCGGCACTCGGGCGAAGGTTCGTTTTTGACCGTGTTGAAAACGTTTGGCAACGTAACATCTCCTGGTATGTTATCTTTTCCACGTCCAGGCTTGACTCTGGCGCTGGACTTCTCGTACCACGGACGCAAAACGTTGCGCTTGCTCGAAGACCTGGATCGCACGGTACTGCAAAGCGGGGGCATAGTGTATCCCGCGAAAGACGCGCGTATGAGTCCCGAGACCTTTCAGAGCTACTATCCACAGTGGCGCGAGTTTGCGCAATATGTCGATCCTAAGTTCTCATCGAGCTTCTGGCGGCGCGTCACTACGCCTGTGGTAGCACCTCCCGAGGGGAAATGGGTAGGGGCGTCACCTCGCGTGCGTCCATGATTTATTGGGTAGGGGCGTCACCTCGCGTGCGTCCCCGGGCGGAGGCAAGCTCCGCCCCCTACCCGAGTAAAGGTATGTTTGTGATGAAAGTATTGATTATAGGAGCCAGCTCGGCCATTGCCCACGAGACGGCCAAACGCTTCGCGCACGATGGCGCAGAACTCTTCCTGGTCGGTCGCACAGCCAGCAAACTTGCTACAGTAGCAGACGACTTGCAGGCACGTGGCGCGCAATGTGTCGAAACGTACCTGCTGGATGTCAGCGACCTGGCAGGGCATCAGCAGATGTTTGAGCAGGCGCTCTCCACGTTAGGCAACCTGGATATGCTGCTGATTGCGCATGGCACGTTAGGCGATCAGCGTAAATGTGAGTTGAGTGTAGAAGAGACGTTGCGCGAATTAGCCAGCAATTTTACCAGCGTCGTATCGCTCTTGACGATCAGTGCCAACTATTTTGAGCAGCAGAAGCGTGGCTGCATCGCCGTCATCTCCTCGGTCGCGGGAGATCGCGGACGCAAGTCGAATTATGTCTATGGGACAGCCAAAGCCGGGGTGAGTACATTTTTGCAGGGCTTGCGCAATCGGCTGTCAGCGGCAGGAGTAAGCGTGGTGACGGTGAAGCCGGGCTTTGTGGATACGCCGATGACTGCTGGCATCAAAAAGGGACCACTCTTCGCCAGCTCGCGTGTCGTCGGTCGGGGAGTCTACGAGGCCATGCTCAAGGGTAAGGATGTGGTCTATCTGCCCTGGTTCTGGTTGCCGATTATATTTGTGCTCAAGAGCATCCCGGAAGGTATCTTCAAAAAGTTGTCGCTGGGCTAGTTTCGCCACCGTGTAGATGCATTGTATGACCACTAAAGCCTCTTGAGAGCTTTGTTTATCGCTAATGCAAAGGAGTCCTCCTACAAATTTAAAACAGGAGGACTCCTCTTTTTAGTGATAGTGATCCCTATACAAGTTCTTCATTCTGACAAGGCAGTTCAACAAAAAAGGTAGAGCCACGGTTTAACTCAGATGTACACCAGATGTGTCCCCCGTGCCGATCTACAATATCTTTAGAGATGGCGAGCCCTAGACCCAGGCCAGAGGTGGTTGAGGAACGTGCTCTGGGAGTACGATAATACATCCCAAAGATATGGGGAAGCTCCTCGGGAGTAATGCCCAAGCCATGATCCTGCACCTGTAGCAAAGCGCGCTGGTTGTTGCGGCTCACACGCACCTCCACGGGCTTATCCCGAGATGAATATTTCAGCGCGTTACCTACAAGATTGAGAACAACCTGGATCATACGATCAACATCTATCTGCAATTCTAACGGTTCCACAGAAGGAGAAAAGACGATTACCCGGCCCGTCAATGCGAGCTGATCCTCGATAACTTTTTGACAGAGCTGGTTGAGGTCATAGCGGCTCTTTGAGAGAACTGTTTCATGAGAACGGAAGATATTTATATCAAGAAGTTGATCTATTAACGTCGTAAGCCTGATGCTTTGGTCATGAATGCGCTGCAACGTTTCTTCTAAATCATGTGCATCTATTGCAGTCGGTTTTTTGGCTAAGTGACGCCGCAGCAACTGTAACTGACCACGAATGCTTGTGACCGGATTCTTGAGTTCATGTGAAGCGACTAAGAGAAAACTATCCCTCTCACGCTTCGTTTCCTCCAGATAACTAGTCGCAGTCTCAAGCTCTTCCGCATACTGGTGAAGTTGCTGCAGACTCTGATAACCGTTTATATATGCACGTTCACGTTGTCCAGTGATCAACACAATAATCAAGTTAGTGATCAAGAAGGGAAACCATTGCGTAATGCTCTCCCAATTCAGCAAAGTGAGTTGGCCTACTGGTGGGATAAAGTAAAAATCCAGACCAACGAGACTGATGACAAGCATAAGCAATGCTGGACCTACTCCCCAGAGAAAGGAAATGAGTGCAAGAGCCAGGGTCAGAAAAACTGTAGGGAAAAGAAGTGGGTAAATGAATCGATGGAAGAACACTAGTAGGAAGAAAGCTATGAGAATAACGGGAAGAGCACATACGTATCCCCAGAGAGGAAGTCTCCATTTTGGTATACCCGTAATATATTGCTTACGTAGCTGTATGAGTTGCCTAATACTCATACATTTTTGCTGATAAACAAAGTCTTTATAGCGTTCAATTGGTGTAGCACCGCTTATCATTTCCTCTCCCCCTTCTTAGAAAGTATCTTATTCCCGCCATCACTCGGTTCTTCAATAAGAAAGCCACGGTCATGCGACCCTTAGAGCATTCTATACTTCTTTATCACATACTAACTACTCATGCGAGCTGGAGAAAGTGTTTGTTCCCAATGAAATCGGCACTCGCTATAGTTCAAGATGCCTTTTTATCAGGATAGCATGAGAGTAAGATGAGAAGCAAGCACAACGGTGAAAAAAGTTAACAAGAGCTTATTTTTCTCTCATCAGCTATAAGATGAAAATTTGGTAACTATTCAGGTGCAACGCAATCTCGCGTAGAGGCCGAGCGAAGACCTTTTTTGGCTGCTCGTCTCTTGCGTCGGAAGTGGGAAAAAAGGTCTTTGCGTCCCTAGCGGCGGCCCTGACAATTACCCACAAGTGGAAAAAGACAACGTATTGCAAGAAGAGGAGTAAAACGGGTGTAATGATGATCTTTTCCCAAAAAATGTTTGTGTTATCTAATGAGCGATAAAGGTATGATTTGCACGGCGGGCGCGATAAATCTCAAAAGATGTGGGTCATTGTCAAGCGGCGGCCCATCCCTGGTTTCAGCTCAACTCGGATAACCCTTGCGGTTGTCCCTACGCGACTTGCTACTCTCGCTGACCTGAATAGTTACTAATGATTGTTCATTGTGTGATTTTGTATATTTAATAGTGTATAAATAGTTACTACTACACAGCAACAGTTAGTGCGTCAAAAATACGATTATTCAGGAAATAAGGAGTGTGGGGTAGTCGCTAAAAAGAGAATGATGTGGTAGAGTAGAGCATTATTGTATTGAGAGATCGTTCATAATCTCTTCTCTTACGAGGCATCCACTAGAAAAATGACAGAAAGCTCAGCCGTGTCTTTTCAGGAGTTCCCCGAAAACTATTATTCTCTCTTTCAAAACAAGGAGCATGTCGTCTTCCTTGAAAGTACACAGTATAATCAAAGCAATGCATGCAGTCTTCTCTTTCTTGATCCTGTACAGATACTCCAGATTCACCGGATCAGCGAATTAGAGAGCCTGTTTGACTCGATTTCAACCTATATACAACAAGGTTACTATCTTGCTGGTTATTTTGCGTATGAATGTGGCTACCATATTCAGAAACTGGGCCTGTCCGACTATCACCACGAAAAACAGCCGCTTGCCTGGTTTGGGGTGTACCGGCAACCGCTCATCTATGATCACAAGATAGGGACATTTCAAGAAATGCCTGGTTCAGCGCATGTGGGTCCTCTTCCCCCGCTTGCACAGGAGAAGCTCACTCATCGCATAAACGATATTGTCTTCAATCTGGACGAAGCCGAGTACCATGCAAACGTTGAACGCATCAAGGAATATATCCGCGCTGGTGATGTCTATCAGGTTAATTTTACCGGACGCTATTCCTTCACGTTTAGCGATTCGCCGTTGTCGCTCTATCAGGCATTGAAGAGGAAGCAACCGGTCTGTTACAGTGCCTATATACGAGCTGCTGGACAGGATATCCTCTGTTTTTCTCCAGAGCTGTTCTTTCGCCTGCAGGGGCAACATATTCTCGCTCAGCCAATGAAAGGAACTGCGCCGCGCGGTCGTACAGGCAACGAAGACCGGCATGTGGCGGAATGGCTTGCCAGTGATGCAAAAAATCGCGCAGAAAATGTGATGATCGTTGATCTCTTGCGCAACGATCTGGGACGAGTGTGCCAAACTGGCTCTGTTACTGTGCCTCACCTCTTCACTATTGAAAAATACGCTACGCTGTTTCAGATGACTTCAACAGTGGAGGGCAGACTGAAAGCAGATGTAGACTATTCCCAATTGTTCCGCAGCTTATTCCCTTGCGGATCAATCACTGGTGCTCCTAAAATCAGAGCTATGGAAATCATCAAAGAGCTGGAATCATCCCCACGAGGCATTTATACCGGCTCTATCGGGTACTTTGCTCCCGCCCTGGATCACTCGGATCAAAAGGCCCGTGCTATCTTTAATGTGGCAATTCGGACTATCGTGCTTGAAAACGGGCATGGCGAAATGGGCGTGGGAAGCGGAATCATCTCTGATTCGCTCGCCTCGGCTGAATATGCCGAATGCGCGCTCAAAGCCCATTTTCTCACTGGTTCGGCTGGAGGGTAGTACCGCGATGGAATTTGATATTCTGGAAGCTATTTTATGGGATGGCAGGTATCAGCGACTCGAAAAGCATCTGCAACGCATGGCCGATTCGGCTGCTTACTTTGGCTATCGCTATGATGCGGCAGACATCCAGCGCGTTCTTACTCAACTAAGCGCTACCTTTGTGCTAGGCCAGCAGTACAAAGTGCGGCTGAAGCTCAAACGCGCCGGTCACTGCCTGGGCGAAGCTCTCCAGATCCAACGGCAGGAGCTTGCCGCAGAGCTAGATGTCGTGCTCGGTTCAGAACGAACAAATTCACAAAATCGTATGTACTATCATAAAACGACAGATCGCGCACTTTATGATCGGGCCAGTCGTTTTGCTCAGGAGCGTGGCTATGCCGATGTAATCTTTCTGAATGAGAAGGGAGAAGTAACTGAGGGAGCCACGAACAATATTTTTATCGCACGCACAGGCTCTCTTCTCACACCTCCTCTCTGCTGCGGGTTACTCAATGGCATCTACCGTCAATCACTCCTAGAAAAGAGCCATCGAGCAAGAGAAGAAAAGTTGTTTCTGGATGACCTGCTCACAGCAGAGAAAATCTATATTTGTAATGCTATCCGAGGTTTGCGACCAGTGAAGCTCAGGCATCAGATGGGAGCGGCCTGTGAGTAGGCGGCAAACATGATGATGCCCACCACGACCATCAGGATACCTAAACCACCGAGCGTAAAAATCAAGATGCTCATGCCCGAGGGACCACCGCCGCCGCTATTCGCTGTTCCGCCATTGCCAGCTACAGTTACGGTAGCAGTCGGTGTTGGTGTTGGCGTCGGTGCGACCGTTGGCGTCGGTGTTGGCGCGGCAATCGTAGGTGTTGGCACCACGGGAGCATTTACGACAATCGCGTTGTCTTGCTCAAATTTTAATGTGACTTCGTTGTTGGCGACAACACTGATACTGTAATTTCCGGGAGCTGTGTTGGCGGGAAAAGTCAGCGTCTGGCTGAAATGGCCGGTATAGTCCGGGGTCGTCTGGGCGTTAACAAGCACCGAGGTTTGACCCGTAGGCATAATCGCCACCGTGAGCGCCTGGGCAGGGAGCCAGTTATCGCCGGTAATCGTCACCGGGTCTCCAGGATTGACTGTGGTAGCCGATTGTACGGTGGCAGTCACAGGCGGCTCAACGATAAATGATGCAGCCGAGATGGCGTATTCGGTATTATTGGCGTTGATTGCACAGATATAATAGGTCGTGTTAGCGGTCCCCGCGCTACTAGGCCAGGTTGTCGTAGCCGGTAACTGAAACGTGCCATCCGCATTGACGGTCAGTGAAGTAAATTCTTGCAGATTATTCGTACCGGCACCACACTGCTGCGCGCTATCAGAGGTTGTATAGAGGTTGAGCACCTCTCTAGCCGTAAAACCGCTGCCAGAGATACCTATCAATGTCCCAGGATGTCCTTCAAACTGACCGCTGACTCCCGGCTGACTGAGCACGACAGTGGGAGTCGCAGTTGATCGTATTGATATGTTGCTATTTATGGCAGCCGCTTGCGAAGTTGGTGCATAAAGTGAAGTCACCAGGAAAAATCCCATGATGGCCCAACACAGAAAAACAGTACGTTTGATCAAAGTCCTGAACACGGTTATGCACTCCTGAGAACATAGCATGGTATTTATACAAACGCTACAGTATCAAGATACGTAACGAAAAGGAGACTATTGAGTCGCGACGAGGCATGCTCGCATGTTCTCATGCCTTATTTGCTCTGTGTCGTGCGCTGGCGCAGCGCCTCATACAGTGCAATACTGCCCGCTACCGCCGCATTCAATGAGTTGATATGTCCGTACATGGGAAGCTTGATCAACACATCGCAATGCTCACGCACCAGGCGGCTGATACCCTTGCCCTCATTGCCAACCACCAGCGCTAATGGTCCCGTCAGATTAGCCTGTGTGTACACTGTTTGCGCTTCACCGGCCAGTCCAACCACCCAAATCGTGCGTTTTTTAAGATCCTCAATCGTACGTGTCAGATTGGTTTCTTGCGCGATCAGCAGATATTCAGTTGCACCAGCCGCCGTCTTTACCACAGTGGCGTTGACCTCCGCCGCGCGATGTTGCGGGATGATCACGCCGTGTATGCCTGCCGCTTCAGCGGTACGCAGCAGAGAACCGAGGTTGTTGACATCCTGAATCGCGTCAAGGATGAGCAAAAATGGAGCTTCGTTGCGCTGCTTGGCACGAGTGAGCATCTCATCGACGCTGGCATAGCTGCGCTCCTCAACCTGTGCCAGACAACCCTGATGCACGGCACCCCGGCTCAGTTGATCAAGCCGCGCACGCGCTACGATATCCATCGGAATATGCTGCCGCTGGGCCTCCTGCACGATAGCAGCGATAGGTGGTGTTTCGCGGACACCTTCGGCGAGCAGCAGGCGCTTCACACGACGTCCAGCATGTAATGTTTCCATCACGGGGTTGCGACCCCAGATATATTCGGGCATAGTACCTCTCAATGCTACAATTCCCCACGAGTATAACAGTTCACCTGAACAATGACAAATATTGCTCAGTATGTGGGTAAACCCACTGGACGGACTGCCACGTCCTCTATCCCCTGCCCGAAGGATTCAGGGATTGCTTTTCTCAGGATGTTTAAACTGCCATTGACGTCAGCATGAATGCGTCGCCCATTGGAAGCTCGGAATAAGCCACGCTTGATACGCTTCCCGACATAGTGCTCATGATGGCGGATAGGTTCAAGATCAAGAAAGCTGCACTTGCTGGTATGGCTTTCTTCGACAATGATCACCTCAATCCCTCCCAATTTGGCCTTGTAGGTCAGCATGTCGATGAAGCGTGCATGGGGAATACTCACAAAGTTTTGATTATTCCGTTTGCCAATGTTGATCTCCTGCTTCCATTCAGGGTTTTTTCCAATCACCAGGGTCCCGATGCCCTCCTCGACCAGGATATCAATCAAACGGCGACTTTGCGTATGCAGGTAGTGATTGATCTTGCGCGTACGTTTCGTGGTGAAACGTTCGAGACGCTGGCTGGTCCCACGTTTGCCAAGTTTGCTTTGCAGTTTGGCCCGTTGCTTATTGTAATGTTGATTGATCGACTTGAGTGGACGCCCGTTGACAAGACGCGGGGGAAACCCTGGCTTGTTGGAGGTTAGCGTCGCAAGACAATCTAAACCCATATCAATAGCTGCAACAAGGGTAGGATCAACAGAAGCTCGTTGTTCCTCGCGGGTATAGACCACTTCGACCACGTAGTGATTGCCACGTGGCACAATGCGCACCTGCACGATGGTGGTTTGTTTCGTTGGGAGAGTGATCTCAAGTTGAGACGGTGCAATGATCCCTTTCTTGATCGCCGTCTTGCTCAGAGCTTGCTTGTCATAGATGAGGATATTGCGCCCATCCTTCTCCTTGTATTTCGGAATTTTGGGACGCCCTAAAAACTTGGATGGGTCCTCTTCATAGGCTTTCATGGCCTTGAAAAAGGCTTTCCAGTTCTTATCCAGCAAGCGGAGGACATCATTGCTGACTTTGCGAGGAAGAGCTTGATAGGCTTCATGGGTCTTGATCTGATGGAAGATCGCCGCAGAGTTGAGGTAGATCCCCTGATGAATAAAGGATTGTCGAACAAGATAGTTGGCTGCATTGTAGAGATTCTTGGATCGGAATGCCGCGTCATCAATGGCGGCGTATCGTGGATCATGCACACCGATACAATGCTGCTCAACTAATCGCATTCCTCTTGCTCCTTTGCCTGAAGTTGTTTGACAATCTGATCGGTTTTCCGTTTGGCACGACGTTGCCCATAGAGTCTCGCACAGAACGAGGAGATAATGCTGGTCAGATCAGCCAGTAATTCTTCGGTATCATTTTGCGCGGGATTTACGACTTCTATGACGCGCCCCTGTACAGAGAAAAGCGTGTCAATGTAGTGAAAGCCAAAGCGTGTGAGCCGATCACGATACTCAACCACAATCAGGGTAATGGTCGTATCCTTCAAGAGGCTGAGCAATTTCGGGCGACTCTCATTGACCCCGGAAGCGATCTCTTTGACCACCATAGCTACCTGATAGCCGCGAACCGTACAATACTGACCCAGGCGTTCAGCTTGCCGCTCTAACTTCTCCCGATGTTCTGAGGAAGAAACGCGCGCATAAATCGCCACTTTTTGAACCATTTGCATCAATTCCCGCTCGGTTACGATAATGGTTCCTGATGGCGCTTGATACCCCTGGATTGTTCCATCTCGAAACCAGCGTAAAGCGGTTCGATAGCTAATCCCTTGTTGTTTGGCGTACTGACTTAATTTCATAACGAGAACTATAGCATAAGCATATCCATTCGTCAACATTTGACATCATTTCTTAAAAACGTTTACTACACCAATTTTCAAAAATATAGCATCGGGGTATCTGTTGTTCATATCTCTATCGACAATCACCTGTCTCTCATGCTATGCTGTTTTCAGAAAATTCAATACTGTAGTGTAAGTCACTGAATAGATATGCTTCTGATGCAATCTATTGCTATTTTGCAGCGAGGAGGAAGAGACATGACAGCCCTACCACATCGTCCAACGATGAGCATGGGGGTAACTTACAGGTCTACTGTAGCGGCGATGCGTTTGATTTTAGCGCTGTAGCCAGCAAAATACTTGGGTATCCTGTCACTGCCTGTCAGGCTCTTTACTCATAGCCACGAGTAGTCAGAAGCATCAGCCGAACGTTAGGAGATAAAAAGGAGATACATGTTACTATGTCAGAACCTATTGCTCTTTACGAGAACGATGAGGGTCCCATCGAGGGTTCTATCATGCCTACGACCACGAGCAAATCTCTCTCCACACAATTTGCTCGTATTGTCTCTAACGCACTTTCACCTGTTACGATCTCATTGCCATTTATTATGAACAAGGTTTTGATCTTACAGCGGCGTTGGGAAGGATTGAGCCCTGAGAGGACAGGAAACTTTCCCTCTTTTCTCCTGGAAACGCTCGCCGCTTTCCAGTAATATCAGTGCAGAAGGGGTGCTTCTTTCTTCTGAACGTTGCTATAGAAGGACTGGCCTTACAAATTGCAGATGAACTTAAGGCCCGAGAAAAAAACTTACTGATTTTGAACAGAAAGTCAAAGATACAGTCGACATTATTTGAACACATAGGGTTAGATTATGTCAGAACAAGTTAGAGAAAATAATCAAGAAGGCGATGGTGGAAAGAAAAAGAATGATGGCGGCGGTGAGAAGAACATTTACGACGCCACCAAGGATCTGTCTAAAAGCAAAAATTTAAAAGAGCTAAAAAAAAGAGCTGATAGACTGGATGGAAGTATCCGCAATCTAATGGAAAGTTCACAAAATCGTTTCATAGGTGAATACAATAAAATAACACAGTGGGGATCAGTCGACCCTCGCCATGCAGAGAGGCGTCGAATAGTAAGCGACCAAATAGATGCCATTGCTTCTATACGTGACAGTTGCCACTTTGCAGCTACTCATATTAAAGACTCTTTCGAAAAGCAATATAATGAGACTGATAACAGTCATCGGAGCCTGAGATTTTCAAGTAGCGCTAGGACAGCATTTGAAAATTTATTGACAGATCTGGAGAAACAGACAACGGCTCTAGCTGAACATCAACCGCAAAGATGGGAGGATTTAGAAAACAGACTACGCGAGGCACGAGAAGAGGTTCCTCCTCCTCCTAAAGCTGATATTACTAGATGGGAGCGTACAGGCTTTCCTGGAAATGGATGGAACAGTAAGGACTTTCCCCCAAGAGAAGGGCTAAACATTCCTCAGCTAAATCTAAATGACTATCAACAACTATCTTCCGATGAAAGAGCCTCCCTAATGGAAAGAATATATCCTGATCTCGAAAGAATACATCCTCAGCTTAGAGCATTGGAAAGAGCCGAGGTAGCATTAAAATCCGCAGAGTCACAATATACTAGATTAGTAAAAAACATAGGCGCTCCCTGGAGGTGTAACGAATGCTTTTCTAACTCACCAAGTAGCCCCCGCAGAAACAGCGTACGAAAATGCTTTAGCTGCGGCCAGGGATGCATACGATTTCAAGCATTATATGGTGATTCCCCCATCATCTTCCGTGTAGTGAAACGCGCATTTGGCCGGTACTTTTTGGAGATTCGCTGCGGAAGCCAATCGGCTTGAACCTTTTTCGCCTACCGATGGTTTGTTGACAAGGGAATTCCCTTTATAGTTATACCATAACATATGTTATACTTACAAAATATAGATGGTCTATATCAATAACAAAAGTCGAAGTAAGGTAAAAAGCGAAATACCGCATATTACGGGGATTTTGCTGAGAGGAGGAAGAGATATGACTGCCCTACCACACCATCCAGCGATGAGCGTTGACGCATATTTTCAGCTTGAGCGCAACGACGCAGAGACGCGTTACGAATATATCGACGGCTATATCACGATGATGGCGGGAGGAACGCTGGATCACGCGGCAATTAGTCTCAATGTAGCCAGTATTCTGCGTAGTTTATTGAGAGGGAGCACCTGTCGCGCATTTCCATCAGATGCACGAGTACGCCTTGTCAGCCAGCGCTATGTCTATCCAGATGTTACGGTGAGTTGTGACGGACAAGATAGCGGGAGGAATGATACAATTGAGCACCCTCGTTTAGTCATCGAAGTGCTTTCCCCAGCCACAGAGGCTTATGATCGAGGCAGAAAGTTTGCCTACTATCGAGAGTGTTCCACAATCCAAGAATATGTCTTGATCAATACCGAATTCCAGGTAATCGAAATATGCCGACGTGAAAAGCATGATCTTTGGAGCTTCCAAATCCTCATGCCGGGTCAAGCAGTGGAACTCATCAGCTTGCCTGGCGTCCATTTCGCTGTCACTGATGTTTACGAAGGCGTGGCCTTTCCCGGAGGCGATAATTCCTCACAATGAAGCATCCAGAGCATACCATACACACAAACAAGTGCAGGCTACCCTGAGATAACCTGCACGATATAACGAAATTATGCTAAAAGCTTTACTCACGACTGGCTGGCAGTACCAGCCTCCTGCGGCAACTGTGCTACGCGGCTCGGCACAGCGTCCCGCAGAGGCAAGGCCGGTACAGCAGCAGGCGTACGCGGACGCAATTGCGCGCGTATCGCTGGAGCCTGTGCACGCCGTGTGGTGGAAGTGGTGACACGCGTGACCAGTTGGATGAAACCAAAGAGTCCAGCCCAGTTCACTACTCCGACCAGCACCAGGAAAACCCAGGTTGGCAGTGAGGTAGTCACCAGATAGAGGAAACCCAGCACGACGATATTGAGCAGCGTTACCGGGATTAGGATCAACCAGGCAAACTGCATCAACTGGTCAGCACGCAGACGCGGCAACGTCGAACGCACCCAGATGAAGACGAAGCACAAGAGGTAGACCTTGATCACAAAGTAAACCAGCGCCAGGATATTGCCCAGCCAGCCCCAGGCAGGCACGTTGAGATCAATCAGGTATTGCACGCCCGGTCCTGCGAAGCCTCCCAGGAACAGATACGTAGCAATGGCCGAGACAATAGTCATATTGCCATATTCGCCCAGAAAGAACATCGCCCAGCGCATCCCGCTATACTCAGTAAGATAACCAGCAACCAGTTCGGACTCCGCTTCCGGCAGATCAAAAGGTGCGCGATTGGTCTCCGCCAGACCACAGATGTAGTAAATGATCAGCATCAATGGCTGCACCAGGAAGAACCAGCGCCAGGGCGTAAAGCCACGGAAAATGAAGTCCAACACAGGAATACCAGTATTTTGCCACACATTCTGGAACTCAAAATCTCAATCAGCGAAATGGTCCCAATGCCATCCTGACCCGGATAGCCCGGTTGACCAGCCAGCACACTGGTGAGCATCACCACACCAACCAGCGCTAGCACCAGCGGAAGTTCGTATGAGATCATCTGAGCAGCGGAACGCAGACCACCGATCAACGAGTATTTGTTGTTCGAGCCCCAACCCGCCATAATCACACCGATCACGTTCTAGCGAACTCATAGCCACCAGAAAGACCAGACCCGTCGCCAACGCACTGCCAGGCAGGCCAATATAGGGCGAGAATGGCAGCACAGCAAAGGCACCGATCACTGGAGCCATAAAGACAGATGGCGCAAGCAGAAAAATCAGCTTGTCGGTATTAGCAGCGTGAATATCCTCTTTGAGCAACAATTTTCCGACATCGGCAACCGTCTGTAGCAAGCCCCACGGTCCTGTATGCATAGGCCCCACGCGGTCCTGCATCCAGCCCATTATCTTGCGTTCCGCCAGGATAATGATCACCGCGCTGGTCATAATAAAGCCGAAGATGGACAGGAAGCCAACTACAAACTGCAAAAATTGCCATGAGATGATGCCGTGGAGTAGTTGCGTTCCCACATTATCAGCGGAAACTATGTGTAACATCATAGAATAACTCCAAGCAGATTTTTACCTATCAACTTCACCCAGTACAAGGTCCAGACTCCCCATAATCGCCACCGCATCGCTCATCTTATGACCGCGCAACACCTCGGGCAGAATTTGCAAGTTTACAAAAGATGGGCCGCGCAACTTGGCACGCCAGGGATACTCACTGCCATCGCTGATAAGGTACACTCCCAGTTCACCCTTGCTGCTCTCAATGCGCAAAGTAGGTTTCGCCTCGTGGAGGCACGCAAGGCAATCGGCGTACGTGTGCTGATAGGACCACCGGGCATCTTGTCGATTGCCACCCGACAGAGACGAATGCTCTCCGTGATCTCCTGCATACGCACCTCTATAGCGCGCAAAGCAGTCACCCTCCTGCCGCACCTGGGGGTTCACCGGAACCTCGCGATATGCCATATATGGGCGATTTACACGTACATCCCAATTGATGCCACTGGCACGCAGCATTGGACCTGTCAGGCCATATGCCAGTGCCTGCTGCGGATCAATATAGCCTACACCCTGCGTGCGAGACTCAAAAATTTCATTGCCGGTGAGCAGTCTATCCAGCTCGACCATATTCTTCTCAAGCTGATCAAGAAAAGCTTCACACTCCCTGAGCCAGCCCTTAGGAAAATCGTGCAGCACACCACCGACACGCATATAATTCACGTTAAAACGGCTACCACCCAGCGCCTCAAAGAGCGAGAGAATACCTTCACGATCGCGGAACGTCCACAGGATCTGGCGTAAATGCCCCCAGGTCCATGCCGTAGGTACCAACGGCGACCAGATGGCTGGCAATACGCTGCAGTTCGTTGGTCAGGAGACGAATATACTGTGCGCGCCGTGGTAGCTCAAGTCCCATCAATTGCTCAACCGCCCCCACATAAGCAGTTTCATTGAGCATAGGTGAGAGATAGTCGGCATTGTCCATATAGCGGATACCGCCCATCACGGGTCGATTTTCCAGAATTTTCTCGATGCCTCGGTGCAGATAACCAATCACAGGCGTACAACTAATGACGGTCTCACCCTCAAGACTCAGGACCAGGCGCAACACACCATGCGTACTGGGATGCTGCGGACCCATGTTGAGCAGCATCTCCTGAGACTTAATGCCCTCAGAGCCTTCTACCTCCTGAGCTAACACATTCAATTCCTGGTCTGTAGCCATAAGCTTCCTCTATTTATGCTTGTCTGCTTCTCTGCCACTTTTGTAAACGACTAGCAAAGAGAATCGACCACATTAACGCTATGATTGCTGCCATGCCACCAAATAAGATGCGGTTGGGATCAGTCGTAAGAAAGGTAAAGGTAAAAGCGAAACCCCAGCAGCCAAGCGCGACCACGCCTGCCGTTAACAGACTTTGTGAGCTTTGTGTCAGCGCGCCAGCGCGTTGTGCAAGAGATTGCTTCTGCGCCACCGGGGTTGTCGCCACACGTTGTGAAGCACTTGAAGCCATACTGCGTGCATTCCCTTTTTTGCGTGCTTTTGTCTTTGGCATAGCATTAACTCACGTTTCAATGATCGGTTAACATATATTTATTATTTAGCACACCGTCCATTGGGTAGGGGCGTCACCTTGCGTGCGCCCTGCTCTGGGCGGAGGCGAGCGCCGCCCCTACCCCGTTTCCCGACGTTTCCCCGCAAGGATGAAGACCCTATTATTTCCCTGGTGCGGCATGACCCGTCACAGACTTACCTTCAGGCGTTGATCCATGCAGATTGGCACCTTCCTGATTCTCTTCAAGCGTATGTTCAAAAGTTGGCGTGCCGGGATGCAAGCGCTCTTCCATACCCTGTCCCAGCTTCTTCTGCACCACATGCTCCAGCTTCTGCTGCTGAAAATCTCCTGCCACAGCCATATTCGGATCAACCTGTGTTGTGGCAGGCGGCTTGACCGTCAAAGGCACCTGATGGAAGTCCTTGAGCAGTGGATAGCCTTCAAAGTCATCATCGAGTAGCATACGTCTCAGATCAGGGTGTCCGGCAAAGCGAATACCGTACATATCATAGGTTTCACGTTCCAGCCAGTTCGCCGTTTGCCAGACTGACACCACACTATCGACCTCTGGCTTCTCACGATCAACGCGTACTTTGAGCTGGATTAGTTGATTACGCGTGATCGAACGGATGTGGTAGACCGTTTCCAGGTGATCGAGCATATCGACACCAGAAATGCTGCTCAGCAGATCGAAACCGAGCTGATCACGCAAAAAGCGACAGACGGCCACCAGATTCTCACGAGCGATCTCAAGACCAAGGTAATCACCCTTATGCGTCTTTGGCATCACAGCCTGCCCGGTAATCCGCGCGATAGGCGCTAGATCACGCGCCAGGGCTGCATTCTGGTCGCGGTATCCGGTGGTCGCGCTGGGAATATGTGTTGAACGCGGTACTAAATCCATCTGGTCACTCCCTTACGCCATGCATAGACCAGGCCAAGCGCGAGCACAATTATAAAGAAAAGAATCTCACAGAAGCCAAAGAGACTTAATTGCTTAAAGATGACAGCCCAGGAGATGATAAAGACAATATCCACGTCGAAGGCAACAAAGAGTAGGGCGAAAATGTAGAAACCAAGTGGATATTGCACCCAGGCTGAGCCAATAGGAATTTCACCAGATTCATACGTTTGCAATTTTTCTTTTGTGCTTTTATGAGGGGCAATTAAGTTTGCTACCGTCGTCGCTACAATGACGAAGATGAAGCCAGCAGCGAACAAAATACCTGCATATAAATACCCAAGATTAGCTGGTGTTGACACGAGCTTATCCTCCCAACAAAATGCCTTCGTAGAGCATGCCATTCAGTGGTGTGAGTGAACCTGCCTGCCGCTCCGTTTGGCTGACTGCACAGCAGTAGCTCCGACAGGAGCGTTGCCAGACGGAACAAGAACACCAAGCCATCCAATTTGCGCCCCAAAAGGATAGTTCGCCAAACTCAACCGTGGCTGGTTCGCGGCTAGCGAATCAGCGGCGTTCGCCACTGCATTTTAAGAGCATACGAAAGCAAGGAAATGCTGTTTTGATTATAGCACAGGGAGGAAAGTGCGACAATTTTACGCGACTATAAGGGTGGCATCTGCACGGCGTCCGGCTTGGCGAGCAGTTGAATACGCGGCACCCCTGTAGCCCTGGCAGCCTCGGTGATATGGACCACAATCACACTCACATTATCCTCACCGCCGCCAGCCAGTGCCTCCTGAATCAGCGCATCACCGGTAGTCGCCGGGTTAGGTGTAGGATTTTTAATCAGTTCTTCAATGCGCGGGTCGCGCACCATATCCCATAAACCGTCCGAACAGAGCAGCAGCTTATCACCTTCCAGCAATTGCACAGTAAAGGAATCAATCTCCACCGCAGCTTTCTCACCAAGACTACGATAGATCTGATTACGCTTCGGGTGCGTATAAATGTCGTCAGGCTTGATGATGCCCGCTTCTACCAGGCTAGCAACAACCGAGTGGTCATGCGTAACCTTCTTTAAGCCCTCCGACTCGCGATAAAGGTATGTGCGACTATCTCCCACATTTGCGACATACGCCGTGGTGTCCACAACCATAGTGGCTGTTACCGTCGTACCCATGTCAGCACGCTGTTGCATATTATTTTGATGCACCGCTAGATTTGCCTGTTGTATACCCTCAACGAGCAACTGAACATAGGCGTCATTGGCGAGAGAAGCGCCTTTTAACAAACGTGGCAGCACATAATCAATGAGCATCTGAATCGCCAGCCGACTCGCATCCTCACCATTGGCATGGCCCCCCATACCATCAGCGACAACAAAGAGACCAAACAAGGTAGGTATGGAGGACCCATTGAGCATACCCTGAGCCGCAAAGAGGCTATCTTCGTTCGGCTTATACTTCCTTTTAATGCCAGGATCAGAGCGCATGCCAGCGACAAATCCCAGATGGTTGCTCTGAATCTGGCTTAGCTCATAAGACACGGTCTTCTCAACATCGGCTACAGGCTCAGCGTCCTCCGTTGCATCCTCAGTCTGGACCAGGGTTGGTTGTTCGGCAATTGAGTTGGCCGGAACCAGCGTCGGTTGCTCGGCAATGGGAAGTGGGGATGCAACATGAGCAGAGGCCGAAGCGGCACCAGGACGAACTCGCAAGTGCAGACCAGATTCTGTAGGAGAGAGCAACAAGCGACAATTCGTACAATAATTTGCATCTGGCACCACAGACTCTCCACAGCGTGGACAACGTAGATTTGCCTGAGGCTGTCCATGATTTACCAGCTCAGCTTGCGGGATCGTATTCTGCGATGGTGAAGCGGATGTTTGCGCCCATACCCGTTGGGCCGCTTCCATTTCAGCGATGCGCTGTGCCTCTATCGTCGCCTGTCGCTCAGCCTCGGCTAACTCTAGTTGCAGAACACGTTTGCGCTGCGTACGCGTACGATTGGTAAGCAGGCTAAAGAGCAACAGCAAAACGAGTAGCACAAGCAGCCCAACAATCCCTAACGGCATATATGCGATGGTGAACCTACCAAGTTGAATACCATCACTCTTGGGGGAGATAAAACCGTAAGAGCCTCCACTGGTCACGGCTCCAACGATGAGACCGGTATATGCCCGAGAAGGCAAGTTCTCACGTGTAGCCGCCTGTAAGGAAAAGAATACAGGCAGGCTGATGCTTCCTTGTCTCCTAGAGCCGAGACGATGCATACTCATTGACCCTTTCCCTTCATAAGAACCAGGAAGACAGTGTACAGAAGATTGCCTCTAAGATAGTGTTTGGAACGCGCACACTTTTTGCCAGCATCAAGCTGAAACCAAACACTATCTTAGCGTCCTAAGCGATTCTTCAAACGGTAATACATTTGTGCCACTGCCGGATTCGTAGCCGCCAGAGGCCCATTCATCACATATCCGCATTCACGGAAAGCTTCATCCAACTTGCCCTGTTGCTCATACACCTGGCTCAACCAGGAACGCGCCTGGTGGTCAGATGGATTATAGATGAGCACCTGTACAAAGGCATGCTCTGCAATTTGCCATTGACGGGCGCGCATCGCTACTTGACCCAGAGCGAAGTAAAGCCGACAACGTACAAGCTCTGGTTGCGCAGATGCCAGGCGTACAGCCTCCTGATGCTCATGCACGGCACCATCAGGGCGATTGGTCTTATCATAGCACTCACCCAGGCGCTCGTGGGTCTCAAAATCATTGGGATTCAAGCGCAACGATTGAATATATGCCTGAATAGCCAGATTGAAGTTGGGCTGCAGATAGAGCCAGACATCGCCGATCAGCTTATGCGTTTCCGCGTCATCCGCATATAATTGTAACGAACGATTATATGCCGCGACAGCCGTAGTTATCTGCGGAGGTCTACGACGAGCATAGATTTGCCCAAAAAGCTTATGCACCAGTGAATTATTTGCTTCAAGCCCGTGCGCCATCATGACGGCTTCATGCGCAGCATCGATGCGACCATTGGTAAGGTGCCCGATGGCTGCCTGAATATGGGAAGCCGCTGGACCCGTCGTTCCTCCTGCGACACCAGGACCGGAGGCAACTGGCGGCAGCACAGGGGCAATACCAGGACCGGAGGCAACTGGCGGCAGCCCGGAGGCAACTGGCAGGTTGGGTGTAGGCGTCACTACTTGCATGCCAGGCTGCGCGGGGCCAACCAGTGACGGCACCGCCGTAATTGGTGGCAGGTTGCTCAATACACGATCCATCTCCTCGGCATTGGGCCAGCGCTGCTCCACCTGGAGAACTAAAGCCTTCATAATAACCTGATCAAAGGCAATGGAGATATCAGGGCGTAATGAGCGCAAGGTGGGAAAGACAAAGATATTCGGCTTATTGTTGTTCGCATCATGGTGTGTAACCAAGCGATGCAGCGTAGCTCCCAGCGCGAAAAGGTCACTGCGTGGCTCAGGCATGCCATGCATCTGCTCTGGCGGCGCGTAGCCAAGTGTCATAATCACTGTGGACTGCTGCTGTCGCTGGAACGTACGTGCAATGCCAAAGTCGATCAATTTTATTTCATCCCGGCTCGTCACCATAATATTTGATGGCTTGAGATCACGGAAGATAATCGGAGGGACCTGGCGATGCAGATAAGACAGCACGCCGCAGACCTGCCGCGTCCAATTACGTGCACGCTCCTCTGTGATACCACGCGCACCATTCACACCCAGTACCGTGCCTTCTTTCTCCATCACATCAGATAAAGTGCGGCCATCAATAAAATCCATTACCAGATAATGCTTGCCAGTTTCCGCAAAAAAGTCGCGTACACGTGGGATACAAGGATGGTTCAGGTCAAGCAGCAAGGTTGCTTCGCGCGAAAACCACTCTACCGCCTGGAGGCGTTCAGCCTCATTGCGAAACTCATCCAGCATTTCTTTTACGGCACAAGGTCGATTAAAGCGCGTATCAGTCGCTCGGTAGACTGCTCCCATGCCACCATACGCCTGTAACCGCTCTATACGATAACGACCACCAGAAAGCAGGGTGCCTGCTGCAAGACGACGTGCATCGCCTGGCCCGGCGCTCGACGACGCTGAAGCAGCCGAGAGCGCAGGCTGCTCTCCATTGGTGGAGGGTGCCCGTGGTACCTCTGCACTATTCACTGGGAGTGCATTATTTTGATCAGACGAATAATTATTTGCCATATGTTACACCACGCTATAAAGCTTGAGATCCTCTTCTTGTCGTTCTTTTCGCTTCTATATAACCATGGATTTTAAGAAAAACATCCTTTCCATACCACAACTCGCTACTTTTTAGTAGGGGCATTATAACACATCTTTCTCATTCTGAGCAGTGATTCACCCCACAATCTTCCGATGGCATAGCCCACAAAGTATCCTCATCCCATCAACTACAACAGACAGGGGGTCTCCATCCATGGGAAACGTCGGAAACGGGGTAGGGACGGTCTGGTCGCCAGGACTGACAATGATCCACAAATTTCGGGATATTCGCGCACGACGGGCGCGATAAATCTGGCCCCTACCTCTCTGGCAAGGATACGCCCCTACTCAATTGCTTTCGATAATGGCTGCGCAGGTACAGGTCGCTTTGTTACCGCGTTGGCATGCGAGGGAAAGCCCTCAAATTCGGCGAGTTGGCGTGTGGTCTCGCTTAGAGCAGCATAGCCCTCCGAGGTAAGATAACCGACGCCCGTGCGCTTCAGGAAGTCATACACAGAGGTGCACGAGAAGGTATGCGCGAAGCCACCTGTAGGTAAGATCGCGTTGGTGCCCAGACAGTAATTGCCAATGCTTGTCGGCGTGTAGGGTCCGATTAAAATCTCACCGACATTCTTCAGTTCTGGTAATATGGCGAATGGCTCACGTACATGGACCTCCAGGTGCTCAGGAGCGTACTCGTTGACGAACGCGATGGCGTCCCGCAGTGTTTCAGTCAGCACCAGGCCGCCAGTCCCTTTTTCACTCGTAAAACCGGTACGGCAAAAGGTCTGGCGAGGCTCGGGCAACGCCGCAATCTTCGCCGGTAATAGCTCCAGGACCGCATCAAGCAGCGCACGATTAGCGGTAACAAGCAGGCTAGAGGAGTCCGGTCCATGCTCAGCTTCGATCATCAGGTCACGCGCAACCAGTTCGGGGTCCGCGCTCTCGTCCGCCAATAAGATAGACTCGCTAGGGCCAGCAGGCAGCCCCACGTCCACTGTCCCATAGAGCAGACGCTTGGCTGCTGAGACATAGGGATTGCCAGGTCCGGTAATTTTATGCACACGCTTAATGCTTGCGGTACCATAGGCCAGCGCGGCTATCGCTTGTGCACCACCGACACGGTAGATTTCATGCACGCCACATAGATCAGCGGCAACGAGGGACGCTGGATCGACTGTGCCGCCAGGTCCCGGAGGCGTACAGACAACGATGCGCGGCACACCGGCAATACTCGCAGGTGTCGCCAGCATGTACATCACCGATGGGAAAGCACCTTTGCCACGCGGCACATACAGAGCAACACTGCTAATAGGCGTAATCTTCTCTCCAGCCATCACGCCGGGAGCAATCTGCGTAAACCACTGCTCATGCGGCATCTGTCGCTCATGGAAGGTACGCACATTGCGAATGGCCTGTTCGATAGCGTGATGCACATCAGGCTCAAGCAGATCATGAGCTTGCTCTATTTCTGCGCGGCTGACACGCAAACGCTCAGGTGTCAATTGTACATGGTCGAAACGCTGCATACACTCGATGAGCGCCTCATCGCCCCGTTCGCGTACATCGCGCACAATCGGACGCACATACTCAAGCAGATCATCAATAGCGACTTCCGCGCGACGCAACAGACGTGCGCGCTGTTGTGAGTCCAATCTGGACAGTTCATAGACATGTATCATCAGATGTTCTTCCTTCACAGAATCCAAATAGGGAGATGCATATCTTCACCACTGAGTAACATCTCCGTCAATGCTCCGTTCCCATGATACGAGACAGCAGAACCATTGTCCAGCATGATACACAAACCAGCGATGGAATGAAGACTTGGCAGAGCAAAAACTGTCCCTTTCGCGGGATAGCAAAAATCGTACTTATCAAGTAAATTATAAAAGAACATACTGTTTTGCGAAGATACAGTATACGGCTTCTGAGTATCATAATTGTATGATGACAGTAAAATTAGAATTGATATTTAATACGTGTAATATATGTACGCGTATGAAAGAGTTTTGATGAAAAGTTCTCCCTATGGAGATACAGAAAGGATACAACCATCATGAGTGGGATAGAAAATGCATGGAGGCAACAGATGCGAGACGTGCCGACCACACCAGCGCTGCCGGAAAACGTACACAGCATGCATCGATTCAATACCATGTTCGGTAACGCGCAAATCAGAGAAACATCGAGCCAAGCCCCAGGTACAGACAACAGTCACGATCCTAGATATGCGGGCCTTCATGAGCAGTTGAAACTCGATAAGACAACCATCCGCAGCTACCAAGCCCACGATACTACAAATCCGGGGTTTTCGCAATCTTGGACTCGCCGTCTACATGACAAAGCACTAAATAGTCTGACAGGACAAGGAGATGAACTATGGACAAAAGGGGAAATGTTCCTCAAACACGTTCAAGAGACTACACCAGAAATGAGAAACGGCTATGCCGAAATTGTACATGGTAAGGAAAGAGCCAGTGTGGTACAAGAGCAATATGCCCAGACGATTGGGATGTACGGTATACCTCCCAATTATAGCACACGGTGGGCGTCGTATGAGTCATTCCTCACACACGTGAAAAGCACTTCACCAGAACTTGTCGACGAAAATCTTAGAGCGATACAAGCCGCAGAACAAGGGCGTGTGCCAGCGAATATGAATCCTGAATGGGTACGGCAAGAGCGACGATCAATAGATTGGCTTGCTAATCAAGCAGCTCAGAGGCTAGGACTCCAAACTAGATTCGGCAACGGCGGTAGAAACGACGCATGGAATAACAGCATGGTCATGTACCCTGACAGACAGTACGCTGGAACTAACCAATGGGCTGACATAAATGGCCCCCTCTACCCGACTATAGTGAACGGCGGAATTGGCTGGAATTGCAGAGGCTTCCAACCGACCACCGGTGAACAACAAAGGCACAACATATACGATAACACGACTCCCGCAGCAAGCGCCACCGTTGGTTGGAATGCCGATGGTACATTCACTCCACAGACCTACGGATACCATAACACGACTCCCGTAGCGAGTATCAGCAGCGGATACTCAGGGGCATTGGACGGATACCATAACACAACTCCCGTAGCGAGTATCAGCAGCGGATACTCAGGGGCATTGGACGGATACCATAACACAACTCCCGTAGCGAGTACCAGCAGTGGAGACTCAAGGGAATGGGACGGATACTATAGCACGACTCCCGCAGCGAGCACCAGCAGTGATGCCAGCCAAGGGGGCACAGAGGGACAGAACCCATACAATTACATGGGTGGCTGGAACATATGACGGGAGCATAAGACTCCCTTGCGAAGATGCAGTGTGGGGCTGCTGCTGGTCCTAGACTGCACTGCAGGGCGTCGACGAGGACGCCTTTGCCCCTCATAAATAAATGCGTATGCGGTTCAAAAAAATTGTCCCTTCCTCGGGCTGGAAAAAATCGTACTTTTCAGGTAAATTAGAAGTGAACCTACTATTGACTAGGATTGCAGACAGTTTCTTGAACATCTCCTTCTCAAGCACCTGGCTTGTGAGCATCGAAGCTACGAGCAAGCGGTAAGAGCAGAGAAAATAAGCAGCATACTCATATTTAGTGCGTGTATTAAAGGGTGTTTTATTAAAACACCCTCCTTTTATCTGTAAATACGGAAAGTATATCATCATGCCAGATAACCCCTGGAGAGCACGGGAAATACCCTCAAATCATGAAAATTCGGGTGAACAACATAATAATATGAGTGCTGGATACTTCGAGTCGCATCGGCCTGGGCTTGGAGCCGATACCAGCAGCAGCACAACAACATCAAGGAGTTCCACCAACATATCGAGAAGTTCCACCGCTATACGGCGGAGATGCTCCAGTACAATCATATCAAGGAGTTCCACTACCATATCAAGGAGTTCCACTACCATATCAAGGAGTTCCAGTACAACCATATCAAGAAATTCCAGTACAACAAACACATCAAGAAGCTCCACAACAATTCGTCCAAGAAAGATATTTGTTACTAAATACTACACGAAGAAAGTCTCTTGCTGACCAATGGTTAGCACACCGAGCAACCCTCCGTTGGGCTAGAGGTGCTTTCGCAGCAAATCCGGGAGGATATAATGTTTTTGCTCGAAGTATACATAACACGGAATTCGGTTACACATTACTTAGTACACAAAATATGTCTCTCGAGTCACCGCAGGGCAGACAGCAACAATGGCAAACACACCGAGCATTCCTTGAGCATGTTAGAGAACTTTCCCCAGAACTTCTGCCATTATATGCTAAAAACATGCATGACATGGAATTCGGTCGCGTATTACTTAGTACACAAAATATGTCTCTTGAGTCACCGCAGGGCAGACAGCAACTATGGCAAATAGACCGAGCATTCCTTGCGCATGTTAGAGAACTTTCCCCAGAACTTCAGCTAGAACATGCTAAAAACATGCATGACATGGAATTCAGTCGCATAGTACTTAGTACACAAAATAAGACTTTTGAGCAACAATGGCAAGTACACCGAGAATTACTCGCGCACATTGGAGATGTTTCCCCTGCACTTCTGCTACAATACGCTCGAGATGTACATAACACAGAATGTGATCGCATACTATATTTTACACAAAATATGTCTCTTGAGTCACCACAGAACAGACAGCAACTATGGCAAATACAGAAAGCATTCGCCGAGTACACTGGAGGTGCTGCTCCACAACATCTGCCAGAATATGCTCGAAAGATATGTGACACAACAAAAGATTGCATACTACGTCATACAAAAAATAAGCCTCTTGAGGAACAATGGACAACAAACCAAGAATTCCTCGCGCACATTGGAGATGTTTTCCCAGGATATCTGATGAAATATACTACTGATGTACATCGTACAGAAAAGGATATAATTCTATATGACACACAAAATAGGCACAATATACAAAATAAGACTTTTGAGGAACAATGGCAGATACACCACACGTTCCTCACGCACATTAAAGGTGTTGCCCCACAACTTCTGCCAGAATTTGTCCACGATATGTATACCTCGGAAAGAAGTCGTATACAACGCGGACTCATCATCGTTCGCAATTCTGTCACCGGTGTGGAATTTACCACCCTTGCTACAAGTTTTAGTGAAGAACGGCGAATAGACAACGCATTCCTTGTGCACATTGCACGAGATCTCACACAACTTCTACCAGAACTTAGCTCACAATTTCTGTTAACACAGATCCGAGAGATATGTGCTCTAGAAAGAAGTAGCGTAAGAGATTTTATGCAAGGTAAGCCTGAAGGTGAACGATGGCAACAGTATCAAGAATTCCTTGTGCACATTAGACTTGTTGCCCCACAAAATCTGCAAGAAAATTTTCAAGAGATAGTTAACGCAGAAAGCGCAAATATAGGACTGATTACACAGAGCCATGAGCAACGGCAGCACATGTTAAATGTATTAGAGGGGTATGTCGCTCAAACACATCAAGTTCTAGCAGCGTAAATAGCTTGAGAAGCCCTACATAGCTATCGAACGCCATGCAACGCGCACCAAAAATACCAATCAGGCCAGCAATTACAAGCGCAGAGGTACACGAACTAGTGACTCTGAAGACCTGGCCGTTCAAAAAACTGTCCCTTTCGCGGGCTAGCAAAAATCGTACTTATCAAGTAAATTATAAGGGAACATACTGTTTTACGGAAATGCAACATCTGGTTTTTGAGCACCAGAGCTACAAGAAAACAGGAAGAGCAGAGAGAATACGTAGCGCATTCACAGGGAGTGTGTGTGCATGAAAGGGTTTTGCAGAAAAGTCCTCCTTTGATCTGGAGGCACGGGAAGGAGAATGTCATTATGCCAGAATTCAATTGGCATCAGCAGTACGGGCAACAGAATAATGGGCACGAACAGAATAATACGCACGGAGAGAACCTATCTGGATCGAGTGAGCAACTGGACCCCCTTCGTAATTGGCGATGCTTTGAAGATCAAACAGCATCGTGCACCAGAGCAGGAGCGCTCCTCTTCAATGTTACAGAACGAAGGCCTGTGGAGGGACAATGGCCATCACATCGAGTTCTCCTCAATTATGCTAGAGGGGTTTATGGAGCAGATACAAGCGCGTATGAAGGTTTTGCTGGAAGTGTATGTGCCGTAGAAAAAAGTCGTGTACGAAAAGCTGTAGACAGTATATCTCTTGAGACACCACAGGGCAGAGCGCAACAATGGCAAACAATTGGAGCATACACCGCGTACGCTAGAAACACTTATGGGCAAAATGCGGAAATATGGGTTTCAGAACTGTGTATGGACGTGAGAAATCGTACACTAAATTTTACAGCAAATAAGCCTTTTGTGGAACAATGGGCGATCCACCGAGAATTCCTCACGTATGTTGATATATACGTTCCGGGGCCTCGCTCACAGGGGACTTCAGAGCGTTATGATCAGGCCGCAAATGTACATAGTACGGAAAGACATCGTGTAATAGATTATGCACGTAATCTTAATGAAGCTACACGATGGCAATGGTACACCTCCTTTCTCACACACGTTCGAGGTATTTCACCAGAATATGTGCAGTTCAATCTGGATTCGATATATTCCTCTGAATATGCAAGCATACCGCCGAATGGAGACATTTATGGGAATACCCGAGCGCAATGTATGGCTTCACTAGATTACAATTTTAATCAAGCACGTGTTGCCCTAGGCTAGAGAGTGCTCAGCAGAACAACCCTGCGTACTGGTGATGGAACATAAGACTCCCTTGCGAAGATGCAGTGTGGGGCTGCTGCTGATCCTAGACTGCGCTCTCAAGCACCTGACTTGTGAGCATCGGAGCTACGAGCAAGCAGTAAGAGCAGAGGAAATAAGCAGTATACTCATATTTAGTGCGTGTATTAAAGGGTGTTTTATTGAAAAACCCTCCTTTTATCTGTAAATACGAAAAGGATATCATTATGCCAGATCACCCCTGGAGACCAGAGGAAGTACGCCAACCTGGTCAAGGTTTGAATGAGCAGCTAGAGATAAGTTACCATGACTGGAGCCTCATAAGCATGGGCCAACAGCCGGGAGCAGCAGCACAACGACATCAAGATGTTCCAGCACAACAACCAGATCAAGAAACTCTACCACCAAGAGGAGCAAGAGATTTCCTACTAGAGGTTACAAGAAGAAGACGACCGTCCCTTGAGGGCCAATGGGAAGTACACCGAGCAAGCCTCCAATGGGCTAGAACTTATTACGCAGCAACTCCGCAAGGATAGGAAAATTATGCTAGACCTCTGCATGACGAGGAATTAAGTCGCACACAAGAGAGGATAGACAATATGTCTCTGGAGTTACCAGAGAACAGACAGCAACAATGGCAAATGCACAAAGACTTACTTGCGCACATTGGAGGCGTTTCCCTAGAACTTCTGCCAGAATTTGCTAAAAAGATACGTAACGCAGCAAAAGATAGCATACTAAAGCTTACAAAAGATAAGCTTCCTGAGGATCAATGGCCAATACACCAAGAATTCCTCGCGTACATTAGAGATGTTCACCCAGACCTACAAATTCTGTTAGAATATACTCGTAATGTACATTACATAGAAAAAAATTTCGTGGCAAGGAATACAAACCGTAAGCCTCCTGAAGAACAGTGGCCAATACACCACGTATTCCTCACGCACATTAAAGGTGTTGCCCCACACCTTCTGCAAACATATGTCGAAGAGCTATATAAAACAGAAGAAACTTTCATACCACGTTATACGGAGGAGAGGAACTCCAATCTGGGGAGTCTTATGGAAGAATGGCGACTAGACAACGCATACCTTAATCACATTGCACGAGATATCCGACAATTTCTGCCAGGATATGACCCACACATTCCGGGAGAATATAACCCAGAATTTCTGTTAGCACAGATCAAAGAGGTACATAATCGAGAAACAAATAGCATAATATGTCATACGTACACAAGGCCTGAATATGAACGATGGCAATGGTATCTAACACTTTTC
The DNA here is from genome assembly GCA_963802635.1 of uncultured Chloroflexia bacterium. Taxonomy (GTDB): domain Bacteria; phylum Chloroflexota; class Ktedonobacteria; order Ktedonobacterales; family Ktedonobacteraceae; genus CAVTLG01. Next base: position 1,758,206 of record CAWDJJ010000001.1, on the reverse strand, counting down.
ATGCACCTCAAAGATGTTGCCCCACAACATCTGCAAGAAAACTTTCGAGCGATAGCTGACTACGAAATCCAGCGCATACAAAGGAATCCACAGAATTCTTACCAACGGCAGCAAGCAGAAGCTACATCAAGGGCATATTCCGCTCAAGCACAGCAAGCTCTAGGAGTGCAAATAGTTTGAGAAGCCCTACATAGCTATCGAACGCCATGCAACGCGCTCCAAAAATACCAATCAGGCCAGCAATGATAAGCGCAGGCATACAGGTGAACAGGAATACCATACCCTGGTCATACCCGGCTACACTCTGTAGAAAATGACCGCCATGTGTTGGGTCTAGCAGTGGTGCTAGCACATCAATCAGCGAAGGCGCAAAGGCATCGCCTCGCTGGTGGGCAATTCAGGGCGTGAGAGCGAACACGAACCAGTGACTCTGAAGACCTGATGGTTCAAAAAATTGTCCCTTCCTCTGGCTGGGAAAAATCGTTCTTGTCAGGTAAATTAGAAGCAAACCTGCCATTGGCTGAAATTTCAGACAGTTTCTTGAAAATCTCCTTCTCAAGCATCCGATTTGTGAGCATTTGGAACTACGAGCGAATGGTAAAAGCAGAGAAAATAAGCAGCGTGTTCACATTGAGTGCGTGTATTAAAGGTTTTTTTATTAAAAACTCTTCTTTTATCTGTAAATACGGAAAGGATAGTATCATTATGCTAAGGAGAAGCAGCAGTGGAAGAGAACAACAACCTGAAGTGTCCGAATCTCATGCGAATGCACAGACTGACCAAACGACAAGTTATCGTCTCTTGAGTCTCATTGGCATGGGCCAAGATCTGAGACCATCAGATCAACAATCTCGAGAACCATACGCCTGGGAAAGAGATCTCACACTAAGGGTTACACAAAGAAAGCCTCTTGAGAAACAATGGCCAATACACCAAGTACTCCTCAGCACGCTAGACGTGCTTTCACCGGATCTCCGCAAGAATATGAAAATTATGCTCGAGGTATACATGAGACAGAAAGAGATCGCGTACTATCTCATACACGAAAGATGCCTCTTCAGGAACAATGGCCAATACACCAAGGCTTCCTCGCACACATTACAGAACATGCCCGAGAACTTCTGCCAGAATTTGCTCGAGATATACATGAGACAGAAGGAGATCGCGTACTAGATACTACAGAAGATATGTCTCTTGAGTCACAACCGGAAAGAGAGCGACGATGGCAAATACACAAAGAGTTCCTCGTGCACATTGAACGCGCCGTCCCACAACTTCTGCCAGAATATGCTCGAGCTATACATAACGGAGAAAGAGATCGCGTACTATCTCATACACGAGATATGTCTCTTAAGCAACAATGGCAAATGCACCAAGAATTCCTCAAGCACATTAGACGTGTTTCCCCAGCACTTCTGCCAGAATTTACTCAAGACGTATATGATGCAGAAAGAGGTCGCATACTATATGGTGCACGCAATAGGCCTGAATATAAACGATGGCAATGGTATCAAGACTTCCTCGTGCACATTAGAGATGTTGCCCCAAAACTTCTGCAAGCAAATTTTCAAGCGATAGTTGGCACAGAAAGAGGGCGCATACGACGGAATACACAGAGCCTTGAGCGACAGGAGCAAAGGTTGAATAAATTAAGGAGATATGTCGCTCAAGTACATCAAGCTCTAGAAGGCATCGCCTAGCAGGTGGGCAATTCAGAGCGTGAGAGCGAACACGAACCAGTGACGCTGAAGACCTGACAGTTCAAAAATTGTCCCTTCCTCGGGCTGGAAAAAATCGTTCTTGTCAGGTAAATTAGAAGCGAACCTACTCTTGGCTGAAATTTCAGACAGTTTTTTGAAAATCTCCTTCTCAAGCATCCAATTTGTGAGCATTCGGAACGACGAGCGAACGGTAAAAACAGAGAGAATAAGCAGAGTGTTCACATTTAGTGCGTGTATTAAAGGGTTTTTATTAAAACCTCTTCTTTGATGTGGAAATACGGAAAGGATAGTATCATTATGCCAGAGAGAACCAGAGGGAGAGAAGAACACAGACGTGAAGTGTCCGAACCTCGTACGGATTCGAGGGAGCAATCATCGCTAAGTTATCGTGAATGGAATCGCGTATACCTGGGCCGAACAGATCGACAATCTCAAAGACCGTTCAGCAAGGATAGAGATCTCACACTCCGTGTTACAGAAGACAAGTCTTTTGATCGACAATGGCAAATACACAAAATACTCCTCGATCTCGCTAGACCTCGTTACACTCTGGAAGACTATAAAGATTTTGCTCGAGGTGTACATGACATAGAAAGAGATCGCATAGTATCTAATACAGATATGTCTCTTGGGGCACAACAGCTAGCATACCAAGCATTACTCAGGCACATTGATAGTGTTTCCCCAGAACTTCTGCCAGAATATCAGCCAAGATTTCATCAACTTCGGGCAGAATTTGATAGAGAAGCGCGTGGGCGGATTGACGACGAACCCCTCGAGCCTGTTGGACGCATTTCTTTACAACGTCATCTAGGATATCGTGAGTCTGAGAGACAAGAAGAGTACGTGCAACAACAATATAGGAGTAACGACGGAGATTCCCACGAGCGTGTTAGACGCGTTTCTTCAGTACGTCGGCCAAGATATCGTCGGCCTACTATAGCAGAAAGTGACAGAGAGTATGCGCAACGTATAACACAAAGTAGGCATCCTGAGTCACAACCGGAAAGGGAGGAATGACGGCAATGGTATCGAACATTCCTCGAGCACATTGAACGCGTCGTCTCAGAACTTCTGCCAGAATATGCTCGAGCTATGCATGGCACAGAAAGAGATCGCGTACTATCTCATACACGAGATATGCCTCTTGAGCAACAATGGCAAATGCGCCAAGTATTCCTCAAGCACATTAAACGAGTTTCCCGAGAACTTCTGCCAGAATTTACTCAAGACGTATATGATGCAGAAAGAGGTCGCATACTATATGATGCACGCAACAGGCCTGAACATGAACGATGGCAATGGTATCGAGTATTCCTCGTACACATGAGAGATGTTGCCCCAAAACTTCTGCAAGCAAATTTTCAAGCGATAGTTGGTACAGAAAGCGCGCATACGACGGAATACACAGAGCCTTGAGCGACAGGAGCAAAGGTTGAATAAATTAAGGGGATATGTCGCTCGAGTACATCAAGCTCTAGAAGGCATCGCCTAGCAGGTGGGCAATTCAGAGCGTGAGAGCGAACACGAACCAGTGACTCTGAAGACCTGACGGTTCAAAAAAATTGTCCCTCCCTGGGGCTGGGAAAAATCGTACTTATCAGGTAAATTAGAAGTGAACCTGCTATTGGCTGGGATTGCAGACAGTTTCTTGAACATCTCCTTCTCAAGCACCTGGCTTGTGAGCATCAGAGCTACGAGCAAGCGGTAAGAGCAGAGAAAATAAGCAGCATGTTCACATGTAGTGCGTGTATTAAAGGGGTTTTTTATTGAAAAAACCTCTTTTTATCTGTCAATACGAAAAGGATATCATTGTGTCAGAGCGCACCTGGAGATCCGAGAGAATGTTCTCAAATTATGTAAATTCGGGCGAACAACCGTCTATAACTTTTGCAGCATGGAATCGTATAGGCCTCGGCCTGGAGCCGATACAGGCAGCACCACAACATCAAGAAGCTCCACCACAACATCAAGAAGCTCCACCACAACATCAAGAAGTTCCACTACAACATCAAGAAGTTCCACTACAACATCAAGAAGTTCCACCACAACTATATGTAGCAGTTCAACGAGTACCTAACAGCCTACTACATGTTTCAGGAAGGAGGCCTTCTGTTTATGACCAATGGGCAATACACCGAGCAACCCTCGATTGGGCTAGACGTACTTTCGCAGCACATCTGGAAGGATATAAAATTTATGCTCAATGTATACATGACATAGAACTACGGCGCACACTAGATCATACAAAAAATATGTCTCTTGAGTCACCACAGGGCAGACAGCAACAATGGCAAATACACCGAGACTTCCTTGCGTACATTGGAGAGGTTTCTCCAGAACTTAAGTTAGAATATGCTACACGTATACATAATATCGAAGCACGTTGCCTGCTAGCTCATACAGAAACTATGTCTCTTGAGTCACTACAGGGCAGACAGCTACAATGGCAAATACACCGAGAACTCCTTGCGTACATTGGACGCGTTTCCCCACAACTTAAGCTAGAATATACTACAAGTACACATAACACGGAAACACGTCGCATACTAGATTATACGCGAGATATGTCTCTTGCGTCACCACAGGACAGACAGCTACAATGGCAAATACATCGAGAACTCCTTGCGCATATTGCAAATGTTTTCCCAGAACGTTATGATGACTACGCTAAAAGTATACATGGCACGGAAGTAACTCTCATACTAGATTATACGCGAGATATGCCATTTGTATTGCCACAGGACAGACAGCTACAATGGCAAATACATCGAGAACTCATGACGCACATTCGCACTATATCCCCACGCAGTTGGGAAAAGAATAAGGATTATATATATAGACATGAAATAAATGATTTACTGAATTTTACAAAAGATAAGCCTCTTTGTGAGCAATGGCAAATTCACCCCGAATTATACGCACATATTGCGAGTGTAGATCCAGAACTTGTATCGCTCATTTTCCAATATATGCATAACAGTGAACAAAAACGCGTAATGTTTGACGTACGCTCTTTGCCTGAACATGTGCGATGGGGATGGTTTCAATCACACCTCTTGTATGTTAAATTTCTTAACCCAGACTATGTGTCAAGACTGTATGACAGTATACTTGTATACGAAGAGAGGGGCATACCAGAGCATATAGAGGGTGTTAATCGACAAAACAGGTTAAATACAATACACACATATGGTAGGCAATTACTTCAAAATATAGGACATGTTTACGTTCCTCTGAATACTACTTCTATACCCTTCATCAACCTTTCTTACGTTACTCAGAATACTTTTCAGGATACTTTTAGGATCTTCAACCCTTCAGAGGAAATCTGAGAAAAAACTGATGGGAAACTGGGCAATCAGCTTGTCCTTGATAAGCGCAGGGGTACAGGTAAACAGTAATGCCGTACCCTGGTCATGCCCGGCTATACTCTGTAGAAAATGACCGCCATGTGTTGGGTCTAGCAGTGGTGCTAGCACACCAGCTCAAAGATACGTTTGATCTATAGCCCGCGCTCCACCCCACGCCCTAATAGATGTAGCAAGGTTGCACGACACGTACTCGCCGACGCATCTGGAGGCCATTCCATTGCAGGGCAAAGACAACCTCATGTCACTATTCTTTCCACCAAGCAACCAGTTTGTCCCCAATCTGGAATGGTCCCACCACCGAGTATACTATATGTAAGCCAACTTAAACTAGTTGGCATTTACGTTCATACGCAAAAACAAAAATGGTGGAGCATTAATGCTTATGTCTTCACTAGTAGGACTATTGCAATAGCACTGTTTCAGGAGGTTTGTAATGGCATTTACCAAGAACTGCGATGTGTTCTTATCCGTGAATGAAGTTGGCATTAATCTAGCTGTGCGCCACATAATGCGCCAGCGTCCGTCGTTGTTCAACTATGGGACCGACGCGGTCATCCGCAACCTGCAGCTCCTGTGCGCGCCAATCAATGCAGTCCCCGCCGTCTTTGCCCGCAACAATCCGCTCATCACTCGCCAGCCAGCGTTGCCGATTATCGGAACAAAGCCGCAATATGGCCTGAACTATGCGGTTCAGTTTACCCAGGCGGAAGTCGATTTCTCCCCTGGCAACGTGATTGCATTGCCAGCCGAGCTGAAGCCGCCGCTGCCAGCGCAGCGAATTGCGCTCCATTTCCAGATTTGCGCCGGGCTGGGTTGTCCCCCGGATGATCTGGTCAAGAACTTTCAGCACCAACATCAACGGATCGATGACAAGCAGACCGACATCGTCGTCCTGCCCTCCACGCAGTTGAATTGCTTCTGTCTGGATGTTTACGCTATTAGCGATGTCAAGATATCCGGTCCTGTCAACAACGAGCGCGTCTTCCCCAATGTGGATGCATTGGACATCGTCAACATCAAGCCCGATGCCCTGAAAAACAGCCTGCTGTGCTATGTGGAACTCATGCTTAAGCTGGGTTTGCTGACGGACGGCTTCTCCATTCCCAACCTAACCCAGACCTTCATGGGCATTGCAATCAGCGCACAGCCAACGCCGATCAACGCCGTCGTGCCCTTCAATCCGGCAGTGGAAGACGACCAACTCAAGCTCTTCGTGAACGTGACTGCAATCGCACCCCCGCCCACGGTGCAGCCATGCGTCCTTTCCACTGGTGGCCCTCCACCACCGCCTTCCCCAACGCGTTCCATTGGCTGGGGAGCAGGCCCAACCACTACCCCTGGCCCGAACCATCTGACGGCAGCCACTTCGGCCCACTTGGTTGGGACTATGTTCGCCAGTGTACGCAACGCATTCCACCTCTGCTTCACCCTGACCAAAAGCTTCGGTCCATTCACGGCGCACCTGGCTGCTGGCGGGCATTTGGAAAATGGGACGATCACGCTTGCGGATAATGGCACCATCAGCATCACGGATCTGGCGCTGAAGTGGGATAGGCTCAAGCTGGACCTGGACGTAAATATCCCGCAGATTTGCGTTGGAGGGTTTTGCATCATCCCAAATCCACTCGGTGGATGCCTGGTACGTGCGCCTCAGATTTGCATTTTCGGCGGCCACCCCGATTTCACCATCCCACTCGATCTCAGTGGGATGGTCACCTCACGCGTAACGGCCACCGTCCGTCCGCTGATTCGCTACGGCGTGGAGACCACGCGCCCACCCACAATGTCGGACCTGGACGCCGAAGACGCTGGCATCCCGAATCTGTGGGCCGTCTTCCTCGATCCGAGTTTCCTGCAAGTCGAGTTCATCGACTTCCCGGATTTCGTAGCGAATCTGCTGCAACGCTTGGTGGATACCGCCGTCGATAACTTGCTCGGCGGTTTACCCGGCTGGGCTAAAGACCTGATCAAGTCGATCCTGGGTGGTGCCATTGGCATCATCCGCACCATTCTTGGCATTCCCGGCGATATCATTACTTGGCTATCACACTTGCTAGGTGTCGATCTCAACCTGTTCGACTATGTGACGACAGCGCTGGCACAACTCTTATTGCGCGACATGCCACTGCTCAAGCTTGAGGACCCTTTGCCAGTGATGGCATCGCAGGCAACGCCTGTTGCGCTCATCCCCGTGAAGATTCCGGTTCGCGACCTGGCTGTCCAGATCAATTCAGCCGAGATGGTGTTGCAAGCGAAAGTAGGAGCTTAGTCATGAACCTGATGAATAATCTGGAAACCCTGATCCTGACGCACTACGATAGTGGCTCGCTCGGTGGCTTGGCCTCTGTCGTGCATCGTGTGACCGAAGCAGGCCAGCACCCGCTCACCATCTTGCAGGCCGACAAAGCCATCCGGATGATGGCGTTGATGGTGCAAGGTGGTCCTTCGACGCCAATGGGTGAGCCTGCTGCTGTCGGCCTAGTGGCAGGTGCAACTCCGAGCGGTGCTCCCGTGCTCAACGCCCCCGCCGAGTTGCACATTGATCTGAGTGGCATTGTGAACGCGGCAGGCCAACTGAGCACGAGACTGAGCGAGTTGGTCGTGGCTAGTTTGGGCTACACCGTTTTTCACGCTACGGCTGGCACTTCCGGCTTCGCAGTACAACTGCATGCTCCGGGAGCTATCGACAAGCCACCGGTGTTTGACAGCCGCCAGCTTGGCAACGGCGATCTTTTCGCAACTACGATGTTCCGGCCCGGTCGCTATTCGGTAACCAACAAAGTCAACAATGCACAGGCGCAACTCCGGCTCTCTTACCCGACGATCAGCGATACGCCATATTCGCCGCCAGATGCCTTCGTTGTGCAGCTCGACCAGAACGGTTTTCAGCCGAAGGACATCCAGCTTATGCCAGCCCAGGGTATTGTGTTTCACATCAGCAATGCGCAGGCGCGTATCTTGATCGACTTGGTAGAACCAGATGATGGCCCAGCTCATGCACAAGCGAAGACTATCGCCCCGTCTGCGTCAGTACGAATGCTGCCAGTTCACCGTTGGGTCAAGTCCGAGCCGCCGGAGATATCGGGGAGCTAGCCACTTGGGCAAAACCGCAGCTATCCGATGCAAGAAATCGACAGGGAGAGCCAGATGACCAATCCGTAACTTCGCGATCTCAACGAAACACCTCCACGAAAATGTCTTTCAGCAAAGGATTTGAGAACATATGTTGGAGGTCGGTCAAAGTGTAGCCGCCAGCGTCTGCGATGACCTGTAAGCCTGCTTTGAATTCAGGGATACGATCCTTGTAAGCAACGTTCTTGAGATAATCGTTCACGGATAGGCCCCGGAACTGGAGTCCCTGCCACAGCTTGGCCCAGTGTGGGCGCACGTTGAGCCGGTTTCCGTACGAGTCGGTATAAGAGTCCCATGCTTCGGCAATCTCCTGCATGAATGCAAGCCATTCTTCCTGGCTCACGTTCAGGTTTGTAAGCACCTCTATTGAGCAAGTGCCAAAACGATTGCCGTACTGCGGTGCCATGGTCACATGCGAGTCCGCCATGATGCGCATTTCCAACGTGATGCGCATGGGCGCATCGTCCCGGTTGTAGATGTTGGCAAGGACAGCCCACCACGCCCTTTGGCAGACCGTCCAGTCGGGCTGGCTGGGGTCATCAGCACGTGGGGGGATGGGAATCTCTAGTTCCATGTCCAGGACTCGCATGTTTTGGATCCCACGCCGGAAATGGAGCGCGTCGATGAGCGGTGTCACAAGCGTCTGGTCCTCCGGCAACGCGACCATTGCCCCGCGAGCCAGCAACTCCGCCTGCCATCTCCCTGGGAGGAGCTTGAAGAGGGTTGTGTTCGCCACCTGCCCCAGGTACTCCTCCATCTCCTCGAAGAATGTGCCGATCGCGCCCGGAGAATCGGATGCATCCTCGCGTTTGCCGTTATTCCTCCACGTGTTCACCCAGCACTTTGGTTGGTAGCTGAACCAGAACCACTCGGAATAGTAGTCGTTCTCGCAGTGATCAACAAAATCCTGCCAGGCTTGCGCCATGTCCTGCTGGGTAATGCCGCTCATGTCGATGCTAGCTGGGATCTTGAACCCGTCGGGAGGCGGGATAGTCAGCCCAACACGCGGCTTGGTGGGTTTCATGACCGCATAAGTCATCGGATCCAGCTTCAGCGTCAGCGAGGTCACGACACCCAAGAGACCGAAGCAGCCCGCAGCCACCTTGAGCTGCTGCGGATCGTTGACGAGCTGCAGTTCGCCCCTGGCATTGACGAACTCGATCTCGGTGACCAGATCGCTCAGGGTTTGCTGCCTCCAGCCAGAGCCATGACAGATCGGCCCGTTGCTGCCTCCCCATGTGATTTCGACCATGATCACATTGAGGGGGATGCTCCAGTTCCAGTTCCCCCCCTGTGTATCCAGGCACCACCGTCGAAATTGCTCATTGGTGGTCGCAGCACCTATTCTGCAGAGTGCCTTGGTTACGCCTCCCTCCTCGATCTGACCGACGATCTCGATGCCTTGAAGCTGGTCGCTCGGATCGATGCCCGGCTCCGGCGCAGGGAGGCACTCAACATCGTCGAGCGGGAGCAACGAGATTAGAACTTGATCAGTGTCCGAGTACAGATCGGTCCATGTGTGCCGATAGCCCGATACGCGAACCGACTTCTGGTTAGCCGCAGCCCACTTGACCAGATTGCAGATGCCCACCTTGGTCTTAGGGATGCACGTAATTGAGGGGATGTTCTCTACCGTCCAGCCCCAGTTCTGAAAGACGACGTTATGCAGGCACTTGACAGGTGTCCCATCGCCTTCCCTGACTTGTTCCAAATCCTCAGCCTGGTCACGGAGCAGATTGCGTAGCCAGCCGAGGAATTCGTGGTGGTTATGGGATTCCCATGGCTTCCGCGCTCCTTCCTCGTTCGCGAGAAAGCGATCCAGTTGTTGTGCCTGCTCCTCCGAGAGATGTTCGAAGTGTGCGCGAAGCTGCGCGTCTTTCATCATCCAGGCATACAGAGTATCACGCAAGAGGCTATCAGCAGAAGGCCCCGAACGGCGGAAATGGAAGATTTCGGAAAGGTGGTGCCCCCAGGCATGTGCGAAGCCGTGCTCTTCGACTGTCTGCCCCACCCTGTCACACCATGCGTCGAAATCCCTTATGTCGAGATCACCGATGTCTCTGCCAGGCGAACCCAACCCGCCAGTTTCGGTGGTGCCTGTATCTTGGTAATTGCTCATTCCTTACTTAACTCCTTTTGATGTTGACTCAAAATAATCGTCGCTCAACATTCTGAATACGTCACCTAACTCCATCCGGCAATGAAAGCTTGATAATTAATCAACATTCAATAATTGATATACTATGCATAAATATAGAAGTCAATGGCGTAATAAATCTCTGTAAATAGACGAGGAACAATTTGCAGTCGGTTGTATGGGCATTCCACAGGCAAACCGTCATATCTGTGAAACAATGTGTTTCATGAATGCGGTCACAGATTTGGTAAAGTCGCATCTACTTGGATTGGTTCACACAGCCTGTCTCCATTCATCCCGCCACAAAGCGGCTCTTGCATAGGCTCGTTGATTCTGCGAACAGATAAGAAACGAGGAAAAGAACATGCCGCTATCAGGTTCTGTGCGATAATGAGATGGATATGTGTTGGAGCATAGAAGCAGGAATGCGAAAGCTCCTCGCATTTAATAAATGGTTGCATTTTATGAAAAAATAATGTATAATTAAAGAGGCTCATAGATCTTCTTATGAGTCTTGCCCCTTCAGCCATGTTCCTTGTATGGACTGGCGCTCAGAACACCTCTCCACCATCGGAACGTCCTGTCCGAGATGGTCTTGTTTGCTCTCTCCGCTTCTCTACTCTCTTTCTTCAGCGATGAAAGACGTCAATGGAAAGCTCGTCCATCATCGTGAGCAAGAAGCGCGTTTAGAATACAGATGGAAAGGGAAAAGCAACGCAACCGCTGCCCTGATCAAGCTCAGGAGGGCATGCTCGTCATTGAGAAAAGAGTGCTCTTCCTGTTTCACGAAGAAAGGCGACACCTATGACCACCTATCAACAGACCACCCCACCGCTGGCGCAAACGAGAGCAACAGAACCTGATGAGCAGGCAGAAGATGCGGTAACTGTTCAAAACGCCGTGCGATCAAGACCAGGTGATCCTGCAGTGGGACAGCTTGCCAGCAAGGACAATCCCATTACAACGACCACGCAGCCTGAGCGTGCTCATCGTTCGTTCACCTATCCAGCCTGGCCGACGTCCGAACCGGGGCCATGGGCTACCTCTCCACTTCCGGGACAGCATCCACACCCGCGCCGCACCGATCAGATGGTATACGAGTACTACGATCAAGAGCGGGGTATGCTTTGCGTACCTCCTCCAGGGTTGCCGCCGATGCGGGAACAGAGAAATAGAACCTATCGTCCAGATACCGACTTCCAGGAAGTGGTTTCTGAGGAAGAAGCGCTGCAGCGCTGGCTTGATGATGGTGGCAGGTCAGACCATGAGACGCTGTCCGACAGAGAAGGAGTTTTCCCTCTTCTGTTGGCCAGCTCGTAAGGAGAGAAAAGAATGAGCATGAAGAATGAAGATTACTTGAAACAGAAAAATGTTTCTCCACAGACGACGACCTATACTGAATTACTGGAGGTTCTTGAAAGCTATGGCGAGAACCATTGGTGGATGTCAGAGAATTCCCGTACACGCGCCTATTATCAAGCGTTCGATGAGAGTCGTTCACTCATTCTTCCTTATCGGCAATATATCACTGATCTTACGCTGTTGCTCGGGCGAGAAGTTCATCTCTCAGAAATAAGGATGAGCAATAGAACGACGCTTAGACAGGAAGTAAAGCAAGCCTGGCAGGTAAACGAGTTCGTGTAAGATGAACCGTTCATGCCCGTTGATCATTCTTGACTGTAGGAGTAGAGATGATAGAGTTAGAAAGTGAATCCTATGCCTTATCAGAATCCTTGTGATGTCCTTTCTTCAGGAAAAGCGGCCTGGAATAGATGGCGACTGGCTTATGCTGATGTACAGGGATATGAACCAGACCTTCATATGGCTCAACTCCGTCGCGTTGATCTCCACGGAGCTGATCTGCATAGAGCTGATCTTACAGAGGCGAACCTGCAGGAAACGGATCTGCAAGAAGCAAGCCTTCAGGAAGCGGACCTGCGCCATGCCGATTTAAGGAAGGCAAACCTGAACGATGCCAATCTCTGGCATGCAAACTTACGTGGAGCCGATCTGCGTAACGCCAACCTCTGTCGCGCAAATCTGGGGGGAGCTGAACTTGATCACGCAGATTTGCGTGGAGCCGATCTGCGTAACGCCAACCTCTGTCGCGCAAATCTGGAGGGAGCTGAACTTGATCACGCAGATTTGCGTGGAGCCGATCTCCATGACACCCATATGGCAAAAGCGCTTCTTCATACTGCACGCTTCGACGAACTACCAGTGATCAGTGAAGACCTCGGTGAAGAAGATCTCAAAAAACGCGCGGATGCACAAGAACGAAAACGAGAGCGTGTTGCCGGTCTTGATCTCCCTGCTGCCTAGCTCAGCGCATTTGCCGTCAGAATCAGGTCGAGTGGCTCGACCTTTTAAAACGATCTTGTCAATTTGTTGGAAAGCTGAAACCTCTGGCATCTGATGGGATGAAAACACCAACGTTGACACCTCTGTATAACATGAAGTTGACATTTCTGGGCTTTAGCCCGCCGCAAGCCACGTTCTTCAGTGCGTGGTGAGGCGATCCTGGCTTCAGCCCTTGCTTCCGAGCAAAGAAAGAATGTTCTAAAACCATTGACTATGGCTCTTGTTTTTGCTCCTCCCGGTTGATCCCTGACCTCGGCTCTGGCGCGTAAGGGACCGTAAAAAAGAAGGTGGCTCCCTTGCCCTCCTGGCTCTGTACCCCGATCCGTCCTCCCTGCCGCGTGACAATCTCAGAGGCAATATATAATCCTAGCCCAAGACCGGAAACCCCTTCCTGGCCTGGACCACGCAAGCGCAGGAAGTGGTGAAAGATGTCGGCTTGCTGGGCCATGGGGATGCCCGGGCCAAAATCCTGTACCCGGACACTGATACTGTTTTGCTCCTCTGAGATTACCACACAGATCTTTGGAGACGCGTGAGCATACTTACTGGCATTGGTGAGCAGATTCGAGAGGACCTGGCCCGTTCGTGTTCGGTCTCCATACCCGAGGCGGTGGACGACTCCCTCTACCAGCATCGTGTGCTGCTTCATGGTGATCTGCACCATCTCAACGACTTCATGCACCAGCGCGTCTACATTGAACGCCACCTTCTCCAGACGAAATTGTCCTGTTTCCAGAGCGGTCGCATCCAGTAAATCATCGACGAGGCTGTTGAGTTTGTCCATTTGCGCGTCCACGAGGCGGAGTTGAGCGACCGCTTTCTCCTCTCCCGCCTTTCTCATGCGCTCCTGTTGCAATTGCACAAGGAGTTTCGCCGCGGTAATGGGCGTCTTGAGTTCGTGGCTGACCATCCCAAGGAACGCCTCTTTGTGCTCTTCCAGCTCTTTCCGCAGGGTAATATCCTCCATCGCAAGCAATATCCTCGGCTGACGGCTCCCTTCTCTCTCCTCTGCCATGCAACGGGCATTCAGCAGCATGATCCTGCGCCCAAGCCATGGAAACGTCGTGTCTACCTCGACATTCTGGAAGGAGCGATGCTCCCGGAGAACCCCTTCCAGGAGTGTCCGGAGTTCTGGACTCTTCCATTGTCCGTTGCCCAGTTCGTAGAGAGAGCACTGCTCCGTTTCCGGTGACGTGACGCGGAAGGTCTGGTAAAAGGCCGCATTGGCGCGCATCACCCGCAGGTCCGCCGAGAGCACGAGCAGAGGTTCGCACACCGTTTCCACAATGGCATCGGCATAGTCACGTGCTACCCGCAAGTCCCTCATTGCGGATCTGCAATTCCTGATTCACCGTCATCACCTCTTCATTCATCGACTGGAGTTCCTCTTTGGAGGTCTCCAACTCTTCATTGAGACTCTGAAATTCCTCATTGGTGGAGAGCAGTTCTTCGTTGATGGTCTGCAACGCTTCATTACTCGCCTCTCGCTCCTCGATAATCGCTTGCATCTCCACTTGCGTGTCCTTCAGTTCCTGCTCCAATTGCCGAATCCGATGGGCCTCGCTTCCCGCTTCGGCGGCTCCCCCGTTTTTGTCACGCGACCCAGTTTTGCGCGTCGGATGCGAGCCAGTTTGGGAGGTATCGGTGAACAGGACCAGAAAGTGATGTTCGGTCAGAGTTTGAGAAGTCTTTAGCGGGATCACGTCCACCGCGACTTCGCGGGTAATCTTGGCATCCTCGATCCGGATACCGATCTTGTGGATCGGATGCTCCTGTTTTTGCGCGGAGAGCAGGGCGCTCCGCAGTCCGAACTTCAAGTTCCCGCGTGCCATCGTGAGCACATTGAAGCTGGCTGTCCCCGGTGCAAGTTCCAGGTACGGGCTGGTATCTCCACGCACATAGAGGATCTGCATAGATGCATTGATGACCACACTGGCTGGGACATGGTTCGCTAACAACTGTCGGTCAGCTTCTTTCTGGATACTCAAGCTCGGTGTCATGGACTCATGCATTCCGTTCGTCTTCCCCGTCCGGTCATCGGTGTTTCTCCCATCGCCACCCACGGCAAGATGGAGTGACAGCGGCGCTCGACCTTCTCGCCTTTCATAGAGGGGCTTTCTTTTCTCGACTGGGGCAAAGAGATCGCGGCTTTCCCCCACCGTTTCTGAGGTTCCCAGCAGCAGAAAGCCGGGGGACGTCAGGGCATAATGGCAGAGGTGCAGGACTTTCTCCTGAAAAGCGGGTTGTAAGTAGATCAACAGATTGCGACACGAGAGCAGATCGATCCTGGAGAAGGGCGGATCTTTCAGCATATTGTGAGGGGCGAAGATACACAGATCGCGGATGGACTTGCTGATCTGATACCCTTCCTCTCGCTGTTCAAAGAAGCGTTGGAGTCGTGCTGCTGAGACTGGCAGGAGCGCATGGGAGGGATAGACCCCTGCACGGGCTTGGCGGAGCATGGCTTCATTGGCATCGGTTGCGAAGATCTGAACAGGCAGCGTGATGCCTTGCTCTGAAAGGAACTCCAGCAAGCAGATGGCAAGCGAATACACTTCCTCCCCGGTTGAGCAGCCTGCCACCCAGAGACGCAGCGCTTCCGACTCACCTTTGCGCTCCACCAGACGGGGAAAGATCTGGTGGGTGAGCGTCTGAAAGAGAAGCGGATCGCGAAAAAAACTGGTGACGTGGATCAGGAAGTCCTGGTACAAAGCCTCTGCTTCCGCAGGATGGTCAGCCACATACGCAACATAGGGACTCAGGTGTTCCATCTGCTGCAAGGCCATCCGACGCTGGAGACGGCGGATCAGCGTGCTCGGCTTGTAGGCGGTAAAATCCATGTCCGTCTTCGCTTTGAGCAGGGAGAGCAGGTGAGGCATGGCTTGCGTGTCAAGCGCTTCGTCCGCGCAGACCTCCTCCTGGAGGTCTGTCCCATTCGCCGTGCGGAGATAGGGATGGCGACTGATACGCGCCAGCGCGTTCGCTATTCCTTCGAGGGGCAGAGCCATATCCACGCAGCCAGCGGCAAGGGCACTCTGTGGCATCTGCGGATAGCGAGCCTGCGAAGGCTGTTGCGCAAAGGTCATGCCTCCCGCTGCCTTGATGGCTTCGAGTCCCAGAGTGCCATCGGAGCCGGTTCCTGAGAGAAGAACGCCAATCGCCTGGCTCTGCCGCTGTTCTGCCAGGGAAGAGAAGAACGCATCAATAGAGAGATGCGGCATCTCGCCCTGCGTTCTTCCGACAAGGCGCAAGACGCCACCGGAGAGCGTCATGGTGACATTGGGGGGGATCACATAGACCTGATCTGGTTGCACGACCATCTGATCGACGACCAGGCAAATAGGTATCCTCGTCGCGTGGGAGAGCAGCTCGGGTAAGAGGCTCTCGTGGGTGGGGGCCAGATGCTGCACAAAGACATAGGCCATAGAAGTTCCATCTTCCATATGGGAGAGCAGTTCTTTGAAGGCCTCCAGTCCACCAGCGGAGGCTCCGATGCCAACAATAGGGAAGGAAGAGGGGGGAGATGATACCTCCTGCGATGGCGTGGGTTCTAATAGATGGTCCATAGGTCGTTCTCTTTCTTGGCGCGCAAAGGCACCGGGCAAAGCAATGAACCCCCCTCCGTTGTGTGAGACGAGCGTCGGGAAACGTCTTTGCGCATGCTATTGCTTTTTTTACTGCCTAAAGTAGAAATTCTTCCATACAATCTTACCATTTATAGACATAACTCATGGTAATAGCGATGAGGCTCTATAAGTATACACTATATTTAGGGAAAATACAAATTAAAGCACTCTTTTTCATGAGAAAAAAATATTTTTCTATTATGTATTTCATACATGTTTCTATCGTTATATCATCTAAAACAGCCAGCCAGTCATTCAAATGTAAGGAAGAAGACAAAAATTTCCGTTAGAAGTCACGTCCTTAGCGTATGTTTTTCCCAAATTGATACGGTGACGCGTAGTAGCAACCGCTGTAAAAGCACAAGTTCGGTGCTCTCGCTTGCATGTAAACGAGAGCACCGAACTTAGTGGGCACTCGACGGCCCTGTGGATTAGTGCTTTACGGTAGGAGTGATGGTTGGTTTGAGAATTGGAGTCGGCCACGCTCCTGGAGTGCCCATCGGCCACGGCTTAGAAGTACCCGTCGGCCACGCTCCTGGAGTACCCGTCGGCCACGCTCCTGGAGTACCCGTCGGCCACGCTCCTGGAGTACCCGTCGGCCACGCTCCTGGAGTGCCCGTTGGCTTACCATAGCCACCCTTGCCAGGCATGCCTCTGCCAGGACCAAAGTGACCAGGCCACTTCTTCCCCAGACCCTGGAGCGCATCTGCCAGATAAGTGCTTATATTGCTATCGGTCAATTTCACTTTATTCTGCGTCGCCAGATGCTGTACAAACGCGAGCAATTGATCAATTTGATCATAACTATAAGGTTTGCTGCTCTTAACAACCACGCCCTTCGTTGTCTTGCCCGTAAAAGTACCGTTGTTCAGTGAACAGATCGCCTTGACAGCGGCACTATCGCTGGTGCTGCTGAGCGCATATTTGCTGGTCAGCCGTTTTACCTCTGCCGATGTGGGACAATTTTTGTCTGCGATAGTTGCTCCAGGAGTGCCCGCTGCTTTGTTTGGAAGAGGTGCATGCGCATTGCCAGGAGCACCAAAAGGCAGAAAGTTCCCCACTGCGTGCAATTTGATGGACAATTTGCTGCCCCGTCGGGGTCGCAGCCATAGCAGCAGTGGTTCCACCAATCACCGTCGTTCCGACAAGAGCGGCCACTACTAGCTTGCCTTTTAATCCTGTAGTTAATAGACTACTAAATCTCATAAGTATAAATTTCCTCTCTTCATTAAGAATACGAAAATAATGGGGTTTCCATCCTTGTGAGGGAAACGCCTGGAAACAAGCCTCCAGGGCAGTCGCCAGGACACGCCCCTCCTCTGTTTCCGCGAATGGACTGAATGCCACATAATGATTATTGGCAGCGAATTTGCGATTTTCCCATTAATATGGCAAAAATCATGAAGCATAATATGCCATCGATATATTGAAGGATATTACGCTCATTTTTGCCATAGTATGATTCAAATCTCAGAATTATTGCTTTACGCTGCCAAATAGCTTGCATCACTTTCTCTGGTTTAGTTGTATAAAGATGGCAATTGGTTACGGCCTGGACGACAAAATAGCTATATTTGGAAATTTTTCATCTACCCGTAACCAAATTGAGGTAAAATCCAACTATACTTGAAGAGGGGTGCACCTTTATACAAACTCTCCAGACTGTGTAAAAACTGGTTCATCTATTCAATATATTTATATTTTAAGAACTGAGGTAGCGTTAATGTTTTCATTGCGGCGGCCTCCTGACAGTACCATGGCTGATCAGGATAGGCGACAGCCCACGTTTCACCTGCTTATAGATCGTGCACGACGTGGCGAAGCTGAAGCATTAAGTGCGCTCTATCGTCAATTTATGCCCGGAGTTTTCGGATATATTGCGGCACGTGTGCCGGACCGTTTCATAGCGGAAGATCTGACCTCCGAAGTCTTTTTAGAAATGGTTGAAGGGATCGCTAAGGTGAAAGCTAATGATATGCCACGATTTGCGGCCTGGTTGTTCCGCATCGCTCGCCTCACTGTGGCTGGCTATTATCGCAAGCATGAGCACATACCAGCATCTATTTCTTTAGAACCAACCTTGCCGGAAGATCCGCAAGAAGTACTTCCAGAAAATCACCCCGACACCGATCCGGTACGCTGGTCAGAGGCACGGGATGAATGGAATACCGTCGTTCAAGCCATCAATACACTGACTGAGGAACAGCGCCAGGTACTGGTTGGTCGCTTAATTCTCGGATACGATGTAGCGACAGTAGCACAAATGCTGGGCAAGAAAGCTAATGCGATCAAAGCATTACAATTTCGCGCACTTAAAAGCCTGCATGGCCTGTTACAGCAAACAAATAGAGCAGAGGTAATGCCTTATTATGCAGTTCAGCATCAGGAGGAAATACAATGAAATCGCTTCCTGACCGTCTCAATGAGCAGCTTGAGAACCAGAATCGGCTTCGGCACGGCAAAAATCAGTTGTGGCAAGGGTCTATCCCTGCTCACGACAGCATACCGGAAGTAGATGAGCTGGCGAAGTTAGCGCAATATCTGCAAATGGCACCTCAACTACAAGTAGAGCCAGGCTTTACCGCACGGCTGGAGACACGTATGCTGGCTCACAGCGTGGCACAGTCCCGACAGTCCCGTATGCAGACCACGCAAAGCAGGACATACTCGCCGTTCTTACTCCTGCTGCGACCGCAATTTGTATTTGTCATCACATCGCTGGTTTTGCTGCTGATAGGGACAACGAGTGTGTTAACGGCAGCGGCCCAGGTCACAGATAGTGGCAATCCATTGTATAGCGTCAAGCGCTGGGAGCAAGGCGTGCAGCGTACGCTCACAGTCTCCGCCACAGATCGTACCGGACTGGATGAGCAAATCGCACAGGAGCAACTGAATACACTGGCAAAGTCTGGCGATCCCACACATGCTTCGACATATCAGCAGGCACTTGCCAACCTCAACCAGCAAATCAATACCTTTGCCCAATCCGTCGCAACATTGCCTGCCGGAGCGGAACGGGATAGTTTCCAGGCAAAACTGGTCACGCTGAAAGCCAACGCACGACAGACGTTACGTGGGCTATTACCACAACTCTCGCTGGCAGAAAAGCAAAGTACCACGACCGAACTGGGGCGCCTGGGCGATACGATCCCACACATCGATAGCGCGACGGTCACAGGCTTAATGAGCTTTGGCACACAGACAATAGTTCAGCTGACCGGCAACAATATACAGACCGGTGCCCGCCTACTCATAAACGATCAGTTGACTGAAAGCACGCTGTTCTTGCAACATAATACCTATGTATCCGTGCTAAACGGGTCAAGCCAGCAACGTCCCGACACTATAGGTATCCTGAATCCTGATGGCACCATCGCCCAGACAACAGCGATCACGTTTGCCCTCTCACAGACAGGTCAGGGCAGCAATCATTCGAGCTGGAACCAGAACGGTCAGCAACCGGTCAAGACTCCTGTATTAGGATCTGGTACCGGATGGCCTGGCACCCCTGTGCCTGGTCTATATGACCCAGGACCGAGCTACGGTCAAAAATAGGACATAGGCAAAAGGTTTAATAAGAGTATTATTGCCTATTTCCGCTTCTTCAATGCCTCTAAAATTCCTTTGTGGCTTTTCTCTTAAAGAGTAAAATTCTTGTATTGTTTTTTTTATTTAGCAAAACCTCTCATATAATATTTTCTTTTCTACAAAGGTGGCGGATGTTGCAAACCTGGCAAACTTCTGGTTCTGGAGGCTGAAGGACAGCAAATTGACCGCGTTTAATGTTAGCTGCGACCTCATCAACATAATGATAGGCCTGGCTTATATCTTCATTGTTGTAAGGCACTTCTGTCATAGCATTTTCCCCGCGTTCTTCTGCTGTCCAATAGAGGAATAAGCGCTGCGGAGATTGCTTTGTGCGTTTCTCAATGGCATATGCATACAGCAATAGCTGTCTCTGATAGGATGTAAGGTACTTAGAGTCATATTGCGGCCTGGTTCTCGTTTTAAAATCAATAATCTCTAATCCCTTGCTCCCTTTGATAACCAGATCAATTTTTCCGGTCAATACGTAATCATCGCGTTCGACCTGGACGTTCGTTTCGGTTGCAACAACATGGTGCAATAGCCGATCATTGTTCTGAAAGTAAGTGAGCACTTGTTGGAGCGCTTTTGCTTTCACATCTGAGGCAATAGAAACCGAGCTTCGCTGTTCGAGTGATCTCACAACACCTGTGAATTTCTCTTGTATCGTTTGCTCCGTAAGGCTATCAACCTGTCCCTCATAGGCAAAACGATGGATGATCTCTAATGTCTGATGGACGAGAAGCCCTAAAAAGAATGTTGCGGAACGAGAAGGCTTAAATTGATGTGCGCCGAAATACTGGAATTGCCGTGGACAGGTCTCATACATACGAATATGGCCAGTAAAGCTATAGCGTGGTTTTGGCGAAGCAGGGACACTTGTGTGATGACTGGGCATATTACGTAGACTGTCGTAGGCATACTCTATGGCAGATGCTTTTTCCCAGAGAGAGGCAAAATGCTGATGAGGTTTTTTATTTGCCATGAGTATAAGTACATGTTTCGCACGGGAGAACGCTACATAGTAGAGGCGTCTGAGATCAAAGCCGGGAATACGCTCTGCAGGTTCTACATGATGACGATTGGCAGGACCTTGACGATCATAGAGATCTCGTAACGCGATATCCTCATTGCCATCCATCCCTATCGGTGGTTTATCCAGTCGCCCAACTGCGACAATGGGAAACTCCAGACCTTTCGCCTGATGAATGGTCATAATGGAAACATGTCCCTGTCGAAATGGTGTTTGGGAATCGTTGTACTGATTCACGCCCTCCTCATAGAGCAAACAAAAGAATTTGTGGAACAGATCCATCTCGATGTGTAGCAATGTATCCCATGTAATGGGGATATGGTGATAGTAGTTCTGGAACGTTTGTAACCACTGAGAAAAGTCCGCGAGATTTTGTCGTTTGTCTATTTGGGAGAGAAATTCTATAAATGGCTCGTTAAAGATAAGACGGTAGAAATAATCCATTATATATCTCTCAGGGAGTTTTGTCGCTTCTTCTGTCGTATGAACGATCTCACACGCGATTGCAGACAGTTCCTGTTCAAGTGAAGGAGATAATCGGCAGTAATGCGCTTGCAACTGAAGACATCGTTGAATATAAGCTGGAAAGGTGTTACGCTCAAGCAGGAGATCTTCCTGATGGGTATTATGATATCCTACAAGATGTGCCAGGCAGCCGATTATCAGTTGAATCTCTTCTTGCTCAAAATAGGTTCTTCCTCGTGAACAGAATGTTGGTATACCCTTCTTCGTGAGTGCATCTATAAAACTCTGGCTAGCAGTATTTCTGACACTATGGAGGAGCAAGGCAACGTGACTATAGTCGTGAATACGTTGTTGTTCCTTCAGCGAGAACACAATTTCTGCGAACTGCTGAGCCTCGATTTCGATACTCTGATCTACAACAGATGCTACAGAAGCATACTGCTGATATGGTGCTTGGGGATCAGGTTGAATGGTTTTGTCAAATCGAAAAGGAGTGCCTTCTGGGTTTGTCCAGTCGAGAGATTTTATCCACTCATTACAAAAGTGAATAATGCCTGGGTGAGAACGGTAGTTAGTGGACAGAAAGACTTTTTCCGGCTCAGGAAAGGTCTGTTCAAATTCCAGGATATTGCGTACCGTCGCTCCACGAAAGCGATAAAGAGCCTGGTCCTCGTCACCGACAACGCAAATATTGTTCTTACCAGTTGCCTGGGCAAGTAGGCACAAAATACGTTCCTGAATATAGTTGGTATCTTGATACTCATCGACGAGTACATAGCGAAGACTTTTCGCAGCAGTAGAAAATATTTTCGGGTCTTGTAAAAGCCCCAGTGCGCATTTCTGCAGGTGAGCGAAATCAAGACGATTTGTTCGTGCGAGTACTGTCTGATAACGCTTGTAAGCGTGAGCCAGGTAATACCGAAACGCATCCCGACCCGTAGCGTTTGGTCCTGTACCTGGAGCAGCAGCCTTAAGCTTATCATAGATCAGTTCTTCCGTGATTTTATCAAACAGAAATTGAAGCTTTTTCGCAATCTCCCAAATTGTCTGTGTCTCCCAGTAGCGCTGAAAAAAGGGCAGTATGCTTTGCGCACAAATCTCAGATATATGCTCGACGATGAGCAACCGTTGAGTGAATTGGTTAAGCGTCTCGAAATCATTACTTACAGGCAAATGATGAATGTGCTCTGTAAGAAATTGCTTACAGATACTATGGATGGTACCTATCCTGAGTTGCGATAGGTCCTCATTATAGGCTACTTCTTTCGCAATATGTGCGAGACGATCCTGCATTTCATCGGCAGCCTTGTCTGTGTATGTGCAAAGGACTATCTCGGATGGTTTGGCATCTTCGCAGAGAAGTAAATTCATCGCCAGGAGTAACAAGCTATAAGTTTTGCCAGAGCCTGGCCCTGCAATAGCTCGAAGAGGGCCTGTTTTATGTGCAACGATGCGGCGTTGCTGATCATTTAAGGGATATTTTTGTAGTGCAGGTGCAATCATCGTTCAACCCTTTCCATCTGCTTCATCACGTGTTATCGAAGTGTAGAGAGTAAGTGATACCTGAAACGAAATCCCGTTTCTCATTTGTATAGCACAATATAAATCTACTAATAATATTATATTCATAATAAGTAGGTGTCTGTTAAAAGTCAACTATCTAGGACCCCTGCGACAACAATTTCATCCGCTTTCTATTGAAGCGACCATGTCTCAGGGAGTACGTGCTTTCGGCCTGCGACGTTCCCGCTATAAAGGAGTTCACAGGTCTTTTGATGCGTGCCTGCCTCGCAGAGCCTTACGAATCCTCTGTCAGAAGGGTATCATAAGATGTCATAGGAGGATGATCCCTTCTTTCGTATGTTGATGATGAGCTTCTCACGCAGATTATGCCCTATTTTCGGCGAGAGCCGATACAGCCGGTGATTGACCTTACGCAGTATGAAGAGCATGCGCAGGTGATCTCCATCGGCCTCTTGCAGCATTCTCGCGTTTTTCCCCTCACTTGGAGGCAAGAGAAGTGGGATCAAGGATTATAGGACTGTATCGAGGAAAGTATTCAAGTACCTCGTTCCTCATATTGGAGAAGCAAAATGCGCACTTCTGGTCAGCAAGCCTGAAAAGCGGTTTTACAGACCTATTCGCCTGTGGCAGGAAGAGCAGATTGAGGCCAATTTGAGCCCGTATTGGGACCCAGCAGAAGAGGAAGCGCTCCTGATTATTTCGAAGAAGCCAGCGTAAACAAATTTTGAGCTATCTCTGGAAGTCTATGGCTCAGGTCATAATCAGCAAACAGGTGTGTTTGATACCCAGGTAAATATGTAAACTCATGTTCAACCATCTGACGATCTTTTTGTACAGGATAGGCACCTATAGCAAGCATCTGATGCTGTGTCTGTACCAATAATGGTATGGTAACGGACCCAACTTTCACTGATTGCTGACAAGACATTCCACTTAATTCAAGGTAATGTTGCAATAGATGCAACTCAGAGATCTGGAGATCAACAGAAAAATCATCTGGTGGCTGCCCACTGATAATTGAACGAAGTAATGTTCCAGCCAGCCGACGATCCAAATGATGGTGTTGTATGCGATTCTGATACGTACGTAGGCAACGATAACAGGACTGCTCACACTGATTGGGGCAACCATCCAGCACATGCATGGTCTCTTCCAGGAGTTGTTCAAGATACTGACCAGCCTGCGTAGCGTAACCCGCACCGCCAGAAAGTGTATCGAAAAGAAAGAGATAGGCCACACGATCCGCCGTACTATCTGCTTGAGCGGCAATAGAATAACTCCATCCGGCCTGCAATTCGGTCGTGGAGATATCAAGGTGCCTGGTCGTAGCTAACAGAAAGGCTTGCGCTAGTGTATCCAGTGCATCGTGCATCCAAGAATTTCCCAGATCATAGGCAACTCCTGCAGGCCACTGAAAACGGAGGAGAAACAGATCACTATGAAATGCATGCCCTAGATAGCCATGCCAGATTCCCTCTGGACCCGAACACCTGGAAGAGGGATTCATCCAGGGTGGCACAAGAAAAGGTCGATCATGGTTCTGGCGCAACCAGTCAGGATCATCAGGAGCGCCCGCTCCACAGGAACGACAAACGGAAAAGCCGTGTTCCTCCCTTCCACTATTGATGATAAGCAATTGGTGATGTTCTGTATATGTCCAACTAATACGTCCGTGCGCTATGCTCTGATTGAACGTATCTGTTGGACTCTGGGGTAACACCAATTTGACCTGCATTGTTGTTCCACGTGGTTTTCTCTGATCACGCATCTGCTTCTGTTCCAGGCTTCTTGCTCTGGAAGGAGCATAATTAGGAGGATCAAGAATTTCTTGCACAACAAGGGTTTTATGGCACAGAGGACAATGAATTTTCTGTTGGGTGGCATCATTTGCCTCAATAGACAATGTATATCCACAGTTCATACAAAGCGCAAAAATATGGTTAGATCGTTGAAATAGCGAAGAGACACGGGTAGCCAGCGTTGTTCCTGGAACAGGATCGACATAAATACCACCAACGAGATACGTTTCCTTATCGACAATGAGTTCTCGCCCTGGAGCATATTCGGAGAGTGCAATATCGACACTCTGCTGGGGACGTTGTTTGATACCAATACGCCTCTTCCCATACATGGTTATCATCGCCTCAATTACGAAACTACGTACCTCACGCGGAAAAGCATACGTAGGCAAAAAATCATGTTCAAATAACACATCCAGTAGCATCTCCTCTCGATCAGTCGGAAATAGCTGGGCCTGACGATCAGTATGCTGATTTGCTGGCGGAAAAAGTTGCGTCGCCAGGTCCTGTAAACGGCAGACAAACTCATGAGCAACATCACGTACAAAATGGTGTTTTTGTTGCTCATTCAACGTTCTATCAGACAGCATTGAGGGAAGCCATGCAGAAATTTGTGGCATCAATGATGGTGTCGATCCCTCCAAAACCTCTTTGAGCCATTTCTCAAAACCCACTAGACTTTGTGGCTCAGTGGTTTGAAAAAACGAGCTAGCTGCTCCTAATGCTTCTGCTAGATATCCATAGTCTTGCTTACTCAGCCTGGCACCCTGACGTGCCTGCTCAAGAAAGAATGTTTGGATGAGCGCTGCCTGAATATGACGCTTCGTCAGGCGCTCATTAATAGGTGAAATCTGCAGAGGAGGAAGTATGCCTGAAATCATTTCTTCTGGATGTGCAAAGTAGTGGGCATCATGTGAGCCATCTTCGCTATAGGTAAGAACCGTCGAAAGTGAAGCGCTGCGACGTCCCGCACGACCAGCACGTTGCTGATAATTAGCGCGGCGCGGTGGCATTGTGCGTAGACCAATACCCAATAACGATCCAATATCAATCCCTACTTCCATTGTTGTCGTGCAACTGAGTACGTCAATCGATGGGTGCTGCAGCGAAATACCAATATCCTGGAAGCGTAATTCATAATCTTCTGTTGTTGAAGAGACTTGTTGGACATCGCGGTATGACAGTTGTGCGGTATGCTCTTCGGCTGTCATATGCCGAGGTTCCTGCGTCCTGGCTATAATCTGGCGAATTGGCTCGCGATAGAAATCTGTGCGTGCGCGAAGGCTTGGATCGTTACTGGGTAGTTGGAGCAGGTGCGAACTTCCACAATGCTGATTGGGGCACTTGCCGTTCAATGGAAGCCAGACCAAACGAGCACAATCTTGACACTGGTGCCAGGGTTCGTCTAATGTCAGACGTAATGCCAGTTTCTCTGGCTTGAGAAATGCGTATTTATCAGTCTTATCGCAAAACTCACTGATCAGAATCTGACGCAATAATGGAAGCTCTTCCGGTTGAAAACCCAAGAGTTTCTCCGCTACTTTTTCTGCATCGTTGCAGGAAGGATCCTGATAGTCAAAAGCACTACCCGGTACGGTATTTTCTCGATCATGAGGGACAATACTCGCATCGAAAGCACTCTCTTGCAATAACTCTTCAATCCAGTTCGTGACCAGAGCACGTAGTTGTAGGTCAGAAAGGCGCGTCAAGAGGGTTTTTCGTTTCAGTTGTCGTAATGAAGCCTGGTTAGGCTCAACAACAGCAGCACACATCCGTTGCATTGAGTAGAATGGATCAGCAACCTGACGTAAAAAAGCCAGACGATAGCCTTGAAGAACAGATGGTAACCACTCATCATCAAGGGCCGAATTAATATCCAACGCATAAGTTTCGTGCAAATCTTGTATCTGGCTCAGCAGATCCTTCTGGGATTCACCATCAAAAAAGTAAAGACGGTGTTTTGCACAGACGCTCACAAATGTACAATAAAGATTTTGATCAATACGTACCAGCTTTTGCCCAGTGCGCTGACTACATTGATCAACCGCCAGCAGCAAAGCCTGGCGAAAACTATCCAGCTCAGCTTCTCGTGGCAGATCACGCGCCAGACGAGCGGCGCGCTGGCGGCCATCAGAGAAAAGCAGTATTTTGCGCCCCATGTTGGGAGCGGCCTCATGAAAGGAATCACTGGGAGGTTGGAGCTCAAACTGTCGCCGTATTAGATTTACAAAGGGCTGCTCACCTTTTGTGGCAAGACTGGTGATAGAACGATTGAGGCGTTTCCAACACACTGGACAAGATTTCCAATGCGCTCCTTGTTCTTCATCTGTATCTTTCTTCCCATTGCTGCTACCTTTAGACATGGCTTTGGGACGATGAACGCGAATACTTTGTTGCTGTTGTCCACCCTGAAACAGGGTTTTGTTTACCGGGAGTATGCGCCCAGTCATAATATGCAAATCGACGGGCTCATGAGTGCTGATTTTAGGATGGGGTTCTCCGACCAACAGGAACGTTTCAATCGATTGTTTGCTACCACTACCCGGCTCATGCCAGTAAAAATCAGCTTGCTCAGAGGACGGGAAAGCACGTAAGAAGAGTGCACCACAACTACGATGTGCATAGAGTTCATGAACTCGTGCACCACAATCACAATGCAAGCGAGGACTAAGCCACAAAGTGCCAAGCACGCCCATACTATCAGATGCAGTTCTTCGAGCAGTACAGGCAGGGTTGATGCAAGCATAGAGAGGAGGAAGACCACGAAAGAAGAGATGGGCGCGCACAGGTAATAACGGACGGTCATCATCAGTACGCGCAGTAGCTGCCAGAGACAAAAGTACGCTGGTGGACATTTCACGCTCTTCTCTCTCTAGCATTGGAAAAATTTTTTCGGCAAGTTGTCGGAAAGCAACAGCATGACCCGCAGTACTTTTCCAGAGTTGCTGGAATGCTTGCAGTTGCGGTAAATATCGACCCAAATATGCAGGAACCTCATCGGTAGCAGTGGGCACAGACCAACGGAGTTGGGTAGCAAGTGAAGTCAATGCAGCAAGTGCCGTCACAGGATCAGCTATCCGAGCGGTAAAAGCGGACAAGTTCAACTGAGCCAAAGCACGAGCTTCTATAACAACATTGCTTTGCCCGTCAGGCTCCAGTGTAGGTGGATCGAGGCGTTGTCCCTGAATGATGGCGAAATTTGTTGTATCTTGTTCACGGGTTCCAACCAGGGTAGCGGCAAAATTCAGAATCTCACGAGTTCCACGCTCTCCAGTCTCCAGACTGGCACTTGTGAGGATGTACCGCACTCGCTCACGAGAAATCCCCAGGCGAGCCTGAAGGCGACGTAGTAACAAAGCAATCTCTGCACCTGTCACACCGCTATAGAGATGTGCTTCATCCAGCACGATCAGAAGAGTATTTTCCTGGTCCTGTCTGAGCCATGTAGCCGTCTGTTCAAAGATATTCTGCTCGATGGGACGCATTAACATATATTCCAACATCGAGTAGTTTGTCACCAGAATATCTGGACACCACAACTGCACCTGATGACGTGTATATAATTCAAAATCGTTGTTCCCGATTGAGGTTTTACCTTCAACCGTTGCTTCACGCAATGATGCTAGATCAAGTGCGGGCCAGCGGCCTCTCTGCTTGAGTTCGTTTGCCTGCTTCGGCTGATCGGCTTCCAATTGAAGATAATGGTCAAGGAGAGGCTGCAATTGACGCTTCTGTTTGCCTTTGTCGATTATACCGGGATAAGGCGTGCGAGAAGTATACATACTGAAACGCACAGCACGTTCTACACTAGGATACTGCTGCAACCAATGACCCATGCGGGCATGCCCGAAAATCTGACGCAGACGAGTCACCTGGTCATTCACTAATGCATTCATCGGATAAAGTAAGAGTGCACGCATGCCTGGAAGGCGAAAACTTTTTGGCCGCTCTGCTGCTTCCATCAGGCTACGCACAAGGATAGGCAAAAGGAAGGTCTCAGTTTTACCAGAGCCCGTCCCAGTCACCACAATCAAATCTTGCTTTTGATTAAAAAAACTTTCCAGGGCTTGCCCCTGATGTTGATAGAGACGGGCAGGAATTGGTGAAGGAGACCAGGCTGCCATCTCTTCTAGTGAGCACGTAAGCGATGCGGATAGCGCTAGTTCACGATACATTGGACCAGGTCGATAGCCAGGCATACTCTCAATAAATGGCTCTTGCGAGATCACTCCCTCTTCTTCCAGGAGCGCGTGCCTTTCCGCAATGACTTCTGGGTGCCGCATAGGATATTGCGCTTGGATATAACGCTGCAATTGCGCATGCAGTTCATCAGCAGTACCAGGAACACTGACCGTATACGACAAACTTTGCTGTATATAGGTATTTTCCTCTTCTCCCATGAAATTGCTCCTTATCTACTAAATACTCTATTGTATAGTAATACACAAATTTGAAAGTATTTCTTTAACGCTATTTTCGTACTGAGAAGCAATATGCCAGATACGTGGATAATACTTCCCTCCCTGGTTCGTTTGCATGGTACCCAGCATAGACAAACGCTTGTACTCGTAAGCAGGAAGTTCACTGAACAATTTTAGTCTTTCCTGCTGTTTATTCCACTTAACCCTAGTAGGTACTCCAGCAGCAGCATCTAATGCATAACAAAGTCGTCGAATATCAAACGCTCCTTGATTTTGACTCTGCCTCTTGAGCTGAAATTGCTCAAATTCTCCAATGCTATATGAGCGCTGTCCCCAGAGATTGCAGCTTCGGAGCAGATAGCGTCCATCTTGTCTCACATCTACCGGCGAACACCAGCGTAAGGCCTGGTAGGTATCTCGTGATGCGATGTAGACTTCTACATTCTGAGAAGTATCCTGGATAGTGACATTCGAGACTGGAACCACTTGAAAGCGTTGGAATACATCTGTCAGGGAAACCGCAGATTCATTGAGCCAACTTTCCTGTGACTGAAACTTCCAGGGACTATTCAACCCATCAGATGTTGGATAGGACTGAATAACACGTGTTTCAAGCTGACGAAAACTTCCATGTAAGTGGAGCTGTTGAAGTATCGGGTCAGCCAGCAAAGCACTGGGCATTCCCCCGACCAGAAGATACAAGTCAGCGGTGATCAACACGAGACGCAAAGGTGCAGGCAACCAACGACCTTCAGAGAAAGAGAGTAGATCGCCCTGGTTGGCCAGATCATCCAGCGACCGACGTCCCAGATGATCTTCACTCTCTTCGTTCACATCCGATGATAGAGCATCTGAAAATGGCTGTATTAGTATTCGAGCTCGACTCAAAATATGGTGTGTAGAAATTGCAGCTTCAGCAATCGTTCGTGACTGACCGAAGACGCTCTGCTCCCACAATGCAATACGTATTACCTCAGCACGCAGAGCCTCTGGTGTCACTCGCATTCTTGCAGTCATACCAAAGAAACTCTGTTTAAGCAGCGTGACAACTCGTGTCACGGGAAGCGGACCCTCCCAGTTAAGATGCTGCATGCCCATTTGTTTCCTATTATCCTATTTCATTCAAAATGCTATTGAAACTATCATTGTGGCCGGAGTTGCTCTACAAGATCTTCCAGTTTTTTGCCTGTGATGCCAGTTTTTTGCATAGCTACACAAAACACTCGTTGCCATAATAGCAAACCTGTAGGTAGCGATTGATCGGATAGCCCTCGACAAAAACTCTCCTTCTCACTGTCATACCACTGTTCTGGTGACACCTGCCAGCAATCAGTTGTGTTTGATGTTTGCTCTTTAGGTGTATACAATTTCTGCTTCAGAGCTTCAATAGACATAAACCAGGAAGTGTACGTCTCAGGCAGAGAAAAACTGCCAACACCATGATCAACAGTGACTGCGAGGAAAAGATTCGTGGGCCAGTTTAGACGAGAAAGTGGTTGATAAGGATCATCTGAAACTAATGAACGAGGATGGAAAAGGCGTAAAGGAGCTGGCGCAGAATGCATAGGATCTCCCCGCCGTACATGTTCTCGAACAGCACGGTACTGTTGCAAGAGGGGTGCTATGACGGGATGGAAAGGTACACGATCCATACCTTCAAGCAATATAATACCCAATTGGTCAGGATGAGCCTGTGCCTCGATGACAATATCAGCGAGATCGCCAACAGGGACAAACATCCGTTGTTCGTTAACAATAGAGCCAAAGAGATCCAACGGGGACAACGCAGTCAGGGAAAGGGGTACAGACCAGAGACGTTGTCCAACGATAGCATGTGCAATAGCCTGCAAAACAAAGAGATCTTCAGGGCAGTCAACAACAGGAATCAAGCCAGCGAGTAAAGCTGCGACACTTCTTCTTACAGAGGTAAGACCCACCTCATATTGCTGTGAGACTCTTTGTAGAGGCAACGTGCTCAAATTAGTAAGCGTAACGGCATTCTCAGAAAAAAAATGATGCGGTGCGGTATCCAAAACAATACTAGTTTCAGGTACTTTAAGCGCGGCTGTATCGGAGAGAGGCTGAAAAAAAGCCTTTGGTAATGCCATTGTTAGTTGGAGATCAGCCAGAAAACGTAACGGTTTCTCACGCAATTGGACCAAACGTTCATCCAGCGAACGTGTAAATTCCTCTAACTCGGATTGTACCTGTATATAATCACGCTTCATCTTTTCAATTTTATGGGTTTCCTCAACCAGTTTTTCTTGGACTGTTTTCAGCTCAGACTCGGCAAAGCGAACATGCTCCTGCAAAACCTGTAAATCACGCTCTTCTTTCTCAAATTGTTGAGCCAGTTCCTGACGTTTCGTAGAAGCTTCCTGCTCAATTTGGCCCTTTCTCTGTTCAATCTCCCAAACACGCGCTGCCACTAAAAGCGGATGTTCAATTGGTAGTTTCCCTATCAATTCCTGCAAGCTATCAAAATTTTCAAGCTGGTGGTCAATAATATACTCGGCACGCTGAATAGTACTCGGCTCGACCTGTAAACCGGTAGAACTGTTTAATGCGGCAAGTTCTTTGACACGTTTTTTTACTAAGCGCTCATCATCACGCGTTGATAAACGATTACTCGCCTCCAAAACGTTTTTAATAACTACTTGAGGAAGCGATAAATCAACCCGTGTGACCGGAGACTCAACAAGTCGGTCATCGATAAACTGCTGCCCATCGAATTTGATAATATCATCCTTATAAACAGAATAGCCATCAAGTACGAGTGGCGAACCGCCAGTATTTGACCCATCAAGATAGACCTGCGGTTGTAATAGGAGTGGATCACTCCGACTGGGAATAAATTGGATAGGGCCGTAGAAAAGATCCTGATAACCTATATAGATCGTACGAAACAGGTAGTCTTTAGCCGGAACGCCCTGCTGTAAGCAAGCTACTAGATCAAAAATATGTGAAGCACGAGATGACCAATCGAATAATGGGGCAAGATGTTTGGGAAATGTCGTGGTATCTGAGGAATAGTATGAGCTGCTTCTGTTTTCTTCATCAAAAGTATAACTATACCTGATTTTAAATTGATATAATTGGTTGAGTTCTAACGCTGGATTATCGTTGGGATGATGATAAACAACCTTCCCATTGTTTGGAAAATATGCTTTTCTCTCATCCTCAGTGAGGACACACCATCCGGCGTCATCATAGGCCAGCGGCGTAATTAATGATGCCGAGTTTCTCCTATCTTGTGGATAAATAATTCCGAGCCATTCGTACGCAAGGCTCCACTCATCCATCTCTACATTTTCATTCATATATGTTTCAAATTCCTTATTTCACTGTTTATTTAATCGCCTGAACTGTTTCAAGGCTCAAGCACGGGTCTGAGAGTAAAGATTGTAGCCGTTCCAATACCCAGGCAGGTAGGCGATGACGAGAAGAGAAGAATTGCAAAACACATTTTAACTCAGAAGGCATCTCAGGCCGATATAACTGCTGCAACGCTTTTTGTACAACTGGGAGAACCACCTGTTGTGGCTCTCGTGTGTCCTGCATAGCCTGCCTGCATAGCCAGAGTAAGGTCGTCACAGAGTGTAAATTATCCCACCACGCCTGGCTTGTGGTCTCCTCTGACTTGAGGACTAATTTCAGAGTGATATTGCCAAAGGAGGCGGCATCAAGGGTAAGCTGGACCCAGGGACTCTGAGAAACCGAAGGCCAGACCTGCTCTTGCCACAGCCCATTGAGTGTGTTCAGTGAAACAAACGGAGTTGTTTCCCGGCAATGCTTCCCCTCCGATGAAAGATATTCCCACCGTAATGAGCAGGGAAGGTTATCTGGCTGCCACAACCAGTTCAGGTCAACCAACTCATCCGGTGTGAAATCATCAGGTACACAGAATGTATAGAGACCCTCGCTTAAATATTGTTCGTCAACAAAAGCATCAAGGGTATATTGAACGCTAGCTGTTGTCAGAACACAACATAATCCCTGCAGCCATGCCTGCTGCCTCGATTGCAGAGAAGATTTTCGCAGAGAAAGTGATGGCCCACTAGCCTCTCCTTTCACCCGAATACGATACTCTTGCTCGATATTCGGGACTGGACAGAGCAGATAGTTTATCTCATCGTCGCAAAGTAACGTAGACTCAATGGGCAATTTACTATCAGTTGTGGTAGGAGGTAACGTCAATTGTAATGAGGCACGGATGCGCTCATCTTCTCTTCGCTTGTTTGGTGGATCACAACGCAACAACACATGATCAGTAGTACCCATATAATAATATTTTTGCTCTGTAGAAGAAGAAAAACTAGGTGCGCTAAGAACGTGCAAACGCCACTGTGGATAAATCAGCCGAAGTGAACGGTAGGAGAGCCACTGCGAGACAGTCTCAAGAGGATCTCTATCCGTGTTGATGCGCAAATGCCAGAGTTGCCAGCCATGTTTGGTATCATCTATACGTTGCTCCAAACCAGGCCAATCTGGCTCATATTCTTTTTTAGCTAGCCAGTACAACTCTCGACAATTCGCAAGAGAAATGCTGGCTTTTGGTAAGCAGCGGCACCAAGCATTGGTCAATTCTGCGTGTTCAAATGGAAAGAAAACATTTCCCTGCCAATTATCACACAAACCCGAAGTCGCCTGAGCATCGCGCAATGGAAACATTTGACCTTGTTTATTTTTCCAGTAGAATGGATATGGTTTGGTCTGTGGAGTAACAACCGGCCAATATTGAGCACACTGTATATAGTTTAAATCCACCATAGATGAAAGACAGCCAATCGCAACAGGATCGGCATGTTCAAGTAACCATTCTTGTCCCTTTTCATCTATTTCATCTATTTTAACTCGTAATGTCCATAATTCTCCTATTTCTTTCTTAACCGCATTCAAGCACAATAACAATCCTGGTTCGGCACCCTCAATCTCAAGAGAGAGAGGAGAAAAGGCAAACGGCTTCTCATAAGGTATGCCATTCACAAAAAGGTATCCATGATCCTTTAAATATCGATAGGTCCCTGAATTTATTGGATAATCCTGTTCCCTTTGCGGAAGTCGATCCAATTTTTCGGATAGCAGCCACTCTAGACCTTCACGAGTTATTTGTTGAGTTCCTTGAGATGGGCCAGCTAAAATATAATAATGGTCGCCATCACGGGTTTGCTTTAGTATGGCCATACCCTATCTGTTCAACTCCTCACCACCATAAAAATAGGTAATAACATACCTGACGTTATATAAAACTCTAAGAGCAATTTGTTATTTCTAGCGAAAAGATCACGAACAGGAGAGATAGGAGAAAAATTTCTTCTGTCTCGAAGTAGATACAAAACAGCATGTCCGTAAAGTTTAGATATTTACCCAAGATTATTCTCATTCCTGAGGGAAATAGATATCATAACATATTAAAGTGTGATCTTATCTAAGATAAAGCCATTGTAGTGCTTTTTTAGCAAAAACACAATAGTCTAAGTTTGTCTCTTCCATGATCAACACACACCGAATGGTAATTGCACTAATTATGAGAAAAACAAAATGAACAAATTGCCTGTTGCTGTCAAACAGATCAGAGCCGGTGAGCGATCAAGGATGGAAGCTGGTTCAGTGTTGGGCGGGGCGGAGGAGGTGGGATTCGAACCCACGAAGGCTATTCACCTTACACGATTTCCAGTCGTGCTCACTAGACCACTATGAGACTCCTCCAGGATGGACGGGCGGAGAGGGCGGGATTCGAACCCGCGAGGGCTTGCACCCTACCGCTTTTCGAGAGCGGCACATTCGACCACTCTGACACCTCTCCGCCGTGCAGTATAACATATCTCTCCAGTTGTGACAACACCTGAACCCGGGCAAATTTTTATGGCGTTGTTTCGTCGTCGATCTGCGCGAAAAGGCCAAAGAGTTCGCGCACAGGTGCAAAGCTTCTGCGGTGCTGAGGGGTTGCCCCATGCTTATGTAGCGCAGCCAGGTGTGCTTCTGTACCGTAGCCTTTGTGCTGCTTGAAGCCATAGGCCGGATACTCTTCATGCAAGGCGATCATCAAGCGGTCACGAGTGACTTTGGCAATAATAGAGGCGGCAGCTATCGAGAGACAGCGACTATCGCCCTTGATAATCGAACGCTGTGGTAGTGAAATAGTTGAGAGCAGTAGCGCGTTCGAGCAGCAACGCCTGTGGCGCTGGCACTAGCTGGCTCAGGGCATCACACATAGCGATTTTTGTCGCCTGCAAAATATTGCGCTCATCGATCAACTCAGTTGAGCCGATACCCACTCCCACCGCTAGCGCATGTTGCATGACTACTTCATACAGGCGTTCACGCGTCGTAGCCGTCAATTGTTTTGAATCGTTCACGCCCGCAAAACGTTCGAGTGTCGCAGGCGGGTCCGCGAGAGGAAGAATGACGGCGGCGGCTACAACCGGACCGGCCAGACAACCGCGTCCGGCCTCATCGAGTCCTGCAATAAAGGAATAGCCCTGTTCAAACAGGGCCATTTCTTCTATAAGCGTTGGGGACTGCTGCTTATGCGTTCTGGCTATGGTCATGTTTCGCAGCCGTCTGGGCCGCTTTGGCGGCAATCTGCTTGGCGGTCATCGGGCGTAGTTCCTTCAGGCGCGCAGCCTTGCCAGTCAGACCACGCAGATAGTAGAGCTGTGCTCGGCGCACACGCGCGTGGCGCAACACCTCGATCTTCTCAATACGCGGAGAATTGATCAAAAAGGTACGTTCGACGCCGACACCGTTCGTGATACGCCGAACGGTAAAGTTCCGGTTCACACTGCTACCGCGCAGGCGCATCACAACGCCTTCGAATGGCTGGAGACGCTCGCGGTTCCCCTCAACGACTTTCACCTGCAGGCGCACTGTATCGCCTGGCTTCAACTCAGGAACATCTTTGCGTAACTGAGCACTCTCGACAGCGGTAAGTAACGCTCGCCCTGCTGGCTTTGTTACGACCTGATTGTCAGCCATTTTCCTAACCTGCCTTCCTTTTTGTGTTCAAACATACTCAGTTGCTGTATCGCCATGTCCGGTGCGCCTCAGTAGCGCGACTACCTTGATAGCTTTACAGTACAGAGCATCGAGCGCGCAATTTTACTTCGCGTTTAGCTGTTTCATCAGGCGTGACTTGCGGCGTGCGGCATTATTTCTGTGAATGACGCCTTTTTTCGCAGCTTTATCGAGCTGGCTGATGGCTGCACGGACGGCGTCAGCGGCAACTTCCCCGCTCACAGCAGGGGTGTGGATCGCCTGACGGGCCTTGGTAACTTCTGTTTTTACAATTGACTTGGTGCTGCGATTGAACGAGCGGCGTCTCTGTTCCTGGCGCATGCGCTTTTCTGCAGCGGCATTATTGGGCATGTAAGTATCAATCCTTCCCGAAACATCTGCCCCTTCGCACGGGCTGCTCGGCTTCTTCATAAAAATGCCGACAAACATGTCGGACTGAGTGCTCGTAGATTATAGCAGAAGCACCTTTGCCCTGTCAATTGCCCCACCAAACGGCAGCTATTCAGGTTCACGAGTATGGAAATCACATGGTCCAGACGGGTAGGGGCGTCACCTTGCCTCATGCGTTGATACTAAATAAGAAACCAGAGAGAAAGGGAGGACAAAATGGCGAAATCTCTTGCGTGGAGGGGAGAAAAGGAGGACAATCTTTTCATACATAAATTTCTCCGAAAAGGAAGGTCCTCCATGAAACATTCTATCGCATCGACGCAAGAGGAGATGCCCAAGAGTCCGGCCAATCAGATCATTGCCCTTCTGCTCAACGTGCTGTCTGCGGGATCGGTGAGTGCTCCGACCACGGCAGTCACGCGTGGACGGGGACGTCCAGCCACCTTGTCTCATGATCATCTCTGGCTGGCGATGCTGCAGACAATGCTGCAAGGGTCCACCAGCTTTGCCAGTCTTTGGCGCTTGATTACCTGGACCGGGATCGGCCATCTGCCTATCCTGGATCTGACGCGTGACGCGGTGCGCAAACGCTTGCTGCACGCCAAGCTGGACTCCTTGCACGACCTGCTCGCGCGGGTCAGTCAGGCAGTGTTGCCTTGGACGACTCAGGTGCAAGACCGGGACCTGGCTCCCTTCGCGACCCGCATCCTGGCGTTGGATCAAAGTACGCTCGATGCGGTCCGGCGTACCTGCCAGGACGTGCGTGAAGAGCCAGTGGAGAGTGCCCGCTTGCTGGTGGGCAAACTGGCCGCCCTCTTCGATATCCAGCGACAGCAGTGGGTGCGCGTGCTCTTTCGAGAGGATGTCTTTGCCAATGAGAAGCTCTTCGTCGAAGAACTGCTGGCTGGCATCCAAAAGGAACCCTCATCCTGGCAGATCTGGGCTATTTCAGCTTCGCGTGGTTCGATTGGCTCACCGATCAGGGCTATTGGTGGCTTTCGCGGATGCGGGAAAAGACCTCCTACCAGATCGTGCATGTCTTCGTGCAGCAAGGCACGACCTTGGATGCGCTTATCTGGCTGGGGGCCTACAACGCAGATAAAGCCAAGCATCTGGTGCGCTTGATCCAGTTTGAGCATGCTGGGATCTGCTATCGCTACGTGACCAATGTGCGAGACCCGGCGTTGCTGAGCATGAGTGATGCCGCCCGTTTGTATGCTCGCCGATGGGATATCGAGTTGGCTTTCAAAATGCTCAAAGGGGAGTTGGGTCTGCACCTGTGGTGGTCGAGCTTTCCCATCCTGGTGCTCCAACAACTCTTGTGCGCCTTCATCCTGGCTCAAATCCTGCATGCCTTGCACCTGCGGGTGGCCGCAGAGGCGGGCGTGGAACTCTTTGCGGTCTCCTTGCCGGTGCTGGTCAAGCTGCTGGCTCACGCCCCGGCACGAGCCATGGGAGAGAGCCTGTGCAGTTTGTTGGTGCGCAAAGGCCACCAGCAGGGACTTATCCGCCCTTCTCGACGCTATCAACCCATCGTCCCGGCCTTGCTTGAACCCTACCTGCCTGCTCCTGCTGACCTGGTGTGCGTCAGGAAGGAGCGCTATGGTAGGCGCAAATGCGAGCCTCGTTCCCATCGTCCGTGCTTTCAACCGCGTTTTTTCTCTTTCTTTTTGATTTAGTATCAACGTATGCACCTTGCCTCCGCCCTGGGTCGCACGCAAGGTGACGCCCCTACCCAATGTGATCATGGAGTCAGGTCGACGCTGCAAGGGACGCGATGCTCCGTTCCAGGCAAACTTGCGTTTCACCTGACCAGTTACAAAAGTTAGTAGATGATCACCTCTGTTGAGTAACTGGTATTAGCATATAACCAGCCAGCCTGCTGTTCCTGCATGTTGATACAGCCGTGACTTCCGCTGCCCGCAAATGACTCATCTCCACCGCTATCATAATGCGGAAAATTGGTATGAGGACCATAATCGTTTCTCCACCAACTATCGTGGAGGAAGTAGCCACCGCTATGATAGCCCATTGCGTAGTTGATCTTCGTATCCGGGTACCAGAATGCAGACCCCTTTGGCTCATCTGACTTAAAGACCGTAGGCGATTCGCGATCAATGATATTCCAGAAGCCTGGCAGAGAAGGTTTGTCATACTGCCCGCTGGTAATCTGGAAAGACTTGACGAGTTGTCCATTCTGGTAGAGTCTTAGTGACTGCTCGATCAGCGATACGACGATGACCTGATCCGCAGTGACACCGTAGTGTTGCAAGGCTTGTAGATCGGTCGTGTGGGGTTGATTCCATGCAGTCTGGTCGCTATAGTCAGTCTCCATCAGTTTTAAGTTGAACGTATCACTATTGGCGAGATCGATCACACCTTGATAATCATCTGGTGTTTGCGCGCTTTCTAAGGCACTATCAAGATCAGAACCAATGCCGTTTTGATCGTATTCATAGTCCAGGCGGTAGGTCTGCCCATTGTAAGAATCCGTCCACTGGTGCGTATTGCCCCAGATCTGAACCTTCTGGTGGTATTGTTGCACCAGATCTTGCGCTTGCGCCTGCAACATTGGCACGCGAGTAGAGGCGATGTCCGAGTCAAGCTGAGTTGAAAACTTCAAATAGTCATTTAACGATGTAGCATTGGTGAGAGCCGCTTGATCTGCATTATACATCTGCTGATATTTTGTGGTGTTGATGCCAGCCTGTTTCATCATCGTGATGTCACTGCTAAACTCTTTTAATTTAGCGGCACCCACATAAGGGATAGATTGCGCAGAGAGCGTGATCACGGCCTGCGTTTGTGCATTGAGCTGCTGCTCAAGCTGCGTAAAATCTGCGGCATCTTTCGCGGTGCGAAACGACTGCAGATCACTTTGCAATTGCAGATTGAGCGAAGTGGTATCCAGTCCTGAGGTTTTCAATTGCTGGACAGCCTTTTGCAATGACGCATATTCATCGTATGTTGAACCGAGCAAGTGCAGAGCCTGTGTGGCATCTGTGGCATTCTGCATAATTTGTAGAAATTGATTGGGATATTGTCCTTTCGCCATCAATGTCTGATCATTTTGCAATTGTTTGGCAAACGTTGAGGTCTCAGTAAAGCCCTGAGTGCGGCGTTGCCCCAGCATATTTTCAAAGGACTGCATATCGACAGAAGCCTGGTAAGTATACTGCTGAGTCGTTTGTGTTTCTAGTCCCTGCACTTGCACAACCAGGCTGTTATAACGCTTTGCCAGATTGGTATTGTACATATCAACTGGCTGGCTCGAAAAAAAAGCGATAGGTGCGCTGGTCTGGCTGAGACTGTTTTCCTGGCTGATAATTGGTTTCAGAAGTGTCTCTGGGATACCAATACTGCGCGCGTGGGCGATGATGTTGTCAAGATCGACTTTGTTCTGATTCGCTCGTTGCTGGATTTGCGGTGTACCGTTACACGCGCTCAACAGGAGCATAAGCAAGAAGGCGAAACTTGCTGCGAGTAAGGTTCTTTGTGGACGTTGCCGCATAAGAGGTGAGTGAACCATTGTGAGAAGTTCCTCCCATATTCATAATAAGACAGAATAATTTAAATAGAAGAGGTAATAAACTTGAGCCATTGATAGCTTATATACGATATGTCGATTTATCGAGGGCGTTTCATAACTCGGAATCCCTCTCCCATAGATGAGCTAAGACGCGCTTGGGTGAGCGGATGAGATCAGGACGACCAGCCTGCTGAGCGGCTAACCCAACGATAA
Source organism: uncultured Chloroflexia bacterium (assembly GCA_963802635.1). GTDB lineage: Bacteria > Chloroflexota > Ktedonobacteria > Ktedonobacterales > Ktedonobacteraceae > CAVTLG01. Next base: position 1,717,879 of record CAWDJJ010000001.1, on the reverse strand, counting down.
GAGAAGCAGCGTAGGTTAAGGCCACCTGCGAAACGATCTCGGACCAACCACACAAAGGTGGACGTTGGAGATGAAAAAAGAGAAAAACGCGTCCAAAGAAGCGCTCGATGCTACTGCGCTTTCCGAGTTCTTCTCTGGTCCAGGTTGGTGGTAAGCAGGAGCGCTTCTTCTGGTTTTTGGGATTCCAAGGGATGACGGCAACAGCACCAAGTACGGCATGAATCCAGGCAATGAGACGCAGACCCCAATAGGCAGCGTCCAGGCGAACGATACGGGGACGAATTTGGTAGAGATGAACGGCTCCTGCTAACAAACGTTGTGCAAAAGGGGCATCGTGTGAGTTGGCAGGAGAGAGCAAAAAGAAGAGAGGTAAGCCTGAACCACGACAGATGAGGGTATGCACGCGGAACCCTCGTAAGAGAGGGAGAGGATGGTGAGCAGGAGCATGTCCAAAAGCAGCATCAGGATCACGTCGTCTCCAGGCCAGGATCGGAGCACTATCAATGATGAGATCACGAGCCCCAATGAGTCGCCGTCGGATGGCTTGCAAAACGGTCAGCACGAAGAGCGACTCGTGTACAGGAGCCCCAGCAGCATGGCGGCGTTTGCACTGCTGCGATTTGCTCGGAATGCGAGGCCGTCCCTGTTTGTCTAGAGGCAAACCACAGGCAAGGGCCAAAGCAGGCCAACTCTGGAGCCAATCATGCATATCCTGATACGATAATCGCCATAAGGTACGCAAGAGACTGATCAGAAGCAGGCTCTCCTCACTATAGGTGCGCGGAGCTCCCCCTGGACCGGCTGGCAATGGAGGAGGACAGCGACGGTGGGCCAGATGAACTGCCATACGGCAAAGTGCGAGCAAATGCAATATGGTCACCAGAGTCAGAGCATCAATGTGTAAAGCAGGACCTCGCTTGACTTGTGCACGCTGATAACATGGTGGTGGGACGGGTGCCTGTTCTTTGACAAGTGTAGGCATCATAAGCTGATCTCCTTGACGAGGGAACGAGCCTCGTCGAGAGTCAGCTTACCTTACTCTGCCAAGTACAAGCTGGTTGGTGTCTCTATTGAAGAGCCTTTTCACGGTTAGGAAACGCCCTCGATTTATCGATAATATGGTAACAAAACTCATCATTGGTACTAATTAGGTATGACTTTTGGAGCGGCGTGCCGTTGACAGTCGGCGGTCATGCAAGGCAATATAAGTGGATAAAAGCGTGGCGCAATGGCGTATGTAACTATGATGCATGTGCGTTTTTCATCAGTACCACACAAAACTCACGCCACTGCCAGGCGTAAAGGTAACATATGTTGTAGAACCCCAGTGACCAGCCCAGTTCCAGTCGCTGGTATACACACTACCATTGGAGTTCACATGCTCGACGACAGCTACGTGTCCATAGGCACCCGCCTCTTGTACATAAGGCTGCAGGACAATAATGGAAGGTCCGCTCGGATTCGGTTTACTCGAAACAACCCAGCCAGCGGCTGCGGCCCCCGTCGCCCACTGATCAGCATTGCCTAACCACGAGACCCAATGCCCGGTCAGCTCATGATAGCGCATGTTGGCCCAATAGGTACATTGCCCATACGCGAAACGTGCCAGACTGCCAGAATCCGCAGCAGAGCTGCTTCCAGTGCTGGTGATCGCAGAACTACTTGCGGCATTCGTAGTAGCCGCAGAGGTCGCAGCAGTAGGAGCAGAAGCCACATAGGCATAGTGATGCGTACCACCATTATCAAATCCATCCTGCGTAACCGCAGTTGCAGTTGCAACCAGGGCGGCTATCGAAGCAGTATTATTCCCTCTCGAATTGATCGCGTGCATGAACAACGACTGGAAAGGATTTATGGCCTGTCCATCAACATTCGTAGGCAGCACAGCCATTAAGGCTCCCGCCAGAATGAAGATAAGCAGAGCGCTGACAACAAGGTGTGCAGCCAGCCGCTTCCGTGGTGGCTGCGCTGTCTGTCCAGGCCCACTGGCTTTCTTTCTGGAGCCAGGGATCACCACTGGCAGGCGCTGCGAAGTAGCCATATCCCGCGCCGGGAAAGCGCCTGTTTGTCCACCTGTAAGCATTTGCTCTTGAACCAGCACGACTGCATAAATAGTGCAGTCGGTGTTTCTCACTCCTGGGGTAGCATTAGTCAGCGTTTGTGAAGCAAAAGGTAGAGGAGGGAAATCATATTGAGGGACATCCACAGAGATTTGAGCAATCTCGCCAGGTTCTGGAAAGGGCAGTTGTGCTACTTCGCCATCCTGGCTGATAGTTTCGGACTGCAGAAGAGGAGCGCTACTCTTTTGCTCCATTTGAGCAATATGATGACGAAGACGATCCATAAAAATCCTTTCAGGGGAATCATACGCCTTCAGGCGATGGAAGGAATGATAGGACAAAGAGCTGTTCTATCACACAACTCGCGTAAAGCATATAGATATACTTTACCTGCCTATAGCACAACGGTCAAATTACACCCTAAATATAGGACTATAGGACTACAATGCACACGTTTTACGCGTTGCGCAGTTGCGGTATAGAGCAATCGACATGGCAGCAAAAAATAGATATTCTGTGCTACTATGTAGGGCAGAAAACAAACAGCAATCATGCTTGACTAAACCTTTTCGCAAAGAAGCAATGCCCCATTTGGAAGAGAAAAAGAGTCCTTATAGAGAGATCATTGTAGAGAAGAGTAGGAGTATATGATGGCATATAGCTTGCAACGCCTCTTTCCCTTATGCATTCTATCGTTTATGTTGATTGCTTGCGGTCTTGGTAGTAACAGCCCTGCATCCACACTTGCGGATGGAAAGGCTACTCCCACTCAGCAATTGCCAAACGCAAACACCGATACCTGCCCGGCGGTACTGCAAGGGGTCAACGGTTGCTTTACCCCGCATGAAATGCGCGTGGCCTATGGGGTGGAAGCGCTCATCAACAAGGGACTGACCGGTAAGGGGCAAACCGTGATCGATATTGTTTCATTCGGCAGTCCTACACTGCAACAAGATATGGAGGTATTTGATAAGACATTTGGGCTACCAGCGGTTAACTTGCAAATCATTTCACCATTACAGGAAGCTGAGTATGATCCTCATCATGATAAAGCAGGTTGGGGACAGGAAACCGAATTAGATGTGCAGATTATCCATGCCATAGCCCCGGACGCCAAAATCGTTGTCCTGACCAGTCCCGTCGCAGAAACAGAGGGTACCACTGGTCTACCAGAATTCCGTCAATTAGAGCAGTATGTGATTGACCATAAACTGGGCAACATTGTCTCGCAGAGTTGGGGTGCATCAGAACTGACCCTGACGGATCAACAGGGTCAACAGGAATTACAGAAATGGAATACGCTCTTTCAAACTGGCACAACGCAGGATGGAATGACGTATTTCTCTTCCTCCGGCGATAGTGGTGCGGCTGATTACGCAGATGCCGCACAGACACATCTAGGCACTGTTCCCACCACAAGTTTTGCGCCCGATTCGCCATGGGTCACAAGTGTAGGTGGTACAACCATACAACGTAGCGGTACGACTTTTGAGGAAACCGCGTGGAATAATAGTGGTGGTGGCTTCAGCAGATTCTACGCGGAACCGGCTTACCAGAAGACCCTACCGAGCAGCTACCAGCAGGAGTTTAACAATCGGCGTGGTGTACCCGATGTCTCAGCGATGGCTAATCCTCTTACTGGACTGGCAATTTACTTGAACGGTCAGTGGACACTGGCAGGAGGCACAAGTGCTAGTGCACCAGTCTGGGCCGCTGTGATGGCGCTCGCCAACGAAGAAGCTGGGCACCCATTGGGTTTTATCAATCCTGGCCTCTATAAAGTGGCGGCATCCAGCCAGTATGCCCAGGACTTTCACGATATCACCGTGGGAAACAATACGAATAGGAGCGCTAATGTGCAGGGTTATTCGGCAACCCAGGGCTGGGACCCCATTACTGGCCTGGGCACACCCAACGCGGAAAACCTGATTCCAGATTTGATTGCGGCGCTAAATTAATCAGCCAACGAATGTTTCACATTGCTTGAAGGTCCAGCATATCTGCATGCATTGCACTATACTGGATCTTTTTCTCTCTGGAAAAGCGCCATCTATTGAAAGCCAGCGATACTTTCCCATGAAGGAGCAATATATTCTTTCACCGCAAATATACTATTTATATCTTTTTTCTACATAATTGCGCGTAATATGCATTTCATCGGTTTACAAATTTGCCATTTTGTGCTAAAATGTAAACCGAAGGAGGCAATACAATGAGCATAGGAGAACGCATGAAGAGTGCACGTATCGTGGCAAAGCTTAGCCAACGCGACTTGGCGCAGCAAGCTGATGTCAGTGCTATGGCAATCTCGAAATACGAACGGGACATGGATGTACCAGGTTCGGCGATTTTGTTGCGCCTAGCCAGGGCGTTAAAAGTGAAAATCGAGTACTTCTTCCGTCCAACAACTGTAACACTTTCGTCTCCTACGTATAGACGCCGAGAGTCGCTACCAGAACAACAAGGAGCCAGTATTCTCGAACATGTCCAGGATTGGCTTGAACGCTATATAGAGATTGAAAGTCTGCTTGACAAAACATTGCATTTCCAGATGCCCCACAAATCTCAGATAAAGGAACTCGACGATATTGAAGACGCAGCTCTTACTCTGCGCAAGCAGTGGCAGCTAGGACTTGATCCACTAGAAGGACTGATGGAGATATGCGAAGATCACGGCATTAAAGTTGGCCTGGTAGATGGGCATGCTGCATTTGATGCACTTATATTATGGGCAAATGAGAGCATACCCGTTATTGTGCTGAAGCGCGATATGTCCGGCGACCGTCAACGCTTCTGTCTGGCTCACGAACTCGGACATCTGGTTTTAGACTTGGCAGAGCATATCGATGCAGAAAAAGCTGCCAACCGTTTTGCAGGAGCCTTTCTGGTACCCGCAGCAGCGGCTGCGTTTGAATTAGGATTGCAACGGCATACGATTAGTTTTTATGAACTCCACACACTCAAGCACAAATATGGTCTGAGCATGCAAGCCTGGATTTATCGTGCGAAGGACCTGGGCATCATTGCGCCTGAAACTGCCACGCAGTTGTTCAAGCAGTTCCGTCAAAAGGGCTGGCACAAAGAAGAGCCAGGAGACGCGTTACCATCAGAGGTGCCGCAACGCTTCCAGCGCTTTGTGGCTTATGCGCTAAGCGAAGGGATAATCTCGCAGGCACGCTCCGCAGAGTTGCTGGGAGAACCCTTATCTCACTTCATCGAAGGAGAATGAGAATTATTTCATGTGCCCAGGCAACACAAGCTTTACAACTATTGCGTCAAAACGGTAGCCGTTTCCCTCTGGACGAGTGTGAAAAACGACTCGCAGTATGGCTCAACCTCTGACAGAAAGGCGAATAACGGCAATTTTTACTGCTGTGCTTTCCGTGAATAGTATAGTATTGGCTGGAGTGTACCATTGATTATGGAAGGAAAAATAGTATGACATTTACTGGCGAACAGCGCCGTTTTCTGACAGCAGTCGCTCGTACAGGCAAGCTGGCAACGGTACGCAAAGATGGACGACCACATGTGGTTCCGGTCTGGTTTGACCTGGATGGGGATATCATCGTATTTACCACAGGAGAGACATCGGTCAAAGCCAGAAATATCAAGCATGACCCGCGCGTGAGCTTCTGTGTCGACGACGAGAGACCTCCATTCTCCTTCATACAGATCGAAGGCACTGCAACCCTCAGCGATGATCCAACAGCGCTCCTACATTGGGCAACCAGCGTGGGTGGTAAATATATGGGTGCCGACAAGGCAGAGGTTTATGGCAAGCGCAATGCCGTCGAGGGTGAACTAGTGGTGCGGATAACGCCGACCAAAGTTATCTTTGTGCAAGATCTCGCCAATTAGTGAACCAACACCACTAGTAACCCTACTATAATGTGGCACTCACTGAATCAGGTCAACTATTTGTCTCTAGTAGTCTGATGGCGGGTGCCTCACACGTATATATCTCAAGCAGTCTTAGTTCAACGCATGGAACCTCTGTTTCTGCCGTGTTCCCTCCGACTTTTCCTCATAGTGTCCCTTTTCCCCTCTTCTCCCTTGGATAGATAGATGCTACAATAATATTCGTCAACGTTATACGCTGAAAAATGAGATGTTTCAGGGCAATTGGGGTACGTACGTATACCCACAGAATTTCTGTGTTGTCTACCGCCTTTGGCGCTTGCTGAGAGAGGTGATATATGGTAAAACGTTCAACGTCGTCTGAAAATGTGTCGGTCGTAGAGTCCACTGATGTATCAGGTGGTCATAATGGCTCTTCAACACTAGATGCCATACAGATGCTCTTGCATGACAAACGAACGAAGAAGCAGACTGACGCTGAAAGTGCTGTCGTCACAGAAACACCATCTGCTCATGAGGAGGAAGAGAAGTGGAAGGAAGAATCTTTAGTAAACCAACTAAAAGAGCAGTTAGATAAAATAAAGAAAAAAATTAGTGATTTGAGCGATAAAATAAAGAACAAGCAAGAAGAATGTAAAGCAGCGGCTACTGAGCGGGAAGCACTCTGGGAGATGAAAAATGAAGAAGAAACAAAGTACGTAGAAAAAGTGGCTGCATTGGAGAAAGTGACAGGGGAAACACTGGTTAGTAAAGATAAAAAAGCAATAAAGGATGGATTAGCTCCATTAGCAAGAAAATGGAGTCCAATAGATAAACAATATAAAAGAATAAAAATATCGATACAAGTAGCAGAAAAAACACTTGGCAAGTTAGATGTTGATAGCAATGAAAGACAACAGGAGATAAAATGGAGAGAAGAAGGTGAAAAAGCTTCTACAGTAAAGCAACTGGTGACTGACATCGCGCGATCTCTGCAGAAGGAGGAGGAGCTTGAGCAAAAAATGACCGTACTGCGCGAAACAAAAGCTGACCTGAAAAATTTAGAACAAAACCGTGCTAAATTTAGTACAGGTGCAGAATATACTAGAAATGAGATAATTAGATTATGTGACAACAAAGTGCAAAAAAACAAAAAAGACATTGATAACCAAAAAACAGTAATTAGCAGGCTGGAAATAAAGTTACAAGATGCAAAAAATCGTTTTAGCAATATACAAAGGGAAATTGGCAAAGATCGTCTTCGAGAGGAAAACCTCAAAAGAGAGCTTGATAGCAATAAGAGAGGAGAACGTCTACTTAAACAGAATACAAATGGTTATCCGTCATCTATCGAACAGAGAATCAAAGAATTGAAGCTCAATATTACTATGACTAAAGAAGATATAGAAGAAATGTACTCTCTTATAAAAAAGGCAAAGGATCACAATATTACTATGACTAAAGAAGATATGGAAAAGATGAACTCTCTTATAGAAGAAATGGCAAAGGAGCACAATATTCCTGCCTCGGAAAGCGCCGATGCGCATCCAGATGCGATGACGACCAAAGATCCTAGTACGATAGAGCCAAAAGAAATTATGGATGAGATTAACAGACTTGAGTTGGGACGATACTCGTCACAAATAAAGATGAGGGAAGCCAGACAGGCTATGTTGAAGCGTATACCTGTTTCTCATGAAATGATGCATTTAACATATCTACAAAATCACCTGAAAGATTTAAAAGAATGCTTTCCATTTATGCTCGAACAACTAGATGGTGAGAAAGCATTGAAGGAGTATTCTGAACAATTAATCCCATCATTGCTATTATATTCATCCTATATGTTGCATCGAGATCTTCGTCCGATCCAGGAGCAGCGTACTCAGTTGCACTTGGAGCTGAGTACGCTCCAGCAGAAGCTTCAAAAGAAAGAAGCACCCGTCGCAGCGATCAATAGAGAGATTGTCACGTTGAACAGCCAATTGAGCCGTGAAAACGATGCATTGGAAACGATGGAAACAAATCAGAAAGACATACAAGGACGCATTGACGCAATAAGAAGTGCTATCCAAGAGATGGAAAGGAACACACCCACACGGTAGCCCTTTCTGTGAGTTTACTTCTTTCGAGCTGAGAGCAACCCTTTGCTCACGCACAGTTCGGCGTTGAGCACCGAACCTCCGGCTGCTCCCCGGATAGTGTGGTGTCCCAGCGCGACACATTTGCCGCTCAGGATCGGACAGGGATGCAAGCGACCCAACGAAACGGTCATGCCATTTCCAGCATCGCGGTCGCGCAATGTCTGAGGACAATCAATTGAGGGGAAGTTTTGAGAAGAGACTGACGGATATTTTCGCACTGTCAGGTCTGTCGACGGCTGCTGCTGCTATAGCCAGAAAACACTACAAAAACGTGCATTCTGTTGCTTGGTGAATTCGCCAGCAGTGTCAAGCAGGTCAACCTCATAGTGTCCCTAATTCCCTGTTTTCTCCTGGCGTGGATGGATGCTACAATAGTATGTGTAAATGTCACACACTGGAAAACAACGGGTTCCAGATCGGTTGAGGTACTCATAACCAGAGCATTTCTGTCGTTTTTACCGGCCTTGGGACTTGCTTAGAGAGAGATGATATAATGGAACGCTTAGGGCAGCCTGGAAATGTAGGACGCTCCATAGAGTCCCTAAGCGCTAGTCATGAAGACCCTCCAATATTAGATGCAACAAAGCAGGCTTTACATGAAAAACGAGAGATGCAGAAGGCCAACACTGAAACTGCAAGTAGTTCTGGCAGAGAAGCAAGGTCTCCTGATGAGCAAGGAGAGAAATGGGCTGAAGAGGTTTTAGTAGGGCAATTAAGAGAGCAATTAGGCAAAAATAAGGAAGAATTTGCTAATATAGGCAATAAGCTAGGGAAAGCACAAAGGGCTTATGTTGTAGAGCTTGAGCGTAATCAACAACTCTGGGATAAGATCGGTGAAGAGAAAGAAAAGTTCCCCAAAAAAGCAGCTGAATTGAAGCGTATAACAGGTCTATCTCTTGATGATAAAGATGATGATGCCATAGAAAGTACTTTGCGTACGGTACAAAAGAAGGCGCGTGCAACGGAAAAGCAGTATCATAAAATTGAAAAAAGATACGAGAAAGTGGAGCAAGTATATGATACTCTCAGCGAGGTGGATGTCTTGTTTGTTGGTGTTGGTCTCGATGAGCGACTTTCTGCAATGGCAAGGCAAGCTCGGCAAAACCAACACATGAACCCTTTTGCTGCGAGGAACTGGGCAGAAGCTGAACTGGCCAAGCGCTATCGGTCCACGCAAGGCGCTGTTAAACAATGCTTCCAACGTGAAAATATCCCGCCAGCGCTTCAGGAGAACTGGGAGCAGTTGAAAGGGTGTTATGAGCAGAGGGAAAAGATGAAGTATGCGGATGGTGATCCGATGGTTGTTTTAAATGAAAAGGGGGAACTGGAGCTTCAGATTGCCATGCATTGGAACCGGATTGCAGAGATAAGCCCAAGCGTGAGCGACGTATCATCAGAGTTTCGCGTTGCCTTGCAGCAACTATATGAGAGTTCACCCTATGGCACAGTAGCAACCCAGAGGCACTATAAGGCGCTATCTAGGGCATTAGATAGGACTGATGATTTAGTGCATCAACTTGGAATGGAAGACGATCTTGGATTGAGTAGAGAAGATGTGGCTAAACATACATTGGCCTCATTAGTGCAAGATCGACAAAACCGTGCTAGGGAGATACTAACGAAACTGGAACCCGATCTAATTTGGTGGGAAAAAGCCGCTAGAAAAGCTTCTATAGCAAAGAAACTTGCCCGTGATCTATTGATATCAATGAAGAAACGGGAGGGACTTGAGAAGGAAAAAACGATGCTACCACAAGTATCTATTACTTTAAAAGAACTAATACGAAAAAGAGCTGAATTATATCAAGAAATAATATATATTGAAAATGAAATAATCAAGTTGTGTGATGATAAAGAGCAAAAAATGAAAGATGCTATTGTCGACAAAGAAATAATAATTAGAAGGTTAGAAATAGATTTGCAGGGTAAACGTTCTAATCTTAGAAATACTCAAAGAGATATTGAGAAAAGTGGTGATAAAGAGAGAGCTATCGTAGAAGAGATGAAAAGCGACAAAAAGAGCGAAAAAGAGATATTGAAAAGTATACGTGATGTATGCAAGGACATATATATTAAAAGACTAAGAGGAAAAATTGAGGAGGTAGAAAAATTTTCTGGTGATATGAAAATATCCGAAGAAAGACTACGTTATTTTATAGACAAAGCAAAGGAATGCAATATTTCTATCCCGGAAGAGGCCAATGCAAATCGAGATGTTACTACAATCAAAGATCTTGATGCGATAGGACCAGGAGAAATTGCTGCAGAACTTACAGAGAAAGCAAAGGAACACAATATTTCTATCCCGGAAGAGGCCAATGCAAATCGAGATGTTACTACAATCAAAGATCTTGATGCGATGGGACCAGGAGAAATAGCTACAAAACTTATCAGGCTTGAAAAACAAGAAAGATTGTTAAATCAGCGGACGGTCGAAAGCAGAGAAACTGCAGATAAGCATATGCCTGATCGGAAACAAGATGAGCGCCAGTTAACATATATTCGCAATCATCCAGAAAGATTACAAGAATTCCTTCCATACCTGCTCCAACAATTAGACGCTGCAAGAGAATCAGAGAGCATCAATATGCAAATCCTCCAATTATCTCGGAAGCAATTAGAACATATTATCACTGGTAAGCATGAAATGCCTAAAGATTTCGAGAAGGAAAGGGAGGAAGCTATTGAAAAGAATCAAGGGCTTCGTGAGATCCGGAAGAGAATACGTAGTAACCAGGAGAAGCTTCTTCAGCTCCAAGAGGGGTTTCATAGTAACCAGAAGAAGCTTGAAGCGAAAGGAGCATCCGTCGCGGCACTCGCTAGAGATATTGATGCATTAAACACTCAATTGAGCAAAGAAAATGAAGCATCGGTAAGGATAAAAGAAGATGAGAAAGACATACAAGAACGTATTGGCTTGATAAGGAGTTCCATACGAGAAACATGACTCCTCAACATAGTGTCCCTTTTCTCCTCTTCTCCCTTGGATAGATAGATGCTACAATAATATTCGTCAACGTTATACGTTGGAAAATGAGGTGTTTCAGGTCAATTGGGGTACGTATACCCAGCGCCTTGCGGTGTGGTCTCCCGCTTCTAGCGCTAGCAGAGAGAGGTAATATGATGCTACGTTCAAAGTTATCGGAAAATTTGCAGGTCAGAGAATCCCCTGATGTAACAGGTGGTCATAATGGCTCTTCAACACTAGATGCCACACAGATGGTCCTGGTTGACAATCGAGCGAAGAGGCAGACTGACACAGAACCTGCAAGCGGTGCTGTTGGCAGAGAAACCACGTCCCCTCGTGAGCGGGCAGAGAGCTGGGCTGACGAGACTTTAGTAGGAGAACTAAAAGGGCAATTAGATACTATGAAGAAAGACCTTGCTGTTCTACCTGATACGATAGCTCAAAAGCGGCAAGAACGTACTGAAGCGATTGATAGGCGTCCAGAACTTCAGGATATGAAGGAGGAAGAGGAAGGAAAGTACAAAAAGAATGTAGCTGAATTGGAGAAGATAACAGGCATATCTCTTGTTGGTAAAACCAATGAAGCTGTAAAAAGGACATTATCTCAGTTAAGAAGAGAATGGCGTCCGACAGAGAAACAATACGAAAGGATAGAAAAATCAATAAAAGTAGCAGAAAAAATGTCTGGTAAGTTACCTATTAATAGTGATGAAAGACAAAATGAGACAGAATGGAAAGAAGCAGGTGAAAAGGCTTTTACGATAAAGCGACTTACCATTAACATATGGGCATCGATGAAGAATTTGGAGGATATTCAGCGACAAATAGTAGTACCTCGGGAAATAACTGCTATTCTACCAGATCTAGAACGAAAATGTGTTAAATTAGGTAAAAAGATAAAAGATATTAAAGGGGAAATAAATAGATTATGTAATAGTGAAGAGATGAAAATGGAAAATACTACCAGTAATCAAGAAACATTGATTAGAAACCTGGGAATAGACTTACAAAATGCACGTCATAGACTTAGACAGGTTCGAAGAGATATTGACAAAGTTCGTGATGAAGAGAGCGCTCTCAAAAGCGAGATTGATAGCAAGAAAAAGATGGAAGAACATCTGTTGAAAAAAGGTGATTCGTACGCTAAATCGTATAATAAGTTTCAGGCAAGTATCGAACAGAAAGTCGGCGACCTGAAGGACAATATTAAAGCTGTTGAAAAAGATATGAAAAAAATGAATTCTCTTCTAGAAATGGCAAAGGAGCGCCGTATTCCTGTTCCAGAAAGAACCAATGCGCATCCAGATCCCATGAAGGGCAAAGATCCTAGTACGATGGAGCCAATAGAAGCTATGGAAGAGCGTTACAAACTTGAGGGGGAACTATGGTCGTTAGAACAAGAGACGATGAAAATCACGCTGGATATTAAAAACCATATAGACATTCCGCCTGGAACGAATCATTTAACATTTATGCAAAATAATTCAGAAAAATTAGAAGAATACCTTCCATTCCTGATCAAACAATTAGATGTTCATGAAGCATTGGAGAAGAACTATGAACGATTAAGCCAAGTATTGTCAGTATTAACAAAAATGCCCTATGTGTCGCAACCTCCTGAAAGTCGTCCAGAAGTTCTTTGGATCCGGAAGGATCTTAGTAAGCTCCAGGAGAGGCTTAGCAACCTCCAGACTCAACTTCAAGAAAAAGAAGCATCCGCTGCAACGATCAATGGAGAGATTGCCGACTTAAACATCCAATTGAGCAAAGAGAACGATGCGTTGAAAACGATAAAAAAAGGTCAGGCAAGCATACAAGGACGCATTGACTCGATAAGGGGTTCCATCTGAGGAACATGACTCCTCAACATAGTGTCCCTTTTCTACCCTTTCTCTTTATGTTGATAGATGCTACACTAGTATTCATCAACGTTGTATGTTGATGAATGAGATATTTCAGGTCTATTGGGGTACGTATACCCAGCGCCTTGCGGTGTGGTCTCCCGCTTCTAGCACTAGCAGAGAGAGGTAATATGATGCTACGTTCACCGTTGTCTGAAAATTTGCAGGTCAGAGAGTCCACTGATGTATCAGGTAGTCATAATGGCTCTTCAACACTAGATGCCACACAGATGGTCCTGCATGACAAACAACGAGCGCACCAGACTGACGCTGGACCCGCAGGCAACGCTGTAGGCAGAGAAATAACGTCCCCTCATGAGCAGACAGAGGGATGGGCAAACGAGACCTTAGTAGAGTTAAGAGCGCAATTTGATACAATGAAGAGAGAATTTGATGTTCTAACTGATGCGATAGCTCAAAAGCGGCAAGAACGTACTGAAGCGATTGATAGGCGTCCAGAACTTCGGGATATGAAGGGGGAAGAGGAAGGAAAGTACAAAGAGAATGTAGCTGAATTGGAGAAGATAACGGGCATATCTCTTGTTGGTCAAAATAATAACGCAATAAAAGAGACATTAGCTCAGTTAAGAGGAGAATGGCGTCCGACAGAGAAACAATACGGAAGGATAAAAAAATCAATAAAAGTAGCAGAAAAAATGTCTGGTAAGTTACCTATTAATAGTGCTGAAAGACAAAATGAGACAAAATGGAGAGAAGCAGGTGAAAAGGCTTTTACGATAAAGCGACTTACCATTAACATATGGGCATCGATGAAGAATTTGGAGGGTATTCAGCGACAAATAGTAGTACCTCGGGAAATAACTGCTATTCTACCAGATCTGGAACGAAAATGTGCTGAATTAGGTAAAAAGGTAAAAGATATTAAAGGGGAAATAAATAGATTATGTTAATAGTGAAGAGATGAAAATGGAAAATACTATCAGTAATCAAGAAACATTGATTAGAAACCTGGGAATAGACTTACAAAATGCACGTCATAGACTTAGACAGGTTCGAAGAGATATTGACGAAGATCTTCGTGAAGAGAGCGCTCTCAACAATGAGGTAAATAGCAAAAAACGCAGAGAGAAATCTATACGGGAAAATGTAGGTGCTATGTACGATCAACGGTATGGAAGTGATTTTCTGGAGAGTATCCAACGGAATGCCGACACCTGGGAGCATGGTATGTGTAATATCGAAGAATACATGAAAGAAGTGTATCCTATTATAGAAACTGCAAAGGAGCGCGGTATTCCTGTCCCGGAAAGAGCCAACGCGAATCCAGATGCTATGACGGCCGAAGATCCTGGTACAATGAGACGAGAAGAAATTGTGGAAGAGTATGCCAGACTTGAGAAAGAACAAAGTTCGTTAAAAATAAAGATAATGGAAAGCACCAATGCTATTTCTGAGCGTATGCCTTATCGGAGGAAAGAGGGCCATCTAACATATATGCAAAATCATCCGGAAAACTTACAAGAATACCTTCCATTCATGCTCGAACAATCAGATTGTGAGAAAGCATTGAAGAAGATCCATAAGCGATTAATCCAATTATCCGATGCGCTATTAGCACATCCGTCCGATAGGTCGCAATTTGTTGAAAATCATCAAGACTTTCGTGAGAACCAGGAAAAGCTTAGCAATCTTCAAAAGAGGCTGAGTAACCTCCAGGAGAAGCGTCAAGCAAGAGAAGCATCCGTTGGAACGATCAATGGAGAGATTGAGGCATTAACCACCCAATTGAGCAAAGAGAAGGAAGCGTTGGGAACGATGAAAAAAGGTCAGGAAGGCATAAAAAAGAGTATTGACCTTATAAGGGGTTCCATCTGAGGAACATGACTTCTCAGCATAGTGTCCCTTTTCCCCTCTTCTCCCTTCAATAGATAGATGCTACAATAATATTCGTCAACGTTATACGCTGAAAAATGAGGTGTTTCAGGTCAATTGGGGTACGCATACCCACAGAATTTCTGTGTTGTCTACCGCTTTTGGCACTTGCTGAGAGAGATGCTGTGGTAAAACGTTCAATATCGTCTGAAAAATTGCAGGTCATAGAACCCACTGATGTACCAGGTGGTCATGGAGGCTCTTCAAACACAAAAGAAATAGATGTAACAAAGCTGACCCTCCATGAAAACCGAACGACGCTAGCTGCCAAAACTGACGCAAGTAGCTCTGTTGATAAAGAAACAACATCTCCCCATGAGGAGGAAGAGAAGTGGAAGGAGAAAATCTTTAGTAAATCAACTAAAAGAGCGGTTAGATAAAATAAAGAAAAAAATTAGTGATTTGAGCGATAAAATAAAGAAAAAGCAAGAAGAATGTGAAGCAGCGGCTACTGAGCGGGAAGCACTCTGGGAGATGAAAAATGAAGAAGAAACAAAGTACGGAGAAAAAGTGGCTGCATTGGAGAAAGTGACAGGGGAAACACTGGTTAGTAAAGATAAAAAAGCAATAAAGGGAGAATTAGCTCAATTAGCAAGAAAATGGAGTCCAATAGAGAGACAATATAAAAGAATAAAAAGATCGATACAAATAGCAGAAAACACACTTGGCAAGTTAGCTGTTGATAGCAATGAAAGACAACAGGAGATAAAATGGAGAGAAGAAGGTGAAAAAGCTTCTACAGTAAAGCAACTGGTGACTGACATCGCGCGATCTCTGCAGAAAGAGGAGGAGCTTGAGCAAAAAAAGACCGTACTGCGCGAAACAAAAGCTGACCTGAAAAATTTAGAACAAAACCGTGCTAAATTTAGTACAGGTGCAGAATATACTAGAAATGAGATAATTAGATTATGTGACAATAAAGTGCAAAAAATGAAAAAGGATATTCATGATAAAGAAGCATTGATCGGAGAATGGGTAAGAAAGCTAGAAGATGCAGGTAATCGCCATAGGGATGCTCAAAAGAAAATTGAATCATATCATCAGAAAATTAATAGAAATCAGGATAAAGTGGGAGATCTCGAAAGTAAGGATTCCTCGCAACATAGCGAGCGAAGGAGTTATACAACGAACACGTGATGTGTACCATGAAGGGTATGATGTTTTGCTGGCAACTGCCGAACAGAAAGCCAACGAGCTGAAGAACTCTATTGAAGAAGATATGCCAAAATTGAATTCTCTTCTAGCAATGGCAGAGAGGCAAAGAGCCGATGCGCAGCCAGATGCCATGACGGTCGAAGATCCTGCTACAATGGGATCACAAGATGTTATGGCAGAGGAGCGCAATATTCTTGTTCCACAAAGAGCCGATGCGCAGCCAGATGCTATGACGGTCGAAGACCCTGCTACAATGGGATCACAAGATGTTATGGCAGAGTATGCCAGACTTGAGCGAGAACAAAAGCCGTTAGAAACAGAGATGATGAAAATCACACTGGATATTAAAAGACATATGTCCGTTCCGCCTGGAATGGATCATTTAACATATATGCAAAATCATACGGAAAACTTACAAGAATACCTTCCTTTCATAGTCAAACAATTAGATGCTGAGAAAGCATTGCAGAAGATCAGTGAACAATTAAACCAATTATTGCCGCATTTAGAACGCAGGTTCTCCGAGCTAAAATCTCCTGAAAATCGTCCAGAACTTCATCTGATCCGTGAGAAGCGTAGTGAACTCCAAGAAGAACTGAGTAAGCTCCAAGAGCAGCTTAGTAAACTCCGGGAGAAGCGTCAAGCAGAAGAAACATCCGCTGGAACGATCAATAGAGAGATTGATGCATTAAACATACAATTGAGCGAAGAGAACGAAGCATTGGAAACGATGAAAAAAGATCAGGCAAGCATACAAGGACGCATTGACTCGATAAGGGGTTCCATCTAAGGAACATGACTTCTCAGCATAGTGTCCCTTTTCCACTCTTCTCCCTTGGATAGATAGATGCTACACTAGTATTCATCAACGTTGTATGTTGATGAATGAGATATTTCAGGTCTATTGGGGTACGTATACCCAGCGCCTTGCGGTGTGGTCTCCCGCTTCTAGCACTAGCAAAGAGAGGTAATATGATGCTACGTTCACCGTCGTCTGAAAAATTGCAGGTCAGAGAGTCCACTGATGTATCAGGTGGTCATAAAGGCTCTCCAACAATAGATGCCATACAGATGGTCCTGCGTGACAGACGACCGAAGCAGCAGACTGACACTGAACGAGCAAGCAGCTCTGTCGATAAAGAAACAACATCTCCTCATGAGCAGGCAGAGGGATGGGCTAACGAGACCTTAGTAGGGTTAAGAGCGCAATTTGATACAATGAAGAGAGAATTTGATGTTCTAACTGGTGAAATAGATGAAAAGCAAAAAGAACGTACTAAAGCGATTGATAGGCGTTCAGAACTTCGGGATATGAAGGGGGAAGAGGAAGGAAAGTACAAAGAGAATGTAGCTGAATTGGAGAAGATAACAGGCATATCTCTTGTTGGTCAAAATAATGACGCAATAAAAGAGACATTAGCTCAGTTAAGAAGAGAATGGCGTCCGACAGAGAAACAATACGAAAGGATAAAAAAATTAATAAAAGTAGCAGAAAAAATATCTGGTGAGTTACCTATTAATAGTGATGAAAGACAAAATGAGACAAAATGGAAAGAAGCAGGTGAAAAGGCTTTTACGATAAAGCGACTTACCATTAACATATGGGCATCGATAAAGAAATTGGAGGATATTCAGCGACAAATAGTAGTACCGCGGGAAATAACTGCTATTCTACCAGATCTAAAACGAAAATGTGCTGAATTAGGTAAAAATATAAAAGATATTAAAGGGGAAATAAATAGATTATGTAATAGTGAAGAGATGAAAATGGAAAATACTATCAGTAATCAAGAAACATTGATTAGAAACCTGGGAATAGACTTACAAAATGCACGTCATAGACTTAGACAGGTTCGAAGAGATATTGACAAAGATCGTGATGAAGAGAGCGCTCTCAACGAAGAGGTAAATAGCAAAAAACACAGAGAGAAATCTATACGGGAAAGTGTAGGTGCTATGTACGATCAATGGTATCGAAGTGATTTTCTGGGAAGTATCCAACGGAGTGCCGACACCTGGGAGCACGATATGCATAATATTGAAGGATACATGCAAGAAGTGCATTATATTATAGAAACTGTAAAGGAGCGCCGTATTCCTGTCCCGGAAAGAGCCAATGCGCATCCAGATGCTATGACGGTCGAAGATCCTGGTACGATGAGACCAGAAGAAATTGTGGAAGAGCATGCCAGACTTGAGAAAGAACAAAGTTCGTTAAAAACAAAGATAATGAGAAACACCCATGCTATTTTTGAGCGTATGCCCGATCGGAGGACAGAGGACCATCTAACATATATGCAAAATCATCCGGAAAACTTACAAGCATGCCTTCCATTCATGCTCGAACAATCAGATTGTGAGAAAGCATTGAAGAAGAACCATGAGCGATTAATCCGATTATCCGATGCGCTATTAGTATATCCGTCCGATAGGTCGCAATTTATTGAAATCCATCCAGACTTTCGTGAGAACCAGGAAAAGCTTAGTAGTCTCCAGGAGAGGTTTAGTAAGCTTCAGGAGGGTCTTCAAGCAAAAGAAAAATCCCTCGCAGCGCTCGATGAAGATATTAAAAAATTAGACGCCAAATTGAGCGAAGAAAATAAAGCACTGGAAACGATGAGAAAAGATCAGAAAGGCGTAAAAAAGAGTATTGACCTTATAAGGGGTTCCATCTGAGAAACATGACTCCTTAGCATAGTATCCCTTTTCCCCTCTTCGCCTCTGTGTGGATGGATGCTATAATAGTATTTGTAAACGTCATACGCTGAAAAATGAGGTGTTTCAGGTCAATTGAGGTACGTATACCCAGCGTCTTGCGGTGTGGTCTCCCGCTTCTAGCACTAGCAGAGAGAGGTGATATATGATAGAACGTTCAATATCGTCTGAAAACGTGTCGGGCACAAAGATCACTGATGCACCAGATGATCATCAACGCTATTCAAACGTAGATAGAACAGATAATATACTACAGCTGACTCTGCGTGAAAAACGAGCAAAGAAGAAGGCCGACACTGGAACTGCAAGTAGTTCTGTTGGCGGAGAAACAACGTCTCCTCATGAGCAGACAGAGAAGTGGGATAACGAGACTGTAGCAAGCAAACTAAAAGCGCAATTAGATACCATGAAGGAAAAATTTGCTGTTCTGAATGCTGATATAGAGAAAAAGCAAACAGAATATAATGCAGCGCTTACTGGACGTGAAGAGCTTTGGAATATGATGAGGGAAGAGGAGGAGTTTCAGCAACCGATAAAAGCTAATTTGGAGGAGATAACAGGCATATCACTTTTTGGTCCAAATAAAGATGCAACACAAGAAAATGTGGGGCGATTAAACAAGATATTGCAAACAGCGGAATCGATAGAAGCAGCAAAAATAATGTATGATAAGACCGAAGGACTAAAGGAAAGTAAACGTGCAAAAAAGGCTGCTAAAGTAAAGAAACTTGCCACGGAAATATTGCAACCGATCCAGAAAGAGGAAGAGCGTCTGCAGCAAATGAAAGCTAAATTGGAGGCTATCACAGACATATCATTTATTGGTCAAGGCAATAAAGCAGTAGAACATATATTAGATGAACTAAAAAGGGAAACGCGTGCAACAAGAAAAAGAGATGAAAAAATCCAAAAGTCGACAGATATTGGAGAAGAAGAGAAAATAGAATCGGGAAAAGATGCACTACAGGCTGTTACGGTAATACGACTTGCAGCGGAGATATTGAGGTCTCAGAAGAAAGAGATAGCAATTCCGCAAGAAAAAAGGGCTGAATTGGAGGCTATCACAGGCAGATCACTCGTTGGTCAAGATAATAAAGATAATAAAGCAATACAAGAAACATTGGGTCAATTAATAAGTAAAGCACTTGCCATAGAGGAACGATACGAAAGAATAAGAGGACCGGTCGGACCTGAGGTAAAGCAACTTGTTACTGATATAGTGCTATCTATGAAGAAAATGGAGGATCTTCAGCAAAAAAAGGCAGTACTGCCGGAAATAAGACTTACTCTAGAAAGCTTAAGGGAAAGACGTGGCGAATTAAGTAAAACTATAAGAGGCACTGAAGATAGGATAAACGATTTATGCAATAGTAAAGAGGAAGAAATGAAAAGTAATATTGATCCTCAAGAAACAGTGGTTACAAAACTGGAAACAGAGTTAGGATATGCAAATAATCGCCTTGAAGAACTTCGAAAGAAAATTGGCAAAGATCGTATTGAAGAGAAAGCTCTCGAAAGAAAGATTGGTAGCAAGGAAGATCAAGAACGTCTATTTCTACAAGGTTATCACGAAGAATTTCGTAACCTGGACAATATCGAACCGACTGTCAATCCCGAAAAGCAAAGGATTGAGGCAAATAGGCGATTTCTGGATTCTCTTCTAACAATGGCAGAGAAGCACAATATTCCTATCCCGAAAAGAGCTGATGCGCATTCAGATCCCATGAAGGGCAAAGATCTTAGTACGGTGGGGTCAGAAGACATTCTGAAAGAGTTTGACAGGCTTGGGAAGGAAAGACAAAAGTTAGAGGAAGAGATAACAGCAATCGACCGGGACGTTGTCGGATCTATGGGCGTTCGGTCTGCACCGGAACATGCCACATACCTACAAAATAACCCAGCAGAATTAGCAGAACACCTTCCAATCATGGTCAAAAAAATGGATGCTGAGCACGCACTCGGGGAAAATGTTCAACAAGTCCTCCGACTATTACCACGATTAAGAGAGGTATACGCTGAGCCGCAATTTGTTGAAAATCATCCAGGCTTTCGTGAGAACCGGAAAAAGCTTCGTAAGCTCCAGGAGGGGCTGAGTAACCTCCGGGAGAAGCGTCAAGCAAGAGAAGCATCCGTTGGAACGATCGATGGAGAGATTGAGGCATTAACCACCCAATTGAGCAAAGAGAAGGAAGCGTTGGGAACGATGAAAAAAGGTCAGGAAGGCATAAAAAAGAGTATTGACCTTATAAGGGGTTCCATCTGAAGAACATAACTCCTTAGCATAGTGTCCCCTTTCCCCTCTTCGCCTCTGTGTGGATGGATGCTATAATAGTATTTGTAAACGTTGTATGCTGAAAAATGAGGTGTTTCAGGTTAATTGGGGTACGTATACCCACAGAATTTCTATGTTGTCTACCGCCTTTGGCGCTTGCTGAGAGAGATGCTATGGTAAAACCTTCAACGTCGTCTGAAAATGTGTCGGTCGTAGAGGTCACTGATGCAGGAAGTGGTCATACAGGCTCTTCAACATTTGATGCCATACAGATGGTCCTTCGTGACAGAGGACCGAAGCGGCAGGTTAAGACTGAAAGTGCTGTGGGCGGAGAAACAACATCTCCTCATGAGCAGACAGAGAAGTGGGATAACGAGACTGTAGCAAGCAAACTAAAAGCGCAATTAGATACCATGAAGGAAAAATTTGCTGTTCTGAATGCTGATATAGAGAAAAAGCAAACAGAATATAATGCAGCGCTTACTGGACGTGAAGAGCTTTGGAATATGATGAGGGAAGAGGAGGAGTTTCAGCAACCGATAAAAGCTAATTTGGAGGAGATAACAGGCATATCACTTTTTGGTCCAAATAAAGATGCAACACAAGAAAATGTGGGGCGATTAAACAAGATATTGCAAACAGCGGAATCGATAGAAGCAGCAAAAATAATGTATGATAAGACCGAAGGACTAAAGGAAAGTAAACGTGCAAAAAAGGCTGCTAAAGTAAAGAAACTTGCCACGGAAATATTGCAACCGATCCAGAAAGAGGAAGAGCGTCTGCAGCAAATGAAAGCTAAATTGGAGGCTATCACAGACATATCATTTATTGGTCAAGGCAATAAAGCAGTAGAACATATATTAGATGAACTAAAAAGGGAAACGCGTGCAACAAGAAAAAGAGATGAAAAAATCCAAAAGTCGACAGATATTGGAGAAGAAGAGAAAATAGAATCGGGAAAAGATGCACTACAGGCTGTTACGGTAATACGACTTGCAGCGGAGATATTGAGGTCTCAGAAGAAAGAGATAGCAATTCCGCAAGAAAAAAGGGCTGAATTGGAGGCTATCACAGGCAGATCACTCGTTGGTCAAGATAATAAAGATAATAAAGCAATACAAGAAACATTGGGTCAATTAATAAGTAAAGCACTTGCCATAGAGGAACGATACGAAAGAATAAGAGGACCGGTCGGACCTGAGGTAAAGCAACTTGTTACTGATATAGTGCTATCTATGAAGAAAATGGAAGATCTTCAGCAAAAAAAGGCAGTACTGCCGGAAATAAAACTTACTCTAGACAATTTAAAGCAAAGACGTGACGAATTAAGTAAAACTATAAGAGATACTGAAGATGAGATAAACGATTTATGCGATAGTAAAGAGGAAGAAATGAAAAGTAATATTGATCCTCAAGAAACAGTGGTTACAAAACTGAAAACAGAGTTAGGATATGCAAATAATCGTCTTGAAGATATTCAAAAGAAAATTACAGGATACCATCGTAAAGAGGCAGATCTCCGAAGACAGATTGGTAGCAAGAAAGATCAAGAACGTCTACTTCTACAAGGTTATCGCGAAGAATTTTCGTAAACTGGAAAATCTCGAACCGACTGTCAATATCGTAATGCAAACCACTGAGACAAATAGGCGATTTCTGGATCCTTTTCTAACAATGGCAGAGGAGCACAATATTCCTATCCCGAAAAGAGCTGATGCGCATCCAGATCCCATGGAGGGCAAAGATCTTAGTACAGTGGGGTCAGAAGACATTCTGGAAGAGGTTAACAGGATTGATGGTAAAAGACAAGAGTTAGAGAGAGAGATGGCAGCAATCGACCAGGATATTCTCAGATCTATGCGCGCTCGGTCTCCACAGGAATATGCCACAGACCTGCAAAATCACCCAGCAGAATTAGCAGAACACCTTCCACTCATAGTCAAAAAAATAGATGCTGAGAACGCACTCAGGGAAAATGCTCAACAAGCCCTCCGAATATCACCACGATTTAGAGAGGTATACGCTGAGCCACAATTTGTTGAAAATCATCCAGGCTTTCGTGAGAACCGGAAAAAGCTTCGTAAGCTCCAGGAGGAGCTGAGTAACCTCCTGAAGAAGCGTCAAGCAAAAGAAGCATCCGTTAAAACGATCAATGGAGAGATTGCTGCATTAACCACCCAACTGAGCGAAGAAAATAAAGCACTGGAAAGGATGAGAAAAGGTCAGGAAGGCATAAAAAAGAGTATTGACCTTATAAGGGGTTCCATCTAAATGAGAGAAAGGGACACAACCAAATTGTACCCCTTTCATTTGAGGTAACTTCTTCGAGCTTAGAGCAATCCTTTGCTGACGCACAGTTCGGCGTTGAGCACAGAGCCTCCGGCTGCTCCACGGATAGTGTTGTGTGCCAGCGCGACAAATTTGTAGCTCAGGATAGGACAGGGACGCAAGCGACCCAACGAAACAGTCATCCCACTTCCGGCATCGCGGTCTCGCAATGTCTGAGGGCGATCAATCTCGCGCCGATAGAGCAGTATGTGCTCGGGGGCACTCGGCAGCTTGAGGCGCTGCGACTCCGGCACGTAGCTTTCCCAGGCTGCGATGATTTCCTCTGGACTGGCTGTACGTTCCAAACTCAATACTGGCGCACTCAAGATGTCCCTCGCGAGTCGCGACGCGGTTGCAGTGGGCGCTGACCGTGATGGGCGCGTCGACAAAACCACGACCCTCTTCCCATGTGCCCAACATCTTGCGCGTCTCGCTCTCTAGCTTCTCCTCCTCACCCCCAATATAAGGAATGGCATTGTCGAGGATATCGTACGCTGGCAAGCCTGGATAGCCCGCACCAGAAATAGCCTGCAACGTTGTCACCAGCACTTTATTCAGGCCAAAAGCGAGCTGTAAAGGCTTGAGTGCCATCACCAGCGGCGTGGCACTGCAGTTCGCGTTGGTGACAATAAAACCGGACCATTGACGCTGCTTGCGCTGCTGTGCAATAGCTGCAATATGCTCCGCGTCCACCTCCGGGATGAGCAACGGGACATCCGCCGCCATACGATGATTTTTGGCGTTGCTGAATACCGCGACACCAGCTCGCGCAAAGGCCAGCTCGATCTCGCCAGCGACCTCACCAGGCAAAGCGGAGAAGACGATCTTTACTCCCGCTAATGCTTCTGGCCGACAGCCAACAACCGGTAATGCCGCCACAGCCGGGGGCATCGCGCTATTGGGCAAACGCCAGGCGCTGACTTCAGCATACGGACGACCATGATGCCGCTCAGAAGCTGCCAGCGCGACCAGCTCAAACCAGGGATGGTTATGCAACAGTTCGATGAAACGTTGACCGACCATGCCGGTCGCGCCGAGCACCGCAACAGGAATCTTCGTCGATGTACTCATATGAAAGGTCCTCCACTGCCGCGATCAAGCTTCACGCAGCTTCTCTGTAGCTGAAGCGACATGACGTACCAGAGGAATCACAGGCGCTATCAGGTCCCGGTGCAAACAGCGCAAAGCCCGCTCACTGTCCTGATCCTCTACAATCAAGGTAATACCCTGTTCCGATGCTCCCTGCGTGACAACCGGAATACGCTCGCGTGCCAGTGCAGTAATCGCCCGAGCAGGACTCATCGGGTCCGCCGTAAAGCCAGAACCAATACAAGCACAGGCCGCCAGATCACGCCGACAACGCACCGTCCACAACTCTTTATCCATATCATGCTGCAACAGCGCAATTACAGAGTCGGCAGACTGCTCCTCTACAACGAAAGAGAGATGATGTCCCGATGACGAACAAATAGCCACAGGGGCCGCGCCAGCACGTGCAGCCAGCACAAAGACATGCCCGGCATTCTCAGGCGCGCCGAATAAGTCCGTGCTCTCGACGGTAATTAAGGCCATCTTATGACGAATCGAGATAGCACTTGCGCCACTTTGTGCGTCTGTCACCGGCCCAATAATCGTACCACGAATATGTGGACGGAACGAATTCCGCACACGCACCGGGATATTGCGCGGTGCAATGGGAATGAGCGTACGCGGATGCAAGACCTTCGCGCCAAACCAGGAGAGCCGCGCCGCCTCAGCATAGGAGAGTTCAGGCAGGAGACGTGCATTGGCAACCAGGCGCGGGTCTGCCGAAAGCACACCATCCACATCTGTATAAATGGAAACCTCAACGCAATCCAGGGCCGCACCAATGACGGTTGCCGAGTAGTCTGAACCGTTGCGCCCCAGCGTAGTCACAAAACCGGTAATCGTGCAACCAATAAAACCAGGAGCAATGGGCACGATAACTCGCTTGACAAGAGGATCGATGAGTTCATGAGCGTTGCTACGCGTCTCTTCGGGTAGCGGATCAGCACCCACTACAACGCCAAAGGGTTGCGCCGGATCATACGCAGGATGGCTGGTAATGATCACTTCTTGCCGGATCGCCTCTGCATCCACCCCAAGGTCACGTACAGCCGCAGCCACCAGCAAGACAGATAGACGCTCGCCCCAGGACGCGACAGCCGCCGTACACAAATGGATCTCTTGCTGCGCTTCAGCAGCTTCGCGCAACACACGCACATCACGCATCAGCCCCTTTAGCGCTACCTCCAGATCTTGCAGCAACTGTGCACGATTGTGGCCCTCGTGCGTGACCTTCTCAGCCGCTTCAAAGTGCTTCAGGCGTAGCGCCTTGAGTTCCTGCTCACAAGTGGCATATTCACGAGCGCAGGTCTGCCGCGCAATGCGCAGTAGCTGATCTGTGATGCCAGACATAGCAGAGACTACAATAACAGGAAAATGCTTTTCTGCTTTTTTGTGTGCATCAGCGATAATCGTTGCGACTCGACGAATACGCTCTCCACTACCAACAGACGTTCCACCAAATTTGAGTATACAGACAGGACATTCCATAGCAAAGTCACCAATATCCATAAAAAATTGTATTGCGAACGATTTCTCAAACGGGCATCCAAACGGGTAGGGGCGTCACCTCGCGCGCGCCCTGGGCGGAGGCCAACTCTGCCCCTACCCGTTCTCTATGATGGGTGATGCCCATTTGCGCTATCGCCCGCAAAGGATCACACTACGCGTTGACGGATACGCCGACGTCAGCCACGGCGGCTTTCAAAGCTTGATCCAGGTCCTCAATCAGGTCCTCGACGGTTTCCAGGCCAACGGAGAGACGAATGAAATCAGGTGTGACACCAGTCTCATATTGCTCATCGGGCGTCAATTGAGAATGAGTCGTACTGGCTGGATGAATGATCAGCGACTTGGCATCACCGATATTTGCCAGGTGCGAGAACAGTTCGATATGCCGGATCAGCTGCTTGCCAGCATCCAGACCACCCTTGATACCAAAACCAAGGATCGCTCCAAAGCCGCCATGCGTGAAGTACTTCGTGGCAAGCTCGTACTGTGGATGGCTCTTCAGACCAGGATAGCTCACCCAACTAACGGCAGGATGGTCCTCAAGGAACTCGGCGATACGTAGTGCGTTCTGGCTATGACGCTCCAGGCGCAGTGGCAAGGTCTCCAATCCCTGCAAGAAAAGCCAGGAGTTGAAAGGAGTCGTGGCTGGACCAAGGTCGCGCAACAGTTGCACACGCGCCTTGACGATATAGGCCAGCGGACCAAGCGCCTCCACGTAGCGCACGCCATGATAGGAAGGATCAGGCTCGGTCAAAGATGAGAAACGTCCGCTCGCCGCCCAGTCGAATTTACCACCATCAACGATAACGCCACCGATAGAAGTACCATGACCACCGATAAATTTCGTGGCAGAGTGTACGACAATGTCCGCTCCGTGCTTCAATGGCTGAACCAAGTAGGGCGTAGGAACGGTATTATCGATGATCAGTGGCAAGCCATGCTCATGCGCGATAGCAGCAACCGCACTAATATCCAGCGTATCCAAACGAGGATTGCCCACTGTCTCCGCGTACACAGCCTTCGTACGCTCATTGATAGCAGCACGGAAATTCTCCGGGTCACGACCATCCACAAACCGTACAGTGATACCAAGCCTGGGAAAAGTATAGTGGAACAGATTATACGTACCACCATACAGACTGGACGATGAAACAATCTCATCACCAGTGCCAGCGATATTGAGAATAGCCAGCGTCTCAGCAGCTTGACCGGACGCGACCGCCAGTGCACCGACACCCCCTTCGAGTGCCGCGACACGACGCTCAAAAGCATCCTGCGTGGGATTCATAATGCGCGTATAGATATTACCAAACTGCTTCAGCGCAAAGAGATTTGCCGCGTGCTCCGGGCTATCAAACACATACGAGGTGGTCTGATAGATAGGAACTGCGCGCGCGCCCGTCGCACTATCCGCCGTCTCCTGCCCGGCATGCAACGATAACGTCTCAAAACCATAACTACGATTGCTATTCAGTGCCATAAGAATGTTACTCCTTGTTATAACTTAACTCTTCAGGTACGGCGCTGGGCCTTCGCGTAGGGACAATCCCTTGCGGTTGTCCAGGGTGGGCCGCCGCAAGGGTCGCTGCGCTCGGCCCCTACGCGAGTTTGCACTGGACCTGAATAGTCATGCGGGAACGCCTGTTTCGCATCTAGCTTGCGTTCGACTGTATGTCATGAAGTTCTGCAACCTTGCGACCTTCAAACCTGATGTAGGGCTGCGATCATTTGCAGCCATTCTTTCAAGAAGGCGTCATGACCGTGTGGAGAATCTAATTCTACATACTTCGCGTCACCACCAGATGCACAAACTTTATCGGCTAACCAGCGGACGTGTGCGGGTGGAAAAAGAAAATCAGAACGAATACCAACGCATAAGAGCTTACTGCGCACCCGACGCAAGGCATGTTCAAGCGAGGCATAGCCTTCACTGACATCATACAGATCCATCGCGCGGCTTAAATAGAGATAACTATTGGCATCAAAACGCTGTGCCAGCGTCTCTCCCTGATGATATAAGTAATTCTCGACATCAAAACGCCCAGCAAGATCAGGATAGCAGGTCGGCGATGGGACCGCGCTCTGCTGAAGCATCGTACGCGCAAAGCGCATTTGCATCGCTTCCTCGCTCTGATAGGTAATCATCGCCAGCATACGTGCGATAGCCAGCCCGCTAGCTGGTCCCTGACCAGGCAGATAATCTCCACAACACCAGGCAGGATCAGCCATAATGGCCTGACGCGCTACCTCGTTGAAGGCTATCGCCTGCGCACTGATCGCCGCCGTTGCCGCGACTACCACCACTTGATCCACACACTCGGGATAAGCAACAGCCCACTCCAACGCCTGCTGACCACCAATAGAACCGCCAGCAACCATAGCCAGATGACGAACTCCCAGGTACTCAATCAACTTACGCTGTGCCCGCACCATATCTTGAATAGTGATCACTGGAAAACGCATGCCATACGGACATTGCGTGCGTGGATCAATAGACGCGGGACCGGTGCTCCCATAACAACTACCCAGGACGTTAGAACAGATCACAAAATAGCGTGAAGTATCGAAGACGCGACCAGGGCCAATCAATGGATTCCACCAGGCGTGTCTGGTATCTTCAGGATACTGAGCATCATGGGCATGCGAATTTCCGGTCAAAGCATGAGTCACCAGGATGGCATTATCGCCAGCCGCGTTGAGTGTTCCCCACGTCTCGTAAGCCAGAGTGACCGGAGCAAGTTGCCCTCCATGCTGCAAAGGCAAATGATCAAACGTGTAGGTATACACCTCATTAGTTGGTATCACTTGTGGCCTCGCCCTATGCACAAATGCTAATTGTGCCACCATCGCATACTCCTTCCAGAAAATGGGAACAAAAAAACCCTCTCCCCACAGGGGCGAGGGGTAAACGTCTTCGCGGTACCACCCTGATTTGCTGAAACCTCACGGTCTCAACCTTAGCGAGTGTTGCTTGCCCTCTCTATACATAAATCATGCATTATGTACATGTGGCCCGATTCCATCGATCACGTTGGACCATGAAATTACGCATAGCAGCAACACTACGGCTGTAACGAAGCCCACGGCACAGTCTACTCATCCGCAACTGCGGACTTTCAACCTGCAACTCAGAGGCCATTTTCAAGACTGGTACGGCGTTGGCATCTCATCATCGTCAACTCTCTGTAGCCGCCCAAGCATTTACTCTTCCTCATCAACGTTATTACACTGAAATTGAAATGTACATGCTATTTCTCTTCTGAATGAAAGAAACCATTAGATCGCAAAAACACAGGAAAAACAGCTAACAAAAAACCCCTGATATCAGGGGTTGCTACATCGCATGTTCCCCTCATCTTGCGAAATATGCAGCCATAGGCAGACATATTCACCGGAATTGGCACCCTGCTTGACTACATTGTAAGCGGGTTGCCGGGCTTCATAGGGCCGTTTCCCTCCACCTCTCTGGATGAGAGCAGTTTAATCACTGCATTATTCTGTTTTTGTATGTTCTTTTCACCTACACCCAGGCGATCTGTGTTTATGTTATTAAGCATTATACCTAAGGAGGACTGCGAATGTCAAGGACACAACAGTTATTTTCTCGTGTGCAAAATACACATAGTCTTTTGCTACTGGCTATACAGCTAGCGTCTCGCTGCGTGATACCCATATGCATTCAGAAACGCAATACAAAATGACAGTGCATTGCCAGCATTGGCAGTATAATTGTAAATTCGTATTTACAAATCTCTTACAAAAATGAGTAGACTTTCTCATCTTTTTTTCACGCTTATACGCTATGCTCTCATCAATGGATAGAAACGTTAACGATCTTGTAGTGAGTTATGCAAGAATAGGAACAATCCTTTGCGATTGTCCTGGTTGGGCTAACCTGAAGAGTTACAAAGTATCTTCCCTGGTAGGAGAACCCAAAAAATTATGTATAAAAATCCATATGAAACGCCAACGCACCAGTTCGCACCACAACGTCTACCTGAACAGACAGGTGCGTGGTTATATGCACAACGCGGCCAGCAGATCCCGGCACAGGCTAAACCACAACAGATGGAAGCGCATGCCACGCCTGCTAAACCATCAATGGGAACGAAAGCCGCAGTCGCCAAGCCAGCGCGTATGACAAAGCAGCAAGCACTAAAACTGGCTGACATAATGAAAAAAGGCGTTGTTGTTGCATCTCTCTTGAGCTTTGGTGGCTTTAGCTGGCTAGCGGCAAATCAGATCGCGCACACCACGACAACAACGAGTTCCAGCCCGAAATCTAGCACGAGTAAATCTAGCTCATTATCTACGAAGTCGGGCGGCTTTTTCAGCCAGAAAGGTTCAGGATATAGTATCGGTTCTAGTAGCACGCCTACCGCAACTGCTACCACTGCTAACCAATCTACTAGCAGCACATCCAGTGCTAATACTGCTAATTCTAGCTCATCACAAAGCCCTGTGACTAGCTCCAGTGTGTCTTAGTGTGTCTTAAGGGAGGGTGTTATGACTCTGTGGGAAGCAGTCACCTGGGATGTAGCGCGTGCCGGTGGCTTTACAGCTTATATATTAGCAGCGTTATCAGTTGCGCTCGGCCTGGCTCTGTCGATGAAATGGCAATCGCCTGGCAAGTGGCCGCGTCTCGTGAATAACGAACTGCACAATTTTCTGGCGCTACTCGCACTCATTTTTACCGGTGTGCATGTGCTGGCAGTATGGATTGATCCCTACACCAAATTTGGTTTGAGCGAAATACTCGTTCCGCTTGCCAGTCATTACCGTCCAGCCTGGGTGGCGTTGGGCATTGTCTCGCTCTACCTGGGTATCGCCATTGGCATCAGTACGTGGTTACGACCCGTCATTGGCTATGCCTGGTGGAGGCGTCTCCACTTTTTAACGTTGGCGTTGTATGTGCTCGTCACAGTTCATGGTATCGCGACCGGAAGTGATACAAAAACGCTCTGGGGGATAGCCATCTATGCCATCAGCATTGTCGTGATCTGCGCACTATTCAGCCGACGCCTGGTGATCTCGCTCAACGAACGCCGCGCCAAGCGCATGAAGGCACAGGCACATCCGACTCGGCCAGTGAATCAAGCACAAGCGCGTCCTGCCCAACAAGTGAGTAACGCCAGAGGGGAATGGAGATGACAAGTGTCAATGACCTCCGCCAGAAGGCAGGAGGCTTGTATCTAGCCTCCACCGCAACTCTATAAACCGGAGGAGTATAGCTTTGGCTTCAACGACCAATACATCCGGTTCCGAAGAACCTGGGGCAACTGACAACTGCCTCGTCGTCACCCAGATGTACCGGATGACGAGCGTTATTCTACGAAGAACATTTACGTCTCTTATTCAGCCAGAAACGCCGCTATTCACATCTTTCGAGATATTCGGGCGATACGGGCGCGATAAATCTGGCCCCTACATCTCTGGCAATAAATTGCCTTTTTTCCTTTCTGGCAATGGATGGTCGTAGAGGATCTGCGCGGCGATTTTATCGCCCGTAGGTAGGGGCCAGATTTATCGCGCCCGTTTTGATCTTCGCACATATTTTGCATCAAATACATGATGAATATATTATTTTTTCAAAGACCATATTTACACATGTTTTGCTCTTATTAAAACAATACATCGTCTTTTTCCCAGCCTCACGTTGCCTCAAATCTCGCAGTGATGACCGAGAAAGATGTGGGTACAAGACAGCTCTAAAAACGCGGGGCTTCCAGAAAGAAACGTGTGTGAAGCGCCGGAGGACTCTTAGCTTTTTATGACAACTTCGATGTCCTCCAAGCGATAGGCAATATCGATTAACTTTGTGAGTCCATGCAAGACGCAGGCGGCTTCCCACTGCTCGACCGGCCTACCGACGAGCATAAAATAAACGACATCTGGAGATACGCCTGCTGCCTCGGCTAAAACAACGGTGTTGATGCCGTACTTCTCTCGCAATTGTAACAATGTTGGTTTGTTCACCATGCTGATTACACCACAACCCTTTCACATACCACATATTATGTTCTGTACCTTTACGCCTCACGAGGCACCAGGAGACTCTCCGTCCATTCAGGGAAAATGGAGGCACGCGAGGTGACGCCTCTACCCCATTTCCCGACGCTTTCCCCCGCAAAGATGGAGACCCCACCAGAATACCGAGTAAACGACAGATAACGCCGAATATAATTAGTAACACGGAATACCTAATACAGGTCCCTCTTATTACTACCACTTGCTGGGACTTGTGTCAAGCAAGGGGAAAACGTAGGATGGTTTGGTCCAGTATATTGATAATCTGAAGGAAAGAGTATGATACGCCTGAAAGTGAAGGAGATCGCCGAGCAAAAAAAGATCAGTATGACCCGTCTCTCAAGAATAGCCGACGTGAACTATAAGACCGTGCGGGCGATGTTTTTTGATCCTTATCGTGATGCAGCCTATAGCACACTCCTGAAATTGGCGAAGGCGTTGAACGTACGCGTCGAGGATCTGGTAGAAGAAGAGCCAGACGAACCACAACAACAGTGAACTTCTGCTCATGCTAATAGGAAGGCAACACATATATGAAAACACATGTTACCTTCCTGATAATTTTTTTGTTGATCTTGCTCGCGTGTCACACCCATAGGCAATATCAGGGAAGACGTTCGATAATCATCGCATTCGCCATACCACCACCCTCACACATCGTCTGAAGACCATAACGTCCCTCGGAACGCTCTAACTCATTGAGCAGCACGGTCGTGAGTCGTGTACCAGATGCTCCCAGTGGATGACCGATAGCTATCGCTCCACCATTGACATTGACACGCTGCAAATCTGCTGCCGTTTCACGCTGCCAGCTCAGGACAACGCTGGCAAAGGCTTCATTGATCTCAATCACATCAATCTGGTCTAGTGAGAGTGCAGCTTTATCGAGAACTTTACGTGTGGCAGGAATAGGAGCAGTGAGCATATAGATAGGATTGTCAGCAGCCAGCGCAAAGGCAGTAAAGCGCGCACGCGGCCTCAGACCCAGGCGTTCGGCAACTTCCCGCTCCATGATCAACACAGCCGCCGCGCCATCGCTAATCTGTGAGGCATTGCCAGCGGTAATCACCCCATCGGGTCTAAAAGCGGGCTGCAAGCTAGCAAGTTTCTCCAGGCTGGTATCGAAGCGGATACCTTCATCGCAGTCAAAGAGCGTTGTACTGCCATCAGCATGCTTCACAGGGATTGGTACGATCTGCGAGACAAAGCGCCCTTCAGCGACCGCCCATGCCGCCCTACGATGGCTCTGCAGACTGAATTCGTCCAACTCATTCCTGCTCAGCTCCCATTTCTGGGCCAACAATTCAGCGCTGATGCCCTGGTGAACCAAGCTATGATCGTAGCGTTTCAGCATTGCGTTGCCAAAGGGCTGGCCGGGTCCCTGAGCAGCGGCACCCATCGGTACGCGAGTCATTGACTCAACGCCGCCCGCGATAACGATATCATAAGCGCCACTCAGCACGCCCTGGGCCGCAAAATGGATCGCCTGCTGGCTGGAGCCACATTGGCGATCAACCGTGGTACCAGGGACAGACTCGGGAAAACCGGCGGCGAGGACGGCGTTACGAGCCACATTCTGACTTTGCTCGCCAGCCTGTGTCACACAACCTACAATCACATCATCTATGCTATCAGGATCAATACCAGTACGTTTTACCAGAGCAGAAAGCACCTGTGCCAACAAATCCACAGGATGCCAATCCTTTAATTTGCCACCTCTGCGCCCGATGGGAGTACGCAAAGCCTCGATGATCACCGCTTCCCTTGCTGTCTGCTGTTTCGCCATGTTTTTCTCCTCGAAAAACTAATGCTACGCGATATAATGCATATAGTAAGCCACAAGCTCAGAGCCAAAGACAAGGGCACATAGTAGGTAAATCGTCCATGCTTTCGGCAGGCAATGCGATGACTTTTTGCCTTACTGTACCAGCCCTACGATCTGAGCGTAGGCTCCTGTTTGCACAATAAGAGCCAGCGTACCCTGCTCAACATCTAATGCATAGAGCGCGTTATCCGCATAAAGAAGCACGATATGGTTGTTAAGCCAGGCACCCAGTTCAACATAAGGAGCAGTCGCAGTGGCTAACAATTGCACATTGCCTCCCCGTGACTGCGTGCCAGATGAGTTAATCTGTGCAGTATAGAGCGCGCTATAACGCTCAAAGGGCGCACTGGCAGCACTGGCAAACTCAACATAGATCAAGGTATGACCATCTGGGGAAAATTCGGGAGTCATCACCCAATGATAGTCTGCACTATTCGCAAGCTCTGACTGTTCTGGCAAGAGGACCCGCGACTGACCTGTCCGCAGTGGCGTTCCGCTCAGCGTCGTCATCGCCAGGCTATTGGCATAGCTGAACGAACTAATATCCGCTGGCGTACTGCCGTCCAGAGGAACTGGCACATAGCCTTCATAGCTAGCGTAAAGCAGTGTATTCTCCTGCGGAGCCAGCAACAATGGTCCCTGCTGCGGAGATTCACTTAAGAGAGATTGAGGTTGAGTAGCAGATCCACGCGCAAGATCCAATGTCCACAAGCCATATTGCACGGCGCGCTGATCGCCACGATCATCGGTCAGTAACAGCGTCGTATCTGCTTGTGGTCCAGTTGCATGCAGGAAGGAAAAAGCGCGAAAACAGGGACAACGACCAGTTACCTGCCGATAGACTAACGCGGTTGCACCATCCAGACGACCCGCGTAGAGATCGATGGTGCCGCGCCCGCTTCTCGGCGCAGTGCTCCATGCGATCTCGCGACCATCCTGACTGACGACAAGCGAGGTAATAGCCTGGTCAGCGGGAAACGTGGCGATTTGTTTCACGTGACCGGAGGCGACATCAGCCAGCCAGATACCGTCCCCGCTATAGACAAGTTGGCCTGTCGGTGTAAGTTGTGGTGGTGCTGCACGACTGTAGATATAACCGGGCGTATTGAGTTGGCGAGGCGTAGCCGAAGTACTATCGGCACTGTCCCGCGTCGAAACGGCGTCGATGTTGTTCTGCTGCGCATAAATGACGGTCTGTCCCGCTGTGAGTTCTAATGGTGCCATCGTTGCACCACCAGGCAACTGCAATGGCAGTGTATTCGCCGCGCGAGTTGTCGTTATTGCTGGCAGACTACCGATCAGCAGAACAGTGAAGATAACGAGCAGTAATGTAACGAGAGTGAGGATGGGAAAGGCGCTATGGCGGATAAAATGCGTCCGTCGCTCGAAAAAACGTGGCTCTGGCGGATTACTTCTCTGCTGGGTCAAGGTTAGTCACAACTCCAATATTACTTACGGCGCAAATCTGGCCTCTTTTGGCTTCTGTTAGCATCTACCAAATAGCTACCTGGCTTCTGTTAGCATCTATCTGGCAACTTTTGGCATCTTCCAGGTAGTTATCTGGCATCTATTAGCATCTACCAGGCAACTTTTGGCAACTCGTACACATCATTCTGGGGTGGGCGTCATGGTCTTGCATGCTGGTAGGGGCGGCGCTTGCCTCCGCCCCCCAGGCCATCCCAGACTCACCCAGGGCGCACGCGAGGTGCGCCCCTACCCGTTGGAACATGCCTCTCCTCCAGCGCAAAAAAACGACGAACACACATCATCCTGGCCTCTCTTCGACATCTTCTGGCTACCTTCTGACTGCATGCTTTTGCAGAAATGCTAGCGTCTGCGCGAATACTTCTGCGCGATCATCATCCTTCATAATCACATGATAAGAATGCTGCAAGGTCACGAGATACTTATGCTCAGAGCCGACGCGTTGATAAATGCTATGTCCATCGCGCGCAGGCACAACATGATCATGCAGAGCAACCATCACCAGGATCGGAGCAGTCACGCGTGGCAACTCGTCACGTAACGACGGTAGATATTGTAGCATACTTTCAACGGGAGCCATAGGCGTCCAACGATAGACGGCGCGTCGATAGCGACGACGGGCGACAGGATCATGTATATCTTCGCGGAGCGTGGGCAAAAGAGGCATGAAACGTTTCGTGAAACGTACTGCCAGCAGCATGCCAGGATACATATAGAGAGGCGGACACATCGTCACAATGCCCGCAACCTCTTCATGCGCGGCCAGATGGAGACATAATGCTCCTCCCAGCGAATGACCAACCAGAAACACTTGCTCACAACGCTCTTGTAATGCATAGAGTTCGTTCCTGAGTGCCGTAGCCCACTCTAACCAACCGATAGGTAGCATATCACGCACATGTGTCCCGTGGCCGGGCAGTAAAACATTCTCAGTTATCATACCATGAGAGGCCAGAAAATCGGCCAATTCCGCCATATCCCCGGTCGTACCATTCAGGCCATGCACCAATAGTACTCCAACAGCAGCCTTCTGTCTTACCGTTTGCTGCACCGAGGAAGCTTTTTCCGCTGGCGTATGTGGAGGTGTCAAAGTATAGCTCCTCTTGATCATCATCTGTAATTTGCATATCCGAATACCTATGCATATGAGACGCGCGGAAGGAACAGTGAGTTGCAAACAATCTGCCGAGCAAAATGCAGTAGATGTGCCACGCCCAGATTTTGCCGCAAAAAAAAGCACACAAATCTGGCTCATAATACCTCATTTAAGGCATGGTTCAAAATGAGGTTGAACCACTGTGACAATTGGCGAAAAAGTTGCCAAAAAGAATCCCTGAGAGATACGGTGTAAAAACCAAAACGAACACCACTTTCAGGGAGGAAACATGAAGCATTGTAGCACAGTGGACCAGCGAGTGCAGTGGGTCAGTCAATTGCTGGTAGATACGCGACCACATGGGTTGGTAAGTGAGTTGAGTCACACGAATCAGGTCTCGCGTCAGACCTTGTATCGCTGGAAAGAGAAAGGAGAGCAAGCCTTGCAAGCGGCCTTGGAAGACAAACGCATCACCGCCAAACCAAGCATCCCAATCCATCTTCTGGTTTTGACGCTGTTGATCGAAACGCATGCGAGTTATCGGAACATCCAAGCCAACCTGAAGAAACTGCATGGCATCCACATCAGTTTGGGGAGCATTAGCAGTGTGATCCAGGAAGCAGGGCAACGTGCTCAAAAGTGGTTGAGTCAGCAACAAGCACAGACGCCGCGTGCATTGGCACTGGACGAGCAATACAGTAGTCAAAGAGGAAAAGCCTATCTCAATGTGATTGATGTGCACAGTGGGCAAGTCTGGGCCACCGTGCCGCCAGTCGCAGTGGATGGAGAAAGCTGGACCTTGGTCTGGTGGTATTTGCAGGAACAAGGACTCAAGAGCGACTGCACCGTGAGTGATGGAGGAAGTGCGATCCACGAGGCATTGAGCCAGGTTCACTGCTTGGAGAGCCACCAACGTGATGTCTGGCATGTGTTCCAACTTGCCTCTCAAGTTCAGGGACGACTGGACCGAGTCCTCAAACAGGCCCAGGACCGTCTGCCTGTGATCCAGCGACAAGCCCAACGAGTGGCCCAGGGCCAAAAAGTCCGAGGAAGGGCTCCAAAAGCCGATGTAGCCGAGCATCAGGCGCTGATTGAGCGGATGAACTACCTCACTTCGGGGGTTCGTTATTTGTTGAAGGAACTGCACACCCTTTTGGAGGTTGTCGTGCTCAGTGCCGCTCCGCAAGCAGGCATTCTCACCAGTCAGGTTCGTCACGCTGAAATCGAAACCGTGCTGGTTCTGCTGGAAGAGCTTGAAACGCAGGTATCTCCAGCTTTGCAGAAGGAAATCCAAACGCTCAGCAAACATCTCCGTTTGGCACTTGGGCCTATTCTGCTGTTTGCACGGAAACTTGACGAGGTGCAACGGCTGGCATGTGAGCAACTGGGATCGCAAGCTGTCCATCTGTTGGCATGGGCATGGCTGCGTCGTGGCGTGCTTGATCTGACGACCACTGATCTGGTGAAAAGTGTTGAACCAGCCTGGCAAGCGGTGGCGCAGCAATTGTTCTCTGCCTGGGATCTCGCTGTTCGTGCCAGCAGTGTGGTTGAAAACTGGCACAGTATTGTTCGCCCGCATCTGGCTGTACATCGCACCCTTTCTGCTGGGATGCTGGCTTTGTTGGCAGTTTGGCATAATCATCATGTGGCTCCACGAGGGCCTCATCTTGGTTTCTCTCCTGTCCAACGGACCGAACCTATCCTGCCGAAGATGGATTGGCTCACCGCTCTGGGCTACCAAGCCCTGGCTGCTTGATCGTTCAATCTGTCACATTCATTTGAACCATGCCTAAGTGTATAGTTATAAAAGATACTCGCTTTAATGTGGCAGTGAACCCGATAAAACGATGATATTTGGGGAACAGGGTAGCATCATCCATACAAAGGAATGGTGATACATTCTTTGCACTGCCAACGAAGTATTTGATAGATATTTATGGAGGATAACAATCAATGAGTGGAGGACGTCCTGAGTCAATAAGCAACCTGGAAACTACCCATAGCAGAGAAAGTGAGGGAAACACTTTTGATGCATTAAAGCAAGTACTACAAGATAGGGTTCGTGATGCGACGAGAGCAATGGTAGAAAAGAAAGAAAATAATCCAAAAGGATAGAAAAAGAAAGCGAACGATTAGCGAAAGAGTTAGGGGAAGGGATCGTGCAGAACAGAAAGACTCTGAACCAAGAAGGTACACTTGATCGAATGCCGGAGGGATACGAACCACTTCACCCTAAACTGAGACCAATAGTGTGGTATGCTCTTAATGCAGCAAGAGGGAATCTCTCTTCTACACGGATGCAAGAGTCAACCAGGCTTAAGAAGAACGAGATTTTACAAAAGTTAGGCGATCTGACAATAAAAGGACGGGAGTCCGACGCTCCCCAAAGTTCTGATGCAAGATCTGCTGGTGGGAGAAGTGACACTGGAAGCCGCTTTGGAGATGTGAGTGATCCTGATGGAGATTCACAAAGTTCTGATGCAAGATCTGCTAGTGAGGGAAGTGACACTGAGAATCCCTTTGGCGATGAATTTGCTTCATAAGAGAGGTGAAGTGCTACCACAAACTCCTAGCAGATGCGCCGTGCCCAGATTTGCCGCAGAAAAAGACACAAATCTGACTGACACTTCCTCATTTGATTGCATAATTATAAAAGATACTCGCTTTCCTGTAGCAGTGAACTTGGTAGAACAACAGTATTTGGTGAACAACACAGCATCATGCATACGCAGGAATGGGGATACGTTCCTTTAATGGGGTGTTTTCTGGGTATGTAGAAGGATAACAAGCAATGAGTGGACGAACGGTTGAACAGACGGAACGCTTAGAAAGCAATATGCAAGAAGGTCAGGGAGCGCAGACTTCTCTCGATGTGACGAAGCTAACCGCATCTGCAAAGCGTCATCTCATAGAAGCAAATCCACACTCCAAAATAAAAAGGGTAAATAAAGAAGCAAGCCGCTTCGAAGAACATTTGCGTCTTCTGACAGAGAACTCCTCGACAGATCCTCTATGGGATGCCATGAAGAGCGCAGATGACGAAAACAGGGAAGGCATCCGCGGCAAATTGATGACTAAAAGCAGCTATGTTGACAAGAGTTATATTTTATTCGCGTTGTGGAAGGAAATGGAAAAAACAAGCCCCACTTCTCAACCTTTTACTGTGGATGTAGAACGCCAACTCTCTAAGAGCATTTGGGATGCCTGCCATAAGGTCAAAGCAAGAACAGACTCAAAATCTCTCAACATGTTACATAAAGAAGCAAGCCGCTTTGAAAAACATTTGCGACGCCTGATAGGTAAATCGACAGATCCTCTATGGGATGCCATGAAGAGCGCAGATGATGAAAACAGGGAAGGCACCCGCGGCAAATTGATGACTAAAAGCAGCTATGTTGACAAGAGTTATATTTTATTCGCGTTGTGGAAGGAAATGGAAAAAACAAATCCCGCTTCTCAATCTCTTACTGAGGATGTAACAGAACGCCAACTCTCTAAGAGCATTTGGGATGCCTGCCATAAGGTCAAAGCAAGAACAGACTCAAAATCTCTCAACATGTTACATAAAGAAGCACGTGAGTGGGAGAAATTTGCCCATAAGTCTCTTGCCAACTCAACGAGCAAACGGGACATTACCAATATTTTGAAAACTGCTGCTGATGCAAGAATGATATACAACAATATACACCCGGATCTAAAAAAGCAATCGGCACATAGCAGGAATGAAAAGATACGCAGTATGTTAGATGAAACTGTTGGGGGAGAGGCTTTTGTTGCGACACGAGATACGCCTGATGAAAATCACCCTTCTTTTGCAAGCGAATCTCTTGCAGAGCAACCTCCTACTGCGGATGTAACAGAACACCAACTCTCTACGAGCATTTGGGATGCACGCGAAGAGGTCGAAGCAAGAAACCCAACACTTTCCGACTGGATAAATGAAGAAGCACGTGCGTGGGAAAAGCTTGCTCATAAGTTTCTTGCGAAGCCAGCGAACAAAGGACGGAGCGTTACCGATATTTTGAAGGCTGCTGCTGATGCAAGAATGGCACACAACGGGCTACACTCACTGCAAAAAACGCACGACGATCTTAGCAGGAATACATTGATACGCGATATGTTACTTGAAGTAAATAAGGAAGAAACTTCTATTTCGACATAATACACGTCTGATGCAAACCGCCTTTCTTTTGGAGGAGCACTTGATCAAATGCTGGAGGGACACGAACCACTTAACCCTAGACTGGTAGACATAGTGAGATATGCTACTAATACAGCACTAGCGAATTGCCCTCCTGCATGGATGCGAGAGTCAACTAGGCATAGTAAGAACGAGATTTTACAAAAGTTAGGCGATCTGGTAATAACAGGGCGGGAGTCCGATGCTCTCTCAATTTCTCATGCAAGATCTTCTGTTGAGGATAGTGGGGTTCTGAATTTCTTTGGTGATGTATCTTCCGTTGAGGGTGATGAGACTGGAAATCCCTTTCATGATAGTAATGCATTAGTGGAGTAGTGAGGTGTTACCATAAACTCCTATGTAGTAAAAAGAGTAAATAGCAGGAGAAAAGTAAAAATATGGATAGATCATTTGAGGGGGAAAATATAGCTGGAACTTCTGGAAAAACAGAAGATGTAGATGTAATAAAAAATGCATTAGTAAGTAGAATTAATGCTGGAGCAGAGCAAGTTCATAGAGAAGAAAACTATACGCACAGTATAGGCAAAGAAAGAGATAGATTGATAAAATATCTTCAAAAGATGTTTGAGGAGGCTAAGTACCAAAGAAGAATTGATCATGTATCGGAGGGAAAAGAACCACTTGGTGATGGTGCCAACTCTGTGTTGAACGCTGCCAGGAGAAATGCACAAGAGGAAGTCCGAAAGAAAGCAAGTAGCTTCTTTGGGATGAAAAAGGAAACTGCAGATCATAAGATTCATGTTTTAAATCTAATATACGAAAATGCAAGTGGACGAGAGGTCCGTTCGGATTCAAGCACCCGTCCCTCCTCTGAAGGTGCTGCTTCTAGCACGAATGTCCGTCCCTCCTCTGAAAACGTCGCTCCTGGAGCAAGTGGCTATTCCTCCTCCCCTGAAAGCGTCGAAAATATTCATACGGTAACAACCCCACTTGATGATTTATATTAGGAGAGCATTGGAAAATCGACGGCTAGCGCATGTCGCTGTGCTTATGTAAACCAGTAGAGCAGAGACGCAGGACGCGTTAAAACAAAATTGCTCCAGGTAGTGTATGTGGAAGTATCAAAGCATGTCCTCTCTTTGCTAAAAGTATCATTATTTATACATTTACATATTGATATGAAACGTGCAAGAAGAGCAGTGAGCTGCAAACAATCTGCTGAACAGACGCCGCGCCTAGATTTGCCGCAGAAAAAGGCGCAAAAATCCGACCCGCATGGCTCATTTTCCTTCTATACTTACAGAGAGTATCCTTTTGAACGGGATGCTAAAAATGAACCTGATAGAACTTGTCGTATCTGGCGAACAGTGCTGCGATACGCGCACAGCACGATGCAGGCAAGGGGAGATTGTCACCATCTCCTCATAGATATTGATACATCAAAGAGGATAAGAGAGAGGAGCAACAATAATCTAATGGGTAGAGTAAGGCCAGATGGGTCAGGAAATAGGCCACCAGACGAGCCAAGAGAAAACAACGAACAAGGCAGTTCTGCGCAGCAGCTATCTAATTGGGATGTGATAAAGACTATTCAGAGACAGATTAAGTCGGCACGCGAAGAGGTCAAAGAAACAAACCCTGATTTTGACCAAGAGAGGGTAAACAAAGAAGCAGAGCACTTGAGAAAGAATGTCGTGGAATTAGTTGGTAGATCAAGGGAGACGAGCATTGACGCTATTTTGGAGGTTGCCAAGAAAGGAAGAGAGGCAAAAATCGGGGAAAAAAGGGCTGTTCGAGACGACACAAGGGAGAACAAGATTGCTATTTTAAACAAATTGTTCGAGGCAGGGAAGAGAAAAAGCAATGAACAAGGCAGTTCTGCGCAGCAGTCATCTGATTGGAATGTGATTAGGCCACCAGACGGGCCAGAAAAAAACAACGAAGTCTCTCCTTTGCGCAAGCAACTTGACGAGAATACGGAACGTAACCTCACTCAAGAGATTTTACTTGCACGAATGCGGGCTGAAGCAGGAGAAAAGCTGTATAAGCGACTGAGGATAGAGAAAGAAGCTAATGCTCTCAAAGACCATGTCAGCGAGAAGGTCAGCAGCGAACTTCAACTACCAGAAGACAAAAGAGGCACAATTCGCGATATTTTACTGAAGGCCTATGACAGTAGAATAAGCGAAAACAGCAACCGGGACATAAATGATAGAGTCAGGGCGAGCAAGGCTGATATTCTGTGGAATTTGATCCATAGAAGTATGATGGGTTATATCAGAGAATATACAGATAATACAAATAATAGTACAAATCGTGTTCCTGATGGAAATACTTTTCCTCGTGACAGATTGCGCGAGGCAAGGAGGCAAGCACTTACTACCACACAAGACACGTCTGCTGCAGACCTTCTTGATGGAAGTGATTTTCTTCTGATTTTCATGAAAATCATAGTTTTCGATCTTCTGGAGATGAGGCAGATCCATTCTCTCCTGATCGAAGTTGAAGGGAGCGTTGAAATATCGGAGGTCAACGCATGTCGCCGCGCTTATGTAAACCAGTTAGCAGAGACGCAGGACGCGTTAAAACAAAATTGCTCCTGGTAGTGTGTGTGGAAGTATCAAAACATGTCCTCTCTTTGCTAAAAGTATCATCATATGTACCTTCGCCTATGGACAATGAGACGTACGGAAGGAACAGTGAGTTGTAAACAATCCACTCAGCGGAACGCAACAGATGTGCATCGCCCAGATTTGCCGCAGAAAAAAGCACAAAAATCCGATCCACATGGCCCATTTTCTTTCTATACTTGCAGAGAGTCTTCCCCCGAACGGGATGCTAAAAATGAACCTGATAGAACTTGTAGTATCTGGTGAACAGTTCTGCGATATACACAGGCAAAGAGAGATTGTCACTATCTCTCCATAGATATTGATGCACCAAATAGGGTAAAAGAGAGGAGCAACAATCAATCTAATGGGTAGAGGAGATAACTGGCTAGAAGGGCCAGGAAAGACACATAGATCAGACTCTGACGAGCGACAACATCTTACTGCGAGTGTAACAGAGAAGCAACTCTCTCAGCGCATTTTGTATGCACGCAACAGGGTCAAAGAAGACAATCCTGATTTTAAGGGAAGTAGGGTAGATGGAGAAGCAGATGCTTTTGAGCAGCGTGCCCATAAGGATTTGAGGAAGTCAGAGAACACAGGAAAGGATTTGGCTACTATTTTGCAGATGGCTGCAGAAAAAAGAATGGCAGAAAACGATGGACGGAAACTGAGAGCGCCTGTCAGAGATAGCAAGAATAAGATTTTACGCAAATTGCTCGCGGCAAGCAGGGAAACATCTACTACCACACAAGGCACATCTGCAGCAGACCATCCTCCTTCTTCTGAAAGCGGATCTTCTTCTGGAGAGGAATGAAATGGATAGACAACGTTGGTCACTAAAAGGGCCAAGTGAAACACATGGATCAGATGCTGAAGAGGAGCAACGTCTTACTGCGAGTGTACAGGATCAACTCTCTCAGCGCATTTTGTATGCACGCAACAAGGTCAAAGAAGACAATCCTGATTTTAAACAAAGTAGGGTAGATAA
This sequence comes from uncultured Chloroflexia bacterium, assembly GCA_963802635.1. Lineage (GTDB taxonomy): Bacteria > Chloroflexota > Ktedonobacteria > Ktedonobacterales > Ktedonobacteraceae > CAVTLG01. Next base: position 1,673,834 of record CAWDJJ010000001.1, on the reverse strand, counting down.
AGAAGCAGATAAGTGGGAAAAGTATGCCCGTAAGAAGTTTAAGGAGCCAGAGAGCAGAAAAATGGGCATTATCGGTATTTTGGAATTTTCCTGTGATAGAAGAATTGTGGAAAACTTCGAACGGAACCTGGACCAGGATATCAGGGATAACAAAAATGATATTTTAGGCAACTTGCTCAGGGCAAGCAAGGAAGCACCTACTATCATGCAAGACACGTCTAGTGCAAACCGTCCTTCTTCTTCTGAAGGCGGATCTGCTTCTGGAGGGGAAAGGCTAGATCCATTTTCCTGATCAAAGTTGGAGGCAGCGTTGAAACATCGGAGGTCAGAGCATGGCGCGCTCATGCAATATAACACAACAGAGTAGTTGTACGCACCAAAATATATTTGCCTTCATGCGATGCGTTCCACAGGAGGCAGCAGAAGAATCGTGCGCAGAATAAGGTCGCTTTATGCTATATACATTCAACCATTATTATCTCACAACGCACATTGCCCGCAAATCTTCACGGGATATCTATCTGTCTTACTCTGTGCATGAGCCTGAGCATATCGTTCTCCTCAAGGTGTTTGATGCCAGATGTCTTAACCCGACGGCAGACCTTGAGGACTTCTGGCTGCTGGGAAAACGTCTCCTGCAACTGACCCACCTCGCTGTTGTCCCGGTTCTTGATCTTGGCATAGAGCAAGGTCAACCCTACGCGGTTAGTGAGTACCTGCCAGATGGCACCCTACGCCATCAATTGGATAGCCTCTCTACGCACCACCTCTCACTGGATGAAGCTCTGCATATTGTTTTGCATATTGGGCACGTTGTCAGCTCTGCTCATACCCAACAGGTGTTGCACCTGAACATCAAACCAGAAAATATCTTTTTCAATGCGCAAGGTGAAGCTCTTCTGGCCGACTTTAGCCTGGCTGATCTGGTCAGTGAGACCAAGTTTATCCAGAAACTTGACGACCGCATGGTGAGCTATATGGCTCCCGAGCAGCTCACGAGCATCGTCAGTTACATGGTTTCGGCACAATTAACTGGCCCGATCAGTAACATCAATCGTGAGCAATCGACCGACATCATCGGTCCAGCTAGTGATCAGTATGCGCTTGGCTGCCTCGCTTACGAGCTTCTTACGGGAAACCTGCCCTTTGCCACCAAAGATCTGCCGCGTCTCTGGCAATCCTCCTCACGCGTGGCTCCAGCGGCCCCTTCAACCCATCTTCCAACGTTGCCGCGCGCCGTTGACGCTGTTCTCCTCCGAGCGCTCTCAAAAAGACCTATCGACCGCTATGAGGATGTTGCTACCTTTCTAGCCGAACTCAAATCTGCCGCACAACCTGAGCCACCTGTCTTCCCCTTTGCCTACCTTATTCCAAATAACCAGCCACCTGCACCCAAGTTAACTGTCACCGGTGCTCAGCCCTCATTTCCACATCTGCCTGGACTCATACCATCCAGGCAGCATGGGGAGAGATTACGCATGGACTCTTCAATGCAGACACCCCAACAACAGCCTATGTCGCGATCACGCTACTCTTTATCCTCACAGGACAGCGCAACACTCAACATCACTGACCGCCAGCAGACAAAGGTCGGCGATCCATTCCTGGCAGAGGATGCAGCTTTACGTACTCCTTTTGACGAACCACCGTTGGCTGATGACCGTGTGGCTCCCCTTGCAGACGAGCACCTCCTTGACCAGTTTCTCGATGATCAAACAGACGAACCTGCCCAAGCCATAAAGGACGAGCTGGTCGTTGAAGAGCACGAGCAAACTTCATGGCTACAATACATCGAGGTGGCTCATACATCGTCTGAAACGCTCTTCCCCGAACTACCGGAAGAAGAGCTTCCCGCCGTTGCCGGTGTTGAGCAAGACCTTTTCGATCAGGAATCCTTCAGTGTCCATGATACGATCTACACTTCATCAAAAGAGGAGCTTCTTGCCACTCATGCTTCCACACATGAAGCAGGTGCTAAAGAAGCACAACCTGCCATTCCTACTGATAATAGTTCGCAAAACTTCTTTGACGAAGAAGAACTTCTGGCTGCTCTTGATACGATGAAAGTTTCATTTGCCGAAGAAATACACCCTGTCGTCTCTGCCGCTGATGATCCGCAAAACTTCTTTGACGAAGAAGAACTTCTGGCTGCTCTTGATACGATGAAGGTTTCATTTGCCGAAGAAATACACCCTGTCGCCTCTGCCGCTGATGGTTCGCAAAACTTCTTTGACGAAGAACCATTCGCTGCTGATCCTTCAGTGCAAGAGCCACCCGCTGAAGAGTTGCCGACCGTCTCTGCCGACAATGATCTGCAAGATCCCGCCACAGGACCACTTGCGCTCTCGCTAAATAATGTGGAGCAAGATATAGCCAACCTGAGTGACACACCTTTACAGGCCATAGATTTCCCGACTCCTCCAGGCTCCTTCTTACTCATGAAGAAGCTAGCCCAGAGTCAGAATGGCGACTTGGTATCTTCGCTAGAGCCTGCGAGATCTCTCCTATCCCAGCTAGCCTATCCTGATATGTTCTTGGACTCGCAAGATGACAGCATAAAGCCAGCAGAGAACATTGTGCAGCGCAAGCCCCCTCTACGGTTGGCACCAACTTCAGCAAGCAGCCAGAAATCACCTGTCGCTCCTGCACCCAGCAGCCAGAAACCTCCTGTCGCTCCTGCATCCATCAGCCAGAAACCTCCTGTCGCCCCTGCATCCAGCAGCCAGAAACCTCCTGTCACCCCTGCATCCAGCAGCCAGAAACCTCCTGTCGTTGCTGCACCAATCAGCCAGAAACCTCCTGTCGCTCCTGCACCAATCAGCCAGAAACCTCCTGTCGCTCCTGCACCAATCAGCCAGAAACCTCCTGTCACCCCTGCATCCATCAGCCAGAAACCTCCTGTCGCTCCTGCATCCATCAGCCAGAAACCTCCTGTCGCTCCTGCATCCATCAGCCAGAAACCTCCTGTCGCTCCTGCATCCATCAGCCAGAAACCAATACAGGTACAGCCTGGTAAGCGGCCATTAAATTTGCTACTCCTGCTGGCACTGATGCTTACTGTGATTGTTACCGTGCTCTCATATAAACTTAATCCAGCTATTACCAGCATGATACAACATGCCCCAGTAGCGGCAACTACTATTGCACGAGTCAAACTAACATCAACCCCTCTACCAACACATCAGCCCACGCCCACTCCTACGCCCGTACCGGAACCCAATCTCGTAACTAACCCAACATTCCAGGATCTCAGCGGATGGACCTGTACTGGGGCAACGGTAGAGAATAGCACATTGGTAGTCGACAAGCATGGTCCTGGAACGTGTAGTCAAACGCTCACTCTGCAAAAGAACAAGACCTACTACTTCTCTGTATCTACGTCAGGATGTTATCCAGAAGCTGGCGTTGCCGGGTGGGTTTACTGGTATGCGACCAACAATATATCGAGTTATTATCCCCTCTCAGGAACGTTCTCGACAGGAACAACAACCTCCTGGACGTTTACACTCACCATCTTTGGCACATCTGCCACTGGTCCAGCTTACTTCCAGGATGCGTCTGTCATCCTGAAAAAATGAGCAGTACCATTACCTTTCCGACAACAATAGATGGGTGAAGTACAGGATGCTTGAAACACCTGACTTCCTAGAGAGACTATGGTCAATAACGTCTGTTGTCATTTGCATCATTTTGCCGCGAAAAAAGCACCAAAAATCTACTCGCATAGCCTATCTTTTCTTTATAATTATCTCTGAAGGAAACATGTATTCCTCAGAATAGGTTTGGGAAGAGCATAGTTTCTCAGCAGGTGTTGGGGTATTTCTTTTGCAGAGTTAAGGTTACTTTATGCTATATACATTCAACCATTATTATCTCACGACGCACATTGCCCGCAAATCTTCACGGGATATCTATCTGTCTTACTCTGTGCATGAGCCTGAGCATAACGTTCTTCTCAAGATATTTGATGCCAGATGTCTTAACCCGACGGCAGGCCCTAAGGACTTCTGGCTGCTGGGAAAACGCTTCCTACAACTGGCCCACCTCGCTGTTGTCCCGGTCCTTGATCTTGGCATAGAGCAAGGTCAACCCTATGTGGCCAGTGAGTACCTGCCAGGTGGCACCCTACGCCATCAATTGGATCGCCTCTCTCCGCACCATCTCTCACTGGATGAAGCTCTACATATTGTTTTGCATATTGGGCACGTTGTCAGCTCTGCTCATACCCAACAGATGTTGCACCTGAACATCAAACCAGAAAATATCTTTTTCAATGCGCAAGGTGAAGCTCTTCTGGCCGACTTTAGCCTGGCTGATCTGGTCAGTGAGACCAAGTTTATCCAGAAACTTGACGACCGCATGGCGAGCTACATGGCTCCCGAGCAACTCACTGGCATCATTAACTCTATGATTTCGGCACAATTAACTGGCCCGATCAGTAACATCAATCGTGAGCAATCGACCGACATCATCGGTCCAGCTAGTGACCAGTATGCGCTTGGCTGCCTCGCCTACGAGCTTCTTACGGGAAGCTTGCCCTTTGCCGCCAAAGATCTGCCGCGTCTCTGGCAATCCCCTTCACCTGCGCCTCCAGCGGCCCCTTCAACCCATCTTCCAACATTGCCGCGCGCCGTTGACGCTGTTCTCCTACGAGCGCTCTCAAAAAGACCTATCGACCGCTATGAGGATGTTGCTGCCTTTCTGGCCGAACTCAAATCTGCCGCGCAACCAGAGCCACCTGCCTTCCCCTTTGCCTACCTTATTCCGAATAACCAGCCACCTGCACTCAGGTTAACTGTCACCGAAGTTCGGCCCTCATTTCCACAATCGCCAGCACTCATGCCATCCATACAGCATAGGGAGAGATTGCGCATAGGTTCTTCGACGCAGACACCCCAACAGCCTATGTCGCGATCACGCTACTCTTTATTCTCACAAGACAGCGCGACACTCAGTATTACTGACCGCCAGCAGACAAAGGTCGGCGATCCATTCCCGGCAGAGGATGCAGCTTTACGTACTCCTTTTGACGAACCATCGTTGGTTGATGATCGTGCGGCTCCCCTTGCAGACGAGCACCTCCTTGACCAGTTTCTCCATGATCAAACAGACGAACCTGCCCAAGCCATAAAGGATGAGCTGGTCGTTGAAGAGCACAAGCGGGCTTCGGGGCTACAACTACACATCGAGGTGGCTCATACATCGTCTGAAACGCTCTTCCCCGAACTGCCGGAAGAAGATCTTCCCGCCGCTACTGTTGTTGAGCAAGACCTTTTCGATCAGGAATCCTTCAGTGTCCATGATACGATCTACACTTCATCAAAAGAGGAGCTTCTTGCCACTCATACTTCCACACATGAATCAGGTACTAAAGAAGCACAACCTGCCATTCCTACTGATAATAGTTTACAAAACTTCTTTGACGAAGAAGAACTTCTGACTGCTCTTGATCACGAACACGCATCAGATGCCAAAAAGTTACAACCTAGCATCTTTGACACTAGTGGTTTGCAAAATCTCTTTGACGAAGAAGAACTTCTAACTGCTCTTGATGCGGTGCAAGAGCCACCCGCTGAAGAGTTGCCGACCGTCTCTGCCGCTGATGATCCGCAAAATCTCTTTGACGAAGAACTATTCGCTGATGATCCTTCAGTACAAGAGCCACCCGCTGAAGAGTTGCCGACCGTCTCTGCCGCTGATGATCTGCGAGATATCTCTCATGAGGAACAATTGCCTGTCGTTTTCGTCAATGATAACTGGCAAGATCCCGCCTCCGCAGGATGGCCTGCGCTCTCACTAAATAATGTCGAACAAGATATAGCCAGCCCGAGTGGTACGTCTTTACAGGCAACAGACTTCCCGGCTCCTCAGGGTTCCTTCTCACTCATGAAGAAGCTAGCCCAGAGCCAGAAAGACGACTTGGTATCTTCGCTAGAGCCTGCGAGATCTCCCCTATCCCAGCCAGCCTATCCTGATATGTTCCTGGACTCGCAAGATGACAGCATAGAGCCAGCAGAGGATAATGTGCAGCACGCGCCCTCTCTGCGGTTGGCACCGACTTCGGGAGACGGCAACAGTTACGGCTCTGTACAACCAACTACTACCGCTACCGCCTCAATCAACCAGAGACCACCCGTAGCTACTGCTTTCAACCAGAGACCGCCTGTAGCTGCCGCCTCAATCAACCAGAGACCTATACAGGTGCAGCCTGCCAGGCAACCGTTAATGTTGCTACTCCTTCTGTCACTGGTACTTACTGTGATCGTTACTGTGATTTCATATACGTTTAATCCAGATATCATCAGTATGATACAACATGCTCCAGCAGCAACTACCATTGCGCGAGTCACACCAACGTCGAAGCCAACACCAACGTCGAAGCCAACACCGACACCAACACCAACGCCAACACCGACACCAACACCGACACCGAAGCCAACGCCGAAACCACGCCCAACCAGTGCACCGGTTCTGACCACCAATCCGGCTCCGGTATCACACCCAAAACCCGCGCCAGCGCCAGCGCCCACAGCGACGCCAACGCCAACGCCTATACCAAATCCTAATCTCCTCGCCAATCCAACCTTTAACGATCTCAGTGGGTGGAACTGTACAGGTGCCAGTGCATCTAACAACATATTGACGATTAGCAGCACAGGTCCGGGAAGCTGCAGTCAGACGCTCACCCTCAAAACGAATACGACGTATGTCTTCAATGTGTATGTATCAGGAGCGTATCCGCAGGTGACGCTGTCAAACGGGGAGAGCTATTGGTTGGTGGGCACTCTGTCGCCGGGTTATTATCAATACCTCCAAGAAAGTTTCTCGACCGGCTCAACAAGCACCTGGACGATCACGCTGACCACCCATGTGACCAACGGCAGTGGTCCAGCTTACGTCAAATCGGCATCTGTCACGCGGCAAACCTAAAACGGGTAGAGCAAAACTTCTGAGCTTGTAATTACTAAGAAATATGGATACGATAGGGCATAAATAAGGAACACCTATCGTTTCTTTTTTGTTATTGTCGTGCATATAACCAGGGATGAAGCGTAGGGAAGATTAAGAGTTTTCTCTTATGCCTATTGTGCTCTCAGCATATGAGTGATACTATTGGTCCTAATTATTGATTTACTTAATCAACAACATCAAGTTTAGCGGAGAGTTAGTATGAAGTTTGCAACCAGAGCCATTCATGCAGGTCAGGAGCCAGACCCGACGACGGGTTCGGTCATGACTCCCATCTATCAAACATCAACTTATGCCCAGACGGGCATGGGTGAACATAAAGGCTACGACTACGCACGTACCGCGAATCCCACGCGTACTGCGCTAGAAGAATGTATCGCGTCATTGGAGCTTGGCACCTACGGGCTGGCCTTCGCCTCCGGTCTGGCTGCCGAGCAAGCAGTGCTCAGTTTACTGAGTAGCGGGGATCACATGATCGCCTGCGATGATCTCTATGGAGGCTCCTATCGCGTCTTCGAGCATATTCTGCGCCGCTACCGGATTACCACAGACTATGTGGCAGCAAGCAATATCGCCGACTACGAAAAGGCTATCCGTCCTAATACGAAACTGATCTGGCTGGAGACCCCTACGAACCCCTTGCTGCGGCTGGTCGATATTCGAGCTATCGTCGAAATCGCCCACCGCCATCATATCCTGGTGGTGGTTGACAATACGTTCTCCAGCCCGTACTTCCAACAGCCATTGCAATTGGGCGCAGACATTGTCTTGCATAGCACCACGAAGTATATCAATGGACATAGTGATGTGATTGGCGGCGCGCTGGTTACAAACGACGAGGAGACTTACCAGGCGCTCAAATTCTACCAGAATGCGGCTGGTGGGGTCCCTGGCCCTTTCGATGTCTGGCTTACGTTGCGTGGCATCAAAACGTTAGCGATCAGGATGCGCCAGCATGAAGCGAATGCCCTACTGGTTGCGAAACTGCTGTCCGAGCATCCACGCGTAGAGAAGGTTTACTATCCCGGGCTACCCTCTCACCCCGATCACGAGCTAGCTAAACGGCAAATGAGCGGCTTCGGTGGCATGGTCTCATTCCAGTTCAAGGGCACCATAGCAGACGTCGATACAATTGTACGCCGCTTTAAAATCTTTACTTATGCCGAAAGTCTAGGCGGCGTCGAATCTCTGGCCTGCCATCCTGTGACGATGACGCATGCATCGATCCCCAAAGAGTTGCGCGAGGCGCGCGGTTTGAATGATACATTGCTACGTCTCTCTATCGGGATAGAAGATGCAGAGGATCTCTTTGCAGACCTGGAACAAGCTCTGACATAACTAATATTGTCCTGCATTCAGATTCAGATGAGCACCGTGTTGTGGCACAGTGCTCATCTGAACACATATGGGTAGTAACACAACAAAGCGTGAAGCATACATACAAATAAATGCCTGTCTGGAACTATGGTACTACGAGAGTCCGGTAATTTGACTGCTAGGATGGCCGTTAGGTAAAGTCTTCTTAGTGGGTGAATTAAATAGTGTGGATCGGAGGGTCTTGTAGTAATTTAGTGAATTGAAGGTATTTATGTATGTCATCTATTAGTCGTCATAAGCTTATAAGCCTTGATGCTCAGGGAAGTGCTACGTCTCATGCTCTGCCCGGATCTGCTAATCAAAACCCTCCTGTAATTAACCAACTGCCATTTCCGGATCTGTCTACCGCAGAAGGCGCATCAGAGGCATCACAGGATTCTGTTGCTCAGTTCTCATCTATGCCTGTAGCCCCGGGTGTGCCTGCAGAATCTCCAATGTCGCCAGTGGTAACAGGCACTTTAGCAGACTCTTCGCTCGCTTCTCCAGCGACGAGCGCGCTCGTAGAGCTAGAAACGGAGAAGTTACCTGCTACCCCTGAACTAAAAACTCCCGTGCGTGAGCCAGTGGTTATTCGTAGTACCGGCAAAAAAAGCGCTGGCACGATGCGTCCTCCCCGACCACAGGGGAAACGCCTGAACGTGCATCTCGCTGTCGGTATTTCCCTCATCGTTGTACTGGCTATAGCTTTAACGGCGGTTATGCCTGGTAACGTTGATGGACAGGCAACGAGTCCTTTCCAATCGTTATTTATGCATTCTGTCAATTCGCACGGGAACAATACCATGTCGATTGCCGCCCAGGTAGCCACTGCAACCGCCGTCACTCAAGATGGCTACGATGCAGGTGGAGGCGTCCAGTACGCCGATGTGGTTTCAGCGCCTGCAGCTCCCGTTGTTAGTGCTGGCAGTAGCTCTGCGGCTGATTCCGGTAGCCTGGCGCGTTTTACGTATGGACAATGTACGTACTGGGCTAACATGCGCTACCACCAGTTGACCGGGCACTGGGTTGCCTGGTTAGGTAATGCTGATGAATGGGCGGCAGGTGCCGCGGCAGATGGCTGGGTTGTTTCGAATACGCCAAATCCAAACGGACCTTCTATCATTGTTTTGCAGCCGTATGTGCAAGGTGCTGGCGGGTATGGACACGTGGCAGTCGTTGAGCACGTGAACTCTGATGGTAGTGTGAATACCAGCAACTGGAACTGGGGTGGTGGTTGGACCGTTACGACGTATGTTACTTTCTATCCTGGCAGTGGTGTCAGCTTTGTCTGGTACTGATCAAGGACGCTGATGCTTTTTCAAAGAGAGAGGACAGGTGCCTCTCTCTTTTTTGTGTCCTTGTGACGGTCTATGCTTATATTGCCTTGCGTATTAATCAAGATGATAAAGTGTGAAGCATACATGCAAATAAAGAGTTGCCTGGCCCTATGGTCCTACGAGCAGGGAGATAATTTGACCAATGTGGGGTGTGTTAGGTAAAGTCTTCTTATGAGAGGATAAAGTGAGGTTGTGGATTGGAGGATTTTGCTATAAGTGTCAGCTTAGTGAATTGAAGGTAATTGCGTATGTTGTCAGTTGATCGCCGTAAGCGTACGAACCCTGAGGGACAAGGCAGTGCTACCCCTTCGCCCACGCCAGGGCCTATCCATCAATATTCTCCTGTAGCTAATCAGCAGTCATTTTCACACCTCGCTGCTGCATCTTTTGAAGACATGCCAGCGGTATCACCGATACCTACTGCTCAGCCCCTATCCGCACCTGTGGTCCCACAAATGGGTATAGGATCTTCGCTACCGGTGGTAACGGGTACTTTAGCTGATACCTCACTGACTTCTCCTGCGACCGGAACACTGGGAGTAGTCGAAACGGGAAAGTTGTCTTCTATTTCTGATCCTAGAACGACATCGCTGCGTCGCGCGGTGGTTATTCGTGGTACAAGCAAAAAAAGTTCTGGAACCCTACTTCCACCTAAGCCACAAGGAAAACGACTGGCAGTCCACCTCGCCGTCGGTATTTCGCTGCTCTGTATCTTAGTTGGTGCCTTACTTGCAGTTGTGCCAACAGGAGCTGATGGACACGGTGCCAGCGCTTTCCAATCATTATTTATGAACGGGATCAATTCAAAAGGCAACAATACCAGTTCAATTGCGGCCCTGGCGGCGACGGCGACGGCGGTCACGCAGGATGGTTATGATCCTGGTAATGCTGCGATGTCCTCTTATGCGGGTGTACAGCAGGTTGCGTTGTCAGGAGCTGCGGGCGACAATTTCGCCGCTGGACAATGTACCTACTGGGCCGATTATCGCTATCACCAGTTAACAGGCCATTATGTGCCCTGGTCTGGCAATGCGTATCAGTGGTATGCTGGAGCACTGGCCGATGGTTGGGATACTTCTACGACTCCGCATATACCCTCAATTGTCGTGTTAGCACCAGGGGTACAGGGAGCCAGCGCTTATTATGGTCACGTTGCTGTTGCTGAAAGCATGAATGCTGATGGCAGTGTGAGGACCAGCGACTGGAACTGGGCTGGCAATTGGGGCGTCACCACGTATGTAAACTTCACTCCTGGTTCGGGTGTCCATTTTGTCTGGTACCCTGGCTTTTGATAGAAGATTGCGCATAGAACTCATCTGGATATATGTAGGTGTCAGAGAGAAGGTAGTGTTAGCTATCTTCTCTCGCTTTTTTTCCTCCCCAACGTTCAAGTAGCCATGTATAATGGTCCACCTGTGCCTGGTGCCTGGCTCGCTTATATGTCGGACTGTGCTGTAATTGTTGCTCATGATAGTCTAGCATCGCCTGTGCGCCTGCTATTGCCTTAGGGGATACACGTGTTTGTTTAACATGCTCTGGCGCGACTGGCTGCCACGAGGACTGAGCGCGCCAGTTGATATAGGGACAGTTGCGGCACTTATTGGCACAACAATAGCCTCTGCGTACCAAAAAACAGCGGGTAGCAATGTATAATCCATCTTCATTAACTTCCCAATCATCTTCATTGCACATGAAATATGTATCAAAACCTCTCTTCTCTATTACACCATCGGTAAACGTTCTGTATGGTAATGATCTTGTTCATCTTTTGTTATGTGTTGTGCTCGTAAATGTTGCATAGCTATGCCAATACGTCGGATACCTTCGGGAATATCTTGTGCCGCAGGTGGGGCAAAACTGAGACGAATATAATGCTGACCTCCGCCATCTACATGGAACGGCTCGCCAATCACAAATGTAGCCTTTTCGCGTGCAGCTTCGCGTAGCAATGCACGAGCGCGCATATTTTCTGGCAGGCGACACCACAGGTGCATACCCCCATCTGGACTATTGATCCGCGTGCCAGCAGGCCAGTACATGTCAATCGCTTGCAGCATCATATCCCGCTTTTGCCGGTAGCTCTGGCGTATATTTGCCAGGTGATCGTCCAACAGGTTGCGTTGTAGTATTTGTGATACGGTCCATTGACCGAGGGCGTTGGTATTGAGATCAAAGACCTGCTTATGCAGTGACAGACGCTCAATGACTGGTTCTGCAGCCGCCAGCCAGGCCACGCGCAGTCCCGGGGCCAGCGTTTTAGAGTAGGTGCTCAGGTACAGGACATCGCCATGACTATCCTGTGCTTTGAGGGGTTGCGGCGCTTCCTCAAAATACAGTTCCCCATAGGGGTCATCTTCCACAATGGGTATTTGATAGCGGCGCGCCAGGCGCAATAAGCGTCGCCGCCGCTCGGTTGACATGGTTACTCCGGTCGGATTGTGAAATGTGGGTAGCGTATAGATAAAACGTGGCTGGCGGCGTGCCAGAATTGCTTCCAGCAGATCGACGCGCATGCCCTCTTTATCCGTAGGCACACCGATGACTCTCGCTCCCAGGGCACGAAAGGTCTGGATTGCTCCTAGATAGGTTGGTACTTCGACGACAACCTCATCGCCCGCACGCAGTAGAAAACGCCCGATTAAGCCAATGCCCTGTGTTGAACCGGATAGGATCAGGATATTTTGCGGTGCGACGTTGACGCCTCGTTTGCGCATGCGCGCGGCGATGTTGTGGCGTAGACTTTGCAGACCTTCCACTGGACAATAGCCCAGAGCGCTCTGACGGTCATGTAGCAAGCCATCAGCCATGATTATGTGCAGCAGTTCGGCAGGTAGCATATCGACTGCTGGCGTAGCTTGTGCCAGCGAAATAACCTCTTGTTGTTCACCTAACGCGGATATCTCACTCAGCAAGCGTGCATCTGGTCCCAGCATGGTATCTTCTGCGGCTGCCAGTCCCAGTAACCAGGTAGGCATGTCCTGATCCAGCGCGTCTTCATCTGGCCCAGGATAACTGCGTTTAACCAGGGTACCGCGTCCGACATAACCTTCTATCAGACCTTCGTCGGCCAGCTCATTGTAGGCATTCATAATCGTCGTGCGGTTGACGCCCAATTCCTGAGCCAGTGCGCGTTCTGGGGGCAAGCGTGTCCCTTCTGCCAGCCGACCTGAGAGGATGGCTTCGCGCAATCCCTGGCTGATCTGCTGGTAGATAGGTTTCCCATTAGCGCGCTCAAGCTGGATCAGCAAGTGTACGGATGCGGTTGGTACAGGAAATGCTGGCTGATCTGGTGCATGTAGTCGCATGATACTCTCCTAAGAATTGACCATCTTTAACTTAGTGTAGTCCATTTACGACGAGAGAGACAAGTGCCAATTGGTGGGTACTATGATGAGCCAATGCTGAAAGCGTGTTGAATTCTATACTCATCTTTCGCAATATGCTACAATGTTAGAGGTTTCGTTTGGTCATTTGTTGTGTACCTCCGGGAAGGTTCCGATGAAAGTCGATTCATTTTCGGGAGACGCGCGCCATGAGAGCGCGAGGTCGAAGACGCGCTCGACCAGGCGCAACACGCCAGTCTTACCGTCTGCTGAGGAACAGTCTCAGCAAAACTCGGTACCTTTACTCCAGGCCAGGCAAGAGCCAAAAAGTTCCCGGTGGGACCATACGCTGGCTCCCGAAAGACTATAAACAGGCGCTGGATGCACTTCAACGCCTGGCCTGTCTTGCATTGGCTATCTGGACATTTACCCAGACCAGGAACCTCTTAGAGTTCACGGGCATTATGACCGTAGGCTATATAGGACCTGGTGGAGCAAAAGAGATGCTTGTCAGAGTCCTGAAGTCTGTTCTGACTGAAGGCAAATAAGGCTGGGAGGGCACCATGACCTATATGGTGCCCTCCGTGTTTTATTATATACAATATCTTCAACATTTGTCAGGGGGTATTCGCCAGCCAATTTGCAGCGCTCCTTTGACAAAAAGACAGGAAATATGTTACTGTCTCAGCGTGACATGTCTGTAAGTGGAGTTGATAGAACCTCGGTGTTTCTATCATAGGTAGACGAAATAGTGAAATAGCGAAAATAGCAAAGGAGCAAAGTTAATGTGGCCGTTTGATCAAAATAACCAATATGCGTATCAACAGTATGCACAGGGATATGATACGGGTAACTACAATGGCTTCGATCAGAATCAGGCATTTGGACATCTCCAGCAATTTATGCAAGGTGCACCGCTTGATATGCAGCAGCAACTCTATCAGCAGCACTTTGCGCAGATGCCTTATGAGCAGCGTGCATTACTGGCCCAGCAGGTTCCTCCGCAGTATGGTATGAACCCGAATGATCCGTTTTCGATGAGCCAGAGTTTCTTGCGTATGGGACGTGAGCAGCCTCAGTTACTGCAGCGTGTTTGCAGTCATCCGCTGCTGTTAGGGAGCGCCTTAGCTCTCACGGGCCTGGTTGCCAAGCATATGATCGATCATCATGAGCGTGAGCAGCAGCGGTACTATGCCCAGGGGCAAACGTATCAAGATCAGCGCTTACAACAGGAACTCAATCAGGAGCGCCGCGAAGATCAGGAGTTGCGCCGTGAGTTACGCCGCGAAGAGCGACGCGAGGAGCGCTTTGAAGAACACGAGCGCCGTCGTGATGACTTTTATTAAGCTACACTGAGTTTTCCCCACTTTATATTGAAGCCTTTTGTGGAAACAAGCAGAGTATATTTCTACAGAAGGCTTCAGTATGCACCTGACAAAAAGACATCCTCCTCTTGGGCTGCACGGCAGAGATGGGAATTATTCTCTGATGATATTTTTCCTGATTGCAAAAATTTTGCAATTGTAGCCATGTATATGTTACGCTGATGATGGCCTTTGCTGGAAGAGAGCTTCTTACAGCACGGCATTGGAAGAGCGTGGGGACAATCTCTTGTGGCTGCTCATACCCATAGGCATTCAGAAACGCAACTCTCGTTGCTAGAAATATGCGGCAGCATATTTCTCATCTGAATGCAAGGCAATATCAGGTCGGGCTGAAGCTCGGTGCACATTCAGGAGGTTCTATGAGCGATAGCTTTAGTATTTCATCTCTTACGCGAGTATTTAATGCCAGCTCGCGGGCGGTGCGCGGCTCGATCATTGGTATTTACGCGTTCTTGCTCTGCTATAACCTCCTGGCCTGGGTCCTGGCGCTCGTTATCTTTGGCAGAACTCCCAGCCTCTTATTATTAGCGTTCGCGGCGTATACGTTCGGCTTGCGGCATGCCTTCGACGCGGATCATATTTCGGCAATTGATAATGTCACGCGCAAACTGATGCAAGAGAAAAAGCATCCGGTCAGCGTTGGTCTCTTCTTCTCGCTTGGTCACTCTACCATCGTCGTTGCGCTGACCGTCTTCATCGCTATCACCGCTATCGCGGTCAAAAATTTTGATAATCTGCGGGCGATAGGTAGCCTGATTGGTACCATCGTCTCTGCCCTCTTTCTGTTTCTTATCGCTATCATTAATAGCATTGTGCTCGTTGATGTGTACAGGACGTTCCACTCTGTGAGGAGTGGAGGTGAGTACAATGATCTGGCTCTGGATGAATCGCTGAACAAACGTGGGCTGATGGGACGCTTCTTCCGTCCTTTGCTCAAGATGACGGACCAGAGCTGGAAGATGTATCCTGTGGGTGTCCTCTTTGGCCTGGGTTTCGATACTGCGACTGAAGTTGGGCTGTTGGGCATCGCGGCGGCGACGGCTGGCACGGGCATTCCCGTGGTGTCCATTCTGATCTTCCCAGCGTTGTTTACGGCTGGCATGACGCTTATGGATACGACTGATAGTATTTTGATGCTGGGTGCCTATGGTTGGGCTTTCGTGAAGCCGATTCGCAAGTTGTACTATAATCTAAATATTACCCTCATCTCGGTGATCGTCGCACTGGTGGTCGGTAGTCTGGAGGCGCTCAATATCCTGGCGACCGAATTGCGCTTGAGCGGTCCCGTCTGGGATCAGATTGGCAAGTTGAACGATAACTTCGGGGTTGTTGGTGTCGTGATCGTGCTGCTTTTCCTGGCGAGCTGGGCTATCTCAACGCTTATTTATAGAGTAAAGCGTTATGACGAGATCGAAGTCAATTTTGTCCCAAAACCAGATGAATCAGGCTAATAGTGGCGAAAGACATCTTTGTCACTCACTCCATCGTCTCGGTGGACAGCTTGTTTTTGATCGTTGTCACCAGTTTGACCAGGGTTTTTCCCTGATTTGCGGGCGTCATAGCAATCAATGGTTCATTGGGTGGGTTGACCGTCTGAAAGTCATCCAGACCGCTCCCATCGAAGACGCAATAATCGACAATCAGGGAGATTACAGTATTTCCTCCCATATGTGCTTTCTCCAGGATTTGAGGCATTTCGTAGGCTGAGATAAATTCCGAAGCCATAAAATAGGGGCTTACCACCAGGACTGCAACTGTGGACGACTCGATAGCCTTCTGAATTTCGTCTCTCCAACGTGAACCAATGAGCCTGTACTTTCTAGCTCAAGTGCCGCGTAGGGCAAGCACCGAGGCAGTCAGGATAATACTCATCAGAGAGCCTGCCATCACCTGGGCAATAGTATGGCGGTGCAATACGACGCGGGACCAGCTAACCAGGATGATTAAAAAGCATGCTGGCAGCATAACCACGCCGTAAAGAGCCGTGAGCATCGTCACTACACCCGAGATAGACGCCGCGTGCATGCTGATCTTCCACCAGAATGTGATGATCAGCATGATACAGTTGCTGATCGTCGAGGTGAGTAGCGCCGTCGTCAAATTCTTCGGTCCATGGTTTATGCTCATGATAAGCAAGCCAAGCAGGGAGGATGCAATACTAAAAAGGTAAGGTTTTATGCGTTGCGTGCGTACACTGACGTCCAGATCAGTGAGTTTACCTGTAGCGACACCTATAACTATATAGATTAAAGGGCCAATACTCAGGAAAAAGAGCGTGATCAGAGCGAAAAGGAGTGCAGAATTCCCTGCATGATAGCGTGAAACAAGCAAAATGAATGGCAATGAGATTGTAGCAGGTGAAAGTACAGTGGAGACAATACGTGCAAATTGTGTGAAGAGAGATCTGCTCGTGGTCGTAGGCATGATAGAACCCTCGATGGGACTCTCATCGTTCTCGTAAAGAGCAATAGGTTCTGACATAGTGATATATATCTCCTTCTCTATCCTGGCGCTCGGCTGACGTTTCTGGCTATTCATGATGGGTAAAGAGCTTGACAGGCAGTGACAGGATAGCCAAGTATTTTGCTGGCTACAGTGCTAAAATCAAGCGCATCGCCGCTACAGTAGACCTGTAAGTTACCACCACGCTCATCGTTGGGATGGAGTAGTCCTTCGGCATCCGCGATAGCGTAGGTACGGCGAGCAATAGCTGCTCCACTATCAATGATTTGAACATGTTTTCCCATGACGTGTTCAATCGCTGGACGTAGCGCCGGAAAATGTGTACAACCTAAAGCAATTACATCTACATCGTTCGCCAGCAGAGGTTGTAGTGCTTGACGCAACGTTTCCTCAACAACAGGACCGCCAAGCTCACCCCGTTCCACCAGAGTAACGAGTTCGGAACAACCAACTGTATGGACTTCTACGCCAGCGGCAAAATCGTTGATCAGTTGCTTCAAGTAGGCTGCTTTGGCGGCTTGATTGGTGGCGGCTATACCTATACGGCCATTTTTCGTCATACGTACGGCTGGTTTGACGGCTGGCACAACACCGATGAAAGGCACGGAAAATGTCGCACGTAATGCAGTAAGTGCCACTTGCGAAGCTGTGTTACAGGCAACAACGATGAGCTTGACGCCTTGCTCAATCAAAAAACGGTTTGCTTGGAGCGTACAGGCAATAATTTCGGCCTCGCTCCGCGTGCCGTAGGGACAGTTTGCCGTATCACCAATATAGATGTAGTTTTCGTGCGGCAGCTCCTGGCGGAGCACTGATAGAATAGTGAGACCTCCAGCTCCCGCATCAAAGACACCTATCGGGGCAAGCGCGGAAGTAGAGGATAAACCCTGTTGTTGAGCGTTCGTTGGCTGACTAGCATGCGCATCACTTTTACTAAGATCATTGAAGAGATACTCAACGCGGTGTTCAGCAGATAGAGAATATGCATCGTGTGTCATTGTGTCATCCTTTCTATGCAACAATTTCATGGAAATGTCAATGATCATATAAATGCTATTGTAGTATACTACTGGTCTATACTGCAAATGTAGGTCTACGCATTCCTGCGTTACATACACCTGGCATTATAACATATGCGGAGGGCAGCACATATCAAACTCAAGTTTTGAACCTCTATCCTCCTGATGAACTTGGAAGAGAAGCATTTTTGCCTAATATAATAGTATAAATAATTTGTGTGGATAATAGAGGCTTTAAAGGAATGGTTATTAATCCTCTAACACTCCTCTAACAATCTTCCTATGCGCTTCTAATAGAAAGTATGCAATACTGCTAGCAGTGTAACGAAGAGAACAACACCTGAGGAAATAGGATGTGCGAAAGCAGCTACTATACCAGCATTTCTGGTTCTGGATGTCTGCTTCTCCATTACAGCAGAGATTGCGTTATGCGCAAAGCGTCCTGTGGCGTTGAAGGGTACTTATAACAAAGAGGCAAGAGGATATGTACGTGGAGAGCAATCAGCCACAAAGAGTTCAGAGTGATCATGTGCAGCACCCAGCACCGCATTGTGCGAACTGCGATATCGAGATCCTCTGGTCTCCCACTATCGTGCAAGGGAAGAGTTTCTGTTGCAGCGGTTGTGCCTCTGGTGGCCCCTGTTGTTGTGATTACTCTCTGTATCACTCTGTAACTATCTCGGGTGTGATTCACTATGGTCTTGACGAAAAAAAGGTGAAGGAATCTTCAGACAAAGAAACTTCATAGCGGAAAGGAAGTGTACGTAGTGGCACAGATTCGTCCTGTTGGAAACCGCGTGGTTGTGAAGCCAGCGGCAAAAGAAGAAGTCACAAAAAGCGGTATCGTGATCCCGGACACTGCAAAAGAGAAGCCCCAGGAAGGGATAGTCATTGCAGTGGGCAATGGTCGTCTGCTGGATAATGGTGATCGCGCAGCACTAGATATTCATGAAGGGGATCATGTACTGTATGCCAAATATGGCGGCACAGAGTTCAAATTGGACGGCGAGGAGTACCTCGTGCTCAAAGAAGATGATATTCTGGCAATTATTGGCTAGTTTCCAGGGAGGAACATTGCGTAATGGCGAAACAACTGGTATTTGACGAAGAAGCTCGTCGTTTCCTTAAAAGGGGTATTGATGTCCTGGCTGGCGCAGTAAAGACCACGCTGGGTCCTAAGGGCCGTAACGTCGCCCTGGATAAAAAATTTGGTGCACCGAGTGTTACTCATGATGGTGTGACCGTGGCGAAAGAGATCCAGTTAGAGAATCCTTTCGAGAACATGGGCGCGCAACTGCTGAAAGAGGCAGCGACTAAGACGAACGATGTCGCCGGTGACGGTACCACTACTGCTACCGTGCTGGCGCAGTCTATCGTCAACGAGGGCTTGAAGAATCTGGCCGCAGGCGCAAACCCCATGCAGTTAAAACTTGGTATTGATCGTGGTACCGAGGCTGTCGTCGCGCATCTGCGCCAGATTGCTATTCCGGTCGAAGGCAAAAAAGAGATCGCCCAGGTTGCCTCTATCTCAGCGGCAGACGAGCAAATTGGCGATCTTATCGCGGACGTCATGGACCGTGTTGGCAAGGACGGTGTCATCACCGTTGAGGAGTCGCGTGGCATTAACTTCGAGACCGAGTATGTCGAGGGTATGCAGATCGATAAAGGCTACATTTCAGCTTACTTCGTGACTAATACGGAGAAGATGGAAGCCACCCTGGATAATCCCTACATCCTGATCACGGACAAAAAGATCAGCGCAATCCAGGATATTCTGCCTCTCATCGAGAAAATCGTTCAGCAGGGCCGCCGCGAGGTGGTGATTATTGCTGAAGATGTCGATGGTGAAGCATTGGCAACGCTGGTGGTCAACAAACTGCGCGGTATCCTCAATGTGCTGGCGGTCAAGGCCCCGGGCTTCGGTGATCGCCGCAAAGAGATGATGCAGGATATTGCTGTACTGACCGGTGGACGGGTAATTAGCGAAGAGATGGGCCGTCGCCTCGATAGTGCAGGCCTGGAGGATCTTGGTTCAGCACGTCTCGTTACCTCCCATAAGGAAGATACGACGATTATTGAGGGCCACGGTGATCCGGCTGAGATTCAGGCGCGTATCCGTCAGATCAAAGCTCAGGTCGAAGAGACAACTAGCGATTATGACCGCGAGAAGCTACAGGAGCGCCTGGCGAAGCTTTCCGGTGGCGTAGCCGTGATCAAAGTTGGCGCGGGTACTGAGGTTGAGCTGAAGTACCGCCAGACACGTGTCGAGGATGCGCTCTCAGCGACGCGTGCCGCTGTCGAAGAAGGTATCGTGCCTGGTGGTGGTGTTGCACTCTTGAACGCAGTCTCCGCCCTGGATAATCTGAACCTGAGCGGTGATGCCGCGACTGGCATTACTATCCTGCGCCGTGCGCTCGAAGAGCCTATCCGTCAGCTTGCTATCAATGGTGGTAAGGATGGTTCAGTCGTTGTTGAAGGTATCCGTCGCGCCCAGAAAGAGCAAAACAATGGGCACATCGGTTACAACGTCCTTACCGACAACTATGTTGATATGTTCGAGGCTGGTATCTCTGATCCTGCCAAAGTCACACGTTCAGCATTGCAGAATGCGGCTAGCATTGCTGCTATGATCCTGACAACTGAGGCTTTGATCACCGATCTGCCCGAGAAAGAGAAGCCCGCTGCTCCGGCTATGCCTGAGTACTAGTCTTTCTCTTGCCTGTATAAAACAGAGCAA
Organism: uncultured Chloroflexia bacterium; assembly: GCA_963802635.1. Taxonomy (GTDB): domain Bacteria; phylum Chloroflexota; class Ktedonobacteria; order Ktedonobacterales; family Ktedonobacteraceae; genus CAVTLG01. Next base: position 1,653,245 of record CAWDJJ010000001.1, on the reverse strand, counting down.
CGACCTGTCTGCAACATATGCCAGGTCGTTGCTCTGTTTTTTATCATCTCATCGGACCGATTATCCCGCACTGATTATTCCTGAAGAAGGCCAGGCTTGCATCCTTTAACCCTTAACACCTGTCTACTATGATAGGAAATGCACCGAGTTAAAGATCGGCTGGATATCCTTAGTCATGGCATCCTGGAAAACATTTGCTTCCACCAGCAATTGAATTGTGTAGTAAGCGTTCTTGTGCTGCACTGAGATCGTAGCAAAATGAAAGGCAACACCGTTCGAGTTCTCAAACGTTGCATCCTGACGGTCCCACGTTACCCCACCAATTTTTGGCTGCGCATCAGATGGCGTTGCAGTCTGGATATTTTGGATGCCGGTCAATTGTGATAAGCTCTGGATATACTGGCTATCGAGATTGTGGGCGCTACTAATAGTTGATGATGTGCTGGCTGAGAAGTGCTCTATGTCTACATGGACAGCAGAATAGCCATTCTGCGTGGGTGACGTGAGGGGATAGTCCATAGGATCGTTCGATTGATTTAGGGGTCCTGCAGTCCAGGTTGACGGATATTGCAGGGCTACATTTAGGTTGGCATCGCTGACGGCCTTGAACGATGTTGGCGCTGGCATTGTACCGTTAGAGGTCGTCGTCTGTGGCGTATTGGTGACTGTCGCTGGATGGAATGTGGCGTTTGTCGTCTGCCGAGTCTGATTTAATTGCCCGTTCTCATACAAAACACCCAGCGTTAGGAGCGTTCCGAGAATGACGGATGCAAGGAGAACGGCCACTGTGACTATGACGCGTCCAGCAGAATTGCGCCCTTTCTCTTGAGCTTTGCTAATCGGTAGGGGCGTTCCCGATGTATAAGGAACTGAGTCAACTACATAAGGAAACTGCTGCGGAAGGGCGGTCGGCCAGGGCGGAGTTCCCGCCGGTAGGTATGAGAATGTGTGCAGGCTGATCTACCACGCGTGTGCTCCACCCGCAGCGGGGACACGTGGTAGCTGAGTCAGGCAGCTCGGTCGCACATCGAGAACACTTCATAATCACTCCCTGTTATTGTTGTGTTGTGATCAAACGACAATACAATTGCACGATACTGCTTTGTCGCTCCGTTACAACTTTTACTACTTCTATTTTTATTGGCTCTCCTATAAAATAGGAATATCTGTTTCGTCAAGAACGCGGTAATAGAATGCCCTCTCTGATCGTCGTCGCTCTAACTCCTTACTATCCGCGCTCAGCCCAATGTGCAAACCCAACACAATATGTTTGTGTATATGTTGAAATATTAGATAAACAGATGCCAAATGTCAACCTTTGTTTGCCTCATTCCTAAGCTCTGTAAAAAGATTTTGCAAAGATTTGATGTTTGCAACTTATTGTCCTGCTATTGCGCTCATATTTCTGCATTGCGGCAATAGGACCTCGAGCAGTGTTCAGCAAGATAGCACCGGGCTTCCTCAACGCGAACTCTTGTCTGCCGATTAAGTGGTGTGTTTCGTTTGTATAAGGTACATGCATAGTTTCCGATCAATAGACCTGTGTGCCTATGAGTCATTTACACCGCAAGCGATGATGGGTGCACTACAGGACACCCACTATCCCCTTGCCCGAAAGCGTCAGGGACTACTTATAAAATCGGACTGTTGGAGCAGCTCATGCAATTGTACGTAGGTCAAGTTATAAGACGCTTCTTCATCCAGTGGTAAACGGTTTCTGTTATAGTATAACACGCGCATCTTGAATTCTGCTAGCTCGTTTTGCCATAAGTTTCCCAGCGCGTCCTGCACCGACGATGCCCAAAAATGAATGTACTACTGCCATATTTGAATAGTTCCATCCGTAAGCGCTACTACCAGTTGCTTGCCTGCAAAATGCAAAGCGCTGATTTGCCAGGGATGATAGAATTTTTGTATGATCTGTCCGCTTGTCACGGACCAGAGATCGATAACTCCCTCGTTCACTTCACTATCTTCACGTGCAACTGCCAGCCATTGTGCATCGGGCGAGAGGGCCAGCCTGGAACTTCCTCCCATAGTGCCACTTGCTACCTCGCTATAAGATCCCGAAGCTGTATCACACAAGCGTATTTTATTGCCCATCGAGACAAATGCTAGCATAGCTGCATCCGGCGTCACGCTATAGGGAGGTCCACAATCTTCGCAGCGTCCAACCAGGATCGAAGCTGCGACCAGAGGACGATTTTTCTTGCCTGTGCGTCCCTTTGTGGACAGATCCCAACGTCGTACAAGCGCCATTTGCTGTTTCTCTTGAGGTACCTGTGCACACGAAAGCGTCACTAATGTTTTAGCATCCTGCGCAAGTGCACGCATGCGAATAGCCCAGAATTGTCTATTCTCCATTACCTGTTCGGTACAAGTAAGTAAATCAAACAGCTTGTCAGCAGGAGTGTTTAGATCGTGACTTACCACGTCAGTACCGCGTACGCCCCAGGAGCGCGGTGCCTGGGTGTCCTCTGGCAGATGTGGCGCTGCCATGCGGGCGTATCGCTGTCCATTTTGTGTAATGTGCAAGGTTACGTCAAGTGAATAGTATGCAGAGACGGCACGTTCGCTAAGAGCATAGCTCCAGAGCCTGGTACCATGATATGCATCCCATATATGTAGCCCTAATCTTCCCCAACCGGCCAGCAGTGAACCGGCAGCCGAGAAGCGCAACGCGCGCAGCGATTCGATGGTCAATGCAGGATCATTCGCGAAATGTATAGTCTCGGTGGCCTGACCATCGATGATCTGCCAGATGGCTCCTTTGCCATCCAGCGAACCTGCTGCAATCAGCGTACAACGGACTGTCTGTGAGCTGCTGAGCGCAGAAATGATGCCATGGGTGTTGTGAATAACCGGTCCTGCGTGTAATGGTCCCTTTGTACTGAAAATGTTCAGCCCAGAAAACTCGCTATCTTCCGCTTCTGCCGGTCGCTGTGGACGTGGACGCGGACGTGCAAAGCCCCTGTTGCGTAGATCGACAACTCCACCCATAATGAGGTCGTAATTTTGCCGCTGCTCGGGATCTGCCAGTACCGCGTAGGCTCGATTGATGCGCTTCATTTGCACGGCTCCAGCTTCTCCTGCCATGTCGGGATGATAGCGCCGTGCTAGTTGCCGATAGGCTCGTTTGATTGTATCACTGTCAGCATCGAATGAGATGCCAAGTGTGGCGTAATAATTCTCCGGTGTATCCATCACCACGTATAATATCACATTCCTTGCCATCTCAAGTCAGAAGGCTCTTCTGACTGTATTAAGATGCCTTCCAGGGTAACTGTGGTTACGTTACCCTGGAAGGCTGCATATCTGTTCTGAAACAAATCCTTGCTCAGGACTGCCCTCTCATACTCGTGAAGAGAGCTATACGGTTGCCCGTGGGATCAGCAAAAATAGCAAACCAGCCGGTATGGGGGATTTCGGTTTTCGGCTCCAGCGTTTTTCCGCCAAGTGCTTCGGCTCGGGCAAGTGTAGCATCGATATCATCCGTCGAGATGTAGATCAACACCTCGCCAGGTTTATAGCTCATGCTGCTTTCACCCACCTGGACAAATGCACCAGCAGGACCAGGATCAGCCTGGAACATGTGATAGTTAAACGCTGGTTCAACCTGCATTTTCCAATCAAATAGCTCTGCATAGAATTTGCTTGAGATTGCTGGATCGGTTGCCGGGATTTCAACATGCACGATAGAATGTTGTGCCATTTGCATTTCTCCTCTGCTATCTAAAACTACATGGATGAACCGTTGTTGGTTGCTACATAGATTATAGAACATAAGTTCTGTTTAGTCAAGAGAACATGAATACATAACAGCCTGAACGTGCATATTTATGCTAAGCTGTGTTGACAGAACGAAGGGGAACTGCTGAGATAGAAGAGCTTTTTTAGCCAGTGACGCAGGCGCATGGATCAGCGGACAAATTCTGCACTCGTGTGGGGGCTTTTAAAACGCTCCAACCTATTTAATACTGTCGAGCTTTTTACGTGCGCTGTTTCTCAATGCTTCGTTTGTGTCGTACAATGCGTACAGGGTTAGTTTGAAGCGGTAGCATATGCTAGGAGAAGGTTCATGTCAGATAAACAAGCACACAACAAGCACACAAATTGGCTCATCAATGAAACGAGTCCGTATCTATTACAGCACGCGCACAATCCGGTCAACTGGTATCCCTGGGGCGAAGAGGCACTGCAGAAGGCGCAGCAAGAAGACAAGCCCGTTCTCCTCAGTGTTGGCTATTCAGCCTGTCATTGGTGTCATGTCATGGAACGCGAATCCTTTGAAAACGACGCGATAGCTGATCTCATGAACCAGCATTTTGTCTCGATCAAAGTGGACCGCGAGGAGCGTCCAGATATCGACGCTATCTATATGCAGGCAGTGCAGGCGATGACGCATCAAGGTGGGTGGCCGATGACTGTTTTCCTGACACCCGATGGGCGTCCATTCTACGGGGGCACTTATTTCCCTCCCCAGGATCGTCATTACGGTCAGCAAGTGATGCCAGGTTTTTCAAGTCTCTTATCTACCATTGCTCAGGCATATAAAGAGCACCGTAGCGAAATAGAGGAACAGGCCACAGAGATTGCGACCTACTTGCAAGAACAGAGCAGCAGTGCACAGTTGCGTAGCAGGAGTAGCATAGATGCGAACACTTCCGGCGCACTGGATATACTCAATGATGCCAGCCAGAGATTGGCAGAAGAATTTGATCCCATTGATGGTGGCTTTGGTGGAGCACCCAAGTTTCCTGGGAGCATGGCGCACGAATTCCTCCTACGCGTCCACCTGCACCGCAGCAAGCAGGAACTCCGCGCTCCTTCAGCACAAAAGCCAGCGCCAGAACTGCATATGGTCGAGCTTTCCTTACAGCACATGGCGTATGGTGGTGTATATGACCAGCTAGGTGGCGGCTTTCATCGCTACTCGGTCGATTCCCACTGGCTCGTACCACACTTTGAGAAGATGCTGTATGACAATGCATTGCTCAGCCGACTCTACCTGCACACCTATCTTGTGACCGGCAACCCTTTCTATCGACGTGTGGCCGAAGAGACGTTGGATTATGTCGTTCGTGAAATGACCGCGCCACAAGGTGGTTTCTATTCCACCCAGGACGCTGATAGCGAAGGTGAAGAAGGGAAGTTCTTTCTTTGGACGCCTGCTGAAATCGAGCAAGTGCTGTCACCAGAGGACGCGCAACTTTTTTCGTTGTACTATGATGTGAGCGCGCATGGCAACTTCGAGGGGAAAAATATTCTGCATGTGCCGCAGAATGCACGGCAGATAGCGAATAAGGCGCAGGTGAGTCTGGATGTCCTGGATGAAGCGCTCAGACGCAGTAGAACAATGCTCCTTCAGGTTCGTGAGCAGCGTGTCAAGCCTGCCCGTGATGAGAAAATTCTGACAGCCTGGAATGGGCTTATGTTGCGTAGCTTTGCCGAGGCCGCACGCCATCTCCGCCGCCCTGACTATCTGCTCGTAGCCCGCAACAGTGCGCGCTTCTTATTGCAAGCGCTACGCGTAGATAATCGTCTATTGCGCACATATAAGGACGGTCGAGCACACTTGAACGGCTACCTGGAAGATTACGTCTTCCTGGCGGACGGTTTGCTTGCGCTCTATGAGGCTGATTTCGCGCCACATTGGTTTGCTGAAGCCCGTTCGTTAATGGATCAAGCTATCGAACTCTTTGCAGACGAGCAGCATGGAGGCTTTTTCGATACAGGTAGTGATCATGAAGTGTTGATCAGTCGTCCCAAGGAAATTATGGATCATGCGACGCCAGCCGGTAATAGCGTTGCCGCTGATGTGTTGCTGCGCCTGGCTGCTTTTACTGGCGAGTCGAGCTATCGTCAGCGTGCTGAAGACTACTTGCAACCCCTGACCGATGTGATGATAAGGTACCCTCAGTCCCTTGGTCATCTGCTTGGTGCGCTGGATTTTGCGCTTGCGACGAGCAAAGAATTTGCTATTCTTGGAGACCTTGATGCCGCTGATACACAGACATTGCTGAATGTGATCAATGATCACTATTTACCCAATAGTGTGCTAGCGTGCAGCGCTCCTGACGATGTGCACGCGCACTCCATCGTTGCACTGCTGGATGGTCGTCCGCTGAAAGACATGCGTGCGACTGCATATGTCTGCCAGGATTTTGCGTGTCAGGCACCGGTTACTACACCAAAGGACCTGGAACTATTATTGTGACGACTCCCCACGGCTTTTACGAGGCGGAGATGATAAGCTCAGCTTAGTCATTGAGGTAGCGTGTATCGCCGTCGACATCATGGCGGTAGAGTACCCCTGTTTGTGCAAGTCGTTCTAACGCTAACCGGGCGGCAACAATCTCCTGTCGCTGAGCTGGCTTTTTTATGGCTACAGGAAATTGCTGCACGACGAGTTGTGCGGTGAACACTGAGAGCTTGTGGTTATGCACCTTCAAATGGTTCTTGATGGCCTGCTCATACCAGGATGCCAGGTCGCTGTCTTGCTGAAGCTGGGGTGGTACGACGATCATGACCGGGCAGGGCGCAAGTTGTAAAACCTGGCGCGAAATGCTGCCGAGAAACAGACGACGCATACGGTGTTTGAATGCATTTCCGTGGCTGCCTATCACGATCAGATAGGCACGGAACTCTTTAGCCGCTTTCGCAATCTCGTCGGGGGGTGAGCCAACACGTATTATGCCCTCTGTATGTTCTAGCGCAACGCCCTGCTGTTGCAACAGCAGACGAGCCTTCAGAAGTGTCTCTATTGCTGCGTCACGTTGATCAGCTGAGGGCAGAATGGGTACAATCTGGTCAATGGCATAGTTTGGATGGACAGTCACAATTTGCGTGATGGGGATAACATTGAGTAGAAGCAATGGCACCGGCAACGCAGCTTGCTCTATCAGCTCACTGACCGCGCGCATGGCCTCTTGCGTGGCAGGAGAAAGGTTCGTGTCGATAGCTACCAAAATATGCCTACTCATAAGGTCAGTCACAGTCTTTTTGTGTGACGGTTCACTCTCTCACAGTTACCTAGCACATTGTAGGACGTGCCCGGCAGAGGTATGCTTTTGTATGTAGAAAGTATACCTTTTTTGAAACAAAGAGGCAAGAGATGGGACAAATGACAGGTTGCGTAAACGGTTGTGATTAACTATACTACACAATAGAGATAGCGAGAGTGATAGTCAAGAAAGCTTAACTAGTGTTCATCAGCTTGACCAGCTATACATGTACTTGTGTATTCGGTTGATGCACGGGGGAGAAGCATTTATAGTTATATTTCTATTGATATAGTTTCTTGATTGGAGGCATAAAGTGAAGGGAAGCACGCATATCCATTCATACTATCTTCTATTGAGTACATTACATCCCCAAGCGAGCTACTTGATAATCTGTGACGAATAACGTCTCTAATTATAGAGAAACAGTGAAAATACCGTACTTCAGCCTTAGCTGAAGGGGAAGTGGGTAAAATCAATGGGTATCAGAATGGATAAGCCTTTAGGCGAGATGAGTTTGAAAAGCCTCAGGGAATACTGCATTCGTGAAATGGGCAAATTTCGTCGCAAAGAGCCGTGCGATGACGCATATTGTCTGGAAATTTTCCGGCGCGCGGTAGCACAAAAGGACAATGAAGCCTGGATGCTCTTGCAGCAATTGTTCAGTGATAACATTCGTGGCTGGTTAGGTGTGCACTCTCATCGCACGCTGGCGCTGCGCTACGAGTGTGAGCAGACCTATATTGATGACGCATTTCGACGTTTCTGGCAGGCCGTAAGTGACCAATCATTGGCATTTACTACGCTGGGGAGCGCTCTCAGCTACTTACGTCTCTGCTTGCATTGTGCTATTATGGATACGTTACGGATGCATGCGCGGCGCAATGTTGAGCGTATCCCGGATCATGGTCATCCTGATGAGCCGCAGGTGGAAGACCGCTACTATGAAAATGAGCTATGGGAGGCGATCAAGGTTCTGCTGCCCGGCGAGAAGGAACAGCGCGTGGCCTATTTGCACTTCCATTGCAATTTGAAACCTCGTGAAATTATACGCTATTGCCCTGGTGAATTTAAGGGAGAAGAAGAAATCTATCGCCTCAAGCGGAATATTATGGAACGTATTTTACGCAATGTCGATAAACTGCGTTGGAGATTGGACGGCAATGCCTTTGTGTAAGTTGCACTCCAGGTGATTATACAAGCAGAGTACTGAGCGCTCTGTCTCTGTGCTGCAAAAAGAGGCTGCGAAAAGTATGGCTGCCAACGTTCATACAGCGACAAACGTAATTACTGTAAAGAGTGCTGAAAATATTCTACATGAGGAATTGCGAATGATGGACTGCATACACTCCATGGCCCCCAAAGATGAGGAGCTTTTGAGGCACATAATTGACGGGGAGCCTTTACCAAAGACGATAAAGGCACATCTAGATGTGTGTACCGTCTGTCAACAACGACTGGATACCTATATAAATAGTTTATTGCTGAAGAAACTCTATCGCAGTCAGTGTCCTGGCACAACCAGGCTTAGCCACTATTGTGCTGGTATGCTGTCTCCCGATGAAGTGATGACTATTGCGAGTCATCTCGAAATCTGCCCATTATGTATGACTGAAGTTGTTGAGACACGTCGTTTTCTCGCCTCTAGCGAGTTGTTTCCTGAACAGGGCGAACACGTGCTACAAGCGTCGTTGCAACGCGTTGTTGCCAGCCTGGTATCCAGGCAAATTCAGTTGGTCACACGTAGCGATATGCGCGAGTCCACAGAACTGCAGTGGCCGCGCCAGTATCAGGCCAATACGGTAAGCCTTTCCCTACATCTTTCGCAGGATAGTAGGGGGGATACGTTGTTGCTGGGGTTGATCAGCAGTACCCACCCGGATGAGCATATCGAGACCTTTGATGGAGTGAGGGTTGAGTTGTACTGTGTCAGTGAAACTGAGCAGGAACTCGGTGGGCATGAGGCTAGCTACGCGCACGACAAACAGAGGGCGCAGAGTGAGGAGCCGCTGCGAGTCTCGCATGTTGATGATCTGGGTAACGTTATTTTCACTGCCGTGTCCGTAGGTTCATATATGATGATTGTGTATTTGCCCGAAACCGAGATGGTCATCGAAGGATTGGTTATCGAAAGCGGCTGATAGATAGCAATCTATTTATATTGCCTTGCATTCAGATGAGAAATGTGCCGCAGCACAGTTCTAGCCACGAGAGTGGCGTTTCTGAATGCATATGGGTATTACACATACCTGCTGGAGTTCGCCTGTCCTGGAAGGTGGCCTGCTGAGGGGAACTCATGCTTGACCATGGATGAACAGGTCTTCTTACAATTATTACGCGAATGCACGCTTGAGGAAGGTCGCACTTATATTCAGGAGTATCATAGCGAGTTTACTGATGTTGCTGCTATAGGTACACTGATGAAGGACGAAGCGCTACGGCAGCGCGATATTCATCCCTTTACTGCGCTCAAGCTTGCCGATCTGCTGCTCTTTTTTGGCGAGTATACTCGACATCGTGTATCACATGCGCTTGGCTTTATCGCAAAAGGTGACGCTCTGTCTGTGCTTGGACATGAAGAGGCCGCTATGGAATGTTTTGACGCGGCGGCTGAAGAGTTTTTGTATCTGGGCGATGAGGTGAACTGGGCGCGTACACGTATCGGTTGGATTATTTCGTGTGCCTGGCTTGGTCGTGTAGAGGAAGCTTTGCAGGGAGCCGCACGTGCTCGTGCTGTGTTTGAGCTGTATCATGAGCGTTACTGGGTCTGTGTGATTGAGCACAATACTGCCGTTATCTACTCACAGATTGGGCGCTATCAAAAAGCCCTCGAAATATATGATCGTATCCTCACTATTTACCCTACATTGACTGATCAGAGCGCTAGCTTTATCCAACGTGCCATTGCGCTCGTACATCTCAATCAGGGGCGTAATCTCTCCTGGCTGGGTGATTTCGCCGGTGCTCGTCGTTTGTTATCACAGGCACGAGATGGTTTTATGGCCCTTGAGCAAATAGGATTACTCAATAGAACAGAGGATAGCCTGGCGCAACTGGATTATGTCCAGGGTTATTATGGATCTGCTTTGCGGCGCTATTACCAGATACGCGATAGCATTTTACAGCATAATCCTAGTGCTGCGGCGCATGCCTGGGCCATTTCGCAAATTGCACGCTGCCTGGTAAAATTGAATAGAGCAGCGGAGGCGCGTCTGCTGGCTGCTGAGTCTGTGCAGATCTATCGCGAAGGCGGCGCGGTTCTCGATATTGGGAACGCCTTGCTTGAATATGCTGTAACGCTGATTGCCTCGAATAAACGTCAAGAAGCTCTGGAAAATCTCACTGAAGCCTGGATGCTTTTCAACCAGAGCGGCTTTCTGCATCATGCGACTGCTGCTAGATTGCAGCAGACTGAACTGTTGCTGGAAATGGGTTCTGTCATGGCTGCGTATGAGCAAGCAAGTCAGCTCAAAGACTATTTTGACCAGCAAAGTCTGGTGGCTCGTTCAGCCTCTGCGCGCCTGATTATGGTTGGCTCTCTCGTAAGCCGCGCACGCGACAGCCAGGGTATACAAGAGCCAAAGCAACAGTTTCTCCTTTTAGAGGAAGCGGCGGCATTATGTGCACAAACCATTGCACTGGCTCAGCAGTATAACTTACAAGAGCAGAGTTATAAAGGTCTCTACCTGCAAGGACAAATTGCACTGGTTCAGGGACGATTGGAGCAGGCAGTTAGCTATTATGCAGCGGCGATTGAACAGATCGAACACATTTTGGATGACCTTGTGCTTGATCTAAGGCCCGCATTCTTGCACACGACATGGGCGATTTATGAGGATATGATTGCTCTTTGCTTGTTGCTTTCGCGCGGCGAGGACGCCTTTAGTTATCTGGAGCGTGCGCGTTCGTTAGCATTACGCCAATACCTTACCCGATCCAAGCATGAGCCGATAGAACATACTGCGCCGTCTACTGATGTTTCTGTGCTGGCCTTGCAAGCAAAAAATGCGGAGACTTTGCGTATGCGCAGCGAACTGGCGGAGTGGCAATACCGCTATCATCACTACAGTACGCAGTTGGCGGCTATGGACACGACAGCTCCACCCGAGGTAGATCGTGCGCTACTTGAAAGTGAACTGCGACGTTGTGAAGCGCAGGTGAGCGAGCTTTTTGAACGCTTACATCTCCAGCAGATGGATGTGGATCATCTCACGCAGAAGCGTCCGCAAACGGCCTCTATGGGGAAAACATATGCTTTATCTGCTGAAGATATACAACATTTGCGCAATCACCTCTTGCCTGATCAATTACTCCTCACCTATTTTCTCTACAAAGGAAAACTGGTGATCTTCGCAATCACAAAAGAGCATATGCTTATTCACGAAAATGCGGATGGTCTGCCACAGTTAGAGCGCTTGCTTCCTCCGCTTTACGCACATCTGGAGCCAGGAGGCTGGTCAGATCCCCACAAGCCGCCGCTGCAAACCATGTGTCGTCTGTTGCAAAGGCTCTATACGTTGCTGATTGCCCCTGTCGCGTCTTTATTGCCAGAGGAGTCTGGTACACTGACAATTGTGCCCTATGGACTCCTGCATAATCTCCCGTTTCACGCGCTGCATAATGGAACGCGCTTTCTGATCGAAGATTTCCAGGTCAATTATCTTCCTGCGACAAATATGCTGGCACTGCCGCATAGGTGGAAACCAGCAGTTGAGACTGGGCCTGCTTTAATTTTTGGTTTCTCCGGCAATGGAGACTTGCCACGTGCTCTCGACGAAGCCACAGCCCTGCAAGACATGTTGGATGGTTCCTGCTATCTGGAAGAGCAAGCTACTATTGAGCGACTGGTTGAGCAGGCCCCACGCAGATCAATCATTCACCTGGCTACGCATGGGAGATGTCGGCTGGATGCACCTAATTTTTCTTATATCCGCCTGGCTGATGGGCCGTTGAGCGCGTTTGATGCCTTTGGTCTGGACCTGAAAAATTGTCAACTTGTTACGCTTAGTGGCTGTGAGACTGGCCTTGCTTTGAGCAGCGGCGGAGATGAACAATTAGGTCTGGGACGCGCATTCCTCGCTGCTGGAGCCTCCTCGTTGGTGATGAGCTTATGGCCGGTGGAGGATGCTGCCACAAATGAATTAATGCTGCTTTTCTATCGCTATCTCCTCAATGGTGAGAGTAAGGTTCAGGCGCTACGCTTTGCTCAATGTAGCCTGTTGCGCCGTCAATCTTCTCATGATAGCCACTATGCGCACCCTTACTTCTGGGCTGCATTTCGTCTGGTTGGCGCGAGCGGACCTCTGCAATTTGGCGCTCAAAAGTAGGATGAAAATTGCTAGCCCCAAAATCGTTTTTTCCGGCGTTTTATTAGTAAGTGATCTAATGAGGATATGTTATGCATGTCTATATGCATAGAGTAATGGGAGGCATATTTATGCAAAATAAGCAGACAAAGACAGCGCAACCATGGTGGAGCAAGATGGCAATCTACTGGCTCGATAATCATGTTTCAATCACCTTCCGCTCAGATCTTCCACCATCTGCAGGGAAGCAAGCAATTATCAATGCTCTGGATCTGGACACTTTCAACCAATTTTTAAACATGCGTGGCTATACGTTGCGCTCCTTTGCACAGGCGGATGTGCCACAGAGCGAAGTACTGACAAAAGGTACCTCATCTACAACAGGTGCAAATGTGACTACCGTACAGCCTCATGACACGACATGGGGTGGTGATGGACCAAATGGTGGCACAGGACAGCAGGCAGGTGATTTGCAGAGTCCGCTGGGTAAGTATGTTTTCCAGGCTGCTTCAGGCCAGGGATCACTTGTGCAGTGTTTCTTCACTATTGAGCAAACTGCCCCATATGCGATGATCGGGACATCCGTCGTAGGTGGTATGGAGCCAGCATCTGCTTCATCTCAATATGGTAGCTATGCCGTAAGCGACATAACACGTCAGGTGATCAATATGATTAATAGCGCGCGGACCACTGCATTCAGACAGCCAGGTTGTGCAACGGTTGTGATGGCTGCTCCCAATTGGTTAAGTAGTAGTACTGGTCCTGTTTCTGGCTGTGGGACGCATGGTGGTGCGATAACACCGCCGTTGCCTGTTGAAGATCCAGCGCCTGACTGGCATATCACATTACCAGATCTTGTACCCGCGCTCCAAAAACGCACCGGCACGGGCGTTACTGTGTTTGTCTTAGATACGCAACCTGCCTTACAGCAGATTCGTAGTGCGGCTGAGCGTGCTGGCAAAAACAATGCCTTGCTAGAGACACTAGTTTCGCAACTCGATACACCATCTCCAACATTCGTCTTACACAATTCTGGTCAGCCCTTGCCTGCGATACTGGAAAATGGCAGTCCCTATCAGCCTTTTTCTGGTCGTGATGTCTTCGGACGCTTGTCCGGCTTTGAGATGTCCGATCATGGTTTATTTGTGGCTGGCATTGTGCGCGATGTGGCTCCCGATGCCAGAATTGAATGCATCCGGGTGCTCAATGACTTTGGCGCAGGTAGCGCTGCTGTCTTGATGAATACGCTCGAAAGATATCCATAATCGCATGTTGCCGCTCAATCCTACGACGAACGCGCCAGGTGATTTATACCAAAAGCCTGTGGTGATTAACCTGAGTCTAGTGACGATGCCACTCGACGAAGAGCTTGTTCCATTATGGTCAAGTGGAGCGTACGCTGATACAGTGCGTAAGACGAGCGATACAGCCCCTTTAACGCTGAGCTTGCATGCTGTGATCCAGAGTCTGGCGGCACTCGGTGCTGTGATCGTGGGGGCTGCTGGGAACGATTCAGATGTGCGCCAACTCAAGCCATCGGTGCTGAAGCCGCAGGCCATGAATACCGTCACGCAGCGTCACTCACCGCGCTATCCAGCGGCCTTTCCCGAGGTGATCTCCGTTGGAGCTGTCGATGCCAGTGGACACGCGGCATTGTATAGCAACTATCCGGTAGCGCCTGAATCTACTCAGAACAATGGTATTGCCACATATGGTGGCGGGCTACCTGTACCTGTATTTCCATCGTCAGCTTCCCATGATGCGGCGGCTGGGACTCCGTTTGATCCTACGACAATGGTCGGCGTGGACCGGACAAAAATAGATGCGCTGGTAGGTGTTTATACGGCCCCAACTTATCCAGCTCTTTCAGCGGACGATCAGCCAACCGATTATCAAGCTCCTAATGGAAACGCGTGGGCCTATTGGTCAGGTACATCTTTCGCTACACCGATTATTAGTGGCGTGGCTGCTCGTCTCCTTGAAGATATTGCCCATAATCTGCGGCCAGATCAATGGCATGCTGAGGTCATGAAGGCGTTCACAAATATCCTGGTGCAACAAACGCTGATCTCTGGTGACGCGCCTCTTCCGCGTGAAGCAGAGTTTAGCCAGGGTAGTGTTAGTGTTAGTCTGCTCAACGCGAGGCAAAGCGCAGCTAGCACCGTACACAGTGTATCCGAGACACAAAGTGCGTCATTGGCAGTAAAATAGGATTCTCCGTTTATGTGGGGGGGAGACGGGTAGGAGAGTGTCCTTGTGTACTGTTTTCCGCCTTTGGCAGGGGGCAGAGTACTTGACATCAGAAACGAACGAGCGAGTAATCGCTTGTTTCCTCGTTTGTTTTGTCTCTGCCAATAGAGCGAGTAATCGCTTGTTTCCTCGATTCTTGCATAGAAGCTTCTTCACCTGCCTTTTATACTAGAGCATATTGCATCCCATTTGATAAGCGGTGCCGGATGTCACGTTGAAAATCTGTGAGAACTCATCTTCACTCATTTGTAATCGCTGCTGAGCTAAGAGCACCACCCGATGGATCTTATTCGGTTGAAGCGTTTTCCACTCGGTATCGAGTTCGCATATGCATGATCATTCCTCTCCGTTGTCCTGAGTGATTTCTAGGAGGACCTCCAACACCTCACTCAAAGGAACCATGAGCGGTGATCGATAGCGTTCAGGCTCGTGCAGGACGCGAACCCCACACTCGCGAAGCAGAACGATGCTCTTCCTAAAAGCAGGATGGTGCACAAGGTCCATCTTGAGACAAGGAACAGCGACGATGGGAGGTGTTCTGCGTCCCAGTGCTTCACACAGAAGACTGACGACCAGGGTATCGCCAATACCTTGCGCCCATTTGTTCATGGTATTAAATGTGCCGGGCATGACCAACATGGCATTGGCTTTGGGGAGTGGATCTGCTTCCCAAGGCAATTTGTAGTCTATACGCACCATATGCCCTGTGAGTACTTCAAGTTCTGCCAGATTCATCCATCGGCTTGCCTGGGGGGTAGCAATGACACAGACATCCCACCCTGTGGCTTGGAGTTGGGGTAGAATGTCCACGGTCTGCTGGGCAGGTGGAGCTGCACAGACCATCAAATACAGGATACGGGATGAGGTAGATACAAATTCAGTCATGGATAATCCTCACGCAATAATGAGTGCAAACGTCGCATCAAGATGTTGCTCCAATGCTTGAACGCTCTCGGTTTCCTTCCACGGCTCCAAACGTGCAGGCTAGATACCTTGAGGTAATGCTTTCACCCCAAAGCAAATAAACTTCATCTCGGCATCACCTGTATTTGTCAGCACATGCATGGTTTGCATAGGAACGATCACGCGATCACCAGATACGATGGATTGTGCTTCCTCGGCTATCTGCATCATTACCGTCTCAACGCTCTCACGCTTCTCGCAAAAGCTGGATGTGCGACCTGTTGCAGGAAAGGCAACAATCGGGACTCTGAGTCCCGTATATTCACACAACAAGCCAACAGCGAGGGTATCAGTAATACCGAGTGCCCACTTACTCTCCATGCGCTCTCTGCTCTCTCAGAGCTATGCAAGATCAAAGTCAATAATACTTGCGCAAAGACGGACGAGTTCATCCGCTACAACGCGGTGGAGTGGGTGAGGAGCATACGCATGCAGGTGTTCTTCGTCAGCAAAATGCATCACGAACCCATGTGTATATCCTTGATGATGGCTACTCAGATTCGTGCCTGTTTGGACATCGAGAATCTCAGGAATTTGCTGCTGTAATGTTTTGACGAGTTGCAAGGCAGCAGCAAGCTCTTCTGAAGTGGTTTCCTCTTTTGGCTGTAAAAGCACAACATGCGTAATCATATTTTTAACCGTCCTAACTTTATTGCTCAGAGCTATGAGCGTATTCTATGATAGCAGTAGTATGAGGATCATTTGCGTCTTTCTTCTGAAGCGTCCTTGCTAATACTAAACATCGTGGGATTACATAGAATTGCTGCGTAGAAATGGCTTTGTCGATTGCCCGAAACGCATATGCCTGCATTACATCCAAATTGCCTAGAGCCGCATATATCCTCGATGCATCGTAGTATGCACTGGCCCGACGATTATCTGATAGCTGCTCTAAATCGGTTTCAACGAGATGTGTTTGTGCCTTCTTTGCATCTCCCATGTTCATCCAGCAATTAATGCTGAAAACATGAGCACTTATTGTATCAAAATCGGTATAATATTTATCGATATTTTCTCGCGCCTTTGGAACACAATTCGCAATAGTTAATGCTTCTGTAAGGTATAAATCGCACTGTTGCTTATGTCCTTTCTTCGCCGCAATAGAAGCCGCAAGCAGAGAAAACCATCCATTTAACACATTTTCTTTGTCTTTATCAGCGTACCTCTTCGCTTCCTCAAGAAGACGCGCCGCATTATTGCAATCCTCGGCTTCTCGAAGATACCAATGAGCAAGATGACCAATTGCAGCTCCGACCAATGTTGTATCTCCACTATTTTGTGCCGATGCAATAGCCAATTCATTGAACGTTTTTGTCTGTGCTGCTCGCTCTTTTTTCACGGGATGAAAACGAGCAACTAGTTGCGTCCGAGCAAGGACACTCCATAACGCACGGCGCAGAGTATCATCAGGTGTTTTCATAAGAGCGTCTTGGATCATTATCATATGGGTATTAAGCCCATATGATAATGATGTATCACCTCGTCGCTGCATTTCGCGAAATTGCTGTGTTATCATCTCAAGATTTACAATAGATTCCTGAGGTAAATATGTATTATGCGCTCTCCCAAAAATGTTATTCTGTTGATTGTAACCTGCAAGCATTCCAATGCGAATTTGCGTCTCTGCAAAGCGTCTATCTTTTATCCCCTGGTGTTCTCGCATAAGCTTTGTATACAAATCCTGCGAGGCTTGCATCACATACTGTGCCTCACCTTTTAGCAGAAGCCTTTGTAAGGCTTCAACGTAGTTATCAATTAGATCAAGATCGCTCAAAGCTAGTAGTTGCGCTTGACCTGTTAAACCCTCCCCTGGTTCACTGTTAGAAGTATGTAGAGGCTCAACTACTGTTATGCCTAGAGCGAGGGCCACTTGTTTTAGTATTTCACGTCTTTTCACAACTTCATCACTTTCTAGCTTCTGTTCCGACACTGTCTCGATTATATCTTGAGGAATGCCGCGTGAAAAGAGCGCATATGGTTCTTCTTGTTGGTGGGAGGGAGCTTCGCCCTCTTTTATTTGCATTAGCACCTGAGGTTGTGAGGGTACAGAATGTGTATCCAATGTTGTCTTATTCTTCCGTGCATTCTCTGTCCCCAACCGTGATGGCTCCAGATCTAGTTCGCTTGGTTCCTTGACACCAAAGAACTTGCAGAGTGCCCCAACGTGCAGTGGGTAAGGATCTTCTTTACCTAATTCCCAGAGGCTCCAGGTGTTGCGCGATACCCCCATCAATCCCGCCGCAGCAGCCTGTGACAACCCCTTTTGAATACGTGCACGTATCAACTTTTCCCGTTTCGTGCCCTGTTTCATGCGTCTTTCCTCACATCTATCACGACTTTAAGGTATTCGATACCCTGAATGAAAGTATAGCACGGAAGAGTCAACGCGTCGACTACAAGTGACTAATCACTAAAAGACGTAAAAAGTAGACAAGGTATAACCATACAGAGCAAACAACATCTGTACAAAGTCCATGCAAAGACAGAGATAAGTCTTTGCTTATTATCCTTATATGTGCTGTAACCTTAGAAGGGTACTTGGATGTAATGGTTACATCTGTCTATTGAGGCAAAACAACACTTAAGTAAATATAAAGATTTTTTTAGGAAGGCAGAAAATACGATGTCAGAAAATAGAAGTGAAGTAGCAAGATTACGAGCAGAGATAGAATCCGTGTGTTTCTCAATGAATCTCGCATTGCACGGGTTAGCACAAAAAGCATCTCACAGCATCATTAACAATCAGTACAAAAGCCTTGATCAGCAGCGTGACCGTCTCGCAAGCATGATTGGGGAAGAAGCTGCCACGGAAGCCGTCTATGATACCTATAATGCTATCGTTCAATAAATGCAAGAAAGGATTGGTGTCATATGACAAATGATTACCCTATGAATATAGAAGACCCGACAGAAACGGCGCGCTTAATTGAACAAGATCGACTCTTTACCCAGGCCATGGGAGGGCTTTTCGCCGAACGCGAGGACGTGGCGTCCATGCACATCATTCTCGATCTCGCGTGCGGGCCGGGGAGCTGGGCGCTTGATGTGGCCTACGAGTATCCCCGCAGCGAGGTCATCGGTGTGGACCTCAGTCGGACCATGATCGAGTATGCTCATGCTCGCGCCACTTCACAAATGCGTGCCAACGCCACGTTCGAGTTCATGGATATCACCCAACCGCTGCAGTTCGCAGATGCCTCGCTTGACCTGATCAACGCGCGTTGCATCGAGAGTTTTCTTTCTCCCGCGTTGTGGCCTGGGCTGCTGGTCGAATGTCAGCGAGTGCTCAAACCAGGCGGCGTGTTGCGCCTGACCGAGATTGAGGGCGGCATTTCCAATAGTGCCCCCTTGCAGCGATTGAGTGCCTGTCTCTTCGAGGCCCTTTGCCAGCAGGGAAGAACGTTTTCCGTTGATGGACGTTCGCTGGGCATCGTTCATATGCTCGGGCCATTGCTCAAAAACGCCGGATTTCAGCACATTGGCAAGCGACCATTCATCCTGGATACCACGTACAACGAGCCTTTGTACTACGCGTCCAGCGAAAACGCCAAAATCACCTTTCTTCAGCTCAAACCATACCTGCTGGCTTCTGGCCTCATCTCGGAGGAAATCTTTGAAGAGACGTATTGGCAGCTCGTGAGCGACCTGTATGATCAAAACTTTGTGTGCCTCTCCTTTGGAATCACAGCATGGGGGATGAAGCCAT
Organism: uncultured Chloroflexia bacterium; assembly: GCA_963802635.1. Classification (GTDB taxonomy): domain Bacteria; phylum Chloroflexota; class Ktedonobacteria; order Ktedonobacterales; family Ktedonobacteraceae; genus CAVTLG01. The sequence goes on along the minus strand of CAWDJJ010000001.1, from coordinate 1,634,019 downwards.
GATGAACGACGCAAACAAGCCCAGTTTGCGGCAGTTACGACAACAACACAGCGTGCGGATCAAGGATCTGGCAAAGCGTGCTGAAGTGCCGCCAGAAGAGATCTACGCGATGGAAGTGGGCATGCCGGTGGACAAGCACATCGCCCAGCACGTGATCGAGGCATTGTCTCAGCTTGTCAACCAAACATACACCCTTGATGATGTCTATGCCCACATCAAGAAGGACGCTGGGACATGAGCAATCCAACGCTTTCACAACTCAGAACACAACACCATTTCGAGATCCCGACGCTGGCAACGGAGGCTGGCGTCGGGAATCGCATCGTTTATGCCATGCTGCGCGGCTTGCCCGTCGAGCGGACAGAAGCCGAGAAAGTCCTCGCAGGACTCACCAGGCTGCTCAAGAGCGAGTGGGAATTCACGCTTGAAACGGTGGATGTCGTTCTCGAAGAGGAGCAATAAGCATGGATACCAGGCTCACCTTTCAGGAGGTACGCATGCAAACAGCATTAGAACAAGATATTCAGAAGATCAGCTTGTTTTTTGAGCAACACACCCTCCGTGAAGTGAACGCGGGACAATTGCAGAGTACGATTCAGCTCTTACAAACCTCTCTCGAGCAGTGCAAAGAGCAGCAGAAAAGTGAAGCTCTTGTCCAGCGATTAACGCAAGCACAGCATGCAATCAAACGAGCAATGGGACATCTCAAGAGAAATACAAGGGAAAGAGGGTTTTATGAGTCCATTCGTACGGCACAGAGATTGATCGATGAAGCACTTGCACACTGGAATGCGTAGAAAGGAAGCTGACCACGGGCGTCTTCTGCTGTTCCTTCCCGTCAAGCCACACCCAAAAGGAGAAAGATGAAACAATCTGGCATGCTTTACATACAAGATGGCTGTGTGTACTTCATTGCGGATGACCCATTTGACCGTTTTACCCTTGTTGTAGGTTCAAAGCTAGAAGTTCATTTGGATGGGAGATGGTGTCACGCCAGCATCTATTATGATAAGGGATATGGTCTCATATTCCATGATCGATCTCTTTGTGGGATCATTTCTGGTATGAAATCCCGTTTAAACAGAAAATAGTATGAATAGATTCTTCTCTCTCAATGGTAGAAAACAGGCATAACCATGCGTATTCATGAAATAAAAGCAGCGCTTCACACATTACTGGAATGCGAAGTGTATATCCCTGGTTCTGTATACTTGGATGCAGGCTGGTACCAGGCCATCATCCAGTGCGTTGATGAGACTGTTCAAGACGTTTGCACGGTTTTCCTGTATTGTCCCGATATATACAGAGGAGCAGACGTCAGGGTGTATGGACAAGGAGAGAACATACGGTTTCTACGGATGAAGCAACCGTTTGGAATAAGAAGGGAATAAAAATATGCTTTTTTGGCACACGCAAAAACAACACACGCCATCCGACCTGTGCATATATATTGTCCACCAGCATTTCATGTTGGCTCTCCCTCCATGAGAAACCGGGTGGGGGCGTGTCTTTCGACATTTCCCCCACGAGGATAGAGACCCTTCATAATTTGCGCTTGCCTTCAATTCCACGCAAGAAAGCAGGTATAACAAAATGACCACCGCACAACTTGTCAGCAACCTGAGTTGCAGCAACTATTACACCTGTGCGATGATGCGTGCAAGTGAAGAGTGCTGCCAGTGAGTTCCACGGCAAAGCAGTAGCACAATTTTAGTTGGAATAAAAGTAATCAATCAATGAGCAGGCAGCGAACTCCAATTCTGTTAGGGTTGTAGCATTACAAGTAACACAATGCCCCCACCGATCAGCATCAGTACCACGCACACCATAATGATTAACACAAACATGTAGCCATACGAAGTAGCCAGCATGTCAGGAGTGATGCGAGAAGTACGTCGTTCAAGTCGAATGGGCAGCTCCCGTTTCGCAGTTAAAGTCTTCAAACCGCCAGTTGCCAGGTCCCACGAGTGGGTTGCGAAGTCAATAGCGTGCTCATGATAGTTCCTGTTAGCAGGTCCATGCACAGACGACGTTTGAGGAGACGACATCGCATGAGGGGGTGTCAGAGGCTTAGCAGGCATCGAGTGAGATGATGAGAGTATTTGGGATCGTCGTAGCATGGATCTCGGAGATCGAGCATCAGGAGTTGGCAACGTCACAGCTTTTCTCCACTATTGGGCACTTACAAACCAACCGCATCTTCAAAGGACAGCTTACAACGTACACACTACAGTAAATTTTTGTCTGACACTTCTAATTGTAGTCAAATACGCGAGATTGACAAGTGCTCTATGACTAATGGGTAAACGCAGCACTCAATCGGCAGGCGTGACCTCCTCCGCCTGCACCATTTCCAGCAATGCGGCCAGAATACGACCCGTTGCGCCCCAAATACGATAAGTCCCATAATCATAAAAATAGACCGTACGCGCCTTCTCTCCACGCATCCACCTCTCGGTATGAGCTATCGCCGGGTCAGCCAGGCCGCGCACAGAAGCCTGTAGCAGCTCCGCAACTTCGCTGGCTTGCAATTGGATTGTCCCCAGACCGCGCGGCAGATAGGCGACGACCGGTGTAATCAGATAATTACTGATAACGGTGAAAACTGGTGGCAACACGCCCAGCACCTCTACAGAGGTAGCATCCAGGCCAATTTCTTCCTGCGCTTCTCGCAAGGCCGTCATGACCAGCGAGACGTCCATAGGCTCCACTTTGCCTCCTGGAAAAGCAATCTCTCCGCTATGCGACCTGAGCGTACTTGCCCGGCGGATAAAGGCAAGATGCAGTTCACCTTGCACCTCGAAAAGCGGCAGCAAGACCGCTGATCGGCGTGCGCCAGCACGATATCCCTCCACAGCATCAACCTGCACAGCGGCGCGCTCCGCTGACCCTAAGCTCATTCGTAATATTCGCAAAACATTTGCAGTATTCAGCACATCCATACTGCTATTCTAGCATATGCGCTGAGGACTTGCATTATTGTGATACAATGTGAGACAGAAAAACATCGGGGAGATTTGTCAAAAGGTTAGCTATTGTCTTGCAATCGAGGACGATATTTGGTATAATTGGATTATCGAGTGGGGGTATGCTTACATTCAGGCGCTTATTGTCTTAATTCAGTAACGTACTGTCCTGCGAGTGTCGTTTCGTATCACCGTTCTGTAAAGCAAACAATCAGGTTGTACGGATGCGCTTGCGCATGCGCAAGTGTATGGCAAAAAAACCGAAACGATGACCGCTTTGAGCACTTCCCCCGAATAAGCCTAAGTCCGATGGTACACTCCCCATGGTTTCAACGTGCAGTGCAGTCCATCACATTCTGAGCAGTATGACGAAGATGCATTTGGATCTGACCTTTCAGTCACAATAATTGGCAGAAACAGCAGCACAGCGAAACAAGGCAGATAAACGGGAGTGTAGTATCATAGACGAGGCAAAAACCGTGGATCGAAGGGGGTTTACTACCCATGCAAGCACAAAAGCACGGCGACCTTTCGACAGTGCCAGCAACAAATCAAAAAAGCGGGCGGGTACAGACGATGACCGAAGGAATTGACCCACAAGAGCAACAGAACAGCAATCAGGAAGAAGTGGAAGACTTTAACCAGAACGAAATGGCAGCGTTGCTGGCGGAAGCAGCCAATCCCATCAGTATTAAACGAGGCGATGTCGTCGAGGGCGTAATCGTGCGTATTGATCAGGATGAAATCCTGGTTGATATTGGCCTCAAATCTGAGGGCGTTCTCTCGACCAAAGAATTGCCAGCCAGTGGCTATGGCTCTTTCAGCGAATTGCACCTGAACGACCGTAGTCCTGGTTTATGTCATTCAGCCTGAGACTTCAGAAGGTCACGCAGTCCTTTCTCTAAAGCGTGCGAACACTGAACGCCAGTGGCGCATCGCCGAGGAACAGTACAAAAACAACGAACTGCTCAAAGCGAAAGTCATCGATTACAATAAAGGTGGCTTAATCGTGGATGTCGCTGGCATCCGAGGGTTCGTGCCAATCTCTCAGATTCTCAATCTCAAGCGCGAAGAGGTCGCCGCTGGCGGTGAGAATCAGGAAACTGCGGCCAAACTCCAGGGCATGAAAGACAAAGAACTGCAGTTAAAGATCATCGAGATCAATCGAGCGCGTAACCGCTTGATCCTCTCTGAGCGCCTGGCCGTCCAGGAATGGCGTCAGCGCCGCCGCGAAGAGTTGCTCGATGAACTGAAGCAGGGTGAAGTACGCAAGGGTGTTGTCAGCAATCTGGCAAACTTTGGTGCCTTTGTCGACCTCGGTGGTGCAGACGGGCTGGTCCACATTAGCCAACTGGCGTGGAGCCGCGTCAATCACCCCAGCGAGGTCCTGCATGTCGGCCAGGAGGTCGAGGTACAGGTCCTGAGTGTCGATAAAGATAAGAAGAAGATCGCACTCTCGATTAAGCGTGCCGAAGTGGACCCCTGGACGACGGTAGAGCAGCGCTATACTCCTGGACAGGTTGTCACAGGTGTTGTGACAAAGATTGCTCCGTTTGGGGCGTTTGCCCGCATCGAGGACGGCATCGAGGGGCTGATCCATCTTTCCGAGCTCACACCCGGAACAGACCCCAAGGCAATCCTGCACGAGGGCGCGCAGTTGCAACTGCGTATCCTGCGCATCGACGCCGAACGTCGTCGCCTGGGCCTCAGTTTGCGCCAGGCCGATGAAGTGGATGCCAAGGAAACAGCCACCGAGCAACCCGAAATAGATGAAAGCGCTGAGGCCACGGTTTCCCAGAACGCGGTGGCAGCACAGCCACAACAGCCAGAAGCGCCGACTCTTTCGCTCGAAGCGCTGCCCACGCACCAGGATCATAGTATATCCAGGCGCGAGAATAAGGGAGAGCGTCGTGATCGCCAGGAACGCTCCGAGAATGCTCTGCTCGGTGGCTTAGCTGGTCATGAAGAAGGCGAGTTAACCGCTATGGCCGAAGCATTCCGTGCCGCTGCACGCCAGCGCTCCACGAAAGAAGAAAATGAAGCTCCTGAACAGTAGCTCCTGGCTAGTGTTTCAGGCAACCATCTTGTAAACCTCTCTGCTGTGATCTGATGAAGAAAACGGCAGGGAGGCTAGTGTCTACGTAGCATGTGTTTCTCTCCCACCACAATTTTCCTACAAAAATTGCCACCCTTTTTCTTGACGTTACAAAATGAGTTGTAGTATGATAAAAAGCACAGTTTCCTAAACGATAGGGGTTCTCTTCACCGTCCACTAACGAAAAGGAAATAGTGAACGTTCTCTGATTGCTCTCTGTTTCATATCACCTTGTACAGAAATAAAAGCTATCGAGCAACGGGTTTCTTAGCAGTAGAGGGTACGATGGAGTACAGGTAGAATAACCCTGACATTTCACACCATCCTCGCTCGTCAATACATCAATTTTCTGGCATTCGGAGGGGCAACACGTTTCTGAATGTCTATCGGTAATACAAAGATAGGGAGGCATCTGCACACTAAACGTCTCTTGCCAAACAGTCAGATCTGGCACATAGTACATGAACAAGATCATTACGCGACCTTCTCCACTGCACACATCAGGTGGGAGCAGTGAGGAGGTCGGTTGTTTCTCAGATAGTGTTATGAGCTGAAACCAGACACTATCTGAGTAAGAAGTTGAAGCGTCTATTGACAGACGGGAGGCTTACAGTTGTTATCCTTGACGCTGTATGATGGGTGTTGTATGATAAACTACATGGTTTACCTGAGCGACACAGAGGGCTCGGTTCCACCCTCTGCCAATGAAAGGGGGGTGACAAACAGGTGAACGACAGAGACAGATTTGATAAGTTCACAGAGCGTGCCAGGAAAGTCCTGAGTCTCGCTCAAGAGGAAGCTCAGCGCTTCCAACACAACTATATCGGTACGGAGCATCTCCTGCTCGGCCTTGTGCGCGAAGGCGAAGGTGTTGCGGCCAAGGTGTTAGCTAATCTCGGTGTCGAACTCAATAAGGTTCGTAGCGCCGTCGAATTTATTATTGGCCGTGGCGACCGCATCGTGCTTGGCGAGATCGGCCTGACCCCACGTGCCAAAAAGGTGATTGAGCTGGCCGTTGATGAAGCCCGACGCCTGAATCATCATTATATTGGGACAGAACATCTCCTATTAGGATTAGTACGTGAGGGCGAAGGGATCGCAGCAGGCGTGCTCGAAAGCCTGGGCGTTAACCTCGAAAAAGTGCGGACGCAAACCATCCAGGTGCTCAGTCAGTCTGGCGCACCTCATGAGCGCGATGCCAAGCACTCCAAGACCCCCACTATTGATCAGATGGGTATTGATCTTACTGCCGCCGCCCGCGCCGGGACGCTTGATCCAGTCGTCGGTCGCCATCAGGAGATTGAGCGCGTTATCCAGATTCTTTCCCGTCGCAATAAAAATAATCCGGCTCTGATCGGTGAGCCTGGCGTTGGGAAAACTGCTATCGTTGAAGGTCTTGCACAGCGCCTTATTTCGGGCGAGGTGCCAGAGACATTGGCGGGCAAGCGTTTGCTTACCCTGGATGTCGGTTCTCTGGTAGCAGGGACCAAGTATCGTGGTGAATTTGAAGAGCGCCTGAAAAAGATTATCGAAGAAATCCGCAACAGCCGCGATTGCATTATCTTCATTGACGAGGTCCATACGCTCGTTGGTGCAGGTGCTGCCGAAGGGGCAGTTGATGCAGCTAATATTCTGAAGCCTGCGCTCGCGCGTGGTGAGTTGCAATGCATCGGTGCCACAACGCTCGATGAGTACCGCAAGTACATTGAGCGCGATGCTGCCTTGCAGCGCCGCTTCCAGGAAGTGATTGTGCGTGAGCCAACGGTCGAGGAGACCATTGAGATCCTCAAAGGTATCCGCGAGCGCTATGAGCAGCACCATCGCCTGATCATTACCGATGAGGCGTTAAAAGCTGCGACAGATATGGCGAGCCGTTACATTACTGATCGCTTCATGCCAGATAAGGCGATTGACTTGATCGATGAAGCCGCCAGCCGTGTGCGTATGCAGAACTCGCTGGCACCTCTCAACCTCAAGGAGGCCATGAAGGGTCTGGATTCTGTTCTGCGTGAGAAAGAAGCGGCCATCCAGCAGCAAGAATATGAACTGGCAGCCGAGTTGCGGGATCGCGAGGTCAAGCTGCGCGAACGTATCTCCAAGCTGGAGTCTGGCTGGCATCGGGAGCGCGGCAACGAGAAACCCACTGTCGGCGAAGAGGAGATCGCGCAGATCGTCTCGATGTGGACAGGTATCCCCGTGATGCGTATCGCTCAGGAAGAGTCTCAGCGACTCTTGCAAATGGAAGATGCGCTACACTCTCGCGTCATTGCTCAGAACGAGGCTATCGAAAAGATCGCGCGTGCCGTACGCCGCGCCCGCGCTGGTTTGAAAGATCCGAAACGCCCGATTGGTTCTTTCATTTTCATGGGTCCTACCGGCGTGGGAAAAACCGAGCTGGCAAAGACTCTGGCGGAATTCATGTTTGGCAGTGAGGATTCGCTGATCAAGATTGATATGTCAGAGTTCATGGAACGCCATGCAGCGGCTCGCCTGGTCGGTGCACCTCCAGGATATGTCGGCTATGAGGAAGGTGGTCAGCTCACTGAAGCGGTCCGCCGCAAGTCCTACAGCGTGATCCTGCTCGACGAAATCGAGAAGGCTCACCCGGATGTCTTCAATATGCTGCTGCAAATCCTTGAGGATGGTAAGTTAACGGACGCCAAGGGGCGCACGGTAGACTTCCGTAATACGGTGATCATCATGACGTCAAACGTCGGCGCAGCCTTGCTGAACAAGGAAGCCTCGATGGGCTTTAAGCAGTCGAAAGACAAAGCGAGGGCCAATCAGAGCGACTATGAGGCCATGAAAGGGAAGGTACTCGGTGAATTGAAGAACACCTTCAAGCCTGAGTTCCTGAACCGTATTGACGAGGTGATCGTTTTCCATTCTCTACGCATGGAAGAAATGTACACCATCGTTGATCTCCTGCTCAACCGTGTACGCGTCCAATTGACAGAGCAGCAAATTGAGCTGGTCGTACCACTGTCCGCCAAGGAATTCTTGATTGACAAGGGCTTCGATCCGCAGTATGGTGCTCGCCCACTGCGTCGTACCATCCAGCGCATGGTTGAAGATCCTCTGGCAGAAGGCTTGCTGCAAGGCAAGTTTCATCCTGGGGATCTGATAGAAGCCAGCGTGGTAGACGACGACCTGCACTTAGAGGTGCGCAACCGCATTGAGCAGTTGCCCGCACCAGCCACTCCCGAGGCCGCCCTCTCGGCTGGCAGTGAGAGTAGCACAGGCAGCGAAGCATAATACAGCAGAAAGGGGGCGTGAAGCATGTATTCACGCCCCCTTTCTCTTTTGTTAAGAAGAGATAACATTTTAACTCATGGCAAAATTACGCACAAAATATGTCTGCCAGCAATGTGGTGGTGAGCATACGAAGTGGATGGGAAAATGCCCCGACTGTGGAGCGTGGAATACGCTGGAAGAAGTGCCAGACGTACCTCAAAGTCCCGCTCAACAACGTCGTCAGACGTTACTCGGTAATGATACGACGGTAGCCCAGGGTACACACACGCCAGTTGCGCTTCCTCATGTGCAACCACTCAAACAGACACGTATACCCGTTGGCTATGCGGAAATGGACCGTGTACTGGGTGGGGGACTGGTGCCAGGTTCACTTATTCTCGTTGGTGGTGAGCCTGGTATTGGCAAGTCGACGCTCCTCCTGCAAGTCTCGGGAAACATTGCACAGAGCGCGGGTCCGGTCCTGTATATCTCAGGCGAAGAGTCGATTGAGCAAGTGAAGATGCGCGCTGAACGCCTGGAAATCGTTGGCGAGCATCTCTATCTACTAGCCTCTATTGAGCTTGATGTTATCGCAGAGGCCGTCAAACGGTTAAAACCGGCCCTGGTAATCGTGGATTCTATACAGACGACCATTGCGAGTCACTTGACGGCTGCACCCGGTAGTATCAGCCAGGTACGCGAATGTACGCTACAGCTTATGCAGCTAGCCAAGAGTACGCATGTCCCAATTTTCATCATTGGACACGTTACAAAGGAGGGGACTGTCGCCGGTCCTAAGGCGCTGGAGCATATCGCGGATGCCGTGCTCTATCTTGAGGGCGAGCGTTACCACTCTTATCGCCTGCTACGCGGCGTCAAGAATCGTTTTGGCGCAACACATGAAGTGGGCGTGTTCGAGATGCATGGCGAAGGACTCGTTGAGGTCTCAAATCCGTCGGCGATTTTTCTGGCCGACAGGGCCACCGGAGCCACCGGGTCCGCTGTCGTTGTGAGCATGGAAGGCACACGTCCGCTGCTAGTCGAGGTTCAGGCCCTGGTCACGCCAAGCAATTTTGGCAATCCACGCTGTACGACGAATGGCATTGACCATAATCGGCTGCTCATGCTGCTGGCAGTGCTCACCAGACGCGTCGGACTAGCGGTCGGGAGCCACGATGTCTATGCGAATGTCGTGGGCGGTTTTACGCTGGAAGAACCATCGGTTGATCTGGGTGTTGCCGCTGCCATAGCTTCCAGTTATCGCGAACGCTTGCTTGCTCCAGACATGGCCTTGATCGGTGAGATTGGCCTTTCTGGCGAATTGCGCGCCGTCAGTCGCCTGACGCTACGCGTACGCGAAGCGGCAAAGCTCGGTTTCAAGCGCTGTATCGTTCCAAGCGCAGGTCGCGGAACTCGTGTACGGACAGAGCTGTCGGAAGCAGGACTTCCCGCCGATTTTCAGGTGATTCCGGCCAGTTCACTTGCGGTTGCTTTGGAGATAGCCTTACACTAGCAGAAGGGGAATATCTTTGGTATTGCTTTCCCTCATATGCGTTCTTCGAAGCCTGACGGCAATAGGGAAATAACAGAAAATACGGACATTGATTCCTGTCCAGAAATACAGTATACTGGTGTATATGTGATATGCTGTCATACAGTGCATTCCAATATGCTTTCGTTGGTGGTACGTTTGCCAGACAAAAGAGTTGCGTCTTTGTTTTGCAACCAGGATGGCCGACAATCGTATTAACAGTGTCGTACTCTACTCAGATAGTGTTTGATTTGAGTTCAATACTAACAAAAAATGTGCGCGTTCCAAACACTATCTCAACAGAGAGAGGTTAGATTTTAGTACGTTTTCATTGTATTGTTTCCAGTTCATGTGACACGTTTCACGGAGAGCATTGCAGACAAGGCGACATTCTTTTCGCTATTATCATTTTTTGTTATTATCACTGACCTGCCTGCTGCCCACCTGCTACGTTACATTGTCCCTTGTAACTGCTATTGCACGCTAGCGTGCACTGCTGTGGAGGATGCAGGAATGTTTGCAAACATGATTGCCCGCATCGTAGGAGCACTTGTCGCTATAGGTGTTGTTGTTAGCACATTTCTTCTCGATATCACTGTACGTAATGCTTTACCTACCCCTTGGATCGTGGCTATCGCAGCCGTTAGTGCGATTATCGCTTTTATCGTTTTCCCCTATATCACGGTCATTCCTTACCTCTGGTTGCGTGATAAAATTCACGTCGCCGCCGCTAGCGATCTGGTGGCTGCTGCTATTGGTTTGACTATCGGGCTTATCATCTCGGTCCTTCTGGCTATTCCGCTCTCATACTTGCCCTGGGAGTTTGGTCGTCTCTTCCCATTTATGGGAGCTGTCATTTGTGGCTACATCGGCGTCACAACGGCTGTTCTGCGCAAAAATGATATCGCCCATCTCTTCCAAAGTGCGATGGTTCGACGCAGCCGAGAGCGTGACGAGGATCGGGAGCGCAGCGAACGCCGTGGCAAGAATCGCGATCACGACAAGGAACAAAACGCGACGACGTCCGCCGAACCGCTGATACCCATCTTGCTGGATACCAGTACGATTATCGATGGACGGATTGCTGATATCAGCCAGACTGGCTTTATTACTGGCACCATTGTGGTACCACGTTTCGTCTTGAATGAGTTGCAGCGCATTGCCGATTCTGCGGACACGATGCGCCGCAATCGTGGTCGCCGTGGCCTGGAGATTCTCAATCGCTTGCAGAAAGATGCGACAGTGCCCATTGATATCATCGATACCGATGTGGAAGGTATCGCCGACGTCGATGGCAAGCTCGTGCAGATGGCCCGCGACAAACATTGCCCGATTATCACTAATGACTTCAACCTCAATCGCGTGGCGGAGTTGCAGGGTGTAAAAGTGCTCAATATCAATGAGCTTGCCAACGCTATCAAGCCGGTGCTCTTGCCAGGAGAAGATATTCATATTAAAATCATGCAGGACGGCAAAGAACTCGGGCAAGGGGTCGGGTATCTGGATGATGGCACGATGATCGTTGTCGAAAATGGCCGCCAGTATATGAATATGACGATTGAGGTCACGGTGACACGCGTGTTGCAGACGGTGGCCGGACGCATGATTTTTGCTCATCCGAAGCAACAACTCAATAATGCGGTTCCTACCCCACAACCGTTCACCAGGCAAAGGCAAGCCTAGTTAACAAACATATGAGCACCCTTTGCGGTGCTCTTTTTTCATTTTAAAGACGACATATTGCGGGAAGAGGAGTATAATTTGCCCGTTTTGTCCGAATATCTCGAAAGATGTGGGTCATTGTCAGGGTCCCCGCAAGGGACGCGAGGTTGTACCGGACCTGAATGGTTATTATTTTGTAAGGAAAGTGACGGGGAGGCGCTGACTTCCCCGACCAATCAAGCATATGGAAGAAAAAGCAGCCGCAGTGATCGTCGCCGCCGGTAGCAGTTGTCGCATGCAGGGGCGGGACAAGCTGTGGACAGAACTGGCCGGACGTATCACGCTCGCGCGTACTATCGACATATTTCAAAACACGGCATGCATCGACACGATTGTACTGGTGACAAATGCCGAGCGCATAGCCGACGCTACGACCCTCTGTACACATGAACAGTGGGATAAGGTGACAACAATTGTCCCCGGTGGTCCACGCCGCCAGGACTCCGTGCGCCTGGGACTGGATGCCCTGGCAACGGTCGCTCCAACCTGCCATCAAGTGATGATCCACGATGGTGCGCGCCCCTTTGTCACACCACTTATCCTGGAAGCTGGCATACTAGCATTACAAAACAATCAGGCAGCAGTGGCAGCAGTCCAGGTCAAAGATACGATCAAGCAGGTAGAAAATAATCTCATAACGACCACGCTTGATCGCACACAACTCTGGTCTATTCAGACGCCGCAGGTTTTTTCGTTCGAACTCATTCACCATGCTCATCTCCTGCCACAAGCGCAGCAGGATGTGACCGATGATGCCACGCTCATCGAGCGCCTGGGCTATGCTGTGGCGGTCTTCCCAGGCTCATATCTCAATATTAAGATTACGACACAGGAAGATCTGCTTTTTGCAGAAGCTCTCCTACAAGGGGAAACATGATGACAACACGTATTGGTTCTGGCTATGATGTGCACGCCTTCACGACTGGTCGCCTATTGGTACTGGGAGGTGTGACCATCCCTTACGAGTATGGGCTGGCTGGTCACTCGGATGCCGACACCGTCATTCACGCGGTCGTCGATGCTCTCCTTGGAGCTGCTGCGCTTGGCGATATCGGGACGCACTTTCCCTCCCATGATAACCGCTGGAAAGATCAACCAAGTGCAGTCTTTCTCGACTACACGTATGACTTGCTCCAGCAAAACAGGTGGGGGATCGGCAATATCGACGCGACGATTGTGGCGGAACGTCCTAAACTGGCTCCCCACATACAGACGATGCGTGAACACCTGGCCGAACATCTGCATCTCGCTATCGGCCAGGTTAGCGTCAAGGCTACGACAACCGATGGATTGGGCTTTGCAGGACGTCGCGAAGGTATCGCCTGCTATGCCGTCGCGCTACTCGAAAGCTCGTAAAAGAAGATGATGAGTTGAGAGAGCGATGCATCAGATGCACAAAGTGAAAGACAGGGAAGGTTGCTCCCACAAGGACAAACGGGTAGGGGCGGAGCTTGCCTCCGCCCTTGGGCGCACGCAAGGTGACGCCCCTACCAGTTGTTAATGGGAGGGCACAAGCGTTGGACGGGCCATGCAAAACGGCGCAAGTGCGGCTGGCGCATCATGCTCTGTGGCCGCAGCGGCTAACAATTGTCCCATGCGCAAGCCAAACGGCATACCATATCCGGAGAAGCCGCCCACAAACCAGGCATTCTGCACACCCGGCACGCGATCAGCTATCGGCACATAGTCGGAGGTGAAAGCCATCAGTCCGGCCCAGCGCTGCGCCACGTGTAGACCTGTCAGGGACGGGAATATGCGTGGAAAAACTTGCTCCAGAGCCGCTTGCACTTCCGCCGTGGGCTGCATCTCGCGTATACCCACATCGTGTCCAGGCGCAAAGGTGCGGCAACCACCGATCACCAACGAACCATCCAGCGTTTGCTGCCAATACTCTTCGGTCTTGGTGATCTTGATGCCCATGCCTACATTGAACACGCGTGGCAGTGGAGCATAGGCCAGCACCTGCCCACGGACAGGTGTGATCAAGCCGATCAGTTCCGGCAGGATCTCGCTCGTCCAGGCATTGGCGGCCACGACGACGGCTTGCGCAACCAGCTTGCCACGCGTCGTCTGCACACATACCCCATCACCATACGACTCAAGTCGCTGCACCGTCGCTATCCGCGCACGAGCACCATGTCGCTCAGCCGCTTGCATCAATCCCTGTATCAGGCGGGCAGAGTGAACCAGGCCACACCCAGGCAGAAAGCTCCCACCTACAACTTCTGGCCCCAGTGGAGTCGCAACAAGCACTTGCATCTGCGCCCGGTCCAGGAGTGAGGCGGAGGTGCCATCAGCTTGCAGCGTCGTTACCAGACGTTGCGCATCCTCCAACTGCCGCGCGTTGAGTGCCAGGGCGATATGACCGGGTTCGCGATAGTCGCAATCCAACGTTTCTTCTGGCAACACCTGCCGTACCAGTGCAGCATTCTCCTGCGTCACCCGTAGGACGGCGCGCGCTGTGGCATGACCCAGGCGGGCAATGGCATCAGGATAGCCTTCGGCTGGTCCTATACCCACAAAACCGCCATTGCGTCCAGTCGCGCCATACGCCAATTCAGTCCGTTCAAGCAGTACGACGGCGACGCCTTTACGCGCTAGCCAGTAAGCGGTAGCTGTACCCAACAGTCCTCCACCGACGACGACGACATCGGCGGTGGCAGGCAGATCGTCCGAAAGCGCCACATGTGGAGCTGTTTTCTGCCAGAAAGACTGTGGAACCTGTTTCGGCTGAGATGCGTTACTCTGTTCGTTCGATTGCATATGTGTGGCACCCTTTCTTTCCCTCTTCCTCTTTGAAGACTCCACTGCACAGCGAGGTTGTTTTCAGGTAACTACTCAGGTAGCGTGGAGGCACGCGTAGGGGCCGAGCCAAGACCTTTTTTTGGTGGGCGATCAGTGACCCAGGACGAGAAAAAAAGGTCTTGGGGTCCCTTGCGGCGGCCCTTGCCCTACCATGAGTCTGACCCAGACAACCGCAAGGGATTGTCTCTACGCGATGACCTATACCCTCCTGAGTAGTTACGTTTTCAGCACCAGGAGGGATTATTCCACGACTATAAGAATTCTTTTGCGAGGACACGTGGGCTATCCTCGCAAAAGCTTATATTGCCTTGCATTCAGATGAGAAATGTGCCGCGGCAGCAGCGTTGTCAAGTGGAACAAGAACGCGTTTCTGAATGCATACGGGTATTACTTGTGATCGGACGCTTGATACGCCTCGTCTGACCTGGCGGCCATGATAAAGTCGTTGCGGTGTAGGCCACCGATAGCGTGGGTCCACCAGGCAACGCCAACGCGGCCCCACTCGGTCAAGATCGCGGGATGATGACCTGCGGTCTCGACGATCTCGCCAATTGTATTGGTAAAGGCCAACGCCGTCGCAAAGTCCTTAAATCGATAGACCCGCTCAAGACGCTGGACATCATCGCGTTCGATAATCACCCATTCGGGAATCTGCTCTTGATACTCCACTGCTTCCGCTGGCGTCACTTTCGGCGCACCTGCTTTGCACACTTCACATTTCATCTGCACCAACTCTGCCATGCTTCACCTTCCTTGTCTTTGGCTTATAGGCATTATGCCAGATTATCAAAACGTTGCACCGTGTTCCTTCTCATTTTATTATAACCGCTGCGGACGAGAAAGAAACTCCCCTACTTTTGCTACTCCTAAAAAATGAGTAGGACTTGCTTATTAGTGAATAGAGAGATCACGGCGGATCAAGTGCAGAATTTCTGGTCACGCATGAGAGCGACCTGATTATCATTGCCATACGTAGCAACCCAATGAATGACATGTGTATGGTCGGTACACATAATGTAGACAGTCTTGTTCAGGGGATCACTGACATTGCCCACATTGGGTTGAAATGCCACATAGCCACCGATGCCCGTGAATGAGACCGAGGACAGGGCTGTGTTAAAATCGTGCTGAGTAGCGTTATCTCTGCCCATTTCGTGCAAGTTATCTTGTGCCTGGATAAAAGTGCCAACAGCATCATAAGCAAGAATGGCATCCTCTGATAACAGCGTATAAGATGCAATAGAACGAGCGAGATAGGGGAAGGGAAATTTCCAGGTAGTATACTCGCGCACGAAGAGGCTCGTATCGAGGAGTGGGGAGGCATAGGTGCTTGAATAGACAGGGGCAAAGGTATTATGTGCAATCCCCATGATGTCGTAGAGACCATCTCCACCAAGGACTGTGACGTCAGCATGTGACCCCTGCATATCTGTCTGTAGCTGTTCTTCAAGCGTGTCCAAATCTGACGTGTATCCCGGAAAAAAAATGTATGTAGCATGACTGTGGACAGCATTATCTACCGCTTGCTGGATGGACGCGATATTGCCGGTCTGATATGTTTCATGATAGACACTGTTCGTGCATGTGAGGTTTTTAGAGAAATTGTAGCTTAAACTACTGCTATATGCATCGGAGTCGTCTGTGAAAATGTCGATGCCGCCAGGACCAGAGCGCAGGTTCAGTTGATGGCAGAACAGATCAGATATGGCTTCGCTCTGACGCTGATCAGAGGAGACAACGCGGTAGAAGTCAGGCACGTTGGACAACTGATCACTCGTGGCACTGAGAGAAACGATGGGGATGGGCGTTTGATGCCAGGACTGAAAGAGCTGAATGGCATTGACGGTTTGCTGACTGTAGGGGAAGCCGACAATGCCTCGGAAGGTGCGGTCGTGGTGGGCAAATTGGACGAGTTGCTTAATGACCTGCGGTAGTGCATAACAACCAGGACAGGCCGGGTCATAGGTGGTTGTAGCAACGGTACCAAGATTGGCGATAGCAAGACAGATCTTAAAAGAGGTGTGAGTAGCATTATAATCATGCTGGGCTAAAAAGGCACCACGCAAATTATTTAAACCAACAGCCGCAGAGCTAGATGGGTCTTCAATCGTACGACTTAACATAGTTACGACGGCCAGTGTCATATGAGGAAGCACACAGGCAATACTATTTTCCTGAGATATGTCCGCTTCGACCTGCATTTCCGCGCTATTTAGCCTGGAGTGGTCAAAAGGGCCAAAGCTGTTGTTTGTAATGAGACCGATGCGCACATTGTTTGGGAGTTTGCTGACACCGATACCAGTATTGCAAGCAGAAACGGATACGGGGAGGTGAGAACGAAGACAAACATCATCATTTATGCTGCTGTAGACATTGCGAAGAGTGCTACTATTGCCATAGAAAATTGTCAGCAGGGCAGCAATGATCACCAGGATGTTGATGATGTGTCGATGGTGACTTTTCACCCAGGCGGGCAGAGCGGGGAAAAACTTGACAAATCCTTTTCCTATCCAGATTTCAACGTTTTTCAGTATTGGCTCGATTGTATCGATTTTCTTGAAAATGACTTCAAAGTAGCTAATACCCAGGATGGCAATCAGTGCTACGATGTCAGATGTTAACGTCGGGTTCTGAGAAAAGAGTAGGAAGATGATGAGGGCCAGTAGGAGCAAGAAACGGACATGCGGAATTATTTCTTTGTCTCTCTCTGAATGCTGAACGTTTGTCTGCTCTGGAGCGGACTGACCAGGAACGGGCTGACTGGATATGCTACTATTGGAAATGGCAACATGCTGGATGGGTGCTTGCGGATCTGGACGGTCTGAAGTAGGCTCAGTTAATGGTTGGGTCATTTTTCATACCTCCTGATACTTGTAAAATATAGTATTAGTATGACGTATAAGCATCCATAATTTCAAATAACGTGACGATGGCGCGGAGGATGAAGAAAAGAAATGGTGATAACTGCGGTGTTAGATGTAAAACATATATAGGGAAACGGGCGCGATAAATCGGGTCCCTACTCTCACTCGCGATAAATCGCGGTAATGCGTTATCATCCCTGTCATGATGCGGAAGATAGAAGGTATGCGGACTTGAAAACAGACCTTCAACGGCGATCATCGTCCCCTCTGGCAATTTATTGCCCGAAAGGTAGGGGCCAGATTGATCTCGCCCGTGCTGCCCCTTATGCAGAATGTATCACCTCATCGGCCACCTATCCAGCGTGAGATCTTCACGTCGAGGCCATACCATTGACCGATGGACATGCAGAAAAGGCAAAATCGTGATTGGTGCCGTGCTTGGTGCAAAAAATGCATGAGGAAACGGACGCGATAAATCGAGTCCCTACTCACACTCGCGATAAATCGCGGTAATGCGTTATCATCTCTGTCATGATGCGGAAGATAGAAGGTATGCGGACTTGAAAACAGACCTTCAACGGCGATCATCGTCCCCTCTGGCAATTTATTGCCCGAAAGGTAGGGGCCAGATTGATCTCGCCCGTTTTGCCCGTTATCCATCTCTCTCCGCTGAGACAGGGCTGCTTTCTTCTGGCAAACCTCGTCACCCCACCCGTGACACCCGTATTGCTTTTTGCTGCTCCACAGGCTATACTAGGAAGGTAGGGTTAGAATGGCGCTTTTCCCGATTGTGGGATTGCAACTCGAAGAGCGCATTGTTAATCACCCGAACATCGTTCGTGAAAATGGAGCTTTTCCCGATTTCGGGATTGCAACGCAATACCAAGGTCAATTGACACTGTGGCGACAATACGTGAAAATGGGGCTTTTCCCGATTGTGGGATTGCAACTAGCGAGAAGCTCAGTATAGTGAAAGAGGAGGTCCTTTTGTGTCTCGGAGCGTTTTAGTAACAGGAGCTGCAGGTCGTATTGGATCGGCCTTCCGTGAATATGTAGGAGAGCGGTACCGGCTTCGTCTAGCAGATCGTGCAGAGAGGCTGACTGATGCCAGCAGCCAGGGACAAGAGGTCTTTGCGTTCGATATCCTAGACCAGCAAGCTTGTCAGAGAGCGTGTTCGGACATGGATACGGTTGTCCACTTGGCGGCTGATCCATCAGAAGAAGCCTGCTTCTATGACTCGCTCCTCGATAATAACATAAAAGGGGTCTATAATATCTTTCGTGCAGCAAAAGATCAGGGCTGTCGGCGAGTCATCTTCGCCAGTAGTATTCACGCCGTCGAGGCCTATCCGCCAGATACCCAGGTTCATCCGGGCATGCCAGTGCGTCCTGCTAATATGTATGGGGTCTCCAAATGCTTTGGTGAGGCTTTGGCATCCTATTTTGCCTACGTTGAAGGGCTTTCGAGTATCGCCATCCGCATCGGCGCATTTGATAAAGCTCCTCTTGCAGGACAACCCATGAGTCCGCATACGTTGAGTCTCTTCATTAGTTCAAGGGACCTTTGTCACCTCCTCGTTAGGTGTATTGAAGTGCCAGATATCCCATTTGCCCTGGTTCATGCGGTCTCTGAGAATCGTTTCAAGCGGCTCGGTCTTACTGAGACGAGGGAACTACTCAGCTATCACCCTCAGGATAATTCCTTCGAGATCTTCAACACATAAAGTCTTCGCATCAGAACCATACCATTGCCAGCAGGATATGAAGAAAAGAAATGGTGATAACTGTGGTGTAAGATGCATAACAGGGATGGGGAAACGGGCGCGATAAATCGGGTCCCTACTCTCACACGCGATAAATCGCGGTAAAGCGTTATCATCCCTGTCATGACGTGGGAGATAGAAGATATGTGGCCTCAAAAACAGACCCGCAACGGCGATCATCATCCCCTCAGGCAATTTATTGCCCGAAAGGTAGGGGCCAGATTTATCTCGCCCGTCCTACCCCTTTCACCTCTTTTATCATTTCCGTTCCCATATGCACCTTCTCCACCATTAGACCTCAGGGAGAATGGTTGTCTCACGATTATTTAAGCGTATAATGTTCATCTTTGAGCCAACGAGCCGGGTTTTCAAGAATATAACGGCGTTTTATTTCGAGTTCGTTCTGATTGGCAATGATCACATCGTGATAGCCTCGTTGCCAGGCAAAATCGGGTGTTCCTGCACGATGGATGTCATGAGAGGATGCGGCTTTAAACGTACGTACAACTTCTCCGATGTCAGGGTGACGATAGGAAAGGTCTTGTTGTGCAAGACGTCGCTGTTCTAGATCCTTCATATGTGCTTTGAAGCGCTCAGGGATCTGTGAGGTCTCAACATGCACACATGGCTTTTTCAGAATAATGATGCCATGCAGATGATTGGGCATAAAAATATATTCGTCTAGCTCTACATTAGAGAAGCGTTCTGGTAATGAACGCCATATTGCCTGAGTAATCTGTCCCGGAGAACTCAAACAGGCTTTCTGGTTCACAACTTGACCGAGGGTATGTTGGCGACCATACGTACAAATTGTCACAAAATAATAGCCTGCTCTCCTATAATTGTGATGTTTCGCGCGCGTTGACTGACGATAAGGTAAATCATTCTGTACTGTCATTCGTTGTACTCCTCCATGTCTACATCATCCGACTGTGACCATTGAAATGTTATGAAAATCTGATCAGTGTCTTGTGAAAAATGCTATTTTATATGCTTGTATGATCGTTACATGATTTAGTTATTTCAATGCATTATATAGTATTAATATGCGAATATGCAATAGTAAAACAGATGAAACTCTTCCAATAATAATTCATGATCAAATAAATTGGTATATGAAGAAAAGAAATGATGATAACTGCGTGGCAAGATGCATAACAGGGATGGGGAAACGGACGCGATAAATCGGGTCCCTACTCTCACACGCGATAAATCGCGGTAATGCGTTATCATCCCTGTCATGACATGGGAGATAGAAGATATGTGGCATCAAAAACAGACCCGCAACGGCGATCATCATCCCCTCTGGCAATTTATTGCCCGAAAGGTAGGGGTCCGATTTATCGCGCCCGTCCTGCTCGTGGAAAAAGTCGCATTTCTGGCACATCTCAGGTATACTTGCTCTTAATAGAGAAGGAGATACTCGCTTTCAGCACACTTCAAGGGAAGATGGTCATGAGAGCAGTCGCTTGATATTTTTTTCGCGAAAGGATCTTTTCTCATGGGACTCACGCTGACAGGCGTTTCTCAATCGTCAAAAGTGGTTGCCATGTCCGCCGCTTCATCACTAAGCGCTGGCATCACCACCCTCATTCGCCGCGCCGACCTCGCTCCCGCCGTGCTGATCATCGCTGGCATCTCATTCCTAGCCCATGTCCTGGTCGGCGACAATTACGGGTATTTCCGGGATGAACTCTATGTGCTAGCCATGAGCCAGCATCCCGCCTTTGGCTATGTGGATGTCCCGCCGCTGGTTCCCTGGATCACGCTGCTTCCCCGCTTGCTCACCGGCAATGCCTTATGGGCCATCCATGTGATCTCTGCGTTGGTCTGTGCCGGGACAATCATCCTGACCGGACTGATGGCCCGGCTCCTCGGCGGCACGAGGTGGGTCCAGGGACTCGCTGCCCTGGCATCGGCGACGGCCCTCGTCCTGCTGGCAAACGGCTCCATCTACACCTATGATGTTTTCGATGCCTTCTGGTGGACGCTTTCCGCCACCATCCTCATCGTCCTGCTGCGCGATGAACGCCCCCGCGGCTTCCTCGCATTCGGTCTGGTGGCTGGCCTGGGATTATTGACGAAAGAGACCATCCTCTTCTGGGGGTTCGCACTGATCGTCGGATTGCTATTGACCCCACAACGCCGCCTGCTGTTCACCCGTTGGACGCTGTTTGGGGGCCTGATCGCCTTCGCGCTCGTTTTGCCATTTCTTCTCTGGAATGCCGCCAATGGTTGGGCATCGTTCCAGTATTGGGCGGGCTATTCCCACAATCATAGTGCCGGTGGGACGCCGCTTGATTTCCTGGCCAACCAGATCCTCGGCATGAATCCCCTCTCGGTGCTCTTGTGGGGGGCAGGACTGTGGTACTTCTTCTCCGCACGCGGTGCGCGCTATCGGGTCTTTGGGTGGGCGTATCTCATCCTCTTCGTGCTCTTCATCGCGATTCAGGGGAAATCCTATTTTCTGGCACCGGCCTACCCGCCGTTGTTTGCCGGTGGGGCGATGCTCTTCGGTGAATGGCGGGTGCGCTGGCGCAGATGGGTCGCGGTCTATCCCGTGGTGCTGGTCGTGAGTACTATACTGCTAGCCCCTGCGGTGATGCCGGTGTTGCCACCCGCCGTGTATGGGCATATTTATAGCCATAGTGGCAACGGGGGGGCGCAGCAGGATGCAGGCGATATCGACGGCTTGCCGCAAGCCCTGGCGGATCGCTTTGGCTGGGAGGAACAGGTCGCGTTGATTGCTCAGGTGTATCACAGCCTGCCCAGGGATGAACAGCGGGTGGCCTGCATCTTTACCTCCAATTATGGCGAGGCTGGTGCACTCGTGCAATTTGGTGGACGCTATCATCTGCCCCCACCGATCAGCGGACACAACGCCTTCTATCTCTGGGGACCGCAAGGGTGTAGCGGCCAGGTCATCATCACGATCAATGTTGCTCCCCAGGACGCTACACAGGCGTTCGGCTCGGTGACGCTGGCCGCCAGGACTTCCTGCGATGATTGTGTGGACTTTGAGAATCATGCTCCTATCCTGATCTTGCGGCAGCCGAAGGCGAAGGTACCATTCGCGGTGCTCTGGGCACAGGCGAAGCATTACGATTGAGGCCGCTCATCGGTTGGGACACGACATTTTTGGTTCATGTGACTTTTTGGTGAACCCCTTCTGGATCTGGTAATTCCGAACGCAAGGCCAAGACTACAATAAACAGTACCTTATTTCTGCGCAAATTACCAGCCTATCCTGTAAATCCCAACGTTATCAGGGATTTACGCTCAACAGGCAAGAAATTTCTTCACTTTCTATGCAATTCCGTAAGATCTGTCTTTGCGCAGTTTCATCATTAAGCTTGACAATGGCTAATCTGCTCGTTATACTTAAGTCATACGAGATATTTCGTATGAAAAGATCGGATGATTGACAAATTTCGTATAAGATAGGTGGTTTCTGGCAATGTCTTTACAACGTACAACAACCGGGAGAATGCTGACGGTGGAAATTGACACCAGTCTGGCGTTCGAATTCCTGCTCACATTGCAGGTCTTCCATGATCAAAAGGGTTATGAGTACGAGGTAGGCAACATCTGGTTTGAGATGATTCGTCAGAAGACGACGCCAGAACTCCTTGCGACAACCTCAAGCTTCCTTACGAATATACATTGGGAGTGCTGGTCTCCCTTACTGGGACTCGTCGCCGACCTACCAGCGCCCCGCGATGTGCCCATGTTCCTTGAATATTTTAAATTAATCGAGCCATACGAGTTACGTCTCCATCTGCTCGGTTACTATCAGAGGAGCGAGCGTAAAATAGTGCCATTGGATATCATTTATCTGGCAGCTCAGGGTGATACGGAAGCCCAGAGCCAATACCTCAAGATACCTGTTCCTGAGGATGAAGGCCGACAGGCTTACACACGACAACTTTTCACAACTGATCCGGCAGAGATAAAAACCAAGCTGTTGACGACACTACAACAGTGGTATGAGCAGGTCTTTCGCTCCCTCGAACCGCAAGTGCGACCGATTCTTGAGCGAGACGCCACAACGAAGAGAACGCTCCAGTCTACCATGAGTCCGGAAGGTCTGATTGAGATAGCGACAAATGGCTTGAAGTATGTAGCAGAGCCTGGGGTACGCAGAGTATTGCTTTCGCCCAGTTTCGTCATGCGACCCTGGAATGCGCACACAGATTACCAGGATATGATGATTTTTTGTTATCCGGTCGCCGACGAGAGCATTGAGAAGGATAGTCCCGTTCCACCCGCACGCCTGGTAAGGTTGTACAAAGCGCTCGCCGATGAACGCCGTCTACGCATACTCAAAATGCTCACCAGCAGAAGCTACTCCCTTCAGGAAATAGCCGACGAGTTCGGGGTCTCCAAAACGACGATGCACTATCACCTGGCGACATTGCGCACAGCAGGCTTAGTACTCGCACAGCCCAACGAAAATCTCTATAGCTTACGCCAGGACAAGCTCTCTCAAGTGTCCGAACTACTACATGCCTACCTGATGAGCCACAACGATTATCACGATGTGGATTGATAGTGTATAGCGTGCACACGAAAGGATATGGAGCACTATGTATTTTGCACTGTACCAGCATATAGCAGAACAACGTATGGAGCAGCGCCTACAAGAAGCTAAAATTGAGCAGACGCTCGCTCTCATTGAAGGAGCCAGGCAGAACAGATGGCGGCAGCAATCATTCTCTCGCTCCATATACAACCGGACAAGATTGTTGTTCAGGCGACATGCTCACATACCAGACGCGACCCACACCAAGACGAGCGTCGCTGAGAGCAAGCATGCCATACGAACGACCTTCATCCACATGCATACGAGAGGATTGGTCTCGGACTATGACGAGCAATTCGTCGATAGCTTTCTACAGACATTTCAGCAAGAATTGCTGCGATAGCGCACAGCGCACCCGCTTCGAGCATGATGGACAGCTCAGAAGCGGGTGCGCCTATTTACAGGAATTGTGCAGGTTGTAAGCTACTTTACCCTGCAGTGTCGACTACACTGGTGCAGTATCTGCGAAGTGGTTGGCCCGTCTATGAAAACGACCGAGCGTCATTTATCCACTTGCATGAAAACATGCTTGATGCACAGACCACAATGGCCGTACAGTTCAGCATTAAGGTTAACAAACCCATTCTCTCCAGCTATAACCGTCACGCACAAAGATCTCATGGGCGGCAAGAATATTCGCCTTAGCACTGTAAGGAGAACTGCCAGCCTCTGAAGTTGTGCTCCAGGTACTTGGGAGAATCTGGAAAAGTCCTGCTGCGCCGCTCGATGGGTTGGTGGCACTGGGATTCAGGCCAGACTCACACGTAGCAATACTCGTAGCAGATGATGCATAGGCACCAAAAACCTCGGAAATCATACTCGCAACGCTACCACTTTCGACCTGAGTAGGAGCTGAAGCTGTTGTCGTGGGAGGAGCAGGAGCCACAGATTTTGCGGCTGTATTGATCGGCGCACTCTGCGCAGCGTTACTACTCACTGACCCACGGGCGGGAATACAGAGACTCTGACCCGCATAGATAAGATTGGGATCGGCAATAGCGTCGACCGATGCCAGTATCTCCCACGTTGTTTTATAACGGCTGGCTATCTGACTCAGCGTATCGCCCCATACTATCGTATAGGTTTTCCCGGTACAGGCTGCACTCGCATGTGCTTTTTGCCCATTAACACTAAAGCCTAATAAAAGTAGTCCGAAAACTACCACAACACTCAAAATTCTCAAACGGTTATCTTGACATACCCATGACAAGATGCGTTGATGTGATTGCAATATATCCTCTCTTCAATCGACAACCTCCACATTCCTGTAAACACTGTCCCTTGACGCCATGAGAGCACACACACACACACGACTACCAACCGGCATGTTTCATGGGAACATATATATCATACTACAGATCACGTTGATACATGAAGATATACAGATAAATATAGCCAAAATTGCCTATATACAGGCACTTACGTAGAAATAAGGGCCGATAGGATCAGGCATGCAGGGATGGCGCTGCAATGGAGCCACTTTCAACGATACATCTCCGCGATAGCATGCGCGGTAGCCGCAACGGCAGCACGTACACTTTCCGGTTCGAGCACCACGGCATCCGCTCTAAATTTCAGCGCGTAAGCCAGCGCATCATCAAAAGATGCCATTTCGCTACACACAATCACGCTTCCATCAGCTCCCTCTTCAAGCACCTTGACATTCCCCTTTAAATTATGGCGACCGGCAAGCGAGACATATAAGGTCAGAGCAAACAGGTGTTTCTGCTTTTCCAGGTGCTTGCGCGCCTCACGCCAGTACGTGCGCAAGTTGAAATCAGGTCGCAGATGAACGCGCTCTGGACACACCTGTATTTGCTCGATAGAGTCGACGCGCAAGGGTTCAAATGTCTGACAGGACTGACAAAAGGCAACAAGATACCACACGCCTGTACGCACGTGGCGACGCGAGACCCCTTTGAAAACCAGGCCATATGGCTCAATACGCCGCCAAGCAAGGCATGCTTGCATACTATCGCTGCACAGGGTGCATGGACAGAGAACTTCAAGCTGATAAGCGCCCAGGACTGCCGCTCGCATAGTCTCTAAATAGGAGGTGGATGGATCGCTCCCACACCAGGCCGATGTATCAAAAAGAATACGTTCACGGGCTACTTTGACGTCAGCGCGATACTCTTCAGACAGCACAGACTCTAGCTTGATGAGCGCACGATGAAGATCATCATCATCAGCGAAGAGATCATAACTACCGGACATGTCGGTACTCAGGATCAAGGAGATCGCTTCCTCGCGCGTAAAATGCGCGGGTTCTAAGTGGTAATCACCAGGTAAGTAATACCCGCCGCCAGGCCCATAATCCATCGATACCGGTACATGTGCCAGCGACAGAGACGTAATGTCGCGATAGACAGTGCGCTTTGAGACTCCCAGGATAGCGGCAAGACGCTTTGCGGTCATTTTGCCGCGCGCCTGTAGCAATAGTGCGATAGCTAACAGACGTTCCGTCTTCTGCATACCATCCATTATAGTAACAGTCCTGCTTAAAACGCAAGAGCGATGGAGAGCAGCGCTCAGATATCAAGCAATCTAAGTATGATCAGCCGTTTGACTGTCAAGCCATTGTGGCAAATCAGCGATTGACGCCAGAATGGTCGTAGGTTGCACACGCGCCAGTAGCGGGGAACTGGCGTTGTGCTTCCCCGTGGAGACCAGGATGCCACGCAAACCCGCTTTTTGCGCACCACCAATATCATTTTCGATATCATCACCGACCATGACGGTTTCATCAGCCGAGACATGTATGACCTGCAAGGCTTGCTCGAAAAATGCTCGCTCCGGTTTGCCCACGATGATCGCCTGCTTGCCTGTAGCAATCTCTAATGCACGCACAAAGGGACCACTGTCTAGCTGTAAGCCTTCACTGGTGCGCCAATACAGATTGTTGTGCATGGCTAGCAGGACAGCTCCGTCCATCAGCATACGAAAGGCCGCGTTCATGGCCTCGTAGGTGAGCAATTCTTCTGCGCCACCAATCACTACGACATCGGCCTGAGCATCGACCAGTTCAATGCCAGCGAAATCTACAGCGGTGTCACCTTTGGTTAAGAGCCAGCAGCGCTTGCCGGGGAAATGTTGCCGGATATAGCTAGCGGTCGCCGCTGGAGCAGTTACTATTTGCGACTCGCGAACAGGCAAACCAATCTGCTGCAGACGCTGCGCCAGCGTAGCACGTGACATAGTGGTGGTGTTAGTTATAAAAGCGACCCGATAGCCCTGCTGCTGCTCCAACCAGGACAGTGTTGCCGCCGCACCTGCTAGCGGACGCATGCTTACATGTAAGACTCCATCAATGTCCAGTAGTATCCCACGAACCGCTTGCATTGCTATTTCCTCCTTATCGCAGCTTAGACAACCGCAAGGCATTGTCTCTACGCGGCCTCGACCCTGATCACACGCACCTTCGCGTAGCGGCGGGGCTTGCCCCCGCTGACGTCCCATCCTCTGAGCGCTTTTCTCACCCCGTGTTATTGAAATGATACAATCTAGCGATCTATGGCATCTCACTGCATCATCTTCGTATACATCCACTGAACAATCCCATGTCGGAGATACGATTATACCCCAAAGTACCTAATATTTCAAAAAAGCCTGCCATTGTTGCTGAAGAATAGTAGAGGTACATATTATATAGATGAAGTTTGATGCACTGAAACTCTTTCAACATCCCTACTAGCTAGCAACTCCTCTGAGTTTCGTAAAGCCGGAGAAAACTTATTATGTGAGGTTACTATATGATTTCCGTTCCCACCAAACCGTGGATTGTGTCTCTCTCTTTTATTATAAGCATTATTTGTATCGTCGGTATACAAGCATTAACACAGGGAGTGCCATTACCTATGGCTATTATGCTTATAGTTTATAACGTGATGGCTGTCTATAATCAATGGGTTCAATCTATTCAATCATTACCATCCTCCTCCCCTGGTGGTTCCTCTTCAAAGACACCAGTCTCTCTTTCTAGCCTGTGGAAGCTTGTAAAAAGCCTCTTCACTAAAGGACGTGTCTTACTTGTTATAATCACCGTATTTGGATTGCCTACTTTAATTGATACTGCTCTTGTTTTTCCGCCCCAAGCATCTGCTTGTCAAGTATACCCTGAGTGGCAAGTTGGGTGGGTTGTTCCAGCTTATTTTCACTATTACTTTCCTATTAATCAGAATGCGATTCATGCAAACATGCAGCAAGCAAAAGGACAGGGACAAGAGTGCATTGGGATAAGTGATGGCAGTTTTCGGCTTGACGGTCCCCAAAGTCAAACCCTTCATTTTGGCGATGACCCGAACATGGCTTCAGCAGCCCAAGCATATCGAGCAGGTAATGGTAAAGCTTGGAGCAATGCACAAGGAAGAACGCAACAAGATGCAGAACCATTGATCTACATTCAGGATCAATCAGCCAAGAGCGCCCCAAACTACTATGATATTGTGGTAGTCACCATGCTTTCGGGCGATGATCAGGGGGTGGATATTGGGAGGGATGAGCTTCGTGGCTTTTACCAAGCTTTGTCCGAGTACAACGACAATGCCTTTAATACAGGCGGCATGCCCATTCGTTTTCTCATCGCCAATATAGGCGGCGAGTCAGGCTTTGCCAGTCAAGTAGAGCAACAGATCGAAACATTAGCCTCCCAAGACAATCATCTGATTGCGATACTTGGCTGGCCGATTAGTGGCAATGGTGACCAGAATACTGATCCGGTGATCAAAGCTGTACATGATTTAACAAGCACGGGACTACCCGTTATATCCCCAACAGCTACAGTAGATCAGCTATCTCAACAACTGAACCCCTACTTTTTTCGTGTGACTCCCATGAATGAAATACAAGCAGAGGTCGGTGCTCAACTCGTTGAAACTGCATTCCAGCGTGCCCATAATGGACAAAATATAAAGCAACAGACCATAAACGTCGCTGTTTTAACAACGAACGACAGTTTTTATAGTACCAATCTCTCTCAGGATTTTAAGTCTGTTGTGCAACAATCTTATCCAAACATACATCTAATCCCAACCCCAGGGTATAACCAAAATAACACAGGGCAGATCATATCTGACATAAATAATCTTGTGAGTCAGCATCCTGACATCATCTACCTGCCAGGTTACTCAGAAGACGCACAGACGGTCTTAGAGGAACTCGATGCGAAGGACCCAGGCCCAAACCCCCATATCGAGGTTGTTGGTGGAGACGGGCTTAGTTACACAAAAGAATATCCCTATTTAGAGATTCCATCTCAGGCCAAAAGCCGTCTTTATTATACTTCTTTTAGCCTGCCGCCATCCAATTGTAAAAACAATCAGGGTGATTTTTATGCTCATTACGACGGGACTTTTAACATATGTCCCAATAGCGACAGTGTACTTGCTTATGACGCAGCTAAGACGATGTTTTACGCAATACAGAATATATCGACAACAGGTGATATACATGCGATACGCAATAATCTCTTGGAGATCTTGCTTGAGATCAATGCAACAATTCCAGGAGTAGTAACCGACAATGGCCATGTCTCATTTCAGCATGGAGAACGGACTGATGCCCTTTCTATGGTCTACTCTCTTTTTGTGGATCAGAATGGGGAGATTCACTCCTTATCATAAAAGCATTTCCACATACCAGTACTTTGTTGACAGGTGATAACCAAATAGGAGAAGGAGTATCAGGAGACCGTTGAAGAGAACCACGAGGGTTCTACATTTGCACATTCAAGGTCGTCTCATTTCAACGGCATTGTCCCCCAGAGTACGCCCTGTTGCTGCTTGCCACTGACATAAGAACGAAAACACCTCATCTAATGTGAGTATATCATCAGGAACAGACACTCCCTGCTGACGTAAAAGCGTGAGCAATGCACTTAACGGCGGCACTGCCAGATCAAATGTGCGCAACTGCTCTCCCTGCGCAAAAATATGGCGCGGCGTCCCCTGCATCACCAAACGACCATGATGGAGCACATAGATCCAGTCGGCCATGCTTGCCACCTCAGCCATGTCATGCGAGACCAGCACAATCGTCTCATTGCGCTCCTGTTGAATACGCTGCAGAACCTGATAAAATTCCGCACGCCCTTCGGCATCGAGTCCAACAGAGGGTTCGTCAAGCACAAGCACCGTTGGCATCATAGCTAACACGCCAGCCAGAGCAACGCGTCTGCGCTGTCCCCCACTTAGATCGAAGGGTGAACGTTGCGCGTACTCGTGGTGCGGAAGTCCTACAGCCTCCAACGCGGCAAGCACGCGAGAACGCACCTCGCGTCGGCCCAGTTGCATACGGCGCGGACCAAAGGCGACATCAGCAAAAATCGTGCGCTCAAACAACTGCGTCTCGGGAAACTGGAACAACATGCCTACACGTTGCCGCAACGCTCGCAAATCCACCTTCGGCTCTCCCATGTTCACGCCATCTACGCGGATTGTGCCGGAGGTGGGGCGCAGCAGGCCATTGAAATGCTGCACCAGCGTCGTCTTGCCAGAGCCATTGCTGCCAATAATGGCAACACAGCTCCCCCGCGCAATCTCTAGATTGATATCAATGAGCGCCTGCTTATGGGTCGAGCCTGCAAGATAGGCGTGCGAAAGATGGTGTGTAAGGATAATCGGCTCAGTCAATGCAACAACTCCCTGGCAATAGCTTCAAGCGTGAGCGCCTCGCGCGCAATAGGTATGCCAGCATCGCGTAAGCGGGCAACCAGGGCGAGAGGCTCTGGAATAGCTAATTTGAGCGCACGCAACCGCTCAATGTCAGCAAAGATAGTAGCTGGTGTACCTTCCATGATAATTTGCCCTTGTTGCAGTACAACAACACGCTGCGCCTGCACGATCTCTTCCAGTAGATGGGTGACATGCAGGATTGTGATGCCATAGCGCTGATTGAGTTGGTGCAGCAAGTCGATAACTTCCTGACGGGCCAGCGGATCGAGCGCGGCAGTCGCTTCATCCGCGATAATACAGCGTGGACGCAATGCCAGCACACCCGCTATCGCCAGGCGCTGCCGCTGTCCTCCTGAAAGCTTCTGCGGCGACTGCTGGCGTAAGTGATCCATGCCCACGGCAGACAGCGCGCTGGCTACACGCTCGCGAATAAGCGTGATAGGTAAGCCTCGCACGCAGAGTCCCCACGCGACATCATCTTCAACTACAGTGGCAATAATCTGGTTATCCGGGTCCTGAAAAATGATGCCGACCGTATCGCGGATCGTACGCCAATGCCCGCTATCAGCAGTGTCAAGTCCCGTGACCAGAACACGTCCACTCTGCGGCAATAATAGAGCGTTACAATGGCGCGCCAATGTTGATTTGCCACTGCCATTATGACCCAGGATAGCAACGTATTCGCCCTGCTGAACCTGAAGACTGATAGTGCGCAGTGCAGGCGCTAGTTGAGCATGCGCCCGCCGCGCCTCCTGAGCAGGGTAGCAATATGTTACCTGTTGTATATCGATCAGAGGCGCTGTACTCATGCCTTGCTCCACAACTTCCTGATGATGCCTCTTCTGACCACTAGCCTGAGCAGACGACGCGTGCCACGGTGTAGCGATTTGTTCAGACGAGCATCAGGAAATGGACGCACTTCGTAGCCCAACAGGCGTACGCAGGCATTGGTCACAAGATAGACGGCAGAGACGAAGGGCGTGAGTATCGCACACAACGCAAAATACAGGGTCGCCCACCAGTAGGTGAACAGGAACAGCGTGAGCGCTGTAATGCGCGGAGAGAGATCTTGCTGCCACCAGTTGCCGATACCGAGTTTTGTGGCAATCTGAGCCAACACAAGCATCGCGACGGTATAGACATGATGCAACGATTGCACAGAGTCCTGTATCGAGTAGCCTATCAGTACAACAAACAGCCAGAGCAGACAATACAGTACGAAGGCTCCCGCGACGATACCCAGTAGCAGCAAGGAGAGATGATGCCAACGACGTTTCATCGTCACTCCAAGGAAAATTCCCCCGATGCATTCGATGAACATCAAGGCAATATGCTGTGGTCCAATCACAATACTCATGACGAAAAGCGCGACCAGCATGCCCATAATCCCAACATACAGGCCGCGTCGCAACACTAGCACAGCAAAGACGATAAAAATCAGCAATTCAAAAAGTGATGAGCCGATGGGCAGAAATGCCGCTATGACTTGAAAAATTACAGCAACATCCGCTAGCAACGCACCCTCTGCTATCTCTATCGCCTCCAGGTTCCGCAGCATGTGTTTACCTTCCCACTTTGCAAATAAGTAGCCACAGCCATTGTACTATGCACTGGCAATATGTTCGCTCCCTTTTTGGCAACACCATTTAAATCTTTCCCTCTATACCCCCGAGAAAAGTAGACATCGACGCATATTTTATGTATACATAAAAGAGAGTACGTAACCTATCCACTATGTATGACGCGTGAGCTGCATACTGTATCTGCGAATATCTTCCAGTAGCAACGTGGATAGATAAAGAATATCGATACTGCTTACTTTATAAGCAAGCAATAATACAACATGAGAGTTATCGATCTGCCCAGTTAAACATCATTTGAAAGGATTTCATTATGGGAGTAAAATCTTCGAAAGGTAAATCGGAAGAGAAATCGAAGGATGTAGAATTGGACTCTTTGCATTCCAAGCATGATAACGATTCCATCACCGCTGACGTGACAAGAAACGCAGAAGACTATCAACCTGATACTTCAGGGAATGAAGGGGCTGCTTCAGGAAGTAAAGTGCCAGAGCATGTGAGGATAATACAGAAATGGCAGAAGAAGAAAGCTGAGCAAGCTAACGAAGAACAGGATACGAGAAAGGGAACGAAGGGAACGAAGGGAATGAGAGAAGACGATAATACGGAAATGGGAGGAGAGGAAAGCTAACGAAGCTAACGAAGAACAGGATACGGGGAAGTAAGAAGATGCTGATTTTATACTTACTGCACCAAACAACACCTGCTTAGCAGGAATTTCCCGCATCCCTGCCGCATTGTATGAATTCACAACTGAATTACCCACGGTTCGCTCATTTTTTTGTCAAATCCGCCTGCGAAGCTGAATGCAATTGCTAAGTATTCGCCAATTTTGCCTGAACAAACTGGCCTGTGCGTTGGCTTTACAAGGAACTAGCGAACGGAGGGGAATTACTTTGTTAAAGAGCGCAATTAGTGGATACCTTTATTATCTATTTGCTGCTATTGTTTATGACACTTACCTCGTAGGGACTGAGCGACACCGTAGCGCCATTGATCGTCACCGACAACGTAGTCGCCGTTTTATTGACCAGCATGATTTTTTTGGGCGAGGCCAGTGCTGCCACCTTTGCGGAGTCAGAGACGGTCGTGGTATAAATTTTCGTGCCAGCCGCAAAATCATCATGCAACGCTTTAAAGGTAGCGTACCAGGGGAGCGACTCACCACTATTGCGATAGGAGGGATTGACCCACAGCCCTTCATCGGTCCAACCGTCACCATAATTGTTCCATGACAGAGCAGATGCTCCACCCGCCTTAATAAAATTGATCATAGCGTATGCCTTAACGGCATTATCATAGTCCGCGTTGGGCGTGCCGACACGCGGCGAGGCAAACCATTCAGCTAGCCAGATAGGTAACGTTGTAGCCCCAGGATACTGCTCGTTGTTGAGCGACCTGATCCATTTCACGATATCCCCATAGATTTCGGCAGCCGTAAAGGGATCAGGCTTCACTGTGCTGGTATCTCTGTTTTCAACGGAGCCATCAATGGTAATAAAGCCCGCACCTACTTTGTGCTGCAACCAGTATTGCACCACATCCAACGGACGCTGATCAAACACACCGTACGCCTTGACCACATCCGAGGGATCACTTTGCCGGATCGATGACCAAGTATCCACGAAGACATAGGGACCACCAACTTTGATATCTTGCGTCGGGATGTGCAGCGAGGTTGCCACCTGCATCAGCGTCTCGTAGACTTCATTGTACATATACGTATAGCCATGCTCAGCATTGGGGCCGCTGGCATTGCCGGGACTCGTCGTGAAGTCATAGTTGTTCATCGTCGGATCGTAATAGCCTTTGAGTTCATTCCAGACCTGAAAATAGCGCACATTGTACGGCGCAACCATATAGCGCTCAGCGATGCTACGCACCAGTTGTAACCATTCAGACATCTTATTGTCCAAAATACGCGATTCATATGCTTGCGTAGTCCATTCATCAGCAGCCGTCAATATTTGCGTCTTGTTCTTACCTTCTAATACACCCTTCATCCACCATGGTGCCTCGCTCAACGTGATGACAGGCGTAGCGCCTGTACTGATCGTCTCTTGCAAACTCCTGTCCAGCCCACTCCAATTAGTAGGTCCTGAAGCAGACGGGTCAGGCCAGGGATCAGGTAAACCCCAGCCCATAATCGGTGTATCTTGATAGGTAATGGTATTTTTGATCAACGCATTTATATTGTTCACTGCTTCCTGGTTGTCGGCAGATGAAGGATTACTCAATGCTGTATCGGATTGAGTCATACCGGTGGCAAACTGGCTGGTCAGTGCACAGGAGGGATCAATCTTTACCGTAATTGGACCAGAATTTTGTGTAGAGGCCGCTGCCGTGGCATATTTCGCGCAAGGGTTGGGTTTTGCAGTTACTTTCTTGGTGCCTTTGGTAGGAACAGGCGTACTGTAAGCTGCCGCGCCTTGCGCAGAGTGGTAGCAAGATGACAGTAAAGGAAAAAGCAGAAGAACAGGTATAAAGAGAGTAAAAATAGATTTTTTCCACAAGCCCATGAAAAATTACCTTTCATAGTGCCTATACAGCGGAGCTTCGTAGAGAAAATAACGCTCACACTGCAACCATGTTTGTCAATATGCCTATACTATACGTTTACAGTCGAGATTTGTCACGTTTTACCTATCCGCATAGGAAATATAGTGAGACGCAAGGACACACCTCTATCTGTTCCCTCATTTGAGATAAAAATCACTGCATTTTTGTGAAACTGGTTCCT
This sequence comes from uncultured Chloroflexia bacterium, assembly GCA_963802635.1. Classification (GTDB taxonomy): domain Bacteria; phylum Chloroflexota; class Ktedonobacteria; order Ktedonobacterales; family Ktedonobacteraceae; genus CAVTLG01. The sequence goes on along the minus strand of CAWDJJ010000001.1, from coordinate 1,599,466 downwards.
TGCAGTTGTTGGTCCCAACCTGAAGAGTTATATCTATTCAAATAATGGAGGCGTAGTCACCAGCGGACTGAGTTCGCGCGGGGTGCCATCGCGCTGAAAGAGATACGGATTGAGTGCCCCATCCTCGTCGGTGGGCGCAAGACCTGCCTCTTGAATGAAACGCGAAGGGAGAGCATCAGTGCCTCGATAGCGCAAGATGGTCGATATGAAAAGGAGCTTCTGCGCGCGCGTAAAGGCAACATAGGCCAGGCGGCGCTCTTCCGCCAATCCAGATAGGATAATCGGTCCATCCTCGGTCGCTAGCGTATACGAGCGTTTATGCGGGAAAATGCCTTCGGTCATGCCCATCACGAAGACAACCGGACTCTCAAGACCTTTGCTCTTGTGAACAGTCAAGAGCGAGACGCAATCGCGTTTATTTTTGCTGCTATCTTCTGCCTGCTCTTTCAACATCGCCATCGCTTGCAAAAAGTGACGAATGGTATGATGCTTCTGCGCGATGCGCGTCAACTCCTCCAACTCGTCGTAGCGCGACTCCAGCTTGACATCCTCGCGCGGCGCTGGTGCCTCGGCTTCTTCGTCCTGGTTCTCCTGGTGCTTGCTATCGTAATGACGCAGATGGACATCGTAGGCGAATTGACGCAATAAAGCGATAGCTTCGGCAGGATTGTTGCCGCACTTCGCCCACACACGCTTGACCAACGAGACAAGATCCTTGACGGCGAACTGATATTCCTTGGCTATCGTGTAAGCCTGCTCTTCGCAAAATTGCAGCAAGGGACGCCCACCGGCAAAGCCCGATAACGAGCCATAAAATGTAGGCGTAAAACGATGTGAGGTCTTGCCTGTATTGACAAAGTACTCTTTTGAAGGAATATTGGCAACCGCACGGAACGCGCTGTTTTGCTCCCCGCAGTGGACCGGCGTAAAGACATCATCCCATTTACGCGGCTGCTCCGTATTGCGCGCGGTCAGATATTCCTGGTGCACACGCACACCATCGATCAGAGCCAGGAAAGCCAGCATATCGCGCGTCGTTTTGCGCTTGAAGAAGGATGAGCCTCCCAGACTGCGGTAGGGGATGCGATGACGCGCCAGCGTTATTTCTAACGAGGCCAGGTGATGATTGGTTCGCGAGAGTACGAAAATATCATGGTAAGAGAGGTCGCTCAGATGTTCGCGCCAATCACGTACAAGCTGGTCGATGCGGTTAGCAATGCCCTCAGCTTCACTCTCTTGATCCTCGTAGGCCGTCACGCTGACTGGCGCTCCATCGGCTTGCGTGGCGCGCAACATTTTTTCAAAGCCGGGCGTCACCTCATTGTGGCCGATCAGTTTGTTGGCAGCCTCAATGATCTGCGGCGTCGAGCGATAGTTATGTTCAATATGGTAGATTTTGCCCTTGGGATACATGCTCTGAAAAGACAGGATAGATGCCTCGGGGCTGGCACCACGGAACTGGTAGATGGCCTGGTCTGGATCGCCAACGACGACGACGTTGTGCTTTGGCGCAGCCAGGTGCTGAATAAGTTTGTATTGTGATGGGTTGGTATCCTGAGTCTCGTCCACCTGCAAATACTGATAACGAGATTGCCAGCCCTTGCGAAACGTGGGACTGCTTTCCAACAACGAGAGCGGCACGTAGATCAGGTCTGAGAGGTCGTAGAGTTTTTCTTTGTGCTTGGTCTTTTCGTAGAGCACAAAAAATTCCTGGTAGCGCTCTGCCAGTTCAGCTTCGATGCTGAGTTCCATGCGAAAGAAGTCAAGGGATTGCTCGGCTTTGACCAGATCTTCTTTCGCACGATCAACCGCACGTAGCACATCGGCGATTTCAACATCCCAATTCATGCCGCGTGTGCGATTGCTGCGCCAGGGGCGAATAATATCCTCGGCCAGCCACTGGCGGGGTTCGCCACTGATCAGGCGCTGATTGAGTTCTTGCGGCTTCCAGGCCAGTTTCTCGCGCAGCATCTGATGACCCAGGCCGTGAAACGTCACCACGCGCAGCGCTTTGGTATCTTTGGCGGCCATGCCACGAGCTTTGAGAGCCTTCAGCGCGCGCTTCTCCATCTCGTCGGCGGCTGCACGCGTGAAGGTGACACACAGAATAGTTTCCGGCGCAATCCCTTCATCTGCCACGAGGCGTACCAGGCGCTGGACAAGAATAGAGGTCTTGCCTGTTCCGGCGGCGGCGATAAATGCGGCGGGACCATTGGTATGCGCAATGGCGGCGGCTTGCTGTGGGTTGGCTTGAAACTGTGGCTGCGTGCCTGCTGCGGTTGATGCTTTGGCCTTATGTCGTGTTCCCTGAGACGTCATCTACAAGCTTTCTTTCTGCTGATCCTGCTATTCTTCTGTACCACGATTTTGTACTATAACATGCAAAGACCGCAGACGCAACACCAGTCGGAACGACGACCGGGCAGAATTTGCCTGCGAGCAATTGCTTTGCTATAATTGAAGATAGCACATGTACTCCCATACAAGCATCAATAACTGGATCAACTGGACTCCTGGTTATATGGAAACGAACCATGATACACCCGAGCCTCATCGCGTTTCTGAGCATCGCTGACAACCAAAAGGCGTATTGTCAACGCTCGTCACCCAAAGAAAGGGGGTTTTTATGAAGGAGCGTTCTCACTCTGATTCCAATGCTGGAAACGCTTCTAGGCCATACGAAAGTGGTCGCCACTCCCCAACTGAGCACCTATGGAGCATGAACAGCACACAGGACTCAGATCCAAACATGCTCGCTCTGCTAGCGAGAGAACAGCAACAAGCAAGGAACAGTGAGAGTGCTCCTCTTCCTGAGTCGCCACAAAGTAACCGCGAAACGCTTACAACTGGTGCGGAAATCCTCGACGCCTCCAGAGCTTTCCACGAGTCACTTCGCCCACCAACCACCGATTTCTTACGGAGCACGAGTCGCGAGAAGAGGAAAACACCTCCTGCTGACCCATCTGAGCAGTCCACGTTCCGGAAGAAGTACTCGCCCTTCACAGTATGAGCTATGGGGCATACCAGATCCGACAACCTCTCAGGGTCCATCCACATCCGCATCGGATTTCACACGCCATCCCGAGAAGAGGCGAAAAATTGATCCGAAAGATTCCCACACAACGGATGTTCTATGGATCACGAGTCACGAGCAGACGAACCCTAGCGGTGCGTCGTCCACTCAGGAAACGGACAGAGAGCGAGCAACTCACCCCACCCGTGCCAACCTTGAAGAGATCCGCGATGCGCCTCGGGCTGTGACGGAACATCTCAACGCCCCCAGGTGGCAGGAAGTTCGCGACCGCTATACGGTAGTGGAGTATCCAAACAACGCCAATAAGGAGTATTTCTTTTCTGAAACCTGGACGCGAAAACCGGAAACACCCAAGTTGCTGAGGGTAGCAGACGTGAAAGCGATGATGCGAGAGCGAACAAAAACTCACTTGCTTGAGCGTGCCGACAAGGCTCTTCGCGAGGCAAGCGCAGAGCATCCTGATGACACTGATCTACAGAAAGCCCTGACCAGCCTGAACACATTTAAGGGTAAGAGGGAAGCAGCAGCAGAGCCTCTCGCCATACAACTACATTTCACTCAACTGAAGAAAACTATCGCCATCGTAAAATTTGCTAATGGTAAGCTGCATGAGAGGATACAGAAGAGGGATGTGATTGTGACGAATAACCCGGGCAAGTTCGGGAGAAATAACTCGTTTCGTCCAGACTCAATAAGCACCCTCGAGAATAACCCGACGATACACTCAAAACAATATGGTTCCGGTAACGATATCGTGGCAGAATGGCATAACGGAGTACTGGAAAATGGGTCGGTTGTAGATAGCAACACCATCCATTTCTATGGCTATACTGGTACAACAAATTCAAACAACCTCTTCATCTATCTTAAGAAACAGGGAGACGGGAAGAACATCATGCATATTACTGATAGTGAGCAAAGCTTAGCAAGAACAAATAAGCTACAACAGACCTTCTTCTCCTCGCACAAAAAAGGCCTCAATAAGCAAATGGAAGTCAACGAGCCAGCACAGGACGAACAACCCACGTCCAGGTGGCGATTATTGGCAGAGGGATAAAGAGAATTCCTTTGCTATATCAAAGAAGGGGGTTTTTATGGGAAGGCGTTCTCACTCTGATTCCAATACTAGAAACGCTTCTAGGCCATACGAAAGTGGTCGCCAATCCCCTGAGCACACGGGGAGCAAGGAGGAATCAAGTCTAAACATGCTCGCTCAGCTAGCGAGAGAAAAACGACAAGAAACGGACAATGCTTCTCACCCTGGTCAGCCACGAAGTAACCTCGAAATATTTGCGGATATTGTGGAAAACCCAGAGGCATACAGAAGGGACTTCACCAGCTCTCCGCAACCAATCACAGATTTCTCACAGAACATGAGTCACGAAAGGAAGAGGAAAACATCTCCTGTTGACCCATCGGATTTCACACGCCCTCTCGAGAAGCAGCAAAGAATCAGCCCGGAGAAACCTTCCACAATGGATGTCCTACGGAATATGCACCACGAGCAGACGAACCCTAGCGGCGCGTCGTTCTCTCAGAAAACGGACACTCACCCCACCAGTGCCAACCTTGAAGAGAGCCGCGATGCGCCTCGGGCTGTGACGGAACATCTCAACGCCCCCAGGTGGCAGGAGGTTCGCGACCGCTATACGGTAGTGAAGCATCCAAGCGATCCCAATAAGAATTATTTCTTTTCTGAAACCTGGACGCGAACACCGGAAACACCCAAGTTGCTGATGGCTGCAGATGTGAAAGCGATGATGCGAGAGCGAACAGAAACTCACTTGCTTGAACGTGCCGACAATGCTCTTCGCGAGGCAAGTGCGATGCATCCTGATGACACTGATCTACAGGAAGCCGTGACCAGCCTGGACACATTTAAGGATAAGAGGGAAGCAGCAGCAGAGCCTCTCGCAATACGACTACATTTCACTCAACTGAAGAGGAAGAGTATTACCATCGTAAAATTTGCTGATGGTAAGCTGCATGAGAGGATACGGATGGGAGATGTGATTGTGACGAATAACACGGGCAAGTTCTGGAAAGACACCTCGTTTCGTGCAGACGCAATAGACACGGCCACGAAAAACGCAAATAAAAAATCAAAACAATATGGTTCCGGTAACGATATCGTGGCAGAATGGCATAACGGAGTACTGGAAAATGGGTCGGTTGTAGATAGCAACACCATCCATTTCTATGGCTATACTGGTACAAATTCAAACAATCTCTTCATCTATCTTAAGAAACAGGGAGACGGGAAGAACACCATGTATATTACTGATAGTGAGCAAAGCTTAGCAAGAACAAATAAGCTACAACAGACCTTCTTCTCCGCGCACAAAAAAGACCTCAATAAGCAAATGGAAGTCAACGAGCCAGCACAGGACGCACAACCCACGTCCACGTGGCGATTGTTGGCAGAGGGAGTGCAATCGAGCATTATCGCTGAATTGATATAGTGACGTCACCATGTTGTGAAGACGCCTGTGGCCGATCATGATATACTGACAGAGATATCGGTCCACGTTGTAGAGGATACGGCGCACAACCTGTGCCACAAAGTTCCGCAACAACAGCGATTGACGTCCTTTGCGGCATGACGGTAGACATAGCCCACGCTCGTCACTATAGTACCTATGATAGGTGGAAGTTCTATTTCTGCTGTCCTACGTGTAAGCGACAGTTTAAACGCGATCCACAATACTAACTTGTGATGGATGAAAGGTAGGACAGGCAAATGGAGTTCTCAGGTACCCAGACAATTGTCGTTCCTATCGAGCAAGTCTGGACCTATCTGCTCGACGTGAATAAGGTTGCCGAGTGCGCGCCGGGCTTTCAGAGTCTGGAGACGCTGGCGGACGAGCATTGGAAGGCTATCGTCTTTGTAGGCGTTGGTCCGGTCAAGGCGAAATTTACGCTGGACGTGACACGCCCGGAGAAGCATGAGCCTGACCTGATGGTGATCAAGGGACGCGGTAAGGCTCCTGGCAGCGCCGTTGAGCTGGCCGGTACGATACATCTCAGCGCACTCAGTCCTACCGAAACACAGATGGAGTGGAGCGCCAAAGTCGTCGTGAGTGGGACAATAGCGAGCGTGGGAGCACGATTGATGAGCAGTAGCGCTGAAAAGCTGACCGGGCAATTTTTTAGCTGCTTGCAATCGAAATTACAGGTGTCCGCGACGACGGATTGACATGTATCCGGCAGTCCCTTGCGAAACCAAATGCACCTCGTGATCTTCGCTCGACAGTAGCTAGCAAATGACTACGGACCTCTCTTTTTGTCCCTCAATCCCTATCGACGGAGACGATCCTTTCTTCTATCTTAGAACAAGCAACCAATTCTATTGGAGCTATCTTCCTCGGAGATAGAGAAAGGAACAACGATGTTGAACATGTCCTGGTTTCGAACTCACATCCGTCTCACTGTGGCTGGGATAAGTATCATGCTCTTACTGGCGACAACCGTTACCGTATTTGTAGGCCACCTATCGTCTATACATGCAGACAATCTCTTAGGCCACAAAAATTCTAAGAACTGGACTGGCAATGAAGCGGTAGCGTCACGTGGGACCTATACACAGGCTAAGATGGATTTTATCGTTCCCACGATTACCGGCTCACCAGCAGGAGATAGAGTCTCAGTGTGGGCTGGTCTGGGAGGCGACCCTGACGTCACTACTCCGAGTGTACTGGTGCAAGCTGGCGTCGATTCATACATCGATGATTCTGGCAATCAGGTCAACACTCCCTGGTGGAGTAGCGCCCAGGTAGCAAACGATCTCCCTATGGGAACGATCAACGCTGGTGATACGATTGAAGTAATCGTTTCCTCAAACTTGATCGGAGATAATCAAGATGTCTTCACGATCACGGATGAGACGACCAATGACCCTTACACTTTCACTTTAGTAGGGGGTGGAGGTCTTTCCGACAGTGCGACTGCTGAATGTATTGTCGAACGTGTCGGCATATCCGGTGGTAGTCCGCCCCCGCTGGCCCAGTTCGGCACAATCAACATCAATAACTGCCTGGTTGACACAAACATGTCGGAAACCGGGATTGGGAATACGGCCCATGAGTATCTCATTCTGTGGGATGGTAGCACTGACATTGCAGAGCCTGGGGCCATCAGTGCTGATGGGAACAGTTTCCCTGTCTACTGGTACAACCGTACGTAGAGATAATTAAATGAGGAAGCCAGAAGGCACGCTCAGTTTAGAGATGCCTTCCGGCCAGCTCCTTGTCTTGCCTCCCAGGAGGAGTTGCGCCATGAGGGACATACAAACAAGGAAAAATGAACGATGAAGGAGTCAGAAAGCGTCGTCTACTCGAGTGGGTGAAAACTCATCCAGATACTGGAGGCCAATCCCCAGGCGATGCGCTCCTGGGGAGAAGCTTGCTCTGCTCCCAGGAGATCCTCCGCTTTATGGAGGCGGTAACGAATGGTGTTAACATGAACGTCGAGTTTCTCGGCGACGGCTTGTGCCGAACCGAGCGTCTGGGCCAGCACGAAGGTGGGGGTGAGGTCGCTTCCTTTACTGCTATCGTATTCCAACAGTGGCGCGAGCAATCTGGTCGCAAAGGCACGCAGGTCTTCATCAAGTCTGGGATTGGCTAACAGGCTTTCTAACCCGGGAGCCTGTATGTTGAGCAGGTAGTTGCCCTTGGCTTTTCGCCGAGCGTTCTGGGCCAGGGAGATGCTCTGCCTCAGCACCATTTTCAGGTCGTGAAGCGAATGATAACGCGCCCCGTACACCATCCAGAGCGGATGAGGCGCGAATTGGGTAAGCAGGGCATCTCGGAGCCTGGATGGATGCTCCTCCGCGTAGGCATCCAGTAAAATGATTCCGATATCATCTCCCAAAAGAGAAGCGGACATTTCACGTGATCCAGCACGATGGTTTCTGCCAACATTCGCTGGCGTGCCGCTGGTCTGGGGAGCAGCTTTTCGGAGGGCCAGGCGATCACCCAGAGCTGACCATTCTCTATCGGCAAGCCCAGGCGGTAGCCGTCTTGACAGATCTGCGAGAGCGATTGCTCCTGCAACAGCGCCTGGAGCCATTGCTCACGTTGGCGAGCCAGGTCATCGTGCGCCTGTTCCATTTGTCCGATGACCAGATTACAGCCCATGACCAGATCGACAAAGAAATCAGGCCACGCAGGAGGTGGCAGGGCAATGGTGCTGCGAAGATAGACCTGAGCTGGTAAAGGCACATCAGAAGCATTTAGCGAAATAACCTGCACGCCGTCCATGGACTGCTCGAAAGCGACTCGCAGGCGTTCAAGCTGTTCGCTGCGTGCAGAAAGATAGGGATGCCCCTCGCTATCGGTCACGATCATGGTCCCTTTAATGAACTGACTGATCCATAACTCAAGATTCTCAAGGCGTTGAGTACGCGAGATGAGTGCATACCAGGCCGCTCTCCGGTCGGAAACCGGTGGTAAACCAGGCGAGAGGATGGAGAAAGGACGAGCAAGCGGGCGCAATGGCTCCAGCGAAGTGGTCGAGCGTTGTATAAGCAGGCGTTCAGCCAACGTAAAAGGTGTGACCGTTCTGCGCACGGCATAGAGGACTCCTGCGACCTGCTCGCTCTGCTCGTGTTCCCTTCGGGAGCGAACAGGCAGGGCAACCACCGAACGGACCAGTTCACTATCTACAACCTCGGAGATACTGGGATCGCGATAGCGGGAGTTGAGATAATCCTTGATGATCAGGCGAGGGATACTATGAGCAACCATGTGGCCCGCTATCCCATGCCCTTGCGCAAGCACAAACCCAAACCCGCCCCTTTTCGCTCCAACATGATCGCTGGTCTCAATGACATCTTGATAGACTCGTCCCCAGGCAGTCATCTCAGCTTTTCCAACGAGGCGCGTCAGGCTGAGGAATGCTAACAACGCATGGCTGTCGCCTTGTGCCAACGCCTCGATCAACGCCTGATCAGACAGCGGGGAAACGCTGGAAAAAAAGTGTTCCTCGACGCTTTCCACTTCAATCAGGGCTTCCAACGTCAGGCGAATCTCTGCCTGATCGTTACTGACAAAATCTGGAAGAGACGCACTGGGAGTCCAGATGATCCATGCACCGGCAGGAAAGTTGGAGGCCGGTTGCAGGCAAATAAGATGAGGGAAAGGCATATCCGAGAGTTTGCTCAAATCCTGTTGGAGAACGCCGAGAGTAGCATCCAACGAGTTATGAAGGCGAGCTTTAAGCCAGGGCCGCATCGTCTCGTGATGGACTCCAGCATAGTAGATTTTCCAGGGAACGTTTCTGTCCTGGCAGGGCCAGATCAAGGCAGTTCCTACCGCAGGAAGACAAGTGAGAAGTTCTTGCAACGCGCGCCCGATCAGCTCGCTCCGTCGTTGTGGATATAATGCAGCAATTTGCAGAGAATGGAGAACATTCCCCTCAGGAATATATTTCTGCTTTTCCATAATTATGCAGCCTTTGCGCTGTTGTGGAGAACAAAATTCCCCCGTTAATTTGGCTCTTATTTGTTCGTGGCACTATTATACTCTCTCCCTTATCCCATTACAATATCTGTAGGATGAGAATATGAAACCATCTGATCCCGGGTCTTTTGAGAACAGATTGTCAATTAATCACGCCTTGCCCAACGCTGGCTGACAGGGATCAATTCAAGGAAGAGATGGAGAAAGGGTAAAAAAGAAGATGTATCAAGAGCAGAATTATTCAGTGGCTCCCAGATACGAGAATATCCTCTGTCGACGTATCGGGGTCTTACAACAAGTACAAACGTTGTTGCGCAACGATGCGACGCTGAATGATGTTGCGCAACTGGTCCAGAGTCTCCAACAAGAGTTTGGTATTCAGGAACCGCTGGAACACGTGATTCAGTTTCTCGTCAGTCGTTCCTTGAGGGAGCAACTCTCACAGCGTGAACAAGCGCTGCAGAGGGCCTCTTCGGACCACTTGTCACATACGGCCTAGTTAGGCCCTCCGTTCTTGACCCGTTTTCAAGGTACCGAGATTTTGGAAACTGGACAGCTCAGACTTCTATCTGGGTGCTATTCTTGGGTCAATACGTAAAATTTCGGCAAATCCAATGGGACCAGAATTCCTTCATCAAGGGGCTATCTCTTCTGTATGTTCTTTGGTATGCTGACCAGGCAAGGCTTGTTTCTCCCGTCCTTGGCATTTGATTTCCTGTCAAGTTCAACGAGGAACAAGCCGTTGCCTTTCTTATATTGCCTTGCATTCAGATGAGCCGAAGGCGATCTCCGCTCCGCCAGATGAGCCGAAGGCTAGACGCGCTAGCGGCGTTTCTGGCGGTCTATCAAGCGGAGGCGGCAGCCGCGTTTCTGAATGTCTATGGGTATTAACTACCTCTCGCGCCACAGAGATCATGACGCCTGCAATGCTCAAAGCGCTTAATCGACGATCTGGATACTCCCATCGCCTTGAATACTCAGCACAACTGGATCTGCCACCAGGCTTGTTACCAGCATATTGCCGTTCAGGTGGAGCTTGATGGGACAACTCACCCCCGCGAACTGCTCCATACTCACGCGTTCCACCAGTTGCGCGCGTGTTGGCAGGGCCTGAGCACTTGTAATGGAGCCAACTGCTTTCGCCACCAGCTCAACGCCATCGCCAAACAACAATGCCCCTTGATCCAGTGCGCCTGCACCACTACAATAGCTACCAGGCGTGTCGAACGAGCTACAGAAGCTTGCGTAAAACTGCTTCTGCCAGCTACCAGAAGTCGCTGGGCGCGCTGCTGCTGACACAACAGCATAGATTTTCGGCAAGGCCAGCTCATTCTGCCGCGTCCACTGCACCAATCCCTGCAAGACCGTTGGCTGGACAAATTCGCCACCGATGATCAACGTCGGTTGCTGTTTTTGTGGCAACCGTGCGATAGCCTGAACGATAGTTGTCACATCATTGGTCAGCAGAGGCGCAAAGATCACATCCGGGTGAGCGCGTAAAGCATCATTCAAGCCCGCTAGCAGATCTGCCGGTGAAGCTTGTGGACGTCCATTAGCATCCAGCAAGCCGCTAGCAACCGCTGTCTCGTACGCCACAATGTTCGCGTTATTAAAATGTGCAAATGTACTGATGAAACCTTGCGCAGAGCCACTTGACGACGGGTTGCTTGGATCATAGAAGACCGCCACTTTATGCGCTTTCAACTGCGTATAGGCATACACTGCACCCAGCGTACTCTGCTCCAGATCATCGGGTGAGAAGCGGACAAAACTGAAACCGGAGGCGCAATGTTTGTAGAACGAGGTCTGATCGATCAAGTCGATGATAAAGCGTCCGGTTGCAGTTGGCGCGATGATCGGCACGCCAGCATGGCACAGCGTAGGTAGAGCGACCTCTAACAGGCTACTTGGTCCAAGCCCCAGCACTCCCAGCAAAGCATGTGCGCCTTGCGCCAGCAAACCAAAGGACTGGTAATTGCTTGTTGTAGCTAAGGATGCCACTGTATTAGCGATCTGCAAGGCTCCCGACTCGACGCCCGTGGTGTTGGCGAGCACCAGATAGAGCAAGGGCGCACCTGGCGTATTCATTTGCGTTTGATTATACTGTTGCTGAGCAATAAAGGCCCCGATGAGTTCTTGCGTATACGCGGCATAGAGGATATGCCGGTTGGTACCACCCTGTGGATTGGCGCTGCCGGGTCCGCTGTCAAAGCTGACGACGAGCACGCCGAATGCGCGTCCCGACTGGCGCACCTGCAGATTTTCCTGATAGATGGCAGCTTCGGCACCATTGCAGCCTGACGTATCGGACTGCGCTACGCTGACGGCAGATGCCAGCAAGTGATTGGCCGTGGTGAGATTGTTACCCTGTATGGCCTGTGCCGCCGCGCGTTTATCTTGATAGCTCGTCGCATTACAGGCATCGAAAATTTTGAGACCATCACTTAAACCGATGCCATCGGGCGTTGGAAAGGTTTTCGTGACCTGTGATGCATGAAAGACACTCTCATCCACGCGATAACCCGCAAATGCGCCCAGTGTCGCTATCAGGATGAGCAAGATCAGCGTACCGTAAGCCAGCACTCTGGGAGACATCGAGATCTGTCCTCCCCGGAAGAAGCCGCTCATCTCCCAGCCAATCACACTGAACGGATCGCGTATGGGACGACGACGATACTTGCGCGTGGCTTTCGCCTCCTGCCTGAAAAAATCCAGTAGCACCAGGCAGCCTACTTCACAGGTGAGGAGATGGTCTTGCACTTCTGGATAGAGTAGCGCGACGTTGAGACCTCTATCGAGTGCCTCTGCATATTCCTGCAAGACTTGCCGACACTGCTGGCAGTCTATCATGCCCTCAACCGGAGGCGCACCATGCGCCACAATCGTGACCTCCGCAGGTTCGTTCGTTGGCAAAGGCGCAATTTGCCTGGCAGGTAGTCCCTCTGCGGGCTGTAGCCTGGCATTTTCGTGTACTGGCTCTGTGGCGCTTGTCGCTTCAGCAGCATCTGTTGGCTGCGTTTGCAGGGGTGCCTGGCTTCCATTGCTGGAGATTGCCACGCGGCGTACTTTCTTCTTCTTGCGTGGTGTCATTGTGCCCGTCTGCTTGCTTGCCGTAGCACTCACGCAGCGTGTGCACGTCGCGATATGTTGCTGGGCAGCCTCCACTGCCTCTTCTGGCACTGCATCGGGGTCCTGTTTGTGTTCTGCTAACACGGACATGGCAAAGGCGCACGCGGGCGGTAGTCGCTCTTCTATGACCATGACTGCCTCAAATAAAAATAAACGATGATGACGTTACTGGCGCGAAAAAGTACGTAAGGCGAAGGTGACTTGTTGTTTGAGCGTCAACGCCTGATCCTGCGGGATTTTCGCGATAGCAGCCTGGGCCGTAGCCGTTGAGAAACCCAATCCCATCAGCGCCTCCAGCACTTCAGCCTGTATGCCGCCAGATGAAGGACCAGACGCAACGCCATCCAGATTTGCCAGCGAGGGCAATTTGCCTTTCAGCTCGACAATAATATGAGCTGCCAGTTTCTTGCCGACGCCTTTCGCCAGACCTAACCGCTGCTGATCCTCATCGGCCACAGCTTTATAGAACGTGACGGCATCCATAACCGAGAGTAAAGCCAGCGCCACTTTGGGTCCCACGCCGCTCACCGCGATGAGCTGTTCAAAAGCATCACGATCCGCCTCCGCCGTAAAGCCATAGAGGGCAATCCCATCTTCGCGCATATGGAAATGCGTCGAGAGGTCGACCTGCATCCCTTTTTCCGTCAGGCGTTGCAGCGTTGACGATGGAGCGAAGACACGTACCCCAAACCCTCCAACGCGTATGATGGCACTGTCTGAGAGACAGGCGTCCAATGTTCCATGAATACTTGTAATCATCGCCCCAAAACGTACCTCTTCTAGTCGCTATATGCAATAACGCCTGTTGCTAAAGGTCAGTAACTACGTACCCCAGGCATAGGAAAAGTGGAACGTGCAGATCATGTTCCCTACATCTTCCAACTATCTCTCGTATTCCAGAATGGCCTGTGCATAGGAAGCTGTATTGAGATGACAAATGGCGATGGCGGCAGCATCGGCGGCGTCATCTGGTCGAGGAATGGTTGAAAGCTTGAGCAGTATGCGTACCATTTCTCCGACTTGATCTTTTGCTGCACCGCCGTAGCCAGTCACAGCTTGTTTGACCTGCTTGGGCGTGTATTCTGCGACGGACAGACCCCCATTGGCTAAGGCCAGCATCGCCACGCCACGCGCCTGCCCGACGGTCATGGCCGTGCGCGCATTTTTTGCGAAGAACAGCTCTTCCATCGCGGCCTCGTGCGGCTTATACGTCTCAATGATTGTGCTGAGATCCTGGTAGATCTGTTGCAGACGCTGTGCGAGCGGCCATTTCGCCGGAGTCGTGATCACATCGCACACCAGCATGCTCAGTTCACTGCCGCGCGCCATGATCACCGCGTAGCCGACTATCGCTGTGCCGGGATCGATGCCCAATGCCACGCGAACAGTGGGCGATGCGGAGAGATCAAGGGCCTTATGCATCGCCTTTTCCTCCTTTGACTGCTGTATCAATGGCATTGCTATTAAGGTAAATCTTGCTAGTGCTCACTCACGCCACTGAATGGCCGGTTGCGGTTTCTGCATAGCTACTTCGCCCGGCCAGGATACTGGCGACTACGTTCATCCAATCATCCATCGTGAGGATATTCTACTATTGGTAAGAGGCCACAAACTCCTCGGAGAAGTCGGCATTGGTGTACACATTCTGCACATCGTCCAGATCTTCGAGCCTTTCAATCAAGCGAATGAGCTGGTGTGCCACCTTTTCGTCACTTAACTCAGTTTTCGTTTTTGGCAGCATCGTGCTTTCAGATTTCAGCACGTTATACTTTTTCGCCTCCAGACCCTGGCGTACCGTTTCTAGCTCTGAGGGATCGGTATAAATGGTCAACGCTTCATCATCAGGATGCGCCGGATCGGCGTCATCGGCACCCAGGTCAACAGCTTCCAGTGACAGCTCATCTGGATCGTGTCCATTTAGTTCGACCTCAATCACGCCCTTCGCCTCAAACAACCAATCGACGCAGCCATTTTCGCCCATATTCCCGGCATTGCGATTGAAGGCATTGCGCACTTCTGCCACTGTACGGTTGCGGTTCTCTGTCAGCGTTTGCACCATAATTGCCGTACCACCTGGACCATAGCCCTCGTAGGTAATCTCTTCCAGGTTTGCGCCTTCCGCACCACCAACGGCACGTTTGATCGTGCGCTCAATATTGTCCATCGGCATATTGGCATCGCGTGCGCGTTGTACTGCCATGCGCAAGCGGAAGTTTGCATTGGGATCTCCGCTGCTCCCCTCACGTACGGCAACCACAATTTCGCGACCCAAGCGCGTAAACAATTGACCTCGACGCGCATCATTGACGCCTTTTGAGCGACGAATCTGCGCCCACTTTGAATGACCTGACATTGCTTCTGCTCCCTAGTTTTTCCAGAGTGTGTTTGGAACGCGCCCACTTTTCGCCAGTGTTGAGCTGATACCCAAACACTATCTCAAACAAATGCTTCTATCAAACAAATATGCCTCCGGCATAAGCTTGCGTGTGAATGCGATGAATAGCTGTCGGGGCCTATTTTAACACGAACAGGCATAGAGCGTCGAGGGGTCTTTTTGAAGCGCAAGGCTCGGCTTGTACGTGCTAAGAAAGAAAGCGCAATTGTACGATACTCTCATCAAACAAGGAGGTTAGATATATGCATCTTACGCTTGAAAATTTACTGGTCTGGCTGATTATTGCCTTAATTGGTGGCTTCCTGGGTGAGGCGATAGCACACAGAAGAACCCCCGATGGCATCATTGGCGCGATTATCGTTGGCTTTATTGGTATCTTCCTGATCGTTGGGTTGCTCGGTATCCATATTGCCGGAGATGCCTATATCGCGGGTATACCATTGTTCACTTCGATTATTGTCGCAGCCCTGTTTGTGGCGTTGTGGAGTGGCTTTGCGTATCATCGTGTCTACCGCCGTGGCTATGAGCGCTACTTTCGGCGTGGCAGTTATGTGCGTCGCCCGCGCCGCCGCTTCTTCTAAGATAGTGTTTGGTTTCAGCTCACTCCTGACGAAACGTGTGCGCGTTCCAAACACTATCTAAATGGCTTGGCTGATTTTAGAAGCAGGGTAAGGCGTGTCCTTACCCTGCTTCCCGACGTTTCTACCCAAGGATAGAGACCCAGATTTTATATATGAGCTGATATACGCCTATGTTAGTGAAAAATGCCTGGAAAGCAGAAAGGTGCTGCATACAGACACTCCATCTGCGAGGGCCAGTGGATTGCCTCATGCCTCTTTCTACTGTATTATAAAAAAAAGGACTTCAAGGAAAGACAGTATGCATCAATCTCCCAGCGGACAGCTCCCAGCAGAACCTAGCGAGGAAAAAGCGTTTCCGACACACAACAGTGCACCGATCTGGTGGCGGAGTTGGGAACTTTATCTGATTGCGTTGCTGGCAGTTGGCTTACGACTCTATCGCATCGATACCGCGCAGTATATGATCGACCAGAACACGTTTTACCAGATGGCTCATGATGCGTTGGCGTATGGATTGTGGCCGATTAGTGCCAATCGCGCGTCTACGGGACCGCTGATCCCGCCGCTTTTTGTGTATGTGATGATGCTCTCGGCAGCTATCACACCCAATCCAGTGGCAGGCAACGTCTTGATCGCTCTCTGCAACATCGCGGCGGTGCTTCTGACCTATCTCTTTGTGCGCCGCTACTATGGACGCCTGGCAGGAACGATCTCCGCCTTGCTGTATGCCACTGTCGTCAACGTGATTATCTTCAGTCGAGACATCTGGCAACCGGACCTGTTGCCGCTCTTTGTGATCTTGCTACTATTCATGTTATTTCGTGGTGTGGTGGAAGAGAAGCGTCACTGGTTCTTGCCAGCGGTGCTCCTGCTTGGGGCGATGTATCAATTTCACTCCACCGCCGTCTACCTGCTCGCGCCCCTGCTAGTTGCGGTGCTACTGGCCTACAAAACGCTGCGCTGGCGGGAGCTGCTGCTGACGGCTCTTGGACTGCTATTGCTCTTTGCGCCCTATATCTATCTGGAGTGTTGCAACCATTTTGCGGATCTTAACCAGTTGTTCTTGAAGGCCAAGCAGCCCTCGCACTTCAGTAGCGACCCTCTGCAGTTCTATCGTGTATTTGTGCAATCCTTTGTGCTCAATCCGTTGCACCAGCAAGCCGATACCCATCTTATCCCGAGCAACGGGCGCTCTATTCTGCTGACAACCCCACTGCGCTTTATCGCACAGTTCATCCTGCCGGTGAGCTGGCTGATGGAGGTGCTACTCGCAGGAGGTGCAGTAGCGCTCATCGTGTTGATCCTGTGGCCGGATCGTCAGCGTGAGCAGAGAGGTTTATCGGGCTGGTGGAGGCAACTCTTGGCCTCGCCTGAGCGCAAAGGGTTGCTGCTGCTGCTGGCGTGGCAGAGCATGGTCCTGGTCATGTTGCGTCATCCAGTCAGTGTCTACATGTATATACACTACCTGATGTATCTGCTACCCGGTCCCTTTATCTTGATCGCGCTCTTGTTGGCTACGGTCGTGAAGTTGCAACACCAGATGTGGCCCTCGCGCGAGCGCGTACTACGCTATAGCTTATATGTGGCATTGGCGCTGATCGTAGGCGTGCAAACGCTGGCAAGTGCTGGCTGGCTGGTTGATCATGCACGTGGCAATTTTGTCAGCAACTATGCCATTCCAGAATATTTTGACCTGGCGACAGTGCAGCGCATCGTGAAAGCCGCCGATCAGGTCGCGCGGCAGCAGCATCTTACGCGAGCCTACATTGATATCCACGGGGACGATGAGAGTGCGGTAAGCTACCTGGCACAATTTGCGCAGACGCCAATGGCGGTATTCAATTCTCAGCAATGTATGCTGCTGCCAGATACACAAAGCGGACCGGTAGTGTACGTGAGCGATCCTAACCGACCAGATATTGATGCTCTACTGCGGCGCTACACCACAGCCCGACTGGTCGAGGAGATTCCGCATCCAGGAGGCGCGCCCTTCAAGTTATATGTGCTGAGCGCACAGTCGGAACCGCAGCCAGCGCTACAACTGAGTGGAGGCGTGCAACTGCGCTCAACTCAAGCGGATGTGCTATCCAGTCCAGGGAGCGTGGCACAATGGCTGGCGACCCGTTGGACGCTACAGAACACGCAGACAGCGCAACCACGTACGACGTATCAGTACGTCTTCAGCTCTCAATGGGAGGGAACAGCCAACGCAGGACAACAGCAACGTTGTGAACTATCGCGGACGTGGTCGGGCGACCAGCTCATCCCGTTCTTCAAACTGCGTGGGCAAGCTCCCAGGCAACTGATAACGCAGGTCCAGGCGTTCTCCCAGGTGCCGCAGCACTACGATCTGGACGCTCTAAAGCTGGTCACTTATGACTCCGTGGATACTGCGCGAATGACCTTATGCACAGCGGATGGTCGGAAAAGCATTCGTTTATTCACGTCCGTCACAAGTGCACCAGCCTGACACTCCCCGGCATGAATGCACGGGGGTTCTTCCTTCAACCAGATGACTTGCTCGTCGCCCTTGCGGAACGGCGCGTAGCGGTCTTCTGTCCAGAAGCGTTCGCACTCTTACTCCTCTCAGTCAGATGAGCGTAGCTAGACGCGCTTATCTTGATACTGACACAAACGCCACTGTCGTGGCTAGCGCTGCGCGCTCATGTGTCAGAAAGGAGATAGCGGCGTTTCTGACTGTTTAAGAGGATATGCGCACATCCTATCATACCTGTCAATAAAGAAATATTCATACAGGAGAAGTGAAATGAACATTTCATCAGAAAACACGTACCCCTATGCCCAAGCCCCAGATAAGGTAGGCCCATTCATCCCCCGCATGAATGAGACGGGGGCTTTCTGGGCCGTTGACTGTAACCAGATGGTGAATTGAGGCCATAGCATTGACTATCAGTGCATGCAACACTACTTAAATGTCGATGTTATGCAATCAGATATATTTTACGGGTAAGATGAGATCCATGCAAGGAGATTATAGGGACAAAATGGCAGATCGTTCATCATCAGTCACGCTCAATTTTCACTGCATCCAATTCAAACCACTGGGAACCGCTGGTAACAGTGCCAAAGCGCAGATTGCCCCGTGGTGTCGCTATGGCGTATTGATTATCCAGCCAGGCCACAAAACCCAGCGGTCGTACCGGCGGATTGGGCACGCTGAGTACAGGCTGACCATCTACCCAGAAGTGAGCTACGCTTGTCTGCCATTCTAACGTGTAGGTATGCCATTCTGTCGTGTCTACGTTCAGTAGAGCTTCGCTGGCACCGCTTAGCCGCTGCATCCAGCGCGACGCGGGTGCAGTGTTCCTGGTGAGCAGACCCCAGCCAGTTGTCAGCGCAGTCGGCAGTACCGCCAGTAATGCACCAGGACGCATCGTGTGGACAACCTGAGCTTTCCAGCCCCAGCCAGGCACGCCAGGCACCAGAGCCATGTTCGAGGGCGGTGAGGCATAGAAAAACCAGATCGCATCGGGTAACATCAGCACATCCCCCCGCACTGAAAAGGGATAATTCCAGAAACCGAAACCAGCCGTGCCGCGCAAAATCCCGTGGCTGGCAACTGTGCTCTCTGCGGTAGCCACAGGCAATGACGAACGCGCACGTACTTCCATGCGTAATGGTGGTTGCCAGGGAAATGTTGCGCGGGAGCGCTGCCCATAATCGTCAATCTGTGCATCTGCGTAATGCCCCTGCTGCACAGCGGGCAACGTCATACGTAATAGAGACGCGCTACAGGTGAGTGAGCCTGACCCGATACAGGTCTGCGTCCAATGCTGATTCATTGATTGATCAAAGTCGTCGAAAAAAGCCGTAGGAATAATACACTCGTTCCTTTACTGAACCATTCTAAGCACGGGCAGCTTCAAAAGTTCGTCTTCTAACCGTTGCCATACCAGCATATCGGCTTGCAGATTATTGACCGGCACGTTCCTGTTGGCGGCTGTACGCATCGTAGCAGCTACCAACAGACGAAACTCGGCAAAATAGGCTTTTTGCTCAGCGTGAGATGGCATCACGCACAGTGCAATGTCCTCGGGTTCATAGAAATCCTCTGGTTCAAAGGCCAGTGCAAACAGATCTGCATAATGCTGTATCAGCTCTGTGCGCTCCTGTGCAAGAAAGAAATTGGATTGTGTACTGGAAACCAGTAATACCCCTGAAATGCGCCCTGCGTAGAGAATCGGATAAATAGCCGCACTTTTTTCAAACTCGACGCGCGTCGCTGGCATCAAGCTATGCTCCTCATCCAGATTCTGGATAATGCCCGGTCGGCACAGCGTCACGACATTGCCAGCCAGCGACTCTGCGCCCAGGAACATGGCTTGCTGTTCCAGGTTGCCAGACCAGGGGGACGTACCTAATCCCACACTTTCGCGCAGGCTACGCACTTTCATATGCGGTCCCGAGGGGGGCATACAACGCACGACCCAGATCGATATTCCGTGCCGGTCCAGGTCAAGCTGTCCAATCGCCTGCTGTAAAATCAGGTGACACGTTGACCAGAAGCGTATACGCTCGTTTGTTGATCCACGTGCGACCAGCACCCGACCATAGAATGCGGATGGAATCTCTTTGACTGAATCGTCTCGTATTGGATTGGCAAACTCCTCAAAGCCCTTCTCTTCTTTGAGCAAGACACGGAGTTGCTCACGGTATTGTGGTAACACATAGAGCAAATGGCGTAAGTTTTGCGAACGTGGTTCAGATTCCCCATTCACCCAGCGCGTCAATGTGATAGGCGTAATGCCCAGTTCCTCTACGAGGCGTTGCTTTTCCTTGCTATCACTGATGATTATCCCCAACAACTCACGCCATGTCTGTGCTTCCTGCATATCTTTCACCCTATCGTTGAAAATTGCCATAAAAGCACTAGGTATTATGAATATCATACCAGCTTGCTTGAATAACGTCAACAAAACTGCACAATTTTTATTAGATTTTTATGTTCACTTTCAGTCTTTTGTGGCGACGATCTGCAACCATGTGCGTGAGACCGTCGTCAGTCCGAGTTCTTGCCCAGCCTGATAGACAGCAGTTTCCAGTGCCTTCGCTCCATATGCTAGTGGCACGCCTGGCAATGCGCCCTCAATGAAGAGCCAGTATTGCCCTAGATCTCGCCAACCATCCAGTGAAATGTCGGCATTCCTCCATTCGGTCTCGACTTCCGCAAAGTTACACTGTTTGAGCAGATTCACATAATCTGCTGGTGTTAACCATTGCATAGCCATCGCTTTGGCCTCCCGTGACAGGTGCGCATCAGGATGTTCCTTTTTTAGCCAACCCACAGCTCGTCGTGTCCAGAGACGATAAAAGCGCTCCGTGCCTGGCACATAGGTACCCTCATAAAACGCACTATTGCAGCCAAAGATGCCACCGGGCGCAAGAATGGCTGCGATCTGCTGGAAAGCTGTGAGTTTGTCGGGAACGAGGTGAATCGCATTGCAGAAGAATGCCGCATCGACGTTCTGTACAAGGCTGGGTAAATCGGTGGCCTCTCCCTGAATGAACTCTGCCTGGATGGTTGTGCTCATCTCCTCCATGCCTTTTTGGGCACGACGCAACGCTTCTGCTGATGGATCGACACCTATCAGGCGTGTCTGGCGCAGTTGCCCCTGTTGTGCGATTTCTTCAGCGATCAAGCGTGTAATAACGCCTGTGCCACAAGCCATATCGACGATGGTGACAACGGTATCGTTAGAGCGGGCTACCAGATGCTTCAATGCCTGCCGAACGAGTGCACGGTTTACTTCTGTGTAAGCGGTATGCGCAGCAAACGGTTCAAATGTATAGAGATTGGTTTCATCTGTTTCAATAAGACCCATAGGTAAACCCTCCTTCGTTTATAATTTCTGTCAAAAGATTAGAGAGGGCTCACGGTTGCCTTTGTTTCATTAATTTTTGGGCCTCGTCTTTGCGAACATCAGGCATATGTGAAGGGCATTGCTCTCGTATCCTACATATGCATAGACATGCCGCCATCCACAGCCAGGACCTGCCCGGTAATATAGCTGGCATCGGGCGAGCAAAGAAAGCTAATGGCCGCTGCAACCTCTTCTGTCGAGCCAAAGCGACCAAGCGGTGTGGAATCGAGCATATATTTGCGTTGTTGCTCGGTAGTGCTGGAGGTCAGTTCGGTCGGCACGAAACCAGGGGCAACAGCGTTGGCGGTAATATTGCGGCTCGCCATTTCGCGCGCGGTGCTCAGCGTCAATGAGATGATAGCCGCCTTCGAGGCTCCGTAGTTTGCCTGCCCCGCCGGTCCTAGCAAACCTGCAACTGACGCAACATTCACGATGCGGCCCCAGCGTGCTCTCATCATGCCCCGTAGTGCGGCCCTGGTGCAAAGAAACGCTGCACGCAGATTGGTATCCAGGACCTGTTCAAAATCGGCGAGTGACATCTGGATGATCAGTTTATCACGCGTGGTCCCAGCGTTATTGACGAGAATGGCAATGGGTCCCAGGGCTTGTGTGCTTTCGCTAAAGAGATGTGTGACTTCCTCTTCCTGGCTCACATCGGCTCGGATGGCGATGCAACGCCTGCCCAATGCCTCAATGCTGGCTTTTGCCTCTTCTGCGGCCTGACTGTTATTACGATAATTAATGACAATATCGGCTCCAGCCTTTGCCAGTCTTTCGGCGGTAGCGCGACCAATGCCCTGGCTGCTACCCGTCACTAACGCGACTTTCCCGGCCAATGGAAGTTGGTATTCATTTGTCATCTCGGTGTCCTCTATCAAAAAATGTGTTTTTGTTCTGGCTGCTCTAGTATAACACACGATAACCTTCAATTTATAGCGTGTTTTGTATGTATTACCAGAATAACTAAAATAATATAAATTTACCGTTTTTGGGGATCTATCTCTTTTTCCTAACCCCTTTTGCACAGATTAATGTTGGTCAGCCGATTGCAAGCTTAAAAACTGTTTGTATGGCCGCTCGACAAACGGTCGAATGATATCGTAGGTACTATCAATGCTGGTCGTGCTATCGATGATGGCGCTAGCCAGTTGTTCCGCAGTGAGATTGCGCACATCACGCAGATCGGCCTGTGTGAGTATGGCGTTGTTCAAATCAGCGACGAGGAGATTGGCTCCATGCAGGTTGGCCCCATGCAGGTCTGCGTTCTCCAGATTTGCGCCTGAGAGGTCCGCGTTCATCAGGTTTGCGCCACGCAAATTCGCGCCTGAGAGATCTGCCATATACAGACTAGCTTCTGTGAGTTGCGCCTGACTTAAGTTCATCTGCCTCAGGTAGCGATGTGCAAGATCGCGCGCTACGAGATTGGCTCCTTGCAAGCTATGGGCGGACTCATGTGCTTGTAAAGCTCTCTGCGGCAAGCCATTTTTCTGCGGCAATGGCATATCTTCAACACGTGGTAGATGGATCAGTATCTGTTCTATTTTTGCCTTGGCGATAGCCGTTTTATACAACTTTACCAACATTTTGGCGCGCGCTCTATTGACTTCCTCGTGCTTTTGCTTCTCGGCGTAGAGCGTTTCCATTTGGAGGAGCAGCTCTTCTGCCAGTTGAATAATATAGGTTTCTTGTTCCTCTTTCCACTGTTGAATGTGGATTTCCTGGGCATGTTCCCATGCTTGTTGTTGTGTTTGTAATCGCGTGAGACGCAGCCGCAGCCACATGCCGATCAGGCAGGCCGCGACGATCACCACTAGCAATAGACCTGTGAATCCACCTATAAGCTCGAATGCGGTCATTAACTCCTACCTTCTCTATGTTCTAACAGCTAGAACGCAAAGCCTGGAATGGCAGTAACGCTATTACTCCTATTAGATCAACAAGATATCCTCTACGCGGGTCCTGGATGCTCTTATTGGGATGATCGATGACAGATCTACCGTTTCCCAGTGTAGACCCGCCCATAGATAAAGATTATAATGGCTTTGTATATATTATGCCTGAATAGATTTTCATGATACGATGCATCCGGTCACTGTACGCGACCGTTACAGGAGTACTTTTATGACACAGTATGATCATCCAACCCCAATCTCCTTTTTCCTCGATGAGGAGCACCGACAACTGATCCTTTCATGGAGTGACGACCATGAGAGCATTCATGGGTGGGAGCGTTTACGCTGGGCCTGCCCCTGTGCCTGGTGTGCCGGTGAGGGCGGTATGCCCGGTATGTTGCAGAGCAAGCAAAGTCTGAGCATTGATGAGACGACGCTGGTGAACATTGAACCTGTGGGACGCTACGGCCTGACGCCCATCTGGGAAGATGGACATAAAACAGGGATCTATACCTATGAAAAACTGCGCGCGCTCTGCGAATGCCCGGAATGCAGTCAGAAATACATATGAATTGATAGATCGTAAGTTACATATATTCCAATAAATAAGTATTTACAGTTACTGTACAATAAATCTCATCCAGCATGATTATTAGTACAGGAGGAAAATTTATGTTATCTATCCAGGCATCGCGCCGCAGTCTCTTAAAAGGTGTGCTCGCTGGAGCCTCGGTGGGAGCTGCAGGCATTGCCGGTATAAGTATTGTGCCATCGCTGCGAGCGCGAGCGGTTTCACCGACTGAAGTTGAACAGAAGCCAACCTCTGTGCAAGAGATACTCCATATCACACGTACAATGGAGCGCCTGGCGGTGACGCTCTATAGCCATGGTCTGGCACAGGCAGCTACGCTTGGCCTGCAAGACAACGAGATTACTTGCCTGCAAGCCGCACTGGTGGAAGAACAAATCCATGAATACTTCTTGCGCGATAATGGCGCGCAACCCCTGACCAGCGAGTTCAGTTTCCCCCACGGACCTCATACGTTCACCAGCCTGGCGCACTTTATTGAAACGCAACAGGAACTCGAAGACATTTTTGCTGCCGCTTACCTGGCGGCTGTGCGGGAATTTGCCCTGCAGAGACAGTCACGTCTCGCCCAGATCGCTGCTCAGATGGCGACCATTGAGTCTGAACATCGCGTGCTAGGACGCGCTATTTTAGGGCAGGAACCACCTGACAATTGGGCTTTCACACCAGTTCTGCTAGCAAGCGTGGCTGATGTGCCGCATCTTCTGACGCAGGCTGGCTATCTTACACCCGTCAAGGGCAATGACTATCTCTTTATGCCTGCTAGTACCTCATATCCAGACGTCATTTATCGTGCGCCTGATATTGTTGGCTCATAGGGTGCAAACATTGCTCATTGCGACGAAAGCGGCTGTACAGAACCTATGCAGCCGCTTGACCATTGCTCACGCCTCTGCATCAGCCTCAACCAAACCTGCAATTCCGCTAGCAACAGCGACGGTTGTTTCCACTTTCCGGTTCACCCTCCCTCTTGCTCTGTAGGGTGTCTGGTCACGAGTCAAATCGCTTCTTCATGCCACCCCTCTTGCATAGAGAAGAGAGCAACGCTAGAATAAACGAGCGACCTTCTTAACGAGGAACTTGACTGGACAGCAGAATAACTTATGGCACGAGTGACGATTTCTGAGGAGTCTGTTAGACGCTTTCAACATTGCTGACGATCTTGTCTTGATCTTCTAACCTCCCTTACATGCTTACGCCATAATGAGAGTAGTTAGTAATCGCTCCTCGTAGTTGTTGTATCAGTCGCAGATAGTCCTTGCCGTATTTTTTCGATGATGTCTCGGATATGCCCAGCAACATCATGTAGCGCTTTTTCGCAATCGGTTTGCTCACTGATGGATTTTCGATCGGTGGGTAATGGTTTAAGCATATGAATGAGCGTATTTTGCCAATCGGATGGACGCATAAGAATAGGAATCACGCAAGCCCCTCTCTCATCTCTCCCTTTGGCTGCCAGTTCCATTTCCTGATAGCATTCGTCAGAAGCCAGAAAATCTGAACTAAACAGTAGTAAAATGAGGTGGGCCTGGCTTATACGGTCAACAATTTCTTGCTGCCAATTCGCTCCCGCATCAATAGATTGTTTATCCCAGAAATGAATATCTGGTTGTCGTTTTAGCATACTCAGTTGTTCATTTAACCGAGCATACAGTTTCTCATCCATTTCGGTACGAGCACAAGAGACGTAGACATGAATAGTTATTGCAGTATTTTTGTTAGTATTCATTTGCTGGCGATGAGAGGTTTCCACGTCTATCTTACCATCTTGCGTTGTTAACGCATTTACGCTATCCCATTGTCTACCTGATCCTGGCTTATTCATCTGATTTGTTTCTCTGCACAGTAGCGGAGACGATTCTAAGGAATATATCCTTCCTTCTAGCAGAGAGGTTTTGGTATCGCATATGTTACAACGAATGAATTTATAACCACGAGTCCATCGGCTACTAATCTGCTCCTCTGTGAACAAGCCACAGACGAGATGAGACCTTCATGTCCCTTCAAGATATGTTGAACATTTCCGCTGCTTGTCTCCCAGTTTCGCATGATCCCGTCTTCTGAGCCAGATACGATCCATAGACCATCTGGTGACCAAGCCACAGTGTAGATAGGAGACGTGTGACCCTTCAGAGTATGCAACAATGAGATGTTCATAGCATCATTGGATTTGGGTTTTACTGGATCGATCATAGCGTGGTAGTCCTCCTGAAACTGTTCGTGCTCCAGTTTTAGCAACAATATAGTTGATTTATAATAGTTTATTGTATGTATTTGAGGTCTGGCAACCTACAAAAATAGGAAAAGTTGGTAAATATTTCGTGTTCCACATATGCACGCGCAACTCCTCGCTAGAACACATGATACCACAATATATGTCTATAATATCGTTTCTATTGCTACTGCAGAAGGCAATAGCGCAGAACAACTTCAACATTATGAGACGCGAGTTGTGTATTTGCGAACATTCGGTACTCTGCCCCCTTCTGGCTATCAGCGATTGCAAACGTTACATAACCTTTTTAAGAATAGAAGGACTTTTTACAGGAGAATAAATTTTTCTAAGTACTGTGAAATGTCATAGCCTGTCCAATGAAAAATAACGTATCTTTCAACAGACCATGAGCGGCCTGAAAGCATTCTTTACATGCTGTTGACATACGTCAACAAAAGATATAGATTAAACAGCATCATTGCGACCAGAAAAAAGCAGTAAGAAATTGGAGAGGTGATAATGCAAAAACGCTATGCTTTTCTTATCGGGGCTAATGGCCCACAAAGCCCCATCTGGCCTTCGCTTCCGTATGCCGAACGAGATGTAGAACAGCTTGCCAATTCCCTGAAAAAGAGTCCATGCGAGTTCGAGTATGTTAAATATGAGATAGCCAGGGAACGTGAAAAAACGTTAGATCAACTTGGGCAGTTTCTTGAAAAATGTGAGGAAGACGACTTGCTAATCATCTACTTTTCTGGCTACGCAATATTAGAGGATGAAGAACTCTATCTCATCTGCAATGATACAAATAGGAGCGACCTCGAGACTTTTGCAATAGCAATCAGATCCATCAAGCGTTGTCTGACAAAAAGGTGCAAAGCTAGGCAGACGGTTCTCATTTTAGATTGTTGCTATAGTGGTGTCGCCTTTGAAGCTCTCTCCGAAAGCGTAGAGCAGGCTGCTTTTTTCTCCAAACTTGGCCTGAAAGACTTTGCCAGTATTGCCCTGACTGCCTGCACCAATCCCAAACAAGCTCGCGCTTTCAGGGCGGATGGTGGAACAGGTTTCTTGTCCTGGATATTGCTGAACTCCTTTGGCTCACGTTTGAAGGATGTATCTCCCAATGGTGGTGATTTGCTCTCTCTTGGCAATATCTTGCAAAAAATGAGTATGTTTCGCGATGAGGCAAACAAGATTTTGAAACCTCCTCATACACTGATGCCTGTCCCATTATGCAACAAGAGCAAAGATGAAGCACAAACGATCTGGTTTATTTCTCCACAGAGAGATGCAAGCGGGAGAAGTCTTGGCGATCGTTATGCAGAGGAGCTTGCTGATGTTTTCAAAACCGCTCTCGCGGATCATAGCGGTTTTATGCGTAGTCGACTTGAGGGTTTTGTTGGACGTACCAGAGAACTCAATGAGATTAAACAACGCATTCACGAAAAACAGCCATATGGTGGGTATCTGACCATCGCCGCTCACGCCGGTGAAGGCAAAAGCAGTATTATAGCACGCTTAGTAGCTGATTATGGTGTTGAGCAGACTGCTTTCCATTTCATTCCTTTCAGGCCAGTGCCAGATCATCAAACTGTTTTGTTACGTAACCTAATTGCTCGATTAGTTCGTAAATACCAGTTGCCAGATATCTACGTGAGAAGTGAGATCCGAACGGTACTAAAAGAGAATTTTATAAAGGTGTTAAAAGAAGTAGCAGATAAAGGAAGGCAGGAAGTCATTTTTATTGACGGTCTTGACCAATTGGAGCAAGAAGATAATACTCGCGATTTAAGCTTTTTGCCTACAGATCTTCCTCCTGGTATTGTTCTCGCGCTCGGCACACGTCCTGATGATACACTACGACCACTCAAATTATTAAAACCATTGTACCAATATCGCCTCGCTAATTTAAGTCGGCGAGATTTTGATCTTATCTTAAAGCGAAAACAGGTATTCATCCCTCCATTTCATGCTGATCGTATCCATGCAAAATTACAAGGCAATGCACTTTTTCTTGGTTTAGCTGCTACTGAATTACAAAACCTACAAACGTCAGAGATAGAGAATGTAGCAGATATCGCCGCGTTTGTACAACGTATTTCAAACAATCCAGAGCAGATCTTTTATTGGGCAATGGAGCGTTTCAAGAAAAATAAGCTAGATTGGGAACAAGTTATTCGTCCCATCCTGGGCGTGCTCCTCGTTGCTCGTGATCCCCTCAGCCTGAGTCATATCAAACAAATTATTGCCGATGTGAGTGAGCACCGCTTAAAAGATGGCTTGGAGAGTTTAGCTGGCCTGGTATCAGAGGATGGGCATCAATATCCTCGTTATTCACTTTTT
Source organism: uncultured Chloroflexia bacterium (assembly GCA_963802635.1). Taxonomy (GTDB): domain Bacteria; phylum Chloroflexota; class Ktedonobacteria; order Ktedonobacterales; family Ktedonobacteraceae; genus CAVTLG01. Next base: position 1,570,948 of record CAWDJJ010000001.1, on the reverse strand, counting down.
CACTTGATGCTCTATCAGTTTCTACGTCAGAACGAGTTTCTTCCTCGCGAAGAGATGAAATGGCATGGGTTGATGACGCGTTGGTGTGAGCGTGATAACATCTCCATTATCTGGGAGAAAGACTCTTATGATGATGTTGAACAAGATAGGCGGGAATATGCGCAGAAGCATTACATTACCCATCTTTACTATGCAGGCAACGCAGGCAGTAAAGAATGGGAACGTCTTTTTGAGGTCTTAAATAAAGGTCAATATGGCCGCAATAAGATTAGTTACCTCGATTCTGGGATGCGTGCATATGCTCAGGATCTGAATTTAGGCAAACAGGCTGCTAGTGCGGCAAAGTGGATCTATGCCGACGGGATTGCTCAGTTACCTAATCTCTGGCGTTACTCCTTATTGTATTGCAGCTTAACAAGCAAGGCCGATCAATACCCTATTGAAGCCTTTCGCCTACTGATGCTTCTCAATCGCAAACAGAAAGCTTTGGATCTTGCCGAACTCCAGACGCGACCAGAGACCAAAGCGTTTGCCTTGCTCGAAATCGCGCAGTTTATCAACGATCAAGAACATATTTCTAAGCAACTAAGTACCCTGTTTCAGGTATGTAAAGTCATTCCCGCAGTGAGTAACGAGAAGGACTGGACTCGTGCAGCGCGGCAACTGGCTCAAATCCTGGCTCAATGGGAACACTGGGATTATATTAAACAGATCTTAGATGCTACAAAATCGGATTTTCGTGCCGAAACCCTTTACCAACTGGACAGTATCTATATCCAACAAGCACAATATAACGAAGCCCAAAAACTCATTGCACTTATGGTTAATGATATACATACGGCTAATGATATATACAAAGATAAGCTCAGAGAAAAATATTGTGAAATGCTTGTCCAGCATCACCAACAACAGCAAGCACTATCCATTGCAAAGGAAATTCTAAACGGTAAAATACGCTCTCGCTGTGTTTCTATGCTTTGCCAGAAGCTTGTCGATAGCCAATCTATCGATGAATGTGAGCAACTCATTCCAGTCATCAATGATCCCTATTGGAAGACCCGTGTCTTGGTTTATTTAGCAGAAGCACTGGAAAAGATGTACCAATCTAGTCAGGCACTTGCCACTTTACATATATGGTCGCTTATTGAGCAGCAAATCAAGGCTACTTCCCTGATGGAGCAAGTTGAACTCTGGTGTTCCATTGCAGAAGTTCGGTATCGATACAAACAAGAAAAGAAGGGAATACAAGCATTGAAAGAAGCAAAAAGCTGTATCTCCCTTATCCGCAACTCATCTCATAAACAGGCAGAAGCAACCAATAAATTGGTACAAAGTCTGGCACAGATGCACATGTGGACTGCTGCTGAAGAGGCTATTGCCCGCTTTCGTACCTCACACGAGCAGAGCTGTGCCTGGGCACTTGTAAGAAAAGCCTACATCAACAAGAAAGCTTGGTCGCAAGTTGAACAACTGATCGGCAAGGTTCCCACACTTGAAGACAAAGCCGAAGCCCGTCACGATCTGATCATTGCATTAGTACAGGAACGTAAATGGGAGGCGGCTAATGATCATCTTGAGCAGCTAAAAGAAATGCACGAGGATCTTTATAACGATGCACATTATGTATATATTTGCAGCCTATTAAAAAACGGCCATGAGGATTTAGCTAATGACGAAATAAAACTTATAGAAGATCGTGAGACACATATCAGAGAATTATGTGAACAGGCTATTTTTTACGCAGAAGAAGGAAATATAAGTCTTGCAGACCACACATGGGATGAGATCGAGAGCAATATTAGCCTGCAAAAAAGTGATGAGCAAATGAATATTTTGCGGATTACGCTCATTGATATGGAAAGGGCACAAAGGCAGACTCATAATAGCACTAATCCCCAGCAAGCAAACTCACTTGAATATAATGAAGTGCGAGGGAGAGTAGCAAAGCTGCAACGTATAGGACGATGGGAACGTGTCAAGAAACTCATCTATCGTATTCATGACAATGAAATACAGAGCAAGCTCTGGCGAGAGTCGTCTCTTGCTCTGGCCTATGCTCATTTCTGGAAAGAGGCAAAAGAAACCATTGCCCTTATAGAGGGAGATCCACTAGTGCAAGCCGAAGCCTGGCGGGAGCTTGGCGAAATCTTTATCCAGAATCGTCGGAGCGAAGATGCTCTCAAATGCTGGCAGCGGGCAGAAGAGATTCTTCTCTCATTTGAGATCAATGATAAAAAGCGATCATGGATGTTAAGTGATCTGGGGGCCTCTTTGTTGTCGGGACAGCAAGTTGAGAAGGCTAAGGCCCTTCTTCCTCACATTACTGATTTGCAACATAGTAGTAAGTTATTTAGTAAGCTCGGGCTAGCTTATTTCCTCACAGCACAACAACAAGAGGCTGAACAGCTATGGGCTAAAGCATTGAGTAGTATCTCAAAGGTTGAAGGATACCAAAGAGGATGGATCCAATGGAACTTGGTCAAAGTCTTCATTCAGGCTCAGCTATTGGAGCGTGCAGAAGAGGCAATCGATACTATTGAGCAATACGATGTGCGTGTCTGTGCCCTGGCGCTTCTGGGGCAAGCATATGCCCAGAAGCAACTGGCCGAACTGGCCGAAGAATTTTGGCTTGAAGCAGAGAAAATCCTTCGGTCTGATTTGATTCAATCCAGCGATAGAATTGATGCTCGTGATAATAGTGCTCGTAATCTTGCACGTGCATTTATGCAGGCTAGGGAGTGGGATCGAGCCAGAGATATCATTCTCACACTGCAAATAAATGTGCAGGCCCAGGCTTTGATTGAGTTGGGTGCAGAATTGAGTTTAGCCTCCTTACGGGATGAAGCTGGTAGCGAATGGCGAGAAGCTAGGGAGATTATCAATGATATTAGAGATAAAAATGATCAAATTAGAACTCTTGTCAAGCTAGGAGGAGCGCAGGCCCGATTTCAGTGCTGGGATGATGCAGAAGCTACTTGGCAGGAAGTTCTGGATGCTATCAATAACGCCCAAGTAGTAAATCAAGATGACGAGGAACTACCGGAATTAGAAGATGAACTCCGTGATCGCTCACCAGTCGCACTGCTTACCCAGGCAAGACCAGATCGCCTCTGGCGAAAAAAAGCTGCGCAGGCACAAAACGGAAACAGTCCTGGTAAATCTCCACTAATGCAACAGCAAACAAAAGATGAGGGCGGAAGTTCTGTAGCTACCGCTCAGGACACTAACCCTACGCCGACAAAGAAAGGAAGATCACGTACCCGTCGAGGAGGAAGACGGCGCGGTAAAAAGAGCAACAACAGCGACCTGGGAAGTACAACTTGGTCTGATTCACAAATCGATGGAGAGTCAGCACTCAGCGCAAATGATTTTCTATCAGCCCCAGATAGGGTCTATCGGTCTGATGATAATACTTCTGACATCGAAGACGACGATGGCGACAGCAATTCTGATACCGAAGCGAGGATAATGATAGCAAATAACTCTGATCAGCAAAAAAGATGAACATAGACAGGAACACTCTATGAGTAATGAACATAATATACAAGAGGAAAACAATGCCGATCCCGATGCCACCATGCTTATTCTCACACTAAAGAAAAGAAGATCACGCGGTCGTCGAGGGGGACGACGGCGCAGAAAAAAGGAGGCTTTAAGTGAAGCCAATCCAGATGTATTATGTCAAATTGAACTCGATGCTCTAGTTAACTTAGATGCAGTAAATGAGGTAAAAGCAGTAGAAAATCTGCGTGAAGCAGAAGAGAACGCTTTCTTCGAGTGATGACAACAACGCTGCTGTGCATGAAGCGCTAGAACAAAAAGTCTCCTTTGAAGACTTGAGAGTACAAATTCTCACTCTGCTGTCCGAAGAGCTATGGGAGCAGGCTGAAACTTATATCTGTCAGTTGCCTGACCCCCAAGAGAAAAGTGACGCTTTTGCATCTCTAGCTAAAGCTCTTATTAAGCAGCAATTATGGACAAAGGCAGAACAAGCCATAAACCAGATTAGCATCATAGATATCCGCCTGCTGGTCATCTATACCCTGTTAGATGCCCTTCTCCAATGTACCCAAGTCAAAAGAATGCACAATATCGTTCAAGCTTTCATCAATGCGGACCTTGACGATCGTCTCTTCAATAGCTATTTCGATCAGAGAATACACAGTTTAATCATTGCACAAAGTTGGGACCAGATCGAAAATCTCCTGGCGCTTCCCCTGGACGATTTAGATATCGATTGGCTGAGGTCTACGCTGATCGAAGATCTAGTACAGGAGCAATATTGGGAAAATGCGGAAAATCAGATTGAGCTCGTCAAAGATCGAACATCAAAGCGGTATTTAGAGTCCTTACTTATAGGAACTATGATACAGAAAGAGCTATGGGTGCAGGTAGAGGAGACAATTAGCCGCATAAGGGACTCGAAGCGTAAAGCGTCTTATGAAAGCAGTTTGGCTATTGCATATGGAGAAAGAGGGAATTGGGAGCAGGCTCATTCTACAGCACTTCGTATTGAGAGCAAAGTTCGGTGCGAATCTACTCTTCTTCAGTTAGTAGAAAATATGGTGAACACATGTCAGATGGAAAAATCTGTTGTTATAGCTATCATTGAAGAAATAACCATTCCCCGCTATCGTCGTAATGCTATATCCACTTTGCGCAGAGACCCATCTACTCAGGAATGGGTAGTCGAAGAAGTCGTTCCCAAAATCAAAGAAAAAGACGAACAAAATAAAACGCTTTCGACGATCAGTCATAATCATGCCAAGAACCAGCGATGGGATGAAGCAAGGAATGCCATTGGGCGTATAGACGATAAAAATGAAAGAGTGAAAGCTATTAGAGAACTGGGTGAGGACTTAACAAAAGCCCAGGAACAGGAAAAACTCTTATCTCTCATTCAATGGGCTTGGAGCGAGGCTGAGACGCGTGATGAGATTTTTGAATTATTTCGCCTCGTTAGTGGCTTACCTTCACTCTTATCAGAACAGTCCGCTGATTTTCAGAATGCAGTAAAGTGGGTTGATGACTTCCTCCGAGGGTAAATGCATTAAGGCAAGATTTAAATCCATGAAACAAATAGAGCAGCTAAGCAACTGGAAGATAGCCGAGGGCAGCGAGCCAGTCAGGAGTTTTGACTAGAACTGGCTGAAATCGTCAATCTATAGCAAAAAATGATGAATGCAGTGTCTTGCTTGCATAGATAAGATAGCGACGCTAGAATAATGGCATTACCATTAGATAGGGAAAAGGGCATGGCAACATCAATTATACCCACACTTCATTTAACCAGAGTGTACGAAAAACTGATAGAGACATATGGTGAGCCTGCGAACGAACCAGACCATGATCCACTCGGAGGGTTAATCGCAACCATCCTCTCCCAGCATACCTCGGACCTTAATTCGGGACGCGCCTACCAGCAGTTGGTTATGGCGTTTCCTACCTGGGAAGCTGTGCGGGATGCCGCAACGGATAAAATTGCTGCCGCTATTAAGTGTGGAGGATTGGCTATGATTAAATCAGTGCGCATTCAGGATGTTTTACAGACGCTCACGGAACAGCAACAGGACCAGGGAGGCACAAAAACGCTCGCGGAGTATCTGTATGATGAACTTACGAAGCGTACCACAAAAGAAGCCTGGCGTTATCTTCGGCAACTACCAGGAGTTGGACCGAAAACAGCGGCCTGCGTTTTGATGTTTCATCTGGATTGGCCTGCCATGCCTGTCGATACGCACGTATTCCGCACCTCGCAGCGTTTAGGACTGATTGGGCCAAAGGTCAATGCCAATCAAGCACACGATATCTATGCACGCATTACGCCACCAGAGTGGGTGTATCCGCTGCATGTCAACCTGATCACGCATGGACGCCAGATCTGTCATGCTCAACGTCCTGAGTGCTCACAATGTTCCCTGTATAAAGTGTGCGCATATGTGGGGAGCGTGAATGTGCAGGAGACGGCTGTTTCGAGCTAGAAAGAGGGAAGATTATAGATAGGTTACAAATTGAACAGGCTCTTGGCTTTCTGGGCCAGAAACTCTGCAGACATGCAGATTAAAACAGCCATTATTCTCTTGGGAGGCGCGCTCATGGTTACGCAAATAGGCAACCGAAAATCAACCCAGGATATCGATGTCATCATTGCAACAAATGATCGATCCACATATCAGGCAGTCCAGTATGCAATCACGTTGGTAGCAAAAGAAAAGCAACTTCCTCCTGCGTGGTTAAATGACGATGTTACCATCGTCGTCGATCAAATCGGAAAACCCAAAGTACCAAAGCATTGGAAAACCTTTGCCAATCTGGCTGTTTACGTTCCCGAGCTTGAATATATTCTGGCGCTGAAGCTCTTTTCGGGACGCGCTCAGGATGACCGTGACATCCTGGCGATAGCTCAGCGGCTCAATATACAGACACAGACACAAGCCTGGGAGATCGTAAACCTGTACATCCCAGACACTCAATTTCGTTTAAGAAGCGAGTACACAACTCAAGCCATAGATCGTTGTTTCTCGGGCTAGCGAAAAAGGATGTGTTGGGAACATGCGATTGTTCACAGATTTCTGGAACTCATTATGTGCATATCGTCCGACAGAGATATTCTAGTTTGAGATATAATAGTAGTGAAAGGTAAAAACCTTGCAAGAAAAAGAGATAACGATGGCAACTCCACTTCCATACCCAATACACTCTGTAGCCGATGCTGTGGCATCCATAGATCAAGGGGAAGATCCCTGGTTCGCCTTTGGGTGCTTTCTCCATGATTGGTGGCGCTACGCAGTAGATCGTCGCCAGGATCTGATTAGCATACCGCCTGCACCTCCCACAACCACAGAGGGAAAACGTTGGGCTGCTTTTCTTGCCGCAGCCGTAGAGGAACTTTGCTTCAGAACTTCCTTTCCTTGTCCTGCATGGACCCATAAGCAGGATTACAAGCTCGAACACCCCTGGTTCCACTCATGGCTGTTATCTCAGCGTGATTGGCTACTTTCGACTACACCTGAGCCATTTAAAAGACGCAACATCTTTGTTGGTGGTAGCATACTGGATAACAAGTATGAACTACAGCAGACTTTTCACTCGAAACCGAGGTGGTCTATCTGGTCAGACCAGGACCTTCAAAATTTGGCAGCATTAGAAGAGATATCTTCTCAATACCTGGAATAGCAGCTTCTTGAACATCAACGTTTCCCACAAATGTGCACTTGCTGTCCCTTGTACAGCAACCACATTCCGATTCCTGGATGGTAGATCTGCCACCCATACCTGCTGATCAATCCAACTGTAGAGGATAAATCCCCCTCGGCGGTGTGATTGTGGCAAAGACTTCATTCATATCTCATGGTTCGCTCATTTTCCAGATGGAAATTAAAAATCATCCGCCAATTGAGAATAGATGACAGGCGTAAAGCCTAATAACGTTAAAATTTCTTGCTGAAGAGAAGAAAGCGGCGTAATATGGCGCTGTATGAACCCAGGAGCACGAACGATGGTAAGCGTCACTTCATGGAAGGCTTCCAATAATCGTTCCGCAGTCGGTTGATTCGTGCGACGTTTGGGATTTCCTGCGTAGAGTCCGGCAAGCTCTCCCTTCAGCTCTTGTAAACGTTGACGAACGACACCTTCCAATAGCGTTAAAACACGCAAAGCAATCGTCAACAAGCGCACTAATCCTACTCGATGATCATCACGCTGCACATAGAGAGGAGCCAATGAGAAAGGATGTCCTTTGAGGCGCCCGAAGCACCGCTCGAACAAGATATTCATCATAGTATGCCTCTACAGCTTGTTCTAAAGAAAGATATTCTTTTTCCTGATTCGTAACATAGACACGCCAGCTCAGATGACTTATAGTATACTCGAGTGCTTTTTCCACTCGTGCACTCTTGATCGTAAAAAGGCTCTCTTGATGTGCTGAGGAGATTTTTCCTCTATAAGTACGAACTGGTATTTCCCGCTTTTCTTCATAAATAGCAATCTCTAATAAATCTTCCACGCGAAATATCTTTAACACCTCTTGTATGGCTCTCTCTACTTCCACACGTGTTTTTAGGCGCTGCTTTCCTTGCTTTCTCACCAATAGCTCCTGTATAGCTTGCTCTGCTTTTTCTAAGCGTTCTAGCAAAGAACGCTTCGCTCCTTCTGCTCCACTTGTTGATTGGATCAGCAATCGGCGTTCCGTCCATGCAGATATCTGCCCATCTCTCTCGCTATCCAGCTCTTGGCTCATTTCATATCCTTGAGCAATACAAATATGCTCATTTTTCTCATTCATGCGTTCAACCTTTATGAGCGGATCTCCGTTCTTTCTCAAGGTATCTACTTCTTGCTGGAGTTGCTGTGATGAGATGTGTATGGCTGAAAGAGGGCATAAATAAAAGTCTTTCGATGATTGAATGGTCGCACGCGTTTGAAATGCTGCCATCTTGCAATCTCCTATATACAACAGTCCTTCCCTTTTGAGTCCTTCACGCACCCGCTTTATGATCGGCAGGTACACCGGGTCATCTGCCTTTTCACCCGAAATCACTTCTGTCGCCAATGGCATTCCCAAAGGATCCAAACTTGCGAGCACCAGTTTGAGTTGTGGCAGGTCAGGTCGATGGTCTTTGCTGTGCCCGAATTGCAGTAATCCCTGTTCACTCACTTCAGCATAACTCATGACGCTGGTCGTATCAACACGTATCCGTGCTTTTTGCATATCATACACTCGTACCAGGCTTCCCATCAAATCCTGTTCAAATGCTGTCCAATGGATATCGCTGCTTAGAGCATGTAAAATATCTGCAAGACGATCATCTGTCATATCTTGTTGTTCAAGCGTCTTCAACCCGCAGCCACGTAGTATTTCTTTTCGTCGCATTGCCCACTCTTGTACATGGTGCATTTTATGATCCGCTTCTGAAAGGATATGGGAGAGCCAAACCATCGTCACATTCCCTACGCTTAATCCCTTCCGATTGCCATGAACTGGGATATGCTTATCTAGCAGCTCAGATATATTCATGCGCTGCATGTGTGCTAGTAACAGCGCAATATCATCTACACGTTCAGTTTCAATGTTCAACGTTTCTTTCATGCTTGTAGTGTATTACAATTTTGAAATCTCGTCAAAATTTGAGCGAACCATGAGTCATATGTATGTGAGTTATGTAGCCCTGTTCTTAGCAGTTATACTGGTTGACATTATTACTTTAATCGAGGATTCTTGAGTAGTGTTCCGTTACGAAGATAGCTGGCAAAACGAGCAAATTGATATTCTAAGCGCTTTTCAATTATTTCTTGTGCCCATTTGCTCAAATCCTCGCTTACATATGAGTTTTGAGATAACTCTAAAATAGAAACATTCTTGATTATAAATCTAGCAAGTTCGTTATAGAGATGTTTCCTTCTAGATACTCTCTCCTGAATAAGGTGATCAGCTTTAGAAGGGCATATCTCGGCAACCCAATTTCGTAACGGTTTACCTGATATTATGTAAGGATCAACAACAACTCTTTTTATATATTTCAGCGGTAATTTCCCTTCCGTCACATTACAACTAATGTCAGGATCACACGGTCTAGCACATCCAAATTCCTCTCGCAGTCTTGGTTTATACTTTACCAAAGCGCTTTTGGGATAACCTGTACATGCAGGATGCTCAAAAATTCTGTCAATTTCAGGGATGGCCTTTAATGAATTGACAGGCATGAAAGAGAAACACACCCCGGCTCACCAAAAGATTGACGAGGCTTTCGATATCTTTACCTACTATCATAACCCCCCTTGATTTTTTGAAGACAGCCAACCTATTGAGACTAGAGATTCCTACAAATCTCTCCCTTTTTGCAAGATAGGTTTAGTTAGAAATCTGGTAGACGAATTTGCTGAGCTGATGAGCATTTTTCGTTTTCTACGACAGTCACATTTTCTAGAGGATATTCTAGATGCTTCTGTAGAGCGTCTATTTCGTCCTTTAACAAACTAATGAAAATGGGCTGAACCTTTTCCCATATCTGGCAGGCTTTGTCTTGATCTACTCCTACTTTGTCTAAACGCCAATAGCATTCTCTCGACCACCAATAGGATTCAGTACTTTCGTTCGCACGTGCACTTTCACAATAGAAGCTTATCCATGTTAGTTGGCGTGCTGGTACTCCAAAGTTTCTTGCAGTATCCTGGAGGGCTTTTTTACCTTGGGGCGTATGTTTATCTAATCCTATCCAAAACGGCACTTCAATTGGTGGCAGATCTGTTAAGTGAACCTCCGGTACACCGCCAGTTACTGCTAAATAAGCTGCGGCCTGAATCAAAGCTCTATCCCACGGCCATCCCCCACGCCGATAAGCCTTCATTGATGATTGAATGAGTAATTGTTGATCAGCTTGCGAACAACTTTGAGTGGCCCAGATCCAAAAATCTTTTGGATTCTTAATAGCTTCTGCTACTTGTTGTATATGTTGGTCTTCAAGACTTCCAGATAAGACTGAGGTATCACCCTCCGAAACTCGTATGCCAGCACACCAAGACCAGCTGCATCTTTTACTTTAACCATCTGCGTTACGTTAAGCAAGGCATCAATAATGCCTTTAATGTCACTAGTAAGAGATAAGTTAACACCCAAAGGCCAGCATTCCTCAAAAGTAATGATAGCTGTGCGCGTTTTTAACCAATCGGTATCCCCAATACTATGCAAATGGTGAGCTATTTTATGTGTGAGCACTGTGTTACCGCGCCGCACAGCTTTTTGAAGAAGAGAACGACAAGCCTGATGAGTTTGTGGATTAGGCTTTCGCATTATCCTCCTATATCTTTTGAATTTGTGTTAGATAGAACATTATTGCAGCTATACATGGACTCTTTATTTTTCCTCCAACTATTAGACGAATAGATTTTTTTTTAGTAACGTTAGTGTAGCATTTTAGTTATTATCAGCAATGAGTCGAGATAACATCTCAAGATAACTGATATGCTCTTTTTCCACTCCGACAACTAGGCTTATAGATAGATACGCACGTTCACCGCGTCTCGCACCGTTTAGGACTGATTGGGCCAAAGGTCAATGCCAATATCTATGCACGCATTACGCCACCAGAGTGGGTGTATCCGCTGCACGTCAACCTGATCACGCATGGACGCCAGATCTGCCATGCTCAACATCCTGAGTGCTCACGATGTTCCTTGTATAAAGTGTGCGCATATGTGGGGAGCGTGAATGTGCAGGAGATGGCAGTTTCGAGCTAGAAAGAAGGTACCAAAGCAACAGTTATGGCTAGTTTGGTACTACCTCTTCTTTGGCTCTGACATTGCATCAAAATGCACATTGTACCGCAGGCGCAAAGCGTACGGAGGCTTATCGGGATTTGTTTCGGTTCTAGGGATCACCTCGTTGCATTGCATTCTCCACGTTTTCAATGGCTTTTCCTCCCAACGAAACTGATATATCCATAAACCACGGCTCGGCTCGAACCCTCCACTGTGAGTTAGTTCCGTAATGATTCGTTGTCCTGCCGTCTGATCTATATCAACCATGTCATCAGTCACAGGCAGCAACTCATTCATATCAATCATCTTATCATCTTCAGCCAGCTCTGCATTTACCAACACATCTCTTATGGGAGCAGCTACTTTTACTATCTTCGGCCACTCCCATTCGGGATTACTCACCTTTGTTAAGCCATGAATCAGGCAATTCAGGCGGTTGCCAGGAGTTGGATAAACCTCTCGCCCATTGATACGGTTAGGTATGGATACTAGGGGAATACCATTTCTGAGTAGGTCATATCTATGCTTTAACTTTGCATTAGCCTTTACTAATTCTTCATAGTTTTTTAATGCATCAACAGATGAATAAGTATATACTCTATTGTTTATTGATTCCCCACCAATAAAACGACGAACATATTCATTTTTTAAAAAATCCTGATATTCCCTGGCAACATCTTCCTTTGTTATTCTTACTCGCTTCATGCTATCCTGTAGCAAAGGGTCATCAAAATCAAAGTAATGTTCATACTCTGCAGTCTGCTTGGAGGCCCAGTGATCGTGGTCATTGGTTGCCACGATTGCCTTCTTAAGGGCTAACTGAAATGGGTTGAGATCTTCTTCGTCAATCCGGTCTTTGACACTATCTTTGGTCTTGGCTTCAGGCACGGCTCTGGCCAGAGCTTGAGAGATACGGCTCAAGCTCTGGTTAACCTCACGCATATTGTTGAGAAAACCCTCACGATCCTCAGGCTTTATGTTTTCAATGCGCGTCTCAATTATTCCCTGAGTCCTGGCATAATCAGTATTGAACTCTTCTGTGTCAGGCCGCTCCACCTGATACTTAGCCCATAGATCATGATATGCATGAGTAACAACCATTTCATCTGCAATTTCTCTTTCTACTCTATTATCTGAATAAAGAAATATTAAAGTAGAATTATCGTATTGTTTTATTTGCATTTTTTCTACTATTTCGCTATCATATACATTTGAATTCTTTAACGATTTTCCAAATGGGTTTAAAGATCTATTATATTCTAATAAATCGGAAGCTTTCTTGCGCTCACTTTTAACCCATATTCCGAGATCGCTTATTTTGAGATCCGTTTTATCTAGCTTTGTATAAAGCTGGAGAGTCGCATAGAATTTGAGGGCATCTTTATAGAGATCAGCAACGTGTTCAGAATAGGTATGTGTCTTGAGGAGATAGGCCTCTCTAAGAATGTTTCGGACGAAGATCTTATGCTCGCTAAGTGAGTATAGAAGTTTGTGTGAATACTTAGGGTCTTCTCTGTTTGATACATCAAATGTAAATTCGCCTAGCCTTGATAGGTTCAGCCTTGCCAGGTCGGATGGTTCAAAATGTGATAGGTCAATGGTATATGCCCCATTCTCTTTCCTATTTACACCCATAGGGAGCTTTGACACAAGTTCAGAATGCTTGATAGCCTCAAGAGCTACGTTCAGGGTTTTGATGAGTTCATCCACATTACGACGGACACGGGAGGATTCACTCTTATCCTTGTATTCCACAATCTTTCTGAAGGGAGCTAAAGCTTTAAAAAAGCTCGTCATAAGTTCTTCTTGTTTCTTCAACATTTCAGGATCGGAAGCTGCGCCACTCGAATCGAGATTCTTAATAGCCTGCCCAGCTTGCCACATAAGGTCCCTAGCCTCCTTGTAGGCCTGCGTAATTTTCGCTTTGTTGTCACGCCCCAGGACTTTTTTCGTGCCCCTCTCTGGGAGCAAGTTACGCGAGACGAGGCTGTCGGACACACTATAGAGATCACCTCCAGTATTCTTGCTTGGTGCTACTGCTTTTGTGTCTATTTCACTTCGTAATTCCTTACTCTGCTGTGCAAGCATTTTTGTGACATTAAGACCAAGATCTCGATCTACCGTTCGAAACTTGTTAATGTCATTTTGTCCCACAAGATCGTTTAAATGGTCAGAACTTCGCTCTGCTTTCGGTCTCATTATCTAATTTTTCTTCTTTCTTGCCATAGTGGAATGATCATCATGACCCCTTGTATCTCCCGTGGTTTGCCTCGTTCCAAGGTATCAAGATTTTGGCGAACCATTGTAAGAATACCCAATGTAAGAGGGATGTTCCAGGAGGAAAGAGGGACAAATTGAGAATAAAGGAGATAAGTTCTCTGACAGAGGCAGAACTAGGATCTATGCAAAAATCGTAACTATTCAGAATTTTTGCGTAGAAGGTGCAAATCGTGCATACTTTTTTGCCTCTGGACTCGGCATAATCGCGAACGCAACGACCTTTTCACGAGATGATCCTTTTACGCCGCCTTTCGGCAAATGTTTGCTGCTATTGTCTACGTGCTTTGCACCGGCATCCACTGGAATGCCCTGCCGCGTTGTGAAGTAAAGGATCAATAGGTTGACAATTCTCTTCAGGCGTAACGCCAGAAATGTCTGGTCCATTGCCTTCAGTCTGAGTGGCGCAGGGAAGCGTAAAGCAAAATTTACTACCTTCCCCCGGGTTGCCTGAACTTTCCACCCAGATACATCCGCCCATCGCCTCGACCAACTCTTTGCTAATAGCCAGTCCCAACCCGGTTCCGCGCACCGGACCAGAAAGGTCGCGTTTGAGCCGCACGAAGCGCTCAAAGAGCAAAGGGATCTCATCGGTTGGAATGCCGGGGCCATTATCCTGAACACAGATGCAGACCTGATCAGTGTTTTGTGGTCTGGCACAGATGACTACTAACCCAGGCGGAGGACAATACTTGAGAGCATTGGTCAGCAAGTTACGCATAATCTGGTAAAGCCATTGCTGATTGCCGACGATCACAAGTTGCTCGGGAACGTCCAGCGCAACATTTTGCAATTGCTGCGGCTCAATGAGTGCCAGCATATCCTGTATGGTCTGGAGCACTGAGAGCTTTTCTCTCTCAAGTGGTTGTCTGCTATCACTCATCTGTACCGCGTCGAGTACGTTATTAATCAGCAATTGCAGCTCCTGGCAGGCACGGAACGCGCGTTTGAGGCTATTCATGCGCAGGGTCGGGTCGAAGTTGCTGATCAAAGTCTTGCAGCAATTCGAGATAGCCAACCACGGTTTGGATCGGACTACGCAATTCGTGGCTGACATTGAGGATAAAACGATCTTTTAGCTGGTTCAGTTGCCGTTGCTGCTCATAGGCATCGGTCATAGATTGTTGCTCTTTTTGTGCCAGTGTCTGTAGCTCACAGGCCACGTGCCTCTGCTGTTCTATCAGTAGCGCCTGCTGGTGGGCGGTTTCCATGCCTTCCAGTAAGTAACGCATATAGCTGATGAAGACTGCTTCCGTCAACAAAGCTAGCGTACCTGCGAAGAAGCCTATGATCATCGTATGCGGCCAGAGTATCCCTCGGCTACTGATACTGATCGCCACGATCAGCCCCAGGATCGTCAGTATGGTACCGATGAGCGCGCCACGTTGGGTAAAGAGCCAGACCGTGAGTGCTAGCGGGACTGCCAGCAGGGGACCAGCAAATTGTGAAAAGAAGTAGCATGTGAAGCATACAATAAAACAGGTGATAACAATACTTAGACGTACCCGAAAGGATAGTTTGCGAAGGCCGGTAAGCAAGGCGTTGAGCTTACACATGCATCTTCCTCCTTTCCTTCCAGGAAACGTTTTTATTGGCCTGGGAACCTTAATAAGGCAAATATCCGAAAGACAGGGGCAAATACCTCTCCATTTTACCTATTTGCTCTTTAGTACTCACATATTCTCATAATACTATATTTATATATATCTGTAAATAACGCACAAGATAGCCATCAGGTCTGCCGCAAAGTCTTGTTTGCCGCCTACAGCAGGGAAAAGATGAAAGGTGTCGGGCATGCGAGTAGCGGTGCATTGACAGCGCTTATTCGACAAACTAGAATAAGACACACGAAAAAGATTACCAATGGCCTACGAGGTTTACATGCGTTATCACCTGCCGCATACCACTGCGCAGCGTTTGTCTCTGCTGCTGCTACTTTCATGTACGCTCTTATTGCTCTTCTCGGCGTGCGCTGGAGCGGCTGCGACGTCTGCTGCAAACACGACCCTCGCGTCTCAGCAAGTGCTGATCTTCCCCAATGTCGGTATCACGGACCTTCCCACACTCGATCCCGCTATAGACCCGGACCAGAACGCGCTGATTGTGATACATATGTTGTTTAGTGGCTTGCTGAAAACCGACAAAAACTCGCAGGTTGTAGCTGATCAGGCCACCTGGCAGATCTCTCCAGACGGCAAAATCTATACATTTACGCTCAAGCCCGGCATTACTTTTTCCGATGGCACTCCCGTCACCGCACAAGCCTACGTTGCTAGCTGGACACGTGCTCTACTACCAGTGCTGGCATCTCCGCTGGCGCTGTATCTTGAGCGTCCTATTGTTGGCGCGCTAGCCGTCAGCAGTGGGCGAACGCAGACGTTATCTGGTGTGAAGGCGCTGAATGGCCGCACTTTAGAGGTTATATTAACGCAACCAACACCCTATTTTCTGGCCTCGCTTACCAACCCGCTTTTCTTTCCGCTCAACCCGCTGCTCCTTGCGCAATATGGGCCGCAAGATTGGACCCAGCATGCCGTAGGCAGCGATATTGGCACAGGCCCGTTCATTATCCAATCCTGGCAGCACAACGTTGCGATGACCTTCGTGCCCAATCCACACTATTATGGAAAAAAAACGCATCTCAGCGCCGTCGAGATGCCTTTTGTGGACGACCCAACGGTAGCTTTTACGGCCTCGCGCGCCAGTCAATATGCGTTTGTGTGGGGACTTGATCCCACTGATCTCCCAGCAGCGGCGGGAGCGGGTTTTGAGCAAGCACCTCTATTGCAGACCGATGCACTCTTTTTTGATACAACCCAACCTCCATTTAGCAACGTGGCTGCACGTCAAGCTCTGGCCTATGCCATTAATAAGCCCGAATTACTGCATACTATCTTCAACGATGCTATGACACCCGCGTCTACGATGTTGCCGCCGGGCATGCCAGGCTATCAGTCTCATTTTACAGGTCTGGCATTTAATACAGATAAAGCTCGTGATCTTCTACATACGGCCTACCCTGACATGACACTCTTGCCAACGCTTACCTTCTCGTATCCCGACTCACTGGTACCGTTTGCAGAAGCCGCTACGCTACAGCACATGTGGCAGAGTGCGCTGGATATCAAAGTCAATCTGCGCCCGGTCGAAGAGGATGCCTATAATCAGGAAATGCAGGACCACCTGATCTCTTTCGGCTTTATCTCCTGGTTCACACTCTTCGCCGACCCTTACGCTTGCCTGGGTTCATCCTTTGCCAGCAGCCCGGATCAGCAGCTACCAGCATGGAACAACGCAAGCTTTACGCGACTCATTGCGCAAGCTGAAGCCACAACTGGAGCCACACGACTCGCGCATTATAACCAGGCAGAGCAACTGGCTATCTCGCAGGTTGCCTGGCTACCCCTGGATCACCAGAACTTCACGGCCATCATACCTTCCTGGGTACACGGTGTGACGCTCAATGCAGAAGGACTCTATTTCGGTGACTGGTCAGACGTCTATCTGCTGCGCCATTAGCATCATGCCGCACAACGCAACTCGACGCCCATCGCTCGCGGTGCTAGAATGGTGGGGAAGGACCAAATGGGATCTCCATCCTTCCGGGAAACGTCGAGAAACCAGGGTAGGGGAGCCAGCAGAGATGGAAGATCGCACAACATCTATAATGAGGAAGTAAGCATTATGTACTTAGATAAACCATTACAAACGTATCTTGACGACCTGGCTTCAGAGCAAGCAACGCCGGGTGGTGGTTCAGCGGCGGCATTAAGTGGAGCGATGGGTTCGGCGCTTGCCTGTATGGTATCCCACCTCACACTGGGCAAAGCGGATTATGCTGCCGTCCATGCAGAAATCAGCGCTATTTTGCAGGATAGCGAACGTCTGCGAACGCGTTTTCAGCAGCTTATGCAAGCGGACATCGCAGCTTATGGACGACTCTCGGCCTGCTTCAAAATGCCACGCAGTAGCAGTGAAGAGAAAGCTGCGCGCTCCACGGCCATTCAGGAGCGGCTCGTTGAAGCAGCTCTGGTGCCATTGGAGGTCGCTGAGTGTGCAGCCGAACTCGTGCAGCACTGTGAGCGTATTGCACACATTGGTAACGCGAATGTGCTGAGCGATATCGCCACAGGTGCGATGTTAGCTGCCAGCGCGGGCACAGGAGCTTCATGGATGGTGCGCACCAACTTACGCGCCATGAAAGACCTTGCGCGTGTCGAGGCATTGAGCAACCGTTTGAACGCGGCATTAGAGACGATTACGCAGAGCAGCCAGCGCGTGATTGCCATTGTAGGAGAGAGAGCGTGACAGCAACTATCTTAGACGGGAAAGCCATGAGTATACAGTTGCGCTCCGAATTACGCGAAGAAGTACGTCGTTACGAGCAAGCGCGCGGTCAGGTGCCAGGTCTGGTTATCGTGCGTATCGAGGGCGATGCAGCCTCCGCTGTCTACAGCAAAGCTATTTTGCGCATAGCCAGAGATCTGGGCGTGCAGGCGCATTTAGAGCAACTGCCAGAGCAAACCAGCGCGGCAGAACTGCGTGCAACCTTGCAGCGTTTGAACCATGATATCTCCACACACGGTATTATCGTGCAGATGCCGTTACCTCCACATCTTGCACAGAGCATCGTTGCTGACACCATTGCCGTCGAGAAAGACATCGACGGTATCAGTCCAGGCAGCGCGGGCCAGCTTTTTCTCGGCAACTCCGGCTTTATCCCCTCGACAGCAGCAGCAGTCATGGAGATCCTTGAGCGCAGTCACACGCCCATAGAGGGCAGACACGTCGTCGTGCTTGGGCGCAGTAATGTTGTAGGTAAGCCGCTTGCCATGCTTTTACTGCAAAAGAACGCCACCGTCACACTCTGTCACTCACGCACGCGTGACCTGCCAGCATTTACACGTCAGGCAGACATCCTCATTGCCGCCGTTGGGCGTCCCAAGATGGTCACAGCCGAATACGTGCGTCCCGGTGCGACCGTGATCGACGTGGGCATCAACGCGTTACTCGAGGGTGGCATCGTGGGTGACGTTGATTTCGTCTCAGTGCAAGCAGTGGCGGGAGCGCTCACTCCCACACCAGGGGGCGTTGGCCCATTGACCAATGTCCTGCTACTCAAACAATGCGTGTACGCGGCGCGGCAGCAAAACATTACTGCTTGAGATGATCCCAGCTCTGCACGCTTAAGATTTCCTCATGCCCGTCAGGATAGAGCGCTCTCATACCCGCGTCTGGCGCTAAGATCGTGCCAATCACGGTCACTTGCGTACCCGTGGCAGACTGTAGCGCCGCAATAACGCTCTGTTCATGCTGCGGAGCTATCGTAAAGAGCAGCTCGTAGTCCTCGCCGCCATGCAAGGCCCAGTGCAACGGGTCCAGACCTGCCGCCGCCGCGACCGCACGTGTGGCAAGCGAAAGCGGCAGACACGCCAGATCAACACATACACCGGCCTGGCTACGCTCACACAAATGACCCAGGTCGCCACTCAAACCATCACTGATATCAAGCATTGCCGTAACAACCCCTGGTCCCAACTGACCGAGTAAGCGGCCCTCAGACAAACGCGGCAGTGGCAACGTGTGAAAACGACGCACGACATCTAGCACATGCGGCGCAACTTGCAGGTCAGGATGCAACAACGTGTACAAACCAGCCGCAGAGGTACCAAGGCCACCAGTCACACACAACAGATCGCCATGACGCGCTCCCCCGCGCGTCATAACATGCGCTCGTTCAACAGTGCCAAGCAGCGTGATATCGATGACCAATTGTGCAGATTGACCTGTACCAGCAATATTGCCCCCAACAATAGTGGTGGCATATTGCTCCGCCTCCGCGCGCAAACCGGCATAGATTGCATCCAATCTATCCACCGGAAGCTGAGGAGGCAACAGGAGCGAGATTAACGCATAACGCGGCTCACCGCCCATAGCTGCAATATCGCTCAGATTGACAGCCAACGCCTTGCGACCAATCTCCTCAGGACGCGACGTCTGAAACGTGAAATGTAGGCCCTCCACCTGGCTATCACAGGTAGCCAGCAAGAGCGTCGCCCCCCCCACATCAAGCACAGCACAGTCATCACCAATACCCAGATTATCAGCAGTAGGTTCGCTCAAACCAGCGGTAAGACGCGCAATCAGCTCAAATTCACCGAGGGCAGAAATGTCCATAGGAATCCTTTTTCTCTACTATTAAATAATAAGCTGTACCATTATAGAGATAGCATCACTACACTTTTAGCACAGTATTACTAAATCGATTGACCCTTTCGACTTGCATATGTATAATGAACATGGCAGCGTGGAGCCATAGCCAATTATCACGTTCGAGCAGCTATGCAGGAGATATGTCATGGAATTACTGATTGCCACATTGGCTCATACCCTGGCCGGGAGAGATACCGATGTCCTGGCACGCATACGCTGGATCTCAGACGCCATACGCAATGCTCCTGGCCTGCTCACATCACATTTTTACCGTGGTCGCAATAACAATGCCTACTATCTTATCCTCACAACATGGGAAGATAACGAGAGCTGGCGCAAAGCACAGGAGCATTATAACCCCAAAAACCTCTTGTTCGAAACAAACAATTTACAGACAGAGTTCCCCGAGCAGTGGTCCATGCACTACCTCTGGGGCTACACACGCCCAATCGCCTCACCTCTGCTGGCAACTGTCCATCTGACAACAGCACTGCCACGACAGATCGAGTCTATACAACAAGGATGGATACAAGGACTCCGACAGCACGCGCTGCAGCCAACATTGGCCTTTGCTTTTCTCGCACGCGGTATGGATGAGGACGAGACCAGCCCCAGGCGCGTCGTCAAGCATGGAGAAACAGATTGCGTCCAGGGAACCGTGCTGCTGAGTTTCCTGAGTTGGGACAGCGATACGGAACGTGAAGATTTCTACGAAGACGAAAGTTATCAACTGATCCACAGAACAAATGAGGCACATGGTGGCACCACACGTGTTCTTGCGCTAGAACCTATTTGACATTTCTCATCTGAATGCAAGGCAATATGATTTAAAACGGAAAAATGTCTCTTCTCATACCTCTAATCAGAAGAAGTTTCAGCAACTGGTCGATCATAATATTTCTTTAATTCAGCTTGCAGAAAAGCATGGTCTGACCACATCGCACGATTAAAAGTATGGTATTCTCCATCACACAACGGAGCAGGGCTGGCACACCTGCGGTGCGACTGGAGTCGAAAACGGATGCTGTTGCCAACGACCTCCACCCAGATATGACGACGCGTGGACATCGTTCCCCACTTAAAGAGAACCATCGTGTCAAATTCCTCAAAATACCCACGCCCCTTGAGCAGATTGCGATTGACCGCCTGCAGCATCTCCGCCAGACCACTCTCGCTCAAAATGTGCTTGGCATTCTCACGTAACGCCACACGATGAGCCTCACGTTCCTCCTCAGCTAAATTGCCCTCAACCTCTTGCTGCCACTCACTAGAATACTGACTCGTAATACTCACTCTGCCTTTCAATAGAACAGGTACCAGCATGTAGCATAGCACACCTGGGAAGCACAGTGCAGAGACCTTCCGCTTAACGTGGCTTAAATTCAGCGAAAGCATCCTCTTCCACAAACTGAAATAAATAACTATCGAAAGGACCTGCCAGGCGGAACGATGATGGCATATGTGTAAGACGCTCCTGCGCCTGCAACGAGGTCTCCCAATTCAACGAAATATGTGAAACATTACCGGAAGATTGCTTCGCCAGCCGCTTTGCCTCCGCAGTCAACGGCCCAACCTCTTCAATTGAATGGGAACCGCAGAATTGATCACTAACAACCCCGATAGATAAAGAGACGAGAGGGAACTGATACGGTCGCCCCTTGCGATCAACACCACTGATGGAACCACGCTCCAGATCCTCTTGGCGATAGAGGACGGCACTTTCTTCCATATAGCGCGTCAGGATATGATGATATAGGCTGTGCTCACGCTCCGGCGTTGTCACAATCACAAAATCGTCACCACCGATATGGCCCACAAAATCGTCAGCATTGCCGTAATCATAGACCACACGCTGGCAAATATGGCCCACTAAAAGGATCATATCATTGCCAGCTAAAAACCCGTAGACATCATTGAAAGATTTAAAATTATCGAGGTCGAGGTAGAGAATGCTCCACGGCTGCCTATTGCGCAACTTATGATCAATCGCGCGCTCCAGTTGTAGACCGCCCGGCAGACGCGTCAATGGGGAAAGCGTACTTTGCTGACAGCGATAGAGCTGCCGACGCACATGCGCTAACAATTCTTCAGGGCAAAAGGGCTTACAAATATAACTATCTACCCCTAGCTCGTAGGCTCGCACCCTATCGAGAGAGGAGCAGCACGAGCTGAGCAGAATAATGGGAATATGCATACACTTTGGGTGATCACGCAAGCGCTGTACAACGCGGTAGCCATCCATACCGGGTAACAGAACATCAAGAATGATCAGCGCAGGAACCTCCCGTAACGCAAATTGCACAGCATCATTGCCGTTGAACTTCATGACAGCTTGATACTCGTCATCCTTCAACTTGTCATTGATTAATCTTGTAATTAATCCTTCATTCTCGACGACTAAAATGCTGGACATATGTGCTCCTACCTCTACATTTCACTATATACACTGAGTGTATCTTTTAAGGCTCAAATGCAGTATCATAAATAGTACATAAAAGATGAGTCGGCCAGACATTTTGAATCAAACGATTATGCATTCATGCCTACCTCAAAGGCGCACTCGTACCACAAACGAGAGAAGTATGTAGATGTTGCCGTATTCACGCATCTTTGATAAACAAGGAAGTTCAGATTACGTCAGGCAAAATGCGCAAAAACAAGAATAAACAATCCTCCATCTGATATACCATACTACGTTGACAAAAATAGGTATAACGTATGTCATTGTTAGTATAACATCCCCAGGCTCACATGCAAAGGTTTTGTCGTACAAATCCAGCGATCTTTGTAAAAAATCACCAGAAAAACTCATGCACCGTGACTTTTTGGTGGCGAATTGCACTTGGTGAGATTTTTTTCATAGAAGAAAGTTGACGTCGGGCAGAGACTGAGATACTATGGAAGTGCGAGAAACAATTGTAGGGAAATTAAGGGACAGACCATGACATTATCATTACAAGCTGAGCAATCCGTCACCTTTCAGAGCAAGGGACAACCAGCCTATGGATTGGAAG
The DNA here is from genome assembly GCA_963802635.1 of uncultured Chloroflexia bacterium. Lineage (GTDB taxonomy): Bacteria > Chloroflexota > Ktedonobacteria > Ktedonobacterales > Ktedonobacteraceae > CAVTLG01. The sequence goes on along the minus strand of CAWDJJ010000001.1, from coordinate 1,548,188 downwards.
GTGTCGTTCATACACCAACAAAAACGGGACCACACCCGGTGGTCATCCTCTGTCATCCACAACCAGCAAGTAGTGATATGCATGATCCACTTATCGTGACGCTGGCGAAGAGTTTGGCCGAAGCCGGATTTCTAGCATTCCGCTTCAACTTTCGTGGTGTTGGCAAAAGCCAGGGACAACAAACGGATGGGCGCATGGAACCCCTGGATCTGGCAGGTGCTATCGACGCGGCCCTGGCTCAGCCAGCGGCGAATCTGGCGAAGGTGTGCCTGATCGGCCATGCCTTTGGCGCATATATCACGCTGATGTACGCACCATTCGATACACGCATACGCACAGTGGTCGCCATCAGCATGCCACTGTTCCGCGCTGCCAATGGCATGCCACGACAATTTGAACGACCGAAACTTTTTGTGACCGGCGAATTTGACGAAGTGTGCCCACTCTATAAACTGGAACCATTCGTTGAGCAACAGAAAGGCCCAAAGGGCATTAAAGTCATCGTCGGGGCGCGTCACCTCATGCGTGGCTACGAGGCAGCAGTCAACACGACCATCTTAAAATATGTAAGGACGTGGGCAGAGATGCCCGGAGTATAAATAATGAATTCGAATAATCCTATTATCGTGCAAAGTGATCGTACTATTTTACTAGAAGTAGACCATCCACTGCATGCAGAGGCACGCGACGCACTCGCACAATTCGCAGAACTAGAAAAATCGCCAGAACATATTCATACCTATCGCCTCTCTCCTCTGTCCCTCTGGAACGCAGCCGCAGGAGGGATGGACGCACAGACGATTCTGGACCAACTGACATTCTATAGCAAATATGCTATCCCCGGCAATATCAGCGTGGAAATTCGTGAGTACATCAGCCGTTACGGACGCGTCAAACTGTTGCGCGAAGGAGAGACACTACTCCTCACGTCGGTCGATCCCGCCCTTATCGCAGAAATTATGCACAACAAGCGCACACAGCCGTATATCCTCAGGCAGGTAGACAGACAGACGATCCAGGTAGATGCCTCACGTCGTGGGCATATCAAACAGGCACTTATTCATATTGGTTTTCCAGCCGAAGACCTGGCAGGATATACCGATGGCTCACCATTGCCGCTACTCCTGCTCCCGGAAACGCGGCAAGGGCAAACATTTCAGCCACGTAGCTATCAGTCAGCAGCTTCAGCAGCATTTTACGCGGGTGGAGCGCCCAGCGGAGGCAGCGGCGTCGTCGTGCTCCCCTGTGGGGCAGGCAAAACCATCGTCGGTCTGAAGACCATGGCCGATGTGCAACGCGCGACGCTTATCCTCACGCCTAACACCGTCGCGGTACGACAATGGATCAGCGAAATTATCGACAAAACGGATATTCCAGCCGAGATGGTGGGAGAATATACTGGCGAGCGCAAAGATATCGCTCCGATTACCGTCAGTACCTACCAGATCTTAACCTATCGGCGCACTATTGCAGGGCAGAACGGAGAGGCAGGTCAGGAGTATTATCCACACTTCTCGCTCTTCACCAGCTATGACTGGGGTCTGATCATTTACGACGAAGTGCACCTGCTGCCTGCTCCCGTCTTTCGTGTCACAGCGGAGATCCAAGCACGCAGGCGGCTGGGCCTGACGGCTACGCTGGTGCGCGAGGATGGACGTGAGGCCGACGTTTTTAGTCTGATCGGCCCTAAGAAGTATGATGTACCCTGGCGCGAACTGGAACGACAGGGTTGGATCGCCACCGCAGAATGTCACGAAATTCGCGTTAGCCTCAACGAAGATGAGCAGTTAAATTACGCCACATCTGAGACACGCGACAAATATCGCATTGCCGCCGAAAATCCTGAAAAATTGGCGGTCACACGCTACCTTGCTGAACGCCACAGCAACGATCAGGTGCTGATTATTGGTCAGTATATCGATCAGCTCAAAGACCTGGCCGACAGCTTGCATGCCCCACTGCTGACCGGGCGTACCCCGACTGTGCAACGCGAAAAACTCTACGAACAGTTCAGACGCGGCGAGATCAAACGGCTCGTCGTAAGTAAAGTGGCAAATTTCGCGGTTGACTTACCAGACGCAAACGTCGCAATCCAAGTGTCAGGCACATTTGGCTCACGGCAGGAAGAGGCGCAACGCCTTGGGCGCATCCTGCGTCCCAAAAGCGATGGAGGCATGGCCTACTTCTATTCGATTGTGACACGCGATACGCGCGATCAAGAGTTCTCAGCTAACCGACAGTTGTTTCTGACCGAACAGGGCTACCGTTACGTAATTGAGGATGCCGAGGCATTATTAGCTGTAAATTCACAATAGGCCTGGCATTTGTACATTGAGTTTTTCTTGACATGAACCCTGGCTTAGTGATACCTTGAGAAGCACAGGTACAAATTTTTATTGCGACTAAGAGGATTGTATGGCAGACAACTACATTATTATAACAGCCGAAGATTTTGCTGAAAAGGTATTACAAGCTCCACAGCTCGTAATCGTTAACTTTGCTGCCGACCAGAGTAGCGCTTGCAAAATCCAGGACCCCGAATTTGAGGCAGTCAGCAAAGAATATCAAGAGCGTGCCACGTTTGCCAGGTTAAATATCACAGGACACACAGAAATGACCCGCCAATGGAACATCGCAGGTATCCCCACGCTTATCTTCTTCAGGGGTGGCAACGAAATCTATCGTATCAATGGTATCGTGATGCGCAATAGATTACGTCGCCAGGTTGCAGGTGTTCTGCTAGCTAATCAATAAGAAAGCATGAAAAACAACAATTGTTATTTTCAGGAGTAGATCTTGTTGTATCTTTATCCTATGCGTCTACAGGCATCACTCCATGAAACGATCTGGGGAGGACGTCGCTTAGAACGTGATGCTTGGAAGGTGTTTCCCAGCAATGCCGTCGCTATCGGTGAAGCATGGGAGACAGAGGTGAATACTATCATTCAGAATGGCCCCTACGCAGGCCACAGCCTGGGCAGCCTGGTCGAAACGCTGGACGATCAGCTATTAGGAGCACAGGCAATCACTATCTTTGGGCACCGTTTTCCTTTATTAGCCAAATTTATTGATGCCAACGCACAACTCTCCGTACAGGTACATCCCCATGATGCCTACGCAACAGAGCATGAAGGTGGCAAATTGGGTAAAACTGAGTTCTGGTATATCCTCGCTGCCGAACCTCAGGCGACGATTGTTCACGGTTTCAAGCGCAGTACAAACCGGGCAGAGGTCCAGCAAGCTATTCAAAATACCACGCTACACCAGCTTTTACATGCGGAACCAGTTCAGGCTGGAGATGTTATTTTTGTGCCCGCTGGCACGGTCCACGCCATTGGCAGTAATGTCTTGCTCTACGAATTGCAGGAGTACTCAGATGTGACCTATCGCATGTATGACTATGGACGCCTGACAGCCACAGGCCAGCCACGCGAGTTGCATATCGAGCGCTCTCTGGATGTCGCACACTATGGCGTGTCATCCGGTGTGAAGACAACACCAGTGGCGCTGACAGAGACGCCTGACTATACAGACCGCTGTCTGGTAGCTTGCCGCTATTTTCTGACGCGTGAGTTCAAGCTTAAACAGCTCACGAGTGTGAGTGGATCAACGGGTGGAAGTTGCATTATCCTCACCTCACTGAGTGCTCAGGTGCAGATTTTTTATGGAGATGCGCTGGAGCAAAGTGAACAGCTCGCGCGAGGAGAAACTATGCTCCTTCCGGCTGCGCTGGGAGACTATCGCATTGCCGGTGAGGGCACACTCCTACTCTCCTACGTACCGACACAAACGGATGAGGCATGGCGTTTGTGGCAACAGGCCAATACTGAGAGTGCTTGCTTATAAAGATGCACTCTCACTCACGGCGTCGCTTCTGGCGTTCTTCTTCGAGATTTGTCACTGTGCCCTCAACAACGTTGTTTTCGGCATCACGATCAACAAATGGTGAAGAGGGACGCGGAAAAAACGTATCCTGGGGCGACCGGAACTGGTTAACGTCAGCTATGACTCGTGAGATACGCGTACTGATGTTGACAAAAACGAGGATCGCCCAGAGTATGCCCCAGACCACCACGCCAACAAGTAGCGTAATGACTCCGCTCACCAGTCCATTGAAGATGCCACTCACATGCCAGCCCACGTAGATCTCGATGCCAGCCATGACGAGAATAGGTAGCCAGAAGAAACGCACAAGGACCTGCAACAACCAGTGCATAAACCACCATACGGCCTTTACCGGATCGGCAGGCATCTGCCAGGGTGGAAATAATGCTCGCTTACGTGTATATCTACTCACAACAGCCCTTCTTCGCGCCTTCTTTGATAATGCTAAGCATATTGTAGCCGTCTATTATTATTTACGCTAGCGATCTGACCACAGTTGCACACACTTTCTGCTTTAGCAAATGCAGAGAGTAGCTACTCCGTGCTGGCTTAACCAGACACGACACGTTTCCTACTGCAAAATCACTTGACCTGTTCGGCATCGTTCTGATAAAATCGCCTACATCAGGGCCTGTAGGGAGACGGCATCAGATGTTCCCTTTTCTTTTGATCCGTCTGAGGATACTGCAACTAAACAGTGATATGATCTTTGCCCTGCTTTGTCAGGAGCACCTGATGCTTATCATCAACGTTCATAAAGGTATCAAAGCGAATATCGAATGGACGTAACAGTCTGGGTACAATCACAAATGGCCTGCTAGCATAGGTGGTGACGCTGACAACTAGCGACGCTGACGTTTTCTGAAAGGGGACGACGAGCTGATCACCAGCACGCGTTGCCGTGGCAGTACAGGTAACAGATGCGCCATGCGCTGCTGCACTCGCCAGTTGATAGTTATAAGTCGTGCGATAGTCTGGCTGCTCTGAGCGTTGAAAACTCCAACGCGTCGCTATCCAGGATGCACCCTGAGAGGTAAAAGACTGCGCCCCCACAAAGTTCAAATCTTGCGATAGCACCTGTGATGTTCTAGAGCGGGAAGCCAGCGGATCAACGATATAGATATGATAGGAGGAATCCGTACCCCCCAGTTGCGGCGTTGTCTCAACCAATGTCGCGTGCGCAAAGTGCGTCGCAAAAGCATCCGTCGCGCTGTTATACGGTGGTACAAGCCATACCGCCGGACCATCCGCAGCCGTAGGCAACATAAAACATGCTGTATTGAAAACAGCGGCAGGCGTATGTGTCGATTGCGCCAGGTAGCTCAACGAGGGCAGCGTATTGCTATCTGCGCTCATATAGAGTCTGCTGAGATGCCGCTGCTGCGCCAGTTGATCAGCGGCCTGCACAGCATCCTGTAAAGAATTGAGGTGATGATATGTTCCCCCATCAGAGATATTGCCATGCGAAAAATCGAAAACATACGCCGCAGTCGTCAAAAAGAGCGCCACAACAACGATAATACTCATAGAGTAAACCAGGAAACGCGCAAGCTGTCCCCAACCTCCACGCCGTCGGAACCACTCAGAGATATTGGCGAGCAAAAGACCAATGAAGATGAACGGGCCAGGTAAGTAGACAATAAAATACTGATTATACAGTGTCAGACTGCGGTGTAAGAGCAAGAGTACAGGTAGTTGCCAGGCTAACAGGACGATCAAGCCACAACGCGTAGGAGATGCGCGTAATGACAGCCACCATGCTTTTCCATAGCCCCAGAGGGCAAGCCAGGGCTTCTGCCAGTTCCCACGCCACGCACGCAATACGCCATGCGACCAGAGCGCCCACAAGAGAACGAACACAATACCAGCCACAACAAGATCCGTAAGGGTACCACCCAACCATTGAAACAACGACACATAGGGATAGATCACAGCATGAGTATTTGATAAATTATCGCCGTAAGGACTCCATAAATAACGATACATTAACAATGGCTCATTATTAAAGACAGTAGCCTGTGTCACATGATGCGTACGCAAATATTGGAGATCAAGAAAATCAGAATAGACCCACCAGATCAGATAAGGCGCATATATCACCAGCCAGCCCACCGCGCCCAGCAGGAGATCGCGCCAATGCAGTGTCTTCCAGGGTGCCAGAAGCAAGGCAGCAGCGAGCGGCACAGCCAGCAATACACCAGTCCCGTGCAACTGGATACACCAGCCCAGCAGTAAAAGCGCAGGGGCCAGCCAGCCTTTGCGCCGCGCAACCACGCCCCAGAAAAGTACCGCCATAAAAAGAGTCACAAACAGCAGCAAGAAGTTCTGATTCCACATAAAACGGGAATAATTCACTGCGTCTCGTGCCGTGGCATAGGTGGCAGCAGCAATTGTTGCAACCAGACGACCATAGGACAAGCGGAGAAAGATATAGGTCATAAGCACTGCCAGTATAGCCAGCAGAGCGTTCAATAGGGCACCTGAAAGAGGATTAGGGCTAAAAAGAGCCGCTAGCATCAATAAATAGATGGTAGCTGGCGGATTATAGATGCCTATCGAAGCAATATTGCTCGTGGCGACCAGATGACCCTGAACGAGAGCATCATGTGCCATGCGAAAGATATTCGCCTGATCAGGATCAAATTCAGTCGTATCAATGCGATACAAGCGCAAGAGCGCAGCCATAGCAACGATCAGGTAAATCTCCCAGGAAAACAACCATGCACGCAGGTTGCTCCAACGCGACGGAGACGCAGGATGCTGTATTTGAGAGACAGGCTCCTTTTGTGCGGTAAGATTTATCGTTTTGATTGCTCTCCTGAAACAGGAATTGAAATACTCTCCTTACCATCCCGCGTCCGCAGAATCTGCCAGGAGACCTCTTGCGTAGCAAACGTGTCAAAGGTCAGCAGCAAGTGCTTCACCGTAAAAGTGACTGGTACGGTCTCGTAGGATTGCACCTGGATAGCTAACGTGGCCTGAGCTGGCTTTTTGTACACCACCAGGAGCTGATCACCGGCACGCTGAGAGGTTAACGTGCATTCCGGCTGCGTCTCATGTGCAACCGCTAGATTGATCATATCATATGTATAAGTCGTGCTATCGCTGGGCTGAACAGAGTGGAGCAAGCTCCAACGTGTCACGATGTCGGATGTGCCCTGTAGAGCTACCGGCTGCTCATCGATAAAGTTCAATGATTGAGACAGCGTCTGTGTAGCGGCTGGTTGTGACGACAACGGATTAACGATATAGATACGGAATGGTGGCCCTCCCAGACGTGGCGGCGAAGCGACCAATGTAGCATGTGCAACGTTGGTCGCCAGATCGTCGATGACGTTATTATAAGGAGCAACCAGTAAGACAGCCGGTCCTGCCGTAGGAGCTGGCAGCACCAGGCAAGCATTACTCATCACCGTTGTCGGAGTAGGGGTCAGTTCCGCCAGATAACGCAAAGCTGATTGCGTGGCAACATCTGAGCTGACATAGATACGATTCAAATGATGCTGCTGCGCTACCTGCTCCGCTTCATTCATAGCCTGCGTCAGGGAAGAAATCGTATTGAAATAGTCCTTAGCAGAAGGACTACCATCGTCACCGATACGACCCAGCGCCCTATCTAGTATAAAACCTGTACTGGCGAACAACTGGATTAACACTACCAGGATGGAGAAAGCATAGATAAGCCAGGGGACAACACGCCCCCAACGAGCAGAGCACACAGCCCATGTGACCAGTCTCGCCAGCAGAAAACCTAACAGAATAAATGGTCCAGGCTGAAAGATAATAAAATAAGGAGCGTGCAGGTATACGCTGTGACGTAAGAGATACAGCACAGGCAGTTGCCACAAGAGCAAGATCAGCAACCCACAACGAAATGGCGACGCACGCAATGCCTGCCACCACTGTAGAAGAGTACCTGGCAACGTAACAGCAGAACGCTTTGCCGCTGCATCTTGCTGGCAGGAGGACCTGATTACCAGCACCAATGCCAGTACCATCGAGACAACCGTCAGGCCGGTCAACACAGGACCCAGCCAGGTCATAGCCCATAAATAGGGATATAGCAATGAGTTAGGACCGCCAGGATTAGCGTACGGGAAGGAAGTCAAGAAATGTTCATACGCAAGGAGCGATTGATCATCAATGAGCACGGGATTGGCCGAGGCAGCTAAAAGAATGTGCACATCCCGATAGTGTGAATACATCAGCCAGAGCAGGTAAGGAGCGTAAATAATCAGCAGTCCCAGCGCACCAAACAACAGATCCCGCCAACGGAAGGTCTTCCAGGGGGCTAACAACAACGCACCCACGAGAGGAACAGCCAGCAAAGCGCCTGTCGCATGCAACTGTATCAGCAAACCCTGTAAAAAGATAGCCGGACCCAGCCAGCCCCGCCGCCGCTCAACCACTCCCCAGAAGAGTACAGCTATAAATAGAGGCACAAAAAGCAGCAAGAAGTTCTGATTCCACATGAAACGCGCATAACTCAGAGGTACAGTCGCAGTCCCATAGAAACTGGCGCTGATCGTAGCAGCCAGACGACCATAGTAACGGCGCACAAACACGTAGGTCAATACGACAGCTAGAATACTCAGAAATGCAGTCCAGATAGCGCCAGCCAGCGGATTCGCGCTCAAAAGGGCCGATACCATTAAGAAATACTCTGTGGCTGGTGGATTGTAGATACCAATCGAGGCCATATTACTGGTGGCAATCAGGTGTCCATGCGCGATAGCGTCATAGGCCAGGCGAAAAATATTCGCCTGATCAGCGTCGAATTCCGAGGTGTTTAGTAAATAGAGACGTAAGAAGGCCGCCACAGCAACCAGAGGATAAATCTCCCAGGAGCACAACCACGTCCGAAGATGAGCGAGACGGGTAGTAAAGGCTCCTTCCGGTGCTTGAGGGGCAGAGTTTTCTTGCATAGTAAGACTCATTGAAATATTTCACTCCTGAAAATATATACATTTCCTCTCCCACTGCAATCCACCTTATATTTCCTTGCATTCAGATGGGTACCAGCAACGACTATAGCCAATCATGCATAAAATGTCTATTCACAACAACATAAAAACAGCTTCCTACCGCTAAGATAGTCCGCAAGCATGCTTATACTACCATAATCGCTATTGGTAGCAAGCATTCAAAGTACAAAAGTCCTTACCACAAATGATGTGAGCGACCATCTTCTTTGCTATGATCGCCTGCAACTTCACACTCTAGCCAATGCCTACGAGCAGCTTTATGGGGCAGGGACAATCGGGATACGCTTCTCGCCTCCCGGTGTCTGTAATACTCGATAGATAGTCTGTAGATAATAGGTCTCAAAATTGAGAGCCAATTGGCCTACAAGGTGCAATGAGATCACAGCGGGCGTAGAGACAGATGCAATTACCTGCACCGAAAAAGGCCCACGTGCCACGAATGTAGCCAAAACCTGATCACCAGCGCGTGTTGCCGTAAACGTACATTTATCGGCTCTCAGCGATGGCACCACACCAACCTTACTTATACGCTGCAACGTATAGGCATACGTCGTACGATAGGCCGGTTGAGTTGAGTTCAGAAAGCGCCAACGCGTTATGAACGATGGCCCACTCGGCAGATTGAAAGCCTGTTTGCCAAAAAATTGCAGTTGCTGCGAAAGATCTTGCGCGGGTGTCTTCGGCACAGGCAAAGGCTGCAAAATATACAGGCGGAATGGCGCACCACCCAGATGAGTCGGCGAAGCGACCAGTGTGGCATGCGCAAAATTGGTGGCAAGCGCGTTGACATTAGGACTATAAGGAGAGACCAGGAGTACCGCCGGTCCGTAAGCAGGCGCAGGGACGGTAAAACATGCGCTACTCTCGACGGTCGTTGGCGTACGCATCTGACCCGCCAGATACGTAAATGCAGAGATCGTCGCTGCGTCTGCGCTCACATACACATGATTTAAATGCTGCTGCTGCGCCAGTTGATCAGCCTGCACCAGAGCATGTTGCATGCTGTACAGATCATTCACATAGCTGGGATTATACCAAACATGATCAGAAACACGGTCAAACTTACTATCCAGAAGAGTGAGTGTCGTCCACATACATTGCATAAGCACGAGCAGAAACGCCAGACCATAGAAGCCAAAACGCAGCACTTTTTCCCAACCACGACGCTGCCGCAGCCAGACAACCACGTTCGCGATACAGAAACCAACCAGTATAAATGGTCCCGGCAGCAAAATGATAAAATAGTGCGGATAAAGCTTGAGACTGTGATTGATAAAACCAACAACTGGAAAGACCTGCCAGAGCAATAAGACGATCAAACCACAACGCGCAGGCGTTGCCCGCAAGGTTCGCCACCAGGAAAGCACATGCCCTCCCACACGCAGGATCGCATGACGGCTCATGGCTTCTGCTCTAGCGGATTGCCTGCGCGACCAGAAGATGCCTATCAGAGCCTGCAACGCACCACCAACAGCCAGAACCAGCATAGTAGGACTCAACCAGGCAAAGAATGATACATACGGGTATACCAGAGCAGCCTTATTGGTAAATGGAGCCTGATACAGGCTGACAAAATACTGATATAGCAGCCAGGACTGATCATCGACAACAGCCGTTGGCACAACTGAACGGCTTGCAAAGAGGAAAGCAAGGTCACTAAACTGTGAATAGAACAGCCAGACGATATAGGACGAATAGATGATCAGGAGTCCAACAGCAGCATAAAGCAAGTCACGCCAACGCATAGTTTTAGGAGATAGAAAAAGGGCCGCAACAAGAGGTACTACTAAAAGGATACTAGAAGGATGCAATTGTAGCAGCAAACCAAGCAGAATAATAGCAGGCGCAAGCCATCCTTTGCGCCGCGCAACTACACCCCAGAAAAGCACGGCAATATAGAGTGGCACAAAGAAGAGTAAAAAGTTTTGATTCCACATAAAACGAGAATAGAAGACAGGTACCGCCGCTGTAGCATACGTCAAGGCAGCAATGGCCGCCGCCAGGCGGCCATAATAGTAGCGCACAAAGCCATACGTCAGCAGCACCGCCAGGATGGCTAGTAGCGCAGTAAACACTGATCCCCAGAGTGGATTAGCACTTATAGATGCAGGCAGCATCAAGAAGTAAATGGTAGCCGGTGGATTATACGTGTGCAAAGAGGAAACATTGCTGGTAGCAACGAGGCGAGCATGTACAACAGCAGCGCGAGCCATGGCAAAGATATCCGCCTGATCGCCATCGAATTCAGTAAATCTGATCTCGTAGAGGCGCAGAAAAGACGCCAGGACCAGCAATACATACAGCTCCCAACTGAATACCCATGTGCGAAGATTATTCCAGCGCATGGGTGACTGATCTTTCTCGGATGGCGCTACGTTTTTTTTCGTCAAGGTAAGACCCATTGCGCTAACTCTCTCCTGATAGCTTGCATAGTTGCCTCAGTAGCACCACCACTTACCTCCTGCGGAATGCCCGTTTTACTATCTTTCAGCAGATTCCCCGTCAAAATGCCAACCACGCAATTATCACGTTTTATGATACCACGTGCCACAAGCTTGCGCACGCCCGCCAGCGTCGCAGCCGAAGCTGGCTCACAACCGATGCCCGAGCGATCAATAACGGCTTTGGCCGCCAGGATCTCTTCATCTGTCACCTGTTCGACGATACCATCGCTCTCTTCTATCACGCGCCGGGCACGCGTATAGCTGACAGGATTACCTATTTTGATAGCAGTAGCAACCGTCTCAGCCTGCACAGATTCACGTTGCGCAAAACTCTGTACATAACTGCGATAAAAAGGATTGGCTCCGGCAGCCTGAATAGAGGCAATACGCGGCAGATGGTCGATCAACGAGAGTTCATAAGCCTGGCGGAAGGCTTTTCCAATCGCGGAAGTGTTGCCCAGATTGCCCGCTGGCAGCACAAGCCAGTCCGGCGCTTGCCAGTCAAGCTGCTGTAAAATCTCGAAGCCGATAGCCTTCTGGCCTTCCACGCGGAATGGATTGAGCGAATTGAGCAGATAGATGCCCGATTCATTACAAACCTGCTCGACCAGGCGCATAGCAGCATCAAAATCCCCCTCAATCTGCACCGCTTTCGCCCCATACGCCAACGACTGTGCCAGCTTGCCACCAGCAACATTACCCGCTGGCAGAAAAACAATCCCTTGCATTCCCACCTGAGCAGCATACGCAGCAAGAGAAGCAGAAGTATTGCCAGTTGAAGCGCAGGCGACGGCCTTTGCACCTAGCAGGTGAGCCATGGTCACACCAACTGTCATACCACGATCCTTAAAACTGCCTGTCGGATTTTCGCCCTCGTGCTTCAAGAAAAAGCGCTCCAGGCCAGCGTAAAGACCAACCTGCCGATGTCCAGCGCGACCAGCGTGGCAATTTTCAACACCGACGGGATAAAGTTCAGTATTGCCCTCTGGCCGACTAACCACATAGCGCTCTGGTGCAGGCAGAATCAGCTCACGATAGCGCCAGACACCACTACAGTCAAGCAGTCGTATAGCAGTGCGCGTGGACCAGATTGGTGGCATAGCCATGCGTGCATCAAACAACTGCCGCCACGCCGTTCCGACTGCAGGCACCTCAGCCGTTGCCTGATCTGAGCCATCATGTGTATCATCTGTTTGTGGACTGGGAAGTCGAAACTGCATCTCAACATCCAACACCCCACCACAATCACAACGATAGCGCGCTGGCTGCCCTGGCACTAAAGCAGGATAGAGCGTTGCGCATTCCACACAACGCAAGAAGGTTGAGGACAAAGCCTCAACCACATCAGGAGCAAGAGCAGCCAGCGCAAGATCAGACCCTACGCCCGCTGCTCCCTGGTCTTGCGGGAGACCAGTAGAATTGATTGCCATGGCGCGCACTCACTTCCTTTCGTATACGACTTCGCCCTGCCTTGAGAACCCGCGCTCCATGCTGATCTGCACGTAATACCATGCCTGTTCCCTGGATACCCGCAGCGCGAGCAGTTTCCTGCATCGCATGTAACACATCGTGGAAACGCGAACTGGTCAAAGCAATGAGTGATGAACCTCCACCAGAAAGGCTGGCCCCGTGAGCTCCCGCCGCAACCGCTGCGTCGATGATATCAGGCATCGCCGGAAAGAGCGCCTGGCGGTATGGCTGATGCAGGCGGTCTTGCATAGCTTCGCCAATCAACTCATACTGTCCCGTTTGCAATGCAGTCAACAACAAAGCAACACGTCCAGTGTTAAAGGTTACATCAGCCTTAGGATAGGTGGCCGGTAACAACTTGCGACCCGCAACTGTATCCATCGGGAAGGAAGGCGTAAAAATGACAGCTTTGAGCACATCAGGAAAAGGCGTTTTTATGGCATGAATTTTGCCATCGAGATTGGTTGTTGCCACCAATCCTCCCAGCAGTGCCGGTGCCACATTATCTGGATGATTGCCAGCTTCAGCTTCAACGGCCATCCCCAATAACTCCTCTTTCGGAACCGCCAGACCCTGTGGACGCAACCATTCGTTGGCAGCCACCAATCCTCCAACAACAGCAGTAGCGCTACTCCCAAGTCCACAGCCAGGAGGAATATGGATAGTCATACGAATGCGTACAGCAGGCAACGGCACACCGAGGCGCTCAAAGAGCAGAGCAAAAGAGCGAAAGAACAGGTTGTCTGGCCCCGTAGATAAATCTGCCCCTAAATCTCCCAGCACCTCAATACTCGGGTGCAATGGGTCCGTGCCCCATTCCTCAACTTCAAAGCGATTATACAGTTGTAAAGCCAGGCCCAGGCTGTCGAAGCCAGGACCTAAATTAGCTGACGTAGCAGGAGTTAAAACAGTAACGATAACAGGTAATACCAGTGCCATCGCAGGCTACCTGCCTTTCTGATGATGCGTGCATACTTCATACTTTGTTCAGCTTAGGTATTCTACCACACTTCTTTTCCCACTTTGTGCCTATAGCGACACCAGGGGACGAAAGTCCCACTAGGGATGGAACATCTGGTATAGAGTGGGAAGATGGAGATCCTCAGCAGTCGGATGTGGACCCCTTGCTCAGGAGAGATCCACACCTATTATAAACCTACGTATCTAGTATATATGATGCAGTCCGCCTGGCTCAACGGCTAATTCATACATTATATCAGATGGCGGCTGGAGTTTCTGTACCATTCTCTACAATGTACAGCAAGTCTGCATCAGTAATATCTTTTTTCTGATCAGCCAGCGCTACAAAGCAGCGATAAGCTACTTTGAGTTGCTCGGCTGTCAGCCTATGTCCGAGCTGGCGCAAGCGGGAATCCAGGCCATGACGACCAGAATGCTTGCCAAGCACGAGTTTTGTCTCAGCCCAGCCCACCGATTGGGGCGTCATAATCTCATAGGTGAGACGGTTTTTGAGCATACCATCCTGGTGAATACCAGCTTCATGCGCGAAAGCGTTGGCACCGATGATAGCTTTGTTTGGCTGAACTGGCATACTCGTCAAACGACTGACAAGCTGACTCGTCACCAACAACTGCTCAGGCTTGATACGCGTACTGACCTGCGCAAATGCATCGGAGCGCGTATGCAGAGCCATCACCACTTCTTCCAGCGCCGTATTGCCTGCGCGCTCGCCCAGTCCGTTGATAGTAACCTCCACCTGACGCGCCCCACCTTTAATAGCCGCCAGCGTATTGGCCGTCGCTATACCCAGGTCGTCATGACAATGAGCACTTAGCGTCACAGCATCGATACCGGGCACACGTTCGCGTATATAGCGAAAGAGCGACTCGTATTCCTGTGGCAGCGTATAGCCGACCGTGTCCGGCAAATTAATCGTCGTCGCCCCCGCCTGGATAGCAACTTCGCAGACCTGGCAGAGATACTCCCAGTTGCTCCGTGTGGCATCTTCCGCCGAAAACTCAACGCGAGGACAAAGATTGCGCGCATACGCTACCGTTTTTTGGATCTGCCCTAGCGCTTCTTCAGGCGTCAATTTCAGCTTATGCTGGAGATGAATATCGGAGGTCGCCAGAAACACATGGATGATTGGCCGTTCTGCCTCACGAACGGCCTCCCAGGAAGCATCAATATCATGTACAGCCGCACGCGCAAGCCCGGCCACCGCAGCGCCATGCACACGCTGAGCTATCGCTTTTACCGCCGCAAGGTCGCCAGGCGAGGCAGCCGGAAAGCCAGCTTCGATGATATCAACGTTGAGACGTACCAACTGATCAGCGATCTGCAGTTTCTCTTCAGTCGTCAGCGTAGCGCCAGGAGATTGTTCGCCATCGCGCAATGTGGTGTCAAAAATCTTTACTACCGCAGGATCTCCCATGGTTTTGTTTCCTCCTTCGTATCCAGCAAGAGTGAAGGTTGAGGCCAGATGGCCTCAACCCACTATTTTGTTGTTTCAGCTTTCTTTTCAGGGACATTGGACTGCTTCTGCCCAGGATTGAGCCAGGGCATCATCGCACGCAATTCACGGCCTACCTGCTCGATCTGATGCTGAGCATTGGCACGGCGCATGGCCTGGAAAGATGGACGCCCGGCCTGGTTCTCTAAGATCCAGCGCGCCGCAAATGTGCCGTCCTGAATATCGTGGAGCACTCCACGCATTGATGCGCGTACCTGCTCGTCGATGACACGTGGCCCAGATATATAGTCACCGAACTCAGCGGTGTTACTGATGGAATAGCGCATGTAGCCCATACCACCCTGATAAATCAGGTCCACGATCAACTTCACTTCGTGCAGACATTCAAAGTAGGCGATCTCTGGCTGATAGCCTGCTTCTACGAGCGTCTCAAAACCGTTGCGGATCAACGATGTCAGGCCACCACACAATACGGCCTGCTCACCAAACAGGTCTGTCTCTGTCTCTTCTGGAATGGTCGTACGCAAGACACCAGCGCGCGTGCTCCCGATACCACGAGCATAGGCCAGCGTCAACGCTTCTGCCTGACCAGTTGCATCCTGAAAGACTGCCCAGACCGCCGGGACACCAACACCCTCGACATACAGACGACGTAGCATGTGACCAGGACTCTTAGGCGCAACCATGGCGACATCCACATCCGGTGGGGGCACAATCTGTGCATAGTGCAGACTGAAACCATGCGCCGTTAAGATCATTTTGCCGGGTGCCAGTGCTGGCCGGATGTCACGCTCAAAGACTTCATGGTGCGTCTCGTCGGGAAGTAGGATCATAATTACATCGGCTTGCTGCGCCGCATCAGCTGGCGTCAGGACACGCAATCCTTCAGCTTCAGCTTTCTCACGGCTCTTACTGCCACTATAGAGACCAACAACGACGTCACACCCGCTGTCACGCAGGTTGAGCGCATGCGCATGACCCTGGCTACCATAGCCGATAACTGCAATGCGCTTCTGCTGAATAAGTTCGAGATTTGCATCTGCGTCATAATAAACCTTTGCCATTAGTGCCTTCTGCCTTCCTTTTTGTGTTGAAACATATTCGGTTGCTGTATTACCACGTCCGATGCGCCTCAATAGCGCTACTACCCTGGTGGCTTTACAATACATCGCACGGCTTGCACCTTGTATGGCCCTAGCCGGGCAAGGAACCGCATTGCTGCGTACTGTTCCGAAAACCAGCGGTGTGCTGGCGTGGCGCGTTTCTGCTGCCTTTGGGCGGATCGTGCAAAGATGGGTGTTCACCATCCCCGACCTACCGATCCTCGTGGGAAAAGGGGTTCCCGATCCATACCTCTGCCCACGTTTCCACAGGTATGCGATCACTGTTCAATGCTCCTTAGAGTAATAGAGAAAATAGGGACAAGCAAGCAAAGTCTGCCTACTTGTCATATATTAGCGCGCTATTGCCACACTACCAGAGCGTACAACCTCACACAGGCCATAGATTTGTAGTGCGTGTGTCACTTTCACCAGCTTCTCCTGGCTCCCGACGACCTCGAAGGTGACGGTTTCCGCCGTGGCATCAACCACTGCCGCCCCAAAGTGCTGACCAGCTTCTACCACTTCAGCAAAATTCGCCGTTGTCGCGTTCACCTTGATCAACACCAACTCGCGTGTAATAGCTTGCTCAGACGTCAGGTTATTGATCTGGCGCACATCAACGATTTTGCGCAATTGCTCCACAAGATGGTTTATATCAACGTCAGAATCTTTGACCAGCGCTGTGATACGGACGATCTGCGCATGCTCTGTCTGAGCGACGGACAATGACACTGTACGAGCGCGTCGTCGGCGTAGGACACCAACCACGCGGTCAGTAGCTCCGGGACGGTCTTCGACCAGCATAATCAAGATATGTGTACGCTCGGTCCCCTGCGGGAGCACCGATTGTCCTGCACGCGTTACCGTTGCATTAATCATGGTGAGTATCCTCCTCAATCGGCACTTCAATGATATCTTTGACCGTCTTCCCAGAAGGAATCATCGGGAACACATTGGCCTCAGACTCGATAGCGAAATCAATAATTACAGTCCCCTCGGTTTCCATCGCGCGCTTAACCGCTCCGGCAATTTCGTTACGTCTGGTAACACGTATGCCAGTCAGCCCATAAGCTGGTGCCAGTTTGGTATAGTCGGGGCCAGTGATCGGCGTCTCGGAATAGTTGCCCGAGTGGAAGAATTGCTGCCACTGACGCACCATACCCAGATAGCCGTTATTCATGATCGCCACTTTGACGGCCACACCCTCCTGCCGCAAGGTTGCCAGTTCCTGAATATTCATCTGGATGCAGCCATCTCCCGCTATCGCCCAGACAGGTGTATCAGGCATGCCCATCTTGACACCCATCGCTGCAGGCAGCGAGAAACCCATTGTTCCTAAGCCACCAGAAGTGATATGGCTATTGGGGCGCGTCCAGCAATAGTGGCGAGCAGTCCACATCTGGTGTTGTCCCACGTCGGAAACAATGATCGCTTCACCTGCGGTTGCCTCGCGAATAGCATCCAGGATACTGATGGGATCAGGTAGCGTATCATCGCGTTTCACACGCTGCATACGCTCATTGTCCGCACTCTCCCAGGAGCGGATTTCGTCCAGCCACGCACCCTTATCCAGCACTGCGACCGCTTCAGTCAAGGCAGCCAGCGCAACTTTTGCATCAGAGACGATAGGCACAGTCGCGATTTTGACTTTGTGCATCTCCGAAGGATCGATATCAATGTGGATGATACGCGCATTAGAAGCAAATTGCGTCACATCGCCGGTAATGCGATCATCAAAACGCATGCCAACAGCCACAATCAGGTCAGCCGCGTCAATAGCGCGATTGGTGTGAGCAGGACCGTGCATACCAGCCATACCAATATGCAAAGGATGATCCTCGCGGAAAGCGCTTTGTCCCAACAAGGTCGAAATGACCGGTAACGATGCTTTCTCAGCAAAAGCGCGTAGCTCGGTATAAGCTTGCGAAAGGATCACACCATGCCCGGCCAGCAGCACTGGACGCTGCGCCTGCGTAATCAACTGAGCAGCCTGCGCTAACAAATGTTCCGCTGGCTGCTGGGCATTGGCTGCTAATGCGCGCATCTGTTGCTCAGAAGTCTCGTAATCCGCTGGTCGATAGGTTGCTTTCGCAAATTGTACATCCTTGGGAATATCTACCAACACGGGACCAGGACGACCACTACGCGCAATCAGAAATGCCTGGTGGATAATACCCGCCAGCTCTTCCGTGTTGCGTACCAGAAAGTTATGTTTGGTAATAGGCTGTGTGATACCGATCACATCAGTTTCCTGGAAGGCATCACGTCCCAGCAATGGACGCCCAACCTGACCTGTGATCGCCACCAACGGCGTAGAGTCCATAAAAGCAGTTGCCAGGCCAGTTACCAGATTTGTTGCACCAGGGCCGCTAGTTGCTACACATACGCCAACCTTACCCGTGGCTCGCGCATAGCCATCAGCAGCGTGCGCAGCCGCCTGCTCATGCCTGACAAGAACATGATGCAGCGCAGGATAGGAGGTCAGCGCGTCATAAAAAGGCATAATCGTGCCCCCAGGATACCCATACAGCACCTCTACCCCCTCACGCTCCAGGACTTCACAAATAATCTGACTCCCCGTAAGCTCGCGAGCTTCCTCGTGTCGATGCGCCTGATAGGTTGTACCCGGTTGCTGAATAGTTTTTGCAGCGATAGCCATAATTCCTCCTGATAAAAAATTGCTTACACAAAAGAAGACCTCCCAGGCTGGGAGGTCCTCGTCAGGATACCTTCTTTGGATTGGGTGGCCCCGTTGCTCCCGTTAATCTCCCCGTGCTATTCTTGTAGCTAGCTCTCTCAATTGCCCTACCAGACTCTCAAGCTCTACGAGTCCGGTAAGGCCGATAAGGAGGAGGCTAAGAAGTACTACAAGCGCTACAAGAAGTAAAGGAGCAATAAGAAGTACGAGCACAAATAAAGAAACCGACGTCATGACGCCGGTTCCGATAATTATTGCGCAAGCTGCGGTAAACGTGCACATACACATAGCAGCCGGAGAGAAGGGCGCACGCTGAGAACGGCTTTGATGGGCACACATTGCCATCCGCTCTCTACATAACGTTGCCTGCATAACACGACTCCATTCCACGACCGTTGGTGGTCACTCTGCATACATGATGCGCAAAAAAAGATGGGTTTTGATGTAGGTTTCGCTTGCCGGGGCTACAACAGCAACCTTGCTGGAACTCCCTTACAGCGTTTCCTATGTTGTTTTCGAAGGATACACCACATAGCAAATGTTTGTCAACCCTATAAAGGGCTATTCCCAGGAGTTTGGAGGATGCATACATGAGGAAATACCACGTTGTGTACATTTGTCACATAGCGCGGCAGGAGCAGGGATCTTAATCTCTGGGAATCAGCGCTTTACAGCTATCCCAAATGATGATACTTCCAAATAGAGATATTACACCGTTTTTGGTCAGATTGCAACTATTCTGGAGGTCAATTTTTGGCTCCTTAGAGATCCTTCCATCGAAAGAGGCGATGATGAGCATCAGTTTTATTCGTTGGACACGATTATTGTTTATGATACTTGCCTCTTACAATGGAGGAAGATAACACCTTCTTCACTTTATAGGATTTCTACATAGCCTTCCGTTCCATTAACCCGGATTCTCTGTCCGTCATTGATCAGCTTGGTGGCATTTTCTACGTTTACTACTGCAGGTAAACCATATTCACGTGCGATAACTGCTCCATGGGTCATCAGTCCACCAACTTCGGTGACGAGGCCTTTTATGGAGACAAACAATGGTGTCCAGCTAGGGTCAGTAAATGAGGTGACTAATATATCTCCATCTTCTAGATCAGCATCTTCCATGTGTAAGATGACACGTGCTCGTCCCTCTATAACTCCGGAAGAAACAGGGAGACCTACAATAGCTTCGGCTGGGAGATTCTCTCGCTTGTACTCACCTGCAATGATTTCACCATCAGACGTGATAACACGTGGGGGAGTTAATTTTTCATAGAATGTGTACTCGTCTTTTCGTTTACTGATGATCTGGTCATCCAGTTTATTTGTGCGTACGACTTCGCGAAGTTCTTCAAAAGTGAGAGAGTATATATCTTCTTTTTCATGAAGAACGTTGGCTTGTACGAGTTGTTCGGCTTCTTTCAGTAAAGCCTGCTTATAAACGAAGTAGCGATGAACCATGCCGTATTTCGGATATTCACGATACCCGATGAAATTCCTGATCAGGCTGATCATTCTTTTTGTCTCTTTGACTTTTTGTTTACCACCCGGTAATTGCTTCAATCGATCTAATAACTCTTGTTCTTTTTTCAAAGCTTCCTGTCGCCCTTGCTCAAATTTCCGATTGCTAGCATGAGGCTCAAAGTTTTTGATATTACTGAGAATCATGGGGACAAGTGTCGTTGGTTTTTCGCTCCAACGAGTTCTCGTCATATCGATTTCCCCGGCACATCGCATTCCGTATGTGTTGAGATAAGCCTGGATGGCGTCCCGGCTTTCCTGTCCACCATCAAACTGAACCAGTTCATCCAGAAAGTTGTCATCTTTTGCATGTTGCAAGTACTCAATTACTTCTGGATAAGGACGAATCACATCTGCGACATCCAATAGCCCCAGACCCATTTCCGAAGTGATATTGTTTGGTACAGATTGAGAAAGCGTGTCTGCTACGTTTTTTTCACCCAACCACTCCTGCATTTTTTCATTGATCCATGATGAAGCATTCATAGCAGTCATGATCACACCAAAACTTTGTGGATCAAATAAACTCTTTTTTAATTGCTGAATGTCTTCCAGGATAAAATCGATCAGATCCGGTCCTGATTTTGTTTGGATATTCTGCTTTAACGCTTCTATCGATGCCTGACTACGCTGGACCAAATCGGAAACGACGGACGAATCGTATTCGATCAGTGTTCGAAAATCCTTCCCTTTACCGGGAATCTGTTCCTGCTTCTCATCCGGTAGAGATTTGATAAAATCTCCCCGCCCCAAGATAGTCATGAGTGCGTCTTTTAGAAGCGGATCTTTTCCCAGGACATCTACTACAATTGCTCTTCTGGCTGGTGAAGCCAGATCCTGGGTCACATCAACAAACAACCTTCCACCAGATGTAAACATGGGGCGTGCAGCCGTTAGCTGCCAGAAAGAGATTCCCAATGGTTTCATAGCGTCAGTCATCATTTGTTGGTGACCGACAGAGACATAGACGTGATTTTCCTGATCACTTGCTTCAGGGATGGGGAACAAAGTAGTGATGGGTCGGCTCTGGACAATAGAAAAGGTATCATCAACCAAACACCATTCGATGTCCTGGGGGCAACCGAAATGTTCTTCGATCTTTCTGCCTATGCGCTCAAGCTGCAAAATCTGCTCATCCGTCAACGCTTGCCTATTCTGTCGCTCAGGCTCGATCTCCTGTTCTTTCGTACCGCCATCTTTTAAGGCATACATAACCAGCTTCTTGGTGGATATCTTCTTCTCGATGATCTTGCCGTTACACACTTTATAGCTATCAGCATTCACCAGGCCGGAGACCATGGCCTCACCAAGTCCGAAGCTGGCATCAATGGATAACACTTTCCTATGGGAGGTGACGGGATCGGCAGTAAACACAATTCCTGCCACCTGCGGGAAGACCATCTTCTGAACAACCACAGACAGATGGACTTTACGGTGGTCGAAGCCGTTTTGAAGGCGGTACGTTACTGCTCTCTCGGTAAAGAGCGATGCCCAGCACTTGCTGATATACTTGAGGATCGCCTCCTTTCCGACAACGTTCAAATACGTATCCTGCTGACCAGCAAAGGAAGCCGCCGGTAAATCCTCTGCAGTTGCGCTGGATCGTACTGCATAGGCATTTTTTTCACCAAGCCTGGAGAGGAGGCGGGTGATCTCTTCATGAATGTCTTGAGGAATGGCTATCCCTTCGATGACCCTGCGAATCTCAACGCTCAATTCACCAATTTTCCCCCGGTCTTCCACCTTGAGAAGCGATAACTGATCAAGTAATTCGTAAATCGACGACGTTTCCCCAATGATTCTTTGAAAGGCTTGAGTAGAAAGACAAAAGCCATCTGGTACGCGTATTCCTTCAATCTTGGATAGTTCCCCCAGGTTCGCGCCTTTCCCCCCAACAACCATGCGTTTTGTTTTGTCAATGTCCTGAAAACCAAGCACATAGGAACTCATATGTTTCCCTCCTTTAATAGAACAGATTGCTCGCTTGCCGCCATAACCTCTCTTCTCCTTTCATCTCTCGGTGACTCCTTTCGCACACGACGAGAATCTGGCATACGTCTGATGAAGCACGTGCTTTTTGAGCACAAACACGAGCGGTATCTTTGCTCAAAGGAGAGATTTCACCGCTGGTGCGCCAGAAAGGCGTCGCTTCCGCCTGAGTATAGGGGAAGGAACGCCAAAAAAAAATCGTCCAAAAAGGCAGTGCGCTAGTAGACAGGAGGTGATACAATAAAAGTGGGAAAGATTTGTGGGATTGATCCTTGAAGCCACCTTCATTGCTACGTTGACACAACACTTTTTCGGCAAGTAATCAATCGGCAGTGTTCAACAACTTCCCTAAAAAGCTATTTGCGTGTACAGTGGATCACAAACGTCAGTAGCAGATGTGTTTCATGAGACCGTTGGAGCGATCTTGGAAGGAAAATTTGGACGAACGTTGTCTACTCTTTGAATACCTGACGTACAGCCTCACTCACAGAGGGAAGCTTCTGGACGATCAGCGCTGAAAGCTGCTCACCAATGCTGAAGTCTACACCTGTCATAGTGATTATGACCACTGGTGGGCAATGCCCATAGACGCTTGCTGTCAACGCGGCGAGTTCTTCTGGCGTTGTGTAATGGGTACCGATGGCACTGGGTTGCGCCGAGAGAGAGACCGGACGCATGTTCACTGCACCTGATTCTCCTTCATGACTGGCATCGATCATAACAACAAGGTCCGCATCTGCCATCCGCTGTGCCAGCTCTGGTGTCAACTGGTGAACCATGTGAATGTTACTGCCCAGGTCGCCGTCCTGGACAAGCTGTTCCGCCACGACCCATCCTAAACCGTCGTCGCCGCGCAGCGGGTTGCCAACGCCAATAATCAGCGGGTGTATGCTAGCGGACACGTTCATCGACTATGGTTCCAGTGGTATTGAACACTTGCACGTGCAGCGGCATCTCACCCAGCGCATGAGTAGAGCAGCTCAAACAGGGATCAAAAGCGCGGATCACCGCTTCCAGGCGATTGAGCATGCCATCCGTGATATGTGCATCCTTAATGAAATGTTGGGCCACTTGCAACACGCCGCGATTCATCGCCAGATTGTTATGGCCGGTTGCGATGATCAGGTTAGCCGAACGGATCAAGCCATTGTCATCAATGGTGTAGTGGTGAATAAGGGTGCCACGTGGTGCTTCGGCAACGCCGATCCCTTCAAGCTGGTTTGGCTCGGCATGCGCTCGCACGCGTGGATTCAGGATATCTGGATCATGCAACAGCGTCTCCATGCGTTCGCAGGCATACAGGATCTCGACGAGCCGTGCATAATGATAGAAGAACGAACTGGTGCGCGCCTCGCCATACGTGCTCAGAAATTCTGCGCGCTCACTGTCTGCCTCTGGTGTACCGTAGCGTTCACTTACCAGTAGCCGTGCCAATGGCCCAACGCGATACAATCCCTCCTGTTCGCCTAATGGTTTGTAAAAGGGAGATTTGAGATACGTCCAGTTCTCGACCTTCTCTGTGATAAATGTCTGATAGTGCTGTGGATCGAGCTGGTCGGCGATGACGCGTCCGTCCGAAGCGACGATGCGCAATGTCCCATCATATGTCTCCATCTCGTGCGCGTCGTTAACCAATCCCATGAATAACGAGGGGAAATTCGCGAAGCTGGCAATCTCCTCGTGATACTGCAACA
Source organism: uncultured Chloroflexia bacterium (assembly GCA_963802635.1). Classification (GTDB taxonomy): domain Bacteria; phylum Chloroflexota; class Ktedonobacteria; order Ktedonobacterales; family Ktedonobacteraceae; genus CAVTLG01. The sequence continues at coordinate 1,523,965 of CAWDJJ010000001.1, read as the reverse complement.
AGGTGCCCTTGAACCATGCCAGCGTGCGCAGTGTGGTTTCCCTGGCTTCTGGGAGCAACGCCAGCATCTGGTCGCGCTTTTCCGCCGACAATGGCTCACTCACACCGCCCGGCACAACCCAGGCCGGATGGATGCGCTTGCCTCCCAGTAACTCGATGATCTGCTGCCCGGTGGATCTCAACCGAATGCCGCCCCGTGCCATCTCAGGATGTTGTGCCAGGATGCCGAAGATGTTGCGCTGCGCTGGATCTGTGTCCATGCCTAGCAGCAAATCAGGCGCAGACAGGTAGAAGAAGCTGAGTGCATGCGATTGCAAAATCTGCGAGAGATTGATGATGCGGCGCAAGGTGATGGCAGTTGAGGGAATGCGTACGGCCAGCAACGCATCACACGCTTTACTCGAAGCGATGAGGTGGCTTACGGGACAGATACCACAAATGCGTGCCATGAGCGAGGGCATCTCACTAAATGGACGCCCCTCACAAAACTTCTCAAAGCCGCGCACCTGTGTTACATGAAAATGGGCGTCCTGTACCTTCCCTGCATCATCTAATTGCAGGGTGATTTTGGCATGGCCCTCAATGCGTGTGACTGGATCTATCGTAATATGTTGTGGCATAGCTTCTCCTCTCTAAAATGACCATTTTGGTGCTGAGTGGTGTTCCCATACATGACTGTCTCCTTTCAGACTGCCTGAGCGATAGCTAGACGCGGTAGCGTCGTTGGCAATCTGGATATGTGCCGTCTCACTTTCCAAAGTGGGTAAGATCATGTACATCGGGCGTACGACCGGCCAGGAATTCCGTCAGCGCAAAGTAGAGCACGTCGGCTGAAGGTGGACAGCCAGGCAAGAAGGCATCAACTGTGACGACCTGATGGACCGGCAACACACGTGGCAACATGCGAGGGACAATCTCGCTGGGGGCATGTTGCAAATAGACATGCTGCAATATCTTTTCCGCGCCAAATGGATTGCGCATAGAAGGCACGTTGCCAGTCACTGCGCAATCGCCCATCGCGATCAGCAGGCGGGTGTGCTCACGAATCGTTTTGATCTTGACCAGATCTTCTTCACTGCTGACTGAACCCTCGACCAGCGTTAGGTCCACCTGCTCTGGAAATATCTTTGTATCTACAAGAGGGCTATACACGATATCGATGGCAGCAGCCAGCTCGATTAAGCGCTCATCCATGTCAAGAAACGACATGTGGCATCCAGAACAGCCATCCAGCCAGACTGTTGCTACTGAGACTTTTGTCGTAGGGGGTGTACTCATGATTGCTGTCCTCGTGTTCTCTTCAAGTAAGGCAAAAACTCTGCATGTTTCACGGATTCTGCCACCGCCTTGCCTTTCTCGACCAGAGCGCCCGTGGGACAAACCTGTACACACTTGCCGCAACTGGTGCATGTAGTCGAGTCGCCCCATGGCTCGTTCAGATCTGTGATGACGCGGCTGGCAATACCACGCCCCATCACATCCCACGTGTGTGCACCTTCGATTTCGTCGCAGACACGCACGCAGCGCGTACATAGGATGCAGCGATTGGCATCAAAGGTGAAACGCTGGTGCGAGGCGTCAACCTGGCGGCGCGGAGAGACATAGGGGACACGTACATGATCCATGCCCAGCCGTTGTGCCAATGCTTGCAACTCACAGTGCCCGTTCGCGACACAGACAGCGCAGATATGGTTGCCTTCGGCAAACAAGAATTCGAGGATGGTTCGTCGATAGCGGTCGAGTCGCTCTGAGTGTGTGTTCACTTCCATGCCTTCTTCGACGCTCGTCACACATGCTGGCAACAGCTTGTTGACCCCCTTTACTTCAACCAAGCAGAGACGGCACGCACCAACAGCGGACAAGCCTTCCAAACGGCACAGGGTGGGAATAAAAATGCCTGCTTCCTGGGCAGTTTCCAAAATCGTCTCGGTTTCGCGCGCACTGACATCCCGTCCGTCGATTACCAGCGTTTTTACGGTCATGATGGCACCTCCTGGGCAGTAGCCTCGAACTGACATTGTCCAGCGGGGCAGATATGCTCGGCTATATGCGCCCGGTATTCTTCCTCGAAGTATTTGATGGTGCTGAGTACGGGGTTGGGTGCGGCCTGCCCTAATCCACACAGGCTGGTGTATTTGACGGTCTCGCACAGTTCCTGTAGCAGCGCCATATCCCCGCTACTGGCTCGTCCCTGCACGATACGTGAGAGTAGCTCATACATCTCTGCTGTTCCCACTCTGCATGGCACACACTTGCCGCATGACTCGGACATACAGAATTCCATGAAGTAGCGAGCCACATCGACCATACACGAATACTCATCCATCACAATCATCCCACCGGAACCCATAATTGATCCCAGAGCGGTGAGTGATTCATAATCAACTGGTGTGTCCAGATACTTGGCTGGAATGCAGCCACCGCTCGGTCCACCGGTCTGCACGGCTTTGAAGCGATGCCCCTGAGGAATGCCTCCGCCAATCTCGTAGATGATCGTGCGTAGAGAGGTTCCCATTGGTACCTCGATCAAACCCGTATTGACGATCTTACCAGCGAGTGCGAAAACCTTGGTGCCTTTGCTGCGTTCCGTGCCAATGTTGGCGAACCATTCAGGACCATGCGCAATAATGGGGGCAATATTTGCGTAGGTCTCAACATTATTGATCAGGGTTGGCGCACGCCAGAGTCCACTCGCGGCTGGGAAGGGGGGGCGGGGCCGAGGTTGGCCGCGCTTTCCCTCGATGCTAGCAATGAGGGCAGTTTCCTCGCCACAAACGAAGGCACCGGCTCCTAAGCGAATGTGCAGATGAAAGCTGAAGGCTGAGCCTAGCACACTTCTTCCCAAGAGTTGCGCTCGCTCTGCTTGATGGATCGCTGTTTGCAAGCGCTTGATCGCCAGAGGGTATTCCGCGCGAATATAGATATAGCCCTCGCTGGCACCAACAGCATAGGCGGCGATGGACATACCTTCTAGCACCCGATGAGGATCGCTCTCCAGCACACTGCGATCCATGAAAGCGCCCGGATCGCCCTCGTCCGCATTACAGATCACGAATTTACGTGGTCCGCTGGCCTTGGCGACCGTGCCCCACTTCAAGCCAGTGGGATAGCCAGCTCCACCACGACCACGCAAGCCGCTGCGAGAGACCTGATCAATGACCTGAGCTGGAGTTAAATCGGTCAACACATGGGCTAATTGTTGATACCCACCGACAGCAATAAAATCTTCCAGGCGTTCGGGATCGATCTCGCCAGAGTTTGCCAGCACAATCTTCGTTTGCTGGGTGAAGAATGGTCGATGGGTTGGGCAGACGAGGCGCTTGACCGGGGCCGCGTCCAGGCTCTCGATGATCGCAGGAGCATCCTCCGGCGTGACCGCTTGATAGAATGTTTTTTCTGGCTGAACGGATACCAGTGGCCCAGCACTACACAGCCTCATGCAGCCAACCCCTTTGACGCGACAATGGGTCAGGCCATGGTCCTGAAGCTGATGCTCCAGGTTTTGTTTGACGTGGTCGCTGTGTTGGGATAAACAGCCTGCTGCTACGCAGACGTGGATCGTATGCTCAAAGGTCCCGGCAGCAGTATTTTCGGCTTCAGCGATCCTGGGCAGATCGTCTGGAGTGAGAGCTTGTATCATGATTTCGTCCACCCTTCCAACGCCGCGAGAGCACGCTCTGGCGTCAAGTAACCAACGACGTTCTCATCCATGATTGCGGCTGGAGCCATGCTGCACGCTCCCAGGCACCGTGCCGTCAGAAGCGATATTTCGCCATCCTCTGTCGTGTTGCCAGGGGTGATGTGATAGGTCTTCGTCACAGCATTGAGGATGGCCTGGCTGCCTTTGATATAACAGGCGGTTCCCTGGCACAAGACACAGCGGTGATGTCCCTCTGGCTTGAGGGTAAAGGCATGATAGAATGTGGCGACTCCATAGACCAGGCTTTGGGGAATATGCAACTCCTGGGCGACGAAGCGGAGCGATGGAGTATCGAGATAGCCATACGCATTTTGCACAGTGTGCAACGTCTCGATAAGCGCATCTGGAGCATAGCCATTTCTACGCATTGTACCAATGATCATACGCCGTCTTTTTTCATCCGCTGAGAGAACTGGCGCGGATTGTGTCATGATACATCTCCTCATCTTTACTCTAATTTATTTAATCATTTGGTAAAGGTCCTTCATCTGGAAGAACCACGTCAATTGCGCTGATGGAACACTCGTCCCGATGAGAGATTTCCAGCGCGACATCGCCACAGAGAGGACATGGCACCGTTGATGAAGTGCTCTCAAAGCGATGCTGGCAAGACAGGCATTGGTAGGTGGCCGGGAGCCATGAAAGCTTCAGCGTGGCTCCCTCAATGGGGGTATGCTGTGTCAGGGCCTGGAAATACTGCTGCACAGCTTCTTCCGTGAAATGCCCGGAGACCCCCAGTTCCAGTTGGACATTGGTCACGCGAGTCGCTCCCACATGTTCCACAGAAGCCAGTATCGTGTTCACAACGCTCTGCATTACAGCCCCTTCGTGCATATGTTTTATGTCTACCTTTCAGCATACGATGGTTTCATCATTATTTTACCACCATCGTTACATATTTATTGTTCTTAATAAGATGTATGTGCTATGCATTAAAATTAGTATATGCTCATAGCAATCTTTGCGTAGATATTTCTTCACCTGAAGCAACAATACTACTGTTTGGTCTCTCTAACAGTGAAAAGGCTCTTTCACTCGAAAGTGTATATACTGTATCACACACGAGCATCACAAGTGTGCAAGGAGTGTCACAATATCATCACAAAAATATTCCATTGCCTCAGCAAATACGCAGTAATGGATTCCGTACAAAAAAAGAAGATTTGGGATGATTGACGAAAGATCTATCTGGAAGCTTTGATCTGCTTTCTATACTATACAATAAAACAGAAGCATATCATATCCGGTAAGAAGGGAAGGTAGAGGGAGGCTGGCTGTTTTTTCATATTTGCTTATACGAAGAAGGCTGTGATAGGTCTGTGACAAAGTGGTTTGTCCTCGTGATCATTCTGTGGGATGTTCCACCTATATTTTTATTAGCAGAGTATGCAGTCAAAAGAGTTACAAGCAATTTGAACATTTAAGCCGGTAACACTGTGAACACAATAGCGTATGCTCATATAGCCACTGTAAGCTTATCTCACCTATCTTTCAGAAAGGACACAGAGGGGGTATTTGCCATGATGAACAACTTAAAAGGAGAAAAGGAAGAACAGCAAGCGCTACAAAAGCTTGGTTTTACTGGCAGACAAATTAGTAAGCTTTGCAGTCTCCGCAAAACTTACGGGCAAGACAGGATGGATCAACCGGCTCTTGACATACGGCGCTTAGAGTTTGCACGCTACCTGATTGCGACAGGCAGGCTTGTGGATGACTAGGCCGTAGCCTCCTCCTGACAAGTTTTTGCCTGACCTGTACCGACTTGCTCGCCTATGCCAGAGCCAGTTGAAGCTGTAGCCAGCTCACTCGCCCAGGTATGGATATCGATCATCCATCAAGGCCAGATAGACACCCACCCGATTGACAAATCGCTGCAGCTCCAGGTTCCAGTCGAACCACCAGCGGGGGTACTTCTGGCGGAACACGATCATAAAAACTCCTTTGTGAAGACCCACCTGCGTTCACGCGGTGGGAGGAAACAAAGGCCGCCGCAGCGGCGCGTTCCCTGCATACTTCTCGCCTCGTTAGGAGAGCCGTTTTGGGAGAACGGCGAAACTCCCGCGTAAGCGGCTTGTCACGTTGGAATTGCTTCCAACCCCTCTCGACAAAGTTATCCAACGGTTTGACGTGCAACACACTGGAGTAACCCTGTCGTCCTGTTTAATGTTGCACCGTAGAGCTTCAGACTGAGGTGGCATCTGAAGGTACCTATTTCGCCAGTAACGTAGCCCCGTCAGAGTTGCCTCATCTCAGTCAGATGAGCGCGATAGCGCGCACTCCGCTCCGCCACATGAGCCGAAGGCTAGAAGCGATAGCTTCGTTTGTGGCGGTCTATCAAGCAGACGCGCCAGCGTCGTTTCTGACTGTTTAAGAGGGTTCCTCTGGTGGCTGAGTCTGGTCAGGTGTGGGCCTACTCACGCAAGCCCGTCGCCTTCAGGCGATTGGGTTCCTGACTCTGAAAATGAGACACAGGTGTGATGAAAACAGTCCTAAATGAGATGCTGCTGTGAGCAATCTCCCCTATATTATAAGTGTGAGAAGGAAAAAGACTTCTCATAACAAAGAGAAAGGAGCACTTTCACCATAGGAAAGAACGATTTCTCTCGGGAGGTTAGCGGGGCTGGGTATTACCAGAAAAAGGTAAGGTATGTTGATCAAAGAGACTCACCGGCTAGTGCCGTGAACGAGAGTAACGTAAACTCAACGATATGGGAAATCATCTACCAACCTTTTCTCTGGCGCATAGTGGAAGGGAAGTGAACATTCATCTCTAACATGAAAGGAGTCCTGATTGAGTAGGAAAAGTAGTTGGTATAAATTGAGGATTTGCATTTACTTCTAACATGAAAGGAGTCCTCCATTGGGCTATAGTATGGCGGATGTCGAGCCAGACATCCGCTACCTTTATGTCAATGATAGAAAAAAAGAAGTATCAGCAGATACGTGGCAATGGATCTCCCACCAGCATATCAAGCACACGCTTGCCACCGATATCTGTACGCAGAAAGACCATCGTTGGCGGTTCGGCCTGCACCGTTCCGATGATTGCGGCCTCTTGTCCTAAGGGATGCGCATGCATGGCCTGCAGTGTGGCCTCTGCTGCTGCTGGCGCGACGACTGCCAGGAGTTTCCCCTCGTTAGCAATCGTCAGCGGATCGAGTCCGAGAATTTCGCACGCGCCACGGACCTGGGGATGCACTGGTATGGCACCTTCATCAAGCAGAATGGCAACCTCCGAGGCCATTGCCATCTCATTTAAAGCCGTGGCTACCCCGCCGCGTGTCGGGTCCTTCAGGCAATGGATATCTTTCCCTGCTGCTTCAAGTACACTGATAACCAGCGTGTGAAGTGGTGCTGTATCACTCTGAATGTCATTCTCAATATCAAGTCCTTCACGAGCAAGCAGAATGGCTATACCATGATCACCGATAGGACCACTCAGCAGCACCACATCGCCAGGTTGCAACTGATCCTGTCCCAGCATTCTTTGTGCACAAACGAGAACCTATCCCTGCAGTGTTAATGAAGAGACCATCGGCTTTACCACGCTGCACGACTTTCGTATCACCAGTCACAATCGAGACTCCGGCCTCGCTTGCTGCTGCAGCCATAGATGCAACGATGCGGCGCAGATCTGCGATTGGAAAACCCTCTTCCAGGATAAAACCGGCAGAGAGATACAAAGGCTCAGCACCAGCCATCGCCAGATCGTTGACCGTTCCATGAACAGCCAGCTTCCCGATATCGCCGCCAGGAAAAAATAGAGGACTCACTACGTAGGTATCGGTGGTGAAAGCTAGACGCGGCATTCCTGCAGTGGGGACAAACGTTGCGGCATCATCCATATGATCGAGCAGGGGATTAGAGAAGGCGGGTGCGAAGATGCCTTCGATAAGATTATGGGTGGCTTTACCTCCACTGCCATGGCTGAGCGTAATACGCTCCTCACGGAGATAGAATTTATTTCTGCGTGCTTGCCGTACACGCTCGATCTTCTCCAGAATTTGTGATGCCTGTTCGTTGTGCTTATTTGTAGCTGCGTCCATATAGCTTTCTCCTTCGATTGGTCTCTGCGTTTTTTGTCATGCTGGCAATCCGTTGTGCCCAGTTGTCCGTAAGAAGCGACCATAATTGTAATAGGCCGCGCAGGCTCCCTCTGAGGAAACCATGCAGGTCCCAATGGGAGTTTCAGGAGTACAGGCGGTGCCAAATACTTTGCACTCCCACGGCTTGATCACGCCCTTCAACACTTCGCCGCACTGGCAGGCTTTCGGATCAGCGACGCGAATGCCAGGAACAGCGAAACGCAATTCAGCATCCCAGGCAGCAAACTCAGCGCGCAACTTCAAGGCGCTGTACGTAATGAAGCCCATGCCGCGCCACTCGAAGAAAGGACGCAATTCCATTGTGCGGGCCATCGCTTGCAACGCCTTCACATTTCCTACAGGTTGGACTACGCGTGTATATTGATTTTCAACTTCCGCCCGCCCCTCGCAGATCTGCTTCACCAGCATATAGACAGATTGCATGATATCGAGCGGCTCGAAAACCGGAGATGACGACCGGTTTGGCATGATTGCATGCGATGAAGGTATATGGACGCATACCGATCACCATACTGACGTGTCCAGGCCCAATGAAGCCATCCAGGCGCAGATCGGGCGAATCAAGAATGGCTTTTATTGCCGGAATAATATTCACGTGGTTACAGAAGATGGAGAAGTTCTTGATGCCTTCTGCTTGCGCGCGCAACAGGGTCACTGCAGTTGAAGGAGCCGTTGTCTCAAAACCAATGGCGAAGAAGACCACCTGACGATCTGGATACTGGCGCGCCAACTTGAGTGCATCCAATGGTGAATACACAAAGCGTATGTCAGCTCCATCCGCACGCGCATCAAGCAAACTACCTCTGGAACCGGGTACGCGCATCATATCACCAAAGGTGGTGAAGATGACCCCTTCGGTGCATGCAATAGCAATAGCATCATCAATACGCCCCATCGGCAGCACACACACAGGGCAGCCCGGTCCATGCACCAGATCTATTGTGTTCGGCAGCAGGTCACTTATGCCATGCTTGTAAATGGTGTGTGTATGACCGCCACAGACTTCCATCAACTGAAGCGATTTCCCCTCACTAAGTCGAGTAATTTCCTGCATCAAGCTGTTGATCAGTGCCGAATCACGATACTCATCGATGAATTTCACAGAATCTGCTCCTTCTCCATTCTATCCTGTGTTCCCACTAACACATGTATGACCTCTATCAGCGCATGATACACCGTTGCCTGGACCTCTTGAATACGGGGAATATGATCGCCGGGTGCGATGATGCAGTAATCCACAGCGGCTGCTTGTGCTACTTTACCTCCATCATTGCCGACCAAACCAACGGTCAGCAGTCCCTGTTTCTTTGCCTGTGCAAAAGCCTGCACGATATTGGCGGAATTGCCACTTGTTGAGATACCAAAGGCGATATCGCCGCGTCGGCCAAAGGCGATAATCTGGCGGGCAAAGATATTCTCGAAGCCGACATCATTGCCGACGGCTGTAATTACAGCGATATCGTGGGTTAAGGCAATAGCAGGCAGCGGTCTGGCAGTCGCTCGCCCGGAAAAAGAGGGATGAACCAGCTCGCTTACCAGATCATGCGCGTCGGTCGCACTTCCTCCGTTGCCGAAGGCGAACAGTGTTGCGCCCGCAGCAAAAGCCTGTGTCATTGCCTTGCCAGCCTCGACAATCTGTTTTAATGCTTGTTCAAGAGTGGCCTGGCGCAATGCCATCACCTCGTGACACTTCTCCAATGTCGAGTGACGCACCTGAGCCAGTATCTCCTCTACATTGACTTTCCCACCTGCAAAAAGATAGGGATAAAATAGCCGATCATACTCGGAGCCTTCAGTATCCATTATTTCTCTCCTCATCCAGGTACGCAATCGCGACGCCTGCATGCACCAGTACTATGTCGCCTGGCGTCACATCCTCCACCAGCGTAATATCGATCTCTTCTATCTCCTCGCCAACTTCCACGAACGCCAAACCGGTTTCATTGTTGACACGCAGTACTCTGACCGGATTTGCCTCATCGGAGCAGGTGAAGCAATGTCCTTCCTCATTAGAGTTACAGGTATAGCTTGTCGACTGATTGGATATCACCGGTAACGCAACAGGGGGCAGCGCGCTGAAATGTTCTTGTTGTGAGTTCCTCATTTCAGCAGTCCCTCGTGCTCAAAAAATACGTGCACTAACTCCCACAAGACATGGTAGAGGGTTTCGTGCGTTTCCTGTACTGCCATAGGATCGGAGGAAGGCACGACAAAACAGAAATCTAGCGTAGCTTGCTTCAATGCTCCCCCATCACCTCCCACCAGTGCGAGCGTGAGCATACCCATATGCCTTGCTTCATCCAGTGCAGCCAACACATTGTGACAATTTCCATCGACAGAGAAACCCATGGCAATATCCTGGGGCCATCCTAACACCCTGAGTTGCTGCGCGAAGGACTTCTCGGTATCTTCTGTGACGAGTCCGCTGAGTGTGGCGCTATCATTGGTCAGGGACAAGGCCGGTAAGGCGCGCTTGCCTACAATGACCGGGTGTACGAATTCGACAGCAACATGCTGCGCATCGGTTGCCCATGCGCCATTACCAAAAGCCAGCAGTCTACCTGTCTGGTGAAAGCGCCGTGCCATCGCCCAGCATGCTTCGGCAATTCTCTCCACCTCAGCAGCGAAAAAAGGCTCTGCCACGCTTCTGCTTTGTGCGAAGCGAACTGCCACCAGTTGCTCCAACTGCTGATCGCTTATTTGTTGCTTCATTGGTTTCCTTTTTCAATGCTACCCCAGTAGCTGGGAGAAGACCCCTTCCGATACATCAGGCCCTACGGGATGCATATGGAATGGTATCGGTCCCTATAAGGTCATTCTATCTGGCTCTGATGGAGCATCTTTAACTCATCAGTATACGCATTGCCCATTGCCGCTAATAGTTTCATCGTCTCCTGCGCTTCGTACTCATCGATCTTGCTCATAGCAAAGCCAACGTGAATCAACACCCAGTCTCCTGGCACAACACTTTCTTCAGCCAGCAAGGCAATGTTCACAGCGCGCTTCACACCGGAAACGTCCACTTTCGCGATTTGCAATGTTTCGTCCACGATCTCTACAATCTGGCCTGGAATGCCAAGACACATCGTTATCCTCCTATCCTCTATGCAGCCGCGCTGCTCCTATTGCAGCCTGGCCCAGACTCAATCCACCATCGTTAGGTGGGACCTTGTGATTGATATAGACGTGAAATGCCATGCTTTCGAGCAAGGCCACTAGCCGCTCCAGCAGGATCTGATTCTGGAAAACACCACCGCTGAGGGCCACCGTATTCAGGCTTGTCCGCTCGCGTGCCTCCAGACAGCCCAGGGCCAGCATTTCTGCCATGGTTGTATGGAAACGTTTGGCGATACGCGCTACTGCTATCCCCTGTTGCATATCTTCGACGATAGCATGTATCATCGGAGCCACCTCCAATATCACAGGCATATTGCCGACAAGCGAGAAGGGATAACTTTTAACTGTATCCGTACAGGCGGCAGCTTGCATTTCCAACGCGATGGCTGCCTGACCCTCGTACAGCACCTCGCCACGCAGTCCTGATAATGCCGCAACCGCGTCAAAGAGCCTACCCAGGCTTGAGGTTTGCGGACTATTAATGCTCTTTGCGATCATCTGCGAGAGCACACCCCATTTTGGGCGATCCAGTTGCTGTACAAAAGGAAGGTCCACATCTGGGATGGTCCCGCCATACGTACTGGCAAGATAGACTGCTGCCATGCGCCAGGGCTGATGCACAGCCTGCTCGCCACCAGGAAGAGGCATATAAGCCAGGTGCGCCAAGCGCTCAAATGACCGGAGATCGGCAGCCATGATTTCACAGCCCCAGATGCTGCCATCGGTACCGTAGCCAGTGCCATCGGCTGCAACTCCGATCACCATCTCCGTTAATCCGTGCTCCGCCATAACGCTGGCTATGTGAGCGTGATGATGTTGCACACCGATTTTCTGTGACACGGATGCTTCGTGCGCATATCTGGTTGCCAAGTACTCAGGGTGCAGATCGTACGCAATGGCTTCGGGACGAATCGCGAAGAGGCGCTGGAAGTGCTCAATGCTTGTACGAAATGAGATGAGCGTCTCTAGATTTTCCAGGTTGCCAATGTGATGACTGACAAATGCTTGTCTGCTTCTGGCAAGACAGAAGGTGTTTTTGAGATGAGCACCGCAAGCCAGCAGCGGAAGCGGGGAACCCAGTGTGAGCGGAATCGGCTCCGGCACGTAGCCACGTGAACGGCGCAAGAACTGTGGACCACAGGCCGTAACACGCATAACAGAGTCGTCGTTGCGCATATGAATTTCTCTGTTATGTGTGAGTACGCCATCAGCAATGGAGGCAAGCCTTTCCCATGCATCTGCGTCCTTGTAAGCAATAGGCTCATCGCTCAAATTGCCACTGGTCATAACGAGCACAACCGGACGGTCTTGCCCCAATATCTCGCGGCAGGCATGGAGCAACAAGTGATGGAGTGGCGTATATGGTAGAATGATGCCAAGTGTACACTCTAGCGGTGCGATATCGGGGGCAACCATACAATCCGCACGCTTTTGCAAAAGCACAATAGGCCGCTGGCGAGATTGCAGAAGCGCGGCCTCCTTCGTGTTGATCTCACAGAGGCGCGCAGCGGTTTCAAGGTCGGGAACCATCAAAGCGAAAGGTTTCGCCTCGCGGTGCTTGCGCAAGCGCAGGCGCTTCACAGCCTCCGTATGGAGCGCGTCGCATGCCAGATGATAGCCTCCTAATCCTTTTATCGCCAGCAGCGCCCCTGCTGCAAGTCGCTGAGCAGCCTGGACAATTTCGTCCATTCTCCCGGTTAGTGACACCTGCTCACCAGAAGCGTCATGGTTTTCTCTCCATTCAACCAAGTGGACATGTGGCCCACAGACAGGGCAAGCATTGGGCTGTGCGTGAAAACGTCGATTGAGTGGGTTGTCATATTCTTGCTGGCAGGCCGGGCACATCGGAAAAGCCCGCATCGTCGTCTTATGGCGATCATAAGGCACATCCTCGATGATAGTAAAGCGCGGTCCACAGTTGATACAATTGATAAACGGGTAAGCAGAGCGCCGATCAGCAGAAGCGAAGAGTTCATGTAGACAATCATCGCAGGTGGCGATATCCGTTGAAATCAAGGCATGGCGCTGTGTTCCAGCTTTGCTCTGGACAATCCTAAAAACCGTCTCGTAGAGCGGGAGAAGAGCATCAACCTGAATAGCATCAATACGCGCAAGAGGAGGCAACTCCTCTCGTAATGCCCGCTGAAAACCATCAAGCGCTTGCTGTACACCTTCAATCTCGATAGTCACACCGTTACTATCATTCAGCACAAATCCGACTATTCCCTGACGGATGGCTTGATGGTAAACAAAAGGACGAAAACCCACTCCTTGAACAATGCCCTGTACAAGAATTCTGCGGCGCTCTACAGGCAACACTCCACCATTGCCCGCCTGTTGTCCACCATAGTCCTGGCTAGAAACCTGTTTCATTCTACTACCTTTACTAGCCACAGCTTCGTGTTTATTATATATACATCATAAAATGCGGCGTGGAGATGCGTCTCGTTAGGGGACACTCGGTGACGCCACTCTCCTTTTTTTATAAAAGATATAGGCAAGCATATCTCAATTGCAGGCTATTAGCGGTCACAGAACGTTCCTATTGTGTCACAATCTCGTCACAGAATCCAACGAGCGGGTCACTCGGCTCATTATTCATTTGTTTGCAACACATCTCGAGCAAGCTGCTCAGCTTGTTGCCGTATTTCCGAAATAGTAGTAGTCTCCCACAATTGCCCTCTACGTAAGGAACCAAGTGTCCACAACCATGATAAACTCTATCCCTCTGCATTCACCAATGCGCCTTTACCTGTCGTCATTCCTGGTGATAAAAAACTTCTTTTTCTCCAGAAACGACTTCAGTAGCGGATTTGAGGGATAGTAATAATTACACAGCACGCAGAGCACATACCTGCAAAGGCGTATAGTGCGCACCTGCTCTTGATAGCTCACTTTTCATCACATTGACCGCATACACCGGATAGACTATCGTAGAGACGATACCTTGTTGGTTCCCAGCGAGTATGTGTTGTAAGCGCAGTTGCTCGTCAGACGTGAGAGGGGCTTTGATGCGTGCCAGCGTAAGGTGTGGAGAGAAAGGACGGCTATCAAGCGTGAAGCCACGATGTGCTAAGTCCTCGTTGAGGATCGAGTGTAAACGCAGTAGTGTCCCTGAAGGCTCTGCGATGCCCATCCAGATGACACGCGGTTGCCGGGATGGGCCAAAGGTGCCAACGCGTGTCAGACGATAGGAGAATGGCTTGATCTGGCGTGCGGCAACTTCGGTCGCCTGCATTGTCTGCGCCAACTGATCGGCATCCAGTTCGCCAAGAAAAGCTATTGTCAGATGAATACCGACAGGATCAACCCAATGTAGGTGTGGCAACACCTGCGCCATCCGCTGGATTACTCCAGCCAGATGGCTTTGCAGGGTTGCATGCATCTCAAGCGCAATAAATGTTCTGGTCATTGGCAGCAAACAGCATACGATCTAGTTCCGCACCATCAATCGTTTCAACTTCAATTAGATGCTCAGAGATGGCAATCAGCTTCTCCTGTTTCTCACGTAGAATATGCAGCGCAGTTTCATATGCCTGGTCAATCAAAGCCGAGACCTCTGTATCAATCCTGGCAGCCATCTGCGCACCAATTGTGCTATTGCCATCAGCATCTGCTTTGAAAGAAATATTCCCAAGCGACGACATACCAAACTCACACACCATACGACGCGCAATGCTGGTCACATAATCGATATCCTGACTGGCACCCGTGGTAATATCACCGAAGATAATTTCTTCAGATGCACGACCACCCATTGCTCCGGCCATACGCGCTAAGAGTTCTGAACGGCGCATCAAATAGCGATCTTCAGATGGAGCCTGGACCGTAATACCCAGTGCCATACCCCTGGCTATCGCAGATACCTTCTGCACAGGATCAGCACCCGGCATTGAGCGCATCACAATCGCATGGCCCACTTCGTGATAGGCAATAATGGCTTTTTCGGCCTCAGTGATCAAGCGACTCTTGCGCTCCGGTCCGGCCATCACACGCAAAATGGCTTCTTCCAACTCAGGCTTGCAAATCACCTGTTGCCCATTACGTGCTGCCAGCAAAGCCGCTTCATTCAGGAGATTAGCCAGGTCAGCACCTGAAAAACCTGCTGTCTGACGAGCTAACTCAGTCAGGGTGACATCTTCCGCCAGAGGCTTCTCTTTCGCATGTACCTCAAGAATCGCCTGCCGACCGCGAATATCCGGCTTGTCAAGCATCACGCGCCGATCAAAGCGGCCCGGACGTAATAACGCTGGATCAAGCACATCAGGCCGGTTCGTTGCCGCAATAACAACTACATTTGTCTGCCGATCAAAACCATCCATCTCGACAAGCAACTGGTTCAGGGTTTGCTCACGCTCATCATTGCCACCCGTGCCGGAGTTCGTACGCTGGCGTCCCACCGCATCAATCTCGTCAATGAAGACGATACAAGGCGCATGCTCTTTCGCTTCTTTAAAGAGATCTCGCACACGAGCCGCACCAACCCCCACAAACATTTCGACGAATTCGGAGCCGCTCACACTATAAAATGAGACGCCCGCTTCACCCGCTACAGCACGAGAAATCAGCGTCTTGCCGGTCCCTGGTGCACCAACAAGTAGTACACCCTTCGGTGTGCGCGCCCCCATTGCCGTAAAACGATCCGGGTATTTCAGAAACTCAACAATCTCTTGCAGTTCCACCTTGGCCTCATCTACCCCGGCCACATCTTGAAAAAGGATCGCCGGACGCGACTCATTGAAGCGCCGGGCCTTTGAGCGCGCAAAAGGTAATGCCTGACCACCCATCGATCCACGCCGGACAATCATATACATTAAACCTACAACCACCAACACCAGCAGCAAGTCCAGCCCACCCTGCTCCCACTGTATACCCTGGTTATCACTGACCGTTACCACCACCCCATCTTGCCAGAATGTATTGGTTAACGCGTCTCCGTCTTCTCTTACTGTTTGATACTGCTGACCGTTGCGAGCGGTGACAGTGACAGTATTACCATCCAGCACAGCTGATTTCAACTGATGGTGGTCGGCCATGTTCAGTACTGCACTAATCGGTAGCGTTTGTACCGTTGTACCTCTTAAGGAGATCGTGCTAAAGCGTATCCCCGCTACTACCAGAAGCAATATTCCCAGACTAACAAGCACTACAGGGATACTATACCGTTTGAGCAAAGCTTTCTTTGAAGTTTTCTTTGAAGTTTTCGAAGTCGAACTACGCGATTTTGAGTGAGTTGTTTCTCGATCATTTTTGGGGGGTATTTCCATAAGATACCGTCAGGCCCTTCTCTTCTTCTCCAAGTGTACAAACTACCACGCGAACTATTTCAAGCTGCATCTCTGCGTATTTTTGCTACTCAGCATAACACTTGTGGGTAGTATAACGCATGAGAATTCGTTTAGCAATATAAGGATATGCTAAGAAAGCTTAGAAAGATAAGCTCCCAGTACTATGCTGCGGTTTCTGCGCACGTCACAACACTCTGCCCATGCAACTGAAAGAGACGGCTCCACGCCAGGAAAGAGACTGTAGATTGGGAGCGGCCTAGTGTTCTGACTCTACCACCCAAAAGTACTATTCACAATCCACAGGGATGCTATAGTTCCTATTTATTTTAGCTCTACAGTGACACTATAGCCCGGAAGAAAGGTTCTGTTTCACTTGCCCTGGTTGTCTCACCGAGCAAGCGTGCAAAACAGCGAGAAGAAATAGCGGGCACTTATGCATGTATCCAACTTTCCTCACCCATAAGCGTACATGTTAGTGCAATTGATACCATGCATTCAGCATTGATTACATCTTTGTCGGGTAAGGAGAGAGATGATGGAGGAATCACGCGATATTCGCATGAGTGACGCCAATAGTGGTTTCCATACCACAACGCGCACCACTGCTAAACTTTCACCAGAAAATGCAGCGGAAAACACTACTATTCCTACACCAATATCTACGATAGATAACACTAATGAGACCATAAACGAACCGCAGATAGTAGACGAACTGCAGCTCGTTGTCGTCGAAGGTATCCAGGTCGGGCGTGGCGTGGCACGTATTGATCCACAGGACATAGCTCGTTTAGGCTGCCAGCCGGGCGATATTGTGATGGTTATAGGTACCCGCACAACAGCGGCCAAGGTCGTACAAAGCGCGCTGGCGGATCGTGGGCGGCAATCGATCCAGATGGATAGCCAGGTGCGCCAGAACAGCGCGTCCGGCCTGGGAGAGCGCGTCACGGTGCGTAAGGCCAGAGTACGTATCGCTGAAAAAGTGACACTGCTACCTCTCAGTGGTGGCACGCCCATCCAGGAAAGTGATCTGCAATACATCACCCGCTATCTGGTGGGATTACCGGTAACGATTGGAGACCTGTTGCGCGTCGGGACGCCGGGGGCCGCGCCACGCGAGTTTCTTATTATTAGCACAACGCCCGCCACACCAGCCTATACGTTGCAGCGCAAAACGACGGGCGAACTTCCCATCATCCAACCACCACTGCCAAACGCTGATGTCGAGGCCGTCCTGGTACAGTCGGGAACCATCATACGCGCGCAGGCCCGTGGCGCGTCAAATGGCACTCCCGGTCGTGTCAGCTATGAAGATATTGGCGGATTGGGCAAAGAGTTGCAGCGTATTCGAGAAATGATCGAGCTGCCACTTAAATATCCAGCCGTCTTTGATCGCCTGGGAGTCGAGCCACCTAAGGGCGTTTTACTCTACGGCCCTCCTGGCACTGGCAAAACACTGATCGCGCGCGTTGTGGCAGCAGAGACCAATGCCTCATTTTTCATTATCAATGGACCAGAAATCATCAATAAGTTTTATGGCGAGAGTGAGTCCCGCCTACGTTCGGTCTTTCTCGAAGCCCAGAAGCGCGCGCCAAGCATCATTTTCATTGACGAATTGGATGCCCTCGCGCCCAAACGTGCAGAAACCGGCGGCGAGGTCGAGCGGCGCATCGTTGGACAACTGTTAGCACTGATGGATGGCCTGGAATCACGCGGACAGGTCGTACTGATCGGAGCAACAAACCAGCCAAACGCTCTCGATCCTGCCCTGCGCCGCCCTGGACGCTTTGACCGCGAGATTGCCTTGCGCGTACCCGATGTGCGTGGACGCCTGGAGATCCTGCAAATCCATAGCAAAAGTGCCGCCTTAGCTAATGACATTGATCTTGCTCGCCTGGCACAACTGACGCCGGGCTTTGTGGGCGCAGACCTGGAAGCGCTCTGCCGCGAAGCAGCGATGATTGCGTTACGACGCGTGCTACCACATATTGATTACCAGCGTGGCTATATCCCTTATGAGACTCTGGTCAGCCTCAATATTACGATGGCTGATTTTCAGGCTGCACTGCGCGAGGTTGAGCCTTCTACGACGCGCGAGGTATATGTTGAAGTCAGCGAGACGTCATGGGACGACATTGGTGGCCTGGAGTATGCTAAAAATGTTCTTACCGAAGGCGTAGAATGGCCCTTACGCTTCCCAGAAATCTATGCCAATGCGAAGGTGGAACCACCACGTGGCGTCCTACTCTCAGGCCCTCCGGGATCAGGCAAGACGCTGATTGCACGTGCACTGGCTAATCAATGTGAGGCCAGTTTCATCTCCGTTAAAGGGCCAGAATTGCTCTCCAAGTGGGTAGGCGAGTCCGAGAAGGGTATTCGCGAAGTATTCCGTCATGCCAAACAGGCCGCACCCTGTATTGTCTTCTTCGACGAACTCGATGCGCTTGCGCCACGCCGGGGTGGTTCCTTCGATGGTAACGTGGGTGATCGGGTGATTGCTCAGCTACTGACAGAAATGGATGGTATTGAAGGCCGTGAAGGCGTCATTATGCTGGCCGCAACCAATCGGCCAGAGTTGATTGATCCCGCGCTACTACGACCAGGGCGCTTCGATCTGACCGTCGAATTACAGGCACTCGACGAAAACGAGCGGCGCGCCATTTTCGCGGTACACTTGCGCGGACGACCAGTTACGCCTGATATTACCGTCGAGGAACTGGCAAAAATTACACCAGGACGCAGCGGCGCTGATATCGAAGCTATCTGCCGACGAGCTGCGCTACTGGCACTGCGCGAATGGATTACGCCCAAACTGGGCCTGGGGCAGGTCCTGGTAACACCAGTAAGCGAGTCACGGCACACTGGTGAGCTGAGTGAACATGAAGATGCAGCCGCTGATACGGCCACAGCCAGCGGTAGCACATCAGCGCAACCCAACCCAACCGCGCCAGTCATGCCCACAGTACGCTTCCAGATACGTCCTGAGCATTTCGCACGCGCTATAGATGAGCAACGCGAACGCTACGACGCGCAAGAAGCAGCCGAAGAAGAGCGCAATCGACAAGAACGGGGCCGACAACGCCTGATCGACATGGCTGCTGGCCGTGAACCACAGGAAAAGCCCCCACTACACGGTTTCCGTCTGTGGCTGGCACGTCTCTTCCGACTCGCTTGAGGGGATTGAAACTAGACAAATGGACAAGTCTTACATGCAGGAGTAGATAAACTATATCATCGGTCACTATATCATTGTAGGTACTATACACTTACAATATATAGGTGACTATGATATAATACAAAGTGGAGAGTGTTAATCAGCAGCGAAGGGAGGACATAGTGTTATCCAGACATAACAACTCCTCTTCCGTCTCCCGTGAGCAAGTTACAGAGGCGTACCTTAAGGCCATTGGGTTGATTGATGAGCGAGTTGCACCATTTTTAGGAAAAGCTACAACCCGTGCCCTGGTACAAGGTGCAGCCAGGCGCGTCAAAGGGAAATATCCCTTTTTGCGATGTCTCGTCAACCGTCCTTATACAGATATTGTTCCTTCAATCATACACGAGCAAATCTCCGGTGTTACTTCAACAGAGCTTGCCGAGGGCCTGAATGCGTTGCTCGACGAGTGCTTTGCCGGATTGCGGGAATTGACAGGTGATTTGATCGCACCCCCAATCCATGATGAAGTAACAGATCAACTGAGACAGTTACAGTAAGGAGCAACATGGAGAGCAGCGTGCAATCGGAGTCACAGGTCGCAGACAGCCCGTTTCACGCGCCGAACGGGCCACATGGGAACCATCTTACGGCCCTGCGCCATGAGATACAGTACCTTAACACAGTGGGGAAACGGTTTGTCGCGGCTATTGATCGCTTTCAAGTGCATCGCGCGCTGCTCGCCGCGTTGCAAGAAATATACCGCTTCTCGGCGTGTTGTATCTTACTCAAAAGCGAGCCGTTTGAACTTTTTATCATCCCCTGTTATCCTCTCGACGCCACGTTTTTAGAGTCAATGATCCAGCGCATTTCCAGTGCCGCCAATGCGCTCAACTTTCCCCATACCACCCCCCAACAGCTTGCTCGTACGGCCTACTTCGATGCGCCAGACGAACTCGCGCGCGATTGGTCCCAGGGAGATGACATGGGTTCGAGCATTGGCTCTTGTTTGAACATTCCGCTGATCGTCGAGAATCGTATCATCGGCATGCTCAGCCTCTTCGATGAGCAAGAACGGACCTTCGATACCGACCTTTTACAATTCACAACGATGATCGCAGATTATGCAGCGGTCGCCCTGGAAAATGTGCGCTTGCGTGAACGCGAAAATGCACTGTGGCACCAGGCTGAGCTTGAGCGTATGCGGCTGGAATTGATCATCGGCAGTATGGCCGAGGGTCTTTTCATCACAAACGCTCAGGGAGCAATTACCTCGCTCAACACCTCTGCCCAGCAGTTACTTGCGCAGGCACAGGTCGATCTCAAACAAAAGATCCCCCTGGATCAACTGGTTACGATGTACGATATACCATGGCTACCACAGCTCGCTGAGATCACACGCCAGGCATTAGCAGGAAACATCGTGAAAAACCAGGAATTAGTTGTGGGCAAAGAGGAAGAAAGGGTACCACTGACATTAAATATCAGCGCGGCTCCGCTCCATGATGCCAATAGCCTTTCAACACGGCCAATAGGCGTGGTTGCGGTACTCAACGATGTTACTTCAAATAAACAGGTGGAACGTCTTAAAGATGATTTTGTATCAGTAGTCTCACATGAATTGCGTACTCCACTCACTGCTATCAAAGGCTATACACAACATCTGGTGCGCCGGATCGAACGCCGTTTGCGCAAAGACTTACTGCTGCAAGAACAGACACTTGCTAACACAGACGCGCCCGAACAGTACGATCTGCGCAGCTTGAATATTGTGCAAAGTCAGACCGAGCATCTGGAACGACTGGTAAACGACCTGTTGGATCTCTCGCAGGTACAATGGGGACAACTCAATCTCCACTACGAAGCATTCTACCTGGCAGATTTGCTGACGGAAAATACCCATTCCGTTCAGGCCAGTGCAGAGCAACATACGATTTTCCTGGAAATCAATATACAGGATACAAAGGTAACAGCTGATCGTGCGCGCATCAGCCAGGTCATTGGTAATATATTGGACAACGCTGTCAAGTATTCTCCCAATGGAGGACTCGTCACCGTCGGTTTAGACAGGCAGGATGATGAATATCTGGTGAGTATCAGCGACCAGGGTGTAGGCGTCAGTCCAGAACACTTCGACCACATTTTTGAACGCTTCTACCGGGTCCACAATATAGCAAGCCAGCAATACTCAGGCATTGGCCTGGGACTCTACGTGGCAAAGGCGATTATTGACCGACACGGTGGCCGTATCTGGCTCTCCAGCAACCAGAATACCGGCAGTACCTTCCACTTTACGTTGCCCACATAAGGGAACATTCCTCACAACTTCTGCTAGAAGGCTTGCAGTAATTCGGTGGGATTCGAGCCGAAACGATCTCGCACATACGAATAGCCAAAGGGCGTAAAATGGATGCTGGCCCAGCTAGCACGCAACTCCTGTATGGTATGTAACAAACGTGCTTCACCCCACAGCGGATAACGCAAATCACGAAACGCACGTACCAGATCCGCCGTACTACTCAGGAACAACCCACAAAAAATCAGGCAGACCTCAAAGAAGGGCTGATGGGGCAATGTCACCGGGCTAAGAGAGGTGAAGAGGCCAATATAGAGGACACTTCCCGACATAAGTGCAGGACACAAGACGTTCAGCCAGACGTAGAGCGCCGAAGGCTCATAGAGATACATAATCGTTATCCCCAATGGACCAACAGCCCAACCAAGCAATGGTTCATGCCGTAACAATATCACCACGACATGTGTTCCCTCACACAGTACAATCCAGATAAGCAAGAAAAGCCCTAAACCTAAGAGATTGTGAACCCGTATACTGGCAAATATACCTGGCATGCGAAAACTCCTGACACGAAGGTGTCCCGCTTTCAGAAGGGTAGTTTTATTTAGTATATATTATAAGCCAACACCTCGTTTTCGCGCAATCGTCTATAGGCCAAATGGCTGCCTATTGAGAACTTATTCATGCCAACCTTCCTCACCAACCAGAGGAACGAATACGCAGCTTCCCAGAGAATTCACACGCCTTCCCCACGGTACACGTTGTATCACCTGCAAATCTTGTCGCTCATGACTGCCAACCGGGATCACCAACATCCCCCCCAGTGTCAACTGATCCATGAGATGAGAGGGAACCTCTGGTGCCGCCGCCGTTACCAGGATACGATCATAAGGGGCCGCATCCGGCCAGCCTAAAGTACCGTCTCCCACATAGATAGAAATATTGTTTAAGCGCAGTTGCAGCAAGCGGATAGCAGCCTGCATCGCCAGAGCCTCATGCCTCTCGATGCTATACACGTAGATTGCCAGGCGAGACAAAATCGCTGTCTGATACCCAGAACCCGTGCCAATCTCCAGTACGCGCTCACGACCAGTCACATGCAAAGCCTGTGTCATAATAGCCACCATCAAAGGCTGTGAAATGGTTTGTCCGAGATGGAGCGGCAGAGCGCGATCCGCGTAGGCTTCAGTCCGCATCTTCGCATTCACGAAATGCTCACGCGGAATACTCGCGATAGCATTCAACACCCGTTTATCCCTGATGCCTCGTTGATACAACCATTCGAGCAATTGTTGTCTTTGGAACACAAAATCGTCTGTCATAGGCTCATGTATACATATAATTGGCAGAGTAGTCATCAGAGATATTACGAAAGATGCCTTACGAGGAGATACTACGGTCGAAGTTTGTTGAATTGCTTAAAAAATCACAGGAGAGAGAGAAATGGGCGCTACTGGGATCGAACCAGTGACCTCTTCGGTGTGAACGAAGCGCTCTCCCACTGAGCTAAGCGCCCTTACTGCTGATGGCTGTTACTATAGCACCAGCCACGTACGATGTCAAGCATTTTCACGCAGAGATGTGATTAGGAGCGATCTGGCACTGTTTTGGCAGGTAAAACGCATCTGTGAGCAGTGAAAGAAAGATATATTTGCTTTACCGAGAAGAAGAGAAGGGAGATACATGTGCGAAATATCACTCTTGTAATCGCCTTGTAGTATGCTACTTTTGTGTCCCTCACATTTCTACGTACTTGTTGGCACGTTTGATAACTACATTTCTTTACAATCAAGCATAGTTATATTTATGTATTTAAATACATTGTGAAAAAGTTGTTATACATTGGTACTATATTTCTATCTTTCCCTTGCTATGACCCTAAAGAGAGTGTAATCTTGACATAAGGGGTCATCTGCCCCTCAAATAAAAATGCAGAGCATTGACTTATCTTGAAAGATAGTCAGCACTCTGCTATGAAAGGAGTAGTTTATGTCCACTAAACGAACGAACAATGAAACTGCACTCCCCCCTCTGAAGGGTATAACAGATGAGGAGAATACGCAACTACGTCATGACCTTCAGAGGTACCAAAGGACTAGCAAGAAGAAACAGCTTGCACAGAATCCCTTCATCGTGAGCGCCATTCTTTGTCTTATGCTTATAGGTGTATCCATCATCAATAGCGAAGTTCGTATATCCGTTTTGTATCCGACAATTGCTTATTTGCTCTTTCAGATCATTGATAAAGTGATCGAGCGTTTTGGTCTTTCCGTTCCAGAATAGCAAGAGAACAGTAAGCATCCATGACACTTTTTATCTGATTATAGCAATCCATGATGGATGAACACGATGACGTTGCGCAGTGCGCTTACTGCATCGTGTTCACCTATCAGGATGCAGGTCGGGCAGTGTTAGAAAAAATAGCCTTCTCGCATTACGCAAGCGCATATTCGCGCTGATAGGTCACCAGACCCCACGGGGCTGAAGGCCGGGGGCTTGCATCTGGGCTTTGACCGAAGCGCTGATGAGCCAGAACTTCTCGGCCCGAAACAGTAGGACGGGTGACAGAGCGGAACAACCATCCGCTACTCCTGTAGGAGTCGCCCCGCACAGAAAGGAGTCCACAGGTTGTGCTAGCAGACAGAGCGTTGGCTCTCATGCCGAACTGTGCATGCAGCCAGTCTACGGGATGTGGAGAACTCCACATGCGAAACAGTTTCTCCAGCAATGCCGCAAGTGTCTTTCCGTGTGGGCTGGCTCTTAACAAAGGCAGTATAGCAAAACAACATTTCAATGTATATACGCATTTGGGAGTACCTCCTCTCAGTCAGATGAGCCGACAGGCTAGCTACGACAGTAGCGTTTCCTCCTTGCAGTCAGATGACCCGAAGGGTAGAGGCGCTAGCCTCGTTTCTGACTGTCTAAGAGGTTCTGACTGTTTAAGAGAGTTTCACACCACTCCCATCACGCCACCGAAAGGAGGACCTGCTTCCTCCACATGGCTGAAGGCCAGGGGTATCCGCAGGTCGCACGCTGATGAATATCTGTAGCTCTTGTCGTAGAACCAGGCTTCCTTTATGATATACTGAAGGACACAATCATTATGTTCTTCAGGAGATTTATTTAATGGACGAAAAAGCTTCCAACCCGAACGAATCGTCAACGCAGACGCAAAGTGCCGTAACAGCAGACACAGCGACGGCAGTACAACAGTCTGGTCCTTCGGCAGAGCGTAGCGCGACTGAACATAGACAAGCCTACGGTACCGCAAAGACCGAGAGCTTGCGCGATTCAGGTCTCTGGCGTCTTTTATTACCTGCATTTCTCGTTCTCTGCTTCCTGGCCTTGCTAGCTATACCGCTCTTCATTCTCATTCCATTACTCAGCAATTCCATCGCTGGCCTACACACAGGCAATGCGGCAGAAGCACAACTGCTCTGGCTCTGGATTACGATGATCGTGGTTGAAATCGCAGTCGCAGCGCTCATCATCTGGGGATTGGGCAAGATATTTATGACGCAGGCCGGTAACTATAAACGAGCCTAAAAAAGCAGGAGTTTGCCATGGTTGCAGTTCAGCCAAAGGCGCAGACCTTAAAGCGCGCCAGTATCGTTTACAAGAGGAAAAGCGCACCTGATATATAGGATAGAAGTACTTCTGCCTAAAAGAGCGCATAGTAATATCCGGCTACGCCATACTTCTACCCATGTATTGCTCGTAAAAGTGCTTGACATTTCCAGGTATGCCAAGTACACTCAGTAGCAGTTAGCATATTTACCGTGATCGGTCGATAGAAGCGTGAGCAGACAGAATATTTTATTTGGAGGTGAGTTCTATGCAAAATGGACCCGTATCTATCAAGCATTGTGCGCGAGAAGCTGGAACTCATCTGTTCAACAACCTCAAAGCATAGGCGAATTCTTTGCGGTGCTGGTGCTGTTGTGGCTCGGAAGTACTTATACTCGGGCTATCTTTTTTATCCTCGTTCTCCCCACGATGCAAGAGTATTCCTCTATGATAAAAGAATCGGTATTTTACATATCGAGAAAGTAGCATGAGAGATACGTTTTTATTCCTTCCAGTGTTGAGCGTTCTCACTCTCAACTCCTTCATAGTAAGCAAATAGAACAAGAAAGGCATGGCTCGTTTGCTTAGTCAATCATTTCTGTACGCTCGGCGGCAGCGCACTCACAACCTCAAAGGAGAGGAGGTGAAAGTATGAGAGGAAAACTGCGAGACAAACGTATAAGCAATAAGCGGGATGTTCTTAAACGTGAAGAGGTAGAGCAACGACGTCCACACAAGCGTGATGCTCGCTTGATGATCTGGTTAGCAGATCAGGACGAGGACGAGAATTATGCACTAGACGAAGAAGACGATGTGGCTGAAATGGAAAGCGAGCTTCCAGACAAAAACAAAACGCTCCCATCAGGCCAAAAAGTATAATGATAAGCAAACTCGATAGCGATAAAGGGCAAGTGTAATTTTCTGTGGAAAAAAGCTGCGCCTGCCCTTTTTACCGCTGCTCCAGGCATCCCGTTGCGTACACTAACCCCAGGCTTGCCAGCTCAATACAGGCGTGCGATTAATGCCACTCATTTTCTCTTGACCTGTGCAGAGAACTGGCGTATGCTAGGCTCTATGCAAGGTTTAGCACCATAACACCGTTGTTCTGTGTCTGTCGCAACCCTATAGTTCTGAACAGCTCACTGTTGAGTCAAAACAGAAAGGACTTCTGGCATGCCTGAAAAAATGTTTGCGCCTGAACTCTTTCGTCCATCGGTGGACTTTCCTGAGGTTTCCTATGATTATTTGCTGCGTCGCGCGGCTGAGCGGAACCCGGAACGGTCTGCCATCATCTTCCACGATCTGCAATTAACATACCGAGAAGTGGTCTCCATGGTCAATTGTATCGCCAATAGCCTGTACGATCTCGGACTGAAAAAAGGCGACTGCCTGTGTCTATTTACGACAAATCGACCAGAATACATCATTACATTTATTGCAGCAGCCTCAATCGGCGTAGTAGTCAGCCCGATGAATCCAGTCTACAAGGAGCGCGAGGTGCTCTACCAGCTTGAGAACTCTGGGGCCAAAGCCCTGCTACTCCAGAGAGAATTGGTGCCTACCCTCAAGCAAGCAATCACACAGCATCCACTTGCAGATCTCAAGCACATCATCGTCACTGGCGATACAGTTCCAGAAGAGCTAAGCGAGGCAATACCATTCGCAACCTTACTGCGCAGTTCCCCACCGAGGCTATTGCACCAGATCGAAGTGAGCAGTGACGATCTGCTGGCTTTGCCCTATTCTTCAGGCACAACCGGTCTGCCGAAAGGTACCATGTTGACGCATCGCAATCTCGTCTCCAATAACCTGCAGTTCATAACCACACTCAGCACAAGCATTACCGATGTCGCGTTGCTCTTCCTTCCGTTCTACCATATTTATGGAGTGATGCTGACCGGCGGTTTTCTGGCATGTGGAGGAACACAGGTGATGATGGAGCGCTTCGATCTGCTGCAATCCTTGGAGTTGTGTGAGAAACATGCGGTTACGTATTACTTTGCCGTACCACCAGTCATACTGGCACTGGCAAATGCACCAGTCGATCTCAGCAAGCTGAAGACGGTCAAGTATATCTTCTCAGGAGCTGCTCCTATGCCAAGTGAGCAAGCTCACAGATTGCAGGAGAAGGCACAGACTCTCAGTAGTACAGGGCTATGGTTTGACTGAAGCCTCGCCACTTACCCACTCACAACCACATGATCCAGCCCTCATGCGTCTAGGCAGCGTCGGTTTCCCTGTCCATAATACCGAGCAGAAAATCGTGGACATTGAAACAGGCGAACACGAACTGCCGGTGGGCGAAGCTGGCGAGCTGCTCATACGCGGTCCACAGGTCATGAAAGGCTACTGGAAAGCCCCCGAGGAGACTGCACAGGCGCTACACGGAGGCTGGTTGCACACCGGCGATATCGGGCATGTGGACGCCGATGGCTATACATATATTGTGGATCGCAAAAAAGAGATGATCAAGTATAAAGGCTTCGGTGTGGCTCCTGCGGAACTAGAAGCGCTGCTCCTGGAACATCCAGATGTGATCGATGCCGCCGTCATTGGCGTACCCGACGATGAAGCAGGTGAGCTAATCAAGGGCTTTGTAGTGTTGCGCAAAGGCGCAGAGGCTGCACCTGAGGAGATTATTGCGTTCGCTAATGGCAAATTGGCGGGCTATAAGCGCTTTCAGTTGATGGAGATTATTGATGTGGTGCCAAAAAATGCGTCGGGTAAGATCTTGCGGCGTGTGCTGAAAGAACGTGAGAAGGCACGGATAGCGCAATAATACATTGGGGAGATCAATAGCAGATGTTGCAGAAGATATTGCTACCGAAGGGCTAGCACAAAGAGCAGCTATGAAAGTAGCGATATAACTTTTACACTTCTCTCTCGTATTGAGAATAATAGGACTCATGCAGCGTTTTACTAACAAAGATAGAGAAAGGTAACTATCATGCCACAACAAGAGATGGACTACAGTGAGGTGAATCGTGACCAGCCAGGATTTTCCTATGGCATATACGAAGATACCCATCGCTACAATAGGCATGCAGAGAGAGATAAACTTTCAGTATCCTCTATGGGAGCCTCGTTAACGGCTGGTCAGCGCTTGATCCTCGCGATTGCTTCACTCGTCATGATCATGATCATGACATTTGGCCTGGTAGGGATTGCAGTCGCTACGCACGCTCCCACCTGGGTAATTTTGCCAATACTTTTCATACTCACTCTGTTCACTGCCGCAGCAGTCATTATCAATATTGTGTTTAACCGCAAACTCTAGCTACAAGATTTTTTGATGCATGTTTTTCTACCAAACCTCATATGACGTTACATAATGCTGACAAAAGCGACCACTCATAGCATGCAGGAGGGAAGTGATTGGCATATTCACGAAACTTCCCTCCCTTTTGCGTGTAAATTATAAGCCACCAAGAAACAGGCCACGCGCCATGATTTCACCGGCCAGGGCGCACACCACAACAAGGTAGAGCATACCGGTTGCGGATTGAAATGAGCGATCACGAATCAACTTCCAGGCTAAGCCAGCTAATATTAGCGGCATAGCGAAACCAACCAGAATATGCAACCAGCTAATAGCACTCGTGCTGAGCGGCGTGATGACTGGCGCATCTGCAGGCTTGACTTCACTGTTCGATGTAGGCGTCACAGTTGTAATCGCAGGTGTCGTTTGCGTAGTCGGATGATTAGCAGATGTTGTAGCGGGTCCGCTTGCCAGGGCAAAGATCACCTGCGCCAGTACAGCAATCAGTACCAACGTGGTGGAAAATTGCAGCGGTCGGCCAGAGAGCGCGGGCGTCACCAGGTACCAGTGGCCCAGCCACATCGCGGTCATCACCCCACCCAGGGCAAACGCAGCCGCAAAGAAACTGGCAACCGTAAAAATACCACCGAGATTGCCTGCTCCCAGGGGTCGATAAATCATGGCGATAACAAAAAGCGTGACCAGGCCCGCCATAACCGTCAACACCCCACTAGCGAGACGTAAGATGCGCAGTACAGAGACAGAACTTTTCTGCTCAGTCATCGACAAAGACGGCGTAATTTCCTCTGTCTCTGCATGCGTCTCAGTGGCGAGCGGGACCATAGTGCCCTTCTCGGCTATATCTCCTACTCCCGCGTGCCTGTCGAGCAAGAGGAAAAGACTATATGCAATCAGCAACAGAAAGAAGAGGAGGAGCGGCAACGCGAGATGACCAGTCCAGGCTTTATCGAGTTGCGGGAATGTATTCAGCAGTACCGGCGAAGAAAAGTTCTGTTGGAGCAGATACGTAAGGCCCGCCAGAACCAGATAGATAAGAGCGTATGAGATGAGGAAGCCACGCTTGACTTCGTTGCGCCAATCGAGAAAAACGAGCACGCTCACGGCCCCAATCGAAACCTCGGCCATGACGATGAATAAAACTAACGGTAACTGTAGCATACTATCTTTATCCTTTGCTTGCGTTTAGCAGTGCTGAGGAGGAATCACCCTTCCACGATTTTTCTGATTATACATCTCATTGAGCCATGCAACAACAGCCCAAATCCCGTCTAAGATTTGCGCACTAATTTTCTCATTAATTGCATAGACCATCAATTTTTTGGCAAACATGAGTTGATGGTCCATTAATGCATCCATATATGACGACTGCGGGAATCGTTCTAGCACTCTATCTAATATTGACAGATACCCGCTCTTCCCCTACACTATGGACGTATCCTTTATGAACAAAGATATATTCGTTTCTTATCCAAAAATCGCAGATTAAGAGAAATGTAATGCCGCATTGTCCAAATCCTCGTTGTCAAACCGATTATCCAGCCGGAACTATCCAATGCACCAATCCGTTTTGCCTGTGTCTGCTACCAGAAGCGGTTATAGCTGGACGCTATCGCATTGAAACATTGATTGGTATGGGAGGCATGGGCGCTGTCTATCGTGCCAGCGATACATTTGAAATAAAACAGGTGGCATTGAAGATCTTATTGTTAACGAATACATCAATGGATATGGCTACTGCTGTAGAACGCTTCCGTCGTGAAGCACGTTATGCGCATCAGTTGCAGCATAAGAATATTGTGCCGGTCCTGAATTTTGGACAGGATGATAAGTGGCTATATATCGCTATGCCACTGGTAACAGGCGGCACGCTCAAAGCACTGCTCAAAGCTGAACATCCATTGCCAATACAACAGGCACAACACTACTTGAACGATCTCGCAAACGCCGTCGACATCATCCACCAGCATCCCCAGCAGATTATTCACCGCGATATCAAACCCTCGAACTTGCTTATCCACCAGGATGATGGTCGCCTGGTGGTGACTGATTTCGGCATCGCACGCGCCGTCCAACAAGATAAACCATTGACACAACGTGGCTGGACGCTCGGTACAGAACACTACATCGCACCAGAGCAAGAACAGGGCATGGCAGAACCAGCCAGCGACGTCTATGCCATGGGCGTGGTCGCTTATCAGATGTTCACTGGACTGCTACCTTTCCAGGCGGTCGTAAAAAATCGCGCAGCCGCATTACCAGTACCAAGCGCACTAAACCTAGCGCTACCAGCGGCAGTCGATGCTGTGATCATGCGCGCCATGGAGATTGATCCTGCTAAGCGCTACAGTTCGGGCAAGGCATTTGCTGATGCACTCAACGCGGCACTGTCAACGGAAGATCCCTGGTCAGCGCCAACAGAGGCCGATGCCATGGCAGCGACCCTTGTAGCAACCAGTAATGCCAATACGATTGTACGCACTATCATTCCTGAAAATCCATGTGGGAGCTGTGGTCGGGAAAATCGCAGCAGTTCCCGTTTCTGCCGCTATTGTGGTCATACCTTGAGTGATACGTCGCCTCTGGTTACTGATGTTTGTCAGGTTGGCTACATGAGCGATATCGGACATCAGGCACAAGAAAATGAAGATATGCTGCTGATTGTCCAGGGACTCTGCACGAACCTGGCACCACCTCCGCGTCCC
This sequence comes from uncultured Chloroflexia bacterium, assembly GCA_963802635.1. Taxonomy (GTDB): domain Bacteria; phylum Chloroflexota; class Ktedonobacteria; order Ktedonobacterales; family Ktedonobacteraceae; genus CAVTLG01. The sequence goes on along the minus strand of CAWDJJ010000001.1, from coordinate 1,492,759 downwards.
TTCAGCCTGCTCGCAGTAGCCGATGGTCTACGCGGTCCTCATGGAAAATCGGTGGGCGGACATGAGGCGAGCCGCCTGGCGGTCGAAACAATCGCAGATGTGTTGCTCCCCCAGCTAGCCGCAACGTCACGGACACTTGTGCGCCCCACGCCATCCACGCCAGGAACAACTCGCGTCATTCCCAAAGCGCCTGCACCCACGTCAAGCATAGAGCAGTGGATCAGGGATGCTGTGCGCCAGGCGAATCAGGTCATCTATCACTGTAATGCAGACTATGACACGGCCATGGCGAGCACAATGACGGTGTGCCTGCTCTACAAACGCCGCCTGTATATAGCCAGCGTAGGAGATAGCCGCGCCTATCACTACAACGCCAGCCAGGGTTTACAAGTTATCACAAAAGATCATACGCTAGCAGCCAATCTCGTTGATGCCAATATCTTACAGCCCGACGAGGTATATCAGAGTGCCAAACGTCATCAGCATTACCGCTACCTGGGGCAGAGCTATCAATTGACAGTCGATCTTTTCCAGTGCGACGTTGAGGTTGGTGATCTTATTCTGCTGTGCACCGATGGGTTGTGGCATATGCTACGAGATGAACGCATCCAGGGATTGTTAGCACAAGGTGGCGATACGCAGATGCTTGCTCAGATGTTAGTGGAGGCAGCGAATGATGCAGGTGGTGAGGGCAATAGTAGCGCCATTGTCGCACGAGTACATTAATGATGCGTTTTTTTGACTTTTCTATGGTCAAAGAACTACAATGAACGAGGAACAACAAATACAACGCAGCATTACTCAAAAACAGACGAGTTTTTTTAAGGAATAGATTATCCATGGCAACATCAGAAAGTGACAAGAAAGAAAAAGATCGACAACAGGCCGAGCGGCGCTTTCAAGCTGCAATTGACGCATATAACAATGATAAACTTGAGCAGGCCAGTGAAGCTTTTAGCGATGCAGAGGTACGTTTTCGTCTGGTTGGCGACTTTGCCCATGCTGGCGCGGCACGCGCGATGATTGCCGATATACAGAGTCAGAACAATCAGTTTGAGCAGGCAGTGAATAGCTATCAGCGTGCTATGCGTTTGTACAAAGATGCCGAACGTCCCCTGCAAGAAGCCGCCAGCGCACTGGCAATGGGACACATGGAACGACAGCTAGCACATCTGGATCGCGCACAGGATGCCTATCAGAATGCGCAACAACTCTATCACAAACACGACAATGCGCAAGGTCTGGGCAATGTCGAACTCGCACTTGGGCACGTCGAATTACAACGTGGAAACACTGAGTACGCCGCTGACCACTACCGCGAGGCTATTCGTTATTTTCAGCAGGTCCAGGATAACACCAATATGGCCGATGCCAGCCGCAGCCTCGCCGACATTCAACGCCTGGAACGTCAGTTTGACGCAGCAGAGGCAGTTTATCACAGCGCCTTAGAAATCTATCAGGCAAGCAAAGATAACTATGGCGTTGTGGATGCAGAGATTGGCTTAGGGCGCATTTATCTTGACCAGGAACGCCTGCCAGAGGCAAGCAAGGCATTCGAGGATGCTCTCAGCCTGGCAGCCTCGATGGAGTACGAGCTAGGGCAAGCTGATGCCAATCTGGGACTGGCAGAAGTTAGTTTTCTGCAAGCGAGGCATTGACCAGGCACTGATAGGAGCACAAACTGCGCTGCAACTATACACAGACCAGCATAACGCACACGGTACAGCGCATGCCTACTACGTCCTGGGAGAGGTTAACATACGACGAGGGCAGCTATCTTACGCCAATGCTCTGATGGAAAGAGCCTTGCGTACCTATCAAGCTACTGCGTTTCGCCTGGGACAGGCCGAGACAAACGTCGGACTGGGCATGCTCCAGTATCTGCACGGTTTTCTTGAGCGAGCCAGGCAGACATTAGAGGCTGGACGCCAACTCGCCCATACGCTCCACAACACAGCAGTTGAAAGCCGCGCACTGCTCACCATCGGCGATGTGTTACGTCAGCAAGGCCAGTTAGGCGTTGCCAGAAATACCTATAGCGATGCTCTAGCGCAACTAGAGGGATTGGATGAGGCGGCAGGTGCTGCATATAGAACGCAGGCAGAAGTTTCCCTGGCACGCATCGCTATATTCAATGGAGATTTCAAAGCGGCAGAGACGCACCAGGCAAACGCTCTCGCAGCCACGCAACACAACCCGCTCGCGTCCTACATGCCTCCACTCACCGATCTCCTACAAGGTCTGATCCTTTTAGCACAGGGAGATTTTCCGCAGGCCGAACACTATTTCAGTACTACGATGCAGCAGGCAGAGGCCAAACAAGATCCTTCCTTGATGGCTGAGGCCATACTAGGGCAGGCGCAGGCGCAGCTAGCACGTGGTGATCTGGAACATGCGCTGAATACGTTTCTGGCAGCAGGACGCCAGTTCCAATTCATCGAGAGCACAGATGGCGATGGTCTGGCCGTTCTGGGCGTTGCGCAGGTCTATAGTGGACAGGAACATTGGGATGAGGCGCTGGAAAATTGCGCAGCGGCACTCCTGCGTTTCCAGCAGAGCGGGGATCTTCTCAACGAAGCCGACACACTGCTGACGCGCGGGCTGGCTCAGCGCTCGAAAGATGAACTGGCTGAGGCACTGGCGGATTTTGAACAGGCATTGAAGCTCTACCATCAGCAGCACCGTCCCCTAGGAGTAGCAGATACCCGTTTTGCACGTGGCTCGGTCTTCTTACTACACGGCGACCTGGAGCGTGCATACGATGAACAGACGAAAGCGCTAGCCCTGGTTGAACGAGTGATGAACACACTGCGCACACCACAGCAGTGGAGCATCTTCTTGCGTCAATATGCTGAGCAATATGCCGAGACGGCCATTACTGCTATTCGCCGTCAGCAGAACGAGCAGGCACGCACCTTGCTGCAAAGCTTTGTCCGTATTGCCGGAAGCATAGAACTGAAGCAGCATATCGCCGTATACAGCCAGACGATCCCGACCAGCGGAGACGATCTCTCAGAAGCAGAGCTTTTGACCAATAGAAATGTAGTGAAGCAGCTAGAACAATTGCGGGGGGGATTGTAATCTTATGGCCTGGCATGAGAGAATATAGGAGATTAATGAGCAAATTGATACAGACAAAACCTGAAAGATGACAGCAATGAGCTGCTACACTGTCCAGTACCGTGTAGGTAGCCATTACCAGCGGAAGGACACTTCGTTATGGGTATACAGTTTTTACGTGGAAGTTCACAAACGCCAAAGGGACATGCCATATTTATCGCACGAAGCAACCGCGATGCGCGCGTTATCTATAGTACCTACTGTCTTGTCCCGCCTATACCCATGTCACTTGCAAAGTATCTTCCCCCTCTCTTCGCCGCGCAAATTCCCTCAGAGGAGCTGCAAGGTGCAGCAAACATTGCAGGCATGCCTATCCCTCCAATGCTAGAAGATGGGATGGGTATTGAGCAATTAGAAGTGTTGGCCGAGCGCCGGGATGATGATCTTTGTGACATTGGTTCTGTTTCCAACGAAGAAGTTGAGCGTATGCAGATGGCAACACTTAACTGCCAGGAATATGCGCAACTCTACGCTACATATATGACACAGGCAGGGCAGCTTACGTCACATGAGACGCCGACCATTGCGGACACGACGCCATTGGATGATTTGGATGCCGATGAATTATTGTTACAATCTATGTCTGAGCGACAGAAACTGGCAGAGATGGGCAAGCTCGTAGGCACAGCACGTTACGCTCTGGGTGGGCGGGACCACACGCTGTTGCACGATACTAAACGACGCATGGAAGCTATCGCCCGCCTCCTGCCCGAAAAATATCGCAGTTCCGAGATCGTGGCCGCTGCAGTCAGCCAGAATGAGAGCAGCGCCAAGTTAGCGGAACTCTATTTGAGCCGAGCGTATAAGCTACTCGATGAAGAATATGCCGATATTCCCAATATAGAGCGTGCTATTCGTGAATTGCAAGAGTAGCACGTTCATTTTCGTTCGTCTATTCCACGAACGAGTAGATTACAAAAAATATCTAGGAGTCAATAGATGGCTGCAATAGAAATGAGAGTTGACCTCTCAACACTGCTTGACGCAGTGATAAGTGGCAACAATGAGCAGATTATTTCCGTAGCACGCGACCTTTTACAGCAGGGAAAAGCCGCCGACGTCTTATTAGGTCGCGTCGGACTGATCGCAGCACACGGCGATCCCGATGGACATCCCACGATTACGCTGGCCGCTGCCGCCATGTTGGGTCGCCTGCTGCATTTTATTCCAGCACCCCCAGACACGCCGGAGCCAGCAAAAGAACGAACTCTACCACTCTTCGCGCAAGCGCTCATCGCTACCGCTCCTGCCATACGCGCAGGTCACAATGTTCAAACGCAATACCCACGACCATTCTTTCCGAGCGAGTTGTTGGACAGTGGTAAGACAGTGAATGATGTCATGCGCCAGGCCGTTGAGCACAATGATGCTTTGCTAGCTGAGCGGGCATTGTTAGGACTCTACGGTACGGGAGCAGATTATCGTACGATGCAGGTGCGCGCCTATGAATTGATTGCCACCACTTTCCAGAATGCAGGGCATCCCTTACAGTTCGCAGTGCGCGGTTTTCAGGTCCTCGACGCTGTCGAATGGGGAGATACCGCTCCCAACATTCTCCACTGGCTAGCCCCTCATCTGCCACTGCGTCCCACCAGCGACGAACCGGCCTGGGTAAAAGAGGTACGCGCCTATGCGAACGATCCGGCACATAGTCTGGTCAGCATCCGCACGCGCATATCCACTCCCAAAGACGCCAATGCCCTTGCGCTACGCCAGATTATTCTCAGCGACGCTGATACAACCCATATTTGCCAGGCTGTATACGAGACGCTCATACACAAAGAAGCTTCACCACGCGCGATGGCCTCGGTAATTGCCCTGGCCGCTACTGATGTGTTACAAAGAATTCGACGATAGCGACCGTGCAACATTCGTACGCGTGGCCCATGGATTGCTTTTTGCGGCTACCACTCGCCTGGTCTTCCGGCAGGTACAGGACGTAGAAGTGCTCACACTCCTGTTCACTTCCGCAGCTTACATCAACGCACTGCATAAGAAGATTTCAGCGTCGTCCGCTCCGGCCCGACCACAGGTACCAGCAACATCTTCAACCACTGTTGGAGGTGGACTCATTGCTAACACGCAACTGGAAACGCTGAGCGAACAGCTCAAAGCACAGGATCTTCACGGCGCACATAATACAGCGCAACGTTATCTGAGGCTTGGGCACGACGCACGAGCGCTCTTTGGAACCATCGGACTCGTTGCCGCGCTCACCGATGCCGCCGCAGATCAGGGCCATACCTTGCAGATTGTACAGGCTGCGAGCGAAGAATTTCCGGCTTGGCCCACTGCTTTGGTCCGCACCGATATCGATGCGCTTCTGCAAATCGCACTGCGGGCCGCCGCATTCGGCAAACGCGATGCCATTGTCGCTAGCTTGTAGCAGTTTGTCATGGGCAACAGAAATATGGCCCCCTGAGAAAACGTACTTTGACAACATAAGTTGAGATACTCGTCGTGTAGGGATAATCATCGCTATTGTTCTACGCAGGAGTTGGAACCGCCATGAGCCTGGTAGGGGCGTCACCTTCGTTGGCGTTGGTGGATTTTATCGCCCCTTCTGCCCCATAACGGCAATGGCTCAATGCACGCACCGAAAATCATAATCACGTCCACATCACATGCTACCAACCTCGCCCGGCCCTACGTTCAGCGCCCTCTGACAAACATCTGACAGCTATTGCTCATCTGCATGCAATATAGGTATGGACCAATAAATCGTTCATCTTTTTGAAGGAGAATCCATGTTTACCCGGCAAAAAAAATCTCTACCGGACTATCTACTCATCATATGCGGCCTATTGCCATTTTTCCTAAGCGCATGCAATCTATTTGGCGGCAATTCCTTGCAGAATCAAGCCTTAGTAAAAGCGCCCAAAAGCCAACAAACCTATACGGTTCCCGAAGCTGGCCTCTCCAATTTAGATTTCGACACGCTTGATCCCGCTCTGGCACATGATCCCGCTTCAATCAGTGCCGTGCACATGATATATACAGGACTTGTACAGCTCAATGATAAGCTACAGGTTGAGCCACAACTGGCCCAGAACTGGCAACTCAGTCCCGATGGATTAACATGGACATTCCACCTGAAACCTCATCTGAAGTTCAGCGATGGAACACGACTCACCTCGACCGATATAGCCTATAGTATCAACCGAGCATTGGAGTCCGCAACGCAATCGACTGTTGCGCCAGTCTACTTGAGGCTCATCAAGGACTCGGACCAACTCCTCGCAGGCCACATCACGACGCTGATCGGCGACAGTATACTGACACCGAACGCGAACACCGTCGTCATTATCACCAGTCAGAAGGCAGCTTATTTCCTGGCGATGCTCACCTACACCTGCTCTTATGTCGTCGAGCAAAGTTTGATTAAGAAGTATAATACCCAATTTACTAACTATCTGGAACAAGGTGGCGGCGCAGGACCATTCAAAGTCGCACAGTATATTCACCATAGCAGCATCACCTTTGTACCCAATAGCAATTATTACGACGCGCGACCACAATTGCAAAAAGTATCCTTCGTCTTTTATCGCTCAGACGATGAAACCTACCAGGATTATCTGAATAACAAGCTGGATATGACCGACATACCCGCTGCTGATCTAGCAGTTGCCGCGAAACGCAAGGATTTCCACCAGATCGCGCAACTATGGACAAACTATTACACGATGAATTATCTCGTGAAGCCTTTCGACAATATTCACATTCGACAGGCATTTGCCCTGGCTATCAACAAAGTCGCTATCGCCAAAAACATCTGGGACAACACCGTTATACCCACTAATCACATCGTACCGCAGGGTATGGAGGGCTATAATGCCAATCTCACTGGTCCTGATGGCACGCAGAACCTGACCGGCAACGCGACGTTGGCACGACAACTCCTGCAACAAGGCTTGCGCGAAGAAGGCTGGAAGCAGATGTCACAGATGCCTGCCATCCAGCTGAGTTACGTTACTGGTGTGAGCAGCTTCGATCAAGAGGTTGCAGCGCTGATCCAGACCTGGCAAAAGGTACTGGGCATGACCGTTACCCCTAATCCTATTAGCAACTATAATACGCTGCTGGACAAAGTCACAGCGTCGACGAATAACGCAAACGTAGAGGACGGATTGCAGATGTGGGGCCTCTCCTGGATCGCAGAATATCCCGATCCGCAAGACTGGCTCTCGCTCCAGTTTGGCAACAACAATACAAACAACAATATGAATTATGGGCAGAACACCAGCAGCGATGCAGCCAAACAGCAAGCAACTCAACAACAACTGGCGCACGCCGATGCCAATATGGTAGCAACCGCACGTCTGCAAAGCTACCAGCAAGCGGAGCAGCAGCTTGTCAACGATGTTGCCTGGATACCCATGGATCAGGCTACGTCTACCTATCTGCTCGCTCCTTCTATTGTCGGTATACCACAAAATGGTCAGGGGATTATTCCACCAGATGATTGGGCGCATATTTACAGAGGACAGTAAAAAGCGCTGTTTGTTAGTATACTAACAGAGAGGAGGTGTATAGTGAAACCTCTTGATTTAATCAAGTATAGTAAAAAAAAGCGCTATTCGTTATGATGTTGACTTTTGCCTGGAAATGTGAGAGATTCTGTAAATACCAGACGTATCTTGTGAACTACCACGGAGCTAAAGGCTGCGTGGCTTCGTGAGAAGCCTGAGTTCACCAGACTCAGCCGTAGAAATGCGAGCTATGTTTGTAAGGTCAGGACACCTGCGGTTGACGCATCAGACCGCCGCTCTGTCGCCTGGGGTTAAGTAGGGCTAAGGCAAGGTCCGGTGCTCCAGGCCTAACAAGCCTTGTAAACCTTGTCGAGATGAGGCCGGATTCCCTACACGGTGACAGTGGAGGGATACGCATCACCCGGCACTTGCCGGAGTTTTTTGAGTCAATGGGTCTGCTCTTTTCCTGTCTTCGCCAGAGTAGGCCTGGAGATTCATGCACGAGGCTGAAGACCTCGTGGTTTTCTGACCCAGTTTTTATAAAGATCGCAGTTTGTCAGGCGTACCAGCTTCGCAAATTACACGCGTCAAACTGTCGTTTTTGTGGTCGGTCTGTGCATTTGCAAGCTATTTGAAGGCATATTTTTCGCGGTATGGCAATGGAAGGCCAGACCTTTGTTGGTAAGCTGGGTATGACGCAACCTGCATCTTTCCCATGACCATCTCTACGCATACCCAATACCAGGCTACTAGGCAAAGTGGAAACGTTGTAGCAGAAGCTATTACTCTGACATAATTTTTCCCACAGCGCACCGACTGCAATGGCATCTTCGTCATATATTTCTGTCATATTGCCTTGCATTCAGATGAGCCGAAGGCTAGCCACGAGAGTGGCGTTTCTGAATGTGTATGGGTATTAAGAGGAGGATTTCAATATGCAGAGGAGCAAAAAGCTTCAGGCAACACTACTGCCTACTCTCCTGTGCCTTTTTGCCTTACTTGTTTCCGCGTGCAGCAACACAACGGCATCAACAACCGGCGGTAAGCTCGCAGCCGCACCAGCATCTCAGCAGATTCTACGCTATGCCGACGCTGGCGTCCCAGACTTTGGGACGCTTGATCCCGCACTTGTACAAGAGACCACAGATTCTGTAGCTATTAATGAGATGTTTACTGGCCTGGTTACTTTCGACAGTAAAGGAAACGTCATCAAGCAGATGGCAGCTTCCTATAGCATCTCGCCCGATGGCCTTACCTATACGTTCCATCTCAAACCCAATTTGAAATTTAGCGATGGCAGCGCAATCAATACATCAGATATGGCTTATAGCCTCAACCGTGTTTTGGAGCCAGCTACGAAATCCGAGGTGACAGAGTATCTGTCTCAGCTCAAAGATGCCAATAAACTGATCAACGGTCAGATCAAAACACTCATCGGCGATAGCATCAATGCACCCAATGACAGCACACTTGTCTTGACACTCAGTGCTCCAGTTGCGTTTTTCCTCAATCAGCTAACGTATCCCGCCGCATACGTTGTTAACCCGAAGCTCATTGCCAAATACCCAACATCATGGACAGATCACCTGGAAGACGGTGGCAGTTCGGGACCATTTAAAGTAGCCAGCTACAGCCATACGACAGGTCTGGATCTGATACCAAATACCTATTACTATGGCCCGAAACCACAGCTCCAGCACCTCAAGATTATGCTCGTCGATAACGCACAGACGGCATTCCAGGCTTATCAGAATGGGCAGTATGACTGGGTCAATGTCCCAAGTAATGATGTACCAGAGGTTAAGAATAGGCCAGACCTGCACGAGTATCCAGCATTGGTCATCAGATACGTTACGATGAACTACCTCTCAAAGCCCTTTGATAACATTAAGATTCGCCAGGCTTTTGCCCTCGCACTCAATAAAGATCTCATCGGCGAGAGCATTCTCAAAGGCGTACAGACACCAACAAACCGTCTTATCCCCAGCGGTATGTATGGAGCCAGTCCAAGTGTTAGTGGTCCCGATGGAGTCACATCTACAGCAGGTAATCAGACATTAGCCAAACAATTATTAAAACAAGGATTGCAAGAGGAAAGGCTGAAAACACTACCCACTATTAACTTTGCCACTTACTCCGGTGTCCCGTTGATTACTTCTCTGGTCCAGGCCATGGAAAACCAATGGACAACCGTGCTCGGGGCCAAATTCAATACGACGACCACCGACTTCGACACCATCGTCCAACAAGAGAACGATACGGCAGGACACACCGGCCCATTACAGATGTGGATTTCGGCCTGGTCAGCCGACTATCCTGATCCTCAGGATTGGCTCAGCAATTTCTTCGAGAGTGTAGCTCAAGGCGCAAACAATAACAACCAGAACTACGGGCAAAATCAGTCAAGTAGTGCGATTGAGCAGCAACAGGTACAAAAGCTGCTCGCACAAGCAGACCGAAACACCAGCAGCACGGCTGCACGTGCCAAATTGTACAATGAAGCAGAGCAAAAAATTATTAATGATGTGGGCTGGATTCCGATATACCAACTTAATGAACACGATCAGGTGAATCCCAAAGTGCAGGGCTGGGTATCTACGGCCTTTGGCTCTTCTACTGGATACGATCCTGACAACTGGGCAAACATTTATATTGCCAAGTAGACAGTCAGGCTTGCGTAGACGCTGCATGTGCTCAATACAGTAAGACATAGCACTATGCCAGAGGGACAGCGCTGCATGTAAAGCGGCTCTGTCCCTCGCTGCTATGTCAATGTACGTTCGCATAGCTAGCTCGACAACCGCAAGGGACCAATACCATTGAAAAACTGAGAATGGCACGGAGGGAGCCAACCTGACAGCAGAGGCACGCAGACGGACGCGATAAAATCGGGTCCGTACAGCCTTAAGTGATAAATCGCGTGTAGTCTCACATCTACCTATTGAGAAGCTTGGAGGACAAAGAACGCAAAAGAGGACAAGAGGCTCTCAGCAATTCATTGCCTGAGAACGGTAGGGACCCGATTTATCGCGTCCGTTTCCCCGTACCTGTTCTGCCTCTTTTCCTTCAGTGAGAAGAGCCTTCTTTTTCTCTCTGCTTCTCCTTCTTCCAATGGGATTGGCCGCGAGGGACTGTCGCTACACGTAGGCATGCACGGCCTGAAGAGTTAGCACAAGCATACATCGGAAATTGCTTTAAGTACTGGCGAGTGTGCGCAGTCTTTATCTAAGCAATTTCCGACAGTCAAACGAGTATACGGATTGACAAAAGGCAGACAGTGAACCTGAAGTGAGGACAACCAATGTTTCAATTTCTCGTCAAAAGATTGATCGGACTCTGTATTTGTGATTATCGGGGTCACATTCGTTACCTTCATCATGGGATATTTTAGCCCTGATGATCCCATCCGCGCGCAACTGGGAGTGCACTTCACCGTGAGCACCTGGCAACGCCTGAGACACGCTTATGGATTGGACCTGCCCTGGTATCAACAATACTACAATTATCTCGTTAATCTTGTTCACTTCAACCTCGGTACTTCCTTCGAAGCACAAAATCGCCCGGTCTGGGACATTCTAAAAGACGGCGTACCAACTTCACTAGAGCTGGCTTTCTGGGGTACCATGATTACAGTTTTTATTGGTATCCCCAGCGGGATCGTTTCAGCAGTCAAAGCCAATAGCTGGATCGATACGACGAACATGGCCGTTGCGCTTATTTTCTACGCCCTGCCAATCTTCGTTTTTGCGATCTTCGCCCAATTGTTGATTACCTGGGTAAACGGCATCCTGGGAACAAGCTGGCCTATTTCAGGTTGGGGCGATGCCTGGCATTACACTTGGAGCGATATTCAGACCCGGCTTGTGCCTGTTATGCTCTACGGAGCGGCTGGCTATGCCTATATCGCGCGCCTGACACGTACCACAATGTTAGAGGTCTTACAGCAAGATTACGTGCGCACTGCACGCTCCAAAGGGCTGCTTGAAAAAGCCGTCATTTATCAGCACGCCTTACGGAACGCCCTGATTCCATTGATTACCGTGATCGGCCTCTACATCGGCCTGCTCGTTGCAGGCTCATTTTACGTCGAGTACATCTTTAACATCCCAGGAATTGCCGAAATTTCTGTGCAATCCATTTTCAAGCTCGATTATCCTGTTATTCAAGCTACTGTGATTATCATCGCTATCGGTGTAGTGATCGGGAACCTGCTATCGGATGTGCTCTATACTATCGTTGATCCACGTATTAAGCTGGCATAAGGAGCAGAGAAGGTAGATGAATACGAGAGATCAAGGTCCAGATTTCGCTGCGCCGGAAGCACTCACTCCCAATATAACGGGCGCAGAGGCTCCACCGTTAGACTTGTTAGAGCGGTCCCATAGCACCATCATCGGCGCATCAACAGCAGCCCCCAACGCAAAAAAGCCGCAGGCCAGCTCTCCACTCCAAGAATCGCTCAAAAGATTGGCGCGCGATAAACGCGCGATGGTCAGTCTGGGTGTCCTTTTATTCTTTCTATTGCTTGCGCTGATTGGTCCCCCGATTTATCAACACATTGGCGGCATCTATCCCAGTGATTTAAGTGGTCCAGTCGGCCCGGAGTACTATCATCGATTTGACTACCAGCATCTTTCGGCCACCGATCAGGGACCGTCTGCGGAGTACTGGTTGGGCAACGATGATCTCGGGCGTGACTTATTCGCTCGTTTGATGCAAGGACTCTTAATCTCCTTTCTCGTTGCCTTTAGCGTTGAGGCGGTGGACATCGTCCTGGGCGTCGGCATTGGCGTCCTGGCTGGTTACTATGGAGGATGGATTGATCAGCTTCTTGCGCGCTTTACTGATATCATGTTTGCCTTTCCCTCATTGCTCTTCGTAATTCTTGTTGCGGGCATCTTTGGCTCGACGGCTGATACAGCATTCCACGCTATCCCTCTTCTTGGCAATGCTGGTAACGCACGTATTGTGCTGCTGATCATTTCGCTATCCATCACTGTCTGGCCTTTAATGGCCCGTTATGTACGTGGGCAAACGCTGCAGCTCAAAGAGCAGCAGTTTGTTGAAGCTGCGCGTACCTCTGGTTCTAATGATTTTCGTATTATCATGAGCCATATTGTACCCAACCTGCTCAGTCTGGTAGTGATCGCCTCTACCTTGAATATCGCCAACACGATTATCAGCGAAGCTGGTGTCAGCCTGTTAGGATTGGGAGTGCAGACGCCAGGCTCTAGCCTTGGACTCATGATCTCGGACGGCCTCAATTCATTAGGGACCGATCCATGGCTAGTGCTCTTGCCAACCATTGCACTGACCATCATCGTTTTAGCTGTTTCATTCCTGGGCGATGGCCTACGCGACGCATTCGACCCACGATCCAAAGACTGATATTGCCTTGCATTCAGATGAGAAATGTGCCGTAGCACAGTTTTAGCAACCTCCGCTCCGTCAGATGAGCCGAAGGCTAGCAGCGAAAAGCTGCGTTTCTGACGGCCTAAGAGGGACGAGAGTTGCTGATCCGCCTGACTGACTGCGTAGCAGTAGCTGCGGCAGCAGCGTTGTCAGGTGGAATAAGAACGCGTTTCTGAATGCATATGGGTATGAGAAGCGGAGAAAAGAGTCTATGGCAGTAAATTTGCTAGAAGTTAGCAACCTAAAAACCTACTTCTTTACGCGCGGAGGAGTAGTTAAGGCCGTTGATGATGTTTCATTCAGCATCAAGTCCGGCGAAACGTTGGGCGTCGTGGGTGAAAGCGGTTGCGGCAAGAGCGTCACCGCACTCTCCGTTATGCGTCTGCTCGCCTCACCTCCTGGCAAAATCGTCGATGGCGAAATTAACTTTAACGGCGAAAATATCCTGGAAAAGAATCGGGATGAACTCACAGAGATTCGCGGGAGCAAGCTCTCTATGATCTTCCAGGACCCAATGACCTCGCTCAATCCCGTTTTCACAGTTGGTTATCAGATCGCTGAAACCGTCAAGCGCCATCGCAAAGGTATTCACAACGATCAAGCCTGGCGGCGGGCCGTCGAGATGCTCGACCTCGTACGTATCCCCGACGCAAAACGACGCGCGAAGAGCTACCCTCATGAATTTAGTGGTGGCATGCGCCAACGCGTCATGATCGCCATCGCACTTGCCTGTAAACCAGAGTTGCTGATTGCCGACGAACCAACCACAGCACTCGACGTGACCATTCAAGCACAGGTGCTTGAGCTGATGAAGGGCCTGTCACACGAATTCGGCACATCCGTTATGCTGATTACGCATGACCTGGGAGTTGTGGCAGGTATTTGCCAACAGGTAAATGTTATGTATGCCGGACATATTGTGGAAGCTGCCCCGGTCAGGCAAATTTTCTCCACGCCAGCACACCCTTATACTGTTGGACTCCTACAATCTATCCCACGCATAGATGAAACTCGTGGCACGCGCCTCACACCTATTCCAGGCCAACCGCCGGATCTTATCAACCTTCCCGCTGGCTGTCCCTATACCACGCGTTGTCCCAAAGTACAAAGCCGCTGCCACCAGGAACGCCCAACATTGCGACCAGTCGGACGTGGAGAGCAAGTAGTGGCATGCTTCTATCCAAATTAATATTGCCTTGCATTCAGATGAGCCGAAGGCTAGAAGCGTCAGCTTCGTTTCTGAATGCCTATGGGTATAACACGCCAGCCCATCAACAAGAACGGGTTCGTCAGGTTTTTCATAGCATTACATGAGATAATAGGAAAATATAAAAATCAGGCATATTAGTAGGTTACGCATTAGTGGAAAGGGAAATAATGATGCAAGAAGTTCAGATGTCTAAAGAAGCAAGTGCAACATTAATTGATGTCAAGGGCCTGAAGGTTCACTTTCCGGTCAAGGGTGGCCTGCTTGGTCGTACAGTGGCACAGATAAAAGCGGTGGATGGTGTTGATCTGTTTGTAGATCGTGGAGAAACATTGGGACTGGTGGGTGAAAGCGGTTGTGGCAAATCAACCACCGGTCGCGCGATCCTGCAATTGATCAAGCCGACAGCGGGTAGTGTCAAGCTGGATGGCCTGGAACTCACGACGCTATCGCCCAAAGTGGTGCGCCAGAAGCGAGAAGAGATGCAAATGGTCTTCCAGGACCCCTATAGCTCCCTGGACCCTCGCTATACCGTCGGGCAGATCATTGCAGAGCCACTGGAGAACTTTAAACGCGGCAACGGCAGGCAAATCCGTGAACAGGTCTCACATTTAATGGAGGTCGTTGGTCTTAACCCATTCTATATCAATCGTTTCGGGCACGAGTTTAGTGGTGGTCAACGGCAGCGCATTGGCATCGCACGCGCGCTGGCTCTGCATCCATCACTCGTCATAGCAGACGAGCCAGTCTCAGCATTAGACGTATCAATTCAGGCGCAGGTGCTCAACCTCTTACAGGATCTACAGGGAAAATTTGGTCTTACTTACCTGTTCATTGCACACAACCTCTCGGTCGTGAAGCACATCAGTGATCGCATAGCCGTGATGTATCTTGGCCGTGTCGTAGAGTTGGCGCGAAGTGAAACGCTCTATCAAACGCCCCTGCATCCTTATACACAGGCATTGCTTTCGGCAATTCCTGTGCCAGATCCCGATATAGAGGCTCATCGTAAACGCATCATTCTGGAAGGGGACGTTCCCAGCCTGGTCAATCCACCTAGCGGCTGTAATTTTCATCCGCGCTGCTGGAAGGCCCAGGCAATCTGCCGCAAGGTCATTCCGCCACTAGAGGAAAAACAGCCACACCATCTCGCGGCCTGCCACTTCCCTGACTAATTTCGTTTCTATCCCTTCACGTAACGCACCAGATACAGCGTAGGACCTTAGTGTAGAGACAATCTCTTACGGTACCACCTCCAGGGTTCCAACGGGTAGAAGCGTTTACCTCAAAGGAAAGAGAGTCGGAATACAACAGGTTTCAGCAAACATATGCTAACTACCAGCATGATGCTCCAGGCGTTTGATACGAGCAAGTAAGCGGATGCGTGCCATCAAATGGCGCGCGTCAAATGGTTTCACAACATAGTCATCGGTACCAGCCTGGAAACCTGCAACTTTGTCCTGTAATGTAGCCATAGAAGTCAGCAACATAATAGGAAGATCATGTGTCTCAGGCTTACTGCGCACATAGTGGCAAAAATCGAAACCACTCTCCTGACCCACCACGACTTCAGATATCAAGATATCGGGAAGAGAATCACACAAAAGCATCTTCGCCTTCGCTACCGAATCCACGCATTCTACCGCAAAATCAGCGCCCAATGCCTGTTGCATTCTCTCTTGCGTAATCAGATCATTATCAATAAAAAGGATATGTAATCTACGCAATTGTCTATTGTTCACTCGTAAACTCACACTTTTTCCCATAACCAGCAAGACAGATAGTACGTGTCCCTCTTTCTTCTACGTATCACAGAGAAAACGCAGAAATGCAGTTCCATGACGGCATAGGAAACCCGCAATACAACAACATGTTACACGCGCCAGTGCAACGCGTAGAGCAGCTCATACAACACATGGCACAGCTTCAGTCTCGTTCAGACTGGGTTTGCACCAGGGTATCTGTACGATTTTGGCGCTCGGTCGGGGTCAGGCGCAAGACGCGCTCAATCGCCGCATTTAAAGCCGTCGGTTTGAACGGCTTGGTAAGGTACTCATCGGCTCCCGAGAGCAAGCCCGTCATGTGATCTTCTTCACGTGTCATTGCGCTTAAAATTATCAAGGGGACGTCTGCTGTACGAACATCACCACGTAGACAACGTACAAGTTGATAACCATCCATTTTCGGCATCTTCACATCAATGATCACACAATCGGGCTGCTCGGCAAAGACACACTCCAGCCCTTGTACCCCATCATATGCTACGACAACCTGATACGAACCTTGCAGATTTACAGCATACTTAATCAGTTCTACAATTGTCGGGTTGTCGTCGATAACCAATACCTTCTTTATTGCATTCCTGCTACTCATAATAGCTGCCTCTCGCAAAGGGTCCTAGGATGTACTGGTTACAGAATTCCAGAAAAAAATAATAGCACACATCCCGCATTGTAACACAGTTCCATGTCACTGCCAAATTTACCTTCATCTGTACTAATAAACGGCTATAGATACCATTTCTAGCTTCCCTTTTTTCATACTATGAATGATCTTGCTACGACGCCTACAGTACAAGGGCACTTCGCAAATGAGTGCATGACTTATAATTTTCGCGATAGCAGCTTTCCAGAAGAACCTATCTCTGCTATACTAACAACGTTCTATCAAGTCCTGTTTGTAACGGCAATAGAGCCTGCACTCACTGCAAGCTTTCAATGATCAAGGACGTTCATGCTACTCACGATTACAACAACACATCAACCTGCAACCGACCTGGGCTATCTGCTGCATAAGAATCCGGCACGGCTGCAAAGCTTCTCACTTACCTTTGGGCAAGCGTATGTCTTCTATCCTGAAGCCAGTGCAGAGCGTTGTACGGCTGCACTTCTACTCGCCATTGACACTATACATCTGGTACGTGGACGGGACAAATCCAACGCACAGGAGCAATATGTCAACGACCGTCCCTACGTTGCCTCCTCTTTTTTTAGTGTAGCACTGGCTGATGTCTTTGGAACTGCTCTTAGCGGACGTTGCACACAGCGACCAGAACTGGTGGCGACTCCCATCCCTTTACAAGCTCAACTAGCAGTCATACCCTGCCGTGGCGATAGCAACTGGTTTCAGCGTTTGTTTGAGCCACTGGGCTATCGCGTGACTACCACCCCTCACATCCTCGATGAGCAGCATCTTCGAGTGGGGCAATAGCCCTTATTACACAGTCACGTTAGAAGCAACTTGCCGTTTAAGCGATCTCTTAACGCACCTGTACGTCCTCGTGCCTGTCCTCGATAACGACAAGCACTACTGGATCGGCGACGATGAGGTTGAAAAGCTGCTGCGGCATGGTAAGGGCTGGCTAGAGACACATCCTGAGCGCGAACAGATCGCTTACCGTTACCTGAAGCACAAACGTGGTCTTGCGCGGAACGCTATTGCGCGTCTTATCATTGAAGAGCAGAACGCGTTGGACTCCGCTGACGATACAACGGAAACTGGAGAAGAGCAGACTGAGAAACAGCCTGGCTTGCAAGAGCAAAGACTAACCGCTGTCATCACAGCGTTACAACAAAGTGGTGCCAAACGCGTCCTTGACCTCGGCTGCGGCGAAGGACGATTGCTCAAGAGACTCTTACAGGACAGACAATTCGAGCATATTCTGGGCCTGGACGTGTCCTACCGTGCACTTGAACTGGCTCAAGCACGTCTCCACTGGGAGCAATTACCGGCATTACAGAAGAAGCGTCTTACCCTGCTCCATGGTGCATTGACCTATCGTGATAAGCGCCTGACAGGCTATGATGCAGCGGCAGTTGTCGAGGTAATTGAGCACCTGGACCAATCACGGCTTGCCGCATTTGAACGGGTACTCTTCGAATTTTCCGATCCTGCTACTGTTGTCATCACTACGCCTAACGCCGAATATAATGTCAAATTCGAAACATTAGCAGCGGGCAATTTTCGACACAAAGACCATCGTTTTGAATGGACACGCCAGGAATTCCAGACCTGGGCCTCGCGCGTAGCGGAACATTTCGGCTATACAGTGCGTTTTCTACCTATCGGCCCGGAGGATATTCTCGTAGGTGCTCCATCACAAATGGGCATTTTTACGCGTGAAAAATGATTGTGCACGCGTCCCACATACATTATCTTCGCTGATAATAAAAAAGGGCTAATTATGCATATTACTATTCCAGAACTTTCGCTCGTGGTGCTGATCGGGCCGTCAGGTGCGGGGAAATCTACCTTTGCCCGCAAACATTTCAAGGCCACAGAGGTGCTCTCATCTGACTTTTGCCGGGGATTAGTTGCCGATGACGAAAACGATCAGACGGCCACCAATGCAGCGTTCGCGGTCCTGCACTTCATTACTGCACAACGACTGGCGGCTGGACGACTTACGGTTATCGATGCAACCAATGTGCAATCCGAGGCACGTAAGCCGTTGCTTGCTCTTGCTCAAGAGTATCATTGCATGGTCACAGCTATCGTATTTTCGATCCCGGAACATCTATGCCAGGAACGTAACCAGCAACGCTCAGATCGAAACTTTGGACCACACGTGATCCGTCAACAGTCCAGGCAAATGCGCCAATCGCTGCATGGGCTAAAGAAAGAGGGCTTTCATACCATCTCTGTGCTCTCATCGCCTGAGCAAGTTGATACCACTACTATCGAGCGCCAATCGCTCTGGAATAATCTCAAGTATGAGCACGGTCCATTCGACATCATTGGCGACGTCCATGGCTGCTTTAACGAGTTGCAAACGCTCCTGCAACGACTAGACTACCAGGTGACGCCGCCGAGTGAGTTCGCAGCTCCTTTCCTGGTCAGTCATCCCGAGGGTCGTAAAGTTGTCTTCCTGGGCGATCTGGTTGATCGCGGTCCCGCAACCCCTGCCGTACTCCAACTCGTTATGGATATGGTTGAGACAGGCCATGCATTATGTATACCAGGCAACCATGACGTGAAATTGCTGCGTAAGCTCAAGGGCAGAGAAGTGAAAATGACGCATGGTATTGTCGAATCGTTGCAGCAATTGGAAAAACAATCACCAGCATTCAAAGAGCGCACGATTGCTTTTCTCGATGGTCTGATCAGTCACTATGTACTTGACGATGGCAAACTCGTTGTTGCGCACGCAGGCCTGAAAGAGTCGATGCAGGGACGTGGTGCGCGCGCCGTCCGCGAGTTTGCACTGTACGGTGAGACGACAGGGGAAACAGATGAATTTGGCTTACCCATCCGTTACAACTGGGCAGCCGAGTACCGTGGCAAGGCCATCGTTGTCTATGGGCATACACCTGTGCCCGAGCCGGAATGGCTCAATCGCACTATTAATATCGACACAGGTTGCGTGTTCGGTGGCAAACTCACAGCTCTGCGTTATCCAGAAAATGAGCTTGTTTCAGTTTCAGCACAATTTACCTACAGTGAGGCAGCGAAGCCATTTCTCATCAGTACAGAACAACCTGCTGTGCTCAGTATGCAGCAGCAACTCGATGACATCCTGGACATGGAAGACGTCTCCGGCAAGCGCATTATCCCTACACGCCTACGCCACAACATCACAATCCGTGAAGAGAATGCCATCGCAGCACTGGAGGTTATGAGCCGTTTCGCGGCCAATCCGAAGTGGCTTATCTATCTGCCGCCAACCATGTCGCCCTGTGAAACAAGTAAGGAGCCAGGATTATTAGAGCATCCCGCACAAGCCTTTGCCTACTACCAACAGGAAGGTATAGAGCAGGTCATCTGCGAAGTAAAGCATATGGGATCGCGTGCCGTGGTCATCCTATGTCAAGATGAAGACGTGGCGCGCAAACGCTTTGGGGTAGTCAATGAAGGCAGCGGTATCTGCTACACGCGTACCGGCAGGCGTTTCTTCGAGGATGATCAGCTCGAAGGAGCGATGCTCGCACGTATACGTGCCGCCCTCGACGCAACGCATTTTCTGGGAGCAATTCCATACCGACTGGGTCTGCCTGGATTGTGAATTGTTGCCCTGGTCAGTCAAGGCACAATCCTTGCTCTTACAGCAATATGCCGCCGTAGGAGCAGCATCACGAGTGACACTTGACGCCGCCGTCACACTGTTAGAACAAGCAACTGCACGAGGACTGGATACTGGCGAGCTGCCTGACACCTATCGCCAGCGCGCGCGCTTAGCCACGCAATATGTCAACGCCTACCGTCACTACTGCTGGCCGGTGCAATCTGTTACCGATCTCAAGCTGGCTCCTTTTCACCTGTTGGCAACGCAGGATGCGGTACACACCGACAAAAATCATCTCTGGCACATGGAGACCCTTGCCAAACTCTGTGCCGCCGACGAGCAACTGCTACTCGCCACACCATACACAGTGGTCAACGTGAACGACCAGGAAAGTATCAACCAGGGAGTTCGTCGGTGGCAGCATATTACCAGTCATGGCGGCGAGGGCATGGTGGTCAAGCCACTGGATTTTATTGCCACCGGACGACGTGGTATCAGTCAGCCAGCGGTCAAATGTCGAGGACCAGAATATCTGCGCATTATCTATGGCCCTGAATATGATCTTCCCGCTAATCTTGAACGATTACGTTTCCGCGGCCTTAGCGCAAAACGGTCCCTTGCCGGGCGAGAATTTGCCCTGGGGGTAGAAGCATTAGAGCGTTTCGTGCACAACGAGCCATTGCGTCGTGTACACGAGTGTGTCTTCGGCGTGCTGGCAATGGAGAGTGAGCCAGTCGATCCGAGGCTGTAAAAGAAATTCTAGGGTAGCACCTTGCGTACATCCTGGGAGCGGTTGCCAGGACACGCCTCCGTTCCCCGACGTTCTCCCAGAAGGCTGGAAACCCCGGTAACATTCACACGTGTGCTTGCCAATCCGGTGTGATATGCTTATACTGACACTCTCCGGGCATGAATGCATGGGGGTTCTTCCTTCAACCAGATGACTTGCTCGTCGCCCTTGCGAAACGGCGCGTAGCGGTCTTCTGTCCAGAAGCGTTCGCACTCTTACTCCTCTCAGTCAGATGAGCCGAAGGCTGGAGACGCGCTCGCGGCGTCTCTGACTGTTTAAGAGGGTTGCGAGTACCAGTTCCCGTGTGCCCCACGGTACTGACAGCTTTTTCGAGGATATTCCGGGCCGCGTTTTCATCGCGGTCCAGAACCAGACCACAGGAGGGACAGATATGCGTACGCACACTCAGGCTTTTCTTGACGCGCGTGCCACAGCCACTACAGTCCTGACTGGTGAAGTGGGGAGTGACTGCGATGACAGGGATGTCATGCATCGCCCCATAGACCTTTACCCAGTTCAGGAATATGCTCCAACCTGCATCGTGAATACTCTTGGAGAGATGTTTGTTCTTGACCATATTGGCGATCTTCAGGTCTTCAAAAGCAATCAAGTCGCGAGACGAGACCAACGCGTTCGCCTGTTTGCGGGCGAAATCTTCACGCTGCCTTTGCACCTTCAAGTAGCCCTTTGCCAACTGCCGTTGTGCCTTTTTGCGGTTGGACGATTTCTTTTGTTTGCGAACGTGTCGTCTGTGAAGACGCTTCAGCTTCTTCTCCGCTTTCCGATAGAAGCGGGGATTGGCAACGGTATTGCCGTCAGAGTCGGTGGTGTAGGCTTTCAGACCGACATCAATGCCGACTTGCTTCCCTGTGGGTATATGCTTGACCTTACGTATGGCATTCGAGCGAGAACTGGCAATAGTAGCCATCTGCTCAACGAACCAGACGGACCCGTTTGATTTCCTGCACGGGGAAGTGCCCAATGCGTTGACCTGGATTCCCAACCAGACGCAGGCAACCAATCCCATTGCCGTCAGTGAAGGTGAGGTGCCTGCCATCAGGCTCAAGCTTCCAACCTGTTTGCTTGTACTCCACACTGCGGTTATCGTGCTGAAAACGAGGGAAGCCCTTTTTGCCGGGTTTCTTGGATTTGCAGTTCTCGTAGAAGCGAGCGATGGCAAACCAGGCACGATCCGCACTGGCTTGACGGGCCTGGGAATTGAGAGCTTCGGCGAAGGGAAACGCTTTGGCAAGCACTGCACAATAGCACTGGAGATCATTGTTGCTGACCCCACGCGTATCCATCCACAGGCGCAGGCACTTGTTGCGGATGAACTGGGCCGTGCGTATGGCTTCGTCAATGGCTGCGTATTGCGCTTTGGTGCCAGCGCACTTGTACTCGTAGATCAGCATGCTCTTCGCTCCTTTCAAAAATATGCGTCTATCGTCTATCATACTATACATGTCAATAAAGAAATATTCATACAGGAGAGGTGAAATGAACATTTCATCAGAAAACACGCACAACTGTGCCCAAGCCCCAGATAAGGTAGGCTCACTCATCTCCCGCATGAATGACGGGGGCTTTCTGGGCCGTTGTCTGTAACGATATACTCTGTTGAAAGAGGGGTGAGGTTGCTATAATGGCACAACGGACGCACAAAGAACGCCTGCCGAACATAGGAGCACTGTTGGTAGTAGGGAGTGGGAAGGGCGGCGTTGGCAAGTCGACCGTAAGCGTAAACCTCGCTATCGCGCTGGCACAACGTGGAGCACAGGTAGGTCTTCTCGACGGCGACGCCTATGGCCCGAGCATACCGATGATGCTGGGAGTGCGCAAGCGTGCCGCAAGTAAAGACTCTGAGGCAGTGCTCCCGCTGGCTGAGCGCAAAAACATTCCCACAGCGAAGAAGCTCAAGCCACTCCTGCGCTATGGCATTAAAATCATGTCCGTCGGCTTCTTTATTGGTGAGGAGCAAGCTGTTGCTCCCATGCCCGACGTGTTGGGTCTGCTGATTCGCCAATTGTTCTATTCGGTGGACTGGGGCAGCCTGGATTATTTGATTATTGACCTGCCGCCTGGCACCAGCGAACCGCAGGCTACTCTCTGTCGTGAAATGCATATAGATGGCGCGGTCCTGGTAACAACACCACAGGACATTGCGCGCATTGATACGGCTAAGGCACTGGCGATGTTTCAACAGGCAACCGTACCGATACTTGGAGTTGTACAAAACATGGATGGTTTTCTTTGTCCGCACTGTGGTACGCACGTTGACATTTTCCCGGCGAGTCAGGAGTCCCCGCGCACAGCTTGACAGGGCAACTCTGTTAGGACGTATTCCGCTTGATCCTTCAGCGGTCATCAGCGGCGACAAAGGGCATCCAATCATGGTGAGCATGCCGACTTCTCCTGTTGCACTCGCCTTCGCAGACATTGCGGAGCGCACGGTACAGATCCTGGCAGCGCCGCAGACAATCATGGATGAACCTCAGCAAGAACTATACACGCTAACCGACGAGGCAACACAGGATACTACAGGACAGGAAGAAGCTACTGATCATGAAAGAGAAGATTAAAGGTCTGCTCGCTGGCTGCATATTTCGGCTGATTGCACTGCTCACGTTAGGTCAAATCTCTCCCATACTCAGTGCATGCATCATTATCGAGCGAGAAGGCAAAATTCTGCTCATTGATCGTGCAGACGGTCTGGGCTACACCATCCCAGGCGGTATTGTTCGTTATAAGGAGACGGTGGAACAATGCGTCTTACGCGAAGCACAGGAAGAGACCGGTTATCATGTCGAGATTACTGGCATGGTTGGGGTCTATTCAGCCATAAGACGCGATCCACGTTTCCGCGCGGTTGCCCTTGCTTATAAAGGCTCAATTGTGGGTGGGAGCGAACACGGCTCTGGCGAAGGTTCAACATGCTGGCGCGAACCCGGTGAGGTCTTCGGACACCTGGCATTTGACTGCGAAAACATACTCAAAGATTATTTGAGTGGTCAACTCCGCTTCTCTTAATTATGATATAAATAGCATACAATTATTTTGAACGAAAGAGGAAACAACTTATGCCCATCTGTCCGCTCTGCGATGATACTGGTCTATTAAACTCAAATTCCACGAACCCGAGCTTTTGCTATTGCGCCGCTGGCAAAAAAGCGAAGCGCCAATGGGAGGCAAGTCAACCTGGAGGCAAGCAAAGTCAGAACTATGCCAACCCTCCCAGCTTTATCGATGTGACACAATTAGAGCAGGTCAACGCCAGTGTTGACGCTATGCGAGCTTCACTGCTAGGCACAACTCCCACTGAAGCCACGCCTTCAGCCAAGCACCCTACGGTCCAGTTGCTTAACCGTATCGCGCATCCAGGCCATGAAATCACGATGGTAGAAGCTGCGCAATTGCACGATCTCGCACAAGCATTGGAAGGCTTTCTGGGTGAACTGACATTTATCGGTCGCAAAAAAGGCTAAGTTTGTACGAAGAGTGGATATGTTCAACGCTTCGTGCCTACGTGAAGTGCCACAATTCCGCGATTCAGATAATAGTAGCGCACATCGCTCCAGCCCGCCTCTTGCATGATCTTTTGCAAAGCAGGAGCATCGGGAAACGTGGTCAGTGAGTGCGGCAAGTAGTTGTATTCTTCAAATGCCTTGCCGATAATGGTACCAAACAGTGGAGCGAGCTTATAGAAGTAGAAGTAAAACAGCGCTCCAAAGACTCGGCCCGGGGGATGGCTGATCTCCAGGCAAACCACACGGCCCTCTGGACGCACAACGCGCAGCATCTCCTGGAAACCTTGCGACAGATTGGTGAGATTACGAACCGTAAATGCCGAGCAGCACCCATCAACGCTATTATCTGGCAGATCAATGTTTTCAGCGTCGCCAACGCGTAGCTCGATACAATCCTGTAGTCCTAGCTGTGCAACCTTACGGCGACCAACAGTGAGCATCTCAGGCGTAATATCCATACCAAGCATATGTGTGCCTGGCCCGGAACGCCGAATAACGGCAATGGAAAGATCTGCAGTACCCGCCCCCAGATCCAATCCGGTTTCGCCTGTGCCCAGGGCCAGATAACGCGCAGCTCGCGCTCGCCAGTAACGGTCTAAACCGAAGCTCATCAGCATATTCATCAAGTCATAAACACGCGCGATGCGCCCAAAGAGACGTTGGACATAGGGACGTTTGCCCCCGGTTTCACGAAATTTTTCTTCTAATGCTATCTTTGCACCCATACAGCTCTTACCGTTTCCGCCTGACCACGAAGTCAATCAGTTCATCCAGCACAGCGCGGTCTGCTGATACTGGAAAAGATCGAATAGCCGCTCTCGCCTTGTCCGCATAACGCTGCGCATCCGCCAGAGATTGCTCGATACCATAACTGTGCGTTACCCAGTCAACTATTTCACGTATATCGGTTTCATCGCGCGTGTCCCCGTTGAGCAGATGTTGGACCTTCTGCTGATATCCGTTCATAGACGTATCTTGTAACGCGTAGATCAAAGGCAGCGTGATCATCCCCTGACGGAGATCATTACCAGCAGGTTTGCCAATAGTTGATTGGTCTTCTGTATAATCCAAGACATCATCGATAATCTGGAAGGCAGTACCTAAATTCATGCCATAGGTATAGAGGATCTCAATTTCTGCTGGAGATGCCTGACTGACGATAGCTCCACCTTTTGAGCAAGCCGCGATGAGACAGGCCGTCTTGCGTTGAATCTTCTCGTAATAGGTTTCTACGGTAAGATCTACCTGTCCAGCCGTCATCATTTCCATGATCGTCCCTTCGCAGACCATCGCAACGGTATCGGAGAAGAGATGATCAATACGACTATCCTCAATATCGGCGATGAGACCGGCTGTTTTCGCAAAATAATAATCGCCGAGCAGAATGGCTATCTTATCGCCCCACAATGCATTCACCGTTGGATTGCCGCGCCGTGTGCTCGCCTCGTCTATAATGTCGTCATGCACAAGTGTTGATAAATGCAACATTTCAAACGCGACACTCAGCAGTAAAAGCTTCTCTCGATGATAGGTATTCAACTTGCCGGACAGCAGGGTAATCGCTGTCCTCAGGCGCTTCCCAGGTGATCCAAGAGCATGCATGGATGCAGAGTTGAGGATAGGAAGCCCAGAAGTTGCTCGCTCCTGGAAGATGGTATCTACCTGTTCAAGATCCGGTTGGATACCAGCAAAAAGGTGGCTCAACGTGGCCGTAGTATTCATAGCATTCTCCATTCGCCTGTCTTCTGGCACGTATCCAGGCACCAGCTCACATGGCAAAAGATCGACTCCGTCTGTCAGATCTGCACACGATTGCTCGCGGTGACGTGCTATATCCCTCCAATACAAATTATAACGCGCCTGGTCCATTATCTATACATAGATAGAGTTGATGTGCACAATCATAAAGCAGCCATGAGAGGCATTTTCTATCTATTATATGCC
Organism: uncultured Chloroflexia bacterium; assembly: GCA_963802635.1. Lineage (GTDB taxonomy): Bacteria > Chloroflexota > Ktedonobacteria > Ktedonobacterales > Ktedonobacteraceae > CAVTLG01. Next base: position 1,466,292 of record CAWDJJ010000001.1, on the reverse strand, counting down.
AGTCACTATACATCAGATGTTGTATCCACCTCGATCAAGTCCTCTTGCACATAGCCCGCGCTAAGATTGAACTCGTCCAGCGCATCAAGGGCCTTGCTGTACTCTGACCAGCTCAAACGCCGATTTAATACGGGATCATTCACAGCCTTCCAGGCCGGGAAATATTGGTCCATAAGACTGATCGGTGTATCAGGACCCAGGGTCTCGGCGATCCAACGCAGGACTTCACGTGTCCCGGAGACATCTTCTGGCATGACAAGGTGGCGAATCAGTAGTCCCCGGCGCGCAATACCCTCATCGTCTAACTGGAGCGGCCCAACCTGACGATACATTTCGCGCAATGTGGCCTGATTATGCTCAACATACTTTGGCATCTTAGAAGTGCGTAGCGCGTTTTTGCTGTCAGAATACTTAGCATCAGGCAGGTAGATATCGACTACGCCATCCAATAATGCTAATGTCTCAAGATTTTCATAGCCCGCGCAGTTGTAGACAAGAGGCAACGTCAGACCCTTGCCACAGGCGACTACGAGCGCGGCGAGAATTTGTGGCACAAAATGAGTTGGTGTAACCAGATCCAGATTATGGCAGCGTTTCTTTTGCAAGTAGAGCATCATATCAGCCAGACGTTCCGGTCCCACACGATGCCCTAAACCGCCCTGGCTCAGCGAAAAGTTCTGGCAGTAGGTACAACGCGCCTGGCAATAGCCGAAAAAGATGGTGCCAGCTCCGCGCGTACCACTGATGGGTGGCTCCTCGCGGCGGTGGACATTCCAGGATGCTACAATCGCTTCGGTGCCCGAGTGGCATACTCCCGTTTTTCCTGCGATACGATTGCAACGGCAATTTTGTGGGCAGATCGTGCAACTGCGTAAGATCTCCCAGGCGGCTGCCGCACGCTCTGCTAACTCGCCTGTTTCATAGAGATTAAGGTAGCTGGGATAAGACATTTCAAGCCACTCCACCTGGCGGATTGTTATTTATACGTAATTCTTCGGATATAGCACAACCCGGATAACCGCAAGGGATTGTCTCTACGCGTTCGATGTTTCACAAAATGTGCCCAGTTGCAAAACTGGACACATCATGTTTTTTCGCAAAGGGGCTTATGGCGCAGGCCATTTGTAACCGCGCTGCGATGGCCTGGGGCCAGTGCCGCGAGGCTTCTTGCCATCCGCATTTTTAGGGCGTACAGTACTGGAATCGCGCCTGGTTGGTTTACGCAATGCGTTGGTTTCAACCATTGGATCTTCTTGCTCGCTCGTCTCCAATGGCTGCTCCAGTTCTACAGGTTGATTGCTATCTTCTATTTCTCTATCAGAGACGTGCACCTGTTCCACAAGTGCATCTGTATCCCCGGCAATTTCGGTCCAGAACTGTGCATCTTTGCGTTGTGCAGCCTCAGGACCTTTGAGAACGCGGCCATCTGGTAGTGGCGTGACATGCCGTGGTGGCGTATTCTCTGATCGATTGAAGGGGCGTGGACGCCCCTGGTAAGAGCCTCGGGGCTGATTGCGCTCCTGCCGTGGCGTATCCATGTTACCAAAGTGCTCGTAGTCACCTTCGTATTGTTCATTGTACTCTTGAGCGCGCCTGGCTTCGCGCTGCTCACGCTGTACCCAGGGCCGACTCTGCTCACGCGGATTAGGTCGATAAGGTGGTCGCTGATCATCATAGGATGACCTCCGCCCGTGAAATTCACCAGAGCGATAGCCATTATCGCGCTCTGGTCCGCGTCCATCGTAGTTATTGCGCCCATAACTTTGTCCACGCCCTTGTGGCTCTGCCCTATTATTGAAGCCAGGACGGTTGGTTTCCTGGGGACGAAATGGTTCCCTGGAGCCTTGCGCTCTATTGTCGTACCCTGAACGCCCTCCTGGTCGATATGGCTCATCATTGTAACCGCGACGCTTGCCGAAATGTTGATCGTCCGCATTATAGCGATTATTTGCATCGTACGACCGAGAATGTGGTCCCTGATTGCTGTTGTACGGACGGTTGGCATCCTGCCTAAAGGAATTTCTCTGGCCCGGACGATTGTTATTGCCCCGATAGTCACCAGTGCCATTATACGAGGAGGACTGTGCATTCTGGTTGTTGCGCCAATTGTTCCGTGGGGCTTGTCCGTTGGTTGTGCGGGGATGGTAGTCCGCATGCGCTCGTGGTGCTCCATTCTCCCAGGCGCGATCAACCATTTCACGGTTGAGGCGTGGTCGAGATGGATGTGGTGAGCGCTCTTCTCCGTATCTGTTGGAGGATGGGTTGCGAAATGGCGGGCGCGCATCATCTCGCTGTTGCTTATTGAAATCTCTGGTCATGTTTCCTTTCACTGTGAATCGAGTATGGGGATATACTTTAAGTGGTGGTTAGATCGGCAAGATCCTTTGTGACTTCCTCCGGTCGGTCACACTTCACCTACTCAGAACGGTCGACGCGTTGCATTCTCAAAAACGCTTCGTTGCATGGGGTCGCGTCCTTCATAGTATATCACATATCTGCGACTTTGAACTAGCTGATCTGTTCTGCACTTTTCCCCACAGAGATCATAGCATCTAGCGCTGAGCATAGCCAGTCAATTCAACATAGCCCTGTCCAGCGACAGACTCACCGCCACTCTGGCCCTGGATGCTCACTGCGCCCTCCCAGTAGACATCATCGGTTGACGCATATGCCACCAGTTCCTGATTCTTTAGCAATGGAGTGATCGTCAACGCAGTCTGCACTTGCGGAGTATTGATCGTCAGACGCCAACCAGATGGATACGTAATACCTGTTGTAGGACTGGTCCATGTGTCCAGTACCCTAATGTGCAAGGCGGCTGGCTGGATGATATCATCATGAGCAGCGGCATCAATATATTCTGCATATGTTGCAGCCACTACGCCATTTGCGTTACGGATAACATAAATCATCACTTCCGTATCGTTGTTCAACTGAATGCTATACCAATCCCATCCTCCCGCACCGAGTAAGAGGAAATTCCCCCACTGATGATCCATCCAGGCCAGACCTGTTACATGCAACGCCTGGTTATGGTCGAGTATGGTACCGACAACCGACATACGTGTGCGCGAGTCGTAATAGGAAAAACCGTTCAGACCAGTGCTGATCAAGCCAGGCATCCCATTACTACCGTCTTTATGTAAAATGGGGGGCTTGAGTCCTGTCAAACGCAAGTTGATGGCATAGTTCTGCATAGCGGCGACCAGATGATCCTGCCCGTTTAGACCACGCATAGACCAGTCTCCAACCTGTTCACTGATACCGGTGGTCGAGGTGCCGCTGGGAATAGGCACTGAAATGGCGGTAATACGACGCTGGGCATAATGGAACGTGCCACGCGTGATGTCACTGATGGCAAAATGCGCTGCGTAGACTGGCGGCAGGTCACTACGCAGAACCTGGAAGATGACGAATTCGAAGCCGTAAGTGTGCTGCTTGCCGGTCGCATCTGTTGCGCTCAAATGACCGGTGTAATACCACCACTCGGTGAGATCATCATGCGCGCCTTCATCCTGGGGAAAATGTACTGGTGCCAGCGTCGGCTGCGGCCTCGGCGTTACCAGCGGCAATTGCGCCGCCGTAGAGGTAACGCCCGGCGATGCACAGGCTGAGAAGAGCATACATAAGAGTCCGGCGCTAAAGAGCAACCAGGCGTTGCGCCACAATCTTTGCTTCATCGCTTACCCCCTACCTGCTCATCAACTGGTGTGGCTAAAGGCGCAGTACGCTCTGGTGATTCCAGAAACTCCATCAGCGAGGGCGGCTTGCGTTGTACACCCACAAATGGCAACCACCAGTTTAAATTGCCCAGCAGGCGCATCGTAGCAGGCACCAGTAAGCCGCGCACTAACGTGGCATCGATAAGCACAGCAAGCGCCATACCCAGTCCCAGCGCCTTTACCAGGATCATATCAGCCGTGGCAAAGCAGGCACTCACGACGATCACAATTGCTGCCGCGCTGGTGATAATACCACCACTACGCTGCAAACCCAGCGCGACCGCGTGCGTATTATCACCCGTCTGCCAGAAAGCTTCCTGGATACGCGAGAGCAGAAACACCTCATAGTCCATCGAGAGTCCAAACAGCGTACAGAAGAGCAAAATAGGACTGGATGCCTCCACAAAGCCCAGTGGCGAGAAACCAAGCACTTGATGTAAAAAACCATCCTGAAAGATGACGACCAGAGCACCATAGCTCGCCAGGATCGATAGCGTATTCATGACGATAGCTTTCAACGGCAATACTACCGAGCGGAAGAGCAAGAACAACACGAGATAGGTCGTGAGCGCGATAACCAGAATAGCTCTGGGGAAATCCGTGTAGAGTGAGCTGACATAGTCGATGTCAGCGGCGGTGCCACCACCCACGAGCACGCTGATGCCATGTCCAGGCGGCGTATTGCGCAGAGTTTGTACTAATGTCTGCGAGCGTGGATCATTCATGGGGTATTTACTGATCACCTCCACGAGCATGGTGTTGCCTGATACCGATGTTTTTAATAAGACTGACACATAAGGATCAGCAATCTGCTGCGGATGAGCGTAAAGCAGTTGATATTGTGCCAGAGTCAAACGTGGATCAGCACTGACAATGCTATCCACTCGCGTGACAGCCGGGTCGGCTTCTATACGCTGCACATAGCTGTAGAGGTTGGTAATGTTACTCGGTGCAAGTACATTGCCTTGCGTCTGCACTGCTAGCAGAATAGGCGTGGTTTCTGGCTGGTTAAAACGCTGCTCCAGCAGATCATAGGCAGCACGTGATGGCACACTCTTTGGGAGAATAGAAGCATCAGGAGCGGAGAAACGCACAGCGAGAAAGGGCAGGCCAAAGCCAAGTAACAGCAGCAGGACTGGGAAAAATACGCGCAATGGATAGCGCATCACCATATGCGAAAGCTGGTACCAGAAACCATGCTCCGTCTCTTCCTGTACAGCAGTTGCAGCAGAACGTCTCCATACACGCGGTATACGTATAGGCAAAGCATTGATACGCGTACCGAGAATAGTCAGCAAGGCTGGTAACAAGGTCAGCGCGGCTGCAACGGCCAGCATGACCACCAGAATACCGCCCAAACCAATCGAGTGTAGCATATTCATACTGAAAAAAGTCAGCCCGAAGAGTCCAATTGAAACAGTGAGACCCGAAAAGGCCACGGCACGTCCCGCCGTCGCCACAGTTATCGCCACGGCCTCTTCGATAGCTCGACCACGCCTCAGCTCTTCACGAAAACGACTGACGATGAAGAGCGAGTAGTCTACTCCCAGTCCCAGACCAAATAAAGTGATAATGTTGAGCACAAAAATCGAGAGCGGCGTAATATGACCCAGGGCAAAGATCAGCGCCAGCGTGACGACGACCGCACATCCACCCACCATAGTCGGCAGAATGGCAGCGATCACTGAGCGGAAGACAAAGAGCAGCGCGATAATGGCGAAGGGGAAAGCCAGCATCTCCGCGCGACGCAGGTCACTCTCACTGACCGTCTGGATATCAGTGTAAAAGATGGCACTACCACCAACGCTGGTCTGTAAGTCAGGTTCAGCGCGCAGACGCCGCTTCAGTTCAGAGACCAGAGGAGCCGCCGTGGTTAGATCAGATTTCAACAGCACATCGACATAAGCGGCATGATGATCAAGCGAGATCTGGCGCGGATTATCGGTAAATGTGACGATTTGACTCACCTCGGACCAATGTTGGAGCTGCGCTAATGCCTGCTGGCTTTCCTGCTCAAATACAGGATCATCAGCGGTGTAACGTTGACTGGTAAAGATGATTTGGACAATATTCGTGTTGAGATGGAGCTTTTGTGTCAGCACATCAATGGCACGCTGCGATGGCGAAGTGGGACTTGTAAAGCCGCCAGCCTGCAATACCTGGCTGGCCTGTGGCGCAAAGGGTAACGCGCTGATAGCGGCAAGCATCCAAAAACCCACTATCCACCAGCGATAACGGGCGGCGATCTGGCCCAGGCGGTAGAACATACACACACCTTTCTCTGGAACTGTAGCAAGCAGACGAACGTTTTCCAGTTCATCTGTATGACGAACATCTACGCTGCAAGGGGTAATTTTGATAGCTACCGCAAGTGATTGATTTGTTATATGATAGTCTTATTCAGAAGGGTGTTGACTTGACTCTGCCAAGTCTCTCACTTATCTGCCCAGTTTTCCATCTCATGAAGAGCTTGGGGTTCGGTAATGCCCAAAAAGCCTTATCTTCTTGTTACTCACTCCTCGTTGGTTTATAATTTTACCAGGGTCTCTTTTTTGTATAACCAATGCGCAAAAGAGAAGATCGGCCTGATGGGAAGCAGAAACTATAAGGGGTCATAGTTCTAAATATTACGATGAATCACTGAAGAGAGGCAACTCCAAGCACAGTCTCGATCCTTTTCGGTGGCCGGTCATGAGAAGTGGCATGGGTAAACGTATTGGTACCATCACTCCTTTTAGCTAAACGCCAAAATGAGGAGATTGAGAGGAACACGCAATGTCAAACAGGGAAAGTTCTTACGAACGTAACTTTCGCCCTAGTATATCTGAGGGAACCAGGAATGAGTTGAATGTCATAGCGGAGCAGCTTCGGGAACGAGATTCGCAATCTTCATCAGAAGATGAAAAAGGCAAATTGAGGTACCTGAAAAAAACGGCTAAGTCCTTGCTAAGAGGAAAGCCAGAATCTTCTGATGATGAAGAAGGAGATGCGGAGTATTCGCCCAGGCCCGACCTTCTGGAGGCGAGACAAAGGTTGGAGCTCCAGAACCAGCAAGAAGATGAAAGTTCGAGTGATGAAAGTTCGCAAGGAGGAGATGGACGCGGACAGCGGTACCTAGACCGAGTCAAGTCCTTGCTGAAACGAAGGTCGGAATCTTCTGATGAAGAAGAAGAAAGTTCGCAAGGAGATGGACAGGAGTATTCGCCTCCAAGGACATCTGCCATGCCCCAACTCCTGGAGGCAAAACGAAGGTTGGAGGAACTCCAGAACCAGCAAGAAGATGAAAATTCGAGTGATGAAAGTTCGCAAGAAGATGGACGCGGACGGCGGTACCTGAAACAAGCCAAGTCCTGGCTGAAACGAAAGCCGGAATCTCCTGATGATGATGATGATGATGATGATGATGATGATGAATAAAACATTCTGACGTTTTGATGTAAGGATCAAGGGGTAATGCCAATGCGCTGAAGAACGGCCTGTGGAGAGCCGAGAGAAGGAGGAAGACGACGCAAGGGCAGATGGGTCAGAAAACGAGTCTGGACAAGGAGACTCATTGGCTAAACGCCAAATGAGCAGATTGAGAGGAACACGCAATGCCAAACAGGGAAGGCCCTCGCAGACATGGCGACAATGGCGACAGTTTTAGTGAGCGCCGCCAAGATCCGCCCACAGGCCTGTCGCAGGACAATACCTCTGATGAGCAGCTGCTTCGGAGACTACTGGCGGAACGTCGCCCCCGCAGAGATGGGCACGATGGAGAAGCGCGCCGTCCTGAAGCAGGAGATGGGCAAGGGCAGAATCGGCGCACGGAGGAGTTGGATGTCCTACGGATGCAGCATCGGACACGAGCATCGGAACGTTCTAGTGGAGATGAAAGTTCCAGCGATGAAAGCTCTCACGAACATGGACCAGACACACAAGCAAGGGATCGGCCTACGGAGGCACCAAATAACCCATACTACCCGTTTCTGCCATTTGCTAATTCTGGAATGGGGAGACAGATACCACCGAGAGAGACCGATGCCTTCTTGCAGACAGGAGCGGGTTCTGACTTCCTGTCTGGAAGTGCTGACGACACGCATCCACTGGTATATACCCCAGGAGATGGAAGTTTCAGTTCGGGGCATCCTAGCCAACCAGATCACTCTGCAGGTCTGCCCATCAATCTCATACAACAAGTTCTCCAGAGGGGGGAGGCTAACATACAACTAATCTTGGCGATGGACGATGCCATACAACGATCAAGCTTGCAGAATTCGCAAGAAGAGTTCGATGTCGTACAACAACTGTATCGGACACGACAGCATGAGAATAGACCAGCTAGCAATACTGATAGCATGCATATGCCGATGCTTATAACAGATACTCGAATGACGAATCAGATTAGGGAGCTAGAACAACTGCTTCGGCAACAGCAGCAACTGAACGAGGCACGAACGCGAAGCAATGAGCTTAGGAATGATCCACAACAACTGGATCGGCTACAACGGCTACAGAACGAGACAGATTCTCAGGTACAACAGCTACAGAGCGAGATATCTTCTCAGATGCAACAGCTAGAGAAACTCGAATCGACCAAATGAAAGTTCTCACGAACATGGACCAGACACGCAAGCGGGGAATCAGCCTACGGAGCCACGACCACCATTCAATAACCTAGCCCACCGATTTCTGCCATCTGGGAATTCTATAATGGGAGGAATGGGGGGACAGATACCACCGGGAGACTATGCTGCCTTGCAGAGAAGGGCGGGTTCCGAATTCCTGTCTGGAAGTGCTGATGAGACGAGTCCACCGGAATATACCCCAAGAAGTGAACATTTCAGTTCGGGGCATCCTAACCAACCAGACCACTCTGCGGGTCAGTCCTCCGATCTCACACAACAAATCTTGCAGATGGAGCGCGCTCGTATACAACAAAGCTTGCGACCGACGGAGTCCGATACCACACAACGACCAAGCTCGCAGAATTCGCATGGAGGGTTCGATTTCGTACGACAACTGTATCAGACACGACAGAATGAAACTGCGCAAGCTGGAAGTTCTGCTAGCATGCACACACCGGAACATTCCGAAGAATGGAGACAAGATAGCCACTCTGAGGATCGGCTTACGAGGTACGGTAGCATACTAGAAGGCCTGCGGCAGGGCTTACCAGCACAACCGCAACAGAGTGAGAATCGACCAAATGAAAGTCCTAATACACCGGAACTTGCCGGAGAAGATAGTCAAGAAATACGTCGTGTAATGAATCAGCATAGGGATCTATTTAGGGATCTATTTAGGGATCTACGACAATTGGATCAGACACGACAGAATGAAACTAGACAAGCTAGAAGTTCTGGTAGCATGCGTACACCGGAACATTCCGAAGCAGAGATACAAGGCGAACACCCTGAGGATCTACTTCCGGCGTACCCTAGCCAGCCACAGGACCTATTGACACAACCGCGACGACGGAATGAGAATCGACCAAATGAAAGTCCTAGTGTCATCGATACACAGACACCTGCCGAAGAAGATAGTGAAGATGAAGAAATACGCCGTATAGAGAATCCGCGTAGGAGGAGTCTACAACGAGTGCGTCGGCTACAACAGCAACAGGACGAGGCACGACTGCGAAGGGATGAGCTTATGAATGATCCACAACAACTGCATCAGCTACGACGGCTAGAGAACGAGATAGCTTCTCTGGCACAACAGCTACGGAACGAGATAGCTTCTCTGGCACAACAGCTACGGAACGAGACAAATTCTCGGCTACGAGGGCAACGGAATGAGAATCGACCAAATGAAAGTCCTAATATAGATTCTCGGACCCAACGCCTACGTGAATTCGAAAAGGAGACCGCGCCAGACCCAGCAGATGAAGAGAATTTTAATGCATATATAAGACGTTATGCGCACGGCTTGACATCTGCGAATATGGAATTGGGCGAACAGATAAACAAAGCACTGAGTGAAATCGGTCAACAGCGACGCCCAGCAGAGACCTTGCTTGACACCAGCGAACTAGGACAGCGCGTTCAAAAATCCCGTTCTGCAGAGACTCCTGCTGATAATTCACAAAGCAAGGCCGACAATGAACTGTATGAGTCAAAGCGACAGGAGATCATAGTGAAATTTAATCAAGCAAGGCTAGACGCGTTAAAAAAGATTCAGCAAGAACATAATCCATAGTGGTTATAGAAGACTGAATGACATTTCATTTTGGAAACCTCAAGCAAGGGCGTACAGAGCCAGCCTGTGGTAAAATAACACTGTCCATACGCCTTATGTACATCCAACAAACCATTATTGCACGCAATAGGCATCATGGATACTCTCTAACACACAGAACCCGCTCAACGCAGTGTTCCTGCTATATTCACGGTATGTTACGTATATCAATAATATAGCAGATAGACGTCCTTTCTCATAAAGGAGTTTTTCATTATGGCAAAGCAGACAACGGCAAAAAAAGAGCAGGCATCACCAGTTCACGAGCCGATCAAAATGATTACTGTGAACCGACAGGCTTATCATGATTATGAGGTGGAACGCACAATTGAAGCAGGCATCTCACTGGTAGGCACCGAGATTAAGTCCATCCGCGAGGGCAAGGTACAGTTGCGCGGCTCATATGCCATTGCCCGCCACGGCGAAATATGGTTGGAGAATGCCAATATTGCCGTCTACGAGCATGGCAACCGCTACAATCATGAGCCGATGCGCACACGCAAGTTGCTCTTGCACAAACGCGAGATTGATCAATTACTCGAAAAAGTAGCAACAAAGGGTCTGACGCTCATTCCACTCAAACTGTACCTGAAAGGTGGACGCGCAAAAATCGAACTGGGCATCTGTCGCGGTAGAAAGCTCTATGATAAGCGCGAAGCTATCGCCGAGCGCGACGTGAAACGCGAGATCGAACGCATCGTACGCGGACGGTAAATATGTTTCAACACATACGTTGCCGAAAAACATGTTTATGCAAGCGCTTGTCTCGACTGAAAAGCCACAACAGCGAGATAAGCGCAACAGCCGCTAGCAAAGCCGTGAGATAGATTAAGCCATCAAAGCCAAACCGATGCACAAAAAGGCCACCCAGGCCGTTGCCAAGGATTTGCCCCACACCTAAGACAATGGAATAGAGTCCCATCACCAGGCCGCGCTCACGAGCCACGTCCTCTGAGATATCGGCCAGGTAGGCCAGGGCAGCAGGCGCAAAGCTGGTCTCAGCAAAAATGCCTATCAGCATAATAGGTATCCAGATGAAGAGCAGCCAGTTATTACCAACACCTCGATGATTGATACCAAACAGCGCAACACAGACAAGGTAGATGCCCACCACGGAGGTAAACATCAATCGCACGCGTGGGACGCGCGTGAGAAAAAAGGCCCAAAATAGTAAACAAAACGAGAAAAAGAGCACATATCCCCCAAGGATCAGTCCCAGGTGGAGCGCGCCAGCACGCCCACTCATACTCCCTAACAGGGCCTGGTGTGGATGATAGATATCAGGACGCGAGAGGATGAAAGTGAGTTGTGAACTGAACCAGACACCCAGCAGCGCACAGATACAGAGCCACGCTGGCATGAAGATGAAGAGACGCGGCATGCGCAGCACGCGCAAATAACGTCTCGCCGTGAGTCCCACAGATGCGCGGTGTCGTTCTTGCTTCACTACAGGAGCAAGCGCCATACACACAGCAACAGCTACATAAAAGCAGGCCAGTAAGAAGAACACCACACGACCCAGACGAGCCCATAGGAGTCCACCAGCCACCGTACCAAGTGCAATGCCTCCACTCGTCACCAGTTCGTAAAAGCTCATGAGACGCATACGACCAGCCTGGTCCTGTACCGTAAAATCAGCCAGATAGCCAAGCACAACAGGCGTCATCATGGCACTGGATATGCCAGCCAGCATCTGTAAAGCGAGCAAGTAAGGCAAAGGATTTTTGAGCGGCGTAAAGAAAAGCAGGAGAGCCTGCATAAAACCAAAAAAGGGTCCAACGATCAAAAATTTGCGACGTCCCCAACGATCACTCAAGCTACCCATCAACGGTGCAAGCGCCAGTTCAGTACAATAAAAGGCCACAGGCAATAACCCTACCTGCACACTGGAAATCGTGTGCCTGGCATGGATCACAATCTGCGCCAGCAAAAGTCCCAATACGATGGTGTTGGCTCCAGAATTCGCGCGTAACAAACAGGTGCCAATGAGCAAAGGAGCGACCGAACGTCGATTCATCACAGCAAATCCTCACTCACCTGATAAATGATCCACGTGAGTTGAACGAGACTTATAAAATGTAATTATACCAATGAGCGCCCCGACTAAAATAAGAACAATTGCTAAAATTAGCAATAGTAACAACAATATATGCATGCCTCTCCGCCTCCTAACGTTTTTCATAAGAAGTAAACCAGAGCGGTCGCCAGGACACGCCCCTACCCTGTTCCCCAACGTTTCCCTTGCCAAGGATGGAAATCCATCTCACGCTTATGCTTAACAAGAGGACACCAGTCTCTAAAGAGCATCATCTATGCACCGCGCTATCCTGGCAGTCATTAACTAGGACTATGTGAAGCGTAGAATGGTAACAAAAACGCGGCCACTGCAAAAAGTTGTCCCCATATACGGACAACTCAGCCAGGGATACCGATCCCATGTAAGCTCACGCAGGAGCGCAGCGATCTACACACACAACGCTCCTTTTGATTCTACTCCATGATGTCCAACAACCAGCTACTCTACCCCGGCAGCCCTTTAGAAAACGCGATAAGCAGGTACATATGTGCTCTCTATGCTTCTAGCGCTTCTGTACTCAGTTCCTTCCCTGCTCGTAGCTCCTTCGCATAGCGATTTGATTGTTGATCAACATACATGCCAACACGCTCGTACAACCGCGTTGCGCCGGTCAAGCTTTGCGCATCGACGCCCAGGTACACGTTGCGTATGCCACGACGATGAAATTCCGCAAAGGCATGGTGCAGCAAAGCAAGCCCGACACCTCTGCGCCGCCAGGGCCGCCGCACACCCAGGGCATGCACCCAGCCACCATTTCTCTTTCTCATCCCCGCACAGCGCAATGCCAGCGATCTCATCCCCATCCATTGCCAGAAACCACCATGACGGGTCAAATTTCTCGCGCTGCACTGACCAATATTGCCAGTATTGCCAATCCTCAAATGAAAGCGGAAGATAGCCCCAATGATCATTGAAGGACTCTTCATCGGCCTCATACACAGCTCGCATCATGTCAGATGTAAAGGAATGCAACTGTATACCTGTATCCCACTGCGCGGCAGGCAGCGGAGCGTTTAGCTCAATCGCCATACGCCAGAAGCGCCGCACGATCTGCATGCTATGCTGCTCAAATAGACGCTGAGCTGCGACATTCTTCGTACTTTTGGCTGTTGTCAGCACAACCCGTGTTTCTGCCAGTGCTGCAGGCATCAACTGGTACGCTCGCTCCTCCGCCAGTTGTAACAGGTATGTCCCAATACCCCGACCACGATAAGCAGGATGTACATCTCCATTTACATTCAAGTGCGTTGGATGATAATGGACGACTGCTACTGAACCAACAAGTTGTCCTTCAAGCGCAAAGACTGCCCAGGCATCGGTCAGTGGATCAAAAAAAGATGACCGCCAGACGAAACGCAGCTTTTCCAGGGTCGTTTCTGGTGTGCCATCATCCTCAGTCTCGCACACTCTGGCAAGTTCGGTTAAGGCTGGCAGATCTTCTACTATCTGACGACGGACCGTAAAACCTGCTGGCAAAATGTTTTTGTTTATTTCCATCATATGTATGCTTCCTCCCTTAGTAGTACCTACTATCCATATTCTATGCCTATTTCTGCACATTCTCTTAGCCGTTGCGTTTTAGCTTGCCCGTACGCTTCGCATAGCGCTCTGCCAACCCGAAGATGTAGACACCCAGCGGAATACTGACAACGCCAGAAATCAGCAGAGGCCAGGTGCTATTCCAGATGGTCAGCGAAAAGATGGGCTGATTCGTCAACAAAGCCGAGCGTAAGCCATCCAGCACATAGGTAGCGGGCGAAAGGCGCGCCAGCGGCTGCATCCAGTTTGGTAAGACGCTAATCGGATAGTACACACCCGAGACCAGCAGCAGGATAGCGCGTACGATGAAGGACATCTGTGAACCACGCTCGGTGAAGAGCAAGGGTAGCACGGCTGCCGCGATGCCAAAGCCAATGAAAGAGACACTGCCGATGAGCAACATAAAAACAGCGGTTAGATAGTTAGCGTGGCTCAGGTCCAGGTGAAAGAAGAAACTAACTACGAACAACTGTAAGAACGTGAAGAGCAGACCGTGCGCTACCGCATACCAGCAACTCCCTACCATATGCGTGAAACGCGAGATCGGAGCCATAAAGGTATGCTCAATCGTACCCTCCCAGCGCTCAATCATAATCAGGTCCGTCACCCCCTCAAACGTCACGCTCAGATAGGACCAGACCGCAGTTCCGATCAGCAGATAGAGGATAATCGGCGCGGTATTAATACTCTGAGCACCGGCAATATGCTGGTTGCCAGTGCTGACCAGCGCACCCGCGCTGGCACCAATGTATGTAACGGACATTGCGTTGACGATATTATAGAAGAGGTAGACAACCTCCCAGGCCCAATAGCGCCTGCTCAAATTCCAATTGCGCTCAAAAAAGGCGTAGCTCGCACGTCCCTGGTGTAGCAATGAAGCCATGATCATATTTTTCCCTCTATTCTTCTGCACGCTGGGCTTCCAGGGCCTCAAAAGCCCGCTCCCAGCTCCCATAACGCTTTACTTCATCCTCAGTGAGCAAATGCGCAGCCGTGTAGTGCATAAAGACCTCGTTCATCGTGGCTGGTGTCTCACGTCCCATCACCTGCGCCACTGCCCCCTTAAGCTCAGCCGTCGTGCCCTGCGCCACAATACGCCCTTTGTCAATAATCGCCACACGATCACACAGCGCCTCCGCTTCATCCATATCGTGCGTCGTCAACATGATCGTCGCATCATGCTGATCGCGCAGTTCATTGACAAAGTTCTGCACATCGATCTTTCGAGCGCGGATCTAAGCCGGTTGTTGGCTCGTCCAGCAAAAGCACTATTGGCGCAGTAAGAAACGCACGAGCAATTGCCACTTTTTGCTGCATGCCACGCGACATATTCTCTAGTGGAGCACTGATACGATCCGGCGTGATACCCAGACGTCCGAGGATCGCTCTGATCCGGCTGCGCGCTTCCGCACCGGACATGTTGTAGAGGCGCGCCGCATAGAGCAAGTTCTCCATCGGCGACAACTTCTTGAAGAACGAAGCCTCTACGCTCACACGATTGATGAGTCGCTGGACCATACGCTCGTCTTTTACGACATCATAACCGAAGATACTAACCGTGCCCCTATCGGGGATCAGCAAGGTTGAGAGCATACGAATAAGTGTCGATTTCCCCGAGCCATTCGCGCCGAGAATGCCGACAATTTCGCGTCGTTTGATCGTCAGGTTTACGTCATCGACTGCGCATATTTCACGCGGCTTGCTCTCTTCTTGCTGCGACTTAGCGGGCCAGCGCAGCCAGAAACGTCCCTTCTTAAACACCTTTGTCGCGTTAGTAATAACGACAGCATCTTTCGCAATATCGATAGTCGCCTGTTCCGGCAATGTATGATGGACAGTCAGATCATGAATAGCCAAGTGTTTTCTCCTTCGCAATGAGCAGCATTAAAACGTCTACAAATAGCTTCATCTGTCCTCGCGTACAGCACATCGGGTGGGCATACGCTTAGGCTGGTATTTTCTTCACTCACGCATTCTCCCTCTACACCGAAAAAGACGACAAAAAAACCGTGGGACTGGATTTTTGCTTCTGCACCAGTGCCCACGATCGAGGGTCTCTTCTATTGCTCACCTAACAAGTAGGCGGCCTCCCTCTGGAGATGGGCACACTGATCCTCCGGGTCCGCCCGCTAACGGGCACAACGAGAGAACCAATGTTGCCAACTGCACGTTGAAAGCAGATGGGCAGCATATGACCGTACCAACCAAAAGCAAATTCCTGGTCACATGTATGGAACACAGAAATGCACTCGGTGTTATGAGACATATGGTCATCTCCTTTCAAAAATTTTGCTTACGCACATGGTTAGCGAACCCGATTAGAGGTCCACAATCACTACTCAGTTCAAGTATACGGAATATATTAGCGATTTGTCAAGGGCTACCGCACAAGATGCGTTTTACGGCTCCTGCTTACAATCTCTCATCACTTGACATGTGCTTTGAGATACGCTTTTAGCTTGCCTTGCTGAATGGCATGTACCAGCGTTACATGCCGCTGCTCCGCTTGCTCGATGGTTTCAGAACTCAATTCGCATACAGACAGGCGCACAAGTGTAAGATAGCCATTCTGCTGCGGGTAGGCAGCCGTAATATAGCCACGACCAAGGCGGCGATCATCGAAGGTGGCAACGACATAGCGCTGGTCGTTGGGCGCGATAGCGATGTGCCGCGCCAGGTCTAATGTCTGCAAGCGCACAGGTGGCGCACCTGGCAGCTCGATTGCACGCCTGGATTGTGGCGCGGCCAGTACAAGTGGTTGCTCAGTTTCCGACACTTTATTATTCAATACATTATTCTCCTACAGTACAAGCAGGGAGCAAAGGCGACAATCCTTTGCGGTTGTCGCCACACAGTTCGCTCCCTTCGGCGTAAGCAGAAACGGGAGCGGTCGCCAGGATTGCCCCTACCCAACAGATTCAGTGGGTAGGAGCGTCATCTGGCGTGCGCCCCGGTGTCCATCAGAATCGATGGGCTTCTCCTTTTGACGATTTTGGCGGCAAGAGCTGGCCCTACGCGCCCACTATTCCCGCTCTATACAAACACAACAGATTGCGAACTCTAGTGTACGAGAGTTAGATGATTCGGTCAAGCGTTTTCTGCACTGAATCAATGTGCGACACACGCCGCCTCCGCAGACACCCAAATACCCGTTGCACACGCGCCGGGAGATCGTGCAAGAAACGGGGATGACGCAACATATAGAGCAAGAGATGTGGCTGCAGGCGCTTCCAAATAGCAGACAGCTCGTTTACTTCGCCAGTGCGCAACGAATGCTCCTGACTGACGGGGTCTGCCCAGCGCTCGCGTACATAAATGTCGCCCAGACGCTCCAGCGCCATGGCGTCATCTTGCGACGAGAACGTCGAGGTTTTCAAACTCTCTAAGTACTCATACGGCGTCTGCCAGGGCCGCAGCGGAATGCCCGCCCCTTGCGCCAGAACGCAGATGCGCCCATAGAGTTGCGTAGCCAGGCTGTAACGACGGAAGAGATGCCGCCACCAGAGCGCAATCAACATACTACCCAAAAGGAGTAGCAGGATCAGGCTCCCACCGACAAAGCTAGCATCCTGGAGCAACTGCACAGTTGGCGATCCATTGGCGCTATTTTGCACGCCGCCAGCGCCACCAGCATCATTTGCGTTCAGAAGTTGATGTTTTTGCTGAGCGCCCGCCGAGATCCCCACAGGCGACAGGCCATTCGCCGTACTTGATCCAGGAACCTTCGCCAGATTGCCTGCCAGACGCGCAAAAGCCGCGAAGCTGGCGGACGGCTCAAAATTAATCCAGCCATAGCCAGCGAAGTAAATCTGTGTCCAGGTATGCGCTTGCTTGCCATGCACAATGGTCAGGTCGCTGTTGTTGGGATCAACATCGCCAGGAGCGTAACCAGATACCACACGTGCAGGCATACCAAGCGAACGAGCAAGCAAGGCCATCGCTGACGCAAAATAGTTACAGAAACCCGTTTTGGTGCTGTTATCGAAGAGGAACCACGTTGCCGGGTCCTCGCCACTGATCGGATGAATGTTTGTACTATAGGTATAATGTGTCTGAAAATAGTTCTCCAGAGCTATAGCCTGGTCATACATGGTGCTCGCATGGGCACCGGTGACGATCTGTTTCGCCAGGGCCACAAACTGCTTTTTATTGACACTGGTGGGCATCTGTGTAAATTCATGCGCCAGAGCGCTTGGATAGGCGGCTACAGGAATAGCCGCGTTTTCGGCATCATTGGCATTTTTCGGATAGGGTGGGGCATTTTTCGGCCATGGGATCGCTTCCAGCATCGATACGCTGGCCGTTGAAATGGCAGACGTTACTGTGTAAGCAGTGCCAATCGGGATCTTGTTATTTTTTCCTAGCCAGGCAATAATTCCACCATCGCCCCACGCCACCGTTGCCGGTACGCTCAAGGCATTAATTTCGGATACGCCCGGAATATACGCGTTTTGCTCCCCAGGGGCATTCTCAATCGTAATCGTTTGCTTTACAATTTGCGTCTGTGAAGCACTCGGTGTTAGCTGCGTGTTCGCTTTAAGCTGTGTGCTACTGGTAGCATGTAAGCTCCACTGACCATTGTAATAGCTATCATAACTGACCATGGCAAGATAATGCGCCACCGCGTCTGTATCCGTCATCTGTAAAGTCAACACAACAGTGTCCGTAAGTTTGGGATTTCCCCCCAATGTCAACGTATCGCTGAAGTTGCCATGATTGGCGGACGTATTGCCACCATTGACCGTAATCAAACGATCCCAGGTATCTTCTAGCTGTCCCACGGGACCAAAATCTGAACTCCAGACTTGCGCGGCCACACTATTCGTATAACTATTGGGCAGTATACATGCAAAGAACAGAATACCGATGGAGACAAAGATACCTGTTTGCATAATATCGGAGGTCAGATTGTCTCCATAGCGCAAACCCTGTACACGCCAGCGAGTCACCGATTCATAGAGGTTGAGACGCAGCAATAAGAGCAGTGCAGCGATCAGAAAGACGATCAGAAAGACGATAAAACCAGCGCTGAGATTGTCAAGATTGATCAGCAAGACAACAGCATTCGCCAGAATCATGAGCCAGGGGCTATGCATAGCGTACACGAGCCAGGCACTCATGGCGGCAAGAACATAGCCTAGCAGCACAATTAAAAAGAGAAATATGGCAGTATTTGTACTTGATCCACCAGAAAACGCAATCATCACCCATTGGACCAGATATTGCCCCATAACACCCACATTGCTACCACAGCAAGCTCCCGCCGTCTGCCAGAAAGCCAGCACACCACCAAAGCCAAGCACCAGGATATAGACCAGAACGCGCGCAAAACGCTGCTGTTTGGCGGCAATGACGCCGAGAATAAGCCCCACAACTGCCGTCAATGAGAGAATATCCAGATGATCGACCCAATCCGCCAACTGCACCGACCAGACCGTGCTGTAAATCACAACGGCCAGCAAAAACAACGAAAACCAGCCTTCGGCTAGCTCCCAATGCCATTCGGCTGGCGGCTGTGGCGTACGACGAGAGGTTTGCTTGTCATCCGAATTATGCACATTGTCGGAGACAATATCGACGAACCGCTTGATAGATGTATCACTCACCACTCTTACCTCCGTCTTGTAAAGCGTGTATCAGAGCCACTTTCCAGTATTTGAGCAATAGGATCTCCACACTTTATACGCATTACAGGAATACCGGAACCCTCCAGCAGCGCCAGGGTGTCTCCATCCGAAGGTTGATCAGCAAAAGACATAGCATCTAAGCCCACCACTGCCAGTTGGATACCACGTCGCTGCAATTGCCGCACACTTTCATGCCAATCCTGCAAGTTAGAAGGGGTAATCACAATGGCTACGGTGTTACGTCGGAAATGAAACGCATCCACCGCCAGCGCCTCTTTCAGCTCAGAACCAGAGCCTGCACGCACAACAGCCAGCAACTCAAGGATACGCTCAATCTGTCGCTCCCCCCGATCCAACGCTAGAACCTCACGTTTCTGCCCATTGACAATCAGACCTATCGAGAGATCCTGCCGCAACAGGTAATTGGCGATGGTGGCCGCGATAGTCACAGCATACTCTTCCGTTGACGCCTCTCCCTCACCCGCCTGCACACTCTCGTGCAAATCGAGGAAAATCCAGGCGTCCACCGCCGGGTCCAGGTCGAACTCTTTGACCATGAGCTGATTATAGTGTGCCGTGCTACGCCAGTGAATACGACTCAGCGGATCGCCCGTGATATATGCGCGAATCGTTGTCGCATTGGTTGTTGTCTGCAAAGCCCGCTGCGAAATTCTGCCTCGACCAGGCAAGCCTCCAGTAAAAAGAGCAAAATGAGCAATTTGGCAGACACGGGGCAAAACAAGTACTTCGTGAGAGGGTGCAAGTAAGACATGCCGCCGAAACAGCCCGAAAGGATCTCCACTGGTCGCGTTGACTGGCCCCAACTGAAAACGCCCACGCTGTCTGCACACACTGCGCGCTCGCCACATAGCCCGTTTGCGGCCACTCATGCTCGCCACATAGCCTGCGCGATGACGGGGTAGCGTGGAGGCATCCACAATCTGCACCCATAATTTTGGCAGATGGCTGAGATTATCGAGCGTTAAGCGCTCATCGAAGATATCACCAACCTGCACGCGACGACTCACCGCAGTACGACTAAAAACAAGCTTACGCAGGCTGTACAGGGTCCATAGCCGGGAGAGGAGGAACAGCGTCACCAGAACATAGGTCAGTATATAGAGCACGTTCCAGCCGCTACTGAGCGAGAAAAAGATCAACACGACCATCAGGGTCACGATTTGCCAGGGCCGCATACGTCAGCGCCCCTTTCCGCCACCAACCCATGCATTGGGGACAGGCACTGTTTGCATAATCTCATCCAGCAGTGCAGATGATGTAATTGAGCGTACCCGCGCCGCTGGCGTGACGATGATGCGGTGTGCCAGTGTCGGCTTTACAAGCAACTTGACATCGTCTGGGATCACGTAGCCGCGCCCACGCATGGCGGCCAGGGCCTGCGACGCGCGAAATAACGCTAACGAGCCACGTGGACTAGCACCCAGATAGATGTTCTGATGATTGCGCGTGGCATTAGCTATTGTGACAATATATTCACGAATAGACGAATCTACATGAATGCTCCGCACTTGCCGCTGAATCAAAATCAGCTCTTCCGCTGTCATAATCTGTACCAGATCATCGAGCGGGTGATGGTGCTGCTGTGAATCCAGAATGCTCATCTCATCGGCTGGCTGCGGATAACCCAGCCGAATATTCATCATGAAACGGTCGAGCTGCGCTTCAGGCAGCGGGAAGGTGCCCTCATATTCGATAGGATTCTGCGTTGCCATAACCATAAAGGGCTCTGGCAGGCGATACGTGACGCCGTCAACCGTCATCTGCGCTTCTTCCATCGCTTCCAGTAACGCCGATTGTGTCTTAGGCGTCGCACGGTTCACTTCGTCGGCCAGCACGATCTGCGCCATGATTGGACCAGGACGAAACTCAAAATTGCCCGTCTTCTGATTATAGATCGAGACCCCTGTCACATCGCTTGGCAGCAGGTCTGGTGTAAATTGAATACGCTTAAAGCTACAGCCTATCGAGCGCGCGATAGCTTTGGTGAGCACCGTTTTGCCCACGCCGGGCACGTCTTCAATCAGCACATGCCCATGACAAATCACGGCGATTAAACTAAAGGCGACCGATTCCGCCTTGCCCACGATCACGCGCTCAACGTTGCCCACGACGCGCTGAACAGCGCTCGCTAAGTCTTGTACTGACTCCATGGATCAACTCCCCTCGGTGAGGTTTGATTGAGACTCGCACAGCACTCGTTTCTGTTGATGCTGCCTTTTCTAAAGAAGCGGTGCCTATGCGACTTATCTTATCATTAAACCATAAAGGGCACAAGCAATAGAGCATGCCAGACGAGAATAGAGCACCTCGTATCATGTCGTATGATCTGGTGCTCATGCAATTGCTCCCCTTGCTTCTCTTACCTATACAGGGCTGTGGGAGCGCGTTGATTGTGAACCCTTTTCCGATCCACTTTTAGGATGCTGCACTATTTAATACGCTTTCTACACTATTTTTGTTGCGTCCTGTATCTCGATGGTTCAGAGATAGCTGTTAGCAGACCCGAAGCATAGGAGCTTTGGGCCAATGCTGCCAGAGGGAGATGGTCGCGTGTTGAGATAATCTCTCACGATCTTAATGCACAGGATTAGACGCAGTGCGCATCTGCTCTTACTGCTGAAGAGCAGATAGCGGGTCTCCATCCTTGCGGGGGAACCGTCGAGAAACAGGATAGGGGCGTAATCCTGCACCCATCCTGGAATGGACTCGAATTCAAATAGGCTCCGATATCACAGGCATCCTTTGATCTGTTCGAGCCGAGGTGAACCACGCTGATCTTTGGTAATCGTCTCAGGGTGGCCGGAAGCATCAGTGAAAGGGATATTGCATACATTTCCAGGAATAGCATCGATAGCCTGGCTTCCTGACAGCAGTTTGAGCGTTTGGGTAGATCCCCCGTTGTTACGGAGTACAGGATCTAGCTTCAGACTCGCTGATGTCACTTGCCTATCCCCAGTGCTCTTTCCTGTGACTCCGGTCATGTTCGTAAGTAGATTATAGCCCTTTGAAGTCAGCGCTCCTGAAATGTCCGGGCCACTCTGCGCATGATCATCAGCAATGATACTGTCACGCGTCGTCGCCTGACCATTGCTGTAGATGCCGCCGCCGTGGCCGGTGCCATTGCTACGACTACTTGCCTTGTTGCCCGAGATGGTGCTATCGCTCACAGCGAGTTTGCCTTCATCGTAGATACCACCACCTTTGCTATCGCCACTGCTGCTGTTTGCAGTATTCCCTGAGAGCGTGCTATTGACTACTGTCACCATACCGTGGTTGCTGTAGATGCCGCCGCCATCGCCAATGCCATTGCTGCTGCTACTCGCTGTGTTGTTCGAGATAGTGCTATCGCTTACGATGAGCTTGCCAGTATTGTAAATGCCACCGCCCTCGCCATGTTCGTCGCCAATTGACGAATTATTTGAGATAGTACTGTTCCGTATGGTAAGGGTGCCAGTATTGTAAATGCCACCGCCCACACTAGTGGTATTAGCAGATGTCTGATTGCCTGAGATCACATCGTTGGACAGGTTGAGGGTACCCTTATTGGCAAGAAAGCTCACAATAACCGCCTTGCTGTCTTTGAAGTTCAGACCAGAAATGGTGAGTGTGGCACCTGGAGGTACTAGAACGTTCGCATAGGTGTTGTTGCCACCCTTGATGGTAATCTTGCCTGCTCCTGGACCTTGAAGCGTGAGTCGCTCACCACTCAGAAAACCTAGCGATTCTCTCAGAGAGATGGTTCCATGCAAATCTGGATCGAAAGTAATCGTACTTCCAGGAGGCGCATTTTCGATACAATAGCGCAATGATCCAGGTACATTATCCTGGAGTGTTGTGACATGCTTTGGATCTGGATGTATCACCTGAATGTACGCAAAATACCCTCCTGCTGTTACTACCAAACAGAGCAGTAAGAGAGCGGCAACGATCCAGCTCACACACACCTGGGCTCGTCGAGCTACACTGGCATGTATAAAGGCTGCCTCTTGTTTGCTTGGACTGTTACGCCTGGCCCACTCCAGGACGTCTTTGAGCTGAGGACCGCGATACAGGCGACCTCTGGGCTTGCCCTGTTGTTCCCACTGAGTCGCGTCTTTGCTCAAATCCTGCTGGATGAAGATATCTTCGCGTGCCCCCAACAGCCACTCGCCCACGCGTTTCCATTCCCGCAGCACCGTCTCATGGCTCACCTCTAGCATCATGGTCCCTGCTACGGTGCTTATGGTCAGCAGGCGTGCCGCGACGAATGCATCAATCGTTTCGCGCATCAGGCGCGTCTGCGTGGGGTCGTTGAAGTCGAACTCTGAAAGCTCTGCACGGCGGCGCGTCGTCTCCTGCGCGGAGATTCCCGGTTCTATCAAACGCAGAAACAACGTTCGCGCAAGGTGACGGTGTTCCTCAGAAGGCAGCGCTGTATAGGTCTGCTCCGCGTGCTGGGAGAGCGCACCTTTCACGCCACCCATCTTGTGGTAGGCTGAAAGGGTCAAGCGATGTCCATCGCGCCGCTCAAACAACAGATCCAGCGCAAACTGTAAGAGCGGTAAGACACCGATCTGTCCTTGTACCTCAAAGAGTAGATCGCCAACCAGGTTGCCTTCAAAGGTGAGTTTGACTTCGGGCAAGGCTGCCGGTTTCTCAATCGTCGCTCGCAGATCTTCGGCATCCATTGGAAGTACCTGCCGCTGGTGTGCCTGGATAAGGCGGTTCAGGGAAGTATATTGCATCGGGCGGTCGTAAAAGTCTGCTCGGAGAGTGAACAGCACCAGCAGTGGCCCGGAAGGAGTGGTCGCTGCCGTTAAAAGCAGGTCAAGAAAGCGCCGCCGTTCGTCCTCGCTCTCCGTCTGTGTGAACAGCTCCTCAAACTGGTCCACCAGCAGGACAACCTTACCGCTCCGCTCTCTGGCAAGCTGGGTGGCTAACAGATGCAAGCCCTGGGTCGCATCGTCCTCCAGCTCCTCGCGCAACGCCCTGGAAGAGATGTCGGGGAAGTGGGGTTTGAGGATGCGCGTGAGCGCTTCAAGGGGACGCTTACCGGGAGTCATTGGCTCCAGATACACCCACCCCCCGCTTTTCGGCAAGGCTCCCTGTTGCAAACGCGGCAAAAGCCCCGCCATGACCACGCTCGACTTCCCCGATCCACTTGCCCCAATGATGGTGAGACAGCGTTCGCTGTCCCCCTCAGGCGATGTCGTTTCCAGCACATCCGCCACATCATGGACGAGATCATTCACCAGACGTTCTCGTCCAAAGAAATCGCCGACATCCTCGGAAGTGAAAGGATGCAGTCCTTTATAGGGATTGCGAGACGCTTGCTCCGATCCTCCCTCGGAAGACTCAAAAATACGAGGCTGTTTCTGGCTCAAGGCCACTTCAATCTGCTTGAGCGCCGTTTCATAAGGCGCGCTTTGTGCATCCACCCAGACGGTATCTTGCCAACCGGCAATGGCTGGTCGTGTGTCTCGGTCATCACCAACCCAGGCGAGAATGAGCCGCCGATGATAGAGATCGGCCAGGTGGAGATGCTCTTTGACCGTGCGCGAGGTGCGCGCCTGGGGCGAGACGACCAGGAGCACGGCCTGTGCCGCGCGGATAGCCTGTCGTACCCGCTCTTCTGCATCGGTACAGGTGTCAACGGGTCCATGTTGCACATCCCAGACCACAATCCCTTGTGCTTGTAGATCAGCACGGAGCCGCTCAGCAAAGGCCGTATCAGCAGGAGCGGCGGAGAGGAAGATGCGCGATTGGGTGATCGGTTGAAGGTAAGGCCAGGTCGCCGCCAGCACATCGAAGGGGAGGACGAAGGCCGTTTTGGGCTGAGCCATCGTTTCCGTCGGTCGGCTGGCAGCGACGACCATACCCACCACACCCTGAAGCTGCACATCCCATATCGGCCCGCCACTGAAACCGAGCGTCACGGGAAACCCCTCAGTCTTGACATCCTCCAGCAACAGCCAGTTGGTTGCTTGTCGGCCCAGCAGATGCCCGGTGGCCCAGACGCCATCATCGTATCCGGCTGGGAAACCGAAGACGCGGAAGGGATGCTCCCAGACATCTTCGGCAGGAGCGAAATGAACGATCTCGGCTCCAGGAGGTGGATCGCCCAGCAGTTCCAGGCCAGCAATGTCTCCACTACCATCCTCCTTGACCGGACACCAGCAGGCGACTCTGGCCGCCAGCCTCATGTGAGGAGCCAGAAGCGGAAAATCCAGGATCACCATAGTTTCTGGTAGATCAGGAGAAATAGCAGGCAATGCCAGCGCTTGTACGATAACATGGGCACAGGTGAGAACCTGTCTTTCGCCCACCAGAAAACCTGCACCAACCACGCGCCCACCAGCAGTGCGGATGCGCACGAGCGAGACTTCGCGGGATTCCTGCATCACCGCGACCTCCATTGTATCTTGTCGCCATCTCTGGCCTAGCGTTTACTACGATGTGCTTCGTACAAGAGAAAAAGCATCGGCTGGGAGTCGCATGCTTCACCAGTGCCGAAAAGAGGGATTGCTAGCCGCCGCTCGCCACAAGTGGCGGTTCCTTGCTACCCCTGACCCAGTACACAGCCACCTTAAAGTTCGCCTCAACTGTTGCCGAAGCGATAAAAGCACCTGCTTGTGCGCTCAAATTGATACCGAAGGTCACATGAATCTCATCTGGCCCACTATCCATACTTCTCAGTCTCTCGACCACACTTTTTGTGGCAGGCAGAACCCTGCTGAGCGCATTTTCAAAGGTTTCCCTCGCCGTCTCGATCCCCTCATCTCCACGACCAGCACGGACAGCGCCACTGGTCTCAGGCTCATCGATCTGAACCAGAATACTTCCATTTCCCTCTAAAGGGAACTCCACCAGACGCTTCATATTGCTCCTCCCCTTCGCCTTGTTCCTCACTCCGCCTTCCAAATGAACGCTTGACATTACTTTATCTTCAATAATAGGTATACTATCTATAAATAGAGAAGTCAATAATGTAATAAATATCTGTAAATAGACGATGAGCCATTCGCAGTCAGTGGCATTGGCATTCTACGGATAAACTATTATATCTGTGAAACAATGTGTTTCATGAATGCTGGCACGGATTCGGTAAAGTTGCATCTCCTTGAGTTGGTCTACACAGCCTGTCTTCATTCACCTTGCCATAAGGCGTCAAAAAAAACGTCAGTACATGGAAGGCTCTTCGTCCATGAGGAGAACCAGGGTAGGGGCGTGTCCTCAGAATGATGGAGACCCACAGGGAAATCACCCTTGACAAACTCTTTATTTCTATTTACTATACCCATATTGGCAGTAGTCATTTCAATATGGGTATAGTTAACGGTTCTTGTAGAGAGAAGGGAAAGAAGATGCAACCCTCCCATTGTGATCCAGAGGCATTGCTGCCACTGACACCTGCAGCGTTTCACATCTTGCTGTCCCTCGCTGACGGTGAGAGACATGGGTATAGTATTATGCGCGAGATCAGCGCACAGACACAAGGCAAGCTGCGCATTGGACCAACCACGCTCTATCGCTCGATCAGGCAGTTGCTGGAAACTGGCTTAATCGAGGAGTCCGACGAGCGTCCTGATCCTGCACTTGACGACGAGCGCCGACGCTATTATCGTCTGAGCGACTTTGGCCGCCAGGTTGCGGTAGCAGAGGTCAAGCGCCTGGATGAAGTGCTCGCCATTGCACGCGCGAGCAGAGGACTGCGCGATATATTGCCTGCGCCAGCTAGAGGGAGCATAGCATAATGCGCACACCTTCATCTCCGTGGAGCATTCGGCTCTCCCTCTGCCTTTATCGTTGGCTTCTACGCTTAGGACCGCTCGAATACCGCCTTGCATATGCAGAACCAACCCTACAAGTCTTTAGAACCTGTTGCCGGGATGCCTACGCGCAGTCCGGTGCGCCGGGAGTGCTGGCCCTCTGGTTGCCCATGTTCAGTGATGTGGTAAGCGGCATGCTCGCCGAACGGTTTTCTCCAGAAAGGATGCGCAGAATGGTACCAACGATGCGCTGGTCTATGATTATGACCTTTGCAGCTTTCGTCTTCTTTGGCATCGCATATATCTTCCTCATGCACATTATTGATCCTTTAGCGCCATTTGCAGCGTTGGCACAACAGCATACAGATCTCAAGATTTCTTATACTGCCATCAATTGGTGCGCAGATCTGGCCTTTCTGGCGATTGTCCCTGGCGGTCTACCCATCCTCATCTCGATTGTCAGGCACACACTTAGTACCAAACGCAGTATGCTGGCACTCTTCGCGCTGCCTCTCAAGCGCATAGGCTGGCTACTTGGACTCACGGTTCTGCTGGAGATTGGTTTTATTGTATGCTTGATTGCACTACAATTTCTTGCAGGTGGCGCTCCGCCTCAAAATATGCCAGGCAGCATAACACTGCCAGCATTAGCCCAATTGGGAGTACTCGCGCTTTTTACGTTTGCCCTGCTCTTCGTGGGCACAACCGTTGCGCAGGTCATTTTACGCGGCGAACTATCAGTACGTATGCTACGTTATACATACACACTCATGAGCATAGCTACGCTGGCAATGGGCACCGCCGTGATCGCAACCGGACTCTGGCTGGTCAGGCTGTGGGTTGATGCACCTCAGTTCGCAGATAGTCAGGGACTTGGGCTGGCTGGCCTACGCGGCGATATTGGTGGCAGCGAAGGGGTTGTGGTGGTGATCCTCATGATGATCATCGCCGTCATTGTGGCGGCAATCTCGCTGGGACGTGGGCTACGCGTTGCGCAGGAAGCAGGACTTTAGTTCTAGCTGATTAAAAAGCGGTTTGGGGATAGCAGCACCGCTATTGCCGGATGTCCGTACAGGTGCGGATATTTGTGGGTATCGCTCAGCGCTTTTGCCACAAGGGGCTATGCTCATAGCGTTGTCTGTGCTATTATGGACGCATGAGTCAGAGCGACCAGAACCAGATCGAAGAACTTTATGCAGTAGTCAGAGGACGCGTCCAGGGAGTGGGTTTTCGTTATTTTGTGGTGCAAAAAGCCCAGACATTTGGACTGCGCGGCTATGCACACAATGACAGCAATGGTGATGTCAAAGTCGTCGCACAGGGTCCACGACCAGCACTTCGAACATCTGCTCATCCTGCTACGCCAGGGGCCATCAGCAGCCCGCGTTCAGGATGTAGAGGCGACCTGGCGGACACCAACAAAGCATTTCAGTGGCTTCCACGTTCGCTGGTAGCTTGTAAATAGGGAAGAGGACGCAAACATATGATTGATCGCAAGACGGTACAAAATGTAGCCAGGCTTGCTCGCCTGGGTCTGAGCGAGGAAGAAACCGACACTTTTGGGAAGCAGCTATCCGCCATCCTGGAACATATCCATGTGTTACAAGAGGCCGATGTCAGCGACGTCCCTCCAACTGCGCACGCCTCACGCCTCAGCAACATCATGCGCCAGGACATTATGCAGCCATCCTATGCCCCAGAAGTCCTGTTAGCCAATGCGCCTGATCAAGAAGATAATTGTCTCAAAGTCAATGCGGTGTTGGAGGAGTCATAGGCTAGATGAGCGAATTATATACACTAAGCATAGCCGAGGCCAGCGAGTTGCTACGCCAACGCAAAATTTCCTCAGTTGAATTGACACAAGCACACCTTGAGCGTATCCGCGCCGTCGAACCAGAGGTCAAGGCATTTACCCTGGTGACTGATGAACTAGCGTTACAACAGGCGCGCGCGGCAGATCAGCGTTTCGCTCGTGGCGAGAACATTCACCCACTCACGGGTATTCCGCTTGCCATTAAAGACGTGATCTGCACCAAAGATATTACCACTACCTGCGGCTCACGCATGCTCGAACATTTCAAGCCACCATACGACGCAGCGGTGATGGAACGCCTCAACGCGGCAGGCATCGTCATGATCGGCAAGACCAACATGGACGAGTTCGCCATGGGATCATCTACAGAGCATTCAGCGTTCTTCCCCACCCACAATCCCTGGGACCTGGAACGCACACCCGGCGGTAGCAGTGGCGGATCAGCGGCAGCCGTCGCCGCAGGCATGGCAATGGGAGCATACGGCAGCGATACCGGCGGATCAATCCGCCAACCAGGCTCACTCTGCAACGTGGTCGGCCTGAAACCAACCTACGGGCGCGTCTCGCGTTATGGGCTGGTTGCCTTTGCCTCCTCGCTCGACCAGATAGGACCGTTTGCCCGTAGCGCACGCGATGCCGCTCTGCTGCTCCAACCTATCGCAGGCTACGATCCACGCGACTCCACCAGCGCTCCACAGCCCGTGGCAGACTATAGCGCAGCCCTGACTGGCAATATCAAGGGTATGCGTATTGGCGTCCCGACAGAATATTGGGTAGAAGGTACGCAACAGGGCGTGGTCAAGGCCGTACAGGAGGGTATTGAGTGCTTGCGCGAGCTGGGAGCGGAGATCTGCGAGGTCTCACTACCGCATACTAAGTATGGCGTAGCCGCCTACTATATTGTAGCACCCGCCGAGGCGAGTTCGAACCTGGCGCGCTACGATGGCGTCAAATACGGCTTCTCGTATCGCGATACCGATGACATGTGGGAAGCGATGGAGAAAACGCGCCAGTATGGTTTTGGTCCAGAGGTCAAACGCCGTATCATGCTCGGCACCTACGCGCTCTCAGCGGGCTACTACGACGCCTACTACAAGCAAGCCGAGAAAGTACGCACCCTGATTACACGCGACTTCGAGCAGGCATTCGAGCAACTTGACGTCCTGGTCAGCCCCGCTTCGCCGACGGTGGCATTCAAGATCGGCGAGATCTCAGATCCCTATCAGATGTATTTGCAAGACGTGTTTACGATCCCGGCCAACCTGGCTGGCATCTGCGGCGTGTCAATTCCTGGCGGATTTAGCGCTGGTCTGCCTGTCGGCCTGCAATTACTGGGGAACGTCTTCAGAGAAGATACCATTTTGCGCATTGCCGATGCATTTGAGCGCGTTACCGACTATCACACACGCTGGCCGCAACATTTGTAAATAGCGCGCGGGTAGAGACGTCACCTTCCTCGTTTCTGACTGTCTAAGAGGTTGTGGCGGCCTATCAAGCGGCGGCGCTTATCTTGATACTGACACAAACGAAGCTGACGCTTCTAGCGCTATCGCGCTCATGTGTCAGAAAGGAGATCGCCGCGTTTGTGTCGGTCTGAGAGACAGCGTGCGCCCTGATTTCCCGTTGCATCGTGGCCTTCTAGGTGGTTGTAACGGCCTCGGGGGCGGTCGCCAGGACACGCCTCCTACCCAATCGAATCTCTGGCCTTATCGTTTCTCTCCTTAGTTCTTCTTGAGAAGTATTCGTAGAACCTGGATGTATTTTTCTGCGTAGCGGAAGCGCATCGTACCTATTTTTCTTTGCAGCTATCAAAATATCCTTTTACAGTCTCATAGCAATAGGGAAAATAATCGATGAAACAGCCTACGTTTGCCGCTATACCGTTCGTCCTGGTCTTTAGCCTGATCCTCCTGACGTTCATCCTCACCCTGACACCAAGTAAGCAAGCCACAGTTGTAGCGCACGTTACCACCCCGACTACTTCAACGACAACGGCAAAACCAACCCCGACGCTGACACCCATTCTAACCGTCAATGGGCCAGCACCGACGCTGAGCGCCAGGGCGAGCTATCTGATCGATATGAATAGCGGGGATGTGCTGGAGAACGTGAATGGTGAAACACCGATGCCGATGGCGAGCGCCACAAAAATTATGACCGCGCTGATCGCCATCCAAACAGGCAACCCAAACCAACTGATCACCGTACAACAAGACGCCATTAACCGCATCGGCTACAGCAGCGATGGAAACGTTGGCAGTAGCGCTTATCTGGAGGTCGGCGAGCAATTAACGCTCAAAGACCTACTCTACGCCTTGCTGCTACCCTCGGGAGATGATGCAGCGATGGCTATTGCCGATGGGCTGGCTGGCTCGTCAAGGGCCTTTGTCCAGCGTATGAACCTTTTCGCCTACCGCTTGAACCTCTTCCAGACGCACTACATTAACCCCGACGGACTGAGTATTACGGATCAAGAGAATGCAGAGCACTATACGACGGCGGCGAACCTGACCACCCTGACTATATATGCTATGAAAATCCCCCTCTTTAGGCAGATTGTGGACACTGCAACTTATAGTGTCCCAGCAACCGCACAGAACGTCGCCCATACCTGGACCAACACTGATACGTTGCTTGGTGTCTATGCAGGCATTCTGGGCATCAAAACCGGACACACGGTTGCTGCTGGCTGGTGCCTGGTCTTTGCGGCCAGACGCAACGGACAATATCTCCTCGGCGTTGTGCTGGATACTCCAAGCGAGGCCGCACGTAACCAGGCCGCTACGACGTTACTGAATTGGGGCTTCGCTTTGCCACTGCGAGTGCCGAGCTTCTAAAAAGAGTCCTCCACAGTTTGCTACGAGGTAGCCCTTGCCGCGTGTACAACTCAGACATGCGGGTGAGGCTTTCCGAACAACGCTATGTCTATCCTGATGTTTGTGTCAGTTGCGATACGCGAGATCGTGGACAGATTGATACAATACAGTATCCCCGCCTGATCATCGAGGTGCTTTCTGCTTTCTCAAATGTGGTAAAACGTGTTTACCGCACGCTCGTACCCGCTTCACAGCAGGAAGTCTCACTTGACGAATCAAGCCAGCGCTTCCCGCTCCACAGGCGAATTAGTGTCCCGACGAAGCCACTACCGGGACATCATGGACTAAACGGATGGCTTCATCCCTGATGTTGAGGGATGCATTGAAATCTCTCTCATGTCGTGCCTTGCACTGTTCACAGGTCCACTCACGGTCAGCCAGCGTCAGGTCGTCCTTGATCCAGCCACAGGCATGACAGGTTTTGCTCGAGGGGTACCACCGGCTCACCAATTGGATATATCCCCCATACTGCTCAGCCTTATAGCACAGTTGGCGTTGCACCTCGAAGAAACTTGCATCACTGACGGATTGTGCCAGGCAATGATTCGCAAGCATCCCCTTCGTGTTCAAGTCTTCTATCCCAATGAGTGCATACTTTTGGGCGAGCGTGGTGGTCATCTTGTGCAGGGTATCTTGCCGTTGACAGGCCACGCGATAGTGAGCCTTTGCCAGCTTCTTGCTATTCTTCCACCAGTTCTGACTCCCCTCACACTTCCGGGAGAGACCTTTGCTCAAGCCTTTGATGCGCCCCAAACTCCGGCGATAGTGCTTTTGGTTTTCAACCACCATGCCGTCACTACAGGTTGCAAGCGCCTTGATGCCCAGGTCTACCCCCACGGTTTCCCCACCATGCGTTGGAGGCGTGTGCTCGATCTCGATTGAGAGTGATACGAACCACCAGCCTGCACGATAGGACACAACGGCACTCATGATCTTGCCAGCAAAGCGGAGACGCTCAGTCATGTTCACCATGCCGAGCTTAGGGATACGTATCTCAAACCCATCCACCGAGAACTTGTCGTTGGCAAGGTAGAAGCTTAAGCGGTCTCGCTTCTTACTTTTGAAGTGAGGGAAGCCACCCTGCTCTCCATCCTTGCGTGGGTGCTTGAGTTTTGGGAGGGTCCCTTCCTTTTTCATTCTCCGGTAATGATCAAATGCCTGACCCAGATTGCGGAACTCTTGTTCTGGTGCACACTTTGTGACCTCATAGACCCAGGGGAACTGCTCGCCCTTGATGCGATTATACTCCGCCTTGAGGTCACTCATCTTGGCCCAGCGCCCGGCTGCTCGTTCCTCTTTCCAGCGAGCCAGCGCCCAATTGTAGGCGTGCCGAGCCGTTCCACAACACTTGCGAAAGTACTCCTCCTGCTCGGGTGTGGGGTTGAGCCTGATCACCTGCGCTCGTTGCATCAGTCGTCCCCTTCTTTGCGCAATGCCGCCTCTTTCAGTGCCTTCTTGTACGACCTGAGTCCGTGGAGCCGGGCTGAAAAGACGGTCACGATAGCGATCAGGTCTTGCACCAATTCCTGCTCAGGGGAGAGATTCTCCCCATTGACGACGACGATCTCCGTGCCATGTCGCTGGGCAAACGTTTCAAAGAAGTCGAAACCGAAGCGCACAAGCCGGTCTCGGTGAGCAATGATGACGCGCCGTACCTGGCCCAACTCGACCATTTCCATGAGTCGGTTGAACTGTTTGCGCTTGTAGTTGAGTCCGCTGCCAATATCAGACATCCACTCATCAACCGTGATGGCCTGCTGTGTACAGTAGGTTTCCAGTGCATGAACTTGATTCGTCAGGTCCGACTTTTGGGCTACACCTGACACCCTGGAATAGACAAGGGTCAAGCCTTGCTGCTTCGCCACGACCCCTCGATAGGCAAGGTACTGATCATGGGTATAGTAACGTCGGTTCGTGGTAGGACTCCGATGGGCTGTCAGTTTTCCCTCGCGGTCCCATTTCTGCAAGGTATTCGTTGTCCGTCCTATGAGTTTTCCAAATTCTTTGGGTGAATATACATCGTCCATGCATACATTTTACCATGTTTCAATATGTTTGTCAACATTGTTCCTCTCTCCTCAGCCTCGGCGTGAGTTTACCCATAGCAGCAATATATGAAGACGTCATCTTCCCCGAAGGTTACGACTCCTAGCGCCAACAAGCTATATCTGCTGATCATTTCCTATTAAATGCTGCATCGAAGGCGATGGACGATGGCGCGAAATCGGCGTGACGCGTAAAGGCCAGCGCATCCTGCGCCCCCCACTCACGATCCATACCCGAGTCCTCCCACTCAATCGATAGTGGTCCCTGATAGCCGATACGGTTGAGCGCGCGAATCAACGCCTCAAAATCGACAT
The DNA here is from genome assembly GCA_963802635.1 of uncultured Chloroflexia bacterium. GTDB lineage: Bacteria > Chloroflexota > Ktedonobacteria > Ktedonobacterales > Ktedonobacteraceae > CAVTLG01. The sequence continues at coordinate 1,432,290 of CAWDJJ010000001.1, read as the reverse complement.
CACCGTGACCTGGGGAGACAAAGTCCCAGCCTCGACGCGCATCACCAAAGTTGAGATGCGAGGCCAGCAGACTTCTCCGCCCATCCAGGTTGCGCTTCGAATCTTTAATATGGACATGGTAAATACGCTCGGCAAACTCTTCGACAAAAGCAGAGGCATTCAGAAACTGGTGCGTAAAATGGCTGGGATCAAAGTTGAGACCGAAACCTGGACGATGACTCATGGCGTCCAGCGTCTTCTGCGTGGTCACAAAATCATACGCGATCTCGGTGGGATGAACCTCCAGGCCAAACTTCACATCCTCTTCATCAAACACATCGATGATCGGATTCCAGCGCCGCGCAAAATCTGCGTAACCTTGCTCTACCACCGCAAAATCGTTGGGCGGGAAAGAATAGAGCAGATGCCAGATACTCGATCCGGTGAAACCATTGACCTGCCTGACCCCAAATTTCGCCGCAGCGCGGGCCGTATCAGCCATCTCTTGCGCTGCGCGCTGGCGTACCCCTTCCGGCTCACCATCGCCCCACACATAGTCAGGCACAATATTCTTATGTCGTGCATCGATGGGATCACAGACGGCCTGACCAACTAGGTGAGCACCCAGAGCATACACGTTCAAATGATGCTTAGCGAGCATTGCACGCTTCGCATCCAGATAACCAGGCTCAGTCAGAGCACGGCGCACCTCAAAATGATCGCCCCAGGTTGCTAACTCCAGGCCATCAAAACCCCACGTGCTGGCCTTCGCAGCAAGCTCTTCCAGAGGTAGGTCTGCCCATTGACCAGTGAAAAGCGTTACAGGTCGTGCCATTACGTCCCTGCTTCCTAAAATGTAGTAAAACGTGGATAACCACACTTGAGTACTTGCTTCATCGCAGGCTGCAAGTTTCCCCGACTTACACCCACTCCACAAGCGTTTTTTCGTGCGGACGAAGCCACTACCCGCACGCCTGCCACGACACACGAGGTGAAGGAAACGGCAGGTTTCCACGTACTTTATTGTACGCTCATCTGTTCTACAATGTCAAGCACGCAAACATCATCAAACTGATCACGTTTTGAGATGTTTTCTTCCATTTTTCAGTACTGTTGAGTAGCTCCTTGTAGTGGGACCATCCGCAACCTTTGTAAAGTACACAATCAGGTCCCATGAGCATAGAATCCTCATGGGATTGCTGAAGTCAAGCAAGTAAGCGAAGAAAGAAGAAAGAAAGGTAATCGACATTACCAAAAAGATGATTGGTGCAAGTACTAGTAAGGACGCCACAAACATGGTAGAATAGTCACACCTACTTGTACTATAGAATTTGAAAGAATTTGAATAGAGTATGCTGAATGCGTTACGCAATTTTCACTGATATTCACGCCAATTTAGAAGCATTGGAGTCTGTGCTGGCAAAGATCGACGAGCTAGCGCAACAGGCACCCATTGACCAGATCTGGTTCCTGGGGGATCTGGTCGGCTATGGCCCTAACCCCAATGAATGTATCGTCAAGCTGCGCGAACGAACTGACGTTATTATCGCTGGCAATCATGATTGGGCAGCGGTAGGCAAGATTGACTTAGAAGACTTTAGTGATGCTGCACGGATCTCCGCGCTCTGGACTGCAGAACAACTGACCGCAGAGCATCGCGCCTTTCTCGCCAACTTGCCAGAACGCATCGCCGTTGATGAATGCTTGCTCGTTCATGGCAGCCCTTACGGACCTCTCTGGGAATATCTCACATCAGAAGTGCTGGCGGAACGGAGCTTCCAGCATTTTGCTAATCGTTTCTGCTTTGTGGGACATACCCACGTCCCGATCATTTTCCAACAGCCGGATAATGTAGCTAACGCTCCCACCATACCACTAGAGACTGAAGATTTCGACGCGTTTGTGGCTCAGGAGTTGACGGATGCCCAGAATGCAGCGCAAGCGAATGGCAACTCAGCGGGCACAAAACCAGCTAGCGCAGATGACGACGACACGACAGAACTCAGCTCCATCCGTCCACAGATGCAGACAAAGCAGGAAGCCGATCAGGCTAAAAGTCCTCATAGTGAGGTCGAAGAACTGCAGAACATTGTGGCAGACGCTGTCGAGGCCATCACAGAAATCAAGCAGCAGCAAGCCGATGACATGCCCGCGCTCGTTCCTCCTACCGAGGAACCAACAACGACCACCGACACAAAAGAGGTTGCCAGCACTGCTCCAGAAACATCTGATACTGAGAACAATCACGAGCAGGACGAGGAACCCAGCACCGTTGTGTCTGAACCCATCACGCCCGAAGAAACCATCCAGAACGCTGAAGAGCAACTCAACGAGGAAATTGAGGAGCTTCTCGCCCTGTTAGGACTGAGTCAGAGTATGATTCATGTGACAAATGAGATGGTTGTTCCCCCGGAGGGCCTCTGGCAAGCGCCAGAGGGCTATCGCGCCATTGTCAATCCGGGCGGCGTTGGGCAACCACGCGATGGCGATACCCGCGCCGCGTTTATGATTTATGATACAGAAGCAGGCTTTACGTTCTATCGCATATCCTATCCATTTGAGAAGACACAGGAGAAGATCATCAAGGCAAAATTGCCGCACTACCTGGCAACACGCCTGGCATATGGTCGTTAGAAACACATGCAACTGATAATCGGGCTGGGCAACCCTGGTGCGCAGTATGAACGTACACGCCATAACGTTGGATTTCATGTCGTAGATACTATCGCGGAGCAACAGCGCTGGAAATGGGAAAGACGTGGGAGAGCGCTGCTTGCCAGTGGTACTCTGGCAAATGAAAAAGTTGTGCTGGTTAAACCGCTGACCTTCATGAACAAAAGCGGGGAAGCCGTCAGCGAACTCGTGCATTGGTACAAAGTGGCACCGGACGACATACTGGTCGTGTATGACGACCTGGATCTGCCTACCGGCAAAGTGCGGTTGCGCGCTAACGGTAGCGCAGGCGGCCATAATGGGCTGAGCAGCATCATTCAACATCTACACACCAATCAATTTCCACGCCTGCGTGTGGGTATTGGACGGCCCGCCAATGCGCATGTCGAGACTATCAACTATGTATTAGGCATACCCACAGGCGATGAACACATCCTGCTGGCAACTGGAGAAGATCGAGCAGCCAATGCCATCCCACAGATCGTAGAGCAGGGTGTCGCAGCCGCCATGAACCTCATCAACCCTGATCCAGAAGATCTGCAAAAAGCCGAAGAGCGACGACGCCTGCAACGTGAACAGCGCGCACAGATGCGTGAGCAAAAAGCGCGTGAATCTCTGCAAAACGAGCAATCTGATACGTCTGATGCAGAGGACAACGCTCTGGCTTAATCTCCTTTACACTCTGCATCAGAGTCTGCCACGCTTACTACAATCCCGTAGAGAATGGCAGACTCCTCCTATCACGAGGATACCTGGATCAGGAAATATCCTCCTGACCAAAGCCACACAGGGTAAGAAGATACGCCTACAGCATTACCTTCATTGGCATCCTCGCTAGGTCTGGGGCAACAAGGGGGAGCGGATTACCAACAACCGTCGCCGTCGCCCCAGCCACCACCCCAGCCGCCGCCGCCACCCCAGCCGCCGCCGCCCCAGCCCCAGTGATGGAACCACGGGTGCCACGGGTGCCACGGTCCCCAGGGCGCGGCTTTGCCTCCACTGACCTGGGTTAGCTGTTCCTCAGTCAGTTCCTGGAGAATACTATTCTCCACAGACACTTCCTGAAAAGAGCTATTTTCTGTCATAGATACGTCCTTTTTGTCAAGAAACATCTTTTTTTCCTTTCTAAAGTCTATTTTACCAAGCAACCTTTTACTTAAAAAGTTGCTTTTATATGGAATATACCTCTCAGTATATCCCATAAATCCATTCGTGTACACAGCGACAAATGGACTATCTTTAGTATAGCGCTCTCAAAGTTATGCCTAGCTCTCTCTTCACAGTTTATAGCCAGATATTCCTATAAATACACAATTATATCTTTATTAATTCTAATACATTAAATACACGAATAGATTTCTTGCAAGAATTATGCTCATGCCCGCCACTCTGTTTTCTAGGAATTTTCTTCTACTGCTGTACAAATGCCAACATTTAATATACAATGTTCAACAATGGGAAGATAGAAATAGATGTTGCTATCGTTACGACTTTTTCCATAGCATGTTACCTTTAGTCAGTTCTCTAGTGTTGACCGTCTTTCTACAATAATTTTTCAAAAAGGAGAAAGTACATGAGTGATCTGCTCACAGTATCAGAAGTTGCCGATCTTCTACGTGTTGACGACACGACCGTTCGACGTTGGGTGAAAATGGGGGCTCTTGAAGCTGTCATTCTGCCCCACGTCAACGAACGCCAGGCATACCGCATCAAGCGCGAAACCGTAGAGAAGCTTCTAGGAGAAACCACCACAAGCGCATCCGCTTAGGTTTTATACCCATAGGCATTCAGAAACGCCACTTTCGTTGCTAGAAATGTGCCGAGGCACATTTCTCATCTGAATGCAAGGCAATATATAACCTACCATGTGCGTTTCACAGCGGTTTGTCTACAAAGCGGGCACCTAGAAGGCGTCCGCTTTGTGTTGTGCCAGGAAAGGGAACTTGTACTAGAATGCGAATAGACTATTCTGGCTATCCAGCGACCATACTTTTGCGTCACGAAAGACCACTTCTGTCGGATTGTTCATCTTATAAGCGAAAACGCCGATGTGACCACTAGCAAACGTGCTGTCCTGAATCGTCGTGACTTGCTGATGATTGATGTAGATGGTAATGCTACTACCGCGCGCGACCACCGCCGTAAGGAGTGACGTAGCCATATTCACCGAGATAAAACCATTATCCAGCGAAGTTTCGACCTTATTATCTTTGTATATGACCAATGCGTACGCTCCGTTCTTGCAAATCGAGAAGAGATAGAGATCACCCATCATAATGTTAGCCCGAAAAACGATACCTCCACAGTCACCCTTGACGAGCGTCACCTGAATTTCGTAGACGAAATTGTCGAAACTGCTATTGTCATAATGATTGCATTAGCAATAGTATTGAGGGAGCGCCGCAAAGTCACAAAGAACAGCAGACCATCGTCTTTCAAGCAAGCAACCAAAGGAAGTCATTGTAACAGCAAAAGCCGTTTCTCTGCTTGAGCTTTTTATCGACAAGGATACGGACGTGTCTTTGCTGCAATCATTGCTCGGATGTCACCGGGCTTGAGTGGCAGATGGTCAATAGAGATACCAAAGGGTGCAAGCGCATCTTCGATAGCCGATGCCATGACAGCGGGAACCGGGATACAGCCAGCTTCGCCAGCACCTTTCACGCCCAGCGGGTTGATCGGCGAGAGCGTCTCAATATGATCGATATCCACATGCGGTACTTCACTGGCATAGGGTATGAGGAAGTCCATATAGTTGGCATTCAGTAACTGTCCGTTTTCATCGTAGTCCATGTGTTCATAGAGTGAGCCGCCAATGCCCTGAGCGACTCCACCCAAAATTTGTCCTTCTACAACGGCTGGATTCACCAGCCCGCCGCAATCATGGAGCACAGCATATTTACAGATCTTGACGATGCCGGTGTGGATATCGACTTCGACGATAGCTGCATGCACGCCACTGGCAAAAGTGGCATGCTGTGGACTGAAGTAACGTGTGGCCTCCAATCCTGGTTCCTCACCCACTGGCAACGCCGGTCCACTGCGTGCTGGCAACGTTGCAGGCAGATCAACGGCGCTGGCACCATACGCGTAGCGAATAGGATTGGCGATAATCGAGAGCGCATCTAGTGAGAGAGAGCGTGCGGGCATACCCTTAACACGAACATGACCAGCGACTAGCTCCAGGTCTTCCTGGGCCACTTCCAATGCATACGCAGCAACGTGTAGCGCTTTCTCTTTCACCGCTCTGGCCGCCAGAGCGATTGCATTGCCCGCGACAACCATCGCACGACTGGCATACGTGCCAGTGCCCCAATGGAACCGGCCAGTATCGCCGGTGGTGATGTGTACTTTTTCGACGGGCACAGAGAGTTCTTCGGCGACGATCTGCGCGAATGTCGTCTGATGACTCTGTCCCTGTGTCGTGACGCCTGTGGCAACATAGATCTCGCCACGAGTGTCAATGGAGATATGCGCCCCCTCATAAGGGCCGATGCCTGTTCCCTCCACATAGCAGCCCACGCCAATGCCCAGATAGCGTTCCTCGGCTCTGGCCTGACGTCGCTGTTCGGCAAACTGTTCGTAACCAATCATCTCCAGGGCACGCTGCAGGCCAGCGGGATAGTTGCCACTGTCGTAGCGCGTAGGCAGTCCGTCCTGAAAGGTCAAGCCAACATCGTAGGGAAACTCTGCGGGTTGAATAAAATTGCGCCGACGAATCTCTGCGCGATCAATACCGAGCTGATCGGCGGCATAATCCAGCACGCGCTCCATGGCAAAGACAGCATGTGGTCGTCCCGCGCCGCGGTAAGGGCTGACGGGTGTACGATTGGTGTAAACGACCGTGGCATCAGAGTAATAGGCAGGTAGTTTGTAGGGACCCGGCAACTGGCACGAGGTGACGAGAGGAACGATGATGCCATAAGGGCAATACGCGCCACTATCGTGCACAAACACGTCATGTAGACCCAGTATATGCCCATGAGCGTCCATCGCAACGGTGATGTCGTGAATCTGGCCGCGCTCATGATTGGAGCAGACCATGTGCTCTAAGCGATCTTCGATCCACTTCACCGGTCGCCCCAAACGCAGTGCGGCCAGCGGCACAAGCACCTCTTCTGGGTAAAAGAGCATAATTTTGACGCCAAAGCTGCCACCCACATCTGGCGCAGTAACTCTCACATTGTCAGCAGGCAGGCCAAACAGCATCGCCAACCCATTGCGGATAGAAATTGGCCCTTGCGTGCTATCCCAGACATGCAACGTCCGCTCAAAAGCATCAAAACGAGCCACCACACCACGCGTCTCCATTGGTTGGCTGGCACTGCGCTCAAGTTGTACATGACGCTGAAAGGTGTGCGTGGCGCGAGCAAAAGCGGCGTCGATATCGCCAACTTGCTGGACAAGATGCGCGGCAATGTTATGGGGCGCGTAGATATGTGGCGTAGCAGGGTTCAGCGCATCCAACAGGTTGAGCGGACTGACAACTGGCAACGGTTCGTAGTCAACGTCAACCAGGGCCACTGCATCTTCCGCCACATAACGGTCGCTGGCGATAACAATGGCAACTGCTTCTCCTACGTAGCGCACGACATCTTTGGCGAGGGCATATTGCGTATGAGGATGTGTCAACGCCGGGTGAGGAATAAGCAATGGCAGTGGTTCAGAGATTTTATCAAGATCAGCATAGGTCCAAACGGCAACGACTCCAGGCAATTGCACAGCCTGACTGGTGTCAATAGAACGGATCACGGCGTGCGCGTGCGGACTGCGCAGGATAGCAGCGTGGAGCATATCAGGCAGATGGATGTCATCAACGTAGGTAGCGGTGCCGGTGAGAAAGCGCTGGTCCTCCTGACGGCAAATAGCCGCACCAAAAATGCGAGCGGTCATATGTGCGTCTCCTCGTCTGCTACAGGAGTAGCGTGAGTATGTGCTGAACATAGTTCACGCAGCAGATGGCGCACAGCCGTGACCAGACCCTGGTAGCCAGTACAGCGACAGAGGTTGCCCGCCAGTGCTGCACGGATCTGCTCGTCGCTCATGTTGGGGTCCGGGCAATCCTGCAAGAGCGCATAAATCGACAGCAGAAAACCTGATGTGCAGAAGCCACATTGCAATCCATGATAATCGTGTAGCGCCTGTTGGATTGGATGCAGCGTCCCATTGGCTTGTGCCAGTCCCTCCACAGTGAGCAGTTCACCGCCATCAGCCTGAACAGCGAGCATCAAGCAAGAGCGGATGGGTGCCCCATTGTATATAATCGTGCAAGCGCCGCATACGCCGTGTTCGCAGCCAACATGTGTTCCCGTCAGGTTGAGCATATGGCGTAAGAAGTCGCTCAATAACCAGCGTGTCTCAACCACAGCAGTACGGGAAATGCCATTGACACACACGGTGATCTCGCGTTGCTCTTGTGGCAACAAGCTGCTATCATGCATCGTACCCTCCCTGCTGCGCATGCTGAGCGGCGGTTTGGAGCGCGCGTTTCACCAGTATCCTGGCAACATGGCAGCGATACTCCGAGGAGGCATGCAGATCCGCTGCTGGATCAAGACCGCAAGAAGCCTGCTCGGCTGCCAGCGTAAAGATTTTGTCGTCTGCTTGTGCACCCATGAGCAACGTCGTAGCTTCCAGAGCAGAGACAGGGGTAGCGGCAACACCCAGGAGGGTCAGGTGAGCATCGGCAATGGTATGATCCTCATGGAGCGTCAATTGGGCAGCAACGCCAACCAGGGCAAAACCGCCATGTCGCCTGCTGACTTCAACAAACGCCACACCGGTCCGCGACGGCACGATGGGAAAGCGGGCTTCGATAACCAACTCATCGCTGGCAAGCGAGGTTTGCAGTTGATCAACAAAAAACTCCGCTGCTGGCACTATACGACGACTGTTGTGCGCGGCTATATGTATCGAACCACCAAGCGCCAGGAGGACGGCGGGAAGTTCAGCAGCAGGGTCTGCATGCGCCAAAGAACCACCAACCGTGCCGCGTGAGCGAATAGCTGGATGACCTACAAACGCTACGGCAGCGGCCAGTAGTGGACAACGTTTGCGCACCAGCTCCGAGTGCTCGACAGTACGCTGACGAGTCAACGCACCAATTGCCAGCGTGTCATCTCTTTCACGGATCTCGGCGAGGCCAGCGATGCGATTGATATCGATCAGGTGGGCAGGCTGTGCCAGGCGCATGTTGAGCAGGGGGAGCAGGCTTTGTCCACCCGCCAGCACTTTGGCATCCTCTGCATAGGTTGCCAGTAGCGCCAGTGCCTCATCACGTGTCGCCGGATCATGATACGCAAAGCGCGACGGTTTCATGACTACCCCTCAACGTACGCAACAACGCGGCAGAATGCCGCCTCACCACCTTTGAAACGCCAGGGATAACAACCTATCCAGACGCGCTGATCAAGCACCTGGTCAATCTCACCACCTATATTTTCGGCATGAAAGACCAGATGGGGAAAGAGGTGATAATGCATGATCTGGAGATCTTGCGTCGGGAATATTTCTGAGAGTGGTCTTCCCAGGACACTCTCAGCCTCAGCAGCCAGATCGGGCCGAACGCTACGAATCACTGTGTTCATAGGATGATCCATCGAACCAGCATCGACAGCCAGCCAGGAGATACCACGATCAAGGACCCAGTCAGCGAATTCGCGTGTTGGGCCAGGATGCTTGATAAAATAGCGGGTCTCATCAGGCTGGCTCTCGCCTGACCAGTTACTGGGATAATACTTGTGGTAGCCAGTATGCACAAATAAAATATCGCCGCGCTCAATACGAATGCCAGTCTGGCGCTCCCAATGCTCAAAATGGCGTGGTGTATAGATACCATAGTCGCCGATATGCATTTTTTCGAGGTCAACAATGACGGCAGGACCAAACAGCTTATTGATAGGAATGCTAGCGATATCCTGTCCGTTCGTCATAAAATGCATAGGCGCATCAAGATGAGTGCCAACGTGCAGAGTTGAAGCAATGTGTTGACCACCAACTTTATCAAATGCCACGCGTTTGATCCACTTGATAGTGGGACCTTCATATGTTGCGAAGCCGGGGGTATGCATATCCCAATCCTGGGAAAGGTCAAGAATACGCAGATTGCGTAGATCCACAGGGTGTACCAATTGCTCTCATCTCCTTCCACTACAAGGTTCCTATCTTAGTGTTCACCCATGTACAAATGGTATATTTACAGACAAGACTTGTCCCATAAAGCACACTGAAAAGGGTAACATCTGGTACGGTGCCTGAGGAGGAAAGCTTCACATGTCGTCACGTATTGCTTCTGCCCCGTTATCTGTTCTGGCTGCGGCGCTACGTTCTGATCAACTGAACCTGTTGACGTTTATTGACGCAACGTTAGAGCGTATTGAGACGCATGAGCCTGCTATCCATGCCCTTGTTCCTGAGCCAGAACGTCGGGCGCGTCTTTTGCGCGAGGCGGTTGCGCTGCAACAGCGCTTTCCCGATCCCACAAAGCGTCCGCCATTGTATGGAATACTACTGGGTGTCAAGGACCTGTTTTTCGTTGATGGGTTTCCCACCCACGCAGGTTCGCAGTTACCGGCAGAGGCATTCAGAGGACCCGAAGCAGGTTGTGTCAGGAAACTACGCGACGCAGGAGCGCTCCTGCTTGGGAAGACGATCACAACGGAGTTTGCTTACTTTGAGCCAGGGCCGACGCGCAACCCACATCATTTAGCTTATACACCTGGAGGATCGAGTAGCGGTTCTGCCGCCGCTGTTGCGGCTGGCTTCTGCCCACTGGCACTCGGCACCCAGGTGATCGGCTCGACTATGCGCCCGGCAGCATTTTGCGGTATCGTCGGCTACAAACCCAGCTATGGCCGTATCGCGACGAACGGCTTGATCCCCTGTGCTCCCTCTCTGGACACTATCGGTTTCTTTACGCAAGAGGTTGTCGGTATAGAGCCTGTTGCCTCGCTTCTCTGCAACGATTGGCAATCAACAACCATACAGACTCAGCCTGTTCTCGGTGTACCAGATGGACCATACCTTGCGAAAGCTTCACCTGAGGGACTGGCAGCGTTTGAGCAGCAGGTGGAGCGACTGGAGCGGGCTGGTTATGCTGTACGCCACGTAGAGATCATGCATGATCTCGATGAAATCACCTTGCGTCATGAATGCATCCTCTCTGCTGAGATGGCTCATGTGCATGCAGAGTGGTTTACCAGATACCGCTCGCTCTACCGCCCACGTACGGCAGCATTAATTTTACGGGGAAAGCAGGTGAGTTCCGAGGAGCTAGAGACTGCGTGTGCCGGACGAGCTATGCTGCGCGGCCAGTTGGAAGCCGCAATGGAGCAGCACGGTATCGATGTCTGGATCAGCCCTGCTGCCGCTGGACCTGCGCCTGAAGGCATCACGACGACAGGCGACCCGGTGATGAACCTGCCCTGGACACATGCTGGTCTGCCAGCTATAGCGCTTCCGGCAGGCCACGCTCAGAATGGACTGCCTCTAGGCTTGCAGGTTGTGGGCAGATGTATGGATGATGAGCGGCTTGTGTCGTGGGCCGGAGTTCTAGCCAGCATATGCGAGCCTTTCTCTCAAAGGCATTTCGATTTCCTATGATGAAAGTTCTCCTTGTGCGCTTGTTCGCCGTAACATTCGCCCCGTCTTGACGAGCAGGAACAGATTGTGATAAGAATGAGGGATCAAAGCAGATAAACGTGAGGCAGGTGTGACAGGCGTATGGTATGGTCAGGTCGAAGAGAAATAAGATCAGATTTGGCCTGACAGTCCAAGGCACATAAGCGGCCACTTGCGAGAAGCGAGGGTTCCTCCTCTCAGTCAGATGAGCCGAAGGCTAGCGGCGGTAGCCGCGTTTCTGACTGTTATAAGGGGGTATCGAAGGAGGTTTCATTATGGAGCAGACAATATATCCTGTCCAGTTCTCGGTTGATTACCCAGATCGCCCACTAAATCGACTGACCACGTTCTTCCGATTTTTCACAGCCATCCCCATCGCTATCGTGTTGGGAACTGTAGCAGGAGGAACCTGGCAGTGGGCGTCGTATGGCAGAACCACAGCAGTGGCGGGTCTGCTGTTCCTCGGCCCCCTATTAATGATCCTATTCCGCCAGAAGTATCCGCGCTGGTGGTTCGACTGGAACCAGGAGCTGCAGCGGTTCGGCAACCGGGTGGGCGTCTATCTGGCCCTGATGGATGATCAATACCCATCCACTACCGATCACCAGCCAGTGTACCTGGAGTATGCCTATCCCAACGTGGCAAGCGAACTCAACCGCTGGCTTCCTCTAGTGAAGTGGTTCCTGGCAATCCCCCACTACATCGTGCTGGTGTTTCTGGACATTGCAGTGGTCGTGGTAGTGATCATCACCTGGTTCGCCATCCTGTTCACCAGTCGCTATCCCAGGGGGATATTCGATTTTGTGGAAGGTGTTATGCGCTGGCACAACCGGGTTATCGCCTACGCGTTCGTTCTGGTTACTGACCAGTATCCGCCATTTCGGCTAAACCCATAAGGCTGCTATCCAGTCCCAGGGCAGTCTCTGTAGTGGCTACCAGAACGCGAGACCGCATTTCTCGCGTTCCCCCGCCAATGGGTACAGGCCGGATATTCCTCACCGTTATAACATCAAATTATTTCGACGCTCGTCCCAGGACAAAAAGTGTTTCAAGCCGATCATTGAATGGCTTACCTGCTTTTTGAATTTCGTGCCCGATGCCCCGGATAACTAAACGCTCAGCACCCAAACGCTGTGCCAATATATCTGCCGTGGTAATTAATGCAGGATGCCAATCGCCAGAAACAACGAGCTTAGGAAACGGATACATAGCCAGAGTCTCAAGTTCCAGAGCAATATCCCATGGTTCTGTCTCTTCCATAGTTGTCATTACTGCCTTGCGATGCTGTGGAGACAACAAAATCGGTTCAGCAACATTGTTTCCCATAGCACGCAGAAAGCCCGCAAGAAATGCTTCTGGTGTTCTTGCCGTACGGTAGAGGACTTTGAGCAACGTTACGAGCTGTGCAACCTCTGGCCGATCAAGAGTTAAACTGAAGGCTGGCGGTTCGATGACAGTCAACGACTTTACTAGTTGGGGATAGCGCGTAGCCGCTATCATCGTTAGTAGACCACCATATGAATGCCCAACCAGATGTGCCCCATTACCTACGAGCGAGACAATGTCTCGGATATCAGCTTCATATCCTTTGCAACCATAGCGTTGTGGACTTAATCCATATCCACGCCGAGCAGGAACAATCAGCCGGTAGCGCGAAGCCAACTCACGTTGCCGTGACCAGAGCATTTCCGGATTCTCGATATTGCTTCCGTGTAGAAGCAGAACGTTCGTTCCTTGACCCCAGACGTGCACAGAGAGATCATGTCTTAAAATTTCCATACTACACTGCAGTCAGGCTCTTTTCAACGAATTTCGCGATGGCTTCAAGGCTGCGAAAATTGCTTGCGACCATTTGTTTCGTGGAAACGTTCATAAGAATACATTCCCTTTTTATTCCAGGTGCGAAGCCACTGTATAGGCAAGCTTTTCGAGTTGTTCATCGAATTGATATGCCAGAGTAGACAATGTCTTGTTATCATATTGATGAACAAGTGTTGAGGGGATATCATACGCAACGAAAGCGTGGCCCTCCGCATCCTCATATACAAACAGACGGAATGGTATGTAGAGGCCAACGGCTGTAGTTACGTCAAGCATTTGATTGCCAATCAGTGGATTGCCCAGTATATAGAGCGAAGCTTTCTTGTGATGGCCGCTAAGTGAGAGAATCCAGCCCTGGTCGATCTTTGCAAGGTACATAAAAGTGCTACTACCAACAAACGCCTCTGCGACCTTTTCTAATGGTTGCTGCTGAGCAATGATACGCTCGAGCACTGTATAATCGACGCGTCCAACTCTCTCCTCAATCGCTTGGATCACTTGCTCATAGGGTCGTTCTGCTGGAAGAATGACATGCGTTGCGCTAAAATCAATGTGCATTATGCGCTTTTCCATTATACACTCCTTCAAAAGCTGTAATGCGTTATTTTGGTGAAAAATGGCTTGTTATTGTCTGTGGCTGGTCGAGGTAAGCCTCACGAAAGAGACCTAGAGCTTCAAGGATGGGACGATCTGTTACTGCGAAGAGATCAGCGGCCTTATGTGCATAATGCTCGGTAACAGCCCAGGATGGCACAACAAACACATCACCTTGATGCCAATCGAAACGCTGGCCTTCGACAACACTATATCCGGTGCCTTGATAGACAACAAAAAGCGAATTGCCAACCTTGCGGTAAGGCCGAAGTCAGTGTGCCTGCAAGCAAACGATGCATCTCACAACCTAACGTTGGGAGTGCAGGCTTAGCGGTTGTCGGATTGATATATTGTATGCTCACCATTGGCCCCCCTTGCACCTCCATTAGTGCCGTCAACGCAGCATCTGCGTCTGCTCGGCGATAAAGAAAAAGTGGTGTCTGCAAAGAAGGGGTGGTTCCTAGAGGGAGTATACCGCGCATAGCATACAAACGAGTGGTCGCGTTAAACGGCCATGCGATCTGCTGGGTTTGATCGATGTGAGGCTCAAAAAAGACCGCATCTAGCATTAAACCGGTCGGATCGTCCAAGCCATCAAACCAGATTGCAGGTACATCTCCTTCGTTATAATGATCATGCCAGGACCAGTTTGGGGTCACGATCAGGTCGCCTGGATGCATATCACATTTGTCGCCATTCACTGTTGTAGAGATTCCATTGCCCTGTAAAACAAAGCGGATGGCACCTGCCGTATGACGGTGCGCGGGAGCTTTTTCCTTTGGATTGAGGTATTGGATCGTGCCCATCATTGTTGGAGCTGCAAACGGTCGCCCATGCAAGCCAGGATTTGTGAGTATAAGTACACGGCGCTCACCTCCACGCCCTACTGTAACTAGATCACCTGCACGCTGTGCAAGACTGAGTAGGGTCTCCCAACGCCATAACCAGGGTAACGTTGCTGGCTTAGGCTGAAATGGTACTAACTCTTTTGCCTGGGTCCATAATGGTTGCAAGTCATTTGCAGCCAGATCGTCATATAATGCATCAATGTCATTTTTAGACATATCATATACCTCCATATGATTGAAAAATGATGCTAAAGCGTGACTTTCTCTAAAAAAATACCCAGTTTCTCTCTACTTCAATGAGAGGTAAAGGTAAAGCGACTTGCAACAGTTTTCGTCTCTCGTTTCTCTACAAGAGACGATTTTGACAAAATACCTTAAGTTATTTTCCTTCTATACAATACCTCTTGTATGCTTTTAATGCAAGCAACCGAGCTATGTTAATGATCGGCTGGGTCATTCAGGGATCATAGCCGATACCATGCCGCTCGGCTTTAGAATCGGACATGGCGAGTTAGCGTCCTCCGGCTTCCCAATGACTCGGTGCTTTGAACAGGGCTTGTGAATTATTGCTGGGCAAAGCTCCTGGGAAGGAGCAATCGAAAAGCATGAAGAGGATGGGAGGCAAAGTGGCGACGAGTGGCGGCAATCTGAGAAGATCCCTGACGATGAATAAGGGTGATGGCAAGATTGCGGAAAGCAGCCATGATCTGTGGACCATCGCCAGAGCGGAGACGAGAACGATCCTCTCCAAAGGTGACATCGCGAACAAAATGAGAGGAGTTCTCGATGCCCCAATGTCCTCGTACGATGGTGAGTAAACGGGATGGATCAGCCTCCCCAGGAGTCAGGGGAGTAATGAGATAGACGACCTCGTGGCTCGTTTGTCCGGTTTTGCGAATGGTGACGGTTCGTGTCAACTCAGCCACCTGCTGGATAAGCGGCCAGTCAACCAGATAGGAGTTCATCTCGGTACTCACACGGATGGTCCGTTTTTCGATGCGTCCACGCTGCTGATCGAGGGTGGCAAACTGCTCAAAGGAGGCATGGGGATCGGCAAAATAGGTTTGCAGGTCTGCAAAGAGCGTTGGTTGGTTGTTTTTGACAGTGAGAACCGTTTTTCCGCCTAATGCGTCCACACACCGGAGGAAATCCTTCTGGGTATGCAAAGCATCAGCGGTGAAAACGCGTCCACAGACAGGCAAGCAAGGCAAGAGAAGCTGGGCAATCGGGATCTCGTTGGTTTTCTCAGAAACCAGGACTTGCAACAAGGTTTCCTGACTGTGGTGCGTGCGGAAAGAGAGCAGATGGGGAGCGGACGCTTCAGCCATTCTGGCCCCACGAACAGTCTTGCCATCTAAAGCGATGGGATCATCTGGTTGGGCTTGCAGGGTGCAGCGTATCCAGTCAGCCAAGGTGTACTCGATCTGTTCGGCGCTCAAACGTGCGAGCAGTTTGCGATAGAGTGAGTCGCTTGGGCACAGAAAACGGCGAGGGCCGAAGAGTTGGACCAGCAGATGGCGCTGATCACGACACCACGCGGCAATCGCCAAGGTCGAGTCACAGTTGCAGAGCAAGCCTGCGATCAGGCAGACGAGCAGGTATGCCAGCTCATAGCGCAATCCATGCTTGGAACGGGGGTCAGGGATGGTTGTCAACACTTCGTACAAACTGAGCAGGGACTGCTTTTCCAATAACTGCTGACGGCGATCACTGCTCAAGGAAGGCAGGGTGAGTGGCAATGCGGTAGAATAGGTCATCAGAGACTCCTTCTTTTCGACAGGTGGGTTTGGAATGCCTATCGTACCAGATTTTGGAGTCTCTTTCCTCTCAGCAATAATTCACAAGCCCTGGTGCTTTGAACGCTGGCTCTTTCCTTACGCTCTGAGATGAGTTATAATATGATTATTGTAATAAGGAGAATAGGGAAGTGACGAGCAATGACCGATATCGATGTAATTGACCCAGAAAACGCAGCGGAAATGGCGCAACTCATCGACCAGGACCGCACAACAACCAGAGCAATGGGCGAACCACTTTCAGATGTCCCTGATCTGCTAGTTCACGCCCAGATCCTTGACCTGGCCTGTGGTTCTGTAGGAATATTATGCGGCCAATCTCTCCCATTGGCCTGCTTCAACGCTTCGTTACGGCAACATTCTCGCTATCGATTGGCGTCAGGAACCCAATCCCCGAAAGGGGATGGGCTTGCAACGAGGGGGTGACTTCTGCTCGTCCAGGTTGCAGGTTCACCTGACCAGTCCCAGCCAGAGCTTTCTTTGGAAGGCTATCGGGCTACGATATCGGCAAGTGCTCAAGTTCGTACCAACACGTGCGTGGTTGCCAGCGTGTTGCTCTACAACTTCTCAGTTAAACAGGTGTACGAGGGTGAAGCCAGTGCTGAGAAGATAGGCCGACCGATATCATCGACGAGGCCCACATTACCAACAAGGGGAGCAATCCTTGCGTTGTGGGGTTTGAGCGTTCCCACCAAAAACGCTCTCCTTCGGGGCTTTCGTTTCCTCCCACCGCGTGAACGCGGGTGGGTCTCCACGAAAGGAGTTTTATGAGGAATATACACTATGACGCGGTCATCGTCGGCTCTGGCTTCGGTGGATCGGTGATGGCTTATCGGCTCGCCGAAGCAGGCTTACACGTTTGCCTCCTGGAACGCGGAAAACCTTACCCGCCTGGTTCTTTTGCGCGCACACCCTACCAGATGAAGCATAATTTCTGGGACCCTAGCGCAGGCTCCTATGGCCTCTACAATGCCTGGGGATTTCAGCGGCTCACTGCCGTCGTCTCTAGCGGACTTGGCGGCGGCTCTCTGATCTACTCGAACATCATGATCCGTAAAGACGAGCACTGGTTTGTCAAGGAAGATCCAACAACGGGCGGCTACGAATACTGGCCCGTTACGCGTGCTGATCTCGACCCACACTATGATCGTGTGGAGAAAATGCTCAACGTGCAGCAGTATCCCCTCGATCACTCTCCGTACAATACTGCGGGCCGCGCGCACGCACTCAGGGACGCCGCAGAACGTTTGAAGCTAAACTGGTATCTACCAGCACAGGCTGTGATCTTTGCCAATCCAGGCGAAGATCCTATCCCTGGTGTACCAATCCACGAGGCCGCTCCAAATATCCACGGCCCCAACTGTGTACGTAGCACCTGCCGTCTCTGTGGCGAATGCAATTTCGGCTGCAACTTCGGCAGTAAGAACACGTTGGACTATACATATCTGACCGAGGCCAGGAGGCTGGGCGCAGAGATCTTTACCACATGTGAGGTGCGTTCGTTCCAACCCTCCGCTGATGGCTACACGATCTCCTATGTTGAGCATGATCTGACGCTAGCAGGACAACCACGCGATACTCACAATCCAGCCGTCCTTCCACCTAAGACCATCAGCGCCAATCGCCTGATCCTCTCAGCGGGAAGTTTTGGCACCACATTCCTGCTGCTCAAAAATCTCGGCTCATTTCCACACATCAGCCCAAAGCTAGGCACACACTTTAGCGAGAATGGCGATTTCATCGCGTCCGCGACGCAATGTCGCGAGAACACAAACGGAAGGCAGACCCAGCGCATCATCGATGCCACCTATGGTCCAGCCATTACCGGCACAATCCGTATCCCCGATGCTCTGGATACCGGTGAGGGGCAGACCAGAGGTTTTTATGTCCAGGATGCAGGCTATCCTAACTTCGTCAGTTGGATACTCCAGGTGTTCAGTATGCCCGGCGCTCTCGGTGAATGGTTCCGGGTCGGCGGCCACCTGATCAAAGAATGGTTTGAGGGAGATGTGGAGACTGATATAGGCGGCTACATTGCTCAACTCTTAGGAACAACCGATCTGGCAACAAGTTCGTTACAGATGGGTGGTATGGGGCGAGACTATCCTACTGGCACCATGAGGCTTCACGATGGCAAACTCTTCGTGGATGTGGACCACCTCTCCGATAGTTATTATGCACAAGTCCGCCAGCAGATGGAGGAGATTAGCACGGCCCTGGGAGGGAAGATAATGGATGATCCTCTCTGGCTGCTCAACCGCCTCGTGACGGTCCATCCGCTGGGCGGTTGTCCCATGGGGCGAACGAGTGCCGAGGGTGTGGTGAATGCTTATGGAGAGGTCTTTAACTATCCCGGCCTCTATATCGCGGACGGATCGGTCATGCCGGGACCCGTTGGGGCCAACCCCAGCCTGACGATAGCTGCCCTCTCCGACCGCACAGCTGACTTCATTCTTGCTAAATAAATGGAGATTCGGCAAGGGGCAGCTTGACTGGGGATGCGGGGAGCAATACCCCAATGTCTCTCTTTTCCCGCCGTAGGCGGCGTTTCCAATGAAGATGGTCAGACTTAAGAGACTCCACAAAGTACTCAGAACGGAGGGTGTAGGATGGCAATCACACGTACAGAAGGCAAACTCAGACTATTGATATGCTTATGGCTACTACTGTTCGGTGGCGGTTTCATCGTTCTCGCCGTAGGGTTCTGGCTACCGGTCGGCGCTCAACTCCACCTGGATAATCCACTGGTTGCGTTCACCTGGATCGGTCAGGCATTCCTCTTTTTATGCTCCTTCTATTTGTTCAGCGGCATCAGGGATAATGATCTCTGTGCAGGTGTGTTGAGCTGCTATAAAATCATATCCGGCACGGCTACGATGCTCTTTCTGCTTGGACACACAAACTCAACACCATACATCCTCTTCGTTGTAATTGTCGGTGGGCTGTTGGACTATGTGATGGGCGGTGTCACTTTCGCTCTCTGGTTAGCCGCACGTCGTAGTCGTGCGTTGCGTATGCCACTGGCTATTGATATTGAACCTGGCATTGGGGAAGAACCCGGTGGGAGCGCTGCACGAGCACAACGCCTTGGCATCGCCATCACTGCGATACTGTTTGCTTTAGCGATGGTGGCGCTTATTATCATCATCGGCTTTACCTCGCTGATTCCGCATACTGTTACTTTCTATGAAGTTACGGCGGGCAACACGATAGCACTATACGGCACGCTCGCTATCGTGGGAATGCTTGCCGCAGAAGCCGCCCAAAGGCGGACCTACACACTCGATATCCTCATCATCACCAGTTTTCTGATCGCCATCGTGCTGTTCGTCTGGGTGATACGCTTCGGTGTTAGTACTGCCTTAGGGGTTACGCTGCTGATCTGGGCCGTGGCGCATCTCGCTGTAGCGCTAGTTAACACTGCGCTTCGTCTGCAAGCAGACCGTCGTGAGCGGCCAACACGCTTTTTGGGGTCATGGTTGCATCGGGTCCTTGAGTGCTTTGCAGAGGTCATTATCACAGGGGGCATAGAAGATATCACACCGCGTGAAGTGGCAGACGCGGTGGATAAGCTACTGGCGGATATTCCCTCGTCGCAGACTGTAAGCATCAAGTGGGCACTCGCTTTTATCGAGTTAGGAGCGCTGCTCCGCTTCCGTGTCCCGCTATCACGCATGGGACGCCTGGAAAGAGCGCTGTACCTTACGAACATTTTTACACGTGGTCAACTGTTTTTCCACAGCCTTGTCAGAATCAAGCAGCTCATCTTTTTCATCTACTACAGTGACGAACGCACTTACGAAGAGGTGGGTTTTAGCAGATTCGAGCAGCGGGAGAAGTACAAACAGGCTGAGCAAAAACACGAGTTGCCCACAGACCCGGTGGTGTATCCGCCGAGAGTTACTACGCGACATCTGAAAGTTGATGTCTGTGTGATCGGTTCGGGTGCAGGCGGAGCCGTCGTTGCGGCCAATCTGGCTGAGTCAGGCAAAAGCGTCGTCATCCTTGAGGAGGGGCCGTATCTCAAGCGAGATCGTATCGACCATGATGAGCGGTCCATGGCAAGCAAAGCCTATCGCGATGGCGGGTTGCAGCTCACCAGGGATCTTGAAATGTATCTCCAGCAAGGCCGCTGCGTGGGTGGAAGCACTTTTCTAAGCAATGGGGTATGCTTTGATCCTCCTGATGAGGTCTTGACTACGTGGGCCAACCAGGGAGCCATGTTAGACAGGGACAAGCTGAAAGCGTCTCTGGCGTGTGTGCGGAAGAGCATCCAGCCAGTAAAACTGGAGGACAGGCAGCAGCTGGTTGAGCATGGCAGCTTGAAATTCGTCGCAGGATGCCACAAGCTCGGGCTGCCAAGTAGTTGGTTCGAGGTCAATCTGGATGGGTGTCTGGGTTGCGGCTACTGCACAACAGGTTGCAGTTACGAGAAAAAGATGTCTGTAGACATCTCGTACATCCCGCGTGCCTTGAAGGCTGGAGCAACGTTGATCAGCGATTGCCAGGCTCTCAAAATCGTCACTAGTGGTCGGCAAGCGCAGGCAGTCGAGGCTATGCACAGCGATGGTACGCCACTAACAGTTGAGGCGAGGCAGATTGTCGTGGCTTGCGGGGCAATTAGCTCCAGCTTGCTGCTGCTGCGGTCAGGCATCACGCGTAACGTGGGAACACGTCTCAGCCTCAACGTCAGGAGCCTGGTTTTTGCCGAGTTCCCAGAGCCTATCGACTCGTTTGACGGCATTCAGATGTGTGCCTATCACCAACGGCCCCGCTACACCCTGGAAAGCTTCGCCTTGCCGCCAGGGGCATTTGCAGCCTCAATGCCCGGTTGGTTCCGCGATCATTTCGACAATATGCACTCTTACCGACACTTCGCAGTCGCAGGCGTCCTAGTTGGTACGCAGCCTGTTGGACAGGTCACTGCTGCAGCGCTTCCACTGATAGGAGCGGCAGGCGCGCCACTCAGCTTTAGTCTCCCTATCACTGATCTGCGGAAAGTCAAGGATGGCATCAAGCAAATCTGCCGCATTCAGTTAGCGGCTGGCGCAACACGCGTGATGCCCGCAACCTTTACGGCAGCTGAGTTCTTCGCTGTTGACCAGCTTGATTCCCTGGATGAACTGATCGTTGAGACGGATGATGTTTCTATTGGTTCGGCTCATCTGCAAGGGGGCAATCCTATGAGCAACGACAAAACAGTAGGGGTAGTCGATACGCAGTTCCGCGTGCATGGTTTTGAGAATCTCTTCATCTGCGACGCTAGCGTTTTTCCAACTGCGGTTCAGGTCGAGCCACAACTCAGTGTCATGGGCATGGCCGATTACGCATCTCGTATTATTGCGCATTTGTAGACAATAGAAGCTTTGTTACAGGAGATAAAACATGAATACACCAATTGTGGCGATTGCACGTAATGAAGACAAATTTAAGCTTCTTGAGCAGGTGGCCGTCCAATCTGGGTTTTGGGAAAACATCGATGCAGCCTGGCAAAAAGCGGAGAAACCCAAAGAGCAGTTTCTGATTGCGATCAAACCCAACCTCATGATCTTCATGAACCGCCAGGTGCCCGAAGTTGCCACCGAACCAGCCCTGGTTGAACACCTGATCATGCTGCTCAGAGAACGCGGCTTCAGAAACATCAAGCTTGTTGAGTCGCAAAACACGATGAACAACTGGGTCAAGAACCGCTCTGTAGCGAACGTAGCCAGAGTGGCAGGCTACACTGGTGATGGCTATGAAATCGTTGATCTGACACTAGAAAAGCAGCGGTATGTCTACAAAGTGCGTGGACTTCCCGACTGGAGCAACTGGGTTGGTCGTACTTGGCAGCAAGCCGACTACAGAATCGATTTTGCTAAATTCAAGACGCAACTGGATAATTATTTCACGCTGTGCCTGAAGAACGAGTTTGGCACACTTCCGCTTGCCAACAAGTACTGGCACTACCATACGCGCATGCCATACTGGGCCTGCACATTCTATGCACTGGTCAATTTCCCGGTGCATTTTGGCTTCATTGATGCCTATCGTGCCTCGGACGGCACTGCCGGGTTCGCTGTTCAGTACAATCCAAAGCTGCTGAAGATGATGTTGGCGAGCGAAAACGTTATTGCGCTCGACCTGGTTGGAGCCAGTCTGATGCAGATTGATGCCTGGGAGTCACCTTTGCCGCGCTTCGTGATGCAGCATCTTGGTGAGCCACAATATACGATTGTCGGTGACGATACCCCTATCGCCAATTGGGAAAATGTTCCCGATGAGATCCAGGGGCTGGTAGACGTTGGTCAGGCATTGTACGTCTTTGCAAATGTCACTGCCAGCGGGGGTATCATTAACCTGGATACCAGTGAATTTCCGCCGCGTTTCCCGCTGATGCGCTGGTACTACAAAGTGATGAATGCTCTCTTCTTGCTGCTTAACGGTAAGTTACTGAGCCGTGCAAATCATGACTTGTTACATTCAACCATCCGGCATGAACAGCAGCAACAAAAAGCACGCATGCATGCAGATGATCATAGCTCCATGATTCAGTAAACGCCGTTCATATCACAGCTTGTTCCAGCATGAGAATAGAACCTTTATCAGCGTCAATCTCCACTTCAATTCCTATTGGAAGCGTCCACTGATCAGGAATATGACCAATCATGGAGCCATACCAGGCTGGAATTCCTAAGGGTTTTATATGGTCAGCAAATATATCTGCCAGAGTGAGTGAACCAGAACTTTCTTCTGAGCTTTCTCTTGAGCCACAGTCGGTGCACTGCCCAAAAATAATGCCCGTGATCTGATTAAGAATGCCAGCCAGCTTCAATTGAGTTAGCATCCGGTCCACTCGATACATTGGCTCGTTGATTTCCTCCAGAAACAGTATCTTCCCTTTCCAATCTGGTAGGTAGTTCGATCCAACCATCGATGAGAGTACTGATAAGTTACCTCCTATTAGTCTTCCCCTGGCTTTACCTGTCGTAATAATCTCTATGCGATTTTCTGGTAGCGTTAGATTATCACTAACCTTAGCGGAGTTTTGTAGAGTGACAGCCTCATTATTGAAGAGAATTCGTTTGAGATAGCTCACCGTAAAGGGACCCCAGGTAGATATGCCTAAAGGTCCATGGAATGTCGCTATTCCGCTCTTCGCGTAAAGCGCTGTGAGTAGGGCAGTGATATCACTGTAGCCTATTACTACTTTGGGATGTTTGCGTATAAGGTCATAGTTAAGTAAGGAGAGAATACGATTGCAGCCCCAGCCACCCCGCATCGCGAGAATCCCTTTCACGGATGGATCAGCAAACATCGTGTTCACATCGGCAGCACGATCTTCATCACTGCCCGCTAGAGAACCGTAGCGATCCAATAAATGGCTCCCAAGTTTGACCTTCAATCCCATAGTCGCTAGCTGTTCCTTGATTGCATAGACACCCTTCATACCAGATACGCCGCTGGCTGGATTAACTAAACCTATTGTGTCACCTGTTTGCAAACGGGATGGCTTGAGGGGAGAATTATCCCGCTGACCACACTGAATATTCATCATTTGCTCCTTGTTACTAGACCCACGGTAATACCCATATGCATTCAGAAACGCACCTCTCGTTGCTAGAAATATGCGGCGGCATATTTCTCATCTGAATGCAAGGCAATATAAGAAAAAAAATCTGCCATGTGCTTCTTCACCGAGTCATAGAACAACTTTGAAGCGTGCGCAAAGGGAGCGAGACTTACCCGTTTAGGCTGATTTCGATGAAACGAAGAACAAAGCATCTTTCATAGTGCTATCATGAGGTACATTATAAAACGTACTGATATCAATCATCAATAGCGCCTAACGATTTTATAATTAGTTTTTGTGCTTCTGTCAATCCAGTAGCGCCTGTAATGTTCAGACGTTCGTAGGGGCGATCACCTTGTAATATCTTTATGCATTGGTCTGTTTGCAAGCTCCAGAGCCTAATTGTTTCGTCAGCGCTACTACTAGCGAGAGTATATCCGTTCGGACTAAAGGTCACAGAGTAAACCTGGCGGGTGTGACCTTGAAACATCTTGAGACATTGTCCACTACTCACGTCCCATAATCGCACTGTTCGATCATACCCACCACTGGCTAGCACTTGACCATCAGGGCTGAAAGCCACTGGAAGGACCAAGTCAGTATGGCCTTGTAACGTAATCAAACTCTGACCATTGCTCAGTTGCCATAAGCGAATTGTTTGGTCATAGCTCCCGCTAG
This sequence comes from uncultured Chloroflexia bacterium, assembly GCA_963802635.1. Taxonomy (GTDB): domain Bacteria; phylum Chloroflexota; class Ktedonobacteria; order Ktedonobacterales; family Ktedonobacteraceae; genus CAVTLG01. The sequence goes on along the minus strand of CAWDJJ010000001.1, from coordinate 1,407,730 downwards.
CAAGAATCTGGCTGTCAGGGCTAAAGGCCACTGAGACAACCTGCTTTGTGTGGCCTTGCAGCGTCATGAGGCATTGACCACTACTCACATCCCACAACCGCACGGTCTGGTCATAACTGCCACTGGCAAGCAGTCGACCATCGGGACTAAAGACCACTGACCTGATGGTGCTGGTGTGACCCTGCAATGTCATGAGACATTGACCACTACTTACGTCCCACAGCCGTATTATTTGATCATCACCGCCGCTGGCAAGCATCTGACTATCGGGACTAAACGCCACTGTCATCACTTGATTGTCGTGACCCCTGAAAATAGTAAGGCATCGGCCAGTGCTGATGTCCCAAAGTCGCACGGTTTGATCAATACTGCTACTAGCTACGACTCGGCCACTCGGACTGAAAGCCACTGCCCAAATTTGATTGGTGTGGCCTCGTAAAGTTGCACAGCACCGCCCATTGCTTACGTCCCACAATCGCACTGCTTGGTCAGATCCTCCGCTGGTAAGCATTTGACCGTCGGGACTAAAGGCCACTGACGGAATTACATTCGTATAGCTTTGTAACGTGTTAAGGCATTGCCAGGTGTTCATATCCCACAGTCGTACAGTTTGATCATAACTGCCACTAGCAAGCATTTGACCGTTGGGACTAAAGGCCACTGAGTAGACCTGTCTTCTATGGCCTTGGAGAGTCGCCAAACACTGTGCACTGCTCACATCCCAGAGTCGCACGGTTTGATCGTGGCCGCTGCTCGCAAGTATTTGACCATTGGGGCTAAAGGCCACTGACAGAATGGCGCGAGTGTGGCCTTGAAGGGTTGCAAGACATTGTCCAGTATTCACATCCCACAATCGCACAGTCAGATCAAAGCTACCACTGGCAAGCGTTCGACCATCGGGGCTAAAGGCAATTGACCTGATTTGCTCCTTATGGCCTTGGAGAATACCAAGGCACTGACCACTATTCACGTCCCAGAGCCGTATTTCCCGATCATAGCCGCCACTGGCGAGCATTCGATTGTCAAAGTTAAAGGCAATTGAGAGAACCGAACCAGCGTGGCTCTGAAAAGTGCTAAGACATTGTCTGGTGCTTATGTTCCATAGTCGTATGGTTTGATCATCACTACAACTAGCCAGTAAGCGACCATCGGGGCTGAAGATGACCTTCCAGATTTGATTAGTATGGTCACGCAACGTGGCGAGGCACTGACCACTGTTTACGTCCCAGAGTCGCACGGTTTGATCGTCACTGCCACTGGCTAGTATTTGACCACTAGGATCGAACGAGACTGACTTAACCCAATCCGTATGTCCTTGTAAGGTACGTATGGCCGTTATACCAGGAATTTCCCATAATCTGATCTCACTGTTAGCCGTCCCTACTGCCATCATATTCCCGACAGGACTAAATCTAACAGAGAGTACGCCGCCGAAGGTATCAGTGAATACCGATTTCGCTAGATCAGCGTACGCAAAATTGACCTCGGGCAGATCTATCCCCCGTAGGTATGCTTGCCAAACAGCCAGAGAAGAAAAATTATAGCCCCTTAAATCCACTTTCAAATAGCAGAGCAGGTTGAGCACATTTCCCCCAGCATAGCCAGATGTAAAGCGGAAATGCTCTCGAAGCAGAGAAAGGATTTCCTTGAGCCTTCCTTCAAGCTTTATGCGATTTCCGTAGATCTCAAGAAGTTTCTCACTCATTGACTTAATAATGAGGCGACTTTGAATGTCCCTGACATAATCTGAAACTGAAGTTTTGAGCAAGGCATGGGTATTAAAAAGGTGCATTTCTCCATTCCTAACCTCTTCTACTACCTGCTCGACGAATCGTTCGGTCATATATTCTATAAGCACTGGCTGGAGAGTGAAGCTATGAGCACTTTTCTCAAGAGGGATCAGTTTTTGCAAAGAGTGCAGAGTTGATGAGACTCGCTCTTTGGCTACAGATAAGAGAATATCTTCTTTGAGTGCCGAAAATGAGGTTGGTTCACGATTGATAGCAAACCAGTACATCACCTCTTTATGGGAGTCTGATAAGCGATTGAAGTGCCAATCGAGTAAACTCCGAAGATCTGTGAAAATCGGTTTCCCTTCTTTCAAGAACTCTGGAGATGTTCCCAAAAAAGACTTCTTTAATATGATGAGCGGCGAGTTCTAAGGCCAGAGGGTTTCCGTTGTAGAGATAGTTTAATTGCTTCCAATCCTCTTTTGATCCTGAAAAGGAGCCAATTTCTGCAAAGAGTTTTCTGCCGTCTAAATAGTTCAGACCACCTAATTCTAGTGAACGGACAGGGCCTGTTTTCCTCTCTAGCCTGGCAATTTCTGGTGGTTTCTCCCGGCTGGTCAGAAGCAAGCAACTTTGATGGGAAATTTCCACAATTTGCTCAAAGAGTTGACCGTACTCTTCGTAACCAGGAGCATATTGACCAGCGTCTAGAAGCATCTCCACATTATCTAAAATCACGAGGCAACGTGACTGACGTAAATAGTGAAGAAGCCGTGATATCTGTCCACTTACTGTATCGGGCAGAGTAACTTCCTGCTGGTTGGAGAGAAATTTAATCAGGTCTGTTAAAAGCTCAGATACTTTCGGGGCATTCAGTAATCTTCGCCAAATGATGTAGTCAAATTGTGCCTCTATGCCTCGCGCCAGTTTTAGCGAAAGATCCGTTTTTCCAATACCACCTCTTCCCAATTTTAGTGATAAGCGAGTTTTGCCAATCCCTTTCATTCCCACAATGGCAACTAAGCGACAGCGATCTGAAGTCAACCATTGTTCTAAGGAGATGAGTTCTTTTGTACGTCCGAAGAACACAGGAACATCTGGTGCTTCACCCCAGTCATGCCGCACAGTTCTAGCTACGCTCATGGAAGGAAGTCCGGTCGTATTGGTCGTGCTTGGAGATTGAGCCATCGACTGCTTCGTAAGTTGCTCCTTGGCAACTTGCTCAATTCCCTGAGCAATGGCAGAAAATGCCTTATCTCTATTTCGCCATTCAGTCACCGCTCGCGCATTGTTTGGTAACACCTGCAGCTTGGCAAATGGGGACTCTTGCCAAATGCCGGGACGAAGCAGTAGCGGTATCACACGCGCTTCTCCAGATTCATGTCGCTTCATTGCTTGCTTCATCTCTTTGCTATAGCAGTACTCTGAAGTCATAAAATCAGGGCTGATGAGCAGAAGAATAATGTGAGCAGTATTGAGGTGCTTGTTGATCTCTTCTTCCCATTCTGTCCCTGGACTAATATCCGCATCATGCCAGACATTGAGGAAGCCTTCTCGCTCCAGTAATGCCAGGTGAGTCCTGAGCTTGAGCAGAAGCGATTGATCTTCCCGGGCATAACAGCAAAAGATTTCTACACCCTTCTTTTCATCTGCTACGTTCATGCAATTTTCTCCACATCCTACTACAAAACTTGCTTTGTCCCGGGAGCCGTTGCTTCTTTAGGGAGAAACCTAATGGTAGTAGACAGAAGATGTCTACTACCATTAGGCATTCAGAAACGCAACGCTCGTTGCTAGCAATGTGCGGCGGCACATTGCTCATCTGAATGCAAGGCAATATCAGATATTTTAGCATAAATGAGTGCAAATGCATAGATTTATTGGCGAATTATGTGGAAAGGGAGTGTATCATGCCAGTCGATTTTTTTGACCATTGAACAATTGTATTATTGATAGCTACACGAGAGCCACAGGGAGTGTAAAGGTGAAGCTAGAGCCTTGTTCTACGCTGCTTTCGACGGCAACGTGACCGCCATGCGCGTGTACCAATTGCTCAACAATCGCCAGACCAAGTCCCGTACCACCGGTTGCGCGGGCGCGCGAGGGATCAGCACGATAGAAGCGTTTGAAGAGATAGGGCAGATGCTCAGCAGCGATACCTGCCCCATTGTCCTGCACACACACCTCAACCTCCTGCTGAAGTGGGCGAGCACTCACGCGAATCTCCCCGTCTGACGGTGTATGTTTGATAGCGTTACTCAGCAAGTTCCGCAAGATTTGTCCCACCCGTTGAGGGTCTGCCTCGACTAAGGGCAAGACAGCAGGCACATCAACACACACACGGAGATCCTTGCTCCTGGCTTGTGGAAAGAGACCATTGATGGCATTGGTGATCACATCCTCCAAAGCGATAGGAGCACATTGCAGATGCAATTGCCCAGCTTCAGCTAGCGTCAGGTCCTGCAAATCAGTCACCAGACGACTCAAGAGCATGGCTTCTTCATGCAATGAAGCAATAACTGTGGGACCTGGCTCGATCACCTCGTCCTGGAGCGCTTCGAGATACCCGCGAATATTGGTCAATGGAGTGCGTAGCTCATGAGCGACATCGCTCAGCAGGTTGCGCTGTAACTGCCCGGAGAGTTCCAGACTATCTGCCATTGTATTAAAGGCGTGAGCCAGGTCGCCAATCTCATCCCACTTCTTGACCTTCACGCGTTGACTGAGATCGCCTTGTTCCATACGTCTGGCAGCCAGGGTTACTTCACGCACAGGCTGCAGAATGGTGCCTGAGAGGATGATCGTTAAGACAAGAGCAACCAGTCCCGCCACGAGTATTGTCAGAATCAACGCGTGCCGTGCTGAGTCGATGACCTCTGATTTAACCAGGGCTAGCGGCTCACCAAAAACGACAATTTTGCCGTCAGTTGAAATAATACGTACCGAGGCAACAGGAGAGTGATCATGACAAAAGGGAGGACAGATCGGGTTGCCACTCGTGTCATTATCAAGTGCAAGGAACAGAGAGGTTGTCAGCGATTGTCCAACGAGTTTGTGCGCTGAATCAGCGATGATGCGCTGGTTGTGGTCAACGACAATAATTCGAGCGCCGACCTGCGGAGCGATCTGCTCGACAAGCACCTGAACTTGCTGAGCGCTCTGCGATTGACGATAGGTATCCTGTATATGGGTGATTAACCTCTGGTCGTTTGTCTGTCCAGTGCTGACGTATTGCAGAACTACGTCGCTGATGAGCCAACTCGTAAATATGATCAGTGCCCCGATGGCAACCACCACGACTACCATAAACATCAACATTAAACGGACGTGCAGGCTACGAATTTTCATACTCGTGCTCTTTTCTCAATTTGTAACCGACACCATACACCGTTTGCAGGTAGATGGGCTGATCAGGATAAGGCTCAATTTTCTTGCGCAAGTTCATCAGATGCACATCAATGGTGCGTTCAAAACCCTCGTAGTCGATACCAAAGACACGAGTGACTAGATCTGAGCGACTAAAAGCTCGTCCGGGTTCCCGCGCCATCGCCTCCAGTAGCTTGAACTCTTTCGGTGTGAGATGGACGATAGCATCCCGCAGCCTGACTTCATGGGCAACAAAATCGACGATGAGATCGCCTAGATAGAGTGCAGGTACACGCTCTTCCTCTTCTTGCTGATTTACGCGTCGGAGTACTACGCGTACACGCGCAACCAGTTCGCGCGGGCTAAATGGCTTGGTCAGATAATCATCAGCTCCCAGGTTCAGGCCAAGCAGTTTCTCGTCTTCTGTCGACCTGGCCGACAACATAATAATGGGGATATCGTATTCAGCATGTACAATACGGCAAGCATCAAGGCCATTCATCGCTGGCAGCATCCAATCCAGGATGATCAGATTGGGCTGCTTTTGCCTGGCTAGCTCCAGAGCCTGCTGCCCATCATAGGCCACGATGACCTGATAACGCTCCCGCTCCAGGTACAGGCGTATCAAATCCACTGTTTTTTTGTCATCATCGACGACGAGAATTGTACGCAGCATAGTTTTCTTCCACAAATTTCATCCTTTTTACTGTTATGCTTAGTCTATCCAAAAACTGTAAAGTTCTCATGAAGATTATGCAACCAGATAGTGCCTGATTCACAAAACTCATCATATGTTAACCGATCCTTCATAAGATCTTTATAGAAACCCTGCTATAGTGGAAAACAGCGACCTGTAACATTTTATCATGATCAATATATTATAAAAGAGGAACAATCGCATGTCGTATCTTTCTCGGTTGAGTCTCGCCAACCGCAGCATCGTCGCTCTAGCGACGATTACTATTCTCCTGTTTGGAGCGGTCGTGATTCCATCGCTCAGGGAGGATTTGTATCCCTCACTTTCATTCCCGGCGATCTCTATTGTCACGCAGTATAGTGGGGCTTCGCCTTCCATCATCGAGCAGGATATCACTGACCCACTGGAGCAGAGTATCCAGGGCGTCCAGGGCATTCAGCAGACAAGCTCAACATCGAGTGAAGGCTCATCCAGTATCATCGTTGAGTACAATTATGGTACCGACCTTACGGCCGCGAGTCAAACGCTCACGCAGCAAATCGATAAGGTACAAGCCAGCCTGCCATCGGGCGTCACTCCGCAGATTGAGACATTCAACATCTCAAATCAGCCTGTAATCCAGCTCGCTGTAACCTCCACGCTGGATAATGCGACGCTGCTGGCCGCTAATCTCCAGAACATTGTTGTACCAGCGCTCCAGGGTATTAATGGAGTGGCGAGTGTAAACGTAACGGGAGAGCGAAATCAGATTGTCACCGTGACTCTTGATACGAGCAAGTTAAAGAACGAGGGTGTGACTGCGATGCAGGTGGAGGCTGCGCTTGAGGCCAACAATGCTATCGTGCCAGCAGGTGAACTTGACGCGAATGGGCAGAGCCTGGCCGTTCGCGTCGGCAATACGCTAGGTTCTATCAATGATTTAAATAATCTGGTTGTGGGAGAGCATAGCAGTCAGCAATCTGCAATCTGTGCTCAGCTCTCTGCCGCTGCCGCCAGTGGCAGACCTCTCAACGGTAGTGAAGCTGCTGCCGAGGCTAGCTGTGCTAGCGCAGCGACCTCAGCTACGCCGGTCAAACTGAGTGATGTGGCGACGGTTGCACAGACCCTTGCACCATCAACGACCCTGACACGTACCAATGGCAAAGATAGCCTTGGTGTCTCGATCACCAAATCGGACAGCGGCAATACTGTCAGTATCTCGCAGGCAGTCAATCAGCAGATTGCTTCATTGCAGCAGAAGATGGGAGGAAACACTAAGATCTCCGCCGTCTCTGACCAGGGACCCACGATTACCAGCGCTATCCAGAGTCTGGAGCGCGAAGCATTGATTGGTGCAATCTTTGCGATCCTGGTTATCCTGCTCTTCCTGTTTTCGATCCGCTCGACCCTGGTGACAGCCATCTCTATCCCACTCTCGATAGTCATCGCGCTGATCGGTCTGTGGCTGGGAAACTACACGCTCAACCTCTTTACCCTGGGCGGACTGACCATCGCTATTGGTCGCGTCGTCGATGACTCTATCGTGGTGTTGGAGAACATTTATCGCCATCTCAATCATGGCGAAGAGAAACGCGTCGCCATTCCAGCCGCTGTGAAAGAGGTCGCTGGAGCAGTAACCGCCTCGACGCTGACTACTGTGGCTGTTTTCCTGCCCATCGCCTTTGTCGGCGGCCTCGTCGGCGAGGTTTTCAATCCATTTTCGGTCGCCGTGACTATCGCTTTACTCGCCTCACTGTTCGTCGCCCTCACAATCATCCCAGTGCTGGCCTTCTGGTTCTTGAAGACCAACACAAAGGCGGCACAGCAGACAGTAGGGGAACGTGAAAATAGCCTCCTGGAACGCGGCTATATCCCACTTATTCGTTGGGTAACGAGCCACAAAGCTATTACCATCATCGCATCCTGTTTGCTCTTCGTCGCCTCACTCACGCTGATCACGCGCCTGGGCACCAATTTGTTCAGCAGTCAGCAGCAAAATAGCTTCACCATCAGCCAGACGTTACCAGTAGGTACCGACCTGGCAACCACGAATAACGCGGCAGCAAAGGTGGAAACGGTGCTCAAAGGGGTTCCACATATTCAGTTCTATCAAGTCACTGTCGGTTCTAGCGGTTCTGGTGGCCGAGGCTTTGGCGGCGGCGGCGCAGCACACAATACCGCATCATTCTTCATCACCGCAGATAGTGCAGCGAATGAGTCGAGTGTGCAACAGACCGTGCAAGATCGCCTCAAGACGTTAACTGACGTCGGAACCTTACAGGTCACAACGTCTTCTGGCGGCTTCGACAGCTCAAGTATCCAGGTAAATGTTCAGGCAACTAACACAAATACGCTACAGCAGGCGACACAGCAGGTGCTTACTGCCATACAAAGCGTGCCTAACCTGACCAATGTGAGTAGCAATCTCGCTAACGCTTCACCGCTGGTCAACGTGACCGTGGATGCGCAAAAAGCTGAGGCGTATGGTCTCACCGCCTCGCAGGTAGGTCTGGATGTGCGCGAGGTCTACACCGGAGCAACGGCCACTACCGTCACCATCAACGGCACGCAAGAGAATGTCAATATCGTCCTGGGTTCGCAACCCACCAGTATCACGGCTCTGCAAAATCTAGAGATCCCAACGCAGACGGGTAGCGTGAAGCTGAGCGCCATTGCCACCGTAGCTCAGGGGACGGGACCTACACAGATCACCCACAGCAATGGCACACGTACCGCAACGATTAGTGCGACAGCGAACAGCTCGAACACGGGAGGCATCAGCAGCGCAATTCAGAAAAAGCTGAAGACGTTAAGTCTTCCAACTGGCGCATCATACTCCCTCGGAGGTGTTACCTCCATGCAGGCCAGCGCATTTAGTGGTCTGGAGGATGCTCTGCTAGCAGCCATCGCGCTGGTCTACATCATTATGGTTGGGACCTTCCGCAGTCTGGTACAACCGCTGATCCTGCTGGTCTCCATTCCCTTTGCAGCCGTTGGTTCCATCTTCCTTCTGTTCATTACGCATACTCCGCTGGGTCTGCCAGCACTGATTGGCTTACTCATGCTTGTTGGTATCGTCGTGACCAACGCCATTGTGCTACTGGATCTGGTCCATCAGTACAGAATGCGAGGACTTGATGCACGTACAGCGGTGATTGAAGGTGGTCGGCGGCGTCTGCGTCCTATTCTCATGACCGCCATTGCTACCGTTCTGGCTCTCACACCAATGGCACTCGGTGTCAGCCAATCCAGCGGTTTCATTTCCGCACCGCTGGCAGTCACCGTCATTGGAGGACTGATCTCCTCTACCATCTTGACGCTACTGCTGGTGCCTACACTGTATGTGCTGGTCGAAGGCAGGAAAGACAAGCAAGCCGAACAAAAACCGGTCGAGTCGCTTGACATAGCAAAGCAACTCGTGACGCAAGATTCATAGGCAGATTGATTTTTCACGATAGTGTTCTTGAGAGCATTGACCGATGAAAACATCTGACCTGTGAAATAGTTTTGCACTACAGGCGAACCATTCCAAACTGCCGATTTTCGACCTGCGAAATAGCCTGATATTGTGTGCGGCAGACTTTGAGCTGTTGGTCTGGCTCTTTGCCAGTCTGCCGCTACTCAATTCCAGGCTATTGATAAAAGCAATTTCACAGACCGATACCGTTTATTCCTGTGAATATTTGTCTTCCTGAAGATGGAGAATGGTTGCCCAGACTGCCTTTCGCAACTGCCTGACGAGCAGAATACGCCATATCCATTGCTTCGGCTCACCATGCGAACAATGCATCTCCAACGACCAGAATAGTGCATGGACTTGTAACATCCATCCGTTCTTCCTTTGCTGCTTTTTGATATAGTAGGGAATGAGTCCTACTACAAGCCAGATCCAAATGTTGTTCCCAATCATTTCATCGCTCCTTCTGTAGAGGTTGCGATGATGCTAGCATCATCAGGTTGTTTCAATGATCACCTAGCACCAGAATACAAATTTGGTACATAATAGCGTTGTGCTTTTGCACAACTCATGCACAATTTTCTTGGGAGGAGCGAAATGGATGATTTTGGGCCTATGTTGGATTACTATCGTGGCCTACAAGGGATATCTCTTGAAGAGTTAGCCCAGTCCTTGAAGGTAAGTCGCAATACCCTTACCAACTGGAAAGTGAAAGGGAAACCCCCCAGCCGAGAGGCCACTGTCAGGCTAGCTAAATCATTAAATCTTAATGAAGAGGAGACGAATACACTTCTCGCATCTGCTGGCTATGCTTCAAAGTATCCGACTAAAGACGTCAGATGGCCTTTCTCATCTGGTGCTCTTAGTAGAAAGACCTATTCTGAGTTTGAGAAAAAGTATCGCTTGCAGATCAGCAAACGTCATGGATGGATCATCCCTCCCTATTTCGATCTGGTTCGAAGAGTTCCAATTGATAACCTTTATGTCATGCCCCACTTTGTCAGGCAAACAGATGAAGGGAAAAAGGTAGTGACAATGTCAACGCTGCTGTCTTGCGCTCGTCGAATTGTGATTCTTGGGAATCCAGGTACGGGGAAGTCTACCTTTACAGCTAAGCTTTGTCATGCATTAGTTGTACATTCATCAGAAATCCATTTAATAGAAGAACATGAATTTATACCTATTTTAGTCGTACTTCGTGATTATGGAGAGAAGAAGCAGAGTCACAATTATTCAATCTTGCAATTCATCAAGGCGAAAGTACAAGCAGACTACCAAATCGAGCCACCACCTGGCTCAATTGAAACCCTCTTATCAGACGGACGGGCAGCAGTCATTTTTGATGGTTTAGATGAATTGCTTGATACTAGTTATCGCCAGGAGATTAGTAGAGATGTAGAGTCTTTCTGTCATCTTTATCCAGTAGTTCCCGTTTTTGTCACCTCCCGTAAAGTAGGGTATGAGCAGTCACCTCTTGATGAGACGAACTTTAAGATTTTCTATCTTGATCCTTTTGACGAAGTGCAAGTCCAAGAGTACGCCACGAAATGGTTTACTATCAACACCCAATTGACACCTGAACAGAGAGCGAAGAAAATAGAGGCTTTTCTAAAAGAAAGCCGTATCGTACTAGATCTTCGTTCTAATCCTCTCATGTTGGCCTTGATTTGTAACATCTACCGAGGAGAAAATTACATTCCCAGAAACCAACCTGAGGTCTATGAAAAGTGTGCCACGATGCTCTTCGAGCGATGGGACAAGAGCCGAGGCATCTACGTTACTCTTCCTGTGGATTGGCATATTAGTCCGATGATGAAATATCTGGCTCATTGGATCTACACAGGCAAAGGACTCAAAGATGGGGTGACAGAAAGCAGGCTTATTGCGAAAGCTACTGAATATTTAAGTGAGCGACGTTTCGAAGATCCTGATGAAGCTGAAAATGCAGCACGTCAATTCATCAACTTTAGTTGCAAAGGAAGAGCATGGGTTTTCACTGATACAGGAACGACTAAGGAAGGTGAAAGTCTCTATCAATTCACACATTCTACCTTTTTAGAGTTTTTTACTGCTGCTTATCTAGAAAGAACATGTGAAACACTTGACACGTTATTAGAGATCTTGTTGCCTAGAATCTCTAAGAGAGAATGGGATAACGTTGCACAATTGGCCTTCCAACTTCGCAGTAAAAACTCTGAAGATGCTGGAGACAGATTGTTGACTGCACTTATTGAGCAGGCTAACGAGAGCGTTCAACTTCGAAATAAGAGTCCCGAGGAGAGGTTGGATGTTAGAGATGAAACTCCTCTGAGCAAACCAGAGTGGAATATATTATTCTTTGCCACTCGATGCCTGGAATTTATTGTACCCAGTCCCAAGGTCACTCGCGCCATTGTGAAAGCGTGTGTTGATTATGTCCTCGCGTGGGCGTTAAAAGGTATAGTTGAAACGAACAAGTTCGAAGCAGAACATCACACTTTTCACCAACCAACTGAAATCATTGGTTCTCTACTTTGTGCGGCTACCGAAAATCGAGCAGTCATTGCTGATAGTCTTGAGAAGATACTCACTGAACGAGTGGCTAATGGTAATGACACTGAAGCTCTTCTTGCTTTGGAAATCGGTTTACTCCTGACCTTATCTCTCTCAAATAGACGTGTTCCAACAGAGATCGAAGATTTTTGGAAGAATATCTCAGACAGCATTTTTAATAACTGTTCTGTGTATATCGAAGATCTATTGCCTAAAAGTGTACAACTTTGTTATATATCCATCAATCAAAAAAATATTCTTCTTACTAACATAGTAAGATGGCATGGTATCGAGAGTCTCTTTTTCGAGTACCCTTTCATATTATTTCCAAGTATTTATCCCTTACCTCTCGCCGGAGTCCTTGTTAAGTCAGTTCTACGAAATGAGGAGCCAGAACTACTAATCAATCAGCTAAAAGATATAAGTCATATATTTCTTCTTCATCCTCCTCCTTGGATAAAGGGGAGAGTACTTTCATCAAAGCCATTCATTTCCCAATTGCTCAAAGAAAGTGAATTGACAACTCAAACAGCGCTGCTAGACCTCGATTCAGATGCACTGTTCGGCGCATTTATTTTATTAGCAACGTTTTTTGAGTGGAGTAGTTTAGTAGATGAATTGGATATTGAGATAATTGAAAAAAGTGAACATCCGCTAATTATATTAATAAAATCAATACTTATTTCCCGGTTTAAAAGACTTTTTGATGAGCCAGATGTATTGAAATCGATAGGTAACAGTTTCACAAATGAACAGAGAGAATATATACAAAAATGGATATTGCGAGAGATCAATTTTATAGAGAGAGATAAAATTTCTCTTAAAGAAAGAAAAAAAATTATAATGACAGAAAAAAGTAGAAAAGTACCTTATACAAGTATGAAGAAAATAGTAATTGCAGATGATGATCCCACTATTGCTGATCTTCTTGCAGAGGCTGTTTCAGAAGAACTTGAAAATACTATTGTCATACCTATAACACAATCCTTGAGAGTTTTTGATTCTATTAAACAAAGCACTCCATCTCTTTTAATTCTGGATCTAATGATGCCATATATAAATGGATTCGATATTTTGCAGCTAATAAATACCTTTGACAGCGGACATTTTCCAATATTGATTATTACAGCATTCTTAGGGGTAAATATGGAACGTATTGCGAGCTGTATTGATATCTCTTCTCATCGTATAGAGATCCTGTTCAAGCCCTTTGATCTTGATAAAGTGATTGAAAGAGTAACGGAAATGCTATTCGAGAAAGAAAGCTAAGCTATCAGGCTAGTCTTAAGGACGCCCAGCGACCGGGATGTTTTCCACGATTGGGAGCAACTCAGTGGCGAGCAGATTGAAGGTTGCAGAATCCGCAGAAGCGCGAACCATGACTTCGTCGATACCAAGCTCCGCCAGCGCCCTCAGAGCATCGAGCGCTGCTGGATCCAAATGACCATGCTGGGCAACGGGAGCCATAAAGAGCGTGGTTTTCGCAATCTGCTCGTACGGACGGTTCAGGGTCTGGCAATGTCCGCGCAGAATTTCCAGTTTTGTCCGCAGATCGTCAAGGTCTCGGCCAAAGCCAATACTAACCGCGTCAGCGTATTGAGCCATCAAGCGCAGCATCTTATTGCCATGACCTGCAATTAAAATGGGTGGGTGTGGTCTCTGAAGAAATAACGGAGTACCAATAGTACTCGCGAGCTGGTAATAGGTCCCCTCAAATGGCTTATCCTCCCCTGACCAGAGTTGCAGGGCCATTTGGAGAATCTCTTCTAAACGCGCGACCCGCTCACCCGCTGGAGGAAATGGCAGGCCCATCCGCCGGTGCTCATCGGCCCCAAAGTCTGGACTCGCCCCCACTCCCAGGTACGCGCGACCATTGGAGAGGGCATCCAACGTGTCCGCCGTTTTCACCAGGACCGCAGGGTAGCGCATCGTGATTCCGGAGACCATGGTGCTGAGCTTGATCCGTTTCGTGCGAGCCGCAAGAAAGGCCAGCATACTCCATGCTTCACAGAAATCGATGACGGCTGGTGTGGAGGTGTGCTCATCTCTTCTGAGCCACGGCATACTCTCTGGCCGAAGTGAAAAGTGATCTGGCACCACGAGCGTGGCAAAGCCAGCCTGATCTGCCTGCTCAGCCATGTGGATGAGAGTGTCGCCGAGAGGCTTGTGTGGGGTGGTCGTTAATCCTAGTTGTAATCCTAGACGCATGTTTTTCTCCTCAAGATCTGCATCAGGTTTCCTCTGGCTGTCGAAACGTGTTTACAAGCACGCCTTCACCGAAGTACAGACCTGCCACATTCGCGCGATCCTTTCGCGCTTCGATCACAGAGTTCGCAACCTTTCAATCATAAAACCATATTATCACCTGTCTCCCACTTTGGCGAGGAAATGAGTATCCATAGCACGAAAAGGCTCTTGACTTCCTGCTATGGATGCGGTATTGTACGCGTGCAATCAATGAGCCGGTGTGGCGGAACGGTATACGCGCTTGTCTCAAAAACAAGTCCCGCAAGGGTTGAGGGTTCGAATCTCTCCACCGACATGACTCATCTATAGCTGTCTACCAGCGTCTTCTCGGCTCTCCACAAGCCTTTCGAGCGTCTATGCACATCTACCCAATACGATGATTGCCTACTGTGACTGCTGTGACACTCCACTTAGGTAGTGGGTCATTTCAGGAGGATGCTCCTTTCCAGATTGTAACGATGAAGAAACAGATCCAAACAGGTTATGTGCATAAGCTCATATTTGGAGAAAGAGAGCGTTTTGCGAACAAAACGGCCAAGGCGCTGTCGAAGTGCACAGTTACCATTTTTTGCTGGATTCTCACGACTTTGCTTCTTGCATGATTTACAGCGATATCTTTGCTTCCCATTGGATGCATGACCGTTACGCACGAGATCCTTGCTGCCGCTGTGTTGGCAGCAAATAGTGACTGTTACCATGGGGTTCCACTTTTTTGAGGACAGTGATGCTTTCATTTTATCACATCGTCATCCAAGTGTGACCCACTACCCGCCTTTGCTGACCGTAGGGAAAAGCGCTAGGTTCGTTGGTAGTCTGAATAAGAGGCACGACAGTGGCGTTTCTGACTGTTTACTTATTATGATATAGAAAGGGATTGTTTCTATGGAATGGGCAGTGACGATAGCTGCGTTTCTAGCATCTGCGGTAGAATTTGTCGAGGCATTTACTATTGTTCTGGTTGTTGGGGTAACGATCAACTGGCGTAGCGCCATGATAGGGGCCATCGCCGCCGCTGTCAGCCTGGCAGTGATTGTTGCCATCTTTGGCACCGCAATTGTGTATTATGTCCCCATTTACACCTTACGCCTGGTTGTCGGTTTCGTTCTGCTGCTCTTTGGCCTGAAGTGGCTCAAAAAGGCGATTCTGCGTTATAGCGGCCTCAAATCATTGCATGACGAGGAGGCTATCTTTGAAGAGAAAATGGCTGAGATGCGTGCGCGAGGAGAAGCGACCACTCAGCTTCAACCTGCTGCGGTTGCCCTCTCTTTTAAGTCAGTGCTGCTCGAAGGATTAGAAGTGGCCTTTATCGTGATTACGTTTGGCAGTAATGTCTCTACTCAGACCTGCACCAGTACCTCTTGTGGGATCGGTGGGATCGGCTCGGCCAGCCATCGGTGCGCTAGTGGCTGGCCTGTTCGTTATTTTGCTAGGTGCGCTGGTCCGTGCGCCGCTGAAACAGGTCCCGGAGAATACCCTCAAATTTATTGTTGGAATTATGCTCACATCATTTGGCACGTTCTGGACTATCGAAGGCTTACATGTCACCTGGCCTTTCTCCGACGCCTTTATCCCTATACTGGCCGTAATCTACCTGCTCGCTTCTTCTGCGTTTATCTTCTGGTTAAAGAGCCAGCAGCAGTCAGATATCGCAGAAGCAAAATCAGATAACCTGCGATTAAAACGTAGCGGCCTTCGCCACTCTATTTCAATGGTATGGGAGAAAGTATCGCTCATAAAGGTGATCAATGCGGTTTATAATTTCCTGGTAGGAGACATCATTGTGCTTATGGGCATTGTGTTGGTGTTTCTCCTGCTCCTACTGATCCACTTTGTGGCAGCGCTGGCCCCTGTGCGTGCTTATTCGGGTACTATTCTGGTGATAGCGACGTTGCTTGTGCTGGGCCTAACGCTGCAACGGGAATTGCGTAGCAGGAAGAAAGCTTCAGCGTAACAAGCGCAGCGACTCAACTATAAAACAGACCAGGGAGACGGAATCGCTTTTCTGTACGTGCAAGGCAAAAAGATCCCTACCCGCTCAAACGACAAGAACTCGCTCAAGAGCAGTTGAAACGGCGTGAGATCAACTGCATATTTGTACTGATATGCTCTTCCTACTTTTTCCGCACTGGGACATTGTCATAGATCTGCTTCACCCATTTCAGTGGGTTAGCTAAGGCCAGCGCAAGGACCGTGCACACAACAATAGGGAACAACATCGCCAGGGAAACACTGGTCGTCAGGTGTACCTGGAAGAGGAACAGAGAGGCAAATTGTAGCACAACCAACGCCCCTAACAAGCCCAGAGATGTAGATACTGAGGCAACTCTCCAACGCGTATGCAGGCGTTCGTGAAGTGTTTTATGCCGTAATATAGCCTGCTCACGCGCACTATTTTGCAAAACAACCAGGCGCTGTCGTTCGGCATCAACCTGTTGCCGCTCTTGCTCCAACTGCGTAAGTGTGCGTTGTACTTCATGCTTCAAGTACAGAGCTTCGACTAAATGTTTATCTTCGGCTTGCCGGACTTGTATTTCCAGGGTTTTCACAACATCCTGCAATAAAGCAGGTGCTTTATCGGGTGCAAGCATGACCGTCTGTGTCGCCTCGGTCATCATTTTCTGCGCTTCTTCTTCGACCGCATCCTGAAAAGAGTGATACAAATTCTGGTAGCGCAACTCCACCATGGAGTACGCATCGTGCAAGCGATTGCGCTCACTCATCAACGTCTGGAGATGTGACTGGTAGTGCTCAATCTCCTGCTGATAACCATTATGAATAATCGCGATCTCTTGATCAAGTCCATTTTTCAGAAGAGTGTAGTCGTTGAGCAACTGCTGCAATTCTGACTGCTGATCCTCCAACGCAAAGCGGAGACGCCGGTTCTCTTCACGTAACGCCACCACCTGCCGCCAGGCCATCTTCGTATGCGGGGTATCTAAAGTCAATGCGGGCAGATCATCCGTCTGCTTTTGCTGCAGGATACTCTGCCTGCGCTCACTTAAGGCACTCCGACGGTCAAGAGTACGAGGCAACTGTTCCAGGGGACTCGGTCGTACGTGTAATGGCCTCAGGTAATGCTTCCAGATCATCCGTTGTACGGGCAATAGCATCGGATAACTGTTCTAAAACGTCTGTCGTCTGGGTAATCTCGTCAGGTATTAACATCCGGCCTCCTCGATGGCTCTTCCTTTTTCAGAGGGAACTGCTACGCCATCCTTTCATGCATAGAAGGAACTTTGCTTACTGCTCCTCTTCATACTAGCAATTATGCACAGAAGTATGGAAAGATGCAAGTGTTTTACGCTCAGATTCTGAAATTTTGCACAAATTGTTCCCATCATGGGACCGTAGACGAAATCTGCGATCCCATTTCTGCAGTCAGGCAACAGGATTACGGTGCTGCTCCGGCAAATCATCCTGCAGATGCCGAGCCAGAAAACTCTGTAATACACGATTATATTGGACCGGATCATAATCGTATGCACCGCAATGTGCTTTCGCATCGACAAAGTACGTCTCCAGCGGAACACCATGCGTTTTTGCTTCTGAGGCAATTTGACGAGCGTGGCGAATAGGAATCAACACATCCCCCGACGAATGAATGAGCAGAATAGG
The DNA here is from genome assembly GCA_963802635.1 of uncultured Chloroflexia bacterium. Taxonomy (GTDB): domain Bacteria; phylum Chloroflexota; class Ktedonobacteria; order Ktedonobacterales; family Ktedonobacteraceae; genus CAVTLG01. The sequence goes on along the minus strand of CAWDJJ010000001.1, from coordinate 1,390,107 downwards.
GATAGATTGCTGCCGTAAGGCTTTGCGAGAACGCGCCTTCCAACGTTTGAAAGTGGCATCAGGACGAGCAACGACGCTATAGCCAAAGCGCAGACGGAAATCGATGGTGCTGATAGCCACAATACTCCAACTGAGCGCAGAGAGTAAGGGTTGTGACGGACGCAGCCTACGCGGCCAACGCCGACTGGCACCCGTTAACTGCCAGTTGACCAGGCGACGTATAACATCATCTGAGCGAGCATAAGGGCTATCCGCGATAATGGCCGCCACATCAGGCTGTGGCGGCATCAGCAGAGCCACGGCAGCCCCCATAGAGAAGCCATGAATGATGATTTTGCCCGGCAGCGTCTCTGACTGCTGGCGTACAACCAGCAACGCCGCATCTAAATCGCGCACCTCGGCAGTGCCAGCGCTGGTGAAAACACTTTCACTATCTCCATGTCCGCGAAAATCGAAAAAGAACACATTGTAGCCATTGGCGTACTGCATGGCTGCCGCTGGACGCAGATGTGAGCGGGACATACGATACCCGTGGCATAAAATGATTGTCGGAGCTGGCCGGGGCTGTGCCCAAAAATCACCGCGCAGCTTTGTTCCGTCCAAGGCATGGAAGGTCAATGAGCGTTGCAAGGAGGCTGGGGGTTCACTCGTGTTCTGGGGCATGCTCCAGGTGACTACGGTATCCGGCAATGGGTTATGCGGACGCGAAAGTTCCTTCACAAAGTAATGTGCAACTACAGTCAAACCACTGGTCAGGGTTAAGCCGAAAATGCTCGTGCTGGTTGCGAGACCAATCACCCATCGGCGCTGCTGTGACATCATGGGTATCTCATCCTGCTTCTTAATGCTATATCAGGCACCATCATAGACACTACGATAGAGAAGAGGAGCAAGGCAAGAGAGGATCGTCTTTGCTTCCTCTTCCCCAGGACAATAATGCAATCTCTGCATTACTTACTACGCACAGAACAGCAAAAAGTTCTTTGTTGAGCACGGATACATCTTTTTTGCCTTGCAATAGTAGCATGATATGGTACAATGTACACTAACTCGCATAGCCAGATAGCGTACAAATCACACTAAGTCGCAGAGTGCGGCATATTAAAAAAGAGGAGAATTTTATGCATCGTCGTGCTCCCAGCATACATCCAGGATTGATGACCGATATGTACCATCCTGACTCAGCCTATGTTTCATGGCGCACAGGGTATAATGGTCTCACGACCTTCGACCTGTATACGCGTAAAGCTCCTTTCGGCGGAGCTTATGTGCTCGTTGCCGGTCTGGAATCCGCACTGGAATTTGCGCAGGCATTTCGTTATACCAGCGAGGAGCTGAAATTTCTGGCTCACATTCGCGACTACGATGCGGCTTTCCTGGATGAACTGGCGAGCTTACGCTTCACTGGCGAGATTCTGGCTCTCCCCGAGGGCACTATCGCCTTCCCCAATGAGCCACTGTTGCGCGTGACTGCACCTTTTCGCGAGGCTGTGCTGCTAGAAGCTGGCTTGCTACAGGCCGTGGCACTCTCGACGCTCATCGCCACAAAAGCCTCACGTATCGTTTACGCAGCCAATCAGGGCCTGCAGCGACGTGTCGCCGAGTTCGCATTCCGCCGCGCACAAGAACCCATGACGGTTGCACGCGCCTCTTATATTGGTGGCTGCACCAGTACATCGTTACTCAATGCGGCGTACGAGTATCGCTTACAAGCAACCGGCACCGTGCCTCACGCGTTGATCGAGCTGTTTCCGACCGAAGAAGAAGCTTTTGAGGCCATCGCACAGGCATACAATCGCTACACACTGCTGCTCGACACCTACGATGTGCGTCACGCTATTCATATTGCTATCGATGTCGCGCTCCGCTCGCAGGAGACGTTGGGACATACACTGGCTGCCGTACGCCTGGATAGCGGTGATCTGTGCGCCGATAGCATCTACGTACGGGAACAACTACGCAAAGCCAGCCTGGGACACGTGCGTATCCTGGGCAGTGGCGATCTCGACGAGTGGAAAATTATGCAGCTCTTACAGGCTGGTGCCGAAATCGACTCTTTTGGCATAGGCAACGCGCTGGGTTATGGTGCAGGTTCGGTCGAACACGATATCGAGGGCGGCTCATTAGGGGCCGTCTATAAAGAGGTCTGGTACGTTGATGAAGTAGGTACCGAGTTTCCTAAGATTAAGCTTGCCGGAGCAAAAAGTACCTGGCCTGGTCGCAAAGAGATCTATCGTCATCCACAGTGGGAGGAAGATGTTATTCAGCTTGCCCACGAACCGCGTCCAGATAACTATCAGCGACTGCTACGGCCTGTGACGCGCAACGGTGAGATCATTTCTGGTAGCCTGCCTCCATTATCAGAAATTCATGAGTTGGCCCAACAAAACCTGGCCCAACTACCCGCACAATACCGCGCGCTTACCATCGAACAGCCTTATCCGCTCCGCTTCAGCGATGCGTTACAGGCCCTACGCAATCAAGCAACCAGAATAAACGGATCGTTGCCCGAAGAGTATCTGCCATAATCAGAGACAATGCTCAGTCTGTAGGAGATGCACGATCTTCTTCGTTCGAGTATGGTGGTTCTTGCTCAAGAATACGTCTTGCCAGAGGAACAGACATCACAATTGATGTTGTTGGTTGCCCATACACTTCATCTTTTCTACTTGTCGCGAGCGCTAATGCGTCGTCAGACTGTTGCAGCGCTCCGACTGGGGGCAGGTACCACGTTTACGCCTGGATACTCGCCTCTTGATGGAAATCGAGACTGCAATGCAAGGTCTGTTGCGCTTCCACCTCGAACGCGACTTGAAATCGTGGAGCTTTTTACAGATGTTTCGTAGTGTATAGCTCTTACCAGATAAAATTCACTAGTGAACGCGCTTGTTCTACAGTCGATATCGATTGAGCATTTCTTGCTCAAATTTTGGATAATAAGTTCTAACATGCGTGAGGAAGCCTTCATACGCGGCTCGTTGCTCAGTTTCAGGCTTCTCGCGTGCACGAGACATCGTGCGACCTCCTTGTACATCAAGCACATAGCGAGTATATCCTTCCAGAAGTTCTGGGACAAGGACTTTAACACGGTCGAGGAATTGCTTGAGTATTTCCAATTCCCCCTCTCTATTTTCCTGTAGTGTACTACGCAGTGTGCGATCTCTTTCGCAGCTACATATATGTTCAGCATACTCCGACAAAAGGTCTGGAGCAACGCTTGCAATGTGGTCGAGGAACTCTTGGTGTATTTCCCATTGTTCCTTAAGAGGCATATTTTGTGTAGCATGCAGTATGCAATCTACCTCTACGTCATGTATATCCTTAGTATATTCTGACAGTATTGCTGGAGAAGTATCGCTAACGTGCTCAAGGAATCGTTGATGCATTCGCCATTGTTGTACACTGTCCCTTAAGATCTTAACAGGCATCTTTGCTGTCATACCTAATAAAGCATCTCTTTCTTCGTTATGGGTAGGTCTAGCAATAGATTCGTATATTTTCATATTGCCTTTGAGCGTCGCTCCAAGAGATCTGAGTTTTCTTTGATTTGCTAGCCATTTCTCCTGCTGAGATATATATTCTTGATGATTTAGCGCGAAATCTTCTCCATTGTGCATCTCTGAAGATTGTTTAAGTACTTTCCGATGTTCGGAACGACTCAGGAGTCGCAGGTCATGAAGACTCAGCTGTGGTTGCTCAGGCTGTAGAGAACGGACTTCGACAGCTTCATGGCTCTCTGAGTGCCCAGTCACATCTGACATAACGCTATCCTTTCCATATTTACAGATAAAAATATTACCTTTGATAGAAAAGCGTTAATACGCACACAGCATTGTGAAGACCTTACGTATTCTCTTTGCTCTTCCTGTTTTCTCGTGGCTCGCTCCTGCGCTCAAAAATTAGAAAATTTCTCGCATGTCCCTGCAGAACTCTGGCATATGAGTTGATGTACATACTCTGCACCTTCTCCTGGATATCGTTCTGCTCCTCTGTCTTACTGTATGTAGGGCCGCTATCCTGGGTAATGATAGATCATATCAACTAATATCCCTCTTTCCTGTCGTAAGGAATAAGACATCTTTTTCGTAATCATGCCTCTGCCCAGCAAAAAGCATGTACCCTGACACATTTCCTCCGAAAATATCTCTCATGCCTTGGAGAGTTGCTGCGTTTGTTCGCCAGTTTCGCTGGTGAGATGCATATTCTTGCTCATATGTTTGTACCTGCTGATTTGGTACGACATCTCCTCCAGTAGCCTGACCTGAATTGTCTTGAGCTACCCGACTGTTATGCCTGTACAAGAACTCGAAGTCACGCCAACTCAGCCTCGGTTGCTCAGGCTGCCCATGATGCTGAGTCTCGGTCCCCTCATGTCCTCCGTGGCCCCAGTGCGCGAATCTCTCCATAAAGATGGTACCCTTTCTGTCTTTACAGATCACAGAATGAGTTTTAACACACGCATGCATGTGAACACACTGCGTATTTTCTCTGTTCTTCCTGTTCTCTCTTCGCTCTGATGATCAAAAGTCAGATGCGTTATTTCCTCAAGCAATATATTCTTCTCAATTTTACTCGATAAAAACTTTTTTTCTATCCCGCAGAAGGGACTTTTTTTGCATGCTCAACGCTTCATTCAGTATTTGCAGGGCAGTCTTATGCTCCGTTACCAGTCCCCAGAGTCACTGCTGTATCCAGAGCTGTTGTACGGATTGCGGTACTCGCTGTTATTCCCAGAGCTGTATCCGCTGTCCCCAGAGTCACTGCCGTATCCAGAGTTGTTTCCGCTGTTGTCCCCAGAGTCACTGCTGTATCCAGAGCTGTTGTACGGATTGCGGTACTCGCTGTTATTCCCAGAGCTGTATCCGCTGTCCCCAGAGTCACTGCCGTATCCAGAGTTGTTTCCGCTGTTGTCCCCAGAGTCACTGCTGTATCCAGAGCCGTTTCCGTTGTTATTCCCAGAGTCACTGTTGTACCCGAAATTGTACCAAGAATTGTATCCAGAGGCATAGCCAGCACCGTACCCTAGCATGAGAGATGTCTGAACGGCATATGCCCTTATTGCATTTAATCTTTGCTCTCGCTCAGTACTATCTGCATCCTCTGGTATGTTGGCTATTTCTGTGTTAACGATTGCTTGAAAATGTGTTGGTAGATGTTCTGGAGCAACGTCTTTGATATGCACGAGGAATCCTTGATAGCATCCCCACCGTTCACTTTCGGGCCTATCCTGCACACTAAGTGTTACGCGAGTTCTTTCTACGAGATAGAGAGATTCGGCGTGTTGGTCATATTCTGGCAGAGCTTGTGAGGGATCTCTTAGGACAATATGTTCAATATGTTCAAGGAATTCCTGGTGTATTGCCCATTGTTCCCTAAAAGGCTTCTCTTGCGTAAAAGTTAGCACGCGTTCTCTTTCTGTAGTATAGATATCTTTAGTACAATTTTCCAGCAATTTAGGGAAAAAGCCTCGAACACGCTTAATGAATTCCCGGTGGACTTGCCATTGTTCCTCGAAAGGTTTATTTTGTGTAAAATTTAGTATACGGTCTTTCATTTGGAAACAAGCTGTTGAATGATAGTCTTGCACAACTTCCGGGGAAACTTTTCTAACTCGCGTGAAGAATTCTCTGAGCATTTGCCATACTCGTGCTCTGTCCTGTGATGTTGCAAGTGACATACTGCCTGTACGCTCCATTATGCGATGGTATTCTGGATCATGTACATTTTCAGCAAAATTTGTATATCCTTGACGTTCTGCGAAAGCGCGCCCAGCGTGGTTGAGAAGTGTTTGTGGTATTTGCTCATACTGCTTAAGAGGCTTTCTTTCTCTGGTGAACGGTTGTTGAGGTTGCTGATCTGCTTGTTGTACTGGTTTCAGATCTTGGCCCATACCAATGCGACTCAAATCACGATAACTGATCTCTGTTTGCTCAGCCGCTGCATTTTCATGCTTTTCGTGCACTTCATATCCGTGTTTGCACTGTCCATATGCTTGGGTACCCCAGGAGTTCCACATTGTCTTTGGCATCAGCATACTATCCTTTCCATAATTTTCAGATAAAAAGGGTACTTTTACAGAGAACACGCTAATATATTACATTACATGTGAATACTCTGCCTATTCTCTCTACTTTTCCCGTTCTCCCGCACTCTGATACTTAGAAAGTGGATGCTGTATTTACGCAAATAGTATGTTCCATTATAATTTACTTGGTAAGCACAATTTTTGCTATCCCGCGAAAGGGACAGTTTTTGCTCTGCCCTTGAGCAGTGATCGCCGTCAGCAGTTATTGGAAAAGCAGTCCCTGCTCAGCTTGTACGAAGTCCTACATGGCTAACTGGCCGCTTATCCAGCCAGCCAAAAGATGCTTGACACGCTTGCTGCTTTCTGCTATACATGTTGCGTTGAGTACGTTTTCACACGCAAAGGAAAACAGAAGCTATGATTTTCTGTGGTCAATGTGGTATGCAATTGGCCCCTGGCAGTACACGCTGTCCCCGCTGCGGCGCAGCAGTAGACCCCACAGACGTAGGGACAAAGGAAGATCTGCACCAGGACGACCCAACTGTGGCATCACCTTCGCTGATTGCGCGCAACCAGCCACCGCTACCACCACCGAGCAATCAGCCCCCATTAGTACTTCGTCCTGATGGGGGGAGTACATATGATGCGCAATCGGCAGGCTCCGAAGCAACACGCAGAGTCGAGGCACCTGACTATCGCACCGGCTCCCCTACACAGCAGAGCGCCGGTCCGGCCTCTTATGCTGGCTACCCACCGCAAAGCGCATATCCTAATCCTACCATGCCGACAGCCTATCCCGATTACAATCAACAATTGGGCGGCGGTGGTGTTTACCCGACACAAGGCATGTCCTATCCCGGCATGACATCACAGGTGAACACCGGCTATCAGCAAATGCCCGGCCCATATGGACAGCAACAGCAGCAAGCAGCCTCCGCCAATTCAAAGGGACGAGTTGCAGCCATGATCATTATCTTGATCGGGTTGCTCTTCATCCTCACAGCAGTAATATTGTTTGTCATCCAACAAAACGCGCACGCATAAGAAGTATTTCGGGGACACCCCGATCCCCGGCAAAGGGCTACCGCCCTCTGCACTCCTGTGGGTAAAAGGCAATATCAAGCCATCTGCTTGCGTATGACGAGCGAACTCAGTCCAATCATCACCAGTGCAAAGAGCAATAGAGCTATCAGATCGGAGGCGATTGTGCCCACAGCAGCATCTTTCAGCATCACATCGCGTAACGCCTCGTTGGCATAAGTCAGAGGCAAAATGTAAGCAAATGGACGCAGAACGCCGGGCAATTGCGCTATCGGCCAGAAAATACCGGAGAGCAGTATCTGTACTCCGAAGACAAATGGGATAAACTGAATGATTTGAAACTCATTCTGCGCGAAGGTCGAAAGAAAAATGCCCAGGTTAACACTGCCAATGGTCAACAAAGCTGAGATCAGGAAAATCAGAGCCAGATCTCCGCTATAGTGCACACGCAGAACAAAGATGACGAAAAGCAGGATTATCAGAGATTGCATCAGGGCAAAGAGCGTGAAGCCACAGACATAGCCTAAGACCAGTTCGGCGCGCCCGAGCGGTGAGACCATCACGCGCTCGATGGTACCCTGTGAACGTTCGCGTAAGAAAGCGACCGAGGTGAGCAAGAAGACAAAGAAAAACGAGAAGATGCCCACAAAGACCGGAGCCAGCGAGTCAGTCAGCGTATATTGTGGTCCGCCGTGCAGGTACTGCGAAGCTGCGCTCGTGAACAAGTTGGGGCTGTTTAGCGAAGATGACTGACTCTGCCTATGCTGCGCGGCAGCCAGAGCCACATTTAGTTGCTTCACCAAGCCCTGAAGCTGGTCACTCAACGCGCTAGCCACCGTGGGATCAGAGCCTTCCAGCACAATCTGGACGGTAGGATGCTGTCCGCTAGCGATCTTCTGCGCGAAATTTGTCGGAAAGACCAGTGCAGCATCTACTGTACCACTATTTAATGTGCTGCTCACTTGATTAGCGCTGATAGCGCTGATTTTGAGTTTATCAGTTCCTGGCAGCAGAGTATTCAGCACTGTGTTAACCTGATTGCTACCTGCACCAGTGGGGCGCACGAGCGCCAGGGTCGGCACACTGCTCGTACTATTCAAAACCAGGGAGAGCAGCGTCATAATCAGCAGGGGCACAACAAAGATCAGAGCCAGTGTGCGTTTATCACGCAGAACCTGGCGTACAATGCGTCCAGCCAGAGCTATAATGCGTATGAAACTCATCCATGCACCTCCTCACGATTGGCGAAATAGAGAAAAGCCTCTTCCATATCTTCTTTGCCAGCCTGACGCAGTAGCGCCTCAGGTGTATTGGCAGCCAGCAAATTGCCAGCACGCATCAGGCCCAGGCGCGTGCAGCGCGCGGCTTCATCCAGGTGGTGAGTCGAGACAATAATAGTTACACCTTCCAGATTAAGCTGATGAAAGTACTCCCAGAAAGAGCGGCGCAATTCGGGATCAACGCCGACAGTTGGCTCATCAAGTAACACCAGCCTGGGACCATGAAGCAAAGCGCAAGCCAGAGAGAGCCGCTGACGCATACCCCCACTGTACTTACCAACAATATCCTTGGCCCGATCAGCCAGATCGACACGCTCTAACATTTCTTTGATCCTCTGCTCTTGCTTTCTGCCTTGCAGGCCATAAATAGTGGCGAAGAAGTGCAGGTTTTCCCACGCAGTCAGGTCGAGGTAGAGTGCACTCGACTGGGTCATGTAGCCGATTTGTGCTGCCACTCTCCTATTCGGTAGACGCTCACCCATAACACAAATACTCCCACTAGTAGGCCGCACCAGCCCAACCAACATACGGATCAGCGTCGTTTTACCGCAGCCGTTCGGTCCGATCAGACCAAAAGTCTCACCAACGTGAATATTCACATCCAGATCATTAATCGCGCGTAGTTTGCCAAACTGCTTGACAAGGTGCTTGATTTCGACCATAGGTGGCGCGTGTACCTCTGGTCCCTGTACTTTTGTGGCGTCCATCCCGGCATCCATCATAGTATATCTCCATTTGATTGACCGATTAATTAGTTCGCAGTAAAAAATTTTATATTACCTTACATTCAGATGAGAAATGTGCCGCAGCACATTTCTAGCAACCTCCTCTCTGTCAGATGAGCCGAAGGCTAGAGGCGGCAGCCTCGTTTCTGACAGTCCAAGAGGGACGAGAGTGGCGTTTCTGAATGCTTATGGGTATTAATGTAGCTGAATACCCTGCAGTAAGGTCTCGGTAAGCACATGCACAATCTGTTCATGTGTATAGTGCAACACGGCGGGATCGCGCAGAACCTGCCGACGCAATAGCATACCCATGATGCTACTAACAACCATCTGAGCCATCACATCGACATCCAGATCGGCGCGCACCCTACCCTTGGCGACCTGAGCTTGTAGATAAGCGCTGAGAAATCCGAGTCCGCGCTGGAAGAAGCTCTGCACGATAGGTGAGATCTGCGTCGCATCGTGCAGCATTTCAGGCAAGATCACACGTACCACACCGATAAACTGCTCATCCTCCACAATGCTCAGTACACGCTGTATGAGCAAAGGCAGCAAAATCTGTGGCGGCTGCTCCAGCATTTCTGTCGTAACCTGCGCTACTGCCTGTACTGGCGAACGCTCCTCCAGAATAGCTCTGAACAAATCCTCTTTACTTCTGAAGTAGTAGTAGATGAGTCCGGTCGTGATCCCCGCCTCGTGTGCCACATCACGGTTCGTGGCGCGCACAAAACCCTTCTGAGCGAACACACGCAAGGCTGCATCAATAATTTGCTCGCGGCGATCTTCTCCCTCATGCTGGGTACGTGTCATGATTTGTGAGCTGAACCTCCATCTTGCTATTTGACTAATCAATCAATTAAATTATAGAAGCACAAAGAACGTTTGTCAATATGCACAACAGAAGCAAGCTAAGAAGCTGGTCGAGCATTTTTTGCCAGTCTGTAGAATGAAAAGAGCAATCTATTTCATCAAATAAACAGGTAGGGAGCAATGCTTCGTAACAATAACGATGAACAATCGCCCACTCGGCAGAAAAAGCGGAAGCCACACCTGCTCACTATCCTCCTCGCGCTTTTGGCGCTTTTGGCGCTCCTGCACTTTATCGCCGTCACGCATACAGCTTACCCCACAATAACACCGACTGATTGCCTGGGATTGATCCGTCATACCGACTACATGCAGATCATCGATATACAACACGCGACCCAGCAGCTAGAGGCAGTGCAATTTGTGGACGAACTGGTGGGAGGACAACCAGCCGCTATGCTACAAGTGACAGATAGCAGTGCTCAACATCTTCTCGACGTCTACGTTTATGGCTGTAGCATGCAACAGAAACAGCCAACATTGGCCTTGCTTTTCAAGCGACAAGGACTGATCCAGGGTACAGCCAGCATCACGCGAGCGCACACACTCAGCATCGGACAACTGGACACCACGCTCTCAGCAGACGCCAGTGCGCTCTTGCAGCCACTCCAGCAAAACGTCTATCAGGAATATCGCTGGCAACATAGCACGTTTCAACAAGTGAAGTTCCCTGGCCTCTATCCCGTGACCAGTCGCAGTGAGGCAGAGGCATTGCAAGATCAGGCTGATACTGGACAGACATTCCCCTGGAGCGATCCTACAGCTACAGCGGTACAGATGGCGCAGGATCTCTTTCACTGGCCCACCAACCATATACCAGAGAAGCTGCTGGATAACGACGGAACGACAGCTCATGTGCTCCTCACACAAACACGCTCATGCTGCACAGTCAGGATAACGCTCACCCGCCTTGTCCAGCCCACTAGCAAGGGACTCTGGTTCGTCACTGGGGCACAGACGCCGAACATAACTAGCGAACAGACAACTCCAGCGCTCCCCATTGCTTCGCCAATGAGCATACAAGGAACCGTAATCCAGTCACTCACGCAAGGACGAAGTACACCATTGCTCTTCGACCACACACTGACACCCATAGCCGTGCTGAATGGTTCAAAGCTAACGATACAGACAAACGGGCACTATAGCGGAACACTCTTCTATCACAATAGTGTGGCAGATCAGCCCGGGCTGCTCTTGATCGAGATACTCCCGCGTGCACAAAGTACAGCCGCCGGACAACTCTTGCTCACCAATGTCCTGTTGAATTAGTTTGTTTCGTTTCAATCCCCTCAAGCGGGTTGTGAAAGAACAGAGGCTTCTGCACCCATCAGGAAGAAGGTATCAAAACTATCATATGAACCTTCAGAGGTCAAGCAAGCAAGAGTCCACGAGTCCACTAGATACTAAACGGAAAACGTGCTAAAATAAGCGCTATGAATGAACTGATTACCCGCATTGAGCGCCTACAGAGACAGGTGCAGAAAACTATGGTGCATCTTTGACCTGGCGCATAAAGCCGAACAAATAAAGAGTCTTGAAACAGAAAGTATGGCCGCCGACTTCTGGTCGGATAATCGCAAGGCACAGACGCACATGCAACAGCTCAACGCCTTGCGCGAAGAGGTCACAACCTGGAACGACATCGCCTCGCAACTCAACGATCTGCACGCATTAGCCCAACTACTGGAAGAGGAGCCAGATGAAGACATGCAGACAGAAGTCGCACAGGCGTTGCCACCCATTGAAGCCACCGTCGAAAAGCTACAGTTTGCCTTGATGCTCAGCGGAGAACATGATGAACGCGACGCCATTGTCAGCATCCACGCTGGCAGTGGTGGCGTGGATGCCCAGGACTGGGCTGACATGCTGCTGCGTATGTACTTGCGTTGGGCCGAACAGCATCGCTTCCGCACCGAGATCTATGACTATATGGAGGGTGAGGAGGCGGGCCTGAAAAGTGTCACCGTCGAAATCAAAGGACGCTACGTCTATGGCTACCTGCGCTCGGAAGCGGGCACACACCGCTTGATCCGCCTTTCACCATTCGACGCAGCCCATCGACGCCATACATCCTTCGCGAAAGTCGAAGTCATTCCTGACATCGAAGGCAGTATTGAAATCACCATCCGTCCCGAAGATCTGGAGGTGGATACCTACCGTTCAACGGGCGCTGGTGGTCAGCACGTCAACAAAACGGACTCAGCCTGTACGCATGCGCCATCTTCCCAGCGGCATCGTTGTCACCTGTCAGAACGAACGCTCACAGATCCAGAACCGTGAGGTGGCACTGAAGTTGTTGAAAGCACGCCTTTATGAACGAGAATTGAAAAAACGTGAGGAAGAGACTGCCAGACTCAAAGGCGAACATGTCCAGGCCGACTTCGGCACACAAATTCGCTCAGTAACCATCCACCCGTATAGCATCGTCAAGGATCACCGCACAAACTTCGAGATGGGCGACACAGAACGCTATCTGGCAGGCGATGTTGACCCCTTCATCCAGGCCTACTTGCAAGAGATGGCTGGCGGTGTGATAGCGGGAGAATAAGCAACCAGTGCGCATAACGAGTACGAAGGGACACCTGTTTCAGGTTTGGACAGGTGCCCTTTCTCTATCATATTGCCTTGCATTCAGGTGAGAAATATTCAGATACGCGCGAGTTCGCGTATACCCTCATAGCGCTCAGGATAGCGCAATTTCCGTAGGGCCTTCACCTCGATCTGACGAATACGCTCACGGGTGAGATGGAAAACGCTACTCACCTCATCTAACGAAAGCGAATGTCCATCTTTCAGTCCATAACGCATCTCTATAATAATCCGCTCACGGGGATTTAAGACGTTGAGCGCTTGATCAATCTGTTCTTGCAACAACTGATGAGCAGTTTGATCAACCTCCGGCAGGATATAACGATCTTCTAAGGTATCAGCCAGGTGATATTCTTCGTCATCAGCCATCGGCGCGTCCAGCGAAATAGGCTGATCGGAGGCACTCAGCAGTTCCACCACACGCTCACGTGGCAAACCGACCTCCACCGCAATCTGTTCCGGCAACGGCTCAATACCCTGATCCTGATAAAGACGACGCGCAACACGCTTGATTTTATAAATAAGTTCAACCACATGCACCGGAATATGAATACTGCGCGAATGTTCTGCAATAGCACGACTGATCGCCTGGCGAATCCACCAGGTCGCATACGTACTAAAGCGAAAACCACGCTTGTAATCAAACTTCTGCGTCGCACGCATCAAACCAATATTGCCTTCTTGAATTAAGTCCAGCAGCGGTAAGCCTTGATTAGAGTAGCGTTTGGCAATACTCACCACCAGACGTAAATTAGCCTCGATTAAACGTTGGCGAGCGCGTAAATCTCCACGCGACACACGCTCGGCCAGTAGCAATTCCTGCTCAGCGGTGAGAAGAGGATACATACCAATCTCCTTCAGGTACTGCTTCACCGAATCATCTACAGCCATACGCTGATCTTCTTCCTCTTCCTCATACTCCTCATCACAGCCATAACAGAACGCCTTGTCATTCTCTTCTTCACGCTCATTATAGAGATCATCCGGCATGCGACGTTTCCTTTCACCCACCACATACACGTCCGTACGACGCTGCGTCCTGCTTGTCTTTGCTACCATTCTTCAGTACTCCTTTTTCTCAGAGCATGTCAAGCAGCCTGCTCTCGTTTTACGATACGCTCAGGCACACTCATACACTCATTGTCCAGTTACACCCGGGGCATCATCTATCCGGGAGAAATATTCAAAGCATTGCGACTTTCGCAAAAGGCTATCCCAGCAAAATATTTTGCAATAATCATGCCAAAAATGCAGCATAACTCGCGCACAGCAAATATATCTAAGATCATTCATGAAGATCAGCTTCTCTGTTCAGCTATTTACGACGCAAAGACAGTGAAATAGAAGAAAAAACATCCCGCGAAGATGAACAGCAGCATGCCAGAAGATGAATAAATTTCCATGTGTGGGGAATTTTACGCAATCAGCTAGAGGAGCATATAACTTGACAAATAGGCATGCTTGACTAGAATTGTAACTCCTGTTATGCTGAAGGTAAGCAGTAACGTCAGTGCTTTTGACTCTTCTCATAGGAGGATCAATTGGAAGAATACATCACGTTCGAGGCAAATATGAATAATTCTTCACTTACCTACTGACAGAGAAGAGAACTTATGGTATGATAGGTAGGGCATGGATTACACCTGCTGTGGGGACGCGGATGCAGCGGCGGAGGCTCCCCCTCGGCTTACTATCTTGCTAAGCCTCGCTTGTTGACCTAAAACAAGCGCGTATTACCTCCAGAGAGAAGGAAGGAGGCGATTTCGTGGAAAATGCATTTCCCCGCTGTCGCAAATGTAGTGAAGGTGATCTGGTTCCGCTTTCGGATTTCGGTAGCCAGGGAGCTTCCATTGAGTACAAAGCATGGGTTTGCACAAATCCATCATGTTTGTACAATATCAAAATCCGTAACGGCGACATCATCATCAATGAACCAATCAGTGATGGTTCACTCCATACGTACCGCAGCGGTCGGCAATAAGGAGTGCGATCACCCAGCAGACTTGACGCACATGAGCGGCGTTTGTTGCTTCATGGCGTGAATCTGGAGGCAAAAGGCGGGTACACCGCATTTCTTTTGCCTCTTGCACGTAGAGGGGTAACCACAGCTCAGCATATGGGCGTGGTTATACACCCTCTATTTGGCGTTTGATGATATGCCTATGGGTATTTGTTATGTTTCTATTATAAAAGGAGTCAATGCTGACGTGCTCAATCGATTCTTTGGGCAGAAACCACAAGAAAAGCCGCAAGAAGAACAACAGCGCGCACAAGAGACAACTCAAGAGCAGCGCGGGGAACCTTCTGGGTTAGAGCCACGTTTCACTTTTTTGAGTCGAACACGACAACTCTTTAACCGGCTAGGAACAACTGTTCAGGAAACCGACACCATTACCGATGAGCTGTGGGATGAGATGGAGGAGTCGCTACTGGGGGCTGATGTCGGACCAGGCACGACACTGTGGCTCATCGACCGCTTGCGCCAGCGCGTCACAGCAGAACATATGCAGAGCGGCGCTCAAGTGCAGCAAGCGCTGCGCGAGGAACTGTCCGCACTGCTCGGCACATCATCGGCCCTGCGCATTTCCAAACAATCCTCTCTGACTGTGTTTTTAGTCATCGGCGTCAATGGTTCAGGCAAAACAACCAGTATCGCCAAGATGGCCCACCGCCTCACCCAGGAAGATCACAAAGTTACATTAGCGGCAGGCGACACGTTTCGCGCTGCTGCTATCGACCAGCTTGAGGAATGGGGCAGACGCATCGACGTACCCGTCATTAGTCAAAAGCAAGGCTCCGACCCCGGAGCTGTGGTCTTTGATGCCATCCAGGCCGCACAGGCACGCGGCAGCGATGTCCTGATTGTGGATACCGCCGGTCGCCTGCACACAAAGTATAACTTGATGGAAGAATTAAAGAAAATTAATAAAATTATTCAGAAATTCGTCCCGGATGGTCCACACGAGTTATTGATGGTCATTGATGCAACGACTGGACAAAATGCCCTGCTCCAGGCCCGTCAGTTCGCGGCGGATATTGGCCTGACAGGCGTGATTATTACCAAGATGGACAGCACAGCAAAGGGCGGCTTTGCCTTTGCTGTGGCCGACGATCTCGGCGTGCCTATCAAGTTCATCGGCACGGGAGAAAAGGTTGAGCATTTGATCCCGTTTGAGCCGCAAAGTTTTGTCAATGCACTGTTTGCACACGAGTAATGGGGGGAGTTCGGTATGGTAAAAGAAGCATCTATTCCGTTGACCAGGCAGACAGCTACGAAACAGGTCAAGCCAACATTGCCAGCAATGGGAGATATAGCGATTTAATGTCGGAAGTGTAAGGAGATTCTCTATCGACGCGACTGGGAAAAGAACCAGAAAGTATGCACGCGTTGCAATTACCACTTCCAGATTACCGCTCACGAACGCATCGCATTACTCGTGGACCAGGGTAGCTTTGTGGAGCAGGACGCAGATATTATCTCTGCCGACCCACTCCATTTCAAGATCCATCCTGCTGCTTATGCTGACAAACGCTCGTATGTAGAAAAATTGCAGGATACACGGCAGAAAGCTGGCATCAATGAAGCGGTGGTGAGTGGTCATGCTACGCTAGAAGGCAGTCCTTTCGCGCTCGCAGTCATGGACCCGACCTTTATTGCTGGTACGATGGGATCGGTCGTGGGTGAGAAGATTACCCGCGCTATCGAGCTGGGTATCGAGAAACGTATGCCGGTGCTCATCGCTGCCACCTCCGGTGGCGCACGCATGCAAGAGGGACTCTATTCATTGATGCAGTTGGCGAAGACATCCGCCGCCCTGGCAAAACTGGGCGAGGCAGGCATTCCCTATTTCAGCTTGATCACGCACCCCACCACGGGCGGCGTCTCTGCGAGCTTTGCCATGCTCGGTGACGTCATACTGGCTGAACCCGGAGCCCTGTTCTGTTTCACTGGACCACGTGTTGTGGAGCAATTTATGCATATAAAAACTCCTGAAGGGACGGTGAACTCCGAATTTGCACTGCAACATGGTATGATCGATGCGGTTGTGCATCGGCGAGATCTGCGACAAACACTGGCACAACTTCTGCGTCTCTATACAAAAACAACAGGAAAAGCATAACACGTTGCATGATCGATAAAGATAGCACACATACAAACAGTAACAGAGAAGGGAGAGCGGATGGCTTACGATCTGGAATTTGAGAAACCACTGGCTGAGTTAGAAAAAAAGATTACGTCCCTACAGCGCAAGGGCGAGCGTCTCAAAAGTGAGGAAATTGCACAGCTATGGGAGGCTGAGCGTGAGCTGCGCCAACGCACTGAAGAGATCTATAAAAATCTCAGTGCCTGGCAAACGGTGCAGGTCGCACGACACAAGGATCGCCCTTATGCCGCCGATTATATCCGGCTGCTATGCGATGACTTTTTCGAGATGCATGGTGATCGTTCTTTTGGCGACGACCATGCTATCATGGCCGGTCCCGCTAAAATCGGCGATGAGACCGTCATGCTCGTAGGCCATCAGAAGGGTCGCGATTTGAAGGAAAGGCAGTTCCGTAATCTGGGCATGTCACACCCGGAAGGGTTTCGTAAAGCCAGCCGTTTGATGCAGCAGGCGGAAAAATTCGGCATTCCGGTTATTACCCTGGTAGATGCTTCTGGTGCTTCTCCCACCCTGGTGGATGAGGAGCGCGGACAGTCCGAGGCCATTGCCGCCAACCTTTATTTGATGTCCCGCTTGCGTGTACCGATTATCGCGACTGTCATCGGCGAGGGCGGTAGTGGTGGCGCATTGGCAATCAGTGTCGCTGATCGTATTTTGATGCTGGAGCACAGCGTTTACATGGTTGCCTCACCAGAAGCAGCCTCTTCCATCATCTGGCGCGAACCGACCCATGCCGCACAGGCTGCCGAAGGCATGCGCATTCGCTCACGCGACCTCAAAGAACTGGGATTGATCGATGAAGTTGTGCCAGAGCCACTCGGAGGTGCACATCGCAATTATCAGGAAATGGTGAATACGCTCAAGGATGCTATTCTCAGCAATCTGGCGGAAATCAAGCGTTATCCGCTGCATGATTTGCTTGAGCAGCGCTATCAGAAGTTTAGAACGATGGGGGAATTTAGCCGGGTTGGCGCATCTGAGGTGGCTGAAGCAGCTCCAGTCCATAAATAGCCGGATGTCAGCGGGAGCAAGTCCTGCAGCTATGCAGAGGAACATTCCATTGGAGTTGACTCCCGCATAGCAACAATCTCTTCTCCCCTCCTGTGTCACTCTTGTCACTTTGGGTGTCTAAACGCGCTCTACAGGCCAATTGGGAAAAGTGACACAAAGTGACAGTGTCTTTTACTGTCACTTTGTGGAAAACTTGAGAGAAAAGGACAGAGTATGCTCCAGGTCATCAGTTCTATCGCGCAGTCGCGAAACATCGGCCTGCGTTGACAGAGCATCGCGCACCTGCTTGATCTACTGTTTTTTACTCCTCTCTAACGCCTCGCGATCCCAATGAGCCAGTGTGGCTCCAGCTTCGTAAGTACTCTGGAAAAACTCTTGCAGCGCCTGCTCAGGTGAAGAAGCTAAGCGCACATCATCATAGCGCAGTAAGTATTCTCCCAGTTCCTGGCTATAAAACGCCGTAGCCGGGAGAGGCGAGGCTGTTTGAGTCCAGGCGGCTCTGGATAGGTATAGGAATAGAAAGCCGGTGCCGGGAAACGCTCATCGCCAGGCCAGAACCCGCAACTGATCACTTCATGCGAATAAGCTAGCCGTGTGACACGATCTGCACCTACTTTTTCGGGCGCGCTCCGACCGGAGAAACGCGACTGCGCCAGATCAAAGCTGCCCCAGAAAAAATGGATGGGACTGCTCTTGCCGAGAAAGCGCGAGCGATAGCGCTTCAAAACGTTATCAGCCTGCACCAGAATGCGCCAGAAGCGTTGAGCGTAGACAGGATTGTAGGAGGCATGTACCTTATCCTCATCAAACCGCATGGGATTGCGCACTTCGCACGGCAATGTGTTGATAGTGATTTCAATCCCCAGAGCATGCAAACAGGCCATGAATTCCCGATAAAAAGCCGCGACCGAGCGAGGGATCAGTGGCAGTGCTCTGCTAGTCCCATCGTTTGTCAGCACAAAGAGGTTGTGATCGATGAAGTCAAAATTGACGGCAAAGGTGCCACGTTGAGAAGGAATGGCAGACGTCGTCAGCCCACGAGGGGTAATATACAATGGGACATGCCACCAATGATTTACAAATGGACTCATCTCCATTCTGACCTTGCCAATAATCTGCGTCCACATATGGAGTGTCTCGCAGGTACCCCTCCACGCCTCAAATGGCAGAGCGGGCCAGATCTCCGTTGCTTCCCTTTGGTATATCTTGTTTGTGTTCCCCATATCTTTCTCCGTCTGTTTATTACTTTGTTTTATGGGCGCTTACCATAGAGGGCATCTCTCTCCATTGCAAAGGAGTTTCTTCAATCAGGTCGCAATATCTATGACGTCAAGCTGTGATCAAGCCGGAGAGAGCATCACCTCATCGACATAACACCAGATCCAATCTTCATCGGGCTGGAAGGACTGAATAATCGGATGGTTGGTCGCATGAAAATGTTTGGTAGCGTGTTTGTTCTTCGATGAGTCACAACAGCCCACATGTCCACAAGTGAGACACAGGCGCAAGTGTACCCACGTGTCGCCTATCTTCAGACAATCCTCGCAGCCACGCACGCTCGGCGTGACTTCTTGTATCTGGTTGAGATGTGTACATGATTTTGCCATCTTTCTTCCTTTCATCTTTCTTCATTTTTTGCCACAAAATGCTCCAAAAATTTAAATCGCATCTAATAACAGCAAAAACATGGTCATATACACTATGCTCCTTTTTCTCTTCCCAGGATGTACTTATGCGAACGCTTTGCGCAGTGTGTCAATAGCCTGAGCAATGGCAGCACGAGGAGCGGGCGTCTCCGTAATGGGATTAAGTAGAGCGAAGTCATGAATAGTGCCCAGATAACGGGCAGCAGTCACCCTGACACCTGCTTGCTGTAATTTGTGGGCATACGCTTCCCCTTCATCACGTAACACATCGTTCTCGTCCACGATAATCAAAGCTGGTGGTAGTCCCTGTAACTGCGCAAGCCCCGCTTGTAAGGGTGAAACCTTGTAATCTTTGCGTTGCGCTACCTCTGGTGCATAACTATCCCAGAACCACTTCATGGCCGCAGCGGAGAGCCAGAAGGAGCCATCACCATACTGCTGGTAGGAAGCAGTATCCATCCCCGCGTCTGTGACCGGGTAGAAGAGCACCTGGAACGTTAGCTTAGGTCCCTTACGCTCTTTAGTCAACAAAGTGAGCGCCGCAACCATATTCCCCCCGACACTATCGCCAAACAGCGCCAGGCGTGAGGGATCAATGCCGACAGCGGTTTCTTGCTCAGCCGCCCAGACCAATGCTGCATATGCTTGCTCCACCGCCACAGGATAGTGGGCCTCCGGGGAAGGAGTATAGTTCACAAACACCACGGTCGCCTGTACACCATTGGCAATTTCACGCACCAGGCGATCATGGGTTTCTTTATCCCCAAGTATCCAGCCACCGCCATGACAATACACAATACCCGGTAATACCCCGGTTGTCCCTTGCGGACGTACAATCCTCAGCGAAATCTCGCCGGTTGGACCTCCTGGAATGGTGCGATCCTCAATTTCAGCCGGAAGTTTCGTGACGCTCACACTTGCCTGCATAGCTAAGAGCACCTTACGCGCATCGGCAGGTGTTAAGGTATAGAGAGGAGGGCCACCCTGTGCCTCAAGCCCCTTGAGGAACGCCAGGGTATGTGGCTCAATGAAAGTAGCGCGGCGATCAGTTGTGTTACTCACCATAGGAAACATCCTTTCATCTGAATGCAAGGCAATATCACCAATGTACACGAATGAGGCCCACCTATAGTGTCTGTTCCTCTGGCAGGAGATAGATCTTTCTGCTCATTAATAAGGCAAACTGTTCCTAATCTTCTTGATCGTCTGGCGAAAAGATGGCTATCCGATATTGAATACACCATCTGCTCTGACAAAAAGTCGATATTTACTTGCATACAGATGAGCGGATCACGATATGAAGCGCTCCAGACCGAATGGCTGGATCACGGCTGGTGTTTGCCCGCTCGTCAGTAACTCTGTAATTGTTCTACCGGTAATTGCACTCAGTTCAAAGCCGCCACCACCATGTCCAGTTGCCAGAATTACGTTTTCCCAGCCGGGCGCTTTGCCGAGAATGGGATAGGTGTCCTGCGACCACGGACGCAGACCCGTCCAAATATTAGCCAGCGCAGCATGCTCAAGTCCAGGTATTAACTGAATAGCGTTGGAAAGCAGCCAGGCGAGACCACCAGCAGTATTGCTCTTATCAAAGCCTACATGCTCAACCGTCGCGCCAACATAGATTGTATCGTCAACTTTGGGTATCAGGTAGAGACCATTGCCGAAGACTGTATGCTTTAACGGCGTAGCTGGCTGCTTAAGCGAAAGGATCTGACCACGCGCAGGCACAACTGGCATGGTCAATCCTAGCCACTGCCCAACATGCGCTGACCAGGCACCAGTGGCGATCACGATACGTTTACAGGCGATGACTTCTCCTTGTGCGGTCTGTATACCGGTGACTTTGCCAGCATGCTGCTGGAAACCTGTTATCTCGCACTGCTCATAGATTTGTGCACCGAGCTTACGGGCAGCTTCGGCATAGGCTCTCGTTACCAGACGCGGCCTCATGCTCGCGCCATGGGGAATGTAGAGTGCAGTATCTAGCGTCGGATTTAACGAAGGTTCGTACGCGCGTAGCTCTTCGCCCGCTATCCACGTCACATCCTGCCCATGGGCCAGCCAGAACTCGGCGTACTTGCGGAGTCGCTGTTGTTCATCCTCGTTTGTAATGATATGCAAGGCACCCGTACGCCTATATTCGACCTGCTCACCGCTCACCGCTTCAATCTCAGCTAGAACTTCGGCAGAGATCGACCAGCTAGCGAAAAAGAGATCGGCACCGGCTTTCGGTTCAATAGGTACGCTGTCGGAAGCTAGCAGACCAGCGGCAGCGCTGGAAGCCTCGGAGGCGATCTCTGCTCGCTCGAAAACGCAGACCTCAACACCGGCTTTGCTCAAATGGTACGCGATAGAGCAGCCACTGACGCCTGCACCGATAATAGCGACGTCTGTTGATTGTTTTATGCTCATCTTGCCTTCCTCTAATAAATCTATTTCAGCAGCAAAAGAAGTAGCAACGTAAGGAGACACTCAAAACTCGATGCCCTTTTGCGCCAGAATGCCCTGCTTATACGGATGCTTGATCTCGCGCATCTCTGTCACCAGATCGGCGTACTCAATGAGCGCCTCAGGAGCATCGCGCCCGGTCAGGATGATATGCATGCGCGGATTACGCTGGCGTAGCGTGGTAAGCACCTCAGCGATATCGAGCCAGCCGTATTTGAACCCATAGGTGATCTCATCCATAATCACGACATCATACTGATCGCTCTCGATCTTTTCTCGACATTGCTGCCAGCAGGCTTGCGCAAGTGCACGATCATGAGAGAGATCATTGCTAGTCCAGGTAAAACCATCGCCGAGGGGAATAATCTCAACGCCAAGACGCTGCGCCGCGCGGATCTCGCCCCAGTTGCCGGTCTGTGCCTTGAGAAATTGCAGCATCACCACGCGCAAATGCTGTCCCGAGGCACGCAGCAAGACACCGAGTGCGGCGGTGGTCTTGCCCTTGCCGTTACCGGTGTTGACAATCACCAGCCCGGTACGTCCTGGCTTGCGCTGTGCGCGCACCTCAGCATGCTCCTGTCGTATACGCGCGCGACCCTCTTCGCTCAGTTCCTCAATCTCGTCGTCGGACGCAGGAATTTCGTTGGACGCTGACTCTTGCATAGAAAACCTCCAAGAATATGTGATCTGGGCTTCACTCACACGGCCTTATTTTATCATCTCATGCTTCTAGCATTCTATCTCTTTGGGCGGTTAATTCACACTAATACCACTATACACTTAAATTTTTTAAACGCATCTATCGTTGATTATCATTTTCAGCGCTGAGGGTGGCTATTGCCAATGGGGACAAACTGTGCGTAGTATATTAGAGATAGAATGCACACTAACAACATCTAGTGGAGAAAAATTCACCTTATACGCTCAATGCGCTCACAGATTTTCAAGATAGTTCACTGCTGAACAGTGCAAACATCTCTCCGCAGAGACAAGCACAGCGGCATTCAAGAGGAGACGATCATGCATACAGCACACTCAAGCAACGAGCAGAGCAAGACAGACGAAGCTACCTCGGATACAAAACCACGCGTTGTCATTATTGGAGCCGGATTTGGTGGATTGCGAGCAGCACGCGCCCTACGCAATGCTCCGGTTGATCTAACTGTGATCGACCGCCGGAATCACCATCTGTTTCAGCCACTGCTCTATCAAGTAGCTACAGCGGGTCTGTCCCCGGCTGATATCTCGGCACCGATCCGTCACGTGTTACGTAAGCAACACAACACGACTGTCGCGATGGCAGAGGTAACTGGCGTTGATCTCGCAAAGCAGCACGTCATCGTACAGGATGGGACCACTCCCTTCGATTACCTGATAGTGGCAACTGGCGCTAGGCATAGCTACTTTGGGCATGATGAATGGGAACCTTATGCGCCGGGCCTCAAGTCGATTGTTGATGCAACCTCCATCCGCCGCAAGATTCTCATCGCTTTTGAGCGAGCTGAAAGAGAGACCGATCCTGAGCGCATCAAAGCTCTGCTGACTTTTGTGCTAGTGGGCGCTGGTCCAACCGGAGTGGAGATGGCAGGCGCAATCGCTGAATTAGCCCATGTTGCGCTGGCGCAAGACTTCAAACACATCGATCCACGTTCGGCACGTATCATCCTGGTTGAGGCTATGCCGCGCATATTACCAGCCTTCCACGAGCGCTTAGCGCAAAAAGCGTTGCAATCGTTGCATCATTTGGGTGTAGAAGTACGCACGCATTCAACAGTCGAACTGATTGATGAAGAAGGGGCAATTATCGCTGGTAAGCGTTTGCACACGAAAAATGTCATCTGGACGGCTGGTGTTGCGGCTTCATCTGCCGGTACGTGGCTACAGGCCGAAACAGACCGGGCAGGTCGCGTCAAAGTCGAACCTGATCTTTCGTTACCAGACCATGCCAATGTGTTTGTCATCGGCGATACAGCGAGCCTACAACAGAATGGGAAGCCATTACCGGGCATTGCGCCAGTCGCAATGCAAGAAGGTGACTACGTAGCTACTGTTATTGTCCGGCGTGTAAGCAGTACAGAGGCTCCCACACCCTTCCATTACGTCAACAAAGGAAACCTGGCAACGATTGGACGCTCATCCGGCATTGCTGATCTGGGTTGGTTGCGCGTTTCTGGTTTTGCGGCCTGGCTACTCTGGCTAGCTGTGCATATCTTCTTCCTGATTGGTTTCCGTAATCGCATGCTGGTTATGTTTCAGTGGGCCTGGGCCTACTTTACCTACCAGCGCGGAGCTCGCCTGATCACTGAAGCTAATCCTGCAGTAGCGGAGCAAAGGAAACCAATAAGCACATCAGCAAGATGAGAACGGTGCTACGACACCATTCTCATCTGAATGCCTATGGGTTGGATATTAGACACTTGCAGTGCAGTAGCCGGGTAAGGCTCCAGAAAACTTACCCGGGTGGATCACCTGCGCCAGGCAACGCAAACCTTCGACCAGACGCGGTCCTGGTCGCTGCATTATGTCTGCATTGATATGATAGATCTGGTGCGCTTTGACCGCTGCAATGCCTTCCCAGTTCGTACGCTTATAGACGTCTTGTGGATTGCCACCATATTGCAGGTCCTCGGTTAAAATAATAAATTGCGGATTGTCAGCAATCACCGACTCATCTGTCACCTGTGGATAGCCACTACCTGCGCTGTCCGCGTGAAAAATATTCACGGCATTACTCTCCTGCAACATCTGGTCGCCAAAAGAACCTCCACCAAAGACATACGGTTTGCCAGGTGTACTATCATCTACCTCCAGCAAGACTTTGGGCGCAGTGGTACCCTTGACGCTATTTTCGATCTGCTGCATCTGCTGATTTAGCTGGTTAACGAGCGCAGTGGCTGTACTTGTTGTATATGTCAAACGGCCAACAGTAATAATCTGTTGCAACGACTGCTGGAAATCAACTGGTGGCAAATCTACGACGTGTAGACCTGATCGCGTCAACTGCGCATCATATGTTTTACTCAATCCACCGCTACTTAAAACTAAATCCGGGCGTAATGCCACAATAGACTCAACGTTATACATGCCGTTAATATCCGATATCTTCTGAACTTTTGCCAGAGCAGCCGGATAATTTGTCTCATAGTCGACGCCCACTACCCGATGAGTGAGATTGAGCGCAGCCAGAATCTCGCTCATACTCGGTACAAGCGACACAATACGTTGCGGTGCTTTCGCTGGAATGCTGATAGGGGTACCATAAACATCAAGCCCAACGGTGGCAGTTGGTGTCGGACTTGTGCTAGCCGTCTGACCACACGCGGCCAGTAGACAGAGACTGCCGAGCAGCCAGATCAATGAACAAAGGGAAGAGATGACATTTGTGCGCATCTGATTGTATCCTCCGCTAGAATGCCCACAGCCACCTCGCGCGAAATGGAGACCAACCAAGACAAAACGAGTGAGAAAAAGTGATGCCTCAGGTAGCTCGCTCCTCTTACGCGAAGGATGCTGAGCAAAGTTCATCAGGCAGGTCTCCTGGCTTCTGGTTTCTATGCACATTATATATTTGAATACATGATGTGCATCCCAGTTACAGTAGCGCGACTGCGTCGGACTTCCACCGACTTCCCTATTCTGTCGAGACACATGATTTCTCGACCACCTGATGACAAAAAAAAGTTGTTTCAAGCTGTAATATACGCACAAAGATCAGCCATAGTCAATCAAAAAAGATCAGCTATAGTCAATCAAAAACGCGTCCAGTACCACTGCTTCACAAGCTGGCTTCCTCATGTAAACGCTTGAGATCAACGCCCAGTCCCGCAATCATCAGGTAGACACGCGTAGCAGCAGCAGCAAGATGCTGATTTATACGCCCCAATATATCGCGATACACTCGTCCCAGTGCATAAGCGGGCACAATACCAAGACCAACCTCGTTCGACACGACAACCAGGGTCTTCGTAGCATCTAAAGCTGCAAATGCGCCTAGCAACTTCTCGATCTCGGCTGCAGCTCCATCATTGTAACGCGCATGTATCGCTGGCTCACCTATCTGTTCCACATCGTCTTGCGCGAGCAACCAGTTCGACAACCAGAGTGTTACGCAGTCCAACACCAGCACATCAGCTACCGACGCAGCTTGCTCGATGGCCGTGGCTAACTGCAGTGGCTCCTCAAGCGTATACCAGTTGGCAGGACGCACGGTACGATGACGCAAAATACGCTCACGCATATCATCGTCATTGGCAGTAGCCGTAGCGATGAAGGCAACACGTCGTCCACTCTCTGCCGCCAGTCGTTGCGCAAACATACTCTTCCCACTGCGCGCTCCCCCTAGCACAAGCACCAGTTGCGGAGCCGTTTGCACGTGAGTAGTTCTGTCGCTTTCTTGTTGATGATGCATAATACACATCCTTCTCGCGCATCAGCAATATATATTAATTTTTCCTGGGAAAGAGGTAGCATTCCTAGTGTATCACATCAACCCGCGATGGACCTTCAGAATCAAGCAGGAATTATTCCTCTGGCTTTTCCAGCAACCGAAGATATCGATGTGCTGATACCCTGAGAAAATCGTCAAACGAGACTAGATAGGATCTCCCATGGAGTGGGTTTGCGAAAGGAATATCTCTAAGGCTTTTATGGTCCATCTCCATAGAAAGATCTTCCTTTTCTATTCAGTCTAACAGAAAAAAGTCTGCTATTACCTAGCATAATGCATCATGACCTCTCCAAGAAGTGGAAAAGAGAGTCAAAACTCGTAGCATAACCAGCATCTCCGAAAAAGAGACTGATGATGCGCATCTGGGATGAAAGCGTAATCATCAGAGCCAGGTGCGCAGTAATACCACAAGCAAGAGGCAGACACATTCTGTTACTTCCTCGATAGCGCCATACACATCACCAGTTAGACCACCCAGACGCCGTGTCACCCAGGCTCCCAGAGCCAATGCACATAGCGTGCCAGCCAGCCATAGAGCTACTCCGGGCAAATGCATGAGTAGCAACGCAGGCAACAAAGCAAGTACACTTGCCATGAATAAACGCGCTCGGGTCACTGTCTGTCGAACTGTGGCACCTAACCCGTTGCCACGCACGGCAGGATAGACACGCATGGCGAGTACCATAGTCCAACGTCCGACAGGAGGCACGAGTAACAGAGCCAGATACAACTGATCGCGATTTAAGCTGGCAAAAAGCGCAAATCTAAGCAGCAAAATACTTGCGCCACCAAGCACGCCAAAGCTTCCCACTCGGCTATCACGCATAATCTCTAGCATACGTTTGCGCCCACGGCCAGCAAATAAGCCATCACACGTATCCATTAAACCATCCAGGTGCAGGCCACCTGTGAGTAGTACTTGCGCAATTACCAGCAGTGCCGCTAGCACCAGGGCCGGTAGCAACCAGCCTACTACAAATGGTAATAGGCATAATAGTCCCCCAATAAGCAAGCCAACCAGCGGGAAATAAGCACTGCCAACAATCAGGTATGGTTCCGCTGCGTCCGTACGAAACAATTGTGCACTACCAGGAACTGGCAATGTGGAGAGAAAGCGTATAGCCGCTACCAGCTCTTTATACTGTCCCAGACAACAGCGAGTGATATTAAAAAATGGAGCAGTTCTTTCTTGAGAAGTACTCGCTTCTGTGTTATGGTGCTCATCATCCATCTACAGGTCGTGCCTCTATTTTCTCTGGATGCTGATGTGCAGCAGATCTCGCCTGCGCGGTGGCATTTTTAGCACGTGGAACAGCCTGTATGTTTAATGCCACCAGAGACGCTGTCGTCATCACATCGTCTGTGCCCGTTACAAAATCGATGGCGCTGAGTGAGCCAGGATCGATACGTAACTGCCACTGGCGTTCAAAAGGCATACTCAATAGGAGACACAATAATACACGCAGTGTGCCACCATGACTCACCAGCACAATATCACCAACCGTTCCAGTCATGTTGTTAGCGCCAAGTGCAAGGTCAGTAAATGCAGCTTGCACACGTTCTACAAGAGCCATAAAACGCTCACCGTTGGGAGGTGTAGAGTGCACCGGATCAGTAAAAAAATCTACTGGTGCCTGTTCAGCAATCTGAGCATACGTTAAACCTTCCCAATCTCCGAAAGCCAGTTCGCGCCAGGCTGACGATGGCTCGATCTGTACTGGTTGTGCACATTTTCGCGCAATCACCTGCGCTGTCTGCTGTGCCCTGAGCAGATCGCTTGTGTAGATAGCCACAATGTTTTGCGACTGCAGGCGTCGCGCCACCCATCGCGCCTGCGTATATCCTGCTGTTGAGAGTGCAATGTCATAATGACCACAGAGCCGCTGCTCACTATTCCATGGGGTCATCCCATGCCGTACCAGCCAGAGACGCTGCACGCGTCGTCCAAAGGTTTTTTCCAACATCTATTTCTCATCTGAATGCAAGGCAATATCAGCTTCGTTTTGCACATTCTCAGATAGTGTTTGGTTTCAACTCAATACTGGCGAAAAGTGTGCGCGTTCCAAACACTATCTCAGCGATTGAACTATCTCTGCTTATTGACGGGTGACGTTCTCATTGCTCCGGCTCAATGCGCTTGTATCTCACTGGTCGCAGACGCCCAACAGCCCTTCCCGACGGTACTGCCGCTACAATAGGAGACATCTCTTTAGCCTTCTCTTCAATAGCACTCTGCTTATATTCTGCATCTTTCGACAATGGTAGCGTGCTTGTCTCCTTTTCCGCTATCTCCTCTTTCCTCTCCTCAGGTCGTCGCACTGGTCCCGCACTCGGCAGCATGCTCGTCTCCTTCTCCTCTATAGCCACCTTCCTCTCGTCGGACTGTCGCACTGGTCCCGCACTCGGTAGCATACTCGTCTCCTTCTCCTCTATAGCTACTTTCCTCTCCTCAGGCTGCTGCTTTGGTTCCGCGCTCGGTAGCGTACTCGTCTCCTTCTCCTCTATAGCTACTTTCCTCTCCTGTGCCACTGGCATGCGAGACACAACGCGCGTCTCTTGGTCCTCGATATGCTCCTTATGCGACACAACTGTCGGAGTAATCAGCTTCGTCGTCGCTTTCTCCTCTATAGCCTCTTTGCGCGCTGACCTGGCAACGCTGACAACCTCGTGTGTCTCTTCCTGCTCCAGCAAGCGCATAAAAGCGGAAATTTCGACCGTCTCCAACTGCTCGATGGTCTCTTCCTGTACCATATAGCCCGGACGAATGACCACTAACTGCCCAATAGCTCCAGCAGTACTAAAAACAACGAGCGTTATCAAGATAGCGGGAGGAGACCAGATGTGTCCATAAAGGAAAACACCAGCCACAATAGCATCAATGGATAGCCCAAGAGCCACAGCAAGCGTCCATTCCACAATAGTCTCATTCAAACGTATGAAACGTACTACCGCCATTCCTGGACACATAAAGAGAAACCATAGAATAATGACAAGCGCGACTAGCGTCCCTGGCATCATGAAAGCAACAATACAGGCAGCAATAGCAGATAGCAGAATGATCGTTGGCCAGAGTTGAGACAACTTCATTACGATGTGCCTCCGTTAGCATTAACCAGCTCAAATATTTGCACATCTGGATTACTATACACCTGTTCAAAATAGCCCGACGCGCGTACTTCTTGCTCGAATTTATTCATTATACCAGGAGGATCGCCTGACGTAGCCTCGTATGTCGCAATCTCGGTACGCGTGAAGAGCAGATACGCATTCCCTGATGCTCGCTCTTGACTCAGCATATATTGCACAATGACGACCATATTCTGCTGCTCCAGATCATTGTTCAACTGCTTCGTATCCGAGAGCGTCGCCAGCGTATACATTTCATAATCCTGATACTGCCATGGCGCTCCCGACCAGGCCCCCAGGAAGAATGATCCCGGCTTTGCTATAGCATACAGCGCACGCACGCCTGTTACTTCATTGACTGTCATATAATCCATATCTTCATTGCCATAACGCGTGAACAGGAAACCCACTAGCAAGAGAAGACAAAGTCCAGCTATCGCCACAGCCTTCCAGCGCGACAGGTCGGGCGTCGGCAAAGTGATCAGTTGGAACGGCGCTGGGACGATAAAAAACAAAGAGGCCACTAAAAAGACCATCGGAGGCTGCGAGAACAGATAAATGCGCAGGAGCATCTCTCCACCATAGGGCTGCGCGATAAGGAGCGGGAATGGAGCCAGCGCGAGTAACACAATCGTTGCATCGTGATAGCCTTTACGCCAGCGCAAAAAGCCTGCAATCAGTGCTACAAACCAGACCAGCACGGTCATGATAATACGCAGGCGGGCAATAAACGTGTGCAATGGATCACCCGCCACACGACTTGACACATTTGCGGAGAAAATAGCGGAGATGTCCAGAAAGCCACCAAAAGCCTGGCCCATATGCCCGGCTAGATAGGTCCGCGTCATAATAGCCAGCCACGCCACGAGCATGATAGTCATCAGTAAGGGCATCCACCAGAGCGAACAGCGACGGAAGATCACCAACACATAGGCACTCATCAAGACAAAAAATGGCGTGAGCTGGTGACTGAAAACAGAAAATGCAAATATGATAATGATAGAGGCAATCAGCATAGTGCGTTGCCGCGCAGGCATGGGTGGACTCGGCGCTTCCGATGCCGTTGCCCACGCCATCACTCCAGCCAGCAGACGAATACGCAGCAGACGTCGCCACAGGCGTAATAGCGGGAGGGGTGGACGCAGAGGAATCAGAGGCACACCTCTAAACCACCTGACCAGGAGAGCCATCAGCACCAGATATAAAAAGAAGTTCAGTCCTTGCGGCGAAAAGTAGTCCTGCCCAATCCAGTTCGTCAGAAAAAAGAGCCATACAGCTAACCAGATCAGACGCTTATTGTGCGTAAACGTCTCAAACAGCATATACAACGGCCCAAAATAGAGCACATTATACAAAACCGGTGCCCAGGCGGCATACCCCAGGATAGTGGAGTAACCAGCAATCTTCGTAAAGAAAGCACTCAATGTGAAAAAACCCGGCCAGCTAAAATACGCATCCAGGTTCGGATTCGCCGTGCCAGTTCGCATGATGTACTCGGTGTAGCCCGCGTGCCGGTAGACAACGCTAAAGCGTGGCTCCTGCTCCACCATGGCATTCACGCCATACAGCATGAAGATTAACAGAAAGACGTGCAGCAGCAGCAGCGGCACCCAGAGCCGTGAGCGCCGTAAACTCAAGCAAAAGCTGATAGACATCAAACCGAGAGCAATCATCAGTGACGGTGGGAAGACCGAAACCAGGCCAAGCTCGTTCATATTCCCCAGATTGATGGCCTGCAACGAAAAAAGCCATAGGCCAAACGTGACCAGTGGTAGAAACACCAGTACAATATCCAGAGGTTGGCATAGTAGCCTCTTTACAACTTCTTCAGGTGCATTGGCAATCGGGAGATGCGATTGCATAGATTGCATCATAAAAGAAGTTCTCTTTGCGCTCTCCATCGTTTTTCTGCTCACCACAATTCCTCAAAAAGAGTGTCAATAAATATTCACATTCTTTTATTCTAGTCCCTTTAGGATAGGCAGGATCATAACGTATTAGCATGTAGTATACCATTAACGGTATTAATCAACAGCGGCATCCAGACTCTTTCCTCTTCTACCTGGCGGAGTAGCGCCATCCCTATGTGGCAGCTTGTCCATAACCTGCGTCGGAGCATCTATAACCTCAAACTCTATTTTGCGTTTGCGTATTGGATTCACTGCCGTCTGCATTTTTATAGTTGGACCCTCATCATATTCAATGTGCTCAACGCCAGATATTTGCCTATCTACGGTCGCGTGTAACTCCGCAGCAGGCGTCTCCAGCTCGGAGAGACGCCTCATCGCCATCGTCGGCGCACTCGCTATCTTGTTCATCTCTTCTGTCGATCTTTCCCTCACCCTAACACTTCTAAGCACCTGGGTCGTTGTATCCATATAGATAACATTCCTGAGTACAGCGGTTGGCGTATCGACAATAGCCGCCACGATCTGGGTAGGCGCATCCATATACGCATTGATAACACTCTCTGCCACTAATGGCAACTTGTTCATCACCGTCTTCAATACCAGCGGTGCCATCAACAGAGCCTCAACACCCATAGCCAGTACCCAACCAGCACTCAAGCCAGTCAAACCAGCAACGTGTGCTCCTAGCGCGGCTGCTCCCAATTCTAGCAGGCAACCAATGGAAATAGGTATCATCGCATTGGTGATCTCATCCTTAATACGCCGCATTGATATATAGTGATTTTTGATAATCAGGGGAAAAGCCCCAAATGTCAGAATACGCAAACTTAGCGCGGCATGCATCGCGTAGCTCGCGCCGAAGAAACCCAGAATTGGGGCGGCTGCAACGATTAAGACTGCATTGACAACGATACTGGTAATCGCAGCAAGACCTATCGTCAGGCGCGCCTTCTGCGCCAAGGTGGCGGATTGTGCGGCATTCTCAGCATGCAAGACCATGGTGAGCGAAGTCGAAATGGAGAAGACAAAGTTCGCCATCATCGAAGAGACATAAAACCAGGCATTGACCTGCACAGAGAGCAAAATTGTTACCAGGAGCGGCAGCATCTGCGTCGGAGCCTGAATAATGAGATTGAGAATATGATGCTGAATGGCAGCAGTACCGAATTTTCTTAGTATTCCCCACTGCGGCACGTATCTTTTCAGCGACCCTCCGCTTTTAATAAGCGCAAAGATCACCAGCGGGATAAGCGAGACCACATTTCCCAGCATCCACGCGGCATAAATACTCATGCCCGTACGCTGTGCAAACCATACACTCGCCAGCGCCAACATGACCAGTTTCGCTACTGTAAAAAGCGTATTCCGCCAGAATTGTAAGCCACCTCGCAATAATCCAATCACCGCCTGGTCCAGGACCACTGTGATAGCTGAGAGGCTCACACCAGCCGCGAACAGCAACATATGCGCAATATTCGCACCTAATGGCTGTAAATCTTTAGATACCAATGGTGCGAGCAACGCAAAGACCATCCCTACTACCAGGCTGACTCCACCCACCAGGATCACCGCAAAGCTAATCCAGGAACCCTCCTGACCTCTATTGCGCGGTAGTTCTGTAATCAATAGGGTCCCCAGGCCAAGCATACAGACGGTTGATAGCAACATCATCGCAGAGGTTGCCGCAGAAGCCAGACCGACGGCTTCCGTCGAGAAACGCCGGGCTGCAAGCCACCAGAAGGCGAAGCCCAACCCTGATGTCACAAGCATCGTCCCAATCAGAGACCCGGTATTGAGTAACATGACACTATTGCTTTTTATCCATTGCAATGGGGATATTTTCACCGGCTCATCCCTTGCATATACTGTATCATCAAATTTCTGCCTGTGGATACCCCTGCACTTTAGGCATGGGGAGGAAACAGGCATTGCTTGTGCGCTTCACGCATAGAGTCGCTGACGGCCTTTGCACTTCCCACAAACGCTCTACAACATATCCTATTCAATGCGCGAGTCACAACACCTATTGCTTATTCTTTAACGCGACATATACTACATTATGTTACATTTATACTAATAGTACTACATAGCAAAAAAAGTAGAGATAATTTTACAGCAGAAAAAACATGCACATTACCCCTGGCGTAGAGCATCAGATACAGAATATTGCTCCTTTTTAGTGGCCTGATCATGAGCGATAAGCTGACTATCAATGCTCTCAGATGCTACCGTTGACAGAGAAATAATCGGTATTGCTGCTATCGCGCTGTCATGCGCGCGTGAAAAGATGCTCCCCAAAAGATAACCCATTAGCGTTGCACCAAGCCCTGCGCAAATCGCAGCGGCACGCCCCCAACCAGCTCCCTCCCTGTGAAAAAGTGCCGCCGAGAGGTTACGCAACACGCCTGCTGGCAATGTACGAGAGGTATAGCTGCGTTCCGACGAAAGCGATGCTTGCGCTCCCACATGGCGCGCCACAAACGCCTTCGAGAGACCTTCGGCATAACAACGAGCGCGAAAATAACGCCACGTGGCACGCTGACGCGGTACACGGTGCAACACTCTGGCGGCTGGCTGATACAGAAACAGCGCCTGCGGCCAGTGCCGATTGGCCCGGATACACAATTCTGTCTCTTCACAACCAACTGGCCGAGTACCTACGCGACCGATGCCATGACGGAAACCACCAACGCCCTCGAAAACCGACCGGCGGAAGCACATACTCGCACCAATGGGATTACGCACAGGACTCACCGTCGTCGGCATACCTGTATAGGTG
Organism: uncultured Chloroflexia bacterium; assembly: GCA_963802635.1. Lineage (GTDB taxonomy): Bacteria > Chloroflexota > Ktedonobacteria > Ktedonobacterales > Ktedonobacteraceae > CAVTLG01. The sequence continues at coordinate 1,356,044 of CAWDJJ010000001.1, read as the reverse complement.
CAACCCACTACCCACAGAAAACTCTGACGGAAACCAGGCTGGCTCATGCTCCAACCACTGTGGAACAACCGCGCCACCACAGCCCAATACGCGCGGATCAGCCAATTCCTGGCATAGCAGCATCAACCAGTCTGGCTGAGCAACAGCGTCGTCATCAAGAAATGCGATATATTCGCTCTTCGCCAGCGCGATACCACTGTTTCGCGCACCCGACAAACCTCGCGTCTCCCGATTCTCCACAACGACAACATCAACCAACTGCTCCTGAGCTTGCTGCAATAGCGCGGGATTGTGATCAATCACGACAATAATCTCGGTTGGCGTGAGCGTCTGCTGTCGTACTGAAGATACCGCTGCTAACAGGTCATCCCAACGCTCCTGTGTATATGCACAAAGAATTACCGCAATACTATAGTTTATCATCTTTCGTATAATCATATTTTCTCCTGCACAAAACGGAGTTTCTTTTCATCAGAAAGGTTCGTTTATAAGGTCAGTTCTTTCGAGCGCGAAGAGAGTTCCGCCACCTCATATTCAGTTTCTTCTGCATACGAACGCGACGGTAACGGAGTTCGAACCCAACGCTCTTGGAAGATCGTCTTTAACACACGCCAACCATCACGAAAAGTGCGCAGGTTACTCTGACCATGAATACGCGCACGCTCTACGCTAGGAACTTCAATAATCCGCATATGCGCTTTTTGCATGCGCAGACTGAGCAACGTCTCGACCTCAAAGCCATCACAGGTAATTTCTACAGATTTCAGGCAGGAGCGCCAGAAAGCGTTATAGCCATAGCACAGATCGCTGAAGTGCGTGCCAAATAATATATTAACTAGCACACATAACGCGTAATTTCCCATACGACGTAAGAAGGTGATATCATAGCTGTCACCACCCTTACAGAAGCGAGAGCCTTTTGCAAAATCATTCCCATCCTTCAGCGCATGCACAAACTGCATGATCTCCGTAGGATCGGCTGACCCATCTGCATCGAGCATAATGATAATATCGCCAGTACAAGCAGCAAAACCAACCTGTAGCGCATCACCTTTACCCTTGCCTGTCTGTTCGATAATATGTATCTCTGGAAGCAATTGCCTGGCTATCTCGATTGTATCGTCTGTCGAATGTCCATCGACGAGAATTACTTCACTCACCTGTTCAGTGATATGAGGTAAGATATAATACAAGTTTTTACTTTCATTCCGAGCTGGAATAACGACACTAATACGTGGATGCTCTTTATTTTCTTGCAAGTATGCAACTCCCTCAATACTATATATATTTTAATTTTCTATTTTATATTGCCTTGCGTTCAGATGAGAAGGTCGTCTGCTTCCTCCCGTCTGTACAGGCAACAAGGGCGAGCAATCCCTGGTCTACTCCTGTTGCGGAACACAAGAGGGAGTTGCGCTAGCGCAGATTCAGCAAACAACGTACACTCTGGTAAAAATATTTCATAGGTAGTCCCATCAAAAATAATATGGTGCAGCGTCAGATACAGCCACTGATCATCGTTCTCTTTTTCAGAGGTTGGTAGAACTCATCATACAACGTTCATTGTCAGCTTGCTAAATTGGGAAAGCAAGAGGGAGAAATGTCTCATGCCAAAAGTCCTTTCTGAGATCTTAATGCACGCCTTCCCTGCTCTAAGATAGTATTTAATAGGCTTCATCTTCGCGCATGGCCTCTCGCTTGTTCAGGAGAAGTTGTTGCACTTCATCAACTCTACCCTCTAGTGTAAAAGCAGCAAACAAAGTGTACTAGGGGAAACTAGCCCCAAAATTATTAGATATTTCTTCCTAATCGTTTGGGACTGCCTCCGCGCATGGCCTGCTTTTGGGAAGAGCTTATATGTTACACCACATACATCTTCTTGTGAAGGAGATGCATTTCTGCCCCAAAAGAGCTAACGATCTTTTCTTTTTACCCATTAGGACACAACTTTATGCTATAATTTACGCCAATAAGATGCTACACAGTGGTCACAGCTTAGTTTAGTAACTTTTCAAGCTAACAAGGAGGGAGGGATGGTTAGTTGCTGTCAAATTCAGTTGAAAAGACCAACGACTTCGTCACAAATATTCCTTCTGCCGCAGTAAATCAGCAGACAGAGAGCGCTTTAACAACTGCATTTCAAGCATTTGGGCCAATTGCGCTCTTTAACTATCTGACCACGACGTCAGAGCGTATTGATTGGTGTCGTGTCATCATGCGCACGTTTTTACAGCGTAGTCGTGAATATCGTTATCAGCTCACAGCACAGGATATCCTTGATAGTGTGCGCGCAACCTTTGACCCAACATATACGCTGGATGCCTGCAAAGGAGATCTTGAACGGCTTGTTGGTTGGGGCAATCTGGCAACGTTACACGACACCAGCCGTGTCACATCCATCGCGGATTTCCGTTCGCCCATTCTCCGCTACCAGGCAACTCCAGAAGCCATTGAGGTTGAAGCGTTCCTGGCAGAACACGCGCGCCTGGGAGCCAGTGAGGGTGGACTGCACCAGGGAGATCTACCACGCCTGTGGGAAGCACTTCAGCAAATCGATAGTTGGCTTCAGGTTGCTGCCAGCAGTTTTACCCCCGAACGACACCTTGAAATCGCTGAACGTTGGCACGACGCCTTCACCACCTGGGAAAAAGTTACCAATGACGCAGCGCAGTATCTGGGCAGTATGAACCGTAGCGCACAACAAACTGTAGGTCTCGAAACGTTCCTGCTTTACAAAAGCATCGTCGTCACCTATGTGCAAAGTTTTGCGCAACAACTTGTCCAACATAGCAACCTCATCCGTGTCTTGCTGGCAAAATGGTCCGACAGTGGTAGGAGGACCGTTCTGCTGGAAATTATTGGCTCCTTCCCACCACCAGCACAGCAACTCGCCGAAAACCAACAGGCCCAGGAACAATGGCGCGAAGATGTGCAACGCCAGCTCGCCGCGCTTGAACACTGGTTCACGCAAGGCAACAATGTCGAGATGTTCCGCAAAGCGGCGCATGACGCAGTCGAGAAAGTTGTCCACCGCGCACACTCGCTGGCCTCCTCGCTGCGTCCGCACACCGATTACGTCACGATGCTGCACACGCTAGCCACGCGCTTTCTGCAGATTGAAGACGTCGAAACAGCGCAGCAATTGTTCGCGGCAGCATTCGCCAATAGCTTGCCCATCCACCTGCCCGAAGGTCTCACCGGCTCACCCAGCGTCGTCGCTACTCCCGGTGAACGTCGCACATGGCAAGATCCCGCCACCGTCACACGGACGTTGCGACCTATTTATAAAGCGAACCTGGAGCGCGCGGTAGAGCAACCAATGCGCCGGAACGAGGACATACTACAAGCCCTCAGAGCCGAACACGAGGCGCAGTTCGCCGCACAGCAACAGCGTTTTGCCAGGCTCTTCCGCGATGAACTGCTGGATGTCGGCAACATCGGCGAGATTACACCGACAGAGCGCAACCTGTTAACGGAGATCATTGACAATTGTCTGGGGAGTGAATTGTTTGAATATGAAGCTCCTGATGGCTCTACAGTCACATTACTCAATCGGGACGAGGATCAATATATCTCACTACAATGCAGCGATGGCATACTGGTTCTGCCACGCTATCACTTACAGCGTCAACGCAAACAATTACCAGTACATGCAAACTATGCAATAGCTAGAAATTAGTGAAAAATAACGATGATAGATGGGGAACAAGCACGATTGCAAGCTGATGAAGTCGAGGAAGAGGGATTTTCAATTGCATGGGACAACACGACGCCCCCAGGGTTCGCAGGAGAACAGAGAAGCCCACAACTCCACATCTACACACGCAATTTTATGCAAGCACAGATAGCGTTGCTCGACAACGAAGTTGTCTCAACGCAGACCGATAGCGAGGCATTTCGCCTGATCAGAACGCATTATGCGGCTATCGAGCAGTGGCACGAGACGCATACCGGGTGGCGTGTACAGCGCAGTTCCACATTTTTCCGCCTGGAACGCCACCGCCACGCGATCACGCCTGTTTTCACGGATGACAAGCTCAAGCGACCTCGCGACTTCGCCTGTCTGCTCTGGCTACTCTGGTTCGCGGAACAACGTTACCTGGCCGGGGGCGGGAGAAATCAGCAATTTTTGCTCTCACAACTGGCAGAGGAACTACAAACACAAACGCAACTGGTCGGTGGCCCCGAGAAACAACTGGATTTCCGCAACCAGAATGATCGCTATAGCATCTGGCGTGCCCTGGATTATCTTGCTCGTCTGGGAGCCGTGCAATCACTGGAAGGCGAAACTAAAAAATGGGTTGAAGACGCACCCGACAGCGAGGTCCTCTATGAGTTCACGGGCGTGACACATTCGCTAATTGAGGCACTCTATGAGCAGCACGTTGACTTGTTTGCCGACCGGCTAGCTGATCCAACGCAGTTTTTACAGCCCGCGTCCCTGCCAGCATTGACAGAGAACGTACCAGCACTGAACCGCGCATGGCGCACATTGCTGCTGGGACCAGTGCTCTTGCGCTACGATGACCAAGCAGCATTTCGCGCTCTGCTCCAACACGCCGACCGGATTAGTGACGAATTAGCAGAGTCCTTTAACTGGCAACTCGAACTCAATAGCGACTACGCCTGTATTGTGCGCGGAGGTAGCTTATCCAGCGGCTCCGGTCCTACCCTGACACTCAATAGTTCTATTGACCAAATGATCCTGTTACTATGTGGCAGCTTCAGACAGCAGGTCGCAACCGGCACATGGTCGCCCGACAGTTACGGCTGCTTACGTGTACCACAAGGAGATATCGCGCCGCTTTTCAACGAGCTGCGTCAACGGTATGGCATGCATTGGGGCAGCACAGCACAAACAACGAAAGGTTCAGAGCTGCTGGAGGAGATCTATCAAAAAATGCGTCAACTTGGCCTCTTGCGCGGTCCCGATGTGACAGGCGAGATGCTGATATTACCTACTGCCGCACGCTACGATGTAAGCTATGCAGCCGATGAGCCGACACAAGCACGCAGTCGGCTTGCACGGACACGCACGAAAGAGAAAACGAAACAAAATCCGGCACCGCAGATGTCATTGCTCGATCTGTCAGGAACAGATCAGACGGGCGCTTAAGGAGAAGGACAGCATGGTATATAGTGTCGAAGAACCCATCCTCTGGGACGAACCTACCGCAACATCAGTGCACACGCAGGCTGAGCAACTACAAGCCACTCCTGGTGGACCAGTTGGCTACCGTTTGCGTCGCGTCATTCTGACGAATTTCTGGCTCTATGAGCACCAGGAATTTGATATTCCCCACGGACGGCTCTTCCTGGCAGGCGAGAACGCATCCGGGAAATCTACGGTGTTGACTGCCGCACTGCCCCTGGCACTCGATGGCGATTTCCGTCCAGAACGCATCGATACGTTCGGCAAAAGGGAGAAGCGCATCGACTATTACGTCATCGGCAGCAACGAATCGGCGACTCCATTTAATCGCGATCAACGTACAAGCTATGTTGCGCTCGAATTTGAATGGTGCGATATGAGTGAGCCACCCTTTGCATCAGAATTACGGGCGGTGTGGGAGCGCGGAGATTATGCTCAGGCACGCTTTCTCACTATCGGCATCGTCTTCGCGGGCAACCGGAATAGCGTCAATCCGATCACTGCATTGCGCTTCCTCATCACTGATGGCTCACGCCTGGATCTGGCAAACGGCCTGCGCACGGTCAATGAGACAAAGGACGGACGTCGCGCTTATGACCTCAAAACATTTCGCAAAATGCTGGTTGATCACGGCATCGCTTGCGATACGCAACGCGAGTATGAACAAAAAGTCGCACACTATCTCTTTAATTTCAGCGACGTCAATGATTTCCGTCGCTTGATCAGACAACTGCTCTATCTACGCCAGCCCAACTTAAATAGCGTCTTATCTCTCGAAGCCGTGCGCAAATACCTTGACCAATCGCTACCACAAATTCCGGGCGACTTGATTCAGCATGCGGCAACTACCCTTGAATTGATGGATACACTACGCGAAGAACTGGAACGCAAAGCCAAAGCTTATCAAGCAACCGAGAAGTTGCACGCTGCCCAGGAAACATTGATTAGCTCTAAAGTGCGATTGGCAGCCTGCGAATACATTCACGAGCACTTTAAAGAGCAAGAAGCCCTGGGCTATGTGCGTCGGCATAAAGGCAACCTTACACGGGCAGAAAATGAGTTGGCGCGCACTCAGAGTCGTCTGGAAGAGTTAGCACTTGAGCGCTCGCAAATCGCGGGCGAGATTGCGGCCCTCGAAGGTAGCGAAGGACTGCAGGCCGCGCAACGGCTGAATCAGGTGAGCGAGAAGGTGGCCGAGCTTGAACGCAAACTCAAGGAGCAACAATCTATCCTGGACGATGCCATAGGTAGCCGCGAACAAAGTTACCAGGAGGTTGAGCAACAACAAAAAGAATTTCTGCGTACTCGCCAGGAAAATGAGCAACAATTACAACTGATGCGCAATCTCGCCCAACAGGATGCACGCTGGGAGATTGCCACAGACCAACTGGGGGAAACACTACAGCGCGTACAACAGATCACCTTGAACGACACAGCGCCTCATGTGTCTACGTCGATCACCTCGCTGTTAGAAGCACAAGTCAATGACCGCCTGGATTGGCTACGCGTGTTGCGCCAACTCCACCAGGATGTAGCCCACGCGATGACCCGCCAGCATGCGGCACAGAAACAAGAGAAACAGTACTACGACGAGGTTGATGAGGCAACCAGACAATTCGAACAGGATCGAGAACATATCTGTGTGGCTCAACAAAGTCTCGCCGCTATCCTGGATGAGCTGGTAGAACAAAGCGACCTCCTACAAGCAAGCCAATTCGCCTTCATTCACGAACGCGCGACCCAGGTGTGCAATGACGCTCTGTCGCCACAAGAAGCGGTAGAACAATTTGGCACGCTCTTGCACGATTATCGCACAGCCATCCAGGCTGCTGCCGACAGTCTGCACAGCAGCATCAATCAGTTACAGCGTAGCTTAAACGATCTCAGACAACAACAGGGTGCCAGAGAGCATGAAGTAGCACTTGCCAAGGCTGCCTATCAACAAAAGCTGCTAGAACCGGAATTCACACCGGCACGCTCAGAACACCGACAGCGTGCCCGCGAGCGGTTGACCGCTCATGGGATACCAGCGATACCATTCTATAAACTTGTCGACTTTGCGCCCGGTATCGATAATCAGAGCCGTCTCGCTGGCAGCATTGAATATATGCTGGAAGATGCCGGATTGCTGGACGCGTTGGTCATCCCTTCAGCCTACACAGATCAGGCCGATAAGCTACTCATCGCAGAGGGACTGAGTGATTGTCGCCTGAATATTGCGTACATCGCCGAAGCTGATTGGGAACAGGTTCCCACTATGCCACTTCCCATGCTACGTGGCGATCCTGCGCCGATGGATGAATTGGGTGAAAACTACGCGGAGTGGGCAGAAACGCTTCAACCCCTTCTCGTCGCTATGGATCACGCTTGCTACACACCATTGTCTATGGACAACGGCACTGAGCAGGGCGGAAGCTGGGAACATGGCCTGCTGACAGGTCAGGCCAGCGGCGGGAAAGCTCGTTGTATCGGGAAAGCCACGCGCATACGCGAACAGCAGCAAGCGCAGGAAATGCTGCGCCAACGCTGGCAACAGCTTGCCACAGAGCTACAAGGCATTGTTGAACAGATCATCCAGACCGAGCAGAGACAGCAGGAACTCAAGACACAGCACGGTCGCATGGACAATGCTTTGCACGAAAGTATACTGGAAGCGCGTTATACTGCTCTGCGGGCCACGCTGGAGAGCCTGCACAAAGCCCAGGAAAGATACAACAGGGCACGTTCAGAGACACAGGAGTTGCGCCAGCATATCAACAGCATGCGCACGCAACTACAAAAAGAGAGCGGAGACATAGCTATCTTCGCCAGCGATCTGGTCAGCGTGGAGGATGCCTACGAGGCAACCAACAAACTTTTCAGTGAGCACAAAGCGCTGCAGCGTCATCTCGACCATTTACTTAAGGTATGGCAGGCGTATAAACGCGCTAATGATCTTCTCGACAAAGCCCGTGTTGCCGAAATACGCACCGCCAATGCCCACAAACGCGCGGAACAGGAGACCGCACAGGCACGTTCTGAGCTGTCCACATTGGAGCGCCTAGTTAAAGAGAGCGCCAGCGAGAGCATTGGTAACTTGCTAGAACGTCTAAAAGCCTTACAGGATCGCCAGAACGATCTTCCCGAGCAGATGCAAAAAGCACGCGATACTCAGACCCGGGCTGAAGTGCTGTTCTCAACCAGCAGCGAAGAGCTTGAGAAGGCGCAGGAGACGTTGCAACTGGCTGAACAGAAACGGACCGCTACATACAATCGCTTTGCCATATTACTCGGCTCATATCCAGTCGAAAGGCTGCTACTCGCGCAACAAGCGCTGATCACACAACCAGCGCTTGATACCGCTCAGAGCCTACTGGACGAACCTCTATTGCCACAGGAAGAAGCCTATCTAGCCAGCAAATTGGCGCTGGATACTGAGCTGAATAGAGCCAATTCATTGCTCTTTCAGACCAATAGTGAAGTCGGCAACTTGCTTCACGAATATGGTCCACGTATTGACGAGCAAAACTTTATCCACTTTATCAATGCGGACAACGCAAACGCCTTCGAACTCTTGACGCGCCTGGCCGAAGAGATTAAGCAGCAGGAACGCTTGCTCGAAGACAAAGAGCGCGTGCTCTTCCAGGATTTCCTGCTCAAAGAGATGGCCGATACAGTACGCAAACATATTGTCGATGCTGAAGGTTGGGTCGATAAGATCAATCTGGTCCTCAATAACACGTCATTCATTGAAGAACACTATCATCTGCGCTGGGTGACGAAAGAACAGGATCAGGCACAACCGGGCAGCTATCTGGCCCAATATCATAAACTCTTGCGCCGCCAGGCCCAGACATTCCAACAAGAGGAGATTGACGCGCTGGTGTACGCTTTCCGCCAGGAGATTGCTATCTTACGCGCCAATCAGCAAGAAGCAACGGGCATCCCTTTCGCCGAAGCTCTGGCGCAAGTGTTTGATTATCGCTCATGGTTTCGTTTTGAAATCTACGTCACCACACCTGACGGACAGCCACAGCATCTCTCTGACCGGTTGCTGAAAAAGCGCAGCGGAGCAGAACAGTATGTCGCGCTATACGTGCCCTTCTTCGCCGCACTATCCGCCCTCTACGAGAGCGCAGGTAAAGGCGCACCACGCCTGATTGCTCTGGATGAAGCATTCGATAAAGTGAGCGTAGGCAATACACAACGCCTGCTCAAATTTCTGGACGCGCAACAATTCCAATGGATCATGACTGGTCCACGCATCACAGGTGAAGGCACCGAGCTGTCCGCCTGTGTGCGCTACTTAATGCTACATCAAAAAGGCAGCGAGTTGGCGACTGGTTTTGCCTCGTTCTGGAGTAGCACGCAACCATCCAAATCGCAGCAAGAATAGATCGCTTATCAATCAAAAAAGGGTAACTCTTTAGATCTAGCACATTTCACATAGGGACAATCCATCTCACGTAAAGCCTGGAAATGGGCCGCCGCCTGACAATGGTACACAACTTTCTTGGTCATCACGGCGAAATCTGAGGCAGTTTGAGGCTGGAAAAAGACAACGTATTGCAAGAAGAGGAGTAAAACGGGTGTAATAATGATCTTTTCCAAAAAATGTCGTATTACCCAATGAGCAATAAAGGTATGATTTGCACGACGGGCGCGATAAATCTGGCCCCTACACACACGCGATAAATCGCCGTGCGCCGATCCTTTCCGGCAAATGTATGCCCGAAAGAAAAAAGGCAATTCATTGCCAGAGAGGTAGGGGCCAGATTTATCGCGCCCGTTTTGCCCGAATATCTCGAAAGTTGTGGATCATTGTCAGGGACGCGAAGACCTTTTTTCTCGCCCAAGGCTGCAGACAGACCACCAAAAAGGTCTTCGCTCGGCCCCTACGCAGGTTTACATTGGACCTGAAGAGTTACAAGAAGTGTAGGCTTATGAGTCAGTCATCAGATAATATTCAGCGTGCGGTACACTTCTTCAGGCAACCCGCCTGGTCGCGCCTGCTGGATACGCTCTACCAAAAATATCTGCGGCAAGGGCAGATTGCGGGCAAAGTCGTCCTGCCAGACTGTACATCAGATGAGCGTCGTGAGCTGGCTAGTTTTCTCAATAAGCGTCTACCGCAGCAACAGGACGTGACAGTACGCCTTGCTGACTTTCAAGCGGCCCTGGCAAGCAGCAGTTTCGCCTGTAGCCTGCCAGATCTGCTCGGCGCACTTTTCCCAGCGCGGCCACAGATCACCAATCCCCAGCAGCGCGAAATACGGGCACGCTCACATGAGCGCTTTCGCGCCCGCTTAGATGCTCTCGCCAACGAGCAATCAGCCAACGCACAGAGCCGGTACTGGCTACAACATGGAGCACATGGTATAGCAGCGCTCTTCACACGCTACAAAAATGGTACACTGGAGGAACAGGAGCAACTCCTGGCACAGCTCAGTACCGTCTCACACGCGCTCAACCAGCTCCCCGCAACGGGAGCATTTGAGCGTCTGGCACTCTTTGCGCAACGCATCAGCGGCGATCCTCATACCTTTGATCTCAACACAACTACAGGACGCCTGCTCTTTCATGCACTGACAGACCTCGATCAGCTCACACATACGCATACGACCGAAACGCCAGACCTTGCGGACCCTCCTACCACTGAAACAACAGACCTAGCCACCACAGATAGCAGCAATACCAGCACATCACAGCTACGTATGCTTTTATACTATGATGCCGGACTGCTACTCGATACCATCTCATCCACAGTCGCAGTATGTCATCTCGGTAACGCGGTATATACTACGGGTGCAGTTGACCCTCTTACGTCAGCCGCCGGTGAACGCATCCTGGTGCTGCCACTGCGACAACTGCTCACATGGCAAAAGCTCACAACACCATCTCGGCATATCTACCTCTTTGAGAATCCGCAGGTATTTGAAAAGATCGTTGATGATCTTACAGGAGATAAGGACCCTCGGTCTGATACGAGCAACCAGCAATTACCCACGCTGATCTGTACCGCAGGCTGGCCCAGCGTTGCCGCCATCAGGCTGCTCAACCTGTTACGCGAGTCATGTCCAGACAGCCAGTTCCACTATAGCGGAGACTTTGATGTACAGGGTCTACGTATCGCTACTCACCTCATGACGCGCTATGCAGGGCAGTGCCAGTTCTGGCACTTTGACCCATCCTCATACCTGACAGCCCTCCATAGCAGTAGCCATACACTCAGTACAGCCGAGATCAGCGCTCTCCAGACACTTCCCGCAACGTTCTCTCCACTTGTAACAGCCATGCAAGAGCAGGGACAGAAAGCATACCAGGAAGGTATTGCGCATCTGCTACTGGCGGATATCCAACGTCTTTGCTAATCGGACCACTGCCAGCTACAAAGACGCCAATCACGACCCTCCACAGTAAGCGCGCCTGCATAACCTGTTCCGGGTAGAAGTTCTCGCAATGTCCAGCGCGCCACCTCCTGTGGATCTTCTCGGCTTGCCAGCAGCGCGGCTGGTTCGTTCGCTTTTAGCTCAACATCAAATAGGTGCAGAGGCAACGAAAGACCCATGCCACGCGCCTTAATATACGCCTCTTTGCGCGTCCAGCAACGGAAAAAAGCCTCGTGCTTTGCCTCAGCGGGCAGTACACGTAGCGTCGTATTCTCATACTGCGAAAAACTATGTTTTGCCAGCCCATCATAGTCAATGCCCGCACGCATATACTCAACATCCACGCCCAGATGCCGCCCGTAGGTAAAGGCGAATAAAGCCATTTCATGCGAGTGAGAAATATTGAAATGCAGTGGAGGATTAGACATAGGATGCTCTAAGACAGGCTTGCCATAGGCATTAGAGCCAAAAGCTATTTCACGTGGATTAACTGCCAGATAACTAGCCAGCAACGTCCGTAGAAGTCCACGCGCGACCGTCCAATGCTGCCGATCCTTTTCAAAATAAAAACGCTGCACTCTTGTCACTTCAGCAGGCTCAAGCACCTGACGTAACTGCTCTACGACAAACGTGGGTCTGGACAGAGATGCACGCCAGACATGCACTTCATCATGCGCAAGCTTTAAAGTTCTCGGAGCAATTTGCCACCCGTCATCATTATGCATCAAACAAATGACCCTCTTTATATGCGGTAACGGATATTAACCAACATGCTCCTTGAAGAACGCGAGTATACGTTGCCAGGCATCCTGGGCGGCGTCTGCGTTATAATTACTCCCCTGATCGTTGAAGAAAGAGTGCTTCGCGTCGGCATAGACTTTGATATCATGCGGCACATTATACGTAGCTAACGCAGCATCTAGCTTGCGACCATGTGGTGCCGTAAAATCCTGCTCAGGATAGGAGCCTACCACGGGACAAAGACGAGCCACGGCAGCTAACGGGCGCGGATTCATGCCATAAAAAGGGGCAATTACCTTGAGTCGATCATCATTACACGCCCAGGAAATCGCAAAACTTCCGCCCATACAGAAGCCAATGGCTCCTAGTTTTGCCTCATCGACATCCGCTCGCGCCGCGAGAAAGGTCAGTGCCGCCTGTAAATCGCTGATACTGCTATTTTTAAGCGGATTCAACATGAGCTGACTCATGAAACGGAACATGCAGAGAGTACGGTTGCGTCCAGCAAATAAATCAACGGCGAGCGCTGCGTAGCCTTGATCAGCAAAACGACGAGCAATATCTTTGATATTTTCGTTCATGCCAAATATTTCATGAATCACCACAATACCTGGAAATGGTCCTTCACCCTCGGGAAGCGCCAGATAGCTTTCAATTTGTCGAGCACCTGCTGAAAACGTGACAGATTGCGTCTGTAGCATTGAGAAATCCCCCTTATGTACACAATAATGCCTGTTCAGTAAAGCACTTCAGCGGCTACGATGCAAGTGCAACCGCAAGTTTTGTTGCACTGCTCACAGCATTTATATTGCCTTGCATTCAGATGAGAAAGATGATGGCAATGTTTCCCTATGACTAGTTGTAGAAAAAGAGAATAGACGATGACAGCTCCTTTTAACAGGGAGATGCTCAACAAGTTCTCTCTCGTTGGCTATAATGAATGTGAGACAACATATTCACCAACCAGTCCAGAGTGTCCCATGAGACAGAAAGAGCAAAAGGGCATGCCGACAGCTAGCAGCAACGATCCCCCCTTTCAGGACCTGCCGAACACGTATTTTGTGCAGGATTGCTCCAAGAAACATGAAGAACTCATCCGTTTGCAGATCCAGGACGAGCTAATCACTTCAGGCATGGGAGGTGTACTGCCTGAGCAGCCTGATCCTACCAGCTTTCAGCAGGTACTCGATGTTGGCTGCGGTACTGGCGGCTGGTTGATTGAAACAGCTAAGACCTATCCAACGATCTCGCAGCTGGTGGGAGTGGATGTGAGCAGCAAGCTGATCAAATATGCACGGGCACAGGCTGCACAGCAGCAGGTCGATGATCGTGTCCGGTTCCAGATAATGGACGCCCTACAACTGCTCTGCTTTCCTTCTGCTTCCTTTGACCTAGTCAACCAACGTTTAGGCATGAGCTACCTACGCACCTGGGATTGGTTCAATTTGCTCAGAGAGTATCAGCGGATACTTCGACCAGGAGGGGTTATTCGGATTACCGAGTGCGATTTTCCCGTAAGTGCCAGCACGGCCATGGCCCGTTTGAGCACTCTATTGCTGCGCTCTCTCTCACAGGCTGGGCATTTTTTTACTCCCGATGATCCCAATGGGGTGATCAGTGAACTCGTCCCCCTGCTCCAGCGACAGAGACTCTCCAATATCCAGACACGCCAGCATATCCTGGAGCACCGAGCTGGTACGGCTGAAGGACAGAGCTTTTATGAGGACGTGCAGCACATGTTTCAGACGCTCTTGCCTTTTTTCAAAAAGTGGAGTCGTGTACCCGACGATTACGGAGAAATCTACCAGCAAGCGCTCAACGATATCCTCCAGCCCGGCTTTGTGGCAACATGGACCTTACTTACAGTCTGGGGTACGAAGAATTAAACGAGAGCAGGCATAAGTGTACATCCTTTCACAAGAAGATCAACTGATGCCCATTTATTGTACAATACGTGGATAGAGCGCGGCACCAATCAGCACCAGCACCAGCGTCACACCAATCAGGATGGCGAGATCCAGTCCCAGACTGGCAATATCTATTGTGCTTCCCGCCAACATTAACGAGCGGACACCACTGACAACATACGAGAGCGGATTGATGTTAGCAATAACTTGCAACCAACCAGGCATAACACTGACGGGATAGATGGCATTACTGGCAAAAAACAACGGCATCGTCATTACCTGGCCGATACCCATCACACGGTCCCGCGTCTTTAGCAAACAGGCAATAATCAGTGAGAAAGTCGAGAAACACGCACCTCCCAGGAGCACAAAGATCAGCACGCCGAGGAGTGCCAACGGATTCATGTCCAATTTCACGCCCAGGATCAGAGCTAGCAGGTAGATCATGATGGCCTGTGGCACTGTCCGTAAGCCTGATGAGAACGCTTTACCCAACACCAGAGATGCACGGGGTGTTGGACTGGCAAGAAATTTGTGAATGACGCCCAGGTCGCGCTCCCAGATAATCGTGATACCTGCGAATATAGAAATGAATAGCACGCTCTGCGAGAGGATACCCGGTGCTAGAAAGGCCAGGTAGCTCTGATTACCGGTGGGGATGGCGTGGATTTTTGAAAACACCTCACCAAAGATGAGCAGCCAGAGCACCGGCTGTACAGCTCGCATGATCAGATCCATCGGGTCATGGCGGATCTTCAGGATCTCCCATTCGGCAATGGTATAAGTCTTGCGCACAAAATTGCTAAGCGCAGCCAGCGGTGAGATATGCTCAGGCTGCATGACAACGATAACCTCACCCAAGCCGCCTTGCTTCACGCCTTGCTCTTGAAGTTTCACGATAACTTCCTCCTGATTCCAGGGCATCGCCCGCATAATGCACAAACACGTCGTTCAATGTCACGTTCGTTCCCCCAACGGAAGCTTTAAGTTCCTCTGGGGTGCCATTCGCAGCGATCACTCCGCGATGCATAATACCGACACGCGTACACAAACTATCAGCTTCTTCCATCGAGTGGGTCGTCAAGAAAATCGTCATGCCACTCTCTTCGCGCAGACGCATCAGATGATCCCAGATCGCCTGGCGCGCGACAGGGTCCAGTCCCACGGTCGGCTCGTCCAGAAAGAGCACGCGTGGCTGGTGTAATAGTGACTGTGCAACTTCTAAACGGCGAATCATGCCTCCTGAATAATTGCGTACAAGTTGTTTGCTTGCATCTGCCAGACCAACAAACGCCAACACTTCCTGTACGCGCGTTTTCTGAATACTACGAGGGAGATCATACAGTCTGGCAAAGAGCAGCAGGTTCTCATAACCTGTCAAGCTACCATCCGCAGAGAGCGCCTGCGGCACGTAGCCAATACTACGTCGCACCTGCGTCGTTTGATGAACAATATCGAAGCCGTTCACACGCGCTTCCCCGGAGGTAGGACTTAGCAATGTCGTCAGCATCTTGATTGTTGTACTCTTACCGGCACCATTTGGTCCAAGTAAGCCAAAGACCTCTCCTTGCTCAACATCAAAGCTGATGCTGTTCACAGCGACATGTTCATCGAACTTCTTCACCAAATTACGTACTTCAATGATGGCTGTCATGGTTCCTCTCTTCCCCAAATCCTTGCGTTTCAGCGGCATCCAGTAAGCGTTCAATCATGTCCTGCAATGCCTGTTGCTCCAGCTCGTCGAGTACTCCCAGCAAGCGGACAAGCGCCTCGCGTTTCTGCTGCCGCCAGACATCGATCTGGGCGCGTCCTTGCTCCGTCAGCGCGACCACGACGACGCGCTCATCATCTGCCCGCCGCTCACGGGAGAGCAGACCAACTTTCTCCAACCGCTTACACGCCACCGTCGCAGAACCAGTGGTGATGCCCAGCGCATTCGCCAGTTCACCAATACTGACCGGACCAGAACGCCTGAGATGGCGCAACAACCAGTACTGCTCCGGCGTCATATCGTGGCGTCGTAACGGGCGCAGCAGACGCGAGAATGTCAGGAGATCTTCCACCAGACGCTCTGTAGACATCGTGCACCCCCTTTTGATAGTCAATTGTTTTGATGTTCAAACAAATTATAACCAATCCGAGAAAGTCCTGTCAAGTTGCACATTGACCACAGATACACGTCGTTTTTTCGTGCCTCGTCTCAGGAATACGTCCCTCTAGAAGTTTGCACGACAATCGCAATGACCACAAAGATCAGCGCAATGAAGCCCAGGATAATACCGGTGATCGCCTTGCCGCGTCCCAGGTTATTTGGCAGTTGCTTTGCCCTACTCAGACCAATGAACCCATAGATAACTGCAAATGCTCCTGTAATCAGACCAGAGAAGCCAATCATCGTGGTCAGTGTAAGCAAACTTAAAACCAGCGAGATAATGCCGTAAATCATGGCCCTTGTTGCTCGTGGGTTGCTCATGGGTCCGGCCATGTAAGGATATGGGGAGGGATAACCGCCCTGCGGCGGATAGGGGATCGAGCCTGGCGGTGGATAGGTCGCTCCAGGAGGCGGATAGGCTGCCGCTCCCGCTGGCTGCTGAGGTGGATAAGCATTCGGCGAGTAATAGGGTGGTTGCTGCTGTTGGTAAGGGCTTTGAGACGGCGGTTGCTGATACGGATTCTGGGGTGTCGTATTTGGCGGCTGATAAGGATCTTGCGGATTATACATCTACGGTTCCTCTCTATAACTTCATGCAGCCGCAACGGACTGCGCACACAATAAAATGCTTATATGCATTCGTTGTCGTCAATTTCTCATAGTTAAACACAAGCAATTTTCTCTGTCAAAGAATAGACGCTCTATAAGACTTTTTTCTTTCAACTGCTCCACGATGGTCTCTATATCAGTTACACTGGTCGCCGCCCAACAATGGTATACCACTTTCTCAGTTATCACTGCGAGATTTGAGGCAATTTGAGGCTGGGCAAAAATGATGTGGTAATGTGCCCACCCTCCGCCAACCCTGTATTCAGGGCAATGTCAACGTAGTAAAAAAAGCAAGCAGTCAATAGAACGCCAGACTTTTTGGAGCTATAATATGTGATAAGGATTTCCATCAACTGGTAGAAAGAAAAGCACTTGATAGACAAACACCTCGTAAGCCAATCAGACATACTGGCAGCCAATATTGCCCACGTTCGCAGCAGCATCGAGGAGGCTGCCGAACGTAGTGGACGTAACGCCACAGAAATCACGCTAGTGGCTGTGTCGAAAACGCAGCCGCTCGCATTGATCAAGCAAGCCTACGCACTAGGGATAACGACGTTTGGCGAGAATCGAGTGCAAGAGGCATTGGCGAAGATTGACGAGTTCCACCCGACGGAGATACACTGGCATATGATCGGACATGTACAGCGAAACAAGGCAACAAAAGTAGTCGGCGCATTCGATTGTATTCATAGTGTGGATAGTCTGGCACTGGCACAGCTCTTAAATCGCCAGGCTGCACACATACAGAGACGTCAAGCGGTGCTCCTCCAGGTCAATGTCTCCGGTGAGGAAAACAAGGAAGGTATGACAGCAGAAGAGGCGCTAGGCACTGCTGCTCAGATCGTGGCGTTACCACACCTTGAGGTGCAGGGACTGATGACGGTCGCGCCGCTGGTAGCCGATCCCGCGCAAACACGCCCGGTATTTCGTGCTCTCCGCTTGCTACGCGACAGGCTACGTCACGAGGTAACAGCGTGCTCATGGCAACACTTATCAATGGGTATGACCGATGATTATCAAATAGCTATCGAAGAAGGTGCCACCATTGTCCGCATCGGGCGGGCGATCTTTGGCAAACGGGTCTATAAAGGAGACAGATCATGAAACTGAGCGATATCACATTAGGACGCCGCACTCGTCAAAACCACGCGCTGGAACACGCCACTTTCACCGTTCTGGCAGGCATGGACCCAACACTTAACGCGGCTGCGCGCTCCAATACGGATGGCTTTGTCATTTTTGGCGATGTAGATCTTGGACTGCTACGACGCGCCCTGGACGAAGCGTTGCGGCGACTACAGGCTGGCGAGGCAGCACTCGCTATCCATCCCAATTGTGGAACGAACCTTGCTGTGGGCATTTCGCTCGTAACCCTTGGCACGCTGCTCGGTATGACCTCCAGCCAGACACGCACACGCGTCACGATGGCTACAGCTTCATCCCTGGCTGGCTGGGTGGCAGCACGCCCACTTGGCGAGTATATGCAGAAACATTTTACCACGCTCCCGGACTTGCAAGGCGTGCATGTGACGAACATCGTGCGCCGCCAGTTGTTAGGATTCACCTTTATTGAAGTACGTACTGTACAGGAGTAGCTATGTTTGTACCTCCACCATTACCGGTGCCAATTGTCAGTTGGATTGTCCAGCTTGTGCTCGTGTTCCTGATTGTCGCGCTGATTGTGCGCGCATTTGCGGGCTGGTTCCAGCTCGATGAACGCTATGCGATCATCCGCTTTTGCGCCCGGCTGACCGATCCATTTATCATGCCTATACGCCGCTTTGTTGGGACTGTATGGCTACTTGACATCTCGTTTCTGGTGGCTCTGTTCATGCTGTTCATACTCAAAACGCTGTTGTTACAGGCGCTACCCATGGGCTGGTAGAGCATGGTGCTGATCAACGTGAAGGTTATCCCACGCAGCGCGAAGAATAACATGACATGGGAACAGGGAATGCTGAAGGTCCATCTGACCGCTCCACCAGTCGATGGGGCCGCAAATGATGCCTTAGTGGCACTGCTGGCTGAACGTCTGGCAGTGCCACGTCGCATGATTAGCATTGTGCGCGGCTCTACCAGCAGACAGAAAACTGTGGAGATTCGCGGCCTGACAGTAGATGATCTAGCAGGCAAGCTCCAAATATAGGTCACTCTTCTGGTCGGCAAGAGGAGCTGGCCGCGTAGGGACAATCCTTGTAACTACTCAGGTGAGGCAACTTTTTAGGAACCGTGGAAGCTCGCGTAGGGGCCGAGCGAAGACCTTTTTTGTGGTGGATCTTCCGGCGCGTGGGACCAGGCAAAAAAGGTCTTTGCGTCCCTTGCGGCGGCCCTGACAATAACCCACATCTTTCGAGATATTCGGGCAAAACGGGCGCGATAAATCGGGCCCCTACTTCTCGGGCAATGAATTGCCTTTTTTCTTTTGGGCATACATTTGCCGGAAGGGATCGGCGCACGGCGATTTATCGCGTTTGGGTAGGGGCCCGATTTATCGCGCCCGTCGTGCAAATCATACCTTTATTGCTCATTAGATAACACAAACGTTTTTTGGAAAAGATCATCATTACACCCGTTTTACTCCTCTTCTTGCAATACGCTGTCTTTTTCCAGCCTCAAACTGCCTCAGATCTCGCCGTGATGACCGAGAAAGTTGTGTACCATTGTCAGGACAACCGCAAGGGATTGTCCCTACGCGATCCCCCTCTGCTAGCCGACCTGAGTAGTTACTCAGAATTCAATGCTCGCTATTAAGATAAACGTCTCCTACGTAGAAATACCCAACTTCTCTCTTTACTGATTATGCAGGCATACATCGTGGTTCAAATGTTGGTGCATTGCAGATCTCGATCAAGGTTGGTCTCTACGTGTAGCGTAGCGCCTCTACCGGCGTAATTCTCCCCGCCTGCCAGGATGGTAGCACCGCGCCAAGAAACGAGGCTAGCAAGGCGACACCTACAATAATAGCTATTTGCTGCCACGGAATGCTAAAGTATAAACCTGTCTGGTATTGCTCGAAGAAGTTGGCAGCGAAGATGTTGCGCGCCAGAATAAGGCCGAGTACGACACCGAATATGCTGCCCAATGCGCCCACCAGAAACGATTCGAGCAAAAATGCCTCCCGCACCATACGACGCGAACAGCCTACTGCACGCAACATGCCTATCTGCTGACGACGCTCCAACACAGCACGCGTACCGGTCAGCGCCAACGCAGCCACTCCCAGCAGCAACGTCATCCCCACCACACCCAATAAGACATCGCTTAATAGAATACGTGGTCCGCGCACCTGCCAGATCGCATCTGACAGCACCGTTGTCTGCAAGCCATAGTCGAGATAGGCCGAACCTAGCGCCAGAGACAGCGCCCGTACGTTTTGACCAGGCACAACTTTAAAGTAATAGCTTTGATTTTGCGGCGTAGTCGGGTCTATACCAGTGCCCACACTGGCATTACTATATGAAGACTGCGCAATGTAAAGACCAAAATGTGAGCTATCACTATTATCGACGACGCCAATAATGGTCAGTTTCGTTGCAGCCTGTTCCTGCAGACCTGTCACCCAGACTGGTGTGGCTGGAAAGGTCTTCTCTCCCTGGTAGACACCACTCATCGCAAACGTATAATTCACGTTAAAGTCTGGTGGCGTCGTTGGTTCACCAGCAGAAGCAGCGCTAGGCGCATTGGGATCATAGACGTTGCTCTCGCTAGCAGGATTAACGGGTAACGCACTACTGTCGATAAGCGCATAGTTCGGATGCGTTTGCAGAGCCTGCCAGACGGCACTATCGCTGCTAAAACCGTTGGCCCGCGAGGTGAGACTCAGGCCGTAGCCTTGCAGAAAGCCACCACTGACGATCTGCGCGGGATAAATAGACCAGCGCGGCTTCGTAGCGCTCGGTTGGATCACGCCGACGGCAGTGGTGTTACGTTCGCCAATAGCAGAGAAGTCGTTTGGATTGATGCCGTGTTGCGCTAACGACGTACGCAAGTCAGGCACAGGCTTGAAATATGCTGTGGCCTGGATATCATAACCACCCGTTTGTGCATTGATACTGACATAGGTATTTTGCATGGCATTGGTGATAATCGCCATCACGGTCATCGCAAAGACGACCAGGCTGAACATGATGATACTCAAACTGGTACGGAAACGTCGCTGCAACGGATAGGACGAGGCAAGCTTGACGACTGCATAGAAGCCGCTAAGATATGAACATACCACCAGCCACGGACTTGCCAGGAAACGTGCATTCGCCATGATTGCCCATACCGCTCCCAGCACCATCATCACACCAGCCACAAAGAAGACCTCGATCCCACCCTGGAAGCGTGGTAGCCCGAGTGCGGCCAGGATACTCAAAAGGCAAAGCCCAGTAAGCCACCAGAGCGAGACCTACCACGGCGGCAAAAATGCTATCAGCAACGCTACGCCAGTGCACCATATTCACAGTGCTCCGACACGCACGCGCAATCCATGTGACCATCCACAAGCTCAACGTTTTTAGCAGCAGACCTGCGCCGATCAGCACCAGCGAGAGACCCAGCGAAAATGGGATAATCAGCGCGCTTGCCAGGCCGAACGCCATCAATACACCGCCCACCAGTAGAGGCAACAGGCCAAGCATGGCTAATTCGCGCACAAAGCCTAGCAGCAGATCCGGCATGAACTCTAACAGGATACGCCGCGTTTGCCGCATAGAAGTGCTAGATGCCGTACTTTTGCCCACTTGCTGTGCCAGTTGTAGAAAACGTGCGCCCAACTCTCGCAGCGAAAGTTCCGCACGCGTTGGCTCAGGTTGATCGCGCATGGCTTCCACAATCGTCATGCGACTCACCAGCCACGAGGAGAGCGCTACCGAGCAGAATGTAAAGATAACACCCAGACAATAAGCCACAATCAGACTATGCGGCTGCAGCGTAAACTTCAAAGGAAAGTTAAAGCGCGCCAGAATTGGTCCCAGGAAGATGATCAGCACAGCGCCGATGCCGACACCAGCGAGCAATCCGATAAATGACGAGATCAGATCGTAGACGCTACCCTCGAAAAGAAACATCAGGATCAGGTGACGACGCTGGACCCCTATCGCACGAGCCATACCCATTTCGGCTCGCCGCTCAGCCGCCAGCAGCACAAAGATCAAAAAGATCAGCAACAGGCCAATTGCCAGAGCAAACAAGGCAAAAAGCGAGAAAATACGCGAGAAGATATCACCGGCCAGCAACGAGTCCTGCACGCCTTGCTCCTTCACCGGTATCACATGCAGATTCCCCAGAGCAAAAGGATTCATACGGACCATAGCCATCTGTCCAGCAGTATGATTACCCGCAGGTGGCGGGGCATCACGGTGAAAGCGCCGGAAACCATACAGACTACGCAGCCAATTCCTTACTTCACCTGACACGGGATCTGAGAGCGCAACACTATTCGCACCACCACGATTCGCGATAAAGATCTGGTTAATCTCGTCCGGTGTGTTTTCGATATCTTGAAACGTCTGCGCCTGACTCAGAATGGCCGGATTATCGCCAACGAGTCCATTATTGCCAACAATAGCCGCTACCTGCAAGCTATAGCGCTGACCAGGCCAGCGTGACGAGTAGACATAGAGTGCATCCCCTACTTTAGCATTGAGTTCCTGCGCTGCAGTCTGATTGAGATAGACCTGATTGGACTTCAAGGCTGCAATGGTCAAATGAGCCTTTGTCTGCACGTCTTGCATACCACCAAAGCCCTGCTCACTGCCAGGCACCACACCCAGCGCCGTCACACTCGAACGTACCTCACGCGAGGTCTCATCGGCCAGCAGCAGATTGGTCTCCTGCAACGCCGCGCCAACCGCCACAACATTTGTAGCTGTTTTCTGATGCGCTTGTATGGCATAGTAAACAGCCTCAGGATACGTACCAAGCGTTCCTCGACCTCCCTGCACAATTTCATCAATGCTGCCCCAATTATAGACAGCCACCGTCTGTACAGCAGAAGTCATGACGTCACCCGTGGCGAGGACGCTGGAAATTAAGGTGGTGGAGAGCATCAAGGCGAACACGATTAAGACCATCTGCAGACGCCGTCGCGCGATATTACGCACGCCAATCTTAAAAAAGAGCACGTTGGCAAGCACCAGCAGCAGTACACCAACCACAATGATAGCGGTGATCACCAACAAAATAGTGGTGAGCGTGTCAATAGAAATGCCAAAAAACTCAATCATGAGGACCGCTTCTCTAGCACCTGATAAAAAAGCGCTGCAATCTGCTCATAACCAACTGTACTGGGATGAAGGCCATCACGGCTAATATATTCAGGATGAGCAGCCAGGTTTTGCCATTGCTGATAGAGATCAACAAGCAGTACGTGATGACTTGCTACAACATCGGCAATAATAGAATTGTAGGTAGAAATTTGCACATACAACGTTTGTGCGTTACTGGCTTTGAAAGAGGGCAAAAGCGTGAGGTCCGGCACGTTAGCGATGGCAATCCGCACTTGCGGCAACGCCGCTTGCAAACGACTCAGCAACGTATTCAGCGTCTGCTCATAGCTGGCAGGTGGTACATCAGCCATAAGATCATTGACCGCTAACCAGATCGTCACCAGATTGGGGTGGACATCCAGCGCCACGGGTAGCTCAACATTCAGAGCTTGCTGCGCGACCATATCTGGGATACCAAGATTGACCAGGCGCACACCAGAACCGAGCTTCCTGGCAAGATCCGCAGGCCAATTCTGCTCATCAGGATCATTGCTCCCAATACCAAAGGTATCAGAGGCCCCAATGGCAACATATATCAGACGCGCTGGTGCTGCCTGCTGAACAAGCAGAGTATGCGTTGTGGCTTGTCCACCTGGTGCAGAGGCACACGCGGCACTCAAGAGAGCCACCAACAACAGGCTTATGCAAAATGAGACGTTGAAACGGGCCAGCGGCATGAACCCATGCATTGGCTGGACCCGATTCTGACGTAACACTCTCGATGGATAATTGAGCTGTGTATGCACGATAGAGCCAGATAGTATTAACGGATCAACGCGGCACTTGCGATAGAAATAGCAGCAAAAAGAATGACAAAGACAATCGTCGCATTGAAAATCAGCTTCTCAACGCCGCGCCTGGTCTTAAACACCGAACCAGCACTACTGCCACCAAAGGCACTGCCCAATCCTGCCCCACGTACCTGAAGCAAAATAAAGACAATCACAGCTACACAGAGAATGATCTGGATGACCCTGATCGCCGGAATCCATTGAGTCAAGAGCATGCCTCCCTTTCATATCTTCATCCATAAACACCCCCATTGCGTGTTTGCCAAGATCTATGCATTACAAGCATGCGAGCAAACATGCACCTGAGTGCTAGAGAATATAATCAACGCCACCGCAGACAAAACGGTTTTGCTGATTATAGCACAATGATAAACCAGCGTCGAGATGCATTCCCGTTCTTACGGTTGTGCTTGTACTTCCTCTGGTACAGCGACATCCGTTGCAGGCGTTACAATGCGAAAGGGCTTGCCAAAATGGCGACGGAACAACATAGCCAGAGCAGGCCAACCATCCTTCCAGGGAGAGAGCTTCTTCTCTTTCCGTGGTGTATAGCTAATAGGTACCTCGAGAATAGTATAACCGGCCTGTAAGATGCACGAGGTAATTTCTGGCTCGATTTCGAAGCGCTTTCCTTGCATGGGCAATGCTCGCGCCACAACTGCAGGCATCAATTTATAGCAGGTTTCCATATCATGAATATGGCTCCCATACAACACGTTCGTCACCGTGGTCAAGAAACGATTGCCCCAACGCGTGGTTAACTTTTGCGGAGCAAGGTCGCGACAGCCATACACGGCAATCCTGGCTTGATTGCCACGTGTCGCTTCCTCCCATTTTTGCACAATCGGCGGCAGATCGCAGGGATCGTATTCCATATCAGCATCTTGCACGGTGACAAGATCTCCGTTCACCAGACCAAAACCGGTGCGTAGACCTGCCCCTTTGCCTTGATTGTGCTCATGACGCACATAACGGTAGCTATCAAAGGGCGCTTGCTGACGTAGCTGCTGCAAGATTTCCCAGGTGCGATCAGAGGATGCATCGTCCACAACAATCACATCCAGATCGAGAGGAACCTGCGCAAGTTTTTCCAGCACTTGCGCGACGGTCTTCTCCTCATTATATACAGGTACAATCACAGAAATACGCATAAGACAAAACCTCACATCGTTAGAAACAATACCCAAAACAACGAAATATTAAAAATCCTTCATATCGGATAAACGAACGAGTAGAAGTATAGCAACAAATACGCTATTTGGTCTATAGAGTTAACGCGGATAGTGCGCAAAATATCTGATCATGGGCGTTTGGCCCATTCTCATTTCTTCGCATGTCGACAATTTCTCGCAAAGTTGATCTGCAAGCCCCATCGCTGTAGTTACTAGACCCTTGAGGGCAACAACCATTTCAGCGGAGGAAGTACCTGCTCTACAACGGCCAGGTGATCATAGTAGCCACGCTGCCGCGCAATCACGCCGTCGCACAGCATAAAGACACTGACGCCATCCACACGATATGGACGCGACAGCCAGGCTTGACCAAGTAAATGCGGACTTCGCCCCTGTGCGGTCCATGTTACGGCAGCTTGCCCTTGTCCAATCAACGTCTGGCTAGTTGGAGTATACAGGATGGAAGGCATACTGGCAAAGCGCCTTCCAAACCACTGCTCAATAGCTACACGCCCATGACGTACCTGCTTCATGCCTGAGTCCAGTAGTTCCGCGTCTTCGGCATAGAGAGCTACAAGCGCCACGACGTCATGAGCATTAAATGCAGCTATCCAGCGACGCACGAGAGCCTGCCAGTCTGCACGCTGTTCCTCATTTCCTGACATAGTACACTTCCCCCATTCTATGTTGTTTCTGCTACAAATTGTACCATACACCTTATGCATAGATTATAATTATACTCATAGGCGTGCGCTAATACCCATAGGCATTCAGAAACGCCACTGCCGTGGCTAGAACTGTGCTGCGGCACATTTCTCATCTGAATGCAAGGCAATATAACCTTTCAGGTTTGTTTGGCATGCCGCAGAAGGCCAATGTTCACAGAAAAGGGGAGGCAACCGTTGAGCAAACAGAGAGATGGCTGGATCGCTGACGATACATTTCATAACGACGTGCAGTACATCGAGTCGCTCTGGCAGCAAACAGCCATTGGTAATACACAATTGCCGCTGATTGATATTGGGACAGGTGAGCCACTCGTCTTCGTGCCAATACTGGAGCATCTTGAGTTTGTCTATGCACAACAGGTGCGCACCCTGAGCCGGAGCAAGCGCGTTATCCTTTATCGCCGCCAGGAAATGCGCACCACCATCTTCAGCCGTCGCGAACGAGCAGAAGAACTCCTGCAGGTGCTCGATAGCTTGCAGTTGCAGCAGCCCGATCTCGTCGCCCACGGTGATGCCGCGATGGTGCTCTTCGAATTCGCTCTACGCTATCCGCAGCGCTGCCGTTCCCTGACAATCATCGCGCAAGGTGCCGACTACCGTATCGCACCACATCCATTTATCTGGTTGCTCCATGAAGGCTATCTGCGCCTGCCCATCGAATACGTGCTACCAGCAGCCTTCCTACGTCACAGCGTCATCCGTTACATTATGGCATGCGCGCAAGACAATCATACAACACCCGCTCTACCCAACCATCTGATCGAGGAGCAATTTAGTAAAATCCTCCACTGGCCTTTTGTCTACAAATTCTCGGTCTTGCCCGTCATCCACAATTTCGATATCAGCAAACAACTTGCCGCTCTGACCATGCCCATCCTGTTAATCAATCGCGCAGACGACGCATTATCACCCGAAGTCAAAACGCGCTGGCTCGCCAGCCACTTACCTCATTGTGCAGGTTATCATGTCATTGCTGGGAAAGAGCGTTTCTTTCTCTACTCACAAGCGGAGGTGGTCACACCGCTGCTTGAAGCCTTTCTCTCTATAAAAGATAGTATCGTGTAGGCATCTCATAAAAAGCTTGAAAGGGAATTTAAGGTAAAATGGGGATGAGTGAAGCACTGCGTCGAGTTGTTATCACGGGACTTGGCGCTATTGCCCCTAACGGTATTGGTACTGAACAGTTCTGGCAGGCCTGTCTCGCAGGTCGTTCGGGACTACGCAAGATCACACGCTTCGATGCCAGTATGCTCCCTGCACAAGTAGCAGGCGAAGTGTCACACTTCGAACCAGGGGCATTTGGTATCACACCAGACGAGGCGTATCACATAGATCGTGCGGGTCAGTTTGCGCTCGCGGCAGCCCGGCTGGCTTTAGAAGACGCCGGACTCGCTACGACACTGAGCACAGAGCAGCGTGAACGGACAGGGGTCTATATTGGTACGGCGATGCCTTGCCTGGAAGAGGGCGAGAAACAGTGGACGCGACTGACTGACAATGGCGCGCATGAGGTCATCAGCAAGCCGAGTACGCCGTTGCCCGCGACGCTTTTGATGTCTCATACTTCGGCCAGCAGCATTGCCGCACGCAACGACCTGCACGGTCCCTGTCTCGTCATCGCCACAGGCTGCTCAGCAGGTGCAGACGCCATAGGGCAAGCGTACTGGTCGATTCAGGAGGGACGCGCAGAGCGCATGCTGGCCGGTGGCGCAGATGCCTCGATTAGCTATGGCGTACTCGATGCTTTCTGTGTCATGGGTGCCTTGAGTATCCATTTTAATGCACAACCAGAACGAGCATCCCGCCCCTATGACGGATTGCGCGACGGTTTTGTGATGGCAGAAGGCGCAGGTGTTGTGGTGCTGGAAGACCGTGAGTTGGCTCTGGCACGTGGCGCGCATAGCTACGCCGAAATTATCGCCTTTGCCTCTAACACGAATGCCCATCACATGACATCGCTGCCGCCAGATGGTCGCCCCTTACAATACCTGCTGCAACAAATATGTACTGAAGCCAGAATAGCACCGACCGATCTTGGTTATATCAATGCACATGGCAGTTCGACGCCAACCAACGAAGTCGCGGAGACGACAGCCTACAAGGCCGTCTTTGGTAAGCAAGCATACAGTATACCTATTAGCGCCACGAAATCACTTATTGGACATGCGCAAGGTGCCGCCAGCGCGCTTGAAGCCATTGTGACGGCGCTGGTCATCGACCGGCAACACATACCACCGACCATCAATCAGGAACAACGCGATCCGCGTTGCGATCTCGATTATGTGCCCAATATCGCGCGTCCGGCGACTGTCAATGTCGCGTTGACGCATTCTAGCGGTTTTGGTGGCGTGAATAGCGCGCTCTTGTTCGCTCGCTCAGACTGGACAACGACCTATGAAAGATGAGGGCAAACGGCGCGTCGTTATTAGCGGGCTTGGCGTCGTTGCCCCCAATGCTATCGGCCAGGACGCCTTCTGGCACGCCACCGCCAATGGCATCTCAGGCATCACCCACTTACCGCAAGCAGCCACCCAGATGCTCCGTGTCGCGGGTATCGTGCGTAACTTCGTGATCGAGGACTACATTGAACGCAAGCTGGCCCATCGCAGTGACCGCATGACCCACTTTGTCTTCGCGGCCATGCAAGAAGCGCTGACCGATGCTTGTCTGGAGATGGCGTTGGAACAGCCATCACGCGTAGGAGCGGTCATAGCCAATACGATGGGTGGCGCTGAATATGTGCTCAAGCAACTCCACACGCTCTATACGCGTGGACCTCGTTTTATGAGTGCCTTCACTGCCATCGCCTGGTTGCACGTCTCCAATGTAGGACAGGCAGCGATCCATTATGGTTTGCAGGGCTATTGCAAAACACCTGTTAACGATACAGTTGGTGGACTGGATGCTCTGGGTATGGCCTATACGGCGCTGCAACGTGGCGTGGCAGATGTCATTATCACAGGTGGATGCGAGGCGTTTCTGCATCCATTCATCCTCCACGTGCTGGCGCAGCAGGGACAGTATGTGACTGAGGACGATCCATGTGCCTACCGTCCCTTTGATCGGCGGGCCTGCGGCTTAGTTCCAGCGGAGGGCGCGGGCATCTGCATCCTGGAGGACTACGAGCACGCTCGCCAACGTGGAGCACCGATCTATGCCGAAATCGTCGGCTATGCACAGACCAACGACGCACATGGTATGTTCGCACCTTCCGCCGATGGGACACGCTACGCCCGAGCTATCCGCCAGGTCATGCAGGAGGGCCATATTGCGCCCGCAGATATCGCCTATGTTAGCCTGGATGGTCGCGCCATACCAACCTCAGACCAGGGAGAAGCGGAGGCGCTACACACGGTCTTTGGTGCAGAGCTAGCGCACATAGCGCTCAGCGTTCCGCGCACCATGCTCGGCCATAGCTATGCCGCTGCCGGAGCTATTGACGTCATCACGGCTTTATTGGCGCTCAAACATGGCTGCATCCCGCCTACCATGAACTGCGAACAGATTGATACGCGCTATGGGCTGCAACTCGTACAGGACCACCCACAACCGCTGGCACGCGCTCAGACATCAGACGTTGTCTTACTCGGCGGACGCGGTCTGGGTGGTGCAAATGTCGCTCTGGCTGTTAGAAAGGTGCGCTAATATCATATGCATTCAGATAGTGTTTGGAACGTGCACACTTTTCGTCAGTAGTGATACCCATAGGCATTCAGAAACGCCAAGCAGGTAAAAGGAAATAGAAAATGCTTGTTGTGATTGTGGGAGCCGGGCCAACGGGTCTCATGGCAGCCAATCTACTAGGCCAGGCTGGCATACACATCCTGCTGCTTGAACGCAACAGCGGACTGAGCGACTATGCCAGAGCTATCACTATCGATGACGAAGGATTGCGCATCTGCCAGACACTCAGACTGAGCAACACCTTACAAATGTCCTCTATCGAAGCTCACTACCTGTCTCATGGACACTTGCTGGCTCAAGTAGCACCAGTGCAGCAGGTACATGGCTATCCGCTCATCTCCACGTTCTACCAGCCCGCGTTCGAGGCTACACTGCTCACAGGACTGCAACGTTTCCCTTGCGTTGATGTTCGCTTTGGGCAGAATGTTGAGAGTGTGGGGCAGGATGAGCAAGAGGTAAAGCTCTCGGTACATACCAGCGAGGATCAACATTTGCAGATACGCTGTGACTACGTGCTAGCCTGCGATGGCGGCAAGAGCACACTGCGCCAGCAACTCGGTATACGCTTACGCCCGCCTCGCCTAAGAGACCTCATCTCCCCGCATGGGCGAAACGGGACATTACGGAGCGCTCGGCAGTCGCAAAGATGGCTAGTCGTCGATTGCACCAACGATAACGACGAGACAGCCGCCGCGATCTTTTTCTGCGATCCTACGCGCCCGGCAGTCAGCGTCCCATCCCCCGAGAAGAGACGCCGTTGGGAATTCATGCTCTTACCCGGCGAAAACGCAGCCGACTTACTCGACAACGCTGTCATCAACAAGCTCATCATGCAAGCAAAAATGGGGCAACAGAGAGATATACAGAGTACCACCACACGAGAGCCAGCACATATCGCCCGTAAAGCTATATATACCTTCCACGCCATGCTAGCAACTAGCTTCATGCAAGATCGTATCTTCCTGCTTGGTGATGCCGCCCACCTGATGCCGCCTTTTGGGGGACAGGGGATGAATAGCGGACTGCGCGACGCCCATAATCTCTGCTGGAAACTGGTCATGGTCTTGCGAAGACAGGCCAGTGTGCGTCTGTTAGAGACTTACCAGCAAGAACGTTTCCCGCATGTCGCGCAGATGATCTTTTTCTCGTCCTTGTTGGGCAAGCTGATCATGCCTACAAATCGCCTGATAGCGTCCATCCGTGATGGCTTTTTGCGCGTAATCAACAGCATCGCGCCGCTCCGTGAGCTAATCAGAGAGATGCGTGTCAAGCCTCAACCACGCTACCGTCACGGCTTCCTGGTCACTACTCCCATGAACAAGGAGGGCAGAAAGCTCGTTGGTCGCACGCTACCCCAACCACGTGTACAGTTGCCGGATGGTGAGAATATCCCGCTTGATGAAGTGTTAGGCAATGGCTTCGCGTTATTGCGCCTGCACGACGATCCGGCAAGGGCATTCGAGCCACTTCAGCAGGAGATATGGGCTTCTCTGGGTATACGCTTTGTTTGCATACAGCCAGGCGGGACAACTCCGCAAAATGCCCAGGGTGTACAGAAGCAAGTTAACTGTGTAATTGATGTTGAAGGGAAGATGAGTGCTTTTTTGCGCGGAAACCATGATTTGTATCTACTGGTGCGCCCTGATCGCTACGTGATGGGGGTATTCTGCATGGAGCAAGCTGAGAGATTTGCAGAAGCATTGCAAAGATGTATTGGATAGAACATCCTACCTATGGCATTGTATCGCTTATTTTATTAAACAGATAATCTCCATATTTACCCATTGTTTTGTAACGTTACAAAACGTGTTTGCTATAGCTTATAATAATGTTGGCTTATATCCTAAAGTAGAGAGAGCAAGTGGAAAGAGCCAAGGACAACGAACTATTGAGAGGGTAAGAATTTATGGATGATCACGAGTTAGACGCGTTATTAAGCGATCTTGAATCTGATCGTGTAGAACGTAAAGCGTCACTACCCGACGGAGACAAATTATGCGAAGCGATCTGTGCCTTTGCTAACGATCTACCCCATAACCAGCTACCAGGTGTACTTTTTATTGGTATAAATGATAACGGCATATGCGCTCGTCTGCCAATTAGTGATCAACTGCTATTGAAGCTATCCGAGCTACGATCAAACGGGAATATCTTACCGTTCCCAACGATGTATGTCCAAAAAAGGACGCTGAATGGGTGCGAAGTTGCGGTCATTATTGTAGAACCATCTTATGATCCTCCTGTACGCTTTAGAGGGCGCACGTATATACGTGTTGGCCCACGCCGAGCTACCGCCACGCCGGAGGAAGAACGCCGATTGATCGAAAAGCGCCGTTTTAGAAATCTCCCCTTCGACATACAGCCAACCTCTTTCGCAACGCTTGATGATCTTGACCAGGACTTATTTCGTCGCTTGTACTTACCATCAACTTTTCCCAGCGATATTATCGAGCAAAACCATCGTACAATAGAGCAACAGCTCTCAGCCACGCGCTTTGCAAGTGCTAACGCTGACGTTACTCCAACCAACCTTGGTATTTTAGTCATTGGTAAAGATCCTAGACAATTTATCCCAGGAGCATATCTTCAATTTGCGCGCTTTGACGGCCCCGATGTGACATATCCCATCAAAGATCAAAAAGAGGTAGATGGTCCACTTCCTGAACTCTTACGCAGGTTAGACGAAATTATCGAAGCCAACATAGCTATCGCCACCGACATTACGGCACAGACAAAAGAGGTTCGTCAGCCCGACTATCCTATTGTTGCATTACAACAGTTAGCAAGAAATGCAATTTTGCATCGCACTTATGAAGGAACCTATGCACCAGTTCACCTCTACTGGTTTACAGATCATATTGAGATACAGAATCCAGGTGGTCCTTACGGCCAGGTCAATCGCGCTAATTTTGGGAACAGAGGCATCACAGATTATCGCAACCCACATGTGGCCGAAGCGATGAAAAATCTTGGTTATGTCCAGAGGTTTGGTATGGGCATTGAACTCGCACGCAATGAACTCAAAAAGAATGGCAACCCACCACTTGAGTTTAAGGTAGAAGATGCCAATATACTAGCAATCTTGAGGAGACGGTCATGAGCGTTCCGGTCATAGCATTTTTTAATAACAAAGGCGGAGTAGGCAAAACATCTCTTGTCTATCATCTAGCGTGGATGTACGCTGATCTGGGTCTCCGGGTCATAGCGGCTGACCTGGACCCCCAGGCGAATCTCACCTCCGCATTCCTCGATAATGATCGCTTGGAACAGCTCTGGCCGGATGGCAATCACCCACAAACAATCTTTGGCTGTCTACAACCTCTGCTTGAAGGTACTGGCGATATCGCCAAACCACATATCGAGAGCGCAAATACGCTTCTCCAACCCACTCTTTTCGGCGATTCTATCGACGAGTCCATCGGCCTCTTAGTGGGTGATCTATTACTCTCCAGCTTTGAAGATGCTCTTTCCGACGCGTGGCCGAGTTGTCTAAACAGCGATGTTCGCTCATTTCGTGTTATCTCAGCGTTCTGGCGCATCATGCAACAGGCAGCCATAGAACATCGCGCGAGCCTCATCCTGATGGATCTCGGTCCCAATCTGGGAGCAATCAATCGCGCCGCCCTGATTGCCGCTGATTATGTTGTTGTGCCACTCTCACCGGATCTCTTTTCTTTACAGGGCCTGCGCAATCTCGGTCCCACACTGCGCAAATGGCGCAATGGTTGGCAGAAATGCCTGACAACATGGCAAGAAATGCCACAGGCCACGACATATTTTTCTTTACCTTCAGGAGCAATGCAACCAATTGGATATATTGTGCTACAGCATGCAGTACGTATGGACCGTCCTGTACAGGCATATGAGCGCTGGATTGCTCGTATTCCTGGTGAATATAGTCACTATGTGCTAGATATACAGAGCAACCATACAGTCACAGTCTCGCAAGATCCTCATTGCCTGGCACTCCTCAAGCATTATCGTAGTCTCATGCCATTGGCCCAGGAGGCACACAAACCAATCTTTCACCTGAAGCCAGCAGACGGCGCAATGGGTTCGCACATGCAATCAGTACACAGCGCCGACTCCGACTTTAAACAACTGGCTCAGAGCATCGCCAGCACAGTACAACTCCCTCTGACCGATAAACGACTATAGGAAGTTCGTACAATTGCCGGGTCATACTCTGTGCATTTTTGTATCAGGTTAATTTGTTAAAACGCATAACTGGTGCATCCGGCAAATACTACGGATATTCTTTATGTGATTAAGACGGCTCTATAGCAATAGCATAGACAGACATCCGCTAATAGTCCCGGAGAAACGCCGCTTGCGCTTGTATTTTGATCAACCAAGTCTAGACAAGATCGGCTTTGCCAAAGCTTCATGGACTGCATTACTCAGGCAAATCTGTATTTCATTACTGAACGAAGCGACATCCCTCCAATAGAGAGCAAGTTTGCTATCAAGTCATTGAGTAGTTACCGGAGCCAGAGCTGGAAATGTCGGAAATGTCGGTGGAAGACGAAAGTCTATTGTGGGCTAGAATAGACTCTATGTCTTCGAGGGAAGCACGTACATCGTGGCCTTGTCGTATTAAGCGGTGATGTTCTTCTAACCCAGCCCACCTTATTTCTATCTCGTTAGCCCGACCCTTCATACTCTCCTCATAGTGTGTAAGTATTTCTTTATACCGTATTGGGTTACCATTGGAATATGCCTTTTTCTCCTGCTTGTCAATCTTAAGCAGGATTTCAGTTTGAATCTTGTAAAGTCTAGAATCTCGATTATCCTGATGATATGCGCCATAAATAGCTTGTATCTGTTGATTCGCAATCTTAGACCTCATAGCATCACCAGAATCCTGTTTTTGCCACTCGACTATGTTAGCCATTTCTGCATCGCGACGTTTTGCTAACATTTCCTCTAGTTGACAGAACTCTGCTACTAACTCTCTTTCCCTTCTTTTTATTGCTTTTAGCCTTTCTTTCTTATTTTTCCTGTTCATTCCTAAAAGTTCCTTGATGACGTCAAGAGTATTCTCTTTCAATTCCCCTCCTTTACCACCATCTCTCCTACTATCGCCTTGTTGCCCATTTTGTGTATGTTCTTCGATCTTTGGCATACCATCGCTCCTCTGTGTTCAACATAATGGCTCAGGAGTCCCACCCCGTTCACGGGGTTGGGAGGAATGAGCCTCCCTTTTTTGGGACCGGTGAGCAAGGGATACCTAAAAGTCCTCACGCCCCCTAAATTTCTTAGCAGTTGTTTGAAGATTTGCATAGCAATAGCATAGACATCTGCTAATAGCTCAGGAGAAACGCCGCTTGCGCTTGTATTTTGATCAACCAAGTCTAGACAAGATCGGCTTTGGCAAAGCCTCATGGACTGCATTACCCAGGCAAATCTGTATTTCATTGCCTGAACGAAGCGGCATCCCTCCAATAGAGAGCAAGTTTGCTATCAAGCTATTCAGTAGTAGACAATGGGTCGAAGCCAAGTTGCTCACGAATCAATGAGGGTATGGATCCCTCAGAACGGGAGGATTGAGGCCGTGCATCTTCGTAGTTTTGTCGTTCTGAGCGGTGCTTTCCTCCTAACTCACTCCACATTCTTTCTACTTTTTCAGCTTTACTACGTATAAGCTCCTCATACTTTTCAATTACATTTTTGTTCAATGTTAAAGTTTCCTTGTTAAATTTCTCTTTCTCGCCCTTATTGTTCGAGCAATAAACACTCTATGTCACGAAAGGTCTTCAGCTCGTCAATTTCAGTACTGAAATCGATAAAATCCACCTTAGCCTCACCATATGCATCATCACAATTTGTCCGCTGTCTCTTCGCAAGCTTAGACGCCCTATTATCACCAAAATGCTGCTCTTTCCACTCGCGTATTTTGGATAATTCTCCTGCACGGCTTTTTGCTGACATTTCATCTATCTGCTTGAAACTCTGCCACTATCTCTCTTTTTCTTCTCTCTACTGTTTTTAAATCGCTTTCCTTATTTTTCCTGTTCATTCCTAAAAGTTCCTTGATGACGTCAAGAGTATTCTCTTTCAATTTCCCTCCTTTACCACCATCACTCCTACCATCGCCTTGTTGCCTAGTTTGTGTATGTTCAGTTTGTGTATGTTCTCTGGTCCTTGGCATACCATCGCTCCTCTGTGTTCAAATAACAACACCATGTACAGATTTAACTTGCCAAAGAAGTCTACTCACCTCATATGCCTTGCATTCAGATGTTTCTGGTATCTGTCGATGAGCAGGACTACAAGATCGCTCCTCGACCGAGCACGCCTCGGGGACTGCTCTGGTGAACTCAATAATTGGATTGCACATGCAACAAGAACTGCGGGAACTGAAAGTCCTCTTGCAGACTTCCCTCCTCAAATCTTTTGGATATGGCACTACCCCCAATATTACCTGGAAGCAAATGCCAGTTCAAGAGGAATAGAGGGAAGAAATTGACACAAAACAAGCCAGGGTCCCAGCACAGTTATCCAGGCAACAAGAGCTGGTAGAGTGTGCGTTGCCGCTCGGCTGCCTGGCGATAGATTGCGCCACACTTTTTGTCGGGCATTACCGGATCAAGCAGCGTCGGAGCTACGCAAGCAACATCCGGGATCACGCCGAGCACTTCCAGGGCCAGTAGCGCTGAGCCACGCGCCGATGCTTCATGGTTGAGCGAGGGGTAGATCGGCGTGTCAAGCGTGTCGGCGATGATCTGTTGCAGCTTATTGGAGCCGAGCAACGCTCCTCCACTGGCAACAACTTTGTGCGCAGCATTGTCCATCTTCAACACCGCAGCCAGTTGTGTGTAGACCTCACTGATCTGGTAAGTCAGCGCTTCCATGTTCGCCTGCAATATCTCGGACGGATTCGTATCGATAGAGAGACCTGAGACTGTCATACGCACTTCTGCATGCCAGCCAGGACTGCGCTCGCCAGAGATGAACGGCAGGATGGTCAGACCATGACTATCCGGTTCCAGATGTTCGACGAGCGGATCTGCGTCCTTCAGCTCAGGTAGCTTGAACGTCTTACTGATCCAGGTGAGTAAATTGCCGCCCTCACTGAGCGCGCCTCCCAGGACTGCGCGTTTCGCATCGATCAGGTAGAGCCAGAGGCCAGGCGTGGGCACCGCCTGCTCCGGCGCAACCACCACACGCACGGCACTGGAGGTCCCCATGGTCAACGACCAGTTCTCAGGCGTAGCACAACCAGATCCGATGCAGGCCGCAGCTCCATCACCGATAGCCGGAAACCACGGCACATCCCGCAGTTGCGGCCATTCGGCAGCATATTTTGCCGTCAGACCATAGATACTATCCCCCACATCCCCAACCAGCGGCAACTGCTCCTCGCGTACACCCAACGCTTGCATCAGTGCTGTATCCCAGCAGCGCTCACGAAAGAGAAAGAGACCAGTCGCAGAAGCCATCGAGAGACTACAGACCGAGCGTCCCAGGAATTGACGATGGAGGTATTCACCGAAAGAGATCCACTGAGCCACACGCGCAAAGGTTGTATGATCGGTCTCGGCCAGCCAGCGTAGTTTCGCGGGCCAGTAGCTGGCGTGGAAGCGTGCTCCCGTCCGCACATGCACAGCATGTTCATCGAATTGCGCACGCAACGATTGAACAGCCGCAACAGCGCGTGTATCCTGCCAGGTGATCACGGGCGTTATGGCCTGACCATCTACGTCTACACCCAGCAAGCCATGCCAGAAGGTATCCAGCGCCACTCCCGCAATCTGCTTTGCCAGCGGACCTGCTGCGTGCAATACCTCGCTGATCGTCTGCTCCACGACCGTTACCAGCATATCAGCGTCCACCGAAACCTCACCATCCTCAGCAATGTTGAGTTTATAGGACAACTGCGACACAACATCCGGTACGGTTGCTCCCGTTGCATCAAAGAGCAGAGCACGCGTTGAAGAGGTACCAACGTCCAGTCCCAGCACAAACGGTGCTTGCAAATTACTCATACGATACTCTCCACCAAACGATGTAACTTTGTAACTTTTGGCTACCTGAAGGCCCTCCAGAAGCCATTTCTATCAAAGTTACAAAAGTTACATGCACAGAAAATGTAACTTTCCCATCCACGCTCATCTATCAACATCTCTATCATGCTTTTATTATAATATATTATTACATAAAAATATATTGTATATAATACCAATAGATACAGTTATCCAAAAGTTACAAAGTTACACGGAGGAAGGAGTAACTTTCAGGCATGCTCAATCAATATAGTTAATGCGAATATATCGATTGTTATCTGATCGTGTTTCGAGTTATGTCTCTGCTTATGCCCTCTGCGGAGCAATAAGTATATGAGGGACACAACAGACATGATGAGTTCTGGCCCCTGCCAACGGGCGATCAATCGCCGAGTGCAGACCTCGGACGGCAATTCATTGCCAGAGAGGTAGGGGCACGGTTCACCGCGCCCGTGTCCACGTGCTCTTCTGCATTGCTCCGCAGAGGGCATAACCAGATTATTCTGTCAAAGATCATAGAGTAGCCTCTTGCCTGGTAGCGGTTTGCTGTACCGACGTCAGCGTACAGGCATTGTCGCCACACTGCTCCCCTGGCACAGGTGGAACAGGCCGTACACGAGGTGTAATCGTCAGCCAGGCACACAAAGATGCGGCCACTGCCAGCCCTGCAGAGATGAGCATGATCAGGCGAAAACCGGCGATAAAGGACTCTGCGATAGCATGCAGCAAAGCCGCGCGTATCGTCGCGTTCACGCCCGCAGGCACCTCTGCCCCTACCAGTTTACTACGTTGCGCATACATAAACTGCTGCACCTGTGGCGTCACATGCAGCATTGCAAGCTGACTATCGAGTGTATGAGAGAAGGCGTACAGCACAAAGATGCCAAATACGGCAATAGCCAGCAGTCCTGCAATACGCGCCACAGCATTGTTCACTCCCGAGGCGATGCCTGCGTAGCGCTCCTCGACTGCCCCCATGACTGTGGACGTTAATGTCGGCACCGCTATCGACATCCCCAGACCCAGTAAGATAATCGCTGGAAAAAAGGTCGTCCAGTAGCTGCCTCCAATACCGGATAGCGCAAATACGACGTAACCGGCTGCCGCAAAGAGTGGACCGACCACCAGCGGCAGTCTGGCTCCATAACGCGTGCCCAGGCCGCCAGACCAGCGCGAGAGTGAAAATATTAAGAGCGTAAATGGCAGTAGGGATGCGCCTGCCGCCGTAGCAGAGTAGCCCTGCACACGAATCAGGTTGAACGGCACAAAGAATAAGGTACCACCCAGTGCCGCGTAGAGAAACAAGGTGAGCAGGTTCGTGCCACTAAACGCGCGTGAGCGAAAGAGCACTAGCGGCATCATCGCCGCCGGACCGCGTCCCTCAACCATCACGAAGCCGACGAGCACAACGATACCGGCAGCGACACAGCCCAGTACCAGCGGGTCCAGCAGGCCCAGGGTGTCAGATTCTGATCAAGCCAAAAACCAGCACCCCTAGACCAATCGTAGCGAGCAGCGCGCCAGCAATATCCAGGTGAGAATTTTCCTGCTCACCACGACTCTCAGGCACGTGCCAGAATAAGACCAGCAGTACGATAGCCCCCAATGGGACATTGATAAAGAAGACCCAGCGCCAGGAGGCATTCTGTACCAGCCATCCTCCGAGTACTGGTCCTAAAGCCGAGGTGATCGCCGAGAAGCCCGACCAGATACCTATCGCTCTGCCACGCCTGCTTTCATCAAAGGATGCTCTGATGATCGCCAGGCTGGCCGGAGTGAGCATGGCACCACCGATGCCCTGGATGGCGCGAGCTGCGATTAACAGAGCGACACTCTGCAGCAAAGCCACAACAGACCGAGGCCAGGACGAAGATAATCACTCCGCTGGCAAAGAGACGCTTGCGGCCAAATCTGTCTCCTAACGATCCCCCAACAAGGATCAACGCGCCCAGGAAAAGCGCGTATGCCTCAACCACCCACTGTACGCTGGTCGCGGAGGCATTCAGGTCGAGCTGCAACCTGGGCAACGCGACATTGACCACGTTCGCATCGATAAACGCCATGCTCGATCCCAAAATAGTTGCCAGTAATATCCATCTGCCTTTTTTCTGGGTCATGACACACACCTTTTCCGTACGCTACCAGGACGGAGGCAGTCTTCGCTCCTACCCGTTTGGTTCCTCTGATACAGATCGCATCGTCGATGCATCTGTTGGACGTCCCAGGTTCCCTTCTTGCAACGCCAGACTCAGCGCCTTTAGATAGCCGTTCAGATCAAGTTTTGGTTTTCCTGCTTCTTCTCTTTTTGTATTACTTTTTTCTAATTGCTCCTGAAATTCTACGAGTAATTCAGCAGCCTTATTATCTCGCTCTAGTGGATCTTGTTCATTTTCCAACTGAGTAAGCACAACCTGTACTTCGTTGCTTTCCCACTCTGGCATCTTTGTTATGCTTTCCAGTGTTATTTCTATTTTTGGCTTTCTCGCTTGCTGACTTGCGCTAGTAGAAGTATCCTGAGCATTCGATGAACTGAATTTCCTTTTTTCTACATCCACGCTTTTAATACTATGCTTTTCCCAAAATTCTTTGACATAGTCTAGGGTAGAATTTGGGTCTCTTTCTCGCATTTGCGTATATCCTTCTTTAAATTTTGAGAGGATCTTTCCACTTGTACCTGCCTCTTCTAATTTCTCAATCTCACGTGAAAGCATTATTTCATCCCAAAATTCCCTGATATAGGTTAAAACAGCATCTTTTCCTTCTTTCTGCTTTCGCTTATATCCTTCTTCAAATTTTGAGATAGTCTCTTCATTTGCACCTATCTCTTTTAAACGTAAACGTTGTAATAAAAATGCGAATTCTCCCTCGTTTTTCTCTAATTTTGTTTACTATTTCTTCTGCACGCTCTTGATAAAAAGTTGAAAGGTCTACGAGAGGATTGTCCTGGTCTCCATCTTGCTGCTGTAATTTCTGCTCATACTCGTCGGAAAATTCGCAGAGGATAGCTCTATTAGCATCTCCTGCTTGCAATTGCTGGTAAATATCGGAAAAGTTTGCGAGAATGGCTTGATCGGCTCCCGCTTCTTTCATTTTTGGGTACGTTTCACAAAAGTGAGAAAGGGTATCAGCGTCGGCTCCCCCTTCATGGAGTCGCTCATGGGCTTGAAAAACGTGACTGAGGGTGCTTCCACCCGCTCCTCCCTCCTTTAGTCGCTCATAAGCACCACCAATGGAGGAGGCCTCCAGGTGATTTGCCCTCTCTAATAGCCTTGCTAATAGTTTCGTGTACGTTTTGAAAAAGACCAGAAAGTCCTTTACAGCTCCTTCCGCTTCTAATTGCCGATAGACATGGGAAATGACTGAGAGATCCTTTGAGCTAGCTTGCAACAAATGCAATCTTTGATACCCCCAAGCAAACGTTCTGAGGTCCTCTCCCTTGACTCCCGCCTTGTACATTCCTTGATACTCCTGAGCAAACGTTCTGAGGCCCTCTCCCCTGACTCCTTCCTTGTACATTCCTTGATAGTCCTGAGCAAACTCTCTGAGGTCCTCTCCTCTGACTCCTTCCTTGTACATTCCTTGATACTCCCAAGCAAACGTTCTGAGGTCCTTTCCCCTGACTCCTTCCTCGTACATTCCTTGATACTCCTGAGCAAACTTTCTGAGGCTCTCTCTCCTGGCTCCTGCCTTGTACATTCCTTGATACTCCCAAGCAAACTCTCTGAGGTCCTTTCCCCTGACTCCTGCCTTGTACATTCCTTGATACCCCCAACCAAACTTTCTGAGGTCCCTTCCCCCGGCTCCTGCCTTGTACATTCCTTGATACTCCTGAGCAAACGTTCTGAGGTTCTCTCCCCTGGCTCCTTCCTTGTACATTCCTTGATACCTCTGAGCAAACTTTTCGAGGTCCTCTCCCCTGACCCCTTCTTTGTGCATTCCTCCATACTCCTGAGCAAACTTTCTGAGGTCCTCTCCCCTGGCTCCTTCCTTGTACATTCCTTGATACTCCCATGCAAACTCTTCGAGGTCCTCTCCCCTGACTCCTTCCTTGTACATTCTTCTATACTCCCAAGCAAACGTTCTGAGGTCCTCTCCCCTAGCTCCTTCCTCGTACATTCCTTGATACCCCCAACCAAACTCTTCGAGGTCCTCTCCCCCGACCCCTTCTTTGTGCATTCCTCCATACTCCTGAGCAAACTTTTCGAGGTCCTCTCCCCTGACTCCTTCCTTGTACATTCTTCCATACTCCCAACCAAACGTTCTGAGATCCCATCCCCTGGCTCCTGCCTCATACATTCCTCCATACTCCTGAGCAAACGCTCTGAGATCCTCTTCTGTGGCTCTTGCTTCTTGCAATCCATCATAGGCTTTTGCAAACACTTGGAGGTCCTCTCTTGAGCTTCCATTCGCACGCAAAGCTCGATAGGTTTCGAAAAAAAACCCGAGCTTGACACCTCCTCTCTGCACCGTGTCACCAGCGAACTGACCCCTATGACGCGTGATGTCTGCGCTGTCCGTGCCAGCCTTATGATCAGAGACATAAAAATGGTCGCCTTCTCTTGATATCTCTGGCATTGTGGATGCCTCCTCTCTGTTTCCGTGCATTTGCGTCTCGTGATGCTTGCTTCTTCTTCACGGAGAACATGCATCCTCTCCCTCGTTGTGCTGGTGAGCCAAACAGGTCTTGGCGGCCCTTTGCCTCGCCTTCGACCCACCCAGACAAC
Source organism: uncultured Chloroflexia bacterium (assembly GCA_963802635.1). Classification (GTDB taxonomy): domain Bacteria; phylum Chloroflexota; class Ktedonobacteria; order Ktedonobacterales; family Ktedonobacteraceae; genus CAVTLG01. The sequence continues at coordinate 1,313,753 of CAWDJJ010000001.1, read as the reverse complement.
CGCAAGGGATTGTCTCTACGCGATGGTTCATCCCTTCTGAGGAGGTACACCTATTATTGCGTTCACGACACTACGCAGCCATGAAATACCACTTCCTCGTTGTTTGCTTCTATCATACCCTCTCTCTCATCCTCAAGCCAGAGGGGAGAGAGGGAAAGATTCGCTGGCAAACGCTACGGATAACCTACACATACATTCCCAGTAAGAGGCTCGTCCCTACCCGTTTGGTTTTTCCTCTCCCCAATGGATGGAGTCTTATCTTAACGCTATGTTTCGCGAGTTGGGCACGCAAACGACTATTTTGCGAGGTCCACATCAGGGAGCTGCCACTCAATCGTTGGTTTTCCCGCCTCTCGCAGCGCTTGGTTAATGGCCGAGAATGGTTTGCTGCCAAAGAAGCCATTGCGCGCCGAGAGCGGTGAGGGATGGGCTGATTGCACGATATGATGGCGCTTCCGATCAATCAGGCTCAGTTTCTTCTGCGCATAGCCGCCCCATAAGACGAACACGACGGGACTCTCTTTGGCGTTGACTGCGCGAATGACGCTATCGGTGAACGTTTCCCAGCCATGATTCTTGTGTGAGTTGGCACTATGCGCGCGCACCGTGAGCACCGCATTCAACATCAGGATGCCCTGCTGCGCCCACGGCACGAGGTAGCCGTTATTGGGGATGCGAAAGTCAACATCGCTATGCAGCTCTTTGAAGATGTTGACCAGCGAGGGTGGCGGCTTGATGCCAGGACGTACCGAGAAACACAGTCCGTGGGCCTGGTTATCGTCGTGATAGGGGTCCTGACCCAGCAGCAAGACATTCACGTTTTCATAAGGAGTAATCTGGAGCGAGGAGAAAACGTCCGACTCAGGTGGATAGACCGCATCGTGTGCGCGCTCCTCGTCCACGAACGTCGCAAGGTTGTGAAAATAAGGCTTGCTGATCTCAGCATCCAGGTGCTCGTGCCAGCTAGCGGGAATGTTTATCTGCATATAGATCCTTTGTCGTAGAAATTTTGTGGTGGTGGCTGTATTGCCCTCTATTACTAGAACGTTCCTGATCGCAGCACGTATATTGGCAATACCAAATATAAAGTACCATGTGGATAAAATAGCCCGTTTGGGAAATTCTGTTTTTAACAAATATATCTACTCATAAACTATTGCAAGAACAAGGATCTTTTGCAGTAATACTTTTTGAATATATAAATCTCGCTGGCTATACCCATCAGTACTACCTCCCTCTTAAATACTCGCTTTCAACGGTTTCCCATGTTATAGCAGAAAGGTAAACAGGATGGTCTCAAACCCCGACTGGGATTGAAATTCCCCTTTTAGGGGGATACCTCCAATATAGAGGTGTTTGAGACCGTTCTGGTCTTCCACCTCGAACTGACATTTGACCACTTGCGAATCCACCATTCAAAGGATAGGTGCTTTCCGCCCAGGTTTGATGTTTAGACAAATCCTCATTGGAACCCCTTATGGCATGTATACACTATCAAAAGGGCGATATATTTGAGGTGAAAACACAAGTTATCGTCAACACAGTGAATTGCAAAGGGGTTATGGGCAAGGGTTTAGCGCTTGCTTTTAAGCAACGCTATCCCGACATGTTTCCTGTCTACCAACAGGAGTGCAAAACCGGCAAGCTGCGCATCGGACGCCCCACGCTGTATCAGAAAAGTAGCCCCTGGATACTCAACTTCCCAACAAAAGATAGTTGGAAAGCAAATTCTAAATTAGAATACCTGGAACAAGGTCTGGCCTATTTTGTGGCACATTATCAAGAAGCTGGTATTACCAGTATCGCTTTCCCTAAGCTTGGTGCGCAAAATGGCAAGCTTGCATGGAGCGAAATTGGCCCACTAATGGTCCAATACCTTGGCGATCTTGATATCGATGTTTATATTTATATAGCCGACGGCGATATAGAGTATTCTCCGCCGGATAGCCAAGCCGAGGCAAGAGTGTAGAAACATATTCGCTCGCCCAGGCACAATTTGACCCTCTCTCCACCTATATTTTTCAACCTCCATAGAGATAATAAAGCAGTGCCCAATCGCATCGTAGGGAGTAATTTTATGCAAAATAAGAATGAAGAGAACTTTTCGCTTACTCCATCATATTTCTCTCTACTAAAGAAATACCGTATTGAAAACCAACCGGCTACCCCTTTGCCTCCTGTCAGCTCTCAGGTTCCTCAGCAAGCCCTCCACGCTCACATTCCAGAGCGTCAATTTATACAACAGAAGCAGGAAGCAGACCCTTTGCTTATTCCACCGTATTTCTCTCTGCCAATGAGATCCCACGTTACAGATCAAGATCAACCAGCTACCCCTTTGCCTCCTGTCAGTTCTCAGGTTCCTCAGCAAGCCCTCCACGCTCACATTCCAGAGCGTCAATTTATACAACAGAAGCAGGAAGCAGACCCTTTGCTTATTCCACCGTATTTCTCTCTGCCAATGAGATCCCACGTTACAGATCAAGATCAACCAGCTACCCCTTTGCCTCCTGTCAGTTCTCAGGTTCCCCAGCAAGCCCTCCACGCTCACATTCCAGAGCGTATTCTGGGTTTTAGCCTGGTTGGGGGTAGTGTGATGCTCGGCGGATTATTGTTCCTTTTTATCCTGGTTCAGTTTTTTCATGTCGAGAAACATATTGCGTATCTTCTTCAAGCTGTTGCTAGTATCGAAACAAACTTCCTCCTCAATCGCTTCACCAACTGGAAAGACCGTAATGGCAACTTCTTTGCACAGTGGATCAAATTTCATTCAACCAGTGCGATAACCTTCCCTCTCAATCAGGGACTCTTTGCACTACTCACCTGGCTAGGCGTTCCATATTTACTCATCACTTTTACTGGAGCGGGCGTTGCCGCTGTAGTAAATTATTTCGCAAATGATCGCTTTGTCTTTCATAATAAGAATACTCCTTCTTTGCAAATTTTGCATCAATCTCGCTTCAATTATTCAAACGTTTCCTTTCCTCATGTTGGAGTGATTGTTCCCTTACGTAATGCACAACGCACAATCCGTCAATGCCTTTCTTCTCTGCTTAACCAGGAATATGCAGGCAAGATCAGCATCTTCCTTGTAGGAAATATTCCTGCACAGGATACGACCTGGGACGTTCTGGATGATTTTCGGCAAAATCCACACATCTATTTTATTCACGTTCAACGTCCTTCTTTCTGGACAGGCCGTGATGCGAATATGAAACGCTACGTCGGATGTGAAGTTGCTCTCACTGAGGATGTTGATGTGCTAGCTTTCACTGATAGCCAGGCCATTGCGCCAAACAACTGGCTCTCATCAGCCGTGTCCTTGCTCCTGAAACATAAGGTAGATGGAGTTGCCGGGAAAAGTTGTCGCCCGCAAGGTGACACCTCTATACAATCGATCTATCAGGACACATCGCTTTTTTCGGAGTGGCCGCATTACGGCATGGGATTTTTGCTCTCCCAGCAGAATTTTCAGAAGGCAAAAGGACTTCCAGTCACGAATAATCTGCTGATAACCCGGCAAGCCTGGGAGCAGGTGAGAGAGACCTTTCCTATCAAAACAACCTATAGCTGGGAGGACTTTCGTTTGGCCTGGGAATTGGCCTGTGCTGGATGTGTACTCTACTGCACAGATAGTATCGTTGTCTATCGTAATCATCGGTCCCGGTTCCGACTTGCAAAACATATTGCAGCCGGTGCTGGTGCATTCACGTTCTATCAAGAGCAGCCAGGATGTACCTATGTGAAGCATATGCTCTGGAAAGCGTCTATCGTTACGATTAGCGCATTGCTGTTCACATCATTGTTCTGTATAGCTCTCTTTGCCGGAAATGGCTCACTCCTTTTGCTTCTGGGCGGGGGATGTGTGCTGCTGCTGCTCACATTAAGCATTTATAGCGCCACCAAAGCACACAATATTTGTGGACTGCTCTTTCCTCTTCTCGACATGCTTCATATTGGCCTCTGGATCTCCGGGGCTGTCGCGGTCGCGTGGAGAGAAGAGGAAACTGATGCAGCACTTGCCAATTTGCTGGTGCAGTTACGGTAAGAAGGAAGCAAAATTATGCGTATGATGACACCGCAATACCTGACGAGCGCGTTCTGCCTCTGTCTCATTCTGCTCTCGGGATGTAGTTCCTCGCTGCCACAACAACAGTCTAGCGAGATAAAGACGATCCTTACCATTCTTCCAGAGCAGAAAGCCATCCCAATCCCCCCATCCCTGATTGGGATGAACATCGAACTCACCAATCTATGCGCAATCCTGAGCATGGATGCAGCCCATCCAGCCACGTTTGAGCAACTGTTTACGAACTTTGGACCTGGCACACTCCACATTGGTGGTCATTCGACTGATGAAAGTATCTGGCAACCAGAAGCAACGCCCGTTTGCCAAAAACACCCAATTGTCACACAGTCCCTGGTGCAATCGCTTTTTGCCTTTGCGCGCAGGATTCACTGGACGGTCATCTGGGGATTGAATTACCTCATCAACCAGCCACAAACAGATGCAGATGAAGCTGCCTATGTTTCCTCCGTTGGCGGAAGCTCCCTGCTTGGTTTCACTATGGGAAATGAACCGGAGAACTTCTTGAAGCATGGATTTCGCCCAGCAGGATGGGGATATAGCAACTTTGTTGCTAGCTGGAATGCAGATCGGAATGCGATACTTGCAAGCGTTCCCACAGCTCACTTTTTTGGACCAGAAGCCTGTTGTCAATCAGGCTGGCTTCCAGCGTTCCTTCAGGATGAGAGAACTTCTGGTATGCTTTCAGCAGCTTCTCATCATTATTATTACTATAGCGGTAATAGTGCCGGTGCCGCACATATCACCGTAGAAACGCTGCTTTCTCAGCAAGGCATGAACCAGTTTGTCCTACAAGCCAGTAGCTGGGTTGCCGCAGCAGATGAGTATAAGCTACCTGTTGATATTACCGAGATAAACTCCATCACAAATGGTGGTATCCGTGGTGTTTCAGATACCTTTGCGTCAGCGCTCTGGGTGAGTAATATTCTTTTCCAATCTGCTACGCTGGGAATCCATCAAATAGACTTCCAGGAAGTCCCTGATGCGGCATATGCGGTAATTAACTCTCAAGGCACTCCACAGGCAATGTACAATGGACTACTCTTTTTTCATCTTGCTACATCCTCTTCTACTTTTTTGCCAAGTTTAATCAATAGTGCTGCAAATATCTCTAGCTATGCATTTCGCGGATCAGACAATACGTTACGTGTTGTTATCATCAATAAAACCTCCCAGCCAAGCAAGATCTCACTCGTACTAGGAGCATCTTACCACACTATGACGACGCTTCAGATGCAGGCCGCATCTCTTACATCCACATCTGGCATCACTATTGGTAACACAACACTTGATTCTAGTGGGAGTTGGAACATGCCAGCACTACCCCATGCAACACTGAATACAGCACAAGTAACGTTACATATTCCAGGAAATTCAGCAGCGCTTTTCACCTTTTTTCCATAGAAAGAATAAATTTGAATGCAAACGCAAACAAAATCCAGAACAATAGTTATTACTGTTTCTGAAAATCCAGGGCTTCACCAACCAGTTGCACCTCTTCGAAGGAAGGTTTCACTGAGTGAATGGGGCATGGTTGCGCTCCTCCTGGGACTGGCTGTTCTCTTGCGTTTCTATGCAGCACTACACACAGGAGTTGAGGTAGATGAACCCATTTATCGAGATGCTGCAGCCACGGTTCTTGCTCATATCCAGGCGTTGCCTGGCTCTTTGATAGATAAACCCACACAGCAAAACCTTACTGCCATGGCACTGCTATTTGGCTATCCTTCGATACGACCGGCGTACCTTCATCCAGCTATTCCTTTTCTGTATCACCCTCCATTCTATCTTTGGTTCCTCGCTGGATGGTTTAGCCTCTGGGGAAGTACCAGTTACTTTACTGGTCGCATGTTCAGTGTCTTCACTTCATCCGTTCTGCTTATATCGCTGTATATTTTCGTCAAAAATATTTCTAACAAGAAGACTGCTTTTCTTACGCTCATTCTTGTTGGATACGATCCCTGGATTATTTTTACCAATCAGGCAATTTACCTGGAGAACTCCCTGATGCTTTTTTCCCTTTTTGCTATCTGGACCTATTGGCAAGCGACGCGGATACCAGCAAAAGAAACGCTGCTTTCGCTGCGATGGTATGCTCTAACAGGATTATTCGCCGGGTGGGTTATTATTTACAAGCAGATTGGTGGATATATTGTTCTGGTGTTTCTTCTCAACCTGCTTATCCAGAGAAAACATTGGCTGGGTCATGTTGTACTCGGTGCAGTCATGGGAGGTGTTGTTCTCTGCTATGTTTTAAGTATGCATAGTATATTTGGTCAAGCGTATGATGCAGCAACACTTGACCAGTTCCATCGAACGATTGGCGCGAAGGCTGCCCCTGGGCTAAATGATAGTGTGACGCTAGCCTTACAGACCGCATGGAATCAATATTGGATGTTCCTGGTAACGATTGTTGCGCTTTTGGGGGGATCAGTGCTGGCCTTTATCCGCTATACTCGGGAAGTATTTCACCTCACATCTCTACCTTATCATTCAGTGATTATCAGTTGGGCGCTGGGGGGGATCATTTTTGCCCTTGCCATCTCCCTGAAAAGCCCTCATTATCTTATTCTCTGGCTTGTTCCTCTCTACATTTTCCTTGCGCACGAAATTATACAGCTATGGAGAATACACCCATACATGCAATGGAAGCTTCAGATAGGGAGAGTTGCGCTTTCTCTTCTGCTCCTCTTGAGTGTTGGTATTGGATATATCTGGGGATTCCAGGAACGCTTTACCTATGTTCCTGGTGATACGCTTCTGCAGACAGACACATATATCAACGAAACGCTTCCCCCGAATGCCATTGTCGCCACACAAAATTATATCGGAGTGGATATTGTGTCACCTTTTTTAGATATCACGCTCGTGAATACTCCACAACTGATCTTACGAGATCAAGTGACATATATGGCGCTTTACTGGAGCAGTACTCAGCCAGTTGCTCATAGCCTCGGCCCGGTCAATCAATATTGCTTGCCAATGAAAACTTTTGCTGGTTTCAAGGATTCTGTGGAAGTTTGTAAAATCGATCTCATTGCACTGTCCGTTGTCGTCAGTTCGGAAACACATACTGTACCTAAAAAGCCGTAAAGGAGATGTCATTTTTCGCGTTGAGCCTGCATTGATGACGATCATCAGCGGGTCAATCGTCAACGCAGGACGCACATTACAACACGCGATAGGCAACCAAAAAGACGAGTAAGTACTCTCCCGGGGAGTACTTACTCGTCTTTATCTGCATACAATTTCCCCTATATAGAGGAAACGTTAGAGCATGATCCGGCTAGACCTGCACGGCATCGTTCAGAGAATTGCCCGCAAGCACTTTATTCAAGGTCTCACGCTTGATACGATATGCCTGCCTCTCATTCACATGCGGCAAAACGACCGCATCCAGAACGCCCAGTTTCACCCAGCGTCGTACAGTGGTGTCATCAACGCGCAGAATCTCTGCGACTTCCGAGACGGTTAAAAGATCACTCATGTTGTCTGTACTCCCTTATTCATACACATACATTGAAAGAACCTACGTGACACTATGCACGTATTTCAATAAATCCCAGCAGTGACATTGCAAATTTCTTTACAGTGTTCTATCGCTTATATATTTCTATACGTTTGAAGTGGTGCAGGGTCACAAAAATAGCCATTACAGGTAAGGCCATAAAGAACAAATTTGAAAGATATGCTATGGCAGGAATCAACTACGCACACTCAGCATATTTTTCTGGCATACATTTAACCCTTCTTTAAAAAGAACTTGACCTATCCGAACCTGGGATACCATTTTTAAAATCAAATATCTGTGACCAAGTGAAAAATATGGTAATATAGCAAAATAGAAGACTGGCATGACAGTTTTATAGCGGGAGAAAAAGAATCAAAGAGCAGAGATTACCAGTGTGTAATCTCTGCTCTTGTTTTGCGTTGTAAAGGTTTAGCCTACGCTACCCGACATCTCCAACTGGATCAGGCGGTTCAGCTCGACCGCGTACTCCATCGGCAGTTCCTTGGTGATCGGCTCGATGAAGCCATTGACGATCAACGAGTACGCCTCGGACTCGTCCAGGCCCCGGCTCATCAAGTAGAAGAGTTGGTCATCACCAACCTTAGAAACGGTCGCCTCGTGGCCGATCTCGGTCTGGTTCTCCTCGACACGAATGGTCGGATAGGTGTCAGTACGAGCGAACTCGTCCAACAAGAGCGCGTCACAACGCACGCTGGACTTGGTGTGGTGCGCGCCCGGATTGATGCGTACCAGGCCACGATACGACGCGCGCCCGGTGCCCTTTGAGACCGACTTCGAGAGGATTTGCGAGGTAGTATGTGGCGCGAGATGCGTGATCTTCGCGCCCGCATCCTGGTGCATGCCGTCATTGGCAAAGGCCACGGAGAGCACATCACCACGTGCACCCGGCTCCATCAACAGGACTGCCGGATACTTCATCGTTACCTTTGAACCAAGGTTGCCATCAACCCATTCCATCGTCGCATCGCGATAAGCCGCCGCGCGCTTCGTGACCAGATTATACACGTTCTTTGACCAGTTCTGGATTGTGGTGTAACGCACACGCGCACCTTCCAGCACTTTGATCTCCACGACGGCGCTATGCAGGCTGTCGCTGGTATAGCTCGGAGCGGTACAACCCTCGACATAGTGCACATAAGAGCCTGGCTCGGCGATGATCAACGTACGCTCAAACTGGCCCATATTCTTGGCATTGATACGGAAGTACGCCTGCAACGGAATCTCGACGCGCACGCCACGCGGCACATACACAAAACTGCCACCGCTCCATACTGCGCTATTCAACGAAGCAAACTTGTTATCAGATGGCGGAATAATGGTGCCAAAGTGCTCTTTAATGATGTCAGGATACTCACGTAACGCAGTATCCATATCAGTGAAGATTACACCCAGCTTCTCCAGGTCCTCGCGCACCTTGTGATAAACGGCCTCACTCTCATACTGTGCCGTTACACCTGCCAGATACTTCTGCTCAGCCTGTGGAATGCCCAGGCGATCAAACGTATCCCGGATTTCAGACGGGATCTCGTCCCAGTTTTTTCCCTGCTGCGCGATTGGTTTGATGTAATAGAAGATATTGTCAAAATCAATACCGGATAGATCAGCGCCCCAGGTTGGCATCGGACGTTTCTCAAAGAGATCCAGGCTCTTGAGGCGGAACTGTCGCATCCAGCCAGGTTCGCCCTTCATCTCGGAGATATCCTCAACGACCTTCCGGGTCAGTCCTCTCTGGGACTTGTATGTATAATTTTCGGCCACATGGAACCCAGCGCTATAGGTACCCTGCTCCATTTCAAATGCCTGACTCATGTTTTACTCCACGCGCGGGCTGCTTCTATCTGTCAACAGAGACAACCGCTTGCTTTCTTTAATCCTGACTTTACCACTCGGATTTAATAGTATTATAGGCATTCCCACTGCCCTTGTCAAGTTTGTAGCCATGACAAAAAACGAAAAAACGTAAAGCACTTGACTTTTCTGGCTGTTCTGGCTATACTAAGCCATGTCAGATAAATGTCTGCGGGTTTGGTGTAGTGGTAACATGTAACTTTCCCAAAGTTGAGACCACGGGTTCGAATCCCGTAACCCGCTCCAGAAAAGCCGCCTGTTTTGTAATAGGCGGCTTTTCTTTAAGCACTTATTCTGGTTGCGTGTGTGCCTGTAGCTTTTGCATATCTTTCGCTACCGTTCTGAGTCCACACAGGCAAGCAATACCTGCTAGAAACAGGCAAGGTGGAGCGGTAATCAGCAAAGCGAAACCCAGTGATGTTTTCTCACTGATGGCTCCGATAATAACTGGTGATGCAGCATCACCGAGCAGATGTCCTAAGAGGAGTGATAGGCCGATAGCTGTAGAGCGTATATCCGCTGTAGTAATATCCTGGATCACGGCCTGTATAGGACCAAGACACATGCTCAGGCAGACGATAGCCACGATAAACACCACTATAAAGTAGCGGAGGTCATGCATGGAGAGCGCTAACCATGTCAGCGGCGCACCTACCAGGAATGCTATGGTTGTCACAAGCATACGACCCTGTGGTAGGCGTCGCTGGAGAAAGTCTGCCAACCAGCCTCCTAGTAGCGTGCCGACCAAACTCCCGCCCCCGAGCACGCCTGCTGAGACATTTGATGCCTGACTCAGTGAGAGACTAAAGGCGCGTGTGACGTACGTGGGTACCCACACCAGTGCGGCTCCAATAATAAAGAAGCTGCAAATGAAGGCCACGACCAGTATCCAGTAGGTAGGTGTTGCGAGCAGCTTCTTCACTGCTGCGGAGAAACCTTTGCCCAGGCTCCCGTGGAGCTGCACACTGTCCTCATCTGTATCTTGTTCCTGATGATCAAATGTGCCACGTTTTGGCTCGGTCGCACGCCATATGAGGAATGCCACAATTAAACCAGGGATGCCCACGATGTAAAATGCCCAGCGCCAGCCATATGCCTGTGCTACGTGGCCGCCGATGATCAATCCCAGGGCTGTGCCAAACAGGTTGCCTGTTGACCAGATCGAGAGCATACGCCCACGCTCCGCCTTCGGAAAGAGGTCCCCTATGAGCGATAGCGATGCAGGCGCATAGCCAGCTTCCCCAATGCCCAGAACGCTACGCGTCAGGAAAAGCTGGACGAAGTTGCGTGTGAAGCCGCCGAGCGCTGTTGCCAGGCTCCAGAGCGTAACACAGATGGCGACAATATTTTTGCGTACACCTTTATCAGCCCACATGCCCAATGGCAATGTCGTAAGGCCATAGATAAGGAGAAACGAAGAACTGAGCCAGCCAAGCTGTAAGTCTGTCAGGTGAAAGTCTTTCTGTATGGCTGGTAGGACAGTAGATAATACGGAGCGGTCGGTGTAATTGAGAATGTTAATAATCAGCAGAACGATGAAAGCAAAGCGTGCTTGCCCACGGCCAGGCTGCTGTGTGCCCCTCTTTTGTGTCGTATTTGATGTCGACGCCGGAGTGGTTGTATTCATCCAATCATAATTTCCTTCTGGCTATCCTCTTTCTCTATAGTATATACACAAATTTTTTCCATCATGTGAACTTACGTCAATATGTTGAATTCGTTGTGATTTTTACGATGTTCACACACATTGTAATGTCACTCCCATGCTATTTTGTGATCAGATTGATTGTATTCCGCTAGATAGACGTTGCCAAGGGGACTTTTTCGAAACTCTATACCTGGGTTAATCGTGTATAAAGGGTAGTGCATAGCAACCATTGAAGTTTCTTTCGGGAAGGTAAAGGGAGGACAGTATGCTCATTCTTGCGGACAACATTACCATTCATATTGGTCAATACGTGTGGTCTTTTGGCTTGAATTACCTCTTATATCTAATTATTGCGGCGATTGTTGGCCTCATTGCTGAATATATCGTAGGTTGGCGCGTACCGTTTGGTATCATTGGTGCTGTCATTGCTGCATTGATTGGGATCTGGTTGATGACAAAAGTTATTGTGATCAATGGCATTTCGATAAACGGTGCCAATGATTACTACATTTATAACGTGCCCATTATCCGGGCGCTGATTGGCGCAATTGTCTTTGTCGCGCTCTGGCACCTGCTCACGTACGGTTTGTTCCATCGTCATGCTCGTACCGCGTGATCTTATGCTCGTTTTCTCTTTCTTTATACAGTAGAAGCGCTCATATGCTGGCATATGACCAGAGTATGAGCGCTAAGGAAGTCTTAGCTCGTCTGCAAACGCATTGATCGCTTGTACCACCTGCTCAGGTTGTTCCTCAGCGACAAAATGCCCCGAGGAGTGGATGACATGGCCGCGTACAGATAGAGCGCGTTTCTGCCATTCCTCCAACACAGGAGCATCCCTCAGGTTGCCTTTTTCTCCCCACAAGAGCTGTAAAGGTATCTGGATACGCTTGCCGGATGCTATGTCCTGTTCCCAGCGTGGTCTATCGATCTCAAAAGCTGTGCGATAGTCGGCTAAACTCGCGGCAATCGTGTGTGGGCGACTGAACAGCGCGCAGTAATGCTCAACGTCGGCTGGCTCTAGCTTTACATGTGCTCGTGCTAGCTGGTATGCTGCGTACTCTTTTGGACACGCTCTAATCATATCTTCGGCCATGCCGCGCTGCAAGTGAAAGTACCAGTGCCAGTAGCGGTTAGCATAGCCTGCATTGCCTTGACTAAAGACCCATTCCATTGGCATAATGTCGAGCAGGGCAGCGCCCACCAGGCGTTCTGGATGATCGGCTGCCATACGCCGCGTGACGCGTGCACCACGGTCATGACCCACTACGAAAAAGCGTTCTGTGAAGCCAATCTCTGTTATCAGCGCCAGTAGATCTTCACTCATCGTATGCTTATCATAACTATTTGCATCGGTGGAGGGCTGCGAATCGCCATACCCACGCAGATCGGCGGCAATGACGGTGAAGCGTTGTGCCAGGGCTGGTATCACGTGTCTCCACATACGTCGAGTCTGTGGAAAGCCATGGATAAGTAGCAGAAGAGGGCCAACTCCAGTCCGTTCGTAAGCAATTTGTACGCCTTGACCTTGCGCAAAGTGTGTCATCTCTCGGTTACTCCTTGGTTCCAACGGGTAGGGGCGCTACCACCATCCTGTTGCTCACGCCCCATTTTCATCCTGTTGCCCCTTTTACAGATTGACCAGTTTCACTCCGAAGATATCGCCAGCTTTGCCAATCTCATCCAGCGCCCAGTCGGGAATGGGGTCATCGACGGAGATAACCATCAGTGCAGACTCTCTTTTGCCTTGCGGATCAGTCGAGCGCGTTTTACGTACACTTGGTCCAACGTCCATATTCTGGATGTTGACGCTTGCTTTCCCCAGTATCGTACCAACGCGACCAATCATGCCTGGCTGGTCGATATTGCGGCAGAAGAGAATATGACCCTCCGGCGCGAACTCGGTCCAGTAGCGACCAACACGCACGATGCGTGGTTCATGATGCATGACCGTGCCGCTTAATGTGGCGACCTGTTCTTCGCCTGATCCAGGCTTGCCCGTCAGCAGCGAATCTTGTCCATTGGCATGGAGCACACGCAGTGTAACCTGATTGGCGAACTCTGCCGGTGTAGTTGATTTCTGCTCGATGATCTCCACGCCACGCTCTTTTGCCAGCACCTGAGCATTAATCATATTCACATGGGCATTGGAAATCGACTCTAACAAACCTTTGACCAGTGCAGCTTGTAAAGGACGCAGATCATAACTGGCGATTTCGCCACTATAGGACAGCTCAACCTTCCTGAGTGGTCCAGGGTGCAACTGGGTATAAAGCCGTCCCAACTGTTCCACGAGGGTCATGTAAGGCCGCAGGACCTGTAGTGTTTCCGGCAAGATCAACGGAGCGTTAACGGCTGCGCGTGGGAAGCCGCCGCGTAGCACGGAAACGATCTGCTCGGCAACATCTGTGGCGACTCCTACCTGCGCCTCTTCCGTTGATGCGCCCAGATGGGGAGTGGTGATGACACGTTCGTGTGCTACGAGCTGCTTCAGAATCTCGTTGTCGCGGACGGGTTCCTGACTAAACACATCCAGCGCTACGCCTGCCAGGTGGTTATTATTGAGGTCCTTCAACAGAGCCTCTTCATCGATCAAACCACCGCGCGCGCAATTGATCAGGCGTGCGCCTGGTTTCATGAGTTGCAATTCTTGCTCGCTGATCAGTCCACGGGTGCCGCTGGTGAGCGAGGTATGCAAGGTGACGAAATCCGCCTGTTGCAGAACTTCTTCCATGCTTAACATCGTCACATTCGACTTGCGAGCCTGTTCCGGGGAGACGAAAGGATCGAAGGCGACGATCTGCATCTCCAGTCCCTGCGCACGTCGCGCCACGGACATACCGACCTTGCCCAATCCGATAACGCCTAGCACCTTGTTGCGCACCTCGATGCCCAGGAAGCGGCTCTTTTCCCATTTGCCCGCTTTCATGCTCGCTGAGGCTGCGGGAACATGGCGTGCCAGTGCCATGAGCATGGCGATAGTGTGTTCAGCAGCGGCGATGATATTGCCGGTTGGTGAATTGACGACGATGATGCCCTGGCGCGTTGCAGCGACAGTATCGATATTATCGACGCCAACGCCAGCACGTCCGACAATCTTCAAATTGGTGGCAGCAGCCAGCACGTCGGCTGTAACCTGTGTCTCGCTGCGCACGATCAACGCGCTATAATCGCCAATAATAGCTTTCAACTGCTCAGGTTTTAGTCCCGGGCGTTCATCGATGTGGGCCTCGGGCAACTGAGTTTGTAAGAGTTCAACACCTTCACGGGCAATACGATCTGCAACCAGGATCTTAATGGTTGCTACTGCGGCTGCCGTGTTTGTGTGTTCGTCTCGTACTTCTGCCATATTGCTCTCCTCTCGCTCGTGCTTAGCCCTTGAAGCCCAGCTCGCGGAGATGTTTCTCCACTGTATCCATCGTCTGCACTAGCTCATCTTGCGTAAAATATCCTAGATGTCCTACGCGAAACATTTTACCCTTCATATGATCCTGTCCGTCAGCCAGGATGACGTTATCCTCTTCGCGCGCTTTCTTCAAGAGCGTTTTTGTCTCGATGCCTTCGGGCTTCAGAATAGCGGTCACTGTATTCGAGGCGTAACGTGGATCGGCGAGGAGTTGTAGTCCCAGGGATTGGGCGCGTCCACGCACATATTCTCCGGCGCGTATCTGGCGAGCAAAGATCGCCTCACGCCCCTCGGACAGCATCATTTCCAGGGCCACGTCGAGCGCGTAGAACAGTGACACGGGTGGGGTGTAGGGATGCTGCCAGGAAGCCTCCAGATGTTTGCGTGTCGCGGTCCAATCGAAGTAGAAATGTGGCAATTTTGCATGTTTGTGAGCCTCCCATGCGCGTTCGCTGGCAGCGATCATCATCAGGCCCGGAGGAATCATCCAGCCTTTCTGTGAGCCAGTGAAGACCACATCAAGATCCCACGCATCCATCTCCAGCGGGATGCTGCTCAACGAACTCACAGCATCAACCACAATTAACGTGTCGGGACTGAGGCGGCGGACCAGCGCGGCTATGGTTTGGATATCGTTTGTGACGCCAGTAGACGTCTCATTATGTGTAATTAGTACACCCCGGTAGGGCGCGATGGCTTGCAGACGATCTTTAACCACAGCCGGATCGGCTGCCTGTCCCCAGGGAAACTCGATCCGTGTCACATTCAGCCCGTACGTCTCAGCGATGGTCGCCAGGCGTGCCCCAAAATTTCCGATACTAATCGCAGCAACATGGTCTCCGGGAGAGAAAATATTGACGATAGCGCATTCCTGTCCGCCTGTTCCGGCTGCCGGATAAGTCAGAACCGGAGAGGTGGTCTGAAAGAAGTATTGCAAACGTGGGGTTACACGTTTCATGATGGCGGAAAACTCTGGTCCCCGGTGATTAATCATGGGAGCAGCTTGAGCTGCCATGACCTCGGGTGGCACGGGTGTGGGACCGGGTACCCGCAGATTTTGCTTGGGAATAGGGACGCGTTGCTCTACCTGTGGCACAGGTATGGTCTTTTTTGCTTGAATTGTCATCGTGTTCTTTTCTCCATCTGTCTAGCGATCAATGTTGCCTCTGGATTACATGCTGCGACGCGTGGATGTGTGTTGTTGCTGCTTTGCAGTGATATGCGGCGGGTAACTTCTCTGTTAGCCGCCGCGGGGGTTGAGACGCTCTTCTTTATAAAGTATAGCACAAATGCACATGAGCAAGATAGGGAAACCGCTTATTGCCAGGGCTTTTTGGTGTTCCTGTCTTACCGTGAGAGCTTGCCAAGCAGCAAATGTGGCGCTTCTTGAGGCGGTGCACAGAAATGTCGCATTTGTGAAGCAACATTGCTCACACCTAACCAGTCCATTAACGCTAGTATTCCTCCATTTAGGGCTGCTAATGTCTGTGGAGCATTCTTGATACGAACCTGGCAAGCATCTTCACCAAGTGTCACATCACGCCGGTAATGTAAGCAATTCTCGATACTCCAATGCTTTTGATTCAAGCTCAGGATACGTTTGGCATTGGCTTTCTTTCTGGGTAAATTCGTAAAACCATAGATAATCTCCTCACGCTCTTTCTCTCCTTCCTTTACGTATCTCCTTATGGAAACCTCGTTTCCACTTGGTTGCTTGAGCCTTCACAACTATTTCATACACCCGCAAGTTGCCGTGCAAGCAGATGCTTGACAAGGCATCAAGGATAGAGTACAATGCCTGCGTTAACACATGATTGACCACTGACTAGCCTCGTTCGTCTAGCGGCCTTGGACGCCGCCCTTTCAAGGCGGAGATCACGGGTTCGAATCCCGTACGAGGTATTATTTCTCAAAGCAGCCTGGCAACATTGATTATTTTAGTGTGCCAGGCTGCTTTGTCGTTAGGAGGCTTAGATGATCAGTGTCGAAGAAGCTCTTGAACGTATGTTAGCTGAAATTAGCCCTTTGTCCACCATCAAAGTGCCGCTCTCTGCATCCTCTGGACTGGTACTGGTGGAAGATGTGATCGCACAAGAGGCGATTCCACCCTTTGCTAATTCCGCAATGGATGGCTTTGCCTTGCGCAGCAAAGATACTCGATCCCCAGATGGCAAACTGCCACACCTGCGCGTAACCGGGAGCGTAGCGGCGGGCTATACTGCTGACCACGCAGTCGAGGAGAGTACTGCCATGCGCATCACAACAGGTGCACCCATTCCGCCGGGCGCAGATGCCGTGATCCAGGTGGAGTTGACCCGCTTCTCCGGTCCAGACAGTGCCTGGGTAGAGATCCAGCAGGAGGTGCCGCCTGGCAACAACATTCGCCCGGCAGGAGATGACATACAGCCTGGGCAGATGGTGCTGACACGTGGCAGTGTCATCGGAGCCTGGGAGATTGGTGTCCTGGCAACGTTGGGCTGGGCGACGGTCCCGGTCATACGACGCGCCCGCGTAGCTATCCTGGGCACAGGCGATGAAGTGGTAGATATTGACCAGCCATTGCAGGCGGGACAGATTCGCAATAGTAACAGTTATCTGCTAGAGGCCGCTGTCAGTCAGATTGGTGCGGAAGCTCACCGCCTGGGAGTGGCGCGTGATACGCTTGAGAGCCTGCACGAAAAGTTCCGCGAAGCCATCTCCTACGACCTGATTTTGACCTCAGGGGGCGTCTCGGTCGGCGATTTTGATCTGGTGAAGGACGTGATGACAGAACAGGGGCAGATCAACTTCTGGCGTATTAACATGCGGCCAGGCAAGCCAGTCGCATTCGGGCACATTGCCGGTGTGCCGCTGCTGGGCCTTCCTGGCAATCCAGTGTCAACGGCGGTCACGTTTGAGCTATTTGGGCGGCCACTGCTGCGCAAGATGCAGGGACATACCCACCTGTCACGGCCACAGGTTGACGTGGTCGTCGCAGATGGTATTGAGGCCGGACCAACGCGCCGCCACTATGTACGCGCGCACGTGACCTGGCAGGATGGACGTTTTGTGGCACACACGACCGGCAATCAAGGCTCGCATAGAATGACCTCCCTCCTCAATGCCAATGCGTTGATCGTTGTGCCTGAAAGTGGTGCGCCGGTCCGGCCTGGCGATACAGTAAAAGCTCTGATGTTGAATTGGCCGGAAGCGTGAGCAGATCCAGCGATTAGCCCGGGAAAGGTCGCCACAAGGGACAGTGCCGTCAAAAGAAGAAGACTTAACCGGGTGAGCCAGGCAAGCGATAGCGCAACTGATCCCGCGAGATACCTAACAGTGCAGAGGCACGCACCTGATTGCCATTGCACCGTTGCAGTGCCTCCTGGATAAATGTCTGCTCGATAGTACGCAAGAAGTCTGGTAGGTTCAGACCCTCAGGAGGCAGGTGCAGTTGTTGCTGTAATTCCCGTAAGCGCTGATGAGCATTGACGCTTGTTGTTTGTATATGCTCTGGCAGATCTTTGGGCTGGATTAACTGCTCATCACACAAAATCTGACCGCGTTGAATGACACTCCGCAGCTCGCGTACATTGCCCGGCCAGGGATAGAGCGCCAACAGTTCCAGCGCGCTTTCGCTGATGCGTAGTGGCTCCGCACCATCACTACTGTATTGCTGCAAAAAGTGTTCAACCAGAGGTATGATATCTTCGGGTCGTTCGCGTAGAGGCGGTAGAGAGATGGTAATAACTTTCAAGCGATAATAGAGATCATCACGAAAGGTTTTATGCAGGACTGCTGTTTGCAAGTCTATATTGGTGGCCGAGATGACGCGCAAGGCGACATGAATCTCGTTGGTACCACCGACGCGACGAAAGCTGAGCGTTTCCAGGAAGCGCAAGAGTTTCGCCTGTAAGATCAGAGGCATAGAACCGATTTCATCCAGGAAGAAGGTGCCGCCATCAGCGCGGAAGAGATAGCCTTCACGCGCAACTGCATCCGTAAAAGCTCCGTCTTCAACTCCGAAAAGCTCAGTTTCTAGCAGTGTCTCGGGTATAGCCGCACAGTTTATGGGCACAAACTGATAGGCAGCACGACTACTTATCGTATGGATTGCGCGTGCAACAACATCTTTTCCTGTGCCACTCTCTCCTTGCAATAAGACAGGAACCGACGCATGCTGTGCAACCTGACGTACCAGAGCGATAACGCTCTGTATGGCTGGGCTGTGTCCAATGATCATACTGGCAAGCAGTTTATCTGCTTCTGCAACATCCAGCACTTTCGGTTGTACTATTGTCCCCTGTCCCATCCCACATAGCTCCATCTCGCCACACAATGGGCAATCCCAACAGCATATTTTAGTGTATCTTCACTAGATCTCTTAGAGTTTTGTGTTCTATAACCCCACTCGCAGGGATTGAAGCTAGCGATAGACGCCACTCCCGCTGACCTGTGCATACATTTCGTTGCCGTTCATTATAGAGGTGCTGGATGGGTAGGACGATAGCGGCGGTGGTGACGCTACCCAGCCACGTCCAGGCACAAAGGTTGCGCCATTTCCACCATTGCCCCATTGCGACTGCGTCTCAAAAGGGATCGCGGATGCAAAGGATGCCACCTCGTCTGTAGGCTCAGGAGGCAAAACAGCGGACCATGGAGAAGCAGCCATAGCTGCAGCACCCGGTGTCAGGTACCCATTATTCATGCCAGACATCGCCAGCTCACGCGAAGCAGGGGAAAGCTCTTTCGTCGGCACTTGCGTAGGCAAGCTTACATAAATTAAACTCTCAACTATCAACTCGCCAGCAACTTGGCAAACTAACTCGGGGAGCATCGATAATTCCTGGCAGGCCATTTGCAATGACGTCTGACCATCGACACGTGTCAGCAGCCTCCATTGGTCAGGTGTCACCTGGATCTGCGGATTCTGTTCACGGAAGGCTGAAAGGTCTACTGGGAAGAGCACCATGTTCGGCTGCATGAATTCTGTGTTGATACGTCTTGGAGTGACTGGATTCATGACCGGCACAGGTTGTATAGAGGGCGTTGGTGATGGCTCACTCGTGTCGTTCAAATCAGCAAAAGATGAGAAAACGCTATCATCAACATCCGCAAAAGATGGGAACTCGGGCGTCGAGAGCGACTGAGGCAAGGCATCAGATAATGGAGACGAGATATAAGAGGTGGGAGTATCAGCATATTGCTCTTGTTCAGGCGCGCCAAGAATGTAGACCACATCCGCTTGCGGCGTTGTTGGCAGCGTTGGCTGTTGTTCTTGCACAACATCTGGCTCAAATGGCGTATATGTGACTTGCGCAGATTGAGCAGGAGTCACCATCTCCAGGAGAGAGGTGAAAGATATCGCTACTAGCAAACGACCAGCCGGTGAGGGTAGCCCTTCGTCAAAATAGATGTTGCCCTGTTGCCATAACACAAGCGCATTGAGTACATCGACCGCCTTTTGAATAGCCCATGTGCGCAACTCGTCGCGGCTCACATAACCCAATTCCATCAACGTTCTGGCGACGCATGTCTCGCTTTGTTCAGCATCGCCGATAACGAGCAATGTTTCTCGCAGAACCCTTGGAGAGATAACGCCATCTTGTAACAGGCGTTCTCCTAATGTGGCATTGGTGCGAAGAGGACCGATGCACAATAACTGCCCATCGCGCAAGTAGAATTCTACCCAGTACGCTCCCTGCTGCAGTACGAGTAAACCGGTCTTTTCATACGTCTCAACGCGCTGTAACACGCTCGTTAAACGAAACTGCTCTAACGTACCAATCAGCAACACTCTATTTCACCGTCCATCCAGAAAACGGCTCTCTATACAGAAAATCTGACCAACAGTACGTTGGTTCCTCTTCCTGTGCGAGAGGCCACTACAATTTATCGTACTATCTACACAACGTACACACAGTACATTGCGACAGAGATTTGAGCAAGGCATCTTGAATTTGACAAGCAATGTCAAACGCGGCTCAGGCAAAACCGGTGACTCTCCAGCACCTCAAGAGGACCTTCATGCAGACATATCGTGCGTCAAGACAGCATAGGCTACCATCTGACGGAAGGAGAGGGATTCGAACCCCCGGGGCTGTTAACCCAGCTGTTTTCAAGACAGCCGCATTAGACCACTCTGCCATCCTTCCAGAATTACTATAGCATACCCTGTGTCTAATTGGAAGTCTTTGCTAGAAATTTTCCCCCAATTAGCCTATTTGTACAGAACGAACCCCTACACCGTTGCCAACTTTCGGTTCTCTTGCTGATGCCGGGTTTGCGAGTGAACTTGCGGCGTTCACCATGCCGAAAGCTCCTCAAGCGGGTGGCGACAGCTCTGCCGTTCCCACATAGGGACGTAGCACTTTCGGAATAATCACAGAACCATCAGCCTGCTGGTACGTTTCCAGTATGGCGGCCATAGTACGACCAACGGCCAACCCTGATGCATTTAATGTATGCACATACGCTGCATGCGTGTGATCATGAGATTGGTACTTAATATCAGCTCGCCGTGCCTGGAATGCTTCACAATTGCTCGCCGACGAAATTTCAATATAATCACCTATGCCAGGCATCCACACATCAATATCTACTGTCTTTGCTGCCGTGAAAGGCAGCGCAGCCGTATCGAGTTCAACGATGCGGTACGTTAATTCCAGCATTTGTAGAATATGCTCTGCATGCTGCACCATCTGTTCTAATACCATGTACGAATCTTGTGGTTGAACATACTGAAATAATTCAACTTTATTAAATTGATGCAAGCGCAACAGGCCCTTTGTATGACGTGACACAGAGCCAGTTCCCCGGCGAAATGCGGTCGTCCAGGCAACATAGCGCAGCGGTAAGGCTGCCTGGGCTAGCACCGTGTTGCTCTGCATGCCAACGAGAGGTACCTCTGCGGTTGGATTGAGATACAATTCGTCTTCTGGTATGACATAGACCTGATTCTCAAACTGAGGCAGTTGCCCGGACTCTAGCATCAAGGAGCGCTTGACGAGTTGCGGCGGCATAATCTCGGTGTAGGCGTGCTCTCGTGTATGTACATCGAGCATGAATGAGATCAAGGCGCGTTCCAGGCGTGCGCCTGCGCCTTTGAGTGTGACGAAGTGATTACCCGCAATCTTTGCGCCGCTCTCGCTGTCAATAATATCTAAGCGTGTCCCCAGATCCCAATGCGCTTGCGGCGTAAACTGGAAGTTAGGGGGCATACCCCAGCAGCGCACCTCGTCACCCCGTGTTGAGCCATCGCCCTCACGCACACTGGCATGTGGTAGATTTGGCAAGCTAAGCAGCAGTGTTTGCAGGTGCGCATCGATATCCGCGCTCTGCAATTCCAACTGCTGGATCTCCTCCGAGATGGCTTTGATTTGTTTATACAGGGTCGTCCGCTGGTTACTGGAGGCCGTACGTTGCGCCGCTTTGAGCGTTTTGAGCGAGGCGTAGAGGCCATCATTCCGCGTGGCAAGAGCACGCCGCTGCTCGGCTAAACGCACTATTTCATCCACATCGCGGCTATCACGACGTTTTCGTAATGCGTCTCGTACCACTGCGGGATGCTGACAAATAAAATCAAGATTGAGCATATGGAATAGTATAACACACGTCAAGAACCCCTGGCAGAAGCCGAGGGGCTTGCATCTGACTCATGAGAGCCGACACGAGAGGCATCTTGACAGGGATGCCCACCACTCAAGGATATACCGAGCCGAAACTGTTTCTTGCTCAGCTTTTTGAGGTGTCTCTTCGTCGAGCGAGTGCCTTTGGCTTGCAGCTTTCTTTTCAATCGGAAGGTGCGCCGTTCCTGTTCTTTCCATTGCCTCTGCCCAAGGAAGTGACGATTGGAGGTCACGGCGGGTCGGTTCAATCCCAGATCCACCCCGATCACCTCGTGAGATGGTTCAATGGTTGGCTCAGGGATGGACACCACGATGTGCAGGCTGTAGCGACCGTTGCGGAAGCACAGATCAGCACTACCGGTCTTGTGCCCCACAGAGGCCATGAGGTGAGCGGGAACCGTGAAGGACAATTCGACCCGTCCAGCGATGGTCGCAAGGCTGCATCGGTTCTCATCCCACTTGACCCAGTACGAGCGAGCATCATAGCGGATAGCCACGCACTCACTGTGAGGACATCGAACGGGCTTGAAGGAAGCAATAGGCTTGCCTTGCTTGCTGGCACGCTCAACCTTTTTGGGATACGCCTTCTGCTTCTTGGCCTTGCAGGTGAGCGCAGACGTGACGGCTTCCGTGGCTTTGACACGGGCAGTACACACCAGTTGTGCAGGAAGGTCGGGATACTTGGGCACGCAGAGGATAGTACGTCCGTTTGTGCAACTCAACACCATTGCTGCAGCCCGTGTCAAAGCCTTCACGGGTGACCGCATTGAAACAGGCCGTATGTTGCTCAAGGGTCTCCTTGAGTGTGCGTGCCTGCTCAGGTGTCGGATGCAGTTGGACGACGATGGTTCTCTCCATGCAGAAAGTCTCTCATATATAGATCGATTTATCAAGAGGAATGGGAATATTCACCCATCCCATCGCGCCTCCGAAAGGAGGACTTTCTCATCCCCGGCTTGAAAGGCAGGGGTTTCCGAAAGTCGAGGCACTATGATTACTTCTCCAGGACTGTGTTTCTAGCATATACCCATAGGCATTCAGAAACGCCACTCTCGTCCCTCTTAGGCTGTCAGAAACGCCACTGTCGTGGCTAGCCTTCGGCTCATCTGACAGAGAGGAGGTTGCTAGAAATATGCTGCGACATATTTCTCATCTGAATGCAAGGCAATATATTTGCTTTTCCGCAAATAAAAACTGTACAATGAATAAACGTTCGCATAGGATGATTTGGAAAGGCGGAAAAGCACCCAACATGAGCCACTCGACGCAACTTCTATGTTCAACCGGAGCGTTCAGTCGCTATCCAGATCACACAGGGTACCAGGCCGTATTGACCTATGGTCCACAGCTTGCTGTGGATGGCTTCGAACTGATGTTTTATCCTAGCTGGTACACACAAATTGAGCGTGTTGCACGTGATCTGCAACAATCCGGTTTAGCATTCCCAGCTATCCATACCGAGAAAAATATTGGTAGCGCGCTTGGGCAGTCCGATCCGCTTGAGCGTGAACGTGGCGTACAGTTGCTGGCTGAGAATTGCCGCATGGGCAGTTTACTGGGTAGCAAGGTACTGATCCTACATTTGTGGAACTGGCCGAACCTGGATGACAACCTGGATAATAATTTACAGGTATTAGGTCAATGCCTGGATATCACGGCGCAGTATGGGCAGTCACTAGCGATTGAGACGATTCCGGGGCGGCACTTTGATCCCCTCAAAAATGTCCAGCGGGCGCTAACGTGTGATCCCCGCTGCAGTATCGCACTCGATACGGAGTTCCTGGCAACCTACGATCAACTGAGCAGGGTGTTTGAAACGCTGTGGCTGTGGCAGCAAAATCTGGTGCGACATGTGCATATCAAAGACTTTGATGGTCATCCATTTGTTGACGGACAACGTCGCTATCTCCAACCTGGCGAGGGTACGATTGACTTTCCACAGTTTTTCACGCGTCTCAAACAGCGTTGTTTTGTCGGTAATATTAGTCTGGAGGCACCTGCGATTTACACGAATGGGCAGGTAGATATTACCCGGTTGTGTGAGAGTCTGGCCTTTATTCGGCAACTGATGCAGGCGTAAGCAAGGAGACAGACACCGATGATCAGCGTGATCAAACGGGATGCTAGCGGACAGGTGCGCGCGCGCTACGAGGGTGAAGTGCTTGCACACACTACTACGAGCGTCGTCATTCAGGCTCAATGGACATCTCCTGCGCGCGATCTGGGATATACTCGCTTTGAACCAGGAGATCGCTTTCTTGAATACTATTATAGTGATCGTTGGTTCAACATTTTTGCGATCAGCGATCCGGCTGGGAGACACAAGGGCTGGTATTGCAACGTGGCGGAGCCAGCACAGATCTTTAAAGAACGTATCGAGCAAGTTGATCTCTACCTGGACGTCTGGGTCGATGCCGTGGGCACGATGCACGTGCTCGATGAAGATGAATTCGTAGCGGCCACGACATTGAGCGAGTCGCAACGCCAGGGAGCACAGCAAGGCTTACAGACGCTGCTACAGATGATAGCAGCCCACCAGGAAATGTTTGCATAGCACAAATCTCTGCTGGTTGTCCCTCTGTCACCTCAAGTAAGTTGAAAGACGAAAATGCTAAGGGGCCATCCAGACCTGTATACTGGTATCATCCCCACCAGAGGCAATATATCGGCCATCAGGGGACCAGGCCATGACACGCACTGGAGCCCTGTGGGAGAAGGTGCATAGCTTGAGATTGGTGGTAGTATCCCACACTTCTATGTTCTGGTTGTCACTGGCGTAGGCAAAACGTTTCCCATCAGGCGACCAGGCGACTACGGAGATGGGAGCTACATAGCGATAGCTCAATACTTCGCGGTCTGTGGTTGTGTCCCACATCTGTACCATGCCATCTGCTCTGCCACAGGCCACACGTGAGGACGATGCATAGACACGTGGTGACCAGGCCACACTCAAAACTCTGACCAGTTGTCCACGATAAAGTGCGATGGTGCGGCCAGTAGCAGCTTCCCAGGTTCGCACTGTTGCGTCATCACCAGCAGAAACGATGCTGTACCCGAATGGTGATACCGTTTCGTAGGGAGACCATGCTAGCGTGTTTACGCTGTCCGTATGCTCTCGGTAGATAGCGAGTGGCTGTCCTGTTGTGGCATCCCACGCGTGTACGGTGCCGTTGCTAGAGGCGCTGGCAAGCAGTTGTGACTGGGGCGACCAGGCGATGGCGTTGACTGCGTATCCCGCGTGACCACGGTAAGTGATAACCAGGCGATTGGCAGCGGAATCCCAAACGCGCACCAGAGCGTCAGTCCCCACGGTGACAATGCGCGAGCCATCTGGTGATCCTGCTACCAGGCACACGGCAGCAGATGTATCCTGGTAGATTTGTACTTTTTTACCCGTTCTGGCATCCCAGACATGCACTGTCTTGTCATTGCTGACGGAGATAATACGCGTGCCATCGAACCACCAGGATAAGGAACTGATGGCGCGCTGATGTCTCTGGTAGCTGCAAATGATGGTGCCTATAGGTTCTGTCTGTACGATAGGCACGATAGGCGCGGGAGCAGGTGGTGCCACAGGTACGCGCGATACAATAGGTCCCTTGAAGGAAAGGATAGTGGCGGGTGTCCCGCTAGTTATAGCGGGAATAGCCGCGCGTTCAGCAGTGAATGTAGAGAATTGGCTAGCTTGCTCCAGGGCCAGAGCAAACTCGCGGATGCTGCTGAAGCGCCTGTCCGGGTTCTTCTCTAGCGCTTTCATCACGACTTGCTCAACGGCAGGCACAGGCGTTGGCATCCTTCTACGTAAGGGGAGTGGGGAGACGGCGATTTGCTGCGAGATAATTTCGGTCAATGAGCCATCAAAAGGCCGCTCACCAACTAGCCATTCGTAGGCAATAATGCCCAGAGAGTATTGATCGCTGGCCGGTCGAGGTTTGCCTTGTATTTGCTCGGGTGCCATGTATGCTGCCGTGCCAGCAATGTTCTGCATATTCTGGCTTTGAAATGTCTGAGCTATCAGCGCGATACCGAAGTCGCTGAGAAGAATTTCGTCGTGTCGGCCCAGGAGCATGTTCTCTGGCTTGACGTCCCGGTGAATAAACTTCTCGTTGTGCGCGTATTGTAAAGCTGAGGCCATCTGTTTAACATAAGAGACAACGATGGGGAGCGGGAGAGGTTTGCCTCGGGGATGACGCTGACGGAGTGTGCCGTTGGGTGCGTAGTCCAGTACGAGAAATGGGGTGTTGCCGTTCATGCCAAATTCGAGCACGCGTACAATGTTTGGATGAACAAGATGCGCGATGGTACGGGCCTCTGTACGGAACCAGTCTACTGGCTCGTCCATTAATTGAGTGTTGATGACTTTGATGGCTGCCTGGGTGCCGAGATAGATATGTTCTCCGAGGTAGACCTGGGCAAAGCTACCTTCGCCTAAAAGACGCGTAAGCTGGTAGTTGCCAAGCTGCTGTCCTATATAATCAATCATACATAACCTCTGCTAAGTAGAATATCTGCTCGTCGTCCCGCTCACTGTCCTTATGTAGTAATACTCATAACCTGAGAACTATGCTGCGGCACAGTTCTCATCTGAGTACAAGGCAATATAACTATAGCATAACGCAAAAAAAGAAGAAAGCTCCAATGGAGCAGTTCTTTAATGGAGCCTTTTGCAAGAGATGAGAGATGATGTTCATCTCCCTATTACTGACTGGCCTCGCTTTCGCTATCACTAGAGCTATCACTAAGGATGTGAGTATACCTGACAAGATATGTGTCATCCCGGGACTTGGGAGATTCAGGTGTTCCTTCCCTTTTTCTGAGAGCCAGTAAATATTCTTGGCGTTTCTCCCAAGCGCCCATCATGTTCTTCGCCTCTTTTATTAATTTATTTGCTTTTTTTGCTAATTCTTCTGAAGGATGTTTTAAAGCTTCATTAACTGCTAATTTAGCTTCGTTCATTTTACGTTTTACTTGTTTCTTTGATAGTCTCTGAGGCGAAGGCTCCCCTTTGTCATTGTCGTTCAAATGGGTAAATGTTTGTTCTCCCAATGGTCGAGTTTGATCTCTACTTTGGTTTACCTTATACAGCAATCCAGTGAAAAATCCTTTCATCGGCTTTGGAGGGAGACGACTGAATACCTCGGCTAGCCGTTTTTCCAGAGCATCTACTTGTGCATGCATATTAGCAAGTGGAGACTCACTTGTTCGCCTTTGCCTCTTGTTGTGTTGAGCTACCTGTTGGATTATATCGGCTTCTTCTGACGCTTCTCTCTTTAATACTACCTCTTTTCCCGTATCTAGTTTTTCCCAGCTCATATCACCTGCCATACCGCTTACATCTCTCCTTTTTTGATAGGATGCCCGGATATTCTCAAAAAGTGTAGCCAGTAGGAAACAACTTTACAAGGTGAACGGAAGGACAATTGAGGCAGGACATGCTAGCGTCTCTACATAGCCTTCATACGTAACCTCTGCTAAGTAGAATATTTGCTCACCGTCCCGCCCACTGTACTTGTGTAGTAACTATAGCCATATACATTCAGAAACTCGCTCTTATTCCGTCTAGCGAGGAGGTTGCTAGGACTGTTCTCTAGCACATTTCTCATCTGAATACAAGACAACATAACTATAGCATAACGCAAAAAAAGAGGAAAGCTCCAATGGAGCCTTTTTGCAAGGAGTGAGAGATGGTGCTCATCGAAGTATTTACTGATCTACCTCGCTGCTCTCGCTACCACTAGAAAAGTAGTGAGTATACCTGACAAGATATACGTCCTCTTGCAAACGGGGAGATTCAGGTGTTTTTCCCCTCTCTTCCCTTGCTCTCTTTGTTTTATATACTTTATATATTTCCCAATCTTTATTTAATTTTCTTGCTTCTATTATTAGTTTTTGTGCTTTTTGTATATTTTCTTTTGATTTTATTTCTAATACTTCATCAACTGCTAATTCTGTTTCCATCATTTTATTCTTTAAATATTCCTTTGATGGTTTCAGAGGTGGAGGCTCATTGTTATCCACATAGTTAAATGTTTCTTCCCCCCATGCTCGATTTATATCTTGACGTTTTTTTACGTCACTCAGAAATGCGGCATAAGGTTCTCTTTGCTCTGAGGGGAGGCTGTTGAGTATCGCAGCTAGCTCTCCTTCCAGAGCATTAACTTGTGTACGCATATCAGAGAGCGAAGAAGATTTACTTTCTCTCTTTCTCTTCTTGTTCTGTCGTGTTACCTCTTGGGTTATATCGGCTCCTTCCCACTGGTATCTCCCTGGTCCTCTCTCGTTTCCCGCATCTAGCCTTTCTTGTCTTATCTCACCAGTCATGTTGCTTACTCCTCTTCTCCTTTAATACGATGCCCGGATATTCCCAAGAAGTGTAGCTAATAAGAAACAACTTTACAAGGTGAACGGAAGGACAATTGAGGCAGGACATGCTAGCGTCTCTACATAGCTTTCATACGTAACCTCTGCTAAGTAGAATATCTGCTCGTCGTCCCGCCCACTGTACTTGTGTACTAACTATAGCATAATGCAAAAAAAGAAGAAAGCTCCAACGTTGCTCTTATCGTCCTACGTGATTATCTACTTGGAGACCTGAATAATTACTCCAAATATGATAGTTAAATGGTGAAAAAAGTACGTATAAGAGGCTTGTGCTAGGCACTTTTTTATGTTATCATACAAGTAAGTTATTTCCCCACTTCAAGAGAGCTAGAGTATTCTGTACGTATTTTTAATGTTGCCCGTATAGTGTTGTTCAGTGAGGCAAAGGAACCTGGCAGAGGGCACACCTATGATTGCACAGCAGGATATCATATTTCCAGATCAATGGATTAACGCAGATAAATTCGAGCAAACATTAAGGCAAGCTTCTACAAACTTGTTCTCCAGCCAAGGTAAGATCACCTTTCGTATTCCATCATCTTGCAAAGTGATGGTAGATGCGGCAGTTCGTCTACTATCTCTAGCAAATCAAGATGTATTTGCAGATTTCAGGCTTATCGTCAAGGCAACATGGTACAGATTGTCGTCTCTGATCATGGTGTTGGCCTACTAGGAATGCTTAGACCCAAGCTACTAAGAGATACAGAATTGGTCCTGGAAAAATGAAGCCAGTTATGATGACAGCTTTTGTTATGCATAGGGAGGTGCTGTATGCCAAACAAGCCAACTTTGTTCTACAGATCAGTGGATGATTATCTGGGACCCAGAGAGCAACGCTTCTTCGGCAGTGGGTACCGGAGAGTCGATTGTTACATTGGCGATATCTCGGTCGCGCCGGAAAACGCATCGGGAACGCATGTTCAGGGAGTAGCTTCGATAGTGTATCCCTACGACTGGTCTACTAAAAGAGATCAAATCGATCTGTGCCCTCACTTTAGTAGTATAGATGCTCTCGTTATCAGTGCACAATTAAGCGAAATTTGTCTGACTCATGCTTACGGGTTCGATGACAACATGCGGAGAGACATGCGGCTGCGTAAGGTGACATTGAGAGCAGGTTCGACCCCCCAGCAAGATTTGAAGAATATTCCACTTGCAGCAAACCTGCAGATGGCAAAACCGTTAGTTGATGACGGAGAGCGGTGTGTTTCAACCATTGATTGTCGTCTGGGGCTTATGAGCGTACGATGTGAGGTCGAGCATCATATGGTACCACTCGCTAATATTCCAGGCGCATATCACTCGATAGAAGATATGCTGGGACCTCCAGCGTCTCGCTACTATGGTGAAGGCTTCAAGGCAAGAAAACAAAGGATCGAGGATGTACGAGTCGACATGGAAATATTGCAAACAGACGCATGTGTTTATCTCGAATCAATGCACAGTGTTGATGGCGGAACAAGAGGAATAAGAGGAATAAATGGCAACTATCAACCCTCAATATCAATGATTGATTGTCTCGTAGTGATTGGACAAATGCTACAAATCATGATGTATGAACTGGATGCAGTTCAGCGGCAGAACAGCAATACACTATGGATGAGGCACACTGTTCTGGAGGAGGTTGTACCACCACGTAAAGGCACTGGAACACAGGACATCTTATCTGTGGATGCCCAAGTAACTACTCGAAGTAAGAAATTACTTTCCCTAAGAGGTTCCGTCTGGCGCATACTGGATATCGTCGGCTACTGTGGTGGAGTCACTATCCAACTCTCAGTCGTACATGAGTTGCCCAGCTTAGCTCAATAGCGATAACAAAGAGAAAAACATTCTTTATATGAAGAAAGGGAAAAGAATGAAACTCTCCGTTTCAGGAACCTACTCATCTGGTAAAACTTTTACCACGATGGCGCTCTCGTATTACACGGGGATTTCCCGCACACTGGCAAAAACCATTCGTGAAATTCTTCCTGAAGCTGTTCCGGGCAAATCTCTTGCACAGTGTACCTACGCTGAAATTCTTCAGTTGGTTTTGTGTCGTCACGTCGGTCGTGCAGTATGTGAAAGTACATTGCTCGATGGATTTATTGCTGATGGCTCTTCTCTTCAGGAATGGGTTTTTGCTAAGGCAAGGGTTATTTACGGCATGAACCCTAGCCAAAGGAGAGAGAGTGAAGACACTCAGGCATCTGACCAGGCAATGGAGCTACTTTTTTTCGAACAAGTGATTGATCAGTTTGGACAAGCACTCAAGCGGCATGTCAAGGCAACGTTTGATGCATATGTATACCTTCGTAATGAACTTCCCCTTGTGAAGGACGGACATCGTCCGATGAATGAGAATTTTCGCACAGCATGCGACGATATGTTGTTACAAACATTGGATGAATTGCAGATTCCACATCATGTGATTGGTGGTAGCATTGCTGAGCGACTTGACACGATTGTTTCTCTTTTCAACTTTCCTACGATCATGACATGTGATAGGGCGATAGCACTCGCTCGTGAGGAATACTCACGGCTTGACTGGAGGCTCGAGACTGAAAGAGGAACCCATGGAGTTTGATGAAACTTAAACTGGCCCCTTTTACAACGATTATCCTGGTAGGCAAACCACTTTGGAACCGCTGCCCGAATTTGGCTTTGTTGATCCACGTATTGAAGAGACAATTCGTAAGATACGCAGGTTCGTACGTTCTATCAAACAGGCAGGAGCATAAAGATAAAGGTGACGTGTTGATACACATTGATTAATATGGAGAGCTAAGCCGCTGGGCAAAGAAAAACTTGCCCAACGGCTTAGCTCTCGTAAGAATGAAATGGCGGCGTTTGACCTTGCCGTAGGCAGCGACGATGCGCCCGTCCGTAAAAGTTTTTTGCTCGATAACATCTTGAGGTTCAAGGTACCAGTCAGCCTCAGTCAGCTTTGGAATGACGTAGGCGCGACAGGTGGAAGCTTCATCCAAAAATTCATCCATAACAATATATTCCTTCCGGGAAAACGCGCAAGCAGAGAGCAGCAAAAGCGAGCAATAGCATCATACTCACGTTAATTATGGACAGACAACAAAAAGATAGCAAGGGATTGCGCTGTTTCATTCTTATTACGTCGAGTAGAGGCGGAAAAGCATGCATATATCGATTTTTTTGGTGGCTCGTCACCGAGTAGTATAGCAAGGGGAGTGAGAAGAAACAACTCTATTTATGTCAATTTATTCATCGAGAAAGAGGGTATAATTGCATTTTCTTCATCTACTGTTATCTTCTCCCTGGTGGCACGTCTGCTTAATATAGATAGATTTATATTTTTTTGTGTAGTAAGAAGGGGAAACAGTATGTATAACGATCCACATAATATAAACACACGAGCACATAATTTTCCAAATTATCCTACTCCGGGTCAATTTGTGTATCCCCCGTCACCTCCACCGAAACCTTATCGCAATGCTATACTTTTTGTGCTGCTGACTGCACTGGTCGTGGCATTTCTCTGTATTGGCATTGGTACATCAACCTTGCTCTCAGATCTCGGAACGAGCCTTTTTATGGGGACAACGGTGAGTATCTTTGTGCTAGATTGGCGGGGATTGCGTACGCTCGATGGGTTGATAGTATGGCCGCTGGTCAGAGGAAAAAGACGAGGACTGCTGATCTGTGCCTTCATTTTCGCATTTCCTGTCATGGTGAGTATCTATCTGGTACACAAATTACTTGCATCCTTTCATCCGGTTGTGCAGCCAGGACCAACGCGAAAACCACATATAGCAATGATTGCCGGAGGAATGGTTACGCTTTTTATGCTGTTATTTTCAATGGTGGGAAATGCAGCCGGGACTACAGTCACTACTCCCACGAAAACGGCAATGGTAAAGACAACAACAACGCAGAGCGTTCTGCCAAAAACAAAAGCACTTGCGTCCGCTACTCCGCCAACACGAACTGCAACGCCTACTCCACGTCCAACACAAGTAGTTACGCTCACTCCTGTGCCTCCTACTCCGAAGCCAAGAGTCGTTCCTGTGGTACAACCGACACAACCACCTGCGCCGAAACCAACACAACCACCGCAACTCTTCTTGAGCTTTACTGGCGCTTCAGCAACTGATTATGCCTATGGCTCGGTGAGCGTACATACGCTGTCTGGAGCGGCATTAAGCATTACTGTGACTTATTGTTCTGGGTATCCTGCCACAAGTGGTAGCCTCAAAGGAACTTCATGGGCAGATGCAAGAGGAAATCATACGTGGTCATGGGAACCAGAAACCAAATGTAAAGGGGCAGCTACAGCTACGGTTACGGCAAGCCTCAATGGACAAGCAGTAAGCAGTACAGACAATTTTGTAGTGCAATGATTGCAGAGCACAGTCTCGTTGATAGACCCCAAAATTGTATGGTTGCGATTGCATGGATGTGAAGAGATATAGCATGCTTTCTCGTGTTCGCTGAAAGTTTACCTGTAGCACATGTATGCACTCAGCCAGATCAATAAAATGCTTGCCTCACTGGACGAGGACGGCTACGGTAAATTACAGGCAGTGAAAGACCTTCAGGAAGAAATCAGAGAGGAAGAGGAAAAATAGCAAGTATAACTTCGTCGTAATTATTCAGGTGCCTTCCCCGTGCCCCAACCGGGGGACTGATGTCCCCCGGCATCCCCTCCTGAATAGCTAGCTACTGGGGTGGCTCATGGTTGCCTAGCGATTTTTTGTGCCGTAGTTGGGTGCTTCCTTCGTGACCATTACATCATGCGGATGGCTCTCACGCAAACCTGCGTTGGTAATACGCGTGAAACTGGCATGTTCCTGCATATCCGTGATACTGGCAGTTCCCGCATAACCCATGGCCTGACGCAAGCCTCCCACCAACTGGTATACCAGTGGTCCCAGCATACCTTTGTAGGGGACACGTGCCTCAATGCCTTCCGCGATCAACTGCGACTCGTCTATCTCGCCCTGGAAGTAGCGATGCTTGCTGTACTTGCGCTGCTTCATCGCGCCAATCGATCCCATGCCGCGATAATCCTTGAAGCGCTCACCGTGCGAGATGATCAGGTCGCCAGGGCTTTCATCAACACCCGCCAGCAAGCTACCAAGCATGACCGTATCTGCGCCAGCGGCAATAGCTTTCGCAATATCGCCCGAGTATTGTATGCCACCATCACCAATGATCGGTATATCGTACTTACGTGCAATACGCGCGCAATCGTAGATAGCCGTCACCTGGGGCATACCGATACCGGCAATAATACGCGTGGTACAGATTGAACCTGCGCCGATACCAACCTTGACAGCATCCACACCAGCCTGGATCAAGGCTTCAGTTGCTTCAGCCGTGACGACATTGCCAGCTACCAACTGGATGCGCTTACCAAAACGATCATGAATACGCGCTACGGCCTCCACAACCATACGCGAATGCCCGTGCGAGGTATCGACAACCAGCGCATCCACACCCTCCTCCACCAGAGCAGCACAGCGCTCCTCGGAGTCTGGTCCCACGCCCACGGCAGCCGCTACACGCAGACGACCATACTCATCTTTGGCAGCATAGGGATAAAGGATCTTCTTCTGAATATCCTTCATCGTAATCAAACCCTTCAGCATGCCATGCTCATCAACCACCGGCAACTTCTCAATTTTGTAGCGGTGCAGGCTCTCGCGAGCTTGCTCCAGCGTCGTCCCCACCGGAACAGTCACGAGGCGATCACGCGTCATCAACTCCGTAATGGGACGCTCCATATTGGTCTCGAAACGGATATCGCGGTTGGTCAAAATGCCAACTAGCTTGCCATTTTCAGCTATCGGAATACCGGAGATATGGAAGCGCTGCATCACGTCTAGCGCCTCGCTTAACGAGGCATCTGGCTCCAGGGTAATTGGGTCAGTAATCATACCGGACTCAGAGCGCTTGACTTTATCGACTTCTTGCGCCTGGTCTTCAATGGAAAAGTTACTATGGACGACCCCAACGCCACCTTCACGCGCTAAAGCAATGGCGAGCCGTCCCTCTGTGACGGTATCCATAGCCGCACTCACAACAGGAATATTCAACGTAATTGTACGAGTAAAGCGAGTTTGCGTAGAAACATCACGAGGGAGCACTGAAGACGCAGCGGGGACGATCAACACATCGTCGAAGGTAAGGCCCTCTTTGGCGAACTTTTGGTCAAATGTCGTGGAATTCTGTGCCAGAGACATGGCTTGGGGTATCCTCCTTATAAAAAAACACCAGCACACACTAACAGCGCGCTGGCTCCCACGTGGGGAAAGCAAGCCTGGCTTGCACAACCTATAAGTCACAAGTCACATAAGAATTCCTGATAGTGTAACATCTGGCATTGCCCAGCGTCAAATTGATCAACATGTTATCAGGGCTTTCCACCGCTGCATGGGTAGGTTGCGGCCAATTTCACGGAAAGAGCGAGCAGGACCCAATGGGAGCCAACGTCACAGCAGGGTAGACTGGCGGACGCGATAAATCGGGTCCCTACGACATGAATCGATAAATCGATCATACTCTACTATTAATATTTTAATAAGCTTGAAGAGTAAAAAGCAATATGTGGAATTTTTCCCAGCCATTCATGGCCTGAGAACCGTAGGGACCCGATTTATCGCGTCCGTCTCTCCACACCTATTTTCTATCTTGAACTTTAAATACATAATTTTGCTTTCTATTTATATTCATCTCCTTTCATCCGTCTTATCCGCCATCAACACAGTGGCAGAGCCGGAAAACGCATATTACACACCAGTTTTATGCGCTCCCTTACCGTTCGCGGATGATAAACGGCTACAGATCAAGAGAAATCACTACTTTTAGTGCATTGCCGGGATGTGCAACGACATCGAATGCTTGCGCCGCGTCGTGCAAGGCAAAACGATGGGTGATGAGCGTCTCGACACGCATACGTCCGCTGAGCAGTAATTCTAAAGCCTGTCGCGTCTCATACGGTCCCGCCGAGTAGCTTGTGCGCAGCGTGATTTCCTGGAAGAAGAAACGGTTTGGCGTGATTGGTACGCTTGCTTCAGGAGTAGGAGGAGCAAACAGCAACACGGTCCCTCCCGGACCGACCAGTTCGATACCTTGCTGTATTGCATCGACTTTGGATGGTGTCACAATGACAACATCCGGTTTGCGTCCCTGATTCACGGTCTGGATCTGTTCAACAATGGGTTGGGATGAGGGATCAAGCGCAATGTCGATACCAGTGGCGCGCGCGTGTTGGAGACGATACGCGATAGGATCAACGATGATCACACGCCCGGCACCACGTTGCTGAGCCAATTGAGCCAGCGTCAGTCCATTGCTCCCGGCCCCAAGAATACACACACAGTCGCCAACCTGTAGGGCGGCACGCTCAATGCCACGTAGACAACAGGCAAGCGGCTCGATGAGTGTAGCCGTTTCAAAAGAAATGCCCTCGGGTAGCAGGAGCACATCCCGTTCAACATTGGCAGCAGGTACACGCACATACTCGGCAAGGCCGCCGGGATAGAGACGGGTGGCCCGCCAGGTGGCACACTGGGAAAAGGACCCACGTTGACAAAAGTGGCACACCATACAGGGCACATGATGATGAAAGAAGACCCGTTGCCCAACAGAAAACTGTGAGACCTCATCTCCGACGGCTGCAACAACGCCAACTGGTTCGTGCCCCGGATAGAGAGGAGCACGCGGCTGCATATACCATTCCATCACGTCTGACGCGCAAATGCCGCACGCCCGCAATTGGACGAGTAGCTCGTCTGGTCCAATTTCTGGCACTGGCAGATCGACGAGACGCACATCGTTGTTGGCATGATATTCGACAACACGCATACTATTTCTTCCTCTTATCTGTTAGCTGGTACGATACAGAGAAAACCCAGCGGCTCTTCACCAAAGGTAAAAAACTGGTGGATCTCGTTGCCGGTAATATAAACGACATCTCCCGCGTTGATCTCATGCTCTTCATTCCCAAGGCGCAGACGGGCACGACCGTGGACAATGTAGACGCCGTGATCATGAGCATGCTGATCGAGAGAGGTGTGACCACCCGGCTGCACCGCAAAATAGCGCAGATGGAAATGTGGCGAGTCTTCCTCATTGCCGATTAAGATCTGACGCGTTGCATGATCGGCACCGCTATTCTCTGGTCCATATGCACGCACTGGCACATCTTGCCAGCGTAACTCGTTATTCTCCACGCTGGCTGAGCGACGAATGATACTCATAGCACACACTGCCTCCTTCTTTCACACACGTTTCTTTCTGGAAGCCCCGCTTTAAAAACCTGATTCTTATCCACATCTTTCGAGATATTCGGGCGATGCGGGCGCGATAAATCTGGCCCCTACATCTCTGGCAATAAATTGCCTTTCTTTTCCTTTCTTTTGCACGCATATACGCTCTCTGCTATACTCTGTATGAGGCTTAGTACAGCGTATCACATATATGTTCCGAGTTTTGAGGCTCTCAACCGGCCTCACACCAGGAATTGCATCGCAACATACTTGTGAATTCCTGTACTTAGGCGCTCTGGTTCACTCCTCTCAGTCAGATGAGCCGAAGGCTAGCTACGCCAGTAGCGTTTCCTCCGATCCGCCACATGAGCCGAAGGCTAGAGGCGTCAGCCGCGTTTGTGGCGGTATAAGAGGTTCTGACTGTTTAAGATGGTTGCCAGAGGGAGACAGTTCGCCTCATTCGCCTACGCTCTCCTCCACATCCTCAAGCCCGCCGAGATCACCGGCTATCGCTTTGAACTGCTCCAATGCCGCCGCGAGATCTTCGATGATGCTCTTCGCCAGCACATCCGGCGTGGGTAAGTTCTCCGAACTCTCCACATTTTCGTCGCGCAACCAGAAGATGTCAAGGTTGATCTTGTCGCGCTTGATCAGCTCGCCATAGCTGAACTTGCGGAAACGTTCGGTCTCTGTGCGCCTATGACGGTTGTCTGCATGGTAGCACTGTACGAAGTCTTGCAGGTGCTCGGGCGTCAGGGGATTAGTACGTAGAGTGAAGTTCTGGTTGGTGCGCAGATCGTAGATCCATACGTCTCTGGTCTGGGGTTTGTCGCTACCAGGCATACGGTCAAAAAAGATGACGTTGGCTTTGACACCTTGCGCGTAGAAGATGCCGGTGGGCAGGCGCAACAGGGTGTGCACGTCGCAGGTCTTGAGCAGGTCTTCGCGGATCTTTTCGCCCGCACCACCCTCGAAGAGGACGTTATCTGGCACGACGACGGCTGCCCGCCCGTATGGCTTGAGCAGGGATTTGATGTGCTGGACGAAGTTGAGCTGTTTGTTGCTGGTGCTGGCGATGAAGTCGGTGCGCGAGATGATGTTATCTTTCTTGCCCTCTTTGCCTTCTTCGTTCAGGAAGGTGACGCTGCTCTTGCGACCAAACGGGGGATTACTGAGCACCATGTCGTATTGCTGCTCCGGCGATGAGAGCAGGCTGTCTTTGACGGTGATGGGACAACTGCCGTCGTCGGGGATGATGCCGTGCAGGAAGAGGTTCATGACGCAGAGGCGCGCGGTGTTGTCGACGATCTCCCAGCCTGAGAAGGTGTGGTTTCTCAGCTCGTCTTCCTCTTCGCGACTCAGCAGGTAGCGCTGCGGGTCCTTCATGTATTCGTAGGCCACGAGCAGGAAGCCACCGGTTCCGCAGGCGGGATCGCAGATGGACGTTGTCTCGCCAGGCTTGGGTTGCATGACGTCGACGATGGCGCGAATGAGTGCGCGTGGCGTGAAGTACTGGCCTGCGCCAGTTTTGACGTCTTCGGCATTCTTCTCCAGCAGCCCTTCGTAGGCGTCACCCTTGACGTCGGTATCCATGCTGGTCCAGGTCTCATTGCCGATCAGGTCAACGATCAGACGGCGCAGCTTGGCGGGATCTTGAATTTTGTTGAGCGCCTTCTTGAAGATGACGCCGAGCATGCCGTGTTCGTTGCCCAGCTTCCTGAGAGTTTCGATGTAGTGGGTCTCTAGCGCGATGCCGTTCCTGGTAAAGAGGCTGGGCCAATCGTAGCCCGCTGGTATGCGTGATGTGTCGTTATAGGGTGGTTGCGTGCGCTCGTCGGCCATTTTGAGGAAGAGCAGGTAGGTGAGTTGTTCGAGGTAGTCGCCATAGGACATGCCGTCGTCGCGCAAGGTGTTACAGTAGTTCCAGAGGCGCTGGACGATGCTTTGTGTGTGCTGGCTGCTCATACTGATCGTTTTCCTTGTCTTGCTTACTTTATCTTAAACTTCGATGCTCTGCCACAGGCTCTCCTGGGTAAGGTCGCTGCTATCGATGGCCTCTGCCGGTCTGTCCGGGGTCCTGTTGACGGGTGACGCGTTGCCAGCTTTCTTGCTGCGTGGCGTGGGTGAGCGCTTCGGTTTGCTCTCATGCTCTGCTGATTGCTCACGCTGCTGGCGGATGCGCTCAAGGAGCAAGCAGGCAGGCTCGTCGTTGGGATCTTGCGGGACTAGTTTTCCGCTGAATGCCTGGTGCAGGATGCTCTGGCGTTGTCGCTCGGCTTGCTTGAGGGCCTTGGCGATGGTGGTTTCCAGCTCGCTGATGATGGAGAGCCGCTCTTCGACGAGCGCGACGATTTGCTCTTGCTCGGCAAGGGAGGGTAGAGGAATACAGTCAACACGTAAATCTTCTAAGTGAATATGTTGTAATCCTGAGCCTTTAGGAACCATTTGTACTTGAACCTGAGGTGATGATAGTGCCGTTTCCAAATAGTTGCCCATTTGCCTAATAACAGGTTTAACAAGAGCAACTGAGACAAATATACTAAATTGCGTATCAACTTTGACTACTCTTACAACACCCAAAGTTCCATCTTTAGTGATAAGAATGTCTCCTTTTTCAGGGTTTGCTCTCTTAAAAAACTCAATATGATCTTTCTCCGTAATGTAATTCAACTTTTCAAAACTAATACTTGATCCAGCAGTCAGATTACGGATAGTGACGAATGGAATACCTTCGTCAACATAGTGTGGCTTTTTATGTACTCCATCGACCACCTTTGTTGAAATAGACTCTACTGTAGCCCAACACCATCCTTCCGGCAGCTTCGGCAACCTGCTCACATCAGGAGTGGCTGGCTCAACGTACTTCACCTTCTTCGGATCTCTGCCCTTCGCAATCTGCTCCTGCTCCCACTTCACACGCCTCTCAGCAAGAATGCGTTCAAGCAACTCGCTTGCAGGCTCGACATCGGGATGAGCCTCGCGCCATTGCTTTGTTAACTCGCCCTCAACGGCAGCTTTGAGTACGGAGGCGCGATAGCGTTTGAGCTTTTTCTGTGCCTGACGAAGTAAGGCTACGCCTGCGTCGAGGCACGAGAATTGTTGTTCGACGGCTGCCACAATGCGTTGTTGTTCATTAATTGGAGCAACTAAAAGCTCAAATTGTTTAGTAAGTTGACTTAGTGAAATGCTTGCTTGATTGACATGATTTGTACAGTGAGCAGAAAAGTAACCTGATTGCTGTAGATAATGTAACTGTAAAGCGAAAAAACTAGGTACACTGGCATAACGATTAAGGTGTATGCGTGTCATGTGATTGGAAAACGTGAACTCATCGCTAGTGGTAATAGTTGTAGTTTTCCCAACCCAAACAGGGCTGTTCGTATTGTTGAAGAGAATATCACCACGTTGTAGTAAGGGAGGGTCAGTAAGATCAACATATTTGATATCGTTCAGAGAGAGTTTGCCCAGACCATTGATATTCATTGGTCTCAAATGAGGGAAACCCTTGCCCTCAGTATTATATCTTCCATAAGGAAAACCAGATGTGATCTCATCAGCCAACTTTGCTATGCTTGCTTTTTCCCACCCCTTTGGTGGCTCATTTGCATTCATCACGCTACAAGCCTCTCATTCAGCTCACGCATTATCTTTGTCAACGCCTGCTCCCCACCGAAAGCTTGAGCGGCGGCAATTCTGCCACCCTTATCGTAGGCTGGGCCGCCATCCAGGTCGCTTTCCTTGCATTGCAGATTGGTCACAACGCGCTGGCAAATTCTATCCAACCACCAGAGCTGCTCGGTAGTAAAGGGCTGCCCACGCAGACGCTCCTGCTCAGCCAGCCAGCGTTGGAAGCGCAGATTGACTATGTCCTGGTAGGGTTGCAAGATGACCGTATCGTCGGTCTCTCGCTGCATAGTATAGCGCATCAGAGCAATAATGTCAGTTAATAAGCGCCTCGCCCCTGCTCCACGCACGCGCGCACCCTCCAACTTCTGGTAGGCGCGCCAGACATCGTCGATCTTGGCGTTATTGAGGCCCAACGTCGGGATTTTAATAGCCCTGGCAACTGATTGGACGCTCTCAGTAAGCGAACTGCCAGGCGGACGATTTAAGATCAGCTCGAACAGATCGATCTTGTCCTTATTCTTCTCCATCAGAGCGCGAAAACTGGCTATCTTCTGGCGCGCCTGCGCCTCATCGAAGCCCTGATCAGTCACCCTATCGAGGCTGATATCGTCGATAGCCTGCTTATCCCGACGCTGCAAGAGGAGTATCAGGTCGCGCACATCTGGCAAGCGAAACGCCTCCGTGGCCTCCTGTGCCAGTTGCAGGGCTGCCTCCTCAACCGCGCTCACGTGAGGATCTTCCTGAGCACTTATCTCGCGTGCACGCACCACCTGCCAATCATAGTCGATAGCCCGAAGCAGACCATCCGCGAGATCTTGCAGCGTCCCACCAGTCAGATTTTTCAACTCCTCGTAATCATCGGGCGTGACACGCTTGATCAGGCGACCCAGACGACCGGCCAGCGACAACAGGTTATCATCACTATAGTTGCCATGCGCCACGCTCTTCATCAGAGTTCCTAAAGATACCGATGCTTTGCGCTCCAAAGGCGGCGTATCCGTCTTGAGT
Organism: uncultured Chloroflexia bacterium; assembly: GCA_963802635.1. Lineage (GTDB taxonomy): Bacteria > Chloroflexota > Ktedonobacteria > Ktedonobacterales > Ktedonobacteraceae > CAVTLG01. The sequence continues at coordinate 1,272,387 of CAWDJJ010000001.1, read as the reverse complement.
CCCTCGGTAACGCCAACCGCGTCGAAGAGGATATAGCGCACCTTGCTACCACCGTCGGGCGTGACCAGGCGAAACTCCTCGTCGCGCATCACGCGGCTGCCGCGTCCCTTCATCTGCTCAAAGAATGTGCGGCTCTTGATCGGGCGCATAAAGAACAGCACCTCCAGCGGCTTGATATCCGTGCCGGTCGAGATCATATCCACGCTCACCACAATGCGCGGATTGTAGCTCACGCGAAACCTGTTGATCAACTCCTCCGGTTTTGCGCCGGTCACACGATAAGTAATCTTCTGCGCGAAATCATTGCCCTTGCCGAACACCTCGCGCACAATCTTCACAATATCCTCTGCATGCGCATCATGCTTGGCGAAGATCAGCGTCTTGGGCACCTCCCTGCGACCCGGGAATAGCTCTGTGAAGAGAGCATCCTTGTAGGCCGTGATCACCGTACGAATCTGATCGGGAGTCATCACATCGCAGTCAAGGTGTCGTCCCTCGTAGAGCAGATCATCCGTAAGCTGCTCGTACGTCGGCTCGCGCGTCTGCTTATTGCGGTACCAGAGCATATTGCCGCGCTCAACCTTGCTGCCCGCTTGCGTAATCTGCGTACGCACGCGGTAGACATCGTAATCAATATTCACGCCATCGGCCACCGCCTGTGCCTGGCCGTACTCATAGACCAGATTGCGCTCGAAAAAGGCGAATGCACGATTATCCGGTGTCGCCGTCAATCCAACCAGGAAGGCGTCGAAATACTCCAGTACAGGCCGCCAGTCTGAATAAATGCTGCGATGACACTCGTCGATGAAAATCACATCAAAGTACTCAATGGGAACGGCAGGATTATAGCTCACCGTGCGCCGTGGCGACTCCTGTGGCTCGTCGTTCGCCTGCTCGAAAGAGCGATCCCTCTTCCTCCTCATTGGTGAGCGGCGTACCCGTGAGAATGGAGTACAGGCGCTGGATCGTCGTAATGCAGACCTCAGAGGCGGGATCGAAGCGATTATCCTGCAAGTGCTGCACATTATACAGATCGGTAAACTTGCGACCATTATCGGGCGTTGTGTACTGCTGGAACTGTGTACGCGTCTGTAATGCCAGATTCGTACGATCAACCAGGAAGAGCACACGTTTCGCCCCGGCGAAATTGATCAGGCGATAGATGCTACTCACGGCCATATACGTCTTGCCGCTACCCGTCGCCATCTGCACCAGTGCGCGCGGGTCATTCCTGGCGAACGAGTACTCCAGTGCCGTAATCGCCTTGTACTGGCATATGCGCAGATCGACGCGTGGTAAAATGGGCATACGACGCAGGCGCGAACGCAGCACATTGTTTTGAATTGCGGGCATGCCTACGGGAGCCTGTGCGAGGTAGGCGGACAATGTGTCGGGTCGATGGAAGTGGAAGACAGCGCGACTACGCGTCTCTGGTTCCAGCTCATTCGTAAAGAGCGTCTCGACACCGGTCGCCTCGTACGAAAAGGGCAGCGGTGAGCGCAGAAAGCGGATCGGCGTTGTTTGTAGCGGCACACCCGCCTGATAACGCCTGCTCTGCTCCTTCACGCCGGTTAGCGTCCAGCCCTGTTTTTTGGCTTCGACCACCCCTACGGCCTCATCGCCAATGACCAGCAAATAATCGGCCTCACCGCTACTCAAGGGGAACTCGCGAATCGCCACCCCGCGTCCCGGTGTGAGGTTGATAGCATCGCGATCCTGGATAGTCCAACCAGCCTGAGTCAGCATCGCATCAATAGTAATACGAGCATCACGCTCAAGAGGCATCGTTAACACTCCTTCATCCAACCGAAGACGAACGATTATAGCAAGCAATTTGTGATAATGAGTATTTCGTGAAAAGTGTGATGAGTAGAATACACAAGCATTATAGTCGAGAACGTAGCTGGCTGCAAGTTTGTGGGAGCAATCCTACAGCATCAGCGCTTGACTTTTTACCTTTGCTCATGTATCTTAGTAACTGTACCAAATAGCTTTAGTAGGAGAAACGGTGAGTGAGATAGTCTTCAATTAACCATGGATCAACGCTTTAGCGTATGCTGTATCACAACCAACTACATAGCCACATCTCTGTTGGCGTGCAGATGTCGATACACATATTGGCGGTATCTGGTGAAGAAGGCGCTCATTGTTGTCCATCATGCGACAAGCATTTGCCATTGCCCACACAACATGTAGCCCCATTGCCATATTGCTCAGCACAGCGACAAGCCTGTACGCTCCTCCTGAGCCATCCTGGTGGATATACCTTCACCCCTGACCGCTGGCAAGCATACAACATATTGCCTTGCATTCAGATGAGAAATGTGCCGCAGCACATTTCTAGCCATGAGAATGGCGTTTCTGAATGCTTATGGGTACAAGCATCTCACTGTAAGCAAACAGCAAGCATACACAATAAGGAGTTTGCCTTGACGGAACACACAAACCCTCAAACAAAGGGGCAGAACCATACTGACACGAATGATGAGCAGAAGCCGATGCAAGGCTTGCTCGCCGAGGCACCGCTACGCGCTATCCTGGTCGGCGTAGACATGCCCGAGACTACCTGGCCTATCGACGCGTCACTCGACGAACTGGCACAATTGGCGGCGACCGCTGGCGTCACCTGCATTGATCGCGTGGTGCAGCGCCTGGCCTCCCCGCACCCGGCAACTCTGCTGGGATCAGGGAAAGTACAGGAACTGGTTGAATTGGTACACGCTCACGATTGTGACGCCGTCATTTTCGATCTCGAATTAAAGCCGGGGCAGCACCGCAATCTGGAGAAAGAGCTGGAAGTGCAGGTCCTGGACCGTACAGCGCTGATCCTGATCATTTTTGGTCAGCGCGCCCGCACGCGCGAAGGTCGTTTGCAGGTTGAGTTAGCCCAGGTCGAATACGATCTGCCACGCCTGACACGACAATGGGGACACCTCTCACGGCAGCGCGGTGGGACACAGCAGCGCGGTGAAGGTGAGAAACAGATTGAGGTGGATCGTCGCCTGCTACGGCGTCAGAAAAATCTGCTGGAGGAAGAACTGGAGCAGGTACGTGGTCAGCGCCAGCTCCACCGCGAGTACCGCAAATACGCGGGTGCACCCGTGGTGGCCCTGGTTGGCTATACCAACGCGGGCAAATCGACCTTGCTGAACCAGCTAGCAGGCTCGCAGACGTTGGCGGAGGACAAGCTCTTTGCCACGCTTGATCCCACCACCCGACGCATCCGCTTACCTCGGGGGCAGGAACTCTTGCTGACCGATACCGTTGGGTTTGTGCAGCGCCTGCCGACGACGCTGGTGGCAGCCTTCCGCGCCACACTGGAAGAAGTCGCTGAAGCGGATCTGCTCGTGCACGTCGTCGACGCATCTCATCCACAGGTGCTCCAGCAGATAGAAGCGGTCGAACAAGTGTTGGAGGAGATTGGTGCTGGTGGCTTGCCGATGATCGTTGCGCTCAACAAAATCGACCGCCTGCCACCTGATATGCCGCTGCACCTGCAAGGACTGGCGGCAACGCTGCCATCGGTGCAAGTATCAGCCATGCAAGGTACAGGTATCGACGCCTTGTTGCACTGCATCAGTGATACGCTGGTCCAGCAATTTGTCGCGCTCGAACGTGCTCATCCCTTACGACCGTGGCGATCTGGTAGCGCAATTCCACCAGTTCGGCAGCATCGACCTGGAGGAGTACGAAGAACGTGGCACACACCTGCGCGGTCACATCCCAGCCAACCATAGTGGACCATTCCAGTCTTTCCAGCAAACAGCATTGAAGACTGAAGGCAAAAAGACGCCATTTTCACTATAACGACAGATTAGCAAGAATCTGTCCCTCCAATCTCCTTGGGAGGAACAAATTCTTGCCGTAAAATTACTAGTAGTTAACTTGATACTAGCTATGTACGTCTTAACTTCATAGTTGCAAATGATGCTGTACATCATTTTTGAACAGACAAGATATTTTTTATCTAGTACACTGTGCCTTCTACGATTGGCAATTGAAACGGGCGATGAAGAATGAAAAATTTTCCAGGCGGTAGCAGAAGCGGCGACAACAAGAGAGGTGAGGGTGAAAATCCAGGTGAAGTACACGAACCAAGCAAGCCGCTAACAGACATCACTAACATCATACAACATCATGAAAAATTTGAAAAAAAGATAGAAAACAAGAATCTACTAAAAATGCTTCGGATAGCATAAAAAGTTTATTAATCAGAAAAAAGGGCAAAAAAGGGAAAGGTGGAAGGAGGAAAGGACTCAAGGGGAAGGAAAACCAGCCAGGTGAAGTACGTCAATCATCCCTTACCCGACGTCCAGAAGGTGGTGATCGACCGTCACAGCCAGGAGACAATTCAGGCTTCTAAAAACTCTATGGAGCATGAGCGATGGGAAACAAGTCCGGTTCTCAACGCCATCATATGGAAAGCTCTCATCCACCTACCGAGACGGGAACGCCTCCCTCTGCACTCTCCGACGTCATGCGATCACGTAGCGCTTTCGTAGGAGATAAACCTCAGCGACCTGCCTCGACAGGGGAAAATTCGCGCTCTGATAAAAAAGAAACTTCCTCTTCGCCTTCTACAGAATTCAACGCTGGAACGCATAAGAAATGCTTTAATGAAACGGCGGCGGGCTGGTTCCAGGGAAACAGCAGGCGAAGTCGGAGAATCAACACGAGAGCCAATCAGTGAGCAAGCTATAAACCAGCTCAAGCAGGAAATGTCGCTGGTTTTCCGCGAAGGTGGATACATTCAACTCTTGAATGAGGAAAAGTTTACGCTCAGAATAGTGAAGTGGGCACTAAGACACCCCAACTCTGAACTCGGCAATAAACTTATGGACCTGATTAGGAGCCACGACCAAATAACATCTGCTGACAGCCGTTCCAGAGTACGCACAGCACTAGCATTTAGCTTTGCTTCTCACTATCTGACTAAAGTAGCCAATGACGCTGGTAGACCTTCATCTGCATTCGCAGAGACTTCCACAAGCGACAAATTCCTATTTTTTGCTCAAAAAGCAATAAAAGAGGTTGAACAGGAGAGTAAAAAGAAGGTAGAGAGCAGACTTTTCATAGGACCAAGCATCAGCGGCAGCAAAGATCCGAGTATCGAGGCCGGACATGTACGATCAAACCAAACCTGGACTGGAGAAAAGGCAACGCGAAGCATAATTGAGCAGACACTAAGTGTAGCAGATTTACAGAGCACTAACCAGGCACAATGGAAGGAAGTCAAAAGCCTTCCCCATAGCCGTACTTTCCTGAAACTCTCTTCGCTTCAGTTGTCATATGCCGGGAAATCTTTGCAATCCATGGAGAGGATACTTTATACAGAAGCAGAGAAAAACCTTTCAGCCACGAAGATTACGACGACAGACAATACACACTACTTTCAAATCGATGCACATCCTTTTCTAGATCCAATGGCAAAAGTGATCCGACAGGTACAACCTTTTTTATCAGGAACACAATTCGAGGAAGATAATACTGCAATGAAACCAGATAAGAAGCCTGATAGTCAGTGGCAAAGCAAAGATCTAGATTGGCATCTCTTGCATAACAACCGTGCATCCTATCATAATGTCATCCACCCTGCTATAGCCCGTTACACCCAGAGCGTAATTGAACATCTCGTACAGCAAGGCAAAAAAGAGGTGACAATCCTGGATATCGCTGGCGGCAGTGGTGATCTGGGCGAGCGTATCATCAAGGATACGCGAGAGCAATTCCCGGAACTATCAATCAAATATAGGCTGGTTGACTATAGCCAGGATGACGTCGACATGGCTAATGAGCGTTTTAGCACGTTACGTTCTGACCATATAACGGCCTCAGCTACATGTAGGGACATGCTTGCCTACAATTTTGATGCCGAGCAAATGAAACATGACGCGGATATTGGCTTACCGCAAGAGGGGGCTGACATTGTCATTAATTCTGGTGGATTGCTCAATAACTCGGTTATAGGTGATGCTGAAACACCTGTAAATTTCAATCGCATGTATGCTAACTCGATGAGCAAAGGAGGATTTGGCATCTATTCTGGTCTCTCCTCTTTATTAATCAATTCTACCGATCATCTGAAGAATGGTATGAAAATACAGAAATCTTTATGATCTGCGTAGCAGAAACCAGATGCATGTTGTCAGGCGTCCAGAGGACTGACCCATTGCTGATCCTGGCAAGCTGCTCTCAAAGTTGTCAGAAGTACAGTAACGCTGAAACTCGTTCTATACCACTCTCCAGTTCGTCATCAGTGATATAATATGAGTTACGGTAACTCCTCAGGTAGTGGAGAGACGGGCATGGGGCCGCCACAAGGGACGCCAAGACCGTGTTTCTCGTCCAAGGGGATTGACAGACACCCACCACGGTCTTGGCTCGGCCCCTACGCGAGCTTTCATCAGACCTGAGTTGTTACACGAGAGATTTGCAACGACACCTTTTTCGAGAGGTAGGTGATTTCCCTTGGCAGCTAACCCAGAGAAAAGACACTATAGCATCGCACAGTACCTCACACTGTTACAGAACAATGATCAGCGGCTAGAGTATGATCATGGCGTAATCTACGCGATGGCAGGCAGTAGCGCCAATCATGCAGCAATCTCTGCCAATACGTGGCGTGCGTTGGACGATGCGTTAGGAGATAATGCCACGTGCCGAACTTACATGGTTGATCGTGTCGTGCGACTCACCCCTGATGTGGTCGTGATGCCAGATGTGGTAGTGACCTGCGAGCAAGCCGATCAGGGTGAAGCCTTTTTCCTCGACTCACCACGGATCGTCGTTGAAGTGCTTTCAAAAAGCACTGAGGCCAGGGACCGAACCTATAAGTTGTTGCAGTATCAGGCAAAGCCAAGTATTCAAGAGATTGTGCTTATCAGCCAGTATGTGCAACATATTGAGGTCATTAGTCGCACTACTTCCGGTTGGGATTACCAGGAATACGGACATGAAGAACATTTCACGCTGGTAAGCCTGAACGTCACCATCCGTGTATCCGAGATCTATCGACGGCTCTCCATCCCCATCGAAAAACGTCTGTCTTTCTCGTTAGAGATGATCGAGCCAGCAGACGAACAAGAAGATGTTTGATGAGATATGCGAGATCCAATAATCCCTGCTCTGTATCTACTCATTAATAAGTATGGCGCGCTAGCGTGTCTATGGCCTGAATAAAGGCGTGGCGGGTTATCAGAGCGTGCGCTCCCTATTGGTTCCTACGGCGGACAATGTACCTAATTCACTTGCCCACTCTACTCATGTTTGTTATACTTCAAACGGCGTACCCATAGCAGAGGAAAGACCAGAAAGTACGCCTTATCGGCGGCGTGATCCACGGGGGGAACTTCTCCAGGGACGCCTTGCAGCATTTTTAGTCAGGGTATGGATAGGTTTCTATGCTAACAGAGAATTTCAACAATGACAGCGCGGCACCAAAGGGTTTAGGCAAAGCTCGCCTGGCTTTCGCTATATCCGCTGGCAAGTTAGCTGGTGCATCTGGACGCTTCTTCCACATCGGAGGCGGCACGAGTCTTCCCGGGATGATTGCTCGCCGCATTGATCCCAACGTCCTCAAATCGGTGGTAGGAGCCAGCAAGGCGAAGAAAATAGTGATTACGGGTAGTAACGGCAAGACCACCACTGCACGTATGACCGCAGCGATAGCTGATGCTGGTGGGCAGCGTGTGTCGCAGAACCGCACAGGCTCAAATATGCTGCAAGGCGTTACCTCGGTCGCAGTCAACTTCGCGGACGTCTTTGGGCGTTTGGACAGCGATGTGCTGCTCTTCGAAATCGACGAAGGGACAATCCCCCTGGCAGTGCCAGAAATTCAGCCTGATGTCGTGGTGATTACTAATATCTTCCGCGACCAGTTGGATCGCTATGGTGAGCTGTACGCGGTGGGGCGGGCACTGAATAAGATGCTGGAAAACTTGCCTGAGTCGGCTACGATCCTGCTCAATGGCAATGATCCGCAGGTCGCCAATTTTGGCATTAATGCTAAAGCGAAGCGCTTATTCTTCGGTCTAGAGACCAAAGAAGTTGGCACCCCTGTCCCGGAGCAGTCTGCAGACATCGTCCGCTGTATCCATTGCGACAGTGACTTTGTCTACGAGGTGGCCTACATGTCGCACCTGGGTATCTATCGTTGTCCCGCGTGTGGCTATACATTGCCAAATCTCGATATCGCGGCCACCTCGGTTGCGCTTGCCAGTGATGGCGAAGGGCCGTCGCACATCAAGTTGCGCACGCCTCAGGGAGAGATGAAGCTAGAGATCCCACTACCGGGTTTGCACAATGTCTACAATGCCACGGCAGCCATAGGCGCAGCGATGGCGGCTGGTTTCCCCATGCAGAAAGTCCAGCCTGCTTTCACGAATTTGCGCACGGCCTTTGGGCGTCTGGAAAAGATACAAGCTGGCGATAAGACTATCTATCTCTCGTTTGTGAAGAATCCGACCTCGTTTAACTTGATGTTGCGCCTGATTGCTCAGCACCCTGGAAAGAAGCACCTGCTGTTGGTCGCAAGCCACACGGTGGTAGATGGTGAAGATTTCGCCTGGCTGTGGGACGTCGATCTGGAAAATATTGCAGGTGATATACTGGATGCAGTGTGTAGTGGTAATAAATCGGAAGAGCTGGCGATGCGCCTCAAATATGCCGAAATTCCTGTTGACAAGATCAAACTCGTGGTTGATCGCGAAGCTGCCCTGGATGCTGCGCTCAAACAGGTTGAGCCTGGGGGTACGCTGTATATTATGAGTAGCTATACACCCACCCATGAGCTACGTCGCATCATGCAGAAACGTGGTTGGGTCAAGCACTTCTGGGAGGAATAGAAAGCATGGCAAAAAGCATCCAGGATACAGGCATGGTACTCAAGATCGGTCATCTCTATCCGACCTTAATGAGTGTAGCGGCTGATCGTGGCAATCTCTTCTCGATAGAGAAGCGCTGTAAGTGGCGGGGCATTGCCACCAAGGTCGAGCAGATTTTTGTGAAACAGACCCCTGATTTCACTGCCTACGATTTAATCCTGTTTCATGGCGGAGCTGACCGCGAAATGGAGATTGCCTCCAAAGATATTCAGGCCAAGGCTCCATCATTGCGCGAGGCTGCCGAGTCTGGTAACGTCTTTCTGAGCGTGTGTGCTGGTTATCAGTTGTTGGGGCATTATTATAAGCCATATCAGGGACCAGAATTAAAGGGTGCGGGTCTGTTCGACCTGCATACCGAAGGTGGTAGGACACGTTTCATGACGCATATGGCGCTCGAATGCACGTTTCCAGAAACGGGAACAAAGGTACTGGTTGGCTATGAAAATCATAGTGGACGTACCTATCTTGGCTCGAAGACGCAACCTCTGGGCAAAGTACTGGCTGGTTGGGGTAACAATGGTAAAGATAGTGTCGAAGGTGCTATGTATAAAAATGTCTTTGGCACCTACCTGCACGGTCCGCTTTTACCGAAGAATCCCTGGTTTACTGACTTGCTGATCCAGCGCGCTCTGGAGCGCCGCTATGGCAAGGTAGAACTGCTTCCCCTGGATGACGCAACGGAGAATGCCGCACATGATGCTGCCTTGAAGCTGGCAATGGAATTTAAAGGTACGATGTCCGCTATCGAAGCGGCTGCCTGGGATAAATAGTGTGTGAAGAAATGGTGTGATGGTGAAAGGAACGAACCTGAGCTTCCCGCTTGTATGCTGTCTCTTACTACTACTGCTGGCTGGCTGTGATCTGTTTCCTGGTGACTCGACGGGTCCGACTCTGAGCCTGGCAACACCAGCCCCGACGTTCAACACCTGGAAGCAAGCGTCTTCAGGTGTCCAGATCCGCACAGAGCAATGGAAGAGTTCGAGCGGGGATGAGGATATCGTGACCATCGCGCGTTTCGACCTGCCTCATTTTCATATTACTGTTGGCTATCAGCCGGATGATCCGTTGACGTTGAGTGAGTGGATGCAACAAACGCATGCGCTGGCGATTATCAACGCTGGCTATTTTCTTTCGAACGACACCAGCGCCGCGCTGGTTGTTTCCAACGGACAGAGCTATGGCACCTCCTATGGCCCGTCTGGCGGCATGTTCTCCGTTGATACGCAGGGAAATGTTCTCATTGCGCTCATTGAACTTACAGCCGTATAATGCGACGACGGACCAGTTGCAGCAGGCCACGCAGTCATGGCCGATGTTGGTGGCGAATGGCAAACGCACACAATTTGATGCGGACGCATCCAGCCGACGACGCAGTGTCATCGCTACTGATAAGCAGGGACGCCTCTTGCTGATCGTGAGTCCTGGTCAGGCGTTCTCGCTGGACGAGCTGGCAGCTCAGCTCGTCTCCTCCGACCTGAATATTCAGAACGCGCTCAATCTGGACGGCGGTGCCTCAACTGGCCTCTATGTCGATGGTAACAACCAGAAGGTGACGGTTGATGGCTATTCTGCGTTACCGATTGTTATAGAGATCAAGTAGTAGAGTAGCCCATATAATCTGTGAAATAGTGGCAAACCATCGAACTATATGCTAAATTTTCTCGTATAATGAAAAAGTATTATCTTATACTTGGTAGTGGTGTGGGTTGTGAATGGACTTCGTGATGACGGGTCTGGTCGAAATTACATGTAACATATGAGAGAAAAGATGCGTATGTCAACTATTCAGGAGAAGAATGCACAGAGTGGGCAGAAGAGCAGACGAAAAGTGCGCATGGCTATGTGGCTCACCTTGGTGTCTGCACTCTTTTTTAGCCGCGATACATCACCTGCCGGAGCGCAGTTGCGGGATATACAGCGCAGAGCATGCTGGGTGGCTCTGGCACTGCTTTTACAATGTTTGAACGAAATAGTCTATTCAGTGTTACAAACCATTAAAAATAGTTCTTATAATGATTTTAGTGCTTTTCTCAAAGCTATCTGTATCATTGTCCCCATTTTACTGATTGTGGGGAGCTTTCTCGCGCTCTGGATGGCATTTCGTTCCGTCAGGTCACAGCAGCAGATGAAGCATGTAAGCCCAACGCGTTGGCAGTATATGATGTTGGTCATGAGTATAGCTCTGGCCTGCGCTGGCGTGGTTATCTGTTGTATAAGTATCAGTAAATGTTTTGCGCCGCTCCAATTTTCCAATGATGGTACGGTGTTTGATACCAATGCGGCAGTGCTGCTTCTGAAAGGGGAAGATCCATACAGCCACCCGGCACTGAGTAGCGTGGCCCAACACCATGAGGACTGGACTACGCCGTTACGCCTGGGTCAATTCAAAGGCATGCTGGATTATCCTACGAGCGCGGAGCTGGACAAAGTACTCAATGATGATCTCAAAACTGGGAAATGGGTGGAATTTGAGTCGAAGGTAAGCTATCCGGCGTTCTCCTTTTTGACGCTCGTACCACTTGTCCTCGTCAACGATCATAATGTACTCCCCGTCTATTTGTTGAGTCATCTGGTGTTGATCGGGGTGGCCTGGAAGCTGGCCCGGCGCGAGCTACGACCATGGATACTCTTGCTGGCTTTCGCTAATATTGCGCTGTGGACGGCAACGGCTGGTGAGACGTTAGATATGCTGTATACGCTTTTTGTGGCCCTGACCTGGCTGTATAGCAGACAGCGCTGGTGGTCGGTGCTCTTCTTTGGTCTGGCGCTAGCTAGTAAGCAAATTGCTTGGTACTTTGCGCCTTTCTACTTTTTGATGCTCTGGCGTCAGTACAATCTACGAGAGGCTGTAGGACGACTGCTGCTGGCTGGCGTTATCGGCCTGCTCGTTAATCTCCCCTTTATCTTATGGAATCCACATGCCTGGCTGTCTGGTGTGATGGCTCCAGTGGCGGACCCAATGTTCCCGTTGGGTACAGGGCTGATCAATTTAAGTATTGGTCATCTTATACCTTATCTGCCCGAATGGTTCTATACATTGCTGGAAGGCAGCTTCTATGCAGTTTTGCTCCTGTACTACTGGCGCAATTGTCGTAAATGTCCTGAAGCTGCTATGCTTCTGGCCGTCATTCCATTATTCTTTGCCTGGCGTAGTCTGCCGTCTTATTTTTACTGTGCAGCGTTCCCGCTACTGGCTCTGATGATGTCGCGCTATGTTCATACCACTGAAAGTACTCCAATGCCCATCACCATGCCCACACCGATGCTACCTGAGAGCAGCATGGCACTGAGCATTGATGGCGATGGGCTGTGATGAGCGAGTTTTGTTTCTAACGCGTTTCTGAATGCATATGGGTTATGAGTCAGTCTGCGATATGTAGCACAATGCGTCCACGTCCATGACCACGCTGGCTCAATGCATGGGCCTGTGGAGCTTCACGCAAAGGAAAGACCTGCGCTACGGCAACTTTTAGCTGTCCCTCATCTATCAAGCGCGCAAAAGTACGCAAGAGTTCACTGGAGACACGCGCCGAAAACGCGACAACATGTACGCCACGCTCCTGCGCTTTCTCGGCTGGAGGCTGACCGGCGATGGTGACGAGCGTTCCTCCGCGCTTCAATGCCTGCAATGAATATTCAAGCACCTTGCCGCCCACTGTGTCCAGTACAAGGTCTACGTCGCGAATGACCCTTTCTACGCTGACAGATGTATAGTCAATCACCGCTTCTGCGCCTAACGAGCGTACAAAGTCAACATTGGTACTTGAGGTTGTGCCGATTACGTAGGCACCCTTCCACTTGGCAAACTGCACTGCGAACATACCGACTCCTCCAGCAGCGCCCTGGATGAGGGCGCGCTGACCCGTTTGGAGTCCGCCATGGTCGAAGAGTCCCTGCCAGGCAGTGGTGGCACCGATGGGTATCGTGGCCGCTTCATCAAAACTCAGCTTCTGAGGCTTGGGGGCAAGTGCTTCTATGGAAGCTAGCGTGTATTCGGCGTATGCGCCCCTGGAACCCTGTCCAAAAACGGCCTGTCCTTGCTGGAATGCAGTCACACCAGGGCCAACCTCCTCCACAACTCCGGCAATATCAGATCCGGGCGTATAGGGAAATTGCATGGGACGAAAGTCTTTTAGTAACCCTTGACGAATTTTCCAATCTACCGGATTGACTCCGGCTGCATGCACGCGAACCAACACCTCGCCAGCTTGTGGCACGGGACGTGGCACCTGCTCCAGCTTGAGTTCTTCCGGCCCTCCATAATTGTAGACACGTATGGTCTGAATAGTTTGTGTAGACATCACGTATGTGCTCCTCTTTCCTGATAGAGCTTTGTGTTTTTCCGTACGCTCTGGTATTTCATTGGTAACTTCATTTTGAGAAGTTACCAATACGACACCATGCTATGATCTATTCCTGCTCACAGTCAAGCTCAACGCCTGCAACGATGAGCATTGACTTGACAAACTATGCGCGGTCGAGTATGCTCATAGTAGAGCGCGAAAACGCTTTTCCATCAATTTCTTCAAGGAGGATGAAATGAGCATTGAGGCTGCTCACCAATAGGATCATCATCTACAACTAACGCGACACCTCCTATGGTCGAACCTTTTTATTGTGTTCGCACCGCATTTATCACTTGTTATAATCCAGTGATGCCTTGTGTTGCGTAGAATGCCATCTATGGCGCATTGAAATCATTCACAGTGGTGTGAATGGTCGTTCTACCTGCTTTGGGCAGTCATGATGCCTGCAAAAATAGGCGCATGAGTGCAACAGTGTTTTTGTTACATGTACTTTCTCAGTACGTATGTTGCAAGCCTTGTTAACGAAAGGTGGGAACTCTAATGGCGCAATTCGCAGCAACAACAGAACATAGTGAACCAGCAGCTGTAGCAGTTGCTAATCCGGCTCCGCTTGGCTTATGTGCATTTGCTCTGACAACCTTTGTGCTGAGCGCAAGCTATGCGGGTTTTCTTATCCCGACTAATACCGGTGCCGAGGTGGTCATCGGACTGGCGCTCTTCTATGGTGGTTTAGTCCAGTTGTGCGCAGGTATGTGGGAGTTCCGTTCGGGTAATACTCTCGGCGGAACCGCGTTTTCTTCTTATGGTGGCTTCTGGTTAGCACTTGGTGTTGTCCTTCTCCCAGGAACTGGCATTCTCGCCGCGCTTAAAGCAGCAGGTGTGGCGGGTGACGCGCAGGGCCTTTTCCTGTTAGGTTGGACGATCTTCACAGGTATTATGTTTCTTGGAGCGCTTAGGAACAATCTCGCTCTTATTGCCTTGTTTGGCTTCCTGTTCCTTACCTTCCTGGCGCTTACCATCTACAACCTGGGAAGTGTCGCAGCGTTTGGACAAATTGGTGGCTGGCTGGGCATTATTACAGCCTTGATTGCCTGGTACACCGCGCTGGCGGGGCTACTTAGCTCCACCAAGTCTGCGTTTACTCTGCCGATTGGTCCTATGAGTTAAGGCGATTGGCATGTAAGCGTTCACAATTTTTTTGATGTAAGCGTTCACAATTTTTTGAAGACCTTATGTGCTCCGGGTTGCTCTTGTTGCTATGTGTACAAGTGTATCCTGAGTCCATAAGGTCTTTTGCAAAGGAAAGGAGAAGCACCATGAGCAGTACCCTTGGTTTTGAGAATACCGACGCAATCTTGAATGAGGAGCGTATCTTTACACCATCCCCGGAGGTGGTAGAAAATGCTGCGATTACCGCCTATATGCACTCGAAGGGGTTCTCTGATTACGCATCGTTCTACGCCTGGTCGTTGGCGCATCGTTTTGAATATTGGGAAGACATGGCTCGTGAGTTGCACTGGTTTGAACCCTGGACAACAACCTTTGAGTGGACAACGAAGCCCTTCTTCAAGTGGTTTGTGGGTGGCAAGTTCAACATTGTTTACAACTGCCTGGACCGCCATATGCAAACTCCCACACGCCACAAAATAGCTTTCTACTGGGAAGGTGACGACGGCTCGACGCGCACCCTCACCTATGAGCAGTTGTATCAACAGACCAATCAGTTTGCCAGAGGACTCCAAAAGCTGGGTGTCAAGAAAGGGGATCGCGTTGCTATTTATATGCCTGCCATCCCTGAACAGATTGTTGCGGTGCTTGCCGTAGCGCGTCTGGGAGCAGTACACACGGTCATCTTTGGTGGCTTCGCCGCCAGCGCTTTGCGGGATCGCATCAATGACGCCGAGGCCAAAGTCGTGATTACCGCTGATGGCAACTATCGTGGCGGCAAGCTGATTGCACTTAAGAAGCTAACGGACGAAGCTATTGCCGAGACTCCGACTATCGAGAAAGCCGTTGTGGTACGCAGACTTGGCAACGATGTAAACATGCAAGCCGGGCGTGATGTCTACTGGCATGATCTGCTGGCCGACATTCACGAGGATACTGTAGTACCTTGTGAGCCAATGGATGCCGAGGATTTGCTCTATATTCTGTACACGAGCGGCAGTACGGGTAAACCCAAGGGCGTTGTGCATGTCCAGGCTGGTTATGCCGTTGGGACCTATGCGACGACCAAATTTGTCTTTGACGTCAAAGAGAGTGACATTTTTTGGTGTACGGCGGACGTGGGCTGGGTCACAGGTCATAGCTACATCATTTATGGTCCCTTGATGAATGGCCTGACTAATGTGCTCTTTGAGGGAACACCAACCTATCCTGCTCCTGATCGTTTTTGGAGTATCGTCGAGAAATTCAAAGTCACTACCCTCTACACCTCGCCGACTGCTATTCGTGGTCTGATGCGCTTCGGTGAAGAATGGCCTGCCAAACACAATCTCTCCAGTTTGCGCTTGCTTGGTTCTGTGGGTGAGCCAATCAACCCGGAGGCCTGGATCTGGTATCGCAAGAACATTGGATGTAACGAACTACCGATCATGGATACCTGGTGGCAGACCGAGACTGGCTCAATCTTGATCAGTCCTACGGTGGTCTTGCCGCTGAAGCCGGGAAGTGCGACGCGCCCACTACCAACCATCGAGACCGATGTTGTCGATAAGAACGGTCAATCGGTCGATCCTGAGCATGGTGGCTTTTTGATTGTGCGCCATCCCTGGCCTTCGCAGATGCGCACCGTATATAAAGATCCCGCTCGCTATGAGACCTACTGGAACACTATCCCTGACGTCTATTTCGCGGGTGACGCTGCGACTATTGATAAAGATGGCTACTTGCGCATCCAGGGCCGCGTTGATGATGTGATCAAGGTCAGTGGTCATCGCCTGGGTTCTATGGAGATTGAATCGAGCCTGGTCAGTCATCCAGCGATAGCGGAGGCGGCGGCGATAGGTAAGCCGGATGAGGTCAAGGGTGAGCATGTTAAGGTCTTTGTCATTCTCAAAAATGGCTTTGAGTCCTCTGACGAGCTGGCGCGTGAACTCAAGTTGCATGTACGTACCACAGTCGGTGCACTGGCTGTGCCTGATGAACTGGAATTTGCGCCGAGTCTACCCAAAACACGCTCTGGTAAAATTATGCGTCGCGTCATTCGTGCTCGGGAATTAGGCGAGCCGGTGGGTGATACCAGCACTCTTGATGCTTGAACTGTGCAGCATACAGAAGGTCCCGGACTGCTTGAGCGTACCAGGACCTTCTCTTATTTACCTCGAAACAGAGATCCTCGGTATGTCGGTCAAGTCCGGTGTCCGAGGACCTCTATCATCAAGCAACGTTCTTAGAGAGTGTTTGGAACGCGCACACGTTTCGTCAGGAGTGAGCTGAAACCGAACACTCTCTTATGCCGTCTTATTGGATAGCATAGTTGACTGCTTGCCAGGAGTTTCCCCCATCTGTTGTACGCCACAGACCACCGCCAGCCGCCCAACCATGCAGCCTATCAGTGAAGCTGAGCGAGGTAACGGTAGTTCCGACAGTCCCTGCCAATTTGACCCAGTTGTTTCCACCATTAGTACTCAAGTAGGTCGCTCCCTGCTGGTTGGTCACATAAGCATGCGTCTGATCGACAATATAAAGATCACTTGGTGTGGATGGATTACCAACCGCCAGTAACGTCCCAGCATTCTTAGCTGCCCAGGTAGTACCGCTATCGTGGCTGACATAAATCACAAAACCCTGCGCTATCTTTCCCGCACTGGTGTCGTAAGTGAGGTAGACGGGCAAGAAACCCAGGGACCCAAAGAAGACGGGAGGTGTTGTAGTATACTGACCGGCCCCCTGTGGCAGACCGGAGACAGCAGGGAGACTGAGCGCCGTCCAGGAGTGACCAGCATTATGGGTGACAGACAACTGAGGAGTCGAATAGGGTCCGCCATGTGCCAGAAATCCGGTTGTCGTATTGAGAAACGAAAGGCCAGTTACTTGATCACTCGTGTAGATACTTGGTAGCGCTGACCAACTCTGACCGCCATTCTGTGTGGCATACAGTCCAAATGCCTCACTACCAGCGCCGGGTCCCCCATCAATGCCGACCATAATCCATCCCAACTGGTAATTGCTGCCGCGAAATTGCATCGCCACGACCCCGGCAGGCTCATTTGGCGAGATCGTCGCACTCTGCCAGCTCTGACCTCCATCGGTCGTACGCAGGATGGTAATCGGATTTTGACCGATTGTGCCCTCATAAGCGATCCATCCATGTTGACCATCCATGAACGTAGACACGATAGTAGTAGGTGTCCCATTATAGTGAGGCGTTACGTTCGTCCAATCATTGCCGCCATCAGTCGTCTTGAGAATGGTCGTCTTCTGAGCGGTAGCCCACCCTATCGACTGACTTACCATGCGAATCGAAGCAAAAGGCACTGAAACTCCCCGGACTCCCAGTACTGGGAGTCGTAGTCGTGGTGGCAGCCGCCGTGCTCTTTGCTTGACTGGTAGGAGTTGCCGTAGTCGTTGGGGTGCTACTTGTCGTAGGTGGTTGCTCAGCGCACGCGCTAACGAATAGGGCAAAAATGCAGAGCATGCTGATGCTAAACAGAGAAAACATCTTTTGTATACGGAATGGTGTTTTCATATGTATAGTTCCTTTCGTGATAGAGTTACTTTTATGAATAAACGAGTGAATCGAGTGAGCACTCAAAAAGAGTGAGAGCAGAAAACTTGCTCTGTAAAGAGAAATGCAAAAGGCGTGCTAAAAATCTCATCTATATTTTGCATACGCTAAAAATGTGACGAACTTCACATTATTATACCGAAAGGTTTTCCTGCAGGGATGGAGACCCCAATCTCCTCAAAGCTGGTACAGGTAGTGTAGGTAGATGTATAATGACGACTGATCTTTGATGGGAAGGTGAGGGAAAATGAAAAGTTTTTTTACGCAAGGTGTGTGCATTTTGCTGGAGCACGCGCTATCCCTGGACGAGATTGAGGGCTATCTGACGGACTATACGCTATTGGGGCGACAGACAGGGGAAAAGGCCGAAACATGGGCATTAGGTGGAGCGGGTATTATCGTGGTCTTCCGTCCCGAGGTGCGCGGTCTGGTCGTTATTGACGTGATAGAGCGTCCATGGCCTGACGATATAGGTACTCCACTGACGGACCCAATGGTGTTGGCAGCCTGGGCCATGGGTGCCTTTGGTCCATTCGCCACGCAAGGGACGCTGACGCGGGCCGCACAACAAGCCTGGAACTGGCCGGATGCTGGCAAGATCGTCGCGTGTCACCAGGCATTCCTGCGTATTCGCGTCACGTATGCTATCGGTGCGCAAGAAAACGATAGTATCATGCCAAAAACATACGCGCCACGATCAGAACTTGAGTTTATTACGCAACTGGCATTGAAGCTATGCGCGACTCCGGGTGCGCTGTGTTATTTTAATCCGAACGCAGAATTGGTCTGTAATTACGCCACGTTGAAGTATGCCTGGGAACGCTATACCGCGGGTGGCTTGTGTCCGCTGGACGTGTGGTCCAATCGACGCCTGTACAATCCCGCTCAGGCTCCAGGCTGGGTGCTGATGGACACCATTGGCATGCAACAATTGGATGTGCGAGACCATGAAGCGTGCTTCAGGGCCGACCGCTACAATCCCGACGAGGTCGCGCGTTTTCTGATCAACCTATCAGATTATACGTTAAGCAGCACGCGTGTACTCAAGCAGGGCGATGCCACCGATGGGCCGGGCGCTGTACTCTGGCAGGCGCGAAGTCATGAGGGTAGCCTGGCGGTCCCAACGCGTCCGGTCCTACGCTGGCTGCCACAGGATGATGCCAGCGTGCCAATAGTATTCACGCGAAAACAGCGCTAAAGTAAAATAGAGAAAAATAGAGAAAAACGGTCAACTTTTTGTCCCTCCTTATATATTGACGGGGCTACTGCTCTATCGCTACAGTTATGGGTATCCCACGTAATGGTGCGTCGGTCTATCCATCCATATATCAGGCCAGAATATTTAATTTGCTAGTGCTCTATCATCGCCGGGACAAAATGCAAACTGTAAGGGTGATAGTCCCTCGATTGGAGCGTAATGCTGTACTTTCCACTGCTTGCGGTCACGCATTCAGCACTTGAAAAGTGACAGAGCGCTAGTATTCAGGCTGTCAGGAAGAGAAGCTGTATGAAAACTTTTCGCCTTATCCCGGCCATCACTGCCGCCTGCCTGCTGGTTTTTTCAGGCATATTGGTCACTGTACATATGTTCTCTGTTCGTGCGCAAGTAGCATTGCCAGGTCAATTCTTTGCTCCTTTTGACGATGTAACCAATGGTGGCCCTTCGCTACAATCAATCACACAGGCTACCGGTCAAAAATACTTCACGCTCGCTTTTGTGGGAAATGGTGGTAATTGCACTGCTGAGTGGGCAGGTACAATTCCGCCCAACGAGACATCCACCTATCTACCCAACCTGAATAGTGATATCCAATACGTGCGTAGCCAGGGTGGTGATGTTATTATCTCCTTTGGAGGTGAAGACGGATCTGAACTAGCGCAGATATGTACCAGCGCGAGCGCGTTGCAGGCGCAATACCAGACAGTCATTACCCAGTATAAAGCGACGCATCTAGATTTTGATATAGAAGGCGGCGAGGAGGGAGATGCAACCACGTATACGCGGCGCAACACCGCACTGGCCGCCTTGCAAAAAGCGAATCCTGGTCTCTCTATTTCGTTTACATTGCCATCGGCGACCACTGGCTTACTTAACACAAGCATGGGCATGTTGAGCAATGCAATCTCGCAAGGCGTTAACATTAGCATTGTTAACCTGATGACGATGGATTATGGCTCGGCAGATAGCCAGATGGGTCAAGAAGCGGTGAACGCCGGGAATGGTCTCTATGGCGAACTGAAGAGCCTGTATCCCTCGAAGAGTCCCAGCCAGTTATGGTCCATGGTCGGTATCACACCGATGATCGGTCAAAATGACAGCCCTGGTGAGATCTTCAGTCTGCAAGATGCGCAAGCCCTGCTTTCATTTGCACAGCAGAACCACATTGGCGAGCTATCGATGTGGCAGATGTCACGTGACAATGGCAGTTGCGCTGGTTCCACGGTTGTCACCCCTAAATGTAGTGGCCTAGCGCAGAATACCTATGATTTCGCGAAGCTCTTTCAGTCATTTGCGGGTACGGGGACACCTATGACAACGACAACGCCTATGACTACGGGGACACCTATGACAACGACAACGCCTATGACAACAGGGACGCCTGTGACAACGGCAACGCCTGTGACAACGGGGACACCTATGACAACGGCAACGCCTGTGACAACGGGGACACCGAATCCTATGCCCTCTGGAGGCAATCTGCTGGTCAATCCTGGCTTCGAGCAAGGAAACTTATCTGGCTGGCAGTGTGATACAAATGATGCGGTAGTGAAGAGTCCTGTACATAGTGGAACATATGCATTACAAGTCACACCAGGACATTCGACGACCGGTCAGTGTACGCAGACCATTAACGTGCTGCCGAACCATTTGTACACGTTAAGCGCCTATGTGCAGGGGAATTTCGCGTTTCTGGGTACTAGCAGTGGCGTGAGCAACTGGACGAGTAGCACTACCTATACCAAGTTGAGCATACAGTTTCCCACGGGTCCTGCAACGAGTGTGACAATTTATATTCATGGCTGGTATATCCAGGGCAACGTTTTTGCCGATGATTTCTCGCTTCAATAGTGCGCACTCTACACCCTATCATCTTCACGCTGGCTCATGCTGAGTGGGCGTGAAGATGATATTCAGTGTGATGGAGCGATGATTTGTCATATCTTCAATCATGATCTGATGATTACCCGCCTGCCATGCCGGGCTAGCATCCAGATTCATGACGACGGAGAAGTCACCATGCGTATCAGCCTGAGTTGAAGCTGGTGTGCAGGGAATATGGGCATCGTGCATGAAATCAATTGTGCCACCTGTACTGAACCCCTGACCTGAGAGATACACTGCGCTATTGCTCACTATGAAACTTCCATTGAACATAATTGCTTTGATGCCGCTGTCTGTGGCGATGGAGACACAGCCATTACTGGTTGCCTGCGCTCGGTAGATCTGGCTCATTGACGCGTGGCACAGCGCGATACTTGCCTGTGAAGTAGTACGCGCCGGGAGATGATCAGAAGGTGTGACCAGACCCAGCGTGACGGTGAGCATCATTATAGTGGTGATAGCGAGTAAGAGGACAACCCCCCCTGACCAGAACAGGGCTTCGATGCGACCAGGCCCTAAAAGCCACCAACGTAGATGATCCAACTTGCGCTGTGCAAAATTTTGCTTATATGCTTGCTGTTGCTGAGCATGGCGCTGCGCGGGAGGCATAGTATCGATAGCTGCAAGATCATAATCGGTATAGCTATGGTGGTATAGCTTGCTTTTACCTGCGTTCTGGGGCCGTGTCGCTAGCTCATCAATAGACGCGCGTGAGAGTGCTGTGGATACAATCGGCTGCTCGACCATTGTATCGGCGTCTACTTGCGCTAATTTCGATGGTTGCGGCCAGGTAGGCACACGTGTCACATCTACGTCTTCGCTCGTTGTATAGGTACGAGGATAGCGGGAACGAACTTTGGTGACGCCTGCGGATCAGCCGAGGCGCGAAGAGGGATCGGCGTAGGGGGATAGTGAGTCGCTGCTCCGCTTTGCGCAGAGATATATGCTTGCTCTGTGCGTTGTTTCGTCGATCCTCGCGAAGAGAATTCTTTCTCTGCATGTATGGATTTTGCCATAGCCACTGCTCCTACCTCAAATGGTCAAGTTTTACTCATATTGTACGCAAGTCCATCGGGGCGTCTCGTGCAAATAAACGCACCATGGCTACGTTTTCGTTGTCTGGCTGACATGCTATGCGTAGAAATGGACCGCGAAGAAACAGCCATCCAGTTCGTGGCTGTGGATATTTCCACAGTACTAGTAAAAAATTTACAGTTTGCTGCACTCCCGAAAAGAACCAATCAAGCGCTATGCGTACAAATACGTAGCCGAAAAGCGAAAATATGAGCTTTTGTATCTCTACGCCTCTATATTGGCACATATCTTGCAAGTAAGTATAAAGGGGGAAAATGTCCGAAAATTTTTCGGGCGTGGTGTTGCTGGCAAGGTCCAATTATTTTATAGACAAGGAGCCAACCAGCATCACTTATCTCCGGTTACCAAGTTGTGGAATGGGAATTGAGGTATAAGGAGTAGGTGTATATGGTAGCCATAAGCAGACAGGCAAAAGCAGTAGAAACAACGCTTCTGGATGAGCAACCGCATGGGTTACAAGGGCGAGGTGAAACGCAGTATACTCAGCCGATGTACAGAGGTACTACTGTTCACCATGCAGCGATTGCAACCAGCAGAGAAAAAAGTGGCAGCCAGCGAACGGCGAAAGATGGAGATGAGAAAGCGTATTGTTTGGAGGAAAAGCATCTGGTGCTTGAAGCCGCGAGCTTGAGTGAGGTGAGACACCCGCGTGGCAGTACAAAACACGTGGGTTTTCGTTACGATGAGGAAGAATATTTGGACGAGGAAGAGGAGGTAGGGGAGGAAGATAGCGAGGTCGAGAACACTATTCGGCAATACCTGGCCGAGATCGGTCGCTACCCATTGTTAAAGGCGGAGCAAGAAATGCTCCTGGCATGCCGCGTTGTGGCGGGAGATATGGATGCGCAGCAGCGTCTGGTAGAAGCGAATTTGCGACTGGTGGTCAGTATCGCCAAACGCTACAACAATCAAGGAGTTTCGTTGCTTGATCTTATTCAGGAAGGCAACCTTGGGCTGATACGTGCCGCACAGAAGTTTGATCCGGTGCGCGGCTTTCGTTTCAGCACGTATGCAACCTGGTGGATTCGTCAGGCCATCAGCCGCGCTGTAGCGGAGCATACGCGCACTATTCATATCCCTGTGCATGTTGTTCGAGCTTATCTATAAGATGAAGCGTATCACGCGCCAACTGTATCAGGATCTGGGCAGAGAACCATTCCCAGAAGAGATAGCGTGTGCCATGAACCTGTCAAAAGAGCGCGTCGTTGAACTGCAAAGCATGGCGGAGTCGCCAATTTCGCTGGATGCGCCGCTGATGGAGGACGAACAGTATCACCTGACGGATATGTTGGAGGATACCCATGCGGCTGCACCGGCAGATGTGGTAACTCATCAGGTATTGCGCGATCAAATTGCACGGGCGCTAGAAACATTGAGCCAGAGGGAACGGCAGGTCATCGAATTGCGCTATGGGCTGCACGATGGATATTGCCATACCCTGGAGGAACTCAGCAGTTACTTTAAGCTCACACGTGAGCGTATTCGGCAGATCGAAGTGAAGGCACTGCGTACACTGCGCCAACCTGTCCAGGTCCATTTATTGCGAGATTTTGCCTGAAGCGGTGCAAGGGATCTTTACTATCTGGTACTGGCTGCTGAAGACAGAGACGAACTAGCAGCAGTACAGGCGTTTTGCATGTCGAGCGCAGCAAGGAATGCTGCGACGACGTGTAAATCGTATTGCTGGCCCGCGCAACGTTGCAGTTCTGTGCAAGCTTCTGTCATCGAGAGTGCTCTGTCACTGTCATAATACGCGCGAGATGATATCATGGCGTCGTAAGAATCAACAACGGCAACAATACGCGCTAGCAGCGGAATATCTTTCCCGTATAGTCCCTCGGGATAGCCCCGACCATTCCAGTATTCATGATGTGCCACCACAATCGGTGCTAATCGCTTGAAGATACCTCCGGCCTTCAGTAGCATGTATTGACCAAGCTGCGGATGCAGACGCATGATGTGCCATTCGTTTGCATCGAGTGGACCAGGCTTATGTAGGATGTTTGTCGGTATACCTACCTTGCCGATATCATGCAGTAAGGCAGCCATGCGCAACTGAAAAATATCATCCTCTCGCAACTGGAGACAGGTAGCGGTCGCTTCAGCTAGATCAACCAGCCGCAGCGAGTGAGCGCTGGTCGCAGGATCACAATACGTGTCGAGTGTGTGCAAAGCGGCGATTTCTATCGCATAGGGAATATGCTCTACATTCAGTGTTGTAGAAACTTTAAGCACTTCGTAGGCTTGCTTTACTGTATCTAGCTCCAATGTGCCCTTCCGTTCTTGGCGCATGAAATCCCCCAGACACAATGCTGCTGTGTTGCTGATCAGCATGATGTTACTCCTTCTGGCGGTAAACTTTCGTGGCATGATTGCTATATCTTTATGGATATTACGTTGATACCCGCTAAAATGTTGCAGCAATAAGTCTAAAAAGTGGAATATATAGCTAAATGTATGGAGAAAAAATATTTCTCTTTTTGCTTGACTTTTAGCAAAGAAATGGGTATACTTAGAAAAGATAGCTGATCTGAAAATAGCAGCTTCTCACATATTCCTCTCTTTACAATATCCCCTGCACCATTCATCTGTGTACTGTGTTCCCTCATGCATGCATACTCTATAACAGGAGGGCCTTATGCAAAATGATCTGCCACAAAATGGCTCCACTGAGTCGCTCGCTATGCTTGGTCGTGTGCCTGATATGTCCTATTATGACTTGAATCTTGCGGGTTTGCAAGGTGTGCCTACGCCAGATAGTCTGGCCCGTCCGTCTGCTACGCCACAGTTGAACGCACCGACTTTTACAGAACCGGATATGCACCAGCCACAGCTTGCCGAGGGTGATCTGAGTGAACCTGCGGCCGATGTGCAGTCATCTCTGGCTGTAGATCCCAGCCTCCCAGCTCTAACAGCGTATGAGCGTCCCATTGGACTCGCTCTCTACTCCGCTTTCGACGCGCAAACTCTTGGTCCGTGGCTATCCACTGCTACTCAAGGGTTAGATCTGACCAATGACGTGCTTGCGCCAGATCCATTGTTGCCAGATCTGCAACATCCTGATCTGACACCGCAGGTGACTATGCCAGATCGACCCGCTGATCTGGATAGCTCCGCTCTACAAACTATGCACTTAGAAAAGACGTACCAGCAGTTCGCAGATAAAACGTATCCTGCTATATTCATGGATCAATCAGGTATGAACAACAGCCGGTCCCGCCATATGGACCTTTTGATGGGCGGGTTGGATGCAGAGGAGCGTGCATGATGTCCACCATGCCAATGGATAGTAGCACAATACGCATCGATGGGCATATTCAGGAAAATCAGCGACTTGATCCGCAGGGTCATGCTGTACGAGTCACTGTCATCCAGGGCGGACGCTCAAAGAATGGCTATGCCTATAATGACGCGGCGCTGCAGGAAATTGCTCGCTTGCTTGAAGGTGCGCATGCTTACGCGGACCACGCGCGTAACGCAAGCGACCAGCAGACGCGTTCGGTGCGGGACATGGTTGGCTTCTATCATGATGTACAGTATGTGCCAGCGGACACGACGAGCGTGCAGGGGCGTGTCGATGCCACGCTACATATCATGGAAGCCGCCGACTGGCTGTGGTCGCTGATCCAGGAAGCCTGTCTCTTAGGGCGTACTGCGCTAATTGGACTCTCTATCGACATTTTCGGGCAGTGGCAACTCAATGAAGCCAGTCGGGTGAAAGAAGTCACCGGCGTAATTTCCCTTAACTCATGTGATATCGTCACCAGGCCGAGTGCAGGTGGCGCTTTCCGGCGCATACTGCACTCTGAACAAGGAGATACTAACCTCATGGAACCAACTACTCACAATCAGTCATCACAACACAACGATAACGCTTCTCCCCCATCTGAGCCGATACTTGTAGCTTCACCTGACATAGCTAGCGAACAGATCAGCGATCAGCAGTCCCGGATCACCACGCTGATGCACGAACTACAAATGGAGCGGGCACAGATTACTCTGGAGCATCGCCTCCTCGAATTGCTCTTGCCCGAAGCGGTCAAAGCCAATGTGCGTAGTCGCTACCAGGGACGCATCTTCGAGCAAAGTGAGTTGGATGCGGATCTCAATGCGCAACAGGAGATGATGGCCGCGCTAGCCGCAACCGGGCTTATTCGTGGCAACTCCTACGAAAAGCCTGCTGTTGGACAAATGATCACCGAAGCCGAAAAGATCCAGGCTGCCTTTGATCGCATGTTTGATCTGGAGATTGATAGCGCGAAGATGGGCATGGTCAGAGCCTTTGGCAGCATCCGCGAAGCCTACGCGCGTGTCACCGGTGATCCCACCGTCGCTGGCTTTAGCGAACGCTCCACATTGGGTAGCATTCGTGTCTCGGAGAGTGCGCCGCTTGCGCGCATCACCGAGGCGGATACAACCACTGCATCTTTCTCCTACCTGCTTGGTACCAGCATGAACAAGCGACTGCTCAAGGATTATCAGGCCTGGCCTGCTGAATGGTTGCGCTTCTGTACCGTTGTGCCCATCCGTGACTTTAAGCAACAAACGCGGGTCAGGCTGGGCGCGTTTGGTTCGCTGCCGGTAGTGGCGGAAGATACGCCTTATAGCGCGGTGACGCTCACAGACTCGGCGGCCACGTATGTGCCGCAAAAGCGCGGCAATCTGGTGACAATATCGCGCGAAGTAATCGTTAATGACGACCTGCAAGCGATCAAGCAAATGCCCAGCAAACTGGCTGTCGCGGCAGCCTACACGCTGGCCGAGTTTGTCTACGGCTTTTTGAGTAGCAATCCAAACATCTACGATAGCAGTGCGCTTTTCACTACTGGTGCTCCACATAATAATCTCGGTACGAGCGCATTGAGCACTGCGGCCATGCAAGCGGGGGTGACAGCTATGCGTGAGCAGACGAACTACGCTGGCAAGCGTCTGGGTTTACGACCGCGTTTCCTGGTTGTGCCGCCGGAGCTGGAATGGTCCGCTATGGTCGTGACCAAGTCGGCGGGCGTGCCGGGTAGCAACAATAATGATATCAATCCGATGCTGGGCTATGTTACGCCGATTGTCTCGCCGCAATTGACCAGCACCACGCAATGGTTCCTGGTGGGAGATCCACGCGAGATCGACACGATAGAGATCGGCTTTGTGGGTGGGCAGATCAATCCAATGCTGTTCGTGCAGGATTCGCCGCTTTTTGGGCTAAATTTTACTCAAGATACAATTTCTTATAAATTGCGCCATGAGTATGGGGGATGTGTCACCGATTATAGAGGTATGTATAGAGGAATTTAGCATATTCGGTAGAAAGTGAATATATGGTATCCAATAATGTACAGAAAGAAGATAGGAATTTCAGAGCATATAGACGGAGTCATCGTAAACATATCGTGGTGGTTGGGCCTGAGTAGTGAAGGGAATGAGATATCATGACAGGTTTCATGAACCAGGATGGCTCGGCGCTGGTGGGCGGTCTCACAGCATCTGGCAGCGGGCAAGCGTTCCAGTTAGACGCGCAGGGCAACCTCATGAACCAGGCATGGATGCTGGAGCAGCAGATGCTGGGGAAAGGCTACACGGCCACAACGGGCTTGCTCAATGTCGCGGCAGGTAACTATCCGCTGAGCATCTTCAATCCGGTGAACTCAGGGAAAAGTATCCTGCTCTACGCTCTACACGCGTCGTCGGGGACGGCAGCGGTCAACTCGATCACCGTGTTTGTGGAAATTATGAGCGCGAATCCCGCCTATGCTTCGGCTGCGATCATCACGCCCTCCAAATTAGGCGCGAGCGCCTCTGCCATTGCCGCGAGCTGTACGTTTGCGGCCACATCTCAAACGCTGGTGACACCATACAGTCTGGTCGAGGTCAGCGGAGGACCCATAGAACTGCTGCTCAACGGGAACATCATCGTGCTCCCGAATGGTCTGGCGATGGGCGTAAGTGTGTTTGTCCAGACGTATGCCTCCGGCTTCAGCTCCATCAGCGCCAAATGGCTCGAATTTTAAGCTTTTACGCAGAATATTCACAACATATACCAGAAATGAAAGGGAGTAAAATCATGCTTGACATCCTCGAATTTACCTATGGGCGCTACAACGGTGGACAGACAGCACCCGTTGGTAGCTACCTCAATCCCCGCACGCTGTGCATTTTCCAGCAAACAACCGATGGCGCACTGCCGCAGGATGGCACGTTTGTACGCGTTGATCCATCTGGCAGCCAGACGTTTGCCAATATTGCGACCAGTCTCAATACGCTGTTAAACACAACCTACACATCGGCCAGCTTTCACTCCTGCGCTGGTGGCGATGCTGTGACGTCGCCAGGAACAGCGGCAGACGATGCGTAAGCTGCGGTTCGTTGGCAATCGGGTAGGGGCGTGTCCTTGCGACCGCCCCGGAGGCCACTCCACGAGTCCCAGGGCGCACGCGAGGTGCGCCCCCTACCCGTTGGCTGACAGGGACGCACGTCAGTCCTGGGCGGAGGCAAGCTCCGCCCCTACTAACAGGAAAGGGATGGCGATGATTATTAAGCGAGGTATTCTCCAGGCATTCAGCGCAGCCAGCTACACGGCGTCGGTGCTCTTGTTTGAGGCCACATCGTATGCTCTTACAGGCGTGCCGGTGGCGAATCATGTGGATGGCTGCTCTGCCATTGCGGGTGCATTATGTGCAGTACTCTTTTTTGATGAGCACAATCCGCAGGATGCCGTCGTCATCGCCATTTTTGCCAACGGTAGCAGCGGTTTTCCCACACCTGCGCCCGGTCGCATCACCTTTGTCAGCGGCTACCGTCAGATCAATGGCGACGTGATAACCGCGAGTAGCACGAGCACCTATACGCTCACGGGTGGCAGTTCAGGTATCCCAGGCGGCGTATCGGGGATTCTGTACAAAGCGTTTTTTAGTAGTGCAACCGTAGGCACGTATATCCAACTGGCCCCGCATGCTGCTGCGGATATAAGCGCCTATGCCTCCATTGGCAACAGCACGGTTGCTGGTAGTAGCCTGAACGGCATGGGTGTGCTGCAGGTAGACGCAACAGGCAAGATTGATATCAAAGCCAATGTCGGTACCTGTACCGTCACGCTCTATACGCATGGTTATGTCTTCTAGCCAGCTAGATCTCCATCCATCAAAAGGGAGCAGAAGATGATTCTTTCAGACATTGAAGCAGCGTTGCGGCTGGACCTGTTTGATCCTGCGGGCACAAACGAGCGCTGGAGTCAGGCCGATCTCGATAGAGCCATCGATAAAGCGGTTGACCGTTATGCGCAGTACTATCCAAATCTGGTGTATACAGATATCACGACGCAACCGTACCAGCGCACCTATCCGTATCCGACGTCCTGGGATAGCGCGTATCCGGTATGGTGGCTGGAACGCATATTGTATCCGCTGCAAGCCTATGGCTCAACCTTCAATGCGCCATCTGTGGGTGCGAACGCCATAGCCACTACTGGCACCGCATTGGGCGTTGGAGTCTATCAATATGCTGTTACGCTGCTGACCCAGGGTGGTGAGAGCACTCCTTCACCGCTAAGTTCAGTCACGACAACGACGGGCAACCAGGCTATGCATTTGTCCACGATCCCTCTGGGAAATAACCAGACGGCTATACCGGGTACGGCAACGAATGTTGTGATTGGGCGTAACGTGTATCGCACACAGGTTGGCGGCTCGAACACTTTACCTGCTGGCAACGCTGCCCGACAATACGACAACGAGCTACAGCGATACCACGGCGGATGCGGCTCTGCCGAGCAAGCCCCTGGTCCCGACAGTAAATACGTCCGGTGTGATGCTCTGGCCGCCATTCGAGCGCGAATTTGCCGAATACTCAAACCTGTATGACAGCACGACGGCATTAGCTGCAGGTGGCAATCTGGGATCACAGGGCGCGGTAGGTAGCGGACAGGGACCAACCGGCACGATGACGCCGAGCTTTACCTTGAAGCTATCAACCGCAGAACTGCCGCAAGATACGTCGTTGGTGATCCGTATCTTCTATGCGACCAAGCATCAGTTGGATAGCAGCGGCTCAACGATCCCCGAGGTGCACCGGGACATTATCGTGCTGGGGGCCAGCGCCTATGCGATGGAAGCTTATCAGGTGCCCACCAACGATAATTTCGAGTTTCAGGATGGTAGTCTGCGGGATCGTGTAGACGATACAAAGATCCCGCTGGCGTGGCTGGCGGCAACACAGGCGCGCATGCAGCAGTTTGAGGCGCGTCTCAAAGAGGTGAAGCAGCAGCGCGATTTCGCCTACGGAGCACGTGCGCACTGGGGCGATGTGCCTCTGCGCTGGGAGCGCTTATAGAGTAGAGCTGGAGGTGTGAGATGTCGATAGGCGTTGACTGCGAGGTGCTACTGGGCGGGACGGGCTACTTTGTGAAGCCCGGCAGCTATCATATGAAGCAACCGCGTATACGCAAAGCTGTGATGCGTGCGGATGGCGGCTTATCCTATGTAGACCTGGGAGCGGGTAAGCGCACGTGGAGCATGGTCATCCTCTGCATAAACGAGCTGCTGCGCTATGATGGTACTCTGACAGGTCTGAGCGGTCAGCAGTATCGCGACGCTCTGCGCAGCTCGTATCTGGGATCAAGCGGAACGACGCTGCAATACACCGATCCGCTCAATGGGGCCGCGCTGGCCGTGCACTTCGACTCCTACATGGAAGTCGTACTTGATCTGCATATACAACAGGTCCCGCTGGCAGTCGGTGGTACCCCTGGTTTGTCCTACGAAGTGAGCATCGAGCTGCTAGAAGCGTGAATGTGTATCGGATAGAAAACATGGTCGCGCATCATCTCCGCAAACCTTTGCAACTGCCAATACGTGGTAGGTGAAGCCAGCTATCAAGGCCAGTGATGAAGCAAAGCGACCGTTCTTTGTGCTTTCATCATAGCACATTTTCTCGATGTCATTATGAAACCATCGATGCGCAGAAAATGAAAAATATTCATCTTTTGGAGCGAAAAACTGCAAATCTCAATTTATACACAGCCAAATCAGCATGGCATAATGAAAAATATTCATCTTTCAGGACTTTAGTCCTGTATATTTTTCATAATATATATGCTACTATTTCGATATACATAGATCGCATCATCCAGGCAAGCCTTTGTAACTGTCAATACTTGGTAGGTGAAGCCAGTTATCGGGGCCAGTGATGGTAAAGCAGAGCGTTTCTGCTGCGATCTCCAATGCTGTGTATTGTTTAATAAGGAGGTGCAGTTGAATACCTTTCTGGGGTTATCTCCCCAAGTCCAGATTGTCTTAATTCTGTGTTCCTTTATATGCGTGCTAGCTCTTATGGGTGGAGCTATGTTCCTACTTCTTACAGTTGCGAAATCTCGTCGTGCGGCCAACAACATCTCTACTTTTGTCTCTGGTTTTGTTCGTCTTTCTCGATCTCGTGATGATCTGCAAATTGGTGGTCGTCACACTGGTAAGCAAAAGTTGCCTCTGCGTACGAAGAACTAACTTTCACGTATCGAGATATAGCGTAATAGTAACTATTCAGGTCCGATGTAACCTCGTGTAGGGGACGAGCGAAGACCTTTCCTGGCTCTGCACCCACGAGGGCAAACGGGTAGAGGCGTGTCCTTGCGACCGCACGCGAGGTGACGCCCTTACCCGGTTTCCCGACGTTTCCCTCGGAAGGATAGAGACCCAGCTTCATGAACGGGAGGACACTATTCGCATTTACGGTCTGTGTGGGACCTGTACAGCGAAAGTCGAAGTCCTTGGACGGGGAAAGGACCTCATGAAGACACGGTTTATATGCTCTGATACAGAAGCAAAAAGAGCTTGCGAGGCACGAAGTGGTGGTAATCCCAAGCACGGTGCCTCGCAAACGGTCAAAAAATCGCTCGTCGCGCTTGTAGAGGGCTTGCAAAAGTCTCCCACATCGAGTATAGTTGTAGAAGGAGGGGTCAAATGAGCCTGAAAAATGCCGAAATTTCAGTGTGGCTCGCAAAGCGTCGAATGAAGCGGCTCCAGGAGCGGCGCGAGGCACCCCGCCGTGGAAAGGGTGGAGGCATCTCAGTCGAGATTGAAATATTCAGATCGGTCAGAAGCTGGTCTGCTGGCTTTAGCGTGGAAAGGGTGGAGGCATCTCAGTCGAGATTGAAATATCGAAGGCGTTGTGCCACCCAGGACCCACCTGAAGCGTGGAAAGGGTGGAGGCATCTCAGTCGAGATTGAAATTCCAAGTCACATTGCGGATATCAACGAACTCAAATGGGTGGAAAGGGTGGAGGCATCTCAGTCGAGATTGAAATAACAAATGGGAGCATGGAAAGCACATCCCCACTGCCGTGGAAAGGGTGGAGGCATCTCAGTCGAGATTGAAATACGGACACCATAGCACTGAACTTCGCCTAATTCGCGTGGAAAGGGTGGAGGCATCTCAGTCGAGATTGAAATTCCGATCCTGACATTTGCAGAAGAGCAGGACCTATGTGGAAAGGGTGGAGGCATCTCAGTCGAGATTGAAATAAGCCGGATACACGTTGGATCGACACGATAGCCGTGTGGAAAGGGTGGAGGCATCTCAGTCGAGATTGAAATGGGTAGAGGTTGGCATTGAAGCGTGGACGTGTAGCCGTGGAAAGGGTGGAGGCATCTCAGTCGAGATTGAAATCATACTTACGTATGTCGATGAGATCAATACTGGCAGGGTGGAAAGGGTGGAGGCATCTCAGTCGAGATTGAAATACCTTCCATCGTGTAAGGGAAAAGGGCATCGCACACGGTGGAAAGGGTGGAGGCATCTCAGTCGAGATTGAAATGGAGAAGACTCACTGGCTCGATGCGGCGTGTGTTGGGTGGAAAGGGTGGAGGCATCTCAGTCGAGATTGAAATCACCCTTTCTGAGTGCATCACCTGCAGCGCGTATGGGTGGAAAGGGTGGAGGCATCTCAGTCGAGATTGAAATGATGATGATGTTGCATCGATCTTCCTCTATTTTTCCGTGGAAAGGGTGGAGGCATCTCAGTCGAGATTGAAATTCCTTGGCTTCCACAGTCCGGCCAGGGAAGGGCCAGGTGGAAAGGGTGGAGGCATCTCAGTCGAGATTGAAATGAAAAACCAATCAGGCGTGGAGAGTTCTATTGCAATGTGGAAAGGGTGGAGGCATCTCAGTCGAGATTGAAATTCAAGATACACGATGGTGGTAGGCCCATTACAGGTTGTGGAAAGGGTGGAGGCATCTCAGTCGAGATTGAAATGCGTCGCTGCCACTGGTCGAGCCGTTGATCCTTGCTGAGTGGAAAGGGTGGAGGCATCTCAGTCGAGATTGAAATGTATTACTCTTAAGACTACATAAAAACACTTTAATATGTGGAAAGGGTGGAGGCATCTCAGTCGAGATTGAAATGTTGCCACCTCTTTTGTCAGCGGAGGCATGATGTTTAGTGGAAAGGGTGGAGGCATCTCAGTCGAGATTGAAATAAGTTGGTACTCTGCTATGGCAATTAAATCAAAGTACGTGGAAAGGGTGGAGGCATCTCAGTCGAGATTGAAATAATGCATAAAAAATTCGAAGATCTACAACTGAGTATTGTGGAAAGGGTGGAGGCATCTCAGTCGAGATTGAAATAGATTATAAATCTAGGACAAGCTGGTATCAATTTCGTGGAAAGGGTGGAGGCATCTCAGTCGAGATTGAAATATGTTGAATGTTAAAGGAGTATTTATGACATACGCCGTGGAAAGGGTGGAGGCATCTCAGTCGAGATTGAAATCCAGGATTTTTAGGAATATGTGAAGGATTAGATACGTGGAAAGGGTGGAGGCATCTCAGTCGAGATTGAAATTAACTATACTCATCTGACCAATATTGTTTCATTTCGTGGAAAGGGTGGAGGCATCTCAGTCGAGATTGAAATAAGGAGATTGTATAACATCCGCGGATGGATTATCAACGTGGAAAGGGTGGAGGCATCTCAGTCGAGATTGAAATCCGAACTATTAACAGGTACGATTGCAAAAAGAAAAAGTGGAAAGGGTGGAGGCATCTCAGTCGAGATTGAAATTATACGTGGCTATTTGCACTAGCCAGATTAGGAACAGTGGAAAGGGTGGAGGCATCTCAGTCGAGATTGAAATTCTTGTAGGGAAAGTTATTCTTGAAATTGTTCGTAAAGTGGAAAGGGTGGAGGCATCTCAGTCGAGATTGAAATGAACAAAAAAATGCTGTCCCATGATATTTAATTTTGGTGGAAAGGGTGGAGGCATCTCAGTCGAGATTGAAATTCCAATCGGCTCACCCGAAGCCCCCGGCGTGGTCGTCGTGGAAAGGGTGGAGGCATCTCAGTCGAGATTGAAATTACAAACTAGCGCTTCGCAGCCACAAAGCAGAAGCTGAGTGGAAAGGGTGGAGGCATCTCAGTCGAGATTGAAATTGAAACGAATCAGAACTACTCGTACAAAAATCAAAATGTGGAAAGGGTGGAGGCATCTCAGTCGAGATTGAAATGTTGCCACCTCTTTTGTCAGTGGAGGCATGATGTTTGTGGAAAGGGTGGAGGCATCTCAGTCGAGATTGAAATGCAGTCATGAAAATGATTGCGAAGGAGGCAATTAAGGTGGAAAGGGTGGAGGCATCTCAGTCGAGATTGAAATATGAAAAACAGCGTTGACAGCCAAATCTGACAGTTTGTGGAAAGGGTGGAGGCATCTCAGTCGAGATTGAAATCTGGTTGCGATACAGGACGACCACAATTGTGTCCTGCGTGGAAAGGGTGGAGGCATCTCAGTCGAGATTGAAATGCGTAGCAATTCTATGATGGTGCTGCGGTGGCACCGTGGAAAGGGTGGAGGCATCTCAGTCGAGATTGAAATATGTAGTCCTTGCGAGACCACAAAACTAACAACGGTTCGAGTGGAAAGGGTGGAGGCATCTCAGTCGAGATTGAAATGTTTCCATTTTTTTTGTATAGAGTTTGGTGGGCTATGTGGAAAGGGTGGAGGCATCTCAGTCGAGATTGAAATTCATCCTCAACATGGGATAGAATGAGCAGTCGGCCTGTGGAAAGGGTGGAGGCATCTCAGTCGAGATTGAAATACGCAGAATAACTTGTTAAAAGCGCATCGGCCTGATGGTGGAAAGGGTGGAGGCATCTCAGTCGAGATTGAAATCTAACATTTTAGAACACTTCCACTCCCCAGACTATAGTGGAAAGGGTGGAGGCATCTCAGTCGAGATTGAAATCAAAGGACTACTTGCCAGTTGCCTGGCGGCTGGTCTGGTGGAAAGGGTGGAGGCATCTCAGTCGAGATTGAAATATTGATCCGGCTTCAATCAAGATAGCAGGTTTCGCTGGTGGAAAGGGTGGAGGCATCTCAGTCGAGATTGAAATATATTGACTGGCAATCAGTAACCAGCACGTTCATCGTGGAAAGGGTGGAGGCATCTCAGTCGAGATTGAAATCATCGACAGGAGGCATAAGCGCCTGTACAGCCTGCTGTGGAAAGGGTGGAGGCATCTCAGTCGAGATTGAAATGTGAAATTGCTGCCTGCCGGTGCCTGGCTGGCTCGGGTGGAAAGGGTGGAGGCATCTCAGTCGAGATTGAAATGCATTCGGTATGCAGTCTAGCAAATGGTTTTTCGCCAGTGGAAAGGGTGGAGGCATCTCAGTCGAGATTGAAATTGGGATGAACGACCAGGAAATGGAATTTTTCTGTCGTGGAAAGGGTGGAGGCATCTCAGTCGAGATTGAAATTGATATTGATGATGAGGATTAATTGGTAACCACTTACGTGGAAAGGGTGGAGGCATCTCAGTCGAGATTGAAATCGGATAACTTGCATCTATAAAGAATTGCACTTTATGTGGAAAGGGTGGAGGCATCTCAGTCGAGATTGAAATGAACCGTTAAAATTATTATTCAAATAATCAGGAACAGTGGAAAGGGTGGAGGCATCTCAGTCGAGATTGAAATTGATCGATGTTGCGAACGATGCAAACACCTATGTAAAGTGGAAAGGGTGGAGGCATCTCAGTCGAGATTGAAATCGGAGAATCTCCGCGCTATACATGGACTGCTTGACTGTGGAAAGGGTGGAGGCATCTCAGTCGAGATTGAAATTACGAATTCCGACGCTTTTTGACGAAACTTTTCTATGTGGAAAGGGTGGAGGCATCTCAGTCGAGATTGAAATTGAAAAATGGCTGCTTGAATATATGTCTGTCCAAGAGTGGAAAGGGTGGAGGCATCTCAGTCGAGATTGAAATTCTTGTGAAAAGGGTACCCTGCTCTGGCAAGTAAATCGTGGAAAGGGTGGAGGCATCTCAGTCGAGATTGAAATATCACACGGCTGCTTTTTTGTTGCCTAGAAACTTACGTGGAAAGGGTGGAGGCATCTCAGTCGAGATTGAAATGGATAGTGGTCAGGTCACCTGGAATTTAGCGGATTGAGTGGAAAGGGTGGAGGCATCTCAGTCGAGATTGAAATCTTAATTTCTGCTGATCAACGCCTGCCTCACCTGCAGTGGAAAGGGTGGAGGCATCTCAGTCGAGATTGAAATGAAAAATCGGCATCTATTTGCCCAAAGTCTAGCTGACGTGGAAAGGGTGGAGGCATCTCAGTCGAGATTGAAATATAGCAGCAGTGGCGGCGTCAATGGCTATCGTGGCGGTGGAAAGGGTGGAGGCATCTCAGTCGAGATTGAAATAAAATCACATAGCCCCGTTGTCATCTTGTACGGTTGGTGGAAAGGGTGGAGGCATCTCAGTCGAGATTGAAATACAGTCCCTACATCCACCACAAAACACAGGCTATTATGTGGAAAGGGTGGAGGCATCTCAGTCGAGATTGAAATATGAACGACGTGTACGATGTGCTCATGAACATTTGCGTGGAAAGGGTGGAGGCATCTCAGTCGAGATTGAAATTTTTCCAGGAACAGGCTTCGAGCCATCCCTCCCTGAGTGGAAAGGGTGGAGGCATCTCAGTCGAGATTGAAATCCACAGCGCATCAACGTACGTATTTCTTCAAATTTCGTGGAAAGGGTGGAGGCATCTCAGTCGAGATTGAAATAGAGTCAAGACAGATTGCAAATCCGTGCATTGGTGACGTGGAAAGGGTGGAGGCATCTCAGTCGAGATTGAAATTCAATCCTCATATCGCCAGGAATTGACGAAACGATCTGTGGAAAGGGTGGAGGCATCTCAGTCGAGATTGAAATACACAAGGAACAGATCCAACGATAGCAAACTTTATTGTGGAAAGGGTGGAGGCATCTCAGTCGAGATTGAAATATCAATGACCTATACTAAGCACATGAGAGGTCATCGTGGAAAGGGTGGAGGCATCTCAGTCGAGATTGAAATATAGTCTTCGGCCTCGATTGCAAAGCGTACCGCGACGTGGAAAGGGTGGAGGCATCTCAGTCGAGATTGAAATACCCCTGCTCCCACCGATACCACGTATTCGCATCGAGTGGAAAGGGTGGAGGCATCTCAGTCGAGATTGAAATCATCTTTTGCGTATAGCGCATCAAGCTTTTATTGGAGTGGAAAGGGTGGAGGCATCTCAGTCGAGATTGAAATGCGGATAGCGGGGGGACCACCCCTACCGTGATTGAAGTGGAAAGGGTGGAGGCATCTCAGTCGAGATTGAAATTTCGCAGCCACAGGTCGCACAGGTTTGCATCAAGCCGGTGGAAAGGGTGGAGGCATCTCAGTCGAGATTGAAATTTCGCAGGCTTCATGTACACTGGCAACCACCGTCGCGGTGGAAAGGGTGGAGGCATCTCAGTCGAGATTGAAATCACAAAGCTCTCTCCAGTGGAGGCATGGAAGCTCGGTGGAAAGGGTGGAGGCATCTCAGTCGAGATTGAAATCTCTAGCAACACTACAGTGGCACTTGTCGGAGCAAAGGCGGAGGCAAGCCGACCCGGAAGCCCCAAACAAGCAAGCAGCTAGATCAGATGAGCTTGTAGCGCCTCAGCCGCCTGCTCCAACACGGCAATGGTCAACTCCGGGGCCGGTGCCAGACGCAGGGTGTAGCTGTGGTTGCGGATGTGCCGATGCGCCCGCCAGGCACCTTTCTTCACGCGCCACTCATGATGAGCCGTGAAGTGGCCCGATTTTCCCACAAAGCGAAACGAGTCCTGCTGGGCCACCCAGGCAAACCACTCTGGGGTGTCAGGCTCAAAAGGCAGCACACCGTGCTTGGGACAGATCACCACATAGTGCCCCTGTTCGCCGTACTCGACGCGCGGGATGATGTGCGTCGGCTTGGCAGGCGCTGTCGTTTTGGCGGTGGCAGATGCCGCAGGACGCGAGCGGAGAGCAGGGGAGATGGGTTTGGCTGGAGGCTGGACCGTGTTGCTCGGCTTGGGCACAGGAAGCTTACGGGCGGACTCAGGTTTGGACTCTGTGAGCAGGCAGGTGAGAGCAGCCACTTGCTGCTGCAAGGCGGCAAGTTGGGCTTGCATGGCGCAAAGCTGCTCAGGCAGGGCCAGCAACTCAGCAGGCAACGGTGGCACCTCGCACTTCACAGGGGTGGGTGGCTCCTGGAAGAGAGGAGCCAGGCAGCGCTGATGCAGGCGAGCCAGCACCTGGAGGTGTTCAAGGCTCATGCCTTTTTTGCGGCCATCGTGGGGATGGCATTGCAGGGAAAGCTGAGCATCGCAGAGCCAGCGGCGCAGGGTTTTGACATCAATGCCGAGGTGGCAAGCAGCCTCGGCTACAGACACAAAGGTCATGGGATCGCTCCTTTCGGGCGTAGTGGATAACAAGAACGACAACCAAGCTGACAGCCTCCAGGGAAAAGTCCCCGGCAAGAGCGGGCCGCTGGCTTGGAGAAGGAAGGACCAGCCTGCTTGACAGGGCGATTTAGCTGGTTTTTTCGCGGCGACGACGATGATAATAGCCAGCCCAATACTGGTGGGTTCGTCGAAACCAGGACCACTGAGAGATCAGCGGTGCCGCAGTGGGAGCAGGGAAGAACAGGTGAGCCAGCAGATGACGCACTTCCGAGGGGGTCAAAGCACTGAGCGGGGGCGCGGGCTTCGCTCTGGAGTCTTCAGCAGACGCAGGCGCTTGCAGGCAGAGACTGACCAGAAAGGCGTAGGCGAGCAGCACGAGGGTGATATGGCGATACCAACCCACGTAGCTACGTACTTCATACTGATCGAGTCCCAGCGCTTTGGTGGCTTGCAGATCCTCTTCGATATGCCAGCGGGAGCCGATGGCTTGCACCATGATGGACAGGGACGTATCCAAGGGAGCGTAGATCAGGTAATAGGCCAGCTCGTTTGGGTCGTCGAGGCAGCGGCGTACCACGAGGAAATGGCGACGGTCCACGACGCCCCCGTGTACGACGGGCAGGCAAGCCCAGTCAAAGAGGCGCTCGCCTTTGGTACCCTGACTGGCAGAAAGGCGCTGCCAATCACGGGCACGCAAGGCTTGTTGTGCGATGCTGGCGACATCACTGAGCAGCAGACCAGCGCGAGTCTGCACGCAGACGACTTCGATGGAGGGCACCGCCAGTGCAGAGGCATAGCCTTGCTCTTCGAGCCAGAGCCGCAGGTCAGGGCTGTGACCGTAGACCGTATCGGCCACGACCCAGCTGATAGACAGGCCCGCAGCCTGGGCGCGTTGGACCATACGTTTGGCCAGTTCGGGTTTGGTCTGAAAAGAGACCATATCGGGGATATGGGCGGCTTGCCTGCGTGGCAGATCAGAACACCAGTCTTCGAGCAGATACAACTCACGGTCGATGATGGCATGGCCCCGCTCGGTGACGTAAGAGAGAAAGACGCCGACCTGACAATTTTCGACGCGGCCGGTGCGTCCGCAATATTGGGGTCCGACGCCAGCGGAGTGACGGCCCCGTTTGGGAAAGCAGCTCTCATCAATGACGAGTACAGGGAAGACCAGGGTGGGTGAGGCTTCGGCGGGTAAAAGAGGGGGTGGGTGCAAGGTCTGGCAGACAAAGGTGCGCAGTTCATCGCGGACGCCGTCTTCGTCCCAAACGGCGCGCGAGAGCAAGCGCTGCATGCCGTAGGGCCGTGCTTGTCGGGCCTGTTCAGCGATCTGCCAGCCATTTTTTCTGGGGATATCGCTCAGGATGGCTTGCAGGTAAAGCAAGGCATGGGTTCGGACTTCTGGGCGTGCAAAATACAGGCCCAGCCGCTGATGCAACTGGAACAAGCTCATGGTCCAGGAACCGATCGCGCTCAGGGTTGGACTCGTTGGCTGGGTTGTGGTAGACTGTTGATGCTTCATGTTTTTCTCGTTTCTGATGGACGGCTCGAACAACAACTGGAAATACTTCTAGCATGTCACATCGACGCGCGAATAGCACGAAGTTTTTACTAATCGGGGGAAAATTCCAGGGAATTTGGTTCTGCATCTCAGGTGCACCGGCGCAGTACAATGATCAGGGGGTATCCGGGGAGAATTTCAGGGAATTTGGTTCTCTTTCGAAGTGCCACTGTAGTGGGAATTGCGATGTGATGCGCGACACGCTGACGTGGAAAGGGTGGAGGCATCTCAGTCGAGATTGAAACTGTGAATATGCCGACGTCTTGCTGCGTAACGGTAGAGTGGAAAGGGTGGAGGCATCTCAGTCGAGATTGAAACTCTTTGTATTGAGACGAGCTGATGCTTTGCCACCTCGTGGAAAGGGTGGAGGCATCTCAGTCGAGATTGAAACCGCAAAAATGACACCGGCAGAGAAACAGCGTCTTCGGTGGAAAGGGTGGAGGCATCTCAGTCGAGATTGAAACTGAGTGACTCTTGTTGTTGTGTCATGCCTTGACCTCCGTGGAAAGGGTGGAGGCATCTCAGTCGAGATTGAAACCTGAAGCACGCGTGACCGATGGATATGAACGGAAAGTGGAAAGGGTGGAGGCATCTCAGTCGAGATTGAAACTCCTTGGGTACTACTGAGCAAGGGGCGCGCCAGCAGGGTGGAAAGGGTGGAGGCATCTCAGTCGAGATTGAAACCTCTAATTGTTGATTGAGATCTGACATGGTGGCACTGCGTGGAAAGGGTGGAGGCATCTCAGTCGAGATTGAAACGACATTTACTGCACTTGTTCCGCCATTGTACATCAATGGTGGAAAGGGTGGAGGCATCTCAGTCGAGATTGAAACCCTAAATCGATACGCCAGACATGCAGCCAATCATTAGTGGAAAGGGTGGAGGCATCTCAGTCGAGATTGAAACTTCGATATTGCTGAATATTGCGACCAATAATGGTATAGTGGAAAGGGTGGAGGCATCTCAGTCGAGATTGAAACCTATAAAAAGAATGACCACTGCTTACTATAGGCAGGTGGAAAGGGTGGAGGCATCTCAGTCGAGATTGAAACATGGTGCTTGGGACGGTGGGTATTCCAGCAACTATCTACGTGGAAAGGGTGGAGGCATCTCAGTCGAGATTGAAACATAGTCCTCACGTTTGTTGATATCTAGGATTACATGCGGTGGAAAGGGTGGAGGCATCTCAGTCGAGATTGAAACAGTTTCCTCGCCCGAATATCGTGTTTGCCTTTTGAATGTGGAAAGGGTGGAGGCATCTCAGTCGAGGGTCGGACCTAATTTATTTGTAGAAGTCCTTTATTAATCGATTTGACTCGATCCAGAGCACGTGCATTGATAATCAAATAGGTCAAGGTATTGAGGTTGGTGACGGAGCGACGATTGCGCACTTTGGGTCGCTCGATGCCAAGTGCTTGCGCTTGACTGTTAATGCGTTCACAACAGGTCCGCTGGGTGTAAATGACTTTGTAGAAGGGGCTATCACGATCCAGGTTGACCCGCATAAGGCCGCCTGCTTCGATATTACTATGCTTGACGCACCCTTTGGCCTCCTGAAATTGGGGATGATCACAAGAGGCATTCTCGGTGGGTTCGGGGAAAAAGAGCGGACAGCGATACAACTGAGCACGATACCCGTTGGTATGAGCAAACTGATAGGTTGGATGCATACGCAGACCTTTAGGACATAATGGCACTCCATCAGGATCGCGTTCAAAAGTGGGATGCCCATGCTGATTCTTGGGAATAGCGGCAATTCCTCCATGAACGGCAGCAACCTGATAGGTGTACCAGGCATCAAAAGCAGCATCAGCGGTGATATTGGTGGGAAAGTGTTCGAGAGCAAGGACGCTGCGTTGATGAAGCGGGCGAAAATAGGTGACATCGTTCTCGTTAAAGGGCAAGGTGTACTCAGCGATGACGACATCGCCGTAATCAGCGGTGGTGGCTGCTGCAACGCCAGAGCCATAGCCCCAGAGATATTCCTTTTTTGTCTTGGTGGAACCATCGGGCTGCTCCTGATTGCTGCTGCGTTTGACGCCCAACTTGCAGTCGGGATCGCCTTTGAGCTTGCGGTGTTTGTCATAGCGATCTTTGACGTAGGCACGCTCATTGTTCTCTTTGACCCAGGCGTACAGATGCTTGACGTCATAGGCAACGGTTTCGCCTAAGCCAGGGATCTCTTGCTGTAAGGCGCGCACGGTGGCATGCAGGAGGTCTTGCAACAAGGTTTGGTCGAAGGAGCGAAGTTTTTCGCGTAGCCGACGGTCACAGGGAAGCGTTTTTTCCGCATCAAAGCCGTACGGGGTCGTAGGATCGAGGACGAGGTGAAAATCAAGTTCAAGGATCAGAAGCGGGTGCTTGAGCAAGAAGCGACGAAGCTGACTGGTGTAGATAATGCCTTCCTGAATGCGAATGAGAAATGCTTTGAGGTAGGCACTTTCAGGATGTGGA
Source organism: uncultured Chloroflexia bacterium (assembly GCA_963802635.1). Lineage (GTDB taxonomy): Bacteria > Chloroflexota > Ktedonobacteria > Ktedonobacterales > Ktedonobacteraceae > CAVTLG01. The sequence continues at coordinate 1,229,525 of CAWDJJ010000001.1, read as the reverse complement.
GGTCGTCCACGAGAAGAACGATGAGCTTCCCATTGCTCAACGAGCGACCAATCAATATGAGAGAAAAAAGTGCGATAGCCAGCAACAACGGGATCAAGATCAAGAAGCTGTTGAATCAAGGACTGGTCAAAGAGGGCTGAAGAGGGTATCATAAGAGAAAACTCCTTTGGCGAGTGGAATGTTATGAGACGACTGTGCAAGAGGAGTTTTCTTTTGTCAAGAAGAGCAGCATTTGGTCCTCTTTTCCACTCAATGGAGAGAAATCACTCGAGCTATGAATTAGTTCCGACAGTTTTGCTACGACTGCCGCAAAAGAAATAATCGTAGAAAAAGGGGCATTCTTCTTATAAATTAGGTCCGACCCTCTCAGTCGAGATTGAAATATGCAATTGTTGCAATCAACACAAGGAGAATGAATTGGTGGAAAGGGTGGAGGCATCTCAGTCGAGATTGAAACTGGAAGGATCTGTCTCGTGAATATTCTTGTTGTTGATGATGATCGATTTGCCAATACGTTGATACAGTTTGTGCTTGCGAAAGAAGGCCATGAGGTTGAGTGCGTGGACCATCCGCAGCAGGCTATGCAGTGGCTCAAGCAAAATGGAGAACCAGACTTGCTCCTTCTGGATGTGACCATGCCTTATATGAATGGTTTTGAGTTTGCTGAGAAATTATACCAGGAAGGAAGCAGAATCCCCATTATCTTTCTAACAGCACGAGATACTATCGAGGCTAAGCTGCAAGGTCTCAATCTTGGAGCTGATGACTATATTTGCAAACCTTTTAATCATCTAGAAACTCGTGGCACGTGTCGAGGCGCTCAGACGTCGTTTAGATGCAACTGCAGGAGTTACACTACAACAACCTTTGCAAGTAGGTCAGGTGAAGCTTTTTCCAAAGTCGTTGAAAGTAGAAGTAGCTGGACGTGAACCTATCTCTCTTACACCTACAGAAATGCATATATTGCGTATGCTTATGATGCAATCAGGAAAAGTAGTGAGGCGTGAAGATCTGTTAGAAGAAATATGGAATGATGAAGAAAATAACAGCAATATTGTTGATGTCTATATTCGTCGTTTGCGCATAAAATTAGAGGCTAATCCTGATAAATCTCAATATATCCATTCTGCTCGTGGTATTGGCTACAAGTTCTTATACGAAGAAAATAGTAGAGAGCCTTCAACCCTCACAGTCGAAGAACTGAACAGAGTTCTTGACAAGATCGATAATGTCGAGTTCCTGGGAGAAAGCTCCCTTGCTAGACTGAATATCGTCGATAAGCAAGCACAGGAAATAGGGCAGCAGCCACTTGAACGAGGCTTGATTGTCCAAAGGCTATTGTTCGATGCGATAGAGGAATTACGCCCTGGTGATCCTGATAAAGATGCAGCTCAGTTACTGATCTATCAGCTTCTCTTTTTACGGTATAAAAAGCGCATGAGAAATGCGGAGATCGCAGCACAATTGATGATCAGCCTCCGACACCTCTTCCGTGAGCGCCAAAGGGCCATAAAAGAGCTGCTTGATATCTTGCTACGGAAAGAGATGGCGTCGAAAGAGGCAACGCAACTGAATGCGGATGACTGATCTCTGGCTGTGTTGCGTGCTGTTATATAATAGTTATTGTCTAGTAAGCGTGGGAAAGTAGCAATTGACGTTCTTCTTTCATATAAGTTTCAGCCGTGATCTGTGCCACCTCTTTTTAATCTGTTATAGTGCGTGAGGCATAAGCTCTCAGATCTGCTGGCGTCATCTCCTCAATAGGGACAAGTCTATAATGCCTCTCGTTAGCCATTCTCATACCTTTGTCAGTATTTTCAAACTCGAAAAGAGCGATGAGATCTTTGTCCATAAATTGTGCTGCAATCGGGCGGCACTTCGTATGTTCAGGAAATCTATGCGTACAGAGGGCATAATCTTGCTCAATTTGTACAATGCCTAGCTTATCGGTTCCTCCTTTGGCTTGAATAGGAAAGACATAGTGAGCGCCCCTTTTGTCCACACCGATATAAATCTCATCTGTTTCCACTTGTCCCATATTGGGGACAGTTGTACGTAAATGATTTTGAAGTGAATAACATGTTACTCCGGTGAATGTATCAATCAGACGGTTGTAACGTAACTTTGTCAATAGAGCCTGTTCATCGCCTTTCGCATACATCGCAACAATGCCTGGGGTTGCATCAGGTATTTTGGTCTCAATTAATGATCTCTTAGGTCTAATATTTGCTAGCTCTTCGTCAATCAGTTCAAAACTGTATTGAGATCGGCCTACCGGACGAATAATCCATGCCAAACCTTCGGGTGCCTTAGAACGGATAGAATCAGGAAGAATATTGCGGTAGCGGAACGAATAGTTAAGATCACCAAGGTTTTTAATTCTTTTGACCTTAATTTCATCCGCTGTTAGATTTATATCTTCCCTTGCAAAAGTAACTTTTGTGTTACCTTCTGTGTATTCTTTGAAGAATATACGTTCGATGATCTTTGTATATCTATTTTCCCTCTTTTTCAGGGATGATGACTCTTTTACCATATCGGAACTTTCTTCGATATCGTCCATTTCAGTTTCATCATCATCAGCCTCATTTAAATCTTCGCCAAAAAGGTTCTTTTCATATTGGTCATGATCTTTCATTTCAAGCTCCTGTACACGTTCTCTTGTCTCTAAGGTTCCAGGCCAACGTAAAATCACTACTTCTTCTCTGAGTGAAGATTGAGTGGCAGTTGATAGTCGTGTGCGAAATAAATCAATGTTTACGACCTCATATCCAAGAGTCTCTGCAATGTGTGCGATGTGTTGCCCAGTCCTGATCATAATTTGGAAAAAAGATGCCTGATCTCCTACTACATAACCCAACATGGCTCCTGGACGCAAAATAGCGCGTAAATCTGCTAAATGTCGTACCATGCCTCCAAAGAACAATTTTGTCACGCGAGCGTAAAGTTTTTCAAATCCAGACGTTTTATTGAGTTCAATCCTTCTGCGTTCTATCTTTTCTGCTAGCTCGATGATTTCTGGAAACGCATCTACCCATTTGTCATCAGTATCATCAACGTAAACATTACGAGAATTTGAACTTATAAGGCTATGTTTAACTTCACGAAGGTCTTTTTTTGTGTTTATGAAACCAAGCAGTACGGACTCCAGGCGGGTCGTTCTCGTGTAATCTTTCTCATTTGGATATGGTGGGGAAGTAAACACTGCATCGATAGAATTTGGTGCAAGGATGCTACTTAATTGCCGAGAGTCGTGATAGTAAACGCTGGTATCGGCGTGGTTGACCGCCTGCAAAATTCGTAGATCAGCTATGATAGTGTGCATAGATCTCATCCACGTATCTATAACCTCTGTATCATTCTTGATTTTTCCAACTCCTACTTCTGGTCCGAACTTTAAATTTCCGATAGACGAAATAAGAGCCTGGGCTAAAGCAAGACGTTCATGATCATACAAAAATGCATCTTTTTGTTTTTCGATAGTTGCAAGCAGCAACAGTACTTTATGCAGAGGGAGGGGGCTAATAGAGTCTTTTAAGAGTAATCTTGCTTGTTCAGTTGCGAGAGTACGCAACGATACATCTTGATAACTATTATCGTCAAACAACCTTGAATCTTCAATGCCATCATTTGCCAATTCTGCTAGAGCGCTGTTATAGAGTTGTTTTACATGGGCTTGTAAACGATCAGGGTCAGGAGACCAGTTAGTTTTTACCTTTGAAGCAAAACAGGTGAAGGGGTGAGCTTCTATACCTACACTTTTAATGCCAAGCTTTTTACATTCAACAAGAGTTGTACCAGTGCCACAAAATGGGTCGAGAACACAATGCGTACTATTTACACCGAATTTATCAAGATAGTTGCGAACGAGATGGGGCGGATATGCAAGAACAAATCTATACCAATCATGTGCTGTGCGATCTTCTAGCTGGAGCTTATTCATATTGCCATTAGTGATTTGTGCTCTTTGTTGTATCATTGTTGTCCCGGCTTTCTGTGTTCGTGTTGAGATTTTAGCAGAATAGGCTGAATAGCACAATGAGCAATAAAGATAACAGTTAGATTGTACAACTAAAAAAGTAGCTTTTTTATTTAATAAAAGAGGCCATGAGCCGAATTGATGCCATCCAGTAGGTAGAGAGAATTGGCTTTCCAACGATCCTGGTATCCTCATAAAGCCTTTTTCACAAACTTCGTTTAATCCTGAGATGTGTTTGCGGTAGGATGTGTATCTTATAAGTAGTTGATAGGTAAATTTCAATGTATACTCTCCTCATGGGTGGCATACAGTAGAGTGCTCTACTAAAAGCTCTCCGTCCGTGAGGGGAAACGGGGTAGGGGCGGCGCTTGCCCATACGTTGATACTAAATCAAAAAGAAAGAGAAAAAACGCGGTTGAAAGCACGGACGATGGGAACGAGGCTCGCATTTGCGCCTACCATAGCGCTCCTTCCTGACGCACACCAGGTCAGCAGGAGCAGGCAGGTAGGGTTCAAGCAAGGCCGGGACGATGGGTTGATAGCGTCGAGAAGGGCGGATAAGTCCCTGCTGGTGGCCTTTGCGCACCAACAAACTGCACAGGCTCTCTCCCATGGCTCGTGCCGGGGCGTGAGCCAGCAGCTTGACCAGCACCGGCAAGGAGACCGCAAAGAGTTCCACGCCCGCCTCTGCGGCCACCCGCAGGTGCAAGGCATGCAGGATTTGAGCCAGGATGAAGGCGCACAAGAGTTGTTGGAGCACCAGGATGGGAAAGCTCGACCACCACAGGTGCAGACCCAACTCCCCTTTGAGCATTTTGAAAGCCAACTCGATATCCCATCGGCGAGCATACAAACGGGCGGCATCACTCATGCTCAGCAACGCCGGGTCTCGCACATTGGTCACGTAGCGATAGCAGATCCCAGCATGCTCAAACTGGATCAAGCGCACCAGATGCTTGGCTTTATCTGCGTTGTAGGCCCCCAGCCAGATAAGCGCATCCAAGGTCGTGCCTTGCTGCACGAAGACATGCACGATCTGGTAGGAGGTCTTTTCCCGCATCCGCGAAAGCCACCAATAGCCCTGATCGGTGAGCCAATCGAACCACGCGAAGCTGAAATAGCCCAGATCTGCCAGGATGAGGGTTCCTTTTGGATGCCAGCCAGCAGTTCTTCGACGAAGAGCTTCTCATTGGCAAAGACATCCTCTCGAAAGAGCACGCGCACCCACTGCTGTCGCTGGATATCGAAGAGGGCGGCCAGTTTGCCCACCAGCAAGCGGGCACTCTCCACTGGCTCTTCACGCACGTCCTGGCAGGTACGCCGGACCGCATTGAGCGTACTTTGATCCAACGCCAGGATGCGGGTCGCGAAGGGAGCCAGGTCCCGGTCTTGCACCTGAGTCGTCCAAGGCAACACTGCCTGACTGACCCGCGCGAGCAGGTCGTGCAAGGAGTCCAGCTTGGCGTGCAGCAAGCGTTTGCGCACCGCGTCACGCGTCAGATCCAGGATAGGCAGATGGCCGATCCCGGTCCAGGTAATCAAGCGCCAAAGACTGGCAAAGCTGGTGGACCCTTGCAGCATTGTCTGCAGCATCGCCAGCCAGAGATGATCATGAGACAAGGTGGCTGGACGTCCCCGTCCACGCGTGACTGCCGTGGTCGGAGCACTCACCGATCCCGCAGACAGCACGTTGAGCAGAAGGGCAATGATCTGATTGGCCGGACTCTTGGGCATCTCCTCTTGCGTCGATGCGATAGAATGTTTCATGGAGGACCTTCCTTTTCGGAGAAATTTATGTATGAAAAGATTGTCCTCCTTTTCTCCCCTCCACGCAAGAGATTTCGCCATTTTGTCCTCCCTTTCTCTCTGGTTTCTTATTTAGTATCAACGCATGCGCTTGCCTCCGCCCTGGTACTCCAGCGCAAAAAAACGACGCCTACCCACGTGGATCTTCTCAGTAGCCAGTAGATCGATTTTCGTGTATACTCTACTGCGACGACTGCCTATCCGTAAAAATGATTGGTGCTGCTCAATGCGCCTGGCTGACCTTTATTATCGCGATATGATCGAGCTGTGGATTGATTGTGTATTGCAGGGAGAGCTACTTATGACAACTGAGCCTGTTGATCTCTTTTACTCGTACGCCCATGAAGATGAAGCCCTCAGAAACAAAATAAACGTGCACCTGGCATCTTTGCGGCGACAAGGCAGTATTTGTGAATGGCATGATCGCGAGATCCTGGCGGGTAGCCCGTGGGCGCAGGAGATCGATAGCCATCTGCAAACCGCGCGTATTATTCTGCTACTGGTCAGTCCTGATTTTATGGCTTCTGACTATTGCTATGGCGTCGAGGTGCGCGAGGCCATGCGCAGGCACGCGGCAGGGGATGCTATCGTTATACCGATTATTTTACGTCCCTGTGATTGGGAGCAAGCGCCGTTTGGGCAGCTACAGGCTTTACCGAAGGATGCCAAACCTGTTACACTATGGGCGAACCGTGACGCGGCATTCCTCGACATTGCCAAAGGTATTGGGAAAACTATTGCGAAATTGCATGGCAGCACGACACCGAGGGTCGCGCAGGCTACAACTACCAGGCAAAAGGGCGGCAAGGCTGGGGAGGGGATTGGAGAGAGAACGATGCAGCAAGAGATACCCACAACACCTGTACCGGCAACCAGATCAGCCACACTCAGCGCTCCTGTGCTCAAAAAGGCGCTGACCCACTACTATAAAGAGCTGGACGGCTATAAGGGCAAGGCAGACTACGAACTGGCTGTCAGATCGGCATTTCAAAATCTGTTGGCTGATACCGCTCGTCACGTGAGCTGGACACTGATACCAGAGCAGACCCTGGCGAATGGTGCGCGTCCCGATGGCACGTTACGCGATGACTATTTCGCCCGTGGCTACTGGGAGGCCAAGGGACCAGATAAAGACCTCGAAAAAGAGATTGCCGAGAAGATCAAGAAGGGCTATCCGCTCACCAACATCATCTTTGAGAATACGCGGCAAGCAATCCTCTACCAGAACAAGAAACGCGTCATGACCGTCAAGGACATGAGTAAAGCCAATGAGCGTGAAGTTGAGGACCTCATCCGGCAATTCCTGACGCACACAGAGCCAGACATCGAGAACTTTGGGACGGCAGTGCAGGAGTTCAAAGAGCGTATTCCCGAACTTGCGCGTGCGGTCCTGCTGATTATCGAGCAGGAACATAAGGTAAACAACAAGTTTAAAGCGGCCTTCGAGTCCTTCGCGCAACTCTGTCGTTCCTCGCTTGATCCCAACATCAGCAAAGACACCTTGAACGAAATGCTCATCCAGCACTTGCTGACCGAGCGCTTGTTCCGCACCGTCTTTGAGAACTCAGATTTCGTCAGCCGCAACGTCATTGCCGCCGAGATCGAAAAGGTCATCCAGGCATTGACCAGTCGTTCATTCAATCGGCGTGAGTTCCTCAAATCGTTGGACCGCTTCTACATAGCCATCGAGAGCGCAGCCAAATCCATTGACACCTGGTCCGAGCGGCAAAGCTTCCTCAACACCGTCTATGAGCGCTTCTTCCAGGGCTTTGCCGTCAAAAGGGCTGACACGCTGGGCATTGTGTACACGCCGCAGGAGATCGTTGATTTCATGTGTGCCAGCGTCGAGGAGGTCTTGCAGCGCGAGTTTGGCACCTCGATAGCCGAACCCGGCGTACAGATCCTCGATCCCGCCACTGGCACCGGTAATTTTATCGTCAACCTCATGCGCCGCATCCCGCGCCCCAGGCTGAAGCACAAGTACATGCACGACCTCTTTTGCAACGAGATTACGCTGCTCCCGTATTACATCGCCTCGTTGAATATCGAGCATGAGTACTATGAGCGCATGAAAGAGTACGAGTCATTTGAAGGTATCTGTTTTGCCGACACGTTGGAGCTGGCGGAAGGGCAACAGTTATCGCTGTTTGTGGAGGAGAATACTGAGCGTGTGCAGCGAGAAAAGGATGCTCAGATTATGGTGGTGATCGGGAATCCACCGTACAACGTCGGGCAGAAGAACGAGAATGATAATAACAAGAACCGTAGATATCCGAAGATTGATGATCGCATTAAAGAAACGTATGTGAAGGACTCGAAAGCCACTCTAAAAACTCAGCTGTATGATGCTTATGTTAAGTTCTTCCGCTGGGCGACTGATCGTTTGCAGGGGCGTGATGGCGTGGTTTGCCTGGTCACAAATAACTCTTTTGTTGACCAATTTGCTTTTGATGGTATGCGCAGACATCTCTTGAAAGACTTTAACCATATCTATCACCTTGATCTGCATGGTAATGTGCGTAAGAATTCCAAGCTGTCGGGGACTACCCATAATGTATTTGGTATTCAAGTAGGTGTTGGCATCACTATCGCGATACGGAATTCGCAAGATCCTACGAGCAAGTTGCTTTACTATCATGTGCCCGAAGATTGGAAGAAAACGGAAAAGTTGGCATTTCTTGCCAAGCAAGGAAGCTGTATAAATATCAATTGGCAGAACCTTGAACCCGATGAAAGGTATACGTGGATTACTGAGAATTTACATTCAGAGTTCACTAAATTTGTGCCCTTGGGTATAAAAAGATCTGTTTTGCCTGCTGGTATGGATGTACCGGCTTTTTTTAAGATATATAGCAGTGGTGTCAAAACGAATCGTGATGCATGGGTATATGATTTTAATCGTATTTCTCTTAGAGAAAAGATGCAGATCTTTATTGAGGCATACAATAGTGATGTTGATCATTGGCTACGGAGTGGAAATAGCGATATTACTGTTGGTGACTTTGTAACTTATGATGATAGACAGATAAAGTGGAGTGGAGATCTCAAGATACGATTAGAGAAAGGAAGACATGCTACATATTCTGAACGGAATATTAGACATAGTTTATATCGTCCTTTTGTTCGTCGGTACCTATATTTCGATGATTTTCTTAATAATAGCATATATTTGCAGCGTTTGTTTTTCCCAACATTATCTAGTGAGTCTGAAAATACAGTAATTTGTTTGACAGATCTAGCTTCAGAAAAGCCTTTTATGACTTTGGTGGCTAACATAATTCCAGATCTCCATTTGGTTGGTGCAGGTTGTGGTACTCAATGTTTCCCTTACTATGTGTATTCCGAAGGTGGCACCAACCGTCGTGAGAACATCACCGATTGGGCGCTCAAACAATTCCAGGCCAAATACGGAGAGCAAGTTAGCAAATGGGATATCTTTCACTACGTCTACGGCTTGCTGCACCATCCACAGTATCGCGAGCGTTATGTCGAGAACCTCAAACGCGACCTGCCGCACATTCCCTTGCTTGCGCGGCCTGATGCTTTTTGGGATTGCGTACGCATCGGTGAGCAGCTCATGGATCTGCATCTGAACTATGAGCAGGCCAAAGAATATCCTCTGACATGGCTGGAGAATGAGGATGTACCGTTCTCCTGGCGCGTCGAGAAGATGCGTTTGTCCACTGATAGGCGCGTCGTCGTCGTCAACGAGAGCCTGCGACTGGGACCACTGCCAGCAGAATGCTTTGAGTACCGGCTGGGCAATCGTTCGGCGTTGGAGTGGGTCATCGACCAGTATCAGGTCAGCAAAGATGCGCGCAGCGGCATTGAGAGCGATCCGAACCGTTCCGATGACGAGGAGTATATTGTACATCTGGTTGGCAGAGTAGTCACAGTGAGCGTGGAGACGGTCAAGCTGGCCAACGAGCTGGCGCAGGCCGTGACGGTCGAGGACTGGCTAGGTGAAGCAGTCGGGTTAGACGCAGAATGAAATTGTTCCCCTCATACAGAGGTCATTTCGTAGCCCAGATAAGCAGAACCCCCAACCAAGCCTCAAGCTCCCAGGACGCTTGATGAGCCTAACGGCTCTCTTTTCCCCATCAGTATTGTTGATATATCACTAAAGATTCCGCCTGTCTTCGGCAATTAAGCTTAATATCCCCGCTATTTCTTGGTTTTTCTGGTTTTACTGGCAGAGTCAGCAGCACGCTCTTCATTGGTTTTACGAGCAGAGTCAGCAGCACGCCGTTCATAGGAATTTGAGAGGGAATTTAGGAATGAGAAATCCAAACCTAGACGATAAGCTACTGTATAAGCATAGAGATCCAGGTTATTTGTTGCCCTTCTTCGACTATGAGTATCTGAACTAGGTGTGCCCATTATCAACTTAAACTCATGATCACATATAGCTTCTATATTTCTCTTTAATTCATTTTGTGAAGTTGTTCTAATGTGGTCGAGAAATTTGTCGTACTGTTCTCGTCGTACATTCACTTCAGACTTACGTACACCCTTCATTACACGAGTCCTTTCTGTATCATGTACAACTGTGGCCGCAGTATCACGTTGTTTCGCAATATCATCTCGTAATGGACTCTCTTGCGAGGGCAATGGGAGGGCACGGTTAATATCCGTGAGGAGTTCTCTGTGTATTTGCCATTGATCCTCATAACGCCGCATACGCTCTGTAATATTTAGTATACGACCGTGCCAATCCTTACAAACTCTTGAGATATTCCTGAGTCCTACCTCTGGTGGGGAAACTCTTCTAAGGTGTGTGAAGAATTTTCGAGTTCTTGCCATTCAGACCTTCTTTGCTCTGGTGTATCAAGAGACACCTGTCCTGAACGTTCTAGCTCGCTAGTTAGTTCTTTTTCAAGAAGGAGGTGAGCTGCCCGGGCAAATTCCTGCCAATTGGATGTATCGTTCCTTATAAGGAGAAGTAGGTTTGCGTCTATGTTCCATTGGAACTGCCGACTATCAGTTTCTACGGGCACCTCAACTGGTATTGGTGCTCCATTATACTGATAAGTTGGTACATTTGGTCCAACATCCAGTAGCGATGTTGGCAAACCCATGGCACGCCTACTCAGAAAAGCCTGCGTCTGTACTTGCCTATCCGGTGCATTTGGATGAGTTTCTCGTTGTTGCCCTGCGTCCCGTGTCCAGCGCATGTCTGACATAATGACATTATCCTTTCCGTCCAGTAAAACCCTTTCATGCACACACTCCCTGTGCATGCGCTACGCATTCTCTCTGCTTTTTCCGTCTGCTAGCGATTTTAGTGTTCAAAAGGCAGATGCTGTATTTCAGTAAACGGTATGTTCTCCTTATAATTTACCTGATAAGATCGATTTTTTCTAGCCCGCGAAAGGGACAGTTTTTGCCCTGGCAGATCTTCAGAGGTGCTGGCTGTCGTTTGACATAATGCGTTCGCCAAAACATTCTTTCGAGATAAAACCCTTGGTGCCCTTTGCCAGAATGTTTGGCTCATCCTCATACTATTGAGCGGCATCGAGAGCGATCCCAACCGTCCCGATGACGAAGAGTATATTGTACATCTGGTTGGCAGAGTCGTCACGGTGAGCGTGGAGACAGTGAAGCTGGTCAACGAGCTGACGCAGGCTGTGACGGTCGAGGATTGGTTGGGTGAAACCGTCGGGTTAGACGCAGGATGAAATTGTTCCCCCTCATACAGATGACGTTTCGTAACCCAGATAAGCAAAACTCTTGGGATCTGAAGTCGCTCCCACTATTAACAAATTCTCCCTTTTCCCCCTGGAAAACTTCTTTTGCATGTGTTATCCCGAAGAAAAAGGAGTAACATGAATGCCAGATGAAATTCCACCTGGACGGCAACTTGAACGAACTAGTCGTTCGAAGCGAACCGAGCCTGAACTTGATATAACACGTATGGTTTTTACGGACGCGTCGAACAGACGAAGTCAATCACTTCTCCCTCGTTTTGAGAGGAACCAAACTCCCTTGGAAAGATTTGAGGAACGCGTTCAACAGCTCAAAAATCATTTATCTCTTGGTGGGAAGGGATGGTCCCGTTTATATCATACTGAAAGGCTTGAGAGGCGTGCTGGATTGCTCAAAAAGTATATTCCTGTCATACCTCATGGCGCAAGAAGTTTTGAACTACGTGTCCAAATGCTCCGCGACCTTGTCCTCTCTGACAGAGAGCAAAGGTTTAACGAATATGTTCAAATGATACGAGGCCACCTAAAATACTCTGAGGCCTTCGACGAGAAGCTAACAGATAAAGGGCATCCTCAACCATTCGCTCGTGGCTCTCAAACTCAAGCCGATATCGTCCCGGGTCCTCCTGACCAGCCCCAGGAGTCACAACCAGAGCTTAAAATAAGCTTAAGGAACCGACAGCAAAGGGAAAGAGGGCAAATGATGTACCAAGATGCACAAAGGCAATGGGATCAAAAAGTAGAAATACTCAGAAAAAGTGTAACATCTCGATTAGAAGATGAAAAACATGGTACATTCGAGCACTACCACGAGGAAGTAGCTTTAGGCCTAAGTGATCAGCAAAAAGAAATTTCTCCTGTATTGATTCGAAAGCACTTTGCTAACATAGCTACTCTGTTGAATGCTCTGCCTAATGATCCTGGGGACCACAATCGGCTACCAATGCTTCAAGAAACCCGAGATTGTCTTGATAAAGTACTTCAATATACGCATGGCTACACAGCAGATTTAGCAGTTGGAGTGGCTTTGAAGGGATTTGGACGTACTCACATTGAGGAAATTGACGAGCGCTCTCTAGCTATATTTGAGAAGCATACTTGGCCGGAATTATTCCGCACAGCTTTTAATATAATACGTAAAAAATTTCGTCCGCTTACAAATCCATTGGTTGAGTTAAAGATTTTACTCCAAGATAGTCATCCTGATATTAATATGATACAAAAGAAATATGAAGATGTTACAAATGCGTGGGAACAATTACATCCTCCACCACCTAAGAAGCCTTCGATATGAAAGCCAGGGTTGACAAAACCTCACCTACATTTTAGTATTTCAGCATCTATTGAAATACTAAAATGTAGGTGACTTGTAAGGCTTCCATGTAGAAAGTGGATGTCAAAAGGCGAGCAAAGGATTGAGCATATGCCATCAACTGTACATGTACCTACCATCTGGCTGATCATGGCGGGCGTAGCAGCGGTCTTTGTCATTGTGTATCCGCTGGTTTTAGGCGTGATTGTACGCAAGAAGTTAGCCGTGGGCTGGAAATATTTCTGGTTTGGCGCGCTGGTCTTTCTGGTTTTCCAGCTTGTCACACGCGTCCCAATTGTTATCGTGCTACAAGATACTGTGCTTGCGCACCTGTTGCGCACATCGACAGCGTTCACCTGGACCTGGCTGGTGATACTTGCTGTCACGGCTGGACTCTTTGAAGAGGTCGGACGCTATATTGGCTATCGTCTCTTTATGCACCGGGAGCCAAAGATCTGGTCGAAAGCGATCATGTTTGGCCTTGGGCATGGTGGCCTGGAATCTATGGTGTTGGTTGGTGGACAGTTGGTGCTTACGCTCATCAACATTGTTGTGCTCTCCGCTCTCAATTTGAACACCCTGCCAGCCGCCCAGAGATCGGTGATCATACAGCAGTTCGCGGCGATCAATGCGCAGCCGGTCTGGCTTCCGTTGCTGGCCGCCTGGGAGCGACTCTGGACAATACCGCTGCATGTTGCGTTGGCCGTGATTGTGTTGCAAGTTTTTCGCCGACAACATATGATCTGGTTATTCCTGGCAATCCTGTTTCATGCGTTGGTCGATTTTCTAGCGATTGCCATTCCACAGGTCTTTGGTAATAGTACGGGCATTACGCTTCTCGTTGAGGGAGTCGTGTGCGTATGTGGACTCATCAGCTTATGGATTATCTGGCGCTTGCGCGAACCTGTAGAGCAGGCAACGGAAACAGAGGCGATTTCGGTCTAGCGGTGTAGGTGCCAGTGGGTGAGGAGAAGGAACGATTGAGGAAGCTATCACCTTTGCTAGCTTCCTCACTGTAAAAGCCTCTCTATACTAGTTATCCCCATCGAATGGCGGCGAGAGAGGTTCATGCTCACCTTGCGTCTGTTGCTGGTAGCAGACATACGAGTAGCCATAGAGAAAGATGCAGACCGCAATGATCGGAACAATAATCCCCCAGAGTCGTAGGGCCGGGATAAAGCTGCACGGAATGCCGATCAGGCCCACGGCCACAAAGAGCCAGCCGCCCAGCCGGTGAGTCCGTTCCCATACGACCGAACTGGTCAGGGTCCAGGGTGTGCGGATGCCCATCCAGAAATTGCGGCGCATCTTGCCCATGTAATTGCCCAGGAAGATGAAGAGCAGCGAGAGCGCCAGCATAACCACCATCGTCGTATCAAAGCCAACGCCCAGAGTCTGTGCAATCGTCGAAAGCTGGATAATCAGCAAAAACAGCATGATACCCGCCAGGATTATCCTCCATACCTGGATATTGGCCGTAGCATTCTCGCGTCCTCCCAGGCGCGGACCCGCAGCCATCAGCGCACGTATAAGCACATAGATCCCTGCGCTGATGAGTGGGTAGAGGAACGTGCCCATCCATTTTGGACCATACCCATTCGGCTGACCATTGATCCCCCAGTGAATTGGCACAATCTCGGGCAAAACCGCAAAGCCATAAATGGCAACGATCATCTGGATAGCGATAATCGCCCAGATCAACAGGTCGATTGAGGATCGAAGCGCCAGTTTGGGCGCTATTTTATCCCCTGCATCATTAGAAGTGTTCATAGGCTATCCTCCCTGGATACATCCATTTCATTTACAGATTCAGCAGCACGCGAGAACTCGTCGTCGGTAGAGGCTCCCATACCTCCAAACCAGTCGATAAGCTCTGCCATTAAATCTTGCAGCACCGTGGTGTTGAGTGTATAGACCTGGAATTGTCTGCGCCGCTCCACACGCACCAGATCGGCCAATTTAAGCATCGTGAGATGGTGCGAAAGAGCAGTACGTCCCACACCGACATACTCGGCCAGTTCTCCGGCAGTGCGTTCACCGCCGCGCAAGTACTTTAAAATGCGCCTCCGCGTCGGATCTGCAATTGCCTTGTACGCCTCTTGCATAGACAACCCCACCTTTCCAAACTCTCAATAATTCAATATTTCAGTAGATACTGAAATAATAACGTATCTGCTAGATAAAAGTCAAGGGCGTTACCTTGCTGATCCGTCTGGCTGGCTGCACAGCAGCAGAAGCGTCAGCTTCATTGCCAGACGGAACAAGAACGCGTGCGCCCCTGGGCGGAGGCAAGCACCGCCCCTACCTAGCTCCTCTCGTGGACGATGAAAGTGCGGCAAAAGGCGCGGGCGAGAAGCTACTCAGAGGTGCTTTCTGTGGGTGCGTTTTCTGCCAATATCTTGTCCCTGGCCTGGAAAAAGTCGCCATCGAGATCCATTGGGGTGGGGATAACGCCCTTGGTGGTAGCATAGCGTTGCTCCAGTGCTTCGACGTTATCCAACTGGTTCAGTTCGTCTCTTAAAGCATTTATTGTTTGCTGATATTGGCGTTCCAGTCTGTCCTTTACTCGACCCATTGTTTGTTGACGTTGGCTTTTCAGCTTTTGTTCCTCAAATCTAATAATGGTATCCCGGATACCCTGTGTATATTCTTGCTCACCCAGAATGTAGTTTTTGCCAAAGTGCATTTGCTTTAAAAAGGTGAGTTGCAGTTCTTGTTTGAGAGGGCCGGGAGACAGTGCAAGATTGAGGTACTCACCGATAAAGCCGGGATCGCTGAAACCAAGTATTTGACGCATTTTCCAGGCAGAGACTTCTTTCGACATTTCTATAGCAGAAAATGTCAGTCTTTCATCTTTTATTAGATAAGCGTCGTTATCGGCAACGTCTTCCCAGGTACCGAAATGATTATAGTCAGTCGTGAAGTGTAGTTTGCCCATGCTGGCATAGAGTTCTACTGGCTCCATTGCAAGGATGCCATCCAGCCGAGCTTGCCGTAGAATGGCACTAAATTGTAAACGGTGAGTATAAGGACCATGCCTAGCGCCTGCTCCTGGATCGAACATAGGACGTTTTTCGCGTAAATTTCTTTTGAATATGTGTGGCTTTAGGAAGCTATCTACAAGTATTCTCTCATTGAAACCTTGCTCTTTTTCATAATCACTCAAGAGTGCGTCCAGTGACTTCCCATTGGCTTGCATTTCACCTTGCAGCTTTTCCAGAGCGGAGACACAATAGGCTTTGTTCATGAGCACAACTTTGGCGGTCGCCAACTGTTGAAGGATCTTCCGATCACCTTTCGGGTAGCGTCCTTCGAGCTTGCGTGTTATATCTTCTACTCTTTGGCGGTTCTCTTCATTGGAGAAGATTCCTTTCCATTCCTGGGGCTGAAGTTGTTCCTGATCAGTTTTGAGTAATGCATCCAGGTCCTTCAGAAGCTTTTCATAATCTTGTAACACGCGTTTAATATAAGATTCCCTCTGTTGTATATCAGTTTCAACATCGTTTATTTGACGTCCATTTTGGAGGTAGAGAGCGTTTCTTCCATAATCACTAGGTGCTGCTTCATGTTTTAATGTATATGAGCTAAGTCTCTTGCTTTCTTCCTCTATATTGTTTAAGAGACCACGACAAAAGTCCTGGTTTTGCTTTAGTTGGTGATAAAGAAACTGAAGCTCAGAAGGGTTGAGTAACTCTTGTTCTTTAAGTTTTACATCTCTTAAATATATCTGTGGTTGTAATGTAGAATATGCTATTAATAAATATTTTTCGCAATTTTCAATTTTCAGTTGTATATTAGCATTTTCTTGGAGTATATTTTGTAAATACACTGATGTCTCTTTTATTTCTCTTAAAAGATGATAATCATCTTGTTTACTCTGTATTTCTGTTTTTAAATCTTTTATTTTGCTTTCTAAATCATGCCAGCTAGAAATTTTATAGGTGTTCTTTAGTCGTTTCATGCTCTTAGTACCGTTATAAAGTTGATTTCTAGTGGAAATTATTTGAGATGCTTGTTCTCTTAGTATAGGTTTTAGATCATCAAAAGAAGGACAGGCCTTAAGAACCTGTTTCTTTACTTGCTTTAGTTTAGATTGTTGTGCTGCAATAAAATTGTCTAAATTATTACTTGAGGTACTACCCTCTATCTGATCAGCTAGTTTTGTTGCAAGATCATCCAGAAGAGTCAATCTATCCCTGAATTGTTCTGTCAATCTACCCTTGAATTGTTCGGCAGACTCTTCTGTCTGAACTTCTATTTTATCAATATTTCCTCTCAGTTCACAAAAATATTTCAATGTATTGTAAGGCACTATAATATTCTCGTGAATCTCTTGTAGATTTTTCTCATATTCATTAAAAAGGGTAGATAGTCGTTCATGTTCTACCTCATCCAATTTGATTTCTATTGCTTTTATATCACTTTTAAAGTCTTGCCAGGTATCAATTCCATCTGTATCTCTTATCTGGTTTATGTCAGCGATATGCTGGTCGGATTGAGATTTGAGAGAAGTTATTTGAGAGGTTTCCTGTGGTGTGAGGGGTTTTATCTTCTTTGTCTCCTCAAAGAGTATATTTGCCTGTTCTTGCGTACTTTGTTGCTCTGCGATAAAATCATCTAAATTATGACTTGTAGTAGTACCTCGCAATTTTTTGGCACTACTAGCCAGCTTTGTAGCACGATCACCCAGAGTAGTCAGTCTATCCCTGAATTGCTCTGTGGACTCTCCCGTCTGTATTTCTATTGCATCAGCTTCTTTTCTTAGTGCAGAAAGTGCACTTAACACTTCACTGGTTGCTCCAATCTTCGCGTGAGCCGTTTGATACTTTTCTATGCCTTCTTCTATGAGGGCGGATCTTTTGCTCTCTTCAGGCCGGAAGGCGGACGTGTCCGTGTGCGTCTTAGGAAGATTGGCATGTTCTGGGTCTTTACCAGGAGAACCTGGATCTGACAGTGTGAAGTCGCTCAAGTTCCTTGTGACATCTGCCTTTGACAGTTCAGCGGACGAAGATTGATCTTTGAACGTGATCATATCAGACCCAATAAAGAGACTTGTCTCCTTTTGATCCTGTGGTGGAGCATTATGAGTCTCTCGGCGATGATCACCTGGCATAGCGGAACGATCTCTTTCATATGTAGTGGGCATGCTCTCATAATCAGTATAGCAGATGTATACAGAGAAAAATAGTCGAAAAAGGGGATAATATACCCATTTTTACTAGTACAATTTTCTGTTTGTTTGACAGTTTAGACAAGAAGCTATTACACTAAAAAACACTGATATATACTTGATATGTATTCCTTATTAAGTATTCCCCCATAGCTAACCCTCTCTTGTTCTGGGGAGAGCGAGAGTGGGTTAATGTGTACTCGCCGGGTGTCATACCACTGTACGGGAAGGCTGAGACAAGTGAATAAGAAACTGAAGATAAACATATACAGGGCGCTGAGATTAGTAGTTGTCTGCTGGGCGCTCTTTTTATTTGTGGTCGTCGGTATCGTTGCAGTGCTTATGCATGCTCGTGCCAGTACTAATGGCAGTTTTGTTGCACTTGATGCGACTACATTACCACTAACCGTTACGGCCACGGCGGTTGCGACGGCAACACCAACGGCCACGGCGGTTGCGACGGCAACACCAACGGCCACGGCAACAGCGGCTCCAACCGCGGCACCCACAAAAGCTCCAACCGCGGCACCCACAAAAGCTCCACCAGCAGTGCCAACAAAAGCTCCACCAGCGGCTGGAGCTGTGCCAGGGCCACAGGCTCCATTACCAGCCAACACTCCCACTGCTATTGCCGCGACGGCCACGGCCACGGCCATGCCTACCGCAGTAGCTACGTCGGCTGCGACGACAACGACCTCTTCTGCCACAACTATTGGCGTAGCTCCTACTGGCGCAACTTCTACAGTTCCAGCGACCAATGGTATTATAAACAGTATGCTCGTTTCGGGAGGCATTGTCTTGCTTGTGCTGCTGGTAGGTAGTGGAACGATGGGTCTATTGGTCTTGCGGCGCAAAGGCGTCCTTGCAGTGACACCGGGGGGAACAGTAGCAGCAGGGCAGTCAGCGCCATGGACAATGCGGAATAACTCAAAGGTCGTACCTGCCATAGCCACGCCATCTGCGGCGTTTGCTTCGGCAGTAACAATGGCAAACAATATGCCACGCATACCCGCATCTGTGCCTATACATGTTAATCAATCATCTCCCTTGTCATACATGGCAGCATCTGCTCAAACATACATGCCAAGCAATCTGCATCCGATGACATCACCTATGCCAGCGCAACTCATATCCAAGGATGGAGCGCATGCTCGGGCCTTAACCAGTGATATGAGTCCTCTATCGCTAGATATGCTAGATTTACCGCAGGAAGCCAGGCAAGAAAACGACGTTTCAGCAGCATCTACATCTGGCCTGTCTCTCATACCAGCTACGTTGCCGTCCGAACTAGAACCCACAGATCCGGCGATACGAGTGACAACAATCCCACTAGCGCCAGCGCAACAAGATAGCGTGCAGTTGCCTGCAGTGAGTGATGACCCGATGTTAGAGGCTATCATGCGACAAGCACAGATGGGCCTCTATGTACTACCGGATAAAGCTCCTAAAGAGTCAGGTGAGTCAGTCGCAGAAAAATGAATGCCAACAAAGTGATCTGTGACAGAAGATGCCCTCTCAGTTTTCAATAACAGGTACCACTGCGCTATCTATTTGGAAATTGCGACCGATAGCATTATGATGATGAGAGGTGAGTTTTTTTGTATGGCATAATGTCCACCAACAGATGGATGGGTGATAAGTGATGATAGTGTGTGTGCATGGTTTCGATTGGGAAGCATATAAGGAGCGTATTATGCCAGCATTTGCACGCTGGCTTATTGATGGCGAAGAAACGCTAATATATCAGTTGTATCAGCAGACACGTAGTGCGCGCGAAGAAAGATTTGTACCCGAAGCGTTGCAATCTTCCTGTAACTGGTCGCGAGCCAGCGCCTTCGTGAAACAGTTGCCGCGTGGCTCACATACGCGCCGTGAGTATCAACTGCTCTGCGCTGCTGAGCAATTCACTGCCTTGAGTGATAAGTACATTCATCGTCATCCTCCGCAGCTCTATCAGCACTCTGACGCAGTCTGTACGATATGGGGCGCGTTAGTTGAGGAATATTGCCAGTCATGGTTTACGTTGCCTCGTGCAAGTGGACCATCGGCGCAGGAACCGGCGGAGATGCTACCTCCAGAACAGATATTGCATCGCAGCGAGATCGTTGCTCTTCTGCATTCAGCCGGTTTAAGTGAACTGGCGCAGGAGGTCAGTGGGCGCTCTGTCGTCCCACTCTCTGTCAGTGAGCCGCAGGATGAGTGTGCTGAAGAAGAGGCAAGATTGCCGGGCGTAACTATTGGTCGCCATCCGATGGCATTTCATTTGCGTGGTTGGCTGGCGACACTATCGGTACGTGCCATGGCGCTCTTTGAACTGCTGGCCTGTGAGCGGCGTAGTATGCCTTTCGGTTATCGCATCGGCGAGCCTTATGAAGCGTATATCGGTTATCTCACGCCCGATGAAGTGTGGCAGCTCGCGCTCTGTTTGCGTGCTGCGCAACCACCAGAGCAGACAGTAGCGGAAGAGGATTACGCGCGCTTTCGTTTGCAGCACAGCGGCCAGGCATTTCGCATGATCGATGAAGTGCTGCCTGCTCACGCGGATGCCTTGCTGAAGGTGGTACGTATGGCGGCGCAATATGGGCTAGGACTCATTTGTAGTTTGGGGTAATACCCAATCTACAAGGGCCGCAAAGATCTTTCTCCCTCTCTCAATGCAGAAGACCACAGTGGAGGGCGTTTCATAACTCGGAATCCCTCTCCCATAGATGAGCTAAGACGCGCTTGGGTGAGCGGATGAGATCAGGACGACCAGCCTGCTGAGCGGCTAACCCAACGATAAGAGAAGCAGCGTAGGTTAAGGCCACCTGCGAAACGATCTCGGACCAACCACACAAAGGTGGACGTTGGAGATGAAAAAGAGAAAAACGCGTCCAAAGAAGCGTTCGATGCTACTGCGCTTTCCGAGTTCTTCTCTGGTCCAGGTTGGTGGTAAGCAGGAGCGGTTCTTCTGGTTTTTGGGATTCCAAGGGATGACGGCAACAGCCCCAAGCACGGCATGAATCCAGGCAATGAGACGCAGACCCCAATAGGCAGCGTCCAGGCGAACGATACGGGGACGGATCTGGTAGAGATGAACGGCTCCTGCCAACAAGACGTTGTGCAAAAGGGGCATCGTGTGGGTTGGCAGGAGAGAGCAAAAAGAAGAGAGGTAAGCCAGAACCACGACAGATGAGGGTGTGCACGCGGAAGCCTCGTAAGAGAGGGAGAGGATGGTGAGCAGGAGCATGTCCGTAAGCAGCATCAGGATCACGTCGTCTCCAGGCCAGGATGGGAGCACTATCAATGATGAGATCACGAGCTCCAATGAGTCGCCGTCGGAGGCTTGCAGAACGACCAGCACGAACAGCGACTCGTGCACAGGAGCCCCAGCAGCATGGCGACGTTTGCACTGCTGCGATGGGCTCGGAATGCGAGGCCGTCCCTGTTTGTCTAGAGGCAAGCCACAGGCAAGGGCCAAAGCAGGCCAACTCTTGAGCCAGTCATGCATATCCTGATACGATAAGTCGCCATAAGGTACGCAAGAGACTGATCAGAAGCAGGCTCTCCTCACTATAGGTGCGCGGAGCTCCCCCTGGACCGGCTGGCAATGGAGGAGGACAGCGACGGTGGGCCAGACGAACTGCCAGACGGCAAAGTGCGAGCAAATGCAATGTCGTGACCAGAGTCAGAGCATCAATATGTAAAGCAGGACCTAGCCGGGCTTGTGCACGCTGATAGGATGGTGGTGGGACGGGTGCCTGTTCTTTGACGAGTGTAGGCATCATAAGCTGATCTCCTTGACGAGGGAACGAGCCTCGTCGAGAGTCAGCTTACCTTACTCTGCCAAGTACAAGCTGGTTGGTGTCTCTATTGAAGAGCCTTTTCACGGTTAGGAAACGCCCTCCACAGTGGTAAAAAAGATCTTCACTCGGTCCTACGCGAAGTTTTGTGCCGAGCTGATGAGAAAATGGGTTACGCTCTAGCGCAAGCGACGCAATGAAACGCGGAGATGACTACCACCGGGAATGATACCTACGGGTAGCACTTCGACAATTTCGTATTTGGCAGCTTGCGCGACGGCGCTAGTGCTAGCAGTAGTTGTATCAGCAACATACACAGCTCCAATAAAGTTTGTGCCCAGCGGCGCAATCATAACAGTATCTGCATTGTGTGGGAGAGGCTGACCAACGGCGTTGAATATCTGTGGATCAAGCACCTGTTGGGGTCGCATGATCACTTGCAACACGCCATAACTATAAATTCCGCTGATCTGGTACACACAGACAACAGAGCGCTGGCGTCCGGCAAAACTACGAGTAATGAGCTGCAGCAGATGTTGAGTCTTACGCGCATCAAGTGGCATATACTTACTCCCTGGCCTGAGCCTGAATACGTGCTTGCTCTTCGTGTATATCTACTTCCTCACCGGCAAATTGGAAAAGCAGGCGCATGGCCGTTTCGTCGCTGACCCAACCTTGCTGTTTGGCTACTGTGAGCGCTGAGACAAGCAATTGCGTAGCGCTGGCAAGCGTCTGATTGTCAGCGACATCGATATCAGGAAAGAGAATATCATAGCCGCAGTCGATATCTGCCGGGAGCCGGTGAGCTTTTTGTGCTTCAAGCAGGACGCGATCCAGGATCGTACGCAGCAGTGCACGCATAATATGCTGGCGGCGCTGAAATTTGAGAAAGGTTGGCAGACCCATTTCCGTTGCCGTGGCTCGATTGCTGTAGCTGCCGTCTGATAGGTAGTGCTCTGGTAATTGAGCGCCGACCGCTAGCATTAACTTCAAGGCTCTGCCGTCTTCGGCAGCCTCGTTGGCATTGATATCCGGCTTAACGGCTGACCACTGCTCTGTTTCGTTATGGATAATAATGCTACCCGGCTCAGGAGGGTAAGCGTACTCCATTTTCTTACGGTCAATCGATTTTTTGTCTGCGCCCTGCAATTGCACATCCCACAAAAACGCCCCTTTGTACTTATTAATGCGTACCCGGTCGGTCAGCCAATCCTTATAGCGTCTCAGCCAGGGGAGCAGGGTTGCCAGATCGCTCTTGCCGCGCTTGGCGTTCGAGACCTTGTTGATACAAAACTGCACCACCTCGGAGCCAGCCGTGAGCCACTCGCCCTCGACGTTCTGTTGATCCCGTGGCGGTGCAGGATCACCGGGCAGCGTCGCACTGGGACCAAGAGGACGCTGATGGAAGCGCAGGGCAGTTTCAATATCCTGCGGATCTGTCTCAATCTGATCAATAATCGAAGGATCGATCTGACGTATCTTCAGACTGCCGTTGATCGGGTTGACATAGAAGCGAATAAATTGTTCGCCATAGAGAGAAAGTTCGGTGCAGAGAGCATAGACGCGTGTCTCCATATGATTGTCCGGGTCGTTCCAGAAGTCCATCAGTAATCGTTGTATAGCAGGATGCTGTGCGCAGAGAGTCACCCCTTTACCAAGCACGAAGCTGGTGGTGATTTCGACGATAGCAAAGGCCAACGGATTGGCGTTGTAGGCTTCGTAGCAAGCATTATGTACCTCGAGATAAGTGCTTGGCACTACCTATCTAGTCTACAATTGCAAGATAAGAGGCCCTTTGCTTCGCTTTACACGCTGAGTCTATACCGGTTGTTAACGATGGCTAGGTTTAGTCTGAGCACAAATCCTCTTATTCTTGGTATTTTGACTTGACACAGTATTGGAAACTCTGAACTATACGTGATGGATTAGGGCGACGCATATCAAGCATATATGCGCTTTCCGATATATCCCATAGAGGAGAGAAAAAAAGCTTTTTTGCCATCATCTCCCCATCTTCAGAGATAACGCGTCCGTATATTTTCCCTATTGTTCTATCAGGTGCCTGTTTACACCAAAAATCGAACAGGCTGTTTATGAGCAGTAGAAAGTGTTGTTTCCTCTGTTGGTGTACGATGACTGAAGCAACATAAAAGTTATATATTCCTGGCTCTTCAAATGTACGTATATCCCTTTGCGGGTCAAGGTCTATATCTCGTATTTCGCCTTTAAGTAGCTTGAATATGGTAGCTTCTTCCATCGGGACCATATTTATTGCACCCCATATGTCCCTGCGATCCTCTTTATTGTAGAGAACCCTACACATGTTTGGGTTACGTTCATACCATTTTCTAATGATAGATGGGTTGCCGGTTTCATCACCGTACACAGTATATTCTAGGTTGTACACATTCCCCATATCAGAATTCTGTATCCAATCGGTTTCCCCTTTTTCTTGCGGTTCTGACTCCCTTTTAAACTTGCTTCTTAGACGCGCTATTTCTCGTGGATCATATTCACCATGCTTGCTGACAGGAGTAGGATAATATTTCTTTATTTTCCCCTCTTTAACAAGTCGGTGAAATGTGGATGCTGGCATGTTGAGTACTTCTATAGCCTCACTGGCTGATAGGTATTTTTCTGACATTGTTGTACCTCTGCTAACTAATACTGGCATGTCTCAATTGTACCACCGTTTTACCAAAAGTCCAATACTTGTCCACAAAACTCTTGAAAATCTCAATAATTTCATGTATAATAATTTTGAGACAATTGATACAAGCAAAATACTATTAAGATTTTCATTGTATCAATGAAACTATCAGAATAGGCGGTACTAAAACCCATGGTCCAGGGAGCGGACTGAGCAAGTCTGACCGCCCAACAGGGACAAAGGACCCGATGAGGCACCGGAACAACTGAATAGGCGCAAGCCACCCAGCATGGACAACCAGGGAGCCACACCTGAGTAACGCAGTCGCGGACAAAAGGCACCAACGGGGCGGAGTCCTGTAGAGTATACAGAAAGATCTGGTTTACACCATGCGGAGCATATTTTTGATTGTCATTGTAGCGCGTGATCATGAGGAAAGGCATGATACACATCGTTCTCTTTTCCTGGTACTGCGTGCGGTCTCCCTAGGACCTTCTCCCTCTGGCCCTTGTCTCTCACATTCTCTCATCCTCTCACTTCCTCCCTTCCCCTGTCTCCTATCCCTGGAAGGCACACGGGATACTGCATGCAGCTAGACAAAGAAATCTGTATCGCTGGCAACGCTTTTCAACGAGCAATTTTCCACGCGAATTGTGAAGCGTTTTCGATGGGGGTTTTTCTGAGAGTGCTCTAAGAGCAGGATGAGAGAAACCCCTATGTTTGTGCTCAAAATTGAGGGTACCTTTCGGGTACCCAATGGGTATTTACTTTTTTTGAACACCCATTTTTTTGAGCATTTTTTGCAGTGATTCTTCGCTGTTTTTTTCTTCCCTGCAAGTTGCATACCCACATTGACGGGTTTTCCATCTAGGGACACAATGCCTCTCAAGTTTTCTCAATTCGTCTCAAGTCCCTGTAAATTTGAGCTTGTAGCACGGTATTTGACCATATCTGTCTCCATCTTGCCAGATACCGCCTTCTTTGTCCAGATGATCTGGACATGTGGTAGGCGCGTGACTGGCAACAAAAAGGCCCAATGTGTTGACGCACATCAGGCCCGACGAGAACCATTTTCACCCACTTCAAAGGTTTTGCCAGGTGCTCTTTTACAGCATACCCCTTGCTGGCACCTGGCGCAAGTGCAGATAAAGGAGGATGCCATGAGTACAAAGAACCCCTCACAAACAGAGCTTTATGGTGAGATTTTGACCAATGAGAGCCAGTACAATAAAGAAGTTGCGAAGCTTCCTACTTGGACAAAAGAAGAAGAACAACACCTCGTCGTACGTGCTCAACAAGGTGACAGAGACGCACGTGATGCAATCCTCTTGAGTTGTCAATCTTATGTGCGCTCTGTTGCTGCCAAATATGCGCGTACGTACGCGTGGGCCTCTCCTCGTATTGAATACTTGGAGCTTGTGCAGATAGGCAATATGGCGGCGATTGAGTCGTTTGATAAGGCCCTTGCCTCTGGAAATCCTCTTGGTTTTCTCCGTGCGACAATGAGCTGGGCGATTGTTCACTATTGCCCTACTCATATAAGCCCCATCACCACGCCAAGGGATCGTGCAGGAAAACCCCTTCCTGCTATGGATGTAGAGAGTATTGATGTGCCGTTAGATAACAATGAGAACGAAACACTTGCCGACCTCATTCCTGAAACGGTTCAGACAGAGAAAGAACGCGACTATCAGCCGCTCTATGCTGTGATAGAAAAGTTGCCTGAGAAGTGGCGGGAAACAGTCACACGTCACTATGGGATCGGGTGTGCTCCTGAGTCCTTGAATGCTATTGGGCTGGACATGAAAAAGTCTCAAGCGAAAAATGCAGGGAGTACTATCTGTCAGTATAGAAAACGGGCAATCACTTTTCTGTATCGGGAATTAGAGCCAATCTATACTGTTGGATGAATTGTCCAGGATGATCAATCTCAAGGGAAAACGATGTGTTTTGTGTGGTGCAACGCTCCAGATCGGGCACACATCCGGTCGTGGCTGGCCTATGAGGTAAGCGCCTGGCTTGCCAGTACCGGAGCGTGTGACGACTTTCGACGTGTCCCAGTACACCCCCGAGCTGGCCCGTTGCACCACACAAAAAAACATCGTTTTCCCTCTCTCTGAACTGAACACTCATCAAAAACGAACGGACACAAAGGCTAAATCGTTTCGGTTCACCACGGACACGTGGACGGTTCGTGGTTTTGCATGGTGGGTCTATGGCGCTTCTGTGGTGGAAACACGGGCCATTCCCGCACGATTTACCCTCTTTCTTTTTGTGTTTCTTTTGATTGTCCCTCCATTTTCCATCAAAACCCCGTAAATCGTTGTGCACGTCCACGAAATGAGATGTAGCTGCACCTCATTGCTTCTGAAAGGATTGAATACACAGAGCACGAGAGCAATGCTCCTACTCACCCTGGCCTAGCAGGTGCACAAAAAAAACATCGTTTTCCCTTTTATGCCTCTGACTTCGTATGCTCTTCGCTCTGCGTTTTCTTCTGTCGTCGCAGAATATTGAAAGAGGGTATGTGTGTTTGCCTGTATTTCTTGATATCTGATGGTATATCAAGGATGTTAAAGAGTTGGGCTACCGTGATGATAAATACAGCGGAGGCGAACCAATACACATTCATGATTGCCAATGTAACACCAACAAGAGTGAACACCTCGGCAAGCTCGGCGAACGCTGCAAAGAGATCTGAGTAGGGCTTATTATACATCTTTACGACAAATGCCCCTGCTAACATGGGAATAGAAAAACCCTGGAGAATGAGGGCAGAATTGATAAAAATATCTGTCTTGCTAACCGAAAGGAGCGAGGGAAGAACAACGAGGTTCACTGCGAGAAGGCTCCCATATTCGATTTCTTTCGCTCTTCGAAGTCGTCCATCCTGATCATGTTTTTCCTTGTCAGTTTGATCATCCTTGTTCATATGTACCCCCTGTATGAGTAGTAAAAAAGGCTCTACAGGTTAGAAGCATATCACATTGCAGAGAGGGAGAAAGGAGGTGAAACCGTGAATATCCTTCCACCATTGCTTACCGTCCTTGTGATCATCCTTATCGTTGTGTACATCCATGCGTGTGGCCTTCTTCATAGAATGTCGCCAACACTGCGGGCTATTGGCTTTTCTTTTCTCATGGCAATGCTTGCCTTTATCGTGTGGGAACTGACCCGCTTGAATGGTCCGCTCAATTAGTCTCTCGCAAAACGTCACGCGTGACGAAATGATCAACCATCCCTTCCTGTTGTCTCCTAGACCCGCTACGTCCCGTCTTGTCCTGGATGAGCTGGCACGGTGCACAACGCGTGCAACTGCAATCATCCCTATCCTAGCGAAAGGAAAATAACCCGATGAAAGACTACTGCTACATCTGTGCAAAGAAACGAGAGTGCAGATTGCTTGAAATAGTGAACTGGCTCGGTCTGCATCGCGTGCCCTTCTGCTCTCGTTGCGCCCTCCGGTGTGGTAAGTCATGGGACGCGTGCGCTGAACGGGGCCGCAAGTGAACCGCCCCGTTCCATCTACATTTTCGTCTTTTGAAGGAGAAATCATCGTATGAACAACGCGTATGCACAAAAAATCGTCAAGCGTATTCGGAGCGCGTGGCCCGATGATGGCTATTGTCCTATCAAGGTAGAGGAACACGACGGGCATGCCTGGCTCGTGACGTTCGTGCAGGAAGAGACGGGGGAATGCGTCACGGTCCCTCTGGCAAAGCGCAAGCTACGCGAACAGGAGCATGCCCAGGCGTTCCGTCTCCTCTCTCACCTGGCTTTTCCGGCAAGCACCCACCCAGGAGCAGAAACGGCCCTTTCAGACAAAGAGTGCACGGCTATTCATCAGCTCGTGCGTTCAGCAACAGCGGAACTGGTAAACAGCCCCGTCAAGGTCCTAGCTGCGTTTCTTGACACCCTTGTGCTCAACGTCTACCCCACGGATGAACAGTCTCAGCGGGTCAAGCGCAAAGTAGACGACACGCTCCAGGCGGAACTCACCGTGCTCAAAGCACATGCGCAGGACCAGGAAGAGGATATTCCTACGCGGTTTTTCTTTGCAGGCGTCCCGCTCGTGATGACGCGCAAGGGTGCCGACGGCTATCAATGGATACTGCGTAGCTCCAAGATGGCACTTTCTATCAACTGTGGCTCAACGATGGCAAACCTCTGTAAAGTCCGTCTCTCTTCGGAATACTTATGGTCCGTGCGAGACGTGGGAAAAGTCGTCTATCAGGTGCGTTGCTTCCTGGCAGAACACTTCGGGCAGTACATTGACCTGCAAGTGTCGGCCTGCGACCTAGCGGCTGACGTGCTCAACCTGGATCTCACCGATGTGCAGGAAGTCAAGCGCCACTTTGTCTCGCGGGCACAGTACAAAGACCAAGATCCCTTAAGTGAGCAGGCATGGCTCGATGGACCGTCCCGCGTCAAGAGTCGCTGGGATCGTTTAACCGGCCTGCCTTTCGGATCGCGCAACGGGGCCGTATCTGCACTCATCTACGATAAAACCCATGAAATCAAATACCAGTCACCGGAGAAGAAATGGTTTCATGACCTCTGGCGTCAAGCCAAAGACGAACAAGGCAACCCCGTATGGGACGGCAAAGCGGCGGTATGGCGCGTAGAGATGCGGTTCAAGCGAGAAGCCTTGAACGAGATGAAACAAGAAGGGGTGTTTCATGGCATTGAGAACGCCTATGACCTGGAAGAACGCCTACCAGGCCTGTGGTCGTATGCGGTCGGACACCGTGGCGGCGGCGTTGATGGCCTTCCTGATGGCTGGTTACGCTACATCGTGCCAACGGAGGATACCAACCGCTCCCGATGGCCGGTCCACCCTGACTGGCTGATCATTCAAGAGGCATTCCCATCTCTGCGAGAGGAAGAGCAACCCGAAGAGGAACCCCAAGAAACAGCGGTCGCGGTGTGCAACCCTCCAGCGTGCCAGGAAGAAACACCGGCAATCCCGCTGTTACCCTTCATCCGAAAACGCAAGCGCGAAGTCAATATGGATCGCATCATTGATCAAATTGCGGGTTGTATCGTCACGGTCGAGGCGTGGCGTCCACCGCGTCCAGGATGCACACCGGAGCTACGGAGAACGGTGAGCTATGTCTATCAGCGCGTAGAAACCCGCATGGAAGAGAAACAGCGTGACTTTTCCGCAAGTGTCCGTGATAAGCGAGACCTCTACTCTATTGAACTGGACCCAGACAACGCAGCGGCTGACGTCGCTTGAGTCATTTCAACGCATTCACAAAGGAGCAATCTATGGATCTATTTCGTACGTGGTGCCATCGGTGCCACAAGTTCGCACATTGCCGCTCGGTCAACTGGCGTAACGCACGTGGCGGGATCGAGGTTCGCCTGTTATGTGCAGACTGTCGGCGCGCTATCGGCTATCGCGCCTAACGATTAGAAGGGGGTGTTCTATGGATCTTTCTTTTGAGGGCATTTATCTACCGGATGGCAATTTCTGACGGAAGAAGGAGAATGTAAGTATGATACTGAGAAAATACGGCTGTGATGTAGTAGTGATGCAGATAGCATGTGAAAATAAGGGAGAAATGTCTGTATGCTCAATTCACGTAAGCGTTTCTTTCTATATTGCATTTGTAGGGGGAGATAGATATGCTATCGGAAGAAGAAACTGAGCAGGTTTGTCGAATATTGGTTCGTCTTGCATTGCAGATAGAGGAGATTGAAAATGGTACGGCATCAGAGGTTTCAGCCAAGACAGAAGAAACAACAGTTATCACCATGGACAAGCACCGAGCTACCACTAGAGGCAAGCGTAGGGGTGTACGCCCGCCAATCAACACAGATGCAGGTTAAATATGCTACGAACTCAACGGAAATGCAGACAGACGATCTCGTTAACTTTGCTCGGCGTTTGGGTTGGACTGATGAGAAGATCATTGTTTTTACTCAGGACTTAGGCTGTTCTGGTCGTTTGCGTATTGATGAGCGTGAGGGACTGCGTACGCTTGTATCACATATTGAAGAAGGCACAATTAAGGCGGTGATTGTCTTTTTAGAGGACCGCCTTTTTCGGGATGAAACGCAAATACAGGTGAATACGTTCATCTCTATTTGTCGTCAAAATGACGTGTTAGTGATAACACCGAACATGACCTATAACTTTAATAACCGCTTCCATGTAAAAGAGTTCCGTTGGAAGTGTGAAGCTGCGGCTGACTATATCACTGATTATATCATGGCGCGCTTGGTAGGAGCAAAGTATAAGGTAAGTGAACGTGGTGAGTATGATGGGCGTGCTATTCCAGTGGGTTATACTCTGGATCGGCGCGAATGGGTAACAGAAAATGGTGTTCAGGTTCGGAATAAAGGATACAAGAAGTATATGATCTATAAGCCACATGCCGATGTTGTCGTGTGGCTTTTTGACCGGTATATGGCACTGGGTGGGAACTTAACGCTTCTCTGTCGAGAAGTGGTGTCAATGCCTGTCTTGTTTCGCTCTTTTTCCCCTGACATTGACCCTCGTAGTGTCTCACGGTGTCAACTGCGGAAAGTAGCAGGAGGTTATCATATTACAAAAAGAGGGCTTATCTCTCTATTAACGAATGTAAGTTACTTGGGATGGTGGATACACCAAGGCGAAGTGAAAATTAAGGAGAACCACCCTTCAATTGTGAAGGAGGCAGTATTCTGGTATGCATTTAACCGTCTTGCTCCATACACATTGGATGGTGAGAAGAACACGAATACGAGCCAACCTGCACGCTATCATCAAAAAGACACCCCCAACGCGCAAGCACTACTAAAAGATATTATCCGTACAGAGCTATTAGGTGCTGTCTACGTAACCCGTGGTGCTCCTGGTGGGTCTGCCCGTTCATGGTTTTATGGGCTTTATGAGAAGGATTTAAGCCTCATTGTGCAGTATCATACAGCAATTGCTGTGCATGAGCTAGATGATATCTATGTAGAGAAGCTGCGAGAACATTTGGCTAAGACAGAGGACTTTTCACATTATAAGAAATACGCAAACGAGGAGCAAAAGAAGGCTGAGAGTGAGCTAATCAGCGTACAGCACCAACTAGAAGAGATTGATCAACAGCGTGCAGGCTTGATGATGAGCTTGAAAAATCCCTCCTTAGATGAGAATGTGCGTAAAGACATTGAAGGTGAATACGCCAAATTGCAGGAGAATCGTGCAGAACTTTCCAAGAAGTTGAATGCTCCAGTGAAAACAAGTCAGGGAAGGGTATTATTGGCTTATTCAGACCTCATTGAGAAACTAGCACCGCATTGGAACAGCCTGGTATTTGATGATCGCAAAATGCTTGTTGAGGCTCTCACTGAGGAAGTTTTAATAGAATTCTATGGCTCCTCATTGGTTGCGTCTGATCATCCGTTGGCGTGATCCTGTCTGGGGGAATGATACCGGCTTTATCTGGCGACTCAATGGAGCGTCACCTTCATGGACAGGAGAAGAGAATGAGGTGTTACGTCAAATGTATGAAAATGGTGATCGCATGAGTATTTTAATAGCTTTGCCTCGTCGTAGCTGGCGGTCTATTAATTATCAGGCGCATATCCTGTCTATTCATAGGAGTACGCAGTCAAAGAATAACTCGCCTATTCCTCCAACGATCACGTATGAAGATTGGGAGTTCATGCAGAAGCGCGGGATTATCTATGATGAGAAATGGGGAAAGAAATGTGTTTTGTGGTCGGAGATTAAGTAGGTAGTGGGGATCAAATCTTTCATATACCAGTTATCGGATAGGCGACGCCAGTAGTAGTCTTCTTCAGCGCCGGTTGCCAGTCTGCCCCAGTACCAATCTTCCTGAGTGGGACTGGAGGTGGCGGCAGTGGGATTGACCTGTTCTTGTACGCGCTCAACGCGTGGCGTGGTGGCTGGAGATAACCAGCGCAAAAAAGGTGGAAGTGACATAAGCGGAACTCCTGAGAAGGTATGTGAAGGTATGTAAAGTCGACTCATAATGGGAGAAATTGTGTGGCCTTTACTAAATCTATTCTGAAAAGGTGCCCGAGAAAAGGCAATATAATCTGACATCAGATGTGTCTCGTGTGCAAAAGCCAAAATATGCCACCTGGCTTGACGCTCTTCGCGCAAAAACGCTACAATTGGGACACGGAACTGTTTGTAGAGGCGGAAGAACGCATGGTTTTTTCTACCGTCTGTTGAAAAGGATTGCTCCTAGTGATGAGTCCATCGGTGATCATGTATATCGGCTTTATTATCGCGATTTTCATTCTCTCGTGGGGAGGAACGACACTCTATCAGCGCTATAGAGGGCATTCCAGAGGTAGAAAAATTGTTGCCAGGTCGATAGATACCTGGGTACCTCTGAAACCAACTGTGACGGATACAGTTGAGGAACTCGCTGAGGAACTCGCTACGGTAGAGTATGACCAGGAGGAAGATACTAGTCAGCACTCGAAGGCTCAGCAAAATGGGCATTATTCAGAGCGCAAACCTATTTTATAAGCCACAAACCAGGGCCAGCGGGAGATACAACTCCCGCTTACTCTCGGCGTTTTTCAAAGATCCGCGTAACCTCTGCCAGCACCTCATTCACATCCAGTTCAGGCAACTCGTCAGTCTTCTGGCGGCTGCTGGATAGCGTTGCTGGCGTTTCTGTTGTGTCGTGGAAAAACGCCTGTTCGCAGGCCTGTAGCGTCTCCTGTACAGAGAGATTGCCATCGATGATGCGCGGAAGGAGATCCTGGTAGATGGAGACAGTTTGCATAATAGCGCCCATAGCGAGCTGAAACTGCTCAAAGGTGATGCCATCCGTAGCAAGGGGAATAGACTCTTCCAGGCGTACCTCACCATCGTTGAGGTCAAGACCAAATTTGCCCAGCGCGATGCGATAATTGATCGCCATTAATGCCTCAAGGCATTCCAGACGTTTTGTCGTCTCCAATGTTCCAACATGCGGGGCAACCAGCAGCAACTTTCTCGCTGCGCCTTTCTGTTGGATGCTCACAATCATATGCCACTGTTTGCGATTGCCTTGAAAGACTAATTCGATAATGTTTTGCGCACGATCAGTGTGAGCTACCTTGAGATTCATGCGCGTAAGATAATCGACAACATGCGAAATGTCGAAACTGCCAGCCATGCAGTGCTCCTTGCTAATGCGGATGACGAGGACCCGAGAACATAGGCTCTCCAATTTCCCAACGTTTTCCCCCGGAAGGATGGAGACCCGAGAACATAGCACATATCCATATGTTCTTAGCCGAAGTATAACACATTGATGTACTAACTTGTGCATATTTTGACCACTGCACTAGCATTTTTGGCAGTCAAAATGGTTATCAAGCTGTTCAGTTGTTACAGTGAACGAGCCAGAATCGTATAGGTTCTATAATAGAGGAATGTGCAGGATCAGCATATAAAAACGAGGAGATTTGCTATGCCAGATACAAGTTCTACACTGAAGCAGCAGGGAGCGCGCGACGCTTCTCTAAGCTTTGAGCAGCGCGTGCGCTG
Organism: uncultured Chloroflexia bacterium; assembly: GCA_963802635.1. GTDB lineage: Bacteria > Chloroflexota > Ktedonobacteria > Ktedonobacterales > Ktedonobacteraceae > CAVTLG01. The sequence continues at coordinate 1,195,628 of CAWDJJ010000001.1, read as the reverse complement.
GGGTGCCGAGAACGCCGTCAAGTGTATGGGAGTGACAGCGCAGGATCGTGTCTTTATTCTTACGGATTATGCACGTGAAAATATTGCCCGCCAGGTAGCTGGCATTGTGTTGGAACACCACGCAGATGTAAGCGTGCGTTTCCTGGAACATTATGGAGAGCGGCCATTGACCGTTTTCTCAGATACATTGCGCAATGATTTGATCAGTGCTCGTCCCACCGTGACTTATTATATAGCAACTGCGCAACCAGGGGAGATTGCGTTTCGTATTCCGCTGCTGCCTTTTCTCGTTACTGAACTAAAAGTGCGGCATGGACATATGATTGGTATTGATGAGGCGTTGATGGCTGATGGTATGTGCGCCGATTATGATGAAGTCTATCGTTTGACCAACCATATCTATGATCTGGTACGTAAAGCTCAGGTGATCCATGTAACCTCCGCCAAAGGGAGCGATGTGACTGCCACTTTCCACAAAGATTGGCGCTGGATTCCTTGCCACGGTCGCTATCATGAGCAGGGAAAATGGGGCAACTTGCCCGAAGGCGAAGTTTACACTGCGCCTGCTACCGTAGATGGCGTGCTTGTCTGTGACGTGCTGGGCGATTACTTCTCGGAGAAGTATGGCGTCCTGCAACATCCACTGACTATCAACGTTAAGGATGGCTATATTACGGCTGTGACCAGCGACGATACAGCCCTGGCACAAGAAGTACGCGATTACCTGTTCTCAGTACCAAACGGCAACCGTGCCGGTGAGTTCGCCATCGGCACGCTCACCAGCCTGAAAAAGCTGGTCGGAAATCTGCTTCAGGATGAGAAGATGCCAGGCCTGCATGTGGCTTTTGGCAATCCTTATCCTCAGTTTACCGGTGCTGATTGGGATGCCGGTGTCCATGTTGATGTCATTCCCACCAACTGCACCATTGAGGTCGATGGTCGCGTGATCATGCGCGATGGGGTGTTTACGGTCTAAACAAAACGTTATGAATGCAAGGCCATATAAACTATCCAATTAGCGCAAATATTGACAATGGATGTGCCTTTTGCTTAAAATATTGCATGGATATCAACCTGTGTGATAGGTCGCACTAGCTCTCGTAGAGGGAGTTAGAGAGGAGCTTAGGTGTGGGTGTAACGAAGGGACAACATCTCATTGGGAAAGTGTTGGGATCGTGCGTATTGGAGAAAGTGTTGGGGTATGGGGGATCGAGCTTTGTATTTCTCGCTCGGCAGACAGCTCCAGAACGGAAGGTCGCGATCAAGGTTTTTTTGCCTCGTACGAATATGGACAGGCGTACGCAAAGAGACTTCTACCGACGCTTCCTGCGCGAAGCGGAAGCGGCCAGTCAAACTCAACCATCCAAATATCTTGCCTATTTACTCGTACGGTGAAGAGGAAGGTCTGCCCTACATTGTTATGCCTTATATGCCAGGTGGTACGCTCTCTGAATATATGGCGAAGCGTCCTCCCCTTTCTTTGCAAGAGGCACAGTGGTACCTTGAGCAGCTTGCAGCCGCCCTGGATTATGCTCATGAACATGGTTGTGTGCATTGTGATGTCAAACCTGCTAATATTCTGTTGGATAGTGCAGGACATGTGATCCTCTCTGATTTCGGTATTGCGCGTCTCACCCGTACCGATGGCGAGGCAGAGCAGACGCAAATAAAAGGTCCTCAAGCTGTGATGGGCACACCCGATTATATTTCACCGGAACAGGCACTGGGACAGGAACTGGATGGGCGCTCGGATGTGTATTCGCTGGGTATTACGCTGTTTTTTTTACTGACGAAGCGTTTGCCGTTTAAAGCTGATGCGGCCATTGCTCTTGTACTGATGCATGTGCACGAGGTACCACCATCATTGGCCTTGATACGTGCTGATGTGAGTCCTGTATTGGACCACGTTGTGCAGACTGCGCTGGCTAAAGATCCCAACCGACGTTTTCAATCATCTGGCGCATTTTGTACGGCTTTTACTCAGGTGATCGCCGATGACGAAAAGAAAGCGGTGCTAACGCGTAGTAAAGCGGCGGCCAGCTTTGCTCATATGGGCGTTGCTTCGTTGGCCGACCTGCCTCCAGTGCGGATTGTGACCAAACCTGTGAGTCGCTGGCAGTCGAGGTGGCGACAAAAGAAGAGCGTGCTGCGGCTGGTGGTCATGATGCTTATGTTGCTGGCAGTGGTGGGAGCAGTAGTTTTTTCTGTGCTCTTAATAGCGGTACAGCCAGTCCCGCCTGTCAGAGCCATCGTCAAGCCAACGGCCACACCCACGGTGAAGCCTACCGTTGCAGATCTCTTAGCAGATCCTAACTATTGGCCGACAAGTAGCACTTTTTTCTTTGATGCACATAACCAGCGGTATCATATTCTGAATAAATTCTCTAATAGTGTGGCTATTGCGCAGGATTACTATCAGGATTTTCACGATTTTCGCATGACTGTCACAACAACAGAGGTGCGCACGACAAATGCAGACCCTGATTATTATGGTGTGATCTTCCGTGCAGCATCTGATCAGTCGAAATATTATCTCTTTGAGATCACGCCAGCATGGAATGCACAATACGCCTTCCTGCGCTACGATAGCAATGGTAATTGGGTGCATATCAGCACTGGCTTTGTATCTTCACTGCTTACCATACCAGGCGCGAGCAACACGATCACCGTAGAGGCGCTGGGCAATAGCTTCACATTCCTGATCAACAGCCGGATTGTTGGTACAGCCGTCGCTGATCCAACGAAAACTCCTCTTCTCGTGGGGCAGATTGGTCTGTATGTTGAGGATCAGGGGACCGAAGTAGCGTTCTCGCACCTTTATGTAGAGCCGTTGAAGTAACTATTCATATACAATCTTTGCTTCTCTGCCAATAACACATATCTCTGTATATTTGATCTCTATTTTTGCTTATTAACTGTATATCGTTGAAATAGTAAGGAAAAAAATACTCTCCGTGCGCAGAAATGCGGAAATGATAGTGGTGAAGGAAATGCAGCTAGAAGAAAGCATGGTGGGAGTCGCTGGTAGTTGCGCATAATTGAGTAAAGGAGTAAGAGAATTTATGCGTATAGAAATGCAAGACCGACCACTGACAGCGCAACCTTTTTTCGGTCGGATCGTGCGAAAACAACACTCCTGGGACCACTATCTGCAATCGCCGCTGTGGATCTTCCTGCTACTTGCTGTGACCTTACGAGTCTGGCTCGTGCTGCGGAGCGGGGGCAACGTGGACGGAGATGAGGCGCTGGTTGGTATTCAGGCGGAGCACATTTTACATGGTGAATTGCCCGTTTATTTTTATGGACAGGCCTATATGGGAAGTATGGAGGCGTATCTGGTAGCGCTTATTTTTGCGCTGGTCGGTCCATCCGCCTGGGCATTACATGCTGAACCCGTTTTGCTCTCGCTGATACTTGTCTGGCTGACCTGGAAATTAGCCGCTGCCCTGGCTGACAATGCTCATCTGACTGTTTCTGCGCGGACTATTTTTATGTGTAGCGCTGCATTTTTTGCCGCTGTCCTACCGCTGTACGGGGCTATCATACAATTGCATACATTGGGTGGTTATATTGAAACATTTATCTTGATGGTGCTCTTGTTGCTGCTGGCCGTCCGTCTTGTTCAGCATTGGCAACGTGGAGCAACTGCTGGTAGGCTGGCTTTGTATTGGCTGGCTATTGGTTTCTGTGTTGGCCTGGGACTCTGGATCGATCCCCTGATTGCTTCAGCAGTATTGACTGCAATTGTCTGGATTATCAGTGGATGTATCACACAAATAGTGCTGCTTATCCGTCGTGTGCATATGCCCTGGTTGCGCGCTTTTGGCGACACGATCAGCAAACTTTTGCTGGCTCTTGCTGCTATTCCCGCTTTTCTGATGGGCGTGCTTCCGGCTTTGCTGTGGGGCCTCAGATATCATTGGGCCAATGTCACCTATATTATGAATCTGAATAGTCCCACACAGACATTGGAGCAGAAAGCAGCCCACACCAGCTATGCCGGGAAACTTTTGCTCGAGTGTGTTGCGCCACGTCTCCTGAGTGGCTCCGTACCGAACCAGACTGTGCCATTGATGGGCTGGTACACTGCATCTCTGATATTTGCTCTAACTTGCCTGATTATTGCGCTGGTAGGAGCTGGCGTCTCATGTATTATCTGGCGTTATCCTTTCCTCCAATTATGGCGTATGATACTACTGCCGACACTGTTTGCTACCATCATTTGTTTCGCCTTTTGCAGTAATATAGCGAATAAGATTGTTATTCTTTCTCCGTGCTATACCGATTTTGTCGACCGTTATGCTTCGCCACTGTTACTGGCTACCCCTTTCTTGTTCGCGTCTGTATTTGCATTTATCAATATGATTTTCCAGCGACCGCAACGAAAAGCAGGAACGGACGTTGCGGTGAGCGCCAACTTGCCCCAGGCTCGTCCAGCGTTGCGCAGTCTGGTCGCGTCACCTCTGGTCGGTATCGTGAATGTGGTATTGCTAGTGGTGCTCTGTTGCTACCTATGTGTGCAAGCTGTGACGTATCAGCATACAAACATAGCATTGGCCTTTGCATCACCATATTGTATCAATGGGCCGATTAATGATGAGCCAATCATTACCTATCTCCAAAGCGAGCACGTCCACTATGCCTGGGCCAGAAGTTTTGTTGGCAACCCGATCACATTTAAGACCAATCAGCGTATTATTATGTCCGATCCGCTTGCCGCTATTGAGAAGAATACACCTGCTTTTAGTGGTTTGAATCGCATTCCAGCCTATACAAATGCTATTTTGCAAGCGGACCGGCCAGCTATCCTGGTGGTTACACGCGAACCTGACCATCCTGCGAGTAATTTATTGAACATTCTTACCGCTCATCACATTAAGTATCGCACAGCGTCTTTCCCCGCTGTTAAGGGATACTCTGTACTCGTTGTGCTGCCATCGAATGCGACCTTTGCGGTTACGACTTTGACACCTACTGACTATACACATATCTTTCTGTGCTGATGATGAACTCTTGGGCCGCATTCAGGGGGCCGTAAGATAATTGACATCGCCTGTACAACCCTCTATACTGAAGCTAGCCTACTACAAAACTTTGCCGCTATGACCTTGGTTTTTACATAGCGTGCTAAGAGGAGGATGTCTAGAACAATGACCTATGTAATCACCCACCCATGTATCGGCGTCAAAGATGCGTCTTGTGTCGATGTCTGTCCAGTGGACTGCATTCATCCCTCGCCCAATGAGCCAGGATTTGAAGAAGCTGAGCAGTTGTATATCAATCCTGATGAGTGTATCGATTGTGGTGCTTGTGAGCCTGCCTGTCCTGTCACAGCTATTTTTGAAGAATCAGCGGTGCCAGACGAGTGGAAGAGTTACATCAAAGTCAATGCCGATTTCTTTAAAGGCCATTAATAGAGGCTCTTTAGAGAGTGTTTGAAGTCGGTTTGTAAGAAGAGAAATTGGGTTCTTCCCAGACATATTCCTGGTAAGGAAAGCAACCCGAGCATGGTTTCTATCCTACAGGAAGGCGTGATTTAGGTGAGCATCGCTGGTGTGAACTCCCACTCGGTCTTTCGCCGAGTGGCTTCTTCGGAAGCCCAAGTTCACCCACGAGGCTGAAGACCGAGTGGTTTTCTCGCCCAGTTTTGATAAAAAGACGATGTTTACCCTAATCACGTACCAGACTGTTTTTTCTCTCTCGCCGTGATATAATACCTGTGCTGCGTTTCGATTGTATGCACACACAACTTCTTTTCTTATGGAGTGAACCCCAATGCCGATAACTCGACGAAGACGTGCTAATCCGCCTGATCAGCCAGAGAATACCAATCATCTTGTCGATCAAGCAGAACAAGTTGCAGAAGCATCTCCTGCCGAGCAAACTGCTGCTGATAATCCACAGGCAACTGAGCATCAGAGTCAGCTAGCTCAGCATGAGGATGTACAGAACCAGAATACTCAAGGCCCGCTTTCGCAGGTCGCGCGTACGAATGGAGAAAATGGTTCGTATCAATCATTTATTTCTCCACCACCGCTGGCGAATGGCGAGCGTATTGAGCGTGAGTATACACCAGCAATTGAGGGTGGACGTCGTACAGCGCGTGGAGAACTGTTTCGTCGCCCGCCACAGCCGCCGGTTACGCCACCAGTCACTGGAGCACCTTTGCAGCCACCATCGCATGAGATCAGTTTGCCTTTAGGCAACCTGTTGCACCTGGCCTATAATCCTGGCTATACCGGTTCTGAAGAAGCCCGCAGCGCTCTACTCCAGCAGTTAGCGAGCGAGAGCAAAGCTGGTGGACGCGCTCGTTGTTGGAGCTGTGGCTCCCTGGCGATAGCCTATGATTGTTGGAACACGCGTAGCAAGACCTTCGGCGAGGTCGGCGTCGCGTTTTGCGAGATTTGTGGTGTGTGGAGCGTCTTGTAATGTGATCATGAGCGTATGATGCGTTGTACCCTCTTTACAAAGGAGGCATTTGGCATGACGACAGGTCAGGATCAGCCTGTACCTTTTTATTGTCCACGCTGTGGGGGATTGATGTTTCAGCCTGACAGGAGTACTTTTTACTGGCACGCTACGCAAGATCACCCCCGTTGCACCATTACGAACATTGCTGCTACGCCGAAAATTGTCTCTTCTAGTGCAACACTCCCTGCTGAAGCTGCGACAGATCAGCCGAAGCAAACATATTCTTGATGTTCAGCGGTTATGGAATGAGCGCCCACCAGGGACGCTCTTGTGGATGCATGGCTATTGTGAGGGAACCATACTACTCTTTGGTCGTTAGCAACCTCATTTCATTCGAAACAGTGCTTGCAAGTGCAACCTGTTATTTGCGTTGTGCGTATGTATATACATGGTGAAAGAGCCTCTTCCCTGGTGTTGAAGAGGCCTGACTACTTATCCTAATGCGTCTTCACTTGACCTCTTAGGGTTTTGTACATAGACTTTTCTTCTTGAAGAGGGAGCAGGAACCCATGTTCTTTCTCGACCCACTTGAGGGTACTGAAACGCTTGAGGGTATTGAAACTAATAAGTGCGAGGTTCGCTTATGTATGATCCTAGAGGCAATGGCCCCTTTGGTGGAGGTGGTTTCTACGGAGGAGGCAGAAGTAGGGGCAAGAGCGCTGGTTATCAATATCAAACCCTTCCCTATGAAAACGCGCAGGCCAGTAGTCTGATCAGTAAAGTGATGGCTCTGTTGGCCTTCTCTTTCCTTTTCGCAACACTGGGAACCTTTGTAGGCTATCTGGTGATACCTGCTGCCAGCATTGGAACGTATTTGGTGGTAGCTATCGCGGGCTTGATTGTGCTGATGGCGTTGCGTTTTCTGATTCAAAAGCCCGGTTTGAATCTGTTCCTGCTCTATCTGTTTACCTTCCTGGAAGGGATGTCGCTGGGTCCGCTGGTAAAGGAGTATGTGCTTGCCGGAGCGACGGATCTCCTGCAGGAGGCTTTTTTGATCACGGCAGTGACATCACTGGCCCTGGCCTTCTATTCCTGGACAACCAAGCGTGATTTTTCGCGTCTTGGTGATTATCTCTTCTTTGGTGTGATCCTATTGCTGGTTGCGGGCCTGATCGGCATCATATTCCAGAGTACCATTTTCTCCCTATTGATCTCGATAGTGGGCGTAGGCATCTTCTCCGGGTATGTGCTGTATTACGTACAGCGTGCCAAGCATATGGCCGACACGATGCCGAATGCTATTGGCCTGGCGGTATCACTCTTTATCACTGTGTTGAACCTGTTCCTCTACATTCTGGAATTGTTGACCATCCTGCAGGGAGGCAATCGCCGCCGCTAAATGGGCTTTGTATGAGCCAGGACGGTATGAGGAAGGCAAAATGGGCCGCGCAACATGGAAATAAAGGGTGTCGCAGTTTTGTTTATATGAGTAGTCAGATAAGTAAGATGTCAGCGAAGCTGAAAAAACGCGACAAGACTACATTTCGAAAGTGAGAAAGTAACGTATGACTACTACACATGCCAATCTGTTCTATGTCGGTGATCAAGATTTTGAGACAAAAGTCCTCAAAGCTGATACTCCCGTCATAGTTGACTTCTGGGCAGAATGGTGTGGCCCCTGCCGTGCGATAGCGCCAGTCTATGAACGCTTGAGTGACGAGTACTTGGGCAAATTGGGTTTCGCCAAGATGAATATCGACGAGCATACCAATACCCCCGGACAACTGGGTATTCAGGCCATTCCGACCCTGATGATCTTCAGCGGCGGTAAGGTTATTGGTCGGTTGATAGGCCCCCATCCTCAGCGCCTGAAAAGCGAGATTGATCGCGTTCTGGCCGAAAATGGCATTGCCGTCGCCTGAGCAATATCAAGTGACCCGATAATTTAGGGACTCTATCGGGTCACTTTTCCTATTTATGCAAATTTATTTCACTAACCTCTCGACTCCACGCCCTTTTTGTGATATATTCATCCCATAAGTTACCATTCATTAAATCTGTTGTATGGACATAAGGGGAATAGTATATGCCAACACTTGAGCGCTCAAATCCTTTACCACTTTATTACCAATTGAAAGAAGTGTTAAAGCAGCAGAATTCGAGCCGGTCATCTTGCACCTCATACTGCAATTCCGTCTGAGCCAGAACTGGTTGCGCAGTATCATGTGAGCCGTGCAACCGTGCGGCAGGCCCTAACCGAACTCGTGCATGAGGGGTTGTTATACCGTCAACATGGCCGAGGAACGTTTGTTTGCGAGCCAAGGGTGCAGCAGCAAACTGTAAGTGAACTGACAAGCTTTTCTGAAGAACTGCGGCGGCGAGGGAGACGTCCGGGCGGAATGTTATTTGTCAGTGAATTAGTACGAGGATCGCAGGCAGTACGCGAACAGTTACGTTTGACGGATGAAGAGCAAGTTGTGCGCCTGGAACGCTTGCGTACCGCCGATGATGTACCTGTGGCCTATGAAGTCGACTATTTGCCGTATCCGCGTGCAGCCACCGTCTATCAGCGGGCGAAGGAGGCCGCAGATGGCTCTCTGTATGCTCTGATGGCTTCAGAGGGGCTGCAACCGTATATTGTTGAACAGTCATTCAGAGGAGGTGTAGTCACCACGCGTGAGGCTGAGTTGTTGCGTATCTCACCGGAAGTGATTGGTATTCGTCTCACTACAACGACGTTTGATGAGACCGGATCACCAATTGAATACACTGAAGCCTTCTTCCCAGAAGACTTGTATGAGTTTCATCTGACCTTGCGTGTTACAAGGTAGGGGCACACTGACTGAGAAGAAGTGCAAACCGGTATCCTCGTCGGGGCCACCATGACTTCGTGCGGGAAAGAGTGCCAGCTATCTCTGGTAGGAGGAACAGACCGCACTTCTGTTTCTTCCCCGCCAGGGGATAGGCACAACGTAACCGCACCTGCGGGTGCCTTTCGTTCCGTTCGCTTGATCGCGACGTATCCATAGCCTGAAGGCATAGGGGTCCCCTGAAAGGATTTTTTATGGACAGGTGGTCGAGGCGTGCTATACTACGCAAGGACTTATATTGCCTTGCATTCAGATGAGCCGAAGGCTAGCCACGGCAGTGGCGTTTCTGAATGCCTATGGGTATTACAATGTTTTTCTTCTGAGAAATCCAAACGCTGTTGCATAGAGGAGATAGGCTAATAGATGAATGAGATGCAAAACGGCTCGAACACAAACAATACGAACAGCGCTCCTGTTCATTTCGTCAGTCGCGATCAGCTAAGCCGCGACGAGCAGACGTGGACCGATAAAGGGAACGCCTCGGCCCAAAAAGGTGACTATGAGGAGGCTGCCGAGGCTTTTGCGCGAGCAGTAGAGCTGAGTCCGAATAACGCGCGTGCGCGCTATAATCTGGCTTTGGCTCAGCAGTATCTGGGCGACGCGGAAACGGCTGTTGCAGGCTATCGTCGTGCCATTGATCTTGATCCACAGTTGATCGATGCATATATCAACCTGGGAAATTTGTATGGGGAGCTGGGGCTGTACGAGGAATCTCTAGAAACATTTCAGCAGGCATTAGAGTTGGACCCGGAAAACGATGAACTCTATTTGAATGTTGGTGATGCCTATCGCTCACAGAATCTCTATCTGGATGCGATTCAGTCCTATCGCCAGACGCTTATGCTCAATGCCGAGAATACACTGGCTGCTGATAATTTGCGCGATGTGCGTGAGCGCGTCAATGATCAGTGGCGACGTGTCATGGACCAGGAGCGTCGCATTGATGAGCATCCAGTTGAGGCCGCGCGTTATGCCGAACTGGCCGGTCTCTATCTGGATATGCGCCGTTATGATGACGCACTCTCTACCGCCAATCAGATGCTCTCGCTCGATCCCGAGGGACGGACGGGCTATGATATGCTGGCTGCTATCTATGAGCAGATGGGTGAGCGAGACCAGGCTGCAGATATCTATACGCGCATCGTCGCTCTTGATCCCGAGGACGCGGAGGCATGGGAACACCTGGGTACCTGGCGCTCCTTGCAAGGCAATACCACTGAAGCTATTGATGCCTATGCGCGTTCACTTCAGCTTGACTCACAGCGTGTTACCGCTCGCTTCAGCATCGCGGAGGTGTATCTTGAGGCCGAGCGCTATGAAGAGGCACTCGCCATTTATCAAGCTCTGATGGATGGTGCCGGGCACGGAGAGCTGCAAGCAGACGACCTGGCGGCAGCGTACGCAGGATTGGCAGAGACCTATAATGCCCTGGGACGCTACGATGAGGCCATCCAGACCGCTCAGACGCTGCTGGAGCGCTCTGAGGACGATCCAGAGGGCTATTATCAGTTAGCTACAGCCTATGATGCGCTCCATCGCTCTAATGAGGCTATCGAGAACTATCAGAATGCTATTGAGAGTGACCCGCTGAATGCTGATTACTACAATGACTTTGCTGATACGCTACGCGAGGTCAAACGCTATGACGAGGCATTGGATATCGTACAGCAGGCTATTGCTATGGACCCCTCGCTGATCGTCGCTTATGAGACTATGGCGCAGATCTACGAGGACACCAATCGTCCAGATGAAGCTGCTGAAGCTATGAGCCAGGCGAACGCTTTACGCTCAGTAAGCGTGAAGTGAGGCTCTAGCATACAGAAAGGTTTGCATACGATGCTGGCTTTTCTGTATGCTATTACGCTTATAGCTATTTTTTCTCGATGATGTCAGCGAACTCTTCCAGGTCTGCAAGATGATTTTGTATATAGTCATAAAGCTGAACATGGTTGACGGCGCTGGCTTCATGCACAAGGTCATCGCGCAGATTGGTCAACACCTCCAGACGGTAACTCAAGTTGCGTGGAATGATCTGTTGTGCTGCGATGATACTAAGGATCTCGTGATAGCCTTCAGGCCGTCGCAGTCCCAATGAGGCTATAAGTGTACTGCATAGCGAGAAACAGGCTTCAATCGCCAGTTGGAGATAGCGCTCTGCCAATGCATAGATATGGTAATCGGCGGTAAACTCCTCCTGGGATGTTGTCGCGAGATCGCGCAGGATCGGCAAGGCAGTACGCAGTTGTTTCAGGTGCTTTTGCAGCAACTCCTGGTCAACTGGCAAGGCCTGCGTATAGAGACGGCGGCTGAGGGCTTGATTCTGGATCTCATCGAACTTCTTGAAATCCAGATAGTCCATCACGGCCTTAGTCTCGAAAGACACGCGCTGCTTCTCATTGCGACTGAAGAGAATCTGCCCATATTTGATAACTTGCAGCTTGAGCAGGAGAGAAGCCTGATTGAGAATCACGACATCAATCGCGTCAGACTCCAGGCGCTTAGCCAGCTCACTGAGAAAGTAGAGCTGGTAATCGAGAAATTGGTCGGCCTTAATCTGATCCATCATGAGAACGGCGACATCAACGTCGGTAAGTTGACCAAATGTGGCGCGATTCGAGAGTGAGCCAGCGAGGTAAGCAGCATTAACCGGGCTTTGCGTGAAGAGCTGATTGAGACGAGACTGCTTTTCGAATAAATTCATCAACGACCTCCGCGAGAAACCCCTGGAATTGTCCCAGATCGTTGGTCGAACAAAGAAACCTGGCAACCGAGAGTGCATGCCGCAGTGACATTGCGTCGTCGCTTTGTCTTTGCGTGAAGCAAAGGTAGCTCTCCCCTAACTATACCATAAAAAACGCTCTGTATGTAGCTTTTAACGTCCCTTCTTTCCTGGACGGCAAGGAAACAGGCTGTATTATCCCTCGACCCATTCCTCGCCATTGGTAGCCACTTCTTTTTTCCAGATTGGCACCGTCTGCTTTACTGTATCAATGATGTAACGGCAAGCCTCAAACGCTTCGGCGCGGTGGGCGCAGGCTACAACGATGATCACGCTGGCCTCGCCGATCTCTAGCCGTCCAAAACGGTGCGCGACGGCGATGCGTTCGATGCTCCAGCGCTGTTGCGCCTCGCTGATGATCGCGCGGATTTGTTGTTCTGCCATTTCCACGTAAGCGTCATATTCGAGGTAGCGTACCTGTTTGCCACGGGCATTATCGCGTACGACGCCTTCAAAGATGACGATGCCGCCGACGCTGGCGCGGCTGACGGCTGCCACCAGTGCCTGGCGATCCAGTGGTTCACGTGTAAGTTGAATGAGCGGTTCCATGGTCTCGCCTCCACCGGTTGGGGGGATAAACACCAGTTCGTCTTCTTCTTGTAAGGTCGTTTCGGCTGGCACGTACTTGTGGTTCACAGCGCAGATGCAGCGGGCCATGACTGCTCTGAGTGCTGGATAGCGCGAGATGAGCTGGGTGCGTACATCGGCCACGCGTGTTTCTGCTGGGAGCGCGAGTGTCTCTTCGCTCTGGCCGACAATCTCGCGCAAGGAAGCAAAATAGCGGATACGTATGTTCATGCTGTGAGTATAGCATAGTTTGCCAGAGTGTACTGCTTACCGCCTTTGGCAGGGGGGTAAGTATTTGAGATCGGAAACAAGCGAGCAGAAAAAAGTGAGGAAAGCAAACGTTCAAGTGTGATGAGGAGCGTAGGAGGCTGAAACAAGGCGGCAGGGATCAGGGGGAAAGCAAACAAGGAAGCAACGAAAGCAAGCATTCAGACAGGAAAAGAGGCGAGTGAGTTCCTCCCAACTGGGCCAGGGGAGCCAGAAGAGCAGCGGATCGCATGACGCCTTAGGTGCCTTGTCCACCTTGACCTTGCAGACGCGCGAGCCGAAGTCGGCGCAAGCGCTGACGCTCTTGAGAACGAGCTCACTCTCGCATGAGGTCGATGTACTCTTCCAGAGGCATCAGCTCGCCACGCAAGCCTTTGATGGACACGGACTAGACGAACTGTTCACCGCGAAAGACGTCAAAACAGCAAGTCGAGGCATTGAGGCGTAACATGACATGGTGCCCCGCCAGGTCAGCTTTGACGTAGTAAGAGGTTCCATCCACCTGAATGCGGCCATCCTTTTTCACCACTCGTGGGTACCAACGCCCGTTGAGTGCGTTGAGCCAGCGATCAGGATTGACGGTTGCAGGCAAGCTCGGGCGGGTGGGCAAGACCGGGTGAGCGACGGCAGGAGGCTGATTGCGGCAACTGCGCCCCTGATGGGGCCTTTCTCTGTTGTAATGCTGCTCAAATTGCTCAGTGACAGCTTTCACCTCTTACAGCGTAGTCATATGAAATATCTCTAAACACTCTTTTTTATAGGTCTTGTTGTATCTCTCGACGTAACAATTGAGTTCCGGGTGATGAGGCGGAAGGACATTGGGTTGAACGCCAATGCCGTAGAGAAATTGGAGCAGGGTGGAGGGAAAATCGCGCTGCGTGGCGCTCCCCACCCACCGCACATCGCGATCCAGGGTCAACATCGCGGGCAAGCCATAGGCACGCAGGAAGGTGACAACGGCATCAAAGGCCGTTTCCGCATGAAAATCCTCATGAGGCTGAGCTGAGAGCAAGCGGGAAGAGCCAGCATCGAGAAAGTTGCAGACTTCAATGAGATGGTGTCGTTTCTCAGATGGCGAGGTGGGATCAGGCACGGCACTGCTCACCTCTTTGAAATCGACCTGGACTTCTTCCAAGGACTCCACCATGGGTAATGGGGAGCGTTTTCTGGGTTCGGCACGCTCAATGAGGCCAGCCGCGTCCAGGATGCTCCAGATGGTGCGGGTGGAGCGTGGCAGGCGCAAGCCGCACAGCCGTAAGGTTTCATCACGGGCAAGATAGTACAACAGCGCTTTTGGGCCTGGTGTGCGTTGTAAGTGCTCTGGAGGAGAGAGGCGCAGATCGATGATACACTCGACGACCTCTTGACTCAAGCGAGCAGGATGGTGGTGAGGAGCACGGGAACGGGAAAACAGGACAACGACATTTTCAGGATCAGCTTCAGCAAAACGTTTCTTCCAGGTGTTGACCATACTTTTCGAACACCCCACGGCATCAGCCAACTGTTGCCGGGACCAGTCGGGATGCAACTGGAGCAAGGCACGCAGGTGGGCACGCTTGCAGACCCAATCGGCTTCCATAATGACCTCCTGAGCAAAGACGAGAAGGAACAGAACCATAGCAAAAGGGTAGCACAGAGAAAGAAGCTCTGGCAAGAAACAAGAAGACAAACGCTTCCTTGCTCTCTTGGCAGAGATAAAACAAACAAGAAGACAAACGCTTCCTTGCTCTCTTGGCAGAGATAAAACAAACAAGAAGACAGGCGCTTCCTTGCTTTATTGGCAGAGATAAAACAAACAAGAAGACAGGCGCTTCCTTGTTCGTTCGTTTCTGATGTCAAGTACTCCGTCCCCTGCCAAAGGCGGTAAACAGTACACTGGTCATCTGCCGCTTATTCTGCGTCGAGGTAGTTTCCCTGGATAGTAGTAAATTCGAGGCGATTGCCGAAAGGGTCGTGGCAAAAAAAGCGTGGGCGATACGCAATGGGGTTCGCTTCAAATATCTTGCAGCCCGCTTCGGTAATCTTACGCCGATAGAGATCCAGGTCATCAACTTCCAGACAAATATGGCGCTCCTCTGCTGGATTGGCCGGATACTCGGGGTCCGGGACGAAATGCAGTTCCATCTCACTATCTCCGACTGCAAACCAGACCAGACCAGCATGAACCCGCGTATAAGGAACAGTCTTCTCTTTCAGCCCAATTACGCCACCGTAAAATGCGCGTACAGCCTCCTGTGCATTACTGGGCACGCCCAATGAGGCATGTTGCAAACGCGGTAGCCTCAATCCTCGCTGACTATACATAGATGACATAGTATTATTGCCTCCTTTAGCATACATCAGTACACAATATTTCTTCACAGTGATTGTACCATATTTTCTTGCGAGGAGATTACATGGAACCAGGCCGATTTTCTGTGTGAGCGGCAAAAGCTGGCTTGAAGGCAAATTTTCACGAAATACCTTATATGTCTTCCTGAGCACGCTCTTGCATGGATATGAACGTGTTGTCTGCTTCAAAAAGATGGACCGCTTCACAGGGAATGCACAGTGTGACGAGCATGCCAGCCACGATCTGAAATGCGCGCTGCTGCCAGCGCGGCAATGGGATCTCCAGATGCATGCCGGAGGCAAGGCTCACGGTCACGGCATAAAAAGTACCTCGCGCCTGATTTTGTATGACTGTTCCTGATGCCAGCACGCTAGTTCGTTGCGCGTGTTCTGTAGACATCTTTGCTGGCAGATCTGCGTCGGGCGGGCACAGAGCGATTTCATCGGCGTAGATGGCGATCTCAACAGATTGCCCAATACGTAGTTTTCTCACCAGCGGCACACGAGCACGCAGCGTCACATCAGCTACTTGAATGGTCGCCAGACACTCTCGCCCGCTATCCAGTTCAAGCGCAACGACGACGCCATGCCAGCGCGCCCGCATACCAACCAGCTCTGCAATCTGCGCGGTGCGTGGCGCACGAAAAACCTCTTCCGGCGATCCTACCTGTAGGACGCGACCCTGGTGCAAAATCACGATGGTATGGGCCAGTTCCTGAGCATCCAGCGTATCATGTGTCACCAGTAGCAGTGGTACCTGAAACTGCTCATAAAACCGTTGCATTTCTGCGCGTAACGTCGCGCGTACAGGCGCATCCAACGCGCTCCACGGTTCATCTAAGAGCAACAACTGCGGCTCCCGAGCCAGAGCGCGAGCCAGAGCTACACGCTGTTGCTGGCCCCCGGAGAGCTGAGCCGGTCGCAAGCGTTCCAGTCCGTGCAATTGCAGCAGCGAAACCAGTTCTGCTACTCGCTTTCTAGCTCTGTCTCCCTGTTTGCTCTGACCAAAGGCAATATTTTGCGCAACCGTGAGGTGAGGAAAGAGTGCGTAGTTTTGTGGCAGATAGCCAATGTTGCGCAGTTGAGGAGGCACAAAGATGCCAGCGTCGCTATCGTGCCAGACTGCTACCCCTCGGCTAATGCGCGCATGATCCAGTGGGAATAGGCCAGCTATCGCTTGCAAGGTCAGGCTTTTACCGGCTCCCGATGGGCCAAAAAGCACTGTTCGACCGGCCTGCACGTGAAATTTGACATCTAATGAGAAATGCGCAAAATGCTTCTGAAGTGCAACTGCCAGAAACTTTTCTCTTGGACTATCAGCCTGCTCCGTCATAAGCTATGTGTCTCCCGTCTGTTTCCTGGCATGCCAGATTTACCCGGCAACGCCTGGAAAGAATGCTGAGCATAGCGTTCGATCAGCAGCACCAGCCCAATGACGATGACACCAACAGCGAGGGAAAGCAGGGCCAACGGTAGTGCGCTGGCAACGCCTGATCCACTTAACTGTACATAGACATAGACCGGCAAAGTGTAAGGATGATACGCCAGAACAATCGTCGCGCCAAATTCTCCCAGGGCGCGTACCCAGGTCAGGAGCAGTCCAGCGAGCACGCCAGGCCAGGCCAGTGGCAAGCTGATGCGCCAGAAGAGTCCCAGGCGGCTCTGCCCGAGCGTCATGCCCACGCGTTCCAGGTTGGGATCAACGGCCTCAAAAGCGAGCCGCGCGGCAACGATCAAGAATGGGGCGGAAACGAACATCTGGGCGAGCACAATGCCCGCCAGGTTGTCATCGACTTCCCATCCGGCATTAGCAAGCGGGCCACCGATCAGGCCGTATGGACCGTACAGGAGTAGAAGCACGATACCACTCACCACAGGCGGAAAGATCAGCGGTAAGTAGATAATCAGGGAGATCAGAGCCTTGCCCGGAAAGCTATATCTCGCCAGCACATAGCCCAGCGGAATGCCCGCAATGCCGATGAAAAAGGTGGCAAGGGAGGCGCTGATGACCGAAGTCACCAGAGCACCAACCGCATTGGGATCGCTGAGATCTGCTGGCACTTGCGGCCAGGGCAGGAATAACAGGAAAGAGAGGATGGGAGCTAGGAGCGAGCAGAATAAACACAAACCAGGCAACCAGAGAAGTACTCCTTCCCGATAAAAGGGAGGATGCACGCTCTTCTTGTCTGCTCGTTCCAGTACTCTGAGCATACAGCAATTCCTTCTTTCCTTATACCCATAAGCATTCAGATGAGAAATGTGCGGTAGCATATTTCTCATCTGAATGCAAGGCAATATTAACTTGAAATATACTTCTGTAACGATTGAGGTACGGCACTGGCATCACCTGAAGCTTTGAACGGTGTAGACAATAGCCCGTTGCTAAGTAGGATGCTCTGGCCCTGGGATGAGAGTAGGAAATTGGCAAAGGCCAGCGCTCCTACTGGGTTCTGTGACGTACTCGGAATGGTCAGCGTAAAGACGACAGGGCCACCCTTGCTGACTTGCTTCGTCTGTGGGTTAGTCCAGGTAACGGTGGCATAGGTCGAGGCCAGTGAGGGATCGCCCAGGTTGATCTGGCTGGGCAAGGTGATTGAGGGGATGCTCGCGGCTTTGGCCTCGTTAATGTAGAAAAAGCCCGCATCGAGCTGCCCGGCTCCCAGGCGCGCTACCAGTTCTTCTTCGGGGAAGATCTGGCTGGTGTTCTCGTTAGCACCTAGAATCTTCTGGGCCAGACCTGGCTGGTGATAATAGCTCTGGGCCAGTTCCATCAAATAAATCGTCGCCTGTCCCTTAGGATCAAGGATGGGATCGGTTCTTCCCAGACGTATGCCCGGCTCTTCCAATACTTGGTACCATGGCTTGCTTCCTTTGGCCGCAGCCTGGAAATCACTAGCGAAACGGCTGTGCGGGTTATAGCCAATGACCATCTCGGAGTGCGCGAAGTTGAGATACCAGGAGACGTAGTTGCCGTTGGCCGACCCCATTAATTGCTTATTGACCGCCGGGGAGGCACTGATAAAAATATCCGGGCGATGCAAATGACCTTTTATTTCGTTAGCCAGCGCCAACGAACCCTTCGCCTCGCCCTCAAAGGTGTAGCCCGTGCTCTGCTTGAATGCTGGCGCGACCTTATTCTCCATGATACTTTCCAGCGAGGCTGCATACATCACCTGCACCTGTCCACCGGGTTTCGCGGTGGGCGTTGATGATGAGTTCGCTGCGGGGGAAGATCCGCAGGCGCTGAAGAGCACACAAAAACAGGTTAGCACAGAGAATAAAGAAACTGTTAGCACGAGATGATAGCGTCGCGACTTACGCGCATGTTTCATTGATATACTCCTCCATCATTGAATATTCACATATTGAGTATATGAGAGTTGAGGAAGAAGGTCAAGGGAATAACTCATCTTGGGATGTATAGATTCTCCCCTCCGAAGAATATGATCACCCCAAACAGGTTGTTGCATGCAGAAGAGAGGTATATAATAGAAGAACTTACGCGAAAGAAGCACATTTCTCCTGTGCAGAAAGGGCATGTCTCGATGGAACCATCATTAACGAATACGTATATCTTTGATTCTGAAAGTCCAACCGAACTGGTCCGCTTAATCAACCAGGATCATACTATGACGGGTGTCATGGGAGGACCACTTTCTGGGATAGCTGATCACGCTTCCCTCTCTCATCTGCTCGATCTTGGCTGTGGTCCCGGTGGGTGGGTACTCGATACCGCTTTTGCCTTGCCTGAGGCAGAAGTCGAAGGCGTTGATATCAGCAGGAGCATGGTTGATTACGCCAATGCACGGGCACATTCACAACAGTTGCTCAATGCGTCCTTTGGGGTGATGGATCTCACCAAGCCATTGGAGTTTCCTGATGCGTCCATTGATGTCGTGAATGGGCGGTTCCTGGTGGGGGTTCTCAAACGGGACACCTGGCCTCCATTTCTCCATGAATGCACTCGTATTCTGCGTCCCGGCGGCATCCTTCGCCTTACGGAAGCCGTTGATGGGGGGATCACGAGTAGTACGGCGGTCAATCACCTCATGGCTCTCTTCACCCGTTCTCTCTGGCAAGCCGGATATGGATTTTCTCCCGATGGAAATTCGATAGGGATGATGCATGTTTTCCCTCACTTCTTACGCAAACAGGGCTATCACCACGTTCGATTACAGCCGCATGCGCTGGAATATTCAGCGCATATGGATGCCTGGGCCGACCAGTATCATAATATCGAAATAACTGGATATCAGATGAAGTCCGTTCTGACGAAGCTTGGCCTCATTACGTCCGAAGCTTTTGAAAAAACGCTGTGGCAGGCGTTGATCGACATGAAGAGTGAAACGTTTTGTGGGGTTCTCCATTTTACCACGGTCCTTGGGATCAAGCCCCTCTCAAGTGGCTCATGATCTCACGGGATGTGCAATAGGAGACCATTCCATTGGATAAAATCGAAGAAATCATTCAGTCCTTTGTTTATTGACGATGCCTTCGAAAAATATTCATATAATCACCAGGCTAGTATGCCAGATCTATTTATAGGGAAGGATTGCGCTATTGATTTATTCCATTGATCTATGCTATATATTGATAGGTCCAAAAATTGTATGGTCGTGATTGTATGAATATGAAGAGATATAGTACGTTTTCTCTAATCGCTAGAAATTTACCTGTAGCGCATGTATGTAACGCGCTCAGTTCTCCAAAAACGAAGCTGAGAGGAAAAACGCCCATGACTCCTTCGTGGAGCCTGTCAAAAAAGAAGGGTAACTACGATGACTACACATGCAACACCGGATATCAATAGTGCATTGAAAAGCTTTTCTCAACAAACCGCATCCCAACTGGGAGTTGATGAGAAGGTATTGAATAAGCTAGAACAGCTCGAAAACAATCATCGCATTGAAGGTGTGAAGCAGATAGCCGTTTCTACAGATATTCATGTGCCTGTCCAACAGGGGCATGGAAGTTATGTCTCCCAGAAGTTCCCGACGTTCTGGATGAATGTACAGGGCACCGCAAAGATTACCGCACCAAGTGACAATACTTCCTGGACAGTTGTTGTCACAGATCTCGTACAGAATAAGCCGATATTCAGTGGGAGCAATATTAAAATGGGACAGCAGATACCATTCAGCTATAAAACAGAGTTCACTTGTCAGGTCAAGGCCGAGGCTCAGTGCAGCAACTTCGAGCGAGAATACACCCCTCGTTATCCATCTGGATATTGAGTAAACTAGCAGTGCAGGTGTTGGGTTCTTAGTGTTCATGTCAAGCATATCCCGGTAAGCGCTACCAGTGCTCGCATTGGTAGCGCACTGCCAAGGGACCGGTGAAGTTAGTAACAGGCGAACTATGTCCTGGTCTGGCTTTGTTGCAGGATTTTCCACGCGCCGTCCACCATGTGCACAATACCAGACCACGTGTACTGTGTAAGATCTTGCCGACCTTGCTCTTTAGCCTGAATGGTTAGCACCATAGTGAATGTATTACTTGCAGTCGCGGTCACGCTTTGAAAGGAAACAGTGTCCGAGATGGTGCTTGCATAGCCCCGGACAAACGTTGCGTATGGGTGAGTTTGCTGATACGTGGGGTCCAAAAGATTATAGGCGGTTCGATAGTGCGCTGTATTAATGTCATTGTAGTATTGTAAGACAGCGCTTTTGGCTTGCTCCTCCGACGATGATGTGGCCGCCGTGGAGGCTGCGGGTATGACCGTCCCATGTGCTGTTGGTATGGATGGTGCGTGTGACGAGGCCGTAACCATCTGTCGGACAACTGTGCCCACCAATAGCAGGATGATTATCAAACTACACGCAATAAGACATCCTGGGAATAGCAGGTGCCTGTGGCGCGTCCTGCTGGCATTGACGGTTGCTGCGGATGCCGCAGCAACTGCCGCTGCATCCTGTAGAGCAGGTCTATCTCTGTCGATAGCCACGTTTAAATCTTGATAGAGCATACTCGCGCTGAGATAACGCTCCAGATAATTACTGGCGGTAGCCTTGCTCAAAACCGCGTGAATGGCCGAAAGAGGATAGAGATTATACAGATAGATGACCGGCAACTGCTGGTTGCGCTCCAGTCCGAAAGAAGTATCTTCACTGAATAGTTGATGGATGACGATGCCAAACGCGTAAATATCAACACGTTGGTCAGGAACGGGTGGTAGCATTTCTGGTGCCATATGCGTAACCTTGCGGTAACGTACAATGATAGACTCAATAGTTGTGGCTAGGGTTTCATCTAAACCTGTTAGCAAGAGTTGACCCTGCGCCGAAAGGTGCAGATTGCCAGGATATATATGTTGATGCACAACTCCCTCGGCATGCAAATAATCCAGCGTGCTAGCTATATCATGGATATATATGCGAATAAAATCCAGTCTGCGCTCAAAAGGTAGGATCGCCAGACTTTCAAACAGGCTTGTCATATCCTCATGATACGGAAAAATGACGTACAGAGTCCCATTGTGTAGGTCAGATGCAAGAGGCGCGACGATATGTTGATGGCGAATACTCTGAAGCCTGGCAAGCTCTTGCTGTACCTCACTGAGCATGGCACGATAATTCGCCACAGGAGCAAGTGGAAAGCTTTTCACAGTGACGTAAGAGCTGGCGGCCCCAGCGTGAGCTGATCGCATACGAGCACGATAAAGAGACATTTGTATATTAATGCACGCGCCTAGCGTGAAATTCCCGATAGTCATACCAGAGAGATCGTCACTGTATGGAGTCATATGCACACCTTTCCACGACATATCCTGATACAACGAAGTAGGACTATCCTATCCTACTATACAGTAGGGAAATAGAAGATATGTGTTCCATGTTTCAATGTGTATTACTCAGTAATCTCTATCTACTATTCCAATTTACGGGCGAATAAAAGACAAGAAAAACGGAGAAGGTGTACTTTCAAACGAGAAAGAGTCCAACAAAAAAGAAGACGTGGTAACAGGCCATTTTTCAAAAAAAGGGAGAAAGAACAAGGAAATATACAGCTAATATCTGCCGCCAGCGGAAGGTAGACCTTGCACGAGTGTTGCCTGTTGAGCTATGCTTTAGAGGGAACCAGCAATATAGCAAACGAGCAAGAAGGTAGAGGCAACATACGTGACGATCAAAATTGATATTCCTCAACGCGGAGTAGTCGAGTTGCAACATGCAGTTTTCGATGTTAACGGGACCCTGGCCGTCGATGGCGTGGCTGTGCCTGGTGTGACAGAGCGCTTGCAGACACTAGCCCGACAAATCTCCATCCATTTGCTGACAGCAGGCACACATGGCAATACGGACGAACTTGAGCACACGTTTGACTTACCCTTGCACATGATCAATCGTGGAGATGAGAAGATGCGTTATGTCCAGCAGCTTGGTCCAACGAACGTTATCGCCTTTGGCAACGGCATCAATGACAATGGCATGCTGCGTCTGGCAACTATCGGAGTCGTGATCATGACGCCCGAAGGTATAGCGATGCGCACATTACAGGCGGCAGACGTACTGGTATATGGACCTGTGAACGCGCTGGATCTGCTGCTTAAGCCCAAACGTTTGATCGCCACCTTGCGCGGTTAAGCCTCGGAAATTGCTTAGATGAAGACTACACGTACTCCCCGGTACTCAGAGCAACTTCCGAAGGTAGCATGCTACAACTGGCTCATGACACTTTTGCTGATAGCACGCAACGTAGCAAATACACCTTTGCCCTGGGCTGCAATGGCTTCAAAGCTAGGGATACGGCGACGATTGAGATAGCGTTCCAGTACATTCAGTGGTAGCGCGTTGGGCATATCGCGTTTGTTCCATTGCATAACGAGCGGAAATGCCATCAGATCCTTGCCCAGACGGCGCATATGCGCGTCTAGCTCGGAGATACTCTGTATGTTTTCTTCGAACTTCTCTGCCTGCGAATCAACCACAAACACAATACCGTCAGCGCCGTTGAGCACTGCCAGGCGTGTGCGCTCGTAGAGAATCTGGCCGGGAACCGTATAGAGATGAAAACGCGTCCGAAAGCCGTGGACTGTTCCCAGGTCCAGAGGCAAGAAATCGAAGAACAGCGTTCGTTCTGTCTCCGTTGCTATCGAGAGCATATCGCCACGAGCATTGGGATGGATGCTGCGATGAACATGTTGTAAGTTCGTGGTTTTACCACAGTAACCAATCCCGTAATAGACGATCTTGCAGTGAATCTCGTGAGTTGCAATATTAATGAGAGCCATAGGTAGCAGGTTCCCCTAATCACGGAAAAGCAGATCAATGGTATCCTCAACGGAGGAACGAAACTGAAGATTGAGCACGGAAGATTTTGTCCGTGTCGTATCAGTGCGCACACGCTCCAAAACACGCCCTAATTCATCGGAAGCCTTTTTCGAGAGCACTTTGACCAACCCAATATGTGTGAGTTTGTCAAAGATAATCACCAACAGCCACTGCTCCTCGACCATAGAGGTATAAATACTTTCCTGCACGCCCTGCTGAAAGATGTGGCGAAAATCCTTTTCATTGAGTAACTTCGCAACTTCGCGCGATGAGGAAAAGACACCAGCAAGCAAAGCACCCAGCGTGGTGGCGTTGCGTCGCGTGCCCGAACCCTGTATCGCCACAACCTGCCCACTTTTATCAATCAACATAGCTGAAGTGGCATTGGTATCATTCATTAATTTCGTCAACACAGCAGTAATTGTGGTCAATTCACGATCAGAAATGACAAGATTTGTTAATTGTTCCATGGACGCGTCGTCCTCCGTGTACACGTCTGGCATAAGCTATCGTATACCATTCTCATACCCATAAGCATTCAGAAACACCACTGCCGTCCCTCTTGGACTGTCAGAAACGAAGCTGACGCTTCTAGCCTTCGGCTCATCTGACAGAAAGGAGGTGGCTAGCCTTCGGCTCATCTGAATGCAAGGCAATATCATTTGCGCTACGCTATATCCAGAGCCTCTAGAATTTCATTACGGCTTGCCTTCACCAAATGGCGTACGCGACCAATATTTGAGGCATTATCAGAAAGAGTAACCATTAAAGCAAAGTCTCCCAGAGGATCGACACTCACTAACCCGTTTTCATATTCCATGAGCATACCCACCACGCTTCCTCGTGCGATCTCCTTCCCTAGCGCCTCTGCGGTACTTAATCCAGTGGTCGTGATCGCTCCAACTGCCTCCATGTCCTCTTTGCCTTCGCGTGTCATGCCCTCGATGAGTAAACCATCCCGACCGACCAGGATTGCCTGGCGCACGCCGGGAATTGATAAGAAGCGACCAAGCATTTGTTTCAGATCAACCATTCATTCCTCCGCACAAGCAGGCTGCTGTGTTGTTGTGAGTTGAGTGAGCACGAGACCTCTGCCATTGTAGCCTATGTATCGAAGTGGTGCAATTACATGGGACATCTTGGCTAATAATATCTATAGACATACAGCAATTCATACCCATATGCATTCAGAATGCAGACTGCTGACGCAGGCTGTCGCTTCTCCCTGCTGGCAGGCAGTCTGGTCGGAAGCTTCTCGCCTTCGGCTCATTTGACTGCAAGGAATTTGACTGTAAGGGAATAGAACCTTGTCATCAACACTTCGCACATACCTAAAATACTAAAGAAGGAGAGGTATATGATCAGCAAATATAATACCATATAGCGCATATTTTGGGTATAGAAAAAGGCGTATTTTTCCTCTGCCCAGAAAATCTTGTAGACACAGGTTGCGCGAAGCTGCATAAAATAGAGAGAAAAAAGTTGCTCTTCACCTTTATAGATGGAGAAACATTACAAATTCCCAAGGAAATAGTACGATGGATGAAGCAAATGCTCTGTGGATACCTTCGCAAAGCTACTTCCCTGGCCGCTCTGGTCATCACGCGAAGTGGATTATTATTCATGGTACAGCGGGATTCAGCAGTGCGCGGGAGGTCGGGTACTTTTTCCAAACAGTGGAGTCGAGTACCCATTATATCGTCGGTCTGCGTGGTGAGGTAGTCCAGTGTGTAGATGAGCAAGATGGGGCTTACGGAAATGGCTTTGTGTCAGGTATAAGTGGTATAGCCGGTGATGGTATACATCATGATGCATGGTGGTCGCGGAGCCTCAACCCGAATTATGTGACCATCTCAATCGAGCATGTGAAACCACAGCGCGATAATGCAGATCACCTGACCGCTCTTCAGGCCACTGCCAGTTTTCGTTTGATCCAACATATTTGTAACCGTCATGGTATTCCCCAACGGTGGGCAGATGCGCACGGCGGTATTACTGGGCACTATTCGATAGACCCGGTCCACCGTAGCTTTTGTCCTGGCCCCTATCCGTGGGATGAACTCTTTGCATTTCTCGCCAACGACAATGCGACACCTTGAACCAGAAGTATACACAAAAGGTCCCTGTTTGCAAGCTCAATGTCTGCGCTGATACAATAATACCCATAAGATAATATACAATAAGTCTGACTCGACCATTTTTGTGATCGCGCATAGATATATGCAAAGGGAATTGCCAGCCGATAGAAAGAATACGATTGATTGATGTGCCTAAGAGGTTATCTGTTTAAGCGTTTGCAGGCTGGATATATGTGGGTGTACCTGTGTCTGCTGTATATCGTAGTGGGATATCGTTTTCTTCACTGGTACACACAGCTCTGGCTCCATCCTTATCGCATTACAGAAAGTACGCATCAGCATATGAAACAAACACTGTTGATTATTCGGCATGGGCAAACTGTCTGGAATGTGGAGCATCGTCTCCCCGGTCAGGTCCCAGGGGTGATGTTGACGGAGACTGGTCGTGAACAAGCTGCGCGTCTGGCCGATGCGCTGACGGTGCTTCCCATTAGCATGATTGTAAGTAGTCCACTGGAACGGGCCTATGCGACTGCCGAATACATAGCCAAGGGGCGCACTGTGCAGATACAGCAGGATGCGGATCTGATGGATACCAATATTGGGTCCTGGACGGGTCAGGTCATCGATGACCTGGCAAAGAACGATGCCACGTGGACTGCATATGTAAAGAATCCGACCGTAGCACCTGAGAGCGTAGAGACGTTTCCCGAGGTGCAACGTCGATCCGTCGCGGCGGTTGAGCGCTGGCTGGCGCGTGAGGATAGTGGAGCATACCCGGCCTTTGTTGCACACGCCGATGTGGTGAAGTTGCTGATTGCCCACTATAGCGGTCTGGACGCGGCGCGTGCAGGCAGCCTCATGATTGAAAACGCATCAGTGAGCCTGGTTGAACTGGAACAGCAGCAACTGCCACGCGTGATCGCCATTGGCTGGAGTCCACGACCTGGCTGGCTGAAAGTGCCGGGTGTTGAAGATGCCAGGCATGCAGATCCAGAGCAGGAAGTTTGAGAACAGAAAATGTAGGTTGAAGTGCTGTGTAGAACAAGTGAGAGGGTATATCTAAAGTGTACCTGGAAGGAAAGCAGCATATGTTTGATCCTCGTGACCCCTACGAACGTTATTACTGGCATTATGAGTCCCGGCGTCCGCTCTCGATGGCGCAAATTATCGCGCTGCACAGTGTTGATGTAGAGACGGTTGCCTTGATCTGGTTACTCTTAGAGCATGGAGCCTCGTTGACCGTTGCGGGGCCAACCGATCCACAGCCGGGTGTGGGAAAAACGACAACGTTGAATGCGCTGCTGCAATTCTTACCTGAGGGCACTGCTCTGGCCTATATGTCTGGTATGTATGAAAACTTTTCCTTTACACGTTTACCAGATATTGATCCTGCTCACACCTATGCGCTTGCCAACGAGGTCAGCAACCATTTGCCTATTTATATATGGGGACGCGTGGCGAAACGCTACTTAGCGTTGCCTGCTCATGGCTATCACATAGCGACCAGCGTCCACGCCGATACTATTGACGAAGTCATCAGCATGTACCGGCGGGATTTGCGCCTGAGCGTTGAAGATATACGACGTCTGGGGTTGGTGGTCAATATCGGACTGGTGGGACGCTCGTATCCAAATCGGCGGCGCTGGTTGACTACGCACTTCTTGCAGCCACACGAAGATCCTGCTCAGCCTGGTACGGCGGTCCCTCTGCCACTTTCCCTCTGGAATAGCGTCGATGATAGCTTTGAGCATACCGATCAGTCTCTGTTGGATGACCTGGCGCGCTGGTCAGGGATGGTCCCACAAGAGTTCCGGCATGCCTTTAAACAGCGCATCGACTGCCTGCAAGAGCTCTCGCAAGGCCCTGGTGCTGACACGCGTGAAATGTACACTGCGATCAGCGATCTGCGCAATTGTTCGCCGTAGAGCTGATGAGGAAATAGAAGCATGCTCTGCCTGTGTTTATCTATTATAACGAAGAAAGGAGAACCCATTATGCATGGGCTTGTACTCGCAGTGAGCGCAGGACGCTGGCCGCGCATCTGCCATCGATAAACATTCTGACGCAGGAAGATAAAGAGGAGTAGATCTGTTATGTCGTTTGCGGTTGCCATGCTCTGTATGCATACATCGCCCCTGAGTAATCCTGGTGAGACGAAGGATGCAGGGGGTATGAATGTCTATATACACGAATTAGCGCAAGAATTGGCTCATCACCACCTGACTATTGATATCTTTACCCGCTGGACCAACGAAAACACCCCCCAGGTCGTGCAAATCAATCCGGCGGTGCGCGTCATCCACATAAAAGCAGGACCATTTGCCCCGTTACATAAAGATGATTTGTATCAATATGTTCCCGCATTTGTGCGCTATATAGAAGAGTTCAGGCGGCGCGAGTCCATCCGCTACTTAGTCCTGCATAGTCACTATTGGTTGTCGGGTGTGGCGGGACTGAAGCTCGCCTGCTACTGGGCTGTGCCCCATGTGATGATGTTTCACACGCTTGGACGCTTGAAGCAATTGGCAAATCCTGAAGTGGCAGAGCCTTCACTGCGTCTGGAGATGGAGCAGCTCTTGATTCACCGAGTAGATCGTATTGTTGCGACGACCAGCGATGAGCGTGAGCAGATCGTGCGTTACGCGGGAGCCGTCGCAAATCAGGTAGAAATTGTGCCCTGTGGTGTAGACCTCAAGTTGTTCGTACCATACGACCGCCAGATAGCGCGTGAGCGGTTGGGAGTGCATTCATCTTTGCCGATTCTGGTCTTTGCAGGTCGGCTTGATCCGTTTAAAGGGCCAGATCTACTGCTGCGTGCCGCTGCCTTGATGCAAAAAGAGGCCCGGGTCGTCATCGTAGGAGGCAATCGTACAGACGATAAAGAACTCCAGCATCTGCGAGAACTGGCCGAGGAATTGCATATCACTCAACGCGTCTGCTTCCCTGGTTCACGCTCACGCGAAGAGATGCCACTCGTTTATAGCGCCGCTGACGTGACCGTTGTACCATCGTACCACGAGAGCTTTGGCCTAGCTGCCGTTGAATCGCTGGCCTGCGGAACGCCGGTTGTCGCGACGCGCGCAGGTGGCCTGACGACCGTTGTGCGGCATGGTGAAACGGGCTTTCTGGTGCCACGCCGTCCCCACCTGTTTGCAGAGCGACTAGACCAGCTTCTCTGCGACTCAACCCTGCGTATAGAGATGAGCGCGGCAGCTCGTCCTTCGGTGCTGAGCTTCGACTGGAGGTATGTTGCCAGCCAGATCAACAACATTTATGAAGAACTGGTGAGTGAAGATCGTTGCTTATTAGCCTAGAGCAGGTGGTTATGAGTGGACGGTGTGGAGTGCCAACGTGAACCAGAAAGTTGAGCCTTTACCTAACTGACTCTCTATGCCGACATGTCCATGATGTTGCTCAACCAGCAGTTGGCAGACATAAAGGCCCAGACCAAGATTGACGCTTTTGACAGTACGATCCTGCGCTCCCTCTCCCTGAAAGTAACGCTGCCAGATGCGCTGCTGATCTTCAGACGATAGGCCCGGTCCCCAATCACGCACCCAGACGCGGACTTGTTGGTCATCGAGCGTGACACCAACAACGATAGGCTTCTCATGAGGAGAATATTTGAGCGCATTGGAGATCAGGTTAGCCAGAACCTGGCTGATGCGCCCGGCATCGACCAGAACGTATGCCTCTTGTGGCATATGCTCCAACAGAATTTCGCGTTCGGGCACAGTAAAGCGCATATCTTCAACCGTTTCTTGCACAATCCCAACCAGATTATGGGGCTGCAGTGAGAGCGAGAGCTTCTCCGCCGTGATTCGCGCGCTCTCCACGAGATCGTCGATCAGGCGATTAAGTACATGTGTCTGGCGCTGAGATTGCAGCAAGGTCTCTTCAACCTTGCTAAAAACCTCCTGAGACTCCGCAGCTACATTCTGTTTTGCACGCAAAAGGCGGCGATGCGCCAGTTGTAGGCTGCCGTTGATGGCAGTCAGGGGCGTGCGCAATTCGTGGCTGACGAGGTGCAGGAAATGCTCGCGCTGCTTCTCTAACCCCTTCTGGTTGCTCAGATCAACGACAAAAATGATATGTTTCTCGATACCATCTTCGATCTCAATGGTTGCCCCTGTAAGGAGTATCGGCACGCGTTTCCCTTGTTTCGTAAAATATTCTTTCTCAAAAGGTTGAAACACACCCGTTTCGCGCAATTCTTGCGTGGCGCGCTGATCTGCCTGGTGATACTCAAGTGGGGTGATCTCATGCCAATTCACTTTGCCATGTTCCAACTCCTCGCGTGTATAGCCGGTCAGCTTTAGGTAGGCATCGTTTGCCTCGATAACGTGTCCCTGTGAGTCAGCTATCGCCACCCCACTGATATTCGCCTCTACCATGCGGCGGAACATCGCTTCGCTCTTATACTGTACCTCTTCTACCTGTACACGCTCGGTAATATCGGTCATAAAAACGGTAATACCATCTTTAGCTGGATACGTACGTATGGTGAACCAGCGCTGTGACGGCTCAAAAAAGGTATCGAATGTCGTTCCCTTATGCTGATACATTGTTTCGCGAAATTGTTGCTCAACAACGCTCTGCCATATCTGTGGGGTAGCCTCCCAGATCACATTTCCCAACAGTTCATCGCGCGACTTCCCAAAGTTGCGACATGCCTGTGAGTTGACATAGATATAACGCCACTCTTTATTCAAAGAGAGAAATGCATCGTCAATGCTCTCAAGAAGGGCCGTAACTTGCTCATTTGCCTCTACCATGGCTTGTTCAATGCGTTTGCGTTCAGTTATGTTAAGTATAATACCAACCATACGTACAGGCTTTTCCTGCTCATCGTAGATGGCACGAGCGTAGGCCATATACCAGAGTACAGCTTGTTTTGGATCAATCATACGAAATTCATTGATATAATCACTTTTCTGCTCCAGAGCTTCGCGCAGAGCCTCGGCGGTAGCCGCCCGGTCATCAGGATGAACCAACTGAAGAAATTGCTCGTAGCTAATAAGCTGGCCCGGCTCATAATCTGGGAGAACGGAGGAGAGAACCATCTTATCAGGTAAGGAAAGAAAACTTTGCTGCCGACCAAACTCCCATGTCCACAGACCGATCTGACCAGCCGTTTCGGCTAGCTGAATATACTCTTGCAACTGCTGTTCGGTACGCTTGCGTTTGGTAATGTCACGATGGACCCCGAGCACTGCCGCGGTTTGACCATCTTCGGAATGCATGACCACAAAGCGGCACTCATCTATGACTAGACGACCATCACGGCAAATATGTCCTAATTCGCCTTCCCACTTGCCCTCATGCCTCAAGGCATGCGCAAACTTTTCTGCAGTCATGGGCCATGGAAATTGTGTTTGCAGCAGTTTGATACCATGCTGTCCCACAGCTTCTTCCAGGCTATAGCCATACTGGTTAGTGGCTCCCTGGTTCCAGTTGAGTATATACCCAGCGTCATTGCTGACCACGATGGCATCGTGGGCCAGGTCGATAAGCAGAGCCTCCAAATGTTCTATCCTTGTGGGATGCAGCCACTTGCCTGCACTTTGCTGCTTAGGCCATAGCACTGTCCCCAGATACATCACCTCGCTTACCTGTCCACCTTCATTCAGTACAGGGATACAATGAAGAGATAAGCGTCTATAATGACCTTCCATGTCCCGTACCTGGCAGACGATATCATGCTGCTGCCTTGTCTGCATACACTGTGCACTCGTAATGTCTAGCAGTTTGTGATCGTTGGGATGTATAGCCTGCAACCAACCTTTGCCCGCTGCTTGTACCAGACGTTGCCCCGTGAAACGCTCCCAGGATGCCTGTTCTGTGAGCAAATGACCATAGCATGTTGTTACCCAGCAGAGATCAGACGTAGCCTCCTCCATGGCACGCAAACGCGCTACGAGCGTCTGATCATACTCTGCGAGGGGATAACCCGGCGGGAGATAGCAGGTCATTCTGCTCTGGCAGAGAATCGCGTTC
Source organism: uncultured Chloroflexia bacterium (assembly GCA_963802635.1). GTDB lineage: Bacteria > Chloroflexota > Ktedonobacteria > Ktedonobacterales > Ktedonobacteraceae > CAVTLG01. Next base: position 1,164,055 of record CAWDJJ010000001.1, on the reverse strand, counting down.
CATTAAAGCGCCTCCACTTTCTTGGCTCCATCCTGCGCTATCGCTTGACAGAATATTGGTTATTAGCCAGTAGTATAACACATATATAGGTAGAGGGGAATTGCATTTTCAAATAACTATATTTTTAGTGCAATGTGAATGTGCCTTATAGTACCTAATGAGAAGAGCATACTATGAAAATAGAGAGAAGTGGAAGAATTGCGCATTGACGCACTGTCAGATAATGGCTATACTACACGCGAAACTCGGCATGGAGCCAGGAAAATACACTAATCCATCTTGATTTGAAAAGCGAGGATGCGAGTTTGAGGATATATACATATGCAGCTTCATAGTACTACTGAGGATCAACAGCCCCGTCCTTCCACTACTGCACAAAACAGCGCAAAGATAGCTAGACTCTCGCCTATAGCAGGCATACAGCTCCTGCTAATTGTTGGTCTCATCGTTGCCGCCGCCATTCCGCGCATTATCCTTGCCATACAACTCGATATGGTGACAGATGAAGTGGTCTATATTTCTGTTGGGAAGCAATACTGGTCACTTCTGCGCTCCTCCCATATGTCATCGGCGAACTGGCGGCTCAACTACGAACATCCTCCATTGGTGAAAGTACTGATTGGCGCTTCAATCTGGTTGAATACACAGCTCGGTCATCCGCTTGGCGAGCTGCTAGCAGCACGCATGCCCAGTATCATCACTGGTACGCTGCTGGTCGTGATGATCTATGTGTTGGCACGCGCACCTTTTGGACGTGTCGTGGCCGGACTGGCAGCGCTTTGTCTCGCCTTCAGTCCCTGGCTGGTCTATTTTAGTGGACTGGCGTATCTTGATATGACGATGACTGCTCTGATCACGATTGCATTTCTCTTCCTGTGGCATGCTATGTATCGTCCATGGCTGTATTTGCTCGTAGCGCTCCTGGTGGGTCTGGCGGCGGATAGTAAGTATACTGCCGTGCTGGAAATACCGGGGATGTTCTTGTTCACGGCCTATTATTTTCTGTTGCTGCGACCACGCCTGCCCGTTGATCAGCGACCACGCTGGCCCTGGCCTTACTGGCTAGTCGCGTTGATCCTGGCACCTGCGACCTTCCTGGCCATGGACCCGGCTATCTGGCCCCACCCGCGTACCTTGCTCCTGAGTAGCTTTGCCTTTGAGTGGGAGCAAGCAGTTAACGGACACCTGACGTTTCTGGCTGGACAGTATAGCTTATATATCCCACACTGGGCCATTATCTATATTATTGCAGCGAAAATGAGCGCCCTGGTCACTGTCCCAGCGGCTTTCTTCGTGCTCTACGCGGTAGTACAACTGGTACGTTTCCACCTGCACTCAGCGCGGGTTTCGACGACTGAAGCAATCAATCTGGCCTTTCTGCTGATCTGGCTGCTGAGTGTTTTAGGCATGTTTAGCTTGCTCAATATTGTGGTTGGCACCCATTATCATCTGCCACTGGCACCGCCGGTAGCGCTAGCCGGTGCGTCCGGCCTGGCTATCCTGTTACGCTATCATCGGGGACAGTTATTTGCCAGCTCTCCATCCACACAGGAGCAAGGACACGCCCCTACCCCGTTTGCCGACGTTGCACGCATTCAGACGCGTATCCCTCTCAATCCGCGTGCGGCGCTTGTGGTTGCCCTGCTGACGCTGGCGCTGGTTGGTCCACATCTTTTTGGTTTGCTCACCGTTCCCGGCGCTGAGGGTTACACCAGTGTTTTTTTTCACGGCGAGGATAACGCCTTGCAGGTAGCGTATCCAGACTACCATGATGCAGTACAATGGTTAGAGGAACATACCCATGGTACGGTGACTGTCGGACTCGGTGAACTCCCTCTTACGTTGAGCCAGCCACGCTATAGTGTATCATGGTTCTATTATAATCAGGATTTTCCTGCTAGAATGCATCTGTTACAAGCTCCTGTAGGAGCAACCGTTTATCACGATGAGTACTTGATCTGGCCGATGCATCTGGTGCAGCGTGGCTATGCCATTCCCACACCCTGGCGCTCTCATATTCTGCATACCGAGATAGGTGGGAGCACCATTTATTGCTATATCGCGGCCCGATCAGCTAACATGTTGCAACAAGGATAGTACGTGAAAACTGAGGATACAGAACAGACAACGCTTTCCGCTAGCGATCACGCGAAGAGGAGAAAACAGGGTAGGGGCGGAGCTGGCCTCCGCCCAGGGCGCACGCCAGGTGCGCCCCTACTCGGTGGCCGACGAAACCCTGCCGTCTTTCCATTCGCGCCTATGGGACACGCCCCTACCCAGTTCGACAGGATGGAGACCCAGCAGTGGTTCCCGCTGTGTGATATACTCGTCCTCCTGCTCCTGTGTACTATACTGGCATCTGGCATAGTCGTACAAGTCTTCTCGATCCAAAGCGATGCGGCCAAATATCAGTGCTATGCCCTGGTATTCTGGCATGGCATAGGCGCGCTGAAGCAGTTGCCAGAGCAGCAATGTGCGTTCATAACACGTCCCGACCAGGGTGTCACCGCGCTCTCACAGCAGTCCATTGTGCGGGAAATGCAGCAGATCGGTCTACCGCAAGCACTCGTGCAGGCTATCGCAACACAATCGTCAACACAGCCCTATCATGCTCTCCCACACGAATATCCGCTGCTGGCTCTGTTCATTTTCTCGCTGAGCCTGTTAGGACCAGTGGCCTGGTATCAGGTAATCTTTGCGTTCTGTATGGCGCTTGTAGCGAGCGCGGTGTACCTGATACTACGAGCACAATCGCGTGGAGCCGCCCTGGCGTACGCCTGTTACCTGGCGGTCGGCGGCTGGGCGACGGCGCTGGGACGTTTCGATCTCATTCCTGCGGCCCTGACGCTGCTGGCTGTGATTTCTGCGCAACGAGGCTGGTGGAAGTGGGCCTTCGCACTGCTGGCGCTGGCAACGATGTGCAAGTTTTATCCACTGATCCTCATCCTACCTTTTCTTATCGTGCAACGGACACAGGAGCATACTAAGATACCGATATGGCGAAGAATCGCGCCTCTCGGCATCTTCGCAGCCATCTGTCTGGCGCTCACGACCGTGTCACTGTTCTTAAACATCGCGGGAACGCTGGCTCCCTTGAGCTATCTCATCGCTCGAACCTATCCAGATAGAGTCAACGTCAGCGTCGCTCTTACGGGTTATCAGCCTCCTCGGTCACTACCCACTCCAGTACGCATTTTCCTTCGGGTCACGCAACGTTTTCGGTCCACTCTCGCCGCTCATCACGCAAGCAGGCACGCTTGTGCTCCTGGGTGGACTGCTCGCGCTCTCCTGGTTGCAATGGCGACAGACGCTTTCTTTCACATGGACAGTGCTGCTAATGCTACTGCTGGTCATTCTGACGGGGAAAGTGTTTAGCGCGCAGTACTTGATCTGGGTGACGCCCATCCTTGCCTATGTGGGCAGATGGCGCTGGCAATGGCTGGCCGGTTGGGGGAGCGTAAGCCTGGTAACAACAGTGATTTACCCATTCCTTTACAATAGAGGCAGCTACCCGTTTGGGCAATTTTTACCAGATTTCCACCTGACCGTCCTGTTGCGCAATGTCCTGCTGTGCGGATTTGTGTGTGTCTTATGGTATCGGGCAACACGTCATGTTCCAAAGGTGCTTCCGCTCTGTCAGATGAGCGAAGCGCACTCCGCTCAATCAGATGAGCTAAAGGTAAGCGGCGACAGCCGCGTTTCTGACTGAATAAGAGGTAAAGTATTCGTGAAACGTATTCCTGTTCGTGATATTCTGTGGCTATTCGTGCTAACGCGCCTTTTTTTGATGCTATTAACATATATCACATACATTTTATTTACAGCCCCAAATTACTCCAGTACGCCAGTGAACATGGTGGCACTGCTCACAAGCTGGGATCAATGGGATGCCCTCGACTACCTCAGAATCGCCCAGTACGGGTACTTACCGTTCGATTTCGCGTTCTTCCCACTCTTTCCCTTCTTGATCGCTTGCATCAGCCATGTACTGGGAAGCTGGAGTTATCTGCTCGTTGGCACGTTGATCAGTAATTTCGCGCTTCTGGGCGTATTGTTTGTCATTTATCGGTTAGCTGTCGATGCCGTAGGGGATGAAATTTCGCAACGCACGCTGCTCTATCTGTGTATTTTCCCCACGGCTTTGTTCTTTTTTGCAGCATACAATGAATCATTGTACCTACTATTTATCGCCAGCGCGTTTCTCGCCATGCAGCGGCAGCGCTGGTGGCTGGCGGGCCTATGCGGCTTACTGGCGAGCTTAACGCGTAACGCAGGTATCCTGCTGGTCATTCCTTACGCCTATGAGCTGTGGGAACAACGGGAACAGGCCTTTGCTTCATTGCGTAGTGGACTTGCTAGCGCCTTGCCCATTGTTTTGATTCCGTTGGGCACGTCCATTTACGCGTTCTATTGTTGGATAACTATCGGAAATCCGCTGGCCTTCGTGACAACACAGGCACATGCAGGACGCGTTCTTTCCTGGCCCTGGGCTGGTATCTGGAGATCGCTTTCCAGATTGTTCTGGTCTCATCCTCAACCATTCGGCTCGTCTAATGAGATGCATATGCTGCTCAATCTGAGCGCGACGCTTGGTTTTCTCGTGCTGGTCATCCTGGGGTGGCGCAGGCTGCGCAAAAGTTATAGTATCTGGATGGCTTTTTTCCTGGTCTATATTCTCCTGTATCCGGCTCTGCATAAACCCGATGCGTTGCTATCCAACCAGCGTTTTGTGCTGGAGATGTTCCCAGCGTTCATCACATTAGCACTCCTGAGTAAAGAGCACCCACGTCTCCATCATGCCTTGCTATTGCTCTTTCCCACACTTCTGGCCGTCTTAAGCATGGGCTTCATCATGAACCGCTGGGTCGTGTAGACTACCCAAAGGCAATATCAGTTGCACGATGTGGTGCAACCTGACTTGCAGAGGCAATTGATGACACAACATTCTCTAACAACGAGAGTTGTGTTTCTAAACACATATGGGTATGAGAGACTGTGTGAAAAGCCTCCTAAAGGCAATTTACATCGATGAGATGGCTCGGCCTGATACGTCATTTCAGGACTTCACGAGAACTCTTCTCGTTCAAAAAGGCTTTTGCTTCCAGAGCAATTGGCTCGGGAGGCCGATAGAAACTCGACAATGGAAGAGAACTCCTGAAGGCTTCTCACATAGCCTCTGAGACGAGTGCAGGAGGAGGCTCGCGCTCTCTGCAAATGCTTGCTCTTTTTCCTAAAACTTACTCATGCTCACCTTCACCATCATCTCCAGATCATTCCTCTAGTAGGAGTCCTATTCGTAAATCCTTCTATAACACCTCCCTTTCTTGCTTCCTCTATACCACCTTCCTCAATTTTTCGATACCTATTACGATGTATAGACCTTTGATAATCATTCACTCGCTTTCGAAATCCGCCATCACTTTCCCCTGTGTATTGTTTATGCACACCTCCATCATCATCCTCCAACACTACTCGCTCAGTCATGTCTTCTGCATTACTCCCCACGTAAAAAAATGCTAATGGATGTGTTCCATACAACATTGCCTTAGTAACGCCTTCTTCTGTCAATTTATGTTTTATTTGACGATTCCCGTACTTTTCCTTTCTCATTGCTTTAACCCTTCCTACAAATGTACGAATATTCTCCAAAGGTTTCATGCTGTATTCACCACCACCATCATCGCTCACGAACTCCGGTAGCTCGTCAAATGATGGTAGTTCTTTTATTGCCTCCGGATCCAGATTTAAAAATCCTTTTGGATGCTTTTTTTCTGAATCTACAAGTGCTAAGTTGGATATCGTTAATAAGTGACTTTTTTTAACTTTACCTTCATATTTATTTTTTCTGTAATCATTAACAATATTTGCAAAATCATGATACGATTGTTCTTCTGGCTTCTCATATACCTCTCCAAGATCATTGCTAAGTCCATCACCAAAACTTTGTATCCGCAGAAGCTGCCTTCTTTCCGTCAGAGCTACACGGGTCGGATCAAAATCTTCAGAGGAGTTGGCAGTTTCTCCTACTCTGACCTCTTGCATCGAAATCTCATCCATCAAAACTGTCCTTTCTCTGAGCGATAGCCCGCTCTATCTTGCTATCTGCGAGGCAGGAAGGCTGATGAGGTCTACCTGCACTCTCGTTTTCCTGTCGGTTTCTTTCCGCACTATTTCTGGGAAGATGCTGGCCTCATGACACTTTGTTTGCTCGTTTCGGCTTGCCATTCCTGCTCACACTATCTGCTCCTCAGTTCGTTCTGCCCAGGCAGATCACCTTCTTTTCCTTCGCTATGCTCGTAAAGCATATCTTCTTGTATTTTAGGCTTCTTCTCCCTCGACGGGAAGGGCTACTCAGGGACAGTCTGTCGACTTCCCTTATGCATTATTTACTCTCAATCTTTCTTTTACCTGTTTATCCATATCGATGTATATTCTTTTGGCACTCTCAATTGTGCATATCTGCATAGGTGAGAGGCTCGTTCAACACCTTTTCACCCTCTCCTACAGTAATGGTCCTATCGAGGGAAAGGTTAACAAGCTCAAGTCTATTATGTGCTCCATATATGGCCGAAGGGGCTTCCTGCTCTTGCACCAAAAGGTTTTGAAGGCCGCATGAGATAGCACACAATGGGCCATTGCCAATATATCAGATCTTGAGCTAGGATGGTGTACCGCCTATTGTATACGCGCCCATTCTAGTCACATAAAGGATGCTCATGGCCGCCTGACGGACAAATATATTCTCTCCCTCGTCTCTGGCTACCTCATCCAGAACTGACATGGCTTCTGCTCCTCCCACGCGCTCAAGATCGCCTATTGTCCGCAGACGCTCCATTAGAGACTGGGTCGAGTCTCTGGCAATGCCACTCATGATCGTTATACGCTGTCTAAAGATCCCTGAGGCTACTTCACGGACTCCTGCATCCTCTCCTTCGTTTTCGGCTATCTCACGGAGAAGTAACATAACTGTATTTCCATGCATACCCCCAAGATGGCTTATTGCTTCTTTACGTACCTCTAGCAGCTCTTCCCTGTTCTTGGCTATCTCTCCCAATACCCGTGTGGCCTCGATACGGACTTCTGTATTCTCTTGCTCGTTTCCTGCTATCTCTCCGAGATCTGATATAGCTTCTTCTCCACCTGCTCTCCCAAGGTGGCGTATTGCTCCTATTCGCACTTCTGGAGGCTGTCCCTCGTTCCTGGCTATCTCTCCTAGAGCCAATATGGCTTCCCCATGGATGCTTGCATTCTCTTGCTCGTTTCCTGCTATCTCTCCGAGATCTGATATAGCTTCTTCTCCACCTGCTCTCCCAAGGTGGCGTATTGCTCCTATTCGCACTAATAGAAGCTGTCTCTCGTTCCTGGCTATCTCTCCAAAGGCCGATATAACCGCTTTACGCACTTCTTCATCCTCTTCCTCGTTTTCGGCTATCTCTGCTAGATCTAATATTGCTCTTTCTCTACCCACTCTCCCAAGGTGGCGTATTGCTCCTATTCGCACCTCTGAATGCTCTTCCCTGTTCTTGGCAATCCCTCCCAAGACCCGTGTGGCCTCGATACGGACTTCTGCATCCTCTCCGTCCCTTTGTGCTATCTCTCCGAGAGCTGATATGGCTCCGGCTCTACCCGCATGCCTCAATTCGCCTATTGCTCTTATACGCGTTCCTGGATGCTCCTCCCTGTTTTTGACTATCTCTCCCAGGGCCTTTGTGGCCGCCTCACAAACTTCTCTATCCTCTCCGTCCTTTTGTGCTATCTCTCCTAAAGTTGACACCGCTTCGCCCGCACTCCCAAGACACCGTATTGCAGCTATACGCATCTCTCGCGGTTTTTCCCAGTTTTTGGCTATCTCACTCAGGACTTTTATGACCTCTACACGGACTTGTTCATCCTCTTGCTTGTCCCTGCCAATCTCTCCTAGAGCTAACATGGCTTCCTCTTCACCCACATCCCCAAGATGGACTATTGCATCTTTACGTATCTCTAGCGGCTGTCCCTTATCTTTGATCATCTCTCCTAAGAACCTTATGGCCTCCCCGCGGATTTCTCCATCCTTTCTCTTGTTTTGTGCAATCTCACCAAGGGCCTTCGTAGCCGCTCTACGGACCCTTATATCCTCGCTATCTTTCATCTCTAAGAGGCTTTCCAGTCCAAACGCGCCAGTGGCTCTCCCAAACCCATGTGCAATTTCTCTACGCACACCTGGATCAATCTGCTCGTTCCCCAGCACTTCCGTCACTTTTTTCGTCAACGCCCTCTCCCCTGACTCTTTGGCATACCTCTGCATCTGCTCCACCATTTTTCGCTGACGTTGTCGCTCTTTCCCAAGTGCGAAGCTCTCGGTGCTCATACCCGTCACTTCATACACGCTCCGTTCGATCAGCAGCATCTCGGCTAGCTCTTTCGAGCCGGTCAAAACCGTCACCAGCATATCCTTGCTGCTGGATCGTCTCGTACTCACCCCTCAGTGCAGCATGCCGTTCTTCGGAGAGCATGCCCTTGTGCCCAAGAAGAGCTGGGATATCGGGAAAGCCAAGCTGTTGCTCCAGCAGACTCCTTCTCTCTCGCAACTCCTGCTGTGTTCGCTCCACCATATGTCCGGGGCACCGACGACCCTGCTCCTCACACGATTCGACGTGCTCCTGGAACGCATACTCACATGCCTGATAAAAGACGCACGCATAGGCCACCTTCAAGGACACCTCAATATCTCGACAGTCTTTGCAGGAAAATGTTCCATCGTAGCCTCTCACCGAGCGGTGCATTTCCGACAAGCTGGCGAGCACTTGAGCGTCGACTTGAACGACAGTGCGCCTGCGTAAGGAAATGTCTACGGCAGGTATGAAGCTTCCCGCTTGGGTATACCCGTCTTCTTTCTCAGGCGACCACAGGTGGAAAACCGCTGGCTCGAAGATGAGGCACCGAGTGATCTCATCGGCTCGCTGAGCGACTTTCTTCTGTTCCTCCAAAAAGCCCTCAAATTTTTCTGGGTATCTCTCCAGGATCCCCTGCAACTCCTTGGCACACCTGCCATAGTACTCGCTGAATGCTTGGGAGAACGCTTTTGAGTTGGTTTTGCTCAGGTCAAAGAGCCTTTTGTGGCTCTGAGCCTGCTTGATCATCTGCTCAAACTCTGTTTGTAATTCCTGCGCGCCTGGGCGTTCACTGCCTCGATAGTAGTGGTCATATTCCCTTATCTGCGCTTGGCTGGCTGTGATCATCCGTGCTGTCTGTTCCACAGCCTGCTGCAGGGGACTCAACGGGCGATCTCTCTCCTCCGCGATCAGGACACTCGTGGGGATCTCTCGAGTTGTCGAAGCGTCACCGCCTTCTCTTCTGCCTTCTATTGCGCGTAGGGAGAGTCTATCGGCCACCGTTTTCTCTCCTGTTCAATGGTTGGTGATCTTGCCTTGTCTTGCCAGAGGCTCCACAGATTGCGCGCCTTTTCTGCCGAGAAACGCCCAGTACCTCATGCAACTGATTCTCATCAGTATAGTATAACCGCTATGCCCTCTTTTTTACAAGAAGAAATAGGGACAATTGGTTGCTTTTTCCAACATTGGCTTCTTCTTACAAGGAATTCTGACCAGACAAGTGGAAACGACGAGCACAGGTGCGTGCTACTCTGTCTCAGACCTTGAGCTAGGATGGTGTACCACGCGTTGCACGCCCATTCAGGGCTACTGTGGCCGCTTCTCGGATGCCCGCATCCTCTTCCTCGTCTTGGGCTATCTCACCAAGTATTACTATAGCTTTTTCGCCATCCACACGCACAAGATAGCCTATTGCCTCTTTACGCACTTCTGGTGGCTTTTCCCTATTTTTGGCTATATCTCTCAGATCCTCTGTTGCCGCTTCTCGGATGTCTGCTTCCTCTTCCTCGTTTTCGGCTATATCACCAAATACTTTCACTGCTTCTCTTTCTTCCACACGCTTAAGATATCTTATTGCTTCTTTACGCACCGATAGATCCTGTCTCCTGTTTCTAGCAATCTCACCAAGAGCAGTCCTGGACGCTTCTCGGATGCTTTCTTCCTCTTTCTCGTCTAGGACTATCGCAGCAAGATCTAACATAGCTCCGTCTCCACCCATACGCCCAAGTACTTCTATTGCACCTTTACGAGTGTCTAGCTGTTTTTGCTTGTTAAGGGCCATCTTACTTATAGCCCATTTGCCCGCTCTACGCACGCTTGCATCCTCTTCCTCATTTTCTTCTATCTCACCAAATGCTTTCACTGCTTCTTCCCCACCCATACGCTCAAGATGACCTATTGCTTCTTTACGCGCCTCTGGTGGCTGTTCCCTGTTCCTGGCAATCACCCCAAGGGCCTTGGTGGCCTTTCCATGGATGTCTGCTTCCTCTTCCCTGCTTTGGGCTATCTCACCAAGTGCTTTCACTGCTTCTTCTCCACCCATACGCTCAAGATGGCCTATTGCTTCTTTACGTACCTCTCGTGGCTGTTCCCTGTTCCTGGCTATCCTACCAATGGCCCATACGGCCTTCTCACGGACGTCTGCTGCCTCTTGCTCGTTTTGCGCTATCTCACTAAGCGTTGACATCGCTTCTTCTCCTCCTACACTCCCAAGATGGCCTATTGCTTCTTTACGTACCTCTCGTGGCTGTTCCCTGTTCTTGGCTATCTCTCTCAGCGCCTCTGTGGCCTTCCCACAGATGTATGCATCCTCTCCATCCCTTCGAGCTATCTCACCAAGTGCTTCCATTGCTTCTACTCTTCCCAGAGTCTTAATAACTCCTATTGCTTCTAAACGCACCTCTAGCAGCTCTTCCCTGTCCCTGGCAATTCTACCGAGAACTAATGCAACCGCTCTACGGATGCCTCCATTCTCTCGGTTGTTTTGCGCTATCTCACCAAGCTTTTCTATCACTTCTCTTCCACCCATACGCCCAAGATGGCCTATGGCACTTATACGCTCGTATAAATCCCGTGCCTTGTCTCCAGCAATGCCTCTCAGCATCTCTATCCGCTCTGTCAAGACCTTTGTGGCTGCTCTACTGACTTCTGCATCCTCTTGCTTATCTCCAGCTATCTTACGTAGATCTGACAGTGCTTCTTTTCCACCCTCACGCCCAAGAACGCCTATGGCATCCACACGCACCTTCGGTAGCTGCGTCCTGTCTTTGGCTATCTCACCGAAGACCCATCTGGCCGTTTCTCGGATGTCCGCATGCTTATTCTTTTCCGCGATAGCAACCAGACCTGAGGTAGCCGCTCCACGGACGGCTCTCTGCTCGCTCCCTTTGACCATCTTCAGCAGGCTTTCCACTTGGGATACGCCTACGGCTGTCACAGACGCATTGGCAATTTCTGCACGTACACCTCGATCAATCTGCTCGTTCATCAGCACTTCCACGACTTGTTTCGTCAACGCTTTCCCGCCTGCTCTCTCTGCCAACCTCTGCATGTGCCGCGCAATTTCTTGCTCACGTGCTGGTCCTTCTGCAGAGGTGAAGCTCTCGGCGGTCATACCGAGAGCTTCATACACGCTCTGTTCCTTAAGAAGAGCGTTTGCTAGCTTTTCCAGCCGGACGAAGCCGTCCCCAGTATAGCCTTGCTGCTGGATCGTCTCGTACTCATGCGTCAGTGCAGCACGCCGTTCTTGGGAGAACACGCCCTTGTGCTCAAGAAGGGCGGGGATATTGGGAAAGCCGAGTTCTTGCTCCAGCAGGCTCCTTCTCTCTCCAAGCTCCTGCTGCGTTCGCTCTACCGTGTGTCGTGGAATTGGACGACCCTGCTCACGAGAGGATGTGACGTGTTTCTGGAACACATCCTCATATGCTTTATAAAAGACGCACGCCTGGGCAACCACTTCCAGACTCCCGTTTTCTGCTCTATGGTAGTCACGCACGCAGTGATAGGTTTCCTTCAAGCCTCTGAGCACTTCGGGAGCAACGGGTACCACATTGTCCGAGCGTGAGGACATATCCACGGCTGGGATGAAGTTCCCCGCTTGCAGATAGCTTGCTGGCTCGTGCACGCTCCCAGGAAGCTGGTGAAGCACTTCTGAGCCTAGGACGCTTTTGGTGATCTCATTCGCTCGTTGCGCGATCTTTTTCTGTTCCTTCAAAAAGCCACCAAATGTTTTGGGGTACCTCTCCAGGGTCCCCTGCAACTCCTTGGCACACCTGCCATAGTACTCGCTGAATGCTTGGGAGAATGCTTTTGCGTTGGTTTTGCTCAGGTCAAAGAGCCTTTTGTGGCTCTGAGCCTGCTTGATCATCTGCTCAAACTCTGTTTGTAATTCCTGCGTGCCTGAGCGTTCACTGCCTTGATAGTAGCGGTCATATTCCCTTATCTGCGCCTCGCAATCCGTGATCATCCGTGCAGTCTGCTCCAGAGGACTCAATGGGCGATCTCTCTTCTCCGCGATCAGGACGCTCATGGAGATCTCTGCGGCTCCTGAGGCTTCATGCTCTCTTGTTCTGTCCGTTATTTCGCGCGAGGTGGATCCATCCGCCATCATTTTATCTCCTACTCCATCACCGATGGTCTTGTCTTACAAGAGGCTCCAAAGACTGACTGTCTTTTCTGCAGAAAATGCTCGGCACCTCACGCGACCGATCTTCACCAGTAGAGTATAACCAGTGTTCTCTCTTCTTTCCAGAAAAGAAGAGGGACAGTTTGCTGCTTCTTCCAACAGCGGATTTTCCTGATAGGGAAAACTCTTTCTTAGTACAGAATGCAGGGACACGTGACGCCTGACCTTCGCAAAACGTTTCTTTATTAACTAACATACAATCTTTTAGCAAATCTAAGCTCTGAGGCTCATGATGAAACGTGCTCCTATCAGAGACATTCTCTGGTTATTTCTCGCAACGCGCTTGATGTTGATACTCGTGACCTATTGCGGTTATGTCTTGCTCACGCAAGATAAATATAGTAGCGCCCCGGTGAGTGCGGTAACATTGCTTACGCAGTGGAACCAGTGGGACGCGATAAGATATGTGAGTATCGCTCAATTCGGCTATAAGCCACCGTTCGACATGGCCTTTTTCCCGTTGTTTCCGCTCCTGACCGTTGCGCTTGCTCACGTTCTGGGCAATGGGACCGATCTGCTCGCAGCTATGCTGGTGAGCAATGCAGCGCTCTTAGGTACGCTGTTTGTGCTCTATCAGCTCGCTGTCGATAGCGCGGGAGAACAGGTAGCTCGGCGCACACTGCTGTATCTGTGTATCTTTCCGACGGCTTTTTTCTTCTTTGCGGCCTACAACGAATCGCTTTTCCTCTTTTTTATTATCAGCACATTCCTCGCGCTGCGCCGTCAACGCTGGTGGCTAGCTGGTCTGCTCGGTTTCCTGGCTGCACTCACACGCTCGACTGGTGTTCTGATGGTAATACCGTATGTTTATGAATTGTGGGTCGCGCGCGAAAACATTCTGGCAACACGGCGGAACATTCTCACTGCGTTAGCTTCAACCATGCTGATACCACTAGGTACGCTGATCTATTGCTTTTATTGTTGGAAGCTCACGGGAAATCCCATTGAATTCGCTTCCGTGCAGTATCACTGGTCGCGCTACCTGGCATGGCCCTGGCTCAGCCCCATACTAGGTGTCGTTGATCTTTTCTGGTTCCAGCCTTTCGGCTCATTTAATCAGGTACATATCTTGCTCGATCTCAGTGCGACGACTGGCTTTATCACACTAGCTATTCTGGGATACCAGAAGCTACGCCTGAGCTATACGCTCTGGACAGCAGCGTTGCTGCTCTCTATGCTGCTCAGTCCCAGTATCAGACAGCCAGATCCGTTGATATCAAATCAACGCTTTGTGTTGGAAATGTTTCCGGCCTTTATTACATTAGCCATGCTCGGTATACGTCATCCACGCTTCCATCAAGCGCTCCTGTGGATTTTCCCGGCGTTGCTTGCGGCGTTGAGTTTGCTCTTTGTGATGAATAAGTGGATGGTGTAGTCTATTTTCTTTAAGAATTGTTGTACATACATACATAGGATCAGATATGTCTTCTACGAAAAAATGTATTGAGGATCATTCTCTCGTCCTGACCGATCAGCAGCATACGCGTGCTAGGCGGCTAGCATCAATGGGAGGTCTTTTCTTTTGCACCTTCGCCTTTGTGCTGTGTGTGCTGATCAGTGTTGCTCCTCTCAACCGCTTGGCTGGAACAAGTGTGTTGCGTTCGCTACCGACTACTTCGCTGCTGATAGCGATTGGTTCCTGGCTACCTACGAACTTCTGGCCGCACAACAATACACTTGCGGCACATATGTCAACGCACGTGATTTTATTTCTAGCGCTGGTGGCTCTCGAATTTGCTATCTACGCCCTCAGTATATACTGGCTCTACCGTCAACCATTCGCTAGCGATTATCGACGTGTGACGAGCGTGATCTGGCTGGGAACAATCATATGTAGTCTCATCTTCTTTTTTACGCCAGCGATGCTCTCGCATGACGCCTATGTCTATGCAGGCTATGGTCGCTTACTGGTTGTCTATCATGCCAATCCCTACTTCGTCACACTCACCCGCTATCCGCAGGACCCACTCATACACCTGGATGACTGGAGCAATGCTCTCGCGGCCTATGGACCACTCTGGTTGGTCGTCAGCGCCCTATTTGCACTGTTGGCAGGCAATCATACGCTGGACTATGTGCTCTTGTATCGTACATTAGGGCTGGTCGCACAGTTGCTTAACATGCTACTCGTCGGCGTGATATTGCGCAGCATGGGACGCTCAGCCAAAACCATAGCCCTGGGTACGCTGCTCTACGCCTGGAATCCGCTCACGCTGCAAGAAAGCGTGCTGGGAGCACACATGGATATCTGCATGGTGACGCTTATACTACTGGGCATCTACGCTTGCGTCCGTGCTGAAAAAGATGGGACGCTGCATCTCGCACGTGGCTATGTGCCGCCGCTACTCGCCTTTTTGCTGGCAACGCTGATCAAATTTACCGCTGCCCCACTGGTTCTTTTCTTGCTTGTACTCCTGGCACGCAAGACGTTGCAACCAGATCACGTTACCCTCTCACTACGCCGACTGCATACGCTGCGCTGGGGACTCGCATTACGGGTACTGATTCCCGCGTTGCTGATCAGCGTTGTTGTGACGCTAGCTTTTTATCTACCATTCTGGCTCGGACACACGCTCTCTGCGATTGTCGCTAGCTTCACTGCGCCGCCTTCTGCCAGCCTGGCTTATGGCTCTCTACTGCAAGCCCTACAAAAATGGGCGATGTTCTATCCCACAGCAACTCATGGCTGGGCCAATGCTCTTTTGCAGGTGTTTCTCTTGCATCAGACCTGGCAAGACATCACTATCATCATGCTGGCAGTGATGATGGCTATAGGAATTATCTGGCTGTGGCGTGTCCCTACGACGAGGACGCTGGCTCTGGCTTCCATTGGAGTGCTAGGCATGCTGCTGATTGTCACTTCCTGGTTTTTTCCCTGGTATGTCCTGTGGATCGTCGGGCTGGCGGCTATCTGCCTACCCGTTGGACAGGATCGTGTTGGACGGGCCTGGATCGCTTTTACGCTGGCTTTCACTGCTTCCGCCCACTGCATCTACCTGTTCGCACATGGCTACCCTCCGGTCGGTACCTGGATTGGCTTTACTTGCCTGACTACTATTATGCCGCCTTTGTGTGCGTTGCTGTTCTTCCTGTTGCGCCCCATTCGCTATCAGCCGGAGACAAGGATCACACCAGTGCTACCTATAGAAGAATGTCATACAATCACGCAAAAGAGGCCATCACCATCTGAGTAGGCGTTTTTTGCTCTGAATTTCCCAGGAATATGTGCTTCTAAGATATCTCAAGTTCATGTGCACGCGCTTGTAGAGCATTCATTAATCTCTTATAACCATCAGGCTCAAAGAAATTGACCCACTGCCAAGTTCTAAGTCGATCAGGGACAACACATTCCTCTAGCTTAAGCGGAATAATAAAAATGGCTCCCTCTGGCTGTTGATCCGCAACATCTAAGGCATACTTAATCTCCTTGTTGACAAAGCCGATCTTAGTGACAGAAGCTTTTGAGAGGCAAATAATAATTGCTTGACTACTTCGCACTGCTTTTCGAATTTCTAAATGCCAGTCCTGTCCTGGTAATAAATTTTCCTCATCAAGCCAAGCATCTACATGGTCAGTTTTCAAACGACGATAGAGATTACGTACAACTAGCTTATCACTCCAAGAATGACATAAGAAAACACGTAAAGGTGATTTAACTGTTGGATTGTCGATATGTGACTGATTAGTACTCATTCCTTTTCATCTCCTATCAATAATGCCTCCCAGAAATTTAGCGGAAGCATTTATTTTCACTATATGAAATGTATGTTTTGCCGTATACAGACAAAGCTTCTAATTTTCTATAAATTTAGAACGTAATGACTTGATTAAACGCTCATAACCTTCCTCATCAAAAAGGTTAACAGAATACAAGCGCCTTAAATCCTCGGGTAATTCACACTCTTCCAACTTAACAGGAATAAGAAATATTTTACCTGCGGGAATCTCGTCAAACATTCTTAACGCGTACGAAATCTGCTTATGAAAATGACCATTTTTTTGTATATTGGATGATAAGCAAATAACTACAGCATCAGAAGAACGTATCGATTTCTCTATTTCCATCTCTCTGTCTTGTCCAGGCAATAAATCTTTTTCACTAAACCAGGCATCAATCCCATCAGCCACTAAGCGGTGATACAGATCCTGTACAGCAACTTTATCATCAGGGGAGCAACATAAAAAAGCTTTGGGGCGTGAGGAATTAAGAGTAATAGGGCTGTTAACTGGACCTAAAGCAATAATTTCTTTTTTAATTATTTTTTGCTTTTCTCCGCTCTTTTCCCAATAAAAACTCACCTCATTTTCATGCAACTTCCCATTATTCGCAATTAAAACATTGAAGCGTTCATCAGAACGTAGATCCAGCCAAGCAATATCGCGCTTCATCCATTGAATAATTTCTGCACCGCCAAATAAGATAGCTTGATGTAAATATTCCAACGCCTGAGTGTTATTACCTGTAAGAGCTGTCAGTCCACTTAAGCCATAAAAAGCTTCCGGATAGTTAACAGTATGGACCTGAGCGAGGAGAGCTTCATGCGCTACATCAAAATCCTCTTGAGCTTCAGGAAAACCCTTCCAACGAACCATAACAACTGCAATATTATAGAGATTCCTATAAACAGTCTGACGCCTCGATAAATTTTTGTAGCATTTAATCGCTTCAGCATAGTATCCAAGATAGCTAAATACTAAACCATAACTAGTAGAATAGTCTGTGATCGCGATCTCATCGAGATCAAAGGCATATTTAAAGTCTATAAGTGCCTCATGATAATATCCCAATTCTCTTAGAGCCTCAGCACGGCTTGCAATTGCTAACGCTTTATTAGTATTCAATATCGGTACTTCTTTCAACAGATTAGGAACCGTACTTTTATCAAAAGATGCTTCATACGTATTTGCTAATCTCTGCCAACATTCATCACAAGTTGACTTGGTCCCTAAGGCTTGAGAAAACGCTCTGATGGCCTCTCTATACCTCTGCAAGGAATAAAAAGCTATTCCTCTCCCTTCTTGAACTTCATGCTCTAGGCCAGGATCTAGCCTTATCGCACGGTCAAAATCTTGCAATGCTTTTCTAGGCTGATTCATGAGACAATAGAGTTTACCACGCTTTAAAGTCGCCTCAACATTATTGGGTCTAAATTTTAAAATTTTAGTTAATATCTCTAAGGACTCTTCATAACGCTCCAGTTCGTTATATATTTCACTGAGAAGAAGCATATTTTTAAAATCATTTATTTTAAGTTCAATAGCCTCAACGAGTATTTGGATTGCTGCCTCATAATGATGTGTATGTACTAGGGCTTGAGCACGAAAAGGTAGCGTTGCTTCTTCACTAGTACCAGTTACAGAAAACTTTCTCAGCCATTGAACTGTTCCATCGTGATCATTCAACATCTCATATGACATTACCAAACCCTTCCAGCAGCGCGCACACATACCCTTAGTTTTCAATGCGTCGATGAAAGTGTCAAAGGCCTGTTCATTCTTACCCAACTGCAGCAAGGCTTCTCCTATCTCCTCTTGCACGGCATGTGAAACATATTCGTTATTTTGCTTAATACTATTTAGATCTTCCAGCGCTTTCTGGTAGGCATCGAAATGCACATAAGTTCGACTACGTAATAAAAGGGCCTGCTCATTGCCAGGTTCGATCTCAATAGCTCGGCTGAAGTCTAAGAGAGCTTCTTCATAACATCGCATAGCGAACATAGATCTACCACGGCGACATATGACAGAGGGCTTTTCCTTGTCGGGAACCGGTACCTCTCGCAATAGCCTTGGAAGCTCTTTACAAGAGTATAAAGTACCATATATTTCTCCTAACTCTTCCCAACAATCTTCGCATTCTGGTTCTTTTTTCAATCCCTCTACAAAAGTATCGAGAGCTTCTTTACTTTTTCCCTTTGCTTTCCATATTTTTCCTTTCTCCTCTAAAACTTTATGCTCAAAATCCTGGTTATTCTTTATTATAGCATCGATATCTCTCATTGATTCGTTATACTGCCTCAAATGTCTATATACTTGGCTACGACAAAAAAGTGCAGAATCATTATTCGCATTCTGTCCCAATAGACTATTCAAATCATGAAGAGCATCTGTATAATTATTCAAATTACAATAGGATTGACTTCGATGAAGCATTGCACGAAAGTGTTTAGAGTCAATTTCAAGAACTCTCGTAAAGCTCTCGATGGCATGTTCGTAATATCCAATTTTATTATAGACAATTCCGAGTTGAACAAAAGGTTCAGGATTCTCTGGTTCTAACTCCGTTATATGTGCAAGATCAACAACTGCTTCTTCATGATGACCTATGTCCGCTATAGCCGCAGCTCGGTTAATAACTACCGATACAGAATCAGCTTTAGGTACTGGAATAGCTTTTAAAAATCTAGGAATATCTTGATAAGGATGTATTTTCAGATAAACTTGTGCAACCAGTAACCAAGACACCGTTATTTCAGGATCTCCCGCCAATCCTTTAATGAGTGGATCGCTAGCCTCTTGGTACTTTCCCATATTATAAAGCAGTTGTCCTTTAAGAATATAAAATATGGGATGTGGCTTCGTACTCAATTCAAGCACACGTTCGAAATCACATAACGCGTCTTCATAACAACCCATATTTTGGCGAACTTGACCACGAAGTATAAATAGCATTTCATCGTTAGAATCAAGTTGAATAGCATGGTCAAGATCAGCCAAGGCCTTATTGTAGTCCTTCAATCGGTAATAGACTTGTCCACGATGCATATAGGCAGAAACAGATGAAGGATTGCAACCAATAGCTTGATTAAAATCAGCGATTGCCAGTTGGAATTTCCGCTGCGAGAAATAAGCACCTCCTCTAGCACGATAAATACGCGCTAGTAACAGTGGCTTCATGGGTATTCCCTTGCTTACCTTTTCTATAAAAAAGCTTGTTGCGGCGAGAAACTCTTGCACATGCTTATTTGGGCTAGTCT
Organism: uncultured Chloroflexia bacterium; assembly: GCA_963802635.1. Classification (GTDB taxonomy): domain Bacteria; phylum Chloroflexota; class Ktedonobacteria; order Ktedonobacterales; family Ktedonobacteraceae; genus CAVTLG01. Next base: position 1,144,520 of record CAWDJJ010000001.1, on the reverse strand, counting down.
CAATGTACTGTGTAAGATAGTTAGCTATTCGCCGAGCATCTGCATTAGCCATATTTGTAGGCTTATCCTCTGATATCCCGCGTAAAAACCTAATTATTTCGCCATCTTGCTTAATATTAGTATGCATATAGGCATCCAAAATTTTCTCGATAGCATTAATATGGCTTCCCTCATCCGACGACAAAAAGAGCTGATATGATAGGGCTAAAACAAGCTCTAACCACTCAGTAGTTTTATACATCCCACTTCCTGCTTCTGTTTGGATCTTCTCGAGCTGCTGCTGATAATAGGAAGCTAAAGTCTTTCTTGTGCTTTGATACTGATCGGGAGAAATCTGACGAAGATGACGACTAAAATTATTCCGCGCTTGATCTCGATAGCTGTGCCTTCCATCCAATGGATTACTATGCACGAAAGATTGCTCGCATAACCAACGATATAAAACAGGCCGATCTTTCTCAGATACATAAGTAAAAGCTTTTAGGTCATCTTGATTAAAAGGCCTACTCAAAAGTGATCCCTCTAATGCTAATTTTCTCTTTACACTCTCATCTTCAGGTATCCTACGCAAAAAATTATCAACCACATTCTTTGTGACATCAACGTCTCCATAAGTACTAGATGCCAATAGGCTCAAAGATGCAGGCAACCTATCAGAAAGACTAAGCAGCGTAGTGATGTACTGCGAGTCAGTAATACCCTGAGCGTTGAGGTATTCGCAAGCTTCATCTTTTGTAAAACTATCTAAGAAAATCGAATGAATAGCACTTTTGTACTTTTGCCAGTGTCTATAATAGCTATGAATAGATTGTTCAATGACCAACTCTCCAGATACTATCAATACGATATTTGGATTAATACTGGCATCTAAAAAATATTTCAACAACCAAGGAGTAGCATACTTAGCTAACTGCTCAAAAGAATCAAAAAATAGTAGTATTCTTCTTGAATGTTTTGCTATCTGAGGACCTAGAGCAACAGTAGTATTGGCTAACCGATTAAGATCGTTGATAAAAGCATCCGTCAATCCAGAGATAGGATCATCCTTTCTTTCTATATCTTTGAAAAGCTGACGATGACGATATGCTTCTTCAAAATTTTGAAGAACTGAACTCATGCCCTCTCTTGAATGTCTATCTAGATTTAAACTATTTCCCAGTACATAATCGTTAGAACTAAATGTATCTTTTTCTAAGAAGATTTTTCTTTCGATGCCTTGACTTGTGCGAAAATTGGGTAACGTATCATCATTATAATTATGCAGAGCTTGTTCAAAATCAACGAGGGGATAACCAGCAATACGAATCTGTTCAGCAAATTTTTCCATTATATATGAAGTAGTTGATTGCATTTCATCTACTTGCGCGGTTAAACAATAGTCTTTAAAGTCAGTTTCATAACATATATTTATAAACCTAGTTAACAAAGTAGATTTACCTACTCCGGGTATACCATAAATAGAAATAATATTGTAAGTAGGCTCTTCTGGCTCAAGAATTTCCCGTATAAAAAATTCTACTTCTTTAGTCCGACCGACAAAAATATTACGCATATCGGTCGAAGTCTGCAAATTCGCCTGATTATTGGTTTTAATAAAACCCATGGTTACAAATCCTCGATTAGTTAAACACGTTAACAGTTGCTCGTATATTACTTTAACTGAAAAGTACTATTCTGTCAAACTAGTGGTAGTATAATATTGAGCTTTATCTAAAGGCATCTATTGTAAAGGATGTATTGCTGATTTTTGTGTAACGATACATAGCGAAGCGACACTGAGGAGAGATGGAACTTATGAAAAAACGCACTAGGTATGAAGATAATGACGGGATGCAATCATGAATATTGTGTGGTACATTGCAGAAAGCTGCTGACACAAATGGCAAGTGATCCACTAGTAGCACCCACTTTCACTGAACACAAACGATAAGTTCGTTAATCGAGTCAAGTTACAGCGACACACTTGCTCTTTTCAGTTGTAGAGGAAAGCTCTTCTGCATTCCTCTACAACTGATCTATCATACATGGAGAGAAGCACAATCGAACAATTGCGTTGACAACGTCTAGCCCTCACTCAGGCTCACAGTGTTAGTATAATCAAGATACAACATAGCTTACTTCGTGCAAATATATTATTATATGCTAATATATATAATAAAAAGCAAAATGTTACAGTAAAACATCACAGCGATTCCTCGCTGTCACATTTACAACGTGGCTTCTCAGGCGATTTGAGAGCCTAAATATTACAACATTACATATTACAGAAGCAGAGAATGGGTACTTGACGCTGTGTTTGCATATCAATATTGTGAGGAGAAAAGTGATCCACTATCCACATGCCTGGTACAAGCAATCAACGCACATTGCCATGCAGTCTACAAGAGAGGCTCAAAGAGAGATACTGAATGACCCATTGATTGACATATTGAGAGTCATTATGATAATTTAGCGATGCGATAAATTATGCATACCAATTTACGCCTATGCCTATTTTAGCCAGCAATATCAACGACCAGATGGAGTTGCGCGCATGTCTTCCTCGCAGCAATTTTGTGATCAATGTGGTACCGCCAATCGCTCGCAAGCCCGCTTCTGTACTATCTGCGGAGCTTCTTTGGGCATGATCTACAGCGGCAAAACCACGATACATAATTCATCAACGACACTCACAGGTCGCCTCAATGCCGATACGCTACTTGGTCAACGTTACCGCATCAAGCACCAACTCGGTCAGGGCGGCATGGGGGCAGTCTATCTGGCCGAAGATACCCGTTTTGGTATAGCCTATCGAGCAGTCAAAGAGCTGAGCCAGCATGGTCTAAGCCAGCATGAGTTACAAGATGCCGAGACAGCCTTTGAGCAAGAGGCGATGCTGCTCGCTAACCTGCTTCATCCCCATCTACCGCGCATCTATGACCACTTTCTTGAGGATGGACGCTGGTACCTCGTGATGGATTATATCGAAGGGGAAACACTGGAAAGTCGCCTGTCAAAGATACCCAATGGCGACTCTTTCGGCATCGATAAAACGCTGCATGTCGCGTTACAGCTCTGCGACGTGCTGAGCTATCTACATTCACGCCAGCCGCCGATCATCTTCCGCGATCTCAAACCTGATAACATTATGCTCACCCCAGACAACCATGTCTATCTGATCGACTTTGGCATCGCTCGCGTCTTTAAGCCGGGCCAGGCATTCGATACGATCACCCTTGGCTCGCCTGGCTACGCGGCCCCTGAGCAGTACGGCAAAGCACAAACCACCGCCGCCGCTGACATCTTCAGCCTGGGTGCCACGCTCCATCACATGCTCACCAACCACGATCCCAGCGACAGCCCCTTCCAATTTGCGCAGCTACAACTGGGCCATCAACTCACCGATCTGGACCTTGCCACGCTCGTCATGGAAATGGTCAACATCAACAAAAATCTCAGGCCAGTCAGTACGCAGATCATCAAACAGCGCCTCCAGTCTATCCTCGACCAGCGCACAAACAAGGCTGCAATCACAAGCACCACCACAGCGCAAAGAACTGCCACCAGCAAGGCTGCAACCACAGCAGGAAAGCCGTCTCCTCGTAAACGCTCGCACACAGGCAAGGCCACTATCGTTGACCGCTCCGGCAACGGCGACTATACTACCATCACGACTGCACTGCGCAACGTTCAGGAAAACGAACGCATCCTTGTGCGCCCCGGCATTTACAATGAAAGGCTCATTCTAGACAAAGCAGTAGAAATTATCGGTGATGGACCAAAAGAGCACATTATCGTTGAAAGTAGCGACACGAATTGCCTCTCGATGCAAACCAACTTCGCCAGCGTCCAAGGTCTTACCTTGCGCAGTCGGACTGGTCAGTACAATAAAAAATGTTTTGGTGTTGATATTTCTCAGGGTCAACTTATCCTCGAAGATTGTGATATTACCTCCGATTCTCTTTCCTGCATTACCATTCACAACTTTGCCGCCAACCCCATCATTCGCCGTTGCCGTCTCTTCAATAGCAAACAGAATGGGGTCTTTGTTCATAATCAGGGAAGAGGCTTTATAGAAGAGTGTGAGATCTTTGGCAACGAACTCTCTGGCATCGAAATTAAGGATGGCGCTAGTCCTCTCATCAGAGATTGTAGTATTCATGATAGCAAACAGAGTGGGATTTTTGTCCATGATCAGGGCAAAGGTACCATCAAACAATGCGACATCTTCGGCAATGGACTCTCCGGCATCGAAATTAAGGATAGCTCTGATCCTATCGTGAGAGATTGCACTCTTCATGATGACAAACAAAATGGGGTCTATGTCCATAAGCAAGGAAACGGCACTATTGAACAGTGTGACATCTTCGGCAATGGACTCTCCGGTATCGAAATTAAGGATAGCGCTAATCCTCTCATCAGGGGTTGCATCATCAAGAAAAATAAGAGGCACGCAATCTATGCGCACAACAAAGCTAAGGGATTTGTAGAAAATAGCGACTTGCGTGACAACGGGCTTAAAGCCACAGATGTCACCTCCGACTCTCACACACGGTTCATCAATAATCAACAATAAGCCTACAAGCTAGAAGCAAGATGGCTGATAATTTCTGCCTTCAACTCCGCAGTAGCTTCGCGTGCAGCTTGCGCAAAATCCTGTCCGCTTGAGGCGTAGATGACGCCACGCGACGAGCTAATGATCATGCCCTGCCCCCGACTATCTCGACCAGCCAGCACCGTTGCTTTCATGTCGCCACCTTGCGCGCCAATGCCAGGAATGAGAATAGGCATATCTCCCACACACTCACGCACACGCTTCAACTCCTCGGGATAGGTCGCGCCAACCACCAGCGCACAGTTCCCATAGGTGTTCCAGTTCTGCGCAACCTGTCGCGCTACCACCAGATAGAGAGGCTCTCGCGCCTCACCGACCAGGATATTCTGGAACTCAGCGGAGCCGGGATTCGACGTTTTGGCGAGTACAATAATACCCTTGTCTTTGCGCTCAAGAAAAGGTGCCAGCGCCTCTTTACCCAGGTAGGGATGCACAGTAATCGCGTCAACGCCCAGCAGATCAAAGGCCGACGCTACATAGCCAGCATTGGTACTGCCAATATCCGCGCGCTTGGCATCCAGAATCACAGGGATCTCGGGATAGGTCTGCTTGCAATACTGGACACTGCGCAGTAATGCACGTATGCCTGCAGCACCCTGCGCCTCATAAAAAGCGCTATTGGGCTTATAGGCACAAACGAGATCGTGCGTGGCGTCGATGATCTCCCGGTTGAAGATAAAGAACGCCTCTTCAATTCGGGTAGGAGGGCGCACGCGAGGTGACGCCCCTACCCCTGCCTCCGCCCGCTTCACAACCTCTGGCAACCGCTCATAATCCACATCCAGGCCCACGCATACAAACTTGCCCTGCTGCCAGAGTCGCTCTAATTGAGAGACAAAAACAGTCATTCTCTTCTCCTTAACGGGTAGGGGCGGAGCTTGCCTCCGCCCCGGGCGGATACTCCGTTTGATTTCATAAAGCAGCTCCAACAATTTCTGCAATATTTACAATATGCTCTCTCAGCATAAATTCCTCAATGCCAGCGACAATCTCTGCCGCTGCATGCGGATGGTCAAAGTTGGCGGTACCGATCTGAATAGCCGTCGCTCCAGCCATCAGAAACTCCAGCGCATCGTTGGCCGTCGTGATACCACCTAGCCCGATGACCGGTACCTGTGGATAGGACCCACGTAGCTCAGTTGCTACCTCGTAGACCATACGCAACGCGATAGGCATAATCGCCGGACCAGATAGACCTCCGGTACCATGCCCCAGTGCTAAACGACGCGTGCTGGTATCGATACGCATACTCGTAATCGTGTTGACCAGAGACACAGCATCAGCCCCAGATGCCGCCGCCGCCAGCGCCGTTGGACGCACATCACCACTATTGGGCGAGAGCTTGACGATCAATGGCAACGTCGTCGCACGACGCGCCGCAGTCGTCACTTCCGCAACTGCCTGAGCACTCGCTCCGAAGACGGCTCCGCCTTTGCGCAAGTTCGGACAGGAAACATTGACTTCAATGCCCGCAACACCTACGACACCCTCAAGTTGCTCGGCCAGCGCGACAAACTCCTCAACGCTATCCCCTGCGATATTGACAATAACTGGCGTCGGCCAGGCAGCCCAGATGGGCGCATACTGCTCGATAACTACGCGAATGCCCGGATTGTGCAAGCCAACAGCGTTGATTAATCCCGCCGTCACCGGCACGATGCGCGGCTCAGGATTACCGTTGCGGGGCTGTAGGGTCGTTCCTCTACAGATCATCGCCCCTGGCTGTTCGATGTCAGCATACTCAAAACCATAGCCAACAACCGGATTAGCGGCAAGCAACACGGGATTGCGCACACGTAGGCCCTTTGCGTGACGCGGTGCTAACTCTGTTTGTAACTGTAATGACGTTTTTTGTAGCATCTCACTCCTCTCTGCTGCATTTATACGGAACGTTGTTTTGCCAGAAAGGCTCTGCCTTTGCCCAACGCGGTATTCATCGGCACACCCTGTTGACAGAATGGACATTCTTGCTCGGTGAAGGTCTCCAGCGTCACAGCAATGAGCGCATGAATAGACACATCACCCACGTCTTCGGGCTGTACCGCGCCACGATTGCAGAGCACGCTCAGTCCTGAGACGTTCCCACCGTACCTACGTACAAGCTCGATCACCTGGCGCGCAGAGCCACCCGTCGTGAGCAAATCTTCGACGACCAGGATGTTTTTGCCGGGCGGGAATGTACTTGTAATATATGCATCGTAGCCGCGTGTAAAGCTAAAGCGTTTGTCTGGACCATCCCCTGTTTTTTCAGCATAGACGGCCAGCGTTTCACCCGTTGTGCGCCGCAGATTGAGGTGATGAGCAACCCACTGTGAGAGCACAATCCCACCCAATACTGGCGCAACGACAACATCAATATGATCGGCATCATAGGGACGCGCCATGCGCTCACAGAGATCGGAGATCATGGCTGTATGCACGTACAGCGCGTCTTTGTTGATGTAGACGGAGCTGTGCCGACCAGAGGTGTAGACAAAATGACTATCACTGACGATAGCTTGCGCATCAGCAAACATCTGCATAATCTTTGGGTCATTCATAAAGCTACCCTCCTTAGTTGCTTCCCTTGCGGACTACCGATGATCTGACCCTCCCGATATACCATAGTGCCGCGCAAGAGCGTCGCTACCGGCCTGCCAATCAACTCCATACCCTCATACACAGACCACTGATTTTTGGTGAAGAGATCGGCCTTCTGCACGTTCCAGGGCTGGCTGCTATCAACCACCACAATATCAGCATCTTTCCCAGCAATCAGGCCACCTTTTTGGTCAAAGCCAAATATCCGTGCGATATTCTGTGAAGTGACCTGAGCGATGCGCAACAAACCCTCTTCAAGAGTCTCCATACCAAAATGCTTGACCCAGTTGCTCACCAGTACCGGTACCGCTTCCTGCAAGCCTGGCATACCGGACGCGACATTCCACACACTCTCTTGCTGCTTTTCTGTCAAGGTATGCGGCGCGTGATCCGTGACCACCGTGTCTATCTGCCCCGCACGCAGCAACTGCCAGAGTTTGTCTTGCATAGCCGGTGTACGCAATGCGGGCGCAATATTGATCATGTTGCCGTGCTCGGCGTAATCAGCACTGCTAAAAGCCAGGTGCACCGTTGTTACTTCACCATACACATCGACACCGATCTTCCGACCAAATTCGATGGCAGCAAACTCTTCGGGCGTCGATTGATGCAGCAAGTAGAGCTTCACACCGAATTGCTTCGCCAGTGCAATCATCTCCAGTACCGAAGTCAGCACCACCGAGAGATTTCTGGCCTCGCTCCAGGCAGCCGCATCGTGTCTACCTGCGAGATCGCGGTATTGATGCTTAAAGTAGTCCAGCAACTCTTGATTTTCCGCATGCACAATTGCCATCATACCGCGCTCGCCCAGGATTTCAAAAATGCGCGCCAGATCACTCAGGTGCGGAATGGTGGTTGGCGTCGTCGCGTGACCAGCGGCGAATATCTTCACGCCGGTAATCTGATTCTTGTCAACGCGCTTCAGCTCATCGATGTCGTTGCGCGCCGTGCCCATATTGATAGCGAAATCACAGTAGGATCTTCCGCTATATCTCTGGATCTGCTCTTGCAGACGCGCAACAGTGGTCGTGGGAGGCTTCGTATTGGGCATATCCAGGATGGTCGTGTAGCCGCCCGCGAGACCAGCCCGCGTTCCATGTGGGATATCTTCTTTATACTCCAGCCCCGGCTCGCGCATATGTCCATGCACTTCGAGCAGACCGGGTAGCAAATATTTGCCACGAAAGTCAAGCGCCTGCTCTGTATTGCGCGGAAAACCTTCCTCTATACGCTCAATTTTCTCTCCAGAGATAAAGATCGTGCCCTGGACGATCCGCTCCGGTAGCACAATGGCTCCCATCAACATCGTAGACATAATACTAAAACTCCTTGGTGGGAACCATCACCTTGCGTGTGCCCCTGCGCGCTCAATGCGATGAACCCCTGGGCGGAGGCAAGCTCCGCCCCCTACCCCGGTTGTCCTCACCCGCCAACCTGAAGAATTGTTACAACGTGTAATACTCATCCCATGACTTGATAGGGATGGTGGCGAGATCTTTGTGGACAAGCGCCTGCACAAACAAGCGTGCCTGCTTTATCTTGGTAAAAAGTGGCATATTATGGTCAACAGCATAGCGGCGCATGGCGTAGTCGTCGTCGATTTCTTTGTTGATATGCCCTTCCACAATGTTGATTGCCAGATCAATCTTATGGTCGCTAAAGTAGGTGAGAATGTTGGGCGACTTCTGCTCATGTATTTTGTAGAGCATGGTTGTGGCAATACCGTGTGCACGCAGAAACTTGGATGTTTTTTCGGTCGCATACAGCGGAATATCCATCTTACTGAGCAAGCGAGCACTCTCCAGAAATTTGGCCTTTTTCTCGTCGCCGCCCAGGCTGATGAAGATGCCTTTGTGGGGAACATTGCCACCAGTGGCGATAATCGCTTTGAGATAGGCTTCTTCTAAATCCTCGCCGAAGCAGGCCACTTCTCCCGTTGAGGCCATCTCGACACGCAAGACGGGGTCCGCTCCGGTGAGTCTTGAGAACGAAAACTGCGGCGCTTTGACAGCAGTAAACGTCTGAGTGGGTACGGTCTGCGCCGGAATCTCCCGCTGGAAGAGCGCATCGACAAAGACATCGATGAAATTGATGCCCGTCACCTTGGAGATAAAGGGGAAGGTGCGCGATGCACGCAAGTTTACCTCGATAACATACACCTCGTTATCCTTCGCCAGGAATTGCATGTTGAACGGACCGGTGATCTCCAACGCCCGCGCGATAGCGCGTCCGACCTCTTCAATTCTGGCTCTGGTCTGCGCATTGAGCGTCTGCGGCGGTAGCACGATAGTCGCATCGCCAGAGTGCACGCCTGCATTTTCGATATGCTCCGAGATGACGAACACCTTGATCTCGCCATGTTGCGCCACAGCATCCAGTTCAATCTCTTTGACCTTACGCAGAAACTTCGAAACCGTCACGGGATGCTCAGGCGATACAGCGGCAGCTTGCCGCACATACAGCTCCAACTCTTCCTGGTCATAGCAGACATGCATCGCGCTACCGGAGAGCACGTAGGACGGTCTGACGAGTACGGGAAAGCCAACCTCTGCAGCAAAGCGGGTCAATTCTGCCAGATCGACAAAGCTATTCCATGCTGGCTGCTTGATAGCAAGTGAGTCCAGCAAGGCCGAGAACTTATTGCGATCCTCTGCGCGGTCGATATTGCTCGCATCGGTCCCTAGCAGTCGGAAGCCATACTTCTGCAATGCGCGGGCGCGATTATTGGGCGTCTGCCCGCCAACAGAGACGATCACGCCTAGCGGCGACTCAAACTCGCAGATATCGGCGATACGCTCAAAGGTCAGTTCGTCAAAGTATAGTCGATCCGAGGTATCATAATCTGTGGAGACCGTTTCGGGGTTACAGTTAATCACTATCGAACGCTTGTGATAGCGCTTGAGCGCCTGCACGGTGCTGACGGAGGTCCAGTCGAACTCCACCGACGAACCAATGCGATAGGGACCTGAGCCGAGCACAATCACGCCATCACTGCCGGTTGGTGCTACATCATGATGCTGGCCGTTGTAGGTAGTGTAGAGATAATTCGTCTCCGAAGGGAATTCTGCACCCAATGTATCGATCTGGAATACCAGCGGTGTAATGCCCAGCCGCTTGCGTATGGCGCGTATCTCTAGCTCTGTCTTGCCTAGCAGTTCAGCGATGCGCTCATCAGATACGCCTAATTGCTTCACGCGGCGCAAACGCAGCTCTGTCAGCTCTTGATTTTCACGCAGGGCCTGCTCTACATCGACAATGTGCTTGATGCGCTGTAAGAACCAGGCGTCAATGCCGGTAATGTCATGAATTTGCTTCAGTGTACGCCCGTAGCGCATAGCAAGCGGCAGGGCAAACATACGCTTCGGCGTTGGTGTATAGAGATATTTACTGATGCTCTCTGCCGCGCTCTCGTCCGGCTGAAAGATCTTTTCGGAGGTAGCCCCGGCAAAGTCCAGGTCCAGCATACGAATGGCTTTTTGATACGCCTCCTCAAAGGTGCGACCAATGCCCATGACCTCACCTACGGACTTCATGCCGGTGCCGATGGTTTCATCTACACCCTTGAACTTATCCAGGTCCCAGCGTGGGATTTTCACGACCACGTAGTCCAGGCTAGGTTCAAAGCAAGCTCTGGTAACACCTGTAACACGATTGGTCAACTCGGTCAGCGCATAACCCAGCGATAACTTGGCGGCCACATAGGCCAGTGGATAGCCAGTGGCCTTACTCGCCAGTGCTGAACTGCGCGAGAGGCGCGCGTTGACTTCAATGACTGTGTAGGCCAATGTCTGGGGATTCAGCGCGAACTGCACGTTACACTCACCAACGATACCCAGACTTCTCACAATAGAGATCGAGGCCGAGCGCAGCATGTGATATTCCTGATTGGTCAGCGTCTGGCTGGGTGCAATTACCACGGACTCGCCGGTATGAATGCCCAACGGGTCCATGTTCTCCATATTGCACACTGTGATGCAATTATCCTCGGCATCACGTACCACCTCATATTCCACTTCTTTGTAGTGGTGCAAGTATTGTTCAATCAGCACCTGCGGAGCAAACGCCAGCGCGCCATTCACAATATGCTCCAGCTCCTGCACATCTTTGGCGATCCCTGATCCCTGACCACCTAGCGCGAAGCCTGCGCGTACCATCACCGGGAAACCGATCTCCTGGCCGATCTGCAGGGCCTCGTCGAGCGATAGCGCGCTCTGGCTGCGCGGCGTAGGAATATCGATACGCCCCAGGTGCTCAGCAAATTCCTGCCGGTCCTCCGTCAGGATAATCGCGGAGATGGGCGTGCCGAGAATGCGCACACCATACAATTCAAGGATGCCGCCCTTGTGAAGTTCGATGCCACAATTGAGCGCCGTCTGCCCACCAAAGGCCAGCAGAATACCATCAGGACGTTCTTTTTCAATAATTTTCGTCACAAAAAAGGCCGTGACGGGCAAAAAGTAGACCTTATCCGCGAGTAGCGGCGAGGTCTGAATGGTGGCGATATTCGGATTGACCAGAACTGTCTTGATGCCCTCTTCCTGCAGTGCCTTGAGTGCCTGTGAGCCGGAGTAATCGAACTCGCCCGACTGTCCAATTTTGAGTGCTCCCGCTCCCAGTACGAGCACTTTCTGTGGCTTATGCATGATTGTTTTTTACTCTCTCCAGAAAGTAGTCAAAGATCCACGCAGTATCCACGGGACCTGGCGCGGCTTCGGGATGAAATTGGACGGAGAAGAAGGGCAACTCGCGATGTCGCATGCCTTCATTGCTGCCATCATTGGCATTGGTAAACCAGGGTACAAAGCCCTCCGGTAGCGTGCCGACCGCGAAGCCATGATTTTGCGTCGTGATGTAACAACGCTTCGTACCGGTCAGCAGACCTGGCTGATTCTGACTTCTATGCCCAAATTTTAACTTGTAGGTATCGCCGCCAGCGGCCAACGCTAACAACTGATGACCCAGGCAGATACCCATAGTGGGAATTTTCCGGTCCAGGGCCGTGCGGATCGTCTGTATCGTTTTTCGTGCCATCTTCGGATTGCCCGGCCCATTCGAGATCAAGATGCCATCAAAGTCGAAGCCGCGCGTGGCAGCAAACAGATCATAATCCCACGGCACCGTGATTACACGCACATTTTTTGCCTGCAAGCTGCGCAAAATATTGCGCTTCGCTCCACAGTCGAGCAAGACAATCGTCGTATCCCCGGACCCGGCAACCTGGACTTGCTTCACCGACACCTGCGCGACCAGATTATCTCCATTGGGATCATAAAACGGAATATCTGCATCGAAGACAATCTTACCCAGCATGACACCATGCTGACGAATATGTTGGGTCAGCATACGAGTGTCTTTGATCTCCAGAGCTGGAATCTGTTCTCGCTGCAACCAGTTCCCCAGGTTCATCACGCTCTGCACGTGCGAAGGCGTTTCAACATAATGCGAAACGATCAGCCCGGCAGCATGAATGCGGTCATCTTCCCAGCAGGATGACTCTGGCACGCCATAATTTCCCATGATCGGGTAGGTCATCGTCAGGATCTGTCCCGTGAAAGAGGCATCCGTCAGCGCTTCGGGATAGCCAACCATACCAGTACAGAAAACAACCTCGCCCGCCACGGCTTTTGCATGTCCAAACGAGCTACCAACAAAGCGCGTGCCATCTTCTAATACCAGAACGCCAGTGGTGGGACGCTCTTCTAGCGCGCGATTAGCTGTCATCAGATCCTCCACCAACACATCATCATAGAGCGCGTTACTCGTCATTGTATCGTAATTCCTCTCATAAACTGCCTAAATGGTAAGAAAAAAATTAAATTGCACAACGGGCGCGATAAATCTGGCCCCTACCTCTTGGGCAATAAATTGCCTGAGGGCACGACGGTTTCCGTGTGACAATGGTACCCACATGCAGAGAAATGGCAATCTCCTTCTGGCGATTCATCGCCTGTTAGGTAGGGGCCTGGTTTACCACGCCCGTATTAACCATTTTATTCCTCCAACAACCATGATTTTGTTCATTTCTTTATAACTATTTCAATTACCAAAAATCCTGTTTTTTCGTTTATGCTCTTCCCAACACAAGCGCTAAGAGAGCCATGCGCGTATAGAGACCGTTTCTAATTTGCGATCTTAAATACACCGCTCGCTCATCCGCATCAACAGATGGATCTACCGAGTCAACTCGCGGCAGAGGGTCCATCAAGATCATATCCTTGCTGGCATACTTGTTGAGCAACTGTGGTGTGACCATCACCGTTTCGCGCAGAGCCTGCTGGTACCGCTCCAGAGAAGCAAAGCGCTCTTTCTGTACACGCGTCCAGTACCAGAAATCACAGCCTCTGGGAATATCTTTGACATTGCTGATCTCCACGATCTGGATACCGCGTGCACGAAAAGCCACAAAATCGTCGCGGGTCAATTTCAGCCGTCGCGGTGATAACAGGTAGACCGTGTTATGCTTGAACAGCGAAAGTCCACGCAGCAATGAATGGATCGCGCGACTATTCAAACAATCTCCAGCCAGCAGTCCCGTGAGATTATCGAGTCGGCCAAAGTGCTCATAGATGGTATAGAGATCAAGCAACGTCTGGGTCGGATGCTCGTTGTTGCCATCGCCCGCGTTCAGTACTGGCACATATTCAGCCGCCTCAGCCGCCTGCTTTGCGGCACCAACACAGCTATGGCGCAGCACTATCGCATTGGCATATGCCTCTAGCACGCGAATGGTATCCTCAAAAGACTCACCTTTCTTGACTGACGTGACCGCCTCCGGGTTTTGCATCTCGATGGTTTGCCCACCCAGGCGCTTGACGGCTGCCGCAAACGAACTGAACGTACGACTCGATGGTTCAAAGAAAAGAAGCGCCACTAACAAACCTTCCAGCAAATGCGAGGGTTCGTTATTTACAGCAAGCTGTTTCATCTGGCGTGTTAACGTGAAAAGTTTCTGTAAATCTTCTAGCGCGAATTGATCAAAAGAAACAATATCCTTACCCCTGAACTGACCATTGATCATTTCCAGGGCATGCTGAGAACGCGAAACGACTTGCTGCATCGAATTCCTCCCGCTGAGAACAAACGACAGGTTGACAGGTCATCCTTTTCTTTTCTGTCGTTCAACAATAGCTACACTACTGTAAAAGGCACACCTCTACTGCATCGTTGCCAGAAGTGGAAGACCCAGTATGTCAAAAAAAAACCCCACCCCCTTGAATTGTTGGGGTGAGGAAAAAACTCTCTCTGGAAAAACGGCACCTGGCCCATCATGGAAACGGATGGGACGACACATTTCTCTTGCTAATGTCTGTCGTATCCAGATATTTAAGACCATGTAGACGCCATGCCTTCTTCTTCTTCTAATTGGGGACTATTCAAATTGTTAAGAGTATACCTCACACATTTAACAATTGTCAAGGGTGATTTGACCTCCAGATTGAACAAGGTGCCACAGTTACCCTTCTGAAGGCTGGTGAGTACTACTTGATAGCCGTCACTGTGACATCAAAGATAAGCGTAGCGTTGGCCGGAATCACGCCGCCGGAGCCGGTGCTGCCATAAGCTAGGGAAGCAGGAATGATCAGACGACGCTCTCCACCAGATTTCATGCCGACGAGTCCGATGTTCCAACCCGGAATTATATTGGCTGTCCCCAACGGCTTGACCGAAAAGGGTGTCCCACCATCGCGATAGGTGCTATCAAACATTTTGCCCGTCTTCTGTATCCATCCAGTATAGTCGACATCCACCTCATCACCATCTTTGGCGACAGGACCAACACCTTGCTTGATGTCAATGTATTGCAGCCCACCGCTCAATGTAACTGTTTTTCCGGTGACGGCTGGAGGAGTGCTGGCCGGTGGCGTCGGTGTAGGTGCTACTGGTGTCGGCGTGATGAGTGCTTTAGCCGTCGCAGTTGCATGGGCATGACTAGCCACAAGTTGAGCTGCACTATAGCGCTGGTAGCTCCAGAAGCCGAGATAAGCCAAACATACGATCACTACGACGACAATACTGCTCAGGATGATCTGGCGGCGGCGGCGGCGGCGAGCTAGCCGCTGCAAACGCTCCTGCTGACGCTGACCTGGACGTCCGCGCCTGGATGTAGCAGTACTCTGATTTTTTTTCTCTGTCTGCGTCATGACATTCTTTTCTCCTCTACGTGTTCAACTGAAGAATAGTAGATTGAGGGTACCATTATTTTAGGATTTTGACAAGAGGGCAAGCTAGCGCGCTCGTGCAATTCTGCAATCACTTTCAACGATAACAATATCATGAGGTAAAATAATGTCAGGGCTTTGTTATATCCTCATTCGAGGTGACTTGACCACCGAAGGGAGATGATAAAACATGGAATTTAAAATGCGGAGCACCACCAAATCTTCAATTCAGGCACAGCAAGCTTTTGACATAGAACACATCGCACAACATTTTTATGCAAAATTCCAGACCGAACATAACGCTTTCCTGGACCTCATTGATGGCATCACACCCTCAATCGACAAAGAATGGTATGTCTCCTTGACGCTCAATCGTTTAATGTTTGTCTACTTCATTCAGAAAAAGGGCTTTCTCGACAATAATCCTGACTATTTAAGCGATAAACTACAGTTGATGAAGGAGCATGTTGGGCAAGATCAGTTCTTTTTGTTTTATCATCATTTGCTTTTACGCCTCTTCCATGATGAACCAGGAAAACAGAAACTGCCGCACTCCCATGAGATAGATGCATTATTAGGCGAAGTGTCTTTCCTCAATAGTGGACTCTTTGAAATTCACAAACGAGAAAAAGACTACACCAATATATCTATACCCGATGCAGCGTTCGAGCGAATCTTTACTTTTTTTGACTCCTATCGATGGCACATCGACGAGCAGCCTCTACAACACGACGGGGAAATCAATCCCGATGTACTCGGCCATATCTTTGAAAAGTATATTAACCAGAAGCAGATGGGCGCTTACTATACGAAAGAAGATATTACCGCGTACATGAGCAAACATACGATCATACCGTGGATTTTCCAGGCAGCCCAGCAAAAATACGCTGCCGCATTTCAAAAAGAAGCGCCTCTCTGGCAACAGCTACGCACCCACCCTGAACGCTACATCACTGAAACCATTTGTACCGCGCAGCACCTGCCAACCGAGACAGAGCGCGAATATCAGACACGCCGTACCCGTTATAGTCAACTGATGACGAGTATCGCAGCCGGTGAGATTGCCTCACTAAACGACTTTATTAGCTACAACCTGGACAGCCAACTCTTCCTACAAAACAGCATTGAAGCCTGCACAGACACGAGACTCTTACGTGCTTTTTATGAAAGTATTGCACATATTACTATCCTGGACCCTACCTGTGGTTCTGGAGCATTTCTTTTCGCAGCCCTGAATATCCTGCAGCCGCTCTATACCTGTTGTTTACAGTGCATGCAAAACATCGTCACAGCGGCTGATGGGCAGAACGACCCGCTTGCCACTACCACCGACATACAACTCTTCCGCGAGATTCTACAAAGTGTGCAGAAACATGTGAGTCCTGCCTATTTTATTTTGAAAGCTATCGCGATTAACAATCTTTACGGGGTCGATATTATGAAAGAGGCGGTCGAAATTTGCAAATTGCGCCTGTTTCTGAAGCTTGCGGCACAACTCAAGCATGTCAGTGAAATTGAGCCACTACCAGATATTGATTTCAACATTCGCCCTGGCAATACACTGGTAGGCTTTGCACGCGATGGCGAGATACGCAAAACTATTCTGGGAGAGCAAAAGCAAAAGATCGATTTCGCGCAGGCCATGGAGGCGATAGAGCACGCAGCACAAGAGGTGGAACATGCGTGTACCTATTTCCGCGAGTTGCAAACACTCCTTCCCGCAGATCGACCTGACGACTACAAAGAACGAAAACAGGCGCAAAGAGCAAAACTACAAGCGCTCTGCACACAGCTTGACGGCTATCTGGCAAGCGAATACGGCATTGATCGACAACACCTACCTACCGAACAAAGCTATCAACAGGCATTTCAGACATGGCGCAGCGGACATCAACCGTTGCATTGGTTTCTTGAGTTCTATGGCATTATGCAGCGTGGCGGCTTTGATGTCGTCATCGGCAATCCTCCCTATATTGAGTACAGCAAGATCAGACAGGCATATAAAGTACAGGGATATGAGACAGAGAGTTGTGGCAATCTTTATGCAGCAGTCATTGAGCGCGCGCTCAAACTCTGTCGTAGCGGAGAAAGCTATCTTGGCTTGATTGTGCCGCTGAGCATCTGTGGTGGTGAACGCTTTGCGCAGTTGCGCACGACCATCAGGCACAACACATCCCATCTCTGGCTAGCAAACTTCGAAATATTCCCTTGCCGTCTTTTTGATGGTGCTTTTCAGCGTCTCTCTATCCTGCTCGCCAGGCACTCTCACACCTCCGATTCATCCATACACGTCACGAAACTACAACGCTGGTATGCCACAGAACGTCCGCACCTGATCGATCTAATTATGTATACCGCGACACACAATCAAGTCAAGCCACAGGTCTTTCCGATGCTCGCAGCAGCACTCCAGGATAGCATTCTACAAAAAATAGCAGTGAAAGCTGCACACGATAGCATCGCCAAAGCCTTGTATCCGCGCGTAACTGTACACTTTATCTATTACCAGGAAGCGACAAATTATTGGATCAAAGCAACTTGTCGTGTCCCCTTCTATAGCAAGAATGGCATCGTTATGGAGCCGCAACATGGGAGATTTCTCTACTTCAAGGACGCAGACACCGCACATACGGTAATGGCAGTCCTCAATAGTTCGCTGTTTTATGTATGGTTCGCCACTTATTCAGACGGCTTTCACCTCTCACACGGACTCGTCAAAGATTTTCCGCTGGCGAAAGAACTCTATACGGTCAGTGCGCTTATACAGCTTGCTCGGTGCCTGGAAAGCGATATACAAGTGCATGCTCGCAGAAGTACTAGAAATAAGGTTGGACTCTCTATCGAGTTAGAAGAGTACCGTATGGTTTACTCTAAATCATTATTGGACAAAATCGATGGCGTGCTGGCACAGTATTATGACTTTACGCCCGCCGAATTAGACTTCATTATCAACTATGATAGCAAATATCGCATAGGCCGGGATAGTAACAACAGCCAGGACAGCTCACACAGCCACGATGACAGAGACGTTTCCCGCTAGGGGAGAGCATCTGCGAAAAATGCTTCTAGCTAACGTCTTCTCTATAATGAGGGCAAAATATTCGCATATTAGGCGAAAAATGCTTGCTGAATTTAGAGAAAGGACGTTTGAGCATCACGCCGATCCTACCTGATACCCATATGGATTCAGAATATTTCTCATCTGAATGCAAGGCAATATGACTAGCAGGCCTTGACGATGCTCACTTGACAAGCACCTATGCACAACCCTTTTTCTCAAATCAATTCGCGTCTACTGCTGAAAATCAGTTGTTTGCTACTACTGCTGCTCCCGGCCTGTAGCAGTCTGCCTTCTGGCACCAGTAGCTCGACCCCAACTTTGGCCAGTGCGCCAAAGCTAATGGCAACTCAACTGAGCGCTCCTATGCTTTCCACCAGCATTATTCCTACCGCACGGCCAACCAGCATCCCAGCCAATCACACCGGCGTCCCAGCCAATCATACCAGCGTCCCAGCCATTCCCACCGACATTCCTACTGCACTGCCAACCAGCATCCCAGCCAATCCACTCCCCACCCAGAATCTGATCGTGAATGGGAATGCAGAAGCTGGACCTGGCACAACCGATGAAAACATCATCGAGCCAGTCCCTGGTTGGACTCTGTCAAGGCAGCATTGATATTATTCAATATGCCTCCAGTAGCGGTGGCAATTACATGGGCGTGACTGATCCTGGCCCCTCAAACCGGGGAGAAAATTACTTCTTTGGTGGGGGTGATAATGTCGCCAACTACGGAGATAATACTATCACCAGCCTGACGCAAACGATCAATGTCTCGCAGGCCTCCGCGCTGATTTCTCAGGGCAATATCCAGTTTACACTCTCTGGATGGTTAGGAGGCTACAGTGATCAGGATGATCATGCGCAATTGACCGTGCAGTTTGTCTCGTCCACCGGCCAGAAATTGAGTACTGCCAGCATTGGTCCCGTGCTGGCTGCTGACCGTAATGATCAGTCTGGACTTGTTGCCTGCAGTACCACCGGTCAAGTTCCTGCCGCAACTGCGTCTATAGAGGTCACGCTCACCATGACCAAAGAGGAGGGTGACGATAACGATGGCTCTGCCGATAATCTCTCCTTGCTCTTTCACCTCTAATACCCATAAGCATTCAGAAACGCGTTCTTATTCCGCCTGGCAACGCTGCTGACGAGCCTCTTATACAGTCAGAAACGAAGCTGACGCTTCCGATTGAGAGACCGCCACAAACACGGCTGTCGCCGTTCCTCTTACGCAGTCAGAAACGAAGCTGACGCTTCTAGCCTTCGGCTCATCTGACTGAGTGGAGGTACCCTTCGGCTCACCTGACAGAGAGGAGATTGCTAGAAATATGCTGCCGCACATTGTTCATCTGAATGCAAAGCGCCCTGGCTAGATCGTTCTAACCAGGGCCTGAATTTTGCGAGACTACTAGGCTTGCTCTAGCTATTATTCCCCCCACCCGTCAGGCCGCCGAGGATGGCAGCAAGAGGATTCTTCCATCCCAAGTAACCACCTATCGTGCCACCCACCACCATTAAAGGGATAGCGACTGGAGCAGCTAAAGCCGCTGTTGCAGTCCCAACGGCTACGAGAGCAGTAGTTGCTCCAATGTTTGCTCCAATGGTTCTTCCACAAATCTCTAGGGCTTCTTTTGTCTCTTCCTTCATATTGTTTGTCTCCTTTCAGACAAGCGTAAAAAGAACGATAACGGTCTAAGAGAAGAGTAACTTGGATGATGCTATACTACTATACTGAAATCTATCATTCTTCAATCATTTTTCTGATCAATACAGTTTTACAGTGCAAAATAGAAGGAGGAAGACACAATGGAAGACGCGAAGAAAATCGATCTGGGAAGGCGACTAAGACGAGAGCGAGAACGTCTTCGCTGGACACAAGGACAATTGGCAGAGAAAATTCGCTACGCAGTTCCCAGCATTAACAGATGGGAACATGGGAAAAATAAAATCAGGCAAGAAGCAGTCGATGAACTCATCAAGGTGTTCGGCAAACCACCTGAACGCTGGGGAATTGGCTATTGGCACGTTCCGTTCTTACATAATCCGTACTTTACGGGTCGTGATGAGATACTCCTACGTCTGCATCGGACTCTTGCTGCTGATAATACCGTCGCTTTGAGTCAAACCCGAGCGATCAGCGGACTCGGCGGGATTGGGAAAACGCAAACCGCTATTGAGTATGCCTATCGCTACGCCAACGAGTACGAAGCCGTGCTGTGGGTGCAAGCCGATTCTCACGAAACACTGGTCTCGGATTTTGCCAAACTCTCCCAAACACTTGATTTACGGGAAAAAGAGGAAACGGATCAGTTTCGCATGGTCACTGCAGTCAAACACTGGCTGCAAGAGCATGATTCCTGGCTGCTGATTCTGGATAACGCTGATGACTTAGCTGTGGTTTCCGATTTTCTACCCCGAAAGCCTGGTGGATCGACCCTTTTGACGACTCGCTCCCAGATTACCGGTTCGCATATCAAAAAAATCCCAATGGAAAAGATGAGTCAAGAAGAAGGAGTCCTTCTCCTGCTGCGGCGCATAACCTCTAATGAGGATGGGAATGGAGAAGATGATCTGTTAAGGAACATGTCTGATGCAGAGCGTCACGCAGCTCGAAGAGATCTGGCAACTGATGGATGGACTCCCCTTGGCACTTGATCAAGCCGCTGCTTACATCGAAGAAAACCAGTGCAGCCTCATGGATTATCTCTCACTCTACCATATACGACGCGATGTCCTTCTACAACGGCGAGGGAGTTTGCGCCAGAGGGATTATCCTGATTCAGTGGCGACCACTTGGTTGCTCTCCTTCCAACAGATCGAACAAGCGAATCCAGCTGTATCTGACCTCTTGCAGTTATGTGCATTCCTCCATCCCGATCAGATCCCGGAAGAGATAATTGTTGCGAGCGTAACTGATCTCGGCCCTAATCTGCACATCGCCGCGCACGACCGACTTTTATGGGACGGCATGATAGGAACTCTACAAAAGTACTCACTCGTACAGCGTAATCCTGGGATAAAGATGCTGAGAGTCCACCGCTTGGTCCAAGCAGTACTCCAGGATATGTTGGATGAGGAGACAAAGCGCACCTGGACTAAGAGGGCAATGCTTGCGGTCAACGCAGTGTTTCCAGAAGCTGAGCATAAAACCTGGCCACAGTGCGAACGTTTGCTTATGCAAGCATTGACAGTAACACAGACTATCGAGCAGTATCAAATTGTCAGCAAAGAAGCAGGGCACTTGCTTTCTAAGACTGCATCCTACCTGCGCGAACGAGCTCAGTATTCAGAAGCAGAACCGCTTCTGGTACGAGCGCTCTCCATTCATGAGCAACATTCGGGAGTCGATCACCTTGACACAGCAAGGAGCTTGAGCAACTTGGCAGAACTCTATCGGCAGCAGGGCAAGTACGAACAAGCAGAGCCATTGTTTCAGCGAGCGCTCTCCATTCGCGAACAGCGCTTGGGAGCTGGGCACTCTGATACAGCGAGGAACATGAACAACCTAGCAATCCTCTACTGGCAGCAGGGCAAGTTCGAGCAAGCAGAGCCATTGTTTCAGCGAACGATCTCAATCTATGAGCAGATCTCAAGAGCTGATCATCCCGATACAGCAAGGAGCCTAAACGGTCTGGCGAATCTCTATTTACAGCAGGGCAAGTTCGAGCTGGCAGAACCGCTCTACTTGCGTGCCTTGACGACCTGGGAGCGACACCTGGGATCTGACCATCCCCACACAGCAGCCTGTCGGAACAATCTGGCAGAGCTTTACCGGCAACAAGATAAGTTTGAGCTGGCAGAGCCGTTGTTTCAACAAGCACTTTCGATCTTCGAACAGCTTTTGGGGGCCAAGCACCCCGATACAGCGAGAAGTCTGAACAATTTGGCGAATCTCTATTTACAGCAAGGCAAGCTTGAGCTGGCAGAGCCGTTGTTTCAGCAAGCACTTTCGATCTATGAGCAACTTTTAGTAGGCAACCACCTCGACACGGCAGAATCGTTTTATGGATTGGCAAAACTCTACCAACACCAGGGCAAATATGAGCAAGCCGAACCACTCTTCCAGCGTGCCCTGACTATCCGCGAGAAAATGCTTGGCCTTGAGCACCCTGATACGACAGCCACTTGGAAGGATTATAGTGACATAGTAAAGAAAATGAAGCAAACGGGAGAGACTATACCTAGACCTAATTCTTGGCCAAATGAGTGACAGATATACATGGCAGCAGAGTGCAAATGAAAGATAGGTTTAGCCGCTGCGGCCAAATATCCTTCCGATTTGATTGCCCTTGCCAAAATAACTGGTTCTTACGATTGAATATCACGAAAGGCTCACAAATGGCGAAGATGACTTGCTCAATTCGTTTCCATTAGGAAAGTGGACGCTGGAAGGAGCATGGATAGGTCTCCTCTCTACTCCCAGCCGATATTTTCTATATTTTGGGCAAACGCCACTTTTAGCTATCGAAAGAACCGATGGAAGTAGAAAAATACCGATTATTACATAGAACAGCAAATATCGCATGGGCCGCGATAGTCGCAACAAACAGGGCAGTTCACGCAGCCACGATTACGGAGATATTTTCCGCTAGCGGAACATCTGCGAAAAAATCTTCGGGCTAACGTCTTCTCTATGACGAAGGCAAAATATTCGCATAGCAAGCGGACAATGCTTCCTAAATTTCGAGAAAGGACGTTTGAGCATCACTGTAGATCCTACCTGATGGAAGGCCCTGGCGATGCTCACCTGACAAACATCTATGCACAGCCCTTTTTCCCAGATCAATTCGCGCCTACGGCTGGAAATCGGTTGTTTGCTACTACTACTGCTGCCGCTCTCGGCCTGCAGCGGTCTGTCTTTTGGCACAAGTAGCCCAACCCCAACTCCGACCAGTGCGCCAATACATGTGGCAGCGCAACCGACCATTCCTGCGCTTCCCACCGGCATTCCTAGCGCGCTACCGACCAGTATCCCAGCCAATTTACTTCTCACCCAAAATCTGATTGTGAATGGGAATGCAGAAGTTGGACCTGGCGCTCCTAATGAAAATACCATTGAGCCAATCCCTGGTTGGACTCGTCACGGCAGCATCGATGTGATCCAATATGGCACTAGTGGCAGTTACATCAGCACGACCGATCCTGGCCCCTCAAACCGGGGGGAAAATTACTTCTATGGTGGGGGTGATAATATTGCCAACTACGGAGATAATACTACCACCAGCCTGACGCAAACGATCAATGTCTCGCTGGCCTCCGTGCTGATTTCTCAGGGCCATATCCAGTTTACACTCTCTGGATGGTTAGGAGGTTATAGTGATCAGGGTGATTATGCGCAACTAACTATGCAGTTCGTTTCGTCGACGGGCCAGAAGTTGAGCACTGCCAGCATTGGTCCCGTACTGGCAGCTGACCGCCATCAACAGTCTGGACTCGTTCTCCGCAGTGCCACTGGCCTGGTCCCTGCCGCAACTGCAGCTATACAGGTTACGCTCACCATGACCAAAAGGAGGGCAGCGATAACGATGGCTCTGCCGATAATCTCTCCTTGCTCTTCCACCTTTAACAAACCAGGCTGGTAGAACACCATCACATCACAAACATGCTGGTATCCAGGAAAAAGAGGTTGCTGCAGTTGCTCTGGCGTAATTTCCTCGTTCTTCTGGATACCTTTTTGCTCAGGTTACAGACTGCTGAACTTTTTTGCTTTCTATTACCAACTCCAGCAATCACATAAAACCCCTAGCTTGAACTGTGGAGATGAGAGACGTGTCCTTGGCTTGGGCACTTGGGCATATTCTGCCTGTGGAGTGTCACCGTTCATATGCTATAATTGTTCCTCAGTTAGGGAAAAGATGCTGACCAACAAAAGTCATAAGGATCGTTTCAATTTGCCAACCCCTGGCATCTATCAAAACGAATGGAAGGAGCCGTATGGGGATTCTGCTGGGTCTGACCGCAGCTATCGGCTGGGGAGTTTCTGATTTTCTTGCTCACTATGCTACACGCTTAGCTGGCACCTATCGCACTCGACTCTATACACAATTTATCGGTGTTGCCTGCCTGAGTGTTTATCTAATAGAAACAGGCACATTGCAACAACTTGCACAGCATACAAGCTGGCAAACGTGGGCATGGGCATTGCTAGCAGTATTGCTCAATATGGTAGGCTCTTTATCAATGTATCGTGCTTTTGAAGTCGGGGTCCTAGCCATTGTCTCACCTATAACTGCCAGCTATAGTGCCGTAACAGCCTTGTTGGCAGTGATAAGCGGCGAAGTGGTGAGTACCCCTCAGGGCGTTGGGATGGCTATCACCTTCCTTGGAGTGGTACTCGCCTCAGTCCCTCTTGTTGGGAGAAACGGCATGGAAACATCTTCGCATCTACAGCATTGGAGAGACAAGATACCACTTGGGGTGATCTGGGCCATCATCGCAGCAATTAGCCTCGGTCTCTGCTTCTGGGTGCTCGGCCTTCACGTCACTCCCGTGCTTGGTGGTATCGTTCCTGCTTGGTTCACCCGTCTCACTTCTATGTGTTTGCTTGCTCTGTTTGCCCCTGTGCTGCGTCAGAGTGTGCGCTTTCCACAAGGACGAGTCTGGTGGTATCTAATGGGGATCGGTATCCTCTCTACAGTGGCCTATACCGCTACCACCATTGGCTTCACGGTCAGCCAGACTTCACTGGTGACTATTGTGTCTTCTATGTTTAGTCCTGTAACCTTTCTTCTGGCATGGATCTTCTTGCGCGAACCCTTACACTGGAGTCAGTGGCTCGGCATTGGGATTATCTTTGTGGGCATCGCTCTTGTAAATGTATAGGCAAGCATAGTCTATCAATACTTACGAGCGAAGAGCGCATGGGTTCTGGTTCACTAGACTCTTTTACCTTATCCATTACTAAAAATGAGCCAGAGGCACTTTCTGATTCAGCACTTTACAAAAAGTAAGTCAGACTGTACTATAAGGCTTAGAACCAACGCAATAGGAGATACGTAGTGCTCCACGAAAAACGGCGTTCAGCTCTTCCGCTTGATCGCTTTGTCAAGATGTTCTATCAGCGTTTCAAACAGCAGCGCGCTACCTTTCTCGCCTCCATCCAGCCACTCAGCACTACTACAGCCATCGTTGACCATGAGCACTATGCCTCACTGCTGCTCAATCGTCTAATGTTCCTCTATTTTATGCAGCAAAAAGGCTTGCTCAACAATGATCTCCACTACCTGCCCAATCACCTGCATAGCAGGCAACAGACAAGTACTCCTGACACCTATTACAGCCACTTCTTGCTACCGCTTTTTGATGAGGGACTCAGCACCCCACAGCACTCTCCCGAGTTCATCGCGCTCTTCGGCACGATTCCCTACCTGGCCGGTAATCTGTTTGCTCTACGTGAGAGTGAGCGTGCTCCATTACCCTTCCAGATAGCCGATGCCGCATTTGAGCAGCTTTTCGCCTTTTTCGATAGCTATCACTGGTCCCTGGATGCGTCCTCACGACAACAGGAGCAGGCGATCACCCCGGCGATCCTGGGTTATATTTTCGAGCAATATGTAAATCAACAGCAAACAGGCACCTATTACACGCGGGAGGATGTGACAGGCTATATCGCTCAGTATACGATCATCCCTTATCTCATCAATGCCGTTGCTCGCACTTGCACAACGTTGCAGGCAGAAGGTGTACGCTGGCAACTCCTACAAGCTCAACCTGATCGCTATATTCACGCAACCATACGCAGTGAAAACTATCATCCAGGCGAGACAACGCGCGAATATAGCGCCCGCCGAGCTTATTACGCGGAGCTTTATAGCCGTCTCGCACACGGCCAAATCATCTCTGCCGACGATCTGATTACCTACAATCTCGATGTCTGTCAGTTTATCTACGACGATATCCTCAGCATTAGCGATCCCGTTGTGTTACGTACATATTACGAATATCTGCAGCGCATAACTGTCCTCGATCCTACCTGCGGCTCTGGAGCGTTTCTGCAGGCCGCGCTCAACATCCTGGCACCGCTCCACGAGGCATGCCTGGCACGGATGCAAGCCATGAGTCACCAGGACGATTTTCGCGCCGCACTCGTCCACATGCAGCAAAAACCAGGGCAACGCTATGCTATCCTCAAATCTATCATCACGAATAATCTCTACGGAGTGGATATTATGGAGGATGCCAGTGAAATCTGTAAACTATGCCTCTTCCTCAAACTCATGGCCGAGGTTGCATACGTTACAACCGTTGAGCCACTACCGAATATCGATCAGCATATCCACGCCGGTAATATTTTGAGTGATCTCACGCCGACACAACCTGCTGACGCCCCAACCAGTTGGTATCAGGCATTTCAAGAGATCATGGTGCAAGGAGGTTTCCATATCATTATCGGCAATCCTCCTTATGTCGAATACAGTCAAAAGCAGTTTCCCTATGTGTTGCGCAACTTTGAGACGCTCACATGCGCCAACCTCTACCCTTGCATCGTAGAGCGCAGCCATCATCTGCTCGCGTCAGATGGGCGTCACGGCATGATTCTGCCACTGGCAGCCTTTGCCACGCGCAATATGCAACCTTTTCTGGAGAGCTTTCAGCGCTGGTTTCCCGGTACCTGGCTTTCGTTCTACCACTTCCGTCCCTCAATGCTCTTCACAGGCGGCAAAGTCGCCAGTATCCCAACCGCCATTTATCTGGCGAAAGCCAATGGAGCAGAGCAGCGCTTCAGTACACAGTTGCTGAAGTGGCCTCAGGAAGAACGCCATCTGCTCTTCTCACGCCTCACCTACTGCCACATCACCACGCCACGCGATCCCGAAAATCGCCATTACTATCCCAAGTTTGGTCATGCACGCGAAAACGCGCTGCTGGCTAAGCTCCTGCAACAGCAAAAAGTGGGCAGTTACCTCTCAACGACACCCAATCAGAACACTATCTTCTATCGCTCAGCGGGTGGTCTCTACTGGAAGGTGTTCGTCAACTTCGCCTGGCCCTACGATACCACGTCCAACAAAAGTTGTGCTTTCCTCCCAGAGTATGAGCGCGATGTCTTTGTTGCTGTCTACAATAGCTCTTTATTCTGGTGGTATTACACGGTCACGTTTGATAGCTTCAATTTGAAAGATTATATGCTCTTCGGATTTCGTTTTTCCTATCCGCAAGATGAGGCCACGCGACTTGAGCTGATCACCCAATGTCAACGTCTGATGGCCGACTTCCAGTTGAATGCACAGCATCTCAAACGCGGTACCACAGGCAGTTACACGATTTACGCCAGAAAGTCTAAAGCGATCATCGACGACATTGACCGTATATTAGCGCGTCATTATGGTTTCACTCCTGATGAACTCGATTTTATTCTCAACTATGATCTTAAGTATCGTATAGGAGCAGAACGCAGCGAATAGCAGACACCATTTGAAAAACCTTGCGCCACGGTGGTACATTTCTATACAATATTCATCACAATAATAATGTGCGCGTTGCATTTTTAAGGCAGAGTCATACCAGTACGAAAGGCACTGGCCCATGCATGAGAGCCACCGTCTATGGCTGCGATCCCGTTTGACACGCAACATCCTTATCAGCGGCTGCCTGCTATGCTTGATCTTCCTGGCCTTTTTTGTATGGTATACAACTGAAGTGCAGCATGACTCTTCGCTCGTCACACGAAGAAATACCCTCATGCTACAAGTCACGATTGGTTTCAACAGCGACTACCGCACTGGCAACTGGACGCCTATCCATGTGACACTGAGCAACAATGGCCCAGCTTTCCAGGGCACACTCGTCGTCAATGCCTTCGCAGAGACGCTCCCGGCCTCTGCCACAAATACGGCTTCTCCCTGGAGCTTTGAACAGGCGGTCACGCTCCCCGCTGGCATACAAAAGCAGATGACTATCTACGCACCCTATTACTTGAGCTACCAGACCGTCCAAGGTTTCAGCGCGACGCTACGCGATCAGCAAGGACAGATCGTTACAACGCAGGAAAGCTCACAAGGCTCCGAAGTCAAACCGGGGGATCTCTTCGTCGGCATTCTTGCCGATCCTGGCACTAATTTCTCCGCACTTGCCAAGGTTCAGCTTCCTAACGAGGTAAATACGCTCACGACCTCTTTGTTAGAAGCAAGCAGTATACCTACGGCAGAGGCTGTCTTAGAAAACTTCGATATCATTGTTCTGGATGATTTCTCCACGGATACGCTGAGTAGCGCACAAATTGCCGCGCTACGGACATGGGTCAATCGGGGTGGCGTGCTCATTGAGATCGGAGGTCCCAACTGGCAACGCACGCTAGGCGCTCTCCCTGCTAATATGCTTCCAGTAACTATCCAGGGGATTACTCAGATCCCGGCCAAAACAGCGCTCTTACCCATCAATGGTCCTTCTTCTGCCTCTTCCAATCAGCGGTCGGCTGACACGCTGGGCCAGCCGTTGCTGGCGAGTAGCGCCATATTGCACAGACAAGCGGCCTTTTCTGCCAACGAAGCATTGCTGATGGCACAACATAATCCACTGATTGTGCAGGCTCATCAAGGCGCTGGCGTTGTCGATTATCTGGCTTTCGATCTCTTAACTACACCCTTCGACCATTGGAGTGGCACTAACGCGCTCTGGCAAAACCTTCTGCTGCATGCCCTTGGCAATACACTGCTGCTGCCTGGCATTGCGGGGAGCTACGATAGCGGTCCCGGGCAGTTACTCACACGAGGCGGCATTCTGAGCCTGATAAGACCTGACACGCCGGTAATCCCCTGGTTGCTTTGCGCCTTGCTGCTTGGCTATATTCTCTTGCTCGGCCCAGGTCGCTTGTTTATACTCAGACGTTTGCCACGACCTCACTGGTGGAGTTGGCGTATGGTGGTCAGCATAATACTTGTTTTCACCTTACTTTCCTACGGGATCGCCTTTTATCAGAAGGCCACATCGGTGGTTGACAATAGTATTTCGCTTATTCAGCTCGATCAGGACGGCTCAACGGCCCATATTACCACCTATATGGGAATTTTTTTGCCTGACCAGGGCAATTTCAATCTGCATATTCCTAACGAAGGTCTGGCACAACCGCTTCCTACGGCCTTCCTGAACGCCAATTCTACGAGTAATACAGGAGCTGACGTCACTAGCGTCATCAATTCTACACCTGACGGTACAAATTTGACGCTCCATTCAAGCAATCTCTGGTCACTTATGCCGGTCATTGCTGAACAAGATAGTCAACTCCACGGGAGCCTGACAACACATCTAGCGTTACAGCAGAACAAGATTGTAGGTTCAATCACCAATACGCTGCCTACCGCCTTGAGCGATGTCTACATTTTGTTTCCGCATAGCTTCGCGCGTATTGGTCATCTGGCTGCCCAACAGACTGTACGCGTCAATCTTCCCTTACACACGACTGCTGCCGACGCTGGCACCACCTTATCCGGTCAAATCGCAGCTTCAGCGGGCCTATCAAGCTCCTATTTTCCGAATACAGCACAAGAGCAATCCGAAACCGCTCTCCAGAGCCATATCGCGCTTCTCTCAGCATTAAGTGGTATTGGTTTCAATTACGTTTCCTGCAACGGCTCTTGTCTCACGCATGCTATCACAGATAAAGGCAATATTTATGTCACTGGCGGCCAAGTTCCTAATCCCAACCTGCGCAATGATTACGATCCTCTGCTCATCTCTGGCGCACCTGCTACATTGATTGGTTGGACAGATCAGCCCCTGACAGGACAGGACGATACCACGGTCAATGGTTTGCTGCCTGCAGGTCAGCACATGAGCTTCATTCAAATGCCGCTCAACCTCAACCTGACTGGTCGGTTGTCTGTGCCACTGGACTTTATCACCGGCAACGTAACTGATATGCAGAACTCCGACGCAGAAGCTATTTTGCCCGGCGTCTACTCACTGGCAAGCAGCAAGGTCATGTTTGAGCTTACCCTGCCTGACATCTCGCACATGGCGGTGCAGAGTATGACGATTACGGTGCCAGATCTGATTGTCTATCCCTCTGGACCAGCCTCAGGTCTAGCTTCACACACGAGCAATCTACAGGCACGGTTTTACAACTGGCACACAGAGAATTGGGATACTATTGCGCTCCAGCAAGAGACCTTTACCACCAGCGATTTTGCCGCATATGCAGGTACACAGGGCCGTGTGCTGATAGAGGTGAGTAGCCACAATGCATCCCAGATTTACTTTGGCAAACCAACTTTAGCTCTGAATGGCTACGCCCTATAAGCGCGAACGTTAGAACTGCTGAGTTTCGTCGGCAACCGGGTAGGGGCGGCGCTTGCCTCCGCCCCCAGGGCGCACGCGAGGTGACGCCCCTACCCCATTTTCCAACGTTTCGCCCCAGAAGGATAGAGCACCAGAGCAGTTCAGGTCTAGCCAGCAAGCTGTAAATAAGGTACAATCCAGATAATTGTTCTGATACATATTATAATGTGTCTATAACAACTAACAGATTGGTGCCAAAGGCTATAGCTAAAGAAAAGCTCAAAAAACTTTTCGTTCCTTCGTTTATACGACAGGCGGCATAAATGTCTCCAGCAGAGGGGTTAAAATGTTATGTCTATCTGTAAATTTTGTGGGGTTGACCTACCCGATCACGCTAGTTTCTGTGGCTCGTGTGGAAAACTATCAGCTACTAGCGGTAAAATAGCCAGTAGCGCTGCTGATCTGTATACCATCCCAGATGCTGGGACGTTCATAAGTCAGCCAAGCCATCCTTCCGGGCAATCCAATGCGGAGCAGGATCGACCCACTTTTATCAGTAACGCCACTCTTCCTGAACAACTCGCTTCTGGTGAGGATCAACCCACTTTCATCATCCGGGGATCTGAGCCTGATGGGCGAAAGAAGGAGGAAGAGGAAGAAAAGCGACGACGGGCCGCACTGCTTGGCCTGGCTTTACCTCTCGTTGGCGAGGCAATTGCCACCGACGCCCCTGAACAGCACGCTCCCATGGTACAGGGCACACCAAATATCAGTGGTGCACCGATGCTGCCGGGCAGACCATATCTCCAAAGCCAACTCTCTGATGTTCCCAGACCTAACTATGCCACACAATCTCCAGCAAACTGGCAACAAACTGTGCCCACAGCACAGCCTCCGCTCGTTTTACCACAGTCGTTTCCCAGCACACCACCCTCATACCCTACAGCACATCCACCATCTTCATATCCTACAGCACATCCACCATCTTCTGGCCCTAAACCTCATCCCCAGCCGGGTTGTAACATCTGGCTGCTGATGCTCATCGTACCACTGATCATTTTTGCAAGCATTTTCGGCATCGGCCTCACCCTATTTACGCCCGATATCGCCATCATAGTAAACGGCACGCAGGGAGCAAACGTCGTACAAGGTGGACAATTTAATCTGAGTGGGAGCAACTTTATACCGGGTACAACCGTGACACTCAAACTCGATAATGCACCTCTGTCTGTCTTTAACCAGCACAGCATAGCGCCAGTTACGCAGAATACCCATCCTTCTGCACAATCCTGGCTCCTTGGCTCGCAGCTTTCACTGGTTTCAGTCACAAGGAACACCATCACGGCAAATAGCGACGGCAAATTTAATATAACAATCCACGTTGGACTGGATTGGCGTCCAGGAACACACACGCTTCAAGCCAGCGAAAGTCTTAGTCCACGGATCGCTACACGCACAATTACCGTCTATCAGCCAGGTTCGCTGCCATCCCCAACAGCGACAACCACGACCACGGCCACGACGACAGCTACATCATCTGCAAGCATGTTGAGTAGCGTCACACCAAATATCGTTAACCTGGGTCCCGTTGGCGAAGGCAATACGCAACCCGTCTCGACCCAGATTACCCTCAATACGCGTGGTTCTGCGCAGCTCAACTGGTCTGCCAGTTGGGACCAGCAGACAGGTTCCTGGCTTCAATTAAACCGTACCAGTGGGCAGGTTCAGGCTCCCAATGCACAGCAACTCACGATCAGTGCTCAGGCTGGTGCGCTTTCCGCAGGCAGCTACAGCACAACCATTCTCTTCACGAGTACAACAAGCCCCCAAACAATTGGTCTCTCGGTCTCCCTTACCGTTCAGCCAAGCTGTATTGCAGTCAAACCCAATACGCTCAGCTTCACAGGCATACAACATATCAGTGACCCACAAACCCAGACCGTCGCCATTACGAACTGCGGTCAGCAATTCGGCTCCTGGTCAGCATCAACTACAGCTTCCTGGCTCAGTGTAAGCCCAAGTACGGGTTCATTGAATAGCGGCGATACTCAGGATGTTGCTGTGACTGCCTCCAATCTGAATGCGCAACTGGCACCAGGAACGTATCAGGGCACATTACAGTTCGTCGAGGGTTCACGCCAGGTATCCGTTCAGGTGACGCTCACGGTACAGGCTCCTCCGCAATTGAGTGCCAGCCCCTCTACGATCTACGCCAACCGGCAATGCAGCTCTTCCTACACAACACAAGGAGAGCTAGTATATACTTGCACAGAGGCACTTACCAGAAGTAGCCCTCCGTCTGCCAGCATAAACTGGACAGCCAGTAGCACTGGCGTCTCAGGTATTACCTTTACAGATGCCAATGGTAATGCCTTCAATAGCGGCACCCTTGCCTCAGGGCAAACCACAGATGTTGTGATACATGTGCCAGCCGACTGCCAGACGCCAACAACGATCACTTTCAATGGTCCAGGGAATACCGTTAACGTCCCCTGGAGTTGTACACCGCTGATTAGTTAGCATTTTTTCGACGAGGAGTAGCAGAAGCCACAGCATGCCACAAGATTTACTGATCGGAAAACAACTCGGCGCTTACCTTATCCAATCCTGTATAGGCGAGGGAGGTATGGCACGCGTCTACAAAGCCTATCATACGCGTTTGCGTCGGGATGTTGCACTCAAAGTGATTGCATCCCAGATTGCCAACCGGAGCGATTTTCAGCTCCGCTTTGAGCGCGAGGCTCAACTGGTTGCCAGTCTGGAGCATCATAACATCGTGGCTATCTATGATTTCGGCGAAGTTGAGCATATTACCTATCTGGTTAT
Source organism: uncultured Chloroflexia bacterium (assembly GCA_963802635.1). GTDB lineage: Bacteria > Chloroflexota > Ktedonobacteria > Ktedonobacterales > Ktedonobacteraceae > CAVTLG01. Next base: position 1,111,084 of record CAWDJJ010000001.1, on the reverse strand, counting down.
GCAATATGTCGGTGGAGGTACGTTGCATGAACAGTTACGCGCACGACAACCTATCGACGCACGCCGCGCCGTCCACTATGCGCAGCAAATGGCTCAGGCGCTCCATCACGCCCATCAACATGGCATTGTCCATCGTGATGTCAAGCCGCAAAATCTGCTGTTATCAGCCAGCGATCCTGACCACTTACTGCTCTCAGATTTTGGTATTGCCAGGCTCTTTGACAATAGCCAGGAAATGGCTCTCATCGTGCCCAGTCACGCATCTCACGATCCTGCGCTTACCGACGTCAGTCAGATCATTGGTACCGCTGAGTATATGGCACCAGAACAGGCTCAACGGCAAACCATTGACGCACGCACAGATGTCTATGCGCTTGGCATCGTCCTCTACCAGATGTTAACTGGTCGGACGCCTTTCCAGGCCACCACGGCCACCGGCTTGATGTATCAACACGTGTATGTCCTCCCAACACCCATTCATCAGATCAATCCCAGTATTCCAGAGGCATTAGCCGCCATCACTGCAAAAGCGATAGAAAAATCTCCTGCGGCACGTTTCCCTTCCGCCGAAGCTATGGCCCAGGCGCTCGAAGCCTTCACGCAACCAACAGCATTGAGCACTCCATATAGCGTGGCTGACTACATATCTAACGCCTCCACAGGCGTATCTTCATCGCAAGCGACATCGCAAGAACAACTGGCAACAAGCGCACCAGCATTTACACGCGCAGCCGCGTATAATCCTACGCTGGTGACAACGCCGATAGCAGCGCGCAGTACGCATCGCTATCGCACACAAAAAATTGCCATCCCTATTTTTATCATACTGGCCCTGGTCCTGCTACTATGGCGTATCCTCCCGCTGCTGCCAATTCCACATCCCCCACCACCCGGGCCGACGGCATTCACAGAAACGTTTCAGAGTCCCGACGGACTCGCGTGGACGGACGGCAACCAGAATAATTTCAGCGCGACCATCAATCATGGACAGTACGTGCTGAGTGTTACTGATAGCAACACTCATTTCCCTTATGCGCAAGGTGCTGGCATGCTCCCGGCGGATTTTACGCTTACCACTCAGATTAAGCAAACGTCTGGCCCTGCCAATGCACTGTATGGACTTACCTTTTACTTCACGACGCAGGGAACGCAGCAGATCTCATGCTACGCCTTTGTCATCAGTAATGCTGGCAACTATGCCTTTATGACCTATACGCCCGGCCAGGCTCAACCGATTACAGAGACGGGTTCGTCAACAGCAATTCACGCTAATGAGGTAAACACGCTGACGACCCGCGCGCGTGCCAATACCTTTCAATTCTCTATTAACGGTCGCATTGTTCCTATTAACACATCCAATACCGTACATGATTTAACCTACCATAGTGGTCAACCAGGGCTGATCGTCACCGGGCCAAACACAGCTTTCAGCGTGCGGCAAGCCCTATTAACCATCCCTTGATTTCGTTCCTTTATTCTTGTATGCTTATGTAAGAGACTCTCTACCGTCTCTTTGCAACGTGGTGCGATATATCACGAAAAGATTCCATGCTTTCTTCGTGAGAATAGAGAATGCGAACCGTATCAAGTGGAACAATTTATACAGATTTCCAGTATACATGTATAAAAAAATTATACTATAATTCAGATGGGGAATCAACATTATGTATAAAACATATTTTAACGCGATAAACAAATTATATGGAATAACCCATACCTCTTCTTCACGTCGCTTGCGTGGCATAGCGCTAAGTGGACTGTGGCTCTGCGTCTTTCTAATCAGCGCATGTAGTGGAGCAACAATTCTGGGTGGTAGAACTACCTCCGTAGCTATCAGTACGCCCACAATTAACCTTACGCTGCAAAACGAGGGGAGTATGCAACTCCAGGTGTACCAACAATGGATTTCATTGATGCAGCAGTATCAAGGGAGCGTCGCAACATACCAGCAACAGTATACTAACGATCAGCAAGCGCTGAAGTCCGCCAATAGCAGTACAGCCTATCAGGCGGCGTTGCATACGCTGGACACACATGTGGCGGCTATCCAGATACCAGCGCTACAAACTGAGAGCAATTACCTGTTCCAGAAATTGCAGCAACAAGTCACGAGCTATGGCAAAAACCATACGTATCATGACACATACAACAACACCACATATCCACTTGGCTATCAATACGGGTCGAATGGAGCCAGCAGCCCTTTGTGGTTGCAGGGTGAAATCAACGGCGCAAAAACCGAGGCCGACTATCAACAAACTATCGAAGATCTGAACATGGACTTGAGTAATTTCCAGGCCTATGTGGCCGATGCGTCCGACAAAACGCCCTATAATCAGGCCCACCAGACCGATATGCAGCTCCTGAAGCATTACGGGTACCTGAACCAGGATGTCGTGGTTGTTTCTCTGGCCGAACAGGCTCTGCGCGCCTATCACAACGGCAAGCTGATGTTTTCGTTTCAGGTCACTACTGGGCAACCAGATCTGCCAACGCCGCCGGGCACGTGGTGGGTCGAGGGCAAAAAATCGCCCACCGAGTTTAAATCGATGGAGCCGATGTCTTCACCGTTCTGGTACCCACCAACGAAGATTAACTATGCTATGCAATTCCATAGCAATGGATACTTCTTGCATGATAGCTGGTGGCGCAGTGAATATGGCCCTGGTACAAACTTTCCCCACCTTGATACCGGTGGCACACAATATTCCCTTGAAGGCTCGCATGGCTGCGTCAATATGTCGACAGACAATGCCAAAACACTCTACAACTTCGTGAAAGTTTACACGAATGTGATGATTTACTAAGCAATGCAAGGTATACATTATTTACACTTTTTCAAGTATTTCAGTCGCAAGTTGATTAATACTTGTTCCATGTAACAATTTTATGATAGCAAGAGATATATCCAAATCTCTTTTAATACAATCCTTCAATTCAATCGCCATAAGGGAGTCAATGCCCATCCTATTCAGAGATTGTTGAGTATCTAATTGAGACAAAGGAAGATGAACAATACGAGCAACTTGCTGGTGAAGATAGATTGTCAGCAACGAAAGACGTTCCTCGACATCCGCAGCCAGAAGCGTATCCCGTGTGATTGTTGGGTTCGAAAAAGAGGATCTCGTTGTCTTACTATCCCTTTCGTGAATGACATGAGACAGATATTGTGTCGTTGTTGATGTAGGATGATACTGTTGCCACTCTAGCCAGCGCATGGGCATCACGGCACTTTGTGTCACATTGTGACACATAAGGTATGTAAGAACATCCAATGCCTGCTCTGGCGTAAAGCTGTCCATTCCACGTGGCGTAGTTCTTTGTGTCTCATACTGACGACGCGCTCCCATACCAACCTGAGACCAAAAGCCCCAGTTAATACTCAAGGCGGTTAAGCCCTGGCTACGTCGGTAATGAGCAAGATTATCCATAAACGCATTTGCTGCTGCATAACTAGATAAAAGAGCTGGGCTTAACAGGGCCGACGCTGAAGAGAACAATACAAAGAAGTCCAGTGGAACATTACGGAATGCTTGATGAAGTAACCAACTACCTATTATCTTTGGTTGCGCCTCGGAATGTAAAATATCTATATTCAGATCTGTTATTAGATGATCAGAACCAATACCTGCTGCATGAACTATTCCACGGATTGGTGGATTATCTTTGTTCCTATAAGTATCCAGAAAGCTAGATACATTATCTGCATTTGTTACATCTACGGCAGCCAAGTGAATACAGGCTCCTTGTTCCTCGATTTCACGCACCGCTTCGATAATAGGGTATAGGTGGTCGCCAAAGGGAACATCGTGCCAACGGTTACGTGGGGGAAGTTGGGTACGGCCCATCAAAATGATATGTTGGGCTCCTTGCTGTGCCATCCGGCGAGCTACCACCAGGCCAAGACCTCCCAAACCACCAGTAATCAGGTAACTAGCATCCGCATGATAATGAAACGGCTGATCTTGCTGCTCCTTACTATGTTGATGTTCAAGACGAGCAACATAGCGTTGTTTGTGACGGAACACAGCGAGGTCTTCCCCGTCCTCTGATTGAATATGTTCCCACAGTTGCTCCGCTGCTTCGTATGAAGTCGCTTGAGGATCGAGATCAACTAATCCTCCCCATAGGTTGGCATGTTCCTGGGCAATGCCGCGACCAAATCCCCACAGAGGTGATTGAGCAATTGTTATCAGGTGGGTATCGCCTTCTACTATTTGCGCTGCGCGAGTCGCTATCCACAAACGAGGACTAGCTTCCTGCCAGTGAGTTTGCACCATTTGTTGTACGAGATGCAGAACCATATCACAGCCCATTGTACTAGCAGTAGCTAATGACTCTGTTGTTATCTCATCCTGGGGATCACTTTCAGCACTCCAGAGATAGATGATGCCCTGGCAGTTCTGTTTAGCCAGGTGTGTGAAGAGAGATGCTAGTTCGGTTGGCTGACTGGGTGTCACATACACATAGGAATCAGTATCCTGTTTAACGGGAGGGCCAGGAGCAATGAGAATAGCCTGCTCCCCCTGCGATCGTAATAATGCAGATAATGCATTGCCAACACCCAGGTTATCGACAAAAATACACCAGCTCCCTGTATTCGTCTTATCCTGCCTACGAATTTCTTGGGAGGGACGAGGAAACCAGCACACTTCATAGAGCCAATTCAGGAATGTCAGAGATGAAGAGTGCTCAATTTGCGCTTCCAGCTTTTGTAGACCTGTCCCCTTCGCTTCAATGAGCACTGTTCCATCTTCATCAAACACACGAATGTTCTCTGTGGTCGTCAGGGTTGATTCTTGCACTATCTGAGCATAACTCCACACACGTCTTTTCGGCTCATGCTGAATACGGAAACTTTCCATGAATCGAGGAAGCGCAGGATTCCGTTCGGAATGATCCGGTCGATTACTTGTTTCTCCTCGAACGAGTGCCATACTTGCATGTAAACAGGCATCCAAGAATGCTGGATGAACCAGATAGGTTCCCGTCTCATTTTGTAAAGACGCTTCTAATGCATTTGGAAGTTGCACCAATGCCAGTACTTCTTGATTGCCTACCCACAGTTGCTCAATACCCTGAAAACAAGGGCCATATCCTATACCTTGTTTATCTAGCCTTGCATATTCTTCAATACCTTCTCTGACGTGTGTACAGCGTGCTTGGAGCGCTAAGATTGACTCTTTCTCTGGTTTTTCCACTACTGCTATAGGTTCAATGGAGAGAATGCCTGTTGCATGTGTCGTCCATGACGACGGTAGATTTTTATCCGACACACAACTATTATATTGAAAGCGCATCTGTCTTTCTGGTTTTTCTTCGGTTGACTCTTCTATAAGGACAAGCTGGTGATGTCTGGCTTCGGTTGGATCTTCACTCAATACCAGAGGTTGCAGAAATTGGATTTGCTCCAGGTGAGCAATCATCTTCTCTGGATAGAGATATCGCGCAGCAGCAAGAACTGCTTCCAGATAGACGGCACCGGATACTATAAACAGACCTTGTACAAGGTGATCTTTAAGATAAGGAGCTGTTGCCAGGCTCACGATACCATCCCAATAATAGGTTCCTGGCTGCAACGATGAAACTGTATGAGTTGTCAGTAACGGGAACATGCTCGCGTTTTGCCCTTTGGAGGAGAGAGCGATTTTTGCCTGAGTCATCCCGACAGAAACAACCGGATGTGCCGTAGAAGACCAACCATGATGTATGGGAGACCAGAGATGCATGCGTTGCCAGGCATAAATAGGCAGTGAAATTTGCCGTCCTGTCGGATACAAATTGGACCACTCAACAGGCAATCCGAGGCAATGCAATGCGCCAAGTGATGCTAGCATGCATGCATACTCATCCTTCCCTCGGCGTAACGAGGCAAGGACATGACCTGTCTGTTGCAAACAAACTGCGATATCTTTTACATGCACAGGATGAGGGCCAATTTCGAGAAACGTCTCGTAACCATCCTGGATAAGAGTCTCTATAGCAGCCACAAATTGAACAGGCTCACGAATATTGCGCGCCCAGTATTCAGGAGTAAAGTCTTGCCAATCTTGACTCTGCCCACTAACAGTAGAAATCATGGGAATCTTTGCTTGCTGAAGACGAAGGTTCTTGATAGATTGCATAAATTCGGCAAGCAGTGGGTCCATTTGAGTGCTATGGAAAGCGAAATTGACAGATAAATACTGATAAGCAATATCTTGTCGTTGTAGTATCTCTAATAGGAGTATCAGAGCATCTTCTCTTCCAGCTATAACAGTGGCATGAGGGTTATTGATTGCAGCGATAGAAAGCTGAGGAAAGTCTTCAAGAATTGGAACAAGTTCCATCGAGGAAAGATGAATAAGGATCATCTTTCCCTGTCCTTCGAGTTGTTGCATCAAACGACTGCGGTGATAAACGACTTTGAGCGCATCTTCCAAAGAAAGAATATCAGCAACATATGCTGCTGCAATCTCTCCAATACTATGTCCCATTACACTATCTGGAATAATACCCCATGAACGCCATAGCGAGGATAGTGCCACTTCAATTGTGAAAAGAAGTGGTTGCGCCACATCAGTTCTCTGAATACGGCTCTGCTCTTCACTTGCCATAAGCTCCTGGACGATAGACCAATGAGCATACTGTTGAAAAATTCTATCACATTCTTCAACAATTTCACGAAAATGTTCCTCCTGAGAGAACAGTTGTTGTCCCATGCCAATCCATTGTGACCCCTGACCAGAAAAAACAAAGGCAAGTTTCCGAGGAGCAGAGTAAAACGGTTTTCCTGTATATAATCCAAAAGCAGTCTGACCCTGTAAGAACGCCTGAAGTTGTTCTGCCAGTTCTGCGCACGTTTGACCAGTGACGGCTAGACGATAGTCATGATGGGAACGGCGTACGGCGGCAGTATAGCAGATATCGGCTAACTCAATGCGATCAGAGAGACCATGTTCCAACCATTGAGAGTAGGCTTCTGCCTGAGCACGCAGTGTATCATTATTATGAGCAGAAAGTACCATAATATGATATTTAGATGTATTTGGAGAATAATGTTCTACTTTTTCAGGATACGATATCGTAAATTCCTGTAATATTGCATGTGCATTTGTACCACTGAGACCAAAGGAGCTTACTGCGGCAAGACGTGGAGCATCTGATATCCATTCAACAGGCGCAGAAGGAACAGCAATAGGAAGGTTTTGCCAGGAAACACGAGGATTTAAATTATGAGCATGCAAATGAGTAGGAATCCGTCCATGTTGAAGAATAAGGACGGTTTTTATCAATCCCACAATACCCGATGCCGGATCAAGATGTCCAATATTTGTTTTGACAGAACCGACAATGAGAGGATATTCCTGAGAACGTCCCTCACTATAAACAGCCCCAAGGGCTTCAAGTTCAATGGGATCACCAAGTGGAGTTCCAGTGCCATGTGCCTCAACATACCCAATTTGTTGTGGTAATGTTCGGGCATTGGCTAATGCTCGACGAATAACCTTTTGCTGCGCCAGTCCATTGGGAATAGTCAGTCCACCACTTAGGCCATCGTGATTCACTGCTGAACCACTGATAAGTGCGAGGATACGATCATGATCGGAGAGTGCCGTAGAGAGGCGTTTGAGCACAACAATACCACAGCCTTCACCTCGTCCCATGCCATTTGCTTCTGCGGAGAAAGCCTTACAACGCCCATCCGGTGACATAGCACCAACTTTAGAAAGAAAAACGTTCAAATGAGGTGTCAGCATCAAGCTCACACCTCCTGCTAATGCCATATCACACTCACCAGTGCGCAAACTCTGGCAAGCCAGGTGCACAGATACCAGAGATGACGAGCAAGCTGTATCAATAGCTATACTAGGCCCTTGTAAACCTAGTACGTAGGCCAGCCGCCCCGCCGCGAAACTAAAGTCGTTTCCAGTGCAATAATAGCTATTGATGGAGGTCAAATGATCCTCTTGTTCAGCATATTTTGCATAATCCTTCGACATGATGCCAATAAAGACGCCGGTTTCACTTTCACTGAGTCGCTCTTTAATCTGTCCTGCATCTTCAATTGCTTCCCATGCTACTTCAAGTAACAAACGTTGCTGTGGATCAATATTGATAGCCTCACGAGGACTTACTCCGAAAAATGTTGGGTCAAAAGCATCAATATCATCGAGAAATGCTCCCTGGCGCGTATACATTTTTCCAGGTGCATTGGGATCTGGATCGTAGTATTCATCAATATTCCATCGATCAGCAGGAACCTCACGAACTGCATCGACTTCCTGTAAAAGCAGCTGCCAGAAAGACTCAGGATCATGAACGCCTCCAGGAAGACGGCAACCCATTCCAATGATGGCAATAGGTTCTTGTTGCCGTTTTTCTAACTCTTCAAGCCGATTTTGCATTTTTTCGACTGTGAAAAATGCACGCTTCAAAGCTGTAAGCTGTTCCTGGCTCATACTAATTTCCTTTCGATAGTGGCTAGCTTTGTGAGCAATGAGGCTAATAGTTCCTGCTCCGAAAGATTATCGATAGAGGCAACAGGAGCTTCTATCTGGTGATTCTCGTTCTTGAGATGAGCTTCCTGGTTACTACTGCCCATATGTTCCTGTTCAAATTTGATAAAGAGGTAGTCACGAAGTCGTTCAATGGTAGGGTAAGTAAAGACGAGGGTCTGTGGGAAAGCACAACCTAGAGTGATTTGTAAGTGATTTACTAAGCGTGTGGCCGTCAAAGAGCGCATACCTACCTCGAATAAACGTTGAGTTGGGGAAAGGGATTGCTCTGGATTCAGATCCAGCATGACAGAAATATACTCCGTAAGATAGTCCTGTAGCACTATTTTGCGCTTTTCTTTGGACGCTTCAAGCAGTTGTAGAAGCAATTCTGATCTAGTCTCTGATGAGTTGGTAGAAGCAGGAGAGGAAGAAGCACTTTTCATACTCGTAGAATCTGGTAGAGAGGTATTCTGCTGTATTGACTTATTGAACCAGAGATGTTCGCGACTCCAGGAATAAGTAGGTAAACTGACACAACATCTGTTATCGGGATAAAGGGCAGACCAGCTGATATCCTGTCCTGAAATATATACTCTTCCTGCGATTTCTAAAAGCGTTGTGGGGAAGCTGCCTGCTTCTATGGCGAAAGAGCGGGAAGCTGTTTCTGAGCCGGAGAGCGAAAAAATAGCGGTCTCCTTATCTTGTTCCATGACCTTTTGATTGATGAGTGTCAATTGATCGATATCAGGGTTCAGAACAACCAGCATGTCATATTCGTTGAGGCACCTTACTAAAAGCTTGGAGCTTTGCAGTGTCATATTTTCCGATGAGAGTGATGGACAGAGTAATCTTTGAAACGCTTCTTGGAGTGAGCATGTATGAAGACAACAAGCTATCGCTATTTTCCCCTCCCCATCACCTATGTGCGACGTTGGTACAATTCCCCATGCCGACAATAAACGAGCGAAAGCAACCTGATAGGAAAAATGGATAGCAAGAGCATGCAGTTCTTTGTCAGGATCTGGAGGAAAGGAAATAAGTCCACCTACCACTGGCCTTCTTTCCAAAAGTGCATATCCTCTGATATCCTGATAGGCCTGTTCGCACTCTGTGAGAGCATCTCTGAACGCAGCGTAGTGCCAATACGCGCTGTCCTGTAAAGGAGATGCTTGAGTTGTATAGCGAGGAAACAACCATGCTAGCTTCTGCTTTTTAAGTTGGGTGTTCCATTTGTGATTTGTACTATCAGCAAAAGCATCTTCTCTCTGAATGAACGATTGTAAAGAGGCTGTGGCTTCTTGAGGTGTCTGACCCAGAACAAAGAGCCGGTACGGATGATGAGATCGACGGACACTAGCAGTGTAACAAATATCTCTCCAAGGAAACCGTCTCATACTTTCTTCATCTTGAAGAAATGCACACCATGCCTTTGCTTGTGCAAGGAGTGACTGGGCATTGGTGGCTGACAATGGGAGCAGTTGTGGATATCCACTCAAAAAACTGTTTGTATTGGTTTCCCGAGGGAATACAGTCGAAAGAACTGCATGTGCATTTGCACCCGACATTGCCAGGGTGGTAACTCCGGCGACTCGCCGCCTTTCTTTCTCTGCGCCCGGCCATTGACGGAGTGTACCTACTGGTTCTAGTTGCCACTGTCGCAAGGGGATGGTTGGATTTATTGTTGTGAGATGTAATGTGGGTGGAATTTGTTGATGGTAAAGAGATAGAGCGACTTTTATGATACTAGCGACCCCACTCGCGGACTCAAGATGTCCAATGTTTGTCTTTACAGAACCAATCAAACAGGGTTGCTGTCGTTCTGGTTGAGATCCAAGAAAGGCTCCCAGGGAAGCAGCTTCCATCTGATCCCCTTTCAGGAAGCCGGTTCCATGCAGTTCAACATAATCGACGGTAGCTGGATCAATATTGGCTTTTTGATAGGCTTCCTTTAGTAATTTCTCTTGTGCGGATAGGCGAGGAGCGGTAATCCACTCATTATGACCATTATGATTCACGACAACGCTATGAATGACCGCATAGACACGATCATCTGGCCTCACCTGAGAAAGCCGCTTGAGCACTAATATCCCTGCTCCTTCTCCCCGTACAAAACCATCAGCTTGAGCATCCAGGGTTTTACATCTTCCATCAGATGCGAGCAGGCCAGCTTTCGATGTCATGATACTAATATCTGGCGATAAGATCAGATTGACTCCACCAGCAAGTGCCATCTCAATCTCATCATTCCACAAGCTTTGACATGCAAAATAGACCGATGCTAGTGACGAAGTACAACCCATATCCATTGAAATACTTGGTCCTTGCAGGTCGAAAAAGTGAGATAAGCGATTGGATGCAAAACATAACGCATTCCCCGTTGGCATATATCCGTTAATCTGGGACAAATCACGAGCCTGAAGACGAAGATAATCATTCCAACAAATACCAATAAAGACCCCTGTATGACTACCAGCAACTTTTTTCAAAGGAAGTCCGGCATCTTCAAGAGCTTCCCAGGCCACTTCAAGGAGTAACCGATGCTGAGGGTCCATATACTTCGCTTCACGTGGAAGGAGACGAAATGTGCGCCAGTCAAACTGGTCTACCTGATCAAGAAACCCCCCCCAACGACTCATCATTTTCCCCGGCTTATCAAGATCACGGTCGTAAAGTGCATTTGCATCCCAACGATCAGCTGGTATTTCTCGAATAGCATCTCTTCCTTCACACAAAAGTTTCCAGAATGCACGAGGATCTTCTGCCCCAGGAAAACGGCATCCCATGCCGATAATAGCTATTGGTTCTTTCACCATACTTTGCATGATTCTGTCCTTTAAACAGCATGTGTTTTATTTCTACACTTTTGTCAGTGCTTGTTGCTCAAAATGTTTGAACTCGTACTTAAAGATAGTGTTTGGAACGTGCACACTTTTCGCCAGTAGTGAGTTGAAACAAAACACTATCTTATACAGATAACTCTTCCTGGACAAGACGAGCAAGGGAGGAGATGTTCGTAAAGTAATCAGGAGTAAGTTTCTCGATAGAGATATCGACTGAGAAGCGTTCGCGAATAAAATTCGTCAGCCTGACTATTTCAAGAGAGTTAATAATGCCCCATTCGAGCAAGGGAGTGTTTTCATCCAGACCGATATCTTTGCCTTCCAGGATATTTTGGCCGATGTACTGCTTTAATTGTTCGCTAATGGTCGCGTATTGCATGCTATCCTCCTATTTTTTATGCGTTTCTCTGATTTGAGAGTGCAAGACGATCAATTTTGCCATTTCTTGTGCGTGGAAGTGTCGAGAGAGTGCAAACTTCATCGATGATCATGTACCGTGGTAGCCGTTCAGCACACTGGCGTTTGAGTTCCAGCAACGAAGGTGCGGCATGTGGGTTTATTGGAACGACGAATGCTACTAAGCGAGCATTCAGACCAGTGCCGAAGACAGTGACCGCTACCTCAAGAAGAGCGGGATGTTCTTCCAGTGCGACTTCAATATCACCGATTTCGATGCGGTACCCACGAAATTTCACCTGTTGGTCGCGGCGACCGAGGTAGACATAGTTTCCATCATCGAGCAATTGGACGAGATCTCCAGTTGCATACGGTCTGTCCCCGTGGATAGGTTTTCCCCAGTAGCCGACCATCACAGTTGGGCCTGCAGCCAGAAGTTCGCCAGTCTCCCCAGGCTGAACGAGTGAGCCATCCTCTTTTTGTGCCCATACGCAATCACCAGAGGATGCAGTGCCGATGGGGACTGGTTTGTGCCAATTTTCGGGTATATGCGTTACTTCATACGCGGTACAGACATTGGTTTCGGTGGGACCATAGAGGTTAAAAAAACGGGTATGTGAGCCATATTGTTGATAGAGTCGCTGCAATTGTTTGATGGAGAAGGGTTCTCCCGCAAAAAGGATAGTGCGTAAGGTGAAGGGAGTCAAAGCTAACAATTCTGCTTGCTCAATCATCAAGATGAGTACTGATGGGACCGAATACCAGATCGTAGGAGCATTCTCCCGCAAAAAAGCGACGAGCTTTTGAGGAATGTAAGAGATCTCATCGGGAATGAGATAGGTTGCTGCTCCAACGGAAAAAGCTACGTAGAGGTCAAGAACTGATAGATCAAAGTGGAATGGAGCATGATTAGCAAAGCGATCATCAGAAGTTGCTACGATTGTCTGGGATGCCCATTCCACAAATGCGAGTGCGTTGCGATGACTGAGGCAAACACCCTTTGGTGTACCAGTTGAGCCGGAGGTATATAAAATGTAGGCAATGGTGTGCTCGTCGGTAGCAGTAATTGCTAATGGTGTCGTGGGAAATGCCTGAAGCTCATTCCAATGCATACCTGGTCCTTGATTATCTATACTTAAGCAGGAAATGTGTTGAAAGTCATCGGTGAGCACGATTTCTGCACGTGCCTGTGTTGTCACCAGAGCACACATCGCACAATCTTGCAAGATTGTGCGAATACGTGTAGCCGGGCTGAGTGGATCGAGAGGGACATAAATGGCGTGTAAGCGCAATACTGCCTGCATCGCTGCGACTGCACGAGCAGACTTACCTAGCCAGATACCGACGCGATCTCCCTGCTTAACTCCCAGCGTGGAGAGTGCGTGCGCGATTTGGTTCGCCAGATGGTCGAGTTCTTCGTATGTCAGACTGATATCTGGCCCTTTGACGGCCAAAGCTGTGGGCTGACTTTGTGCACTCTTTATAACGAGATCTTGTAAATTCATAATCCCAGCTCACTGGCAATAATATCGCGCTGCATTTCATCCGTCCCTGAAAAAATCGTGGCCGGGAGAGCATCACGTAGCATTCGCTCTATTCCATTCTCGCTATTAACGCCGCTAGAGCCATGAATATGGATGGCGTCAAGTCCTCCCAGAACAGCAGCCTGGCTTATTGCAAGCTTGGATAATGCAATAGCAGACAAGGCATTTTGCCCTTGATCAAAGAGCCAGCAAGCTCTATAGAGAAGTAGGCGAGCGGCTTCAAGACGTCCTTTCATATCAACGATGCGATGAGCGATAGCTTGATGTTTTGCCAGAGCTTTGCCGAACTGACGTCGCGTGCGTGCATGAACAATGGTTTGTTCGAGCTGGCGCTCCATTTGTCCCAGGTAAGATGCAAACAGGCAGGAGCGTTCCCATTGCATTGAACGCTTGAAGATGTGAGAACCTTGTCCTTCTCGACCTAACCTATAAGCAACAGGGATATGGCAATTGTGGAAAGAAATGCGGCAAGCGGGCGTACTGGTTAAGCCTATTTTATGGAAAGGCTCACCAATCAGCAGACCGGGAGTCTCTTTTGGTAGGATGAAGGCAGTAATGCCGAGATATCCGTGAGCGGGATTGGTCTGGGCATAGACGACAAAAAGGTCAGCCACGGGACCATTGCTGACGTAACTTTTCTGACCTTCTAAGGTGTAGAAATCGCCATCGCGTCGTGCCTGTGTTTTGATAGCAAAAACATCAGAGCCAGCATCATCCTCGGTAATTGCATTGGCTCCGATAAAGTTGCCCGAGCATAAATTGGGTAAGAGACGTTCTTTGCTTGCTTCATCAGCATTTTCAGCAATTGGCATAGAGCAGGCGAGGAGATGGGCAGATACCGAGAAAACCAATCCCATATCTTCACATCCATAGCCAAAGGCTTCGAGTGCTCTGGCAGTCGTCAGAGCGCCATAGCCAGAACCCCCATAGTCAGTAGAGATACTTAATCCCAGGAGAGAGCATTCTCCACAGCGTTGCCATTGGCTCCGTGTCCAGTACGGGTCATTTATTGCACGCTCTTGTATATTTTGTACTTGAGACAGGATGCGTGTATAAAGCTCATCTTGCTCTAGTGTCCAGGAAAAATCCATATCATCTTTCCTCTTCTTGTCGGCATTCTTGCCTGATATTTCCTTGCATTCAGATGAGAAATGTGCCGCAACACGTTTCTAGCAACCTCCGCTCCGTCAGATGAGCCGAAGGCTAGCAGCGAAAGCTGCGTTTCTGACGGTCTAAGAGGGACAAGAGTTGCGTTTCTGAATGCTTATGGGTATGAAGACTTTTTAGTCGAAGAATGTAACTACATTAAAAAACAGGCTTGAAAGCATTGGAAGTCAGCTCACCTAGATAATTATGCCAGATGTGCTTTTCATTTTGTTCCACTTTACTAACGATATCTTTCATGAGCATAAGTACTTTTGGCTCATCTTCATCATAGACATCACCTTGGAGTAACTTGACCACATCCAGGCGATAGCGTTCATCTTGCACAAAAGCGGTGAAGAGAACATTTAATCGATAGTATATCGAAATAAAATCATACCAATTTTTGGTACCGCGTCTTAAAGTGCTTTCATAAGGATGGAAGCTCTCTTTACGAAAATTGCCAGTTTCTGCTGCACGAATGATATCAACACTAGCAAAACGAGCGCTGTTGAGTGCAATACTCACTCCTGTTGAAAAAATAGGATCAACAAAACGAGCAGCATCACCAACAAGTACAAAGTTATCCCCACAGATTTGAGTCATTGCATAGCTATAATCGCCCTCTGATTTCAATGGACCCATCTGTTTAGCTGCCCTTAGTCCCGCCGCCAGTTCTGGACGACTTTCCAGGCATTCCCAGAAGAACTCCTCGCGTTCTTGTCGTGATGCTGCAAAATTTCTCTTTTGTGTGACGACACCGATACTCGTAATTTGCTCAGTAATCGGAATTTGCCAAACCCAGGTGTTCGTAAGCGGAAGAAAATGAATGAAGATATATTCATGTTGGGAGACATCTTTTGCTAGCGCACTCCGGTCGTAATCTTCAAACCAAGTATGAAGCGCATATTGATCAAAGATAGTATCCTGAATGCGTAACTTAAGCTGGTTTCCTAATAATGTTCGTCGTCCGCTTGCGTCGACGACCATACGTACACGCGTATCGATGTTACTGTTTCCTATACCAAATTGAATTTGTGGCTGCCCTGGCTCCGAAAAATCAACACGCTGTACACGGACTCCTTCGTAAACAGTAGCTCCAAGTTGGTGAGCATGCTGCAAGAGCATTAAGTCAAATTTGCTTCGATCAACATGGAAGGTATAGTTTCGGTCAACACCCGGCTGTTTCCGCTCTTCAAACCGTATTCCTGCATGGCAATCAGCTTCCAATCCTTCAAAGCTGTCAGTATACACAGGACCTTTCCCACTTGATGTCCAGGCTGCTCCATACTTTTTGGGAAACCCAGCTTGATCCATCTGCTCAAGAAATCCGATCTCCTTGAAGACTCGAGTTGAGGAAGGGACGAGAGACTCTCCTACATGGGCGCGCGGGAACAACTCACCTTCAAATACGACACAAGAAAGACCTGCTTTCGCCAAGTAAGCTGCTGTGGCAGATCCAGCCGGACCTCCACCAATAATGCCAATATCAAAATCAAACTGAGTCATACTCTATTCCTTTCAATGCTCAATCTACAAAGTCAAGCTCACATCATGTTTATATTGCCTTGCAATGTGCTGTGGCACATTTCTCATCTGAATGCCTATGGGTATAAGTTCGCTTATGCGCTGTTATTACCCAACATGATCCAAAAAATGACAAAACAATCACACGTGTACCTATTAACCAGATACAATCAAGGAACAAACGCGGGATGAAACCTGCTCGCTGAACGCATGCAATACCGCGAAAGCCACGTGAATATGCTTCGCGCCTAATCACATAACCTTTTCGGAAATGCCAAGAATAACATTTAGAAGAAGTGTTGCTCAACGCTTTTGTAAGCGAATGGGAAGGTTCTCTACTCCATAGCCAAAGGAAAGGTGACGATTGGGAGTGCGTGTGAAATCAAATATTCAATCCCATCATATTCACTGGCCGCATTCGGGTAATTTCACCTGGAGATAACGTATTCACTGATGAATACTACTTTCTACAGCTATATCACTTATGAGTGATTTTTCTGAGTTTTTTACCATTTTTCTCTTCTCATAGTTTTTACCATTCAAGCCGCTTTATCCTAAGTAACACTAAACACGTATACTCTTTAATTTAACGATGTAATCTACTTGAATTATAAAAGGAGAAGACATGAAATGTCAACATAAGTAAGGGCTTTTTTGTAATTTGACGCTAAATATGCTGTAAATGAACTATGTATGAGGTATGTAGAAAAGTAGGATGCAATGTGATTTCATGCGAAGATAGTGGCTATATGACAAATGATGAATTATGACAGAGAGTATGCTTCAAGAAACAAGCTGTTCGGCTATTGGATCGGCAGTGTTGCAAAAACGAGAGTAGTCCTGTCAATTCGAGCTTATTTTATAGAGGAAGAGGTCTCTTTTCTTGAACACAAACTGACCTCCAGGGGTCAGCCCACAACTGGTCGGTCAATTTGGAGGGAAGAGCACTCTCCAGTTGTGAGCATATATTGGAACTGTTCACCGCTGCCTGACCCATAGGCCATTCATGACCTGTGGAGAGTCTGACTCAAAATGAGGAAATATTTTGAGTAGACTCTCCAGAGTGTTCAAAGTACGTGCGGCCAGGTGGCACCATATGCACTAACCTGCCCACGAAAAATCTATGCCCGAGCGGCCACATTCGCACAATCGAAGAGGCGATAGAGCATCCCTGATTGCCCGTCATATATATTATAGAACCCGTTGATGGTTGGAAGAAACTCCTGCCGCTTCATTGTTTCACTCCTCCAATACGTTTTCCTCCCAACTTTGACCATATGCATCATATGGACACGTATCATCATATTACGACCGGCTTCCCATTCTTGATAGGGCACCAGGGGACAATGCATTGCTACCCAGTTCACGTTCGCTCTATTCGTGGAGTTTTGCGGCTGAAACGTCTCCTCCTCAGATGTAGCTGTTTTCACCGTCTTTAGGGAAAATGGCAGCAAGAAGAAACGAACCTTCCCGCTCTTGACGAAGGTTTCTAACCCAGGGGTGTTCAGAATGGGATCATTTCCAGCGAAGCCGCCGAGTGCCATCACTGGCTGGCCGCTCGCGACGATCAAGGTATCGGCGGTGGTGGAATAGAGGGTTCCCGCCAGGAACACGGCGTGTCCCTTATGTACAAGCAGGAAGTGCAGCAGCTTTTTTTGCGTGCTTGTAAGCGGAAGTGGATAGACACCAACTGGTTTTGTTTCCGCCAGTTGAGTCAGCGAAGCCGCTAGAGTGGGCTGATATGGTCCGGCGACTGGTGAGGCCTCGTCGGTCATGTAAGTCAGTGAGACCAGGGACCAGATAGTGGGTGCGAGCAGGACTGCCAGCAAGCCTAGCAGGACGCCGACCTGCGCCAGGAAAGAAACGGCCCGTTGTGGGAGGCGCGACGAGAGCGCAAGGAGTCGTATCAGAATCAGCATCAGCGCCGCGAACGTGACCAGGACTATGATCAGCGGCGTCATCCAGGCACTCCAGCCGGGATACGAAACCAGCAGCAGTTTTATCTGGTAGATCGCCTCTGTGAGGAGCGCAAGTGGCAAGAGCCAGCCACGCCAATCTCGTAACGGTCTAGTGCGGTACGCCTGCCAGTGTGTGACCAAACCAATGCCAGCTAGAGCGCTGATCGGTGGTGCCATCATGACGGTATAGTAGCCGTGAAAGGAGACGGCGATGTCGAAAAAGACGAATGTGGTCAGAAACCACGTACCCCATAGGATGAGGCCACGCCGTTCCACATCGAGTAGCCAGGGCCTGCGGCTCTGTACGAGCAATGCTAGCATGCCGAATAAAGCCAGAGGGATCAGCCAGCCAATCTGTCCACCCAGCGGAAGCCAGAGCAGGCGCAGGGGGCCGGGCGCACCAGTTTCCTTGTTAATGCCTGCAGTGGTGTGCTTCGTGTCAGTACCGGTTGTCTGGGCTGAATGTGGTGCAAGCGAGGCAACCACAACCCGGGAGGAATGAGAGCCTGCTAGTGTAGTACGAGGGGTGTTCGTTGTTGGCGCTGTGTTGGGCAAATGGACCAGGCGGCCAATGCCGTTATAGCCTACGGCCAAGTCAAACTCGGAGTTCGTGTTGGTCGAACCGACGAAGGGACGATGTGCCGCTGGCGTCAGATCCACGGCTTCTATCCACGCCAGCGACACAACGAGTAGAATCAGGATAGTTGGCAGCAGATGGAGCAACCGGATGGGCCAGGTGCGTGGAGCCGTGAGCAGATAGAGCAGGCCCAGCGCAGGCACGATCAGATAGGCTTCGAACATTTTCACGTTAAAGCCAAGCCCGACCAGGACTGCGCCCAGCATCAGCCAGCGGAGATGGCCCGTCTCCGCCGCAATCATGACCGCCCACGTAGCCAGCAGCACAACCAGCACCAACATCATATCGAGATTATTGTTGCGGCTGATAACCACGGCAATCGGGGTGGTCGCCATCATCAGAGCGGAAAGCAGGCCAGCCCCGAAACCAAACGAGCGCCGTACCAGATGGAAGAGCACAAGCACAGCCAGGACGCCAGCCAGTGCCTGGGGGAACAGCAGGCTCGGACCAGAAAAGCCAAAGAGTTTGACACTCAGCGTTTGCAGCCAGAGATCAACCGGCGGCTTATCAACCGCGATAAAGCCTGCCGGGTCGAACGATACGAAAAAGAAGTTATGCCAATTCATCTCCATACTTTTGACAGCAGAAGAATAGAACAGATTGCCATAGCCATTTTGGGCGAGAGCATAAAAATTAAGGAACGCAGATAAGCCCCCAACCAGAGCCAGTGCGGCCCATTGCCAGGCGCGTAGAGGAGGTCCTTTTACCTTTTGTAGCGTCGGCTGAGGCATGTAGATCGACGGCTTCCCTAAAGAGAGATCTTGCATGAATACTGGGAACTCCTTATATGTCGAAACTATTCTATTTACGACACAAATGTTATTTGCCGTGACGAACAGCTTACGGCCTGGTTTGTCGAACTGGGAAACTGATGCACAATTCTGACTTCTTGAACAAATACAAATGGTAGGAAGCCTCGCATCGATTCTCTTTCCTTTTATTTAGATAATAAATATACGCCTTCTGGCACTCTAAAGATCCCCATAGTAGGCAAAAATACCTATGTGATCTTCCTCTACTTTCGTAGAGTGACTAAATCAGCAGGCTGATGTACACTTTGATGATGTAGTTGTCCGATAAATTGTGTGTGGTTGCCGCAGACAAGGATGCCATACATACACATACCTGAATGTGTGGAGACCCAGCAACAGACGCAGCTATACATCGCGTCTGCGTCTGTACCACTCCACCGCAAAATCGACAGCAGGCCGCTGAGGAAACAAACGGGATGTGGCAGTGCCAACTGTACCGATAGTCACACTATTGGTTTGTTCCAACTCAGCACCAATTTCAGGAAAGACGTCAGAGTCTATTTCGATATCCTTGTACCATTTCCATATGCGCTGACCATCCACCAGAATAGGCGAGCCTTCTTTTACCGGCACCGCGCCGGGCACACGATATTCAGCAAGATGAAATGAAGTGTTGCGCTCATAGTCAACACCTAGCAATAGCACCCATCCGGCCAGATCATAGATACGAGCAAGCGGAGAACCTTCACCAAGCCCATAATCTAGCGCATGCTCTGCAGTAATACTGGCAGCATACCGTCCCCACGCAGCAAAAGATACGGTTGGATGATTACTGCGCAACACTCCGGGCCAGATACGAAATGCTTCAACAATCCTTCCCATTAAATATGAAGCGGTCGTCAGAGGATTAAAAGCAGGCATCGCTTCGTAGAGTGATTGCCAGCTCGCTTGCGGCACAGGTGGATTAATCCATTGTGCAGGATCAGAGTAATTGCCGGTCTGCGTCGGCATAATAATAGTACCCGTCTCTGTTACCACGTCCATCAGCGCCTGCACTACAGCAGTAGGACCACCACGAACCCAGCCCAGCGAGCGCAAAGAGGAATGGACAAGCAACGTCATACCGGATTTAACTCCCAACAGACGCAAATCATGAGCCAGGCTTTCCCGCGTGAGCGCAGCGCTGGTTGCCTGTCTCTTATCATCTTCAGCCATCACAGGCTTCCTCCCAACAAATATATTCATATCTCATTATACAACGCAAGAACTACATAGGTAGTCTGTACATTGGCATGATGAACTCACATGACAGCCTCAACCGGATGGGGTTGTCACACGAATAGAGAAAGCTGGTGAATTGTGCACCTATGAAAGCCTATCAAGGCTCAGATTCAGCTAACACCCTTGACAGGTAACAGCCTTTTCCTGTATAGTAGTAGTATATACTACTACTATACAGGAAAAGAGACGCGGCTATGATTACAGCAACCATCGAAGAGATGAAACACCTTGGCTTTACAGGAGCCGAGGCCCAGGTTTATGTTTTCTTGCTCCAATGTCCACTCTCAACTGGTTACGAGATCAGTAAAGGTACGAGTCTCCCACGAGCTAACACCTACCAGGCGCTAGAAACACTGGCTGCCAAAGAACGTGTTACCGCTGTCAGTGCCGACCCGGTCCGTTACGCACCTGTACCACCGCAACGCCTGCTCAAGCGCATTCAGGAAGAGACGGCTCAACGCTGCCAGGACCTGGAAAGGCAGCTTACGGCGTTGGAGCAACCCGACAAAGTGGGACATTTCTGGGAACTCGCAGAACAAAGTCGTATTGAGGCACGTTTGCTTGAACTGATCACAACGGCACACCATCGTATCGCAGCCAGTCTATGGGCTGAAGACCTGTCACAGTACGCTGAAGCTTTACGCGCTGCACGTGAGCGTGGCTGCACCGTTATCCTTAATCTCTTTGGCGAGGCAAAAGCTGATTTTGCTACCATCTATCAACACGAAGGCCCTGAGAAGGTCATCGGAGGACATGTCATTGCACTTGCCACTGACTTTGAGGAGGCACTCGTTGCCTCACTAGATGCTCCTGCCACAGGTGTGGTCACGCACAATCGGACGTTAGTGCATCTGGTGGAGAAACTTATTCGCGATGAGGCTTATCTTGCCGCTATCTACGAGCAGTTTTCTACAGCATTGGAAGCACGCTTTGGTCCACATATGGTGGAGCTACGCCGTCGTCTCTTACCTGCAGATGATGCTGAACATCTCGTCGCAATCACGACGCTGGGATCTCAGCCTATCAACTTGCCAGCAAATTTACACTAGCAACATATTTCATCAATACAGTACACGTTTTCTTGATCGAAAGGAGTAGCCATCATGGCTGGAACAGTAACTGTCGTCGTCGGCACACAGTGGGGTGATGAGGGAAAAGGCAAAATCGTTGATCTGTTGAGCACGGATGCAGATCTGTGTATGCGCTTCCAGGGGGGAGGGAACGCTGGTCACACCGTTGTCAATAGCTATGGCGAGTTTAAGCTGCACCTGATTCCCTGTGGTATTTTCAATCCCACGTGCATGTGCATCATGGGCACGGGCACGGTTGTCGATCCACAGGATCTGTTGGCAGAAATGGCGAGCCTCACACAACATGGTGTGGCAGTTGACAACTTGTTTGTGTCCGACCGCGCCCATGTTGTGATGCCCTATCATAAGCTGTTGGATGGTATCGAAGACGCGGGACGCGGAGCCTACCGCGTAGATACCACTGGTCGCGGCATTGGTCCAGCGTATACCGACAAAGTGGCGCGCATCGGCATTCGCTTCCATGATCTGCTCCACGAAGCTGTTCTGCGCGCCAAGCTAGCGATTGTCCTCCGTCGTCATAACGCGCTCCTGACCCATGTTTATCAGCGTCCAGCAATTGACGAGGAACAGCTACTGGCAACCTGTCTGACCTGGGGCGAGCAGTTGAGAGCGCGCATCGTTGACACGGTGCCGATAGTACGCACGGCCTTGCAAAACGGGAAAAAGATTATGTTGGAAGGACAGCTCAGCGCGATGAAGGATCTCGATTGGGGATCTTATCCCTTCGTCACAAGCTCTTCTCCAACCGCAGCCGGTGGCGCGGCGGGATCTGGCATTCCTCCGCGCAGTATTGATCGCGTGATCGGTGTTGCCAAAGCCTATAGTAGTCAGGTTGGTACAGGACCAATGCCCACCGAACTCCATGACGCTCAGGGAGATCATCTGCGTCAACTGGGTAGAGAATATGGTAACACAACAGGCCGACCTCGCCGCGTTGGCTGGTTTGATGCTATAGTTACACGCTATGTGACCGAGATTAACGGCTGTACTGATCTCGCCATCACCAAGCTGGATGTGCTGGATAGTCTGACTGAGATTCCCATCTGCACCGCCTATCGCTACAAAGGCGAACTACTCGAAGATCTGCCCGATCCTACTCTCCACGAGGTATGCGAACCGGTCTACGAAATCCTGGCAGGCTGGCAGCAGTCAACACGTGAAGCACGCTCATTACATGATCTTCCATACAATGCGCGCGTCTACCTCGAACGTCTGACAGAGCTGGTACGCGTGCCCATCCATAGCGTCGGTGTTGGACCCGAAAGAAACCAGACACTACTGGCTTAATTTGATCTGTGGATAGGTTAGCCTCAGCCACGAGGTTACTCGACTGCTGAGGCTAACTAAATATCCTGGTGATATGCTCAATTCCTCGCATCATAAACTAGCAAGCAACCATTATGCAGTTTGAGATGGTCACGCGTCCGCTCACACATCAGGGCAATTTATTGAGCATCACCTTGACGTGCATTAAGCCATTCAGCTACTGGACAACCTCTCACTATATTTGTATAGCCAGCGTGACTCAATAGGAACGCCAATGTGGTTACTGATTCTTCTGATGGTATATCTGTTTATTTTGTTTGATATTAATTCCTAATTTATCACAGATACTTTGCTTATCTGAATATTTAACATCGAACTTGTACAAATGTTCAATTACTAGGAATTTCAATAGATTTTTTGCGAAGTAATTTTTGGCGAATTCTTTATCAAGTTCAACGATCTTATTCTTATTAATGGTAAGCTCGTTTGGAAAGTTCAATCGCACAGCCATGTTCACTAGCTCGGCAGCCGATGTTTGCTCTCTCTCTATTAGCCTATTAATAGTTGGAAAGAGATTTCTAGAAGTTACACTATCGCTGATTTTCTTCACAAAAACGTACGCGAGAAGTCCCATGAAAGCGCAGATGATTTTGTTCGCAATTTTTTCTTTGTCTATCTTTGTAGAAGCTCCTTTCTTTTCAATAGTATCTTCGATTCCGATGCGCATAGCTTCCAAATAATTTTCAATATCATCGAAGAGTGCATGAAGCCCTCTAAATCCCAACGAATATATCTCTTCTAGAATATTAACCTTTTTTTCTCCATCGAGAGAGCCATAATAATTATTGGTTATTTGACCCAGAACCTCTATAAGTTTGAATGACAAGTTTATCTTTTCGAATAGGCCAAGCACCTCTGTTTCACCATATTCTACTTGTTCGACTACTTCTTCCTGCTTTTCTTCTAATCTATCACTAAGCTCTAAAGCTTTTTTGTGGTTATCAATCGGATTACTATCAATAATCGAAATGGTAATTTCATCGTTGATTAAATTATTAATCCTCTCCATCTCTTCTTTTGAAAGAGTAGAGGGTATTATTTCATGAAATAACTTTCCTGCCTCTTGTCTAATTTGGTCAATAATATCCTTATTTTTTGAATGATGAATAAGGAAAATAAGGATATTGGCAAATTCACTGCGATATAGTTGTTCAGTTATTTCCGCTAACTCTTGTTTAATTTTGGGATTTTCCAAATTGTCTGAAAGATACTTAGCAACGAAAAAGTAGTAAGCATATTTATGGTTAAATGAATAGAGTTCACACTCGTTTTTTAAGATTTTGGATCTTATCAAGAGGGCATGAACCTTCTCAAAAGACTTTTCGACATCCATCATTTTCGAGTACTCATCATACATTTTCGCCATTCCATCCATCGGTAATTCCTTTATCTTATGGGTGAAAAAATAATGGGCTATATATGAAAGATAGGTATGATAGAAATCAAGATCTTCTGCTCTAGCACTTGCACTTCCAAGAGCTTGATTAATTAAGTACCGATAAAGTTCTGCATATGAGCCATCTTGTAGTTTGTTTTTACTACCATTCTCTGAGAGCTGTAGGATGGTGAGTAAGTAGAGTGGATACGTGGGTATGAAGTTAACCCCGACAGCAATTTTGATTTTTTGAGATATCTCGTTTTTTTGACTAAGCAGATCGCCATCGGATATAGTTTCTTTTTGCTCCACTGTCAACCATTTTTCGATTAAATTATCTCTCAACGTATGCCCAAGCTGCTTTATTCTTAATATTTTAAATCCTTGAAGCACCTCTTTTGTATCACTTTTCGCCATTATCTCGATTTCTATCGATGTATTTGCAAAGAGAAAAATGGTTTCAAAATTATCTTTTAGCATCTTAGTAAATGCTATTTGCGATGCCTCTCGCTTAATAGCAAGAGACTCGAAATTATCGATAATAATTATCAGTCTGCATTTTTCTTCAGCGAGAATTCCCTTAAAAGCCTCAACACAAGCTTGATCATTACCGTATTGCTCTTCAAACCTTCTTACTAACTCTTTATCAAACCTATCGCGATCAGAGTGCTTTATATCTTCCGCTTTCATATACAATGGTATTTTCCCGCTTTTGTTTAGGCTTTTTTGTAGTGTAAACGCAAGCGATGTCTTACCTGCAAGATCTTCACCAAATACCATGCATCTGTTGTATTCAGTATTTAGATCGAGTAGTACATTTGAACTTTTCTTTTTTCTATCTTCGCTCTCGACATCTTCAAGATCTGGATACGTAAAAACATCATCTAAAACCAGATTATCTTTATTAGGATGTATAATTTTCATACCTAAATCATTAATCTGATCGAGATACGCTTCGTTTAGTTTGAAATCTTTTGCGTCAATTACCGAAATGACTTTTTCTGCCTGGTCATCGAACTGAAGTACAACAAGGAAATCTCGTTGTTTAAAGGAAGTATCCGTGCTTGCTAGATTTTCGAGCAGATTTTTGTCCTTTACTACTTCGCCGCTTTGAGCATAAGCAAATATCATGCCGGAAGCTTTTCCTCCAACTAAATATTCTATTGCCCAAAAATATCCGTATTCGGTAATCAAAAGGATGCATTCACCTATGCAACTTTCCTTCTTGATAACATTTATAATTGCTTGTTTAGCAATTATTTTGTCTTTGATTACGTTTGAATTTACAAACGCTTCGACTAATTTTTCTGGGGTATAGAAAGTGAAAAATCTTGCATTCCTCCCTGTGGCTATTTTTTCAACAAGTCCTTTTGCATCTTTCCCTAATTCAGATGTGGTTATTAACCAAGCCTCTTCATAACCCTGAATGTCTCGCGTTCCCGATAGCTGTTTTATAACATCAGATTGAATTTTATTGCCTTGACCGTATGCTTTACATTCGACATATATTTCTTTATGACAGTTTGCTTTTGATTTGCATAGTAAATCTAATTCCATTCCAGTTCTTCTGATCTCAGTTTCAACTTGATAGTTCTGAGATTCTAATAAACATTTTGCTATTTTTTCAAGCAAGTCACCTTTTTTCTTCTGTGCATCTTCATCGTTAACTGCTACTTCTATTTTCATACTAAGTCCTCTAATATAACAGTATCAACAAGATCTGCGTGAATTTGTGAAACAGTATCAACAAGATCTGCGTGAATTTGTGAAACAGTATCAACAAGATCTGCGTGAATTTGTGAAACAGTATCAACAAGATCCGCGTGAATTTGTGAAAAGGAATGTACCCTATAAATTTGACATATAATAACACCAAAAATTTGATTTGTACATACAAACCGACTCCAACAAACACAAGTAGGAAGAGTTGTATGTGATATATGTGGAATTATCAGCTATTGCTTGTCCTGTGCCTGTAGTGCTAGCCCCCCGCACACCCGTTCGTTCATGCCGTTTCCATCGTCATATCGGGTTACGTCTGCATAATAACGCCCACCAGATTTCTGCGGTAAGGATTAATGCGGGCCAATCTGAACATACATCAACAGAGGAGAAAGCCATACCGAAAGAACGAAAAGAAGCCATGTCAGTCGTCATGTTGCTATCCCTCTGAAGGGATGAGAGAAGCAACTATTGCACAAACAGAGCAAGGCGCAGGCGCAAGGGATGGCACTCACGATGAGTACGCTCCCCTTCACGCTTGTCTGGCAACCAGATCATACACAATAGCAGCCAGTTCTTGCTGTGCCCGGCTGACATCGCCCGCGAAGATGATGCCCATGGGATTATTTGCCATACGACAGATAATTCTGACACCATCACGCTGTAACATGGCATCGCGCTGAGCGATGCACGCTCTCACGACCTCGGGATCACAGTATTGTGGCAAAGCATATTTATCAACGGTTTGTATACCCCGCTGGATCACCGCTTGCATGTTACGAATAGTGCCAGCCTGACGCTGCACACCGATGATGGTCATGATCGCATCGGTATAGTTGGTCCAACGTGGATTGCATTCCGCAATGAAAAGGGTTGGCGCTTGGCCTCTTTGCTGCTGCAATCTGACTTCTAATGGTCCTGGCAGCATTATATCGAGATTGGCAACGCCGCGCAGAGTAGCGAAATCAACACCGCAACGCGCCGCCGTTTTGCGTAGGAGTTCCTCAAAGCGCGCAGCCATGGGTGCCTCATAGATCTGCTGCAAGCGAGCCAGGTGCGCGTCTTTTGGGTGATATGTACCAGTTCCAACACATGCTTTACTACCTTCCTTCTGCAATTGACCATTCCAGCCCAGCGAGATGACCTGACCATCCAGCACAACAACAGACATGCCTGGGGAATCTAACAGATCAAGAAAGCGGCTCATCACCACCCTGGCCTCCTTCTGTGGATTCATGGTCGAGGCTAGATGTTGTTGCGCGATCAGCAGCGCTTGCTGCCACGAAGCATAAGAAAGGACATGCTCGGCGTCTCCGTCCTGTACCATACACACACGTTGATTTTTTTCATAGAGCAGGCAGCAGCCGTAATTGCCATCGGATTCAGCGGCTCTCAGCATGATCCCCAGTGGATAGTGCGTCATACCCGCTGCCTTCAGGATACCTTCGATAAGGCCGAGAAAATCGCTGGCAGATTGCGCGAGGTTGGCAATATGCGCAATCCGATAATCAGGAGTGTGTAGGCCATCGATAGCAAGTTCGTCCAACAACTGATAGAAATCAGCCTTATTTTTCAGAAGCGTCACGATATCTCCGACAATACCCCACGCTTCAGCCTGCAGTTCGTGCTGAATCCACTGTTCTGCTTCTGGTACATTTACATACGGCACAACCAGCGTCCTTTCCGCTCTTGCACTCCGAGAGCGGGACTGAAGCTCAATAGCCGTCACCGGCTGCACATCTTTACCAAAGAGGTGTCCAAGATACGCCATGTGCCGCCGCATAGCAGGAGTGTGTTCCTGCACCAACACGTATACAATCTCGGCATCCAGTGGGATATGACCACAACGTGCTCCATAGTGGGCCTCTATTTTCTTAATCGTCACTATATCAGAGGCACGCAAGACTCCGCTACCTACATTATGAAAACCTATACCACTATGAATCGGCTGTTGCGAAGCAAATAATGGCATATCCAGAACATCCATATGCTATCCTTTTGTCTTATTTTTTAGTATTGTATGAAGTACCGCTATCTTTTCTGGAGAAAATCGGCTGTTCGTCTATAGTACATCATCTCATCTCAAGCTGTCTACAAACGGTACAGAAGGGCCTCTACCTTTCGCTAGGTCCTCTTTCAGTATTAAAAAACAGGAACTATCTGACGGCTCGACCGGAACGAACCATACATTCCTAGTGACGACTCCACTTGGTCTAAAGACCAGCGGCTTCACGCAAAGCGCCACGGAATGTACCCGTGGATGCAGGTTCACGTAGGCTCCGTCCAAGCCCTCGGTCGAGGATATTGATGGATGCATTGTGATCTCGGTCGAGCACCACACCACAATGAGCGCAGAGGTGAGTACGAATACTCAAATCTTTGTGCTCACCTTCTTTGTGACAGGCGCTACAGATCTGGCTCGTTTTGTGTGGATTGACTTCTAAGACCGTGACCGCACCGGCCCATGCTGCCTTGTGCTTCACCAGATCTATGAAGGTCCCCCATCCAGCATCCAACATACTTTTGTTCAACCCGCTTTTTGCGGCGGCCCCATTGGGAAGATACGCGCCCGTTTCCTCGTCTTGCTTCGGCTTCGGTCTCTTGACCATGTGGTGTATCGAGAGATCTTCAAAAATGATCGTCTCGAACGTATCGACCAGGATACGAGACTCTTTCTGCTGAAAATCCTTGCGCTGATTCCTGATCTTCCTATGCGCAGTCGCAACCCGTTTGACTGCCTTTGCGCGTCGATTGCTGCCCTTCTTCTTTTTCGCCAGACTGCTTTGCGCCTTTTTGAGCCGACCATGTGAGAGGCGAAAGAACCGTGGGTTCTCCACCGTGTCGCCCAGTGAGGTGGTCATGAAGTGCTTGAGTCCCAGGTCAATACCGATAGCGATATCGGTCAATGGCTGCTTGACCTGTGCCTCGACCTCACAGGCAAAGGCGACATACCAGTGCGTCCCATCTCGTTTGATGGTGCAGGTTTTGATGGTTCCCTGGATCTCTCGGTGCATCTTCACTTTGATGGTTCCCAGATTGGTGATGGAAAGACGATTGTCCGTCAACTTCCACCCGGCATGATCGGGGAAACAAAACAAGTCGTAGCGCTTAGAGGATTGGTAGCGTGGATAGCCCGGTGTTTGCCCTGCACGCACACGACGAAAGAACGCCTGAAAGGCTTTGTCCACGCGCTTGAGCACATCTTGCAACACATGCGCACCAATGGCAAGATACTCTGGTCGGATCTCACTTTTGAGCGTGGGCAAGGCATTGGCTTGATCGTAGTAGGTGAGACTATAGTCACGCGCATGCTCTTTGCGCCACTCCGCATCGTAGAAGTTTGCATGCTTCTTGCAGACATTCCAGACGTCTCTGCGTTCCTGCAATGCAGCATTATACAACTCACAACAGCGGGAAAGCGTCCACTCCAACTTCTCAACCTGCACTTTTGTCGGGTACAATCGGTACTGAAACGTCTTCATCCCCATGGTTGGGTGGGACTCCTTTCTGTTTTGCGATAGACTCCCGTCGCATGAAAACGACCTCGCCATTCAATGAGCGGGTATCTCTCCTGGCTAACCGTTTGAGTTCGTCCCACACATCTTGCGGGAACCGAACCCGCGTTTGATGCTCTGTTTGTCTTTCATGGAACTATTGTACTACTACTATCGTAGCACATCAACAGGCTTCTGGCTAAAGCCACGGAAACCCGCCTATTCGCCAGGGTTGAAACCTTGCGATTTGCGGCGGGTTGGACGCGTATCAGACCCGAATACCGTCGGATTAGTGCGAAAATGCAATGTGGAAGCAACAGCAGCAAAATCAGGAGCAGGCGTAGCAGTTTGCGCCTGGAGAGGCTCAATGATATCGATCAGCATCTGGTGATGTGGCGAGAGTTCACAAACTGGATCAGTAGTAGCCGCATCACCAGTAAAGAGGGCAGCCTGACAACGACACCCACCAAAATCGATCTCACGGCGCTCACAGCTACGACAGGGTTCAGGCAACCACGCAGTCCCACGAAAGCGTACAAAGGCTTCAGAAGTGGTCCAGATCCAGTCAAGGGCGTGATCTCGCACATTGTCAAAGGTCAGCGATGGGATGGCATTTGCAGTCTGGCAGGGTAAGACATCGCCAACAGGATTGACAGTGAGGAAACGCTGTCCCCAACCATGCATGCAGGGCTTCGGACGGCTACCATAGTAGTCGGGTAAAACGTAAAGCAGCTCCATCTTACCGCGTAGGCGCTCCTGAGCAGTTGTAGCGACACGTTCGGCCTCTTGTACCTGCGCTCGTGTTGGTAGCAACAGATCTTTATTCTTGAAGGCCCAACCATAATACTGGGTATTGGCGAGTTCCAGGCGTTGGGCATCAAGCTGCTCCGCCAGGGCAATAATTTGCGCAAGGTGATCGATGTTGCCACGATGTAATACGATGTTGACGGTCAGCGGAAAGCCCATCTCACGCACTAGGCGAGCGGCTTCGATCTTCTTAAGATGAGCCTGTGTGCCAGCAATGGCGTCGGCCAGAACTGGCTCGTCAGCCTGGAAACTGATTTGCACACAATCCAAACCGGCGTCCAGGAGTTGCTGAGTACGACTCCGCCGCAAACCCAGGCCACTCGTGATCAGGTTTGTGTAGAGGCCTGCGCTACGAGCCATTAGCACAAGTTCTGGCAGATCCTTAAATAGGAGCGGCTCACCACCCGAGAACGAAATATGCACTACCCCCAGAGCACTGGCCTCTTGAATGACACGCTTCCACTCCTCGGTAGCAAGTTCTCGGCCCGCAGTGGCTAGCTGCACAGGATTAGAGCAATAGGGACAATGCAAGGGACAACGATAGGTCAACTCCGCCAGCAGCCCCCATGGACGATAGGTAGTTGTATGCAATCGTATATTCTCCACTTTTGTACCTCACCGAAGGGCCGCAAGAAGCCCCTCCATTCTGTCTGGCTGACTGCACAGCAGGAGTTGCTTCCTTGCAGTCAGATGAGCCGAAGGCTAGAGAAGAAACTCAAGGAGACTTTCTCTATGCAGAGCATGCAAAAACTCCTTCACATCATTGCGCAGTTCGGCAGGCACTGTCTTGTAACGCAAAGCTAGTTTGTTCAACATATCTTGCAGCGTATGTTGTCCATCGCACAACGCTACAATGGCAGCACCGGTTGGATTGAGTTGTATAATACCTTCGGGATAAAGCAGCATCGGTGCCTTACTCACCTTATCAATCTGCAAGCGAGCTTTCGCGGCCAATACTGGTCGCGCACGTGCATCAGAAAATCGATCACCAACCGGTCCTTCATGCATCCCCTTATGCCTTTCCGCCACGTACCACTATCTATCCAAAGCACACGCATCAGCGAAAAAAAAGTCCGTCAAAGGATTTTGGCTATATGCAATCAGCAGCGCATCAAGCATAGCCCAGAGCACATCACATTTAAAGGCCAGCGCATTGACTGCCTCTTCCTGGAGCTGTCGCGTGTCACAATAGGTTAGCGTCAGTTCCAGGCCCTGATCAGAATCTATGCGCGCCTGAGTGATACGCGTACGAAAATATTCAAGGCCCTCAGGTGCAATCCAACGATAATACTCCTCAAAAGCGGCGAGTCGCTCACACATCAAATCAGGAGCAAATAACTCGGTAAGCGAAGACGCGACAGCAATAGGCCAGCTTCTCGTACGCGCGAAGTTAACATAGCCGTCAACCGCGAAACGTACAGCAGGCAAGACATGCTGTTCGCTTAAAAGCTCTGCGCGGCTAAGCTGTGTCGCCTCGGCCAGCTTTAACCAGGCTTCAATGCCCCCCTGTCCTTCTTGTAAACCATCATGATCAGAAATACGATGCAACCAGAGACGACGCACTTCGCGCAAGGGACAATTCGCCACAATTGCTGCATCTTTCAGCGGAATATTCTTTTGATAATAAAAGCAATTCGCCACCCAGCCTCGCACCTGTTCAGGGGTAAGCTTACCTGCATTCATATACAGGTGAAAAGGATGCCAGTTATGGTAACGATTGCTACCAACAGTGCGCAGTTGAGCCAAGAAGGTCTCACGATCCCACAGTGTTTTGTCTACATTACTCTGCATAGAGAGAAAACTCCTACAAGGTAAATTCCAAACCATCCCAACCAACCTCCATCCCAGCGGCCAGTACGGCGGCATGCTCGGGAGAATCCTCAATTAAAAGGGGGTTTGTGTTGTTTATGTGTGTATAAATCTTACGCGGAATGGGCAGCGTGGCTAGTTGTGCAAGGCTACCATCAGGTCCTCCCACCGGGAGATGCCCCATCAGAGCTGCGTGTGTCTCGCTGCCAATAGCGGTCTGCATCTCGTACTCGTCCCAGAAGGTTCCATCAAACAACAAGGCATCACAGGCAGCTAACTGCATCATCACACCCTCATCTAGAGCACTGACACCAGGCATAAAGAGCAGACGCCCACCCGTCTTGCTATCAATGAAGCGGTAGCCGCTTCTCGCGCCCATCATTGCTACACCATAGTCGCGCATATAACGTGGTGGCTTATCAGGCAAAGGGAACGCAGCATAGAGTAAACCGCTCTGTGAGCCATCTGCATAAAGCA
This sequence comes from uncultured Chloroflexia bacterium, assembly GCA_963802635.1. Taxonomy (GTDB): domain Bacteria; phylum Chloroflexota; class Ktedonobacteria; order Ktedonobacterales; family Ktedonobacteraceae; genus CAVTLG01. Next base: position 1,078,425 of record CAWDJJ010000001.1, on the reverse strand, counting down.
ACGGCACACATTGCGCAGATACTTCCCGCCAATCCACATTGCAGTAATAGGAAAGTACAGGAAGCAAGGTCAATCCAGCCGTAAGAGCATGATGAACGCTTGCAGTTGCATAAATCGTCTGCTGAAGTCCTTCGCGCAAGAGCAATAGACCAAGGGTATGATCAAGATCGGCATCGGTGAGTAGAATAGCGGCAATCCCAGTGCCACGCACGGCATCCCCCTGTGGAGTCAGCGGCGCAAAAGATGCTATCTGTTGGTGTATATCAGGCGATGCATTCAGGAGAAACCAGTGCCGCCTATCTGCGCTCAAAGCAACACAGGATTGCGTACGAGCGCGTGCGTGCAATGTCCGATTGCGTACACCCTGACAATTGGCGCAATGGCAATTCCACTGTGGAAAGCCTCCTCCAGCCGCCGTTCCTAGCAAACGTACATACATACCCTTTTCCCAATTGGTCACAAAGAGTTGTGGCCCCTTGTACATGTACAAAAAGCGCGACAACCCTTTGCCTTTTCAATGCGCACAAAAAACAAACGTACGAGAAATGATCTAGTGCAGTATCCTCAGACGGATCAAAAGAAAAGGGAACGTCTGATGCCGCCTCCCACGGACCCTGATGCAGGCGATGTTCTCAGAACGATACCAAACAGGTCAAGTGATTTTGCACTAAGTACATTCATATCACTTTTGTGGCATGGCCTATGCTCAATGATCAGTCACTATCCCGCAATCTTTGCGTGATTGTACTTAGGTACTACATAGCGCCAGCGTACGCCGAACACTCGAAACTGACGCTAATCACCTTCAAGGTTGGCTTCTCCCAGACGGGAGGCGTATCTATAAGCTGTTGCACTGCCACTTGCTGCTTCATTACCTGAGTATTTCCCATCTTTCTACCTCTTTCTGCTGAATATAGTTATATTGCCTTGCATTCAGATGAGAAATGTGCCGTAGCACATTTCTAGTAACCTCCGCTCTGTCAGATGAGCCGAAGGCTAGAAGCGATAGCTTCGTTTCTGACAGTCCAAGAGGGACGAGAGCTACGTTTCTGAATGCCTATGGATACTACAATCCACCAGCCAACAATGCTGAGCGGAAATATCGTGAGTCGAATTTATAGATCTAAAACAACGCAATTACGTCTATGATCATCAACTCTATCTCCTTATCTGATTATATGACCATATTACCGAGAAGTCAATGATTTTCGATTACTATCGTTTCATAAATCATGAAATACAGAATATCAGGTTTTTCCCTGATAGGTATTTTTACCATACAACCAGTGTTATTCAGGCTATTCTGTCCATTGCGTGTTATACAAATCCAAGCGTATCTTTTATTTTAAGGAAATTTTAATATCACAAGTTACAAGGATCTCTCATGGAAAAAGATCAACACAAGTTTACAGCTCAATCTCGTTCCGCCCATCATCTGATCATCGCTGATAATGAGATAATTTATGATGGATATGACGAAAAGGAAGCAACCCGGGCTTTTTTAGGTGCAGGGAAAAAAGGGGCAAAACGCATTACCCGTTTTCTCAATGGCGTTCAAGCAACGTCTTCTCAAGCATTAGGGGACTAAATAGGGGGTCGGACCTCCTCGCCATCCACAACAGTAAAATCATGACTAAATTGATCAAGTTTCTCTTAATTGGTCAAAAAAACCATTGACTTCCCCTTGGGACTTATGTATGCTCTATATATTAATGTAACTGTAGTTTCAGTTTGATTAATGAAACACAGATAATAAGGAGCAGTAGTTGATGAAAGCGCCACAGCGTCATTATCCACATATCTTTGTTTTATGCTTTTTATTTGTTCTTGCCCTTTCAGCATGCGGCAACGGATCTACGAGCACTGTGTCTTCCACCACCACAGTCCATTTAGGGTATTTTCCCAACCTTACCCATGCTATCGCCCTGGTAGGGGTGCAACGTGGAACCTTCCAGCAGGCATTAGGCTCGAATCCGCTCGTGACCACAACGTTTAACGCAGGTCCAGATCTCATCACCGCGTTGGAGGGAGGATCAATCGATATTGGCTTTGTCGGTCCTAACCCGGCGGTTAATGGCTATGTAACCAGTCATGGCGCTGCGTTACGTATTATCGCAGGCGCATCCAGCGGCGGTGTCGAATTTATCGTCAGACCTGGCGCGCACATTACCAGTTCGGCTGACCTGAGCGGCAAGAAGATCGCCGACCCGCAGACTGGCGGTACGCAAGATATCTCTTTGCGTCATTATCTGCAACAACATGGCTTAAAGCCTGATTCACAGGGTGGCACCGTCCATATCGTACCAACCAGCAATGCAGCTATCTTGACAGAATTTCAGCAAGGACAGATTGATGGTGCCTGGGTTCCCGAGCCATACGCATCACAATTAGTCATCAAATATGGTGGGAAAGTCTTCCTGGATGAGCGCTCGCTCTGGCCTAATGGTCAATTCGTGACCACCAATGTTGTCGTGCGTACAGCGTTTCTGAATCAGCACCGGACTCTGGTGCAAAAGTTTCTGCAAGCCGAAGTAGCCACAGTACAATATATTAATAGCAATCTCGCCTCTGCAGAAACGCTGATCAATCAACAGTTGAAGAAGCTGACCACGAAAGCACTGCCATCAAACGTCCTTGATCGATCATTCCAGGATCTCACTATCACCTATGATCCACTGGCAAGCAGCTTGCTCACCACAGCCAACAATGCGCATGCACTTGGATACTTAGGGACAAGTAAACCAGATCTCAGCGGCATCTATGATCTTGGTCCACTCAATAGTATCCTGAAAAGCCAGGGATTGTCACAGGTCGCCATATCATGAGGAAGGCACAAAGATGAGTCAACAGACAATCAGGATCTCCCCACAGAGCATGCCGAGCGACGAGCAAACATTGACATCAACCAGAGGGGGAATGTCCTTGCGTATTGAAGGTATAAGCAAGACATTTTTCAGCCAGGAACGCAGCGTGCAAGCGCTACGTCCTGTTGACCTGGACGTCGAATCTGGTGAGTTTGTGTGCTTTCTTGGTCCCAGTGGCTGTGGTAAGTCCACATTGCTGAGTATTATCGCTGGCCTGGAGACGTCTGATACAGGGCAGATTCTGGCGAATGAGAACGTAATCAAAGGCCCTGGCACTGATCGTATCCTCTTGTTCCAGGAGGCGGCTCTTTTCCCGTGGCTTGATGTCCAACACAACGTTGAATTCGGCTTACGGCAGGCTCGTCTCTCAGCATCCCAGCGTGCCGCTATTAGCAGTAAATTCATTGATATCGTGCATTTGAAAGGCTTTGAGCGTAGCTATCCCCATCAGCTTTCCGGCGGGATGCGCCAGCGCGCCGCGATTGCCCGTGCGCTGGCGATTGATCCAATGGTACTCCTGATGGACGAACCGTTTGGGGCTCTCGATGCATTCACTCGTGATCGCTTACATGCTGAGCTGGAAGCAATCTGGTCAGAGACGCGCAAAACGGTGCTTTTCGTGACACATAACGTACGCGAGGCCATCGCACTAGGGGACCGCGTGGTCGTCTTTGCGCCGCGACCCGGTCGCATTGTGCGTGAATTCCGTATTGATCTTCCCCGACCACGCAGCCTGGAAAATCACCAGCTCGCCGATATAGCAGCGGAAATCTTACAAGTGCTCCAGGATGAAATGGTCAGTAGTGAAGAGGGGGCATCTTATGGCGCGGGCCATTAATGGCGTCAAACAGCCAGCGCAACCCACAACAGGTCACTGGTGGGCAAAATTATTGCGACAAGTGGCTTTCTACATCCTGTTACTGGTGATATGGAAAGGAGTGGTAGCGCTTGGTTTCTGGCCCGACTACCTCTTCGCCGGTCCTGTAGACGTGGCACACAGACTCGTGAGTGGCTTTAGCGATGGTACGTTTATCACAGCCATTGTTGTCAGCTTGCGCCGTCTGGTCGTTGGGTACATTATCTCGATGGTACTGGGCGTAACGCTGGGTCTCTTGATTGGCAGCAGTCGTTATATAGGCGAGACGCTCGGCTCGCTTGTTTTAGGATTACAGGCGCTACCCAGCGTGTGCTGGATTCCGCTGGCTATTCTGTGGTTTGGCCTGAGCGAAAACGCCATGACCTTTGTGGTGGTCATGGGAGCGCTTTTCTCGATCACGCTGGGCGTAGATGCCGGAGTAAAAAACACGCCACCCGTGTACCTCAAAGCAGCGCGCAATATGGGCGCAAAAGGACTCGTCCTCACTACACAGGTTGTGCTACCAGCCGCCCTGCCATCGGTCCTGACTGGCTTAAAGCAGGGCTGGACCTTCGCCTGGCGCTCACTGATGGCAGCAGAGTTGATCTATGTGACCCCAAGCCTGGGTGGCCTGCTCAACGATGGACGCAGCTTTAACGATGTGCCACTTATCTTCGCAGTCATCCTGATTATTATTGCGATTAGTATGGCGATAGATGGCCTGATATTTGCTCCGCTAGAACGCGCCGTGCGCCGCAGATGGGGCTTCTCACGCTAGTAATACCCATAGGCATTCAGAAACGCCACTGTCGTGGCTAGCCTTCGTCTCATCTGAATGCAAGGCAATATAAGCTTGCCACACATCCAACTGGCCGTATGCGCTGAAGATTTCCTGTTTTCCATCCCGCTGCTCTTTTCGTCTATAGACACAAACAATGTGAGCATGCTCCTCGCTCACGCCGTCATACATACCAGGCATTTATCAATCAAGGTTCCGCGTGTGCCGGGAAAAGGGAGGTACAAAAAGCCTGTGCAGCACGTGAAAGCTGCTTATCCTCACGTTGAATAAAGCTCAGTTGTGGTTGTAGTGTGAGACCAACGATTGGCACCTCTCTAACATCGCCACTTGCTAGCTCACGCTGCACGCTAAGTGATGAGACAATGGCTGCCCCCACGCCATTGATGACCATTTGTTTAATCGCTTCATTATCCATTAACGTCAACAAAGGGCGTATATGCACCTGATGTGCATGCAACTCTTGCTCAATGACCTCACGAATGCCGCTACCCTGCTCCCGCAATAGCAGTTCATCTTGCGCTAGATCTTCTGGGCACACTGAGTTGACATGATACCAGCGATGACCGGAGGCAACGATCAGAATGAGCTTATCATGCGCAAATGCCTGCACACGCAGTGTTGATGGAAGAGTCGCGGTAGCGCCTTCTATCAAACCAAAATCCAACTCCCAATTCAGCGTCCCTTCGATAATTTCGTGTGAATTGAGGATCACAATATTTAGCGTCACTTGAGGATACTGTTCACGAAAACGCGCAACAATCGGCGGTAAGAGATAGATCCAGGCAGTTGGATTGGCCGCAAAGGTCACTTCGCCTGATGCAACATCGCGCAAAGCGGTCAACGCATTCTCCATCTCGCGCTCCAGGGCAAAGAGTCGGCGCGCGTAATTTTGCAGCACACGCCCGGCATACGTCAGCACAATATGACGCCCCTGCCGTTCAACAAGGTCCAGATGCATTTCGTGCTCCAGACTCTGAATAATTTTCGTCACAGCGGGCTGACTCAAGCTCAGTTCTTCGGACGCATGCGTAATATGCTCAAGTTCAGCTACTTTCAAAAATACGCGTAAGTTTTGCAAATTCATTTTTGTACACCTCATAGACCCCTGCGTAACACAGAGTAGACCTGCCTGATGTTCAACCATTGGCTTTCTCGGTTTTTATAGAAAAGTAGACTCAATGGTTGGCCTTCATCATACACTATCAGAGAAATCATCTACCATACACGGGGAAAATTGAAACTTTTTAAAGTCACAAGACGTGAAGACTACAAGCAGTTCTTTTCAGGCAGCAGGAATATCCCTCATCTCTTACCAGCACACCACCGGGAGCTTTAGCGAATTTCCATGTAGCATAATAGTGTATTTTTATTGATATATATATTACATCGATTCATTATCAATTTATCATATAGTAAGGGTAAAGCAATTGCAAAGAAAGAGAAGATAGGGTTAGAACCTGATTGTATTTAAGGTAATCACCCGATGTACTGAGACCGTCTCTTCTTTTAAAATAAGATATAAAGAAAAGGATAGAAGCGGACGTAGCAGCTAAATCGCTGCACGGCCTGTGAGTGCTACCCACGGGGCCATACTCAGTCCGACGCTGATTTTGTCGGGAAGTTTCCTGAAGGGAGCGTGGAATCATGGCAATTCGTAATCCTGTCGTTGATGATCGTAGAACCATGCTATCAATACATGCTACATCAACTGACACGTTTTCTAACTCCACTCTAGCAGATTTTCATCTCGATCTGGACGAGACCCTCGCTTCATCTCTGCCAGAGCATGTTACTGAGCCTCTGCCTGATATGGGTTCTGTGTTAGAAGATGCAGCCACAGCGTTGCTCACTGATGACGAAGAGAGCAACGATACCAATACTTTAGGGGAGCCGATTGTGCTCTCCCACCGGAATGGTATTACCAATACCAAACATGCAAGTGGTACTGAAGATGCTTTTCAGAGCTACTTGCACGATATTCGCAGTCTGGGTTTGCTGACTCATGACGAGGAAATTGACCTGGCACAGCGCGCGGCTACCGGTGACGAGTGGGCACGCCGCACGTTGATCGAATCAAACTTGCGCCTGGTGATTGCTATTGCCCGTCGCTATACCAGCACTGGTGTTCCCCTCATTGATCTGATCCAGGAAGGGAACCTGGGGCTGATGCGTGCGGCAGAGAAGTTCGACTATCAGCGTGGTTGCCATTTTGGAACCTATGCAACCTGGTGGATACGCCAGGCGGTTAGTCGCGCAGCCGGTGAACAATCGCGCATGATTCATCTTCCCGAGCACGTAGCTACACGTTTGCGCAAAGTGCGGCGCGTAGCAGCGCAACTCTCACAAGAAAATGGCCTTGATCCTCTGCCAGAGCAGATCGCTCATGCCTGTAATATCGGAGTAGACGAAGTTGTAGATCTTCTGGGGGTCATCGAGCAACCAGTCTCCCTTGATGCGCCGGTAGATGAGGAGACGCGTTACTCTCTGGCTGATACGCTGGAAGACAGTACGACGCCAGCTCTTGCTGAGACTGCTTCGCAGCACTTGCTTGGCGAAGAGCTGCACCGAGCATTAGCAGTGCTTACACCGCGCGAACGCTCGGTTATTATGTTACGCTATGGCATTGGCGATGGACGCAGTCGTACATTACTCGAAGTTGGCAAAGAATTGGGCATCTCCCGCGAGCGTGTGCGACAACTTGAAGTGGTTGCCCTGATGAAACTCCGTGGTATCAGCGGCAGCATTTCATTGCGTGAATGCGTGTGAAAGTGTGCGCAAAGCATACGCACGAGGTACCAGGGATGATTATCTCCGATGCTTTTCTGCGTCTGCGCGACGTATCTAGAAAACAAGACGGACCTGCTCACCGTCTTTTTGCATTTTCTGAGGTCACGCATATAGAATCATTTCTGCCCAAGGCTAGATGAACTCCTTCGTATTTGCGGAGCAAAGGGCAGAAGGATATCCGGCATGCTCCCAGTGATAATTCCCTCCGCTATCGCGCTTCCCGTGATTGCGCTGAGTGTCATACCGAATGCGTTATGTCCTGTGGCTATGGTGACATTGTCCCAAGAGGGTGCAGCTCCAAGGATCGGGCGGCCATCAGGCGTTTTTGGGCGTAAACCAGCCCATGTCGCATGGACTTCTCCATCAGAGAGGTGGGGAAGCAGTTGCTCTGCTTTTTCTTTGAGCCATGTTCTGCCTTCTGCTGTGACCTGAACATCAAAGCCTGCATGTTCTTTGGTTGCACCAACCAGCACCGTTCCATTAGATTTCGGAATGAGGTAGATGCCATTTCCAAAAACAATATGTTTGAGAGTTATAGGAGACTTCAGCTCCAATAGCTGTCCACGCGAGGGTGTAACAGGTAGGGAGAGATGAAGAAGTTTTTCCCATTGCGAAGACCATGCACCTGTCGCAAAGACAACATGGTCACAGGCGATGGTTTCTCCCTGGGCGGTAGTGACACCGATAACCTTGGAGCGGTCACTGTGGAGATCAACGACTGCCTGCTGGCTACGGAAATGAACACCTTTCTGCATTCCTGCCTGAGCACATGCCTGAACAAAATGCGGAGCATCAAGATGGGCCTCTTCGGGGGTCATAACCGCGCCAAAGGTCGGAGCCAGGGCTGGTTCGAGTTCACGAAGGTCATCCTGCCAGCTCGACTGAAATCCCCAACTTCGCCACCGTTCCACTTGTTTTTGTAAGGTTGCGGCTTGCTTTTGTGTCAAGGCCACACGAAGCGTTCCTCGACGTTCAAACTGGACACCGATACCACTGATTCCTTCCAACTCAGCAATCAACGCGGGAAGTGCGCGAAAACTCACCTGCAGAAGATCGAGAAAAGACTGAGGTGCAGCAAAGGGGACACAAGGCGCAATCAAGCCTGCGGCAGCTCCTGATGCAGCGCTTCCAATTGTTTCTTTCTCAAGGACCAGCACCCTCTTGCCACGTTTTTGCAGATGGAATGCTATCGAGCATCCAATAATGCCAGCTCCTATTTACGACAACCTCAGCACGTTGTTTTCTCTGTCTCTTTCTCATAGATACCCGAGTTGCCTCCCTAATTCATTCACCTGCGGAATATCTGGTTGCTTTTCACCATCAACTGCATATCTCTTGGACAGATAGCAACTCCATGGTAGCGCCAATAGGCGGTGTTTGAACAATACAGACTGGGGAAACTTTCTCTCTCACACGGGCAGGCATCTATTTCTTGCATTCTCACAGCATCATGGTAATAAGCCGTAAAGAATTGGCGAAGGGTCATGAGAAGAAGCCTGATGTGATTAAACGCCAAGGAAGGAAGATTCCGCACATTTTCTACTGAATGCCATTGCACACAAAAAGCATCATCACCAGCTTCAACATTGGCTTCTGGACCTAATGGCTCTCTTAGGACATAGAGCAAACAAACGTACTTTCCGCGTGGATCTTCAAAATCCTCAAGCGTATCCGCCCAGTTGCGCATGCTCTCCGGCAAGGACGCCGAGGGGTTTTCCGCTATGGCCGTTGCCATCTTGACCAACCGATCTGTGCGCCGCAGACCCCCCAAGTCTGTCGTGCCGAACGTTTCCACTACCCATTTGTCCGGATGCTCTAGCCTTTCTGTGTCCATCTGTCTTGCTCCCTTTCCTCTCCATTGCTTCTCCTTCTAGCTTACCAGAATTTGTGTTAACTTGTTAGCATCACCTTTGGCTTGTTGTGCATCACGACGTTTATCGGCAGTTCACTCTATGTTAGCCATACCATCCGGCCCTAGCTCCCGAACCGCGTTGGTGCTCGCAGTCGCAATCTCCCCTCACGGTTTGACTACCACCTTTTCAGGTGAGGCTACATTGTTCCAGGAGCTTCACACCATCGGATTACTCCAATCGCATGTCCTGGTAGGGCACTGGAGGCAGAACTCCAGGTGAGTCCTTTCGTTCTCACAGCCACTCACGCGACTTCGTGTCGCACTCCTGATTTTGCAGGTATCTCGGCGTTAGGTCTGACTGGCTAGTAGCAGGTGAGAGAGAGAGCAAAATGCCCTCTCTCATCTTATTGTTATCCTCTTACAGCGTACAAATGCAGCTCAGCAAGTTTATTGTACCGATTTGATCGGTATAATGAGTCCGGCCGCCACTAAGCTGGAAAATGCAGCAATTGAAAACAGGAGGGTGAAATTATTATGTGAAGCATTTAAGACAACGCCTCCTATAATCGGGCTGAGGACGAGCGATAAAAAGACGGAGGCGTACATAATACCTAGATCCTTGCCATTAGCAGCATTGGAAGGCAGAACTCGTACCGCTAATGCAATATCGATCCCTATATACAGACCAAAACCACCGCCAAAGATAACCGCAGCCACCAGCAATACCCCCCCATATGGAAGCAGTGCCATCAGCAAAAGGCCGAGTGCCATAAAGAGTGAACCAATGAGCGCAAAAGGCTTCAGCCTGCTCAAGCGCTTCGACAGTATTCCTGCGCTTATCCCCGTCACAAACAGAAGAAGCGTTGAAAGAAACTGAAACATTGTAACACCGCTTGCAGCCATTGGAATATTCCAGTGGAGCGCCCCACGCAGATAGAACAAGAGGTATCCTCCCAGGATGGTGAACGAGAGATACACACAGAAACGCGAAATGAGCATGTAGGCGAAATCAGATGATTTAAGTGGGTAAGAAAAGCTTGCCAAGAAATGACCAAGATGAAACGGTGGTACCGCTTCCCGTGTGATCGGCTTCTCACGCAAGACGACCAAGAAGAGCACAATACACACAGCCGAAATCGCTGCCAGTAATGTATATCCTTCTGAGACGATCCGTATGTTGGTAAGGCGTGTTACAAGGAATAAGCCGAGCACACCACCAGCGATCGGCACAAAGCCAACAAAGGCTGAGATAAGCGAATGTTGCACATTAGGCACCTGATCGGGAATGAGGGCCGTTACAGTGGCAAGGATCGTATCTACTCCTATCTGTACAATAATCTCGCCGAGAAGTAATATGGGAATGTTGGTCGCACCAGCCATGATAAACATGCCTGCCACAATAGCAACCATGCCGAAAATAATCCACGGACGACGACGACCCCAGCGCATCGTCGTTCGATCCGAAAGCGCACCCATCAATGGTGCCGCTAAGAACCCTGCAAGCGCTCCAACGGAAGCAACAATTGTAAACGATGTGTTGGTGTTCGCTGGCGCAATAATACTAACTTGGATTGGAAGCAGCAACTGCTTGATAGATGAGCCAGCAAAGCCTCCAACCGTCGTTGCAAGTGTCATAAACAACAAATACATCCAACTTTTTTGCTCAGTGTTTGCTGCCTGTGACACTGAGAGTTCGCCAGGTTCCTCAGCCACATTGGTAGGCTTGGACTCAACAGACTCAAGAGCATCGATACGCTTTGGTTCAACGGACTTGGTCGGTTTGGTGGGTTCGATGGATTCTGAACGCTCCGCGTCCAACGAAGACTCTGACATAATCACTTTACCTTCCTGACTAGGCGTAGGAGCGCTCATGATATTTGCTGGCACTTGCGCTCAAACGCTTTCCATAATAAGCATACCTGCAATAGGCATTGGCAAGGCATTGTTCAGCCAGATGATGGGGTTCTGTTAAAAGTCAGGTTAATTATCTCTCAACATATGATGCATGGGCATAAAAAAGCACTCAAGACAGTGTAATGAGCAACTGTTCGAGCGAACGTGCCAAGCCGCCGGGACGCCACTGTGGGATGGGATTGACCAGGGATGTGGCCGGATAACGCTCCAGCAGAGTTTGAAGCACTATCTGCATTTCCAGGCGTGCAACTTGTGCTCCCAGGCAATAGCGAAACCCGCGTCCAAAGCTCAGGTGGGGAGGCTGTTTTTTGTCTGCGAAACGGCGCATATCAAAGAGATGAGGGTGGGAATACACTGTAGGGTCGCGGTTAGCGGCACCCACTAGCGCAACCACAGACGAACCAGCAGGGATCGTCTGATCGCCTAGGACCACATCTTCCGACGCCTCCCGTTGGAAAAACTGGATTGGTGCTTCCATCCGCACCATCTCTTCGATGGCTGGCTCAAGGAGAGAGGGATTGCCTTTGAGATCTTCCCAGCGGGAATGCTCGGAGAGCAGGAGAAAGAGTCCATTCCCAATGAGATAAGAGGTCGACTCTGTGCCAGCAAAGATCACTTGGATGCAGGTGTCTGCCAGCAGATCATCGTCCTGGATTTGCTCAATCAGGGTATCCATCAATCCCGTGCTAGGAGCCGCTCTTCGAGCGAGGACGAGTGTTTTGAAATACGTATGAAACTCAGAGTATATCTGAGCCGATGCCAGCACATCCTCTCTTTGCGCAAGGGGGGCAACACTTTTGATGAGGATGTGAAAGCGTCCTTTGAACTGGTTGTAATCGTTGGGGGGCACTCCTAAAATAGTGCTAATCACCTTGAACGGAAGTGGGTCAGCCAGATCCCTGACCACTTCCATCGTTGCGAGAGGAGATGTCGGTTCAAGGAGCCTGTCTACAAAGGTTTGGATCTGTGGACGAAGTAGTTGGATGATCTTGTCAAGAAAAGTCGCTGCCATGTGCCCTCGTAACTGGGTGTGCTCCGGTGGGTCCATCAAAAAAAGGAAACGAGCAAACATAGGGGCCACCTCTTCCCCAAATTTCTGCTGCTGCATCTTCAGCAAAGCCCGCTTTGTGAAGCGTTTGTCGCTCATCACGATCCCCACTTCTTTATAGGTGGTAACTACCCATGCCCCTGTTGCGGTACTCCAATAGACCGAGGGGAGACAGTCATACTCTTGGTATAAGTTGGGGTGTGGTGCGAGTGGATCGAAGAGATTCAAATAGGAGTCTTCATTCGTCTTCATGAGCTTCCTTCCCTGCCTCAACTATCAAAACTCATTGAGCGGGAGAAGAGGAAAGCCGCTCTTTGACCAAGATAGATGAGTTTTATTCCATGAATTTCCTCTTTACCAGGAGCAACATGGAGAAGACATTGTTACTTTCACGTGTTTCCACCTAGCATTATACCTTGTTTTAGCAGAACATTGCTCACGCAAAAAACTACGGGGTACCAGAGAGCGTGTGTAAGCTGAGACGCTTACCACCGAATTTATAGCTTCTTAGAGAAGTGTACCACATGGGACACGGATTCTCTAGTGTAGGGGTATCGCTACGTGAGGTAGGCCTAGCAGTTTGTCGGAGAGAAATAGGAGCCTCCCGTTTGTAGGTGCGAGTACACTGTGAATATGAGTAGAGCATTTAAAAGCACAGACTATGAGCGAACGCTCGATCAGACCGTACTGTACTGTTTACCGCCTTTAGCACCTCGTGGTTTACTTGACATCGCGAACGTTTGTGACGTTTCAGCGTCCGTTAGGAGCGCTCTGGTTGTCTACGATGTCAAGTAAACAAGGTAGTCTCAAAGGCGGGAAACAGTACAGCGTTTGCACGGTTTTCCTGTATTGTCCGGATATCTACAGAGGAGCAGACGTCGGGGCGTACGGACAAGGAGAGGACATACGGTTTCTACTGATGAAGCAACCGTTTGGAATAAGAAGGGAATAAAAATATGCTTTCACTCTTGATGATATACGTGTCCGCATCAAGAAGGACACTGGGACATGAGCAACAATCCAATGCTCTCGCAACTGAGAACGCAACATCATTTCGAGATCCCAGCCCCCGCAGAAAAGGCTGGGGTCGGCAATCGCGTCGTCTACGCCATGCTGCGGGGATTGCCGGTGAAGCGAACAGAAGCCGAGAAGGTTCTCGCCGGTCTCTCCAGGCTGCTCAAGAGCGAGTGGGACTTCACGCTTGAGGCCGTGGATGTCGTTCTCGAAGAAGAGCAATAAGAATGAACTTTTTCACCTTCCAGTCCAAATTGGCATAGCATCTGTCTTAGCACTACAATAGAGACAGGTTGGCATGTTTGCGCATTGGTTCCATAGATACACTCGTGGTTAGATGCGTTAGAAGGTTCATGGAGGTCTATTGTCTACACAGCAAAAGTGCGATGCGATTGTTGTCGGCTCGGGTCCGAACGGTCTGGCTGCCGCAGTGACGCTGGCCCAGGCTGGTTGTTCGGTATTGGTACTGGAGGCGAAGGAGACTATTGGTGGTGGCACGCGTTCGATGGAACTGACGTTGCCAGGCTTTTTGCATGATGTGTGCTCAGCGGTTCATCCGCTGCTATTGGCTCGCCCTTCTTCCGCAGCTTGCCACTGGAGCAATATGGGCTGGAGTGGCTGCATCCTGAGGTGCCGCTCGCCCATCCCTTAGATGATGGTACCGCTATGCTACTGGCGCGTTCTGTGCAGGAGACAGGTGTAACTCTGGGCTGCGATGCACAGGCATATGAGCGACTTCTGCGGCCAATTGTAACCCATTGGGATGCTATCGCCGATGCCTTTCTGGGACCGTTACGCGTACCTCCCTTATTGCATCCGTTTGCCCTGGCTCCTTTCGGGCTAGCTGCTCTGCGTCCGGCGCGTGAACTGGCGACACATGTGTTTAAGGGCGAGCGTGCCCGCGCCCTGTTTGCAGGTGTTAGCGCGCACTCCATGCTGCCGCTGGAGCAAATTGCCAGTGCGGCGACGGGCCTGGTCCTGGCGGCAACGGGCCATGTTTTTGGCTGGCCCGTACCACGTGGAGGATCGCAGAAAATCGTAGATGCGCTAGCAGCATATCTTCGCTCGCTGGGAGGCAAAATCGTCACCGGGGTAGAGGTTGAAACATTTGCCGCTCTGCCACCTGCTCATGTCGTGTTATTTGATGTCACTCCGCGTCAATTACTGCGCATCGCCGGAGAGTGTTTTCCCATCAGCTATCAGCGTAGCTTGCAACGCTATCGCTATGGTCCTGGGTCCTTCAAAATTGATTTTGCCCTCGATGGTCCTATCCCGTGGCTAGCCCAGGACTGTCTGCGTGCTGGCACCGTGCACCTGGGCGGTACGCTGGCCGAAATTGCCCTGTCCGAACGCCAGGTAACGCAGGGCATACCACCTGATCGCCCTTATGTGCTGATTGCGCAACAGAGCCTGATTGACGCAACGCGTGCGCCAGCCGGAAAACACACGGTCTGGGCTTACTGTCATGTTCCCAATGGCTCAACGTTTGATATGACCGGGCGCATCGAAGCGCAAATTGAGCGTTTTGCCCCTGGTTTTCGCGAACGTATCCTGGCTCGTCATGTCACCACGCCTGCTGAACTTGAACATTACAACGCGAACTACATCGGTGGTGATATCAACGGTGGCATCCAGGATATCTGGCAACTGTTTACGCGCCCAACCATCCGACCTGTCCCATATACGACACCCGCGAAAAATATCTACATCTGCTCATCTTCGACACCGCCAGGTGGTGGTGTGCATGGTATGTGTGGCTACTTCGCCGCTAAAGCAGCTTTGCGCGCAATCTTCTGAAGATGGCTGGCTTATTGCAGGTGATATACTCTCATTGGTAGCCAGATGCTGCCAGGCTTGATAAAAAAGGAAGACATTTTTCACGATGGATGCACATACTATCGCGCAGACAAATTTTGAGACGTGCTTACAGCATAACCTGTATCCTGGACGTGGTTTAGCGGTTGGTCGTTCGGCGCTTGACGATGCCTGGTTTATCGTCTATTGGATCATGGGTCGCAGTGCCGCCAGTCGCAACCGTCAGTTTGTGGTAGAGGGTGCGACGTTGAGAACGGAACCTATTGATGTTAGTAAGCTAGCTGATCCCAGCTTGCTCATCTACGAAGCCATGCTCAAACTGCCCACCGCTGTCTATCTGGTCAGCAATGGCGATCAAACACGCACACTGTATGATATGTTGCAGACAGGGGCGACGTTTGATGCAGCTCTGGCAACACGAGAACGTGAACCAGACGCTCCTCATTACACGCCGCGTATCAGTGCTATGCTGGAACTGCGGCCATCGCCTGCTGTGACGCTCAGTATTTTGAAGGCAAGCCCCACCAATCCTGAACACACTGACCGTTTCACCTATCGGCCAGCCGCACCTTCAGCCGGTTTTGGCGTTGGCCTTACAACCTATCGTGGTGATGGGAATCCCTTGCCCAGCTTCAGCGGTGATCCACTCCTGCTTCCCCTGGGAGGTAGTGCTGAGGCAGTGCTGGACAGCTACTGGAGTGCTCTAAACGCAGAGCACCTTGTGGCACTGGCCGTTAAGCATATTACGACTCAGGAAGGCTCCAGTCGCCTGATAGTGCGTAACCGCTTCAGTGCTTGATAGCACCACTATTAACGTATTGACAGGGCGGGCATTTTTGTTGCAGGGTGGCCCGTGTTGTAGGCTACCCTGCAACTGTGTTGATTACTCCTGGGCCAGTTGTAATGTAAATTCTGTGAGCGTACGCACTCCGACGCCAACGCCTCCCTTCTCCTGGTAGGGCTTTTTGCTGTCGACATAACTTGTACCGGCAATGTCGAGATGCGCCCATGGTGTGTTACCAACGAAATTTTCCAGGATCTTGGCAGCAGTTACTGCTGAAGCGTGGCGTCCGCCGGTTTGTTTAATATCGGCGATGTTGCTCTTGATATACTCACTATATTCGTCGTCCAGAGGCATCGGCCAGTATTTCTCCCCGGCAATGCGTCCGGCTGCAATGAGATCGTGAGTGAGTTGTGCATCGTTGCTGAACAGGCCAGTCATCGTTGAGCCAAGTGCCACAACAATGCCTCCAGTAAGCGTTGCCACATCGATGATCGGCGCTAGACCTTCATTGACCGCGTAGGAGAGCGCGTCAGCCAGGACAAGACGTCCCTCGGCATCTGTATTGACAATCTCAATCGTTTTGCCATTGAGTATGCGTAGGACGTCGCCGGGGAGATACGCAGTCGGACCGGGCTTATTTTCGCAGGTGGGGATGAAGGCAGTTACATTGCTATGTGGCTTCAAGTGCGCTATGGCCTGCATGGCACCAATGACAGCGGCAGCACCACCCATATCGCCTTTCATTTCATCCATATGCTCAGCTGGTTTAAGGGAGATGCCACCGGTATCAAAGGTAATACCTTTGCCAACCAGTGCAAGCCCCTTCTTGCTATCAGGGGCACCACGGTAGCGCAGGATAATGAAGTATGGTGCTTCTATGCTGCCCTGTGAGACGCCGATCAAGCCGCCCATACCAAGTGCAGCTATTTTTGCCTTATCGAATATCTCACACTCCAGTCCTACTTCTTGCGCCATCATACTGGTGCGGTTTGCCAGTTCGCCTGGTGTGAGTACGTTGGGCGGTTCGTTGATAAGCGTACGGGCAAAGTTTGTGGCTTGGGCCTGTATCTGTCCTTGCTGCGCTGCCTGTTCAAGCTCGCTCTTCCGTGCTGCATCTCCTGGCAGCTTTATATGTGAGACGCTCGCCTTCTTTTCATTGCTCGTCGCGTTTTTATAGATACGAAATGTATAAAGACCAAGTAGCGCACCTTCGACCTCTGCCTGCACTGCTTGCGCTAGCTGGACGTTTGCATTTTCCCATGCTAATCCCAGCACAATCTCTTGCGCGCCCGTCCGTTGCAAATGGCGTGCGGCGGTAGCGCTGGCGCGGCGGATGGATTGTCTATCGACTTTCTCCTCTGCTCCTAATCCGATCACAATGACGCGTTTCGTTACTAGTTGTCCCTGTGGATGGAGTGTTAATATTTCGCCTGCATGGCCTTTAAATTCGCCATCTGTGAAGCATGCTGTGATCAGGCCGTGCAGTAACTGATCTACGCTTGCCGCTACGGGGGATAGTTGTAGACTATTGGCACCTTTTGACGCATTTTTGTGTGCTGCTCCGACGATGATTGCATCGCTAGCAATATCGTGTAATGCCTGCGTTGTGACTTGTATATCCATGAAAACTTTGCGCGATGACACTTATCTCTTTTGCAAGATGGGGCCTCGCTCTCCTTTTGCTTTTTGCTGACTACGGCTGTGTCGTTATTGTCCTGGACCTTACGGTCTGGTGGTCTTCGCAAGTTCCGTCAGTTATCTTTATTCTATCACCGGACAAGCTCCCTGTTTATCACAACATGGTTGCTACTGCGTTTTATTCATTGTCAATAGGCGCTCGACCACCTCTAGTAATTGTCGAGGTTTGAATGGTTTCGTTAAATACTCGGTGCAACCGATTTGTCTGGCTGCTTCGCCCTCATCATTCAGGGCGAATGCTGTTACAGCAACAATCGGAACGTTTTCCAGTCCTGGACGCTCACGAATCAACTGTGTGGTACGATAGCCATCCAACACAGGCATGGAGAGGTCAGTCAGAATAAGGTCAACCCCCTCACGGTCGAGTATCTCCAATGCCTCCCGCCCATTTGAGGCGGAAATACAGCGATAGCCGCGTGTTGATAGAACCCGCTCTATGAGAATACGGTTCGAAACTTCATTTTCAATGACTAAGATAGCTGGTGTGTGAGCAATATGTAAAGATATATTCATGAGCCTTCTCTCGGTATTATTTCTTCTGCGTGCTTCGCACGACGATGAATGGTAATAGGTCGGTTGATTGGCCTGTTAGTATCTCACGCTCAAACGTTATGCCGCAATGACGGGTAATGTAAATGAAAACGTCGAGCCTTCTCCTGGGACGCTTTCCACGGCAATTTCGCCGCCCTGCAATTCGATTAACTTTTTCGCGATAGTCAGACCCAGCCCGGTGCCGCCAAAACGCCGTGTTGTGCTGCCGTCGGCTTGGCGAAATGCCTCGAAGATGTAGCCGAGAGCACCTGGTGAAATGCCGATGCCTGTGTCACGGACAGAGATATGCAGCATATCACGGCTATGTAAGTGTCTGCAACGGATAGTTATGCCCCCCTTTTCAGTAAACTTCAGTGCATTTGAGACCAGATTGATCGCTACCTGGCGAATGCGATGACTGTCAGCGAGCGCCAACGGGACAGCGTCCGCTATCTCTAACTTCAGATAGAGGTCTTTGTTTTGAGCCAAGGGCTTGAGCTGATTGACAACCTCTTGCAAACACGGTTCGAGATCCACAACTTCCAATTTCACTTCTATGCGGTCTGCTTCTATTTTGGAGAGATCCAGCATATCATCGACCAGATGGGAGAGATCTTCGGCGCGCCGCACCATGAATTGGATATGTTGCTCCTGCTCAGTCGTCAACTCGCCATCCACAAATCCCTCTAATATTAATGCTCCGTAACTGATAATACTGTGTAATGGAGTGCGTAATTCATGGGTGACGTTGGCTAAGAACTGGGATTTTAGCTGATTCGCGCGTTCCAGAGCCACATTTTTCTCTTTGACTTCAGCAAACAGCAGTGCGTTCTCAATTGCCGTAGATGTTTGCAGGGCCGCGGTTGTGAGGAAGAATGTGTCGCGGCTACTGATAGCATGTGGTTCTTCAGTATAAAGTGTAAATGCCCCAATGGCCTGGTCCTGTAGCAGCAAAGGAATGCTGATGGTTGAACGATAACCACTTTCTAACGCCAGGTGTGCCCAGGGTTCTTTGCGCTCTTGATAGATAGCAAGCATATCTTCGCCGTACACAACTTTTTTGCGCTGTATAGCCATCTGTGCCAGGATCTTATCCAAATCGCGTAGTGCTATGCGTGGAATACGTGGCCGTGTTAGCTCCGAGGACGTGGTGGCTGTTTTCTGAATTTGTGTAAGTTTGCTGGCGCGTGGCCTTGTACGTTTTGTTTGTGTGCCATGTGGACGTGCGCTGGGAATGGCCGCCATCTTTGAGGTGACTGCTAACGTGACATCGTTATCTGGATCTATATGCACCGTTACCTCTCCAGGAGCTTCCGCACCGGGTGCTGTGATCGTCTGTTCTGCTGGTTGCGACCAGTGTGCTACTGCCCAGGGAGAGAGCGCCTCACGCCCGTAGAGAAGCAATGCCACGTGTTTCACTTTCATGATATGTCCCATGCGTGCGACGAATTCTCCCAGCAGATGTTCCAGATTCAGTGTTGACATGAGGGCATCGCTCATAATCAAAAGGTTACTCATTTGCCCGGTCAAGGCTTCACCTTCGCTATAGAGAGCTTCTGCGAGCGCATTGAACAAGTTCGCGAGCAGCATAAGTTCGTTATCTTGCTTTTGACTCACTTGTATGCCCGTATCATTTACCACTAATAGCTTGGCCTGAGACTGTAGCTGTTGTAGTGGACGAATGAGCAGGGCGTTTGTCACAACTGTATAGAGAATGATGCCCACTGCGAATACGAAAACGCAGATGCCTGCTAGCATTAAGAGCAGGCTACTTCTATGTGCACTGATATTGTACAGTGGTTCAACAATGGCGATAACCAGGGTTGGTGAACCAGCTTTTTGCTGCTGCAAGCTGGTTGCTTCTGATACCATCAGATCATATTGTGGCTTGCTAATGATCATTGATTGACCCGCTGCACAGAGTGATCGCTCTGTGAGCGTATGTGTTGCGACGAGACGACTCATCGCTGGGACTGAACTGCCGAGGAAATGGCCTGTAGTGCACAGTAGAACGTCTGCCTCAATCCCAGATTGCTGTTGTGCTAACGTCTGGGCAAAGTCACTATCCAGCGACTGTGAGATAAGCAATACGCCTGCGGTCGCTCCCCGTGAGTTAACTATCGGGACGGCAATACTTAAGGCCCATTGTTGTTGGCCCGTAGATTGCGTGACCAGTTGCACCTGTGATACAGGCTTTCCCTGCAATGCCTGATTAACCAGTTGCAGTGTATCTGTTGAGGAAACAG
Source organism: uncultured Chloroflexia bacterium (assembly GCA_963802635.1). GTDB lineage: Bacteria > Chloroflexota > Ktedonobacteria > Ktedonobacterales > Ktedonobacteraceae > CAVTLG01. The sequence continues at coordinate 1,058,217 of CAWDJJ010000001.1, read as the reverse complement.
TGAGCCTATCTGCTGTTGTCAGAACTTTGTGCGCTGTAGAGAAGATACTGGCATTTGTGAGATGGTCAGTGATAGATAGAGAAGTGAGCACCTCGCGGGCATCATCGTTGTTTGCCTGTGATGCAGGTTGTGATACAGTAGAGAGAATGCTTTTTGTGTGCGTTATTCCGTCTATATCTTGTATCATCTGGAGTGTATGGCCCTGGTAGGCCCGTTGAACCTGTGAAAGATGTGTGTGTGCGTCTCTCTGCGCTTGATAGATAGAATAGGAGCGTAGCGTGCTCCATGCGAACAGAACAAACAGCAAGATACAGAGTAAAAGAGTCAATGTTGCAACAATTATCAGTTTTCCTCCGAGTGACCGTACTGTAAATTGCATGCGACCCTTTCTCCCTTAGGAAAAGCAAGGGGAGGACGGGGTGCCAGCTCGTCCTCCCCTTACCGCGCGTATGCATAAATACGCAACGCGAAGCTCTAGGTGGTGCGCGTGCGAACCCCATGGGGAAAAGGTTGCACGTATATTTAAATGGACGTTACAAGCCGCTCGTCGAGGTGGATCTGCTTGTTCACGCACATCCCGCTATCCGTCCCAGGCCTATGTATTATAACGTATAAGTGAACAAATTGTTATGGTTTTTTGGAGCAAATTTCTTTCTTGTCCAAAATTCGTTGTGAATCACGAGAGATGGATTTTTCAGCTTTCTTCTTCCTTGCTCTCTTCCATCATAGGGTACTTCTTTTTTTTCTTGGCGCTCCTAAGAACTCGATAAAGTTGCGTTTCAGAAGCCGGACAAGAACGTAGGCCACCTCGACTTCGTTGCGATGGATCAAGCGTGCCACTTCCTGTAGGGTGCGGTCGCCATCTAAAAGGAGGAGCACAATACGATCCCGCCTCTCCATCTGGCTCAATATATTAGAACTCATAGCCACGGGCCTGGCTCGAAACACTGCTTGACTTCCTAACTGAGCCATTTCCTCTATGTTGGCAATACCTTGAGCTGCTGGCATATAGCTGACCGCTAGTGCTGGTGTGACACTCATATTTTTCTCCTCCAAACACATACATCCCTTCTTGTCGCGTGCACTAATTAGGACTCACTCTTTACACTATAGAGCAATTCAATAAAAATTGTGTTAAAATTTTCTGCTTAAACATAAATATTCTGTGAATATTTATAAAACCACTTTTTTGGATAGGAGCGCTCTTGCCCACGTGTGGCTGACTTTTACCGGTTTTCAGGGAATTTGTGTCCAGAGCAGTGGGCCTTGCGCACTTTCTGTATCCACCTGTAAAACGCTATTACGTTGTGTGTCTATCAGGTAAATACCCTGCTGCCCTTCACCAGTTGCCAGCACAAGCTGATGAGCACTGCCTACTGACCAGCTTAAAGCAGATGCAGGCCCTGACAGCTTCAGCGTCTGCGAGGTCTCACTGGCCTGGGCATGCGCGATCAGTATCTGTGTGGCTGTACTATATGCTAGCTGCTTGTTATCAGGCGACCACGTAGGAGGAGGTGTGCTGGTTACGTTCATGGCTATCTGCGTATCTGCGCCAGTGGTTATATTGAGCATATGGAGCGTCCCCAGGCTGGATGACACGGCCTCCAGGTAATCTATATCTGTGCCATCAGGGGACCATTGCACAAAACTAACCTGTTTGCCGCTGGTCAGATTGTGCAATAACGTCGTCTCACCGACCACTTGTATGTCTCCGGGTAAGCCCGCTCGTGATGTAACGAGCAACCAGCCGCCTGTTCTGCCATAACCTTGCTGATTATAGACTGCCTGCACGTAATTACCGACTGCCAGGACCTGTGGAGCAGCCTTGCTCGTCACACCAACGCGTTGCCACCAGATGCCTCGTACGTGGCCTATGTTGCCTACGCTCCAGGTAATGGCCGGAAAATCATTATCAGGGGACCAGTTGAGCGTGAGTATGCTCTCGGTGGGGGTTGTTGCGGCGTTTACGACAGAGGTGATGGTGAGTATGCCATGATTCTGTGTGTTGTAGTCTAATATCCCGAGTTCACTACCCTGTGTGAACTCGAATGCTACACGTGTACTATCCGGGGACCAGACGGGACGCGCTGCTGCCCCGGTGGCTGGTAACGGCACGCTGTAGACAGTCTGGGAGTCGAGCGTGTAGATATACAGGCGTGTCTGTCCTGTCCCTGTTGGGTCAGCCACAAACGTCAGCATACTGCCATCATTTGACCATGCCAGGCTGCTCAAGATCGTTGCCCCGGTGGTCGTATCCCAGACAGCATCCGGCTGTACGCGATGCTTGAGCAATGGCTGTGGAATAGTGGTGTCGCTTTGACCATCGCTACGAATTGTATGCACGAAACCTTGCTGCAAATCAATATAAGCCAGCATATTACCCGCTGGATGTCCTGGCAACGCAGGCCTGACCGCCCAACCTGTGGCAACGCTCGTCGTATCAGGCGTCAGGCGTCGCAGCCCATTACTCCCATTATCGGGAGCACTCCAGAGTGTGCCGTCGCGCAGGAAGGTAAAACGTATGCCGTCTGGTATGGGGCCTTGCGAATGTTTTGCCAGAGAAATAGTGCTACCCCTCAGCATACTTTGTCCAGCCTCGTGCCAGAGACGCCAGCCGATAAAACTGCTCATAGCGATGGTCGGCAATAGGAGTATGACGATAAGTACGCGCATAACACGGAGCCTGTTTGTTCTACGTCGTCTCTGAGCAAGATGGCTCTTTCCGACAGGTTCATGGGCAGACTGAGCGTTACTACGACCTCCTGGCAAAACGACAAGATGAGGACGACTAGAGCTGGCGGTGTGCACTTTTGTCAGCGGTGTTGTGCGTCCGTGAGTGCCTCCGACTACACCAAGTGTCCCGGTGAGCGCGTAGTATTCAGCCGAAGAAAAGATCCTCTCGCGCAACGACCGGTCGGGAGTAACACGAGGCAATTGAGCAAGCAGGACATCAAAATGGCGGAAGTCTGTGAGCGTATGACGGCATATACTACAGGTTTGTACATGCATGGCTACATCATGAAACTCTTCCGCTGCGAGCGTATCGTCAAGGTAAGCGCTAAGAAGCTCCTCGACCTGCTCGCAATTCATTTTATGCCTCCTCCTTGTTCCAATGCTCGGTAATGCTCACGAAATGATTGTCGTGCGCGCGAAAGGTACATTTTGACACCACTTTCAGCGATATTCAGGGTATGAGCAATTTCACTATAGGAGAAACCCTCCTGTGTATACAGGAGTAACGCCGCCCTGTATTGCTGAGGCATGCGACGGAGCGCTGCACGGACTAACTCTGTTGTCCCATAAATCTCTTGTGGGTCCGCACCTTCCACATCGGCTGGTTCGTGGTCAAGATCTTGCCACGGTAGCCAGGCAATTAACTTGCGACGACGAAGCGCATCATAAGCCGTATTCGTCGCGATCCGGTAAAGCCATGCAGATAATTTTAAATTCGCGTCCATTTTGGGTAGGGCACGAAAAGCTTTAAGAAAGGTATCTTGCGTCAGGTCATCTGCCTGTTCGCGATCCCCTACCAGATGATAGACATAGTTATAAATAGGTGTCTTGTATTCGTCGTAAATCTGGTCAAATGACCAGGCCTGTTCTTTAGTTTCCACCCGGACCATGCGCTACAATCCCTTCGATAGCTACTGTTATTCTCTTGTCCGTTCCATACAAGAGGCAGCAACCATCTCCGTCGTGCGCAGGGGCCGTACAGTCCATGTTCGGCTGACTGCGGGTGCGGAAATGTTCTCATTTCCCTTCTGTGTAGTGGAACGGACAACCAACGCTATCAGTAACATGCCAGAGTAGTCATGTACACTTGCAGTTGGGTGATGTATCGTCTATTATGGTAGCATACTTTCGCTGAATTCTCGCTATTATGCAGCTTTATCTTAGTACTATTGGGTGAAGAATGCTCATCTCGTGTTTCTCCCTCGTTACATATCGGGAGATTAGCATGCTGGCTCCGTGGCTGCAAAAACAGCCTATGTGGGCACAATTTATACCCATATGGCAATATTACGTAAATTTGGGAAGGGTGTAGACTAATGGATACAGAAGTCGTACCGTCTGTTGCTCGCTATGCGGAAGAAGTGATGGGGAACGAAGGCTTTCGCTATGTCAGTGCGGTTGTTGCGAACTGTAAGCTGCTGGCTTTGGAGCAAGAAGCTCTGGCTGAAGAAGAGCCTGCGACCCTGGATACGGATGTGTTGGTGGTGGCTGCCTATCTTCACGATATTTCTACAGTGGAACATGGTTTTCACGATCATCATCTCAAATCAGCTGAGATGGCCGTCGAGTTCTTGCGTAAGCTAGAATTAGCAAATGAGCAGGTAGAGAAAGTGGAACAGGCGCTCCTGACGCACACGACGGTTATTCCTGTTGAGCAGCGTGAAGAAACGATTACCGAAGGTCAAATTCTGTATGATGCAGATAAATTGGGGCGGCTGAGTGGCCTGGCTGTGGCGACGTCCTTGATTGAATTTGGCGCGCGTTACGCCAACCGAGCCGTGACTGGAGAGGTGCTGGTCGCTATTTTACGGCATATTGAGGAGCGTTTTATCGAACTGTATCAGTCTTTGTATACGAGGCCTGCCCGTGAAATGGCACGCGATAAATTCGATAGAACGCTAGCTTTTCTGGATGGTGTGATTGAGCATCTGAGTGATGCTACTCCCGTATAGCGGTTGCTCGGGAAGGGACGCTACGCTCAGCCGATGCGCGAAGGTCTAACTGAAGAAATACGTCTTTTTTGAATTATTTGGAGGCAAGTGTTGCCCATTCTTGTTGTTGGTTCGGTAGCTCTGGATACAGTGGAAACTCCTTTTAAAAAGGTTGATACTGTCCTTGGTGGAGCGGCTTCCCACTTTACAACGGCTGCTTCTTTATATGATCAGGTTAATCTTATTGCTTGTGTCGGAAGTGATTTCCCACAGGAATATCTCACTTTCTGGCGTGACCGTGGCGTCTACTTGACTGGTTTGCAGATCAAAGACGGAAAGACGTTCCATTGGAGTGGACGCTATCACCTGGATATGAATACCCGCGATACGTTGGATACGCAACTGGGTGTTTTCGCTGATTTCCACCCGATTGTTCCATCTGTATACATGCAGAGTCAGTTGCTCTTTCTGGCGAATATCCAGCCAGATTTGCAATTGGAGGTGTTGGATCAGGTGCCTGATGCGCAACTGACGGTCCTCGATACGATGGAATTGTGGATTATGACGACGCGCGCACAGTTGACCGAGGTGATCAAGCGTGTCGATGTGCTCTTGATGAGTGAGGAAGAGATACGTCAGTACACAAATCAGAGCAGTATACTGGCAGGCATACGTCAGCTCTTTGCGTATGGCTTAAAATACGTTGTGGTCAAACTGGGCAGTTATGGGGCATTGCTCTTCGGCGTGGATGGCACGTATTTTAGTGCGCCAGCCTATCCATTGGAAGAGGTTGTTGATCCAACCGGAGCAGGCGATGCGTTTGCGGGTGGTTTTCTTGGCTATCTGTCAACGGTTCAACTGGCCGCCGATGGTCGTTATGCCGTTGATGATCTGAAACGCGCTGTTGTACATGGGAACATTCTCGGTTCTTTCGCCTGTGCCGATTTTGGGATTGGTGGGTTGCGCTCTTTGACACTGGAGGATATTGCGGCCCGTTACAAAGAGCTGGTGATCTGCTCACACTTTGATCCACAGTGGCAACCTGCATAAGCCCGTATGCTTGGATGCTGACACGCTCAGGTCAAACATTTTATCTGTCAATCATGATAGCATGTGCGCGTGGGATGTTGTAAAATGCACCGAGACAGACAATCTATTGCACGACTCTCATGCTTCTATCCTACTTCGCTATAGAAGGGAAATATACTATCCGATGACAACGTCAACTCATGGAGATGTACGAGACATCTCATTCGCTCCTCGCGGCAAAGATCGCATCGAGTGGGCTGCTAAAGATATGCCAGTACTGCGACTCATTCGTGAGCGTTTCGCTCAAGATAAGCCGCTCAACGGCATTCGTATGTCTGGCTGTTTACATATTACGACGGAAACAGCCAATCTGGCGATTACGCTAAAAGCCGGTGGTGCTGATCTGGTACTGTGTGCTTCCAATCCACTCTCGACGCAAGACGATGTCGCAGCGGCACTGGTTAGCGAGTACGGTATTCCGACCTTTGCGATTAAGGGCGAGGATGAACAGACGTATTATCGCCATATCAACGCGGTTCTTGATCACAAGCCGCAAATGACTATGGATGATGGTTGCGACCTCGTTTCTACCATTCATACGACGCGCACCGAGCTTATTTCCGCGATCATCGGCGGTATGGAGGAGACAACAACCGGCGTGATCCGTCTGCGCAGTATGGAGAAACAGGGCGTGCTCAAGTTTCCCGTGTTGGCAGTCAATGACTCCGATACCAAGCACCTGTTTGATAACCGTTACGGCACCGGTCAGAGTTCGATTGATGCCATTATTCGTGCAACTAATGTGTTGCTGGCTGGTCGCACGATTGTCGTCTTTGGTTACGGGTGGTGTGGACGTGGTGTGGCATCACGTGCTCATGGTCTGGGTGCAAACGTCATTGTGGCCGAGGTTGATCCCACGCATGCGCTGGAAGCCGTTATGGACGGTTATCGTGTCATGCCTGGCGTTGAGGCGGCTGCCCTGGGTGATATCTTCATCACGGTGACTGGCAATATTAATGTGATTGATCTTCCGCTGTTGGAGCGTATGAAGAATGGCGCGATTATCGCCAATTCGGGACATTTCAATGACGAGATTAACATTCCAGCTCTGGAGCAGTTGGCGGTGCGCAAGCGTCGTGTGCGTGATTTTGTCGATGAGTACACCTACGCTGATGGACGCCAGGTACATCTGCTGGCAGAAGGACGCCTGGTCAATCTTTCTGCGGCTGAGGGTCATCCTGCCAGCGTGATGGATATGAGCTTTGCCAACCAGGCGCTGGGTTCTGAATACATGCTCAAAGTTGCCACGGGACTACAGCCGCGCGTCTACACGATCCCAGCCGAGATCGATAAGGAGATTGCACGTCTCAAGTTGCATGCAATGGGCATCAAGATCGACACACTCACTCCTGAGCAAGACAAGTATCTCAATTCCTGGGAATCAGGCACCTAAGCGGTTCCGCTTTCCTCATCGTCGTAGCACGCCTGCATGTTAGCAAGAAATATGCAGGCGTGCTTGTTGGAATGATCAAATGAAGAGCAGATCACTCTGACGGTGGCGTATTTTCCTCTTGCCCGAGCGTATCAGGAAGAGGAATGCTGAGACCCGCATAGATATCATTCACGGCAAGTGAGATATTCAGGCTGACCAGTTGAAAGGTCTCATGAGCACTATACGTTTGATATGCCCAGGGTTCACCGAGCTTCCCCCTCTGAAAAATTTCGATCAATTGTATGCGTGTATTGACAAGCACGTATTCCTGAATACTGAGGTGATTGCGGTACCAGTTCAGCTTTCTCCCTCGATCAATGGCCTCCGTGCTTGGAGAAATGACTTCAGCGACGAAACGTGGAGACGTGAGAATATCCTGTTCTCCCTGGTGATCATGCTCATCACAAGAAACGGTGACATCTGGATAGACATAGTGTCGTTTGGCAACAAAGACACGGATATCACTGTTGTAGGTAACACATGGACCACTGGTGCCTAATGCCTGCGTCAGCAGAAAAAAAGATTGCCAGCCAGGCGGCTATGGTTGACAGAACCGCCTGACATGGCCACGGTTTCCCCATCAAGGTACTCATATTTGCTGTCACTTGCTCGATCAAATGCCAAGTACTGCTCTGCCGTCATAAATAAACGTTGGGGATTCGCTGCCATCTCCGTCTTCCTTGCTCAAAAATGATTCTTGTCTCTGCAAAACATCGCTCATCGTGCTTCTATTATATCATGGTTTCTCCCAGCAGAGAGTTTCGACGTGAAGAAAGGAGCGAAAGTAAAATTATTGATTATTAGGGCCAATTAGGAGTAATGCGGCAAAAATATCAGCCATACCAATTGACAATCCGCCTGTTCATACCGTACAATGGGAAGTAATAGTAAGCGAACGCTCTCTATGTTCTATTGCTCTGCACCTATGACAATTCAATACAGCTCTCATCAAGAGAGGTGGAGGGAAACGGCCCGATGAAGCCCGGCAACCCGCCTGTTCAACAGGAAGGGTGCCAATTCCGGCGGTACATGCCGCAAGATGAGGGGAATGCGCATGAATGCCAAACCCCTGAATGTAGGGGTTTTTTTGTGCCTTTTATCCACTCTGTGCGCTTGTCACTCCCCCATAGAGGTTATAGGTCTGTCCGCTTATCCCTCCCTATAGCTAGTTTTTTTGAGAAAGGAATAGCACTTGAGTAGTTTCATACGTAGTTCAAAAACATTTTTCACCAGTGAATCAGTGACTGAGGGCCACCCGGATAAACTGTGTGATCAGATTTCGGATGGCGTGCTCGACGCGATTCTTGCCCAGGACCCCGTTGCTCGTGTGGCCTGTGAGACGGCGACGACAACGGGCCTGGTGCTTGTCGCAGGTGAGATCACCACCTCTGCCTGGGTCGATATTCCTGCCGTGGTGCGGCAAACCATTGAGCAGGTTGGTTATATCAATGCAGACTATGGTTTTGACTATCGTACCTGCGGTGTTGTGACTTCTATTGGCAAGCAGTCGCCGGATATCGATATGGGTGTGAGTCAGTCGCTAGAGACCAAGGATGGCTTGAGTGTGCTCAGTGACGACGAACTGGAACGTGTGGGCGCTGGCGATCAGGGTATGATGATCGGCTTTGCGTGTAACGAGACGCCTGAGTATATGCCTGCACCGATTAGTTTTGCCCACAAGCTGACGCGCCAACTCTCGCAGATGCGGCGGAAATCCTGGGGCGGCAATGGTCCGATGACCTATCTGCGCCCCGATGGCAAGAGCCAGGTAACGATACAATATGAGCATGGACGTCCGGTGCGTGTTGACACGGTGGTGATTTCAACGCAGCACGCGGACTATGTCGACCGCGAGCAGATTCGTAATGATGTCATCGAATACATTATCCGGCCCGTTGTTCCCACGCATTTGCTGGATAAAGATACCAAGATTTTTATCAACCCAACCGGTCGCTTTGTGACTGGTGGGCCAATGGGTGACGCGGGTTTAACGGGTCGTAAAATTATTGTGGACACTTATGGTGGTATGGCCCGTCATGGTGGTGGTGCTTTCAGCGGCAAAGATCCGACCAAAGTTGACCGTTCCGCTGCCTATGCCGCGCGTTATATTGCCAAGAATATTGTTGCTGCTGGTCTGACTGATCGCCTGGAATTGCAGATCGCGTATGCAATAGGTGTTGCGCGTCCGCTGTCGCTCTTTGTTGAGACGTTTGGGACCGGCCATGTTTCTGATGAAGAGATCATTCGCCTGATTAATGAGCATTTTGATCTGCGTCCGGCTGCAATCATTCAGGACCTGAATCTGCGGCGTCCTATTTACCAGCCTACAGCCGCTTTTGGACACTTTGGGCGTACGGATGTCGATCTGCCATGGGAAGCGCTGGATAAGGTGCCTATGTTACGTAAGGGTAGCGGTGCAAATATCGAGACTGGCGAAGTTCGTTCCTGATGCGCCGGTTTTTCTTTGCCTTCTTTCCTACAACGGATGCTGCTTCTGCTAGCCACTCCGTTGTGGGAAGGAGGCAATATCACCTGCTTGTAATAGTCTTGTCCTGATCCCTTATAATAATCATAAACCACTCGCTTCATGGTGAGGACTTTGTAGATAGGGCGACTTGTTTGCCGGATGGCAAACACAGGATAGGACATCAACCATTGCTATTGTATAGCTAGCTCTGCATCACAGCGATGGCTATAGTTACCAGCAGGAAAGGAGCATGCGGCATTTCTTCCCCATCCGATGACACAAAGGGTCCTTGCCGCGCTTTCGTATGGACTTTACACTCACAGAAGAGCAAGTTGCTATCCGTAATACTTGTAGAGCATTTGCCGAGCAAGAGATTAAGCCAATCGCTGAAGAGATGGATGCTACTGGTGCATTTCCTTCTGCTTTGATTCGCGAGATGGGCCAACTGGGCTTGCTAGGTTTGCCCTTTCCTGAGGAATATGGCGGAGCTGGGGCTGATTTTCTCTCATACTGCCTGGCGATTGAAGAAATCTCGCGTGGTGATGTCTCGGTGGGCATTACGATGGAAGCTCATACCTCGCTGGGCGCAACTCCTTTCTATCTCTTTGGCAATCGGCAGCAGAAGGAGCAATTACTGCCTGTGCTGGCACGTGGAGAGCAGTTGTGGGCTTTTGGGCTGACCGAGCCTGAGGCCGGTTCTGATTCTGGTGGCACACAGACGAAGGCTACGCTTGCGGATGGTCAATGGCACATCAATGGCTCCAAAGCATTTATTACCAATGCTGGTACTGACATGACTGGTGGCGTGACGATTACTGCCATGACTGGTATGCAGCTCAATGGCCGTAAAGAGATCACCAATATTGTGGTCCCTAAGGGCACTGCTGGCTATGAGATTGGCAAAGCCTACAAAAAGATGGGCTGGAAAGCCTCGGATACGCGTCCTCTCAACTTTACAGATTGCCAGGTTCCCGCAGAGAATATCCTGGGCCAGCGTGGCGACGGCTTCAAGCAATTTATGCAGATCCTCGATGCAGGCCGTGTGGCGATAGCTGCGCTTTCCGTTGGCCTGGCCCAGGCTTGCCTGGATGAAGCGTTGAGCTATGCCAACCAGCGCAAACAATTTGGACAGCCGATTAGCAAATTCCAGGTCATCCAGTTCAAGCTCGCTGATATGGATACAGAAATAGAATTGGCGCGCTTGATGTACTACAAAGCAGCCTGGTTGCATATGCAGGGCAAACCCTATACACGCGAAGCCTCGATGGCGAAGCTGGTGGCCTCTGAGACTGCGAAGCGGGCGGCAGATCAAGCTGTCCAGATCCACGGTGGCTACGGCTTTATGGACGAGTACCCGGTCTCGCGTTACTGGCGTAGCGTGAAGGTCAACGAGATCGGCGAAGGCACCAGCGAAGTGCAACGTACGATCATTGCGAAATATCTCGTCAAATACCCGCAAATTTCGCAGTATGCGCAAGACGAGTTGTAACTATCGACTCTACTCTAACTTGACGACTCTACCTATTACTTTTATCCTGATACTCCTGTTGCAGAGGCAATGGGAGTATATTTTTAGCTGCTGTGTATGCAATAATGGAGCGCGACGCAAAAAATTGTGTACTGCCATCGTTTATAGAAAAGACACATATCTCTAGGAGGTTTTTTTTCGTGGAAACAACACCTGACAAGTCTATCTCGACGCACTCATCACACGAAGAGTACTTGAAGCATCTCTTCGAGGGCAAAACATTCAAATTTCCTCATTTTAATCATGAGAAGCAACCATCCGTTGTGAATGTTAATGCAGTGGTAGATGAAAAAATTAGTAAGGGTGATAAAATTGCCGATAACGTAGCCGCTTATGTTGGCTCATGGCGTTTTGTTATTGTGATGTCAACACTGCTTGCGGGATGGATTATCTGGAATAGTTTGCCATTTTTGCCGCATTTTGACTTATTTCCATTCATACTTCTAAATTTGTTATTATCATTTATTGCAGGATACACCGGTCCCTTCATTATGATGTCGCAAAACAGGCAATCGTCAAAAGATCGGCTTATGGCGGAAAACGATTATACAACCGACGTAAAAGGTGAGCAGGAAATCTGTCATATTCTTGACCACCTGGATCACCAGGATGCATTAATTCTGGAAGTGGTAAAGCGCCTGGAGCTACAGAATCAGCGTATTGATCAGCAAGATCAGTTGATCTTGCAACTTGTACAAAAAATAGATACGCAACAACAATTTATGAAAGAACAACATCTGGATATCCTGCAACGCCTGGATACGCTGCAAAAATTGAAGGTACCGACAGAGAAAAAAGATGTGGCGCGGCGGAGAGCTAACGTTAAAGAAGAGTAATTCTTCAGACTATAGAGAAGGGTAGAAAGGAAGCGCTACAAATTTGTGGCGCTTCCTTTTTTACAGGTTATTATGGCCCAGAGCTTGATCTGAGGGGTACAGGCCAGTTGAACGTCCCGAAATTGATGGTACCGTTGGCCTGAGTATTCTGGTTCGTCCCATTTAGCGGATTTTCTACCCACACTGCCGTGTTTCCGTCTACTGAGAGGAATGCAGCATCTTTCGGTACAATATTGTCACCGATTGTGACAGGCGCTCGCGCGACAACATCGTACATCTTAAAATTGTTGGCACTATCTTCCTGCCAGATCAGGAAACGAGATCCTCCCAGCAGTGCCGATACCTGCACACTGCTGTCTTCTGGGGAGGTCAACTGCAATGTGCCATTGGCGATGAATGCGAGTAGCTTGCCAGTCACCTGTGTGTCGATTTGGGGCGCATAGACGGTCGGATCTACGGGTACAGATCCTCCCAGCGCGCTGGCGACAGTAACCGCTGCTGGCGTGGCTGTCGTATCTAGCTGTACCGTCGTCGTTGGACCTGGCGTGGTTCCGGCGCTATTGCTCTTTGTTGTACTTGTGTCGAGCAGGAAAAGCATATCCTGGACGACCTGGGGATGGAATGAATGTTCATCTGCACGATAGAGATAGGTGCTGGTGACTGTGTGTACCGCCCAACGACCGGTTTTATCCGGTTGGGCTGTCTGCGTCTGTTGTGTCCAGATATCGCTCTGCAATGCTTGCTGGTCACTAGACCACCATTCTTCCGACCAGTAAATGTCACTGCCATCACCGTTGGTAGTTGGGAATGCCAGGATGTGACCATTATTGGCGCTCGCCAGTCTGGTTGGTGTTGATGAGACGGTGACAGTACTGGCGTCTAATGCGTAGCTCCACAGGTGAGAGATGCCTTTGCTATCGATAAACGCGACCAGCAGCTTGTTCTGTGTAAATGCGATGCCTTGTATCGGTGTACGTACCCAACTCGGCACGTTGTCTGTATGAAATGTATTACTATAGAGTTGCACATCGGTGGCCGTAGCGGCAGAGACTGTTTTTGTCGTAGTGCCAATGAATGCTATATGCAAGCTCCAGGCGGTGAGAGCGGATGCCCCTGACGACTGGCTTTTGGCTATGGCAGATGAAGCTCTGGTCGTAGTCGTCGCCCTGTCTTTTGTGGTGGCAGACGAGCCTTTGGTCGTAGTCGTCGCCTTGACTGTATTCGTTTGCAGCCATGCTAGCCAGTTTGCGGTACTGCCCAGGATAATGATGGGTCCTGAACTCGCGGTTGGCAATAATGGTGTGCTGGTATTGGTCACGCTGTTATACTTTGCCAGGGTCCAACTGGTTGCATTATTGTTATACGCTGTATAGTAGATATCTGTTCCATCCGCTTGTGCGCTGGCTACATGTGTGTAGATTGCTGGTACGGCATAGCTTACGAGTTTGACCTGACTCGCTGTAACGCTATCATTATTATTCGTTTGACTAGCCGTCGTACCTTGATTGGCTGAATTGGCTAATAACAAGAGTGAGGTCAGGCCACTAACCATCAGTACCATCAAAAATGCGGCTGCCATGCCCAGGATCGTCAGGTGATTCATCTGATAAATACTACGGTGTTTGGGTCGTATGGGCCGAAGCACCGGTAAGGGACCTGTTTCCGCTGTTGAGAATGCCGCGAATGCATCGGTATGGGCAGTTTTTTGGGCGAGATCTTTCAGATAGGGGGCAAGAAAAACCGGTGTGGGCGTCGAAGTAGCGGCTGACGAGGGTGTGCATTGCATAAAGCGGACATGTTCTGCGGCCAACGCCTGCATCAGGCTAGCATGCGCACCTAGAGCAGGCTCAATAGATGGCAGAGCACGGATACCTGCGCCGACAAATTGCATACGTACATATGCCTCTCTGCATGCTACGCAACTCTTCAGGTGCGCATCCAGTGCCGGGTCAGCTTGATCTTGCTCTTGTTCACGATAGGTAGCGAGCAATGCCCGCGCATGACTACAGTTCACTCTTCACCGACCTCTTTTTGATACAAACCAATAAACCGTTCTCTTGCTCGCATGAGGCGCATCTTCACAGCCGACGCGCTAATATTGAGCACTTCCGCAATTTCCGCGCAAGATAGTCCATCGTTTTCGTAAAGCCAGAGGCATATGGCATATTTTTGTGGCAACTGTTTGAATACGCGTTCAACAATTTCGCGATCCGCTACACGGCTCTCGAAGCGCCCGCCGTCATAGCCATTGCGTTCATACATCGAGGTGCTTGTGTTTGCTCGTCCTTCGCTGGCTGGTTCGTCGCTATTACCATTGAAGCTCTCCGACGATGCGCCACCGGACTCCGAAACAACGCCTGCACCAATCCCACGATCTTCATTAAACAATGAAAGGGGCAACCATGCTATTAAACGTCTGCGCCGTAAGCTATCTGTCGTTGTATTGGCGGCTATGCGGTAGAGCCATGCCGACAATGCTCCTGGCTGCACGACGGTCCCGCCCAGTAATGCCTTATATGCTTTTACGAATACGTCTTGCGCAAGATCATATGCCTGCTCCCGATTCCCTATGAGATGATAGATGAAGTTCGTAATGGGGGCCTGGAAGCGCAAAAAGATCGCTTCAAAGTCCGCAATATCTACCCGCTCAGGCTGTGTAGTTGTAGGGGTGGTGATAGGTGATACCTCATCCTCCTCTATTGGGGTTGCCTCACAGCCGTCCTCCTCTGCTGATGCGGGGAGGCTCTCATGATCTTGCTGCTCTTCGGCTGAAGAGTTCGGACTACTATTCGTATTGTACAAACGTATAGAGATATCCATCGGTTACATATGCCTTAATAATGAGCAGAGTTTTTTATATATGCTTGGCGAGAAAACCACAAAGTCTAGAGCATCGTAGATAGATCGCCGGACCTGCTCTTGCCAAGGTAGGAAAAGAGCAGATCCATTGACCCAAAAGACTCCGCTTGCGCGGGTGATGCGTATCCTGCCACTGTGACCACGACAGGAATCCGACTTCATCTCGACAGGGTTCAAAAGGCTTGTTGCATCTCGATCACCGGACCTTTCCCCAGTCCTTCTTAAACCGAGACGACAGAGCAGCGGTCTGATGCGCCAACCACAGGTGTCATGACCTTTCAAACGTCCTCAGCATTTCTGCTGAGCAGTCTGGTGAACTCAGGCTTCTCTCGAAGCCACGGGGTCTTTTTGCCCCGTGGTAGTTCACATAAGTGACTATAGTATGTATCATTTCATTACTAGCATAGCATATTTACTGACGAAATGCCGTGATCTGGTTAACAGGCAGTAGCTTCGCATGCCTGTTAACCAGATCACAACTTTGCCATGGTAAAACATGCTACACTCTAAATAGCTTATGTAGCTGAAACGTATACCCATGGAGATCAGTATAACACATGCCTTCTGATTTTGATGCATGCGATAGCTCTTCTGTATGTACTATTAGATAGTACAAGCATATTGAAGGGCATTATCATGCAGTCATGAACGCTGCTCTTTGTTGTATGAATGCAACTTGCGATTCTTCCGCTTTTCTGCTACCATGTGCATATGCTTACCAGTCAGATACAGTCGCCAGGATGGGATCTCGTTGGTCACGAGCATTCTATCGATATACTCCGTCGCACGCTTGCTGCTCAGCAGGTGCGACATGCCTATCTATTCGCTGGCCCACAACGTATTGGCAAAAGTCTGCTGGCTCGGCGTTTTGCGCAGACGCTCCTCTGCACCGGGGGACCCGATCCTTCGCTCACGCCGCAGGACCCTTGCAATGCCTGTCTCTCCTGCCGTAAGGTGCGCCATAGTAATCATCCCGACATTCATATTATTACCAGGCCACCTGACAAACAATTTATTTTGATAGAGCAAGTTCGTGCGTTGCAGAGCGATGCGGCGCGTCGGAAACTGGAAGGGCGACGCAATATTTTCATTATAGAGGATGCGCAAGATATGAACGCGCAGGCGGCTAACTGTCTCTTAAAGACTCTGGAGGAGCCTGAGCCTGATGTCGTTCTGTTGCTAACCGTGCCTGATGCAGGTCTTTTATTGCCGACCATCCTCTCGCGTGTGCAGCAGATTCCTCTGCAACTGCTTACCGCCAATCAGATCAAAAACGCTCTCTTGCAAGATGGGGATGTTGAGCCTGCTGAGGCTGATCTGTTGGCGGCATTGGCTGCTGGTCGTATGGGTTGGGCAGTGCAGGCTGTTGAGGACGAAGAGATGCTTGCAGAACGCCGAACTCAACTCGAGTCGCTGGCAAAGCTGCTTACGGCCAGTACAGTGCAGCGTTTTGATTTTGTGCAACGCCTGGGGACCGATAGCGAAAAGGTGCAGGCGTTGCTGGAGCTATGGTCATTGTGGTGGCGTGATATGGTCCTGGCGGCCAACAATTGTCTGGATTTGACGGTCAATGTAGATATGCGTAATCTCTTGCAGACGCAGGCGACCAGCATTGGTTCTCAGGCATCTCAGCGTATGGTGCGGGCTATTTTGCGGGCGCAGGAAGCTATCGCGCAAAATGTCAATGTACGTGTGGCGCTCGAAGTACTGATGCTTGATCTGCCTACGCTCAAGGCTGCGCAAAGAGCGTAGACGTAGATGATTTGCTCAGCAGTAAAAAGGAGTATTTCATGCGCACTGATTTCCAACACCTACTTATTGAGCGTAACGGCAGCATTGTCACTATCATACTGAATCGTCCACAGGTATTGAACGCCTTTAACGATCTGATGTTACAGGAGTGCATAGAAGCGACAGAAGTTGCCGCTGAGGATGAGACTATTCGTTGTGTGGTGATCACAGGCGCTGGACGAGCTTTTGGAGCCGGTCAGGACCTGGCAAAGTTCGCCGTTGAGTATACGCACGATATACCTGACGATGTGCGTGAGCATCTCCAACGCTATCACCGATTGGTCCAGACGCTTCACGAGATGCCCAAACCCGTTATTGCGGCTATTCATGGCGTGGCAACGGGTATTTCCCTCAACCTGGCACTGGCATGTGATCTACGTATTGCCGCCGATAATGCTCGTCTGGCGCAGGGTTTTGCCCGTATTGGACTGGTTCCAGACGGCGGTGGTGCTTATTTCTTGCCTCGCCTGGTCGGACTGGCGAAAGCGCTGGAAATGGCTCTGCTGGCCGACGAGATAAGTGGGTCCGAGGCCGAGCGCCTTGGTCTGGTCAATAAATGTGTGCCGCTGGCGGAGTTAGCATCTACGACGCGCGCGTTAGCTCAGCGTTTAGCTCATGGTCCCACCTATACATATGGCCTGATCAAAGAACTCATGTATACCGGCCAGGATAGCGACCTGCAAAGGGTCTTTGCGCTCGAAGGAGACTTACAAGCGCGTGCTCTCTTGACCGCTGATCATCGGGAGGGTGTCGCGGCTTTCTTGCAAAAGCGTCCGCCGAGATATAGCGGGAAGTAAATCTATCTAGAGGGCATTTCCTAACTGCCAAAAAGCCCTTCAGTGTGCAGGAAACCCATCAGGCAATAGGTCTTTAGTTTTCTATGCGGAGGTCAATATGAATAGACAATCCCTGGTGTTAGACGTACAGTCATACATGCAACACCACTTGCCCCAGTATGTGGAAGAGCTATGTAACCTTTGTGCCATTGATTCAGGGAGTTATCACAAACCAGGACTGGACGAGATGGCAAAGGTACTCACGACTCGTCTACGCGGCTTAGGAATGGATGTCACTATCTTTGAGCAAGAGCAGTGGGGCAATGACCTACTCGGAGTGATCCATGGTAATGGTGGAGGGACGATAGTACTCCTGGGCCATCTCGATACTGTCTATCCAGTGGGAACGGCGGCGGTGAGACCAGTGCGAGTGGAAGGAAACACGGTATATGGTCCTGGGGTTTTGGATATGAAAGGCTGCATCCTCTCAGCTATTTATGCCCTTGAAGCTCTCCTGGCAAGTGGCTATCGCTCATTTGGTGAGGTCCGCATCCTCTGTGTCTCCGATGAAGAACTCAATACTCGCCATAGCGAAGACCTCATACATCGAGTGTTGCAAAATTGTCAAGCTGCACTCGCACTGGAAGCAGGACGCTCAAATGGAGATATTGTCAGCGCACGCAGGGGACAGACCTGTTATACACTCAAGGCGCATGGGCAAGGGGCACATTCAGGAGTGGAACCAGAGAAAGGCCGCAATGCTATCATAGAGCTTGCTCATCAAGTATTGCAGTTCCAACGTTTGAATGGATGGCATGAGGGAGTAACTATCAATACAAACATCATCTCTGGAGGAACTGCGGCCAATGTAATACCAGACTATGCAGAAGCCACTATAGACTTACGCTACTTGCAGTACCAAGACCGTATTGCCACTGAGCAGTTATGGCAAGAAGCCATGCAACAGCGTATTGTGCCAGACGTCGTATTGAAACTGGAAGCCTCACCACAGCACAAGCACCCAATGGTACGAACACCTGAGAACATGAAACTAGTACACTTGGCTCAGGACATTGCTGGTATGCTAGAGTTTGTTTTAGAACACGCTCTTACTGGTGGGAGCGGAGATGCAGGATACGCTTCTCAAGATAACATTCCCGTCATTGACGGTCTTGGACCAATTGGAGGGTTTATTCATAGTCCGAATGAGTACTTGCAGCTTGACAGCGTAGCGCCACGCGCAGCCCTGCTAGCAGGACTGATCGCCAGCATAGGTTTGCAAATGGCTCCATAATTTGACGTTGATGAAGGCATTTCACACCTCGGACTCTGCTTCCCACAGATGAGCTAAGACGCGTTCAGGCTTGCTCGTGACCCCAGCTCACGCGTTCGTCTACGCTGCGATAGAGCCGGTACGCGATTGTCCGAAATCCCTGACGCGGCCAGAAGCGCGATGCGCTCAGATTGGCGACGCGCCAATCTATGCCGCACAATGTATCACCCTGTGCCTGTGCCCAGCGTAGCCCGTGAGCCGTGAGCGCCTGTCCAATGCCTTGTCCACGAGCTTCTTCAAACGTGACACTAATACTGAGATAGGTGTAATGCAGCTCTGGCTTTAGCAAATCATCGTCGGCAACTTCTCCTGGCGCTAGCGTGTATAACTGATAGCCCAGGAAGCGTTTATGCTTGTGCGCCATCCAGTAGATAGCGGTGGAATCGCTGAGGATTTCCGTAAACATCTGACGCATCTCATCCTCGTATTCAGGAAGGAGAGGTGCATATATGGGTGGGCTAGCGAGATAGCGCTTAAGCTCATTGGAACATGCCAGCACCGCTTCCAGGTCATCCGGTCCTGCCCGCCGTATCTGGATGGCTGGATCAATAGGCATTGCTGCTAGATCGCTGGTCGCTGTTTCGCGTATTCCATGTGCTTGCTCTTTGCCAAAGCTGAGTGCAAACCAGGCTGCAAGGGCAGCTTGATCAGTTGCCGGGATAAGGATGTAGTGTGCGAAGCAGCCGGATTTGAGCCATTGAGGTGAGAGTGCTGCGTAGAGATCACGGTACAATTCGGCGTTCTGTGCGAGATCGAGCGCGTGCCCTGCCAGTGGTATCCATACTGTACGTCCGCGTGAGGTATCAATCTGCGGTGTGCCAATCAGATAGCCTATGACGTGCTCAGCTTGAAGGGCTACTACGCCGCTGGCATGTGGTTTTTGCCATATCTTCTCTATGGCACAGTGAGCGTTCACGGGATCGCTGAAGCGTGCTGGTAGGGCTGGTTCACGCAACCGATCCCTTTGATGACGCAGTGCGAGCAGCCTGGCTGCGTCCTCCATGTACCGATCATGAAATGGTACAATTTCTTTGTGCATACGGTGTCTTCCTAATCTTAAAATAGTGGTGGTGCCTACGGCTCAGATGAGACGATTGCAGATAAAAAACAAGGTTAAGCATAGTGCGTATTGATACTCTATCCTCTAATAATGTACAAATGCAAGGTATGCAGCGTCGCGCGTGGTTGCATCAATATGCTCCACAGCACTTACAATACTGTACCACACTTGTCACACGTGCGCTAGCGCTACGTGAGCCTGCGACTTCGCAGGGTACGCTGGTGCTGGGAGCTGGTGCCTGCACGGAGGTTCCGTTGAGCGAGTTGGCACGGGCCTCGGAAGAAGTCGTGCTGGCCGACTTTGACCTGGCTGCTATGCAGCGGGGACGTGACGAATTGGCCTCACCGGCCCTGCACAGGCGCATCCGTTTTGTACAATGCGATATCAGCGCTGGCGTTAGTGTGAACCTTGCGCGTCTGGTGAAACGCCAGGATTGGCAAAAAATTGTCCCGCTGGGAGCGCAAGCGGTCTTTGAAGCTGCTGCTGCTTGCCTGGAGCAGTGTTCTATAGCGGACCCACCAGAAATTTACACGTTGCGCCCTGCTGATTTTGGCCTTGTCATAAGTTCGCTGGTGCTCTCGCAGCTCTTCAGCTACCCTTTACTCGATGTGCTTGATCTTATACAGCGTGTTGCTCCTGACCTGCAAGGTGAACAGGAGCGCCATCGTCGCTATCAGGAGGCCGCGCAAGCCTTCCGTGTGCGTGTGATCAACGCGCACCTGCACTTCATACGCAGTTTGTTAGATAGTGGAGGCGTTGCTGTATTGCTCAGCGACATCCGTGGTTTCATCTTCAACGTTCATGGCACTGATCATGACGTAGCCCATCGTCGTCTGCTGCCACTGGTCCCACGCACATTTTCTGAAATGGTACAACATACATTTGAGGTTATAGAGGAAGTACAGTGGGAATGGCTGACCGATTTGCCGGAGAAAGAGCGTCCTGGTAGAGGCTATGAGGTTGCTGGATATCTCTTGAGAAACAACCGTTAGCCTTGCTTGAGACAATGCCATGGACAAAAAGGCTACTCCTTTTTAGGCCACTATGCAACCCAAACACGTGCTTAGCCGGTGGCTCTGGTATCAATTTGCGAAGTATCGCTCCAGAAGCCACCATTCTACGCATAATGCTTATACGACATCGTTGCAAAAACGGCGAAATTCACAGGTGACACAGCGACTTTGCGCAACTGGTGGCTCCGGCATTGCCTGATGCTCTGCCATGTGCCGGATAGCGCTCACCGTCTGTATCACCTTCTTGCGCAACTGCGGCGTAATCGTCACAACCTCTGCCTTCTTTAGTGGAATCGAGTAGATGAAGCCTCGCTTTACTGGCATATTCCAAGCTTCCTCAAGTAATAGAGCATAGGCTGCAAGCTGCAGTTTGAAGTGCGCCCCGGCCTTTTGCTCAGAGTATTTGTACTCGACAACAATTGCTTCGGCTTCAGCATCTGTTCGTGACGGGGTGGCGATTGCCAGGTCGATGCGTGCTGTCAGACCCAGCTTCTCCGATTGGAGCGCCAGGTGAAAGAAGCGCTCACCTTCCTGCAACTGGTAGTGTCGCAGGCTGCGCCGCTCCTCACGATCCTCCTCTTCCTCGTGCTGACGAATACCTTCCTCCATCAAGAAGGTCAGCGGACGTATGGTAGGCAGGCAATAGCGATAAAAGACAATGCGTGGACAATAGGTGTATTGTTTGAGGTCCGTCACCTCTAACAGCCAGGTTGCCATTTACTCCACCTCCTCCGTAGACTGCACAAAGACATGGCGTCCTGACCAGCTCTTCTCGTCCAGAGGATAAAGCTGTACGCTTGCTCCATGCTTGCCAACTCGGCGCTTGATCTGGAGCCAGAGTTCACGCTGATGCGTCTTATTCAACTCACCGAGGAACGCACTATACTGAATCCGCTCCAAACCATAATCCAGGCAGGCGTCGGAAACCTTTGTGCGCGCACCATCGTGCGAGATATCGTAGATTAACAGGTAGCGCATCGATTTCCTCCTTACCATCCAGCAATAAAGGGTTCATAGTTTGCGCGGTCGTTGCGCAGGAAGAGCGCGAGGTGGCGCGCCTGACTCTGCAGAATAAAGCGTAATGCCTGTCGTTTCTTTTCGTATGCTTCACTGCTTTCCAGGCGCTCGATAACTTTTTCCGCGATCTTCTTGCGCGTTGTCTCTGTGAGCAAACCTTGCTCATCTTGCTCCAGTGGTATATGCTTGTTGACCAGACCAATAATGGTCCGGTCGACGATGGTCTGGCGAAACTCTTCGATGCAATCCAGGACCAGACTTGGCTTGCCTGGGCGGTTGGTGTGAAGAAAGCCACCAAAGGGATCGAGTCCCGCCAGCGTCAATGCATGCTCGATCTGTGCATAGAGGATGCCATAGCCATAGTTGAGTGCTGCATTGAACGGATCGGTTGCTCCTTGCGTTTCGCGTCCAGGCCATTGTAGCTCATCGGGAATGATGCGCGCAACCATTGCCCAGTAGCGTTGCGCGGCCCGACCTTCAACCGAGAGGAATTGCTCACGTACCTCATCGATCTTCTCAGCATTGAGCTGTGTCAGCTCATGAATGAAGTCGCGCATCTCCAGGGATGCGAGTGTCAGCTCTTCATAGAGTGTGGCATTGGTTTCCTTGCGATACTTCGCCATGTAGCGCAACAGGTTGGCCTGATTCTCCAGCTTGCCGGTAATAAACGCTTTAACAACGGTTATGCCAATGGTCTGTTCGTATGCCAGCAGTTGTGCGCGGCGTGTCATCACCGTTCCCGTCAGGCCAGCCGAGTAAAGACTGGCGATGGCCGAGCCACGACTACTCAAGAAATGAATGGGAATCCCCTCTTCGCTGCATGTTCGAATGACGTCGCTGGAAATGCCAACGCCGCTATCTACAATAATGACCTGCTTGAGATGAATGAGTGGTACCTCGGTGATCGTCTTTTGTGCACGCGTGACGCGCAGACGCCCCTGGTGTTTGCCGACAAAAGATCCTTTACCCTCTACAACAAGTTCCATTGTGTCCTCTCCTCTTCAGCGTATTGGCGCACAACAATTTGTGCTGCTAGAAGACACTTTACAAAGAAAATCCGCAGTTTCTGCGGAATTTTTGTTGAGTCTTTCTGGCACGAGAATATTGCCAGAAATAGAGGTGGTAAATACCTGCTCACACATTTCAGGGCATTTACTCGTCACTTTCTCAAGAATCTGTTTGTGAGGCGAGCAAAAAACAAGAATACTCCTATAATCCCATGTGGCCCGTACGGTTCGTAGGCTTGTATCCTCGTGATGTGCCCGTCCGTCGCCTCGAAGATGAAGACTTGCGGGAAGTTGAGCTTCATCCCTTGTTTCACGACATGATGGGTTGCCGTCTCTACTGACGCACATTGCCCATTCTCGGACTCGCAATAGTTCACGATGGTGTAGCCGAATGACTGCATTCCACTCATCGCTCCCCGAAAGGCTTCTGTGATGACCGCTTTCCCTTGCATCTGCGGCGTCGGAAAGTGGGGATCGATGACAACTGCATCATCGGCAAAGAGACCCATCATCGCCTCCAGATCCTTGGCCTCAATCGTGGCGAAGGTACGTACGACGAGATCATGTAAAGATGTGCTTGTGTGCTTGGTCATCATTCCCTCCGCGCGTGTAGGCCGCTTTCTCACAGGTCAATGAACGGCCAGCTTGAGTGCCACGGCAGTCAAGAAGAACGCAAATGCCAGGACCGCTGCCCAGACCCCAACAATATGGAACCGCTCCGCGCGATTGACTAACGTCTTCCAATTCTTTGGTGGCGCGCTGAGCTGCCAGTCAGCCGTGGCACTGTTGATAGGGACGGTGCCGACGACCCTGATCAAGATCCAGGTGCATACGGCGAGCACTGCCGCACATCGAAACCAAAAGCCGGGTGTGCCACCATTGAGAACCGTTAGGGCAATCCCTAACACCGCCGTTGGCGCAAAGAAGGCGGGTACCAGCACACGCAACCTCATTACCAGCGCTTGACGAAGCTGGAGCTGCGAATGTTCGTCCAGAATCTCGGAAGGCCCACGCAAACCGTAGTGGATCACGAACTCGATGCCAGCCAACATACCAGCGAAGAATATATTCACGAAGTCGAGGACGGTGGCAGGATTCATGTTGTTTTTTCCTTTCAGCATGGCTTCTCTCTTGCGAGGGGTTGAAAACGTAGTCCATCGTGTCGCGCGTAGCTATACCACATCCTTTGGGAGCAGACCGAAGCGATCACCCAGCCCTGGCCCGATCTCAGCGGTGTTCGTAATGAGCCGTTGGAGTTGGAGCAGGAAACGATCCATCTCGCCCTCAGCGAACCCACGTTTCATGCTTTGCTCGAAGTGCTCCACCGAGGAAACCAGCGTGTTTGAGATATCTCTGCCCTCATCGGTGAGATAGACCTTGACAATGCGGCGGTCTTCCCGATCATGTCGTCGCTCCACCAGCCCATACTGCTCCAGCCGCGTGATAATACCTGTCGCCGCCGGAGCATCAACGCCACGCTTTTGACTCATGGCACCGATGGTCATGCCATCATGGACGAGCAGGAGCGATAATGCGCCCCACTGTGGTGGTGTGATGGCATATGGCTTTCCGCGCTCTTCGCAATGCGCCCGCAGCACTTCTGCGTACGCATATGCGACACAGCGTTGTGCGTAGAAGAGCCAGTAACTGAGACGACCGCGATTATCATCAAGAGGTAGATCCATATATCTCCTTTATGTGGTTAACATTTGGCAACGCAAAATGTTTGCATGTTAATACTTAACGTGCGAAGTATAAACGATATATCGTATGGTGTCAAGGCTTTGGCAGACGAATTTTGCAGATGCGCTCAAAAACAGCCAATTTACAACGTATCGATGGAAGAAGCCAGATAGGGAGCGGTTTTTCCAGGCGTGGTCTTGCCAGTGCTCATGATTGGGGCCAAACCTGCTCACTTGGTAGGGCATTTACCAACACGACCTAGAACCGACCACGCCGACGCGCGCCCCAGGTTGCAGTACCCTCATCACGGGTCTATCCTCTGAAACTACTTATACGCCAGTGTGCAGAGTGAGCACATAGTGTTGCAGTACCCTCATAACGGGTCAATTCACTGAAACTCTCCTATTTGGACGCTGGAAGATATCAAAAAGAAGGTCTTGCAGTACCCTCATCACGGGTCTATCCTCTGAAACAGAGCTAGACAGCCCCTTGCAATTTTTGGAAAGAGTGTTGCAGTACCCTCATAACGGGTCTATCTTCTGAAACTGCGCGGATTCGGACGCTTCCAGAGATCAAGCAATGTTGCAGTACCCTCATAACGGGTCTATCTTCTGAAACCTGAGAGAAGATTCGCAGAGAGCACAGCGTAGATTCGTTGCAGTACCCTCATAACGGGTCTATCTTCTGAAACTTTCTGCGACAAGCAACGTGCCTTGCACGGCTTGCGAAGTTGCAGTACCCTCATAACGGGTCTATCTTCTGAAACCACGCTAGAGCGCCTGTATCCCATGCAGTGAGCCATACGTTGCAGTACCCTCATAACGGGTCTATCTTCTGAAACTCATTTAATGCTTGAATTGGCATAATATCCTCCTATGTTGCAGTACCCTCATAACGGGTCAATCCTCTGAAACTCATATAAAAGAAGCCCTGGCTGACCAGGTCAGCCAGTTGCAGTACCCTCATAACGGGTCAATCCTCTGAAACTCGTCATGGTTGCCAGATTGCGTGTCATAGCCTCAAGTTGCAGTACCCTCATAACGGGTCAATCCTCTGAAACTTGAGCCTCGCAACCTTGATGCCACACGTCCAGTCAGTTGCAGTACCCTCATAACGGGTCAATCCTCTGAAACCCAACGACGGCGGCACATCAGCTCAATCTGCCATGGAAGTTGCAGTACCCTCATAACGGGTCAATCCTCTGAAACAGATATGTCTTGTAGGTTATGGCTGATTGACACTGAGTTGCAGTACCCTCATAACGGGTCAATCCTCTGAAACAACGATAGAGCGCCGTGACAAAGCGCAGCCGTGTCTCTGTTGCAGTACCCTCATAACGGGTCAATCCTCTGAAACAACGATAGAGCGCCGTGACAAAGCGCAGCCGTGTCTCTGTTGCAGTACCCTCATAACGGGTCAATCCTCTGAAACGCTGGACGCCTGGCGGAGATGATCCACTGCGGCACGATGTTGCAGTACCCTCATAACGGGTCAATCCTCTGAAACCTCTGTCAGGCACAACTGGTTCAGCGCCATCGTAGCGTTGCAGTACCCTCATAACGGGTCAATCCTCTGAAACCGGTGGTCTACCTCAACGTGGTACGACCAACGCAAGTGTTGCAGTACCCTCATAACGGGTCAATCCTCTGAAACAAGAGGCGAACCGTGCTCTACGTGAGCGTCTATCTGCGAGTTGCAGTACCCTCATAACGGGTCAATCCTCTGAAACCGACTACAACCCTCGCCGCACTTATCCCACAGCTTTGTTGCAGTACCCTCATAACGGGTCAATCCTCTGAAACTATCCAGAGCAGCCCAGACACGCGATAAAGCGGCAGGCGTTGCAGTACCCTCATAACGGGTCAATCCTCTGAAACATGGGTCATACCCTGGTGGTCGTTTCTGTGGGGCTGGTTGCAGTACCCTCATAACGGGTCAATCCTCTGAAACGTGCGGAGGTTGACCCGTTGAGGCAATAGCCAAAGGAGTTGCAGTACCCTCATAACGGGTCAATCCTCTGAAACGCCGATAATGCGCGTTACTGGACGCTTTCTCACACCTGTTGCAGTACCCTCATAACGGGTCAATCCTCTGAAACTAATTTGGACGTACGCGCATTTTTCGATGATCTTTGTGTTGCAGTACCCTCATAACGGGTCAATCCTCTGAAACCTACGGCAGTTTTCCTTATCTTGAGCCTGATTACGCTGTTGCAGTACCCTCATAACGGGTCAATCCTCTGAAACTGGTTGCGCCGTTGAGATTGACGATGAAGTCTTTCCAGTTGCAGTACCCTCATAACGGGTCAATCCTCTGAAACGGCGGCGTGATTTGCGTGACATGAGGCAGCTTTCGTGTTGCAGTACCCTCATAACGGGTCAATCCTCTGAAACTGCACTCACTACCGGACGGCGTGTCAGTGAGCTAGCGTTGCAGTACCCTCATAACGGGTCAATCCTCTGAAACTTCAGCGATCAGCAGAGTGAGAAAGTGAAGGAAACAATGTTGCAGTACCCTCATAACGGGTCAATCCTCTGAAACTCTTTGGCGACTTCTTCGCGACGAGCAATTTCGATAGTTGCAGTACCCTCATAACGGGTCAATCCTCTGAAACAAAGCGTGGATGGTTTTACGAAGCGTGCAAGAAGCAGGTTGCAGTACCCTCATAACGGGTCAATCCTCTGAAACTTTGCAAGTTCCATGACACTCTTGAATCCACCTTTAGTTGCAGTACCCTCATAACGGGTCAATCCTCTGAAACTTGGCATTGCGGCTATTTCCGAGATCCCGCTCCGTGTTGCAGTACCCTCATAACGGGTCAATCCTCTGAAACAGAAGCCGCCTGATCATCAGGATGAACAACCAGAAGGTTGCAGTACCCTCATAACGGGTCAATCCTCTGAAACATTCGCCATAACAGATATTGTAAATATTCCCGTGCAAGTTGCAGTACCCTCATAACGGGTCAATCCTCTGAAACCTCCACTTCACGCCTGATGCTCTGATCGAATTCGCGTTGCAGTACCCTCATAACGGGTCAATCCTCTGAAACCGACAGGGTTTGTACCAACGTCAGACGATGTGCAACCCGCTTGCGCCGGGACAAGCCCTTTCCTGAGCCTCTCAGCGCGTCGTTTTCGCTCCTCATTATACGCTACTTTCCGCTATTTGTCCCGTTTTTCGCAAATCGATTTTTGCCCAAAAACAGGGGGAGATTTGCGAAAAGTTTTTCCCTCTTCCACCAGACAATTACTGTATTTCAAGCACAAAAATGGACTCCTGCACTAAAAAAAGCGCTCCCCGGTCGCGATTTGCGAAAAGACGTCCAGGAAGGCGCTTTTTTGATGGGTTTGCCTAGTCTCTCTATGTTTCGACGATAGTGTACCAGCCATTGCCTTTGACGGCATTCTTGCCGACATGGATCAGCTCACCCCAGATCAGCAGCTCCCGGAATGGTCCCAGCTCTCCCGCGTACGTGACTTTGCCGAGAAAACCACTGGTCGACGTGAAATTCCGCTGACGCCGCGAATAGCCCTGCACTTCCTCCCAACTCGTCTCATCCCGCTGGCAGATGATGTCACCTGCCAGCTTGATCAGGTCCGGCTGCTCTTCCGATAGCTCCTCACTTGCCTCTCCATAGGCCGCTTCAAGACGCGTAAGACGCTCACTCAGCCGCTGGATCAATGGACGAAATGGTGGATGACGTACGACCTTCTCATGGTGTGTAATACGCGTGGGCGTGAGAAAGTTGAGTTCGATACGCCGCGTCGAGAGTTTTGCCGTCTTGGTCTTGACAGCCTCAGCCGTAACTGCCAGCGTTGGTGCCTGGACCAGCGTTTTCCCTTGCTGGTAGATGCTGCAACGTTCGCCCGTGATGGGATGATACGCTTCGATTTGCTGGATACGGAAGCGTCCCCGCCGCCCCGCGTTTTCTATGAGCTTGCGACCAATGCCGTTCTCCTCAAGCACCGGTAACGACATGACGATGTAGGGCAAGAGCTGAATGATTGAGCCAAAGAGTGTTATACCAAAGATCAGTGTCTCACCTGCCTCATAGCGACGCGTAGACTCCAGAGGCGGCAGGATAATGTAAGGACGCGGGATGTCTTGCCCATACTGATTCTCTTCGCGCAACGGTGCTACCAGCGCGCTTACCGGACACATACTGTGCAGCGGACACGCAGCACATGAGGGCGATGCTTTATTGGTGCAGAAGCGTCCCCATACGGCATCGAACAGACTTCCGCGTAACGCAGCTCCGCTGTGGTCATCCATCTCCAGAGGGCTAACGACGACGGCGGTAAAAAGAAAATGATGGGTGGTGAGCATGGCTTCTTTACATTTCCTCCTCAGCAGGACTGATACGCTGATACCAGTTGTACCCACGACTGGAACGGGTGAGCCGGTAGGGCAGCACAATATGCCGATAGATGCGCTCCTTGCCAGCCGTCACTCGCTCAGAACTATAGATATTCGCTCGCGTAAATGTCAGGCTCTTGCCACAATCATCCAGCAATTGCAGCGTCCCGTCTAGCGGAAAGTCTCTCACCCCGCTGAAGGTGAGATCAATAAACTCGCGCTCGTTCAACTGCTCTTGCCGTTGCGGGGACTCTACAACCTGCACAAATCCTCCACGCTTGCCAAAGTAGTTGATACCACATAAAAGCTTGGAGAGTTCTTGCGGCAATTCTACCATATCAGCGGTCCCAAGGGCGAGTTGGAACGGTTCGCGGTAAGAGACGTATTCCCGAAAAGAAATGGTGGAGTAGAAGGGATATTGACCTCGCTGCATCTTCTCCTCTATCTTCTCTTGCATCGGCTTCTTGCTATCCTTGAACTCAACTGGCCGCCAGATCTTGCTGAAGGTCTTGAAGACAAGGATGTCTCGCGGCGGTGCCAGGCAGATCGAGAGATCCCGCAAACGCGGAAAGAGCGCGGCACCTGCCTCTAAACCAAGCGTACGAATAGCGACATCGAGTAATGCCATCTTGATCGCGTAAGGCGTCATCACCAGCAGCGTTTTGCCTCCCGACGAGGTGACTGCTGCTGGCTTGAGCGAAAATGGGGCGACCGGCAGATAGCGCGCAATCATCCACATTGTAGTAGATCCTTTCTCTCAAGCCAGCATGGCTCTAGTGGCTGACGGTCAGCTTAAAGGGAAAACTCGCGTCGATCAGCGTACGCATCTGCTGCGCGAAGTCGCTGACAGAGTTGAACGTTTGCTGTTTGACCGTCTCACGGTCGGGACCGTTGAGCGCGGTTACAATCCCTGCCAACTGCTGTTTATAGGTATCGTTGTCGTTCCCTCCGAGCAAGGGACTGACCAGCGGTGCCGGGATGACGCCGGAACTGGTGGTGATGACACCGTCCAGCGCGACGAGGTGAGGTAGTTGGGATGAGCGCATGGCGCCGTTCAATTCAATAAACGTGTGCAGAAGACTCTCCAGGAGCAGCGCGCTGCGGACCTGGCGCTCATCTTCGTCGATAGCGTAGGATTGCTGGATGTCATTGTAGCCAATGCGCGCTAGCTCCAGGTGACAGACGATGGCGTAGATACCGCTGGAAGCCGGACGCCGAAACAGGCTTTGACCCAGGTTGGAGCCAGCTTCACGTTGTCCCGTGGCATCTTCTGCGCGCTTCTCTTTACTGCGTTCAGAGACATATTTGACGTGGAGATAACTTTCGGTGCGCGTCTTCTCTGGCAGACCAATGACCCAACCGAATTCGCTGATCGATTTGCGGGGGATCGAACGGTTGCCCTCTGTTACCAGGACGCCAGCGACATCATCAATAGCACAACGTGCCAGGACCTGATCGATAAATTGTGTATCCGTCGTTTTTGCAGCGGTCGTCTCGGCAATAAAGCCACGGTCGGCATTGATGCGGTTCGCATTGAAACGTTGGCAACTGGTACAAAGTGCGACATCTTGCGAGCGAGCGAGCTGGTAAAAATGCTCCATCAGGACGTGCTTGAGCATATCGCCTGAGATGGCGTTGACGCTGTGCAGCTCGCCCGCGTGATCGACGATTTCGACAATGCGCGTCTGGATCTGGTTGCCCTCGCCGCCTTCGTTGTTCAGGCTATGCATGTTGAGCGTGGCGCGGGCGGCAATAGAGAGCGATGCAATAGGTGTGGTTGTCATTTTCTACCTCTTTCTTATTTCTTGATTTTGATGGGATTACATTGTTTCTTAGCGCTACTATGCTTCTTTGTCCACTGAGTGGTGTGCGTAGCCGTAGGAGATCAACATCGAGCAGATCAGCCCGGAACCATAACGATCAATGAGTTCGCCGATCTCTTTCAGGTCGTTTTCAGATATATTTGACCGCAATTTATGGGCACGGCGATCCTCGGACGTTAGCTTATGCCCAAGACGCGTTGCCAGTTTCTCCTCCTCGCGTACCGTCTCCTCAGAGTATGCCTGGAGGAATATACCCAACGCCTCCATAAACTCGTCGGGACGGTGTGCCTTGTGCTTGAGATCCTGACCTAAGCCATAGCGTGTGTCGTAAGTCCGATCCCCCAACTGCGTGCGCCGATACTGAGCGGTTATGGTTGACTGCCTGATCGCTGCCGCAATATGCTTAAAACCCTCTGTTTCAAAAATGTCTTTCAGTTTCACACCATCACGCTGGTTATTCATCAGCAAAACCTCCAATCCTTGTGTCGTGAGGAGTTGCACGAAGCGATTTTTCTCGCGTGCACTCATCACATAACTGCTATATGCGGTCGTAAATTCCCAAAAGAGTTCAGGTCATCACCTGAGAGAAAGTCGCGATAGAAGTGGAGCAATTCGTATTCTTCAGCGCCCTCCTCGCCTTTGCTGTTCCGCAACTGGCGGATCAGTTTGACATGCTCCTCGAGTAACTGCTCGGCTGCCCTGGTCTGCTCAAGAGTATCCAGAGTCGGTAGCCAGGTTGGCAATCCGATGGTTGAGATGTTCATTGTGGCATGCGCACTGCCGAGGAATTTATAAAACGTGACGTCGAAGCCTGCGGCCATGCTAACTGGTTCTGGTGGCAACCACCTGCCGAGCAGGGATTGCGGTTGAAACATCGTCAGGTATTGCTCGAACAAGCACCTGCGCGAAACGCAATGAGGCCAGAATATCCAGCTTTACAGCGGTCGTCGGCCAGAAGACGGCACGAAACTGCCTCATCATCCCTTGCAGGAGGGTCAATTTGATCTGGCGGGGCTGGATCACATAGGTTTTGCGATCATCACTGTCCTGCACAACCAGTGGTGCAGCACCCTCCATGTAGCCACGAAATTTGAGCAATTCTAAGAGCCAGAAGCTCTCCTGGTTGCCTATGGTGAGTTCACTGGCCTTGGCCCGATTCGCGCCTTTGCCCGTTGTCGGATTGATGATCTGGAGCGCACTCGCCATGACATTGCCTTTGATACTCTCGACTTTCGCGCGTTGCTGCCACGCTACGCTGGCCGCCGGGATGTCGTTCAACGGATGGCTGAAGAGGTCGAGTAACAGGTCAATATGCCAGCATTTTTGAGCCGGTGTGAGGCGGTCCCAGCGCAAGGCTAGCTCGTTGAAAGAACTGGCGATCTTCATCATATTGATGGAGATATAGTGGCCCAGCCGAGTATCTGCTTCAACCAGATCTTGCAGTTCAGGAGCCTTTTTCAGCCGCGCCTCTGGTGTCTGAAACGCTGATCCCAGCTTTTTTAGCTGCTCCCGATATGTGCGACTAATGTCCAACTGCTCATCATACGAAAAACCATCGATGGATGCCTGTTCGCCTTTTTTGGCTTGCTTCTCGCGTTGCCTGTTGGAGTCCAGCGGGAGTACAATGAGCAAGCCGGTTAATTGCTCGTCTGAGAGTTGTGTGCTATCAATGGAGAATGGCGAAGAGATCGCACAACACGAGCCGCAATCTTGCAGGAAGATGCCTTCCTGATTTTGATGCTGTGCCAGGCTCAGGTCGCCAAGGAAAGATGCGAAGCCGATAGCTAACAGCGTGTCGGCTGATGTTCCGCTCGTTTTGTCAATAAAGTACCTCGATTGCATAGATACTACCTCCTTTCGCGAAAATCGTCGGCGCGCTGATCTGCGAGGCGTAAGGCGCGCACGATGACAAAGTAGAGCCATGTCTCCAACTCCTGCACGCGACCACGTTCAGGTCTCGTGATCACTTGCTGCCCATTCTCCGGCATGAGTTTCCCCTTGCTCTCCGGGACGGTACTGATCAGCTTGAGATCATAGGTCCAGAGAAGCCCCTGTCGTGCCAGTTCCAGAGCCTCGCGGATGGCTGTAACTGAACCAGGATGGAGCTGGAATGTGCCATAATCGTCCGCGCTGGGCGTGTGATGGCGCGCTATTGCTCCGCACACGGCGCGCAACAATGCCAGTTCCGCACTATCGGCGAACGTGAGACCCAGGCTGTTTACGATCAGTGGCAGACCTGATACGACACTTTCACAGGCGTGGTTCGGTCTTTTTGTCTTCATGCCACTCTGTAACTTGCGTAGTGCCCGGTTCCGCGAGTCGTAGTCGGTTTTGGCGAAGAAGAAATCAGAGTCGTGCGCATACGATCCCCACTTCTCGTACTCGTAGCGCAATTGCTGCCACTCTAATGCCCATTGCTGCCATTGCACACTGAGTTTTCCAAAGTCATGGCAGGCAAGAGCCAGGCGGAGTGCATGGTCGATGCTGTCTGCAGGTAAGCCTAGACGTGCCTCCAGTTTGTGTGCAACATAGGTGAGTTGCTGGACAATACCATTGTTGTAGGCTGAGACAAGTCCACCAATATGAACCTGATAACTCTGTTGCGTGATCGCCGCGTAGTTGTGCTTTTCCCTCTTGCCTTTATCTATAAGCGTACTTTGATACTGCGGCCATGACAGTTCAGGCCAGTCATCGCGGAGCACAAACCCTAACTCTGGATGATAGGTGGCAAGCTGACTGGGAAGCGCCAGCATAAGCGTGCCACGCAGCGTACGCTCACGCGCGCGCTGATCAGATAGATAGGTAAGCACAGGCCACTTGAAAAGTGTGATCTGGCGACTATCAGCTTCCTCGTCTTCCTGATCGAGCTTATCGGCGACCGCTTGCCGACAGATCCACTCCAGGTCCAGCGCATCTTTCATCTCCTCGAACGACTTCCAGTGTGCGGCGAGTGAGCCAGGATGTAGCGAAAAGCTCTGCCACGTCCAGGGTGCCTCGCGTATCGCATCCTCAGGATTGTCATGGATCAGCACCTGCACCTGGACGACATCGCGGATCAGGGTAGCAGCTACGCTGGACGAATGCTCATTTAAGCTCGTGAAGATATCCTTCACAATACTATCTTTGCGCTTCTCAAAACGCTGGAGCAGCTCTGTATCCTCGGTCGTATGTACTGCGTTGATCAGCGCTTGCTCGGCTTTAAAATCGATGGGCATGGCAAGATCAAGCTGCTTGAGTTCCTGCACGGTCGCTTGACAAAGCTCGCCATTGTACGGGAGCGCAGATGCTTGCTTGCCTGAGGCATCAGTTGGCAGCTCATAGACGATGACGTGCCCTTCCTGTTGCGCAAAGCGGGCACAGCGTCCCGCGCGTTGAATCAGACTGTTGGCGGGCACTGCTTCAGTGTGGAGCACCTGGACGGAGATGTCCAGTCCAACCTCAACGACCTGTGTCGCCACAACGATAATGTTCTGCCCATAATACTGCCCATCCTTCCAGCCGTAGCGTCGATCATCCCTCCACTCCCTGGGAGCTGGCCCCAGTTGTTCCATCACAAACTCCGAACGCTCAGAACGATCCTCTGCCGTCAAGCGACTATGCAGCAACACGACCTTGATGTCTGCTCCACTTTGCTCAACATATTGGCAGAGTTCCCAGTAGCGTTGTTGCGCACGTAACACAGTGTTACATATGACCAGCGAACAGTCTTGATGACGTGCTAATAGAGCCTCGGCGCTCATGGCGGCATCTGCGACTTCGAAGAAGCGACGACGTCCCTGCGCAATCTTTTGTAGCTCTTGCTCATCTTCAATGGTGACGATCTCTGCATTCAGCAATACTTTGAGCTGTTCGAGCAGTGGTCGCGAGAAGGTCGCCGTCATCAAGATAAAAGGTGTAATGCCTTGCAAGAGCGAGAGCATGACCAGCGTCGTCGTGCGTGCGCCATAGCAATGCTCTTCGTCTTTGAGTGGATAGAGATGGAAACTCGTCCAGCACCAGATATGACCCAATCACCGCACCAACGTTCAAATTGGCACGACGCCTCCCGACGCCGTAGGGAATGCTCAAGAAACTGGCTAAGAGTTGATCGATGGTACAGAAGGTCAGCAGTGACTCGAACTGTGGGTCGTCAGACTGCTCACCGGTCTGAATGGAGATCGGCAGTCTCTCCAGATGCTCATAACGTCGCCCATAGTCGGTTCCCTTCTGCTTGTCCATATAGGCAATGAACGATTTGTAATCGTCGTAAAATTGCGTGGAGAGCACACGCAGCGGAGTCGCGTACAGACAACTCAGCGGTAAGGCAGCCATTCCACGCTCAAGATTGGTCGTGAAGGGTGAGAGCGCAGCCAATGTCTTGCCCGAGCCAGTCGGTGCTTGCAAGATGACATTCTTGCCCTGCAAAATCAGGTCGCGCACCTTGATCTGAAATGGTCGTAATTCGCCCTTTGTAGTAGTCATGACTCTTCTCTCAGAAAACACGCCAACAAATCTTCATCATCTGATGCGTCGTTGACGGCTGGCTGTGCAGTGATACCATAGTTGCGGCTAGCGCGACGCACATCAGCAATCATGCGTTCACGGAGTTCTGGTGGACCCAGTACGACACAGTCTGAACCCCAGCCGCGAATCCAGTTTTCGATTTCGAGCGTATCGCCGATGGATACGGTGAGTTCGCAGCCAGCGGGCGTATCGACAATCTTTTGCGATGGATGCCAGAGCGTCTCCTTCACGCGCCGTGTGACATATTGCGAGAAGCGCAGATGCACTTCGATCAGTTCGTCACCTCCCGACATCACGCCCCATGCGCGTTGAAGTTGTGCAGGCCCATCAAAATGTTCCGGGATCGAGAAGGTTTCATCAGTGAGCTGTGCTGAAATCACACGTTCGAGCTTGTACGTGCGCAACTCACCAGGCGGCGAACTTTCACCAATGGCATAGATGGTTCGTCCAATGCCTGATGGCTCCAGCAGGTACGGCGAGAAGGTGCAGGCAAATTTGCCCTTGCGGGGTGGTTCATAGAGCAAACGCACTTTATAACCAGTAGCCCAACCACGGGCGAGAGCTTCAAAGATGCCGGAGCGGTCGCTAGAACTGTGTTGACGTTGTCGTGCCATCTCAACGAGGAGACGTTGATGAGCCTGTAAGGACCCTGGTAATGCATCAATGAGTTTGGTGAGTGCCAGGATCACATGCCTGTTCTGTTCATCATGAATTTGCGAAAGCAGACGACCGGCGATATAGAGCGCTGTTGCTTCCGCCAGATTCAGATGAACCTGGAGCTGTGGTATCTTTGAGTCTTCTGCCAGTATCCAGAATTGCCCATCCTTACGTAGTGGCAGGCGTCTACTGATATCCAGCTCATCGATATCACGCTTGACGGTATCGTCACTCACGCCGAGCTTCTCAGCGATCTCATTGGTACGCAAGCGCTGGCCTGGTTGCTCAAAGAGTTTTTGCAAGAGGAAATGTCGGTCGGATTTATTTTGTGCATCCGATTTCGGCATAACGCTACCTCCATTTCATAATCGTTCAAACTGCGAGGATATCCTCGACGGTATCGATGGTGCAAGTATAGAAGGGAGATCCCGCAGGGAATGCGGTTTTTTTTGAACTGAAACCATCTTTTGGGGAACGATGCGGAAATCCTGGCGAGATTGAGGCGCAGGAGAGCGAAAGAAGCACGCTGGATAGTTTTGTTTGCGCAGAAAGACAGATGGTGATGTTCCAAAAGAGTTCCCCTTTCGACGTATCCACAACAGTAGTAAATATAGCATGAAAAGATATGAATGAGTATACGATTGGTACTTTTATAATCATGGATTAGATGAATTGCTTGCTCATCTGCGCTCTGTATTTGCGCGTGAGTAATCAAGCCAACGAGGAAATGAAAAGAGCCAGTGGGGTGATATGCCGTCGATATGAGTGCTTTTAGGGCCTGTTTTCGCAAATCGATGGATGGAAGGGTGATTTTTGGTTGTTGCGACCTTTTGAGCGCCCGAGATACACGTCAACGATGCTGAAAAGGTGAAAAACGTTTCGCAAATCCCCCCCCTTTTTGGCAAAAATCGATTTGCGAAAAACGAGACAAATGGCGGAAAGTAGCGTATAATGAGGAACGAAAACGACGCGCTGAGAGGCTCAGGAAAGGGCTTGTCTCTACGAATGTGAGTTGTAGGTCATTTCGTGGCGCTCCTCACCCGGTCGGTTTCAGAAGATAGACCCGTTATGAGGGTACTGCAACGATCAGCGGTGTTGCGCTCTCGCTGATGTTTCAGCCGTTTCAGAAGATAGACCCGTTATGAGGGTACTGCAACACGTAGCCCACTCGCGTGCGATCTGCTCTAAGTCTCTGTTTCAGAAGATAGACCCGTTATGAGGGTACTGCAACATGCTTCCGGCACGCTCGAATTGCAACTGAATAAAGTTTCAGAAGATAGACCCGTTATGAGGGTACTGCAACTGGCAGCGTCGAAATATCGGGGAGTGATTCACCAGAGTTTCAGAAGATAGACCCGTTATGAGGGTACTGCAACTTGCATGGGATGTTGAGGTCAGCATGATGGGAGATAGTTTCAGAAGATAGACCCGTTATGAGGGTACTGCAACTCATAGAGCACTACGCTCAAATTCAGGTCACATCTGAAGTTTCAGAAGATAGACCCGTTATGAGGGTACTGCAACACGTTGAGCCATAATAGCCCCATCCACCATCCTATGAAGTTTCAGAAGATAGACCCGTTATGAGGGTACTGCAACGACGCAGATCAACACGAGCACGGACTCCGGTGCGACGTTTCAGAAGATAGACCCGTTATGAGGGTACTGCAACATGACTTCTGGGGCAAGTCGGATGCGACGTCAGACGTTTCAGAAGATAGACCCGTTATGAGGGTACTGCAACTCTGCTGCTAAGCAACATTACC
This sequence comes from uncultured Chloroflexia bacterium, assembly GCA_963802635.1. Lineage (GTDB taxonomy): Bacteria > Chloroflexota > Ktedonobacteria > Ktedonobacterales > Ktedonobacteraceae > CAVTLG01. Next base: position 1,020,554 of record CAWDJJ010000001.1, on the reverse strand, counting down.
ATGTCTTTGAGCGGTTTCAGAAGATAGACCCGTTATGAGGGTACTGCAACTGGCGGTGTTACGCGTGGCGCTGCTGCCATTGGCACGTTTCAGAAGATAGACCCGTTATGAGGGTACTGCAACGGCGTTGCGGCGGAATTCCTCAATCCACTGGAAACGTTTCAGAAGATAGACCCGTTATGAGGGTACTGCAACAGCAGCATCACGCGCGCGCTGTTCTGCTCGTGCAAAGTTTCAGAAGATAGACCCGTTATGAGGGTACTGCAACAAGACTGAGGTCGTCAGTCCAGCGCCAATAGTCATGGTTTCAGAAGATAGACCCGTTATGAGGGTACTGCAACCAGCGGTCAAACGGCGTCTCGATCCAACGTCCGTTGTTTCAGAAGATAGACCCGTTATGAGGGTACTGCAACGCATGAAGAATGGCCGTTGAGCCGTCTTCAAAGTCGAGTTTCAGAAGATAGACCCGTTATGAGGGTACTGCAACACCGAGCACAAGCGTTCGATGATCCTGCATAAAGCTGTTTCAGAAGATAGACCCGTTATGAGGGTACTGCAACGACCAGGCACAGGCACAACGCAGCAACCAGATAACGTTTCAGAAGATAGACCCGTTATGAGGGTACTGCAACTATAGCACGCTAGCTATCTGGGTGCCAGCTGACGGTGTTTCAGAAGATAGACCCGTTATGAGGGTACTGCAACATCGGTGAATGTCTTGTGAATGCATATGAATATTCGTTTCAGAAGATAGACCCGTTATGAGGGTACTGCAACTGGTATGCCAAAGATGCCTGTACGACTGCCAAAGACGTTTCAGAAGATAGACCCGTTATGAGGGTACTGCAACGCGTGGTAACTGGTTACCACTGCACACCTGACTATGGTTTCAGAAGATAGACCCGTTATGAGGGTACTGCAACTTGCTTAAATCCGCTCCCAGCATCATGCCAGAAGAGTTTCAGAAGATAGACCCGTTATGAGGGTACTGCAACGACGTTAGAGCGTCAGGCACACCGCCGCACACATAGGTTTCAGAAGATAGACCCGTTATGAGGGTACTGCAACAGGCTAGCAATGGCATAAGCGTTATCGTGGCGGCAAGTTTCAGAAGATAGACCCGTTATGAGGGTACTGCAACAGGCTGTCTTGTACGCCTGCGCTTTTAGCGCTTCGGTTTCAGAAGATAGACCCGTTATGAGGGTACTGCAACTCGCTCTCTAAGGTTCTCTGATGTCCTTCGCAGCTCGGTTTCAGAAGATAGACCCGTTATGAGGGTACTGCAACACGACAGCATCAGCATCCAGCAAACCAGCAGCGACGTTTCAGAAGATAGACCCGTTATGAGGGTACTGCAACATCATGGTATACTTCGGCCATGGCAATGTGTCTCTCGTTTCAGAAGATAGACCCGTTATGAGGGTACTGCAACTCTTCAATGTCGAGATCCTTGTGCTTTTTGATGGCGTTTCAGAAGATAGACCCGTTATGAGGGTACTGCAACTGGCCCTGGCCGTTGCCGTTGCTGCCATTGTGTCCGGTTTCAGAAGATAGACCCGTTATGAGGGTACTGCAACTGACTTTGTATCTCACTTGCCGCTCTCCTTCTGCGCGGTTTCAGAAGATAGACCCGTTATGAGGGTACTGCAACGCGATTGGCGGCAATGAACGGATACAAAGGCCAGATGTTTCAGAGGATTGACCCGTTATGAGGGTACTGCAACAATTCGATGCCTGTCATTAGCCGTGGTGTCCCGGCGTTTCAGAAGATAGACCCGTTATGAGGGTACTGCAACTCACGTCTCTATTGACTGGAGCACAATAATCCAACAGTTTCAGAAGATAGACCCGTTATGAGGGTACTGCAACGTTAATGCAGAGGCGCATGCATCGGGCCTCTAGCACGTTTCAGAAGATAGACCCGTTATGAGGGTACTGCAACTCTTAATTATTCTTCACTGATGATTACGCCTTCATTCGTTTCAGAAGATAGACCCGTTATGAGGGTACTGCAACAAAGGAGCAAGCTCAATGCAGCAGCAGCACTACCAACCGTTTCAGAAGATAGACCCGTTATGAGGGTACTGCAACAGGTGACGCCTTTCAGCGATGACGTGACTCAATCCGGGTTTCAGAAGATAGACCCGTTATGAGGGTACTGCAACTGGGCACCACCGCATTCGCCGTGCGTCTCAATCACGCGTTTCAGAAGATAGACCCGTTATGAGGGTACTGCAACGCAGGACCTGGAGAAGCGCAAGAAGCGTGGGAACCAGTTTCAGAAGATAGACCCGTTATGAGGGTACTGCAACAACTTCCGGGTCTTTTTTCAGCGGTTGTGGCGTGATCGTTTCAGAAGATAGACCCGTTATGAGGGTACTGCAACTACAATGGCTGTATCTCCTGCACTCATCTGATAGTGTTTCAGAAGATAGACCCGTTATGAGGGTACTGCAACGTCTCTGCTTCTCGTGTTTTGCTGACAAAGTAGGCTTGTTTCAGAAGATAGACCCGTTATGAGGGTACTGCAACTTGCCTGGAAAACTTGACCACTGCATGCCCAAGACCTGTTTCAGAAGATAGACCCGTTATGAGGGTACTGCAACAAATAAGCTTGCTGTCAATGAGCCAGGTCTCTATCACGTTTCAGAAGATAGACCCGTTATGAGGGTACTGCAACAGACGTGCCATCCAGTGCTGCCTGATACGCGATCTGGTTTCAGAAGATAGACCCGTTATGAGGGTACTGCAACCAAAGAACGCGTAGGCCTACTCAAAATGGCAACCAGCAGTTTCAGAAGATAGACCCGTTATGAGGGTACTGCAACTTGCAAGGAGGCTATCTCCGCTTGTAAAGCCGGTTGGTTTCAGAAGATAGACCCGTTATGAGGGTACTGCAACCTTACCTACAATTTCGTGAAATAGACCGTGACCGCTGTTTCAGAAGATAGACCCGTTATGAGGGTACTGCAACTCCGCTTCCATTTCATCGAGCGAAATGCTGTGAAACGTTTCAGAAGATAGACCCGTTATGAGGGTACTGCAACAGGTGACGCCTTTCAGCGATGACGTGACTCAATCCGTTTCAGAAGATAGACCCGTTATGAGGGTACTGCAACTTGGTTGCAGAACCTGAGACAAAGGAGAGCCAAGAGTTTCAGAAGATAGACCCGTTATGAGGGTACTGCAACACGCTCATGAGTGCTGTTTAATCGATAACCGTAGCGGTTTCAGAAGATAGACCCGTTATGAGGGTACTGCAACATAATTCCACTCAGATGCCATCTTCCACCTCTACCATCGTTTCAGAAGATAGACCCGTTATGAGGGTACTGCAACTGTGATGTCTAGGAGCAGCATTGGCTCTTTGCCAGCGTTTCAGAAGATAGACCCGTTATGAGGGTACTGCAACGAAAGCCGCTGAAGCCGTCGAGCGCGCTGGTGCCAGGGTTTCAGAAGATAGACCCGTTATGAGGGTACTGCAACAGCAGACTGCGGCGATCAGGACCAGGCAGAGTGCGATGTTTCAGAAGATAGACCCGTTATGAGGGTACTGCAACAGGATATCTATCGAAAAAGCCATATGGCTTGAATAAGGTTTCAGAAGATAGACCCGTTATGAGGGTACTGCAACAACAATGAGCACGATGATCAAGACGATAACGCCAAGTTTCAGAAGATAGACCCGTTATGAGGGTACTGCAACTGTGTCGCATCATGAGCTAATTTTAGGGCTGCCAGGGTTTCAGAAGATAGACCCGTTATGAGGGTACTGCAACGACACTGTCAGGGTGAATAAAGACGAACTCAGAGCGTTTCAGAAGATAGACCCGTTATGAGGGTACTGCAACTCTGTTTGTGGTGGCTGCGCCTACCGTTCCCTGCAGTTTCAGAAGATAGACCCGTTATGAGGGTACTGCAACTTTCTTCTGGATGACAACAATACACAGGACTACCCACTACAGTGGCACTTCGAAAGAGAACCAAATTCCCTGAATTCTCCCCGGATACCCCCTGATCATTGTACTGCGCCGGTGCACCTGAGATGCAGAACCAGATTCCCTGGAATTTTCCCCCGATTAGTAAAAACTTCGTGCTATTCGCGCGTCGATGTGACATGCTAGAAGTATTTCCAGTTGTTGTTCGAGCCGTCCATCAGAAACGAGAAAAACATGAAGCATCAACAGTCTACCACAACCCAGCCAACGAGTCGCAACCCTGAGCGCGATCGGTTCCTGGACCATGAGCTTGTTCCAGTTGCATCAGCGGTGGGCCTGTATTTTGCACGCCCAGAAGTCCGGAACCCATGCCTTGCTTTACCTGCAAGCCATCCTGAGCGATATCCCCAGAAAAAATGGCTGGCAGATCGCTGAACAGGCCCGACAAGCACGGCCCTACGGCATGCAGCGCTTGCTCTCGCGCGCCGTTTGGGACGAAGACGGCGTCCGCGATGAACTGCGCACCTTTGTCTGCCAGACCTTGCACCCACCCCCTCTTTTACCCGCCGAAGCCTCACCCACCCTGGTCTTCCCTGTACTCGTCATTGATGAGAGCTGCTTTCCCAAACGGGGCCGTCACTCCGCTGGCGTCGGACCCCAATATTGCGGACGCACCGGCCGCGTCGAAAATTGTCAGGTCGGCGTCTTTCTCTCTTACGTCACCGAGCGGGGCCATGCCATCATCGACCGTGAGTTGTATCTGCTCGAAGACTGGTGTTCTGATCTGCCACGCAGGCAAGCCGCCCATATCCCCGATATGGTCTCTTTTCAGACCAAACCCGAACTGGCCAAACGTATGGTCCAACGCGCCCAGGCTGCGGGCCTGTCTATCAGCTGGGTCGTGGCCGATACGGTCTACGGTCACAGCCCTGACCTGCGGCTCTGGCTCGAAGAGCAAGGCTATGCCTCTGCACTGGCGGTGCCCTCCATCGAAGTCGTCTGCGTGCAGACTCGCGCTGGTCTGCTGCTCAGTGATGTCGCCAGCATCGCACAACAAGCCTTGCGTGCCCGTGATTGGCAGCGCCTTTCTGCCAGTCAGGGTACCAAAGGCGAGCGCCTCTTTGACTGGGCTTGCCTGCCCGTCGTACACGGGGGCGTCGTGGACCGTCGCCATTTCCTCGTGGTACGCCGCTGCCTCGACGACCCAAACGAGCTGGCCTATTACCTGATCTACGCTCCCTTGGATACGTCCCTGTCCATCATGGTGCAAGCCATCGGCTCCCGCTGGCATATCGAAGAGGATCTGCAAGCCACCAAAGCGCTGGGAACTCGATCAGTATGAAGTACGTAGCTACGTGGGTTGGTATCGCCATATCACCCTCGTGCTGCTCGCCTACGCCTTTCTGGTCAGTCTCTGCCTGCAAGCGCCTGCGTCTGCTGAAGACTCCAGAGCGAAGCCCGCGCCCCCGCTCAGTGCTTTGACCCCCTCGGAAGTGCGTCATCTGCTGGCTCACCTGTTCTTCCCTGCTCCCACTGCGGCACCGCTGATCTCTCAGTGGTCCTGGTTTCGACGAACCCACCAGTATTGGGCTGGCTATTATCATCGTCGTCGCCGCGAAAAAACCAGCTAAATCGCCCTGTCAAGCAGGCTGGTCCTTCCTTCTCCAAGCCAGCGGCCCGCTCTTGCCGGGACTTTTCCCTGGAGGCTGTCAGCTTGGTTGTCGTTCTTGTTATCCACTACGCCCGAAAGGAGCGATCCCATGACCTTTGTGTCTGTAGCCGAGGCTGCTTGCCACCTCGGCATTGATGTCAAAACCCTGCGCCGCTGGCTCTGCGATGCTCAGCTTTCCCTGCAATGCCATCCCCACGATGGCCGCAAAAAAGGCATGAGCCTTGAACACCTCCAGGTGCTGGCTCGCCTGCATCAGCGCTGCCTGGCTCCTCTCTTCCAGGAGCCACCCACCCCTGTGAAGTGCGAGGTGCCACCGTTGCCTGCTGAGTTGCTGGCCCTGCCTGAGCAGCTTTGCGCCATGCAAGCCCAACTTGCCGCCTTGCAGCAGCAAGTGGCTGCTCTCACCTGCCTGCTCACAGAGTCCAAACCTGAGTCCGCCCGTAAGCTTCCTGTGCCCAAGCCGAGCAACACGGTCCAGCCTCCAGCCAAACCCATCTCCCCTGCTCTCCGCTCGCGTCCTGCGGCATCTGCCACCGCCAAAACGACAGCGCCTGCCAAGCCGACGCACATCATCCCGCGCGTCGAGTACGGCGAACAGGGGCACTATGTGGTGATCTGTCCCAAGCACGGTGTGCTGCCTTTTGAGCCTGACACCCCAGAGTGGTTTGCCTGGGTGGCCCAGCAGGACTTGTTTCGCTTTGTGGGAAAATCGGGCCACTTCACGGCTCATCATGAGTGGCGCGTGAAGAAAGGTGCCTGGCGGGCGCATCGGCACATCCGCAACCACAGCTACACCCTGCGTCTGGCACCGGCCCCGGAGTTGACCATTGCCGTGTTGGAGCAGGCGGCTGAGGCGCTACAAGCTCATCTGATCTAGCTGCTTGCTTGTTTGGGGCTTCCGGGTCGGCTTGCCTCCGCCTTTGCTCCGACAAGTGCCACTGTAGTGCTACCAGGAGTTTCAGAAGATAGACCCGTTATGAGGGTACTGCAACAGTGAACAAATCCACGAAAAAGGAGAGAATGCCGTGGTTTCAGAAGATAGACCCGTTATGAGGGTACTGCAACCATATCGTGCCTCTCTTCCCGCGCAAGGGGTTTAGGTTTCAGAAGATAGACCCGTTATGAGGGTACTGCAACCAACCGCCGCAAGTTGCAAGTGATAATGGAAATCGGTGTTTCAGAAGATAGACCCGTTATGAGGGTACTGCAACCGTACCTGGCGCGTCCTTGCGACTGCCAACAATGCGTTTCAGAAGATAGACCCGTTATGAGGGTACTGCAACGTAAACCGCTGTGCTGTACGTCGGCTGCACCGTTGGTTTCAGAAGATAGACCCGTTATGAGGGTACTGCAACCATGAAGAGTGGGAAGCATTCAAATCCGCCTGCGACGTTTCAGAAGATAGACCCGTTATGAGGGTACTGCAACAAATCGATAAAGGCTGTTTCTCTCATCTGTGTTCTACGTTTCAGAAGATAGACCCGTTATGAGGGTACTGCAACATCAAGGATGCCAGCGATGTCAACGATGCTGCGCGCCGTTTCAGAAGATAGACCCGTTATGAGGGTACTGCAACTTGAAACGCCTTACATGAACGCAGGAACCACGCTCAACGTTTCAGAAGATAGACCCGTTATGAGGGTACTGCAACACGAGTCCGTAAGATCCTTCAGCAGGTCTATACCTGTTTCAGAAGATAGACCCGTTATGAGGGTACTGCAACGATTTTTGCTATCACGACGCTTACTGACTACACAGCGTTTCAGAAGATAGACCCGTTATGAGGGTACTGCAACGGAGTACGCGGCGCAACACCAGGAGTACCTTGAAGGGTTTCAGAAGATAGACCCGTTATGAGGGTACTGCAACTGGTGTGGCGGCGTTGACCGCTTCATCACCCGTCCGGTTTCAGAAGATAGACCCGTTATGAGGGTACTGCAACTGGTGTGGCGGCGTTGACCGCTTCATCACCCGTCCTGTTTCAGAAGATAGACCCGTTATGAGGGTACTGCAACAGATAGCCCACGCGCTGATTGAGCGCTGTGGCTGCACGTTTCAGAAGATAGACCCGTTATGAGGGTACTGCAACAAGTCAACGAGTTCTCGCAACGCACGCTGATATTCGTTGTTTCAGAAGATAGACCCGTTATGAGGGTACTGCAACTGATCCGCTGAAAGTTGACAGAGACCAACCAAATGAGTTTCAGAAGATAGACCCGTTATGAGGGTACTGCAACCTAGACTAAATCCATCACCTGCACTTTGTGCCGTATGGTTTCAGAAGATAGACCCGTTATGAGGGTACTGCAACATCATCGGTGAGTGGAACACAGGACTCAGGAGCGCTGTTTCAGAAGATAGACCCGTTATGAGGGTACTGCAACTCCGCTACTGGACACTCAAGGTGCTCATTAACCTTAGTTTCAGAAGATAGACCCGTTATGAGGGTACTGCAACTGGGATCATCATCTGATTAGTACTCAGATGGGCAATGTTTCAGAAGATAGACCCGTTATGAGGGTACTGCAACAAACGTATGCTCCTCCTCCTCCTCCTCCTGTACCCTGGTTTCAGAAGATAGACCCGTTATGAGGGTACTGCAACTTACCGGGACGAGCCCAACCGTTCAGTTTTTCATTGGTTTCAGAAGATAGACCCGTTATGAGGGTACTGCAACACTGTTGCGAGGCTAGCAACCGTGATGCCAGCCGTGCTAGGTTTCAGAAGATAGACCCGTTATGAGGGTACTGCAACGTCGCGCTTGCCAGCTCCTCAGGAGTGAACTGGCAAGTTTCAGAAGATAGACCCGTTATGAGGGTACTGCAACTCGCGTTGGCAGCCTCGGATTACCGAGCTGATCACAGTGTTTCAGAAGATAGACCCGTTATGAGGGTACTGCAACTGATTCGACACAATATTTGCAACGCCTATACCAGCATGTTTCAGAAGATAGACCCGTTATGAGGGTACTGCAACATAATTTTCTCGCTGCGATGCCAGTGAGCAGGATAATGTTTCAGAAGATAGACCCGTTATGAGGGTACTGCAACAAGGATTACCGGATCTCGCTCGCCACACTCTCCGAGTTTCAGAAGATAGACCCGTTATGAGGGTACTGCAACGGTTTGTGCAAGCGAGAATGCCTGCCGCGCGACTACGTTTCAGAAGATAGACCCGTTATGAGGGTACTGCAACTGGTGAGCAGCAAGCGCAACAGATGAATGCTAACCGTTTCAGAAGATAGACCCGTTATGAGGGTACTGCAACACGACTTAAGAATGCCCACAAGCAACGTATTGAGCGTGTTTCAGAAGATAGACCCGTTATGAGGGTACTGCAACACAATAGGTGCAGGTGCGCTTGATCCGGCGTCCATTGTTTCAGAAGATAGACCCGTTATGAGGGTACTGCAACGCAACACTGGAGGCGACCAAAGAGCCGCAGCCGATGTTTCAGAAGATAGACCCGTTATGAGGGTACTGCAACCATGTGTGGCGGAGCACATACTCAACGACTTTTAGCGTTTCAGAAGATAGACCCGTTATGAGGGTACTGCAACGCTCGCTATTGCGCGCACCCACCATTCCTCGCCAGTGTTTCAGAAGATAGACCCGTTATGAGGGTACTGCAACAGATTCATACTCTGATACTGGTACGCAGTGACCAGGTTTCAGAAGATAGACCCGTTATGAGGGTACTGCAACTTCCAGAAACAGAAAGCCAAGCATGATCTCGTTTGCTGGTTTCAGAAGATAGACCCGTTATGAGGGTACTGCAACTTTCTTCGCGCTCAGCATCACACCGAGCACACTCTGAAGTTTCAGAAGATAGACCCGTTATGAGGGTACTGCAACGTCCATCTCGACGAGGATAATCAAAGCAAAGCGAGGTTTCAGAAGATAGACCCGTTATGAGGGTACTGCAACTTAAGATCGGGATGCTTCTCCTCAAAACGATTGCGCGCGTTTCAGAAGATAGACCCGTTATGAGGGTACTGCAACGTACGCGTGCCTGCACATCAATCTCCGCTTTTGCAGTTTCAGAAGATAGACCCGTTATGAGGGTACTGCAACGAGATCCAGATAAACCTCGGATCTATTTTTTTGAACGTTTCAGAAGATAGACCCGTTATGAGGGTACTGCAACGCTCATCGATTGATACGTAGCCAAACCCGCATAGACGTTTCAGAAGATAGACCCGTTATGAGGGTACTGCAACGCTCATCGATTGATACGTAGCCAAACCCGCATAGACGTTTCAGAAGATAGACCCGTTATGAGGGTACTGCAACAGAGTGTAACTTGGCTGCCTGCTAATTTGCAACGTTTGTTTCAGAAGATAGACCCGTTATGAGGGTACTGCAACATGGCCACGCAATCGATGTTGGACATGGCGCAAGCCGTTTCAGAAGATAGACCCGTTATGAGGGTACTGCAACGGACATGATCAATGGCATTGTGTCCTGGTTTGAACAGTTTCAGAAGATAGACCCGTTATGAGGGTACTGCAACAAAGGACTGTGCAACTGTCAGGCCAGCGCCTATCGACGTTTCAGAAGATAGACCCGTTATGAGGGTACTGCAACTTGCAAGGGAATGGTGGGATTAATGCAGGATTGTCGTTGTTTCAGAAGATAGACCCGTTATGAGGGTACTGCAACGACAATGATCATGGAGAGGGCGAAGATCTGCGACCAGTTTCAGAAGATAGACCCGTTATGAGGGTACTGCAACTATCGCCAGATTATTCTGCTCTCATCGCGTCCAGAAGTTTCAGAAGATAGACCCGTTATGAGGGTACTGCAACACGTCAAAGCCGCTATTCCCAGTGATCACACAACCCGGTTTCAGAAGATAGACCCGTTATGAGGGTACTGCAACAATACTTTCGATCAATCTCCATCTTGGAGACAGCACTGTTTCAGAAGATAGACCCGTTATGAGGGTACTGCAACAGGACATCCACGACCGATTGCATTTCCGCAGGAGTGTTTCAGAAGATAGACCCGTTATGAGGGTACTGCAACGAACATGGCATGGGAATACGAGTCAGGGTTTCACCGTTTCAGAAGATAGACCCGTTATGAGGGTACTGCAACTTATAGCATCAATTTTGTCACGATGAGTACCGCTATTGTTTCAGAAGATAGACCCGTTATGAGGGTACTGCAACAATGCCGCTTGACATCGCCGTTTCCATGACAGATGTCGTTTCAGAAGATAGACCCGTTATGAGGGTACTGCAACTGCATCCGCTTATATATTGCTTCTGCCTGCTTCCAGTTTCAGAAGATAGACCCGTTATGAGGGTACTGCAACTGCATCCGCTTATATATTGCTTCTGCCTGCTTCCAGTTTCAGAAGATAGACCCGTTATGAGGGTACTGCAACTTGTAGCCATAATCCAGCGACTGTACATCGCTCCCCGTTTCAGAAGATAGACCCGTTATGAGGGTACTGCAACTTCTTGATCATCTCTTGAATTTGCTTGGTGGTATAGCGTTTCAGAAGATAGACCCGTTATGAGGGTACTGCAACGAGCGCTCCTTGCGCGGTCATCTCGATATTGGAGAAGAGTTTCAGAAGATAGACCCGTTATGAGGGTACTGCAACTGACAGGCGTGCATGCAGCGGTGCGCTTCGATCATAGGTTTCAGAAGATAGACCCGTTATGAGGGTACTGCAACACAGCAGGGCCTAGAAGAAACACTAGCCAGGCTCTTGTTTCAGAAGATAGACCCGTTATGAGGGTACTGCAACTGCTCGATTGCGTCCGTTGCCTCGTCGCAAGCTGCGCGTTTCAGAAGATAGACCCGTTATGAGGGTACTGCAACTGTCGAGGATGATGAGATGAAGTTTCTCGACTTAGAGGTTTCAGAAGATAGACCCGTTATGAGGGTACTGCAACTTTTCTTATGTCTTTATTTTCAAGTATTTGTTCTTTTTCGTTTCAGAAGATAGACCCGTTATGAGGGTACTGCAACAATCTTCCATCTGTAGAAGAAGGAAAAGGAAAGTGGTTTCAGAAGATAGACCCGTTATGAGGGTACTGCAACTGGAAGCGATTGTGTTGTATTTGTGAAGGTTGCGCTGTTTCAGAAGATAGACCCGTTATGAGGGTACTGCAACTATGAGCTGCTTGTGACACTCCGCGTGGACTAAAGTCGTTTCAGAAGATAGACCCGTTATGAGGGTACTGCAACTTCGAGAGGCATATCACCACGCAAGTCATGATTGGTTTCAGAAGATAGACCCGTTATGAGGGTACTGCAACCTCGCTTCAGCCATAGGGAGGAGCGCCACGCATTCCGTTTCAGAAGATAGACCCGTTATGAGGGTACTGCAACACGCTACATATCGTCACTTACTGCGTAGACTGCCAAATGTTTCAGAAGATAGACCCGTTATGAGGGTACTGCAACACCGGCTGCAGTGCTGGGATGAGTACAGGGATGGCTTCGTTTCAGAAGATAGACCCGTTATGAGGGTACTGCAACATAGCCGCCACCAAAGAACAGCGCGGCAATTGCCATCAAGTTTCAGAAGATAGACCCGTTATGAGGGTACTGCAACTTGCATGGGGGTGTCACGATGGGCGACAAAACAATAGAGTTTCAGAAGATAGACCCGTTATGAGGGTACTGCAACGATAGTTGAATCGGATTTAGTGCCTGCTTCCTTCCATCGTTTCAGAAGATAGACCCGTTATGAGGGTACTGCAACGAATGAACGAACAGGCGCGCCGCTGTCCAGTCACAGTTTCAGAAGATAGACCCGTTATGAGGGTACTGCAACGAATGAACGAACAGGCGCGCCGCTGTCCAGTCACAGTTTCAGAAGATAGACCCGTTATGAGGGTACTGCAACGAATGAACGAACAGGCGCGCCGCTGTCCAGTCACAGTTTCAGAAGATAGACCCGTTATGAGGGTACTGCAACTGTCTCCGACAAAGAGCGTATCCTCTGGCTTTACTGTTTCAGAAGATAGACCCGTTATGAGGGTACTGCAACTGGGCACAACGGCGCTGGTTGTCCGTCTCAATCACGTTTCAGAAGATAGACCCGTTATGAGGGTACTGCAACATGCAAGGAGTTATGGGTAAAGGGCATATATTGTCGTTTCAGAAGATAGACCCGTTATGAGGGTACTGCAACATTCCGCGCGAATGGCCGCGCTATCTGGCTCTCGAGTTTCAGAAGATAGACCCGTTATGAGGGTACTGCAACTTTTCCAGGTGTACGAGTCAAATTCCTCAATGCCACACGTTTCAGAAGATAGACCCGTTATGAGGGTACTGCAACTCTTGCCAGGGACCAACGTTCGTCGTTGATCCTGTTGTTTCAGAAGATAGACCCGTTATGAGGGTACTGCAACATAGCTTAGGCTTGCCATGCATCTCAATGTCCATAAGTTTCAGAAGATAGACCCGTTATGAGGGTACTGCAACATATGAGGTGCAAGACATGCATCTTTGACGTTCCTAGTTTCAGAAGATAGACCCGTTATGAGGGTACTGCAACCTTGCAGCGCCGCTATTAAGCGCATCAAGGCATAAGTTTCAGAAGATAGACCCGTTATGAGGGTACTGCAACATGAGCTCCATACGCAGCTTTTTAATCGCCACAATACGTTTCAGAAGATAGACCCGTTATGAGGGTACTGCAACACATCGCTACACTGAAGCTCTGCTCACTACACAGTCGGTTTCAGAAGATAGACCCGTTATGAGGGTACTGCAACAGCAGACGAACGGCGCAAACCAGGCGGCGGTATGCTGGTTTCAGAAGATAGACCCGTTATGAGGGTACTGCAACTGCTTGACCATATCGATGATGGAAGCAGAGTACAACGTTTCAGAAGATAGACCCGTTATGAGGGTACTGCAACTGCTTGACCATATCGATGATGGAAGCAGAGTACAACGTTTCAGAAGATAGACCCGTTATGAGGGTACTGCAACTGCTTGACCATATCGATGATGGAAGCAGAGTACAACGTTTCAGAAGATAGACCCGTTATGAGGGTACTGCAACGTTACTTTGTTGAGCAATTGGCTGATACGTCTTAGCTTGTTTCAGAAGATAGACCCGTTATGAGGGTACTGCAACGTGCAGGTTCGTCTGTTGCGCAATTTGGGCAAGAAGCGTTTCAGAAGATAGACCCGTTATGAGGGTACTGCAACTGGGAAGGTGATCATTTTTTATTATGGAGTGCTCTTTGGTTTCAGAAGATAGACCCGTTATGAGGGTACTGCAACGTTCTGGGCAGATCGCGGGCGCGCAAAGCTTCAATGGTTTCAGAAGATAGACCCGTTATGAGGGTACTGCAACTGATAGAGCATCACGCCTCTATCCAGGTCACATCTGAGTTTCAGAAGATAGACCCGTTATGAGGGTACTGCAACTGATAGAGCATCACGCCTCTATCCAGGTCACATCTGAGTTTCAGAAGATAGACCCGTTATGAGGGTACTGCAACTGATAGAGCATCACGCCTCTATCCAGGTCACATCTGAGTTTCAGAAGATAGACCCGTTATGAGGGTACTGCAACAATGTTCAATGTAGAACATCGGGTATTTTTTATGTAGTTTCAGAAGATAGACCCGTTATGAGGGTACTGCAACACCTTCCTGATATAGCACATACACACGGTTCCATTGTTTCAGAAGATAGACCCGTTATGAGGGTACTGCAACTTGCTCTTGCTCACCGCGCATCTGGCGCTGTAGAGGTTTCAGAAGATAGACCCGTTATGAGGGTACTGCAACAACGCACAGGCGGATTTAGACCATGTGTCACGAGTGTCAGTTTCAGAAGATAGACCCGTTATGAGGGTACTGCAACTGGCAGAACTGCATGAACAAAGGTGCGCTGTCAGAGTTTCAGAAGATAGACCCGTTATGAGGGTACTGCAACAGAGGCCAACGACGAAGGTAACACTGTCCGTCCAGGGTTTCAGAAGATAGACCCGTTATGAGGGTACTGCAACTACGTGGATGCAGAGCTAACAGACGCACAAGAAGCGGTTTCAGAAGATAGACCCGTTATGAGGGTACTGCAACACCATCCGTTGTTGAACCGTCTGTCTAATCCAGATCGTTTCAGAAGATAGACCCGTTATGAGGGTACTGCAACGATGGGCAGAAGGATAGAATTCTATGGGCGTTGTAGTGTTTCAGAAGATAGACCCGTTATGAGGGTACTGCAACATCTGGCGAAGTTGCGTATGGATGGCATCTTGTACTGTTTCAGAAGATAGACCCGTTATGAGGGTACTGCAACACGAAGAGCAATGAATGGTACACGCCATCGAAGTAGTTTCAGAAGATAGACCCGTTATGAGGGTACTGCAACACAATCTAATCGGCGCTACTACACGCATGACCAGTAGTTTCAGAAGATAGACCCGCTATGAGGGTACTGCAACTCTATGATGCCTGCAAGGTATGCTTTATCAGTCTCGTTTCAGAAGATAGACCCGTTATGAGGGTACTGCAACGTCCAGATGGATACCGTAAATCTTCCGTGGAATATGGGTTTCAGAAGATAGACCCGTTATGAGGGTACTGCAAGAACCCGAACGGCAAACCTACAAGAATACCACAAGCCAGGTTTCAGTGGATAGACCCGTTATGAGGGTACTGCAACATTGAAGCTGCACCTCACACTGCCTTTCATACTCATCGTTTCAGAAGATAGACCCGTTATGAGGGTACTGCAACGCTGTCGCTGCACGACCAGTCCAGCATAGGAGACACAGTTTAAGAGGAAAAACCCGTTGAGAGGGTACTGTAAGGAGGCAGTACCCCGATGAAGATTGATGAGCAAATTCTCATGCATGATCGTGAGCGGATTTACATTTTTGGGGGATAAGCTGGACTCTCACGCTAACACCATTTGCGGCTTCAGACAGGTCATCCGGTAGAAAATGGGCGTTGTAGCGTTTTCATAGATGTGTTGTTAGTGCCTGGAAGACTAATAAGTAAACCAAATCAGGGTATGCAGAGTTGAATAACGCAACGGAGAGAGGTCATTATGTTTGGCAAACACTTTGAGGCAGCTGAAGCTACCGTCCTGTTTGTTGAGATGTTGAATGCATTCACCAATACGGGGTGGCAACCGTACCAGTTTATTTTGGAGGTGCGCACGCAGTCTGGGCAAACCTTTAGAACAACCATGAAAGAGCACTTTGTCCTTTTTAATAATCCCGAAGTTGGTGATGTGGTCAAAGTCCAGTATGATCCGAAAAGCCAGCAGGTCAAGCTGGACACCAAAGGCGATATCCGTTATGACGTTCACGCCAAAGAGCTTGCTAAGAAAGCTCAATATGATGCTATTTTGTCAGCACCTGCCGGGACGCCCCTGTCCAGGGCTGCTGTACAGCCAGTGCAGATGGATGAAGAAATGCTTCAACTGGTCCAATGTGAACTGGCACAGCATAACGAACTGCATAACGAATTGTTGCGCAGTGGCTCTGAAGGCACTGCAACTATCCTGAGCGTAAATGAAATGGGTTTTAGCGTTCCGCCACTGGTAGCTTATCTGGTAGACGTTCAGGTTAAACCAGTCTTCGGTGGGGCCTCTTTTACCTGTTCGTTGGCGGCCTGGATCGATCCAAGGCAAAGAACTATCGCGCCTGGCAACTCTGTACAGGTCAGGTATGATCCCCAGAACACTTCTCGCATCATTATTCAATTTGCCTGAAAATAAGGCCTGTGCTAGCCCCCTGCCTTTTTTTGCCTTCAGAAAAGATGAGAAATGGCTTGAATAAAAGACATCTCCCAAATTGATCGTTTGAAGCCGTTCAACCTATAGCGTTTGAATGGATGAGTGATTGAGTAGAATTCGATGGGCACAACTCTCGTATGTACAGAGGATTCTCTACTAGGAGTAGTTATGAGTCCCACGTTTTTCGTACAGTACTACTCTGACACCACTATCCCCTACGCTATTACTCGTCGTAGAATAATAAAGAAAGACAGTGAAGTATGCCAAATATACGTGGCGTAATCTCAACACTCTCGCCCGATGGCGAGGAAATCATGGGACCCGAAGTGCTTTTATGGCATTATCCCGATAATAGCATTTTGAATGGCACGTTGTTGACGGTTGAGAGCAATCATTTCTGTGTACTGAAATCGCGGGGAGCTATTCTCAACGTCTACGAGACAGGTCAGTATCCGGTACAAACTCCCGACAGACCTATTATCGGTTCCATTCAGCAGGCATTCTACAATGGGCAGAGTCCCTGGCAGTTTGAAGCTCTTTATATCAATCGGGCGAAACTGGTGCTCAAAACGAGCGGTATGGCGCTTTCGCGTGAGATGGCCGAGATGGTCTATAGCGTCGATTATTATGTGCATGTCGAGACACGTGAGAATGCAGTGCGCCTGGTTCAACATATGCCCTACAAAGGACATACACTCAGCATCCACGAAGTCAACTCCTACGCCGGACCGGTGATTGAGCAGGCTGTCAATCAGTTGATACAGATCACGCCGTTGGAGGCGGTGAACGAGAAGATCCATGATCTATCGCTCGTGGTCACTCAGCATTTGCAGGAGTTTCTGACCGTCTACGGTATTACTCTGGACACGGTCAAGGTGCTGGTCTTCCCACGCGATGAGCGCATGAAAGCCCTGATCGCGCTGAAAGCTTTTGGTTTGAGTGAGCTGGATGCCGTGCGTTACTATACCGCTATACTGATGGCAGAAAACGGCATTGTGTCTGCTCCTAACATGGCAATTGGCGCACCATTCGTCATCAACGGAGCCCTTTCTACCATCAACGCCTTGACTGGAAACTCGCAAACACCGCCGCCTGTTCAGCAGCCGCAGGTACGTCGCTAAGCAAGCCCTTTTGTCTATCATTACAGTTTCAGGGATTGCCGATCTCCCTGCTATCAGCGTACTTCTGTTGTGCGTGAGGATAAAGGGAGGTCGGTTGTGGAAGGATAACATCATTGTGAATACAGGGCCATCCTCAGATCCGCTCGTGCAGCAACTGCAATTGCTATTAACTGGTTACGGTTACAACTTTTACGGCGTGGAGAATCAATCCAGAGCCGACGATCTGCTGGTGAGAGAACGGGCCAGCTATCATCTTGCCCATGCTGTAGACGCGCTGACGAGCCTGCGCAGTGCCTACCAGCGTCGCTATATGCCACCGCTCACGCGAGAGAATCCTTTTCCATCGGCGGAGGTACTGACTCGTTTGCGTGACATGCAGGATATGCAGCAAACTATCAGTGATGTAGAGTCGCATATCCGTGGTATGTCGGTGCCTAGCCAGGATCGCGTCTGGTGGCATTTCCGCAAGGAGCAGATGCTATTGAACCAACTGCTCTATTATGACCTCTCGCTGGTGCGCTGCAGTGAGCAAGTCTACGAATATGTCGCGCAGTTCACGCCGGAAAACTGGAATGATCAAGTCATGGCGTCATTGCGGCAATTGATCCAGCAGATCACACAGGTTACTAATGATCGGGAGCGCTTTTTGTTGCGACCTGTATGAGTAACTATGCCAATCTCCACTGTACGAAGGTAATGTTCGCGGCACAAAAAACGCAGGGCTTTTCACTAGTCACCATCAGAGACAAAATCTCGCCACGCGTAGGGGCCGAGCCAAGACCTTTTTTGGTGGCCCATCTGCGGCGTGGAGCGAAGGAAAAAGGTCTTGGCGTCCCTAGCGGGGGTCCTGACAATGGTACATAACTTTCTCGGTCATCACGGCGAAATCTGAGGCAGTTTGAGACTGGAAAAGACAACATATTGCAAGAAGAGGAGTAAAACGGGTGGAATGATGATCTTTTACAAAAAATGTTTGTATTACCCAATGAGTAATAAAGGTATGATTTGCACGACGGGCGCGATAAATCTGGCCCCTACACACACGCGATAAATCGCCGTGCGCCGATCCTTTCCGGCAAATGTATGCCCGAAAGAAAAAAGGCAATTCATTGCCAGAGAGGTAGGGGCCAGATTTATCGCGCCCGTTTTGCCCGAATATCTCGAAAGTTGTGGGTCATTGTCAGGACAACCGCAAGGGATTGTCCCCACGCGTAGGGCTGAGTCGTTCCCTCCTTTTCGAGAATTGCAAAGCCCTGGGAAAGAACCATAAGCGCTTGACACACCGCAACACAACTTGTTATTATAGGGGCGACCACGAGGCATTATGCCCCTGGTTCACGCGCCCATAGCTCAGTGGATAGAGCAATTGACTTCTAATCAATTGGCCGCAGGTTCGAGTCCTGCTGGGCGCGCTAAAGTTCATAGTCTTTTGCCCAATGAATGTTCTTCCTCTGGTTATTTCCAGTAGGAGCAAACCTGAGTTTCATGTACCAATAGCTGTGTTTCAATATATTTCATTATACCGCTATTGCTACTTTTCACCAACAAACTTGCCGAACCGCCCATTTGCAGACCTTGCATAGCTGTTTTGTACTATGGTATGCTATAGTACGCTAGGTCTGGCGAGAGGGTCGCCTCTAGTCCAATAAACCCGCATGTAGCCACGAGCACACGAGCATTTAGCCTTCTGTCCCATGGTAGTCTCAGAAATCTACTTCTGTTCATTTTAGTGAGAGGTATACTACGTAAAGCATGCAGTGAGAGCGCAGAAAGAGGGTGTATCTATGTCTGATCATCATGTATCTGTCACCGTTCAAGCTCCGATTCATCAGGTCTATGTATTGTTTAGCCATTTCCATGACTTTCCCAAGTATATGAGCTTCGTAGAAGAAGTTACCTATTATGATGAGCAACGCAGCCACTGGGTAGCCGGATCACAGGAATGGGATGCCGTGAACGAGGGCTGGATAGTAGATGAGCAGATAGGCTGGCGCTCAACACGTGGCCTACGCAATCGTGGCATGGTAAAATTTACTCCGCTTACGGCGAAACAAACAGCCGTCGATGTCTACCTATCTTATACACCTCCAACTGGTATGCTGGGAGCAGTAGCCGAGCACCTGGGCTTCGATAATCATCTACATGAAGTATTGCAACAGGAGTTGAAGCGCTTTGCCGCCATGGTCGAAGCAACCCCACAAGGGGCATTAGATCCTATGCTATCGCATTACCTGTTCCACCGGCAGAGCGCGGTGACAAAGGGTGCAACGACAGCGCGGCAACGGGCTGCGATGAGCCAGGACCCGATGATGAGCAAAGAGGCGTTGCAAGAACGCGAAACACGCATACGCCATGCAAAGGAGCAGACAGCACAAGTCAAACGAGCAAGAGAGGCTCTTTTGCAACGCCAGCAACAGCTTATGCAGCAGATTGCTCAAGAGCAGCAAGAGGCGCTCAGACAACAGGCTGAACGGGATCGCCTGGCAGCCAGAGAACGTGCTCAAACGCTAAAGATCGGGCCAGAGCGCGTGCTACATCCTATCTATGACACTATCGGCGGACGCAATGCCGCCATGGAACGCACCGCTATCGGTGATCAAGATGCCAGAAGCGAACGCTTTCCGCGCCATAGCGAGGACCCCATGATATCACGCGCACCTGGCATGCACGCGCGTAAAACAGGACCAGCCTTCGAATCGCCCTGGCGCGCCACAACGCACGGACAGATCTCGGAGAGCGAACAGGAAGCGCTGTTAGCACAACAGCTAGAACATGATCGCCAGACACAACAACAGACGACACAAGAATAAGGCTCACCAGTGGTACGATATTTTTGTGTTGTTGTACCACTGGTAACTACTCAGATAGTGTTTGGTTTCAGCTCATATTGCCTTCCAAACACTATCTCAAGTCGGAGGATCAGCCTCCTTTGTCGTCTGCCAACGAGCGACAGTCTGCCGCCGTTTGATCAAATGAGGTTATCAGTGGCTGGGAAACTGATGCATCAGGAGAGGCGACCGGCAAAAATAAAAGCGTAACAATTCCAGGGCAGCAGACATTTTATAGCAAGCGTTGAATATCACGTTTGAGCGTAGCGTAATCTTGATAGCGAGCCGTATTATCTTCAAACAGTGCACGACTGAGAATGGCTTCTAGTGCTGGTGAAACAGTGGAGTTCAGCAGGCGTACTGGTGGATAGGTAGGATAATGTGGCGGAGCAATATTGGTGAGCGCGTAGTGCATGCTGGCCGCTAATAAATAGATGCAGGTACGCTGATCATAGGCTTTATCCTGAATGGGCAGGTATGGCGATATTGCTAGTTTGCGTGTTGTCCGGCGTCCGCTCCCTTTCATCTGCTGGGCGGCAGTAAACGGCGGCGGTGGAATCTGAAAGCCGGTGAGCATGACTCTGCTACGTTTATTTTCTATGAGAATGTTGGCGGGTGAAATGTCGTAGTGACGGATGGGTGGTCGCTGCTGTCCCAGCGCGATCAGTATGTTCAGCAAAATGTGCATGTAGCCCAACACTTCGCGCTCGCTCAAAGGATGAAGACGCTTCAACAGACGTTCCTCAAGGCTCTCTCCATCGACGTAAGTCATCACTACATAATAGTGTTGCCCTTCGGCAAAGCGCTCAAGGACCATCGGGATCAGTGGATGGCACAGGCGAGCAAATGGTTCGGTTGCTCGCTCATAGTACGCGACATCTTTCGCACGTTGTACCAGAGGACCCTCGGCACACTCCCAACGCTTGAGCACGACCAGTTGCTCGTGGGCCTGCTCATCATAGGCCACAGCCGTCATCACACGTGTTTCCTCTGCTTGCTTCAGAACGCGTTTAATGGTGTAGCGTCCCTGCCGCACGCTCACGCCGACGAGTGGACTATGCGCAACCTCAGCCGGTAAGATGGTGAGCCGTCCGCAGCGGGGGCAGCAACGTTGGCCGAAGCGGATTGGCGTATCGCAATAGGGACAGGTACGATTATCGTACTCGGCTCCGCAGGTGGTACAGCGCTGTGCTCCGGTGCGATTTTGTTGTCCGCAATTCTGGCAAGCGTAGCGCTGGAGCGCGAGGTTTGTCGCCTTCACATAGTTCTCTGCGAACTCAGTGATGCTCGTGTAACGTTGGCGATAATCTTTTGCTGTGGCGCGCTGGAGCACAGCAGTGACTTCGACCGGTACACGCGAATTCCATTGTTGCGGCGAAGGAACGTTCTCTTTAAGATGAGCGTTCCACATCTCTTCCAGGCGCTTATACTGGAATGGTGTGCGCCCGCTGAGCAGTTCGTAGCAGCAGATTGCCAGAGCATACTGATCAGAGTCGCGACGGGGATTGCCTTGCCATTGTTCTGGTGGCATATAGGCTGCCGTTCCGGTCACTTCACCCAGCGAAGCGTGAGTTTGCATACCTAAATAGTATGTGGTGCCAAAATCGGATAGCAATACTTGTCCATTGCGACCGATGAGGAGGTTGCCAGGCTTCACATCCTGGTGCACCAGCCCATTGTTATGGACATATTGTAGCGCATCAGCCGTTTGTTGCACGTAGGGAATGAGTTCCTCGGCCAGAGCCAATCTGCGGCTACCATCGGCTTTGCGAAAGAGGTCCGTAATCGTTTGTGGCGCGTATTCCATCACAAAGTAAGGCTGCTCACGTTCTTCCAGTTGCCCAAAATTGTAGATCGGCAAGATATTGGGATGCTGCATGTTGGCGATACGACGAGCTTCCTGGAAGAAGTTGGCCCTGGTTTTATCGTTAAACTGATCAAAACGTAACACTTTGAGAGCTAAGATGCGCTCCAACGGCAGAGGCTCGCGCACTTTATAGACATACCCATAGCTGCCTGCTCCAATAAAAGAGATAACCTCGTAAATGCCAATGTGGACTCCCGGGATCAGGAAGTCACAGCGCTGGCAGCAAATTGCGCCATTCGGGTTCTCATGTCCTCCGCCCGCACGTGGATTGAGACAGTGGGCCAAATACGTATCCTACCTCTTCTGGTTATCGTAGAGAGTGTGTGTTATGCTCTTCTCTGTTGTATCTACGTCTGGATCGGGTTCAGGTTACGACTGTCTCTCGTTTATCTCTGTTAGCTCGTTCTGTTCTGCTTTTAGTTTTGCTGGATTTTATAGCTTAGCTATCTTTCCCCAACATAACCTCTGTCGATTTTATAACGACCAGCACGTTATCGCCCTCTTTCAAGTGTAATGACTCAATGGAACCTCGCGTGATCGCTGAAACGATCTGCTGACCATCCGGCAGCGCTACGATGACTTCCGTCATTACATTGTCAAGCTTTATCGATAGCACTTTGCCTTTTAGCTGATTGCGTGCGCTTAGCTGCATCATGAATACTCCTCCTTGATTAAGGATTTGCAGCGAGGAACTGCTGAATCTGCCCCAATTCGTTTGCGTTCAGACGGAATTCGGCAGCGGGCATCAGGTCTTCTATCTGCCTCTGGTGGCGAACACCGACAATCGCAGCCGTCACAGCAGGATTCTGTAATGTCCAGGCGATAGCTACGACGCCAGCAGGCACATTGTGGAGATAGCCAATCTCTGTGAGCAGATCGGCCAATTTCAGGTTACGCGACAGGCGTGGCTCCTGAAATTCCGCGCTCTTTTTGCGCCAGTCGTCGTCGGGCAATTTCTGCACACGTTCTGGGGACATCGTGCCTGTCAGCAAACCGGATGCCATGGGTGAGTAGACGATGACGCCGATATTGCGTTCCTGGCAGTAAGGCAAAATCTCCATTTCCGCGTCACGGTCAAGTAGCGAGTATGGAGGTTGGAGCGTCTCAACTGGGCCAATTTTTTCTGCTCGTGCAGTTGTTCGACGTTGAAGTTTGAGACGCCGATATGACGAACTTTGCCCTGTTTCTTGAGGTCAACGAGCTTGCTCCAACCCTCCTCAATATCGAGATCGGGCCAGTGAATCTGGTACAGGTCAATGGCTTCTATATCCAGGCGTTTCAGGCTGGCTTCGACTTCACGCTGCAGTGAGTCGGCCTGCAATGAATTGCTGACCTTGCCCGTGTTGTCCCAGACGAGCGAGCATTTGGTGAAGATATAGGGTTTCTCACGACCTTTGATCGCCTTACCAACAACCTCTTCTGAGTGTCCCAGTCCATACACCGCTGCCGTGTCAATCCAGTTGATGCCCAGGTTGAGCGCGTGCTTAATCGTTGCTATCGATTCCTGGTCGTCCTGTTCTCCCCAGCCCATAGCCCAACTACCACCGATGGCCCACGCTCCCACCCCGATAGGCGTAATGTGCATATCTGCTTTGCCAAATTGGCGTGTGTGCATGTGTATTCCCTTTCTTCTCGTGCAAAGTTCTTGTGATGCCTCTTTTTCTATACACGGATGACTCATAGCAGTGGTGACAAGTTAGGGAAGTAGCGCGTTTGGCTTCCGATGAAGTTTCAGAGTGAGATTCTCCCTTCCACTTCTTCAAGCTTCCGTTCTGGCAGTCAAAGAGATAATGGTCTACTCTCCGAAACCGTCTGAACTTCCTAAGTGCTGCCCTGGTCATTTTGAGTAGCCTGGTCCCACGCCCTTATAGCTTCGCGAAGGCGCTGGCTTATCACGCGACGGTCACTCCCCTTTAACGCGGTCTCCAATTCAGTCATCGTGTTCTTAAGTGTACCTAGACGGGACTTCAGCTCGGGATCATCCCTAGTTTTCAAGTATATGCCGCGCCACGCATCTTGAAGTCCTTTTTGATAACCCTCTGAATAAGCAGATGGATACTCTTTACGAAACTGTTCAATTGCCAAATTCCATTTTTCAGTCATCTCGTAAGTCTGAAAGTAATCGGGGGGGCTGCACAGGTCTGTACTAAGCCTCTGCCGTAACGCTTTGTATCTCTGAGCGTTGCGATCTACCCCCTTTACCACTAATTTAGTATGCAAATCGCTCCCCTTCATGAGAGTCCCTAGCATAAGTGTACCAGCAGCAGCATGTATTTTTTTTATTAGTTCAGCATTGTTCAAAACGTCTTTATAATTCCCTGCCACCGCAAATCGGTCCAATAGGCGAATACTGCGTTCCCCTTTGTTCCATGTTTGTAGCGCCCGCTTGTGCTTCCTTACCATCTCATCTGAAACAAGTTCTACCGATTTAAACTCGTATTTTGATAGCGAGGGGAACCAGCTATCCCCTAGATCTGCCATAAGTGCACTGGCATCTGACGAAAATCCGAACTCGCTAGTCTTTGGAGCTGTCTGATCTTTCCTGGTCTGGTCTGTATAGTTGCGGTGAAAACGTGTTATGTCATCTATAGGCACCCGGGACGCGTCAGTCGGGTTGGGTGTCATATCGGACCCGTCTTTTTTAAGCGAACTTGACGTGTCTCCTTGGGGTGGACGAGCACCTTGCTCCTGCGATTTACCCTTTCGACTAAAAAAGCTACGCAGTGCCTTGGAGTCTGGAACCCACTTCGAACTACTCGTATTTCCTGGCCCAAGTCCCTCTCTTGATAATTTCTGATCCATGAGCGATACTACTCCTTCCCATAACGTGAGTTCTGGATAAGCAGTCCCCCTCCGATGAGCTAGAATAGGAGCTAGACAAACAACTTCTATCTATCATCGGAGCTATCTAGCAATGAGTATACTCAAATTGTTTTGTGCTGTCGATGATTTTTGGCTCGGCTTTGATCCGCTGCGGAAAGTCACTCAAACAAAGCTTAATGTGTCGTAACAACAAGCTCAAAAAGATGATGAGAGACAGGTATTCATGCTATTTACGATTATATAGCGATTTCTATAATTGAATTATGCTGATTCTACATATGCGTAGACTTTATGCAGCGCTGGCCTGGGACAATTCATTGCTCCAATATGAGGGGAGCGTGTCATAGGGGTTATTTCCTCCGTCGTTCGTAACATAGACCCAACCAGCGTTTCGCTTCTTAGAGAGTGCTCTGGCGTTAGACATATTCGTTGCGCTGGTGCTATAGATGATCTGCCAGAAACGACTGGCCGGATACTTTGTTTCCCAACTTAGCGGGGTCCAGTGGACATAGTTGGAGTATGTATCCTCAAAGTCGACAATGATATCTCCAGCGGACGCGTAACATTGAGATGTGTCTGTTCCAGGGTTCAAGACAACTCTGGCTACGATATCTTTGTTTTTGATGTAGTCATACAAGGGCTGGTAGTAAGAGTTCAGGGCATTACAGTCAGTGCTCACCTCATCGACGAAAATACCACCAATGTTGGGATACCAACCGTAGTACATATTCACATCTCGTTCTGCCACCGCCAGAGTACGCGCCGGATTTCGTGTGCCCGCATAAGACGTTGAGACATAGCCAACGACGGTGATGCCTGCCGCTTCAGTGTTGGTCACTTGATTGGCATAGTTCTGATCTTTGTTTGTCCCTGGTCCACTGTCTGGATTGATGATAGCTAAACCAACGGCAGGCGCAGCATTATCCAACTGTGTCCACAATGAGCCAGGATAGAAGTAAGAAGGAATGGCTACTCTCTGGCCCCGCCTGCTCCTGGGAGTGGTGGTAGCTGTAGTCGTCGCAATAGTCCTGGGAGTAGTGGCCGCTTTAGTCGCTGTGGTAGTCCTGGGAGTGATGGTAGCTGTAGTCGCTGTAGTGTCGATAGCTGTACCCGTGGTAGCGTGCACTGCGTTCAAGTGAGACACTACTATGGTGATAGTACTGGCGGCTAACACTACCAAGGTAAGTAGGGAGGTGATAAATAAAGATCGTCGTCTCATTACGGCTCTCCATGGTTTAGCAGTACAAAATAATAGTAGGGTGACATCTTGATTACTTATGCAGATGGCTGCTCATGATGGCCTGTTCACCATCAAGGAAGGGGTGCGTTTGACTTCTGATGAGGCTCCAGAGTAACGCCATCGTGCCTCTTCTAATGATTCTCTCTGGGCAGAAGCTGTCAAGCTTTGAACGGTTCGGTACTGGTGCCACTTTGAGTGACCCGTCGCCACTCGTTTATAACCTTGGTAAGGTGCTCTCCTATCCTCTCATAAGACACTCTATTTAAGAAGTGATACAAGTTACCTTTCACCTTAGTGAACGCATCCAGGCGAGACTTCAGCTCTGTATCACTTTCACTTTCCGCGTATATGCGCTCCCATTCCTTTTGCAATGCTTTTTGATCTTTCAATAAACTCGGTGTAGCAGATAGATACTGGTCACGAAACCGTTCCATTGCCAATTTCCACACTTCTGTCTGCTCGTAAACCCGATGATACTTGGGATTGCGCAGGTCCCACATAAGCCTTGCCCTCACCTTCTCATGCTCCTTGGTGTCGTCATTATGGGGCATAGAATCAGTATATAGCTTTCTCCCGATCAGGAAAGTTCCTTCCATAAGCGTAGCAGAAGCCTTGTTCATGCTTTCTATGAGTTCAGCTTTGTCCAGAACTTCTTGATAATTCCCTCCTCCCTCCACTTCCCGAAATTGGTCAAGACGGCTTTCCCCTTCTTGCCATGTGTTTCGTGCTTGGTTGTACTCTTCTACCATTGCATCTGAAGCTGACTGTCGCGCTTTAAGCTTATGTTCTGATAGCGGACGATCAAACCAGCTAGACTCTGATTCCCTGGCTGGCTTTGCGCTATCGCTATCACTTTGAGTAACTCGGTACCACTTGTCTATAGCTTGCATAAGGCTCTGTTTTATTGTCTTAGAGTCACTCCCCTCTAGCGCAAAACTCAATTGATCTTTCGCGGTGGAGAATGCATCCAAACGCAAGGCACTCGTATACCGTTCACTCGCGCTGTATATATCCTTCCATGCCTCTTGCCACTCTTTTCGATATTCCGATAAATCTGATATAGCAGATGGATATTCTTCTCGAAATAACTTCATTGCCAATTTCCACGCTTCAGTCTTTTGGTAAACCTCGTAGTACTTGGATTCGCACAGTTTGCCCATAAGCTCTTCTCGTACCTGTTTGTGGCTGTTATTATCTTTAGATCCCCACATGTTCAAAAACCGAAGATATCTCTCTTGTCCGACTAGGAAAGTCCCTTCCATAAGCGTAGCAGAAGCCTTGTTCATGCTTTCTATAAGTTCAGCGCTACCCAGAACTTTTTGATAATTCCCTTCTCCCTCAGCCGTTCCCAAAATCCCAATAGAACTTTTTCCTGCTGCCCATGTGTCTAGTGCCTGGTTGTACTCTTCTATCATTTCTTGTGAAACTTGCGATACCACTTCAATCCGCCCTGCTGACTGGTTATGATAGAGCCACTGATCAGACTCCCAAACTTCCTTTCTGGTCAGCATTTTATTGGTATCACTTTGAGTAACTCGTTGCCACTCGTCTATAGCCTCGGTAAGGCGCTCTCCCATCTTCATGTAAGAAGCCTCTCTACTTAACGTTAACGAGATCCACAAGTTATCTTTCACGGTAGTGAGTGCATCCAGGCGGGACTTCAGCTCTGTATCAGCTTTAGTTTCCGCGTATATCTGCTCCCATGTCTGTTGCAATGCTTTTTGATCTTTCAATAAATTCGGTGCAGCAGATAGATACTTGTCACGAAATCGTTCCATTGCCGATTTCCACACTTCTGTCTGCTCGTAAACCCGATGATACTCGGGATTGCGCAAGTCCCACATAAGCCTTGCTCCCACCTGCTTATGCACTTCCCCGAAGCCCTCAGTTCCGTGGGCTTTCTTATCACCGATAAAACTAGTATGTACCTCTCTCCCGATCAGGAAAGTTCCTCGCATCAGCGTAGCAGAAGCTTTGTTCATGCTTTCTATGAGTTCAGCTTTGTCCAGAACTTCTTGATAATTCCCTCCTCCCTCCACTTCCCGAAATTGGTCAAGACGGCTTTCCCCTTCTTTCCATGTGTTTCGTGCCTGGTTGTAGCCTTCTACCGTTGCTTCTGAAATTACTTCTCCTGCTTTAAGCTTCTGTTCTGATAGCGGACGACTAAGCGTGCCAAACCCTGAAACTGTCCCAAGTTCCCTGGTCGGCTTCGCGCTATTGAAATCACTTTGAGTAACTTGTTGCCACTCCTTCATGGCATCGGTAAGACGTTGTGCTATCGTTCCAGGGTCATCTTTCCGTAACGCCGAATTCAATTGATCTTTCATAGTAGAGAACGTATCCGGGCCGAAGGCACTTCTAAAGCGTGCACTTGCGTCGTATGTGCGCCTCCACGCCTTTTGCAAATCTTTTCGATATTTTAATGAAGCTGACGCAGCAGATGGATACTCTTCGCGAAATTGCTTCATCGCCAACTTCCACTCTTCTGTCTGCCGGTAAACCTCGTAGTACTCGGAGTTGCACAGCTTGCTCATGAGTTCTCCTCGTACCTGTGCGTATCTCTCAGTGTGGATAGCTTCCCACTTTTCCAGAAATTCAGCATGTTTCTCTCTCCCAATGAGGAAAGCCCCCTCCATAAGCGTAGCAGAAGCCTTGTTCATGCTTTCTATGAGCTCAGCGCTACCCAGAACTTCTTGATAATTCCCACCCCCCCCAACTGTATCCAACCGACGAAGACGATGTTTCCCTCCTTCCCATGTGTCTAGTGCCTGGTTGTACTCTTTTACTATTTCTTGCGAAACCTGCGGCCCCTCTTTCAGCTTCCATTCTGATATCGATGGCGCGAACTGGCTAGGCTCTGGCTCAGTTGACTCTGTAAAGTCACGCCGAAAGCGTAGCACATCGGCCTTAGACTCTTGAGAGTTGCCAGTTTGCTTGCTTGTTTTGTCGGACCCGTCTCTGTTGTCATTGTTAGATGGTCCAGCATCTGGAGGACGCGATTTACTCCCCTTTTTAAATTTCTGTAGGAAATTTAATCCCAAGTCCGTCCCGAACCACCACTCTTCTTTGCTTCCTCAGGCTTCCCTGCCGAAGATTCGATACCCATGAGCGATACAATTCCCTTTCGCAATAAACAAAGTCAATGTGCAAACCAGCTTAGTAATGTCTTCCAGAACCATGTCTTTTTTGCTATCGACATCCATATGCATTCAGCAACGCCACTTACAGCAAACTCTACCGCAAGAATTATTCCTTCCCTCATAATATACTAGAGGAGCTATCTTCCGATAGTACCACCGCCAACGGTACCGCAGCATCATCGAGCATTCCGTTTGTTACAAGGTACAACCCCCAGGTACTTCTCAAATTGACAGCGTAGACAGCGCATGAGCACGGCTAAAGACGAAACTTTGACTTCTTTCCTGTACTGTACCAACTGTACACCGTGTGTCATACGCAGATGGATCTGCTACCACGTGATAGAATGGGAGTCATTACAAAGACTGATTCGTTATCTGGCAGCTATGGAGGACATATCGTGCTCGATCAGGACTTAATTCGCACACATTTTCCTGCACTGGCTTCAGGCGCGTGCTTTTTTGATAACCCTGGCGGTACACAGGTTGCGCAGGAAGTTATTGCGCGTATGCAGCGTTACCAGCGCTTTACGAATGCCAATCACGGAGGTGTATTCCGCACTAGCCAGGAGTCAGAGGCTGTGGTTGCGCAGGCGCGGCAGGCTGTGGCTGACTTTCTCAATGCTGCAAGGCCAGAAGAAATCGTTTTCGGACAGAACATGACCAGCCTGACACTGCATATCAGCCGCAGCCTGGCACGTTTGCTTAATCCAGGCGATGAGATCGTGGTGACACAACTCGATCACGATGCCAATATCGCCCCCTGGTTGCTCATCGCCGAAGATCGCGGTTGCCAGGTGCGTTGGGTAGATGTACAGCCTGAGGATTATACGCTATCTATCGAGGACCTGGAATGTCAACTCACTACGCGCACCAAGATCGTGGCAGTTGGTTATGCCTCGAATGCCTTAGGTACGATCAACGATGTACAGCAAATCGTGCAACAGGCGCATCGTGTTGGCGCGCTCTGCTTTATTGACGCTGTACAGTATGCCCCCCACCGATTAATCGATGTGCAGGCTTTGGACTGCGATTTTCTGGCCTGCTCGGCCTACAAATTCTTTGGGCCGCATACGGGTATACTTTATGGTAAATATGCTCTGCTGGATCAATTGACCGCTTACAAGGTGCGGCCCGCTGGCAATCTCCCACCAGACAAATTCGAGACTGGCACGCAGAGCTTTGAGTCTATCGCTGGTGTCCTGGGAGCACTAGAATATCTGGCCTGGCTTGGTAATACATTTGGTATGGATCTTGCAGAGCCGCCACAGGAACTACTGAGCGAACACCGCCAGGCTCTGATGCGAACGATGAAGGCGATTGAGGCATACGAACTCACGCTCAATCGGGCGCTGTTGGCAGGATTATCGACGATCCCTGGTATTCATATCTGGGGTATCGACGATCCACAGCGTATGCAGCAGCGTGTGCCTACGTTCTCTTTTACGCTAGCAGATCGTACGCCGCGTGCTATCGCTGAGGCACTAGCGCGTCAGAACATCTATGCCTGGGATGGTGACTTTTACGCTTATTCGATTGTAAAGCGTCTTGGTCTGGCCGAGCATGGCGGCTTGCTTCGTGTGGGAGCTGTGCATTATAACACCTTGCAGGAGATCGACGCGCTAGTCGCTGCCTTATCGTAGTGCGCCATTTGTTTCGCCTCCAACGAATGCATGAGTGATAATGAGTAGGGACGTGTCCCTTGTTGCAACCGCCCCTATTTCTTCGTGAACGATTAGCCGCCCAGCGCCTCTAATAACATATCGCCCTCTTCGGGGGTAATGCGTCCTTCGGCAATCATGCGCAAAATGGCCTCGCGCTCCTGCTCTGGATTGGCGGTAGGTACAGGCTCACCAGTCGCGGGCGTCTCTATTTCCTCTATGCCAGACGCTGTCTCACCCGGCTCAGACTCAGGATACTCTCCTGGCACCTCTTGTTGTGCGGGTTCAGGCGGTCTCGGTGGCACGGGAGGTTGAGGTACGCTCAAGTTTTTTAACGCCTGTTCCACGGCCTCCAGTGCTCCCGAGACACCTTCTGCGGCAGCCTGACGAGCTTGCTCCACAATACGCTCAACGCGCTCGCTATCCATATGCCACTCGCGATTGTTGATGCGAACATTCAGACGTGCAGCACGTTCACTGGCTCGTTGGGCCTGTTGCTCTGCTTTACGCCGTTGCTCTTCAGCCTTGCGCCGCTGTTTCTCGGCGACCCGTGCCGCACGCATGCTCGCAGACGATGTTGCCTCGTTGACGACCTCATTGATCTCCCAACTGAGTTCTTGACCGAACTGGCCCATCTCACGCCCAAATTCGGCCATATCCTGCGAGAACTGATTCCAGTGCCAATCCCACGCACTGCTACTACTCTTCGGTGACGCTTCGCCGAGCAGGTTGAGATCGCCGCCAACGTGCAACTCTAGTCGAGCCGCACCATTACCATAAATCAGCGTCACACGGCTGCCGCGGGTATGTGAAACAACTGAGCAACCATTGACGTTGCCACCTACCGTAGCATGGATAGTCATATCGGCGTTGGCCGGTAGAACGATAGCGGCATCGCCACTTGCGTGAACCTGCGTCATGCTGGTGGGTGGAAAGTCAGCCTGTATACGAACATCTTTGCCAATTTTGCCGATAGTGATGTTGCCATGAACCCCTTCAATGTGGGCATCTGCGCCGATATTGCCGGTCTGCACATTGCCGCCCACTGTCCTGATCTGTCCATCGCGGCCAATATGACCCAGGATGACATTGCCACCCACATTTTGCAGATGCAAGTCAGCCCCGCTATTGCCAACCTGGACGTTTCCTCCGACGCCTCTTATATCGACATCTGCGCCGATGTGGCTGATCTTAATGTCACCCTGGATATCCCGCAAACTGCAATCATGCCCGATGTTGGCGGCCTGCACGCTCTGAGCACCATCTATTTGCAGGTCTTTACCGACCGAGCCAATGACCATTTCAAGGTAAGCGCTATTATGCACATCACAATCGTGCCCTACACTGCGAGCTTGCAGCCGAGAAACTTCCCTGACTGTCAGGTCTTTGCCAACGTGACCAATGCTGGCTTCTCCGATACTTTGTAGCCGCAGATCGCCATTCACTGATCCACCATTGACCTGTGACGCTTCGACCAGCATGACATCTCCCTTGATGTTTCCCTCTATATGTACCGTTGTGACTTTTGCCACTCTCAGATCACTACTGATGTCCTGTAAGGTCGCCTGGCGTACATTCTCGATGGAAACATCGTGTTTGATATTTCTGGCACTGATGATGGCTTCATAGGGAACAGCTAGCGCGAGATCATCTTTACATCCGCTAATGATCAAGGCATCGCCCTCCAATTGTAGAATATCAATATGTGCATCTGTGGAGACCTTTATGCTTTGCTGATCCCAGCCTTGTACCTTGAGATCACCTGCCACATCCGCAATCACGATGCGTTGTGTTGCACCTGCGGGAAATGTCTGTTCCATAGAAAAATTCCTTCCTTTAACCTTTCAGAAGCCGCATAGCCTCTTCCACATTGATCTCTTTTGATGCCAGTCGATCAAGCACAGCGCGACGATCAATGCGTCCATCATGTTCAGGCAGGCCGCCCAGGGCCGTCACGATATCGTCGAGCCGTGCCCGCGCAGTGTTGTATGCCACGTTCATTTCTGCGGCCAGCTTCTGAATATTGCCGCGATATTTCACCAACAGCTCCACAAAATCTAGCTGCTCACGCGTCAGGCGACCGATCCAGCCCAGCTCGAAGCGTCCCTCAATGACGATCCCGCTGGCGGGACACTCCAGGCGAGTGACAATCAGTTCCTCGCCGCTGACCGGATCTCTGGTGATCAATGGATACATACGAATCTTTCTCCTTGTCCTACTACAATGCTCTGTTATCTTATAGGGTTTCATATTTTTTGATTTTGGATTGGTGTTTTTCGTTACCTGTATGGTAATAATAACACATCGATTGGAGAAATTCAACAAATCTGTGGCAAATAATAGCGTCGTGTCAGCAAAATTTGCGTATACCCATAGGCATTCAGAAACGCCACTCACGATTTGCAGGTTTTTGGTGCCGCTGATCGTTTGCTGTGTATGCTGGGTGGACTCCTGTTCGAGAGGGTTCGGCAAACGAATAATGAAATTAGAGCAGAAACGAGAGCAGATCTCTGCCTACCAGGATCGTGCCTGTATATCCCTGTGCTGCCGCCTCTACTTGCAGGCGCGTGGCGTCGATTTCGCGGTAGAGATGGGAACATACGAGCGTTTTGGTCTGTGTGGCTACTGCCAGGTCTACAATCTGCGTATCCGAAATATGCCCAGCATCGATGATTGCCAAATCAACATGTGTCAGAAAAGCGATCTCTTGCTCGTGAAAATAGGAATCGCCCGTGATGGCATAGCGTTTACCCTGCCAACTAAAACGCAGACCATGATTGCCTGCTGGCGGTAAGCTCAGGAACTCAAAATGCTGTGAGCCGATAGTAAAGTGTTCCTCTGTGATCTCGTGTACTATTACTGCGTATGACGGCTGGCGGAAACTCTTGCTGCCAAAGAGCTGCATCAAGCCATCAAGCAATCTTTGTACACCGACAGGCCCATAAATATGTAGATTCGTACTACGTGGATCACGCTGCGACCAGGCACCAGCCTGTAATAGAGGGATAAGATCTGAGACGTGGTCGGGATGAAAATGTGAGAGTACGACATGTTGGAGCTGTTTATGCAGGACGCCGACTTCCAGCAAGCGTTGTACAACGCCATGTCCGCAGTCGAACAGCACGTGAGTCTGTGCCAACTCCAATAACACGCTGGATGCGCGCCGCTCATGTTCGATCTGACACGTTCCGGTACCTAATAGCGTGAGACTACTCATAAGTATGTTTCGCCTGCCTGCTTTATGCTGCTGTTCTAGGGGACGGAATAGGCCTACCGTCTTTCTCTGCCGCTTCTATCCATAGCTCGATGACCTCTAAGGCATTTTTGAGTGCTTCTTCGTACGTTTCTCCGTGCGTATGGCAACCTGGCAGTTCAGGAACATTGACGAGATAAGCCTGATCTCGATTGCTCCATTGTATGACTATGGAGTAATGTGCTGATTTCATTTTTCTCCTCCTAACTGTCTCATGGTTCGCTCATTTTCCAGACGGAAATTAAGAATCATCCGCCAATTGAGAATAGATGACAGACGTAAAGCCTAATAACGTTAAAATTTCTTGCTGAAGAGAGGAAAGTGGCGTAATATGGCGTTGTATGAACCCAGGAGCACGAACGATGGTAAGCGTCACTTCATGGAAGGCTTCCAATAATCGTTCCGCAGTCGGTTGATTCGTGCGACGTTTGGGATTTCCTGCGTAGAGTCCGGCAAGCTCTCCCTTCAGCTCTTGTAAACGTTGACGAACGACACCTTCCAACAGCGTTAAAACACGCAAAGCAATCGTCAACAAGCGCACTAATCCTACTCGATGATCATCACGCTGCACATAGAGAGGAGCCAATGAGAAAGGATGTCCTTTGAGGCGCTCGAAGCACCGCTCGACAAGATATTCATCACGGTATGCCTCTACAGCTTGTTCTAAAGGAAGATATTCTTTTCCCTGATTTGTAACATAGACACGCCAGCCCAGATGACTTATAGTATACTCGAGTGCTTTTTCCATTCGTGTACTCTTGATCGTAAAAAGGCTCTCTTGACGTGGTGAGGAGAGTTTTCCCTCCATAAGCACGAACTGGGATTTCCCGCTTTTCTTCATAAATAGCAATCTCTAATAAATCTTCCACGCGAAATATCTTTAACACCTCTTGTATGGCTCTCTCTACTTCCACACGTGTTTTTAGGCGCTGCTTTCCTTGCTTTCTCACCAATAGCTCCTGTATAGCTTGCTCTGCTTTTTCTAAGCGTTCTAGCAAAGAACGCTTCGCTCCTTCTGCTCCACGCGTTGATTGGATCAGCAATCGGCGTTCCGTCCATGCAGATATCTGCCCATCTCTCTCGCTATCCAACTCTTGTTTCATTTCATACCCTTGAGCAATACAAATACGCTCATTTTTCTCATTCACGCGTTCAACCTTTATGAGCGGCTCTCCGTTCTTTCTCAATGTATCCACTTCTTGCTGGAGTTGCTGTGATGAGATGTGTATAGCTGAAAGAGGGCATAAATAAAAATCTTTCGAGGATTGAATGGTCGCACGTGTTTGGAATGCTGCCATCTTGCAATCCCCTATATACAACAGTCCTTCCCTTTTGAGTCCTTCACGCACCCGCTTCATGATTGGCAGGTACACCGGGTCATCTGCCTTTTCACCCGAAATCACTTCTGTCGCCAATGGCATTCCCAAAGGATCCAAACTTGCGAGCACCAGTTTGAGTTGTGGCAGGTCAGGTCGATGGTCTTTGCTGTGCCCGAATTGCAGTAATCCCTGTTCACTCACTTCAGCATAACTCATGACGCTAGTCGTATCAACACGTATACGTGCTTTTTGCATATCATACACTCGCACCAGGCTTCCCATCAAATCCTGTTCAAATGCTGACCAATGGATATCGCTGCTTAAAGCATGCAAAACATCTGCAAGGCGATCATCTGTCATATCTTGTGGTTCAAGCGTCTTCAATCCGCAGCCACGTAGTATTTCTTTTCGTCGCATTGCCCACTCTTGTACATGGTGCATTTTATGATCCGCTTCTGAAAGGATATGAGAGAGCCAAACCATCGTCACATTTCCTACACTTAATCCCTTCCGATTGCCATGAACTGGGATATGCTTATCTAGCAGCTCAGAGATATTCATGCGCTGCATGTGTGCTAGTAACAGCGCAATATCATCTACACGTTCAGTTTCAATGTTCAACGTTTCTTTCATGCTTGTAGTGTATTACAATTTTGAAATCTCGTCAAAATTTGAGCGAACCATGAGAACTGTCTTAGTGCATCTTGAACGTCATCAATCTGGTATGGTTTCGCATCGTTGCCGTCCTTGCCCGATAATGTAACCGTGATGTCAGCTTTGTCTGGATGGTGCCAGACAGTGTGACTACCTTTCCCTGATCGGATAGTAAAACCAAATTTCGAAAGTCTGGCTTTTAATTGTCGAATTTTTGGCGGCATCTTTTTCTCTTTATTAGTAACTCATGGTTCGCTCAAATTTTGACGAGATTTCAAAATTGTAATACACTACAAGCATGAAAGAAACGTTGAACATTGAAACTGAACGTGTAGATGATATTGCGCTGTTACTAGCACACATGCAGCGCATGAATATATCTGAGCTGCTAGATAAGCATATCCCAGTTCATGGCAATCGGAAGGGATTAAGCGTAGGGAATGTGACGATGGTTTGGCTCTCCCATATCCTTTCAGAAGCGGATCATAAAATGCACCATGTACAAGAGTGGGCAATGCGACGAAAAGAAATACTACGTGGCTGCGGGTTGAAGATGCTTGAACAACAAGATATGACAGATGATCGTCTTGCAGATATTTTACATGCTCTAAGCAGCGATATCCATTGGACAGCATTTGAACAGGATTTGATGGGAAGCCTGGTACGAGTGTATGATATGCAAAAAGCACGGATACGTGTTGATACGACCAGCGTCATGAGTTATGCTGAAGTGAGTGAGCAGGGATTACTGCAATTCGGGCACAGCAAAGACCATCGACCTGACCTGCCACAACTCAAACTGGTGCTCGCAAGTTTGGATCCTTTGGGAATGCCATTGGCGACAGAAGTGATTTCGGGTGAAAAGGCAGATGACCCGGTGTACCTGCCGATTATAAAGC
Organism: uncultured Chloroflexia bacterium; assembly: GCA_963802635.1. Classification (GTDB taxonomy): domain Bacteria; phylum Chloroflexota; class Ktedonobacteria; order Ktedonobacterales; family Ktedonobacteraceae; genus CAVTLG01. The sequence goes on along the minus strand of CAWDJJ010000001.1, from coordinate 983,412 downwards.
GGGTGCGTGAAGGACTCAAAAGGGAAGGACTGTTGTATATAGGAGATTGCAAGATGGCAGCATTTCAAACGCGTGCGACCATTCAATCATCGAAAGACTTTTATTTATGCCCTCTTTCAGCCATACACATCTCATCACAGCAACTCCAGCAAGAAGTAGATACCTTGAGAAAGAACGGAGATCCGCTCATAAAGGTTGAACGCATGAATGAGAAAAATGAGCATATTTGTATTGCTCAAGGATATGAAATGAGCCAGGAGCTGGATAGCGAGAGAGATGGGCAGATATCTGCATGGACGGAACGCCGATTGCTGATCCAATCAACAAGTGGAGCAGAAGGAGCGAAGCGTTCTTTGCTAGAACGCTTAGAAAAAGCAGAGCAAGCTATACAGGAGCTATTGGTGAGAAAGCAAGGAAAGCAGCGCCTAAAAACACGCGTGGAAGTAGAGAGAGCCATACAAGAGGTGTTAAAGATATTTCGCGTGGAAGATTTATTAGAGATTACTATTTATGAAGAAAAGCGGGAAATACCAGTTCGTACTTATAGAGGAAAAATCTCCTCAGCACGTCAAGAGAGCCTTTTTACGATCAAGAGTGCACGAGTGGAAAAAGCACTCGAGTATACTATAAGTCATCTGAGCTGGCGTGTCTATGTTACGAATCAGGGAAAAGAATATCTTTCTTTAGAACAAGCTGTAGAGGCATACTATGATGAATATCTTGTCGAGCGGTGCTTCGGGCGCCTCAAAGGACATCCTTTCTCATTGGCTCCTCTCTATGTGCAGCGTGATGATCATCGAGTAGGATTAGTGCGCTTGTTGACGATTGCTTTGCGTGTTTTAACGCTATTGGAAGGTGTCGTTCGTCAACGTTTACAAGAGCTGAAGGGAGAGCTTGCCGGACTCTGCGCAGGAAATCCCAAACGTCGCACGAATCAACCGACTGCGGAACGATTATTGGAAGCCTTCCATGAAGTGACGCTTACCATCGTTCGTGCTCCTGGGTTCATACAGCGCCATATTACGCCGCTTTCTTCTCTTCAGCAAGAAATTTTAACGTTATTAGGCTTTACGCCTGTCATCTATTCTCAATTGGCGGATGATTCTTAATTTCCATCTGGAAAATGAGCGAACCATGAGTAGTAATATAATAATCTGGGTTTGCTACTTTGTCTAGCCTTTTGCCTCGTCTCGATGCTTCTTTTTTTGCCTCCGCACTCAAAGCATTTTCACGCGTTTAAATAACTGAAGTTATTATAGCATTTTTTATCACTAATATATCGCTAATAAGATAAGATACACGGATAGGTGGTTCAAAAGAAGCATTTGGCTGATTGCTGAACTGATTTTGTATGTTTTACCCCCACCAATCTAGTGACCCCTAGAAGCTCTTTAAATGTTGGTTTCCGATCATTCCCACTCATGCCATGTCTCTTCCTTCCGATATATAGGATTACAATACCATAGATAAGCCATATATCTAAACTATATGATTACGTCCCCATAGTTGTCAACAGTCTTACTACGGTACAATAGGCAAAAATTACTGAGGAAAACATGATACGGTTGCGAAATCGAGAAGATTAGAGAATATATGGAGAAACAAAACCTCTCGCAAAATGCTCTCGCAAGACGTGCAGATATGGATGTAAAGACCATTCAACGCCTTTTTAAAGAACCCACTGCCGAATTTTCATCGCATACTCTGGGAAAGCTGGCAAGTGCGCTTGGTGTACCTTCAAGTGACTTGATAGAGGATGTGGAGGAGTAATATTAAGACATTACTGTGCGACCGTTGGTCAATGATGACCGTGAGCGCATCATCGTGACATACCCTTACACGACGAAATCACATTGACGCTACCCCTGGATGGCGTCTAGATAAGAGGAACTGCTATGCTTTTTCTAACAGTGCCTGCTGTTCAATACAAAGATACCTTTCTGCAGGGCTTACGTGAAATTCAACGCGAAGGCCGGTGGCTGCAATACAATCCGCAACGCGTGCGTGCTGACTTCACACATTTCGTGCAACAGGCGCTAGACCAGCAAGATTCTACGAAAATTTCACCCGACCGCGTGCCTTCTACGACGTTCTGGCTTATCGATGGAGAAGAATTCATTGGTACGCTTACCTTAAGTGATGAGCTGAACGATTTTCTCTTCAGGATTGGCGGTCATATCGGCTACCTGATCAGGCCCTCGAAGCGCAGGCAAGGCTACGGGAAACAGCTTTTGTGCCTTGGACTCCAGAAGAGCTCGCGAGAGTGGCCTGCCACGTGTCTTGATTACCTGCGATGAAAACAATATAGCCTCCAAAAAGTTCATCGAGTCCAACGGTGGTCAATTTGAGAACAGTGTTACCGTTGAAGGCTCATGTATCAAGAAGTTGCGCTACTGGATCGACCTCTAATTTCCCTATCAATTATTCTCGCTTTATCACGTTTTATCATGTTTCGTTGACTTTATTGTGGCTGGTCTTTAAAATGCTAATAATATACATGAATACAAATACACGCACGTTATCTGAGCGATAAGAAAGGATTTTCTGGAACAATTAATACCCATAAGCATTCAGAAACGCAACTCTCGTTACTAGAAATGTGCTGCGGCACATTTCTCATCTGAATGCAAGGCAATATAACGCGATGTGATGAATGTGATTAGGAGGAGAGGAAGATGCCAATAGTGAACAAAAAGTTGGAAGCCGCGCGGATGTACAAACGTTGGAGTGTAGCCGTCGCAAGTGAAAAGGTCGGTGTGAGCGTTAACACCTTCAATCGGTGGGAACGTGGCCTGCAAGTGCCACAGCTTGGCACACTTGATCAGCTTTGCGCAGCATTTGCGTTATCTCCCGAAGAGCTTGGCTTTGCGCATGCGGTGGTTCCTCGCCGTAGGCAAGCTTCACCCCCATCCCTACCTCATTCAGATCGTGTGCTCCCCCCCGACCCGTCCCCTCTGATTGTTGCCCCCTCACCGCTTATGACGCCGCTTCTGGATGCTTTTCCTGCAGCTGCCATGACACCATATGAAATTCACCTGTATTTTGAGCAGGCGAAAAGGAGTCTGGAAACTATGAAATCAGGCACGTGTGGAGAAAGATGGGGATAAAGATAAAAGCCTCTCGCGGCGACATGCAATTATGACCCTGATCAGCACGCCAGCGGGAGTGCTTGGCCTGACACAACGTAATAATTCAGGGATACTTCACCCTGAAGAAATTCTCTCCTTGTGTGCAATGAGCATCCCTTTATGCTGGCAGCTTTATTTTGAGGGTGGATTGCAAGAGGTGGAGCGTATCTTACCTGGCTATCTTTCTCAATTGGTCATGCTGATACAGTCATCACCGTCCCAGCGCCTGCGGGCAGCGTCCCTCGCGTCGCAGAGCTGTCAGTTAGCTTCTTTGCTCGCGTTACAGCACCAAAACTTTGGTACAGCTCATACGTATACTCAGCGCTCGTTGGAATACGGCGAACTGGCGAATGATACCAACTTACAGGTTGCGTCGCTCATCCGCCTGGGACAGGTCTATTTATATCTCAAACGACCTGTTCAGCGTTTGCTGGCCTACAAACGCGCCTTGCCGTCTATTGCTGCAACCTCACCGCTCTTGCAAGGACGTGTGTATATTGGTCTGGCTGAAGCTCATGGTCATCTGAAAAATGAGCGCAAGTCTCAACAATTTCTGACGTTGGCGCATGCAACGTATCCTACGCAGTGTGAGACAGATCCAAACTTTGCATACACTCACTTTAATCGTTCGTCGCTCTCCTCATTTGAAGGCTTGATGTATCTGCACTTGCGTCGACCACAGCAGGCATGGGAACTATTCCGCCAGGTGGATAAACTGGTGCCGAATGAGCTTATCCCTAATCGCGTTGAACTGACCGTGCGCCTGGCGGCAGCCTCCTATGCACTGAGTGACAGAGATCGCGCCTGTCAATATGTCGAAACGGCCATCACACAGGCACGTGCTGTCGGTAATCAGTTACGCTATGACGAAGCTTCTACTATTTATGAGCGTATGTGCACAAAATGGCGTGGCGAGAAGAGCGTGAAGAAGCTGAGAGATTTGTTCCTCTAGCACCTCACTTTTTATGAAATGCTTCAAGGCTGCTAAACAAGAGCATAGGCGGAATTTCTAAAATATGCTACACTACAGCAAAGCGCTAAAAGTGAGGATTGCATTGGATAAGCTTGCGTCAGATGACGAGAATAAACTCATCGCTCGAAGTCAACAAGGGGACGTTGATGCATTCAACCGACTCGTCATGCACTACCAGCAGACGCTATATGGTACGGTCTTTCGCTTGCTCGGAAATACAGAGACAGCCGCTGATGTGACCCAGGATGCCTTTATTTCGGCCTTCAAAGCCATTCATACCTATCGAGGTGGGTCCTCATTTCGTGCATGGCTGCTGCGCATCGGCACAAACCTGTCCTGGGACCACTGGCGACGCGTCCAGCGCCATCCACTGGAGTCGTTGGAGGCGTTGACAGATGAAGATAATCTGCATTCGCGCAACGCGAGTACGCCAGACGCTTTCGCTATGACCGGGATCGCCGGAAACCCTGAAGAGAGCCTGCTCGCTCTGGAGCTTCAGGAGTTACTGCAACAAGGGCTGCAAGAACTTCCTCTCGATCAGCGCACGGCAGTTGTGCTCTGCGATATCCAGGGTTTCAGCTACGAAGAGGTGGCCCAGACCACCCAGACAACGTTAGGCACTGTACGCTCACGTATCTCACGTGGACGAGCGCGTTTACGCCACTTCCTCGATGCACACAGGGAACTTTTACCACGAGATTACCGTCTCACCAATAGTAACGATTGATACCTATCTGAATATGACAGCATAACGGAGTACATCGTGCCACAAGATGATCGGCATCTGACAACTGAACAACTCTCAGCCTTTCTTGATCAACAGCTTCCACCCACGGAGCTGGCAATATGCAGCGCGCACCTGACAAGCTGTGAGCAGTGTCAGCAAGGACTGGTAAAGCTACAGCAGACAGTATCATTGCTGCGCACACTCCCACCGCTGGCATTGCCCCGATCATTTACGCTACCAGCGACAACCGAGATAGCCTCCTTGTCGGTCAGGGAAACACAGATCTCTGGCAAAAGCACCCCAGTCAGTCGCAGCAACAAGAGGCAGCGCAGCGCACTCCGTTATAGCATGCGATTTGTCAGCGCCCTTGCCGCAGTCATTGGCATCATTTTCGTACTCTCTGGACTGCTAGCGATGCCTGGGAACCATAGCATTAGCATGACTTCAGCCACAACGAATAGCAGTGCGAGTGGAGCATCTACGAAACCTGCGCTCCAGAACACACCAAATACTTCAAGACCAACAACACCGCTGGTCAAACCGTTGTCACCCAAATTGGCTAGTACCCCTTCAGTACAGCCATCCAACGAACCAGCAAATAAAATCACGCAGCTAGTGCCAGTTGTGCTCTTATTTGACGTAAGCACATCCTCGGGACGTCTGAGACTAGGCATACTCCTGATACTCGCCGGTATGGCTGGCTTCACACTATTTGCTCAACGCAAGAAGCGTGAGGTACACAGATAGCAAAGTGACATCACCTAAAAGTGGAGATGCCACTTTTTTATGCTCCACAGTGTTACAGCAGGCGCAAACGAGAGATTGCATTCCTTTGCAGTTTTCTATATAGTATGTTTTAGCTACATATCCATGCAAGCTACACCCACCCTGGTACGCATAGATAGGAGTCAAGAACTCCGTGGCTGAATGCCAGGGATATCCACAATTGGAGAAGAGATGAATAATCCGCTGTTCCTCCTGCCGCCAGTGGTCAACGTCATTGTGACAGGATTGTTCGCTAGCGTCATATTGCGGCAATATCTTAATCGGCACCGTACGCACCAGCTCTACTGGTCCATTGCACTCTGTATGGCCTTTAGCGCCACTCTGGCATATATCTGTATGCTCCTTGTACACCCAACAAGCACCGCTGGCATACTGCTTTTCCGCACTTACTACATCCTGGGAGGCGAAGTCATGCCCGCTTGGCTGGGTCTGGGCAGTCTCGCACTCGTCAGCAGCCAGCGTATCACGCGTATCAGCTTTATCGTATTGTGTATTTTAAGCGTCTGCGCCGCTATCAGTAATTTTCTCGCCAGCATCGATCTGCACAAGCTCAGCCAGATCGCCGGTACACCAGGCACAGGCATATTACAACCAGGAGCATGGTTAGTACTAACCATTGTGCTCAACACGCTGGGCGTCGTGCTGGTTGCTGGAGGAGCACTTTACTCTGGCTGGAAGCTGCTACGTCATCAGGGAAGTGTAGGGGGTCTGCGTACCAGCCACGTGCTATGGGCCAACGTGTTGATCTTTATAGGCGCAATGCTGGACGCCGCAGCCGGTAGTCTAGCCCGCTTCCTGGGATTACAGGACACCTTCTGGCTGGTTATGGCATTCGGCTGGATCGTCCTTTTCACTGGCGTATTGCGCACGAGTCGCCGCTCTAGCGTTGTCAAGCCTGCCAGCAGTGCACAACAGGAAACTGTACAGTCAATCAATATCTGACACAGCCTCCTGCCTTTCTGCAGACGACCAGTTACGCGGTGTGGTATGCCGAAAAATGATCCACAGGGCGAGTACAGCCAGCGCCAAGGCACAACAACTCAACACGATGAAGCCGAAACCCCATGTTGCTTGCAGTAGAAGCGCGAGCAACAAATAGATACAAAAATAGGGCATCCCTGATCGGGGTACCCCTATTTCTACATTATGCACGATAGATGCGCACGATTAGCATTAATTGGAAGATGCTTGTAGCTCTCCAAGGGTTACTAAAATGGTCAACTGCTGAGTACCACGATACACGTGAGCCGAGACTTTATCACCAGGATTTTCCGCCAGCAGCGCATCCTCCAGATCCGATGAAGTAGCAATGGCTTGATTATTGATCTGCACAATCACGTCCCCCACACGTAAACCAGCTTTCTGGGCCGCGCCATTTGAAACCAGTTGCGCGATTAAGACGCCGTGATCGACAGCCAGACCATCCTGTTGCTGTGTCATAGTATCCACGTCAGCCGCATAGATACCCAGAGCTGCACGCCCGGTATGGGTCACTTTTCCGCTCTGAATGAGCTGTTCTGCGATAAATTGTACACGGTTCGACGGAATAGCAAAACCAACACCATTAGCGGGAGCATTGAACTCGGGGTCTATGGCGGTCAGGGTTGGGATACCAATCAACTGCCCCTGCAAATTGACCAGAGCACCACCACTATTCCCAGGATTGATGGGAGCATCAGTCTGAATGGTACCAGGAAGGGTGACACCATTGCTGCCCTCGCTCACATTACGTCCTAAAGCACTGACAATACCACTGGTGACGGTCTGCCTATTACCTAGTGGATTCCCGATAGCCAGTACATCCTGCCCAACCTTGAGACTCGAAGAGTTCCCAAAGGACACCGTTACTAAAGTGGTGGGTGGAGTTATCTTTAAGACTGCCAGATCATCAGCCTGATCGACACCTATCAGTTGTACATTCGTCACCTTTGCGCCATTCGACAGCACAACAGAATCAATAACTTGCGCGTTCTCTACCACGTGATAATTGGTAACAATGTAACCGCGTTTATCAATAATAACACCCGAACCCAACGCGCTACCATTTTGCAGTGTGACATTGACCTGTACAACAGCAGGACTCACATTCGCCACGACTTGTTCGCGTACGGTCTCAAGGTTGCTCCCGGTGAGCGCCGGAATAGTCGCTTGCGACGGAGTTGTCTGCAACGTGCTGTTTGTAGCTGCAGGCGATATCGTTGCGGTATTATCTCTGCCAAATTGCCAACCGGCAAACACGCCAATACCTAAGACTAGCAGGAGCACTACTGCCAGTACAATCATAGCTCCTATGCGTGGCCCGCGAGATGGCGGTCCGTAAGGAGGCGTATATCTGGGTGGGGATAAAATTGGTGGCTGCTGTTGGGTTGACTCGTTATAGGTATTCCCCTGTCCGCTCCCAGTAGACCAATACGTCGGTGAAGATGGTTGATATTGCGTCGCCCCTCCTTGGGCTGACTGATATGACTGCGAAGCTGGCGGGTATATCCCCTGCTCCTCGCCAGGATGATAAGGCTGTGGTGCTGATCCATATGGCATTGTTTGCTCATTTTGTTCATTATTTCCGTCTGGGTGGAACATCTTTGTGCCTCCTTGTTCATCCCAAATTTGCCTCTTAAAAAATCACTACTGATATACACGTCCAGAAGTAGTGATAAGTACAGGCAAATGCTTTTGCTTTGCTTACCTATACTGTACCTGAGCACAATAAAAAAACTTTGCGAGATTTGTAAAAATTCTGTACAGAAATCCAGCATGTATGTCAATGCTCATTGCCCATTATAAAACATTATTTCATCACCAGATACCCTTCTATATTCATTCATAGTAACGATCTCATACCCATATGCATTCAGAAACGCACCTCTCGTTGCTAGCAATATGCTGCGGCATATTTCTCATCTGAATGCAAGGCAATATCACCAAGAAAAACGTCCACTCTTCGCGTAGAGGTCTTGCTCATGCGGGCCGATAATGAGATAATAGGAACGCAAAATAGAGCATCAGACGAAGCACCCAGAGATTTTATATAAGCCAGAAATATATGGGGGAGCAAGGCCAGAGAGTTCCTCCAACAATGGGGAAAGAGTATAGTGAACGAACAACAAGCTCAAACGACAATACAGCAAGAAATAGTTAAATTACGGCAAAAAGCTCGTGAGCAACTCAAGGGTCGCCACTGGCAACAAGCCAGTGAAGCCTTCTTACAACTGCTTAACCACGATGCGCAAGACGAAGACGCTTTGCTTGGTATAGCCTGCGCCTTTGATGGAATGAATCGTTTTGATCAATTGTATAAAACTGCACAACATATGCTCGAAGTAAAGCCGAACTCAGCATACGGACTGGCCTATAAAGCACGCGCATTGCAGAAATTAGAGCGTATCTCAGAGGCAACGATAGCCAATGATCAGGCACTCTTACTAGACACCCATCTCGATCTGGCGTGGATCAACCGCAGTGGACTCCAACTCGTACAGGGAAAATTTCCCGAGGCGCTACGCAGTTCGCAACGCGCAGTAGAGTTAGCACCTAATGATGCACGAGCCTGGGCCAATAAAGGCGTTGCGTTGCTCAATTTCAATCGTCTGGCAGAAGCACTTGAAGCCTTTGATCGCAGCTTACTGCTTGACCAGCAGCAACTCTTCGCGCTGCAAATGAAATGCGAGGTCCTCTGCCGTATTGGCCGTATGCGCGATGTTATTCCACTGATGCGGCGTGCGCTGGTGCTTCATCCAACCGATGTTATTTCGCTTAAACAAGGCGTGCTGGCCTTGCGTTCGCTGGAGATGTATGACGCGCTGAAAGAGCTAGCCGAGGAATTGATCAAAATCATACCCGACAATCTCTTCGCCTGGGAAAATTATATGCGCAGTTTGCGCGGCCTGGGCCAGTTTGAGGCCGCAAATGAGGCACTCGACCACCTGCTTGAATTAGATCCATCAGATGTACGCTTCTGGACCATGAAAGCCGATACGCTCTACCGCCTGGACCGCTACAGAGAAGCATCCAGCGTCGCCGAACGCGCTAGGCGCATCAATCCTGATTACCCACCCGCACGCAGAATCCATGAGAAAGCGCTGAAGTCTATGTACCAGAAAAAAGAAAAAAGAAAACCTGACTAGCTTCAATCCCCGCAAGGGGCTTCGCTTCGCCCCCTGCACTCCCAGTTTTGGGAACTTTTGCAAACGTTCGGGATAACTCATAGCAAATGGGTATTAGACCTCCAGCAGCTTCTCCAGCAGGGGCAATAAGAGATCATCTCGCCGCTCTACTAACAAAGGACGCAAGCGCTCCACCACCACAACCCGCAAACGCCGCTGATGTTGCTCGTAGCGCGCCAGATCGTCGGGTTGTAATCCAGTCACCTCAACCCACTTCATAAGCGACTGCATGCCAACAGGGGGATGGGCAAACGAGATCCAGACGTCCATTTCCCACTTCTCAGGACGTGGGATATCAAACAGAAGCTCGTAGTCGGCAATCTCAGTCTCCAGGGCAGCCGCCAGTGCCGTTATCATTTCTTGTTCGACACGGCGACGGCGCTCTGCGTCCCAGAAAAGTGCCTCCAGACAACGAAACAAGCTACCGGCAGGCGGGCTGATTTCCAGCACGACACGATACGGTCGGCGCAATTCCAGATTAATAGCCAGGGCGCGCGAACTCTCCGGCATCTGTCGTTCAAGCAGGAGCGTGAGGAGTGCAGCATCGGTGAGTCCCATCAGTTGTTCCGCCACGAGAACTCCTACACTGAGCGCATCCTGCACTGCGCGTACCAGCATTACCTGAAAAGAGCGGCTGGTGTGATGCCAATAAATATTATCGAACATCTCCTGTCGTGCGTGCAGCAGTGAATGCAAAGGACTGATACCCTTATGCGTCACAACAAGATGACGCCGCCCTCGTACATCATCATGGATACGCAAAGCTCCCAGCAAACGTGAAACATCGACACCGCCATATGGTACATTACAGGCTCGCGCATCTCGTGGTAGATAATCCAGCTTATCAACGTCCAGCGCTCCGCTCAACAAGTGACTCAACAGTTCATCATCAGCAGGCAACGATCTATTTTTGGGTGGATCGATGAAGTCCGCCACCCGCTCGGGTGAGAGATGATAATCCTGCTCTAAGATCGTAGCGATCTCGCTGTGCTCAATAATTGAACGCCCTACACGCTCATGATGAACGATTGAATGACCGAGATCCTCAATAGTATGCGAAAAAGGATAATGTCCAATATCATGCAACAGCGCCGCAACTATCAGCGTCTGTATGCTGCTCTTGGCGATCCCATGCAAGCCGCCATCTTCACCACGCTGCAGCAGAGAGCGCAAGGCGCGCACCGTTAAATGATAGCAACCCAGACTATGTTCATAGCGCGAGTGCGTAGCGCCAGGCCAGACACGGTACACAAAACCCAGTTGCTTGACCTGTTGCAGGCGCAGAAATGCAGACGTATTGATGAGTTTTTCTCGCGTGGACCCAGAGGAATAAGATCATATAAACTATCCCGTACGGTCATAACAGGCTGTTCATCTGGCAACAACGGATAGCCTGCCTCATCTATCCAACATGGTTGCGTACTGGATGGAAGAACAATAGCGGAAGACTGCTGACTCGTTAGGGACTGGCGTTTGGTACGAGCACTCCTGGAAGGCCCTTCTGACATCTTCATAAGAAAAATTGTACCATATTTCCTCACTGCGCTGGCAACATTCCTTGTCGCTGGCGTAATGAGGAAATATGCTCATTCCTATCATTGGTATGCATTATTTTTCATGCAGGTTAGAGGAGCATAAGGAAAGGCCCATTACTATCATCAGAGCACACGAGTAACACCAGTTTAGAAACAGCCGAGAAGCCTTCAATTAGAATATATATGCCCGGTTTGTTAATGCATTAATCGTTAACATGCACATCCAGCAGCAATTTCCGAGCTTCGTCAGCGGTTTGCGCAGTCAGGAGCTTATCACTTACATCCTGTAATGCTTCAGCGTTCGTGATGAGCAGAGATCGCTGTTGTGCTAACGTAGTCAACTCTGGAAAACGTTTCTCTACAAAATGAGTCAGAGCCTGGCGCAAACCCTTTAAAAACCCTTCATTCATCCCCTGCTGCATCCCCTTTTGCATAATTTCCTGATAAAACCAGGAATCTTCCAGAAGGTCGTACATATGCCTATACCTTTCTCTGAGCCAATGCTTATCGGCATCAGCCTTAAAGACCAGAGCAGCTAATGCTAACCCCACCGGTAGCAAGTCATCTTTCCCGACTGCTTGTAAACTACTAATCATCTCCTCTATTGTTTCGCGCTGCTCACCCTCCCTGGTCAATGGCAATAAAGGCAACATGCCTTCCAAACAAATGCCTGTGGATTTTTCCTGACCAGGGTCTTCATCAGATCATCCCAGTGCTTCGCCACACCACACCTCCAATACTTCTCTATGAGCAAATGTACCATAGAAAAGACTGCTTGTCGATGGGTAATACATCATTAAATAGTAGTATATTTCTCTCTTTTTTACGGAATATTATGTTAAGAAACATCTCAGAGAGCAATACGTAGATGAAAAAAGGGCAATTTTACTAAACATACTTGCTCTGGCTGAAAGCTGATGTATAATGGGGGACACCAGCAGACCAGATAAATGCATGGTGGACAAACTGTACACGTATCTACATACTGGCTTAAAAATCGGAGTCCTTGATGAAATTACCTCCACAACCAATTAAACTAATTGCCATAGACATTGACGGCACGCTGCTCAACCCACAACAACGTATCACGCCGCGTACCCTGGCAACCATACGCGCGGCACAACAAGCTGGCATCGTAGTCACGCTGGCAACAGCACGGCGCTATGGCAATAGCTTGCAATTTGCCGACGAACTGGGCATAGACATGCCGCTGATTACCTGCAATGGCGCGCTGATCATTCATCATCCACAGGTGCAGGTACTGCACACACATTCACTCTCCGCATCTATTGCACAGCAGGCAATAGAGATCATGGTCCAGCATCATATACAACCAGTTATCCATCACATTAATGGCACTGTTGAAGAGACCTGGTCGGGGCATATGATATTCGACAATCAGGAATTAGCTGCCTACTTTGAACTCTTTCCGGCGGTACGGCGCATCTCACACGCAACATTATGTCTCGGACAACCAGAACCACTGCGTGTTGCCGCTTTCGCGTCAGCCGAGGCCATCGAGAACATGATCCCGGCAATATCTACCCTTGATTGTACGTGGAATACCCTCAAAAAGGGCAACTATGGCTGCGCAGAAGTGGATCTCAGAAACAAGACCTGCTCAAAGGCCAGTGGAGTGACCAAACTGGCACAACATCTGGCTATCCCACTCACCCAGGTGATGGCTATCGGCGATAACACAAATGATTGTGAAATGTTACAGGCCGTTGGCTGGGGAGTCGCTATGGGACAGGCACCCGCTAGCGTCAAAGCTAGCGCTCATGCCGTCACGGCCAGCAATAACGAGGATGGAGTTGCTCTGGCGATTGAGCGTTATGCCTTAGTTGCGCGATAAGTACGCCTCTTCAAATTCTCTCAAACGTGCGACCTGTCTGTAATTTGGTGCGGCTTGCCAGCGTTTTTGCTTGACCAGCGTCAGGGCAGCGTTGGCATGCATCCCACGATAGACCAGCACGGCACAGGTCAGCAGTACACTGCGGCCAACACCATGCTCGCAATGAATTAAGACATGGCCGCCCTCGTTTATGCGTTCATTGGCCCAGGCTGCACCCTGCATAAGCTGCTCGACCGTCAGCGGATACGTATCGGGCGTAGGCAGATACAAGAGCTTGATGTGCTCACGCGCCAACGCTTCCTCGTCATCACGATATTCAGAGCGTGTATCCACGACAGCGGTCACGCCAAGTAGAGCCAGGGGCTTGACGTCTGCCGGAAGAATTCTGCCGCCCACGGCAAGGTGACTATTCACCCAGCTCATGTTCAAGCTATCAGGCAACGGAATATGCAAGCGATGCGCAATCCTCTCACCTGTAGAGTTCTCAGAGAAGAGATGTGCAGCCACACGCGTCCAATAGCGATAGAGTACACGTACAACACCGGTAGAAGCCCAATGCACGGCGGCAAACTTCACGAGCGGTCGCCCATCTTGCACAGAAGTTACTGGCACCTCTTCAGAGATTAACGGAGATGGTGAAACTTCAGCATTTTTTGTTTGTTCCTCAACCGACGAAGATGTTTCTGGTTCTGATGACATATCTCAAACATTTCCTATTCTACTGTAGCAGAAGACACATCAGCCAGTTCTGGTGCTGGCTCTTGCGCTTCATCATGCGACAGTACACTCTTTAAAGAGGCAATGGCACACTCGATCATACTATCGTCCGGCTCACGCGTTGTTAATCCCTGGAGAGCCAGGCCCGGAGCGAGCAGCCAGCGGACAATGCGAATGCGGTAGTTGGCTGCTCCCAGGCGCATAAGCTCATAGGCAATACTCGCTACCACCGGGATTAGTATAATCCGTAATACGATTTTGCTCAACAGCGACGGCGTGCCAATAAATGCAAAGACAACGATTGAAACCACCATCACCAGCAGCAAGAAACCAGTGCCACAGCGCGTATGGACACGTGAAGCACGTCGCACATGTGGCACATCCAGTGGATCGCCCTGCTCCAGCGCATTGATTGCTTTATGCTCCGCTCCATGGTAGCCAAAGACGCGCTGAATATCAGCCATTCGACCAATCAAATACAGGTAGCCCAATAGCAAAGCCAGGCGAATGCCACCTTCGACGACGAGGCTGAGCCAGCCAGCACCAATCTGATTGTGTAGCAAACTTGTAATCAGCAACGGGACCACAAAGAAGACCGCTATAGCAAAGAGCAATGGGATCAATAGAGCCAGCACAAACGATGCACCACCAATCTTCGGCAACTGCTCCCCATCGCGGGTCTCGGCAATTTCGTGCTCCTCGGCGGAACTTGCGCTCTCCACAGGTGCATCAACATGTGAAGTATCGACAGCGATAGAGGCTGAAAGCATCATCATACGGGTCCCAAGTCCGAGTGTATCCCACAAGAGCAATATGCCGCGTAGAAATGGCAGTTGCAAGAGCTTATTCTGATACAACGTTGCATTTAAAGGCTCTTCATGCAAATAGATAGCGCCATCTGCGCGTCTGACCGCTACTGCTACTGACTTACGCCCACGCATCATCACGCCTTCCATTACCGCCTGACCGCCATAATAAAATTTTGCCATCAGCAGAATCCTTACGATGATTTGTAACGATGATTTAATGATTGTGCTCAAAGAGTCGTGGCACGTTCTTCTTCGATAAATCACGCGTACGCGATCTCAGGCGCGCGATGTGCCGCATAACAGGATTTCTCAGCCATGTTTTCGGTAAACGACTACGCAAGCTATAGATACGAATAGCCGACTGTAAGCGTCCCGACATCCTGCGCTGCACATGCTGTGAACGCGCAGACTGCCAGACGCTCGGCTCCCCAGGGGCAGGCAAATAGCCCAACAGACACTGAGCAATATCAAGTGACGCCTCAGGACGACTCAAACGCTTTGCGTTCTCCACACGCCGTCGTAGCTCAGGAGAACCAGGCTTGATCAACCGTCGCAGCGCATCGATCAATGTGCTGGGATCAAGTGCCAGGACACCAACATCATTGTTAACGACATAATCAACGTTGCCCTCTTCCTGACCAGGAACATAGCCACTCAACACCAGCGGCAGATGACAGGCTAACGCTTCACAAATCGTTCCGGGTCCTGCTTTTGTCACAATTACGTTGGAGGCATGCATCAATTCTGGCATATTCTGCACAAAGCCAAAAATCTTTGCAGGTACATGCAGTTTTAACCGAGTGCGCTGCAGCGCCGCATACAAACGTCTGTTGCGTCCGGTGACTACCATCAGTTGCACGGGCAAGCGCGTATGTGATATAGCACGCACCGCTGTATGCAAGCCACCCGCACCATCTCCTCCGCCGACTAGCAGTACCACGGGCACACCCGGCTTTAAGCCGAGTTTTTGCAGCAACATCTCTTTCTCAGCTACCGGACGCATAAACTTTGGATCAATCGGCATGCCAAGCAAATGCACACGCTGGGAATCTAAGCCACGTTGCAAATAGAGCTGTCTGGCCTGTTCAGTTGGTACAATATAGGCATCAGCGCCGGGCGCAAACCAGGACGTATGGACACTTACTAGATCAGTCACAACCGTAATAAAGGGAATATGCAAACCTAGTTCACGCAACGCACGAATCGAGACATAATTGATCACCGGATGAACTGAGACGACGATATCCGGCTGAACAGTCGTAAAAAGACGCAGCAAACCACTAAAATAAAGCGGTGATGTCAATGCATTGGCGGCTAAGACCGTCGATTCCCGATTTGTCTTACGAAAGAACTCGCCATATAACTTGGGATTATAGCGAATAGTTGGACCATAAAGCTTGGCAGCTTCGCGCAATGGGAAACGACTGTACTCCTCAAAAACGTCAACAATCTCTATACGATACGTGGGAGGCGCGGCTGTTTCACTATCCTGTTGCGCCGATGATAGAGCCGCCTGCTCACCACTGGAACGAGCGTGCCACGCTTCCTGCTCGTTCTGAGAAATCATTTTAATGGCATTGCTGATGGCATTGGCAGCACTGCGGTGCCCAGCTCCCGTATCAGCAATCAAAAAGAGTATTGTTCTTTGCGTCGCATTGCCCAGTGGATTCACCCCCCTGCATACGCTAACATATCAAATCCATAAAAGGCGCGTTTCGCATACTTTACGCCTTGCACAGATATACTGCCTATCTGCATAGCACCATAAAATGAGATGCTCAAAATGTTTCTAGCCCCCATGTGAAGGCTTGATATCAGGCTATAAGGAAAAAGGGATAAAGGATCACTGATCTGCTCCTTTATCCCTCTACAGTTCACTGCCGGGTTACTCATCTTGTAAGTTGAAGCGCTTGCGGAAGCGATCAACCCGGCCAGCCGAGTCCAGAATACGCTGCTGACCGGTGAAGAAGGGGTGGCACTTCGAGCACACATCAATCTTGAGCAGCGGCTTTATACTGACCGTCTTAAAGGTATTGCCACAGGCACAACTCACAGTGGCATTCACATAGTTTGGATGGATTCCTTGCTTCATTAGTTACTCCCAGATATCAATACTAAGATAGTGTTTGGACGCGCACACTTTTCGCCAGTAGTGAACTGAAACCAAACACTATCTTAGGCTTGGTTGCTCGGAAGGCGCTGTTCCGCTCTGCCTCCCTCACCTCTACCCACCGAAAAGCTTATTGCAATGCAAGCATGATTGTACATGCAAGGCATGTTCTCGTCAAGATACTTCATTACTAACACGCATGCGCCAGCAATAGAGAGGATCTGCCGGTCAGGGCTTGCGACTGCTCCTTCGTTTCTCATTCTATCATAGATAACACAGAATGGCACCTGTTTATGCCTATTGGAGATCTTTCTGCTCTCATCACGGTGTATCAGCGACACTATTGGCAGGCCCCTGAAGCCCCAATGTGGTACACTACAAGCGGCATAGGACATCATTTATAGAGCAAGGAATACACTGTTTTATGATCGAACGCTACTCATTACCAGAAATGGCCGCCATATGGTCCGACACACATAAAACTGACAAGTGGCTACAGGTAGAGCTACTGGCCTGCGAGGGCTGGGCGCGCGGAGGCGTGATCCCGCAAGATGCTCTGGCAAAGATTCGCCAGGCCCACTACAATCCACAACGTATGCAAGAGATCGAGCAAGAAACACATCACGACGTGATCTCTTTCTTGCGCTCGGTTCAGGAACAGCTTGGACCCGAGGGACGCTTCATTCACCTGGGCATGACCTCCTCTGACGTTCTGGATACCGGGCTGGCAGCTCAGCTTAAAGAGGCTGGACAATTACTCACGATAGCGCTTGCTGACTTGATAGACGCAGTAGCACAGCAGGCTATCCAACATAAGTACACTATTATGGTTGGACGCTCCCATGGCATCCACGCGGAACCTCTGACATTCGGGTTGAAACTGGCGCTCTGGGTTGACGAGTTGCGTCGTCAGCAGTTGCGCTTGAGCGCGGCTTTGGAGCAAGTGACCGTCGGAAAAATCTCTGGACCAGTGGGGACGCATGCAACGGTCCCTCCACAGATCGAGGAGTACGTCTGTGAGCAAATGGGGCTGGGCGTTGAACCCGTTTCCAGCCAGATTGTGCAGCGCGACCGCCATGCTCACTTTATGACCACACTAGCCCTTATCGGTAGCTCGCTAGAGAAAATGGCGCAGGAGATCCGTCACCTGCAGCGGACCGAGGTCGGCGAAGCCTTTGAACCCTTCGGCAGTAGACAACAGGGATCATCGGCGATGCCACATAAACGCAATCCCGAACTGTGTGAACGTATCTGCGGACTCGCGCGCCTGCTTCGTGGCTATGCAGTCACGGCAATGGAAAACGTTGCGCTGTGGCACGAGCGCGATATCAGCCATTCATCGACGGAGCGCATCATCATCCCTGATAGTTGTACACTGCTGCACTATATGCTGCATATCTTTACCCAAATTATGAGCGGACTGCAAGTAGATACCGCCCGTATGCTGGCAAATTTAAACATGACTGGTGGACTTGTCTTCTCGCAACGCATCCTGCTGGCACTGATTGATAAAGGTGTGGGACGCCAGGAAGCCTACAAAATGGTTCAGCGTAACGCAAAAAAAGTCTGGAAGCAGACCAGCCAGGGTTCAATCCAGGGGCCAGCGCTCCTGGATGCGCTTAGCAGTGATCCTGAGGTAACGCACTATCTCTCACACGCCGAACTGAGCGACCTTACTACCACAAACTACTATACCACGTATATCGACACTGCATTTAATCGCGTGGGTCTCTAGAGAGCACATGCATCGATAAAATAGTGGCTCCCCTAGCGTCTATTACGTTGTATACACAAGGGGAGCACCACACGATGTGATTCTCCTATCCTTTTAGATCAACAAAGGAAGATAGTCATTTTGATGATATCGCAGCAGAATGCCCCTGCTCCAACCACGATACGGGCCAAACAGCAAGTCAAACCAATGTACGGTTTATTTGTTGGTGCGTGCGTCTTTGAGTTGTGTTACCTCCTCCTGGTGATCAGTTCAATGTTACTCGACATTCCTTTGAGCGAAACGCCGCTGGTTGCCATCTGGCCGCAGATACTCTCTGCTTCACAGTTTCCTCTATCGACCCTGGAAACGGCAATCATACACCATGTCTGGCTCTCGCCAGTCATACTCGGTCTGATCATCCTGGGCTTGATAAGTACATACATATTTATAATTACGAGAGCTGTGCGCATACCGCAACAGGAAATGCTACCACGAAGCACGCTCTATCTGCTTTTAGGAGGTGCGTTGCTCTTTGGGCTAACATTACTGGTCCAGCCTCGCATCTTTTCAGATGATGCCTTCAACTCGATATTTTCTGGCCGCATCCTGGCTATTTACCATGCAGATCCATTAAATACTACGCCCAAACAGTTTGCCGTACTCAAAGATCCTTATCTTACCTGGGTGATCTCTGGCTACTCCACGCGTAATATCTACGGGCCTTTATGGCTCTGTATAGCCTCGCTACTTGTCAGCATCAGTAGCAACCCAATGGTCTCGCTCTTCCTGTTCAAGGGCTTTACATTGCTCACCCACCTTATCAATTGCGTGCTCATCTGGCTCATCCTTGGCAAACTTGCTCCACAACGTCGTCTCCTCGGCACGCTACTCTACGCCTGGAGTCCACTGGCTCTCATTGAACTGGCGAGCAGCGGCCATAATGATGGTCTGTTGATTTGCCTATTTCTCGTGGCAACCTGGCTGTATATCCTGCAAGTGCAGCAGACACACCAACGCCGTGAGCAGGCCCAACATGCGACATCGAAAACTGGTCGTCTGGCGTTCTTGCGCACACCCTGGTTTCTACACCTCTGTGTGCTATTTGTGTTTAGCCTGGCTATCGGCATTAATCTCATCACGCTGCTGATTGCGCCGCTTTATGTGTGGTTCGACCTGCGGGCGGAAAAAAATGGCCTGCGGCTCTTTCTCAATTTCGGCTGGCAGGTGCTTTTTATGCTTGCGCCAGCCATACTGATTATGCTGCCATTCTGGCGTGGAGCACAGACTTTTTTCGATATTACCTCGGCTGTCGACCTCTCGCAATTTGGGTACGCGCCGATAAGTATTCTGGTCGCACCGCTGCGCAGTCTCTTCTTGCATGCTGCTGGCAAGAAAATACCGGGCTTCCTGCAGCCTGCAACTGCCGCAGATATGACGGTACGTGCCTCAGCAATTTTTATATTCATCCTGATCTACGCGAACCTTTGTGGTAAGATACGCCACAAGGGCCAGACATCGACGCCCACAGACAACTTATCAGCCAATAATCAACACATAAGCACGCCAGGGCTGGATACGCTGTTGAGCAGTTGTGCCATCGCAGTCTTCTGCTACATGATTCTCGTCTCCGGCTGGTTCTGGCCCTGGTATATTCTTTGGATCTTATGGCTTGTGGCACTGCGCCGCTTTGATACATTTACCTCTATGATCATGCTACTCTCCGGCACAGCATTATTAATCTATACCTTCGTAGGCTTCACCAGGGCACCACTTGCTACCTACCAATCAGCCTTAATCTTTGGTATACCCCTTGTCTACCTCCTGGTCGTCAAATATAGGCAGAAACAAGCAGAAAGGACCCTCAAAGCTGATGTCCGATGAAGTCAAACAACGCAAGATCGAGCATGTCAATATTGCCCTGGCACAGGATGTTGCCGTTCCACAACAGGCGAACTGGCACGATATTCACTTTGTGCATCAAGCTCTGCCAGAGGTAGACCTGGATGGCATTGATACTTCAGTGCCATTTCTTGGTCACGCATTGCGCTACCCTCTCTTGATGTCCTCACTTACAGGAGGCCATCCAGATGTGACCCATATTAATCGCAATCTGGCCCGGGCTGCAGAACACTATGGTCTGGCCCTGGGCGTAGGCAGCCAGCGCGCTGCCATTGTCAATCCTGATGTAGCAGCCAGCTATGCAGTCACCCGCGAGTGTGCACCTCATGCCTTCTTGCTCGCTAACGTTGGCGCGCCGCAATTGATTACGCAGGTGCACCACGAGGCATTTACACTCAAACAGATACAAAGCGCCATCGATATGATCGGAGCAAACGCTTTGGCGGTGCACATGAACAGTCTGCAGGAGGCTACGCAGCTCGAAGGAGATCATCGTACGATAGGTGAAGTGGCCGCATTACGCACGTTGACTGCGCAAATTGCACTTCCAGTTATCGCAAAGGAAACAGGAGCGGGTATCTGCCGTGAGCAAGCCTTGCAGTTGCGCGCCTGCGGAATTGCCGCGCTCGACGTGGGAGGAGCTGGCGGGAGCAGTATGTCAGCACTGGAAGCTATGCGTGCACAGTCCCACGGTGCCGAGCAAATGATGCACATCGGTCTGCTTTACCGCGACTGGGGAATTGCCACACCAATTGCTATCGTAGAGACAGTATCAGCACAGTTGCCAGTTATCGCCACTGGCGGCGTACGCAACGGTCTGGATGTAGCGCGTGCCCTGGCCCTTGGTGCAACACTCGTCGGTATAGGCTTACCTTTCCTCAAGGCAGCCAGTGAAAGCTATGAGAAAGTCTGTGAGCTATTGGAAGGGTTCATCAGTGAGTTAAAAATTGCTATGCAATTGAGTGGGGCCATGAATATTTCACAGTTACGCCAGGCTGATATTGTTGTGACAGGCGCAACACGCGAATGGTTGACTCTGCGCGGCTTCGAGGATGAGCTGAAGCATATGGCGCGTCGCCGCTGGCCGCATATACCAAAGATCATGTAAACCGTTTTGCAAAGATGTCCTGTAGATGTCCTGGAAAAAACCTCTTGTGTCAGGTATGCTCAGTAGTAGGTCTAAAATTAGGCAAAGGTGTTCAAAACAGCGAGAGATGAAAAATGCCGCTGTTTATACATTTTTGCATTTGTTACAAAAAGAAGGAAATAAATAACTGTGCGATCAGACTCAAGAAGTCGGGAAACAACCCCTTCAGAAGCTATGTGGGATACTTATGACCATACTACTGGACAGCCACAGGAAACACGTATTGAAGACTTTCTACAGCATGCTCGTAAGGAAATGCGCCAATTTGGGAAGAAGCCACTACTGTGGATGGATGGTGGAGGCACTTCTAGTGGAGAGCGTTATAGGTATCTGCTCCCGACGCGAGAAATGCATCATGCTCAACTACAGCAAGATTGGGGAAATTGGCAGGTTCGGCAAAATAATCTCAATTTTTTGAATCAACAGTTTCCAAATTATACTAGGGAGCAGTTACAGGCGTCTGTGGACACAGAGCGGGCAAACTTAAATGCAGCTTTACAGCAAAATGAACTAAATATAACACGACAGGCACAAGAACAAATAGATCAGATGCAGCAACAGTTGGATGAGAGAGGACGTATGCTTCAAAGACTCGAGAGGTGCCTAAACGAGATACAGGGACAGCCAAATCTGGAACAGCTAAATCTGGAACAGCTAACTCAGGAGCATGCTCTGCTAACAGCGCAGAGTAATCAGCTACAGGCAGATCGGCAGCAGTGGCAAAATGAGCGCAATCTTGTGACACAAACGTTAGGCCCACATTATACTCGGTCAGTATTAGATACGCATGTGATCCGAGAGCGGGCACGCCTCAATACAGCTATGACATCTTACAACCAACTAGCGCTATATTCAAATCTCCCGGTAACAGTGCAGGAACAGCAGATTTTTCAACTTTTGAATAATCAAGAACAGAGAGTCCAAAGACTAGAGAGGGGTCTAAATCAAACGCAGGGACAGCTAAATCAGGAGCTGACTGAGCACACAGAGCGGCATGCTCAACTACAGCAAGCTTGGCAAAATTGGCGAGATCGGCAAAGTCGGCTAAATAGTCTCACATTTTTGCAGCAACGGTTTCCAGGTTATACTAATGATCAGTTACCGGCGTGTGTGAATCAAGAGCGGATGAACTTAAATGCAGCTTTGCAGCAGAGACAGCAAAATGAACTAAATATAGCACTACAGGCACAACAAGAAATAAATCAGAATAAGCAACAGTTGGGAAATACCGAACAGAGAGTCCTAGCACTAGAGAACGGTCTAATGCAAACGCAGGAACAGCTAACTCAGGAGTCTGCTGTGCTAACAGCGCGGGGTAATCTGCTCGGCTACAGTGCATATAGAATCTCTAACCCTTAGGGGAAAGAGTGCCAAAATTCATGCAGTATTGCCCACCAAAATGCGCAAGCGAAGATGTCGACGATGACAATAGCCATAGTCTTAACGTATGAGTGCTTTGGTGCGATTGTTTTTGCCTGGAAAAGAGTTCAAGCAGCAAACAGCAAGACTTTTTGAAACACGTGGAAAGACCAAAATCCACATAGCAAGAGACCATCGAAAGGCGAAGAAAGTGATGTGATGTACCTTTTTGCAAAGATGTCCTGTAGATGTCCTGGAAAAAACCTCTTGTGTCAGGTATGCTCTGTAGTGGGTCTAAAATGAGGCAAAGGTGTTCAAAACAGCGAGAGATGAAAAAGTGCTGCTGTTTATCCATTTTGCATTTGTTACAAAAGGAAAGAAATAACTGTGCAACCATTCCCAAGAAATCCGGAAATTAGGGATGCTCATGACAATATTACTGGACAGCAACCGTTAACACATACTATAGACGTTACACAGCTTACTCGTCAGGAGAATCTGGGGTATCATGAGTTTCAGCCCGTAACGCGAGAAATGCAGCTTGCTCAACTACAGCGAGATTGGCTAAATTGGCAAAAGCAGCAAAATGATCTCAATGTTGTGAAACAAGAGCGGACAAATTTAAATGCAACAAAGCTGAAATATCAGCAATATACATATAATATGCTACTACGGACACAACAAGAAATAGAGCAGATGGGTCAACAGTTGAATGAGAGAGAGCGTATACTCCAACAACTAGAGAACGGTCTAACTAAAACGCAGGAACAGCTAAATCAGGACTATACTCAACTAATAGCGCAGAGTAATCAGCTACAGGCAGATCGTCAACAGTGGCAAAAGCGGCAAGATGATTTCAATTTTTTAAATCAACAGTTTCCAAATTACACTAGGGATCAGTTACAGACGTCTGTGAACCAAGAGCGGATAAGATTAAATACAGCTTTTCAACATTACGAGCTAGTACGGCTTTCAAATGTGCTGCCACAACATGCAACAGAGCAGATTCGTCAACAGTTGGAAAACGACGGACAGAGACTCCAAAGACTAGAGAACGGTCTAAATCAAACGCAGGGACAGCTAAATCAGGAGCTGACTGAGCACACAGGGCGGCATGCTCAACTACAGCAATATTGGCTAAATTGGCAAAAGCAGCAAAATGATCTCAATGTTGTGAAACAAGAGCGGCCAAGTTTAAATGCAGATTGGCAGCAATACCAGCAAAATAAACAGGATATAGCGCTAAAGGCAAGACAAGAAGTAGAGCAAATAGATCAATGGTTGGAAGATAAAGAACAGAGAGTCCAACAACAAGAGAACAATCTAATTAGAACGCAGGAACAGCTAAATCAGGACTATACTCAACTAATAATGCGGAGTAATCAGCTCGGCCACAGGCCGTGGTAACTACTCAGGTACCCTAGTACGACAGTGGTAACGAAGAGCGAGAAGCGAGATGGCGTTTAGAGGTAACTACTCAGGTACCCTAGAGAGCAATTTCGAACTCAAAAATACCACCTATCGATGAGATAACATCTATTCAAAGGCCATTTTTAGACGTTTTGTGAATAATTGCTAAGCTTATCTCTACTAGATGTAGTAGTCTAACGCGCAAATCCAACCATGAGTAGAGTTGGAGGGCACGCGCCAGATGCACGAAATTTCCGAATTTACAGCTTAGCCAGCTCATCAGGGGTATTTACGTTCATAAACGAGCGCAGATGTGGATCAACCTCGCGCAGACGCGCTTCATCGATATAGCGAACTGGCGCTACCTGCAGGAGCGAACGCAGATCACGCCGCCCAGCCTGCAGACGCTCGGCAATCAGCGAGAGAACGCTACGCGGATAGATACCAAGCAGCACTTGCGGCATAGCATCAACCAGTGGGATCAGGAGCGCATCATCCCGTGGTAGAGAGAGCAGAAAAGCTATGACGGCAGGTTGAATAGCAGGCATATCTACCGCCGTCACCAGCGCGTACGTGGACTGGATTGCGCTCAGGCCACTGTACAGTCCCATTAATGGACCAGTGTCTGGCGTATTGTCGGTAACAATACGCATAGAAGGGAGTTGACGCGCACTGTAAGCGGCAACCTGCACATTATCCCGCGCCACCAGGCACAACTCGCCGCACAATGGAATCAACTGTGCCACGAGATGCTCCACAAAGGTCATTGCGCCCGTACCAGGAAGCGACAGGAGACCTTTGTCCCTGCCCATACGTCTGCTGCGTCCACCGGCCAGGATGATACCTGCGGCACTGTCCATCTGCAACCTCTAGCGCGAGGCCGCCTTGACTTTCCGCTTACCGGTCTTGATGTATTGCTGTCGATTCTGGTACGCGATATAGTTTGCCCGCTCAGATGGATATTTTCTGATCAGGTAGACAACCCAGGTCACTAGCCAGGCAACCAGAGCCAGCAGCCAGAGATAACGCCAGATGCGCCAGGCAAAGAAGGCATCATCAATAAATATACGCGCCGCCAGCATCGGCAAGCCACAAAAACAAATCACAGCAAACCAGGTCAGGTAGCGATCAAACATGTATTTGAGCAATGGACGACTCTTCACGAAGCGCTTACGGCCCTCAACTGAATAATAGAAACAGATGAGTAAGCCTGCGCAGCAGAAGATCAACCAGGGATACGTAAAATGAAATGCTTCTGCGCTAGACAGGTTGGCATTGTTTCCGGCAGTGACAGGATCAGTAAAGAGCCATGTAAACAAGTTGAAGTTATTCATAGTAAGCCAACTCCCTTCTTCAGATAGTGTTTGGAACACGCACACTTTTTATCAATATTGAGCTGAAACCAAACACTATCTCAGAGTGTGCCTGATACCCTAAAACATTCAGAACAATTTCAGATTATGATAGCATGGATAAGAGCTAGCGTCTAGTAGAGAGCGCGTAAAAAAGCGCAAGCAGGCTCACACTCTCGCCATATCTTGTGTCAGGATGATTATAACCTGGCGCTGGCTAAGCAGTCAATCGTGCATGCAGCAGGACAGCATCCAGGTATTACGAGCGGCTACGAGAATCTTTTGGTCCCTGCCAGACCTCCTGTGACGCTTGCCAGCGCCAACCAAAACTTGACAGATCCAGCGCCGAACGTCCCTTACCACTCACGAGCAAGCGCGGCCAACCCGCTGCAATGCGCTCCAACGTTTCGGGCCAGCTCTTCACGCCACTCAGCGTATCCGCCACCTCGATGCTACCAGCGCGTACTGCGTTAGCAGCCGATAATGTCGCTTCTGGACTCATACCGCGCATCAATCCCAAAAGAAAGCCTGCGCTTGCCACATCACTAGCTCCATATGTATTCACAGTTTGCGCAGTGAAACAGGGGGACCACAGTTCGCGCCTCGCCCAGCTCATCAGCTTGGGTGGTTGCGCACGTCCTAAACGTTCAAGTTCATTAGTACTCGCTGTACAGAGATAGACACCACGCTGTCCCACTTTGATCCCAACTATCTTCGCGCCCATGTCGAGCAGCAGCTTACCCAGGTCCGAGACCACTTCGGGCGTTACCAGATCCAGCACATTCCCGCTGCCAGCTTTCGACGCGAGTTTGTCGAATAATGGACGACGCAGCATAAAGAGGAGATCCTCTAGCGCAGGCAAAAAGACATCAACAAAGGGCAGAACGGTCGCTAACAGGGCCAACCAATCAACACGATGAGTAGCACTCGCAGAATCTGGTAACACAACATCCAGTGCAGTTGTGATCCCATACGTCTTGGCACGCTCGAACAGGGTCGCCAATTCAGCACCATTGTCCTGACTCATACGCACCATGAATGGCGAATAGCAAAAACAGAACAGGCCAGCCGTTTTCAGCAGCGTATAGCGGATATCATCAGCCCCAAACGTTGCACTACAACCAGCAGCATGAATAACGACGCGCCCACTTCTAGCCGGACTGAGTACAACAGCATATGCGCTTTCCTCACTCGGCACAACCACCATACTCGAAGCGATATCCAGCCCATGTACTCCAATGCTGCGAACGATTGCTCGTCCAAACAGATCATCGCCAATCTTGCCTATCAGCCGAGTATTCAGCCCCAGGCGATAGAGCGCCAGACCAGTGTTCGCTGCCGGACCTCCCGGTGTCAGGGTCGCCCTACCAGCTTCAATCGCAGACCCTGGCGTCAACGTCACAGTGCTTTCAAGCAGCGTTGGCGCGATATCCAGACAAACATGACCCGCTACCACTGCTTCCACTTCCATTGCACGATGAACACCACGCAAGGGCTTTGTTGTAGGCTCCATCCCCTCACGTTGACTATCAAGAGCTTCTTTCTCGTTCACTGTGACCCCTCAGCAATATCCTCTTAACCATCTTACGCATGCGCAACAAACCCACCTGAAATCAGACTAATTGTATTATAGCGCAACGTCTTACTATCACTATTGCTTCATGGCATATGTTCGGCAACTATTCCGCGCTCTACGTGCAGCGCTACCCTCTCAGAACAGGTTTTTAGGCAGGAAAACGGTGAATAGTCAGTACAAAAGTACCACCACTTGATCTACTGTCTATGCCTCTGACGAGCATATAGGCGATCAAGGCGTGGTACTTCTATCAAACATCGTTCTTATGCTATTACCAATGCATACTGGGATGAATTATAGGAGCAGGAGACGCAAATGGGTGTATTGACTGTATGAAGAAAATCCCCATGACACCCAGCGCGACACCCACCACCAGTATCACAAGTAACAACGTGACCAGGCGTAAAGACATATGCTCTCATCCTTTCCTATGAGATAGCACAGCACACAACACTTCGCCAGATAGAAGAGAAGAAATCAGAAATATACCCTCTTCCCCAAGGCCACAGGTTCCACGTGCCAAAGTTGCTGTGCTTCTGTTTCTACTTCCCAACAACTTATTCTACAAGATAGCATGCTGTATCATTGTATACAAAGTCAAATATTAGGAAAGAATTCCCCTGGTAACGGCTATGGATAGACTTTTTCACAACCATTGCGCACGCATCCGCTCATCACTAGCATAGTATATAATTAGGAAGGAACAATAGGATAATTGTAAGATAACGTTATCTCCATCCGACAAAGGAGGCAAAGCGTATGCGACGAATAGCCATCCTGGCAGAAGGTGCCTTCACGTGGCATGGTGCAAAAACAGCCACAGGTGTCATCCGTTACGGCAAGGATCAGGTCGTTGCTGTTATTGATAGTACACGGGCCGGGCAGGATGTTTCACAGGCGCTAGCTGGGCCTATCGGCGCTGGTATCCCGGTCGTCAGCGATATTTATGCGGCACTTGCCTACCAGCCTGATACACTCTTGATTGGTATCGCGCCTACTGGAGGTGCACTTCCGCCAGCGTGGCGCTGGCAACTCTTTGCCGCTATCGAAGCGAAACTGGACCTTATCAGCGGCTTGCACTTCTTCATTGCCGACGACGAGGAGCTACGCAGCGCGGCTGAACGGCAGCATGTGACTATCTGGGATGTACGCCGCCCACCCAACAAGCAACGGATGTGCTCGTTTACACCACACCGTCCCGGCAGCCATACTATCCTGGCCGTCGGTTCCGACAGCTCAAGTGGCAAAATGACTGTTTCGCTGGAATTGGATCGTGCAGCACGTGAACGTCACCTGAATAGCGTCTTTGTCGCAACCGGCCAGACAGGTATTATGATATCTGGCAACGGGTTGCCTGTAGACCGTCTCATCAGCGATTTTACCACTGGCCTAGTTGAAGAAATGGTGCTTGACTTTACAAACAAGTACGACTGGGTCTTTGTGGAGGGACAGGGTTCACTGCTCCATCCCGGCTACTCGCCAGTCACGCTTGGGCTGATTCACGGCTCTATGCCTGATGCCATGATCCTCTGTCACAGAGCAGGTGCAACCATAGTTGATACCTACGAGCAGTGCTTGATGCCACCTCTGAAGCGCATGATCGAGATTAATGAAGAGGCCACGAGCTGGCTACGACCCGAGCGCAGCAGCAAAGTAGTGGGGCTGACGCTCATGACCCATCATCTCAGCGAACAAGAGGCGCGTCAGGCCATCCAGCAAGCACAAGATGAGACCGGCCTTCCCACCACTGATGTCATCCGCTTCGGAGCCAGCCCATTACTAGATGCTATCACGCAATATTTCGCCATCTAGCAGCCTGTAGCACATCAGTAAAGATGATTGTTTTGGAGAGAGGAACGATGTATGTTACATCTCAATGCCAGACCCATCAACCTCAAGCTCACAACACCCTTTCGTATTTCCCGAGCGGTTCAACAGAGCGCTGCCAACGTTATTGTACAGATTAACTTTAATGAACATATCGGCTATGGTGAAGCCGCGCCCAGTGCATACTATGGTGAAAGTGTGGAGACCGTGCTTGCTTGCATTGCGATGTTCGCGGGCAACCTGGGTGACGATCCCTTTATGATCGACGACATCATGCGCCATTTAGAGAAAATCATCCGTTTGCATCCATCCGCAAAGGCGGCTGTAGATATGGCGCTCTATGATATCGTGGGCAAGGTGCTGGGCATACCGCTCTACAAGCTGCTCGGACTCAATCCGAAACACACACCACGTACATCTTTCACCATCGGCCTTGATACACCGGAAGAGATGGCGAAAAAGGCGTTATTAGCAAAAGATTACCCGATCCTCAAAATTAAAGTTGGCACAAAGCACGATCTTGAGATCATCAAAGCTATCCGTGACGTGACAAACGCCGTGATTCGCGTCGATGCGAATACCGGCTGGACACCTAAAGAGGCCATTAAGATGATTAACGCATTGGCCCCTTACAATATTGAGTTTGTTGAGCAGCCAGTCAACGCGCACGACCTGGCAGGTCTGAAGCTGGTACGTGACAATGTCCCCTTGCCGATTATTGTAGACGAGAGTTGCGTCACTGTTGAGGATATTCCTCTCGTCAGTGCATGCGTGGACGGCGTTAACATAAAGCTAACAAAATGCGGGGGCATTAGCCATGCTCTGAAGATGATTTCATACTGCGCGTGCTCATAACTTACGCGTTATGCTTGGCTGCATGATCGAGAGTTCCCTGGCGGTTACTGCTGCGGCTCACTTGACGCCCCTCGTAGACTATGCCGATCTGGATGGCAACTTGTTGATCGACAACGATCCCTACAGAGGGGTGATAGTAGAGCAAGGAAAGCTCATCTTACCAGATGGACCAGGATTGGGAGTGAAGATGCATGAAGAGAACTTGCCGTGATTAACTAAAATTTAGAATAAAAAATAGATTTACGGTTTTTCAAGAGCAATTTTTGTTTGTGTAATAAATGCCTCTGCAACACCAGCAACTTCCCCACTGGCATCCACTAACATCATTGTTTCAATTGCTCAAACGCAATTTTTGCCTCTACAACAAGGGACTCACGGCAGGTCTCACATACATCGCTAAAGTTTCAATTGCTCAAACGCAATTTTTGCCTCTACAACAACCGCCCTATCCCTGGAAATTAAATGCTAATCATATTCGTTTCAATTGCTCAAACGCAATTTTTGCCTCTACAACTAGTTGCTCTTTTATCAGGTACCGTTACTGCTACACTACAGTGGCACTTCGAAAGAGAACCAAATTCCCTGGAATTCTCCCCGGATACCCCCTGATCATTGTACTGCGCCGGTGCACCTGAGATGCAGAACCAGATTCCCTGGAATTTTCCCCCGATTAGTAAAAACTTCGTGCTATTCGCGCGTCGATGTGACATGCTAGAAGTATTTCCAGTTGTTGTTTGAGCCGTCCATCAGAAACGAGAAAAACATGAAGCATCAACAGTCTACCACAACCCAGCCAACGAGTCCAACCCTGAGCGCGATCGGTTCCTGGACCATGAGCTTGTTCCAGTTGCATCAGCGGCTGGGCCTGTATTTTGCACGCCCAGAAGTCCGAACCCATGCCTTGCTTTACCTGCAAGCCATCCTGAGCGATATCCCCAGAAAAAATGGCTGGCAGATCGCTGAACAGGCCCGACAAGCACGGCCCTACGGCATGCAGCGCTTGCTCTCGCGCGCCGTTTGGGACGAAGACGGCGTCCGCGATGAACTGCGCACCTTTGTCTGCCAGACCTTGCACCCACCCCCTCTTTTACCCGCCGAAGCCTCACCCACCCTGGTCTTCCCTGTACTCGTCATTGATGAGAGCTGCTTTCCCAAACGGGGCCGTCACTCCGCTGGCGTCGGACCCCAATATTGCGGACGCACCGGCCGCGTCGAAAATTGTCAGGTCGGCGTCTTTCTCTCTTACGTCACCGAGCGGGGCCATGCCATCATCGACCGTGAGTTGTATCTGCTCGAAGACTGGTGTTCTGATCTGCCACGCAGGCAAGCCGCCCATATCCCCGATATGGTCTCTTTTCAGACCAAACCCGAACTGGCCAAACGTATGGTCCAACGCGCCCAGGCTGCGGGCCTGTCTATCAGCTGGGTCGTGGCCGATACGGTCTACGGTCACAGCCCTGACCTGCGGCTCTGGCTCGAAGAGCAAGGCTATGCCTCTGCACTGGCGGTGCCCTCCATCGAAGTCGTCTGCGTGCAGACTCGCGCTGGTCTGCTGCTCAGTGATGTCGCCAGCATCGCACAACAAGCCTTGCGTGCCCGTGATTGGCAGCGCCTTTCTGCCAGTCAGGGTACCAAAGGCGAGCGCCTCTTTGACTGGGCTTGCCTGCCCGTCGTACACGGGGGCGTCGTGGACCGTCGCCATTTCCTCGTGGTACGCCGCTGCCTCGACGACCCAAACGAGCTGGCCTATTACCCTGATCTACGCTCCCTTGGATACGTCCCTGTCCATCATGGTGCAAGCCATCGGCTCCCGCTGGCATATCGAAGAGGATCTGCAAGCCACCAAAGCGCTGGGAATCGATCAGTATGAAGTACGTAGCTACGTGGGTTGGTATCGCCATATCACCCTCGTGCTGCTCGCCTACGCCTTTCTGGTCAGTCTCTGCCTGCAAGCGCCTGCGTCTGCTGAAGACTCCAGAGCGAAGCCCGCGCCCCCGCTCAGTGCTTTGACCCCCTCGGAAGTGCGTCATCTGCTGGCTCACCTGTTCTTCCCTGCTCCCACTGCGGCACCGCTGATCTCTCAGTGGTCCTGGTTTCGACGAACCCACCAGTATTGGGCTGGCTATTATCATCGTCGTCGCCGCGAAAAAACCAGCTAAATCGCCCTGTCAAGCAGGCTGGTCCTTCCTTCTCCAAGCCAGCGGCCCGCTCTTGCCGGGACTTTTCCCTGGAGGCTGTCAGCTTGGTTGTCGTTCTTGTTATCCACTACGCCCGAAAGGAGCGATCCCATGACCTTTGTGTCTGTAGCCGAGGCTGCTTGCCACCTCGGCATTGATGTCAAAACCCTGCGCCGCTGGCTCTGCGATGCTCAGCTTTCCCTGCAATGCCATCCCCACGATGGCCGCAAAAAAGGCATGAGCCTTGAACACCTCCAGGTGCTGGCTCGCCTGCATCAGCGCTGCCTGGCTCCTCTCTTCCAGGAGCCACCCACCCCTGTGAAGTGCGAGGTGCCACCGTTGCCTGCTGAGTTGCTGGCCCTGCCTGAGCAGCTTTGCGCCATGCAAGCCCAACTTGCCGCCTTGCAGCAGCAAGTGGCTGCTCTCACCTGCCTGCTCACAGAGTCCAAACCTGAGTCCGCCCGTAAGCTTCCTGTGCCCAAGCCGAGCAACACGGTCCAGCCTCCAGCCAAACCCATCTCCCCTGCTCTCCGCTCGCGTCCTGCGGCATCTGCCACCGCCAAAACGACAGCGCCTGCCAAGCCGACGCACATCATCCCGCGCGTCGAGTACGGCGAACAGGGGCACTATGTGGTGATCTGTCCCAAGCACGGTGTGCTGCCTTTTGAGCCTGACACCCCAGAGTGGTTTGCCTGGGTGGCCCAGCAGGGCTTGTTTCGCTTTGTGGGAAAATCGGGCCACTTCACGGCTCATCATGAGTGGCGCGTGAAGAAAGGTGCCTGGCGGGCGCATCGGCACATCCGCAACCACAGCTACACCCTGCGTCTGGCACCGGCCCCGGAGTTGACCATTGCCGTGTTGGAGCAGGCGGCTGAGGCGCTACAAGCTCATCTGATCTAGCTGCTTGCTTGTTTGGGGCTTCCGGGTCGGCTTGCCTCCGCCTTTGCTCCGACAAGTGCCACTGTAGTGTGCTATTGAGTTTCAATTGCTCAAACGCAATTTTTGCCTCTACAACCGAGGAACAAACTAACTCTATCTCTTGACGGAGACGAGCGTTTCAATTGCTCAAACGCAATTTTTGCCTCTACAACGGCCGTTAAGGCGTTATTGGCAAGTGTAAAGCTACTGTTTCAATTGCTCAAACGCAATTTTTGCCTCTACAACTTTACGAATAATCTCATGTTTTGCTTTACTTTTTCCCAGTTTCAATTGCTCAAACGCAATTTTTGCCTCTACAACGTGGCAGCTTGTTGCCAGGGATACGATATTTGCCGCGGTTTCAATTGCTCAAACGCAATTTTTGCCTCTACAACATGTAAGAACAAGATTGCTGGTAAACGCGCATACTGGTTTCAATTGCTCAAACGCAATTTTTGCCTCTACAACACAAGGATTACCCATCGCGCGCGTCACTATCGAGACTGTTTCAATTGCTCAAACGCAATTTTTGCCTCTACAACCCCCCGGCGCTGTGAAGGTGCCTGCAGCGCTAGCTGAGGTGGGGTTTTGCGAGAGGGTCCGCACAAACACTATTGTAACATAGGTCTTTGGGAGAAAGCAATGCCTGCCAGACATTTTTAAGCTCAAATTGCCGCGCGAGAGGCTCAGCTCAGCACTGCCACACCCGAGCCTCTCGCGCTCAGGAGCCTCTTCTTGCAATTACGCGTGTGGATTACCATTGCTCAGACGCTACCTTCACTTGAGCGTAGCTCAAGGCGCGCCTGGCCCATGCCCATGGTCGTTTTATAGCCAATCCCTGCGTAATGCGCGAAGTGCGCCAGGGTCGCCAGTTGTGGCGCATAACCACCTCGCTCTTTGAGTGTATACGTACAACTGCCTACAAAGCCTTTTTGCAGATATTTTGGAAAATTTAACATATCGGTGTTTAGTCGGTAGTCACTGATCACAACCTGCTGCTGCACATATTCCCGAATAGCTGGCTTATCCAGGTGGAGTACCTCGGGAGCATAGCGATTCCATGTGCGCATAAGGCTATCCCAGAGCAGCATGGGTTCCGGGAAAAGCGCAAAACGATGCTCCCCCAGACTAAATGCCGTAGGGCTGGCAAAGTGCATGGTGATCGTCTGTTGTGCTGCTATATGCGCTAACGTCTGCCAATCTGTGTTTGCTGCCCAGCCGGTCGGATCAGTTGCTGAGGTGGAAAGGATCTTTTGGGGCGCAAATTCTGCCTCACCCAGGCGTACACGTTGCTGCATGCCGGTGCCTAAAAAGTAACCACTTAAGCACTGCCAGAGTTGCCCACCGTCGAGCAACGTAACGCGCAAGCGGTAGCTCTGGCCCTCCTGCAGAGCGAGACTGTTCCCGCGTTTGATCGCTCCGCCGAGGGGAGAGACCGTAAATGGTCGGTAGTCAGGCTCATCGTGCAAGCGTGCTGCCATTCCTGCGTCGACCTGCCCGATGAGGCTTAAAAAGAGCGCGTGTGCCTGGTGTCCCGTCGTTACCGGTAATGTCGCGCTTCTCGTCGCCCGCAATTCGAGAATGATGGAATAAAGACATTTTGAAGACATAGATTCTGCTCTTTCTTCATGAAAAAATCGCGGTACCATCTTTGCGAATATTGTTGGTTCTCCTCATCGGTGGTGCAGTACATTCCAAGAAAAATGCATCCAGGCCGAAAGCAATACTCCACTTACTATGCGTTCCTCCTGGATTTATAGCGTGCAAGGGATAGAGCGCAAACAGTGGTGGCAAATGGAGTGCATTACTCAGTTTGAAACTCTCCTGTTCGCTAATCCAGCAATTGAGCTTGATTTTTTTCAAATGACTATTGATACTATCCGCAGCGGTACGTAGCGGAACCGCACCACCCATAGTTAAGCCTTCTAAGCGTACAACCTGTTGAAATGGTAAACCGTCACGTGGTTTGCAAACCTCGAAGTAGCACTCGTTGGCTTTGCCTGCAATCAGCTTGTGAACATGCATATAACCCAATACGCGCCTCCGTTCAAGATCATCTAACCACTCCCCAGCTTTTTCCGGGTGCTTACGCCGTAGTAGTTCATGGAAGCTCTTTTGACTCAGCTCCTCACAATGTGTACGACGTAGCACGAACGGTAGCCCGTATGTCTTGAACGGAGTCAGCCCGATTTCCAGGTCGAGCTCATCATAAATAGCTACCGTAAAGTCACTTTCCATGCCTCCACGAAAACTCTCCAGGTCAGACAAGTAATAGCGTTTCATGGTACTATTGGGATTCTTTACCTCTGTGCCAAATTTACGCCAGATGGCGTACTGCTGCTTGGTATATTTTTGATAGCTTTGCCGGGCCTGCTCTTGATTATCAGGCGCAGTTTTAGCATAGAGCATGGGAACCAGCGACTGCAATTTTTCCTCCGCAACCGGTAGGTTGTCTGCGAAATATTGCTGTCTGAGTATACGCTCACATGCTGAGACTGCTTCCAGTTGTGAGTATTTTTGTGTGTAGGCGGCAAAATTTTCATGACCAAGATATGCGTCGTTGAGCAGCTTGTTCAACTCCTCTCGTGTCATCGCGGTACCATCTGTTTGCTGATGCTCTATATACTGATGCACATATTCGGGCACAACAAGCCAGACTGTGTTAGGGATCTTGATCGTATCTGGTTCGCGCCCCTGCCGTCCGATGCGACCAATACGCTGTATCGCCTGCGCAGCACTACGCGCCTCACAGACCAGGAACTCTTTGGTCTTAGCTCCTGTCAGATCGACGCCAACGTCTATAGTCGTGGTGCCCACACTCAGTCGGCAGAGAAGTGCGGCAGCTCTATCTTCAGGATGCATGTAGCCATGAACCTCTCCTACAAGAGTGGGATCATAGTTCTGGCGTAGGTCTGATGCAATGCGTTTTGCCTCATAGACACTATCAACAATGAATACACCACGCGCTGGTGGCGTACAACTATCGGCCCATGCAAGAATCGTCGCTAAGTTGTTGCGTATCTCTTCACCGCCTTGCCAGCGTAGGAGATCTGCCGCCAGAAAATTCACTGCTAGCGGCTCACAAACTACCTGCGCGCTGGACATATCAGATGGTGAGTCTGTCACCGTATGCACCGCTATTTCCAGACGTTGTACATAGCGTTTGAATTGCTCCTGTGGAGTTGCCGACGAAAAAATAAAAATGTGCGGTTTTTCAGGAGCCAGGACCTTCACTGTGCCCATAATAAATGCTGTGTTGGCGATCTGTTTGGGATTATAGAGATGGAACTCATCAAAGGCAATGACTGGATAATTGTTGAGCATATGTTGAAAGGCGCGCGGCCCATAGCTCATGTCAAAGTTGCTAAACATTTGACCATAAAGACTGTACATCGCTAGATAGAGCACGTCTGGATTGGTTAACACCGCCGTGCGCATATCTTCACCTGTTGCCCATGCAAGCGAATGGGCATGACTACGTATATGTGGCATGACAGCGCTAATATTATCCAGCCCCTGGCTATCTAGTATTGAAATGTCATCTAGTGGCAGTTTCTGGATAAAGGGGGGATATTGATGCGTGGGCGGTTTTTGGATAAGAGAGACATATTGGTCCATTAACAGCTCATTTGTGGGATAAACGCCACACGTGTGTACTCCATCCAGGATGGCAGCAGCAAAGTTCGCCAATGTTTTGCCGCTACCTGTCATGCTCGCGTTCTCAATACAGATGGTCTGGCATTGCTCAATGGCATCTCTCACCAACTGAAGTGTCCTGGCTTGATGTGCATAGGGCTTGAGGTCGCCAAGAAATGGTTGCGTCAGTGCGCTATAACGCAACTCTTTTACCAGGATGCGCATAGGTTTTCTCCATAGTATCCCATGTTCAAGGGGATGTGTACTGAAACGTCTTCGTCTGTGAATGTTGCTGTCAGATAGGCATGCTGTGTATCATCAAATACCGGGTTATCAATGAGATGACCCGGTAGAACGTTGACGATGATGTCAAAGGCAACTGGGCGGTCAGAAACAGCCAGATCATCCCAGTTGAGTAGCGGATAAGTAGAGCGCTGCGGTGCGCGCTTTTCCGGTGCCAGATGAAGGTGCAGATTTTGTGCAGGCGTAATCTTCACAGAGGTCTTCGCCATGAATTTTCCCAGGCGAAGATAGTGTGGAAAGTACACCACCTCTGCACTGACAACATAACTACGAAACAGTGTACCTGGACGGAAGCATTTGATATAGCCCCAATCGGGATACCCAACGCTCTGTACTTTATTTAAATTATAACTTTCACTCAGGGTATTGTACTGATTGAGAAGGTAGCTGCCATGTAGCAACCTGGCTGGTGTGATATATTTGCGACCCACCTGAGCCAGATCTTCACGGTAATGTGGTTTCTGGATAGCGTTGTGCCACGACGATGCTGCCCATCCCAGAGCATAGGTGAGAGCATAATTATGCACAAATGGACCCGTCTCTGCAACTTTGCCACGCTCCGTTGTCGCAAAGAAAAGGTAATCATGCAAGGTGAGATCGCAACGATAGAGTTCCATTACTACTCCTCCGTCTCGTCCTCGCTCGTATCACTACCTTTGTCCTTTACCTTGACGTCTTTGACATAACGGCGTGTATCCTCATCCAGCTTTTGTAGTACCGGTCGCAGCAACTGCTCACTTTCATAAATGGCTCGGATACCACCCAGCAGATTATCTAGCTCGGTTACTTTGCTTTTTCGCCCCACCACCTGGGCTAACGACGCTTCCTCGACCTGTGACCAGTTATCCAGAAATTGATCAACACTGAGATAATCTGGCAAAACATTATCCGTTGTTGCTGCAATGGCATCATAGTAGCGTTGTGTCAGTTCCAGATTGCTGAAAAGCTCTGTGTCACTGAAATAGAGGCCCAGAATATGGTTGCGCATAAAACCTTCGCGGTTACTCTCAGCTCCGTAACGGGTCGTCTTGAGAATATTGCCCAGAACGTAGACGAGTTCGGTCTCCGTAACGTCCAGCAATGTCTCCACGGTAGGAATAAAAATCTGTGGCAGTATGTTCTCGCGGCTGGCAAATGCGCTTCCGGCGATGCCGCCAGCGATAGTATCCTGTATCGCATTGAGTTTGATGGTACGCATGACCTGCGGAATATCGCGCACGACGAAACCACTATCAGTCAGAACACGTGCTCTCTGGCTCCCGGTATCTTTCGTCGCAGCATAGCCATAGAGAATACAGTCTGGACAGTTCCCGCAACTGCCGCCCATAATCTGGCATTCGAAGCGGCTGGCTTTGTCGACCTTGCCCTTCTTTTTTTCATTAGCTGTGCTCCCATTGGTAGCATCCAGGATATTGAGGTCGCGTAACAGTGCCTTACCAGTACGGCGTTCTGGCGCGATTTGCTTACGCTTATACATCACAACACGGTCAATTTGTTTGCGTGTCGTGATGCCTGCTTGCAGCCGCTCGACATCGAGAGTTTGTCCCTCGGTAGTGAAGATTGCATGTGATTTTGTTTCACGCAGCACGACGATCTGTACATAGCGATTCTGGCGATAGCGCGGTATCTGTGTGTGAAATGCACTTTTATGGGTGCTCAGTATCCTGGTAAGCTCTTCTAGCATCTCTTAATCTCCTGTAATATAACTATCAATACTATTTTTGCATCTAGTCATTTTCTTCATTTACTGAAGCTTCCTCTGTTTTCCCCTCCTGACTTCTTTTCTCTGCCCAATACTGATTTATTTTCTGATAAGTGAGAAAGTAAATAGCATCTGCCAGCGGATTTTCTTCGTGAGAAAGACGTGATACGCTACGTCCACAATGCTCACAAAACAGATCGCGCACCAGCGTTTCGGCAAACGCTTGTACCGTGGCAAGTCGCTCTTCCCCGTATATAGGGCTATATCCTCCTGCATCAATAATGCGCTCAAGGCGTTTGAGTACAGTGCCAGCAACGCGTGCAATCAGCTCATCTTCATGCACATTCGCGTTGATCTTAATGGCCTCCACTCCAGTGCGAAAGAGCGTCTCAAAGCGGTGAGTCCGTCCCTTTTCTTTGGCTGATGGATGATAGAGTTTTAAACTTGTATCTGTAATCGTGTGTGCCAGTTTCATCAAGTCACCTCCTTCTTTATCGAGCATAAGTTCATAGCCTTCGTCGTAGAGTGCCTGCCGAACTTCATCATGCTGTAATGGCAAAAGTAGCTGGCAAGCGCGGGTAAATATGGCATAGGCCGTGCCTTTACTGCGCTCACGCATTTTATAGAGCGTTGCACCAGCCAGGTAGTTCCTCCTGATTTCTTCCAGGATGCTTGCCACCTGTTTATCGAGATTGCGCCTTTCGTTGGGTTTGCTTTGATAGAGGGCTGCATTGATCTCCCAGACAGCGGCCAGCAGGTCAAGCATGGTCGGTAAGGCGGCAATGGGCAACCGGGCGTTACTTTCAGAGGCACGGATGCCTGCA
This sequence comes from uncultured Chloroflexia bacterium, assembly GCA_963802635.1. Lineage (GTDB taxonomy): Bacteria > Chloroflexota > Ktedonobacteria > Ktedonobacterales > Ktedonobacteraceae > CAVTLG01. The sequence continues at coordinate 943,910 of CAWDJJ010000001.1, read as the reverse complement.
GCAGCAGCAAACTCGGCATCAGTACGATGAAGTGGTAGCAGGCTGTAGAGCAGTGGGTGTAATCCCTCCATCTCAATGATCGTCTTCATCTGTTCCGGTCGTGTGATAGTAAGGTATGGCTTATCTGTAATATAGATCCGCGCACCTGTGAGGAGATGGATCAGCGTGGCCGCATATAATGCTTTTGTCCAGACTTCTACATGTGTCGGTGCCAGACTTTTATCCCCGTTGCGCTGAACCGTGTTGTCGTAGGTAATAAGCATGTAATTGGGATTCTTAAAGGAAAAGGTCATACGATCTCCAAATTTGCTACGCTTCTTGCCATCTTTGGTTGGTGTCTGTATATATGCTGCCTGATTGGCAAACATATCCTGGACGTGTTCCAGCCAGCTCGGATCAACGGTACGTCGCTCCAGCCATTGCGCAGGCAGCGCAGGCTCGTCTTTACTCCCACGCAGGACAAGTCTGCTCGCCGTAGTCTCCTGGGGATGGAAGTTGCGCATGAGTTCCCGGCTTGTATCTTCCCAGAGCTGAGGCGTGAACGAGTAATCTGGCAAAACATAGAGGTGCAGGCGGTACGAAGCGTTGTAGTCACTATTATCTGGATAGCTTTGTCCACTGAGCTTCCGTACCATAAATTCCAGATAGCACATCGGACACCATACCATCATATCGCTCTTATTGATGTCTGTTGGTCGGCGTTTATTGGAAAAGACCAGTGCTTGCTGATTGGCAATGGTTGTTTTGATTTCACTGTTCTTTTTGTTTACTTGCGGTATAATTACGCGATTACATATACTGCAAATGCGCTTGTGCGCTGGCTTGCGCTCCTTCTCGTATTCTGCGAGAGAGCTTTCTTCCAGTGTGCTGATGGTCTCAAAGGAAAACTGTAGGTGTGCAGCGAGGTACTGCTGCGAGTCGCTTTGCAGTGCCAGTTCCTTCTCAACAAAATTCAATACGTTGTCAGCCTGCTCATATTGTTGCAATGCCTGTAAAATCTGTGCGGTGAGGGTCTCCTGGATATGTGAAACCTCCACTTCTAACCAGATACGTTTCTGCTCTGTGAAGCGTGCCTGAGCGAGCCAGTGGTAAGCGATAATAAAACTGTGATCGGAGACACCGCCATCTGTCAGTAATTTGTGTTGCTGCCGTATCGTCTCTGCTATTTGAGTTGGAGTATGAAAGGTCATGAATAGCCATTCAAGTGTATCCGTTGGCACCAACGCACCTGCCATATTTTCTGCCGCCATAATGAGCTTACTTGCGGCAAGCCAATGTTGTGCCTGCATTTCAGTCTGGTCGAGATTCATCGGCATGTCGTAGGACAGATAGAAATCTTCGGGGCGCTCATATTTCTGTTTTTTGACGCGTTCAGCCAGGATCTTGCTCATGAAGCCAACCGTTTTACTCAGCGTCGTTTTCTCTTGTACTGCCTTTAATAGCATGGCAAAACTGCAAAACAGGTACGCATATTTCTCAATTTTCATGCCTTTGCGTGGATCACAGGCATCTCGTGCGATATCGAGGCTCTCATTTGCTTCATTCCTGATTTTGAGCAGAAGAAGCTTTGCTACTTTCTCTCTTACTTGCGCTGTATCTATCTCAATGTGCTCTGGTCCAATATAGAGATTGCCATTCGCAAAGTAGAGCAGAGGGTAAAAGCCATAGGCACTGAGCACTTCCTCTGTTGCCTGGTGAATCAGTAAAGTAGAAAGACCCCGATAATCATCCAATTCGTGATAGTAGAGCTTTAGCGCTGGCTGTACCTCGCTTGCCACACTGTCTATCCCGCTCATACGTTTACCTACTCGTGCCACGGTGTGTGCAGTCAACGCTGGCCCACTGATCATTTCCTGAATTCTATGCTCTGCCGTACGATAATCACGCGAGGTTTGCTGGCTGGCGAAAGCATCGGCCAGGTGGATCAAATTAGAGAGGCGGTCAAAGCCTGGACTACTCGCTGCCAGATCGCCTACCCTGGGACTTTGAAGTGAAACGCTTGCCATGCGCACCTCTGCAGCGGTGACATTGACAAAATCGCGCAGATGCATGCGATCTAGTAAATCTTCCAGTGCCGTCAGAGGGATACCAAATTCTCCTTTCCCCATCTTTGTGCTGGCTAGCGCGCTATCTTTGTACGCATCGTGCAAGGTATAGAGTACCAGGACGCGCTTAAAGTCGTGCGCGCTTAAGCTGTAGTACCCTTGAGTCTTGAGATACTCAAGTACACGTGTGAGAGCGTACAGGCCATTAAGAATATGGCTACGTAGTGGTTGGTCGACATGATATTCGGGGCCGCGTTTTGCCTGTAGCCAACCATAGGACTTTGCAGCTTTGAATGCCCATCCTTGCTCTAGCATGGCTGGGATAGCATAGTTGCGTGCGTAGTCACGCAAGATCGTGTGATAATACACTCTGCTTCTTCCTCCACAAAAAACCTATCTACTAGTGAATGTGTTGCGCAATATCTTGAGTTCGCTGCGTTCTGCTGGTTTCCCGTGCAAGATATTGAGCTACACGGGCATTGTAACAAAGGGATGTGACCTCAATTGAGGTCATACCTCGGGTGTAAGATAGTGTTTGTTGTAATGCTCAGTTACGGAACGCATCCTTTGCAGTAATTCGACCGGTTCTAGAATTGTACAGTTTTCTCCGTAGCTAAGCAGGATACGACGCGCTTCGAAGAGATCGGGATCGGGTACGCGTGCGGTGATTGTTGCTGATCCATCTGGATGTGGTTCTATACTGTGATCTGCAAAGTATTCACTCACGCCATTACGTGCGATTTGTGGACTGAGATGGTAGCGCAACAGGTGTAAAGGTGGCGTGGGTCGGTTGGGCACGATGGAAGTAGGGAGCACAGTCGCACTACCAGGAACAATAGAGTCGAGACGAAAGGGGAGTTCTTTATTCCAATCGATACTCCATCCTCTGAGGTAAATATGACCGTTTTCAAAATACAAACGACGGGGTTCTATGACATGCCTGCGTTCTTTACCATCGCGAAGGGAGCGGTACGTGAATGCGAGTTGTTGCCGACGCTTTAACGCCATTTCAATACGGCCTACAGTGTTTGAGTCAGTGGAGCGATAATCAGTTTTCTCCCGCAGGTCGATGGAGAATACACGTTTCTGCTCTGCAACAACCTTTTGTTGACCATCAGGAAGGTTGTTTACCAGGGATGAGAGTAGTTCCTGGATGGTATCTGCATGGATGATCCTGCTATTGGAGAAAGTGTTGAGCAAGATTGCCAGGGCCGTTAGTTGCTGCTGCGGCAATGAAAACTTAAAGGGGGAATTATGCCATATATAGCATTGGCTATGCCGATCAAAGGTTATGTTGCAACCTTGCTTACGTAGCGCAGTGCGATCATTCCGAAATTGCAGCTTTTGCTTTTTAGGATCAGCATCTACAGCTAATACATACGTGTTAGCTGATAAATACTCTTGTTGCATCGCTGCAATTATTTCATTGTATCTATGCGGACGTTGATGCAGTAAGGCCAGAATTATAAGACGGCGTCTACTTGCTAGCTCAATTTTAGAGTTGCGTCTCATATGTCTCGTTTTCTCTATACCATTGCTCTGTTCAGATAAACAATACTAGTACTTCTGACTGTATTTGTCAAGCAGATACCACGTTATCTGTATTTTACACAAGTAAGGAGAAATATGCAAGAACAACGGGAAAACCTTATGTATATTCCACTCTCGCAGTTGAACGCTTATGCCTACTGCCCGCGTCGTTTTTACTACGAGTTCACGCTGGGCGAGATGGTCGTCAATGAGCACGTTCTCGAAGGGCAGCAACTGCACGAGCGTGTCGATCAGTTCGGCAGTAGTGCACGCGGCGAGAAAATACAATTCCGTCATAGCTATCTGTGCGCGCCTACTCTGGGTCTACTGGGCTATTGCGATTTGCTCGAAGCTGATGGCGCTAGCGCTGACCTGGCAACGTTAGTGTTAGAGCACAAACTCTATCCAGTCGAGTACAAAAAAGGCAAAATGGGCAAGTGGCTCTCCGATCACACGCAACTCTGCGCGCAAGCTCTGGCCCTGGAAGAAGTACTGGCTATACCATCTGGCAGCATCACGCATGGCTATCTCTTCTATATTGGCTCGGCTCGTCGGGATGAGGTCAGTATTGACGCTGCACTACGCCAACAGACGCTTGTTCTCGTGGAGGAAGCGCGCCAGGTAGCCACTGCCGCCTCCCCTCCTGAGCCAATTACGAACTGGCGCAAGTGCCGTGATTGTTCGCTGGAACCGATCTGCTTACCACGCGAAGTACTTAAAATGCGGGCGCAGATAAAAGAAGGAGTATAAACATGGCAATCCTGTATCTCACCGAGCAGCATGCGTGGGTAGGTCGTGAAGGTGAATGCCTTATTGTGCATATCCCTGAACGTGAAGGCGAAGGTGAACCGCGCGCACAAGGCAAGCGCGAGCGCAAAATGACCGTACCGCTTTTGAAGATCGAAGAAATTATGGTCCTCGGTGACATTACCCTGACCACGCCCGCGTTGGCGAGTCTGCTGGACGCGAAAGTACCCATCACCTACCTGACTAAGTACGGGCGCTATCTCGGGAGTCTCAGTCCTACCTTGACCAAAAATAGCATCTTGCGCCTGGCACAACATGCAACTCATGCAGAGCCTACGCGTCGTCATGCACTTGCGCAGCGCTTTGTCAGCGGCAAGCTACGCAACATGCGCACCTTACTCATGCGTTATCAGCGTCTGCATCCAGACGTAGTGCTTGCCGAGCAGATCGAGAGCCTCAAGCGCTGTATTGCCTCGGCTGAGCAGACCACGCTTGATACGTATGAGCAGATAAACGCAGAAGGGAGCGTTGATCAGCAGCAGAGCGAGCTGGAGCCGGAGGAAATTGCCAGTGGAAGAATGAACGGTCTGGGACCTCTTCTCGGCTGTGAAGGTGCGGGTAGTGCGGCCTATTTTAGTGTCCTGGGACAACTTATCAAATGTGGCTGGTCGCACGGCTTTGCGAAACGTGTTCGTCGTCCGCCGACAGATCCAGTCAACGCCATGCTCAGCTATGGGTACGTGATTCTGACATCGCAGGTTGCCAGCGCATTAGCCAGTGTGGGCTTTGACCCATATATCGGCTATCTGCATGCCTCGCGCTATGGGAAGCCAGCGCTAGCCCTGGACTTGATGGAGGAGTTCAGACCATTAATTGTTGACTCAGTCGTGCTCAGCTTGCTCAACAACCATCAGCTTGAGCCAAAAGATTTTGTCAACGAATTCAATGCCTGTCGTATGACGGACGCGACGAGGCGTCTCTTCTTAGAGAAATTTGAGGACCGCATGCAGGAGACCATCATACACCCCGTCTTTGAATACAAAGTAACGTATCGTCGCTGTATCGAAGTGCAAGCTCGCCTGCTTGGAAAGTACCTGACGGGCGAAGTAGATACATATACACCTTTTGCGGTACGTTAGTGGAGAGGAAGAGTCATCGTGAGTGGAGTGCAAACAAGAGGAGCCAGGCAGAGTAGTTTCTACGTTGTCGCATACGATATCCCTGACGACAAGCGTCGGACGCGGGTACACAAAATCCTCAAGGGCTTTGGTCAGTGGACCGAATATTCGCTTTTTGAGTGCTTTCTGACCAAAAAGGAGCTATTGCAGATGCGTGCCAAACTGGACCGTTATCTCAACAACCAGCAGGACCGTGTGCGCATTTACACCATCTGTGATGCCTGCCTACCGAAAATCGACACTATTGGCATACCCGAACCGGTTGAAACTACCAGTTACTTAATTTGAGCCGTTTTGTGGGGCATATCCGTCAGTATGTGCGAGAGGCTGAGCTGTGGCAGTGTTGAGCTGAGCCTCTCGCAGCGTAATTCAAGCTCAAAAAAGTCCAACTGGCCTTGTTTTCTCCCCAAAACCTATGTTATAATAGCTCCTGTCAGGACCCTCTCGGAAAACCCCACCTCAGCTAGCGCTGCAAGCGCTTTTGCCAGCGCCGGGGGTTGTAGAGGCATTTATTGCGATTGAGCAATTGAAACTTGAATGTCGTCGATGAGCAAGGCTATATTGTCGCAAAGTTGTAGAGGCATTTATTGCGATTGAGCAATTGAAACAGTTCAATCAGCTTACTACACAAGCGAGCAGAGAGAGTTGTAGAGGCATTTATTGCGATTGAGCAATTGAAACTTGCGCCGCGTACTCCGGATCTTTCTCTGCAAGCTTAGGTTGTAGAGGCATTTATTGCGATTGAGCAATTGAAACAGAATTGCCAGTCATTGGCAGACTTGCGGAACGTTTGTTGTAGAGGCATTTATTGCGATTGAGCAATTGAAACCATCGCTCTTGCAAAGCGCGATAGTTCGCAGCATCGTTGTAGAGGCATTTATTGCGATTGAGCAATTGAAACGGCCGTTAAGAATCTTTGAGAGATTCCAAATTCTCTCGTTGTAGAGGCATTTATTGCGATTGAGCAATTGAAACTTGTGGCTCAAGACGGTCGCGAACTCTATATGCAGTCGTGTTGTAGAGGCATTTATTGCGATTGAGCAATTGAAACTTGATTCTTGTATCTCCAATGAGGCTCGCCGACAAGTTGTAGAGGCATTTATTGCGATTGAGCAATTGAAACCTTGGATATCTACCGAGCAGCAGATAGGCCAGTACCGTTGTAGAGGCATTTATTGCGATTGAGCAATTGAAACAAAGATATTAAGAAGGTCAAGAGAAAAAATACATAGTTGTAGAGGCATTTATTGCGATTGAGCAATTGAAACTACTCGCGGTTTTCTGGTTGGGTCATATCCAGGCTATTGTTGTAGAGGCATTTATTGCGATTGAGCAATTGAAACAAAGATATTAAGAAGGTCAAGAGAAAAAATACATAGTTGTAGAGGCATTTATTGCGATTGAGCAATTGAAACTACTCGCGGTTTTCTGGTTGGGTCATATCCAGGCTATTGTTGTAGAGGCATTTATTGCGATTGAGCAATTGAAACGAAGGACAAAGCTGCACCTCGCTCCCGCTGGGATCTGTGGTTGTAGAGGCATTTATTGCGATTGAGCAATTGAAACACGGCGAATCTTCTATGTTGTCTATTTGGTCTATAAGTTGTAGAGGCATTTATTGCGATTGAGCAATTGAAACAACCCCTTGCACGGGAGGAGCAGGAGGAACTTGAGGTTGTAGAGGCATTTATTGCGATTGAGCAATTGAAACCTTTGCGACCTCATCGGCATTGGATATTTCTTGTAAAGTTGTAGAGGCATTTATTGCGATTGAGCAATTGAAACTTTGGCTATATGCGCCTCAACGATCATCTTATTGTGTTGTAGAGGCATTTATTGCGATTGAGCAATTGAAACTTGCTATCTTGCCCGACCGTGAATATGTCCGGTCTCAGTTGTAGAGGCATTTATTGCGATTGAGCAATTGAAACTAGTTATCATTATTCTCTTCAAGGGCCAGCATCGTTGGTTGTAGAGGCATTTATTGCGATTGAGCAATTGAAACTGCGTCAAATAGTATGCGCCGGGGTCGTTGGGATAGTGTTGTAGAGGCATTTATTGCGATTGAGCAATTGAAACGCTTGTTGTGCTATAGGTTTGCGTGGAGTATCAATGGCGTTGTAGAGGCATTTATTGCGATTGAGCTATTGAAACGTCCTTGAGAAGGACGCCGCGGGGGGGCAATTGTTGGTTGTAGAGGCACTTATTGCGATTGAGCAATTGAAACTGGAATGATTGCTGTAACATCTACTTCGTGATCTAGCGGTTGTAGAGGCACTTATTGCGATTGAGCAATTGAAACCTTCTATAGAAAAAGAGAAGAGAAATGAACTATCTCTAGGTTGTAGAGGCATTTATTGCGATTGAGCTATTGAAACAAGCAGGACAGCAAATCATGAACTTACTGCACTTCCGTCGTTGTAGAGGCACTTATTGCGATTGAGCTATTGAAACTGCTTTTACCGATCAATTGCAAATATTGCTCGGAGTGTGGTTGTAGAGGCATTTATTGCGATTGAGCTATTGAAACTGCTTTTACCGATCAATTGCAAATATTGCTCGGAGTGTGGTTGTAGAGGCATTTATTGCGATTGAGCTATTGAAACGTCATCCATACGGCTGCAAGTCCAGACGTTCAACCTGCGTTGTAGAGGCATTTATTGCGATTGAGCTATTGAAACTCCACGAATTATTCGGACAACATTTCAGATTTTAGGAGTTGTAGAGGCATTTATTGCGTTTGAGCTATTGAAACTATGAGCGCTTATAAGCAGTACTTCATCATCCTCACTGCTGTTGTAGAGGCATTTATTGCGTTTGAGCTATTGAAACCTGTGCAATGAAATGCGCACGAATATAGAAGAAGAGTTGTAGAGGCATTTATTGCGTTTGAGCTATTGAAACCATAGTAGAACTCCTCAAATACTGGCTGACTCACCTCGTTGCAGAGGCACATCTTGCGAGTGAGCTATTGTAACGCTTGCTCGTTCCCGTGTTGATTCTCAATGATCTTTCGCCTAAAAGGTCGAAGATCTCTTTGGAGCAGTTGTGTAGCACCTCCACAAACTGACGGCGTTTGCTCCGTAACCAGGAGTATTTTCTGTGCGTCCAGTCCGTAAAATGAAACACGCAGTTGTGACTTCTGATGAAAGGTTGCACGTGCCTGCTCAATCGACAACGATCCCTACAGAGGGGTGACAGTAGAGCAAGGGAAGCTTATCTTACCAGATGGACCGGGATTGGGAGTGAAGATGCATGAAGAGAGCTTGTCGTGATTAACTGCAGATTCATGGTTCTTCAAGTTTAGCGTTTGCACTAATTCTTTAATTTTATAGCGTTGACAGAAACTATCATTGTTCTGATTACAAGGCCCTTTGCCCTGTCACTATTTTGGGCGAGACTTAGGTAGACTAAATGTCAATGTACCATTTTATGGCTTTTTGTTGATTTATCATCGATGTTACCTTATACTTGAACTAGGTAGTTGACATGCTTTGTTGTTTAAGAGAAACCTATCTTAGCTAACGCTCGCTGCTGTCTATGAAAATGGGTATTTTCATGAAAAAAATTCCTGGCCCGCATCTGATCACTTCACGCAAACTCTGGCTCTTGTCGCCTCACCTGGATAAAGCCTGATCTGGTTGAAGTCACACAAGTTATTTTTGTGACTACCCGATATAGCACAAACATTTATCAGTGTAGATAACTTTATTATTGTGGGGAGAATAGTGGACTATGTATAGTCTTGAATACGAGATGTTAGTCCAGGTTTTGCGTCAGTTAGGATCTTCGGGAGAATTTCACGCTGATATTCCTTCTCAGGCAGCATTGAGAGAAGGTGGATACGTAATTTTGCGTGTGCAGAGTGGAAATGTTATTTCTTGTTTCATTGTAAATAAAAAAGGGCAAAAGCTGTATCATGATGTTGAAGTCCAACGTTTGCTCCCCAAACTCGGAATATTGGATTGGCAACTTGTCTCTTCTACTCCTCCTAAAACTGCCAGTCCAAATCCTCCACTAGCTGCACCTGGCGCAAAACCTGTGGAGAGAAATGAAGACCCCATTCCACAACGCCGTATGGTTTCTCCTGCCCAGATGTACGCCTGGTCAACCCTGGAACGATCCGTCTATTCTCTGGCTGACGGAACCCGTACCATTGAGCAGATTGCAAAGCTCTTATCACGACCAATTCAGACCATAGAGCAGGTCATCCATAAACTTGATGTCTCTGGTGTCATCGAGTGGCATAGTCGCTAGTCGTATTTCTGTTTTACCAAGGAAGGAGACGTGGTTCTCTTCCGATAGGAAGCTACCACGACTACAGAACATGAAAGCTTTTACAACTCAAGAGATCACTTTAGCAGATCGTCTCTTTGGCTGGTGGTATCGCATTGCCGCACCATCAGAGGTCCCGGACGAGGCACCACTTCGCCTTCGCATGCGTGTGCGTAGTGGAAGGTTAATGAGTGTGGTCTTTCTCTCTGAGATTATACTTGTTCTGATATTTGCCATAGGCTGTTTCATCACGCACGATCTTGTCACAGCTCTAGCAGCGACTATGGCGTTGGTCGCCATAGTGATTGGGACATCGCTAAATCGTATGGGTAAAACGGTTACCGCAGGAATACTCATTCTTGTAGCTGAGGAAATGGGCGTAATCGCTTGCATTTTGCTGACTGACAGAGAAGTGAATGCACATCTTGTGGCTCAGATCTTTTTCTTCCTTGCACCAGAACTCATTGCTGCTGAGATGATTACTCCGTGGGTTACTTTCCCAGTCACCCTGGGCAATTGCCTTATCACTGCCGGAATGATTGCCTTTTTCCCTAAAACACCAGAGGTAATGTTTTCACTTCATGCTTATTTTTACGTTATCTATGGTGCTCCTATAGTGATGCAGATGCTGGTCGCAGTTATCTGCTTTCTTTGGGTAAGTAGTACCTACAAAGAGATGAGGAGAGCAAATAGCGCAGAAGAAGTCAGTAAACTCACTCTAGCAATGGGAAGTCAGCAGCAGGTATTACAGCAGCAGAAACAGCAGCTCGAAGCGAATATTCAACAGATTGTTTCGGTGCATTTGCAGGCCGCAAACGGCAATTTGCAGGCTCGTGTGCCATTAGACCAGCAGAATGTGCTCTGGCCTGTTGCAGGTTCGCTCAACAACTTACTCGCTCGACTCCAACGCTGGCGCTACGATGCGGTACAGCACCAACAAAACCAGCAAGCACTCCAGCAACTCCTCCAGAATATCCAGATGGCGAGACGGCAAGGCAAACCTCTGCAAGCCTACACAACGGGAACTTCCCTCGATGCGGTGATACTCGAAATTTCCAAATGGACATCTGCTTCTCAACCAGGAACCAGGGAAACAGCCAGTTTTGAACCGTCATCCGACGCGAGCTCCTGAGTGGGGTGACAGTAGAGCAAGGAAAGCTCATCTTACCAGATGGACCGGGATTGGGGGTAAAAGGTGTGTAAAAAGAGCGTGGAAGGCTGCTTATCCACGCTCTTCGGTTCCATGTAACATCCCTGAGGCGGAAAGAACAAAGAGAGGCTCGCGGCGATGCTACACGTTGTCTGCTGTCTCCCACATAATACACTCCACGGCCAAAACCATCGCTCGTTCCGCTTATATCTGAGGAGCTACCCGGCGTTGTGCTTGAGGGGCTTCTGGCTCTCTGATCAGATGCGCCATATACATGAACATAGCTACCCAGCTTACCAGGGAGGCTAAAATGGCAAGCCACCCGCCAATACGCAGTAATGGAATATTGCCCTGCGCCAACGCCCCAATCATCAAGAAAAAGTAGGCCAGAAGCAACAACACCAGGAAAGTCGCTTCCACTGGGTGTCTTTTCGCTCCTACTGTCATGAACTGTGCCCCCAGCAAGACCGCCAGAAAAATGGTCCAGGCCAGAAACAAGAGACCTAGCGTAATACTCATCAAGACGAACGAGAACCCAGTGCTCCAAAAACCAAAGAGTGGTGTCAGGAGCAATCCGAGGGCAACAAGGAAGCCTCCATACAACGTGAAAAAGGTAGCCAGGGGGGTATTATTCCTACGGAATTCCCACATACCAACTAATAGAAGCACTATCCCTAGAATTGACTGGATTACACCTACAGCAGTCCGCACAGTAGGAAACGCTGAAGGGATAATGAAATTCGCAAAGTAACAACCTAGAATCACAGTTGCAATTGCTACGAGGCCGAACCCCAGTGATTTAGGGTCAGCAACACGGGTATCTTCGTATTCATTCTCGGGTAAGCTAGTTTCCTTTAGATACGCTGACATGAGCGTTACTCCTTCCTTTGCTAGCAGAATTCTTTCCACCTCCATCTGAGCCTCTACGTCCTCGCGGATGGGGCATCTCTCCCTTCTTGTAAGTTGCACTTTCAGTTTAATCACAATTTACAACTCCCAATTCAGTACACGTAGCAATTTGCTAGCTAGTTACTCAAGCTTTCCCGCTATCGGAGTAGATACGACCGCAAGTAAACAGCGCTGGCATGATTCCATTGACCTTTGCCTCATCGCACCTGCACGTCCTGTTGAGTAACTCTTCAGGTCGACGAGAAGAGGTAGATGCAAGACCGAATGGGTCACCACAAGAGACGCAAAAACATTTTTCTCCGACTTCAACGCAGAAGACCAGCAGCGAAAAAAGGTCTTCGCTCGGCCCCTACGCGAGCCTCCACTGCTCTATTGTATTTCAACAAGCATTGCATTTTTACTAAAAATAGTATATACTTTAAAAGTATCATAGATATGCTATGGTGCACGCGCCTCAAAGCATGTTCCTCATAGCAAAGTGGTATGCGGGTTACGCCTGAGCCATGGAGCAGCTATTCTCATGAAATATTCCCAGCTATACTTTGTCCAGATCACAGAACGAGGGAGTAAACTTCTATGACATATCAAAAGCCAATTGAGATTCTTTTATCCGGTAAAAGAATCTGGAATGAGTGGCGACGAACCCGCATCGATAACCAGACTTTCGAGCCAGACCTGCACAAGGCGGATCTCCGTGGCGTTGACCTGAGTGGCATTGACCTGCATGGAGCGGACCTGACTGCGGCTAATCTGCAAGAAGCGGACCTGAGCGATGCCGACTTGCGCGGCGCAGATTTACGTCACGCCGATTTACGCCACACCAACCTGAGCGGTGCTCATCTCCAGGAAGCTCTCTTGCATGCCGCAGATTTACGTGATGCGAGCCTTTACCGCGCAAATCTCATGGGAGCGGATCTCAGTAACGCAGATCTGCGTGGAACGAACCTGGAAGAAGCAGACGTGAGAAAAGCCATGTTTAATCACGCGCTACGAGATGCACCAGACACACCCCGAGAGAACCCCTTGATCCCAGCCACAATAACAACCTGAACAGAAAAAGGATCAAGGCTAGAGAGTGCTATCCTATATAGCAATCCGGTAGCCTGATCCTCATTGGTATCAGGCTCGCTTCCTTCTTTCCACTCTAGCATCACTTATGCTAATCAATACAGTCGAACTATGCCTCTGACACAAAAACTCATCACTATGTTATAATTACCCACGAAAGAGAATTTTACCGCCATACACTTTGCATAATGAGGATACGTATGCCAACACGTGACGATGCCTACGCATTAATGACCAGCCATGTCAAAAACGAAAATCTCCAAAAACATATGCTTTCCGTTGAAGTTGCGATGCGCTTCTATGGACGAAAATATGCAGAAGATGAAGAACTGTGGGCCATCACTGGACTGCTCCACGACAGCGATTACGAAGAATATCCTGATCTGCATGTGCACACACAGATGGCTGCGCGCTGGTTACAAGATGCGGGCTACGATGAGAGCATTATCTATGCCATTCTGGCACACAATGAAATCAACCAGGCCACCCATCCACGCAACAATTTGCTCTCGAAGGCCCTTTACGCCTGCGACGAGGTAACAGGGATGATCACTGCAACTATCTTAGTACGCCCAAATAAAAGTATCAACGGCTTAGAGGTCTCCTCGGTGCGCAAAAAGATGAAGGCCAAAGGCTTTGCCGCTGGAGTCAATCGCGAGGATCTGGTGAACGGGGCAGCCGAGCTTGGCGTTGATCTGGATGAACATATCGCTCTCGTCATCCAGGCTATGTCGAGTATCGCTCCGACGCTGGGACTGGCAGGCATTGTCGAGCCAGTAGCTACTCAGGATTAGACGATACTAGTTGCAATACCCGCAGGCCAGATCAGGTAGCATAGCGATGCAACAACGGCAAAAGCAGCAGCACACATCTGAGCGCATCTTTACTGCTAGTGAAGTTGCCGAATACGAGTATTGTCCCCTTGCCTGGTGGTATGAGCAATACGAGCCACTGGCCCAGGCTGACAATGAGGAACTCTTTGCCTACATGGTAGAATTAGAGCATGACCATGCTTCTCAGGCTCCAGCGCTGCCAGAATATCAGGCAGTGGAGCGCCTTCTTGTGCGGCGTGGTGCATTCGAGGAGGGTACCCGGCAACACCTTGAGCATGCTGAGCAGGTTGCAGACATCGCTGAAATTGAGGATGAGCACGTCAATGTCAGCAGCGCACATACAGGTTTCCATATACGTTCCCTGCTGTTTATTGCGCTCGGCATTATCGCGTTAGCGCTGCTGCTGATTGTCGTACCATTGTTAGTAAGATTACGCTGATACCCATATGCATTCAGATGAGGATGAGAAAAAACCATGTCAGTCCTACTGCCAGTAGGTATGCTTTTGCTGCTCGTGGGCATCGCGCTCCTCATACTGCTACGCAATGAGCGTCGTTATCAGCGGGAACGGCTGATCACCGAGCGCCAACAAATACTCGGGCTACCACCTGGCGAACTGGTTTACGAGGACGCCGATGGACAGGGCGAACCGCTCTCTTCCGCCGCATACCCACTCGTCGGCAAGCCCGATTATGTCGTCAAGCTGCTCGATGGTCGTCTGGTGCCCATCGAACTCAAGTTGTCAGCGCAGAATGTGACAACGCCTCATAGCAATCACATTATCCAGGTTGCTGCCTACTGCCTTATTCTCGAAGATTATTCGGAGCTACCACCCACTCATGGTATCTTACGGTACGCCGACAGCGAATTCACGATTGACTATACGCCTGCGCTGCGCAAGAAAGTGTTGCGCCACCTGGAAGCGATGGCGCGCTGTGATGATAGTGTATCTCCGGCATTGGCTCGGCAGCGTCCCGCGAAGTGTCGGGCATGCAGCTTTCAGCCTATCTGCCCGGTAGGACGCGGGAAATAACAACATTACTGCTCGTGAAATTCTGAAATTTGGAAGTGCAAGGTGTTGCTATTCTCTTTAACCGTGCGCTCAACATACTCTGGCGCTCCCTCGGCTAGTTCGGCCTCAATCTCTAACGTGACTTTGACTTTCGCCCCGGCAAGACTGGTCAGGTGCTTTACTACCTCTTCCATAATCTTCCCTGCCTCCGAACCCATCATGCGTGCATTAATCTGCACTGATCCATTGTAACGCTGCGCTTGCTTGGTCACAAGAGCTAATATGGGTGGCTGCTGCACCGGACCTGTATTGCCTGCTCCATTGTCCATACCGACTTCTGGCTCATACACTGCTGGCGACTGGGAACGGGGTGTATACACGATGCCTGCCAGGGCCTGGCGCTTTGCCTCAGCTTCGGCCTGTTCCGCTGCCAGTTGCACCTCTGCTACGTCCGCTTTCACGAGCAGCGACTGACCGTCGATGATCACGGTGATGACTTCTCCTGCACGCAAATTACGATAACGCTGGCGCTCCTCATCCCAACCATCAGCATAAGCAAAGGTATCGTTGCGCCAGCTAGACGATTTCACGCCTTCGCGCATGGCTTCGAGTAGCACATCGGGGTGCTTCAGGCGCGGCAGATAGATGTAACGCGCGAAGTTCTCGACTAGCTCTTTGGTCGAGACATGATCGCCACGCCACAAAGGGATGCGCTCCAGCTCCTGGCGCAGACGCAGACCGGCTAGCCGCGTGATCAGCAGTTCTTCGGTACGTAGTAGGCTACTAGCAATCGAAGCAAGCAAACTTTGCCCTTGCTGCGGCTGCAGTTTGTACTCCTGAATATAATCAGGTTTGCGAGGATCGCTCTGCTCCGGCACCAATAGCCAGGAGTAGGCTTCTGGCAGTAACGCGATAATACGTTCTTCTGCATTTTTGCGACGCGAGAAAGCCTGGTTACGCTGAAAGGCATCCAGGTTCAAGGACTCGCTCTCTTCATAAATAAGAATTCCAGGCTTTGAAGAGACGCGTTACCTGTTTCAGTTCTTCGGCGCGTGTGCGGTCTGCCGCGAGAAAAATGAGGGTGTTACGATTAGTACGTGGCGCATTGCCACGCAGGCTGAGCAACTTTCCAGCCTCTTCAATCGCGGCTGAGTTTGTGTTGCGGCGCACATGCGGAAAGTGCGGCTTGAGCAGAACGAGGCGCAGACCATTATTCTCATCGACGACATCGCCTCCACTATCTGGACAAATGTGCACACTGGCGAAGTCGCCCTTCTGGCGCTGCTCAGGTTTGAGATAGCTCTTGATGATTTCATAGATGGTCTCATCATCGTACTGGGCTGCACGGTCCTGCGCCATACGCGTGACGCTGGCCTGCGTATCATACCAGTAGCGCCGGTCATTCTGGTAGAGATAGGTTGCTTGATCGGTCAGTTGGCGCAGCGCATCACCAAAGGTCGCCACGCTTTCGCCTGGTTGCGCGCAACCCAGCTTGATACGTACGTCCTGCATACCCTTTGTCGCACTATGCACGGTGGGAGCGGAGCCAAAGAAGATGGTCCGAGCTACACGCCTGCTGGCCGAGAAACGCCCAAAGTTGGTATTACCGCTATCGAGATGGCGTGGTAGCGAATGGCTGCCATCGATGTCTTTCTCGATGATCGGCACCCAGTTATCATCCAGGTACTGTGTGAACATTGATTGCACCTGATCTGTATCAACGGGAATCGTCGCGGGCATGATCAGCAAGCTACGGTCCTGCTGCGACCACAGTTCATGGATGACTGAGGCCATCAGGCGCAAGACGCCACGCGTACGTTGGAACTTCTCAATGCTCAACCAATCGGTAAAGAGGCGATCAAACAACTCTGGATGGATGGGATAGGCGGCCTTGATGCGCTGTTCGTAATCGGCCTCGCTGCACTCTTCAGGAAATTCCTGGCGCTGCATGCGGTAATATTCGGCAAAAGAACGAGCCACGGCATCGCGTGCGGCATACGACTGTGCGGGAATGTCGTCAAAGAGGCGACGGCGCACAATCTCAAAGCCCTCTTCAGGGTTAGCGGGTCGCCAGGGAGACTCGACGCGACCAAAGATCTGTTTCAGGCGCTCAACGGCCTCCTCGCCACCCTCACCACCAGCTTCGGTCTTCGAGGCGGGGATGGTGGCAACGATCAGCGTTTGGGGCGTCGCTCTGGCGGCTTCCGTCAGATTCTGGGCAAAGCTGAGATTGGCCTCGAAGGAACCGGCTGATAAACCTTTTTTGTCATAGAGCTGACGGACTAAAACGACCCATTCGTCGATCAGCACCATCACTGGACCGGCGGTCAGGAAGAGTTGGCGCAATACCTCAGAGCCGGGACTGACGCCACGACGGTCATCCTCAGCGACGATAGCATAGCCATCTTTGCCTAACAGTTGCCAGGCCAGTTCGCCCCACAGCGTATGCACCTCGCAACCGTCCGGCTTCTTGGAGGGACTGGCGGGCGAGAGCGCGTGACCGACCAGTACGACACGGTTCACCTGCGGAGCCTGTTGTAGCCCAACTTCGTGTAACAGTTGATCAACGCCCGCCAGATCCGAGGCGGCCACGCCAGAGAAGAGGTGATACAACGCCAATAGTGCGTGCGTCTTGCCACCACCAAAGTTGGTCTGCAATTCGACTATCGGATCACTGCCATTGCCGCTCAAGCGACGCAGGGCACCAAGCAACAACTGACGCAGGCCATTGGTCAGGAAGGTCCGTTTGAAAAATGCATCGGGATCGCTATATTCTTTTGGTGCACTGGAATCGCTATATTCTTTGCTAGAGGTGTACCGATAGACCTGTAGGAGATCGGCGGCGAATTCGACATTCAGGTAATTGCCAGAGGCGACATCGGGATGCGGCGTCACGACCTCGCGCCAGGGCTGTAGCCCTTTTGGCACGACACCTTCAACCAGCGTCCCGCTATTACGCCGTGTAATATTACGCGCCTGCTCATCAAAGCTCACGCGCAACAGTTCCATCTTCTGCTGCTCGACCTCATATTCCTGTTCGCTGGCCGAGACGGCTTTGAGCAACAATTGAATACTATCCAGGATACGGTAGGCGCTCTGCGTACTAAATGGCTCCTGGTGCGCCCATTTATTGCGTGCCTCGCGCAGTTCACTGATATAGTTGCGCTCCGCGTGGCCCAGCGTCTTCTTGAAAACCTGGTTCCACTGGTCCCACATAATGAGCAGTAGCGCCTGGAGGTCGAGGCGCAGATCCTGTCCGTCTTCGGTAAAGTGATGATCGCGCAATGAGTCGACCGCTTTATATTGCCAGCGCACACCATAGGCGGCTTCCATTTCTCGCACCAGAAACGGCTTCAGTCCCTCATTGAGGAAATCCAAAGCCCGTCCCACGCGGTCGCGGTTACTAAGAGACATATCAGCATTCTCCAATCCATGTGCTACTTTTCGGCAGGCTCCTTGCCCATTTACAGCTATCTTCTTATCTACATATGAAAATATGGAAATATACCATAGGAAGACTCCAGGATCTCCATCCTTGCGGGGAAACGTCGGGAAACCGGGTAGGGGGCGTGTCCTTGCGACCGCCCTGGTGGGGAACGGCCCCGTTATGGCAACGCTCCGATCCCGCCCCCAGGGCGCACGCAAGGTGACGCCCCTACCCGCTCAAAAGATGGCTCGTGACGGTTCCAAGGGCCAACAACTCCACCATCATCCCTCTTTCTCATTGATCCCTCAACTATTATTGCTCATAAATTTCCGTATATCAATCTAATCCTCAAACGAGAAGACGGCCTGTTGTGGTAGCCTGGTAACGTTGCGCGCCTGCTCATCGATGTCCGTCCAGGAGGTGATGAGCATGTTATAGTAGAGCGCCTCTTGCGACCAGCCTTTGCGCTCACAGATGTTATAGAGTCGATAGGCCAGGTCGCGCACCGCCTCTGCATGCTGCGGAGCCTGGGCCAGCACATTGCCGCTACCCAGGCCGCCATGCTTATCGAGGGCGTGGATCATACGCTGCATCACTTCCCACACAGTTATGTGCTGACGCGCCTCTGGTTTCCACGGCTCGGCCAACTCCTCGCGTCTGAGCAAGCGCACATCACCAGCCTTCTGCTCCAGAATACCAGCATGCTCCATCGACTGGAGCGAGGCATTCTTGGCTTTGGAGAGCACTTCTGCGCGCCCATACGGCCCCTTGTCCATAGTATATTCCTCGAACCAGGCCACGGCCCAGCGCGTCTGGATATCATATTCGCCCTCTTGCTCAGCCAGCACGCTATCCAGTTCGCGATTGATCAACTGAAGCGCAGTACGGACCGAGAGCGGCGCGCCATCCGACTCGATCACCTGGCTATAGCGCGAATAGATCGCCATACCTGGACCGATGCTCGCCTGAGCCAGGTCTACCGGCGCGATGGTGCCCTGCTGCATCTTCTTGAGCGCGTCGGCCAGCTCTGCACGCAGCTCATTGATAAATTGGCGGCGCGAGGTGCTCGGAGCATCGACAGCCCGTGGTCGGCATACAAGCACAATAGAAGAGGCTAGCGCGTTTGTACCCTGACCAACACTACAATTCATCATCTCAGTCCGCATAGGCCACGTACCCGTAATCGCAAAGCCAGAGCGAATCAAGCCCTCAAGCATTGTTTCCCAGCCAGTAGAAGCCATAGTGTGCGCCTTCTTACCATTGCTCTGCTCCGCGCTGTCATCTACAATCTCTGCTTCAGCCTGCTTGAACGCGTAATAAACAGTCAGCGGATAATCTGGATGCTGCACGGCTCTCATACGCTCAAAGGCCTGACTCAAGCCATATTCAAAGAACTCGCGTGCATCTTGCTTACTGCCTTCAAAACGATAAGGCGCAGCAATCAGCTCTTGCGCCTTTGGCACGAGCATGGTTCCAAACAACTCAGGATAAATAGTATGCAAAGAGCGGCGCAACCAGACATAGAAGAAGTCCGAGAGATCAGCATAGCCAATATTGTCATAATAGGGAGGATCGGTTGAGATAATCGGATTTGGAAGATTATTGATAGCAGACATGGCATCTCGTTGTACGGCATGACCTGAAGCAACAGCAGAAGAGTGCTCTACCACTTCGACCACCCACTCAACTGCACCTAAGAAATTCCCTCCTGAATTACTCAGAGGGTTAGATTCTCCAAAATCCCATACCATTGGTATAGCCTGACGTGCGAATGTATGGCCCAGGTTATCTCTTGTAACATCCCATGCACATATTGTTGAATTTTTGTCACATAAACGGTCAATTGCCAAGGCTAAATAGGTTATGATCGCATTCGCATAATCATCAACGCGCATACCATTTTTCAAAGAGAGCCTCTGAACGAATTCATCATTCATAGCTACTTCAGATAAGATTTGCCCTCTAGCTTCTTGCAACAAGTCACTGAAAGTAGTTAATGCAACAAGCTGACGCTGAGTAAAAAGATTACGGTGTTTTGTCATACCATACACTTGAACGCGGAAACCAAGCGCTTGTTCAGGCAAATCGGTTTCTGGAACCACTACAGGTTCAGAGATATGAGCTATCAATGAGTGTTCTTCGCCAGGTGGAAGATATATACGTCCCTTCGGTCCCTCTGCAACAATTGCCATAAGTTGCTCCCCCATACGCCCATCTCTTCCCTCACTACGAATATAGTCAAAAGGAACAGCAATGTCACAAGCCACACATTTCGCGCCCTGACGATTTACTGTGCCATTTTTAGGCTCACCATTGCCAGACTTGACAGAAAAATGAATAGCTGGCGGTGTTGTAGTATAATCTACATGAGGTTCTGCCCAGGTCATTTTTCCTTTTTTCTTGGAAAGCCACCACTTGCTAGTTAGAGGCATTTGCACCCCACAAGCCGGATTAGGGCATGTAACAGTACGTACCCATAGCCAAGCGATCACTGTTGCTTCACCACCACCATATTCCTGCGGGAGAGTAGCTTTCGGATAGAGGTACCCAACGCGTCTCTCCACTTCATCACGCATCCACTTTCCATAATAGCGGATATCGTCTGCTAAACCCTGTGCTCCTCGCCACTCCTGTTTCAACAGCGTATTTCTGGCATCGGGATTAACTGGCGGCAAATTGGCGAACTTTGGAGGGATCTCAATCAGAGCTTTATTAATCAGCACCGCAACAGGATTAAGATCGCTGGCATGTGCTTCTAATCCCAAGCGTTGCGCCTCCAATGGAATAGAACCTCCGCCTGCGAACGGGTCGATAAATGGAGGTAAATCGCCTTCTGCTGATTTCAAAATCTCCGCACGTGCTTGTCCCAGAATCTCCTCATCATTGGAGTTTTCCCATTTGACCAGTTCTTTCATCAACTTGAAAAGACGCTCTCGCTCAATATTCTGCTCTCGCTCAGTCGGAAACAACTCAGAATGTTCAGAGGGATCATCAACCAACGAAGCAAAAAGAACTGCACGACTGGCAGCGAGTGGCTTGCGCGACCACCACAAATGCAGTGTAGAGGGATGACCATGACGAATCGATTTTTCACGCACAGAGGCTTCACTAATCGCATCCAATGGCAACGCAACTTCAATTAATTTTTTATGGTACGTCATAATACTGGGACGGCTCCTTCGCTCAGCAGGCTGGCAAGATCGTAGATGACGCTGGTCGCGGCGAAATCAGGTTCTTTATTGAAAGGTTTCTCTTTATAATAGGTCTCAGTCGTCTCGCCATCCACAAAAACCACAGCCAGGATAAAGTCGTCGGGCTTGTTCAGCGCGGTCAGAATTTCGTTTTTGGTCACAATCACGTTTTTCGCGCCCTTCGCACGACCCTTGACTTCGATAAAACGCAGCTTGCCCGTGCGTGGATCGCGCGACTCGATGTCATACCCACACTTCTCCATGCTGACATCGCGCGGCTGATAGCCATAGCGGCGTTCAATCTCCATCACCGCTTGCATCGCGCGCAGCTCCGTCTCGGCAGTCTCGCGAGCAAACAATGCCGGGTCCGTCGCCAGCTCTTCACCTTGCAAACGCTTGAGCAAGCCCTGAGGCACAACAAGCACACAGCCCACCACGACCGGCGGCAAGGGCGAGAGATGGCGCTCCTGCTCTAATTCCTCTAAACGATGCGTCAGTCGCGCATCCAGCTCTTTAGCGCGCTGCTGAGCCTTCTGCGAGTTCAACTTCGCGTTGACTTTGCCTGCTGCTTCCTGTTCTTTGAGTAGTGCCGCCCGGTTATCCCAATAGCTGATCTCTTTGACCAGACGTTCGTTGACTGCATCTGCGGTCCTTTTGATCTGGAACTCGCGGCGTTGGCGGACTTCGGCGAGATGGCGCGGCACAAGTTGGGTGATGGCATAGCTACGCGCCTGCTCCTCCAGGTTGCCGGTCAACCAGGACTGCTCACGGAGGGTCGCGAGCAGTGCCTGCTCATGTTCTTGCAATGGGCGATAATCCAGAAAAGGCGCATAGCCAGCCGCTTGCATGGTACCATGTGCGTCAAGCTCGGTAAACTGGAGCTGCCGCGAAACGGCTCGGCGTTTGCCGCTACTATCCAGGCTGGCATCCTGAATGGTATGTTCCAGATAGAAGAGCACGCGTAGCTCTTCGCCCATATCCTTCTCATTTACCAACATCGCGCCTTGCTTGAGCAGACTGCGATAGACATCGAGCACCAGATCGATGGTCGCGTCCAACAAGGGATGCCCTGGACACAGCAAGTCAGCTTGCGGCCTGGCGGACACGTTGATCAGTTCTTTTTCAAAGACGACGCGCTCATAGCTCTGTTGGATGCTGGCCCGACGTCCCAGGTGCGAGACACGGTTGCGAATAGACGCTGGCACATATCTGATCTCGTAGCGGCGCGGCTCCCGCTCTATATAGCGTCCACCCAGGCGTTTCAGTGCTTCCAGAAAGAACGAGCCAATGAAGTGCGGCTGCAAACGACGAGCGGTGGCACGCTCCATCTCCTCGCGAATCTGGCGCACGCGTACCACATCTAGCACCTCGTGGGCCAGCGCGCGTTGCTCTAACAGCGCCTGTAAATGCTGATGGTCCAGCGCCTCATCCACCACACGATAGAGGCGCAACTTCGTTTCAGCGCGATCCCCGTAACGGATCGCCTCAACCATCAGATCACGCAGCGGACGATTATCAAAGAGCACCTTGCCCAACACATCGAAGACCTGTCCACCCAGCGCCTCGCGTTCCTCCTCCAGCTTCTTCAGTAGCGTATGGAAAACCTCGCCCTCCCGCGTATCCAGAGCCACCATATTCCACAGATGACAGACCTCCGTCTGACCAATGCGGTGAATTCTGCCAAACCTTTGTTCTATGCGATTAGGATTCCACGGCAAATCGTAATTTACCATCAAATGAGCACGTTGGAGATTAATACCTTCACCTGCAGCATCAGTCGCCAACAAGATCTGCACATCCTTATTCTGCGTAAAGGCCGCCTGTGCGCGCAAACGATATTCGCGGTTCAATCCGCCATGAATTGTCACCACCGCCTCGGGCCGTCCCAGCATCGTGCATATACGCTCGGCAAGATAGTTCAACGTATCGCGATGCTCGGTAAAAATCACCAGCTTGCGCCGATAGCCCTGCTCATCAAACATCTCCGCATTATTCTGCAACAGGCTCGCCAGTTCCTCCCACTTCCGATCAGTGCCGCTACTACGCACACGATAGGCCAGTTGCTCCAGTTCGGCCAGCAGCCTGATTTCAGCCTCCAACTCGACAATCGTGCGCGCCGCCGAAGCCTGGTCCACCACATGCTCCTCCATCTCCTCCACTTCAGCCGTTGGCGCATCATCCAGATCGTCCAGATCATCACTCTCCAATACAGGCCATTGCGGGAAAAGCTCTACCAGGGCCAGTGGACCAACATCCGACCGGGCCTGTTTCGCTTCTCGTAAACGCTGCTGCAAGCGTTCATAGCGACGATGCAACGACTGGTAAATGGCCTCAGGAGACGAGGCCAGGCGACGCTGTAAGATCGTCAGGGCAAACCCAATCGTCCCCTTCCGACCATTATTTTGCAGAGCGTCGGCGCGATTAAACTCTTGTCGCACATAATTCGTCACCGCTCGATACAGCTCATTTTCTAAGGGCGAGAGCTGATAGTTCACCGTATAGGCCAGGCGTTCAGGGAAGAGCGGGGTGCCATCAAACGTATACAGTTGCTCTTTGACCAGATGACGCATAATATCCGACACATCGACCTTATGCACACCATCGCGGAAACGTC
The DNA here is from genome assembly GCA_963802635.1 of uncultured Chloroflexia bacterium. Taxonomy (GTDB): domain Bacteria; phylum Chloroflexota; class Ktedonobacteria; order Ktedonobacterales; family Ktedonobacteraceae; genus CAVTLG01. Next base: position 919,931 of record CAWDJJ010000001.1, on the reverse strand, counting down.
CCTCGAAACGATCCTGGTCCAGCAGAGCCATGAAGAGCTGAAAATCCTCTTCCTTGCCGTTGTGAGGTGTAGCAGTCAACAACAACAGATGACGCGTCAGGTTGCCAAGCAACTGACCAAGCTGGTAACGCCTGGTAAACTTCACCTCGCTACTGAAGAAGGTCGCCGACATCTTATGCGCCTCATCCACCACCACCAGATCCCACTCTGACAACTGTAACTTCTCACGCAGCAGTTCATCTCGCGAGAGCTTATCCAGGCGCGCAATGCACAGCGGCATCTCTGTAAACGGGTCGCCAGATGCCGATGCTTCAATACGGTCATTGGTCAAAATCTCAAACGTCAACTGGAAGCGCTGGCGCAACTCATCCTGCCACTGCTCCACCAGATTACCAGGAGAAACAATCAAGCAGCGATGCAGATCGCCACGGATCATCAGTTCTTTGATCAGCAAGCCCGTCATGATCGTTTTACCCGCGCCGGGGTCATCAGCCAGCAGATAGCGTAGAGGCTGCTTGCTGAGCATCGTCTCATAGACAGCCGTGATCTGGTGTGGTAGCGGCTCAACCAGGGACGTGTGAACCGCGATCAGAGGATCGAAGAGGTAGGCCAGGCGAATGCGATAGGCCTCTGACACCAGGCGGAACAAAGCGCCATCGGCATCAAAACGCCAGGGCAAGGCTCCGGGCACAACCTGTAATTCTGCAATACGATCATTATAGAGCAGTTCACTGCCCAACAGTCCAGAGGCATCCTGATAGACTAACTCGGCTCCAATGCCTGCATGCAGCGTAACTCCAATTACGCGCACCGGATTATTGCCTGGGAGCAAACCAACAATGAGCGCATCGACCTTGAGTTCATCAAGTTGTGCCACAACAACCAACCTCTTTCCAAACAGACCCACACAAATACAGAGGTATCGCGAAACCTGTTACGGTTGGTCCCTAGTATACCATGAAAAATATGCTCTCACTACATAAAACAGTACTAATTAAGTCGAACGGGTAGGGGCGCACCTCGCGTGCGCCCAGCGGCGGGTCCAACGGCTCGGAGCCGAGCTTCGTGGGCGGAGGCAAGCTCCGCACCCTACCCAGCTATTCAGGTGAGGTACCATTTCAGGCAGTGTGGAAGCTCCGCGTAGGGGCCGAGCCAGGACCTTTTTGTCTTGCCCAAGGTTGTTGACAGATGACCAAATCGGATGCGACGCTACCCTTCGAGTCAGCTCACAAACTCATTGATTGTCTAACTTTGACTCCAGGTAGCTAGTAACAAGTCCTTGAATATGTTCACGCGTCACGTCATTGTAGAAGCACCCATCTGGATTGTCTTCTTCAAGATCTCCTAAAGCCGTAAAACCGAAACTGTGGAACTTTCCCGTCATATCAGCACGAAGACGCTCACGACTGGCTGCATATTCTTGAGGATCACCGTTCCTCATAGCTTTCAGCGCCTCTACCTGCTCTGTCGGCTTCTTGCCTTCTCCACCCTCTGCTATATGCATCTTTATCGCTGACTCATCAATACTCTTGAAAACATACTCACGGGCAGCTTCTATCGCAGGAGAATCTAGCGGCTCTTTACCTAATGCATCGATATATTCCTTAAATACTTTATCTTGCTCTTCTAACTGTGCTTTTCCCATTTCTTCTTCTGTAGCAGCCGATATTTCTCCATATCTTTTTTGTATAGTTTCAAGTGCCGACTTATTCAGAGCGTCTACTACTTCTGTAATTTGCTCTTCCGTATAAGGATTATCTCCTTGATGTTCTCCCCTTTCTACCACATCTGTTCCCTGCTTTTCTGCCTCATTTTTTCCAACAATATGTTTATCACTTTTTCCATTGTCTTCGCTGATAGAACTTCTCCTACTGAGATTCTCTTGCTTTCCCATTTGGAGAACGTTCAGGGCGGGAACGTCCCCTTGTTTGGCAGTTGTGCCCTGCTCTATGTTGGCTGGCTCTCCACTACTGTGCGTTGTTTCAAATTTCTTCATCTGATGGTTCCTTTCTTCTTCCTGGTTGCAACCTGAAATGCAAACAGGAACTGATAAATACAGCGATGTGTCTCTGTTGTGCGCATATGAGACAGTCGCTGGCACTTGGTACTCCTCACAACGAAGTACTCAGATCCTTATGCACTCAGCGTCTTCAATGTGTTTAACGCTTCCGTGATATGTTTCTCAGGCGTAAACTGCGATGAGAAGGGGCCAAGCCAGGACCTCTTTGTCTTGCCCAAGGTTGTTGAGAGACAAGCACAGCGGACGCGGTAATGATTTTTGAAGAAATACTCCGGTCAGTTCACAATATCACTCTTCCTCCTTGTCTAACCTGTCATTCAAATAGCGATCAACAAATCTTTCAACGTATCCACGCCTCACATTCTTCATGAAGAATTCACCTGAACCATCTTCAACATCTCCCAAATCCGTAAAACCGAAACGGAAGAACTGTCCCGTCATAGCAGTACGCAAATCCTCACGACAGGTTGCATACTCACGAGAATAGGGCAGCGCCTCTATATGCTCTATCGGCGTCTTACCTTTTTCACCTGTCTCTATCTGCATCTTTATCTTTGACTTATCAATTCTCTTGAAGACATAATCATAGGTAGCTTGTATCGCAGGAGAAGAGTCTGGCTCACTGTTCCTTAGCGCATCGAAATATTGCTCAAACACGTAATCTTGCTCTTCTAATCGCATTTTTACCATTGCTGCTTTTTCATTTACAGATAGTTTTACATGTTCTTCTTTACGTCCCAACCACTTTAGTTTTTCTCTTATCATTTTTATTCGCTCGTTCGCATCGGAAGGACTATCTCCTTGAGATTCTCCCCCTTCTACCACATCTGTTTTCTGCCCCTCTGCCTCATTTTTTCCAACAATACCTTTGCCCCCTTTTCCATCATCTCCACTGGTAGGACTTCCCGGACGATGTTCATGCAATAGCATTGCGTGAACATTCAGGGTGGGAGCGTCCCCTGCTTTGGAAGCCGTGCTCTGCTCTATCTTGCCCGACTCTCCGCCTGTTTTAGTCTTCTCCATATGATAGTTCCTTTCTTCTCCCTGGTTGCATTTCAGGTTGCAACTTTGAGTTGATAAATACAGCGATGTGCCTCTGTTGTGCACGTATGAAATATTCGTTGACGCTTGATATTCCTCACGACGAAGTGTTCATACCCATATGCATTCAGATCCTTATGCACTCATCTTTTTCAATGTACCCAGCGCCTCAGTGATATGTTTCTCAGGCGTAAACTGCGATGAGAAGATGTGACGCACGATGCCCTCTTTATCGATGATATAGGTGACGCGTCCTGGTATTAGTCCGAATGTCGAGGGTACGCCGTAGCGCTTCCTGAGCGCGCCTTTCTGGTCGCTCACAAGGATAAAGGGCAACTTGTGCTTGGTCGCGAACCGTTGATGTGCTTCCTCGCTATCGGAACTCACACCAATCACTTCGACCCCCGCGTCCTTAAAGACCTGATAGCTATCACGGAAAGCGCATGCTTCAGCCGTGCAGCCAGATGAGTCGTCCCTGGGATAGAAGTACAAAACGACAGCGGTTTTGTCGCGAAAATCGCTCAATGTAACGGACGCCCCGGACTGCGTGGGCAAGGTAAAGTTGGGGGCAACATCACCAACCTGTACCTTGCCATTTGCTTGCGTCTGTTGATCACTTGTACCCATGGCGAAAAATCCTTCCTTGAACTATCTCATACTTCATGCTCTGTGCATCTTGTATACTTCTATCTTATAAATATAGTGAGCGTGACACTCATTCGTCAAGGGAAAACTACATACTCTTTTTTGCGTGATCCAGGAGGAACGCGTGTTGCCACACATTGACATTCCAGGCCACTCGGTCTACACTAACAGCAGTAAGACCGACCCCTGGCACATTTTAAAGTGAGGCGAGAACAAATAATGGATACAGTGCACGAAGTAGTAGAAATCAGTGGACACATCATCGACTCCTGGACCCTACCGCGCATCTGGGATACGATTATGGATCGTGGGGGCAATTTTACTATTGAAGAAATGCGCGTTGGTAAGACGAAGACAGAACCCAGCTACGTCCGGCTGCAGGTATCAGCAACCGATGGCGAGACGCTCGATTTGATTATTTCTGAGCTGCAACAGCTAGGTGCCGTCCTCGTACACGCTAACGATGTACGCACAGCTATCGTTCAGCAAGATGGCGTTCTCCCCTCAAAATTCTACTCGACAACCAATCTCCCTACGCAGGTGCGCCTGCACGGTCAATGGGTCAACGTCGAACATATTGAGATGGATGTTGCCATTGTCATCGACCAGCTTCTGCAGCGGGCCTATTGCAAACCCATGCATGATGTACGTGTTGGTGATGAAGTGGTCATTGAGCATGAAGGTATCCGCGTCAAACCCTATGAGCGCGAACGTGAGCGCGAATCATTTGCCTTTATGCAGAGCAACGTCTCATCTGAAAAAGCCAAAGTGCTGGCAATCCATGAGATCGCGCGTCAGATGCAGGAGACACGTGCGCACAATGGCAAGATTCTGTTCGTGCTAGGTCCTGCCGTTATTCATACGGGCGCAGGTCGCTATGTTGCGGAATTACTGCGTCGCGGCTATGTACAGGTCATCTTTGGCGGAAATGCTATTGTCACTCACGATGTCGAAGCGGCCTTATTTGGTACCTCGCTCGGCGTGAATTTGCAGAGCGGCGAGCAGGTAGAGGGTGGACACCGCAACCATCTCCGCGCCATCAACGCCATACGCGAGATAGGATCATTAGAGAAAGCTGTTGAGCTGGGTCTACTACACGACGGTATCACCTATGAAGCGATTAAGCATAACATCCCATTAGTATTGGCCGGTTCTATTCGTGATGATGGTCCCATGCCCAGCGTCATTCCTGATATGATCGAGGCCCAGCAGCGTATGCGCCAGGAAGTACAAGGCGTCGAAATGGCGCTGATGGTCGCATCGATGCTGCACGCTATCGCGACCGGCAATCTGCTACCAGCGCATGTACGTACCGTCGTCGTTGATATCAATCCAGCCGTCGTAACCAAACTGGCAGATAGAGGTAGTTTCCAGGCCGCCGGATTGGTCACGGATGCCGAGTTGTTCCTGCGCGAACTGCTCGATGCACTCTCTTAATCAAATTGGCGCATGTGTAGAGCCGTAGCCAGAGAACAGCGCTACACATTGACAACACGCATCAGAGAGCCTGATACAATGTGATATACTTACTCTCATGAATAATCCTGATCACACAGACAAATCTGTCGAGCATTGCTCCAGTCCTTTTCCTAATACCTTGCGTTTGATCGGCGACAGGTGGACGCTGTTGATCGTCTACACCTTGCTCAGTGGGAAAAAGCGCTTTGGGGAATTGTTGGATATGCTGGGCAACGTGAGTCCAAAGACAGTGTCACAGCGACTGAAGATGCTTGAAGAGGTGAAACTTGTGGAGCGCCAGGCATACGCCGAGATTCCGCCACGCGTCGAGTATAGCCTGACTGAAAAAGGTCATGCCTTGATGAACATACTTACCGCCATGATCGAATTCGAGCAAACTTATCTCTCTGATGCTGAGCCTTCTTCGCTAACGTGAGCCTCCTGTCTCCTACGCTCGTAATGTTTACATACTTTTGTCGTTCTACTGCTCATATTGCTGGCCTTTGCCATTGCGACCAGGCTCTGGAGCTATGATAGCCGCGACATAGCTTGCAACGGCTGGCTAGCGTAGCCCAGGGACGTCGATTAGCTCTAGCACCACGACTAATTCCGCAATACAACAGCTAGTCCAAACGCCACTCTCTCTTCAACTACTTCAGTACTATTATCAGCCTTTTGACAATGCCTTGAAGGCCTGCCTACAGGACCAGTCATAGAACAAACACCCCCCTCTAAACTCCCTCAGAAAGAACAGACTCTTCCATATTGGCGCTCTTCTCTTTATAATTAAGAAGGAAACAACACAGAATTGGTACCCTTCTCTTTATAATGAGAAGAAAATAACACGGAGCAAACAAAATGGTAGACCAAGCACATCTCACATGCATCAAACAAGGTGTTCAACAATGGAATGAGTGGAGAAGACAAAACTACGGAACCATCCCCTACCTCAGGGGTGCCGACCTCATCGGTGCTAACCTCATCAGTGCCGACCTCAGAGATGCCAACCTCATCGGTGCCGACCTCAGGGGTGCCGACCTCAGGGGTGCGGACTTCAGAGGCGCTGACCTCCGCCATACCAACCTCAGCCATGCCGACCTCAGCCATGCCGACCTCAGCCATGCCGACCTCAGGGGTGCTAACCTCATCGGTGCCGACCTCATCGGTGCCGACCTCAGGGATGCCATAATAGGTATTACCTCTCTCGGAGATCGAAACTTTCGTGATATAAAGGGGCTGGAAACGATCAAATGCGCTGGACCATCGCCACTGAGTATCAATAGCATCTACCAATCAGAGGGCAACATTCCAGAGGTGTTTGTGAGAGGGACCGGTGCACCTAATAGCTTCACTGAGTACATGCATGCCCTGACTGCCAAACCTATTGAGTACTACACCTGTTTCATTAGCTATTCGAGCAAAGACCGTAAGTTTGCCGAACGGGTGCATGCCGATCTGCAAAGCAAGGGCATACGCTGCTGGTTTGCTCCTGAAGACCTGAAAGACCGAGACAAGTTCGCAGACCGTATTGAAAGCTCCATTCGAACGTATGACAAACTGTTGGTACTGCTTTCTGCACAGTCGATAGCAAGTTCTTGGGTGGAAAACAAAGTATACGCCGCTCTCGAAAAAGAGGAGCGCTTCAAGCGAGAGCAACACCAGGACCGCACCGTCCTGCTCCCGCTCAAGTTAGATACTGCTATTGATGACGCTACACCCCAATGGGCGGCTCAACTGCGACGACAACGCCATATCCTTGATTTCACTAGATGGACACGACACGACTTCTATAAAAAAGCGTTCGAGTGCCTGTTGCACAATCTCAAGAGCCAGTGAGAGGGCCTCCAATGATCAGCATACCATTTCCCTTTTCTCGTTTAACGGCTTGCCACATCCTCAACCACAACACCGGCAAGTATACTCAACCATTCCTCTTCCTCACCGACCGTTAGGCATGGTACATTCTCATCACTCTCCCAGGGATAATCAGAAGTTTTCGTCAATCAGGACCTATTTTACCGGCATTTTGTGGTAGACTCAAGTCATAACATAAAGATCAGATAGGAGATCTAGCGATGAGCAAAGACACAGCTCATCAAAGATTGGTTAGCTACCACAGGACACCTTTCATGACCATAGATATTTCATGCGAGCAGGCACGTCATTTTCTCGCAGCGTATCATTTTACGCCCAGCGATCTCCCAGGTGTTTTTGAGCGTCTGGGAGCGGTACAATATGATCCGCTCAATCCTGTTGGGCGCAATCCCGATCTGGTACTTCAGGCGCGCATCCCGGGCTATCAGATCGACGACTGGCAAAGCGCGGCTTACATTGATCGCCAGATCTACGATGCCTGGGATAAACAGGCTTGCTTGGTGCCAGTCGCTGACTGGCCCATGCGTGCGATGATCCGCGAACTGCATCGTCCCTACCACGACCGCGAGATTTTGCAGGCTGATGCAGCTACAGCCAGCGCAATCTTGGCAGCTATCGATGAACAGGGACCACTTTCTTCGGCTGAATTTGAAGATCGTACACGCTTCCCTGACAATAATAGCTGGTATGGACAGACACGTACAAAGCGCGTACTGCGCGCACAATGGTCCTGTGGTATCCTGGTAACGCATCACCGCAAGGCTGGTCGCCACTATTATGATCGACCCGAGCGCGTCATCCCGACGCAACATTATACTGCGCCCGGCCATGCCGACGCAGATAGCTACTACCGTTGGATTGTCACGCGCCGTTATCAGGCGGTAGGATTGTTGCGTCCCGGTTCAGATCAATCTGTCTGGAGCGCCTGTGGAGATGGAGCGACGCGTAAGCGCGCCACTGCGCAGTTGTTAGAGGACGGCACGCTCACAGCGGTCCACGTAGGCGAGCAGGCGTGGCCCTACTACATCCTCACCAGCGCCCTACCACTGCTCAATGCCAGCGCTCAGAGACCGCGCATCATCTTTCTGGGGCCGCTGGACAGCATATTATGGGACCGCAAAGCTATTCAACAGCTCTTTGATTTCGATTACACCTGGGAAGTCTACAAACCAGCAGAACAGCGACGTTGGGGATATTATGTACTGCCAGTTTTCTACAATAACCGTTTTATTGCGCGCCTGGATTCGCGTCTGGTCGGCAAGACCTGGACCATTACACGCTGGTGGTGGGAACCTGACGTGACACTCGATGCAGAGTTATTGGATGCTCTACGCCAGGCAATGAACTCATTCCTCCATTACCTACGTGCTAATGACATTCAATTATCAGAAACGGTAGCTAGTAATACAAGAGATGCTATTTATGCGTCATTACGCTAAAAGAGCAACGGCTCCCTGAAGAACTCTGGGTCTCCGTCCTACCCGGTTTCCCCTCAAGGACGCAGAGCTGCTGGATTCTCACCTCACACAGTGCGGATAATCCATGTTATACTAAAGGGAGTAGTATAAGTGCACCAATATCAACTGATATATTGTTTATTATAGAAGATAGCTATGCAACAAATGAACCAATTACCAGCAGTGCAACAGACACGACAAGGATCAACAAGATCGATGAATGAACGTTCTGGTGCTGGCCCATCACATGACCTTCGCGAGGCCGCGCGCGCCGCCGAACGAGCACGCCTACGTCAAGGCATCATGCACGTGCGCATTGATCACTTCTACTGCGCACTTGAAGAGATGTTTGATCCTTCGCTACGTGAATTATGTTTTGTTGTCGGCACCGGCACCGGACGACCAAATGAGCCTGGCCGTATCATCGACGTTTCGCCTGCCGCTACACGCCTCGGGTTGGCAGTTGGCATGCCGCTGCGGCGTGCACACCGCCTGGCACCACGCACGCGCTTTTTGCCCGCTTCGTATGATCGCTACCAGCCCATCCTACAGAAGCTGAAGGAGCATTACCGTACCTATTCACGCATTATTAAATCTATACCCATCTCTGACGCGTTCATCGACCTGCGTGGTTGTGAATTGCCCTTTGATACCCCTGTCCTCCTGGCCGAACGACTCTGCGCAGAAATCGCAGAGATGGGCCTGACTGCCCTGATCGGCATTGCTAACGGCAAAGCTATCGCCGAACTGGCTGCGCTGATGAGTCGCAAGGATGGTCGCCAGGGCGTATTGTACATTCCACATGGTCGCGAGGCATCTTTTGTACAGACATTGCCCCTGTCAATGCTCCTCAAGCTGCGCGCAGCCGGTACTGGCGTTCCTGATGCTCTGCCGGAACTCGACGAGCACCCGGAAGGATACAGCACGCGTCCGCCAGAGGTGGAAGGCAAGAGTGAACAAATGGACCCGGTGGCCGTGGCTGAACTCGTAGCACATCTGCGTGACTTCGGCATTACGACTTTTACGCAGGTCGCTCATCTGACCGGAGAGGGCCTGGTTCGTCGCCTGGGTAAGCTGGGCGGCTGGGTTTATCAGGTAGCCAGCGGTGAAGATAGTAGCCTGGTCGTTCCTGATGCACCACCATTGAGTCAAAACGCACGGGTACGCTTTCACCACCAGGCCGATGCCGATGAAACATGCGCTGCTATTCGCAAACTTGCCAATTATCTGAGCGAGCGCTTACGTGAACAGCGCCTCAAAGGCCAATCCATCGCCCTGATTCTCTGGCCTGACCGTATCCGTCGCGAGACACGTAAACTGGTCATGGACGATGAAGGTGAAGAAATAGCCGTCACCGCTGCTGAAGAGACGATTGGTGGGCAAATGCTGCTCTCACGACACGCGGACGAAGCGGATATCATTGCGCACCATAGCCTGATGCTCTTCGCCCACTACCATCGTTCAGGTATACGCTATCTGCAGGTGCAGTTACGTGTTGGTGACATTATTATCACGACACTTACCTATTATCCGCCTCCAGCACGAACACGCAAACTGACACGCAATCTGTAATAACAACGTAGAGCAATAAGATAGCACGTAACTCTTCAGATCAGCGAACATGGGAGATCGCGTAGAAACGAGGATCTCCATCCTTCCGAGAAAAAACATAAATTGACAAGTTGCTGATGAGGTCGTATACTGCAATTTCAGAAAGATATGTGCTTCGTTTACCTTGAAGCCTTTTTCCATACGGTATATACTGCTTTTGCTAAGAACTTTTTGTGTTTTTGTAGCAATCGTATACCCATACGATACACGGGAAGATTGTGGAAGAGAAGTTATTCATGGAACAACCAGCTCTACTAGACATTATCCGAACAGAGACAACCTATCGTTTTCGTCTTAATCTTCCCGATGGTCCGCTCGGCCAGGAATATAGCACGGAGCTTACCCCTGAGCTGCGCGAGCGTTTTCGCCGCATTCTACAAACGGCCACGCAGTCTCTCCAGACCATCGATGTGAAGCGTCCAGCAGGCAAGTCAGCCGCAGTATATGATGCACTGAGTACCTTAGGACGCTTCCTTTTCGACTCCATAATACCAGTCCCTCTGCAAGAGCCGCTACGTCACTTTGAGACTGCCCTGATCTTGCACACGAATACACCCGACATCCCTTGGGAATTGTTAATTGACAATAACACGCGCGCACGACGTTTCCTCTGCCAGGCGTTGAGCATTGGACGCATCAACGGCCAGGAGCACGATGTCACTCAGCACCCTATGCCTACGCGCAAATTAAGCAAACGGGACACTCAAGGCTTGTCTGTGCTCTTCCTGGTCAATCCTACTGGTGAGCGAGCAACCGCAGAGGAAGAGGTAGCAGCGCTTTGCACCAGCCTGCCGGAGTCGGTATCGCGCATCATTTTATATCGTCAACAAGCTAATCAGCTCGAAATGCGCATGCGTATCAGCGCTGAAACACCCCATGTGCTACACTACGCCGGACCAGCGGCGCTTCTCTCAGAGACGAACGAGCCAATCCTGGCATTGGCAGGCAATTCGCGCCTGGATAGTAGAGCGCTAGAGCAATTATTCCAGAGTTTACCCAAACCTCCGCTCGTCTTCCTTAGCTATCACGAGGACGAACGCCAGAATCGCTCTGGGGTCAACAATACATTCAACCAGCCAGAGCGCGATGAGCAACTAGAACTCCTGGCTCGTAACCTCATGGCTGCTGGCGCAGGCGCAGTTATCGCCACGCGCTGGCCCATCAACCAGCAACGCGCGCGCGAGTTTACGATGCTCTTCTACCAGGATGTTGCTGATGGTGTGACACTCGGTGAAGCTTTGCGACGGGCGCGCCTCACGCTGTCTCAGCACCACATCGATGATATTTCCTGGATGTCTTATGTGCTCTATGGTGATCCAACACAACGCCTGGCTGCCAGTTCCCTGGCAAACAAAGAACGGATCGTTGAACCACAATTGGACCCCTTCGATGATAGCCAGATTATGTCGCCGTTGCTGCCTTCAGCCAACGCTCCTGACCGCCGCTTCCTGCGCGTCGTACTGGAGTTCGCGCTAGGAGAGGCACGCCGCATGCACAAAGATTATCTTGGCACACCACATCTCTTTATCGCTCTCACCAGGCTAGACGGTGGCTGTACGCAAGATGCTTTACGTACGCTGGGCTTTTCGCCCAAACAGGTACGCGATGTGATCCGCCTGGCGATGGGATCTGGTAAAGCCACCAGCGATACCCCCATCTTGCCAACGCGCCGCTGCAAAGAAATACAACAAACGGCTGAACGCAATGCTATCGAAGCTGGCTCATCCTCAGTAGACGAGCAGGCTATCGCGCAGGCCGTTCTGGGTGAAAGCGATGGCGTCACGCACGATCTACTTACCAAACTGGGTATCAACCCGGCGCAATTGGTTGATCTTATTATGTCCAGCAACGCCCATTCTCTGCTTGAACTGGTACCATCAGCAAGTGCCAACCCTGAAATCGTGCCAGATGAATTACCAGGAGCTGGCAATTCCGATGGTGCAAAAGGTGGAACTTCCGCGCTCGAAAAACTCGGTCGCGATCTGACCAAGCAGGCAAGCAATAAACAACTAACGCCGTTGATCGGTCGGGATAAAGAAATACGCCTCTTAATGCAAACCTTGATGCTCAAGGATCGCAATAATCCTATTCTGATCGGTGATTCGGGCGTTGGCAAGACGACCATCATTGGAGGACTGGCACAGCGTATCGTAGATGGCAAAGTGCCACCTGAGCTGCGCGGCAAGCGAGTCATCGAACTCTCTGCCAGTTCCCTGGTCGCTGGCACCAAGTATCGCGGCGAATTTGAAGAGCGGCTACTGCGGGTACTAGAAGAGGCCGAAACCGGCGGTAACATCATTCTCTTCATCGACGAGATGCACCTCTTAATAGGCACCGGTCGTGCCGCCGATGGCAGCATAGATGCCGCAGGTATCCTCAAACCAGCACTGGCTGGTGGTCGCTTACGTTGCATTGGGGCCACCACACCGCAGGAATACCGCCTGATCGAAAAAGATGCAGCAATGGAGCGCCGTCTGCGTCCCATCACCATTGAAGAACCATCGTCCGAAGATGCCCTGGTGATCTTGCGCGGCATGCGCGATCTGTATGAAGAACATCACCACGCGACGATTACTGACGAGGCGCTGCAAGCGGCAGTGAACCTCTCGGTCCAATATCTACCAAATTTACGCCTGCCGGATAAGGCGTGCAGCGTGTTGGACGAAGCGTGTTCGCAGGCCCGCGTCTTCTCGGTCGAGAACGAGTCGCAAGAGCAGGACGACCGCGACGAGATAGGTGCATCACCGGTGATTACGGCACCAATGATTGCTGAAGTCATCTCGTATCGCACCGGTATTCCCGTACGCGCTCCCGGACGTGAAGAGCGCGACCGCTTGCTCAGCCTGGATGTGCGCCTCAAGGCTCGCGTCATTGGACAGGATGAAGCCGTGAGTCGTGTCGCGCAGGCCATCCAGGTTGCGCGCGCTGGTCTCAAGGCGCATAATCGCCCATCGGGAGTTTTCTTGTTCCTGGGACCAACGGGTGTCGGTAAAACCGAACTGGCCCGTGCCCTGGCGGCAGAAGTGTTTGGTTCCGATGAACACCTGATCCGCGTTGATATGTCAGAGTATATGGAGAAACATGCCGTTTCGCGCATGATTGGTGCTCCTCCTGGCTATGTTGGCTACGATCAGGAAGGTCAGTTGACTGGCAAGCTCCGACGCCGTCCACATTGCGTTGTGTTGCTCGACGAATTGGAGAAAGCCCATCCCGAGGTCTTTGATCTCTTCTTGCAGGTCTTTGATGCCGGTCGCCTGACAGACGCACAGGGACATACGGTTGATGCACAGCATGCTATCTGGATTATGACCTCCAACGTTGGCACTGAGATGCTCGGACGCTCGATGCGACCAGGCTTCCATAAGAGCAATGCCGAAGAGATGCAGCGTGATCGTTTACTAGAACGCCTGCGTCAGACCTTCCGACCAGAGTTCCTCAATCGTATCGATGACATTGTGTTCTTCCATCCACTGGATCAAGGGCAGGCCCACGCGATTACATGCTTACAAATGAACGAGCTGGCCGCGCGCTTACTGGAACAGGGCTTGGTCTTACGCGCGGAGGATAGCGCCATCGACCTGCTGTGTAAAGAGGGCTTCAGCCAGACGCAGGGTGCACGTCCTTTGCGCCGAGCCATCGAACGCCTGCTCACCGTGCCATTAAGTTTACGTATTCTGCTCGCCAATATTCCCCAGGATGGCGAAGTGCACGTGAGCGCGGTTGACGGTAAACTGGAGATCGATATTCGAGAGCCTGTGGACATCACTGAAACACCAGTTCGACCAGAAGCCGAAGCGGCTGAAACTGAAGCAGAACTAGAAGCGGGTTAGCTCGATTCACAACGAGGAAATAATCTGCAGTGGTAGTGATAACCGAAGCTCTCCGGAGTAAAGCTGCAACGTAACGTTGCCAGGAAAACCCCGTAGTCTATGCGCGGAGCAGGCTCAACACGACATCCCCCTCGTTGCCTTCATAGCCCACGCACGGAGCAATACTCGCTAGAACGGATTGGCACCCTAACGGTTATCACCTACCACTGTCCATTAAGTATACACATATCCACTTTACGCTATCTTGTCTAGCGCTTCATTTGTCAACACCTCTTTATTGAGCAGAGAAAAGTTCTTTGAGTACTCTCGGTACAAGATTACACAGGAAAATGTACCCTTTCTACACAGAAGATACGCTCTCTATCCTTACATAAGACACTTCATTACAGTTGTGATTCTCAGCAATATATTAGCCCTTATTGGGGATGATTCCGCTGTTCCCTTGCTGGCAAGCTTGTCCCGCTGAGATATGAGATTTGTGGTATGATAAGAGCACAAAGATACGCTCGCTTGGATGCATTGTATGCAACATATATTCATAAGAGGATAGAAACCATCTTTGCCATTATAGAGAGAACGTGCAATTCCCATGTTTTGAAAGAGAGGTCCCAATTTTCTATGAAAGCAGTAAAAACGCATGTTGGACGCTGTGATACCTGTGGCGAACCAGCAGCGTATGCGCAACTACTCCCAGGAGGTCGCAGCTTCCGCTTTTGCGAGCAGCATGCTCCCCTGTTGGTGAAAAAGCAGGCTGACGCAGTAGAAGCGAGCAATAAAGCGGACAGCAAAAAATAGTTTTAATCCCCTCAAGCAGGTAGCAAAAGAACATAAGCTCCTACCACCCCATCGAGGAGACAGTAGAACACGAAATCCGCAAAGGGAAGATACCTTAGGAAGCCATGGGCAACTGTATATGAAAGATAGAACCCTCACCAGCGACCCCGCTACTTTCAATCCAGATCTTCCCTCCCATGGCATCAATCAGCCGACGCGAGATATACAGTCCTAAGCCAGAACCGCGTATCGGACTATTCATGTCAGCTTCCAGGCGGAAGAAACGTTGAAAAAGGTTAGCCTGGTCCTGAGGTAGAATACCTTTCCCTTTGTCAGCGATGCTAATGATAATAAAACGTCCTTGATCTATGAAGACACGTGCACTGAAACTGATCGGTGTCCCCACAGGAGAATATTTCAGCGCATTGTTGCTCACATTCATAAGCACCTGATGTAAGCGCACTGGATCAGCATACACGACGAGATGCGGAGGAACGCTTACCTGAACTTCGCGTTGCCCATGCGTCACCTGCGGTTCGATCATGAGTTGAACCTTCTCAATCATACGTTTCACCGAGACACGACTAATCAACGCTGGTTTGATGCCAGCCTCTGCCTCCAGCCTGCTAGCATCCATCACATTGCGTAAGAGCACAGACAGTTCCTCGCAACCCAACTGCGCCTTCTGCAAAAACTCACGCCGCTGCTCCACAGGAAGCGCCTCATCGTACTGCGCGATCAACTCAATATAGCCCTGCACGGCTGTAAGTGGCGTACGTAATTCATGCGAAGCGGTAATCATAAACTGATCTTTGAGTTGATCCAACTCTTTTAAACGTTCATGAGCAGTACGTAAGTGTTGGTACAACTGCGCATTAGCAAACGTTACCCCGGCCTGCTCTACAAAACCTTGCGCATGAGGGAGATCAGAGATGTCAAAGATGTGCTCACTACTAGTACCTGACGTCACTGAACGTCCGAAAATTAGGACACCAATAATGTGACCTCCTGCTACCAGCGGCGCGAGAATGGCCGTCTGGATATAGTGTCGCGCTAACTTGGCCTGAAGCGACTGCGCGCGCTGACCCTGATACTCTCGGTTCGAGAGAAGCAGCGGCATCGTTGTGCCAGATTCGGCTACCGCAGATACCGGTACCTGTTGTTTACGCCGCTGCGTCACATCTATCAGCATCGGTTGTGTCCAATGTGCCGGATCTTCCACATACTCAGAGAGATAAAATGAGGGCCAATCTGTTGGCTTTATGGGGTGGCCCAGCTCGCTAATTGCAGATGTCATTGCCTCTAATTGATCATCATCGTGTTTGATATAAAAAATAGTGTAATCTGCACGTAAGGCTTTCTTTCCTTCGGAGCAGATCAGTTGACTAATTTCCGCTGGTTCGACGACCGCCGCATTCAGGCGCGTAGCAATCATCGCCATAGAGCGTGCAAGTTTCTCTCGTTCGCGCGCTTTCTGGTAAAGATGAGCGTGCTCAATCATAGCAGATATCTGATCCGCATACATGCTTAACATGGTACCCTCGGATGAGCTAAAATGTGTTAACGCGTGCTGCGCCACACCCAGGCTACCCAATTTTTTCCCCTGGTAGCTAACAGGGAAAAAAACCATCGTTGCGACCTGTTGCTTCTCGCACCAGACATGCACTTCTGGGGGTATATGCATGCTATGACGCTTCCACTCTACTTCGTTTTTTTTGCCCAAAGACACAACATGAAAGAACAGATTATCTGCACGCAACCTCCATTTCGTAGCTGGTGTCAGCCGAGAGCAGGTACTTATCAGCAAATGAGACCGCTCGCTCAGCGCACTGTCATGCTCCTCTACCAGTATCAGCATCGCCATGGTAAAACCGAATTCTCTGAGCACAGCGTTGACAATACACTCACGTAAATTTTCCAGATCACGTATATCTGTAAGCTGCTCTACCAAAAAGCGCACGTGTTCAGACTCTCTATAACGTTGCTCCTGTTCCTGCAGCAATACTTTATTCTCATGAGCAGCAAAAAAATGACGAATAGCAATCAACGCCCCTAATATCGCGCTCAGGACCACTAGCCCCATCAGGCCTATGATCTGATCCGCATACACAAGCCTTGTCATATGATTAAACGCTTGAATGAAGACCACGGCATAGAGCAAGAGGGCCAGCGGGATATAAATGTTCTGAATAGACTGCCAGCCTTTCATAGGCAAGCACTCTTGTTTGAAGGCTATGCCCTCAAGCTGTATTGGCTGCTGAGACTGAGTTGCACTCTGCCGCACCTGCTTGTCATATGCTCCATGTACAAGCGCACTATACTGGTAAAGAGCGGCGAGGCCCAACAGTAAATAACATGCAAACCAGAAAGGATCGATAAGCGCCACACCTACATGGTAGCCACCAGAGGCAATAACCATATAAGCACGCGCCACATCTGCCCATATATTCGCGAGAAAACCCGCACCGAGCAACAATAGTGAGGTACGCATGCGCTGCTCAACTCCCTGCTGCAGTAACAAAGCGAGAACAAGCAGAAGCAAAATATCCGCGCCAGGATAGAAGAGTGCGGTGGCAATTAAACCAGCAGCAGGGTAGCCAAGAGCAACAACGTGCTGCACATTCACTGCTGCGATAGTCGCTGGAGTAGCAACAAAAAACCAGCAGATACCCATAAAACACAGGACTGTAATCAGCACGTCGAAAATCATGCTCACACTCAGGCGTGGCAAGCCCGGCATCAAGATCAATCCAATGAAGGTAAACACGTAAAAGAGCACAGACAACAAGACGACGATAGGATCTGCAAAGCTTGGCAGAGCCAGCGCCGCACCATGCATCACGATAGCATAGAGATTGAAAAGTGGCCCTATAGAGAGCCTCACAACATACCAGAGCGCGCCCAGACAGGTTGCAAGCAAACCTACACCAACGTATAGCCACGCCCGCTGGTAGCGCCTATCCAACTGCACAGGACCACGATGCATTCTATAGGCCGTCTGCAAAGTCCAGAATATGCCAATTATGGCGCTGATTGAATAGACAATAGAGTAGAAGATAACGGAAACATTATCTATAAATAGAGCGGAGCGATTAACAGATGAAGCTTCACGGCTAGCAAAGATCATCCAAAACAAGCTTACTGCGATAATCAGTCCTACCGCAGTTACTGCAATAGCATTATAGAGCCTGTTCTTTTTGAGATACGCAGCCGTTAGTCTACGCTTACTTATAGCTTTCATGCTGCTCCTCGTCTACGCGCCATTATGCTACGAAAAAACGCGCCTATGACGCACAATTATTAAGTCAGCAGGTAGGGAACTTTGCTGCTTATATTGCCTTGCATTCAGATGAGAAATGTGCCGCAGCACATTTCTAGCCACGAGAGTGGCGTTTCTGAATGTTTATGGGTATTATAATGTCGTTCGTACGAGATCAAGGTACCAGAAAGGTTGTCGTTTACGCAACATTGGCTTACTACGTACAACATTCCCTGGAACGCTATCAAGGACGTTGTATGCCAACTCACCTGTCAAAGAGCCAGCCATATCCCCAGGGCTATACGTCAGTACGCGCGAGGTACGACGTCCAGTACGCTGCTCTCGTGTATCAATTGTCATCATCATCAAGCCCAATTCACCCTCGTCGGCAACAACTTCAGCATACGGATAAGCAGCTTGAGAAGGTGAGAAGATACCGCTACTACCATTTGCGCGCACAAAAGCCTGTTCACCATACCAGTTCGCTACTGCTAGATACACATTATGCTCAGCAGCCCGCACGCGCCAGATCAGAGAATGAAGAGGGTTGTACTCTTCTTCTAAGAACTGTGTAGCCACCAGCGGTTCTTTTGCAGGAGCCAATCCAATGGGATCAGGAAAATCAAGCAACGCCGGAGCGCAGACCAGATCTGCACCTTTGTTCGCAAGGACACGTAATGTCTCAGGAAAGAGCACGTCATAGCCAGTCGCCAGGCCAATACGACCAGCCGGAGTATCGAAGATTGGGAAACCCTGGTTGCCATGCGTCGCCCACAAGCGGTCGCGCACGCTGAGATGAATCTTGCGATACGTCCCATAAATACCTTCCGGGTCAAGCAACAGCACCGTACTGTAGTACACATCATCAGCGCGCTCAGCCACGCCAATGACCATACTCATTTGTAAATCGTTTGCCAGGGAAACAAGAGCTTCCGTTTCGGGACCAGGAATCTGGATCGCGCCCTGTCGAAAATGAGCCACGATCTCCTCATCAGTATTTCTTGTGGTTTGCCAGGGTAATGGACCGGGCAAACACAGCTCTGGCAATACCAGGACATCGGGCAACGCAGGGGCATTATCGCTCACCATCGTCTTGAGCGTCTGGTGAAGCATACGAATACAGCCCTCGTGGTGTCTCTCAGGGAGAGCCTGCATAGCCATTTGCACAATACCAACACATGAAAGCTGTCCTGGAGGCAATTCGCCTAAAGCATAGAGGCTATGATAACGTAGTGGTTCCCATAAATAGCTATTATTGACAAGCGAGGTGTAAACAGCCGGTTGACGATCCCGCAAAGGATTACCTACCAGCGTGTGTCCTGGTCCCCAACGCTTCTCACGGCAGCGCTCCAGATTGACTTCCCCGTAGACGACGCCATTCCCTCGGTCGAGATACGATTGAATACTGCCATCTGGATTGAGAATACTACTGCCACCGCTGAACTGGACACCACGTTCCTGCCCATAGCGATTAGCCGCGATAACATACACTCCATTTTCAAATGCGCGCGCCATCCACCAACTGCTCGGGCTTCTGCCATCAACCCAGTTGGTGGGGAAAAGCAGGACGTCAGCGCCACGTAGTGCAGCAATACGCGCCGTCTCAAAGTACATCGCATCCATGCAAATAAGCGGACTTAGGTGTCCTAACGCAGTCTCCCATACTGGGATGCCCAGGTCCCCATCTCGCGCCCAACGCAGCTCATTAATAGACGTATGTAGCTTCCGATAACTACCAACCAGACCATCAGGCCCGAGCAGGGCCACGCTGTCGTAGTAGACCTGAGTCGTAGGATCAACCTCAGGTAAACCTATGGCAATAAAACAGTTATAACGGCTAGCTAAGTACTGAAAACGTTCGGTTGTCGGTCCCGGGATCGTTTCAGTATGGGGAGCAATCTCTTCGCGCGAAACCCAGCAATGGCCGGTTGTTGCCAGTTCCGGCAACACAATCAGACGTGCATTATGCTGGATAGCGTCTTCAACCAGAGCGAGCAGATCGCAGACATTCTTCTCTTTCTCGCCCAACACCGGCTCATACTGAATAGCAGCCACTCGGTACGAAATGTTGGATGATACGCGTACGCTCATAGACGGTTCTTTGTGCTCCTGCTGTCCAGGTGTGAGCAAAATGGCCCTAGACACATAATAAGAGTTCCTAATAACTCTGGCATTATAGCACGTTTTCATCTAAACCATGCATAATTTTTCTTTGATTAATAGTACTTTACCCAAGTCACCAGATCATTCAGTCAACGCTGCCATCTGCCCAAAGAGGCTCATGATATTCTGGGGCGTCTCATCGCCGCTCAGTTCGCGGTAGATCGATGCCACGTTCACGGCGATGCGCTCACCATCTGTCCACGTGGCATAACGATCCAGGGGGATATCTCTGGCAGCTTCAAGAGCGGGCATGCCAGCCTGATAGCGTACACGTGCTTCTTGATAGATGTACTCGAGATAGCCCTTGACTTCAGCCACACCTTGTTTGTCCGTGATGGGTCCATGACCAGGAACAACGATATCCACGTCCAGTTCCAGAATACGATCACACGCCCGCAGCCAGTTGCTGGTTGGCCCGGCCCAGATGATAGGATGATCGCCGATAAACAGAATGTCTCCGGTAAAAATGACCTTGTCGCCAGGTATATAGACCAGAGTATCTCCGCGCGTATGAGCTGGGCCAGCCTCGATGAGCTGAACGCTTCTGTCCCCCACGGTGAGCGTAAGTTCACCATCGAATGTCTGCTTTGGCAGTGTCAGTGTGATCTGATCGAAATCGAATGGGCCAAAAATACGGCTGGCAAATACGCCGAGTTGCCCCAGATATGGTGCTTGCTTGAGTAAGGCAGCATAGTGTGCCGGGGTGACACCTTCCTGCATCTCTTCGGCGGTACGTTGTGATGCAATAATCTGTGCATCAGCCACCAGTTCATTGCCAAAGCAATGGTCTCCGTTGGCATGCGTATTCACGACGATATCGATATGGGCTGCCGCTGCAACAGACTTGCGCATCGTGTCGAGCATCTCCCGCGTCAGCTTGAGATCGAAGAGGGTGTCTACCAGCAGTGAAGCCGGGCCAGCGGTGATGAGACCAGCGTTACTCCAGCCCCACGTGCCATCTGGCTGCAGATAGGCATAGACGGAGTTACCGAGGTCGTGTAGCCCACGTGTATAGGTCCACTTGCTCATCTTGATTGTCTTCCTTGGCTACATAATCTTGCTCATATTTCAAGTGTAGCATAAGACGCAGCAATGACACAATGGAAGCAAGTAAATTTGCTCTCAGCGTGCCCTACAAGGGTGAGCGTCAGATTTTTGCAAACGGGTAGGGGCGGCGCTTGCCTCCGCCCCACAGGCCGTCCCAGGCACATCCAGGGCGCACGCGAGGTGCGCCCCCTACCCGTTTGCTCCTGCCTCTACTCAACCGGTCAGGTGCTCCAGTGCAAAAAATTGACGGCCACCCGCCCTACAAAAATCTCTTTACAGGTCTCAATATGTATGGTATGATAACTACAATAGACTTAATTTATAGTATGACATTTACGCGAGACATGTCCCTTCCCAACGGAAAACAGAGAGAATGCACCAGCGGCTGAGAGTGCACTCACCCGACAAGAAGCAGATACCCCTCGCCAGTCTGTACTGAGTCAGTAAAGTACACGCATCAACTGCGTTATAGGTTGCACGAGCACGTTCTTCTGCACTCCATAATAGCGTGTCTATTATGAGGTATGGCATTTGCGAGGGTACTGTCTCATATGGCTAGAAGACGTGGAAGCAGGGTGGAACCACGAAGAGTTTGTACAAGTCTTTTCGTCCCAGTGGGGGATGAGAAGGCTTTTTTGTTATGAATAAGGAGTATTCCATTATGCCAGTAGAAGTTGAACTACAAGAATCGGTAAACTATACGCCGCTGCAACGCATGCGCCACTCTGCCGCACACGTAATGGCTGAAGCCGTCCAGGAGCTGTTTCCCGATGCCAAATTTGCTATCGGGCCAGCCATTGAGGATGGTTTTTACTACGATTTTGATCTGCCACGCGCGTTGACCCCCGAAGATCTACCCGATATTGAGAATAGAATGAGACGCATTGTCGCTGGCAAGTATCCCTTCCTGCGCGACCGCTGGTCACGTGAGAAAGCGTTGGAGTACTTCCACGATAGGGGACAGATCTATAAGGTCGAAATTATCGAAAATCTGCCCGACGCAGAGGTCGGTATCTACCAACAAGATACGTTTCTGGACCTATGCCGTGGCCCTCACGTCGACAATACGGGAGAGATTGGGCCGCTGAAATTAATGCGCGTAGCAGGCGCTTATTGGCGTGGCGATGAGCGTCGTCCCATGTTGCAACGCATCTACGGCACGGCCTGGTTCTCACAAGAGGAACTCGATCAATACCTGTGGCGTCTGGAAGAGGCACTGAAGCGTGATCATCGCAAGCTGGGACGCGATCTGAAGCTCTTCTTCTTGAGTGATGACGTCTGCGCTGGTGTGCCGATGTTCCTGCCACGTGGCGAAATGTTGCGCCACCTGATGGAGACGTATGTGCGCGATACGCAGGAAAAGTATGGCTACCAACATGTCTGGACATCGCACCTGGGCAAGGTTCGCTTGTACAAAACGTCGAAGCACTGGTATACGTATCGCGAGAATATGTTTCCGGTGATGAAGGGCGAACAGGAACTGGACGAAGACGACGCCTATGTGCTCAAGCCAATGAACTGCCCACACCATATTCTAACGTATAAGTCGCAAAGACACAGTTATCGTGAGTTGCCTGTACGCTATGCCGAGTTTGCCACGCTCTATCGCTATGAGAAAGCTGGCACGCTGACGGGCCTGGCACGCGTACGCAGCCTCGCGCAGGACGATGCTCACGTGTTTATGCGACCCGATCAGATCCAGCAGGAGTTTAATAATGCCGTCAACCTGACGCTGGAGGTGTTCGAAACGTATGGTTTGACGGACTACCACGTACGCCTATCTCTGCGTGATCCCTTGAAGAAAGAAGAGTACGTTGGTAGTGATGAGGTATGGGATACGGCTGAGAGAACGTTGCGCGAAGCGGTCGAGGAGAAAGGCATTGCATATGAAGAAGGTATCGGCGAAGCTGCTTTCTATGGTCCGAAGATCGACTTTATGATCCGTGATGCTCTGGGTCGCGAGTGGCAGTGCTCAACGATCCAGCTCGATTTTAACCAGCCAGAGAACTTTGAACTTGAATATATCGGCGAAGATGGCGCGGCCCACCGTCCAGTGATAATTCACCGCGCTGTAACCGGCTCTACGGAGCGTTTCATGGCTCTGTTGATCGAGCATTTCGCGGGGGCATTTCCGGTCTGGCTCTCGCCTGTGCAGGCTATGGTGATCCCTATCGCAGACCGTCACCAGGACTACGCCTACAAGGTACTTGAGCAACTCAAAGTAGCGGGCATGCGCGCCGAAGTAGATGTACGCGGCGAACGCATGAATGCGAAGATACGCGATGCACAGATGCAAAAGATCCCCTACATGCTGGTCGTTGGTGATAAAGAGGCTAGCGCAGAGGCCGTATCAGTACGTTTGCGCACAAATGTTGATCTCAAATCCATGCCCGTGACGCAGTTCATCGAGCGCGTCACAGAGATTATCAACACGAAGAGTAGAGATTTGTAGTTGCGGAGCATGCATGCAAAGGGGGCAAGTTATCGTTCCCTTCATGAGTGTGCTAGATGCGATAACATCATATTCAGCACACTCCGTAGCGTCAAGAGCAGGTGCGCTGACACGTCTTTCCCTAGAGTAAGAGAGATGATTACTGGAATTCTTGTAGAAGTGCTCTATGCCGGGAGGTTTCTACAATGTCGCGTAGACTGGCAAACGGCTCTTCTCTATTTCCATCTTGTCCTGGGACACGTGATGAAGAGGCTTGTTGTTCTGGAGAACCAGCTACGTGTTGTTCTTCATCCTCTGTGTTCTCTATATGAGCATCATCTCTTCTTGCTCGATAGCGCGAAAGGAGTGATCGAACTTCATACGATGATAGCCTATTAAAAATCGCAGTTACAGGTTTAGACTCATCTTTTCCGTTATACTCTCTTAGCTTTTGCAACATTACATCTAACGGCTCTTGGGGAAGGTGGATGAACGCTCTCCCACGCAAATGTTCAGGAATTTTCTTAATGCGCTCAAGAAGATCGCGATTTTTCTTGTTCAGCCCGGCCAGCCTACGCAAAGAGTCCGTGTTGTTGTGGACGGCTGAAACAACACTGTTGTCGAATAACGAAGTGTTCTCTCGTACTCCATATATATCACTTATGAAGCTCTTCAACTTGCCTGCCTGTTTCTGCGCAGCCCTTTGAGCATCAGCTTCCTTGATTAATCTTGCGAAATGTTGATTACTCAGACCTTCAAACGTCGTTGTACGCGTCTCCCTCTTTTTAGGAGCAGGTGCATCAGATCTCCGCTCTGCATCTCTTAACTCCTGCTCCTTGTGAAGAAGTGTATGCCATTCTCTTATTAGGTTGAGTGGCAAACGATCATAGAGTTCTCGAACACGTTGTTCCACGTGGATTTCCAGTGCTGTCAGTTCATCATCTCTTCCTCGCGACGTCGTTTGCTCATGCAACTGTTGTTCGCGACCAGGATTGGCTTCGCTGTGGCTCTCAATCTCCTCGCGTGCTTGTTGTTCTGGACCAGCATCACCCGCGCGGGAACGCTCAGATGGACTGGGCAATCGTTGCTTGACATCAAGAGTAGCTTGGGCTTCCTTCAACAACTCCACCTCATCGCGCAATTGCTGCTTAACAACAAGAATAGCCTCACGAACCTTAGGACGATCTTGCTTTGCTACATCCTGAGGTTTCGGTATGATTCTATATGGACTATCAAGGAACTCATAACGTGAAGTATATGGCTTTTTTCCTGACATTTCATCTGGCATTTGTAATGCATTCAGGGCATCAGCACGTTTGTTCACTTCCTTTAACCATCCTCCGAGTTCTGCTGGACCCCAATCCCTTTCTCGAAATTCTTGATCCTGGAACTTGGTCAGCTCTGCTGAACCAACTTCTCTTAGCAGTGTGCTACCCCGTATATGTTGCACTTTATTGTACAATCCACCTAGGCTTGGACCACCCAACACATTAGATATAGCATTTGGTATAAATACGAGACCTGCCATCGGAATCAGCGGAGGTGCTCTATCAATAACTGCCGATCCGACAGACGATTTATCATGACTGATCAACTCATAAGCTTTAAGCTTTTTTTTCCATAGTTCCCTCTGCTACGCACGCTTCTCTTTAGACACATGCAGATCTTGAAGCATGACATCTATTTTCAGTATATCGTGTCCGTTATCTCTGTTTATGCATTGAAAATCTTCATTTGCCCCATATTTGTTCTCCATCTCCTCCAGGAGTGCGCTGATTTCTTTTAGCGTTGCATCAAGCTTATGAAGGATAGGGGCTTTCTCAAGGTTTTGCTGTTCCGGGCGTCCTTCTGGAACGTCGCTTCGTCCTAGGAGAGGATCCTCGTCTTCTGATAATCTCCGGCCGTCTATTGAAGAGTTTTCGCTAAAGTCATCAGACATACGGCGAAGCACATCAGAATGATCTCCTGTCTGTCCCTCGATTGCAGGACTTCTGCTCTGTTCAGCTCTTATAGTACGAAGCACATCAGAAATATCTACGGCCTGACTTTCTGTTGAAGTCTTTCTGCCACCTTCATCTACCATTTTTCCGCGCCTTTTATCTATCCGATAGCGAAGCTCATCAGAAGAAACTGATGCCTCACTGTCTGTAGAAGTTTTTCTGCTCCCTTCGCCTATCATCAGGCGAGGTCCATCAGAAGGGCCTGCTGCCTGATTGTTTGCTTGAGGTCTTTCATACCTTTTATTCATTATATAGCGAAGCTCATCAGAAATACCTGATGCCCCACTGTCTGTGGAAGTTCTTCCGTCCCCTCTACCTGCCTGACGGCGAAGCTCATCACCAGAAGAATCGCTTGTCCGACTGCTGCCAAGAACATCACCAGTAGAGTAGGCACCCGGACCATCTGCTGTACTTCCCTCGCCTGTCTTGCGAGAGTTTCTTGAAAAAAATCCCATAATAAGACCTTTCCCTCTGTGCACATGTTTAATGGACACTATTTTTTTGTGATCTTTCCGCGCTCTTCACAGATCAGTGCAGTTCTTTAGCAACCCATGATATTTTAGATAAGTATACACTCATATTTTCGGCACACTTCCTATGCCTATAATATTACGATGAAATCAATTTGGGTCAAGGGGGGATATGGGGTCAACATGGGGCTATTGAGACGGGGAAGCAATATGTTATGTACAAAAATCCTGTTCTCATCATTTTTCAAGTGATACGCGATATCTGCTCACGTAACCGATGGAAGTGCATATCTTAATGTATGTACTTCCACCGTTTCATATACAACCGTCCTCCACACTTTTGTGCAGATCGCAGGCGGTCAGGGCCAGATCAGCGATAAGCGGGCAGAGTCAGGAATTCAACAAACTGCTCATCTGATATGACCTGATCGAGGATGTGCGCTGCGTCGGCAAATTTCCGTTGCGCGTATTCCTGCTCACCAAGACGCTCAGCGATTTTTGCCAGTTCCTCGGTCATTAACTGATGGAATAGCTCAATGGTTACTTTGCGCCCATCATCCAGCACGCCTCGGGGATGACGTATCCATTGCCAGATCTGCGCGCGCGAGATCTCGACGGTGGCTGCATCTTCCATCAAGTTGTTGATCGGTACACAGCCTGTGCCACGCAACCATGAGTCGAGGTATTGCAGGCTGACACTGATATTGTTGCGCAAACCAGCTTCGGTAATCGTCCCTTCCGGTACCTGCAAGAGGTCGGCTGCCGTGACGTGTACATCATCCCGCTGTCTGGCTATCTGGTTGGACTCTTTCATCACAGCATCGAATTCTTGCTGGGCAATGGCAACTAACCCCGGGTGCGCTACCCACGTTCCGTCGTGCCCATCGGTAGCCTCTCGATGCTTGTCAGCACGCACCCGCGCTAACGCCTCTTCGTTGGCAACTGGATCGTTTTTGATCGGGATCTGCGCAGCCATGCCCCCCATAGCCGGTGCGTTGCGTCGATGGCAGGTCTTGATGGCGAGCAGCGAATAGGAGCGCATAAAGTGCGTGGTCATGGTTACTTGCGCGCGATCTGGCAGGACAAAGGCTGGATTGGCGTGGAATTTTTTGATCACACTGAATATGTAGTCCCAACGTCCACAGTTTAAACCCGCCGAATGCTCCCGCAACTCGTAAGAATCTCATCCATTTCAAAGGTGGCAAGAATAGTTTCGATGAGCACAGTCGCCTTGATCGTGCCTTGCGGAATATCCAGCTCCCGCTGTGCAAGCACAAATACGTCGTTCCAGAGACGCGCCTCCAGGTGACTCTCCAGCTTCGGCAGGTAGAAGTAGGGACTGGTGCCGTTGGCAAGCAGTTGTCGCACATTGTGGAAGAAGTAGAGGCCGAAATCGAAGATGCCACCCGAGATGGGCTTACCATCAATCAATACATGTTTCTCGTTCAGATGCCAGCCACGCGGACGCACTAACATTACCGCTGTTTTTTCGTTCAGACGATACATTTTCCCTTCAGGACTGGCATAGCTGATCACACGCCGCTGCGCATCGCGCACATTGATTTGTCCCTGGATAGTAGCCTCCCAGGTAGGGGCGTGCGCGTCTTCAAAGTCTGCCATGAAGACCTTCGCGCCGGAATTGAGCGCGTTGATGACCATTTTACGATCTACGGGACCGGTGATCTCAACACGCCGGTCCTGTAAGTCTTGCGGCAGTGGAGCAATTGTCCAGGCAGCAGCGCGTATAGCTGCCGTTTCGGGCAGGAAATCCGGTAGTTCACCAGCATCCAGCTCTGCCTGGCGCTGTATACGCTTTTGCAGCAGTTCCTCGCGCCGTGCCTCGAAGGCTCGCGCCAGGGTCGCTACAAAATGGAGCGCGTCAGGCGTGAGGATTTCGGCGAAGTCAGAGGGAATGGCTGCGTTGATTTCAATGCCATCGGCGTAATATGTTGGTGTCTGATTGGTCATGATTTTACCCTTTCAAACGGATTTTTGGCGTTTCCACTGAAAGCAAGAATATCAGGCTCCGTGGCACTTTTTAAACTTCTTGCCACTACCACAGGGACATGGATCATTACGTCCCACTTTGGTCAGGACAGCACCCTGAGCTGCTCCCACGGCTGCCGAGGTACGCCCACTACTGCGATGACTACCGCCCCCCTTGCGCGCAGGTGTATTTTTAACGCGCGCCTCGCTACCATCGCTCTTGGCCTGACCGCGCCTGGGCAATGGCGTCCGCGTTGGTGCGTATATTGCGAGGAGCCTTACGCTGCGGCTCCGGTCGCTGCAGGGTAATCTGTAGATCGTTGCGCAAGAGCTTGAATAAAGCATCGACCGTATAGTGCTGAATTGCCAACTTCAGCTCGTTGAACATGCTGAAGGCTTCGTTTTTAAATTCGACCAGCGGATCACGTTGCCCGATAGAGCGGAAGCCAATACCAGCGCGCATCACGTCCAGGGCATCAATATGATCCATCCACATGCGATCTACCACTTGCAACATATAAGAGCGCTCAAACTCGCGCAAGGGATCAAAGTTATCCGCTCCCTGCGCCATAGCCTGTTCCCTCAACGCCTCACCACGCTGCTCATAATGCTTAACAGCCAGGGTCGTCAGCTCTTGCTTGAGCTTCTCGCGCTGTACGGCATGAATATTCTCTGGCACAAACTCTTCAGGAACATGCATCCAGATTTCTAGCGCATTAAAGAGCGCCTCAAGTTGCTCCTCTTCTGTCAGCATCGGACCAGGGATACAGCTCTCGACTAGATTGGAGATTTCATTGCGGATCATCGTGAGAATACGCTCGTGCATGTTGCCATGCTCAAGCACGGTGCGACGGTCGGAGTAGATAACCTCGCGCTGTTTGGCAATCACATCGTCATAATCGACGACATTTTTACGAATATCGAAGTTATAGCCCTCGACACGAGTCTGCGCACTCTCGATGAAACGCGAAACAACCTTGCTCTCCAGCGGCGTATCTTCTTCCATACCAAAGCGTTCCATGATGCCCGCCACACGATCAGCAGCGAAACGACGCATCAATTCGTCGTCCAGGGCCAGGAAGAAACGCGAGGCACCAGGATCTCCCTGGCGACCGGCACGGCCACGCAACTGATTGTCAATACGGCGCAATTCGTGGCGCTCAGTACCGATGATGTACAGTCCGCCTAGCTCCAACACATGATCATGATCCTCGTCACATTCACGCACTTTTGCCTGCAAGAGTTCTTCTTTTTCCTCTTCAGTCATATTTTCGATGTACTGCTGAATGGCCTCTTCCCTCTCAGCACGATCATCCTCAGTGCGTTCTGGCATATCGCGGATATAGTCAACCTGCTCGGCATGCTTGCGCAGGATGCTATCAAAGTAGCCAGCGGGATTCCCACCCAGCAAAATGTCAGTGCCGCGACCAGCCATGTTGGTAGCGATAGTTACCGTTTTACTGCGGCCAGCCTGGGCCACGATCTGCGCCTCACGCTCATGATACTTGGCGTTGAGGACGTTATGCGGGATACCTTGCAGTTCAAGCAGGCGTGAAAGATGCTCGGAGGTCTCGACCGAGGTTGTACCGACCAACACCGGTTGACCCTTTTCGTAGCATTCCCCAATCTCCTGGGCCACAGCCTTAAACTTGGCCTCAACAGTACGATAGATCAGGTCGGACAAATCCTGGCGCACCGTGGGCTTGTTAGTCGGAATAACCATCACATCCAACTTGTAAATCTTGTTAAGCTCCTCGGCCTCGGTCAGCGCCGTACCGGTCATGCCGGAAAGTTTCGCGTACAGGCGGAAGAAATTCTGGAAGGTGATGGTCGCCAACGTGTGATTCTCGCGCTGGACTTTGACCCCTTCTTTGGCCTCAATCGCCTGATGCAAGCCCTCGCTATAGCGGCGTCCCGGCATCTGGCGACCAGTGAACTCATCGACGATAATGACCTCGCCGTTCTTGACGATATAGTCCTTATCGCGCTTAAAGATGACTTGAGCCTTGATAGCATTCTCCATGTGACGCGTCAGATCGAGATTAGCCTCGTCATAGATATTCTGCACATCAGCCAGTTGCTCAATCTTCTCAATACCAGCTTCGGTGAGCATGACGACGCGTAATTTTTCCTCGATGGTATAGTCTTCCTCTGCACGAAGACGCGTGGCCCAACGCGCGAACTGGTAATACACATCTGTGGACTCTTGTCCCTGACCAGAAATGATCAACGGCGTACGTGCTTCGTCAATCAGAATGTTATCCACCTCGTCAACAATGGCGTAATTCAACTCCCGCTGCACCATCTGGTCCAACGAAGTCACCATGTTGTCGCGCAGATAATCGAAACCGAATTCATTATTGGTGCCATAGGTGATATCAGCCAGGTAGGCGGCACGGCGCTCGGGTGATTGCGGCTCGACTGCGTTGACCAGGATACCGACCGTCAAGCCCAGAAATTTATAGATGTTGCCCATCCATTCACCGTCACGGCGCGCCAGGTAGTCGTTGACCGTGACCACATGCACACCTTTACCGGTCAGGGCATTCAGGTAGACAGGCAAGGTCGCCACTAATGTTTTCCCTTCGCCGGTCCTCATTTCAGCGATTTTGCCCTGGTGCAACACAACACCACCAATCAACTGGACGTCGTAGTGGCGCATCTTGATTTTACGCCAACCAGCCTCGCGCGCCACCGCGAAAGCTTCCGGTAACAGATCGTCCAGCGTCTTGCCCGTCTTGTAGCGCTTCACTACGCCAGGCAGCACGGTGTCCATTTTATTGGCCTGTAAGGCAACCAGCTCGGGCTGCAAACGTCGCAGGATCGCGCCGAAGAGTTGCTCCAGGCGCTCGTCGGTGTTATCTTCAGCACCCTCGGCTGCACGGCGCGACTGCTCAAACTGGCTCCAGGCGTGATCAAAGGCCGCTGTACGCTCTTCATCGTCTACCTCTTTGAGGATAGGCACAACTTCTTCTAACAACTTGAAAGTCACCTTACGCGGATCTTTGGCCTCATCAGGCCACTCCTGGCGCTCCTCAGCAATATCCATTACCGCTGTCACCCGCGACATATTGAGTTCGGGCGACAACTGTTCGTAGCCTTTCTCGAAACATTCGGAAAGGCTCTGCTGCAAATTTCCTTTGAGCGCAACTTCTGGCTCGTGGTGCTCCAACTGCTGACGATATTCACGAATGGCGTTGTGTAGTTGAACGTCGGTGCATGTCTCAGCCAATGGCTCTACAGTCTGGAGGACTTCGCGGAAGAGCTTGACGAGTTCGTCTTCAAGGACCAGGCCACCTTTCAGGTGGAGAGACAGTTGCACCCGGAACTCTGCCGTTTTAGCTGCCAGTTCTTCATCACTCAGCTTTTTGATGGCTGGCTCCAAAGCATTTATCTTATCTATAATGGGCTGAATAACTTTAAGATCCCGTTTATTCGGGTCGCCCATCAGTTTTCCAATCAATTGCATACGAACGTATTCTCCTGCGGATCAAGCACAGTATTGTAGTCAAATAGCGGTCCCATAGCGATAATCGGGCCTGCTGAGAATTTGGCAAAGTGAGTTAGCTTATTATACCACTAATTTGTGGTACGTAGTTGCACTCTACAGATTTCCGCTGCTTCGCCAGCGTATGCTACACTGTAGCTACGAGCTAATACCCATATGCATTCAGAAACGCGGTTGCCCTCCCTCTTGGACCGCCGCTCCTCTTAACACAGTCAGAAACGAAGCTAACGCTTCTAGCCTTCGGCTCATCTGACTGAGGGGAGTGCGCTTCGCTTCATGTGGCGGAGAGGAGATGGCTAGCTCCGCTCATCTGAATGCAAGGCAATATAATAAGGGAATGTGATTGCTCAGTTGAACAGCAAGTAACCACGAGGATACCGCAGCAGCTAATTATAGAGAGGATGTACGTTTGATGAGAAGCTATCATCTGGCCGTTATGCCAGGAGACGGGATTGGGCCGGAGGTCATTGCTGAGAGCGTCGAGACACTTATAAGCCTGGCATCAGTGCATGGCGGCATTCAGTTTGACCTGCAACAATTCGATTGGGGCACGGAGCGATATCTACGTGAGGGGGCACTGATGCCTGCCAATGGACTCACGACGCTTGAGCAAGGTGGCTTCGCTGGCATTCTGCAAGGACCAGTAGGTGATCCACGCGTACCAGACCACATCACACTATGGGGACTCCTCTTGCCCATACGCCAGACGTTTGACCAGTACGTCAATCTGCGACCCGTGCGCTTGCTGCCAGGCGTATGTAGTCCACTAGCCGACAAACATCCTGGAGATATTAATATTGTCTGCATCCGTGAGAATACCGAGGGCAAGTATGCCGGTGTAGGAGGCCGCGTCCACCAACGCACAGAGGATGAGGTAGCGATCCAATCGACGGTCTTTACACGCAAGGGCACGGAGCGTATCATACGCTTCGCGTTCGAGTATGCAAAGCAGAATGGTCGCAAGAAGGTTACAAGCGCTACAAAGTCCAATAGCATACTGATGTAGACACAATTGAAGGCGGAATTCGACTCTATAATGATTCTTGGGTTGTGGTCTGTTCTCCACACTTTAGCTACAAGGCCGAAAATTCTACCGCTTCTCGTTGAAATGTATAATCAGGCTCATAGTCAGGATCGTCTAATCGCTCTCGCATTTCTTGACAACGTTTGTGGAAATGCTTCAATTTTTCCTGCACCTTCATCCATTCATCGTGTATATTTACTTCTGTATTAAGCTCATTCTCGTATCCCCTTTTAAGATCTACAAGTTCTTTCAATCGCCGCTTAACATCTGCATAGGTGTCGTCGTCAAGATCTTCATCCTCTAGCCTATCTCTCAATCTCTTCTGCCTTGCTTTGGTTTTGGCTAATTCTTCTGTAATGTACTTGCGTCGGTCTGCGTTCGGGTCTTTCGTCCTCAAGGCTTCTATCCTGCGGTCAACCTCTGAGGGGTCGCGTATGATCTCTACAGCAACAGACCACGCAAAATTATCAGCTATGTGTGCTCTCATTGATACACTTGATCCTCCTTGACATCTATTAATACCTGATACTCTATTTAATGCCGTGAAACAACGATAAACTTTATAGTCTGCTTCCTGTTTTTTGTTAACATCTATTCCATGCATGGTTGTATCACAGTAGCCACATTTAATGTAACCTCCACGCAAAAGATATTTGTTCGGGCTTTGGTTATTACGTATAGCAGACTTCTGGTTGATTGCTAAGCGGCTTTGAATCCTCTCAAACAATGCTATATCAGGCTTTCCATCTTCGTTTACTAAGATGGGTTGAACAACTCCTTCAGGAAGATAAATCCACTCGCTGCGATCCCTGGGTGCAAGGCGTCTCTGCGCTCCCTCTTCTCTTATTGTTATTGTTTGAAACACTGCTGCCTTCCCTATCACGTACTCGTCTGCAAGCATCTTAGCAACGGTTGATGCATGCCAATTTGCCTCCCTCCCTGTAGGTACCTGTTTCTCTGTGAGATAAGCAGCAACCTTTTGTGAATTGTGGTATTTCTCTTCTAGCTGAGATATCAAGCGTGCTACACTTGCATCTGTGTAAGGATAACCGTTCTCATCTATGACAATTAGAAACCCATATGCCAGTACGGATTTTTCACTTGATAAGTAACGATCTATGTGAGCAAGAACTTTTTTCACCATACCTGAATCCCATTGATTACCTTTACGTGTTGGTATGTGTTGTTGTGTAAGGTAAGATTCAACCTGTCTTATTGTGTACCCACGATCAACCATATAAAACATTTGGCGTCTTACCTTCGCTTCTGTCCAGGGGTCGCCGTTCTCATCACGTAGTATCGTTTCACCTATAATTAAAGGATCTTCATTCGCTACGTATGTAGCGCGGTCCTCGGTCGGATATTTCCAACCATATTTAGGGGTACGTGCTCCTAGTAACTTATGATCATTTAAAACACGTTCACGTGAACCGTTCATTGTTCGCCTTACAATGTCGTTTCTTTCTTGTTCAGACTTAAATCCGTGTAGTAGACGTATCATCTGGCCCATTAGAGTATCATCGTCGGCGTGCTCCTCCGGCTTAGTTGTAAGAATACGTACACCATTCATGCGTAATTCTGCGCGGTAGATTTCTCTTGGTAATCCAGTTCTACCTAGTCGGTCCAATACATCCATAACCAATACGTCAAACTCTCGTCGCCTTGCCATTTCGAGAATTTCTGCTAATACTTCACGCTCTTGAAATTCCATTCCTGTATAGGTATCTCTCTTAATATGCTTTTCATCGTCAAATATTCTTATCCCAAGAGGTTCTAGCAACTTTTCACGTACTGAACGCAATTGAGAGGGGAAACCGTATTTCCTTTCCTGCTCCTCTGTCGAAACACGGAGCAATACTACTCCGCGTTTCCCTCTGTAATCATATTCCTGGCTGGCTGTCGTGTCTCTCATTGTAGCAATTCCTTTCATTGGAGTTTAGACTAAATTCGTCTGGATCGGCCTGGGAAGGTGCTTGAACGCTATTTTTAATAAATGGGCATGAACCCCCTCTACAGGCTGCTCGAAGCCAAAATAGTCTAAACGTCAACTTTCATTAAAATTCTGATAACTGATTTGATGCTTAAATCGCTCTTATATAAATAAATACAACAAATAATTACTGTTATACCTATTTACATAAAAATGGTCAAATGTGTAGATCACTCTAACTCTTGCTGTTCTCGTTGCACCCTTTCCGCTGCCTTGCCATATCGCGCACGCTTGATAAGCTGCCCGCGTGTGAGATGCTCTAACATTCCCATCATGCTTTGTATAAATCGCTCTATTTCATCTCGGTTATTTCTATCTCTCACAGTCTCGACCTTTATATTATTGCACTGCATATCTTCTAAAAAAGCAGCTATATGGAGCTGGCTTCTGTTGATTTGGTTGCGGTTAACCATCACAATCACGTCCTACCGCTCGGTGTGTTCTCGTCATGTTGTCAATTCCTTTCGTCAACGGAATGAGTACTTTTGTTCTAAATAATTTTTCTCTCGCATCAGCGTCGTTACTTCACTATATACGTTCAATCTGCTCTCCTGTCAAGGGTATAAAACCTCTCTACAGGCTGGTTTAAGCCCATTTTGACGACCCTTTATGCGATCCTTTCTCTCGCTCAAAGCAACCTTACAAGCGTCTTTACTGCTTTCTAAAAAATTGGGCCAAATTCGCCGTTTTTGTGGCAAATTCGCTGACGCAAAATTTCGCAGCAACAACGTAAAGGATAAAAAATGTGCGGTGCTTGTCCTGATGGGCGTCTTTGTGTGATCATGGGTGCTGGCTGGTCTTCAGGATGAAGATCAGCCGAAAAGCTTGCACGATGGTGAGAAGATGGTACAGGAAGGTCGGTGTTTATAGCCATTCGGGAGAATGGGATACCCTGTTGCTCTGGTAGCCTCTCCATTGGGTTTATTCCTCCTGTCGTATGGACGAGACGAGCTTGAGATGCTGCTCTGGTGGTTGTGGTTCCAAGAGTGCAGTAATAAACCCGACGAGATACCCGGCATTGCAGCGGTCTGTATGGGTTACATTGTAGATATTTTGGGCCATGACCGTGTACAGTAACTCGTCTGTGATAGGTTTTCGCTGAAAGTCTGTTTTGAAGTGGAGATAGCCAACTTGAAAGCCGTTTCCGAACTCATCGTCTTTCAAGCTGATGGATGAACCGCCGATTTGCAGGATACTTTGTTGCATACTCTGACCTCTCTTGACTTGCGGGGTTCCGCATGCCAAAATGGCAGACAGAGAACCCCTTGACCACTAATTCGGCTTGTGTGTTCTCGTTCGCTGGCTCCCGTCTGATTCACGGGGCCAGTTCGGTATCGCCTCCTTTCCATATCATTTAAAAGTGTTACCATGCAAACTATAACATACACTTTCGTCTGTTTCAATACAACTGACCTCTTTTGAGTATCCAGTAGTATTCAAGCTAGCATGAATGGTAAGACTAGGATGATTATGCTATACTGGCTACGATAATTTTTCTATGAGGTCTTTCGATGAAGTTAGAAGATTTTCGCATCAATATTGCTAGGCTCTCCCGTCCAGAATTAGGTGCTCTAGCTGATGTGTCACCCTCCAGTATTAAGCGTGCTGAAGAGGGGATGAGCATTTCGCCGCTTACACGCGCTCGTATCCTTGCAGGACTTAGCCGACACCTTGGTAGAGAGGTAAAGTTAGAGGAAATTGACGAATTCAAGAATTAGCTGTTTAAACCATCTAGCTCGTTTGTTTGGAATGTTATGCTTGCCAATCTTGGCCGTATAGATTGAGCCTATGAGATGATTCTCCATATTATAGGATACTGCTGGCGAAATCAAAATGTGACCTTATAGTAAGCACGAAGGAGCTATCAGGCTAAGCGTGAGAAACTAATTCGCCAGCAGTATCCTATAGGATGATATCCAATGCTATGGAGATGCGTTGTTGATATCTCTGCGTTTAAATGCGTTTGGTTATTGTGCTCAACAAGTGCGAGGCTACCAGACTAGATGATTTGTGTAGAGAAACTCTCCAAAGAGGTAATTATGTCATGCTTCTATGTGTTCTTGCTGTGCACTACTATGCAACAACTGATATGGCATCTAGTCCGATTTGCTTGCTAATTTTATGATGAGGTGCTAAAATGTGCTAGGCATTATTTAATTATTAACAGACATTGAAATTCCAGGAGTGCAATGGAGCATAATAGCCAAATTGAGGATGCCGCCAATCAGATGCAAGAGCTGATTAGAAGCGGTATTATCAATAAATTGCGCAATGCTAATGAGGCTGAAGTAAGGTTGTTAGTTATAGATGAAGTCCTGCGTATTCTTGGTTGGAGTAAGCATGAGTATGAGCCAGAACTAATCACCTCAACAGGAGGTTTCACAGATTACCGTCTATCCATAGACGATAATCCACGTTTGATAGTCGAAGCTAAACGCATTGGAACCATTGAACCTTTTCCTAAATCTGTTCGGAGGCATGAGTATACTAACTCATATCTATACAGTAGATGTGGCCCAGAAATAAAGTCATTGTTGGATCAATGCTTAGGTTATTGTGCACAATGTGGTATTCCATATGCTCTAGCTACCACCGGAGAAGTTTGGATTGTCTTGCTGGGTTTTAAGTATGGTACTGAGTGGGGAAAGCTTAAGGCATTTGTCTTTCATTCTCTCGAAGATATCCTCGAACAGTTTAATAATTTTTATGGTTTGGTTTCTCGTGAAGCTATCAAGAACAACAGTCTCGAAGAAAAATTTGCAGGAATGGTACAGGTTAAACCAAATACTGCTATACTCCCACGAGAACAAGTTGAGCAAGTTCCTGAAGTAGGGCTAGCTCCTAATAGACAAACTATCAGAGCTTTTTTTGATCAGTTTATGGGAGACATTACTCGTCCTCCTCAAGAAGAGATGTTAATGCAATGTTATGTTGAAAATCGTGAACTTAATGAATTTTCTCGTGATCTTCAGCAAATCTTACAATATAATTCGTCACTCGATGAAATAGATATTCCAATAGATAAAGCTAACGCGTCTCTCTTGGAGCAAGAGCTAGAGTTCCAATCGAGTGCAAGCAATCCTAAAACTATTTTGCTTGTAGGCAATGTAGGAGCGGGTAAAAGTACTTTTATTCATAGGTTTGTTAGATATCAAGCACGACCAAAGCGAAATATTTGTACAATTATTGACTTAATTAACTACTCCACAAAAGTGATTGAAAAGAATCGTACTGAAGAACAAGAGCTAGCAGAATTAGTCCTAAACAAGCTTGCAAATGAATTTCAAGAAAACTTTGACCCCTACCTTCCTAACATGATGCGAGGATGCTTTGAAGTTGAAATAAATCGCTTCAAAAGACAAAGGCAGGCTCTCCAGAAGTACGAACCCACCAGATATGCAGTAGAAGAGGAAGAATTTATATTTGATCTAAGTAAGAACAAATATAAGCATTTAGTAGGATATCTGAAGTATGTTCGTAAGAAGCAATATAAAGTATGGGTTACTTTTGACAATGTAGATCGAGGATCTGAGTCATATCAAGAATTTATATATTCTTTCGCACATCAATTGAGTGGAGATGCAGGCTGTATAACACTTATTACTCTTCGACAAGATACGTTTTTGGAAGCAAAAGAAGCAGGATTTCTTGACGTTCGTAGTTCAGATATCGTTTTTGAAATAAAAGCACCTGAGTTCCGTCAAGTCGTAGCTAAACGCCGAAGATATGTTGAACGGATAATAGAGAGAGGCGAAGTACCTAGGCCATTCAGAGCACATTTAAACTTAATGCGCTTACTGAATTGGCATCTTACTCATTTGGTCCTTGAGAACGACAATTTCGTACGTCTCTTAATTACAACATTCAGTCTGAACAACATTCGCTATGGCTTACAAATGCTGCGCGACTACTATACATCATATCACTCAACATTTCACGAATTTTACTCTAAATATGTAGATATCATGACGCTTGATGAGAGTATTAAACTTGATTATGAGCGTGAGAGCAGTCGCCTACTTCAAGCATTAATGCTAGTTAATAGCTGGAGCTATCAAGAAGAAAAATCTGAGGTTTTCAATATATTTTGGGTTAATCCGTTAGAAAAAACTAGCCATTTCTTAATGCTCAAGATATTAGCATATTTAAGTATAGTGCGTGATGTTACTTCCACCAAAATTTCTGTAAAATACGAGAAAGTATGTAATGATTTTATTTCGCTTGGATATCAACGTCATCATGTTAATAACACTATCAGGAAATTGTTATATGCCGGACTAACTACCTCTCCTAACCTTCCAGACAGCACTATCACTGAAGTCAAATTTGATGTACCAGACACTCTTCCACGAGAAATGAAAATTGCAATAACAGGGAGAGGCTACTATTATATAAAGACATTAGCATCACATCATTATTACCAAACCCGTGTAGGTGAAGACACTATTTGGTATGATGAAGAGGCTGCGAACAAATACATCTCTTTCTTGCGGGAAAGTACAGAAGCACAGCACTCAGGTTTTGATGATGTACTCCAAGCTACAGAAGCTAGGGAAGTATTTGTTAATTATCTTAAGGATTCACTGGTACACGAGCTTCAAACTAGCAATATCCGTTTTACAACTGCTGATTGGGCACGACTTATGAATGAGATGGTTGAACGCAGTGTTTTTGGAGAGATAATAACGACACCTATACATATCAGTGAAAAGGAAGCACTGATTATTGCAACGGAATTGGTCAAAGACATTCTTAGTAACCTCGAAGGAATCAAAGAAAAAAAGTCAGATAATAAAAGTAATGTGGTGGTAGCACTTGTCAAGGAAGATGATGACCAACATTAAGACAAGACTCAACGGAGAGTATAACCAGTGTATCAATAAGACATGGAGGTAACTGTATGGCTGGCTTGCACTGTCTAGCAGAAGGTAAGAGAGACACCGTAAGATCTACATGTTTCAGTCAAACAAGAAGGTAGCCGCACAATGATATTATGCCATTGCAAGGCTACCTTTTTTCAATTTGGTGACAAAAGCTTCCTATCAGGCATTAGTGGCGCTCGTCTTTGGCGCTGAATCTAGCTCATCGTCCTGGTGGTGGCGTTCACCCTGATCGGTGATTTTCTCTCCAATAGCACTAGCAGCATCATTTTCTGGATGAGTAACATTTAACCAATAGGTACATGTTGTTCGGCGTATCTTTGCTCGCTCCGAGAGCGCTCGGCCTGATATGCGTTTTCCATTATTCTCATGTAAAAGTTCCTGGTAGGCGCTTTCGAGTTTCTCTTCCTGGGTGGCACTTGGCTTAACTTCAATAACTGGCACCGATTCCGACATTGTATCAGTGGTGCTCATCTCTGGCGCTGACCCTGGTAGGTGGCGTTTATTCAACGGTAAGCTCTTTCCCGGTGCTAGTTCCTGATCCTGGGCTGCGCTGGTTCTGGTTCCGATAACTGGCATTGACGCTGACTCTCCGATACTAGCTTTGACTTCCTCAATGATCGTCATGCGTACCGCCTGCAAAAGTGGAGCAAGCTCCTTGGCAAGTGTCTGGTAATCTATCGATTGAACTGCAACTTGCGCTGGTTCCGGTTGTGGCTTCTGTACCAACTCCTGGTGTAAGCCATTGAAGGAAAAGTTCTTGAGTCGAGAGGTGAGCAGAAAGCCAATTACGGCGACGGCCCGAAGTGCAGAAAGAATCCATAAGGGGATGGTACTGGAAACATCCTTTAATGGGAGACCAGACGCATGGCTCAACGAGTCAAAATCAGTCAATAATCCTGCTACAATGGCAAGGATCGCAGTGAGGAAAAAAAAGATAGCCGCTTTGATCTTCTCCCGTTCACGCACCGCCTGAAATCCGTCCATGAACGCAATCCCTAAGCTACTATCAATAGCGAGTGCCTGCGCCCACGACCACGCGTTATAGATTGTGCTATGCGTTTGCATGACGCTGCCATCAGTTAAAAAATTTGCGGTACTGACCACAACTCCAGCAGCAAGTAAAAGCTCGCTTGTTTTCGCTGCAAAGTTAAAGATAAATTTTATGGCTTCGTCATACCATTGGAGGGTGGTAAAATTGCTGTTTTGCTTACTCATAGAACACTTCTCCTTTTCCTTATGTCCGGTCTTCATGCCGACATTACGTGATGACATATAACATCATTTGCGCTGTTGCTTGCTATGACTATGTATCGTACACTGTTGTTTGTCAAGAGGTTAAAACCGCCCTACAGGCCATTTTAAGGCCATTTTGACGGTCTTTTCCACGACCCTTTCTCCCGCTCAAAGCACGCTCACAGGCAAGCTTTATCGTCCCCTAAAAACATGGGTCAAATTTGCCGTTTCTTGCCGAATTTACACATACTGAAGCATCAACTAAACCACTCAGAAGAGCATACCATGCTATAGCGTTTACGTGAATGCTCTACTGCTTAAGGGAATTGGGGTACTATGGGCGAAACTGTTCCTATTGATGGGGTTTGCCCATAAGAAAAAGGAAATACCATTTTTGATACTTCCTCCCAACGATGCGACGCCTATTCTTCGGTGTGGGCGTCTATCGTCTGGCTCTCCTCATCCTGGGATATCGTTTGATGGAGGATATCACGGGCAAGCTTTCGTATAAGTTCATCCGGCAGAGGTCGTACCTCACTATCGCTTTCTTTCTCTAAAAACTCGAATAAGCCTCGCACAAAAGCAGGATTAGAAAGAGTTCCCCTCTGTTTCTCCAGATTTATAATCTCTACTGCGCCGTTGGCCTTTGCTTGTTGCTTGAATGCAGCAAGTTGGGTAAAATCGAGACCGTTCACCGATACCCATACCTGCCAGAGGCCGGTATCTGGGTGCTGGATAGTCCCGGTTGCAATCTGGCCTGGCTCTAGTGGTGCTTCCTCGTTGGTCGCCTGATAGAATGCCTCACGTACGAGTCGATCCTGAGTAGTAATAACTGACCGTTTTGGGTACTTGCTCCCCGTAATGCGCTTCTTCTTCTTCATATTTTTCCTCCTTGTTAAGAGCATTTCCTAACCATCAAAAGTATCTGGCCAAGCTTGGGGCAAAC
Source organism: uncultured Chloroflexia bacterium (assembly GCA_963802635.1). GTDB lineage: Bacteria > Chloroflexota > Ktedonobacteria > Ktedonobacterales > Ktedonobacteraceae > CAVTLG01. Next base: position 878,280 of record CAWDJJ010000001.1, on the reverse strand, counting down.
GCAAAATCTCCCAGGCATTCTTTCCTTCTCGGAAATCCCAGCGCGATGTTGTTGGATCAAGTATCATTTGAGAGCCTTGCCAAATATCGGGCTTCAAAGGCTTCGCTGCACCGGGGTTATGCCATAGTATCGGTGTTTCATGAGCAATTGACAAAGGCCCCAAATCGTTCACAAGGAGTACAGCACTCACGTGAGTGTTGCGCCACTTTCCCCCCCGAGCAAGCCAAAATCCATTTTCGTCGTAAGGACGATCAAAAAGGAACGGAGATCGTGTTATAGTTACCTCTTCTGATTGCTTGTTAAATAGAGCCACTTCCTTGCCGAAAAAAACTTCATCAAGATCACTTCCCCAAGCATCTTGTGCCAAGATATTGACTGCAATGACATAGGGACACTCAAGGTTTCCATACCGACCCTGCTTTGCTTTTTCTGCTTTCTCTTCGAGCTTTTTCCACAACTGGTTCTTTACAGGAACCCATTGCGCTCTTAAAGGCCGACCCAATACTGGATGTTTCGGTTTTCCTTGTCTTGATCGATGAATGGCGAAGAATAAAATTTTCCAGCCGTTACGATCATAAGAAGCAGGTTCTGGCTTTTTCTCCCCTGTAGAATATTCACGAGGATCAAGTCCTTGAAGCCATTTCTGCAAATCCAAGCGCATTTGTACGGCTGGCAATTGCTTCCCAGACTTACGTTCCCATTTAAAATCTATTAGAAAATTTGGATCATTGATCTTACTAAGAGATTGACGAAGCTCCTTCAAGTACTTTTCACTCTCTATCTCTGCTTTAGAATCCATAGCGACAACTGCTTCAACATAGAAAGGGTGATTATTAGGTGGCAGCGCAAGGAAATCAATTGGTCCTCTCGCCGATTGATCTACTACATATTCTGGATAGACAAGAAATCCTTGATGCTTAAGCAATGCATGCATATAGAGTTCGAAGAGAGCACTAAGATGATTATCATCTTCGCCTGCACGGAATTTCTCGCTCAGTCTCTTACGGTCAAGGTCAAGATCACAATTCTGCTCACGATCAACACCATAATTCTGAAACCACAATTCTAACAATTGACGTGCAGCTTCATAATCAGTACGCGTAGATTGATTTATAATGTTGTAAAATGATCTGCGTCGTTTTTGAGAACCCTTATCGGTTCGCGCTATATCATCAAATAGCTTCAACAGTACATTTCCCTTTTATTAGTCTTGATACCAATCTGCGTTCTGTGAGACAACATTCCAATGGGGTTCGATGCAAGGCAGCCCACAGGAAACTTATATCAGTGAACGAGATTGGTATGAGGCCATTGCTTAATACAAGCCGTTCCTGGTTAGTTTACTCTACTTTTGATAGTTAGGAAATGCTCTCTCCTTGTTGTCTCAAACAGTGATGTTTCCTCACTGCTCTTATTCTCTCACTACGATAGGGGACCTTCCAACCAAAAGGGGGGAGATCTTGTAGGACTTTCTACAAGATCTCCCTTGACGTGCTACCCTAATACCCGTTGCAAGCGTTTAAGCGCTCTGGCAATATGCCCTTTCGCAATTTGCGTATTGCCACCAGTGGTTGACATGCGCTTACTCAATGCATACAGCAATTCTGGAGCATCTCCGTCCAGGCCAAAATGTCGCATTACTACATAGCGCTGTTTCTTTGTAAGTGCGTCGAGTGCCTCGCTTACAGTTCGCATCTTTGCGTCATCGACTTGTTGGGGTTGCTGCGTCTCAGCGGCGAGTCGATCCGCTAAATCCGATGCTTCCAGGCTTACATTCCACTTGACAAACTTTCGATAGAAGACACTCTGATCAATGAGCGCATTTCTGATTGCCGCTCGTATGTATGGCATCGGATCGCGCTTCGTAAGTGCTACGTCTAGCACTGCGGCAACCTTCGCGTTTCCAGCTCCAATTAATTCCATATGCTCATCATAGTTATAAGCAAACTGAGTATATTTTGCAGAGTCATAGAGGACGTAGCACATACACTGCTTGATGAGAAGCTCCTTTGCCTCTGCGTCTCCTGATTTGGCCTGTACTGCTAACAGGCGCATTTCGTCATCGCTCAAAAGTGCGTGTTCCTGTATCGTGCTGCGGTACTGTTCCCAGCCGTTCAATATTTGCTCTGACATGATATAGCTCCTTTCTGGCGCTCCGCTGCGGCGGATACGCAACGACGAGACAATGAAGGTCACTGTCTCCTGTGGCGGCAACTCACCGCCCACGCTCGCCGGGAACCACGCGCCCGCAGAAAAGTCAAGGCTGCACGCCGCAGCGGGCACCCATAGGGCTTGGCCTTGAGTTTGCGAGGACGTGTGGTAGACTTGGAAGAGCGGGCGGGAGAGAGACCAAGGTAGCCAATGGGGGGAGATGGTATGGTACGTGATACAAGGATGGAGGGGCACAGGGGGCATGCAAAGCGAGAGCAGAGCATGCGCGGCGTCCGCGCCGCTATTAGGGGAGAGGTGCTAAGGGTTATAATTGTTGTTTCGCGTTTCTCAGTCGACAGGTACCAAAGTAGTGCATCACCGTCTCATTCGCACTCACTGGCTCAACAGCATTCACCTGTGTTGTGCAGTAGTCATCGCACTCGTTTTAGGACCCATCTATGGTCTGAGCTATAATTTCACTACAGAAGATGGAGAAGAGCTTTACACAGCGGAGCAGAAACCGACGCAGGCACCTCTTCTCTGACCAGACACGACCCCAACAGGGCGCATATTAGTTATGCCGGAATACTCGTAATTGGCCCTGCTCCAGTTCTTCATTTGTCCCAAAAACAGCAGACAACATTCTTACTTCAATATTACAGGTTCCTTAGGGCTTCAACAGTTACGACTAAATGCTCTAGTGATATGTCCATAAGAGATGCTAGCTGGAGATCTGCATGATCGAAGGAAAGATGCTTTGTAATCGCATTCGGAATAGCAATAGAGAAAACACCAGTGCTTCGTGCTGCCTGTATTCCATTTGAGGAATCTTCTAGCGCAATCGCTTGTGCTGGCAGTACACCGAGAGTATCGAGCGCAGAAAGATAGAGGTCAGGATGAGGTTTTGTATGAGTAACATCCTCACAGCACTTGATACAATCAAAGTGCGGATAGAGCCTCAGGCGTGTGAGATGTCCCACCACCCAATTTCGCTCTGAACTCGATGCTAAACCGACCTTCAAGCCAAGACGCTTCGCATCGATCATGCATTTTTCTACCCCAGGTAAGGCACTATAAGTATGTAACAACTCCCATTGCCTTTTGATGCGTTTCACATCGAGTTCCTTGCGTGGGATCGATTGTCCTATTAAGCTTTCCAGGTATTTATGAGCATCAAAAAGTTCTAATGAGCCACCAACACGCAATACCCATTTTTCCAATGGAAGAGTACAATGATGTTCTTGATAGATCTCTTGCCATGATTGATAGACAACTGTCTCCGTATCTAAAATGAGACCATCGAAGTCGAAAATAAGAGCTTTAATCATATCGTCCTCTACCTCTAGCAACAAGGAGAACAAAGAGAAAACCTCGCGATAGCATTCCATCGTTCGTTTTCGTCGGTGTGGACGTCCCATCGAGCATCAGTATTTTGATACTTGTTTTTGCATGAGTATCCCACAAATGCTTGATAGCATCAAGATTTTCCGTCTCGCTTCCTCTTTCAAAGAATGCAGGCCATTCTCCAGCATCCGAGAGACTTTATTGACACTGTATTGACTGGATGCTATGATGACAGCGGTTTAAGAGCTTATGCGCATCAACTATTTGTCATTGTCATCGCATCCATAAAGGAAATTCGATGAGAACTGTTTATCCCTTTCCATGTCTTCTCTTGAGTGGTATGCCAGGTACTGGTAAGGACACATTATCTCAAGGTCTTGTTGAGCGTGACCAGACATTTGTATTTTTCAAGAAGCATCGAGCTGGCGCAGCTACACAGAGCCAAACGGAAGATAATGCATATATAAATATATCGATAGAAATGTTTCAAGATATTGCGCGTCGTGATGGGTTTATCCAATATCATAGTCGCTATGGAAGAATGTACGGTGTATCAAGAGAGACGTATACAAACCTTGTTCATACTGGCAAGATCCCCGTTATTCATGTTGGCAAGTATGAAAATTTGCAGGTTCTGAGACATGGAGGATTACAAGATGGACTCAGCATACTCCTCTGGGCTGATCGCGCTATCGTACAAGCACGCCTCCAAGAAAGGCATAAGTCCAGAATAGATAGTGTGGAAGAGCGGATGCTTGCGTATGATGAAGAAGTCGCTCAATTGAAGAAGTATATGGCCCAAGGTACAGGTCTATTGGACTTTGATCACCTTCTTCTCAATAATGGATCTGATCCAGATGTCGCAGCCAATCAACTTCACTCTTTATTGCGAGCACAGGAAATGCCGTTCAAAAAAGATGTGCATGAGCATATCCTCCAACTGCTCCGTTTTTGAACAGCTTCTTTTGTGAGGAGTACCATTAAGAACACGCTTCATCTTAAACAGAGACCAAGCGAAAAGAGAGAGAAGATTTTTCAAAAAGAAGCCTTTAGAATGCACCAAATACTTACTACATCCCTAGAAGCGAGGCATATTCGCTTTATTCTCTTTGATCTTGCAGACACGCTTTGGATAAATAAAGAGCGGGCAGTGTGGGAAAAAGTAGTTCAGGCTCGAAACCAAGGAGCGGCTGAACTTCTCCGTGCGTATTTTCCAGAAGATACTTCTGTGAGTATAGACCATGATCAACTGAGCATTGAACTACGGTCTGCCATCTCCCGGAGGTATGCCTACTGGCGTCATCAATATTATGATAGGGAACCAAATGCATATCTGATTACCACTGAAGCTTGTTGGCAACTAGGTCTGCCATCTTTAAGTAAAGGGCAGGCATTTGCCCTGCTTGAAGCATTTCGGGAGCCGCTTCCAGCAACACGTCAGCTTTTTGACAATACGCTCACAACTTTGCATGAACTACGAGCGCGTGGGTTTTTGCTCGGTTGTGTCACAGACCGCCAGTACAGTGGTTCTGGCTTTATCACAGATCTCCAACAATTGGGCTTGTTAGAATTTTTCTCTGCTGATTCTGTCATTGTCTCTGCTGACTGCGGATGGCGAAAACCACATCCGATGTTGTTTCTGAAAGCACTCACCGCGCTTTCAGCCACCCCAGAAGAAACGGCAGTTGTTGGTGACTTCTTGAGTCGAGACGTGGCAGGAGCAAAGCGCCTTGACATGATGGCTATTTGGAAACCGAAATTACGTCTGTTTCGTGAACTTCAAGCAGACAAGGATAGAGGTGCTCATCCTCTGGATGGCGAGACTCTTTTTGCGTACACACTCCAGCAAGAGAAAGAGATGTATCCAGAAGTGCCTATTGATGCGATGCAGTCGTTTACAAGACCCGATTATGTCATTGAAGATCTAAGTGACCTCCTTACCCTCTTCGTTTCACCTGGCTTGCTTCGTAGGTAGAGACCTCTGTTCTCTTTTCAAATTGGATCTCTGCACTCCATTGCCCCTAACGCTACCAGCATAGTTTTTTGTGCTGGCGTCAAACCTGTAGCAAGGGTGATATTCATGTGTTCATATGGTCTCTCACTCCTTACCGTTTTGAGACAAGCACCCGTTTGTACATCCCAGATGTTGATAGTCCCATCGTGACTTCCACTTGCAAAAGTCTTCCCATCAGGGTGAAATGCCACAGCCCAAATCCAGCTTGTGTGTCCATGAAAAATTTTGACACATGAGCCACTACTCACATCCCAAAGCCTTATGGTTTGATCTTCACTGCCACTCACAACCCTATTCCCATCTGGACTAAAGGCGACCGTACGCACTCTACCTCTGTGACCTTGAAGTACGAAAAGGCATGTACCCTTTTCTCTATCCCAGAGACAAACACTTTGATCCTCGCTGCCGCTTGCAATCGTTTTCCCATCTGGACCAAAGGCAATGGCCCAAATCCAACTTGTATGTCCTTGAAAGGTTTTGAGAGAATGCATCGTATGTACATCCCATAACTGTATTGTTTGGTCCTCACTCCCACTAGCAAGCGAATTTCCATCTGGGCTAAAGGCAACAGAGTGCACACGGTTCGTGTGACCTAAAAGGTTCGCGAGGCATTGGCCCGTACTCGTCTCCCACAATCGTATCGTGTGATCTTCACTTCCGCTTGCGATGATGTCTCCTTGTGGGCTAAATGCCACTGATCGTACACGATTTGTATGCCCCACCAATGTTTGAAGACATTGGCCCATACTGATATCCCACAACCGCACGGTTTGGTCTTCGCTACCACTGGCAACGAGCCTTCCATCTGGACTAAATGCAACGGCTCGTACACGGCTTGTATGACCACATAATGTTCTGAGTTTCTGGACATTGCTTACGTCCCAGACGCGCACTGTGTGATCTTCACTTCCACTCGCTATCATGTCCCCTTTCGGATTGAATGCAATAGAACGAATTTCATCTGCATATCCACGAAGAATTTTGAGACACTGCCCAGTCGTAACTTTCCAAAGTCGGATAGTTTGATCTTCACTGCCGCTCGCGAGCGCATTCCCATCGGAACGAAAAGCAATAGAGAAAATCGAGCTGGTATGGCCTGAGAGGATTTTCAGACAGTGGCCGCTATTTATGTCCCAAAGGCGTATCGTTTTATCTTCAGCACCACTTGCCAGATATTGTCCATCTGGATGAAAAGCTACTGCACGTATTTTTTTTGTATGCTCATCAAGCGTTCTTCGACATTGACCAGTACTTGTGTCCCAAAGTCGTACCGTCCGATCCTCACCTCCACTTGCAACTATTTCTCCATTTGCGCTGACTGCTACGGCGAAGATTGGACCTGTATGACCTTGAAAAGCGGTGAGACATTGCCCCGTAGGGAGTTCCCACAATCGAACGATCTGATCCTCGCTCCCACTGAGAATAAACTTCCCGTTCGGATCAAAGGCAACAGCGCGAACTTGATCTGTATGACCTTGGAGTGTTTGAAGGCATTGACCAGTGCTCACCTCCCAAATCTTCACCGTGTGATCTTCGCTTCCAGTTGCTAATGTCCTCCCATCTGGGCTAAAAGCCAGAGTGCGCACACGATGGGTATGGCCTTGAAGGACCTTGAAGCACTGTCTCGTCGTCATATCCCACAATCGAATGGTCAGGTCCTCGCTTCCACTAGCAATAATCTGACCACTGGGATGAAAAGCAACAGAGCGTACCCAATCTGTGTGGCCCTGGTAGATATCCTGTGGCATACCATTTATGCTATTCCATAATCGAACTTCTCCACTGGCCGTGCCAGCAGCCAATAGATCTTCGTGTGGATGGAAGGCTACAGAAAAGATGCTTCCAAAGGTGTCGGTGAAGAGAGAGGTTGAAAGATCAGCGCCAGTGAAGTTAACGCCAGAAAGAAAAGCACCTTGTACGTGTGCTTGGCGAATTTGGAGATGAGAAAAGTCGTACCCATGAAGATTGTAACGCATGTGAAGCATTAGATTTATAATATTCCCTGCAAAATAACTTTTCAGAATTGGTGCTGTATGAAAGCGTTGAAGCAACTTTTTGCACTTTTGTTCAATAACGTCCCTTCCGCTATCTATAAGAAGATGCTCTGCTAATGGCGCAAGGAGAAGTCGCACTTGTGTTTCTCGAATATATTCTTTTGTTTGTGCTTTGATGAGAGAGTGACTCGAAAGAAGTTGAACCTTCTCTTGAACAATTTCGCCTTTTATTTGGCGGATAAAATGATCAGTCACATATTCCATAATGACAGGCTGGAGAGTAAAGAAGCTAGCGCTACTTGTCTCAATCATTGATCGACGACGCAAAGAGGTCAATACGTTGAGCAGTTCCTTCTTTGATGAGAAATTCACACTGTCTTCCCAAAGCATTTCTACTGAAACAGCTTCGCGCTGAATGGCAAGCCAATAGATGACTGCTCGTTCTTGTTCAGAAAGACGGTTGAATTGCTCCTCTATGAGATCGAGAATATCACCCACAACGCAGCTTTCCTCCTTTAAAAAAGCCGAAATATCAGCGTTGAACAACTCCCGAATGGGTTCAGCTATAAGTTTCAAGGCAAGAGGATTTCCTGAATAGAATTGAACAAGTGTAGACCAAGCTTGATCTGACCCGAAAAGAGCTTTTTCTTTCAGTAGTTCACGCCCTTCTTTTTGACCTACTCCTGCAAGACATAGAGATCGTACAGATGAGGTTCTTCCCTCTAGGCGAGCCACCTCTGACAGCTTTTCCCGACTTGTAAGGAGTAAGCAACTTTGGTGCATGGTTTCACCGATGCGTTGCAATAATCTGCCATAGTCTTGGTATCCATCTCGATATGCGCCAGCGTTCATGCCTCCTTGAAGGATTGTCTCACAGTTATCTAAAATAAGGAGGCAGCGGCGTTCCTGCAAAAAACGCAGAAGGAGAGAAACAAGCATATCTGTATCTTGTGGAATGTCTGTTTGTGACTGATCCGAAAGCCATGTGATGGCATCTTGAAGCACATTTCTCAGGGGTGGAGCATGTTGGAGAGAACGCCAGAACACATACTCAAACGAGGCTTTGATATGGTGTACGACCCTTACAGCAAGGCTTGTCTTTCCTATCCCACCCATGCCGAAGATCGCTACTCCTCGGCAATGCTGCTCTTGTATCCACGCTTCTAACTGCACAAGCTCCTGGGTGCGTCCATAAAACGGCTGCAACGAAGGGGCTTCTCCCCAATCAATGGCAGGAGTGTGAGAGCCGATCACGAGGGTTTGCTTATATGGCTCCTCAGAATCATGCGGCATGGCAAGATGAGATTCAACGATGAGAGGAGGGAAGGTCTCAGCGTGTCTCTGCTCAATGCCATTTTGAACATGGGTGGTGGAAGCGGTCTGTTCAGATTGTTTGCGTTGAAGTTGCCTGCTATACTCAGAGGGTATCAGATGCTGACTCTGTGTCGACAAACGCTCTTCGAGGGCTTTGAGATGCTCCGCAGGCTCCTTGCCTATGACGGCTAAGGTTGCTCGACACCGCTCATAGGCAGCACGAGCTTCGACAAAACACTCCGCCTTGATCAGCAACTTCATCAAGCGATAGAGTGCGTCCTGGTCAAACGGGAAGCGGATCACGTGTGCCTGTAAAATCGCTTCGGCTTGTGCATCTTGCCCACGCTGGATGTAGAGGTCGGTCAGCGAACGGATCATGCAGCGACGAGCCGCACGCAAGGCTTGTTGTCGGATCTTGATCCACCGATGATTGCTCCACTCGCCACTCCTGGCTTGATCCGCTAGGAACTCTCCACGCACAAGCTCTTTTGCCTGCTCCCAAAGGGCCAGAGCCTCACCTTCGTCGCTGTTGGTGCTCGCTTGCTGCACCAGCGCTTCAAAGGTGTCTGCATCGACCTCTAGTTGGGTTTGATCGGCCAATTGAAGCAAGCCACCTGGCAAAGATTGCAGCAGTTCTTCCCCGCTCGCTGGACGCAGAACGTGCCGCAACGCCCTGGTTGCCATACGTAGCGACTCGATGGCTCGCGGTTCCTCCACCTCCGGCCACAATGTACCAGCTAACTGGCTGCGGCTGGCGCGCCGCTGAGGGGCACACACTAACAGACAAAACAGCGCGAGTGCCGATGTTCGATGGTGCCAGGCGTTCTCGTCGCTGGCCGTCGGGACCAGCCAGCGCAAACCCAATGGCCCAAAAAGAGAAACATGGAGCAAAGGTCCTGAAGTCACCTGATCCCGTTCTTCTTGTTGCTCACTCATCTGCTGCCTTCCATTGCCATCTGCTTCCTGCCGCTCAGAACAGCGATCCGCCTTTTTCTCGTAGTATACCATAGTTTCTTTTGAACGGCATCATTTTTGCTCTGGTGTGTTCTCTCGGCTTCGTCCCCCTTGTGTCCCCTTTTTGTGTCCCCGTTCTGTGCTTGTCACAGGCTATGCTAGAACAGAGCGCCGAAAGAGCGACATTCTCAATGCTGCTCAAGAAGCCATCCTGAGCAGCAGAGAATAGGTGCAGTCGAAGATGTGAATACATTTAGAAAGGTAGAGGATAGATGCAAGAACACAGAAGCGAAGTTGCAAAATTGCGAGCAGAGATAGAATCCGCATGTTTCTCGATGAATCTCGCATTGCACGGATTAGCACAAAAAGCATCTCACAAAATAATCAACAATCAGTACAAAAGTCTTGACCAGCAGCGTGAACGTCTCGCAACCATAGTTGGTGAAGAAGTTGCGACAGAAATGGTCTATGATACCTATAATTCTATCGTTAAATAGCTGCAAAGAGGGATTACTATTCTATGAGCAATGATTATCCTATGGATATCGAAGACCCCACTGAAACGGCGCGCTTGATCGAGCAAGATCGGCTCTTTACCCAGGCGATGGGAGGACTCTTCGCCGAGCGTGAGGACGTGGCTTCCATGCATATGATCCTCGATCTCGCGTGCGGTCCCGGCAGTTGGGTGTTGGACGTGGCCTACGAGTATCCCAACTGTGAAGTAATTGGCGTCGATCTCAGTCAGACGATGATCGAGTATGCTCATGCTCGCGCTCTGTCACAACAACTCAACAACGCAACATTTGAGCTGATGGACATCACTCAACGGCTTCAGTTCGCTGATGGCTCTGTTGACCTGATCAACGCACGTTGCATCCAAAGTTTTCTCTCTCCTGTGCTGTGGCCTGCGCTGCTGACGGAATGTCGACGCATTCTCAAGCCAGGCGGTGTGCTGCGACTGACCGAAATCGAGGGTGGCATTTCCAACAGCTCGGCCTTGCAGCAGTTGAACGGCTGTCTCTTTGAGGCACTTTGTGCACAAAAGAGAACGTTTTCCATCGATGGGCGCTCGCTGGGCATCGTGCACATGCTGGGACCTCTGCTCAAGCGTGCCGGATTTCAAGCTATCAGCAAGCGACCCTTTGTGCTGGACACGACCTATGACGAGCCTTTGTATTACGCATCCAGCGAAAACACCAAAATCAGCTTTCTCCAACTCAAGCCCTATCTGCTGGCTTCTGGCCTCCTCTCTGAGCACGTCTTCGAGGAGCGATACCGGCAGGTGACGATGGACCTGTACGATCAAAACTTCGTCTGCCTGAGCTTTGGCATCACTGTCTGGGGCACCAAGCCATTTGGAGTGTGAGCAACAACCATACACACTCACGATGAAGGAGGGTTCTCTTTAACCTTGCAGCTACCTGATTTAGCACAAGAGATCCAGAACGTCAGCCTCTTTTTCGATCAGCATAGCTTGCGTGAGATCAATGCGGGGCAGATCCAAAGCAGCATTGAGGACCTACAGATCTATGTGCAAGCATGCCAGGAGGCAGGCAAAAGTGAGGCCCTTGTCCAGCGATTAACACAAGCACAACACGCGTTCACACGAGCACAGGGACATCTCACAAGGAACACACGAGAGCCGGGATTTTATCAATCCATTCGGACGGCCCAACAACTGATACAGGAAGTGCTTCAAATGTGGAAGAAGTAAAAAATGAGCAGCACGAATCCCACCTTTTCACAACTGCGTAGACAGTATCCTTTCGAGATACCAGCACTGGCGCAACGGGCTGGTGTCGGGAACCGCATAGTGTATGCGATGCTACGAGGTTTGCCAGTCAAGCGTTCAGAAGCCAAAAAGGTCCTTGCAGGACTCTCCAACCTCATCAATAACGGATGGGATTTCACGCTCGACATGGTTGATGTTGTTCTCGAAGAGGAAGATGAAGGACAAACCAATCAACGCACAGCATATTGACTCAAAGCAGAGGTATGTATTTTCGCACTGAAATATGGAGGGGAAAAGGAGTAAGAGCATGTTTTTTGCAATTGATATTGATGGAACGATTGCGGGGCGAAACGAGCAGCGGTTTGCAGAGGAGTGCAATCGAATCTTCAATCTTGGCATGAATTCAGAGGAACTTGAACATATTTCCTACATTACCTTGATGGAGCAACCTGCCCTCCGAGCCTATCGGGAGCGGGTAGGAACAGAGCACTTTGAGACAGCAGTGTATGAGATAGCGCAAGACCCGGCGATGCTGGGTGTGCTTCCTCCGTTTCTCGGAGCTGTCAGGGGCGTCGCGCAATTAGCGACCGTGGGAGATGTTGGGTATTATACCGTCAGAAAGCATCGTGACCCAGAACGCAACCGGCAGATAGAGCAAGCGACAACGCAATGGCTGGCACGGCACTGCTTTGCTCACCCTGAACATATCGTCTTTTGTCGCAGTGTGATGCACAAAATCGTGCAGCTCTACGAACGAGAGAAAGACCATCAATACCCGCTGGTCTTGATTGATGATCGCTGGAAACAGGTGCTTGAAGCAATTGACGAGATAGCGGCAGGGTTGTATCACCAGATTACGGATCATCTCTTGCCCTGTTTGACAGTGGTGGCCTTTGGGGTGAACGCGCTTCCCACAATCACCAACGGTTTCAGGGTGGAACGATTGCCATCCTGGGAAAACCTTGATGATACATTGTCCGTTTTTCTCTAAACCGAAAGGAGTCGCCTAATGGTCGAAACCGACACCAGAAAAACAGGAACGCTTCTCGCAATTGAACGCTGGGAGCATTGGGATCGTATCCAGCAAGTGGCCGAACAAAAGTTTGCGATGAGCAAACAGGAGTTTGAGGCCGTGCTCCCTGAGTATCAGAAGTACATGGCATTGCTCAAGGAGTATCAACAACTTGAGATGTTTAGTGATGCGGTTGATACGATCTGGCATAGCCACCTTCTGTACAATGGCTTGTATGAAGTCTTCTGCTCCGAGTTGATCGAGCGGATGATTTACCACACTCCCGAGCTGGACGCGAGATCAGCGAATATCTGTCGAACCTGTCGATCCTGCACCAACTGTAGTGGCGGTGGTCAAGGTGGTGGCGGCGGTAATGGTAAGAAACCTGCTGCTGATGAAAGTGCGGCGGCGTTTATCCAGGCGTACCAGCAAGCGTATGGGGAATATCCTGGCGCTATTTGGAACCGTGTTGTAAGGAAAATGGAACGCTGAAAAAGCTCCAACGAGGCTGTTTCGCGCTGGGGCTTTTTACCTGTCCAGGCTCGCTTTCGTGTGAGTGGTTCCGGGTTAGATGGCTCCCAGCGTGGCGCATTGGCTCCGCGTCCAGGTGGCTCCTACCGACAACGCTAGTGCTGTGGCTCCCACGTGTCAGGTGGGCAGGAAAAGCGAGATGGAGAGAAAGAGGAGGGAGCCATGCAGTCTGTTGGGAGACGCGCAACGCGACCGGTTCCAAGTTGAGGGGCGGCGCGGGAACAAATGTCGAGAAGGAGACGCAAGAGCGCCGCTCCTCGGACGCAGGAAGCGGTACCAGGCAGTTCACAGTTCATCATCAAAACACACGCATGCTGTGCTATAATGGAAGACTGTGGAGGTTCTCCCCCACAAAATGGGCCGCGCTCGGTCTCAAACCACATAGGGGCGCGGCCCTTCCTCATCTCAGGCTATGATTACGGCCATAAACGGGGGTTTTCGTTGAGCATGTGGGCGATCATGCAGTACTCGTGCCATTCATGGATATAGTTATATCCTTCTCCATCAATGAAGTACTGACCGTTCTTCTTGCTTGCCTCTAGCCGCTTCTTCGCTTCGATAAATAATTGACGATGGCTCGCTTTGCGCTTGTTTATCTGCGTGACGTTTCCGGTTTTGGAGAGCAGAAACAAGGCGTCCGCCTTATCTGGATAGGTCTCCCAAACATGCGCGATCACAATACCTTTGCGGGGGTTTCCATAGATATTCCAGCGTCCGCTTCTTGTCTCAATGTGTCGTCCATCCTTCTCGATATATTGACGGACAGGAAACGACCAATACTTTAAGGTCTCGGCGTAGCTCTCGCGTGCCGTCTCTTCGTGGCCTGGGCCTGGGAGACTCACATACACGATTCCTCGCTGATCTAAGAAACGATACTCGGGTGTACCGTCCTGGTTTGGTTCTTCCGGTCCGATGTAAGTCAGGTCAGAATTACGGCTTGACCACTCATAAAAGCACTCCAGGCAAAGATTCCCGGCGATATTTGAGGCTTCGTCTGTGTAGTACTGCTCGCAGCGGTGACAGGTAGCGTACGCTTTGATGAGTGCATCAATCTTTTTGTACCCTTCGTCCGAGACGGTATAAGCGTTTGAGCGCCAGCGTAAAGAGATACTTTGTGCACCTTGTTTCTCGGTCTGGCGCTTCCGTTTACTTTCCCTGGCTGGCTCTGGCTCCGTGGTATCGGAGGCTGGCTCCCCCTGCTGGCGCGTGGCCTGCTCCCTGATTTCTGGGGTTGCTGGCTCTGGCTCCAGGGCAGAAGCTGGCTCCTGCTCCTCGGCCTGGTCGCTCTGCGTCGAGTCCGGGCGGTTCGTCGGTGGGTGGCTCCGGTTCTGGATCGGTCGGCAAGTCGATCTCGTCGGGGTGGATACCTGCGAGTTCCTGCGAGTTCCTGCGCGATACAAGCTGCGCAAATCAGAACGGTATTGAGCAGTTGCGCGTGTTCGTCTGTTGGCTGCTGGCAATAGTGACGTACGGGGGTCTCTTGGATGGGAGTCGGTGTCTCCTCTTTCTGAGCCTCGATGGCTTCTATGATCGCGCTTGCGGTCGTCTTAATCGTCTCCAGTTCGGCAAGCAGTTCTTTTTCTGTATTGCCCCAATTTTGGAGGTAGTCGGACGAGTACGGGTTATTGATACCGAAATGATGGGCGACAATATATGAAATTGCCTCTGCATGACACTCTTTCTTCCCTGTCGGGAACGTATGTTGTAAATTTTGCAATTATTCAGGGTCTGGCACACTCTTGGTGAAACCGATCCATTTGAAAAAGAAAGCTTTCGCAACACTCACGAAAAGGCAGCGAAAAGAATAACGCCTGATAAAAGGATACTTATGAGAATAAAAGCGATGAATGTGTTTCTCGCGTTTCTTTTGGTATCACCGACACGGAGAAGCGCCGCTACGACCTTTTCAGCGGTCCATTGTTCCTGCTTTGCCCTCTCCAAGATGGATTCGATGGAAGTCCTCTCAATCACTGGAAGAAATCCTCCCCTCTTGCTTCGATAAACAGGAGTATATTTTCCCTGAGAAAGCGATGAACTATAACGAACACCAAGCATGGACTCGATATTGATGGTGGCTACCCAGGCCTGAATATAGCGGCTGTAAAACACTCTGACGTTTGCATACCCAAGAGAGGCAAGAATCACAGTCAGGAGCGGACCGATGAGGAGAGCGAAGAGGCGGGGATCACTTGGTTTGAGGCTGAACAATCCTGTGAGCGTTGCCGCCAGTATCGCCACAAGCAACCCTGTATAAAAATTCAGATATTGAAAGCAGAGATTCAACTCCTCTCTCAGCACGGACTCGTAGTGGGCATGCAGATGAAAGAGTTCCTGACGACTTAACGCTTCCGAAACAACTATTCCCTGATCTCTCTTGTCCATAGGCATCCTCTCAAAAACGCTTTTCGTCTTCTCTTTCAAGACAAACGAAACGTGAGAGAACCTATCCAATCTGACGTTTTAGAGATGCTTGAAGCTGATGAATATAGACAACAGCTCTACAGGGCATGCGGTATCCGCTGGCGCAGCAGTGGAAATCCCGCCCGTCCATATCCCATCCTTTTAATCAGCTTGAGCTTGTTCACTTTTCCTTCAACCAAGCCATTGTTGATAGGTAAAGTCAGGCCAGCCGAGACCGCTGCTTTGTCTCGTTCAATCCCTGGGCCTGGCACAATCTTGGTGATATGACTCATCCCGAATTTTGGAGGAACCGGTGAGGGAGCAAAAGACGAAGGGGACCCAAAAGGGGTGAGAACGAGACAAAACAGACCTCTTACGCTAGACTGTGAAAAATGAACCAAACAGACAGCGTAGTCATTCATATCAATGCAGTCTCAGTAGGCACGACCCCACCATTTTTTGCCATAGAAAAAAATCAAGACAAAAAAAGCTTTCAACAATGCACAAGCAATTTCTGCTGTGGGTGGAGTTTGGGAGAGACAGAAGAGTAGAGTGGTGTTGGTCCCGTAGATAGCTCCCTGCTTCTCTCTGAAAAAGACGGTTTTTTACCTATCAGACACAGCAGAATTCTTCTATCTTGCTTCAAGAGAAAATATTGAGTATAGTTATACGAGAAGAAAAATACGAAGGTAGAGGGATAATATCAGTATATGATTCAATTAGTTGCACGAGTCATAGGGATTGCACTCCTCATTATCGTTGGCCTAGCTGTACTCCGATCAGCACTAACCACAGCGTTATGCTTTTGGCGCATCTTTATCGGGATTCTAGGATTATGTGTACTCATTTGGGGTCTTGCGCTCCTTTTACACTGATCGTATTGTACCGTTAACCTTTCTACTGATCATGTAAGGAATCCCTCTTTTTAGAATATCTCCTTCTCTGTTTTCTATCTCTGCTTAGGATTCCTCCTGTATGCATCTGCATCATATCCACAATCATTTTTTATCTCTATTTCAAAAGAAACGAGTTAAACTTTCTTTTGTTATGCTTGCTTGCTTCGTTCGTTATACAAGTACTGCACCCTTAAAATGCTATGGGTCTCCTCAAAAGTTTCCAGTTGTTTCTACTTAGAAAAGAGGGAATTTGTGTTTTACACTGTATCAAAGAAGGTAGTTTTATGTCTTTTTGTGTTCCTTCTGCTCCCTTTCCTTCTTGTAGGGCTGACGGTCTTTTCTCAATCACCGCCTATTGCTCATACAAGTGCTCTGTCTTCGTCGTCGGCTGCATCTGCCGTTGATGGATCGGGAGGTGTTCATGTCCAGGTTCCGGGAGATGGGCCGGTCATCATAACACCGACTCCTCCGACTGGGATCGCTGCCGCTCCCTCTGGATGTCAGTTCGCGGTAAATCCTCCGACAGCCTTTTCGGTGCTCTGGCCGAGTCTCGGACCACAGCTTGCAAGCAAGTATCGTAATCTCGGCTATCCCCTCCTGTGTATGGATACGTGGTCCTCTACCTGGAAAACGGCTACGTGCACGCTCTCCATGCAGACGATTTTTAAATCGCTTGGGTGGTCGCAAGATTTACTCAAAAAGCCCTATGGAACGTATGTGGAATGCGTTGGACCACTAACGGCTGATGAGGTAGAAGCACTCAAGGCTCCATCTCTTGCAGCTACATCCACACAAACGAGCAGCACCAGTACAGGAAGTAACTGTGAGTGGGATCTTGGTGACTGGGTTATTGTTCACCCGATCATTCCAATTTGCTCTATGGTCAATCAGTTGTTTAAAGGGGTCCTTGCACAACCTGTACAAACAGCATTTCAGCAAGTAGACAATCGGTTTGGCTCGTTCCTCTGGACAACGCCCGCAAGCATGACGTATAACAATCCTACTCTCCTCAAGTTCTGGACTATTTCCCTGGGAATTGTAACCCTCTGGCTTGTCGTTGCGCTTTCCTGGGCAGCTTTGCGCTCCATGATACGCACAACAAACTGGCTTTCTTATGCCAACATCGTTGAACTCTTGCCGCGAATCCTGTTCGGCGTTCTCGCGGCGTATGGGTCGCTTGAAGTTGCCAGATTGACTATCGACACGTCTAACGCCCTCAGTGCGATGTTCACGAGTGATCTATTTACCAAACTGACACAGAGCAGTTCAGATAACATCGTTGTGACCATTGTTCAATTTTTGGCTATCCTCATGGCGTTCGGCCTTGTGCTAGAAGAAGCGGTGCGCTTTGTTGTGCTTTACGCACTCATTGGCTTTGCTCCTCTGTGGGCTTTTGCATGGAGTTTGCGTGAGACGCAAGGCATTGCGCGAGCTGGCTTTCAAGGGTTGATTATATTCGCGCTCCTTCAGCCTGCACAGAATGCTCTCTTAGACCTGGGCGGTGATGTGGTCAACACGTTGGTAGGGAATCCAACAAATTATGGTTTCCTACAATTTTTGATACTGCTCGGTATCATGATTTTGGTTCTCAGCTTGATCTTTGTAGCCTCTCGCGCTACTCTTGGCGGCATGGCTACCCCTCTGGCTGCTTTGGCGCTGGGTACAACCGCGCTTATGGGTAAGTCAGTTGCACGGATGGCCGTACGCAACTCGACGCGTAGTCAGTCTCATGGTTTTCTATCGAAACCAGCAGGTAACGGAACTCCACGGAGGACACCCGTACAGAGAGCATCATCTCTTGCGGGTCGGGCTGTTGGTGCAGCCATGCCGCCAGTTGGCCGGGCTGTTGGCAACGCTGCCGCTACGATTGCGCGTGCTCCTGGGGAGTTCTTTGACGCTCTTTCTGGCCGTCCACAATTCAAGAAGGCAACAGTTACCGTTCCAAACGGTATACGAGGTGGGAAAAGAGCCACAACACAGAAAACGGTCTATGTGCCTATTCGTCCCATCAACAAGCTCAAGAAAAACCCACGTCCATAGTTGAAGAGGAATAGACAATGGCACGATGGATACAGTATCGTCTTCTCTTCTGGCTCCTGGGATCGGTGGGGGGATGTGCTGCGAGTTTGCTGATCATTCCGGTGCTCGTACTTCTTCTTATTCTCGCCATTGTAAGCGCTCTGGAAGGGGGGAATCTCACTTCTGCATCCTCGACGGTGGCGCAAAGTGGCGCATCTTCAGCGATAGCACAGAACTGGACCGGTGAGCAAAATCAAGCCGTGGTGAGTGCCGCGCTCTCCATGACGCCTTATCTCAGTAATGATGGAACTGATAGCGATCAGTGGTATGTAAGCGGCTTTCCACAAGCCGCTGTTGATTATTGGTCGTCTGTGTGTCCTACAGGATCGGGGTGCTGGGCAAATTGGCAAGAAGGACAATTGCAATGTGTCGAGTTTGTCACGGCTGCCTATACACTGGCGGGTCAAACGCTTCCGTATGCCGGTAATGCTATCGACTTTTGGACCGGATATCAAGACAGGTCAGGCTGGCAAGAAATCTCCAACGACTCCCGAAATAGTCCGTTACCGGGTGACATTATCGTATGGAGTGATGGCGGATTAGGTCATGTGGCAATTGCCTTAGATGTCAAGCTCCCAACGAACGAGAACACCAGCGGGTACGTGACGTTCGGAGAGGCGAACGGTCCTACACCAATTGTGCAGGAGCCATTAATCATCAACAGTGCCGGGAATCTCGTAATGCTGACCTGGCCGGGCTATGACGTGCTCGGCTACATCCGTCATACCACGTTTGTTTCCTAACAAGCAAGGAGTCTTTCTTATGGCTGGAATCGATTTTACCCCACTTAATACGATAGCCAACAATCTGTTGATCATTCTGCAAGCTATTGGAGCTGCAATGCTCGTGATTGGCTTTGCCGTGATTGGCATTATGAAATTAACCGCCTTTGGCAATGAGCACAAGACTGGACTCGTCAAATCAGCCACCGTTGATCTTGTAGTAGGCTTTATTGTGCTCATTGCTGCGCCTATTCTCACCAAATTTCTGCAAGGTGCGCTGGCGTTCCTCGCCACAAACCATTAAAGAAAGGATCGCTATGGACAACCAATTGCATAAAATACCGCTGCACCTGGAAACAGATGATACCTTTCTCTGGTCCTTTACAGGGCGTCAAGTGTTTATCGTCGCGCTCGGTCTGGGTGTTGGCTACCTCATTTTTAGCGATCTGACCATACAGGTCACGCTGTTCACGATGGTGCTGGGCGTTCTCCTGTGGGTTGTTGTGGCTGCCGTCGCGGTGGTGGTCGCGTTCGTCAAAAGGCAACACCGCAACCTGGAAGAGTGGGCGCTTGTTTGGCTTCTCTACTGGACGCGCCCACGCTATTACATCACGTACCCATTCCCAGAAACGATTGATGCAGACGATAGTGACGAGAGCGATGTACAACAGAAAGAGGAGCAAACACGATGGTAACGTCTCTGGCACAGAAAAAAAAGGCGGGCAATATCTTCGATTTTATTGGACTACGAGAGATACGGGATGGAGTTTCTGAGTATTCAGAGGAAAAAACAGGAACGAGAATATAAAGCGATTCTCGCTATTGATCCGGTCAACTTTTCCTTGATGGAAGAAAACGAGCAAGAGATTATCCTTGAAGGGTTCCGCGTCTTTTTGCAACGCCTCCAGGTGCATCAAAACATCTCTATTCATATACAAATACGACCCTATGATATTCAACCCTACCTGGATACGCTTCAAGAAGCACAAGAGAGTCCTTCCTCTATCATCCGTGAACTCTCGCGTGATCATGAAGAATTCGTGTTGAGCCTCGCGTCACAACATGCCATTTTACAGCGGCGTTTCTATATCCGCGTGGCGACCCAACCGGAAAAAAGGACCGGGCGAAAAAAGCTCAAGCCGGTCGCGCTTTTTGATCGTGCAAAGACCCAGCTTGATATTATCTGTAATGGGCTGTTAGAAGACATCAAACGAGCCAGCTTAAGCGGACATCGCTTGAACGATCAAGAAATTGCTCAATACTATCTTGAGTGCGTCAACACGCACCATGCAGAAGAGCATCCCGTACAACCAACGAATCTGCAAGCGGTCAACCGCCCATTGATGCCAGTGCGCTTGAAAGATGTGGTGAACGCTGACACAACCGCGCTTGCCTTGACTGACAGAGAGGAACAGGAAGCGATAGATGACACTGCAACGGTTCCGCCTTTGTCGATGTCGACCTCTGAGCAGACAGGGAAACGGTCTTTCTTTGCGAGAGGCGTCAAAGGGGAAAAAACCGGACAGGGAATTACTGAGGAGACGGCCTATCATGTCCAGCTTGCCGAACTTCTTGCACCGAGTATGATCACCGAGGAAGAGCATTTCATCAAGATCTACCGTGAACGTACCGAGTACTTTCGTGCTCGGAGTGTGACCGGCTATCCGAGTTATGTGATTGCCGGGTGGCTGGACAGGCTGATACAAATTGATGAGCCATATATAGACATCGTGCTCTATCTGGAAACACTGGAATCGACCAAATATGTGAACAAACTCACGCGGCAAATAACCGGCTATCGCGCAACGCAAGCGGTTGACGAAAATCATGGACGCGTTGAAAATCCTCATATTAAGGTGGCACGTGAAGAGGTTGAAATGCTGCGTGATCAGCTTGTGCAGCAGACAGAACGCGTGCATACCTTCTCGCTCTACATTTGCACTCGTGCGAGTTCACCTTCAGAACTTTCCCAGCGAGATGAACAACTGGTTGAAACATTGCGGAGTCTCGACCTGGAATCAGTCGAACTCAGTCTTGAGCATCTGCAAGGCTGGCTCTGTGTCTTGCCAGATAGTTATGATGTGCTCAAACGGGGAAAACTGTTAGAAACCAGCTCAGTCGTGACTGCGTTTCCCTTTTCGAGTGCGTCCCTCTCTACTGAGCCGGGGGCGCTGGTGGGCGTGATGCCATCGGGAGGCTTGGTAATCATGAATCCACTCAGCGAGCAGCTTGATAATGGGCATGAATTGACGATAGCGCGTAGCGGTGCGGGCAAGTCGTATCATGAAAAGGTATGGTTAATGCGCATGCTCATCCAGGGCTTTGACGCGCTGGTGATTGACCCAGAGGACGAGTATGCACCGTTATGTCAAAAATTTCGCGGGGTCAATGTGCGTCTTGCGTCGGGTCGTCTGCAATTAAACCCGTTTGATCTGCCGTTAGTGACCGATAGCGACCGGAATTCTTTAGAGGAAAAATTTCAAAGTCTGCTGGTCTTGTTTGATCTGCTCCTGGCAGAAAAAGATCCCGGTATGCTCACCCAACGGGAAAAGGCGTTTCTGACGCGGTGTTTCGCAAGAGTCTATGCTGATCGGGGGATTACGCGTGATGCGTCAACACACCATCATACTCCGCCGTGTATGCGTGACCTCTATACGGTCATCATTGGCGGGGAATGTGGGCAAGATACCTTTGACCTGGGGGATCGTCTCTTGCGTCACCTGGAAGCTTTCCCCCTTGCAACAGAGATTCAGATGGATAACCCCTTGATCGTCTTCAATACACGAGACCTAGCTGACGATCTACGGGCCGTAGGACTCTTTTTAGCGACGGATTTTTTCTGGACGCAAATTCGCCGTGAGCGTCACCCACGACCACGCATCTTGACCATAGATGAGGCGTGGACGCTGCTCGAATTTCCTGAAGGGGGGCGCTTTCTGGAAAGTATGAGTCGTCGCGCTCGCAAGTATAATGTGATGCTGCGGCTAAAAACGCAGCAAACAGAGGACTTTTTAGCAAGTAATGAGGGACGGACCATTATAGCCAATAGCGCAACCAAATTTTTGATGAAACAAAGTGCAGAAAGCATTGATCTCGTGACAAGAGCATTTCGCCTCTCTGAGGGAGAAAGAAAATTCCTGCTGACGTGTAATCCTGGGGAAGGATTGTACTATAGTGGCTTATCGCATGTGCCTTTACGCGTGGTTGCCAGCGCAACGGAGCACAAAATAGCCACGACGAACCAACAAGAATTGTTGCGAGAAGAGATGCAAACATTGGCGCGTCAACAACAAACGGAGTCAATGAGAGATTCTGAAGCGTTAGCCGTCCAGCAGAGTCGAGACGAGTACTCTGTCGTCTTTCCTCGCTTCTATCAAAACGGAGAAACGAACGAAAACGAAACAGAGTAGAAGCGTCATAAATGGCTCTTTCAGGCGTAAGAGCATTTTGTAATTGCTGATGTGAGTGTAGGTGAGGGAGTGAATTTCAGATATACAAAGGCTTCCAAGTGGTTGATCCGCTCAGAGGTCTTTGTGCTATCTCAGCTTTTTAATCCCCGTTTGCAATCTAAGCTGGGCTAGTTGGAGAGAACCAATGAGCGTGGTTCGCAATTGGGCAAGAGCAGACAGAACCTTACGCTCACTCTCCAGGACGTTGCAAAAATTTAAAGTGTGCTCGTTCTGCACATAATCTCTTTCCAGCGGAAACAGTCAATGGTATGATCATTGACCATACCAACTGCTTGCATAAAGGCATAACAAATGGTGGAACCGACAAAGGTAAAGCCCAACCGCTTCAATTCTTTACTCATCGCATCTGATACACTATTCTTTGCTGGGACATCCTGCGGTACTTTCCATGTGTGCTGAAGCGGCTTTCCCTCCACAAATTGCCAGATAAACGTGTCAAAACTACCATAATGGGATTGGACCTGGAGGAACGAGCGCGCGTTTTGCATCACTGCTCGGATCTTCAACTTATTTCTCACAATGGCAGGATTTAGCAGTAATTCCTGATACTTGTACTCATCATAGAGAGCGATTTTGTGCGCGTCGAACAAGTCAAAGGCTTGGAGATAGCCTGCTCGTTTCTTGAGGATGGTTGACCAGCTCAAACCGGCCTGCGCTCCCTCCAGTATCAGAAATTCAAAGAGTTTCTGATCATCATGGAGTGGCACACCCCACTCTGTATCATGATACTCAATCATTAGACCAGTCTGCGCCCAAGCGCATCTTTGCTGCATAGAACATCTCTTCTTTCAGGTAAAGTCTAGATAAATTTCGGCTGAGCTGGCTTGGGGAGACGTTTTCTGCATTTTTGTGCTGACAGCTCTTAAGTGCCTTCTCATCCAGCTTCATTGAGATTTTGTCTAAATTCTAACATGAACATAAGTATTTCCAAATTTTTAGAGCAGAAATTGAAGGTTGAAAGGTGCAATTATGACAGCAAAGCTTCAATTTGCGAGAGGACCGTTATAATTTGTGATTTCGACGGGATTCTCTGTGGTGATCCTGAAAATTTCCAGGCAAGCAAGGTTGCTTTTCGGTGAATAACCAAGACGAGAAGAAATTAGCTTGTCTTTATGATTACTAAGTGCATACATACTCGTTTATATAAGTGGTTTGGGATGTATTGGAAGTAGCTTTGCTTTATAGCTGGGTTTTTGGAAAGGGATTGGCGATGTCTACCAAGTTGGAACGTCTCCTTCGTATGGATGGGATGATTCGTAGTGGGGGTTATCCATCTGTCAAAACATTTATGGAGCATTTTGAAGTAAGTGAACGAACGGTTCACCAGGATATCCAATTTCTAAAAGAGCAATTCTACGCGCCTCTCAATTATAGTCGCTCCCACCGAGGATATTTTTATACTGAGCAAGATTGGAAATTACCGACACTACCAGTAGCCGAAGGACATTTGTTAGCACTTTTCCTCAGCGTGGAATTAGCTGAACGTTACCTGGGCACGAGTTTTGAGCAACCGTTACGTGAAGCTATTCAGCAAATCGCCGAGATGCTGCCAGACGATGTGCAGGTATCAATGAGTGCACTGGCTCATCACTATTCTATCCGGTCTGTAGCAAATGCCAAGACCGCTCCAGAAACGCTCCTGGATCTCCAGAAGGCTATCCAGCATTGCTACCCAGTGGATATGAGATATTTTACAGCCTCACGGGGTGAAGAAAACCAGCGTATTGTGCATCCCTATCATCTGATCAACGTCCGTGGCGAATGGTATTTAATCGCTTACGATCTTTTACGCCAGAACATTCGTCAATTCGCTCTTCCTCGTGTCCGTACCTTGCGCCTTCTGACAGAGGAACGTTTCACGGTCAGCAAAGATTTTTCGCCTGAAGACTACTTTCGTGCCAGCTTCCAGGCTGAGCATGGCGAAGAGGTCGTTGAGGTTATTCTCTTCTTCGATGCTTACCAGGCACGCTATATTCGGGAACGCACCTTACATCCTTCCCAGAAAATTGTGGATAATGCCGATGGCAGTATTGTCGTGTATCTCGAAACAGGAGCGCTTTCCGAAGTCCAACGTCAGGTTTTGAGTTATGGCAGGCATGTAAAGGTGTTGGCTCCGATGAAGCTCGCGCTTGCCGTTGCGGAGGAAGCACAGGCTGTAACGCAACTCTATGAGAACTCACATGATTCGGGAAAATAAGTAGTAAACTGCACATATTTTGCAGGGTAGCAGTTTATAATAAGCAGCGTTGTTCCACTTTTACGCTTGATATGGTCTGTAGGGAGGTTTCTACATGCCCGATCTGGATTACACCGGTCATCCACTTTTTGACGTTGGCTTGGCTGCGATTGTAGCCTACGCCGAAAAAGAGTATCCCGCTGAGCTAGATGAGGATGATCTTGGCAAAGCAGCCACTTTCATCGAAAAATACTATACGCGACAGCCGCTCACTTCGTTTCTCACAACTTCGCTCATGAACTCTGATTTCACGCAACCAGCCTTTGAGAAGAAGCCTGAGCGCAGGCTTGCCTATGCTCATCTGGTTGCAAGAAGTTTTGGCACAAACATTCCGCAAAGTGAAGAGACGTGTGTTTTCACGGGAAAGCCTGCGCTGGGCTATTCGCTCTCGCTGAAGCGCGATAAGGAGGGGCGCGAAGAACTTCCACCTGGGAGAGCTTTTCGCCAGCATATTCCTCTGATCACTGGCGAGGATATCATCAATTTTTCTCCCTGGGGAGATCATGGGCTTCCTGTCTCAGGTGAGGCGCTACTCTGCTTACAATTCTTTCCGATGGGATGCTACAAATGTGCTGGCCGTTTGCTCGCAGTGCATTCTGATAACCCTGATCTCCTCCTTGAAGCTGCTCGTGATGCCTGGGAGACAAACAACGGAGCAATTACTCTGGCGCTTGCCAGCGGAGAAACAAAATTAACAGATGCTTCTTCTTCGGCTCCATCCCTGTTGATAGAGACTATTCTCAAGTTTACTCAGAAACAGGAGCGTGCGTTACGAAAAAGGCAACCCTACTCGGTTACTGCCTATCACCTGACCAATAGCGGACAAAGTTCACCGCTCGAACGAAAAGAGTCCACCGCTCAAAATCTACCATTTGCCAATGCGATTGATTCACTTTCTGGAAGCGGCGACTCATCCCGATCAGAAGAGCACTTGGTATCGGTTGGTCGCTCGTGGCTGGGAGCGTCCCAAGCCTGCAAAAGCAACGCAGGAAAAAACGGTTGAGAATGCTTCTGCGACTCGCCAAAAGCGGAATTTTTTCTACCAGGATCTCTTGCGTTTACCAGAGAATGCGCACCAGTTTATCTGGAAACATTTCTGGCTGGTCAAAGATCTGCGCATTGCACAAAAAGATCCGCAAGCCATGAAACAAAATGAGAAGGAATGGCACGAAAAACCATTCATTCCCTGGTCATTTATTGCTCTGTTCTTACAGGAGGTGTTGTCTATGGAAAAGAAACGCATTGAAGAGATAAAGCAACTTGGTGATGTGCTTGCAGCCTACGTGAAAGAATTCGACGACCAGCGTTTTCTCAACGAGGTCTATAGCCTGCAACGGGGTGACTACTTTCGCAATACGTTGCTCCGAGCTGCTAAACGCGCGGCTGCGCAACGTCACCCACCGTTGTTTCGTTTTGACATGTTTTGTACTGTTTTTCTTTCTTCAGATGGTGAAGAGGTGCGCTTTGACTGGAAGTTGGCGCGTGATTTGCTCTGCATTCGTATGCTGGAATGGTTGTATGACCATGACGAGAAAGCGGGTGAACGCGTGAACGCTCTCCCAGAGGAGCGCGATACTGATAATCTTCTACCGGCATATACTGACTAAAACAAAAAGTAGAGAGGAAATGTGTGATGGCTTTTGTCACAGGACTGCTGTTAATAGATGCTCCTGCATCTGCACTTAATAATCTTGGCAATATACCTGGCGAACGATTAGATAACACGTCGGGAGTGAAAATTATTCGTACAAGGGAAGGTCAAAGCTATCCGTATGTTTCAGCCCAGGCATTCCGTTACTGGTTGCGTACGACGGCAGAGCAACGTGTGGAAGGATGGCGAGCTGCCCCTATGTACCGTGAAGACAAAATTGCGTATACCGATAGCAACCCTATCTCTTATTGGGACGATGACTTACTTGGATATATGCGTGCACCAAAAAAGGTCTCAAAGGAGCAGCAAGCATCTGGAGTCGTGCAACAACGAGTAACTGATGCTGTCGATACAGTGACACGTGTTTCTCCATTCCGTGTCGGCACACTAGTTTCGATAGCGCCGGTTGCTATCACCAATGATTTTGGCACCATGTCACGCCATGAAGGCAACCCTGTTCCCTTTGAGCATCAACTGTATCGCACCACGCTCCAGGGCCTCTTCTCTCTGGATCTGCATGCCTGTGGAACGTTTTCCTACCGGAATAAAGCAGGCTACCGCAATCTTGATGCAGTGCGCACCGAGATCGCAAAACAGGAGCAGTTGGAACATCTTGAGAAGGAGAAAGCGTATCGCCTTCCACTTCAGAGCCGCATTCAGCGAGTACAGGGACTGTTTGAAGCGATGGCGCTGCTCGAAGGTGGAGCGAAGCAGGCTATTCACTATACCGATGTCGCCCCGGCATTTTGTCTGCTGGCCGTCACACGAGGTGGCAATCATATCTTTGGGCACGTGATTGGAGCGAAGCAGGGCCAACCAGAGATCAAACGTGAAGCATTGCGTGAAGCGCTCACGACTATGCAGGATGAGATTCTTTCACCAATTTACGTTGGTTGGACACGTGGCTACCTGGATGAGCAGCGGGAACAATTTGAACAAGATCTCACCGCTTTGAGCGGGCAACCAGTTATTGTGCGTCACCCTCGCGATGCCTATCGTGCATTCATCCAGGATCTCGCGCAGACAGAGAATGCTCACTGGTTGAAATAGGGAAGGAGCTGCACAATGCGAGTTCTGAAGATTGTGGCGGAGGGAGTAACCACCTCCTTTCGCCGCCCACACTTTATGCATGGCATCCAGCCGACGTTTCTCATGCCACCGCCAGCAACCATCTATGGTCATATCTGTAGCGCTCTGGGAGAAATGGTTGCCCCAGGTGATGTAGCTTTTGCGTATCACTTCACAGCGCGCGTTGGTTTTCACGATATCGAACATATCCATTTTGTCTCTGAGTCGAGCGGGAAACTCAAAAACACAGGCCATCCCAAAGTGTTGGAAGGGAGTATTCAGCCATTTAAGCGTGAATTGCTTTTCCAACCACGTTTGACACTCTACCTGAATCGTCCTGATTGGTTGGACGCGTTTCGCAATCCATGCTATGCCGTTGTCCTTGGTCGTTCACAGGATCTTTTTACCTATACATCGATTGAGTGCATTGAATTACAACAGACCAGGGACGCTTATTTTGAGCACACCTTGCTGCCATACGCTATGGCGGTTCAGGTGGGTCGTGGTATTACTGAATTGCTTCCACGTTATCTTGATTATGAACGGAAACGTACACCAACCTTTGCGCGCTACCTTTTGCTGGAAGAGCGTGTGAAAAGCGGTGAGTTCTGGCCCGGTGAGACACCAGAACGCAACCTTTTCTGGACTGACCCTACATCACTTTCAGTGGATGGTCTGCATCTGGGTTTGCTCTTTCATACCTTTGTTGGAGGGGAATATGAAGCCTTCTCTATGGCCTGAGTGGCTCAATCAAGATGGCCTGGACCTCTGGGCAAAGAGTAGTACAGATGAGGAGAAGAAAGAGCCAGGTGAAAGCCTAGCGTGCCATACCTGGCTCGTGCTGGCACGCCTATCCGAACTTGCCAGGCTTCGTCCGCAACTCACCACCTACCTGAATGTGCCTCGTCTCTGGCATTGTCTCTTCTGGGCCTGTTTTCTGCATGATTTTGGGAAGGCGGCCCAGGGATTTCAAGGAATGTTACGTCAGACTGACCAGAGATGGCGTCGTCGCCATGAAGTGCTTTCGCTGGCCTTTCTCGACTGGATTGCCCCAGCTTTTTCTGTCGAGGAACAGCAATGGATGCTCGCAGCGATTGTCTCACACCACCGGGACGCCCAGGAGATTCTTGGGGAGTATGGTCGCCATTTCGATTTACTGGAGGGTATGGTTGCTGAGCTTGACGAACGCACCGTTTGCGGTTTATGGAAGTGGTTCTCTGAGTGCTCAGCATCCTGGATTGAAGCATGCGGTTTGTCTTCATTCGGTGTTTGCCCTGTTGCTCCCGTCGAACAAGAGCGAGCTGTCCAGATGATTTGTACAACAGGGCCAGCGCGGATCAAACAATGGCTGGAAGCATATGACGATTGTCTTGAAGAGTGGAAGCGACCACGAAACGCCTTGATTGTTCCAGTACTGGTTATGCTACGCGGCCTGACCACGACTGCCGACCACGCAGCATCCGCTCACCTTGATACGATCCCTCAGGGCATCAGCATTTCCTGGGAAACGCTTGATAAGCAGATAAAGGCTGCGTTAGAGAAGCAACAACACGCTGCGAAGAAAGATAACAGCACACCAATCGTGACCTATAAGCACCAGCAGGGCTGCGCTGAACAACATCAAACATCAGCACTGTTGATTGCACCAACCGGGAGCGGGAAGACGGAAGCGGCGCTCTTCTGGGCATTAGGAGATGGCACATCACCCGCTCCACGCATCTTTTACGCACTTCCTTATCAGGCAAGTATGAACGCGATGCACCAGAGGCTCAGTCTTCCCCATTACTTTCAAGAAAATGCTGTAGGGCTTCAGCATGGACGTGCGTTGCAAACCTTATACACGCGTCTGCTAAATGCAGAGGAAGGCTCATCTTCGGTCGCAGAAGAAACGCGCTGGCGTCTCAATCTCAATAAACTTCACGCATACCCTATCAAGGTCTTCAGCCCGTATCAAATGCTCAAAGTTCTCTATCAACTTAAGGGCTTTGAAGGGATGCTGACCGACTACACTCAGGCCGCGTTTATCTTTGACGAGAATTCATGCCTACGACGCGAATCGGCTGGCTCTGATCTTTGCGCTGGTCAAGTATTTACGCGAACGGTACGGCGCGCGCTTTCTGCTGATGTCAGCGACGTTTCCCTCACTCTTGCAGGATCTGCTCCCTGATATCCTGGGCACAAAAGAGACTATTCGCGCGGAAACCTCTCTCTTTCAAGAGTTCCGTCGCCATCAACTTGCATTAATGGACGGAGATCTTTTGGAACGGGGAGTGTCGCACATCCTTGCAGATGTACGCCAGGGGAAATCGGTACTGGTGTGCTGCAACACAGTTCAGCGTGCCCAGGATATGCGCGCGACGCTGCTTCGTCACCTTAAACCCGATCAGCTAGAATTGCTGCACAGCCGCTTTACGATGCAGGATCGGCTGGCACATGAAAATGCGGTGCTTCAGCGTTGTGCAAATGGAACAGCAAGTAGTTCTATCGTAGTCGTAGCAACTCAGGTCGTCGAAGTAAGTCTGAACATTGACCTGGATACCATCTACACCGATCCCGCACCACTTGATGCACTTATTCAGCGCTTTGGGCGTGTGAACCGCTCAAGATCCAAGGGGATTGTCCCTGTTCATGTGTTTCGTGAACCACAGGATGGTCAAGGCATCTATCAGGAGAATCTTGTCAAACGAACTCTTGGGGTGCTCGAACAACACGATGGCGAAGAGATCGATGAAGCAAAGATTGGAGACTGGCTTGATGCGATCTATAACGAGCCGGAGATACGTGATCCCTGGAACAAAGCGTACCAACTGCAGTTCCAGCTTGCCGAACAACTCCTACGTGCGTTGCGTCCGTTTGATTCTGACAAAGAGCTTGAGAAGAAATTTGAAGCGTTATTCGATGGTGTTGAGGTATTACCTGCGCGCTTTGCAGAGCTATATAATCAGCACACCAGGAATGGAGATTTTATTGAAGCGTCGCAGTTGTTTGTTCCTATCAGCTATAAAAAATGTCAATACTTGAAATCACGAGGGAAAATCAGTGTTTTAGATGAGAAAAATGAACGACGTTGGATGACGAAACTGCCGTATGATGCTACATTGGGCTTGCTCTTTCGAGCCTGCTCCTGACATGCCCTTTGATGAGTCTTAGTCAATGTGCCGGGAGAGAGAGGCGTTCTCTCCAGGAGGTAAGGAACCTTTTATGCTTACGATGTATCAACTGGAAATTACGATTGAGGCAACGACACAACTGGCCCTTGACCCTTACTGTGGCTCTGCACTGCGTGGCGCTTTCTTTCACGCACTCTGGAGACGCTTCTGCGCAAATCATGAGGCGGCAACCTGTTACGAATGCCCCTTGAATAGTGCCTGTCCTGTCGCAAAATTGGTTGCACCTCTGCGTGATGAAGCGCCACGAGGCCGTGATGCACCACGACCATATATCATTACGCCTTTGTATACTGGCAAAGAGCAGTACGAAGTAGGCGATAGCTATA
Organism: uncultured Chloroflexia bacterium; assembly: GCA_963802635.1. Taxonomy (GTDB): domain Bacteria; phylum Chloroflexota; class Ktedonobacteria; order Ktedonobacterales; family Ktedonobacteraceae; genus CAVTLG01. Next base: position 847,216 of record CAWDJJ010000001.1, on the reverse strand, counting down.
CGTTCGGTTTTTCGCTCATTGGCAGTGCATCGCAGTTCTATCCCTATGTTCTACGAGCAATTCTGGAAATGGAGCGCTATACACTCGGCCATCCACTGAAAGCATTGCAAGGAAAACGCGGAAGTTTTCGCGTATGCAAGATTGATGCGGTGTATCCATTTACACAGCAGCGCGTCTGTCTCTGGCAACAGGGAGCGAGATGTCCTGAGAAACTACAGGCTGGCATCACAGAGGAAGATATAGTAGCACGTGCCGGGCAACTCTCCAGTGATCATCTGACTATCCACTTTGTATCGCCAACTCGTCTCGTCGCGGGAGAACGCGTCTTGCGAAAGCCAGATTTCACTGTGCTCATCTTGCGTATGGCAGAACGTCTGGAGCGGGTGCAACGAACATATGGACAGAGAAAGGGAAATGAGAAAGAGTTGGACCGTGAGTGGTATCTCGCACTCAAGGCAAAAGCTGAGCGCGTTGAGCTTGTGCGGGATGAAACATATTGGGTTGACATTCGCAGCTATTCTACGCGTCAACGCCAGCAGATCTCGATTGGTGGTTTTCTTGGAAAGGTCTCGTTTGCTGGTCCGATGGCCGATCTTTATGAATTACTGACCTGGGGTGAACTTTTGCGCGTTGGGAAAAATATTGTCAAAGGAGCTGGCTTCTATCACATGGAAGCTTGAGCGATGTCATTTTCGACTGAAGATGAGAGCCTCTTATGCAGAAATGGTTGATACAGACAACTGCTTATTCGTACATAAAGACAAGGAGACATCAATGGAACTTATTGTGGAAGGACGCGGAACGTTCGTAGCAAAGCACCAGGGACGTATCCGCGTGAGCCGTGAGCGGCAGATGATCACAGAAGCACCTCTTATTCATCTTGACCGTCTGATCATTGTTGATAATGGAGTTGCGTTATCAAGTAATGTAATTCGGGTGTGTTCGGAGGAAGGTATTCCCATTCATTTTTTAGGTAGTCGTGGTAACGCAATTGCCAGCCTCTATTCCGCTGGTCTCACTGGAACTGTTCTTACGCGCCGCGCCCAATTACTAGCCTATGAGAAAAGCCAGGGAGTTGCGGTAGCCAAAGCAATGATTCGAGGCAAACTTGAAAATCAAGCCAATCTTTTGCGCTATATTGCGAAATATCGTAAAGAGACAGAGCCAGAGCTTCATGAGGAACTGATGCTCACAGCTCTTGAAGTGCGAGACGCCCTGGATGAACTGGAGCGACTTCAACCCACCACAATAGCTGATGGTCGCGAGCAATTTTTGTCCGTCGAAGGGCGTGCTGCACAAAAATACTGGGCTGCGATTGGGCGCATTATTCCGCCGAGCTTACAATGGCCCGGACGAGAAACTCGTGGTGCTACCGACCCGTTAAACTCTCTTCTCAATTATGGGTACGGCATCTTATATAGCCAGGTAGAGCAAGCTCTGACGCTGGCTGGCCTTGATCCCTATGGAGGATTCCTACACGCAGATAGACCTGGAAAACCGAGCCTTGTGCTTGATCTGATAGAGGAGTTTCGTCAACCGGTAGTTGACCGCACGGTTATTGGCATGGTCAACAAACGATTTGCTATCGAGCAGGATGAGGACGCTCGTCTGAGCGAAACGACACGCACCCGGCTAGCAGAAAAGATTCAGGAGCGGATGGAGAGTACAGAGACCTATGAGAAAAAACGTCAAACGCTACGCTTTATTTTGCAAAGTCAGGCCAGACATCTCGCCAGTTTTCTGCGCGAGGAGCGAGATCAGTATGAGCCATTTATAACAGGTTGGTAAGTGTATGCGTTGTCTTGTGATTTACGACATTGCTCACGATGGGATACGTACGAAGATTGCTGATGCTTGCCTGGATTATGGCTTACAGCGCATTCAGTATAGCGCTTTTTTCGGCGATTTGACGCATACCCATCAGCGAGAATTGCTGGCGATGATGGAGCGTCGCATTGGGAAACATGCGGCAAATGTCCAATTGTTTCCCCTGGACGAGAAAAGTTGGTCTCTGCGTCGCGTGATTGAGCGAAAAGAAATATAAGGAGGAGTGTCAAATATGGACTGGTTATTAGAAGTGACTGATCTGAAACAATATCTCTATTGTCCACGGATCGTCTATTATCGTTATTGTCTCCCCCAGATACGCCCAACGACGTTTCTGATGGAGGAAGGTATTCGTCGGCATCAAGAAGAAGATGAGCGAGAAGGGAGACGGAGTTTGCGCAACTATGATCTTACTGAGGGAGAACGCCTGTCCCACCTCGCTTTGCGCTCTGTCACGTATGGTCTCTCTGGACGACTTGATCTGGCTATCGCAGTGACCTCGCGTGAAGCGCCGAACGCCAGTGGTGTTGTTGTCGAGTATAAATACTCTGAACACAAAACAGGTCCGCATTTCAAACTCCAGTTAGCGGCATATGCGTTGTTACTGGAAGAGGCATGGAATATTCCTGTTCCTCAAGGCTATCTGTACTCTATTCCACTCAAAAAGGCAGAGCCGATACCTATCACAACCCATCTGCGAAAGAAAGTGGTGCAAACAGTTCAATTGATCAGAAACGCTATTGATGGAGAGAGAATGCCACCTCCACCGCCGTCTCAACACAGATGTATCACCTGTGAGTTTCGTCGCTTTTGCAATGATGTCGTATAAAAGTATATCTCTTGAAAAAAGCCCCCAAAAGGAACGTTTTCGCAAATCGCAGCTCTCTCTCCGACAAAAGCTCAAGAGAGGGCTGCATTGCGCCAAAACATCGCAGCTCCTATCGCCTTCTACCCGTAAATCTGCAAAAAGTCTTTCGCAAATCGGCCCACTTTTGGAGCAAGAATCGATTTGCGAAAAGAAGAGCTTTCCCATATCTGTTACAATGAGGAGAGTCAATTTTCGACGCGCTGAGAGCTACGAGAACAGGCTTATCTCGTTGACAGCAGAGAAAAAGATGTCTTCTCTGTTTCATACTGGCGGGGGTTGCAGAGGCATTGCCCCGATTGAGGGGTCTGAAAGCTTTAACGAGCCGCGCCAGCTCGTCAAGGCTCGGACGCGTTGCAGAGGCATTGCCCCGATTGAGGGGTCTGAAAGTGCTACCGTCGTTGCAATCGTCGCATAGCTTGCCAGTGTTGCAGAGGCATTGCCCCGATTGAGGGGTCTGAAAGCTACAGCCATACCAGCGGCTAACGGCAGTGAAGATCGTTGCAGAGGCATTGCCCCGATTGAGGGGTCTGAAAGTTCAAAGCCGGGAAGCAAGGGATGGGGAAAGTTCTGGTTGCAGAGGCATTGCCCCGATTGAGGGGTCTGAAAGAACACATACCAATGACAATCCGCCAGGCGCAGGGCCGTTGCAGAGGCATTGCCCCGATTGAGGGGTCTGAAAGACCCTTGCAAGGGGGAGCTGTGGGCTATCAGGAAGGTTGCAGAGGCATTGCCCCGATTGAGGGGTCTGAAAGACGGAGCGGGATCTCGGAAATAGCCGCAATGCCAATGTTGCAGAGGCATTGCCCCGATTGAGGGGTCTGAAAGATGTCATCCTTACAGGGGGTGTCACAGGATGCGACAGTTGCAGAGGCATTGCCCCGATTGAGGGGTCTGAAAGAACAAATTGCAACAGCCTACAAAACAGGCGCAAAACATGTTGCAGAGGCATTGCCCCGATTGAGGGGTCTGAAAGCTTGCGCGGGAAGAGAGGCACGATATGACATTTACGTTGCAGAGGCATTGCCCCGATTGAGGGGTCTGAAAGATCCAGGCCCGCGGCTTGCGCAACTTCCTCAATTCTGTTGCAGAGGCATTGCCCCGATTGAGGGGTCTGAAAGACGTTGAGCCACAACAGCCCTAACCACCATCCGACAAAGTTGCAGAGGCATTGCCCCGATTGAGGGGTCTGAAAGAGCAAAATCCGAAAGTCATGGGCGCGGCTATGACGTGTTGCAGAGGCATTGCCCCGATTGAGGGGTCTGAAAGCTGTACGCACGCCAGGCTTCACGCATCCGACGCTTGGTTGCAGAGGCATTGCCCCGATTGAGGGGTCTGAAAGACGTGGGTCCTGGCTGAGAATGTGTTGGGACTTCTCGTTGGTTGCAGAGGCATTGCCCCGATTGAGGGGTCTGAAAGGCGTCTCACTCCCTACGCGAATTGCGCTCGTCCAGGTTGCAGAGGCATTGCCCCGATTGAGGGGTCTGAAAGCTGCCATCCGTTCGCAGCTATCCCCAAGCATCAGCGTGGTTGCAGAGGCATTGCCCCGATTGAGGGGTCTGAAAGCTTGCAAGGGGGTGTGCAGCAGTATCACGCGGGCGATGTTGCAGAGGCATTGCCCCGATTGAGGGGTCTGAAAGTTAGGGCTGGCTTTTTGCCTGGTCAGCAAGTGCCGCTGTTGCAGAGGCATTGCCCCGATTGAGGGGTCTGAAAGATCCTGTGATGATGAGCCGTAGGGAAAAGAGAGTAAAGTTGCAGAGGCATTGCCCCGATTGAGGGGTCTGAAAGCAAAAGTCGCATCAAAACTTGCGCCTTCTCTGATGGTGTTGCAGAGGCATTGCCCCGATTGAGGGGTCTGAAAGAACAAATGACCCAGCCACGTGGAAAACGACCTATGCTGTTGCAGAGGCATTGCCCCGATTGAGGGGTCTGAAAGACGGGTTGGCCGTCATTCTCACGTTGACGAGCGAGTGGGTTGCAGAGGCATTGCCCCGATTGAGGGGTCTGAAAGATCGGAAAAACGCATGATACCGATGTCACGATCTGGTTGCAGAGGCATTGCCCCGATTGAGGGGTCTGAAAGCCGAAGACGTAGCGCGTAGCTTTGGACGTTGCTTATGTTGCAGAGGCATTGCCCCGATTGAGGGGTCTGAAAGATCTGTGCTATTCCTGGATATACGGATAATCCTAGGTTGCAGAGGCATTGCCCCGATTGAGGGGTCTGAAAGTAACTGTCCACAATGGAACGCTGAACACTCAAGACGGTTGCAGAGGCATTGCCCCGATTGAGGGGTCTGAAAGAATCAGCACGCTTAATCTGCTGCATGTTTGTAACTGTTGCAGAGGCATTGCCCCGATTGAGGGGTCTGAAAGTGCCAACGACCAATGTGTAGGGCGGCCATGTCAAAGTTGCAGAGGCATTGCCCCGATTGAGGGGTCTGAAAGACGACTCACTAATTGCCGTGAGGTCTTTTAGCGCGGTTGCAGAGGCATTGCCCCGATTGAGGGGTCTGAAAGTTTAGGATGCATTCAATGGCCTTCGCTATAAATTCCATGTTGCAGAGGCATTGCCCCGATTGAGGGGTCTGAAAGTTGAGGCGATGACTCGCAATCTGGCAACCATGACAGGTTGCAGAGGCATTGCCCCGATTGAGGGGTCTGAAAGTCGCGACTGAATGCACCATCTGCAAAACCGCCCTGGAGTTGCAGAGGCATTGCCCCGATTGAGGGGTCTGAAAGAAGAAAGAGTACAACGGCAAACAGTATCCCTACCTGCGTTGCAGAGGCATTGCCCCGATTGAGGGGTCTGAAAGATCGTGACGCCGTACTGCATGGAAGTATAAAAATCAAAGTTGCAGAGGCATTGCCCCGATTGAGGGGTCTGAAAGTGCATTTTGGACAATACAATCCTCCATCCATCCATGTTGCAGAGGCATTGCCCCGCTTGAGGGGTCTGAAAGAGCCAATTCAAGACACTCCTTCAGCAGAATACACAAGTTGCAGAGGCATTGCCCCGCTTGAGGGGTCTGAAAGAGCCAATTCAAGACACTCCTTCAGCAGAATACACAAGTTGCAGAGGCATTGCCCCGCTTGAGGGGTCTGAAAGAGCCAATTCAAGACACTCCTTCAGCAGAATACACAAGTTGCAGAGGCATTGCCCCGCTTGAGGGGTCTGAAAGTTGGCTTGATTGCGGAAACCGTGTGGGTATGAGGAAGGTTGCAGAGGCATTGCCCCGATTGAGGGGTCTGAAAGACGGCTTCGCGTTGCACGCCCGGGCTGCCACGAAGAGTTGCAGAGGCATTGCCCCGATTGAGGGGTCTGAAAGTCATGAAATCAGAAAATCAAGCTCAAAAACCAGGGTGTTGCAGAGGCATTGCCCCGCTTGAGGGGTCTGAAAGTCGAAGATCTGCACTTGCTGATATTGCTGGAAGTGGTTGCAGAGGCATTGCCCCGCTTGAGGGGTCTGAAAGTTTTGGTCATGGGGTGCACGTAACGGACCTGACGCGCGAGTTGCAGAGGCATTGCCCCGATTGAGGGGTCTGAAAGTTCCAGGTCAACGGAGTGGACAACGAGGACGACACAGTTGCAGAGGCATTGCCCCGATTGAGGGGTCTGAAAGTCGCGATCCGCGACTACTGGTCGTCCTTCGGGCTTCCGGTTGCAGAGGCATTGCCTCGATTGAGGAGGGTCGGACCTAATTTATAAGAAGAATGCCCCTTTTTCTACGATTATTTCTTTTGCGGCAGTCGTAGCAAAACTGTCGGAACTAATTCATAGCTCGAGTGATTTCTCTCCATTGAGTGGAAAAGAGGACCAAATGCTGCTCTTCTTGACAAAAGAAAACTCCTCTTGCACAGTCGTCTCATAACATTCCACTCGCCAAAGGAGTTTTCTCTTATGATACCCTCTTCAGCCCTCTTTGACCAGTCCTTGATTCAACAGCTTCTTGATCTTGATCCCGTTGTTGCTGGCTATCGCACTTTTTTCTCTCATATTGATTGGTCGCTCGTTGAGCAATGGGAAGCTCATCGTTCTTCTCGTGGACGACCTCCACATCCTGAAAGTGCCTACCTCAAAGCATTTCTCATTCGCATTCAGGAAGGCATTATCTACACCAGTCAGCTTCGTCGCTTCTTGCTCAAGCACCCGCTTCTGATCCTTGAACTTGATTTTCACCTCGTCCTCGATCCTACGACCCCGTACGGCTTTGATGCGGAAAAAACGCTTCCCTGTGACCGTCGGCTACGCGAAAAACTTCGCTCCTTCGACCAAACCTTGTTGCAAGACCTCCTGCATGCCACCGTGCGCGCCTTACAGCAAGAGATCCCTGGCTTAGGCGAAACCGTTGCCTATGACGTCAAGCATCTCTACGCCTGGGTCAAAGAGAACAATGAGCGTGCCTACGTCAAAGATCGCTATGACAAACACCGCAAGCTCAAAGGCGATCCCGACTGCAAGTTGGGCGTCAAACGCAGCAGCAATCAGGAGCAGCCCGATGGTTCCACCAAGACAAAAAAGGAATATCTCTGGGGCTATGGCTCTGGCGTTGCAGCAGCCACCACCGCTGATTACGGCGATGTCGTCATCGCTGAGTACACCTTGCCCTTTAACGAGAACGATGTCACCTATTTTCGCCCGCTTCATCAACGCAGCGTCCTTGCTCTCGAACACTTTCCCACCAATATCACCGCTGATGCTGCTTTTGATGCCTGGTACACCTATCAGGTTGCTGCCGTTCATGGAGGAATTGCCGCTATTCCCAAGAATCAGCATGGGCATCCCACTTTTGAACGCGATCCTGATGGAGTGCCATTATGTCCTAAAGGTCTGCGTATGCATCCAACCTATCAGTTTGCTCATACCAACGGATATCAAGCGCAATTGTACCGCTGTCCGCTCTTTTTCCCCGAACCCACCGAGAATGCCTCTTGTGATCATCCCCAATTTCAGGAGGCCAAAGGGTGCGTCAAGCATATTAATATCGAAGCAGGCGGCCTGATGCGGGTCAACCTGGATCGTGATAGCCCCTTCTACAAAGTCATTTACACCCAGCGGACCTGTTGTGAACGCATTAACAGTCAAGCGCAAGCACTTGGCATCGAGCGACCCAAAGTGCGCAATCGTCGCTCCGTCACCAACCTCAATACCTTGACCTATTTGATTATCAATGCACGTGCTCTGGATCGAGTCAAATCGATGAATAAAGGACTTCTACAAATAAATTAGGTCCGACCCTCGATTGAGGGGTCTGAAAGCTTCGCCACCAGTGCGAAATATGGCGCTGACGAAGCGTTGCAGAGGCATTGCCCCGCTTGAGGGGTCTGAAAGACTGATCGCCGTCGACCAGGGGCGGTTTTTCAAGACGAAGTTGCAGAGGCATTGCCCCGATTGAGGGGTCTGAAAGACGGCTTCGCGTTGCACGCCCGGGCTGCCACGAAGAGTTGCAGAGGCATTGCCCCGCTTGAGGGGTCTGAAAGTCGTCTACTATTATTATTCCGGGCGGGAACGCCTGTAACGTTTTAGAAGCATTGCCCCGCTTAAGGGGCCTAAAAGGTAGGCTACTCGATGGGTATGCATTGGGCACTGCTTGGGTTGCAGAAGCATTGCCTCGCTTGAGGGGTCTGAAAGATACAAGGTTCTAGTGCCGATATTACTAAGCTGGCGTTGTTACAGAGGCATTGCCCCGCTTGAGGGGTCTGAAAGACGTGCGTAGATCCATAACGACGTGTAAGCGCTGGCTGTTGCAGAGGCATTGCCACACTTGAGGGGTCTGAAAGGTGCCACTCAAGGCAGGAAATTATATCCTATTTTTGTTGCAGAAGCATTGCCCCGCTTGAGGGGTCTGAAAGGCCGAATGGCAGAAGTTTTGTACCATTGCACCAATCCTGTTGCAGAAGCATTGCCCCGCTTGAGGGGTCTGAAAGGTGCCACTCAAGGCAGGAAATTATATCCTATTTTTGTTACAGAGGCATTGCCCCGCTTGAGGGGTCCGAAAGTTCTCTTCAATGATCTGATGGGGCCAATCGATCCCGTTGCAGAGGCATTGCCCCGCTTGAGGGGTCCGAAAGTCTGTGGATTCATCTTCAGCGTATATGTCCTCTTTTTGTTGCAGAAGCATTGCCCCGCTTGAGGGGTCCGAAAGATTGAAATCGTGTAGATTGGCCCATAGCCGGATTCGTTGCAGAGGCATTGCCCCGCTTGAGGGGTCTGAAAGCCCTTTTTCGGTCAATGTAATCGCCAGTTGATGCTTAAATTGGGGATGGCCCGTGGTTGACTTTCAACAGGCGAAAGATCTCTTTAAAAACCTTCTTCAAAAGGCATCAAGAAATTTTTTCAAAGGGTTCTCGTTGGTAGCGGTTTGCTCTTCCTCCCACGGCTTCCACGGTTCCCACCGTTTTCCTTCCTCTGGTGTCTGCTCCGGTCCTTTTGCTGAAAGATTTACCTGTGCACTCTCCTCTGGCTTGAGTGGTCGATCTGGTAAGACTGCTGGAAGTTGTACCCATTTTTTGAGGCGCGGTTGTTTAAAATAGGACTTGCTTCGTAAACGGATGGGCGGTAAATTCTCGGACAAGATAAGAAGCTGATCAATCTTCATGGTTCGTAGCTCATCAGGGGTCATAAGCGCACGAGCAGCTTCACTTTCGCTGGTCGTTCGCTGGCTTCTTGTCCACCCATTTCCTTGCACACTCTTTGATTGTGGTTGAACGGTATGTTCTCCCATACGCTTTGCATAAAATTCAGTCTCTTTCTGTCCACATCCTGAGAAGATGACGTGGGTGGCAGTGCCTGCAAGCACCGTGTCTAGCCCTTCTGGACCGTAGGTGTTTTGCAGTTGGGCAAAATTTTGGATAGCGAGAAGAAACGCAATACCAGCACTACGAACAAGCGTAATCTGCTTCAAGAAGTTAGGAATAACCCCCATATTGGAAAACTCGTCAAGATAAAATGCGACATGGCGAGGCAGTTGTCCCTTTTGGCTCTGTTCGGCTCTCTTGGCCGTATAGCTCATAAGCTGCATCGTAAACGTGGCAGACAACCATTTTAATCGTGCGGTATCAGAGGCAGGGATAGAGAGGATAAAAACGGTTGGTTGATCAATGAAAGTTTCAAAATTGAACTCATCTTCTGCTGTGACGACTGCCACGTTGGGATTTTGCAAGCCAAGTAAGCGGCTGGACATATCAGCCATGATAGAACCAGCAAGCTTGGCGTTGTCAGTCAAACTTGAGAGAAACGAGCTGGCAACATTGCGGGCAAGTTGGGAAGGACTATTCAGGATGATATTCATCATATCAGTCATACTTTTCCCACATAAGATATCTGTGAGCGATGAAAGGGGCGCTTGTGGATTGGCTGTCTGTAGATGAAGAATGGTTGCCGTCAATAAAAGTTTTGCTGCATTATTCCAGAATGGTTCATCTGATGTGCCGGTATTGGAGACCAGACACTCAGCAAGGGCCTCTGCATCCTCCATCGATGCCACATGCATCAGTGGATTATAGCGGTGGCTCTCCTCTGGCCTGGTGGGAGAAAGCACCAAACAGGTATAGCCTTTTGCTTGTAATGCACCCATACATAGGTTGATTAATTCGCGCTTGATGTCATTAATAAACAGGCTGCGGTGTCCATCCTCCTGCAACAAGCCGGGAATGATAATGCACGCAGTCTTGCCTTTGCCGCTGGGAGCACAGACGAGCATATGGCTCTCTTGCTGCTTATCGGTCAGGCCCACAGGATAAGGAATAAGGTCAAGAGAAGAGCCAAGGTGTAACCGATTCCTCGTCTCCCATATGCGCTTGACTAACGGCTTGATCTCGCGGTAACGTGCAAAGTGCGCTGATCCGTACGTCTTCGATGGTCGACGCATGCTTCCAAGCATCCTCAAGACAACAATCCCGATGAGTATAGCACCGCCGATAAAAAGTATATGTCCGGTTTCGGCTTTGTCGAAGGTGGCGAAGAGTTGAAAAAGCTCGCTGAACGGTGCCGGTATGCTGGTTTCCATAAAACATTTAATCTCTTTCTAACTCGAACAGAGAAGGGGTTTCTCTGCCCTTCTGCTGCCTTTCAAGAGGCTGATGATCAGTAGGGAGTGTATCAAGGGCGTCAAGCGTGTGTGCCTGCAGTTCGCGTTGCTGGTAGAACTCAAAGTTCCCGCGTTCGCGTCCTCTTCCCCGTAGGAATGCGTAATCATCTTTATCCATCCGTACGACTTTCATTTCTCCAGTGCGAGTGTCCTCGCCTGCGCCAGCTAAGACGAGGTGAATATGAGGTTCATTGGTATGTTCGCGGGGATGGGCCTGGACTACGGCGTACCAGTGCAGACGCATATTTTTGCGCTTCTGTAAGTCGTTCATCACGTCACGCGTCCATTGGCGAAAATCGTCAATATGCTCATATTCAGCAGGTGAGAGAATGATTTTATGATAATTGACACTGACGTTTGTGTGCGATCTGGTCTGGTTGTCGTGTCGTTGTTGTGCCTCTCTGCTCCGTTGAGCGTCAACCGTCTTGTAATAGTTCTCACGAGCTGCTATATGACGCAGCATATGCTTATCGTATCTGTTCGCTTGTGGCGCTTGTTGTTTGGGAGGATGTGGATGAGCATTCGCGCTGGTATGCTGCATGATATCGTGAACGGCGTCTTTTCTGTGTACATGGTCGCTCTCCTGGGTGAAGATGAAACGATTCTCCTTCTCCTCTTGTGGACCAAGTTTGCGATATTGGTTGTATTTGAGGTGTGCAGAAAGACGCGCTGCTATCTCTTTGGTGGGCTTGCCTGCAACATAGTGGCCTCGCATAACAGGAAGGTGGTATGCTGGCATACCTACCTCCCAAAATCGTCAAAGTCGATCTCGTGCTGCGGCATCTCGTTCTCAAGAGAAAGCTCGTCTATAATGACTCGTGTATCAACATCAAGCTCTCGGAGAACCTCTCGAACTCTTGCATTGAGTTGTGCATTATCCATTCCATAGAGCGGTTCGAGTACTTCCTGGTCAAACTCGGCCTCCGGGCTTTCTAGTGGTAGTAACCAGGCATCGGGGAGTGCCTGATCAATTTCTGCAACCAGAGTAGGATCTGGTTCTAATGAAACGTGCGACCAGTCAATCTCATTGATGTCGGCTTGCGGGTCAAATTGCGTCATACGTCAACCTCATCTCTGCGGGCCATTTCTTTGCCTGCCCTTTCCCTGGCGTCTTCGTAAGCAAGCTTGGCAAAGTCAGGGCCATAGGAGCGGGCAAGATTAGCATAGATCAAGCGTCGGGCAATGTTGCTGTCCCGTTGGACCCGTACGAGCAACGCGGCGAGTCGGTTGTCACTGGCTCGGTGAAGGGGTTTGATTTCATTGGTGAATTCCTGCTGCATTTCTTCTCGCAGGTCGATGCGCTGCTGGGCGAGTGCCTTGCGAAGTTCAGACTGCACGATATCATAAATAACGGGCAAGCTCTGTTGCTCTATAATCGCTCCTCCTTTGCGTGCGGCTTCGTCGCGAATCAGCCGTTCCACAACCGCATTTTGTGAGCCTTCATCTTTGGCCCACTCAGCAAGGAGATTCTTCGGCTTCTTCGGTGAGCCAGATATTAGACTGGACCTGTCCCATAAACTACTCCTTTTCTCTTCTTTCGCTTGAAAAGCGAAAATTTCTAGAATTTCTCTATAGGTGAGAAACGGACTATAGAGAAAATATATATGTTCGCTCCGCTCTACAGGCCACTGTAGGCGGACGTTATATAACCCATATATGGGTTTTGGGCCTTCTTTATCTTGCACTACCCGCTTGCGCGGTTCGTGCCTACGGTTGGTGCGCTGTCGCGCGTCGTTTTCGCCGGTCACGTTGGGGGAAGTTGCGTAGCACCTCCACGAACTGACGGTGTTTGCTCCGTAACCAGGGGTATCTTCTGGGCATCCAGTCCGTAAAATGAAACCCGCGCTTGTGACTTCTGATGAAGGGCTGCACGCGCCTGCTCAAAGGCTGGTAACACTTCAGGATGAACAAAATAGGAAACCGAGGTATAGCGGCGCATAAATTCCTTAAAAGTATCAACGGCGTCTTGCTGCGTGATGTCGTGCTTAAAGCTACTTTCAATAATCTTTGCGGCAATGGGGTTGACACCTAGTTTGCGTAGTTCGGCATCTGGTAACGGGCGCTGTGTAGTATCTCTACTCAGTGAGCGTTCAGGATACCAAAGGGATTGCACATTATGGCTCTCAAGGGAAAGACGTACCGCGTTCACGGCGTAAATGTGCTTGACGCTGGAAGCTTGCGGCTTGTAATAAGCATAGGGAGAGTCCGAGTTGTGAGAGTCCCCTGCGCGATAGCCAGATATACGGGGGATGTCCGGCAATAACCTTGCGTGGTTCCTCGACGAAACCAAGTTGCAACCAGCGGTTCACCGCGTCACGGGTTGCAGAGGGGCTAAGGAGATGAGGGATTTTTGTTTCTGCCTTTGCATAGCGTCCAAGGAGGCGCTGTAGTTGATCGAATGCAATGCAAAATTGCTCGGCGATCCACGATAACGCGACCGTGTCACGTTCTGTGACCTGCAAAATACCTGCATCTCTGCGGCGTCTCGGTTCCTCGTAGTTTTTTGGCTCAACATCCATGAAAAGACTCCTGCAGGGAGGAATTAAAAAGTACCGATAAGTTATCAAAATTATAAAAGAAAAGCAAGCAAACGTCTAGGCCGTAAAAAGGGCCGTAAAAAGAGCCATGAGATATCAAAAGAAGGTAAGCAAGTAGTATTTTAATAGTGTGCGGGTTGTAACGTTAGCTCTTTACAGAAATTTGAGCGAGAATAGATACTGAAGTCGAGGTAGCACAATAGGAATTTTGACAAAATTGGATCATAGGGAGGATGAGACTGGCCGCATGGAGTATAATGAATGTTGATGATGGGCTACGATGGTAGTACAAAGAGATGTAAAAGTGAGTGAAGCCGCCCGGAAAGCCACCCTAAGAGTAGTACATTTGTTGTAAAATACGGCTCTTTGAGCGGCTCTTTGAGCGATCTTTTATGCTATATAGCCCAACTTAAAAGTGGCCCATTGTGTCCAGTATAGTATGCAGTACAATATGGTGTTTTGGGATGACGTCTTTCGACAGGTGGCCGCCGAGTACCCAGACATCACCCACGAGCAGCAATTGATTGACTCGCTGAGCGCGCGCTTTGTCTCCTCTCCTGAGAGCCTAGATGTTGTGGTCGCCTCGAACCTCTTTGGCGATATTCTCACGGATCTGGGAGCCGCGATTTCTGGTAGCATGGGGCTGGCCCCGAGTGCGAACCTGGACCCACAACGACGCTATCCCAGTCTCTTTCAGGCCATCCACGGCTCTGCTCCTGATATTGCTGGGAAAGGAATCGCCAATCCTATTGCCTCCATCTGGTCAGCGCAACTTTTGCTTGATTTTCTCGGCGAACGTGAAGCAGCCACCTTGCTTATGCAAGCCATCGAAGCAGTTCTGGCTGCAGAACAGGTACGCACACCCGATCTCAGAGGCAAGGCGACAACGAAAGATTTGGGCCGGGCCATCCGTGCGCGGGTACAGAGCATAGCATCACGATGATGAGGAGATAATTAGAAATGCGCATTAGCAGAGTTGAAACTACAACAGTAAAAATACCTTTGAACGTAGCTAAAAGATTTGCAGGGAGAACGGTCACTGAGAGATTTTATACAATCGTCCATATCTACACAGACGAAGGTTTCAGCGGATGGGGCTATTGTTGGGGAACACCAGCGGTTACATATGTCATTGATAATTTATTAAAGGATTACTTGATCGGCGAAGATCCTCGCAATATTGCTAAATTGTGGGACAAGATGTATCTAGGGACAGCAATTTGGGGACGTCGCGGTATTTCTATTCGCTCGATAAGCGCTATTGATATTGCATTGTGGGATTTGATGGGCAAAATATGTAATATGCCTATCCATAAGTTATTAGGCGGTTATCGTGATAAGGTCAAGGTTTATTACAGCGGAGGATACTACCCTCAACCCTACACGGAAGACAGTCAGCTTTTGGATTATTTACAAAAGGAAATGGAAAAATACTGCGACAAAGGTTTTACAGCATTTAAAATGAAGGTTGGTGGTGCATCCATTGAATTAGACATCAAGCGCGTAGAATTTGCGCGTAAGGTTATTGGAGAAAAGGCAGAACTTATGGTTGACGCCAATAATACATGGGATGCGAACACAGCGATAAAAATGGGGAAAATTTTTGAGCAGTATGGTATACGATGGTTTGAAGAACCTGTGCCTATTGATGATATCAGTGGTAGTGCAAAAGTAGCGCAAGCGTTAGATACACCGATAGCAATTGGTGAAAATCATTTTACGCGTTGGGAATTTAAGCAGATTATTGATGAAAAAGCAGCGGATATTTTGCAAGGTGATCCAACACTCATGGGAGGAATCAGCGAATGGTTGAAAGTGGCGGGAGTGGCCGCTATGTATAATATACCGCTAGCGCCCCATTGGACTCATGACGTGAATGTTCAGGTGGCAGCAGCGGTAAAAGAGGTAATCATCGGCGAGTACTTTGACGTTGAGGACGATGTCTTTAACTTTCAAGCTGTACTCAGCAATCCAGTGAAGGCAGTAGAAGGATTCATTACGCCGCCAGATGGCCCGGGACATGGTTTACTATTAGATATAGATGCAGTGGAACATTTTAAAATCTGACCACGCTACATCTGGAAGCATTCTATAATGCTATTAAAGTCGCACTGCTAGTTCGCGTAGCCGCGCTCGTAATCCTAAACGCTCCAACAGATGTACGACATTCGGTGAGATTTGTACGCCAGCTCCAACCTCACTCAATCGCGTTGTCTGCTCAAAGATTTCTGCCTTGATGTTAGCACGTAAGAGTGTTATCGCTGCTGTCAAGCCACCAATCCCCGCACCAATGATTGCAATATGGATCTTCCTTTGTTTCATATTGTTTCCTGATAAGGTTTGTGCTCGAGTGACTGGTTTCTTACTCTGTCTGGTGACAGTATAAAAGGGAAAGAGCCAGGTAGCAAGGAAAAAAGAACGAGGTTTTAGCACAATCACAAAAAAAAAGAAAGGGGAAAAGGGGAATCGGCTATACTTGCACTTGAAATCTGAAACCTCAGGCCCTATACTAATAATGCCTATGAGAGAGGCATTGTGGGCAGTTACAAGCCATGGTATGGGTGAGGAGCACGTTTTTTTGATGAACGAATACGATCTTATCGCGCCTTTTTATGACATTGAACATATGCACTTTACAGAAGATCTCGATTTATATAGCAATTTTGCCGAATTATGCGGAGGAAAAATACTGGAGCTGGCATGTGGGAGTGGGCGTCTCTTGCTACCACTGGCTCGTGAGGGCTATGCATTGACTGGCGTTGATACGTCTGCCGCGATGCTGGAGCGTGCACGACAGCACCTTCAGGCGGAGGAACTGACAGCACAGTGTAAACTATTTCAGCAAGATATCAGCACTCTTCACCTGGAGCAGAAGTTCCGCCTGGCCTTCATCGCCCTGGGTTCGTTCGGACACATCACTGTGCGCAAAGACCAACAACGCGCACTTGCCTCTGTACGCACTCACCTGAGTCCAGGGGCCACTTTTATTATCGATATCAGCAACGCCGATGCGCGCTATATGGAAAACCTTACAGGACAAGTTTTGCATCAAGGCACCTGGCAAATCGAGGAAGATAGGCGGCTCACACACTTTATCAGCCCGGCCTCTGCGACACAACAGCATTTATTGGAATTAACTCATTTCTACGAGCAATACCGTCAGGGTGAAAGTATACAGCGAACGACAATAACAACCAAACTGTATCTCTTTGAGCGCAATGAGATTGAACTTTTACTAGAACAGGCAGGCTTTGTCATCAAAGGCATCTACGGAGACTATGATCTCAGTCCCTACCAGCTTGAAAGTCCGCGCATGATCTGTATCGCAGAAACACAGAAATAAAGATAGTGGTGATAGAGATGGCTATGAACAATCCGTTACATCCATGGAATTTGACGCCGCAGGAGGCAATAGCACTTCAGCACGAACTGGCACAGCATATTATCTTAGAGGATCGCCTGGGGACAGTCCGCCATATAGCAGGCGTCGATATGGCAATCAATGAGGAGCATGAGATGGCACGCGCCGCAGTTGTGCTCCTCAGCTATCCACAGTTGGAGATTGTTGAGCGGCACGTCTACGAAGAACCCATACGCATGCCCTACGTACCCGGCCTGCTCTCCTTTCGTGAAGCTCCTGCTGTACTGGGCGCGTTTCATAAACTACGACAGCAGCCGGAGCTAGTGATGGTCGATGGTCAAGGCATTGCGCACACACGACGCATCGGCATTGCCTCACATCTTGGGCTGTGGCTGGCATTGCCAACGATTGGCTGCGCGAAATCTATTCTTACCGGACACTACGATAAGGCCGCACTGGCAGAGGAAGCAGGCTCGTGGGTCCCACTCATAGACAAAAAAGAGACCATCGGAGCGGTCGTCCGCACACGTACACGCGTCCACCCGATGATCATTTCAGCCGGACACTTGATTAGCCTGGAAACGAGCATCCACTACGTTCTTAGCTGTAGCAAAGGCTACCGTCTGCCTGAACCTACACGCCAGGCCGATAAACTTTCGAAGGACAACACGACACCTGTCGATGCCAGTTCTACGGGTGTAAACTTTACCGTTTCCTACGACTCCCCGCAGCCAGATGCCCAAAATATGAATATTCAAGTCAACCAGTTTAAACTATGGTAACAACTGAATAAAAAACTATCCTCGTAAGCAGACATTAGAAGCTTGCTCACGAGGATAGTTACTAAGCCTTCAAAGCTGGTCGGTAGTGGGAGGATGTACGATGCCAAGTATGTCCTCCCACGCTGCAAGCAGATCTAAAAAGGTCATTGCCCCTAATCGATACGCATAGAATGCTCGCGCCAGCAGTTCCCACTCCTCAGCCGATAACTTGCCAGGCACACCGCTCGACTCAGATTTCCGCTTCATAAACTCCGGTGATACATAGACTGCATCGGGTGTATCCATGCTAGCCTCCGAGCATCGCCATCGACAAACAACGTCGTCTGGCTTCCAGAAAAAAGTGAGGGTCTATCTCAATGCCAAGACAATCCTCCCTTCCCAATTCTTTAGCAGCTTGCATCGTCGTACCACTGCCTAAAAATGGGTCGATGATTGTATCGGAGGCTTGAGTAAACTCGTGGACGCACCACTTCATAAGCTCCAGCGCCTTCTGCGTCGGGTGAACTTTCGGCTCTTTACTGTCGCGGATAAAACCATGCCAGCGGCAGTTGAACACCATTGCGTTACGGTCAAAAGAAGTCCACGCTACCTCGCAATCGGCAAATGAGTTGACTGGCAGCCCGTCTCGCTTGTACCACACCAGCATGCAGCGTGTTTTGGGGAGGTAGTCGAGGTAGTAGTTCCCGCCCCAAATGATCTGGTTTTTTGAAACTCGGAGTATCTCATCAAAGTACTCTTTAGCTACACGCTGCCGATCCCATTTCTGCTCGCCATAGGCTTTTGCACGCCCCATTTGACCTTTTTTACCGCCCACTTTAATGCCGTAGGGAGGGTCGGTTATGCAGATGTCGAAGTAGTTATCGGGGTACTGCTTCATAACCTCTAAGCAGTCACCGAGAATAATATCGTGCATGACCGTTGCCCCTATTCCCCAAGTATCGCTATTGGCTTGTCGTCCACAAATGGCGTGTACCAGCACGAGTTGAGCCATAGATGCTGTGGGTCGGGCGGCTGCTGTTGGGTAGTAAACAGGAAGCTCGCTAGTATCGAGCGGCCTTGCCCGTGTAACTCCTGCCGTGCCCACTCGCGCAGCTTGTCGCGGTGTTTGTCGCCCTTGAAGGTCGTGAACGCGATGGTTATAGCGTTCACCCCGTAGCGCTGCTTGTACCAGCCAGAGGCGAGCATGGCGCTGTAGGCGTGGACTTTCTTGCGGATGGTTTCCTCTCCTTCCGACGCGCCGTCGTGCTCCAGCAGAATGGGCATGCGCCGTTGCCTGCCGTCAGGCAAGGCTTCACGGAAGTCGAGGAACAAGTCCGGCACGGTGCCGTAGGTTTTGCCCTGCCACGTAGTGGTGAACTTATCCTGGGCAAGGTCACGGCCCAGTTTGAACGCTTCCAGCGTGTACTGGCTGGCGGAGCGGTGCAGGATGGCCGCAGTAATGAGCACGTCGTTGACGGCTAAATGGTGCAGCAGGTGTAGGTAGCTCTGCCCGATCTCCTTGCTTGGGTGGTAGTATTTGCTGACGGTCATGCCTAAGCTCCTGGCTTGCTCGATGGCCTTGTCGCTGAGCACGTAGTAGTACGGCGAGCGGTACTCGGCGGTCGGCCTGGTGTCGAACTGCACAAAGTCGTGGTCGGCGAGGGTGCGCAACCGCTTTTTGGTGAGCTTTTCCGACTTGCCAATATGGTGCAGCCGTGTCAGTTGGGCGGCACTGGCTTTGTAAAGCTGGTACAGGCCGATAGGCATGTGTAGCGAGCCGTAGAGCAGCCTGGCGTATACCGGGGTAATGAAGAATGGCTCCTCGTTCATTGTTGTTGCCATTAGATTACCTCCCATCGTGCTGTTTTCGTTTCGGTCTCTGTTGAGGTCTCCATAGTTGCCTCGCTTTCTATGTCTTCTATGCCCGCTTTCGGGCGGTAATAGCGGTCACGGCTTTGCTGCCGGATGAACTGTTCGCGTTCGGCCAACGCTGCGCCCGTGAGCGGCTCAGGCAGGTCGTCGGTGTAGATGATGCCCACCTCGCTGTTGCTGCGGATGAAAGCCGTGCGCTTCGGTAAGCTGGACAATGCCTCGGCGATTTTCTGGCCGCCAGCAGTGTCTGTTTTCCCGATGGGATGCTCAGCCAGCCACGCCAGGATTTGCCGCAAGCCCCAGACGCAGTAGTAGAGCCATTCGCCGCTGTGCTCTGGGCGGCGCGTAAAGCGGGTGCTGCCGTCAGCGGTGGGCACCACCAGATGGGGCGGATACTCCACGGCGCTGGCGAGCAGCTTGCCTTTGTTCGCCCAGTTGAGGTCGCCGTAGAAGTGCCCGACATTGGCAAATCCCGCCACCACGCCACTAGGGATAAACAGGTCGGCGTTGCCGGTCTGCTGCGCTTCGTAGCACAGCCGGTTCAATGCCGGAAACGGGTCGGACACGAGCGGGTTATTCGGTGCTGGCACGTGCAGGAAGGCATTGAGCAATACTTGCCCTCTGACTCCTGGCCGGACTATCTCGATTAAGCCGTTCTTCTTCGGCATAAGCTGGACGGGCCGCAGCAACGTCTCAATAATGTGCTCGATTTGTGGGTTCCCCGAACCCTTCGCCAGCAAGTACTCGATGGCTTTCGGTTCGACCTCAGTTGGCCGTGCGCTGCTGACCACGTTCGGAAACAGTGACGACAGTTCGCGGGCATCGTCGGGAGTTACCTGGAAGGCCAGCACATTCCGGGCCGTGAGTGATGCATCCTGCAAGTAAGCCGGGAGTTGGCTCCTATGCTGATGCCCCAGAACGAGAGCAACCCGGTATTTCCTCGCTTCGGTAAAAAAGTGACTGAAGTCCGGCGTGACGAAGTTCTGCACTTCGTCCACGTAGAGGGCGAGTCCGTGGCGTTGCTCAAAGGGGACATCAGCGAAGCTGAAGATGGCCGCATGGAGCATTGACACCAGGATAGTGCCGAGCGTGCGGGAGTCTTGAGGCAACACGTGCATCGGAAGCCGAAACAGCAGTACCTCGTTGCCAATGGCAGCTTCACGGAAATCCAACGTCGTCCCCCGCTGGTTGAGGATGTCCCGCAAGATCGGCCTCGCCATCTGGATTGCTTCCAGGCGGCCTACAAGCGGGGCGGTGCGCTGCATGCGGGCGCTTGGCGTCAACTCGTCGTACTGAACCCGCCAGAACTCTTTGACAGAGTCGTCGGCGACCCCCTTCTTAAGCAGGGCATGGCGGAAATTGTCATCGGTGAGCAGGCGGTACATGTCTGCCAGGTTCGGAGCAGGCGTCGAGAGGAGGGTTAGTATACATGCCCTCAAGAATCTCAAAAGATACTGCTGCGCAGAAACTTCAGGCCACAGGGTCTCGAAGACATGGATAAAGCGGTCAACAAACTGGGTCTGGGCGACAGCGCTCGTGGTCTTGCCGACCGCCAGCAGGTTCGCGCCGAACGCATACTCCTCGTCGGTCATATCCAGCAGGTGTACCTTCGGTAGCATCGGTTCCGGCACCCGTGCCAGGATATCCGAGACAAGATCCCCGTGCGGGTCGATAACCACGACCGCTTTGCCGTTCATGATGTCTTGCAAGATCATGTTCAGCATTTGAGCACTCTTGCCGTAGCCTGGCTTCCCGATAATATAGGTGCCAGCCTCGCGGTCAAGAGTGTTGACCCAGAAGCCTTCCTCTGTCTCTGGGTGGTAGCCCAGGCGGAGGTGGTCGGCGTAGAAGCGAGTCAGTGCCTCGTCGTCGAGGCTGGCAAGGTACTCCTCTGGTACGCGGGACAGGTGCAGCGCCTGGGGCGTTGTCTGGCCTGCTTCGGGGGTTTGTTGCAGTTCCTCGTAGGCATCGGCGATAAGCTTCCGGTCGCGCTGGTAGCGGTAGAACCAGAGACCGACGAACAGGGTTGCTGGTGCTGCGCATATGCCTGCGGCGGCCAGTTGGCTATCCACCAGGGCGGCAAGAGCGCCGATGGCGAGCAGGATACCGATGGTAAGGGTTTTCCATTGTTTCATAGTGTGCTGCTTTCTCTGGGCTTATATGGCTTTGCGTATGTTCGGCAGTTTGGTATAGAGGGTGTCCAGTGGTGGACGCTCTATACAGCTCGAACAGTACCTCTGCATACGCGGGCCAGACAAGTCCGACATTCAGTTGTTAAGGTGCTGGTCTACTCGTGTGAGTAGGAGCAAAACCACCACGTTAGAGGGCTAGCGGGATTGGTGGACTTGTCCGGTTGCTAGCTGGTATACGGTCTGCATGATGTGCGGTTGTCATGGACACGAAACTATACCTGACGGTGAAGGCCGTCAGTTGGGGATAATTCTGGTTAGTTAGCTAGTCCCGTTATCGAGAACGATGTTTTTTACGGGGACGGCCTCTTTTACGAGCGGGTTGTCTTTGTGCAGCGGCTTGATAATCAGCCGCCCGCCTCTCTTGGTGGGCTTTCCAATCCTCCTCGCTGATAAGCCCCTTTTTATACGATCTCTCAATCGGCTCATACAGAAGGCGAGCAATATCAGCAGGGGTCGCTTCATCGCGCCTCACGAACGCACCGTATGATTGGGTGCCATTGTCCAGCGTTTGCTGCATTTGCAGGTAATTGGCTTTACCGTTTAGGAGTGGCTGCATTTTCAGATAAGTCATGAGGTGCGGCAGGTTCTCACCTGCCTCCCACCGCTGAAGTGTTCTGACATCAATACGCTCCTCACCGTCGGTTTGTCTTTTACCCAAAAAGCGACCGATCACCTCGGCGGCTTGCTCTTGGCTCAGTCCTTCCCTCTCGCGCCAAGCGCGAACTTGCTCAGGCAACAACGGGAGGCGATTTTGCTGTAGGTACAAGAGCCACAGCAATAGCCCCAAGACCACAGCCACCAGCGCGGCTGGTATGCCGACAGCGTAATAATTCATCGCTACACCTTCTCCGATTAGTAGAGATCAACGTCGTGGGCAAAGTATAGCGCAAGTAGCATCTCGAAAAAACGACATAGAGGCACACTGTTAAATGAATTACCCTATTTGATTTTTAAATATATATTTATACAATTATTCCGCTAAGAAGTGATCTGCTATGGCTACAATCCTCATTCCAGTAGCCTCTTACACCCTAAGCAACTTTCTTTAGCACCTACCACTGTTTGCGCGTGACGCGCTTCTATTCCAACGAAAGAGGAACTATGGAAGATAACCCGCTACAGCCAACAGACGACGATTCTCTTGAAAGATTGGCGGCTGAGTGGAGTACGACAAGAGAACAAGTCTTACGCAGCCGTTGGAGGTTTTTACGAGAGCGTCCAGCAACCACCAAACTATTCCACTTGCTCAGACAGCGCGGCGAAATGTACAAAACGGAGATTGCAACAGCCCTGGGAGTAACGCCACCAGCAGTTGATCACGCCATGAGTACTTTGAAGCGGTGGAAGACTGTCGAAATCGAGCAGCGTGGAAGCCGCACATACTACCGGCTCCGACCCGGCATGGCCGAGCAATACCAGCAATGGCTGGCCTCGCTGCAACCGGACGAGCCGGAAGCGTAGGCTGGCAGCTACCCTTCAACAGTGAGTGCTTAGTGCTCTACGGTTGAAGGGTTTTTAATTTCGTTTAACAGTACAGCATCACCTCTGAAGCTCGGAGAGCAAACAAAAACCTCCTCGTTCCGCACCGCAAAAAAATTCCACAACACCAGCCAGCACATAGCCTTCAGAGGTAGCCAACCACGCAGCGCAACTTGTGCGCCGCGCCCGCACATGATGATATAGGCCGTATAGAATACGGACTATCCAGGGAGGAAAAACCGGACAAATCGCGTTGTTTACCCCTTACGTGTTGCGCAGATAGTTGCGCCGACATGACCCTAGCTTCAGGGCTAGCAGCAGGCCATTGTTCGGCGTATTTTGTGAGACTTGCTGCACCAATTCTGGCGAGCTACACTCAGCCTAAGTAAGCGGGGACACTGTATGAAGCCAGACATTCAGTTGCAGCGTGGCGATTGCCTTTCGTTATTACACAACCTACCAGATGAGTCGGTAGACCTTATTTTAATTGACCCGCCTTATGGGGTTAACTACCTCAGCCGAAATAAAAGCCTCGCTACCA
Organism: uncultured Chloroflexia bacterium; assembly: GCA_963802635.1. Taxonomy (GTDB): domain Bacteria; phylum Chloroflexota; class Ktedonobacteria; order Ktedonobacterales; family Ktedonobacteraceae; genus CAVTLG01. The sequence goes on along the minus strand of CAWDJJ010000001.1, from coordinate 823,694 downwards.
CCCGCGTGGCTAATGACGGCCAGGAAGCCTATGATCTGCTCAACAAAGCCCTGGCTATCGCCGTGCGCAAGTTGAAGCAAAACCGCCACGTCATTACCTTTACCAACTTTCAAGCCATCGAGTTCATGCTCCCCATTGTTCGTAAGTACCTAAAAGTTAAAGGGGTTTGTGTGTGGGTGAAGAATAACGGGACGAGGGGCGACCTCAAAGGCGCGTGGAGCCGGGCGCACGAAGAAATTATCCATGCGGCGAATGGCCGACCATTCCTCAACGGCAAGCGCGATCTGGATGTGTTCGAGTACAAGCGGGTTGCCAGCCAGCACATGCGGCACCCGACCGAGAAGCCGGTGGAGTTGCTGAAGTACATAATCTCCAAAACAACGCAGCCTGGCGAGACTGTTTTAGATTTTTTTGCTGGAAGTGGGAGCACCGGGCAAGCAGCCCAGGAAACCGGCAGGCACGCTATCTTGATGGAACTAATACCGGAGCTAGTCGAAGTGGCGAGCGAGCGGCTCGGTGTCCTGCCGATAGAGCCGGATACCGTAGGAGTAGCGGCATAGTGGTGTTCATTCACCTGTATAGTGCCTTGTATGTATATGGCACTCTATACACTTGCTGGCTGCCATACCCAGAGCTAAGCTCATAGTGGCCGAAGGAGTGAATTTTTCGGTACTTTAATAATATGAGGTGCATCATGCTCACGACATGGGTAGTGATTTACCGACTCAACACCGGCACAGTGTACGGATGGTTTTGTAAGGCAGCTAGCGCTTCCCAGGCTGAAACAGAGTTTTGGGACTCGCTCATCATGAAGGATGGCCGCCAGGTCAAGTGCATTTGTGAACTCCAGAGCAATGTCGTCGATGCGTTCTTTTCGCTGTACCAGGAGGAGGCGCATGGTTAGACCGAGGCTTGAGATTGACCTGCAAGGCACGGATGGCAACATTTATGTGGTGATCGCCAAAGCGCGTCTGGTCGTGCCGAGCGAGCAGCTTGACGACTTCCTGCGCGAACTGTTGGATGCAGCTATGCCTGGCGTCCATAAGACCTACGAGGATATGCTGGCGATCATCCACAAGTACGTTGAGCTTAGCGACACGTCGGGCTTGTATCCGCAGTATGGGGCGAAGGCCGATGGATGAGCAAGCGATTATGGCGGCAGTTGAGCGGCTCAATGAGCAGCTTGCAACGCTGGACATCGGGTGCGCTCTGGAAGGGCTATATCCTGAGTTCGACTGTCCCGACCATAGCCCTGGCGTGTATCTCTATCTGTTAGAGGAGGAGATGAAGCAGGCCGAGACGAAAGGAAACGCCCAACTCGTGACTATCCTCATGCAGTGTGCTACCGCGCTGCGTAGTGCTGGCGTCGAGTAGCGCACCTGGCTGCACACAACGACGTGTGCAGCCTTTTTACTCGTTGGTTGGTGCTGGTAGCCCTTTGGGTGGTAAAGCCTCCACTGCGCGGCTAAACTGCTTGCATAATTGCAGGCAGGTGGGCATAAGCTGCTCGTTGCGTGCCAGGGAGAGATCGACTAAATACATGTGGATGGCAGCGTATAAGATGTGCAGTTCGTTATAATCAAACGGCGTTTCTTTGTCCCACTCCTCGCCTTGCAGCATGTCGTCGATCTTCTGCTTCAGGCCAGCAAGTACCTCAATGCCGAACTCCAGGTTAGGCAGTGGCATGGTGTTACGGGCAAACGCTTCATCCACTACACTGAGCGCATCTTTGAGCATCCGCACGGCTGCAAAGGTAAAGAGGATTTTCGAGGGAGCGGGTACGCTGGCCGCACGTTGTTTTTTGCGCTTACTTTTTCTGCTCAAGGCCATTCACCTCCACGCCGATAATATAAAGGTCGAATTAAATTAGCTTAGTAGTAAAGGTACGATTACGTGGGCGCTCCCCGCAAGGTGCTGTTTATAGTAAGCTAATCAAAGCACACCAGAGGGAGAACCCTAGTATGATACGCCTCCGCATTAAGGAGATCGCCCAAGCAAAGGGCATTAGTCAAGGCAAATTATCACGCATGAGCGATGTTGATGAAAACACCATCAAGCGCATGTACCGCGACCCGACGGCGAACGTCACCACCGATACACTGAACAAGCTGGCGCGAGCGCTCGGTGTGTCGGTGCATGACCTCATTGAAGAAGTGCCGGACGAGGCAGCAACAGATCAGCATTGACCTGCCTGGCGCTTCCGTTCGTCTTCGAGATACACATGGATAAAATGGCGGCCAGTGGCATCAGCAGTAGCCTTTAAGCGCCGCATCCGCTCCTCTGGGGTTTCCTTCTTAACTGAAATAGCTGGTATTGGTTGGGTGTGTTCGTTAATGCGGAACTTCGTCATAATGGCTCATCTATGCCGTCCTCACTTCCTGTATGGTGTTCAGTGTGGCTGCAACGAGCTTTATGGCCTCTTCCTCGCCGACGATGGCTTGCAGTTCCTCATGGGCATGCTGCATATTTTCCATCCGTTTTGTGATGAATTCATGCTTGCCGACCATTGCAGGCGCATGTAAGGCTCGCTGTGCAGCAGTGTATTCTTCTTCGATGCGTTGCCGCAGTCTGGCGACCTCGCTGGTGTGCTCCATCGGTGTTCCCCCTGTGGTAGAATTGAGATTGACTAACATCCATCCGTAGCCAAAGGTACTGTATAATTGCGGCAATTCACAGACCCCCATTGGTAGGTATTATCATAGTAGCATTATTGTATTCATACCCCCGTATATGTGGGTGTAGTTTGCTCTGGTGAGGTGAGACGTGTACCACTACGGTGTGACTATCCGCGAGTACCGCGAAAAAGCCAATATGACCCAGGCTCAATTAGCCGATAAATGGCCGAAAAGCGAACGTTTCGGTGGCGGTGAAGGCGTCAACTGGAAATATATCCAAGACATCGAGCATGGCCGCAAACGCATCGACAGCAACCAAACCTTGCGCAAAGTCTGCGATATTCTCGCCATCCCGTACTACAAAGTCGGCTTATCTGAATACGACCCGTTCACCCAAACCATGCTGCCAGGGCACGGTACATCGATGTATGACGAGACGCTGGACACCGTCGAGGATTTAGTGCGCCAGATTTGGGCGCTCCGGTGCGCCGCCAGGATACCGGAAGCCGACAAGGGAGTAAAACGGCTCGGTAAGCTGTTTACCTACTTCAATGAGTCCCTGCCGCCACCAGTACGCTTGGAGCGGCGCTATGTACAACTGTACGTCCAATACCTGCGCCTCAAAGCCACCGCTTACCTTGAGAAAAAACAGTACAAGCAGACGATGCAGGTCTATGAGGAGATTTACAAGCTGGTGGACACTGCCGAGGAGCCAGGCTTAAAAGCCCTCGCCTTAAAGAGCATCGGCAAAGAGTTAAACCGCGACGGCAACCATGCCGAGGCTGTCGTGTATCTCGAAGAAGCCAGGGACGCCGCGATGGGCGGGAGCAAGCTGCTGCGGGCTTTTGTGCAATCCTACCTCATCCGAGCCTATGGCGGCAACAAAGACGTGGTGCGCTTCGAGCGGGCAGCCAACACCGGCTTAACCCTGGCACGGTCGGTTGGGGACTATGCAGACGGCACCGACTTTATTTATTCGTGGAGCGCCGTTTCTGCAATCATGGCCGAGCAGTCGTGGGGATACATCGAACTCGGCATGCCGGAGAAGACGCTGGCGATGCGCCAGGAAATAACTGAAGCCCTACGGCTCGGCCAGGACGTGCGGGTTGAAGCCTGGATACCCCTGGACTGGGCGAAAGCCTACAAGCTGATCGGCGAGGTCGAGCAGTGCATTGTCGAACTGCGCGAGCTGCACCGGCGCTGCATGGTGATGGGTAGCTCGCATGCGCTGAGCCAAGTCGAACAAGGTGCTGGCTTCGTTGGATAGGGATGGCTATGGCGATGTAGCGGCTGTGCGGGAGTTTAAGGAGGAGATACGCGAGGAAGCGAAACGGTAGGCGTTGGCTGGCCGTAACACGGGCATTGAGCCTATTGTGGGGCGCTGTGTGGCGGGTTTCGGTTGGAGACGTGGGATTTTATGTTGGCGCAGCCAAACGCGCCACACAAGGCAAAGACGCGGCTCAGGCGGTATGTTGGGCGGCTAGTCCCTGCCCTTCCAACGCGCAGAGATAGGCAAAGAGCCTGGCTCTGGACTGGTTTGGTTTATCGTGCGGCAGTTCTTGGGCAGTTGCAGCATGGCGCTCAACGCTGCGCTTGAGCCATAGCTGTTTGTACACGAACTTTTGCATCCGGTCGGCGGTAGCGCCCAGGTTAGCACCGAGACGTGTCAGCACTTGAGCTGCCACGATGTAGAAGCCTGCGTAGCTTCCCCAAGAAGTCCATGCTCCGCTCCCATTGTTTCACCGAGGCAGCGGTGGCGAACCAGTGGCTAGGGTCGGCTTTGGTTGCCATGACTGGTGCAAGCCTGGCTAGCTCTAACAGATCGTTTAAGTGTCCCTCTCGTATGAGCTTTTTGTAGCGGTTGGCTTTGGCTGTTACCCAATAGTCCGAACCTGTATTTAATTGTTTGATCGCCGCAGGCAATTCTATAGAATTGTCGTTGTTCTTTTCGGCTGGTTTTTGTTCCTGGTTGTGCTGCTCCCGCATCGCCTGAAAGCGTGCTGCTGCTAACGTACCGATTGAGGATTGGTTGTTCATTCCCCTACTCCCTCCACTTTGGTTAATGTGCTTGGTATTTGTGGGAGCTTCACAAAACGAGAAAAGCTCCCTGGTTCAAGAGGGAGCTTTTCGGTGTCAGTCTCAGTTTGAGTACTGCTTATTGCATAGACAATACTAAACCGACCACTGCGCTCAAGTCAAGAGCGTTGTGGCTGCACCTGTTCCCTCTTTTGTCGCCTAGTGGGGAGTGTGCGTGCATTGCAATAAGCATGAACTCGACCAACAACCAAGCTAGATTAAGCGTAGCTCGGCTCGGCTGGCGTGTCTACTCCCTCGGCGACGTGGTTTTGTCAACGTACTCGCATCTGTTGAGCGGCTCACAAACTGTGTGAGTGCGAGCGTGTGGTGAGGGGCTTTGATAAGAAAAAAGCCCGTGTGAGGGGCTTTTCTGTCCGTGATTTTATGGATCTAAGACTTGTAGTTAAGACCATAGTAAACCACCTGCTTATGCAAGTCAAGAGACTTAAAGCAGTTTTTACAAAAATACCCTCATTGTGTAACTTAGCCAGAGGTTTCAAGAAATAACTACAAGCCTTAAAATCTCACGAACCAAGTTGTCTTTATCATAACGCTCTGCCCTCTTTTGTACAACATAGCGTTTGTGCTTGTATCAGTTACGTCTGTGGATAACTAATGTAACGGGTGATTCTTTAAGTATTCCTCGACTGCTTCCTGCATGATGTCTTTATCGTCTAGATCGCGGTCAATAGCACGGAGTTTAATACCCTTTACTTGGTATTGGAGCAGATAGGTTGAATAGGGTCGCTCTCTATCCTCAGCGTCTTTTGGGTGGGGTGCTTCTGGTGATCGCGCTTGACTAGGCTGTATTTCTGAGATTGCCGCTGCTGGCTCTTGTTTTCCCTGTGGCTCTTCGATTGAATTGGAAGGTTGACTATAAATATCGACAGGAGCCACAGCCGTCCGTGCGAGAGGGTTGCGCTCCGCCATTAGTTCTTGGGCTGTTTTACGCTTGACCATCTATCTCCTCCGCCAGTTTCTTATACGCTAGTGCTCCGCTATGTTCCGGCTCGTAAACGACAATAGGCAGACCCGCAAGGGTAGCTTCTGGATGCCGCACGCTATAGTCCACTCCAAAGTTGTATACCAGATCGGGGTATGTTTTCTTCGCGGTATCAATGACCGTTTTAGAGATGTTCGTGCGAGTGTTAATCATCGTCGGTAAAATACCCACAACGCGAATGCGTGGATTGAGGCCGCGCTTCACTTTCTCGATCTGCTCCATTGCTTGTGCCAGTCCTTCCATCGCAAAATAGTGCGCTTGGAGCGGAATAATAACCTCATTAGCGAAGGTAAGCGCGTTTGCAGTCAGCATAGATTCTGAAGGTGGTGTGTCTACCAGAATATAGTCAAAATACCCCTCCAACGGCTTCAGAAGATTTTTAAGAGCATGTAAATCTGTGCCTCGCATACCGCTTTCAGTTTTAGCCAAGTCAACGTGAGAAGGCATCACATATAAACCGTAAGCAGTTTTATAGAGTGCTGTTTCAGGGTTAATCGACGTATCGCTTAATAACTTGCCCACATGATTGATAATCTCTATGGGATTGATACCAACAGCAACAGTCGCATTTGCCTGTGGGTCGAGGTCAACCAGGAGAACCCGTTTGTTTCTGAGCGCAAGTGCTGCGGCAAGGTTAATAGTGGTCGTTGTCTTACCACTCCCCCCTTTTCTCATTGCCACAGCGATTGATCGAGCCATCAGAAACTACTTTTTACATGCAGATATGTTTATATGCTACCCACTTTACCTTTTTGCATGCAGGAACACAACCATGAAAACATGCTAAATAGCTTGCATGTAAGTATCTATAAATATAAAAATGCAAGAAATCAAAGACACTAAAATACTTATATATAAATGTGTTAGTATGTAAACGGACAAAACGTTTTGCATGTTTATATACTAACAACTAAGCACATAAACATGCTTAACTGCAAAACAATCAGAGCAAGTTTTGTGTTCAGAAAATAGAACCCCCCATAGGGGGAGAGGTTGCAGCAAACGGAATACAAAACTCGCTGACTACCAAACTTGGCTATCTAGCGCTGTTTAGCGGAGCGCTCAAAATACCACCGCGCAGACAAGCAGACAAGCGTAGACAAACCAAGAATATTTTATTACCCAATCACCCAAGTTGAATTGATAACCAACATTGCACTAAAGACTGTGCCTATAAATAAAAAAGCCGAATGCCTCCCGTCGAATAAACTCAGCTATCTTTTTATTTCTGCCCATGAGCAGCACGCGCCCGCCACTCGAAGATAGCGAGCAAAAGCAAACAAAGTCCCATAATCAAGTTAAATAAGTCGCCATGAGCAGCCAGCCAACCGCCTAAGTTGAAATTCGTAACTAATATTCCCGCAATACTAAAGCCTATCAAGATCGGGAGTACCCAATGACGCATCATATCAACAATTTTTTGATCTCTATTCATATATCTTATAATACCTTAATAATTTTAACTTCGCTATAAGTTGGAAAAGGCGGAACAGGGTAAAACCCTGAACCGCCCGTAAGTTGCGTACTCTGCTATAGACGACCTATTGGCTCCAGGCCCAGGGGGCTGCCGGTGAACCCCAGACAAAACCAACGCAGACACCTCTGCCGTGATCGACAATGCGCTGGAGATACCAAGCTATGCCTTCAACAACAGCAAAGGCGATAAAGCCCTGCCAGCCGCCAAATTTGGCACTAATGAACCCTTCAACAAGACCCCGCCAGTAACCTCCACCATCGCCAAAGCCTTGTGTGGCGTTATGGCTCAGGCAGAAACCCCAACCCCATGAGCCACCGTAGAAAGAGTAGGTAGAGCCGCTGTCAGCAGCAATCATGGTGTGTTGTGGAGCCAGGCTTGTTCTGGATTGTGCGTGGACTGTTCCTGATGAAACTACAAGGGACGCTGTTAAGATGCAGAGTACGCATGCGATGAGCATGAAGCGCTTCATACTCAACACTCTCCTTTCCGTAGTACGGAACGGCGCTTTCGCGCAAAAAAAATCACCGAAGAAGTCCCTCGGCTACCAACTACTATACATAAGTATGTAAAAGAGTCAATAATGTTTTTAAAAAGCAACTGTGTGCAAGTTTAGGGACGCAGCATAAAAAAGAGCCGGATACTATCCGGCAGAATGCTCCCTTGTAAGCTAAAAACCTTTACAATCAGTTTAGTGCTGCATCAGCAGTAGGGAGGTGAAACTTGTAGACTCTATCTGTTATAAGAAGTATCATATCCACTAGGCCAGTTATGCCACAAGCAGATGTGCAAGAAGATCAGTGCCTGGCTCCGCCCCAACAATCAACAACATTATATGGCAACCATACCCCTCAGCAACCACACCACTATAGACCTCTCAACCCTTATCGATACCCGCTTGCTCATTCAAGCCAACAGCGGCGGCGGTAAATCCTGGCTCATACGCCGCTTACTCGAACAATCACACGGCAAAGTCCAGCAGCTCGTCATCGACTTAGAGGGTGAGTTCTCGACCCTCCGCGAGCAGTTCGACTATATCCTCGCCGGTAAAAACGGTGACACCCCCGCCGAACCCCGCAGCGCCGGTCTGCTCGCCCGCCGTCTCCTTGAACTGAACGTCTCGGCCATTATCGACCTCTACGAACTCCCGCAGCAGGAGCGCAAGCGTTTTGTAAAGCTCTTTTTAGAAGCCCTTATCAACGCGCCGAAGCACTTATGGGCATCCTGTTCTCGTCGTCATCGACGAAGCCCACGTCTTCGCGCCCGAAAAAGGCCAGTCCGAAGCAATGGGTGCAGTGATCGACCTGGCGACCAGGGGACGCAAACGCGGCTACTGTGCTATCCTCGCCACGCAGCGTCTCTCCAAGCTCCACAAAGACGCCGCAGCCGAATGCAACAACAAGCTGATCGGTCGCACCGGCCTCGACATCGACCGCAAACGTGCCGCCGAGGAACTCGGCTTTACCAGCAAAGAGGCAACCCTAGCCCTGCGCCAACTGGAGCCAGGTGAGTTCTTTGCGTTCGGGCCTGCTATCAGCCCAGAGGTGACGAAAGTCCAGATCGGCTCCGTCACCACCAACCACCCCAAAGCAGGGGATCGGATGCTGGCCGAACCCACGCCACCAACCGCGAAGATTAAATCCATTCTCAGTAAGCTGGCCGATCTGCCAGCCGAAGCCGCAGCCGAGGCAAGCACTATTGAAGATTTGCGGGCACACAATAGGGAACTGCAACGCAAGCTCACTCTAGCTCTGAAATCGCAGCCAGCGCCAGCACCTACCAAAGAACAGATCGACGCAGCCGTTGTTCAGGCACTAGCCCGCAAAGAACAGGCAATTACCGAAGCATGCCGCCCTTTATTGCTGGCACTCGAAATGGCCCACGATAAGCTGGCAACCATAGCCGGACTACCCGCGAACGATGACCAAGTGCAACCGCAACAACTACCAACCGAACCACCACAACCAGCCACGCAGCCATCACCGCCACCATCAGACAAACCGCTCGTCGGCGGAGCTTTGCGTATGATACAAACCCTCGCCGCACGCTACCCGATGACGTTCACTAAATCCCAACTGGCTACGCTGTCGAAGATGTCACCTCGGAGCGGCAGCTATGGTACGTATCTCTCACTGCTCAAATCACGAGGCTTTATCCAGGTCGAGAGCAACCAAGTCAGCATCACCGAGGCTGGCCTTGAGTTTGCCGGAGCATACCCGCAGGAACCGCAGACCCAGGAGCAAATCATCGCCATGTGGCGGGAGAACTTGCAGGGAGGCGCACAGCGCATGTTCGATATACTCGTCAGCATCTACCCGACCAGCAAAACCAAACAAGACCTGGGGCTTGAAGCCGAGATGTCGCCGACCAGTGGCAGTTTTGGCAGTTATCTCAGTATGTTGAAACGGAACGGGCTGATTGAAGTCACGGGAGCCAGCGTCAAGGCAAGCGATAACCTATTTATTGCAGCACGCTAAACGGCTCCTACGCTGGCACACTATATCCTTCTCCCACAAAACGCGCGTTTTTCGCTCATCAAGCAAGTACTTGAAAAAAGGGCTAACAAGCGTTAGCCCTGACTGATATCCTTTCCTTACTCTACTCTGTACTATGGGCGACGTTCGGCATAAAATATACCGTGCCTGTGGCCGACTTTTCGATTGGGAGCCTTCCATGTAATACCCTGCCCACCCTTCCCGTATATACGTTCCAAAACTATGGCGACAGCGATGAGTAGAACCATAACAAGGCACCACGTAAAGTCTCTCAATGGTTTAATTGCTAACCCGCTGCCGACCGTTAAGAAAAACCACGCTACTGCCCACAACAGCCACGAGAACTTATAGCCGAGTAAAAGTCTGGCGATCCACCTAATCCGAGCGCTATACATACGAACGTTGAAACGTTCCTTGCATATACCACATATCACTTCGTGCAATTCGCTCCCTCGTTTAGGCGGCTCAGGCAGCCACTCGGTATATTGATACTCTGTACGTCGATAACCCCATGATGTGACATGGCCTAAGACCGGCTTGTAAACCGGAGGGACCACACGTTGTTGCGTTTTCATCCGCATCTCCTAGCCTAGAAAGAATACTGACGGCGACCTGTGTGTCGCTATCCAGCCATTATAGTAAACTCGGTGTAGTAAGTCACATTGCATGTTGAAAGGGCCATAAACCTCCATCCCACAAAACGAACGTTTTATAGGACTCGCGCCTAGCCTCCTTCCAACACAGCCCTTCAAGCACAAAACGTTAGGAAGCGGAGCACCATAAAACGTATCAATTATCATAATCCCACGTATTGACTCTGCAATGAGTTTACGAGACAATAGAGTCATGGTAACAACTGAACAAAAAGAACGCCTGCTCAAAGCCAAAGTTGCGCTGTCCCTCCACCATGAACTAGTACTACAGTGACACTTAATAAACTCAAGCCGAAGAAGCAATAGGAACCTCTGATGTTTGCAAAATCGCCACAATGCGCGTCCACAGCCCGTCCTTGCACCAACGCCTATACCGGCTTGAGATCGTCTGCCAAGGTCCGAACTGCTTTGGGAGCGCTCGCCAGGAACAACCAGTTCGCATTACCAGGACCATTCCCTCCACTATCCGGCGATGATCAACCGCAGGGCGACCTGTCGCGGGTTTCTGAGGTGGGAGGAGTGGACGAATTCGTTCCCATTGAGCATCGGTGAGCCTGGGTAGACCAAGCAAGGGAAGCGCCTCTTTTGGCTGTGATGGCGTCAAAGGGACCTGACAAGCACGGCGCTTTCTATGGCTGCGCCAGGCACCCGCTTGATGGAGCCTTCGGAAACGCGACCAATGCAGCCCGTCCATGCGCCGTTCGCCTGGTTCCCGCAACACTTGAGCTACCCGACGCAGTTCAGCGATACTCCAGGGGATGTCTTCCTGGCCTGTTCCACTTTTTTTTCCTCTGCGTTGATCTGAGCTCTGAGTGTCGCCAGGACAGCATGTGCTAGCAACACAAGGGTCACGTGCCGATACCAAGCCCGGAAGCCTCTCACTTCGTACTGATCGAGCCCCACTTCTCCTTTGGTTTGTTCCAAGCCTTCTTCGATCCGCCATCGACTCCCCGCCACACGCACCAGCTCTGCAAGGGTGGCATCCGCCGGAGCGTAGGCTCGATAGTACGCTCGCTCGCTCGGATCAGCAAGGCTGCGTCGGATCAAGATCCAATGGCACCTCCCCTGGCTTGTGGGCTCTTCTTCAGGGAGCCGGAGCCAGGCCCACTCGTAGAGGCGCTCTCCTTTACTCCCCTCACCTGCTGAGAGGACCACCCAGGCTTCCTGCGGCAAGAGCGCGGCGAGCAGACCCACTGGTTGAGGCTGGCCCTGTATCCAGATGGTATGCGTCTGGGGAACCGCAAGCACATAATTCTTGGTATGCTCCTCCAGAAACAGGCGCAGCTCATCATAGCCATACACGGTATCGCCTACCACCCACTTGACTGGGGTACCTGCCTCAAAGGCCTGCAAGAGCATCTGTTGTGCCAGTGCTCCTTTCGTCGCAAAGCCGACCTCATCAGGAATACCGGCTTCCCGGCACCGCACCCGATCCGAGGTCCATTCTTCCGGCAGGTACAGTGCGCGATCAATGAACGCATATCCTTTCTGGCTTGCATACAAGAGAAAGACACCAACCTGGCTGTTCTCTCGCCGTCCGGCGGTCCCGCTGTACTGGCGAGCCACTCCCGCTGATTTTTTGCCTTTTTTGAGGAAACCCGTTTCATCCATCACGAGAAGCCCATCTACATCTCCCAGATGTTCTAGTACGTACGCTCGCAAATCGTCACGCACGGCTTCCTCGTCCCAGTCGGCTTCCCCGAGCAGCCGCTGCACTCCGCGAGGGCCATTTTCGCCTAGTTCCTCCGCCATTTGCCAGCCGTTCTTGCGCGGAATATTGCCCAGCAGACCTTCCAGAAAGCGACCAGCCCTGCTTCTCACCTCGGCGCGTCGAAAGCGTGGCCCGATGCGCGCTTGCAGATCCATCAGTTCCTCTCTGATCTGCCGCAACAGATTTTCTTCCTTCTCCATTCGCTCTTCATCTTGCTTGGTTGTGCTCATCGGCTTCACCCTCCACCAAGCAGTCTACCACTTTCCTCTGCTAAGTGTCACTGTAGTACTAGGCCGAGTGCCCAAAGAGGAGGAGATCGAGCACATGTACCGCCTGGCGCGGATACTCCGCACAGCTATACTCGGCACCCATTTCTTACGCACCAAACAAAAGCAGCACAACCAAGTGGCGTTATTCTAACCAACTGAAGGAGAACCACCCATGCTCATCGGCTACGCCCGCGTCTCCACCCATGAACAGACGCTCGACCTCCAGTTGGACGCTTTAGCAAAAGCTGGCTGCACGCCAGACAGAATCTATCCCGACAAGATCAGCAGCGCAAAAGAACACCGGCCAAAACTGGAAAAAGCCCTCGACCAACTCCGGCCAGGGGATACGCTTGTCGTGTGGCGTTTAGACCGCTTGGGCCGCTCATTGCAAGAACTCATTATGCTGGTGGATGGCATACGCGCCAAAGGTGCAGATTTCAGAAGCCTCACCGAGAACTTAGATACCAGCACGCCTGGCGGCAAGCTTGTTTTCCACTTCTTCGCTGCCCTCGCCGAGTTTGAGCGTGACATTATCCGCGAGCGCACCAACGCCGGACTCCGAGCCGCCAGAGCCAGAGGCAGGTTAGGCGGACGGCCAAAGTTGGCGGCTGATCCGGTCAAACGCAAGAAGATCGAGATGGCGAAGGCGCTCACTGCCGACCCGACTAATAGCATTGAGGATATTTGTGGGATGCTGCATATATCTCGGAGTACGTTGTATAGATGGGTAGAAAAGGTGAAATAATGAGAAGGTAAACTCTGCTTTATAAACGCAGTAAGCGCTTTTTAGATGCTTGACAAATCGCAAATAGCAATGCTAATATCAGGGTCACAATGTCAGCGATAGAGCCATAAAAAGGTTTGGAGGATACGCCATTTACATAAGGGCGAACTAACAAGCAGTTATCAGAGTCTGGCAACGCAGCATAGCTTAGAGAGGGAACAATAAGCAAAATGAATACACTATCTGACGAGCTAGGAAATTATGCCTTTCGTGATGTCATCGAAGAGATCATCGACCTCCTCAAAAAGAATAACAGCCACGATGCCGCAGTCTCAAAGATCATCAGCTTCAATGGGGAAAGTATAGTTGACAAGTATACCCTTATTCGGAATTTGCTCGCCGTTGGGCAGTTTGATAGAAGTAAAGCTATCATACAGTGCGCTCTGGAAGCATTCGATAAAGTAGAGGCCCAAGCTCCAAATGACCCTCAACTCTACTATAATGTTGCAACTTGCTACCTGGAACTGTACGATATACGCACCAGGAACGAGGGCGCTAATATATTTGACTGTGAAGAACTTGTAAAGCAGGCGATCAAATATGCAGAAAAAGCCTCTCCAAGCGACCAGCGTGTATTGACTAACCTGGGCAATCTATATGATGTCGTAGGCCGCCCTGTTGAAGCTATTAACTGCTATGAACGTGCGTTGCGTAGAGACGAAGGCTTTGGTATGGCCCTCGGCAATAAAGCTACTGCAATGAAACAGCTTGCCCCGATTACCCGTTACTCGACAACCTACTATGTTTACGCTCATCAGCTCTTTCAAGCTGCTTTTAGCCACAAGCAATCAATCATCGATATTGGTGGCCCCGAAGCCCTGGAGAGCTTTCAGCGACACGATGACGTGCTGGTTAGACATTTTACAGAGAACGGCAATGCTGAACTTTTGAATAAAGATTTGCGGCATAAGCACTACGACGAAGCATCGTTAAGTGAATTCGTCAAATTTTATACGGATTTTTGTATCCGCAATGATCTGTACCTTAATCTGCATATTGTTGATAGAGCAGCCCAAGCTTCAATTGGTGACGCCATTGTTCCTCGACTTGTCACTCGTATTGCAGATGGTGACGAGCAGCAATACGTACATGATATTATCTTTCGGCTTAACGAAATTATAGAAGCGTACATGACCGCCCGTATGTCGCTGGTACAGTCGCAGTATACGACTCCCGATTTCTCGGCTATTAGTCAGCAGACCACTTTAGTTAATCTACTTGACTACTCGGTGAGTAATATTTATGTCGGCCACCTTAAATCGGCTTACAAGGAAGCTTTTAGTGCCCTGGACAAGATTGCAATATTGGTCAATCACTATCTGGATCTGGGGTTTCCAGAAGATCAGTGCTCCTACCGTACTATATGGTATGAGCATAACGCGAGGGGAAGGGTGATACAACCTCCAGCTATTGCAAATAAAGTGAAAGTTCAAGGCCATCGTCTGCTTGGTTTATATCTACTTTGTCAGGAAGTAGGTGGCTCAGAATATCAGGCCATACGCAATGCACTCACACACAGATACTTGAGAGTATACGGAGCTGTTAAAGGACCAGAGGGCACCTATCTGTTTGAGGAACTGACACGAATAACCGTAGAGGTTCTGTACAAAGTCAAATGCGCAATCATGTATGTTTCCCTGTTCATAGAGAGTAAGGAAGCAAGCAAACGGGAAACTGGATTAGTAGCTGAAATGCCACTAGAAACCCGCCAAAACCTCGATATTTGGTGAGGTTACGTAGTGTGTTTGGAGGGCAATCCGCACAAGAATAGGCCAGGTAAAGACGCTATACATCAATCAATTTGCGGCTAATCATTTCTTCAGCCACGCTTGCCAGTGCATATGAAGCAATTTTCACATCTGCATCGGATAAAACAATGGGCGATGGGTGAGAGCCTGAATTGCCGACGACACGAATGGTATGAAGATAGCCCACTGTTCTTGAACTGGTTACTCTATGTTGTTGTAAGAGACGAATCGAAGCGTCAAAGTCTCTGGGTAAGGCCAAGCCCCTCTTTTGCAGCACCTTCGCCGTCAATTTTTCCGCGATTATTCTCATTTTATTCAAGCATGAAGCTCGATCAGTTCTGGCAAGAGAGGGAAGGCTTTTAATTTCAGGAAAATCCGGCAGCGACTTAAAGATCGATTGTAAGGCTGTAAGACCAAGATCGTCTTGCTTTGCCTGGTAAAGCTGACCAACGCCACTGCTTGGAGTAATCGTAACGCTGGTAGAAGATAGAGTCACAGAGAGGGCGTCATATTCTGCTGAGGTTAATTTAGCAATGATAATGTTTTGAAAGTGCCCATCAGTTCGCGGGATTAATGGCAAAGTGAAGTTTGTTTTACCAAAAGTATCCAGATATGGTATAAAGCGCTCCAACGGCCCGATTGGCTCAAAAGACGATGGTATTTCCAGAGTAGTCTCTAACCCGTGAATTTTTGGGCCATGATTGGTAAGTTCGATCATTATGTTCAGCAATTCATGGCACGGCCAGCTAGGAATATCGGGCTGTATATCGACGCCAATAACAGGGTGTTTGAAGATGGAAAACGCTCGGAGTAGCCCTTTAATCTGCTCTGTATGTTCTTCAGCTTTACCATAGCCATCCTTAAAATAGCAATCGCATAGGCATCCATCCGTAGTGGCAAACAATCTCCCAGGTGTTTCAGTAGTGACCTCCTCCCACCAAGCTTCTCTTCCATAACCAAAATCATGTGCTAATTTCTGCTCTGCCTGATCAATTCCGAGCATAGAAATAGCCTGGATGGCTTCCGTTTGCCTAGCTTCATCTCGCATATACCATGTATCAAGGAGCGCTCTCGGCAGTAAGGCGAGTACATTTCTTCCTTCAGCAAGAGCTTGTTGCACCGCCAGCGCATCTTTGGTATTTTCAATCCGAGTGATCAGACCAAGAAAGCGGTGTGGCGAAGAGAGCTTTGCTGTTTCAATTTGGGCTTGCGTACAATTTGACTTGCTAATCAGTTGAAGGTTATAGTCTCGACAGAGGTTTCTAAATCCATCGAAGGACAGAAAGATAAAAGACGCTGGCTGGTAGGCTCCTTGATCTACAGACCAGCTATACTCTTTGTAAGCATCTTCCAGATAAAGATGAGGTGCCTTATGTTCTACTAAGAGCATGTCTCCCTCTTTTCGTGACTGGCTCTCCAGCGATGTGCCTTCTTTGTTCAATAAAACTGTATCTTCAAAAAGATACCATAAGTTCAGGTAAATGCAAGGTCGATATCATGTCGAAGAGGAAGTATACGCGGAAGTGAGGCAGACATGCTACGATAGAAAAGTAACATGTCCGCCCCCAAATACCCCACCGATTTCATAAACCGCATCGTACAAGGCGACGTTTTAGAGACCATGCGTCAGATACCCGACGCGACTATTGATTTAGTAGTTACCTCCCCACCTTACAACCTCAAAAACTCAACCGGTAATGGAATGAAAGACGGTCGTGGTGGCAAGTGGTCGGGAGCGGCGCTTGTACATGGTTATGAAGATCACTCCGACAATCTACCCCATGAGGAGTATGTGGCTTGGCAACGCGCTTGCCTGGCTGAGATGATGCGAGTCATTAAAGAGGATGGTGCTATCTTCTATAACCACAAATGGCGCGTACAAGGTGGTTTGCTCCAGGATCGCCAAGACATTGTATCCGGCTTCCCTGTGCGACAAATTATTATCTGGAAAAGAAAAGGCGGCATCAACTTCAATCCAGGGTACTTCCTGCCAACCTATGAAGTTATTTACCTAATTGCTAAGCCAAAGTTCAAGCTTGCTTCCAAAGCCAACGCCTATGGTGACGTCTGGGAGTTTAACCAAGAAATGAACAATCCGCACCCGGCTCCGTTTCCCATCGCGCTCATTGAACGGATTATTGGCTCAACAACAGCAAATCTTGTGCTCGATCCCTTTATTGGTTCTGGAACTACCGCGCTTGCTGCCCTCAATCTGGGCAGGCAGTACATCGGCATCGAAATCTCTCAAAAATACTGCGAGATGGCCGAGAAGCGCATAGCAGCTTTAGCCGAGCAACATAATTCGTTACCCAACCTGGATACTCCATCTCTTGCTACTCCAGACAGCACGGAACAAAAAATCCCACTATTGCCCCACTCATTGATAAATAACCTTACGAGCGCCTAATTCGGTGAAGCTCTATACAAAAGAAGAACTGATTAACGAACTAAGGCGCATTGCCGTTATGGGCTGGATTGCAAGCAATCGCCAAGGCAATCACGGCGGTATTGGCAACACCCTTGAAGACCTGCTCGGCATCGAAGAAAACAATTTGCCTATCCCGAACGCCGCCGAGTGGGAGTTAAAGACACAGCGACTCGGCACTACTTCGTTGACCACTCTGTTTCACACCGAACCATCGCCAACAGCCTTAAAATTTGTACCAAATATTTTGTTGCCGAAGTATGGTTGGGCACATAAAGAAGCTGGGCAAAAATACGCCGCCCACGAGAAAAGTTTTCGGCAGACCATCAACGCGCTTGAGCGTAGTGATCGTGGTTTTAAGGTAGTGATTGATCGTACCGAACAAAAAGTGCTCATTTCATTTGATGCCTCAGCGGTCAGTGAGAAACACCAGGCATGGCTGCAAGAAGTTGAACGAAACATCGGTTTAGGTGAACTTGACCCGCAGCCCTATTGGGGGTTTGAAGATCTGGAACATAAAGTTGGTGCCAAACTCTCTAACTGCTTCTTTGTGCAAGCGAGCACTAAAATAGTTGACGGTAAAGAGTACTGCAAATACGAAAAGGTATTTATGCTCAAAGGACTCAACTTTGAGGGCTTTCTGGAAGGCTTGGAGAATGCCACTATTCTTGTCGATTTTGATGCGAGGAGCGGGCATAATCACGGTACAAAGTTTAGGATTTCGGCAGAATAGTTGGCCGACACTGTATAGAGATAAAATAGAAATACTCTAATATTCCTCTCCGCTATAAAAATTGAGCACGTCGTTACTCATCCAGTGCTCGAAACTTCACCTTATAATCCACTGACATCCGCGCCACCCGACGCTTCGCTTCCGGCACGATGCGGTAGCACACCACCATTCCCTCCGGCTGCATCCAAGCAGCCATCAGGTGCAACTCTTTGTGGCCTATCGGGTAGGTTATATACATCGCCTGGCAAACTGGCGCATAGCGCAGCAATGTCTCGGCAGTGCAAAACAATACATCAGTCTGGGAGGTTTCGAGTTGGTCAGCTTTGCCGACCGCAGAGAAGACCAGGGAGCGCATCCAGGCTATCTTTTGCGATAGCTCCTGGCGTTTGTGGGTGTCGAGGGTAGTCGCATAGTCTCGCAGTATGGGGCGCAGGCGTTGATGCCATTGCTTGCTCACGAGCGAGGCTATCGCTGCGGGGTGCTCACACACGACCACCGTTTTATCACGCTTGCTGTCCAGTTGCTCTGCGATATCGAGCGCCAGAGCAGTAAGGCTGGTAGCAGTTCTTTCTTCGATGTGTGGGCTGTGCATGTCTTCGCAATTATACCAAACCGCGCCAGTAACGCTTGCTGCGCTGGCAATGCAGAGCTATTGTGGAGCAGTTGTAGGAGAAAATCTTACGACGCACTCTATATAGAAAGGTGGTGGACTAATTGCCATCACAAGACGAGTCTCCCGACATTAAGAAGCTCCGCAGCCAAATGCGGGACGGTCGCAAGCCATTGCTTGACGCTATCCGCGAAGCCTACAAACCGTACCTCTTAGCGCGTAAAGCACTGGAGCGCCAAAACAGCGCTATCCGCGAGCAGGTTGGACTCCTGTCATCAGACTTCGACGCCAAAGCCAAGCAACTCCGCGAGTCTTCCCGTAAGACCGGCGAAAACCCGGCAACGGTGGTAGAACTCTACAAGGAGTTAAGCCAACAGGCGAAAGGTGTCGCTGCCCTGATCGACAAAGAACTACCAAGCCTCCAGAAGTTGTACGACCCCGTTGCTAAGGCGTTTGCCGCTTACGAAGGCGCACTGGATGCGTATAACAAGTACATGCAGCAGTGGGTCGGCAAACTGCCGGAGAGCGACCTGTCTGGCCGGGCTTTGGAGCTTGTACAAACGGAGATCGAACGTAGTCTGCGCTAACAGCGCTAGTGCCCTGTCCACGTTGGCAGGGCTTTTTCACTGGCGAAGAGCGATGTACTCAAACAGGAGGCAACCCCAAAACCTTTTTACCTCAGTCATCACCACCAGTGCCGTTGCCGTTCCCGCAAGCTGTATTGCTCCAGTCCCGACTTTCGTTGCCAGTCGCCCGAACCAACCTTTGACATGTGGGCCTGGCTGTTCCTCGGAGTCAGCATCTTTAGCTAGGGCGGTATCGAGATCGCTAACGAGCACATCCGGCACGCCAAGCTCCGCGAGCTTTTCTTTGAGACCCTTCAGGTCGCCTGGTTGGACTTGAATGGATTGCTGGTTGGTGGTGCCACTGTTGCCTAACGCAAAATTGCTGCCGCCGTGAATGGTCGTGTTGAATATCTGGCTTACTTTCTCCTGGGCGGCTGCCTCCAGGGGCTTTTTACTGGTATCGTAGTCCATACTATCGATGTTAAGCTCCTTTTCAATTGTTAACACAAACTCGATCACCCTGGTTCGTATTTCTTCCAAGATGCCAGCAATAACGGTTGTTGACAGTATTTGTTCAGCTTCGACCAAGACGAAGCCTTCATAGAGTGGTTTCCGCTGGTAGAGCACCATCGCATCAGCGGGCCAGGCAATAGTCAGGACATTTGTATCTGCCCTTCCGCCACGGGCGAACCGCTCCAGCTCTCCTACGGAATGCGTCAGGTGAGCCTTGCAGAGAAAGTCTCGGTGCGCCTCATCTACCCAGAAATGAGGTATCGGCGCATGTTGCATGGCTCTACCATACGAACCTGAAAAGTTGCCCTTTACTTCGGTTTCGAAGACCCTATAATCCGGTAGGTTGGCCCTGGATGTATACCCGCCACCTTCAGCCTTCGCCCAGTCGCTCAACTCCTTGTTACCGAGTAAGCTACCTAAGCGTAGACAGAGGCGCATCACATCTCCTAACGGTGTGCTGCTGTCCGTCGCGCCTTCGTTGATGCGGTGCAATAGCTCACCGATTGCAGGCTTCTTTGTAGTCGCCATTGAGTCCTCCAATAGTTTCTTGCATCTATCCAGCTTCTTACATCCAGTTCGTTCTCGGTGGCTACGCCCCCTCAATCCTCGCTGGTCAATTTTCCTCTTTATTGTTTTCGTGGTCGCCTTCCGCCAGAAACCTATCCAACTCCGACCGACGAATACGCACCCGCGTCCCACCAACCTTTGTAGATTTGAGTTTTCCCTGGGCTATATAGCGGCGTACCGTATCGGGGTGGAGTTTCAATTCTGCCGCCACTTCAGTTATCTTCAATAGCTCGTCGGCCAAGCTTGTCACCATCCTTTTCTCGAAGTGTGATTATTATATGCCTTCAGCTTTCTTTGGTCAATAACGTACTGTTGCATACGTATTTTGCCAAAAATCTTGACAAACGTATGCAAACATGGGTAAACTTTGACTGCATCCCTAATTTCAGGGGCGCGAAAAAGGGGCATCCTCCCGCATTGGCCTGCATTGGATACCCCTTTTCATTCAGAGCCGTTATCGCGGCCCTTATGGCGTAATTAGGCCATAAGAAAGCCGCCTTTGTCAATGGAAAGGAGCCGCATGGAACTCCAGCACTACGGCGACAACTTTATTCCGGTTGTGCCAACTAATCATGCTATCCACACCCCCGAACGTCCGAACTGCTCGGACAGGGACTGCCCCTGTTACGACGGCCTGAAAGCCCAGTTGCAGCAGCAGTATATGGACGGCCTGGTGAGCGCCAACGACGCCACGCGCATCTTGCAAGGGAGGCAGCTATGGCAGTAAACCAACGCATCCCTACCCGCGCAGGCCATCTGCACCAGGCTGATGTTTCCTCGCAGCCAGTCGTGCGCAACACCAGCGACGATATGGCGATCACTCGCCCACGTAAGCCTAAGCTGTGGGCGATTTTGATTACAACCATGCTCATCACCCTGAGCATTATCATCACCTGGAATGCGGTCGTCATTCCCTGGTGGGCTGGCGTACAAGCCCAATGGCAATATGGCAGTTCACGCATCACGCAGATGGATGCAAACGTTGGGCATGGCGGCGAATGCCACTTCATAGCGGAGTACTACAAAGGCGCGATTGTGGTCATTGAGATACCGTTTAACAACGTCAGCGCCACGCACACCTACACGATCAACGGTATTGCTACCGATGGCTGAACGCCGGTCGTGCTGCTCAGTACCACTAAAGACAGCCAAACGGGACGGCTCAACTTGGTGGTTACAGTCGCTGGCACCAACTTTGAGACGGTACTATATAACACCGGCTCGGCATTCAGCGAGGAGCAGAACTAATGCGCGTACCCAAGCCACTCCTGTATGCGAACGCCGCAGCGCTCACCCTGAATGGGATTATTATTGCGCTCATGGCTGTACGGGTATTCCCGCCAGTACTCGGCATAGCGCTGATACTCGCTTTTCTCGCCGCTTCAGTCTGGCTGTCATGCCTGGCGCAAGGCAAACTGCCGAAGAAAAAGCGGCCAGCCGGTTTGTATGCGGCACCGACCGAGCACATGGAGACACTGTAGCGATGAATGGTTGCTCAGATGGTTACGCCGCATTGCTCCAATGGTTGTGATGTTGTTTGCGCCGCTTTTAATTTCAGTTACTTTTATTGCAGTTTGCTAGTTAGTTGTAGCAGGGGTAGTGCGCACTACCCCTTCATTTTAGAGAGGTGAACTATGACCATACCGACCACCAAAGAGATAGCCGAGGCATTGAAACCCCGTAAGCGTGCCGTCATCTACTGTAGAGTCAGTACAGAAAACCAAGAGCAGGACGGTGAGAGCCTGGAATACCAAGAGGAGAAGTGTCGGCGTTATGCCGAACTGCATGATATCGACGTACTCGTAGTGCTGTCCGAAGCAAAAAGCGGCTTTATCCATTACTCGCACCGCGAGAAACTTACCCTTGCCCGCCAATTGGTCCACGACAAGATGGTTGACGTCATTATTGTGTGGGACTTACGTCGGTTCTCACGGAATTTTGTCCACTCCGCTATGATCTTCGAGGAAATAGAGCAAGCAGGAGGCTCTGTTGTCAGTGTTAGCGAAAATATTGACAACAGCCTTACGGGTAAGCTCGTCCGCTCTATCCTCGCATGGAGCGCAAAATCTGAACGTCACAAAATTGTTGAATACGCAAATCGGCACTGGCAAAGCAGGCTGGAACAAGGCTTGCCTATGGCAACGGGAAGAGCGCCCTATGGATGGAACTGGGCAGACGACGATAAAACCTCTTATACGATAAATCCCGAATTAGCTGCCATACGTTTCTCGCTGTTCTATATGTTTGTTGACCTCGACATGAGCTTGCGGAGTATCGCCCACAAACTCACCGAAGACAACATTCCGCCGCCATCAGCTACCCGACAAGAAAAAAAGGTAGCCAAAGGCTGGCGAGCAGAGACCATACGTATCATGCTGATCGATGAAAAAAACATCGGTACTCTTACTATTTGCAAGACCACGTACATACTTTCAGAAAGCGGAAAGAAAGTTGCCAGGCCAAATAAGAACATGAGGAAAGTCCCGCACGCACTGCCACCAATAGTAGACCAGGAACGATACGACAGGACGCTACAAAAATTAGCCTTAAACAAAATAGAGAAAAGTCATCTTCCACAAGACGAAACGGCGTTCCTGCTCCGTGCAGGCTACGTCTATTGCCAGGAATGCGGCATACGGATGCGAGCCATAACCGACCGAAAGGGAGGCATAGAATATCACTACTATAAGTGCTCAAACTACGGCAACAAATATATAAACTGCTCGGCACGGACAAGTATTAACACAGCAGTAACCGACACAATAGCGTGGGAAGAATGCTGCCGCATTTTTGAACGGCTGGAGCTTATTCAAGAGGTGCTGGAAAAAGAGTTGGAGAAAGAAGCTGGCATACTGCTCAGTGGCACAACCATGCAGCAGCATATCGCACAAATTGAAGCTGAAATTGGCTATGCAAAGGAAGAACAAAAGCGGCACCCGGCAGGAAGCTACTACTACAACCTCATCACGCAAGATATCCAAAAAAGGAAGAACAGCTCCAAAGATATAGAGAGGAAGCCGAAAAAGCAACCCCGCTTATAAGTCGAGATAACATATACCGACAACGCATCCAGCGGTTCATTGACTTCCTGAGAGCCATGAAAGGAAAATACCAACAAGCTAGCCTACGGTTCGCTCATTTTTTTGTCAAATCCGCCTGCGAAGCTGAATGCAATTGCTAAGTATTCGCCAATTTTGCCTGAACAAACTGGCCTGTGCGTTGGCTTTACAAGGAACTAGCGAACGGAGGGAGCTAGTTATAAAGAAAAGCGGGATGCCCTCTACGCTCTCGGAGTGAAAGTATACATTAGTAAACTGCCACACCTGACACACACAGCAGATCCGCAAGCACGCCAGAAGATCCATATAACCTATTCACCGATTATCACAGGTGTCCAGTTATCCAAAGATAATGCCTGGGAAGAACCCGGCGAAGATGAACTCTCCGTCCATGAGAGCGAAACGGGGTTTCACTAGATGGGCGTATTCAAGGAGGATAAGTTATGGCGATCATGAGGGATATGGTTAAAAATGAGGATGGGCAAGAGGTTCCCATATATATTGAGGTTGATGCGCAGGAAGTGACCTATGACGCGTACGAAGACACAGATGCTGACGATGAACTCCGGGGTCCACGCTTGCCAGATGCTCGCGATGCTTTTAAGAAGGCGATGGAACTTATTCATGTCTGTGCTGAACAGGTGGCCCACACGGTGCAGAAGATCCCCGAACAGGCGCGACCCTCTGCCTGTGAGGTACAACTTTCAGTAAAACTCAGTGGCGGCGTGGCAGTTCTGGTGCATACATCTTCAGAAGCACAGTTGCAGGTTACGTTGAAGTGGGGTAAACAGGATTCATGATGGAGCACAAGGATGAGCGATCTCTTCTGCGTACCATTCTCCCTTATACGTATATTGTGGGTCAGCAGAAGTTGAAACTGGCGCTGGAACTGGCCTATATTGCCCCGAGCATTGGTGGTGTACTGATTAGCGGGAAACGTGGTACGGCCAAGTCAACAACGGTGCGCGCCTTCTCTAGCATGATGTACCAGGCTCTGCCGGTGACTATTCCTATAAATGCAACCGAAGACCGCGTTGTTGGTGGTTGGGAGGTAACAAAACTGGCCCAGGGCCAACCGAGCAAGAAAAAAGGCTTGCTGGAGGCGGCCAATGGCAAGCTGCTCTATATTGATGAAGTCAATTTGTTAGATGACCATATTGTCAATATTCTTCTGGATGTTACCTCTACGGGCAAGCTGGTGATACAGCGCGAAGGTCTCGGAGAGGATCATGATGTACGGGTCATCCTGGTTGGCACGATGAATCCAGAGGAGGGCGGCTTACGTCCTCAGCTCTTAGATCGTTTTGGTCTCATGGTGGGTATGGAGGAAGAGACGGAGTCGCAGAGCCGCTTGCAGATTCTGGAGACCGTTTTAGCCTTTGATCGCGCCTTGCAAACGGCGGAGGATACACCGTTTTTGCTGGCAGGCTATCAGGCCACAGAACGTCTCCGCACAGAGATAGAGCAAGCTAAGGCACACTTTTATGCCGTCAAACTTGGTGCCGATGTCGCTCAGGCGTGTGTGCAACTCGCAAAAGAATTCCACGTGGAGGGACACCGTAGCGATTATCTGCTCGCTCTGGCCTGTTGTGCGTATGCTGCGAGACAGCACGCCTCTAGCGCTACACGTGAGCACTTGCGCGAAGTTGCGGAACTGGTTCTGCGTCACCGTTTACCAGGGGCGCAACAACTGACCTATGCACAATGGGGTGAGAAGGAAAAGCAGCACATTGCAGATATTTTAGAGCATGTTTGATCTGACTTCCAATACAACGCTCATGACGAGTTTTGCTTGCGCTGCTCTCAACCCTGGTTTGCGCAGTATCCTGATGCTGGATGCGCCGCCCGCCGGTTTACAGTCACTGGCGAACATCCTGGCCGGGTTGCTCAGGGCTGCCACGGACCAGACTGTGAGACAGTATCAACTCCCGCCTTTCGAGTCGGACGATGCTGTCTGGGGTAGCTTGTATCTGCCGTGGCACACGGCTGAGTCGGAAGCACACCCTGTTCACCGTCTCTTCTCTGCCGAACGCAATGCTCAGGAACTGCAATTGCTGGTTGTCCCTGATCTGGCGGCGTTAAGTCTGACCGCCGCGCGTAGCGTGACGATGCTGCTGGGCGCTGACGTTGTTCACCTGGAGCGCAATGGACTTAGCGCTTGCTGGCATCCCCGCCAATGCTGGCTTGTAGGTTGCCGTGGCGATGATATTGGCAAGATTTCACCACACTTACTCGAACGCTTTGCTTTACGCCTCTCTTGGGAAAAGATTGCTCCTGGTGGCGGCGAGAACGATACTTTGGCAGTTGCTCATTTGCTGGAACTGGTGCCAGAGATGTCCAGCCAGGAGACGGTGACGATTCCTGCCGCTTATCTGCAACAGATTGCGCGAGCTGCACAGCGCCATGTGGAGCTTTCCAGGACGGAACTTGCTCACGTCCTGGAGTATGTGCCGACCGAGAACCATGCTCCCCGTCGTGAGATTGCGCTTGCTCGCTTTGCTCAGGCGCTGGCACAACTGTCCGACGCCTCTTCTTCGCAGGATGGTTATGTTGACAGTGCGGCGCGTATGCTGGGTTTTACGCGTAAGCGGGAGTATGCAGAGCCGATCAAACAGCCTGAAGAAGTAGCGGTTGAGGATGATGTGCCGGAGGAGCCTGTTGCGCTGACCAACACTGCAACTATTTCGGCTACAAGTTTGCTGCAAGAGATGACTCAGCCAGTGACGGCGCAACAGCCCGCAGATACATTTACCAGCATAATCGAGAGTGGCACGCTGTGCAGCAATCCATATCCTGAAGACGATACGGCAATTGAAAGAGAACAGTTTGCCTTGAAGTTTCCTCCTACGGGCTACGGTTCCGCTCACGCTATGCGTGGTGCTATTGTTGGCGTTGAGGAAAGTGATAGTCTCTATGATCTCGCTCTGGTGCATACTCTTTTGGCCGCTATGAAGTTCCAGCCGTGGCGACAGCGTGCATATTACGAACGACATAAGAAAAAATATCCTGGCCTCTTGCTTGAACCTGCTGATCTGCGTCGTTATCGTCGGAGCCTGCCAGTAGAGCAGGTATTCATGCTGCTGTTCGATTATACGAGCATTGGCGATGATGACAACTGGGAAGATGCGCTGGTGCAGTACTTGCATGCAGCGTATACCGGGCGAGCGGGCATCGTTATTATCAAAGTAGGTGCCAACGATGCCCTCTCACCATTGCGGGCCGAAGTCGTCAGCGAGAAGAATGTGCTGGTGCCGCGTGTTGGGCGGGCGCTGGAAGCCGGGCGTGGGAGCGCGACCCCGTTGGCGCATGGTTTCAGCCTGGCATTGGAGCAGTTGCAGCGTGTCCTGCAGCATGGTCGGAACACAGCGCAGAGAGTTACCTTCGTGGTGGTGAGCGATGGACGCGGCAATGTGCCACTGGCGACGAGCACGTACGGAGAGCAAATCCCCATTGTGACGAGGGAGGGTATTGATGATGCCTGGCGTGAGGCGCGCAAAATTCGCGCGCTGAAGCATATTGTGAGCATCGTGCTCAGTCCGCAACCTGACTATTATCCTGATCTGCCGGTGCGCCTGGCCGAGATGCTGGGCGCGACCTTGCTCTCCATTCCCCAGCGTGAGGCGATACAGGAGGGCCAGCCATTATGAGTCCTCTTCCTGATATCATTCATCGCCTCATCAAAGCGGATCAACGTCCGCCAACGCTGCCAGCCTCTGACGCTGCCAGCCGCCAACCCGAAGCTATCTATGTGCATTTTAGCATTGCGGTTCATCTTTCCGATGATGATGATGCCGATGCCTGGCCCACTAGTTCGTCAGAGCTGTTAGCAGGCCGACACTATGATGTCGTGATTACCTGCGAGCACAGTCACGGTAATGCGCATCAAGAGGATGTGCTGATCACAGGTGATTTCAGGCTACGTATCCAACA
The DNA here is from genome assembly GCA_963802635.1 of uncultured Chloroflexia bacterium. GTDB lineage: Bacteria > Chloroflexota > Ktedonobacteria > Ktedonobacterales > Ktedonobacteraceae > CAVTLG01. The sequence goes on along the minus strand of CAWDJJ010000001.1, from coordinate 796,463 downwards.
ACGCTTCATGACAACTACGGGGCATGCACCCGCTTACCAGGATTTTGATGTTTCCTATGTCAACGCCTGTAAACCTAGATATGTGCTTCCTCTGTGGTCCATTACACTACCGGAGCATCTACCGACCTGCGATGTGACCTTCCTCCTGCATTTTAAGGAGCCACACAGTCCCTATATCAAAGAAAATATTGCTACCTGTACGCTACACGTTCGAGGGGATACTATTCTCGAAAATGCGCGAGCGCTGGCTGCCTACAATATCGCAGCGGGATTACCGGATGGCGCGGTGGTGCTGGCTATTGCTGCGGAGAACGTGGCTGCCCCGAGCGATGGCATTGAGGTCACAACGATCAATCGTGCTATCGACAATCGTCTTATTACGTTGCGTACCTCGATGGTTGCTGGCGTGGCGCAGCTTTTCTCAAAAACTGCTTCTATTTCCACCATACTTGATAGGATTCTGCTCTTTTCACGCGATCACGCGGGTGAGCTAATGACGTGGTTACGCAAGTTTATGGCAGCCTGCAAGCAACGCCAGCAATCTCCTTGTGTGATTATTGTCAACACGGCGAGCGCGCTCGAAAATCCCCTGGGAATTGCTCGAAAATCAATACCTATGACTACCTTGGAGCTATCGCGCAAGTTGTGCGCTGGTATCCCTTCAGCCCTTATGGTAAGCCGAAGATCCTGTCGGTGAAAAAAGTGGTCTATGAGGGATCGGTCCTGGCCTACCTGGATCAGAAGCTGGCATGCGTGCAACAGGAGCATGCAGTGTTAAATCACTTTCAGAGGGAAGATGTGTCCGATCTGTGGGCCTTGCGTACACGATTGCGCAAAGATCGTGCGCTGACACGTATCGGGCTGGTCTACATCGCCTGTCATGGGCAGGAGGGAAGTATGCTGAGTGCCAGCGAGAAGGATAGGCTACAACAGCCGGATCGGGTGCTCAGAGCGTTAGAGCTGGCGCGTATGCCAGAGCAGCCAGAGCCGCGTCCGATCTTCTTCGTCAATGCCTGTGACTCTGCGCGTATGCTGCGTGATAGTAAGACCAATCCCGTTAGTTTTGCCGAAAGCTTTCTCGTGCAATGTGCCAGTAACTATATTGGTACAATGGCACCGGTTGGCAGTAGAAACGCGTCGTTGATCGCGGGTGATATCCTTCAGCAGGCCATGAACGCAGAGGGGGTACAGATTGCCGAGGCTCTGCGTGTGCTGCGTGCGCGCGTGGTGGCGAAACGCTGCGACAGTGACCAGGATGATGAGGCGCAAAAAGAAGTAGAAAAAGACTTCTTTTACACCTTTATGTACGTCTATTATGGTAATCCGTTAGCTCGTCTGCGTCTGCACACGGTGAATAGTGCGAAGGAGGATGCATGAGCGACCAGCCATACGACGCATCTCAACCGATCCAGATCAAGCCGATTGTAAATTATCCGCGTGAGGCGCAGGCTGGGCAAACCTATCTAATGACCATTGACCTGCAACTGGCTGTGCCTAATGCTCCCTGGCCCTATCCAGACGAGGAGTATCCCATCTCGTTTATCCTCAATATGCAACCCTATTTTCGCTACGAAGCATTGAGCGCAGGCCACAGGCCGGGCGTTGTGTTGCACCGCTTTGGTGGTACCTATGGTCCCGCTCATTATCTGTTGACGGCATCTGAACAGCCAGTAGCGCCGGGTCGTATCAGCATTACCTTTATCAATGGCTGGGGCTTGCCGATTACGCATATGGAGCTGGAGTGCGAGGTCAGAAAAGCGGGGCAGACGGATGAGTCGCGCGAGGTGACGGTTGAGCGTAGAGAGCAAGTTGCTGTTACGCCAGAATATACCGTTCCTCCCGAAGTCGAGGAGGAAGCAGCACCGGATGCGCAACCCCTTACGACAGATGATGAAGCAGGCAAAGAAAGTACAGAACATGATCTCATTTCTGCGCAACTTGAGCAGACGGGATGGACGGTAGATCACTTCTGGAATGCAGATCTGGTGCGTGATCGTGGTATGGCAATATTTGGTCATCCCAATTTCTCTGATGACTATATTCTTTTCGTCGATCAACAGCCCATAGGAATCGTCAAAGCGCGTCCAGTTGGCGAACTTCTGGCAGGCGTAGAGAAGATCATTGAGACAGAACCGTTCGCAGAAGTTATGGAGAGCTGGCTCAAAATATCTTTTGATCGTACAACGATGCGCCATACTATACCGTTTGCTTATGAGACCACAGGCATAGAGACGCGCTTTACTAACTGGTTGGAGCCGGAACCACGTAGTCGCTCCGTGTTTGCGTTCCACTGACCAGAGACACTTACTGCATGGCTCAAACAAGCGCCGGTTGGGATGCCAAACGAGCTGAATGATCTACTGCGTTCACGATTGCGCCGAATGCCGCCGTTGCAGAGCAAAGGACTCTATCCTCACCAGTTTGAGGCCATCAACAGCCTCGAACGTTCGCTCGCAAGCAATCATACTTACACATTGCTGCAAATGGTTGTGAACACCGGCATGACCTACACAGTCGCTTGCAGTATCTACCGTTTGCTGAACTATGCTGGTGCAAAACGGATACTTTATGTGCTGGATTCGTTGATCGCGGCAGACTATACAGAGAGGACGCTGAGCGCCTTTATCCCACCAGGCAGTAAAGCAAAGTTTTCTGATCTGTACTCCATCCAATATGTGCAGGATGGCAGGGTAGCTCCCAACGTAGCTCCCAACGCAGTTGTTTGTATCACCACGCTTGAGCGGCTCTATGATGCCTATTTCTCATCCTCTGACTCTGATAACCTGACCTATAGTGTAAGTGGCAGTATTGAGGAGAGACATCTTAATAGGACACTGCCAATTGAGTACATTGCGGCGCTGCCAGTTGAGTACTTTGATGTGATCTTTATCGGCAATTGCACCTATTATGCCTATCAGCCCTGGAGAGCGCTCGTCGCGTATTTTGACGCGTTCGTTGTTGGCATTGGGGAAGAAGTTGACAATAATTTGCGCGCCATGTTTGCCAATAATGTGGTGTATGAGCAAGAAAAGCTGCCGATGCGTGCGCTCCTGTGCAGTGAGCTGGCTATCCCGAACGAAATTGCCGCGTATTTGTCTAACCCAATAGAGAGCATTTCGCTTTTAAACACAGCCAATCAGCGAGTAGGCAGCTTTCTTGCTGACGAGCAGATCTGGATAGTGCAAGCTATCACTGCTAAGACGTTGGGAGAAATTGAGAATGCCATTCAGGACTTTCAGCCAGATGTGGTATGCTCGATTGGTGTCGCTAGTGGGCTGAGAGATGCACAGCCAGGCGATGTTGTGGTGGCAAACGCTATATATAGATATGAGCAGGAAGTCTTTCGCGTGCGACCAGAAATACTTCTCATACCTCCACTCATCAGCCAACGTGCTACGAGTCGTGTAAGTGGGAGAGACTGGTTTCGCCGTCTGTCGCAGATTCCTGTGCGCAAACCACAGGTCTTCATTGGCCCTCTTCTTGATATGTCAACAGCTTTTACTTCACCGCGCGATGCTTTCTTCAATGTTTTCATTACAATTCCTGAAGATGCAATTCCTGAAGATGCGTATGCTCTGGATGTACAGTCTTCCAATTTCTTGCAGGCTGTTCAGGCCAATCGAGTAGGGGGAAAACTGGTTGTCAGAGGTATTTCTGAGCGTGAGAGTAATCCTGGTGAGCGTGTGGTGATTGATCAGCCAACGGCACTACAACACGCGTACGCCCTCACCTTCGAGGTGCTCGCCAATCTGAAGCCGGAAGACCTTTCTCCCGTGCAAGCTGTATCGCCTGCTCCCATCGAGATTTTCTGCTCATTTTGTCGCGAGGACAGTCAGCTAGTAAACCTGCTCAAGCCATTCTTCGGCCCACTTGACGAGCGATATCCTATTACCTGGCATGAAGTCGAAGCAGAAAGTACCCCTGATAACCAGGAACATCTCGATAGAGCACGTATTATTCTAGTATTCCTAAGTCCAGACTATTTCGCCTCTGATTTGATTTGGAACATAGAGATACCTCGCATCATGCAACGCTTTGAAGCAGGCAATGTTGTAGTTATCCCTATTATTATGCGTCCAATAATCTGGCCTTACCCACCATTTGACATCTTCGGTGCTTTGCCCGAAGATGCTCTGCCAATAGAGTCATCTCGTGGAAATAGAGCTAATACTATTACAGCAATCGTGCAAGAAATTGAAACTGTTATTGAAAAAATGACCAGATCAGAACCTTATGAGGCACGACAAGTAGCTAACAGTTTTCATGCGTTTATAGAGCAACACCATGAAAAAGTAGTCGAACTCCAGAATGCACAAGCACAAAAGAATGCAAACAATCTTGCGGAAATAGCCGGTCAGCTTGTGAAGGAGTTACAAGACGCTGGTTTATCGCTCGATAGAGTATGGGAAGCGTACTGGCAATTGGAGCCTTCGTTGCAAGTACGGGGTCGCAATGAGGCTCGCACCAACAGCGATATTATTAGCCTGATAGAATACGCACAGCAACGAGAGCACGATAGGCTGGTATTTCTGGAACTGTATAAGGATAAGGTTAATCGGCGCTTTGCCTACTGGTTAAATCAGCAACAATTCATACACGAGAAGCGCTTCACAGAAGAGCAAGTCAGGTGGCTAGAACGCATACGTGACCGCATCGCCGCCGACTTGAAGTTCGAGGAGCAGGACTTCGACCGTTCTCCCTTCTCGTTTGATGGTGGCCTGACTGCTGCTCGTGCTCTCTTTGGCGATGAGTTGCCCGCGATTTTGCAGGAGCTAAACAGTGTACAGGTCGATTGATTGCTCCATGTTATATTGCCTTGCATTCAGATGCTATGCAGCGCCTCACAGCTACTACCTCAAATCTTTTCCAAAACCTTCCCTATTTTCGACTAGTATTTCTATGTGGATACCCTTATGCTGTAGTGGTATTACCATTGCTCTCGTTAGAGATATGTACGGTAATCTCTAAGTTGCTTCCCAACACGATAAAAGCATAAAATTTTTTATCCAATTTTCAATAAATACTACAAACATAGCACTACAGGTCCATACTTTTTATGTTAGCGAGGACGAGACATTGCAAGCAAGATTTGGTCGAGACTACATCACGACAGAAGTGTCAAAAAATACTGTTGCGACTACGTACCTGGCTTCTCCGGTAGATAATCCTCTACAAACGGTCGCCCTTACCGTTTTTACTACCACCCCCACAGCTACCGATCAGGAGCGCGATGCTATCCTTTTACGCGGCGAGGCAATCAAACGACTGCAGCATCCCGCTCTTTTGTCATATTTGGAGGTGGGTGTAGAAAATGGACACGTGTATACGGTACGGGAATCTCTCCCTCACGGATCTTTGCGCACATATCTAGATCATCTGCTACCAGAACGCCTGAGTTTGACGGATGCGTTAAGCATGTTAGAGCAAATAGGACGCGGTCTCTCCTATGCCCATCAACAGCACGTTTGTCACGGCAGTCTTACCCCTGAGCATATCCTCTTGGACCAACAAGCTCATGCTTTAATCGCTGATTTCGATCTGTTGGACAGCATTCACGTTGCCTATGCTGACGATGAAGAGGATGATCAGAACCTTTGTTATAAAGCGCCTGAACAGTTTGTTGGCGTGAGCGATGAGCAGAGCGATCAATATGCGCTTGGCTGTATTGCCTATGAACTGTTCACTGGGTACGTCCCCTTCGCTCCACAAAATTTCTCTGCACTGTGGTCACAAGGAAGCGCGCAAAGACCTCTCCCCTTTTCGTATCTTGCACCTGGTGTGCCTGTTGCAGTCGAAGCTGCAGTACTAAGAGCGCTCGAAGAAAGAACCCGCCCAGCGTTTTAGCACCGTTGCAGCATTCATTGAAGCTCTATACGCTGACAGTTCAGAGACATGCTTGCCAGGCACAAACACTGCTGATCTCGCCAACATAGCCAGTCCACCGGCATGTATAGAACTCCCTTCTGAGCAAACGACATCTCCGCTACAAACCCAACAGTCGGATAACCCAGATGAGATCGAAAACGATATGCAGCGTGATGTGATGCCAGTAACTATACTTGAGCCAAGCAGCCAGAATCAGCGGTTGTCTTCTTCCGCACAGTCGGCCATCTCTACACCAGAAGTGGAACAGGCTCAGCAACCAGACCAGCCAAACGAGGCTGAAGGTAATACGCTGCACAATATGATGCTAGGCACTCTATTTGAGCAAATCATGCAAGATCAATGTTCGCCATTCTCTGTGCAGTCAACTACATATATTCCAGAAATAGAGGAAGAAAAGAGAGAAGAGTATAAAAAGCAATACAAGGAAAAGGAACAAGAGACAGAAGAATCCACACCATTACAGGCTACCATCGACGACAGTGCACCCGCTTTTACTATAACAGCACAGAAGGACACTCAGCCAATACAAAAAGACTATCTACAGCGGTTGCCAAAAGTATTGAACCATCCTGAGTCTGCTCCTTGTGCTCCAGAACAGAAGGATTTTGAGGGTTCAACCTTTCCGAATACCGCTGTCGGAGGTAAGCAAACAGCCCTGATAAAAAACGAGCAGGCTGCTCCCCTGATTATTCGTCCATTGCAGCCTGCAAAGAGAACACGCAGTCAATTCGGAAAGCAAACCACGTTGGTAAGCATTGCAGTCTTAATCCTTTTTGTGTTGTTTCTTAGTTACAATGGCGTTTCAAATGCGCTCAGAGGACGCTCCGTAGCTGCTAGCACAGCGACAAGTGGGTTGGGGCAACAATCCTCAGCTTTACTCGCCGAAGCAAGCGCACCAGTACTACGATCCGCACATATAGTCACGCCATCCCCAACCAAACAACCAACGTCTACAAGCACGAAGAAAACAGTCATACAGCCCAGGCAGTCATCAGTACCCAAACCTACACCAACCGCAGCAGAGGCCCCAGTTGTGTCTGTAGCCGCTCCTACGCCTACACCCACACCCACACCTACACCCGCGAGCGCGGGTGTTCCAACAGACAATACAACATATGAGCTGGTAAACCGCAACAGTGGCATGGCTTTGGATGTTCAATATGGCTCTACCACCGATGGCGGAGGGATTATCCAGGATACTGATGACGGTGGAAGTAACCAGCAATGGAAGCTGGTTACGGCAGACACAAGTGGCTACTTCTACCTTTACAATGTCAACAGTGGCCTTGTGCTTGATGTTCCTGACGGCTCGACCGCAGAAGCAGTACAACTTGACCAGTCGGACGCGAATGGCAACGCGAGTCAGCAATGGCAGTTCGTCAGCACAGGTGATGGCTACTATACCCTTGTAAATCTCAATAGTGGGCTGGTAGCTGATGTCCAAGGTGCTTCCACTGATGATGGGACAGCAGTCATCCAATGGCCTGAGGGCAACCAGTACCACAATCAGGAATGGCAACTCGTCCCCGTCTCTTGAATTGGCATACATTTGCTCAACTCTGTCAATATCTGATGGGGTTGTTGTGCTGCCTGGAATGCGGTACGTCACATAATCAAAAATGACACTTATACGGCACTGTTGAGAACACTTCTGGCAGCATAAGCCACTTACACTACAAATGACATGTACGCTGGTTGTGCGAGTCATTAAAATCAGGTTAATCGTAGGTGAACGTGTCCTTCTCAGCAGGAGACATCTATGCATATGCCACACAATATTTTTGCCGATGTATATGCAGACATGCAGTTTGGTCCCTATCGCATCGTGCGCCCACTAGGACGAGGCGGATCTGCGCACGTACTGCTTGGTAAACATATCTATCTGGAGACGCAGGCTGCCATCAAGATCTTGCGACAGCAGCAGGAACAGGACGCAGACAGGAAGTTGCGTAGGGAGGCTTACATCCTGTCACAACTGCATCATCCACATATCATATGCCTGCACGAGTTCGCCGTGCAGGATACCCAACCTTTTCTGGCGCTGGATTACGCACCCTTTGGTAATCTGCGCCAATACCATACAGAACGCCAGTCTCTGCCTCTTACTATAATATTGCGTTATGTGAAGCAGATCGCCAGCGCGCTGCAATATATCCATGATAAGGGTTGGCTGCACCTTGATGTAAAACCTGAGAATATGCTGATTGCCCGGCATGGTTATCTCTGGCTCAGCGATTTTGGTATCGCGTTACCTGCACATTACGCCAGTACGAGGATCGGGAAAGTACGCTGGGGCACGGCTGCATATATGGCACCCGAACAACTGCATGGCATCCCTTGTTCGGCCAGCGACCAGTATGCATTGGCAATTGTTACTTACGAATTGCTGTGTGGCAGCTTGCCATTCGTAGGTACAGCATTAGAGATTGCTAGTCAGCACATGTATGCGCCACGGCCATCGCTACGCGTGAGAGACCCACGGCTTTCACCTGCCGTAGAATACGTTGTGCAGAAAGCATTGGCAAAAGATCCAACGCAACGTTTTGCCAGCGTCAACGAATTTGCCGAAAATCTCGAGCAAAGCATAATCAAAGCGGTAGCCAGGCAGTATGCCTTTCCAGGGAAACCAAGATCATCACATTGTCATGCGATGGCTTATTCGCCATATGTCACAGAAAAATCGCCCTGTGCCACTACGCGCTCATAGTCCACAAAGTCGTCCGCCATACGCAACTCAACGTAGAGAAAATCCTGTCACGAGCCGAAGGTGGCATGCATAAGTGTCTTTGCTATGCGTCAGAGTCAGATGAGGATGACGCATCATTTTCTGACCCATCTCCTTCTGAGTAATGTCTTCTCTTCCTTCTTCTAAACTTCTTCATTTCCCTGATACTATAACCTGTACCATCGCCTACTAAGTTTTTTGTTCTTTCTATGCTTTCTTGTCTTGTAAAATCGATTTCTCCTTTATTACGATATTTTGTCGATAATCCTTTTTCTATCTCATTTTCATCGTCTGTATCCGCTAAAACTTCACCGTTTTGATGTTCTCTGCTCTTTCTAGCTTTCCTTACGAAATCGATCCTATTTTGCTCTTGCTCTTCATTAGAATCTGTTGATGATTCTTCTGTTTCTGTATTTTCCTCAGGATCTGTTTTGATATCTAACTCTTGACTTCCGTTGTTGGGAGTAATCCATCTGTTAAAAAAATTTTTCATAGAAAGCTCCTTTCCAGTAGGTTCTAAACACACTAAGCTGTGAGTATCTTGCATCCTGGATCACCCAGCCTGCTTTACAAGCAGGCCCCACCTCATCTCTATCCATCCATGCCTCTGCTTGTAAATCTTCTTAAAATCGAAGTAAATTTCTTACGCAATAAATGGTAAATAGTTAACACACATCTCTTAATATCTATACAAGTATACACCAAAAATTGCTTCTTTGAAAGGGGAATATAGGGACAAATTTATAAAATTGTAGTTATGAACAATTTCAGTTATTACTCCCTATGGGCGTAATAACTTGAGGCATAGACATGTAAAATGCTCTAGCATTGCCATATTCTGCTAATAATTATAGATCTTTTCATCTATCATAATGCGTGCTAATGGCCGGAGACTTAGGGCTACCACACCTAAGTCTCCGGCCATTCTCTTCCTGGCGTCTTCAACGTTTACTTCTCTAGCGTACTCTTGCTGTTACGCTCACCGTCATAGGTGAGCAAGATGCGCTTGCCCTCGAAGACCGTTTCAAGATGCACTGGACGCCCCCACAACAGATAGACATGCTGCAAGGTCTTCTCCGCGTAGTTCAGGTCCAGCTCCTGGCCCTCGAAGAGGTGCTTGATGTATAACTCTCGATTGCCACGATAATCGCCATTATCAACCACCAGATAGGGATACCCGAAGTTCGTCATATTGGCAACAGTCGCATCGCGCACCTTTTGCCAGTTTTTCTCCACAATCACCCATTCATCACCCTCCTTTTTGTAGAGGTAGAGATCCAGGTCCTTGATGAGATCCTCGGTCAGGTAGTTGCGCAAGAATGACACATCGTTATCCAGCTCGCGTACTTCAAAGAGCTTCTGTCGTCCCATACCAGGCTTACGACCAAGCACTTCCAGTTCCTCAGTGGTGGGATTATCCCAGCGTCGCTCAATATCCTCCAATATTTTGAAGCCCAGGTAGTAGGGATTGAGAGAAGTACGTGACGGTGTCAGCACGCTGGAGTGCAGTTGTGCGAACTCAACGGTCTCCGAGTCGGAGATGACGCCTTGATCACCTAGCTCGCGCATGATTCGCGAGTGCCATATGCTGTTATGATGCAACATACCATTGGCAACATAACGGTGTGAGCGTTCTACCGTGATATCGTAAACATCGGCAACAGCGTGCTCAACACTCACCACTTCATCCATCGCGTCCTCGCGGCGAAACCACTGGTGGTCAGACAGGTACTGTTCCAGCAAGGTACGCTTACGTGCCAGCCCGAAATTGATCTCTTTAGCAAACAACTGAGCTGAAGAGCCTTTGATGCGTATGTTGGGACCGTAGCGGCGCGTCAATATGCCATAGTTGAGGAGCACAATCTGTAAGGTCCGCGCGATCTGCTCACTAAAGGTGGAGAGGATCACGCCTTCTTTGCTCGATGCACAACCATCGCAATCAAAGTACGCTCGTAAGAAAGCACTCACAACAGACTGTGGCGAACGCAGAATAGTATCCGGTATGCATTTCTGAGCTGCTTTTGCTTGCAGATCAATACCCTGAGCGCATAAGAGATCCAACACATTCGCCGAGTAGAAGACTACTCGCCAGCGACCACCATGTCCATTGATAGTGCGGTCATCCCAGAAGACGGTTGGCTCAATGGCAAACAGCTCAGTGACAAGTTGCGCATAGCGATCAGCCAGTTCACGATCACCCGTAGTATAGCCGATGGCATTTTTGGCACTATGAATATTGCCATCGCCAATCAGATAACCGAGAAACTCAGCAAAAGACTCTGTAACATGCGTAGGAGCAACCAGTGGAAAGCGTGAAGCATACAGCGGCTTGCCATTATTGCCCTTAGTATAGCTAGTTTGCTCAATGGCTGTATCAATGCGCTCTTTAGCATAGGAGGTTTTACCATTGAGAGAACGGTAGACCGTATGTGTACCCACACCCGCAGCCAGAGCCACATCGGCAACCGTCGATGAGACAATACGTGTGGGTAACATCACTGGCACAAGCTGCTCAGGCCAGATATTATCACCAGCGCTGAGAGGAATACGCTGTCCAACGGTGACATCCTTCAGGGCCAACCATTGTTCTGAACCAACACTCAGTTTATGCTCATCCGCCCCTTCCAGTACAAAGCCACGGCGCGTGCGCAAACGCACAGTAGCAGCATTACGGCGGAGATGTCTATCCGTCACCTGATCACGCTCTCCACTACCACTGCCTACCGACACCGTATCACCCTGCGCCAACGCGCGATGCAAAGCGTCATAACGCATAAAGCCATGCTCAGTCAGCACAAGACTATCCTTTGTCAGACAGGCCCAGCCCTCATTCATGATCTTCGTCTGCATCATAGGCACGAAGTACAACATCTCAGTGCGCACAATCTCGATAATATCGCGCTGCCAGACTTCCAGGTGAGGTGCATGATGATTTAAGAAGAGCAAGAGATCCTTTTCAGGCTTCTCTGGAAACTTTGGTGGTTTGCCAGAACGGCGCTCACGCTCCTCTTCAGCTTTCTTGGCCTTTTCATCCAGATCCCACAGATCTGCATAATCACTGCCAGCGGGAGAAGCTTTCTTCTCTTCTGGTTTACTATTTTCATTTTCGCGCAGCAGTAGATTATAATCGACATGCTCCTGAATCGCCAGAGTTGCATCCAGGAAACGCTCAACCTCTTCGCGACCGTGATCAAACTCATACTTGGCGATACGCTCGGCATGCACACTTGCCTTATCGATCATGCGCCGCGAGGTATGTTGGAAGTAGGTATTATTTTTGAAGAAGTCAGTATGCCCGAAGACATGGGCTGCCACAAAGGTATTTTCCAGCAAATTGTTCATGTCCATCAGGAAAGCATAGCTCGGATTGGTATTAATCACCATCTCGTAGATCTTGCTTAACCCCAGGTCATACTGCATCTTTTGTCTATAGTAAGCTTTGCCGTATGTCCAATGGCTGAAGCGGCCAGGAATACCGTACGACGCGAACTCGTACATGATCGGAGCAGGCACCATTTCAAAGTGCGTCGGAAAGGGGTCCAGCCCAAACTTGTGCGCCTCCTCCCAGGCCGCATCGATGGCGTCACGCAAGCGTTCGAGTTCACTATTAGAATCATAATTCGCCATGTAACACTCCTGACACTACCTGGTTGGAACTGGATCACGCTGAGCAAAGAATTTCCGCAGTGCGGGATACACCTCTTTCTTGTCAGAGATGGTCACAGCGGTGAACTTTTTGTCGTTGATCTTGTTGTAAGCCGACATGAGCGTACTCGGCGAACGATAATGGCCCTCACGAATTTCGCCGTAGCCGAAGATGTTGCACAGTTCCATCAGTTTGTTGACCAGTTGGACACAACGGTCGTTATCCCACGGCAGATTATCACCATCGGAGAAATGGAAGGGATAGATGTTCCAGTCGTTGGGATTATAGCGCTCTTTGATGACCTGCAATGCCAGTTCGTAGGCCGATGAAACTTGCGTACCGCCACTCTCGCCCTTATGGAAGAACTCTTCCTCGGTGACTTCTTTGGCTTCAGTATGGTGACTGATAAACACGATCTGTACGTTGTTGTACTTCGTGCGTAAGAACCTGACCATCCAGAAGTAGAAGCTGCGTGCGATATATTTCTCGAATTCGCCCATCGAGCCTGAGATATCCATCATAGCAATGACAACGGCATTCGACTGATATTTAATCGTCGGGTCCCATACTTTAAAGCGCAGATCATCGGATTTAATGTCTTTGAACTTTGCATCACCTTTGGCGGCATTGCGCTTCATGTTCTCAAAGATTGTGCGCTTCTTGTCCAGGTTTGCCATCGGACCTTTCTTGCGCACATCGGTGAAGCGTACAGACTCGGTTTCCAGTTCCTGTTGACGTTTTTGTTCAAGATTGGGCAGCCCGAGATCTTCGAAGATCATCGCTGCCAGTTCTTCCATAGAGATTTCTGCTTCGTAGTAGTCGTAACCAGCCTCTTTACCAGCCTCACCTTTTTTCCCTTTGCCCTGTTTAGGTTCCTGGGCGACCACATCCCCGATTTTGCTCTTGCCGTTGCCCTGTCCGGCATGCTGCTGACGACCGAAATCATAACGGAAACTGTACTCTTCGAGCGAACGAATAGGCACGCGCACCGTCTTCTTACCGTCTGAAAGGATAATGCTCTCCTCGCTGACAATTTCGCCCAGATTCTTCTTTACCGCCTCACGAATCTTCTCTTTATGACGCTCCTGGTCGGCCTGTCCCTTGCGGTGTAGTGACCAATCATGCTGGGAGATAGACATCGGTTATGCTCCTTATCGCAGAAAACGCAGATGGGAGAAACTCAGAGATGCACCCATTGGGAACGCCGCCTGATACCCATAGGCATTCAGAAACGCAACTCTCGTTGCTAGAAATACGCTACCGCATATTTCTCATCTGAATGCAAGGCAATATGAGCAGTCCCAATGGGGTCACACCGATGATCATCCTGCACCTGACGTAGATTATCGATTTAAGAGACTTCCGGTATAGCGGAGAATTTCATTCGCGCACACATGACAGTACCCATGCTCTGTCATCAGTCGATCAACCACTTCATTGATCTTGCGCAACTGCTCTTTATCAGGCATGCGCGTGGATGTGGTGATCTTCACTACATCCCGCAAGTCTGCAAACAACTTCTTTTCGATAGCTTCTTTCAGACGCTCATGGCTGGTGTAGTCAAAGGTCTGTCCTTTGCGCGCCAGAGATGAGATACGAATGAGAATTTCCTCGCGGAACGCGCGTTTTGCGTTCTCAGAGACGCTGATTTGCTCTTCTATCGAGCGCATCAGGTGTTCGTCTGGCTCCATTTCTTCATCAGTAATTGGATCACGCAGTTTCGTCTTGTTGCAATAGGACTCAACATTATCCAGGTAATTATTCAAAAGCGTATGCGCTTGCTCTTCGTAGGAGTAGACAAAAGCGCGCTGAACCTCTTTACGTGCCAGCTCATCGTACTCTTTCCGCGCGTCATTGATGAAGTTAAGATAACGCTCACGCTCGTCGCGCGTAATACTAGTGTGTTGATCAAGACCATCACGCAGCGCGCGTAGCGCATCAATCGGATTAATACAGGTCACGTTTGGTTTGATGAGCGCATTAGAGAGACGGTTGATGACATAGCGCGGCGAGATACCATCCATGCCTTCGCGCGTAGCTTCGTCTTGCAGTTCGCGCACATCCTTCTGCTTGAAATCCTCCATATCTTCACCATCATACAGCTTGAGCTTCTTCATCAAACTCATGCCAGCTTTCTTGGAGGGTTCCAGGCGCGTCAGGACAGCAAAGAGGCTGGCAACGCGTAGCGTATAAGGCGCGATATGCACATTTTGCAGCGAACTCTGCTTGAGCAGCTTCTCATAGATCTTCACTTCGTCTGAAACACGCAGATTGTAAGGCACCTTAGCCAGAATGATGCGGTCTTGCAAGGCTTCTGACTTTTTGTTGCCCACGAAGGACTGATATTCATGTTCGTTGGTATGGCTCACGACCACTTCGTCAGCATAGATCATGCTGAAGCGACCGGTCTTGATATTCTGCTCCTGGCTGAGCGTCAATAGCACATAGAGGAACTTTTCATCGGTCTTGAGCATTTCCACGAATTCCATCACACCACGGTTAGCAATGTTCAGTTCACCATCGAAACGATACGCACGCGGATCGCTTTCCACACCGATCTCGCCAATCGTGGACAGATCAATGCCCCCGACGAGTTCGCTGATATCCTGGCTCTTGGGATCAGATGGCGTAAACGTACCGACGCCCACACGATATTTTTCGCTAAAACTAATACGTTTGACGGGTACCTCTTCTATGCGTCCACGATACTGATTATCGATCATGAAACGGCAATGCGGGCACAGGTCTCCTTCGATGTATAAGCTAAATTCTTTTTCTACATCGTGGCGGAGTTCGTGGGGGATTAAGTGGAGGGGTTCTTCGTGCATCGGGCAGTCTTTAATCGCGTAGATCGCCCCTTCTGGGGTGCGGCTGTACGCCTCCAATCCACGCTTGAGCAGGTAAACAATCGTAGACTTACCTCCACCGACAGGACCCATCAGCAGGAGCACGCGCTTGCGCACTTCCAGTCGCTGGGCGGCTGAATGGAAATAGTCAACGATCTGTTGTAGCGGCTTCTCAATGCCAAAGATTTCCTGGCTAAAGAATTTGTAGCGCGGCTCTCCTGTGCGAGTGGTATCCACGCCCGCGTCCATAATCATGTGATAAATGCGTTCGTGAGAAAGTTGAGCTACCTCTGGTTTCTTACACGCAATCTCAAAGTACTGCGCGAAGTTTCCTTCCCACATGAGTTCGCGCTCACGATCTCGATATTCTTCTAACCGCTTCACCAGATCCATAGTTCATCCTCTCTGTGTATAACTAATAGTGTATGAATGACATTGGTCTGCTACCTTGGTGTTGAGGTATTTCCTACACTACATGTTTTGCAATGATGCTACCTACGTAGACGATTGAGAAACGCGCTACATGAACAGGCAGAAGAGAAGGATTAAAGCCATGTTGCTGTTTTTCCCTTTATGGCATCACCTCTCCTCTTCTACCCACCCATAGCAATGCCATAAGACCAAAAGGGCCGGATTCTTGCTCGTCATTCCACGCGAGAGAACCAGCCCTTTCTACGTTTCGGAGAATATTGTGCTTCGCTCTATTTTTTGTCCAACTCTCAGATCGCATAAGTTGGGAAAGTGTTGAAAAATGCATCTTCTGGATGCTCCTGCAATATTTCAATCTGTCCTTTCTCATTCCAGTGATCAGGTAAGAGACGAACCAGATGGACGGCTGCATGGACGATACCCACCGATGGCATATCTGACTGCTGCAATGGCCCATTTTCCTATAAAGGTATACGTACAGTATAGCATATTTCTCACTCGAAGTTAAGTGGATGGGCTGAGTTTCTCTGTTCGTGGGTTGAGGTGGCTTCTCAGGCTGTGTCTCTCTCTATTGGTTTTTGTAGATATACGCACATTATGTGACTGATTTCTCCGTGTA
The DNA here is from genome assembly GCA_963802635.1 of uncultured Chloroflexia bacterium. Classification (GTDB taxonomy): domain Bacteria; phylum Chloroflexota; class Ktedonobacteria; order Ktedonobacterales; family Ktedonobacteraceae; genus CAVTLG01. The sequence goes on along the minus strand of CAWDJJ010000001.1, from coordinate 780,312 downwards.
TGCGTACATTATTTTTTTAGAGAGTGGACAGAAAAAACACCTGGATGCAAGGCAATATAACTAACGTTGTCATGGCTTTCTTTTGCTGATCGGTGATGGTATCAAGCTCCGTTTGGCAGAGTTCTCTAATAGAGATTGGACTGAGACTGAATTGCGTAGTCGTTTGCGCCCGTTCACAGAACGATATACAATGACGGCATCTCAAAGCCAAGTACACTATGGAACATCTAGCACCAGCTTGGAAGTGCACGTCTCGGTTACATACCCTGTGGTCCAATCCGTTGATACAAAATCCTCAACGGTACGCGTGTAAGAAGTTGGTCTTCCAGGAAAATATCGAACCAATAGACTCCTTCCTGGTTAACAACTATACTCAGGTTTAGGATGAAATTGACACCTCGGTCCTCGCCTTCAAATAGAGCAGGAAAGAGTTGTTCTTCGACTTTGTGACATTCTTTCTCATGCTTTTTTGATGATTATATTCACAATATTGTCTCATAAGAGCAAAACAGCAGTATCCCCAGTATGCACACCCAAAAGGTGCGCGGCATCACCGTTGCGTACAGCCACAGCCAGATAACCGCTACTAGCAGGATAGATAAATGGATCGCCATCACGCCCGGCATTGCCATCGTGCTCCGCAAAATAGTGCCTGCGCGCAGTGATTACCTGCTGCTGCGCAGGAAAGCGCAATTGCACGGTTGAACTGGAGAAGAGCTTTGGTACCATTTCGAGTGGTATATTGCTGATAATATTGCCAAAGCGATCAATATGCGCAACACTCGCGACGAGCTGTCCTCCCTGCCACTGAGGTGTCTCACTAGCTCTCCGCTGTAAGCTGGCGGGATCAAGCGCGACACCCAGATCGGCAAATGCCACACCGCTAGCAAGATGGGCAGCAACTGGGGCAAATATATCTCGTCCATGAAAGGTCGTGCTCACCTGAGATAAATGATAGGCCGGATTGGTCAGAGCAACCGCTGCATGCACAGGCTGCTGCTCCAGTACAGCACTAAACAGTCCGTTATCTGGTCCAACAAAGTACCATGATCCCGCGTGCACGGCTACCGGCTGGCGCTGACTTCCTACGCCAGGATCAACGACACAGACAAACACTGTACCCGCAGGAAAATAGCGGTAGCTTATCGCCAGTTGCCAGACTCCCGTCGCAAGATCCTGAGGAGCAACATCATGCGTAAGATCTATCAGTTGCGCATAAGGTACGATCCTCAGCATCACACCTTTCATGACACCAACATAGCCATCGGTCAGGCCGAAATCTGTCAATAAAGCAATAACCGGATGCTCAACTACAGATACACGCTTTTGCATAGTACTATAGTCCCTTCTTGTAAAATCTGAAATGCACAACTATAAGCGATTTATACCCTTATTATATGCATTCTCCTAGCATAAAGCGTCAATAGTCATAGGAATTGCCCTGCGACTGTGACATTGGAAGAGAGGTATGCTATACTAGCTTCACAGGCGAACATAGCATAAAGCAAGTCAATAAGGTTATCGAGGCCAACATCACAGAGTGTAGCGACGAGCAAAACAACGGTGTCAAATCTCCCTCGTGCAGGGAAGATATGCATGCGCTCAGCTCTGTACATGAGCGATGATGCATAGAGCTAGCTTTGATCAAGATATACAGAGATACAGCAGGGTCAGGCAAATAATTATGAGACCTCAGTCAGAATGCGGGCAGTAAACCGGAGTGATGCAGGATGAACATCAGCACAGGTGGATCACATATTCTTCTTTTTGAGCGAGATCAACAATTAGCGGCGCTTCTTATTAGTGAGCTTCAGCTTGCTGGCTACGAGTGCCATACGGCACGCACAGCCGTCGAAGTATTTGATGCTATCGCACGCTATCCTATACGGCTTGTGCTTGTCAATCTCGCTCAGGCAGCCGCCGCTCGAAAAGAGTTTCTGGGTAGCACTAGATACCCAACGGCGTGATCGCAAAGTACAGGTCTTTACATTCCGTTGTACAAATATCGCCGGGTATGGTCCTCACGATCCGGATGAGAGTAGTCATGGCTCGATGGCAGATATCGAGATTGATGGCATGATGGGACTGATGAGCCTGATCGATGCCGTGCGTGCTCGTGTCCCAGGCATAGGTGTCGACATAATCACCAATACGGTGCCACGTATGCCGCGTATACAAACACCACAAGCACCCGTGCAACCGCTGCCAACGGCGCAGCGCTCACCAACACAACAGGTTCCCGTTGATGGGAACCTGTTCAGAGCCGCGCCAGTGAACGATGGCGGTGTCATTAGCCAATCACCAGCGCGTCCCTCTACACCAACGATGCCACAAACACCGGCCAATACACCGCAAGCTCCTGTACAGGTCAATAATAGCCTGTTTGCTGCACCGCAAGCGCCAGCAGTTACCAATAGTCAAAGTCCAGCACATACCGACAAAATTCGCGCGGTGCTCTATCCCAATCAACGCACATGGAGTTCACAAAGTAATAGTACGTTTTCGCCCTTTCCCGAAAATAGAGCGCTACAAGATGCACAAAGTGCTGTTAGTCCACAGGATACAGGCAATGCTGACGGAACGGTGTTGCAGCGCATGGCTAACGGACAACTCAGCCTTGACGGACCGGGCGAATCTAGCTTGGCACAATTATCGCGTATCGCACAGGGACACCAGTCATCCTATACAGGAAACACGACCTACTCGACGTATATGTCACCCGAGAGCATACAGCCAGTCGCGCCACGCAATACTGTGGCGGCATATCAACAGTATCAACAGCAACAGTCCGAGGCCACCAGCGCGAATACAGCTTACCAACAGTCCGAAGCCAGGCCATCAGCCAACGGCTATAGTTCTACGGCTGAGGCAAGGATAGCAGAAGGCTCCCAGCCCGGTAGTCCGCTGAATTACGTTGCTCCGACCCCGCGACCAGTGCAAACAAGCGAGAATATCAGCGCCCAACCGCTGCGTGCATCGCCGATCCAGGATATACCGATTGAGCGCAATAATGGGCAAACCGTGTCAGAAGGCGGCAAACGGCCCGATGTGCTCTCGCGTACAAATTACAGTCAGCAAACGAATCAGCCAGCGCAGGGTTCACAGCCTGTACCACTCCTGGCATCCATTGCTTCGCCAGCACCGGGAATAACAGCCCCCAAAGTTATACCTCCTGAGGAGGTGACGCGTGACGAAGCGCAGAAAGATATGTTGTCAATCCCCAATGTTGAGGAGCTACAGGAAAAGTGGAAAGAGAGGAATACGTATACACAGATAGATCCAGTTCAGGTAGAAACACAGTCAGAGCGAAAGCCCGATTTCGATGCGAGTACGGCCCCCAACAATGCGGTACTACTCGATATTGTGCAGAGCTTTCCACCCATGCACACGCTCGGGCAACAGGACGCGAAGGGCGTGCAACCACAGGTGTTGAACGGTAGAGCGACCCGTTCACTCGGCAATGTATTACTTGATGGACATCTTGTTCCTCAAGATCGTCTAGAGGTCGCGCAGAATATCCAGCGTATGTTACGTGGTGTGGATTTGAATTATCAGCTTGGTGAAATATTGCTTATGTTTAAGTTACTTACGCCAGACCAACTGTTGGCGGCGAGTCTGGTGAGCTACGGTTTGATCACAACGGCTCAGATTAGCGCGCTTGGTCGCATTCGGCAGGAACTACACGCGATTGGACTTGAATATGATCTGGAGAACTTGCTGATTCTGTTCAAAATCCTGACTCCTGAACAGTTGCGCGAAGTACGGGCGAGCCTCCAAAGTTAACATGCTACTAGCCAGAAGTCAGGGTCCCTTGTCCAGGAACTCTGACTTTTTTATTACCAGTTTCTTTCGATTCTGTCCATCTGTGCTCCCAGACTACGTAGCTTGGCGTCCAGGTGCTCGTAACCACGCTCGATATGCTCAATACCATAGACCTCGGATGTCCCTTCAGCGCAGAGGGCAGCGAGTATATAGGAGCAGCCAGCGCGAATGTCGGGGATGCCGAGTTGTGTCCCGTGCAGCGGCGTAGGGCCACGCACAACACAGCTATGAACGTGCTCTTTTTCGCGAAAACGACAAGGTACCTCGCCCAGACACTTGGGATAGAGTCCAATATGTGCACCCATGCCCTGTAACGCACTGGTATAGCCAAAACGGTCCTCATAGATGGTCTCGTGCACAACCGACATACCGTTGGCTTGTGTCAACAAGATCGTAAACGGCTGCTGCCAATCGGTCATAAAGCCAGGATGTACATCGGTCTCCAGGGCTATCGCTGGCGGGGGCTGATCATCGCCGATAAAGCGAATGCCGTCGTCGTCGATCTCGAAACGCAGTTTCATTTTGGAGAGCGTATTCAAGAAGGTCAGCAACGTATCTTGCTGCGCGCGGCGCAGGTAGGTATCACCCCTGGTCAGATAGGTGGCAATAGCCAGCGAGACGGCTTCATTGCGATCACTCAACAGAGTATGACTGGCACCATGCAACCTCTCTACGCCCTCGATGACGATCCGGCGGTCGACCTTCAGTTCGATAATGGCTCCCATTTTTTGTAAGAGTTTGATCAGGTCGATGATCTCTGGCTCGGTTGCCGCGTTCTCAATCACCGTGACGCCTTTCGCCAGAGTAGCGGTGATCAGGAAGTTCTCAGTTGCCATCACGCTTGGGAAAGGTAGTTTGATGGTTGCACCATGCAAACGCGCCGTGGTAGAGCACTGATAGTCGCCATCCTGCTCGAACGATCTTCGCCCCCATCTGTTGCAGCCCCTGGATATGGAAGTTGATGGGACGTGGTCCAATGCGGTCTCCCCCGGGCAGAGGGATCGTGGCTTCGCCACAACGATGCAATAATGGGCCAATCGCCATCACGCTCATGCGATTCAACCCACCCACATTGGATGAGATGACCGTACTGGTGATATGTTCAGTGTGTAGCGTGAGTGTATGCGTATCGTCATCTAATTGCACCTGGGAGCCAAAATCTTCACACAGCTTCACGGTGAGATCCAGATCCCCCAGGAGTGGTACATTGCGTAATGTGCATAAATCGGAGGTCAGGAGGGAGGCAATAATCATCTTGGTGACGGCATTTTTAGCCCCACTAATCACAACTTCACCATGCAGTGGTGCTCCCCCTGTTATGAGGTAGTAAGGGCGCTTCTGTTCATACGTGTCGATCATTGAAGTTGCGTCAGCCTTTCAAAAGCTATGAAACGTTCCTTTTTAGAGACGCATGATATTTCCTTTTTGATTTCAATTGCTCGTGCGTAATTCACGCCGCTGCAACCATAGTATAGAAACGAGCTAGCTATTGAGCGGTAACAATTTCAGATTGCCTTGCATGCCTATGGTATGAGGCCCAGCTCATAGGTAATAGGTCAAAGGGCAGGTCAAGCAAGTAGGTTTATGCTATACTAAGCGCATGGTCATAGGTGCTTGCGAAATCACTTTGCATTTGCCCGAAACTCACTCGCTCAAAGAGAAACGGCAAATCATTAAATCGGTCATAGCTCGCGTGCGCAATCAATTCGATGTCGCTATCGCCGAGGTTGAAGAGAACGACCGCTGGCAAATTGCGAAGCTTGGTATTACTTGCGTGAGTAATAGTAGCCAACATGCTGGCGAAATAATCGAGCATGTACGTTCTTATATAGAAGAAACTCGTCCAGATGTGATCATTTCTCATATTGAAACTGAAGTAATGAACTGGTAAGTTAAGTATATGGTACAAATGCTCAATACTCCTCGTCCAGACTTGCCAGCACCAGTCTATGTGCTGGGAGTACGGGTAGATCGTCTATCACCACAGCAGGTGCTCGCATATATTGAGCATCTGCTTCAGCGCTATCAACGCAATAAGCAGCCTTGCCAGCAGATCGTCACGGTAAACCCGGAGTTTGTGATGGCCGCGCAACACGATACCCACTTTCTTGATTGTATCAATCAAGCCGCGCTGGTCGTACCCGATGGTATAGGCATCGTATGGGCTGCGCGTTATCTGCATAAGCCGACACCTGAACGCATAACGGGCGTCGATATGGTTGTGGCAATCGCGCAGTCTGTGTGCTGCCAACGGATATCGTCTCTACCTGCTGGGAGCAGCTCACGGTGTCGCCGAAGAGGCTGCTGCTCGTTTGCGAGAGCTTGCACCTGATGTACAGATTGCTGGTACTTATGCCGGATCGCCATCTTCCACTGAAGAAGATGAAATCATCGGGCGCATAAACGCCGCGCATGCTGATATACTATGCGTAGCGTATGGCGCTCCCGCGCAGGATCTATGGATACAACGGAACCTTGCCCGCTTGCCTGTGGCGCTAGCAATGGGTGTTGGTGGGACCTTCGATTTTCTCTCTGGTCGCCAACGTCGCGCGCCACGCTTCATACAGCGCCTGGGATTAGAATGGCTCTATCGACTGTACCGTGAACCATGGCGCTGGCGTCGTATGTTAGCGTTGCCACAATTTGCTCTCCAAGTTTTGTGGAAAGGCCGTTCTGCATATGACGCTTGATATCAACACTTCTCCCATAGCCACGACGCGTTTGCGCTCTATCATTCAGACCTTTAAGGGCAAACGCATGCTCGTAATCGGTGATATGGTTGCCGACGAATATTTGATCGGTCGTCCGACGCGTATCTCTCGCGAAGCGCCCGTACTGATCCTCGAACTGGATGAAGAACGTACTATTCCGGGGGGCGCAACCAATGTTGCCGTCAATGCCAGCGCGCTGAGTTCAGAGGTTTTTCTGGCGGGCATTGTTGGCGATGATCTGCCTGGTCAGCGCTTACGGCATGCCATCAGTGAACGGCACATGCATCAGGAGGGACTGCTCACCGACAAGACGCGTCCCACCTCCACGAAGACGCGCATTATGGCTGGTAAGCTCGCAGATCGTCCAGCAGCATGTCGTGCGTATTGATCGCGTGGACACCTCGGATCTCGGGATGCCATGCAAGGAGCAGATTATTGAGTATATTCAACATATGCTGCCCTCTATTGATGCAGTCGTGCTCTCCGATTATGAGAATGGCGTCATCAGCCCTGAAATTATTGCGGCCTGCGTACCAGCCGCACGCGCGCTCAATAAAGTGATTGTGGTTGATTCGCATGGCTCGCTCTTTCGTTTCCAGGGTGTCAGCGCGCTGACACCCAATCAGCCAGAGGCGGAGCTTAGCTTAGGGATGACTATCCATTCGCAGGCTGATCTGGAAGAAGCCGGACAGCGCTTGCTCAGCGGTAGTAACGCGCGAGGTGTGTTGCTCACGCGTGGCAGTGAAGGCATGAGCCTTTTTGAGGAGGGCAAGACGCCTCTGCACCTGCCGATTTATCCGTTGCCCCACGCGAGCGAGATCGTTGATACAAATGGAGCTGGCGATACCGTTGCCGCAACTTTTACACTGGCGTTGACTGCCGGTGCCAGTATGTCGGAAGCTGCCTACCTGGCTAACGCCGCAGCCGCTATTGTGGTGCGTCGTCTCGGTTGTGCCAGTAATACGCCTGAAGAATTGATGAGTGTTTTGCTATGAGTAATCTATTATCCACTATGCAACAGAAAATATACTCACGAGAAGCTCCTTGCCACAGAAGTACAGCAGAGACAGCAGTCAGGAGAACACGCAGTCTTCACGAACGGTTGTTTTGATCTGCTGCACCTGGGGCATGTGCGTTATTTACAGGAAGCGCGTAATCTAGGGAACTTCCTGGTGCTGGCTTTGAATAGTGATGCAAGTACACGTAATTTGAAGGGTCCCGGCAGACCCCTGGTGCCAGAGATGGAACGCGCTGAAATTCTGGCTGCACTCTCGTGTATTGACTATATAACGATTTTTTCTGAAGCGACTGCTAGCTCACTGCTGGAAGTGCTGCAACCTGCCATCTACGTCAAAGGCGCTGATTATGCATCTGCTCATAGTGAACTCCCGGATACACAACGTCTCCCAGAAGCGAAAGTTGTGCAGGCGTATGGTGGAAGCGTGCGGCTCATTCCGTATCTTCCGCATCATTCAACAACGGAGTTGATTGCGGCAATCAAGAGTTTACCTGCGCGGTCTTCGTAGAAGCTGAGGAGCAAATATTCGTATGGCTAAGGATTCTTTAGAAGAAAAAAATTATGCTGATAATACAGATGGTGTGGTCGAAGTAATCCCTGTGGTTACAGGAGGTGAATCATCGGAGCAACCTGTTGTAGAAATAGTAGAAACACCACCACCAACAGATGAAGAGATGTCAGTTACGCCTGAAGCAGGCATGGAGGTGACGGAAGAGCCGTCTGTCGCGCCTAAGGCGAGCGAGCGGCGCGAAATTGTTAGGTCCGCAACGTTGGTGATGCTGGGCAATCTAGGTAGTAGTATTATGGGCATGGTGCGCCAATCCGCTATTGCGGCGACCGGTCCTTTGATCTCTGGTCCTTTTCTAGCCGCGCTCTCACCTGCGCAGAAGTTCAACGACTTTCTGGTCAACGGATCTGTACCAGGAGCGCTGATTCCGACCTTTAACGATTATGCCGCACCAGAAAAGCGTGAAGAGCTACGTCGCCTCGTGTTTACCCTCGTCAATCTGGTCATAATCATCATGGCCCTGTCAGCTATTGCCTTTACCTTTATTGCCCCCTGGTTCATCGATAGCTTTCTCTCGCATGGTTTTAGTGCCGGTAGTAAACAGCTGACAGTAGAATATGCCCGTATTGTCTTTTTCTCCCTGATTGCCCTGGGTCCTTTTGCTGTATTGCAAGCTGCGCTCTATGCCCGTAAGGAGTTTGGTTGGACTGCTTTTGCGACTACTGCCTATCATGTAGGCATTATTGCTGGTGCAATCTTTACCAGTGCCGTAGGTACACACTATTTCGGCAACTATGGATTGGCATTCGGTGTCATTGTGGGGACTCTGGGCGAGATCGCCTTGCTGTTGCCGGGTCTACGCAATCAACGCCTGAGCTATATGTTCGTGCTGGATCTGAAGCATCCTGCCATCAAACGTATTCTGGTGTTGTATGGTCCGGTGGCATTGAGCTTCCTGGCAAGCGCGGGTCTGGCATTTCTGGATCAGAGTTTTGCTTCCAGTACACCTTGCGCGGCCTTTATGCCTAGTCCCCAGGGTTGTGGGGAGGCAAATTACTCGGCGATGAATTTTGCTACAACATTGATTCAGTTTCCAGGAGGACTCGTAGCAGCTGCGCTGTCTTTCGCGGTGTTGCCGACTCTTTCAGCCCATGTGCGAGAAGGGAATATGGAGCGCTTCAAAGAGACGCTGTTGCTCGGCTTCCGCCTGGGTTTGTTGCTGATGATTCCCGCCGCAGCGGGCCTGATCGTCTTACGTATGCCCATTATCGCCCTCATCTTTCAGCGTCATAGCTTTTCCGCCAATGAAACAACGCTTACCGCTATGGCTTTGCAAAATTACTCCTTGCAATTGCCATTCTTAGCCATAGATCAGCTCTTGCTTTTTGCTTTCTATGCGCGCAAGAACACGATTATCCCGGTTTCGGTGTTCCTCGTAAGTATCCTGAGCTATCTGGCGGTGGCTTTACCGTTTAGGAATACGATAGGTATGCCTGCGCTGGCCCTGGCGAATACGGTGCAGAATGCTTCGCATGCTGTTGTGCTGCTGATCATCTTGCGCCTGGTGATTGGTCCTATGCATATACGGAGAATGCTTCCTGCTGTGGTCAAGATTTTGCTGGCGACCGCTGTCATGGTAGCTGTTGCTTTGGGCCTGCAGCTTGGGCTGAGTCACGTGGGTCTGTTCTCGCTGAATCATTTTGTTGGGCGTTTATTGACGGTGGTTGTGGCTGGCGGTCTGGCGGCTGGCGTCTATTTTGGCGTTGTGATAGCGCTCAAAGTGGAAGAAGTGGGCTTGCTGAAAGGGGCTGTTCTGGCAAAGCTCGGGCGCAAGTAATTTGTAAGTAATTGCGATAAAGGGGGTTAGAACACATCCCCTCTATGCGTAAAATCAAGATGCAGCCTGGTAGGTTGTGGGCCTGTATGCTGGTAACGGAACAAGTTTTCCTACAGCTTGTGCAGTTTCTAGCCAGGCTGCTTTGGCAATCAGTACTTCGCGCAGTGCGTCTTCTGGAGTTTCTCCGAAAGCGGAACAAAACTTCAGGTCGGGGATATCTGCAATGTAACCTTCGTCTTCATCACTGCAGAAGATGTTAATGTGGTGATCTTTCACGTCCAGCCTCCTTTATGGTATGTGAGCGAATAGATCGTTCTCTCCTACTGTGTCGTAGCCTACACGCGACGCTACCAACTGGAAATACTCAGAACTGCGCATCTTGCGTTGCAGTTCGGGAGGCAATAACGAAAATGGCGTGATGGCCCTCATCTGTGTGCGATGCTGCTCCCACGAGGCGATCTTGGCGTCCAGATAGCGTTCGACGTCGAGCAAAACGCTAATCTGATCATCGGCCAGCCCCAACTGTGCGACGTTGAGATCTTTGACGAAGCCCTCGTACGCTTGATCCTCTAGCCACTCAGACATCATCATAAGCTGCCTGCGGGCAAACGAGGAGTAGTATAATTTCGCCACGGCATACGCTGGTCCCAGTTCTGGATATTGTACTTCGTCAGCGGCGGCGTGGAAGGCACCAGTGGTATACTTATAAATAGCGATATGGTCTGGGTGTCCGTACCCACCAGCTTCATCGAAGGTGATCATGACGTGTGGACGAAATTGACGAATAATCGCGACTAACTTGCCGATCACGTCAGCAGGATGGGCGCGCATGAAAGCGCGTGGATCTTGATTCTCCGGGCTGCCTGCGACGCCAGAGTCGCGGTATCCCAGGAATGAGAGGTTGTGCACATGGAGAATATCGGCGGCGGCACGCATCTCAGCCTCGCGAACTTCTCCCAGGGTATCGGGCGTCGCTAGCGTCTGGTCCGCAATATCTCCTACATCACCACGTGTGGCGTAGATCAGACCAGTCTCGACGCCCAACGCGCTATAATGCAATAACGTGCCACTGATAGTTCCCTCGTCATTGGGGTGAGCAAAAACGCCCAGTAGTCGTTTTGTTGCCATATGTTTGTTCCTTCTTAATACTGCATTGTAAGGATGCAACCTCTTTGCCTACTGTAGCACGCTTGAAGAATGGCTGTCAATTATGTATTTGTTCAGGTTATACACACGTAGCTTATTAGGAATAGCACTCATAGAGAGGATAGGAGGTTAGCCTATGCAGCAGTATAAAATACTTGGGTTAGTGGTGTCTCACCGATGCACTTTTTCGGTGCTGGCCTTGAGATCACGCAACAGGCGGTCAAATGCTTGCACATAGCAGTCATGTTGTTTCCAGCCGGTGAAATCAAGGATATGGCGTTGTCGTCGCAGTTGAGCCGCCCATTGGGGTGTGGCTTCCTCAATAGCAGTATCCAACTTGAGCGGGAACAGGACGGTGCGGTCCTGGTGTTGCTCTCGCTTGAAGCGCTCCTCTTTTTCGAGGGCGGCGCGTACTTCGTTTTCCACCCAGGAACTTGCTATCGACTGTGCAGAAAGCAGTACCAACAGTTTGTCATAGGCTCGAATGGAGCTTTCAATGCGGTCTGCGAACTTGTCTCCACCTTTCAGGTCTTCAGGAGCAAACCAACAGCGAACACCGCTGCTTTGCAGATCGGCATACAGTCGTTCAGCCGCCTTGCGGTCTTTGCTCGAATAGCTAATGAAGCAGGTATAGTACTCAATGGGTTTGGCGGCCAGGGCGTGCATATACTCAATGAAGCTATCGGGTGCGCCTGTCCCTTTCATAAACACCTCTGGAACGTCGCCTTCAGATCGGTAAATGGTTTGAATGCTCACATACGATGGTCCTGGGTGTCTGACGGTTTTCAATCCTTTGACGGTGCGAAGGTCCAGGTTTCCAAGGATAGTGTCCCACATTGTAGTATCTCTGAGATCGGCACCTCTGAGGATAGCACCGTTGAGGTTGGCATCGATGAGGTCGGCAGTGTCGAGGTTGGCATCGATGAGGTCGGCACTGCTGAGGTCGGCACCGCTGAGGTTGGCACTGCTGAGGTCGGTACCGCTGAGGTCGGCATTGAAGAAGTCGGCACCCCTGAGATTGGCACCCCTGAGGTTGGCATTGCTGAGGTTGGCACCCCTGAGGTCGGCATCGCTGAGGTCGGCATCGCTGAGGTCAGGGATGATCTGTCTGTTTTGCTTTCTCCACTCATTCCATTGTTGAACACCTTGCTTGATGCGTATGAGATGTGCTTGATCTGCCATGTTGTTTGCTCCTGGCTGTTTTCTTCCCATTATACAGAGAAGAGCGTCAATATGGAAGAGTCTATTCATTCTGAAGCAATGTAGAAGGGGGTGTTCTATGAAATTGATAGATGTCTTTGAGCAGTACATGATTGATTGTGAGAATAGAGGCCGGTCTCATAGTATTGATGCTCGCCAGGATCATAACAACCATTCACCTGTTAATAGTGTCAAGCTCGCCAGGGTGAAAGACAGTAAAAGTAAAATTGTACGCTTTAAAGTATTCTATTGAGATTTGCCACCTTTTGAAGTGGCTTTAGAAGCCCTTCTAAGGCTGGTCTAGCACGTCGATAGTGCTCTGTTGCACCTATCTCTAAAGAATAGAACGAGTATTTAGACTATATCTCTATCTTTCCTGTGGTAAAATATGTTACACTGTCTTTGGAGTTCAGGCCAGAAGGCCGTTGGTATTGAATGAGTGACGCGCGATGGGAACAGGAATCGCGTTCGGTGATATCGTACACCAAGGAGGGAGCGGCATGACAAGAACTATCTTAGATAAAGAACTTCAGGAGTTGGATGAGCAGATCCAGCGTCTGGGGCACCTTGTAGACGATGCATTGGGGAAGGCTCTTGAGGCTTTGCAAACCGGCGATCTAGCCAGGGCTGGTACGGTTATTGAGGCTGACACGATTATTGATGGCCTGCGTGCTACTGTCGAAGAGCATGCGATTCGCTTGCTCACATTGCAGCAACCACTGGGAGGACGCGATTTGCGCTATCTTACCTCGGCTCTGTCGATAGCGGGTGATCTTGAGCGTATGGGTGACGGTGCTGAAGGCATCGCGCAAATCATGCTGCGTATGGTCCCTTTACGTAGCAATGTGACTCAAGTGAGCGTAAAGGACGAACACGCGTATGGTGGCAGTTCCCAGATTACAGAGGCTTCTGTAACACGTGGCCTGCTGGATCTGGGCAATGAGGCACGCCGTGTTTTGCAAGGAACCATTAAAGCATTCTCTGGGCGTGATGTAAGAGCTGCGCGTTATATCTGGGAAGAGGATGATGTTGTCGATGTACGCTATCATCTGGTACGTCATGATTTGATGGCGATGATGGCGGGTGCACATGCGATCCCTGCCCTCCAAAATGATGCTCTCTATTTGCAACGTGTCACCTATCTGTTGTGGATTGCACATAAGCTGGAACGTGTTGGGGACCACTGCGGAAACATTTGTGAGCGTGTCGTTTTTATTGTCGAAGGCGAGGTCGATTTTAAATCTACTAATATGCAGGCATAAACGGGAACAACAAGGCCCTTACGGGCAATATTGCCAAAAGCCTTGTTGTTTTTTATGCCTGATACCCATCCAGCAGAAGAAGTGCAGAAAGCACCTTCTGTCAAGGTGCCCTTAGCCCTCTCTTTATAATGCGCGATGGGTATGCAATGGCGAAGCTGTTATGCTCCTGAGACAGCCGAGTAGCCTGCCTGTCCATCAAAGTTGTAGAGATTCTCAGTCTTGATAAAGTCGAGTCCATTGTCTGCGATATGCTGAAGCAGAGTCGCGATTTGCGTGTGACTGATGGAATGCTGTGACAAAAAGCGGCAACGCCAATGGTCAGTGGTGAACGTTTCGGGTAGACCGTGCGGCCAGACACGTGCACCACGGTTACTGATCAGCGTCAGCTCAAGACCTACTGCGTTGATTTTTTGTAGCGCTTCCCCTAATTGATCTGGTGTACCGCTATACCAGTCCAGAAACACATCGACGCCCATCAATTCTTTTTTGGCCTGTGCCTGGCGTCTGGCGGCTGGCTTTTCGGTAGGCAACGTTGGGGCAGAGGCATAGTGAACGGCCTTCAGTGTCTGCGGCTGCTGCCCCAGGCGGGCGATCACCGCTTGCGCAAACTCTTTAGTACCGACTTTCTGTTTGCTCACACCTTCGGCAAAGATGTCATAGGTATGAATGCCATCTTCCATTGTGCGTAACCAGGCATTGTGTACACACGTCGCAATATCTGGCTGATCGATATGTACGAGCAGCATGACCGCTGCGAGCAGGAGACCCGACGGATTAGCAAGGTTCTGACCTGCACGACGCGGCGCGGAACCATGAATGGCTTCAAACATGGCGCATTGATCGCCAATGTTCGCCGAGCCTGCCAGGCCGACCGAACCTGCGATCTGGGCTGCGACGTCGGAGAGGATGTCCCCGTAGAGATTGGGCATGACCACGACATCAAAAGCCTCTGGTGTATCGGCTAGCTTGGCTGCGCCGATATCGACAATCCAGCTTTCTTTCTCGATATCTGGATAATCCTGAGAAATTTCATCAAATACCTTATGGAAGAGACCGTCGGTCATCTTCATGATATTATCTTTCATGAAGCAGGTCACTTTTTTGCGATTATGGCTTCTGGCGTACTCAAAGGCGTAACGGATGATCTTTTCAGAGCCGGGACGGCTGATCAGCTTGAGGCTCTCCATCATATCATGCGTCTGGCGGTATTCGATGCCCGTATAGGTATCTTCTTCATTTTCGCGGACGATGACGACATCCATCTTGGGATGTTTGGTGTCGACAAACGGATAATAGGAGACACATGGTCGCACATTGGCATACAGGCCAAATGTTGTGCGGGTGGTGACATTAAGGCTCTTGTAACCACCTCCCTGAGGAGTCGTAATGGGAGCTTTGAGGAACACTTTTGTACGGCGTAGCGATTCCCACGCGCTCGGTTCGATACCTTCACTGATACCACGCAGGTAGACTTTCTCGCCAACTTCGATTGTTTCTACGCTGATGCGCGCCCCGGCCTCCTGTATAATATGCAGTGTGGCGTCCATAATTTCTGGGCCGATGCCGTCGCCGTGGGCTACTGTAATAGGTCGATTCGTTACCATGAGAGGAGATCCTTTCTCACCCCATCTTGGGGCCTGCTGTGTAATGCCCGCAAGAGAAAATCGTTCTCTGCGTGATGAAGCACACACACAGGTATGCGGCTCCTTGAAATATTGTCTGGGTAATCATAGCACAGAAAATTGCTGATCAGTCAGATTGTATCACATGGATGC
Organism: uncultured Chloroflexia bacterium; assembly: GCA_963802635.1. Classification (GTDB taxonomy): domain Bacteria; phylum Chloroflexota; class Ktedonobacteria; order Ktedonobacterales; family Ktedonobacteraceae; genus CAVTLG01. Next base: position 765,033 of record CAWDJJ010000001.1, on the reverse strand, counting down.
CGCTATACTAGGATCTTTGTCTAAAAGTGTTAATTTGCCTGTATGAATATCAATGACGAGTCCATGCACGGTAATCTGGGGAGATTTGGGCAGAAATCGGACTCTTTCTAATGACGTTGACTACTTCTTTGACGTTAATGTGCACGTCCTGGAAGGCTCCAAGCCAGTTTACCAGTCCTTGCGTATCGGCGAGTTTCTCTTGCTCAATGAGTTGCTGTGGGTCGATGCCCAAAGCTTGCATAGAGGCAGTGAGTGCGGTCGGGTTGACGTGTGAGAGTCCACACTCAGTATGACCGATGACTATCACCTGGCGCACACCCAGGAGGTAGATGCCACCAGCCAGCGAGCGAATCAGATCATTCGCCGCTGCTGGACGGTCTGGCGTCGCGATAGTCGCGCCCGCCGTGCGTAGTTCCAGTACCTCGCCCCGCTCCAGGCCCAATGCGTCCTCGAACATATTGACCAGACGACAATCCATGCAGGTCACAAGCGCAGTACGCTGACGTGGCGCATGTCCACTATATGGCAGGGTATGGCTTTTCAGGAAACGTTCATTATTTTTCAGTATTTCAGCAAGCATAAGTGTGATGCATACCTTTCTTGGTGTAATACCCATATAGGAAATATAAGGTGTCCTATATAACCTCGTGGCTGTGTCGTAGTTTAGCACAGCGGTTGTGTATGCTACAAGCGGGCATCTCTTTTCCTGAATGTGCTAAACTGGACTAAATATGTTATGTATGGTATAGTGTGAAGAGAACACCATCAGAGTGTGTCTGAGCAAGAAACACCAGTTTTTCTTCTGAATATGCGCGCTCATTGCAGACACATTCTCATGCTCCTATGGTTTTTAGCAGACAGAATGGTAATTTTTTGAGTGATAATGTACCATTAAAAGCAGAAGAACTGGATATTATACCTGGCTATCTCGGTCCAAATGCTCCGCAGGGCCAACTTCCACCGCGTGGAGAGCGCTTCTGGGTGGATCGACCTGAGCAACTGCGCCACGCCGTAAGTTTGCTTAAGCAGTCGGCGGTAGTGGCTATCGATGCCGAATTCACGCAAGTGCGTTCACGGACACAGCATGATGTTGTCACGACCGTCCCACGACTGGCATTGTTACAACTGGCTATCGATAATCATTGCTTTGTGGTTGATGCTTTACGCTTGCACGACCTGTCTCCCCTGGCTGCGGTGGTGGACAGCCAGGCGAGCGCGATTCTGTTGCACGGCGCAGGCGCTGATATGCGTGTGATGGCTGAGCGCGAGTTGTATGTTGCTCATTACTATGATCTGGAAGCTACAAGTCGCTCAATTTTTGGTCAGCACGAGTCATCTTTGGCTGCTATGCTGCGGCGTGCCTTTGGCTTTCACTTGGATAAGAGCTTACAACGCACCGATTGGACACGTCGTCCGCTACCTCCTGCCATGATTGCATATGCAGCCCGTGACGCAGAGGTGACGCTGGCACTCTATTACTGGCTTAAGCTGCACTATCACGAGATCCTGCAACTCCACGAAAGTACTATGCACATCGATACCGTTGCTGCGTGGATTGAGCCGTTTCTGCGTGGTAATGCACCGCTCTCACCAGAGATGGCCGTCGCTGAAGCAAAAGGGCAGAGACTCATTCTCAACAAAGCACAAGTAATTGCAGAGTGTCGCACGGCATTACAGACTGTCAAACATCCTATGCGCCGCAGTCGCCTATTGCGTCTCATCGCTGATCTGGCGCTCCTGCAACTTATTCCTGATATTCTGCCTTTGCTGCAAGCTACGACGTCAGATGAGCGCGCCGCTGCCCTGCGTGCATTGGGACGTTTCGGCATACAGTCCGTCCAGGATGCAATCAACCCCATGTTGCTTGATCCAGTACAGGATGTGCGGAAAGCGGCGCAGACCGCACTGCATAATTTGAACAGTAAAGAAACACGGCATCCACGGTCTTTGCCAACACGCGCCGCAGATGGGACACGCAGTTGGAGCCTGGATACGACGAATGCCGATGATGACAATGGCTGGAAGTCGCGTTTGCGCTCGATTATGGATGCATAGTGCGACTTCTCGCGCATACCTGTTTATGTTCTGTCCTACCCCACGTTCATCTGCAGTGTTGCTATTTGCGCCTGGGCAAACGCGTGCCAATCCATATGAGAAACAACAGTCCTGAAATAATGCTGATGCGCCGTAAGCGCTGCTCCCACTTTTCTGCCTGAATGGGATCGCTTGCACCGAGCTTGAGGAGGTGCACAATGTTACCGAACATACTCTGCGCTGGAGCATGCTCATGCCGCACGGAAGTCGGGAGGATCACGATATCGCCCCCGGGTTGTTTCACAACAGCTATTTCTTCCGTGCCCTCGGTTCGCAGTTCCTGCCGGGCATTGTTTTTGTGGATGTGATCAGCAAGAGCGGTAAAACATTGCTGAATAAAAAGCTTGGCCGCTCCTTTACCTAACGCGGGAGGGATAAATGCACCGTGTTTGTGAAGATTGAGCGTGCCGTGATAGGTAATAATCGTCGTATCATTATGCCCCTTCAGGACAATGCTTCCAGCACCATTGATATTGTTCTGGTCTTTTGCTCCGTCGATGACGATACGGTAATGCGAGGGATAGTGCTGCTCTACAACCGTAAGACGTCCATGATATGTACCTTTGAGCCGTTCGTAGTTGATGCGCACGGCGATTTCGTAGCTATCTTTGTCGCGTTTTTCAAGACGCTCCATGCCCGGAATGATATGCAGCAGCGTTTGCTGGTTCATGAAACACTGCCACACTTCTTCGGGGCGTGCCTGCAAGGTATATGAGCCTTCAATATTCATAAAAACGAAAGTCCTTTACAATGATGAGTCCACTCGGCTGTATGAGATTATAATTGCCGTTAGCTGCTATTATAGGGGAGAAGATCAGTAGCTGCAACACGTTTCCACAGATATACTTAAGTTTGCTGCTGGAAGACTTACGCTCAATTATCATAAGGCATATTGTAGCTAGTTTTAGAAAACCTCGCGTTTTCTAGCGTTGTATTGCCTCTTCCCAACTTTCTTCGGCTGTGTTAGAATAGTGGCCGGAGTACCTTTTCAACTCAAGAGTGTTTACAGGTCCCCTGAAAGGTTTTGTATAGGGAAAAGCACTCCCGTAAGATAGGCTGGCCCTATTGTGCTCAAGCAGCTTCCAATGCACCAACAGAGGAAGTAGAGGCATCTGTAGTTGTGCCAGTACGATCTCCGTACAAACGAAAAATTAGTGTCACAAAACGCTAGATTTTTTGATACTATACTAGCCTTCGTATTATCGCGTGAGGAGGAAAACGGTTTTTTGCCCCCTCTGTGAGGAGCTTGATTTATCATGAAAGTCATTTTGTTACAAAACGTCGCAGGTTTAGGCAATGCAGGCGACTTGAAAGAGGTCGCTAACGGCTACGCCCGTAATTACCTCTTGCCGCATCAATTAGCAGCAGGGGCTACACCAGGTTTAATTGCTAACCGTACGCAACGCATCGCTGCAGAACAGCGCAAGCTGGAGAAACAGGCCGAGGCGAAGCGCCAGCAAGCCGAACGCCTGGGCCAGATTTCGCTTACCTTCAAAGCAAAAGTGGGCAGTCAGGGTCGTCTCTACGGCTCTATTACCAGCCAGGATATTGCGTCTGCTCTGCGTGATGCTGAACATATCACGGTAGATCGCCGCGTGATTGATCTGCAAGAGCCAATTCGTGCCCTGGGAACTTTTAGCATACCAGTGAAAATTGCGTCTCAATTAGAGCCAAAGATTACTGTCAATGTGATTGACGAAAAAGCGTAAGGTTCACGCCGCTTTGTAATACACCTCTCGACAGACGTCTCAAAAAAATGAGAAGGATGTTATTGGTATGTCTTCCCTCATGAGCCTCCTGCTGGTAAGCTGTTCTGTTGGCATGGATAACTTTGCTGCGGCTATTGGTATAGGGCTAAAGGGTCTTGATGCAAGAACACGCTTACAAACAGGCGTAATCTTTGGCTTCTTCGAAGGGCTGATGCCTGTTGTTGGTCTGCTGGTAGGACGCGAGTTGGCGGACGTGCTAGGAAGCTCTGGACGCTACGTCGGTGCAGGGCTGCTCATTCTCATGGGATGCTATGGCCTGTGGAAGACCTATCGGGAGCGCAGGGAACAAGACGAGATGCCTGCCAGGAAAACTCCTGGGCATGGCCGTCGGCAAAATCTTAGACGGTTAACTCTGGTGGGCTTTGTGCTCAGCATGGATAATCTTGTGGTGGGATTTGCGCTGAGTCTCTTGCATATTTCTATCCTGCTTGCGGCAGGTGTAATTGCTTGTGTCAGTGTGGCACTTTCTCTGGCTGGCTTAGAGCTGGGGAGACATCTTGGTCAATGCTTTGAAGCATGGAGCGAGCTGCTAGGAAGCGTGGTACTTATTCTGGTTGGTGTGGTTATTGTCAGCGGCGTACTCTAACCAAACAACCAGCTTTGCCCATGCTCTTTTGTTGCAGTGTCCCTGCCATATCTCCCGCTCATCAGGCTAAAGTTGTTTCGGTTGGGAGTGTGTCTAGTATAGGTGTGGAACAGGCAGCCGGTTTTTTTTCGATCAGTGTTTGCATGTACTGATCTCCCCATTGCTGCATAAGGAGCAACATTGGTTTTAAGCTTTCTCCAAAAGGTGTCAGCGAATATTCTACTTTTGGTGGTACCTGAGGATAGACTTTACGATGCACTACACCGGCTTGCTCCAACTCCCGCAATTGCAATACTAACATACGGTGAGTGACATTGGGCAGGAAACGTTGCAATTCGTTAAAGCGTTTGGTTCCTGAGAGCAAATGAAACAGGATTACTCCTTTCCACTTCCCACCGATGACATCAAGTGTTGCTTCCACTGAACAGCCATATTGACAATCATATGCACGCTTCTTCAAGGCGAAACCTCACTCATTTTGATTGGTATCTTTTTTGATACTATATCACAAAATTGTGCATACTTGTGGCATAATGCATGTTCCTGATATAACTAGGACAGATCTTAATCACTTATTAGGCCACTGTGGAGCAGTTGTGGGAACTTCCCTCTACGCTGGTCATCATCACCGAAAACGACACGGTGCGTGGCGAGAGGGAAACGTGCGCTGGCAAAAGGTTATATTTCGGAAAAATCTGTTTGTATGATCGCTCGCGGCAGTTGCGCTAGCAGATCAGAGGCGAGCAGACCGGCGCGGCCTACGTCATCTCCCAGTAGATCGGCTGCGGATGTATGCAGGTATACGCCCGTGCTAGCAGCGTCGAAGGGTGCCATGCCCTGCGCCAGGAAGCCAGCAATCATGCCTGCCAGCACATCGCCGGTCCCTGCGGTTGCCAGTGCGGGACTGCCCCACCAGTTGATGCGCGTGCGACCTGCTGGTTCTGTGATGATGGTGCATGTCCCTTTGAGAACAAATTCACCTGCCACTCCAAAGCTTTCTGTGCTGCTAATGCCAGACGGTCAATGTTGCCACCAGATACTTTGATGCCGCCGCAGAGGCGACCCATCTCACCAGGATGGGGAGTGATTATTGTACCCTTTGGCAGTAAGGTCCACCAGCGTTCTAATGCTGAAAGATTGTTCAATCCGTCTGCGTCGATGAGCAGGTGAGGGCGTTTCTCATCTGGCAGTGAGCGCAGATATTCCAGGGTCTGTAAAATGACTTCGCGTGTATTGGCCGATTGCCCTAAACCAGGCCCTATGAGTAATGAGCGGTAGCCTTCCAGATGGCTGATAAGGGCTTTTGAACGCTCGAAAGCTTTCATTATCCTCTGCTGGTAACAGGGCAAAGGTGGCTTCGTGAAACGAACTGGCATAGATTGGGTGCATCTTTTCGGTCACGGCGAGTGTCACTAAACCTGCCCCGACACGTGCAGCGGCGGTACCGGCCAGGTAGGCTGAACCGGGATACGGTGGTGAGCCGCAGAAGAGCATGACTTTGCCAAATGTGCCCTTGTTACTGTTCAGTGGGCGTGCTGGCAGCAAGTCGTGAATTTGTTTGCCCGTCAGCATTTCTGTCTGTATATAGCTCCCAAGCTCGGCTGGTAGTTCGATGGAGCCGATGTAAAGTTCACCGATGTAATCGCGCCCCGGAAAAAAGAAGAAGCCTTGTTTAGGGCAGGCCAGGGTGATAGTGACGTCGGCATGGATGGTGCCTGGATCAACTTCACCGCTATCGGCATTGAGTCCGCTGGGGAGATCAATAGCAACGATGCGGACGTTATCGCGTTGCGCGCGTTCCTGTTGTACACGCGCAAGTAGTGCACGCATATCGTCAGAAAGTGGGCGTGAATGCCCTGTACCAAGGAGAGCGTCAATAATGTAGTCGGCACTTTTTATGAGGTCTTCCAGAGTTCCGGCTGCCTCGGTCTTCAAGCGCTCTTCGCCTTGTACGATCAGGCGTTTTTGCTTCCAATAATAAAGACTGACGAGCGCTCCTGCTGCCGAGAGGTGTTGGGCCATGACCAGACCATCTCCACCATTATTGCCTGGGCCAATCAGGAAGAGCACCTTCAGGTCATTCATACTCAGATGCGGGAGTAAGTGTGCTTCAAAAAGATCGGCGGCACTTTTCCCAGCATTTTTCATCAATATTGGAGAGGTAAGGCCGTACCGACGCTCAGCCTGTGCCTCCAGTTCGCGCATTTCTGTGACCGTAACGATATGCATAGCAGCCTCCTGACATCATCTTTTGTTCGTGTGTTTCTCTCTATTGTAATAGCTGTCGTGGGAATAGTGAAGGGTCATAGGTGATCCGCGCACAATCATTATTACGTACAGGAGCGTAACTATTGAGCAGGCTCATGTAAAAGGGGGGGGTTCTGTGATTTGCGAGAGGCTACAGGGGTATTCTTTCGTGAGTCTACTCATCATCTAAATAGGGCTATACCTCACTTCCGCTTCGCGCTCATCTTCTGTATACTCCTACTATGAACGTTTGTTTTCTACGAAAAGAGGATAGGTCATGATACCTCACTTCTCCCTGAAACGACTTTCCTTCTCACTTCTCTGCTTCGCGCTGCTTGCAACTCTGGTTACTACGCTCTTTTTCGCGCTTCTGATACCAGTTGCTCCCAATTTGAAAGATCTCGCTCTTGCTGGAGTTCCAGCGGTGGTTCTCTGTAGTATCCTGTTCTGGTGGCTCTTGGTCGTTCGTCCTCAACGTGTGACCGTTATACGAGGAGTACTGGCGGGAATCCTTAGTGTTGTCCCGGCCCCATTGCTGATGTTTGTGATCTGGGGGATTGCCTCTGGACAAATTTTCCAGGGGCCTATGCCCGTATTGTTTCTTGGCGCGCTTGCGATGGTGGCGGTGACTATTTCTCCATTAGGATGGATTCTGATGGTGATAGGTGGAAGTATCGGTGGATTGTTGGCGTTCTTCACACGATGTGGGGCTTCCAATGACGATACAGCGGAGCAAGGGGTTTCTTCATTTCCTTTTCATAGGGAAGGGTAGCGCGACGTAAAATGCCTTTCAGGAGAGTGACACGGGAGTGCAGAACATGATGCAGGCAGATCGCATCCTGTCACCCTTGACTTTTATATTAGGATGGACTAATATCTGAGGGGAAAGGTCGGATATTAGCCTACCCTTATTGTAGAATGGCATTGGGTTCTAGGGTGGTCCTGAGACAGCCGTTTTTCTCGTTTTTAATGCTTATAGGAAAAAAGCGATGAATAGTAAAAAAACAAAAAAAACATGTTCTTTTTGCGAAGCATCCCTCAAATGGTGGAATACGCAGGTGTGCACGCAGTGTGGAAAAACGATATGCAGTCATCACACCTGCACCATGAGACGCGCTCATGGCTCTGTACTTTTTACTATCTGTACCGCTTGTACTGCTCATGCTATACATAGAGATATGCCAACTGAGCGCAGAGAGCTTCTGCACGCATAAATGATGTGGACCGAAACCTTGCATGCTCTGCTCGCTTATCGATGCAGATAGGGGCTTGTAGGGTGGGTTGTCGTTGGTCTGGATAGCATAGCATAGAGCTATGAAGAAGTCCGAACCTATGCTATACTGGCACCATGAAATTAGCGCTCAAAATTACGCCACAACGTAGCACACAATATGCAAGGATGACGGCTACGTTAGCCGCTCCCGAACTCTTGACCAGCCCATTGAAGTCCGTCATAAGCGCAGTAGAACCTATCACGTTAGCTGGTCAAAGCTATCTCCTGGTCACAATTGATGATACCTCTATGCCAACTTCGGCCATGCTTGATGTACTGGCTCGCCTGGGGACAATTAGCGAAGTCCATGAATATTTTGAGCATGTTGGCGACGTGCCAGGACCATTCTTACGACCGTTGGAAGGACAGTTTGTGCCTTTTGTGCCGTTGGAAATGGCTGAGGCACGGCGTTACAAAGGCAAGACAAATGAGATCTTTACGCAGGTGTTGCTGAACGTTGCCATCTTTGCCGGACAGTATCGTGAGCACTATGCAGGGAGACTCAGAATTCTTGATCCGCTAGCCGGTGGGGGTACGACGCTTTTTCTTGCGCTGGCAGCGGGCCATGATGTATTTGGCATCGAGCGCGAACGGCAAGATGTCGAAACAACAGCGGTCTTTGTGCGGCAGTACCTGGAAGGCGAACATATTCGCTATAAAGAACTGAATGAGCATGGACGCCGGGCCGGTCGGCGCTACCAGTTTGAGATTGGAGCGAAGGGGCAGACGCGTTGGCTTGTACTAGCGCATGGTGATACAAACGATGCCGATCTGCACATGCGCGAGGTCGTCGGCGGTCCGCATATGCATGCCATCGTAGCTGACTTGCCTTATGGTATTCAGCACTTTAGCGAAATCTCCACGTTATTGAGTCATGCGCTACCCGTGTGGGAGCGTCTGTTGTTGCCTGGAGGGAGTATCGCTTTAGCCTGGAATGCGACACGCATAGAGCGTGCGGCGATGGTTGCGTTGCTGGAGCAACATACTGCTCTGCGTGTCTGCAATGATCCACCTTTTACGCAATTTGCCCATAGCGTTGATCGTGTGATCAAGCAGCGCGATATTCTCGTGTTGCTGTCTCCACCTGGCTAAGCGAGCCTCTATCTTTTGCATACATGCGCAGTGGAAGTAGAGCTATGCAATAGACAGCACTGCGGCATATAATAGTAACGGTTCGTCAGCGTCTCTTTTATCCGGTCTGGAAGTCGCTGCTTTGCGTGACAGACAGGTGAAGCCCTGGTGATGGGAGATGATTGAACACCAATGTTTGTGATGCTGCATATCAGCTATCTCGAAGGAGAACTGTGGCGGCGCACTTGAATATGAGGTATATATGCGCAACCTCCCGAATATCATGAGCATAAGTCGGCTGTTCGCCACTGTGTTTGTTTTCGCCTTGATTTTGCTGGACCAACCGTGGGCATTTCTTGTGGCGACAGCCTTGTTTTTTCTGGCCTCGGTCACTGATTACCTGGATGGCTACCTGGCGCGACGTTTCAAGGTTGTCTCGTCTCTGGGCGTTTTTCTGGATTTGACTGCGGACAAAGTCTTGGTTTCCGCTATTCTGATTGCGTTAGTACAGATCGCGCTGGTGCCCGCGTGGATCGTTTTTATCATTGTCGCGCGTGAATTTCTCGTTTCTGGTCTGCGCTCGGTTGCTGCTGCGAGAGGCAAAGTGATTCCGGCAGGTATATGGGGCAAACAAAAAACCTTTATCACACTCGTCGCGATTGGTGGGTTGCTGTTGGCGAAGGGACTGGGAGCCCATATGCTATCTTTATTTCCGCTTATGCTCATGTTCAACGGCCAAACCGTCAATGCTGCTGAAATTCTGCTGCTGTTGGCAGATGTGTTGCTGATCGTTGCCACCATCTGGACGCTCTTTTCGGGCATCGAATACATGCTCGGTTCCCTGCCTCTCTTCCGCAACACCCCGGGAGCGCATGAGTGATTGTATTATTTTAGTGAGTGTCTAATACTCATATGCATGCCGGGATGTTGCAGGACGCTATTTCTGGCCTTTTTCTGTGCCGAGCGTTTTGTTGGGTGTTGTGGGTACCTTTGCGCCGAATTTGCGCTCCTTTCCTGCGAGCAGGCGACTGATATTGTCCGCGTGGAAGGTGATCACAAGTATAGGTGCGATGACCAGATAGAGCATCTGCGGGAGGCTCAAGTGTCCGCTAAAGGCCGGATTGGCTTGTCCAACGAAATAGAAGAGCAGGCCGCATGCAATCGATGTCAGACCGCCAACAATGGAACCCAACGAGACATAGCGCCAGATCGCTATCGTGCCAAGTGTGGCGATAGCGCAAATCAGGAAGGCGAGTGGTGAAACAACCAGGAGCGCGCCAGCGCCGGTCAACACGCCACGGCCCCCTTTGAAATTGATAAAGATAGGATAGCAATGTCCTAACAGCGCTGCCAGACCAGCGATCAGGACCCCCCAGCCATGGCCGGAGAAGACGGGGACAAATGTAGCGAGTAGCGTTGGCCCGACACCTTTTGAAAGGTCTATCATGAAGACAATGGCTGCGGGAACAGGGCCGAGCGTGCGTAGGACATTCGTCGCCCCTGTTTTGTGGCTGCCATATTTACGAATGTCATAGTCTTTTCCACGGAGCAGTTTGCCCATCCAGTAACCTGAAGGCAACGAACCCCACAGATATCCGATCATTGCTATCAGGAGAAGCGCACTAATAGTACCAGGCATTGTAGATCTCTCCTTTGTTTCATTTCCATGCCTGCCACATTATAGACTGCGATGGATAAATTGACCAGGGGTTTTCTAAGATAGCGTTTGGAACGCGCACGCTTTTCGTCGATATTGAGCAGAAACCAAACACTCTCTTAGAAGTTATATTGCCTTGCATTCAGATGGGTATTACTCGTACCCGGGGACGGCTTGTCGTTTGTGCTCTACCATGTTTATAATCAACATAAGCGGCATATATTTGTGCTGCCGTTCTCTGATAAATCGTAGTAGAGAGTGTCTTCCAAGAGCAATTAACGCGAAAATTTCGCATAATGTGCGTAAAATGCAGGCTCTCTCTATGCTGTAAGGAGGTTGCATATGTGTAGAGTCGGAAAATATCTTCGTTCAATAGTGAAACCCCTTGTTTTTGCTGCATTCGGCGCTCTACTTATTACGTTGCGCTACATTCTGAGAACTCCACAGCCATTGAAAAGTGTTTTGCCGGGAGAAACTCATCACTATACATGGACCGATGGTCATATTTTCTATAAAGTTGCTGGGGCAGAAAACGCATTGCCTATCGTATTAGTGCATACACCTGAGATTGGTGCATCCTCCTATGAAATGCGTAATATAGTCGATAGCCTATCCCGTACGTTCCGTGTCTATACATTGGATCTCCTGGGGTTTGGACTATCGGACCGCCCGCGATGCGGATATTCTGCTCATACATACGTCTCCTTGATCCATAATTTTCTCAAAGATGTTGTTGCGCAATCGGCTCTCCTACTCGCCAGTGGCCTGAGTTGTAATTACAGTATCGCTGTTGCCGCAAACGAACCGGAACTATGTAAAGGTCTCGTTCTACTATCTCCAGTGGATCTGTACATACATAAAAGATCTTCTACATGGTTACGTTATTTATTTGAACATCCGCTACTAGCATTCTTACTCTATGCATTTCTCACTGCGCGTATTGTACTCAGGCAGGTCATCGCTATACAGCATACGCTTCCCTATCAGTACGTAACATCGGGTGAACTTGATTACATATTTGCATCAGCCCATCAGACAGGCGCGCACTATGCCGTGAGCGCATTGCTCAGCGGCAAGTTGGCTCTACCAGTCTCGCTGGCCCAATTGCGGCAACCATCGCTCGTGATCCAGACCATGCAAGCCGCGTTCGCTGCACCTTTGCGCAGTCAGGAGCATGCATTAGCTCATGTCCGGGTTGTATCTCTGCCTGTTGCGAGAGGGCGTGTACATGAGGAACATCCTGCACAGGTTATTGCCAACGTGCTGGCATGGTGGCAAACAGTGTCTGCTGCACAATCTGACAAACGGGCCTATGATGCTACGCCGACTGCTGCTGCAACAGCTCCCGCTGTTGAGGAGAGCGAGCATCATCAAGCTGAGTCCGAAGTGGTGGAACATGAACAACAGCCTGTGGATGGTACTCCAGAGCAACCAGTGATCACTGGCACAGAGCCGGAGCGTCAGCCATCCGCACGCCTGAGTCCACAGAATGAGGCGTTAGAGCAGACTGAAATGGCAAAAGAGCAAGCGTCGGTAGAGGCTTATTGTGTCAAATGTCGTATGAAACGCCCTATACTGCACCCGATGAGGGTGGTAACAAAGAATGGCCGCAATGCTATGGCGGGTACCTGTTCGGTTTGTGGCACCAGACTTTTCCGCTTTATAGCAAGCTGATATTAATGATCTTGTCCAGGCACGAAAACTGTGAAACAAAATGACTTGACGTTCTGTAATTCTCAACGTATAATCTCCCTCATGTGTATTGAGTAGCTACGTTTCGTCGTGAGTCAAGACGTAGTGAAATGTCGCCTCAACCAGGGATAGCAATGACAACAACAAATAGGCATACGAACGGACGTTAGAGTGTTGTCAGGGTTTTCATCCTCTTTTATGGCTATTGGTAAGCAGTGGAATAGGTGGAGAGGCTCCGAGTCTGCTAAAGAAGAATAGCTGTGGATGGTGTAAAGTGGGAATAGTGGAGTAGTTATAAATACGTAGGCAAGTTGGAACAAAAAGAGTGATGAATTTGTAGTAAGAGTCAAAGAATGACAAGAGGCGGAGATCTGGGATTGACCCGCTTGTGGTCGTGAGCCTCACTAACAGGAGGAGTAATACTTATGAGTATTGGTGGACAGAGTGATGCGAAGTCTGAGCGCAAGATTTATCGCTTGACGCCCGATGGCTACGCAAAAATGCGAGAACGTTTGGAGTATTTGCGCACGGTGAAGCGCAAAGAAATCGCTGATTATATCCACGAAGCCAAGGAAGCAGGTGATATCAGTGAGAGTAGTGCTTACGAAGAGGCCAAAAACGACCAGGCCAAATTGGAAGGGGAAATCTTGCGACTGGAGCAGTTGCTGGCAGTCTCGGAGATTATGACGCCCGATATGCATGAAGCTGGGAGCAGTACGCCAGTTGTGCGTATTGGCATGCAGGTGGAAGTAGAGACTGAGAGTGGTGCGAAGCGCATCTTCAAGTTGGTTGAAACATTTGAGGCTGATCCTAAGTCTGGTTTGATCTCTGATCAGTCGCCGGTAGGCAAAGCGCTCATAGACCACCAGGAAGGTGATGAGGTAAGCGTTTCTACCCCTGGTGGTGTCTCTAACTATACTATACTGTCTATTCGTCCTATGCTTTAACCTTAATAAGCATGAACAGGGCATCTCACATTATGGGGTGCCCTGTTGTTTTTGTCTGCAGGCATGCTATTTGCGCAGAACGTGCTATGCTATATATTGACACATGCCCTTTCTATGAGTAATATAAGAAGCATGCTGCCACAGGAGATTAGCCTGATTTTGTGCACAACATTTGGGTCCATTGTTAAGGAGTCATTTCATTGATAACATACGAAGACATGACCGGATATTTCCTGAAAGCAGCGGTAGATCTCAGCCTGATGGCTCATCCTGAGTACTGGCTTAACACGCGCTCTCTCGAACGGGAATTTGCTTGTACGTGCCATCTTGGTCATTGTGAAGATGCAGAACGGCAATGCTCGTGTACCGTTTCTTTTACCTGGGGTTCCCTCGATACAGCGCTTTCGCTGGATGGTCCAGAGGGAGTGTGTGAATTCTTCCATGAAGAGTCCGGGCAGGATTGTCTTCATTTACATACAAACTCTATTCCTCCACTGGTGCTGGATTTGTCGTATCTCCTGCCACTGAATGGCGCAGCCATCTCCGAAGGTATGCTCTGCTCGCTGACGCAGACGCTCAAGCTGCAAGCCAGCGAGTATAGCAAGCGCAGCGTTGAAACACGTCCGGGGGTCAACATGGTGTTGCAAGACAATCGTTTGCGAGCCGATATGCTTACGTTGCAGCAGCGCGTGGAGATTCCGCTCTGGCATCCGCTTGGTATGCATGGGTTACACGATGATCCCTTATTGCCAGTACGCGGTTATACTTCCAATCATAGTGGGGATGGAGATGAGATTGTCGCCGATGATCCTCACCCCGAAGAGTGGCTACCTCTGGTCATGGTAGAAGTATGTCAGGACATTTTGCGCGTCTTTACTGCCCTGAATACTATCGTCTCCTACCACGCGTCGGATCTGTAGTGGGCAGGTAAGCTTCGAGCTGGAATAACTCTTGCTACTGTGCTATAGAATTATTTATATTGCCTTACATTCAGATGAGAAATATGCGGCAGCATATTTCTCGCAACTCCCCCTCAGTCAGATGAGCCGAAGGCGATAGCCTTGTTATGAGACCACACATGGGCATCGCCAGTTGAGACATCACCAACCCACTCTTTCTCAATGTTTCGCCTACGCTAGCTATTCACTTTAGTTTGCTATGCGCTGATTAATAGAACATGCAGAGTTTCATTCTGTTACATAAGAGTGCTAAGATATGTATAAGTATCTTGTGTTAGAGATACAAAGCATACAGCTACAGAGTTTGTTTGAAGGCATTTCTTATTAATTATGAGAAAAGTCAATAGTTACAGTCCGTTCTTCCCACATATGAAGAAAACATGAGCGGACAGAGAGGAAATGAAATGCTCGAAGATGTGTATGTGAACGGAGAATATCTGGAGAAAAATCCAGGATGGCATATAGAAGAATCTTCCTGGAAGGCCAGACAGATAGATCGTATGCTAAAAAAGCACAACCTCACTCCACAGACGACCTGTGAAGTGGGTTGCGGAGCCGGTGAGGTCCTGAAGGAACTCCAAAAGCAGATACCGGATGACAGCGTCTTATGCGGATACGATATCTCGCCGCAGGCAATGGCGTTGTGTATGCCGAAAACCAACGCACGATTGCACTTCAAATTAGCAGATATCCGACAAGAGCCAGATGCTTTTTTTGAGCTTTTGTTGGTGCTCAACGTGATCGAGCACTTGGAGGACTGTTTTAGCTTTCTCAGGGCATTGAGGCCAAAGAGCCAAAACAAGATTTTCCATATTCCGCTCGATATCTCATTACAATCAGTCCTCCGCCCACATGGATTGTTACATACGCACGCTCTTTATGGACATATTCACTTTTACACGAAAGAGCTAGCGATCAGAACGTTGCAAGATGCTGGATATGAGGTGATTGACTACTTTTATACACCCAGAGCCATTGAAGTACCAACCGAGCAACTAGTAAGAAAATTACTTCAACTCCCAAGAAAAGTATTATTCACTCTCAACCAGGATCTGGCTGCACGTATACTTGGCGGGTTTAGCCTGCTCGTTTTAGCCAAGTAGGGATATTGTACTGTTTACCGCCTTTGGCAGGGGGGGGGGTAAGTACTTGAGATCGGAAACAAGCGAGTAGAGAAAACGATGAAAGCAAACGTTCAAGCGTAATGAGGAGCGTAGGAGGCAGAAAGGAGGTGGCAGGGATCAGGGGGAAAGATGGTAGAAGTATGTCAGGATATTTTACGTGTCTTTACTGCCTTAAATACTATTGTCTCCTACCACGCGTCGGATCTGTAGTTGCTGCCTTAACCTTTGAAGGAGCTAGCACTTTGCTGAAAGCATTTGTCCCTTTTCTCTCCTTGTAAAAAGGCTTCCTTATCAGGCAAACTTAATAGTAGAGTCTAAGTTTGATTATTTAAGTGCTCGAGACTGACTTAAAGCCTGGTATGATGAAAGAGAAGTTATATGGGTATTGAAAAGACCGAAGATCGTGCTACAGGAAGAGAAGGACAGCAACCGCACGACGGGACACCGAACGACGATGCAATGAGATGGCGGCCAGGGTCAGGTCGCGAAGGACGGGAACAGTCCAGCGAGCAACCGCACGACGACATAACTAGATTACAAGCAAGGAGCGAAGAAAGATGGCTTTTGAGGGATGACATTAGTGAAGAAGATGATAATGAAGTAGCGAATGTACCTGATGTATCTGAGTTAGTAAAGAGAATTGAGCGCAATGAAATAGTTGAAAAAAAAATAGCTGGTGAGCTTAAGGCTTTGAGGGACAATGAATATACGGAAGCTATGCGGATAATTGACTCTGGTTTCACAGTAGCCGAATTAATCCACAGATTAGGAGATACACTTGAGGATGCTCAGACCCTGGTCCGGCAGCGGGCAGCAGTTGACGGAGGACAAGGACAGCTGCAAACCAGACTTAAGAGGTTGGTTGATCTTTATAACGATACCAGACAATTAACTTCACCGGATTGGTGCCCTAGCCCTGTGACGACTGCTAGAGCCTCTGCTGCTGCTAACATGTATTTTCATCATCGGCGTGCTCAACAATTAGGCCTGGACACTGAGAGTTACAACGATATGCTGGCTAGGTTACCTGAGGGAGGTATTGGCCCAATTGTACAGTATAACATGAAAATGGGGCATTTTAAGAAAGAAGTTGGGAGGCACAATCACCATAATATTGAGGTTAATGAAAACAATCCTGATTTGCATGATAACCTTAGATTACCCCTTTACGATGTTAGCAAAGAGAAAATAGTTCCCAAAAAAATACCTTTTCTGCCTCCTCTAGAAGAGGCATTAATTAGATTGACGACAGGAAAAATAGATGTATCGCATGTCCAATTAAATGGTCCAATAGAGCAACTAGCGGAAGTAGAGAGAGGAACGTCGCTGGGGACTCATAACCAAATGATCAAGGACTATCCGCTGGCGCGTCCTCGTATCTCATTCGAGAACATTGAGTATATATTCCAAGAGAGTTCTTGGGTAAAATGGGCCTGGCTTAATAAGGAAGGTAAGTATGGGCTAACCTTTGAGGGAATCGACCCTGGCAAAATACGCTATATGTAGCATGAGACAGCTTTAAGGTCACGATGAAATGAAGCAGATTGCATCCGTCGAGCAACGCCCGGCGCGCGTAACCTGCTTCATTATCGCATATCTATTAAATTGATAGGTAATATTTTATGACAACCCCGCGCCCATGACGCCAACTTCCTGACGTTGTTGCTTTTGTACGCTTGCTCCGACGAAGTCGCGGAACAGCGGATGCGGTCGTGTGGGACGGCTCTTAAACTCTGGATGGAACTGTGAGGCCACAAACCAGGGATGATCTGCCAGTTCGATCACCTCTACCAGGCTGTTATCGGCTGAGCGACCGCTGACGAGCAGTCCCTGTGCCTCCATGCGTTTGCGATACTCGTTGTTGAACTCATAGCGATGGCGATGGCGCTCGAAAACAATCGGCTCGCCATACGCCTGGTAGGTTTTTGTACCCGCTGTGAGGCAGCAGACCCAGTTGCCCAGGCGCATGGTGCCGCCCTTATCGGCAATCTGCCGTTGTGTATGCATAAGATCAATGACGGGAGACTGATTCTGTGCATCGAACTCGGTGCTGTTGGCTCCCGTGAGTCCCATAACGTTGCGTGCAAACTCGATGACGGCCACCTGCATACCCAGGCACAATCCGAGGTAGGGGACGTTGTTGCGTCGCGCAAAGCCTGCCGCCTTAATCTTGCCTTCGATGCCGCGATGACCGAAGCCGCCAGGTACGACAATGCCCGCTACATCCTCTAGCGCATCGCCGTAGCTCTCGCCCATCTGCTCCAGGGCCTCCGAGTTGATCCACTTGATGCGGATATCGACATCATGGTACCAGCCAGCATGATCCAGTGCTTCGGCGACCGAGAGATAGGCGTCGTGCAGATCGACATATTTCCCCACCAGCCCGACCGTTAATTCGGGACGCGGATGCTTGATCTTACTAACTAGCGCGTTCCACTCGGCCATATGTGGCTCTTGTTTCGGCAAATTTAGTTCGTTGACCAGGAACTCGCCCAGTCCCGCATCTTCCAATGTCAGTGGCACTTCATAAATCGTTTCCGCGTTGGTCATAGAAATGACGGCCCTGGTCTCAACGTTGCAGAACAGCGCAATTTTCTCACGCAGATCATCGCTGACCGGATAGTCTGAGCGGCACAGGATCACATCGGGCTGAATGCCGACGCGTAGCAGTTCTTTGACGCTATGTTGGGTGGGTTTGGTCTTCAATTCTTTCGTCGCGCCCAGGTAGGGCAGGAGGGTGACATGGATGTAGAGCACATCCCGGCGTCCCACGTCCTTACGCATCTGGCGAATGGCCTCTAAGAAAGGCTCGCCTTCGATGTCACCCACGGTACCGCCAACCTCGACGATGACCACATCGGCATCGGAATGCCGTTCAACTGCGTGTATGCGGTCCTTGATTTCATTGGTAATATGCGGGATGACCTGGATGGTGCCTCCGAGATACTCGCCACGCCGCTCTTTGGCGATCACCGAAGCATAGACTTGCCCGGTAGTCACATTATTGGCCTGATAAGAGGGTTCATCGGTGAAGCGCTCATAGTGGCCCAGGTCGAGATCTGTCTCTGCGCCGTCGTCGGTGACAAACACCTCGCCGTGCTGATAGGGGGACATCGTGCCGGGATCAACATTGATATAGGGGTCCAATTTCATGAGTGAGACGGAGACTCCGCGATTTTTGAGGAGACGCCCCAGCGAGGCTACACTGATACCTTTTCCTACCGATGATGCCACACCTCCTGTGACAAAGATAAATTTCGACATGCTTCTCTCCTTCTTCCCGGAGCCGTGTATGCGCCAGAGAGTTCCATCACACGCTATGCACGTTTATAGCCGTGCTGATAATAACAAAACCTGCATTTCAGCAGGCAATGAGTTCTTCGTTACTACGAGTCTGGGCTGCGGATTGACTGCCTCCACGCCCATTTCCCGACAGAAGGTATTGAGTGGGTTTGGCCCTTCGGTACCTGGAGTGGCAGGATAGTGCATCGGTATCACGATGCGCGGTTCTACCTGGCTGATAATTTCCGCTGCCTGGCTTGCGTGTATCGTGTGTTGGCCGCCGATAGGAATTAAAAGTATGTCGGCGTCTGCGACATCTTCCAATTGTTCTTCTTGTAAGGTATGACCTATATCGCCCAGGTGACAGATAACCAGTTCATCCATATGAATGACATAAATGATGTTGCGCCCAAATTCTTTGCCGTGCTTGGTATCGTGATAAGCGGCAACACCTGTAATCAAGACATCACTGATCTCATATTCACCTGGCCCTTGGACCACATACGGATCTCCACCCACCCCTTGAGCGTTGTTATGGCCTGGATGGTTGTGGCTAATGGTGACGATAGAGGCGTGAATCTTGCTCAGCCGATCTCCTGGTGGAGTGTCTTGCTGAGGGGTAAAGGGGTCGGTGACTAAAATGACATTTTTGCCACGTAGCTGGAAGCAGGAGTGGCCTAACCAGGATATTTCCATAACTTTGTTGCTCTCTCACATAAGTTCGGGCGGGGACCCATGTCCTCGCCCGAACTGTATTGTACCATAGGGATAAGTCTCCGACAAGGGGCTAACTCTGCAGGCCCTCCATCCTTTAGGTGGAAACCGCTAAAAAATTGATGGGAAACTGAGCAATCAGCTTGCCCTGCATTTCTCTCTTTCTACAAGGAGATGACAGATTTTTGTGGCAGTGCATCGATTTACATAATACTTCCGCAAAAATAGGTACAAGCCTGCGTATATATATCAGTAGTACATACACTACGCAAAAACTTTTATTGTATCGCGTAACTGTACAATGTATTGGTAGTGTCTATGCGAAGAGCATCTTTTCCATTTCTGCTTATTAGCAAAGGAGAAACCGAACCATGTCTGTAGGCACCTTAGCTGCTGTGATTAACAGCACATACGTCGCTTTAACCCCGGGCGGGGGAGCGGAGTCCGAGATTCCAGCCGGGACAACCAGTCTCTATGTGATCGTGAAGGCCGAAGCGGGAGCCGCCGTCATTTCTACGACGGGTCTCTACACGGTCCGTGTCCTGCTGCAGGACATTGCTAGTTTCGTGAACCTCAATAATACCGTATTCAAGGACAACTTTAACAACCCGTCCCCGCCTGCCATTCTCACTCCTGCGTGGACTCTGGGTCAGGCTGGGCAGGACGTGACCTTCTCTTTTCCAGTCACTCTACCAACTCCAGCAGCAACAGGCAGCATTTATCAGGTGCAGGCTTTCTTGTCAGTAGGAGCGGGTTTCACTGAAGTGAGCCACGTCGAGAGCAGTCTGGTTGTCGTTTCCTAGCCATTCGTTGACGCTAAGGGAGAAGCGATGCAAATGGAGGGACAGGGATGACATACCGCAAGAAGCACCCCTGCCCTGCGATCCAAAGATCACATTGCCATTGTATCACAAGTCGGGCGCTGCACCCACCAATAAAGGGTGCAGCGCTTTTTGCGGGGGAACGTTGCGTATATTTTGAAGTTGTTTCCTCCGCAGGATAGAGAGCTGCTCCGTAGCCTGCGTTCTTTTGCTGTGATGCCAGAGGGTAAAGTTCTAGCATGCTGACTCGTTATGCTATAATAGCCGCATACTACTTATTTTAGCGCAGGATAGGAAGGGAGTGCACCTATGTTGCTATCTTTCCTGCGTATGTGGAACAGTGGAGGGGGAACATGATCAACCACAAGCAGACAGATGGAGATCTCGCGGCATTGCTCTGTGCGCTGTCCTTTGCGACGGGCCTGGGGTTCGGTGGTGATATCGAACATGGTCTCAAGAGCGCTTATCTCGGACTCCAACTGGCTGATGGACTGACCCTTGCGCACGAAGAGCGCGAGGCCATCTTCTATGGAGCGCTCCTCAAGGATACCGCCTGTACCGCCTGTGCCGCTGGAATTGCCGCCTTTTTTCCTGATGATGAACAGGTTTCTCTATCGCAGGTCATCCTCATTGACCCGTCCAGTTTTCGCGAGATGCTCGGCTGGCTATCCCGCTACGTCCCACTGGATGCGCACTTTCCGACGCGAGTTGCCAAGCTGCTATCTTTCATGGCACAATGTGGCACAATTGTCAAAGAAACCATGCGTAGCCACTGTGAAGTAGCCGAACTCTTTGCCCGACAACTCGGCTTTTCGAGTACGGTCCAGCAAACGCTACGCTTCCAGTGGGAGCGCTGGGACGGTAAAGGCATGGCCTATGGTCTCAAGGGACCAACGGTACCCATAACTGCACGCATCCTGCATATGGCCCAGGTGATTGAACTGACCGCGCGCTTTACTGGTACTTCTGCAGCAGAGAGTTTCATCCGCGAGAAGCGTGGAACGCGTTTTGATCCAGAGGTCGTCGATGCGTTTTTGGCGCTGGCCCAGGAGAAAGATTTCTGGAAAACATGTGAGGAGATGACACCTGAAGCGATTATGGCGCTGCGACCGGCAACTTGTGCAGATGCTGCCTGGGAGAAGCAGAGCGAGCGTGTGTGTGAAGCACTGGCGGACTTCGTTGATCTCAAGACCCGCGAGACCTGGCATCACTCGCGTACAGTTGCGCAGGTTGCAGAGAGCATAGGAGCCTGCCTTGGCTTGGATATGTATGAATTGGGCAGGCTACGCTGTGCCGCGCTTGTCCATGATGTCGGCAAAGTAGCTATCCCCATCGGGATTCTGACCAAGGGTGAACAGCGATCAAGCAGTGACTGGGAAACCTATCGTCTGCATTCCTATCACACACAGCGCATCCTGGAACGTGTGGCATCCCTCCGCGATCTGGCATCAGCAGCAGCCGCGCACCATGAATGGATCAACGGGCAGGGATATCACCGCCAGTTGTATGGAGAGCAAATCCCCTTGCACGGTCGTATCATAGCGCTCGCGAACAGCTACTCCAGACTGCTCCAGCAACAAGGAGACCACCAGCAGCCAGCAGAGGTACTACGACAGCTTCACTCACTGGTTGGGGTGCAATTCGACAGCTCTTGCTACGATGCTCTGGTCATGGTATTGGCGGGTGGGGATGCGGTCCAGCATGTCTCTGCTTCGTCTCGCAAGGTGGGTTCTCTGACTGAGCGCGAGTGCACGGTGCTAACTCTGCTGGCTCAGGGACAAAATACACCGCAGATTGCACGTATCCTGTCTATTAGCAAGAAGACAGTCGAGCACCATCTGGAGCACATCTACAGCAAAATTGGAGTTACATGCCGAACGGCTGCAGTCGTCTACGCTGTTCAGCAGGGGCTGGTGTAATGTAATAGTGTAATGTTTTGCGAAATGTCTTCTCAGGCTGATCGAGGACACAAATATTACAACATTGCATATTACAGCGAGATGGAAGGTGGAGATGGTATGATGATCGACATGATTGATCTGGCTAAGCACGACGGATCAGATACGCTTCATCCCCTGAGAACAGGAGGGACCAGAGGTATCGCGTCCGTTCTGCTGGTTATTGTTTTCTTCAGGCAGAGGAAGCGAGAAATATTTTTATGCTCACTGATACAGCGTATCATATCAAAACGGTCTGGTGGGAAGAGGATGAGCAAGGTGGCACACTCTGCCTCATTGACCAGACCTTGCTGCCAGGACAAACGCGCTACCTCGAGCTGCATCACGAGGAGGAAGTCGCTGAGGCCATTCAGGCGCTACGTGTCAGAGGCGCACCTGCTATCGGCGTTACGGCGGCCTTCGGCATGCTACTGGCCCTTGTGCGCCTGTTGCGAACAAAGGGTGGCGAACTGAGCCTGGCAGATGTTCGGCTGCATATGCAATCCGTGGGACAGCTCCTCTGTAGTACGCGCCCGACCGCTGTGAACCTTGGCTGGGCTGTGCAACGCATGCTACGCCGCATCGACGAGTCTATCCAGCGCATCAGCTCACCGCAGGAACTTTTGCCGTATTTACACACCGAGGCGCTGGCTATCGCCCAGGAAGATTATGATGCCTGTCTGCGTATGGGTGAGTTGGGTGCTGGTCTTATCGCCGACGGGGATAGCGTGTTAACGCACTGCAATGCAGGAGCGCTGGCAACGGCTGGCATGGGTACGGCGCTTGCTCCTATCTACGTGGCACATCGTGCAGGCAAAAAGCTTCACGTGTTTGTTGATGAGACCAGGCCCATTCTGCAGGGAGCGCGCCTGACAGCCTGGGAACTCCAACGCGCTGGAGTTCCTTTGACGCTTATCACCGATAACATGGCAGGCTACTTTATGCAGCAGGGTCGTATCAATGCTATTTTTGTGGGCGCTGATCGCATTGCTGCCAATGGAGACACTGCCAATAAGATAGGAACCTATTCCCTGGCTGTACTTGCTCGTGCGCACGACATCCCGTTCTATGTTGTGGCACCAACATCAACAATTGACCTGTCGCTATCGTCAGGAGACGACATTCCGGTGGAGCAGAGAAAGCCCACAGAGGTAACAAGCATACAAGGAATAGTAATCGCTCCTGCTGGTGTGGGTGTTGCAAATCCCGCCTTCGATGTAACTCCTCACCGCTATCTTACGGCAATCATCACAGAGAAAGGCATCGTGCACGCTCCCTATGATGCTCTCTTACCTGCGGTCGTAGAGCAAGCTCTGGTTAGTCATACGAACCCTGGTTATTCACCGGGATGAATTGACTGGCGCGTCTTCTGGAAGGCCGGACCACGCATTCAGATGAGCAATGTGCTACGGCACAGTTCTCATCTGAATGCATATGGGTATTAGCTGCAGTTCGCGATCCACGTCCACACGCCCGCAGCCCCACCCGGAACATCTGCCTCTGACCACCACTTCACCTGCCACAACGAGCCACCGTAGATTACTTTGTTCCCTTCGACGTAAGCCGTGGTCGAATTCCATGACGCAATATCACTACATACGCTTGTCATGCTTGTCGTACTTGTCAACGTCGCTATCGCTGTCGCATATGTCGACATCGATTTCGCATGTGTCGGCGTCGCTGTCGCATGTGTCGACATCGATTTCGCATGTGTCGGCGTCGATTTCGCACCTATCGGCGTTGCTGCCGTACTGGGAGGCGTTGCACCGGCAAACTGCGCAATGACCTTCGTAAAATCCCAGCTACTTTGCGTTACACTGCTACATGTGCTAGAAAGATTGCCATTGTCATCCGGTGTACTGCACTCACGGTCACGGTTGACCGACCAGAAGGTAAAGCGCGCTAGATGGTTGCCCTCAGCAAAGCTAAGCACCGTCTGGAAGTCCGATGGGTAGAAATACTCGGCGCTATCAGTGCGACCGCTCATCGACGTGATGCCCTCGTGCGCATAGGCCGTCTTGCTGCTCCAACCGAACGTGCTCATCAGGATGCTGTTGAAGCTCTCTAACGCGCTGATCTGACTGCCAGCGCCACTAAAGCCACCATCGAAGGGCATAATGGCGTAATTATTTGGTGTGTAGCCCAGCGTCTTCGCGTTACCCAGCAATTGCTTGCCGAAGTAGCCTGTACCACTGGTGGTACCCGGAATGGTGATCGATTCGTAGAGACCAGCATTGTTCGCTTGCAGAATTTTCGCCGCACCTAGCTCGTTATTGATAGCGGCAGTGTTCTCATACTCTGGCTCCTCCAGATCAAAGTCGAGCGCCTTCAGGCTATACTTGTTGATCACCGTCTGCTCAACAGCAGCAGTTGCCTGAGCAGAGCCACAGGTCTGACCGAGCTTGGCACCGTTATAGCCACCAAAAGAAACCACAACATCGCCGCCAGCCGCGCGAATAGCGCTGATAAGCGGTGCCACCCGCGTATCAGAGGAGACATCGTCCAGGCCGGAGTCGGTTTCCCAGGCTGGTGTGCAACCGCCATCGGCAACGATGAATGCCAGTGCAAAAGCTTTCGCGCCGGTCGCGGACATCACTGTCGTCAAGCTGGGAGGATTGTTAGCCAATGGCATGACATATGGGGCAGCATTATACCAGTTCAGGCCCATAGGCTTTGCCGCATTAACAGCAGAGGGCCTGGGAGAGGTGATGATAACAAGCGAGACGAGGAGCAGTAGGATCAAGGCAGCTATTCCCAAAATAACGCGCCTATTTTTTAACATAGTATTCCTCTTTTTATGCAAAGGATGATACTTGCTTCAGCCATAGCAAAACGGATGTGAGTGCGACAGCAGAAAAGTCTCAACATCTTGTCCCTTTCTCTGTCTCTAAAGAAGACAGTTCTCATATAATTGGCTATCTGTTTTAGGGTAGAGGAAAGAAAAGGTCCCGTCTAGGAGTACATAGGGACAAAAACTTACATCTCCCTTCCTTTTGCTATCCACCAGCAAAACGTAAGTCATAACCACTTCCATTTTTCCTACTCGATGGGTATACTTAGTTTGTACGGGTAGATATTCATTTTTGGGGGGATTATTTCATCTACATGTGTGAAGGTTGTGCTCATTGCCTGATGAGCATACCTGATTGTACTTTCTAAGCTCGTGAAGAAAGAGTCGGATACATCTCCCCCTATGTTTCTGTGCTGCTGGTCCTGGTACTGGATGATTGCTCGATATTTCTTAATTGTGTTTTCACGAAATGAGGAAATCTTCTAATGAGAGTAGCAACACAATCACGTTGGTCCGCTCATACTGGTATCGCGCTCTTCCTTATTTTGAGTGCCTTGCTGAGCACTGTTTATATCGGCGTTGCTCGTCAAGTTTCTTCCTCTTCTAATGTTTCTGTTGCTCATCCCTACACAGTGTATGTGAAAGAGGGAGAAAGTCCTATCGGCAAAACGACAGCTTCGACATTCGCATGTCAGGCTGCCACGGCAGCGATACGTTGTTACAGCCCGCAGCAAATCCAGGCGGCCTATGATGTGACGCCATTACTGAATAAGGGTATTACTGGTGCCGGACGCACAATTGTGATCATTGACGCCTACCAGAGTCCCACACTTGTGGCAGACCTGCACCTCTTTGACCAGATTTTTGGTCTGCCCGACCCGAAACTCAATATTATTGCTCCTGACGGTCTGACACCATTTGATTATACTGATCACAATCAGATCGGCTGGGCTGGCGAGATCACGCTCAATGTTGAATGGTCTCACGCGATAGCGCCAGGGGCAACGATTGATCTGGTACTGGCAAAGTCGAACAACGATCCCGATATATTCAGTGCCACCAGATATGCTATTCGCCATAACCTTGGTGACGTGATTTCTCAAAGCTTTGGTGAAGGTGAAGCCTGCACTGGCGTACCACTGAGCGCAGAGAATAAGGTTTTCGAGCAGGCAGTGAGCAAAGGTACGACGGTTTTTGCCTCGTCTGGGGATCAAGGTGCCGCACAGGCATCGCAAACGACGCCGGTGGCTTGCGGCGATAGTGAGCCTTTTTACAAAAGCACTTCTATGCCTGCCAGTGATCCAGCGGTGACTAGCGTTGGTGGCACCTCCCTCAACGCCAATGCACAAACTGGTGCCTATATTAGTGAATCTGTCTGGAATGATAAGTACGGTGCCAGCGGCGGCGGTTATAGTCGCATCTTCGCGCGCCCAGACTACCAGGATCGAGCTGTGCACAGCCGGACACGCGGCGTCCCAGATGTTGCTTATAATGGCGATGTCAAAGGAGGCGTATTGGGGGTCTGGAGTTCCTATGCGGCAAATGCGCCGGAAGCAGCTTTCATCTTTGGAGGCACAAGCGCTGGCACTCCGCAATGGGCGGCGATCACCGCCCTCGGTGATCAACTGGCAGGCAAACGGCTTGGCTTCCTGAACGATGCGCTCTATGCGATTGGGACCAGCAGAGTATATAAGTGGGCTTTCCATGATACCACGGTCGGCAACAATACCTACACGACCACTGGTAACGATGGCAATCCTCTGGTTATCACTGGCTATAATGCTGCATCAGGTTGGGATGCCGCTACCGGCTGGGGATCTCCTAATGTTGCACACCTGCTCCCACTCCTTGTAGTGGCTAAACACTTATAAGCTAGCTTTACGGGCCAGTAGCAGCATAGAAGATTATACCCGATACAGCGCATGGACTGGATATTTACAGCAGTATCCGGTCCATCTATTTTCTTCTAGATTTTGCTTTTGCCTCAGTCTTCAGTATCCGTTGTCTCATAGGGATCTCCACCGTTTTTGCTTGCTTCCTCCCATGCTCGTGCCTTCTGAACCCAGTGACTTATATTGCGCATTGACGCAGGGCTAGATAATTTTCCTGAGTCCTTCGCGTACTGAACAATTGTATCTGGCCTTTTATTGCCTTCCTTGTTTTTACTCCTGACATCGATAGCAATGCCCTTAACTTCTTGTAAATATTGTGTAAGTACTAGACTATGTCTTGTATGATTAGCTACACCTATTTCTTTTCTTTTTCTCCTTCGCTCATTTTCAAGTTTGCTATGTTGTATACCTACTGTTGACTTTTCAGGAGGATTGTCTGTGGTGGGATTGGTAATACCAGCAGACGATGGTATGGACTGATCTGGATAGCGAGAAGGATCATTTATCACACTTTGGTCAGGGGTATTTCTATTTTCTCTTGCTTCTTCCCATGCTCGTGCCTGCCGAACCCAGTAACTTACAGACACAGGGCCAGATAATTTTCCTGAGTCCTTCGCGTACTGAACAATTGTATCTGGCCTTCTAAGGCCACCTCTGATACTCTTGACGCTGATATCAATGCCTTTCTCTGTCTTGAAATATTGTGTAAGTATTACACTATGTTTTGTATCATTAGTTACACCTATTTCTATTTCGCTTCCCTTTTGCTTATTTCTAAATTCTCTATCTTGTATACCTACTGTTGACTCTCCAAGAGGATTGTCTGTGGTGGGGTTGGTAATATCAGCACCTCTACGAGCAGAAACTGGATCACGATGCGGTATTCCGAACTGCTCTGGACTGCGCAGGAGATCTTCGAGAGGAGGTTGCCTGGGTGTTCGACTTGCACGCTCTAAGGACCTTTCGACAGGCACTGGTGACTGATCCGATCCGCTTTGCTCAGAGCCAGTAGAAGCTTCTGGTAAATTTAACAAGCTCGCTATAGGTATGCGTCCAGATGTTTGTCCCTGTTCGGTCTGAGATAGACCACGATGCCGTTTGCGACTGCCTGCCAGTTGCATTAACACGTCAGCTCCCTGTCCAGCACTAGCATCATCAGATGACAAACCTGCCTCTTCACGTGACCGTTTGTTACTATCTTCTAGTCGACCAGGCATGTGTTCCTCTTTTCTGCTGCTCTGCATCATGCTCGATGAAGGTCGATCACTTATCACGGTGATCTCATTTCTAGAGAAGCATAACAAACATCTGAGATCGTCACAAGGGCATTGCAGGGACAGCTTTTTGGTGAGGCTCCATCCTTCTTCGTCACGAGATATTCCCTGCTTTAGTATCAGTCCTCAACATCCGTCGTCTCATAGGGGTCTCCACCGTTTTTGCTTGCTTCCCATGCTCGTGCCTTCCGAACCCAGTAACTTACAGACGTAGAGCCAGATAATTTTCCTGAAACTCGTCGCGTTCCGAACAATTGTCTCCGGCCATTTATCTGCTGCCTGGGTGCTACTCTTGACATCGATAGTAACGCCCTTAACTTCTTGTAAATATCGTGTAAGTACTAGACTATGTTTTGTATGATTAGCTGTACCTATTTTCATTTTTCTTCTCTTTTGCTTATTTTTAAATTTTATATCTTGTATACCTACTGTTGACTCTTCAGGAGGATTGTCTGTGGTGGGGTTGGTAATACCAGCAGACGATGGTATGGACTGATCTGGATAGCGAGAAGGATCATTTATCACACTTTGGTCAGGGGTATTTCTATTTTTTCTTGCTTCTTCCCATGCTCGTGCCTGCCGAACCCAGTAACTTACACCGCGCTTTAACGCAAGGCCAGATAAGTTTCCTGAGTTCTTCGCGTGCTGAACAATTGTCTCTGGCCTTCTAAGGCCACCTCCTCTGATACTCTCGACGCCGATATCAATGCCTTTCTCTGTCTTGAAATATTGTGTAAGTATTAGACTATTTCCTGGATCATCAGCACGTGTTACTGTTCTTATTTTCTTTTGCTTATTTTTAAATTTTCTATGTTGTATACCTACTGTTGACTTTTCAAGAGGATTGTCTGTGGTGGGGCTGGCAATATCAGCACCTCTACGAGCAGAACCTGGATCACGATGCGGTATTCCGAACTGCCCTGGACTGCGCAGAGGATCCCCGAGAGGAGATTGCCTGAGTGCCCCTCGACCTGCATGCTCTAAGGACCTTTCGACAGGCACTGGTGACTGATCCGATCCGCTTTGCTCAGAGTCGCTAGAGGCTTCTGGTGAATTTAACAAGCCCGCTATAGGTATGCCTCCCCGTTCGGTCCAAGATGGACCACGGTGCCGTTTGCGGCTGCCTGCCAGTTGCTGCAACACGTCAGCTCCCTGTCCAGCACTAGCGGCATTAAATGACAAATCTGCTTCTTCACGTAACCGTTTGTTACTATCTTCTAGTCGACCACGCATGCTTCTTCCTCTCCCGCAGCGCTGCTGCTCTACATCATGCTCGATGAAGGTCGATCACTTATCACGGTAATCTCATTTCTAGAGAAGCATAACAAACATCTGAGATGGTCACAAGGGCATTGCAGGGACAGCTTTTTGGTAAGGCTCTATCCCTCTTCGTCACAAGATATTCCCTGCTTTAGTATCAGTCCTCAACATCCGTCGTCTCATAAGGGTCTCCACCAGGCTTTCTGCTTTTTTCCCATTCCCGTGCTTTCTTTCTCCATTTAGCAACAGAGCGTTTTTGGGCATGAGCAGATAATTTTCCCGATTTTCTCGCTATATCTACAATTGTTTCCTCTCTTCTATTCATTGTTTTCTCTCCTGCTATATAGGTTTTTTCGATATGAATACCTTTTTTTCATATAAAAGTCCTGCAACGGATGATGCATTTTTTATTGAATAATCCTTCTTTTTCCCATTTTTCTCTTTTTTTCTTTTTTTCTATATTATCAGGATCAATTTCTCTTACTATTTCACTTCTTATCCGACGACATTTAGCTTCAGCATCTTTAAGCCTTTGTTCCTCTGATGGTCGTATTTTTTTTATTTCTCCTTTTGTTAGTTTTCGCCTATATTCAATATAAAAATTGCGGGCCGCCCTTGTTGTATCGTCAACTCTTTTTTTCATTAAATATGCTGTTTTTTCCTTTTCTCCCATATACATCCATGCCTGTTGCATATTGGCTGCTACTACTTCAGGAGGAAAGTATGTGTTGGGATCGGCAACGCGAGCATCGCTACCAGAAGCATCTGAAACAGGAGACTGTACCCGGAACTGCCGTGAATGACGTAAGACGTCAGTTATCGGAGTTGGCCAGAGGGACCTCGAGCGTCATGATCTGGGAACAATTCGGCATACGATGGTGGCAGATCCGACCTTTCCTGTTCGGAGTCGCTAGAGGCTTCTGGTGAATTTAACAAGCTCGCTATAGGTAAGAGTCCAGATGTTTGCCCCTGTTCGGTCTGAGATGGACCACGGTGCCGTTTGTGGCTGCCAGCTAGTTGCTGCAACACGTTAGCTTCTCGTCCGGCATTAGGGGCATCAGGGGCATCAGGTGACAAATCTGCTTGTTCATGTGACCGTTTCTTACCGCCTTCTAGTCGACCATGCATGTGTTCCTCTTTTCTGCTGCTCTGCATCATGCTCGATAAAGCTCGATCCTACAGCACAGTGATCCCATTCCTTAGAGGAGCATAGCAGACATCTGGGATCGTCACAAGGGGATGGCAGGGACAGCTTTTTGGTGAGGCACTATCCCTCTTCGCCAGTGCGCGGCGACCCCCAAATCTTCTTTGGGGATCGCGCCCGCACAAATGTCCTTTCACGACCTGCTTGAAGGGATTGAAATAGATGCAGGAGTCCATGACGACAACATCTCCTCGTACGCAGCAGGCGGGATTGCCTCGCCAGGTCGCTCAAAAGCGTCGTTTTGCGTGCGGCTGAGCACACCGCTGATCGCTGGCAGCTCACCAGACAGGGAACCATTCTGACTTCCTGGCAATGGAGCCGTTTTGAGCCACTCAATGACCGATGTCAGCAGCACTAATTCAGGGTTCCTGGACGACCGTCGCAGCGGAGCTTTATTCAGACGTCGTTTCGTGTGTCCCGTGACCTCTATAATCTCCTCTAACGTGACCGTTTTACGATTGTTTGCCAGCCACTCTGACACGACACGAGGATAGTTTTTTGTGACCGCTAAAAGCGCTGCGTTTATCTGGATTGGTCCAGAGTTTTGACGCGTCTCATCAAAATATTCGGGTGCCGTCTGCAGAAGCGAAGTCAGAGGGTCGTTTTGCTCCACCTGTAGCGTTGGTACTAGGCGGTCAGCGCTTTGTATCTGCATTTGCGCCTCCTCTAACCGTCTCTTAAGGCCCTCAATTTGCGGCTCATACAGCGCTTTTAATTGCTTCGTGACCTCGGCAATAATCACCTCCGTCTCACGCGGTTTCTCCCAGAACCAGCGGAACGATCCCGACATTTGCCCCTTGCGCAACTGTTTATTGGCGCACATCTGTGCTCGAATCAGTAAACGCCCTCAATTCCTCGTCGGCTTGCTTTTGTAAATAGGTATTGCGAATTTCCAGCATCTTGAGCCGCTTCTTCTCGTCCGCCTCATACTCCTCCTCATTCAGACTTTCCAACGGTCGGACATTCACGATCATCTCAGCGGCTATCGACATCATGATCACAAAGAGCGGAAAGGACGCCAGCACATAGGGTGAGGCTACCTGGATCGCCCAGGGTGCATGAGGCAACATGGTCGTGGCATCAAAATCATTGAGCGAGATTGCCAGATTGGCAAACGTGGATGTGCCACAGCAGATGGCAATGAAGAGGAGAAATTGTCGTGCACGTCCCTCTTCGCCTCGATAGCGCGCCTCCAACATAGCTTGCATCAGAATGATCGTCACCAGATCCAGGAAGAAGGAGACTGCAAACCCCAGATATTGGGCAATACCAGGCATATTGTGGCCGTCGCCAGCAATGCCAAAGAAGATGCCTGCATGCAAGATAGAGACCGCCATAAAGATGAGATTGACGGTCCAGAAAAATCCAGCTCGTGTCCACACTTTGGCAGCCAGACGACCGAGTGTCTTTGTGATTGTTGCTCTCTGCTTGATGACGACGATCAGGGTGACAGCGATAAAAATGATGATGATGATACCAGGCGTAACAAGCGGATTATAGATATAGGAAAGACTATCCATGCGCAACGTTCCTTTGCTTTCTTATTGTTTGACATCCAGTTTACATGCATTGCTCCCTTGCCATCATGATCGGCGCTGTCTGGTATTGCCCTGCATTCAGATGAGCCGAAGACGAGAAGCGCCAGCTTCGTTTCTGACAGCCTAAGAGGGACGGCAGTTGCTGATCCGCCTGGCTGACTGCGCAGCAGTTGCTGCGACAGCAGCGTTGCCAGGCGGAATAAGAACGCGTTTCTGAATGCTCATGGATATGAGAAACCAATCCAGACAATTGTAAAACGACTGAGAATTGCACAGGGAACAGTAGAGCAGAAAACGTCGCCAGGAATAGCCCATCTGTAGTTCACTTGTGAGGAACTATCAATTTGGCGCTCTATGGTATGCTAAAAGGCAATATATCCACGCTCACCAAACAAGTAACCAGGCAGGTCAGCAAAAAAGAGCGTGCGAAAAGGGAGAACGTTGTTTTTATGCAGTGGTTAGAATTGACCGTACAGGTGCATCCTGAAGCCGTAGAGTCAGTAAGCGAATTATTGCGTCGTTATACCTCCGAGGGTATTGTCATTGAAGAACCCTACGAGTTGACCGACGATGGACAAGACTATCGTATTCTGCCCAATCTACCGGTCCAGGTCCATGCCTATCTGCCCATCGATGGTCAGGAACAGGCTACACGTCAGCAGATAACCGAAGGACTCTGGCATTTTGCCAGTTTAGGAGCACACTTTGTCGGTGAACTGAGTACGTGTACCGTCAATGAAGAGGACTGGGCCAACGCCTGGAAAGACTATTATCACGTGACCCATATCGGGCAACGTCTGGTTATCCGTCCTTCATGGCGCGAGTACTCACCCAAAAATCGTGAAGTTGTGGTGACGCTTGATCCCGGTATGGCGTTCGGGACCGGCGTCCATCCCACGACCCGTATGTGCCTGGAACAGGTCGAGCAGCGCGTGCAGCCCGGCATGCATGTGCTTGACGTTGGCACAGGCTCTGGCATTCTCGCACTGGCAGCCGCTAAACTAGGGGCAACGAGCGTCTATGCCATCGACAATAGTAGTGTTGCCGTAGAGAGTACACGGGCTAATGTAGCACTGAACGCTTTGACAGATCGCATTACCGTCGTGCATGGTGTGCTGGATGCCGAGGAAGCTGCGCGTCGAGCCAGTCAATACAACCTGATCTTAGCCAACATCATTGCGCACATCATCGGCTCCATTGCCCCACAACTCGCACAAACGCTCGCTCCACAGGGAACACTGATCGTCAGTGGCATCATCGAAGCACGACTGCCGGACGCACAGGGACCCTTGCTAGCAGCAGGCTTAGAGCTGGTTGAGCAGACAATGATTGACGATTGGGTCACACTTATACTACGCAGGCGAGGATAGAGACATGCACCGTTTTTTTCTGCCAGCAGTAGAACGTAGCGGACCAGGAGACAGCTTCTTTTTACCTGACCCGCTGGCCCACCAGATACGCGATGTACTACACCTGACGATTGGTGAGCAGCTCGTGCTCTTCGACAATAGCGGAGATGAACTGCTTAGCATCGTGACAAGCAGTAGTCGTAGCGCAGTAGAGGTACAGATATCCGAACGTCGTCAGGGCAAACGTGAATCTCCACTGCGCATTATACTCTGCCAGGGCCTGCTTAAATCGGCGCGCTTCGAGTGGATATTGGAGAAGGGCACGGAATTGGGTGTTGCAGCTTTCGCACCTATGTTCTGTCAACGTTCAGCATCTGGACTGGAGGAAGCCGGGCCAGCTAAGATACGGCGCTGGCAACGTATCATCCAGGAAGCAACCGAGCAATGTGGTCGCGTGCGTTGCCCTGAGTTATTACCCATACGTCCATTCAAGCAGGTACTCGACGAGATCCCGCCAGCCGCGCATGCCATCCTGGCGTGGGAAAAGGAACATCAACGCAGTCTACGTGAAGTGCTCCAGACCATCCAGCCCAATGCCGCTTCCAGTGAAACCGTCGCACTATTTCTTGGTCCCGAGGGAGGACTCACAACGGACGAGATCAAGCTCGCGCAGAATCATCATGTGCACATTGTTACGCTGGGTACACGTATTTTGCGTGCGGAGACTGCCGCGCTTACTGCCATTGCCAACGTCGTCTATGAACTTGAGCGCTGGACGATGATGGGTTCGTAATTATGATCCTTTTTTTGTATGAAAGGGATAGGGATACGGATGCGATAAATCGGGTCCCTACTCATCAAACGCGATGAATCGCCATATAGATGCATAAAAGGGATAGGGATACGGACGCGGTGAACCGGGTCCCTACTCATCAAACGCGATGAATCGCCATATAGATGCATAAAAGGGATACGGATACGGATGCGATAAATCAGGTCCCTACTCATCAAACGCGATGAATCGCCATAGAGATGCATAAAAGGGATACGGATGCGGACGCGGTGAACCGGGTCCCTACTCATCAAACGCGATGAATCGCCATATAGATGCATAAAAGGGATAGGGATACGGACGCGGTGAACCGGGTCCCTACTCATCAAACGCGATGAATCGCCGTGGATATGTGTGATCACGTAGAGGGGGGGAACTCTACGGACTTGAAAACATCCTTGCAACTGGCGATCATCGTCTCGTCCAACAATTTATTGCCCGAAATGTAGGGACACGATTTATCGCGTCCGTCATACCTCTTAGAATAATTTATCACCTGAAATATCATATTTTGCCGCTGTCCTACCGACCTGAACAGTTACACTTTTTTTATCACGAAAACAAGCTCCGTTGCGAAATCATAGCGCCCTACTTCCCAGTTGGTACCATCCACTAGTTGCTGGAACTGCGTTGCATAGTGTTGGAGCATGCCCTTGCTGCGCCCTCCCAGACTGTGTATCGGGTATGAGACGATCAAGTAGCGCGCATGAAGTTCCCGTAATAGACGGTAGCTTGCCTGTTTGTCTATCTGCTCCAAACACGGTAATACTTTGAGCACAAACGCGACATCAACCGAGCGCGTCGGACAGGCTTGAATAACATCGCCTGTTTGGGCGTATCCCGATATATGCATTAGTGCCAGGGAGCGATTGAGGAAATCCATCATGTTCTGGTAGATATCATAGGCATAATATTCGACGTCGGCTGCCAACGGCATCCAGAGCGCGGCCAGCGGATTGAGTCCACAGGCGATGTCGAGCACACTATGTATTGGTGGGAGATCGGCAAGCACCGTGCTGTAAAACTGGTCGAGCAGCGGTATACGCTCACGCGTAGATGCGTGGTTGCTCATAATCTCTTTGCTCGTCCGTTTTATGCGGTCCTGTTCGCCTGTTTGTATAGCTGTTTGTAAGGCTGATAGCCAGACGCCAGTGTCCTCATTGCCACGAAAATACGCTCCGCCAATCTGGTGCAGCTTGCTCCTGGTTGCCTTGAGCGCCTCCTTGAGATTGCGCCGCTTCGCCAGCTCCTGACTGCCAATATATCTAACCACGTCAGGGTCAACGTCGCGATATTTGCCGCTGCTCAGTACATCGCTCACGAGTGCAGCAAGCTGGGATTGGTTAGCGTCCTTGAGCATAATACTGCGCCCTTAGTTGTTGCGTTAACATCGTCATACACCTCAGGTTGTGCATAGTTGCCAGACGAAAGAAGAGCGTGTCGTTGATTTTGAATAGGTGATGCAGATAGCCCTGCGAGTAATGGGTACAGCACAGGCAATCGCAGTAGCTGGAGACCGGAGCGTCACTTTTGATATATTTGTCATCGTTGACATAGACATAGGAGAGCCACTTTTCAGCAGGCATAAAGGTAAGCGTGGCAGGATCGTGCGTGAAGGTATAGAGCCGCGCATGACGTGCATCACGAGTAGGCATGGCGCTATCAAAGATGCCATAGCCGATGCGTGTGCACTCTACGACGTTGATGGGATGTCCAACACCGAGCGCGTGCATGGGAAATTGCGCAGGTATCAGCGCGCGTGTGTAGCTGATTATGTCGCTGAGCAGCTTGCCTTGATTATCTAGCGGCCAGCCTCCGTAGCCAAAGCCGTCAAAACCGATAGCCAGCAACTCTTCAGCACAACGCCGACGCAACTCGTGTGACCCACCGCCCTGAACCACCGCGAAAAGCCTGGGGCGTTGTTCCGGTGATAGACGCTTCTGCTTCAGCAGGCGTTCAAATTCGAGCTTGCAACGTCTGGCCCAGGCGATAGTGTGCATTACCGCATCTGCTTGCACGGATGCCGGTGCATCGACATGGGTACAATAGTCCAGGCACATCACGATGTCTGCGCCGTAGCTCAACTGGAGCTGAACGGCCTTTTCGGGTGACAGGTGAAACTTGCGCTCGGCACCTTCGGGCTTGAATGTGATGCCATCGGCGTCCAACGAGCCAAATTTTGCTTGTTGCTGGATCAGCGAGTAAGCCTGGAAGCCGCCGGAATCGGTCACAATCGGACGTTGCCAGGCGCTCATTTTATGTAAGCCGCCTAATGCCTGGATCGTCGAGGAGCCGGGACGCTGCATCAAGTGGAATGTATTCATGACCACGGCTTGCACGTCGCACAACGCGAGGTCTGTAGCGTCAGTGGCCCGCACCACGCCGAGTGTCGCATCGGGCATGTAGATCGGAAGTTCAATCTGACCATGGGGTAGCTGCAATGTACCATATTGCTGCTCTTGTACGCTATCGCTGACTGTTACTTGTTCCATAGATATCCTTTTATGTCGCTTGTCTCATTAGCACCATTGTAGCAAGTCGGCGCTCGAAGAGCAATACGAACTGCTTTATGGAATGGAGCCATAACTGCATTGATGCCCGAAGCCGTAGGGGGATACAGCTATGCTATAATGAAAGCAGGTCCATCGTAATAATAATCCGGTGATATCTCATAGTTGATCGGGGTGGTTCTATGGCGCTAGAACATCGGCAATCTATGACAGTTGAAGAATACTTTCAACTTGAAGAAAACGATCCTGACACGCGCTACGAATATATTGATGGTCACGCGTATGCTATGGCGGGTGGGACCGCTAATCATGATACCATCAAATCAAATATGCAAAGGTTGCTCTGGCATCTTCTTCGTGGAAGTCCCTGTCGCGTTTATAGCTCTGACATGAAAGTCTTCATCTCCGAAACACGCTACTTCCATCCTGACGTAATCGTAACCTGCGATGCACGTGACCGAGGCACCGTTCAAGCGATCCAATTTCCACGCCTCGTTGTTGAAGTTCTGTCTCCCAGTACCGAGATCACAGATCGAACGTGGAAACTTAAAAATTATCGCGCACACCCTACTGTCGAAGAATATATCCTGGTGGACTCAAGGTCTCTTAAAATAGAGAGCTATCGCAAAGAAAATAACAAATGGATTTACGACGCGTTTGAAAATGACGCCGAGATCCCACTTAACAGCTTAGGAATACACTTTACTCTTACCGATGCCTATATAGACGTGGAGTTTGAGGGCACACGAGAAGACTTTTAAAACAGGATGTCCGTACAGAGGTACTGCACTTGCGATTACTGCAATTACCTCATTTTTGTACGGACATCCTACCAATCACTTTCCCTTCTTTTTTCGCACTGCCTGGTAAGATATATTCACCGGTACAGAGTCTCACCTCTGAAGGCAAAGTTCAGAGGCTTTTTTTCATACCTGATGAAGAGGTTTACGGTTCGGCTGCTAAGTGCGACTGTAGGAAAGCGGCTATCGCGTTCATCACACAGACCTAAAACGAGGATGGCAATGTATTGCAGGAAGCACTAATTGAGTTGTATCCTTTTCTTTAACACGTTTCCGTACCCTCAAATGGGTCAAGTAAAAAACATGGACACCTATTACCTTTTTTGGGAACGTATATGCATGGAATCCCTAAAGAGGCCAGGTGAAGATGAGGAAATTCACATGGTATTCACAATTCAAAAACTTCGTTGTAGTCTCGCAGAACTGGGCAAAGCCACACAGGGGCCAGCGCATGCCCTGGCACCAATCTATAGCAGCGGTGCAACAGGTCCGATGACACAGCCATCCGCGCGCACGGAGTGGCAACAGGTAGAAGTAGGACAGCTATGGGGTGTGCAGCATGGCACGAGCTGGCTGATGACAGAACTGTGTATCCCCAACGCAATGCAGGGCAGCCCTCTGGTGTTGTGCTTACATTGGGATACACGCGACTACGACGAAATTCTGTGCCGCCTGGAAGCGACGGTCTTTCTCGACGGTCGAGCTTGTGGAGCTTTTGACTGGCGGCATCCTGTGCTCTTACTGCCACCCGAAGTCGCTGATGGCAACGCGCATATGTTACAACTTCAGGTGTATACCGCAGAGCCGCAACCCTTTGGGGGTCTGACACTCCATACACGCTCCCTGGTGCATTGGCAGCTCTATCACCTGATGCAAACGGTCCTGGATGCCAGCGTCTCCTTGCCTGAAGGCGAACCGGCTCGTCACGCGCTATTAGAGCGTCTGAATACCGCCTACGTCATGCTTGATCTACGCGAAGGATGGCACAGTGCACGCTTTACCGCCTCAGCTCAAGACGCTTATACCTATCTACAAACGCATCTGACAGCGGGTCTCACCAGCGGCAACCGTCCGCAGATTACGATCAGCGGACATGCTCATCTGGATGTCGCGTGGCAGTGGCCCTACTGGCGCACGCGGCAAAAGATTGCTCATACCGTAGCAAATGTGTTGAGCCTGATGGAGCGCTATCCTACCTATCACTACAGCCAGAGCCAGCCGCAGGTTCTACAATGGCTGAAAGAGGATGTCCCTGAGTTGTATGCCCGCGTGAAGCAGCGCGTGGCCGAGGGACGTTTTGAGCCTGTGGGTGCTATGTGGCTGGAGGCCGATTGTAACTTGCCTTCTGGTGAGTCACTGGTGCGTCAGATCATGCACGGGACACGTTTTCTGCAACAAGAATTTGGGAGTGCGCCTCAGCATATCTGGCTGCCGGACGTCTTCGGCTATAGTGCCGCGCTACCCCAGATTATGCGTAGCTGCAATATTCCCGTCTTTATGACCACCAAGATTAGTTGGAACCAGTTTAATCGTATGCCATGTGACACCTTTCGCTGGCGCGGCATCGATGGCAGCGAAGTGTTAACACACTTTATCACGGCCCCAGACTTATATACGACATCAACCTCCTACACATATAATGGTCCTCTGCGTCCAGCAGATATGACGGGCACATGGAACAACTATCGGCAGCAGGATATCAATGAGCACTTGCTCTATCTCGCTGGCTGGGGTGACGGTGGTGGTGGTCCAACGGAGGAGCAACTGGAACGCGTGCAGGTTCTGGCAGATCTCCCAGGCTTTCCCCAGGTACAATCTGGTCGGGCTGATGAGTTCTTCACCAAACTCTACGCTCATGTCTGGGAGCATCCGCGCCTGCCTACCTGGGTTGGTGAACTCTATCTGGAGTATCACCGGGGCACGTATACCTCCCAGGCACGGAATAAGCAGGCGAATCGACACGCGGAACTCTTCTATCGCGAGACAGAACTGCTCAATGCCTGGGCCAGTCTTTATGGTATGCCCTCCCGCCAGGAGCAGCTAAACGAAGGTTGGCGGCTGATACTGCTCAACCAATTCCATGATGTACTGCCTGGCTCGTCTATTCACGAGGTCTACGAAGATACCGAACGCATCTATGCCCAGGTGCATGCCATCGGTCAGCAGATACGAGACGAGGCACTGGCAACGCTCCAACGACATATTCCCGCAGGAGAACAAGATCTGGTTCTGCTTAATACGTTGCTCTGGGAGCGCTCTGACCCCATTCAGATAGCTAAGGTACCCGGGTTTGCTTTACCAGACGCGCAGAGCAGTGTGGATTGGGATGGCAATGCGGTATTCCTGCTTGACGGTGTGCGTGTACCTTCCAGTGGCATCGCGATCCTCTCCGCGTCAGCTCGTCCGCAAAGAGATGATGAGCTAGCATACTGTCGAGTGGCACACCTGGACGATGAGACGCTGTTGCTACAGAATGAGTATTACGATCTCTGGCTCAACACCGATGGCAATATCAGTCGACTGTATGATAAGCGTGCTGAGCGTGATGTGCTTGCTCCTGGGCAAGTAGGCAATCAGCTCATCGCCTATGAGGATCGCCCTTTAAACTATGATGCCTGGGATATTGATCTTTTTTATGAGGAGAAACCATATCCTCTTCACGATGAGGTTGTGCTACGCGTTCTTGAGAAGGGGCCGGTGCGTGCAACCGTCGAAATCGAGCGCTCATATTTGTCTTCACGTATGACGCAACGCATCTCGCTCTGGCGCGGATCAGCGCGCATCGACATCGCGACGGAGATCGACTGGCATGAACATCAGACACTCTTAAAGGCCGCGTTCCCTCTGGCGATCAACAGTACACGCGCAACGTATGAGATCCAGTTCGGCAGTGTGGAACGTCCAACTCATCGTAACACCTCCTGGGACCTGGCGCGTTTCGAGGTCTGCGCGCACCGCTGGATTGATCTCAGCGAAGGCGGCTATGGTGTGAGCTTACTCAACGATAGCAAGTATGGGCATGATGTGCATGATAACGTGATGCGCCTCACTCTGCTGAAGTCCGGTGTGCATCCCGATGCACAGGCTGATCAAGGACTCCATCGTTTCACCTATAGCCTCTTGCCGCACCTGGGCGACTGGCGAGATGCTCAGACGGTACGCCACGCATATGAACTCAACGTTCCTGTCATATGTATGCCTGGTCAAGCACAAAAAGTCTCATCACCTATCCCCAGTCTGGCGGCATTCGTGCAGTCATCTTGCACGCATGTGATTGTAGAGACAGTGAAACCTGCGGAAGACGGCGATGGGCTGATTGTGCGCCTCTACGAGTCACATAATCAGCGTGGCAGTGGTACGCTTAGCTTTGCCCGTGCGCTGCTTTCCGCGCAGACCTGTAATCTGCTAGAGGAGCCGTCAGTGGATATTGCGGTGCAAGGGAACAGTTTTTCCTTTGAGGTAAAACCTTTTGAGGTAAAAACGTTCCGTGTTCATCTTGCCTCTTTTGAGTACGAGATTGACCCTGTAGCGGATAGCTAATACCCGCACAGGGCCAATCTCATGCTTTTATACTGTTAACGCACAAAATGCGAAAAGCTTTACCGGCTTACTTGTCCCTCTCCGTGCTCGTGAGCGCGGCCTGAGCGGCTGCCAGGCGTGCAATCGGTACACGGTAAGGTGAGCAGCTCACATAGTCGAGTCCGACTTCGCTGCAGAAGGTAATGCTATCAGGATCGCCGCCATGTTCGCCGCAGATGCCCAACTCGATGTGTGGATTGGCTTTGCGACCCTTTTGCGCGGCCATCGCCACCAGTTGTCCAACGCCATCGCGATCCAGTGTCTGGAATGGATTGATGGGCAGGATCTTGACTTTCTCTTTCAGACCGGGTTCCTCCAGGCCGTCAATATACTTGAGCAAGAACTTACCTTCGGCGTCGTCGCGGCTGAAGCCAAACGTGGTCTGTGTAAGATCGTTCGTACCGAAGCTAAAGAAGTCAGCGACCGGAGCAATCTGATCGGCGGTCAGCGCTGCACGTGGTAGCTCGATCATCGTACCGAACTTGTACTCTATTTTGCCGCCTGCCTGACTGGCGATATCTGCGGCTACAGCCTCCAACTGACGGCGCACTTCTTTCAACTCATTGACATGCCCAACGAGCGGGATCATGATCTTGGGCTGCAGCTTCTTGCCCTGACGTGCCAGCTCTGCAGCAGCCTCCAGGATCGCGCGCGTCTGCATGATGTTGATTTCTGGGAAGACCAGACCCAATCGGCAACCGCGCAGACCCAGCATCGGATTCATCTCGCGCATCGCGCCAACGGCCTCCAGCAATGTCCTTTTCTCTTGTAGTTCTGCCTCGTGGCCGCCCTGTGTTTCCAGGCGTGTGACCTCTACCAGCAGATCCTCATAGGAGGGCAGGAACTCGTGCAAAGGTGGGTCGATCAAGCGGATCACGACCGGGTAGCCTTCGCCTGTTTCAGGATTGACCATAGCCTCGAAAATACCCTTGAAGTCGCTGCGCTGGAACGGCAAGAGTTGATCAAGTGCAGCCTGGCGGTCTTCTTTGCTCTTCGCCAGGATCATCTTCTGCACGATAGGCAGACGTTCCTGCTCCATAAACATATGCTCTGTACGGCAGAGACCGATGCCCTCAGCCCCGAAGATAATAGCGCGTTGAGCATCACGAGGATAGTCCGCGTTGGCCCACACGCCCAGTTTGCGGAATGTATCTGCCCAATTGAGCAGCTTTTTGAGATCTACCTCTTTGTCGAAGTCCGCTTCGACGGTCTTAATGATACCCGCGAAAACTTCGCCGGTAGCGCCGTCGATAGAAATGTCGTCACCTTCTTTGATCACCAGCTCTGAGCCAACGACGCGGAAGAGATGCTCCGCTTCACTGACGCGGATATCTTCACAGCCTGCGACACAGGGCAGCCCCAGACCACGTGCAACCACCGCTGCATGGCTGGTTGCGCCACCGCGTGCGGTCAAGATGCCCTTGGCAACAAGCATACCATGCACATCATCGGGGCTGGTCTCTGGACGCACCAGGACGACTGGTGTGCCTGCCTTGCCCAATGTTTCGGCACGGTCCGCATCGAAGATAGCTTTGCCATAGGCTGCGCCGGGGGAGGCATTCAAGCCTTTTGCCAGCAGACGACCCTCTTTT
Organism: uncultured Chloroflexia bacterium; assembly: GCA_963802635.1. GTDB lineage: Bacteria > Chloroflexota > Ktedonobacteria > Ktedonobacterales > Ktedonobacteraceae > CAVTLG01. The sequence continues at coordinate 722,239 of CAWDJJ010000001.1, read as the reverse complement.
TCGGCGCGTTTCTTCTCGCCCTCGTCGAAGTGGGGCAACAGCAGATGGTAGACTTGCAACGGCTCTACGCGTTTGATGGCCTCTTCTGGCGTGATCAGCCCTTCCTCGACCATGTCCACTGCGACCTTGACGGATGCCTGCGCATTGCGTTTCGCTGAGCGCGTCTGGAGCATGTAGAGGTGCCCCTTCTCAACGGTGAACTCCAGGTCTTGCATGTCGCGGTAGTGTTGTTCGAGGCGCTGAGCGATTTGCTGGAACTGCTGGAAGACGGCTGGCAAGTCTTCTTGCAGGCGACTGATCCTTGATGGTGTACGGATGCCTGCTACAACATCTTCACCCTGGGCATTGAGCAGATATTCGCCATAGAGAGCTTTTTCACCTGTGCCGGGATTGCGCGTGAAGGCGACACCCGTGCCACTGTCATTGCCCATGTTGCCGAAGACCATGCTTTGTACGTTGACGGCTGTGCCCAGGCTGTGCGCGATCTTGTTGTAGTTGCGATAATCGATAGCGCGCTTATTATTCCAGGAGGAGAAGACAGCTTCGACAGCTTTATGCAACTGCTGGTAGACGTCGGTCGGGAAAGGCTGGCCTGACTGTCGCTCGGCAATCTGCTTGAATTCTACCACAAGTTGTTTGAGATCACTGGCGGGAATTTCCGCGTCGGTCTTGACGCCAGCCTTCTCTTTATAGTGGTCCAGCACACACTCAAAATCGCGTGGATTGGTGTCGAGCACGATCTTGCTGAACATCTGGATGAAGCGGCGGTAGGCATCGTAGGCGAAGCGCTCATCTCCGGTCAGCACGACCAGGCCTTGCACCGTTTCGTCGTTGATACCCAGGTTTAGCACGGTATCCATCATACCCGGCATCGAGAATTTTGCGCCAGAGCGCACAGAGACCAGCAAGGGGTTTTCTTGCTTGCCAAAGCCCTTACCGGTCTGCTGCTCGACGACCTTGAGGGCTGCCAGTACCTGTTCCCACGTACCCTGCGGGAACCGCTTGTTGAACTCATAGTAGGCGTTACAGGCTTCGGTGGTGATGGTAAATCCTGGGGGGACAGGCAGCCCGGCATTGGTCATCTCAGCAACGCCTGCTCCTTTGCCTCCCAGCAATTCACGCATTTTCGCATTACCTTCACTGAAAAGGTAAACCCATTTCTTCGGTGACTGTTTGACGGCTTCTTCCAGTCCTGAATGGGTGATCTGTTGTGTCATTAAAATATCCTCCAACTGTCTGTTATGGGCTAACGAACTAAGAGTGAGCCTGCCTGAGATGCGTACAACTGCACTGTTTGCCTGTCACCTGCGGACACACCCTCGTAGCTATAAATCTTTTTGTACTATACAAGAGAAAGAGAATTTACATGACTAATACGAGCGTTTTTGCCCAACGCAATACTTTCCGTGCGCATTTGACATAATAACTGGCTTGTTCAGCATTAATAACCGCATCGGCCTCTTCTGGGGGGGTATCGGCGTAGAAGGCTTCGGGATGAAATGGGGTCAATTGAGCCATTTCGTCTTGAATCTCCTGAGGGGCTCCAACCAGGCTCCCTAGTCTCTGTAGATCATGATCGTACATAGAGCGATGACCCATGCGTAGCAGACTTACTGCTTGCGCAGCTTTTTCTGCTGCTTGATTGCAAAAATCTACGCAAGCAAAGTGCCGTCCTAAGCTCAGCTCGACCGTTGCGGTTGCCATGTCCTGTGACGCTTCTGCGAAGAGTCCTAGCGCCCCCTGGACATCGCTACCATCAGTTGGTCTACTGCTTCGCGCCCCCCACTCATCTGAAGACGCAGCTTTTGGGGAGTCTGGTCGTTCACTTGAAGATGTTGTCAGGGGTATTGCTCCCAGAAGTAGTTGTTCCAAATCATCTTCGCGGTCATCGTCCAACCCTCGTTTCTTGCCATCATGCATCTGTGACATGCTCTGTGATCCTTGTGTGCTGATTAAAATGGGCGCAATGCATTGCTTACCGCTTATATTTCCTTACATTCAGATGAGAGCAGTGCCGCGGCACTGCTCTAGCCACGAGAGTGGCGTTTCTGAATGCCTATGGGTATTAGCACTATTCGGCCATCATGCACATAGTATTCCTAATTGTGGCCTCATGTCAATCTCTTTAGGTGTAGAAACGGCTCAAATCCTGACGGAAATGGAAGGGTTGTACGCTATTTTTCGATTTGACCGTATTTGCCACTCGAAGATACAATTAGAGAAGAGCAAGGACGCTTTTCATCGCAATTTTTGTCACCATGGCGGCGTGGAAGTTTAAGGAGCAGTACGTATGAGCGAACATATTCCTGTTATCATCGCAGCAGCGCGGACACCAACTGGAAAATTTCTCAGTAACCTTGCTAGTTTTACTGCACCCCAACTGGGGGCGATTGCCATAAAAGAAGCAGTACGCCGCGCAGGCATTGATCCACAGGCTATTGATGAAGTGATTATGGGCAATGTTGTTTCAGCCGGTATAGGCCAGGCCCCTGCCAGGCAAGCTGCTATTTATGCTGGCCTGCCGGTTGACATTCCAGCTTTTACCATCAATAAAATCTGTGGTTCTGGTCTCAAGGCGATCATGTTAGCTGCGCAGGCTATTCGTGCTGGAGATGCGCAAGCCTTCGTCGCTGGTGGTATGGAGAGTATGAGCAATGCACCCTATCTGCTGCCTCAGGCGCGAACGGGCTATCGCATGGGTAACGCAAAAATCGTTGATAGTGTAGTGCATGACGGGTTGTGGTGCGCCTTTGAACATGTCCACATGGGCAATGAGGCGGAGATTATCGCCGAAAAGTTTGCGATCACGCGTGAAGAACAGGATCGTTTCTCATGGCAGAGCCATCAACATGCAGCGGCGGCTACTGCCGCAGGACGCTTCAAGGATGAGATTATTCCCATCGAGGTTAGGCAGAAGAAAGGCATCCTTCTTATTGATAGCGACGAACCCATTCGTGCAGACTCCTCTATAGAGGCACTCACAAAGCTGACGCCCGCTTTCCAGGCCGATGGCACCGTCACTGCTGGCAATGCGCCGGGTCTGAGTGATGGAGCATCCGCCACTGTCGTTGTCGAGCAGGCATTCGCGTATAGCCAGAGCCTGGATGTGTTAGCGCGTATTACCGGCTATGCCTCGGCTGCGATTACGCCGCGCTACATCTTTGGTGCGCCACCGCGTGCCGTGCAGCGTTTGTTAGAGCGCACCGGCCAGCAACTCAATGATTTTGACCTGATCGAGGTCAACGAAGCCTTTGCTGCCCAAGCGCTTGCCAATGGCAAAGAGCTAGACTGGGATTGGTCGCGGGTCAACGTCAATGGTGGAGCGATAGCGTTAGGGCACCCTATTGGCTCCAGTGGTTCACGCGTGCTTACGACATTGATTTACGAACTCAGACGTCGTGGTGGTGGGCGTGGCCTGGCAACGCTCTGCCTGGGCGGTGGTGGTGCAGTTGCCATGTCAATCGAAGTATAGAAGGCTACATTCTTTTGGCAAAGACCATTGGTACGTGCTATAATGAGGCATGACCATACTATCAACACAACCACCTCACGCGCAGAAAAAGACGGACCTGCTCGCGCTCACGCTGCCAGAACTACGACAGTGGCTCACTGAGCGCGGAGAAGCTTCTTTTCGCGCCAAACAAATATATAGCTGGCTTTATCAGCATCTTGTCACCGATTTTTCAGCGATGACCAACCTCCCCCTGGCACTGCGCACGCGCCTCGCAGAAGAGACCTGCATCGGACCGGTGGTTGTGCGTAGCGAAATGCACTCCAAAGATGATCGCACGCGAAAAATTCTGTTGGAGCTGGCAGATGGCAAGCTGATCGAGTCAGTGTTGATGCTTTATCCGCCACTGCGAGACAGCGGCGCACGCGCGACCGTTTGTGTCTCCAGTCAGGCTGGCTGTGCTTTTGGCTGTACTTTTTGCGCAACGGGGCAGATGGGCTTTGATCGTCACTTGAGTGCAGGGGAGATCGTTGCGCAGGTGTTATTCTTTGCGCGTGAGCTACGCACTACGCCCTGGACAGCGGCTGGGCTACCTGGCAGCACGCCAATCGACCATATTACAAACATCGTCCTCATGGGCATGGGCGAACCACTCCACAACTACGACAACGTACTACAAGCGCTACGTACCCTCAACAACTCGGAAGGCTTTAACCTGGGAGCTCGGCACATGACCGTCTCAACCGTAGGCTTAGTACCGGCAATTCGTAAGTTAAGTCAAGAGCAACTTCAGGTGAACCTGGCGATTTCGCTCCACGCGCCAACGAACGAGGCACGCAGTCAGACGATGCCGATTAATCGCAAATATCCTTTGCAGGAACTCCTCGCCACTTGCCGGGACTATATCGCTACCACAAAACGCCAGGTGACATTTGAGTATGTGCTCATTGCAGGAGTTAATGACACACCCACACACGCACAACAACTCGCTCAATTGCTCACACCGTTGCATCAATTTGCCCATGTAAACTGCATTCCAGTCAACGCCACAGCCGCAAGCTATCAGCCATCAGGGCCAGAGGCCATCCGCACGTTCCGTAATATCCTCTTCGAGCACGGCGTCAGTAATAGTATACGTGCCGAACGTGGCGATGACATTGCCGCTGCCTGTGGACAACTGCGTACACGCTTTGAGCAGAAGCACAAGCAAGAAACACTCCTCTCATAGACGTCCAAATTGCTTTCGACTTCGTCTATGAGAGGAGTGTTCCTGCAAACACCGTTCTTACACTATGAACGCCTAGCGCACCTTTGGCAGCTTGCTCATGGTCCTCAGGCAACGTGTGCAAATATTCACGATCTTCGGTCTTCCATTGATCTCAATACGACGGCGCTGCACATTGAGCACAAAGCGACGACGTGTGCGATGCTGCGAAAAGGGCACATTGTTCCCATACATCGGCTTGCGCTCACATATATCACAACGACCTGCTGACATTATTTTCTTCCTCTCTAAAATCCAACGAACACAGCAGAAAACCTACCAGGGGTAGGCCTCGACGCTAATGCATAGCGTTTACTTGATTATCGTTGGGGGCTCTGGTATACTGCATCAAGAAATTTGTGTATGGCCCAGGCCATCCCGCATACTTTATGCGAGTATAACCGATATTGGCTATTTTGGCAAGAGAGAAGATATACATATATGCCAAAGGCATCTGCTATACAGCCGCGACACAGCGTACGTCCGCTGGGGAAGATAGAAGTCTTACCGAATGCGATTCATAGCATTGCCGTTCAGGCCACTTATGGATGCTATGGAGTGTTGGGACTGGCGCTCCCCCATCTGCGCAACGGCCAGGCGATGCTGTTATCACCGGAGCAGAGCAACCAGGGTGTACGCACGACTATTCTTAACGATCAACTCACTATTGATGTCTATGTGGCATTAGAGTATGGGCTACGCATATCGGAGATTGCCCACAACATTATGAGCAGTGTCAAATTCTCAGTGGAGCATATGCTCGGTATACCAGTCACACAGGTCAATGTAAATGTTCAGGGACTTATCCATGGACCAACAAGCCCTGCAAAGCAGTAAAGGACTAGAGGCTACGATGGAGGAACAATTGCCCCGCACCATCCATCAAAGACCCAGGCGTATCAGCGTTTTTGATGGACAAGATCTCAAGAAAGCTATCCTTGCGGGAGCTGCATGGTTAGAAGAACATCGCGAAACCATCAACGCGCTCAACGTTTTCCCTGTGCCCGATGGTGACACCGGCTCGAATATGGCAGCGACGATGAAGTCGGCTATACGCAACATTGCCAGCAGTGACGAGACTTCAGCGGGTGTTATTGCTTCCAAGATTGCTCATGATGCCTTATTGGGAGCACGAGGGAACTCTGGTGTCATCCTTTCACAGATATTGCGTGGCCTGGCTGCCACACTCAATCAGAAGCAAACGTTTACGACCCAGGATCTGGCAGCAGCTTTTCAGCAAGCGTCAAACCTGGCTTACCGCGCCGTCCTCAGGCCAGTAGAAGGGACGATCCTGACGGTGATACGCGAGGCGGCAGAAGCGGCTCAGCGCAGCGCTGAACAGAGCGATGACTTGATTGCACAAATGCAAGAGATTACAGCCGCCGCTCGCCAGGCAGTAGCGCGTACACCAGAATTGCTCCCTACACTCAAACAAGCTGGCGTCGTGGATTCTGGCGGCCAGGGACTCTACACGATCCTGGAAGGTATTGCTCATTATATGCGCGGAGATGCCATCAATCGTGCTGGTGAAAAGGCGACAGGACCTGGCGCGCTCACTGCAGCGCACGTGGATCAGGCATCGACTAACGGCCACGTAAAGAAGGGGCGAGTCACCGTCGAGGAAGAGTTCGGCTATGAGGTCGTTTTCTTACTGCACGGGAACAACCTTGATGTCGAGCAGATCAGGCAGACGATTATCGACATGCAGGGTGTCTCAACAGTTGTAGCAGGCGATGACAAGTTATTAAAAGTTCACACGCATACACAGACGCCGGGTAAAATCCTCGATTACGGTGTAAGCCTGGGAAGTCTGCTGGACATCAATATTGAAAACCTGCAGGAGCAAAGCCTGACCTACGCAGCGGAGAGCGCAGAAGAACATAGTAGCGATGAGCCAGTATCCCAGATTGCCACGGTTGCCGTAGTCGCTGGGGCAGGCTTTGAAAAGGTCTACCAGGGCTTAGGCGTCAACGCCATTGTCTCGGGTGGACAAACCATGAACCCGAGCATCGAAGAACTGCTTGCGGCAGTTGAAGCCAGCGCAACCAGCCAGATCATCATCCTGCCGAATAATAGTAATGTGATCTTGAGCGCGCAACAAGTAGCCACCCTGACGCAAAAAGAAGTGTTCGTCATTCCCAGCAAAACATTGCCGCAGGGTATCGCAGCATTACTCAGCTTCAACTATGAGGCAGACTTTGCCACAAATTGTCAGACGATGACCGAGGCCATCCAGCATATCCAGACTGCAGAGATTACCACAGCGGTACGCTCTGTCCAGTTAGGGAGCGTTGGTGTGCGCGAAGGTGATTATATTGGCGTCATCAATGGCAACCTCGTTGTAGCAGGCCAGCAGATTAAGCAGGTCATTTGTGATACGCTACAACGCATGAATATCGATAACTACGAAATTGTGACACTCTACTATGGAGCCGAAGTAATGGCGGAACAGGCGCAGGCAACGGCGCGTGCGATTAAAGCACGCCATTCGCAGCTTGAGATCGAAGTGGTCGATGGCGGCCAACCCTACTACGCCTACACGCTCTCAGCAGAGTAGCGATCCAAATGCAACGAACTCTCCTAGGAGGCATGCGATGACCACGCGCATAGTCACAGACAGTACGGCAGACCTTACACCAGAGCAGGCAGAGGCCTTAGCTGTCACGGTCGTGCCACTGACTGTCTTTTTTGGCGATGAAACTTACCTTGACAATGTAGAATTGGACAATGCGAGTTTCTACAGCAAATTACAGGCCAGCAAAGAGTTACCACGTACATCCCAGCCCGCCCCAGCGGCGTTTCAAGCAGCATATACACGTCTTATCGAAGAAGGAGCCGATGGCATCATATCCGTCCACCTCTCCTCGAAGCTCAGTGGAACCTATCAATCTGCATGCACCGCACGTGATACGCTCCCAGACACAGTGCAAAAAATACCGATTGAGGTCATCGACTCCGAAAGTATCAGCGCAGGTATGACGTTAGGTCTGACCAAGGCCGCAGAGGAGGTTCGCCAGGGTCTCACGCTGGCAGAGATCAAGGCTCACCTGATTGATCACTTCGCACGCACACGTATTCTGGCCGCCCTGGATAGCTTAGAGTACGTCCATCGCGGCGGGCGCATTGGCGGAGCTAAAGCGCTCCTCGGCAATATGCTGAGCGTGAAACCAATCATCTCACTGAAAGACGGAGCGGTCATTCCTGTAGAGCAACCACGCACGCGCAGCAAGGCTTACGCGCGTATCGCACAACTCAGTGTAGAAGCAGGACCTATCGAGACCTTAGCCATTGCCGAGTCCAACGAGGAGGTAGGTCTACAATTAACAGAGGCGCTCAAGGCTGTTTATCCCGGTGAGATCGCCAGATACAAGCTAGGAGCAGCTCTGGGCACACACACAGGCCCTGGCACCGTCGCAGCAATCATTGTTACAGCACGGAGTTAACAAGCCACGGCCTCCTTCTCCTGTGCCAGTGGAACGCAGTGAAGCGACGCTCTAAAGGATGAGGCATTACCAAAACGTTCTTATTCGTGTATACTAGGAAAAGTTATAGATCAGAAATCGCAATATTCTCATCGTAAGGGGGACTATATCACATGGCACAGAATTTCGTCGTCCCAAATATCTATCAGGATATTAGCAATCAAAGCCAGGGCTACTTTGCCTTTCGCTTCGTCTGCGAAACGTGTCAATGGCAGATAGACACACGACCTATTCGCTCCAAAGTATCAACAGCAACCAACGTAATGGATATCGGCGTGGGTTTGCTTGGTGGCTTCTGGGGACGTGCAGCGGAAGCGGGAGAGCAAATCTACGGTTCCAAGTGGCATACAGAGCAGGCAGACGCCCTACAAAAGTCCTGGGCCGAGATCCAGCATAATTTCCACCTCTGCCCAAAATGTCACAGAACAGTCTGCATGCGCTGCTTCAATGTTCAACTCAACCTATGTAGCGGGTGCGCGCCCGATCTTAAGGCTGATGGAGCACAATTCCAGCACGGATTGAACGTCGAAGCACAACGCGCACAGATTCAACAGCAGTATCAAGCTCCACAATTTAATGTAGGTGCAATCCCATCGGCAGCTACACCCGACCTTGTCACCCCACCGCCGCAACAGCAACGTCTGCCACAAAGCGCGGCAGCACAGGCACCTACACCAGCAGCATTGGCAGGTTTTAGCACTCCAGGCTATCCACAAAGCATTGCCTGCCCAACCTGCCGACACATGGGAGCACCGGGCAAGTTCTGCCAGGACTGCGGAACGAAACTGCCTTTACCAGACCTTTTTTGTCCAAATTGCGCCTCTCCCATTGAAAACGGTACGCGCTTTTGTGCTGAATGCGGCACAAAACTGCAGACTGCAACATAACGACGCAGGGCAGCACAAGCTACAGCCTCCATCCATATCTACATAATATTAATACATATTTCTACTTGAGTAGCGTAATAGGCATTGACTATCTTAAAACTGTCACGTACAATAGTAATAGCAATATGTTTCGCTCGTACGCGCTCTCAGCACGCCTGAGCCATGCATTCCCTGAAACGTGAGCAGGTCTTCGACCTGCAACGATCCTTCAGTGCGAAACGTGCTAGTAAGTGAATCTCTCATGGAGATCTCCTAAGCTGTACCATGTAGTTCGTTTGATCATAATCGGGCTACCAATGCCGTAGCCAATACAGATGTTCGTTGGAAACTGCCATTCAGAGATGGCATAGACTACGAAGGAGGAACGACTGTGGGAATGTTACGGGTGATGTCACGGCGTGGAGATGACCGTCTCGTCTGGGACGTACAAAAAGCCCAGACGGGTGACGTCGAAGCACTTGCTGCTATCCGTGAAGCAGAACGAATATTCGCGCAACAGCTAGCACAAGGTGCAACAGCCTTCGACGTTAAAACGGGAGAACCGGGACAGCTTATCAAAAAGTTTAGGGTCACCGCTGATCAGATAGTCATAGTGCCACGAGTCGTTGGTGGATGAATTGGCTCTCCCAGGTGTTAGCTGCTCTGTGCTGGATTATCATCGCGCTTGCTCTCGCACCTATGCTATGGTTAATTCTACAGCCATACATGAAAAGCTGGTCACGAGCCGAACGACGGGCTGCCGATCTGTTACGCGATACATTAACGCCTGAGCAATTTCACCAGTTGCTCGGCTCCGGGTACCTGGAAATTCCCAGTCCGACCGAGCCGCAGCGTGTGTATCGTGTACCCAAAAGCAAAGGCTACGTGCAGGTCATCGAAAATGGTCGTGCGATTATGCGTCTTTGTCTCCAACCGGTCGAGTGTCTCCCCGATGCCGATGTCGTCGTATTGCATAAACTCATGATTGAAGCAAACGAGGAAACATATTTGCAAAAGGCCAATAAGTATGTGTGCTGAGATCGCTGCAGAGAGAAATATCAGTAGAACATTTTGCACGAGAAGGATTAGCGTCTATACAAAGTACATAGCACTGTAATATGGCAATGTAATAGAAGAGCCAGGGCGCGAGTGGTCGCGCCCTTTTTATTCGCGATCTTCGTCGTCTTCGATTTGCACGATTTGTCGATGTCCATTCTGCTTTATGCAAGCATGCGGTTCACCATCAAGTGGCGTATGACAGAGCGGGCAGACGGGCCGCCCAGCCGCCATGACACTGATAATCGAACCCGATAGTAACCGGGCTTGCTGCTGTGTAAACACGAAAGAGACAGCACGTTCTTCACGCATAACGATCTGTGGCTCACTGTCCGCATCCATGATCACATTCAGGGGTACAGCGTTGAGCAAGAACAGCGCATCATCTTGATCAAATTTGAGACTTATCTGGCCCACCTGAAATTCGTAGGTCGGGGTAGGAGGAAAATCATCTGGCATAGCATTGGGAGCGGATGGGCCACCAACCTGAGCTTCTGTGCGTAGAACCTGTCCCTCAGTAATCAGTGCGAGAGAATGATCAAGTGCCACAGATAGACCATCAAGTTGCCCTTTTTCCATCCATAGCACGAGAGAACTCTGCGCATTTTGCGCGAAGAGACGGAAACGACGTTGACCAGGTTGACCGACGGCATCGGCTCCCAATAATTTGATTGCACCCAGATCTACACTCATTGCACACCTCTCTTATAGCTACACGCAGTAGCTTTTCCCTACAAATATCGCAGTTTATCAGCGACACGTTTCACTCCATACACTCAGACAATATTTGAAAGCCATTCGCAATGCTGAAAATTATACTTTTATCAAACACGCTGCTTAAACAATATCGCAGTTTAGCATGACCTTCAGCACACAAAGACCTGTGTCCCTCTTAAGTTTATATCAATTTGCACGTGACTACCAGACTGCCACTTTCTCTAGTGAATAATATACCCACTAATGACTGCATCTAACTAACATGACTATCGGCAGTGCTGTGCCACGATCATTTCCAAAATGGAAACGTACTCCGAGTACGTGTACAGATAAAGTTTCTGCTCGTATGCTCTAGGAGAAATAACCATGCGAGGTTTCTATGGATTATGCCGATTTTCGTCGGAAATTAGGCGAAAGAATATATATTTTGCGTATAGAGAGAAAAATCAAGCAAGAGCAGCTTGCAGAGATCATTGATAAGTCCACAGAACATATAAGCTTCATCGAGCGAGGAGAGCGTTCGCCTTCTCTTGAACTACTCATCGACATCGCTAATGCACTGCAAGTTTCTGTGTCCTATCTTTTAGACGTTGAAGCAGACAGAAGTGATAATATAATCACTATACCAGCTCCAATACCTATAACCCCACTTCCAAATACCATTGAAGACCCTGTTAAACCCGAACAGCAACGAAAAACTGATCTTGAGCGACTGCAAGAAGGCTTAGAAAGTGTAAAATCATTACAATTGTTAGCAAAAGAATACGACATTCCAGACATTTTTCAGGATAACGGTGGAAAAGTTCTACAGCTTTTAATCTTACTAGGCCTGAAGCAATCTAAAGGAAGAGAGGGAAATGATGCAATAGATGAGGAAGGGAAAGAGTACGAGCTAAAAACAATAAATTTGTCTCTGAATCCACGAGCAGGTATTACAACACACCACCATATGACAAAAGAGATCATCGAAAAATACAGGTCGGTGACTTGGTACATTGGGACATATGAGGCTATCGAACTCATAGAAATATGGAAAGTTCACCCCTCTCAACTCGAAGAATTGTTTGCATCCTGGGAAAAGTGGATTGATGATCACAACGGACAACCTCGCAATAATCCAAAAATCCCACTACGTTATGTGAGGAGGGGTGAGCGTGTCTACAAAAACCCAAATAAGCCATAACCAGCCTATATAATAATACAGCTTGGCTTGCTAGATCTCGAATAAGCTTGGTTGTAAGGTAGCATCTGCGTTAGGGGAGTCTATACTATCAGCTTCTACGGCTCCCACCGAGGCTACCTCTTCAATCCCAATCGCAACATTCTCAGTTTCTATATATGCTGTTGTTTGAAATGGCATAAGACGTCTATACAAGCCTTCAGCTTGCTCTTTTGATACAGTCTTCTCAAGAAATCTAAAAGCAGATGCAGCGAGATACTCGTTTTCTTGTTCAAATGCAATCCATCTACGATGAGCTATCTCCGCTGCTAGCCCAGTCGTATTAGACCCTGCGAATAGATCAAGCACTAAATCGTCTGGTTCCGTAAGAAAATCAATAAAAAATTTAGGCAATTTAAAAGGGAAACGGGCAGGATGAGAATCAATGTTCAGCTCTTTACAAAGTCGAAGATATTGCGATGAGCTATCTGTATTAGAAATTTGCAGGAGGTTTGAGGGTATCGCGCCGCCATTATCTATAGCAAAGCCTGTACCGATATCATGGCCCGAAGGACGAACTTTAGGCTTATAATACTTCTCAGGATTCTGATGTAACTTTTTCATACGGTCAGAATATGGAACAAGCACACGCCTAACATCTGCTTTAGGATGGTCAGTTTTTGATAACCACCATACAGTATTTACAGAATCCTTAGCACGAATTTTCTTTTTATTTACCCACTCAATAGGAGAAGGTAATTTAGAAGGATTGAACCAAAAGAACTCCTCTGCAAGCCTGAAATTTAACTCTTCACAAAGCCTGATCAAAACATGATAGTTGTACAGAGATCGCACAGGTCGCTTGCTCTGGTAAGCTCCTCCTAAATCAATCACAAAGCTTCCTGTAGGAGCTAGCACACGATAAACCTTCCTACAAAAGTCCAAAAGCCAATCAACATATGCTTCCTGACTAACGTTACCGTAGCTTTTTTCTCGTTGCAAGGCAAAAGGGGGAGAAGTAACAACTAAATCAACAGAGTCAGCCTCTAATAGATCAAGCAACTCTAAAGAGTCCCCGATATAAGCAGAACCATACCGCGTTGAATACAAAGCTGATCCAAGAACCACAGCACTCACCTCTTCTTTATCGTCTCAAACTATAGCCGAAACTAGCCAAGAAAAACAACAGGAATCCTTTCCCTTTATTAGAAACACGAAGTTAGATGTAGTTTAACATGGTAGATCAGATAAAGCTAGCACCCTCTGCTTGCTGCTTGTTAGTAGCACTGCCACAAGATCCATACATCAACTGTTGCATTGAAATTGTTCCGTGTGCTATAATTCGACTAGTATAATAGGGGAAAAAAGATGGGACCAAAAGGATGAAAGAAAAACCGCCACCTCCCTCCATTGCAGGAACCGTGGGTGCTCTCAGCGGTATGGGCTTCACAATAGCCGTCCCCATCGCTTTATTCGTCATCATAGGGAACTACCTGGATGGCCTTTTACGTACTGGATCATTGTTTATTCTTCTCGGGCTGCTGCTTGGCCTGATCACGGGTATTTATGGAGCGTACCGTTTGTATACAGCTATATTTAAATAAGCTAGACGGGGACCATTAAGCACCATATTGGACGGGCAGGGCTCGGCAACATAAGGGAGGATGCCGAGTGAATCTGTGGAAACTTCCTACTATCGTAATCGCCCCAGATGTCATTATTGGTGGCTGGATTACGAATACCTTACTTTGTACCTGGATCACAGGTTTTATTTTGATTGTCTTGCTTTATTTGGGTGTACGTCGCCGAGAAATGCTTCCTTCGGGCTTGCAAAATGCCGTTGAGTGGCTACTCGAGTTTTTGTTGGGCCTGGTTGAGAGTGTTTCAGGCAAGGAAAAAGGACGCAAGTTCTTTCCGCTGGTTGCCTCGTTCTTTCTCTTCATTATGGTAGCTAACTTACTTGATATTATCCCTGGCGTCGATACTATCGGCACCATCGATGGCGCGATCCACCCGGTGGCAGGATTTTTGCTCTTCGGCAGCAATTCGAACAAGCTCATTCCCTGGATTCGCCCGGCGACCACGGATTTGAATTTGACCATTGCTATGGCCGTGGTCTCCGTCATCACGACGCAAATTCTTAGTTTCCAGGCACTGGGGGCGAAAGAGCAGATCAGCAAATATTTCAACTTCAAAGCCTTATTTTCAGGTGGCCTGGGCATCGTAGATTTTGTTGTTGGCCTCCTCGAAATCATCAGTGAGCTAGGACGCATCATCTCGTTCTCATTCCGTCTCTTCGGCAACATCTTCGCCGGTAGCGTGCTACTGGCAGTGTTCGCCTTCCTGCTACCTGCGGTCGCAAATGTGATCTTTATCCCGTTTGAGGCATTTGTAGCAGTAATCCAGGCGTTCGTGTTCGCCTTCTTGACGCTGGTCTTTATGGAGCTTGGCACAACCAGCCATGCCCATACAGATAATGAACACGAAGCACGACTTGAGGTAGCGGAAGCAGAAGAGCACAAGTCGCACGAAGCAGTGACAGCTTAACAAGCAAAGACAGTACCACCTGTATTCTCAAAGTATCTATGGTGATACTCAAGGTCAGAAAAAGATTGCTACTCGCAGGCAAGTATTTCCTGCGATTGCATAAATACGTATTACTTTATTCACAGCAGATTTATCCTTAAGGAGGATTGTTATCATGCCTATACAACTTGCAGCAGCGTTAGCCATCGGATTGGGTGCCATCGGACCTGGTATTGCCATCGGTCTCCTGGCGGGTCAGGCACTGGGTGCCATCGGTCGTAATCCTGAAGCAGAACCAGTGATCCGTACAGATATGATTCTCGCCATTGTCTTTGCCGAAGCTATCGCTATTTACGCATTGGTAGTCGCCCTGTTGATTATGTTCGTCCCAGCAGTCAAGTAATCCCATTTCCTCCTAACAGCTTAGCGCGGAGACTGAGCCTACAGTTTCTGTTATCCCTCCATACGCTATAATGCCAGCAGAGAGGAACAGAACATATGGCATCTCCCCGCTAGACGTTAGGAGAGAGGGGTATACATAATACTACCTCTGATTATTAGGAGGCGTTCAGCATGCCAATAGCATTTATTGCCGCAGCCAGCGCGAGTTCTGGAGGAGGATTAGGTCTCAATGCCCTGGCCTTCCTCTCGCAACTTGTCAGCTTTATCGTTGTCGTTTGGGCGCTCTGGAAATGGGTTCTGCCTATCGGACTGCGCACCCTCGAAAAGCGCCAGGAGCTGATTCGCGAAGGGTTGGAGAACGCGGAGCAAGCCAAACGCGAGCTGGCAGATGCCACTCATCGCGCCGAGCAGATCATCGCGGAATCACGTAGGCAAGCGCAAGAGACCATTGATCGCGCGACCAAAAACGCAGAACAGATCGCTCAGCAAATCGAGGAAGAAGCGCGTGCGCGCGCCGAGCAGATCAGCCAGCAGCAAATTGCGCGTATTCAGCAAGAGGCTAACCGGGCACGCCAGGAACTCAGTCGCGATGTGGTCAAGCTCTCCATCGATGCTGCCAGCAAGGTTATCAGCAGGTCGGTAGATAGCAAAGATAATCGCCGCCTGGTAGAAGAGTTCGTCACGGCTAGCGATCACGTAAGGAATAACTAATGCTTAAAGGAGCGATAGCACGACGCTATGCAGAAGCAGTCTTCGAGATTGCGCGCAAACACGACACCATAGATCGCACACTTGAAGACGTAAAAGGTATTGCGCAAGTATTTGCCAACCGTAAACTGGCCTATTTACTGAGCGAGCCGAAGATTCCCTTGCAGCGTAAAGAGACAGCGTTAAGCCAGGCACTGACGTCGCATGTGCTACCAACATCGCTCAACCTGGCCTTGCTGATTGTCCAGCGCGAGCTGGTTGAAGTGATGCCTAATCTAGCAAAAGAACTCGAAGCGCTTGTGCTTAACTACCGCAACCAGGCAGTAGCCCAGGTCACAACAGCGACGCAAACGAACAAGGCACAAGAGACCCTTGTCAAGCAAGCACTTGAGCAAAGAACAGGCAAAAGTATTATCATGCATACGCGGGTTGACCCGCATATTTTAGGTGGCATCGTGGCCCGCGTGGGAGATCAAGTGATTGATGGCAGTGTACGCTATCGTCTAGGAGCGCTACAACAGCGATTGTTAGCGGGCATCTCAACAGCCAATGTTGATTTCGCGCCCGAAGAGGTTGTTCAAGTAGGAGATAACAACGCTCACACAACCGATACGAGTATCATCCGAAAGGCATCTCCCACCCGGACCAGTGTCTAAGAGAGAACCACAAATGACCTCGCACTGAGAGCATTCGTGCATCGCTCAAACATACTCTAATGGGTTAAAATAAGTCGAAACCAATATAATCCCCGTAGAGAGTCCACCTGACCGTTCTATCCGTGAGATAGAACCCAAAGCAATTTCTAAACACGTAAACAATAGATAACCACTAGGAAATACTAGGAGGAATAACGATGGCAACTTCTTGGGCTGATGAAATCAGTGCCATCATAGAAAAAAACATCGCAGGTTTCGGCAGCAACACAACCGCCACCGCGAGTGTCGGCACTGTCATCGCCATTCAAGACGGTGTCGCTCGTGTGTACGGTCTGCAAGATGTGAAGTATCTTGAGCTGGTAGAATTCCCACGTACAGGACTGGTGGGACTGGCCTTCAACCTTGAAGAGGAAACGGTCAGTTGCCCAATCCTGGGTGATTATACAAAGATCCGCGAAGATGATGAAGTACGTACCACCGGGCGCATCGTACAGGTTCCCGTGGGCGACGCGCTTCTGGGTCGCGTGGTAAACCCGATTGGAGATCCGCTGGATAATCGGGGTCCTATCGCAACCGATACATATCGTCCGATAGAACGTATCGCTCCGGGCGTGATCACGCGTCAGTCAGTGAACGTACCAGTACAGACCGGTATTAAGGCGATTGACGCCATTATCCCTATTGGACGTGGTCAGCGCGAACTTATCATCGGCGACCGCCAGACCGGCAAGACCGCCGTCGCCATCGATACCATCTTGAACCAGAAGGGCAAAAATCTGCTTTGTATCTACGTTGCGATTGGACAGAAAAATTCGACCGTGGCGCGTACGATTGCCATTCTGGAAGAGCATGGTGCCATGGCATATACCGTGGTCGTGGTCGCTGGTGCTTCTGATCCAGCTCCATTAAAATACATCGCCCCCTACGCGGGTTGCGCTATCGGCGAAGAGTTTATGGAAAGCGGACGTGATGCCTTAATCGTCTATGATGATCTGACCAAGCATGCTGAAGCCTACCGAAACATCTCGCT
The DNA here is from genome assembly GCA_963802635.1 of uncultured Chloroflexia bacterium. Taxonomy (GTDB): domain Bacteria; phylum Chloroflexota; class Ktedonobacteria; order Ktedonobacterales; family Ktedonobacteraceae; genus CAVTLG01. Next base: position 704,922 of record CAWDJJ010000001.1, on the reverse strand, counting down.
GATCATCCGCCGTCCGCCAGGACGTGAGGCATATCCTGGTGATGTGTTCTATCTGCACTCGCGCCTGCTGGAACGCGCCGCGCGCTTGAACAAGGATTACGGTGGTGGTTCGCTGACGGCATTGCCCATCATCGAGACCAAGGCCAACGACGTTTCAGCGTACATTCCGACCAACCTGATCTCGATTACTGACGGCCAGATCTTCCTGGAAACCGACCTCTTTAACGCAGGTCAGCGCCCGGCACTGAACACCGGTATCTCGGTCTCACGCGTGGGGACAAGCGCACAGGCAGCAGCTATGAAGCAGGTCGCCGGTATGTTGAAGCTTGATCTCTCACAATTCCGTGACCTGGAGGCATTCGCGCAGTTCTCTTCGGACCTGGATAAGGCCACGAAGGCGCGTATTGATCGCGGTCGCCATCTGATGGAGATTCTCAAGCAGCCGCAGTATCAGCCGGTACCAGTGGAAAAGCAGGTCTTAATCATCTTCGCAGCCAACAACGGCTACCTGGATGAGCTTCCCCTGGACCAGGTGGCAGCCTGGGAAACAGGCTTCTATCGCTACCTCGACACCAACTATCAAGACATCCTGTCAGAGATCGTCGAGAAGTCTGTGCGCGGTCGCGAGAAAATGAGTAACGATCTGATCAGTAAGATACGTGCTGCGATTGAGGACTATCAGAAGACCGCCGCACCCGGTAGTGACCAGCGCTAGGAGGCAGCTATATGCCATCAATCCGAGAAATTCGGCAGCGCATACGCTCAGTAAAAAATACGGCGAAGATCACGCAGGCCATGCAGATGGTAGCAAGTAGCAAGATGCGCCGGGCACAGCAACGCGTCGAAGAGGCTCGTCCTTATGCGGAGCAGTTACGCGAGCTTGTCTCACGTCTGGCAAGCGTGAGTGGCAATGATCTGAGTGATGAGTTAGCTCTGTTGAAACAACGACCCGTGCGCAATGTCGGCATTGTGCTGATTTCGCCTGATCGTGGTCTGTGTGGCGCGCTGCCATCCAACGTCAACCGACAGGCTATGCTTACCGCACAGGAACAGCTTGCCAGGCACACAGAGCAGGGATTGCCCGGTATAGAGTATGTCGGAGTCGGTCGCAAAGGACGCGATTTCCTTGTGCGCACCCAGCAAAACATGATTGCAGAATTCACCAATTATGGTGATCGGCCCGCGCTCTCCGATGCATCTGCCATTGCCCAGGTGGCAGTGGATGCCTTTCTGCAAGGCGAGGTAGATGTTGTCTATCTGGTCTATACCAAATTTATCAACACGGTGACGCAAAAGCCCGTCACCGTCCAACTGCTGCCCGTGCAACCGCCAGCAGAACAGTCAGGCGATGAGCATCGTACCCACACAGAGTATATCTACGAGCCGGGTCCGCAAGAAATCTTCCAGGCGTTACTGCCCCGCTACGTAGATGTGCAGGTGTATCAGGCACTGCTCGAAGCAATATCCAGCCAGCTATCAGCTCAGATGGTCGCCATGAAGAACGCCACCGACAATGCAAACGAGCTGGTGCAAGACCTTACATTGACATACAATAAAGCTCGCCAGGCAGCTATCACAACGCAGATTCTCGAAGTGGTAGCAGGCGCTGAAGCACTATAGCAAAAAGGAATATCCCTACACTGGAGAAATAGCTATATGGCAGTAACACAAACAGGCACGAAGGGAAAAGTCGTGCAGGTATTGGGAGCTGTGGTAGATATCGAGTTTCCCCCCACCAGCTCCCAGAAATTTATAATGAAGTACGCACGCGTCCTGCCGGTGCCAAGCAAGATCTCGCCCTTGAGGTTGAGCAGCACCTGGGTAATAACTGGGTACGCTGCGTCGCGCTGGGTCCTACGGATGGTTTGCAGCGCGGTGTGGACGCCTACGATACCGGTGGACCAATCAGTGTACCGGTTGGCGACAAGACCCTGGGGCGCATCTTCAATGTACTCGGTCAGGCCATCGATAATAAACCTGAAGTTACAGATGCTCCGCGCTATCCAATCCATCGCGAAGCCCCCTCGCTGGAAGAGCAGTCATCGAGCGTTGAGCCATTTGAAACAGGCATCAAGGTGATCGACCTGATCTGCCCCTTTATGAAAGGTGGAAAGGTTGGAGCCTTCGGTGGGGCCGGTGTCGGCAAGACCGTGATTATTCAGGAGCTGATCAATAACATCGCCAAAGGTCATGGTGGTTTCAGCGTCTTCGCAGGCGTGGGCGAACGTACCCGCGAGGGCAACGACCTGTACCATGAAATGGCCGAAGCCAATGTGCTCGACAAGCTAGCCATGGTCTTCGGTCAGATGAACGAGCCTCCCGGCTCACGTCTGCGCGTTGCCCTGAGCGGCCTGGCTATCGCCGAATACTTCCGCGATGAAGAGGGGAAAGATGTGTTGCTCTTCATCGACAACATCTTCCGCTTCACCCAGGCTGGCGCTGAAGTATCAGCTCTGCTTGGACGTATGCCCTCAGCAGTGGGGTATCAACCAAACCTGGCCGAAGAAATGGGTGAGTTGCAGGAACGCATCACATCGACCCAAAAGGTTCAATCACGTCGATGCAGGCTGTGTATGTGCCCGCTGACGACTACACTGATCCCGCTCCGGCCACGACGTTCGCCCACCTGGACTCGACGATTGTGTTGGAGCGTGCTATCGCTTCAAAGGGTATCTATCCGGCCATTGATCCGCTGGCGTCAACCAGTCGTATCCTTGATCCACAGGTCGTTGGTCAGGAACATTACGATGTAGCCCGTAATGTACAGAAGGTCTTGCAGCGCTATAAAGAATTGCAAGATATCATCGCCATCCTGGGTGTGGATGAGTTGTCCGACGACGATAAACTGATCGTAGCGCGCGCGCGTAAGCTAGAGCGCTTCTGCTCACAGCCGATGACGGTGGCGGAAGCTTTCACAGGGACACCAGGGAAGTACGTCCCGCTCAAAGATACCATTCGCAGCTACAAAGAGATCCTGGACGGCAAGCACGACGAAATCCCTGAGAACTTCTTCTTCTTGAAGGGACCCATTGAAGACGTCGTGGCGGCCTACCACGAAGATCAGCAAAAGGGTTAAACGATGGCGACACACAACACGATACACGTCGAGGTCGTGACCGCTGAGCGCGAGTTGTACAACGGCGAGGCTGACGCTGTCCAGGCTCCAGGTGCAGAGGGGCAACTGGGTATCCTACCACGCCATGCCGCTTTGCTGACGCTGCTGGCTCCGGGTGCGTTGCGCATTCGACTTGGCGGAGCCGAAGAAGCCATATTCGTCGGAGGTGGTTTTCTCGAAGTGTCCAACAACACGGTGACGGTGCTGGCCGATACTGCCGAGCATGCCGAGGAGATCGATCAGGCCCGAGCCGAAGAGGCACGACGTCTTGCGCAAGAACGCCTGGCAGATGTGCAATCGAATACTGAGCGTGCACAACTGCAGGCACAACTGCAACGCGAGATCCGCCGTTTGCATGTGGCCGAATTAGCGCGCCATCATGGTCGACGTCGCATCAGCACACCCGTATCGCAAGAGTAGTAAGCAAGTAATCCATCATAGCAGCAGGGCACGTTTTCTCAATAGGGGATGCATGCTCTGCTGTTTCTTGTAATGCTACCAATGCACAATGAGGTCGCGTAACTCCTTGACGCGCTGCTCACCAGGCCAGACAACTTCCATCAGATCATAAGTAGGAAACAACAGTGATAGGGAACATACAAGTACATAGGTACTTGCGATAACATAATAGTAACATTTAGTTTATTAAAACTTATTTAAAAGCATCGATGTTATTATGATGTAAAATCAGTATTACTATAAAAATCGACCACTGCGTACCTTTGTTCTCAAAGGTCCTGTCAAAAGAGGAGGCGCGGTGTCTTGCGCAAGAACGCCGGGCAGATATGCAATCAAATACTGAAGAAGAAGAATATCATCAGCATTACCGCCCTTATCCAACTCCCAACATGCTGTCAGGCTGGCAGCGCAATGTTCAGGAGTGGTGCGGCTACGCCGCATGACGTTTCTAATATGAGGATGAGCCAAACATTCTGGCAAAAGGCACCAACGGTTTTATCTCTAAAGAATGTTTTGGCGAACTTATTGTGTCAAACGACAGCCAGCACCTCTGAAGACCAGACAATGCAAAAACTGTCCCTATGGCGAGCTACCAAAAATCGTTCTTAGCAGGTAAAGTATAAGGAGAACATACTGTTTACTGAAATACGACATCTAACTTTCGAACACTAGAACTACTAGCAAACGGGAAAAGCAGAGAGAATACGTAGCGCATGCACAGGGAGTGTGTGCATGAAAGGGTTTTGCTGAAAAGTCCTCCTTGTATCTGGAGGTACGGAAAGGATAATGTCATTATGTCAGATAGATTCTGGAGATGGGACACAGGGCAACAGCCGGAAACTAATCCGAATGGATCGGATGGGCAACAACAGCCGAATTATTATCGTCATCAGAGTCTGATTGGCTTCGGTCAATCGCCACATGCGCCAACATCATCAGATGAGTCGACACAACCACAAGGCGATGCACAGCCGCAATCCGTAGAACGTGATCCTCGGCAACAGCAATGGAACAGAAGCACAACATATCTTCACGGTATAAGACAAATTTGCCCAGGCAATGCGTACGAATATGCCCAGCATGCTGGGGCGATCCATGACAGCGAACTAACTTGCGAGGTATATCGTTCAGGGCAGGTGTCTCTTGATACACCAGAGCAAAGAGCGAATGAATGGCAAAAACTCGGAGAATTCTTCACACACCTTAGAAGCGTTTCCCCAGAACTCGCGAATGATTATATTTCAAGAGTTTGTGATAACTGGCAAAGTCGTATACTAGATATTACAAATGGTAAGTCTTTTGAGGATCAATGGCAAATACACAGAGAACTCCTCACGAATATTGACCATGCCCTCCCATGGTCCACCGGACAATTTCAATCAAAACGTGACGTCGCTGCTAACATTGTACATGCTGCAGAAAGAGATCGTGTAACAATGGATGTAAGTAATAAGCCAGAAGGTACACGATGGACACAGTACTACCGATTTCTCAAACACGTTAAAGATTGTTCACAAAATGCGCTTACTAATGAAAATATTCAATTTACATTAAATACGTATATACAATCTATACATACCAATGAGTTTCTGAAGATAATTCGGACTCATTACAGTCCAAAAGAAGCAGCAAATAGCCTGGATCGCTATGCTAATGCAACAGCTCGTGCTCTAGGGTTGAACCACCTATTCGTAAATTCCTATGACAGCTTTGCTGCGAATAACAATTGATCTGAGCCAGAAAAAGTAAAGAACAAAAACGAACTGCCGATGAAAGAGGGCTTATTACTAGTTTAAAGAAGAACGATGGCCTGCGCTAAAAAAAATGTATGTTATCATAGAACATAAAGTGGAGCAGAGCACTCAGTATCTCTTTGTGCTCTGCTCTTTGCTCTATTTTACCGCCATCATGTCACTTTCGGAAAGAGGTGGGTAACTCCGGTTCTTAGCGCATTACGCTAGAAATTACCGCCCGCTCCTTCTCTATCGTCAGTATTGCCGAAATCTCCGCCTGCTCCGCTGCTACCTAAGTCTCCTCCTGCTCCACTGCTACCGAAATCTCCGCCCGCTCCGCTGCTACCTAAGTCTCCTCCTGCTCCACTGCTACCGAAATCTCCGCCCGCTCCTCCTCTATCTCTGCTATCGCCGAAATCTCCTCCTGCTCCATAATATTCCTGGCTGCCTTGATCGCTCTGAGGACGCTGCTCACCGCGCTCTTTGCCAAAGAGGTATCCGAGTAGACCACCAGCCGCCGCACCCATACCACCAGCCGCCAGAGGATTCATGCCTTGATTGCGCGTGCCTGGACCATAGCCCGGCTGATAGTTCTCTGGAGAAGGGTTATTAGACGGCTGATTGACGTTGGGATCATATGGTCTGCCGTAGGGAGTGACGGGACGACTAGAGAGACCACCCATGCCGCCGCGAGAACGAACACGTGTAATGACAAAGAATGCCAATCCAGCTATAGCCAGCAGGGCAATACACCAGATAGCTGGATTAATACCACCACCACGAGCTGGACTCACTGCACCATTTCCGCCTAGCGCAGAGGACCTGAGCATGGCATTCAGTGAGTTAATGGAAGCCACAGTCGCACTGGTAAAATTTCTACTGCTACTGTAGTTGTTAGCAAAAGCCTGATAGGCGTCGTTGTACTGACCATTCGACAGTGGCACACCAGGTCCACCGTCAACATAGAAACGACCTGTCGTATTCAAGCCCATAACGATCAGGTTCGGACTGGCTATCTTATTATGGACAGCTTGATCGAATTGCTGGCTCGACCCCGCGTAATTATTGACAGTATAAACGTTTAATGGATACGAAAGCTTTGAACCAGCGCTACGCACTTGAGAGGCATTGAGCACATGTGCTCCGTCAAAGATGTTCACCGTACTCGCCAGCGCGGTTACTGACGAGATAAGCAACAGACAAAGAGCGACTAACACTACCACCAGACCCTTTGTAACCCATTTCAGAGCAAAAAGGGTTGCTATCTTTTTCATACTTATCCCACCTACCAATCCTGTTTATAAAATCCACACACTCCTATTCCTAAAAGAGGTCCCATACAGACAGGGAGCACGTTTCTGTTTCAACTCCTATAATCAGGAACACGAGACAAGTAGTCTATTGGATACAACCGAACTCATCTGAATACCAATGGGTATTAATCTCGCTATGCTTCGTGCCCTTTGCATGCTACAATGGGCAGAGCAACCGCGCTCATCATTACAAGAGCTGTATTTTTTTAAGGAGTTGAATTACCGTAATGAGTATGACACCTTCAGGGCGACCACGCCCTTTTGTACTGATTATCATGGATGGCTGGGGCATCAATCCACGTCAAGAGGGCAATGCTATCGCTCTTGCCCGCACCCCCAATATTGATAGACTGGCCCGTGAATGGCAGCATACAGCAGTAAGAACTTCTGGCGAGGCTGTGGGCTTGCCAGATGGACAAATGGGCAATTCCGAGGTAGGGCATCAGAATATTGGCGCAGGCAAACGCGTTTTACAAGACTACACGCGTGTTAGCGAATCGATTAAAGATGGCTCTTTCTTTCACAATCCAGCATTTCTCAAAGCAATAGAGCACGTCAAGAAAAATCAGTCTCGTTTGCATATCTGCGGCTTGCTGGGTAATGGCGGCGTGCATGCCCATGAGACGCACCTGGAGGCCCTGCTACAACTGGCGCAGAGACACGACGTTGACGAGGTCTTTATCCACGCGTTTACCGATGGCCGCGACACTTCGCCAACGGGCGGCATAGAGTTTATGCAGCGTCTACAGGCGCGTGCACGCGAAATTGGCGGTGAGCATGCAGCCCGAGTCGCGACAGTCAGTGGGCGCTATTATGCGATGGACCGGGACAACCGTTGGGAGCGCACCGGCATAACCTACTTTGCCATAACACGTGGCGAGGGTTTACAGGCCAGTTCCGCTCTGGCAGCGATCCAGCAAGCATATGATAAGAACACGACGGACGAATTTATTCTGCCGACAGTCATTATGGAAGATGGTCATCCCGTTGCAACCGTCAAGGCCGGAGATGCCGTTATCCACTACAACTTCCGCCCCGACCGCGCCCGACAACTGACCAAGGCATTCGTGCTACCAGAACTGCCACCACAGGCCGCTGGAAAATTCGAGCGTGGTCCACGACTCGCCGATCTGACCTACGTTATGATGACGGCATACGAGGAGGGACTCGACGCCGAGGTGGCATATCGCGCCGATGAGGTGGAGATGCCTCTGGCTCGCGTTATCTCCGAGCAGGGCATGACGCAGTTCCACACGGCTGAAACAGAAAAATATGCCCATGTCACCTATTTTATTAATGGACGCCGTGAAACTCCCTTCAAAGGTGAAGATCGTGTCCTGGTGCCATCGCCCAAAGTGCCAACCTACGACCTACAACCGGAGATGAGCGCAGCGGGCGTCACAGATACGGCTATCGCGCATATCCGCAGCGGTAAATATGATCTCGTGATTATGAATTACGCCAACGCAGATATGGTCGGGCATACAGGGGTAATCGAAGCGGCCATCAAAGCAGTAGAAGCGGTCGATACTGGAGTCGGTCGCGTTGTCGAGGCAGCGCTAGCTGTCGGTGGAGCGCTGGCTATCACGGCTGACCATGGGAACGCCGAGCAACTGATCGAGTACGACAGCGGAAAACCATTTACAGCCCACACCACCAACCCTGTCCCACTCTACTTCGTCGTACCACAATGTGCACAGGCGCGCTTGCGTAGCGATGGCATTTTAGCAGACGTGGCTCCCACCATCCTACAGGTTCTAGGTCTTCCACAGCCAAAGGATATGAAGGGGCGTTCCTTGATTTTACCATAACTCATATTGCCTTGCATTCAGATGAGAACTATGCGGCAGCATAGTTCTAGCAACGAGAGGTGCGTTTCTGAATGCATATGGGTATCGATATCAACGACAAAAACCTACTAGTTATCCACACATTTTATGTGTATTGTGTGGATAACTAGTAATAATTGTGGATAAGCAAGCTACCCAATTCTCTGTAGCAAGGCAAGCGGGACTACACACAATGAACCATCTTCAAGACGTAAACTCACTGCACGTGCGTGGATGCCCGAAAGAAAGGCCTGTTCATACGCAAAAAGATGGTCTATAATCCCTAGTGAACCTACATACTCACCGGCCAGGACACGCACTTGAGCACCTATAGAGAGAGCTGGATCGGCCTGTACAGGATGCCACTGCTGCTGTGCTTCCTCTAAAGGTAACGAGATAATTAATTCGGGGTAAACCTTCTGGCGTACGGAGGTTACACCTGAGAGCAATGCCACCGAGCCTTGATAGCGACTCAACAAATTAATGGCCGATGCAGGCATAATAGCAGTACCGAGACCCTCAGTCAACAACAGCGTGATAGGCGGCAATTGCATCTGTAGCTGTGCTACATCGTTACGGTCAATAAGCTGCACAAAGTCGGTATGCAGAAAACCTTCTAAATCGCGTAAAGAGATACTGCTAGCAACAATACCTGAAACACCTGAACTAGCAGCCTGGCGCAGTAGCGTGAAATTCAGCGGTCCCGGCACAACCAGAATAGCTCCGGGTGGGATGATTTGTGGTCCCAGCTCAGAAGTACGGCTTTGCCAGATAATCAGTACACCCGCAATCTGCTTGCCAGCACCAACAGCCCCCTGTAACAGGGCAGCACGGCTCTCAATAATCACGCCTCCACGCGGCGTAATCTCAACGACACGCCCGTGTAAGCCAGCAGGGACAGACTCAGGGATAGATGTAGAGACAGAAGAACGTGGCTCCAGGCGAAGCACAGGCTGGTCTGGTAGTACCTCCTGACCAACATATACCAACGGAACATATTTGGCCTTATAGCTACCCGGCCAGCGTTCTCTCGTGAGTAGTATTTGCGGTACGATAGGCCAACCAGTTGGATACACCTGGGGACCTCCCGCATCACGCATCTAACGCCTGCGACCACTGTAGCAAGCGCGCCTGGCGCTCTGTCTCATTTGCTGGCAATACGAGTGGACGACCACGAGCGTCTATAATCAGCCCAATCAATCCACCATCGATCTCTTCAGCCGCGCGAGCACGCTCACCCGGTCCAAGTCCAACGTCAACAGTGGGTGCAGGGAACAATGTCAGCAAAGCCTGCTCATTGGCACGCAAAGGCACAACTTCGATAGAACCACCCATTACATCAACGTTCACCTGCCGCCCATCGCTGTACTCTACGCCTACACGCACGGCCAGTTGCCCCTGCTGGACCCCACCAAAGGGGATGACACAGGTGCCAAGGCGATGCGAGACAGCATCATTCTCGTTGACCTGCACAGCGGTCACAGGAGCCACCGTTGCCACAGCACCCAACTGGGGGATCAGCATAGTGCTATCAAGCACCAGCGAGGTAACACCCCGTGGCTGCAACGCATCAAGTAAGATCATAGCCACCTGCCCCAGCTTTGGCGCATGAGCCAGAACGCCACCAGTAGCCAGTACCAGATCAGAGTCAGGCCAGTTTACGTTATTCTTGCGCACGGCTTCAAGCGTCAAGGCTATCGCCTCACGCGCAAAAGCCTGCGTTAACAACAACTCACGCATCTCCGTTGGCACAACATGCGGATGCAGCTTATGATTGAAGACAAATTGCCGTACTTCTTCCTCAGAGATGCCAAACGGCAACCAACGCGCGATACGTTGCAAGCCTGCCTGCTGTAAGACGGCTCCACAATTGGTACTAATTCCCACACCACTGTTTACCATTGGAATAAATTCACCCTGCTCGCCAGCCAGTATGATCGTCGTCGTAGCCCCCCCGACATCTACAGCCGTCACATTCATCGCGTAATGCTGCGCCAGAAAGCGTACCAGACTGCTCAGAGAAGTTGCCGAGGCCACCGGCACACCATTGGACCACGCGTGCAAGTGATCATAGCCCGGAATGCACTTGAATACATAACGTTCATGAAGCGTACCAATGGCGGCACCAATTGGCCCAAGCTGTGCCTGTGAGGCCAGAGCATCCACGCGTGTCACCTCACCAATCTCTTGCAACATACGGCGTACAGCCTCTACATACTGAGGTGCTCCAGCATAAATGACAGAGTACGGCCTGGCAGCTACGTCCTGCGCCGATGCGCCAGCCGAAACTCTGAGTTCCCCGATCACGTGCAGCGTTTACCAGTAATTGACAGGCCTCTTGTAATGATATAGGACCAGAAGGACCTTCAGCCAACCCAACAATCAGGGCAACTTGCGGCTGTATTTCACGAATACGCCCCGACTGGCGTTCCCATTCCTGGGTGATGCGCTGCTGACTCCATTGCCCACCAGCAACGCCCGCCCCAACGGGGGCAGGTGTTGTAGCCGCTGTAAACGAAGGCGCAGATATCGTCTCAGCCTGCACATACAAGCCAGAGACAGCTTGTTTCGTCAGACCCTCCAACGCAGGACTAACCGCACCAATGACAACGAGACGCAACGGATCTCCTGTACTCATGGTCGAGATAAAGACATCAACACCGTCACCATTCGGTTGTTCCGGCGAGATGATCCGCTTATCAACCACAAAACGACGACCTGTGATAAACTCAATGACATTGATCGCCTGAATGATCCCTTCGGTAACGTCCTCATAGGGTGGATTGACCGTGGTAGGAGCTTCCCCACGCGCCATAAGACGATATTGGCCCTCAACAAGGCCAAGGAGAGAGACCTTCGTAAATACGGTCCCACAATCAACGACTAGAAGGGAGCTAGCAGACGATGCATTAGAGCCGCTCTGAAGCCCCTGTTCTCCCCCTGAGTAGGGTTGTGTATTCATGCGCTATCCCTCTTCCCTTTGCTTAGCGATCAAACCAGCCACGAATAACATCCAGAAAGTTGCGTTTGGTAAATCTGGTAGCGTTCCTCTGCTCATCCATTGCTGTCGCTTGCCCAGGTGCCGATGGAACTCTTGCGGCATTTCCCGGTGTCGGTGGCACACCACCAAAGGGTGTACCAGCCTGATAGCCCTGATTATTCGCTTGATAGCCCTGATTATTCGCTTGATAGCCCTGACTGCTGGCCTGATAGCCCTGATTATTCGCCTGATAGCTCTGAGCGTTTGGAGCATATCCATTATAAATACCGGATGAGCCAGCAGCATATGCTTGCGCTTGTGGCTTCACCATACCAGAAGGAGTATTAGGAGCAACTGATCCACCAGGCATTTGAGCAGATGATTGATAGGGAATAGAGGGCGCAGGCGCAGGATAGTTAGGGGCTGCCGGAGCCACACCCAGCATGGAAGCAAAAACATTTGCCGCCATTTCGCTACTCTCATTTGGATTTATCTCATTGCGCGGACGGCTCGGCACACGCACATTCTCAACATGTGGAGGGACCATCGGGCCTGCTGGCCTCGGCATTGCGGTGTTATCCTGAGATGATAGCCTGGGATCATTCGCTGAACGTAGCCACTCGGGAAGCACATTGGCATCCACAAAAGAAGATGCAGCCAGACCACCACTCTGCGTGGAAGAGGGCTGCTGAGGCGCTTGCCAGGATTGTTGATTGGGCTGCTGAGGCACTTGCCAGGACTGTTGATCGGGCTGCTGAGGCGCTTGCCAGGACTGTTGATCGGGCTGCTGAGGCGCTTGCCACACGGGCATCTCAGGTTGAGACGAGGTCTGCCAGGCTGGAGACGAGGATACAGAGCCTTGACGCGCACTCTGCCCCTTGCTACTTTCACGCATCCATTGAGGTAACGCATCTTCATCCAATAGCGAAGACGCAGAAAAACCAGCGCCCCCTACCTGCCCATTATTTAGAGGAGCAGCCGGATTCCCTTGAGCAACACCCTGACCACTCTGCTGAGACATCCATGAAGGCAATGCCTGCTGATCAATGAGATCATGAGCAGACAAGCCAGAAGCAAGCCGCGGAGACATTGACTCAATAGGTCGTGACGGCGACGCAGTTTGATCTGAAGGAGAGGCAGAAGCAGACGCTTTTTGCTGTTGCAACTGCTTCATCCAATCGGGCACAGCATCTTGCTGGACCAGGCTTGCAGCCGCAAACCCATCCGCCGGAGGCACGGAAGGCACAGGTGAACTTGCTTGCATCCACGGAGGCAAGGATTGGTCATCGACCAGAGAACGCGCAGTAACCCCATTGGGGGATATAGCATCACCGGTTATAGGACCAGAGAACGGAGAGGAACCAATAGACGGATTAGAGGCGGTATTATCACGCGTTTCATTGCGTTCCGCGCGCATCCAACTCGGCAACGACCCCTCTTCAACAAAATCAGCGGCAGAAAAACTCGCTGAACTCGGTATAGGTGGAGCAGAGCGCTCGCCTGCTCGTAATGATCCCAGCCATGCTGGCAGCTCGGGCTGATCTTGAGGCATCATACCCTGACCAACCCTGCTAGAGAGTGGTGTGCCACACGACTGGCAGCTCACCACACCAGTAGCGTTCATCATCCCACAGCGGTTACACTTAATCACTTTAGCTCCTCACTTTCGCCAGGTCTCGTTCTTGGCAGTGTATCACTCTTTTTCCAGCTTGACAACGACAATTTACAAGGTAAAACATGCTGATATAATACACGATACGTGCTATTAGCATCCAGAAAGTACTAGTTTCTCAATCTCCTCAAACGGGTCGTGAAAGAGCAGGGAACCCTGACGCCCTCTAGAAGGGAAGTATACACGCGAAACCCAAAGAGGTCAAATGAATATGCACTAGAAAGCAGGCGAAACGTTATGTCTGAGCAAGTATCAAGCACAGGCTCGAAAAAATTGCCCCCCCACCTCTATTTTACCCTGCCACTTCCTCCTGGCATCAATGAACAGTATGCCACAGTTGAGGGCCGCCGTATCAGCACGGTAGTAGCCCGTCGTTTCAAGCAACAGATGAGAGACGCCTTACGCGCACTGGAGCGACAAGGCATTCTTCATAATGAATTACGCCATCAATTTCGCCAAAGTTACCTGGCACTCCTCCTGGATTTTTACTTTACTACGCCACTTAAACGAGACCTGGATGGAGGTCTCAAGATCACGCAGGATGCATTGTGCGAAGGACTGGGACTAAATGACAACCGGGTGGTTGATATCCATTTAATGAAACATATTGACCCACTCCATCCTCACCTCTACATTGAACTGGAGGCAATTACCGATTGGCAGTTTGACAAGGAGTACGTTCTACTTAATTAAACGTTGGGCCTTGTTTTTCTTCTGAGCCTTCCTTAAGATAGAACTAATAACAGCGGCGTTCCGTAACAAAAAACAGCGGAATTGTATTGAGGTACTAATACCCATATGCATTCAAAAACGCAACTCTCGTCCCTCTTAGACCGTCAGAAACGCTACTGCCGTAGCTAGCTTCGCTCATCTGACGGAGAGGAGGTTGCTAGAAATATGCGGCAGCATATTTCTCATTTGAATGCAAGGCAATATAACTAAAAGGAACAATTGGATGAACATATTACACAAATACATCTCGCAGAACTGGCGTCCAGGTTGAGCAGCAACGGTCGGTTTAATCGCCACCATAGCCTATAGCATCGCTATGGAGGGAGATAAATTCCTGATCGGCAACCGCTTCAGTGACGTGCGCTTCATCGAAGGTATCCTGGAGGGCGAAGCGAGAACGAAAAAAGGCTTCATACTGGCATGGACTATTCACATGCTGAATGGCGTGGCCCTGGCAGAGATCTATGCAGCTATCGCTAAACGTTTGCTACCAGGACCAGATCTGCTCAAAGGGGCTATTTTTGGAGAACTGTTCATTGTGGGCGCGTGGTTGCTCACACCCATTGCGGATAAGCATCATCCACTGATAAAAAATGGCGAGATACCGAAACTCGCCAATTGGACAGCATTGCTACAAAATATTGTACGTCATCTGGTCTTTGGTCTCACGCTTGGCTGGCTCTACCACGAAGACTGATAAGCCCCTGCCAGGTATCAAGTGGGTAAGGGCCACTCGTGCGTCTGTTATGGTGAGCAAGCGAGCGGTCCTCACAGTAGACAGCACTATACAATGTACTGCACCCATTTGCTCACGAAGGGCAAACGATACGTGGGACACATCCAGGCCATCACCATTAGCCATATCCACAAGAGAAACATTGTCCACCATAAGATATGGATCAACAGACCCAGACCGAAAGATGTCAACCAGCCAATAACAGGTATCCATGACAACATCGCATTGAGCATAGTCACACCAAGTGTCAGCAACGACAAGGTGCCAAAAGTGACCATTGACTGTACCGCGTGCCAGCGGACGTTGCGATTCTTTTCAAAGGCAAAAAGTACAATGCCAGACACCCATAAAAATGCATATGCCAGCACACGCTCCAGGCGTTCATCCAGTCCAAGAGTTGTCATTCTATGCATCATACAAGCCTCTCAGTTTCTTGGATAGACGAACCTCTCTGTATAAGAGAGGTCTTCTATCGATTTTAGCAACGCAACCTTTAGAAATGCTCATAGGGCCAAATGCAAAGATTTCTCTCTTCATAAAGGGAATATATTCATTAACTCAACTGCCATATATACGTATAGAGAAGAAGGCGAGTTGCAATTCATGGCAAATAGCGATGCAACTATTGGTTTGGTCTGATGTAGTACACCCATAGAACAATGGGAGAAAAGGTATAGTCAACGCTCGATTCCAGGGCATTGTAGCGTTCTATGGAGTAAAATAAGAAGACATCGCATAGTATTGATAGCAGCGCAGACACTTTCAGAGAAAAAAAAGCGGTAAACCTATCGACCGCTAATATAAAGAAGCTCGCGACAGCTCAAATTTATCTTTCTCCACCTGGCAAGACAATCTCAAGGCTATATGTGAGAAATGAAGGGGATTTATGCAAAAAGAGCGTATAAAGGACTCATATTGTCATACTAATCGCATACGACGTATTACTCGCATCATCATAGGATTGATTACCGGTTTCGTGGGATTGACAGACATGCTGTCCGCCATTGTCCCCAAGCTGAATTGGAGTATTCTCCTGGGAGCATGGCCGATTGTTAGTCAGAGAGTACAGGCACAAACATTTACAGTAATGATTGGCTTTTTTCTGATCGTATTATCTTACGGTCTGGCTCGTGGCAAACAGCACGCCTGGCGCATCACTCTCATATTGCTGGCCTTATCAGCGCTTCTGCACATACAGCGCAGCGGTTCGGTTCTGGCGACACTCGCCGCGTTGTTGTTGGCGACACTGCTTGCCATGCTCACACGTTTTTTCCAGGCCAGAAGTGATCCACCGTCGGCACGACGCGGCTACATTGCATTGTGCCTGGGATTAGGTATCGTGACATTCTATGCCATCGGTGGCTTTATCTTCCTGCACAAGAGTTTTTCTCCCTGGATCAACCGTATAGGAGTTGAAAACGTTATCTTACGACTGCTGTCCCACACACCTTTGCACGTAGCACATGGCTCACCTGCATTTTTCTTCCAACAAGCTCTACCGGTGTTGTGCATCAGCGCAATACTCTACGGCATGGTACAGATATTCCGCCCGGTCGCTGCCGTGCTGATGCCCAATACGGAAGAACGCAACAAAGTACTTGAACTTGCACGCCTATATGGTACAAGCTCGATTTCTTATTGCGCGTTGAGCGAAGATAAGAGCTACTTTTTCTCTCAATCGGGGAAAGCTGTGATTAGCTACATACTCGCGGGCAGCACAGCCGTTGTCGCAGGCGATCCCATCGCGCCTATCGATGATATGCCCGTAGTTATGGAAGAGTTTATTACCTTCTGCCATGAACAGGACTGGACCATCGCTTTCTGGCAGATACGAGACGAATTAGCGGATCTCTGATCGAGCCGCAGGTTTCCACCTGTTCAAGATAGGCGAAGATGCCGTGGTAGATCCGCGTACATTCACGCTGCGCGGGAATAAGATGGCGACAGTGCGTGAGAAAGCAAAACGAGCAGAAAAAGATGGATTATGTGTTGTGATCTACCATGGAAAGATAACAGACGAAGGCTATTTGAAGCAGATAGAACTTATTTCACGCGCCTGGCTGGCGAAAAAAGGTGGTATGGAGATGGGCTTTAGCCAGGGGCAGTTTGATCCCCAGGGCGATAGCGAACAGTTATATGCCCTGGCTGTAGATAGCAATAATCAGGTTCACGCATTTATGACCTTCGCTCCTATCTATGGTCGTTTTGGCTGGACCATAGACCTGATGCGCCGCGCCGAGCATACCTCGCCGGGCACGATGGATCTTGTACTCTCACGCATGATAGAGTACCTGAAGAATATGGGAGCTGAAATGCTCAGCCTGGGTCTCGCCCCCATGCATAACGCGAATGAAGAGCAAGAAACCTTCATCGGCTCCAGCTTTGACTTCTTGACAGAGCACCTTGGCAATCCAGCTAAGAACCAATCACTTTCTTACTTCAAGAAAAAGTTCCAGCCTACCTGGGAAAGCCGCTACCTGGCCTATTCCGACGCGCTCAGCTTGCCGAAAATCGGCTGGGCACTTTACCGCGCTCATCAAACGGATGTCTCGTTGGCAAGAGCTATCCGCCGTTCGCTGGCAGAATGGCATCGAGGCCGTCAGGAACAACAGCAAAGCACATCCCCGGCGTTGGGTACAGCGAAAGCATAAATCTCATATTGTCACAGGCACTGAAGCTGCCGTATAATAAAACTGTACTGAAACACACATTTCTTCAGGAGGCATTTTTATGGTCATCTCGTCTTTAAATATAGGCGATCCTATTTTTATTGGTGACTTCTTTGGTTTTATCCTGGCGCTGCCAATTGGACTTTTTCTCTCGTTCTGGATCAGCGCAGTAAAAAATCGCACCGCAGTCGTACTTGGATCATTGCTGGGGGCAATCATCGGTTTCTTTATTATTCTCGCCTGGGCTGGCACGTTGTTCTCACCAACCCCACTACAAGGTGCTAACGGGACCGCTGTGTTCTTTGGAGCTGCGCTCTTTTGCTCCATCCTGGCACTGGTAACTGGCATGATTATCGATGTACTAGTGGCGCGCCGCAATACGCGCGATTACCGGCGACAGTTGTCCCAAGAATAGTGCAGACTGACATGTTTTATCTGCTGCATGGCGAAGACGAGTTCACCAGTCGAGAACAGCTCAAAAAAATACGCCAACACGGTGACTTTGGCTTCAATCAGGAGACCTATAGCGGTAGCGATGCTGATGTACAAACCATCATCATTACCAGCAATACACTGCCTTTTCTTAGCACACAGCGTCTGATCGTCGTAGATGGTCTCCCCAAAAGGAAACGGGGCGAAGCTGCGGATACAGCAGCGCCGCCCTCAAACACCAAAGAAGATACTGTGCCCAGTGGTAAGGGGAAAAGGGGGAAAAAGAGCAGTAAGGCCACAACACGTGCTGGCTTTGAAAAAGCGCTGGCAGCACATATCTCCTCTATGCCAGAGAGCACATTCCTGGTGTTGCTCGTCGAAGAAGCATTGGACGCCAATCATGTCCTCGTAAAAGCAGCAGAGAAGTACGGGAAAATACTGCAAAGCTCATTACCAAAGGGAGCAGCATTGGAGCGCTGGATTAGCAATCGTGCGAAAAGTATCGACGTCAAGATTGCGCCAGAAGCCAACGCGCTACTAGCGAACTTTATTGGCAATAATTTACGGCTGCTGGCAAATGAACTGGATAAGTTAGCAACGTATGTAGGCAAAGGAGCAACCATTAACGTTGATGATGTGCGCCAACTCTCAGCGCAAGTGCAGGAAGCACGCGTCTTTGATCTGACAGATGCGCTGGCACAACGCAACCGCAAGCAAGCATTAAACATATTACACGACCTGCTGGCAGATGGAGAACCACCATTGAAATTGATCAGTACGATCACCTTTCAGGTGCGTTCGCTGCTGCTGGTCAAGGAATTGGCCCAAAAGGGATGCGCGCTCCACAAATCGCCTCCACACTTGGTATAGCTCCCTTTTTAGCCGATAAGTCCTTGCGTCAGGTGGGAAACTTTAGTACACCCCAACTGGAAAATGCCTATCGCCAGCTCTTAGCAACCGACGCAGCCCTCAAACGCAGTCGGCTCACACCAGAAATGGCCCTGGATTTTCTAGTTGTCCAATTCGGCGCATGAACCACAACGCTCAGCTTGCTATAGTTATGTACGCAACATTCTATGCCTCACTCTTTCATTATCATACTCTATCAGGAGGGCATCATGGCAGAAACCGAAGTAAGGCTATCTCCTGACGACAACAAAAAACCGGAACATACAAGTCAGGAAAGCAGAGAAGTAGACCCCAAACTAACCAGACAAAGACAAATACGAGCCTTGAATATATTACTCCTGATATTACTCCTCAGTTTATTCGTGCTGGGCTTTAATGGCGTTCTTAAATATGAGGGTGGAACTGTACGTTCGACCTTTACTATTTATAGCACACAGCCTGTCCCGATATTGGAGATGCAACCACCGCGTGGAGAGACATCTCTCGTGGCAGTGGTTGCACATGGTTTCGCTGGCAGCAAAGAACAGATGACGGGTGTGGGAACAGAACTGGCACACGCAGGCATCACCAGCTATCTCTTTGACCTTCCCGGTCAGGGTTCATCCTCGGTGCCACTGCAAGAAAATGCACTGTCTCAGGGAAACACACAACAGGACGTAAACACCGTCGCAGAAGTTGTGAATTACGTCCGCGCTCATAATCATGCGACTACACACCCACGGATCATACTCCTTGGATATGCATTTGGATCAGCAGTCATCAACACCTATGCTACACAGCATGCAACGGACAATGATCTTATCGCCACTATTCTGATATCACCAGCCAAGCAAGCAATAACGGTATCCAGTCAGACAAAGGATATATTGATGCTAGTTGGAGCAAATGATACTTCAGATGCTCTGCTTAATAGTCAGACACTGCAAAATAGCTGCGTGGTGAAAAAGAAGTCAGCGATAGCACAAGAGTGCGGAAATCCAGCGAATGGGTCGGGACGACGTATGGTGATATTGCCTGGTTTGAATCACCTCACTATCCTCAACGCTAGTAGCACCTCGCAGGAGGTGCTGAGGTGGCTCAATCGCGCGGCACCTCACCAGATCAAGACAAGCGCCGTGAATCCAGGCACACGACTTTTCTGGCTTTATTTTGGCATCGCCAGCATCATGTTAGCAATCTTCCCTCTGTGCACGCTGCTCGTAGAGATTTTTGCTATCAAGCCAACACCGCGTCCTCTGCGAGGCTGGGATGTAATCATCGGCGATATTTGTCTCATTATTGGCATAGCTGCCAGCATCACCATCCAGTATAGCTGGCAGCTCTTTGGTTTTGTGAAGATATTTCTTGCAGACTATATTAGTGGCTACGTTTTCATTTGTGCACTGATTATGGCGCTGCTGTTCTTAATAATCCGTCGCAAGCTACCAATCGCACCGTGTAGTCAGCCATTTAGGCAAATATTGCTCGGCGGCACTATCGCCATCTTTCTCTACCTGACGCTCGGTCAGTTGATAAGCTTCGCCTGGGAGCACCTCACGTTCACCGCTGCACGTACATGGCGCTTCGGGCTTATTTTTATACTGGTCTTGCCGATATTCCTGCTGGATGAAGGTCTTAACCGGGGTTATCAGGAACAAGGCAGACTACGCGGCATTGCGGCCAGTATTGGCTTTAAAGTGTTGCTGCTCGGAGGACTCTTTACGGGGCTGATCATTACGCCGGGATTAGCCGTTCTCAGCATGACATGGTCGCTGCCGGTGCTGCTGCTGTTGATCCTGGGTGGTTTTTGCACACAGCTTTACATCAGTGGGAGAGCTGCCCTGGCGGGTGCTATATTAAGCGCACTGGTGATAGCCTGGTGTATGGCTGTTACCTTGCCGATTACGTGATGGCAGTGATATTTACAAGAGGAGAATTATATTCTTAATAGGAGAACATTTGGATAAGTTGCAGCAACTCATCCTGGAACGTATCGCGCGTGAAGGACCTATCAGCTTTGCCGAATATATGCGTATGGCCCTCTACGAACCGGGTTATGGCTACTACGTCAGCGGATCTGCAAAGATGGGTTGGGAGGGCGATTACTACACGAGCAGCGACGTTTCGACCTTCTTTGCCCATTGTATGGGACGACAGTTACGTTTACTGTGGGACCAACTCAAGCGTCCTACACCCTGTGTTGTATTGGAACAGGGTGCCGGACGCAGCACTTTGGCCCGCGCTATACGTGTATGGGCCGAGCAGGAAGATAGCGAGTTTTATGCGGCTCTCGACTATCATGACGAAGATATACACGCAGGGCAGGACGCGCTACAAAGCACATTGTCGCCCGTAATCATCCTCTCGAATGAGCTGGTTGACGCCTTCCCCGTTCACATCATCGAGAAACAGGGTGCAAAACTCTACGAGATGTACGTCGATACACAGCATGAACGGCTGTATGAAGTCCTGGGTGAGCCAGTCAGCACAGAAGTAGCAAATTATTTAGACCACTATAAGATTGCCTGGCAAACATTCGCGGATGGCTGGCGCGCAGAAGTCAATCTGGACGCGCTACGCTGGATGGAACGCGCGGCCCACCTGCTGACCAATCCTGTAGACAGAAGAAAACGGCGTGGCTTTATCCTGACTATTGACTATGGCGATAAAGCCAACGTGCTCTATATGCCTGATCGACAACGTGGGACCCTGGCCTGCTACTATCACCACCAGTTGACCGAGCAGCCACTGCTACGACCTGGCGCGCAGGATATTACCACGCACGTCAACTTTACCGCGCTGCTTCAGGAGGGCAGACGCAACGGTCTACGCCTGCACGCCTTCACCACACAACGTCAATGGCTGACAGAGATGGGCATCTACGAGGAGTTGGAGCGACTACGCACACGCGAATTCGCGGTGATCGATAGTGCACTCGCCAGTGATCAGGGACAGACAGCGTTATTCCAATGGTACAATCTGCGGCAGAGTGTTGCGACCTTAACCGCATCAGCAGGCATGGGCAATTTTAAAGTCCTCATACTCAAACGCTAGCTAGCACTGCTACGCAGCCTGTACTCGTAAATAGTATAGGTAAATGTCAAAAACAGGGAAATGTAAGAACTCAGTGGCTCATTTAGGATGTGTTTATGAGCCTGGCGGTTGATAGATCACATAGCCGCCGAATGTAGAATATTGATACGGCTGTATATTTTGAGCATTTTTCTGTGCATATACTCTAGAAAATACAGAATTGGCAGTAAAAACATAGGATGCACGTGGATCGGCAGAGACAATCTGATAGTAAGGGACATAGCGATTTAATCCAGTTTGAAGATTTTCATCCACGACACTGCAGACGACACGCTCCTCACTCTCGAAAATTAGCCTGTTACATGTCCAGTAATCAGAATAAAAATGAGTGATGCCATGCGTTAACAAATAGTGAATCAATGCATCATCATTTTGAGCGGCCTTCTGCGTTCCTGGTGCAAGGTCAATGGCATGCGCCGTTGATAGCAATAAATAGGTAAAGCCCAGGAGCAGGATACCATATTTTGCGAGGACCGCTAGCGGCTTGAACAGCGCTTTTGCATATCTGGGAGCATCCCATAGTGGCGCGATGACGGCTGGCGTGGCAACCATCAGGCCAGTAAGATAGCGACTTGAAGACCACGGCACAATGGCAGGTGTAGATGTTACCAGATACAGTAGCACCGTGAGTCCTGCACTCCCCAATAATGCGAGACGTCCGACATACCGCATTACCTCACGTGCGTCGGCAGAGCCTGTATGATCGACCGTATCTCGTCGATACATGAATACCGTCTGGGCAGAGAATATAACCGCAATCATCCAGAGGAGCACCAACGTGAATCCCCAAGCAATATGGATCGCAGTACATTGTAACTGATGTGCGCCTACTTGCAAACTGAGAGGCCAGGAGGTTTTTGCAGACAACGTGCAGAGAGCATTCGCACCCGTCACCACTGGTAAAGCCAGGAGAAATGTGCCTTCCACCTGCCGCAACAATGTTGGAGGCGGAACCGCCACCCCGTCGTCGCCAATATATGTTGGCGTTATATTGGTTTGTGTCGATTTAGTTGTTTGCCCTTTGAGTTGTTTCTTTGCCAGTCCTTGCTTCTGATAAGGAACAGACGTACTCCCAAAAAGATGTGATGATACATTACTTGGCGGCACGGTCAGATAAAATCCGATATAGGGAGACAGACCAATAAAAAAACCGATGAGCAGCATCAGGAGAGATCTGCACAGGTACCACGTCGATAAAAGATCAAAAGAAATACCCCATAGACGATAGCAAATGGCAGGAAGAGGAAATCGCTCCAGAGACCCAGACCAGCAATGAGTCCCCAGGCTGCGTAACCAACGAGCCTGCTTAGAGATGCTTCAGAGGTGGAGGAGTGTACTAACCACATACTTAGTAGGAAAAACAACGCTCCCAGGAAGAGCAATTCGGCAAGTCCACCGTTTGCCATGAGTTGCTTCACGAGCATATCACCTGATCCGACACTAAGTAAGAGCAGTACAACCAGAGCTAACTGCTTTGTATAAAGTATACTGGTTATCCAGTACATACAAGCGAGAAAAAGTGCGTACAGCGGCATCAGGCCCATGCGTAATGCAAATGTTGTGGGGCCAAATAGCCAGAACATCACAACACCGAGATAGGCTTCTCCGGCTCCCATGTTAATTCTGGCCGTAGAAAACAAAGGGAAAATCTACATGGTGGAAAATATGGAGAGCCATTAATCCCATTGTCGCTTCATCACTGTTCAGTTGCGGCCAGCCTCTCGCAATAAGCAAGATACGAAAGAGCGTGGCACAACAGATAATTCCGCCAGCGATAATTCCATAGAAGCTGATTTTATAAATTCTCACATTCCATCCCTTTAATATGTTCATCCACAAAAGGGTATTTTTCTTCAATCCATACCTAAAAAGGCGAATACCATATTCTAACATAGAAGTGAATCAGGATACAGGTGAGCATTTATTAGACTCTGTATTCATTAGGTGGAAACAGGGCAGGAGCGTATCCTTGTAATCCCGCTTTGTTGCGTCGTCAATGCCCCGATGTGGCACTATATCATCCAAAAATTTACCAGAGTACTTCTACTGCACATTTAGAGAAAACACAGCAATAGTGAGGGAAAATGGTACTCTTAGCTGAGTCTGAGTTGAGGATCGCGCCAAAAATCAGGTAAAGAATATGGTATACCTCTTGCATGGTTGGCTTCTGTCAATAGCTTTATATAATCTATATGCATTGCAAGAGGTAACATTTTTCGAAATTCGCTAAATTGAATAGTTGTCCATCCTCATAAAAAGATGCTACAATTTGTCGCGTAGGTAATCTTACACATTTGCTGGAAACACGGCTATGGTCCTATAGAATAGCAGGATTATATGCCAGTGCATCCGGTGAACATAGAAAGAACTTTATGCGCAAACGTCGCTTCTTTGTGATAATAGCAGCATTTATATGCAGTATCCTGGTGTATATTTGCTCAAATATGTTTATACAGCCCCCCACTGCACAGGCTCACGCTTATGTGATTGGCTCTGATCCAGTCGATGGCTCAACGGTACACACAGTACCGGCAGAGGTGAGCATCTTTTTTAATGCGCCAATCAGCTCAATTAGCAGCGCGCGCATCTATCTCATACAGAATGCAAACCAGATTGACGTGGGCCTGGCAAGCAAGGTCTCAGCAAGCGATCCACGAGAGCTGACCACAGCCATCAAGTCAGCAACGACACAACCACAAGGTAGCTACGAGGTCATCTGGAGCGCAGTAGCAAACGCAGACGCAGAGACAACGCATGGCATCATAGGTTTTGATGTTGGCTTCTCCAGCACGGGCGCAAGTCCAGGCTCAACGATCCTGGGTCCCAGCAGCAGCAACGACCTTGAGGATACGCGCACCCTCAACCTCGGCAACTTCACACAACTGCTGTCGGTCGCCTGGGGCTGGCTTGTGCTGGCCGCGCTGATATTCTGGGCTGGCACATTATTGATTGAATTCCTGTTACAGCAGGATAAAGAACGCAATGCAGAATTGCTCACACTGTCACAGCAGCAAACGCGCTCATTGCAAAGTCTGTGTCTGACGATATTACTGATTGGCGAACTGATTGCTCTTTTCTTGCGTGCAACAGCACTGACGCAAACACTCCAGGGAAACGGCTTCTCCTTCAGCTTGCTCACACATATCCTGCTAGAGACAACTTATGCCCGTTTCTGGTTTACACGCGTCATCTTGATCTTGTTGGCTAGCGGACTTTTCTACTGGACCAGGCACACAGAGAAGGTTCCCGGTGCAGGCAAACAGGCCACACTGAGCGTACACGTACACAGCAGCGCGCGAGCGTTCCAACAAACAACACAGGCAGAACAAATAGGACCGGGTACAGTCAGAAAGTACAGCCCAGAGTAGAGCCACGCAGGCAGCAAGAGCACCTTTTTCACAACAGCATACGTTGATAGGATTAGTACTGGCGGTTCTGCTTTTGTTCACGTACGTGCTTACCAGCGACGCAGCGCAGGTGCTGCAACCACAAGCCAGTTCACTAACATTTGCCTGGCTTTTCCTGATCGCACAGTGTATCTGGCTCGGTGGCTTCGCCTATCTTGGCTATGTGCTGCTACCGCTCTTCGCTAACTCGGAACTCCACTACCATACCGAGACGCTCATCACCTTATTAAAACGGCTTAAACCTTACTTCCTGGCAGCTATAGGTATCTTGCTAATCAGTGACATCTACCTCAGCGAAGCCAGCATCACTACTGTACAACAGTGGCTTAACGATCCCTATGGCCGCACACTGCTCGTCCAAAGCGCTCTGATCGTCCTGATGCTACCGTTTAGTCTTTATGCAATCTATATACTGACACCCAGACTAAAACGCCAGGCCCTGCTGCTTCCCGTGGTCGATGCCGAACTGCCAGCACGGCGCACACGCCAGATCGCTTTGAGCAATACCGAACGCAATCTACGCCTGGTAACAATGGGGGTGGCAGGACTAGGCACAGGAGTCTTGCTATGCGCTGCCCTGCTTGCATTTTTTGCGCCACCAATCGTCTTTCCTGACATTAGTTATAATCAGTCAGCAAGTCAGGCGACTAGCGCAAACAGCGTGCAGGTAAAACACATAGGCAATCTTACAGTCAAACTACAGATAGCGCCTGGGCGCGTAGGTTATGCCAATACAGTTAAGGTCATGATACAGGACAGCAGCGGTAAAGCAGTCAGCAATGCACAGGTACAGTTGACAACCAATATGCAAGCGATGGATATGGGCACCGGGCATGCTACCATACAGGGAGGCAACCCAACCTATAGTGCCACATTCGACGAGCAGCAGGCATTGGATATGGCAGGATTGTGGAATATCACCGTCACAATCCGACCACCGGGTCAGGCAACCGTACAGGGGACATTTCAAGTTATGCTAAGTGCTTAGCTTAGCTGATGCTCCTGCCAGCTTCAAGCATAGCTGCATATGTTCATACCCATAGGCAATATCATCAAATTGAGCAAGAGCCGCAGATAGGACAGATCGACGTGGCATAGGTAAGCATATCTCAATCAGCAGGACGTGCCACTTCAGCTTGCGTCGTTGCGCCTGCTGACTCAAACGTGCGATATTCCTCGGCCAGTTCAGCATAATGAATAGCACTGCCAAGTAGATGGGCACATTCGGCCTCTGTGAGATCACGTATCACGCGCGCCGGGACACCAACAGCTAAGACATGATCAGCAATATGTTTATGCTCCGCGATAAGCGCACAGGAGCCAATAATCGTTTGAGCACCGATAGTGGCATGCGATAACACGGTAGCATGCATACCAACCAGGACACGGTCAGCCAGCGTTGCCCCATGCACAATTGCATTATGTCCAATAGTACATTCTTCACCAATTGTTAGAGGGGCATCAGCATCCACGTGCAATGTACAATTATCTTGAATATTCGTACGGCTACCAACGATAATCGGTGCGCTATCAGCACGCAAAACTGCATTGTACCAGACACTCACACCCTCGTGCAGCGTTACATTTCCGATAACCATAGCTCCGGGAGCAATAAAAACGTTAGCAGCAATAGTCGGCCAGATCCCTTTAAAAGGTAGAATAGGCATATATCCTCCTTACCTGATAATAAATTTTTTTGTTTGTCTGCTTTTTACTATTCTAGCGTAAGACATTGCTCATCACAAACATAAGGTTAGCAGGACGCTCAGCCATACGACGCATAAGATAGGGATACCACTGCGAACCATAAGGGACATACACACGCACGTTGTACCCTTGCTTGACGAGTTTTTCTTGCAAGTCACGACGTATCCCATACAACATCTGGAACTCGAAAGCAGGCTTACCAATACCATGATCACGCGCGTACTTGCAGCCTGCATCAATAATTGCCTCGTCATGAGTAGCAACAGCAGGATAATTACCACGCGCCAGAAGCATAGTCATCAAGTGCACATAATTGTGATCGACCTCACCTTTACCCTGATAGGCCACATCCTGAGGCTCTTTATAGGCTCCCTTCACCAGACGCACACGCACACCCTGGGCAATCAACTGCTCAATATCTTTGCGCGTCCGATGCAGATAGGATTGCACAACGGTACCTACATGTTCAAAGTGTTCGTGTGCGCGTAAGGTAATAGCAATCGTGCGCTCAGTATAAACCGAATTTTCCATATCAACACATACAAAGAGAGCAGAAGCCTGAGCACGCTCAAGTATACGCCGCAGATTTTGCTCACAAAGTTGCTGAGAAACGTCAAGTCCTAGCGCCGTAAGTTTGATAGAAATATTGGCTTTGATACCCGTGTTTTTAATGATATTGATAGCATCAATGTAGCCCTGTGTCGCCACCTTCGCCTCATTATCATCAGAAACATTTTCACCAAGGTGATCAAGCGCAACCTGGATACCACGCTGATTGAGCACATGCGCCGTCTGCATAGCGTCATCCAGCGCTTCGCCAGCCACAAAACGATGCGCGACATTGCGCGTAACTTTGTTCTGCACCACAAACTCTCGCAGACGTGGGTTATCGGCGAGGGACAGCAATGTATCTTTTAGAAGCATAGTAACTTCCTTTTTCTGATCATTTGATGAAACCGGCCTTCGACGCTTGCAAGCACCGGATTTTGGGTGGTAATATTTCTCCACTTATTGTATCATATCAGCTTTGGGAGTCATGCCCTTTCTACCATCTCAAGGAGCGACGCAGCAGAGTATCCAAAAGACGATCAGGGAGAAAACGACGCACGAAGAGCAGCAAAGCAGCCGAATTTGGTACAGCATAACGAGCACGCGGTCTAGGACTATTGAGAATACGTACCACCAGATCGGCGAAACGTTGCGCTGGGAAGCCTACTCTACTTGAGCGCCTGGCAGATTTCTCAACCAGGAGCAAGAGGCGGGCATAAGGGCCATGTTCTTTATACTGCCCTAAACGCTCCAGCGAACGCTGCAAGCTCGTTTGCCAGATACTAGTAGGGCTGGAAGATGGTTCGATGATGACAACGCGCACTCCAAAGGGAATCACCTCAAGACGCAATGCATCACTGGCGGCTTCAAGAGCATACTTGCTGGCGGAATACGCAGATGTCGCTGGGATAGAGATGCGTCCACCAACGCTGCTCACATTGATGATCATACCTCTGGCAGCTTTCAGCATAGGTAGAAACGCCTGGATGACAGCAACATGAGCAATAAAGTTTACCTCCATTTGAGCACGAAGATCTTCAAGTGGCAAGAGTTCCAGCGGACCACCATAGGCAGTGCCAGCATTATTTAAAAGCGCATCAAGAGGAGGCACGGCAGTGGCTTGCTCCGCTGGAACGGTCTCGTCGCGCAGGAGCGTCGCCACCTGTTGCGCCAGAGCCGCCACCTGCTCACTTTGCGTAATGTCACAGAGCAAAGCAGTCAGGTTTGCCCGCACATGGCGTGAAGTTGCTTCTTCAAGCAAACTAGCACGGTCCACTTCCTTGCGAACTGTGGCGAAAACATGCCAACCTTGCGCGGCCAGCTCCATAGCAGTACAACGCCCGAAGCCACTTGAACAACCAGTAATCACAATTGTTTTCTTAGTCATGCCTTTGTCCAATGCGCTCCCAGAGTCCCAGGCGTATCAACTCACAGCGGGCCTCAAAGCCAAAGAGTTCCGGGTCCATACTACGTCCATGACGAATAACCAGCCCGCGTAGCATCTCGATCTGCTCCGCTTTGCTAGCAACATCCTGCTCAAAAGGAATATGTTGAGCCAGGCGTTCAATAGCCTGACGATTATACCATTGCTCTTGTGTCTCTGCCATAGCACCAAAAGACGGATCATCTCCACTCCAGCCAGTACGCGGCTAGATAAAGCATGTGAAAGGAAACAGCTACGAAACAATGGTAACATCAATGCGCTGACTATTCAATAGAGCAAGAGAAGATGACACACATTCATACATAATGACGAGAAAAAGGCTATATATAGCCTTTTTGCCCTAGTGGGTCCCGTGAAACTTGCTTAGAGAGGGTTATCAGTGCTAATGTGATACTGATGTGCATACAGAAATGTTCTGGCGATGAGTTGTGCTCTGCACACTGCTAGATGCCAGTAGCAATACAATGACAGCGAGATATACTATATACATAAGGTAAGGTAGGCAATCAAGATGTTCTGTACCTATTGTAAAACAGCGCGAGTAGAAAACGAAGCCCCATGCCCATACTGTGGAGCGCCTTCACCACTGCTGGGAAAATCACGAAATAACAGTCGGGGGATGAGCATGCCAGACGCAGAAGTCGCAGAGAATCCGGCTACGGCATCCAACACGCTATGGAATGCACAGACTCCGCAACTGTCATTTGAAAGCCCAATGCCTGCCTGGTCGCCATCCAATACTCCTGCACAAAATTCTATGCCCGCATGGCCGCAACCAGATATGGCACAAAGTGCTATACAGGTTCAGAACCCATTCTCACAAAGCCCTGGGCAGGCGCTAGTTCCTTATCAGGGGATACCGTCAGAGACGCGTCAACCAACAATGGCACTGCAAATACTTCCCGAACAGGCCGCAGAACATTTACTGCCCGCAATCTCTCAAGCACCACAGCCAGTCTACGTAGCACCGATGTACACAAAACCACGGCCCATCATTCCAAAATATCGCGCGATTAGTGGCTTATTAAGCGTATTGATTATTGCATTATTGCTTTGTGGTGCTGCAGGCTACTATGCTCAGGTAACAGGCAAGCTGAATGCTATTGGTGTGTTCTTTGGGACTACATCACTGCCTGACGTGAATTCTACTACAGCCAGAACACTGCCTAATCCTCCAGATCAAACTGCCAATGATCATGGAGTGGCATATGCTACCATCCCGGTTGCTACTACAACATCAGCGATTGACCCGAAAAGCAATTTCCCGCGTAATGAGCAGACCGCGTTTACCGTAGATCAAACCTTCTATGTAACCTTTACTGTTCTCCATCCTAATAAGAATGGTACAGTACTGGCAAAATGGTATACCAATAACCAGTTTTATAAGCAAACGCTAGATAAAACGGTAATTAATGCCAATGAAACCCAGAATGGCTCCATTGAGGTATTATATGCAGTACCAACTGAGGGCGCAGTAGAATTATATTGGAATAATCAGCTCGCTCAGAGGCTCTACTTTGTGGTGAGGTAACAAAGCTCAAAAGATCAGGCTACGCCTCCAGCCTGCATAGCGCCCTGGGGAATAGCCCGGTATGCCATTCAGCATATCAACCAGGCATTCCCAAACCGCTCTATTTAGCAGCCACTAGCAGACGGTTTCAACTGAAACATCGCCAAATACTTTTACCTGGCAAGCAAGCCGCAGATTCGGATTCTTCTTGTGATCACGACCCAGACGAAATTTCTCCAGGAAGGTCGGTGGATTGGTGTTAGATGCAGGTGAAACGATGACACGATCAAAAGCACATAAGCCATTGCCATGGCAATTAGCATATTTCCACGCCCCACAGTAAACGGGCACGTCGTTCTCCAAAGCTGGATAACGTACACTATCACCCTCGGGGATCTCAACACGGACATTCTCACGTATATACGTAACGGTTGGCACGACTCTATCCCTCCGAAAAGATTTGTTCTTAGCAGGCATAGCCTCTTTATACCCAGTCAGAGTGTAGCATAGAAGGCGCAGAGCGTCAACCAAAAGAGCCGCGCCACCTTAACCAACTTATACTGAAGCGTTGACAGTAATTCTGGTTGGAACGCTAGATCCTTGAGCTTCATCAAGTGAGTAAATAGTATGGATACCCACATTCCAATCATCCGGCACACGAATATTTGCAGAGAAAATGCCCTGCTCGTTTGTATGCATTATAAGTGGTTTACCGCTCAAGCCCATAATGATTTGATTGTTGTCAATAGTAAAAGCCATGAGATCGCGTGAGCCAAAACCATGACCAGTGAGCGTGAACACAGTTCCTCTATGTAATAGATCTGGCGCGGCTTGCACCAACGGCTCTACGCTAGCGGTGTGACTCCTGATCAGCACAAAAGCAATAATGCTGCTAGCTAGCAAAAAGAAAATACAAGACATAGCTAGCATCAGTGAAGTAGCACGCGGAGACAGCAGAGCTTTACGAGGCATGTAAGGAGGTGGTGAGACCTTTACAGCGGCAGCACCTGATCCGGCTGAAGATCTGGGACGCGGTGTCGCACGGTATACATGCAGGACAGGTGCTTCATCAGTATCCGGGAAAATGATCTGTCCTGGCTCCGGCTGCAACACCTGTTCAGCTTCATCTGCAGGTGGGCGTTGTACGATAATTTTATTTGATTGATACGGCTGATCTTCGGGATGCAAACCGAAGTAATGCCCGGCACGATGCGCCGATGCACGAGGGATGGATGGGGCCGTCACATTTCTGATAATCGACTTCTTACGCACAAAAGTTTGCCCGCACAAGCTGCATACTTGCGCATCAGCTCGCTGTAATTTATGGCAATATGTACAACGCTTTGTCTGCATAAAGCCCTATACAGGGGAGGCGTGCCAAAGCACGTCACCTGCTTCTCCTCTTCTTGTTGCACTATGAAGACATGAATAGACCCATACCACCAGAGCGACTCACTATGCTCACGTTAGAGATCCCACC
Source organism: uncultured Chloroflexia bacterium (assembly GCA_963802635.1). Classification (GTDB taxonomy): domain Bacteria; phylum Chloroflexota; class Ktedonobacteria; order Ktedonobacterales; family Ktedonobacteraceae; genus CAVTLG01. The sequence continues at coordinate 673,174 of CAWDJJ010000001.1, read as the reverse complement.
AGATAAACGTAAAAGAAGCGCTATTTTCCAGTACGTATGTGTAACATAGTAGTCATACTTGATATCTATTGTAGCATATTGGAACAAAAAAACGAGCATAAAAGAATGTGAACTTGCCACACAAATTTTTGGCTAAGATAGCATGCTTATAATGGACATACTATCTTAGCCAACAAACATAACAATGATAAAAGGCAGATGCGTTCACTGTGAACCTGAAACCATAGGAACTGTTACATTGACTGAACCACCGTTAATAGTGACGGAAACGCTGCCAGAATAGGCAGTATTGCCGCTATCGGTGCCATTGCCCGAGATCGTATAAGAACCGTTAGGAACATTTGTAAAGCTAAAGTTCCCCGCAGCATCAACAGAAGTAGTAGTCACAACAGTACCATTACTCTTGACAAGAGAGATCGTAGCCCCCGTAGGCGTGCCGGGAGATGCACAGGCCGTCTCACTGCAAATAGTAGCGGTGCCACTCACAGCAAAACCATTCACCGTCAGCATCACAGATACCTTCTGTGGGCTAGCTTGTACCACAGCGCCACCGCTACCCGTAGCCGAAACCGTCACTGAGCCAGTATATTGTCCAGGAGTGAGATTTGCAGCATTCACGCTCACACCAACAGAGCCGCTCCCTCCACTGCCACTCACAGCAGATAACGTTAACCAACTACTACTCCCCGAGTCAGTCCCGACACTCCAGGAAACCGGGAGGGCACAATTACCCGTTGTACTAAAATTCAGATTTTGTACAGTAGATGTCTGCCCCTGCGTGACAGAAAAAGTCAGGCCGTTACTAGGAGCTTGCAGTGCGCAAGCCTGGAAGATAGTAAGAGTAACCGTAAATATTTGCGGACTCCCCTGTGCCTGCGCGCCGGACGCATCAGTTCCCGAGACAGAAACGTGGGTCTGATAAACGCCAGGAGCAAGACCTGCTATATTAGGAGTAACGCTCAACGTCGACGCCCCGCCATTCGCCCCCAAAGCACCACTAGCAGGCGACATCGACAGCCAGGGTGCCGAACTGGTCAGAGACGCATTCCAACTGACAGGCCAGCTACAATTGCCCGAGGCCGTAAAGCTCTCTGTCTGGGAAGTCGGATTACTTTGTCCCTGCGTAGCGCTAAAAGCGAGCGTACTTGAAGTTGACTGCGAAAGCGTACAGGGCGGAGACACCAGGAAGTTTATCGTGATATTTTGTGGACTTCCAGCAGCGAGATTATCCTTTTCATCGGAGCCTTCCACAGTCACCTGCCCGGCATATTGACCGGGACTCAAACCACTATCGTTGGCACTCACATTAATAGTCAACTGCCCCGTCTGTCCTGGTAGGATAGTTCCTCCCGTTGGAGAGACTCCTAACCAGGAAGTTGCCAGCAATTGCACGGAAGTATGCCAGAGTAATGGGCTTCCCCCCGTATTAGTAATCGTCACGACCTGACCAGGAGGATCATCTGCTCCCTCAGTTGTACTAAAGTTGAGATTAAGCGGTGCTACTTCCAGAATAGGTGCCGTTGGCGGAGGAGGAGCCTGAATAACCAGTTGTACTGCCAGCGATTGCGTACTCTGCGCGAGCATGATAATCACATCTCCATTATAAGTCCCTGGTGATAATTGGAGCGTATTGACGCTGATAGCCACAGTGCTAGCATTCCCTTTCAATTGCCCCTGCATTGGCGTCACAGAGAGCCAACTAGCAGAAGAGATAGCAGACCAGGAAAGCGTACCCGAGCACCCCCCCATCGATTCCAGGGTTAGAGCTTGATTAGCCGGGTTAGCCTGTCGAGAAACAGCCGTAAAAGACATACTACCAATATTAAGCAAGATACCACAACGCGGTTCCACAACCAGAGAAACAGACACAGTTTCAGGGCTATTTAATGCAGTATGACGCGGACTTACACCAAATACAAGTGTACTGGTATAGGTTCCTGGCAACAGAGCGCCACTGTGTACCTTCAAGCGTATCAAGCTTGTTGCTCCTGGCAAAACCTCCCCAGATGTCTGTTGCGGATTTAACCAGTCAAGATTATCAGCAATATCACTGGAAAATGGTGCATCACCTGCTAACGACATGGGTGTATTGTTATTTATCGTCCAGTAGAGTGGCTGTTTGCCTGGATTCGTCACTTGCAAGAACTGATCCGCTGGATTACCATCGCCATCCACAGCCGTAAAGGTCAACAAAGCTGGAGTGACTGAGAGCACCGCTCCCACATTATGTGGTAAAGGCAACACGGTCATGGTCACCTGTACCGTTTGTTTCGGCCCCACATTCGAAGCAAATGTCAACGTGCCAGAGTAATCTTTAGGTGCCAGATTCGTACGCTGAACTGCTACCGAAATCGTCTGGGCATCGCTAAAGGTGCCCTGGCTGGGCGAAAGCAAGAGCCATGACTGATCGCTGCTCGCAGACCACGAAATCGTACCACTTCCACCATTGCTTAGTTCTAATTGCTGAATAGTATTCGCGCCCTGTATATCAGATCCGAAATCGAGCTGCGTCGTCGCCAACAATAGATGCGCAGGACGCGTTGGACCCGCATTAATACGTAATGTTGCATTAGCAGTATGACGATCGGCAATGTCTTCAGCCTCAATGGTATGTCCACCCGGATTCCTGAACTCTCAATTACCATATTTACATCTGCTGCCCCATTTACGTCAACAAGTAACGGATTATTCACACTGATCAAATACACCTGTTGCGCAATATCACGCGTCAAAAACACTTGCGTAACAGGTGGAAAATTGCGAATATGCAGGGTAATAGTTTGACCATACGTGACGATATTCTGCGAAAGGGTGAGAGAAGGTGGCAAATCACTCGTCGGCGTAACTTTGTGATGATTGTGCATAAAAGCCACAGATAGTAGCACAGTATCAACCATCAGTGCAAGAATAGCAAAAGTAATCAAGCTAGCAAATATAAAACGTAAACGCTTCGTCGGTCTGCGTCGCGCAAATGGAGTGGCACCTGCTAATCCAGTCGAGACCGCACGGCGCATATCTTCTTCTTCAATACGCGTGATCTCCGAATTTGACGGGAAACGGCGAGATTGCAGCGGATCTTGCTGACTTTGCCAATCATCATGCTCATCGATATCATTGTCAGGGTCACGTAACCAATCTGGTAGGCTCTTCTCCATTGCCTGCGAACTTGGATGAGTGCTAAAGAATGTCTGTGGCAACGGTGTACTATCACGTTGAATATCATCAGAAATATCATGGAGACGGGCTAGACGAGAGGCACGGGGAGAGCGATGACTCTGCACACTCGCCTGCTCCACAGAAGCAATGAGCCGCGCAGCATTGTTTAACTTTAAGAGGGACTGCTCTGCAATTCCTGGTTGAGTTGCATAAGCACCGTATGAGGGTGAGAGAGATTGCGAAACTTCCGATGGAGTCAACGGCATTTGATAAGTGCCCGCTGCGGGTTCCTCAGCCAGCAGAGCGTCAAAAGATGCATCGATAGGTGATATAGGAGGTGACACATCAGTACGGAAGCCATCTCGCTCGTCATTCGTATCCAGGCGAGCAGTAATCTCAGGTACAGTATCCTCACCTCTTGGAGTAACTGCTCGCTCAAGCAGGAAGTCTTCACCTTTGAGTTCTTCTACCTCGTCCTGCCAGGATGAAACAGACATAAACCCTGGTACGGCTATGCCCGAAATATCGCTAGCAGTCGACTCTTGTTCCTGCAAATGTAAATCTGATCGACACTGATCACAGAACATAGATATAGCATTACATGGTTTATTACAATGCAAACATTGATTCATATTTCTATCTCTTCTTGCAAAATAGAAGCCCCTGCACTCAAATTTCACTATTCTGTCTGTTAATACCCATATGTATTCAGAAACGCGTTCTTCTTGCGCCTGGCAACTCTGCAGTCGAGCCTCATCCTCATACCCACATGCATTCAGAAATGCGTTCTTATTCCGCCTGGCAACGCTGCTGACGAGCCTCTTACGCAGTCAGAAACGTGTTCTTGTTCCGATGAGCAACGCTGCTGACGCAGCGGAGGTTGCGTTCAACACAAAAGAGGAAATACAGCCCATCTTCCTACATATATCCCTGCAGAGAAAGCAAGAAGCGCACATTGCTCCTTACTAGAAATGATCAGCCTCCCTTTTCCATTGGACATCTCATTGTCAAGTTCCAGAAAATAGAGTTTCTCACGCTCAACTGAAATTTCGATTTTAAATAAACTCTGTGAATATAACGTTGGCATCAAGGAATTTGTCACATCGGGGAAGCAGAGTACTATATTAAAGTCATGACGTAGGTTCCACACGCAGGGCGTAGCGAAATATTAGAGGATAAAAGCGCCAATTGCATAACTTTGCTGATTGAGTACAGAAAGAAGGGCGGCCTGAGGCCGCCCCAGCGAGATCAAGGTAGGAGCACTAGCGCAAATTTGCGCCGAAACTCTTCATGCAGAGCATGGATAATACGCTCCTGCAAAGCATTTGCCTCAGCATCAGTCAGAGTTCGATCTTGAGCTTGATAGATCAATGCATAGGTCAGATTCTTCTTGCCTGCCGGAATCGGTGCTCCAGTATAGACATCGAAAAGTACTACTGAACGTAAGAGATCACCCCCATTGCGCTCAATCACCTGCTGGATATCGCGCGCCGCCACCTGCTGATCTACGATCAGAGCCAGGTCACGGGTGAGTTCCTGATGACGAGAAATTGGCGCGTAAGTCCAGCGTTGTGGTACAGCCGCGTAGAGCTGCTCCAGGTCCAATTCACAGAGATAGGTACGATAAGGAAGATCATAACGCTGCTGCACGACCGGATGCACCTCACCCAATACACCAGCAGGACTAAATACCTCCTCGCCAGTAGCAGAAAGATGCGCCAATTCTAACAGTGCACAACGGCCCGGATGAAAGGTGGGATGCTGCGTCGGCGTGAAACGATAGCGCGCAATATGTAGCCCAGCCAGCGCTGTTTCTACGATGCCTTTGAGATCGTAAAAATCCGCCGGTCGCGCCAGCTCAGCCACCCACGAAATCTCAGCCGGACCACACAGTGCAATACCAACCGTACGCCGTTCATCAGGAAGTGCATGTGCATCTTTAGCAGGCAGGTAACGCCGTCCAATCTCAAAGAAACGCAGTCCGGCCTTATTGCGCTTACTATTCTCCTGTACAGTCTCCAGTAAGCTACTCAACAGGGTCAGCCGCAACACTTCCAGATCACTACTCAATGGATTCGCTAATGTGACTGCAGACAGCATGCGTGGATCAAAAGAAGCTAGCGCCGTAGCAGTCCCAGCGGTGGCGACTGCCGCCGTCGAGGCTAAACCGGCGGGATGCTGTAAGAGGGCCTGGGCCGAACGCCCATCGACCAGGGCAAGCACATTGAGCATACGCGCCCGACTGGTCAGCGTATACGTCACAGTCTCATTGAGTCCCCACACCGATAAGTAGTGCACGGACAGCCTGCTCACGCTCAAACCAGCGGTCAATCACTTGCTCTGGTAAAGGCCCAGTCGGAATAGTACTCGGAATACGATCATAACCAATCAGGCGAATCACTTCTTCAACCAGATCAGCGCCTTCATTGATATCAGAACGATAGGTTGGCACTGTCACCTTCATCGTGCGATCTTGCTCGTCTGCCTCAACAGTGAAATCAAGCGCGCTTAACGCATCCACCACCTCGTGCTGTGTCACCTTCATAGCGGTCAGCCACTCAACTTCATCTGTAGAAAAAGCAAGCGTGCGCGGCTGTACAGGCTCAGGATAACGATCAACAATGCCTGGATGAATAGTACCACCAGCCAGTTCGGCCATTAATTGTACTGCACGATTCGTACCAGCAATCACGAGTTCTGGATCAAGCCCCTTCTCAAAGCGACTGGAGGCGTCGGTACGCAGTCCCAGCGCAGTCGAGGTACGACGAATACTCGCGCCCCTGAAGTTCGCCGCCTCCAGCAAGATCGTCGTTGTTTTGTCGCTCACTTCGCTCTTCGCACCACCCATTACACCAGCTATCGCTGTCGGTCCCGTGGGATCAGTGATGAGCAGCATGTCAGGCGTCAGGTGACGCTTCACATCGTCGAGCGTCGTCAATGTTTCACTTTCATGGGCGCGACGCACGATGATATGCCGCTCAGGTACCAGATCATAGTCGAAAGCATGCAAGGGTTGACCAAACTCTAGCATCACATAATTGGTGATATCGACGATATTACTGATGGGACGCATGCCAGCAGCCAGCAGACGGCGTCCCATCCAACTGGGCGATGGCCCAATCTTCACATTGCTCACAACACGAGCCGTGTAGCGCGGACAAAGATCAGGCGCAGTGATTGTTACCTTCACCAATTCTGCGGCAGGCGTGCCCTGTTCGTGTAAGAGCGGCTGAGGAATGTGCAAGAGTTGTCCGGTAAGCGCTGCGACTTCACGCGCGATACCAATCACCGACGAGAGGTCTCCACGATGGGCCTTGATGGCAAAATCGAACACCACCTCACCCAGTACATCTACCAATTTTTGTCCGATGACCGTCTCTGGATCGAGAATGTAGATGCCTGCATGGTCGCTACTAATACCAAGTTCGCGTGGTGAACACAGCATACCTTGCGAAACATAGCCCATTTTGCGCGTCTCGCTGATGGTGATATCGCCAACCTGCGCACCCGGCAAAGCCAGAGGCACCTTATCTCCCTGCTTAATATTGGGAGCACCACAGATGACGTTCAAGCGCTGTGTGCCAGTATCTATCTGCGTATAGTTGAGATGGTCTGAGTCTGCCACCTTCTCCAGGCCGACAATTTGCGCTGTGATGATCTTGTCGCCCCAATTTTTCCCGATGTAATCAATGGCATCAACTTCCAGTCCCGCCATGGTTAAGATATGCGCCAGGTCCTCAGGCGACATCTGTATGTCGACATAATCTTTGAGCCAGCTCAAAGGTACTCTCATAACGACTTTTTCTCCTTAGTGTACATCGTAGCAGAAGACTTTTTTGTTCATTTACCATTCATGCCAGACATACTCTATAGCCTTTTCATGCTATTTTCACAGAAACGTCATAGCCTCTTGTTGTTAGAACTGACGCAAAAAACGCAGATCATTGGCGGAAAAGAGGCGAATCTCAGCGATACCATACTTTAATATTGCGATGCGCTCTACACCCATGCCGAAGGCGAAACCACGATACTTTTTAGGATCATAGCCAACTTCACGCAATACACGCGGGTGCACCATACCCGAACCCAGGATCTCTAGCCAGCCACTATACTTGCAGGAGCGACAGCCAGCGCCATCACATAAAAGACAATTGATATCTACCTCTGCGCTAGGTTCTGTGAACGGGAAGTAGCTCCCACGAAAACGCATACGTCGATCTTCGCCGAACATTTCGCGCACGAAACGCTCCAGGCAACCTTTGAGATCAGCCATAGTGCAATATTCATCTACTAGCAGTCCTTCGATCTGATGGAACATGGCTTCATGCGTCGCATCAATTGCCTCGTTACGATACACTTTCCCTGGTACCACCACGCGGACCGGTGGCCGCATCTGCTGCATCGTGCGGATCTGCATAGGCGACGTTTGTGTGCGTAACAGAATTCTGACCGGGCGAGACCCAGAATGTATCTTGCATGTCACGCGCCGGATGGTCTTCCGGTATGTTCAGGGCCTGAAAATTGTAATAATCAGTCTCGACTTCCAGCCCTTGCGCTACGCTAAAACCCATGCGCTCGAAGATCTGCGTCACCTCTAAGATAATGCGCGAGATCGGATGCATATGTCCGGCTGGCAATGTGCGTCCGGGCAGCGTGACATCAATACGCTCCTGCTCTAACGCTTGCAAAAGTTCACGCTGGCGCAACGCCTCACGTTTCGCTGCCAGTTGCTGCTCCAGATTGGCTTTTACCGCGTTGATTTTCTGGCCCACGACGGGGCGTTCTTCTTTTGATAACCTGGGCATCACTGCAGAGATATTTTTGAGTTCGCCCCGATTGCGTCCCAGATAGCGCGTATCCCACTCGTCCAGCGCAGTCGATGTATCAATTGGCTCCAATTCGGCAAGAGCACGTTCTCGTAACTCATCGAGCTGCCCGAGCAACAGTTCAAGTTGTCCCAACATAGATCCTCCAAAAAACAAAAAACCGACATTCGTCAACAGGGACGAAGTTGTCGGCATAGCAAGCTCCGTGGTACCACCCGCATTGAATCTCACACCTGTTGCTGTGCTCGCTATCGTAGAACGGCAGAGAACATGGTTCAATTCCACTCGGTTTGTCCAATAACGGTGACAGGCCGAGGCTATCTACTTACAGTTGAGCGTTCAACAGCCAGCTCTGGGGTGAACTTCGGCGAACGATTGCGCAAAAGGGCTTGCAGTCGATGACCCTTTCTCCCTGGGCGTTGCCTGCGCGCTTACTCTCCCCATCCTCGCATTTTTAGGCATGCTAAATTTTTACTGGAGTGGAGTATAGCATATTTTACAGGTAATGTCTACTGGAAAAAAGGGCTAATATCCTAACAGTTCCTGTAATTCCTTCTCACACTGTTTGCTCAGTGGAATCATCGTTTCTTGCGCTTATGACATCGGCCTACCTCGTACCTAATCTCACCATCGGAATTTATAATGAGAAATATTAGTATTGCCAAATAAAGATATTTGAGTGATAATAGACACATTAAGCACTACCACAATCGTTAAATGAAGCGACAAGGGAGCCAAATTAACATGTTTTTTAGTAGAGAACAGATTGAGCAGTCCACTAGACGGCTAAGTGAGCTAAATCCGTTTTTTGGCACCGTGTTTCTGGCATTTAAAGAAATTGATTTGCCCATAAATGAAACAAAAACGATCCACTTCCTGCCTCTTTTAGAGGTATTTTTACAAAAATACTATCGTCCAACCAATAAATATAACGGCTTTTATACCCCGTTCAAGACCTCTAACAAAAATCAACGCTGGAATACACACCAATACGCCAATACATTACACAGAATCTCTGTCGATACATTCTCTGATGTCATCCTTCATCCGAAAGGCAGCCGTGAGTGGGGATGGAAAATGGATTATATTAAAACACTTTCACAAGGACACCTGAACATCAGTCTCATTCCTGCCTTTGACTTAGCTGTCTGGCTATTCCGAACTAGAGACTGGAAAAGAGACACACAAATCTCCAACTTCATCGAGACTTTCTTTGCAACATTTCACATTAACCAGCAAGAATCCGTTTTGTTCAATACAACAGTACCTTTCTATAGTGAGCCATTATTGCAAGAGCAAGCGCTGGCAGAAGAGGAGCTTCTCAACATTATCGGACCACCACCCAACCTCATTGTAAAGAAGAGAAATGATCGGCAGGTACCATTATTCAATCCTATTAATGCATCAGAAGAATATGGTGCTAAACTCCAAATGTTAAAACTGACAGAGGTGGGACCTTCTGAGCAAATAGCCCTGGACTTTGCGCCACGGCTCAATATAATCACTGGTGATAACGCGTTAGGCAAAACATTTCTCCTGGAGTGTGCCTGGTGGGCCTTAACCGGAACGTGGGCTTCCCAATATCCAGCAAATCCACATCCACATGCAGACAAGCCTGGCATTACATTTCAAATTGGCCGGGAATACCAGGCAGATAAGGCACAGACAGCCAAATATAACTGGAAAACACAGAACTGGGCTGAATTGAAAAGGCGCAGTGTCTTACCTGGCTTGTCTATCTTTTCTCAGGCAGACGGATCTTTTGCCGTCTGGGACCCAACAAAATTGGATACATTCTCGCAAAATGGGGCAGCAGAGGTCTTTATACGCATCTCGTCCAGAGAAGTTTGGCAAGGCGTACGAGAAAAACGGAACAATAAGGAGATTGTAAGATGTAGAGGGCTGATAGACGATTGGAATACCTGGCAAACAGACCCGGATCAATCTCGTTTTACAGCATTTTGCGCCGCGCTCAAAGAGCTATCACCACATCCCCAATATCCTCTCGTTCCAGGAAAACCGATGAGATTCCCCAATGAGGATAGAGATGTGCGAGAGGTTCCTACACTACGATTTCCCTACGGCGAGGTGCCAATTATGGTATGCTCTGCAGGCATCAAACGCATCGTCGCGCTAGCATATGTGCTGGTATGGGCATGGTATGAACATGTTGTCAGTTCAGAACTCATACGTGAAAAACCACAGCGCAGCATAGTTTTGCTCATTGATGAGATGGAGGCACATCTTCACCCTTTCTGGCAACGAGTGATTGTCCCGGCAGTCATGAAAGCTATTCAGGCACTATCAGAGGAAGTTGGGACACAGGTGATTATTGCTACGCATTCTCCACTTGTGCTGGCTTCTGTAGAGCCTTTATTTGACGCAGATCGCGATAAACTATTTCATCTTCATCTGGAATTGACTGATGGCTCAGTGCAACTTAATGAAGAATATTTTGTTAAAAGAGGGCGAGTTGACCAATGGCTGATGGCCGATATTTTTGGACTGAAGCAGCCTAGATCGCTAGAAGCGGAAAAAGCTATTGCAGAGGCGAATGCATTGCAATTAGAACCAGATCCCCCACCAGAAAAAGTGCAAGAGATCTCTGACGCACTTAGAAAAGTATTGGCTCCCGATGATGAATTTTGGCCTTTATGGGTCTATTTTGCGCAAGAGCGAGGTATTTCACTTTGATACCTATTAAAATGCAACCTGAACCAAGCCATTTCTATGAGAAAGTGCAAAAGAGCTTAATTGCCAGGAACTCACCGATGTAAACCACCCAATGTGGGATGCCTTCAGAAAATATGCCAAAATCTCTTGACGCAACAGGGCTTTTCTGCTATAATCGCTGGTGTTCTCAAGAGTGACGGGGTGTAGCGCAGCCTGGTAGCGCACTACAATGGGGTTGTAGTGGTCGGAGGTTCAAATCCTCTCACCCCGACTAAAACAAGACAGGAAGCTCTTTCATAGAGGAGCTTCCTGTCTTGTTTTATACCTGCCAACAGAGTCAGTATCAGATTACCTGAAATCAATAATTCGCCATGTAGACCTGCTCCTCAGAAATCGAACAATGGTTTTTGCTGGAGTCCTCCTGGATTAGGATCAGGCAGCTTGCTATCTTTAATTTCAGGGTTGTGCAACTTGGGAGGAGCAAATACTCCAATAATCACAAAAGGGTTAGGTGCTTTTAAATGATGTTGGCGTGTTGTACCCAGAAATAAATGTATATCTTTTTTTGAACAGAATTCGTAGAAGTATTTTTGCGTCACAAGGCGATTGGCAGCGTCTTTATCTCCACCGCGTTGAGCTAAACTGTTCCAATAAAGAGCACCTATCTCCCAATCTTCGATCATCAATGTTCTTGGCTTTGTATCATCATCAGCAAAAAACTTGTATGAGTATTTATAAGGAACTTTGCGTACGATATTGCGAACCTTTCCTTGCCCTTTTTCATCCAGGTTAAACAAATCATACTGTAAACTCTGATCTTGCCACTCTTGCTTCCATTCAGGATCAGCTTCTTCGATCACAAAATCAACAATCTCACGAGGTTTAAACGTGGCAAGAGATTTTCTCTCATCGCTTTTAGCACGGCGTATGATCTCGTCCATTGAGGTAAAAACTTCTTTCAAAACATACTGTTTACGTTCAGCCCAGTCTTTGTTCTTCCCTGTATCAATCTTTTCTCCAATTTCAATCTTTTCAATGCCAAATTTAGGTTTATAGCTTTCTGGCCGAAAATCTTTTGTATTCCGTACTAAATCCAGAGTAATCCAGCAATACTTTGAATATCGATTATCATAAGGCATAGCTCTAAATGCAATGGGGTACACGCGCACCCACTTGCCATCTGGAAGAATACCTGCTGTACACACTAATTCCCCATATTTACTTGAAGGCAACGGATAGGTTTTAACCGTGATCAATATCTTTGTTCCAGGCATATCATGAGGTAAGTACAAAATTCACCTCCAAACGAATGACAAGAAACACACTAAGATAAATATAATATATTCTCTTCCAAAAGTCCATGCGTGATAGGTTTTATTAGTGGGTTTTCATCACAAACACAATATTTGTTTAGATGAACTACCGGAATATGAAAGCTCTGGTCATGCTCTAAATACTCTGTAATTCTATGTCGATGGCAAAATAAATGATCTGCCTCAAAACAAGTTATGGCAACACGTTCATTCTCACAAATAATAGTCTGCAACTTTTCAAGAGCCTCTCTCTGATTAGGTAAAATTTGAGAGCTATAGAAATCAAATAGTCTCTGGTAAGCTGCTGGACTCTTTAAATCTTTTCTTAAATCAGATGAGATACCTAAATCAGGGGCATGAATATACGAAATCCCAGCCAATTGGGTGTAATCAGTAAGTTTTGCCTTAGAAAAGCCGTATTTCATAGAGATAGGATTTTTTCGCACATCGACCAAAACGCTAACATTGTTTGAAACCAACAAATTTAAATAGGCATCTACAGACAGTCCTTCGTAACCTATCGTAAATAAGCACGGAGTCCTATCACTATTCCAGGTACTGCTCACCTGCTCATATTCTGAATTATTAAGTACTTTTTTAGCTATTTGACTACGTGAAGCATAATGAGGAAAGTCTAAATATACTTTATGGATAAGTTCTTCACCCCGTAAGTCTCCAATCTCTTCCACAAAAGTTTGTAAAGTTGCACGGTCTTTCGTTTCTAACTGCGCGACGTACTGTTGACTATATTGGAGTTGAAAATCACTATGAGAACTTAAAAGGCCCAAATCAGCAAGTCTGTTCCCATCCTGAGCTAGAATTAAGCTAAAATTGCCGTACTTATACGGGAAGAAATCATAATAATTCTTTTCTCTACGAGCACAAAACAAAAAAAGCAGTTTTTGACAATCTGTTTTTGCTAATGATCCACCAAAAGCTTCTAGTAAAGCTAGCAAAATCTTTCTACGGTAAAACATATGTAAAGCTCCTTAAAACGATTCACATTATCTAGTATAGACTATATCACTAGTGTTTTGACCCACAAAATGCATTTCTTCAGAGAACACTTAAGTACTAATACCCATAGGCATTCAGAAACGCAACTCTCGTTGCTAGAAATGTGCTCTGGCACATTTCTCATCTGAATGCAAGGCAATATAAGGCTAACCGACGAACCCTCTATCATTCGAAATTTTAGAACGTATATTCCATATCTTGAGTGAATATATTATAACAGTCAATCTGTCGAATAACCAAGTTACGCTGGCATTGGCAACACACAGCTTACCCTTTCCCCACGCAGATTACTTGCTCTCTGCATGCTTGACCGCCGTAATCACTGTAGCTCCGGGCGTGACGATGCGATGACGGCGTATCTGCTCCATGCCCACTTGCTCAAGCCAGTCCTTCACTGTCGCGAAAGGATAACATGTTCCCCCAATTGTTGCCATGGTCAAGGCCATAAACTGCACCATCAACGAGGCCAGGTGTGAGCTACGCGTCTGATCTATCACCTGATCCACAAAGACCAGTACGCCACCGGGCTTGAGCGTTTGCGCAACCTTCGCGAGAATGGCCTGATTTGTCTCTGGCGGCAACAGGTGTGCTATATGAAAGTACAGGGCAACATCGATGGTTGCCATAAATTGCTGCGCGAAGTCGTCATGAATGATATCACCACACACAAAGCTCATGCGCTTCTCCAGGTGGAGCAGTTGCGCGGTGCGCTGACCGGCTACGATTCCTGGCTGAATATCCAGGATGGTCGCGTGCAAGTTCGGATATTTACGACAGAGTAGCGCGCTATATCCCGCGTGTGATCCTCCAACGTCGAGCAAGTTGGTAGCAGCGCGAGGTACCGGTACACGGCGCATGATGTCGTCCCCAAGCGCGGTTGCCAGCGACGCCAGGCCCGCGTAGTGACGCGCCAGCAACGCTTGCACCTCTGGCTGACTGGCATCCTCTTCGTAAGGCATACGCATAGCAGGCTTATTGCTTCGTACCACCTCGGGCAAATGCTCCCAGATGGCGACAATATCAGGACTGTGCAGAATATACGGTGCAATGCCTCGCAGATGAGCTACTGGTCAGCCAGTGCTGTGTCATGCGCGTGTTACGATATTTGCTAACACGCAGACGCAGGTAGCCCGCTGAGATCAGCAGTTGTAGCAATAATTGTAAGCCCTGAGGATCACATTCTACCCGCTCAGCCAGGTCTGGCAGCGTAAGTTCCTGCTTGCTCAAGATATCAAAGATACCCAACTCACAGGCTGTCACAAGCACTTTGGCGATGCCAGGCGCTAGCGGCGTATCGAAAAGCGGCGTAGGTAAGATATTGAGATGCGCCAGTATATATTCGAGTGGCGTGAGACGTAGCGGCACTGAATTGTTACCCTTTCATGCAGATTCGCGTAGGATCGAGCGAAACGTGTACGATAAATCTGGCCCCTACCTCTCTGGCAATGAATTGCCTTTTTTTCAATTTGGGCATGAATTTGTCGTATGGGATCAGCGTTCGGCGATTTATCGCGTGTGCGTAGGGGCCAGATTTATCGCGCCCGCCGTGCCTCTTCTCCCTCTATTACACCACAGAGAGAAAGCATAACAGAACTCATGGTAGTACTAGCGGCTTGACCTCGTATTGCTGACGATGTTCTTCACATAACCAGAAGATGTTGCCATCCGGCGTTACCGTCTTGCGCAGACCTCCCCAGGTCTGGTCGGGATCAACTTCTTTCAGGAGATTATAGAGCGCGCGTAGAGCTGCACCAGCTACATGCTGACCTCCTGCAAGGTGTCCCGAGACAGCTCTTACGCCATCAGGAGCCTCTAGTTCTGGCACATCACTGACGATTTGATTAACCATACCAATCGTGTCTTGCATCGACTTCACATCAACCGCCGCGTAGACCAGGCCAATGGCTTGACCGAGCGGAATACCGTATTTGAGGAACGTCACCAGATGATTGAGCCAGGGTGAGACTGCCTTCCACCACTCCTCGGACCTGCGTACGTGATAGCCTTTGCCAACACGATGCGGACCGGATGGGTGCTGGCAAATCAGGTACATGTGGTACTCCTCACTGACCCAGTTCTTGGGGTTAAACATACTATTGCCTGCCGACTCAAGCACAAAGGTGTTCGGACATTCGGCCTCCAGCTTCTGCATTTCTAAATTCCACTGACGCGTGAAACTGCGCACAATCAATTCAGACTGTTGATTCAAGCGTAATTCCAGGCTCTGGAAATAGCCTTGCATCTCCTGGCGACTACTTTGTACCTCCCGCTTGATTTCTGCTTGCCCCTCTTGAATGTCTTTCATGACCTGCTCATTTGTGCTGCTGTGAATACCGTAGAGTAGCAATGGTACTGAGACCGCAGTAAACGTGTCGGGACACTCAACTGTGAGCCGTTTGTTTTCCATGCGGCGAATTAAATCTTCGTAGCGGTAATAACGGGGACAGGCTTCTGCCGCATTACGCTCCCAATGGCAGCTACAGGGTATTTCGCGCCTAACGGTCAGACCTTCGAAGCGCGCCAGGATCTCGTCCACAGTATTCATGAGGATAGTAAAGAAGTTCTGCGGCAATGATCCCTGCACGATTAAATGCAGCTCGCGCAATAACGGATTGAGTTCGGCTCTGGCCTGGTGTCCCTGATACTCCAACATAACGCCTTCGCGCCAGTGCTGCTTTTTCGTGTAACGATGCGTACGCACGATAAAGCGGCTCATAATGCCAGCGGGGATCGCTTCGAGACGGTACACCATCTCTACCTGCGATTGACCTGCTGGCGGATGCTTCGGGCCAGGCTGGGAGATCGGCAGGTGGTTGGTGCGGCAACAATAAGGGGATCAAGCTGCTGGTTGGATGCTCACCCGGTAGATCGGCCTCTATCTGATAGCTCAACTCAAAGCGCTCCATCAAGCGCAAAAAGATCGGATACAGATAAGGCGCGTAAAGCTGTCCAGCTTCGTCGCACGACCAGATGCGCGCCAGCTCCGAGTGCGGCAAAATCCCCTTGGCCGCGTCAGTTGCCTTATCATCCAACACCAAACTGATGGCCCTTGTCACCCAGTTTGGTTTCAGCACAACCAGATTACTCAATACATAATCATCGCGAAAATACAGGATTTTGCCGAGGTCGTGCAGGTAATTGCCCAGCGTCCCTTTGACAATCTCCTCTTCAGTGCCACATCGCGTACAGCAGTGTACATATTCATTTGCATCAATATATTGCTCCGGGCGAGCCAGCAGAGCATTCTCCACGTCCAGCCACGTACGCGGCCACGGTTGACCCATCAGCGGCAAGCGCTCAGCCTCCTCAAGCAGCCGCGCCTTGAGTTCAGCAATACCAGATCCATCTTGATTGCTGATGTTCAGGCTACCAACAAGTTGCGGATAAGCATCTTTGTACAACTGATAATTCAGGTCTGAGCCGCGCTCATCAATATGGGTAGCAACCAGCAATACAGGTGCATCAGGAGCCAGCGCCTTGATCGTCTCCAGCCAGTAATGCAAACGGCCCTGCTCTGCTCCAAGTCGCGCATTCCAGACAACGAGATACAGCGAGCGTTTTGTGAGAAAAAACTGATGGGTTGCATGATAGATATGTTGCCCTCCAAAGTCCCAGGTATTGAGCGTGGTCATATGATCAGGATGAGCCAGTTCCAGGCGATCAACCTCAATGCCATGTGTCGTAGACAAATGAGGATTGAATTGATTGTTGTGTAAAGCACGCAGTAGTGAAGATTTACCAGTACCACCCTCACCAACAAGCAAAAGTTTGGCTTCGTAGCGCGTGAAACGGTTCTTTTGGAGTTCTTGTAAGAAACCGAGGATAGCCTTTGTGCCCCTGGCGACGATTTCGGGAGGCGGGGTAAGCAAGCTCGGGTTATTGCTGAGATCAAGCTTTCGCAAGTTGCGTAATTGACTCATTTCGATAGGTAACTTGGTGAGTAAATTGTTATTGAGATCAAGTTCTTGCAAATTATGTAATTGCATAATGCCAACAGGAAGTTCCTTCAGTTCGTTCTCAGACACCCACAGCTTTTGCAAATTGCTCAACTGTCCTAGCTCTCCAGGTAACTTACTCAATCGGCACCTGCCCGCGCTCAGCACACGTAAACGGCTCAACTGTCCTAGCTCTCTCGGCAACTCCTTCAGTCCGTTCCCACGCACATAAAGCACTTGTAAACGGCTCAACTGTCCTAGCTCTCTCGGCAACTTCTTCAATTCATTCTCATGCACATCCAGTACGCGCAAATTGCTCAACTGTCCTAGCTCTCTCGGCAACTCCTTCAGTTCATTCTCATGCACATTCAGCACGCGCAAATTGCTCAACTGCCCTAGCTCTCTCGGCAACTCCTTCAGTTTGTTCTCAGACACCCACAACCTTTGTAAATTGCCCAACTGTCCTAGTTCCCTCGGCAACTCCTTCAATTCGTTTTTATTCAACGTAAGCATTTGTAAGCGCAGCAAACAACCTATTTTGGATGGCACTTCTCTCAACTGATTATTATCTATAAACAAAGTGTTTAAACTCATCAACTGCAAAATTTCACGAGGGAAGATCGTCATTCGATTAGAATCTACATCCAGTTTTTGCAAATTATTGAGCTGAACAATTTCAGGAGGCAAATTGCTTAATTGGTTACGATGAAGGATAAGTGTCCGCAAACTCTTCAGTTGACGTATCTCAAGTGGCAATTCCCCGAGTTGATTTTGACGCAAATCGAGTTCTTGTAAGTGGCTCAACAGCCCTATTTCAGGCGGCAATTGAGTGAGGGATAACCCTGCCAGCGACAGAGTTATCAGACAACCTTCATCGTCATAGACGGCTTTATCAATTTCAACGCCAAGTTTTTTCGCCAGCATCGCCACAATCTCTTGATCTTTAGACACAATCGACATGTACCATATCCTCTTCCGATATACACTCTAAAGCTATCTACTTGTATCAGTTTAATCGAGAGCAAGCGTTATGGCAAGCTATTAGGTGGATAACATGCGTGTGCTATGAGGCGAGGATACTGATTAGCCAGCCACCAGCCAGTATCAGGCAGGTCACAACAGTCAGGTAGAAGTAATTCTTCCGTTGCTGCACAGGTCTGCTTGGTCCGAAGCATAGGCACATCACAGTGACTATAAGACACATAAGCAGCAACGTCGGGAGGCTTATCCAGGGTTGAGTCGTGACAATGTGAGTTATTGCTAGCACAACAATTAAAAGTGCAGCCAGGAGTATGAGTAGCGGACAGGCGATATAGGTTCCTCGGACACCGAGTACTACGGCTAGCGTCCGAGTCTGGTGTGCCGCGTCATCTTCGATGTCCGGGAGCGAGTTCGCGAGGTTCAAGGCGATACCCAGCAAGGCTGCGACCGGGATGAGCCAGAAAATAAAGGATACAATATGTCCCACACCAACAAAAGCATACACCGGGATGAGTGGAATGGCGAGTGCAAAGACAACACCACTGAAGGGCGTCGCTTTGAGTCCCAGATTGTAGCTGAGGGCAAAGGCGAAATAGAGTAAAGAGATAAACAAGGCCAGTGGATTCAATAGTAGCAACAGCAGGAGCATCACGACCATCAACGCAAGGCCAAGGAGCAGTGCTTCACGCGCTGTCACCAGACCACGCACGATAGGCTTGTCACGTTTGCTCACGGCGTCCAGACGACGATCACAGTAATCGTTAAGTACTGCGATAGAGAGTTGCATCGCAGCATGCGCCGCAATCACCACTAGCATAGTGCGCCATGCCAGTACGGGCCAGGCTGCCAGGAGCACGAAAATGGTAACAGCAATAGTATGAAATAAGACAGGTACAGGATGGCAGAGCCAGAAGAAACCGCACACAATATCGCCGGGAGTACGCTTCTTGACAGTCCCCATGCAATATCCACATCTTTCTTCCAGCTAGCCAGCAACTTCCCAAATTGTGGCTACAAGCCCACAAGCGATTTATCGCCCAAGGCCGTACGGACCCGGTTCACCGCGTCCGCATCCCCACCGTACACCTGCTGCAAATCTCGTTTTCAGCTACCATTGCTCGTGAGAGCACCTACCACACGGGCAAGCGATCCATAACCGACTTAAACCAGACTGTCCGCACCTCTGCTCCAGCCAGCATCAACGTGATCCATACACCCAGGATCGTCCCAACGACCCACAGGATCAACATCAACGTTCCGCTATCGACGCCAATTAATATATTCCAGAAATTAATCAGCATATGGAAGAGCAGACCATGACTGCCTGTCACTGGGAGCACTGCGCGTACAGAAGGTTGCACCAGCACAATACCAAGCATAGCTACCGTAGCCAGCAGAACCGCCGTCAGCGTTTCCCGCAGCGACGGACGAAATAGCTCATAGGGCTGTTTTTGAGCCGCTTCCCGAGTCTGCGCGGCACTGAGCGCAACACGTCGCATGACATTTACCGTCAAATCTGCCGGTTCAACTACCAGCTCCATCCCCTGCACAGCATTTTCAATGTCTTCTAGTACCAACAATTCCGCGTGACAAGCAGAGCAGATAGAGATATGCGCCTCAAGGGCACGAAGTTGTCCTAGCGTTAATTGCTTATCCATATATAACTGTAACTGCTTGACAGCTTTAGCACAGCGCATGACTATCCTCTCGATTTCCATTCATACTCGAATGCTTCAATGCGTTCCTTGAGCAAATTACGTGCCCGAAATAACTGCGTTTTGATCGTACCAATGGGCATAGTCAGTACTTCAGCCATTTCTTCATAGGTCATGTCCTGCAAATGGCGCAAGACCAGGACCACCCGGTACTTGGCAGGCAACTGCGCAAGATGCTCGCGCACAAAAACCTGACGATCACGCACTTCTAGTTCAGCACCAATACGCTCATCGTTATCTATCTGCTCCGCCTGCATTGCCAGTTGCAGAATATTATCACGTTTCCGCTGCTCCAACTGTTTTAACGCACAATTGTAAGCAATACGATATAACCAGGTAGTGAAGCGGGCCTCACCGCGAAATGAAGACAGACCTTGCCAGGCTGCAAGAAACGTCTCCTGTGTCACTTCATTTGCCTCTTCATATTGCTGGAGCATGCGAAAGACAAGATTGAAGACACGTCGCTGGTGCCGCTGCACTAACAGGGTAAAAGCGTCTTGATCGCCAGTTTGACTGGCGTGTACAAGTGCGACATCATCCAATTCTGCAGCGGATGGTGCCACATTGGCAACCGGTAGTCCGATGCTATGTGATGGCTGCAAGATATACTCACTCATTATATGATATTAGAGGACAGTTAGAAGGAAAAAGTTTCACCAGCCCGGCGAAACATTCTTCCCGATCACTCGTATCTTATCATACGGAAATCCTATTGAGAAAGAGGTAATAGAATATGTCATTGAGTACCCTGGCTTTACTGTTTGGTTGGTTGGTGGCTTTAGCCATTTTCTTCGGTTTCATAGTACTTTTGCGCTATATCCACCATAGAGAGCGTATGGCCTTGATTCAACAAGGCATCAATCCGAACAACATACAAAAAGGCCGTCGTAGCCGAGGTATGTTACGCGCAGGACTGATCACCATGATGGTGGGCCTCTCGCTAACCATAGGACTCTACCCCGTCGGCTTCTTCCTACCCACAAGCCTCGCCATCCCTTATCATCTTGGTCCCTGGCTGCTACCAGGACTGATCCCGCTGGGTGTTGGCATAGCGCTCACGATCAGCTATTACCTGGAGCAGAACTCACAAAGTGCGAACGAAGACACCCAAGACAAGGTCATCCCTCTCGAAGATCACCTGCGGCGCGAACGACGCAGAGTAAGACAAATAGTACTCGCTCTTTTTGAATATTTACCATTTTCTCAATTTTACGAAAAAACACAGGGAAAACTATTGACAGGATACGAGGTCAGTGCTATTATCTGTCTTGCGCCCAACGATAAGCTCTGAAGGCGCACGAGGAGCGAAAGCACCAGAAAAGTACTTGAACAACTGAAGAGTGGTAAGGAAACAAGAAGAACAAAAAGCCAGTCAATAACTTTGATAAGCTCGCATCAGCAATAAACGTAAATCTCTAGTGAGAGATTTGCATATAAATACACTGGATGGCGAGTTTGATCCTGGCTCAGGATAAACGCTGGCGGCGTGCCTAACACATGCAAGTCGAACGCTCTACGTAAGTAGAGAGTGGCGGACGGGTGAGTAACACGTGGGTGATCTACCATCAGGTGAGGAATACCGGCGAGAAATCGCCGACAATACCGCATACGCTTCGCAAGAAGCAAAGCTCGCAAGAGCGCCCGATGATGAGCCTGCGGTCGATTAGCTAGTTGGTGGAGTAATGGTTCACCAAGGCGACGATCGATAGCTGGTCTGAGAGGACGATCAGCCACACTGGGATTGAGAACGGCCCAGACTCCTACGGGGGGCAGCAGTGAGGAATTTTCGTCAATGGGGGCAACCCTGAACGAGCAACGCCGCGTGCAGGACGACGGTCTTCGGATTGTAAACTGCTTTTCTCTGGGAAGAGAACGGACGGTACCAGAGGAATAAGCCCCGGCTAACTACGTGCCAGCAGCCGCGGTAATACGTAGGGGGCAAGCGTTGTCCGGATTTATTGGGCGTAAAGCGCACGCAGGCGGTTCTCTGCGTGTCGACTGACAGTCCTCGGCTCAACCGAGGAAGGCGTCGGCAAACGGGGGAACTTGAGGGCTTCAGAGGGAGACGGAATTCCGGGTGGAGTGGTGAAATACGTAGATATCCGGAGGAACACCAACGGCGAAGGCAGTCTCCTGGGAAGTCACTGACGCTCAGGTGCGAAAGCCAGGGGAGCGAACGGGATTAGATACCCCGGTAGTCCTGGCCGTAAACGATGACCACTAGGCGTGGGGGGTATCGACCCCTTCCGTGCCGCAGCTAACGCGATAAGTGGTCCGCCTGGGGAGTACGGTCGCAAGATTAAAACTCAAAGGAATTGACGGGGACCCGCACAAGCAGCGGAGCGTGTGGTTTAATTCGATGCAACGCGAAGAACCTTACCAGGGCTTGACATGCAATTGCACCATCCCGAAATGGATGTCCCTTCGGGGCGGTTGCACAGGTGCTGCATGGCTGTCGTCAGCTCGTGTCGTGAGATGTTGGGTTAAGTCCCGCAACGAGCGCAACCCCTGTTGGTAGTTGAATGTTCTACCGAAACTGCCGCGATCAACGCGGAGGAAGGCGGGGATGACGTCAAGTCAGCACGGCCCTTACGTCCTGGGCGACACACACGCTACAATGGTCGAGACAAAGAGTTGCCAACCCGCGAGGGGGAGCTAATCTCGTCAAACTCGGCCTCAGTTCAGATTGCAGGCTGCAACCCGCCTGCATGAAGTCGGAGTTGCTAGTAACCGTAGGTCAGCACACTACGGTGAATACGTTCCCGGGTCTTGTACACACCGCCCGTCACACCACGAAAGTCGGCAACACCTGAAGCCGCTGGGCTAACTCGCAAGAGAGGCAGGCGTCGAGGGTGGGGTCGGTGATTGGGGTGAAGTCGTAACAAGGTAGCCGTACCGGAAGGTGCGGCTGGATCACCTCCTTTCTAGGGAACACTGATCTCCTTCGGGAGATCCATTCCCAGGTCGATACTCACTTTAAAAGTGAGGCGAACTGTAAAGGCTTATGATAGGAAGATTGGCGTTCGATTGTCTCGCCTTACCACTCTTTAGTTGTCCATGGAAACTGATGCTACTTCCTCGTTTGAGTAAGCTGTACACGAGGGCTTTTAGCTCAGGTGGTTAGAGCGCAGTCCTGATAAGACTGAGGTCCCTGGTTCGAGTCCAGGAAGGCCCACTATGGCGGAAGTAGGGGTTCGAGTCCCCTCATCTCCACGCCAGGGGATGTAGCTTAGTTGGTAGAGCGCCACCCTTGAGGGGACGTAGCTTAGTTGGTAGAGCGCCGCCTTTGCACGGCGGAGGTCAGGGGTTCGAATCCCCTCGTCTCCACCAGGAAGCTGTACCCGTTTGTACATGCAGGTGGTATGGTGACTATAGCGGAAGGGAAACACCCGTTCCCATCCCGAACACGGAAGTTAAGCCTTCCAGCTCCGATGATACTGTGTGGGCAACTGCATGGAAAAATAGGACGTTGCCATTCCACCCGCCTGTATGGGCGGGTTTTCCTGTACTTTATGCCTGTAAACAACAACATTGAGGGCTTTTAGCTCAGGTGGTTAGAGCGCAGTCCTGATAAGACTGAGGTCCCTGGTTCGAGTCCAGGAAGGCCCACCATTTCCAACATTCCTCATATATCTGTACGGTAGATACGAATACCGCCGCTACCGGTGCGCAGTTTGAGTCGCGGACGTGGCAGGCTGCCTACCTCAGCGCTGCCAAATTCGTTTATGACTCCTCCCGAGCCTGTTGAAGCCTTCAGGCGAAACGATACAGCAACGGGCAACGTCACGTGAATGCGACCACTGCCTGTCTTCATCTGGTAGTCGCCATAAGGGTCAAGTGAACCTTCAAATGCTATTGAACCACTACCTGTTTTCAGACATGAAGCACCCGACAGAGCCGCCTCACTGACCTCTATGCGCCCACTACCTGTATGTGCAACAAGCTGACCACGCACGTTGCTACCCTCGATGCGCGAACTACCAGTGCGCATAGTAATGCGACCCTCAAGGTTGTTGAAATCGATGCGTCCACTACCTGTGAGCAGGTCGATCCGACCTTGGAGATTATTGGCCTCAATGCGCCCACTACCTGTCTGTGCAACAATCTGGCCTTGCAGGTCGCTGATGATGATCCTGCCGCAGCCAGTGCGCAATCTGTGATTGCCGTTCGCCCCCTGGACGATGATTTTTCCGCTCCCATTCATCAGTTTCAGATCACAATTCGCAGGTATCGTAATATCCAGGTCGATGCTTCTCAAGCCAAACTGAAACAGATTCCAAAAGATGTTTCCCGCTATATTCAGCGTATTACCCTGCTGGTGACATATAACTTGCATCTTGCTGAGATCAATGCCCAGACCACTGGCACGTTTGTCACCAGCAACTGACACGATGCCATCCTCACCAGGCCGCAACACGACGGTCCCACGGGCATTTCTGATTACGAGTGTGGGCCGTTCAGAAATCTGGAACGTTTGCGTTGGTAGAGGAACAGCCACGACGCGCCAGTTGCTGATAATCACTACGGTCCCAACAATCACCAGGACCGTAAGAATCATCCAACTCAGCCAGCTGATAATGAGGCCGAAGATAGCTCCAGCTACTACAAAAGCGCAGAGCAGTAATAACACTATCAGCAATTCCCGCATGCCCCAGCGCGCATTGGGTTTTGGCTGAAGCTTCTCACCATCCCTCAACCACGTATCCCATCTCTCCTGATCTCGATAGCCCTCGGCATATAGTGCGTCTTCCTGGGGCTGATACAGCGGCTCACGAGGATTCGTGTTGACTTGCCACTCACTCGCAGGCGCAGGCTCTGGTGTATCGTAGATGTTTTCCTGGCTTTGCATAAATGCTCCCCGCTTTGACTCTAACTAACAGACTAGAAAGCATAGAAGTTCACCAGAATAAATACGAATGTAACCAGCATCAGGTTATATTGCCTTGCATTCATGACGCTTTTAATTTTTTATATGCTAACCTGAGACCTTCCAGAGGTAAATACTGGTTGATATGCTGAATTTCGGGGATAATGGGAGCCATCAACTGCGCCAGACCGCCATGCGCAATCACCTTGACTTCGTCGGCCCGCGTAACGTCCGGTATCTCTTTGAGCAAACGTGCAATCAAACCCTGGACGAGACCGACATGCCCATAAATGATACCTGATTGCATATTCTCAATGGTATTTTTGCCAAGGGCAGTGCGCGGCGGTGTCATGTCCACACGATAGAGGCGCGAGGCCGCGCTACTCAGCGCTTCAGCCGAAATCACAAGTCCGGGAGCGATGGCACCACCCAGAAAATCTCCCTGTCCAGAAACAACATCAAAGGTCGTCGCCGTGCTAAAGGCGATAACGATAGCTGGCCCACCATAGAGATGATAGGCAGCCATGGTCGTCATGATACGGTCAGAGCCGAGTTCCCATGGATTATCTATGAGCAGACGAAAACCCAGGTCTAGCGTATAATCAATCACAAATGCTTCTTTGCTACAATAATTTATGGCAAGATCCTGAAATACGGGAGTGAGTGGAGGGACAACGCTCGACACGATCAGATCATCGATATCGGTAAGATCATAACCTGCGTGGCGGAACAAATCATTCAACACCATAGCATATTCATCCGTGGTGCGCTGGCGGGCAGTTGATACTACCCAGTGATGCTTCATGATCTCTCCATGATAGAGACCAAACTTGATATTGGTATTACTGATATCAATGGCAAGCAGCATAAATGCCTCACTTTCTATGCACATTGGATGAGTCAATGACCCCGGCCTGAAGGCCTGATTCTTACCCACATCTTTCGAGATATTCGGGCGATACGGGCGCGATAAATCTGGCCCCTACATCTCTGGCAATAAATTGCCTTTCTTTTCCTTTCTGGCAACGTATTATTTTGTCAAAGATCATATTTACACATGTTTTGCTCTTCTTGAAACAATACATCGTCTTTTTCCCAGCCTCACATTGCCTCAAATCTCGCAGTGATGACCGAGAAAGATGTGAGTAAAAGACAGGCCTGAAGGCGCGGGGCATCCTGACCCGTCATAGTGAATTATACCCACCACACATTTATTTGTCATGACCGAGCTACTAAATAGAGGCAATATATTTTTTCAGTACAGCAGCGATTATAAAAGGGTCCCCATAGGTCTGATCATTGACAACAGTTACTTCAGTATTTGTGCGTGCATCGATAAAGGCCAGCGATGTGGGGGTACGCATCCCTTTTCGCCGCCAGCGCATACCCGAGGACGTCATGCCACGTCCAAACAAGAAACCCATAGTGCTCTCGCCGATACCCGGTATCTGCTTGACGTCAACTTGCTCGGTTTCAGTAGAACGATCAATAGGAGCACGACCACGCGGTGTCACATGCCGTACGTTGGCGAGCGGGACATGAATAATCTTTTTGCCTTCTTGCTTCACAAAGTTTTCGTTCGTAATCACAATCATATGCTCATCAGCATGGATGAGACGATATATGTCGACTATCAATAGCACAACACTGCCAATAGCGATAAATGCGATGGCTGCCAGTAGCAGCGTTGCAAAAATGATAGATGCGACTCCACGCTCGTAATTATAAGGAATAATGGCAGGGACAGCTATTGCCAGCAATCCTGAACCCAGGAGCACTCCAAATATCCAGCCAGCAAGCCCTCCGATGACCTGGCGGCGCAGCAATGGGAACACAGCCCAATCATCTGACTCTTTCACATTCGCTCTAGCCTGGACAAGGATCTCTTTAGCATTCACGTCAAAACCCCTTTGATAGTGTTTAGAAGGTGCACATTTTTGTCAGTAGCGAGCTGAAACCAAACACTATCAGTAGATTGCTCCCTGAGACTGTAGCACGCTCTGCCAATTTCGACTACGCGTTTCATTATATCAAAGAAACCAGATCAGCAACAGCACTTTTCCAGCCGTGTTTTTTTGTATGAGACAATCTTCTTGCTGCCGACAATGCCACATACAGCA
This sequence comes from uncultured Chloroflexia bacterium, assembly GCA_963802635.1. Classification (GTDB taxonomy): domain Bacteria; phylum Chloroflexota; class Ktedonobacteria; order Ktedonobacterales; family Ktedonobacteraceae; genus CAVTLG01. The sequence goes on along the minus strand of CAWDJJ010000001.1, from coordinate 646,571 downwards.
TAAACCGCGAAGAAGAGGCAAAAATGAGGTATAATAGAGTGGATAAAGTACGCATACGGCGCGACTATACTCATACTATATGCTCCAGGGAGATTGCAGTGGATAATGCTATGCGTATAATGGCAGAGACAGCAGCACGCCTCCTGCTACAGGAATATCGGGATGCCCATGCAGACTGGACCGATGACAGAACTCCTGTTGATGCATTGGTATCCTGGCTTGGTTTGCACATCGAAACATTTCATCCCGCTGACTATGCGGCAGGCACCTATGGCTTTACCGATCCCGACGAAGAAGAGGACCTGATCTGGCTGCGTCGCGATATGCCGGACACACTACGCCGCTTTACGCTGGCCCATGAATTGGGACATGCCATCCTACACTGTCATAGCGGAAGCCGTTTTCAAGCTCTGCTAGAGCGCAATACCACAACAAACATCCTATCACCCGCTCAGCACGATATAGCCGCGCCTTCACCCACAGATCCCTGTCAGGAAACCGACATTCAAGAAGACATGAACAGTTTTTTTGACCAGGATCAGCACCAGGAGGCACTCGGCATTGGTCAGACGTATGATCCACGCAGCCAGCGCGAACTGGCAGCCAACATGTTTGCAGCAACATTGTTGATCCCACTCGAGCGCTTGCGCACACTCTACCAGGAACAGCAAGTCCCTGCATATACATTAGCAAATACGTTTGCCGTTTCCCAGGCGGCACTCCTCAACCGACTGGTCAGTCTGCTCAAAACGCCCGAGACCACGCGAGAACCAACCGGCACAAGCCAGCCCAGGGCGCACGCCAAGTGCGCCCCTACCACTGATAAACAGCCTGCAATACAGACCCAAACACGCTACGACGAATTTCAGCAGGCAGCCATCGAAGCTCCCACACCGGCCTTAATCGTCGCGGGACCGGGTAGCGGTAAAACAAGCACCCTGATTGGTCGTGTAAACTACCTTATGCGCACACTCGGCATCCCATCTCAACAGATTTTGGCGCTGACCTTCTCGCGTAAAGCAGCTCTGGAGATGGAGGAGCGCTTGCAGCAGATAGTGGATAACACGACGCCTAAAGTGAGCACTTTCCATGCCTTCTGCGCTGACCTGTTACGTCAACATGGCACACTGGTCGGACTACGCACAGACTTTGCATTAATCGATGAGGCTGAGGGTTATTTCCTCTTGCGTCAGCTTGCCAACGACCTGCACTTACGCCATTACCAGAAGCTACAAGCTCCCACTTACTATTTTCCGGCGCTCTTAAAGGCTATCTCACGAGCGAAAGATGAGCTTGTCTCACCGGCAGCCTATGCCGCACTGGCACAACAGATGAAAGATCAGGCAAAAGATGCCGATGCATTAGAACAAGCGGAAAAGGCTCTGGAAGTCGCTCATATTTACGCATTGTATGAGCAAGCGCTACTGAGTCGCGGTGATACGGATTTTGGTGGCCTCCTCGTACTCACGCTGCAATTATTTAGCATCCAGCCCGAGCTGCTCTATCAACAGCAGCAGAAGTATCAGCAGATCCTCGTGGACGAGTTCCAGGATGTCAATCGTGCCAGCGGCGTGCTCCTGCGTGAACTGGCCGGACAAGAACAGCACGTGTGGGTTGTCGGTGATGCCAATCAGGCAATCTATGGCTTTCGTGGTGCCTCACCAGCGAACATTAGCCAGTTTGAGCAGGACTTTCCTGGTGCAGCAGTATTACCGCTCAGCCGCAACTATCGCTCACGTCCCGACCTCGTGAACCTCGCCGAGTCATTTCGCTGCGTACAATTAGAATTGGGACAGGAACCAGGCAAAAATCAGCCTGCTCGCCTCACGCGTGCAGATACCTCTGTTACGCTCGCAAGAGCAACGAGCGAGGTGAACGAATTTATGGGTATCATAGAGGATATGCGCTACAAACATGCTCACGGCTACAGCTACAAAGATATGATTGTCCTTTGTCGTACACGGGCGCTGGCGCAAAAAATCTCCCGCGTCCTATCTGCGGAAGGCTTGCCTATCATCGAGCAAGGTAGCATGCTGGAGCAAGAGCAGATCAAAGATGTCCTCTCCATGATCCTGCTACTGACCGACAGCAGCGGCAAAGGTCTGCTACGTGCTGCACACCAGCGCGAACATCCTTTGTCCCAGAGCGATATTGAAGCACTCCTGCTAGCAGCACGTGAGCCAGATACCAATCCGCGCCAGTTGCTCCTTACCGACACAGTTCCGCTCAACATAAGCATAGAAGGTCGCCATGCGCTCACACGCCTCTCCCAGATTTTACAGGCCCTCCAGCACTGTAATGATGTCTGGTCGCTGCTTGCTCAGTATCTCCTCATCGAGACCTCGCTGATACGTGATCAGCTTGCTGCCACCGATAACAAGCAACAGAGTACGCAGCTCGCGGCCTATGACCGATTGTTGCAACTGGCACGCCACTATGATCAGCAGCTAGCACGCACAGGGGCAGAGAGCGCTCAAGCCACCTTACCTCCACTTGAAGAACGAGCCAGAGGCTTCCTGGAGTACCTCAATCTGCTGGTACTCTTACGACAAGACGGAGGCAGTCGTCAGGGAGGTGAGGAGAGCACGGGAGAAGATGCTGAGATTATTCGTGTTATGACTGTACACGCTAGCAAAGGACTTGAGTTTCCCGTCGTCTACATGCCAGGACTGGTACAACGACGCTTCCCGCTGCAGGCACGCGCTGATCCGGTAGCCACGCCTACAGGTATGCTCCGTGCCGAGAGTGAAGGCCGTACAGCTCACGAGAGCGGCGAAGCCTGTCTCTTTTACGTAGGAGTAACACGTGCCCGCGAACAACTCGTACTGAGCTACAGTGAACGCTACGGTAAATTGAAATACAAACGCTCGCCTTATCTCGACGCACTGGAGGCTGGCTTAGCTTCTGAGCGTGTGAGCAAATTACAATGGAACTTCACACCCGCCACGGAAGATCCTGAGCTTGCAGAGCAGGAGCTATCACCAACGCGAGTATCATGCCAACCGAGCGAAAGTTTCATCAACGCCATGAGATCTCCCACCCTTAGCGCTTCCGCTATCGAAGCCTATCAGCGTTGTCCGCGCCAATATGCCTACAGCGCCATCTATCACTTTGCGGGCGAGACAGCTACATATCAACTCTTCTGGCAGGCCACGCATAAGACAGTTGAGGAGTTCCGCGAGCAGCTATACGATGCAACGAAATTGCATGACGACACAACTGAGAAATTTGTGCCAGGGCAGGAGGAACTGAAAGCACTCTATAACAAGCATTGGCAGGCATTGGGAGGGCCAGAGGCTCCCTTTGCTCCTCTGTACGAGGAACATGGGCATGAAGTCATCGAAGCGCTACGGCGTAAAATCTCAACTCAGGATGAAGTTGCCTGGGACGTTCGCTCAGCATTCAACGTCGAGGTTGCAGGGAAAACGGTACACGTAACAGTAGATCGCGTTGAAGGAGTGACACAGATAGCCAGACCAACACGCTTCATACGTACACGCTTCGGCAAACGCAAGGAGAAACCAGCAGCAGAGACACGCGAGTTGTTTTATACACTCGCATATCGTCAACAACATCCTGGACAACCAGTCGAGTTGCACAGCCATAATATGAGTACAGGCGAAGTCATGCCCATTACCATGACGGCACGCAAAGAGCAAAGTCTCTATGAAGGGGTCGAGCAGGCAATCAAAGGATTGGAAAGCAATGCCTATCCAGCGCAGCCCGCTGAACCATTTCGTTGTCCAAACTGCCCGTTCTTTTTGATTTGCCCGGCCTGATAGATACACTATGTGGAATAAAACATGCAGTCAAGCATTGTTCTCTGTATCAGATGTGCGAATCTCTGCGTGTATACAATGGCACAACAATAGTTAAAATAGAGGTGAACAACGATGAACGACCAGGAAATCCTACACCACATTCAAAATCTTGTGGATGAAGAGCATCATCTTCTGCAACTGCGCGAAGAAGGGAAACTACAAGGAAACCAGCACGACCGCGTCCACGCCCTGGAAGTCAACCTGGATCAATGCTGGGACCTACTGCGCCAGCGCCGCGCACGCCGCCACGCGGGACTCAATCCGAATGAGGCTGAAGTGCGCGACAAAAAGATTGTCGAACATTACCAGCAATAACGTCATACATCGAACCTGATAAACAAGCTGCCCATGTAACACCTTGCTTATCAGGTCAATATTGTGCTATCAGACAAGCAGAGCTTCAAGTAACAGACGAGCAGTCGTCTCATCAGGCGCTTTAGACATAGCTTGCAGCACAAGATCAAGTGCATCAATTTTCGTAACCGTTGTTACTTTGCTTTGCGCTAGCTCAACCAAAGAAGGGAAACGCCCACTAATGACAGCGACAACGGCTTCTTGCAAACCTTCAATTCGTCCTTTGCTTCTTCCTTTGGCAAACCCTTCAGATCTCCCTCTAGCCTCGCTCTCAGCGCGAATTCTTTTCATTTTGGGATCTTGCTCGATCAACTCATCATACATATTCAGCCGCTCCTCAATCTCATGCTTATCACCTACTGCACTGTGTCGCCATAGACTCCACGATAGCGCGCCGGAAGCATTGCAGCAATACGCAACATGACTTCATCCGTCACTCGGTCAACGTCCTCACGCGTAATCTTCGTTCCCCCCGGCTTTAGCACCACTGGCTCCCCATACACAATGGTAATCTGCGTGCCGAATTTTTTAAGTGCATGCTCGCTACCCCAGATGGCAACGGGCACCACTGGCACGCCAGAACGTAGTGCGATCAGCCCCATGCCCGCGTGCCCCTTTGCCAGAGTCTGTGTCCTGCTGCGTGTACCTTCTGGAAAGATCACCAGAACCTTGTTCTGCTTGAGTTGCTCATCGGCAGTGCGCAGCGATTGCCGATCACCCTCCCCTCGCTTCACAGGAAATGCTCCCAGGAAACGTACCAGCCAGCCGAGCTTACTTTGAAAAGCCTCTTCTTTCGCCATATACACGACTTTTCCTGGTACATATGCTGGCACAAGCGGTATATCGGTCCATGAGAGATGATTAGCAGCAATAATGTACGGTCCCTTGCGCGGAACATTGTAGCGTCCACGCAAACGTACATGCATCGTCAGGAAAAAGACCAGGCGTGCAAAAAAGCGTAACGCTTCATAGGCTATACGCGGAGTGGAGTATGGCTCATACAAATTTCTCTCTTTTTTCGGCACTTTTTGCTGGCTCTCGTTAGTAGCAGCATGCACATCCTGTTTCATACGGTATTCTCCACGAAATGCGTGATAGCATCTAGCACTTGCGGCACACTGAGATGGTCGGTCTCGATGATGATGGCATCCTTTGCTGGCCGCATATTCTCACGATCAATGCCGTCACGGCGTCGAATATCACTGATCACCGCATCCAGTGCAGGCAAAGCAGGATTATACGCACCCATGCGTTCTACCAATTCCGCATAACGCCGCCGCGCCCGTTCAAGCAGGCTTGCTGTCAAATAGATCTTAAGCTCGGCGTCTGGGAGTACGACCGCACCAATATCCCGTCCCACCATCACGACGCGTCCCTGGTGCGCCATTGCCCGTTGTTGAGCAATCAAAATATTGCGCACCTCGGGATGCGAAGAAACCGTCGAAACTGCCCGCGTCACCGCTGCATCACGGATGTCCCATGTCACATCACGTCCATGTACGGTAACAGTGTATTGACGACCATCGGCGATGGCCGGATGGCTAATTACAATGTCTGCGTGGCGCGTCAACGCTCCCAGTGCACGCCCATCATTGATATCTATCTGCTCTTGTAGGGCAAGCCAGGATACAGCACGATACATAGCCCCTGTATCAATATAGAGATAGCCCCATAGTCGGGCAAGTTGTTCGCCAATAGTACTTTTTCCTGAGCCTGCCGGTCCGTCGATAGCAACACGTTGTGGCCCTGACATGAATCCTCCGCTTGTCGATGCTAATTATACTGGAGAGGATTATATCATACACAGCACTTTTCGGGGCTGTTGCCGCTTCCCTCGATGCTCAAAGTGGCTACTTGCTCGTTCGTCATTGCTCGTCACTATTCGTCTCAATGCGGCCTCCACACTGTCAATTTCACTGTCAAATTGAGAGGGTTTGCAGGCCCTCTAAAAGGCTCTCGGTGCACATAGAAGCGGATGAGCAGAGCGTGAGTAGGGCGCGTAAAAGGAACGCGAGCCAGAGTTTTTGTATGCTCATTTCCCGAGAAAGTGTGCTATACTCTAAAAAAGAGAAACGTGTAAATATGAGGCTGCTTGCAGGGAGGATGTATGTCTACATTAGAAGAGCGCTTCGCCGAGTTAGAGCGTATGCTATCTGTTTTGAGAAGAGAGCAAGTGAATACCAACCCACTGGAAGAACAAATTCACGTGTTGCAGCAGCAACTTGCTGAACAGCAGCGGCGTCTTTCTACACAGGAGCAAAACACAGGTCAGTTGGGGCTGCCGATAGACCAACGGTTTGATCGTTTGGAGAAGATACTTACCTATCAGTTTAACGCGATCAATCCGCAATTTATTGCCATCAATACACGCTTCGATGCACAGACAGCCGCAATCAGGGCACAATTTGAAGACACGAATATGCAAGTGGCCAGGGTTATGGGGTTGGTAGACCAGCAAGAGAAAGACATTCGAGAGATAAAAGAGCGTGTTGACCATCTAGGTGAGAAGCTTGATCACGTAGATCAGCGCATGGAGAGTGGTTTTGAGGCTATTGATAAGCGATTTAGCACATTAGAGAGTCACTTTGGTGCTCAGGGTCAACTACTTCATCAGATTTTGGAATGCTTACCCAAGCAAAAGTGACTCATGTGTAAGAGGGATTTTCCTGATGATATCCAAACGACTTACTTTTGTGTCCTGCTTGCATCATGATGAATAGTCCTGATAAAATAGACGATGTCTAAATAATCAGACACGCACTAGTAGTGCATTCGAGAGGATAGGTAGATTACGGTTAGCATAGATCGAACTTCAGAAACTCATATTTCGTTCGATGTAGGCTAAAGGTGGGGCATCGAATGTAATATCATAGAGTGCATCACAAACTCACCTGATGATGTTATCATCAGAGTTGAGGAATACATGAGAATTAGAGGAAACACGTGAGCGACCAATATGACCAAAAACCACCGCTAACGACGACCGACGCGGGCATTCCCGCTCCGAGCGATGAATATTCGCTCTCCGTTGGTCCCAATGGACCACTGCTGCTACAAGACCATTATCTCATCCAAAAGATGGCCCAGTTCAATCGCGAGCGCGTGCCAGAACGTGTGGTTCATGCGAAAGGGACCGGCGCGTATGGCTATTTCGAGGTGACAACGGACGTTTCCCAGTGGACGAAGGCTGCATTCTTGAACAAAGTTGGCAAGCGTACTCAGGTACTCCTCCGTTTTTCTACTGTCGCCGGAGAATTAGGGTCAGCCGACACAGTACGCGATCCCCGTGGCTTCGCCCTCAAGTTCTATACTGAAGAGGGCAACTACGACCTTGTTGGCAACAATACCCCTATTTTCTTTATACGCGATCCTTCGAAGTTCTCGGACTTCATTCACTCGCAGAAGCGCATGCCCAGCGACGATATGCGCAGTAACAATGCGCAGTGGGATTTCTGGTCCCTCTCACCCGAGGCGATGCATCAGGTGACATTCCTGATGTCAGACCGAGGCACACCGCGCACGCTGCGCCATATGAACGGTTATGGCAGCCACACCTTCATGTGGATCAATGCACAGGGTGAAAAGTTCTGGGTGAAATATCACTTCAAGACGGAGCAGGGTATCGAGAACTTTACGGACAGCGATGCCAAGGCCATGACTGCAGAAGATCCCGATTTCCATCGCCGCGATCTGAAAGAGACCATCCAAAAGCACGATTACCCGGCCTGGCGTCTGGAGATGCAGATTATGCCTTTCGCCGACGCTGCCAACTATCGTTTCAATCCCTTCGACCTGACCAAGGTCTGGCCACACAGTGATTATCCATCCATCACGGTTGGACGGCTCGTACTGGATCGCAATCCCGAGAACTTCTTCGCCGAGATCGAGCAGTCCGCATTCGAGCCTGCGAACATGGTTCCTGGCATCGGACCTAGTCCCGATAAGATGCTATTAGGCCGCATGTTCAGCTATCCTGATACACATCGTCATCGCATTGGCGTGAACTATTTGCAATTGCCAGTCAACCAGCCAAAAGCGGCAGCAGTACATAGCTACAACAAGGACGGCGCAATGCGCTATCGCCACAACGGCAACCAGCCTGTCTACGCACCAAATAGTTACAGCGGTCCCAAAGCTGACCCGGAGCACTACAGCGATGCAAGCTGGTCTACCAATGGCGAGCTTGTACGCAGCGCTTACACCCTCCATACCGAGGATAGCAACTTTGTTCAGCCGGGCAATCTCTATCGCCACGCGCTCTCTGTAACCGATAAGGATCACCTCGTGAATAACATCGTTGGTCATCTAGGTCAAGGTGTCGAACGTTTTATCCAGGAGCGTGCACTCAAACTCTGGTATCAGGTCGATCAGGAGCTTGGAGCACGCATCGCTAGAGGCATCGGTCTGGAGAGCGCTTCGACTCTCTCCACCTCAGCCGACGGTAGTCAACACAAATAGCTGCTCATACGGGTAGGGGCGGAGCTGGCCTCCGCCCGGGGCGCACGCGAGGTGACGCCCCTACCCGAGCTTCCATACTTCTTGAATAGTTACGATTTTAATGAATATATGAAAAGCATGGAAGGAAGTTGAGAGGATGGACCTTTCTTGCACTTATCCGAGCAGTGCCCGGACTTCAGCTTCAGTCAAATAGCGCCATTTGCCGCTGGGAACACCCAGCAGTGTCAAAGGTCCAACGCCCACACGTGCTAGTCGCAAGACCTTATGACCAACCGCCTGCACCATACGGCGCACCTGGCGCTTGCGACCTTCGTGGATGGTAAGCGTCAGCCAGCTATCTGCGCCCGCACGACGCAACACGCTCACCTGGGCAGGAGCGGTCATATGCTGACTGCCATCATCTTCTGTAATCAGTACCCCATGCCTGAGCGCCGCTAATGCCTGCACCGAAGGCTCTCCCTGCACAAGAGCTTCATAACGCTTTTCCATAGCATAACGCGGATGCGAGAGACGCAATGCAAAATTTCCATCATTTGTCAGGAGCAATAAACCACTTGTATCAATATCCAGGCGACCAACAGGATACACACGCAACTGACGCACCCCATGCGGTAGCAGGTCGAGGACGGTCGGGCGTCCCTGTGGATCTTGTGCCGTGCTGACATAGCCCGCTGGCTTATTGAGTAACAAATACACCTGCCTGCTAGCAGCATTGACCTCTTTTCCGTCAATAACTACGCGATCATGCACGGGATCAATGCGTGTTCCTTGCGCAGTAATCGTTATCCCATTGACTTGAACATGTCCCGAAGCAATTAACTCTTCTGCATGACGACGCGAGGCAATACCAGCGTGGGCCAGAAAACGCGCTAGCCGCTCACCTTCCACAGTATCCTGTTGTTCACTCATACACTGCTCTTTCCCATCATACATAGAGTACAATGCTTTTCTCGACAAGTTTGTTGATAAATATAATGCAGCCCTTGCTGCTGGCAGCTACCACATGGCTCTTCTGGCAATTGCAATTGTTCACACATCATACGCGTAATACGGTTGGACGCGAGACCGGGATGCAATTGATAGCAGGCTTGTGCGCGCTCAGCTAGCGGCAAATCATGCTCAAGCAAGGCCACCGCTGCGGCAAATGGCAGCACCACGTTGCAAATCAGTATATCAGTGCGCGCAAGACTCAGCCCCAATGCACAGAATTCAGTGCGTAGCGCTTGTAATAACGCGGCACGTTCAGAGGCCAGCAACAACTTGCGCAGTGTTTGCCAGGCACCAACATGACGCCAACGCTCGATCAGCACAGTGAGTACACGCAAGCGGCTGGCATCCAACGGCGCAGGCCGTGTCGCGCGTCCTAACGGCTCTGGGACTCCTCTTTTACCCGCCAGTAGATAGAGACCGGTCGCCCGAAAAAAAGCCCGATCACGCCCATAACCCAATCCTTCGGCCAGTGCTGGCAGCAAGCACCAATCATAAGTATCAATGGAACAGACAAACTGATTAACGCCGTGTAACTGCTCAACAAACAGATGTGCCTTCTGCTCAAAGCGTAGCAATCCAGCGTGCATCAGCAAACGAGCAATCTCCTCTTTGCTCAGGAGCGGTAGCACATGATGGCAGGCCCAGGTTATCTCCATGTGCGACGTTGTGGCGAGAGGAAATTGCGCCCTCACTGTTGGCTGATCATGGAGTGAACACACGGGCACGACAACACCATCCTGGCGTCGTGTGGGACATGGATCGTCACAAACGAGCACAACATGCAGCACAACTGCGTTATAGCGCGGATCGCTATGATGCAGATGCGCAAACCAATCACTGGCCCGCACATGAAATTCAACATCCCCAACGTGCTTTGTTGTCTGCCTATCCTGCTGCGGAAATAGTGTAACCTGCTCCTTTTGCCGAGGTATACAGAGCACAGCATCCCGCACATCTGGTCCCACTGACCCTCCGGGGTATCCGGCAAATATGAGTTGGCAGATACGGCCATCGCTCAATAATAGCTGACTTCCAGGCGCTAAAGTCCACCAGCGACGTGCAATGTCCTGCTCATCAGCCAGGGTAGATGTACGGGCCTGACGGGCACAACGGCTGCTCACGTTGCCTCTCCAGGATCTACAGCGTCCATAGCCATATGCAATGCCTCTTCTTCCGCCGCCTCTGCATCCACCAGTACCGCCCGAGCATGCGTCACTTCTCGTTCAGCCGTCTGCAAGGCTTGTACTGCCTCAGCGCTCGCTAACGCACCATTCTGTATTGCACTACGCACCAGTATCAGCATTTGTTCAGCTTGCCTGACCAGTCGACGAGCCTCGCGCGCGCGAAGACTACTCGTCTCGGCCCGCACCTCAGCCTCGGCTGCAACCACGCTTGTAGCATTGACAAGCACCATAGACGCAAGCTTCTCCACAGCATCTTTTTCCTCCTCAATTTCTGCACAGCTAGCGGGCAGGCGTTCTGCTAAGGGTTGCTCATCCATAGATGCTGGATTTTCTAGTGCAGTAACTAGCTGCTCGGCTGCGCTGGCAGACTGCTCTGTTTCCCGTGCGAAAGCCCCAGCTTTGTCAGCTTCATCCTGCAACTGCTCCAGTTCTTGCTCCAGATGGCGAGCACCTACAATCTGCTCCATACGTACAGAAGCATCAAGTGCTCTTTTTATGGCAAGACGCGCAGCTCGCTCGGCTGTACTGGCAACAGCACGAGCCTGCCTGGCAGTAGCCAGTACCTCCACAGAAATAGGTGACATCAATATTTCCTGTGACGGCTGCGTTTCTGGCGATGCTTCTTCCAGTTCCGCTCTATAAGCTACGGCAACAGGCTCCGTGATAGATGGTGCTACTAATTTCTGCTGCCCACAAGACAAAGTCGTTTCTAGCTCTTTTACGCGCGAAGCTCTCTTCTGCAAGCGGATCTCTGCCCTTTGTAGGCCCTTTTCCGCCTTCGTTAGCTCCTCGCGTGCCTGCTCAAGACGTACCTGTATCATATTTCTACGCTTTTCCAGCTCTGCTTCACTCTCTTTTGAGGGCCTATTCCGAGATTCCCGATTAGCCATGTTATTATCCTGCTTCCTAATAGGAATCACAACCTGCTATGACCTTCTTCTTATCTTAATATTACCCGCCTACATTCTCCACAAATATCACTGCCATATCTCTTTGCGATCCCAGCATACATAGTATCATAACCGTTTCTCTGAAAACAGAGTGTATCCTTGTTCATCCTTGCATATCCTGACAGCTTCTTTTCCCCCATTTTCGCGTGTATTTTTCCGAGCATCAGCGGTAATACTGTTGATGGTGAGTAGCAGTGCCAGGCCGAATGGTGCGAAGCATAATACTGGAGTTGGCATGCCGGAGCGGCTGATACCGATCCTCATTCTGAGAGACAACATTCTCATGGAACACGATATGAGACAGCCCACAGAAAACTTGTATCAATGAACGCAGATTGGTATGACATGCCAAAGAACGCGCAGATCGCTTGGATGATGCTACCTTGGAGTGCGACCAAGAGGCTTGACCCCGAATCATCAAAAGTTCGGAAGAACCCAAAGGGCACGAGTTGCCGTCTGGCGGACCTTTGATCCGGCAGAGCTGCGGGTCATTGGTGCGCCTGACCGGCCCGATCAAGAGCAGTCTGTATCATGCGAACTTTAGTCATTGTCTTGTTTGAAAGCGTAGGACCATATGTCATTGTCTTTTAAATTTTTTTTCGTTGCACGATATGCAGCAAGAGCTTCTAACCACTTATCATGCTCATTGTTGTCAGGATCGTTAGCTTCTTGTTTTTTGAGTGCAGATAATTTCTTTAAGGCCTGAGCATGTTTATCTAGTCCTTGATATATCATTTTATAATATTCCTTGTCATCTCTCGCATTTTTTTGAGCATCTTCGTCTCCTTCTCGTATTGCTTTTACCTCTGCTCTTTCCCCCCTTACTGCTTTTTTTCTAATTAAATGCACCTGATATTTTATAAAGTCTAAATGATCCTTCCTACTCACTCCATCAAGTTCTTCTTCTGTTTCGTTGCCATCCGCTGGCTTTGCTATTCCCTCATATTTGGGCATCGGTAATACCATCCTTTATCTTTATTCGATGATCTTCGACCAAGAAAATATGGTAACTCCTCAGGTACCGTGAGGCTTCGCGTAGGGGCTGAGCCAAGACCTTTTTTGCTGGCAGATCTGTCCTTCTCGGCGCGAGAAAAAGGTCTTGGCGTCCCTTGCCATCCCTCGCCATGAGTCGAACCAAGACAACCGCAAGGGATTGTCTCTACGCGATCCTGCCCACCTGAGTAGTTACAAAATATGTGTACTTTAATAAGTCTATACTATCTTAGCACCTGTTACAATCCCTTTGTAGGGTCAGATTGGGCATTGCTTTTTGAAACACTGTTGTGTCTGATAGCGTTATGGGCTGATCGCGTCCGTCTCTATTTACCTATTTTCCATCTTGCACTTTAGATATATATTTTTGCTTTCTCTCTATATGTTCCTCCCTTCCATCCGTCGTATCTGCTGTCAAGACGCTGACAGAATTGGAATGCCCTGATACCCTCTGCTGCTTACTCGACAAAGAGATTGGATCATGGTATGCTTCTGCTGGCACAATCAAATAATACAAGGATAGCAAACACGCAGAGTTGAAGAGGTGAGATCAAGGAAAGGGAAACAGTCATGGTAGCAAGAAGAGATCAGATGTCTGTAGAAGACTTTCTAGCTCTTGATCGAGAAAGCCTCGATCAAAAATATGAATTCCGAAATGGACACATGGTAGCTATGGCAGGAGGTTCTACAAACCATACTGTTCTCATCACCAATATTGCAAGCCTCTTACACCTACAACTCCGAAAAAGCCCCTGCACGGTGCTCACAGAGGGTACCCTCAGAATAGAGGATGAATGCTATATTCCTGATGTCATGGTGACATGTGATGAAGCAGATCTTACCGAGAATAAAACGTATATTGAACATCCAAAGATTGTCATAGAAGTACTCTCACCAACAACAGAAACAGACGATAGACGCAATAAGCTTTGGGCTTATACGCAGTGTGACTCTATCCAAGAATATATTCTTGTGAACTGGGATGTAATGATGATCCAGAGAATAACAAGAAAAGGGACTGAGGGCTTAGACCGGATTCAATGGATAGATAGGTGGTACACTCAAAACGAAGAGGTTGAGCTAGAAACGCTTGGCTTCACCATTGCAGTTGATAACGTTTATGAGAAGGTTACACTTCCCTCTCTTGATCCACTCAGAGGATTTAGGAAACGAGCAAGAGAGTAACGATTGACCAGATAATTGCTGAACTGACACGCGAAGATCAACCACGTGATAAGGAATGGTGCATTACCACCTGGAAAAAAGGGCTTCATGACGCCAAGATCCTGCAATCTCGTAGTTACATGAACAAAATAACGCCTAATCCTCAACACTTCCTGCTGATTCTCAGGAATCAGCAGGAAGCGTCGGGCGAGTAAGAGGAACCCGCATTCTTTTGAAGCGGGGAGGTTTCAGCCAGGCAAAGGCCATGCGCCAGAGTACCAGGAAGAGCATATTCACAACCAGCACAATGAGCATAAATGTCCACGGCGGGACGCCATGATCGACAAAAATGCCACGGAAAAGCATTGATAGCGGCCAAGCAGCTAGCCAGGATAGCGCAGTACGAGAGGCCATTTTGCGTGGTTGCGTTGCTAACTCGCGGCGGAAAGCGCCCACGAAGGGGGATATGATAAACCAGGCCACAATAAACGGCAATGCCGTGAGCACAATATTCGCAACAGTCAGCCCATCCTTGTGACTATTTATACCAATAATCGTAAAGACGAGAAATGATATACTGTCACCGCAGACCAGACTCACAATACGTCCTCCGTCTGCGCCTAGACTATTAGTAGCAGGCGTAAAGGATTCTTTGGCTGCCATGCTACACATCCTCCGTTACGCGAGAAAGCAACGGTTCTTCTCCAGCTTCGCGCTCAGACGTTTTAAAAGCGTGTTCCTGCTGCTCACGTACCAATTCTTGCACAGCAACTAGCTCGGTGCGTACACTGCGAATACGCATAGCCACAAATGCCAGATACGCAAATAGTCCAAGCCAGGCAATAGCATAGGCAGCTATCAGATAAGTTGATTCTTGCATCGCTGTATCCTCTTCTATTCAACACTGACACGCAGACGCTGCGCCAGTGTTTGTATTTTCTGTAACTGATAGAGTTGCATCACGAGAAAAACGTAGAATATGGTAAATGTCACCAAAGCTACCATCAAGGTAAGCGTGACCGAAGCTGGCAAGGCACCTGTTGCCACTTCATGAGCAGGATGCAACGTACGCCACCAGTTCGTCGCCTCGTAGATGATCGGCACGTCAATCACGCCAACAATACCCAGCACCGCAGCGGAGCGTGCACTCGCATCAGTACGACCCATGTAGCTACGCAGCATCAGATAGGCAACAAACATAAACCAGAGAATCAGCGCGGCGGTCAGCATGGCGTCCCACGTCCACCAGATGCCCCAGATGACCTTGCCCCAGATAGAACCCAGGATCAGCGCTAGCGTTAGAAAGACCACGCCAACCTCAGCGGAGGACCGCGCAAGCCAATCCCAGCGCTCATCGGGTCTGATCAGGTAGATGACACCCGCCACTGCCAGTACCACAAAAGCGAGCATGCCAATCCAGGCCATGGGCACATGGAAATAGAAGATTTTCTGTGGCAGACCCTGCACGGCGTCAACCGGCGCGTACAAGAAAATTAAGCCGATGGAGACCATCACTCCAATACACGATAGCACACCCAGGATCAAAGAAACGCTTGGCAGGCGCTCAGTACGCCGCTCTTGCACGTCCGTTGAATTCTGGCGCTCAACACGCGTTGCTTGCTTTGCTAAGGCCATAAACTTCTACTCCTAATAGAACAAGGTATCAATAAAGGATAAGACTACCCCTCGTTGCCCTCATAACTACATACGACTATTATTCCTCAATAACATACTGAAAGGTGAGCGTTGAAACACTCAGAAATATAATATCAAACGCGACAAGCAGACCTAACCAGGGTGGTTGATTGGCTACAGGAGCTAACAATTGCTGCGTCGCTCGCACTACACTGATCACGACAGGCACGATCAACGGAAAGACGATGATGGGCAGGAGTAATTCTCGCGCCTCTGTAGCCGCCGCCATGGCAGAAAAAAGCGTGCCTATCGAGGCAATACCCAGCGTTCCCAGCAAGACAATCAGCGGCATACTCCCAAAGAGCGGCACGTTGAACAATGCGGCAAAGACCGGTAAGGCGACGATTTCTACGACACCGATAAAGAGCACATTTCCCAGCAGTTTCGCCAGGTAGATAGCTCTACGATCAACTGGACACAGCAATAGACGATCCATCGAGCCACGTTCACGCTCTGCAGCAATGGTGCGTCCCAATCCCAACAAACTGGCAAAAATAAAGGCGACCCACAATGCACCAGGAGCAACCGCAGCGACAGTATCCACACGCAGATCAAAAGTAAAATTAAAAATCACGAGAACCAGCAAGGCAAACATACCCATGCCTAGCCATGTTTGCTTGCTACGCAATTCATAGCGTATGTCTTTCCAGAGAATCGCCCAGACCTGGCCCAGAAAGATGCGCCCACCCCTCATCGTGTGACCTCCTGATAGCGCCGCCGCAACTCACCTGGCTCCAGTTTATCCGTCCTTTGCTGGTATGCCACGCGTCCCCGACCCAGGATCACGATACTATCACTCAAGCTCTGCGCACGCTCGAGTTGATGAGTCGTGAAAAGCAGGCTACCGCCATGAGCAATATGTTCTGCCAGCAAGGCATTCACCAGCTCATTGCCCTGCTGATCGAGACCCGTTTCTGGTTCATCCAATAGCAAGAGACGAGGAGCATGCAGCAACGCTCGCGCCCATGATACCCGCTGCACCTGCCCACGTGAGAGCGCGCTGACTCGCTCACGCATGCGTTTCTCCATGCCCACACACTGTAACAATGCTTGCGCACGCTCCACAGCATGCTCCACAGCGTACATGCGAGCAAAGAACAGCAGGTTTTCCAGCGCAGTCAGTTCCTCATAGAGATAGGGCTGATGAGCCACAAAGCCGACAAGATGCCGCACCTGCTGCGCATCGCGCACACTATCCAGTCCCATAATAGAGACACTTCCCGCGCTCGGTCTGGTCAGACCAACGAGAATGCGCAGCAACGTCGTTTTACCGGCACCATTGGCTCCCAGCAAGGCCATGCGCTGCCCCTGGGCTAAGGAAAAGTCAACGTGACGCAGAATGGGTTTCAGCGCATAACTCTTTTTAAGATCATGTACATCAATGGCAGCAGGCTTGACAGGCACAGATGCAGGCAACGTGACGGAATCGGACGCGATATTGCTGCTTTGCAACGCCCGCTGGGCTTTATCCTCAACGGGTAGGGGCGTCACCTCGCGTGCGCCCTGGGCGGAGGCAAGCTCCGCCCCTACCCAACCCTCACGTGCGTCCCCGCGCTTCTGAAACAAACCAAACATATCATGCCCTAACCCGATTTTCACAATACATATTCTATAAATACCTGTACTCATTCAGCGCCGCACAGTCTCCTGTTCACTAATGAGTGCGCGTAAGCGCGCCTTCGTTTTGTTACGTCGCTCCTCGTAACCGGCTTTTGTCAACTTACCGCTCTCATACTCGCGGTCCAGATTGAGTAATTCTTGTAAGAGCATCTGCCGCCGATCCTGTCGTGCATTACTCTTCACCGTTCCGCTGCTCTTCGATAAGCTGGGCATGAATTGCCGCCGCCGGGCACGATAGAAGAACCACGTACCCACAATTACCATGAGCATCAGCAATATGATCACTATCAGCCAGATGGTATCTGTGCTGAGCAACGTAGCAAATATTGGCGTATGCTGTAGTGTGAGTCCCCTAGATCAACAGAGATAGTATGTTGCGCAAGCAACCCATCTACACTGAAAAGGTGATAGGTATGCTGATCGGTCGCCGTAACAATACCCTGGTTTTGCAATCCTCCCGCGTTGACTTCAAGCGTGGGTGGGATCATCACTGATAGCGCGACCGTCGGATACATCGCCGTATAGCTCAAATTGTAGCTCGGTGGGCTATACGGTACTTGAAAGGAGAAGGAAAAATCGTTTTCACCCGGCAACAAGGCTGCATTACTGGCAAAACCACGGTTCACGTATATCTCCTGGTAGCCTGCAAAGCCGCTACCGAGCGTGATGTCCCGCGCACCGACCGGCAATGAAAAGAGCAACGCGTCCGGCTTGCTATGGTTGGCTGTTAATGAACCCACATACGTATGCGTATCCAGGTTTTCAAAGGAAAATACTTCAGAAATCGTAAGTAGCCCTTTTTGCGTATCTGGCTCCTCCACAAGCACCGTCGCCTGCTCAATTGCCACTTTCGCCGCACTGCTTGTGGGCTGGTAGACAGTCAGGTTCACTTGCTGCGCAGGCTTACTATCCAATGTCACAATAGCGCTGATATATTGCGCACCTTTGTAATGGATGTAGACGGCATAACTGACGGTCTTATCGGTCGCCAGGTTACTAAATGAGAAATTGCCCTGTACATCCGTTTTGGCCGTAGCCAGGTCCTTGCCATTATTGTCCTGGGACATCTGCAGCGTGACCGTTTGACCCGCTAATGGCGCGTTATGATTACTACCGTCCTGCAGTTGCCCAAAGATATGACCGTTGCTGGCTGCATGCGCGGAGATGCTGATCAATGGAAAAAGCCACATCACGAGGACCAGCGCTAGCAGCGCATTTCTAGTTGTTTGCTTCTTCATGGCTCTCCTTCAGCGATTGCAACTGCGCTTCAATTTCCGCGTCGATCTCCTGATCACGATCACGCCGTGACTTCAAGGCGACTAATGCTCGCCGCATATAGCGTTCCCGCAACGTTCGATAGTCTGGCTCTGCAATGTTGCCAAGCTGATAGTCAAGTTCGACTTCTTGCAACGCGTTGCGCGCAGATTGTTCTTGCTCGCTGACTGCCGCTGTCTCTGTCGCCTCTGGTCCCATCAGTGCAGGCAACAGATCTTGCGCTGGCCGACGATAGAAGGGATAGAGCACGAAAGCGAGCGCGAACAGCCCCAATACGATTGCTACAGCGATTACCATCAGCTCGCCTCCGTTCTGTAGGATTTGAAGAGCACATCTTCAGCAGCCAGCTCTTGCTCAAGTTGCCCGCGATAGCTTTCTAGCTCGGCATCTTCAGACGTTTCGTCAGTATGTTGCGCAACGCCTCCACCACTGTCGCGCACGCTCATACGCCATTCACGCAAGACAAAAAATAACAGTACACACCCAACCAGGAACAACGCTATCGGGACCAGCCAGGCAAACAAGGTCAGACCCAGCCACGGCGGCGACCAGACGATACTGGCACCGTAGCGGTCCTCGAAAAATTGAATTATTTGCTGATCTGACTTGCCTGCCTGCACTTGCTGGCGAATAACTTGACGCATCTGCTCGGCTATGCTCACCGATGAATCTGCCACAGACTCGTCCTGGCAGACTGGACATTTCAATTGTGATGCGATGCTATACACACGCTGATCTACGGTCTGGGGACGCGGCGTCACCAGCAACAGTGACGAACCGATAGCCGCCATGACGGCTAGCAGCGCCGCTATGAGCAAGAACGAGCGCCTCTGTTTCATATCACGACCCCTTCATCGGCTTTACCTGCAGCCTCGGCAGCTTGCGCTCCAGCAGTGTGCGCGCCTGACAACGCGGAGCGGCCTGCCAGCGCACGGCGGCGTTCCGGCCACCAGCAGATAATACCGCCAATAATCATCAGTGCACCCCCGTACCAAACTAGCGGCACTAATGGGTTGATAAAGACACGAATCGTGGCTTGAGCAGGTCCATCCCAATCATCCAGATACACATAGACATCTGTCAGCCCGACCGTTGTAATCGAGATCTGGCTAGCTGGTTGATTCCCATAATTAGCGTAGTAGGTACGTCCGGGATAAATATAGCCCAGCAACTGCTCACCATGCCACAGTTGCAATTGAGCGGCAATAAATTCTTTACCGGTATTTTTTGTATCTATATTGCCGAAATAGGTCAGCCGATAGCCACCGATATTCATATCCTGCCCGGGTTTGAGCTGTGTGTCTTGCTGTGTCTGAAAATAGCCTGATCCGATAATACCAACAACAAGCAGTATCAGGCCCAGGTGCACTAGATAACCACCATAGCGTCGACGATAGCGGTTAAAGAGCATATATAAAGCTAACGGGTACGACTCGCCATGACGATGACGCACTCGCATCCCTCGCCACAACTCATAGAGGATAGCCGTTGCAGCAAAGGCACATACAGCAAAACCGACGTTTGCGGCAATATTCTTCACGCCAAAGAACGGCAGAATAGCGGCACACAAAGCGGCCAGTATCACAGGAATACACACATTCCGCCATAAAGCAGGCAGTGAAGCACGTCGCCAGGCCAGCAGAGGTCCTACGCCCATAGCCAATACCAGCACAACGATCAAAGGAGCCAATACCTGATCGTAAAACGGCGGTCCGACCGTCATTTCCTCATGCTCGAACAGAGCAGTAATCAAGGGGAAGATCGTGCCCCACAGGACCGCGAATGTCATGCCCAGTAGCAAGAGGTTATTGAGCAGGAAGACGCCTTCGCGCGATACCACCGAGTCAAATTCTTGCTCCGGTCGCAACTTCGGCAGGCGCAGGAAAAAGAGTCCGCTGGAGACGACGACGACGATCACCAGGAAAGCAAAGAAGTAGCCACCAATATCCGAATAGGCAAACGAGTGTACAGAGCTGATGACGCCGCTTCTCACCTCAAAGGTGCCAAAGATGGAGAGCGCAAAAGAAAGGATCACCAGCACCAGATTCCAGATCTTGAGCATGCCACGCCGCTCCTGCACCATGGTCGAGTGCAGGAAAGCCGTCGCAGTTAGCCAGGGCAGTAGTGCGGCATTTTCAACCGGGTCCCAGGCCCAGTAGCCACCCCAACCCAACACGTGATACGACCACCAGGCCCCCAGCAGCAAGCCTGCCGACTGGATGGTCCAGGACGCTAGCATCCAGCGTCGAATCGTCTGCAGCCACTCGTTGCCCAGTTTGCCCGTAATCAGTACGGCTACGGCAATAGCGAACGACACGGAAAAACTCATATAGCCCATCAACAAGGTCGGAGGGTGCACAAGCATGCCAGGGTCCATCAACAAGGGATTCAAGCCGATGCCATCAGCCGGTGGCACAGCTACGCGCGCAAAAGGATTAGAGGCGACGATGAGGACAAGCACAAAGAAGATCTCAATGCCCATCAGCGTTGCCATCACATAGCGCACCAGCGCGGATGGCGCACGACGGGCGGTCAGCACAAAAATTGCTGAGAATACAGCTAACATACATGCCCAGTAGAGCAATGATCCTTCCTGTCCACCATAGAAGGCTGCAGCCGTAAAATACCAGGGCATAGCTCGATTGGATTGTTGCGCGACATAAATCACGCCGAAATCGTGCGTCAGAAACGACAGAATCAGTGCCAGCGCAGCCAGCGACATAAACAGAGTAACGACTAGCAGACTACGCTTCGCGCTACTCACCAGTCGTGGAGCAACACGCACAGTACCAAATACAGACGCAATAACAGTATAGAGCGCAAAACCAAGAGCCAGTATAAGTGCAATATTGCCTAGATCTGAAAAGTACACAATCGATCCCTACTTCTTCATTGCTGGCGTAGCAGCCTGGAACGTTGAAGGACACTTGGTAAGTAAGGTCTGCGCCTGGAATGGTCCCTGTCCGGTGTAATGTCCCTCGACGACAACCTGGATACCGGCCCCAAAGATATCAGGCACGACACCGGTATAGGTAACGGGCAACGTCTGCTTGTTATCTTCAATGACAAATGAAAGACTTTGCTGCTGATAGTTGCGCTGGATTGATCCCGCCTGCACGTAGCCCGCGACACGCACCGACTGTACCGTGCAAGTTGTGCAGGTTTTCAATTCAGGCACGGTCATGTAATAGACAGCGTTCGCCTGGGTATTAGCATAAATAAGATAACCGACAGCGCCAAGTATCAGCATCCCAACGATCAGAAAACTCAGTGGGAAGCGCTTTCGCCGTTGCTGCGGTGGTTGTTCCAACTGTGTTTCTTCTACTGGCACAGTCAATGCAGGCTGCACAATACGACCTCCATCAATGTGACGCGAGACTGGCCTCATATAAGCTATTGAGGATCGCGCCAAGTACAAATATACAGATGCCTACAGCTAACATGAGCTGCGGCGCAGCCCTGGAAAACCGCGTCGAGCGCTTTGCCAGCCGCCGAATATTACTCTGCCCTAAGTAGATTGCGAGCACAAACATGGCTATCGCAGCCACGATCTTTATTCCCAACACAATGATATATGCTAAGCTCAATGTTGTCTGTGTCAGGCGATCAAACGTGAGCAACACACCACTCAGCAGGAGTACACCTACGCAGATATTGACCATCCGTTTGAATAACGCCGCAATCTGGGCCGCTACCTCAGGAGCAGGTCCACCTCGGCGCAACGCAGGCACGACAATACACTGATACATCAGACTACCACCAACCCAGGCTGCTGCTGCCAATATGTGTATCATACGGACAAGCCAGCCGATCTGCACCATACTCGTGCCGCCCTTTACTATGCCACGTGAATTTTTGCCAGATTGGCCTTGAGACCCGCACTCGTCAGCGCCCCAATCCAACGCGCCTGTACGATGCCATGCGCGTCGATAAAGAACGTCTCAGGATTGCCTGTTGTGCCGTAATTAATCGAAGTTGCTCCATCTATTGTATCTCTGACATTGGTATACGTAACGTCGTATTTTTGCACAAATGCTCGAGCCGCACTCACACTTTCGGGTCCGTCGATGCCGATTAAGGCCACGCCCTTTGGCTGCATCTGTTTCCATGACTGCTGCAAAAATGGTGCTTCGGCATTACAGGGTTGGCAGGAGGCTTCCCAAAAATTTATCACCACAGGCTTGCCCTTGAAACTGGTCAGGCTCACCTGTGCTCCATTGTTGCTCATTGACGGCAAGGTGAAATTGGGTGCCGCCCGCCCCAACAGTGGGCTAGACATATCACCAACCAGAGATGAATCATTGCTTTGAGACGTTGTAGATCGCGGAGTTAACAGCAACGTCCAGAGCAGTACCAGGAGCGATAGATTTATGATGCTCACAACCGTAAAGATGATGACACTGCGCTTGCGAGAATGCTTTTTGCCGGTTGCAGGCTGCGTTGTCTGTAATTCGTCACCTGCGATGCTATTTACTTCCATCAAATACACTATCTCCGTGTGGTATAGAATGTCATACCCATATGGCATTCAGAAACGCGTCCTTATTCCGTCTGGCAACGCTGCTGTCGCAGCTACTGCTACGCAGTCAGCCAGACGGATCAGCGACTGCCGTGGCTAGCGGTGCTCATCTGAATGCAAGGAAATATATACCGATTATGGTGCCTGTGCCTGATAGTCAACTTGCAGTGCAAGAGGTCCACCTTACAAAGGCCTGAATGTTTTTGTGGTCAGAGCCTTTGCTATCACCATAAAAAGATAGTGTGGAGTCGGAGATGTGTCTCATTAATCTCTTTGTCAAAATCCTCATTATTTTCGGGGCCATTTGGCGATTAAGAACCATTTTCATGCTTTTTCCACTTGTCCCAATCCGAGATGAGAGTAGCACAATCTCTCTGACATACACGCAGGGCGGCCCGCTGTTCCACAATCGGTTTCGTATAAAAAGCGAAAAGTTCGTTATTATCTCTAGATCTTCCTCTCAGGTCCTTAAAATCTTTTATTACTTTTCTAGCAATCTTCTCCTTTCCCATTATTTCTTTATATCTTTCTCTTAATTTCTTGAATTCATCATACCTACGGTTAGAAATCTCTTTTTCAACCCAGTTAGAGTCATCACCTATCAGACGCCTTCTAATCTCCTCTTGATTCCTGGATTCGTGTTGATCATCTGATTTTCGTATCCATTGTCGTAATCTTGAATCTAGTTGTAGCAAATGTTTCCTGTACTTCTCTGACTGCATTTGCTGACCAGCTTCCTTGCTCTGAGACCCGTCCCTCTCTGTGCTCGTCTCTCGAAATCGTACCGTTTTCCTTCTTTTCAGCCATGGCTCTACCACTATCATCTCTCCCACCTGGGCTGCGTCAGAACCTCGCTGTTCTCCCAGTTGCCGCCACGGCTCATCATCATTCCTCCCCGTCGCCACTCCTTGAGTTCCTGGCACTTGCACCTCTATATGGTATTTCCTCTTTAGTCGCTGCACCCGATCCCGCAGCTCATCCTGGCCTGGCCCATCATTAGGAGCTGCTTCACTTACTTTTTCTAACCTCTTTGATCTTTCTGTTGGCATAATACCTCCTTAAGTTTTCAGAGCCTTATCCACTTATTTTTCTAATGGCATTACACACGACAATTTGTCCCGTATTCAAGCGCAGCGAAGTACTACATCATAGGCCAGTAATACTACCTTACACAATGGATACTTCAACATTAACACCACCTGCCATATATAACACCGAGTGCCCTCTTTATCCTCCACTATACCCAATTAAAACCAAGAAAGAAAGTCATAGAAAAGGACAAAGAGGCTGTGTTAGGGGTATTCAAAAATATGGAACTGATCTATGCTGGGAGGACTCCACCAACCGCAGCAACAATGCCGCAGATAGCCCGAAAAGGGAAAACACATCTAATGAAAAGCTAGACAGAAGAAGGAGACTGGTTATGCACGCTCATAGCCAGGGGAGTCGCTTCGGGCTTTTTGCCCAGCGTCCAGAGCAACAGAGCTACGACAACGATGAGCATACCAATGACGGCAAGAGCAAGCTGGAAAAGCATACCACTAACGACCAGCAGTAAGCCTGCCGCAGTAATGAAGGGCCAGATACTAGGCGCATTTTGCGCTGGATAGCGCGCGAGCAAACGCTCTTCTGCCTGTGCCTCCAACGCAGCTTTTTTCGCGGCCTTGATCTTGAGCAACCGCTCGATTGTCTCGTAGAGTGCACGCGCATCAAACGGTTTAGCTAAGCACGAAACCGCTGTCGTAGCCGCGATAGGGACACTTGACGCCGCATTTTGTGCTGACAGAGCTTCCCAGGAAAGTACAACTGTGGGGAGAGTAGAAAGTTCGCGATACTGCTGCACCGTCTCCAATAGCGACCAGTTGCTCCTCACGCCCCCATCGACATCCAGCACCAGCAGGTCCACCGCGCTTACAGCCGTAGGAGGAATGGTAGCCAGAGAATTTGCCTCGATGACATGCATCCCATGATGCTGCAAGCCAAGCGAAATAAGTCGACGAAGCGAGGGATCAGTTTCAAGCACGAGTACGCTCGAAGCGGTTACATTCTGCCCTTGCGACATGTGTAATACCTCTACAGTTGCAAAGTCATATTGCCTTGCATTCAGATGAGCCAAAGGCGCACTCCGCTCCGCCACATGAGCCGAAGGCTAGAGGCGACAGCCTCGTTTGTGGCGGTCTACGAGGAGCCACGACAGTGGCGTTTCTGAATGCCTATGGGTATCAAGCACTACTTTTTACACCACTAGCATATCTGGCAGACATTACAATTGCGTTGCTACGTAAGGTAGACACCTTACAGCGACCTGAATAAAATCCAACCTTTTCAGATCAGATGGAAGAGGAGTTCGCGTAGGGACAATCCCTTGCGGTTGTCCTGGTCGGGCCGCCGCAAGGAACGCTACGCTCGCGGCCCCTACGCGACCTCATACTGAACCTGAAGAGTTACCTAAAAACTAACGTTGCTATAAGTATAGCATATGCGGGTGGAATTCAGTGTTTCGCAAGCTTATATCCCACATCGGGAACAGTGAGGATGTATTTGGGGTGGCGCGAATCGGCCTCAACCTTGCGCCGTAGCCGACTGATGTAGACCCAGATAAAATCTATGTCGCGGTTATATTCAGGACCCCAGACTTTTTCTAACAAGAGTTCATGCGTCACTACCATGCCTACATTCTGTGCCAGCGTACTGAGCAACTTATATTCTGTACGGCTCAGTTGCACCACACGTTCTTGCATTGTCACCAGATGCTGTGCATAATCAATCGTGAGATCACCGCTGGTGAACACAGACTGGCTGACGGTCCGCTCGCTCGCTGGTACCTGACGACGCAGCAATGCGCGCACGCGGGCCAACAACTCTTTCATCCCAAAAGGCTTCATGACAAGATCATCGCTACCCAGATCAAAAAGTTGCACACGCTCATCTTCATCGCATTGATCGCAAAGCATCATCACCGGTATCTGCGAGAACTCGCGCAGGCGCTGGAGCAGTTCAACTCCGCTCATATCCACCAGGCGCGTCGAAAGCAGAATCAGATCAGGTTCCTCCAGATCTAACTGGCGCAGAAATTGGATGCCGTGATTGACTGCTTGCACACGATATTGCTGCTCCTCCAGATTTGCGCGCACATAGCGTGAGAGACGAGCATCATTTTCAGCGAGCAGCACACTGATACGTCGATCTTGCCTAAAAGTTTGCGGACGCGCTGCACTGTGTTGAGCAGGCGCGCCAATGGGCACAGGTGCAGAGGCCGTTGTAGAGAGGCGTGGAGCAAACGGCAACGTAAAATAAAAAGTGGAACCCTGTCCCACACCAAGCGAATCGGCCCAGATCTTCCCACCGTGTGCCTCAATACTGGCACGCGCAGCAACCAGCCCGAGACCGCTACCACTCCGCTCTTCCTCCGGTTGGACACGGTAGAAGCGCTCAAAAATACGCTCCAGATGCTCCGAGGCAATACCAATACCCTCATCAGTAATACTGATGCGCACCCCAAACTCGTTGCTTTCTAATTGCACGCGGATGATCTTACCAGCAGGCGAATAAGTAACTGCATTATTGACCAGATGTTGCAAAACCTGCTCAATCCTTAGCGCATCGCAGGTCACTAACGGCACATTCTCAGGAATGTCAAGCACAAAACGATGCTCTGATGCTTGCTTCTGCCAGCGCGTGACCAGTTGCAAAAGCAATTCAGTCAGTTGCAGTTGTGCCAGCCGCAAGGATTGCGTGCCAGCATCAAAGCGCCAGACATCCAACAGGGTATTGAGGATATCATAGAGGCGGTCGGACTGCGTATCGATCATCTGCAACATCTCACGCTGCATAGCCGGGTCCCAACGCGCCGAACCACCTAATAACGTCGTCGCGCAACCCTTGATAATAGCCAGCGGCGTCTTCAATTCATGAGCAGCCAGCGCTAACGTCTCGGCCCGTGACTCAGCAGATGACCGTTCCAGCGTGATATCGTCAAAGAGCATGCCGCGTCCAAGCAAACGACCACGCTCATCGCGCACCGGAAAACAGCGCATCCGCAGCCAGCAGACAGCAGCATCCGCCAGAGCCAGCTCTGTCGCGTATTCCTGCTCCGTATGCAACCAGGCTTGCTCCAACTCATTGCGCACGTGCTGGGGATCAGCGGCAATGGAGAGCAAGTGCCGCTGCACATCAAAATCCAGCAATGTGTTCAGATTACACTGCTGTATGCGCAATAAGCGCAATGCGCTCTGATTAGAGTAGGTAATGCGCTCATGCTGGTTGAGTAGCATAAAGCCGCTACTCATACTGGCGCAAACTTCCGCCAGCACATGATACTCCTGCGTAAAGCCTGCTGGCACGCTATCTCGTTTGTCAATTGAAGACTGTGCTCGTGTGACAGTGTTCTCTTCGATCCACCAACCGCTGTTGGTTCTATCACCACTGTCCACTCCAGAGGAATCCATCCGCAGCTACCCTTTCCCGCCTGGCTGTGTTATCGCCCTGCATTCAAATAGAAGCTCTGCTGAAGCGCCTGCGCTCTCTGCATATTATGAGCCTGTTCTTATTCTAGCAAAAAGAGTCAACCGTGTACAAGCTGAAGAGTGCACAAAAGCGCCTGCCAGCGAGATTGACAGCTAGCAGGCGCTCTTCTTTAGAGACCAAATGTGCTATCTCATCTCATAGCTGCGACCGCGACGATCAGAGCCAGATGGAAGATCATCGCCAGTATAAAGCAAGCAGCCATAAAGACGATCCAGCGTCGATCACTGACATATTGACGGATACGGGTAGGATAGGCATGGGGCCAGCGTTCGGAGGCAACAAGTCCCATAGCAATACGTAGACGCAATGGCGAGTTGACGGGAGAGCGTTCTATTTCCGCCAGCACCGCTTGATAACAGGATTTACACACGATCCAGGAGAGGCGTGGCTCTGGTACGCCTTCCGGCTCCCGTAAACGCACAGGACCAAGCCAGATCCGACTGGTACAAATTGAGCAGTGAGCGATGAACCATCGTCGTAGTTTATCCTCACCTAGCGCAACGACAGCCCCCCCTCTGTTCATTGCCTCTTTCATGCTACGCTCAACCCTTTCTGTCTCCTGATTGCTACGTATGACACGCACTCTATCTTTCCATTGTAACATATTTTTTCTGGACTATCCCCCCTCAGCAAGAGACGGAAAAAAGACAGTGGGTAGCAAGAAAGCTTCAGAGAGAAACATAGCATAAAGGGAGGCAGATGTGCTGGATGTGCCTTCTGATTCGACAATCATTCTACCACCCTGTGATCCAGAGAGTTTATAATACCTCCAGACAGAGAACATGCCTCCCTACGTTTGCAGGCATGATGGAGGAACACAGAAAATGGACATCAAAAGAAGTGGCTCGCAGCCTTCCGGCAAAGGACCAGCCGAGTATTTTACCGGCGCAGTACGCACTGACCCCCTGTTCGAGGCACCCACTCCGGCCCGCGTGGTCAGCGTCAGTGTCACGTTCGAGCCTGGCGCTCGGACAGCATGGCACAGCCACCCGCTGGGCCAGACTTTGATCGTGACGGCTGGCTGTGGCCGGGTACAACGCTGGGGTGGTCCAATCGAGGACATTCGACCGGGTGATGTGATCTGGTTCCCGCCAGGTGAGAAACATTGGCACGGTGCCACGGCCACCACAGCCATGACGCACATCGCCATTCAGGAACAGTTCGACGGCAAAGCCGCTGATTGGATGGAAAAAGTCAGCGACGAACAATACCAGGGCTGATTGTGGAAAACAATCGTTCCAACCTTTCACACAAAGACAGAAAGTTCAAAGAATGCAGAAGCGCACACTTGGAAAGAGCAACTTGGAAGTTTCGGCTGTCGGACTCGGCTGCATGGGAATAAGCTATGGCTACGGTCCGGCGGCAGACAAGCAGGAGATGATCGCACTGATATGGTCAGCCATCGAACGCGGCATTACTTTTTTCGATACCGCTGAAGCGTACGGCCCGTTCACGAACGAAGAACTGGTGGGCGAAGCGCTTGCCCCCTTCCGTGAGCACGTGGTGATAGCTACTAAATTCGGTTTCAAACTTGGTTCTAAGGGAGAGCAAATGGGCATGGATAGTCGGCCAGAGCATATCAAGCAGGTCGCCGAGGCATCGCTCAAGCGACTCAAGGTTCATGCCATCGATCTGTTCTATCAACACCGTGTTGACCCAGATGTGCCCATCGAAGACGTGGCAGGAGCGGTGAAGGACCTGATTCAGGAAGGGAAGGTGAAACACTTCGGCCTTTCGGAAGCAGGAGTGCAAACGATCCGTCGCGCGCACGCCGTTCAGCCCGTGACGGCACTCCAGAGCGAATACTCGCTGTGGTGGAGAAACCCTGAAGCGGAAGTGTTACCGACTCTGGATGAACTCGGAATCGGGTTCGTTCCATTTAGCCCGCTGGGGAAAGGCTTCCTTACGGGAAAGATCAACGAAAACACAACATTCGACCGTTCCGACTTCCGCAACATCGTCCCTCGCTTTACGCCAGAGGCTCGCAAAGCGAATCAGGCTTTGGTTGATTTGCTGAGCAGGGTCGCTGAGCGAAAGAAGGCGACCCCCGCTCAAATCGCGCTTGCATGGCTGCTTGCACAGAAGCCGTGGATCGTACCGATTCCGGGTACCACGAAGCTGGAACGCCTGGAGGAGAATATCGGAGCGGCTACCGTCGAACTGACGTCCGGCGATCTCTGCGAAATCGAGAGCGCCGCCTCGCAGATCACGGTGCAGGGGACTCGGTACCCCGAAGACTTGGAGCGAAGGACGGGTCGCTGATACCCATAGGCATTCAGAAACGCAACTCTCGTTGCTAGAAATATGCTGCCGCATATTTCTCATCTGAATGCAAGGCAATATGAGCGAAACAAATGGGTTCTCTAGTGACATAATGACAAAAGGTCGGGCATTATCCATAATACCCGACTTCTTTTATCTTACAGACACTTATCAGGGATGTAGCAGTAATGGCAGCAGATAGACCGTGCTGAACACAAAGATCCACACACCGTCAACGAAGTGCCAGTACATCTCAGCAGCCTGAACCGCGAAATGCTTCTTCGCCGTAAAGTCACCGCGCGCAGAACGAATGAGGCAGATCGTCAGGAAAAGCGCACCTATGATCACGTGCACACCGTGGAAGCCGGTAAGCGTAAAGAACGCCGAACCCTGCGTCCCACTCGATCCATCAAAGCCGCTGCCCAGCGACATGCCATGCCCCATAAAGTCGAGATATTCATAAACCTGACCAGACAGAAAGACCAGGGCCAGGAAAATAGTAATGCTCAAGCCAATAATTAATTGCTTCTGGTTGCCCTTGCGAATGCCTGAGCCTGCCATATGCACACATGCGCTGCTGGTTAGCAGAATAATGGTATTAATACCAGCCGGGAAAATGGCGGCAGCCGGGTGCCAGGAACCTAATTCAGCGTTAGGTAGCACCCACTTCCCACCATCGCGGATCTCCAGATAGAGGAAAACGGCGATCAAGTTCGCGAAAATAAGCGCCTCAGAGCAGATGAAGAACACCATGCCCCACCATTCCAGGCTGTGAACACCTTCATGCCCCTGTTCTTCGAGAACCCTCACCTGCTCAACGTGAGCAGCACTCATATCAGTAACTCCCTATATCTCAAGACTGGCTGCCTGCCCATTACTGGACAGGCAGCCGCTTTTATCGACGACGCTCCAAAGCTAAACCAAACACAGAGGCGACGAGCAAGACACCTCCAATTGCCATAATAAATGGTAAGGAGATGAAGCCAAAGCAGAGCAAAGCCAGCCCTGAAGCAAACACCAGAGGCCAGATGCTTGGTCGTGGTAGCACATCTTCGGCATTGACCAGCTTCCCCCGCTTCCTCACCCGTCTTTTCACAGGTGCCTCCGCGCTGGTAGCTGCTGCATCCTCGGCAGTCACCTGTTCAGCAGCAACAGGAGTTTCAGTTTGCGTGGAGGCAAGCAGTGCTTCCCGCTCACGCTCTTCATCATCGCCTGTTTGCAATTTTACTTGTACTTGATCTTGCTGTTCTTGAGCCACATTGTACCTCTACTAGCTTCTTGCTGACGTTGCCATGCGCTACTAATGCGTAACCGACTTCCAGTCAGCAACTTCTGGATACTTTTTATCATAGAATGGACGACGGCTACGCACAATCGGGATCTCCAGGAAGTTATATTTCTTCGGAGGCGACGAGGTATCCCACTCCAGCGTAAAGGCATCCCAGGGATCATCGCCAGCCAGTTGACCACTCTTCATAGTGAGCACAACATTATAGAGGAACACCAGCACCGAAACGCCGATCACAAAAGCACCGATAGATGCCAGCAGGTTCAACTCGTTCCACCCCAGGTCCCCCGGGAAGGTATACACGCGGCGTGGCATACCCAGAATACCCAGGATATGCATGGGGAAGAAGGTCAGGTTCATGCCAATCAGCGAGAGCCAGAAGTGCCACTGGCCCAGCCGCTCGTTCAGCAACTTCCCAGTAAACTTGGGATACCAGTAATAGATACCCGAGAAGATGCCAAAAGCGGTCCCACCAAAGAGCACATAATGGATATGCGCGACGACAAAGTAACTATCCGTCACCTGATAGTCAAAAGGCACAACAGCCAGGGCCGCACCATTCAAACCACCGATCAGGAACATCGCAATGAAACCAAGCGCGAAGAGCATCGGGACCTTGAGGTTGAGTTTGCCACCGTAAATTGTCGCCAGCCAGTTGAAGATCTTCACGGCAGTCGGAATAGCAATCAACGTCGTGCTGGTAGCAAAAAAGGCTTGCGCGATAGGCGGTAAACCAACGGCGAACATATGGTGCGCCCAGACAGTGAAGCTCAGGAAGCCAATAGCCACGCCGGACCAGGCGATAAAGGTATAGCCAAAGATCGGTTTGCGCGCGAAGACCGGCAAGACTTCGGAAATGATACCGAAGGCTGGCAGGATCAGGATATACACTTCGGGGTGCCCAAACGACCAGAACAGGTGCTGCCATAACAAAGGATCACCGTTATTGGCGTACTGATAAAAGTGCGTCCCGGCATGGCGATCCAGCAGCAGCAACAGACTGGCAACAGTCAAACTGGGCAGCGCGAAGAGCAACAGGAAAGACATCACCAGGATCATCCAGGTGAACAAAGGCATACGGTTAATACTCATACCGGGCGCGCGCAACCTGAAGATCGTCACCACAAAATTGAGCGAACCAGCAATAGACGAGACACCCAGCAACGTGGTGCCCAGAATCCAGAAGTCAGCGTTCATACCAGGTGTACAACTCACCGCATGACCGCAGTTTGCCGTCATTTGACTGAGTGGCGCATACATAAACCAGCCACCATTTGGCGCAGCGCCAAACAGGAAGCTGGACTGCAAGAAGATGCCACCAAAGAGCAGCACCCAGTAGCCAAAAGAATTCATACGCGGGAAGGCCATATCACGCGCGCCGATCATCAGGGGCACAACATAGTTGCCAAACCCAGATAGCACCGGAATTACGAACAAGAAAATCATCGTGGTGCCGTGCATGGTGAAGACCTCATCATACACGGTCGGACTCAACACCGTGCCATTCGGCTCCGCCAATTGTGCACGAATCAGGAGGGCCTCCATACCGCCCACCATGAAGAAAAAGAAACCGGTGATAATGTACATCAGACCAATCTTTTTATGATCAGTCGTTGTCAACCACTCACCTATATAGCTTTCGCTAAACCGCCGTCGACGAACACCAGTAGTTACATTTTCGCCGATAGTGCTGGTTGCCATAAGCAATTCCTCCAAAGTCTAGCCTCAACCAGGAGTAGCAAGAGTACCTGGGCTAATTAAGACTCTCCAAATATGCAACGAGTTCACGAATTTGCGTCTGATTCAGATTGATGATCATATCATTGCCAGGTTTTATAGCCTGGGGATCTTGTAACCATTTCGCCAGATTGCAATGCTGGAAAAGCTTGGGATCTGTCGGATTACATTGATCTTTGTTATTCGTCAGCACGCCACCAGCAATCAGGTCACGATTGCCAAAGTGCGTCAGATTTGGTCCAACCAGGCAATCAGCGCTATTGAGATCCTTCGGATCACTATCATTACAGTTTTTCTCGGTATTTGGATATGATTTGATATCAACACCGACGATACCGTGACAACCCGTGCAAGTGCTCTTGAAGACGGCTTCACCCTGGGCGGCCAGGCTGGACGCTGCAGGTGTCACAGCTTGCTGCTGCTGTTCACTAATCCAGGTCTTGAATTGATTCATCGTCACGACTTTGACCTCAAAGCGCATATTCGCGTGCTGGGTACCACAGTATTCAGCACAGAGACCGGTGAAGGTTTTGCCAACTGCTGAGCTATTGGCAACGAACCACTTTGTGTTGTTATGACCGGGAATCACGTCCGTTTTGCCAGTTAGTGCCGGTACCCAGAAACTGTGAATCACATTGTTGGAGAAGAGATTTAAATGAATAACCGTATTGGCCGGTACCTGTAGCACATCAGCAGTATCAACACTGTACTGGTCATAGTCGAATTCCCACCACCATTGATGACCGACAACCGTGACATTGACCGTATTGGGGTCCGAAGGCTGCGATTGCGGCGATACCTGGATCAAGCCGCGAATCGTAAAGAAGAGCACCACGAAGAGCACTACCGTCGGTATGGCCGTCCAGGCCATCTCAAGTGTCAGATTACCATGTCGCTGCACGGGGTTGGGTGCCCCCGGACGCTCACGAAAACGGAAGATGGAAAAGACCAGCGTCCCCTCAACGCCTATAAAGACGATGGAGGAGACAATTAAAATTACCCAGAACAATACGCTCTCGTCAGCCGCTACCGGGCCGAAGGTATTCAAAATAGAGGGCGAATTTTCACCGCAAGCGGTCAAAAGAATGGAGGACAAAAACAGGCTACTGAGTACAAGCAACCAGCGCTTTGTCCTGCGAAATACAGGCATCCTCACGTCTAAATCTCCTAAGAAAGTGGTTTGACCATTTTACCCACGTAGTGTAGCGATGGTGCCTGACACAGAACTTGCAATCTCTGAAAGGGACCTTACAAGAACCTGAACAGCCTCATAGAAGGCCGCCCATTCCACGCCAGAGATCCCAAGCCCGGTCCTACATCAATGGGCATATACGATACCTTTTCAGCCATTATTCTTCTATACTATAGCAGCGAGAAGGAAATCAGACAACGGATATGGACAGGTAGCGCTAAATATTCAGGCGATTGTAAGGTAATATTCTCCGGCTGCAAGGGTAGTATCAGGAGGGGCAACGACAATAGAACAGGTCAGAATACCTATCCATGCAAGCAAAGGAAGCCCTCTGTTATGGAGCTTGTACATCGTTTCAACGCATCAAAAAAGCTGATACGCCACCTGGCACAGGTCACGGTTGGCTTTCCATATTTTCTCAGCACATATTTGTAGGAGGAGGAACACGTGGCCTCACAAATCTTTAATGAAGAGCAACAAGCAAGCGAATTGAAGACCCCCAAAGAGGTCTCAGGGATCAAGCAAACCATCGCCAGCTATATAAACTTGATGAAACCACATGTCACGGTGCTCCTGTTAGGCACGACTGTAGCCGCCATGGCCGTTGCTGATCGCGGCCTGCCCAACCTGTTTCTGGTCCTGGCAACACTGGTCGGTGGTGCCATGGCCGCAGGCAGCGCCAATAGCATTAACTGCTACATTGACCGCGACATCGACCAGATTATGGGACGCACACAGCGACGCTCATTGCCAGCCGGGAAAGTACAGCCACAAAAAGCCTTGATCTTCGGTATCGCACTTGGACTGGGTTCGTTCGTCGTACTGGGTATCTTCGTCAATCTGCTCAGTGCAATCCTCGCGTTTGCAGCGATTCTTTTCTACGTGTTTGTGTATACGCTGGGACTGAAACGCACGACGGCTCAGAATATTGTGATCGGTGGCGCGGCTGGCGCAGTTCCGGTGCTGGTTGGTTGGGCAGCGGCAACAAACACCATCACCCTCGCGGCTATCTGGCTCTTTGCCATCATCTTTTACTGGACGCCACCTCATTTCTGGGCGCTCTCGTTGCTGATCCAAAAAGACTATGAGAAGGCCGGTATCCCGATGCTACCCGTCGTTGCTGGCGAGAACGAAACTCGACGGCAGATTTTCCTCTATTCGCTTCTACTGATCGCTGTTAGCATGATACTCTTTGTTATGCACGCGATGGGCTATATCTACCTTGTTGGAGCCGTGGCACTTGATGCCGTCTTACTCTATATGGCTATACGCCTGCTGCGTGACCGCACAAAGAACTGGGCGCGCACCCTTTTCTGGTATTCGAATTGTTATCTGGCCGCAATCTTTGCCATCATGGTGGTAGATAGAGTCATCCACTAGTACAAGTAGCGCTCAAGAAACATATAATATCCATAAGCATTCAGAAACGCACCTCTCGTTGCTAAAAATATGCTGGCGCATATTTCTCATCTGAATGCAAGGCAATATAAGGATAAAAAGAAACGATGATGAGTGTACGTATGAACTGGCGACTGGCCTCACGGCTATCTGTGATTACGTTGGCGATCCTGGTCGTCCTTGTGGTCGTTGTTGTCCAACATAATGCTTCCCAGACGTCTGTCTCAAGTGGTAATGCTAGTAGCAGCACGAGTACAGCAAACTTGCAAGGTACTGACCTCGGCAGCACGCCAGCTCCCAGCTTTCAACTCACCGACCAACATGGCAAGCAAGTCTCGCTAGCACAGTTCAAAGGCGAGCCGGTTGTACTTGCGTTCATGTATACACATTGCCCCGATATATGCCCAGTGGCAGCCGAGCGTATCCACTCGGCTATGCTGGAAATGGGAAGTAGCGCTCACAAAGTAGGCGTGCTAGCAGTCAGCACAGATCCGAAACGGGACAACACGACAGCGGCTATACAGTTCACAAATGAGCATAACATGCAGGACTACTGGCACTTCCTGATTGGGACACAGGGCCAGCTCACTCCCGTCTGGTCAGCGTACAGTATTTACGCACAAGCTGTACAGCAAACGACACAGCACACCTCTGCGATTTATGTTATTGATAAGCACGGACTTGAGCGCGTTTACCTGGATGAGCAGGATTTCACTCCGACAGAATTAGCATCCGACCTCAAGGCTCTTCTGCAAGAGAAGTAAGCAAGCGGTAAGTGGCTAGTAGAAAAGATGAGGATAGGAATGGGCAGGCAGGTCGCGGACCTTCTCCCATTCCCAACCTCAAAAAAGCTGTGAATGCGCACTATACTCTATTGCTGCTCCAGATTTTTCGCCACATCAGCCAGGGAACTCATAGCACCCTCCACAGAAGCTGCTACAACCAACCGACTATGCAATTGCCGCAAGCGTGCGAGATCACTCACAGGCTGCAATTGCTGTTGTGCAAAATCTACCAGAGCAGGGAAACGTGCCTGTACAGTATCCAGAATAATCTGCCGCATGCCTTCCACGCGCCCTTCTTCTAAACCTTTCTCGCAACCCTCACGCCATATTTTCTGATAGAACCATGTATCGCGAATAACATCATCTAGCATCGCAACTTTCCTTTCGAGCCACACCTTATCACTCTCATCAACAAAAACCATAGATGCAAATGTTAGCGCTAGAGCCAATAGATCTTTTTCATGCGTGAGACTCGCAAAAACTTCCTCCGCTATTTGATGCTGCTTACCCTCTATTGTAAGCAAACAAAGGGGCAACAAACCCAACGCATTATCACGCCGTAGCACATCTATCGACATTTCCCATAATTTAATGTTCCAGAAGTGAAACATGTGCACTATCTCATGCCCCAACAATCCCCAAATGAGCGGGGACTGCACAATATTGCCACCGGGTTGCAGATAGATGACATAAGAGTAAACAGGACAATTATGCTCTAAGGTCGCAAGAACATTATATTCCCAGACACGTAAGCCCATATTCTCACGAGGACGCTTCTGGAACTCGACGTGCAGCAGAGCACTCTGTCCTTCAATAGTAACTTTGTACAATGTATCCGCAGTGATGGTCCGCGTCACCGTCTTCAATTCAAGCGAGACTTTACCAATGAGCGATGCCCCTGGCAATAGCCAGTCCACAAAATCCTGTGGCCGAGCCGCAAATGCTCGTTTCATCGCGTCATCCCAAATTTTTGCCATACCACATCCACCTCCAAACCCTATCTACTTAAGGAAATATAGCATAGTATAAATATTTTGTCGAGACTTTTACATATACTCTTCTTTAAAATAGCTTCTTTTCGCTATTTAATTGACATAATACGTAGATCTCGCCGTGAACAAGGAACCGTGGGATCGTTAGCGAGGGTTCAACTTCTGCCAGATAGCTTGCACGAAGCTCCTATATTTGGTATGCTTAAACGAAGGGACAACTATTGGCTAGCGAAACTAGTACTTGAAAAGAGCGTAAAGTCTCATATTTTATCGCCTTCTTTTTCACCAAACCGCTTGACTTTGCGTCTTTCATTGTAGTATATTTGTTCCATGAACAGCAGAGATTCTGCAACAAAGCTAAATTATACATTTTTCTCGGAGGAGAGCGAGATCTTATGGAAACTTCTCTTCACAGTGCAAGTCTTGCAGTAGACGAACTAGACCCGTCACTGGAGATAGCTCACACAACTGGCGAGGAAGAACATCACATTCACCTGCCCAGTCCCAGCTTTTGGCCGCTACTACTGAGCGCGGCTGTCCTGGTGTTGGTAGCAGGGCTGCTGTTCATTCCTGGCAACCCCTGGCTCTCTATTGCAGCATTCCCGTTTGTCCTTCTCGGCATCATGGGCTGGGCGCTAGAAGATCCAATGGCTTCCCCTGGTCAACATGTGGGAGCCACTCATAGACAGCAACATCAACGTCCACGCTCGACCCAGGAAGTGCTGGACCAGGCACGAGAAGTCGCAGATCAGACAGTCACAGTCAGCAGCACAGCTTACAGTGGTCATCCTATCAAGGTTGAGCTGGAGAGCGAAAGCAGCGCAGGTATCATCCTGGCCCTTTATGGCAAGGTCGAGTTGCAGACACAGCGCCAGACGCTTGAGGAGGCAGTGCTTAACGTCCCAGGCGTAGCCGAAGTGAAAAATTTTGTCGTAGCCGAAGACGAGATCTTACATGTTGCCTATAGTCGCCTGGAAAACATGCAGTCCAAAGGCAAGCTAGAAGGTGCCAACAATATCTCGATACTCGTCGAGAACTACATCTTGCACCTGTATGGAGATGTTCCCAACAGCACAATGAAATATGCGCTGGAACGCGAAATGATCGGTATCCCTGGCGTGACAGTGGTGGTAAACCATATTGGCCTGAACACTGATATCCCTGGCAACCTGGGAAGAACCAGAAACAAGGTCGGGGGCTAATTGAATGACCACTTCTGATTCTCGGGAATTTGCAATCGAGGTGCATAGCCTGGTAAAGCATTATCCTAAGGCAAAAGTCAATGCAGTCGATGATATCTCGTTCTCGGTACATCGAGGTGAGATCTTCGGCTTGCTAGGACCAAATGGAGCGGGAAAAACGACCACTATTGGTGTACTGACTACCAGTGTCCTACCAACATCTGGCAAAGCACTCATTTCCGGCATGAATGTCGTCGCAGATCCCATGCGCGTGAAGCAGCATATTGCCGTCGTTCCCCAGCAAAGCAACCTGGATCGCAGCTTACGTGCACGCGAGATCCTGACCTTCCATGCCAGCTATCACGGCATGACTAAGGCGGAACGAGAAGCGCGCGCCGATGCACTGCTAGCAGAGTTGAGCCTGAGTGATCGCGCAAAAGAAATGGTAGGTCGTTATTCAGGTGGTATGGCACAACGCTTAATGCTAGCACGAGCCTTGATGCATTCACCAGATGTGATCTTCCTGGATGAGCCAACCAACAATCTGGACCCACAATCCCGCCTCTTCCTATGGGACCGTATCCGTGCTCTCCATGACCAGGGAGTCACTATTCTCCTCACAACCCACGATATGGATGAAGCAGATCAGCTCTGCGAACGTATTGCAATCATGGATCACGGCAAGATCCTGGTACTGAATACTCCCACAGAACTCAAAAAGTTGGTTCCCGGTGGGACACGCCTGGAGCTACGTGTATACGCGCCAGCACCAGTCGCGGCTAACGCTGCGCAGAGTACAGGAGAGGATGACAGCGAGAATCCCCTGTTACAAGATCTGCGTGCATTAGGCGGTGTGGACAAAGTGGAAGTTGTACCTGCAGAGGATGCTCAGTATGGCATCTATGTCTATCGCCTGTATGCTGAAGACGCGAAAACGCTGATCACACCAGCAACACAGGCGGCGCGAGAGCGCGGCGCAGAATTGCGCGACCTGCATGTTGCTAAACCCAGTCTGGAAGATGTCTTTATCTATCTGACAGGAAGGAACTTGCGCTAATGAGTAGTACAGTACCAGCCACTCAACAATCAGAGACAGCACCAAAGGTGGAGTTGCAACCTCGCAGCTATAATCCTAATCGCTTCACGGTCGCGCTGATCGCATTCCTGGCGATCCTGCGCCGCGATATGGTCGTGACTGGCCAAGAGTTCATCGCCTTTTTGCTACAGGTATTACTACAGCCACTCTTCTTTCTCTTTATC
The DNA here is from genome assembly GCA_963802635.1 of uncultured Chloroflexia bacterium. Classification (GTDB taxonomy): domain Bacteria; phylum Chloroflexota; class Ktedonobacteria; order Ktedonobacterales; family Ktedonobacteraceae; genus CAVTLG01. The sequence continues at coordinate 606,926 of CAWDJJ010000001.1, read as the reverse complement.
TTTGGCACTGTTCTGCCCAAGATCGGCATCGCAGAAAAGGGCTTCGGCGCAGTCTTGCTCCCTGGCATTGTTGCACTGACCGTCTTTACGACCGCTATCCAGGGTGTGACGCTGCCATTAGTACTTGATCTGGGCTTCGCACGCGAGATTGATGATCGTCTCTTAGCCCCACTGCCTGTGAGCGTCGTTGCTATCGAAAAGGTCCTGTTTGCCACCATACGTGGGTTGATTGCTGGTGTGCTCATTTTCCCCCTGGCTTACTGGATTCTCGGCAGCGAATATCAGGTACGTACCGACATGATAGGTGTGATTATTGCCGTTATGGTAATGGGGTCAATGGCTGGCGCTACGCTTGGCATGACCATCGGTACACTCATCAAACCTGAGCAGATCGGCCTGATGTTTGCCTTGATTCTGACGCCGCTGCTCTTCACTGGTTGTGTCCAATATCCATGGAGCACGCTGTCGGCCTTGAGGTGGTTCCAGATCATCACGCTCTTCAATCCTTTGACCTATGCGGCTGAAGGATTGCGTTACGGCATGGTACCCAGCTTTCGGGGACAGGCATTGCCAACCATTGGTATTGGCTGGGTCTTTTTGGGTCTGGGAGTGACCATCGTGGTCTTCCTCTTTATCGGCATGCGCACCTTCCGTCGCCGCGTCATCAGCTAGCCAGGATGCATATATAACATAGGCAGGGCCTTTTACCTCGCACTGGGTCCTGCTCTACATCCACTTCAAACAAACGCTATTTTACAGAACCCACGACCAATCCCCAGAACTTGCCCATAAAGTGCTAACGCAGATACTTTTTTTCCTTTATACTTCACCCAAACTTCTCGTGATGCCGTTGCGTTATCAACATGAAAGAGAAAAAGTATTAGACGTATCACTACCCGACAATTTATACTTGTAGAGCATAAGCAGATCACTGTTATATTCAGGCGTCCTCACGAAAGGGAATTGAACGATGTCAAACACGTATCAGCAAGGCATCCCAGGGGATGGAGATGAGCACGCATCACACGCTATGGTGCAACAAAACTTTGGTGCCGTCGCTCAAAATTATGTGACGAGTAAAGTACACACCAATAGCCTGGATCTTGAATGGCTAAAAGAAGCCGCCGCACTCACAGGCAAAGAGCTGGTAGTAGATGTAGCAACCGGCGCAGGGCACACAGCATTGACGCTTGCTCCATACGCCGCGCAAGTTGTAGCCGTCGATATCACGCAACCAATGCTCACAGCGGCCCAGCAGTTGGCAGCTACGCGTCAGATAACAAATATTCGTTTTGTTGAAGCTGATGCCCAGGCCCTACCCCTTGCCAGCAATAGCTACGATCTTGTCACCTGTCGGCATGCCCCTCACCATTTCGCGACTGTATCACAGGCCGTCCACGAGTGGACACGTGTACTCAAGCCAGGTGGGAAGCTGCTGCTTGAAGACCCAATTTCACCAGAAGAAGCGGAACTGGACACATTTCTCAACATGATAGAGGCACTGCGCGATCCCTCTCATGTACGGAACTACCGGATTTCAGAGTGGCTCTCGCTACTAAGTGCAGCCAGCTTGCGCGTCACTGTCTCGCACGTCTGGAATATTCCGCTAGATATCCCTTCCTGGACGCAACGCATGCAGACCCCACCCGCGTCAGTCGAGAAGATCGAGCGCTATCTTCACGATGCTTCACCAGCTATACGTGAGCGTTTCCACATTGGACCGAACGAGGAAGGCTTGCTCTCCTTCTGGCTACCAGCGGCAATTTTCGTAGGAGTCAAAGCCTGAAAGCATACAATACAAAGGCTTACCCCACGATAACATTGCCCTGCATCAAAAAAAGCAACCGCAGGATAAAACCTTGCGGTTGCCAGTTCTCTCTATTAGCTCTAACGTTTGCGTAAGAATGCCGGAATGTCAATAGCATCGCCAGAAGGTGTGTTACGATTGCCACGCGCCATTTCTGACGCGGCACCACGATCCAGGCGACGGACATAACGCTGCTGACCACCGGGACGCTGTAGCGGCTGTGCCTCTGGCTCCGGTACAGGTACATTTCTCATCCCACTTTCCATGGCCGTAGACTCATCTTCCAGATCAAAATTGTTACCATCATCTTCCAGATCCGCAGGTGATGGAGGCGTCAGAGCGCGTTGTGGTCGCCCGACATCCTCCGATACAGGCGCAGATGGTGGCAATGGTTGCGCCGGTACACCCGGTTGGGCGCGCTGCGGTACACGACCGTTAGGCACAGGTCCCGTCGGATGATTGGCGACACTGGCCGCTGGCGTCACTGGCGGCAGACCATAATTCTGCGAATGTGGTGCACGCGGTGGCATATTTCCGTTGTTCGTGCCATTTGATGATACCGTGTAGAGCCTGCTACGATCATAATCAGAACCAGGACGCGACGATGCATACTGCATGGACTGTGGCCGCGCCGCCCCGTCATCAAAGCCGGTGGCAATAACGGTAATCTTGACGCGCCCATCAAAATTAGGATCTTGCACTGCCCCAAAGATAATATTGGCATCTGGATGTGCCGCCTGGCTGATGATATCAGCTGCTTCATTGACTTCGAACAACGTCATATCCAGGCCGCCGGTAATGTTAAAGAGCACACCACGCGCACCACTGATATCAATATCGAGCAGAGGACTAGCTATCGCAATTTGCGCAGCTTCCGTCGCGCGTGTCTCACCACTCGCCTCACCGATTGCCATCAATGCAGAGCCAGCAGCCGACATAATCGTCTTCACGTCAGCAAAGTCCAGATTGATCAGGCCCGGCACCGTAATCAGATCACTGATGCCCTGAATACCCTGGCGCAGCACATCATCAGCTAGCCGGAAGGCTTCCGACAGCGGCATGCGCTTATCCGCCACCTGTAAGAGGCGATCATTGGGCACAGTGATGAGCGTATCCACGTGCTGCTTCAGATTGTTGATGCCCTCTTCCGCTGAGAGCTGGCGCTTCTTGCCCTCAAAATTGAACGGCTTGGTCACAACACCCACGGTGAGCGCTCCAACCTCGCGCGCGATCTGGGCCACAACGGGACTTGCTCCCGTGCCCGTGCCACCACCCATGCCAGCCGTAATAAACACCATATCGGAGCCTTTTAGCGCCTCGTAGATCTCTTCGGCGTTTTCCTCCGCAGCCTTCGTGCCGACACTAGGGTTCCCCCCGCACCGAGGCCACGAGTGAGCTTATCGCCAATACGAATGCGATGCGGTGCCTCCGTCAGCAGCAAGGCCTGGGAATCGGTATTAATAGCAATAAATTCAATCCCCATCATGTTGGCCTGAATCATACGATTGACCGCATTGCTGCCACCTCCCCCTACACCGATCACACGGATCTGGGCGAAGCCTTCAAGTTGATGATTTCCCATTGGTAACATATTCGTGGCCCCCTTTCGCGTCTCTCATCTATAAGAATAAACAACTCCCATGGATACAGCATCTGAGACGCGGTCGTTTTCCTACACATGAGTCACTACGTTTAAGGAATAAATGCACGCAACCAGCGACCAAAACGCGAGATGAGTGTTGCCGCGCCTTCTTCCTCAAATTCTTCTTCTTCAGTTAACAGCGAGGAATGGCTCAGTCCCCACAGCAACAGTCCTACCGCCGTAGCATAGGCTGGCCTGTTGATAGAGTCAGCCAGACCGTGTAAACCCAGCGGAGAGCCGATGCGCGCAGGCAAATCAAGGATCTGTCCAGCCATTGCCAGGATGCCAGGCAGTTCGGCTGTACCTCCGGTGACGACAATGCCCGCTGGCAGTAGCCCATCGTATCCTGCTTTCTTAATCTCCTCGTGCACCATAGAGAAAAGCTCCTCGACACGAGCCTGAATGATCTCCGCTATCAGCTTACGCGGCACCAGATCATCGCAATCGGGCATATATTGTGACAAGTCAATCATATCATCCTCATCAATGGTTGACGGATCACAATGCCCATAAGTAATCTTAAGTTCCTCGGCTACCCCCACAGGTAATCGCAAACCAATCGCAATATCGTTGGTGATCAGGTTTCCACCTACCGGCAAGACCACGGTATGCCAGATAGCCCCATCAGCGAAGACCGCAACATCCGTTGTTCCCCCACCAATGTCCACCAGCACCACTCCCAGATCGGTTTCCCCGTCTTCCAGCACGGCTTCACCAGAAGCCAACGGCTCCAGGACAAGACTCTCAATTTCGACATGAGCTTTATTGACACACTTAATTAAATTATAAATGGAGGACACGGAACCTGTGATGATATGCGCCTCTACCTCCAGGCGAAAGCCAGACATCCCAATGGGGTTTTTGATGCCCTCCTGACCATCTACGACATAGCCACGTGGAATCACATGAACGACTTCACGGTTCGCAGGAATGGCTATCGCACGCGCAACTTCCATCGCACGGCTGATATCGTTATGCACGATATCGCGATGGCTGGGTGAGATAGCCACAAAGCCCTTGCTATTCTCCGACTGAATATGGCTACCCGCGATACCTACATATGCCGAGATAATTTTCTTTCCAGATAGGCGTTCTGCACGATCTAGCGCCGCTGCAATTGAAGTGACGGTCTCTTCAATGTTCACCACCACCCCACGGCGCAACCCCTGTGAAGGGCAGGTGCCAACGCCAACAATATTCAGCTTCCCGTCACGATCTAGCTCGCCGACCAGGACACAGATTTTTGTTGTTCCGACGTCGATACCGACGATCACCCGCTCTTGCACGATATACGCTCCTAATTTGGGCGGTACACTTGTGAGACACACTACGAACACGGTAGTTGGGACCTGTCATATGTACCTTTTACTTGCTAGCTTGCTAGTGTTGTAAAGTAAACACTGGACGCAGGCCATAACGTAGGTCGATGGTTGCAACATCAAGCTGCTTCTGCTGCGCGAGTTGCAGAATATCGCGCAGTTCGATCAGTCGATTACCCAACGGATCGGCGTCACTGGCACCTCCCAGGTTGGCCGTCCAACCTGCCGAACTTTCGACGATGTAAGACCCTTTACTACCAGATACCCCTCCAGATTGTTCACTGGTACTTCCATACATTGTACCATCGTAACTCAGCTTAAACGTGTTGATGCCCACAACCTGAGGCAGACCTTGCAACACATTCGCAGCGAACGCAATATTCCCCTGATCTAAGTGATCGCCGGGACGCAGCGCATGTCCCTTCTGCGCATTGTCCTGCCTGGTCACATCTACAACCGTCCCCAAACGGTCCGCTCCGGCTGTCTGCGCAGCTATCGCGATGATCATCCCCTGTTTATCAACACTATATGTACCCTGCGCCGTTTGCCAGAGCAGGACAGGAACTCGTTCAGTGACTGCCACCAACAACTGATTTGGCAACTGTTTGCTCAGATCAGCCATGGCAACGAGAGGTGATACCTCTATACGCTCTTTCACTGCCTCTACATTCAGCAGAAAGATGTTCTGACCCTGTAAACCCATATCTTGAATATCGTGCACGAGGGCAGCATTGTGTGTTCCTGTTACATTGACTTGCATAATATGAAATGCGCTACTCCCCAGAACAAAACTGCAAGCCAGCACACATACAATGCCAATGACAAAGAAACTCAAAATTCGCCACAGCAAGCCACGACGTTGCGCACGCCCACTGCGCGTTGGGATCGTTGACTGGCGTTGTAGCAAAGGACGCTGTATGGCCTTGATACGCCCACTCGACGCACGAGAACCCGTCTGAGCCAGTGTGCGTGGCACTGGAACAACATACTGTTGCGCCCTTGCCCGAGTACGCCGTAGCTGCTCCTGACGTTGTGCAAAAGTATGCCATGCCATCGATGGATCTGCATCAGGTATCGTCACTACACGCTGTAAGCTCTGCGGAGCCTCACGGATCGGCCTACTGCCTCTCACTCTTGCTACACTACTTCTGCGTGCAGGACGCGCAGGCCCCCTCGTCCCTGCACGATAATGATATAACGTCGTCTGCCCCGGTATTTTCTTCTTTTCTGTCATAGCGTTGATACCTTCCACTCGCCGCGCAGTTCGACCTCTAACTCCAAATCCACCCCAAAACGTTCATAAACACGGTTATGCGCTTCCCTGATAAGAGTCGCAACTTCAGCGGCACTTGCACCACCTACATTGACAATAAAGTTAGCATGGCGCTCCGAGATTTGTGCCCTGCCATACATCATCCCTTTCATACCTGCCGCCTCAATCAGCCGACCAGCATAATCCCCTTGCGGATTCTTGAACACAGAGCCTGCACTTTGCTGTGGCGGCTGTGTTCTTTTGCGATATTTTTTATGCTCATCAATACTATTGCGTAAGGACTGGATGTCCGCGCGATGGAGACGCACACCCAGTTGTATGATAATTTCAGACGGCTCGATAAGCTTACGCGAAGCCGCGATAGGATTGCCGAGTGCATCAAACTGTACACGCCGCTGTGCACGAAAGCGACTATGCCGATATGACAGATCCAGATCATCATGCTGATAGCGCACAATCTTAGGGTGTCCCACGAACTCTTCTATCGCTCGCGCGTCCACCACATCCACCCACTCCAGCACTCCCCCTAGATCATGGTTATGCACGCCAGCATTACTAATAACGCCTCCACCCAGCGTCCCCGGTATGCCCGGTCCAAATTCCAATCCACCCCAACCCAGAGTAGCCAGTTCGTTTAAGAGTCGCGGCCAACTGATGCCTGCTCCTGCTATCAGGAGTGCGCTATCGCCACTGCGCTCCTCGATTGTATAGCTATTTAAGGCAATACGAGCAACAACACCACGTACTCCCGCATCAGCATACAAAACATTTGTACCATTGCCCGCGATCAGCAAAGGCCAGCGCCACTCAGCACAGATAGCTACCAGACTCACCAGATCTTCCGATGTGTCGAGAGAAACCCACACGTCAGCAGGGCCACCCACGCCAAAAGTACAATGGCGCGCCAGTAACTCATGGCAACGAACACGCTCACCGAATTGCGAGTGTAACTCGCTATAGGCAGTCTCAACAGCGAAGTGCATACATCTCCCTCTAAGCTTGGCGTGCATTTTGCAATAAAAGTTCAGTTACGTTATATATATCACCAGCGCCCATAATAACCACTAGATCGCCTGAATGCAATATTTGGCTTAATAACAGCGTTGTACTTTCAACGCTACCACTATGCATAATTTGTGCACCGTCTTGCGCGAAGTGCGGACGTTGTGCCAGCGCGGCCACAAGATCACGAGCATGCACAAGGCCCGTATCTCGCTCACGAGCCGGAAAGATGTCTGCGATCATTACAACATCAGCGACATCAAAGGCTTGCAAGAATTGCGCAAAAAATGTCTTCGTACGACTATACATATGCGGCTGGTAGACCGCGATGAGACGCTGAGCAGGATAACGACGACGTGTCGCCTCCAGGGTTGCCGCAATGGCCGTTGGATGATGAGCATAATCGTCAATCAGCATCACATCCAGTACTTTCCCTTGTACAAGGAGCGGTCCCTGCTGGCGTAGTTCAAAACGTCGCCTGATACCAGTAAAGCCTTCCAATGTTTGAGCTATCGTTTCCGCATCAACGCCGAGCGTGTGCGCAGCAGCCAATGCGGCCAGAGCATTCTCGACATTGTGCGCACCCGGCAGTTGCAAACGCACCACGCGCTGCTCAGGCCATGCCACAGTAGTCCGCGTCCTGACCCGGAAGCTTGTTTCACCCGCGAACTGTACATCGTAAGCTTCAAAGGCTGCCGGTTCGGCCAACAAAGATGAACCCTCAAGCGAATAGGTAACAACCTTCCCGGACCAATCATGCAAACGTGCAAGTAGTTCCAGGCAACCAGGGCTATCCGCATTCACAATTAATGTTGGTGGCAAAGGCCAATCCCCTTGCATATCCATACCACGAACAAAGTGTTCAAAAGCACCCAGGAAGGCTTCATAGTCAGGAAAAAACTCTGGGTGCTCGTATTCAATAGCCTTCACAATCGCCAGGCGCGGATGATAGTGCCAGAAATTATGGTTAAATTCATCAGCCTCGTTCACAAAGTACTGGCTCCGCCCCAGCGATAATTCGCACCGAAGCGCGGTACTACAGCCCCGATCTCACACGTCGGGTCCAGTCCTGCATCCACCAGCATCAGCGATAACATAGCCGTCGTCGTGCCTTTGCCATGCACACCACTCACCGAAAGCACACATTTACCAAGCATCAGCTCACCAAGCAGCTCCTGCCAGGTGATGATACGCAAACCACGCTGCTGAGCGGCTAACAACTCAGGATTTTGCGCATCCAGGGCAGTGACAGCCGGGCTGATAATGAGTGCATCGACCTCTGTCAGATGATCCGCAGTATGACCAATCTGAATAGCGATCCCTGCCTGCTCCAGAGCACGCACAGTTGCCGATGCTCGCTGATCACAGCCCGTGACTGTATTACCAGAGATGAACGCCATCTGCGCCACCGCTGAAATACCTTGTCCACCAATACCCATGAAATGCAAATGTGCTTTTTTCAAACGTTTATACCCTCATGCATCATTGTCTGCTTTGGCATACTTTTTGCTACATTAACTACTAACTCGCCAATCTCGCGGGTTGCCTCTGGCTTCGCAAAGCTGCTCACAGCGGCTGTCATTGCGTTCAGGCTAGCAGGTGTCGATATGATATATCTTACACGTTCTATTAGCAGTTGCGGCTTCATATCAGAATTACGCATAACGTCAGCAGCACCTTGCCGCCCAAACATGGCAGCATTGACCTCCTGAGGCGAACCACCAATTGCAGGAGGCAATGGTACTAAAATGCTGGCCTTCCTCAGCACAGCCAGTTCGCTTAACGTTGCGGCACCGGCACGACAGAGTACTAACTCAGCAGCCTGTAAAGCCAACGGCATCTCATCAGACATATAAGGTACCAGGCGATAACGCTGCTGCGTCTCAGCAGGCAAATCTGCTAGCATCTGTTCAGCCTGGGTGCGCGTTTCCGCAAACAATTTGTTCCCGCTGATTTGCAGAACCTGACAGCAGGTAAGCAGTTCTGGCAATGCCTGCACCGTAATCTGGTTGAGATAACGTGCCCCCTGGCTGCCACCAGTTACCAATAAGAGCGGCAACTCAGGGTCCAGACCAAGCGTTGCACGCGCCTGCTGCTTCGTCACTTGGCGTACATCCAGTATTGCCTGGCGTACAGGATTACCGAGCACAAGCGTCTTTGCCGCAGAAAGAAACGCGTTGAATCAGCAAAAGCTACCGAAATGCGCGTGGCACAAGGTGCAATGAGCTTGTTCGACAAATTCGCCGAGACATCCTGCTGGTGCATGACCAGCGGCACAGCATTGAGCTTCGCAGCCAGACCAGCGGGCACAGCAACATATCCTCCACTGGTAAAAGCCACATGAGGCTGAAACTTACGCACAATACCCAGACGCCTGCACCATCCCAACCGGTACGCGTGCAATTCCGCCAGCCATTTGCCACGAGACGTAGCGCCGCAACTTGCCAGCTTTCACCGTTGCGATACGAAATCCGGCAGCCGGTACCAGTTGTGTCTCCAGACCATCATCGCTTCCGAGATAGAGGATATCTGCGTTATAGGTATCTCGTAAATGCGCTGCCACTGCGAGAGCTGGATAAATATGGCCTCCGGTGCCACCACCTGATATTAAAACTCGCATATCTATTCCGCCAGTTATATATAGAGGAGAATAGGTGTCTATTCTCCTATCACAGTCAAATTTTCTTTCTTCCGCTTTTTGTAATTGTGTAACGCGAGAACAAAGGATCTCCGGTTCCTGAATATAACGTGAGATATTCAGCAATACTGCCCACTGCCGCCATCGAAATAACCAGTGAAGTCCCGCCATAACTAATAAATGGCAATGGCACCCCGGTATATGGGACAGAGGCAGTCGTTGAGCCTATATTAATGATTGCTTGCAATACTAGCCACGTTGTAATACCTGTAGCAAGCAGCGCGCCATAGACATCTTGCGTGCGCCGGGCCAGACGAAATCCACGAAATGCCAGCATCAGAAAGAGCAAAATCAGGATAGCCGCCCCGATAAAACCCAACTCCTCACCAATAATCGCAAAGATCGAGTCGATCTGCGGAAACGGCAGATAGCCTGTCTTTTGCCGACTTTGTCCCAACCCCAGACCAAACCAGCCACCAGAGCCTAACGCCAGTAACGACTGGTAAAGCTGCAAGTTGATATCGGTGACATGCTGGAATGGATTGAGAAAGCCGATCAAACGCTGCAAGCGGTAGCCGTGAAACGCTTGCGTCATAAACACTAAGCCTCCACAACCCATGGCTAGCATGAACTGCAAGATATTTGCTCCTGCCGTAAAGAACATTGCAGCCGTCAGACTGGCAATAACTATTGCTGTTCCCATATCGTTCTCCAACAGCACCAGACCTAGCACCAGACCCACGAGAATAATAAATGGCGCTAGCCCATAAAGGAATGTCCCTACCTGATTGCCTTTGCGAGCCAGCCAGTCAGCAATATAGAGCGCTAATATCAATTTGATTAATTCACTTGGTTGAAATGATAAGAACGGACCCAGCGTGAGCCAGCGCGATGCCCCATAGGCATTCGTACCAAACAGTAAGACGATGACCAACAGCGGTAACGCTATTGCCATGCCAAAGAGCGAATAGCGCCGCCATAAGCGATAGTCCACACGCATAGTTACAAGCATCGCGACTCCTCCCAGCAGTGCACCAAAGAGCTGCTTCTGGAAAAAGTACGAGACATCGCTATAGTTCTGAGCTGCCACAAACGAGCTGGCGCTATAGACCATGACCAGACCAAAACAAATGAGCGCAAGCACGACGATCAGCAGCACAGAATCTATCTTCCCGGCCACACGCGGTAACTGCATCTCCAAGGCCGCTAGCTTCTTTTGTTCCTCATCGCTGATAACCTGGACAGGCGCTGCAGCTTGTACAGGCGTATGTGGTATACGCAAGCTTCCTGTCCGGTTCGCACGCGGTCGACGTCCTGAGGCAACCGGGATATCTGCATTCGACACTTTACTGCGTAGAGGTGGCAGGCTCTTACGCGTCGCAACTGACGGTGCCAGACGATCTTCGGCAGCATAGCTCATCTTTACGTGTCGTTCAGCATTTGCACCATACCGTCGACGCTCTGCTAACGGTCGTGACTGCTCTTCCCGCGCACCCCTGAACCCTTGCTGAGCAGGTGATCCGTAGACAGGTAAGGATTGATCATACCGTCTTGTGCCCCTTAACTGCTGCCCGTTATTCTTTTTGTTGAGCTTGTCTCGTAACATGAACGTTTGCCATCTTCACTGTTTGCTCAGAGACTGTATGAAAAGGGTTGTTTACCCTGCTTCCTAGCTGATTCAATAGGTCGAGAAAATCAGCCTGTGGAGACTTCTCACACAGCCTCTCATACCCATAGGCATTCAGAAACGCAACTTTCAAGGCAATATCATGTCCAGAACTTGCCCGTACGCTAACCGCCAGAAGCGCGTACAGCTCACACAATCTCTCGTCATGGACTTGACATAGAACGAATTTTCCAGTATACTCATCACAAGATTATCGTTTATCAAAGCGTGTATCTTGTTTATCTTGTAAATCCTGAGCTGGTTGCTCCTGCATAACTTCAAGCACCTGTTCGACTTCCTGGTCACTGATGCGCAAATGAGCAGATTGCATGTCAAAGACCTCAACACCCTTCGCGTGTAACAACGTGCTCCAGGGATCAGTCTCAAGCGTCGGTATACTTGCCTCACCAGGAGGGCTATCAGGAACCGGATGATGCCCTAATAGCTCTTGCCAGATGCTGCTCAGTTCACCTTGCACAGATGCTAGAGATTGCTCTTTTTGTGGATCTTGCTTCTTTTTTTGCATTTTACACCTTCTTGTTATACTTTATCCCCACGTCCATCGACGATCACGCCTCATACCCATAGGCATTCAGAAACGCGTTCCTATTCCGCCTAGCAACGCTGCTGTCGCAGCTACTGCTGCGCAGTCAGCTAGGCGGATCAGCAACTTTCGTCCCTCTTAGGCTGTCAGAAACGAAGCTGACGCTTCCGCTTGATAGACCGCCAGAAACGCCGCTAGCGCGTCTAGCCTTCGGCTCATCTGACAGAAAGGAGGTTGCTAGAAATGTGCTGTGGCACATTTCTCATCTGAATGCAAGGCAATATCATGGCAAATCAGGCATTACTCCATAGTGCCATACCAATTGCTGCGCGATGGTCCTCCATAGGGGACCTGCCGCCGAGCCTCCATATATCGTACTTTGCGGTCGGTCAATTTTCACAAGAATGACAAACTGTGGATTCGAGGCCGGGAGAAAACCAGCCATCGAAGCCTCCGTCTCGCTATCAGATATACCTTGAGTGGTTGCTGTCCCTGTTTTTACGGCCACACTATATCTCGCTATGGTTGCCTCCTGGTTATAATTTGCCGCACTCACCAGCATACCCGTCAGCTCCTTTGCCGCCTCTGCGCTAATCACACGTCGCTCTACCTGGGGCTTTATCGTAGTCTCATGCCCATTATTGTTCATCGAGGACACCAGATATGGCTTCATCATCACTCCACCATTGGCGATAGCTTGATAAACCATAGCCATCTGTAGTGGCGTTGCCGTAATACTCTGCCCAAAGGACTGGCGTACGAGATCACTCATAGACCAATCGGGAGATGCATTCGTACGATAATTCCCTGACATCTCTGGGTCTAATAGTCCCATACTTTGTCCAAAACCGAAACGTTGCACATAGGGATAGAACCCTTGCGGCTTCAGAAAATTGTACGCCACATAGGCAGCTCCCACATTGGCCGAGTGCTCTAGCACCTGGGTCATCGTCTCATGCCCATAAGCCAGATCCGCCCAATTCGTTACCTCCGGTGTCCCATCAGGAAATGCGATATAACCCGGATCATAGAACGCTGTATCAGACGTAATCAGCTTTTGATCCAGTGCGGCAGCCATCGTCACCGCCTTCATGGTTGAACCCGGCTCGTAACTACAGTAGAGCGCTGGGTTGAGATAGACATCCTCACTACCCAGGCAACCCTTATCATCGGCATAATTGCCATAATTATTAGGGTCAAATGTTGGATAACCTGCCATTGCCACGACAGCGCCCGTGCGCGCATTCAGCACAACAACGGTCCCACTCTGCGCCTCTGTCTTTTGCACGGTAGCAGCCAACGCAGACTGCACCTGATACTGGATATCGCTGTCAATCGTCAAGGTCAAATTTGCGCCGTTCACCGGACTTTGTCCTGAACTAGAACCAACCGTCAAAGGATTACCATTGAGATCAGTTTCTGCCGTGAAACTGCCTGGTTTCCCGGCTAGCAGCATATTGTACTTCGCTTCAATGCCATAGACACCCTTGTCTGACGTATCAGACACGTACCCCAGCACCTGCGAGGCCAGATCACCGCCAGGATAGGTGCGCCAGGTACGCGGTTGTAAAAAGGTATCCGGCAACTGCAAATCACTCAACTGCGTGCTCTGCGCTGGATCGATAGGCCCCGCGATACGCACCGTCTGCAGATTAGCGCCAAACGCTTCCCTGAGACTATCCTCCGATACACCCGGGAGCACCTGACGCAACATCTGGATCTGCGTCTGTAGGCTGGTTTGATAATTTTCTGTATAGTCCGCCGCAAACTGTATTGGCTCGATATAGACATCATCACGCACAATATTTGTCGCCAATACATGGCCTTGCGCATCAAAGATCAGCCCTCGTGGAGCAGGCAGGATCTGGCTTTGCGTATGTTCCTCATTCGCCAACTGCGCCAGCCGATAACCACCGTAGGATTCCAGAATCTGCCAGTAGTAGAGTCTACCCAGAAGCACAACCATAGCACTACAAACCAGCAAAAAAATCATCATTTGCCGGTTGCGCGCTCGTCGTAGCTCTGTACTCATTGCTGATCTCCTCTGCCAGACGACGCACGCCAGGCATACATACTTTCAATAAGGCACTCGCGTAGAGCTATGGTTGCGTCTCACCAGTATCTTTCGCTATTGGCTGCAAATTATGCACTACGATTACCCATACCTTACTTGTATCAATCGGCACCAACCCCTGGCGCTTGGCCTGACTGACAATATAGGCCGGAGATTGCTCATAGGCAATCGTATCAATCAGATCCTGGTTTTGACGCGCCAGCGTCGTCTGTTCGCTGCGTATCTGCTGCAAGTGCTGATTCGCAGCTACGGCCTGGCTCACCTGACTGAGATACAGAATCGCCATCAAACCTATCAGCAACACGCTTATAACGCACAATGTGACAGGTCCGAGATGAAAAAAAAAGGGCTGAAGTCGTCGGCGTCTGTTCACAGCAGATAGGTTCTTTTGCTGCATGGCTGGCAAAGCACCGGTATGCGCTTTTGAGCTATACATACACTGCGTTCCTTCGCGATATGGAGTGGCTCCTGGCAAATGTGCTTAACCAGCTCCCTACAAGTGACGCACTACGAACCAACAACAACTTCGGCTACCCGTAATTTGGCACTACGAGCACGCGGATTACGCTCGACCTCTTGTGCACTTGCGGTGACAGGCTTCTTCGTCAGCAGACGTAAGCGAGCCTTGTGACCACAAACACAGACCGGGAGTTGAGGCGGGCAGAGGCAATCACTCGCCTCGCGCCGCATAAACTCTTTGACAATTCTATCTTCTAAAGAATGGAAAGCGATAATCGCCATCCTGCCTGCATCTACTTTTTCAGTGCTCAGTACATCCAAAAGCTGAGGAAGCGCTGTCTCCAATCGCTCTAACTCATGATTCACAGCAATGCGCAATGCCTGAAAGGTACGCGTCGCCGGGTGGATAGCACCTGGCTTATGAGGTACCCCTGCCGCAGCAAGCGTAGCCAGTTGAGATGTGCGCAGAAGCGCGCCTCTGGCGCGTTCACCTACAATGCGTCGAGCAATCTTCCGTGAACGCGGCTCCTCCCCATAACGCCAGATAATAGCGGCCAGTTCCTGTTCGCTAGCCTGGTTGATCAGGTCAGCGGCTGAAACGTCCAGCGTTTGATCGAGCCGCATATCCAGAGGACCATCCGCGCTAAAAGAAAAGCCGCGTTGCGCATCATCCATCTGGTCCGATGAAAAGCCCAGATCCAGCAAAGTGCCTTGCACAGAAACAAAATCGGCATTCAGCGCAATAGAGGCAAGGTCGGCAAAATTCCCGTGAGCCAGCACCAACCGTCCGCTCTCTACAAAACCTGACAAGCGTTCTTTCACACGCATCAAGGCCCGCATGTCGGCATCAATGCCCAACACCTTCCCATCTGGAGCCGAGCTAGCCAGGATTGCGGCTGTATGGCCTCCTCCACCTAGTGTGCCATCAATATAAAGGCCACCAGCGTGGGGTTGCAGAAACCTCAATACCTCATCTAACAACACCGGCACATGTTGTGAATGTTCTCTATTCATTTACTCTATGCTCTTGACATATGTCTATAGAGAGAGCTGTTTTTAGAAAGGGATCTTACTTCCCTCAGCGTCAAGTTGCTCCTGATAGGTCTGCCAGGTTGTGCGATCCCAGATCTCAAAGTGATCTCGCACTCCAGCAACCGTTACTTCACTCTCCAACTTTGCGTAGACGCGTAATTTTGCTGGAATGATCATGCGCCCCTGCGCATCCAGCTCTATATCACTCGCGCTAGGATAAACACGCCGTTCAAAGTCGCGTAATTCAGCGCTTGACATACCCGCTACAAGCTCACTTGACTTTTGTTCCCAGAGCTTCAGGGTATACACTGACAGGCAGGTACCCATACCTTTGCTAATAACAGCTCCCTTATCCATCTGCGTCCGAAATTTCGCGGGAATTGCCAGACGGCCCTTTGCATCAATTGTATGTTCATACTCGCCTAGAAACATAAGCCAACTTTATACTTTCTTAGCAGGGTTTTGTATAAGAAACGCTTGTGACATATCAGCAGATCTGTTTCATCATAACACCCTTCACTGATCCTCTCCACCAACCATAGAGACGCCCCAAAATTCCCCACTTTTCCCCACTTCATTGTAACACTTCTTAGGCATATAGGAAAAGAGTGTTATCCACCAATTTCTGATGCCTACGTGGATAACTTGTGGATAACTTTTTCCCTCACTGACATTTGATTACCTGATAGCTTTCTATCTCAACTTGTTGCAGCACGCACCGCATCTCCTGTCTCTCTGCTCTATCAGACCTGACAGTTTTTGGGCTTTAGCCCACCGCAAGCCACGTGATTTCAATCCGTGGTAACCCTCTTAAAACAGTCAGAAACGAAGCTATCGCTTCTAGCGCTATCGCGCTCATCTGACTGAGAGGAGTTAGGTGCTTTCGGCTTTAGCCCTTGCCTGTTGACTGAGAAGAGTGAAAAATACTCCCAAATATGTATGTACATTTAAATGTCGTTTTGCTATAATCCTTTTAGTACCTTGAGAACTGAATAGTGTACGGGTTCGCTAGCGAAGGGCTAGCGGTAAAAACACTACCGTGTTGCCCGAGACCACGGCTACTTGCTAAAGAGAGCAATTGCATTGTGTAGGCGATTCCAAACAAGCGTACAAAAGTATCTGTGCTCCGGCACAGTAGTTGGGCGACATGGCACGCCCCACGGATGGTAGCAATACCATTCGCGTAGCTCGCTTAGTAATAGGCGAGAAATTCGACCCTGGCAACAGGGAAGAAGCCGCTGGGCTTTAGCCCATGCGGAGTGTCACAAAAAGTACCAGGGAGAGCACATCGTTTGACACATAACGGCTTCAGCAACCATCTCATTGATAATATTAATTACTAATTTTTTGTTAGTAACGCAACATTCATTACCCTTAAAGATAGTGTTTGGAACGCGCACACTTTCCGTCAGTATCGTTTTCCCCAAGATACAGAGATGTTTTTCCACATCTTACTGAACGGGTCACAGAGATAATCGTACACTATGAACAACATTCAGAACAGATTTTGCACCTGCTCGCTGAGCAATCACAACACGTATATCAGCTTACGAATAGCCCTTTCGGAGCACGCTTACACAATGATCAAGCCAGGCGTATGGCCGTCGCCGAAGGGCTGACTCACCTCGAATATCTACACTTTCAGGGACTGCTGGAAAGACAGTACACAGAAATAGAGAGTATTCTTTATACGACCGTGAGAGGAAAGAGCTAACATGGAGAGTGGTTGCTAGTGTAGAGCAGTTCCAGCCTTTTTGTTCACTATCATGATTGTGGCTTACGCTAGAAAACAACAACCTTATATAGAGACGGCCTGTGAAGCCAGTTTTCGACCTACTCGACCCCTATAAATCGGCCTGTGAAGACGGTTGAAGCCGGTTTATCACTTTTGATCCACAGTAAGAAGCTTGTATTTCTCAAAATCGCGTGCTATACTCCTAATCGGCAGTGAGGTTGTGATGCCGCTCTACAAGCTCGATAAAGTGGTATCGAGTGAGAAAGCGACGTGTGTTGATAGTTGCAAGGAGGATTTCGAACCTATGGCTGATGAAAATAACGCATCTCAGACAATTGGTCGGCAGGAGCTTTCTAAGCGCATTGCCAAACAAGCGAAACTAACCCAAAAACAGGCATCTGAAGTGTTGGAGGCTACACTCACAGCAATCCGAGAAGCACTTGAGGAGGGCGATGAGGTACGTCTAGTAGGCTTTGGCTCCTTCAAAGTGCGCCAGAGTGCAGCTCGTAAGGGGGTTAATCCACGCGACCGACAACCTATCGAGGTACCGGCGAAAGATCGTGTCCGCTTCTTCCCTGGCAAAGACCTCTCAGAGGCGGTTCTCAAAAAGTAGTATGTCGTAAAGTAACCCTTACTGCCAATCGAACATAGCCCTTCTGAACATCGCGGCTGAGCGCGCTATGACACTATGTGTGGGTGTCTTGCCTAAGAACGCCTCTTAAACCGCAGGTACCGCTCAGCGAGCGGTCCACTAAAATGATGCTCAGAAGGGTTATGCGACGTTTCGCGTACGAAAGAAGCACACTTAAAAAGGTGTCAGCAGGTACATTTCGGACGAGGATTGTAACTATTCAGGTACAGTGTAACCTCGCGTAGGGGCCGAGCGAAGACCTTTTTTGGTGGCCGATCTGCGGCGTGGCGCGAAGAAAAAAAGGTCTTGGCGTCCCTGGCGGCGGCCCGCTCCAGGTTTCAGCACACCCTGGACAACCGCAAGGGCTTGTCCCTACGCGGCCTGCACCTCTCGCTGACCTGAATAGTTACCGAGGATTGAGCAAAGCATGTCAATATATACAGTCAATGATATTACAGTAATACTGCAATTCGGCAATATTGTCGAAATACAAGCAGATGCAATTGTCAACGCAGCGAATGAGAGATTAGCTGGCGGCGGTGGAGTAGATGGGGCGATCCATCGCGCCGGAGGTCCAAAAATCATGCAAGCATGCCGTAAGCTCGCAGGCTGTCCTACAGGTAGCGCTGTAGCAACGACGGCAGGCAATCTTAAGGCCAGCTATATCTTCCATGCTGTTGGCCCCATCTACCGCCATCATCATGACGAAGCACGCTTACTGGCAAGCGCTTACCAGAGCTGTCTGAAGCTGGCAGAACAGTATCAAATCAAGAGCATCGCCTTTCCTTCGCTCAGCACAGGAGCCTTTGGCTATCCGCTCACATTAGCAGCCCCGATTGCCCTCAAAACCATCATCGAACATATCAAGCAACCAACCAGCTTACAACGCATCACCTGCGTCCTGTTTGATGAGCACACGGCTACCGTCTATCGACAGGTACTCGCTGAATTATTGAGCGCTTAAACAGTCAAATCGGCAACAGACAAATGTTGGGCATCGAGCAGCAAACCAGTTTGCCCATTATTTACCAGATCACATACCCCTTCAGCTTGTAGCCCAACAACAGGCAATCCAGACAGACGCCATTGCCTCCAGCACAACCTATCCGAAGTTCTCTGGGATGATTACAACGCGCACGGTTTACCACCTTAACCATAAGACAGCCTTTACGGTCATGTCTCAACAAACAAGCGGACAAAAGGGTGAGCCTTGTACCCCTCTTTAAAAGTAGCACGTTGTAGTTATTGACACTTCCCCGCTTAAAAGACGGGGAATTCTTCCTTCAACCACGAGACTTGCCCAGTGAGTATTGCGACTCAGAAAGTAGCGGCCCACATGTCCAGAAGCGTTTACAGGGATGGCTCCCTCTCGGTTCCCGTGTGCCCCACGGTACCGGCCTTCGGAAATGGCTCGGAGTCCATGCAATGTTCATCTGAACCAAGAGGAGCCATTTCCGAAGGAGTAGCAAGAGAAACATTCGACCGTGAGGTGGGAATTGCGCCCCTGTTTCCAGAGATCATACGCCCGTCTCTCCTGGGGGGGGTTCTTTGGTTAGTACGCTCCTGCTTTTCCCGAAAGGAGCGATTTCCTTGAGAACTCTTTATTCCGACTGCCAACGAAGCTGGCACTTCTACCTACGGTCAGGCAGTCGGAAAGGAAGTACCCGCAAACATGATTCCGTCGTCAATGTGCGACATACAGAGAGTAGCAGGAATGGATTTGAATGTCTATACGCATTTGGGGGTATTTTCACCACCCCCATCGCACTACCAAAAGGAAGAGTCATTCATCTCCTACCTGAAAGACAAGGGCTTTCTGGCTCGTTTACTGTAACTAGTTAAGCGATATTTACAATCGTGTAAAGTATAGGATAAATGGTGGTTAAATAGACGCTCGACGATCTAACCAAATATCCTAGTGGATGAGCGGGAAGCGCACTATCCTGTGCATTCTGGCCTTGTCATACGTTATACTTACTGCAAGCACATCTTATTGTATCAACTTGACTAGTAACGTCATATATGAAGAGGAAAACCCACCAGGGCGACAGGTAGTGGAGGTCTTATGAAAGCAAGAGGGAACTTGGATAGCAGTTCTCTACACTATAATTCAGAGAAGTAGGAAGCAGGTGAAATCAGGTGAAGCGTCAATTTGCAAATATACAACCGTCCCAAGGGAAACAATCCCCTGAGCAAGCAATTCCAGCAGCGTCTCCCCCTGAAGCAAAAGCTCCTGTCCCTCCTGTACGTACAATGAAAACGACGGGTGGCGGACTGCTCTCAAATAACGGACTGCTCTCAAATTGGCAAAAAGGCGGCGTAGCGCCGTCTCAAGGGCCAATTTCTGAGATAGGTAATACAGCAACACCACAACAAGTAACGCAAAGACCTGTGACAAATCCCATTTCTCCTATGGGGCAAGGCTTCTTTCCTTCAACAGCAGTACAGCAAGTACACCCAGGAGTAGCCCAAAGCCAGGTGGGAAACACACCGATACTAAAATTGCCGATTTCTAGCGCAGACTACAATACCGCCATGGTCCAACCACCTCCTTCGCAACCTATGACGCCGATAAACTACCAGAACAATGGCAGATTGCCCGGCCCTCCATCTACTACACCTTCTGCTGCTGGTAATGCATATAACACGGGATTTTCAGGGATGGGTAGCGTAGCAAACTATCCAGGGGAAGCCAACACGAGATATGCAACTGCTGGCCCTGGCTATCCATCAGCTCCATATGCCCCAGGCTCACCAAATAACCCGCCATATGCCAATGTAGCTGGTTATCCCAATCACCTGGCTTATCAAGGGAGGCCATCATCAGCAGGTTATTTCAATAACACAGCCTATCCAGGTGCTTCTCCACCTACGATACAATCACCAAACAAAGGTCGCCGCAAAAGGCGCTTCCCAATCTGGGCGCGCGTCGTCGTAGCCACCCTGGCCGTTCTGTTATTGGCGAGTAGCGGTGGCTACGCCTATTATCAGGCAAATTATGCAGCAGCGGTTAATAGCATTACTGGCAATACAGCCATACATCACGTCAAGAATGCCGCTGGTACCTCTGTTGCTACCCAGGTTGCAAACACCGGAGGGACGCTGACAGGAGGTCGCATCAATATTTTACTCCTGGGCAGTGACAACGATGGCAAAGGGAATAATGGAGCAGATGGTGCCCCTCTGGCGCAAACCGATATTGTTGTGACCATCGATCCACAGACTGGTAGCGTGGGCATGCTCTCCATTCCACGCGATTTGCAGGTGACAATACCAAACAATGGATCGGCCAAAATGGATGCGGCATTTTCCTACGGGTTCCAGGAAGGCGGTAGCAGCAGTTTCAGCACGAATATTGCCAGCGCAGCCGGTCTGGCAGAAGACACTATCGCCTATAATTTCGGCATCCATATTAATTATTACGCATGGGTCGGACTTGAAGGCTTCGTAAAGGTCATCCAAACTGCCGGTGGCGTTGATATCAACGCGATCCATCCCATGGTCGATGATGTTTATCCCGCTGATGTAAACAATCAGAGCGGTAATATTTATGACTATGAGCGTCTGTATATTGCACCGGGACCGCAACACATGGACGGAGAAGAGGCACTTAGTTATGTCCGTACACGCCACTCCGATCTCGTAGGTGACTTTGGGCGGTCTGCGAGACAGCAACAGGTGCTAACGCAGTTGAAAACGAAGCTCGCCACGCCTGCTACAATTGCTAAGGCACCCCAGTTGTTAACAGACCTCAAAGGGTCTCT
Source organism: uncultured Chloroflexia bacterium (assembly GCA_963802635.1). Classification (GTDB taxonomy): domain Bacteria; phylum Chloroflexota; class Ktedonobacteria; order Ktedonobacterales; family Ktedonobacteraceae; genus CAVTLG01. The sequence continues at coordinate 585,340 of CAWDJJ010000001.1, read as the reverse complement.
ACTCACAGATCTAACTTCTACTGAAATGATCGAGATGGCGAATTATGCACGAAATATCGATACCAATAAGATTGATCGTGTGACGTTAAGTCCGCCAACTTACTCAACGGCTGGTCTGAGTGGAGGAAACTATGCACCGGTCTGCGCACAGGTCGAAGCCGTTATTGCGAAAATGTTTGACATCCAGCCCGATTGTATACCACAAACCAGCACTGCGGCTACAACCGGCTCCAGTACAACAGGTATAGCCCACACAACGACGAGCACGGATAGCACAGGCGGCCTTACATTAGACAGCGCGTGGCAGATGCTTGGTCGCCTGGGAAACATCGACTTCAACCCGCTCGATCATTTTACCGTGATACATAGCATGCTGGACTTGCTCTTTATGATCACCTGCGAGTCGTTTGACGGTGAAAAGGTGTAAGCGCAGGTTACTCATAGTCACAGAGTAGGATGTTCATAGTGTCATTCTACATTCTTAGATATTATGAAAAGGTATGATGAAGATACATAAACAGTGGCATATGGTTTTCTTGCTGGCGGTCCTTGCACTCAGCCTGCAAAGCTGTCTCGGCATTAACAGTAGTCCGTTTCAGAATAAAAATGCTGGTACGAATGGCGAGCAGGTCGGCATTAATACAACAGATCAGGCAAAGTTCAAAGGCAAAATTTATATAACCCTCGACCGCAACCTGTATGTTCTGGATGGACAGGGGAGCCTCAAGGAACTGACCCAGGGCATGGATGTCCGTGACCCCGCTGTCTCGCCTGATGGCAAATGGATCGCATTTGTCATACGCTATCAGAACTACTCAAATCTGGCATATATACCCAGTTCTGGCGGCAAACCTACGATCTTGATTAGCGGCAACGGCGCTTATGTGCCCAATCCCGGTTTCGCGCCCAAAGCCTCCTATCACTGGTTCGCGCAACCCGCGTGGTCAGCCGATGGCACAACGCTGCTGTTTCTAAGTGATCTGGAAAAAGAAGATTGGTATGCAGCCACGGGACAAGATGCGCCACTCTTAGACCTACAAGTATTTTCCATTCCTTTTAGTAACCCAACCGCAACACCAAAAGACGTTGCCTATGCTGTCTATGGTGATGGAGGGCTACGCGATGCCAGCTATCGCCCTGGTCATCCTGATCAGATTACTTACACAAGTTACCACTATGATAGTACACAGACCCAGCAAGTTATTCAAATCAACATTGAAGATGCAAATGCCATAACCAACAACCCTGGTACATACCATCCAGGCTTCGATCCGGCAGTACCGCTGACACCAGGTACGGCTAATCTAGCAAACTTAGAGCCAGCGTTTTCACCTGACGGAAACTCTCTTATTTACGTACGTCGAGACAGTGATACGCAAATGAGCATGTATACGATGCCGGTGGCAAATGGCGTAACCGGTGATACGAATGATGCCAACTTCAATCCGAATAGTACCAGCAATCAACAGCAGGCTGTAGCGCCCTACAATCAGTCTATGAAACTTTTGACAGCCGAGTATCTCAGCTACCCTATCTGGTCGTCTGATGGCAAAGAGATCGCCTACTATACTTACAATAACGACACGTTCGATCTCTGGCTCGCCACAGCCGTCAAAGACCCGAAGATCTCAGGTGACTATACACTGAATCCAAACAGCGAGGTACAATTGACAAATGCGCAAGGACATCTTGACGCAGACTCACGTCCTTGCTGGACCGCATAGTAGGGAGCATAAGAGGCTTATAACTATAATAACGGCGCATTCGACCTCTGGTTTATCACAGTCGTTAAACATGTAAAACAGGCGTATATAGTCTAAAAGCAAACAGCACAGTGCAACTAACCAGCGCCAACGAAGATCTGGATGCCGATACGCATCCCATGTGGGTAGCGTAATACACAATCTTGTACATGAAGCTAAGCCAGTACAGTTTGAGGTGGTGATACAATAAGAAGAATGGTTATATTGATACAGATGAGCGCCAATTCTGGACGCCCTAACGCATTAATGGTATACTACCTTCTGACACTATAAATCATTTCTATTTCTTTGTAACCAGAGAAGAGCAAATGGTGGCAGTAAGACTCTCGCCGCCACCTCCACGCTGAACCTGGAGGTACCTCATCTCTGTCAGAAGAGCGAAGTCAGGTGACGTTTCCGGCTCTCTAAGAGGGAACACGCAGTGTCCGTTGTTAATCAATAGAAGTACGAAAGTAGCGTTTCTGAATATCTATGGGTATGGGTATGGGAAAGTCTTCGCCCTGGTCGCTTGAGGTGAAACGTTGAACCAATTTGAAGGCACACTGATCGCTGGACGGTACGAGATTCGTGAGCATATCGCCACTGGTGGTATGGCAAGCGTCTTCAAAACCTGGGATCACCGCGTAGAGCGCATTGTGGCAATCAAAGTATTGCGGTCCCTGGACAAAAACGATCAGCGCGCAGTCGAACGCTTCCGCCGCGAAGCGCGCGCTGCTGCTGCGCTTGCTCATCCGAATGCCGTTACTATCTATGATTTTGTTGAAGAAATGGGCCAATATTTTCTTGTAATGGAGTATATCCATGGCCCTACGCTCAAACAACTTATCGGGCAACGCCGACAATTACAGCCTCGCGAAGCCATAGAAATAGCTGCTCAAGTCTGTGCTGTTCTCCAGGTGGCCCACGCGCGCGGTTTTATCCATCGCGATATCAAGCCACAAAATATTATGTTGGCATGGAGCGGTAGCGTGGGAGGGCTAACCGAGGGGGGAGCCTGGGTAAAACTGACGGATTTTGGCATTGTGCGCGTTGCGGAAGATGCCGGGCTGACCAATAGTGGCATTGTGCTGGGTACTGCCGATTATCTTTCTCCTGAACAAGCAAGAGGGGAAACGTTGACGGCCTCATCCGATCTCTATTCACTGGGAGTAGTGATGTTTGAAATGCTTGCAGGGCGTCCGCCTTTCGTTGGTCCAACCGCGGTTTCCATTGCTATGCAACATGCATCGACCAATCCTCCACCTCTACGCCAGTACAACCCGCTCATTCCTCCCCAGCTTGAGCAACTCGTGAACCAGACACTGCAAAAAGAGCCAGAAGATCGTTTTGATTCTGCTGCGGAGATGCAAGTGGCATTACGCAATTGCGCAAAAGAGCTTTCGCGAGGGAAACAAGTAGGAGTAGCTGCTGCACAAGCTTATCCAGCGAAATATTCTGTCAGCCAAGATGGTTCTGGGCATGCTTCAGTACCAGGACATGGTCAACATCCGTCTTAGCGTCTCGATAGATAGCTACTCGGCCTTGCTATTGCACAGAAAGGGGCACGGTTAACGTGTCCTTTCCATTCATCTGGACTCCCTGGGGTCCAGGCATACACTTTGATATAGCGCTTTCATGCACGCAAATTATGGGAAAACAAGTGTCAAGAACCCCTGCTTTGAAAGCAGAGGCATGCAAAACGGTTGAGCGTTTTCGCTCAGGCTGATGCACGTCTGCTTGACTAGCCTGAGCACGCAAGTGCTTCGTTCGGGAAGTCACGATACCTACGGACGCCTGTCCTAATCTGTAGCTCTATCGCTTGTGATTAAAAGCTCTGAGGGGAGGAGCGGTGTTGCAAGCTTGACAAGCTTCCTGAACATTGGCGAAGGGCACCTTACGTCTGTGCGGAGATGGACTGCATTTTTCTTGCAGCCACCTGAATGTCAGACCGCATTTCTGACATTTCCCCGCAAGGGGTTCCCGCCTGCAGGCGGCTTTCTTTCCTCCCACGCCTGAAGGCAGTGGGTATCCAGAAAGGACGGCGACATGAAAAAAACACTCATCAGCACAGCACACACGCCAGCAGCTATTGGACCTTATAGCCAGGCCATTCGCTGTGGTCAGTTTGTTTATACTTCAGGGCAGATCCCGCTTGATCCGGTTTCAGGAGAGATCGTTGGTAGCGATATTCAGACGCAGACACAACGTGTCTTGCAAAATCTCGCAGCGGTATTGAGCAACGCAGGAGCATCGCTCAACAGCGTCATCAAGACAACTGTTTTCCTGGTTCACATGAGTGACTTTCAGGCAATGAATGCCGTCTATGCGGATTACTTCAGCGGCGTAACTCCGGCACGCTCAACCGTCGCCGTTGCGGAGTTACCGCGCAATGCATTAGTCGAAATCGAGTGTGTAGCACTTGTCGAGGACTAACTATGGGGGAAGACTGGTGAACACCGCTACTATCTGGCATACCACCCTTGAACAACTGGAGCATACTCCAGTTGATGCAGTCTCCAAGACATGGTTGCAAGACGCCCAGCTCGTAAACGACTCTGCTCCCGGCAATGCTAATGCTGAAGCAGCTCTACATACAGCGGATCAAGGCATATACCTTATTTTGCAGGTACCCAACGAACTGGCACGCGATGTCATTAATACACGCTGGCGGCGCGTTCTTGAGGATATTCTCAAAGATGTAATGGGCCAGCCAGTCAAGCTATCTGTCTCAAATGCACAGGATGAACCGCTCATAGAACATGATCCAGCGATAGATGTTACCACTGCTCAGCAGCAGCCGGTATCAACGGCTCAGACGCCGCCCTATTATGATAAAACAGTCAGGCCACCTGTGCAATCTGAGTTTCCCTATGCGTCAAATGACCGGCTTGAAGAATGGGAAAATGAACAACGCGCCAATATGCTCATGCATAATCGGTTGAACTCACGTTACACCTTTGATGCCTTTATCGTTGGTAATAGCAATCGTCTGGCCCATGCAGCTTCACTGGCCGTCGCAGAGGCACCCGGCGAGTCTTATAATCCACTTTTTCTCTACGGAGGTGTGGGACTGGGTAAGACCCACCTTCTGCACGCGATTGGACATCAGGGAGTAGAAACAGGGTTAGCTGTGCTCTACGTTTCCTCAGAGCAGTTCACGAATGAAATCGTGAACGCTATTCGCTATCGTACAACCGAGGAGTTCCGCGCTAAGTATCGCTCTGTTGATATCCTACTCGTCGACGATATTCAATTCATTGCTGGGAAAGAATCGACCGAGGAAGAGTTTTTTCACACGTTTAACAGCTTGTATGAGATGAGCAAGCAGATTGTGATTTGCAGTGATCGTCCTCCAAAGGCTATTGTTAGCCTGGAAGAACGTTTGCGCTCACGTTTCGAGTGGGGATTGATAGCGGATATTCAACCGCCAGACCTGGAGACCAGAATGGCTATCCTGCGCGTGAAGGCCGATCTGCTGAATTATCATATCCCTGATGAAATTATTGCCTACATCGCCGGTCGAGTGCAGACAAATATCCGCGAGCTGGAAGGTTGCCTCAATCGACTCATGGTTTACCAACGCTTGCACCGCAGCGATCTTACGCTCGAAGTAGCGCGTGCAGCTATGTCTTCGTTGGTGAGCGACAATCGAGAACCAAGTTTGAGTATTCATCAAATTGCTCAGATGGTGGCCGAATATTATCATATCTCACTCGAAGCTATGTGTGGGAAGCAGCGCGACAAGTATATTGTCATGCCGCGCCAGATCGCCATGTACCTGATTCGTCAGGAGACGCAGGTATCGCTGCTCGAAATCGGACAACTTTTCGGCGGACGCGACCATAGTACAGTTCTGCATGCCTGTGAAAAGATTGATCGAGCACTCAATCTGAATCCAACCTTACGCCGCGAAATCATTGCTATTCGCGAACAGCTTCGGCGCGATTAATCTTTTCAATCCCTTCAAGCGGGTCGTGAAAAAGCATGACTTCATGCCACCCTTTCAATAAAGAACATAGAACACGCATCCTCTCAAGTGAAAAAGAAACAATTGGAGCACAATGTTCACACAACTGACAACCTATCTCATCGATCTTGATGGGGTAATCTATCGAGGCGAAGAACTTGTCCCAGGCGCACAAGAGTTTGTACACTGGCTCAATACCAGGCATAAAAAATATCTTTTCCTGACCAATAATTCGTTCGCCAGTGAGACACAGGTACTGGCAAAATTGCTCCGACTGGGCATTGCCACCGATCAGACACACATCCTTGGCGCAGGTCAGGCAGCAGTGCAAAATATCGCACATCGTTTTCCGGGAGCCTACGTCTATGTTGTAGGTGAAGAACCACTATTTGACATGGTGCATGAACATGCGCTACATAGCGCTAACCAGGATAATCATACCGCAGATGTCGTGCTCGTCGGCCTCGACCGTCACTTCGACTATAAGACATTGACTGCGGCAGTGCGAGATGTACGCGCCGGAGCAGCTTTTATTGCGATCAACCGCGATGCTCTGCTGCCAATCGCTGGGGATACCATTCCTGGTTGCGGGGCCATGGTTGCAGCGATTCAGGCTGCAAGCGGTATTGAGCCTGAAATTATCGGGAAACCACAACCTACACTGCTGCAAGAGGCCATGCGCAAGCTAGACAGCCAGCCAGACGAAACAGTGATGATCGGTGATGGTCTTGATACTGACATCCAGGCTGGTATAGCGGCGGGTACACATACGCTACTGGTATTTTCTGGTAAAGACGGTCACGCCGATTTAACCAGATCAAGTATTAAGCCGAATTACACTTATGACAACCTTGCAGCGCTGATGGAGGAAATATCCACGCAGTAGCTGCTATTACCTTGCCTCTTGCATAAGTACGTGCTATACTAGCGACAGAAGTGGATGGGAGGGTATCTAGTTATGGTAAAGCACAAGAAAGTATACAAGCAACAATCACAAAGATACGATAGCAGTTTTAAAGATTGGCTTCAGCAGCAGCCACAGAATATCTTGCCATTGTTGTTACCTGGAAGTATTTATGAGGAGACGCTCAACGTTGAGGTCATTCGACCAACGATGCGCGCGGATAAAGTTTTCAAGGTCCGTTATAACGGTCAGGAGCATATTCTTCACCTGGAATTCGAGTCAGGCGTAGATAGTGAGATGACCTCTCGCTTATTGGTGTATAATGCAATACTATATCGAGACCATCGTTTGCCGGTAATCTCAATGATCATTTATCCGTTTCGTATCCAGATGGCAGAGACACCTTTGCGCGTGATGAGTGGTCCAAATGAACTATTGACGTTTCATTTTCTTACATTGCCATTGTTCACGTTGGATGCCGAGCGTTATGTAGACGAGCATGTAGCATGCATGTATCCGCTACTACCAACGATGCAGGGAACCAATGCAGCACTTATCAAGCAAGCCATGGAGGAGCTAGCGACGCTCTATAGGGATGATGAAGTCGCCTTATCTCAGCAATTTGTATGGATGGAGGTCTTGTTGGAGCGAACAGATACCGTTCCTCCAAACGAAAAAAGCAAAATACAGGAGCAATTGCACATGTACGATCCATTATGGGAAGACCACCCCAAAGTCAAAAAGATCCGCACGGAAAGTAAAGCTGAAGGTATGGCTGAGGGATTCCGTAAAGCTGTACTTAACATTATCAGCATACGTTACCCGGATATTGCTGAAATAGCACAAACGGAAATAACCAAGATTAAGAAGCCTGATGCGTTAGAATTGCTTCATCGGCAGATTGAAACTGCTCCTGATGCAGAGGCGGTGCTCTGGCTGTTACGCGCATCTACACCTCAAGCTTCAGCATCATAAAACAACAAGAGGATTTTGGTTAGCCCCTTTTGTACTAACCAGAGACGGGTGCATCTTATGCTCGAATATTGCCGTTATCAGGGGAACGATCTACCACTGCGATAGTACAACGCGAAATGCAAACCAGCTTATCGTTTTCATCTGTGATCCTGATATCCCAGATATGTGTGGTACGACCAAGATGGATCGGCGTGGCAACGCTGATCAACGTACCGTCGCGTTTCGGGCGCAGATGATTGGCATTGATTTCCAGCCCAAAAGCCATCTGTCGCTCTGCATCGATATGCAAGGCACTACCAATCGAGGCCACCGTCTCCGCCAGTAGCACCGAGACTCCACCATGCAAGTATCCCGTCGGCTGATGGTGATGGGGTCCAATTGGCATTGTTGCCACAACACGCTCCTGTGTTGTCTCCACCAGCGTAATACCCAACACGTCAAGAACCGTTCCCCGGCCTGCCGCGTTTATTCTGGCAAGCAGCGCGTCCTGCGAATTTTCCACAGCAACTCTCACCTTTCTATAAGAGTGCAAGATGCAACTTGCATCCATATACCTTTATTCTGCGTGTGCCTGCGTTTTTTCCAGCATAGAGAGGGTTTGAGAATTTGTATCTATACTCTCTCCACGCTGCGGAGTAAGACGCCAGAAGACAAAGAAGCCTGAGTAGAATGCAACAATCCATAGGACAATAGTGACAATACTAGCAGCAGCTACGTTTTCCCACACCTGATAAGCTGTACTGTAGACGCCTCCCAGAATATCACGTACAATACAGAAGAGAGGCACTCCAATGACGAACAACATGGCTAACCAATGCGTACGCCCATGCCAGAAACGCCAGACCAGCAGATAGGCAAGGCTACCATAAATCAGGATCGGGCTGAGATATAACGGCAAAGAGATGTGTAATGTTACCAATACAGCATTAAGAGCATTGAGTATTGGTACCAGATAAAACGGTGTATCTTTCACCGGCATGACTTGCACTGCATAATGCCACCAATGGGCATAGTATGCGAGCACATCCACCAGTATATTCAGCAGTCCCATGATCAGGCCACCTAGCAGCGAGGCTAGCAGAGCTTGCCTGGTTGGATGGATAAAGAAAAGGGCAGCCAGGTAAAAGAGTACAAGAATAGGGACGACCAGTGTCAGAAATGCCAAAGTGTCCATAGTAGGATCAAACTCCTTCTAACAGTCTAGTTCTCACTGTTCCTGCCAGTGCAGTGCACAGAAGGCAGCAAGAACGGAAAGGATCGCTTATGAATATCATACCGCTACGTGTCGCGCTTGCCCAGATCAATGTCACCGTGGGCGACCTGACAGGAAACACGCGGCAGATTCTGGCTGGCATGCAGCATGCGCAGGCAGCGGAAGCACATATCGTCTGCTTTCCCGAACTGGCCCTGACAGGTTATCCACCTGAAGACTTGTTACTGAAGCCAGGCTTCGTCGCTGCCAATCTGAGCAAGTTGGACGAGATTATCCAGGCCAGCAAAGATTTTCCGGGTCTTACTGCCGTGATTGGCTTTGTTGATCGTGACCACGATATCTACAATGCAGCAGCCGTTGTCCACGAAGGGCAACTAGCAGGAGTTTACCACAAACACTACCTTCCTAACTACGGGGTATTCGATGAGAATCGCTATTTCCAGGCCGGACAAAGCGCGCCCATCTTTCTCATTCACGATATCCATGTTGGCATCAATATTTGCGAAGATATCTGGTATCCTACAGGACCATTGACGGGCCAGGCTTACGCCGGAGCTGAAGTCATCCTCAACATCAATGGCTCCCCCTATTATCAAGGGAAAGGCATTGTGCGCGAAGATATGATTTCTACACGCGCCGCCGATAACGGATTAATCATCGCTTACCTCAATATGGTTGGAGGTCAGGACGAACTGGTTTTCGATGGTGGCAGCATGGTCTTCAACGAGCAGGGTCTGCTGATCGCCCGTGGCAAAAGCTTTGCAGAAGATATGCTCATCGTAGATCTGGATACGGCTTCGGTCTTCCGCTCGCGTCTACATGACCCACGTCGTCGACAGGAACGCTTGCATGTTACCGCCGAGCAAGTGCCAACTATTGTCGTTGATACGCGTCCACTCAAGCCTCCGACACAACATCAGCATAGCGTTCTAGCAGCCCCACAGCACATCGAGCCAAAGTTAGAACGCATCCAGGAAATCTATGCCGCGCTGGTCCTGGGTACGAGAGACTATGTACACAAAAATGGTTTCAAATCTGCCATCATTGGTTTATCAGGGGGCATCGATTCCACGCTCGTTGCCGCGATTGCCGCCGATGCCCTGGGTGCTGAAAATGTTACCGGTATCTCAATGCCTTCCGGCTATTCATCCGAGCATAGCAAAAGTGACGCTCAGCAACTGGCCGAAAATCTGGGCATCCGTTACCTGACCATCCCCATTGAAGACACCTTCCGTACCTCGTTGCAGATGATGGAACCAGCCTTGGGTACAGAGTATCCGGGCCTGGCAGCGGAAAACCTGCAGGCCCGCATTCGCGGCAATATCCTCATGACCATCTCTAACAAACTAGGACCAATTGTACTGACAACTGGCAACAAATCTGAGATGGCAACCGGCTACAGCACACTGTACGGCGATATGGCTGGTGGCTTCGCAGTCTTGAAGGATGTACCCAAAACTCTGATATACAAGTTGTGTAGCTATCGTAATACACTGGGAGATAAGCCTGTCATTCCGCAATCTGTCATCGATAAGCCTCCTTCCGCCGAATTACGGCCAGAGCAAAGAGACGTTGATAGCTTGCCGCCATATGATGAGCTTGATCCAGTGTTACAGGCGTATGTAGAAGATGATCGCAGTTTTGAAGAGATGCTGGCAATGGGCTTCAAGCGCGAAACCATTGAGCGTGTGATGCATCTGGTCGATATCAGTGAGTACAAACGACGCCAGGCACCTCCAGGCATCAAGATTACGGCCCGCGCCTTCGGTCGAGATCGCCGTCTGCCCATTACCAATAGGTACCGGGAAGGGAAATAGGACAACACAATCCGGGACCCACAGCGGGTCCCGGCATCAAGCTTAGCTGCAAATATGCTGTATCAAACCGGCCAACAGCGCTCCGCGCAGCGAAATAGAGTCTACGCGTAAATGTTCAAGAGCTAGATTGTGCAAACCACCACCCACCGGACCAAGCGTATCCAACGTTGGGAGTCCTGCCGCCATCAAATTATTTGCGTCAGAAACACCACCCTTTGGCTCGGCTACCAGTTGTAAGCCCAAAGCTTCACCTTCTATCTGCGCGAGAGCAACCAGTCTGCTTACCTCGGGAGTCGCCTCGTATGGTCTCCGACCAGTGTTGCGCTGCAAAATAGCATAGGTATCCGGTACACTACAACTGGACGCAATTTTTTCGAGTGCATCAGCCGCAGCGTCTAGAGCACGCTCATTAAATGCACGTACAGAAACATGACAAGAAGCTTTATCTGGCACAATATTGAGTATTTCACTACTACTAAGGCGTGTGATATTGAAAGTGACTGTGGGAAAGAGCGCGTGCAAGTTCTGTATGGCAACAATTTTATGCGCCAGTTCAACTACAGCGGATCGTCCCTTGTATGGTTCAACGCCAGAATGCGCCGCGACTCCAGATACCTCCAGCACATACTTATCTGCGCCTTTACGGGCCTGAGTTAGCACAGTTGGCCTTCCAGCCGGTTCCAGTACAAGCCCAAGGTCAGCTTGCAGCGCAACTTCACGCAAGAGTGCGCCACTACCAGGAGATCCCACTTCCTCGTCATTATTGAAGACGATCAGAATTTCGCCGTACTGATCAAAACCGGACTCAATCAGGCTACGCAAGGCATAGATACCCATCACGACACCTGATTTCATATCAATTACCCCAGGGCCACGAGCAATGCCATCCTGAACTGCAAATGGCTGGGTCTGAACAGCCCCAGATGCGTAGACAGTATCAACATGTCCAACCAGCAGCACACGTTTTTGTCCGTTGCCTTTGCGCCGTGCCAGCAGATTCGCCCCAAATTCAGCCGTCGGATGGAGAGTCACGCTGAAGCCAAGCTCAGCAAGCCACTGCTTCAGATACGCCATAATCTTGTTGACACCTTCCACCTGACCCGTCCCAGAGTCAATGTTGACAAGAGTTTCCAGATCCTGGAGCCATTCACGTTGGTATGCCTGCAATTTGGGCAGATAGGCTTGCGCATACGTGGCAGTTTGTGGCATGTATCTTTGTCCTTTAGTGATATTGACATTTCCCCGCTTCAAAGACGGGGAATTCTTCCTTCAACCATGAGACTTGCCCAATGAGTATTGCGACTCAGAAAGTAGAGGCCCGCGTGTCCAGAAGCGTTCACAGGGATGGCTCCCTATCGGTTCCCGTGTGCCCCACGGTACCGGCCTTCGGAAATGGCTCTGAGTCCATGCAAGGAGAAGCCATTCATCTTCTGCTTGAAAGATCTGTCTTTTACTCACATGTTATTGTATCATAACCAGTGTAGAACACGCAACAGAACAGTGTTTCCTGACAGAACACCATGCAACAAAAAAACCAATCTTGCATAAGATTGGCTCTATACATGCAAAAGCTTCTACTCTGCGCAGATGCATCAAACCCGGATTTCGTGCTTCAGGCGCTTGTACGCAATACTACGTAGAGCAGCGTACCTGCCACGTTCTGTGGGATCATCTGAACGCGGACGCTTGTAATCGCTCAAGCACAATCCAACATTTGACAAAGCTAGCTCTAGTGGTGAAGGTTCGCCATCCAGGTCAGACATATTCGCGAGATCTGTCAAGAGCGCAACCTTCTGCCCACGGGGGAAAGTCGCTACCGCCTGCGCTACCATCACGATGATCGAGTCTATGATCAGATGATCAAGAGCGATCTGCGCTGCATCTACGGTCTCGCGCGTGAGCAGGCTCAGATCATAGGCACTTGCATCTAGTGTGGGACGCACAAGACAGCGATCTTTTTTGCGCCAATCGCGAAAATAATTCAGTGCAATTACCCGACACAAAGCCTTGAGAGAACCAACAGCGGGCATTTCTCCCCGATCAGCCCGCTGGCTATAGCGAAACGTGCGCAAGACCGCTTCATGAGCAATATCTTCTGCAATTTCTCTGTATTGACCACACCAGGAGGCCACGCCAGAGTCACGCACCCACATTTCCACCAGCGGAAGTAGCCAGGTATACAGGTCATACCAGCTTTGTCCGTCACTTAGTTGCTGCTCATCGAGGTTGGCATACCTTGCTCCAGTAACCATGAGAAATCTCCCTGTGACACGGTTTGACGCAGAGTTGCGTCCATACTCGCTTTTATGAGCCATGTTGCTCTTTATGCTTCTATTCAATACCTTACAGCGTTATTCCTAGCTGTTATGATTGCTTGCCAGGTAGGAAATCCAGGCGAAGAATGTTTACAAATCCGAAGAAAATTAGTATATTCAAAGGTAATGGTACCTGACAAGAAGGTTTTTGTCAAGAGCAAGAAGAGAAATTTCCAGCTTAAGGCAGCTTTCAGGCACTAGAAAGTTCTTTTATTAGCTTTCTTGACATTTCAATAGATTTCCTTAGATAGTGTTTGGAATATATCTGATACTGCCATCTGTTTTCTACCATCCATGTAAAAAATCTCGCATCGGGACCCCTGACAGCTATACAAAGCAATACGTTTATGGTACTATTAAGCATGTGCTGCAAGGAGGCAAAGGTTTTCCTCGCTTCTCAGGGAGACGAAGATGGACGTGCGAAGTAAGCAACCAATAAGAGAGCACCTTCTGAAAAATGATGTACAAGAACGCATTTTGCAATACATTCAGAAGGGGCGAGATGAAGCAACCGTAACAATCAGCAGAGCAGCTGAGTTGTTTGGCATAACTGAAAACAAGCTGCGTGATTGGGAAGAATACGGTTTTCTTAATCCACTGCGCCCCAGCGGTCCTAAGGGACGACGTCTCTATACGCCGTTAGAGTTAGACAAGCTTGCCATTATTCGTGAACTCATCAACGCCGGTTACGCACCCAGCGACATTCCACCTGATATTGATAAACAATGGCATACAATTCGCGCAAATCGAGAGAATGCTGGCAGCACAGAACACCATACTCGTCCTGTTTTACAGGATAGTCAGTTTGAACTCCCCATCAATATACGCATAGAGCAAGAGAGAAAAGCATTATTCTGGCGCTATTTTGTTTCCCACGCATTACGCCTATCATTGATGCTTATCTGCGAGAACATGCCCAATACTGCCGTAGGCTTGATCTTACCTCTCACGCCTGCGCTACTGGCCTCAGACATACAACGCGTAGAAGACATTGTTACCCTGGGAGAATCCCTTGTTGGCTGGCTGAGTCAGAACCGCTCCTCACATATCTTGTTGACCACCAGGCCTTCTTTTCAATACAGCTCTGACTTCCGCGTCGAGCCATTACGCAGCATAAAAGCCGGTATACCACAAGAATCCGGCATACAAGAACGTACCATTATTATTGTGCAAAGAGAAGCCAACCCATTAACCTTGAGTCCTGAAGCTGTCAGGACGATCAGGCGTCTATTGAAACCGCTCTATGAGGAGGTAGAGCTATCGCGCGCCTGTTTCGGCTCTGCCAGACGCGATGTGTTAGATCCAGCCACAGAGCTAACGAATACCACGAACAACGAAGATGTTATTCTGACGGGCCTGGCCGATATGATTATACGCCTGGGTGGTATGAACACAGCCAAACGTCCACGCTGGCGCTTTTGTTGGATCATGTTACCCAAAGATCCCTCGCAGCTCTTGCGCCTGAGTAGCCTTGTTATACGCGCCCAGAGCCAAAATGCTTTTTACAAAGCAAAATCATCTATTTCCACATCTGATACGCACACAAATAGTCCTTATCTGAAAGCACTACGCAGCGGACACGTCATCTATCAGCCAAGGATTATTGGGGCAGATGCATCGTTTGTGGTGCGAGACCTGGAAGAGCCGATACGCTCGGCCATTGCTGTTCCTATTGGGGGTGAGGATGGCATTGCTGTAGGTGTGCTCTATGTCGCTTCACTTGAAGTAGAAGCGTTCATTGAAGATGATCAACGTATTTTACGTATCATGAGCAGAATAGTCGAAGAGTTGCTCAAAACGTATCGTGTACGGCAACACGTCACGCAAAAGTTAACGGATATGGTCAAAGACCCCAATCTGGTAGACACATTCTTTGAGGATTTTGCACCCGAGAAGCGCTTCATTCAGGATGTCGAAGCGCTCCTGCATAGCGTACAGCGATACCATGAAGAGGGTCTGGAAGCCGGGGATGAGCAAATAGTCTCGTTTATTGCGGTGGACATCGATAAACAGGGTAGTCTGGCGAATAAGCACGGCGACCGTGTTGTCAGGAACCTGGCACGAGAAGTGGGTCTACGTGTGCAGGAGCAGATACATACCTCTTTCAAAGAATATCCCGATTGTCAGCTTTATCATATCTACGCAGATCGTTTTCTCATCCTGCTCAAACACACCTCGCTTGAACAGGCACGAGAGCACGCTGAGCGATTGCGCCAGGGTACCAGAGGGTCCTACAATCTCGACGCATTGCGTGTTTCTGTCGACCAGCACACGCGCCCAGAGAGCATGATAGAGATCCCTGACGTCACGATCTGTCTGGGCGTGACGTCCTATTCCTACTCCAAGCTCATAGAGATTCTCCACGAACATCCTGCTGAAGATGCGATTACCGAAGTGCGCTTCATTATTACATCTGCATTAGATATGGCACTGTTAAAAGGGCAAAATGAAGGCGGCAATGTCGTTATTGGTTGGGACACCAATATCCATAATTTTGTACGCTATGCACCTCCGCGCAATACATAGAAGAGTATCAAGCATGCTTCTACACGGATCGTACTATTCTTGAAATGGCTTGACTCTCCATATTTCTTATTTGCCTCCTGGATCGTTACCACTGTTAGTCTGCACGCGTTAGGTGTATATTAACAATAACTGACGCTCCTCCCTTTCTTTGTACAAGACGATACAGAGTTATCTGTACTTGTTCTATTTTTTTATACACTGAGTAGAGAGGGTGCAGCAGATGGGAGTATCCTATGGCAATAAAGTTTTTTCTCTTAGGACGGCCTGGATCTGGCAAGTCAACGGCTGCACGTTACATCTATGCTATCGCACAGCAAAGCGGTTGGTCCACAATCCATATCAACGATTATACGTTCCTACGCAAAATGTTCGAAGCTGACACCCAGCACCAGCAGTTCCAACCTTCGCAGGAGGATGGCTTCGATGTAATAGATTTTTCTGTGCTCGATCTGGTTTTACAGGATGTAGAGAAGCAAGCAAACGAATATACAGATTGTCCGCAAAAGCTGCTCTTACTTGAATTTGCGCGCAAAGATTACGTTATGGCCTTAAGGCAATTTCAACCTGTTTTTTTGCATGACGCCTACTTCATCTTCTTTGAGACCGATATTAATACCTGCATCAAGCGCGTCTACGAGCGGTCTTTTCATCCTATAACCAGCGACGACCATTTTATTTCCGAACAGATGATCCGCAGTTATTACAACGAGGAAAATACTGTCAACTTTTATTACGACCAGCTAAACAATTACGGTATTGATATGCAGAGAATCAGGTCGATTAAAAATACTGGCAACAGAGAAATGCTCAGGCGACAGCTCAAAGATATCATTAAACCGATTATAGAGCAACACAATCAGGAAAGCCATGAAGATTACGACTTGCCAGATATATTTTCCGGGGCATGCTGCACAGGAATATTGTACAGTCACTCCTAGCGAGATGGAATACTCTTTCGCTATCCAGGCATTTACGACACAAACTCGATCTCACAAAAATTTGACGTGATGTGATAGAGTTGTAGGAGGTATCTGAAACTAGTGTTTGGTTTTATAGCGTTTGATGACTGTCAAGATCATTGTCGTTGAGCATAAAGATCGTCTTACCTGTTTCGGGTTCAAATATATCGAGACGCTTCTCGCTGTTCAAGGACGCTCTATTGAGGTGGTGAACCTTGCAGAGAACCCAATTGAAGACCTGCTAGCTGATCTCGTGAGCATAATTTATAATTTTTCTAGCAGACTCTACGGGCAAAGAAGAGTAAAGGCGAACATGGGCAAGAGGAACAATCAAAACTTTGTTCAAATCCCTCATGCTCGTTTCATCGCCATGCTCACGTACAAGGCTGAACTGGTAGGGATTACCGTGAAAGTCACGGAAGAGTCCTACACGTCAAAAGCTTCGTTACTGGACCTGGACCCGTTGCCAGTGCGTGACCCGAACAATGGCAGTGAGAAGCACACGTTTCGCGGCAAGCGCGTCAAGCGTGGACTCTACCGCGCATCTGATGGGCGTAAGATCAATGCCGATATCAACGGTGCTGGCAATGTGATACGAAAAGTAGCCCCTGATGCCTTCGGGCTAAGGGTGGTAGAGGATGGGAAAGCGGTGCTTGCATCGCTGGTAGTCCATCCGGTGAGAATTGTCGTTCCCCTCACGAAGCCAAAGGACAAGCATTTGAGAGTGAAAGCAAGCGGTCAAGAGAACGCTCTCTTTCGCTAGAAAACGCTCTGGTTTTTGGAACTATATTCCTCCATTGTGTATTTTCAGTTGACCTCTCAGATAGTGTTTGGAACACGCACATTTTTCGTCAGCATTAAGCTGAAACCAAACACTCTCTTAGAGAGTGTCAGATTCCCAGGAAATCGGCGTTCAAATGATCAAGTGTTAACGTATGAGAAAAACTTGAACTGCATATGCGGTGCAAAACTCCGCTATTGATGGACGGTAGCGCCCCATCACAGTGGCGTTCTCACTGAATGACCGCATCGTGATGGGAGTCTGACACTCTCTAAGTACAGGAATTCACAAGTATGTTGCGATGCGATTCCTGGTGTGAGGCCGGTTGAGAGCCTCAAAACTCGGAACATATATGTGATACGCTGTACTAAGGGCTTCGTGTCTATACTTTCTTTCTGGAAGGAGCGACGGGAACCCATGTTCTTTCACGACCCATTCGAGGGGACTGAAAATAGTTTATTAGGAGAACGAGGACGCGTGGCATCAACACAAACTCCTTTTGAGAAATTAACTCCGATCCATCCAAATCGTCGCATCACGTTAGAGATCGGTCCAAAGCCTATTGCTCCGCGCATGATTGATCTGCTCGTACCACTTGGCTTCGGTCAGAGAGCACTCATCGTCGCGCCACCGCAGGCAGGCAAAACAACTATTCTGCGGCAGATTGCGATGGCGCTACGCACCAATTCACCAGAGGCACGTTTATTCCTCTGTCTGGTCGACGAGCGCCCTGAAGAGGTAACAGACTGGCGTACAGAGATCTATGGTTCACAGGTAAAACTCTATGCTTCGAGCTTTGATCAACAGGCCACGAAGCATGGACGCATTGTTGAACAAGCATTATATGATGCGAAACGCGAGGTTGAACAGGGCCACGATGTAGTCATGCTACTTGACTCGCTCACGCGCCTGGCCCGCGCACACAATCTCAATAGCGATATGTGGCAAGGACCACGCAACCAGCGCGGCGGCTATGGTAGCCGTACACTCTCAGGAGGTATCGACGTTCACGCGCTTGAGGTTGGTCGACGCGTCTTCGGTTCGGCACGGACGCTTGAAGAAGGTGGAAGCCTGACAATTGTTGCCAGTTGCCTCGTTGAGACGGGTAGCCGTCTCGATGAAGTGGTCTACGAGGAATTTAAGAGCACAGGCAATCTGGAAGTTCGCTTATCAAGAGAACTGGCTGATCGGCGCATTTTTCCGGCTATCGATGTGACTAGCTCCAGTACCCGCCTGGAAGAACGCCTGTTGGCGGAGAAAGAGTTACGAGCAATGACTATTGTGCGACGTCGTATGGCTGATCTTCCACGTCGTGAGAGTACTGAACAGGTTATCCAACTGTTTGAAAAGACGCACTCAAATGCCCAACTAGTAGAGGCTATTGTCAAGCAAGGTTGAGGAGATCAAACCTCTTTTTTAGCCATCCTGTTTTTTCTGTATATGCCACATCAAAGCATGCAAACTCACTGCTGTATATGTGATATACTATAACAAATACCGCTAATTTATTAGCAAGATGAGAGGACGAGTTATGCGTTGTCCCAATTGCGGAGGGCTGAATCCAGACAATATTCGTTACTGTATGCGCTGCGGTCGCGAATTAACGCCTGCACAGCCATCACAGCAGCAGCCAGCCTATCCGCCTCCAACAAAACCTGGGCCGACGGTCCCACAACGAACCCCAACATACCAACCGCCACAACCTGTTCAACGGCCAACACCTGTGACGAAACCCACGTCCGTTACAGTACAACAGGCACCGACCGTTCAACGCGCAAATTATCCACCTGCGGCAAATCCACTACCACAACAGGTTCCAGCAGAGAGACGCTCAAACCGCCAGCGTCCCCTTGCTGTGCCCGTTGAACCCGTTGAACCGCCCGCACCCGAGCCACCTGCACCATTCCCGCCGCGCACGATAGGGCAATTGAAGGCGCTTGAGCCAGGAGCACAGCCTTATACGTTCGTGACCGATGCTACCAGCTATGGCAAGAAACAAATTATACGCATCTCCTATCGCCGTTGTGCGGCGTGGCAACAGGCCGCGACGCTGTTAAAAGCATTCCGCGAGTACGATACAGCAAAGTACGATACTATCCTTATACAGGGAGAACGCGAGCAAGAAGACAGCCCTTACGCGTACACCAATGGTCAACTGACTTTTGATCGCAACACGCGCCTGGGCAGTCAGACTCTGGACCGCTACCAGATTGAAACAGGCAACGGCTTTGCCAGCGATTCCATCCGCATCGTGCTCACAGAATAGTCATAAAGGCGGGACCACTCTTAACACGACATCATTCGCCCTTGATAGCTCCTACGCGAGGTGAGAAGGCTCCTGGTTTGCCTCTCAAAGTGGCTGTACTGGGCACAGAGCTGGGGGGCACGAGAAGTTCCAAAAAGTCTCGCGTTGGCACCCGGGGATCACTCGCGCCACGCTCCAGATAGACTTGACCATTGCCATCACAAGCAGCCGCACCCAGGACGGAGCCACCAGTAGGGAGCACGGGCAAGCTCTCCCACCGCAAGGATTGCAGATTGAAAAGCCAGGACTGCTTGAGTCCCTGGTTGTGCACACGATCATAGCCGCCAACTACGGCAACCTCGTCTGGTCTCACAAGACAGCTAGCGGTGCCGCTCATAGGTTGTGGCATGCGCGTCTGCGCCTGTATCCAGACATTTTGCACACGATCATAGCGGTATATACGATCCTGTGGGTTGTGTTGTCCAGCGTCAGTTGAGCCGCCCATTAAGAAGATATCACCGTCGCTATTCATCGTCAGCACAACATAGCCGATACCCAGCGGTAACGGTGCAAGCAAGTGCCATTGACCCGAAGCAATATCGTAACGGTACCAACCGGTACCAGCTCGAACACGAGCATCGCCACTGCGCAGAAAACCTTGCGTGATGTAGAGATGGCCCTGCTGGTCAGCTAGCATCGAATCCCCAAAGCCCAGTGGCATCAGTTCA
This sequence comes from uncultured Chloroflexia bacterium, assembly GCA_963802635.1. Classification (GTDB taxonomy): domain Bacteria; phylum Chloroflexota; class Ktedonobacteria; order Ktedonobacterales; family Ktedonobacteraceae; genus CAVTLG01. The sequence goes on along the minus strand of CAWDJJ010000001.1, from coordinate 565,168 downwards.
GGAGGTATGATTTTCTGTAAGGTACCAGATAGCGGCTGATACTGGTACAACCGCGAAGTCACGGTATATGTATCAGAAGAGTAGCCAGCGGTGAAGAAGATGTGACCTCGCTCGTCCACAGTCGCCGTATTGTTCACCATACCAGGAAAATAACTACCAGTCATGTTCTCCCACTCAGCAGTTTCAATGTTGTAGCGATACAGACCACGATCATAGAGCGGTGCAAGCGCACCACGGTAGCCACCATTTACATAAATGTACGTGTGACCCTGTAATTTTACGTAGACAGCAGTGTTATCGGCCTGAGCAACCGGTAGAGACGGTAACACACGCCACTGACTTACAGGACCTGCACCCGCAGTCCCAGCATTTACAGGTACAGCTAGCGTAGGTGTAAACAGTGGCTGCGGCCCCAACAACAAGTCGCGAAGTCGCTGCTCAACGTGCACATATACCAGGAGCGATACCAGGACGACAAACATGACCAGCACCAGCAGAAAGCTCACCTGAACGAGACGATACAGCTTGTGCACAGCTCCTGGACGCCTTTCTGGCGGTCTCCAACTGACCTGGGACATATGCGACTGGTGCGAACGACGTTGTAAACTCTCATCAACCGAGGCCAGTTGCTGCTCCCATTGTTCCTGCGTCTGACGCTCATAGCGCAACCGCTGCAATGTTTCGCGTCTCTGGCTGCGCAGCTCCAGATCGAAGTGCACGTAAAGACTGCACCATTGTCTCATTTCCCTCATATATATCAGCAAATATTTTATCTCTCTTACTATTTACTCTTATACTATACAACTGCTGTAGCTGCCGTTCCTCGAGATCATATGCACGCTCCAACGCCAGGTAGAAAACTGCGGCGCTTTGCAAACGCCGCGCGGGATCTGCTCGCATTGCTAGCTTTAGTAAGCCGTTCAGAGCCGTCGAAACAGTGACAGGCGGCATATCAGGAGCCTGGTCAGTAATCTGCTTTTTATTCAGCATCTCACTCAGTATGACACCGAGACTATAGAGATCTGCACGCACATCAACCTGCCCACCAGCCTGGTAGCACTCTGGTGCCACATAATTGGACAAAAGATGATCTGTGCTCGCATCCAGCGGCTCATTACGCAGATAGTACGCACGACCAATATCAATAAGCATGATAGATCCATCGGGTAAGATCATAATATGCATTGGATTCAGATCGCCAAAAGGATAGGCGGCGTTTGTTTATGCAGATAATCAAGCACATCACATATCTGCATAGCATAACGTAATAGCTCTAACGTAGCTAAGTTATCGCTTTTTTGTAAATATGTGTAGAGAGTCATACTGGGAACATAGTCCATCACAAGATACCAGCACCCGTTCTCAAAAAAATAATCGTAGAGTGTAGGAATTGTTGGATGTTGCAGGCGCGCCAGGAATAGAGCCTCGCGTAAAAAGCGATCCGTATACACACCATCGCTGGTAGGAAAAGCCGTGTGTGGCACGTTTGTATGGGAGGAACGCGGCGTGACCGCGCCACCACGCAAAATATAATCCAGTTCAGCACTGACACTGACTGGCAATGGCTGGTCGGCTGGCAATTGTTTGAGTGCTAACGGGATGGCAAGCACAGTATGCAAAGCGAGATAGACTCTGCTCGCGCTGCTCTGTTCCAATTGACGCTGGACAAGATATTCTCCTTCGCGGAGCGTACAACCTACAAGATCTTCGTTTTGCGCTTGCTGTCGAGTATTCATAACACACCTCCCACATTTCCCTTCTTTCCACTATAGTAGTGAAGAACACCACGTTCGTCAAGTCTTTTTGATGGCGCAGAGAGAGTTGCTCTTTCTTGACTTCGGATACAACATATGGTAGGGTAGTGTCTGTAATTACTCATATATTGTGTCCTTACCAATTGAATACAGAAAATTCATGCTTTTCCGTGGATGAGCGAAACTATCGATCTGAGTAAAGAGAAGATTTTTTTGAGACGCACGTGACTGAATATCAATCAGCCTCCACATTGCGCTGGGACTAATACCCATATGCATGCAGAAACGCAGCGAGACAACGAAAGGACACACTTATGGTACAGGCAACAAATCTTGGTTATCCGCGCATTGGCGTAAAACGAGAACTGAAGAAGGCTCTGGAGCAATTCTGGTCAGATAAGTTGAGTGAAACCGCACTATTGGAGCAAGCTGCTTCATTACGCAAGCAGCACTGGCTGCTTCAGCAGCGTCTCGGGCTACAACACATTCCCTCGAATGACTTCTCATTGTATGATCAGGTGCTTGATACGATAGCCATGGTTGGGGCAGTGCCAGAGCGCTACCACTGGCATGGCGAACGTGTCGATCTGCACACGTATTTTGCCATGGCACGCGGTATGGAGCATGACCGGGAGCAAACAGAAGCCGTTCCCGCCATGGAAATGACCAAGTGGTTTGATACCAATTATCACTATATCGTACCCGAATTCGCTGCGCAACAGCAGTTTCGGCTGGCTTCAACCAAAGCACTTGACGAGTTTATAGAGGCGAGAGATCTGGGCATTCATACACGACCAGTACTCCTTGGTCCGATCTCGTTTCTACTTCTGGGCAAGACACATCAACAAAACATACAACCGCTTACCCTGCTGGATGCCTTATTGCCAGTGTACGAGGAAATGCTCAGCAAGCTGGCGGCTGCCGGGGCCGATTGGATTCAGATTGACGAACCATGCCTGGTCCTTGATCTGGACGTTGCTGTACAGGCCATCTTTCAGCAAACATATACGCGTTTGAGCGCAGTCTCCTCGTCGCTGCGCCTGTTGTTAGCAACCTACTTTGGTGATCCTGGTCCCTCTCTACCCATGCTGTTACACCTTCCTGTAGCAGCCGTTCACCTGGACCTTGTACGAGCACCGGAACAACTGGAGCAGGCGCTGGCAAACGCGCCATCTACCCTCACACTGTCGCTGGGCATCGTTGATGGACGCAATATCTGGCGCACCGAATTTGAGCGTGCTCTAGCTCTCATTGAACGTGGAGTACAGGCATTGGGTTCTGAGCACATCCTGGTTGGACCATCCTGTTCACTCTTACACGTCCCCATTGATCTCGCGCAAGAGACACGACTTGACGATGAACTCAAGCAATGGCTGGCCTTTGCACAACAGAAGATTACAGAAATAGTGCTGCTCACGCGTGCCAGCAATGATGGGACAGACGCTATCGCTACACAATTGGAGGATAACCGCCGCGCATTCCAGCAACGGCGCAGTTCCGCACACATTCACAATGCTGCTGTAGCACAGCGCATGCAGACAGTGATAGGGCAAGAGGCACAGCGTAAGAGTCCTTCAACAGAGCGTAGGAAACTGCAACACGCCAGGTTAAAGTTACCGCTCTTGCCAACTACCACGATAGGTTCATTTCCGCAGACCAGCGATGTGCGTGCTGCCCGCGCTGCTTACAAGAGTGGAAAGCTAGCTCTCGCTGACTACGAAGATTTTCTGCGCACAGAGATTGCGCGCACAATTCGCTTCCAGGAAGAGCTGGGGCTGGATGTCCTGGTGCACGGGGAGTTCGAACGCACCGACATGGTCGAGTACTTTGGCGAGCAGCTCAACGGCTTCCTCTTTACGCAGAATGGCTGGGTACAAAGCTACGGTTCGCGTTGCGTACGTCCACCGGTCATCTATGGCGACGTCAGCCGACCGGGTCCTATGACTGTACGCTGGTCGCGTTTTGCACAATCTCTGACGGAGCGACCAGTGAAGGGCATGCTCACCGGTCCGGTGACTATCTTACAATGGTCGTTTGTGCGAGATGACCAACCGCGTGCAGAAACGTGCTATCAACTGGCTCTAGCACTGCATGACGAAGTACAGGACCTGGAGGCTGCGGGTATCCGTATCATTCAAATTGACGAACCTGCGTTGCGCGAGGGCCTACCGCTGCGTCGTGCCCACTGGCAAAGCTATCTTACCTGGGCGGTCAATTGTTTCCGCCTGGCCTCCTCTGACGTACACGACGATACTCAAATTCACTCGCATATGTGCTATTCCAGAGTTTAACGATATCATCGACGCGATAGCTAAGATGGACGCTGATGTCCTCTCGATAGAAGCTTCGCGTTCACAACTAGAGCTACTGAACGCCTTTGTGGCCTACCGTTATCCCAACGAGATAGGTCCTGGCATCTATGATATTCACTCACCATACGTACCTTCGCGCCAGGAATGTAGTGAGATCCTCGACAAAATACTCCAGGTATTGCCAGCCGAGCAAATCTGGGTTAATCCTGATTGTGGACTCAAAACCCGCCATTGGGCAGAGGTGCAACCGGCACTCACTAATCTGGTTGCGGCAGCGCAGGCCGCACGCACTACACAGCAGGCGTAGATTGACACTTCCCCGCTTGAAAGACTGACTCTTACTCACATTTTTCGAGATATTCGGGCGATACGGGCGCGATAAATCTGGCCCCTACATCTCAGGCAATACATTGCCTTTCTTTTCCTTTCTGGCGATGGATGGTCGTAGAGGATCTGCGCGGCGATTGATCGCCCGTAGGTAGGGGCCAGATTTATCGCGCCCGTTTTGATCTTCACACACATTTTGCATCAAATATAAATCGAAGCAACCTGTTCAACGCACACATGACGAAAGTAAGCGGTCGTCAATAGCCACTCTCTTTCGCTACAAAACGCTCTGTTTTCTTTGGAACTATTCTCGCTTGTGCGCTATAATGAAACAGAATTACTTCAGAATTGGATTGGGAGGCACATTATGCAAACCGCAAAGAGGTTCGCAATCATAGCTGGGGCGGTGGTTACACTGCTCATTATCATTGGCCTCGTTCTAGCAGCTATTTTCCATGTATTACTGGATGTGCTCTACATTGCGTTGCTGCTTCTAGCGGTGCTCATGGTATTGGCGACAGTCTTTCAGATATATTCTATTCTCATGCTGGTGCGCACGATTATGACGGTGCGCGATGAAATGAAGCCGCTGGTAGCATCAGTGCAAGAGACTATGGGGCTTGTAAAAGATACGGCGAAAACCGCCGGTCATACGGTCTCTACGATAGGGAATACAGCCCGTTTGACCTCTGAGTTTGCCCTTGTGCCTGGTGTACGTGTCGTATCTGCGCTCGTCGCGGGACAGCAGATGCTGCGCGTTTTCCTGGGCCGTGGACGTACGAGGAGTCACGCCGAGCAGCGGCGCAAGCAGCAGCAGGAAGCCATACAGGCTAGCGCGGAAGGGAGCGAAGGATGATAGGTACTGCGAATCCCGTTTTAGCCATGTTGGGGCAGATATCAGCGATTATTCTGTGTCTCTTTGTGTTCATCTTTGTGATACTTGCCGTCGCGTTTAATCTGGCGATGGCCTTTGGTCTGGGCTGGCTGCGTGAGAAAACTGAGCTAATCAAGTTGCTACGACCGCATATTGAAAGCGTGAATAAGACCACGGAGGCGGCAAAAAATGAGAGTGCTCCCACTGAAAACGAACAGCCAGTTGTGCGCGCGGTCGTCAGTGTGCCGGGACGCGTCCAGGCCGTCGACACAAAAGTAGACCAGACGACTGAACCCATTGTGAAAGCGGCGATTGAATTCCGCGCACGTACTGTTCAGGTGCAAACTATCGCGAAGGCGTTCTTTGTACCAGGCGCGGGGAAGCAAAAAAGTGTAGCCAGTGGAGAGAAAAACGCTGGTAATGCTGGTTATCGTGCTCTACTGGAAAAGAGTGCCGCAGAGGTCTCTGAGCAAGCTCCCACAAAGGATGGACAACCCCAGGCAGCACGAAGCGTAACGGCAGGTCAACTAAACCATGTCCCAACTCGTTGAGTATTGGCAACAATTCGGGCGTTTTCAGCGCAATGCTCGTTTGTATTTGCTGAGCAATGCTCTAAGCGGCATTCCCTTTGGCATCATCATTGTTTTATATAACCTTTACCTAAACGCACTGGGATATGGAACTGATTTTATTGGTCTTGTGCTCTTTGTGGGAACGTTGGGTGCCGGACTGGCTATTTTCCCAGCAGGTATCTGTATAGATCGCTTTAGCGGCAAAGCGATCCTGATCTGGTCGAGTGTACTGATTGGCGTCGTTGGTATCGGGCAGATGCTCTTTCGTACGCCAGCTCCCTTGCTCATAAGCACCTTCATCGCGGGTGTCGCGGGCGCGTTTACGCTGGTAATCAATGCACCTTTCCTCTCGCTGAATAGCACGCCTGCTGAGCGTCCGCACCTTTTCAGCCTGAATATTGTCGTGACACTGGCGACTTCTGTCATTGGCGAGGCACTGGGCGGTGTTTTGCCTATCTGGTTGCGTACGATACCCTGGCTTATGAGTCCGCTACCTCACTCTTTTGCATGGATGCTTGCTAGTCAGGCTGCACCTCGGGCGTATCAACTGGCACTGCTACTGGCCGGACTGATAGCTATCCCAAACTTTATTCCTCTTTTTATGTTGAGCAATGACTATCCCCATCGCGGCGTGGACGATCCAGCTAGCGCGCCTGCATGGAGACAGCTTCCCTCGTTACCGCGAGCACTGGCAAACTTCACAATGTGGAGGCAACAGCTTTCCTGGCACAATGTACTCTTCAGTCCTGTGGTGGTTATCGTGCTCATACAGGTGCTCATCGCGACAGGAGCGGGATTATTTATCCCGTATTATAATATCTATTTTGTGCGGCACCTGGGCGCATCCTCCGCTTTGTTCGGCATCATTGCCGGGGGCGCGAATTTGCTCAATGCTCTTTTTGCGCTGCTGGCTCCCTGGCTGGCACAGCGCATCGGCAAAGTAGCCACGATGGTTCTGACGGAGCTAGTAAGCGTACCATTGATGCTGATGATTGGTTTAACACGCTTTTTGCCACTCGCAGCACTGCTCTACCCTTTCAGGCAGGGATTTATGGATATGTCGCAAGGTATCATGCAAGTTTTCTCGATGGAAGTGGTATCCAGGCGGCACCGTGGGCTGGCGAATAGTAGTTACCAGGCCGCATATCAGGGCGCGTCGGCTATTGGGACCCAACTTGGAGGACTGATCATAGCGCATCTGGGCTATACGCCCGTCTTTATCTGCGCGGCGCTGCTCTATGTGCTGGCAATTGGTTTGCTGTGGGGACGCTTTGGACGGGGCCAACTGTCGGTGCAAACCCACGATGAACGTAGCCCAGATGAGGTTGCCTCGCTGATATCACTTTTCGATCAAAAATTCAATCTGTAAGCGGTTTTCTTCTTTTCTATTTCCCACATCAAAAATCTGTACATTTGCATACACTTCTGCTAAAATACCTGAGCAGGTATGAGAAGTATACAGATCTCAGCGCACTAATCAGGACCAATATCTGCTAATACTCAAGATCTCAGTCCCCATGACCTGCGCCATCGCTTTGGCTATCGCATGGCAGAGATAGTTCCTTTGCACCGACTAGCCCAAATCATGGGTCATGACTCGCTTGATACCACCATGCTCTACATTCGCGGAACGAAGCAAGATTTGCAGCAGGATGTAGAGAAAATTGCATGGATATAACAGGAAAAAGAGAAATGAACAGTCAAGGATGAGCATGAAGCATGAAAGATAAAAGTGCGGAAGGCAAAACAGTTTTTGTTTCTTATGCTCATGAAGATGATAACCTGCGTAAGGAACTGGATAAGCATCTAAGTCTATTAAAAAGGCAACATTTTATCAAGATTTGGCATGATCAAGATATCAGTGCAGGAACTGAATGGGAACGTGAAATTAGTACGCACCTGAATACAGCCGATATTATTCTCCTCTTGATTAGCCCTGATTTTATGGCATCGAAGTATTGTTTCAGTGTTGAAGTGGAGTGCGCAATGGAAAGGCATGAGCGTGGCGAGGCACAAGTTATTCCTATCATTGCACGCCCTGTTCACTGGCAAAGCGCTCCATTTGGCAAGCTCCAAGCACTGCCAACAGGAGCAAAGCCGATCCAAAGTTCCAATTGGCATTACGTGGATGAAGCACTTTTCGATGTTGCAGAAGGTATCCGAAAAACAGTCGAAGCATTGAATACAAAGACTTCAGCCATATTATCACCTTCCAACCCCCGCTCCTTTTCAGAGAGTAGCGAGATAGTGGGCACCCCTAACAGGAAACTAGCCAACCTAACCGATCAGGACACTCAGACAATTCTCCAACAGAGCACGCCAGCATCACTTTTTAGATCTCGCTCGAATCGTCGTCGCTTACGCAGCACAGTTTTTGTACTCCTCTGTCTTGCTCTAGTTATAGGAAATAACATAGTTTGGTTTTCTACCTTGCAACAGGATCAACTGCATGCATTGTTGACAACAACGGTAGCCGCAAATGCGTACTGGGTAGCAACTGCTAAGGAAGTACAGTTTGGCTTTGACGCTGCCCATACGCACTGGAACCGCAACGAGCGTCTTATCAATACAACAAATATAAGCCGTCTCACTCTACTGTGGTCCTACCAAACAGGCTATATTATCCAATCTCAGTCAGTGGTAGCCAACGGCATGGTCTATATTACTTCTGTCGATGGCAAAATTTATGCCTTTGATGCTACCTGCCAAAGTGCCTGCCAGCCTCTCTGGTCCTACCTAACAGGTGGCAAAGGCGTTTCCTCACCAGCGGTTGCTGAAGGTATGGTCTATGTTGGCTCTGATGACGGCAAAATTTATGCCTTTGATGCTACTTGTCAGAGTGCTTGCCAGCCTCTCTGGTCCTACCTAACAGGTGGCAAAGGCGTTTCCTCCCCAACAGTAGCCAACGGCATAGTTTATGTTGGCAATAATAATGGTTCTCATCAAGATGGCAAGCTGTATACTTTTGATGCTACTTGCCGCAATGCCTGTCAACCTCTCTGGTCCTACCTAACCGGAAACTTTATAGGTTCCTCACCAGCGGTAGCCAACGGCATGGTTTATGCTGGTTCTGCCGACGGCAAGCTGTATGCTTTTGATGCTACTTGCCGCAATGCCTGTCAGCCTCTCTGGTCCTACCTAACAAGTGCACCCATTGTTTCCTCTCCCTCAATAGCTGACGGCATGGTCTATGTTGGCTCTGAGAATCACAAGTTCTATGCTTTTGATGCCGCATGTCGCCATGCCTGTCAGCCTCTCTGGTTCTATCAGGCAAATAATGCAGTTGGATCTTCACCAGCAATAGCTGACAAGATGGTCTATGTTGGCTCTGATGATGGCAACCTCTATGCTTTTGATGCCACGTGTCGCAATGCCTGCCAGCCTCTCTGGTCCTACCAAACAGGCAACATAGTCTACTCCTCCCCAATGGTGGCTGATGGCATTGTTTATGTTGGTTCTCGCAATGGCAAAGTCTATGCTTTTGATGCCGCATGTCGCAATGCCTGCCAGCCTCTCTGGTCCTACCAAACAGGTGGCCCGATTATTGCCACACCAATGATAGCTAATGGCACAGTTTACATTGGCTCTTATGATCACAACCTCTACGCATTAGGTTTTTCTGTATAGGTGCAGATCTCAGCTTTTCTTTTATAGCAACTGCCAGGGTCATCTGACTAGTTACGGTTTTTACAGCCTTAGCCCTACCTCAACTGGGAGTGCTTGGTAGTCAACATCATCGTGCTCTGGAATATCTGGTATATGCAGGACGCGTTGGATGAGTTACGGGCGCAAGGGCAAGTGGCTCAACAGCGATTAGCTCCGCTGCGCTTCTAGCATATCAATGTACATGGCAAATACCATTTCACTCTCCTAGAAACGGTTGCTCAGGGACTCTATCGTCCGCTTCGACCACTTTCATCCCCTTCTGAAGAGCTTGTCTAAAATGGGCTTACCCGAAATTTCGTGAGCGGACCCAATAAGCAAAGTTGTAAGTTTTGTTGGATGCTTTAACAGGCCGATTGAGAGTAGCCCTTTTGGGCTACTCTGCTATTCCGAGTTTCCTGTTCCACGGTGAGCAAACTCCTGGTTCTATCCGAACAATGCCGAACACCCCAAGTTGCTTTGCGCCAAGGAAAAAAGAGCAGCAGAAACATGTACATTACATATCTCCGCTGTTGTACTGCTGGCTAGTTGTCAACTTCGATGGCCGCAGGTTCGCTTCTGATAGTGAAACGAATGAAGATGAGCGTTAATTCATAGAGCAGCGACAGGGCCACACCGATAAAGATCGGACTGTAGAGGTCAGCTCCCGGTGTAGCGAAGCAGGCAAGCACCCACATGATGACGTGTGCCACTGCGCGCTTCCGGCGCAGCGTCTCGCCGGAGACAATACCAACTTTTGCCAGGAAAGTCAGAACCAGGGGTAATTCAAAGATCAACCCGAAGACCAGAATGAAGATAGAGACGAAAGAGAAGTAGCTACCCGCCGTCACCAGTTGTGTGAAACTGCCGGAGGAAAAACTGATGAACCATTCAACCGGGTAGCGCAATACGATGTAACCCAGGCTAACTCCAGCGAGGAAGAGTACAACGCCGATCAAGATAAACGGCAATGCGTGCTTCTTCTCACGCTGATATAAGCCTGGAGCAATAAATGCCCAGGTCTGATAGAGCAAAACCGGCAGTGATGCAATAACGCCGACAACCACCGAGACCAGGAGCGAAACTGTAAAGGCTTCCATCAGTCCAGTAACCACGAGTTTGCCATCTTTGGTATGCAAAACGCTGGCCTGAGCTGGCAACGGGGCCTCCAGGAAGTTCATAATCTGATCCCTGAAAATAAAGGCAACAATGGAACCAACTGCTACCGCGATCAATACTTTAAAGATACGCCAGCGCAGTTCTTCCAGATGATCTATCAGTGACATGGTAGACAAATCATTTGCCTCTTCCCAGTCATCGTCATCGTCGTTGTAAGCGTTATTGTCACTATTCAAAGGTGAGGGGACCTGCTGATCAAGATCACTTGCTGTCATTTTTTCCCTCTATAATCGATGAGTACACAAAAATAGTATGGTTTACTATCCTTGTCTAGGCTCTGTGACATTCATATAAACGTTTAGCTGATGAAAGCCATCTATTGTCTGGCATTAATCAACGTTGGCAGTCTCGCTGGCACTGACCTCGCTCTGCGCGGCCTCTTGCGCGGCCAGAGCAGCCTTTTTACTGGCGATTTCCCGCTCGATACCATCTAGCTCGTCGCGTTTATTGGCTGTGGATGAAATGGCATCCTCATCTTTGGGGGCATGCAAGTCGTTCATGCCTTTTCTGAATTCTTTGATACTCTTACCGATAGCAGAACCCATCTCCGGTAATTTCTTCGGCCCAAAGATCAGCAGGGCGATGACAACGATAATAAAGAGTTCTGGATGTAGACCTGGCATGATAGGTATCCTTTCTTGTTCCTGCATCCACCACTGTGTGATGCAATGTAACGGCGCTTTCTTACTAAAGAGTGTCCTGTTTGTCTATTCAGAGAAGAGGTCAATGCAGCGAGCAATTGGCCTGTTGTGCTAATACCCATAAGCATTCAGAAACGCGTTCTTGTTCCGCCTGGCAACGAAGCTGGCGCTTCTACTGCTCCGCAGTCAGCCAGGCGGATCAGCAACTGCCATGGCTAGCTTCGCTCATCTGAATGAAAGGAAATATAAATATGTACACCTGGATAACTGGTCATATAAAACTAGATGCACGAGTATGGGAATTTGTGACAACGAAATTGTGCCACTGCTATTCAATAACTTCTACTGGATGTTTGACCCAGAAGCGAATGAAGATGAGGGTCAACTCATAGAGCACCGACAGGGCTACCCCGATAATGATAGGGCTAACCACGTCTGCTCCCGGCGTAGCAAAACAAGCCACAATCCACATACCAACATGGGCTGCAGCGCGTTTTCTGCGTAGTGTTTCACCCGAGACAAGTCCGACCTTAGCCAGGAAGGTCAGGACCAGGGGCAGTTCGAAAATCAGCCCAAAGACCAGGATGAAGATAGCCACAAATGAAAAATAGCTGCTTGCAGTCACCAGCTCGACAAAGTTACCAGACGAGAAATTAATGAACCATTCGACCGGATAGCGCAGCACAAAATAGCCAAGAATAACCCCGATAGTGAAGAGCGTGATGCCGATAAAGATAAAGGGCACCGCGTATTTCTTCTCATGCGCGTAGAGTCCAGGAGCAACAAAAGCCCAGGTCTGATAGAGCAGTACCGGCAACGCCAAGACAATACCGACGACAAGCGAGATCAGCAGCTCAACGGTAAAACCTTCGGTAAGTCCCAGCACCACAGGTTTACCGTTATTCAGCGCGTCGGCCCGTTTGGGCAATGGTGCATTCAGGATGTGCAGAAGCTGATTCCTGAAGATGAAAGCAATCACAGTAGTAACAGCTACCGCAATCAACATTTTGAAGATGCGCCAGCGTAGTTCTTCCAGGTGATCCACTAATGGCATAGCAGACAGGTCGTTTGCCTCTTGCGTGTACTCGTCATAATCACCCATCTGAATTTGCTTACTGGTATTACCAGTCGCCATTATTCTTCCCCTTAGCTACTAGCAGCAACAACAGGTATCGTAATTTGTTTTAATCGATATGTGCGGTCGTTTCACTATCATGGGTTTCAACCTCAGGCTGAGCGGCTTCCTGCGCGGCAGCGGCGGCTCTTCTGTTGGCAATCTCGCGTTCGAGAGCCTCAAGTTCGATCCTGGCAGCATCCAATGCGCGCTGTGACATCAAGGCCTCGGCGCGTGCGATTACATCCTCTTTAGGAGCACTTAATTCGTTCATACCCTTTTTGAACATCTGAATGCTTTGACCAATAGATCTACCCATCGCTGGCAACCTCTTTGGCCCAAAGATCAGCAGGGCGATCACGAAAATGATGATAAGCTCAAACGGGTGTCCAAATAGCATGATGGTCCTTCCAAACACTATCTAAGGGATAGCGCGTTGTGCGATATCCTGGCCTAATATGCTTGCTTCAAGCGATTGTAAGCTCTCTAGCCCGGCGCTCACGATACCCAGTCCAGCAGAACCAATAGCGACCATCTGTACCACGCGTCGGCGGCTCACGCGACATTCGCGCAGATGGGTAACTACCTGCTGCTGCCTATGCAATTCCCTCGTTTCGCGACGTGCGGAGTTCAGCAAACGCTGCTCTAAAGCCTGCGGTGTAGCCGCTGTGCTCCCGTAGTGGCGTAACAGCAAAGTCTCAATAGAGTCATTATACATACTTGCTCCATGTGGCGGAAGGCTGCGTCATCAGCTTGAAAGGCTGTCGCTTATCGGTCAATGGATGGTGTCTGGCACGTTCCTGCCCGCTTTGCGGCATCGATGTGGTGGTTGGTATGCTATCAACCAACTCCTCATTGCTCTCGTAATCATAGATCTGCTTAAATTGTTTGCGTGCTCGGGTGATGCGCTGGCGTACGGCGTCTTCTTTCAAATCGAGCATGTGAGCAATCTCTGGTATAGAAAGCCCACCGACGATTGAGAGGAGCAGGCAAACGCGTAAGTTTTCTGGTAATTTCGCCAGGGTACGTTGAACGGTGTCCTGTTCGGCAACCAACTCTGCCGGATCAGTGCTGATGGCTGCCCCGTAACCGCCTGGTTGGACCGGTGCAGCCAGTGTGTGCAGCGTCTCGTCAGTACTTTCGTCAGTCTCTTGCGGCCTGTTCTCCTGAGCTTGTGAGAAAGGGATGAAGCGAAAAATGTTGCGGCGTCTGCGCTGCATTCGTACAGTATTTAAAGCAATACGCAAGAGCCATGCCCGGGCATGGAATTGAGCGCCACTGGCGGCGCGGGCAGCACCAAGCGACTTCAGGGCCTGGTAAAAGGTATCCTGAGTCAGGTCCTGGCTTTCCTCCCAATTATTTGTTAGACCATAAATGGTATGGAAAACTAACTTATAATATTCCTGAATGAGAGCCTCGACCACCTCGGCTGCAGGCATCGTATCCACAAAAAACTCTTTCGCGTTGATCAGAGCAGACAATGCTACTCTGCACAGTAATAGAGATGCACGAAGGTAGGAGTTTGTGACAACAAAAAAGCCAAGCGCACAAAGAAGCAAGAACAAACAGAGACGAACGAGAAAAAGGGGCGACCACGTGGCCGCCCAGGTATGACGCTCATAATGAACGCCCAATAGTGCTGCAAAAAATTAGCGCGAATGTTCGTCGATATAATCTTCAGCTTCTTGTACCGTCGTAATTTTCTCTGCATCCTCATCAGAGATCTGCAGTTTGAACTCCTCTTCAAGAGACATAATAAGTTCAACCAGATCGAGTGAGTCGGCATTGAGATCCTCAACAAAAGATGCGCTAGGCACCACCTCACTCTCATCGACACCAAGCTGATCGACGATAATTTTTTTCAGACGTTCTTGGGTAGTAGGCATTATTTCACCTCGCTTTCCGCTTTAGGGATGGGCTGTTGCTGTGCCCGATTAAATATAGTGCCGAGGACGCCATTGATGAAGCGGCTGGAGGTTTCGCTGCCAAAGGACTTGGCTAGTTCCACAGCTTCGTTAATCGCAGCCTTGGCTGGTACCGTATTATTAAACAGAATCTCGTAGATTGCAAGCCTGAGAATGTTTTTATCGATGCGAGCCATTTGCTGCAACGGCCATTCACGGGCCGCACTCTGGATATGAGCATCGATGTCAGCAAGATGATTACACACGCCCAGGACGAGTTCGCTAGCGTATTCTACGACCTTCGGATTCAGATTGCGTTCCTCGGCGTGACGCTGCAAAACCTCTGCTGGAGTATGGTTCACGATATCGTATTCGTAGAGTGTTTGCAGTGCGATCATGCGCGCTTGTCTGCGTATCCCTGGCATAGTATCCTCGAATGGTAACTAGCTAAATAGTCTAGTGTATAAAGAATTATACAGAATGTGCATAACCGTGATGCGTGACACCCCTATGCATTCAGAAACGCGTTCTTGTTCCGCCTGGCAACGCTGCTAGCTCCGCAGTCAGCCAGGCAGATAAGCAACTCTCTGGACCCATTACGCAACATCCTGGATGTAGACGTTGACCTCTCGTACCTGCATGCCTATCATCTCTTCGATAGCCGCGGCCACCTCTTCCTGGACGGCATTTCCTACCTCCACGATGTTGCGACCGGCCTCGACGACGATATATAAGTCGGCAGACACACTGTTCTCTTTCACCGTTAAAGCGACCCCGAGCCTGGGGAATTTATGACCAAGCAGACGTGTCCATTGGTCGCCAGCCTGTGCCATACGAATGACACCCGGAATTTGCAACGCTGTGTTAATCACTATCGTAAAAAGCACTGGTCGGGCAACACGTACCACGCCTGCCAGTTGTGATTCTATTGCCATACAAGTTCTCCTTGCTTCAAGTGATAAATCACCATCGATGCTTCTGTTTAGCCTACCAGAACGCGCCTGATTATCTGTGCAGGCTGTAACACTACCTCTGTAGCAATCACCCTCTTTTATCATCGCTGAGTAGCGTATCCGGCACAGCGTTGTTACTCAGTGCCACGATGAAGGCGTCAGGAATGATACATCCGTAATTATGTACGTAAACTCGTGCGTACTGTTGCCTTACAGCAAAGATAGGCGCTTTTCAGCTTTGTGTCAAGTCTACTATCTTTATCGGCAGAGCTGTGCGAAAAGCGCTTCCCTGACGCTCAGACTGTTTCCTCAATTATACGCTATTGTAACAGATCTAACTCACGAGTAAGCTGCACTGCTTTTTCTATCTGAGCCACGTTGCTAATATTTATCGTAGTAGTACCTTTAGCGATGCGTTTGATCATGCCAGCCAGAGCCTGACCAGGACCAATCTCGAAAAAGGTTGTTACACCAATATGCGTTAAATACTCAATGCTGCACGTCCATTGGACGGATGCCGCAACCTGTTGCGCAGAGTTCACTGCGCAACGACTGAGCCGTCGTCAGAGGCGTGCCTGCGATATTCCCAATAATCGGGATCCTCGCATCGCGCAGATCAATAGTTGCCACCGAGCGTGCTAGACCGGCTGCTGCTGGCTGCATGACAGGTGAGTGAAAGGCACCACTTACGGCAAGCGGAATGACTTTTTTCGCGCCGCGTTCTCTGGCTAGCTGTGTGGCAGCCTCTAATGCCAGCCGCTCACCAGAGATAACCACCTGGCCTGGGGCATTATAATTCGCCACGACCACCTGTCCCTCTCCAGGGTGAGCGGCATGTGCGTGCTCGGTCTGCTGTACAACCTGCTGGCAAATCTCTTGTAAGAGATCTGCATCCATGCCGATAACCGCCGCCATACCGCCTGGACAAGCTAACTCTTCCTGATGCATCAAGCGTCCACGTTCGCTTACAAGCATCGCAACCCCTGGAAGATCTAATGCGCCTGCCACTAGCAGCGCCGCACATTCACCGACACTATGACCAGCGGTGTAACTGGGCGTGAGTGGAATGGACCAGGATGAGTGGTTAGGGGCGAGGGCTTCTTGAAAGGCCGCAAGGTAAGCAAGACTAACTGCGACAATGGCGGGTTGCGCATGAATAGTCGCACGCAAGGTTTCTTCCGGTCCCTGAAAGCATAATGTACTGAGCGGAAAGCCTAACGTTTCATCAAAAGCTGTGAATACACGTCTGGCGGCCTGCGATGCTTCAAAGACGTCAGCTCCCATGCCAACGAACTGGCTCCCTTGTCCAGGAAAAAGAAAGGCAACTGGTTTCTTTATCATGTTCGTTTCGTCTATTTATGTAGAAGAGCCATGCTTTTAGCAGGTGGAGTAATAGTAAAGATCATTCCTATTTTTTGCAACTTAAGATAGCACACGAATGTATAGCAATAGAGATACTTGAAATTTCACGCGAGGTTATCTATGCGAATGGTGTCACGCGTATCTGATTGCAACATGCATAGCAGCTCTGGCTCACGCTACATTACTTCTTTGTTCTGGGCAAAAAGACCTGACGACCACGGTATGTGCCGCAATTGGGACAGGCATGATGTGACAGACGCGGCTTTTTGCACTGCGGGCAGGCAACTAATTGTGGTATATCCAGGTGATGGTGCGCTCTGCGCTCGCCCTGGCGAGCATGCGAGATGCGCTGTTTGGGTAATGCTCCCATGACTGTATTCTCCTCTTCCACCAGTATTGTGACCTGAAGAACATTCAGATTCCTTTACTCGTGTTATGGTTGTGATCCATTTTGTAATAACGTTTTAAGTACACTCAGTCGCGTATCAACCTCTGGTTCTGTGCAATCGCAAAGCCCAAGATTGAGGTCATGACCACACTGCGCACAGAGTCCAGAGCAATCTTCTTTACATAAAGTGACCATTGGTAAAGCCAGCAATACGCTTTGTCGTACAGCTTCGGTCAGGTCAACCTGGTGATGCTCATCGATGGAGAAGACATCATCTTCATCGATAGGCGGAAGTGGTGTACCTGTAATCACATCTACCGTTGGGTAGAAGCGCTCTTCGAATGGTACATGTTGCAGTTGCTCAAACTGCTTTAAACAGCGTGCGCAGATAAGTTCTATCGTCAGATCTACCTCGCCATCCACCAGTAGACCCTGATTGACACGGCGCATGCGCACATGGCCCGTGATAGGACTGACCACTTTGAGATCATCGTCGAGCTGAACCTGATCTTCCTGTATATCTGCGGTAAGTGAAGTCCCAACGGGAGATTTCATCAATTGCGCCACATTAAAAATCATACCATGATTTCCTTTCCACTAGAGCTCAGAATACACCTCTTTCTCACTGGTAAAAAATACGCTATGGCACAAGATGAATGATTCCATGCTCTTTGCAGGCGCTTGCTCATTATAGACAAGCTGTGAAAGGGTGTCAAGTCTTGCTGTCCTTTTTTATCTCACTGGGTCACTCTATTCAGAAATCTGCCAGGAAATCGCGTAGGGACAATCCCTTACGATACTAGCTACTAAAAAAGATAGGTAGGACCGCCAATAGTATCAGCAGCCAGTGATGCCCGACGCGGCATTGGTTGTGCTGGTAGAGGTGGCTCATCTTCCCCTTCACTTACATCATCCAGCTCTTCCTGCTCGTTTTGTTGTCCTTCCAGGCTCTCCAGACCACGTTCAATGCTGAGGATAGTACGTTCTACTTCGGTGCTGACATTGGTGAGATGCTCGCGCAGATTGCGCAATGTTTCTGCGGCATAGGCGTCGGCCTCGTTCTGGAGTTGGAGCGTATGCTCTTCGGCGTGACGCACCAACGTCTGAGACTGTTCTTGCGCGCGTCGTAGTATCTCCTTCGCACGCTCATCTGCTGTGCGTAACAGTCCCTCACGCTGTATAATCCGCTCGGCCTCTTCCTGTGCACGTGTCTGAATATGCTTGGCATCGGCTTGAGCCTGAGCGATAATACGTTCTTTCTCCTGGTTGATGCGTCGAGCCTGTTTCACTTCTTCTGGGATGGTCGTACGCATCATATCAATGATGTCAAGGAGATCGGCCTCCTTGACAATAATCTGGTTGACGAGAGGCATACGGCGGCTGCTGGAGACAAGGTTCTCCAGGCGATCTAAGAGATAGAGTATATCCATATTACCCCTCTACTCCTTCCCATAAAAACTCTTTCAGGGGACCCATAGGCCTTGAGGCTATGGGAGGAATGAAAGGCACCCGCAGGTGCGGTTCCGTTGTGCTTCTCCCCTTGCGGGGCGAGAGCAAGAAATGCAGTCCTGCTCTCGTACCAGAGATGGCTGGCTCCCTACGCTGCACCGTGTAAAGTTGGCCTCGACGATGATATCGGTCTGCACGTCTTCTCAGCACTGGTTTCACCCTCATACACCTGATTAACTGAGAAGTTAGAGAGCAACGGACTGGCCGCGCATCCGTTGGTCCGTTCTTGAACACTGCCGATATCGTAGCCCGATGGGTGATTCCTCCTCTCAGTCAGATGAGCCGACAGGCTAGCGGCGACAGCCGCGTTTCTGACTGTTTAAGGGGGTTGCTCACCCCTGGCTGGGTCTGGTCAGGTGACTCCTCTCAGTCAGATGAGCCGACAGGCTAGCCACGGCAGTGGCGTTTCTGACTGTTTAAGAGGGAGAACTTGCAACAGCCGGAGCTAGTGCGCTCCACAGTCCACAAGCCCATCCCCTTTTAGGGGATCGGGTTCCTGACCCCTAACTTTTGTGTCAAAGCACGTACGACCACGGCAGGCAACATATCAGTGACGTCTCCGCCCAGACGCGCAACCTCCTTGAGTAGAGATGAACTCACAAAAACTTGTTCAAGATTGGTGATCAGGCAAATCGTCTCAATCTCCGGCATTAGCTTATGGTTCATCATACCTTGCTGGAACTCGGCCTCAAAGTCGTTGGCGGAACGCAAGCCTTTGACGATTGTCTGTGCACCAAGCGAGCGAACATATTCCACAGTCAGACCAGAGTACTTCTCGACGTGTATGTTTGCTAGCTCTTCCACGGCAAGTACTTCTTGCCAGAGGTGCATACGCTCGTCCACCGAAAAGAGCAGAATTCTTAGCAGGAAGTGCGTAAACCGCAACAATCAGCGTATCAAAGAGTCTGGCGGCTCTCCGTGCAATATCAAGATGCCCGTTCGTTAACGGATCAAAGCTGCCCGGATAGACAGCTATACGATGACGCACGTTCTCAATACCCACTTATTTTACCGCTCCTTCAGTGGCGCAGGTCTAAGACACCACAGTGTATCCCTGACGTACAATTCATTGATGCTTGTCGCTATGCATATATCCTTGCACCTGAGCGGTCGGCCTGGGGAGGTGACGATCCGTCTTGAGGATACAGCAATGTAAACACCATTAAATCATATCGAGAGCTATTCGGCAATAGTCCTCCAAAAAAACCTGCTGAGTGAGTTGCCTGCTATTCAGTAGCCGCAAGGGAGCGACGTTCGCCACTGTATTTCAAGAGCATGCCTTGACTCGCAGGTTTTCATACCCATATGCATTCAGAAACGCAACTCTCGTTGCTAGAACTGTGCTGCGGCACATTTCTCATCTGAATGTAAGGCAATATCAACTGGCTTATGCGTGAAAATAATTATGCAGTGCGACGATGCAAGCGTCTGTAGCGCGCGGAGATCATTTCACCCATTCCAATGGCAGCGAGGCCGAAAAGCAGATGGATAACCTGGATAATCCAGTGGATGTTGCCGACTAGTATTTGCTGCTGGGTTAGCCCGAGGCCAACAACGAGTATACCCAGCACGATAGCGCCAATACCTATGCCGATATTGCCACCCTTGGTGGTGAGCATGACCACGCCCAGTATCCACAAAGCAATAGTGATGAGGATACCAAGCAACATATGCACAGGGATAAGGTTCGTCGCATTATTGGTCCAGAAAAGAATGCCCAGAATGAGCACAATAACTCCACAAACACGTAATACCATTGCTGTGATACGTACAAGCATACGTTTTTCTGCCTTTCTAAATGTGTTCACATGTGTCCACATTGTCGATTGCGGTGAAAACAACCGCACACCGCACGGAATCGTCCGTGTGTGGCCCGAGCCGGGCAAGGAACCTCGTCAAGATGTTGACGGCACTATTTTCATCTCGATCCATGACGAGTCCACATTCGCGACAGCGATAGGTCCGTTTCCATAGCGGCATCGGCTGTAATCGCTTGCATCCGCTACACATCTTGGACGTATCACGTTCATCTATGATTACCAGTTCTTTCCCAGAGAGCACACACTTGTAGCGCAGCATCTGAACAAAAGTATATAACAACCAATCATTGAAGACGGCTCTATTCACGTGTTTGTTGCGCTCGTTGTGTTTTTTTATGACCATCTGCCGTTGGGAAAGATCACCGATCACAATGGTTCTCTCAACCGTTTTGTGTGCGATGAGATGCGATGCTTTGTGCAGACAGTCTTGCTGTTTATTGCGCTTCTGCTGCGAAACACACTTGTAGACCCGACTCAAGTGTTGATATCGGCGTGACCCCTTTTTACAGCGGTCTCGTTTGGATCGGATGGTGTCTAGTTGGGTATTATACCACTTATTGTCCTTGAACCCTCCGATGTGGTAGAAGCGGCCTTGCTCGTTTACCCCGGTTGCCAAGATCTTGATGCCAAGATCGATGGCAAGCACGCCATCATGCTCGTGGATCTCTTCTGTCACCTCGTGGACAAACGAGGCGTAGTAATGTCCCTGCGCGTCTCTGGAGATTGCTACCTCTCCGTAATCAGTGGGTGCTTCTTCGGTGAGCGTTGCTTTAATATCGGGAAAATACTTGTTCTTCCCCTTCCCTCCTGTTGGGAGGCGGATAGTGTTTCCTTCGATCTGGATGTACATTGCTGGATAGCATAGGGTGAAGAAGCAATGGCGTGGTCGCACTCTCGGAAAGCCTGGCTTTTCTCCCTGCTTTACCCGCCGAAAGAACGCTTTCATGGCACCATCCAGGCGGAAATAGACCTCGTGTAGAAGCTTGCCATAGACCCACTTCAGTTCAGGGTCATGACGCTTACTCTCTTGCAGCGTCTTCTTAGCCGCTTCCCATCCAGGCCACTTTTCTCCGTTGCGCAGGCGCATCACCCACCAGTTGTACAGACCTCGGCACTTTCCTTGCATACATTCCAACGTGGCAGCATCCTGTTCGCTGACTTCAAGCCTGATCTTCTTGGTGACTTTCATCGTGTTTTTCCTTCTGGTGAGGGAAAGCGATGCGACACTTCCCCTCCAAACGATACGACGAACCTATTACGAGACATTACTGAGGGCGAGGTGTTGATGCTGATCCCTTTTCTTCCTATTGAGACACA
This sequence comes from uncultured Chloroflexia bacterium, assembly GCA_963802635.1. GTDB lineage: Bacteria > Chloroflexota > Ktedonobacteria > Ktedonobacterales > Ktedonobacteraceae > CAVTLG01. The sequence continues at coordinate 543,500 of CAWDJJ010000001.1, read as the reverse complement.
GATACTCCTCCTCTAATAAATACTTTTTTTGAAAACGGCAGCAGGTTCCTCGGTCTCATAAGCGTGTGTTATCGTTTCCTCGGTGGCTGGCTCCAACCTGCGAATAGAGGATAATGCCGGGAATGCCACGAGCAAGGCCAGCAACACGAGTATACCACCTGCGATAAAGGGTGTCCCAGGCGCGAGTATATAGGCGGCTCCTGCGACGAGTGGTCCGACAGAGCGTCCTAAGCCCGCAACCCCTTGCGCTAATCCTAACGTTGCCCCCTGTGTCTCCTGTGTACTACTAAATGAGAGTAACGTGGATAAGGTTGGTGTAACTGCGCCATCGCCAATACTTAAAAGGCCAACGCTCAGCAACAGGAGAGCTAACTGATTGCTGAATGCCAGCAGGATCAGGCCAAGCGCGAGCAGTCCGAGACCGGCCAGCAGAACACTCTGCTCATTCCAGCGCTTCACTAACCTGCCAACCAGGCCGCCTTGCATGATGATAACGATGCAACCAATATAGGTGAAGAGATAGCCATTTTGTGTTGCTCCCCAGCGAAAGATGTGCTGCGAGAAAAGCGGAAAAAGCGCTTCCATAGCTGTGAATGCTAACGTGAAGAGCAGGTTGGTAACGATGAGCGCGACAAGCGTTGGTGAGCGCAGGGCGTCGCGCCAGGCGGCAAGCTGCCAACTCGTACGGGTCTCCATCTTTTCGGGGGAAACGTCGGGAAACCGGGTAGGGGCGTGTCCTGGCGACCGCCTGGGCGCACGCAAGGTGACGCCCCTACCCGATTGTCCCCCAACGGACGGAGAGCTGTACGCGCGTTGCGATATAGCTGTCCGTGTCGGATGCGTCTCGGGAAGCAGAAAGATGACAAGAAGAGCGTTGGCAAGCGCTAAGCTTGCTGCTACCCAGAATGGTAATGTCGTCCCCAGCGGAGAAAGCAATCCTCCTAGCAGTGGACCAATCACGAAGCCCAGACCAATAGATGCGCCGATCAGGCCCATCCCTTTGGCGCGATCCTGCTTGTTGGTCACATCAGAGACAACTGCCTGGGCTGAGCCGATATTGGAGGCTCCAATGCCACCCATGAAACGGATAAGTAGCAGGATGGGCAGCGAACCCGCTAGAGCAGTGAGCGCTAATGAGGTTGTTTCGATAAGCAGGGATGTGATAATAATAGGCTTGCGACCATAGCGGTCAGAGAGCGATCCCAACAGCGGGGTAAAGATGAACTGAGCCAGTGCGTAAACCGTGAGAATCAAACCTACACCGACCGCGTTAGCTCCCAGACGTTGCGCCCAGAAGGGCAGTAGAGGGATAATCAAGCCAAAGCCAGTGAAATCTATCAGGACAGTCAGTGCCATTAAAAGTAATGGAGACCGGTGTTTGCTGTGCATGCTGTTCCTTTCGTTTGTAAGTCAGCCCTGACTGATTATGACGAAGGATTGAGAAATATGTCAAGGGAAACATCCTGGGAGGGTAAGCGTCAAATTCTCCCTCATAGTCGTCGTGGAATGTGGCCTTGCTCATAGCCTTTTTCCTGTAGATAGTGTAATATGATAACCACTATGGGGTGTTTTGTCTGCCTTTTTGTTAGCGGTAAGTACTAGTCTAGTAATGAAAGAGCCGGTACATGGTTGCCACTTCTCACCTGTATTGCGCACAATGTGGCGCAGGCCACCCGCTCCACGCGCATTTCTGCCGTCTCTGTGGCTGTGCGCTACCGGTGGACCAGAGCAGATTAGAAGGCTCTGTTAGCAGCTCTGAGAAAAAACGTGTGCTGAAGCAGCGCTATCGTGTATTGAAACAGGTAGGCTCGGGTGGCTATGGAGTGGTCTATAAAGCGGCTGATATACAATTTGGACAGCGGCATGTGGCAGTGAAAGAGATGAGCCAGCGCGGCCTCAGCCCGGAGGAGATAGCTGAAGCTACCGATGCATTCAAACGCGAGGCTTTTATGCTGGCTGGCCTGACGCATCCCAATTTGCCTAGCATCTATGACTATTTTATAGAAGATGGACGCTGCTATCTGGTGATGAGTTTCATTGAAGGGGAAACGCTGGAAGATTATCTCAAGAGAGCAAAAGATGGTTGCTTGCCCGTTGAAAAAGTGTTGCATATTGGTGTGCAACTCAGTTCAGTGCTCAGCTACCTGCATACGCGCAATCCCTCGATTATTTTTCGTGACCTGAAACCCGCCAATGTGATGCGTACGCCAGAAGGCTTGCTCTACCTGATTGACTTCGGCATTGCGCGCCACTTTAAACATGGACAGGCCAAGGATACACTGGTATTAGGCTCTCCTGGTTATGCGGCACCGGAACAATACGGCAGAGCGCAGACGACTCCGCAAACCGATGTGTATAGCCTGGGGGCGACGTTGCACCAATTATTGGCTGGGGATGATCCTGCCCTCTCACCTTTCTCACATGCGCCACTTAATTTACCTGCTTGTCCAGCGCTTGCGCACCTGATCACATGTATGCTGGATAGAGATGCAAGAAAGCGACCGGCCAGTATGGCAAATATCATGCGTGAGTTGCAGCGTATGATTGCTGGACGTAGTCGTACACTGGCTGCACACCATACTTTCCCGCCACAAAACCCCGCATCAGCGAGTGTTGTGCCTGTCGCTCGTCACAATCGGCCTGCGGCTGCGTTGCCACCAGCGCGGGGACAGGTGCCGTTGCTCTATTCGTCCGCTCGTCAACTGCCAGCCCCTCGCTCGCCTCAACCGCTTGCTTACTATAACCATCTCCTTGGAACAAGCGTCGCGGATGCTTACTCGTCTCTGCTGACTGGATTAAAGCATGCGCTGGATGGTGTCGCGCATGCTGCTAGCGCTGTACCGCAACAGATTTCCGCGCACGTGGTGGCTGTTGATCCGAAACTGATAGCGGGTAAGCTGCCTCCAACAGCGCTGCTCTCTGTCGCCTGGTCGCCTGATGGGCAACGTATTGCTACGGCTGACAGGATCAATGGCGTACGTCTGTGGGATGTAGCGCAACAGAAGCCGCTCGTCACCTATGCCCAGTCTATGGGTATAGGGATAACCGCTCTGGCCTGGTCGCCTGACGGAAAGCGCATAGTCTCCGCGAGTGCCAACGCGACGGCCCAGATGTGGGATGCGGATACTGGCAATCTCCTCTATACCTACGCGGCCCATCGCGGCCCCGTACAGGCGGTCGCCTGGTCGCCTGATGGCAGGTATATTGCATCGGCAGATGCCGCCCACGTTGTGCTTATATGGGATGCTGCTACCTATCGTACGTGCATAACTTATGCACGCCATCGTCAGCCGGTAACGTCAGTGAGCTGGTCGCCCAATAATAGGAGTGTGGCTTCGGCCAGTGTTGATGGAACTGTGCAGGTATGGGATGTGCTCTCCAGTCGCTGTGTCTTGACGTATGCTCTCCATAATGGCGTTGTGGAAGTGGTCGCCTGGTCGCCTGATGGCAAACTGATGGCTTCAGCCGGTGCTGATCGTACCGTGCAGGTATGGAATGCTCTGCACGGCAGCCACGTTTGCACATATCAGGGGTATAGTGAGCGCGTACGCACCGTGTCCTGGTCGCCTGACAGTACGCGTATCGCTGCTGGTTCCTGGGATAAGACAGTGCAAATATGGTATGCTGTTGCTGGAAGCAATGCCTCTACTTATAATCAGCATGTTGACCGCGTGTCAGCCGTTGCGTGGTCGCCTGACGGGAAACAGGTTGCCATAGGCGATGCCAGCGGAAAACTGCATGTATGGTTTCCTCGACAAACGTCATAAATGAAAGCTCTCCTCTCTACAAATCTAGTTCGCCGAATCCTGACACCGCTTTCATCTGACGCAAGCCTGCCAACACTGTTTGCTGCAAGTGATCCAGGTCCTGATCAGTCATCACCGTCGAGAGCGCGCCAAGTCTCTGCCCAGCAATCAAGACACCATGATTGAGCAGGTACTGGTAGAGATGATCAAAGCGGTGTATCTGGTCCTGTGACGGGTATGCACTTCGATAATCGGTGATCTCGGTCTTCTTCATATGGATCTTGAAGAGTGAGCCAAATCCCGTCACCTGGCCTGGTTGGCCCGACAGAGCAAAAGCTTCGTTCAAATCGGAGCGCACGCGTTCACCAAGCATGTCAAGACGATTGTACACCTCTGGCGTCATCAGCTCCATCGCAGCTAAACCAGCAACCATCGTCACTGGATTCGCGTTGAAGGTACCCTCATGAGGCAATGCTGGTTTCCCATGTGACGGATCGAAGACCGACATGACATCAGCATTACCACCCACAGCCCCCACTGGGAAGCCGCCTCCGATGATCTTGCCAAGCGTCGTGAGGTCTGGCGTGATGCCAAAATTGCCTTGCGCTCCCCCATAGCCCAATCGGAAGGAGATAACCTCGTCAAAGATGAGGACCGCTCCACGCTGGCGTGTAAAGTCTCGAAGCATGCTGAGGTACTCGTGTGAGGCTGGAATGAGTCCTGCTCGATGACATACTGGGTCAATAAGAACACCAGCAAGTTGGGAGTTATATGACGTGAGGATTCGCTCGGACTTCTCCACGTCATTGAGGGGAATGATGATGACATCGGCCAGCGCGCCCTGCGGTGTTCCGCGACTCGCAGGCACAGAAGCAGGGATATCCTTGCCCCAATTATCAGGAGAAGAGTCGAGACTGATCTGGGCGTAGTCATACGTTCCGTGATAGGCACCCTCAACTTTGGCAATCTTGGGTCGTCCTGTATAGGCGCGAGCAGCTTTGATGGCCATCATAACCGCTTCAGTGCCCGAGTTGGTAAAACGAATGTGTTCTATCGACGGAACTCGCGATGAGAGTAGCTCAGCCAACTGGACCTCGATTTCGGTAGGAGAGCCAAATGATGTGCCCTTCTGGATCTGTTTGGTTACTGCATCGACGACTGCGGGATGCGCATGTCCATGGATGAGCACTGTGGCGTTATTGTAGAAGTCAAGATATTCAATCCCGTCAACATCAACAATACGTGGTCCACTTCCATTTGCCACATAAATTGGATACGGATCGTGGAATAGTGTTGTCCTTGTATTGCCACCTGGCATCACATGACGTGCTTTCTTATACAATCTGGCAGAGCGGGAATTTTGATCTGGATACATGCTTCCTTAGTACCACCTTTCAAAAGAGCTATTGCCTATCAGAACCTGTTCAGCAGTAGGTAGGATTGCCTGGTGACAGCAACAGAGATAAAACTACTACTGCTCTTTTTTACAAACAAGTCACTTTCTATGTGATCAGCCTGTCTTTATTTAGTTTACCTAAATATTGTGCGATAATGAAGGGGAAATGAAAGATATATCTTTCTAAAAAGCAAGAAATATAAAGGAAAAAGGCTCTATGACTTTACAAGATGATATAGCCTTCTCGATGCTATTGGATGGAAGCTCCTCCAGTTCTCCTTCCACCTTACAGAAAAACTAGAGACTTCTCCCAATAGACAGGATATGTGGTTCATCCTATACTTTTTAAGAGAACTGTTTTTGGCTGGCGATTGCACAGTATGCTGTTCTAGCGGGTAAGGAAAATGTTATTTTGGTCGAGAGCATAAGTAGACAGACTGAACATATACTATAGGTTATCTCGGCGAGCACTCATACCCATATGCATTCAGAAACGCGTTCTTAATTCCGCCTAGCAATGTGCAGCAGCACATTGCTCATCTGAATGCAAGGCAATATCATATGCTCTATGTGCATTAGTTCGTCAGCCTGGAAAGGATGAGACATCTTTATGCTACTCACTCAGAAGCGGTTACGCCAGATTCTTGGTGCGTTGTGGCTCTTTGATGGGCTGTTGCAGCTACAGCCGCAGATGTTCACTATGAACATGGTGAACGGGGTGATGGTCCCAACAGTAAACTCCCAGCCAGGGTTTGTTGCGGCCATTCTGCATTGGGTCATTGCCGTGACCACGCAAAATCTCATTATAGTGAACCTGATCATCGCAGTAGTGCAGATTATACTCGGTCTACTCTTTCTCTCGGGACGCTGGGTGAAAGGGACCGTGATTGCATCCTTTGTGTGGGCGTTGATCGTCTGGTTCGCTGGTGAGGGTATGAGCATGCTGTTCACCGGGCAGGCGGGTATCCTCACAGGGGCTCCCGGTGCTGTTCTGCTCTATCCACTCCTGGGCTTGCTCGTCTATCCGCGACAACCATCGCCTGCTACAAGCAAAGATGGAGCAGTGGACGCTGAGCCTCGTACACTACTCTCACAAGTGAAATTCCGTTGGGTGCTAGCGGGCTTCTGGTTCTTTATGGCCTTGTTGCAACTACAGCCTCATTGGTGGCAGGCAGGCCAGATCTCGCAGACGATTAGTGGCATGACTGGTCAGGGAGGACTCGACGCCTTGCTCGTTGATCCCATCCTGAATAGACTTTCAGCGATCACCACCAATATTGAAATTCCCTTGAACATTGTGCTGATCGTTGTGTGTCTCGCGCTGGGTGTTGGCCTAGCATTTGCCAAAGAAGAGCACCTGCGCTCCTTCTTGATTGCCTCCATTGTGGTGAGCGCTATCATCTGGTGGGGCACTGAGGGCTTTGGCATGATATTCACTGGTATGGCAACTGATTTCAATTCGGGCTTATTACTCATTGTTATGGCGCTTGCTTGTTGGCCGAAGAAGGCGATGCCTGTACATGTGACACAGAAGCAGCCGTCTGAGGAGGTAAAACAAAAATCGCAGAGTTCAGCGCAACCGGCGTAGCCTGTCAAGAGACATCTTGAAGGGATGTGTTCGTCGTTTTTTTGCGCTGGAGCACCTGACCGGTTGAGCAGAGGCAGGAGCAAACGGGTAGGGGCGCACCTCGCGTGCGCCCCGGATGTTCCTGGGACGGCCTGTGGGGCGGAGGCAAGCGCCGCCCCTACCCGTTTGCAAAAAAACGACGCCCGCCTCTTGAAGGGATGTATATGGATGGGTTATTGCTCTCCATATGCATCCCCTTTTATCGTCGGTATATAAATAAGTATTGTTGTCACAGGAATAATATACCCATAAGCATTCAGAAACGCGGCTGCCGTCGCTGGTCTTCGGCCCATCTGACAGAGAGGAGGTTGCGAGAAATGTGTTGTGGCACATTTCTCATCTGAATGCAAGGAAATATATATGAAAGACATAAATCGCCGTCGATGGCTTGAGATATTACTTATCGTGGGTGTGGTGGTACTTGTTAGAGTGGGTATTGTGCTTGTTGATGAACATATTGGCAATGCAACCGGTACAAATACGACAAGTCTCCCCGTACACAGCGGCAATGCGACCATTGCAATCTCCAACCAGGAATTCCGTCCGAACGTCATTGTGGTAACAAGCGGTAGCAAAATTACCTGGGTGAATCACGATCCGATGGCGCACACGGTAACTGAAGGGCAAGATGCATCCTCTACGCCGCATGGTTTCAATAGTAGCGTACTGCTTTCGGGAAAGTCCTGGAGTTATGTGTTCAGTGCACCCGGAACATATCTCTACACCTGCAGAGTTTCACCCAAATATGAATGCCAGGGTCATCGTAAGGCGGGCTTAGTGGAAGTGCTACCCTAAGGTAAAAAATAGGGATTTATACGCATAGAAAATTTAAATCTTTCAGTGTATGCTCTAAAAGAACATTTTAAACGTAAAATGCTCCACTTTACGCATTCAACATGTAGCGCTTGCCCCTTCTAACTTTCCGGCCAGTACGGGAAAAACTTGCATTGTTTTGTCTCTCCGCCATTGCCAGTAGGAGGTAAAGTTATGTGAAGGAGCATACCATGCTTGTGTTGCTAATGCGTATAGGAAGAGAGATGCAAGGATGACGCAACCATACGCACTTGGGCAAGATGAGCCATCTCCCTCGTGGAAAGATATGTGTTGTCCTCTCGCTCTTATTTTTAGCGCCTGGGGCCTCATACTCTTCGCGTTTGCGACAAACCATGCTCAGTTGATCGACCATGATTATTTGCTCAGGAGCAGCCATTTGCCCTGGTTGAGCGCTTTAGGTATCTTCCTGCCACTATGGCAGGTGATGACGCTTGCCATGATGCTTCCGTCGTCTCTCGGCGTATTTCCGCTGCTCGCATCCAGCGGACAGGCGTTGCTGGCTGTGTGGAAGCGACAGAGTCTATTTACTGTTGGCTATGCAGCGGTATGGACCGTATTTGCTGTGCTGGCTTTTGTCGGCGATACCTTCATCCATCGTCTGGTAGCGCAATGGTTCTGGCTTTATACACATGCCTGGGTGATTGGATCAGGAACACTTTTGATGGCTGGAATGTTCCAATTCTTGCCATTCAAGCGGTATTGTTTGCAGCAGTGTTGTCGTTCCCAGCAATGGCGTGTGGGACCCCTGGCGCTCGACGTACTATCTCCATGGCAAATGGGCATTCATTATGGACGTTTCTGCGTCGGTTCCTGCTGGGCACTCATGCTGGTGATGTTTGGACTGGGAATCAAAAGTTTGCTCGGGGTAGCACTGCTGGCTGCTGTAATCGTGCTGGAGAAAGGTATACCAGGAGGACTGCATTTGAGGCCGTTGATTGGTATTGTGTTGCTTCTGCTGGCATTACTCTGGCCTATCCTCGCGCTCTAAAACTGCAAGAAAAAATAGTGCACTTGCTGTGATGTGATGATGTCGGCGTATACTAAAATCAGAGCCAAATTGTGCAGAAGATTGTTGTTCTGCACCAGAAAACTGTAGAAAAGGAAGCAATGTAGGGAACTATGACAGAAGATATGATCCTATCAATTCCGCGTATTAATTGCGGAGGGTGTGTCAAAAATGTGTGCAATGCACTCCAGACATTGCCTGGAGTGGAGATTATTGAGACTGATGTATCTACAAAGACGGTTCATCTGCGCTATATATCGCAGCAGACGACATGGGAAATGATCAAAAAGACTCTGGCCGATGCAAAATATCCTGCCGTTCAGTTGTGTGAGTGAACCTGCCAAGCCACCCTGGTTCACCAAAAAAGGCAACCTGGCGGATTGCCGCAGTGGGGTTCACTAGCTGCATTTCAATAACCTGCCGCTAATAATGCATCGGTTTCACGTGGAGAGGAGGTTTAGCGCTAGAATATCCTACGTGGATTGATTGGGTAGAATGCTCTTGCTGCGTTGCTCATAAATTGTCGTTGTAAAGCGGGAACGAACACAATTTTTGTGTGTTTCGTGATGGATGATTCCTTCATCCTCTTGCTCGTAAGGACTTGCTCTTATTTGTGTATGAGCGTGATCCACCGAGCAGAAAGGTAGTGCAAAGACGATGAGCGTGTCAATAAAACTTCAGTATAAAGTCAAAGGTGAAACCTTTGGCGCTCGTGGCTCGTCCTGTTCGTGCGATCCTTGTGACTGTAACCCGTGTAACTGTGGGAGCGATGATAGCCTGAATCCCACAAACTATCCATTCTGGCGTGTCAGTGGCTACTACTTCCGCGCAGGGGAGATTGGTGGCGTCTCTATTGCTCAGCGGCTATTGCTCAGCCTCTCTCAGCCTATGCGCGCAGGCATCACTGATGATTGGCAAGAAGTGATCCTCGTTGATAGCGATGCAACACAAGAGCAGGTAGCCGCACTCTTAGCCGGGTTTGAGGAGCAGTTAGATAGCATACCCGCTGAGGTTGGGCTATTACCGAACAGGCAACGGGCTGTTTATCAGATTCCTATGGAGTACTGTGCACAGGGAGAGTACCCTCACCTGCACGTCTCTTTTGTGCACGATACAATGCTTTTGCTACGCCAGGACCCGGCGCATTTATCTGACTATCCGCCTGAGTGGACGTATGATGGTGCTATGGCTTTGCGTACAACTTTTGACAGCGAGTAATGATATATTCCGTCGAGTTTGTGTCAATAGTCTAATTGAACAGGCAGCAGCCAGGGAGAATCTTCCCGACCGCTGCCTGCATAGTGTTTCTCTCTAAGAAACCATTTTGTTATGCCTTCCATTTAATCGTACAACCGACGGGCTGTGTTTCGGAAATGGCAACTTCCTTATCTGCAATGATCGCATCAAGCACTTCACGTGCGTAGTGGTGCTGGACAGCTTGCTCATCTTCGTAGTTGTCATCGAGGGCACCGTGATAGCGTAGTTTACCGGCAGCGTCAAAGATAAATAGCTCGGGAGTACGTTCTGCTCCGTATGCATGAGCAACTTTCTGGCTGTCGTCGTGCAAGTAGGGAAATGCGAATTGTTTCTCGGCTGCCCGTTTAACCATCTGCTCAAAACTATCGCCTGGAAAACGCATAGCATCGTTGGCATTGATCGCCAGCAGATGTACACCCTGTGCAGCGTAATCGCGGGCGATCTGATTGATTCTGTCCTCCCATGCCTGTGCATAAGGGCAATGATTGCACGTAAAGACCACAACAAGAGCCTTTGAGCGTTGTGCAATCTCACTGGCATGATAAGTTGTGCCATCGGTGGCTGGCAATGTGAAGTCAATAAGCGTATCGCCTCTCAGAACGTTTGCCATTAAATACTTTCTCCTTCTTCTGCTGTTTGTGTATAGCTAAATTGGTAATATATAGTAGCATTACCTACTATATATTACAGTGCAATAGAACATGTGGTCTTTGTTCTCATGACCGTCTGTAGATAAGATAATACAATCTCGGTCTATGATGCAAGAGAAGAGCGCTGAAAAGCGGCCACAATCAACTCACGTGGTGGGAGTGGAGAGATACGTCCATCTGCGCGCCGATAGGCTCGGCACGTAAGGCTGAATTGGGCGGTATCTTCAAGGAATGGAGCAATATCCGCGCCATCAATACGAATCGTTGGAGATCCATAAAATTGATAGTGCTCTGCTTCGGCTTCACTTTTGATCTCGATGACCTCTACGGGTGCCTGGATGTTCTGCTCGGCCATTGTTTCGCGCAGAATAGCTAAGGCGCGCTCATGACTGGGACACTCGGCCCAGTAGAAAAATTCGACTTTTGGCATCGTATCTCTCCTCGATAGGCTCTGATAGCAGATTTTGCAGAAAATATAGCTTTATGCAATATTTACATGTAAAATTGATATTGTGGATTAACATTATTTGATTAATTATACGATAAGAAAGGGAATGCTGTCAACAAGAGTGATATCATGGATCAGGTATTACAAGCAATAGAATGATCTGGGAAGAGTTCAGGTGGGTATCAATTTGGTGTCCCCATTCTGTTCCTGCACCAGTTTCATGGTCATACCACATGTGTATGAGGCCCTGGTGCTACAATATCTTCAAATGCTTCTCAAGTTCTTTCTGTAGCATCTCATCTTCGTGGGCATAATCCGTAGAAACCGTATGTTCTCTCCTCGTCCATACACCCTAACGTCTGCTCCTCTGTAGATATCTGGACAATACAGGAAAACCGTGCAAACGCCTTGAACGGTCTCATCAACGCACTGGATAATGGCCCGATACCAGCCTGCATCCAGATATGCAGAATCAGGGATATACACCTCATAAATGGTCAAGGTGTGAAGCGCTGCTTTTATTTCATGAATATGCATGTCTATGCCTGTTTTCTACCATTGAGAGAGAAGACTCTATTCATCCTATTTTCTATTCAAACGGGACTTCATACCAGAAATGATACCACAAAGAGATCGATCATGAAATACGAGACCATATCCCTTATCATAATAGATGCTGGCGTGACACCATCTCCCATCCAAATGAACTTCCAGCTTTGAACCTGTAACAAGCGTAAAACGGTCAAATGGATCATCCGCAATGAAGTACACACAGCCATCTTGTATGTAAAGCATGCCAGATTGCTTCATTTTTCTCCTTTTGCGTGTGGCTTGACAGGAAAGAACGGCAGAAGACGCCCGTGGTCAGCTTCTTTGCTCTCCGTTCCAGCGTGCAAGTGCTTCATCAATCAATCGCTGAGCCGTCCGAATGGATTCATAAAACCCTCTTTCCCTTGTATTTCTCTTGAGATATCCCATTGCTCGTTTGAGCGCATGCTGTGCTTGCGTTAATCGCTGGATAAGCGCTTCACTTTTCTGCTGCTCTTTGCACTGCTCAAGAGAGGTTTGTAAGAGCTGAATCGTGCTCTGCAATTGTCCCGCGTTCACTTCACGGAGGGTGTGTTGCTCAAAAAACAAGCTGATATTCTGAATATCTTGTTCTAATACTGTTTGCATATCAGAGATCTACTCGCTCCTCTCTTATGGACTGGAAGGTGAAAAAGTTCATGCCTATTGCTCCTCTTCGAGCACGACATCCACCATGTCAAGCGTGAAATCCCACTCGCTCTTGAGCAGCCTGGTGAGTCCAGCGAGGACTTTCTCGGCTTCTGGACGCTTCACCGGCAAGCCTCGCAGCATGGCATAGACGACGCGATTCCCGACGCCAGCCTCGGTTGCAAGCGTCGGGATCTCGAAATGGTGTTGTGCTCTGAGTTGTGAAAGCGTGGGATTGCTCATGTTCCAGCGTCCTTCTTGATGCGGACACGTATGTCATCAAGAGTGTACGTCTGGTTGACGAGTTGAGAGAAGGCGTTCAGGATCTTTTGAGCCAGGTGCACCTCGACGGGAATGCCGACCTCCATCGCATAGACTTCCCGTGGCTGCACCCCGGCTTTCTTCGCCAGATCTTTGAGCAACAAGCTATGCCGTTGCCGTAATTGCTTCAAATTCGGTTTTTTCTCGCTGTTCATCATGACGGTGACTAAGTGCAGGAGTCACCCCCTGCACTCGTCTTCAGAACCGTGCATGAGACGTTAACCTCACACGGCTCCTCAATCATCTGGTCGTTGTCAGGGATACCATTTGCCTGCCTTGCGGCATGGCGTTGATCGTGGCAATGTCGATGGAGAGCACATTTATTACTGATCTCCTCTCCTCCGCCTTGAGTTCTAGGAGTGATGTGGTCAATTTCGATGGAGTCTCCAGCTTTGAAGAGGAGTTCACACCAACGGCATTTCCCCTGCTGTTTGTTGAGCAATTTTGCCAGTTGCCAATGAAGCATGGGATGATGTCGAAGCCGTTGTGTCCAGTAAAGGAGGTTGCCATCATACGGGCTTGCTTTTCCCTTCACTTTGATATGTCTTTGGATTGGAGTGGCTCGGTGCTTTCTGAGTGCGATCCCTTCTGGAGTGGCAAACGTCCAGCCCTGGCCGTCATCGACGCGCCAATACTTTCCCATAATCCAGTGCATATTCTGATTGGGGTGCCTGCGTTTAGCCCAACGACGTAATTGATGATAAAGAGCGTCATCACAGGTGCTGAAGGTGGCTTTTGCGGCCACCGTGTGATGATAGTTGGCCCATCCTCGAATGACTGGATTGAGTTCTCTGATGAGTTGCTCTTGTGAAACGGCTCTCGATCCTCGTATGATCCGTCTCGTTTCAGCAATGTGTCGCTTGATAGCTTCTTTACTTGGTTTGATGATCGTTTTGAAGCCGAGTGGTCTTCCTTTGTACGTGCCTGTATGCGTTTTTCCTACCGGAAATTGGCGTACGGTCCATCCAAGGAAATCGAAACCCACAGTCCCTTGGTAGGGGTGAAGTGTGTGGGTGATTTTGGTTTTGCTCGGCTTCAATTCGAGTCCCATGTCTGCTAACCAAGTGGTCAGCATCGCTTTTGCTTTCTTCACCCCCTCTTCCGTCGGATGAAAAACCACCAGATCATCCGCATACCGCACGAATTGAGGTTTTCCTTCTTTTCTTCGATATGCCTGCTTCAGCATTGTTTCCATCCCGTGAAGAGCGATGTTCATAAGTAATGGCGATGCCACCCCTCCTTGCGGCGTTCCGCTCGGGGTGTCCTGAAAGACTCCCTCATCTATCATCCCGGCTTTGAGCCATGCCTTGATCGTTTGCCTCATCGCAGGGTAGGTGTTGAGTTTTTCCAGGAGGGCCTGATGGTTGATGTGATCGAACGCTCCTCGGATATCTGCATCGAGGACGTATTTGTCTTTGTAGCGGATATTGTTGAAGATCGCTTCGATGGCATCATGACATGAGCGTCCTGGGCGAAAGCCATAACTATTGGCTTCAAATTTGGCTTCCCATTCTGGCTCAAGGGCGCTTTTGACCAGGGCTTGTTGCGCTCTCATTTCCATGACGGGAATGCCCAATCCGCGCCTTTCTTCCTTCCCTGGTTTGGGAATGTAGATTCGCCTGACAGGGGAGGTTTTCTTGCTTTTCCAGTACTGGGGATGAATGCTTTTTGCCATGACAAGTCGTTGTTTGGCCGGAACGGATTTCACCCCGTCTACCCCTGCCGTTTTCTTGCCCTGATTGTCTTGCGTCACCCGTCGCACTGCCAAGAGTCGTGCTGCTTCGGACTTCATCAAGAGTTTTTGGAGTGTGTGGACTGCTCTGATGTCGCCGCGTTCACTGGCTCGAAAGATGCGCTTTTGTATCCTGTACACATGCTGCTCAAACTTACGCCAGGGCAGCTTGCGCCAACTCTCACTCTCAGGATCGGGCAGACGTTTCTGTTTTCCCCTGGGTGCTTTCGTTTCTGTCATACGACTGGTGCCTCTTTCTTCCAGATGATCGTGCTGAAGTGAGCATATCTCAGAGCTTTCCTCTGAGCGTTGGCTTTCTCAGCAATCCTGCCACATGCCTGCATGCGGTTTGACTCCCTACTCATGGTATCGACCCTCCATGAGAGCCTGGCATGTGGTTATCCCGTTCCGATACGCCGTTTTATGCTTCGTTAGGCTCGTGCTGTCCACCGGATTACTTCTTGAGTGAGAGTGAGTCAGAATCAAAACTGCTCACCTTTTCATCTTTCCCATGTTGGGCAAGCCTCTTAACCTGCGTCGGCTTGTTCGTGGTGACGATGGTTCAACCGCACGTTCGTTAATCTAGCCATAGAAGCTAGCTAGAGGAAGTCACCAGATCAGGTTTCTGGCTTATCCCCGTTCCATCCCGCTTTACCGTTTGAGAGTCAGTCGCTCAGTAGGGATGGTGCTGTCCGCGCTCACTTCGCGGGTAAGGAATTGCGCCTTACGTCGGTGTACCAGTTGTCAGAATTTCTTTCGTCGTTCTGCCCCTCATCCTTCAAGTTAGAACTTAATTTCGAGGGAACGGGTCGCACTTGACTCCCCACGCCGTGATCCCGAAGGAGAGGCACACGAAGTTTTGATCATACAGATCCATCACGAGCTGCCGATACGCCTCATCAAAGACTTGCTCGGAGATGAGGCCAGAAGCCAGCAAGTAGGGTTTGAGCTGAAAAAAGGTGATTTTGACATTTTCGCTGGACGAGTAGTACAAAGGCTCGTCATAGGTGGTATCCAGGATGAAGGGCCGCTTGCCGATGTCTTGAAATCCGGCTTTTTTGAGCAAGGGACCCAGCATATGCACGATGCCCAGCGAACGCCCATCGATGGAAAACGTCCTTCCCTGAAGGCGAAGGGCATCAAAGAGACAGGCGCTTAATTGCTGCAAGGGAACACTATTGGAAATGCCGCCCTCAATTTCGGTCAAGCGCAGCACGCCGCCAGGCTTGAGGATACGCCGACACTCAGCCAGCAGCGCAGGCCACAGCAGGAGCGAGAGAAAACTTTGGATGCAACGCGCGTTGATCAGATCAACAGAGGCATCAGCGAACTGCAGCGGTTGGGTGATATCCATTGTTTCGAACGTTGCATTCGCGCGTTTTTGCGACATGGCACGAGCATGGGCATACTCGATCATCGTCTGACTGAGGTCCACGCCGATGACCTCGCTGCGGGGATACTCGAAAGCGACGTCAAGCGCCCAACTGCCGGGTCCGCACGCGAGATCGAGAATGATGTGCATGGATGCTACGTCCTCGCGTTCCGCGAAAAGTCCTCCCATCGCCTGGGTAAAAAGCCGATCTTGCTCAATTAAGCGCGCCGTTTCTGTCGGGTCTTCGATGTTCATGGGGTAATCATTGGTCATATGACACCAATCCTTTCCTACTGTTATTGAACGATAGCGTTGTAGGTATCATAGACGGCTTCCGTGGCAGCTTCTTCCCCAATCATGATTGCGAGACGGTCACGCTGCTGATCCAGGCTTTTGTACTGATTGTTGATAATACTGTGAGATGCTTTTTGTGCTAACCCGTGCAATGCGAGATTCATTGAGAAACACACGGATTCTATCTCTGCTCGTAATTTTGCTACTTCACTTCTATTTTCTGACATCGTATTTTCTGCCTTCCTAAAAAAAATCTTTATATTTACTTAAGTGTTGTTTTGCCTCAATAGACAGATGTAACCATTACATCCAAGTACCCTTCTAAGGTTACAGCACATCTAAGGATAATGAGCAAAGACTTATCTCTGTCTTTGCATGGACTTTGTACAGATGTTGCTTGCTCTGTATGGTTATACCTTGTCTACTTTTTATGTCCTTTAGTGATTAGTCACTTGTAGTCGACGCGTTGACTCTTCCGTGCTATACTTTCATTCAGGATATCGAATACCTTAAAGTCGTGATAGATGTGAGGAAGGACGCATGAAACAGGAAAAGTTGATACGTGCACGTATTCAAAAGGGATTGTCACAGGCTGCGGCGGCGGGATTGATGGGGGTATCGCGCAACACCTGGAGCCTCTGGGAATTAGGTAAAGAAGATCCTTACCCACTGCATGTGGGGGCACTCTGCAAGTTCTTCGGTGTCAAGGAACCAAGCGAACTAGACCTGGAGCCATCACGGTTGGGGACAGAGAATGCACGGGAGAACAAGACAACATTGGATACACATTCCGTACCCTCCCAACAGAAGGCGCTAGTTCAAATAAAAGAGGGTGAAGCTCCCTCTCACCAACAGGAAGAACCATGTGCGCTCTTTTCACATAGCATTCTTCAGGATACAATGGAGATAGTGTCAGAACAGAATATAGAAAGCGATGAAATCTGTGAAAAGACGTGAAATACTAAAACAAGTGGCCCTAGCTCTAGGCATAACGGTAGTTGAGCCTCTATATACTTCTAGCAGTGAACCTGAGGAGGGTTTAACAGGTCAAGCGCAACTACTAGCTTTGAGCGATCTTGATCTAATTGATAACTACGTTGAAGCCTTACAAAGGCTTCTACTAAAAGGCGAGGCACAGTATGCGATGCAAGCATCGCAGGGTTTGTATGCAAAACTTATGTGGGAGCATCAAGGGGTAAAAGATAGACGCTTTGCCGAAACGCAAATTCGTCTCGGAATGCTTGTCGGTTTATCTCGTGAGTATGCACTTCCCTGGTATCAACGAGCGCAAGCCGTGATGGAAATTTATAATCACATCGAGAATGCTAGCATCTGTAAATATCCTATGGATGCCTCGTTGCGCCACTACTCTGCACGATTACAAGCAAAGCGATCCAGGCAACACCGTGTGCTTTGGGAATTTGAGGCATGCGAAAAAGCGTGCAAGGATGGCCTCTCAACACTTGAAGGAATAGATGATTGCACACTACGCACTCACTTCCTCTGTGAGCGAGCACATATTGAGGCAACCCAGGGAAACGAAGCGCTCTGGATACAGAGGTTAGAAGAGGCTCGGATCGGTGTATTGGGTATGCCTGTAGCAGATCGTGAAAAATCATTCAACCAAATTGATTATATGCAGGGAGAAGGGTATAAACGTTTTGCTTTTCATGTGAGGAAAGAACTATCTATGCCGATGAGAGAAATATATGCGCAGTATGCTTATAACCAGCTTACGCAATGGGATGGTGCAACAATAGAGCTACCGGGCTTTGAAGCTCTTGTTGTGCGGGTTTCCAGGGCACAGTGCTTGGTCCTCCTTGATCCCAAGAGTGCAATTGATCAGGCTAAGCAATTGGGAAATGTGGCGCAACAGAGCTACCCATCACTGCTTGATAAGATCCATCGGGTGATGCTCTTAGCTCAGCGGCGATTACAAATGAGTGAAGATGAGTTCTCACAGATTTTCAACTTGGCATCCGGTACCGCTTATCAAACAGGATGTAACATACTCTAGTATAAAAGGTAGGTAGAGAAGCATCTATGCAAGAAATCGAGGAAAAGAATAGATGGAACAAATATCCTTTTACTCAATGAGCAGAACGCTCTTCTTTTACAACTCAGAGATAACAAGCCAACCATTCCCTATCCGAATATGTGGGCTCTCCCTGGCGGACATAGGGATGAGCAGGAAACACCATTGGCATGCATTCGACGTGAAATAAAGGAAGAGCTTGGTATTGAGCTACCAGAGGTGTTTTTGTTTGTTGCAACGGAACGTTCGTATGGCATTGAGCATACCTATTGGGCAAGAGTTCATTTCCAGCTTGAACATATTACCCTCTCTGAGGGACAAAGAGTTCAATGGTTCACGCAGAGCGAAATGATGCAGATGCAACTCATCTACGAGGATAATAGCATCGTCGATGAGTTTTTCAACAGAGACCATTTGAAAATGATCTATCGTGCAAGTAGGAGGTAAACTTCCCTATGTTTCATCATCCAGAAGTTTCTCAGTCAAATGGAACGCTTTTCAAAAAACGTTCTCTCTCCGAACTGCCAAAGGAGCCGACACGCAATGGAGCAGTAAAGCGTGTGCTCTTACGCCATGAAGAGGTTGCATCACCTTATCTGATGTTTCTCAATGAGGTCTATGTAGCACCAGGAGAAACGATTGCGGCCCACCAGCATGAGGATATGGAGGAAATCTTCTATTTCTTGGAGGGAGAGGGAATGATGCAGATAGCAGAGGAAGCACAATCCGTCGTATCTGGTGATCGCGTGATTGTTCCTATGCAAACGGTGCATGTGCTGACAAATACCAGTGATGCCGAGATGAAGTTTATTTGTTTTGGGGTAAAAGCATTACCTCAAGGTATCTAGCCTGCACTTCACGAGCGGTTTTCATCTATGTTGGATATATCTAAAGAGAGGGGGCTTGTTTTGTGCGGCTACGCCAGCCTGAGCGTGCATTACCTGCATTGCAGCAAGCCGCTGCACTTCTTGATCCACAGGCGCTTCGTCGGCAGTCAATGATCTTCAGCGATATGGGGAATGCTTACGCCCAACAGGGGAATAGTCAGGAAGCGTGCAAGTATGCACAACATGCACTCGACCTCACAACGCAAACCAGATCAATGAGCGTACTGGAGCGGGTGCGCCGTGTGCGGCAAGAATTGGAGCCGTGGAAGGAAACCGAGAGCGTTCAAGCATTGGAGCAACATCTTGATGCAACGTTTGCACTCATTATTGCGTGAGGATTATCCATGACTGAATCTGTATCCACTTCATCCCATATCCTCTATTTGATGGTCTGTGCAGCTCCACCAGCTCAACAGACCGTGGACATTATACCTCAACTCCAAGCCGCAGGGTGGGATGTCTGTGTCATTGCTACCACCCAGGCAAGCCGATGGATGAATCTGGCAGAACTTGAAGGACTCACAGGGCATATGGTGCGTACAGACTACAAATTGCCTTGGGAAGCAGATCCACTCCCCAAAGCCAATGTCATGTTGGTCATGCCTGGCACATTTAATACCATCAACAAATGGGCGCAAGGTATTGGCGACACCCTGGTCGTCAGTCTTCTGTGTGAAGCACTGGGACGCAGAACACCTCCCATCGTCGCTGTTCCTTGTCTCAAGATGGACCTTGTGCACCATCCTGCTTTTAGGAAGAGCATCGTTCTGCTTCGCGAGTATGGGGTTCGCATCCTGCACGAACCTGAACGTTATCGATCCCCGCTCATGGTTCCTTTGAGTGAGGTGTTGGAGACCCTCCTAGAAATCACTCAGGACAACAGAAGAGAGGAATGATCATGAGGAGTCAAAATGTTGGTAAAGCACATCAGGGTGAGCTAGTAGCAAAAGAACGAGACATGGAGCGATGCATCATGGTCTGGAAAAGTGCAGCGGAGTGGGCAAAAAAAACTCCGAAGTGAGGAGAGCCTACAACCGATTACTTCTGGTATTCCCTCATGAGCCAAACGTAACAGCATTGAAAGAACTGATAATATAAAGAAAGAAGTATACTATGATTATAGTAGGAGGAATCTCTTAGATATGGTTCGCATTGACTATTTCAACGATCCTAACGCGCCAAAGGCGAACACGATCATTCCGGCAGCATCTGCTATTGTCACAAACCACAAAGGAAAGATTTTACTGCATCGACGAAGCGATAACGACTTGTGGGCCCTGCCTGGTGGGTCAATGGATATTGGAGAGAGCATTCGTGAGACAGCGGTACGGGAAGTAAAAGAAGAAACAGGTTTAGATGTTCGGGTTGATTCTATTGTTGGCATCTACACGAATCCCCATCATGTGATTGCTTTTTCTGATGGGGAAATTCGACAACAATTTTCTCTCTGTTTCGCCTGCACATTGCTTGGTGGTGAGATACAGGTCAGTAAGGAGTCTTTTGAGGTAGGATTCTTTTCTCCTCAAGAAATTGAACATTTAAACATGCATCCATCAATAGCTCTCAGAATCAAGCACTACCTGGAACACCGTTCACAACCAGCTATCGGCTAGCAAATTCAGCCGCCAGATACTGCTTACCTTTTTGGATATAAAGAGGTCTTCTATCAAGAGAAGAAGCCGGAAACATATGTTTTTTTACGAGAGGCGAAAGAAGCATTAGAATGTGCTCTGGCAAACGAAGTGCCACTCAAGCGAAAGCTCTATTATCTTAGCGATCTTGCAAGTGCTTATGCACGTCGGGGAAAGGTAGAAAAGGCATGTGCCTATGTGACACAGAGCCTCCCCGCGATCTTGCAAATGGGAGATGGATCAAAGATCATCCATAAACACTTGTTTCAAGTTCGCGCGCTCTTACAACCCTATAAAAGTGTTGCCTCTGTGCGCGCTTTTCATGAGCAATGAAGCCTCCTGCATTTCAAAGAATGAGCGTGTCAAGCACTTCTGAAAGATCGTGAATAATCCAATCGGGGTGAACAGTGTTCTTGTTCGGGAGTCCTTGTCTGGCGAAATCGCACCAAATAGCAAAGATACCGACCTGCTGTGATCCAGCAATGTCACACGCAAGATCATCGCCTACCATCCATGCCTCGTGAGCACTGATGTGAAGCTGATCAAGTGCATGGAGAAAAATACGTTGATCTGGTTTTTCAACGCCAAACTCTTCTTCGATGAGGATCACATCAAAAAACGGTGCAAGTCTCTGTTGAGCGATTTTGCGGCGTTGATAGGTCGCATTTCCATTACTGATGAGGGCGAGAGAGAATGTTCGCTGTCGGAGTTCCTGTAACACTTCTAAGGTATGAGGTGCAAGTTGACGATGGGCATCACGAAGTGCATCATGTGTACACTATAAAACTCAATAAAACGCTAGATTTTGGGCGACTTGTTTCAATACGGTGTCTTCATTACAATATGAAAATGAGAGCGAACAAATTGACGCTCTGTAAGGAGTTTCACTTGCAAATACAGATATCACCCGATACACCTATCGACTTGCAAATGCACACGACGTACAGCGATGGGCGCTGGTCAGCGGAACAGCTCTTCGACTATCTGGCGCAAGAAGGCTTTGGTTTGGTTGCTGTCACCGATCATGACCGCGTTGATACGGTTGCTAGCATCCAGCAAGTAGGGATGCAAAAACACGTGCCTGTTCTGCCAGCAGTGGAGATCAGCGCTGAGTGGCATGGGAAGATGGCCGACGTCCTCTGCTTTGGCTTCGATCCTCATGAGAAGGCATTGAGAGCCATTGCAGATCACGTTCGGCAAAGTCAGAAGGACAATGCGGAGAAGGTGTACGAAGAACTGCTCCGCCGAGGCTACCAATTTCCGCATCGGAAGGAACATCTCACGGCGACTGTGGGTGAATTGCGAGTAGCAGGCGATTGCGGTATCTTGCTGATAAAACATGGCTACGTCAAAGATTGGTCGAGTGCACTCGAGATGATTCGTGATGCTGGGTACCGCGAAATGAAGGCTGATATGGCGAAAACCGTTGAGGCAGTGCATCGAAGTAGAGGGGTTGCCCTCATTGCGCATCCCGGTCGTGGGAAGTTGGAGCCACAGGAATTCACGTATTACACCCCTGATCTGCTCGATCAGGTGCGTGCAGAGATCTCGCTCGAACGGCATCGAGGTCTACTATCCCTCACACGCACCGGAGATGATTGAGAGCTATCTGGCGTATGCACAACAGCACGGCTTACTGATAAGTGCTGGCTCGGATTCGCATGGCCCTCCTGGCCGTATGCCAATCAAGTATCGTGCTGAGCTTTGCCGACGCCTTCTTGAGCGTGTCGGTATTCAGGTGCAGTGAATCTGCATGTGCACAACAAAGGGTCGTGCTTACTCAACGGAGGGGGTGTGAGCTATCGCTGAGTACATCATGTATTGATCGCTGCTAGGGAGTTTTCGCAGAAACTTCGGCTCTGTGAAGCCTGCTCGCTTCAGTTCTATCTTCAGTTGCTCCTTGGGCAAAGGGTCGGAGTTGTATATGGCATCAGGCCCATGTTGCCGAAAGGTATTATATTCAACAACGATGAGTTTTCCTCCAGGTTCAAGCATGGACCTCATCTTTTGCATAAGCTCGACCCTTTTCTCAGGGCTATAGTAGTGACCATTATTTGCCCATAGAATGCCATTTACCTCAGAGATTTCCTTCTCTATTTTAAAGTTCTCAAAATAGTCTGGTCTAGTATAGTCTTCCTGAAATGGTTCAACCTTAAGTGAATCAGGTTTGCTATTCTGAGGAGCAAAACGCTCCTGAAGTTGCTTCACAGCACCTGCATCTTTATCTGTAACATAAATCTTCGTATCTGGATTGTCCCAGCCCAGAAGATCTCCCATTGCCTGAGCAAAATTTCCCCCGCCAGCACCCAAATCGATGTAGGTTCCCGGCTTTAGGTCCGCGTGCTTCAGGAAACGATACAGTTCCTCATTAGGAATGTTACCAGTCAACCTATCGAGAGTACGCCCAGGATGTAGTACCTTCCACTCTCTCCCTACAGCAGTCATTCGGTCAACAACAATCTTCTTGAATGCAGATCTTTTCCATATGCCCAGGTTCATAGACCGGGATTGTTTGTTCTTGTTGCGGTCCATATACAAGATTCCGCACTACCTGATCACCAGTCCGTGGTGATGCTGTCTCGCCCGTATTTAAAGGACCCACGTTTTCAGTTGGTTTTCCATAGACAAGCTCTCGTATTACTGCATCGTTCGTACCTGATGATGTTCCTGTGGCTTTAGGTGAAGAGTCCTTGGAAGAGTCGGCGCGTATTTCTGGCATCTAATATACCTCCTAAATAAGATAAATGTAGCCTTTGCATTAGAACGGATTTATCAGGCTCCTCGGTGAGTTACTATTATATTAGCAGAAAAAAGCGTATATTTTGGTAGGAAAAGAAGGACAGTATCGCCTCTTAACTGGACTGTTTACATACAGTATCGCCTCTTAACTGGACTGTTTACATCTGGCCTCCTGATTCTGCATCAAGAAGGTACAGTGGGAAATGGCAACCGCAAGGAATTGTCGCTTAAGAAGGGCACAGGCTACTCGCGTAGTGGTGAGACTTGTCCCCTTGATATCTCACCGATCTGAATAGTGATAAATTCACAGAAATGCAGTGTAAAAAATACTAGTAATGCTGAGTCTATACATATAGAATAGAGATATGTGCAATACTAATCATTCTCAAAAGTGTGTATGGAGGTTACATTCGTGTTTTTCAAACAGCATACCCATAGCTCTTCCCACGCGCTATGGCAAAGCCTGGCAGGTCTGCTGCTTGCGCTGACACTGCTGGCGGGTTGCGGAGGGTCCTCGACGCCTATAACGTCCACAACGCCTACGGCTAGTGTCGGGAGTCAATTTGCCCCGCTAAATCTGGGCCTACCCAAACAAGCACTGGATGCGCCCATTACAGGCACCATCCCGGATAGTCAACTCCTGCATGTCAGTATTACATTTAAGGTCAATCAATCGACGCTCAATAGCTTGGGCGTGAATAATAAGGCGCAATCAGGCAAGAATGTAAATGTGCAGGCGACAGCAAACGCGCTTGGTATTAGCGATGCAACCTATCAAAAAATCAAAGCGTTCTTTGGTGTTAAGAATGCAACGCTCAAACTGGGCGCGCTCCATACCAATCTGACCATAGATGCGCAGGCCGGTTCTTTTGCGCGTTTATTGCAGACACGTTTTGTGACACACAAACTCAATGGTCGTACCTTTTTCACTCCTGATCCGGCCAAGCCGCCCGTGATCCCGGCTGCCATCAGCAGTTACATTCTGGCTGTTACAGGATTGGATAACTATAGTCTGCCACCACAGACCGGTGTGTCCTTGCGTGCATCGCAGGCGACACATACGACTGCGCGAGCAGACGCGGATTGCACCGTGAATAACAACGTAGTGACTCCTGATGTGATTGCCAGCGCTTATGGCTATAATCAGTTCTGGAAGGCAGGCTGGCATGGTGAGAATATGACCGCCAATCTCGTCGAGATTGATGGTTTTGATCCCAATGATATCGCCAATTACTTTGCCTGTGTTGGCTACAAAGGTAAATTCTCGTATACCAATATTGATGGGGGTGCTCCGGCTCCTGCGGGTGAGGCAACGTTGGATATCGAGATGCTAGCCGGGCTTGCGCCTGCTGCCAATATCGTTGACTATCAGACTGATATCAGCCAGGCGCAATCTGACAGTGATGTCTGGACACAGGTGAACGACGAGTTACAACAGATCATTAGCGATAATGCGCATAATACCGGTTCAGGTAGTATTGTCAGTATCAGCCTGGGTACAGCAGAGGCGGGGATGACGATTGGCAATGTTGGTGCCATTAATCAGAGCCTGCAGATCCTCAATCAGGTAGAGCATATGACCGTTTTTATTGCCAGTGGAGACTGTGGCGCTTTTACCTCACGCATCTACAAAGACCTCGCTGTGAGTTTTCCTGCCAGTTCTGCCTCGGCAGTTGCTGTAGGGGGAACAACGCTCTCTACCAATGCGGCTGGTCAGCGTGCAGACGAGGTTGTCTGGTCAGATGGATCGGATACTTCAAAATGTACGAATCAGTGGGGGAGTGGTGGTGGTCTGAGTATCGCTTTTCCCGAACCCACATGGCAACAGGGTAGCGGCGTACGCAATCATTATTCTGATGGAGAGCGACAATTACCAGACATCGCAGCCGTCGCCGATAGTCTCGCAGTTTACTATCAAGGTCAGTGGCAGGGTGTAGGTGGAACTAGTGCTGCTACGCCCATCTGGGCTGCGGGCATGCTGCTGGTCAATCAAGGTATGATCGCGAGAAAACACGAGTACTTCTATGGCCCGGATACCTTCTATGAAGTAGTGGATCATGCTGGCAAGTTTCATCCCTTTTTTGATGTCACGCAGGGCAATAATCTCTACTACTCCGCTACACCGGGTTGGGACTACACAACAGGTCTCGGTACACCGAACCTCGTCGACTTTTTCCACGTCCTTTATCAGGCTGCTTAATGTATCATTTTACTGTGTGCTGTCCTGTTGTAAATAAGAGAAACGCCCTTCCGCTGTATTATCATCAGGGGAAGGGTTAAGATTGCATGCTACGCTGCACAGCGCAGGCTAATCTGTTATAATAGCGGGGAATATGTATGTGCGTGGAAGAAAAGGACTAATTATGTCAGAACAATACAAAGCCTTACAAGGCTTCAGAGATATTCTCCCCGAGGAGCAGCCGTACTGGCGTTTCGTTGAACAAACGGCGGCGGCGGTTGCGCAACGCTTTGGCTATCGACGCATTGAGACGCCTTTATTAGAAGATACGGCTGTTTTCCATCGCACTGCCGGTGAGGGTACCGATATTGTCGAGCATGAAATGTATAGTTTTGCTGATCGGCCAGATAAAGAGGGCAAGCAACAGAGTATTGCCCTGCGACCAGAGGGTACAGCCGGTGTTGTACGCGCTTATCTCGAGCATGGTATGTTCAAGTTAGCGCAACCGTTGAAGTTCTATTATCTGAGTGAGTCGATGTTCCGCCGTGAGCGACCTCAAGCGGGCCGCTACCGCGAACATCACCAGTTTGGTTGCGAGGCCCTGGGCGAGAGCGATCCGGCGCTTGACGCGGAATTGATCGGGCTGCTCTACCAATTCTATATGCAATTGGGCTTGCAACATATACGGGTTTACATTAATAGCATTGGTGACCAGCATTGTCGCCCGCAGTATATCGAGAAGTTGCAGGCTTATTATCGTCCCTTGCTCACAGATTGCTGTGAGGATTGCCAGGTGCGTTTCTATAAGAACCCGCTGCGTCTGTTAGATTGTAAAAATCCACAGGATCAGACGAAAATCGCCGCCGCTCCACATATTATAGATAACCTCTGTGAGCCTTGCCGGGAGCATTTTGCGGCGGTCCAGCGTTTCCTGGATTTCTATCAGGTGCCCTATGCGATTGATGCGCTGATTGTGCGCGGCCTAGATTATTATACACGCACCGTTTTTGAGTTCACCTCCGAATTAGATAAAGTGGCGCTCAATGGTGGCGGACGTTATGATGGTCTGGCCGAGATTCTAGGTGGTGCACCAACGCCCGCTATTGGCTTTGGCGCGGGTGTGGAGCGGATCATTCTCGAACTGAAGCGTCAGGGCATTGTGCCGCCTGCTGAACCACGTCTACGTGCGTTTGTGGTCTACTTTGGCAAGACACCTGAGTTCAAGGATGCCGCCGTACAGACGACCGCGCAGTTGCGGCAAGCGGGCATCAAGGCCGAGATGAGCTATGGTGATCGCAGTCGTAAGGCGCAGATGAAGCAGGCCAATGCCTCCGGTGCCGACTACGCTGTCATTATTGGTGAGGACGAACTGGCGCATGATGCTGTCTCCGTTAAAGATTTGCAAGCGCAAGGTATGGATATCGAGAGTAAGCAAGTGACAATAAAACGGACAGAGTTGCTGGCTTATCTGATGGATAGTCAGAAATAGTGCATGTAGAAAAAAAAGAAGCGACATATGCCGCTTCTTTTTTTTATCCGTATAGGCGTTGTTATTGACCATAAGGAGATGGTGGAGTATCCTTATCCTTATCCTCATCGTTCTCTTCGGTGATATTATACGGTGGCACCTCAACCGGCACGCGATAGAAACCGCCAGAAGTATTGCGAGGGGGCGTATCCTGTGGTGACGCTGGTGTCAGCAGGTCCGTGGAGATGGCTTTGACGAGCCGCTCAATGCGATCCCAGCGTGCCGGATAGCGCTCAGCGTAGAATTTCTCATTGCCTTCGCTATCGTAGATATAGAGGACATAATCTTGCTCTCCATAGCGGTATTGTACCGAAGTATAGGAGATGCGTACCAGCTCGACTACTTGCAAGGTTGGGCGTGAGCGTGTCTGTGTATCAACGCCCGGCTTCTCCTGATTGGCAGTTTCGGCCTGCACCATTTCTACCGTTGCATGCCATACGTCCAGCGGCACACGTTCGGGTGGAGCTTCCGGGTGCAATGTTTCATTGACTTCCGCGCTATAAACGAGGTCGCCGTTTGCCTTGAGCAGTTGTTGCTGGGGAATCGGCGTCGTACCGATGATACGTGTTTGTGTGCGTAGATCAAAGGAGCGCACCATTTCACGATGACGGACGATTTTGCCAGTCCCTCCACAATTTGCGCATAGTGACATCCTGGCACCCTGGCAGGTGGTACATACCCGTTTGCCATTACCACATGTGCAATCGACCTCGCCGTTCATACAATCTGGGCAGGGTACAGTTGCGCCCTTATTGGCTGGATCGGTATCGACCGGGTTGGGGATTGGTACGCCTTGCTGGCGGATGTTGTCAAAGACATCCGAAACTTTGTTCCCGAGACTGCTAGTGACATTATCAGCCTGTTTCTTGAGGAATGGCTTCTTTTCTCCAGGTGTCCAATCAGCGACATAGCCACGTCCGCGACAGGTGGTACAACGCTTCTTGGTGCGCCCTTTACAGTCAGGACACACGACCCAGCCGCGACCGCTACAGCCAGAACAGAGCACATGACCAGTGTTGTTACACACAGTGCAGGCCGTTACTTCGTCCATACCTTGCAGGCGTGTGCGTGTCAGTGGCGCTTTCAGGCCAGTGACAGCAGGGAGTTCGTAATCCCACACCGGTAGCAATGGTTTCGGTATCGTAACGGTATGACCAGTATACGGTTCGCTGACGATTTCCAGGCTGCGGTTCTCCCAGCGTGTCTCCAGCGTCACTTCCCATACTTCATCGGTACTCAACGCAACGATATCCATGTAGTTCCCGAGTTCGCGGGCTACGCGCCAGTTTTCGCTGCTCCACGCATTGGCGAGTTGACGAATGCGCTGCTCCTCCACACTGCTAGCCTGGTGTGGTGTAGGAGTCGTCTGAGCTTGTTGCCAATAATCGTTGGCTTTATTGAAGACGCGCTTCAGGCGTACCTGAGCTTCGTTTGCGCCCTGGGTCACTTTTTTTCGGATATCTTCTAAACGTTTGTCCATATCGTCTTGATCTGATTGGCCCGTTGAGGAGTCCGGGTTTTGCTCCCACTCGTTACCCATACTGATCTGCCTCCATTATCTGTCTTTCCTTGCACTCAGATGAGAAACGTGCCGCCTGACTGATGCTGTGAGACGCGAGCGTGGCGTTTCTGAATGCATATGGGTATGGTTGTGGCGTCCTGCACTTTAGCAGGAACACCGCATAAGATTATTTCATTAGTATCTACGCTAGACGCTCAGGAGAGTTGTATATGCTACGCGAAGACTGGCGCTACTTGAGCGTAAGACTCTCATAGGAATGCAAGCCTAGAGCAGCGCCACAATCTTTTCCTGTACTGGCACGCCGGTAATTTCCGCGTCGTGTTCCAGAATCAGCAGGTCTACCTCGCTGCGTATACCAAACTCGGGTAGATAGATGCCCGGTTCAATAGAATTGCAGGTATAGGGGAGCAAGACGCGCTCATCTTGCGTCTCAAAGTCATCAATATTTGCTCCGTTGCCATGCAGTGCGTCACTGCCAATGCTATGACCGGTGCGATGCACGAAGTAGTCGGCGTAGCCTGCTCTGGCAATCACGTCGCGTGTCACGTCATCGACCTGGCGACCCTCGACTTTTTCTCCGGCGGCTAAGCGTTCGCGCAGGAAAGCGATGCCGCTATCTCGCGCACATCGCACAATCTCAAAGATTTCGCGCTGACGGGCTGGAATTTCGTCCTGTGTGCCCGCAAAGGCTATCCAGGTATAATCGGCGAAGATCGCCCCTGGTTGCGGGAGTGCGCCCCAGAAATCGAAGAGCATCAGGTCTCCACGCCGGATGGGACTGGACTGTGTGCTGGTTGGCTCGTAGTGGGGATTGCCACTGTGGGCGTTGACGGCAACGATGGGCGCTTCAGCTTCAGGTATCACCAGCCCTGCCTGCAAGATTAAGGCCAGAAAACGCTGTTGAACCCGGTATTCATCGAGTTCCTGTCCTGCGCGTAACGTCGCACTTACCTCGGCGAAAAGAGCGTCTTTCACAGCCATCAGACGCCTTCCCGCTTCGCGGTGACTGTTCATTTGCTGCTCGCTCAGTTGTGCGATAAAGCGTTGTGCCAGGTTAGCAGAACTGACGATCATAACATCAAAAGAGCGCACAAGTTCTACCGTCCCGGCATCCACGCGTGCGATATAAGGGATCGCATTGCCTGGAGAGTATTCCATCGCGATGCGCTGTCCCGCTGGTAAGAGCGTACGCAGGTGCGCGTGCATGTCCTGCCAGGTGCGGAAAACCAACCGTTCCCCGGGGAGTGAACTCAGAACATGTGCCTCTACCGCGCTAATGAGCGCGATTGGCGTCCCCTGAGCGGGCAAAAAATAGAACCAGCGGCGAGTGTACATATCTTCTAGCGATAAACCTAATACTTGATAGGCAATGGGATTTGACTTGCGAAAATCATAAAAAAGCCAGCCAGCGAGTTGCTCCTCGCGTAATGCCTGTTGAATGCGTTCAAGCTCCATAGTATGACCTCTCAGCAAAGTGATGTACGCTCTATTGTATCATCCTTCAGGTACGTACACACGACGCATCGTGTACGAGCTGCTGCAAAGCATTGCGCTCCCCTCGTGGCAGAAGAAAATAGTGTCCTGCTCTGCGCAACTACTGGTTTTTACCATTTTTGATTATACTATGCTTAAGGGATTGGGGTGGATTGAAACGAGCGCATAGGAGCGAACGTTTTAGATGCAAGATATAAACTGTTTGGTCCCACTTTTTGTTGGTATCACCGCCTGGATGCATGTTGCATCAACATATAATGGATTGTTATAAGATCAATAGGATGAACATGAACGAAGATGCCACTTTCAACAAGCCTCCCGATCAGGATCGGAATTTGTTAGCGTTAGAAGCTGACGGGGGCCAGAAATCATTATCATCAGGAACCGATCAGGATCAGAAACTGCTCTTGCAGGTAGAGATGTACACGCCGCTACCAGATTTGCCTGCATCTCCTGTACCTACGACGCCCTCTCCCCTGAAGAAGAGGAAAGCGCGTCCGTTGACTATCGCACTCAGTCTCTTTGGTATATTTCTATTGATTGTTTGTGGTGGGCTGAGCTTTGGTTACTATTATTATGAGCAAAATGTGGCAAAACCGCTGGATAGCTTTATCCATCCGGTGAGTCGAGGCAAAGATGAGCTAGCTATTAGTAATGCACCGTTAGCCGGTACTCCTACAATTGGTAGTTATGGGAGCGTTGCTGGGAAACAGTGGAATGTTCTACTGCTTGGTAGCGATAATGATGAAAAATATACCTTTCCCGCTGTGCTGACACAAGTAATGATGGTTGTACACATTGATACCGTCAATAACACTGTTAGTATGGTTTCGATTCCACGTGATTCGTGGGTCAATGTACCCGATGAGGGTATGCACAAAATTGATCAAGCTTTCCTGTTAGGTGCCAGTCAGAATGACAGTTTTGATGATGGGGTACGGCTGGCACGACTCACGGTCGAACAGGATTATGGCATTCCAATTGATCGCTATGCATGGGTAGGTCTAGGTGGCTTTGCCAAAGTTATTGATACCCTGGGTGGCGTGGATATTGATGTTACCCATCCTATTGTCGATGATACCTATCCCGATGATACTGGCCGTAACGCCAATAATCCCAACGCATATCAACGCCTGGATATTGCGCCAGGTCCCCAACACCTGGATGGTGAGCAGGCATTGGAGTATGTGCGCTCACGCCATGCCGATCTTGTCGGGGATATCGGGCGTACAGAGCGGCAGCAGCAGGTATTGGATGCGCTCAGGCAGAAGTTGAATGTCACAAGCGTGATCACAAATTTCTCAAGTTTGATTAAAGACTTATCGGGCCAGGTCTATACTGATTTTAGCGAACAGGAGATGTTGTCGTTTGCAAACTTTGGGCGTACGTTAAATGTCAATGATATCCAGCGCCTCACACTGGGACCCGGCTCGGGCAGTCAGGATTATGGCGATTATTCAACCGTCTATGATTCGTCAGCGGGAGCAGATCAAGATGTGATTATACCGAATTGTAGCACTATTCAACCGGTCATAGATCAGATCTTTGATATGGGAACTGAGCAGAGCTGCAATGTTACCGGCTAATCCCGAAAAATTGAAAAAGTGAGTCCTTTATGTGCTACAATAATGCTGAGACTAACCGTGGGAGAGAAAGAATCACTTTGATCGAGCGACAGTTTGGGGACGTTTGCTTCCTGCAATTCAGCCACTTCCTGCAATTTCCTGAGATGACGCATGGCGTTTTTACGCGCATGGGCGGTTATAGTGATGGCATCTATCGTGGACTGAACACCTCAACGCCGCCACGAGGTATAGGTGGTGATAGTACTATCAATGTAGCGCGTAACCGCATGCTGTCATTGCAAGCCCTGGGCCTTACCGCTGTTCCCTGTGTCACGCTGTGGCAGATTCACAGCGCCGACGTTGTCAGATTTTCGCTGCAGGACGAGTGGCGTACTGATTGGGCGCATCTCTCCTATTATGAGCATCCCTGGACGCCTGCCACAATACGCAAAGGCGATGCGCTACTTTCTCAGGAACTGAGGGCCGCGCTCGCGCTCTCATTTGCCGACTGTGTACCCATCCTCTTGTATGATCCGACGACGCGCGTGATTGCTCTCGCGCATGGAGGCTGGCGTGGTACTGCACGCGGTATCGTGTTGGCTGCTGTCGAGGCGATGGCAGAGCAATTTGGTTGTCGACCGCAGAACATGTACGCGGGTATCGCTCCTGGTATTGGAGCCTGCTGTTATGAGGTTTCCGTAGAAGTGCAGCAGATCTTTCAGGCTCAGGCGTCGTTTGATGAGAGGCCAACACGAGAACAGTACCAGGGACTGGTACGCGAGTCGGCGGTGTTTTCGCATGTTGGCGATAGTTTACGCCTCGATCTGCAAGCAACGAATCGCCAGCAACTTCTCATGGCCGGATTGCCATCTGAGCAGATCGAGGTGATGGATATCTGTACGGGCTGCAACACCGAGCGCTTCTTCTCGCACCGTTGCGAGCATGGCAGAACAGGACGTTTTGCCGTTGTTACTGCGCTCCAACCTGCATAAGGGTAATATATCAAATCCCTTTCGGGGGTACATATTTTTCTAATTCGGGTAAGAGTACGACGCTCTCTTGCTCATTGGGATCAGTACGGGCGACCACTATCTGACAGGGGGTGCTCTGGCTACGATTGGCAGGCAGGTGGGGTATATTCGCTGGAATATACAGAAAATCACCGGTACTCAATGTCAGATACTCCTGTAAATTTTCGCCATACCATGTTTCGGCCTCTCCGCTGAGAATATAGAGGGCTGTTTCATGGTGTTCGTGCAGGTGAGCGTGTCCACGTTCACCGGGTGGTAGCGTTAGCACATGCATACAGATCATCTGTGCTCCCGTGCTCTCCTTTGAGACACCCGCGAGAAATGTATGACCCTGTTTGCCCTCGTAGGTCTTATGTGGGTGAATAACGTGGCATGTTGGTTGGGAAGAAGCACACATAGTTCCTCTCTCTTTCCTCATTGTAAGATGAAAAGAAGTTTCATTATCCTATAGTAATTATAACAGTCTATAGAATAATGCTATCGGCACATACCTCTCTGGGGACAGGGTGAACTACTTACCAACGCTACTTTTGCTTAGCGGCGAGGAAAGGAAGTGACAAAATCCGTTAGTTGTTCAACCGGGTTATGCTGCGCTGTCCGTATAAATTCTAGGAGGTGGTACTGGTAGGCCATCTTTCTCGGCAGCTTCAATCCAGAGGTCAATAACGTCCGAGGCATTTTTGATAGCCTCTTCATAGTTCTTTCCATGGGTTCTACAGCCCGGCAATTCTGGTACGTTGACGATATAGATTTTATCTTCAGTGTCCCAGATGATTTCAAGCGAATAATGGTGGGGGTTCATGTCATATTCTCCCTAAACGCTTCATGGCGTTTTCGACGTCCTTAATCTGGTACCGCTCTGCATCATCTCCGTTATTGCCTGATATAGTAACGCTTACATCGGGAATTGCAGGGTGACGCCAAACGGTATGACTCCCTTTTCCTGATCGAGTAGAGAAACCAGCTTTAGCTAAAGTGGCTTTTAGCTGTCTAACTTTTGGTGGCATGGTTCCTCAGTATCCGTTGCTATTATAACATCCCTAATTGCAGAAAGGTGCTACGCTACATAAGTTTTTGGTGCGGGAACAGGGCGTCCTAGCTCTTTGGCGACCATGATCCAACTCTCGATAGCATCCTGTCCCTGTTTGACCGCTTTTTTATAGGTTTTGCCGTGTGTCATGCACCCAGGCAGTTCTGGAACAGTAACGACGTAGATTTTATCATCTGGGTCCCATTCAATGATCATAGAGTAGTGTTTTGCTTCCTCCATACTTATGCTCCTCCTGTGTTTTTAAGTGCATTGTTAACCTGCTTAATCTGATATTTTTCTGCGTCGTCTCCATCGTGCCCGGATAGTGTAACCTCTATCTCTGGATACAAGGGATGAAACCAGATTGTATGGCTTCCTTTACCGGGCCTGCGATCAAACCCGGCTTTAGCCAGAGTTGCTTTGAGTTGTCTGACCTTGGGTGGCATTTTCCTCTCCCATTATACCATAGTGTCTACGTATGTTGAATATGGATCTGGCTTGTCAATTTTTAATGTGTTGTGTGGTAATGATATATTATGATGTATTCGCATACTATACTTCTTTTGGGTAATTTTAGTGATTGAATGTATCTGTTCTCCTCCATAATCTGCCAACTGTGTTATAATGCTGCGAAGGTGGGAGTGTGATAGTTGAAATGAGGATGAAGGTGCAGAAGCTAAGATAGATGACTTCAAGTTCTCGGTCAAACAGAATTTCTTGACAATTGAACGTTCTATGCTATGCTTATAGGAGTGGAAAAAGGAAGTGTTTTGTCATAATTGGTTTGAGAGGTAAAGGAGTATACATTGTGGGTGAACATCTGCCAGAAGAGAGAAGAGACGCATCCCTTCCTGCTAGTTTGACAATCATAGGATCTTTGTCTGAGGGTAAGCAGCTTGCTAAACCTCTGATGCTGCAGATTAGTTATGATGACGGTGAAGTTGTGGTTAGTGAGCCTCGTTTTTATATTCATGCTTCAGGGTCTAATGTAAGTGATGCCGTCGCAGCATTTCGGCGTATTTTCGGAGAATACTTAGATGTGCTCGCTGCTAAAGAAGAGGATTTAGATGGTTATATGTTGAGACAGTGGCAATATCTGCGTTCTAGTATTGTTTCTGCTTAGGAGTAAAATGGCTACAATTGATTCAGATAAGGTGGAGAGGGCACTTATGGGAAAGATGAGAGCGGAACGGGAGGGTAGTGGAGATTGGTATTGTCTTATTCGTAACAATGAGGGTAAAGTGGTTGCGGCAACGAGCCTTTCCAGGGGATCAAAACATACACTGAGTCCTAACCGCGTAAGTCTAATGACTCGCCAATTGCGTCTTAAGAAAACGCAGCAATGTGTTGATTTAGTGTCTTGTACACTTAGTCGTGATGCTGCATTGAAGATAATGGAAGAAAGTTCCTAGTAGAAGCACATTTAGAAGAAGGTGGGGCGAGAGGGAGTCGAACCCTCACGACCTTTCAGTCAGGGGATTTTAAGTCCCCGGCGTCTACCATTCCGCCATCGCCCCTGGGCAGCTTTTACATGGATACGATAGTATCATGCTTCAGCCCATTCGTCAACCATTTTTTTCATGGTTTATTCAGGTTGTGCTTGCGTCTCACAACGGCTTGGCGTGGATATGGCCCAGCAAGATTTGGATCAATTCGGCAATACCGTGATACGAGATGATCAGCAGGATCAGCGGGACCAGCACCATGTGAATTGTGCGCCAGGTTTTGAAAATCTTGCGCGCCCGGTTGAGTCTTTGCAATGAAGCAACCAGACGGGCATGGTCTGCCAGGGCCGCGTGAGCACTTTGAAAGTCCGCTTGCTCCCGTGGAGGTATGGCAGGCACATCAGCAGGCAGCATGCCAACACTCTTCAGCGCACGCTCACAATAGTTTTTGAATGCCTCCGATTTTCCCGCACTGAGACGCTCCACGATATACTCCAGCTCAACCAGACGTCCAGGGATAGCTTTGGCGATGCCGACACCGTTTGTGCTGGCTTCCTCCGCGATTACCTGCGTCTGTTGCCTATCAAGTAGACGACCAACAATGCCACTAACGACGAGAAAAATCAGGCCGTAGAGCGAAGGTAGGGCCCAATATTCATCGGTGACACAGCTCAGACCGTTACAGTTGAAGTGTAGGATGTAGCGGAAATCGGCGTGCAGTAGGGCGAGAAGGATCGATGCAATACCAACCCACATATGCGCCCATACCCAGCTTTGCGCCTTCCATGGCATGCCGTGAAAGAAACGCGCGCGCAGCGAGTACGCGGCAACCGCTAAGATCATGATGTACGACATGACGCCGCAACGGAAGACGACGTCAAAGAAGGGTCCGGTGATCAGGCGTGTTTTGGCGTGCAGCACAATCAGGTAAAGCATATAGAAGAGCGCACTGTATGCGGCAGCGAAGATTAGCCAGTAGATGGCGGCTTTGGACGTTGGCGTGTGCCAGATGCGCTGTGCGACTTTTTTTGGGGGTGTGTTTGTCGTTATTGCCATGGCTATGTATTGCTCCTATTGTATCCGATGACGGAGAATGTCTTCTGTTGAGCCGAAAAACTGCGTTGGTTGGACGCGGAAGGCCGCTCCCGTTGGGCATGCCTGTACGCATGCCTGGTTATTGTAGCCTGCACACAGGTCGCATTTAATAGCGAGTTTTTTGCGCATCTCCGCGATACCGTCTGTCGCTGGTGCTTTTGAGAGTGGACCGGGAGCTGCAACCTGGGCGGCCATGGGCAGCAATTTTCTGCCTTGCTCTTTGCCTGTGCCTTTGGTAAAGAAGTCGGTGAAGCGCTGCCACGTCGAGGGTGCCGTGGTTTCCTCTGCTAGCGCGATGATCGAGATATTGTCGTACGGGCAACGCTCGGCGCAGATGCCACAACCAATGCAACTCTCGGTGATGTAGACCTCGCCGCTGGACATACGAGCGATGCCTGCGCGACTACAGAGCATGCAGACAGGGTCCTGGCACTGGCGACAGGCTGTGGCAATACTGATGTTGCCCGTGACCATGCCTTTACGGTTCATGCGTGAGTGACCATGTCTGCGCTCACAGGCGTCCTCGCACTTATCGCATTGAACGCATTTATCCAGGTCGATGACCAGTACCTCGGTGCCTTCAACCACGCCGCCGCCGACGAGTGCGCGTAGCCCTTCGCGTGCCTCTGCCTCTGCCAGGACCTGTGTGCCCGTTTTGTGCAGGAAATCGTTGGTCCCGATGAATGTCTGTGCGGCAACTGCAGTATCCCGATACTCTTGCAGGCGGTGCATAAAGCGCTGATTGATCTCTGGATAGCGTGCCAGGATGGTGAGCATGGTTTCGTGGCCAACCTCGGCTACCCGTACTCGGTTGATAGCTGTCGCCGTGACGGCTCTGCCATCGCCGAGCATATCCAGGCCACCGACGAAGTAATCGCCGTTTTGTCGATAAGCGATGATGCGCTCATTGCTTTTGTGCTGTCCTGTGCCTGCGGTTGTGAGACGTGCGACCTTCACAAAACCCTCCAGGACGATGTGGAGGGACTCGCGTGCTGGTTGTCCCTGATCACTGGCCGTGAAGAGTTGTTCATCCCGGTCATAGGTCCTGAATTGCATCTGGTTAGCAATCCAGCGCATGTCAGGTGTGGCAATGCCTTGAAAGAGAGCCATACGCTTGAGCAAGGCTTCGACCGAGCGCGCATTGTTCAGCCCTTCAAAGTAGCTATGCACGGGCGGTACGATCTCCATCATGCGCTGCATCACCTGCTCGGGTACTTCTAGCACCATCGCGCTGGTCAGTGCAGTGACCGTCGCGCTTCTTTGCTGACCGGTGAGCATACCGCGTTCGCCTGCGAATTCTCCCTGTCCGAGTACTGCTAGCGGCAAATCCTGTCCATGTGGTCCAAGTGCGGAGACCTGGCAGCGCCCTTCCAGAATAAAGTAGATATCGCGTCCATAGGTGCCCTCGTGTATGACGACCGCTCCAGCCGTCAGGGGCAGTAATTTGGAGCTGGCGATGAAGTGTTTGAGATGGTTGTCGGACACCTGTTGCGGATCTCGAAACATAGGTTGTTCGCGTAAACGGCTGAGTAGCAGCGGCAGATCCCAGCCAGCAGGCAGATATTCGAGCACCTGGGCCATGTCTACGTTGCCATCCCAGGGGATGCCCAGGCGTTGTTTGAGCGAGAGCATCAGGAGATCCCGGTGATTGTTAACCGGACAAACAGGCACACATGAGCCACACATGACGCATTCATCAGTAAAGCGTGCCACGTGTGGCGCGATTTCGTCGGAGATCGTTGCCAGGTTGAGGTCTGCGATATTGACCTGGGTAGAGAGTGGCAATGGGCACGCTCGCATGCAGCGGTCGCAGCCAATACACATATCAATCTCGAAGCGCACTCCGTCCTCTGTGAGAGGTACAAGATTGCTGCGATGTTGGACGCCTACGACAGGCAATGCAGGATGTTTCTCCATAGAATTTCTGCTGCTCCTTACTGTGCTGAGCCACAACGCGGACAAAAGCGCGCCTGCGTGACCTGTCGCAATCCGCATTGACGGCAGTGTATGGCTGGTGCTTCAACTGTCTTGGCTTTGGCGGCGCGACTGGTGGACGCTGTTGTGAAGAGTCCTTGTTGTTTGCCGAGTAATATGGAAGATGACGGGTCGACTATTTGTTGCTGAAAGACAAATTGGACATGTCCAAAGCTTACCTTGTCGTTTGGCTTGAGTATGGTGATGCTATTTGGCTCAATACGCTGATTATTGATGGTTGTGCCATTCTTGCTGCCGAGATCGCGTAGTATGTGTTGCCCATGGGCATAACTGATTTCGGCGTGGCGACGTGAAATCGTATTGTGGTTAATCACCAGGCTGCACCCTTCCTGCCGACCAACGCTGATAACGCGTGTCTGGCTCAGATATGTCTCGGGTGGTGGTGGTGATAGCTCCAGGTTGTTGGCAAACACAAGTTTCGCTTCTTGTAGTGCTGCGTCTGTAGCCATCGCGGCTGGTGCTGGTTCTTTCATCGCGGAGGCTACTTGTTGTATGGCGACAGCGCCTGCACGATTGACTCCGAGGACTGCTGGTGGGACGCCCTGTTTGTCTAACCAGGCGCTGAGATTAAAATCAGGAGCAAAGAGCCGTGAAGCGACTACTGAGAGGTTCACTTGATGGTCAACGGCACGCTTATACACCAGGACGCTGCTGCGATCCCCGAGGGCGAGCATACCCACGGGTACGCCGTCTTTGAGGATGACCTTCTGATAGTGTCGTGGCTGGGGATCTGCTGCGATTTCCTGGTAGCCTTTGCCACCTTTGGGTATGCTTGAGATACCAACCGAGGCAAACTCGAGTCCATACAAAAACGAGGCGTTGTAAAAGTTACCAAAACGAAAGATGTGTTCGGTATCCAGCAGGTTGAGCATGCTATAAGATGCTGCGCGCGCTTGCTGAATGGAGGGATACCATTGTCCAATCACGCGCGTCTTATTGGTGATGGGATCGGTTGTCTCGACCAGGTCGCCCGCTGCATAAATATCGGCGACATTGGTGCGCATTGCGCCATCTACTTTGACGCCGCGCCCACAGGCAATACCGGCGTTTTTTACGAAGTCGGTAATCGGCTCGATGCCGATGCCTAGTAGCACTACCTCACAGGGAATGTGTTGCCCGCCCGTCGTGATAACGCCTGCAACTTGCCCATTTTGTCCCAGGATTTCGGCGATTTCTTGCTCGGGGCGGATATCGACGCCATCCCGCTTTTCCTGCTGGAGT
Organism: uncultured Chloroflexia bacterium; assembly: GCA_963802635.1. Classification (GTDB taxonomy): domain Bacteria; phylum Chloroflexota; class Ktedonobacteria; order Ktedonobacterales; family Ktedonobacteraceae; genus CAVTLG01. The sequence goes on along the minus strand of CAWDJJ010000001.1, from coordinate 504,205 downwards.
ACTAGATCCGAGGCAATTGGATCGAGAACATCGGACCACAGTGCACGCCGTCGTAGCAGGTGGGTAATGGCATAGCCTCGGTGGCACAGCGTTTCAATCGATTCCAGTGCCAGTGTTCCGCTGCCGACAACGACGACGCGTTTCACTATGTTGAGGCGTGCCAGCACCCGCTGGTAATCTGCGACGGTGCGTAAGGTGGCGACGCCTAACAGGTTCATCCCAGGACAACTGAGCGAGGTTGCACGCGCCCCGTGTGCCAGTAGCAGGCGCGAGTAATCCATTGTCTGCCCACTTTGCAGGTGCACTTTATGCTCTGCTGCCTGAATACCTATGACTCTGTCCGTCACGAAGCGCACCCGGCGTTGGGGATAAAAGCTGATGGGGCGTGCCCAGAGTTTCTCTTCTCGTATCTTGCCGCCCAGATAATCTTTAAGTGCGGGACGATAGAAGACCGGGTTAGGTTCCTCGGCAATCACCGTGATCTCTGCCGCACTGTCTTCTGTCCGTAACACTTCGGCGGCAGTCGCTCCGGCAATGCCATTGCCAATAATTACAAATGATTGCGATGCCATCATCTCACCCTCGGTATGTGTTTGTTTTGTCTCTTGTGTACACATTCAATGGAAACTTCTAGCAATGCTACGAAACCTATAAAAGCTTATTTCCATTGTGAATCAGTAGATGAACGACTGTCGCACCGTTTTTCGGCCCATCAGCTTTTGAAATTTGGCGGTAGAGAGTAATTTATTGACCAGACGCAGTATAGACCGTATAATATCGCAAACATCTCCCTTCTTGGTCAGGAACCCGATCCCCTAAAAGGGGATGGGCTTGCAACGAGGGGGTAACTTCTGCCCATCCACAGGATTTTTATGACAAGAGGCAGCTCTGGTAAGGCTCTCTGTCCATTCGGAAGAAACGGAGTAGGGGCATATCCCATAAGCGCGAACGTAAGAAGAAGATGAGTTTCGTCGACAAACGGGTAGGGGCGTCACCTCGCGTGCGCCCAGGGCGGAGGCAAGCTCCGCCCCCTACCCGTTTCTAGCAGGAAGTGGTCAGGTATAGTATATGCATAATCACGTTGAGGGCAAGAATGTTTCCCCGCAGGAGCTGACACGGGGTACATACGAGGTGATTGTAGTAGGTGCAGGCCACGCTGGCTGTGAGGCGGCTCTCGCCAGCGCGCGTATGGGCAGAAAAACGCTGCTGCTGACGATGAATCTCGATAGTATCGCGTTGATGCCGTGTAATCCGTCGATGGGTGGTCCGGCCAAGGGCCATTTGATGAAGGAGATTGACGCACTCGGTGGCGAGATCGCGCGCAATACGGATCGCACATTCATTCAAATTCGCTTGCTGAATACTAGTAAAGGTCCTGCTGTGCAGGCGCTACGCGCGCAATGTGATAAGCAAGCATACCGCCTGGCGATGAAGTTTGTGCTGGAAAGTCAGCCACAACTGGATGTAAAGCAGGTCACAATCGCACAGTTAATCACACGCACCGGGTCGGATGGACGGCCTGTGATCAGCGGGGTTGTGACGAATAATGGTTGGGTCTATGAAGCGGGTGCGGTGGTGATGACGACCGGAACATTCATTAATGGTCGTCTGGTGGTTGGTGAAAAGACGCAGCCGGGCGGGCGCGCTGGTGAAGGTCCTGCTCTGGGTATTGCCGATTCGTTGCGCTCGTTAGGCTTGACTGTGCGGCGCTTTAAAACGGGCACGCCACCACGTCTGGATGCTCGCACTATTGATTATAGTAAAACGGAGCCACAACCTGGCAGCCGCGTTCCGCTCTATTTTTCGCGGGATGTGTCTGCGCGCGCAGATGTCCAATTGCCTGGTGGGTGTCCTAATCCAATCTATCCAGTCACTGACGAGGATCTGCATGGCTGGCGAGCGCAATTGCCTTGTTACCTCGTGCGGACCACCGCGCGTACGCATCAAATTATTCGTGATAACTTGCATCGTTCGCCGCTCTATACAGGCATCATTGAAGGAATTGGACCGCGCTATTGTCCCTCGATTGAAGATAAAATTGTACGTTTCGCAGATAAGGTCTCGCATCAGATTTTTCTGGAACCCGAAGGCTGGCGTACGGGCGAGGTCTATGTGCAGGGCATGAATACCAGCCTGCCCGAAGATGTGCAATTGGCGATGCTGCGTAGCATCCCAGCGTTGGAGCAGGCAGAGATGATGCGCGTCGGTTATGCTGTCGAGTACGACTATGTTCCGCCGGATCAACTTTTACCGACACTGCAAACAAAGGTGGCGGCTGGTCTCTTTCTGGCAGGTCAGATTAACGGCACCTCAGGTTACGAAGAGGCGGCAGCACAAGGGCTGATGGCTGGTATCAATGCTGCCCTCTATGTGCGGGGTGCGGAGGCTTTCGTGTTGGGACGGCATGAAGCCTATATTGGTGTGCTCATTGATGATCTGGTGACACGTCCCATGAGTGAACCCTACCGCCTACATACATCGCGCGCTGAGCATCGCCTGTTACTGCGACCGGAGAGCGCTGACTTACGTTTGAGTGCATATGCCTATGCCTTTGGCTTACTTGACGAGCAGCGCTATGTGCAGGTGACGCAGAAGCGCGCCGCTATTCAGCAGACATTAGAGCAGTTAGAACAGGTGCGCTTTACCTCTTCGCGCCATGTGGAGAGCGGTGCGCAGGAAGTTGGCATACAGCCGCTAGGTCAGGTGCTCTCGGCACGCGATCTGTTACGTCGGCCAGATGTGCATTATCATCAAGTAATACAGTTGACCAAAATCGTTATGTCTGAGCGTTTCTCTACAATGGATGGAGATAGGCAGATGCCGCTGCAAGATCTGACAGATGATACCGCCGAAGAGGTGGAGATGCAGGTAAAATACGAAAGCTATATACGCAAACAAGACCAGATGGTGCATCGTACACAGCGTCTGGAAGAGATGCGCGTACCTGAGTCATTGGATTATCAGGCCATACCTCATTTGCGTACTGAGGCGCGACAAAAGCTGGTACGTACTCAGCCGCGTACGGTAGGCCAGGCAGCTCGTGTAGAGGGAGTTACACCAGCGGATGTCGCGATTTTAATGGTCTATCTGGAGAAATTACGCGCATTAAAAACCTTGCCTTGACACTTTGAGCATCCCGCGTGTACTATACATGTATTACTGATCTATAGCGTATTGATAGGAAGTAGAACTAGCAGCGTACGTTGCCCCCCCGCGTTTGTAGCTGGTTTGTTGTATAGGCAAAAGTTATGAAACGGCGATGCCTTGCTGACGTATCCAGGATTGAAGATGTGCTCATGCTCACGTGCACCGCTTTTAATAGATACGGGCAATGTACTTGGGAGATGCTTACAAAGCAGAGCCGACAAAGTAAGGTTTTAAGAAGAGGGGAAGACTGTGTACATTCTTGTCGTTGATGATGATCAGTTTGCAAATACACTGGTACAGTTTGTCCTCACGAAAGAAGGCTATGAGGTCGAGACTGCCGATAATCCGCGTGGCGCTATGCAGATGATTCAGAAGCGTGAACCGGATTTGCTCATACTTGATGTAACAATGCCATATACCAATGGGTTTGAGTTTTCCGCCAAGCTGCGCTCAGAGGGCTATGAGATACCACTAATATTTATGACAGCTCAGGATACGATTGAGGCCAAATTGCAAGGATTTAACATTGGCGCAGATGATTACATTTGCAAACCGTACAATCACCAGGAGCTGGTTGCGCGTGTGCAGGCCGTGATGCGTCGTATCAAGAAGACAAGCAAGGTTGGCAATCAAAGTGTGCGTGGCGGGCAGATTGAACTTTTTCCGGCGGAGTTGAAGGTGGTGGTGGATGGGCGCATAACAATTACACTTACTCCTACTGAAATGCATGTCCTGCGCACTTTAATGAATAGTGCCGGACAGGTGGTGAATTGGGATCAATTGCTAGCAGAAGTATGGAATGATAACGAAAATAATAGTAATATAGTAGATGTCTACATTCGTCGTTTGCGTGAAAAATTGGAGACGGATGCTGCTAAACCACAGCATATTGTGTCAGTGCGTGGAATGGGTTATAAGTTTGTCGGGAAATAGGGGGAAAGGGTGCGGAAGCGTGTTCAGAAACAACCTCAAGTAGAAAAAGATTGTATGCAAGATGCGATACCCCTACGTTCTATGGAAGAGAACGCAGATTCAGGCGTAATCAGTGTTACGCTAGGGGAGCCTTACACGGATACTGTTTTTGTTGATACGATTATTGCCAATACAACGGATGCCTTGATAGCGCTTGACCAGGATTTTCGTGTCCGCTCTGTCAATCCTGCTGCTACAGCCGCACTGGGCATATCCTCTGCAGATGCTGTCGAGCATCTCTGTAGTGAAGTATTAAGTTGTAAAAATCTGAATCGTATGCTGCTTTGTGGTACATTCGAGCTGTCCTCTGGCGCGTGTGCTCAAGGAGAAATTGCCCTTACCCAACGAGGAGTTGATTATAGGCAAGAATGCGCAGCAGTGTGAGGTATCTACAAGTGTCACGCCTGTTGAGCGGCACGGCATATCGTTTGCTGTCTTTAATGCGCGCGACATGTCAGCACTCAAGGTCGCGAACCGTGTGCGCTCGAATTTTGTCTCGATGGTCTCCCATGAATTGCGCACTCCGCTCAACTCGGTGCACGGCTTTATCGATTTACTCTTACAGGGGCATATGGGTGAGTTGTCGGAGGAGCAGCGGCTCTATCTTGGCTATACTCAGGAAGGAGTGCAGCAACTGATTTCCATTGTCGAAGATATTTTGTTTATGACGCGCTCAGACCTGGGCCAATTTGAGATCAGGCAGCAAGAAGTACCATTTCGCGGCTTGGTGAGGCAAGTGATGGCTAGTCTGAAACCGCAGGCTTTGAAGGCTGAGGTTGCGCTGGTCCAGGATATTCCGTCCACCGCTGCAACGCTTTTTATTGATCCGCAGCGCATCAAGCAGGTGTTGAATAATCTGGTGACGAATGCGATCAAATTCACGCCGCCGGGAGGCACGGTTACAATCAGTACGCGCCGCCACGACGAGTGCTTTGAGATGGTTTCTGTCGTTGATACCGGCTATGGGATTCCACCGGAAGATGGTCAACACGTTTTCGAGCGTTTTTACCAGTCGAACCATAGCGAGGCAGTCCAGAATGGGTGGCTATGGGCTTGGTCTCTCGATAGCCAAACTGATTGTGGAGCAACACGGCGGAACGATTGGTTTTGATACGGTGATGAACAAAGGCACCACGTTCTATTTCACCTTGCCCTTGTATCTGGAGCAGGACAAGTCACGGTGATGCTGGTGATCAGCCTAGATGGCAAAAAACATATAGTATGGGTAAAACGGGCCAGATTTATCGAACTCGTTTTGCCCGAATATCGCGAAAGTTGTAGGTCATTGAATAACCTATTTGATTGCTTTGATGAAATATACCCTTTGATATAGTCCATCTTCTTTTTCTATTATTCTTTGTTCTTCGATCTTTCTTCCACATTTGAATATAGCTGCTATGACTATCGTCAAGCTGCCAATCGACTGTTCTTACTACATCCCATTTTCCCCAATGCTCACTTAGCAGTTGTTGAGTTTTTTCCAACCTCATTATACTCGTAGCCAATTATGAGCATTTGACCTCCGGGTTTTAGAAATTGGTGCCCTTGAGTGATTACAACATCTAATACGAATCTTCCTTCTGCGTCTCTATCTTCGTTCCATTGTGCAGCATTGGATCTCGTATGGTAGTCTGTATCAGGTCTCATTGGGAGGGCAGGTGGATTAGAAACGAGCAAGTCATGGGCTTCATAATATTTGGGATCGGTTTCTAATGCGGTAAAACAATCAGAATGGACAAAGGTGTATGTTTCAGGAGAAGATGGTTGGCTTTCCAGTTAGCTGCCATGGTATCGGACGCGTATGGATTTAAATCAACCCCGGTAACATGTTGAGCCCCTTTTCGTAACGCAACTAATCCTAAAATCCCACTTCCACTTGCCAAATCAAGAACGTGTGCATCTGTCCAGTTTTGTTCAGCTATCAAGTAGGCAAGACCTAATGCAAATTGTGATGGTGTCCAGACTTGCTCATGCTCCTTTATTACAATCGGCTCACCATTGACAATGTCTGAATATACAAGTAAACTATCTGACGGCTGATTTTGTATTTGTTTGTTCATAATGCATCCTTTCTTATCTGCCGAAACGATCCCTTATTGAGCAGTCTACCACCAAAAAAGGACAAAAGCAAAAGGCAAGATAGATTTATCTTCCTTCTTGCGCTGACGTTCTTTCGTGCTCTCCCCTACTATTTTTCCCAGAGTTAGTTGACGCTGCCCCAGGGCTTCGCGCGTCTGCGTGCTTTCTGCGCTTCCTGGGGATTGCTCAGCGCTTCATAGACTTCGGCTTTGAGGGACCAGGCGCGAGCATAGTCTCTTATCCATTTCGGTTGCCTCGTTGAGCGCGTCCAATGCCACCTTATTATGTCCCTGTCGTATCAGCGCCTCCGCCTTATTGCACCAGGCAACCGCACTATGGGGATTGATCATCAATGCATGTGTATAGGCATCGACGGCTCCATTGAAGTCATGGAGGCAGGAACGAGCATTGCCCAGGCCGTTCCAGGCGGTGAAGCTTTGCGTATCGATGCACAATGCCTGTTCATAGGAAGCATGAGCCTCGGTGGGCATATTCATATCCATCTGAGCGTCAGCTTTGCCATTCCAGGCAGCGACATTGCGCGTGTCGATAACCAGGGCGCGTTCAAAATGTACGAGCGCCTGTTGGTAGCGTTGCAAACGATGCAAGGTTAAGCCCGCACTGACCCAGACCACAGCCTCGGCTGGCGCAATCTCGCTTGCATGTTGATACGCTTCCAGAGCCTTGCGATAGTTTCCCTGGTAGTAGAGCGCGGTACCTTTGCCGTTCCAGGCATAGAAATTTGCTGGTTCCCGGCGCAGCACTTCCTCGAAGTCCTGTAATGCTAGCGTATATTGTTGTTGTTTTAGATGCAGATCACCCTCGCGGCATTTCTCGCGAATAGTACCGGTACTGATATTGGTCAACGCCGTATATTGATGCGCATTGCTCAATGCTTTACTTTTCCCTGTTGCAGTTGATTGTATGCGACTGTGCTGGATTGGTTCTACTGTGCGTAGAGCGGGAAGACTGTGCATTAGCTTGCGTATTGGGTGCAACTATATGTATTTTTGTGGTTGGTCGCAGCGCGAAATCAAAGGCATGCACGAATTCGAGCATGTCGGCATAGCGATTTTCTGGTCGCGTAGCTAGCGCGCGCTGTAATACATTATCCATTGCTAAGGGCAATTCCGCATTATATGTTGAGGCCGGAGGGATAACGCCGCGCGATGCATCAAGAGGATGGTAGCCTGTTAACATCTCGTAGAGCACAACCGCGCTGCCAAACTGATCGCTGCGTGGATCAACAATGCCGCTGGTCTGTTCGGGAGCCATATAGCCAACGGTCCCACGCACCGTCACGGTCCTGCCGATCTGCATTCCTGGTTCCAATGAGCGTGCAATGCCGAAATCGGTGATCATCAAGCGATAATCCTCCTGGTGTAACAGCAGATTTTCCGGCTTGATGTCACGATGAATAACAGGACGAGGGCGAGTGTGGGCATAATGCAGCGCATAGGCGAGCTGATGCAGATTGTGCACACTCTCCTGTAAAGGCAGTGGTCCATTGGCCTGCGCCAGCCGTGTCCGCAAAGAGCCAATCGTGTATAGCGGCATCACAAGATACACACTGGGGCCATCCTTGCCATAATCAAGCACGGGCGCAATGTTTGGATGATCCAGAGCTGCCGCAATTTGTGCTTCGCGCAAGAAGTGGTCCCGTTCACTGGGCGTCGTTTTGCTGGGTAACAGTACTCTTGATGGCGATATGTCGCGTTAGATGCTTGTCAACACCACGAAAAACCGCCGCGTAGCCACCTTTACTCAACAACGCTTCTACAACATAGCGGCCCGCCAATGCAGTATGCAAGAGTGGCAGCGAACATGCTCTACAAAATAACTCGTTGTCCCGGTTTTCATAACCGCAGTCTACCTGATCGGCACAGCGTCGCATTCCCTCCTCCGAACGTAGGACACCCTCAGCAGGTGTTAATGTAGAGCATCAGTAGATGTTTGACGAAAAGCAGCCTATTACGCATCTTTTGCTTGCTGTTCTAGCGGCTGGCCCGATTCTCTGGCAGGTCTGGGCCTCCTGGTTCCTTGCCGAGCTTTTCTAGCACCACCGCCTTGTTATACCAGGCATCTGGCTCTTCAGGCGCAAAGGAGGTAGCCTGATCTAAAGCGGCAAGCGCTTCATCCAGATGCCCCAGCGTAAACAGCGCCAGTCCTTTGTTATTCCAGGCTGCAATATAATGGACATCCAATGCGAGTGCGCGATCAAAGGCAACGAGCGCTTCCTCATGATATTTCAGCTCATGGAGTAAACTCCCCTTATTGTACCATGCCGAGATCAGACCACCATCAAACGCAAGTGCATGATCATAGGAAGCAAGGGCGTCTTCGTACATGTGGAGCGCAGCTAAGACATTGCCTCGATTATACCACGCGCCAGCCAGATTTGGGTCTAGCGTAAGGGCCTGATCGTATGCAGCGAGCGCTTCACCGAAGCGGCGCAGATCGCGTAAGTCGTTGGCCTTATCAAACCAGGCTGTTGCATTATGCGGCTCCAGCGTTATTGCGCGTTCATGCAGCGGTAATGCTCCATTCGGCTGATGCAGGCGACGCAAAATATTGCCCTTGGTATCCAGCAGTGCTGTTTGTGTATCATCAAGCTCAAGTGCGCGGTCGATGGCGATCAGCGCCTCATCGTAGCGTTGCAGGCTGTACAACGTATCGGCCATCGCTTGCCAGATGGTACTCTGCCTCGGATCGAGCAGTAGCGCGTGATCAAAGGCCACCAACGCCTCCTCAGGCTGGTTCTGTTCGGCTAGCGCCATGCCTTTGCCGCTCCAGGCGTATACGTAGTCAGGATCGTGGATCAACGCCTGCCCATAGCTATACATCTCATCGTCATAGTTGCACAAATCGTGCAGGACACTGGCACGCGAGGTCCACAACTCCGGGTCATTGGGCTTTAGCGAGATCGCATGGTCATAGGCTGTTAAGGCTTCAGAAGCGCGACCCAGTAGCAGTAATGTCGCGCCCTTGCCGCTCCAGGCGTCAATCGCGTGTGTATACTGTTTCGTGGCCGTCTCGTAGGCAGCCAGGGCCTCCTCGTACTGTCCAAACTCATAAGCTAGATTGCCTTCTGCCAGCCAATCATGCTGAACTGGTGATGGCATCACGACCTTCGGTTGCTGCGTCACTCTGGATCGTTGCGTCGGAATCGGGATGCGCAACTGCGTCGTCATCCCCTCGTCGTCCTCGGCAATTTGCGTGGCTGATGCAAACAGATCGCTGTTGACACGCGTGACGATACGCGGCAACGCGGGTACGCTCAGACTCAGGTCGTGTCTCCGCTTTTATCAGAAAGGTAACAGGCCCGTCCTGGCCGTAATCCATGACGCGAATGCTACCAGGATCATTGATATGCGATGAGAGTGACATCGCCAATTCTGCATCTTGTAAAAAGTTTTCCTGCTCCTGTAAACTGGTATTTATGGGAATTAAGGCGCGCACTGTGACAGGCTGGCCGCCGTGCTTATCAATTGCTTGCAAGGTAACGGTTCCACGATCTTTGCCCGTGAGCGCTGTAATCTCGTAGCGCCCTTGCAGAAATGCGCCTTTTGTAGGAATACCACAGCGTGCACAAAAACGGGCCTTTTCCTGATTTATGAAACCGCAACTAGCTAAGTCCAAACACTTCCCCATGACCGTCCGTCCTCCCTGTCCTACGCATTGTATTGTGCATGTCGTACCCATAGGCATTCAGAAACGCCACTCTCGTGGCTAGAAATGTGCTGCGGCACATTTCTCATCTGAATGCAAGGCAATATCACAAATTGTTTTCTTTACTGTAGCGAAACTGTTGCTGCTTTGTCAATATTTAGGATGTTCATTGCATCAAAGCTACCCGCTAGCTTTGACACACTATTCCATAAAAAAACCTTTCAGGGGACCCATACGCCTTCAGGCTATGGGTACGTCGCGATCAAGCGAACGGAATGAATTGTTACTTGCCAATAGTGTATCATCGTGTGCAAGCGTTAAATATATGGATGTTTTGCCTGCTGCAACGCGCAATATCATCAAAAGAAGATGAATCTGAGAGCGACTTGCGATTGTCGTTCTCGCTTCGCAAAGAATGGTCTGTTTTTCGATATGCCCCGATAGTAAAACGTTTTCCCTACTGTAATAGACGCAGTGCAATAGAGTTATTGGGAGTGGAGATTAGGCAGTAGAGAGGCAAAAAGTACAGAACGACATAATATAAAGTGTGATAGAGGATGATACTATATGATGCTAAGAGAAGATTTGATACCCATTTGGGCTTAGCTGCTACTGTAATTCATGCACATAAGTACTATACTGTAAATAGTTCAGTGCTGTGGAGGGGGTACTGAGGTCCTGGCTGAGGAAAGGCCGTATCTTTGCTCAGTTGATCTCGACGCGATAGGACCAGATAGCAATGCGGCGGCACATTTCTCATCTGAATGCATATGGGTATTAGATGTGGGGGAAAGGACCGGTATGGATAAGAAACCGACATTACAGACGCTGCGAGAGATGCACCACTTCGACCTTACTATGCTCGCAGACCGCGCAGGAGTGAGTCCGCAGGTGGTGCGCAAGATGCTCACGTGTATGCCCGTGCAAGCCTGGCAGGCGGAGGCAGTGCTTGCTGCGTTTAATCGGCTCTTTGGCACTACTTATACGTTGGACTCTGTTACAGTGGTAGTGTTCGATAGTTGAGGCGAGTACACTATCTCTAACGTAAGATCCTCATACTGGTGTGGATCATGCTAGTGGAGTGATGTCTAAGGAGTCGAGTTGTTTTGCACCAAGGAGGATGCTTTCGTGTACAAAGTAGTAAGGGAGGTTATGGATGATGTTAGGAGAAAGTGAAGTTGCACGGCTGCGTGCGCAGATTGACGCAGAATATAGCGCGGTTTATCGTGGCCTCTACGGTTTGAGTAGTGGCTCTACGAAACATGAGACGATTATCGCCAGACTGGAACACTTTGGGGTCGTCACGGCTTCGCTGGTGGAGCAGTATGGCCCGGCTGAAGTCGTGCCGCTGATCGTGTCTGTGATGGAACAAGACCTCTGTATGCCACACGAAGGGGGAGCGTAGCCCGGACAAAAGAAGGCTTTTTTGTTCACCCAGCCTTACGTAATATGCCGATTCTGCTATATAATAAAGAGGTTGAATAACTTGATTGAAAATGTAGGACTGACTTTCGCACCCTGGCGTGCGCTCATCCGTCCCCTACAATAATTCCTCCAAAGGACAGAAGATGGCTATGTACAAAGATGTATTTGGGGCGCGTAAGGCCCTCCAGGGCGCTTATGGCACAATTCATTACTATCGGTTGGACGCTCTGGCCGAGCGAGGTGTGCCGGGTCTTGAGCGACTGCCCTTTACGGTAAAAGTTCTGCTAGAGAATCTGCTGCGTCATGCTGATGGTGAACTGATCACAGAAAATGATGTGTTGGCACTTGCACGTTGGGTCCCTGGTCGGTCTGCACAGAGCGAAGCTGAATATCCTTTTCTGCCTGCTCGTGTCCTGCTACAGGACTTTACGGGTGTGCCCGCTATCGCAGATCTGGCCGCGATGCGTTCTGCTGTGGACCGTTTGCATGGTGATCCGCAGAAGATCAATCCGCTGGTCCCGGCTGATCTGGTGATTGATCACTCTGTGCAGGTTGACGCGTTTGGCTCGACGCTGGCCTTTGCGCGTAACGTGGAGTGGGAATACGAGCGCAATAGTGAGCGTTATGCCCTGCTGCGTTGGGGACAGCAAGCCTTCAGCAATTTCCGTGTTGTGCCGCCGGGCACAGGTATTGTGCATCAGGTCAATCTTGAGTATCTGGCCTCGGTGGTGATGACGAAAGATGATGGTGGTCAGCAGGTCGCTTTCCCCGATACGCTGGTGGGTACGGACTCGCACACGACGATGGTGAATGGGTTGGGCGTGCTGGGCTGGGGTGTAGGTGGCATTGAGGCGGAGGCGGTCTTGCTGGGGCAGCCACTCTACTTGCTCACTCCTGAGGTGATTGGTATACGGCTGACGGGCGTATTGCCAGAGGGTGCGACGGCAACTGATCTGGTACTGACTGTCACGCAGATGTTGCGCAAACGCGGTGTGGTTGGCCGCTTCGTCGAGTTCACCGGACCGGGGCTGAGTCACCTGGGGCTGGCGGACCGCGCTACGATCTCGAATATGTCGCCTGAATTTGGCGTGACCTCGACGCTCTTCCCGGTCGATGCTATAACGCTGCGCTATCTGCGCGATACTGGTCGTGATCCTGCTCTTATCGAGCTAGTAGAGCAGTATACGCAAGCCCAGGGACTGTTCCGTACGGATACGACGCCGGAGCCGCAGTTTGATGATCTGCTGGAACTCGATCTGGCTAGTGTTGAGCCGAGTCTCGCAGGTCCCCGGCGTCCGCAGGATCGTGTGCCGATGCGAGACCTGGGCCAGGTCTTCCGCACAAACTATCCTGACCGCTTCAAGGCGTTGCAGGACAATGTGAGTACGGAGAATGGCCTGTTACGTCTCGGTAGCGAAGGTGGTCGTGCCGATCCCGATCCGGTGGCACAAACAGAGGATCAGCGTCAGCAACTGGCCGCGCTGCATAATGGGAACGGTCATAATGGGAACGGTCATAATGGGCACGTGAATGATGTGCTAGTACAGGTCGGCAATGAGCAACTGCATATGTCTGACGGCTCGGTCGCTATTGCGGCGATTACCAGTTGCACGAACACCTCTAATCCTTCGGTGATGATCGCCGCAGGTTTGCTAGCAAAACACGCAGTTGAGCGCGGCCTCTCGGTGCGTCCAACGGTGAAGACTAGCCTGGCACCGGGTTCGCGGGCGGTGGTGGATTATCTGCAGAACGCCGAATTGCTCTCCTACTTGGAGGCGTTGCGCTTCCATCTGGTCGGCTTCGGATGTACAACTTGCATCGGTAATAGCGGTCCACTGTCCGAGCCGGTCGCGGCAGCCGTGCAGGATAACGATCTGGTGGTGGCTGCGGTACTGAGTGGCAACCGCAACTTTGAAGGGCGTATCCATCCCCAGGTGCGAGGAAGCTTCCTGGCATCGCCGCCGCTGGTTGTTGCTTATGCGCTGGCCGGGACGGTGGATATTGATCTGACGAACGATCCGGTTGGTACGGATATCAACGGGGATGCGGTCTATCTGCGCGATATCTGGCCCTCTACTGAGGAGGTGCGCGATGTTGTGGCGCAGGCTGTAACGCCAGAGGTGTTCTCAAAGAACTACGCGCACGTCTTTGAGGGTGATGAGCGTTGGCAGGCGCTTTCGAACTCGACCGGTCCGCTCTTCAACTGGGATGCCAATTCGACCTATATTCAGGAGCCACCATTCTTCAAAGACATTGCGCCTGAACCCGCTCCTGTGCAAGATATTCAAGGCGCGCGCGTATTGGTAATGGTCGATGACTTTATCACCACGGATCACATTTCGCCCGCTGGCAGTTTCTCCGAGAAGAGTCCTGCCGGTCGCTATCTGCTTGAACATGGCGTGCAGAAACGGGATTTCAACACGTATGGTGCGCGCCGTGGCAACCACGAGGTGATGATACGCGGGACCTTCGGCAATATTCGTCTACACAACCGTTTGCTCGCTGGCAAAGAGGGGTTTTATACCCGACACCTGCCTGATGGTGAAGAAACGACGATCTACGAAGCTTCCGAGCGCTACGCGCAGGAAGGTGTTCCGCTGCTGGTCATCGCCGGGAAAGAGTATGGCTCTGGTAGTTCGCGTGACTGGGCTGCCAAAGGTCCATTGCTGCTGGGCATACGTGCGGCTATTGCGGAGAGCTTTGAGCGTATTCATCGCAGCAATCTAGTTGGCATGGGTATTCTGCCTTTGCAGTTCCTGGCTGGCGAGAGTAAAGAGTCGTTGGGGCTGACCGGTCGCGAACGCTATGATATTGTGGGCATCACGCAAGGTCTGAAGGCGCGCCAGCAGGTGACGGTGACGGTGACACGCGAAGATGGCTTTACCTTCTCCTTCCAGACCATTGCGCGCCTGGATGGTGCTATCGATGTGACCTACTATGAGAATGGTGGTATCCTGCCGACCGTGCTCAGAAGATTGCTCGCGTAAAACCTGTGGCACCGTCTAAAGCAAGCGATCATGCGAACGGGGGGCGTGCGCAATATAACGTCCCCTGGTTTCGCTGACTTCCATGGAATTGACCACGGAGCAGGTCAGGCTTTGATCGGTCTTGCCTGAACGATGACTAGAACAGCCTGTAGCTTCGATCCAGCACATTTTCCGACAGGGACAGGTCAGACTTCGACAAAGGAGAGCGTAGAATGATTACTATTTTAGGTGGAGGCATCGCTGGTGCTGCACTTGCTAGAGCACTTGCAGTGCGTGGGTACCGTGATGTCGTCGTCTTTGACCCGCGTCCTGTCGCCTCCGGGTCAACTGGGAGAGCCATGGGCAGTTTTCGAACACAGTTCACCGGAAAGATCAATATTGAATTATCATTGGCATCGCGTCCCTTCTTCGTCGCACGAGCAGAGCGCATCCGCTTTCAGCCCACAGGTCTTCTCTATCTTGCAGAAGAAAGGGCGACGGCAGAAGAACTCAGACGACGAGCTGAGTTACAGGTCGCCGCAGGACTCCCGATTACGCACCCAGACCCGGCTACCCTGCTGCCTTTCTTTGATACTACTGGGATCATTGCCGCCAACTACTGCTCCCTTGATGGTATATACCATCCTCCATCCATCCTCCATCTCTTGATCGAGGAAGCATGCGAGGCTGGAGCAGAGTTTCGCTACGAGTGTGAAGCCCAGCCACAAGACCTCGACACTGAGATCGTCGTCGTCGCATGCGGGATGTGGTCCCGTCAGGTTGGGGTATCCCTGGGGGTAGAGTTCGCAGTTGAACCAGTGGAACGCGGCGTCTTTCAGGTGAAACCGGTAGCTGCGTTGCCGCACAACTTCCCTTACACCATTAGCGCAGATGCAGGCTGGTCCCTACGAGAGCGCGATAGCCGATTGTTGATCAAGTTCCCGGGTGATCCGCACGACTGGGAGCCGATTCGCGTCTGGCTTACGCAGCGTATACCAGTGGCGGCTGTTGACCAGCCAGAAGATCACTGGACCGGCTTTTACGAGATGACACCTGATCAGCATCCGCTGGTAGGAGAGACTGCACGCCCAGGGATATGGGCATCTTGCGGCTTCAGCGGCCACGGAGTGATGCATGCTCCAGCCGTGGCAGAGAGCCTTGCTGCCATGATCCTTGGACAGACCCCTCCTGTGGATATCTCGGCGTTGAGCCCACTACGGACGGAGCCACTGGTGGATTTCACCCAACTGTGAGAGACCAATTTTCAGGTAGCTGAGAGCATTTGACCTGTCGGTGTTCTTTGCCAGTTATCTCGGCGGCAATACGGAAAGGCGGTCAGAACGCTGGTTTACATTGTATGATTGCTACGTCGGCCAAAATCGTTTCGATGGCGTTGCTCATCAGCTCTGTCTCGCATCAAATGCTTGAAGGGCTTCTTCATCTACTGTAACCCCCAGGCCGGGACTGGTTGGAACAGTGATCTGCCCATCGCTCACGATAATAGGCTCTCGCACGATGTCGCGCTCATACTTGAGCGGCCCAACCAAGTAACTGGGATACGCGAGATCCTGAAGAGAAGCGGCCAGATGTAACCCTCCAGCAGTGGCAATCCCAAGTTCCAGCACACTACCCACCATCACCTTTAGTCCGCTGCTGCGAGCGATGGTGGCACATTCCCGTGCACGCAACAGCCCTCCTAGCTTAGAGAGGCCTATATTGATCACTCTAGCAGTTTGGCGGCGGCTGATCTCTATCACATCGGTAGGAAGGTAGACCGCTTCGTCAGCCGCGATGTCTATCGAGCTTTTGCGTACCACCTCCTGTTGTCCATCCTTATCCCAGGCTGGCAGGGGCTGTTCCACCAGTACCACGCCGAGAGCCATTAGGTGCGGTAGGGCCTTCAAGCAATCGTTGGTATTCCAGAGGCCATTGATGTCTAACAGGAGTTGCACTTGGTCGGGAATGGCTGACCGTACAGCTTCAAGGCGTTTCAGGTCTTCGATCAGACTGCCGCGCCCAACATAGAGCTTGAGTGTCGTGTATCCCGCTTCGACCTGGGATTGAGCTGTTTCGATCATCGTCTCAACTGTGTCCCAGCCGACCGAGCCATGGACGGTCAGGCGATCCCGAAAGCCCCCACCCAGCAATGATGTGATAGGCATGTTAGCCGCTTTACCTGCCAGATCCCAGAGGGCCAGATCCACTGCCGCCAGAGTAAACGGGCAATGCGGGAGATGACGCTCCAGCAGTCGGATAAGCGGTTCACGGTCGAGGGCATTGCACCCGAGCAGGAGTGGTGCGACGCATTGATTGAGATTATCTACGATAGAGAGTTGCGTTTCAGCAGTAAATGCTGGCACAGGGCAGGCTTCTCCATAGCCTACTAGCCCACTCTCTGTTCGTACCTTGAGGATCACGTTTTGAGAAGCCTTACGATTAATTAGGCCAAACTGGAACAACCGTTTGAAACTGATACACAACGGAATCGCCTCAATTGAATGAATGTTCATCGTTTTCTCTCTCCTGAGGAGGTTTGTGCTCAACTGATTGGTTTCTTGCTCTGTCTGGTGACAGTATAAAAGAGAAAGAGCGAGGTAACAAGGAAAAAAGAACGAGGTTTTGGCGCAATCACCAAAAAAAGAAAGGGAAAAAGGGGAAATGGACGAAGAAAGTGCGAAACTTCTTGATGCAACAGGCTGGCCTGCTACCAGCGGTTCGCAAAAAGATTGACTCCCTTAAAGCTCAGCAGGCGCATACTTTCAAAAAGAGAAAGGGAAAAGAGGCGCTCGAATGCCTCAACCAAGGCAAATGGCCTTTGTCGTGAGCCAGCCAACATGCTATACTCGATACAGGTAATAGTCCTTTGCACTCTATCAGGTCTCTCTAGACCAAGAGTAATAACTCCTCAGGTGAACGCGAGTAGGTATCCACGTGAGTAGTTACGACAAAGTCCTTATACTTAATATTTGACATAATCTATTCTCTGAATAAACAGAAAGGCAGTATCTCTTATGTCTGCAGATGCGCAGACAACGACACAACTGACCCAGGGCAAGGCGCTAGAGCAATCTGCAAAGCGGCAATCTCAGGGCAATCAAGCTATTGTCGTTGCAAATTTCAGCAAAAGCTACGGCTCTCATCGAGTCGTTGATCATCTTGATTTTACAGTACAGAGCGGAGAAATCTTTGCGCTTTTAGGTCCGAACGGGGCTGGGAAAACGACCACGGTCGAGACAATGGAGGGCTATCGCACTCCTGATGAAGGCTCGATGCGTGTGCTCGGGCTTGATCCCATCCGCCAGGCACACGAACTCAAGCCACGTATCGGGGTTATGTTGCAGCAGGACGGTCTCTACCCAGGGTTGACCGCACGCGAAGTGCTGCAACTGTTCGCGGGCTACTACCAGCAGCCTCAGGACATCGACGTGCTCATCGAGCGTGTCGGACTGACTGCGGCGGTCAAAACGCGTTGCCGCAGGCTCTCAGGCGGACAGAAACGTCGCCTGGCTCTGGCTGTGGCGCTCGTGGGTAATCCCGAACTGATCTTTATGGACGAGCCAACCGCCGGTATGGACCCGCAGGCGCGCCAGGTCACGTGGGAGATTGTGCGCGATCTGAAGCGCAACGGCGTCACCATTCTGCTCACAACGCACCTGATGGACGAAGCAGAACGTCTAGCCGACCGTGTTGCGATTATTGATCATGGACGGCTGATTGCCCTGGACACGCCTGCGGCGTTGACCGGCACGCAAAATGCCAATGTGGTACGCTTTGTTGCACCTGCCGGTCTGGACTGTACACAGCTTGCCGCGCTACCCTCGGCCCAGAAAGCCGAAGAGGTGCGTGCTGGTAGCTACGTAATTGAAACCATAGACATCCCGGCGCTGCTGGTAGAACTGACTGCCTGGTTGCGCGATCAACATATAACCCTGTCCGAACTGCGTGTGGGACATGGCTCACTGGAAGATCTGTTCCTGCGCCTGACTGGTTCGGAGGTGCGAGATTAGCATGGCAACACAACAAACATCGACAATTCCATATAATACGAACAATAGAGCCGCGACAGCGCTACGCCAGATCCTGACGCAGACGCGCTTTGAGCTGCTGCTCACCTTGCGCCGGGGCGAAAATATTCTTGTCACTTTAATTGTGCCGGTGCTCTTGCTGATCTTTTTTGCGTCACTGAATATTTTCCCCACGAGCAACGGGAGCAGTGCGGTAAGTTTGCTCTTGCCGGGTATCCTGGCGCTGGCGATCATTGCGGCGGGCATGGTCAACCTGGGTATCGCGACCGCTTATGAGCGTTATTATGGCGTACTCAAACGTCTGGGCAGCTCGCCACTGTCGCGCAGTAGATTGATCATTGCCAAAGTTATAGCTATTCTGGTGCTGGAAGTTGTGCAGGTCATACTCCTGGTCGCTGTGGCTGTTGTGCTCTATGGCTGGCGACCGACGGGTGCGCCAGTGCTAGCTCTACTGGCGATAGCACTGGGTACGATCACTTTTGCCGCGCTTGGTCTGGCAATGGCCGGTGCGTTGCGCGCAGAAATGACGCTTGGTGGTGCCAATGCGCTCTACCTGCTGTTCCTGCTGATTGGCGGAGGCATTTTGCCTCTCTCGCATCTGCCCACGGCCATCGCGGCGGTTGCGCAGATCCTGCCGCCAGCAGCTCTCACGCAGGCGCTGCAGGCCACAATGACCAGCAATGGGACATTCCCCGGTTTCCAGTTACTCGTATTGGCACTGTGGGCCGTCATTATTCTGTTCGTGGCTGTGCGCACATTTAAGTGGGAGTGAGGGGGTAGGCTTCATGTTTTTGCATGCGGGTAGGGGCGGTGCTTGCCTCCGCCCTACAGGCCATCCCAGGCACATCCGGGGCGCACGCGAGGACATGCGTTGATACTAAATAAGAAACCAGAGAGAAAGGGAGGACAAAATGGCGAAATCTCTTGCGTGGAGGGGAGAAAAGGAGGACAATCTTTTCATACATAAATTTCTCCGAAAAGGAAGGTCCTCCATGAAACATTCTATCGCATCGACGCAAGAGGAGATGCCCAAGAGTCCGGCCAATCAGATCATTGCCCTTCTGCTCAACGTGCTGTCTGCGGGATCGGTGAGTGCTCCGACCACGGCAGTCACGCGTGGACGGGGACGTCCAGCCACCTTGTCTCATGATCATCTCTGGCTGGCGATGCTGCAGACAATGCTGCAAGGGTCCACCAGCTTTGCCAGTCTTTGGCGCTTGATTACCTGGACCGGGATCGGCCATCTGCCTATCCTGGATCTGACGCGTGACGCGGTGCGCAAACGCTTGCTGCACGCCAAGCTGGACTCCTTGCACGACCTGCTCGCGCGGGTCAGTCAGGCAGTGTTGCCTTGGACGACTCAGGTGCAAGACCGGGACCTGGCTCCCTTCGCGACCCGCATCCTGGCGTTGGATCAAAGTACGCTCGATGCGGTCCGGCGTACCTGCCAGGACGTGCGTGAAGAGCCAGTGGAGAGTGCCCGCTTGCTGGTGGGCAAACTGGCCGCCCTCTTCGATATCCAGCGACAGCAGTGGGTGCGCGTGCTCTTTCGAGAGGATGTCTTTGCCAATGAGAAGCTCTTCGTCGAAGAACTGCTGGCTGGCATCCAAAAGGAACCCTCATCCTGGCAGATCTGGGCTATTTCAGCTTCGCGTGGTTCGATTGGCTCACCGATCAGGGCTATTGGTGGCTTTCGCGGATGCGGAAAAGACCTCCTACCAGATCGTGCATGTCTTCGTGCAGCAAGGCACGACCTTGGATGCGCTTATCTGGCTGGGGGCCTACAACGCAGATAAAGCCAAGCATCTGGTGCGCTTGATCCAGTTTGAGCATGCTGGGATCTGCTATCGCTACGTGACCAATGTGCGAGACCCGGCGTTGCTGAGCATGAGTGATGCCGCCCGTTTGTATGCTCGCCGATGGGATATCGAGTTGGCTTTCAAAATGCTCAAAGGGGAGTTGGGTCTGCACCTGTGGTGGTCGAGCTTTCCCATCCTGGTGCTCCAACAACTCTTGTGCGCCTTCATCCTGGCTCAAATCCTGCATGCCTTGCACCTGCGGGTGGCCGCAGAGGCGGGCGTGGAACTCTTTGCGGTCTCCTTGCCGGTGCTGGTCAAGCTGCTGGCTCACGCCCCGGCACGAGCCATGGGAGAGAGCCTGTGCAGTTTGTTGGTGCGCAAAGGCCACCAGCAGGGACTTATCCGCCCTTCTCGACGCTATCAACCCATCGTCCCGGCCTTGCTTGAACCCTACCTGCCTGCTCCTGCTGACCTGGTGTGCGTCAGGAAGGAGCGCTATGGTAGGTGCACATGCGAGCCTCGTTCCCATCGTCCGTGCTTTCAACCGCGTTTTTTCTCTTTCTTTTTGATTTAGTATCAACGTATGCCAGGTGCGCCCCTACCCGTTGGCTCCTGTCTCTGCTCAACCAGTCAGGTGCTCCAGCGAAAAAACGACGGACACCCGGAGTGAGGTGATGATTTGCGTCGCTCCTTTTTATGCTCTATACTATTGTTAGTATCTGTGAACTGATAAGTGAAGGCAAGAGAGATTGCAAAGGAGCACAAAATGACAACAGCAACCACAAGCTCAGAGCAGAAGGCCAGGAAATTAGCATGGCCTCTACGCCGTGTTGGTTTACGCGTGCGGGATATGGCGCTCAGCATTGACTATTATACTCGGCTTGGTTTCTCGGTTGTGCGAGATGGACGGGAACAGGCGGATGATGGCAGCGTGGGACTCGGCGTTGGTACGCGTGAAGTGCTGCAATTGCGTCCTCTGCCTGGTGGCCGATCTCGGCCAGTGCACAGCGCTGGACTCTATCATTTTGCATTGCTGGTAGCTGATGAGCAGGAGCTGGGTTCTTTTCTCCAGCATTGTATTGATGTACACATTCCTATCGCGGGCGCGTCTGACCATCTCGTGAGTCAGGCATTGTATCTTACCGATCCCGAGGGTAATGGTATTGAAGTGTATGCAGATCGGCCCCGAGAGCAGTGGCAGTATCGCGATGGACAATTGGTCATGAGTACGTTGCGGCTGAATATTCCCGGCCTATTGAAACTGGCCCAACCGTTTTCAGGTTTCTCGTCGCAGTTGCGCCTGGGTCATATGCACCTCAACGTTGGGAATTTGGAGCGTAGCCTGGCCTTTTATGAGACGCTGGGTATGGATCTAGTAGTCGGCATACCCGATCAGGCTGATTTTGTCTCATGGGACGGCTATCATCACCAACTTGGTCTCAACCTGTGGGCAGGTCGGAATGTGCCCCCTGTAACCTCGGATGTCTATGGGCTAGACTTCTTTGAGATCCAGCGTCCTGAACTCGCACCTGCCGTGCTGCAAGATCCCGATGGCGTGACGGTGATAGTGCTATAGGTGCCTGCCGTAGCATGCAAGTGGTCCCTCGCCGATGCTCCATCCACGTTGTGTGAGCGGCGGCATCGGCGCTTAGCGGATCAAATACAAGAGAGGAAGTAAAGGCAGCATTGCTAACAACAACCAGAAAGCTGTTATAATGAGAGCACATAAGCAACGTAAGGCTATCAGAAAAGCCGGTACGTAAAGGAGAGCATACGCATTTGTATGTAAACAGGTCAGACCCGAGTACCACGATCTGTCTATTTTATTCATCCAACTATCTCTAATATTTTCCACACGGAATAGGAGAATCCCGGTATGGCTCAATCAGAAGTTCATCCAGCCACCACCATTACCGAGACCAACACAGGGACACAGGAGATATCAGCTCATGGTGAGCGGAAGTTGCGTCGCGTCATCGCCTGGCTACTGCTCTTCTTCCTCACTCAGGGAGAACTCGGAGCGGTGTGGGATAGAGAGTGGCATGCGTACGTGGGCCGCGATCAATTCTGGACCCCACCTCATACACTCATCTATTCGTGCGTCGCCGGAGCCGGTCTCATTGCGTTGACGTTTGTCTTCATCGAAACGTACCGCTATTACCATCACATTCCGGGCGTTGATGGTACATCAACCATCAGTATTTTTAAAATCTTTCATGCGCCACTCGGCTTCATCGTGTTAGGCTTTGGCGCGCTGATCGCCCTGATAGCAGCTCCACTTGATAACTACTGGCATGAATTGTATGGCATCGATATCGCATTATGGGCACCATTCCATATGATGGGTGTTACCGGTGGCTTAATCGGCATGCTAGGCATGGTCTATATCTTTGCTGCTGAAGCGGCTATTGATCAGCAGGCCAACAAAAAATCCCGGCGCTTCCTGGGTCTGAGCGCCCTGGAAACCGGCACACTCCTGACGATGGCTAGTATTATGAATTTTGTGCTGACAGGCTTTCTGCAATTCCCACTGGTGACCCTAGGTCCATTGCAGATTTCGACCTATCCGCTACCTATTATAGCTAGCGCGGGACTGATCTTTCTCTCCGCTGTACGCGTGACTAACAAGCCTGGCGCGGCAACACTGGTGAATCTGGTGCTCGTATTGCATACATTGCTGGTGGAAATTTTCGTACCCTGGGCCGTACGCACTGCCGCTACTCAGCAGGGACTGGCATTCCGTACGCCGGAACAGGTGCCGCATTTTAGTCTGGCCTATGCGTTCCTACCCATTATCTTCATCATTTCGGCGCTGGTTGTGGATATCTTCGCCGCGATCCAGAAACGGCGCAGTGGATGGACGAGTAGTACAACAGTGAAAGCTATCATTCAGGGCGTAATCATTGCGCCACCGATATTCTTGATTGCACCATTTGTCCTACAATCCTATTCAGTGTACGCGCCTGTCTTTTTGCCAGAAACAGGTCTGCCCGTTTCAGCCGGACTGATGACATTTGCGGTCATATTTTCAGTCCTGGCAGCCCTCGCCATGGGAGCGCTGGGAGGCTTCCTGGGAGCTGAGTTTGGCGATATCTGGCACTGGAATGTACGCTAGCATGAAAAAGTTAGAAAAGTAGAGGTTTCTATGCAGAGCGTCTTCAGAACCATGTTGGGTTTTGTACTGGCACTCGTTATCCTGCTTATGCTAGTACCTGCAAGCGTATGGGCAAGCGCGAACGGCAAACCGGCGCGTAGCACCACCGTCGCAGCAGGACCATATATTGTCGATGTGCAGCTCTCGCAGGACCCACCCTATGTTGCGCAACCCCTGACAGTGACGATTGTGCCGCAGAACAGGGCTTTACAACTCAGCGGAAAAGTTATTGTAGAACCCGGTCTGGGTACTGATGCGACAAACATCCCCTTTAAGTTATCAGTCAGCGGCGCTGGGACACTGCAAACGTCAGTCCAGTTTCCAGTCAAAGGGGCATGGCAAATTACGGTTCAGCTTAGCGGAGCGCAAGGTACAGGAACAGCTACCGTGCCGGTGACAGTCGGTGCACCTGGCGCAATGCCTGCCTGGCTGGCCTGGGTGATCGGGTCGTCACCATTATGGGGCATTGCCTTGTGGATCTTCCTTCAGCACAACTACCGCAAAAAACTTCTGGCGAAACAGAGCCTGGCAAAAATCCCGGCTTGAAAACTGGCAAAGATTTCTCGAAAGGACAGCCCTCGCGACTGTCCTTTCCTGATGCAAAACCCCCTTGATATATCAAAGAACATTATAGTAACCATTGTAGCTAATCTGATAAGAGTTGGTACATACTGTCAACAGTATGCGCAATCTGTTTGGCCTCTGCCAGCACAATTTGCATCTCAGTGTGTGCTTCTTTGCATAATTGGCTGTTTTGCTTTAGCGCATACTCCAGGGCATGCAACGTCTCATGCATAGGCAGAGGCGTCGTGACAGGTTGCCCCTCACGTATAGCCTGGGCCAGGTGCCATAATGCCTTATTCACATCTCTGCCAAATACAGCCACGGCAGACAGTGGATAAAGGGTGGCATTGCCTGCCAGATATGCATCAAGAGTAATGATACTCCCGGCCATAGTGTCTGCTGCACCAAGTAATCCTCTGGCAATGGTGGCATTGACGCGGTAAGGTTCTGGTTCTTGTAGGGAACGTTCTACCGAAGTTTCTGCATTAGAACGAGCCAGACGTACCGCTCTGTGACGATCATCAATAGTTGCTCTGTTGGATGCACCGGGATCGACATAGACACCCGTGACTGCAAGACCGTATTGACCAAGGGCCTCCAGGCGCGTGGCAAGCGCATCTGGTACCTGCGAACGCTCCCATGTGGGCCATAGCACAAAAATAAGCAGCGCGAATAGACCTCCCACAAGCGTGCTCATGGCACGATCCACGGCTGTCATAAGCGGTTGAGTGACAACGAAAGAGAGCAGAAAGACCACCTCTACCGTCACAAAAACCGAGAAGATCATATAGTTGGCAAAGAGAAAAGAAAAAGCCAGGTAGGCCACAATAGCATCAATAACAACAACCACGGCAGGAGCTGGCGCGAGCAGGCTAACCAGTATTGTTGTGATGGCTACCCCCATCACCGTTCCCAGCATGCGCGCAACGCCACGCGTAAATGTCGTGTTAAAGTCAGGTCTGAGTACGAGCACCATCGTTAATGGTATCCAATACCCACGCACCGCCGACAGCGATAGCAGGCGATAAAACGCGGTAGCTAGAGCCAGAGTAACACCCAGACGAATAGCATGACGAAATGCAGACGAATGGAGCGTTAAATTAGCGTGCAAGATGGCCCATGCGTTGTGTAAAGGGAGCACTACCTGTGATGACATCATCTGTAACGACAGATGTCGGTGAGTATACTTCCGTCCCTGCGCCAACTTCTTCGCATGACGGAGCTGGCTACGCAACATATCGCAATATTTGAGGATATCCTGGAGCAACTTCTCGTCATCCGCTATAGCTGCTCGTATTTGTTGCAATGCCGATAATGTATCCTTCAACTCTTTATACGATTTGATGTGCCGAGAGTCCTTGTCGACAAGCTTTAGCTCACGCACGATCTCCCGCAGCTCTTCAGCTACTAGCTGGGTTATTTGTTCCAGGTATGTTGTATATCTTTTCCAATCTTCTTTATTTCCAATCACACTCTTGCGTAACTTGTACAAAATAAGGCCAGTCAGACGTATCCGTTCAGCCTCTGCTAAAAGCGCTAAAAACACTTTGCCTTGCTGACTCTGATCATTGCTTTCAGACAACGTCAATTGTGCCTTCATTAAGGCGTCACGTAGCTGTTCCCCACTGGCTTCAACGTTCGGGTTGACCACGTAGTCCGCCAGCCGTTGAAAAACGATGGCAAGCGCGTTGCGCTCGGCTACGCCGCGTTGCCAGGGCGAAAATAGCAGCGCCAGCAGAGCCTGGAACAAAGCTCCGGCGAAAAATAAAGCCCCTTGTTGGGCCGATTGTAATGGAGTAAGAGCAAAGTGCGAGAGGATAATCAGCGCGACAACTGCTTGCGATCCAATCATCAGCGCAGGCATAGCTAGACAAGCCAGCATGCCCGCGCCAAAGCCCCAGATACCGACGACGAGAATTGCTAGGAGTGTAATGCGACCAGTGACGGCACCAACGAAGACGGATACAGCGATACCGACACAGGCCAGGAGTATCGTCCGTATGCGCGCTTTATTGATGTAGGTCAGACCTATGCTACCCATGCCAATAGCACCTGCTGCAATGGAGACACCTACGAGAACGTGTCCTGTAGCCACTCCCAAAGCCAGTGGCAGGACAAAACCGAGTGTAGAACGTAACGCCTGTAGCGCAGTTATTTGTGAACGATCAATATGCAGCGCAGATCTCCCTGTTTGCTTCAGTACGGAGAACCAGGATATGTGTCCTCGTTCTGGAAACAGAAGCGACCCCGCTGCACTGTTAGCCCATGCATTTCTTTTCATGGCGATCCTCGCCCGACCTTCTGCTGATTAGAGGGGCTGGTTGCCCCCCTCGATTGTACGACGTTTTTTGCTTGCTTGCTTGTAGTACGTACAAGACTGTGCAGAGGTTTTAACGCATGGTACTATATACCAAGCGGACGATGATGCTAAGGAATTGTGCGGCGCAAGATCAAGTCGATGATGCCCCAGAATGCCGGTATCTGTCCACATGCAATACTCATAAAGAGCACCAGTTTCTCCGAGCTAGGTTTCTCCATAAAGCCATAGAACCAACCACCAATCCTGGAGCCGAGCATCATGGTAAAGGCGGCTGGAAACGCCAGCAGAAGCATCAGATTATTGTTGTGCCAGATGAAAAAGGTGCAGATGGCAAAAATGAACCCGGTCAACAGGTAAACGCGGCTCTCTGTCAATCCGCAACGCCGCAAAATGACCGTACAGACAGCCGCGACGAAGAGCGGGATCGGTACCCACAACGATGGCTCCTTGAGCGCAGCAGGCGGGATTTGTGCAATCCTGGTTATACCATCATAATGGATGAAGAGCAGCGTATACAGGTCGCGTCCGATCATAGACAGAGACCAGACAAATGGCACGAAGAGATAGATGCGCGCTCTGGCATCAATCTTGCGCAACAAGGCCAGCGCAGCTCCAACAAACAGAGCCACCTCTGGGATAAACAGTGGACTGGTCTGACGCGTGATCCCTGCTACCAGATAGATGCGGTACATATGTTGCGCTGATCCTTCGGCACGCACAATCGGCACGCTTCTCAGCGCATTCACCAGATGCGGTGAATAATTCAAGTAAAAAGGTCCCAGGATCGCTGGACACAGGAATTCCAAAATCAAGAAGCCGATCACAACCCTGCTCAGCCAGCCGATAGGACGATACTGGCGAAATGCCATGCGCGCCGCGATAAATCCCATAATGATAGTAAACCAGCACCAGGTCAGGGCATCATGGGGCACCGACCATTGAGTTTCATCCAGGCCAAATGCCGTATGCCAGAAGTTATCAAGCATAATGTCGAGACTTAAGGCGATAAGACCGGCCCCCAGGATGACCAGTGTTCCGGCCATCTCCCAACCAATAATAGGAGCACGCACCGATGGACCAAACCAGACACGCAATTTGGGCCTGGATGCGATACCGGCAACCAGCAGGCCAGAAATGGTGGTCATGACAAACACGAAGAAATGGGGCGGCGACCAGAAGGTATCAAAGGTCACGGTCAGGTGATAGATACGATCCCATAGTTTGCCTGCCGCCGTCGAGGCAAAAAAGATGAGAAAGGTGAGCCAGAAGAGCCGATACGCCCAGATCAGACTGGCCGGCTCCTGCGCTTTTTCGTTGGCTGGCGTCATAGCCGCAGAAGGGGGCAGATCCGCTGGCACGAAATCTGGCGCTGATGTTGTTTGCTGCATACAGTACACCTGCTTTCTGTTTCCCCCTAATGGACGGGGACCCGGATTTTAATGGCTATAGATATCTATCGACCTGTATACGCCAGACATAATACCCATAAGCATTCAGAAACGCCACTCTCGTTGCTAGAAATGTGCTGTGGCACATTTCTCATCTGAATGCAAGGCAATATAAGGTTCGCTTCATGCTATGGCTCTGCTCGCGTCAGAAACTCCCTTGTCGCCTCAAGAATGGACTGAATAGCTTGTGGATTGCTGATGGCGTCCATGCTGGCAGCTTTTTCTAGCGGGATACCCATCAACAATTTCTTAACTGGCACCTCTAACTTTTTGCCGCTTAAAGTACGCGGTACCTCTGTAATCAGCAGGATTTCGTCAGGCACATGATGCGGTGAGATATGAGCGCGCAAAGCCGTGTTGATCTGCTTTTTGAGTGTCTCATCCAGCACGATGCCCTCCTTGAGTACCACAAAGAGCGGCATATAGTACTTACCACCTGCTAATTCAACGCCCACAACCAGGCTATCCAGCACCTCTGGCAACCCTTCGACAACGCGATAGATCTCGCTACTGCCCATTCTGATGCCCATACGATTAATTGTGGAGTCCGAACGACCGTAGATGACAGCACTGCCACGCGATGTGATCTTAATCCAGTCGCCATGTCGCCAGATGCCAGGATACATGCTGAAATAACTCTCCTGATAGCGCTGCCGCGTGGGATCATTCCAGAAGAAGAGCGGCATCGAAGGCATAGGAACCGTGACCACCAATTCACCAACTTCGTCCACCAGTGAACGTCCAAGCTCGTCGAAGGCTTCAACCTTTGCGCCCAGGCTGCGACACTGCAATTCGCCCGCATAGACGGGTAGCAGTATGCTACCGCCGACAAAGGCTGAGCATACATCCGTGCCACCACTGATTGACGCCAACCACAGGTCCGCTTTTACGTGCTCATAGATCCACTGAAAACCTTCTGGCGGTAAAGGTGAACCCGTGGAACCAAGTCCACGTAGCGTGCTCAGATCATAGTGCTGAGCTGGCTCTATCCCAGCCTTCATACACGAAGCGATGTAACTCGCACTCGTACCGAAAAAGCTCATACGACTGTCCTGCGCAAATTGCCAGAGCGTACCGAGATCAGGATAGCCTGGAGAGCCATCGTAGAGCAGGACGGTAGCATCTACGAGCAAGCCTCCAACGAGCAGGTTCCACATCATCCAGCCGGTGGTAGAGAACCAGAAGAAGCGCTCAGACGGCTTCACGTCTATTTCGAGTGCTAAGGCTTTCAGGTGCTCTAGCAAAATTCCGCCCTGTCCCTGGACGATAGCTTTAGGGAGACCTGTGGTACCTGAAGAGTACAGCACCCATAATGGATGCTCAAAAGGCACTTGTTCAAAAACCAACGCAGCTTCGTACTGCAGGAGTTCTTGCCACGCGCTACAATTGGTGAGGGTAGCAGGCTCATAGTTATCAAGCAGATAGGGTACCAGAACGGTTTTTTGCAGCGTAGGCAGAGCCTGTTGCAACTCGGCAATAATGGGACGTCTGTCGAAGGTTTTGCCGTTATACTGGTAGCCATCTACTGCGAATAGGACACGCGGCTCGATCTGCTTAAAACGGTCGATGACGCTGCTTGTGCCAAAATCGGGCGCGCAACTTGACCAGATGGCACCGATACTGGCACAGGCCAGAAAGGCCATGACGGTCTCAGGTATGTTGGGCATATAAGCCACTACACGATCACCGCGTTGTATGCCCATGTCGCGCAAAGCTTGCGCAATAGAGCCAACTTTGCTGGCTAATTCATGCCATGAGACTTCGCGTAAGGCATGGCGCTCAGAACGAAAGAGGAGCGCCGGATGTTGGGAGGTGGCGTTACGGAAGACGTGCTCGGCATAATTTAGCTCGGCACCTGGAAACCAGCGCGCTCCCGGCATGGTTTTTTCGGCCAGCACAGTCGTGTAAGGCTGCGAGGCTTTGATGGAAAAGAAGTCCCAGAGCGAGGCCCAGAAGTCTTCCAGGTGGTTCACCGACCACTCCCACAACTCCTCCCGTGTTTGAAAAACGACGCCTTTTTCACGCGCGAGCCATTGCAGATAACGCGTGACATTTGCCTGTTGCTTGCTATCTATTGATGGTTCCCAGAGAGGCCGATCAGCATTGAAAAAAGTGACCATAACGCATAGAACCTTTCTATACATGCCGCACTATTGTTGTCACGATTACATAAATTACAGGGGTGCTTATTGTTGCGTCTACCCATTCAATTATAGCATGTCTTATGCAATGGAATCTATTCTACTATACATGAAATATTTGCTTTTAGTCACAAACGAGATAATAGGTATCTGCCGCTTTATCTTTCCCTCTCGTTCTATAATAAGCAATAGGAGAAGAGAGTTGCAAGGTATAAATTGATATCCATAAGCATTCAGATGAGACTCATTTTGCACGCTACACGGATAGCACGCTTGCGTAGGAAATACAATTTATACAGAATGTGAGGAAATATTGTGAGCCTAGTTTTTGCCAGCAGCGAGCGTGTCATCGCTGCTCGTCCTGACGACGTCTACACTACACTGGTTGATTATAGAACGCAACACCCCCGGATACTCACCGCGAACTTCCTGGATTACAGAGTCGAAGAAGGTGGTCTGGGCAACGGTACGGTGATAAGCTTTCACCTGCGGGCCGCTGGGCGTGAGCGTGCTTATCGTATGCGGATAAGTGAATCCGTACCAGGCAAGGTGATTACGGAGCAGGATAGTAATTCGTCGTTAGTAACTACCTGGACACTTTCTCCACTGGACAACGGACAACATACAAAAGTGAGGGTCAGTACCGAGTGGCAGGGCGGTACGGGTGTTGGTGGCTTCTTTGAACGTACATTTGCGCCACTTGGCTTGCAGCGCATCTATGCTCAGATACTTGAGCGTCTGAGTAATCAGATGTTGCCGCGTGGACGAAGTAGCGAGTCTGAGTTGGTTGAACGTCTCGCTACAGATCCCAGGATTGGCGCATTGTTGCTGCTTGGTGGCCTCGTCGTGGCTTTCGCTATTGCAACGCAGCGCTACCGGCAAAATTTGCGCAAGCAGAAGTGACGATGACCGTAATGTAAAGAAGCTGACCTTGCCATGCTAATAAGCGAACCACTGTGCACCTATCTCAGAGAGATAGGCAAGCATTCCTGATTGTCCAAAAACTTCATTGACTTTCTGCTCAAATTCATAGTCTTCGTCGTGATCACCCATTTCATAGGTAAGGCCACGCAGTCGAATAGCTTCCCTTGGTCTGTTCAGCGCGTTTTTCACCGAGTTTGCTAAACCAAGCGTCTCAAAAATTCTATTAATATCTTCTCGATATTCTTCTCTAAACTCATTCTCTGTTTTTCCTTTGGTACCATAAAAATACCCATGTATGATACCCTTCTTTGTTTCTGAAGAAGCCTTCTGTAAAAACTCATGGTTCGCTCAAATTTTGACGAGATTTCAAAATTGTAATACACTACAAGCATGAAAGAAACGTTGAACATTGAAACTGAACGTGTAGATGATATTGCGCTGTTACTAGCACACATGCAGCGCATGAATATATCTGAGCTGCTAGATAAGCATATCCCAGTTCATGGCAATCGGAAGGGATTAAGCGTAGGGAATGTGACGATGGTTTGGCTCTCCCATATCCTTTCAGAAGCGGATCATAAAATGCACCATGTACAAGAGTGGGCAATGCGACGAAAAGAAATACTACGTGGCTGCGGGTTGAAGATGCTTGAACAACAAGATATGACAGATGATCGTCTTGCAGATATTTTACATGCTCTAAGCAGCGATATCCATTGGACAGCATTTGAACAGGATTTGATGGGAAGCCTGGTACGAGTGTATGATATGCAAAAAGCACGGATACGTGTTGATACGACCAGCGTCATGAGTTATGCTGAAGTGAGTGAGCAGGGATTACTGCAATTCGGGCACAGCAAAGACCATCGACCTGACCTGCCACAACTCAAACTGGTGCTCGCAAGTTTGGATCCTTTGGGAATGCCATTGGCGACAGAAGTGATTTCGGGTGAAAAGGCAGATGACCCGGTGTACCTGCCGATTATAAAGCGGGTGCGTGAAGGACTCAAAAGGGAAGGACTGTTGTATATAGGAGATTGCAAGATGGCAGCATTTCAAACGCGTGCTACCATTCAATCATCGAAAGACTTTTATTTATGCCCTCTTTCAGCCATACACATCTCATCACAGCAACTCCAGCAAGAAGTAGATACCTTGAGAAAGAACGGAGATCCGCTCATAAAGGTTGAACGCATGAATGAGAAAAATGAGCATATTTGTATTGCTCAAGGATATGAAATGAGCCAAGAGCTGGATAGCGAGAGAGATGGGCAGATATCTGCATGGACGGAACGCCGATTGCTGATCCAATCAACAAGTGGAGCAGAAGGAGCGAAGCGTTCTTTGCTAGAACGCTTAGAAAAAGCAGAGCAAGCTATACAGGAGCTATTGGTGAGAAAGCAAGGAAAGCAGCGCCTAAAAACACGCGTGGAAGTAGAGAGAGCCATACAAGAGGTGTTAAAGATATTTCGCGTGGAAGATTTATTAGAGATTGCTATTTACGAAGAAAAGCGGGAAATACCAGTTCGTACTTATAGAGGAAAAATCTCCTCAGCACGTCAAGAGAGCCTTTTTACGATCAAGAGTGCACGAGTGGAAAAAGCACTTGAGTATACTATAAGTCATCTGAGCTGGCGTGTCTATGTTACGAATCAGGGAAAAGAATATCTTTCTTTAGAACAAGCTGTAGAGGCATACTATGATGAATATCTTGTTCGAGCGGTGCTTCGGGCGCCTCAAAGGACATCCTTTCTCATTGGCTCCTCTCTATGTGCAGCGTGATGATCATCGAGTAGGATTAGTGCGCTTGTTGACGATTGCTTTGCGTGTTTTAACGCTATTGGAAGGTGTCGTTCGTCAACGTTTACAAGAGCTGAAGGGAGAGCTTGCCGGACTCTACGCAGGAAATCCCAAACGTCGCACGAATCAACCGACTGCGGAACGATTATTGGAAGCCTTCCATGAAGTGACGCTTACCATCGTTCGTGCTCCTGGGTTCATACAGCGCCATATTACGCCGCTTTCTTCTCTTCAGCAAGAAATTTTAACGTTATTAGGCTTTACGCCTGTCATCTATTCTCAATTGGCGGATGATTCTTAATTTCCATCTGGAAAATGAGCGAACCATGAGTCATAATTACGTCATTCAGTGGTATGCAATAGCACTTATTGCAGAAATCTTCATGTTCAAATTGCACTATTTGCCTGTCTACGAACAAGATATTAAAAAATCAATCTTCTCTATTATAGGGCAATGAAAATCCTTAATGTAAAAATCGGCCTGTTGACCTTTGTGAGGCACGTATATACAGTCTAGTAGCCTGAAGTGCTAAACGTCCTCAGGCTACCAGGCTGTACGCTATTATTTTTCCTCTGCCTTTTCTGCTGGCCGGTAGAAGAGTACAACGATGCCCGAACTGAACGTCTTTGTATCGACCAGTTTCAGCGTAACCTTCTCGCCTCCGTCACTAAAGAGACGCTTCCCACGCCTCAGCACAACAGGATGGACCATGATTTGATACTCATCGACGAGGTCATGTTGCATCAGCGTGTATACAAGATCGCCACTGCCACAGACCAGGATGTCCTGACCGGGTTGTTGTTTCAGCCTGGACACTTCTTCGGCGATATTTCCCTTAAGCAACCTGGCATTGTTCCACTCAACCGTTTGCAGGGTCTTTGAAACGACAAACTTGGGTAAGCTGTTCATGCGGTCAGCAAACTCACCTCCATCGGTCATAGCAGGCCAGGCGGCGGCAAACCCTTGATAGGTCACGCGCCCCAGTAGCAAAGCATCGCTCGCAAATAATTCGGCGAATTTAAACTTCGCCCCTTCTTCACTCCAGAATGGAAAGCTCCAACCGCCGTACTCGGTGCCGTCACCTCCGCCCGGATCTTCCATGACGCCGTCCAATGTCACATACTCTGATACAATTACTTTTCTCATCTTGTTATTGTGCTCCTTGTGAGTGTACAAATTGCTGCTCGCAGTAAGTGCAAACAGTAGACTACCCTGGCAAGAAAAATTTCTCTAATACGGCTCTTCCAAAACCATGCAACAAAAGTGGAAATGTCGTCCATAAAAAATGCGGACCCGTTGGGAATGAGCGTAGAGAAAAGGTTGACAGAGCGATCACGCTCTGGTATTATGCTATTCCATGAGCTGTACTTCATCTTCGAGTGCAGTGAGTGAGCAAGAGGAGCCGTGGTGTAGTGGCCTAACATGTCTGCCTGTCACGCAGAAGATCGCGGGTTCGAATCCCGTCGGTTCCGTTCTAAGCAACCGGGACACTTGTCACGTCCCGGTTGCTTCTTCATCACAGTTGATAAAACATAGCCCATCCGAAGGACTTTTTAGAACACAACCAGATCTGTTTCCGTCTCAATACCGTACGTTTGCAGAAGGAGTTTGATCTTCTGAAGGCCCAGGCGGATGCGTCCCTTAACCGTGCCAACCGGGATTTGGAGTTGATGAGCAATCTCAGCATGACTATAGCCTGCAAAGTAGTTCAGTACAATGGCCTGCCGTTGCTCTAGCGATAATTCTCCCAGAACCTTATGAATGAAAAGCGCCTGCTCCCCTTCCCAGACCAACTGCCATACCTCTGGCTCGCAGTTGATTTGCTCGGGTCCTGTTAGCGCGTAGAGGGGTGCAAATTGATACTCCCGGTACATTGAGGAGCGCACTTTGTCCAGGGCGCGATTACGAACAATCGCCTGTAGCCAACTCTTGAGACTGCCCAGTTCTTTCTGATACGAGATGGCTTTATGCCAAAGCGTGAAAAATACATCCTGGATGACATCCTCAGCTAGATAACTGTCGTGTAAAATCCGATACGCAACTCCATACATATACTGTTTATAGCGTATATATAACTGCTCTATAGCCCACTCGGAACGGTCATAATAGAAAGCCTGTATAATCGCTTCATCAGTGGGCTCTTCCAACTGAGCATAGCTGAGCTTTGGCACAACGGTGGATACCATAGGCAGAGAAGGATCAAGAGATGATGCATTCATAAAGGTAGCTCCATTTAAAAAAGCGTTTGCCGCTCACATTCGCCAGCAAACAAAATCTCATAAGTGGAAGTGTACTGGAGAGTTATTACTTGCTGTTTACCATGCAATTACCAGGAAACTTCCTCTACCCTCTTGAGAAAGAAGGTATTCTCTCTTTGTCTACATGCCTCCAATGTTTGCTGAGACCCCTGGCTGTTCGACTGTTCGACTGAGAACTTGACAAAGATTCTATAAAGTTGTAGTGTAGTTTATTATTATTATTGGCAGAAATAATAGTAGATGGAGTTGAGCAGTTTTGCAGGAGGTCCAGGATGGTTGCGGCGTTGGATTGCCTGAACGTAACCACGCTCGGTTGCTTCTCTGTCAAGCGTAATCAGGTTGTGTTAAGTGGGGGAAACTGGAACCGTCGCAGGGTCTGTGAACTCTTCAAGATCTTACTTTCAGCAGAGCAGCATCGCCTGCACCGCGAACAGGTGCAAGAGCTTCTCTGGCCTGACTTTTCGACGGAACAGGCTGCTAATTCCTTTGGTAAAACCCTCTACTTATTGCGCCGCGCACTCGAACCCACTTTGCTTGCAGGTAAGTCGTCGGTGTATATCGCCCTGGATCAGGATATTCTGATGCTCCTTCCAGCAAGCCTGGAAATTGATGTTGATCTGTTTGAGGCACGTGCCAAACACCTCCAAACGCAGACGTCATACACTCTCAATGACCTTGACGGTGTCTTGAAGCTCTATGGCGGCGACTATTTGCCGGATGATCTCTACAAAGATTGGGCGCAACGGCACCGGGACCGCTTGCGCCGCATCTACTCCTGGCTCTTAGAACAGGCCACCAGAGTAGCCCTAGCGAGTGCGCAAGGTCAACGTGCCAGTGAGTATCTGCGCGCATTAGTGGAGCAGAATATTCTCGATGAAGCAATGCACTGCGAACTGATGCTGATCTACGCGCGTATTGGACGACGTAGCGAGGCGCTCAATCAGTATCAGGTACTGCGCAAAATTTTGCACGAGGAATTACGAGCCACGCCTGCACCGAAGACGCTCGACCTCTATCGGACTATCCAGGATGATCGTATCACGCCCGATCTTGCGGATTACCCGCAAATGTCCGCGCAGTACTGGACGATTGAAGCGTCTGGTATGCCTGGATCTCCTCACGTACACGCGATTTCAGACGATCCCATCAATCACCGTTATGAACTCACGGCTGGAGTAGTTCAGTCGATCCTTCAAAACGGCCCCAGGGAACCGATCAATCATTCCCAAATTGACCCTAGACTAGAGTTGATGGGACGTACCAAAGAACTCCAGCGTTTGCAGCGGGCCTATGCGTCTACGAGTAAAGATGCTCAGTGGATATTCTTTGTAAGTGGAGAAGCTGGCATTGGCAAAACGCGTCTTGCGCGCGAATATGTAGCCTGGGTGCAAAAACAGCGCGCGACCGTCCTATGGGGTACGTGCGATGAGCTGAGCGGCGCTCTTCCCTATCAACCTATTATC
This sequence comes from uncultured Chloroflexia bacterium, assembly GCA_963802635.1. Taxonomy (GTDB): domain Bacteria; phylum Chloroflexota; class Ktedonobacteria; order Ktedonobacterales; family Ktedonobacteraceae; genus CAVTLG01. Next base: position 468,050 of record CAWDJJ010000001.1, on the reverse strand, counting down.
GACATGTGTGCTACCCATATGCGGGCCAGCACTCCTGAGCAACTGCGGTCAGCACTCGGCCCGAACGCGGTTGACCTCGCTAAGATCCTTCCAGAGTTGCACGTCATTCTTCCCGAACTGCCGATGCCTGAGCCATTTGGCCGCGAAGTAGAACGGCGCAATCTCTATAATGCAGTCGTGCAGTATTTACATGTCATCTCTTCGGGAAGTCGCTTACTGCTGGTACTAGACGATCTCCAATGGGCCGATACCGCGACCGTTCAGTTACTCAGCTATATCCTCACCCAGAGCGTCCAGGAATGTCCCTGGTTATTTGTGCTGCTGCTCTATCGCGCTGACGAGGTGCACGAAACCCACCCACTACGAAGTCTCTTACGTGCACAACTGCATACAGGACATGCAGAAGAACTGCGGCTGAAACGGCTGAAGGAGGAGGAGGTTCAGCAACTCCTCACTCGGATGGCGGGACACGAAGTACCAGCCACCTTCTCCGATGAAATCTATAAGCATACCGAGGGCAATCCTTTCTTTATTGGCGAATCCATTCGCGCGCTGATCGAAGAGGGGAAACTCAAAAAAATAGGTGATTGCTGGCAAACGACCATTGCGCTCAAGGAACTGGCTTTGCCTCAAAGTGTTTTTCTGCTGATAGAACGCCGCCTTGCCAATCTATCGCCAGAGGGTCGTATGACCCTCGCGTACGCGGCTTTGCTGGGAAGACACTTTCATTCTGCATTGCTCTGCCCAGCACGCAATCTCTCGGAGGAACAGATTGCAGAACACCTTGACGAGGCTATCCAGGCGCATATTCTGACCACACCGGCAGAAGATCCTTTTAGCCAGGATGTCGATCTCCTCTTCACGCATGATAAGATCCGCGAAGTGCTGGCTCTGTGGCTGAACCCACTCCGACGCAGAACAGCGCACAGGCAGATAGCACGAGCCATTGAGACACACTATACCTCGCGCCTGCGAGGCTTCTATAGTGTCCTAGCTTACCATTACCAAATGGCGGAAGAGAAAACGCAAGCCGTGATCTATTTTCAGAAAGCGGCGGAAGAGGCAACAAGGGTATATGCCTTTGGCGAAGCGGCCAGTCTGATGGAGAAAGCAGTTGCATTGCTAACTGGCGAAGAGAGTCGCCCACAGCGCGCTGAATTGTTGCGTAAGCTCTCTGTCGATGCCTACCTCTACAGCGGCCAGGCGGAGAAGGCAATTGCAGCGGGCAGGAAAGCCTGTGAACTCTGGCAAGAACTCGGCGATCCTGTGAAAGAGGCCGAAGGTCGGCTTGATGTTTCCTTCTCATTCCATTGGATGGGCAAGGAGCAAGAATCTCTGGATCACATCAAACGCGCGCTGATTTGTCTGGAACGAGTCCCTGAGGAAGTTCGCCTTCACGCAAAAGCTCACGTCCAATGGGGTTTGGCAGCAACCAATAGCGGCAACGTTCATAAAGCGCTGGAGGAGTTGTGTCTTGCGGATGAGCTGCACTCCAGGATTGATAATCACGATCCATTTATCTCTGTTGTCTCTCTATGGGCGCGCAGTTGGTGTGCTTTCGTCTGCGGTACTCAGCAAGAAATGCTCAACTACGCTTTACAGAGCGCAGAGCTTTGCCGTACCATTCACATGTTTGCCTGGGAACCGATGATGACGTATTCGGCAGCGTGGGCGTTGATGCTTATGGGACGACTGCAAGAGGCTGCGCTGATCGCGCAAGAGACGCTCGAAAAAGCGCGACGCCACAACGCGGTAGGAGCGCAGGGATGGGCCAATCTTGTGCTGCTTTTCATAACTATTCAACAAGGGGCGTGGCTCGAAGCAGAACGCTTTGCTCAAGAAACAATCGCTCTGGCTACGATGATGCACGATTCTGACCTGCTCGCCCGAGCTTTCTGGGGTCGAAGCATCTGTGCTGGCTGGGAAGGTGATTGGCAGCGTTCGATTGCTCACAGCCTGGAAGCACTACGCATCTTAGAGCATGACGGAGAGATTTCGCTGGTCTATCCCTATCTCCTCTTGCAGGTGGCAAAAGCGTATTACTATGGTGGTGCCATCGAACGTGCACAGGACTACCTGGACCAAACCCTGGATTTCGCTCGCTCGCACCACTACCGGCAACTGCAGGCCATAGGATATCGCTTGCATGGCCGCATTCTCCAGGCACAAGGAGATTTTACGCAAGCGATCCTGGCCTTTGAACGATCCCTTGCCGAACTAGCGGATCTCCATGATGAGGTCGAGTACGCTCGCACCCAGCAAGCATATGGTCTCTATTTTCAAGCCAGAAACCAGGCCGACGACCAGCAACGCGGTGAGGCATTGCTTCAGGAAGCCAGCGCACTCTTTCTCCGTCTGGGTATGAAGGGATAAGCTGGCCTCCTTTCATTGTGTCAAGGCATGGCCTCTATCAGGAATCACAAAGGTAGCTCGTGGCGGTGCTGGGATACGAGCGAGTTCCTCCGCATCTGTTGTACGCCGCCTTGCAAGCTCAAGTTTCAGGCTTTGCTCGCCGCGCGCCATGGCCCAGCGATGGTTCGCGGAAAAAATGGGTTTCATAATAAAAGAGCAATAACGCAGCAGCGGCTTCTCCGCTTTGACTTGCCAATCATACACGATATCCACCTGAGGGCCGTTTTGCCGGAAGGTCCAGGCACCTCGCCCGTCGAGATTGCCGGTTGCTAGCAGAGAGAAACCATCGTTGCGCACCTCCGTCACATGGAACTGCCAGCGCAATGTGTATGGCAACCAGCCTTTTGTATACAGGCTCACAACTCGGCCCAGACCAGCTTCATCACCCTCTTCCAGAACCTGGACATCTAAATAGACCGACGGCCACCAGGAGACCAGCAATGATGCTTCACCCAGAATAGTAGCAACTTCCTCAACTGTGCCTTCCACATGCCAATGTGTGACGAAATGGTAATCATTTGCTGGCATATCTACTCCCTCTCATCAGGATCTGTCTCCAGACGCTATGTTAGAACTAGAAGGCCCTGAGTTGCTATGGATGTCTGAGCCTGCAATTTTCTGCTCACCTGGGTTAACAGGTGTATCTTTTCTTCATTTCCCAGATGCAGATGATCCTCAATTTCATCAATCGCGCGCATGCTGAGATAAGCTGCTGCCACAACTTCCTGGAGTTCAGTTGATAACTGATAAATGGAAAGAAAAAATGTGCGGCTTGTCTCTTGCAAAAGGCGCAAAACCTCGTCTGGGAGAGCCATTAGCTTGTTTTCCTCCTGACACGTAAAAACTGTAACAATAGAAGAATGCAGCCAACTGCTACGAGGAGTCCGACTGGGCCAATCAGCCAGGGCAGGAATAGAATGGTTCCCGTCAGAATATATGGGATGCTCACAATCCCGCCGACTCCGTTAAAAATCCCGGCAGCTACACCTGTCAAAGGCAATTCCTGGGTATTCAACGCCCATTGCGCCAGTGTAGCCATCACTGCATAACCCAGCGAAGCCGACCCAGCCTGACGCGCGAGAAAGAGATTAGTCATGTGGAAATGGAAGATAGTGAAAAGCTCTGGTGTGAAAAGGGGCAAGATTCCGAAAACTGCTGCGGCGACGGCTCCCACGATGAGAAAAATTCGCAACGGTGGACTTGCAAGACTGGGTAACTGTCGAGTAGCTTGCCGATGGCGAAAGAGGAGCAGAGCACTTATGGCAACGAAAAGCAGCGAAGCTACCAGAATGATATAGACAGAAAATGGAGTGGGTCCCGTCAAGATTTGGATGGCACAGGCATAGAGTGAACCCAGGTTAAAGACCAGGACGCCGATGACGAGTAGTCGAAGCGCCAGCCACTCTTTTTGGAAAAGACCGATGCTTAACGCGATACCGTAGCCAAGTGTTGCTCCACCTGCCAACTGGTAAAGGTAGAGATCATCGACTGGGAATTGGGTAAAGGTGGCAAAGGATGCGGGTAGGAAGAGCGGAAAGAGTCCAAAGACCAGACCCGCTATGGCTGGCAAAACAAGCAAAGCACGTTCCCAAATCGCAAGAGACAGGTTTGATGGAGGATCGATTGTTGAGGACACGTTCATGAGATAGTTCCTTTCTCAACTGGTAAATCTTTCTATAAAGGACTAATGCTCTTAGGCATTCAGAATGGAGCCAGAAAAGATACGCAAAAATTGGTGAATTGGATCATTCTGAAAAGTCTATAGAGATAGAAATGTTGAGAGAGGCAAAAAGTGACGCGTCACTATCACCAAAAAGTCTTCTTGCGGTAACTGGTATACATGCGTCAGAGTTCGTCGTGACGCATGTATACTGAAGCTCGAGTCATTCTTGCCCTTATGTATGCTGGGCCTTATTGTAAAGGGCATACCACGTGTCATCATAGTAGGGAGAGAACATATACCCGGGCTGGCTACCGTTGATAAAGTCGTTATGGCCGTTGAGATACCAGTTGTTGCCGATCTTCATGAACCACGGGCCACCACTAGAGCCACCAGTCATATTACAGACAATGGCAACCACCGTGCCATCTCCGTGCTGTAAGCCCGTACCGGAGGAATTCTCGCAGGACTGCCTGGTCTGACCATTGAAGGGATAGGCAGCAGGATAGCCATACGCGCTGAAGGATTGATTGACCGACTGATTATAGGCCCAACCTGCGCCACCAACCAGATTGGTTAGGAGACCCTTGCTATTGGGATTAACGATAGCCATACCAAAGTCGTGATGATAATCATTTAGCTTGGCATTTATCCAGTCGGCTGGGACCTCTAAAGCGCGCGCAGCCCAGCAGCCATAAGGTATACTCCCATTATTATACAGTGGGCAGAAAATCAGGTTCTGCGACCAATTACCATTGCGATAGAGGCAATGACCAGCGGTGTCAACAATGCTATCATTGAGGCTGGCAACGGCAGTACCAGAGCAAACGGAGTTAAAACCAGCAGCGTTCGTAAAAAAGACTTTGCCAACCGTTGAGACAGGATATGCCAGGCTCCCGTCGCTGGGAGATTGTCCCTGTTGCGAGGCCGCCTTGCCAGCTCTCATTTGTGTGAGATCGGAGACATTGCTGCTCTGTTGATCGGCGTCAACGGCATTGCGCATGCGTGCCGTAGTCCAATACTTAACGACGCTGTTGGGATTCGTAGCCAACGAGTGCTCAGTGATTGCGGCGACAGGAGTTAGCACCGCAGTATGTAGGAAACCTCCCAGCGCTATGAGATACCCCAGATACACACAGGCAAGCAAGCAAAGGAAGATCCTGTCTGCCTGAAACGGCGAGGTGTGTTTATGTTGTGGTGACATCGTGTCTCTCTCTCTCTTTCCTCAATCCGGATTCGATGTATGTGGAGGACGTTGCCGATGCTGTTTTTCCTGTTCTGGAGCATCGATGTTCGGCAAAGCAGCGGGTCTGGCATTGCGCATCTTATCCGCAGTCCAATACTGGAGAACCTCATCGGAAGGCGTATTGACCGCGTGCTTGACGATAGTGTCCGCAGGATCTGGTTTTGCAAAACGCTTCCATGCAACCAGGCATATACCTACAAGTAGGCAAAAAAGCAACGCACCAATCAGAGGCAGTTGGATGCGTCTGAGTAGCTGAAACATTCTATCACTCCCTTTCATAAGAGATCGTGCAGACAGCATTGCATGTGCGAGCTATCGTGAATATCGTTTTCCACCCTACGCTTTCCAGGAACAACTTTTTTTCAGAATCAGACTCCTATTGTATAGAGACAAGTATACCAGCATTTGTTGATTTTAAGAAGGTGTTAACGGTCAGCGGGTGGCCGTCAATTTTTTGCGCTGGAGCACCTGACCGGTTGAGTAGAGGCAGGAGCAAACGGGTAGGGGCGCTCCTCGCGTGCGCCCTGGATGTGCCTGGGACGGCCTGTGGGGCGGAGGCAAGCGCCGCCCCTACCCGTTTGCAAAAATCTGACGCTCACCCACGGTCAGCCATTTTATATTTCCTTGCATTCAGATGAGAAATGTGCTGTGGCACATTTCTAGCAACCTCCGCTCTGTCAGATGAGCCGAAGGCTAGCCACGGCAGTTGCTGATCCGCCTGACTGACTGCGTAGCAGTAGCGGCGACAGCCGCGTTGTCAGGCGGAACAAGAACGCGTTTCTGACAGCCTAAGAGGGACGAGAGTTGCTGATCTGCCTGCCTGGCTGACTGCGTAGCAGTAGAAGCGCTAGCTTCGTTGCTAGGCGGAATAAGAACGCGTTTCTGAATGCATATGGGTATTAGTACCCCTCCCCGTATTGCCTCATGAGAGAATCGCTTCTGCCCAAATCGGTGCAAGTCCTGTAATCGTGGTAAAGGATGTAAACGCTGCAATCGCTTCTACGCAGAACCTTCTTGATTATCGCTCATCATAGCAAGTGCATCAATCGATTCTGAATTATATCATACATTCCCGTGGATATAGATAATTATATCATGTTATACAATATATAGGTGTAAAATTCCTTGACAAGGCAAGTCTTTCCTTTCTATAATTGAAGCAGATATAGTTTCTGTAAAACATTTATATAGCATTTGAAGCATTGCTTTCTAGTAGTCCACGAGAATACATTTTGTGCCCAATTCTCTGATATATGCATGTAAAGTAAAGGAGCTTCTCTATGTCCAAGCAATTAGTGTTTACTGGCGGCAAGATCTACCAGCAGGATGGTCTGGAGCGTATCGAGCGTTGGATTGAACTTTTAGAGCAGCGGGTTAACGACCTTTTATATACTCCGCAGCCAGGATCGAAGCAGTCTGAGCGCGACCTTGCTATTAACCGTTACATCGTCTTAATGGCGCATTTGCTTGAGGCACGTCAAAAATGTGCGGACGCTCTTAACGTTGTAGATAGGCAATATATATTCGATATGATCACGCAAGGCAAGGCCATCCCGAGCATGGAAGAAAAGTTGCGCGACGACTTTGAAGAGAGTTTTTCGTCCTGGATGACCGAGGCTCTGGACGGTCAGTGACCATGCCATAACAGCAACATCGTCATCACCAGACCAACCGCGAGCAGCAAGAGGAAAATCAGACCAATCATCAGCATAGCGAACAGCGGTGAAACGCGTATAGAGCGCATCGGCAACGTCCGACGCAACTCGCTAAACGTGGGAAGCGCAGCCAGTAACGCAGGTGGGTCAGTCATCGTCTTGCCTTTGACCGCCTGCACAGTTTTCTGGTCAACAGCGGCATCGAGTGTCACGACCTGTGCCGCCAGCGTTTTCCCCTGACGCGTAGCAGCTTTCTCCGCAGGTGGTAGCGGTAGCGTCGTTGCCTCGCGCTGTTTGCTCATGCTAAATGATCGTGCTTCCCGTGAGACCGTGCGCTGTGATGCAACACTCTGCCGATGTTTGGATTGTCGAGCACGCAGAGCCATTTGCAAAGCGGCATCGTACGCATGGGCGAAGGTGATGATCGAAGGATAGCGCTGCTCCGGCTTCTTCGCCAGCGCACGCAAGAACACTTCATCGAGTTCTTGCGGCAAAGTAGCATTATAGAAGCTGGGCGGTTCAGGCGGCGTATGATGATGATGGTGCAACAGTTGCGCGGCTGTACCCTCAAAGACAGCACGCCCGGTCATCAACTGATACATCATCACAGCCAGAGCATACTGATCGGCGGAAGGTCCAACTAGCACCGAGGTAGCCAGTGTGGGATCATCGAACTGCTCAGGAGCCATATAGAGCGGCGTCCCCACTGAACGATGCAGCGAGCGTCCGGCACGGTAGAAGGCAGCTAAGCCAAAGTCCGCCAGTAAAAGATGTGGGCGTCCATGTGGGAAAATATTTGCGAGATAGGCATACTGTTCGCCTCTCAAAGGACTCCGCTCAACGCGCAATAAAAAATTGGTTGGCTTGATATCGCGGTGGATAATCCCATGATCATGTGCATACTGCAACGCGGCAGCGGCCTGTAGTAGATAATAGCCTGCCTCTTCAGCGGAGATGGGCCAACCGAAGCCAAATTGTTGTGTGCGCCGCTGCAGCCAGTTCCAGAGAGAGCCTTCTGAGAGATAAGGCATCACCAGATACGTGATCGGACCACTGCCTGCCTCGACAAATTCTTCGCCAAAGTGATAGAGAGGTAAAATATGTTCATGTTCCAATTCGGCGACGGCGCGTGCTTCGCGCTCAAAGCGCGCAGCAGCCTGCTTGCCCTCAGGCGTATTTGGCACGGCACGGAGATCCCCACAGACCACTTTAATCGCCACTTTTCGTCCAATACGTGCATGTTGAGCTAAATAGATATCACCCATACCACCGCTCTCGATCAGTCGTAGGAGACGATATCCTCCGAGAGTTTTCCCCACCAACATGTTCATCCTCTACCTATCCCTCTGATATATGCAAGTGAGAGTCTTATGAATGCAAGGCAATATAAACAAACACCAAAACGAGCACTCCCACTATTTAATTATATTACACTCTAATGATAGTATACCTTTCATGTGGAAAGACTCCCTACATAATAAGACAAACGTGCTACATGCTCCTCGTGAAAACAATTTCTATCGGGGGCTGGGAACGTGAAAAACGATTGGTGACTGAGAACAGTGGGGACACGGTTAATAGGCGCGAACGTCAGAGGGGCAGAGGTTCGTCGGCCAACGGATAGGGGCGGATCGCAAGGACCCGCCCAGAGGCTACCCATGAGCACCGGGTCACATGTCAGGTGACGCCCATACCCCGGTGCTCTCAAGGATGCAGAGCCAGATGTTATGCTTCTTCATCAGATAGGGGGTCGTACCATTCCTTTTTCTTTCTTCGGACGAAATCAATGTCTGATGGTTCTTCCTCCGGTGTATTGTCCTGCGTATCGTCCTGTGAATCGTCGTCGCATGACGACCGATCTGAATAGATGATTGTCGCTCTATATCCAAGGAGATCGTCCAGCCAGTCGTTGCCGGTTGCTGTCCTATTTTCATAGATTAGTAATCGATCCTTCCGCTGTGCTGAACCATGGTCGTCTTCTGCCCCTCTTGAGCTTTTCCGCCTTCTTCGCTCTTCTAGAAGCTGCCGCTGCGGATCAAATAAATCCTCGCCACGACTATTATTACCACGTCCTCTATCACCATCATCTCGATGTCGCTCTGTACCAAATGTATTCTCGTAATTCCTACGATAATGTCCTCTATAATTGCTAAATCGATTAAACATTGACGTAACAACCTCCTTGTAAAATGCTATTAGACAAAAGTCTGTAATCACAAGCTAGCAAAGAATGTGTAGTCTGCGCTAAGATATATCTAACAACTATACAGGAACAGAAAGTCAGTACCAGGATCAGAGCAGTCTCAGCAGAGAACCTGATAGTAACTTTACCATATGAATATATCGAAAATCAAGTAAATAGGGCACCGTATAGTAAGCTAAAGAAGCCTCTGTCGTGTGGCCTGGGTACGCGACAGAGGCTTCTTTAGCTTGCTTCCACTACTATGAGAATGAGCTATACACTCCCTTAACTGTCCTTCTCTCTCTCGAAAAGTTGCTGTTCTTTTTCGGCGAGAGAGCGTACTCTGGCCGATACCCAGCATCTCCACATACGCCGAGCGACAGTCTGGCTATCTATTATGTGGTGGATATGATGGAGAAAAACTGTTATCTCCCATCATAAGACAGAATTCTCTGGTCCTCCTGGTTGTATCCTATCTGCCACTCCAGCATCTTTCTTTATTCTGTTACAGGACGAGCGCGCTATGAATTGTCGTCTTCCGGTTCTTCAACTTCACGGGGAGAGTGTTTCTCGCCATCTTCGCTTGCTGTTCCATCTTGATCATCTGCCTCCTCCGCCTCACTTGCATGGCCCTCGCGGACTCGCTCTCTTAGATTGCTGTTTCCTTCCCGAAGCCGAAGTGACCTTCCTCCTCGTCCTCGAAGGCTGAGTCGGTTGGGTTGGTTGGGATCTTCATTGGCTATGCGCGAACCCTCTCTTACTGGTTCTTCTTCTCCTGGTGGTCTCCTCTGGCCTTGATTTCTTACGTCTTGTCGGGCCTGTCGCGCTGCATCAAATGAACTCGTGTGCTCACCACCACTCTCATTCCCACTCTCATTCCCGGCATCTCCACCATGTTTGCCAAGATCTGACATAACAAACTCCTTGCAAAATGCTATTACACAGAGGACTGTAATCACAAGCTAGCAGGGGATGTGTAGTCCTCTTTAAGCTACATCTAACGGCTATACAGAAACAGAAGTAATACCGGATTTGGAATAGTTTCAATGGAAACCACGATAGTAACTTTAACATATGAATGTACCAAAAATCAAGCAAGTAGAGGCTTATTCAGCAAGCTCAAGGAGCCTCTGTCGTGTGGCCTGGGCGCGCAACATAGGCTCCTTGAGCTTGTTTCACTGCTATTCAGAATGGATGATACCTCCCCTTAACTGTCCTTCTCTCTCTCGAAAAGTTGCTGTTCTTTTTCAGCGGGGAGCGTGCTCTGGCCGATACCCAGCATTTCCACCGTCAAGGGCTTTTTTAGCATACGCCGAGCGACGGTCTGGCTATCTGTATGGTAAGTCCCGGCGGCAATCTGGGCCTTGAGCGTTTCCACCTGTGCGCTATGCTCGGCTTCACCTGCCTGTGCCGTCAACTGCGTGCTAGCAGTAAAGCACGCAGCATCGGGTTGCTCTTGCGCATCCTGTCTGCTCGTTTGCTCTACTTGCGTTGATGTATATCTGCTATCGAGTTTATGTGCTTTGACCATTGGTCGTATATGTACCTGCCACTTTCTGGTTCTTTCCTTGCAGACGATCCCATCATGGTGAGGAGATGAGCGTAGAGGCAGGAGCACCTCATCCTGAACAACCAATAACTACTAGCCAAACCTTCCCACTTCCACCCTTGCCATCCCACCTGCATACTCTCATCCCTATGAAGAGCATAGCCGAGTTTTCCTGCTAGCTATAGAGAAATTCGTCATGACTTTGACGGGCGAAAAGTCCACAAAGAAAAAGGCACCGAGCAAGAATAGTGTGTCTGCACACGGCTTATACTACTATACATCCTGCTGGTTAGTAGCTATGCGGATTTTTTGTCGATACAAACGGCGACGTTGCAGGCGCAGCATACCCTGGTCGCTCTTGATGTGCTTGCGCAAGCGCAGGAGTAGCAGGATCAATAACAGCGCGGCCTCGCTGGTCGTTGCGCCAGCCAGCGCCAGTGGAACGGCTAAAATAGCGTATGCGGGACTCAGGATATGGAACAGCAGGTAGAGCAAGCCCAGATGCACCAGTACCGAGTAGGTGTTCGTACACAAAGGCGTCAGGGCATCTTTTAAGGCTAAGAAGCCACAGACAATCAGGTTGCCGCCTGCCAGACCCGGCAGCGCAATGGCATAGCCTAAGAGCGCCAGGGTGGTCAGGTTCGTTGAGTGTTGGTTAAACGCTCCATGTTGGAAGAGTATATGGATGGCCGGTTTGCCCAACAGTAACAGGACGATGACCGCTGGCACTGTCAGCAGGATCGAGGCTCCCATGACCTTGATAGCCATCTGTCGCATGCGCAAATAGCGTCTGGAGGTTGCATGTGCTGTCAGGTGCGGCAGCAGAGATTGTCCGACTGCTTGCCCAATCAGTGCCGCAGGCAGTGCCTGCAACATTTCAGCGTTATTGAGCGCCGAGAGACTGGCTGTATCGGGCAGATACGACGCGAAGCGGGTGTCAATGATCGTCGTTATATACAGCAAACCCATAATCGCGCCGTTCGGCAGCAGCAAGAACAGGATTTGACGCAGACCAGGATGCCGGAGATCCCAGATGAAGCTATAGCGCGCGCCTTGTTTCAACAAACCGGGTATCAGGACAACCACCTGTAAAACGGCTGCCACCAGCGTCCCACAGGTGGGGCCATAGATGCCGATATGTGGAAAGAGTAGCGCACAGAGCAGGCCACCGATGACGCCAAGGTTGTAGATAGCCAGCGAGAGCGCTGGTAACAAAAACTGGCGCTTGCTGTTGAGTACCGCGCTAGCGATGGAGCCGAGTCCTAGTATGAGAGGCTGAATGAGCATGATGCGTGTTAAACTCGTGGTCAGAGCTTGTGCCGAAGCGGAATAGCCGGGTACGAGCAGCGTGTTGACAAAGCGCGATGTCAGCGTTTCTCCTACGAGTACAAGCACAATCAGCGCAACCAGCAACACATTGAAGATCAGACTTGCCAGACGCCACGCGGCCTGCTCTCCCTGCTCTTTTTCATATGAGAGAAAGATCGGCACAAAGGCGCTCAGCAGTGCCCCACCTGCTACCAGATTAAACAACGTGTCGGGTAAACGCGCGGCTGCGATATAGGCGTTTGCTTCGAGGCCAGTACCAAAACGATAGTTCAGAATGATCTGGCGTACCACTCCCAGCATCCGCGAAGCCACCAGCGCTCCCATCAGTAAGAGCGCAGCTTCGACAATGCTGAAGCGGCGTATGGAGAGACCAGCACCGAGCTTAAAATTGCTCATATTCAAGCGAAATGTGCGACCACCCCATACAGCGTGTCTTCTGCCACCTGTGGGGGGAACGTTGGGAGGTGGCACTTCAGTTGCTGCTATGTGCTCAACGACTGTTTCTGGTTTGCTGACCGGGTCAGACGATTTTTGTAAGATACGACGCTCTCCTCTCCATCAACACAAAACACTCTACGATATATGTGCCAAGTATAGCAGCTTTTCGCGAAATTCATCTATATCTACTAAGAAAGTACTGCCTATTTTTTCGGACGTGGTTTGTAAATATTGAGTCCAATCTTCACATCCTCACGTTCTGGTAGAGAGACATTTCCCTCTGTGCTTGCTATAGTAATAGATTTCCCGCTCGATGATAAACCGAATTCCTGGCTCAAATCTACTACGATGACTAATTTATCGCCTTCGACGTTCATTTGTATATTTTTCATAACAAAACATCCTTCCCATTCCTAATATACTAGCCGACGAAAGTCTATCGTCATCTCTAATAACGATGCATCAGGCCCACTCTGGTGGCTGAAGATAATGGTCCTATGTCACAGCGCGGGTTTCAAACACGGACTTTAGAAGAGCTGACAAAACGGGGAAAGAAATGCGTGTCTCCTCTTAACTAGTCGGAACTACAAAGGAAAGGCCAGCAGTGTGTCTGGCCTTTCCTGGTTTATGTTGCTTTTTTAAGCCTGGACGTTATACTTTGAGCGGCGACGGCTAATGGAGCCACCTTTGCGACCAGCGGCTTGCGCCTCTTCACTGGTCCATTTATGGGCGGTGCCTAAGGCGTGAGCAGCTTTGCCGCCTTTGCTGGCAATTTCCTGCTTTTTCTCTTTACTCATTGACGCAAAACCACGGCCATGTCCTTTTTGTACACTCATTGATCTTTCCTCCTAATAAACGTGTGGTGACATTGCGACATTCGGATTAGCCAGGTTGTCCCACTGCTGATGCGCCGAGGCGCTCTCTGGCTCTTGTCCTTTTGCGTGCTTCTCCCGACACTGATGGTGAGATATAGCAGATGTACTGCTTACCTGCTATGTACAACACGACTCATCTGGTCGTTTAGATACACATGAGACAGCTTATTTTTTCATTCTGTGCCATTTTGTGTCATTTTGGCTGGCCCATGTCATCCCTGTGGGTCCTAGGGTAGTAAGCGTCACGTGCATAAGGGGGTGGAAGCATGCCTCACGAAATATGACTCGCCGGAGCAAAGGTGAAAGCGTTGCTTAACTGTGCTTGTATCAGCGTTTCCTGCTTATGCGTCGCTTCTTTGAGAAAACGATAGCGTGACAACTCATGAGTATAGAATACCAGACTGTCTACACAAGAACAACCCCCCTGAGAAAACTTTTAGCATTCTTTAAGGTTGATGCGCTGATTTCCAGACAAAATGCCGAGTTTCCAGGCACAGATGTGTTTGACATAAGCATCGTGTAATGGTTTTTAAGCTCGATTTGTCGTATGACGCTACGAGATTAGTGAGCTGGAATGCCCATCAGTAAGACACCAGGAGGAATCATGTCCTGGTACATTGGTACTGTAGAGTGTGCTGTATTTAGCAAGAGTCGAGTGGCACGAGGCTCTCCATCGATTTGAGAAAAAATCTGCTATTCATCCATACTTGACCATGCAGGATAAGGACGGTACAATAAACTAACGGCGTTAAACGCAATATCATTGCGCATTGCTCACAGGAGGTGCGCGCCATTATGCTTGCGACTTTTCGTATGCAATTCCTGTCTTAGCCAGAGCAGGCCCGGCGATTTATTCACGAGGCTGAAGATCTCGTGGTTTTCTCGCCCAGTTTTTATAAATAGAGAGAGGGCTACGGTGTATGTCTGATACAGACAATGAACAGAGCGAGTCTGTCAATCCTATCGAAAACGACGCGACAGAACCCGGCTTCTTGAGTATTCAAGAGAAAGATGATACCGCCGCTGGCACGCCTGACGTCGAAAGTCCGGTCACTGATGTCAAACCGCCGACTCCGCTATCCTCACAGGCACGCGAACGTGCTGGCACCGTTGAGCATCTGGCCGCGCGCCGCACTGCGCCCACGCTTGATACTAGTGCACCGGCCATCAAGCAAACTTTGAGTGAGTTACGCACCGAGATAACGCGTTTGTTAACCGAGCTACGTTGGGAAGATCAGTCTATCACCGATACCGCTGAGCAGCTTATTCCGCTCCTGAGTGTTGGTTCTGTGCAACAATGGAAGCCAGTCTTGATCCCCTTCCTGTATGAAATCGACCGTGGTGGCGTTCTGATCCCTATCTGGCTCGACATCATCGACCGAGGAGACCCACCCGATGTGCCCGATGATAGCAATCCAGCCGATACCATGCTGGGGCGTGCCAGACGTTTTGCTATTCTCATGCTGGGTAATTATCGAATGATGGGTATCACGGGGACGAATAAATCTGCGCGCTCGTCCTCAATCAGACGTGTTGAGGTAGATCTGACACACTACCTGGGGAAGCTGGCAACAGATCCGAATACATCCCTCTATGCTACACAGTCACTGGTGAAGCATGCTACTGTACCAGCTATCCAGGCGCTCGTCACTGCGCTGAAGGACGCGCAAGGCTGGGCCAAAGTTGATGTTGTCGATGGCTGCCTGGAATTGAACCAGGAACGTTTTTATGACTTGCTGATCGCGAGTGGTCTGGACAATGCTCCGGGCTTAGAAAGCTACCTGGCGATCCCTATCTATCGAACGATCCCGTTAGAGAAGTATCTGCGCTCTGATAGCGAGCGCAGTCTACGGCTGACGCAGAATGCCGCGCTGATCTTCAGCCAGGTTTTACAAGATAGCATCACGCCGCCAGGTACGACTGCTAACTCCAGCATGCTACCAGTGGCTTTTGAACGCGATCTGTCAGCCACCGCCTTCGCTTTGTTTGAAGGCTCACGCAGCAATCCCCAATGGCAAAATACGGTTGCGCTACACCGTCTGGGCCTTTTCCTGGGTCGCTACTGGAGCGAGATTTCGCGCGGGACGCTCAAAGATGTGCGTATCGTTGAACCGGTCTATCGCTGCCTACCGATGATGAATGACCTGGAGCGCTGGATGGCCGGACCCGGACGGGATGTGTTGCTGAGTACACTCTCCAATGAGCAGGAAACCGTGCTCTCGCCAACCGTTAAGGTGTTAGGTGAGATGCGTGAGCCACGCGCGATTTCACTGCTGAGTACACGCATCGAGAATACAAAGTCGCTGGCAGACCGCCAGGATGCGCTGACTGTCGGGACGATGTGCGATACACTGGCGGCCCTGGATGATCGCCGCGCTGTGGCTCCCATGCTCCAGCTCGCCTATCGAGTCGTGGATGTGACACAACGCTCAAGTCGTGCCAGATTGCGTGACAATTTACCCTCCGGAGATCCGCATATTCCTGGTAGTATTGTCTACGCTGCCGTTGTGCGTGCCAGCGGGAAGCTGGGAGATCGCCACGCGTTGGAGGGTGTTGTACGTGCAATCAATGATTTTGATCCCTATGTACGCAACCAGGCTATCGAGGCGATCAAGCAGCTTGATCCCAATGGAGATGACTCGCGAAGTCGTGTAGCTGTACGAATGGCATTAACTGATCCGCGTGAAACGGTGGTCCGTACGGCCTTGCAGCTTGTTGCGCACTATCGGGATAGTGAGGCTGCCAGCGAACTGCAGCGCATCGTGGAAACACGTCCCGAGCTGAGCTATCTCGCCCAGGACACGCTGCGCCAATTGGGGTAGGGGCGTCACCCAGAGATAACCGGGTAGGGGCGCACCTCGCGTGCGCCCAGGGCGGAGGCAAGCTCCGCCCCTACCCCCATTTTCCTCTTGCACACTATGCAATATTTACCGCTGATACTCCTGTTAGCGTGGGAACAAATATTCTTCCACCCACAATTGTCGGCGTCGCAAAGTGTGGAATACCACCTGATGCTTCTTCTCCCAGCGAGATTTTCGCGCGCAAGGCACCGCTATCGATGGCGTATGCATAGAGGGTGCCATTGGCATCCTGATCATAGACCGTGTGGCCGCCGATGACAGGAGGCGAATAAGACGTGCTTGCATCCCAGTTCACCGTCATTTTTGCACCAGGACCAATTGTCACCGCGCGCAATCCATCAGTACAAGGCACAAACACTTGCAAACCTACGACGGCTGTTCCGCCCATCGCCAGACCAGAGCTACAGATCTGCGTCGTTGCCTCCTGCCCACCTACCCCACCCAATGCATGCGCATTTAGCAGATAGCCAGCTCCACTCTTCCCCGCCACAAAAACCTGATCATTTGACAGCAGGGTCGGTCCCATCGATCCCAGATCGGTATCATGGCTATTCTCTTCCTGCCAGCCAGACGGAGCAAAGGCACTCTCCAATTGGAGCGTAGGTGAGAGTTTCAGCACCGAATCACTATGATCCCAGGCCCCACTGGTAGCTGCACCGTTGCCCACAGAGACATAGATATTGCCATCGGCATCCACTGTTGGACCAGAAGGCCCCCAGATGCCACCTTCACGCGCCACTGGCACAATGTAAGAGAGCAACGCTCCCTGCCCATTGGTTTGAGATGCCACAACCGTACCACGATAATCGCTGCAGTCGCCTGCCAGCCCACCAAATGCGACATAGACTTTATTTTGGGAAAGCAAGAGCGCTGAACGCTGCTGATAGGCTTTGGGGTCCATACTCGCCAGATCCACCGAGCGATTGACACGCACGCGGCCTGTTTTTTCGTCAACGCCGACCAGGATATGATGCGGACCGCTCACCTCAGCCACGGCAAATACCAGACCGGTCGCCGGATCATAGACCGGCGTGCCAGTGATGCCAAGGGGATTAATATCGCCGCACGGCAGCGTTGATTGTTGGATCGGGGTTCCAACATGCGTCCGCCACAACACGCTACCATCCATAGGATTAAGCGCGTACAACGTATCGTTCTCCGTCGCTACAATGAGGCTCCCATTGACGACCAACGGCTCCGCGTACACAGACCCATCTAACTTCGCCACCCACGCGTTAGTCAATTTCTCTGGATCTGGCTCACTCGGTTGATAACCAGTATGAGTGCTATCAAGATGATAGGTAGTCCACTCTTCGCTCCCTTGGGCTGTCGTCGTGGGGGCTAGCGTCGCAGGGGCTGTCGTAGGCGCGATTGGCTGTACTACTATAGAGTTCTGTGTTCCTCTACAGGCAGCAAGAACTATCAGCAACGTAGCCATTCCCGCAGTTCCCATCAAACGCGATCTACCGCTATGCTGACGCATCAGCCAAAGCACATACATGCCCACGCCACCAACCAATGCAACAACCATCATGCTTAAAATAATCTGCACTGGCACATACTCCTTCTCATGAACATATCTTGTAACAACTCAGGTGGAGTAGTTACCATAGCTTTTATCACGAGATGGAGGTTATCTTTTAGCGGTTATACAGAGAGAGCATGACTTATGGCTACTCTCTTACTCTTGAAATGGCATGCGCCTCATTTTCTTGAGCAAGCTGGTTTGCCGTTTCGCCATGGACTTGCGCAGGCGGCTGGCTGCCGTTGGACGCGTGGCTTTACGTGGTATCGCTCGGTGCTGACGTGCCTGCAGACGCTCCGCCATGCGCACAAAAGCCGCCTCACGGTTGGCATGCTGCGAACGACGCTCTGTCGCAGTCACAGTGATGCCTGTTGGACGATGTACAAGCCGTACGCCCGTTTCGACTTTGTTGCGATGTTGTCCACCCGGTCCACTGGCAATCACAAACTCCATGTCACAATCTCGTTCCAGAGCTGCACGGTCAGTAGGATAATATTCTAGCATGCTCGCCTTTGTTCCCTCCACAGTTTCGGCTGCAAAACCTCTAGCATTAATTTTATCAGCAACAGCGTACCACCAACAAATAGACAGGATCGCAACGAGACATAAAAAAAAGGGACATCTGTAAAGATGTCCCAGGATGTTCCATTACTGTTATAGCGCCCGACGCGAGGAGCTACCCGAGAAGGCACGCAAGATGGCGATGAACACACATGCGCCGATGAAGGCAATAATCACGGTGCCGACCAGGCCCGACGCCCCCAGACCAACCAGGCTCGCCAGGAAACCTCCAACTAACGCACCAACCAGTCCAACGATAATATCTCCCACGATGCCATAGCCACCACCGCGCATCACCAGACTCGCCAGAGCACCGGCAATCAAACCTACGAGCAACCACCACAACACAGACGCTAAGCTGACAGCAGCAAGGACAACACTGGCTACGAACATGTTATTATCTCCTTCCAGTTTTTCTGATACCCATAGGCATTCAGAAACGTAACTCTCGTTACTAGAAATGTGCTCCGGCACATTTCTCATCTGAATGCAAGGCAATATGACAATCGTTTCCAAACAATGGATTACCAAGCGATTATGCACATTGAGAGTCTTTCACTTGCATGTTCTCCGTTCTCTATGGTATACGATTGTTCTTTCTCGAAGGGATACATATTTCTACGAGCGTTGGCAGAGACTAAGCTTGCCCTTACTTTCTGCTAATATTTCTTATTTTTAAGGCCACAACCCCTCTGGCTCATTTTTCCGTGCTGCACGCTAATGCAGCAAACAAACTGGCAGCCTTCGGTGAACCCCAACCAGTTGTCGGGTCCCAACCAACGGTCGCATTGTACCCTGGTACAGGCGGTGTATTGGTTAGCTGGCTGTTGTTGCCGACAGTAACATCATGGTAAACCGTATTGCGAACTTGAGCATTCACACCCAGCGCATAGAGCTTGTCATTCAGGTCACTGATGGGATGATGCGCATACTGCGTGGCATCGGCCAGGATACCTGCCCACACGGGAGAAGCCTCACTGGTACCACCAAACACAAAGAAACCATTTTTCCCCTGACCCAAGAAACCAAGGTAGACCGGTACACCTGTGTACGGATCAGCATTACTGGCAATATCCGGTACACCGCGATGTCCCTTCAAGATCGCCTTATCGGCACTGGTCAGGGTCAATTGCTGATATGCAGGGATCTTGAAATACTGGCTGACACCGCCACCAGTTGCGTTATTGGCTCCTTCGTTCCACACGGTCTCAGACTGATAATTGCCATTGGCATCCGCGTAGAGGCTAGTGCCTCCAACCGAAGTCACCCACGGCGATGATGCCGGGAACCCTACTGTGGGGAAAGGATAGATCGTGGTCTGATCCAGCTCAACATTGGCTGAGCCAGAGTCGCCCGCTGAGGCAAAGAAGGTCGCCTGGTTTTGCGTGACGGCTTTCTGATAAAAGCTGTTGAAGCTGTTCAGGACCTGATAGCCCGCAGATGTAAAGAGCGTATTCTCGGTTGCTGCCCAGCTCTGCGAGAAGATCTTGTAACCATGCAGGATACCATACTCTTCCAGTTGCTGAAACTGTGGTAGCCCTTGCACACCCTCAGTCTCTGAGACCGGGCTGGTCAAGACCACAATGTTCGCCCCCGGAGCCATAGCATGTGCCCACTGGATGTCCAGTGAGGTTTCCTCGGCCCAACCAACTTGATTCGCGTTGTTCGGGTCAAAAGGCACGCTTCCCAACGGTGCAATCTGCTTGAATGAAGGGGGATCTGGCAATCCGTATTTTTTGTCAAAGGTCTGAAGATCCGACCAGCCCGTCGGGCTACCATACGAGTCGATGATCGCGATGGTTTCGCCTGTCCCTGTAATACCTCGGTTGAGCATCGGCGTGAGACCATAAGCGGCCCGGATCTGTTGCGGCGTGTAAGAAATAGGTTTCGACGCATCTTGCGCTCTGAGAGGTTTTGAACCCAACCGTTGTACAGAAGTAATTTCCTTAAACGGATGAGCAAGCGCTCCAATATGCTGCACAACGACAGCAGAAGCGCTCGCCGCTGGCGCTAAGCTCCAGACAAGGGCCACAATGACTAAAAGAGGGGGTATACGTTGTCGGGATATGGAACTGATAGAAGTCTGCATCAAGCACATCCTTCCTAAAAAGAAGATACAGAGAACGACAAAAGACGCTATGTAATACCCATAGGCATTCAGAAACGAGGCTGTCGCCTCTAACCTTCGGTTCATCTGAATGCAAGGCAACATAAAACTACAGGCAGCATGTATCCAAAATAGAGATGGCACCACTCTTGACAATTGGACGCATTTTACATCAGAGGCATGATTTCAAAGATCGGCTGACGAGCAGTTTATGTATAGAAGTTAGCATAAAATAATGCACAGGTCAACGGCAATTCTAACGACAAAGCTACCTATATATCTCCACTTTTAATACGTTCAGCATCTTATATATCAATCATCATACCTATTCAGATAGGACACGATCACCGGGTAGGGGCGGTGCTTGCCTCCGCCCTGGGCGCACGCCAGGTGCGCCCCTACCCGTTGGCTCGAGTGGGCGTCATGTCTTTACGTGCTCCCCCTACCCGTTCAGCTCAATCGGTCAGGTCCTCCAGCGCAAAAAAAACGACGGACACCCCGTTGGCTCGTCTCAAGAGCCAAAAAGACTTAAATGAGACTCTTGATTAAATAAAGAGCATCAGGTGTTCCCCAACCAGTCACCGCATCCCAACCAATCCCGGCGCTATAGCCTTGAACAGCACCCTGTGTGTTATTTCCAACCACAATATCATGGAAGGGCTGCGTACCCCCATTCCCACTACTATTGCGACCAATGGCATACAGTTTTTCGTTCAGGAAGCCCAGTGGATGCCCCGCTAACTGGTCAGCATCGGCAATGATCCCTGCCCACTGCGGTGAACCCTCGCTGGTCCCGCCAAATAGATAGTAACCAGCCTGAGTTCCTGGCAGAAAACTGAGGTAGACGGGCACACTCGTTGCTGGATCAGCGTCGTAGGCAACATCCGGCACCCCACGAAAGCCGTGCAATAGCGTTTGGGCTGACGCAGAAAGATTTGCTTGCTGGTAATCGGGCATGTGGAAATACTGACTGATACCACCACCTGAAGCGCTACCTACACCCTTATTCCAGGCGGTTTCATACTGGTAGGAACCGTTCGTGCTGGCATAAAGGCTCGTCCCGCCAACTGCCGTCACCCACGGTGAGGATGCCGGAAAGCCAACCGTTGGGAAGGCATAGCTGCCGCCATTCGCATCAGGATTCACAACGCCCGTATCACCCGTCGAGGCAAATACGCTGACACCCATCAGGGCTGCTGTTTGATACAGGCTGTTAAAGTTGGTCATGATCTGCTCCCCAGCCGGTGTGAAGAGCGTATTTTCAGTGGTACCCCAACTCTGTGAAAGAATATTGCCGAGATGATGGCTAAGCGCATATACCTCCAATTGCAGAAACTGTGGCATACCTTGCAGCCCCTCGGTTTCAGAGACCGGGCTGGTCAACAAGACGATACTGGCTCCGGGAGCCATAGCATGCGCCCATTGCACATCCAGCGATGTCTCCTCGGCCCAACCAACTTGGTCTGTATTATTCGCATCAAATGGTACACTTCCCAACGGCGCTAGCACCTGAAAAGATGGCGGGTCTGGCAAATTATAATCTCGATCAAACGTCTGCAGGTCCTGCCATGCGGTTGGACTACCAAATGAATCCACAATCACGATGGTTTGACCAGTACCCTTGTATCCGGCTGCCAGGATCGGGGTCAGGCCATAGGCATTACTCATTTCTGAGGGACTATAACAGGGTTCACCCAATTTGGCCCGGCAGTCGGCGTCCACTGGAGCGCTATATGGCTGCAACCATTTGGTGTAGTGACCATTGCGAAATATGCGGGTCAACCTTTTTGTATGCTGCACTCCGCTGGCACGCGCAGCGGGTATACTCACGTTTGAGCACAGACTGCCCACAAGCAAGCAGAGCAGGAGCAGTGGAAGCAAAGAGCGACGATAAAGAGCAGACACAGAGAATCGCATGAAAAACATCCTTTCTACCATCAACACAAATGAAGGGTCACGCAAGCAACATACTGAGGAACTGCTTGCTAATCTTTTCCCTTACTGTCACTCTTTCCATTATAAGCAGGCTCCTAACCATTATTGTTGGCATGCGTGACGAGAGGATATAAGTGAGAGTGCGAAGAGAGGTGATCGGCTTGAGTGTTCTGCTCCTTATCACTTGAAAAGGGCTGCACGATTTGACGCAACACGAGTCGCAGAGCCAGTCGATGACACACTGTTCTCTAGCAGATGCAACATCTTGCCGAGTTCAGCCTTTGCAATGCCATTCTGCATGTGGCTGCTCTCTTGTGCTGAATTATTGGGGTTACTACAGGAGGCGGTTAACGCCATCTGCAAATGCTTGCTTTTTTTCCTAAAACTTACTCATCCTCAGACTCACCTCCACCTTCATATCCTCCTCCACCTTCATATCCTTCTTCACTAACAACACGAAAACCTCCTGGGTTAGTACCATCTCTTCTTGCAGCTATTACTTCATCTTCTGTCAATTTCGGGGACTTCATACCTGCTATCGTTTGATGGCTATTAACCCTATCTCTAAATTTTTTATCCGATTCCAAGAATTCCTGTGTATATACAGTTCCATCTCGACCCTCCAAAACCACTCGAGCAGGTAGGGCTTCTGCATTATCAGCCTGATTCGCAAAACCTTTTGGATGTTTCCCTTCTCTTGTAGCTCGTATTCCTGATTCTTTCAACTTCACATAGTTTCCTTGACCATATGTCTCCTCCAATTTTAGATTAACTCTCTCTTTAAAATATGTATCACTTTCTCCCAAACTCTGTTTATATACATTTTTGTTTTTATCCATGATAATTACTCTTTCGGTCATTTCCTGTGCATTATTTCCCAGATATCTAAATCCTTTTGGATGGACACCGTCTTTTTCTGCACGATCTATATCTTTTTTTGTCAAAATTTCCCTTGCTACTTTTTCATGATCTTCATGACCTTCAGGATATTTTCTTGCTCGTGCCTCGTTAACCACATTTGCGAATCTTGCAGATGTTTTGTCTCCCCGTTGGTATTTTTCTCCTCCGTCACTCTCTAGCTCCACTTCATCAGGCAGTACTCGCGCATTCTTCCCTCGATACTTAAATCCTTTTGGATTATAACCATGCTCGAAAGCTTGTCTCACATCATCTTTTACCAATTTTGGTATATTGTCTCCATATTTCTCTCTTCTCGCCTCATTAACAGCGTTTGCAAATCTCTTAAGCGTTTGTGCTGGTTGCCGTATGTATTCAGTTCCATTATCATCACTAACGAGGCTTTGGGGATCTTGTTCCTTCGCATTCTCTCCCAGATACACAAACGCTTTTGGATGAATTCCCTTCTCCCTTGCTGCTTCTATTTCTGCTATTTTCAATTCTTCTCCTACAACATCTTCTGCCCCATGCAGCTCTTTCCGACGGGCATTAACCGATTTTAAAAATTTCTTATCTGATTGCCCCGGTAGCTGCTGATACTCATTTCCATGAAAACTCCGCACCCGTACACGAGGCTTTTCTTCTTCTCCACTTCCTCTTCTTGTTTCCTGCTTGCTACGTTTGCTACTTGTCCTACTTACGACCGCTGCACGCATCGCATCCCAATCGGGGTCTTCACTGGCAGTTCTGTTCGTGTCCTCCCACCCCCGACCCGGTGGGCGACTATCGTCTCTCATCCGTTTGCTACCGGTAGGACTAAGCTCTCCATCACTCATCAAAGTTGTCCTTTCGCTGGGCGATACTTCGCCCTATCCTGTATCTGCCAGGCAGAAAGCCCGATGAGACCCATCTGCACTCTCGTTTCCTCGCTGGTTTCTTTCTACACTGTTTCCGCGAAGACGTTAGCTTCATGATACGTTGCCTGCTCGCTTCAGTCTGCCATGCTCGCCATCTCTGACTCTCATCTCCTTCACGTCACTCTGCGGCAAGTTATCCTTACGATGATCCCCGCTGGCACGGCCTGCTCCTCAGCTCGTTCTGCCCAGGTAGATCGCCTGCTTCTCTCTCTGCTCTCACCATTAAATCATGTCCTCTCTTATTTTACCCGTATTCTCTCTGCGCGTAAAGGGGAACAGAAGGACAGTTGACCTTGATAGCTTCTCTATCTTCTCATGTAATCTCTATTCATATTCATCCGTATCTTCCTCTATATATTCATCCGTATCTTCCTCTATATATTCATCCGTATCTTCCTCTATATCTTCTTCACAGTAAATCCTTTTAACTCACTTCCTTTTTTATTTGCATCTCTTACTCTTTTATCAGTCAATTTCTCTTTACCTTCTATTTTTCTATATTTCCTTTCTCTCATATGATTAACTCTATCTGCAAAACTTCCATATGTCTCGACTTCATGCTGATTATATTCAGTTTTTCCTTCATCACTTATTATACTTATTAGATCATCTTCCTTTGTTTTTCCTTTTTGTGCATTTTTAGCTATATTCGCAAATCCTGCTGGATGGTATCCTTTTCTTCTTGCATCTTTTACTTTAGGTTTCGTCAATTTTTCTTTTTCTCTTATTCCTCCAGTTTCTTTATATTTTTCGTTTCTCTTCTTATTAACTTTGCTTGCAAAATGTTCATCTGGTTCCCATGGTATCTGATAATATTCATCTCCACCTTCAAGACTCTCCAGCTCTGCTGGTTGCTCTTTCTCTTCTTTTACTTTTTTCGCATTTTCACTCAGATTCACAAATCCTGTTGGATGGTCTCCTCTGTTTCTTGCATTTGTTACTTTTCCTTCTGTCAATTCCTCATATTCTTCTATTCCTCCATATCTCTTATATTTTCCTTCTCTCTCATCATTAACTCTTTTTGCGAATTCTTTATCTGTTTCCTCTGATATCTGAGTATATTCATTTTCGCCTTTACGACTCCTCAGCCGTACACGCTCCGGTTCTTCTCTCGATCTTTTCCTGCCACGTACTGGTGCCGGAGAAGCCTCCCGCTCGCTCCCAGGGGTCTTCCACACCCTGATCACTGCCAGCTTCGCTTTCCCAAGTATATTCGCGCTCAGAAGATATGACACTACCCCGATTGGACCGATCTGCCTGGTACGCGCGCAGTGCATCAAAATCATAGAGCACAGGTTCTGGTGACACACTATGCTCTCCTTCGCTCACTTCTCTATACATCAAAAATGTCCTTTCTCTGGGCGATAGCTCGCCCTATCCTGTATCTGCGAGGCAGGAAGGCTTATGAGACCCACCTGCACTCTCGTCTCCTTGTCGGTTTCTTGCTGCACCTTTTACGAGATACATTGGCTTCATGACACCTTGCTTGCTCGCTTCAGTCTGCCATGCTTGCTATCCCCGCTCACACTGTCTGTTTCTCAGCTTGTTCTGCCCAAACAGACCCCGTTCTTCTTCATCAGCTCCCTCACTACCATGTTATATCCTCTCGTATTTTACGTCTTTTCTCTTCGAGTGGGAAGGGCTACCGAGGGACAGTCGCACACAGGAGATGACGCAAATGCTCCTACTCTGTTTGCTTGTGGGAAGCCTGTGCTCTCACCATCAAATCATATACTCTCGTATTTTACTCGTCTTACCTACACACGAATAGCAGACAGTTGACCTTGATATTTTCTCTATTTTTCACTTAATCTCTATTCATCATCATTATCATTTTCTATACCACTTCTCCTGTTGTTCTTTTTCTTTGCATCTTTATCTATATTTGTAAACCCTGTCGGATTGAGGTTTCTCTCCCTTGCATTGTTTACTTTCGATTTCGTCAATTCTTGTCCTTTTGGTATTTTTCCATATTTTCTCCTTCTTATTCTATTAACTCTTTTTGCAAAATCTGCAGCTCCTTCCACTGATCTCTCATGGTACGTATTCCCATTGTTATCGTCATCGCCATCACTCATCAGACTTACCAATTTCTCTTTTGCTCTTTTTCCTGTTGTTGCATTATCAGCAATATTCATAAATCCCGTTGGATGGTATCCTTTTTTTCTTGCGTCGCTTACTTTTCCCTTTGTCAATTTTCGTCCTTCTGGTATTCCTCCACTATTTTTATATTTTTCTTTTCTCGTATCATTAACTCTGTTTGCAAAATCTTCATTTTCTTCATCATTGCTTTGGTAATACACATCTTCACCTTCAAGACTCATCAGACTCGCCAATTCAAGATCCTCTTCTGCTGTTCTCTCTCTTTTTACTTTTTTCGCATTCCCAGCCATATTCACAAATCCTGTTGGATGGTTCCCTTCCCTTGCATGCTCTACTTTTCTTACAGTCAATCTTTCTCTTTCTGGTATTCCTCCACTATTTTGATATTTTTGTTCTCTCGTATCATTAACGTTTCTTACAAATGCTGGGTCTGTTTCCTCGCCCTGATTATATTTACCTCTTCCTTCAACACTCTGCAAACGCACTTTAGCTTTTTTTCTTTTCGATCCTCTCCCGCTACTTTCCGGCTCGTGAGAAGCTTCTTCTATAGAAATTCTACTTCTACTTCTATTTTCTTCTCTTTCTGATCGCGTTGCATCAAAGTAAGCTCCTGATGTCTCCCCCCAGGAAGTTTCTTGCACCTCCCGCATAGGCGACCCGCTCCCAGAACTTGCCCGATCGCTGCCGTAGTACATTGCTTCCATTCAAGCTATCCTTTCTCTGAGCGATACTTCGCCCTATCCTAAATCTGCGAGGCAGAAGGGCTGATAAGACCCATCTGCACCCTCGTCTCACTATCGCTTTCTTTCCGCACTATTTCCGGCATACGCTGGCTTCATGACATCCTGCTTGCTCGCTTCGGCCTGCCATGCTTGCCATTTCTGCTGGCACGGCCTACTTCTCGGCTTGTTCTGCCCAGGCAGATCGCCTTCTTCTCTCTCTCTGCTCTCTCACCATCAAATCACGTCCTCTCGTATTTTACCCGTATCCTCTCTGCGCGACAAGGGGAACAGAAGGACTGATGGTTGGCTTCCCTCTGGCAGGAGATGACACATATGCTCCACCCCCTGCCTCTTGTGAGAGCACAGGTTGCCCACAACTAAACAAAGTAGGAGCAATGGAAGCATAGAGCGACAATAAAGAGCATACATAAGCAGGCTCCTAACCATTATTGCTGGCATGCGTGACGAGAGGATATAAGTGAGGGTGCGAAGAGAAGTGATCGGCTTGAGTGCTCTGCTCCTTAATCACGTGAAAAAGGCTGCACGATTTGACGCAACGCGAGCCGCAGAGCAAATCGATGACACACTATTCTCTAGCAGCAACATCTTGCGACGTTCTGCGTTTTCAGTGCCATTCATGCATATGGCTGCTCTCTTGTGCTGAATTATTGGGGTTAGTACAGTAGGAGGTTAAGCCTCTCTGCAAATGCTTGATCTTTTTTCTAAAACTTACTCATCTTCACTTTCACTTTCACTTTCACTTGAATCCGTAGATCCTTCCGAAGAGTTATTATATCCTTGATATAAGCTTTAACTCTTCTTTTGTCGATTTACTGCCAAAATATTTAAATCCCTTTACATCTCTTTCTTCTGCTCTCGCCGCTACTATGTCTTTTTGGCTTATTCTATTCCCCTTTATATCTTTTGCCTTCATATCGTCATTAATCTCCTTTGCAAATTGCTCATCGTCTTGCCAGACTGTCTGTTCATATACAGTTCCATCTGGACCCTCCAAAATCACTCGATCAGGTAATTCTACTGCATTCGAATGTAAATTCAGAAAACCTTTTGGATGAGCCCCTTTTCTTGCATATCTTATCTTGTCTGAGTCCAATTTTACTACTATTACATCACTACCACGATATCTTTCCTTTTGTAGTTCATAAATCCTCTTTGCAAATCTTTTATCGTTTTCCCCTGGTTCCTGTTTGTATACAGTTTCATCTCTACCCAGCAAAATCACTCTTTCTGGTAGTGGTTTTGCTTTCTCACTCTGATTCTCAAATCCTCTTGGATGTGCCCCTTCTTTTCTTGCATATCTTATGTTGTCTCCTGTCAATCCTTCTTCATTTTCTTTTATGATCCTTTCCCCGTATTTCTCACTTCGTATTCCATTAACCTCCGCTGCAAATTTGCTATCTGATTGTCTGCTCTTCTGCACATATTTAGTTCCACCTCTACTCTGCAATCTCATTCTTTCTAGTTCTACCTTTTCTACCGCATTATCAGCCAGATTTCAGAAATCCTGTTGGATGAGTCCCTTTTCTTGCACGATTTATGCTGTCTTCTGTCAATTTTTCTCCTCTTTCTTTTATTTCACTTTTCCCATATCTCTCCTCTCGTAGTTTATTAATCCTATTTGCCATTTCTCTATCCTTTTCCACTAATCCCTGTTTGTATCCAGTTCCTTCTTCGTCACTCATCAGCTCCACGCGATCTGGCATTTGTTTTGCATTCTCTCTCAGATTCAGAAATCCTTTTACATGAGTCCCTTTTCTTGCACTTTTTATATCTTTTTCATCCAATTCTTCATCTCCCATACTATCTACCTCATATAGCCCCTGTCGTGTAGTATTAACTATCTCTGCAAATCTTGGATCTGTTTCTGCTGGCCCCTGCACATATGTATGTCCACCTCTACTCTGTAGCCTCACGCGCTCAGGTATCTCTTTTGCATTATCAGCCAGATTCACAAATCCTTCTGGATGCGTCCCTTTTTCTCTTGCTTTTATTATATCTCCTGTATTCAATTCTTCATTTCCCATATTATCCACCTGATATGCCATCCTTCGTATACCATTAACCTCCGCTGCAAATTCTCGATCTGGTTGCCCTGGTTTCTGCACATATGTATCTCCACCTCTACTCTGTAGCCGTACACGATTCGGTTCTGTTCTCGTTCTTGACCTGCCACGTTGTTCCTCTGATGCCTGGCTGGCAGGACTCTCACTTCTGTGCTCTTCGGAGTTGGCAGGACTCTCACTTCTTCTCATACGCGTCGCATCCAACTCCTCAGGAGCGCCGGACCCTGCCGAAGGGGGGACTTCCCCCCTTTCCCACCACCCTCGTGGTGGTCTTCCCCAGTTGCTTTCGTGCATCAAATCTGTCCTTTCTCTGAGGGATATCTCGCTCAACTATGAACTGGCGAGGCAGAAGGACCGATGAGACCCATCTGCACCCTCGTCTCACTATCGCTTTCTTTCCGCACTATTTCCGGCATACGCTGGCTTCATGACACCATGCTTGCTCGCTTCGGCCTGCCATGCTTGCCATCTCTGTCTCTACCGTCTGCTTCTCAGCTCGTTCTGTCCAGGTAGATCGCGTTCCTCTCTCTCTGCTCTCTCACTCTCACATCATGTCCTGTCGTATTTTACGTCTCTTCTCTCTAATTGGGAAGGGCTACCGAAGGACAGTCACACACAGGAGATGACGCAAATGCTCCTACTCTGTTTGCTTGTCGGCAGTCTGTGCTCTCACAAGCAAACAGAGTAGGAGCAATGGAAGCATAGAGCGACGATAAAGAGCATACATAAGCAGGCTCCTAACCATTATTGCTGGCATGCGTGACGAGAGGATATAAGTGAGGGTGCGAAGAGAGGTGATCGGCTTGAGTGTTCTGCTCCTTATCACTTGAAAAGGGCTGCACGATTTGACGCAACACGAGTCGCAGAGCCAGTCGATGACACACTGTTCTCTAGCAGATGCAACATCTTGCCGAGTTCAGCCTTTGCAATGCCATTCTGCATGTGGCTGCTCTATTCTGCTGAATTATTGGGGTTTGTACAGTAGGAGGTGAACGCTCTCTGCAAATTCTTGATCTTTTTTCTAAAATTTACTCATCTTCATTTTCACTTCCAAGTTCATCTCCACCTTCATATTCCTCTTCACTTTCATCTCCACTAACATTCCTACCCAAATACGTAAATCCTTCTGGATGGGTCCCGTCTTCTCTTGCACTTGCTATTCCTTGTTCTGTCAATTTTGTTCTCTCTCTTATACCTTTTTCATTTTGATCATCATTAACCCTCTTTCTAAATTCTTTATCTGATTCCAAGAATTTCTGTTTATATACAGTTTCATCCCAATCACTCCTCAAATTCATTCGAGCAGGTAGGGCTTCTGCATCATCAGCCATATTCACAAACCCTGCCGGATGATGCCCATTTCTTGCAATTTCCATTCCTGCATTTTTTAATTTTGTATAATTTCCTTTACCACGTTTTTCCTCTTGTTCTAAATTAACCCTGTACATAAAAAAGTCGTCTTTTTCTCCTAATCTCTGCACAAATAAATCTTTATATTTATTACACAGCTTCACTCGCTCAGTCGTCGTTTTTGCATTATCTCCCCAATACGTAAATCCTCTTGGATGATCCCCATTATTCTTTGCATCTTTTATATCTTTTGATGTCAATGTTTCTCTTATTATATATTTGTGTTGCTCATGATCTTCAGGGTACTTGTCTGCCCGTTCTTGATTAATCCTATTTGCAAATCTTGGATCTGTTTCATTGTCCCCCTGTTGGTACCATCCTTCTCCGTCACTCTCCAGTTCCACTCCTTGACCAGATAGTGTTTGCGCATTCTTCGCTCGATACTCAAATCCTTCTGGATGACGACCAGTCTCGAATGCTCGTTTCACATCGCCTTTTGTCAATTCTCTTATATTGTCTCCATATTTCAGCCTTCTCATATCATTAATAGTCCTTGCAAATCTCTTAGGCGTTTCTGCTGGTCTCCGTTTGTATTCAGTTCCATCATCGTCACTAACGAGGCTTTGGGGATCTAGTTCTTGCGCATTCTCACCTATATTCTCAAATCCTTTTGGATGAATCCCTTTCGTCTTTACATCTTCTATTATGCTTTCTGTCAATTTTTCTCCTTTTATATCATCTTCTCCATATGCTTCCTTTCGTATGTCATTAACCATCTTTGCAAATTCTTTACTGCTTTTATCTGGTTTCTTCCTATATTTCTTTCCATGAAAACTCCGCAGCCGTACAACACCCCCATCTCCTCTTCCTCCTCTCGTTCTTGGCCTGCCACGTTCTGATTCCTCCGATTCCTGATGACTGCCTCCTGATTCCTGACTGGCACGCCTTTCTTCTTCTCTGGATACACGCGTCACATTCAAACCACCTTCGTCACCGGGAGAGTCCCTCCCCCACGTCTGCACCCACTCTGGCCCCCGTGAGCCGCTATCGTCTCTTTCCGTCCGTTTGCCAAGTCTTACTTCTGCCATTAAAGTTGTCCTTTCTCTGAGGGATATCTCACCCTATCCTAAATCTGCCAGGCAGAAAGGCTGAAGAGACCGATCTGCTTCTCGGCTCCTTGTCGGTTTCTTTCCGCACTATTTCCGGCATACGCTGGCTTCATGACATCCTGCTTGCTTGCTTCGGTCTGCCATGCTTGCCATTTCTGCTGGCACGGCCTGCTTCTCAGCTCGTTCTGCCCAGGTAGATCGCCTTCTTCTCTCTCTCTCATCATATCCTGTCGTATTTTACGTCTCTTCTCTCTGAATGAGAAGAGCTATCGAAGGACAGTTCGTTGGCTTTTCGCACACAGGAGATGACGCAAATGCTCCATACCGTGTCTCCTACCAGCAAGTATCCTTGTGTGGAGCAGAGGCACGGTATTAGCAACATGCCTGCTAGCAATACAATCAAGACCAAAAGGAGAAACGTCAAAGGAGAAATGCATTCCAGTAATGCCAGTGTTTCACTCCTGGACCTCCACGATACGCATAACGATCAGCAATATCACCGACAAAAGGCAATTTTACATAGTTACCACTCAACGCGCCTAGTAATCCCACAAACCAGCCAACAAAGCCAACCATACTGACCAACAAGAACGCCAGAATAGCGAAACCGCGCAGCAATGGCACATGATGCACAGCAATACTGAACAAAGCGATATATGCTACATTGATACCTGCATAGAAAAGCAACAATTGCATCGCGTGGAAGCGAATAAAACGGTTTTCTCGTACAAAGAGGACCAGCAGAAAACCGCTCAGCCAGAGTCCCAGGTAGCTAAAGGAACCTCACGCTTATTCTCAGATACACAGTATAAGCGCGAGGTGTATGAAAACCATCCCAAAAGTGTCACAAACGTGTCGCAGCTCAGGAGAACAGCTCTTTAGTTGGTAAGCTTACGTCCCAAGCGCGGTCTATCACCTGGCTTCGGCTCCAGAGCGGGCACCTCTTCCACCAGGCGTAGCGCCTCGCTAATGGCGCGCGCCAGTTGTGGATCGCTCTGCGGCGCGAAATCCTGCGGCGCAATATCGACCTCGATATCTGGATCTGTGCCGTAGTTCTCGACTTTCCAGCCTACATCCTT
Organism: uncultured Chloroflexia bacterium; assembly: GCA_963802635.1. GTDB lineage: Bacteria > Chloroflexota > Ktedonobacteria > Ktedonobacterales > Ktedonobacteraceae > CAVTLG01. Next base: position 435,454 of record CAWDJJ010000001.1, on the reverse strand, counting down.
GAACCAGAACGAATATTCAGGCTGTGTTGTCACTGTATTATCCACCAGTTGGTGATGAGGACTGATACCAATCACGCCACCCCATGTACGCATACCGATCAGTGGTCCCAGGCCCATCAACTTAAAGCTATGACTGAAGATATCGCCGTCGGAACCCGCGTATTCATTGGTGAGCGCGACCATGGGACCCTGTGGCGCTTCAGAGGGATAGGGGGCTGGCTGGTGCCAGCGCGAAAAATCATAGCCGATACGCCTACGAGCCAGCTTCTCCAACAACAAACCAGAAACATTGCCGCCGCCATTCCAACGCACATCGATAAGCAGTGCCGGATAATCATACTCCGCCAGAAAACCACGGTGAAACTCTGCATACCCATTGTCTCTCATATCTGGAATATGAATATAGCCTACGCGATTTTGCGACACTTCATGCACAGTTCGTCGGTTGCTCTCTACCCACTCGCGATAGCGTGCGTGCGTGTCACTGGACAGAGCCTTGACCACCACCGTTCGTGTTTCTTGCGTCTGTGCATCCTCCAACAAAAGCTGCACCTCGCAATTCGCCTGGTTCACCAGCAACTCCTGCGGACTCCGGTTCGCATCAGCCCGCTGCCCATTAATTGCCAACACAGCATCTCCAACGGCAACACGCAATCCAGGTCCCGTGAGTGGTGATGTGGCCTGACTGTCAGAAGGATCACCCTTCACGATGCGCGCGATACGGTAGCGTTCATGCTCGGCATCATACGCCCAATCGACTCCTAAAGAACCTTGTCGGTAGTATGGACTGTGACGATACTCACCACCCATCTCATACGCGTGGGACGTACCTAATTCGCCTTGCAACTCCCATAAGAGATCAGACAATTCCGCGCGTGAACTGATACGCTCCACTAACGGAACATATTGCGCGTAGACGGCATCCCAATCAATACCTGACATGTCCTCCGTCCAGAACTGCTCACGTTGCAAGCGCCATGCCTCAGCAAACATCTGCTTCCACTCAACCAGTGGTTGTACTGACACTTTCACACGATTCAGATCGAGCCAACCATTCTCGCGGCTCGGACGGTCCCCATTATCTGTCTTTGGCTTCTCGCCCGCTTTCAGCACCCGCAAACGTTGATGAGAGCGATAGATCAAGGTTTTGCTATCTCGCGCAAGATCCATACCGCTCACGCCCTCCAGCAACCGTTCACTTTTGTATGACTCAAAATCGTAGACATCAACGCTCCCACGATGATCACTCGCAGAAGAAGGTTCAGACAAGGAGCCATCAAGCGGAAACGAGAGAAACAACGCCTTGCCCTTTATACCTGCGATAGCACGATAACGTCCCTCGCCCACAGGAAACGGCAGCACGCGCTCGGTAATACCCTCCAGATCAATGATCAGAGAGGTCGGAGGTTTGTCTTTCTCGTCCTTTTTGTCATTGTTCTCTGCTGTCTCTTCCTTGACATCGCCCTCCTCATTCTGTGGCTTTTTTGGACTCTCCTCCTCTTTGTCTTTGTCTTTTTCTTCGGGACTCCTGGGTTCCGGGATAAAAGGCGAACGCTGATCTCGACGCAGCAGAATAGCATATGGTTTCACACCACGGGGAAAGCTTAGATCAAAGTGCAGATTGTCATGCACAGGATTAAAGACGCGATAACCCAGGAAATACAAATATTTGCCATCTGGATCAAATGCAGGGTTGACATCTTCCAGTATCGGCTCCGTCACCTGATACGTCTCCCCGCTTTTCAACTCACAGAGTTTGATCGCCGCCTTGTGCCCGGAGAGCGCGAAGCTATAGGCTAACCAGCACCCATCAGGGGACCAGGCCATACCGCGTATCGTCCCGGCATCACTGCGATCTACGACCCGCGACTCGCTAGCTGACAAATCTACTACAATCAATTCATTGCGATGATTCGTGATCGCCACATTATCATCCGTCGGCGAAACAGTCAGGTTGCTAGCACGTCCAAAATCGATATCAGCGAGCACCTTCGGCTCTGCAGCACTGGCAGGATCAAAGACAATCAGCGCTTCGCGTCCGGGCGCGTCGTGTACTGCGACTAAGCGCTTGCCATCATTCAACCATTCTAAAAAGCGATAGCGCACGCCATCGCGCTCTCCGTGCTGGAGTACAGGTCCTTCCCAATTACCCAATGTAAAAGCCTTACCACGCGTTGTCAGGGCCACAGCATAGCCCAGTGGATGCAAAGCATAGGTATCCAGGTAGGACGAGGCTGAGACAAACTTACGGCTGCGCTGTGTCAGTATGCTGGGAAGTTCGACCTCCAGGCGATGCAAACTCTCTGCACCACTGGGATCAAGCAGGTACAGGTCGGCTCCCGAGTGATAGACGAGGCGCTGCCCATCAGTTGCGAGGTGCCGCGCATAGAAATCAGTGTGGCTGGTATGTTGTTGCAAATCTTCGCCATCGGCTGTACATGAATACACATTCCCGACGCCATCGTGGTCAGAGAGAAAATAAATACGCTCTCCAACCCAACACGGATCAGCAATATTGCCCTCCAATTGCAGTAAACGTTTGAAGACGCCATCACCATGCCTGTCACACCAGAGGTGCCCTGCTGTACCACCCCGATAGCGCTTCCAATGCGAAAACTTCGCGCTGGGTGCGCCCAAGCACGACACCACCATCTTTACTATAAGCAATAGCATTCGCCATACCAAAGGGCAGCTCACGCGATATACCCCCGGTAGGCTTGACTGCATAGATTACTTCGAAGCGCGTAGAAAATTGTCCAGCGTTGCTGGCATACAGAATTTCTTCACCTGTCGCGGACCAACCCAATACGCGACAGCTACCAGAATGAAAAGTGAGACGCTGGGCGGGTCCACCTGCGGTTGGCATCGCATACACTTCACTAGGACCCTCTTCTCGTCCCACAAAAGCTAGCCATGCGCCATCAGGTGAAAAACGCGGATACCTAACTTCCGCAACGCCTGCCGTCAAGCGCGTTGCACGTCCTCCCGCACTCGATACGGACCAGAGATCATCCTCAGAAACAAACACAATATGGTCATGAAAAATAGTAGGGAAACGCACATATCCTTGTGATGGCATGGTTACTGCTCCTCTTCCAATAGGCTAGATATTGCCTTGCATTCAGATGAGAAATGTGCCACTGCATATTTCTAGCCACCTCCGCTCTGTTAGATGAACCGAAGGTTAGCAGCGAGAGTGGCGTTTCTGAATGCCTATGGGTAATAGATCCGGGCGATTGTGCATACTATACAGTGCTGCATTGCTTCCTGAGGACAAGGGCGAGTTGTCCGCTAGAGAGTCGCAGGGAAAAGAAAAACCGTTCCATCTCCATATCAACAACTCTTGGCAGATTACATTCCATAGAGTTAGACGTGAGTGAAACGGCTTTCCCAAAATTCCTGGCGTACCCGAGAGGGATCGAACCTCCGACCTGCAGATCCGCAATCTGCCGCTCTATCCACTGAGCTACGGGTACATGTATTGTTCACGTGTTGTAAGATACAGGATTCTGACGAATTTGTCAAGAGTTTTCGCAGGCCATACGAAAACTCATGGTGTTAGCACTGCTTTTTTCTTGCGCTGCTCGCTTGTGAAGAGAGTGGGCAACACAGAGTTGTTACCCACAAATATAAACGCCGCTTCTCTACTTGCCATAGAGCGCTAAAAAACGCTCTATCTGGCTCTATTTCCTGAAGCTTGTTTCGATACTACTCAGTATACGCATAGTATAGCAGAAAACTAGGCAAGTCCTTCGATGATGTCACGCGCACGATTTAATGCTTCTCGGCGCACATAGTAGTAGGCCCACAGACCTTTTTTGCGACAATCCACCAGGCCCGCATCGCGCAGGATGCGCAGATGGTGTGAAATGGTAGGTTGCTCAAGCGTGAAACTTTCTACGATCTCGAATACACACACTTCCCCCTCGTGCCGACTCAGCAGACTCAAGATGCGCAGACGTGTTGGATCGGCCAATGCTTTGAGTAAGCGTGCCTGCACCACCGCATCTTCTTCGCTCAATGTTGGCACAAACTTCGGAGCAATGCCCACAGTTTGATTATTGAGCGGCCCCGACTGACGATTCAACATACTCACCGAGTTTGGCGATGTTCCCCGATTCGTATTTCCCTGATTCACTGATGTCATTTCTTCTCCTTCCATCCTCCCAACCGGATGTAAAACCTATAATAGATCTGTGGCTTATGGTATGTGTATACCTACAATTATTATAGAACTCAATCCAAATCATCCCTTACAAATACAAGCCAGCGGTTTTTTTATGCCACTCTTTGCCCGCAAAATGGCTTTTTGCTCTAGTATTTCGTTCCTGAAGCATCTCTATTGATAGATTTGTTTTAATAAATAAATGTAATAAAAGAAAAGGACGTGACACCTAATATAGATGTCACGTCCTTTTCTTTGACTATTTCTCATACTTATATGCATTCAGAAACGTAACTCTTGTTACTAGAAATGTGCCGGAGCACATTTCTCATCTGAATGCAAGACAATATCAGTGCTTTTCTGGCGGACGCAACTGTAAGTGTAATTCGCGCAATTGTTTGTCGTCGACGAGAGACGGCGCTCCCAGCAACAAATCCAATGCGCTCTGCGTTTTGGGGAATGCGATGACTTCACGAATACTCTCTGTGTTCGCAAACAGCATGACCAGACGATCAAGACCCAAGGCAATACCACCGTGGGGCGGCGCTCCGTACTCGAAGGCTTCCAACATATGCCCAAACTGCTCTTTAATCTGCTCGTCATCCAGCCCCATTAAGGAGAAGACTTTATGCTGTAGTTCGGCTACGTTAATGCGCACACTGCCTCCGCCAATTTCATAGCCGTTACAGATGATATCATACTGCTTGGCCCGGATATGCAGCGGATCACTGTCCAGGCGGCTGATATGCTGCTCATCCATCCCAGAGAAGGGGTTATGCTCAGCGTCATAGCGCTGTAACTCTTCGTCGTAGTGGAAGAGCGGGAAGTCCACAACCCAGCACAGCGCCATCTCAGCGGGATCGATTAATTGCAAGCGCTCGGCCAGCCTGGTGCGTAAGCGGAAGAGCACATCGTTGCAGACCTTTGCACTATCGGCGACGAAAAGGAGCAGATCACCTGGCTGACCAGCCAGACGATCAACAATGAGCTGTACTTCAACGCTGGACATGAATTTGGTCAGCGGCGACTTGATTTCGCCGTTGTTACTGATAGCGAGTGAGACCAGCCCTTTCGCTCCCAATGTGCGCGCAAATTCGGTGAGTTCGTCGATTTCTTTGCGTGTATAGCTCGCGCCAGCGGGAACGCGTATGCCTTTGACCATACCTTCGGCAGCTAATGCGTTGCGGAAGACGCCGAAGGTTCCGGCGCTTGCCAGATCCGATATCTCGACCAGGGGGAGATCAAAGCGCAGATCGGGATGATCTGTGCCGTAACGATCCATCACGTCCTGGTAACTCAGGCGTGGGAAGGGGCATTGCTTGATACGCTTCTGTGTAGTGTGCTCAATGAGAGACACCAGTAGCCCTTCGATCAGCGACATCACATCTTCTTCGGAGACAAACGACATCTCTAAGTTCGAGCTGGGTAAATTCCGGCTGCCGGTCCGAGCGCTGATCCTCATCGCGGAAGCAGCGCGCAATCTGGAAATAGCGATCCAGGCCCGCTACCATCAAGAGCTGCTTGAGCTGTTGCGGCGACTGCGGGAGCGCGTAGAACTCACCGGCATAGAGACGGCTAGGCACCAGATAATCCCGCGCGCCTTCCGGGGTACTCTTCATCAAAATCGGCGTCTCAATCTCGACGAAGGCGCGCTCATCCAGATAGTCACGTATGAGCTTCACAATACGGTGGCGGAGCAGCATATTATCGCGCATAGCAGGCCGCCGCAAGTCCAGGTAGCGATATTTGAGCCGCAAAGCCTCATCCACCTGGACCGTATCGCTGATCGGGAATGGCGTGGTACGTGACGGATTCAAGATCTCAATGCGCTCTGCGGCTATTTCTATTGCGCCGGTACTCAATTGCGCATTCTCTGTTCCCGGCAGACGAGAGACTACGTTTCCGCTGATCTGTACGACATATTCTGAACGCAATTCAGCAGCTACACGATGTGACTCTGGTGATCGCTCTGGATCACAGACGACCTGCGTTATCCCATAACGATCCCGCATATCCAGGAAAATTAAGCCTCCGTGGTCTCGTCTGCGATTGACCCAACCGGCGATTGTCGCCTGCTCGCCCACATCTGCTAACTGTAATTCACCGCAAGTATGTGTACGGTAATGCACTTTATAACCCACGTGCATGTTACTCCTTTAAAAATATGCATTAAAAAGCCGCCGATTTATCGCTCAGGCTCAACGGCTTCTACCAAAACTTCTTTCTTATTGTGGCATAGTGCAGTATCCTCAGACGGATCAATGGAATGGAGAAAACCTGATGCAGCCTCCCGCGCCTCCCAGATGAAGGTATGTTACACGAACCATGCCGAAGACGTCAAGTGATTTGGCAATAGGTCGTCAACCTTATGCGGCAGGTGTGCAGGTCTGGGTGAGATTAATCGAGACCTGGGTAGGTTGTCCTGCTTGCTGTGTGAGCAGGGTCAACTGCGGTGTTTTCGGGTCCACAACCACGCTCTTCATGGATGCGAGCACACTACTCGAGGCATATTGTCGCACGAAGCGCATACTGACAGCACCAGCGGTATTATCTACGGCTTTTCCACCGGGCGCTTTTGCCGTCGCAGTAGCTTTCACGCTAGAGGCAGGCACAGGCGTTGAGGTGGCTACCGCTGCTGGTGTGACAGCATCTGTCGCGTTCACTAGATCGATAATCCGATGATTCGTATTATCCACAATATATAAATGTGGCGTAGTCGTGACGGTACCTGCTACCAGAAAAGTTGCACCAGGCAGAGTGAGTATTTGCGGCGTTTGCAAGGTTGCAGGTGTGGGTAGCGGTGCGCTGGCCGTAAAATTCTGGCTGTTCGTGGACAGAGGTGTCAGAATAGGAGGATTTTGTACGCTGACCTCTTGTGCTGGTGCCCCGGAAAACAGCAAGCTTTGTACATGCCCGGTAGCATCTAATAGAAAGAGTTGGTTTTGCGACCAGGCCACCACACTGAGCAAACTCTCTGAAATAGAAATCGTCTGGCTTTTGGGGGCCGTCTGCAGGTTGGCAGTAGTATAGTCCTGAATCGTGGCTTGATTGGCAGCAGCACTCGTTGAGGTCAACACAACATACACACTTGTTTGCGCAACCGTTACAAAGCTTGGTGCCAGTCCCGCGGTTGGAATGTTGATAGCAGCAGAAGCAACGGTTTGCTTCAAATTTCCTGCTTGATCCTCACTCAGCATATATAAGGCATACTTGAAAGCTTTACCGATCTGTGCTGTCTTTGTAATCGCATACAAATGAGTGCTATCGCTGGTCAGCAGTACGACCGGAGCAGCAGCATTGAACGTTTGCTTATCCACAAGTACGTGCTGGGCATTCACAAAATAAATATTGCCATCCGTGCCCAGTGCATAGGAAAAGGCGGCGTTATTGCCACCGATAATGGTAGCTAGCGAGCTTGCCTGTACAGTCGCAGTGTTATTCACTGCCACTTGTGTTGTAGTAGTACACGGTAAAGTAGTTATCGACCCTTGTAGATTGTACGCGGCGATCACTGAGCGGGAAACAGTACTGAAGCGGCTTTGGAGGCTACTTAACTGACTACGCTGGTTAGAAGTGATAGCCACATTATTCTGGACCGTGCGCAAGTCACTTTGCGCACGCGCCAGTTTCTGCAAAGCATCGGGGGCATTAGTTACTGCCTCGGCGTTAGCCTGACTGATAAGCGTACTAGCGTTATTGAGTACAGTCCCTGCATCAACTGCTGTGTTAAAGAAATAATAAGCTCCAGCCCCTACAACGGCTACAACTAAGAGGATGCATAACGCAAGCGTGGGGTACAGTACGCGACGACGCCTGCGTTGAGGCAAAGGAGAGGCTTGAGGTGCAACCAAACTGCCAGAAGAGTAGAGAGGTCCACTGGACGGGATGCGTAACGTACTTCCTGCGCCATGACCATCTTCCATATGCCCAGGCATACCAAGAGCCGCAGTAGGAACTTTGCCGATAATAGCGGTGTCCTCGTCTGCTTCACGTCCACCGACATGAACCGGACGTCGCGCGTTAGGTGGCTCCCAACCTGCTTCAAGCACACGTACGACGATAGCAGTGATATTATCGGGTCCGCCATTCTCATTCGCGCGCTCCACAAGATGATAGACGCTCTCTTGTGGCATATATTGATCCACCATTACACCCAACTCGTCTTCGTTCACGGAGCCAGAAAGCCCGTCTGTACAGAGAATAAGTGAGTCGCCATCTTCCATCTGCTCGGCGAACACATCCACTTCAACATCCGGCTGTGTCCCTAAAGAACGCGTAATCACATTGCGTTGTCCATGCGAGCGTGCCTGATCCTTCGTCAACAGACCCGCACGCACCTGCTCTTCTACCCAGGAGTGATCTTGTGATATCTGCCTGACCTGCCCATGCCGCACAAGGTAGGCGCGGCTATCGCCTACATTTGCCACATAGGCCATATTGCCACGTAGCACAGCCGACACACAGGTCGTTCCCATACCGCTACGCAACATATTCTCGGCGGCCCGCTGATGAATTAGTGCATTTGCACGTCTAATCGCATTCATCAATGAGACAGGAATATCGTCGTTCTCTTCTTGTTGATGATAATAGGCGTTCGTCACCGTGTCCACAGCAATCTCACTTGCTACCTCCCCTGCTGCATGCCCCCCCATGCCATCGGCCACAATAAAAAGCGCACCCTTTCTCGCCATCACTTGCCCATCTTTGGGTATGACGTAAGCCATATTATCTTCATTATGGGGACGCTTGCGGCCCACATCCGTTAGCTGTGCCACGTCGAGCCGGAGTTGTTTGGACAACGCGCTTTTCTCCCGTACTTCAAGGTCTCAATTCTGCACACTACCCCCTGGGCAGTTGCTGGAACTTTAGGCTATAATACACCGATGCAGAGAAAAACGCAACGTAATGCCCATATATTTTGTTGCGATCTTCTCTCTCGCTTACTAGATATAACCGCTCACTGCACCTGAGTATACTCTTTCGGGCCTCTGCGTGCAAGATAGTAAACCTGCGGTACTAGCACCTGTAGATGACCTTTAGGGTTAAGCCGGACGTATGGTACTGTTGTCGCTGACCTATAGTACCTCGTCTGCCAGGCTTGTTCCCGCTGGCTGTCTACTCATTCGTTGATAAAAGGCGCTTTTTTATGCCATCATTCGCTCAGGAGATCCTCCTACGGTCTATTGACGAGCACCTTTCGTCCTGCCTGGATGCTTGGGATCTCTGCTCTACTTACAATACTACGTGGAATAGAGAGACATTGCAAGAGGTTGTCATGCGCCAATTCGAGCGCCGTGGCCTGACAACACGCTTCCTGGATCAGGATAACACGCTTAGCTATAGCAAACTCGCGCCAGGGGCTGCACGTACGCTGCTCGTTGCTCTACGCTATGGGCATGACCCGCTTGTCTCAGCACGCATAGCTCCTCTGCTGGCCTGCCTCTGTGTGCTGGATGCCTACCAGGCTATCGCGGACGAGCTACCAGTGACTATCAAATGGCTCTTTGATAGCAGCAGCGCAAGGACGTTCACCAATTTTAGTCATAGCGTAGCAGAAAATCGCTCTTTACTTCAAGCTGATGGTTGCCTTTACTATGCGGGAGAGACCGCAAGTCCTGGTATAGAGCTTGCGATAGGCACAAAAGGCTATCTCCGTGTGGCGCTTGCAGTGCAAACCGCCAAGCATGAGATGCCTTCTCTCTATGGGACTGTGGCTCCCAACGCGGCATGGCGCTTGCTCTGGGCGCTGCATAGTTTGAAGGATGCTCACGAAGAAATCCTGATCGACGGCTTTTACGATACGCTGCACTCAGTGGATGACGATGCGCATACGTCGTCTCATATGCTGTCGACTATGACTGCTGATCTGGCGCAACAGTTGGGCACGGCACAACCACTGTTGGGACTACAAGGCCAGCAGTTATACTACACGCATCTGCTCACACCTACCTGCACTATTACGCATATCAATAGTGGAAACACAGATGCAGTCATCCCTGCTCAGGCCGAGGCTCAGGTCGACTTCTATCTTGTACCAGACCAGGACCCGCAGGATATTTTCGCCAAGTTGCAACGACATTTGTTCGCGCAAGGCTTCTCCGATACGCAGATAAGGCTTTTAGCGGCAAATCCCCCTGCTCATACACCAGCTACTCACCCATTTGTTCAGCAGGTGCAGCATGCAACGAGCGTTGCCTATGGACAGCCACCACACACCCTCCCACTGCTCCCAGACAGCATGTCCTGCAATATACTACATAATACTCTGGATATACCTGTGGTGATCGCTCCTCTGCGCCCATCCGCAACACAAATCTCGGAGAATGAGCGTAATGCGCTGGATGTCGCGGCTTATAGCAAGCAGATGGCACTCTTGCTGGCAGCGTTTGCCAATGGCGAGGGAGCTGGGTAGAGGCATCACCTTGCGTGAGATTGGAGCAGGCTGGTACGAACATGACCTTGGCCCGCTTTTGGGGGGATGGGGAAGAGAAATCTGGTAGAATGAAAGCAGGAGGGTTCAATGGGTAAAACACAGCCAAACTATACGCGGGAATTCAAGCAACAAGCGATACAATTATTTGAGACAAGTGGAAAAACCAAAACACAAATAGCGAGGGATCTGGGTATTTCTGATAGTGCATTAAGCAAGTGGTGCAAAGAATTTGTTGAGTAGGGAGAAGAAGCATTTCCTGGGAAAGGTCATCAAACGACGATAGAAGAAGAAAATAGGAGGCTAAGACGAGAAAATGAGATACTCAAGCAAGAGAGGGAAATCCTAAAAAAAGCCATGAGCATCTTCGCGCAGCCCCATCTGTGAAATTTGCATTTATTGATGCTCATCGTCACTGTTTTCCGATTACTCGCCTATGCTCTGTGCTTGAGGTCTCCGAAAACGGATATTACAATTGGCGCAAAAGAGGTATATGTCAGAGGAAACGGGATGATGAACAGCTTGCAGAGCGTATTGAAGATGCGTATCAAAACAATAGGGGCGTCTATGGAAGTCCTCGTATTCATGCAGAACTCAAAGAGCAAGGTGTACGTTGTGGACGAAAAAGAATTGTTCGTCTTATGCAAGTATTACAGATAAGCGCGAGTATGAAACGACGAAAGGCGAATAAAAGGCCGCACATGTCTCAGAAGAGGTCGGCTTTGCCACCAAACCGGAATTAGCTGCACGCATGCTGTGGCGTACTCTGGATGCAGGACTGATCGCTGGATGGGTAACAGGAGACACGGTCTATGGAAATCATCGACCTCTGCGAGAGGGCCTTGAAAAACGTTTGCAAGCGTATGCCTTAGCCGTCTCCTGTCAGGAACAGGTGGAGGGAGAGGGAGACCGCAAGCGAGTGGATCACATGGCAGATGGAGTGCCAACAGATCAATGGCAACGGATCTCCGCAGGCGATGGGAGCAAAAGACCACGCTTCTTTGATTGGGCATGCGTCGAACTGGCTGGTCCTCCGCAAGAGGGGTGGCAGAAATGGCTCGTTGTGCGACGGAGCTTGGTTGAAGGGGAAAAACCCGCTGATCGGGCCTATGTGCTCGTTTTTGCGCCCAGTGGAACAACGCTTGCCGAAATGGCTGAGGCCATTGGCACACGTTGGACGGTGGAGCAATGTTTTGAAGAGGGGAAAGGAGAGGTTGGCCTGGATCACTATGAAGTCCCGATCCTGGCAGGGATGGTACCGTCACATCACTTTATGCATGCTCGCTCACGCTTTTCTGGTGGTTTTACGAACACAGAGTCAGATGCTCAGAGAAGATCCAGAGGGGTCGCTGGAAAAAAAACGGTGGAAACTCTCCCCGCCACACTCCCCCTCGAAGACGCTGAGCGCGTTCAAACGACAGCGGGGATTGGCTTGCCCGTGATGGTCCCTCTTAGCATTCCCGAAATACGTCGACTCTTCTTTTATCTCCTTGAACGACCTCCTCTCTCTTGCCTTTTCCGTCTCAGTTGGTCCTTTTTCCGCCGCACTCATCAGGCTATCGCTCGTCGCTGCCACTACAAGCTGCTCTGACGATGCCTTTCTGGCGGCTGGACAGTGGATTGTTGGCCGCAGTGATCTTCTGATCCTTGCCTGGAACGGCTTGCCTCCACGCGGAAGGGGAGGAACCGGGGATATCGCGTCCTCTGCACGCGCTATTGGTCGCCCTTTTATTCATCTCAATACCAGACACCATGTCGTCACGCACTGGGGGAATCTCTCGCCGCTGGAGAAGCCATGACAGCCCGTTGCCCCGAAACGAATGTTCGCGGTTTCGAAGCAGCAGGTGTACCAGGGATCAGTGCTGACCGTCAATCAGTACAGGCTCCAGATGCCTGAAGGGCAAGTGGTGATACGCGATGTGGTGGAGCGTCCTGAAAGCGTCCTGATTGTTCCTGTGAGTTAGTATGCATCAGCTTACCTTTGGTGAGCAAGTGACGTTTCCTCGTTCGTTCACGTATCTCCGTGCTGGCATTGCCAGGAAAAGGAGTAGTAGGGCAGACACGCCCCTCTGTTATCTCAGTGAGTCAGGGCTTCAACCACACGTTGCAGACGTGGTTTCTTCGGAAACAGGCTACCGCCCTGACGTTGCTGAGAAGCCTGTCACCCTTTAGGGCACAAGAGTGTCACAAGTGCATCACTACGACGTTCTTAACGTATAGGTTAAGTAGAGAGAGATTACATTTTCTAATATAAAGGAGAGAAGCTACGATGTTCATTGCACTTGCATTTTTGACGCATGCCGCCACGACTGACCCGGTCGTGCTTAGTGGAAATATTCTGGGCCACCCGCTTACGGTTACTACGAGCGAACTCATTTACTGGGGCATTGCCGCGATTGTCGGCCTGGTTGCAGAAACTCTTGTCGGTTGGCGCTTGCCATTTGGTGTCATCGGTGCCATTTTCGCCTCACTACTTGGTATCTGGCTACTCACGGATGTTATCTCCTTGCAGGTCATGGGTAATGTCACCATTGCGGGACAAAACATTCCTATCGTTAAAGCGCTACTCGGAGCCATGATTGTTGTTGCCATCTGGCACATGCTCACCTATCCGGTATGGCATCGTCGGCACCGCTACTATCGAGGCTACCGCGACGAATACCGTCGTGGCTATCGCCGCGATTATTACTAGTGCTGTATCCTCAGACGGATAGAGGTTGGGGCAGGGGACGATTAGGAACCGTTTCTACGTTGCTCACCTCAATCGCTATCCTCATCCCCCCACAGAATCAAGCTGCCCCTGCGCACTCTGCAACGCCTGCCTCTCTTCATCCAACTGCCATCTCACCGAAAAAACGTGCGCATTCATGGCAACAAAATCCCCAAATAGTTTCTTAAAGCGCTTTTTTAACGGCTCAAATTTCGTTTTCATCTTCTGCAATCTCTTAAGCCCCGCCACCCCAATCTCTGTAGAGTCTTGCTTCGCCTTCGTAAGATCTGTTCGCCACTTCCCAAACTCTTTATCCCACGCTTCAAGCTTCCCGTTCTTTTCATTAAACTTCTGACCCCAACTCTCAGACATCTGCTCCCATGCACGAATCTGCTCAACACACGCATCAATCGTCTTACGCCACTCTACCTTCTTCTCATCACTTGCCTTAAGGGTATCAAAAGATTCATTTACTGTATCTACCTTTGCTCTAAATTTAGCTACCACATTTTTAAAGTCTAAGGCTTCTTTTTCTGTCTTAAAGGCATCCATCGACTTTTGTCTGTCAAATCGTCTGTCAAAGAGATAGGACTCATTCGTCTCAAGATATTCCCTTAGCTTTGTCAAATTCTCACGTTCCTCAATTTCACGTTTTTTCCTACGCTTTGTCAAATTCTCACGTTCCTCAATTTCACATTTTTCTCTAATACCTCTTTTTCTTATAATATCCATGATTTTCTGATATTCGGGAGTTGATGAATATTTCCCAGCTATTTTGTTTTCAAATAACCATTTTAGCATATTTACATTTTTACCTGCATTATGCGTATCATTTAATCCAGAAATATTTTCTATGTCTCCTCTATTTTTCATATCTTTATTTTGTTCCATACTTAAAATCCTTTAAAATTACTATTCAGAACTTATTTCTTGCCACAACGGATCTGCACGCTGACAGGAAGAGACAATTTCCTGGCAACATCCACTACTGAGTATAACCGATCAACAAGCACGAGCAACAGGGGAATAAAAGGCCAGAATCGTGTAAGTGAGAGAATTAAAGGGGGTAATTGTGGTTCATGCACACATTGTGCAAAAAGCTCTAGTATATTTGATCAGAGAACGACAGCACGGTTGTCATTTTTCTCTCACAGCACACTGGCCTCCAGGTACTCTCGGCAAGAGATTGCGACATTCAACCCCCTAGATCGTATTACCAAGAAAGACCGTTATAAATAGAGGCATGGGCGCTGCTTTACAGGCAAATATGCATTCACACGAGGCATGAGTGAAAACTATTTCTCTCACAGAAGACGCGGCGGCACGCAAATTACGTGCTCAAGCTAGTTACCGGGCGGCACTTCACCAACAGAGACGTGGTATTCAGGACATTCCCTGGGCTACCTGGATACTCACCTGTGGCACCACGGCGATCTGGTGTTTCACCGCTTACCAGATCGCGCTAGCAACAGGTGTCCATGATCTTCGTGATATACTGACGAATATCGTAAACAATGCAATCAATGTTCAACCCAGGAATGAAAATGCACTGACCAATGTGCTGGTTACTTACGGGGCGAAGGACAATTCCCTGATCGTGCGGGGGCAATATTGGCGTTTTATCACCCCTCTTTTCCTGCACGTCAATGTCCTACACATTGGACTGAATATGCTCAATCTTTTCGTACTAGGGGTCTTCCTGGAACGTATCTTTGGACATCTGCGTTTCCTGTTGATCTACCTGGTGACTGGCTGTATTAGCATGCTTGCCAGTTTCCTCCTTGCGCCGCAGGAAGTAAGTGTTGGAGCGTCAGGGGCAATTTTTGGGTTAGTCGGGGCATACAGCATGTTTGTCCTCATGCATCGCCGAGCTTTTCCTAACGGGGGGGCCATGACCATGCTCTGGCTCATCGTTGTCATTGGTATCAACCTGGGTATGGTTTTTTTTATACAGAATGTCGATAACTATGCACATATCGGAGGTTTGCTAAGTGGTTGTGTGCTCGGATGGGAATTTAGTCCGCTCTACCGGCTTTCAGCAACACACTCATTGCAGGATACACATAGTCTTGCCCGCCGCTGGTGGCTGGCAGTATTGACAATTTTAGGTACACTACTACTTGCAATCATTGCTTTATATCTAAACAGAATGAGATCGTAAGCGCAGAGCACCTTTTGCGTACACGATTTGCTATTGGAGGATAACTCGTGGAAGCTCAAACGGATCTCCAGTCCTATCTGGAACAAGGGAAACAGGCTCTGGCACAGGGAAAGGGGCGCGAAGCGGCCCTGGCCTATGCTCACAGTGCGCAAATTGAGCCAAATAACCCTCAAGTCCACCTGGGATTAGCTGAGGCCAATCTCGCGCTAGGCAGCTTTGACGTTGTGCGCACGGCTTGCCGCCGGGTACAGGAATTACAGTCCCAGGACGGTACGGAAACGAAGCTCGCACAAGCGTTGCTCGATCTGCTGGATCACCGCTATGAACGTGCCTTACAAAATGTCGATGCAGCGATCAGCGAAGACCCGATTATTGGCTATGCCCATGCTTTGCGCGCCTATCTCTTGCGCGCCAACGGACAGGACTATGATGCCAATTTGGCGCGAGCGCGAGCGACGCGTCTCTCATATGGTGGTCGCTTTGAAAACTGTTTTCCACCACTTGAGGTTCCCAAAGCACCCGGCTATACAGGCCCATCAGCATACACACCTGCTACTCAGCCAGCTCCTGCCAGCAGGGCAACGAATGGCGATAGCGTGCCCGCGTGGTCACGACCTAACGGGATACAGCGTCAGATCATCCGCACCCGTTTTGCTTTGAGCCGCTATCCTACGCTTGTGACGACGGTCTTGATCGCTATCAATGTGCTCATGTTCCTTCTCACAATGCTGTCCCCAACGCTCTATAACCTGGGCCTCCAGGACAATAATCTGGTCCTACAGGGACAGGTATGGCGTATCTTTACAGCTATGTTTCTGCATGAAAGCATCGAGCATATTGGCTTAAACATGCTTTCATTGTTTTTCATTGGCCGCGCGGTCGAGATTTTCTATGGGCAGTGGCGTTATCTGGTCATTTACCTGCTATCAGGCATTATGGGAGGTATTCTTTTCCTCTTTCTCTCGCCAGGCCAGGCGGCTGTTGGTGCCTCTGGTGCCATCTTTGGTGTTTTTGGTGCGCTGGGTGTCTTCTACATCTTAAACCGTCGTTCACTAGGAGCCTACGGGCCGGGGGCTATTGGAAACTGGCTTTTCTGGCTAGTGCTCAATCTGGGCTTTGATCTTTATGCCGGTTCCAGTATCGCTATCTGGGGTCATGTTGGCGGCATCATTGCTGGGATGATCCTGGCCTTCTTGCTCCTACCGCGCTCGCGTCGTGGTCGTATGACGGTATAGGTAGCTGTGTTGCGCAAGCGGTAGAAATACCGCTTGTTTCTTGTTCGCCTGAGTACACTGAAAGTAGGGAGTTGAGCTTGCAATCTCGCTGTGACCCGGCTGAGTCACAATGATCCTATCCATGCTTCGTATTTATCACTACGCGGCAGGTGGGAGATCCTATCCATGCCCTTTACCCCCCTGCTTAACTCCCATTCTTCTTTTTTTGTGTGACTCTTCGCTCTTCGTCTCTTCTCCCAATTGAAGTTGAATGCTTGCATTGCGCCAACGTTCGCTGTTTTAGTACTATCTGACTGTTTGCCTGCGACGTTGTGCCATTGGGCTGCTATTTTTCGTACATTTTCTCAGCATTACTGGCAGCATGACTTGACGATTGGTAGTATAGAAGCCTGATCTGGCATTTCGTTCCCTCCGTTCCCATAGTATGTGACTCTGCTTGTAGGTTATACTAGTTGGTAAATATACCCATATGCATTCAGAAACGCGTTCTTATTCCGCCTGGCAACGCTGCTAGCGCAGCTACTGCCCGTTCATCTGACGGAGAGGAAGTGGCTAGCAATATGCAGTAGCATATTGCTCATCTGAATGCAAGGCAATATATTGCTAAGAAGAGACTATTTTCTGGCGACGCCAGATTTGCAGTAGCTGAAGAAGAACTTCAGACGATGATTTCAAAGGAGACCCAAACGTGCCTCACGAACTATCAAATAGGCAAGTAGAATCAGACCATTCATCTTTTAATGGTGGACAAGGTATCAACAATCATGACGCATTAAGAAGTGCTTCTCCGAGTAGAAGAGAGACTGCAACATCGCCTAGCTCTAAGGAGGGCGCGCTTGCCTCACATTTTAAAGATCGTGGACCTAAATGGTGTACTAACGACAGAATAAGAGAAATTTTTAAAGAACAATTGAGGAGAGCAAATGCCTCTGATCTTGAAGACTCCTCAGACTCTTCAGTTTATCCACAATCTTCAGACTCTTCAGTTTATCAGCAATCTTCAGACTCTCCAGGTCATCCACACTCTCCGACTCCTCAGGTCATCCACACTCTCAGATTCTTCAAGTTATCCATACCCTCAGACTTTCCAGGTCATCCACAATCTTCAGACTCTCCAGATCATCCACACCCTTCAGACTCTCCAGATCGTGTATCTAGCTCTACTGACAGAAGAAATACAATAAGAGCATTTCTGATAGCGCAGGAAGAGAATGCCCCACACTCTCCAGACCCAGATCGTGTATCTAGCTCTACTGACAGAAGAAATACAATAAGAGCATTTCTGATAGCGCAGGAAGAGAATGCCCCACACTCTCCAGTATCTTCAGACTCCTCAGTTTATCCACACTCTTCAGACTCTTCAGGTCGTGTATCTAACTTTACTGATAAAAGCAGTGGAAGCATAGCACTTATGATTGAGCTGAGAGACAATACACCAGACTCTTCAGACTCTTCAGGCCATCCACACTCTCCAGTCTCTTCAGGTCGTGTATCTAACTTTACTGATAAAAGCAGTGGAAGCATAGCACTTATGATTGAGCTGAGAGACAATACACCAGACTCTTCTGCATCGCTTGGCTCCGGGGATCGCGTGCTACTCTCTGACTCTCCAGATCGTTCAGGCTTTGAATAGTCTTCAAATAGTGTATCCAGCTCTCCTGATAGAAGAAGTGGAAGCATAGCACTTTTGATTGAGCCATCAGGAGATTAAGCCAAACAACGACCTTGCTGTATGGGCGGCAATGAGTTCGTTTCTCAAAGACGAGAGGTTCTCAGAAGAGCGTCCGCTCATCACCAGCTTCTTACGATGAGGCGACTGCTGAAAAGCTCTGGCGTACCAGTGCTGTGTTGAGCGGTCTAGAGCAGAAGAACACGCTTCATAGAGCGTAATACTGACATCAGAGAAGCAGCATCTGCTCTCTGATGCTGTAGCACTCGCTTGTTGTTTGATCCTGATAAACCCAGTTGGCCTGGATTCATCATGCTCTCCATACAGCAAATGGTTCTCGTCTATAAAAATTTGTGATGGATTACCAAAGAATCTTCTATAGCCAAACATTGTCCTGCTAGCAGTCCACTCCGTACAATGAAAACAGAACAAACAAAAGCATATTTGTGCTTTTACGTATGCTCCATAGCCCACCAGAGCAACCTTTCAATGGAGGAAAGACGTGAACATTATTCTCATCGGTGCACAAGGATCAGGAAAAGGCACACAAGCAGAAAAACTTGCACAGACCCTTGATCTCTGCCATGTTGCCAGTGGTGATCTTTTCCGTAAAGCCTTGGACGAACACACGGAACCGGGCCTCAAGGCAAAAGTGCATTTGGATAGAGGAGAGTTGGTTCCTGACGACATTACCGTAGCGATGGTGCTGGAGCGCATATCACAACGAGACTGCATCCCTGGCCTACTCCTAGATGGTTTTCCCCGCACTATCGCGCAAGCTCAGGCACTGGATAGCAACTTGCGACGCATCAGACGCGGCATTGACAAGGCCATCTATCTACAGGTGCCGCGCGAAGAACTCCTCAGGCGACTCTCGGGCAGATATATTTGCCAGGCTCACCAACATATTTATAACATTAGTACACGTTCTCCACGTGTTCCCGGTATCTGCGATATCGACGGAAGCGAGTTGTATCAGCGCTCCGATGACAAAGGTGAAGCTGTACAAAAGCGCTTGGATATCTTCTTCAACGAAACTATTCGCTTGCTCAAATACTATGAGCGGCAACAGAAGCTTATCACAGTCAATGGCTTTCAGGACGTTGATCAGGTCCACAGAGATCTCTCAAGGGTTATCAAAAATTCTCGCAAGACCAGAGACGAAGAGATGATCTTGCCCTGGCAAATCTCGCTTTCACCGGATAGAGTTGGCGGAGAGCAAAATCTGTACGGCTCCTGAGCAGCCACTCTCTTTATGATCTTCAGGAATTTGGAGGAACATTCGTCATCGCACAAAACAGCCAGCGATGTTTCGCAGGTGTTTTCCGCTGGCTGGCATAGACATGTTAACATCCAAAAAAGTGTGTCAATGTGAAACACATAAAAACTTTCGTTCCATAGCCTCGCCCACGGAACTCTTCATAAATCAGCACGTTGATAATGGTCATCGAACGCTGCATACCAGTCCGCTCGGTCATCAGCCAGATAAAACCTATCGTCTGACAAAGGGCCTCATCATTGAAACGTCTGTTTCTTTTTACACGTGTTCCTAAAAGGAGATTGTTCAACACGAGCCGAAGAATGAAACAATCTGGCAAGAAGCTTGTTCTTTCGAGATGGGCCATGAAAGTCAAAGAGCAGCAACAAAACCATCGACAAGCTGACCGCCATCACTTGTGGTGGCGTTTTCCCCTTATTGGCTATCCTCTGGCTGTTCTATTTGCCGCTGTCGCGTTTCTGATCCCGTTGTCTGAAAAATCTTTGGGGATTCCGGGCCATTTTGTTGAGCCGCCGCTTGTCATTGTAACGCTTCTGGTTGGATGGATGTGGGGTATTGGTCCGGCACTCCTGGCTTTGCTTCTAGAGGTGTTTGCTTTAGACTACTGGATTGTCCCTCCTTTGGAGAGCATCACGTTTTTTCTATGGCCCGATATTGCTTTATTCGCGCCGTTTATTCTCATACAACTCATTGTCCTGGGCATGATCGTTGTCCAGAAAAAGTACCGGCAACAGCTTCTCCATCTCAACCAGACACTATCTCAATACGCTGAGGAATTGGCAGAGCACGTTCAATCGTACGCGGAGAGCAATGCTCAACTCGAACAAGCGAGTCGGGTTAAAGATCAATTTCTTTCTATGGCATCCCATGAACTGAGAACACCTGTGACGAGTATACAAGGGCATTTACAGTTGCTCCTGCGCCGATTGATAAAGCAAAGCGCACAGAATCCGGAATTGCTTCCTATATATGACTCTCTGAGTAAAATGGATGAACAGACCCGGCGGTTAACGGATCTGGTGAATGATTTGCTCGACATCAATATTTTGCGTTCGGGGAAGATGCCGGTGCACTTGGCACCCTGTGATCTCTGTGATCTCTGCCGTAGAGTCATTGAAGAACAAAACGCGCTGACTGGTCGCCAGATTGATTTGAAACGCTTCTTTTGTCCTCTTGTGCTTCAGATTGATGAAGGGAGGCTTTCTCAAGTGGTCACCAATCTGGTCACTAATGCCCTCAAATATGCACCTGCGAACACGACGATACGTGCGGAGGTCGGTCGGAGACCAGAAGAAGCTATCCTTGCAGTTTACAATGAAAGTCCTGTTCTTTCCAAAGAACAGCAGGAAACCATTTTTGAGCCGTTCTACCGGTGTCCCGAGGCCCAATCCTCTACGGTATCTGGATGGGGGCTGGGGACTTGCCATTTGTAAAGAGATTGTTGAGCGGCACAGCGGGCGTATCTGGGTAGAGTCCTCGGAGGAAATGGGCACGACTTTCTTTGTAACCTTGCCTCTCCCAACTGGTTCGGAAGGTGTATAGCTCGTAGAAACGCCCTCTAAAGCGATTCTGGCGACAATTGTTAGGAAGGAAGGGCAGCACCCCCACCAGACAACAGCAAGCCAGAGTACCTTGCCTCCTACCGTGTGGTCATCCTCCAGGATAAACACTATTACTCACCAATAGACAAATCATTGATTGGCAGAGCTAAAGCCAATTTACTGCGATCTGATCGAGCCACGTTGCCGCCGCGCTTGCAACTGGCTTGCCTGTATGTTAGCGTGATAATAAAGGGAGGTAAGGAACACAAACCCTTTGTCGTACGGGCATTCGTCATACCCTGGTGGCCCAATCATTGCTTTGAATGCTCACAGAGAAGGTAAAAAATATGCATGACGGAAGAAAGAACCCTACCGAGGAGAGCATTTTTCCTTTGCCCCTGGTGATCGGCGTCACCGGCCACCGAGAGTTGCGTGAAGAGGATCGTGTACCACTTGCAGCGGCTGTGCGCAAAGTTCTTGACGAGCTTAAAAGTATCTGTCCTCATACACCTTTGCTCCTCCTCTCATCTCTGGCAGAAGGAGCTGATCGGCTAGTTGCGGAAGTAGCCTTAGAGAAAGAGATAAGGGCACGTCTGATCGTTCCACTGCCTATGGAACAAACGCTCTATGAGCAAGATTTTAAGACTGAGGCTTCGCGAGAGGAATTTCGCAGTCTGCTTCAGCAGGCAGAACAGTGCTTTGATCTGTCATCGCTCTATAAAAAAGCTCAAAAAGGCCACGACTATCAGTACCGCCGGGCAGGTCAATACATCGCATTACATTGCCAGTTGCTCATTGCGCTATGGGATGGCAACGACACTAATCGAATAGGTGGCACATCGGAGATTATGAGCTATCAGTTGGAGGGAATATCCGAAAAAGACTGGCTACTCCATTTAAAAGGAAAAAACGAATTAACATTAAAGGGAATGCTCGAAAAAGGCTGGTTCCTCCATTTTTTAAAGGGAATATCCGAAAAAGACTGGCTACTCCATTTAAAAGGAAAAGGGAAAAACGCAACGGACAAGCCACAGCAGAATCCATTAGGTGCACCCGAGAACGGTTGGGCCTGCAAGATCGTTACTCCTCAGTTGCATGACCCCGTTCCACTTGAGCAACCTTTCACTCCAACATGGCTTTGTCCAGGAACTAAAATTGGCAGTGAGACTGATATGCTTCACAACGAAGAAAGAGCATCCGACGAAGACCTCTCAACTGAGGCAAGCAGGTTGTGGAGGAAATTGCTCACCCGACTCTCTTTTAGAGGGAAACCGAAGACGACGCCACAAGAATTGAAAAGCGCTCTCCAGAGTCTGGATACCTTCAATAAGGATGCAGAGGACAAGTACTCACAAACTGCACAGGAGAGCAGCAAGCTCCAATTGTCCGAAGGTCTGGAGACGTTTCCCCTGTCTAATACAGAAATGCGCATGTTAACCTGTTACGCACGGCTGTATGCTATCGCGGATGTTCTGGCAATCCACTTCAAAAAACGGACAGGCTGGACGCTGCTATTTCTGTTTGCCCTATCCTTCATTGCAGTGATCTTCTTCGCAGTATATGCCCACCTCACGCCCCCGGTGGACAAACCGGAAATGAAAGGCCAGCACATTATCCTCCTGGCTATCTATGTGATCTTCTTGGTTATCGCATACATCTTCTGGCATCTTGCAATAGCCAGAGGCCATTATAAAAACAAGTATCTGGACTATCGGGCTCTGGCAGAAGGCTTGCGCGTGCAGTTCTTCTGGCGCTTGGCAGGAATGCAGGAGGATACGGTCGCGATCCACTATCTTCGCGAACAAAAAGGCAAGCTCGACTGGATTCGCAATAGCATCCGCGTAGCCAATCTCTTGTACGACTCGCCCTCCAAGGACGCTTTTTCTTCTTCTGTCAACCGCTATCACCTGATTTTGAGGCAGTGGCCGATTAATCAGAACAAATACTTTACCCACGCTGCTGTCCGGGATAAGCAGAGATTGAAGTGGAATGAAAGGTTGGTAAAGGTATGCGTCATTTTCGGGATAGCATTCGCTGTGACGTTATTGGCCCTATGGCTTCTGTCACTTCGAATTCACCTATATCCGCTCGCCATCTACCTACCAACACCAACAAATTGGCTCGACAAAGGAGAAGACCCACTGATTGTGTTCATGACCCTCGCGTTCGTTATAGCTGCTCTGGCGGAGGGATATGCAGATAAACAGGCATATACAGAGGAGATTGAGCACTACCAGCAGATGAGCTATTTGTTCAAACGGGCTTCCCAATGCTTCCAACAATTTCTCAAGCAAAAACAGCTTCAAGACGCTCAGTCCCTGATTCTAGAACTGGGCAAAGAAGCGCTAGAGGAAAACGGCAATTGGGTTATTCTCCAGCATGCGCGAGCGATCCGTGTCCCTACGGAAGCGTAAGTAACAGCCACAGAGCATAGTTTTAAGGTGTAGATATAGATTTTATGGCGTGAGGTATCAGACAGAAGTAGTATGAGGACGAGAGCAAAGAAGGTGAATCGTGGACGGGACCAATTCTCCCTTGTTCGTTTCCTATGCGCGCGCCGATAGCCAGTTTGTCGTGCGCTTGAGAGCGGACTTGCAAAAACAGGGTGTCCATATCTGGATGGACGAGACGGATATACAGCCAGGTACTCCTGATTGGCAAGAGGCATTACGCGCCGCAGTTCGTAATGCTCAGGCAGTACTACTCATAGCATCTCCACATATACCCCCTTCGATTTATGTCAGGGATGAACTGGGTATCGCGGACATGTATAAACGACCAATTTGTCCAGTCTGGATTGCAGGTAGCGAATGGATGGCTGTGATTCCAATAGGCAGGGGTGGATTACAGCATATCGATGCACGTGGAACACGTTACAGCATCGCAGTGCAAGCCATTGTGAAATGGCTGAGAAACCTACCTCCACCTCCCGATGACCGCAAACCACCATTGAAGGAGCATCGCAATCCTTACAAAGGCTTACGGGCATTCACTTCCCACGACGCTCCCGACTTCTTTGGACGCGACAAGCTTATCGAGGAACTCGGCCAGACACTGAAAACCTGCCTGGCTACGGAACAGCGGCAAAAGCGCAATGCCCGCCTGCTGGCCGTGGTCGGACCAAGCGGATCGGGGAAATCGAGCATCGTGATGGCCGGGTTGCTGCCTCGTCTCCAGACTGGTATGTTGCCTGGAAGCCAGAACTGGCTCTACCTCACTCCCATTGTGCCAGGGATACATCCTATAGAGTCCCTGGCACTGACATTCGAAGAGCAACTACCCGAGAGAGGTATCGGATCTCTCTGTGACGAGCTGGAGGATGACTCTGCGCGTGGCCTTCATTTACTCTCTGCGGCTCTTGTTCGGCGGTCTGGCACAAGAGTTGTATTGGTCGTGGATCAATTTGAAGAATTGTTCAGGCTAACGACAGAAAAGGAGCTTCGGGTCTTCATTAACTTGCTGGTGACAGCTTTGACCGAGCATGCAGGACCACTGATAGTCATTTTAACCCTGCGAGCTGATTTCGATGACCGTACTCTGTGCTATCCAGAACTAGGAGCACTGATTGAAGAACACCGGAGACCAGTATTACCAATGGAAATGGAGGACTATCGGGCAATCATTGTGGAACCAGCTAAGTTACCCGATGTCCAACTTTCTTTTGAAGGCGACCTGGTTGGCGATCTGCTCTTTGAGGTCCACGGGCAGATCGGAGCGTTACCGCTGCTGCAATTCACCCTGGACCAATTGTTTGAGCGGCGTGATGGGCCGCGCTTAACCCTCTCAGCCTATCACGAGATGGGTGGCGTCAAGGGTGCACTCTGCCTGCATGCAGAGCAGACCTATGCAGCCCTTCCTTCTGAAGAACATCGTCGTCTTGCGCAAGCCTTATTCCTACGTCTGATAGAACCAGGAACCTCCGAACAGGACACGACACGCCGCCGTGCTGCGTTCGCAGAGTTCACCTTCGACAACCCCACGCAGACCAGCCTGATGTATGAAACAATCAATGCATTTATCGAGGCATACCTACTGACCGCAAGCGACGTAGCAGGGACAAGGATGCTCGAAGTGAGCCACGAGGCAGTACTGCGGGAATGGAAATGTGTGGGCGATTGGCTACACGAGGCAGGCGGAGATGTCTTCATCCAGCAGGACCTCAGCAAAGACACAGCAGAGTGGGAACGACACAACAAATCGAGAGCTTGGCTGTATCGTGGTTCACGACTGAAAGAAGTCCAGGCATGGGCCAAACGCAACATGCCAAGCAAACAGGAGCAAGCATTTCTAAGGGCCAGTGCCCTTCAGCGAATACTCTCATTTTTAACGCATGCTATACCCATATTGCTTATATTGATGTTAATTCCGATAGGGATAGTAATATGGCAGGCTGAATCAAAGCATGCGCAACCTCCTGATACAAAAATCGTGACGAAGACCCAAGATAGTGACCAAGCAGGAACACTGCGCTGGTGCATAAATAATGCTCCTTCGGGCAGCACCATCAGGTTTGCCCCTAACGTAAGGGGGACCATTAAACTAACAGAGGGAGATCTGGCATTTGCAGGTGACAAGAAACTTACTGTTGTAGGTCCTGGAGCAAAGCGGTTAACGATCAGCGGCGGTGCCAACTATGCGAACATTGATGTGTTCAAAGGTGCTACAGTTACCATCTCTGGTCTGAGCTTCAAAAACAGTCAAACGATTGTTCGCGCCTTCGTCTTCAATGAGGGTACGCTGACGATAACCAATAGTATCATTTCGAACAATACGACAGGAACAGGTACCTTTGCCATGGGTGGTGGCATTTACAATGGGAGTACTCTTACCGTGAAAAACAGTCTGCTCTCAAATAATGTTGCCAGTGGAGATGAAAGAGGCGTAGGTGGAGGCATCGACAATGCTGGCAAATTGACTGTGGTCAACAGTAGGTTCTTGAACAATACAGCTCACGGGGGCAGTGGCGCTGGCTTAGGTGGCGGCATCTACAACTACCAGACAGGCACCGCCGTCATAGAAACCAGTACCTTCTCCGAGAACAAAGCAATCAGTAATAAAGGTAGCAAGGGTGGGGGTATCGACAATTATAACAAGCTGACGGTGGTCAACAGCACATTCTCAAAGAATAGAACTTTGGGAAGCAACGGCTCGACCGGCACTGGTGGCGGCATCGACAATGACAGTGGAGGTACAACCATCATGCGCTTTTCGACGCTTTTCGAGAATACTTCACAGACAGGTGGCGGTATTTGGAATGATCCGACACAGAGCGGGCGTGTCAGGCTGAGTGACAGTATCGTTGCTGATGATCATGCACAGAATAGCCCGGACATTTCAGGAGTGCTGATCTCAGAGGGCTATAATCTCATCGAGGACGAGACAGGCACACATGGGCTAAGCAGGACTGATAGACAAGTGACATTAGCAAGCCTGAAGCTAGATCCTGTACTTCGTAGCAACGGTGGGCCTACCCAAACTCTTGCATTGTTGCCAGGAAGCCCGGCTCTCGATGCTGTTCCTGGCAATGTATGCAAAATCACTTTCACAGATGTCACCGGTCATACTAAGACGATTATGGCAGATCAGCGTAGAGACCCTCGGTTCCACAGATCAAAACATGCATGTGATATCGGAGCTATATGAACCGAGTGTCAGAAAGATTAATTGATAGAGGTGGCCTGACCGAACTTGACCGGTGCTCGCCCAATGGGCAGCTGGCCGAATAACAGGTACAAGAACGCACCAACAAAGGGCAGCACCCAGACAACAGCAAGCCAGAATACCTTGCCTCCTACCGTGTGGTCATCCTCCAGGATAAACACGGTTTCGATGACGTGACCGACCAGAGGCACACAAACGCAGATGAGGAATAGCAGTGAATTGACTAAACAACCACGAGTATGCATGATATATATATCTCCTTACATTATCTGTATGATCCATTTATACGATAATAGCAGCGACTAGAGCAAATTTCTGTTTTGCTCTGCTACTTATTGTACGGTTGAGCACGCGAAGAAGACGCAAAGATCGATGGAGAAGGAAGGGGGCAAGAAATCTAGTTTAAGCGCCGTAAGCTAGACTGACATAGCCACCACTTGCCCCCGGCTGATTAAAGAATTCCTCCTGCGCCGCTACCACAGGCTGATCTGCCGTAATTGCTACACCGACGGACTGGGCTTGCCCCACATCTTCTGCTAATGCTAGCGTTCCACGCATATATGCAGGCAGCGTATAGGTCCTGCTGAGTGGAGCGCCGGTCGCTCGTAGGTAGACAATGTGTATTGTCGCCGTAGAAGCATTTGGATTCGCTAAAGCCAGGAAATCCTGACATCCGACAGATGTATTACCTTGCGACACATACCAATGCATATGTGCAGCACTGCTCCCCATTGCGGTTGTGCTTCCCATAACGGTTCCGGCGATATTCGTGGTAAAGAAGTCCTGTTGCTCAGCCACAATCGGCATATTCGCCGTAATCACCGTGGCATGACTGCCTTGCTGCACGCTACGGTTCACATTTACCTCGATACGACTCAGGCTCGGCACTCTGACACTCTGCACGATGCTACGTCCATCGGTCGTCAAGTAGCGCAGTTGTGTTAGAGCCGTGTCCGCAGTTGGATTCGCCAGCACCAATCGCTCAGTAAAACCGGCGGCTGTATTACCCGCGCTAAAGTACCATAGCTTCTGCGGAGCGGTTGCCCCAACGACTGCATCCCCTCCACGCTGTGGACTCAGCACCAGATATTCCGCTCGTTCGACTGCTATTGCGCGACTGGCTGTGATAACCATACCAAATTGCTGATTGGCGATGGCGTTATTCAATACAAGTGTCGTGCGTGATCGAGCAGGAATAACATACGTCAGCGTTTTCTGTCGTATTGCGACAACGCTATTACCCCTTGAAGGGAGTGTTGTCAGTCTAAGTGTTACAGGCACGGCTACCGGATTCAACACAGCCAACAAGGTATTCCAGCCAAAGGTGGTGTTTCCTTCGGCGAAGTACCAGTTGGTACTGAGGTTGGCTGAACCCATACTGTCAGTAGAGGCAACGAGGCTCTCTTTCCGGGTATGCATCGTGCGTTCGGCCACAAACGGCTGGTCTCCCTGCACAATCATACTCACACTCTGATTCTCGCCAGCCTCTTGATTAATATTGAGGACATGGTGTGATAGCCCCGCAAGTTGATACATGAGCACTTTCTGCTCCGCATGCTGATACATGTATGTAATCGTTATATGGGCTGGTGCTGTACCAAGATTCGTTAATGCCAGTTCTTCAGTTGTACCCAGACCTGTATACCCCTCTGCAAAGTAATAGGATCTGCTTGTGGCAAGCGCATTTCCGTCGCTGCCACTTATGGTAGGTGCCGCTGGTACGTAGCGGGATAGGGGCGCACCTGGTGGGCGGAGGCCGGCTCCGCCCCTACCCGTCGGCGTAGGATGTTGCGGTACGGCATTGGCTGGTACTGGTGTGATGCGTGGAGTTGGTACACGCCCATTGACAGGCTTTCCTCCACCAGAGACAATTCCGCCACCAACGCGTGCAAACTCTACGCCATCGGCTGCAATCTGTTGACCAACTTCTCCAGTGCCATTACTGACTACCACACGCGCATCCATTGACGAGCGGAAGTAATAGGTACCTATACTCACCCATTGCGGCCCGGTTGATACGGTACCGAAGGGTCCACTAAAGCGCCCGATATGTGATTCATCGAGGTACACTGTATGCTGTACTTCCACATATGGTCGCATTGGATCAACACTATAGATCGTGTACGGAACCCAGCTACTACTGGCGTGGATATCGTCAACGAAGATTCCCACCTCATAGTTCCCATCAGCAGGAATGGCCGGGTGCCAGGTCGCAGTCGCGGTGACATTAGTGCTTGCTGTAGCCGCCCAGTGCAAAGTACCATGTATGCTCGTCTGTGAAGAAGCACGCCGCCAGGAACCTGTGCTACTCCATCCTGGATCACCATCATCGACAACCGTCGCGCCGGGATAGACGGCTCGCCCATTGGCACTCAAATTGGGTACGCTACCAGCGCTAGAGGCTCCGTTAACCCATAGATAATGATCAGGCACAATATTGGGATCGGGATAATTGCCCTCCCATCCAAATGGGTCTGTTGCCAACCAGTAAGGCATATAATATGTTGCCATGTGCAAATGAGGTCCGGTCGCAGCACCAGTGGTACCGCTTGTGCCAACCTGCCATTGCCGACCCACATAATCTCCGACAGAGACAGTCAACGCGCTTAGATGCCCATAAGCAGTCACTATACCATTGTTATGATTAATGGCGACCCACAATCCCAGCGAGCTATTATGGTTCAGCGGATTATACCAGTTCGCCCGAAATCACCGTGCCAGCCGCCGCGCTCAGTACAGGTTCAAACCGCAGCCCCAGGTCATATCCATTATGTCCATCATAGCAAGAGACGCCCGGTGTGCAATCACTGACCGAATCATTATGCGTCCATTTTCGGCCATCGTAGCGTACAAAGACATTGTCGTCCACATACCAGGGCTTATCGTGATCAACGAATGAAGTAGTGCGTTGTAGGACCGTGCGATTCCCATAATACGGTCGATACATAAATGGTGCGATTTTTCTGGTCCACAACTGCTGACGGATAGCAGCAATGTTATTGTCCTGCCCACGAGCGGTCTGGACATGCACAAACGTAATAATACCTATGACATTCAACGACAATGCTGCCAAAGCGCAGATAACATAGCCATAACGCAATAGTTTCGTATTCATGCCTTCCATCTTCTTTCCCGCCAGGAAACATCGGCGCACATATTCTCATACCCATATGCATTCAGAAACGCCACTCTCGTGGCTAGAACTGTGCTGCGGCACATTTCTCATCTGAATGCAAGGCAATATCACCGCACTAAGAAAATAGCCGTTTCAGACTTCTACGGGGAAATTTAAGAAGAGCTGGGGCCTTTAGGACCCCACTTATACGACTCTGTTGACGAATGCGACTCCAAATCGAATGAGCGTCAGGCCCCAACTGGGAAAGCCGCTATTGATGCCAACTGGGCAAAGTGGGACCGGCGGGTCTTGCCGCGAGGGATGTTCGTCAGGACGGCATCAATACGTACCAGATTGACGGCCACAGCCGTTAAGATGTGTTGCACATGGGTTCTGGCTAGTCCATCATAGCGAGATCGTCGCAAACCCATTGCCCGCACGCCCTGAGAAAGCGTGCCCTCAATGCCCGAACGCAAGGCATACTGCTCGACGAAACTCGGGCGTTTGCTCTGCCAGCCGTCGCGCCTGTAAGGCTTCATGAGCAGCTTGAGGGCGCAGATGCAGGACCCGTCCAGTTGTCTGGGAGCGCGTGCAGTCCTGGCGCACGGGACAGGCAGCACAGGTCTCAGAGGCAAACACGATCTCCATGCGCTCAGCAGCCTGACTCATACGAGCACTGGTTTGCCCTTGGGGGCAGGTAGCCTGCTGCTTGCTCCAATCGATGGAAAAGTGCCCCAGATCGAAGCCCTTGCCCGCTTTGGCCTGCCAACTGCTATCAGGCATCGTAGGACCAAGCAGAGTGATCCCTTTTTGCTGACTGCTCACCAGCAGGTCGGCATCCACATAGCCCGTATCCACGATCTGCTCCTCCGGTTTGAGTGCTGCTTTCACCAACTGCTCCTGAATGGGGACCGTCATGGCTGCATCCGCAATGGGTGCCACCGTCGTTTGCACCTGCACAATCAACTGAGGACACAGTGGCTCCATGGGCTGTGCGCAGGTTTCCGTCAAGTGGACTTTGTACCCCAGCCACGTCGTTTCCCGCTTTTTGCCTGTTTGGGCCTCCGGATCATAGGGCGAACGGATCACACCCTCTGCGTCTGCTTCGGAGGGACCTGCTCGCCATTTCGCCTTGCCCTCCGACACCTCATAGTACTGTTGCCACACCTGTCGGAGCACTTGCACACTTTCCAGGTCTCGCGCCTCAGCTGGTGCATCGGCTTGCGAGAGAGCGGCGAAGAGATGGACCCCATCCGCCCCGATTTGTTGGGCCAGGGCCGTGCGCTGGCTCTCGGCCTTGGGCAAGCGATAGTTCTCCACACGATGGCTATACCGATCAAACCAGTCAGGCGTGATCTGCTTGATCAACCAATCAGGAACCAGACCTGCCAGATCATCGAGAGCCGCGCGCAGGCTTTCTCCCACACATTCCAGATTCGAGAGCGAACGGACCCGTGCCAATACGTGGGTGGAGTCGGTGCGTTGTTTGCCTCCCGCTTTGAGCCAGCCATGTTGCTTGCACACCTCCAGAAGCTGATCTAACAAGAGGGTCTCCGCCTGTTGCTCCACTAAGCGGGTACGAAACGCCGAGAGCAAGGAGTAATCAAAGCCCGCATCCCAGAGTTCCAGTCCCAAGGCATATTTCCAATCAATCCCTTCGCGGACCGCGTTCGCCGCCTGACGATCCGTGAGATTCTCCGTATATTGCAACACCGTCACCACCGCCAGTCGCCACGGAGCGTATCCTGGCTGTCCTTCTACCGGGTAGAGCCTGGCAAACTGCTCATCCTGGTACAGATCTCCCAAGGCATCTCGCAAGCGCATCGCCAGCGTTCCCTTAGGGCAGGCTGCCCAGGCTATGTGCACCGTTTGGGCTGGAATGGTTTCGATTTCTTGCGGGTTCATTGACATCGTTCTTCTCCTTTTCGCTGTCTTCTTTGTCACTTTTCCCTCCTATTTTACCATTCCAGTATTTCTTTCTTTCGTCAACAGAGTCTTATACAAAGAGGTTTTGAGGGCTACGCAACCGCAATAACATGGGTAATAACAGACGTAATAGGTCTGACGCGTATTCGTGGTCCGTTACTTATGATACCGGTCGACCAGTACTGAGGACTACCGCCAACGACGCGATTAACTGCGTCCAGAGCAGTAAAAGTAATACTAGAACTATTCCATGTCCAGCTTGGATTAATATTCAACTGCCTACCCGTCTGCGTAATTGAAGCCACTAACCAGGACTGGCGACTTGCCACCGTCACAACGCCAATGGCGCTCTGGAGTGACTGTGCAAGCATGTCAGCCAGATGATCACGAACATTGATGCGCGCGACAAAAGCAATCTTACGTCCATCAGGGGACCAAGCAAGTGGATAGCCATGTCCACCATCGACATCTGCCAGACGCTGTTGTTGTATGCCCTGGTCATCCATCACCCACAAGCCCGCTGGTAAAAATGGTGTTGAGCTGTCGGAGAGGCGCTCGTAGGCTATCCGTGAGCCATCTGGGGACCAGGCAAAGAGACCCGCAACTGATTGTGCTCCACCCGGTGAGCTAAAGATGTGGGTGTGCTTGCTTCCATCGCTGTTCATCAAGAAGGCATCGCTTCCCAGGCCCAATCCTTGAGTTATCGAGTAGACGATACGAGAGCCATCAGGCGAGGAGGCCGCATCCACAAGGTCTGCGGATGGCACGCCGATGTCGATATTTCTATAGCCCCCACTGGCAGCATCAACGATCCACAAGCCGGGATGCCAGCCACTGCTATCCGTAAGTGCATCTGGTCCCATTGGAAACATCGGGCGATAGAGAAATGTATGCCCATTGCCGCCTGGTAGCCAATGCAAAAAGTTGCCAACGACGGCGGCTGGCACAAGCGCCAGTGTCTCATGGACTGTGTCATACAGCCAGACCTGTTCGCCTTGATCGCGCACACCATCAATTGCCAGGTAGTCACCATCGGGGGAAAGTTGCATGGTGGCTATAGAGTCTGACTCAGCACCGCCGAACCCGTTGCCCAGTGGCAGCAGTCTTTGGGGCTGTCCAATCGGCTGGTCATTCAATCCCTTTGGCGCACGTGCTAGCACAAAACCGGTTGCATCTTTCAGCATATAGTACAAATACGCTTTGTGTGTCAGCGTCGGACTGGTCGACACACCCGTTAGCCATCCAGCATCATGCCATAGCAAGCCACCAAGGGCGGGGGCAAGCGCCGCCCCTACTGTAACGATCAGTAGCGGCACGAGAGGGACAAGTAGTGCTCGCTTCACTGCCTTCTCCATTCTGCCTCTCAGGGTAGGGGCGGCGCTTGCCTCCGCCCGCATTCTTATTCCATCTGGCAACGAAGCGATCTCCCTTCTGCCACATGAGCCGAAGGCTAGCCACGCTAGTGGCGTTTGTGGCAGTATCAAGAGAAGCGCTTCTGCTGCTACGCAGCCAGCCAGACGGATCAGCAAGCTCCGCCCCCTCTGAGAGTATTACATTGGCAAAGGGGCGGAGGCGTTCTTATTCCGTCTGGCAACGAAGCGATCTCCCTTCTGCCACATGAGCCGAAGGCTAGCCACGCTAGTGGCGTTTGTGGCAGTATCAAGAGAAGCGCTTCTGCTGCTACGCAGCCAGCCAGACGGATCAGCAAGCTCCGCTCCCTACGCGGTACATATCTTGCCCTCTACAATCGGATGACACTATATGCGCGAAAGGGAACACTCACTTTTCCCGGCCAAACGGGGACATCTAGCAGCCACACACTCACAAACAGCACTGATCTTGAGGACTCCGGGCCATTTTATTACTGGTCATAGCTGAGGAAAGCTATAGTCATGCTCCCCCAAGTACTGCGTGAACCAGGCCACGGGAGCTTGATTCTTTGACTCGGTCATACTATCCGCATAAAAAAATCGCACATAGAGTCCTAATGCCTGGCCTATTCTCTGCAAAAGCCGCTCTAAGCGTTCTTGCGCATGTTGCCATTTCCCTTTATATGCGCCTAGTCGCCAGCTATTGTATGCTTCATCATGGAACTCAATAATATCTAACAGTACCGGATCATCAAGATACTGCTCGGCAAATCTCCGCGCCAGGTAGGCATGATGATTGGTACCAACTTTGGGCCGTTGCTCATCCACACGGAATTTGAGCGCATCGTGCAGGAGTGCAATCAGCCGCAGCGCGTGCCGCTCTTCTTCTGTAGCATGTTGGCACTCAATATTCGTCAGTATATCCGCGATATGATACATCACAGGGCCTTCCAGGTGCCCGGTACGAGGTTCCCCCCAGGCCACCCCTGCCTGCCACACGGGATTGGCAGCAATTCTTTTCTCCAGATCAGTTTCGAGCGTGAAAGGCAAATCCATACGATAGAAATCCACTCATCAGATAAATCTACGAGCAATCTTCATCCTCAAAGGGTGATAGACTAGTTCGTAGCAACCGAGGAACTGCACAACGCGTCCTCCCCAACCGCGCTTAAAGCGGTATACTCCTGCCATCGCTTCGTTATCGGCCTCTGTTTCGGGGATACCCCAGAAATCGTACTGACGTGCACCATGTTCTTTGGCCCAACGGATCGCTTCCCACTGTAACAGATAGTTTGGCATGAGCTGTCGCAGTTCATTGTTAGAGGCTCCATAGAGATAGATTGCCTGTCGAGCAAACAAGCTCACAAAGATGCCTGCCAATAGCTGCCCATTATATTCTGCTAACAGCAGTTGCAGTTCATTGCGAGTCCTTAGACGTTCCCACGCCTGCTGATAATAAGCCAGCGTATGAATACCAAATTGATCCCGCTCACCGGTTGCCTGTAACAATGTATACCACGCCTGTACATCTTCAACGCATTGCGCTACCCTGACGGTCACACCTTTGCGTCCGGCAAGTCGTATATTATAGCGCCATTTCTCTTTCATTTGGGCCAGCAATGTCTCCTCGGTGGGTGACAGATCCAGCACAATTGTGCGCAGTGGCTGTATCACACGAACTTGTTGTGCTTGCATCGCCGCCAGAGAGTGCAGAATGACCTCGCGTTCTGAGCTATCCACAGCCTGCCCTAGCTCCATATGCAGCGCTACAGCACCTTGCTTGCGCAGATAGCTATGCAGTTGCGTGAAAAAAGTCTCACACAGCGCAGCTTGTGACCAATCAAGCACTGGCCCCTTGGGCATATAGGCCAGATGTCCAGCTTGCAGTGGCACGTGAGCGGCTGTACGCCGCAGTATCTGTGCCGCCGCAACTATTCGTTCTCCCTCCCACAGAGCAAGGCGTAATGGCGACCAGCCAGCCGTAGCCTTCAGTTCGCCCCAATCCCAGCTTTGCAGCAGATGACCAGATGGATGAGTAGATACAAAGTCATCCCATTGCTCACGCGTAGATACAGTACGTAACGCATATAGTGCACTATTCAACAACATACAATAGCTTCTTTCATTTGTGCATTTTCACTCTACTCCACGTTCCTTTAGAACGGGTATTACTCTTCAAGTCATGTGCACGCGCACCAACTCCAATGAATGCATATATGATCACTGATTTATCCGCATCCTGGCGCACTCAAACACTTGCTTACAGATATAATATGATATGCCTGCTTCCGTTATCTATACGCGAGGAAAAAGCGCTTTTTTGTGGAGATTATCAGCTCATTTTTCTTTCTCTTTCCCTGGACCCCGCACTGCTAACACCCATAGGCAATATAAGCAAGCATGCATGCTTAGCTACATGCTATAATATCGTGAGTGTATCACTACTATCCTAAAGGCGGCTTATGGCCGATAACAGGAGGTTCTCAAGTGAGAGTTGTCATTCTTGGTTGTGGCCGTGTTGGCGCAACACTTGCTACACAATTAGAGCAGGCTGGACATGTTGTCTCCATCATTGATAGTAACAGTGATGCGTTCCAGCGTCTGGCCCCCGGCTTCCGAGGTGAGAAAATTGCCGGAAATGGTGTTGACGAAGAGACGTTGCGCCGCGCGGATATTGATAAAGCTGATGCCTTTGCCGCCGTTACTAATGGCGATAATCGCAATATTATGGCAAGTCAGATCGCGAAAGAGATCTTTCAAGTCAAAAAGGTCGTTTGTCGCATCTACGATCCTCTTCGTGAGCAAACGTTCAAAGAGCTTG
Organism: uncultured Chloroflexia bacterium; assembly: GCA_963802635.1. Taxonomy (GTDB): domain Bacteria; phylum Chloroflexota; class Ktedonobacteria; order Ktedonobacterales; family Ktedonobacteraceae; genus CAVTLG01. Next base: position 399,371 of record CAWDJJ010000001.1, on the reverse strand, counting down.
GACTGGAAACTATCTGCCCAACCACTCTGCTGTCAGATCGGCTTTTCCAGACGTTGAGCGGCATTAAGATGCAGCCACAAGGCGTTAAAAACTCTTAGCTGCACACAGGAAGAGAGTAGATATATGTATATTATCATTGGTGGCGGAGGCGATGTCGGTTACTATCTTACACGTAATTTACTGAAGCATGGTCATGAGGTACTTCTGCTGGAAAAAGCGAATGACCGCTATCAGACGCTAAATGAGGAGTTAGGTCAATCTATCTTCAAGGGAGATGCGTGTGAGGCACGCACGATGGAAGAGGCCGGGGCCAGTCGCGCTGATGTTGTGATTGCGGTGACGGGCGAAGATGAGGATAATCTTGTCATTTGCCAGGTAGCGAAAAAGCGTTTCAATGTCGCGCGCACTATCGCACGTTTGAACAATCCGCGACACGAGGATCTTTTTCAGAAGTTGGGCATCGATGTTACGGTTAGTCCGACGAAATCCATCCTCTCGCTGATCGAGTCTGAGCTTCCTGGGGTGCGTTTTGTCATGCTCATGACATTGAAAAGGGCTGGCCTGGAAATTCTTGAGACGAACATTCCGCCGCTCTCCCCAGTCGTGGGTAAGAAATTAAGCCAGATCAATTTACCACGCCGCAGTAATCTTACGTTGATCATCCGTGATGGTGAACCTATCTTCCCTAACGGCGATACCGAACTCAATGCGAACGATGAGGTTTACGCTTTAGTGAATCAGGAAGGTGAAGAGGAACTCCGCCGCACCTTTGGTACCCCCTGAACATCTCCATACTGGAGAGACCACAAAGCATACAGCCATTTGTGGTCTCTTGATGATCTCGTGACAAGAAACACGGCCTGGGTCTCGTCTGTTCAGCTTCTCTCTTGCTCCGGTTCGGTTGAATAGATGAGATCGCTTCCTTCCTGTTGTGCGCTGCCACTATGCAGTCTTTCATCAGCCTCGGTACTCTTTTTTACTGGTGACACTGGCGTTTCTTCTCCCAACTCCACTACATGCCTGCCTTTTACAAAACCTGCAGGCGGCCTGATGAAGTTTCTTGTCGTTTGTATAAAGCTCCTCGAGGGTTTATGTACCTGCCAGGGAACGCGTTTACGTGATAAAATTTGCTCGGCTGTCTCGCCGCGCGCCGAGCGGTAAATGCTGGCAACTACGACCCAGGCCGCCGCAACCATCGGCGTTGCCAGTAATGCTCCGAAGATGCCAAATAGATGAGCGCCAATAATCAATGCGAGGATCGCAGCTACCGGATGTAAACCAACGGCATGACCGACAATACGTGGTCCCAGGATATTGCTTTCAATGATTTGCAGCGCGACAAATAACGCGAGTACTTCAAATGTGCGTGGGAATGGATCAGGTAGTAACAATGAAAGCAATAATGGTGTGATTGAGGCTAGCGCTGGCCCGACCATAGGAATTGTCTCAAACAGGAACGCCATCACGCCACATATCATGGCGTAGTTTCCCAGTCCGGTCAGCATGCAGATACCACCTGTGCCTAGACCAACAATCACCGCTAAGGTAAGTTGCCCACGAATATAGTTTCCTACCACGCGACTCAAGGCATTTTCAAAGAGCAGAACGTTCGGTAGCCACCTTTTTGGTGAGATGCTGATGATACTATCGCGGATACGCTTACCATCTAGTGTGAGGTAAAAGCTTATCACGACGATCAGAAAGACATCCAGGAACGTGTTGGTTAATATCGTGATGAGAGTAACAACGTTCTCTGGCAATGCCTGGGCAAAACTCGTTGCTGTGTTCTGAATATCTGTGATTGCATTATTAATATTGGTCGCTGGGATATGTCCTTGCATCTCGAGAAAATTTATCGATGTTCTTAATGTATCTGGTAATGCTTTTGCTATATCTATAATGGTGCTAGAAAAGGTTGCTAATTGCAACACTAGCGAAGACACTAGCCCGTAACCAATCCCACCGATCACCGCTATGACGACAATATACGTTAGAAGGGTTGCCAGTGGACGTGGAAGACCTGACTTTGCTAGCAAGTTTACCGCTGGCGTTAGCAAAAACGCTATTGCCATAGCTAGTAATACGATCACGATTGCATCGACAAAAAGTCCTAGAACATGCCAGAGAGCCCAGAAGATGATACCAATACAAATCACACAGATCAATATGTCACGTGTTTTTTGCCAGTTTCTATGATCCATGATTTTTATCCTTTACATACTGAGAGATCTCCTCTCTCTTCTAGTCTATTGTGACAGGTTTCGCTAAAAAGAACAAGACTATCATTAGTATATAAACACATGCTGAAACTTTCTTGTTTTTTCTTTCGTCATTCCAGTGGGGGATATTACTGATGGCTCAGCATAGCACATTTGGGCTGAATGGGTTAGTACTACTGTCAATGTTAGTTTCCCATATTCGCTTTGTCAATTACAATACGGTAATCTTATGCTATTCCTAATTTTGAGTAGCTTGAAAGAGGACGCGCCAGTGGATACGCCAACCACAATCACGATGACATTAACACAAATATACTTAGTTTCTATGCTTTCTGTTTTTCTTCTGGGCTGGATGGTCACGTTTGCCTGGCTATCGTTGCGTAAGGCTCCTGAGCCGCAAGCTACATGGGAGGATGCATCATCTCCCCAGGTTATCTCGGCTATGTCCACCGCACCAAGATTACGTGCGATCACTCCAGTGCCGATACATGCTGTGCCAATACATGCTGTGCCAGCGCCATACGAAGTGAGCGCAGAAGCCCTGCTGGAGCGCTCTTTGAGCTAGCTCTTCGCCTATCGATGCACTGGACGCGAGCTGTACTTCTCCGTTATTCTCTGCTCTGGTAGCACTTGTGCTTTTTGGACAGCCGAGAAAAGCTCTGGGAGATGAGGAAGTTGTGCCAGCCATTTCCTCACCTCTCTTTAAAGCTTTTCAGTATATCTATCGTACAGGCACTATTGTGAAATGTTCTCTCCAGGGTTGGGAGAACGAAATTCTCCATTCGCGTTGATAAACACAAAGTGGCTACCCTGCACATTCACGATCATATCTAGTTTGCCATCACCATTCACATCCTTGAAGCTGAGTGTGATGGGTGCGAGATCCTGTCCTGGGCCGACCAGTACCGGTCCAATATACACTTTTGCTTTGGTGGCATCGCCGCCAGGAAATTCGATGATTTCCACATGCCGGTTCAAATTTAAGGCAATAAAATGACTCGGGCGCGCGGCTAAATCGTCATGGCCGACAACGGCATCCATCTGAAACGTACGTGGGCGACCATAGTGCCAATCATCTTGCGTCACCTGCCACCAGTTTGTTACGGCACTTAACACTATCCACCCCAGCAGCATGATAATTAGAGCTAACCCCGCATAGAGCAACCAGTGCGCACGCCACTGACGTTGTGTCCCTTCTCTACTCTCCCCTTGCTCATACGGTGATAGTATATCTTCCTCAGTATTCACAGTACGGCGTCGATTGGGCTGGAGCGGAGGTAGCGTTGACTGTATGGCGGCACGTCGCGCAGGCACCGCTTTTTTACGACCAGGATAAGCGCTATGCTGCTCACGATGCACGGATGACTGTACGTCAGCCGCTGCTCGGCCTATTTCTGCCCTTACATCGCTATGATAGCGACGCGTGCTACTCGGCATACGTGTCGGCCACACGCCATCATAATCCCCTTCATCCTCATACGCATCACGCCTTACCGCCTGTTGATTCACTGGTTCTTGTGGCGCAGATGCACGCCTGATGGGCTGCGAAGAGCTTTGATCCACATTGCTACCGTCCTCTCTATTTTTTTGAGGGCATACAGAACATATGTTCTACTCATCCCCATAGTACACGATACAAGATGAACGTGTCAACAATTATTAGAACAAATATCCTAATTTTCTGTGAAATTGGCCTATTCCTGAGTACGCTCACCCCACAAATCACCTTGTATCACCTCAGGCTCACGTGCTGTCTGTCTCTTTATGGGAGTTCGCCGCCCACGCCCAGACTGCTTTGCATCCTTAGCAGCCATCTCTGTCGCTACTCCCTGCGCCACAGCTTCTTGCGGTTCAGCATCTTGTGCCACTATCTCACTGTCCACCAGCTCCACCACTGCCTCGAAGATCGATGTGCGCTGTATATGTATCTCCGGCCACAATCCCAATAACGTCTCAACTGTCGTATCTGCACAATCCACCAGTCCGACCTGTTGCTTCACTTGCTGTACAGCCTCAGCCAGCGGCACAGTCTGCGCGCTGCTTATCCAGCGCATAAAAGCTTGCTTAACCTGTAGCATCCATGCCTGGTGATACAGACCAATGCCGGGCACAAAGGCCATCGTCTCATCGCTGGCACACAGTTGCTCGGCAGCTCGTTGTAGCTCTGTATGCCGGTAACAATGCAGCACGTTGTAGCAAGCGCGTTCAGGCAGCAAGCCCGCTCGTTGCACCTGTTCTCGTACTGCGGAGCTATCGATGCTTGCCAGTCGTTGCGCAAAGTCATCATAGCGATTTCTGAGCACCCGTAGTACGTCCGTTACGGACAGTTGCCCGGCATAATAAACTATAGGAAAATCGTTGGCAATGCTGGTAAAAGCTGCCTTCGCTTCTACTGGAATTGCGAGCAGCAGATCTTCACGTTCGCGCAGTTGTTGTAATTTCTGTATCTTGCGCTCACGGTAGGCAGGTGTCCAGAAGCCCAGGATTTCCACATAGATACGCCGCTCGTCGCGTGTAAAAGCAAAGTCGGGTATGAATATGCCTTGCTCCAGCAGTAGCGGCTCCGGTTCACGTTCCAAGCGCCAGCCATCGACGCCTTGGCTATTAGCGGACCCGATGAAGGCTTCTGAAAAGCTCTGCTCGATGCTACTGTCATAGAGTTGTGTGGCATCTACGCTGCTACGCGTGTTACCCTGACTGCTATCTGCGATGGGAGGAAGCAGTTGCAGCAAGCTCGCATCTATGGTAAAGATATAGGCTCGCTGCAGAAAATGGATGTGTGCTTCTGCTGCTATGATAGCTTTAGATAGTGTTGCTTTCTTTGTCGTTTGACGCTGCTCCGTTTTCGCCACGCCATATCCCAACAGCAGACGACATAAACGAGCCAGGCGCAAACCGTACTGCTGTGGAGCGCCAGTGACTTCTTGTGGTCCATACAATGTCAGGGTCAGCAACGTAGAAGCGCTCCTACCTACTGTTTGCTCTCGTCCCTCCGACTCGTATTCCAGATCATAATAGACGCCCAGACGCCGGGCAAGATAACACAGACGCTTGATCACTGCTCCAATCCCTGCTTCCACGCTCACTCCCGCCGGTTGCATCTCGCCCAGTCCTGTATATGCAAAGGCATGGCAATCAATCACAAAGCTTACGCTCGACGCATTACATAATGCAGCCTCAAAAGCCCACTGGTTGTATAAAGTAGCCACTTCCTGGGCATCTGGCGGCTGAGCAGTCTCGCGTGTCAACAGCGCCTCTTCCTCGCTATCCAGGACTAGCAGAGCCTCCAGACTGGCTGTACTGAGTCCGTATTGCTGCGCGAACGCTTGTAGCGCGCATTCTCTGGTCTGTGCATCCAGAAATCCTTGCTGCTGCTCATTCACATAACTGTAGAGGGCGAGCCGTAGTTGTACTGCAGAGGACACAGCAGCCAGTTCAGCATTGCCGCCTGCTTCTTGGATAGCTGTTGTCCACTCACATTGCTGCCAGGTATACCAGTGACTCAGTGTAGCAATCAAGCAGTGAGCCAGGCGATACTCGCCAATGCATGCTCGGGCGTCCTCTAGCACAAACAAACGTTGCGGCTGACCAAGCTGACCTTCATGATAGACAATTAGCTGCTCTATCTCGCGCTGCAGCGTCCCCGGACGCAAAAAATGTAGAGAGACGCTTAATGCGCCGTTCCGTCGCTGTATCGATTTTCTTATGTCTTGCAAGCTAAAACGCACTGCTCACTGCTCCAATCTCCTCGCGGACCTACCAAACTGCCGTCATTATAGCGCATAGGGCACGTACTAGTGGAGGCTGCAGATTGAGAAGCCCTGTCCATTCCCACCAGTATTGTCACTGATGTCGCGTTCGTAAAATGCGATAACAATGAAAGCAGACTAGACATCGCTTAGATTAGCTCTATGGGCCAATCCGTTTTCTATCACTACTTCACCAACGCAGTACTGATCGCTGCGCCATAAACGTTGCGTCTCAGCTCTCGACGCTAGCAGGGTCTCCAAATCACCTGCGGCTTCTACGCGACCATTTTTCAGGACAATGATATGATCGGCAAGTTGTTCCCTATTTTTGAAAAGTTGTCCTCTAGATGTCCTGGAATTTGCAGCTAGCATCAGGTACACTTGATGAGAGTAAGCTCGGGAAGCACTTCCTGCTAGTCATACAGTCGCTATACGTACATCGTTATAAAACACCGTTGCACCAATTGTATTTTAATAGACCACAAGTACACATATAATCATCAAAAAAGGAGAACTAGGCAATATTGAAGCCTGAAAGGTTTAGCCTCTCAGACAGGGCCGCACAAGCTCAGAAAATCCAGGAAATATCGAAAGATGCTGGTTTTAATGTCCCAGAAAGTGTCGATTTCTTAAGAATGTTCGTGCAGCAGAGCAAGCGACTAACACAAAAGCAGCCAGTACAACGTGAAAACTTCCTAGCTAAGATGACTGGAGATCTCGGGGAAGATATAAGAGCAGACGGACCTCTCCAAAAGAGACCGGAGTGGCTGCTTCCTCTAAGCTTAGACTGTAAGACTAAAGATGACATTACAGCAGCGATCATACCACATAAACTCATAGATAGAGCTCAAAAGCACGCTAAAAACATTGCTCGTATAGTCGAAGGCGATATGGACAAGCTTAACGAAGAACAGAAAAGGTTCTTACGTCTCTTGAGCAAGGTTATCATTTATAATGGCAAGGCGAAGAAATGGACAAAGCCGGAACGAGATCATACGCGTCATAACCAAGAAGCTCTCATCAAAGCTCTTGACAAAGCCAAGCAGAAATTGGAAGCAGCAACACCTTCTGAGAAAGAAATACAAGGTTTTGAGACATTCGAGAAACTATATAAACATGCAGATAAAGACACACAATTATTCCTAACCACAACAGTGGACGGAGCACAGATACAAGCACTACTATTAGACTTAAAGCCCGCAACATATATGTATATGCCTTTATCCGAGCGTGAATCATTAGTGAAGCTACTCAAGGAACATGGTGGAGAAGATCTCATAGTAAAAGAAGAATGTCCTCATCGAAATTGGTTCACAATTTGTTCTAGAAGCGGCATCAAACGGCTAATTGATCAACATCTAGACCTATTTTCTGGTCACACTCCTGAGTCATTAATAGACTCACATTACTCAGTGGAGCAGGAGCATCGAGACGAACCCCAATGGATAACTACAGATGGCCTACTCTGCGGATATCCATCCAGCGAAACAAGGCAACACGGCAAGTTTTATAAGGAACTTCTTCTGATTACAGGACTTTTTTCCCAAGGGAAGATGAAGGTTAAAGACAGCTCAATTGATTTTTCAAAAATTGATTATTCAGCAAGCGAGAAAAACCTCTTAGATCAGTTTATAGAAAACGCATTTTCTGTGAAACCACATAGTACCCTAGAAGAAGCTATTGATAACAAGCGCAAACGTAGTGAAGCGTTTCTGAAATTTGTAGATGAAAACAAACAAGCATTACTCGATATTATTAATAAATACCTTCATAAATATCTTTCCAACATATCAGGTGTGAAGGAATATAGTATTCAATTAACAACAACTCAATTAAAAGGGTTTGAATACAAAGCAGCAAATAGAGACTCCGATGAAAATAAGGAATTTATAAAAAGAGTAAATGATACCTTTGAAAGATCAGGTATGAATGACTTTATTAGACGAGTGTTAAAAGAAGAAGGCATCTCCTCTTAGGGGTAGAGTCCACTAACCGTTTCCGATAAGGCAAGCTTTGCAAATATATCCGCTCCAGGAATCAGAGCTATAATAACCCCATACGGACACGTAGAGCAGTGTAGTAACATAGCAGCAAGTAGGAAATACGTCCTTGCAGGTTGAACATCTGTCTTGCTTCTGATATGCTAGTACAGGGTCATTATAAGAATTTTTAGCATACATAGACCGAGCACAGTCGTATTGGTTAACGGAGGTTGCCATGAGCACAGCTCCACGGCGCATCGGGAAGTACGAGTTGCAGCAACAATTAGGCAAGGGCAATATGGGTGAGGTATGGAAAGCACATGACTTATCACTTCATAATAACGCTGCCATCAAAATTTTACATAGTGATGTTCTGTCCGATCCTCATTTCATGACACATTTTGCTACCGCAGGGTCACTTATTACTTCATTGCACCATACTAACCTTGTACCGGTTTATGAATTTACTGTTACTCGCCCTGTGCAATCGAACGAGACTGTTCCTTATGTTGCCATGGACTATATTGAGGGGCAAACGCTTGCCCAATATATCCATACAACCTCCCACCGGGGTAACATTCCCCCTATTAGTGAGATCCTGTATCTTTTTACTAGTATTGGCGCAGCCGTTGACTATGTACATCAAAATAGCCTCATTCACGGCAATATCAAACCTGCCAATATTCTGCTTAACAAACATAACATCACTCATTTCGCGGCTGGTGAGCCTCTGCTGACTGATATCGGTATCACCCAGGTCGTTAGCAGTATCGAAAGTGCTGGTGCCCCGTTCTATATCTCTCCTGAGCAGGCTGCTGGCGATCCGCTCACAGCACGTAGCGACATCTATGCCCTTGGTGTTATACTCTATGAGATCTGTACTGGGGTTGCACCATTCCGTGGTGAAAGTCCGATAACGATCATGATGCAGCACATCAACGCCTTACCGACCCCACCCACGCTTATCAATCCGCATATCCCTGCTGCCCTTTCAGAAGTTATTCTACGTGCCATGTCCAAGGACCCGACTACGCGCTTTGCGCGGGCAACGTTGTTTGCTGAGGCTATTGCCGATGCCTGCTCCATCCAGGCATCGCAGGGATCAGTGCTTGAATTAGCGCGCAAAGATAGTGCTGGTCGTCCCTTGCCGTCCGCTATTCTGGGTGTTTCACAGCCATATCCAGTTGTTTCACCTATTTCATCTGGACGCTTACAGCCACTCCAGAGACTCCCATCACGCCCGGCTGCCAGCGCAACACAACAACCAGGCGTTTCCGCGCCCTTGACGTTAGCTGCGGAGCAGACTATTTCCGGGCCACTCACAGCCAACGCCGGACAACAAGCTACGCTCACACGACCCACACGGTCAACGAAAACGCTTCCCACCACACCAGCTAGTAGCCCTTCTTCCAATCGACTGTCCATACCAGTTGAGTCTCTACGTACGCCTGTACAATCTTCTGTGCCAGTTTCGTCGCTTCGCCCATCGGCATCGATGCGTGCAGTCCAGTTCTCATCCCGGTTCCCTGCCAACGCACCACAACCATCAGTATCACGACCACTCAACGTTACGTTCCCCACACTAACGAAGGGTCGCTCCAATTTCAACGATATGCCCATATATCTGGTCATCGGGATTCTCGTTTTATTACTCATTGTGCTCGGCAGCGCTATCGGAGGCAGCCTGTTACTCAATCGAGCACAAACTATCACACCCAAACCACAGGGTCAGGTTTTCTTTCAGGATGATGCGCTTGGCAATAGCGATCAACTGCGCGTCGATATGCAGAATATGTCCAGCCCACCCTCCGGCGAAACCTACTTCGCCTGGTTCAAGACAACCAACCAGCTAGAGCCGCTTGGCCCCATGACTTATAACAATGGGAAGATCTCATTCCTCTACGCTGGTACGAACCAACATACTAATTTGTTGGCGACGGCTGAAGGCTTCACTGTCACACTGGAGAATACTGGCAGTTCACCAACGACTCCGTCTGCACACGCTGTTTTTCAGGCCACATATAACAACATGGCGTTACAATATCTCAAAAATATTCTCTACTCGACTCCTGGTTTACCTGCCAGACAGAGCGTCATTGTCGATCTGTTCGAAACGATCAAATCCATGAATGACAAATCTGTCAGCATTGTCGATTCAATTCAGGGTTCACAGGTCGACTATGGACTTGTCAGGCGTCAGGCGACGCGTATTGTCGAGATGCTCGAACGGAACGCGCTATGCGACAACCAGCGGTGATCGTCCGGCGAACATGCACAGCCAGCTCTCAGTACCTATTGGTTTGTTACCATCGCCACAACAGGCTGGCTATCTTGACATTCTCAGTCAGCAATTAGGCTTACTGAAGCAAGCGGCTGGTAATAACGCTCCCTTGCTTCAGCACTTGCAGAATGTCCAATATGCGATCACAGATCTGCGTAACTGGCTACAAGAGGTTCATGACGCGAATATCAAGATTTTACGAGCGGCTAATCTAAATACGCCAGCAATCCTGGATTTAGCACTGCAACAAAAACAGGCTGATTCTAATGCCGAAACTGGTTCTATCGTGCCGCCCAATGCGAGTCCACAACCCACGCTTGGCTCTGCCGGAGCTTACCAGGCATACACCGAGTCCCAATACATGGCATCTCTTAACCTGTAATCAGTCTGAGGTACATCTACATTTTTCGAGATATTCGGTCAGAACGGGCACGATAAATCGGACCCCTACCTCTCTGGCAATGAATTGCCGGTTTTTCTTTGGAATATAAATTACCTTTTTCTGGTCTCTGATCTTTTTCTAATGATCTTTTCCCAGCCTCACATTGCCTCAAATCTCGCAGTGATAACCGAGAACGATGTGTCCCATTGTCAGTTCTCTTTCCAACACGCACCACATTGGGTCTATCCCCTATATTTTCACTTCTTCTACGTTCTCTTCTTTAGAAGCTCTAAAAAGAGACATTTATCAATGCATGGCAAAATAGCACATAGTTGAGCGTGTGCTTCTGGAGACTTGTATGATTGAGCAGCTATGGCAAGGCATTATCCAATTTATCGATAAATATGGATCTAATACCCTTGTCACTGCGCTTGTCAGTGTGTTACTGACTCTGATGGCTGTTTCCTTTAAGCAAATAGGCTCTTTCCTTTCCCATTTGACGAAGCGACTCTGGGCGATCTTCAGCAAGCGAGGGAAGGATTATGACTTTGAGAGAGCTTATCTCAGTTGGATCATCAGCGAGCATCGCTATCTGGGTTTGCTGCCTGCGCGTGTGGTGACGACGCGTTGGGGCGAAGGACAGCGAGCTGTAGACCTGGAAAAGGTCTATGTTGCCCTCAGCGTCTCTGAGCAGGGAGGCGATCAGAATGGATCTGGTTTTTATAGCAAAGATACATCTTCCTGGCGCAAACCACCCCGGTGGTATTGGATGACGAATCTGATGTCTGTGTATGTTCTGACTTTTTTTGCTGCCATGATCCTTGCCACCACTGCTCTTCTGGCATTCTTTTCTCACTACTCATTCTTGCTCATCCTGACATGTCTCCCTTTTATGGTCTTGATCCTACTCATTATTACTTTCAGAAGGTTTACCTTGCGAAAAGAAACGACCTACCAGTTGGGAGACCTGGCTCTATCCATCGAGAAATACAGACAACTCGTCATTCAGGGCGATCCTGGTTCAGGAAAGACGACACTGTTACGCTATCTCGCTATCACTTGCGCCCGTGCCTTGCGCAATGATAGAAAGCAGGGCGATAGGCCCGACAGCGTTAAAAAGCGACTGCTCTGGCAGACGCGTCCGTTTCCTATTCTGGTCACGTTACGCCTCCACCACGATGTGGCTCATTGGGGAGAGCAAAAACAGCTCATCGATACCTTTCTTGGAGAGATGCCGGTTGAATGGAGGAAACGCTGTCCAGAAGGCTTTTTTAAGCGGAAACTGGCGCGTGGGAACTGCTTGATCCTCCTGGATGCTTTTGATGAGTTGGGCAGCTCCGAGGCTCGAGCTGCTATGGCGCACCGTATCGGTGACTTTATCACTACGCACGACCAACCGCGCAACCGCATCGTGGTCACGACCCGGATCGTCGGCTACGAGGGGCAGCTTGATCGCTATGGCTTCCAGATACAGACTGTTCAGCCTCTGCATGCAGGAGCTACGCGCGCACTGATAAAGCAGCGCTATCGTGCCATTGCTCTGACTGAAACGGCTCATTGGTCCTCTGTAGATGCTGCACCACTCTTGCGCGAGATGCAACGTCGCTCGGAGCGTTTGATCAAGAAGATCGAGAGTACGCCACGGCTGGCTCAACTCGCCACTAATCCGTTGTTGCTCTCGCTCATCGTCCTGGTACATCGTGTCAAGTTAGAGTTGCCTGAAGAACGCGTCCTGCTGTATCGAGATTGCATCGAGATTCTCGCCGAGCAATGGCAACGGAGGAAATGCTTGGTAAGGCTATTGCTTGTAGCGGACCTGACAGTAATGCATATTTTTCGAGATACTCGGGCGATACATATTTGAGGTGATATGACGGACGCGGTGAACCGGGTCCGTACATTTGCGGCAATGAATTGCTGGTGATCTACGGCCCTTTATGCGGACACTCATCAAAAGAGAGCTATCACACAAAACCTCCCATCGTGGTTTTGCCCTCTACATGCTCTTGTTTCGCCTTCCTGGCTAATTCAATTGCTCGTTTCATACTGTCTGGTTTCTTCACTGTGTCGTCCCATTCTCGCTCATTCAACTCTTCCTGAATGCTTTCTAGTGCGTCTCTTAGCTCTTTGTTGGTCATGTTCTTTATCTGTGTTTGATCCATCTTTTTCCTCACTTTTCCGTCTAAAAGACCGACCCTTTGAAATAACTTCTCAGTTTTTCAGCATACACAACACGTTTTTCAAGTGGCGTGAACTTCCGAAATAGAATGCCCAAGTCAAAAAGGTCCCATTTGTACCTGGGAAAAACATGAAGGTGGTAATGCCACAGAGTTTGTCCTCCTGCTGGCTCATTATGTAGACGAATTGAAATGCCATCACAGTTGTATACCTTCTTCATTGCCATCGCTATTTCTCTCGCTATATCCTGAATGCGATGAGCATATTCTGAAGGCAAATCGTAGATATTCTCAAAATGGCAGTTGGGAACAATAAGCACATTGCCTGGATTCTTCGGCCACCAGATTGGAGAGATGAGCGCTGTTGCAAGCTCGTCCTGATGAACAATATCTTGCAGGGTGTTATATTTGCTCTCTTCTCCTTGCATAAGTAAACAAAAAGGGCATATATAATTATTTGGTGCGTGGTTAGACATACACTTTCCTCTCTGTCTGATTATCAACATGCCCTTTACTGTCCCGTTTTTTGGACTAAAGGAGACTCTTTGCTTTCGCCAGTGCATAGACTGTAAGCGTAAATCCATCTGTAAGTTCATTCTCGCGAATCATTCGCTCAAATTCAGGTAGCGGTGTTGGTAGGAGTTCGACAATGCCTTCACCAGTCTCTACTTCACCATAAGACTCAACCTCTGCATAGAAGAAATCGTTGTACTCAGAAATCATACCAGTGTCTGGATATACTCGACCGAGTAGTACTAGACGAGAAATAGTTCCTCCAATTTCCTCTTTAATTTCTCTCTGAGCATTCACTTCACTAGAGAAGTCTTTTACACCAAATCCACGCGGAACTTCGATGTGCCACGTGCGCGTAGCATGCCGGAAATGGCGAATGAGAAGTACCTGATCTTTGTAGATAGGTAAGATGATCACTCCAGGTGTACCATCGCCGACTTTCCGAACGTAGGTTCCCAGCGCTCCATTAGGAAAGCGCACTGCGTCGCGGAGGATCATGGTATATTGATCTCGATAAGCAATACCCACTTGTGCCCACTCCGTAGGCAATCCTTCTGCCTTGAGCCATTGGATCATTTGCAATTCAGCCTCATGAATATTCGCTTCATCCAGCAGGATTGTGAACCCTGCCCCAGGAGGGTTCACGAACAGGATTGGATGGGCTTCGGCGAAGGCGAAGTATTCCTCTAATTTACTCATCTATACTGTCCTTTACTAGCAAGGCGGGCTTAATAATCGATGTTCTGGTAGTTCATGGTAGGGGCATCCTGATCGTTTGTCTTCTGTTCTCCCTGCACACCACACATTTTTTGTATTTCAGTCCATTGTTTTTGCACATCGTATATCCTACACTTCATGAAGTCGATACTGTTGGTCATATTTGCCTGCTGCTTCCCCTTTAGACCACGGATGATCAACTTCCCAACGATCTCGGCAGCACCCCGTCCCACTGTATCAGAAATACTACCAGCCAACTCAAATATTGGTCCTGCAGGCATCAGTTTATATGTGAGCAACGCCCCAGCAATGTTAAATACAATTTCGATATAGGGCTGCCATTGTGCAACCTTCTTAGCATCTCTCTTTTGGAAAAGAAGCGTCATCTGGGCAACAACCCGCTTATAGCTCTCAAATACATCGGCTATTCCTCCCTCCGCAAAGGAAAACGGATTTGCCAGTAAGTTCTCCATATGCTTGATGTAAACAGACCACGCTTCCGTCTGATTGCGAATATAGATTACGTCATCAAGCGTTAAATTTTCCATACCCTTCACGCCTTGGAGCACCTCGTTCGCCAGAGCAAAAGACGTCTGTCGCAATAATACCACTAAATCCTCTCCAGTTACTACCTTTAACTCCCTATCCGCTTTCTGCCACTCTTGAAGAGATGTTCTAGGTAAAGAGTCGGCTGGCGTCAACAGATACCCCCCCAACGCGTCCGGTAGGTTGCTATTGTATGCTAGATCCAGCAACTGTTTAATTTCGCCGGAAAACGGCTTGTCAGGATCATATTGTCGTAACGCAGGATTATCTCCTGCCGTGACAAATGCCTTATAGAGATCATTACGAGTAGCGAGTTTACCCCGACTTTGAAGTTCAACACAGAGATTAGCCATCTCTCCCAGACGTTGCCGAAAACTGCTGTGTACACTTGGATCAAGGCGTAAATCGCGAATATAAATATCAATATCTTTTGCTAGTATACTGGCCGCAAAACCGTTAAATCGTTGAGAAAGGTTGACTTGTGCCTGCCGCCAATTTTCTTTGTCATCCCAAGACAAACGTACACATTGCATTTGTACTTCCCGGCACAGTTGCTTCCAGTTGGTTAAAGCCGCGTCTACAACTTCATAATTCGCGGCTTTTTGCTTTGAACCAGGAGCCACAAGAGCTGAATCAGGGTCATAGTCGGGAGCTTTCTCTCCCAGCAAATATGGTATCAGAGTCCCTTCATTCAATAACGTCTTAACAGCCTCACGTTGCGGGTTACCTTTTGTATAATCTCGGGCAATTTCATGGCTATTGTAAAGGAATGCGCGATTGATCACTATTTGCTTGCCATTAATCAGTGAACGGATATACTCAGCACGGATCTGCTCTGAGCGTTTCTTTTCAACGGAGGTGGTCAAGTTGCCCTTTTTCATCGTCTGGGCCAGCAGCGTACGTGATATCCACTGATTATCT
This sequence comes from uncultured Chloroflexia bacterium, assembly GCA_963802635.1. Taxonomy (GTDB): domain Bacteria; phylum Chloroflexota; class Ktedonobacteria; order Ktedonobacterales; family Ktedonobacteraceae; genus CAVTLG01. The sequence continues at coordinate 383,884 of CAWDJJ010000001.1, read as the reverse complement.
AGTGCCTGCACAATAACGGGTACGGAACCTAAGTGACCCGGTTCCAAGCACAGAAATCTTACATCAGGATGTCCTCCCTTGCCAAGGTCTGGCGAAGGAATCTGTTTTTTTTCAGGTTTCTGAGAGTGTGGATCTTTCTCATGTTGTGTCATTACTCGACCTCTTTCTAGGACAGCAATATACTAAATAAACAGCGATGAGCAGGAGAAAGGCTGTATTTTAGGCTTAGATAGCTCATTATATCATAAGTATCTGTCAATACAGTGGATAAAAGCTCGTGGGTTCAATACATAGAGTTAAAACTGTGAAAGCATTTAGAATATGAAGATACCCATAGCAAACACACCTAGTATTCACAGGATGACTTTAATCACCTTCGTGCTCATATTGTATATTTTACCACTAATAGACTTCTCTACGTTACGGTGAATCTCCACAAAAAATAAATAACTGAATTGTCATAAGTATACAATAATGACGGATAGTCTTCCAGTGGATGGAAACCACGAAAATAAAAGTTGTACACTGGACTCCTGATGCGTCTCTCTTCGACTTTGAGGAATGTAAATGCCAGCGGCACATTGCTCACCTGAATGCGTTCTTGTTCTGCATGGCAACGCTGCTGTCGCAGCTCCTGCTTCGCAGCCAGCCAATTGGATCAGCAAGGGACGCAAAGACCTTTTTTCCTTTGCAACGGAATAGACAAGCTCTACCAAAAAAAGTCTTCGTGCCCCTACGCGGGCTTCCGTGGTACCTGAGTAGTTACCTTCCCTGCTTCGTTGCTCTCAACTATCTTGCCACTGCATCATCAAGTTCAGTAGATGGCAACGTGGGACCAACGCTCAGGCCAAACTCAGCGGTGAGAGGCAGATGATCGCTCGCCTCTCGTCCGACCACTCCCTCACCCGCAGTGATCACCTCGCACGCTGTCAAGCGCTGGGCCTGTACAGGATCGGCGAAGATGTAGTCAATGCGTCCCGCAGGAGCTGCCGCCGGACAGGTAAAACCCGCATCAGCAGGATGTTCGTGCCGATAGCTATCGACATAACCTGCGTTTTGCAAGAGCCGGATACAGCCGCGCGGCGCATAAAAGTAGGCCACAGCGTCAAAAAGTGAGCACAGAAAATCACTACTTGCAATCAGGCGTAGCGCAGGCTTGAGGAAACGTAAGCGGGGTGGCACGACGGAGTCAAGGTATGGATTCCCATCATTCAGCGCGCGCGCTGGACGTTTTTTATCCATTTGTACAACATAACGCAACAGAGAACTCGCCGTAAAAGCATCACCGGGAGCCAGCGAATTGAAGTCACCCATGATCAGGTGTGGTTTCCCTGCGGCCCGCAATGGAGCCATGAAGCACAATATTTCTTGCACTTCGCACATACGGATGTGACCACCGCCTCTGCCCTGATTGAAAGCCGCTGATAGATGCGCTACAAACACCGTCAGTTGTTGCCCATCCGTTTCCTCCACGCAAACCTCTAGCAGAGGCCGGAGCAAGCGTCCTGGACTTGCGTGTATCTTGCTATATACTACCGGCAAGCGTGTCAGGAGAGCCAGTTGATAATCCTGGGGCCGTGTTGGCTCTCCACCCTTAATCAACTGCATACCCAGATTATCGGCAATCTCCTCTACTACCAACGGCTTCTGCCTCATTTGTGGATGCATCGCCTCCACCAATCCTACGATATCTGGCTGAACAGAGCGAATCATCGCTGTTATTTGTTTTGTGCGCCTTGCACCTTCTTCGCGTAAACTATAACCACCAGCTAACATATTATACGAAACAATCCGCGTCATGTATTATTATCCTTTTTTATCAAGCATACACAACCAAAAAGAGCATTCCCCGCGTGGACATCTTGCCTCTATTTCTGTCCATCATTGGAACGCCCTTATTGGCAACCATCACTCCATCACTACCATCCGCAATTGCACCCTCCTACCACTTCTCTGCCATTTATAGGTATATTTACGCTTTTATTTTATTCACACCTTACAAGCAGCCAGGAGCCTCTATTGCCGGAATAATGATATTCCTGCATACAACTTGCAGTACTACTCTACTATATTAAACGAGTACGAATACAAAAAGGCACACTATCTTCCGCCAGTGCTATACCTCTGTATGTAGTAGCCAGCATACCCTGCGGCTCAGAAGAGCACAATGCGAAAGATGATACAATCATATATATTCGAGAGCAGTATTCGTAATAAAGACTTTAAGCGAGGTTGAGAGCATGAAAGTATCGATCAACATCCTGTGGGTTCTGGTTGTAGCCTACACAACGGCGACACTTGCCAGTACAGTATTTTCCATCTTCATTCCTATACCTTTGTTCCTTTTGCTAACCGTTGCCTTTGCGCTCATCCACGGGGCATTGCGCTATGGCTGGAGTGGCATTGTGATGTTCATCATTGTTTGTCTGGTCGTTAGCAATATTCTGGAAAATATCAGTATTCTGACTGGTTTTCCATTTGGTCACTATTATTATACCGATGCGTTAGGTCCCAAACTCTTTCTCGTACCATTATTGATTGGCCCAGCCTATGTTTCCACCGGCTATCTTGCCTGGGTTCTCGCCACGGTTCTCATGGGCAACGTCCGCCAGCGGTCCAGCGCATTGACCACATTTGCCGTTCCGTTTATTGCCTCCTTTATCATGGTGGTCTGGGATCTCGGCATTGATCCAACATTCTCTACTATCGATCACCGTTGGATCTGGGAACAAGGTGGCGGCTATTTCGGAGTACCGCTCACGAACTACCTGGGATGGTTTTTTACAGTGTACATTTTCTTCCAGTTATTTGCTCTGTACCTGCGTTTCCGCAAGGCTGGAAGAGGAGAGACGCTGGTATTGCCCAGATTATACTATATACAAGCCATTATCATGTACGCGGTACTTGGGCTAACATTCTTTCTGGCATATCTGGTGGGCCGCAGCAATACGCTGGTAACGGATGCGGTAGGCACGGTATGGCATACCGGGGATATCTACGCATCGGAAGCTATTGTCAGCCTATATACCATGGTCTTCGTGACCGCTCTAGCGGCATTAAAGTTGCTTCAGAGACCTAGCAAACTGCTAGAAGCATAGACATAACATGACCCATCCTACATTGTTGGGATGGGTCATGCTGTTGACGCTACAGAAAAAGTAGTATGCTATTTCCAGATAACGCGATCTAACAGATACATCGGTAGCTCCTGTATCGCCACACGCACCTGTGACATACTATCCCGTTCGCGCACTGTGACGGTCTGATCATCAAGCGTCTGAAAATCGATGGTGACACAGAAAGGCGTCCCTATCTCATCCTGGCGACGATAGCGGCGACCAATAGCAGCAACGTCGTCATACTGCGAAACCATCAAACGCTGCAGATTTTTATGCAGCGACTTCGCCGTTGACACGAGTTCTTCTTTATTCTTCTGCAACGGAAACACCGCTACTTTTACCGGTGCCAGCCAGGGATGCAGGTGCAGCACCGTACGTGCCTCTTTGCCTGTCGGATCAGGCTCTTCCTCGTACGCATCCAGCAACAAATTCAAGAACGTGCGGTCAACACCACCAGACGTTTCAACGATCCAGGGTATATAGCGCTCCTTGCTAAGCGGATCTGTGTAGCTCAAATCCTGTCCGCTGTACTCGCTATGCCGCGAAAGGTCCCAATCCTGCCGCCAATGGACACCTTCCCACTCCTGCCAACCAAGCACAGTACGATACTCGACATCAAAGGCTTTTTTGGCGTAGTGAGCCAATTCGTCTTTGCCATGTTCGCGGAAGCGCAAGCGATCTTTATGGTTGATAATACTCTGATACCAATCAAAACGATACTGCTTCCAAAACTCGTACCACTTATCCATCTCGCTGGGATGCGTAAAGAACTGCAGATCCCACTGCTCAAATTCGCGCTGCCGAAACAGGAAATTGCCTGGTGTTACTTCGTTGCGATACGCCTTACCAATCTGACAGATACCGAATGGCACCTGCATGCGTGAAGACTTCAGCACATTATCGTAGTCCAGGTAGATGTTCTGACAGGCTTCACCACGCAAGTACGTCTTCATGCGGTCGCCTTCGACTACCCCAAGATAGGTTTCCATGAGCAGATTAAAGACGCGTGGTTCAGTCGTCAATTCGCCACCACACACGGGACACTTATGCTGCTCCAGATTGGCGGGGTCCAGGTGATCTACACGGAAACGCCGTTTACATTTCTTACAATCCACCAACCGATCAACGAAGTTTTCAACGTGGCCGCTGGCCTCCCAGACGCGTGGGTGAGTAATTGTCGCGCCTTCGATACCCACAACGTTATCGTGGTTCTGCACCATCGACCACCACCAGTAGCGTCTAATATTGTTGCGAAATTCGACGCCCAGCGGCCCAAAATCGTAGATACCGGCGACTCCGCCATAGATTTCAGAATTGGGATAGACGAAACCTCGTCGTTTGCATAGCGAGACTATCGTTTCAATCGGTACGAGGGGGGTGTCCTTAACTTCTGCTGCTTGTTCTTGTTCTGTTTGTGTCATGAGTGGTTCCCTTCTTCCACAAAAAAATCGCCCCAGACGTTCAATACAATACGCCCAGGGACGAATGCACCTACGTAAGCCTGAGGCAACTACGTTTTGCGGCCACATCCGCGGTCCCACCCTGCTTCTTCACTATGAACAGTGAAGCCACTCATTCTCAAGCGAGCCAGCTCCGAAGCGCCCTTCTCCTGCTGTAGACTGCCGACCTTGCACCCTCTATCGGCTCGCTGCTATCTCTGACAGGGTACTCTTCTTCATCATTGCTAGCTCTATTTTTTTTATCATTTGTCACGCTCAGTATAACGAATATCGCGCAAAGATGCAAGAAGGAAAGTACTGTCACACTCTTCTTCATTCATAGAAAAAGTACAGCTCAGACTTATTACAAATCTGAGCCGTACCTACTACAACACTGCGAACAACACTGCAAAAAATTAATTGCGACCAGCAGGTCTCTGCTGGTTCTGGTTCGCACCCTGATTCTGATTCTGGTTCTGGTTCGCACCCTGATTCTGGTTCTGCTCATGCGCGACACTTGCAGCGGCAAAGGCAACCCATGCAGAAGCTACAGCGGCAATGCGCACAGGATGCTCAGGAATGGCCTGAGCGGCAGAAATAGCGGCCTCACGCACGGCAACCAGACCCTGCGACGCCTGCTGGTTATCACGGCGTGTGTTATCACGCTGCAAGTTATCCTGCTGCTGATTGCGTTGCTGATCCCGATTTTGCTGACGGTCGTTCTGCTGCTCCTGGTGCAGAACATAGCCACGGCGACCGGTTGCAATTTCAACTGCATTCAGGATATCCTGACTATTAGCAGAAGGAAACTGCGCGCGCAACTGCTCTTCAAGATACGCTCTGAGTTCGGTATGCGAATTTGACTGAATATTTGTAGCCATAATATAGTACCTCCTTAAAGGTGCTCTACGCAAAAACAACGATCTGTTTTCATCTTAGAGCACGGTCAAAATTGCGCATGTACATTTCTTGATACACAATCAGGAGGAATAACCTTAAGAACAGAAACTTCTCCAGTCTATACCAAGCCGTTTTTTGAGCTTCAACTGCTTTGCTACAATAAAATCAAGTCGCGCTTCGCCAGTAGCATATCTGCCAGCCAGGTCAGCCCTATGATGTAGCCCACAGCCACGGCCACCATCACCAACGCATATCCATCAACAATCGGCTGCAAGCCCAGATTATAGCAGGCAGTCACCGGAAGAAGTGGGAGCTGCGTTACGGTAAAATATTTAGTAATGTCGCTAAATCTGCTATCGGAATAGAGCATCGCCGCTAGCCAGACCAGGAAAATAATTTGCACCCGCCGTGTCGCCACTGGCATCGATAATACTACCGTCAGTATCGAGAGGATACAGCAATTTAAGAGCAATCCGACTGCACCCGGTAGCATGTTCCCCAAGGTCGCGCCAGCAATACCTATCTGTGGCGCGCTTGTATGATAGCCCATTGCGAGCACAAGCATGAGCAAGAAAAGTGGAATACGCCATATGCACGTTGCGAGAATCAGGCCACGTATATAAGCCGAACGCGAAGTCAGTCGAGCCAGCGGTAAATAGACACGCGCGCTTCTGAGCGAGCGCTGCACAATCACAATCGTATCCAGTACCGCCAGCACACTCAACCCCTCGCCTATTGTTCCATAGAAATAGCTGGCATCCCCGCCATATTCGTAGAAGAACAATGCATAGAGGAACCAGATAAAAAAGATATCTCCGAATACCCAACCGCTGCGCACGTGGCTCTTGAGCGTAAAGCGGGCTACCGTGACTGTCGCACTGTGCCAGCAATACAGCCATAGACGCGACCAGATTGTGCTTGTCGCGGCTGGCATATCAGTATTGCTCATAGCTTTCCACCCCCTGCAATTGTGGCGAGTAGCGCATCCTCAGCATTTACCTGTGTCGTGCGCACATACACCTCTTCCAGCGTTCGGCTGACAGGATTGAGCGACACAATCGACACTTGAGCTTGTACGAGTTCTTTCAGTACGCTCGCCTGCGCAGTATCTGCAACATATAGCAGATTCCCCTGTGTTTCCATAACCTGCTCGGCAATACGCAGGCGTGCCACTACCTCGCTAGCGGACAGATCATGTGCCAGAACAATCTCTACGCTTCCTTGTGAGCGCAGCAAGTCGGACACCTTCCCCTGAAGGATCAAGCGTCCGCGCCGCATAATCCCCACCGCATCGCACAGCGCCTCCACTTCCGTCAGATAGTGCGAACAGATCAGCAAAGTTTTCCCTTGTTTGCGCAGTTCGCCCACAATCTGGCGCACCTCCCACTGACTGCGTGGGTCCAGGCCACTGGTTGGCTCATCCATAATCAGCAATTCCGGCTCGGTCAATAGAGCCTGGGCAATGGCGAGGCGTTGCAACATCCCTTTTGAATACGTTTTGATAGCGCGGTCAGCGGCCTCTTGCAAGTGCACCTGTTCCAGCAGAGCATCCACGCGCCCTTTATTTGCCTGCCGCCACAGCCCGCTCAACTGCCCCAGATAGGTCAGGTAGGAGCGCGCGCTGAAGCCGCCTTCAAAGATCGGTCGCTCATGCACATAGCCAATACGAGCGTGAGCACGTGCCACCTGTTCCTCGCCCAGCACACGTACATGGCCCGAGGAAGGGAAAATAAAGCCTAACAGAATACGCACCAGAGTTGATTTCCCCGCACCGTTCTCACCAAGCAAGCCGAAGGATGTGCCTTTATCTATACTTAGCGTGATAGTATCCAGAGCGGTTACGCGCCTGCTATACGTCTTCGAGAGTTCAACACATTCTATAACGGCCACAGCGGGACTCCTTATCATCTTACACATCGCGCAACAACAGTGACGACAGTACCAATAGTAGTGTATCCTCTTTATACACAAGGAGCAACTACAACGGCAAAAGTCATAGACCCAACACCAACATCCCCTCATCAGTCTTATACAATCCACCATTTTTCCATTCAGACACGTACAGAATGCAAGCCACCATAGCAGTATTTTCGTACAACAGTAACTCTAAAATTTTCCCTGCTCCTTGTAGATATAGGCAATAGATGTTACAATAGTCCAAAATCATTCAGTCTCATTTAAAGAAGAGAAAATGGAAGAACATGTGCTGACCGGTTCCGCAACCGAGGCGGACATCCAAACATTTGCTGCGCGCTATACTTTCCCTCTCGACGCCTTCCAATTGGAGGCAATGGCGTATCTTGCCAACGACCAATCTGTGATGGTCGCCGCGCCAACTGGCACGGGTAAAACGCTAGTAGCGGAATATGCCGTCTGGCGAGCGCAGCAGCGCAATCAGCGTGTCATTTACACCACTCCATTAAAAGCGCTATCCAACCAGAAATACCGCGATATGCGCGCCCTATACGGCGATGAGGCGGTTGGCCTGGTCACGGGCGACATTGTTGAGCATAGTAAAGCCTCCATTGTCATCATGACGACCGAAGTTTACCGCAACATGCTCTTAGAAGATGGCGGAGATCGCCTGGCAGGTGAGCAAACGTTTGGACCATCCTCGCTAGCCGACGTTGCCTTTGTGGTCTTTGATGAATTGCACTACCTGAGCGACGTCGGTCGAGGTCCTGTTTGGGAAGAGGCCATCATCTGCTCACCATCACATGTTCAGCTTGTTGGCCTTTCGGCCACGGTAAGCAATGCCGAAGATCTCGCCAATTGGATCAGCCGTGTCCATCGTCCTATCGCCCTGGTCGTACACGAGCAGCGCGCCGTGCCTTTAGAGCACTACTATTTTCTGGATGGCAAACTTCACCTTGTTCAAGACGCCGATGGCAATCGTCTTGAGCGCTTCCCCAACATAGGAGGTGAGGCGAAGCTAGCACAAATAGCCAGTCGTAACCGCACTTATACCCCCGCTGATGATGACGAAGACAACGAGGAAGAGGAGTGGGTACGGCACCGTAAAAGGGGAAGAAGCTACAAGCCTCCTATTGAAAAAGCCGCAGAGAGTACAGACTCTGTCGAGGCAACCACCAGCAACGAAGCAGCGACGAAAGCGGATGCACCGTTTCAAGAGCAAAAAAAATCCCGCCGTCCTCCGCAGCATAAAACGCCCGAGGCCAGTGAAATACTGACAGTGCTACGTGAAACAGACATGCTACCTTGCCTCTACTTCTTACCGGGACGTCGTGTCGTTGAAGAGACGGCCATGAGTGCAGCACTGCACAACTTCACGACTCCAGAGGAGGAAGTGCAGATCCGCCAGGAGATCGAGGTCTGGCTTGAAAATCTGCCCAAAGAAGATCGCAAACTACATCAGGTGCAGGCGCTCATCAACCTGCTGCCGCGTGGACTGGCCTTCCATCACGCAGGTTTGCTCCCTGGACTCAAGGTGCTCGTTGAGACGCTTTTCGCGCGTGGCTATCTGCGCGCAGTTTTTGCCACGGACACACTGGCATTAGGCATCAACATGCCTGCTCGCAGCGTCATTGTCGGCAGTCTCAGTAAGTTTGATGGACAAGAGATGCGTCTACTCACGCCTAACGAGTACCGTCAATTGACGGGACGCGCAGGCCGACGCGGCATGGATACGCGTGGCTCTGCGATCATCCCTTATTCTCCCTGGGAGCCGTTTGAGACGTCCTTTCAGCGTATTACAGGCGAGTTATTGCCTGTCACCAGTTCTTTTGTTATCCGTTACAACTCTGTGCTCAGCCTCTGGCGACCGGGCGATGTCCAGCATCTACGCCGTGTTTGCGCCTCCAGTTTGCGTGAATTCCAGCGTTATTTGCTCTGGGAATTCAACGAACTGCAGCGCTTAGAGAAGCGTTATCAGAAAGCGAAAAAGTCGGGCAAAAAGAAAGGTGCCGCATCGCGTGAGGCCGAGCGCGCATTAGAGAAGCGTCGGGAGCGCATTGGCGCATTCCCATTAAGTCGAGCGGGAGCAGCCGAACTTGATGGCACGATTTTTGCTTTGCGAGCGCTGGGCTATATCGGCCAGGATGACCAACTCACGCTCAAAGGCCGTCTTCTGCGCAACATCTTTCATCCGGCGGGCATCATCATTATCGAGCTTATCACGCTTGGTACACTTGACGGGTTATCAGCCTACGAGCTAGCTGAAGTTTGTAGCTGGTTTACCTATGACAATGACCGACGCCTCAACAATCGCGATATTGTACCGCCCAATCTGGTGCGGATACGCCGCGAACTCTGGCATATCACACAACACGTACGTGGTATTGAAGAACGTGCCGATGTCAGCTTCACACCTGGCATTGTGCCTGATTTTCATGGTCTGGCGCTGGCCTGGTCGCGCAAAATGGCTCTGACCGGTCTTTTGCACCGTATCGATCTTGCCGAAGGTGACATCTTAATGTTGCTCAACCAGACCATTGATCTGTTACAGCAGGTACAAACTGCTGTTGGTCAGTTGCTTGACACTACTGCGGTCTGGGATCAAGCTTCGCCAGTCATGACCGACGGTGTGTTTACTGCTAGTAGCGCCAATGCACGCTCACGCGACCGTGTAGAGCAATTGCTTAAACAGCGTGAGCGTCTTGAGCACCTGCGTCCCTTACTGGCCCAGGCGTCGGCCTCATTACTCCATGGTATCATCATCCAGAGCCGCACTATCCCTTCCATGACTGCGCGTGTTGGTGACGAAGAGGTTCCCCTCGACGCGGAAGAGGACAGAGATGCATTGGGCCTCCATGACCCACAAACTTTCGTCGGAGACCTGTAAAGCTCGTCCGAAGACCTCGAAGGATGGGTTCATGGTCAGGCCGAGTCTTTTCCGCTCGGATTTGGAACCAGTTATTCGTGAGGGTGAGAAGCCCCTGCCATTCAGGCATGGGGAGATGTCACAAACTCTTCCTTTTGTCTCACGTTTCTCGTCAACTGCCTGACCTTTTGATACTAATCTGCGTTCCTCTGTGCAACACTACGAGGCGTGTGCTAGTGCCTTCTTGCCACAAATGACGTTGCATGCCAGATCGCAGGTTGGTATGAGACTCTGATTATGAGATCAGTTTTAAGATTCGTCAAGGGGTGGTCGCGTGCTTGCGGAGATAGTGCGCCGCGCCGCTAAAAAAGCAGGACCATATGTGTCAGAAAACGACCGATTGTAAGATGCCGAGTGGAAACGACGCTTGACAGACAGAAACGCCATGTGATAAAGTGAGCACATCTTTTCAAAAAGCAAACAGAAATATATCACAGCAAATATATCGATGAAGCAAGGGTGAAGCGTTGACAACTCCTCCAACGAATGTTCATTGTCAGCGTTCTTGCTCATAGTACGAGTGTGTTCGCGCCGCATGCGGCGCACAGCGAGGGGAGAGAGCAGAAATATAAGCTCTACCATTCCCCATTCTTTTTGGACACAAACCATTTCTTCTCCGTGAATACAGTTCGTAAACAGGTGTGCAGCGTATCTACCGCGCGAGAAAGCTCGAGCTTGTTTGAAAAGATTCATGCTACTCCTCCACTTGTGAAGGAGTAGGATAGAATTTTTTTGAAAAGGTAGAACACCTCCATGAACAAGTCAGCCGGTCCCACGAACTCGAACACATCTGTAGGACACACGTCTCTCGTGCTTCTTCTCGTTATCGCACTTTTGAATACGATGGGTATAACGATCATTGTACCTATTGTTCCGTTTCTCACGGTCCAGTACCTGGCTCATCCGAATAATCTCGCAGTCATCGTGGGATGGCTGACCGCAGCCTATGGGATCTGCCAGTTGATCGCCGCGCCAGGTTTAGGCGTTCTGAGCGACCGTTTTGGGCGACGCCCCATTCTCTTCATCTGTCTCCTTGGTTCCACGTTTGGCTATCTCATCTTGGGCCTTGGCGGTGCGCTCTGGTTGCTCTTCCTCGGACGCATCATCGATGGCTTGACAGGCGGCAACATCAGTGTCTTGTTTGGCTATGTCGCTGATATCACGGAACCAAAGGACCGTGGCAAGTACTTCGGCCTGCTGGGCAGTGCGGCAGGTGTCGGTTCTCTCATTGGCCCTGCGCTTGGTGGGCTGCTGGCCACGATCAACGATCGCGCCCCCTTTCTTGCCGCTGCTGGCCTTCTCCTGCTTACCCTCGTCTGTGGGTACTTCTTGTTGCCAGAGAGTTTGGATAAAGAGCACCGCATCACCTCGATTGCTGTGAGCGAACTCAATCCCTTGAAACAACTGGTGTCCGTGTTTCGTTGGGCAAACTTGCGCTGGTTACTGCTGGCTTGGTTCTTCTATGCTTTCCCAGTGGGCATGTTGCTGACGACGCTCACCGTCTTGATGAAGGACAGTCTTGGCTTCAATGCAACACAGGCTGGTTTCGTTGTAACCCTGCTCGGTGCGGTAGACATGCTCGTACAGGGTGTGCTGGTCGGTTGGTTACTCGCAATGCTGGGAAACATCAAGCTCGGTCTCATTGCCTTAGTACTTGTCGGCATCAGCTACCTTGTGCTTGGTTCCATCGCGTTTCTCGCCACTCCAATTCTCTTGCTTGTCGGTATTGTGCTCTTCGCAGGTTCAGGTAGCCTTGTTGAAAACGCTCTGCGAGGTCTCATCTCTGAAATGGTTGGACGGCACGAACAAGGTCGTGTGAGTGGAGCGACGCAATCGTTGCAATCGCTTGGATGGGTTGTCGGACCACTTATTGGCGGTTTCATGTACACAACGTGGGGACATTTTCAAGTATATGCCTCAGCTTCGTTCATTATTGTCCTCGCCATTGTCTGTGTATGCATCGCTATTCCGCGCCTACAGAGGTACGAGGCGAAAGAGCAAACGCTAGGTGGTGAACAAGAGGCCGCATCGCTATCGATCGAATGAAGAGAACTGAAAAAGGTTTTCCTTTCTTTCTCCAACTACTAGTGATGCCGAGCCGTTATCAATATGAGAGAGCAAAAGTATTAGACGTATCACCAGCTAGCTAGTATACTGATAAATTAGTAAGCGTTGTAACAGTTAAGATCGCCCGGCGTTTCTGCATTGGCACTTCTGAGGAGCTGTATGTTATGCTTGCAGGGACAATGCTCTGACGTGTGAGAACTGGTGATCATGGTAACAACTGAACTACCCACGATTTGACCACTAACTCTATAATAAATGCGAATAGAAGGTACTAAACCACAAACACAAGGGGGTTCAAATTGAGTACAACACAAAGCAGCGCGCAGCATGCGCCCACAACCATGTTTGACAAAATATGGGACGCGCATGTCGTACGCAACGTATCCGGTGAGTCAACGGTTCTCTACATCGACCGTCACCTGGTCCACGAGGCTACTTCACCACAAGCCTTCGCTGGCCTGAAGGTGGCAGGACGGCCAGTGCGTCGTCCCGATGCTACCGTTGCCGTCCTTGATCACAATGTACCAACAGTGAATGGTCGGCGCATGTTAGATGTCGTGGACCAGGAGAGTAGCCTGTGCATTACGACGATGGAGCAGAATGCGCAAGATTTTGGTGTGACGCTCTTCGATATGCACGATGCGAAGCAGGGTATTGTGCACATCATCGGCCCTGAACTTGGCCTCACGCTACCAGGGATGACCCTTGTCTGTGGCGACTCGCATACTTCGACGCACGGAGCATTGGGTGTCTTTGCCATCGGCATTGGTACCAGCGAAGTTGAACATGTGCTGGCAACGCAATGTCTCTTGCAGCAGAAGCCCCGAACGATGAACATCCGCATCGAGGGTGCGCTGGGTCCTGGCGTTACGGCGAAAGACGTAGCTCTGGCCGTGATTGGCAAGCTGGGTACCGGCGTGGGCACCGGCCATGTTATCGAGTTCAGCGGTTCCACTGTGCGCAATCTTTCGATGGAGGGTCGTATGACACTCTGTAATATGGCTATTGAAGCTGGCGCGCGCGCTGGTATGGTTGCGCCTGATGAGACGACCTTCGCCTATGTCAAGGGGCGTCCTTTTGCTCCTCAAGGTGAACTCTTCGAGCAAGCTGTAACTACCTGGCGACAACTTGCCAGCGATCCTGGTGCCGCCTTTGATGTTGTGTATGAGATTACAGTGGATGGACTGGGACCACAGGTGACATGGGGCACCAATCCTGGTATGGTGGCTGACATTAACGCATCTGTGCCTGATCCTGCGGCAGAACCCGATATGTTGAAGCGCCAGGGTTACGAGCGAGCCTTACAATATATGGGATTGACTCCCGGGCAGAAGATCGAGGATATCAAGCTGGATACGGTCTTTATCGGTTCTTGCACAAACTCGCGCCTGGAGGATCTGCGCATGGCGGCCCATTATGTCAAAGGGAAGCATGTCTCGCCTGATGTGCGCGCCATCGTTGTGCCTGGATCGATGCAGGTGCGTCGTATTGCCGAGGAAGAAGGTCTGGCTGATCTCTTCCGTGAAGCTGGCTTTGAATGGCGCGAAGCTGGCTGTAGTATGTGTATTGCTATGAATGGCGACCGTCTCGGCGAAGGTGAGCGTTGCGCTTCGACCAGTAACCGCAATTTTGAGGGCCGCCAGGGACGAGGTGGACGTACTCATCTTGTCAGCCCCGCTATGGCTGCGGCAGCCGCTATTGCTGGTCATTTCGTCGATATCCGCACTCTATAGTCACTGTCACACGTGTGCTTTCAAACAACAGAGCAGTCCGAGGAGAAGAAAACTGTGGAACCATTTACACAACACACGGGTCTGGTAGCCCCACTGGACCGTACAAACGTCAATACAGACGAGATTTGTCCCGCTCGCTATCTCAAGACGATCAAGCGTACAGGCTTTGCTGCTGCGCTCTTTGCGAACTGGCGTTTCCAGGCTGATGGGCGCACGCCCATCGCTGATTTTGTGCTCAATCTTCCCAGCTACCAGGGAGTAAGTATCCTGGTTGCTGGTGATAACTTTGGCTGCGGCTCTTCGCGCGAACATGCACCATGGGCCATCCGCGAATATGGCTTCCGTTGTCTTATCGCACCCAGCTTCGCGGATATTTTCTATAATAACTGCTTCAATAACGGTATTCTTCCTGTGACTCTCCCTGAAGCAACCGTCGAGGAACTGCTCTCTCAGATCGCGACAAACGAGGGTTACACGCTCAGCGTGGACCTTGCCGCTCAGACGGTAACAACGCCAGATGGGCGTGTTTTGCGCTTTGAGATTGATCAGTTCAGGAAGCAGGCTCTGCTGCAGGGTCTGGACAACATTGGCTGGACGCTTTCCCACGGCGATGAGATCGCCGATTACGAGGCGCGCCGCAGACAAGAAGCTCCCTGGCTTTTCACTACAAAAGAAACTATTACCCACTGATCTCTCACGAGAGCATATGCAGAACCCCCGGATTGTTCCGGGGGTCGTGATTAATAGATCTTGATTGTACATGTGCTGTTTTGAAACAACCGCACTCACCCTCTGCCTTCTTTCTTCATACCTATTTTGCCCCTCCTACTGCAATACATCGTCTTTTTTCTAGCTTCAAATTGCTTCACATCCTACGGTGATGACCGAGAAAGATGTGCACCATTGTCAAGAGGCTACCCTGCATGCAGGCCAGGATCTGCAGATCCCAGAAGGAGCATAGAAGTATTTCCAGGGAAAAAGGTAACAGTGGGTAACGAAAATGTAACACTTTCAGACAGAATACTGTTACAATAGAGTGAAGAGGAGGGATTTATGACAGCACATGAAGCACTCCGCCAAGCAAGACTCCAGCGCCACTGGACGCAGGAGCAACTTGCCACTCAACTGAACACGACACGTATGACCGTCAATCGCTGGGAACGTGGCAATGGCATCCCCGGCCCTTATTTTCGCCGACTCCTCTTTGAACTGTTTGGCGAAGACTTCTTCCACGCCACCGCCGCAGCAAACGGGAGCACTGAGAGCAAACGAGTACCTTCCGTTGCACTTGCGATCTGGCAAGTGCCTTTCACGCGCAATCTCTTGTTTACAGGACGAGAAGACATATTACGCAATCTTGCTCTCTCGTTTCGTTCTACCAGTAATGCAGCATTGACCCAGGTACAGATCATCAGTGCGCTGGGTGGCATGGGCAAGACACAAACGGCACTGGAATATGCCTACCGCTTCCGGGAAGACTATACCGCCGTCATCTGGTTACGCGCAGAAACCAGGGAGCACTTGTTCGCAGACGTAGTCGATCTTGTGGCCGCGCTTAATTTACCCGAGAAACAGGAACGCGACAATCGCCAGATTATCAAAGCAGTGCAGCGTTGGCTTGCAGAGCACATGCACTGGTGCATCGTCTTCGATAATGTAGAGGATCTGGCAGTCGTCAGAGAATTCTTACCAGCTCAATTTGTAGGGCATGTTCTGATAACCACGCAACTGCACGCCACCGGCTCCTTCGTACATCGCCTCGATTTGCCATCTTTACCACCAGAGGAGGGAGGTCTCTTTTTACTACGCCGCGCCAAACTCCTCTCGATGCAGGAGGGCTTGCAGGATGTGGCTGAAGATATCAGGAACCAAGCGGAGCACGTGCGCCAGAGCCTGGGGGGACTGCCTCTGGCACTTGACCAGGCAGGTGCCTATCTGGAAGAGACCTGTTGTACGCTCGTGGGCTACCTGCAACGGCTGCACGCGCGCCAACTGCCGTTGCTCTCTCGACGCGGGCAGGAATGTACGATGTATCCTACTCCAGTCACGGCCACTATTTTGCTGGCCCTGGACCGAGTGGCACAGAGAACTCCTGCTGCACTGGAGATCCTGCGCTTCTGCGCATTCCTGGCTGCGGATGCCATTCCCGAGGAACTACTCACCGAAGGCAACATGCAGGAGCTTGGACCGGTCCTACACGCGGTAGTAAGAGACGGATTTGGCCTGGACGAGGCATTCGAGGCGCTCAACACTACCTCTTTGCTCACTCTGAACACACAGACACGTCTACTAACAATACACCGGATCGTGCAAACCGTTATCCGCGAGCGTCTGGATAAGGAGAGCGTCTGTTTGTGGGCAATGCGCGCCATATCGGCAGTGAATCGCGCGTTTCCTGTGAACTGTCGATGGAGGATCGAGAACTGGATTCAGGGTGATCGGCTACTGCCTCATGCACTGATACTCCTCGAATATGCGAAAACGTATATTCACCAAGAGGAACCGGCAGAGAAGATACTGATGACTGACCTCTTGTTCAAAACAGCTTGCTACTACTTCGTCCGAGGTGACGCTTTCCAGGCCGAACCTCTTTTGCAGCAATGCCTACATGAGCGTTCGCAGATCCTCGGACCAGAACATCTCGCGATTGCGGAGGTGCTGATAAATTTGGGCGATCTCACTCGGGAGCAAGGTCGTCTAACAGAGGCAGAGGCACACCTGCGGCGAGCACTGAGTATTTCCGAGCAACACCTGGGACCGCTGCATCTCGATCTGTTTCGCATCCTCATCAGTCTGTCCCAGAATGCACAGAATCGAGGGCTTTCTCAGGAGGCCGAAAATTTTGCTGTACGTGCGCTCACGATCTGTGAACAGGTGCAGGGACCAGAGCACGAAGAGATAGGGGAAGCGTTGGGTAATTTGGCTACCATTTACTACTTGCAAGGCAGATATGAGGAAGCCGAGACGTTCCATCTCCGTGCAGTACAGTTAGAAGAACAGAGAAGAGGGCCAAAGGACCCACGTATCGCTTCTCGTCTCAACAATCTGGCTACTCTGTATTGGGAGCAAGGCAGATATGAGGAAGCGGAGCCACTCTATCTCCGTGCGTTGTCTCTGCGCGAGCAGGGTTGGGGATTAGAACATCCTATTACTGCAACAGCCTTATACAACCTCGGGGGATTGTATCGGGAACAGGGGAGGTACGAGGAAGCGGAGTCACACTATCAACGAGCCTTGCAGATCTGGGAGCGTACTGCAGGACCGGAGCATCCATTTGTCGCACTTGGTTTCCATGGTTTCGCCCAACTTCGCGCGGCTCAGGGCAGAGACGCAGAAGCCGAACACATGGCTCAGCATGCGCTCCAGATCCGCCAACAGATGCTCGATGAAACCCATCCTGATCTGGCAGAGTCGTTGCATGTGCTGGCGGATCTGTATCATAAACAGGGCAAAGATACGGAAGCGGAGCCGCTCTACCTGCGGGCACTCACCATTTATGAGCAAACGAAAGGGCACACACATCCAAAGACACAGGTCGTCCGGGACGCATATCTCACACTCCAAAGCAAGAGAAGCCTCAACTAGAGGTACGAGATACCATAGCTCCGCTCACAACCAGAGACAAACTCCGTTTCTAATGTCTACGATCTACTTCTTTTGCTTAGCTTTGCGGTCTCCCCAATCACTCCGCAGCAAATTGCAGTTGGGCAAAAGGCCTTTCTCGCTGCTTTTCACACTATATCCAGCAGCATCGACCGTGATATCTACCTTCACCTTTCCAGTCCTTTTAATTACATCACATTGTTCAACTACTATATTCTTATTGCTATCTTCGAACTCACGCATAATATCATCAACGTGGGTAAAACGAGTGTCGACACCTCGCCACATGTCTTCAATGCTACTAGAGCGATGCCTGGCGTCTTGCGGAGCGCCTTGAGCGTTGCTAGAGTCAGCCACGGCAGCTACTATACTATCTCCATGTTCAGCAGAGCCTGCTCCGGCATCTCGCGGAACGTCTGGAACACTGCTTCGAGCTAGCTTCGGCAGCTCGCGAACTATCTGGAACGCTGCTCGAGCGAATCCTGTCAAGTTCTGTAAGCTGCCTATTCCACTCCTTTATGTTTCCAGCGATCAAAAGTGTTCCAGAACGGTCCCCAATCTTCTTCCGCATCTTATTTACCATATCATCAATGCTCTTCTGAAATTCATTTGACTTCATACCCATCACTGCATGTGCGCCAATCTTGTTTCCATCCGTGTCTACAAAAGTCATAGTCAAGCAAGTAGAAACGTCAGTATGAACCAGATTGGTCTTCGTGTCTGCCTGCTTTACCTGACCCTCTTTCACCACTTCCTTAGGAGTAGCCTTATAAAGACCGCAGCAGAATGCATCTTGACATCGCTCTTCATCACTAGAATCCTTTCTTCTTTCACTTTCACCACTTGTACGCCTTGTGATATCCATCATATGAACCTCTCCTTTCCTATCGTTTCATACTTCGTGTTCTCACGATCCTATGAGACACTTCATGTAACTTTCAGTGATGCTACTATCACATCCTGTCGCATGCTATACCATTCGCCCAAACGATCCCTCGGCCTTTATATTTGTCCATTCACCGTCGGATGGAACAAGCAGATCACAGAAGCAGTATATAAACATTTCTACAAAAGAAGGTAACAAAGGAGTAACAAAAATGTAACATTTTCAGATAGGGTACTTCGTAGCCTCGAATCCTCTATCTTTAAAGAGATGCGCCTGCTTAAATGGAACTTTATGCAAACGTATACGTAGATAGCAACGTATAACAGTTGTTGTGACAAGCAGAGACTTATTGGAGGAACAGCTTTTTATGATGCCACAGATGGAAGCGGGCGATCCGCGTGAGCAACCGCGTGCCGCCTATGGAGCCTATTCTGGCAACCAGGACTATGCTCAACAGCAATATCATCCACCATATGACCAGACCCCTCCAGGCACAACGTATGACGATAGTTTTGTCGAGGACCTGGCGCAGAGAATCGCGCAACGCACAACTGGAGGTTCAGGTTCAGCAGGGAAGATCTATACGCAGTTTCATACTGATAGTAAAGCCTCTGCTGGTCAGCGGCTGGCATTAGCAATCGTTTCTATTGTTATGCTCATTCCGATAGCGGGCATCTTCGCTGGCGCAATAGGTGGCTTCGGTGCCTTGATCGGCTTCGGCCTTGCTTGCATGGCTTTTGTGATGATTAATGCTGTGTTTAATAATGCATTTAAATCATAACATATACGCAATGCTGAAGAGGCTGTAGGGTGTAAATTTGCGGATTATGATAGCGGATTTCGGGGTCTTCCCAACTTTTGATGAAATGATGAGGCAATCACTATATTGCTGCTGACATTGCCAGTACAGAGCAAAAGCGTAGAGCAGTGCTAAAAAGCCCTAGTGATGAGCTTCTCATCAAAAGTTTGGGAGAGCTAGCAGGATCATTTGGCTAGGTTTGAGAAATATTATGCTGGATAGACATTTAGATGAAGTTCAAAATCAAAAGCATTTTGAACAGACTGAGAAAGCATTTCAATCCCCAAAAGAACGTATCGACACATTTGACGGACTCAAAGCTGCCAAGCAGGAACGTAAGCGTCTAGAGCAAGAGAAGGGACAGCCATCGCACCAGCAATGTATAGCTACTATCATGGAGAAGGTACAAGAGACAATAGAGTCTAGTCTTACTGAAGAAAAGCAGCTACAAAGATTATCAGTAAACGCTGCCTTTCCAGATCATGTAGGCAGCGATACTGACCAACAGAGCCTACCAGTAGAACAACCAGGGCTAGATTCTAGCCAGAACCACAAGTCTGGAGAAACCAGATCAGAGACTTCCCAAATTATGCAACTAATCTCAAACGACAAACAGCTATTCAGTCGCTACTTTGCTATTCTGCAAGGATTAGCTAAAAACTACAACCTATCTGTGCGAGCATGCCATCAAATTTTTGCAGAGACAATGGACTGGGCTTTCACAAAACTAGGAGTACCGAGGCTAAGAGCGAGTGAATTCTGGGTGGGGGGGGATGAGGCAGGTTATCAAGCGTTTCTAGAGATGTACCGTAGGCTGCCTATCAGTGGTCCAGGATCATACGGGCAAACTGACAGAGTGAGCGAAGCTAATAACCAGGGAGACAACAGCGAATGCGAAGAAGTTGATATGGACAGCAAGTCAGATCTATTCAAAGCCCTTTTCAAACCCGATAAAAACCGGTCGCCAAGAAGAGGAGAGAATTACGTTGAAGTGATATCAAAGAGAAAAGGCGGGAATTATTACCGTACTCGTATGGACCTATCGAGTTCGGAGATGAAAATTGACATTTTAAGGGTGGAGCACGGAGAAGAGGGCTGTCACATGCATGTGTCAGATATAGTAGCTCAACACTTAATTATATCCAAAAAATATGCAAAAAAACGCAATATAGAAGTATCATCCTATTTTAGTGATATTAAAGTAGTTATCCATAATATAGAAGAAGATGGAACAGTTACAGATTTAAAAGAATATATTAATCAGAGCTTCGAGATAGGAATGGAATCAGGTAATCAACCATCAGATATATTCGGATTAATTAATAATAACATATTTTTTAAAATGTTAAAATATGCTGAACCACAGTTTAGAAAAATTTTAGATTTAGATCATAGTTTAAGAATTACAAAAGTCACAATAGGTGATTTCAGCATCAATCGCTTTGGTGAAGAGCAGATTGATGACATACAGTTTGATATGGAACAGTAAAGCCTCATTTTAGGGTAGCGTGTGTACGCTTACGAGAGGGAGTACTGTAGGATAGACGGCTGGCGAGGTACCTTTGAAACCGACTCATCCATTCTATTTTCTATAGAACCGGGTAACTACTATGAGAAAAGCTCTTCTGGGATATTTTGTGGCACGATAACTTTGAGCGCTGCCGGAGCTATTGTAAAAATAGTGGGGTCTTTGCTTGTATATCCAATTGGTTCACCATCAACCTGGATCGGCACAGGCTGACGTGTATATATTTTTGTGATACTCGCTGTTTCGTAGCGTACCCATTGCCGTCGTTGCCTGCGTCGCAGCAAAAAATCCAGCAGCATAGCAACACGTCCGAACAGACTCTGCTTACGCACAACGCAGATATTGAGCAGACCATCATCACATTTTGCTTGCCAGGTATACTTGAGTGCGCCTGCATACAATTGGGTATTTCCTACCACAACCTGCAACGCATGCAGCTTGACGACGCGTCCGTCCAGATCTAGCACAACGCGAAAATCACGGTAGCCAATACCCAACCATGCACCGATCAGTAAGTATGCCAGGACACCAAGACGTTTAAGTGGCTGCTTTTCGACCGCGTGAGTAACCGCTCCATCAATGCCGATACCCACCATGAGCAAAAAATAGCGCTCATTGATCTTACCCAGATCAATAGAGCATGTCTGACCATGCAACAGCACGTCGCGTGCTCCCACTTCGTCCAGTGGGATACCTACTTCCCGCGCCCACACGTTCACTGTCCCACTGGGAATGACGCCTAACGCTGTCGAGCTACCGGCTAATTGCTGGACGATTTCGTGAATCGTGCCATCCCCACCCACTGCCACAACCACATTGATGCCATGTTCTACTGCTTCACGAGCCAGCCTGCCAGCATCACCTGCTTCGTGGGTCAGTCGCAATTCAGCCTGCCAACCATGCTGACGCAAAAATTTGAGGGTTCGCGTGAGCTGCGCGGCGTGGAGCACGTAACTGCCCGCTGTGGGATTAGCAATCAGTATAGCGGTTGTTTGTTGCTTAACAGGCATTGCATTATTTGCATGTATGCTTTCTGCCATAGTTCTTTCTCATATTGCCTTGCATTCAGAAGCTCGTTCTCTATCGTATCAAATCGCAGATACTTCCCTTACCACTACTACGAAGACTTGTAGAGAAAGTTCGTATTGGCCTGTTTAGTCTACGCGTGGTACCCGCGCGAGTATCTCGGAAACGACTTCATAATTGATCGTACCCAGACGCTCTGCTACTTGCTCCGCTGTCAGAGTGGCCTCGCCTTGTCGACCGATAAGCACGACCTCGTCGCCAACGCGTGTCTGAGGTATATGCGTGACATCAACCATGCACTGATCCATACAGACACGACCAAGGATGGGCGCTTCTTGCCCATGAATAAGGACACTGCCCCAGTTCTGTGGTCCACGCCTGAAACCGTCTGCATAGCCGACTGGTAAAACTGCTATGCAGGTTTGTTGTTTCGTTACGAACGTGCTGCCGTAACTGATACCCTCATCTGCTGGTAGCCATTTCACCTGCGAGATCTGTGTCTTAAACGAAAGGGCGGCCCGAAAACCCTCTGGCAGGCGCATCTCTAACGAAGGGTCCAGGCCATAAATGGCAATTCCTGGCCGTACCATGTCCAGGTGAGCTTCACGTAAGCTGAGCGTGGCACCACTATTTGCAGCGTGTACGATTGGTGGACGTAAACCCTGCTCTTCCAGAGCTTGCAGAACACGTTGGAAGCGCGCTAGCTGCATGCCCGTATATGCCTGACTACACACATCGGACTGCGCAAAATGCGTATACAAACCTTCTAATTCCAGGCCCGCTAATGCACGGATCTCTTTTACTAGCTCCACAATTTCTTCAAGCTCTTCTGCACGTATGCCCAGGCGCGCCATGCCTGTATCTACCTTAATGTGCACTTTGACTGTTTTGTTGAGTGCGAGTGCAGCCAGTGAAAGAGCCTGCGCCGCTTCACTGGCGTAGAGTGTGACAGTTACATCCAGGCGCACAGCTTCGCGCATCTGCCATAGTGGCACATAGCCATAGACCAGGATAGGAGCGCTAATATTTGCTTCACGCAGAGGAACCGCTTCGCTTACCGTTGCCACGCCCAGCATGCTGGCTCCATTGTGTAAGACTGTGCGTGCAACTTTTAGCGCACCATGCCCATAGGCATCAGCTTTCAGGCTGACCATAACCTGCACGCGTGGACCTACCAGGGATTTGATGTGGCGCGTGTTGCTGCCGATAGCATTCAGGTCGATCTCAACCCACGTGGGACGATCTGCATGCCGGAAGAAGATCTTTTTCCAGCCCGGCGTCTGGCGTACCAGCTTTTCAGGTGCCTCCCAGGGACGTGCCATCAACATTTCTACAACGCGTTCCATGCGCGTCTCTTCTGAGCCTTTAACCAACACAACGTCCTGTATTTGTTGCTCGGCTGCTACCGCAGCTATTTCCGGTTGCTGGAGATGTTCCAGAATGTTCCATACGGCCTGCGCCGCATCTTCGTGCGTTGAAGTCATAATGATACGCTCGTTGGGAAGTCCCGCCTGGTGAGCAGCTTCTGCGATAAGTGCCGCCCGCTCGCCGCGCGTGACCAGATAATCGGCATAACAGGCTACCTGCCGTCCCACTGTACGATGTGCCTCTTGCTCGTGATCTCCCAGGCTGAGCATATCTCCCAGGACCGCGATGCGCTGTCCCGCTGCTGGAGTAAGCGCGTGCAGCGTTGCTAAACCAGCGATTACGGCTGCCGGTGAGGCATTATGGGTGTCATCGAGTAAGCGCGCGTTGCGCACGCCGGGCAGTGGATTGAGCCGCCCTGTTAGCGGGTAGAGGTTCGTCAATGCATATTCGAGCGCTCTTGGATGCATGCCACGACTCAGCCCTACCTGATAGGCTGCTAACATGGTGCTGAAGTGGTGTGCACCCAACAGGTGAGACGAGATTTGTAGTTGACTACCACTATGTATTTTTTTAGCGGCAGTAGCAGCTATTTCCACCATACCTCGCACACCATCCCATCCTACATACGTAACGCGGTTCTGGCGCGTATAGGCATCCGCCGGGTATCCAGACTCGCATGTTGTGGAAGACATTGCAGCGAATGTGTGCAAGGTAACGGTACGCCGTTGCTGTGTCGCCTTGTAATTATCTATGAGTGTTAGGATGTTTGTATCATCCTGGTTATAAAAGAAATGCCCACCGTCTGGTAGACACTTCAGCAGCATACCTAGTTCTAAAGCCAGGTGCTCAATTGATTGAAAGTACTGCAAATGTACCGGATTGACGTTTGTCAACACTCCAATCTGCGGACAGACCATACGACAAAGCTCGTTAATCTCGCCAGGATGATCGCAGCCCAATTCCAATACAGCATACTCGTGTTGCGCTTCAAGGCGACCCAACGAGAGCGGAATACCAAGCAAGTCATTATAATTTTGCCAGCTCCTGAACGTGGTGAACTGGCTTGATAGTACCGTTGCGATGGCTTCCTTGATGCTTGTTTTGCCTACGCTTCCGGTAATTGCGATGACGGTCGGGTGCCAGATTTTGAGAATGGCCCTGGCGTACCGCTGTAGAGCCAGGCGCGTATCTTCCACAACAACGACGGCGACTTCGGCTTGTGCGAGTGCTGCCAGCGTCTGCTCAGAAAGATTGTTCAGCGTTTTCGCGTTCACCAGCAGTCCTTTTGCGCCCAGCCGTACTGCATCAAGCAGGTAATCGTGACCGTTTCCGCGCTCTCCACGCACTGCCACAAACATTTCGCCGGGACTCAATTGACGCGTATCGTGACTAAATGCCTCAAAATCTGTATACTTTCCCTGATAGCGTAAAAATCCGTTAGTTGCTCGTAGCAGGTGGTCGAGATAAATCATGCCTGTCCTCTAGTATTGTAACTGATAGTATCATTGCAGTAACATTACAGGTCGAGCCATTGCGGGCACATAATAGTAGGGGGTATGGTCCCATACCAGCTTATCATATTTCTGCAGGCATGCGTCATTTCCTCTGTGGAAATTTGCGCGTAACGTTGTTTTTTTGCTAACATATAGTTAAACTCTCGTTACTTTTTGTAGTATACAATAGATCTGCATAGAGATAATCGCAAGAAAGGACACACCCAATGTCTGGAAGAGGAGGACGGGAGGTACGCGAGGACTCACCGCCTGCATATTCGTCTTCGCCGCCTGAGTTATCGAGTCAACAAGTTCACGAAATGGCGCGAGAACAGAGTCAGAGTCCTACCACATCAGAGGCAGGACCGTCTTCGCCTAGTTGGCGTAGTAGGCTCACCCGACCGTTCAGGCGGAGTCGCCCTACTAGCCCAATGTCAGATGGACCTGCTAGCCCAACGTCAGATGGACCTGCTAGCCCAACGTCAGATGGACCTGCTAGCCCAACAGAAGGGGAAAATCCTCCGCCATACCAAAACCACAGGGGAAGAGGCCGCGGACGGCCTCTTGGGCTACGAATTAATCCCGCGGCGGAGAACGATGAGGACGACGACAGGCCTGGGTCTCCTACTTATCAAGCAAGGTCGGATCTTGACCCAGAGAGTGCTAGCCCCCGCTCTATAACAACAACAAGCCCTGAGGAGCTTTGGAATGCGTTGAGGGGACCGCTACCACCCGACGTCGGACGTTATCAACCAATACCAGACATTATTGGGTCTCCTCAATCTCCACGTAGTGGCGAAGGAGACGAATCGCCTAGGGAATAGTAGAGAGCCTCACAGAAGTGTTGCACGCACATATTGCATACTGCCCACCGACTTGACCACACCTTTGAGTTCCGTCAATGACAGAAATTGGTCAACGATGCGACTACAAAGAGGTGCTCCTTGTCACACGGTCATTAGTTGAAGGTCTTTCGACTAGACAGGATAACCGTACGCTGCACTAACAGCATTTCACAGGGCATGACGCAATCTATGAAAACAGAGAGGCTCTATCTCTATGGTAGAGCCTCTCTGTTTTCACCATGACGGGTCAGGATGCCCCGCGCCTTCTGGCAGGGATCATTGACATCATGGAATCACATTGGTTGCTTCGTTAAGTGCCAATACAAAACGCGTGAGCACTTCGGCTACTGCGCCCATATCTTGCAGAGAGGCTGTCTCTGATCCAGTATGGAGATAGCGACAAGGGATACTCACAAGACCCGTCGCTACTCCCGCACGCACCACCTGGATCACATCTGTGTCTGTACTAGTACCTGCTGCCTGCGGGTCGATTTGCCAGGGGATGCCAGCTTCGCGAGCTGCTGCAACGAGCAACTGATAAACGCGTGGATTGATATGGCCGCCTATAGTGATTACCGGGCCGCCATTTATTTTGATGTCACCAATCTCATGCTTTGAAGTACTCGGATGGTCCGAAGTAAATGTGACATCAACAGCGATAGCAATAAGTGGATCAACGCCATAGGCACCGGTACGCGACCCGCGTAATCCCACCTCTTCCTGTACCGCAGATACGAAGAAGACACCGGCCTTTAAAGCGGCCCGTTTTTCATGGATGCGGCGCATGGCTTCCACAACAGTAAAGACGCCTGACTTATCATCCAGAGCTCGTGAGACGACAATGTCGCCTCTGAGCGTCTCCAGTTGGGTGGCCCGTGTTGCCACACTACCCAGAGGAACGAGCGCCTGTGCTTCCTCTTTACTAGACACTCCGATATCGATCCATAATGCTGAAAGTTTCGGAGCATTGCCACGTTCCTCACTACTAAGCGTGTGAATGGGTGGACGACCAATTACACCCAGGATCGGTCCATCTGGTGTCGAGATATGAACGCGACCGCCTGGCAGTGTTGACGGATCAAATCCGCCTATAGTGCCAAAGTACAGGAACCCCTGTTCGTCAATGTAGCGAATGAGCAAGCCTAATTCATCACAATGGGCCGTAAGCATGACCCGTGGGTTGCCTGTTGCATGCAAGGATGCTATCACATTCCCATGTACATCAGTGCGCACCTCATCCGTATATTGTTGTATTTCCTCACGGATTACCTGCTGCACTGGTTGTTCGAAGCCAGAAGGACTCGGGCTGGCAATCATGCGTCGTAAAAAATCGACACGGGACTTATCCATAAAAAGCTCCTTGCTCATTGTAGGGAAATAGCAAGGCCAGGTCAAAACTACATCCTTTTCGAAGAAGCAAGTTTTGACCTGGCCTGAAAGCCTAATACCTATAGGCATTCAGAAACGCAACTCTCGTTGCTAGAAATGTGCCAGAGCACATTTCTCATCTGAATGCAAGGCAATATAAGCGTGATCGAGCAACTCAGCGTACAAACTGTTTGAGCACCTCATCGACGCCAGGATGCATACGGTTCAAGCGTAGGTCTTCGGCACCGGTAGAGTCAGTCTGAACGATTAAGATATTCTGCTGCACACACTTATTCAAAAGCTCGCGCGCTGATTCACGCGTAAGCCGTCCACGGAAGCGGTTCTTCGGATTGACCGGATCACCAATGAAATTAGAGACTCCAATAATTGTGCGCCAGGACCAACTGCGATCTATATAATCAAGAAATTGCACAAATGGTGGGTCCAGAACATCTATTGGTGGATTCCCATATGGCAGTTGGAATTGCGGAGCTGTATTCGCAAAATTGACGGCAGGCATCGGACCTGTACTAGAACCAAGCGTACCGCTGCTAGGAGACATCTGCACAATACCAGATATGGGTAACGCACCGGTATTGCCGGTTACTCCACCAGGGACAAGAGGAACAAACTGATTTGCACTACTTATCAAATCTCGGCTGACGGTTCCTGGAATACCAACCACAATAACAGTTTTGTTTAGGCGTAACTTTAAACGAGCGCTAATACGAGTGAAATCTTTATCCCCCGTCATCAACACAAAAGTTGAGATCGTGGGACGATCAAAAACGGTTTCAATAATATCCATCAACATATTTAAGTCAACTGTGCTTTGGACAACTGTACTCTGTACTATAGTACTATTCCCCTGGTTGACCGCAGGCATGTGACCTGTGTTTCCAGCATGCTGATTAGTGGGAACAGGATATCCTAACGGACCAGTATTGCTCTGTCCAAGAGGCCCTGTAGGACTAGATTGACCGTAGGCATTCTGATAAGGGAACTGCTGCCGATATGGCTCACGCTGCTGATAATCTGGACCGCTATAATCTTCTTCGTTAGATTGCTCATCTTCCGGGAGAAGATTGTCATCATCCAGATCATGTGCTAAAGGCAGCGTTGCATCTTGATCAGTTGTCCATCCATTGCTCACACCTGGAGGCTGAATCGCTGGTAGCGAACCAGAACTCCCCGTGACACTAGAGGGCCACTGTCGTGGATATGCACCTGTACCCTGTTCAGCAACATAATTTGCATTAGGAGAGCCAAGAGAGCCAGTAGGAGTATTCCCAGTAGCATAATGGATCGTGCCCATGCGGATACGATCTCGCTGCTTTGCGGGGCAATCGACACGGTCGATCATCGCCGCAGTCAGGCTACCTTTAAACGGCTCAGGTTGACGAGACCAGTCCGCATAGGCGCGGGCCACCATAACAGTGCCATAGCGACGGGCCACAGCGATAAGCTCCTGTGGGTCGGGTTCCCGTCGTTGTATATTCAGCATACTGTAACGTATGTTCTCAAAATCGATGAATAAAGCAATATCTTCGGGCACAACCTTCTCCTCTCAATATAGGGAGAAACCGCGCAGGCCAAGATTTACAAATTGTTCAGGTGCTCGGATTACCTAGTAGTGTATCCTCTTGCTATGAGCATATCATACTTTATTGGTAAAGTCGAGAGGTCTGCGCTTTACTTTGCGTACCTACTATGGTATATTCTGTAGTTAAAAAACAAGACATACAAAGAGTAACAAGTCATGGAGCTAACACAGTCTCAGCTAGTAGATGAAATGATATGCCCCGTTGCCCGCACAGCCCAGATTATCAGTGGCAAGTGGACAATACTTATTATTCGTGACTTAACCACGGGGATTAAGCGTTTTCACCAGTTAGAACACTCTCTTCAGGGTATTAGCCCCAAAACGCTTTCCGAACGATTGCGCTCTCTTGAAGAAGAAGGGATCATCATTCGTCACACTTTTGCAGAAGTACCTCCTCGCGTAGAATATTCGCTCACGGAGAAAGGCCATGACCTGCTCGAAGTGATCGAGAGTATGCGCAACTACGGGAAACGTTGGCTTTGTAACAAATAGAAGGCAAAAACCAGATCCGCTCTGCGCGCGGTCGCCTATCCCCTCCCCTCAACTTGATTAAGATGGACGAGAGAAGAACCGGAGGAACTCCCCGGTTCTTTCTGCATACAGGAACAGATTAAAGTGATGCCCCAACCAATTCACGATCATGATCAGCCAGAAACCGACGAAGCACGCCTGTCGTTTGTTCGCTGGGGCTTTCTTCCAGCTAATTCTCTGTTCTGCTCACAAGATCATACAGACTGGCAATATCGTAGCGCATCTGTACTTGCAACTGGCCGTCACTATTAAACCCTTCAACGAAGAGACCATCCTCTTCTTCATGGATCGCGATGCTTTTCGCACCAATCTGATCTAAAACCTGACCGACTGCATGCAAGATGCTCGCATAACTAAACGTGGCCGGCATTGCTCCCTCCCTAAATAATTGGAGAATACTTTCTTCTTCATCTTAAACAGTTACTAGTAGGACTGCCTCGTCAAACTGCCACACACCATCTGAAACAGGTGGCTTGTCAGCCTGCATACTACACTTCGACAATTTTAGCATAACAAACCTTAAACGTCAAGTTAGCGTTTCATGCTAGCGCCATTGACCAGAGCTCCTGTTGTGGGCCACGAGCTATGTATCGTGTTGCTAGCTTCACTGACTCCTTTATTATCTGATGTATTAAGGATCTCAATCGCCTTCAGACGCCAGAAACGTGCACTGGCTGGACGTTTCAACGAAAGGTATGCTGCCAATGCCTCATCGGTCATTGTGGGGTTCGTCTTTAGTGCCTCGATAGTCATTTGCAACTTGTCGGGATTGACATCGCCCGTTACAGTAGCCAAAGTAGGATTGGACTTGCGTGTATCTGTGCCAGGTGCTTCGCCTTGTAATGCGACGAACTTTCCCGTAATAGGTTGGCTACTATCGTTCTTTGTCTCTGCTGTAACCTCACTGGTTGTGCTATTGTTGGTTGCTGCCACGAGATTTCCAGTAGCGAAACGGGACCCGCTGGTCAGTGCACGGCGCAGGCTAGCGATTGGTAGCTGCGTTTGCTTCGCCAATTCGCTCAGTACTTGCAACTGCTGGTCCGATTTGTGTTTATCCTCTTCGCTTGTTTCTGAGAGTGTCTCAGCCATCATCGTATAGACTATACCAAGCAGAGGAAACGCACTTGCCATAAATGGAAAGATATTGGTCAGCCAGGGGGCAGCCATCTCAGCTGCACTTAGCATAGTTAAGCTGTGAAACTGTTTGGCATATGCCCAATTGACAGCCCATGAGAAAACTGTACACATCACAATCAGTAGCCAGTGCTGCCAGACTGCTTTTGCGCTGCGATATTTACGATACCTTTGAAATGCTGTCCAGGAGAGAAGATAGACTGTTACGTCAATACTTATTGCTATGGCATAACTTACTGCCCACCACCAGACACCTTCTGGCCCAGATGAGGGTTCAAAAGATGCGAAAAAATAGGCTACATGGGGAATCGAGGCCGCCAAAAATACGGCAAACGCTATCCAAAAGAAATATTTCATTTTGTGAGTTTTACCCTCCGCTTATAAAACTCCCTGGACGCTGAACTCTTTTAAGAGTATCTGTTAAATGTGCATGCGTCAATCCCGTCTGGTACTATCAGGCTATTTATACCTCTAAGCCTTTCTGCGCTCGATTTGTTGAGTCCCCCTGCAAATGTTCAAAGGCTTATTGAAGAGAGAGCTGTGGCATAATCCTCTGAGCGAATATAACTTTCGGCTATGCCTGACAAATTGCTCAGAAAAGTATTGACAAGTTGCACGATGTATGGCATATTATCTGAGCGCCGCCACAAGTGACGCAAACGGCAATAAAATAGTACTTGAACAACTAAAGATTATCATTCCTTCAATTTTGCTGAGCGAATGTTGCAGCACGAGTTGAAGCAGAGAGTCATCAAGAAATACCAGGCAGATACAGAACACCAAGTAGGTGAGAAACGAACAAGCTACACAGAGTACGAGGTGGATGCCTCGGCGCAAAAGACCGAAGAAGGACGCGGAGACCGGCGAAACGTTCAGGGGGAGCTGCATGCAAGCGAAGAACCCTGAGATTCCGAATGGGGCAACCCCTCCAGAGTGATGTCTGGAGACCGCCTGCTGAACACATAGGCAGTGACGGGGGGCAGTGGGCAAACTGAAACATCTCAGTAGCCTGACGAGAAGAAATCAACCGAGATTCCCGGAGTAGTGGCGAGCGAAACGGGACGAGCCCAAACCAGGGGTTCTTCGGAACTTCTGGGGTTGTAGGACCAGGAAAAAGGGCGAGGACGACACACGAACGCGTTGGAACGCGCGACCGCAGCGGGTGAGAGTCCCGTAGTGGACGTCGACCTCAACTGGCTTGGGATCCTGAGTACCACGAGCCACGAGAAAGCTTGTGGGAAACCGGGGGGACCACCCTCCAAGGCTCAACATCTTTTGCGACCGATAGTGAACAAGTACCGTGAGGGAAAGGTGAAAAGCACCCCGAGAGGGGGATGAAACAGACCCTGAAACCACGTACTCACCAGCAGTCAGAGGTCACTCCGATACGAATCGGCAAGGACTGATGGCGTGCCTTTTGTAGAATGATCCGGCGAGTGCATCGGCGTAGCAGGTTAACCAGCGCTAAAGCTGGGGAGCCAGAGGGCAACCGAGTGTGAAGAGCGCGCAAGTTGCGCCGATGCGACCCGAAACCACGTGAGCTATCCATGGTCAGAGTGAAGCGGATGTGACAGTCCGTCGAGGCTCGAACTCACCAGTGTTGCAAAACTGGGGGATGAACTGTGGATAGGGGAGAAATTCCAATCGAACGTGGAGATAGCTGGTTCTCCCCGAAATGTATTGAGGTACAGCCACACGGGAAATATCCTGGAGGTAGAGAACTGGATGGGCTAGGGGCCAAGTGCTGGTTACCAACCCCAACCAAACTGCGAATGCCAGGACAGCAGTCCGTGTGAGTGAGACGGCGGGGGCTAAGCTTCGTCGTCAAAAGGGAAACAGCCCAGACCACCGGCTAAGGTCTCAAAATCGATGCTCAGTGTCAAAGGGAGTCATCCCGCCCAAACAGCCAGGATGTTGGCTTAGAAGCAGCCATCATTGAAAGAGTGCGTAATAGCTCACTGGTCGAGTGGGGTGGCACCGACAACGTATCGAGGCTTAAGCATCGTACCGAAGCCGTGGATCTCTTTCTTCAAAAGAAAGAGATGGTAGGGGAGCGTTCCGCGCCGCAGAGAAGCCAGATCGCAAGGACTGGTGGAGCGCGCGGAAGTGAGAATGCCGGAATGAGTAGCGCAATCGCTGTGCAAACCAGCGACACCGCAAGCCTGAGGGTTCCTGGGCACCGTCAAACGACCCAGGGTGAGTCGGGTCCTAAGCCGAGGACGTCATAGTCGTAGGCGATGGAAAGCAGGTGGGATATTCCTGCACCGGAGACGCTCGCTATGAGCAATGGGGGGACGCGGTAGGGAAGGTGAACCCATCAATTGGACAGGATGGGCGTGTTGACCGAAGTGCGTGACCGAGGAAAATCCCGGTCGCCTGTGCATGACGGCAGCACCGAGTCCGAGCAATCGGGCGGAAGTCATCGCAGCCCACGCCGCCAAGAAAAGCCTCTCGCCAGAACGATCTCCGCCCGTACCGCAAACCGACACTGGTAGGCAAGGGGAACACCCCGCAGGTGAACGAGCGACCCTCTGTTAAGGAACTCGGCAAATTAACCCCGTACCTTCGGAAGAAGGGGTGCCCTAGTAGCGAACTCTGGTGAAACAGAGAGCGTGAGGGGGTTGCAAGAAATTGGCTCAACCGACTGTTTACCAAAAACACAGGTCTCTGCGAACGCGAAAGCGGAAGTATAGGGGCTGACTCCTGCCCAGTGCCGGAAGGTTACGAGGAGCGGTGTTCGTAGCCGCGAATCTAAGCCCCGGTGAACGGCGGCCGTAACTATAACGGTCCTAAGGTAGCGAAATTCCTTGTCGGGTAAGTTCCGACCCGCACGAAAGGAGTAACGAGTTGAGCGCTGTCTCGACAGAGGACTCGGCGAAATTGAAGGACCCGTGAAGATACGGGTTACCCACGACAGGACAAAAAGACCCCGTGGAGCTTTACTACACCCTGGCCTGGAAGCGAGGCAGGAGGTACGTAGGATAGGTGGGAGCCAGCGATCTCATCCTTGTGGGGGTGAGGGAGGCAAGCGTGAAATACCACTTTCCTTGTGGTTTGTTTCTCATGGCTGACCTTGAAGCAGGCAGCCAGACAGGACCAGGCGGGTAGTTTGACTGGGGCGGTCGCCTCCCAAAGAGTAACGGAGGCGCTCAAAGGTTCTCTCAGGGTGGATGGACATCACCCGCAAGAGTGTAAAGGCACAAGAGAGCTTGACTGCAAGGCAGACGCGCCGAGCAGGGACGAAAGTCGGACTTAGTGATCCCACATTCCCGAGTGGAAGGAGTGTGGCTCAACGGATAAAAGCTACCCCGGGGATAACAGGCTTATCTTGCCCAAGAGTTCACATCGACGGCAAGGTTTGGCACCTCGATGTCGGCTCGTCGCATCCTGGGGCTGGAGTAGGTCCCAAGGGTTGGGCTGTTCGCCCATGAAAGCGGCACGCGAGCTGGGTTCAGAACGTCGCGAGACAGTTCGGTCTCTATCCGTCGTGGGCGTAGGAAGATTGAGGGGAGTCATCTCCAGTACGAGAGGACCGAGATGGCTTGACCGCTGGTGAGCCAGTTGGCCTGCCCGGGCCACAGCTGGATAGCTATGTCAAGAAGGGATAAGCGCTGAAAGCATCTAAGCGCGAAGCCGCACCCAAGACGAGTCTTCCCATCTTTTGCGAAAGATCAAGATCCCAGAAAGAAGATCTGGTAGATAGACGGCACGTGGAAGTCCGGTAACGGATGCAGCGAAGCCGCCCTAATGATCGTACGGCTTGTCTCACCATCTGGTGTATGATGACTGCGTGGGGATCAGGTGACACACCGCTTCGCTCGTGTGTGCAACCCGCTCGGCAAAATTGAGGGAATGATATCTCTTTCGTTGTTACTGTACTTTTTGCTTGTATAGACTTAACCAGCAGCACAAGAAACCTGTGCTGCTGGTTTTTGATTCTTGATTTCTCTCTTTCTTTATATTGCCTTGCATTCAGATAAGAAATATGCTGCCGCATAATAGTTTTTAGTATGAAGGACCTGGGATTGCTGATAGAGCAGTAGAGTCTTTTCCGTTGCCTTCTTTAATTTATGCACTGGTCAACGCACACCGTATCTCTTGTTGAACCTCTGTATCCCGTTCTGTTTCCAATGCCTCGCGCAGTGCTGTCAGAGCCTGTTGGCCTCCTAAACGACCAAGTGCCCATGCAGCGTGGCCGCGCACAAGTGCCTCGTCGTCATGTAAGGCATCGATGAGAGCGGGTACTGCTTGTTGATCTCCACTATTGCCGAGCGCAACACAGACATTGCGTAGGAGCCCTCTCCGCTTCGTACGTTTGATAGGGCTGCCTTTGAAGCGTTCACGGAATTGTTCCTCAGTGAGGGCAAGCAATGGAATCAGCTCAGGAGTGCTGTTTACGGTTGGTCGTGGATGAAACTCCTCGTGGGTCTGGAAATGTGCAACTGTGGTTGTTCTTTTTTTTACGTCCTTAAGTGCAATGAGCGGCGCTCCTGTAGTTTTGTCCCGCAATCCCAGTCGCTTCTCTGCTACCTTATTGACCGGGCAAACTTCCTGGCAGATGTCGCAGCCAAAGATGAGATTTCCCATCAAGGGGCGTAGCTCTAGTGGAATGCTGCCACGCAATTCAATGGTAAGGAAGGAAATGCAGCGTGTACTGTCCAGCTCGTAGGGATGAGGGAGTGCTCCAGTTGGGCAAGCATGTAAGCAGATTTCGCAATTGCCACAATTGGTTTGTAATGGCTCGTCAGGTGCAAGCGGTAGATTCGTCACAATCTCTGCCAGGAAGACCCAGGACCCCCAGTCCTTCGTCAAGATATTCGTGTTTTTGCCATACCAACCCAGTCCCGCACGTTGTGCTACTGCGCGATCTACCATGCGCCCTGTATCCACGAAAAGGCGCGTTTCCAATGTATCACTTAGCTCGTCATAGGTATTTTCACGCAGCCAGGTTGCGAACTGTTGCAGCTTTGGTTTGATACTATCGTGATAATCATTGCCCCAGGCATAGCGCGAAATGCGTCCTTGTGGCTGGCTCCCGTGAGGCGGTTCTGGTTGCTCAGTCAGATAGCACTGTGCCAGGGCAATGATAGATTGTGCATCCGGTAGTAAAACATCTGGATGGCAAGATACAGCCGCGCGTTCCGCTGTGAACCAGGGAAGACCTTCCATGAAGCCCTGAGCAATGCGTTCTTTGATGATGTGCTCGGCAGCGGGAAACTCTGCTGCTGTAGTGATACGCACCGCGTCGAAGCCGAGCGAGTATGCGTACTCTTTGATCGTATGTGTATCGAGCATACTACTGCCTGCCAGAAGTCATCCCACATGTTTCTCGTACAAAAATGTAGGATGACTTGTGCATATTCAAGATTAATTCGTGACATCTCGTCTGTGATGAACCCACCATGCTCCACCAATGAATACGATCAGGTAAGCTGCCAACACCAGGAGTGCATGCACATTCGAGATTGCTGATCCCTGGCTACCTGCCAGGTATTGACTCTGATTGTCTAGTAAGGCAGTGATGTTATTGCCAATAAAGTAGTCAGGGATTGCCTTCATTATATCAGCAAGCGTGCCTTTGTTCAAAGTTCCTATTAAGGTGAGAATCCCGCCTATCACGCCTTCAAGGAACCACCAGACGAGCGCACCGGCCAGACCAGCCGCAGTCGCTCTGCCCAATGTACACAAACAAAGTGCGAGCATTGTATAGACAAACAACCCAAGCGTTGCTACTAGCAAGAAGAGCACGGCATGCAGTATCCATGTTCCTGTGAGGAAACTGGTGCTAATGGCTATCCCTGTTATAAGATTGAGTAATGCACCAGTGATGATGCCTACGATTGCCAACATAAGCAATACCGCAATAATGCTGATCAGAATAGCGCTAATCTTTGCCAGAAAATACTGTGTGCGCGTGGGACCGCGTGTCAGCAGCAAACGAATGGTGCCAACACTATATTCGCCACCAACGATTGTTGCCGCCAGGATGATAAGGATGATCAACCCAACATAGTTGATAACGCTAACAGACACTGTCAGAGAATTCGGCAAGCGGAGTGGGGCCGAATATTGAGTTATGAGATTTTGTTTATATTGTTGCGCCTGGTTGATCTCTGCTTGTGTCGGTGTACTGGATTGTTTACAAGGTGATGGTGTACCCCCGCCGCTGGTGCTAGAACAAGATTGTAGGTATGTTGTGGCAGGGGTCCCGGTCACGATTATAGTGGGCAATGCAACAAAACCGAAGATGATGATCATGATAGGAATGGCGACTATCAAGAGTATCTTTGACATCAGACGGCGCTGAATTTTATACAATTCTGCGCTAATCGAACGGAAGAGGACGCTTAAGAAGTCCTGGCGACCCATAGCCACGCTCGCGTTGCGGCTGGGAATAGGTGCTGGTTGTTCCGCAGTTATCTGTGGCATCGTGCTCATCGTGTCCCTCCCTTACCTTTGGCTGTCTGTGTATATGCAGTGACCAGTGCACCCCCAATGCTTGATCCGACGAGCGGTTCTTGTCCTGGTGTTGGTGTGCTTACAACCTCTAAAAAGATCTCTTCCAGGGTACCTTCGCGTGGGTGGATTTCGGCAGCGAAGAGACTATGTTGTGCAAGTAACATATTCACATCCGCAGAATGGGTGGCAGGAGCATCGAGCGTTAATATTGACAGATTCTGCCTATTTTTCTCTATTTTGATATCGCTAATCCAATGAGCCTCGTGCTCTTGAGCATGTTGCAATACGCCAAGGGCATTCTGGGTCTGATCTTCCTGACCCATACGCACCTCGATTTGCTCTTTTTCGCTGAGGAGATCTCTCACGTTACCCTGTTTGACCAGATTTCCTTTGCGTAAAAAGGCGACACGATTGCAGACCTGTTGTACTTCAGAGAGGATATGGCTGGAGAGAAAAACGGTTTTGCCCAATGCGGATAGGCGCTGAATGAGTTGACGGATTTCGATGACGCCCGAAGGGTCCAGGCCATTAGTAGGTTCATCCAGCATCACTATTTCAGGATCATTCAGTAAGGCAGCGGCGATGCCCAGGCGCTGTTTCATACCCAACGAATACTTACGATATGCGAGTTTCTCGAACGCGCGCAATTCCACGATATCGAGTACTTCCGCGAGTCGGCGATCATTAGCTTTACCAATCACCATGCCTGAATTTGCAGCGATCACCCGTAGATTATCGATGCCCGATAGGTAGGGATAGAAAATGGGAGTTTCTACGATAGCACCTATGCGTTGTAGAATAAGTGGTAATTGATAGGCATTGTCCATACCGAAAATGATAGCACGCCCGGCACTGGGGCGGATCAGACCTAATAGCATGCGAATAGTTGTCGTTTTGCCCGATCCATTTGGTCCCAAAAAGCCAAAGACGTCACCACGCATCACCTGCAGGTTTAGGTCATTGACAGCGACCAGCTTGCCAAATGCTTTGGTCAACCGACTGGTGCTAATGACGGTGGCATCATCATACTGAAGTGAATTATCGCTCACAGGCGACTCCTTTTTAAAAAAATGCAGACTCTATAAAGTCTTTGTTCTGATTACTATACTTGTTTTTATGTAGTCAGGTTGCAACATGGGTAGTATGCACGTGATTCTCATCTTTTGCAACATGTAATAATCAGTATGCTTTCAGTTCGCTCAAGTGGGCCGTGCAAAGAAAGTATACACCTGAAGAGGTCAAACCAAGCTGTACCAGACCTCACGAGATGAGGTCATAGACAATATTCGTTGATCTATGATAGACTCACGAAGATTACCATAACATGACTTGCAGACCAGAATCTGGTAGAGGGGGTTTCATCATGGATGCAATGCTCAATGGGCCATTTGGGCAGGTCTCTCTCGGCACAAGCGGGATTACCATTGGACGTGGCCCGGATAATCAGTTGATCATTAACGACACGAAAGCTTCGTCCCATCATGCCCGTATTGATTTTACCGGCCAAGGCTATAATCTGCTAGAACTCGGAAGCACGAATGGGACGTTTTTGAATGAACAGCGTATTGAGCGTAACGCGCCACGTCTACTTACTAACGGCGATGTTATCCGCATTGGTGATACAGTTTTCTCTTATACGGTAAGTGGCGCTCAGCCAATTGAACCAACTTTACGAGCTAACTCTCAGCCTGAAGACGATGCATACGGGGCTACTCTTCCAGCTCCAGCTCCAGCATCAGGGCCGTCGTATCCAGTCTATCAACAACCGCAAGCTGCACAAAACCAACAGGTCTATCAAGCATATCCTCCTGTACCATCGCAATACATTGAACAACCGGCGTTCCCTGCGCCATCGCAACCCGGCTACTTTCCAGCTGGCTATGGACCTATGAGTGCCTATCCTGTTGCTACTCCAAAGCGCAGTTTGCGTTGGTTATGGATTACGCTTGGTATTATAGGCGGTGTGCTGGTTCTGGGTATTGCCCTTTGTGCAGTGCTCGTGTTTGTTGTAGGCGCTCCTTCACCCACGAAAACGCTTGATACGTTTTGTAGTGATATGAAGAGTGGCGACTATCAAGGAGCTTATAACGAATTCTCTGCTAGCTATCAAAGTGAGCTACCTGAGTCAGCCTGGACCGGCACACTAGCTGGTCATAAAGTGTCGTCATGCAATTATACCTCACTCAATGTAAATGGAAGTACTGCTACGGCCAATGTGACGCTAGATTTTGCTAATGACACTGCCGCTAATGGGACTGCAGAGGCTATACTTGGTAAGGAGAGCGATGGTAGTTGGAAGATTACCAGTTTGCAGACGCCGCCTGGACGGGCTGGTTGATGCCTCCCTCACTGATCATGAGCTTTGACTGCTCTGTCTGGAATAGGAGAACCTCTCTGTGCCGCCTCAGAGAAGTGATTGCAGGCCGTACTCATCTTGTTCCTGTATCTTGCCTTATGCTATAATCCGAAAAGGGAAATTATCCTTTAAATACGCAGTACGTCAAAAAGCGATGATATTTTCCTCTAAGCTGTGGTCTAGGCTTAGTAGGAGTATTATTTTATCAGGTATAGGCCACTAGGCTTTCCATTGCGAAAGCTAGAAATGTCTCCCCCTGTTCCGGTTGCTTATGTACCTCTGCATTGGGAGAGTCTTCCGGTACTAGGAAAGGACTTTGTAAGATGATTGATCCCGATAGAGAATTGGATGCTCGATACCGCTCGGTGGGGGTTACTCCAGATTGGTATCAAACAAATATTCCTTGTCAGGTAGGTTGCCCTGCTCACACAGATGTCTCTACCTACATTGGTTTAATTTCACAAGCGCGTTTCGATGAGGCGTATTTGCTCAACCGCAAAGCAAATGTTGTACCAGGCGTACTGGGTCGCACCTGCGCGCGACCCTGTGAGCCAGTCTGTCGCCGTAATAAAGTTGATGGGAAACCCATCGCCATCTGCTGGCTCAAACGTGCAGCCGCCGATAATCGTGCGTATCGCCATCATGCTGTGCGTCCGCCAGTAACGCAAGAGAAAAAAGTTGCTATTGTAGGTGCCGGTTCCGCTGGTATGGCCTGTGCACGCGACTTGCGCGAGATGGGTTATCCGGTCACTCTGTACGAGCAGTACCCAACTGCAGGCGGTGTGATGGTGAATGGCATCCCTGTCTGGCGTCTTCCACGTTATGTCACTACAGAAGAATGTGACGAGTACATGGAAGATATCGGCGTAGATGTGAAGTATAATGCGCGCGTCGGACGTGATATCCTGGTCGCGGACCTGCTTAAAGAGTATGATGCAGTGTATCTGGCTGCTGGCTGCTATATACCGAATTCAATCATTGGGCCAGATAATAAAGTCATTCCTGGTGCCAACCTGAAGGGTGTCGAGGATGGCATTCGTCTGCTGGAAAAGACGAACTATGGAGAACCTGCGTTTATTGGCAAACGTGTAGCTGTGCTGGGTTCTGGTTTCACGGCGATGGACTGCTGTCGTACTGCGATCCGCTTCGGAGCTGAGAAGGTCTACGTGATGTACCGACGTTCACGCGAAGAGGCAGGCTCGGATGAATATGAAGTTGATGAGGCTGTCTTTGAGAAGGTCGAGTTTAACTACCTCGTTTACCAGTTGGAGGTTCTCAGCCAGGATGGTATCCATGCCAGCAGTGTGCGCTTCATTCGCAATAAGCTTGGCGATCCTGATGCAGGTGGGCGACGGCGTCCAGTCCCGATCCCCGGTACTGAATTCGAAATTGAGGTCGATACGGTGATCTCCGCTTTTGGTCAGTACAGCGATACATCCTGGATACCTGCTGAGGAGCTGAGTCTGGAAGTGAACAAGTGGGGAGTGCCCCTCATCGACCTTGATAGCTGGATGACAAGCCATCCAGGACTCTTCGCTGGCGGAGACTTCACGCAGGGTTCGCGCAACTTGATCTCTGCCATTGGTGATGGGCGTGATGCTGCGGCGGCGATCAATCGCTACCTGGGTGGCATTGATAATCCTGCTGAGCCAGCAGAGGAAGTGGAATTGCCAGACTACCGGCGCGGCATGGTCGACAATTATGAGTCCATCGCGCACCAGATGATCCCATCTCTGCCCTTGCAGGATCGCTATAGCAATACCCGTGAAACGGAGACTGGCTATACTGCGGAGCAGGCCGTCATTCAAGCTCGTCGCTGTCTACAGTGCCAGTTGAATATCATGATTGACCCTTCAATCTGTATTTTGTGTTCTGGCTGTGTAGATATCTGCCCGTATGACTGTATCAGCATGGAGGGGCTTTCGCGCGTGGTCAAGAGTGATCCGTTGCACCAGGATGCCGAACGCTGGCGTGGTGGGGCAGATATGATCATTGACGAAGAAAAGTGTATTCGCTGTGGTTTGTGTATCGTGCGGTGTCCCACGGATGCTATCTCGATGGTACAGTTCGAGGTTGCAAGCCCGAATTCTCGCTGGACTGTCTCCAAGATCCCAGTCTTAAATATCAAGTAGCCTGTTGTAGGCAGGAGCATTCCGCAAGAAGATTCTGCCTACACTCAGGACCAGCCGAAGCTATCGAACCTCCTGTTGGTAGCTTTCTATAGCTCTTCTCACGTAAAGAAAACACTTGACTTTTTACATCACATTGTGCAAAATCATGGGAGAAGGCCATATTCA
Source organism: uncultured Chloroflexia bacterium (assembly GCA_963802635.1). Classification (GTDB taxonomy): domain Bacteria; phylum Chloroflexota; class Ktedonobacteria; order Ktedonobacterales; family Ktedonobacteraceae; genus CAVTLG01. Next base: position 342,490 of record CAWDJJ010000001.1, on the reverse strand, counting down.
TGGGAGATATACGGACCTGTTAACGTATATCTAGTAGGAGAATGGCGAGTGTACCACAGATCAAGTATATCTCTTCTTCCTCATCAAGTCGTTTTGTCGCAATACATCGGCAAGTGCCAGCGGCTTTCTATTTGCGAAGAGGTATGCGCAGGTCTGCAAGGAGCGATGATGGTGAGACATGACTGGTCTGATGAGGTCCTTGCCCAGCGGTTATATATACAAGACCCTGAGGCATTGGAGACACTTATCTCCCGGTATTCTCGTGAATTATTTTATTTTATTCGCCTGGTATTGGATGGCGTCGGCGTTGCTCAGGATGCAGAAGAGTGTGTCAATGATTTATTTGTTGCCGTCTGGCAAGAAATTCATTCCTTCGATTCTGCTCGGGGGACTTTACGCACATGGTTGACGATGCGCGCTAAGTATATTGCGCTGGACCGCAGACGCCAGTTGTGTCGTCGTCAGGCACACAATGTACAATCTGCAGATGAGATTCGTCAATGGAATACAGCAGACACTAGCGCGAATCGCAATGGTACCGGTTGGGGCTATGAACATGAATATCGAGCGACTTTGCCTCCCCACCCAGAAGCAAGTATGGAACATTTGCTAGAGCAAAGTGAAAGGCGTGAGGAATTGCGCCTAGCGTTGGCGATGTTGCCCGAGCTAGACCGTTTTCTTATCTATCAACGTTATTTTAAGTTTGCTAGCACTGAAGAACTTGCGGCGAAAACGGGCCTGACTCGCCACGCTGTAGACACGCGGCTCTGGCGAGCGCGGAAGAGCTTACGCGAAGCGCTCAAGGAGCATGCACATGAGTACGAGCGAATTTGAAAACTGGCCCTCGGGGTCAGATGTTGATCCGTTCAGTCTTTCAACGCACGATCATCGGGAGTTTCCCGAAGATTTTTCTGAAGTAGATGTGACCTTTGCACAGGAGTTGGACGCGTTTTTTTCTTTAGAAGAAGATGACGTGCCACCACTCTTTGCGCAAACGTTATTGGAGGCTGAAGACGCGCATTTTCAGCCAGTAGAGCCTTGCTTCGAAAAGAAGACATATGCTCGTGTCTTCCGTCGCTTGAAACTGGAGCGTCGCCTTTTTCGTTCTACTCGGCCCTCTACAAGGACGTTACTCAGTAGGTCTGCTCTGCCGCGTCCATTGATGGCTCTAGGCATCGCCTGCATGCTCTTTATGGTAGTAACAGTCATTTTCAATAGCACTTCATTTGCATCTGGTTTGAGTTACTTATGGGCCGGGGCACATAGCGGCGTATTATTGGTTGGCAAGTATCCACATATTTCTCAATCTTCACGTGCTCGGGAGATGCCACGCCTAAAGGATTCTGCACCGATGGATTTGTATGAGGCGCAGCACTTACTCCACTTCAGTATATACGAGCCGCATTATCTACCTACTAATTATACAAAGTCCTCAGGAGATGCTTATCTTTATCAGGAGAGTTGGGCCGACGGTCCCATTCTAGTACTAAACTTCTACGATACCCAGCCCGGCATAACTCCTCGGCAGATTTCGATCTGTGAGTTCAAGCCGCAAGGTACTGTGCTCCAGGTAGTGCAAGATGGTGCGGCGCACGAAGTGACAATTGGTCACAATGACCTTTCTTCGGCTATCTTTGTACAAGGACAGTGGACGCAAGCAAGCGCATCCTCTCCTTCGACATGGGTCTATAGTAATCGTAGCCAGCTCATTTCTGAAAAAGATGGTGTCGTTTTTTGGATCGTCGGTGATAAACGAGATGGCATTGATTCCAATCAGCTATCCGAAATTACGTCATCTCTAGCTGTCTTCAATAAAGCGCACAGCTTATCTGGGAGAGATCATGTAAATAGGTTCACTGAGGCGGATGGAGATGATATTCCTGCGTCTCTGACGGATGATGTTATCTATCTGAATAACCCGAACAATCCCGATGGCCTGTCTTTTGAGTTGGTAGGAGAACAGCCTGCCACATCATCTCCTGCACACTCGTAATAGACCATCACTAGACAATGGCTTGTTTTATCTGGTATGCTATTTGGTAGAGTTCTTGTTCCTATATAGGAACTGTTAGCAGGCAATTTCTCCCGCAACGTTGCTGGAGAAGCTGCGAATTCGATACCTCGAAGGAGAGGAGTATGAAAACTATGGCTGCTAAAGAGAGGTCGGGTAAGCCCCATGGCCTACCCAATCTTCGCGTACTTCGTCAACGCAAAGGCCTGAGCCTGGGGCAACTGGCAGATTTGAGCGGTCTGCGCAGGGATACCATTACTCACCTGGAGGCAGGCCGCGAAGAGCCTCAACCATATCACTTACGTGTGCTTGCATATGTGCTTGAAGTGGCAACGTTCGATCTCGTTTCTTAATGCGAGATTTACACTAAACAAAGTACTTTTTTTATAAAAATGGGGCAATTCATTCACGAGGCTGAAGACCTCGTGAATGAATTGCCGGGCCTGCTCTGGCTCAGATTAGAGCCTGAATAAAGGGATAACAAGTCGTACTGACGGAGCGTTACCGGTTGGAAGATTACTACGTTTGCCATTGGTGCAGAGTTATTATGCAGAAACGTAGAACACTTGCTTCTCGAAATTTTTGAAGAAGCCGTCCAATGCTGATTTTACCCCACCTTTGAGAATAAATTCCGGTGTTGCAGCGATTTTGCCATGGATGTCGGCATGTGCTTCATAATTAAGCTGTGTATGTTCTCCCTCTGCTGCTAGATTAACGACGCATCTTGCCTTCACGCTCCCCATAGAACTGTTTGGTTCTGTGGTCAATACGACATGAGTGGGTGGTTTTACCTCGCTGATCTGCAGAAATATAGTGTATGGACCTTTAAATCCAGGGATACCGGTTGTGAGGACTAGCTTGAGTTCATGACCCTCTGCATCTAATACTTCTGCCTCTTCACAGCCAGGAACACTGTTCTTGAGCACTGCTGGATTGAGTAGAGCTTGAAACACTTTTTGTTGTGAAGCTTTAATCTTCTGACTACCTGTAATGTCCATATCAAACTTATTCCCTTCAAATGTTTAAATTTTCTAAATGCTGTAAACAAAAGCATATTGAGATACAGCTAAAACAAAGCTTGCATAATTTGCGGATTAAGGAATGTCCGCATCTGCTCTCTTTATTATAATTGAATGTATTGAGATGACCCAAACTCTGGGTAATTAAGTACTATAGATTTGCTATGAAGTACCGGGCTGTGTCGTGCATTGGCTTGAAATGATTCATTACCTCACCTTTTCCCCACTCCAAATAATGTCTCGTTTATTCAATGGGTAACAGAGATGCACAATTTGATGCAGTAAAAACATTACTTTGGTCATGACTATAGTGCTAATACATTGTCAGGAGCATGGAAGTTGACTAATATGTACAAAGGTACAGAAATCTCACGGGAGGCTGGGCGAGGCGGGCATATGTAGAAGTACAGACTGGCATCATCAGGTGCTGGGACAAAAAAGGGGTAGAGTTCCAATGAACGCAGAAGCATTGATAGGGATGGTATTGGGCAATTGCACATTGCAAAAGTTAGTTGGGCAAGGCGGTATGGGAGCTGTTTATCTTGCTCAGCAAACCCGCCCTCGACGCCAGGTTGCTATCAAAGTGCTCTTGCCGATGACACCTTTGAACCCTGATCAACTTGCTGCTTTCCTGGAACGCTTCCGACGTGAGACGGATGCTGCCGCTTCTTTAGAGCATCCACACATCATGCCCGTCTATGAATACGGTGAAAATGATGGCATCGCTTATCTGGTCATGCCTTATATCAGTGGGGGCACGTTGCGCGATGAGTTAGAGCGTGAGGGACCTTTACCGCTCCCAATGGTCGTCAATTATTTGGAGCAGGTAGCTGCCGCGCTCGATTTCGCTCATGAACACGGCGTGATTCACCGAGATATCAAACCAGCTAACATTATGGTCACAACTGACAAGCGCTTGCTGCTGACAGATTTCGGTCTGGTGAAAATCATTAGCGGTGTAGGGGCAGCTCAAGTTCAGAAACGCTTGACGGGCGCTGGCGCTCCGGTTGGTACCCCTGATTACATGGCCCCTGAACAGGTCATTGGTGAAGAGATAGATACCCGCGCAGATTTATATTCGCTGGGCATTATTCTTTACCAGTTGGTAACTGGTACTACACCGTTCCAGGGTGAAACTCCCATGCAGATAGCTGCGCAGCATTTGCAAATTCCGCCCCCATCACCACAACTATTGCGACCAGACCTGCCTATTGCCGCTGAACAGGTGATTCTCCGCTCACTGGCGAAGCTTCCGACCGACCGTTACATGTATGCTAGGGATCTCGCTGATGCTTTTCGTGTAGCGCTCAATGGGTCAGGCGTTGCGCTGGAGGATAGCTATACCCGTAGCGTTATGCTTATAACTTCATCGCGCTTTGCCGCAGCGCAGAAGTCAACTGCTCTTGCGCAACAGTTTACCCAGAGTGCCAAACTTCCGGCTGCTGAGAAGCTAGACACATTGCAAGTAAACACTAATGGACAACTGCCCTCTGTTACCCAGAATCTTCCACTGCCAGTTAATGCGGCGATACCCGCGCCGCCTGCTGGTGGTGGTTTGCTCTCTCGCACTGGTAAGTTTCCTATGGTTGGCACTGGAGTGCTTCCCAGGATTAGTGCAGTGGTGCCTGCGCTGCCCGCTGGTGGTGGTTTGCTCTCTCGTACTGGCAAATTCCCTATGGTCGGCACCGGTCTCGTCTCAGCGGTTCAAGCCAAAAACCAGCCAGTCCTACCACCCATACTGGAGCAGCCATCCGCTATACTCAGAAATACGACAGGGTCGTTCGCATTACCAGGGTCTCGAGCACCGAAAGCTACGCGACAATTATCCGGTCCTGTCAACGTGGTCAAAGTGCCAGTTGCGGGTCAGCTCGGACAGTACGTAACTGGTTCGCTGCCAGTTGCCTCATCAGCAGTCAGGGGCAACACAAATCCCCAAGAAGGTATTAGCAAGACCCAGATGAAGATTGCACTGATCTTCGTAGTTGCGGTGATTCTTCTCGGCTCTATTGGAATCTTCTTGTTCGAGCATAACCACCTTGCGCAGCCACACCACTCAATGAGTGGACAAAAGGCTCTGAGCGCTGCTGCTTTGCAAGCTACTGGTGCTGCAAATGCGGCTGCTACGGCTACTGCCGCCAATATTGTTTTGTCTGATCCTTTAGATCGGAACGTTCATGGTTGGGCTCAGCAACCGGCGAACGCTTTCACTTTTAAAGATGGTGCTTACTACGTTACTGATGATCAAATTAAAGGCCGTGCGACGGTTTTGGGTATCAATTCGTTGCCATCAACGCTGAACTATACGCTTACGATAGAACAAACAAATGGCAATGATGCCTTGTCTACGGATTCTTTTGGCATGCTCTTTCGTTGCAATCAGCGTGCACGTCCGAGTGGTGGTGCTCCCATCACCACGTTTTACAGCTTTGAGGTGGTCAATATCAAAGCTGGCGATTATCAGTTCTGGAAGTACGATGATACTAACCAGCAGAATCCCTGGAAGCAGATCCAGAACGGGAAACTTCCGTTTGGTAAAGAGTATCATCAAGGCAAAGGGGTGCAGGCTATCAATACTTTCTCGATATTTATGCAAGCTAGCACGTTTACTATTGCAGTTAATGGTACCCGGCTCTCAAGAACCTTTCAGGACAATTCATTCCAGAGTGGCACTGTTGGCATGATTGTCAACCAGCAAGGAGTTCAGGTCGCATTTAAAGATCTGCTTCTTACTCGCAAGTAATACTCATATGCAAGGCAATATAAGCTTCTGTTGCTCTGTATACGCTTGAAGGTAACTTGCAGGCCGAGCAAATGGGGTTTTCCGAAATACTTTCTTAGCGGCTTTGTTAGAGCACTCATGGAATTTATGCAGAGAATTCATTCATTACGTATGAGAGAAGCGTTAAGGGAGGAATGCATGCAGATCAGTCGCGCCAATAGTGAACCACACAGATGGCAAAAAGGGGATTTTTCATGAACGCAGATGTATTGAGTGGAACGGTGTTAGGCACCTGTACGCTACAGAAGTTGATTGGCCGAGGAGCTACTGGGGCGGTATTCCTGGCTCAGCAGTCTCGGCCTCGACGTCAGGTTGCTGTCAAGGTACTTTTGCCTGTAACGGCACTGCAACCCAATCAAAAAGCCGCGTTCCTGGAGCGTTTTCGGCGTGAAACGGATGCTGCTGCATCGCTAGAGCATCCTAATATCTTGCTTGTCCATGAGTATGGAGAGCGTGATGGTCTGGCTTATCTGATCATGCCCTACATCAGTGGTGGGACGCTACGTGATGAGCTAGACCAAAAAAGGCAGCTCCCTTTTCCTACTGTTGTTAATTATCTAGAGCAAATTGCTGCTGCTCTCGATTTCGCTCATGCGCGCGGCATTATTCACCGGGACGTCAAACCCACGAATATTTTGTTGACTCCTGAAAAGCGCCTGTTGCTGACTGATTTTGGTCTGGTGAAGATTATTTCTGAGGAGCAAAAAGGGCAAGATCCTCTCTCGGAGATTGGTATGCCTATGGGTACTCCCGATTATATGGCTCCTGAGCAGGTTATTGGTAGCGAGCTTGATGGCCGAGCTGATCTTTATGCCCTTGGTATCGTTCTCTACCAGATGTTAACTGGCACTGTGCCATTTAAGGGTGAAATGCCTATGAAAGTTGCCATGCAACATATGCATACTCCCCCTCCTGCTTTGTGCACTTTCCGTCCAGATTTACCTGCGGCGGCTGAGCAGGTTGTGCTTCGTGCTCTCGCCAAACGTCCTTCGGATCGTTATGCTCGTGCTCAGGATCTTGCTAGCTCCTTCCGCCTGGTCCTGGAGGCTTCTGGCCTACTTACAGGCGTTATGCAGGGTGCATCATCTGCGTTCAATACTCCTCCTGCTGAAGCTCCCAATCGCCGTCGTAGCCTGCTTGACCCTGTCTGGCGCACGCAAGCAAACGAGCAAACACAAGCAGCGGCACCGCAAGAGCAAAGTCCTGTAGCGCCTGCACCTTTCTCATTGTTGAGGAATAGGATGATGCGCACGGATATTGTGGCGCAGACCAGTATGGAGATGCCCTCACTTGCTGGCATCTTCCCTCAGGAGCAGAACACTGCTCCTACACCGCCTTTACAACAGGTACCATTTGCGCAACCTTCGTCGACACTTTTCTCGCCTGCATCTTCCGCAGCGGCGCTACCTACATCATTCGATACCACTGATCAGACTGTGTCGCCTGCTACGAGGCTACCCTTCGGCCATAAAACCAGTCTTCGCAGCTTGCAGCAGCAAGGCAATGCTACCCGTACATTGACTTCTTCACATTCAGAGCCATTGCCATTCCAAGTTTCGCAGATGTCTCCCTCATCTTCTAATAACGCTTCACCTGGCGTTGCGATGGAACAGCCGGTGGCACAAATACCATCAGCCCAGTATGGGGAAAGCGTGGGTACTACCAGGAAGCTTGGGCCAACTACAACACTTGCGACGACTGGCATGTTACCTGGCTCGACGTTATCGCCAGGAGCTACAGGTGCCCTTTCCGTACCTACTGGCGAGTACAATGGCGAAACAGGCATGCTCAAGCTGGCACAACCCGTCAAAGTCGTCAAGGTCCCGGTCGCAGGTCAACCTGGTCAATACTTGACTGGTATATTGCCGATGTTGCCACCAGAACCAGAACAACTGCTGCCACCGTTTAAAGATCACGCAACCGCATTGCCGGGTGCGGTGAAGCAAAACAAGAAAAAGGTCGCTCTACTTGTTGTCGCTGCAACGATTATATTATTAGGGTCACTGATCTTTTTGCTCACGCGACTACCTGCAAGCCAGCCTACACAAACAAACATAGTTGCCGGAGTTAACCCGGCGGCCACTGTCGCTGCGCAGGCTACGGCTACTGCACAGTCAAATATCATCTTTAGTGATCCATTGTCCAGCAATGCACACGACTGGCTCACTTCGCAGAACGCTGTTTTCAAAAATGGTGCGTATGATATCACTGCGACTGATCCCAACAAGATTGCCAATTCACTCCTACCTGATTACACCTTACCCAATAACTTCGTCTACACTCTGACGATGAATGAGGTCAAAGGTAACGATAGTAGTCAGTACAACCTGTTCGGGATGATTTGCGTTATAATACAACTCAACAAAGTGGTCACACCCTGAGTTTCTTTCTACAGCTTTCAGATATTGCATACCAAAAGTGCAGCTCTCTATGAGTTTCGCGCGTATAATGACACGTTCAATAATGGCGTTGTTACGTCTAACTGGAATACAATCTGGCATTATGCTGTTGGCAAAGAATATCATGTTGGTTTAGGAATTGTCGACGACAACACGGTTTCAATTGCGGTCAAGGGATCGAAATTTACCTTTACAGTCAATGGAAAATACCTCGGTACAACTCAGGATACTCACTTTAAAGGTGGTCAAATCGGCATGATGGTAAACTTGCAGGGGACGGAAGTGGCCTTTTCTAATCTTATGTTGACACAGAATTAATACCCATAGGCATTCAGATGAGAAATATGCTGTCGCATATTTCTCATCTGAATGCAAGGCAATATAAAAACACAGTATCGTTGATCCTGATAGTCATCTTACCCAGGTGGAGGTTTAAATTGACAATTACGCTGATTACTGCTGCTCTTGCGGTTCATCTGGCTTATGGAGTGCTGCCTACTGTCAGGTTGCACACTATAATTCCTATCACGCTCTGGACTACTGGTTTTCTGTGCCTGCTGAATATCGCTTTAGCTCTGCTCTATCGACGGCGGCAGCGGCGAGAAGTCGCGTCATATTATGTGGCATGCGTCGTTGAACTGGCTATTTTTACTTTTGCGCTGCTCTTCTCTTTTGGCGTTATTTCTGCGCCTTTTCATCTACCGCCAAACCTGCAGGTCAATCAGGGAGAAATTGGTGCTGCGCTGGCTATTGGCATTGGCTTGTTCCCCGCTGCCTACTGGCATAGTATCAATCTTTCTGAATTGCCGAAACGTATGGCAGAAGACGCAAAGGTCTTGAAGGATCGTGAAGCTGCCGTCCAGGTGCGCAAAGGTTCACCTAACGAGTGGATGAACTAGCACCTATTTCGCTCCTCTTTCTCGTATTACCGGATAAAGAGATACAGTTGTACATTACCGATACTTAACGTGGAACATTGGATAGCATGCCACGTATTGCGTCTAACAGATTGTATAGCTTGACAGGGAGTTAGCTCTCTACTATAGTGTTTATAGCATATAGCAATACGATGCAAGGGATCATCACTGTAAGTAAAGGATTGTAAGCATGACAACGTTCCCTGACCCACATACGTCGACGGCATCAGTTACAGCGGCACAGGATGAAAACGCAACTGTGTCGCATCATCAGGATGCTATTGTCACGCGCGGCCTTGTGCGGGCATTTGGACAAAAGATGGCAGTTTATCAGCTTAATCTAACGATACGGCCCGGCGAGTTTTATGGTTTCCTGGGTCCCAATGGGGCTGGCAAAAGTACGACAATTAAGATGATTGTTGGACAATTACGTCCTAGCTCTGGAAATATATGGGTTGGTGGCATCGATGTATGGGCAGACCCACTGCGCGCGCGCGCGATCATGGGAGTGCTCCCTGAATACCTGAACCTGTATGAGCGTCTGAGTGGTCGCGAATTTATCATCTTCTCCGGTCACATGTATGGAGTGGCTGCGGCTGATGTTCAGCGGCGTACAGAGGAGCTGCTGCATGTGCTTGATCTTACGAACGATGCCAACAAGCTGATTGTGGACTACTCGGTCGGTATGCGCAAAAAAGTTGCCTTAGCGGCAGCCATCATTCATCGTCCACAGGTCCTTTTCCTCGATGAGCCATTCGAGGGTATCGATCCAGTCAGTTCTCGTGCAGTGCGTGATATCCTGCAGGACCTGACGCGCAATGGCACAACTATCTTTTTTTCGTCGCACATTATGGAAGTTGTAGAGCGTCTGTGTACGCGCGTGGGTATCATTAATCAAGGTATACTGGTCGCTGAGGGTACTTTACAGGAGCTACGCGAACGTGCAAGTGCTGGTGGGGACAGCAAAGACGCTACTCTGGAGGATATTTTCCTTAATGTTATTGGAGTGCGTAACGAGAATCACAATCTAAGTTGGCTGGAAACAGAGTAGAGGGACATCATGGTCATACATTTAGATAAACTGCGCTGGCTGCTCTGGTTACGCTGGAAAGTGTTCTCGCGTAGTTTCACGCGTAATGCGACTATGCGTATCCTTGGGACTGTTACCACGCTGCTCTTCGTCATTGGCTTTTTCGGTGCCACTGCCATCGGTACACTCTTTGGGTACCGCTTCCTTAGCACGCCTGCGAACACGGAACTGCTCTTCCTCGTCCTGACGGGACTGTACGTATTGTGGATTGTGCTGCCGCTGTTTGAAATTAGTGCGAACGAAGGCTTTGACCTCTCGAAATTAGAACTTTTTCCTATCACACGCGGTGAACTGATGGCGAGCTTGATCATCTCTACGTTGCTTGATATTCCAACATTGGGACTCTTCTTTGTGCTTGGTGCTGTCGTGGTTGGTTGGGCAACTTCTCTTCCACTGGCCTTATTCGTGCTCCTGGCTATGCTCATTTTTTATATTCAGCTGGTCGGTATTGGTCAGCTTGTCCTGGCACTCCTCTTGCCACTCTTACAGAATCGTCGTTTCCGCGATCTGTCTATCATCCTGACGTTTCTTCTGGTGTCCTGCATCTACATCTTCTACCAGATTGCCATACACGTCCTTGTTACTACTAACTTCTTGACACTTTTGACACATGCGGTTTTCTCGCCTTACTTGCAGTGGTTGCCACCCGGTATGGCTGCACGTGCTATTCAACAGGCCACAGTGGGCAATTGGGGGGTAGGCTTTATCTGGCTTGTTACTCTCGCTCTTATCAGCATCATGGTACTTTACCTCTGGCAATTGTTGGTCGCGCACAGCTTGACTACTGCTGAAAGTGGCGGAACTGTGCGCAGTACACGTCAGCGGCGTGTCAGTTCAGCACTGGTTAGCGCTTCCATCATGCCCGGCATGCAAACTCAAACTGGCCTGCTGGGAAAACTGCTGCCAGATCAGGTCCTGACGCTGGTGCGTAAAGATATGAAATATCTCTGGCGAGATCCGCAACTCAAAGCTATGCTGCTCCAATCATTCATGTCCATTGGTGTTATCATTATCATTCTCTTCTTCGACTTCGGTAATAAAGCATCCTTAGCGGGTGCTGGTCCATGGACTGTTATGCTTGCTCCGGCTATCATCCTCTTCTCACTTTTCACATTGAGCTACAACGTTTTAGGTCTTGAGCGTCAAAGCCTGACGACGCTCTTTCTGTTTCCTATCCCACCTAGATATATTCTCTGGGCCAAGAATATCACTGTGATGTTGCTGGGCGTGGTTGAAGTTCTGGTGCTTGTGCTCTTATCGGCTGCGCTCACCCATGCCTGGGCATTCATCGTGCCTGGTATTGTCGTTGGCTTCACCAGCATTTGCATCATCGTGGGTATTGGCAACATTACCTCTACGTTCATGCCTCAACAAATGCGCTCGGGCTTACGAGGCTTTCGCACAACCTCAAATATGAGTGTAGAGGGAGGTTGCCTGCGCGGTTTTATGTCAGCACTATCCGTCTATGGAACTCTCTTCATTATGATACCGGTTGGCTTAGGTGTGATCCTGCCCTATATACATGGTGCGCTATGGGTCTGGGCCATCACGCTTCCTGCATCATTGCTCTATGGACTGACCATCTATAGCGTTATCTTGATCCTGGTTGCTCCGCGCATTCTCAAAAAAGCCCCCGAAATTCTAGGACTCGTTGTGAAAGAGTAACGCAGAAAAGATTATGATTATGAGTCATCCCGAACGTTTAAATGTTCAGGATGACTCATAATCATCGCCTCCAGCAAAATCTTATTTCTTTACGGCTTCCTGCGTTGGTATTGTATTGCTCGTCTTCTGTTTCTTTGAATATCTTATAAACAGCACTATCGGTACAATCAGTAAGAGCAGCACCAGCGTGTAAGCGGCAATGCTAATGATTGTTCCCTGGAAAGCTGCTTGCTGCGGTGTCGTTCCAAAGGCGGGAGGATAGAGTCCAGTAATAATAAAGCGCGGGTCTCCACCAACAGTAATCGTGGTGATTAACTGCCCACGCGCCGGAATATCAAGCATCGCCACGTTTCCGCCTGTCAGCGCGGCAAACCCTAGTTGACCATCGCTGGTAATCGCAATTGAGACGGGGCTTGCCTGAAGCTTGATTACGCGCGTCGGTTCTTTGGGCGGCGCGAAGCCACTATTCACTGGAGCCAGTACAAGCAACTGCTTGTTTTTCTGATCCGGTACATACACTTCTCCTGTGGTTGCATCGTAGTCCATCGGACCATACACCCCACCAGAGACCAGTAGCGTCACGCGATGTGTGTTGAGATCGACTGCTTCAACGCTACCCTGCTGTGTGGTCACGTACGCCGTTCCACGTGCGGGAATGGTGAGATAACGCGGTCCAGCAGGCACACTGACCTGACCCAGTTGACGTCCACTGTTATCGTCAAAAATTGTCAGTGTATTCGCAGTAGCAACCCAGAGCTGATCCCCATTATTTGCCGTCAATGCTGCACCTATAGCTGCTACCGCAAGGCCATACACGGGTCCATTTGTGTGCAGTGTGCGTTTAATCGCGCACGTATTTGCGTCGATGACTGTGACGCTAGCCGCTCCTTGTCCAGCCATATACAGCGTTGTATTATTGACGTCCATGACCAACAAATTCGGTTGTCCTGGCACCTTCGCGCTACAGAAGGTTGTACCTGTCTTCGCAGCAATAGCTGCCAGACGCCCAGCCTGTGGTTCTGCCACATACAGGAAGCGCCCGTCGGCGCTTAACGCGAGCAAGTGAGGATCACCACCGGCATTGATCGTATTGACCACTTTCTGCTGTGATACATCAATAACGCTCACACCTTTTCCACCATCTGAAACATAAGCCAGATTGGGTGCACCGCCATCCGCCTGAGCCACTGGTACAAGCAAGGTGAGCAGGGCAGAGAGAAGGATAAGTGCAGCCAACCAGCGGGATATTTTTAAGCACATGATCATAACACCCTTATCCATGATAATTGACTTTACTCATGCCTTCGGCGTGAGTGATAACCACGCTCCATTACTTTGATCATAGCGATACACTTGCGTTGGATAGTTGAGTGCAGCATAGAGCTGCGTGGGGTCTGCCGGATCGACCGCCAGGACCTGTAAGTCCGTTCTTATAGGAGGCAAAGGACTCCAACTGCGACCTCCATTTGTGCTCCTAAAGGCTCCGGTCGCTAATTTCCCATACACTACCTGCGGCTGAGTAGGCGAAGATGTTAGCGCGTTGTAAGAATATTGTGTATATACCAGTGTGAAGCTCTTGCCGCCATCTTGCGAGACATAAATCCCAGCGTCACCAGAGCCATAGATAGGAGCATGCGCTCCCGCTGTCGTCATTTGAAATACTGCTCCATTGATCCTGGAAAGCACCTGCCAGTGTGCTCCGCTATCTGTACTCCGTGCCACACCACTGTCGCCGTAGGCTAAGAGTTGTCCCGGTGCGCCAGGAATAGCTAGCAAACCACTGATACTACCGAATGGCAGTGTTCCGGTGGCGCGGAAATGCTCTCCTCCATCTATACTCACTTTCAGCCCACGTGCCCCCAATTCGTTCAGGTAGAGATACACTTGATTGGGAGTGTCGTTACCGGCAGCGACAAAATACATATTCCCTAATGCCGCCATCGTATCAACCAGTGACCATGTCCTGCCTTGATTAGTACTCGTATAGAGACCAGATGTGCCTTTCGGGTTGCTAACGACCGGTATGCCCAGTACATAGAGGCGCTGTGTATTCAGTGAACTATCCACAAGTGAGAATGACATCAAATCTTGCATCGGCTGGTTAGGACCGGCGGCAACAATTTGCCAGCTTTCTCCATTATTTAGGGAGTGGAACAAGCCATAGTGCGTAGCTAGTAACAAAATGCCATCAGGCAGTGCCAGCAATGAGTGCGTATGATTCGCAACTGTCCCAAAACCATTAACCCGCACGGGCGTTGCTGTTGCCACTGCGTCTGTGTTCACCCCTGGTACAGCGCAAGCAGATAGGCATAATACCATGAACAGGACGGTAAAAAGCGATGAGCTTAGCAGCTCTCTTCTGTTTATTGCACGAATGGCCGAAGCTGTCCACTTATTGCGCCGCCACGACAAATGCTGAATATTCATATCAATTCCTACATCTTATGAAGTTGGTACTCTGATTTGATCATACCATATCCCCAAAACGACGAGCATATCTTGTTAGTCACAGGGGCATTAGCGAGTCCATTGCCCTGTCAAAAGGTAAGAACTCGCTTGCGATTTGCGAAAAACTGCGCCTTGCGTGTACAATAAGGCCAGATTACTGCGGAATTGATGCATTGTGCGGAGTGCGCCTTCGGCTCATCTGAATGCAAGGCAATATAAGTAATACAACTGCTACTCTATAATATTGGTATATGGAAGACATACATACAGCGAACAACCTGATAGCTTTAGAAGCACTGCTCCAGGTTACTTTCAATGATCGTACATTGTTACGTCGGGCAGTTACTCATCATTCGTGCTGTCCCGAGACAGCGGTGCGCGATTCGTACGACACGCTTGAGTTTCTGGGCGATGCAATTATCAGTGCGCATGTTGTTGAGTATATTTATCGTGCACTCCCCAATGCGTCTGAAGGGGAAATGACCGCGTTGAAATCTGAGGTTGTCAGCCGCCGTGTTTTAGCTGAGGTCGGGCAACGTCTCGGACTGTTCTCTTTTATTCGTGTTGATATCGCTAATCTGCGTACCTTCAATGAGCGTTCTCGGGACTCTCTATGCGCTGATGTACTGGAGGCTCTGGTTGGTGCTATCCACATTGATCAAGGAACAGAAGCCGCCAAAGTCTTCGTTGCACGCACCGTTATTCCTATGATTGAGCAGGTAAACACACAAGTTACCGAGGTAAATCCCAAGGGCCACTTGCAGAAGCTCATCTTACAGCACTCGGGAACTCTGCCCGATTACCGCGTACTGGAACAAGGTGGTAGTCATAATGACCGTGTTTTCCTGGTCGGCGTGTTCGAGCATGAGGATCTTCTGGGAGTCGGCCAGGCTTCCAACATCAAAGAAGCAGGCCGCCTGGCAGCTCTTGAAGCGCTAGAACTTCTACGTAAGAAAGATACATTTTGATCCGCCCATGATAGCAAAAGATCTTTTGGGTTGGTATGAAACAACGTTGTCGCCACGCGAACGCAAGACTCGTGGTCACTTCTCTACGCCACCGCGCCTTGTTGAGCAAATTTTGGATGCCTGTGGCTACACAGCAGACCAGGATCTTTCCCACATTCGCGTGCTTGACCCGGCCTGTGGAAGCGGTAATTTCCTAACAAGCGCAGCACGTCGTCTTAGCACTTTTGCGCAACGGACAGCGTACACTGACGCATCGGCAACCACGCTCATACAACGCAACATATGGGGCTTCGATCCCGACCCAATTGCCTGTTTTCTCGCTGAAATGCAGTTACGCGAGGTGCTTGTTGAGCAATGCCAGCAATTTAACGCAGAGAAGCCTGCTATACTCAGAACTACACGGGTACAACACGAGCCGTGCCTAGCTCTACATATTCACCAGACCGATGGCTTAGCCATACCATGGGGACAAAGTCAGAACATCGATTTGTTTCTTGCTAACCCTCCCTATTTGGCAGCAAAGAACAACGATCTCAGCGGATATCGCAGTGCACAACAACGTGGACAATCCGATAGTTACCTCCTTTTCTTAAATCTCGCCTTACAGATTGTGCGTCCCAACGGCTGGATAGGCATGGTGCTACCCGATCCAGTGTTAGCGCGTGCCAATGCGTCACGAGAACGCCAACGTTTGCTCGCTGAAACGACGATCCATCACCTCTGGCATCTGGCGGATGTTTTCGCCGCATACGTAGGGGCAGTCGTCATCATCGCTCAAAAGTGTCCGCCCAGCAGCATACACCGGATATCCTGGAAGCGAGAACGCTGGGTACATACTCCATTGGCAGAAGCAGACAAACCAGCACGGCGTAATACAGAGTATGAGCATACCGCAATGCAACAAAGTGCGGTGAAAACTATTGCTCAAACGCTCTTGCGTAGTCAACCAAAAGCCGAGTTACGTTACTTGCTAAGCGATGCGCAGGAGACATTAATAGAACGTCTCCACGCCCATCTCTATGCGCCTGCACAGCACGATGCACAACGCACACTGGCCTTTCTGGGCAACTGCGTATATATTGGGCGCGGAGAGGAACTGGGCAAAGCTAGCCCTCTTCTCAGCAGCATACAACCAGGCATTAACAATGAGTGGTATCCTGTATTATGTGGTGGAACAGATATACGACCATACACCTTTCCGACCGCGCAGCGCTGGATCGCACAGATGGGTCTCAAAAAGCAATTAGAGCGCTATCTTGCCCCGAAGCTGCTTGTTGTAAAGAGTATGGAGCACTTACAGGCTACATTGGATCTCCAGGGCCATGTCGTCTTACAAACCCTCTACCTGCTCCACTTGCGCACGCCCCGACTTCTAACGCAGGATAGAATGTATTATCCCCAACAAGAGGAAGATGAACTCTATTTTCTACTGGCACTCCTTAATTCACGTCTATTAAGTGATTACATCTATACTTTTCATACGGCCTATAAATGGGTACAGCCGCAGATAGAGCAATATATATTGGCACATCTTCCTATTCCTATAATTGCAACCTCTCCCGAAAAAACACAAATTATTCAACGTGCTCGCCATTTGATGAGCGCTTGCAGTGAACTCTCTTCCGTTGTAAAATTGAAAGCACACAGTACAGAACTCTATGCAGAACAAGAACGCGCGATTTGCGCGCTCTACGCGGCAGTGCTTTAGGGAAAGCTCCTATCGATAGTCGTTCCCACCAGTTTTTGACAAAGGAGTCACTTCTTATGCCTGGGCCAAACGCAATCCGCCCAATTCGTGTCCTGGTTGCTAAGCCGGGACTGGACGGGCATGATCGTGGAGCAAAAATCATTGCCCGTGCGTTGCGCGATGCTGGTATGGAAGTAATTTATACCGGTATTCGCCAGACCCCCGAGATGATCGTTGAAACTGCACTCCAGGAAGACGTAGATGCTATCCTGATGAGTATCCTCTCCGGTGCACATATGGCTATTTTCCCGCGCGTAATGGAACTTTTGCAGAAAGACAACGTGAATGATGTACTGGTAGCCGCTGGCGGTATTTTGCCAGACGAAGATATTCCCGCCATTGCAGCAATGGGTATCAAAGGTCGCTTTGGTCCTGGCACATCAACTTCACAGATCATTCAGTTTGTTCGTGAGAACGTGCAGGCCAATCGCCTGACCGTAGAGGCATAGGTGTATACTGCATTGCAAAACATTGTCGAGCGCCTGCTCAATGGAGACCGTCGCGCGTTGGCGCGCATGGTAACATTGATAGAAAGTGAAGCTCCAGCGACTCGCCGTTACCTGGCAGAATTGTATCAATACAGCCACAATGCCCACATTATCGGCATAACAGGCGCACCAGGGGCAGGAAAGAGCACGCTGACCACGCGCCTGGTACGAGAGTTCCGCAACCGAGATCACAAAGTCGGAGTCATCGCCATTGATCCCACCAGTCCCTTCAGCGGAGGCGCAATCCTCGGTGATCGTATCCGCATGATGGAGCTGACCGGTGATCCCCAGGTATTTATTCGCAGTATGGCAAGTCGAGGGAACCTGGGGGGGCTGGCTACCTCAACACGGGACGTCGTGCGAGCCATGGATGCTGCAGGTTACAATCCCATCATCATCGAGACCGTCGGTACGGGTCAGGCCGAAGTTGAGATTATGGGTACAGCGCAGACGGTACTGGTCGTTGTTGCCCCCGGCATGGGAGATGATATCCAAGCCATCAAAGCTGGTATTCTCGAAATTGCCGATATCTTCGCTGTTAGCAAAGCCGATAAGCCAGAAGCCGATCAAGCTGCGGCAGAGCTGGCAATGCTCTTGAGTCTCTCCTCCAACAGGCACAAGACAACGTGGCGTATACCCATCATCAAAACATCTTCGCTCAAGTTACAAGGTATCACCGAACTGGTCGACGCGCTACAGCAGCACTATGTATACCTGCAAGAGAGCGGTATGTTGACACAGCTCACACAGCGCCAGGTACGCAGAGAAATCGAAGACCTCATCCTGCAGGCCGTTGCCAGAACATTCAAAACAGTAGCAAGCGAAGAAGAATGGCAAGCAGTGATCGAAGACGTCATGCAAGGGAAGCGTGATCCCTACAGCATTGCGCAAGATTATTTTGTTTCTTTTCTTTCCTCTGCAATACAACGCTAGCTTTTCTTTTCTGAAGATCAGCTACACTACTGTGCGAAGCGTTTCTGTGCATCCTCCTCCCCGAAGCCAGCATCACCTGTGCCATCGAGCATATTCACACAATAGGTCAGATTCTCTTCGTATTCGGGTTCCGGCGCTAATACAAACTCGCGAAAATAGAGTTCGTGGGAGACATCGGTCTTCACATTGACATGGGCAAAGAACCAGGCACCGGGTATCACCTGATCGTGGAGGTGCTGCGGGATCAGCAACAAAGGAAAACGCACAACCTGATAATGATCCCAGCAATCAATAGTCCCATCCACATACTGCTCCCCCAATACACTCTCGACGTTATTTATGTAAACCATCACACGGTATGGCACGCGTGTCTCAGGTATATTGCCGCGTATCTCTGCCTGGCAGAACTCCAGACATTCTTTAATGCTCGCTGGATCAAATTCACGCAGGTGCAGAACGACAGGTACTTTATCCCGCCATTTGCGCAATGAGCTATGTTGGTCTATGTCCAAATATTGCGTCACAAGCAAAGCCGGAATTTTCGCGTCATACAAAGCTGCAACCAACTCAGCCCCATAAAAAGCTCTAAAATCGGGACGCCCCAGGCGATGCACACACACGACCGCATCAGCATTTGAGCGAATAAAACTCACGATTTCTTCCATCCCCCTGAGCATGCGCGGGACATGCACCGTTTTAAATCCCGCTATCTCTGGATACCAGTAAGGGATTTGCTTCTCGAAATCCTTGCCATCAACAATAGCCACACGCTGTATGGTATGCTCAGGGAAAAGATGTAACTCTGTCATCGCAACATTCCTCCTTCTACCTAAAAAACATCCACCAGAATAACTTTCCGTTGTCGCACTGTATCCTTTCACTCCTTATATCATATCACAGTATATTTGTGAATTCAATACTTTGTATACTTATTATAGTAATTTATCTACAAAATGAAAATACTGACATTTCTCCAAAATTCAATCCACAAATTATTACAAAAAGATGAATAGTATGGAAAATTAGAAAATATGCTCTTTATTAAAAGTATATAAGTATAGAACATAATCTATGTTATTAGCAGCAAAAGGGAAGGCATAGCAGTGACAAAAAGTAGAAGGCAAGCGTCATTTCATATGGAAGTACTTGCAAAGTTGCTTGCAAAAAGAGGATAATACAATAGAAGTTTATGAAGGAAACAATGGCAACAACGAAGATTGAACTACGTGGCCGCGACCTGACTATCTCATCTGCTGCCACGCAGGAGCAGCAACTGGCATTGCCTGCATCGCTCTCTGCACTTTTCGGAACATATCTGCCGGATACTGTGCGTTCGAGTATTGAGCAAGATAAACGCCAGCACTTTTTGCGCACGCAGCCATTTCACTGGAGGGCGGTGAAACAGGCACTGCTCCAGCAGCAGATACCTTTTACCATAGCCTTTGATGAGCGACCAGCATTACCGGGTCCTACGAAACTCGTGATGCAGCCACGTCCGTATCAGCAAGAGGCTATCGATCATTGGCTGGCTGAGGGAAGTGCGGGCGTCGTAGTTCTGCCTACAGGAGCGGGCAAGACGTTCGTGGCTGCCATGGCAATCCACGAAACGGGCCTGTGGACGCTTGCGGTGGTACCAACGATTGATCTGCTACAACAATGGCGTACTGCATTAGCTGCCGCGCTCTCACTATCAGTTGACGAAATCGGCATCTTTGGCGGAGGGGAGAAAGATTTAAAGCCGATTACGATTATCACCTACGACTCAGCCGCACTCTATCCACGTGAATTGTGGCGTTTCGGGCTACTCATTTTCGATGAGTGCCATCATCTCCCGGCACCGACCTACCGTCTTATTGCAGAGAGCGCATTTACGCCTGTGCGTCTGGGTTTGAGTGCAACACCTGAACGTAGTGATATGGCTCACACAGATCTCGCAGAACTGATTGGGCCAGAAGTCTACCGGCGTTCACCCATGGAACTTACGCAGGAACGCTACCTGGCTCAATACGAGGAGCACCGTATTGATATCGCCTTAACCAGCGAGGATCTCGCCCGCTATAGTGAACAGCGGCGCATCTACCGCACGTTTTTACAGCGTCGCCATATCATCATTCGCAGTCCAGAGGATTTTCAGCAGAAACTTATCTACATGACGGCTCGTGACCCGGAGGCGCGAGCTGCCATGCTGGCCTGGCGTGAAGCACGCAATATCGCTATGAACGCACCAGCCAAGTATACCGAAATTGAACGCTTGCTGTGCCTGCATGGAGCTGATCAGGTGATTCTCTTCTCAGAATATAATCAGGTTGTCGCTGAGATCAGCCGACGCTTTTGCCTACCCAGTATTACCTACAAAACGCCAACTGAAGAACGGCGCACTATCCTGGAACGCTTTCGCAGTGGAGAGTATAGCAAATTAGTCACGGGTCGCGTGCTCAATGAAGGCGTTGATGTGCCAGATTGCCGAGTTGCCATCATTGTCAGTGGAAACAGCACAAAACGCGAGTATATCCAGCGCCTGGGACGCATTTTGCGTCCCAAAGAGGGCCTGGCACAACTCTACGAGCTGATTACGAGCGAAACGACGGAAGAAGACATCGCGAAACGACGGCGCTAAATGGTCTCCTCATTTTGTGCCTGTCGCGCTTCTGTCTTACTTTCTCATTGAAAGGCCCTGCATCAGGCTGGGACACCGCAAACAACTCTAATAATGTAGCACAAAGAGGAGGGAGAGCAGATCCTTTCGTGATCGCCCTACCTCCTCTTTGTATGAACATGCACAATTGTGGGCTTATTGGAACACATCTTTGGTTTTCTCGAAAAGATCGCGGAAGATGTTTTTACCGTTTTGCTCATTTTGTTCACGTTCGATACGCGCGAACTCTTCCAACAAACGCTTCTGCTCAGGAGTCAGGCTCGTCGGTGTCACGACTTTTACGATGACATGCTGATCACCACGCGCACTACTATGCACGACAGGCACGCCCATACCCTTGAGACGGAAAGAGCGATTGCTTTGCGTGCCAGCCGGTATTTTCAGCATCGTTGCTTTGCCATCAACTGTTGGGACCTCGACCTCATCGCCCAGGGTTGCCTGCGTAAAGCTGATCGGCAATTCATACAGAATATCGTTCCCCTGACGCTTAAAGTACTGGTGAGGCTTTACCGTCAAAACAACGTAGAGGTTGCCAGGTGTACCTCCTCGTGCGCTTACTTCGCCTTCGCCGGTTACGCGTACATTGATACCGTCATCGACGCCAGCGGGAATATTCACCACGACGCGACGATTATTACGTACACGGCCCTGACCACGGCATTTCTCACAAGGAGTAGTGATCACACGACCTTCGCCATGGCAGCGCTCACACATCGTCACATTCACAAATTGACCAAAAATGGATTGCTGTACACGCCGGATCTCACCCGAACCTTGACAGGCAGAACAGCGCGTCGTCGATGTACCAGGCTGTGCGCCACTCCCACGACAGGTCGAACAGGTTTCCCAGCGCGGCAGTTCGATCTCCTTCTGGCAGCCAAAAACCGCATCCTCAAAGCTAATAGTTAACTCATAGCGCAGGTCAGCTCCGCGCTGGGAACCAGAACGACGCTGCGTACCTGCTGTACCAGCGAAGAACGTCTCAAAAAGATCGTTGATACTGCTAAAGCTCCCGAAGTCATTGAAGCCCGCTCCAGCACCAACACCTCCACCAACGCTAGCATGACCATAGCGATCATAAGTAGCACGCTTTTGTGGATCGCTCAAAACTTCATATGCTTCATTGATTTCGATAAAGCGGGCTTCCGCTCCCTGCTCTTTATTTGCGTCGGGGTGATATTGCTTGGCAAGGCGACGAAAGGACTTCTTTACATCATCATCGCTGGCGTTGCGCGATACCCCCAGTACTTCATAATAATCTCGCTTGTTCGCGGCCATTTGCTGGTCCTTTACCATCAGAAACAGGGCGCGAATTGATCCGCGCTACTGGATTGAAAAACACTTTTCGCTACTATTACTCATATACATCCAGAAATGTCACTGGCATAGCTTATTACAGTGTCCTTACTTGAATGTAAGGAAATGTAAGTACGACGTATGCTATGTCATTCAACAAGATTACATCATTACACCGCGTGAGTGCAATATTTATAGCCCAGGTTTGGGGTATCTCCCGTAATTTTTCGCATACCCGAATGGTCAATAACGTTCATCTCTCTACTGTAGATTGAAGATAGATGAAACGGGTACCAGGGCCTGGCTGGCACCCGCGTATGGGAGGTGATCGAGCTTTGTGGATGCTTCACAATCATCACCTCCCACCACTACCTACATTTCTTTATATTCGCCCTCGATGGTATCATCGGAGCCAGATTGTCCCTGTCCTGCGCCAGGTTGGGCTTCACCCGCGAAGTCTGGGCCAGGAGCACCAGCAGGAGCCTGACGATAGATTGACTCACTAATCTTGTAGAAAGCCTGCTCCAGAGCCTCACGGGCCGACTTGATGCGAGGGACGTCGTCGGTCGAGAGAGCCGCGCGCACATCAGCGATCTTGGCCTCGAGTTCGCCCTTCTGGTCCGAGGGAATCTTATCGCCGATCTCAGTCAGACTCTTTTCCGAGCGATACGCGGCGCTATCAGCCAGGTTACGCTCCTCGACTTCTTCCTTACGACGCTTGTCGTCAGAGGCGTGCGTCTCGGCGTCGTTCACCATACGCTCAATCTGTTCCTTCGAGAGGCCACTGGACGGGATAATGGTGATCTTCTGCTCACGGCCAGTACCTTTATCACGTGCCGACACATTTACAATACCATTTGCGTCAATGTCGAAAATGACCTCAACCTGCGGAACTCCACGTGGGGCAGGTGGAATACCATCCAGAATAAAGCTACCCAATGAGCGGTTATCCTTGGCAAACTCGCGCTCACCCTGCAAGATGTTGATCTCGACACTGGGCTGATTGTCACTGGCTGTAGAGAAGACCTGGCTCTTCTGCGTTGGGATCGTCGTGTTGCGTTCGATCAAGCGTGTAGAGACACCACCCAAGGTTTCAATACCCAGGGAGAGCGGCGTCACATCGAGCAGGAGCACGTCCTTCACGTCGCCGGTCAAGACACCAGCCTGGATAGCGGCTCCAACGGCAACAACCTCGTCAGGATTCACGCCACGGTTGGGTTCGCGTTCGAAAACGCGACGCACCAGCGTCTGCACGGCTGGCATACGTGTCTGACCACCAACCAGCACCACCTCGTTGATATCGCCCGGGCGTGCACTGGCATCCGAGAGCGCCTTTGTGACTGGGCCACGGGACTTCTCCACCAGATCCTCTACCAACTGCTCTAACTTTCGAGCGTGAGAGGGTCATAGTCAAGTGTTTTGGGCCACTGGCATCGGCGGTAATAAAAGGCAGGTTGACCTCTGTCTGCATTGAGCTGGACAGCTCTTTCTTCGCCTTCTCAGCGGCTTCCTTCAAGCGCTGTAGCGCCATGCGGTCCTGGCGCAGATCGATACCCTGTTCCTTGCGGAACTCGTCGGCCAGCCAGGTAATAATGCGCTGATCAAAGTCATCGCCACCCAGGTGTGTATCGCCGTTGGTACTTTTTACTTCGAAAACGCCATCGCCCAGTTCCAAAATCGAGATATCGAATGTACCACCACCCAGGTCATAGACAGCAATACGCTCGTCTTTTTTCTTATCCAGTCCATAGGCCAATGAAGCAGCCGTTGGCTCGTTAATAATACGCAAGACTTCCAGACCGGCGATGCGACCAGAATCGCGTGTTGCCTGGCGCTGAGCGTCATTAAAGTAGGCCGGAACGGTGATCACCGCCTGTGTCACACGCTCGCCCAGGTAGGCTTCAGCATCGGCCTTGAGCTTCTGCAGGATCATGGCAGAGATCTCTGGCGGGCTATAGGATTTGCCCTGCACTTCGACCCAGGCATCGCCATTATTCGAACGCACGACCTTGTAAGCTGAGAGCCGTTTGTCGCGATCCACTTCAGGATCATCAAATTTGCGCCCCATAAAGCGCTTGATCGAAGAAATGGTGTTCTCAGGATTGGTGATAGCCTGGCGTTTTGCCACTTCACCAACGAGACGTTCGCCGCTTTTATTGATTGCAACAATCGACGGCGTCGTGCGTGCACCTTCCGCATTGGGGATAACGACTGGTTCGCCACCCTCCATCACCGCAACACACGAGTTTGTGGTTCCTAGATCAATACCAATAACCTTTGGCACAGTTGCCTCCTAATAATATCTATTTACTACGCAGTTTCATTGCTTCATACCCAATATGCATGCAGAAACGCATCACCAGGAATGTAAGGAAACACATTTGCGTTTGCTTGACTACGGTGGTGCTTCCAGAACCATATAACTGGCCTCCAGACAACACGACTGTAGATGTGCGGGTGGATTGAGGAGTATCGTGCTCTATACGAGCGTCCTTGCAATCCTTACCGTTCCTCATCATATCCATAAACATCGGCCAGAAGTTCGTCCATCACCTGCGCCATGTAGCGCACAACGGCGACGGCGCGACCATATTGCATACGCGTCGGCCCAATTACGCCCAACAGCCCTCCCACTTTGCCTTGCTGCCCATAGCGCGCCAGCACCAGGCTCACATCTTTCATTTCATCCCACTGATTTTCACCGCCAATAATCACTTGCACTCCGTCGGTTTCAGACAGATGCGATGCCAATGCTGGTAAGATACGCTTCTGCTCCATCTCCTCCATCACTTGTTGCAAGCGCCGATGCTCCATCTCCTCCATCACCTTGCGTACACGTTCACCACGCTCATCTTCCGGGTTGACATGTAAAGACGATTGGAAGACCAACGGGTCCAGGATATTGACCATATCTTCGCTGTAGGCATCGTTTCCTTGCATGCTACCATGCAGCTCTAAGATACGTACGATAGTATTGCCGATCAGGCGCTCTACAGGCGTAGGATCAAGGGAAATGAGCACGGCATTGATTTCAACAGCATCTTTACTCTGGAATAATGGATTGAGTCGTGCAGTAATCGCGCTGAGTTCCTCTTGCTGCGTGGGAGCCTCTAAGAGCAGTCGCTGCTGCGTGACCGTGCCATCTATGAACACGACAACGAGATGTGCAGAGAGATCAGTAACCGAGAGCACCTCAGCATGCTTAAAATGTCCTTCACTGGAACGCGGCGGCGTCATTACAGCGGCACTATGCAGCAAACGCGCCATGACCGAAGCAGTAAGACGTACCCATTGGTCCAATTGATCCTGCACCTGATAGAACATATGACGAATAAGACGCTGCTCATCGAGCGATAAAGCCGACTCTTGCATAAGATGTTCGACAAAGAAACGATAACCCAGGTCAGTTGGTACACGGCCAGCAGAGGTATGCGGCTGGTGAATAAGGTTCGCTTCCTCTAAGCCTGCCAGCTCATTACGTACGGTAGCAGAGCTAAATGGCAATCCATACTTGCGTACCAGCGCTTCAGACGCTACAGGGGAAGCATTATGGATATATTCTTCAACCAGCGCACGCAAGATCTGCTGTTTACGCGGGCTAAGTGATGTCATATGCTTGCTTACCTCGATTGTCCTGATGCACCTTCTGAGCACAGAGCTTTGGCTATGCTCGGATGATACAATATCTGTCAACGATGATTGCTAGCACTCTCTCGTAGAGAGTGCAAGTACAGAATAGCACTCAAAGGGGAAGATTGTCAAGAGTGCCGGGACTGCTGGTTTTCCCTCTACTGACATGTGCGATAAAAAACGTAGGGTGCAAGTTATCCACAAGGGATTGCCCTACACCCTACGCATGTATTAGCCTGCAGAAACATGACCTCTGCATTCAATGGGTTTTACGGAAAAAGACTTCCTGGCCCGTTATTCCCATTGTTATTCCCGTTGTTGTTGCCGTTGTTGTTGTTGTTAGCGGTGGTGGTAACGGGTGCTGCGCCTGTTTGCTGTGGCTCCTCGCCTGCAATCATAAAATCACAGTTACTACTACTATACCCCGCGAGGCCGTTTGTACCGGAAACGCATTGCTGTACTAAACCGGAAGGTTGAGTAAATTGCTGTTGCGTTCCTACACCGTCCTTAATGGGGTTATAGTTGGTACAAGGAACCTGATCAGTCGCATAATTGCACCAGCCCTCATCGGCAAACTCCATGATGCTATGCCAGATAGGAGCCGCTCCAGTAATACCAATGACGTTGGTCATGGGATCACCATTAGCATTCCCTGCCCACACTCCAACAACCAGATTTGGTGTATAACCCATCGTTAGATTATCCACGAAACCAGACGTTGTGCCGGTTTTTGCTGCCACCTGATAAGGACAATCGAGATAATTAACACCATATCCGCATGCAGAACTCTTATCAGCGAACGATAGTGCATTATCAGGAGCGAATTCATACACGCGCGCAGGCTCATCCTCTAGAATCGAGGTCATCTCGAACGAGACCTGTGGACTAAACACAGGGCTTGACGTTACGTTGTTGGTATTATAATGGTACAGATGATTCCCATAATTATCCCAGATATCCAGGATACTCTGGTAGTGAACAAAGCTCCCGTTATCTGCAAAGACTTGATACGCATTGGTCATCTGCAGCAAAGGAATTTCGGCTGTACCGAGCACGAGAGACATGCCAAAACAACCGCCCAGTTCGGCAGCCGTCTGATTTTTACATCCCAGCTTCGTGGCATCGTGAGCGAGAGCACTGCCCAGCCCCATACGTTCAGCCGTAACCACAGCATTCTCGGTGCCGACATATTGCAACGTTTTGACAGCCGGAACGTTAAACGAATTCGCTACAGCTGTGCGTAGCGTCATGGGGCTGATATCAGGATGGTACGAGGCTGTCGAACCAGTTGAATAATCGGATGGCGTGTAGACGTCAGTGACAGAAGTACCGGCTGGATTGTCATTAGGAAAGTACGTCTTTGCGTCAGGCAAGACCATACCAGGATACCAACCCATCTGGAACGCTGTCGCATAGACAATCGGTTTGAAAGATGAACCTGGTTGTCGTCCCAGGGTTCCATCCTGTGAAATGGTTGCATTGACGGTCCCACCTACCTCAGGATTAGTACTATTGTAGTTGGCACTGCCATCCATTGCCAGGACTTCGCCCGTCTTCGAATTCATAACAACTGCAGCCGCATCGTTCACATTGTTCTGCACGTTTAGGGGTCCGTAGCCTCCCGTAAACGCCTGCAACTCAGGCTCCGTCAGGTGACGTTTTACCGCAGCTTCCACATAATCTTCCAAACTCACATCAATGGTGGTGCGGATATTGAAACCACTGGTGACGAAGGCATCTACACCGGCAGCGGGATCGCCATTGCCCAGCTCTGTCTCTAACTGAGTGATCACCCAGTCCACAAAGTGTGGCGCATGTTTAATTTGTGCATAAGGCGAAAAGGTCATTTTGGCGCTCAGAGCTTCAGCCTGCGCCGCTACTGCAGACGTAACAGGGCCTGGCCCATAGGACTCACCAAACCCTATCATCAGATCCAACACGTGCTTTTGACGTGCCAGGATATTATCTTGTTGCGTTGTACCGAGCGTCGGATCATAAAGTGTGGGATTGTTTGGGATACCTGCCAGCAGCGAGGCACGCGCTAAGGCCACCACGGGGTCATTCGGATCTTTCGCCGACATATACCCCAGACGCTCTATACCAGGAGTACACTTATAATTTGCACTGCATACGGGCATAAGATGAAAATCGTCTTCAACTGCGGCTTCGGCCCCAAGGTCCTGTGCTCCAAATGGCGCGATGTTGAAGTACATCTCCAAGATCTTCCACTTCGGATACTCTTGCGTTAAACCAATGGAGAGCGCAGCTTCGGAGATCTTACGACTGATTGTGTTCTGCGTATCATGTGTCAGATTTTTGACCACCTGCTGCGTAATGCCGCTGGCACCACCATAGGACTCCGAGGCCGCGCGCACGATACCAGTAGGATCTATGCCAATATTCGACCAGAAGGTGTGATCTTCGGTGGCAATCAAGGCATTTTGCAAGACTGTAGGGATTTCCGCATAGCTGACGGGAGTGCTACGCCCTCCAGAATTGGCACTTGTATCATAGGCGCTGTAGAGCAAATTGTAATTACGGTCATAGATGCGTGTCGTCTGTGGAACTTGTAAACTGGCGATGCGTTGTACTTCGGGCAGTTCATTTTGGTAGTAGGTATAGCCGTATGCCGAACCAGAAATGCTCATAATAACGGCTAGCAAAGCTGTTATTATGCCGAGGATGCGCCAGACACGTCCAGCATCCATCTGCGTCTGTCCCCAGCGCTCACGGCGATTGCGGATCTGTTTGACGATGCGCACAGTGCGCGAGCGCTTCCAGGGTTGCGTTTTTGTCTGCATTGACGGCGATGCTTCCGTCACTTCTGCGTAAGGGCGATAACGTTTGAGCGGTGGCTCTGGTGGCAGAACACGATGACCAGCCATTGTGGCAAGTTTGCCTGACCAGCCGCGCACCGCTTGCAAGGTATTCGCTAAAAAACCTTGCTGGTAGGCTGAAAGCAATCCTGAGCGTGCCGGTTGTATGCCAGCCTGAGAAAGCAAGCCTGAACGCGCAGGCTGTATGCCAGCCTGAGAAAGCAGCCCTGATTGTGAGGGTTGCATCCCGGCCTGAGAGAGCAAACCTGATTGCGATGGGAAAGGGCGTCTTGAGGGCGTTGATGATTGAGCAGATACGCCTGGTGGAGGCTGAGAAATAGGAGAATCTGACTTGCTTGGCTGTTTTTGAGCATAATTACTTAGCAGTCCCCCCGTTCGTGGAGGGCTGTTTGTTTCGTCTGGCTGATTATTCGCAGGCGGTTGATTGGCGTTATTCATAATATCTTCCTCTTGTTTTACGCAGAGAACTGCTCCTTCCTGCACGGGGAAGTTCTCTGATAACAGTAATTGTGCTACTCCCTATTTCCTAAATAATTCTCCCGGTCACTGCCCCTCATCGCTCTTCTTTTTCTTCGTAAAAGAACGAGGAGTCGGGACCATTTTCGGAAAAACAGTAAAATAGCATTTCACTCACCATACAGCATCCCATTTACCAAGGCTCCACACTTTACATATCATGCTGTGGTAGAGGCAATTCTACTTACATGAACGCATAGAATGAAACACTTTAACGCAGTTACCCATTTAGGTGATTGCTATGATACAGCCAGCACGCTAGCTGGCTACCCATGAGTCCTATTAGGATCGGCAGTATATTACTAAATCGTGTATAATAGATTTTAATGTTCATTATTTGCTATAAGCCGGTTTATTGTAAAGATGGGCCAACAGCAGAAGGGGGGGGGATGGTAGTGTTTGATGCCCGCTATTACCAATCTGACGTATTATCACTAGAGGCACTCTCCTATTGGATCGCATTCAGCCGCGTCTCTGGCATTGGAGCAGCACGCTTCAAGACGCTGCTTGATTTTTTTCATGATGATGTTGCGACGGCCTGGCAAGCCGATAGCAAGAAACTCATAGCAGCTGGATTGGATCAGAAGACCTGCGCCAGTTTTTTGAAGCAACGTGCAAATATTATCCCACAACAAGAGTTAGAGCGCCTGGAACGCTTGCGTATACGCGTGATCACGTGGAGAGATGAAGCTTATCCACCGCTGCTGCGAAAAATCGAGTATGCACCCCCTGTACTCTATGTGTGCGGCAATCTGACTGAAGACGATAATTACTATACAATAGGCGTTGTTGGGACACGAAGGATGAGCGCATATGGTCGTCAGGCTACTGAACAGCTTACCAGCGACCTAGCTAGAGGCAAGGTGACAATCGTGAGCGGACTAGCATTAGGTGTCGATACCGTTGCTCACACCGCCGCGCTCGATGCAGGTGGACGCACCATTGCTGTGCTGGCAAGTGGGCTAGATATTATCTACCCGTCAACAAATTATCAACTGGCGAAGCGTATGGTCGATTCTGGTCAAGGGGCGCTTATCAGCTCTTTCCCGCTAGGTGTCAAGCCAGATGCAGGCAACTTTCCAGCGCGCAACCATATCATTTCTGGGCTTTCGCTGGGTGTGTTAGTAACGGAGGCTCCAGCAAGAAGTGGATCGCTGATTACTGCGAACTCAGCGCTCGTCCAAGGTCGCGAAGTATTTGCCGTACCGGGTAACATCTTCTCGCCCGGAGCTGCTGGCGTCAACAAGCTCATTCAGGATGGCGCGCACCCGGTCACGAACGTCAAAGACATTCTGGAGAGTCTCAACCTCTACACCGTGCCTTATCACGTTGAGGCACAGGAGGCGCTACCTGAAAATGCCGAGGAGCAGACCTTACTGGCTTTACTCAACCCGGATGGTCGCCACATCGATGATCTCATCAGGGAGTCAGAGTTGGCGGCGGCTGTTGTTACCGCAACGCTCACGATTATGGAACTCAAAGGTATGGTCAAGCCGGTGGGTAATATGCAATATGCGCGTGCAACACTTCTGTGAGGCACAGCACTAGAGAGTCTCATAGCTGGTCTCCTTAGCCAGCAATAGACGGCGCAATTTCTTGCGCGACACAGATAGAGAGGCTTTGAGAAGTTGCATCTCCGCTTTCTGTTCCGGCCAATGTGCAGCTTCAATATCTAATTTTTGCGCTTTAAACATTGCCAGCAGCGGTAGCATATCATCCAAATTGTCCAGCAGTGTGCATATGATGGCGCGTTGCTGGCGTGGGGGCAGCGTTTGAATTGCCTGCACGGCCTGCTCTGCTCGCTCAGCTAACTGTTCCGCTTGCTCAACGATATAAGCGGGATCGCGCATAGCTTCATTGTCAGACATCAGCATGTTGCCACCGGAGAACTCTCCGTCGTTCACGCTGAGTAATGACTGTTTCGGCTTATAACTACGTACCATATTGATAGATTCATGATACACAATGCGACGTACATAGGCCCTGGCGTTGAGAATGTGGTCCTTTTGCAGAGCTTGCCAGAGTTTGATGCGTGCGTTTTGTGCGATTTCGTCTACATCCAGATCCCGTGTCTCTGGCACTGAAATCTGATGTGGCATGTTCCTGGGCCATTGTCACGATATATTTGTCCAACTGTTCGAGTAGCATGTTGACATCTAACGGCCCACATTCTGTATGGACTTCGGTTGGATGAAGTAGAGGACGATCTGCCAGGTTGGACATGCTATACCTCCCCTATAACACCCGCATATACTGCGGTCATGTTGTGTAGACGCCTGGAATTTCACTAAAAGGATTAATGCTTACCAAATTCGTTTTTAGTGAGCGCTTTGGAACAACTCAAGTGAGCTTGCCGCAAGCGAAAATAATGCCATTGCTCGTCTCATACCCGCTCTAAGACTGCCTTATGTCTGCATCTAAGCATAGGCTATATCAGCATGGGTAAATTTAGCCCTCCTCTTTCGAGTGCATTTCCTTCTGTAGCAAAAGGTTAAGCAGCTCTTTTACAGCTCTTTGGCGCTCACGGAAGAAGTGCCGACTACTGATAGCCAGGCGCGCAGCTATCTCCTCATTTTTCATACGCTCTTTATGCCGCAAACTGAGGATTTGATACAGCCGTGACTGTGTCTCTGCTTTTTTGTGGTGAGTAACAGGACGTAGTTCCTCTATCGTGTTGAGTAATAGCTTCTGCACCGTTATGCCTCGTTCAAGTGGTAATAGCGCTGTCTCCCCAGCTTGCGTATAGACCATATTCAGGTAGGCAAGAGGACTTTCTCCCAGGAACCTGACATCATCGATCTTATCCAGAATCTTGTCGAGTTCTTCGACGGTGATGGTCGCAAGCTCGATACTATGTTCTTCGTACACAAATTTGCGGAAAAGACGACTTTCACTCAATTCAGGCAGCTTGCGTTGCGCAGCGTTGTGGCGTCGTGCCTCCCAGGCCATTTGTTCTTGTTGTTGCTCACTTAGATGCTCCCACGCATGTTTGAAGTGAGGCCACAATTCGGCATAAATCTGCTCTGCAATATCCGGCATGTCCGACGCTGTTATCACATACTGACATTTCGCTTCGAAGAGAAAATAGCAGGCTCGCTGAATAAAAAATGGATGCCGTCCCGCGATTTCCTGTACCCATGCACTTTCCGTTGGCGTAAATGCACATCCTGCCAGTTCGGCGGGCGTCGTAATCAGTTCTATGGCTTCACTTGGTGTCAATGGACCCAGCCTGTGAACACTAAAAATGTTAAAAAACGGTGAACCTATCAGGTCTTCGTGGCAAATCTTATCTAATGTCGCTTTGGAGGCCGTGATATAGGAAATTTTTCCAGCGTTCGCTTGTGCACGTAAAAAGAAAAAGAAACTTTGATCGAAGTTTGGTTTACTGGCAATGTGCTCAAATTCGTCTAACAGCACAACGGGATGAAATCCAGCGGCTTTTATCTGCTCCAGAAAATGGCGAAACTTCGCTACTCTCACCCCCCATTGGCCTGGGAAGTGAGGCAAGTTGCTCCTGGTTTTGCGCTATGAGTTGTTCGCAGATAAAATAGAGGAAATCATCGTGCATTTTCTCTGGCTGCTCCCCTGAATCTATTAGTGCCAGTACATAGTTACTCAAATCATAGCCAAAGCGTTTTTGCATTTCTGCCGAGCAAGCTGCATGGAGTAGCGATGACTTCCCAATACGCCTGGCACCAACAATGGAGAAACATTGTTGATTTCGTATGGCAGTATACAGACGCCTTAATGCGTCGTTTCGACCAAAAAACATCGCGAGATCTCGCACCATAGCCAGGTGATAATAAGGATTACGTGGTTCCACTTCCCAATCTATTGACTCCATCACATACCTCTTACTTCTTTGTAATCTTTCTTGTCGCTATAGAATAAGCCTTTACTATCTTCTGAAAGCTATTCCAACGCCTCTCCAGCTTTTCGTTCTGACACTGTCAGTATACAGCTTATGAAGGTCAATATACACCAGATCTGGCCTCTTTTGTAATACAGAGGGCAAATCTCCTAATAGTCTGTTGTCGGACGACTCAATGATACCCTCAGAACCAGTCCTGTAATGAAGGATAGTAATGCAATGATGATGATCGTATCGATTCCCATCCTTTGCCCTCCTTTCATCTATTTTTTGTCATCTTACGTTCTCTTTAAGAACACTGCTCACACTCCAGTTATAGCTGAAATTGTTTGCCAATGTGTAGCCGCACAGTGACAATTTGATGCCATATCGATTATTATTTTTTTCTCTGTTGTGAAGAAGTTATGGCACTTTCTTGTCAGTTGAAAATGAGCTTTTAAGAAAATGGAAGTGCTATAGTGAATGCATAAGAACGGTGTGCGGTAAAGCAAGGTGTGAACGGCTCAGGAGGGGTTATGCGGACAAATTCCGAGATAAGACAACTGCAAAGTAGTGAGCAAAATTTACAAGAAGCATTGAGACTGGGACTGGCTGTTGTGACTGAATTGTGGTCTTACTCGACGAAGGACTGGATTACAAGCGTTCATGCCGCCGACATCGATGGGGATGGCGATATTGAAGTGGTGATTGGTTCACGCGATCATCAGGTCTGTGCACTAACCACGTTCGGTGATCTTAAATGGAGTTTTTCTTTGGGTAACGAGTGGCTCGGCACAGTCTATGGCATCAACGATACCAAAACGTTGGATGCCACTGTGCGTGTCGTAGTTGGTTCGCGTGACGATGCCGTGTTCGGTCTTGATAAAGCAGGGCAACGCCTCTGGACCTATCCTACGGAACTCGTAGTGCGCCAGGTGGTCGTCGCCGACATTAATGGTGACGGCAGTAATGAGGTTATCGTGGCCTCAGAAGATCGCCATATTCATGTGCTCGATTGCGCGAGCGGCACGCTACTCTGGAAGTACCCGACCAATGGCTGGGTTCGCACGGTCTGTGCAGCCGATGTCGATAATGATGGAGAGATTGAAATTCTGGGCGGTTCTGGCGATAATTACTTGCATGTGTTAGATAGCCAGGGGCATTTAAAATGGAAATATAATGCCGGTGGCAAAATATATGCTCTCTTTGTTGCTGATGTGGATGGTGATGGCTCCAAGGAAATTCTGATCAGCTCCGATGCTAAGGATTTGTATGCTCTGACGCCTGACAGGCAACGAAAGTGGCATGTGCCACTCGAAAACAGACTGCTCTCGCTGCATGTGGCCGATTTGAATAAAGACGGTCGTCAAGAAATTATTGCTGGTTCTGAGGATAAGCATCTGTATTTCTTCAATGGTCATGGTGATTTTCTCTGGAAATACGCCGTTGACTCTCGTGTTTTCAGTGTTTACGCTATCGATTTTGATCGAGACGGTCTACTTGAAGTACTCATGGGTGTTGAGAATAATACGGTGCACGCATTGCGCGTTGAGTTAACGGGGAATGTGCGGGAGCGCATCCTCCACTGTTACGCGATGTTAGGGCAACCTCCTATTGCTGACCTGCACTTATCGCCAACTGAGAGTGCTCTGCTCTCTGTAATGATCGATGATCCTGCTCTTAATTCCGCTCCTGCATATCTACAACAGTTTTATGAGGCGCAACAGCAGCATGATCATTTGCACACGCTCTCTCTTTTACTGACGTTGGAGCAGCAAAAGGTCGAACCACTCTGGGAACACCAATTTGGTTATGTGCGTACCGTCGAGTTGGGTGACATTATCGGAGATGCGAAGTTAGAGATTGTGGTAGGTACAAATGAGGGCAATGTGCACGTTTTTAATCCAGATGGCAGTACGTTCTGGATGTATTCCCTGGGCAGCAATCGTATCAGATCGGTGCAGATTGGCGATATTGATCATGATGGCAAGGTTGAAGTGATCGCAGGTTCCATTGATAGTCACGTGTATATACTCAGCGGCGACGGCGACAGCATGAAGCAGGATCTGAAATTATCAGATGATTGGGTTACGAGCATTTACGTCTCGCGCACAACTCATTCTGGTCGTATTGAGCTGGTAATGGGATCTGAGGGAAGGCACATCTATGTTTACGACGATCATCTCTCTCAGAGCATTGCACCGATTATAGTGCCTCGTGGTATCTATGTGGTCTGCGCAGAGGATATTAATCAGGATGGCCTTGCTGAGCTGATTGCTGGAACTGTAGATGATACGATTTATGCCTATACAAGAGAAGGCGTGGCCTTATGGAATTATGAGACAGAGGATCGTATTCGTGCTATCTTTGTGGAAGATATCGATGCTGATAATCAGAAAGAAGTCATTGTTGGCTCTGACGACCGCTCTGTCTACGTACTGGATCACAAGGGAGCGTTGAAGTGGCGCTATGCCTCTGACCATCGCGTGCTTGATGTCCATGCAGCAGATATTGATCATGATGGCAATATAGAGGTCCTGCTTGGTTGTGGTGATGGTCATGTCTACGTCCTGACAGCAGAGGGCGATTTCCTCTGGCGCTATCGTGTGAATGATCGTGTGCGTATTGTACGAGCAGCTGATGTGAATCGAGATGGCATGACGGAACTCGTCGTCTGCTCCGAAGATCGTATGTATCTCTTGCAAATGCTCAACAGCCAGTTCATTCAGCAGCAGATTAGCGACCTCTGGTCTACTGTCCAACTTGATCATTCGCTGAGCACACTATTCGATGAGTTGCTGCATTCTCCTTATGCCGCATGCCGGGCTTTCGCGCTCAAAATGTGGGCCGCGCAGCCTCATCTGCTGCTGGAAAAAATCGCTTCCCTGCAACCATTGGCCGATGATGTCTCTCCTGACGTACGGCGGGCTTTCGCGCAAGCCATTCCGGCTCTTTATCGTGCATACCCTGAACAAATACGACGCTTCCTGGATGTCTTAGCCGGTGATCGTGATCGCTTTGTGCGTCTCGCCTTTGTTGACAGTTTACCTGCTATCATTGATTTCAACCGTGATACCGGCCTTGCATATTTAGATCGCCTCACACGTAGTATCGATACATGGGTCAGACGTTCGGTAGTACGCAAGCTTTATGGTCTGGCTGGATCTTTTCCACAAACAGTATTCCGTATGTTGCTTTTTACTATAAAAGATGACAATATCTGGATTCGCCAGGAATCGGCGCGCACACTTGCCCATTACTTTGATCTTCATACTGACTATTTGATTGAAGGAACCCGCTGGCTGCTTGGGAATAATGTAGGGCTGGCTGAGTACCGCCTCATCGCTCAACGTGCGACCGAGCCGGTTATTCAAAAGGTCTTTAATGTGATTATCGGACTCTTCTCTAATATAAGTGAAGCAACATTGCAAAAAAGCTTAAATGATGCAGTTGAAGCATTTGAGGCAACGAAGGATCTAAAATATGGCAAGGAGATCTGGCTGGTCTATGATGAGTTGTCGCGCTTAGCACACATGCGTAACATTGATGAAATCGCTCGTTACAGGAACTCTATTGACATCACGACCTCTGAAGACTGGGGACTCTTTGACGACTCGCTCCAGATCTTTCGTCGGCTTGATCGCGTGACGAGTGCTCTCAGTACCTATTTAAAGCGAGAGGGCCTGGGTGATCGTCTGGCAAGTTTACTTGAGGCCAATACCGTGTTAGCTGCCGTCTCTGCCGATGTACAGGGACCTTTGTTGTCTGATCGTGTCATTTTTGCCTTGCTTTTAACGCATTGGCGTGCTCTTGTCGCCGCCGAGTTGAGCCGCCTGGTCGGCAAGGCAGAGCTGCGTCCTGAGCTGCGCACCAAATCTCTGCTGTACGAGGAGTCAGTAAGCATCTGGCTCGACATCCATAACGACGGCAATAGCCCGGCAGATGATATTACAGTGACACTTTTGCCGTGTAGCGACTATGAGTTAATCAGCGCGCATACCTCGTCTTTAGAAACCATTTCTTCTGGTAAGTCTGCACGAGTCGAGTTCACCATTAAAGCACACCATAAAACGCCACACTTGACTTTTGAATTACACTATAGCGATGCTGGTTCCAGAAGTATGACACTTCCCTATGGCGATTGGTTGGAACTGAGCGAAACCAGGCGCGATTTCCAGGAGATCCCCAATCCCTATTCTGTAGGCATGCCTATTCGGGATAGTGAGATGTTTTATGGGCGTCATGATGATTTGCAGTTTTTGAGGACAAAACTGACAAATACAAAGACCAATGTAACAGTTGTGCTCTACGGTCAGCGTCGTTCAGGCAAAACTAGTTTGCTCAACCAGCTCGTAAATGCCACCTATCTGGAGCCGCATATTCCTGTCTTTATCGATATGCAAAATGAGACCATGGACATCAACGCCTCCAGGTTCCTCAGGAACATCGCCTATGCAATCCAGCAGGAGATGAAAAAGCGGGGTATCTCAGTGCCCCCTCTAGGCTTAAGGGAGTTCGACGAAGACCCGACCTTTGTCTTTAATCAGTTTCTCAATACGGTGGAGGAACATCTGCAGAGGCGCAAGCTGATTATCCTGATTGACGAGTTTGAAATTCTGGAAAATAAAGTGAAGGAGGGTGCATTACCCAGAGATATTTTTGAGTATTTGCGTAGTTTAATGCAGCGACGGCAAGGCATGAGCTTTCTCTTCTCGGGTACCCATTCCCTGAAAGAGCTTGCCACCGATTACTGGTCTGTTTTCTTCAACATCGCTACTCCCTATCGACTGACCCTTAAACTGGACGCGGAGGACGCACGCAAGCTGATCGTTGAACCAGTCGATACATTGCTGGAATATGACGATTTCGCCATCCAAAAAATCCAACAATTGACTGCGGATCAACCCTACCTCATCCAACTCGTGTGTAGCGCTCTCGTCGATCATTGCAATACGCTGGAGAAGAGCTATGTCACCATTAATGATGTTAACATGGTCCTTCCTGACGTGATGGAGACGGGAGAGGGACATTTCAAATGGATATGGGATCAAGCAGACCAACAAGAACATATTGTACTCTCCATTCTGGCTCAGGCAGGTGGCGATGAGAGTAGTCTCTTGTCTCTGCACGATATTGAGCAGTTTTATCACGATCACGGTTTACCATTCAACCACGTAGAGGTACTGCAAGCATTGCAACGTCTGACCGGCAAAGATATCGTCAAATGTAGTGTTGATAATACATGCTTCAGGATATTTTTGGGACTCTTGCAAAAATGGTTGCGAGACGCTAAAGCACTGCGACGGGTGATGTTGGAAGAGAATTTGCTTGCTTACTAAAATAATTGATTTCATCACTAAGGAGTACGTTATCATAAATCTTCCAGTTCTTACTATTACTAAGCCCACTCCTGTCCATGAGAAATTCGGCAGCTTCAATCTTATGCGCAAGACTATATAGAAGAGCGAGATAAGATTCAAACAGGTTTTACAGCCGCCGCACGCATTGAACGCATGCGAGCACGTATACTACGTGTTCTGGGAGGGACAGAGGATGATTGGAATAATTGGAAATGGCAAATGCAACATCGCCATTTCAAGCTAGAAACGCTTGAACAGATTATTCCCCTCACTGATCTGGAGCGCGAGACGTACCAGAAGGCACGCGTTGAGAGTCTGGTGTCCATAAGCCCTTATTTCTTGTCTCTGATCGATGTTGAAAATCCGCAGTGCCCGATCCGCCTGCAGGTTATGCCGCAGCCCGCTGAGGAGGTAGATATGGGAGGAGATCTGGACCCATCCGGTGAGGCGTCTTCTTCGCCGGTACCTGGCTGGGTGCAGCGTTACCCTGACCGTGGGATTATTCTGGTCAACGATATTGGTGCGTGTGCTGTGGCATGCCGTTTCTGTCAACGCCGCAATAATTTATCTCCTAAGGATCTTGAGCATCACAGCACTATCAATATCTGGTCTGCCATCGATTATATCCGTGCCACGCCCTCTATTCGCGACGTCCTTTTGACGGGCGGAGACGCGCTGGCCCTGGCGGATGGTGTTCTGGAAAGAATTCTCCGCCAGCTGCGCACGATCCCTCACGTCGAAATTATTCGCCTGGCTAGCCGCCTCCCTATTACCTTGCCGCAACGTATCACACCCGAACTATGTGAAATGCTGGGCAAATATGGTTTACCGGGTGGACATGGCGCTCTATGGGTTGTGACACATTGTAACCATCCGATTGAGATCACGCGCGATGTGGCGAAAGCTTGTGCGACACTTATGAGCCAGGGCATGCCCATCATCAACCAATCGGTGCTGCTGGCCGGTATCAACGATACGCCCGAAACCATGATGTGCTTAAACCAACAATTGTTGCGTGTCGGTATCAAACCCTATTATTTGTTCCACGGGAAGAGTGTCGAGGGCGCAATGCACTTCCGTACGCCTCTCAAGACCGGCATGGATATCATCCAATACATGAGCGGACGCACATCTGGTATCGCCATTCCCGCTTATGTCATTAGTGCGCATGATGGTAAGGGCAAGGTGCGCCTTATCACACCCGAGCAACTCCATCCCACCGACACCGAGGGTGTCTGGCGCGTTACCACCTGGGAAGGTGATGAGGTTCTCTATGATGAGCGCTGATTTTTCGTTCTGATATCTATACCCATACAATATACTTACCATCCTGACGTGTATGCCAGACTTACAGCAATACCGCTGCTTGTTCTGGCTGTACACTCCTCACCTGTAGGACACATTTTTCGTAACTCTTCAGGGGAGATGTCACTTACTCATAGCTCTCTTCCAGTTGCTTCTGCAGGAGTACATCGAGTGGACGTTCTCTGAGCAACCATCTGCGAATGAGTCCGACCGGTATAATGTACCGTTTGCCTGCGGCATCAAATTCCTGGAATTCACGCTCTATACACTCTACCACAGCAATTTTACACAGTGTTTTCAACATCGCTGGCAGTTGCTCGCGGTCATAAAACATGTGATAATCACGGTAGCCCTCTTCAATCTCGTAGAGGGATAATGTGCGACCCTCTTGCTTGCTGAGGGTTGCCATCATTGCCAGCATGATCTGCTCTGTTCTTGAGAGCATGTTCCAGATCGTCTCGATATGAAACTGCCCGGTTTGCATTACTTCACGCGTCACCATGTTGACATCATTAATGGTGACATAGGTTTTCTGCATTTCATTACATTGCTCGATCAACATATGACAGAAGAGGTGGATCAAGTATGGCTGATTACCGGTCAGGTTGCGGATTTTTTTTATGGCTAATGCATCGTAATCCAGATAATTGACGACGGGCCTGGTAATCAGCTCGGTGGCTGCTTTCTCGCTCAGTTTCGAGAGCTGATAATGGTAGGCAATGTTGAAGAAGACGGCCCAGTATTCTCGCGTAAGCTCCTCAATGGTATGCATGCCGGAGAGCAAAAAATTGACCTTTAGGCGATGCTGCATCAAGCTACGTAGGTATTGAAATAGCTCTGGTTGGAGTGCGCCTCTTTTGACTTGCTCTTCTATAACTTCAAATTCATCGATCAAGATAATGATCTTTTGTGGACCGATGTGTGCTTCTGCCTCGTCAAGAAACCGGTTAAAAGCCGGTGTTGGATCACCTGTGAAGTCTTGCGCGACGGGTTTCTTGATGGGGAAGCCCTTCCTGTGCATTTTCGTATAAATCGCACAGGCTATTTCGAGAAAGAGCTTGCTATCGCTGATATTGTAGGCCAATCCTTGCATATCGATAAAGACAGGAATGTGCTCCTGCAATACGTCTGTCTTTTCCATGTAAAGCAGGAGCGTTGTTTTCCCTGAGCGCCGTTGTCCATAAAGTACGACCGTTTTGGCTGAGGTCCGCGTTAAGCAGTCTTTTAAATGGGCAATATCTTTCTCTCGTCCGTAGAACATCTTACTATCCTGTATCGGTGTCCCAAACGAGTAAGGATTGATATCGATATACTTGAAGTCGCGCGCAGCTTTATTAAGGGACAACCTTTCGCAGTACGTCAGGCTTCCCAGCAACGCCTCATTATCGGGGTCGTCGTAGTTGATGTCAAAACAGAGTTCTAAAGTGTTCACGGCTGGTTGCGTCTTGATACTAAATTCGAACTCGATCTCTTCGTTGCCCGCGATGGCCTCTGTTTCGAATGATTGCTCGTTTACGATGCTGAACAGGGCGCTATGAAGCAGCGAGACTTTGACATTATGTGCCGTGCTACGTCCACGGTTGCTGATACGCAACAGTACTCCTATCCGATCTTCATAGTGGACGCTTCTTGTCTGCAGTTCCGCTTGCAGTTCCGCTTTCCCGCGCAGCTCAACCATTTCTCTTTCCACGATCTCTTTCCAGCGTGTGAGCAGCATAGCAAAAAGGCGTTTGTCTGGCAAATTGTATAAAAACTCTTCATAGAAGAGCGAAGTATACATATTTTCTATGAATTTGCGCATTTTCTGGATTGAATCATTGGCCTCCAGCAGACTGGATAGGCGATCATTGAGTGTATCCCGCCTCAAGTAGATCTTGATATTGCGCGTAATCGAACCAAGCCGCTCAAATACTTTCGGTAGAGTGAAGATATACTGGTACGCAGCCGTAGCCTGCTTTCTTGTAGTGGATGTAAATTGATGCAAGCTTAAAGTACAGCGATAATGGGCCATCTCTGAGATCGTGCGTATTTTGAAGAGGTGATAGAATTCCTGGTATATCAACATATAATCTGTACCATGCTTCAGTGCTCTGGTTTCTGACAGCGCCTGTAGCCCTTGGAATACCCTCTGCTGTACATTGTCATCATTCAAGTCTTCATCCAACAATGCAACAATTGCCTGGAGGGTATGTTGGACAACTGGCGTGTTAGCGTTATGCGCTATATGCAACAAAATAGCTGGCGCGACGCCTTTACTGACCAAGATATACAGATAGACAAGAAGCCGTTCATAGTGCTGATCAAGATAGTATGCTAGCGTGCGCGCTGCTTCTTGTCGTGACCACGCGGATTCCATATTGCACGCGATAGTCAGGAGTATGGAGAAGATAGCTGCATTTATTTTCTCCTGTCGCCCGTTCAGCAGGACACACTGCTGGTCGGAAAATTCCTGTTCGTCAATGATCTGATACAGTTTTCGTGCCACCGCACGGCGTATAAATCTATCGTTATTGCGCGATAGACGCTCAAGATAGTAAAATCCCACTTCTCGATCATGTTGAACCAGGATATGCAAATGCTCTACAAAACTCAACTGTACCGCGAGATCATTATCTGTTGCTAGCTTTTCTAGTAGAACTGGGACTGATGCTTCAGATGAAATATGTGGATAGATATTGATGATGCTAGCGATGAGCGCCTGGCGTACTTCAACCGCGTCGTCTTTCTGCATCTCATACAGAGATACATAATCTTTCATGTCAGCATCAACTAGCTCTGCGTACTTTCTCACAGCAAATATTCGCAGCACAGCTTGTTCGGCATGCAAAAAATCAAAAAGCCACTCACGCTTGGCTTTTGTATTTTGCAACTCGCGCCAGCATTGTTCAATCAGTGGCTCTACTATTTGCGGGCGCACTATCTGTAAGAGTTCAAGCTTATCTTCCGATCCCAGCGCGATTTCTCCCTCGCGGTCCTTATTTACATCTGCGCTACAGACTGCGCGGATGCGGTCATTTGACTTATATTTCCAGAGTAAGTCGCCAGAGCAGTTAAACACGTAGAGATAACTATCCGCACACCCGGCTAGAATTTCGCTTTTCCCATCCTGGTCAACATCTGTTATGCTGATTGCCAGCACATCATGAGGCAGGAAATAGCGCCACTTGAGGGTGCCCTTACTACTGAGTACATGCACATTGCGATCTTCTGAGCCGACGATAATTTCTACATCGTCGTCGCCATCGATATCTTGCATGCAAAGAGTTCGTATGCGGTCGCGTGTCTGGTATGTCCAGAGCTGCAAACCATCTCGTGTGTAGGCATAGATACAATTATCGAGACAGCCAGCTACAATTTCCGGTGCGCCCTCTTCGGCCAATTCGCAGGCTTGAATGATTTTGATGCCCTGCGCTGTTTCAATAACCTTCTCAGGTTCACCCAGGTCTACACCATAGATGAGAATTTTTTTGTCCTCTGTGCCGACAAGAATCTTTGTATCTTCCAGCCTGTTTGTTACTTTGAGGCAGACGTTCGCTATCCAACCATCAACACGCGTGTGACGTAAGCGCGTTGGCTGAGGCTGATCGGACTCATCAACACCGCTGATGATAGAAGTGTATTGATCGACCGTACAGGCAATGATCTCTTCCCTTTTGCCCTTATCAAGGTAGCCTGTCTCGGTAGCTATAATTTGACCTTCCAATGAGAGTTTCCACAACAGTGCTCCCGTGGTGGTAAACACTTCGAAGTGAGCCATTTGATGTACCTACGATGATCTCATGGCGAGGATCACCGGAAATATCGCCAAGGCTGATAGTACGAATGTATCCACTGGTTTCTCTGGTCCAGAGTCTTTGCACTTTCCGCCGCTCCAGATACAGGAGATCCAGCAAGGCATCCAGATAGTTCTTCTCCTTGAGCAACTTTTTGGCGTGACTTAGCTTCACCGACTTTTTGTCTGAGTCATCCAGCTTCAGTATGTCTTGCAAGAGCGCTTGCTCCGCTTTTGAGAGCTGCCAGAGTGAAGCATTTGGATAACTGAGGAGCAGCGCGTAGTTCTGTCGAATTGTTTTCTCTAAGTTTTTATGGATGGTAAAGCGCAATGCATGGACTTTCTTGTCTTCTGCGCCTGCAAAAACTTCCATAATGCCGTCATTATCAATATCCTGCGCATAGAGGCTAAAGACGCGTGAGGCCAGATTGTGCCGCCAGATAAGTTTGCCATGCTCATCGAGTACGTAAATATGTTGATCTTCGGAGCCAACGAGGATTTCGCTCTTGCCATCTCCATCGATATCGGCGACGATGAGCGCAAGTGGCCGATTATCAAGCCGATAGCACCAGCGGGTCTGTTTTGCTTTCGCGTGTATGCTGATATACCTATCTCCCGCTGGTTCGGGGACAAAGGCATAGAGTTCTTTACCATCTGTGCCAACGAGGATTTCGACTATGCCATCATGGTTGATGTCAGAGGCGGCAAGCGTATGTAGCGCCTGATCAAAAGTATAGATCTGGCTGAGTTTGCCTTGTGATGTGAATATATACAGGTTTTTATCAACTGAACCAACGAGGATTTCATCCAGGCCATCCTTATTAATATCATAGGCCAGTACATTGCGCACCCAGCCATTGGTCTCATATTTCCAACGTAATTCGCCTGTTTTATAATCGAGCACATAGACATGCC
Organism: uncultured Chloroflexia bacterium; assembly: GCA_963802635.1. GTDB lineage: Bacteria > Chloroflexota > Ktedonobacteria > Ktedonobacterales > Ktedonobacteraceae > CAVTLG01. Next base: position 297,889 of record CAWDJJ010000001.1, on the reverse strand, counting down.
TATCTTCGGAGCCAATGACTATGCTACTGCGTTTTTTGCTATCGACGTAAACCTGGCATATCGCTTGTTGAGTATCGAGCCAGTAGGGTTCTACTTCGTGTTCATGAGCGAATACGCTATCCTGTGGAGCGTAGAGAAAACGTTTCCCGTATTTGTCGATGATATTGCTATCTTTATCTAGCACATACACTCTTCCATGGCGGTTGCCGACCAGGATGCGAGCCTGAATGTTGCGCCCTTTGACTGCTGGCACACTTGTTACGCTGCCAATCCACGTTTTATCATCTACGATGCATTCCCACTTCGGCACGCCACGTTTCGTCAAGATGTATACGCGGCCATCGCGTGAGGCTGCGGCAATTTCGTAATCTCCATCGTTATCGATATCAGCGCCATGAATGCTGGTGATCCAATTCCTTGCCGTGTAGTACCATAGTTCTTGCACCACAGCTAAGCCTCTTCCCAGGCTGCCTTGCAAATCTTCTAGCGGTGATATTCCCATTGCTCTTGCTCGCCCTTCTGTTGCTTTTACCTGCTCCGCGTTCCCATTCTGCTTTATATTTCCTTACATTCAGATGAGAACTGTGCTGTGGCACAGTTCTAGCAACCTCCTCTCTGTCAGATAACCCGAAGGGTAGAAGCGGCAGCTTCGTTTCTGACAGCTTAAGGGGGACGACAGGTGCGTTTCTGAATGCATATGGGTAGTAGCGTACCACAAAAAGTGTGCCAGATTATGCCAACCTGCTCTAAAAACGTGCATACTCAAGCTGTTTTTCCGTGTTGCTATACTTTTGGCACGAAATGGCAGAGATCAGACATTACAATTATGCTGTATATGTTGTTATGCTAGGAAATCATCTATTCAGATAATTGGGAACTCAGGTCATATTTCGTCCTAGTATAGAAAGACTTAATTTCATCGTAAAGCACGCTACTCATGATAGTAGAAAACATGATGCGAGCACCGTCTCTGCGGAGAGAGGTGCAACACAATGAATGGAGACTGCCATGGAGGTTCAAAGCGTTAAGATGGCGTATTCGTATGAGAATCCTTACTATAACATGGCGACTGTGCGTGATAACAGTATGTTCTTTGGTCGCAGGCACGTACTCAGACGCTTGTATGCAGCCGTTGCCAACAAACAATCGTTTTCGCTGGTAGGATCATTGCATATTGGTAAGTCCTCTGTCTTGCAGTATGCTTGCCGTGAAGAGATCCAGCGCACATTTGAGTATGATCTCACCCACCATATCTTTGTCTTTGTCGATTTACGCGAGTATTTCCAAAAAAGCCATATCGACTTTTTTGAGGCGGTGAGTAAGCAAATCCGCGTACGTTATCCCGGCAAGCTGGATCTTGCGCCAGATGCTGAGCATGGTGAAGATGAGTTTAGCAATCTTCTGGGACAGATCGGGGAACAGGGTTTTCATGTCGTACTCTTGATGGATGCATTTGATAATATTACGCGCAACCAACAATTTTCACCGGACTTCTTTACTTTTCTGCGTGCTCTGGCTACGGTTGGCAAGGTGTCGTATGTGACGGCATCCATAGCGCCGCTCTATGATGTTTGCCACTATGCAATTAAGTCTTCCCCTTTTTTTAACATCTTTCTGAACTACCAGCTTGGACCGCTCACTACCGAAGAGGCACACGAACTGATCACGGTCCCGGCGCGCAGAGCGGGTATTACATTCTCAGAGCAAGAAACACATTGGTTGCTCACTCAAGCTGGCCGTCATCCTTTTTTCATCCAGCGGGCCTGCCATGCCCTCTTTGAGATCAGAAGCGCTGAGCATGCTTCCACGGTAGATTTCAAGGCCGTCAGCTTAGAGATGTACAAGGATTTGTTGCCGCATTTCGATTATACCTGGAGGCAATTGAGTGAGTCTCAACAAGATACGCTCAAATACGAGATACAGAGTCAGACAACGCAGTCAGCGGACCTCCCGGAGCTGCTTGAAAGCGCATTGTTTCGTCGCTTTGTACGCAGCCACGCGCATCTGCATACTTTTCAACTAGACAGCGCAAGTGTAGAAAAAGCCCTGAATAAGATCAATGATAACCGTATACTTGCTGAATGCGAATTGAAACATTTGCAAGTTGTCTCCATGCGTTTGAATCGTGCTGTCACGCAGCCAACACCTAACGATTGGTCGAGAGTCATTCGCGAGGTGCTTATCGAGGCATTTGAGCGTATGCGTTCCAATGGCGTGCGTAGAGATGGTGCGCCTGAATGGAAGCTATACAATATTCTGTACTATCGTCACTTCAAAAATCACTTGAACCACGAACAGATTGCTGCCCGTGTCGAGTGTAGTTTGCGCCAGTACTTTCGTGAGCGTAAAAAGGCCATAGATATGTTATGTAATGAACTGTTAGAAATGGAGGCCATTGCCACATTGAGCGATGAAGACGCGCGCTAATATCTACACCAACTTTTGCATGCAACCATAAAACATGCTTGTTTTTTCGTACCTTTTTACACGATACTGATGTATAATCTGTCTATCGTGTCGTACGGCTAATCTAGTATGCATACGGATTGATTGGATGCAAAAGCATAGCGTGCATGGACCCCTTTTAGTCTTAATGGCGGGCTTGCCCGGTACGGGAAAGACAACGCTTGCAGCCGGGCTAGGTGCCATTTTGCGCTGGCCTGTCCTTGACAAGGATGTGATTAAGTCGTCCCTGATGGAGGTAGGTCTGGCTGAGGAGGCGGCTGGCTGGGCTGCTTTCGATGCCTTTTTTATGCTTGCACAGGATGTGCTGGTCAAGCAGCAGCTTTCTGTTATCCTCGACAGCTCTGCGATGCATCCCTTTATTGTAGAACGTGCCAATGAGATTGCGCGTGTGGCTGGAGTGCCGCTAAAAGTCATCCTCTGCACCGCTGAAGCCTCGACGCGGCAAAGGCGCTTGCGCGCAAGAGATGACCGCAACTGGCGGGCCAGAGTCTATTACCTGATCATCGACGATGAAGAGAACCGCTTCGTGCATCTCCCTGCTGATACGCTGATCGTTTCAACACAGGCCCCCTTCGAAGAATACCTGGAGCAGGCGATTATATATTTAACCATGTAAATACTCACAATTCTCTATTCCCAAAAAACTGAAAGTGCGTTACAATCAGCGCGGACGCGTATACTTGTAACAACTGTCGAAACTTTGGTGACAATCTGGCATCAATGAGGAATGTCATTTCATCTTTCTATTGCTGAACATAACAAGCAGGGGACACAACAATGCTGAAATCCTGGTTTATACAAAACTTCAAGCCCATCCTCGATTCCGGTGAACTGAACTGGCCCCTGTCACCGTGTTGGCTGGTCGCAATAGCTCTGGCAAGAGCAGCCTGATCCAATCAATTTTGATGCTTGAGCAGACGCTGAGCAACAGAGTATTAGAGCGAGCTTTACTGCCAAACGGTCCTATCGTTCAGTTGGGAACGTTTGAAGATATATTGAGCGAGCAGACAAACCTACGTACCCTGGTTGTTGGCTTTGAACTGGAAATTGAAAAAGAAGAATTAAGAGCGTCTGCTGGTACTAGAATCAGGCTGAAGAGCGGAAGGCCCGTTGCTGTAACAGGGACAAATATTAAATCTATCAAAGTTATCTCCCAGTTCCGTAGCGCAAGTAGCGACAGTACAAGCACTTCTGCCATTGAAGCGTCGAAGGTTAGTGTAGAGAGCGTTTCATTAGATATGGTTACTCCTCCTTATAGACAAGGGATACCCATATCCTCAGAAGAAAAAGTTGGGACAATGTTCGAGTTTGGCATAGATATTAAATTATTATCACCTATGGAATTTGATACATTTCTCAAAGATGTTTCGCCAGAATACTTAAGACTTGTACCTTATACTACTAAAGAATTAAATTATCTAGGAACTTTTAGACTAGAAAGCAAATCAACAAATATTCGTATACCTGAAGCATCTTTAGTAGCCTTTTCCCACTTTCTTCCTAGTCGCCTTATAGGAAAATATACTATCGAGGAACGCCGCAAGTCGAGCTTAATGTGGGCATTAAGTATAGTTTTTGACTATCAAGGTGAGCACTTTGCAACATTAGCGGAGTCTCTTGATCCAGAGTTTCTGCTTCCAAATAGCCTGGGAGAGGCCGTACTTGACCTTTGCCAAGATGAAAATATCCTGAAAACATTTTCTGGTCGAACTCTCCTCGATTTGACACATTGGTATAAGTCACTTAAACTTGGTCAAAAAAGAAATGCTGTTGGTGAGAGACTCAAAGAGCTTGTGGCATCAAGCATTTTAGAAAAGTCGTCTCAAGCAGATATTCGCAATAGTGGAGGAACTGAAGCACTGGAAGCTATCACTAATAATACATTCGTAGAAAATCTTGAAGGTGGAGTGGAGCAAATCGTTCAGTTTTTCACCAGTAAGATACGGTTTTTAGGTCCACTGCGAGCATATCCGCAAGCCGCTCAAAAGTTTGCGCCCAGCAGCGAGTTAGATGATATTGGTGCAAAAGGAGAATATGCAGCGGCAGTTTATGAGGCCAATCAAAATGCGGGCATACGCTGGTATAATCCTTTTAGCAGTAAAATTGAACGAAGTACGTTAAAAATAGCATTAAATACATGGGTGAGTTATTTAGGCGTGGCAAACGAAATCAATATTCAAATGGCCGGTCAAAGTGGTGCAAGCTGGCAGGTAGTGCACATCGAAGGGCATAAGGCATTGCCGCTCACTGCTGTAGGTGTAGGAGTCAGCCAGGTATTGCCTATTCTGGTGATGGGCTTGCTATCGCCTGGCAACACGCTGTTGCTTGTTGAACAACCAGAACTGCACCTGCATCCTCGTGTCCAGGCTCGGCTGGGTGATTTCTTCATGGGATTGGCGCAGTGTGGCAAACAATGTCTGATCGAGACGCATAGTGAGAATCTGATCAGTCAACTGCGCTATCATATTGTGCAAGCTGGTGGACAAGAAAAGAGCGATTGCCTGATCTATTTTGTCGATCAGGACGAGCAGGGTGCAGCCAAATTTAATCCCATCGAAATCTCAGCAGACAGCAATATTCTCAACTGGCCGGATGGCTTCTTTGATGAAACAATGTTGCAGGAAGATAGAATTACTGCTGCGAGTCTGAAGAAAAGGGCACAAAAAACAAAAAATGGCTAATATCGTGATTGACCATGTGATCGTCATGATACCACCTACAACGGCAACACGGGCAGAAGCGGAAGCACGGAGCTGGCTGGCGTTTGCACTACAGGCAAATCCCCACTCCAAAGGGCAGCGTAATCGAGCTTGCCAATGTTGGCAGAGAATCTGAGCGAGAGATATATTAGCCCCCCAACAGACCTCAAATAGACCTCGAATAGACCCCTATTGGCATACTTTTGGCAGTTTTTTCGCAGCGATGACACTTTTGTGGCACTAAAATAGCACTAACTTCAAGAGCATGAATCAAATTTAAATCTTTGGCTTGACACTCTGATGAATAGCCTTTACATTCTAGTGAATACGCGCAGAGCCAATACATGGCCCATAAGCAGATAGAGATACCGTGATGCTAGATATTATTACTGCTCCTGCCCTTCAGCAAAAAGAGCAGCACTGGAGAGGTACGAAGATGCCGACTGTCTGGTTTATCCGACACGGCGAGAGTGAGGCGAATGCAGGACTGCCTACAATTGATCCCGTACGGGTGAAGCTGACTGCCAGGGGACGTGAACAGGCGGACCATGTGGCCGGGTCTTTCCACAGGCCACCATCTTCAATTGTAACATCATCGTATGAGCGCGCAAAAGAGACTGCCGCACCAACACGTAGGCGCTTTCCGCATGCAGGTTATGAAGAGTGGGAGACACTGCGTGAATTTACCTACCTCGCATTGACTGAAAAGCAACAGACTACGAAACGGGACCGCCAACCGCTCGTGGACGCCTATTGGGAACGCCTTGATCCTTGCTATACTGACGGCGCAGATGTTGAGTCTTTTCGCCAATTTATAGGACGTGTGTATAGCGCACTGGAATCCCTCAAGCATTGTCATACTGATTTCATTGCGGTATTCAGTCACGAACAATTTATCATGGCTGCTTGCTGGCTACTTATGACTCAGCCAAAACTGCTTAACGCGCAGGCTATGCAGTATTTTAGATATTTTTTGTGTATGCACCCATTAGCAAACGGCGCAATTATGCAGGTAAAATTTCGAGATGATGGAGAGATACCGTGTATAAATGTGATGGATGAACACTTATAATCGGAAGAAGAAATACCTGGATCTCCAGAGGAAACAGAGCCAAATTTCCTTTTGATCTTCAACGACGTTTATAGCCAATTTTATCCATACGATGAACAAAAAAAAGCGTTATGTGGTATAAAAATAGCAGTATCTTATTGCTAAAAATGAGTTTGTATGCAGAGGAGCATAATCAGAATGAAGGTCCTTATTACTGGAGCTTTTGGCAATATTGGCTCAAGTGCGTTGCAAGAGCTGGTTCGGCAGGGACATACGGTGCGAGCCTTTGACATCAAGAACGAGAAAAACGTGCGACGGGCACAGCAACTAGCTCAGGAGTTCTCTTTTGAACAATACTGGGCAGACATACGCAATACAGAAAAGGTAGTAGCTGCGGTCCAGGATCAAGATGTCATTGTGCATCTTGCTTACATCCTCCCTCCGGCTGTTGATGAAAATCTGCCTGTAGCAAAAGCGATCAACGTTGATGGCACGCTTGCGATCATTGCGGCAGCCGAGGCCCAGCCAACGAAACCTAAATTTCTTTTCGCATCCAGTCTCGAAGTCTTTGGGCATACGCAGAAGTTGCCACCTCTCCGTAAGATCGATGACCCGGTTAGCGCCACAGATGCCTATACTGAACATAAACTTCTGGGTGAGGCAAAAGTCAAAGCATCTGGACTGCAATGGGCAATATTTCGTTTCGCGGATGTACCACCGCTAGAAGCACGGCAACCACATCCTATTATGTTCAGTATTCCACTGGATACACGCTTCGAAATGGTGCATACCCATGATGTTGGTCTTGCTATTGCCAATGGGCTGAGCAGTGAGATTTGGGGAAAGACCTGGCTCATTGGAGGAGGCACAAGCTGTCAGACACACTATCGGGATTATCTTTATCGGTCTTTGGAGATTGTTGGCATTGGGAAACTTCCCGCAAGCGCTTTTGGCACCGACGAATATTGCACTGATTGGCTTGATAGTGAAGCAAGTGAACAATTGCTCCACTATCAGCGCCATACCTTTGATCAGATTATGACGGAATTGGAGCAATTTACGCGTCCCGCTGGCCTCCTACGTTTAGCCATGCCCATTATCGCTCCATTGGCGCGACGGCAAATCTTAAAGATGTCTCCTTACTACAAAAAAGTCTAGATATGTTATTGCCGCAAAATCATGACTTATTTTGATCAAATCGTAAGGATTTGTCATTGGTTGCTTTTATTCTATTCAACAGGTTGTTCAGTGGTACCGCTATCTGCCATAGAACATGATCTGCATCAAGCGGTACTCGTGCGTTCAAATCCCCTTTGGCGATGCGCGCGTGTACCTGCGCTATAATCTCTATACCATTTTCCAATTGCTCTTGCTCACTTGCACGTTCTTGCGCTTGCTTCATAAGCTCTTGCCGCAAATCTGCAATCTCTTCAGCCCTATCAGCTCTGCGAATGGACTGCACCAAACTGCGCATAATCACATAGATCATTACCGCCGCTACCATTTGAACGCCTATCGGCAGTCCTATAAAGAAGACACCATAATCACCCGATTTTATCATCTCAGCATAGGCCGCTGTGTGCGGCAAAAAGGCGGAAATGCATGCCACCTCTATGGAAGCCAACAAACCTATAATCAGTGCACCTACCGGAGGCAACAGCGCGCCACCTAGAATAGTCGGAATCAGGAGTGAGCTAAATGCTACCACTGTAGCTGGGTTGAGCGGATTGTCAACAAGGGGGAAAGTCGCCTCTATAAAATTATAGGCAATAATACAGATAGCCGATAACTTCTGGCGACCGGATCGACTAAATATCCATGAAACGCCCAGAGTGCCCAACAAGATAAAGGCCAGCAGCCGTGCTGTATGTGGCAGCACAAAGATCATTACAGGTACAAACGGCAGAAATGGCACTAGCACCAGCAGCAAAAAAGTACTAGTTAGCCTTGCATAACGCGTGTGTTCTCTTTGCTCTGGTGATGTGTCTGGCTCGGTTTTAGGCGGTAATGAGATACGATACCACCATGTAAGTAGATGTGTCATCCTAGTATTCTGCCTTTCGTAATTATTTCAATAAAGCAAGAGGTTCCTATGGCTTATCACGCTTACGTATGCGAACAATCCCACTCTGGAAGAGTATCGTCATAGCACGCTCCACAGCATCTGCCGGAAGCATAAGTTGAGCGATGTCTCCTTACTACAAAAAAGCGTAGACATCTTATTGCTACTAGCATGCATGCAGTGCATGATACGCATGCAGGATCGGTTGATCCCCATGAGCGCGGAACCACTAAGAGAGTGTTTGGTTTCGGCTCAATCCTGACAAAAAGTGTGCGCGTTCCAAACACTCTCTAAGACAAACGTGTTGATTGCCTCTCTATTCAAGAAGTCTTTTGTGTCCGCTCCTGAGTGACAATGTTGCGATTGTACTCTCGCAATATTGGATCAAGCGAGGTGCCTGTTGCTGGCAATGGACCAGGCACTTCTCCTGTGCACCTGCCATACTGCAGGATACGGATTATTTGGTTCATGGCATTACTTATTTTGATCAAACTGCAAGGCCTTGTCATTGATTGCTTTTATTCTATTCAACAGGTTGTTCAGTGGTACCGCTATCTTCCATAGAACATGATCTGTATCAAGCGGTACTCGTGCGTTCAGATCTCCATTGGCGATGCGCGCGTGTACCTGCGCTATAATCTCTATACCATTTTCCAATTGCTCTTGTTCACTTGCACGTTCTTGCGCTTGTCTCATAAGCTCTTGTCGCAAATCTGCGATTTCCTCAGCCCTATCAGCTCTGCGAATGGCCTGTGTCAAATTGCGCATAATCACATACGTAAGTGAAGCAACTATAATTTGAATGGCTATTGGCAGTCCTACATAGAGAGTGACGTAACCTGCTTTTATCATCTGGGTATAGGTTGCTGTCTGCGGTTGAAAGATTGCAATACATGCCACCTCTATGGAAGCCAAAGCTCCTGTAATCAGCGCGGCTATAGGGGGCAACAGCGCACCAGCCATAACAATCGCAATCACCAATACGTTAAATAATGGTACTAAGGATGGGTTGAGCGGTTTAGTAATAAGATAGCCAGTCACCGGCAAAAAATTATACATAACCACACTGATAGCCGATAACTCTTGGCGACCAGCACGACCAAATATCCACGAGCAAACTAGGAGAGAGAGCATAGCGAGAGCAACTAGCGGAGTTGCAACATCATGTGCAGGAGCCAAGACAAAGTTTGGTCCTAAGATTGCAAAGAGTATGCAAGTTAGCAACACAAAACCGCTGGTCAGCTTTGCGTAACGTGTGTGTTCTCTTTGCGCTGGTGATGTGTCTGGCCCGTTTTTAGGTGGTAATGAGATACGATACCACCATGTCAGTAGACGTGTCATCCTAGTATTCTGCCTTTCGTAATTGTTTCAATAAAGCAAGAGGTTCCTATGGCTTATCACGCTTACGTATGCGAACAATCCCACTCTGGAAGAGCATCGTCATAGCACGCTCCACGGCATCTACTGGAAGCGTAAGTTGGGCGATGTCTCCTTACTACAAAAAAGCGTAGACATCTTATTGCTACTAGCATGCAGGATCGGTTGATCCCCATGAGCGCGGAACCACTAAGACAAACGTGTTGATTGTCTCTCTATTCAGGAAGTCTTTTGTGTCCGCTCCTGGGTGACAATGTCCCGATTGTACTCTCGCAATATTGGATCAAGCGAGGTGCCTGTTGCTGGCAATGGCCCAGGAACTTCACCTGTACGCCTGGCGTGCTGCAGGATACGGGTCACTTGATTGATGGCATTACTTATTTGATCAAACTGTAAGGCCTTGTCATTGATTGCTTTTATTCTATTTAAAAGGTTGTTCAGTGGTACCGCAATCTGCCACAGAACATGATCTGCATCAAGCGGTACTCGTGCGTTCAAATCCCCATTGGCGATGCGTGCGTGTACCTGCGCTATAATCTCTATACCATTTTCCAATTGCTCTTGCTCACTTGCACGTTCTTGCGCTTGCTTCATGAGTTCTTGCCGCAAATCTGCAATCTCTTCAGCCCTATCAGCTCTGTGAATGGCCTGCACCAAATTGCGCATAATCGCATACACAACTACGGCAACTATAATTTCAATGGCTATCGGCATTCCTATAAAGAGGGGGCCATAGCCTATCTTTAACATCTGGCTATAGAGTGCTGTGCGCGGCATAAACAAGGAAATGCATGCCACCTCTGCGGAAGACAACAGACCTATAATCAGCGCAGCTACCGGAGGCAACAACGCACCAGCCATAACAATCCCAATTATGAATGTGGCAAATACTGGTATTGAGGCTGGGTTCGAGCGGACTGCCAACAATAGAGACAGTCGTCGCTATAAAAAAATAGGCAAGAATGCAGATAGCCGTTAACTTCTGGCGACCAGATCGACTAAATATCCATGAGATGCCCAGAGTGCCCAACATGGCAACGCCCTCTAGTCGTGAATTAAGAGGATTATTTGTCAGTCCAAGGAGCATGAAGGGCTCAAAAGGCAACAATGGCAAAAGCAGCAGCAGTAAAAAACCACTCGTTAGCTTTGCATAACGCGTGTGTTCTCTTTGCTCTGGTGATGTGTCTGGCCCGTTTTTAGGAGGTAATGAGATGCTATACCACCATGTAAGTAGACGTTTCATCCTCGTATTCCGCCTTTCGTAATTGTTTCAATAAAGCAAGAGGTTCCTATGGCTTATCACGCTTACGTATGCGAACAATCCCACTCTGGAAGAGTATCGTCGTAGCACGCTCCACGGCATCTACTGGAAGTGTAACTTGGGCCTTGATCTCTGCGATACTTCTCGATCCATCTATCTGTATCAAAACCATCTGTACGAGCATACGATCCTTGCGCGGCAAAGTATTGAACAGAGCTGCGCTCATCTGAGCAATCTGGTAAGGGATTAATAAATCTTCACTCGATGGAGAAACGGAAGATAGAGATACCCCTTGTGATTGAGACTGAGGAGGTTTTTTCGGAGTAGTGTTGAAGGTTACATCCCAATTTTCCAGTTTATAGAATATGGGCAGAAGATCACGTCCGTCAAATAACTGCCCACTATTTCCAGTGAGCATACAGCGCATAATCTGTCCACGCTCAATATATATAGTGCATCGGAGTGGCTCTTTCAAATTCGCCACGCCTTGCGGAATCTCTCGTTTCAGCACACCCGATTGACCTGCTAAGGTTTCAATTAGGGTTTTCAAATCGAGATAATAAATCTTCCCCATGTTGCTCCATAAATAAATCGCAATAAATACCCTTCCCATCATACCATACTATACAAGAAATAGTATAAAAATAAGATAAAAATCTTCTCCTTCTATAGTACATACTTCTCTGCCAACAGCGTCTATATATTATTCAGCAATCAGCAAAAATGCCCATAAACTAAGCAGTACTTGATCATATGCAGGTGTTTATGGATGGGAATGCAGTGTAACAAGTGGATAAAGCCCCGGAAGGCTAACAGGCAAACGTCCCCGCGCAGGCAATTCGCCAAAGAGCACACGTACTGCTGTTGTCAACGCAGGGTGTGTATATTCATACGTAACCATGTACGTGCTGAGTTGGGGAAACGCTAACAGATCGTACGGATTGAGTACTGCGAGACCAATAACTGCTCGTTTTATCTGTAATAGCTTTTTCATTACCTCTTGCTGGTGAACGTTCAGATGTGCATTCACCGTCACGACAATAATCAGATCGGACTCACTTACCAGCCGTTGTATCTTTGCATCCTCGCCAGCCACTGCATATGCAGCAAGTGTTAGTGCCTTTACGCGCTGATGACGCTGCCGAAGCTGTTCGATAAAAAGTTCATCAGGTCGTACCTTATCGGTGTCCATCGCTATTGTATAGGTACTCGTTTGCGAGAGGAGTACCAGGATCTGCTGCTCTGGCTTCAGGCAGAGCGGTACAAGCCCATCATCATTTCTGACCAGGGTCGTCGAAAGCTCGTATGCCTGTTTCTGGAGTTGCTGATGATCCGCGCAACCAACCCATGCCATAGCATCAGTAGGTTCGTGCCATGAGAGCATACGCTCCTTGAGTTGCAGAACGCGCTCTGCTGCCTGCCTTACCTGTTCTGTCGTTACTGTACCAGCTTCCAGGGCCGCGCGTATGGCCTTAATGCTGTCTACTTGTAGAGCGTACTGGTGGGAGACCAGGATCAAATCATTGCCAGCCTGTAGCGCCATGACCGCTCCTTGCACGGTACCAATCGTCTGAGCAACAGCGTTCATTTCCAGACAATCGGATAGCACTACCCCATCGTAACCGAGTTGCTCGCGCAATAAACTCTGTATGATCTCTGGTGAAACCGTGGCAGGAAGCATGCTCTGCGACATAAGGGCTGGTAGATAAAGATGTGCAATCATAATGCTGTCAGCTCCAGCCTCAATACCGCTTAGAAAAGGTTTCAATTCAATTTTTTCTAGACGCTCCAGTGTATAGGGAACGGTCGGCAGTGCCAGGTGTGAGTCTACCGTAGTGTCGCCATGGCCGGGAAAATGTTTGAGGCTCGTGATTACGCCCGCTGCTCGATAGCCTTTTACCGTCGCAGCAGTGAGACGTGCAACTTGCTGTGGATCTTCGCCGAAGGAGCGCACGCCGATAACGGGGTTTGCTGGATTGTTATTCACATCCGCCACTGGTGCCAGGTTCAGATCGATCCCCAGCGCTTTGAGTTCGCGTCCACTTGCCAGCGCGACTGCATAAGCTATATCTTCTGATCCGATGGCCCCCATAGTCATGTTGCCAGGAAATAGTGTCGCATCTGTGCCGAGGCGTCGGACCATGCCATTCTCCTGATCAGTGCAGATCAATAATGGCAAAGGTTGTCCTGCCGCCCTGGCGATTGCCTGCAAGCTGCGTGTCAGTTCGCGTACCTGCTGGGCATCTTGAATATTGCGCGAAAAGAAAATGATATTTCCTACGTGATAGTGCTGAATCAGCTCAACAATCTCTTCTGGGACAGTTGTTCCCTGGAAGCCTACGACGAGTAATTGACCAATTTGTTCTTCCAAAGTCATATTTGCGCTATAGCTCTGCATTGTACGTCTGTCCCCTTTCAATAGCGGGATTGATCTTTTCAGTTTCTAAGACACCGATGACCGGTTCACTGTTTGGGTCCGCTGCTAGGTCGGCTGATATGTCTGATATCAAATCCTAACACATCCTGTCCAGTGAAACGCCTATGTGCCTCTCAGGGTATTTTGAAAGTCATCAGCAGAGAGGAAACCTCATGGAGAGGCGAGCGGCGGCCTTGACCATGACCCACAGCATCGCGTCCCTCCATATCGAGCGATACATGATTGAAAGTATATAACGGACGCGATAAATATGATCATACGTTTGTGGTATGACGGACGCGATAAATATGATCATACGTTTGTGGTATAACGGACGCGATAAATATGATCATATATTTGTGGTATAACGGACGCGATAAATCGGGTCCCTACATTTGGGGCAATAAATTGCTGGACGGGACGATGATCGCGGTTGCGGGGATGGTTTCACGTTCGTAGAGGTTCCCCTTCCACGTGATCACGCATATCTACAGCGATTCATCGCATGTAATGAGTAGAGACCCGATTTATCGCGTCCGTATCTCTCTGCCTTTCATATGTGCCTATGTCGATTCAATCTCGTTAACAGGATGCGCTTCCATTCCTTGTGCGCCAAGCTATGGCATAAGCTGCTCACATCTCATAATTGTATAGACTGTGTATTTACTGCCACAGATGCCTGGCTGCCTTCTGTGATCGGTAGGATCTACCATTATGCGCTATATACTTTCTATTGCAAAGGCAATATAATACTGATACTTCTATTTTATGGAGAAAGTGGGTTGTAAGCGTATGTCACAGAAGCAACAGGCTGCTCCGCCACCAACAATATCTAAACATGCCAATATATCACGTATTGCTCGCACTGTTTTTTTCGTTGCTACATTACTCGCGGTAATCGCTACAGGTGTATTGGCTATCATAACCGGCGCAACTTCAACTTCAACAATATGGAGTGGAGCGTTTACAGTCATAATGGGAATTGTCACTGCTATTTCATTATATCCAATTCTCTTTCCTTCGTCCTCTTCCCAGCCCTCATCAACGAATTCTACCTCTTCTCCTGCTATAGCGAATGACCCACGTGTCCATAATGGAGGCAGTAGGCACGCAGATGTTACGCAACCAATCTTCTACTTTAATCTGCCCTTACGTGATCCTCGTGAGTATTATGGACGAGCATTGGCACGCGAGACACTTATCAGTCGTACTGCTAATGGAGGCTCCAGTTCGATTGTAGGTGAGCGTAGAGTTGGTAAAACCTGGCTACTAGAATATCTGCAGCTCGTTGCACCCACGCATCAAATGCTTGGATCTGCCTATCGTATCGTATATCTTAGTGCGACTCATCCACAAAACAAAAGTGTCGCAGCTTTTGCACAACACGCGCTAGAGCTGCTCAAAGTACCTCAGCATTCCATTGACGATCATCAATCGCCATTGAGCCAGTTATCCCAGGGGGTGCGCGATCTAAAGCAGCTTGGCGTTGTTCCAGTACTCTGTATTGACGAATTTGAAGGATTTGATAATAAGCAGGAGTTTAACAGCGACTTTGTCGAGGGGTTACGTGCGCTAGCTCAGGATGACGGTCTTGTATTGATCACCGCCAGCAAATGTCCACTGCGAGAATTCATTGAAGGATTGACGGGGCAAACCAGTCCACTCTTCAACATCATCCAACAGATTTCACTCAACCCCTTTAACAGCCAGGAAGCACACGAGTTTGTGAATGCCAAGAGCAGACAAGCTAGCTTTGGTGAGAAAGAACGCAATTATTTTTTTCAGTGGAGCGCGCTGTATAGTACAGATGGAAAACAATACTGGCCGCCCTTACGCCTGCAATTGGTGGGGCAGATGCTCTTCGACGAGAAACAAGAACCACAGGGGAGTATTTCAGACGACCAACCGGATGATGTTTCTTATTGGAGCAACTTCAAGCAGCGACTGGAAGATGCCTATCAGGCTGTCGTGAGGTATACAAAATGACAGAGATAATGCCAAGATACGCCAGGGTAGATACACTCTTTCGCGCTATGTTCTATGCATTTTTCCAGCCTGCGCGGCTGACAAGAGAGATGCAATCTCTCTCTCGAAGTCAGCGCTTCACATTAATGATCAAGCTTATAATCCCTATGTTCTTCATTGACTACCCGCTCTCGCTTGCTGGAGAAATCATCCTACACCTTTTCGGTCTATCTCGGCAGACTGACATCATAGGCATCCTTATTACTCCAGTAGCTGGCATCGCTTTCAGCATCGCTGTCGGCATCGCTTTCAGCATCGCTGTCGGCATCGCTTTCAGCATCACTTCTGGCATCGCTGTCGGCATCGCTTTCGGCATCACTTCTGGCATCGCTTTCGGCATCACTTCTGGCATCGCTTTCGGCATCGCTTTCGGCATCGCTTTCGGCATCGCTTTCGGCATCGCTTTCGGCATCGCTTTCGGCATCGCTCTCGGCATCGCTTTCGGCATCGCTTCTGGCATCGCTTCTGGCATCACTTTCGGCATCACTTCTGGCATCGCTTTCGGCATCGCTCTCGGCATTGGGATAATTCTAGGTCTCTACCGTATACCACTCTATTTTATAAGTGGCCCCTCGGCTTTGTACACCTATTATGCAAGTCGCAGATACCCACAAAAGGCACTTCAACTTTTAAGCCACTCTTCACTGCACTGGGATGAGCGTGTCTACTTACCATTACCCCTTCTCAAACAGACATTCCTCCTTGCCTACAATGAAGACCCGCAGGGGACACTAGCAGAACTTACCTTTGCCTCTGCCGAGCGACCACAACAATCACGCGCCATACGCGCAGCAATCCTCGAAATTGCGATGCGCGACCTCGAAAGCTGCCGAACGATGCAGCAGATTGCTCATCTGGCACAACATCTCAGCAACATTTTGCCTTCAGAGATGAAGTTAAGCGATCCGTACTGGGCAAAAGCTTTCCCCCAATTGGCAAATGCCAGTCGAGAGGCCATGCGGAGCATACAGCCAATTGGACGGCAAGCGCGCTACAACGCCCTTGAGAGGATGGAGGAGGAGCTGAAACGTATTCATCCTAATGTCGCTTTCCGCAATCAACAATTGAACGCACGGCTCAAGCAGGTGATCACGATCTGGTCAGGCATCATTCAAACGGAACGAGAACGACTTGAACATGCATCACAGGATATTGGGCACATTGACAACCCCTACAAGCCAGGTCAGGTGCTTGAGCCACACGATCCTCTGTTTGTTGGTCGCAAAGACCTCGCCCAACAGTTAGAATATGCATTGAGTAAAGGAAGCCGTCGTCCAACACTTCTGCTCTATGGCGAACGCCGTATGGGAAAAACGAGTACCCTTTCTCAACTCTCCTATCTGCTTGGTGCCAGGTACATCCCTGTATTGTACAATCTGCAAGATCCTAAGATATACGCTCATATCACGACGTTTCTTGGCACTCTCTCTAGTGGCATCTATGATGCTCTAATGAGCCGGGGAATGCCAATTGAACCACTGTCCTTCACCCGTTTGCAAGAAACACGCCACGCCAAGGACCCTGTAGCTTACTCCATCTTTGACCAATGGCTCAAAAAAATAGAAACAACCCTGGACCAGGAGGATCGCTCACTGATACTGGCCTTCGACGAGTTTGAGAAACTCGATGAAGCAAACGAAAAAGGATATCTGGATCTAACCCTCTTTCTTGACTGGTGTCGCCAGGTGATTCAGTATCGTCCGCGCATCATTCTCCTGTTTAGTGGAGTACACCCGCTTAGCAGCATGGGGATAAAAACAGGCTTGAACTGGTCACACTACTTCGTCAATGTTCAGACCCTCAAAGTTTCATTTCTCCAACGCGAAGAAGCACGTTCCCTCATTCTGCAACCTCGGCCAGACTACCCTGGCGAGGAAATTTTTGGCAACGTTGCTGAGCAGATCATCCAGCAGACAAACCACCATCCTTTCCTCATTCAGGCCCTCTGTTCGCAACTGATCGATATGATAAATAGCGAACAGGGCACACATGCCGAGTCATCGCATGTTATGAGCGCGACAGAGCAAATTGTGGATGCATGGGATGGATACTTCGACGATCTCTGGAAGCGCTGCGATGAAGCGCAACGGGGCTGTCTGCTCGCGCTAAGTACAAGTACAGACGAATGGATGAACTCAAACGCTCTCCAAGAGCGAAGCCATCTCGATGCACAAAGCACTCTTACAACCATGCGCACTCTCGTCAGACGTGATCTTGTCATCTGCAAAGATGAGATAAATTATCGCCTTGCCACACCCATTTTCAACAAGTGGATCAAACGGCAAATGTAACTACTCAGATTGTTGGAAGCGGTGATCGCGTAGGGACAATCCCTTGCTGATCCGCTTGGCTGACTGCGGAGCAGTAGAAGCGCTAGCTTCGTTGCCAAGCGGAATAAGGACGCGGTTGTCCACGGTGGATGCAAGACCGCACGGGCCGCCGCCTGACAATTACCCACATTTTTCGAGATATTCGGGCAAAACGGGCGCGATAAATCTGGCCCCTACCTCTCTGGCAATGAATTGCCTTTTTTCTTTCGGGCATACATTTGCCGGAAAGGATCGGCGCACGGCGATTTATCGCGTGTGTGTAGGGGCCAGATTTATCGCGCCATTCGTGCAAATCATACCTTTATTGCTCATTGGGTAATACAAACATTTTTTGTAAAATATCATCATTACACCCGTTTTACTTCTCTTCTTGCAATACGTTGTGTTAGGATTTGATATAACACGGATTTAGAAAAGCCTCAAAGGAGCAAAGCTCAATGCAGTTTACGTTACACGGTGCTCGTTTAGTCGATGCCACAATGGATATTGGCGACAAGGATATCACTATTGATGGCGCGCACATCCAGGCCATTGAACACACACATAGCTCACAGGATCATGTCATCAATGCAACGGATAGCATTGTTATGCCAGGGTTTATTGAGGTGCATACTCACGGAGGCGGTGGATTTAATCTACATACAACTGACGCGGAAGAGATTCGCTCTTATGCACGCTGGATACCGGCAACCGGCGTAACCTCCTTTCTTGTAGCAGTCGTTGGCATTCCTGACGCAATTCCTGAGCAGCAGTTGTGTGCTGCCGTCGAGACCATCGATAGCTACCAACGAGACACAGCCAAGCCTTGCGCAGAACCTTTAGGCATCTTTCTTGAGGGACCTTATATTAGTGCTCGCCGTCGTGGTGCTCACCCGGCTGTCTGGCTACGTACACCTCTGGCGGAAGAAACCGAACGTATAGTGGCACTGACCAGAGGCCACCTGCGCCTGATCACATTGGCCCCTGAATTACCAGGGGCGTCGGCGATGATTCGCCGCCTGGTTGAGGAAGGCATTACTGTCAGCGTGGGTCATACAGACGCAACATATGAGCAGACATTGGACGCGATAAAGCTGGGAGCAACGCACATGACGCATTGTTTCAATGCCATGCCGCCTCTTTTACATCGCGCTCCTGGCCCGCTTGCTGCGCTGGCACAGTCAGAGCATGTAAGCGGCGAGTTGATTGCTGATGGCGTGCATGTGCATCCGGCGGTGGCCGATATTCTGGTCAAGATGCTGGGACCACAGCGCACAGTCGTCGTAACGGATGCACTGGCAGGGGCTGGTGTCCCCAATGCCATCTTTGAGTTCGCCGGTCAGTTGGCGCATGTGAGCTGCGGAGCCGCTCACCTGAGTGATGGCACATTGACTGGAAGCGTTTTAACCATGGATCAAGCTCTGCGCAATATGCTTGCATTCACGCAGTGCTCACTGTCTGAGGTGGTGGGTATGTTGACGCTGAACCCTGCCTCTGCGGCAAAAGTTGCGGGGCGCAAGGGGCGCTTACAGGCTGGCTACGATGCCGATCTTCTTATCTTTGATACCTCGCTTACGCTCCAGGCGACTATTTGCCGTGGGCATGTCACTTTTGCGACTGATCAGTGGCATGATCGCTTCGCACTGTAGTACGGGGGCTACGCTTCATAATGTCTATGGGCATCACAGAGTACGCGTCACTTTGTGCAGGCCACGTGGCACGTCAGGGTCCAGACCCTTGTTCAGTGCCAGGTAGAGTCCTAGCAGTTGACCAGGAATAATGCTCGTCATTGGACTCAGCCATTCTGGCACGGCTGCTGTCATGGCTAATTTCCCCTGTGCCAATGGCTGAGCTGCATCGGATATGATCAGTAGATCAGCACGCCGTTGCTGGAGTTCAGCGGCCAGTTCTTGCATGTCGTTACTTGTTGCTCCCGTTGGCATAATCAGAACGGCTGGAAATCCAGCATCGATAGTCGCGATGGGACCATGACGAAAATCCGCTGAAGAGTAGGCTATTGCCATCACATAGGTTAATTCTTTCAGCTTTAAGGCTAGCTCGAATGCAGTGGCATAATTGTAGCCGCGCCCTATCACCACACATTGTTCCATCAAGCGGAAGCGTTCTGCGCACTGCGCTATATCCATTGCTCCTTGCAGTGTTGCCTCAATTGCTTCTGGTAAGCGTTGTAGCTCTTCCTGGTACTGGTGGTGGTTGCTCCAGCTCGCAGCGAAGAGCATCATAACAGCTAACTGAGCTGTGTATGTCTTTGTTGCCGCGATACTGCGTTCAAGACCTGCATGTAGTTCGACAACGTGATCTGCGGCAACTGCCAGAGACGATGTTCCGTCGTTGGTAATAGCGATGGTTGGACGACCCTGGCGTCTGCCTTCTTCTAGCACCGCTACGATATCTGGCGACTGTCCCGATTGTGAAATACCCACAACGAGTGCATTTTTCAGGCGTGGCGGTTGCTGGTACAGCGTCTGTAGCGAGGGAGCGGCCAATGCTACAGGATAGCCCGCAAGTGTCGCCCACGCGTATTTTGCGTAGGTCGCGGCATGATCTGATGATCCCCGCGCTGCAATGACAATGTAATCAAATGCTGGCAATTGAGCCACGATCTGTGCTATATGCTCTGTCTCGCGTGCCAACAGGCGCGCAACAACTTCCGGCTGGCTACGAATTTCCTGTTCAAGCAATGAATACATGTTCCCTCCACGATACTGTCCCTTGTGATGACCTGTTTTCAGCCCGCTAAACAGTTACACTATAACATACGATTTCGGTCTAGTGGTCAGGGCTTGTGAATTATTGCTGAGAGGAAAGAGACTCCAAAATCTGGTACGATAGGCATTCCAAACCCACCTGTCGAAAAGAAGGAGTCTCTGATGACCTATTCTACCGCATTGCCACTCACCCTGCCTTCCTTGAGCAGTGATCGCCGTCAGCAGTTATTGGAAAAGCAGTCCCTGCTCAGTTTGTACGAAGTGTTGACAACCATCCCTGACCCCCGTTCCAAGCATGGATTGCGCTATGAGCTGGCATACCTGCTCGTCTGCCTGATCGCAGGCTTGCTCTGCAACTGTGACTCGACCTTGGCGATTGCCGCGTGGTGTCGTGATCAGCGCCATCTGCTGGTCCAACTCTTCGGCCCTCGCCGTTTTCTGTGTCCAAGCGACTCACTCTATCGCAAACTGCTCGCACGTTTGAGCGCCGAACAGATCGAGTACACCTTGGCTGACTGGATACGCTGCACCCTGCAAGCCCAACCAGATGATCCCATCGCTTTAGATGGCAAGACTGTTCGTGGGGCCAGAATGGCTGAAGCGTCCGCTCCCCATCTGCTCTCTTTCCGCACGCACCACAGTCAGGAAACCTTGTTGCAAGTCCTGGTTTCTGAGAAAACCAACGAGATCCCGATTGCCCAGCTTCTCTTGCCTTGCTTGCCTGTCTGTGGACGCGTTTTCACCGCTGATGCTTTGCATACCCAGAAGGATTTCCTCCGGTGTGTGGACGCATTAGGCGGAAAAACGGTTCTCACTGTCAAAAACAACCAACCAACGCTCTTTGCAGACCTGCAAACCTATTTTGCCGATCCCCATGCCTCCTTTGAGCAGTTTGCCACCCTCGATCAGCAGCGTGGACGCATCGAAAAACGGACCATCCGTGTGAGTACCGAGATGAACTCCTATCTGGTTGACTGGCCGCTTATCCAGCAGGTGGCTGAGTTGACACGAACCGTCACCATTCGCAAAACCGGACAAACGAGCCACGAGGTCGTCTATCTCATTACTCCCCTGACTCCTGGGGAGGCTGATCCATCCCGTTTACTCACCATCGTACGAGGACATTGGGGCATCGAGAACTCCTCTCATTTTGTTCGCGATGTCACCTTTGGAGAGGATCGTTCTCGTCTCCGCTCTGGCGATGGTCCACAGATCATGGCTGCTTTCCGCAATCTTGCCATCACCCTTATTCATCGTCAGGGATCTTCTCAGATTGCCGCCACTCGTCGCCACTTTGCCTCCCATCCTCTTCATGCTTTTCGATTGCTCCTTCCCAGGAGCTTTGCCCAGCAATAATTCACAAGCCCTGGTCTAGTGGTCTAGACGTCTTGACAAATCGATGGTGGTGGTTTATCCCTCCTGATCTCTGTATTGCCTTCCTGGGAGCCGGTCTCTTGCTGATTAACTTCGGTATTAACGAGCTTGCTGACTCTCGTCTGCGCAACGAGCGCCTACCAAAAGTTCTACGCAAAAAGCGCTTACCTGCAACACAAGACCCATCCCTTACTGTTGACCCGATGAGTTAAGATAAGCAGGGAGATTATTCTGAGGGAGGTATAATTATGGCTACTGGAATGCATACTGACCTATTACTCGAGGTGGATCACCTCAGCGTCAATTACGATGCCTCGAACGGCACCGTGCATGCAGTATCGGATGTCAGCTTTACATTAGCGCGTGGTGAAATTCTGGGCCTGGCTGGCGAGAGTGGTTGTGGAAAATCAACCCTGGCTTATGCCATTGCCCGCCTATTGAAGCCGCCCGCTGTTATCTCTGACGGCAGGATATTTTATTATCCACGTCAGCGCGATGCTGTGCCTACTACCAACTCTGCCCGGCGTGGTCGGCAGGTGCAGACAGAAGCAGTAGATATATTGCAACTTTCACCTGCGCAGTTGCGTGCTTTTCGCTGGAAAGAGATGTCCATTGTTTTCCAGAGCGCGATGAATGCGCTGAATCCCGTTATGAACATTGGCACACAAATCATGGATGTCCTTAAGGTGCACCGTCCTGAAATGACAGGTGCAGCGCGCAAGAGGCGTGCTGCCGAGCTACTGGAGATTGTGGGTATCTCGCCGGAGCGTTTGAAGAGCTATCCACATGAATTGAGCGGCGGGATGCGCCAGCGTGCGATCATCGCGATAGCCCTTGCTCTACAGCCGGAGTTGATCATCATGGATGAGCCGACGACGGCGCTCGACGTAGTCGTACAGCGCGAGATCCTGCAACTGGTGAGTTCATTATGCAAAGAGTCTGCAACAGCGCTGATTTTCATCACGCATGATCTCTCGCTCTTGATCGAGCTAGCAGATAAGATCGCTATTATGTACGCCGGAAAAATAGTCGAGAAGGCGAGCAGCAGCGATATCTACTTGCATCCCCGCCACCCCTATAGTTATGGCCTGCTCAATTCTTTTCCTAAACTGCATGGACCACGTCGTTTGATGGTGGGTATCCTAGGTTCGCCGCCTGATCTACGAGCGGTACCAACTGGCTGTGCTTTTCATGATCGCTGTCCCTTTACGTTCGAAGCATGTACAGTAATAGTACCAGATCTACAACCTCCTACACGTCAATCTCCTAGTCAACTAGTTGCATGTCACCTCTATGATCCACGTTTTAAAGGTATAGCACCAGAAACCACGCAACTGGCACGGACCTACGAGATACAGCCAGATTGGAGAAGACCTTGATGAATACGCTGAACCAGACCACTCCGCCCTATATGGCACAAGATCCTCTACGGCCAATACTGACCGCTGAGCACTTGCACAAAGCATTTCCGGTGCACCGGTTTAATTTTTTTTCCGCGAAACAAGCAGTGCAGGCCGTAGAGGATACTTCGCTGGCCTTATATCCTGGTCGTGCGACGGCTCTGGTTGGAGAGAGTGGCAGTGGCAAGACAACGGTTGCGCGCATGCTCGCGCGCCTATATAACCCCACCTCTGGTACCATCCATTTTCGTGATCAACCAGTTCTACTGAACAATCGCCCGGCAGATATGCGCGCCTATCGTCGCCATGTACAACTCATTTTTCAGGACCCATTCTCTTCACTCAATCCGGTTCATGATGTGCGTTATCATTTGAGTCGTCCTCTCCGTATCTATGGACACGCACATACTGACCAGGAAGTTACCGAGCACGTCCTGGCCTTGCTCAACCGCGTCAGTTTGAGTCCTGCGGAGCAATTTATCCAGAAATATCCGCACCAACTGAGCGGTGGACAGCGTCAACGCGTTGCTATTGCTCGCTCACTTGCTGTTAGACCTGAAGTATTGCTTGCTGACGAGCCTGTTTCAATGCTGGACGTCTCAATTCGCCTGGATATCCTCAATCTGCTCTTGCGCTTGAAGGATGAGGGACGACTGGCGGTGCTTTTTATCACGCATGACATTGCCAGTGCGCGTTACTTTGCTGAAGACACGCTTGTGATGTACGCGGGCCAGATGGTTGAGGGTGGTCTCAGCGATACGATAATTCAGGCCCCGAAGCATCCATACACGCAATTGCTGCTCTCGGCTGCTCCTGATCCCGACCGTATCAGGAAGCAAGGCGTAGGCATTACCCCTGTGCCTGCACGTGGTGAGATTCCCAGCTTGATCAATCCTCCAACCGGTTGCCGCTTCCATCCCCGTTGTCCACATGTTATGCCTATATGTAAAAAGCGTTTCCCCCAGCGCACCGAGTTGGGCAACGGCCATTGGACCAACTGTTTCCTGTATGCGAACGGCAATGCGAACCCAATGGGTAGAATGGCGCAAAGGTAGCAACGTAGCTATCGATATTTAAGCATATCTTTGCTGGTGAAGAGAAGTACAAAGTGTGGCATAGGTTATTTATAGAGCGCTTTGTACTCCTCTATCAAGTATCATCTTCACTAATTTTAGATATGCACTTGATGCATGAATTGTCAACAATATAACATATCTCCTGTCACCTTCCTCATCCTTTTTCGTGCGTATCAGCATCAGTGTCTTTAAGCGAGCCAGAAGCCAGGAAGCCGAAGCGTCCCAGGCGAGGAGTAAGCCACCGATCCAACCCATAGTAGCGTCCGGCAGAGGTGAAAAACAATATGCCGAAGAGGATTGCATACGGTAAGGCCGTCCCAACATCCGTACTTTGACCCGGCACATAAGGTCCGCCAAAACCCTCTGCAACTGACCAGATGCCCAGTGATAGTAACAGGCCCACAATCGCGGTCAGATTGCTGAACAGGCCCAGAATCAAGCAAATCGCAACAGCCGTCTCTGCCGTGGCTTCAGCACGCGCAAAGAGCAGTGGATTCGTGTTGATAAGATGTGACCAGAACGTAATCCATGCCTGAATTGCCCCTGGTTGTCCATCTCTGGTCCCTACAACTTGTGCGGCGAAATGACGTTGAAATTGCGGCTGCCACTTCAACCAGGCTGCTACAAGCCATACAAGACCAAATGTAACGCGTAAGAGACCAATCCCGCTCTGTCGCCAGTTATTTAAGGCACGCTGCCGTGACTCGCGTGCGGCGAGCCGCAAAGGGGATGTCGGTGAATTGCTAACCATACCTATATTCCTTCACATTTTTTATATGTATACTTCCACCAGATTGCATAGCCTGACACCTTGCCAGTTCATTGGAATTCCTTTTTCATTGTACTAATACGGCAAAATGCGCTGCATTGGCTGAAGAGATTACCTGCACCATGTCCTTATCTGCTCATGACGCAGGTAATCCACATAATTGTTTATCTTATGAATGTAGCAAATTAAGAGTATTGCTACAATCGTCTACAAAGAAGACTCCTGGGAAACCTGCCCGCACGGTTAGGCCAAAGAGACAGCCTGCACCTGTTCCCGAAGTGTTGTCTACCAGCTTATGATCAATCTGGTAGCCGCTGGGCGTCGTCTCAACGATATTGCCATCATTGCCGTTCGCGGTCAGGATATCCCCATTGGGAGCAATTGTCAGCCCCAGTGGATCATTGATCACACCGCCCGTGGTCACAGTATTGCCCGTACCAGCCGATTTGGCGCGTATAAGCGCATTTGGAATAGCTGCGATGCGATTATTCACGCTATCGGCGACATAAAGAACGTCATTGGAACCTAGTCCGACGCCGGTTGGCCCGACAACCAGAGCGGCTGGATCTGTGCGCTCTGCAAAACCCGTACCAATGGCGGTAGTAAGCTGTCTGGTTGGTAAGCCATAGCCTTGTTGCGGAACACGCAGGAAGATACGAATAACGGTCCCTTGATTGACAACCCTGGGACTGGCAGCAACGGTCCCATTCAGGACATTTGTGACAAAGAGTACAGCTTCATTGTTCCTATCCAATGCTGTCATATCCCACGGCCCGTTGATAGGAGCACCGGAGAACGTCTCGACAGCACAACCGTGACTATTCAACACGATCAAACAGCCAGCCTGCGCCGTCGCCGATGTACCATCGGCAGTTGGCAAACTGCCCACAATCACCCAGCCTCTTTGGAGCACAACGAGCGCAGTGGTAAGGCCAACTCCGCCAGGACAGGTCCCCCCCAGGTTCTTTGCAGTCAGTTGAGCAAAGAGGCTGACCTTACCACTCGGTGAAACCTGCACAATCGTGGTCCCGGTACCCTGTTGTCCCCCATTACTACCGTTATTGTTGAAATTGCTTACCAGCATATCCCCTCGCACCAGTTTGCCAATCGACCTTGGCACTACGGCCACACCATAGGGGTTCTGATCACCATTTTTTGGAACGGTTGAAGCAATCTGACTCACTTTGTTAAAACGGCCAATGAAAGAACCACCAGAGGCCTGTGCCAGTGAGGGCGTCATTACAAAAATGACCACCAGAATGCTTGCCAGAAAAGCGGGTAGACATACGTAGTTCGTACAGCGTTTGATAAGCCTCATAGAAATACCTCCTTAATACTCTGTTCTATACTCAGAACTGATGCACTACAGTAGTAAAATGCCTGATACATATAAGTTATCGGCTGTGCCAGGTATAAATACGTATTATAGTTACAAACATGGATGAACCAAGGAAATTTCCCAAATGAGGTGATGGCTCACCCCTTTGGGGCTTGAGCACATTACATACTGACACGAAAGATCCTGCCCTACGTATTAAGCATAGGAGTATCTTTATTGGCACTCAGTAAGTTGTGGCTGCTCTTCCTTAAAAATATATGGAAGGACTTTTCCATGTCTGCTTTACTGGCTGCGCGAGCGCAAATGGGCACATCGCTCGTGTTCCATATCATTTTCTCGGTTCTGGGAGTTGGTCTACCCTTACTCCTCTGCATTGCCGAGGGCATCGCCCTCAAGCAGAAAGACCCTGTTTGGATGACGTTGGCACGTCGTTGGGCTAAAGCTGCCGTCATTATCTTTGCCATTGGTGCTGTCTCCGGCACCATTGTCGAGTTCGAATTGGGTCTTTTATGGCCGACCTACATTAAATTTATCGGTGCAGTCATTGGCCCCTTGTTTGCCTTTGAGGGCTTCGCTTTCTTCCTGGAGGCTATCTTCTTCGGCATTTACCTCTATTCCTGGGACTCGTTGCCGCCACGCCTACACTGGCTGTGTTCGTTCCCGATCTGGATTGGCGGACTGGCCTCGGCCTGGTTTATCGTGACGACGAATTCTTGGATGAACACGCCGACTGGCTTTGTGTTCACCAATGGCAAGCTGACGAGCATTGACTCTATTCACGCCATCTTCAATCCCAGTACGCCCTATGAGACGGTGCATATGATCCTGGCATGCTATGTGACCTGTGGCTTCGCGGTAGCGGCAATCTACGCCTTTTCAATGTTGCGAGGCCAGCGTGACGATTATCGGCGCAAGGGCATGCTGTTAGGGCTGGCGATGGGCCTGATTGCTACGCCATTGCAGATCATTAGCGGGGATGCCAATGCACGCTTTCTGGCGCAAGCGCAGCCAATGAAACTGGCAGCCATAGAAGGCGTATTTCAGACCACCAGCCATGTGCCGTTGCACATTGGAGGCATTCCTGATCCGCAGACGCAGAAATACTATCTCTCCATCGACATCCCCGATGGCTTAAGCCTGTTGGTAGGCTACAACCCTGATACAGTAATCAAAGGACTCAACTCAGTTCCGAGCAATGAGCGCCCCAATCCGATCCCAGTACACCTCTCTTTTGATGGCATGGTTGGTAGTGGTTTCTTTATGCTGTTCATTGCGATCCTCTTCTGGCTGCTCTACTTCTGGCGCAAGCGTGTGATTCCAGAATATCGGTTGCTGCTGTGGGGAATTGTATTGTCGGGCGTGCTAGGATTTCTTGCTGTCGAGCTTGGCTGGCTGGTGACAGAAGAAGGGCGACAGCCGTGGATTATCAACGGCTATCTGCTTGTCAGCCAGGCAGTGACGACGGCACCATTTTTGAACATCAGCTTCCTGGTCTTCTCGTTCATCTATATCATCCTGACCATCACGATGATCGTCCTCCTGTTACGCCTGGCACGTCAACCATTGCCGGAGATGGTATGGTCCACGGAGGTAGTTGAGCCACAGCGCCGCCATCAAGAGGAGAAACAAGACGAGAACTTAAAGGTTGGCCTTTAAGAAAGGGTTGTGCGTATTATGAGTCTGCCATACTTGTTGCTAGCTATTATCTGGTTCGCTCTTATTGCCTATGCTTGTTCTGGCGGAGCTGATTTTGGCGCGGGCGTCTGGGATCTACTGGCCTTTGGCCCTGAGGCCAGCCAGCAGCGAACATTGATCGATCAGGCGTTGGGGCCAATCTGGGAGGCCAATCATGTCTGGTTAGTTTTCCTGGTGGTTGGTCTTTTCTCCGCCTTTCCGACGCCATTCTCGATTATTGCTACGGTGCTCTTTTTCCCATTAGTATTTGCATTAATTGGGATAGTTTTGCGTGGCTCAGCATTTGTCTTTCGTACGCACGGGTTGCGTGCAGGCAAGGCATCGATAAAGATATGGACGCGTGTTTTCAGCTCCGCCAGTATCCTGACCCCTTTGTGCCTGGGATTTTCTGCTGCTGCCGTTGCTAGCGGCCAGCTTCATGTACATGGCAGTAATGCTCAAGCCAACCTGGGATCGCTCTGGCTTACGCCGTTCGCACTCACCATTGGTCTTATGGCTGTTGCGCTTTGTGCCACACTGGCCGCCATCTATTTAACCGTAGAGGCCACGAACAACGAGCAGGCAAATATGGCTGCCACATTTCGTCTACGCGGCCTGATCTCAGGAGCAATCACCGCTCTCCTTGGTGCTCTTGGCTTGTTGCAAGCTTCATCTGCAGCACCCATTTTGTGGCATGGCATGCTAGATCACGCGCGGTTGCTTGTAATTGCTACAATGCTGATTGGTGCTGTAGCTGCCGGGGCTTTGTTCTTCAAGTATTACCGTATCGCGCGTATCTTTATTGTTGCTGAGGCGGCTTTTCTGCTTGGCACATGGGGTGTCTCGCAGATCCCTTATCTGGTGCCGCCAGATATAACTGTGAATGCAGGTGCGGGTCCTACAAGCACGCTTCTCCTTTTACTGATTGGAGTGATTATTGGCCTGATCATCGTGCTGCCATCAATGTGGCTGCTGTTCCGCATCTTCAAACTCAAAAACAGAGTTGGCATCCTGGAGCAAGGTCCTGGGTAAGCCGCATGTTTCTGACTATCTGTGTCAAATACTGCTCATACGCACTAGGAGGCGATATGGAAGTTCTATTTTTATATGGGTTGGTAATACTATTCTTCTTAGTGCTTTTTATCTTCGTGGCGCTTGTTCTGGTATCACATCCCTACAGCGAAATGCCGCAAGCTCCGGTTGTCAGAGCATCTAAAAAAGCCCGCAGAATTGCCTACGGCATTTTTTCGCTCCTATTTATTGGTCTATTCGCCTTTGCGTGGCTCAGTGAGAGCAAGCATCCAAAAAGCGAATAATATGGCTGGACAATAAATAAATAGAGACTCTGTGCAACCATTCCCTCCTTGTGCTATTTTTATGCATAGAACCTATTTGCGTTCATCATAGTGAAAACTGCATGCGGCGTGAGATGCCAAATTGTCAACTTGCGCGTATATATTATACAGCAGCACTATTTTATCTTCACCATATCACACAAAGAAGGAGTGGGAATGAGCGATGAACTGAGTGAGCCTATGCAGGTAGAATTGTTTGCGGCGTCGTTGCGGGCCGACTCTACTGATCTGAAAGCCTTTGTGGCAGCCCTGGCGGCCAAGCTAGAGGGAGCATTGCCCAACCGGACACAAGTGACACGCCAGAATAGCCTTTTCTCGCGTGAGCATCCAGTCAGGGAGATCGTTGTTACGCTGGGAGACAGCCAGTATCGTATTGTGCGTGAGCGTCAGGGATCGGTCGTAGCTTCGCGGGCTAAAGTCATACGCAGTATCGTGCTCAAGACTGATCAGTTACCCATAGAACAGTGGATCGAGGAGCTGGCTAGAGGTCTGGCCTATGAGTCCACACAAAGCGCGCAGGCACGCGCTGCTCTACAACGCTTCCTCTTGTAGCGCCCATTATCAGCACGACCATAGAAGCCGTGTTCCCAGATCGAAGGAGGTTTTTATGCCTTTCTGGCAACGAATCTCACCGAGGAAAAAGAGCGGCAACTCCGTGAGCAGCAAGCTGCCGAGGTAAGTCGCCAAGCACTGGAAGCAGGTGGCCTGCCCACCAGAGCTAGTCAGCGTTTGCGCGAAGAGCAAGAGGCCGGTCATCCGCTTTTTACCAGTGACTTGAGTACAAATGAACTCTTGTTGACACACCATCACAACTATCAGCCTTTAAGCCTGGTTATGGGTAGCTCCATCTATCAGGTTGGTTGGCAATATAGACGCCGCTACACCTGGAATACAAACGCAGAAGAATTAGTCACCATTTCAGAGGCACATCGTCACGCCTCACTGCTCGCGCTTGGCCGACTGGAGCAAGAGGCGACGCTCCTCAAAGCACACGGCGTCATTGGTGTACGCTTCGCGCGTCGGCGTTATGATTGGGCCAGTTCTTTGATTGAATACACAGCTATTGGCACCGCCGTGCGGCTTTCCAATACGCCATTAGCAGCACATCCATTTCTCAGTGATCTCTCCGGTCAAGAATTCTGGACCTTGTTGCAGGCTGGCTACGCACCTACCGGCGTTGTCACCGGCTATTGCTCATACTATGTCTCGTTAGGCAGCCGTATGACCCAGCAAGTGCAAGGCTGGTGGGGCACAGGCGGCAATAACCAGGAGATTGTTCCCTTTGCACAGGCCATCTATACGGCACGCCACCTGGCGCAGACACGTGCGAATCAGATGGCACAGAAGCAAGGGGCACAAGGGATCGTTGGTATGCATATTGACAATCAGCGGCAGATCATCGAATACGAAACCGAGCAACCATCAGCCAAATACCTTGACCTGCTGGTACACTTTGCTGTTGTTGGCACTGCTATTACTGCCATGAAAAAAGACCATACGATTTCCTCGCCGAAGCCAACACTCACCTTTACCGATCTACGTCCGGGACGTTATAGGCAAAACAGTGAATTGACGTTCAGAGATTAACATATTGCAGCAGCAGCAGCATGCTGCTACTCTTAGAAAGCAAGGTAAGGAGCACCTATCTTATGTCTAAACAGATACCACCTCAGAGCGACGACTTGCCTGTCCATGCCCGTGAGCGCCTGACCGCTATGCGCAATGATGCAACACATAAGGGACTTTTCACCAGTGATCTCAGTGTTAATGAGTTTCTCCTGGTACGCGAAGCCGGTTTTGACCCTGTGGGTCTGGTTATCGGGAGTTCTATCTATCATATTGGCTATCAGTGGGCCAGTTCGGAACCAGAATCAGGAGATGACTGTGCTGACCCAGGCTATGTATCACGCACGTGAACTCGCCATGACACGTATGGAAGAGGAGGCCAATGCATTAGATGCAGACGGTATCGTTGGCGTGCGCCTTGAGGTCACACGTCACGAGTGGGGAGAAGCGCTGGCCGAATTTGTTGCTATAGGTACGGCTATTCGTTCGCGCAGTAGTCAACATTTCCGCAACTTGCATAATATGCCTTTTACCTCAGACCTCTCGGGACAAGATTTCTGGACCTTATTGCGCGCCGGTTATCGGCCAGTCGGCATGGTGATGGGCAACTGCGTCTATCACGTCTCGCGCCAGGGTCTGGGTCAATGGATGAACCGTGTCGGTCGCAATGTCGAAATGACCAACTACACGCAAGCTTTATACGATGCGCGTGAACTATCAATGGAGCGTATGCAATCTGAAGCGATGGCTTTAAAGGCGCAAGGTGTCGTTGGCGCGCAGATTGTCGAGCGCAATCATGGCTGGGGTTCGCACATTATTGAATTCTTTGCCGTCGGCACAGCAGTCATCAGCGTCTCCGACGACCATGAAGTCCCGGCACCTACACTCTCTCTTCTGCTCAACGACTGAGCACATGTGGGCACTCCTGGGGTGCCCACGTAGGTTTGGATCTAACTAAGCAGGCACCGTACAAGTGCCCATAGGACTGCATAGAGCATAGCAACGCAAACTGAAACAGTGTCTTCGGAACAACAAAAACGATCTTGCAACAGATGTAATTTTCCCTCTAATAGGATTGACAAAGACAATCCTAGCAAGATATTTTAAAAAAAATGATGATTGAATAGAGTATATACAGCTCACTTAAACATAAAAGGAGGGCTTGGCATGCCTCGTAATTCTCTCGAAGGATCCTCTGATCGCACAACAAGACCTGAAAAACCAGAAGAGCTACAGTATGATTGGATCAAAATAACGAGAAAGAAGCAGGAAGAAGAGCCATTCGTTGACGCTGGTGAAGCGTTCGAAGAGGGGATGAAAGAAGACGAGAAGTTCATTGACGCTAATAAAGTGTTCAAAATGGGGATGAAAGAAGAGGTGCCATTCGTTGACGCTGGTAAAGTGTTCACAAGAGAGTCAAGAAGAGATGCTGATATCGCAACTAGCGATGCACATGATAGCGATGAAGATGAGGGATATGTTGATATAGGTAAGAAACACGAAGATGCAGAAAAAGTAGATAGAATTGAAGAACAACAAAAAGAAGCAAAGAACATGATAAAACAAATAGAAAAACTGCGTAGAAGGCAAAGATACCAACAGATAAATGTAACGGAGGAAGATTAAATCTCCAAACAGAAAAGGCTTCTCGACAATTAGCATCTGACCGTATTACACCATTGCCAGAGCAATTCTCTCCGCCACATTGATCGCCTCTGCTGGCTTCTGGTAGCATTAGCTCAGTCCTCCGGTTCACATGCATCTCTATTTAGTAGGCATTGATTGCAGTCTGCAGAGTCATCTCATATTCCTTTGTATGCAGATGAGAAACTGGGTGCAGCACAGTTCTCATCTGCATGCGTACAAGTATCAGACCGAGTCGCCCAATGTAAGATATAATGGCAATAGTATCGGGCGACTATGCCATCAACGGAAGGATGGGATTTCTACATGACAACCGCTAGCGGCTCTGATAGCGCAACGTATGCGTACCGTTCTCGTATCGGCTTTGTTGCCAATTCTCCCAATTTCCCTGGTCAATGGGATCAAATTGTCGAAAAAGTAAAAATTGCCGATGAGCTAGGTTTTGACTCAGTCTGGCTTGGCAAATCGTGGGGCTATGAACTCTTCACCTCGTTAGCAGATCTCGTGCGTGTCACCAAGCGTATTAAGCTCGGAGCAGGCATCGCCAATGTTTACTCGCGTACACCTGCGCTGCTTGCCAGCACCGTTGCGACACTCGATGAACGCTCGGGCGGTCGTATCACTCTTGGACTTGGTCCATCTAGTGCCAATGTCATTGAACACTGGCATGGTGTACCTTTCGAGAAACCTGTCACACGCACGCGCGAGTATGTTGAGATTATTCGCATGATCCTGCGGGGTGACAAACTTGTCTATCACGGCGAATTCTTCAATCTCGAACGTGGTTTTAAACTACGTTTTACGCCTTTACGCACCAACCTCCCTATTTATATAGCTGCCATGGGACCCAAAAACGTCACACAGACCGGTGAGATCGCAGATGGTATATTGCCTGTCTACTGGCCTGCAACCAAGTGGCACGAACTGCGCGAACAGCTTGACGAGGGAGCGCGTATCGTCGGGCGAGCGCCGCATAGCGCGGCTATCGCACCCTACATTACCAGCGTTTTGCTGCGTGAGGATGCTGACGAAGAGGAGCGCCAGGCCGCTTACTCCCATGCTGCGGCACCGCTTGCCTATTACATTGGCAAAATGGGTAACTTTTACGCGCAGATGCTC
Organism: uncultured Chloroflexia bacterium; assembly: GCA_963802635.1. Taxonomy (GTDB): domain Bacteria; phylum Chloroflexota; class Ktedonobacteria; order Ktedonobacterales; family Ktedonobacteraceae; genus CAVTLG01. Next base: position 264,178 of record CAWDJJ010000001.1, on the reverse strand, counting down.
AGGCGCAACGGCTTTGAGGAAGAAGTTCAGGCGGTACTGGCAGGCTGGCAGCAAGGGATGAAGACGGCGATTGCTGCGGTCAGCCCGCGTATGCTTGATACTGTTTCCATCATTGGCACACCAACCGAAGTTGTTGCCCGCCTTGACCAGTGGGCTGCTAACGGTGTGGATGAGCCGCTCCTCTCTATGCCTGAAGGCCCGCTTGAAGCTGTGGCTGCACAGCTTTCAGCACTCAAAGCCGCTTTAGCTTTCTAACATTTTGCAACCTGTTGCCATAGAAGCACCCAGCCATCCTATAAGGTAGCGCAGGACCCTTCGCAAGCTGTGCAGAGATAGACAACCTCACCTCGTATAGGACGAGGTAAAGCCACATAAAGAAGCGGCTCGCTAAGCACAAAGGCCACGAGCCGTTTAGCTATTTTAACTATGCCCGATCTTTTCCTATGAGTGAGCAGACTGGCCGCCTTTGTGACCGGCCTCACGGGCTTCTTCGCTGCTGAACTCGTGAGCAGTTCCCTTCTCGTGAGCAGCCTCTCCACCCTTACGACCAGCCTCGCGAGCTTCTTTACTACTAAACTCGTGAGCAGTCCCCTTCTCATGGGCAGCTTCTCCGCCTTTGCGTCCAGCGGCACTGCGTGTCATTTTTTCGTCTTTCTTCTTCTTCTTCTCAGCCACAACTCTCTCCTTATCTCTGCTACAACCAACATACGCAGTTAACTATCTGCTCCTAACACCCCTCCATGAAGTACATAGATAGGATATAGATAATACGCAGGTACACAAAAAAACGATACTCATGCTTCGCAGTCAGCCAGCTAGAGCAGCAGCCGGGTTCACACACATTTCTTTCTGGAAGCCCCGCGTTTTTAAAGCCTGTCTTTTACCCACATCTTTCTCGGTCATCACTGCGAGATTTGAGGCAATGTGATGCTGGGAAAAAGACGATGTATTGTTTAAGGAGAGCAAAACATGTGTAAATATGATTTTTGAAAAAATAATACTTTCATCCCTATATTTGATGTAATATATACGTGAATAGCAAAACGGGCGCGATAAATCTGGCCCCTACCTACGGGCGATCAATCGCCGCGCAGATCCTCTACGACCATCCATTGCCAGAAAGGAAAAGAAAGGCAATTTATTGCCAGAGATGTAGGGGCCAGATTGATCGCGCCCGTATCGCCCGAATATCTCGAAAAATGTAGGTAAGAATCAGGTTAGTACCTCGAATGCGCATGCGCAAAATGTGGGCGCGTTGCAAACTGATCCGCATGTTTCAGGCGTTTACTGATCGACGGGTGTGAGTAAAAGAGAAATTCGACAAGTGGCGCGGGTTCAAGCTCTGCTAAATTCTGATTAGCGAGTCGCGTCATGGCGCTTTTGAATGCTTCAATCATCCCCGTCGCCTGTAGTGCATACTCATCTGCCTGGTACTCAATTACCCGACTATAGCCATTACTGAGTGGCATGACAATTAACCCGAAGACACCGATCAGTAGAAAGAGGAATGGTAGGGTTGCTGGATCAGTCAGCGCTTGATAATAATGCTGCACATCTATCACCCAATGCAATAGCAAGCTTGTCACATACAATCCTGCTAATGTCAGCACTGATTGGCTAATGATCAGCTTCCAGATATCGTGATGGACGTGATGCCCAAGTTCGTGTGCTAATACCACCTCAACTTCATCTATAGTATAACGATCTGCCATAGTATCCCCCATAACGATGCGCCGTGTGTTGCCTAAGCCCATGAGAGCAGCATTAGTGGTAGTCGTTTTATTACTCATTTTCATCAGAAATACACCTTGTACTCGCGTATGTGCGCGTGCAGCCAGGGCAAGCAATCGTTGTTTCATCTCACCATCAGGCAACGGTGTTACTTTATAGAAGATGGGAAAGATCAGTACAGGCGCGAGATTCGCCATCAATACAGAAAAGAAGAGAATAACGATGGCGGCGCATAGCCACCACAGTTGTGGCTGCAATGCTAACAGGGCGTAGATCAGGGTAACGAAAGCCGCTTCCAGGACCACACTCAGAGCGAAGCCTTTGCCCAGGTCCGCTAACCAGGACTTGAGACTCATAACAGAAATTCCATAGCGATGCGGCAACACAAATCCGCTGTAGTAGGTAAGTGGTGATACCAGGATTTCATAAGCAACGATGATCAGCAAAAAGTAGACTATTATTTGTAGCGGAAACCAGCCTGCTCGTGGTTGCCAGCCTAGTAGCGGCAACCAGCTTATTGCACCCTGCACGATATTGCGCAACCACTTATCCCAGCTTGCTCCCAGGACCACAGCGATACAGATGGCTGGAATGCCCATATTTATAAATGAGATACGGCGGCGTACGCGGGCGTACTCGCGTGCTTTTTGTTGTCGTTCGCTATCAATTTCCATATTCTTCTCCTTGCTCGCCAGTGCATCTTCACCCGATCTCTTCGGGTTTCGCATGCCATTTCCTCCCTGAAGGAGTAGCAAAAATCCGTTGTTCTTTAATATGACCCGCGAAAGAAACTAGTAAATCACCAGCGAGAAGCCATGCTTTATATTTACTGCGCGCTTCGTTTTAAATGAGCGCCAGGCGTACTTGCTCATGCCAGCATTTTTGCGCAACACATTGAGTTTCTCTTCAGGAAAATGCTCGGAGGCAGCTAGCACGACGCTTCTGAGTTCACAGCGTACTGCATTGATATGCGCCTCTAGTTCTGCTAATCTTTGCTCATCATGAGGTAGGCCCTGAACGGCAAGTCGTGCGAGATCTGCCCATTGTCTTGAGGGTATGCGCAGTTGATCAACCCGCTCTTTGATAAAAGCCATCATTTCATCAAAGTCTGGCACCGATGTGAGATCAGTCATGCTAAGGTCTCTTCTTTCTATCTTCACGTATATCTAACGTGTTATGTGGGACTGTAAGACGCTAGAATGATAGAAAATAACACACTATCCAAATAATCCATACATGCAAACCCGAGCATGCAAGGTCACTCCTCAACGCTGAGCAAACCCTTGGGGTATCCGGTCCCTACAAACGTGAATGGTTCCAGGAAAACCTACACATACTGGATTTTCTGTGGCTCCTGATGTGCAAGCACGCTGTTTACTTCAAGATCTGCTGGACATACTCAAAGGAGCGTCGGGCACTCTCAAGCGAAGGAAGCGTCGATTTATCATTTTCAACAATGAAAATCTGTATCCCTTCCCGTCGGGCAGCCTCAACGTAGCTTGCAATGTTGAGCGTGCCATAGCCTACTCCTGTAAATGCGCGCTCGGCAGTCATATCTTTGAGGTGGAGAGAAGCGATGCGTCCGGGATGGTTCCTGATAAAGGCTACTGGATCATTGTGTGCGAATGCTGCCCAATAGGTATCCAACTCTAGCTTGACCAATGCAGGGTCGGTCGCAGTTACCAACTGCTCCAGAAGGGTTTTCGCACCCTCTTGCTGGAACTCAAAGTCGTGGTTATGATAGCCAATTGTTACGCCTCGTTCCTGGCTACGCTGACCAAACTCGTTCAAACGCTCAGCCAATCTCTTGAAGCCCTCTGCATTGCGCCACTCTTGAGCAAGCCAGGGAAGCACTAGAAATGTACAACCAATATCGAGACAATAATTTATTTCGCGTTCGAAATCTGCTTCCAGTGCGGCCAGCCCCACATGGGTACCGATAGCTCGTAACCCACTACCCGCGAGTAGAGTTGCCATCTCCTTTGATGGGAGATCTCCATAGCCTGCAAACTCCACTCCTGCATAACCAATTTCGGCTGCTCGATACAGCGTCCGTTTGAAGTCTTTCGCAGTTTCATCCCGAACTGTGTACAACTGTAGCGCTATGATTTCGGTCATGACAACGTTCCTACTCTCTAAAAATAGTACCGATAGGTCATTTCTTTAAGGCTCAACCTTTCTTAAGTATACCATCTTTAGGACGTCTGAGCACTTTAGATTGGCTCATTTTTTGCTCAATCACGACCAACTAAAACTCTCGCATCAGCTTCCTTGACGATCATTTATAACGGTTTTGCTCACATTGAAATCATAGTTTTGGGAAGACGGTTAATATACAGATAAAAAAACCGCCTATAAAGGCGGGTGAGACGGCAACTTCCTATTTTCCCATGCAGTTGCCCACACAGTATCGTCGGGGCTGAAGAGCTTAACTTCCGTGTTCGGGATGGGAACGGGTGTGCCCTCTTCGCTATAGTCACCAGCTCACCTGCATCTACAGGCGATTTCTCTTGACGAGACTTATAATACTGCGAATGCTCTATCTTGTCAAGCCCTTTTAGCTGAAGTTTTTGCAATTCAACAAAATTACCCACTTGACAGAGCGGTCGGAGGGTGGTAGAGTAACGAAGCTGTCGCATGCAGACAATCACCAACCATCTGGATCGGTGCTCCTGTCCTCATCCGCTGACATTGTGCCACGATAAAGTGGCTCCTCTGGGATCATTCGCTTCCCTAGATCGCACTCACACCCGAGCTTGACCGCGGGCCTTTTCGCCCGTTTCCCTGGTCCGCCTCCCGTCGTGAAGCCCTGCTGGACCGGCGAACCATCTTGGAGGATGAGCGAAAAACTCGGCAGAGAAACGCTTGACAAACCGCCAGGGATGTGCGATACTACGGCTATCGAACGAGAACGAACACTAATGAACATTTTGATGGTGATGATGTATACCAATCGATGATTGGTGAAGACCTACGGGTCCAGATCATTCGGGCACCTTGAACAACTGAAGAGTGGAAAGCAGAACTGGAATTGGTCTTTGGTTCAGACAACGTGAACGCAAAACCGTTCCTGTCAATTCAATCACATGTTCACGCATGTGATCACAATCTGCGAACAAGCCAAGCAAACATTTGCCTTGGTCTGGATCGCAACTCAACATGCACTTTTCTGTATTCCCGTCGGGAATACAGAAAATATATAACTGGATGGCGAGTTTGATCCTGGCTCAGGATAAACGCTGGCGGCGTGCCTAACACATGCAAGTCGAACGCTCTACGTAAGTAGAGAGTGGCGGACGGGTGAGTAACACGTGGGTGATCTACCATCAGGTGAGGAATACCGGCGAGAAATCGCCGACAATACCGCATACGCTTCGCAAGAAGCAAAGCTCGTAAGAGCGCCCGATGATGAGCCTGCGGTCGATTAGCTAGTTGGTGGAGTCATGGTTCACCAAGGCGACGATCGATAGCTGGTCTGAGAGGACGATCAGCCACACTGGGATTGAGAACGGCCCAGACTCCTACGGGGGGCAGCAGTGAGGAATTTTCGTCAATGGGGGCAACCCTGAACGAGCAACGCCGCGTGCAGGACGACGGTCTTCGGATTGTAAACTGCTTTTCTCTGGGAAGAGAACGGACGGTACCAGAGGAATCAGCCCCGGCTAACTACGTGCCAGCAGCCGCGGTAATACGTAGGGGGCAAGCGTTGTCCGGATTTATTGGGCGTAAAGCGCACGCAGGCGGTTCTCTGCGTGTCGACTGACAGTCCTCGGCTCAACCGAGGAAGGCGTCGGCAAACGGGGGAACTTGAGGGCTTCAGAGGGAGACGGAATTCCGGGTGGAGTGGTGAAATACGTAGATATCCGGAGGAACACCAACGGCGAAGGCAGTCTCCTGGGAAGTCACTGACGCTCAGGTGCGAAAGCCAGGGGAGCGAACGGGATTAGATACCCCGGTAGTCCTGGCCGTAAACGATGACCACTAGGCGTGGGGGGTATCGACCCCTTCCGTGCCGCAGCTAACGCGATAAGTGGTCCGCCTGGGGAGTACGGTCGCAAGATTAAAACTCAAAGGAATTGACGGGGACCCGCACAAGCAGCGGAGCGTGTGGTTTAATTCGATGCAACGCGAAGAACCTTACCAGGGCTTGACATGCAATTGCACCATCCCGAAATGGATGTCCCTTCGGGGCGGTTGCACAGGTGCTGCATGGCTGTCGTCAGCTCGTGTCGTGAGATGTTGGGTTCAGTCCCGCAACGAGCGCAACCCCTGTTGGTAGTTGAATGTTCTACCGAAACTGCCGCGATCAACGCGGAGGAAGGCGGGGATGACGTCAAGTCAGCACGGCCCTTACGTCCTGGGCGACACACACGCTACAATGGTCGAGACAAAGAGTTGCCAACCCGCGAGGGGGAGCTAATCTCGTCAAACTCGGCCTCAGTTCAGATTGCAGGCTGCAACCCGCCTGCATGAAGTCGGAGTTGCTAGTAACCGTAGGTCAGCACACTACGGTGAATACGTTCCCGGGTCTTGTACACACCGCCCGTCACACCACGAAAGTCGGCAACACCTGAAGCCGCTGGGCTAACTCGCAAGAGAGGCAGGCGTCGAGGGTGGGGTCGGTGATTGGGGTGAAGTCGTAACAAGGTAGCCGTACCGGAAGGTGCGGCTGGATCACCTCCTTTCTAGGGAACACTGATCTCCTTCGGGAGATCCATTCCCAGGTCGAACAGGAACCAGCCTTCACGCGTAGAACCAGACCAGCCACCAGACTGGTTTCCACTCTCCAGAGGTTGGGGGTCGTCCCCCACACCATGCACCTGAACAACCGAACAACGATTCCTTCAATTTTGCTGAGCGAATATTGCAGCACGAGTTGAAGCAGAGAGTCATCAAGAAATACCAGGCAGATAAAGAACACCAAGTAGGTGAGAAACGAACAAGCTACACAGAGTACGAGGTGGATGCCTCGGCGCAAAAGACCGAAGAAGGACGCGGAGACCGGCGAAACGTTCAGGGGGAGCTGCATGCAAGCGAAGAACCCTGAGATTCCGAATGGGGCAACCCCTCCAGAGTGATGTCTGGAGACCGCCTGCTGAACACATAGGCAGTGACGGGGGGCAGTGGGCGAACTGAAACATCTCAGTAGCCTGACGAGAAGAAATCAACCGAGATTCCCGGAGTAGTGGCGAGCGAAACGGGACGAGCCCAAACCAGGGGTTCTTCGGAACACCTGGGGTTGTAGGACCAGGAAAAAGGGCGAGGGCGACACACGAACGCGTTGGAACGCGCGACCGCAGCGGGTGAGAGTCCCGTAGTGGACGTCGACCTCAACTGGCTTGGGATCCTGAGTACCACGAGCCACGAGAAAGCTTGTGGGAAACCGGGGGGACCACCCTCCAAGGCTCAACATCTTTTGCGACCGATAGTGAACAAGTACCGTGAGGGAAAGGTGAAAAGCACCCCGAGAGGGGGATGAAACAGACCCTGAAACCACGTACTCACCAGCAGTCAGAGGTCACTCCGATACGAATCGGCAAGGACTGATGGCGTGCCTTTTGTAGAATGATCCGGCGAGTGCATCGGCGTAGCAGGTTAACCAGCGCTAAAGCTGGGGAGCCAGAGGGCAACCGAGTGTGAAGAGCGCGCAGGTTGCGCCGATGCGACCCGAAACCACGTGAGCTATCCATGGTCAGAGTGAAGCGGATGTGACAGTCCGTCGAGGCTCGAACTCACCAGTGTTGCAAAACTGGGGGATGAACTGTGGATAGGGGAGAAATTCCAATCGAACGTGGAGATAGCTGGTTCTCCCCGAAATGTATTGAGGTACAGCCACACGGGAAATATCCTGGAGGTAGAGAACTGGATGGGCTAGGGGCCAAGTGCTGGTTACCAACCCCAACCAAACTGCGAATGCCAGGACAGCAGTCCGTGTGAGTGAGACGGCGGGGGCTAAGCTTCGTCGTCAAAAGGGAAACAGCCCAGACCACCGGCTAAGGTCTCAAAATCGATGCTCAGTGTCAAAGGGAGTCATCCCGCCCAAACAGCCAGGATGTTGGCTTAGAAGCAGCCATCATTGAAAGAGTGCGTAATAGCTCACTGGTCGAGTGGGGTGGCACCGACAACGTATCGAGGCTTAAGCATCGTACCGAAGCCGTGGATTGTCTTCTGAGAGAAGACAATGGTAGGGGAGCGTTCCGCGCCGCAGAGAAGCCAGATCGCAAGGACTGGTGGAGCGCGCGGAAGTGAGAATGCCGGAATGAGTAGCGCAATCGCTGTGCAAACCAGCGACACCGCAAGCCTGAGGGTTCCTGGGCACCGTCAAACGACCCAGGGTGAGTCGGGTCCTAAGCCGAGGACGTCATAGTCGTAGGCGATGGAAAGCAGGTGGGATATTCCTGCACCGGAGACGCTCGCTATGAGCAATGGGGGGACGCGGTAGGGAAGGTGAACCCATCAATTGGACAGGATGGGCGTGTTGACCGAAGTGCGTGACCGAGGAAAATCCCGGTCGCCTGTGCATGACGGCAGCACCGAGTCCGAGCAATCGGGCGGAAGTCATCGCAGCCCACGCCGCCAAGAAAAGCCTCTCGCCAGAACGATCTCCGCCCGTACCGCAAACCGACACTGGTAGGCAAGGGGAACACCCCGCAGGTGAACGAGCGACCCTCTGTTAAGGAACTCGGCAAATTAACCCCGTACCTTCGGAAGAAGGGGTGCCCTAGTAGCGAACCCTGGTGAAACAGGGAGCGTGAGGGGGTTGCAAGAAATTGGCTCAACCGACTGTTTACCAAAAACACAGGTCTCTGCGAACGCGAAAGCGGAAGTATAGGGGCTGACTCCTGCCCAGTGCCGGAAGGTTACGAGGAGCGGTGTTCGTAGCCGCGAATCTAAGCCCCGGTGAACGGCGGCCGTAACTATAACGGTCCTAAGGTAGCGAAATTCCTTGTCGGGTAAGTTCCGACCCGCACGAAAGGAGTAACGAGTTGAGCGCTGTCTCGACAGAGGACTCGGCGAAATTGAAGGACCCGTGAAGATACGGGTTACCCACGACAGGACAAAAAGACCCCGTGGAGCTTTACTACACCCTGGCCTGGAAATGAGGCAGGAGGTACGTAGGATAGGTGGGAGCCAGCGATCTCATCCTTGTGGGGGTGGGGGAGGCAAGCGTGAAATACCACTTTCCTTGTGGTTTGTTTCTCATGGCTGACCTTGAAGCAGGCAGCCAGACAGGACCAGGCGGGTAGTTTGACTGGGGCGGTCGCCTCCCAAAGAGTAACGGAGGCGCTCAAAGGTTCTCTCAGGGTGGATGGACATCACCCGCAAGAGTGTAAAGGCACAAGAGAGCTTGACTGCAAGGCAGACGCGCCGAGCAGGGACGAAAGTCGGACTTAGTGATCCCACATTCCCGAGTGGAAGGAGTGTGGCTCAACGGATAAAAGCTACCCCGGGGATAACAGGCTTATCTTGCCCAAGAGTTCACATCGACGGCAAGGTTTGGCACCTCGATGTCGGCTCGTCGCATCCTGGGGCTGGAGTAGGTCCCAAGGGTTGGGCTGTTCGCCCATGAAAGCGGCACGCGAGCTGGGTTCAGAACGTCGCGAGACAGTTCGGTCTCTATCCGTCGTGGGCGTAGGAAGATTGAGGGGAGTCATCTCCAGTACGAGAGGACCGAGATGGCTTGACCGCTGGTGAGCCAGTTGGCCTGCCCGGGCCACAGCTGGATAGCTATGTCAAGAAGGGATAAGCGCTGAAAGCATCTAAGCGCGAAGCCGCACCCAAGACGAGTCTTCCCATCTTTTGCGAAAGATCAAGATCCCAGAAAGAAGATCTGGTAGATAGACGGCACGTGGAAGTCCGGTAACGGATGCAGCGAAGTCGCCCTAATGATCGTACGGCTTGTCTCACCATTTGGTCAAGAATGTCTGCGTGGGCATCAGGTGACACACCGCTTCGCTCGTGTGTGCAACCCGCTCGGCAAAATTGAGGGAATCGTTGTTCGGTTGAAGAAAAAAGAGTAGAACCCATGCTCATTGACTTTCACACGCATATTTTTCCCCCCGATATATGTCAGCACCGTGAACGATATTGTAAGCGCGATCCCTGGTTCAGCGAGCTGTACAGTAATCCTCGTACCTATCTGGCAAATGCAGAAGATTTGATTGCCGAAATGGACATATCTGGCGTGAATGTCTCCGTGGCTTTTTCTTTCGGCTGGAGCGACCCGGGTTTAATCGAAGAAACGAACAGCTATATTATCGACACTATGCGTCGTTACCCACGGCGTATCTATGGTATGGCTGTATCGCAACCAACCGCAAGCGCACGGGCTCACCACGAGCTAGAACGCTGTGCGGAAGCTGGCATGGTAGGTCTAGGAGAATTAATGCCACACGGCCAGGGTTACAAACTGAGTGATATTCAGTTGTTGTCCCCATTGATGGACATTGTGCGCCATTATCAACTACTTGTCCTCTCTCATTGCAGCGAACCGGTTGGACACCGCTATCCGGGCAAAGGAAATGTCTCAGTGCAAGATATTGTGGCTTTCTTGACTGCTTTCCCCGATGTACGTTTTATCGCCGCTCATTGGGGAGGTGGATTACCTTTTTACACACTGATGCCAGAAATCCAGCGCATCGCCTCCCACGTGTGGTATGATAGTGCTGCGAGTATCTATCTCTATCGCCAGCGCATCTTTCCTGTGGTAGCACAGCTCGTTGGTGCAGACCGTATTCTTTTTGCCAGCGATTACGGCTTGTTGCGCCAGCATCGTGTGCTCAACCATATCAAGCAAGCCGGTTTGGATACAGAGTCCCTAGAGTTGATTCTCGGCAAAAATGCGCAAAGTTTGCTAAGCTTGTAGGATCTGATATATGCGTGTCGTTTCATTAGCAAGTGGTAGCAGTGGCAATGCATTGTTAGTCGAAGCTGGCCCAGCAGGACGAACCAAGCTCTTAGTCGATGCCGGTCTCAGCGCTCGTCTTATCGGTGTACGTTTGCGGACACTAGGCGTGCATCCCGCACATCTACAAGGTATCCTGATTACGCATGAACACAGTGATCATGTAGCGGGGCTACCAGTTTTAACCACCCGTTTTGCTCTTCCCGTCATCGCCGATCCTCGTACGCATAAAGCCATTTCAGATATCTCCTTACCGATGACGATTGCACTTCCTATCGGTTCACATTGCACTATTGGTGATATCAAAATAACTTCATTCCCTACCTCCCATGACGCTGTCGCCCCTTGTGGTTATCTCTTAAGTGCTGGCGGGTGCCGCGTATGCCTTGTGACCGACAGTGGTGAAGTTACACCTGCGATGCTCGACGTTATGCAACAAGCAGACTTGCTTATTTTAGAAGCAAATCATGATCGCCAACGGCTCATACGTGGACCTTATCCCCATCACTTGAAGCAGCGTATCCTCAGTTCTACTGGTCATCTCTCCAACGACCAGGCGGCGAATGCTGTACTGCGCACGTGGCCTGCAGATGGTATACGCTGGCTATGGCTAGCGCACCTGAGTCGCACAAATAACACTCCTACATTGGCACTTAACAGTATACGTGCATCCTTGCAAGCCGCTGGAGCTAACCTTACGCAGATGCATATCTCCACTTTACCGCCTTCTATGGGTAACATATGGGATTCCACACAACTCTGGCACGCTCCTGCTCTGTGGAATATGTCGCTTTAAGCTCATAATAATCACATTCTCTCATCAAACATAGGTATTGCAAAAACATGAAGTAGTAACGTTATTTTTGAGAGGTAGCCCAATTTCGTCTGATATTTATGAGCGAGAAAGTATTTACCTTTCCTGCTTGACGATTTCGTCTTATTTACGTACTATAAACGCTGAAGGAGGGGAGAGCAACTATGCAACGTGATTTTCAGGTGGAGTGCCGTAGTTATGATCAGATACTACGTGGATCGTGGCAGGCGTATAAGCTAGACAATAGTATGCAATTAGGCGATGAACAGCCAGTCGCAACGCCCGATGAGAGTATCAAACTATGGCTACCAACTGGCACACAGATGAATTGGGCTTCAGGAACGCGTCCATTACGCTCCAACTGCCTACAATTTTTCTGGCCTCAGCGCTGGTATGTGCTCAGTGCTTTTTATAATGAGGGCGTGCTAATCCATACTTACGCAACTATTATTCAACCAGCTACCATTACTTTTGGGCATCTAACTTACACGGATCTCGATCTCAGCATTCTAGTTAAACCAGATATGAGCTATGAAGTGCTTACGCAGGCGGAGTTTGAGCAATTAGCAGAAATGCTGCATTACAGCGAAGATACACGTACTGGTGCACTAATGGCACAGCGTACAATCACGAGTTTCTATTCAACGCAGTGTTGGTATATTCGCTGGCGTTCCACTGCATCTGAAGCACCCAAACTTTCACATGGTGCGTTGTAGTGACGGCTGAGGGCGTTTCATAACTTGGAATCCCTCTCCCATAGATGAGCTAAGACGCGCTTGGGTGAGCGGATGAGATCAGGACGACCAGCCTGCTGAGCGGCTAACCCAACGATAAGAGAAGCAGCGTAGGTTAAGGCCACCTGCGAAACGATCTCGGACCAACCACACAAAGGTGGACGTTGGAGATGAAAAAAGAGAAAAACGCGTCCAAAGAAGCGCTCGATGCTACTGCGCTTTCCGAGTTCTTCTCTGGTCCAGGTTGGTGGTAAGCAGGAGCGCTTCTTCTGGTTTTGGGATTCCAAGGGATGACGGCAACAGCACCAAGTACGGCATGAATCCAGGCAATGAGACGCAGACCCCAATAGGCAGCGTCCAGGCGAACGATACGGGGACGAATCTGGTAGAGATGAACGGCTCCTGCTAACAAACGTTGTGCAAAAGGGGCATCGTGTGAGTTGGCAGGAGAGAGCAAAAAGAAGAGAGGTAAGCCTGAACCACGACAGATGAGGGTATGCACGCGGAACCCTCGTAAGAGAGGGAGAGGATGGTGAGCAGGAGCATGTCCAAAAGCAGCATCAGGATCACGTCGTCTCCAGGCCAGGATCGGAGCACTATCAATGATGAGATCACGAGCCCCAATGAGTCGCCGTCGGATGGCTTGCAAAACGGTCAGCACGAAGAGCGACTCGTGTACAGGAGCCCCAGCAGCATGGCGGCGTTTGCACTGCTGCGATTTGCTCGGAATGCGAGGCCGTCCCTGTTTGTCTAGAGGCAAACCACAGGCAAGGGCCAAAGCAGGCCAACTCTGGAGCCAATCATGCATATCCTGATACGATAATCGCCATAAGGTACGCAAGAGACTGATCAGAAGCAGGCTCTCCTCACTATAGGTGCGCGGAGCTCCCCCTGGACCGGCTGGCAATGGAGGAGGACAGCGACGGTGGGCCAGATGAACTGCCATACGGCAAAGTGCGAGCAAATGCAATATGGTCACCAGAGTCAGAGCATCAATGTGTAAAGCAGGACCTCGCTTGACTTGTGCACGCTGATAACATGGTGGTGGGACGGGTGCCTGTTCTTTGACAAGTGTAGGCATCATAAGCTGATCTCCTTGACGAGGGAACGAGCCTCGTCGAGAGTCAGCTTACCTTACTCTGCCAAGTACAAGCTGGTTGGTGTCTCTATTGAAGAACCTTTTCACGGTTAGGAAACGCCCTCACGGCTCCTAAATAGCGCTCCTGACCATACACGAGAAGAGGCCATCTCAGCCTTAGAGTTGACAACACTGAAGCTGCCTTATCAGGACATACGAGACAAAGCAGCTTCTATACTCGCTCAGCAGCCACACTTGGCAGCCAGGGGACGTGCTATATTTCTCTATCCCAGGTGCTATACGGCTTTTACTTCTCGATAGGAGCACGTACAAGACTGCCCCATTCTGTCCAGGAGCCATCGTAGTTACGGACATTGGGATAGCCAAGTAACTGTGTGAGCGCAAACCAGGTATGAGCTGAGCGCTCACCAATACGGCAGTAGGTAATGATCTCTTTATCAGGCATGATATCTTCGCCCGTATAGATCTGGCGCAGTTCGTCAGCGGATTTGAAAGTGCCGTCAGAGTTGGCTGCTGTGCCCCAAGGAATGCTCTTGGCACCAGGAATATGACCAGCTCGCTGGGCACCTTCCTGGGGATAATTCACCATATGCAACAGTTCACCACTGTATTCCTGAGGAGAGCGTACGTCTATCAAGCGACGATTGGGATCACCTAGACCAGTAGCGACCTGATCACGGAAGGCGCGAATGCTCTCGTCGGCTGGTTGGGCATGATAAGTAACACATGCGTAGTGCGGCACCTCTTTTGTGTAGGGACGACTTTCTGCTTCCCATTTTGCTCGTCCGCCATTGAGAATTTTCAGACTTTTGTGATCATATTCAGTAAACAGCCAGAATACATAAGCGGCATACCAGTTATTGCGATCTCCGTACAGGACAATAGTAGTATCATCGCTAATACCCCAACCACCAAGCAACTTCTCAAGGCCCTCCTGATCCACGAAGTCCCGCGTCACCGGATTCTGTACGTCAACATGCCAGTCTAATTTGACCGCTCCAGGTATATGCCCTACTTCGTAGAGCAACACATCTTCGTCAGCCTCGATTAAGCGTACGTGTGGGTCATTCAGATGGTCGGCGACCCAACTGGTATCAACAAGCACTTCAGGATGTGCGTAACCAGACATATGTTCTGACCTCCTTTGATTGTGAAAGTTCTCTATGTTGACATAATCTATCAACATTTTCAATTATCACAGGCGTAGTATAGGAGCTGTGAGAGATGCTGTCAAGCGAAAAAGGGAGTGTTAATGTGGCCTTTTGCCATCACTCTTGAGGCTGGTCGTTACCTTCTGGAAGGAGCAGCAACGTTGCTTCACGCTCATCGTATACGCCACTAAGTTGAACAATCAACTGATTCAAGCGATCAGCATCGCTATTCATGGCAACTTGTTTTTTCGCCAACAACTCTAATTTGGGAAAGCGCTCCTGTACAATGCTGACAATTGCACGACGTTGGGCTTTAAATTGTCCCTCCCGTAGTCCTGCTTGCAAACCCTCGCTACGCCCTTCTTTATGACCCTCTAGCCGACCTGCGGCAATACCCTCAGCACGACCATGCTGCCAAATCTCCTGGTAGATTGGCATATCGCGCAATATATCGTGTATTTTTTGAAAACCCATTCTACTACAAAGCCTATTCTCCTCTATGGTTGTATGCTGAGAAGCAGTGATCTGGCCTCCTGTTCATTATGAGCGATACTCAGTGGGGCGATCAATGCGCCCAACACTTCAGTTTTTTCGCTCTTAGAAACTTGTTCTTTTGCGAACTGCTCAAGCTCAGGAAAACGTGCTTGAGCAATTGTAATAATGATCTGACGTAAAGTGACAAGCCGCTCTTCTAATCGTCCTTCTTCTCGTCCTTCTTCTCGTCCTTCCTCTAGAATTTGTTGAAAGATAGGTGTCTCTCGAAGAATATCATGCATGTGACGAAACCTCCTTTGTAGCCATTCCCAGTCGAGCACATTCGACCGCCTGAAGATCAATGACGATAGTGTGAAGCCAACCAGAGCTAACTCTTTGTTATCAATGGATTCAAGTTCCTTGAACATCTGCTGCACGACTTCCCGCTCGGCTCCATCGCTGGTCAGAGGAAGGAACGGCAAAAGTCCTGGTTGGCCCATTTTTATGATATCCAGTGAAGAAAGATCCCCAATTTCAATGCTTGCAAATGTAAACTGTAGCACCTCTTGTCCCGTTGGTACAGTCCAGTAGAGGGGCGATTGCTGAACATCGCCGTCTTTGAGCAGGTAAATAACGCACGAATAGACAGGCAACTGGTACTCGCTGCGTGCTAACACATTATATCGAAGGAGGCGCTCTGGCATTGTGAGGTCATTGTAGGTTTGGAATTCCAGATGCAACAGCATTGCCTCACCACCTACAACCACATCTAACAATGCATCCACTTCCAACTGCCAGTTTTTCAGCTTTTCTGGTCGTGCCTTGACGTAAAGCGCCTCAGGCAAAACCAGATTTACAAAAGCTTGCGGGCTAGCTCGTACAAGCTTACGCATGCTTTCATCCCACGGTTTAGTCATACTATGTACACTCCATCCACTCCCACCTATCATCTCTCTGTAGTGTAGCATAGAAAGCACAAAATGTCGAGAGAAAATAGAAAATGCGTGCTATTTTCTCTCGATGCCTAGTCCACGTTCAACGTGCGATAGATCATAGATACCATTTCTTTGCTCATATCCACCGATGAAGGGATCTTCAGTCATAAGCATAGGTGTATCCAGATCGACAAAGCGAAAACCACCCAGACCAGCAGCAAGATGAGCAGCCGCGCTAATCGCCAGGCGTGATTCTATCATAGATCCGATCATAAGTTGGGCATGCCAGGAGCGGCTGAGTGCGGCGATGTCGAGTGCATCAACGATGCCGTGCTTCATTAGCTTAATATTCACAACATTTGCCGCTTCTTGCATCAGAAGACGCGCGACCTCCGCTGGACGCGTAGCGCTCTCATCAATGGCTATAGGCACAGTGGTATGTTGCATGACATAACGTAGTCCTGCATAATCATCTTTGTGCACGGGCTGTTCTAATAATAATGGTCGCATGTCGCGGTTATCCAGCGCCTCTAAACACAAGAGCGCCTCGCTAGCCGTATAGCCTTGATTGGCGTTCGAGCATGATGGCGAGATGAGGTGCTCCACTGCGTACGGCCACAACTCGATCTACGTCTTCACGCAGATTGCCTCCTACCTTCACTTTGATACAAGTGAAGCCTTGTGCAGCAATTTCCTTGGCTAGCACAAAGCCACGCTCAGGCGAAACCATGGGAATACTCATGTCGGTTTCGACCATGGAGCTGGCACCGCCAAAAAAAACATAGAGCGGGATGCCATAAGAACGCGTGAGGGCATCGAGCAACGCCATTTCTATCCCGACACAAACAGTCATCTGCGCAAAACAAACGTTGCGGATCAGTTTTGCCAGGACACGCCATTGCGCAGCATCATGTCCTTTGAGCAAATCAATACAGCCACGTGCTGCCACGAGGGCCGTTTCTTGCGATTCGCCCGTGCTGGGAGTAAAAGGGGAACTCTCACCATACCCTACGCTACCATCAGCAAGAGTAATCGTGATGAGCACATTACGCGCTTCTGATACGCTGCCAGTAGCAATAGTGAATGGTTCCCGTAAAGGGATATTTAGTGGCTCAACAGTTACAGAATGGATAGTTGTACGTGGTAGCATAAATATTCCTTTCTACCGTCCAAGATGAGAGAATACAGGAGGTCGTGTTCCTTCACGACCCATTTGAGGGGGTTGAAACTAGATTAGTACGATTACGCTGACGATCCGCGTGGCGCTCCTGGGCCAGTTCAATTAAGCGATCCAACAACTCAGCATAGGGTAAGCCACTGGCTGTCCAAAGCTTGGCGTACATGCTGATCTGCGTAAAGCCTGGCATGGTATTTACTTCATTGATGTAAACCTTGCCAGTCCCTTGTTCCAGGAAAAAATCAATACGTGCCAGACCGCTCAGATCAAGTGCAAGGAAAGCCTGGGCCGCCTGACGGCGCACCTCTTCGGCAATAGCCTGGGAAACAGTTGCAGGAATTATGATCTGTGATTTGTCATCAATATATTTGGCATGGTAATCATAAAATTCGCTACTGGGAATAATCTCACCAACCACGGAGACGATAGGCTCATCATTGCCCAGGACAGCACATTCCAGCTCGCGACAATTGATGCCGCGCTCAATGATGATCGTACGATCATATTCCGCCGCTATGTTGATAGCATACTCCAGTTCAGTGCGATCATGAGCCTTGCTGATGCCCACACTTGATCCCAGATTGACCGGCTTGACGAAATTGGGATAACCCAGACGCTGCTCAATACTATCCATCATCGTCTCGGGCGAACGTTCCCATTGGTTACGTCGATAAACCAGATAATCAACGTTAGGCAAGCCGATAGATTGGAATATCATCTTCATCTTCTCTTTGTTCATGCCTAACGCAGAACCAAGCACACCACTACCGACATATGGCACATCCGCCATCTCCAGCAAGCCTTGCAGTGTCCCATCTTCACCATAGGTGCCATGGAGAACCGGGAAAATAACATCCAGTGCCCCATTGTCCCCAAGCGGTTCGTCAGCCTGAAGCGGAATAAGGCGGCGTATCGTAGGATCACTGGTCAGCGTGACCGCTGTCATCGTCTTCTGTACCGTTCCTGCGACATCTTGCTGCACGTCCTGTCCAGATGCCAACAAGCGTTCAGGCTCTGCGCCAAGTAACCATGTACCAGCCTTCGTAATAGCTATAGGCACCACCTCGTACTTAGAGCGATCCAGGTTCTCCATGACGGCTTTAGCGGAGGCCAGAGAGACCTCGTGTTCGCCGGAACGACCGCCGAAAACAAGACCGATACGTTTTTTTTTGTGCATCACATCTCTATCCTTTCTCGGACAGCATACAGGCAGCAATTACAGTTTTATCCCCTCCATAGATAAAACTGCTTTAGCCCTGCAAGCATCGACTGAAGTAGAACAGCTACTCCTGAAGCATAGCTAGCAGTGTGTCCAGGCCGACTCCCAGGGAACCTTTAAGCAGTACAACATCATCACTCTGTACCTGCTGCTTGAGCACGCTAGCTGCAGCCCGTTTGGCAGCCTCCAGAGCAGGACGATCTTCTATGCCTGCCGCAAAATAGTACGTATGCCCTACTGGCATGCCAGCTTCGATGGCACCATCAACAAAGAAGCGGGCCTGGTCTCCGATGGCAACAATGTAATCAACCAGTGAGGCCAGGGCGACTCCTGTAGCCCGATGTTCTGCTAACGAGTAAGGACCTAATTCCAGGATATCACCTAATACCGCCCAACGCTTACTATTGAATGCAAGTTGAGCCGTTTGTATAGCTTTTGCACCTGCGATGATCGATTGGCGGTTGGCGTTATAGCTGTCATCTATCAGTATACTCCTGTTCGGACCCTGCTTGATCTCTCCACGTCGTTTTGCTGGTTGCAGCATTTCCAGGGCAAGACGGATGTCTTCCAGAGGGATAGCGGCTGCACAACCAACCGCAGCAGCAGCTAAGGCGATCATGATCCCATGTTCACCGGGAATATGCAACTGGACGCGCGTCTGTTGTCCATGATAGCTCAGTGTAAAGCTGCGCCCGCGTAACGTATCACCGGCTGGCTTACTAGCTCGCACGTCAGCATCTGCGCTGGTACCATAAAAGAGCACACGAGCCTGAGTTTTACTGCACATGTCGCGAACGTATGAGTCATCATAATTCAATATCGCCAGCCCATCAGCGTTGAGTGCCTGCACTATTTCGCTTTTAGCCAGCGCAACCCGTTCCTGAGAACCAAAGAATTCCAGGTGTGATGCGCCTACGTTGGTAACCAAAGACCAATGAGGGGCGGCAATCGTGCAGAGCGATGCCAGTTCCCCTACCCACTGCGCTCCCATTTCCAACACAGCATAACGATAGTGAGGCTCCAGGCGCAGCAATGTAAGCGGATAGCCGATTTCGGTATTGTAGGAGGCCTGGGTTTTGAGTGTAGGAGCCTCACGGCTAAGCACAGTAGCAATAGCATCTTTCGTACTCGTTTTACCATTGCTACCAGTGATACCGATCAGCTTCGTTGCCGTCTGCCGTCGCGCACGTACGCGAGCTGTTGCTTGCAGAGCAGCGATAACATCAGGGACAATAATCTGTATAAAATCAGGTGGTACATCATTTATTGATTCATTACAGAGAACGCCGCGTGCTCCAGCCTGTACGGTGCTCCCTATAAAGCGATGACCATCCACTTTTTCTCCTTTAATTGCGATAAACAGATCACCCGCCTCGATCTGGCGGCTATCATGATGAGCAGAGCGAAAGACCATGTCTGGATCGGGCGTGGCACTACTTATCAAGTGAAACTCGCCAGCATTGCCTTGCAATATATCATTGAGGGTGAACATGCTATAAGTAACCTCTGCTTTTCTGCTACATTTGAGCTGATTATATCATGCTCGACACACGTCATTGCTTCACTACTAACTTACTAATGAAACATTAGCTACTTGACAAATAGAAGCTTCTATGCTATTCTTAACTTCAGCTAGCAACGTTGCACATAAATTGTATCGTAACACATGAGTTACAATGAACATGTATTGGAGGTTATTTGTATGGCCTGGGAAATCGATGCAACCCATTCAGAGGTGCTTTTCTCTGTCAAACATATGGGAATAAGCACAGTCAAAGGACATTTCACGGTTTTGAGCGGTTCTTTGCATATAGATGAAACTAATCCTGCAAATTCGTGGGTTAATGCGAGCGCTGATGTAGCAAGTATTAATACACGTGATAAGAACCGCGACGCTCATTTAAGATCTCCTGATTTCTTTGATGCAGAGAAGTATCCGCAGCTTACATTCAAAAGCACGAAGGTCGAACCAGTTGGCGGTACCAATTACAAAGTAACTGGGGATCTGACCATTCATGGCATAACAAAACCCGTTACCTTCGACGCCGAGTACGGCGGCCAACTCAAGGACCCTTATGGCCTGTTGCGTGCAGGTCTGAATGCCCACACTAAGATTAAACGCACGGAATTCGGATTGACCTGGAATGCCGCAGTAGAGACCGGACATCTGGTCGTTAGTGATGAGGTCAAGATCGAGATCGAGCTTGAAGCCGTCAATAAAGGTTAAAGAGAACTTCCTGGCGCAAAAAAACGATACGTCACTGTGAACTACCACGAGGCTAAAGACCTCGTGGCTTCTTCGGGAGCCTAAGTTCACCAGACTCGTTTCCAGAAATGGGAACACCGTTTGAAAGGTCAGGACACCTGCGGTTGACGCATCAGACCGCTGCTCTGTCGCCTGGGTTTAAGTAGGACTGAGGAAAGGTCCGGTGATCCAGGTGCAAAAAGCCTTTTGAACTTTGTCGAGATGAAGTCGGATTCCAGGCACGGTTACAGTGCATGGATACGCATCACCTGCGCAAGCAGAGTCTTTTGGGTCAATGGATCTGCTCTTTTCCTGCCTTGGCAAGAGCAGGTCCAGCGATTCATCCACGAAGCTCAAGACGCACGTGGTCTTCTCGCCGCCGTTCTATAAACAGATGACACCCTATATACTCATCTTCTGTTTACATGCAGGAGGGATAGCGATGCGAGCAGTCATTATCACTGAGCAAGGTGGTCCAGAAGTATTAAACGTGCAAGAGGTTGAGACACCAGAACCTACAGGTGAGCAAGTACGTGTACGTGTGCGAGCAGCAGGTCTCAACCGGGCAGACCTGATACAACGAGCGGGTTACTACCCGGCCCCAGTTGGCGTACCGGCTGACATCCCTGGTTTGGAATTTGCAGGTGAGGTAGATGCCGTAGGACCACAGGTACGTTCGTGGCAACCGGGACAACGCGTAATGGGCATTGTCGGTGGTGGTGCGCAGGCGGAGTATGTTCTCTCGCACGAAGGACTGCTGGTGGAGATACCCGAAAACCTGGATTTTGTGCAGGCAGCAGCCGTACCAGAGGTTTTTATGACAGCCCACGATGCTCTCTTCACACAAGCGAGTTTGCAAATGGGAGAGCGTGTATTGATTTATGCTGCTGGTAGCGGCGTTGGTACCGCTGCGATCCAACTCGCCCATGCCGTCGGCGCGACCGTCTATGGCACTTCGCGGACCTCCAACAAACTTGAGCGAGCAAAGCCGCTTGGTCTGGATGTCGGCCTGACTGACCAGAGTTTTGCGGCTGAGATAAAACAACTGACACTGAATGCTGGCGTGCATGTCGTGCTAGATTTCATGGGCGCATCTTATATGGAACAGAATCTAGAGGCCCTGACACTCTGGGGACGGCTGGTCTTCCTCGCTACTCTGGGAGGCTCACAGACAAATGTGAACCTGGGGCTGTTGATGAGCAAGCGCATTCAGATACGCGGCTGCACACTACGCACGCGCACCCTGGAGGAGAAATTGACGGTAACACGGCGTTTTACAACCCAGGTCGTACCACTGCTAGGCAGCTCACGCGTGATGCCGATCATCGACGAGGTCTATTCCTTGCATGAAATCGCTAGAGCACATGCAACGATGGCAGAGAATTGCAACTTTGGCAAACTTGTCTTGCGTATTGATTAGCGCGAAGATAGAAACTTCAAGGTTTGCTCAAGTTTTCTTCCAAGCAGCAAAAGTTCGGGTATTTCTTTCGCATCTATGTTACTATAGTGCTGTAAAATTGTGCATCAGAGCATATTCAAGAAAGACTTGAAATGAAAGAAACGTATGCACCTCCTAACACCCATAAGCATTCAGAAACGCCTCTCTCGTCGCTCTTGGACTGTCAGAAACGCGTTCTTGTTCCGCCTGACAACGCGGCTGTCGCCGCTACTGCTACGCAGTCAGTCAGGCGGATCAGCAACTGTCGTGGCTAGCCTTCGGCTCATCTGACAGAGAGGAGGTGGCTAGAAATGGGCTGTCGCCCATTTCTCATCTGAATGAGAGGAAATAGAAGATAAAGTCTCAGGAGCCATGGCTTATGTCTCAGAAAATCCTCATAATCGAAGACGAAGAAGGGATTGTGCATCTGCTAAATCTTTACTTGAAAGATGCTGGATATACAGTAATCGTCGCAACTGATGGCGCAGATGGTCTGGCACTGCATGCGCGTGAGCATCCAGATCTGGTAATTCTGGATATCATGTTGCCTGCTATTGATGGTTTTGAAGTATGCCGCCGTATACGTAACTGGTCACAGACACCTATCTTGATGCTAACCGCGCGCAGTGGGGAGGAAGATCGTATCACCGGGTTGGATCTGGGCGCAGATGACTATCTGATCAAGCCGTTTAGTCCGCGCGAACTGGTAAGTCGTGTCCGTGCCATCTTGCGGCGCGTAAGCAGCCAGGATAGAGCAGAAGCACAAAATATTTCAGCCATAAGAACTGAGAGCAAAGGTGAACTGCTGCGTTTCTCAGGCCTCAGGATTGATGTATTGGGACGACGTGTCGAGGTAAATGAGCACGAGGTGGCTTTAACACCCATCGAATTCGATCTACTGGTCTTGCTAGCAAAATCTCCTGATCGCGTTTTTACACGCGAAGTGTTGATGAATCAGGTATGGGGCTATGATTACCTGGGTGACGGACATACTGTCGATGTACATATCAGCGCACTACGGAAGAAAATTGAACTTGATCCTGAACAGCGTTATATTAAAACGGTATGGCGTGTGGGCTATCGTTTTGAGGCCAGGAAGCAGTCGATACTATCATGATAGAGGGCAAAACGATGCAGATACACTGGTGGCAAAGTATGCGTTGGCGGCTGGCGCTAGGTTCGTTGCTACTAGCGTTACTGGCGACAAGCTTGCTTGCGTTGACAGCGGTTATCGTCATCGATTATTACTACGGCGGTGAACAGCAGACACGTTTAGACGAATATGCTTCTGATAGAGCGCATAGTATCGGCATCGATTATGAGCAAAATATAGCCGAAAATATAGTGACTCCACAACTCGCTTTTTCGAATGCAGTAAGTCAGATGCTCAAAGTAACGAATGATACAACGGATCAACATCTAGTAGCCGTCCTGCAAATCCACTCGTTGGCCTCTGGACATAGATACCTGACCGTGGTCTATCCAGGCTATGTGCGCGCGCCGGGCACAGTGAGAAGACCTTATATTTATTTGTTACAATTCCTGGACCCTACCATCAAAGCTGCTGATACTAGCAAGCTAACAGGCGCGATCCGGCAAGGTTTGCAGGGTAAAACAGCGATGGGAACGTTTAGTAAGGACACTCTCGTGGGTAGTACGCAACCATTTGTGGTGCAACCAATTTTTGCTGGTGGAGATAGTAACGGTGCATTGCTTGGCTTAATTGTGGTAACGGCGGCTTCAGATAGCATTCCAGCGTTCGTCACAACAGTGGGAATCGCTGTCTTTATTGCGTCATTGATCATTGCCGCCCTGGCAGCGCTAGCCGGTATTCTCTTTTCGCAGACGATCACACGTCCACTGGCAAAACTAACGAACGCCACACGCGTGCTGGCGTCTGGTGATTACAATGCGCAGGTCACGACAAAAGCTCCTGGTGAACTAGGTGAACTCTCTCACAATTTCAACCATATGGCAGAGCAGCTCAAGCAAGATGTGGAGGAACTACAACGACAAGAAGCATGGCGGCGCGAACTGATCATGAACATTACCCATGATCTGGCAACCCCACTCACAGCAATAGCAGGATTGGGTGAAGCATTGATGGACGGCGTCAACCATAGCCGCGAGGATTACGAAGCGACAGGTCATATCATTATGCACGAAACCTTGCGTCTGCGTCGCCTGGTTCAGGATTTACATGTCATGGCGAAAGTCGAAGCAGGAGCGCTCGAACCGAAACTGAAGGCACTACGGCTGGCGGCGCTGGTTGATGAGATATTAGCCGTTCAAGTCGCTGAGTTTGAACGCACGCAGGTTGAGCCTATTAATATCATTTCCTATGATCTACCAATAGTACAGGCTGATGCAGATATGCTCAAGCGTGTCTTCTCCAATCTCTGTAGCAATGCACTGCGCTATACACCGGCAGGTGGATCTGTTACTATCGACGCAGCCATCCAGGGCAACACAGTAGTTGTCTCTTTTACTGATAGCGGCGAGGGTATTCCTGAGGAAGCACTCGGGCGTATCTTTGAACGCTTTTACCGGGCCGATGGCGCACGCAAATCTTCAAAGGCTGGTAGTGGCCTGGGTCTGGCGATTGTACGCGCTATTGTTGAGGCACATGGTGGGGCGGTGTGGGCCGAAAATGCCTCGGGAGCTGGTGCACGCATCAGCTTCACCTTACCGTTACCAGCGAATGAACAACCCTTCGTCTTTGCCATGCCAACACAGCCTTTGACACAGCAGAATAATGCTGCACGCAGCGTTCACTTGATAAAAGGGGATCATCCATAGCTGATCCAGCCATACATTGAACGAATAGTTGACCTTTTGCAAGCAACTATATGTTTTGTTGGGAGTTGTTCATGCGTCTTGAACTTACTGCATTCTATCGTAAGATCCTCTCTGAAGTATCGAGTCTAGTTATTTGCCATAGCGCAATCATCTACCTTTATCAAGAAGCAACCCACGAACTGCTGGCAGTCGCGGCATGGTCACACGAGCAAGCGCTTCTGCATCAGAACGATGAGCTAGCTATTGCTGCCAACAAAGCAGCAGATGTACAACGCATTCGTTTGTCTGATAGCAACACGCTGCCTGCCTGGGCCGCCAACCAGAGACATCTCTTCCTACGTTCATCTGCCCCAGATACGAGCGATGCTTCAACGACAGATATAGCTGAGTTAGCAGCGCCATTTTTTTCAAAAAAGAAGTTCTATGGCGTGCTCATGCTGAAACGAGCGCAAGCCTGGCATAGTCGGGAAGTAAAGCTTGTACGCAGCTTGACAAATATAATGACAATATCCATGGAGAATATGGAACAGATACAACAGGTGCATAGCAACCAAGTACAGCGAGCTAATTTTCTCTCGACAATTACGCACGAGTTGCGTTCACCTCTCAATACCATCAATGGCTACCTGGACTTGCTTCTTGAGGGGATAAGCGGAGATCTCAATGCACAGCAGCACTCCTTCGCTCAGCGTGCACGCGCAGGCAGTGAGCATTTATATGCGCTCCTTGAAGATCTGCTCATGATCTCACGCGCCGACTCCGGGCAATTGCGCTTGAACTGCGAGATTATTAGCCTGCCAGAGGTCATCGCACGCGCAGTGGAGGAATTGGACCTGACAGCCAGCGACCAGGGTACCACGATAGTGGTCGATGTGCCCAGGAACTTTCCCCAACTTTATGCAGACAATGTCCGTTTGCAGCAGGTATTGCGTAATTTAATGAGTAATGCTCTACACTTCACGCCTGACGGCGGCAAAGTGACGATCTCGGCGTGGCTAGAACGGAGGGAACAACAAAAAGCGGCTGACGAAGTTGAGCGCTTGATGAAACTGCAGGTACGCGATACCGGCGCTGGTATAGATCCAGCGTTTCACGAGCGCATTTTCGAGCGCTTCTTCCAGGTTCCCAACGCCTCGCCAACACGTGCTGGCGGACAGGGTCTGGGATTGGCAATTGTCAAGATGATTGTCGAACTGCATGGTGGTTCGATAGAAGTTGCCAGCGTTCCCGCGCAGGGCAGTACATTCACCTGTACCCTACCTTGTTTGCTGTCTGGAGGTTAAGATAATGCTGAGTTCATCGCCCTTAAATCGATGGTTAAATATTTGCCCTTGACTCACTTGTGAATGCGTGCTATGCTCAAATTATCTCAATGTGTTCCTTGCTGATGAGCAGCCAGGAACAAGGCTCAGTAATGTAATGCTTGTACAGAAGAAGGAGACAGACTGTGGGTATGCTACGAGTCATGTCCCGCCACGGTGACGACCGGCTCACATGGGACAGCCAGAAGGCAGAAACGCGTGATCCAGAAGCTATGGCGGCGATTAAAGAAGTACAGCGAATCTTTGACGAAGCGATTAAAGAAAATGGAGCAACGGCATTCGAAATAGAGCCAGGAAAGCCAGCAAAACTTGTCAAGAATTTTAATCGTGATGCCGCGCAGATTGTCATCGTACCCTGCGTTGTGGGAGGTTGAGGAGTAGCAGCAAAAAATGTCAGGTATGTTAGAGACACTGAGCTTATTTCTCGGTATCTGGCTGCTATTCCTCCTGCTGGCGATCTACTACCTTTCGCAGTCCCCTGACGGAAGTGTTGGTCGTTTCCGCGAGTCAGTGAGTGAGCATCTGTCTGCCGAGAGCCGGGCAAAGGCGCTACTGCGCGAAATGCTGTCCGAAAACCAATATCAGCAATTGATCAAATTCGGCTACCTTGAAGTATCAAGTCCCACTATCGATAACCGTGTCTATCGCATTCCCGGTGCCGGTGGCCTGGTAAAGGTATACGAGCGCGGATCTGCGGTGATGGAACTATGCTTACAACCTGCTGAACCACTCCCCGATGGCGATGTGGTGGTCATGCATAAGCTGATGATCGAGGCAAACGAGCAGGAGTACTTGCAGAAAGCGAATCATTTCGCTCCTGGCATTATTTCGCTGCGTTGCCAACACCTTTAGATCTGCTAGTCGCACGTGAAGATAGAAGACGTTAACCTACGAGAGGTTGCACGAGGCATCATCCTCTTCATGCTACCTCCCGTAGGGCGGTCTTTGCACGGTGCCTTCTCTGAAATCTGCCGCTGCGACCGCCTGGAGCGATGGACTCAGTTCAAGCAGTTCCCCTCATATGCTTGCCCCTGATTACGCCACGGGATTGATCACGAGAGATTTCCCTGCCCCACATGCACAGACATACTCCTTGCTTCGTACATTTTATACTGGACAGCAATTAGCGTTTCTCTATATAGAGGTAATAATGTAGCAGAGCAGGCCATTGCCCACACTCAGTGTCTTTGCTACCTGAAATATTGATAAAACAACGATGAGGGTAAGTTCGTATAACAAGTATGGTTCCATTGCCAATCACTATCCAATGCAAGGCAAGGCAATATGACGTAATAATGAGTGTTCTGCTGTTGGAGCAGCCCTGGTCAGGATGGCAACCCTCGACTTAGATCAAGAAAGCAGGTATAATCTGCTGAAACACAGGCTATCGATTGTATACGAATTACCATGCAAAAATTTCTATCTCAGAAAGTGGGCTGAAAGATGGAGTGTCCTTACTGCAAAGCCGAAAATCGTGATGGCGTCCGCTATTGTGGGACATGCGGCAATTTAATGAATCCAGGCCCAGTCCCCACAACACAGCCATCGAATAGCGGTAGCCGTTCACTTGCGCCTGGCTCTCGTCTACAGGGAGGACGGTATGTGATCAAAAGGGTACTGGGAGAGGGAGGTATGGGTACAGCGTTACTTGCTACCGATATTCGTCTGGATAGTAAGTCTGTTGTGCTTAAAGAATTGATCTCAGATAATGTTGATCCAGCGAAGCTTCAGGAGGATGTACGGAATTTCAAACGCGAAGTCTCAACGCTGGCTCACATCGATCATCCTCTTGTACCAAATGTAACGGATCATTTTCAGGAGGGGACACACTACTTCATGGTGCAAGAATACGTGGAAGGCGAGAATCTGGAAGAGCGCCTGGATCGTACGAACCAGCCAATGAAGGAGCGTGAGGCTTTGATCTGCGCCTCCGAGATACTCGACATTCTCGAGTATCTGGCGGAACAGACGCCCCCAGTCGTACATCGAGACATTAAACCAGCTAATATCATCATTGGTACAAAAGATAAACGTGCTCATCTGGTCGACTTCGGTATTGCGCGCGCTGATGTGGCGCGTAATGTTCAGCGCAAGCAAACATCAGCGCTGGGAACACCGGGTTATGCACCGCCAGAACAATACCAGGGCAACGCTGATCCACGCTCTGACCTGTACGCGCTGGCTGCTACGCTCCATCATGTACTGACGAACCGCGATCCACGCAGTCATCCACCTTTCAGCTATCCGCCAGTGCGCGCACTTAATCCGCAACTTTCGCCAGAGATTGAGCCTGTTTTGACACGTACTTTAAACAATGATAGTAATCAGCGCTATCAAAGCGCGTCTGCGATGAAGCAGGATATCGATGCGGTCCTGCGCCAGCGCTTTGGCATCTCTGGCAATATCGATAGCTATACACTTGGCAACTCTGGCGCGATGAGTCCTGTCAATACATCCAGCACAGCACAAACTATCCATCAGGTACAGACAATACAGCAACCATCCATGCATGGTATACCACAAACAGGCCCTACCTCCATTACACCTATACTACAGCCACTCAATTCCATGACAGCGGCTACTATTCCTGCATATCCTTACCAACCATTCGGGTCACAACAGCCTGTTTCACAGCAGCGCCGTCGTTTTCCGAAACTTGCACTGATCTTGATCCTTGTTATGCTCATCGTTCTCGCAGGTTCTGGTGCCTTCTTCTTTATCCGTCAGGAAGCCAGTTCCTCTGCTTCAGGTATTGGCGTGACACAGATGAGCAATAATGAATACATCGGTATTAGCGATGGCACCTTCGCTTTTGATACAACGCTGGATAGTGGCTCACTTAAAACGCAGGCAGCACAGTTGTTAAAGCAAGGTAGCAAGAATACAAATCAGGTCATCTCGCTCTTAAATCAGGCGGTAGAGAAAAGCCCGAATGACGCAGAAGCGTTGATCTACAAGGAAGACCTGAATGTGCTCAGTTCTGGTCGCCCTTATGTCGATGTGGTAGTTGCAACGATGCTCACTGGCGGGAGTTCGTTAGCAGGGCTGGGACGAGATGACTTGCAGGGAGCATATGTCGCCCAACAGGAATATAACACGGGTTACAAGCTCAATGGGGGCGTTCAGGTACGCTTGCTGATCGCGAACTCAGGCAGCCAGGCTACGTATGCCACGAACATTGCGGAGCAAATCGTGCAATTAGCACACAAAGACACACATTTTGTGGGTGTCATGGGCTGGCCTTACAGTGATCGCACACTGGCTGCTATCCAGGTGCTGAATAACGCTCATATTCCGCTGCTCTCACAAACCGCCTCCAGTGATACGATAACAAATATCTCGCACTACTTTTTCCGCATAGCGCCTTCTAACCATATTCAGGGCGTCAATGGTGCAAAGTATGCCGAGCATATATTACAGGCGAAGCGCGTGGCTCTGTTTTATGATCCGACGAATTCCTATACACAAAGCCTGGCAGAGGATTTCGCACAGCAGTTTATGAACGATGGCAATCAAGTTGTCGTACAGGAGAAATACACCGTTGGCAATCCAGCAACACTTCCACCAGCTTTACAGGATGCCTTGAGCCATACACCAGACCTGATCTACTTCGCTGGTTATGCGTCCGACTTGA
Organism: uncultured Chloroflexia bacterium; assembly: GCA_963802635.1. Lineage (GTDB taxonomy): Bacteria > Chloroflexota > Ktedonobacteria > Ktedonobacterales > Ktedonobacteraceae > CAVTLG01. The sequence continues at coordinate 234,501 of CAWDJJ010000001.1, read as the reverse complement.
GTCCTTTGCTGGTCGATCTACCGACGAATAGCACTATCCCTATTCTCGGTGGGGATGCACTCTATGAATTGAATGGTTACTCATCCTCGGCAAGTGCTGGCTTTACGCATGTGCACTTTACGGCTTTCGCTTATCCAGACGAGTGGAGTATACTAGAACCCAGAGCAAGCAAACCAGCGTTTTTCAATGATTATGCTTTAGACTTCAACTCAAATGGGCAGCACGCGGCTGGTGCATACGGTTTTACGCGCGCCGATAGTGATGCCATGCTCTCTTACGATGCGACCATTGCATTGTTTCAGGGTTGCAACATAGCGTTGAAATCAGACACGCAAACTGTCACTCCCCAGAAGTTGCAGCAGGCTTTATTGAAGGTTAATGGAGCAAATGCTGTTCAGGGAGTAAGTGGTCAGATCTCACTTGGGCAGAATGGAGACCCTGTGAATAAGGTGATCGTGGTATTAGATGTTGATTCTTACGGTCGTATTCATATGGAGCCGGTATCGCTGGGCCAATTTTTGGTGTAGGTCACTACCAATTGGTGAGCAAAGCAGATTGGAATCTAGGCGAGATGATAAAATGTCCTTATTGTGGTGTGGATAATCCAGCAGGCGAGAATTTTTGTAACAGTTGTGGCTATGCCCTGGACTCCTCTACCACTCCTGCAACATCAACAAATACAATTGATACAATTCTCCCTGTTGCTGCTGCAACACGTGACACGCCAACTGCAAGTTCAACGAACACTGTCTCACGTTTACTTGCTCCTAATGTGCAGTTACAGGAAGGTCGCTACGTGGTCGAGAAAATGCTCGGCCAGGGCGGCATGGGTGCGGCTGTGCTGGCGCGCGATACACGCGTATCGAATAAAAAAGTCGTCATTAAAGAGCTGGCCTCCGATGAAAGCGATCCACAGCAGCGCCAGGAGGATGTGCGCAACTTTAAGCGCGAGGTCGAGACACTGGCTCATCTGGATCATCCGCTCATTCCCACCGTGACCGATAGCTTCCAGGAAGGTTCACGCTACTATATGGTGCAAGAATATGCAGCCGGTGAAAACCTGGAAGATGATATGGAGCGCCTCAATAAGCCCATGCCGGAGCATGAAGCTCTCACCTATGTTTCACAGGTATTGGATATTCTCGCCTATCTGGGTCAGCAGCAGCCACCTACTGTGCATCGCGATATAAAGCCTGCTAATATCATTGTCAGCGCTAAGGATAAACGTGCTCGGCTGGTTGACTTTGGTATCGCGCGCACAGAGGTCACGAAGAACACCAGGCGCAAACAAACGTCCGCGCTGGGAACTCCAGGCTATGCTCCCCCGGAACAGTATCAGGGGAATGCCGACGCTCGCTCTGACCTCTACGCACTGGCGGCTACCTTACATCATCTGCTGACTAGCCGTGATCCACGGGACTATCCGCCATTTAATTATCCGCTGGTACGCACGTTAAATCCCAAGATTTCGCCTGAAACCGAGCGTGTTCTGGAGCGTGCGCTTACCCTCGATATTACAAAGCGCTACCAGAGCGCAGCGGCGATGAAGCATGATATCGATGAGATTCTCCTTCAGCGCTACCAGGACTCTGGCGAAGCGAGCAGCAGCTACACCTACAGTCCTGGTCTGGCTCCATTGCCGACAAAGCCTCGGACATATAGTAGCTCAACGCGCACACCTGATCACGGTCCTACTCCTATCAACCAGGGAAGTAGATCACCATATGAGCATGATGCGTATGGACCAGATTCGGCTTATTCGGCTCAGAGTTCCAGGGACTATGGACAACAGCAACAGCTATCGAGGATGTATATGCCACCACCAGCGCCTGTACCTCCCCGACAGCGACTCATGGACGGCAGTAACTATCTTGTACAGAGCTTTGTCATGCTGCTGGTTGTGATTTTTATCATTGCAGCCATATTGTTCTTCCTACCTCACTAGCAGGGAAGGAAACACGCAGACTCAAAGTGTCAGGAATGATTTCACTATAGTACGCTGTTATCCATCGTAGATAGAAAAGGATACTTACTATTGCCATATGACTATACGCAACACATAGTTTGCCTTGACAACATAAATTGCGATCTGTTATATTTGTAATTAGGATTTATAGCATATAGTAATAAGCTCTTACCTACCAGGAAAAGGGTAGGTCTGACCGTTCCGCGAAGAGGAGCAGGTAATGATGTGGAACAATCAACCGTATAGTGGCCGGGGTCCCCGGCGCATGCGTGGCATATACGGTTTTCCCTGGATTTTCGTGTTTTTCCTGGTTGCCAGTACCGGCTTCTGGCAATGGCTGCTTCTGGGCGTCGCCCTGATGATCATTATCCGCTTGATTATGAGTGCAACTAGAGCAGGCAACCAAGGCTACCAACAGCCTTACTACCAGCCACCGTATCAAAGCTCGCAGCCATATCAAGCGCCGTATCAGCCACCTGAACAGGGATACACAGCGTATCAGCCCTATCAGCAAGGCTATCAAGCTGCTCCAACGACACCGCAACCCTATCAGCCTGCAGAGGATCAGGAGCAGAGCGAGCATTATCAAGAATACGAGCAGCCACAGGCCGAGTATCCGCAAGAGATGCCGCCGATGTCCTGATAGGATAACGTAAGAGAAGCACATTTGTCTCTTTCGTGTATAGATCTGGTATCATCATTTCCATACAAAAAAGGAACAATAAATGGAAATAATTATTTTATTGATTTTAGGCGTAATAGGAGTTTTCGTGGCTCTTGTTAGCTTAAAGTCTCGTAACGCCGCAAGTGAAAGATTACCACCAGAACGCTTTGCCGAACTCTCTGCATCGTTGATCCATCCAGACGAGCTAGAGAGACTGCTTCGTACACAGAATAAAATTGCTGCGATCAAATTATTTCGTCAAGAAACAGGAACTAGCTTGCGAGAAGCTAAATATGCAGTCGACCAGATCCAGGCAGAAATGCTTTCGGTCCCGTCTGTCGGGCTAGATGATACTACTGACGCCATTTTACAGCAAATTGCCGCTGGCAATAAAATTAAAGCGATAAAGCTCTATCGACAAAAGACCCGAGCAGGTCTGAAGGCAGCCAAAGAGGCAGTAGAATCGCTGGCCGTGGGAGGAGCACAGTCTCAACAAGAAAGACACTATGTTGATTCTGATGAACTGCAAAACCTGCTGCGCGCAAACCGCAAAATAGAGGCCATTAAGCTCCATCGTCTGCATACAGGATCAACCTTGAAGGAGGCAAAAGAAGCGATAGAACGGCTGCAGACGCAGATGGCTAGTGAGTAAACGTAAAAAGAACCAGTCATCTGCAGAGGTATTGTGCTGAGATTTGATCACTTCCTGAACGTTACAAACGTTATATAGCAAATTGACAAAGCATGAGTGGAGGACTATAATCTGGAAACGGTACACGACAGTAGCCTAATTTATTGCATGAAAATAGCATTTTTGCTGCTTTCTACATTGAGATGGGCGTGAGCGAGACTCAGACTTGGGATAGCAACACAGGAGGTGTTCTGTGCGCATAGTTCGCCCGCACTGGTATCAACGCTCTCTCTTCATCGGTTTCTGTTGCCTGCTATTTTTCCCACTCCTCACTGCTTGTGAAGGCAATCATAAGGTTATTTCAGCACCTTCTACCCCTACGACGGTAACGCCAACTACTACCACCAATATCAGCCAATCGAATATTACTAAATTGAATACTCTTTTTACGCATGAGGCACTTCAAGGCAATTTCAGTGGATCAGTGCTGATTACGCAGAATGGCAGGCTTCTGCTCCAACAAGGTTATGGTGAGGCTGATTGGTCGCAGAATATACCGAATCTCGCTGATACGAAATTTCGTATCGGCACATTGGCTGAGCAGTTCAACACACTGGCAATTTTGCTGCTGCAAGATCAGGGTAAACTGAAAGTGCAAGATGCTATCTGCAATTATATTGCCAACTGTCCCGAAACCTGGGATGATATTAGCATTGAGCAATTGCTCACACGCACCTCTGGCATCGAAGACTACACCACGCTCGCAGATTATAACGAGACAAAAGCCGTACCCACAACGCCCGACCAACTTATCGCACGCGTGACGAATGCTCCAGCAGCATTTAAAAGCAGTACAACGCCAACGTGGAGCGCCACAGATGAAGTATTATTGGGAACAATTATCGCAAAAGCATCAGGAGAGTCCTATCCAGACTATTTGCACCATACAATCTTTGATCCCTTACATTTGCATAATACCGGATATGATCAGAATTATCCACCATTGCCACAATATGCCGTGGGCTATAATGAACCACGCGTTCCTGATGACTTTACAGATATTTCTGTGCTCTATGCTGCCGGTGGTATCTATTCTACCGTAGATGACCTTTACACTTTCGACCAGGCACTTATCAAGCATAAAATTGGTTCGCAAGCCACACAACAGGCGATGTTTTCTCAGGAGTATGCGTTCTGTAAAACCGGAGAACCCTGCGGACCAGACTTTAGCGAAATCGGCATTGGTTATGGCTGGCTCATTGGTGAAGAGAAAAATAGCACTGGAGTACAGCGGCTCACTTATTATAATGAGGGGCCGTTTGAAGGTTTCTCAGCCTCAAACTGGTATTATCCCCAACAAAAAATTACAGTGATCTGGCTGAGCAATGTACAAAATCTTCCATTGGACATCGATACCTCGATACAAAATACGCTTTTTATTTGATCTTAATATTTTTTTTATAGGTCTTTCACATGTTTTTTGTTATTATGTCAACATCCTACAAGCCCAACTATCAGTAAGGAACCTGTTACCATCTTCTCTGGTAACAGGTTCCTTCATAAGACGAGGGTTTTCAGCAGATGATGCAGAGTGGCATGGGGATCGCTACTGAACCCTGAATGCACAGGCGAGACTTGAATGATCGTACTGCGCGGCGCGACGAGCCAATGAAAACGCTCCGATGGCGAAAGCTGTCCCAGCGGGCTGCTCTCCCCTTGCCCATTACAGAGTTGGACGAGGTGCTCAAGCTGCCGTTGTAAAGCTACTATGTCCAACTGCGGCGCGAATGCGCTCAAACGCTGCTGGTCCAGGTGCGTGAGTATACCAAGAAAGCGACGAGTGCGACAGAAGAGAATCACACCAACATTGATACACTCACCCCGCTCGACAAAGGGCACAATACGGATAATAGCGTAGTCATACGAGTCGGTCGCGTGCACGCATAGCCTCCTCTACAAAAATCTGTGAATGCGCCAGACGATCCTGCAGATAGTCGAGATAGGCCACACGTTGGACCACAGGATCGGTAAAGACGGGATCATTACCCAACCACGAGTCTGGCACCAGATTGATGATATCTTGCAGGACTGTAGGGGTCAGGCGCGTTTTTAACTGCTGATCCGCTGCTGGCAGGGCACTCGCTACCGGCAATAAGACATGATCTTTGCTGTTGGAAAAGGGTGTGCGACTACGCTCCAGGTAGCTTGAGTCCATAGCATGATGAAAATAGAGCGACGCACCATGATCGATCAACTGCAAACGCCGATGCCACCAGAGCATATTGGTATTGCGCGGCGTGCGGTCGACATTGGTCACATAGGCATCGAACCAGAGAATGGAGGACGCCAGCAAAGGATCTAGCGTACGAGCATCCAGGGCATCAAAAGCCAGCGCGCCCGGCAGAAAATCGAGTGCCAGGTTCAGGCCCGGACTGGCTTTAAGCAAGGCTTGAATTTCAAAATCAGGTTCTGAGCGACCAAGCACCGGATCAAGCTGTATAAAGACAATCTCTGGCACAGCTAATCCCAGGGCGCGCGCGATCTCGCCCGCGATCAGTTCAGCGATCAGCGCCTTGACGCCCTGACCAGCTCCCCAAAATTTGAGGACATAGAGTCCATCATCGTCCGCTTCGACGATAGCCGGAAGTGATCCTCCCTCACGCAAAGGGGTGACATAACGCGTTGCAGTAATTGTTCTCAGCATAACGCTATTTTAGCATAAAACTGCTATCCATGAACACGCAGATATGGGATATAGTTTCTAATTTGACAGCATGACTATTCCACAAAGACAGTTGTACCACACCTTATTATTATCACCTCTAGCCCCCCAATTTCATCAACGCCTTTCATTTTAGTTGCTTCTTTTTATCTATAGATATATATTAGTAAAAGCTGGATCTCTCCCTGTAGACGCATATAACCGAAGCATCCATCAAATCTCGATAAAGGCAGGTCATGTGAGATGCCTACTCCGCTCGAAGTATTCTGTTGCTATGCTCGCGAAGACCAGGAGATGTTCGCGCAGCTAAAAAGACACCTGATGCCGCTGGTGCGACAGGACAAGATCACGATCTGGAGCGATACCAACCTGAATGCTGGTATAGAATGGGAAGCAGAACTGCATAAGCACTTAGAGAGTGCCGACATTATTTTGCTCCTGATCAGTCCCGACTTTATGGCCTCCGATTATTGCTATAGCACCGAAATGGGGCGGGCTATCGCACGTCATGATGAGGGCTACGCGGTGGTTGTTCCCATCCTGCTCCGCTCAACCCTCTGGCAGAACGCGCCATTTGCTAAACTGCACATAGTCCCAAAGGACGCAAAGCCTGTCACTAACTGGCCTCTCCGTGATGATGCGTTGCTTGACATCACTTTGCAGATCAACCGGGTCGTCTCGGAGCTACAAACCAAACGAGCACAGAGCAAAGCTGATAATTACAATGGAGAACAGCCACAAAGTGTGGCAGAACAACCAGAGCCTGCCTCAGAGATCAAACATAAAGCCTATCAGGAACCAATACATCGAAGCAAGCTTCCACAAACAGAAACAGCCATCCCTCGTATCACACGGCGCAAAATCCTTACTGTTGGTCTGGTCGGCATAAGCGTCGTTGGGATAGTGGGAGCAAGTGTGTTCGAGGTATTACAAGAAGGCGCTGTTAGGAAAGATAACGGATCGTCTGGAACTGCCGCATCTGTTGCCACGCATGCGGCGAATACAACGCCAACAACGTACCTCGTGGGAGGACCATCTGATCTCACATCCATAACGTGGTCCCCAGATGGAAAGTTGATTGCATTGGGAGTGGATAACACGGTGCATGTGCTGAATGCCGTAACTGGCAAAAAGGTATTTGAAACAGCTCCACAACTATCTCGAATATTTCTGGTTATCTGGTCGCCTGACGGTTCAAAAATTGCCTCAGGATGTTTAAGCAATCAGAATGGGAGAGTTCAGGTGTGGAATGCGCACGACGGTTCACAGGTGACATCTATGGCAGACGAACCTGCTCCTCTGCCCTGGTCCTTTGCCTGGTCTCCTAATAGCCAAAATTTAGTGACTTCAGGGGGTGACTCTTCACTGGACCTTTGGGACCCCACATCCGCTGATGGCTCCCCTGGTTATCAAGGTGCCGTAGTTGGCAGCCCAGTGGCCTGGTCGCCTGATGGTAATGTCATTGCTTGCAGCGGTTTAACTACTCTAGATATTTGGAATCCAGACACTAGTGGCCTCTCTCAGTATAATAGTGGGAGTCAGTCCTATGCTCTGGCCTGGTCAGCCGACGGCAAATATCTTGCTGCGAGCAGTGCAACTACCCTAGAGATCTGGAATACACAAAACTGGAAACGGCTAATCCAGATGAAAAGTGGACGCTAGGTAGACTCCATAACATTGATTGCCTGGTCTCCTAAAAACGAGAAAATTGCCACCGCAAGTCCGAAACAAAACGCTGTACAAATCTGGAAACTGGTTAATAATACGCTCCAACCCGATAGAAGTTTCCCTGGAGCCATCTCCGTAGCCTGGTCGCCTGACGGCTCAAAAATTGCTCTGATTGACGGCGGAACAGTAGAAATCTGGCTATCTTCATAGATATATCAGAGTCGGCTGAGCAGCCGCTTCTAACGATGTATCCTCTCTGTTTAAATGGCTCCCAGAAAGTGCCCACACGCCTTGATAGGGTTGTTTTTTTCGTTGGACCAACGCTACTTCCCATCCAGAAATGGAGCATCCTACGTTCCATATATCCCTCTCAGGGCTTGTCGCTTCTCTATGAGTCGATTCTGCCCTGAGTTTAGCATGGCACAATACACATCCTTTTTTACCGGTATTCACAGCAATTAAGCAGAAATCGAAGCTACCTGCTTTTCGATGAATCTTATTTTTCATAGTTTTGCTCGAAAAGCATCTCACCTTATCATCAACAACCAGTACCAAATCCTGGGCCAGCAGCATAACCGCTTCGCTACCATTTGGGGAAGAAGCTGCACAGGACTCACCAAGCTGCTCAAGAGCGAGTGGGATTTTGCCCTTGATGCCGTTTCTGTTGTTCTAAAAGAGAATGAATAAGCATGCCACCTTTTCGCATGACAACACACCATCTTTCTCATCTATCTTACCCGGCTCCAGATCTCAATTCCTGGACCTCTTCCTGATAAGACTAGATGACAACATTTTGGCCGGTTTGTCCCCAGATGATCTCCTCTGTCATTATTCAGGCGCTATTTATTTAGGAGGACTGAGCGAAGTGAGCGCGTTCCTTGAATTGTCCCTTGCGGTGGCCGCACCGTTCCATGATAAAGTGCAATGGCAATAAACCCAATCGTGATGATAAGATGAAAGACAGAAGACAGCTACTGTATTCTATAGTTAAATCATCGCTCACAGAGGAGCAAAGCACTGCATAGAGATGGTGGTACAATTTATTGTGTCAAAGATAGAAACCGACATCATCGTGACCAATCGCATTGGCTTACATGCACGTCCGGCTCGATTGCTTGTACAGACCGCCGCACGATTTCAGTCGCAGATTCTGGTCCGCTGTGGATGGAAAACAGCCAACGCTAAAAGTATCCTGAGCATCCTCAAGCTTGGTGCGGTCCAGGGCAACACGCTTACTTTATCTGCCGAAGGGCAAGATGCACAGGAAGCATTGCAGGCACTCATTCAACTCGCACAACGTAAATTTGATGAAGAGTAGAGTAACTGTACAATGAACATGCTCGAGCATATTGGTAATCTCTGCATAAGAAATGCTCAAAGTGGAGACAACAGCAGAGTATTTCATGCTATTTCACAGCGCTCCATAGTACATTATTACTATATTTTTGTGTATCCTTAAGAACACAGATCAAATTGGATTATACTTCCATCATACGTACTATGGGGTACTGAAACGGCGTAGTATAAAGTACACAGCATGCTCCGGCAACCGAGAGCAGCAACATCCAGGCGAGGAGGCCGCCAATATGCATAGCGCAACATATACCAAATCTGGTCATGAGCATTCAGCATATCACAAAGTGAATCCATTGCCATTCTTCACAGAGAGCGCAACACGCCTCGGCAGCCTATACATAAATTTTTCCAGGCCAATAACACGTAGTGCATTTATAATTCTTGCCAGAAAGAAACTATCATGACGGAAGATGTAACCAGGGCCGTGCTATTGCCAGCAGCAGAACAAGCCGAGCTACTTCAACTGGAAGAACTTGAGAACAAAGAGCAATCCAGTTCACCACAGCTTGCACTCAAGTGTGGCGATAGTTTTCTTGTAGCTAACCTGCACGGAGATTTTCCCTCGTCACGGCAAGAAACAGGCCTTTTTAGATATGGAACACGCTTTCTGCGCACCTGTAATCTGTACCTGGAGGGGCAATCATTAGTCACACTCTCACATCAAACATCCAGGATGGGAGATGCCTGCCATATTGATCTGACAAATGCACCCTTCACAACCATGTCAGGCGTTGCTATTGAGCAGGGTACTATTCATATTAATCGTTTCATGCAACTTGAGCAGGATACCCTGGTGCAGACGCTCACCATCACCAGTTTTCATGACGTGCCTGTTTCACTGCGCTTCAGCCTTAAAGTAGCGACAGATTTCTGCGATCTCTTCGAGGTACGCGGAATGGCACGACCGGCGCATGGCGAACAGCAACCGCCAAAGTGCGATCAGGCGAGTATGCACTTGAGCTACTGTGGACTGGACGCGGTCGAGCGTACAACACATATGCAAGTCGAACCGCCAGGCAGTTCTATGCAACCGAATCGCATCCATTGGCTATTCAATCTGACGCACGGTCAGTCGATAGAAGTGCGCATTACGGTCAAAATGAGCGAGTCACAGAGCGAAAACCTCGTCACTGGAGCTGCCACGACACTCTGGCATGAGCAGCCTGAACTAAGTATCCATACAAATGATCCACTCTTTAATCGTCTGCTCAAACAGGGCATGCAAGATTTAATGATGCTGAGCACAATGACCCCACAGGGTTACTACCCTTATGCTGGTATTCCCTGGTTCAGCTGTCCTTTCGGACGCGACGGACTGATTACGGCGCTGGAATTCCTCCCCTGGTATCCCCAGATAGCACGAGGGACATTAGCCTTCCTCGCTGCGCACCAGGGCACAAAGGTTGAACCATTTACCGATGAGGAACCAGGCAAAATTCTGCACGAGTTCAGAACAGGCGAGATGGCAAATTGCCGCGAAATTCCCTACATTCCCTACTATGGTAGCGTTGACGCCACAGCACTTTTCCTGATCACCCTTGATGCCTACCTGCGTTGGACAGACGATAGAGCATTTCTAGAGCAGATCTGGCCGCATGCACAGGCAGCCGCACGCTGGTTGATCGATTACGGCGATCAGGATGGCGACACCTTTATTGAATATCAACGAGCACAAAAAACAGGCATACAGAACCAGGGTTGGAAGGATGCACACGATTCTGTGTCATACAGCGATGGGCGGATTGCCACGACACCGCTAGCACTCTGCGAAGTGCAGGGCTATGCTTTTGCCGCTTATCAGGCCATGAGCACAATGGCACAAAAGATGCAGAGCCATGATGAGGCCGTGTACTGGGAACAGGCAGCCACCAGACTACAAGAAAACTTTCTGCGCTCATTCTGGTGGGAAGAGGAGCAGGTCTTTTATATGGCACTCGACCAGGACAAGCAACCATGTGACATTGTGACCTCTAACGCCGGACAATGCCTGTGGACAGGGATCGTACCAGAGGATTACGCGCATAAGATTATTCACAGACTCATGCGCGACGATATGTTTAGCGGCTGGGGTATCCATACACTCTCACAGCAAGCAAAACGCTACAATCCGATGAGTTATCATAATGGCTCAGTCTGGCCGCATGATAGCGCGTTGGTAGGAGCTGGCTTCGCGCTCTACGATGGGAAATGTGAGGCCGCGCAGATTCTGAAGGGGCTGTTTGATGCAAGCCACTACTTTGCAGATGCGCGTTTACCAGAATTGTACTGCGGCTTTCCACGACGCGACGGCTATGGTCCAACACGCTATCCCGTCTCCTGCTCACCCCAGGCATGGGCGGCAGGCGCACCACTCATCCTGGTACATGCGTTGCTAGGTCTCAATCCCCACGCGGAAGAGCAACGCTTAACACTGCTCCAACCAACACTGCCCGACTGGCTCAATACGTTAGAGATACGTGGCATGTACGTGGGAAAACAAAAGGTACATCTGCGCTTCATGCGCGTCGGAGAACATACAGAGGTCGTACTGGGCAAAGAAAATGAAGTCGCCGTACGCATATTGTAATACTAGTTGCAATACCCATAGGCATTCAGAAAACGGCCTGGCGCAATAAAAACATGTTGCCTGGCCTGGCATACAGATGAGAAGTGTGCCATGGCATATTTCTCATCTGTATGTTTATGGCTATGATTAAAAACTCACGCCATTCCAGAATGAGCGAGGAAAATACCAGTTTGCCTGAGGGCCGAAGCAAGGTCCTAATCCCACGCTGTTGTCCGCTCTGGCAGTCAAACAGAGACCAAACTGTCCAGCCTGGAAGAGTCGGAAGCCTTGTCCACCAAACCAGCCTGGCGTATGTTGCCATAATTGTCCATGACCACCGAAGGCACCACACGTACGACGCACAATTGTCCCCAGGTCACTCAGCGCCAGACATCCCCCATTGCTCACCTGAATGGTAAACACGCCAGGCTGATCGACTGGAACGAAGGCAAACAACTGCTGTGGTTGGCCTGTACACAGTTGTGACACCAATGCCGGGTAGATAGGATGATACGGGATAGTGAGGCAAGAACTGTTTCCAGGAAACGCATGCCAATCCCCATTATTATAGCCATTCATCAGCATTTGCCATTGCGGGCCTCCAAAATGGTGTGTAACGTGCGCCTGAACCCGTGAACTGTGTGCAGAATACGCCTGAACCTGTGAGCTATACGAGGGCATCAAGGCAAAAGCGCTAAATGCGAGAAGTGCAATAAACAGATACTTCCTTCCGCCTCTAAAAATGACACGTTCCATATGTATCACAATCTCCATTCTTTATATTGAACGACGGTATACAATTCTTTAAAAGAAAGAATTTCTCGCGTTCTATTATTCATTATAAGAAGACATCCAAAAGCTAATGTAACAAGTGGATTGTCATCCTATATGTAATCCATGACAGCGAAGGAACATAGCGGACTATAACAGCGCGCCTCATACCCTGGTCAGTTGACAAGCCTGGCAACGATCAGACATAGTAAACAGAGACACATACATATAACAAGAGCACACATACACACGACGGAGAGAACATATAATGCTATCAGCAGACATCAGGACCCTACTAGAACAGCAACCACGGGGCCTAGCTTTTGATATCGACGGCACACTTAGCCCCCTTGTCCCCACGCCAGATGAGGCACGGCTCTATCCAGGAGTTGCAGATTTATTGATGCAGGCAAAAAAGTATGCGCATATCTGCATCATCACCGGACGTGCAGTGACAGATGGCGCAAAGATGGTCAATGTCGATGGCTTGACCTACATTGGGACCCATGGCCTAGAATGGAGCGACGGCCTCCCAGCATCTCATCCGGTCGAGCTTATTCCAGAGGCCCTGGCATATGTTGAGCCAGGACAAAAACTCCTCGACATCGCAGACAAACAGCTAAGCCCACTTCCGGGAGTCATTGTGCAGCGCAAACATATCGGCGGAACCATCCACTATCGACGCTCGCCAGATCCAGAGCAAACTCGCGCACGCATCTTCGCCACGCTTACAGCACCCGCGCAACAAACACAGATGCGCTTACGCGACGGGAAATATGCCGTAGAGATACTGGCACCGCTCAGCATTCACAAAGGTCAGGCTCTACAGCGTTATGTAAAACGATATGCGCTGCAGAGCATCATATTTGCTGGGGATGACCGCACCGATCTGGATGCAGTTTTGGAGGTTGCCCGGCTACGTCAGCAAGGTCTCGCCGCATCTGCTATCGTCGTCCAGGCTCCCGATACACTTCCAGAGCTACTCGAACACGCAGATATGGTAGTGCAAGGGGTAGGGGGAATGGTTCAACTGCTAGAAGATATCGTCAACACCCTGACGACCTTCGCCGGAAGGTAAGCGTAGGGGTACTAGAAAAAGTACCTCTACATATGCTTTACCATCCATGCAGCATATCCTTAACAAGTAACAGCATCACAACACTAAACAGGTTTACCAGCGACAGCTACATTGGTGGTCGCCTCAGTTCTATGTGTCACAGTCGTGTTAGCAAAAGAGCGTTCAAGCTGCTCATTGATATCTTGTATCTGTTTAATCATCCACACATTCAAATCGCTCCGTTCCACAGCCTGACGGGCCAGCGTAGCCTTCATATGACGCTCCTCAGGCGACAACGTCAATGCCTTATACAAAGCCTGAGCGGTTTCACCCACATCAGTGGGGGACGTGGGGATCGAGCCTTTTGCTAATTGCTGGAATGCACCGGCTGTGCGCGATAAGACAAGCACTCCACCGCGCTGATTGACCACAGGGCCTTCTTTAGCCACCAAATTCATGCCATCAATGATCGGATTAACCAGCAAGACATCGTAGTATTGCATAGCAGCTAACGCGCGCAAGCGATCATTGCCAAAGAACGCCTGTATCGGCGTCCAATCATCAGTAGCGTATTTATTGTTAATATCCTCAATCGTCGAACGTACATCAACATCGAAGCGGCGATACATCGGCAATGTTTGTCGAGAAGGGACCAGAAAGGCCAGAAAAGTGACCTTACCATGTAACTCAGGATATTTTTCAAGCACAGCATCGTAAGCCTGAAAGCCACGCACAATATTTTTCGTTGGCTCAACACGATCTACCCGTATAATGGTATGCTCGCACAAGAGCGCTTGTATTTGTGCAGCAGCGCGCTTGCCAGCCATACTATTCACAGCACGCTGCTCCTCAGTTACCGAAATAGAAATCGGATAGGCACGCGTTTGTGTACGATGACCCTGCCACCAGACAGCGCCCTCTTCAAAATCCACCACTGCCCCATCCAAAAGCGTACGCGCGCCCTCCAGGAAGTTACGGGCATCACGCTCAGTCTGAAAACCGATGATATCATTGCCAACCAGTCCTCTATAGATAGCCTGGGCAATATTGCTCGGGAGAAAATGCCAGCAACGCACATCAGGCCAGGGAATATGAATGAACTGCTGCATAATAATCGTCGGGTGGCGTTTGCGAATCATCTCAGAAACAAGATAAAGATGATAGTCCTGCAGCATAACGACAGGCACGGTTTCCTCACGCTCGATCTCAACGTTGATGGCATCGGCGATAGCTTGATTAGCTACCATATAGCCATTCTTCCAGGCATCCTGTATCTGGTTGGCAGAAGCAGAATCCTGGGTGGGATCGTACATGTAATGTTGCAAAAACCAGAGAAGTTCATTGCTAATCTTCTCATAGTGTTTGCGATATGCCTCCTTGGGAATTGAAACATAGCGCAGTTGCATCTTTTGACCGGGAACCGGAGATTGAAGCAAACCACCATGCTCCTTCGCCTGCTTCACAGCGAGACGATCTCCTTCGGTCATAGTCATAGCAACCCACGTAACCTCCATACGATTTCCAGCGTCAATCAGCGCAGTAACCATACCGCCAGCACCCCGTCTGCCCTTCAGCGTTTTATCCTGGCTCAATTGAAATTCAACCGGGCCACGATTTGAAGCAACAATCAGGCGACGGGCATGCGTTAGCTGCGGAGGAGGGACCTTTGTCGCCTTCCGCGTTGGCATGAGAATATCCTTTCTAACAGGTGCGTACTGTCTTTGTTTTCGGTGCCGTGAGCCACGACCCGCGACAGCAAAATACACACCTGACGCGAGAACGTTTGACACAGCTATACCTACAAACAGACCAATGCATGCATGACGGAGCTATGCAAGTCCCCAACATAATGTTACCATACAGCGAAACAGAATTCCTAGACCAGGATTGACACGATAACGCCAAACAACACGGCCTATTCTTTCTTTGAACGGTTGGTAAGAGCGAAACAGTTCACCAGTATGTACGCAGACCCAACAAAAAATGTTCACTGTATGATACGTATCGATAGTGCAGAAGGGACTCACTATCCTTCCACGCTAGCGCTACTACCCACGAGATCCCCCCACAAATAATGAATAGGGAGTAGCACGCAGAGGCGGAGTGGTACCATGGTACCGTAGTCCTTCTATCCAACTTCCCTTACTCGTTCTGATAGCAGAGAAGGTAAGATATAAAATGTTCAAAACAGGAAACGGGGTATTGGCATAACCCATAACTACTATCCTAAAATAAAACTTGCAGATAGACAGGGCACATGCTAGAATTGGCCTGCAAGAAGCAAAGAAGCATATATTTCGTCGAAGCAGCGATAGGGCTGAAAAGAACTGAGAGGAGCGCGCAATTGGAAGCAAAGACTGGCAGGAATTGGTTCTGGCGTATACTGGACTTCATCAATCCGTTACGCGACCCTAGCCTGACCGTAGCAGCTGTACTTACTTTTCTCGAAGAGATAGGACAGCACGAAGCCTGGTATTGGATCATCGTTGTTGCGCTCATCAACTGGCTAGCGGTGCGCGGAGTAGTCTGGTTAATCGTCAACTTCGCATTTGCCGCAACGTTCCTGAGCCGTCGCCTGTGGTGGGCAATCAGAAATCCGAGCCTGGCATGGCGTCTATTGGATGCTATCGGGCACGAGGAGATCGTTATCGGGGGTATGCCATCTTTTTCGGATACCATTATGCTCCAGGACGGCACGACTATCATGAGTCCCATGCTGGGGGCAAGCGGTATCCATATTATTGGTGAGCTTCCGGCAGGCACGGAACTGCCAGTGCTGGGCATGCCCAATGGACAGATGACCGGCGACTTCTCAGCACTCAACCCAGGCGGTTTTTTCCCTGGCTCGGCAGCATTCTCTGCTAATGGCTATGCAGGCCAGCCGCCTACTATGAACTTTCAAACCGTAGGTAGCAATAACGAATTTGTGAGTACACAAAGCACCGATAGTTTTCCCAAAGGTTTTCCACAGCGACCATCCGAGGAGGAAGAACGTTTGCGTCAGCAAGTTGCGGCCTTCACGCGTCTGATGGAAGATTGGGTTCAATTCACTGAAGAGAAATGGCGTACTGTGAGCGATAGCCAGCTTGGCTGGAAACCGTTGCGTGGTCGTTGGGGTGACTGGGAGGCTATCTTCCAGGATGTCTACGCCGCACAAACTTCTGATCCAATGGCACAGGCCGCACAATCAGCAGGAGAGGCAACTGCCAGGCGTTTCGAAACAGCCAAAGATAAAGGCTCGGCAGCATCGGCGGTCGCGTGCTTTATGCGCGATATGATGACACTACGCCGTGGCTTAGATATTCTCCAGCAATCTACTGAGCATGTAACAGAGACCCCACAGGCTCAGCCAGTCATGCAGTCGCGGCCACTTACCAAACGCTTCAGTAATGCGAGCGGATCACTTTCGAATACATCGACAGGCTCAATGCCCAAAAACTCACTCATTCGTCGCCCTGCACAAATTTTTGTGGACGCAGACACTGAAAAGTAGGACAAACCATGTATCGTTATTCCCTTAGTCCTGTTCACGTGCGCCCAGAATTGGACCGAATGGCTGAGTATATACCTGGTGAGTCACAGGAAAGCTTCAGCGCACGTACGGGTATCCCGCTTGATAAATTGATAAAACTAAATAGTAATGAAAGTCCCTATGGTCCGGCTCCTCAAGTCATCGCAGCACTTGGGAATCACCTCAACTATAATAATTATCCTGATACAGATTCACAGGCACTCAAAGACGCACTCGCTCAATATACAGACATAGCAAGCCAGCACATCGTAGTGAGCCATGGCAGTAACGAATTGATCAATCTGCTTTGGCATATCTTTCTCTCGGTGGGAGACAACGTTATCTGCTGTCCACCTACATTCAGCCTCTACACTTTTATTACTACTGTATGCGGCGCGTATGTCATCGAAGTACCACGCACGGAAGACTATAATATCAACGTTGAAGGTATCATAAAAGCTTTGACGCCCGAAACGAAGATCATCGTTCTTTGCTCGCCAAACAATCCTACCGGCAACGTCGTGAGTGAGCAGGACGTATTAGCCCTCCTCGAAACAGGACGTATTGTGATGGTAGACGAGGCATACGTCGAATTTTCCGCAGCATCCCCAGGGACTGACCCATCTGGTACCGCATTATAACAACCTCATCGTCATGCGTACATTCAGCAAATGGGCTGGTCTGGCGGGTCTACGCATCGGCTACGGTATCTTTCCAGAGTGGATCGTATCGTATATGCGACGCGCGCAATGTCCCTTTGAGGTTAATGTAGCAGGCCATATCGCCGCTATCGAAACACTCAAATACCTGGACTACACGCTGGACAAGGTTCGCTTGATCACAGAAGAACGAGAACGCCTCTTCAAGTTGCTCGCCAGACATCCATACCTGGACCCTATAGCGTCACAAGGCAATTTTATTCTGACCAGCGTGGACGAAGAAGAAGTGAAAATGGGGCAACTGCGCACAACATTTGAAACACGTGGGATACTTCTGCGCTATTTCCAACACCCTTACCTGAGCAATTTCGTACGTCTAACTGTTGGTAAATCCGAACATACAGATATGATCGAATGCGCGCTGGTGGAGATGGAAGCAAAATGGCGATGAGTGGAGTCTACTACGGGCAAGGGAACGCATTTTGTATATGGGTATGAGCCTCCCCGTCCCTTGCCCAACTATCTCTCCCGATGTACAATAAGCCTGCAAGGGTGTGTAGAACGTACGAGAATCAGTACGCACAGCAACCACCAAGCAACTATGCACCCGTGCAGACTAAAGGTTTTTTGTGGAGGATTATATTTATGCCAAATACAACAAGCGATATTACAACCATTGACGCCGTAACCGCGCGTGAGATCCTCGATTCACGAGGCAATCCCACGGTGCAAGTAGAAGTTATTTTAATGGGTGGAGCGCGCGGAGTCGCGGCAGTGCCATCTGGTGCATCAACCGGTGCCCACGAGGCTGTAGAGCTACGCGACGGCAACAAAAAACGCTACGGAGGCAAAGGCGTCTTACAGGCGGTCGCCAATGTGCAAGATATCATTGGTGACGCCATCATCGGACTCGACGCCATCGACCAGGCGATGTTAGATGAGGTGATGATTGGGCTAGATGGCACAGCAAACAAAGCCAAATTGGGCGCAAACGCTATTCTGGGCGTCTCACTCGCTGCCGCCAGAGCCGTAGCCCAGGCTCAGGCACAACCCCTCTACCGCTATCTAGGAGGCGTTAATGCCCGCATCCTTCCCGTACCAATGCTCAATATTTTAAACGGGGGCAAACACGCGGATAATTCCACTGACTTTCAAGAATACCTGATTCTTCCAGTAGGAGTACCTTCGTTTCGTGAAGCACTACGCGTAGGAGCCGAGGTCTATCAGTCCCTCAAAAAGGTGCTCCATGGCAAGAAATTGAATACCAATGTCGGCGATGAAGGTGGCTTTGCGCCATCACTGAAAACGAACCGTGATGCGCTCGAAGTACTCGTGGACGCTATCGAAAGCGCTGGCTATAAAGCGGGCGTCGACGTTTTTCTCGGCATGGATGCGGCTGCCACTGAGCTATACCAGAACGGGAGGTATGCGCTGGCACGCGAGGGGCGCACACTGACAGCGCAGGAAATGGTGAACCTCTATGAAGAGTGGATCAACGATTATCCCTTGATCAGCATCGAAGATGGACTCGCCGAAGATGACTGGGCTGGCTGGGCACACTTGCAGCAGCGCGTCGGGAAACGTATCCAGTTGATCGGCGATGACCTCTTTGTCACTAACACAGAGCGCCTCAATCGTGGTATACGCGAACAATCGGCCAACTCGATTCTTGTAAAGCTCAATCAGATTGGCTCTTTGACAGAGACGCTGGATGCCATCGAGATGGCTAAACGCGCGCAGTTTAGCGCGGTTGTGTCACATCGCTCCGGCGAGACTGAAGATACAACCATCGCGGACCTCGTTGTTGCCACAAACGCCGGACAGATTAAAACAGGCGCACCGGCTCGTAGTGAGCGCGTAGCCAAATATAATCGTCTGCTGGCAATTGAGGATGAGTTGGGCGACGAGAGCGCTCGCTATGCAGGTTTCAGTGCCTTCTATAACGTCCCGGCCCTCTACGCGAAGGCATAATAGCCAGCATTGCCCGATCAGGCAATGTGCTATCATCTTCACGCCGTCAGGGCAGGTGGACAGCACGCGCTTTGCGCGCTATAGTAGTGAAAATGAGGATACAGCAACTCACATACGCGCGGGACGATGCAGCAAAGAGAGGATTTATGACCAATATTACATCTAACGTTGTCAGTGCACCCGAGCGACGCACGGCGCGTTCTGTTCATTATACTATCAGTTACCTCGTGCAGGGCACAGAATATGGCACAGACGGTGCCATCGTCCTGCTCCACGATATTCCAGCCGGAGCTTTTGCCTGGGAAGACGCTATGCCCAGCCTGGCCGGACTCAAGCGCGCAGTCTACGCTTTCGATATGCTTGGTTACGGCCAATCTGATCATCCCTGGCCCGCAGATACATCTATTTGGGGCCATGCCGACGTCCTATCCTACCTACTCAAGGAACTTAACCTCACCAATATTATCCTTGTAGGACATGGTCTTGGTGGTGGTGTCGCGCAAGTACTGGCAACTCGTCTGTATCGGGAGCAAACAGCCGCGCTGGTGCTCATCGACACCATCTGCTACCTGCACGCATACGCAGAAAATTGGCCTTTGCCCGATATGGAGAAGAAACGCGACTTTGATGCTCCCAAGCAGACCACCCTGGACGATCTGATCAAACAACTACGTACAACGTTGCCGGATGCTGTGATCAACGCGAAAGATTTCGCTGCTGCCCTTGAAAATTATATCATCCCCTGGGATAGTGAACTGGGCCAGGAAGTCTTGTACCAGCACGTACGCTCCCTGGTACCCTATTACTTGAATGCCGTCGCATCTGACTTGCGCGTCATGGGCAAACCAACACTTATCATCTGGGGCGAAAAGGATCAGCAAGTTCCCATCTCGTACGCCGAGCGACTGCAGCGTGAAATCCCACAAGCTCAGCTCGTCACCGTTCCCAATGCTGGACACCTGATTCTCTTCGACGCACCCGCAGCCGTAATTGATGCGCTCGTCAAATTTATACGAAACCTGTAATCAGCACAGCGATTGTACTCCTCAACAGTCAGCAGATATGAGGAGTACAGACGCTCAAGCACTTGCTGCGGGCATCCCTGCTGCTCAGCCATCACCAGATCATACCAATGTTGCCGCATACGCTTTGCAATGCACTCAAGTTTTGTTACGGTCATGGCATCACTTCCTTGGGTAGCTGCATGCATCTTCACCTGGCCTCTCAGGAGGTTCGCATGATACTCCTCTTCAGAAGGGCAGCAGGAGTCCATGCTCCTTTCACGACCCAGCTGAAGGGACTAAAACAACTAAGAAGCTTTGCTACGCTGTTTGGCTTCCCTATACTCAGCCGTCAACTGTTGAATGACTTTTCTGGCAGCCAGAAAGCTTAAGGCAGCGACATTTTCAGGCTCGGACTTGCCAAGATGCTCGCATAGCTTCCGAATACTCGCCATTTGCTGCTCTGTGACACTACCCTCGACATCGCTGTCACTGCTAGTCGCGCGACCATTACTGCTCGCCTCGTTGCTAGCAACGCTATGACGAGCCGTGGCAAAAGTCTCGTTGCCATTAGCAAGTGCTGACCGACGCTCTACAGGACTATCAACGATACGATGGGCCTCATCAAGATCTGGCGCAAACTGCGTCCCATAACCCAGAGCAGCTAGTGCTCTACCAATCGCACCCGTCTCGGCCTTCTCAATATAATCTGGAAAACTCGCCGCATTTTCAGATTTAGTGCCGGTCCCCCTGCCACCTTGACCATCAGTAACAACTGCTCTATATCTTGCATAGCCGCGAGCACGCTTTACAACCTTTTCGCTGCGCCTTTTTTCACTATTCCAGACAAAAACTTCCTCTTCCACTTCACGATCAAGATCAACCTCCAGTTCCTCCGTATCAATTGTGCCGTGGGGACAGCGTTCACGGAACCAGACGAGTCGCCACTGGACGGGCAGGTAATCTTTCGCGCCATCATGATTTTTCAACTGCATCAAATGTTCATTGGGATTAAATGTGCGCGTACGTTGCTCTTCACGCGCTGGCCCATTACTCTGGTCGCTCATCTTTCGCTCCTATTTGAAATTTTGTTCTAATTCACTGCCAATTATAGAACAAGCACTGACGTTTTGTCAAGTAAGTCAACATTTATAGATTTACTTATATGTATTCTTTCGGGAGCCTGCTAAAGTGGATTCGCAGAGGCAAGCAGAGAGAGTTTCCAGGCCATGAAGCACAGCCACAAGACGATAAAGATTTCAAGCACACGCTCGGCCAGACCCTGGAAGCCGCTACTCGGACCTATCACTAGACCAATGAAAAAGAGCAACGATAGGAGTATAAGCAATGCAAGAACAAGGCTCACATGCGCGCTAGAACGCCAAAGCGGATCTTTGCGCAAGCGTCGCGACCAGATCAGGGCCGCAATGGCGAGACTACTGAAGCCGAATAACGCACTTACGGAATGAATGAGCAATACTATTGTGTTTTGGGGGTTGCCAGGAAAGATCGCCACCAGAAATGAGCACAGCGTAAAGAGGCTAAGCAACACCAGACCTGCCCAGGACCGACTACCACGTGTGGTACCTAACGCAAGTCCTACAACCAGGAATAGTCCTCCCAGACCACGCATGATAAAAGCAAGCGTCATGAGAAAACCATAGGGTCCAATTGCATATTCACTGATGGCATGACTCAAAGGATTCAACTGGGGACGCAATACATGCAGGAGCATCACAAGTATGGCAAATAGCAGGATACACACAAAACTTCCGCGTGCCAGATACTTCACGAGCGTACTTCTTTGCGTTTCCATCTCAGATGAATTTCTTGCATAAGCAGTAGAAAAATACCCTCTCTAAGATGTCAAAATGCCTGTTAGATTTTTGTGTTTATGCTGCATGTATCTTTGGTGTTGGGAGTGGTTCTCCATTCCTTTTTGCATCATCGATAAGCATTTCAAGAACTTCTCTTCCATTCTTGACTGCTTCATCGTAGGTATCTCCGTGTGTTGCAGGCATGTAGACTTGGGATGCCCATTCTGGTAATGTGACGAGATATGCTTGATCTTCTTCTGACCATTCAATTAACATTGAATACTGAATTTTTGTCTTATTCATAATCAATTCCCCTTTACTCTTTTGATATCTTCAAGCATATTTTTTACGTCTTTTTCCTGATAAGCTCTGGCATCGTCTCCGTCGCTTCCAGAGAGAACAACGATGCGCGACGGAAGGAGGGGATGTTTCCATTTAGTATGACTTCCCTCCTGTGAGACTTGATAGGCTCCGGCTTTTCGTAAACTGGCTTTGAGTTGTCTAATCTTATATGGCATTGCTCTTCCTCATTGTACCATAATGGCGTTTGCTATTTCTAATTCTGTTTGGATTTTCCTTGCTTTATCTAGTTTTTACTTTCTTTTGGTTTGTTGCCGCTTTTTAATAGTATACTCCTTCTTTTCTCTTCAGCAGTATGGGAATTTCTTCGCTCTAGTTCAGACCATTTTCTGATTGCCCATAAATGTTTCCTTTAAACTTTACTTTTCCAGGTGGGGAGTACTACCCTAAAAGCATCGTACAAAACTAGATCTAGTTCTCATTAACAAATTGTGGTAGCATACTCCGCAAGGAGTTACAGAGATGTATACATACCACCGAAGATTAGACAGCTTAAAGCAGATCTAGCTAGAGCAGGTTTTTATAAACGACCTGGAAAGGGAAGCCACACTGTCTGGTATCACCAAGACATACCCGGCTTCACCGTTGCAATATCAGGCCAAGATGGCAACGACGCAAAGCCCTATCAAATTGACGACGTTCGAGACGCGCTAAGGCGACTAAGGAGGGAACAATGAAACCTCTACACTACTCTATAACCATACAATGGAGTGATCGGGATCAAGCATATCTCGTCAACGTTCCTGAGCTTCCAGGCTGTCATACCCACGGAGACAGCTATGAAGAAGCTCTAAAAAATGCAATTGAAGTTATCGAACTATGGATCGAAACCGCAAAAGAGCAGGGGTGGCCGATTCCACAACCACAAATCATAGTGGCATAAAAGATTAGACTCTGAAGGTTTTATACACCCATACCCTTTATTCTGATGGGGGACGCTGTGGGTTCATTAGTGTAAGCATTTGTTTAAATGTGTCAAGGATACGGGTTTCCATTGCAGCTATGTCTTCTTTAGTTGCCATTGCGGTTTCAATTTTGTTAAGGCGTTCTTCGGTTTGCTCTTCGGTTTTTATGAGGTACTCAGAGAGTTGCTTGAAACTAGCTTCCATATCTTCAGAGAGTTGTTTAATGCTGGCTGTTATCTCTCCGGTTACTTCTTCAATGTGCGTTTCTGTATTGGTTTGTCGGCGCTCTAGTGCGCTTACTCTTGCTTCTAGGCGTGGGTATGTACTCATGGCCTGCTTCCTCCTTGGTTCAGACAAGAATGGATTTATTCTTTGTGTCTGGATGATATTATAACATGCTCTGCTATTTCTCTTCATTCAAGTGTACTTCCCCTCTGTCCACTTTGCCAAGATACGACTTGAGCATGTGTGATCCTTGCAATGCATATATCACCGGGCGGTAAAGGTAAGCATGGTCAACTTAGGAACTGGCGCAATTCTCGTAAGAAAGCAAGCAAACAGTGAATAATTTCGACATAATTAAAGCATGTCAAAAGTGCTCATAAATTAGGTAAGGTTTGTATGATTAAAGCATATGAAACCTTCTTTGATCTCTATTAATAAGCTCTTCTATTGCTTGGTGGCATTCGGAGGGCTGTTTTTATTTTTTGGCTCTACGAGCAGGTTCATGAAGCTGATCTTCACAGAGAACGCCTATCCCCTGGGGAAAGTTTAACCATGCTTTAACATATCCATAAAGCATGGTTAATGCACGAATGCTAACGTATGAGTGCGACAGTTCTGTACACGCAGAGATGTGTTTGTGCATCATCTCTCCAATATCCGTAATAACTCGCGGAAGTGCGAGGAGGAGACAAGAACTTATGTTTTTTTCATCCAGATGGCCTGCTACGCGCCAGCAGTATCTTTTGACTCGTCTCGGAATAGTGGCACTGCTCAGTTTTATGGCCTTTTTGGCTGCTTGTGGCGGGGGTTCGTCTACGGCGAGTGGATCACCCTGTCCCGCAACGAAATCCTTGACCGGCGCAGGTTCTACCTTTGATTATCCACTTTTCTCGAAGATGTTTTCGGAATATCCGAACGCGACCTGCGGAGCCGATGTCAACTACCAGTCCATTGGAAGCGGCGCAGGCATTAACGATCTGTTGAATAACATCGTGGCCTTCGGTGCAACTGATACACCTATGACCAATGCCCAGCTTGCAAAGAGCACACATGGCCCTATTTTGCACATCCCAGTTACCTTGGGAGCGGAGGCTATGTCCTATAACCTCAGTGGCATCCCCAGTGGGACACTCAAGCTCACCGGCCCGGTCATTGCAGACATCTACCTTGGAAAGGTGAAAACCTGGAATGATCCCGAGATCACGCAACTCAATCCGGGAGTCACGCTCCCTCATCAGCCCATCACCGTCGTGCATCGTTCCGATGGGAGTGGTACAACCGGTATTTTTACGCATTATCTCTCCGATGTGAGTAGTCAATGGGCATCGCAGGTGGGAGCAGCAACGACAGTGAACTGGCCTGTGGGGGTTGGAGGCAAGGGCAATGCAGGCGTTGCAGCGGCAGTCAAGAGCACCAGTGGTGCCATTGGCTACCTGGAATTGGCCTACGTGGTTGCGAACAACATCTCGTATACGATGGTACAAAACAAGGCCGGACAGTATGTAAAACCCTCTCTTGATGGAGCCAAGGCCGATGCAGCGAATGTGACAACTATCCCTACTGATCTCCGTTTCTTTATCGTGAATGCGGCTGGAGCCGACTCTTACCCCATTTCAGGTTTCTCCTGGGTGGTCGTCTACCAAAACCAGAGCAATACCGACCGGGGCAAAGCCGTTGCGAACATGCTCTGGTGGATGATTCACGATGGGCAGCAGTATGCCACGGCATTAACCTATGTGCCTCTTCCAGCTCCTATCGTTACGAAAAGCGAAGCACAAATTAAAGCCATGAAGTGCGGAAGTAGCGCCTGCTATACCGGATAACGTTCTCTGCGAAAGAGGGAGATGAACGGGTTCGTTTCCCTCTTTCAGCCTGTTCCTCTTTGAGCAATGCGTTCGTCGGCTCCTTCTGCAAGAAGAAGGGAAAGAGGAGGCATCTCATCCGTCCAGTGCGGAAATAAAGGTGGTTTTGTATGCAATTGCAACAGCAACAGAAGAGAGCACCTCGTGTTGTGAAGCTCCCAGGAGGACAGCAACGTCGTCTCACAGACGTTCTCTTCCGTGGCCTGACTTTGCTGCTTGTACTCGTGGTTATCGGCATTGTGCTCGGGATTGTTGTCGTCTTGATCAACGGTTCGCTGCCAACATTTCGGCAATTCGGGTGGCGTTTTCTGACCAATCAGGCGTTTGATCCAGTGCATAATAGCTATGGTGTCGCTCCTGCTATTTACGGAACGCTGGTCACGTCAGCCTTCGCACTGCTCTTTGCCGTGCCTATCGGCGTCGGAGCAGCTCTTTTCCTGACCGATTTTTGCCCACGCATCCTGCGCATCCCGTTGGCATTCATTTCGGAGTTACTGGCAGCCGTTCCCAGTGTGATCTTTGGTTTATGGGGGTTCCTGACCCTGGCCCCCTGGCTTAACACAACCGGTGAGCCGTGGTTAAAACGGTATCTCGGCTTTCTGCCCTTCTTCCAGGGTACGCCTCATGGACTAGGGTTACTCGCAGCCGGAATGGTCCTGGTGGTGATGATACTCCCGCTCATTATCAGCGTATCACGCGAAGTGATGCTCACCGTGCCGAGATCCCAACGTGAGGCATTGCTCGCGCTAGGAGCGACCCGCTGGGAAGTCATTCGCTACGCCGTGTTGCCGTTTGCACGCGTTGGCATCATGGGAGGGATTATTCTGGCGTTGGGCCGGGCGTTGGGCGAAACCATGGCCGTGACGATGGTGATCGGAAACCAGGCAACCCAACCGAGTCTCCACCTGTTCGACACAGGTTATACGTTATCGAGCGTTATTGCGAATCAGTTCGGCGAGGCGACGCCGGGACTCTTCATCTCAGCCCTCTTGGAAGCTGGTTTTATCGTCTTTGTCATCACGCTGATCACCAATATCCTGGCTCGCTTGCTGATCACGAGGATGGGCCGAGGAGGGCGTGTCGGAGGGTTTGCCGCATGAACACCACCTCCCATCCATTTCAACCACCTCGTTCTCCCCACCATATACGGCGGTATGTAAGCAATGTGCTCACTATCGTGCTCACAACGGTTTGCGCTGCATTCGCGGTGCTGATGTTGCTGTACCTGCTCTTATATGTCGTGCGGCAAGGGACACCCTATCTCAACCTGGACTTCTTTACCAAATTGCCCACCCCCAATGGAGAACCGGGTGGAGGCATGGCAGAAGCTATTCAAGGCACGCTCATCCTGGTCGGCCTGGCAGCCCTCTTCGGTGTGCCTCTTGGCGTTTTTACGGGCATCTACCTCTCCGAATTTGGGCGAGGACCCTTCGCGAGTGGAGTGCGCTTTCTCGTCGGTATCCTAACGGGTATCCCCACGATCATCTTTGGGTTGTTTGCCTGGGTACTCATCGTCATTCCTGCGCAGACCTTTTCGGGATTAGCTGGTGGGGTGGCACTGGGCATTATCATGATTCCTATTGTTGCCAGCACATCAGAGGAAGTGCTACGTTTAGTGCCACACGAGTTGCGCGAGGCATCTCTAGCGCTTGGGGCAACTGAGGCACGAACCATTCTGCGCGTTGTCTTGCCTGCTGCTCTCAGTGGGATTATTACGGGTATTGTCCTTGCGATGGCACGTGTGGCAGGTGAGACGGCACCATTGCTGATGACGGCCTTCGGCACGTCATCCTTTGGCACCGATGTGACGCAACCGATGGATGCCCTGCCACTGCGCATCTTTGCATTTACAGAGAGTCCCTACCAGATCCAGGTGAATCAGGCCTATGCAGGCTCACTCGTCTTAATCCTGCTTATTCTCATCACCTCCTTTGCCGTGCGTTGGGCCACCGGAGGGTTTCGGCGTCGCGTATAATCGTCCCGGCGCATCGTGATCAGCACCATCTCCGTCAAAGGATGGAGATCAGGAGAGAAGCACTATGACCATACAGGTTCAGCAGCTCAATGCCTGGTACGGGAAAAGTCAGGCCCTGCATACGATTACCCTCTCGATTGAGGATCATGGAGCCACAGCCCTGATTGGCCCTTCCGGGTGTGGCAAATCGACCTTCGTGCGTTGCCTCAATCGCATGCACGAAGAGATCCCTGGTACAGCAGTCAACGGCAATGTGTTGGTTGACAGCGTGAATATCTACAGTCGTTCCATTCGACCAATGTATGTTCGACGGCATATCGGCATGGTGTTTCAGCAACCCAATCCCCTTCCAGGCCAGAGTATTTGGGAAAATGTCGCGCTGGGACCACGTCTCAATGGGACCGCCTCTGGCAAAGCGTTGCACAAACGGGTGGAACAAAGCCTGAGACAAGCTGCTCTTTGGAATGAAGTCAAGGACCGGCTTAGCGCTTCCCCCCTAGAATTGTCAGGAGGCCAACAGCAACGACTGTGTATTGCCCGGGCCATTGCCCTGGAACCCAAGATCCTGCTGATGGATGAACCCGCTTCCGCACTTGATCCAGAGTCAACGTTCCAGGTGGAAGAGTTGATCAGGCAGTTGAAACAGACCTATACGGTGATCATCGTCACCCATAATATGCAGCAAGCCGGGCGCGTGGCAGAAAAAATCGTGTTCTTCCTCCATGGACGGGTCATTGAAATGGGAGAGACCAATCAGCTCTTTACCCATCCCCAGCAACGGGAGACAGAAGACTATGTGACCGGACGTTTTGGTTGAGCCAGGGGCGTGAAGCAAACACGAGAGAACGATGAGCAGAGTCGCGTAACAACTGCGCAACGCAATACTCCTGGCTATCCCGGTAAGTTCTCGTACATGTGCCAGAGGGTGGCACGAAAGGATTGAGGTGCAAGTTCTTTATGAACGTCTCAACAGAATTCCTCAGCAGCGGAAATACACAGCTACCAGAGGGAGCGAGCATTTTCTCACGTAAAGTGGCACGCAGTGGTCACATTTCATATGAGGGGCGACCCTACTTTATTAGCAAGGCCCTGGCCGGGCGCTATATCCGACTTGTTGTGCTGGCAGATCGTCTGATAGTTGATGAATCCATTCCATTGCACAAAGAGTACCAATTAGTATAAAATGAAAAGTAGAGGAGTCCTTCAGGAGGAAATAACCTTATGTCATTAGAATCAGGCCGCCTGAGTCAACAACAACTGGATGTCGTACAGATAGCATCGCAAGCTCAAAGTGGACCGCAAACAGAAGATCCACAGGTACAACCACTCGAGGTTTCACCTACGGACCTTGTACATAGAAAAGTTGATGCTCAGACGCTTTTAGATGAAAGTGCACAGTTCAAGATTAATGTTGAGCATCTGAACTTTTTCTACAAAACAAGGCAGGCGTTGTACAATATTACCATACCGATACGTGAGCGCCAGGTCACGGCCATGATCGGGCCGTCCGGGTGCGGCAAATCAACTTTTTTACGCACGCTCAATCGCATGAACGACCTTATCGCCGGTACGCGTACCGAGGGGAGTGCGCTCATGAATAACGAAAACATCTATGACAAAGCAACCGATGTCGTACAACTGAGACAACGCATTGGGATGGTCTTCCAGCGTCCCAATCCATTCCCAAAGTCAATCTTTGAGAATGTGGCCTATGGGCTGCGCGTACAGAGCAAACCTGGGAAGTATATCAAGGAGACAGTTGAGCAAAGTCTGCGTGGAGCTGCGCTGTGGGATGAAGTGAAGGATCGACTGAACAGTTCAGCGCTCGGCCTCTCCGGTGGACAGCAGCAGCGTCTGTGTATCGCACGTGCACTGGCAGTCAAACCAGACGTACTGCTAATGGATGAGCCAGCTTCCGCGCTCGATCCTATTGCCACCTTGAAGATTGAAGAACTGATTAACGAATTGGTGAAAGACTACACGATTGTGATCGTGACCCATAATATGCAACAGGCATCGCGCGTTTCGCAGTACACAGGCTTCTTTCTCAGCGGCAAACTGATCGAAATAGCCCCGACCGTGACACTTTTCGAACGTCCACAAAGAAAAGAAACCGAAGACTATATCAGCGGTCGCTTCGGTTGATGGCGCTCAAACAGGAGACTACAGTGGCGCGAAAAATCCTGGTGGTTGATGATGAGGCCGTACTGGTGGAAACGATTGCCTATAACCTGGAGCAGGCTGGTTATCAGGTAGTCACAGCATCAGACGGCATCAGCGCATTGGAAGCTACCCACAAAGAAGCCCCCGACCTGATCATCCTGGACATTATGCTGCCAGGCATGGACGGCCTGGAAATCTGTCGGCAATTGCGGCGCGAGGGTGACACAGCCACGATTCCCATTATCATGCTTACCGCAAAAGGCGAAGAGATTGATAAAGTGGTTGGCCTGGAAGTAGGCGCAGATGATTATGTCACAAAACCCTTCGGACGGCGTGAATTGCTGGCACGCGTACGTGCCTTGTTGCGCCGTGCCGACTATCCAAGCACTAGCAACGGCGATGAGCACACGACTCCGGCGGAAGCTCCTCAAGAGGCACGCCCAACCAATCGTGAGCTGCTAGCAGGGCCATTACGTATCGATCTGGCTGGGAGACGTGTTAACTGCCGTGGAACGGATCTGGAGTTACAACCCAAACAATTTGACCTGTTGACCTATCTTGTACGCAATCGTGGTACGGTGCTCACACGCGACCAGCTCTTACACAATGTATGGGGTTACGACTATGCAGGTGATACACGTACGGTTGACGTCCATATACGCTGGCTACGTGAAAAGCTGGAAGAGGACCCGGCCAATCCTAAACTGATTCAGACGGTACGCGGTGTAGGCTATGTCTTTCGTTGGTAAGTCTAATACCCATAGGCATTCAGCAACGAGAGTGGCCTTGCTGAATGCAAGACAATATAACTATGAAATGGTCGGCTCATCGCGTAAGCTTGCCAGTGCTGCGAGCAACTTCTGATACACAGCATCCAGATGTTCTGGCATCACCTTAATATCGGCAAGCACGGGCATAAAGTTGGTATCGCCATTCCAGCGCGGTACAACATGAAAATGGATGTGCTCAGCAAAACCAGCACCAGCCACCTTGCCCTGATTAATGCCCATATTGAAACCATCAGGCTTCAGCGCCAGCCACAACGCACGGAGCGCCAACTGAGTTTGAGCAGTCAGATCCGCCAGCGTAGCCGCGCTGAGCAACTCAAAGCTACCAACATGCTCATAAGGTGCCACCATCAGATGTCCATTATTGTAGGGATACAAATTTAACATCATAAAACAGTGTTCGCCTCGATAAAGAATATGGTATTTTGCATCCTGATGCTCAGTTGGCTGCGAACAAAAAATGCACTCAGGGGATCGCGGCTTGTCTGGTTCGATGAAAGCCATACGCCAGGGAGCCCATAAACTTTCCATAAATCACATAACCTCTAGTTATTGTGTTCCGTATATGTCGCTACCTCAGACATGTCAGGAGAGATATCTACCCACCTTGTGGCCCAGACATGAATAGCATCGATAACGGGTTTCAGCGCATACCCCTTTTCGGTGAGTTGATATTCGACGCGTACAGGAATTTGCGGATACACGATGCGCTGAACGACGCCCTCAAGCTCCAATTCACGCAAACGGTCACTCAGCACACGATCAGACAAACCATCGACCAACACGGTTAACTCACAGAAGCGTCGTGGGCCTTGCATAAGCGCATCCAACAATAAGCCCGTCCAACGCTTCCCCAGCACTTGAATAGCGTGCTCGTAACGAGGGCAGGTATGCGCAACCATTGATGTAGAAGTTATTGTGTTTTCGGTGGGCTTCATTGTCATATTCGCCTACCATTTCCTAGCCAGCCGTAAAATTGCCGGGAAAGATACTAAGATACCAGGATACAAGCTCTATTAATATCTGGCTAAGTATACCATGATTCTAGCTCTAAGGCAAGTAGTGCAACGTGTAAAAAGTAAGCGGAAATACGGTATTACATGTAGAAGGTCTCAAAAGAGAGAATAGTTTCTTATTGCCATCGCTATTTTAGCATTGATAGAGTATAATGGGCAACGACATGATGAATGGGAGGAGGGGTGTTGAAGCAATGTCAAAACCGTATGATGAAAGTTTGAAGAAGTTCGTAGGGGCTAATCCACAAAGTTTTCTTGCATGGTTGTGTCCAGGCACTGTACTTGAGCGTATTCTGCCAACTGAACTACAGAGCCGCAATATCTTTGTTGACTTTCTATGTAAAGGGATGATGGATGATAAACCATGCTTGTTTCATCTGGAATTTCAACGCAATATTAAAGCTGGAATAGCAGAACGTCTTTTAGAGTATAATGTACTGGCAAGTCGTGAACATAAGCTACGCGTCTACTCATATGTGATCTACCTGATCGATGATGGCGCTATCGAGGAATCTCCACTCATATGGAAGATGCTCAACGGCAGCGAAATACTGCACTTTCACTACCAGAGTGTGCCTATCTGGAAAGTTGATCCTACAGAGTTTAGAAAACCAGGGCAGGAAGGCATACTACCATTGATAGTCTTGACAGCAGGAAATGCACGGCCTGACGTAATCGAGGAGGTGATACAAAGGTTGATTGCTGCAAATAAGCAAAATTTGCTGACAACAACCGAATTATTAGCATCGCTTGTTTTTAAAGCTAATACTGAACACAGTGAATGGTTGAAGAGGAGATTTGCTATGTTAAGGGACATACTGAGAGAAACGGATGCTTATCAAGGTATCCTAAGAGAAGGACTTGAAGAAGGGCGCAAAGAAGGACTTAAAGAAGGGCTTGAAGAAGGACGCAAAGAAGGGATTGAAGAGGGAAAAATCTCAACACTTCGTCAGTTGTTTATCGAACTGGTTCAGACAAAATTCCCAGAAGCCATCCCTTTAGCCCAAACAGCGCTTGAAACTGTTAAGAATTCTGAAACGCTACAAGCAGCAACCATTAAGTTATTCGATGTACAGACCATCGATGAACTGCTGCACATCCTGCTAGAGATGAGCCGCAACACAGGTTAGAGACTGCAAAAGCGAGATACTCATTGCTACCTGTTCTACCTGGCATCGCGCATTGCATGAGGATAAGGCAGAAAACATAAGCTACACCACGCGTAAAGCCGCAGAGGTCAAAACATCTCCATAATAGCTTTACCCACCCGCAAGCTATTCGTGCACAGTCTCACGCCGCCACTCACATGTGGCAGGGATTGTCTGCTTAAGCGCCGTAGCCAGACCATCGAGATCAGTGACATCATCACGATAGACGGCCCAGGCCTTGGCTTTCTGACCAGGCTCTGTCACCTTACGATAGACCGTCAGACCAATGCGCTTGCCATTAGGAAAGAACTCCTCTTTGACACGCGTCACATTGTCCCAGGGCAATAAGATAGTTTCGCCTTTACGATTACGTTTCGTCAGGGCCTCAGATCCCAGCGTAATCGTAAATGGAACGGGAGCCACAATACGCAAGTAATAGACAAAGCCCGCGATGAACAGGATTGCAACAATTGTGCTGCCCACCGCTGATACACCCTGATGCAGCGCAATCCAGAGCACGAGAGCCGTCAGAGCAATAATGCCCATAATAGTCATAATGCGCTTGAACAGACTCAAGCCGGGACCGATAAACACCGGTTCATGTGCGACAGAAGATGATGCCATAAGCTATCGCTCCAATGTTGGCTACAATACTGGTACCTGCCACCAACGGCACTCCCCCACCAGGAAGCTACCACTGTTGGCAGACACCAGTGATCGCGCTGACTTAAAAGATATTCTTGCTCAGCGTTGCCAGAAACTCCATATTGTTGCTTGTCTTCGCCATATGCTGTAGCAGAGCCTCGGTAGCTTCCAGGCTACCCTTACCGCTCTGTTGATCAGCCAGTGTGGAGAACATACGACGCATCACGACAACGGCACGTAACGTTTTGTCGTCGAGCAAGAGTTCTTCACGACGCGTACTGGATGTGGCAATATCGATAGCAGGGAAGATACGGCGCTCAGCAAGCTTGCGATTCAGCATCAATTCCATGTTACCGGTGCCTTTAAACTCCTCGTAGATCACGT
Source organism: uncultured Chloroflexia bacterium (assembly GCA_963802635.1). GTDB lineage: Bacteria > Chloroflexota > Ktedonobacteria > Ktedonobacterales > Ktedonobacteraceae > CAVTLG01. Next base: position 200,691 of record CAWDJJ010000001.1, on the reverse strand, counting down.
CATCCATACGGCTACCCGTATCAATCAGAGCAGTAGCGATAATGGTCAGACTACCGCCCTCTTCAATCTTACGAGCAGCACCAAAGAAGCGCTTTGGAGGAATCAAGGCGCTTGGATCAAGACCACCGGAGAGGGTTCGACCACTGGGTTGCACAGCCAGATTGTACGCCCGGCTCAGACGGGTAATACTATCCAACAAAATGACCACATCACGTCCGCCTTCAACCAGGCGTTTCGCACGCTCCAGCACCATCTCGGCAACACGTGTATGGGCCTCAGTCGGCTCATCAAAGGTCGAACTGATCACTTCAGCCTTGACTGAGCGCTTCATATCGGTAACTTCTTCTGGTCGCTCGCCTATCAGCGCGATCATCAGATGTAGCATCCTCGTAGTTCTCGGTGATTGAATTAGCGATGGACTTGAGGAGAATAGTTTTACCAGCTTTCGGGGGAGAGACAATCAGACCGCGTTGTCCGCGTCCAATTGGGGAGACCAGATTGATCAGGCGACCCGAAATATTCGCCGGGGCTGGTCTCCAAATTAAACATCTCACGGGGAAAGATTGGCGTCAAGACGTCGAAGAATGGGACGACGCTTGGCGATCTCAGGATCAACCCCATTGATAGCCTCAACACGCAGTAACCCGTAGTACTTCTCATTATCCTTGGGGGGCGAACCTGTCCTGACACCATGTCTCCAGTGCGCAAGCCAAAGCGGCGAATCTGCGACTGCGAGACATAGACATCCATATTGCCGGGCAAGAAACGCTCCTGCCGAAGGAACCCGAACCCATCCTCCACGATCTCCAACACACCAGCACTAAAGATATTTCCTTGCTGTTCGGTATTGGCTTGAAGAAGTCGAAAAACGAGGTCCTGTTTCTTGAGGGTGCTGTAACCGGAGAGTTCGAGGTCGCGAGCAATATCGCGCAACTCCGTAATTGTTTTGGTTTCTAACTCAGCTATGTTCACGTTGTGTAAGGGCGAAGCGGAATACTTGAGGGAAACGCCCTTTCTCCTTTCTGCGTTGAACCTGGACAGTTTGGTGGGAATAAACGTATAGGGTCATTGGACACATACCCTGTTTGAATGACTCTGCAGTCACAGGTGGCTTTGATGAAAAAGTATGAGGTGCCAGCTAACGTACCAAAGACACTGTACAATACAACCTGGCACAAGTGGAATCCTGTAAAACTACCAATAGCACAGTACATATCTTCGGAGTTAGCTAGAATATACCACAGGCACGAGAGGATGTCAAGAGCTTCTCCTGCACGCATTCATGGACAGACGTAGTATCTCGATACATTGCCAACACGGCCTGTTCGTTGCTCTCGTCTTATGGAGCATAACGGCCTATCCCAGCAATGTCTGCCCAACCAGAGGCCCGTTGCATATCATAAAACGAATACCAATACTTGTCAATCCACTCGTTACAAAAACGCAGATAGGTTCCTAATTCGCGCCGCTCTAATTCACGATCAACCACGCGATTGGCATGCGGATGCTTGCAGCAACGTGGCAGTGGTGAGCCAAAGCCATGTGTATAATGTACCAACTCATGGGCAATCGTCGTAATCAAGACGTATTCAGGCACCTGATCGATTTGCAGCAGGGAGTTGATGCCAATAAATGATGTTGTTGCGTCCAGAGAAAGACGGATCAAGCCAAGCCGACTTTTCCAGGGATAACAGTACGTAATCTCAACAATGTTCACACGTGGAATATCCATAAAATACAGCCGCCAGATGCGCTCAAGATAGCTGGTCAAATCCTTTCTGCTGGTCGCATTACCCCATAGACTATCAGCGGCAGTCGTAGACAGTAGCATAAAGAGGCTCCTTATATATATATCAGCCTTCCCTCGCGCAGGCATAAGGCTACATATTTTTTACTTGTGAGTCCAGTATAACAGTGAGGTTGATATGATCGAAAAATACTGTAGCTCTTCAGATTCGCTAACGTGAGCTGCGTCAGGACCTTTTTTGTGCAAAGTGCCGGGTCCTCTATGATATAAAAAAGTTCCTGTCTCGATGCTTGCACGAGTTTGCCGCACCTGAATAGACGCTCATGAATCGGGTTCACCACCCGACATGAAAACAGTCGCTTTCAGAGAAGTTACGAGCAGGCAGAGAAGCTAAAGTTCTGGAGAGCAGTACCGATGATACACACTAGCGCCGTGATACACCTCTCTGGTATTAGATCCTGCTAGATATGAGACTAAAATCTTCTTAGGCCCGGCAATTTAAGCTCACAATGTGTCATTTGACCCATGTATATGCGTCTTACTTCCACTATCCTTTACCGTGTAGAGAACAGATTACCAAGGAGGTAGAGACCATGAAGGGAACACTTTGTAGTACCACCACCGACTATGCACTGGACACATATGACATGGAGAAATTGGCAGATAGGTATGCAACTGAGCCAATGTCTGCGCTTTCCATATCTTTACGGCACCCCGATGATGAGATGCTCCACACTTCATTTGAGCATGCTATTAGTGATCGTGTAGAAGCATTACATAAACGTTTGAGTCGCCTGACCACTTCCCCCCTTACAGAAACACTGAGAGAGCGCACTACTGATACCCTTGGCAATACCATCTCGCTCATGACGATTCAGCCTGCAACAGCAACAGCATCGTTGAGGCAGTCATGGCGACGCAGGATTATCTATAGCTGCCTGGCACTTATTTTCACGCTTCTCGGCTTTGACCTCATGGGCTTATTAGTCATACACATGCACTAGACACAGAACTGCTATCTGTCCATCACACATAGTAGTTCTGCGCTTCATCCCCATGCCATTGTGACCCGATTCTCCTGTTCTCCGTGCACTCACACTATCATCACAGCCAATTCTTATATAAAATAGGAAGAGTGAGACATATCGAGTGTATGATACGTATAATAAAAGGAAGGAGGTTATGTGCAAAACCATCCAGAGAGAACACAACTTGCCTCGCGCCCAGAAGGCAGCAACGCTAATGTTACATCGGCGATAGGGATGAAAGAAGCGACTGGGCGTTCGAGAGTCAGGCGTTACTCGCTATTCGCACGCACAGTCATCTGGATCACCGGGCTTATCTGTATGGCCCTTTTACTAGCCACGCTTGCTCAAGCCTGGTCGAACAGCTATTTGATGCAGAAAGTGCAAAGCGCCCAACAAGTCTTACAACAAAAGCAGGCACAACACACGAATTTGCAAAATGCGGCTGCCTATTATAAAGATCCTGATATTGTTGCCAGTGAAGCCCGCCAGCAACTTGGCTACGTACATCCTGGTGAGCAATTGGTGGTGATCGTCAATAGTACGGACCCACAGCAGCAAGCGATCATACATGGCAAGCATACTCCATCATCTCAGGGATACTGGCAGGCATGGTGGCAAGCAATCTTTGGAAATTAGTTGTGGTCATCTTCTTTTGTGCTATACCGGGGGGGTACAAAAGTCAGATAAAAGCCTCAATAGCTTGACAGTATATGTATCATAAAAGTATAACGTTATTATCGATGAAGATATACCAAATCTACTTTTCGAGACAGGGTATGACCGTAAAACGTGTAAATAACCAAATAGCGCTTATGCTTATGCAGCTCCAGTGTTGGCTGGGGCTGAGTGGGCATTTACTTCGGAGTACGCGTTTCGCAGTGTAACTGATTATTATTAAGAGCGGGGCGCACATATCCAGCGCCCCGCCTTTTTTATTAGGCATGCACAATGCAAACAATCTATTCTTCATCTGGAGGGCAGCAGTAATGAATCAATAGGAGAAGCGCTTCCATGGTATGGGGAGCACGTAAGCAGCAGAGAGTGTCTGAAATCGGTTCGCAATAAAAGAATTGTGCTTTTCTAAAGACAAACTCGTAGAGAGTTTCTGTATGCATAAATTCGGCGGCCACTACAATGTAGCAGAGGCTGCACAGTACAACTCGTCATCATCACTTTTTATTACGCTCTGAGCAAACTCGCTATGTTACGCCCCTACTCCTAAAGATTTCCCTTGCGCCCTCTACTGGTATCGATGGTGATCCAAATACGTTGCCCACCGGGAACTGTAATCCTGGTGGGCAATGCACAAAGCTGTACGTACGAAGTAACGACTGTGATGCGTAACCGTTTGTTTCGTAGACCAGACTTGCTATGGATCACTGGTAGACAGAAAGCCAACTGGATCACATCACCAATAAACCAGATACCTTTTCTGCGGATCAGGTTCATCTGGTTACTCATTTTTACGAATAGGAGTTATTATGAGCGTACAATCACCAGTATCCGCACAACAACGTGTCTCACCTGATGAACCAGCTCTGGCTGTAGAAGCCTACATGCGAACTCATTTGTCACAATACATTCAAGAGCTGAGCGGTCTTTGCGCAATAGACTCAGGCACATACTATAAAACAGGCGTAGACGAGGTAGCACGCCATTTAACGGGACATATGCGCAGCCTGGGCATGGATGTGACGGTCTTTGAACATGAACATTGGGGCAATGACATCTTAGGAACCATCCATGGGCAAGGTCGTGGCACGGTCCTCCTGCTCGGTCATATCGATACGGTGTATCCTACGGGCACAGCCGCGACCCGTCCTGTGCGCTATGAGAGCGATACCATCTATGGACCTGGTGTTTATGACATGAAAGGTTGTGTTCTGGCCGCAATTTACGGGATTGAAGCGCTCATAAAGTTAGATTATCGTTCATTTGGTGAAATTCGTTTCTTATGCGTTTCCGATGAAGAAGTTAGCAACCGTCATAGTAAAGATACTATATACAACGCTTGCCAGGATTGCGATGGTGTGTTGGTACTGGAGGGAGCACGGGAAAATGGCGATCTCGTAAGCGCGCGCAAGGGTGGCTCCTGGTACAAATTGAGTGCACGTGGTCATGCGGCTCATGCGGGTGTAGAACCTGAAAAGGGTTGCAATGCTATTGTAGAGTTGGCGCACCAGATTGTGCAGTTTCAGAGTCTGCATGGCTGGCGCGAAGGCATCACCATCAATGTAGGACGCGTTGCAGGCGGGATTGCTACGAATGTTGTCCCTGATTATGCAGAAGTGACCATCGATCTGCGCTTCCAATACAAAAAAGACAGGTTTGAAACGGAACAGCGCTGGCACGAGATGTTGCAGCATAAGCAGATTCCCGGTGTAGAGTTGACGCTAGAAACGGACACCGATAACCGAGATCCAATGACCTGTACCGATGGCAACTTACAACTGGTACGGTATGCACAGAAAATCGCCCGCACGCTTGGATTTTCAGTCAATCACGCCGCTACGGGAGGCATCTCAGATGCGAATTACGCATCGGACTTCGGCTATCCCACGCTTGATGGTCTGGGACCTGTGGGCGGGCTGGATCATAGTCCGAACGAATATCTAGTAGCAAGTAGCATCGCACCACGTACTGCTCTGCTAGCAGGACTTATCACCACTATCGGAGCATAGCTATTCATGAGCTTGACGCGCAGGTTTGCCACGTATATCCAGAGGTATTAAATGGAGAACATCTCACAGCGCCAAATCTAGCAGAACAAAAGGGCATCACCGCTAAAGTGATGCCCTTTTCATACAGAATGTCTGTTTTACTTATCCGCGAATCTCTTCCAGCATGGAGAGATTGACGAACAGGTCGCAGCTCTGTCTGAGCGTTGCGGACATCGCTTCGTCAAAGGCGGCAACTTCTACACGCACTCCATGATCGGAGCAATAGTCAAGCATGGGCATAAAATCACTATCGCCACTCACCAGTACAACAGCATCAATGGCCCGCCCGTCGACCAGGCGTACAACATCCATGCACAGATCCAGGTCGAGATCAGCCTTTTTCGCTCCGCTGGAGAATGTTTTGTAATTCTTTGTGGTGATGCGATAGCCCAGTCCCTTAACTGCTTGCAGGAACATCTGCTCATCGCCAGCTTGTGGACTGGTAGGACAATAAGCATGCGCACGCACAAGACGGCGGTTTCCGCGTAGAAAGTCGAGCAATTTGCCAAAATCGACAGTGATACGCAAGGTACGAGCGGAATAGAGCAAGTTGGCTACATCAACGAACACACCGACACGCTCGGTCGAAGGGAACGGCGGCAAGGACACAGAAACATTTGTCGGTGCCTGATTGGCTCGCCGCAGTTCAGCAACCATACGATCTGTTTGTGTCTGGATCGCCTGTGAAATGACATTCGTCAGGTTCGCTATTGAAGCGCTAGAGGCTCCATTATCGCCTGAGCGTACCGGATAGACGGGACCAGGCATAGAAGTACGCTGCGTTTCAGCGCGATTAGTACGCCCATCGCGCGAGAAAACGCTACCACGCGCTGGCGAAGGCTCCGGTCCCATAAATGGTCCAGCAATATCATTACCCTGGTTCATTTGGTTGACTGTGTAGCCAGAGACAATCGTATAGGCCGTGTTGTTCTCCAAAGTTGGAGTAGGCGTCACAAGTGGCGTAACCGGTGCAACTGGCGCTAAAGGTGCTGGTGTAGACGGGACAACTGGCGCAACCGCGCTCGTTGCCGAGCGATGCCTACGGCGACGGCGTGAGCTGGCTTTTTGCAAATCAGCATATTCCAATGGAGGAAGATCTTCTGATGGGACTTCTTCCTGTTTCATCTGTGGCTCCGCAACAGGAGGCGCAACTTCGACTACCGGAGCTACAGGAGTCGCGGGTAGTTCTTTATGGTTATGACGACGACGGCCATTTTCTGGCGCTACCGCTACACTCTCCACATTCACCGTTGCCGGTTCAGGAGTCGTTTGTTTGCGAGACGGCTCAACAGTTGGCGTCACGCTTGCGACAGCCGGTTCACTGACTGGTGCCTGTGGCGCGGCTTCCGTAGGGGATGCGGGCGTAGGTGTCGGTAATACCTCTTCAGAAGACGGCAACGCTGCGGTGGGAGCTGCAGGCGCTATTGTCCTGGCAGCAGGACGATCAAAACGATAGCGACGCGCAGGCCGTTGCGTCTCTGTCTGCGCTGGTGCATCGACAGAAGCAGCAATTGACGGTGCAGTAGTCTCCTCATTAGGAAGCTGTGCAGGTACTTCCGCAACGGCCTCTTCGCGTTGGTGTCGCAGACTATGCCGCGGCACACGTAAACGGGATGATGGCCGCAATAATGGTGACACTGGACGCTCCGGGGATGCTGGTCGTACTGGCTCAGTAGGGGCCTCAGAGATTGAAGATTGGAGAGCAGTATTTCCCTGCGCACTCTCCTGTACAGAAACACTGTCCGTCGCTGCACTTATTAATGGTTGTTGTGAAGATGCTTCCTCGCTAGAGGTGTTAGCAATATCTGATATTGGCGTGGTTGTCTCCTTCCCATCAGAAACCGTAGCTGCAGTTCCTTGCTTAGACGTTGCAACATCTGCCGTTGCAGATGAAAGCAACGCAAATGCCTCTACCTGCGAATCATGCAAGCTGGCTTGTAGACGCGCAGCTTCGGCCTGACGGAATTCCTCAATGAAAGCGGTGAAAGGCCGAACCTCTTCTGCCTTATCATCCATCAATGGGGTAACTTCTGCGTAAGAGGTAATTACCTCCTCCACGGATTGAGTGAAAGCATTGGCGATCTCCGCCTGCGTTTCACTGGCAGATGGTACTTCAGAAACCTGCTGTTCCTGAGATTCCAACTTCTGCGCTTCTTGAGCATGTACCTCTGCTGTTGTCTGCTTGTCAGTTGTGGTAACTGACGTTTCTACGACAGGCTCAGCAGATATTTCGGGCGCAACTACTGATGCAGGGGCCGCTGCTGCCGACGCTTCTTGCGCAGGTAACGTTTCTTGAATGGCAATAACAGGTGTTTCCTGACTTGTACTCTCCTGAGCAAGTTCCGCCGTCTCTTGCGTACCAGATACCTCGTGATGAGTCTTCTCCTGGGATAGAGCAGGAATGGCAGACTCAGGAGAGGAAGTGGCTACATCTACGCGGTCCTCAGCAGGTACGACCGCCTCGGCAGTTGTGGCTTCGGCTGCCGTTGCGAGGGCAGATGGATACTCCACAACGGATGTATCAACGTCGTTATGCTCATGATGAGTGTTTTGCGTTGTCACTAAGATCTCCAGTTTCAGTCGCTACGAACCGGGGCACAGGTTATCACCGTAGAGTATGTTCGACTGAAGATAGTTGGGGCGAACATGCGTTTTTTAACCTTCTTACAGCTTCATATTAGTATGTTTGCTGATGGGCGGAAACAAGAATATTACAAGTTCGGTCTCCCACAATTCCGCCCCTTCATTATCCTCTGCTGTCTCTTCACGCTGCGCTCTTCTCCACTACCCGGTTCTATCTTGTCTTTGTCTACGCCGTTGTTATTACTCTGGATGTACACCACCACCGAACGGCGGAACGCTGGTGGGTACTGAACGAACGTCGGAACCTCCTGCCTCGCTTGTTCCAAACGTTGTTGATACACGATGGTTGTCCAAGCTGGTATCTTGTTGGTCACGAGGCGTAAGATGGCGCAATCCCGCAGCCTGGTGTGTACTGCGCCATACAGAGATGATGCGCTCCACTGCGGTGATATTTGAGAAAACCGCGAGCAGGGCAAGAACCCAGATACCAGTGTTCGATAAAAGTCCAATAGCCAGTAGGATGACACGTTCTGGGCGGGCAAGCAGTCCTATTTTGCACTCAATCCCCAGGCCCTCGGCGCGGGCTTTGGTATAGCTGACCATCAAAGAGCCAATTCCGGCTATAAAGACAAAGACTATCATCCATGTTTGCTCATGAGAGGCAGGCCAGAGTACGTCTTTAAGACCTGGGTGCTGCAAAGCATAAAAGAGCAACCCAAACAAGATGATACTTTCTGAATAACGGTCCAGCGTCGAGTCCAAGAATGCGCCAAAGGTTGTGGCAGCGTTACGAACGCGCGCCATCGCCCCATCAAACATATCAAAGATACCTGCAAACAACACCAGCAACCCCCCCAAAAACATATGACCTTCAGCAATAACCAACGCTGTTATAATACTAAGCAGCAGCCCTATGCAGGTCAACACATTAGGAGTGATACCCAAGCGAGCCAGTGGTTGAATAATCAATGTGACCCAGTTTCTGGCCCGTTGCTGTATGCGTCTGCTAAACATATCTCTATTGTATCATACTTTCTACCGTTAGGACTAGCTCTTTTGCATGCAAGATAGCATTATAGGCTGAAAATTATTCTCGCTCTCTATAAAATTGTCCATAGGGCATGGGAGGACGGGACAGAGGCAGAATATGAGAGCATAATTACGCAAGCGCCGGTCGACGTGCTTCACGCTGTTCCTTGTTCATCAGATAACGCACCCATTCATAGTAAGCCTGCACGTCCCACAACTTGCCGCCAGGAGCAGTTAAACCACCTTCGATGGCAGAACGCACATCCTGCGCGGTCTTGCCCTCAAACCAGGTGATACCACTGCCAACTGCGCTCAACATATGCGCGTCACTGTTGCCAAGTTCGGGAAGACCATAGACAGAGCGATTCGTCCCCATAGCAATATAGTTCGCGTAAATGCCGCAAAAGCTTGCATTCCATGTTTCTACACCGTCAAACCAGACATCTTTGGCCACATGTATACGATCCATGACACTACGCTGGCAGCTATGACGGAAGAACCGGTGCAGCGGATGAGCTACCACTGCTAATCCACCCTGCTCGTGAATCAAGTCGATGCTACGTTCCATACTCAGACCAGATTGAATGCGCTGCTCGATGAATAATCCCAGCAAGTGACCTTCTTTTGTGGTCACTTCTTCACCCACTACAAAATCAAAGCGATAGGCGCTACGTGCCCACAGATCACGCGCGCGCAATGCTCCATCAATAACATCATGATCAGTAAGAGCAATTACGTCCAGCTCCGTTTCTTGCTGAACGTAGGCGAGGATCTCTTCAATTGTTGCACATCCATCACTATAGGTGCTGTGCATATGCAGGTCGGCCTTCCCGTGCTTACCCGCATGTTGTGCTTGCAGTGGCGTCATCTTTGCGCGCTTTTGCAGCATAGTTGTACCAATCGAAGCTATCCCCAAGCCTGTAGTTGCGTGATCTTGTATGCTCTTTACCATGTAATTCCTTTTCTGCTCATTCTACACCTATAAAACTGCATTGTGCGATTGTGATCCAATCGAGCCAGAAGGCCCCTTGCTTCAGCTATGGGGATGAATGGCTCCTCCTTTTGGTGGCGCGATGGGTGTGGGGGTATCCCCAACGCGCTTGAGAGAAAATACCCCCAAATGTGTATGTACATCGAAATGTTGTTTTGCTATACTGCTCGTGTAGCACATTGACAACTGAATAGTGTTTGCGGGTACTTCCTTTCCGACTGCCTGACCGTAGGTAGAAGCGCCAGCTTCGTTGGCAGTCGGAATAAAGAGTTCCAAGCTAAATCGTTCGCTTGGGTAAAAGCACTCGCGTGTTTGACCATGCCTACTCTCTTTCTACTGCCGACTTGCGAAAACCATGCAAGTCGATGAACGGGAACAAAAACCACGTTCCTCCTTTCAGTCAGATGAGCGCGGAGCGCTAGCCACGACAGTGGCGTTTCTGACTGTCTAAGAGGGTTCCTACTCTCCCAGATTGAGAAGCTACCCTGGGACTCAGGGAAAGCGAATGCCTGTGGAGGCGATGTCAGTCCGGCTGTCGATGCAACGGCTCTCTCCAGTGAAACAGGAAAGCTCACTCGTGAGGGTGAGAAGCCCCTGCCATTCAGGCATGGGGAGATGTCACTCTTCTGATCCCGTATCTGCTTCAATGAGGGCTGCTCCCATCAGTGGCGGCTCGGCCAGCGTGTCAGGATCGATAAGCCCTTCCAGACGTTGCAGACAGTGCTGAAAACGCTGAAAGTTGAGAGAACAATAGACCTGCCGCCCGGCACGACGCGTCTCTATCAGGCCCGCACGCCGCAGCTTACGCAGGTGCCAGGAGACGAGCGGCTGGCTGATTCTCAACTTGGCAGTCAAATCGGTCACAGTTACTTCATGCCCGTGCGCTAAATGATAGACGATAGTCAGGCGAGCTACACCAGCCAAAGCCTTTATCATGCGTTTGAGGTCACGCCAATCGTTCATAATGTCATATTTCCTTGCATGCAGATGGGCATCAGTTCTCTCGTTTGCCATTGAATAGCCTGCATGCTATTTAACGGCTGCATCAGGCAATATTACATAAACTTCTCTTTATATTTTACGGTGAGAATGCCACTCTGTCAAGATCGCGAAAAACGAGTGTAAAATCCCGTGCAGTCAGGTGTGGATGATAGCGGGCGAGCGCGCTCTGAAGCGGATGCATAAGCCGAATTTGGATATTGCATTACATTTTCATCTGTGCTATACTAACGCCATTAAAGCAAGCCCGCGTAGCTCAATGGCAGAGCAGCGCACTCTTAATGCGATGGTTAGAGGTTCGACTCCTCCCGCGGGCATCGAGTATTTTTCCTCCACCTATTACCAGTGTCGCGTCAAATCGCGAAGTTCTTTGATGCGCTTATCCCCAGACCAGAGCGCTTGCATGATATCGTAGGCTGTCAGAGCCTCGCCGAAACGCTGTTCGCTACGCAGATCAACGGCTCCTTGAATCCCAGCTTTCCAGAGCTTGATTGAAAGTTCCATGTTTTTCTTTGGGCTTTTCAGTGAGGCCAGCGTCTCGTTGTTTACGATCTCAACATGCACGCGTACTGAAGAAATTGGCACTTTGGGATGAAGTGTTTCGAGGTCAATAGCTTGGGCAAAGACTTCTAGCGCTTTTTCGTACTGCTCCATATAGTAGTAGGTTAACCCATCATCTAAGAGCAATGTGGAATAGTTAAAGTCATCAAAAGCAGCCGTATCCTCGCCTGATTGCTCAGAAGAGAAGAAAGCGCTCTTTGCTTCATGAAGAGCAGTGGATGCGTCCTCGCCTTGTCCATTGCGGGCCTGATATTTCGCTACTCCTCCGAAGATACTACTTTGCGTGATGGATGGGATGGGAATACCCTTTTTTTGTTGTTTGTGCAGCAAAGATTGCGCTTGCAACGCGGTCTCTAGCGCCCGCCTCTCTTGTTTATCGCAGGCGTATATCCATGCGAGACGCTTCAGGATTGCCAATTGCAAGGGAATATTCCCACTTTCCCTACTATAAATCACCGCCTGTTTCCCATAGCTTGTCGCCCGTTTCGGGCCTTCGCGATGAATGCTCAATGTTGCCTTAATAAGCAATGCTTGTGCGACGAGTCCTGCCGCTTCCTGGCGATGCTGGGATGCCTGATCCACTATTTCTCTGAGTGGGCTGAGGTAGGTTGTGAGCACTTCATAAGCAAGATTCATATCTTCGCTTTGCTCTTTTGAGAGATACGTACATGCGATAATGCCTGCGGCACAGTGTGGTAAGAGGTCCTCTGCTGCCCACTTCGGAGCGGCGTTCAGAGTATCCAATCCCCAGGACTTGATAGGAAAGAGTGCTAGGCGGTGCAATGCTGCTCGTCGGTTGATGTCCGTGTCTTTTGGGCTCTGCTTGGGTTGTTCGTCCATAGAATAGTCCTCTAGTTCTCGATGGAGCCGATGCTGAAGGACTGCACTAGAAGAGCCTGATGGCTTTTCACAATACAGCCAGTCAGAAATGGTATATTGCAGGCGCAACTCAATGTCACGCTGGATGTAGGTTGCAATGGTCGTGTCGCTCTTGGGAGAAACAGCAGGAACGGACGGAGACGGATCGGCTTCTGCCTCAGATGGGACCAACCCCAACTCTTGGGCAGTTTTCCCGAACAGCTCACAGAGCTTTTTGCTATGGCAAGCATAGGGTTGATGAATGCCCCTTTCCCACCGGCTGACGGTGCCCACATCGACCCCCGTGTATTCTGCAACCTGCGCTTGCGTCAGATCTTTCTCCAGGCGTGCCTTCATTAACGCTGATATTTCCATGTCTTTGTCCATCCTCACCTCTTATCTACGATCTGTTCTCTCTCTTTTCTCTTCAAAGAGAAGTATACCGTGGAACCTCCTATCTGTCGAGGACGCATCTTTTGCCAAGATGCCTACAGATGCCATGTTTTCTCCTAAAAGTTGCCTAGAGATATCCTCCTGCAACAGTCAGTATGGTGTTTTTGCTGTTTTAAAGGTCAAACATAGGTTGCAAGAAACACACTGTTATTTTAGATGATTTAGTGCTATTCCATGAGATGGTTTTTAAAGATGACTGCTTTTGCGGTGATACGAGCACAAACAGGCAATTGCTGAGACTCGGTATTGGGAGCCTGTTCTATGCCAACTGTTCTGATGAAGAGAACAGATTCTCGCGCAAGATGATCTGCACGCCTTTAGATTGCAGAGATAACCGACATTGGCCCTCGGCAATCTGCACGTGGTAGGCGTGCTTCTCTGGTCGTCCTGATTGCTCAAAGAGCCGATAGCATTTCATGAGCTGCTGATAGAGCGGAAAGTACCCACGCTGCTGACCTGACCAGCAACATGATGGGGCGCAGGTCAATTGCAGATGCGCTTTTGCTTGCCCGTCTTTGATCTGAAACGCTGGTCTTCCATCTGAAAGCGTCATCGGGAGGATGGAGAGCGCTCCACCAGGCCAGATCCACTGCATAAACCAACGGAAGTGGTCGTTCGAGAGACAGGTGATCATGGCCTCCTCCACATCTGTTTCCACACGGAATGAGGCATTGAGAGGAAGCTCTAAGAGTTCACGCACAGAGGGCATTCGTCTCTCTTCCTCCTGGTCTTGCATGGGCATAAAAGCGACAGGAAGCGGTGAGAAGGAGCCACTCCCACACCCCTCGTCTTTGGTGAGGATGAGCAATCCAGAGGAACCCAGACTCCCTGTTAGTGGCATGACGACTCTTCCCCCGACGGTAAGCAGATGATACCATGTCCTGGGAATGGATGTGCAGCTTGCCGTCACCATGATCCGATCCATCCGCTCTTCTCCCTGGACGTGCGTGCCGTTACCAACCAGGACGCCGACTTTCCCAACTGTCGCATGAAGGGTACATTCTGCCTGCCGAGCAAGGTGAGGATCAATGTCGATGGTCGTGACCATCTCTGCATCACCTGTTAGTTTCACCAGGAGCGCAGCATTATAGCCAGTGCCGGTTCCGATCTCTAGCACGCACGTTCCACGACGGACATCAAGCGCCTCAAGCATTGCCGCCATGATACTGGGTTGGCTGGAGGAACTGATGGGGGTGCCACGCGCATCAAGCAAGGTAACGAGGGCCTCATCCTGGTAGATCTGGCGTAGCCACGTTTCCTCCTCTAAATCGCAAGAGGTTTGCCACGCCCCCTTCTCTCGTCTGTAGAAGAGCGGAACAAACAACTCCCTGGGAATGGCATCAAAAGCGGCGGCAACCTCGCGCGAATGGATAGCTCCCTGCTTTTGTAGCTCTATGATGAACTGGTGGCGCAAACTCTCAGAAGAGATGATCATAGACGGTACTCCTTGGGCGTGCCTCCAGTAACGCTGATATTTCCATATCTTTGTTCCTCCTCACCTCTTATCCACGATCTGTTCTCCTATTTTCTCTCTTAGGCATGGTTCAAAATGAGCTTGAACCAATGTGACAATTTTGAACAATCAGAACAGTGAAAAATAAATTCTGAACTGGCTTCCTGAGCGGCTTTAGAATTTATTTTGGGATAACTCAACTGTTCACAACTGTCACATTGATTTGAACCATACCTTAGGAGAAGTATACCGTGGAACCTCCTATCTGTCGAGGATGCATCTTTTGCCAAGATACCTACAGATACCATGTTTTCTCCTAAAAGTTGCCTATAGATGTCCTACTGCTACCGCTAATTTTGTGTTTTTGCAGTCCTAGAGGCATGCGTACTGTGCAGATCAAAAGAACGTCTCACCGTTCCTTGTTCACAGAGAAGCTGGAAGCATCCATCGTGTGGTTGCCATTCCACGCGATACACAGTTTGATCAGGTCTCCCAAGAGCATGCCATCCGTGATAGACCTGCATGATAGTTTCCCACAAGCCGCCGATTCCACGCTCATACCCGGACCATGTACCAGTATGCAATGAGAGCTGGATGATGGTTTGCTCTTTGGGATCTACGAAGGTCACAAAAGGGATGCTCACCATGTCATTTTTCTGCTTCATCTTTGCTTTCATGAAGGTAATACCAGGAAAGGCCCATTGGAGAAACCAGTGAAAGGCTGCATTTCCGAACAGCATGTCTGTTGTTTCATCATCTGCCAGCACAATGTGTTGGAGAGCTTTTTGTTGCAAGAGCCTTTTCACTGGACTGGTCGAAGGAATACCAGAGCGCATCGGCATGAAATACAGATAGCGGGGATCAAACCGCCCATCCGCTGATCCATCAGCTTTTTCTTCGAGCACAAGAAAGCCGCTTTTGTGCAAGCTTCCCTGGAGATCCATGACGATGCGTCCCCCAGGAGCAAGCTGCTCATACCATGCACGAGGAATGATCGATGAGCTAGCTGTGACAATGATACGATCATATGGTGCATGGAGAGGATCTCCAGCATATCCGTCGCCAATCTGGACTGCAACTGGCCCAACTGTGGCTGCAAGCGCTCTACTGGCTGCGTGAGCAAGTGATCCCTCCACCTCAATCGTCGTCACAAGACAAGGGTTGCCCACAAGATAAGCCAGTAAAGCCGCATTATAACCGCTCCCAGTCCCAATTTCTAGCACACGGTTTCCTTGTTGAAGGTCTAATGCTTCCAGCATCATAGCCATCGCCGTTGGCGCAGAACTAGAGCTACCAGCATGGTTGTGAGCGTCAACCCAGGTGACAAGCGGTTCATCGCGGTAGATCGTATCAATCCATCTCTCTGGCTCGTAATTCTCAGCAGTGCGCGGTACCCATGCAAAGCCTTCTTGTTCAAGAAACTGGGTGACAAAGGCTTCACGTTTTGCCGCAAGAAATGCTTGTGCAATGTTCTCGGATTGCAGCGTTCCGGCTGTACGGAGTCGCTGGACAAGCTGCTGCCGTGCCTGCTCACTTTGATCAATTTCATGGAGGTTTACCATAATTTATATTCTCCTGGATGCATCAACAAATTTGCCATTGCTTGAGCCATTGGTAGCCCCGTTGGCGGTTCTAACCAATAGAACTGTCCATTTGGATTTGCCTCTATCCACACATATTCTCCGTTGGGAGTAAGGATCAGGTCCATTGAGGCGAACTGTAGCCCAAAGATGCGTACTAACTGGAAGAGCTGTTGTTTCAGATCATCTGGAAGACAATGCTCATAGTAGTGTAGGTCAGGGTACGCTCGCCTCCAGTCGATACGTGTACGCTCAGATTGTTGAGAGTCGATCCCAATAGCGAACATCTGACAACCGATGACGACGACTCGTATTTCCAGCCGCTTATCAATATACTCCTGGAAACAATGCGCTGTTGCACGAACGCCATCAACGGCCTCCAGATGGTGGGGAAGTACCTGATTCGTATAGATAAAACGTGGTTGATCTGGTAACGTTTCTTCACCAAATTCCAGTGAACCTTTCCAAACAGGCTTGCAGATGACGTTTCCTTGACATTCCTCGTAGAATGCTTGAACTGCCGTTGGCTCGTTGGTGATGAGTGTTCGTGGAATGTGTAGGCCGAGCTGTCTTGCAACAGCTAGTTGCGATACCTTAAATTCAGCCGCTCGGATAGCATAAGGGCGACTGACCCAGAATGGATACTGTCCATCTGAAGAGCCGAAGAGCAACCCTGCAAAACCATAGTACGCTTCCTGATCGAGGAGCTTGCGTACTTCAGAAGGGTAGCTTTCTGTTCTATTCTGATAACGCTTCGGTCGTCGCCACCAGATGCTCTGGATGGCCTCTGCTACCACCATTTCTCCCTGGTAAGAGAATGTACCTTTCCATCCTTGTGAGTCAGGATATGAGGAAATCTGTGCGGTAAGCCGGATGGTTTCTGGAAAATCTGCCAGATCGCAGAACACAACTCGACCACCCATATGTCGCACTATCTCTTGGACAGGGGCAATATGGGCATCATTCTGTCGTGAAAGCAATAGCACCGTCTTCATGATAGAGGGTATTTATTAGTCTTTATCATCATCTGTTCCGGTCTCATCTGCGTCTTCTTCACTATCAATTTTTGACGGTGTAGCTCCATCTCCTGTTTCTGTCGCTGTTTCCGCTCCTCCTGTTTCCTCGCTTGCCATAGGATGAGCACTTTCCAGGAATTGGAGCAGAAACGGAGAGAGTATGGGGTCAATGTTCAGTGATGTTGAGACCTTGGTAGTATTCATGTAAAGTTCCTTTCCTTCTTTGATAGCAACACCGACAAGTACTATGCTACGATGGCTTCTCTCCCTACATGAGAACTAGAAAGCTTTTGTGACACGCTCCTGGTCTTTGACAGAGCTACCTACTTACCAGTGTCGCGTCAAATCGCGAAGTTCTTTGATGCGCTTATCCCCAGGCCAGAGCGCTTGCATGATAGCATAGGCCGTCAGGGCTTCGCCGAAACGCTGTTCGCTACGCAAATCAATAGCTCCCTGGATGCCAGCTTTCCAGAGCTTGATGGAAAGTTCCATGTGTTTCTTTGGGCTTTTCAGTGAGGCCAGCGTCTGGTTGTTGATGATCTCAACATGCGTGCGGAGTGAAGCAATTGGCACTTTGGGGGTAAGTGTTTTGGGATCAATCGCTTGAGCAAAGACTTCTAGCGCCTTTTCATGCTGCTCCAGGTAGTAGTAAGTTAATCCATCATCTAAGATCAAATTGGAATAGTTCGCATCAACGAATGCAGGTGTATCGTCGTTTGGTTGATCTGATGCAAAGAAGGCGTCCTTTGCCTCGTGAATAGCGATAAGTGCGTCCTCGTCCAGCCCATTGCAGGCTTGATACTTCGCCGCCTCTCCGAAGATGCTACTTTGTATACTGGTAGGGATGGGAAGACCCTTTTTCTGTTGTTTTTGCAGCAACGCTTGCGCTTGCAATACGGTCTCTAACGCCTGCCTCTCTTGTTTATCACAGGAGTACATCCACGCTAGACCCCCTAGGCTTGCCAATCGCAGAGGAATATTTCCACTTTCCTTGCTATAAATCATTGCCTGTTTCCCATAGCTTGTCGCCCGTTTCGGACCATCACGGTGCACGCTCAGCGTTGCCTTGATCAGCAAGGCTTGTGCGACGAGTTCTGCCGCTTCCTGCCGGTGCTGGGATGACTGATCCACGATGTCTTTAAGTGGGTTGAGGTAGGTTGTGAGCACTTCATACGCAAGATTCATGTCCTCGCGCTGCCCCTTTGAGAGATAGTCACATGCGGTAATGCCTGCTGCACAGTGCGGTAAGAGGTCCTCTGCTGCCCACTTCGGAGCGGCGTTCAGAGTATCCAATCCCCAGGACTTGATAGGAAAGAGTGCCAGGCGGTGCAATGCTGCTCGTCGATTGATGTCCGTGTCTTTTGGGTTCTGCTTGGGTTGTTCGTCCATAGAATAGTCCTCTAGTTCTCGATGGAGCCGATGCTGAAGGACCGCACTAGAAGAGCCTGACGGCTTTTCACAGTACAGCCAGTCAGAAATGGTATATTGCAGGCGTAACTCAATGTCACGCTGGATGTACTTTGCAATGGTCGTGTCGCCCTTGGGAGAAACAGCAGGAACGGACGGAGACGGATCTGCTTCTGCCTCAGATGGGACCAACCCCAACTCTTGAGCAGTTTTCCCGAACAGCTCACAGAGCTTTTTGCTATGGCAAGCATAGGGCTGATGGATGCCCCTTTCCCACCGGCTGACGGTACCCACATCGACCCCCGTGTATTCTGCAACCTGCGCTTGTGTCAGATCTTTCTCCAGGCGCGCCTCCAGTAACGCTGATGTTTCCATGTCTTTGTCCCTCCTCACCTCTTATCTACGATCTGTTCTCTTATTTTCTCTCTAAGGAGAAGTATACCGTGGAACCTCCCATCTGTCGAGGACGCATCTTTTGCCAAGATGCCTACAGATGCCATGTTTTCTCCTAAAAGTTGCCTATATATACACTACTGCTATCACTAATTTTGCGTGTTTGCTGTCTTGAATGTCAAAAGCATGTCGCAACAGATGCTCTGGTATTCTAGATAATTTGGCATTACTCTATGAAAGGTTTTTGAAGATCTTTGCTTCTACCATTTCTAGGTACCAGGGAACAGACGACCTTACAAGAACCGTGAGGTGATGCATGTTTCCCAGGCTATGCACCACCTCGGCTTACGCCACGATGCTACTCGTAATAGGGTCCCTGAGTAGCAAAGGGATGATTTACGAGCACGAGGGCGTATATGAGTAGCAATAAACTGACGCTACAGGATATAAGAGCGCAACAGTACTTTGATCTCTCGGCACTTGCGGCGAGTGCTGGCGTGGATGCATCCGTTATTCAGCGGATGCTCGATCAGCAGCCAGTGCCACACTACCAGGCTGAGCTAGTGCTACTTGCGCTCTCCGATGAACTCGGCGTAGACTTTACTCTGGATACTGTGCAGGTCATACTCTTCTCTGAAGAAGATGAAGAGGAGTCATGATAGCATATAAACTGCTCTATATATCGATAGAATGAACAATTTGTCAGATAAACAGCTTGTCATTGTTGGAAAGGAAGGGTTTTTGTGATGGGTTTCTGTACAAATCATCTCCTGAACGCGTATTGCGCCGACCTGGCCTCCCTTGAATGTCTCTCCGAAGAGCAACAACAGGCGCTGCTTGCCGCGACACAACAGACTCCTCGTCTGGATCGCGAGGCACGCAACCGGCTGATCGAAACGTTTCTCACGCTGGCGAAAGGTCTCGCTACCAAGCGCTGTCCCTCCATGTATCATCACCTGCTACCAGATATCATCGGCGAAGTCAATCTGGCTCTCGTCCTGGCGATGGAGCGCTATACCGTTCTCCCAGAGAGCAAACTCAGCACCTATATGATTACCTATATTGAAGGCAACATCAAAGCCGCACTCCATCAGCGCCGGATCATCCATATTCCCTTCTCCATCTTGCAGAAGGCGACTCCCGAAGGCGCACAGTTGCTTGCCCAACTGGAACCTGTGAGTATTGAGGCCCATCTGCAATGGCTGGAGATGGAGGAAGAAAAAATCTCTATGCAGCCCTTGCTGCCGACCGAGGCCGCTCCTGAGGGCCATGCCGAGCAACGGGCGCAGATCGATGACTGGCTCTCCCACCTTCCGGCACGCGACGAAATCATCGTACGCATGCATTATGGACTGCGCGATGAAGATGAACGCGCCTACACCATCACAGAAATCGCCCACACGCTCGGACTGGCTTTCGATACGACCCACGAGGCATTAGAGCGCTCGCTCCTGCGCCTCAAAAAGCTGGCCGAGGGAACGGCACGCTTCCGAGAGAAAGATGGGCGACTGGTGGTCAAAGGCATTACCCCACTCAGATCCCTGCCGACGCTGACGCCAGAGCACGTGCAACTATTGCAACAGACTGCCGGATACCTCTCCGCGCAAGGCAAGCTCGTCACCATGCACGCTTTGAGCAAAGCCAGTGGACTCAGTGAATTGCACACGCGTGCCTTCTTGAAGCAGTATCGCCAGGAGCTGCCACAGGAATTGGTGGCAGGCACAGCGGAATTCCTTGAGAAGCGTGAACAAGAACGCATGGGGCGCGTTAAGCAAGTCTACGAGCAGTTTGTGCGAGAAGGCAAGCCTATTCGTCAGAAGCCGTTAGCCAAAGCCGCCCATGTGGCACCTGTCGTCGTGCGAAACTTTCTGAGCGCGAGGGAATCGTTTCTTGCAGGATCACCCGCATATCAAGAGAGATGCGAACAGGAGCGCCGACAGCGTGAGCAGGAGCGTCAGGAGCGCATTCAGCAAGCCTATGAACAACTGCTCACGAAAGGCAAGCCCGTCCGTCAGCACCATCTGGCCCAGGCTGCTCACGTGGCACCTCCGGTCGCGCGGGACTTCCTGCGTGCGAGCAAGCAAACAGAGACACAGGTAGCAAGAAAGGAGGGTACCCGATGAAACAAGAAAACGTCAGTGCCGTCGCGCAACTACGGCAGGAAATCGAAGCCACCTGTTTTTCCATGAACCAGCTTTTTCATGGCTTCGCCCAAAAAGCGCCGCATTGGGTCGTAAGAATGCAATATCAGACCCTTGACAATAACCGCGACCGTCTCGCCAAGCTGGTCGGAGACGAAGAGGCCACCGAGACCGTATGTGAAACCTACAACAAAATCGTACAGTAGCTGACTGAGAGAGCGTCATACGACCGATATACCGATCTATCATCACGATACTCTTTCCTGTTGTTTTGAAAAAGGTCGTGAAGAGATCGGTATCATCGTCGCTGGACAGAACTGAAAATGATCGCGGATGATCGCTATATGATCACTGTTTGTGACTATTCAGGTGCAGTGCAGCTTAATAGGACCGCAGTTTTGTGATCGATAGCGCCGGTACTTTAGTACTTTTTGTATTGATTGGCCTGGTTGGTAGCGACGTCTGCACTATTGGCAGCGTGAAGGTGAAGCGCGAACCTTGCCCTGGTTGGCTTTCGGCCCAGATTGTACCACCGTGCGCGCTCAGAATGGCCTTGACAATGGAGAGGCCAAGACCCGTACCACCAGTTGCGGTGGCGCGCGAACGGTCAGCACGGTAGAAACGTTCGAAAATGTGTGGCAGGTCGGCAGCATCAATGCCAATCCCAGTGTCACTCACCCAGATAGACAAATTTTTCCCCTCAGGTCTTGCACCAACACGGATCTGCCCACCTTGTGATGTATGACGTCGCGCATTATCCAGTAAATTGAGCAGGACCTGCGTGATACGATCACTATCGGCCATCACAAGTGGTGTATTCGGCGCTATTTCATTATGGATGGTAATGCCCATTTGCTCACACTCTGGTTCAATGACCGTCACAGTCTCTTCAGTCAGCGCCTGCATATCCAATGGCGCGAGGTCAAGTTGTGCATGACCAGCTTCCAGTGAGGACATCTGCCGCACATCAGCCACCAAACGGCGCAGACGTTGAATCTCGCGCCCAATACGCTGAGCGGTCTCCTGGCGCTGTGATGGATCGGAGATCACGTTGTCGGCTAGAGCCTCGCTCAAGCCCTGGATAGCAGTAAGTGGCGTAGCAAGATCATGTGCGATATTAGCAATCAGATCGCGTCGTACCTGATCCTGGCGACGCAGTTCATTGACATCGGCTTCAATGGTGTCAGCCATCTCATTAAAGGTCAACGCCAGTTCTCCCAGTTCATCCACTGATTTGGGCTGCTCTACGCGCTGAGTGTATTTGCCTTCCTTCATTTGCTCGGCAGCTCTTCTTAATGCTTCCAGCGGCTTGATGAAACGTCGCACAAGTAAGAAAGCACACAGAGCCGCGATGCAAGCAACAATAAGACCGGTAATAATAATTGCTTGATTAATCAGTGAAGTTAACCGGGAGTAATTATTTTGAGGTTGCGAATAAAACACCGCACCAATAATCTGACCATTGGAAAGCTGGAGTGGTACACATACATAGAGAGAAGGATACGTTTCGTGTTGAGCTGTCACCTGTATAGTACCAGGCTGTACAGTTTGTCCCTTGAGAGCCTGTGCCAGAGCATCCTTTTCTGTTTGATTATTGCAAGAACTATCATCGAACAGATCCGGCATCGAACATAATAGTTGAGCACCATGAGAGTCCACAATAATAGTCAAGGAAGCATCACCTGACTTTGCCAGATTACCACCTGAACCCCATCCGCCAGCCCTAATATAGTCGCCTTCAAGAGTCTGGGCCACATAACCTGCATACATATCTAACGTTTTTACTTGATCTTGTCGGTAATAGTTTTGCACAGTGGTCGAAATGACAAAACTAAGCACAACGATGGTCCCCAGGATGACAAGCAGGTAGCTCAGGATAAGTTTTGTTCTGAGGCTCAAGGCAGACCGTTTGAGTTCTGTATGCTGGTTGTTAGCGAGCGTATCCATATTGGCCCTCCTCAAACCTATCTATAGGCTGGGCGTAGATACAGTCGGCATGGGCACAAATTTGTAGCCCACACCCCAGACAGTCTGAATATGATGGGGAATACCCGGTATTGCTTCTAATTTCTTGCGCAGTGTGCCAATATGCACATCGACAGTGCGCCCATCGCCCAGATAGGTGTAACCCCATACCTGATTGAGCAACGATTCACGCGTGAAAACACGGTCTGGAGCCGATGCTAGAGTGACGAGCAGGTCGAATTCTTTGACCGTCAGCGTGATTTGCTTCCCACCCGCGATAACACGACGCGCGGGCATATTAATGACCAGCCCTTGAAAATGCAGTTCATCGGCAGGCGCAGTTCCTTGCACTTCTTTTCCTTCATCGGCACCACCTGGCCTGGCACCATTGGCCGGATTAGTTCTACGCAGAATAGCCTTTACCCGGCTCACCATTTCACGCGGATTAAAAGGTTTCACAAGATAGTCATCGGCACCCAACTCCAGTCCTGAGATACGATCTTCCTCACCCTGGCGTGCAGTAAGCATCAAGATAGGCGTATTAGCCCAGGCGCGCATACGACGACATACCTCCATCCCGTCGAGTATCGGTAGCATCAGATCCAGAATAACCAGATCTGGATGTTCGCGCGCATGCATTTCCAGCCCAGCAATACCGTCGTTCGCCGTGATGACTGTAAAGCTAGCCTGCTCCAGATAGAGTCGAACGAACTGGGTGATATTTTCTTCATCTTCAATAACGAGGATTTTCATATCTCTAGTCTACCTCTCGCGTATGAAAAAAATGCGAGGAATTTGTAAAGTTTTTGTGTTAACATCCCTCTAGCAGCGCGAGTAACTACTAAAGAACATCTCTACCACATTATACTATAATTACAATACTGTTTTCAAAAAGCCGAGTTGCTCTAGCGCCATATACGCGGCTGCAATCTGCCCCTGGACGCAGAATTGGCCGCGATGCATCAATTGCCAGAGCTCGGCTGGTGTGACCAGCACATTTTCAATAACTTCAGCCGGATCAACTTTCTGGCTGCCCGTTTTTCGTACATCGCGCGCTAGAAACCACCAGGCACGCGTCACTGCGCTCGTTGGATTAGCGATCATTTGCCCCAATGGCTCTATGTTCTCCAGTGCGACGCTATAGCCAGTCTCTTCCATCAGCTCACGCTGGGCTGCCTGTAATGGATCATCTTCGTCTTGATCAATACCACCAGCCGGAAACTCCAGCACCTCAAGGCCAATACCATGCTTGTATTGTTTATTGATAATGAAATGTCCATCTTCTGTGATTGGTACGATGCCTACCCAACCACGATTCTCAATGATGTAGTAATCTGAAAGAATTGTTCCTTCTGGCAATTCGATTTGCTCGCAACGAATTTTTAAATATGGTGTATCGAGTACTTGCCGAGATGAAAGTGTTTTCCATCCATAATCGCGTTGTGTCATAATTAGTCCTTATACAAATTGATACGTTATTTCCAGTATGCAGTTACCAACAAAGCTTGCCTATAGCTCTGGGGTAGGACGAAATCTGAGCAAAAAAAGGAATTCACGATTGCCATCGCGTCCTAGAATGGGCGATGCAATCTCATCATCTACCAGGAGTACTGTATGCTGCAAGACCCACGCGCGCAATTCTTGCAGCACACGACTATGCACCTGTGGATCGCTAATGATACCTGCTCCCCGGTCAACTTCAGCCTTCCCAGCTTCAAATTGAGGCTTGACCAGAGCCACAATCCAGGTCTCCGGGTCTGGCGCAAGCAATGGAACAAGTGCAGGCAACACTAGATGTAGCGAGATAAACGATACATCGATGACGGCACATTGCATACGCTCAGGCAGTTCAGCGAGGTGGCGGATATTCGTACGCTCCATAACGACGACGCGCGGATCATTGCGCAATGTCCAGGCCAGTTGCCCATGACCAACATCGACCGCGTAGACGCGCTGTGCTCCACGCTCTAACAGACATTGGGTAAAGCCTCCGGTCGAGGCACCGACGTCGATTGCTACCAGTCCCGTTGGATCAAGCTGAAAGCTATCCAGCGCCTTTTTCGAGCTTCAGACCACCGCGACTGACATATTTCAGTTCGGGTGTCACTTCAGCCAGACGGCAATGGGCATCGAGTGGGACAAGTGTGCCAGGCTTATCCACCAACCGCTCCCCTACATATACCTGCCCCGCCATGATGAGGGCGCGTGCACGCTCACGGCTAGGTGCCAGCCCCAGTCGCACTAATGCGATATCTAGCCTCTCCTTATGCGCTACCATACTTTCCTTTCGCCTTATATTTCCTTACATTCAGATAGGTAGTGTCTGCATCCTTGCCGGGAAAACGTTGGAAAATGGGGTAGGGGCGTCACCTTGTGTGCGCCCTGGGCGGAGGCAAGCTCCGCCCCTACCCATTTTCTCCTCAAGGACGGAGTACCGATGGGTGTTCCTGGTTATAATAAATAAGTGCACCCGCGCCAACCAATCCCACATCAGAACCAAGTTCTGCCATCACAATCTGTGTGCTCTCACGAGGCACGCTCATCGCGCGCTCTTGCACAATGCGCTTTGCCGGTTCTAATAGTGGCGCACCCATCTGTGTAACACCACCACCGAGAATGATCATTTCTGGATTAAATAGATGAATCACGTTTACCAACCCTACACCAAGCGCCTCGGCGGCGTCCGCAATAATTTCACGTGCCTCAGGAACGCCTGCCTCGGCGGCATCCGCAACCATGCGCGCATCAACATGTAGAGGAGAAGCAACTATGCGACTACTATCGGCAGGCATATCGGCTGTCTTGTCAGCAATGTGATGGCTCAAGGCAAACGCGAGCAGAGCATCAGCCTTACCCAGCACGATCAGTTCATTGGCACGACGCGCAATAGCTGTACCCGAGGCAATACTCTCCAGACACCCAATATTACCACAATTACAGCGTGGACCACGCCAATCGATGGTCATATGGCCGATCTCAGCAGCAGTACCCACAATGCCGTTCATAATCTTGCCGTTTATAATAACGCCTCCGCCTATACCAGTACTGATTGTGATATAGACTATCTCCTGGCTCCCACGCCCGGCACCAAACATCTGCTCACCGAGCGCCGCTGCATTGGCATCATCTTCAAGAAAAATAGGCATATCAAAATGCGCTTGAAACATGTCACGCAGTGGAACATTCTGCCATCCCGGCAGATTTGGTGTCGAGAACACGATGCCTGTACGCCCATTGAGCGGTCCTGGAGCACCAATGCCTATACCAACAATTTGCTCTCGCGTAACATTCGCGGCTATCAGAGCCTCCTGGACCGCTAGAAACATACGCGGGATGACACGGTCAGGGGTGGGATTCTCGCCTGTGAGCAAGCCAACCCGCGATAGGAGGGTAGCCCCACGTAGCACCGCCGTTCGTATCTGTGTGCCACCCAGGTCAACACCAATTACAAGCGGGAGTGAACCAGACGCCAGGGAATTCTGTCTCAGCACGCTATTTATCCTTCACAACTTGTTTGAGGGTCGAAGTTGACTTACCAGAAATGATACTTCATTATATTACAAGTGGACAAGATGGGCGCGGCGCAGAAGTTTTCCTGTCTATATATCCAAAAGTACACTGTCAAATTTTCCTGCTAGATACGTTTATAGTTTTAGGGACTTACGGACAAGCTCTCAGGTTGCTTTGCACAGCCATTTTCTCACACTCATCGGGAGTCGTGTGGATCTTCAAGGGGAACTGAATAGTCACACAATATTTTGCACACAACATGAGTGGATAAGGTATTGAAGCTATTTAGTGAAGATCATCACTCCACGGTGATACAGTAAGCATTGACACTCACAGATACCCCATGTACTATTGCCCTAAGTAGAGGTTTTGTATCGCTATCACCGTCGGCTCTAACAGCAGAAGGAGAACGAAATGACTAGCAGTCAGTATCAGTCGTATAGCGCCGCTGGCGCAACTGCCGCTATCGTTATAGGAGTTATAAGCCTGGTAATCTTCATCTTTGCCATCTTCGTCTGGTGGAGAATTTTTGCCAAAACAGGCTATAGTGGCGCGCTGAGTTTATTACTCTTAATCCCCATCGCTAACTTGATTGTCATCTTAGTCCTTGCCTTCTCCGAGTGGCCCATTCAGAGAGAACTCAACGCTTTACGTCAGCAGGCAGCAATGAACTCTCCACAGTATCCACAGGGTCCTCAATATCCACCGCAGGGTCCACAGGGTCCTCAATATCCTTCCGGTCCGCAGTACCCACAATATCGCTAATATCGCTAATATCTATAAACATTCATTTTCATCAATGGAAAGATACAACACAAAGGGAGTTTTTGCAGCTCTTAATGAAAGCACGAAACGCCTTCTGTGTTGTATCTACTTCTGATCTTCTTCAGTTTGCCTTCAACTGCTCGCTATCGACTAACAGTGTCACAGGCCCATCGTTTAGCAATGATACAGCCATGTGAGCACCGAAGATGCCACCAGCTACAACAATGCCATAGGCAGCCATTGCTTCCTTGAAGTGTTCGACCAGAGGTTCTGCCAGCACAGGGAGTGCCGCATCCGTAAAGCTGGGACGACGTCCCTTGCGAATATCAGCATAAAGGGTGAATTGTGAAACAACAAGCGCTTGTCCCGCAACATCTAAGAGGGAGAGATTCATTTTTCCCGCGTCATCAGCAAAAACGCGTAAGTGCACGATCTTATCGACGAGCATCTTTACCTGCACGTCGCTATCGCCTTGTCCAATACCAAGAAGTATCAAAAAAACCTGACCAATTTCTCCTACAACCTGTTTCTCGACGGTCACACTAGCAGAGCTGACGCGTTGCAGGAATGCTCTCATTCTGCTCTTCCTGGCTCCTGGGAGATGCTCGTCTGCACAGCAACAGCGATAGCAATGGAAAACTGGGCCAGATCAGCAATGCTCACATCGCAGGCACTGATACCTAACAGTTCGGCGCGTTGCTTCGCATTGCCATGCAAGCGTACAGAAGGACGGCCACTGCGCAGTTGCACGACCTCCATTTCATGCCAGGCAACCCCATGCAAGCCCGTTCCCAGAGCCTTGCTGATAGCTTCTTTCGCAGCGAAGCGCCCGGCGAGGCGTGCCGCCTTCCCACGACACTGCTTCACCTCATCGGGAGTAAAAACGCGCCGCAAGAAACGTTCTCCATGATGTTCATAGACCCGGCGCACGCGTTCCACTTCAATAATGTCGATGCCCACAGCCACATTGACACCTCGCGTTGAGTGCAACGGAGCAGGCAGACCAGCCACTCCTCCGGGACCAAACAACCAGTCCGGCAGTGGAGTTCCAGACTGGCACACTAATGGCGTAAAGAGGAGAGGCTGGTCATCATCCATTACAAACTTTCTCCCAGGCTAAGCGTCTCTGCCTCTCGCAGGACAGATGTGGTATCGCCAGGAGGCAGAATAGAAGGAGCCGGACCCGTACCACGACCCATGCCGCGATAGATAAAACCATAGCGATTCATCGTCGAGACTTCGTAGACGTTGCGCCCATCGATCAACACCGGACGACGCATGGCATTACGGATACGCTGCATGTTCGAGCGATTTGAACTCGTTCCATTCAGTGACGATAACCAGGGCATCGGCCTGTTCCGCCACACTATAGGCATGTTCACAAAACGTCACGAGATCCATGTTGACCTGTTCGCGCTCCAGAGCTGCACGCGCAGTCTCGTGAGCCACGGGATCATACACACGCACCGTCGCCCCCTGGCTCGTCACCCAACGAATAATATCGATGGCAGCAGCTTCACGCATATCATCAGTGTTCGGTTTAAAGGCCAGACCCAGAATACCGATGACGCTACCGCGCAAAGAACCAAGGACATTGGTCAATTTGCTCACAATCAAGCGACGCTGGTCATGGTTAATATCCATCACAGCGTGTAACAGTTGTGGATGCAGGCCAGCTTCATCAGCCATATGCGCCAGCGCGCGTACATCCTTCGGGAAACAACTGCCACCGTAGCCCAGTCCCGCGTCCAGGAAAGCATGCCCAATGCGCTTATCATAGCCCATACCTGCGGCAACCTCTTTTACATCGGCACCTAGACGCTCACAAATCTGTGCAATTTCATTAATAAAAGAAATTTTGGTCGCCAGGAAAGCATTCGACGCGTATTTAATCATCTCCGCAGTATAGAGATCAGTAATCACAAAAGGTGTACGCAAAGGCAGGTAGAGGTGAGCAACCTTATGTGCCGCTTCCGGTTCGGACGAGCCGAGCACAATACGGTCCGGGTTCTGGAAATCCTGCAGAGCCGCACCCTCGCGCAAGAATTCGGGATTAGAGACCACCGAGAAAGTCACGTCTGTCCGCTTGAGACTGTTGCGAATCACACGTGCTACGAGATCGCCGCTGCCAACCGGCACAGTACTCTTATTAATAACAATGGCATAATGATCAAGATTTTCGGCAATGCTGCGAGCCGCGCTTTCCACATAGCGCATATCGGCACGCCCCTGACTATTGCCCGTAGGGGTATTGACCGCAATAAAGATGAACTCGCTATTCTCCAGAGCCTCAGCATAATCGGTGGTAAAATGCAAACGCTCAGCATGCACATTGCGCTCTACCATCTCTTCCAGGCCCGGCTCATAGATTGGTAAAATGCCCCGTTTGAGACGGTCAATTTTTTCCTGCACGATATCAATGCATGTTACCGTATTGCCCATATCGGCGAGACAGGTACCCGTTACCAGGCCAACGTAGCCTGTCCCAATCACACAGATAACTGACACAACAATTACTCCTCTACATTTACGAATGGATTTTCATACTTTTCTTCTATAATTGTAGTCGACTGACCATGACCTGGGAAGACGACCAGATCATCTTTAAGCGTATACAATTTATTTCGGATCGATTGCTCAATCTGTGTATAGCTCCCCCCTGCTAAATCGGTGCGCCCGATGCCCCTATGGAAGAGCGTATCCCCACTAAAAACATGATATGGTTGGCTGACCAGGCTAATGCTACCGGGAGAATGGCCTGGTGTATGCAGAACTTCCAGTGTAAGTGTCCCAAAGGTGATACGATCACCATCACTTAGGAGGATATCTGGTTTTCTGCGTACAAGCGGTGCTGCGCGACTATACATCTCTGCCCCAGGTTGCCTGGTATACATAGGAACGTCTGCCGCGTGAATTGCGAGAGGGACAGGATAAACCGCGCTTACTGCATCAATTGCACAGATATGATCAAAATGTCCGTGGGTGTTGAGAATATAGCGTGGTATGAGCTTTAGTTCCTGAATAGCATATAGTATACGTTCTGCTTCATCGCCTGGATCAATGATCACGGCCTCTTTTGTCTGCGGACAGGCATAAAGATAACAGTTCTCTTCAAAGAGACCAACCGTCACACAAACAATTATTGGCATATTTTCACTCTTGGCTTCAGTTTCGGGCATACCGAGTTACTCCTTTTGGCCTTCAGGCGAGATTATACTGCTACACATTATAGCATAGCCTATACCTATCGCAAATTAGAACAAAGCCCCTAGAGATACGAAAAGAGATAATGTTCACAGATGCAAGGAGTAGCACTAGAACATTCTACTAAACATATGATAGAAGGCATAACCAGGAGGTCTCATTGTCTCATATATGCTAAATCGCATCTATCAACAGAGGATAAAAGTCCTAACTTTCCTCTACACCTCAGGAAAAAGTGTAAAAAAATACGTAGCCAGTGATTAGCTACGTATTTGCTCGTGGTGTTCTGCCATGAAGACAGAGATTTTTACCTTCTCGCTTTCTTTCGCCTTTTTCGTATGCCGATAGTGGTTCGGTTGTAGATCCTATTATAGGCTGCTCGTTTAGGGTTAGTCAGGAAGCCCATGCCACGAGGAACCCTGACTTTTGCCCGGATTGCACGCTTGAGTGAAAACCTAGCAGACAAGCTCTTTTTCAGTGACGGTATGCGAAATCCAAATCTCATAGAAGAAGTCCTTTCTAATGCTGATACACCGCAGCAGCCACACCGCCATCGCGCGAACATGCGCCGCTGATACCGCCCGAATGCGAATATTCCCCATTGTTGCATTCCACCACATAGCCACGTGTGTCCACCCAGAACGTTGAGACACAGGCAACGTAGTCACAAAAGTCTGCGGCGGGACTATAGACTAGGCTGCCTCCCGCCGGATCGGTGCTATAGCAGGTACCATCGACCTGGGTGCCGCTGCATGCTGGAGCTGGTGGCTGTGTTGGGACTGGTGTAGGGGTTGGTGGAATTGGTGTCGGAGTGGGCGGGACTGGTGTAGGTTTGGGAGTTGGCTTTGGGCGCGGTGTTGGCTTTGCTGTGGGGGTTGGTTTCAGCTTTGCTGATATTGTTGTGGCTGCGATATGAGCCACAGGTGTTGATTGTGCTGGCGGCTGACTCGCAGCTCCGACCGTAGCCGAGCACATGCAAAATGAGCCGACAAGCAGTAATGACAAACAGCCGATACCAAGTCTTGCTACCGGGTTACGGCGTCGAAACCATGCTATAAATCGCTGGTGGGGGAGTGGTCGAACAAGAGACACTGGAGGTTGATTGTAATACATGATTCCCTTCTTCCACATAGAGAAAATAAAGATGAGTCCATATATTCTCATCTATCTATATATTGTGATGCAACCTAGTATACAAGCTCATGGAGAAAACGGTGAAGAAAAGGTGAAGAAGTGCGAATGTTAGAGAGGGTATTGTAGGTGTCCTTGCAAGGATACAAGCATTCCTTGCGCCTTTGTGTCACATTGAGAAAATTCAATTCTCTATCTAGTACAGCGGATCATCTACAAACGAGTAGGTTCATTAATGGGCTAGCCCAATATGAAGTTACACTTCCTTATAGCCTAATTGATAGGCTTTTCTATATGCTTGCTTAGCCTCTTCTGCTTTTCCCAGTATTTCGGCCTGTTCCCCTCGGTGAAACCATGCTTCACCATCCTTGGGATCAAGTTGGATTGCAGACCTAAACGCAGACAAAGCTTCTTCATGGCGGTTGAGGTCTCGCAGTGTAAGTCCTTGATTATCATAAAATAGACCATCATCTGGTTTGATCTGGATCGCCTGCGTAAAAACGGCTAAAGCCTCCTCATTTAGATGAAGACAACGCAAAGCTAAGCCTTTCCCATTCAACGCATTTGCATGAGACGGCTCAATTTGCAATGCACACTCATATGCTGCAACGGATTCTTCATAACGCTCAAGCTCATATAGCGTATCCGCCTTAAAAGACCATAATTTAGCATTATCGGAGTCTATTTCTATAGCTACTTCATAAGTAAGATTTGCCTCTTCATATTTCTTCAACTTAGCTAAGGCTATCCCTTTAAAAAGATATGCTTCAATACAATGGGGATCAAGTGCAATAGCTCGCTTATAAATTTCCAATGCCTCCTCGCACCGTTCTAGATCAACAAGAAGCGTATTCCCTTTATATATATATGCCACTGCATCCTGTGGATCTCTTTGAAGGGCTTGCTCGAAGGCTCGTAAGGCTTCCCTATGTTTGCCAAGGCAAGACAGTGCTCTCCCTTTACCAGTATATGCAAATGCATATTTCGTGTCGAGGCGAATAGCCTGTTCAAAAGCGGTCAGAGCCTCCAGGAATCGCCCTAATCTCATTAATATCTGTCCTTTCCCAACATAAGCATTTGCACTTCTTGGATTCAGACGAATATCATGTTCACATGTACCCAAAGCTTCTTCAAACCGACCAAGACCATGAAGAATTGCACTTTTTTCCCCATAAAGAAAATCCTCCTTTTGATCTAGCTGATAAGCTTTTTCGAGAGCTTCTAAGGCTTCTGTATGACGTTCCAGAACACGAAGTACTGTGCTCTTAAAGGCATATGTATCCGCGTTCTGGGGGTCTCTTTCAATAGCTTGCTCAAAGTCTAGTAGGGCTTCTTCGTAGCGTTTCAGTGCGTGCAATGCAATTCCCTTACCGTTGTAGTCAACGAGTGTAGGGTCAATACGCTCGGCTTGTTCATAGGCCCTCAATGCCTCATCATACCGTCGAAGCGCGCCTAATGATCGACCCTTGAAATTATAGAGGTGAACATCATTCTTTTCCAGTTCAAGAGCCTGCTCGTAAGCAACTAGCGCTTCTTCAAAACGCTCAAGGGCATGAAGCATCTCCCCTTTGTCTCGCAACGTGATCACGTCCTTCGGATCTATCTGAAGTGCGTGCTCGTAGGCTCGCAAGGCTTCTTTATACTTTTGCATTGCCTCAAGCGCATCTCCTTTTCCTCTATATGCTTGAACATTTTTCGGGTCGAGCTGTATTGCTTGTTCAAATGCCATTAATGCCTCGTCGTAACAATCAAGAAACAGTAGCACAACACCTTGTTTGATATAAATAGGGCTATTGGCTAAATCATGCTCTAACGCTTGTTTGTAAGAATTTAGAGCTTCTGCAAAACGGTTAAGAAAGAAGAGAACGTCTCCCTTAAAAACGAATACCTTACCTTGATCGGAAGCACGCTGAAGAACATAGTCACAAACTGCTAAAGCGTCCTCATACCGACGAAGCTCCTTTAGTATTTCTCCTTTGAGGAAATGTGCATCAATGCTGTTTGGATTGAGTTGAAGCGCTCGCTCACACACTACAAGTGCTTCACCATATCGTTTGAGGTTGAAAAGAGCCTTACCTTGAGAGATATAGCTGTCAGCACAATTTGGATCAAGTTGAATAGCCTCCTCAGAGGCAAGTAACGCTTCATCATATCGTTGCATTTTATAGAGGACATTGCTCCGATATGTATACAGGAGAACGTTAGCAGGATCAAGCTGGAGGGCTTGTTCATAGGCTCCCAACGCCTCACCATATCGAGCAAGTTCGTAATAATGATGGCCCTTGGCGATTTGCTGATCGAGGCCCACTTCATTTGCTACCTTGCGGATACCATTGACAATATCTAAAAATGCATCACCTCTATGACGCCATTTGGTGATTGGTTTACCTTCTGTAGGGAGGAGTTGTAGCTTGCTAAATGGAGTATTTGCCCAATCAACGGGACGGAGAAGAATAGGGATGGCCCTTGCTTCTCCTTGTTCGTGCCGTTCTAGCGCCCGTTTCATTTCTATGCTATAGCAGTAGTCGGAGGAAATGAAGCTAGGACTAATCAATAACAGGATAATATCGGCAGTGTTAAGCCTCGCGTCAATTTCTTGCAACCAAACTTTACCGGCACTGATCTCTTGGTCATACCAACTCGCAATTTGTTCTAATCGCTTCATCGTGGCAAGGTATTTTTCCAGTTCATCCCGTAGAGCTTTGTCCTTACGAGCATAACAGAAGAAAATTTGTACTGGCATGAACACCAACCTAAACTATTCATCCTTCAATCTTTTGGCTAGGCGTAGTAGAACTCAAGTATACGCTAATAGCGGCACCGAGGCAACTATGTGGATTGTACTATTTTACTTGAATTTGGTTGAATCCACACTTGCTAGTGCAAATGGAAGATATGTCCTTTGCCACAATGTTGGCCGCATGGCTGATCTCATCTTTCATTTGCAGCCAGTGCAGACGAAAGCCACAATCTGGTGCGAACGAAAGTTACAAGTGACAATACAGCCTCATCGGAGACAGGCCACGCCAGCGACGTTGCTTATAAGCCCGTCCCAACGGGACGTGGAGTGCCAAAGTGGACGAAAATGGCAAAAGTAGTGTAAAATAGGTGGCATGAGTTACTTGCTTCAAGGGACATGAAAGCGCCCATAGACCAGATCTGGGTAAGCATAGAGAGTATCTGAAACAGCCCGCAAGCAGAGCAAGGCGTGCTTTTGAAGAAACTATCTCAGGAGAAGTAGAGGGACATATGCAAAAGGATCATTTGGAACGAAGGACATATCGTAAAAGCCCGGGACGCCAATACGGCTACGATTACAATCCACTCCGTAGCCGTGCGGGACAGAGCCAGAGTGGGCAAACGGAGAGTTGGTCTTCGAACCGTGGTGAAACCACGAGCAGATCCAGTACATTGTTGGTGCAACGTCCCGATCCACGCCGGACGCGGCAGCTCCTGCGTCAAAGCATTATTGCCAGTAAAACCCATGCTCCTGAAGAACAAGCCCCGGATACAGAGCTTATTAAATCTACCAGAAGAGATCCTTATCAATCTTCTTATGAAGAAACCGATGGAGAGATTTTTCAGAGCCGACAGTATGCCTCACGCAGTGGTCGCCTCATCCAACAGTATCCATCCGCGACGCGTAAGCTGCCCGAGGAGACCGATGAGCGCGAACTCTGGCAAGATTATGCCGCCGCTGATTTTGATGAGGAGGAGGAGCTTGACGACCGCGCGGATTATATGCCCCCACCTCCTGTTCAATCGCCTCCCCCACTGCGCACCCGGCAAGGGAAGGTCACACGCAGGCCGGAGCATAACGAGCGTAGTCGCCAGTATGAAGAAGTTGCAGGCGATGATTACGCCGACGAGGAATATGAATATGAGGAAGATCAGCAACCCCCGGTAGGACGCCTAAAAAAGAAACACAAACTTTCACGGCGCGGACTCCTGTTCGGAGCAGGGGTTGCCGCAGTTGCGGGCATCGGTGTTGCCGCTTACGAGCTTACGCCAAAAGTGCCCGAAGTACTCAATAACGCAGGATCGACCGTCGAGCATCAAGTACAGGATGCTTTCAATAAAGGTGTGACGCAAGGAGCTAACCAGGCTCGCAAAGAATTGGTAGACGCCCTGGATAGTTTAGAGGGTTTTTCGTTGGATGGTGCCATCGCTGCCGCTAGCCTGACGCGTACAGCCTATGATGCCTTTGTTTCACCCATCGTCAAGTTTGGTTCTGCCGTGGCACAAGATTTCCTGAATACGATGCTTAGCGCATTCAAAACGGCTCGTAGCGCGCTGGCGACTATTTATCAAGATAACGCTACGCTCCAGGCCATTCAAAGCGTGCTCGAAGCGTGGGCGAGTCAGGTCTCACTACTGCCCAAAAAGCTCAATACAGTCACGCAAACTGATCTTGATGGTGCCCAGGCATATCTACGCGCGTTACAGCGGAAGATTGCGGACGAGAAGGCCCAACTGAACAACTCTCAGTCTACACCTACTCCTACCACAGGACCTCAGTCAAATTCGACGCCCACTGTGTAGAAATCAAGGAACGTTCCTATTCGAGTGTGTCTACGGCAACTTCGCCTTGGTCAGGTTCCGTAGCAGTGCTTTGCTCACTCTCCTGATCAGCCGTTTCCTCGTCGGCGCTTTGATCTTCACCCTCGGCAACACTTGCCGCTAGCTCGGCGCTTTGATCTTCACCCTCGGCTAGATTTGCCGCTAGCTCGGCGCTTTGATCTTCACCCTCGGCTACGTCTGCCGCTGGCTCTGGTTCATCCTGAGACACTTGTGGTATACCATACGTAGCAGCAACCTCACCGGCAGATCGGCTGCGAGTTGCGCAGTACCCAGTAGGTTATTGGCAACAGCGCAATAAAAACGACCAATGAAGTCCATTGCGCCTGCTTCAAACCCCAGTTCAGTCCAAGGAAGCTTACAACCGTGTTATCACGAGTAAAGAAAATCAGGAATTGCGTCACGCAATAGCTAAACAGATAGACCAGCATGAGGATACCTGGACGGGCCAGGCGACGTGATAAATAGAGCATCACCGCCAGCAGTACAAGGTTCGTGAGCAATTCATAACCTGCTGCCGGTTGCACCGGTACATCACAGGTAGAGGGTACCAGACAGGCCCAGCTATTGGGATTTTGATAGACGGTCGACCAGGGTACTTGTGGACTGACGTAGCCAATGATGTCGCCATTGATTAGATTACCGATACGCCCAAAGATCTGTCCTGCAGCCGCAAACAATACACCGGCATCAATGAGTACCAGCGGGTTGAGACGTTCGACTTTAGCACGCCAGATCAGCGTGGGGATGACTAAGAAGATGGCTCCAAAAAAGGCCATGCCACCCTCCCACGTTGCCAGGATATTTTGCGGCTTCAAGAGATAATCGCTCACCAGATCCGGCTGCTGAACGACAAAGTAAAGCCGTCCACCAAGCAATCCTGCCGCGATACACCACCAGACGACACGGTAAACTTTCTCCTCACTGATACCTTTACGCCTGGTATAACCCTTGATGACCTGCAACCCAATGAGAATACCAACGACATACATCAAACCATACCAGCGCACTGCCAGGGGTCCCAGGGAGAAAATAACCGGATTCATATTGATATAAATATAGGGAGGACCTATACGAAACCAGCTTAGATCAATCAGGTAAGCAAGAGACAAATGTAGCATGCATCACTCCAATATAAACAAAATAGTTCTTCCGCAGTTCCCTGTATGATAGTACTCATTGTCTATACATGCAAGTGGTAACAACAAGTACTGCTAGCATCTCGGGATTTCACGCAAGGCAACGTCCCACAGCAGTAGCGGTGATCCAGCAGCTAACCCAGTGTTACGTATGCCAGCGCCACATATGTACTGTTCGTTCGCTTGCCGACGCAACCGTATCACCATCTGGGGACCAGGCCAGGCTACGTACCCAGCTCTTATGTCCAGTATACAGAGCAACACGTTCACCTGTTGCAACAGACCAGACCTGCACCGTTGCATCATCGCCAGCAGAGGCAATCAACGTTCCATCAGGCGACCAGGCTAGCGCTTTCACCGATTGCGTATGTTGCCGATAGCAGCAAATAGTAGCACCTGTATATGCAGACCAGCAACGTACCATAGCATCCTGTCCGCCAGAAACAAGCATAGTGCCTTCAGGAGACCACGCTACCGCATAAACGGGACTATTGTGCTCGTGATAACTGCTCACCCGCCTGCCATTCAGCGCCTCCCATACCTGAACGTTGCCATCAAAGCTGCCCGAGGCAATCAGGGCTTCCCGAGGGGACCAGGGAGCCGCAAAGATGCGATATTGTTTGCTATGTGTATAGAGGTGTTTTCCACTCAAGGCTTCCCATACCTGAACTGTATTGTCGCCGTACTCACCGCCTGAAGCGATATACTGTCCATCAGGCGACCAGGCTACGCTGCGCACAAAGCGTACGTGCTTACGATACGTGCTGATGATATCACCAGTGCTAGCGGACCACACATAGACGAGGCCCTGCGTACAGCCCGACGCGATTGTCTGTGCGTCAGGCGACCAGGCTAAAGAGAGCAGGCACTGGGCATGTTCACGAAAAGTGAGGAGGTGTGCACCTGTTGAGGCATCCCATACCTGTACAGTCCGGTCACGTCCACCGGAAGCTACGGCGTGACCATCAGGGGACCAGGCTACAGCAAAGACATTATCATTATGTCCCCTATAGCTGGTGAACATATGTGCGTTTCTCTCTTAATACCCGTAACACTTCAGCTCCAGTACGAACTCGCATAGGAACCGAGCAACGCGTCCCTTATGGTTGTCCCTACGCGAACATCGCTGTTTAATGTTCCTTTGGTCCCTCGATCAGCAGATCAATGGCGTGCGGCAGAACGGGCAAAACATATTCCAGACATTCTTTTACGGCTTTAGGACTACCCGGCAGGTTAATGATCAATGTGTGACCACGCACACCAGCCACACCACGTGAGAGCATAGCGGTCCGCGTATATTGCAGACTGATGGTGCGCAGTGCCTCGGCAATGCCCGGCGCTTCGCGCTCGATCACCGCCTTTGTCGCCTCTGGCGTCACATCACGCGGAGCCAGTCCAGTGCCACCGGTTGTAAGCACCAGATTGAGCTTTCTTTCATCGGACCATGCGCGCAAAACAGTTGCGATCTGCTCTTGCTCATCGGGAATAATGGCTGCCACACTGATAACAGCATCTGGCAGTTGACTCACCTGTAAGCGAATCGTTTCCCCACTCAGATCCTGGCGCTCACCTCGGGCCGCGCCATCGCTGATCGTGAGTATGCCTATCGTCACCATACGATTACCCTCGCGGAGCCAGTTCGCGTACGAAGGCCCCTATCTGGCGGCGTGATCCGTAGAGCCAGACCGTGTATTCATCGGGTAGATCTTCTACCTCAATGAAGCAACCCATTTCTGAGGCCAGCTTGCGCGTGATATCGTGGAATTGCCCGCGTTCCGCCTCACTCCGACTCTGTGTGTTCAGCGCCAGCCGTCCCAGACGCTCCTCTGGTTCGAGTACGGCGTTAATCAGCTCATTTAGCTGATCCACGCCAAACACCACCTGCAACGGTGGCATTTCCCCGGCCTGCGATGGCGAGACTGACGCCACACGTCCGCCATGACCATTGCCTCCACTCTGCCCCTCTTCCTGCTGCTCTTGCATACCTGCTGCATCCATGTAGACGGAGCGCAACTTTTCCAGTATAAACAAACGAGCATCTTCAGGAGCGTCAGCCCGGGGATGCACATAGGCCAGCAGATCATGATCGGGATCAGAGTAAATGAAGGGCTTAGCGATAGCCGCACGACGTCCACAATTGGGGCACGTTGTCACATTCAGCAAGCCTGCCAGCACAACATAGCGCAACTGTGGATCGCGCGCTACATTCACATAATCATAGGTCTGACAGGTAAAGGTATTGTCACAGGGACAGGTAAATGTAAGTGTTGTCGAACGAGACATAAGACAAATTCTTTGGTGCACTTTCAACTTGCTAAAAACGAACCCTTAGCTGTATCAACCTCTATCGACCTCTATCCAGAAGATTGATCCGGGCTTCTCTCATGCACAAAGTATAACACATAAAGCGGGCTGACAGCACAACTCCTCGTCCATGTTCCACAGGAGCCATTTGAAAAGATACACACAAAAAAATAATTGACAAACAACAAGTGTAATGTTACCCTGCCCATTGGGAGCTTGCAGCATTGAAAGCCAATTTGGCTTATATACACATTGATGATAAGCTTATCTTCCATTGCTTCTAATCTTAGGCCCTGCCGAAGTGTTTTTAAACTTAAAGTTATCGACCTGATACCCTGAGTATCTAGCATCTGGATTTTGCTATGCCTTTCTTTTATAATTAAAGAAACATGGCAATAATTTTAATAAACAACATTGCTATTAAAGGAACCTTTAATAAGGTTTCTTCC
Source organism: uncultured Chloroflexia bacterium (assembly GCA_963802635.1). Taxonomy (GTDB): domain Bacteria; phylum Chloroflexota; class Ktedonobacteria; order Ktedonobacterales; family Ktedonobacteraceae; genus CAVTLG01. Next base: position 160,687 of record CAWDJJ010000001.1, on the reverse strand, counting down.
TATTAAAGGATTCCTCCAACAACTTTATTAAAAGTAACCTAAGGCAAAGCAGGTGATGGAGATGAAGAAGATATGACTACCACGAGAATTTCGGGAAAATATATTACAAATTCCATATCTTCAGAGCCTTTTAAATCATTTATTCCAAATCCTCTACCTCCCGACCCACCATTAAATCTTGAAGGAGAGCATTATACACTTCTTGATAAGGCTACATTAGCGTTAGGACGATTAGATGGTCTTGCATGGCAGCTTCCTCATGATATTGTTTCGTTATACACTTATTTTTATATAAGAAAAGAAGCTGTATTATCATCCCAAATCGAAGGCACACAGTCATCTCTATCCGATCTTATCTTATATGAGAGTAACGAAATGCCAGGTGTTCCTATTGGAGATACAAATGAAGTCCTCCAGTACGTTATTGCGATGAATCATGGTCTCAAGCGACTTCGAAAAGATGATTTTCCGTTATCTCTACGATTAATTCGTGAAATCCATGAAATACTACTTTCTACTGGAAGAGGTAGTGAAAAGTCACCAGGCCAATTTAGGACCTCACAGAACTGGATTGGTGGTACTCGGCCAGGCAATGCAAAATTTGTACCTGCCCCGCCGGGTGAAGTCATTACATGTATGGGAGCGCTTGAAAATTTCATTCACGATAAAAACCTCCATATGCAAATTCTGATCAAAGCCGCCCTTGTACACGTTCAGTTTGAAACCATTCATCCCTTCCTTGACGGAAACGGACGATTAGGACGCCTACTTATAACTTTATTGTTATGTGCAGAAGGTATTTTACAAGAGCCATTGCTTTATTTAAGCCTCTACTTTAAGCAACATCGAGAGACCTACTATGATTTGTTGCAAAGAGTAAGAGTTGAAGGCGATTGGGAGAGTTGGCTCCACTTTTTTCTTACAGGTGTATATGACACAGCTAATCAAGCAGTTAGCACATCTAGGAGGATATTAGAACTTTTCCAGAATGATCAACACAATATTGAAACATTGGGGCGATCCACAGGAACAACTCTTCAAGTCTTTAAGATATTACGATCTATGCCCATAATAAGCATAGCGCGGGCGTCACAGGAAACAAATATCTCTATACCAACTGTCACGGCTATACTCAATCGTCTACAAGAGCTAGGGATTGTGAGCGAGATAACAAAGAAACGACGCGATAAACTCTACAGCTATGAGAAATGTATACGTCTCCTAAATGAAGGGACGGAACCTATAAGACAATGAAAAAGCGGTCTTACAGAACACAAAGTAAGTCAACATGCTGATTCACGTACATCTACGCAAGAACTGTTTATCTGCGTCTGCCCTTGCTCAAAGACTTGGTGGAAAAGGTAAACTTGACACCTTGCCTCTCCATAAAAGCCTGGAAGTGCGTGTAGAATTCGCTACGATCTTGCATCGTAATCACCGATACCGCGTCAGCCGTCTCGATAGCATACGGATAACCATTGCCAGCAATCACCTCGGCGCGTACGGTGTCCAGCACCGGCTCTAACACACCATCATCGAGCATCCAGCGTGGAAACTCCAGGCGCGTCGGCGGACGCGTGGCCGACGTTTGCAGATAGCAAAAGGCCACGCGATCACGATAGTCACCGTAGCTCTGCAAAATGTCATTGCGCGCACAGATCATTGCGGGCGTACGATCTCCCCACTGTAAACGACCTTGCCATAGGAGCGCATCGTGAATTTTCTTGGTGTCGCGCAACGTAGGGTGTTTCAACGTCGCGTCCAGACGGCGCAACATGGTAATCATATCGCGCGCATAGGTGGTATCAATATAGCCAATCAACGGGACACGCAGTTCCTCCGACATTTTCAGTAATGAAACCGCTGAATGAATATAGCGTTCCCGATAGGGACTGGGCATCGTCAACGCAAACGAGACAACCAGTGAACCGTCAAAAAAGACCACTGGGCTATACACTGGATCATCCTCGCGGCGCGCGCTGGCGAGCTGCTGCATCTGGCTGCACAGCGTCTCGACTTCCAATAAGTAGCGGCGCAACGTCACTTGCATTTCTGAATAGGGATAACTGTCTGGATCGTTCGCTTCCGCTCGGGACTCCTCCATGATCTCGTCGGGAGTGAGCACGTCCATGTGCACATCCTTGGTATAGGGACGTCCCTGCTGATGCGAATTGATGAAGAAACCAACCTGGATCAACGCCACCGGTATCGATGCATCACGCCAGGGTAGCAACTGGCTACCATCCACAGCCACAGTCGTCACGCCCTCGATACACTCGGCCCATTGTCGTGCCTGCTCGTGGTTTGCGAATGCGCGCCCAAAGGGAAAGACCGGACCATGATAGCTCTGCTGGTCGGCATTCACCAGCCAGCGATCAAACTCGATGCTTGGGCGCGCACCCGCTGATGGTAAACCAATCTCGTCGGGCGGCAACGCAAGCTCAAGCTGTGCACTGGAGGCATAACGCTTGTACAGCGTCTCGAGCGCATATTGGTACGACAGGAGCTGCTCACCGAATGAGCCATCGTAGAGCGAGAACTGACTGCGCTTCACATTGAGTGCCGCCAGCAATTTACCTTTATGCAGCATATGTTTCTCCAGAAAAACGAGCACGATGATGCTCTTTCCTTTTTACATCTGGGAGAGAATGAGCATGCGTATGACTCTGTGTCCTTGAGGGAAACGGGTAGGGGCGGAGCTTGCCTCCGCCCAAGCCCCGGGGCGGTCGCAAGGACACGCCCCTACCCATTTTCTACCAGATAACGCATAATCGGACCCTCTACGCACGCAAAGATTTCTTAAATATGCGTCAAATTCAACCCGATAGACTATCACACACGTGCTCTATCATAAGCAATAAACTGAGCAGCCATAGCTTCGCTCAATGCATGCAGCGGCTCGGTCTCATCCTTGCTAGCGAGCAGGCGTGTCTCTCCATGTTCTTTGGTCAGGCGCACCAGACTATCCAGGCCCTGCTCAAACGTATCATCGTGGCTTATCACGATCAACTGATCAAAACCACGCACCCGGCGTATCTGCTCGGCCAGATTTGTACGGCGCAGTTCATCCATGTTTTGTGTTGGCTCATCAAAGAAGGCAATGTTCAGCGTTGAAAGCTTCTTGAGCAAGGCCAGGCGCACGGATAGCGCAGCACTCATCTGTTCACCACCACTCAACTGCGCAAAACTGCGATCTACGCCCTGCCTGCGCAGCACAATCTCATAATCGTTGCGCCAGGAAAGTTGCGCGCTTCTATCACCCATGACCTCACCAAAAATACGGTTTGCCTCCGCCGAAATATCTGCGAGGATGGCCTTCAACACATGCGGCGCAGCATCTTTAATCAGCTTGCGAAATTGTTCCGTCATCACGTGTAGATCTTCAAGCGTTTGATGCTCTTTCTGCACAGCCTCTAACTCAAGCAATAACGCCTCGCCCCTGGCAATCTGCTGCTCAAGCGTATTGATATGCCGCTGGTGATGTTGCATACGTTCTGCCAGAGCCGTCAATTCACGGCGCAAACGCTCAACTTCCACCTTTAACGTGGCTAATTCCTGCTGATCAAACGCCTGGCTGGCAGCAGTATAGGTCTGTTCTAGCTCCTGCAATTGCTGTCGGGCTTGCTCAACTATACGCAACTGTTGCTGATAGACACGCTCACGCTCTGGCAAGCTACGCGCTTCCTGCTCATTCTGTAGATAGTGCTGATAACCTGCGTGACATGTATGCATGATAGTATCCTGACGAACGATATCATCGTCCAGTTCGCTAAAGACAGCTAGCAGTGCATCGAGCTGGTGGATTTTTTGCAGCACAGCTTGCTGCCGTTGTTGCTGTGTCTCCAGTTGCTGCTGATAGTATGCTTCCTGCGCAATGATCGCCTGCTGGGCTTTACTCGCGCCACGGGGATCATTCAACGTAGCCAGTTCAGCGTTAATCTGCTTTAATTGTGCCGCGCTCCCTTGCAAGGACGCAGCTTCCTGGCGGCGTTCTTGCACACCTGCCTCTAGCTGCTGTGCTTGCTCCTGAGATTGCAGGAGTTGCTTGCGCAGACCCTCTAATTCGCGCACTTTTGTATCAGCCTGTTTGCTCTCACGATATGCATTTTCCGCCTCTTTCACCTTCTGCTCAACGGTTTTGAGCGCCTCCAGATCGTCCGCTAACACGGTTACATCGCGTTCCAGGCGTGTAATTTCGATGGCGAGACGCTGCAATTGTTCAGCAAACGCGTCGCGCCGTTCGATATACTGGCCTACTTTGTGCAAAGCATCGGCATATTTCTTAATCTGCCCCATACGCTGATTGACCGTCTCTTGCTGCTGTTGTATCAGCGTTATCTGCGCATGCTCTTCCTGAAGGAGACCATCAAAATACGATTCCAGGCTGGCAATGCCACGCTGCTTGATATTGAGGCAACTTTCGTACAACAGAGGACACTGTCCACCGGCTGATTGCGCACGCGACTTAACATAGCCGCTGATGTTGCCTTCAAGTCGATGCTGCTGAGCTGCGAGTTCATTATATTTTTCTTGCAAGAGCGGCATCTCTTCCGCTTCCTGACGGTGCTCTTCAATAGTCGTGACGTTGTTCTCTGCTTTGCGCAATTTTTCGGCGCATTGATCGCGTTCAAGCTGGCGCTCTTGCAGCAAATTACGCTTCTCCTGCCACTGCTGCAGCTTATTACTGCGCTCATTGACCTGAATACGCAGGTGCATGAACGCATCATTGTGCTCTTGCAGACGCTCGGCAATAGGTACTAACGGCTCAATCTCTGTGATGCGGCACTGATACTTCTCTTGATCTAGCAGACACTTCGCCAGCACACTCTGTAAGCGCTTGCCTTCGGCCACAATACTGTCATACTGTGCGCGTTGCCGCGTGGCCTCGTCACGTTTTTTCTCCAAATCCACCTGCTGATCGACAAGCGGTGCCAGCTCTGACTATTTTCTGTCGCGCGCTGGCAACTTCAGCTAAGCGTCCCTGCCAGCCACGGGCCTGTGTTTCAATTTCGGTGTGCTCATTTTGTAGCTGTGCCTGCTGCTGCCGTAACTTGTCTCGCTGAACAGCATCCTGACGTAGCCGTTGCAAGATCTCCTGGGCTTGCAGGTAACGCTGATAATCAGCCTGGCTCTCTGCTACAGCATGTTGTGCCTTGAGAGCAGCCTGCCATTGTTGCTCATTATTGCGCAGGAGATCTAATGCATGCACATGGTCCTTCTGGCAAGTGCGGTAACGCTGCTCTAGAGCCACGAGCTGCTCCTGTTGCGCATCGAGCTGTGCCAGGCGCACTTCATGGCTGCTCAATTGCTGACTCCATTCAACGTTGCGCTCTTTCTGTTCCTGGTCAAGCAAACGCGCATCTTTCAGTTGTTCACGCAATTGCGTCAGCTCACTCGTTGCAAAGGTGAGGCGCTGTATCTCGCTTTGTTGGACGCCCATTTGCTCTTTATAGTACTTTTGCGTCTCCAGGAGGTTGTCAGCAGCCCTTTTATAATCCTCGATCTGCAGCAGGGCATCGAAGGTCTGTTTGCGCTTACCGGCAGGCTCCAAGAAAATAGCCGTAAATGTGCCCTGAGGTACACCCAGCGCATCTCTAAAGAGCGAGTCGAGAGGACGTTCACGGTCGATACCAAACAGATCATGCAATTTATCCAATACGTCGGCACGCTGCTCCAGGCGTAAATCGGCTTCTTGATCATAGATGAGCCAGCGCGCACCGGAGCCACAGCGGCGTTCAACCGTATAAGGACGCTCGTCGCTACCGATCAGGGATACAACGACCTTGCCATGCTTCTCCCCTTCGCGCACAAACTGGTCATGGCTGTAAGGTAGATAACCAAAGAGGGCAAAGCCAACGGCTTCAACGAGCGTCGTTTTGCCCGCGCCATTTGCTCCACTAATCGCGGTCGTGCCGCGTCTGAAATCTACGATGACGTGCCGGTAGCTCTTGATATTCTCCAACTCAATACGCGTAATGAGCATAATAATGCAGCCAACCTTCCCAGCGAACACGAAATAAAGAGACACCCATAAGCATTCAGAAACGCAACTCCCGTTGCTAGCAATGTGCGACCGCATATTTCTCATCTGAATGCAAGGCAATATACACTCCCATTCGCCATTCTAGCCATATAGACCGGAAGTGGAAATGTTTAGGCCATTATAACATGTCGCTGCACCTTGGGCTATCTATCTGGCAGGTCTTTTTGAAAGTCGTCAGCAGAGAGAAAACCTCATGGAGGGCCGAGCGACGGCCTGGACCATGACCCACATCATCGCATTCCTACATATCGGGCGATACATTGCTTGAGGGAATATTACGGACGCGATAAATCGAGTCCCTACATTTCAGGCAATAAATTGCTGGATGGGACGAAGGTCGCAGTTACGGGGGATGTTTTCAAGTTCGTAGCGTGTCCCTCCATGTAATCACGCATGTCCGCAGCGATTTATCGCCTATGATCAGTAGGGACCCGATTTATCGCGTCCGTCTCTCTTTGCCTTTTATATATGTCCGTGTCTATTCAATCCCGTTGGACTTTCAAAATACCCTGCAGGTATGGGTCACTTTTTTGTATTAGCTGCAATGACTCAAGCCCACGATCTCAAAGCTCCTCTACTTCTATATTTTATGCAGAAGACGATTCAGAGGGATTACTATCACTCTGAGGTTGAGGAACTTCTCCTTTAATATTGATGGATGGATTAGTAGCTTGTAAACGTTGCGCAAGTTTCAAAACCTCCTCAACACTTTCTATATCAGCAGCCTCAATAGAAATTGGCTCCCCATTAACCTCTAATGTAATTTTGATCGTATTTCTGTGGTCATTTTCTTTATTTTTCTGCATTCGCCGCAATGCTTCGAAAATCTAAATCACGCTAAATATTAATGTAATAAATATTGTTATAATAAATGCAGGTAAAGTGACTGATGTTGAAGATGCCAGAGCTAACGGTGATAACCGGGTATTCGTCGATAGTATGATTATGACACCAATAATAAGGCTAAGTATGCCAAACGAAATACCAAGATATTCTATTACAAAAGAGCGCTTATTTTTTTCCATCAATTTTCCCCCTCTCGCGCAAAACCTCCAACTCTAATTTTGGCCCAGAGAGATCAGGATCATTCATTCCCATCCTCATTACACTCCATATTTTACAACAGATGAGAGCTACAATATGCTCAATCCACCATAGATACCAATCATCCTAAAAAAATAAATTAATTTGTATATTCCACTAATTTTATGCTATTATAGTATAGAAAACTTTTATTTCAAATATAGACATCAGGAGCCTTAATTCTATTTGGCCCCACTCTCTATACTGGCATTGACAGAACAACACAGAGGCTGTTCAGACGCCTTGGGAGACAGTACGACGTAATGGAACAACAGAACAATCCCACAGAACACAACGAAGTAGAGTATTCATCCCAGCTTACAAGGTCTGTCGCTGTAGAACAGAGCGAGCATGCCACCGGATCGCCGTCAACAGCAGCTTCGGACGATCATGACAACCACGTGACAGAAGCGCCACAAGATTTCAGTATCACCGGTGAGACCCCAGTACATACTACAAGAGCGATGAGCAGGAATCAGCCTGTTCTGCAATGGCTCAAGAGTATTCCTCTACATCTCTTCGAGTACAAACTGATCTATATCGGACTTATTGTGAATATTTTATACTATGTCTCTGCCGCACAGACGCATTGGTTCCACTATTTCTTCTCGGGCAGCGCCTTGCATATGTGCTGTCGCGGCTTAGATTTTTATCAAGTTCCCAATGGGCTGTGGGCATTTACCCACGGAGGAAGCTTAGATGGCACATTACCCTCAGGTGTTCTCCCTTATGGGAACGGATTTCCCAGCAACTATAATGTGTACCATCCGCTGTTTACTATCCTGGTAGGTGGTTTCCTGACCCTCTTCAATGCCTATGACTCTTTTTATATATGGATGTTCTTGAAGCTTGTAGCTACAATTGGTATCATCATCTACTTTCATCGCAGCTTCAAAAACAGCAAGTACGTTCATTTTGCTATCTTCACTATGTTGATCAACTCAACGCAATATATTGAAATCACGATCTCACAGTTCCAATTTGTGCTCAATTTCTTCACTTTCCTGCTCTTAATTAATCTGGCACGAGGTGGTGAAAAGATACCGGCAGTTATTTATTATTTCATAGGACTCATCACAAAGCCTATCGGCATTCTCTGGTTGCCAGTCTTTTTCTTCAAGAAACACTATACAATCCTTGCGCTTGGCCTGGGATTCTTTCTGTTTTTCACGCTGCTATTTTACTGGAATCAGTATGGTGCATATTATACAGATAATCTCCTGTGGCATCTCCAGACTTCAGATACTGGAGGGCCAATTCAAATTATTACGTTAGCAGCACTGCTTAAGTATAGTACTTCACTGCCTACCTCCGTCATCAGTGGCTTAAAACTGTTCAGTCTGCTGATAGTAGTCTTTCTCTGCTCTTTAAAGCGCGTCAGCCTCTTCAAAGGTATATTTCTCTCAACTGTTTATTTCCTTATGTTTTATGATTTGGTATACGAGTACCACTATACGATGCTAATACCTATTCTGGCAGTTTGTCTTGTCATGTGCCCCGAGTTTCAGCGACTTCCTGCCCGTGTATTAATCCTGATCATCAGCTTACCCAACGCCTTCTTCATCTTGCATTTCTTCAAGGTTGGGTACTCATACAGCAATCCGCTCATCCCTGATCCAGACTTTCTGGGCTGGCAAATCATCGTTTTGAGTAGAATTGTGCCAATCCTCCTGCTCGCCTGCGTCGTCATACTACCTGACGTCAAAATAGTCTTTATTCGCCTCAAACGCTTTGTACTGATCATGAGAAAAGTCAACAAAAAGCTTGAACTTTTCGGCTAAGCGCAAACCAGCTATACCATCATGGACGATTTCCTTACAACCAACAGCGTTTACGCACATTCGCGGCTTACAAAATGGCGTTGCAACGTCTATACTATACATAAAGCAAGTACAATTTATGTATATTGTAGTAATGCAAAATAACAGCATGGAGCAGCGGCGATGACTCAGCTCTTCTGGTTCTGGCTCATAATGGCCTCGTTGGTTGTCCTCGGAGTTCTCGCTAGTGTTGTGTTTTTTAGATATTCACCTCGTAAAGCCAACTCAAAAGCTCTGGATATCGCACTGTTCCGTAGTAGGGACAAACGCCCTCTGTGACGTACCCGGAAGATAGAGAGAACAAGTTGATGCAGTCTACTGGCTACATGTAGACTGCATCAATGCAGTTTCATAGAGTTCTCTATGCCGCTGCACCCACGCCAGCATACTAGCTTCACTGGGAGAAAAAAGAGCACGCTCTTGCGCCTCTGCGGTTGGAACAAAGTCATCAAGAGTTGCGATCTGCGCCCAGTAGAAAGCCTGATAACTGTCAGGATAGGGATAACGATATGTCACTGGCCTGGGACCAAGCAGCCGGAGGCGTTGATACCCCAGAACATGCAGTGGCCCCAATCTTGCACCCGTTTCTTCGTACACTTCTCGACGAGCAGTCTCTTCTGGCAACTCACCAGGCTCAATATGTCCCCCTGGAATATCCCATCCCCGACTCGTTAAGTTTGTCACCAATAGGCTACCATCTCTGAATGCCAGGGTCAGAGCGGTGGCAAGCAATGCTAATGGTGGCAGTTGAGACGAGAGCACCACCCGACTTTCGTTCGGTTTCGGCAACCAGGCAAGGTCCTGCTCGATGCGCAGAACCTTTTCAGCTTCTTGCATTAGTGATGCCCACCAAAGCCTCCATGCCCGCCATGATGGCCGCCAAAGCCTCCATGATGATGGTGATGGTGATGATGCTCGTGAAAAGGGCCACGCTCATAGAAACCGCGCCGCCCAAATGATCTTCCGAAGAAGAAGGGCGAGAAGAAAGGCGCAAAAAAAGGACGACGGTAGTAACCGGGTCCCAGGCGACGCCTTCTCGGTAGCAAGACAAGGAAGAACAGGAAAAACGCTCCCAGGAGACCGAAGGCGACTACACACCCAAAGAATAGCAATAACATTGCAAACATCAAACTCTCCTTCTGAGTTCAGATCGAATGATTTATCAGTTTCTGCCATAACTCTAATATTTACGTACAGCTATCGCAAAAGTAAGAACGAAATCAAGCGATATATCTCCAATGAAAAAAACTTTGTAGCATATTTCCTAGCTTCCGCAGCCTCGATGATGATAAGTGTGGTATATTCAAGGAGAGATACATCATAGTTTACTCTTCTAGTGGCTTTGATGTATACGCTCATACCAATCCGCACCCTGAGAGACAACACTCCAATGGAGCATACTGCGAGGTAGTCCACAGGAAATTTGTATGAGTGGGTGCAGATCGGTATCAAACGTGCCAGAGATAGAGTATTCTGAGAAACGTCATTATAGGCATGGTCACAGCAATTTAAAGTGATTAAGCTTTCTCACTATCCCTGAGTTATCGCTACTAACGTTGGAACTAGAGGCCTGGTGAGCTGATGCTTCATAAAGAAGGTATACATTGCCAAACTGGCATCGGGTCCTAGTGGATCAGAATAAGGTTCGTTTGGGCTGCCTCCTGACCAGGCATGACCCATCCCATAGACCATCCAATACTCCTGCATCTCGTTTCCGTTACTATCATTCCAGGTGAATACACTGGCACTATACCCACCCGGAACCGATTGCAATTGGTAGCTCGTCGGGAGGTGAAAAGCTCGCATTGTATTGCTTCCCTGAAGCCAGATAATTTGTCTCCATCCACTGTCTGACTACTTCTTCGCCATTAACTGGGAAGACGATGCAATCATTGGTCCCTTGAAAGACAATCGTCGGCATTATACGAGCATAGCGGCCCATGGCCTGATATGCTAGCTGTCCTTGTAATATGGAATTGACACCGTCACCAAGCATAGCAGCTAAAGCCTCGGACGAATTGGTAGCTACTGCATACTCGACCCCGGAGTGAACGCCGATAGCCGCAAAGAGGTCTGGATAGGTTGCCCCCAGTATAACGCTCATGCAAGCACCAGCAGATAAACCCGCTACATACACCCGGCTCGAATCTATCTTCCATTGAGAGGTATTTCGTAGAACTTCCTGAGTGATCCCTGCAAGAATAGCCGGTTCTCCACTGCTTCTGGATTGTTGGGAAGAGTCAAACCAGTTCCAACATTGCTCCTGATTCTCCACATGCCCCTGCTGTGGATATACCACGATGAATTGTTTTTGATCTGCTAGCTGATTCATACGGGTCACAGTCGCAAAGGCCTCTGGATCTTCGGTGCATCCGTGAAGCATAACAAAGAGAGGAACGGCGGAACCCTGGTAATTGGCTGGGACATAAACAAAGTATGGACGACTACCAGCCTCACCCTCGTAGGAGTACGACATCCAGTTTCCCTTGGCAACGCTAGGGGCAATCAACATTGGTCCTTCAGGCATTGTTTGAGCAAGAGCTTTGCTCAGGCAAAATGGTCCTTTGAACTCCTGGTTATTAGGTAAGCGCTGAAGGGTAGCAACGACATCTCCATTGGCTCCTTGCGCTTGAACATGCTCGATCAGCTTGTCCTTTGTGACAGGATACTGTATGCCTTTGAGGGTCCTCGCCGTTTTGGTTAAATTGTTCTTCTCCATTGCTATTTTCTCCTTTTCATTTTGTTGTTCGGCATCTTCCATGAAAATCTCACACTTATTGTATCGTTATGGTCATGTGACTTGAGTAGCGGTAATCTGGGTGAAAAGCGGGCTATCATGGTCCCTGACTTTTGGGACCTCCATAATAAATCATGGGTATCAGTTGCAGGTGCACGCATTACTACTCTTGCCAACATACGACACATTGTGATCAACGCAAAAATCTGCTATAGTGACAGCAGGATACGTCGCTTCTCCTGGCTTACAAGAGAGATGCTCATGCAAACCGGGGACACAACTGATACCCATAGGCATTCAGAAACGCGTTCTTATTCCGTCTGGCAACGCTGCTCTCGCAGCTACTGCTACGCAGTCAGCCAGACGGATCAGCAACTGCCGTGGCTAGCGCTACGCGCTCATCTGAATGCAAGGTAATATGACAGCTATCTATTGTAGTGCATGGGAGTAATTTTGTATGGGAACAGCAGAGAGCACCCCGTTAAAACGCACGCCCCTTTATGAACAGCACCGTGCATTAGGAGCGCGCCTGGTAGAATTTGGTGGGTGGGAAATGCCTGTACAATACAGCAGCATTTTGGAGGAACACCAGGCAGTACGCACCCGCGCAGGTCTTTTCGATGTCAGCCATATGGGAGAGTTTAAGGTCGAGGGTCAGGGGGCGCTGGCCTTCCTGCAGTACCTTGTCCCCAACGATGTCTCTCGTCTGGCTACTAATCAGGCACTCTATACGCAATTGTGCCTTCCCACGGGAAACGTGATCGATGACTTGCTTATTTACCATCTGGCCGAGCAGCACTATATGCTCGTCGTCAACGCGGCCAATATTGCCCACGATCTTGAGTGGGTGCAGGCACAGTCGCAGCACTTCCAGGATGTGACTGTAACGGACCAATCGGACACGACGGCGCTACTGGCGCTACAGGGACCGGCAGCGCTCAACATTTTGCAACCACTCTGTGAGGCTGCACTTGATCTCAAGGGTATTCACTACTATCATAGTGCTCCTGGCCTCGTCGATGGCATTCACTGTCTTATTTCACGCACCGGCTACACGGGCGAGGATGGCTTTGAACTCTACTGCGCCTCCGTTGACGCGGTCAAGCTCTGGCAAGATCTGCTTACGGCTGGCAAATCCCATGACTTACTGCCTGCTGGCCTGGGAGCACGTGATACCTTGCGCTTAGAGGCTGGCTACTGTCTCTATGGTCACGAACTCGACGAGCAGACCAATCCGCTGGAAGCTCGGCTTGGCTGGACCGTTAAATTCACCAAAGGCAACTTTATCGGTCGTGATGAGCTACTCCAGGTCAAGCAGCAAGGTCCACGGCGTTTACTGGTCGGACTCACGTTGCTTGAGCGTGGCGTACCACGTGGTGGTTACGCTATCTACGAGCATGATCAGCAGATTGGGAGTCTCACCAGTGGAGCACCGGGTCCAACTGTGCATAAAAACATCGGGATGGGCTATGTTGAGGCCGCGTATGCCAGCGTCGGACGCCAGGTCCAGGTTGATATTCGCGGCAAGCGTAGCGCAGCCGAGATCGTCGCATTACCTTTTTACAAACGTCAGTAAGATAGTGTTTGATTTGAGTTCAGTACTGACGAAAAGTGTGCACGTTCCAAACACTATCTAAGGCCACTGACCTTTAGACTATCGTCCTTGCAGAAGGGAGACACACACAATGGCTAGCCTGAAATCATCCTGCTAACCTCAAATACAGCAAAACCGATGAGTGGGTACGCGTTGAAGGCGACCAGGCCACCATCGGGATCACCGATTACGCTCAGGACCAGCTCGGAGATATCGTTTACATCGAGCTGCCATGGGACGCCAACCAGGATATCGCACACGAGCAAAAATTCGGTGATGTTAAATCGGTCAAGGCCACCTCTGAGCTTGTTTCCCCGCTCAGTGGTACGGTACTCAAAGCCAATACAGAGCTAAAGGATCATCCCGAGCTGATTAACGACGATCCCTATGATAAGGGCTGGATGTTGGTTATCAAGCTAGCAAATTCGTCTCAATTGGATAGTCTGCTGGATGCTGAGCACTACTTGAGCTACCTGGAAGGCCGCTAATATCCTCAAATATGATATAAAAGGTTATATAACTTTATCTTCTTAGGGTATATAATCTTTAGGCAGCTACAGGGTGTCACTTCTGTCACTTTTTGGAAAACTCGAAAGCAAGATGACAGCATTCCCAATACTCATGCTCACCTTGTATAAGTAACGCATCCATGCGATATAATGAAAGCGACCATACTAAGAACTGGTGTAGCATAACTTTGGCGCTTTGTTCTTCTATGATGACAATGTGACGAGTACCTCTTGCAGATGCCTGGTACCGCTGCCTGTAGGCAATCCACTTGCCAACGACGTCATCCTCGTTTGCTTTTGCTTGCAGGCACACAACAAGAGTCACTCACTCCACACGTTCATCATTCTCCATGAACTGCTTGATCAGCCAGAAGTTCGTGCTATACGGGTCATCTTTACCAGCCTAGCTCCCTTTGTGCGTTCGTATCCAGGAAACATACTGCAGGGAGCGGCCTTAACCCACGAGGGGGAGTTTAGACCATGAGCTATGTGCCAAATACCCAGGAAGAACAGCAGGCTATGTTGGAGCACCTGGGACTATCTTCCATAGAAGATCTGCTCGCGCCAGTACCCGCAGAGGTACGTTTACAACGTTCGCTTGATCTTCCGCCTGCGCTCGCCGAACCAGATCTCAAACGCCTGATGAACAGGATAGCCGCCAGAAACAAAGACATCGACACGAGCATTTCTTTTCTGGGAGCAGGTACCTACGACCGAGCAATTCCAAGCGTGGTTCCTCACCTGCAGCGCCGTTCGGAATTCGTGACATCCTATACCCCCTACCAACCAGAGGTAAGCCAGGGTATGTTACAGGCAATCTACGAATTCCAGACCATGGTCTGCCAGGTGACAACTATGGACGTTGCCAACGCCTCACTTTATGATGGCTCAACCGCGCTGGTCGAGGCCGTCTTCATCGCTCTTGGCCCTGGCGGACGTGGTGAGGTCGTGGTATCAGAGGGCGTAGATCCTCAATACCGGCGTGTGCTGCAAACCTACGCCTTTTCACGCGGCTTCAGCGTCAAAGAGGTTCCAACGCAGAACGGCATCACCTCACTTGAAGCACTCGACAAGGCAGTCAGCGCAACGACGGCAGCAGTCGTTGTGCAGCAGCCCAATTTTTTGGGTTGTGTAGAAGACGTGCACGCTATTGAACCAATTGCTCATCGTGGCAAATCACTCTTTATAACAGCCATTACCGAACCAGCTTCGCTTGGCATCATCGCTCCTCCCGGCACGTATGGAGCAGATATTGCCATCGGCGAGATGATGAGTTTTGGCAATAGCATGAGCTTTGGGGCTCCAGCTCTCGGCTTCATCGCCACCAAACACAAATTCACGCGTCTCCTACCAGGCCGACTGGTTGGACAGACAGTTGAGGAAGATGGCAAACGACAAACCGGTTATGTGTTGACGCTACAGACGCGTGAGCAGCATATTCGTCGCGAGCGTGCCACGTCCAATATTTGCACCAATCAATCGCTCTTAGCGGTTGGAGCAACCATCTTCCTGGCGGCATTGGGTAAGCAGGGCTTCCGTGAGCTGGGTGAACTTTGTCTGCAAAAAGCGCACTATGCCTTCCGCCAGATCACCGCTATCTCCGGCTTTGAGGCAGCCTTCCAACAGCCGTTCTTTGATGAATTCGTGATCAAAGCGCCCGTTTCTATCAGCAAGCTTGAACAGCATTTTGAGCGAGCAAACATTATTGGAGGCTATGCATTGGAAGCCAACTACCCGGGATTGGACAATCATCTGCTGTTGTGTGTCACCGAGACACGTACAAAAGAAGATATTGATCGTCTGGTTGATGTATTGAAAGAGGTGCAGGCATGAGCGTTGAAACATTGATTTTTGAGAAGGGTGCCCCCGGACGCCGCGCTGCATCTATGCCCGCGTTAGATGTACCCAGCATCCCATTGACAGATCTGCTCCCGAAAAATCTCCTGCGCGAGCAGCCAGCGGCTTTGCCCGAAGTCAGTGAGATCGAGGTCGTACGTCATTACACACATCTATCGCAGCGGAACTTTGGTGTAGATACAGGCTTCTATCCGCTTGGTTCCTGCACGATGAAGTACAATCCCAAGCTCAACGAAGATATGGCAAGCCTACCCGGCTTTGCACGCATTCACCCTTTACAACCAGACCACACGGTGCAAGGAGCCATCCAGATTATCTATGAGTTGGAGCACTATCTAGCAGAAATTGCCGGAATGACGCGTGTCACCTTGCAGCCATCGGCGGGTGCGCACGGTGAATTGACCGGTTTAATGCTCATCAAAGCCTATCACCAGAGTCGCGGCGAGGGACAGCGCAATCTCGTCCTTATCCCCGATAACGCGCATGGCACCAATCCGGCCAGCGCAACATTGGCCGACTACAAAGCGGTCGAGATCAAAAGCGATCCGCAGACCGGTGGTATTGACATGGGACGGCTCAAAACGCTGCTTGACGCCCATGGAGCCGAGGTCGCTGCTATCATGCTCACCAATCCGAACACGCTCGGACTCTTCGACGCGAACATCGCCGAAATTGGTCGTCTGGTTCATGCCAGCGGTGGACAACTCTACTACGATGGAGCCAACGCCAACGCCGTACTCGGCATCACACGTCCAGGCGACATGGGCTTTGACGTCGTACACTTTAATCTGCACAAAACATGCAGTACGCCTCACGGTGGTGGTGGTCCAGGCGCTGGCCCGATTGGTGTCAAAGAGCATCTCGTCCCCTTCCTGCCAGGACCACTACCCGCGAAAAGCGCTCAGGGCTATTACTGGGAAGATCCTGGTCCGCAATCAATAGGGAAAGTCCGTGCCAACATAGGCAATTTCGGCGTCCTGGTACGCGCTTACACCTACATTCGTACCAACGGACCAGATGGGCTACGGCACGTCTCGGAGAGCGCGATACTTAATGCGAACTATCTCAAGCACGAACTGGCGTCCGATTACGAAATTGCCTACCCGCAGATGTGCCAGCACGAATTCGTCGCGACCGTGCAAAAGCAAAAAGATGAGTATGACGTAACGGCGACGGATATTGCCAAGCGTCTGCTCGATTTTGGCATGTATGCGCCGACAACGTACTTTCCGCTGATCGTGCACGAGGCGTTAATGATCGAACCAACCGAGACGGAGACGCGCGAGACACTGGACGAGTTTGTACAAGTTATGCATCAGATTGCCGAGGAGGCTCGGACTGAGCCAGAGGTGGTCAGAACAGCCCCACACACTACGGTTATAGGCCGACTTGATCAAACTCTGGCCGCACGCAAGCCCAATCTACGCTGGATTAGCGGGCAAGCAGTGACACATTAGCCGAGCCGCTACGAATGACCGTGTTTGAATGCTCATGAGTGGCAATATAGGTATTATGCAATACAGTAGGCGCGATAAATCTGGTTCATGAGGGGCAATGTAGGCGTTACATGACACAGCGGGCGCGATAAATCGCCGTGCATCTGGGTCTTGTGGCAATGAATTGCCTGAGAGGTAGGGGCCAGATTATTATGATAGGTTTTTTCTTCGGGTTGTCCCTCCCTTCCCCTTTACAAAACAACGCTGCTAGCTTACCTTTGTAATAAATCACACACGATTCTTAGTAATACAGAGGTTCGATCACCGTATTTGGCAGTGATGTGAGCCATAACTCACTCATTCCATCATCTCTCGTACAAAGAAGTTCGGCTGGAAAATGGGAGTTTGTATTATGGTGAGAAATAAGCATGGGATGCTAGAGATCACAAAGGCTTATCAAAATGATAAGCCACAGTCTGTCGTTGATGCCACACAACGACGGTTCAGGGAACTAAAAAAGAAGGTATCACCTTCAAAGAATGACAATAGCTGGCTAGGTAGATCAGAGATTAAAGATCGTCCTAAGAAAAAAACCATAATAGAAAAATCACATCGACTATGGGAAAAATGGTATCGATATGGAAAAGATAGTGCAAGGGATAATAAAAAACCTCCTAAGAATGTAATACTCTTACATTTCAGGGAAGCATCGAGAGTAAAAGGAGCACTCGAAGATGAACTCGACACAAGTATTGCAAGTTCAGCAGAAGGAGAAGCGAAGAGCAGACTGGCGGATTTAGTTGAAGAGGTACTAAAGGCTAAATTTCCCGAGCAAGATATTTCACATATGACTCAGCAAGAACAGGACGCTTTCAATGAACAAATAGAAAACGCGAGAACAATAGCAAAGCAATACATCAAAAAAGTAGTGGAAAGATATACAGGAGAATCTCTGGAGAATCCAACGAAATCGCCTGAAAAATCTTCAAAAAGATCTGCAAGAGTTCCTGATGAATGGTCAGAATATTTTAGCAAACATCTAGATCAGGCGAAAATAGTATTAGAACATGGAGAATTTGTAAAGAGTTTAAAACAAAAAGTAACAACGAGGAAAATAGAGGCTACAAAAAAGCTAGCAGAAGTGGAGAGGAAATTGAACACATTGCGATCCCAGTTCATGGCGATGGACCATCGTGATTTTTCTGAAGCTCAGGGAGAGGGAATCATATGGGAAGGCCGTGGCAGAAGCAATACAATTAAGGGGAACGAAAACTTGATTGCCATGAATCTGCATGAATTACAGCTTCAAGCATTTCAAGCTGGCAAGATTAATAATGAAATGCTTAACATCAGTGATAAAGAAAATTCTGAGCAGCATAAAAAGTTACAGGAAGATTTCAATACAGCAAAACAAAGTTTTAAAGAACGTGTTTTCAACATACTTACTGTTCACGGATATAACCTCGAGGGGTATGAAGGCCCAAAAGTACCTAAGCCTCAAAGGCCACAGCATTTATCTGTCGATACTCATCACTATTAGCAGGCGAGCATCAGGAATAAAGGCTTTACTTTTGCTTATCTGGTAGTACAATAGAAACGTGATTTTTGCCTATTTTCGACGCTGGTAAAAGAGGAATGCCGATGAGTAGTGCTCCATTCTCGCCATCAGCCAGAGCAGATAGTAGTCAGCCATACAAGCGTCGGTTAAAGCGCTTGCGAACACTTGTGGCCGTTCTCCTGCTTTTTTCCGGTCTGCTAACATCTATCTATGCAGCTCTATCGCTTTATATTGCGGCACAACTGACGCAAATACCAGCAAATCCCGTGAAGCAAACTCCGGCCTCGCTGGGTCTCACCTATCGTGATATCAGTTTCCCTAGTCGCTATGACCATGTCCAGATACAAGGTTGGCTGATTCCTGGCGTTTTACCCAACGGCCACCTGACACTGCAACGCACGATTATCGTTGTGCATGGTTCTTCGGGAAACCGCGCGGACCCGAGCGTTGGCATACTCACGTTCAGTGGCGATCTCGCCTATCACGGTTTTGCGGTGCTGTCTATCGACTTACGTGGGCATGCTGCATCTCCGCCTGCTCCACTCTCACTTGGCTACTTTGAGCAACGCGACGTCTTGGGTGCAGTGGACTTCTTGCGCTCAGGCTCACTACCCTACCCACAATTAGGCCGACCGAAGCATATTGCAGGCTGGGGCGTCTCAATGGGCGCTGCAACGCTTTTACTGGCAGCCGCCCACGAACCAGCCATACAGGCTATTGTGTCCGATTGTGCCTACGCTGATATCATCCCTATCGTGGAACGTGAGATCCCCAAACAAGGACATCTACCAGCAGCATTTACGCCAGGTGCGCTTTTGGCGGGACAGGTGCTCTACGGGATGGATCTATATACCATACGTCCGGTAGATATCGTTGCCAGCATTGCGCCACGTCCGATCTTCTTTATTCACGGGGGCAGTGATGAATATGTTCCACTCTCTAATATATACCAGCTAGCAGCGGCCGCGCGCAAAGCGCCTGGAGCACAGGTGCAAACCTGGGTCGTACCGGGTGCTGGACATGCTCGATCTTTCTTAACCGAGGGCAAGGTCTATGTGAATCGTGTGGTTGACTTTTACACAAAAGCGCTCGGACCAGATACGAGTACGGCATAGTACACTTTCTAAGAGACGGCAAGGGTCCCTGGATTGAGAGGACTGAGACAAGGAGAAATTGTATGTCATCGCCAACTGCTCATGAGCAAGACGCAGCTTCAAACAGCGCTTCTCCTGCGCGGGATAGCCTCTGGCGCTCGCTGCTCATCGGCTTGCTTCCCTTGATCTTGCTGGTAGGTATCAGCCTGATCACCTTTGCAGTTGTGGCATATGTGCGTCAGTTACTTACACCAGCAGGCTTCCTGGAGCAGCAACGCATCGATCTCATCATTCTGATCAGCGGCCTTGTGCTGGCAATCAGCGCTTATAGCATGAGCATCTGGCGCATCTTGCGTCGCCTGACAATCTGGCAGGCAGCAGGATTAGAGCGACACGTGCGTATAGTGATGTGGACGCTGCTAGGGACTGCTCTGATTGCGCTCTTACCGATCATAGTAGCTGTACTGCTGCCACAACATCCCGCGCCCTGACGCATATTCATTGACCTCTTATAACTCTTCAAATCGGCTAGTGGAGCTGGTCGCGTAGGGACAACCGCAAGAGTTGTCCGCATCGGCCTTCAACCAGAGACGGGCCGCCGCCTGACAATGGTACACAACTTTCTCGGTCATCACGGCGAGATCTGAGGCAGTGCTATCTAATGAGCAATAAAGGTATGATTTGCACGACGGGCGCGATAAATCTGGCCCCTACCCACACGCGATAAATCGCCGTGCGCCGATCCCTTCCAGCAAATGTATGCCCAAAGAAAAAAGGCAATTCATTGCCAGAGAGGTAGGGGCCAGATTTATCGCGCCCGTTTTGCCCGAATATCTCGAAAATTGTGGGTCATTGTCAGGGCCGCCGCAAGGGAGGCAGGAACCCGTGTTCTCTCACGACCCCACCTGCGGGTTGAAGCCCTCCAGCTCTCCCTTGGGATCACGCATCATTAACTCGGACACCGCTCTCTGTGGATCAAGTCCTGCGAAGAGTACCTGACTGAGTTGTTCGGTAATCGGCATCTCCACCTTGTAGCGATCAGCCAGTTGCAGAGCCGCCCTGGTGGTCGAGACTCCTTCGGCAACACTATGGGTCGATTGCAGTATATCTGCCAGCTTCTCACCTGCGGCCAGTCGACGTCCCAATTGCTGATTGCGGCTCAAAGGGCTGGCACAGGTCGCTATCAGGTCTCCGATACCGGCTAGACCAAGAAACGTCAAGGGATTCGCACCTACCGCAATGCCCAGGCGCGAGATCTCTGCCAGGCCACGAGTAATAAAGGCGGCTTTAGCATTCTCTCCCAGGCCGAGGCCATCATTTATACCTGCGCCTATCGCAATAATATTTTTGAGTGCGCCACCTAATTCGACACCGACAACGTCCTGAGAAGTGTACACACGAAAATAATTGGTTGTGAGCAGAGTACGCACATGCACAGCTACCTGCGACTCATGAGAAGCTACGACGGCTGCTGTCGGCTTCTCTTCGGCGACCTCGCGCGATAAATTCGGGCCACTTAAAGCGGCAATACGCAGACGGGCTGAGGGCAATTCCTCGGCCACCACCTCGGTCATACACAGCAAACTGTCGATTTCAATACCCTTACTGGCCGTAACGAGAAGCGTCTCATGGCCCAGATAGGGGGCAAGCAGGCGCAAATTCTCACGTGCTCGTTGCGAAGGAGTGACCAACAACAACAAATCTTTGTACCGCACTGCATCTTCAATAGAGGAGGTAACGCGCAGTGTGTCAGGGAAGCGCAGTCCTGGCAGAAACACAACATTTTCACGCCGCTGCTGTAGTTCGCTAGCACGTTCGCTGCGATATTCCCACAGCGTCGTACTCAGTCCTTTCTTCGCCAGTAAAAGAGCAAGCGTCGTTCCCCAGGCCCCGCTACCGATAACACCAACTGATAGCATATATTTTCTCCCATGCTGCATCCTGGCTCTTGCCCAGAATTAGTTCTTTACCATCGTTCTGAACAAGACCATTGTAGCATACTATTGCCTTGCATTTAGATGAGAGACTAGCTATTTTGTCTTCTCAGCGGGACTCTGATGTCGGTGCTCGGGCCGCGTCGTGTCCTGGTAAACAGAGGGTTTTAGTATACCGACATAAGGCAAATTGCGATAGCGCTGTGCATAGTCCAGGCCATAGCCCACCACAAATTTGTCTGGAATACTAAAGCCGGAGTAATCCACTTCAACATTTTTGATACGCTCACGTTCTTTTGTCAGCAGCGCACAGAGACGCAGACTTAACGGATTGCGTCTTTTCAACAGATCTACCAGATAGTGCAAGGTCAGACCGCTATCAATAATATCCTCAATGATTAAAATATGTTTGTGGTCAATGGGACCCTCAAGATCCTTAATAATGCGCACAACGCCACTGGATTGTGTACTGGCACCATAACTGGCAACAGCCATATAATCGATCTCCAATGGCAGATTGATAGCACGCGCCAGGTCAGCAATAAAGGGTACAGCTCCCTTAAGTGTACCCAGTAATAACAAGGGCTTGTCCTGATAATCACGCGTGATTTGCTCTCCCAGTTCAGCAACTTTCTGCTGTAATTGATTCTCTGCGATGAGGATCTCCTCAATATCCTTCTGCATATTCACCCTGTTATTCTTCCGTCTGAATGATAGATAAACGCACGATATTTTGTGTCTCATTGCTCAAACGCGCCTGCTCGGCCAGTTGGATACCGGCCAGCCAGATACAATGGGTCTCTGTAAAAAAGAGCGGAATTTGCTCCCGCTCGCTGCGCGGCACATGCTTATCTACCAGTACATCCTGTACCTTCTTTTCGTGAGCCATACCCAGAGGTTGTATACGGTCCCCAGCACGCCGCGTACGCACACGCAACGCGTATTCCCCGCAAGAATAAAGATCCTCCCGCACCTCTTGATCAGCCCTCGCCGAAAAGCGTTGAAGACGATCCACATCGACATACACAGCATTGCTCACCGCAGGTAAAACGCGCCACACCTCAGCCCAATCATTGCTATGCAACGCCAAGCGAACTCGCTGTAGCAACGGGTCAGGCACAATATCCGCCAGAGCAGTCCAGCCCGTCCCTGGAACAGCCACACGTCCAGGCAATGGTAATAGTACCTCAGCGGACTCGGCTAATCCGCTAGCTGCGGCACCTTGTGTATGGACACGCGCGAAAATGAGCGTTTCAGCAGTGCGCATCACATGTAATTGCTGAGGAAGATGGAGCGTCACCGTTTCACGCGCGCACTCCCGCTGCATCAATTGTTCAAGCAAGCGATAATGGCGCAACTCCAACGGCGATTGTCCATCATGCAACCGTGCAGTCACACGACGGATGAGATGACGCTGCAAACTCAAAGGTAGCGCCTTCAGGGGAGCCAGGCGTAGTTGTATACGCTCAGCCAGCTCTACAGCCACTACCGTTGACCAGTATGTATCTACCTGCGTCTCCAGCCACGAGAAATCGACTTGCATCACCTCGGCATTGCGTAGCAGCGTCTCGCGAATACCCGCGTTCATTGACGTTAACAGAGGCAGCAATTCATGGCGCACACGATTACGCAAGAAGCGTGGATCATTGTTACTGGCATCCTCTAAAGGCGTCAACTGATGCTGTTCACAGTAAGCCAGTGTGTCAGCGTGAGTGACAGCCAGTAAGGGACGAATGATGTCCTGCTGGCGTGGTTGCAATCCAGACATGCTGGCAAGGCCTCCACCGCGCAGCCAGTGCAGCAGCAATGTCTCTACCTGATCATCTTTATGGTGCGCGACAGCTATGGGTTGGCCCATAGCCACGGCGCGCAGGAAGCGATAACGCGCAATACGTGCCGCCTCCTCCAACGACAACTGTTCGGCACGTGCCAGCGCAGAGACATCACTCGCACCAATGGTGACAGGCAGTTGCCAGGAGCGTGCTAAAGCTTCGATAACCACCGCATCTTGCTCGCTGGCAGCTCCACGCAACTGGTGATTGAGATGCGCAACATGCAAATTTACACCAGGATAGCGCTTGCCTACTCCACACGACAGGTGCAACAGGTGCAACAGACACAACGAGTCAGCGCCACCCGACACAGCAACAATCACTTTCCCTTGCTGCGGTAGCAGGTGGTAGTGCTCAATATAAGTTGTGACCATTGTATCTAGCATATTTGCGCTGAGCTTCCTCGATATGGTACGATATAAACAATTATAACACTTGTGCAGGCAATGATAGTTTGTTTTTAATGTGTGTGTAGGGGTAAACAATAACAATGGCAATTCGCAAGATAATTACAACGGAAAATCCTATTTTGCGTCAGAAAGCAAAGAAAGTGCACCACTTCGACCCTTCACTGCAAAGGTTGGTCGATGACATGTTCGAGACGATGAATGTGGCTGGCGGTGTTGGCCTGGCAGCGCCGCAAATCGCGCAGTCCATTCGCGTCTTCGTCGCGAGCTACGAGGATCGCAAAGTCGCCGTCTTCAATCCCGAGATTGTCAAGGCTGAGGGCGAGGAACTGGGAACAGAAGGTTGTCTCAGCATTCCGGGTTACGCGGGTGATAATATTAAACGCGCAACGAAAATTCTCGTCAAAGGCCAGGATGTGCGCGGAAAATCCATTCGTGTACCTGCGGAAGGTTGGTTTGCACGCGTCCTGCAGCACGAAATCGACCATCTGGATGGTATTCTGTTCCTGGATCGCCTGGATCGGCCAGAAGATTTACGCGAAGTGCGCGATGAGGATTTTATAGAAGCACCGGCTTTAGTTGAGTAATCGGCTGGTAGGGGCGGTGCTTGCCTCCGCCCCTAGGTTCGTGGGCGGAGGCAAGCACCGCCCCTACAATTCGCACTACAATTTTTGTTGTTTTCTCACCATCGGCAATTTGTGCTGACCCAGGGCACGCGCACAACCAGGACACACATAAAATCCCTCATCTCGATATTCAAGTTCACTCAATGAGAAATGCAAGTAACAGATACCACAACGCGTAGTATCTGGCGCGCTGGCAATCTGACGATCATGTTCGAAGAGATCGTGCAGTGAAAGGATCATCTGCTCAAAATCGAACGAACCAGGCAAATTATGCTCGATACCAGGATTGCCAATAGGAGGCAAGGCACCAGTCACATTACTAGCCCGCATCTCACGCCGACTCATGAATGAACTACCGTTGTTTGCTGTACCCCCGTCAGAACCCGCCGTATAATTATTGCTCAAAGCAAAAATCTCCCGCCTGTCCTATCAGGGAAAATGATAGTATTATTATACCTTTGCATGTAAAGTAAATCAAGCATCCTCACGCTTTGGCAGCTTCACGACATAGAGTCGAAAATGCTGCCCCCATTGATCTACGTCATGATCATAATGCATGCCAATCTTCTCGGCGATATGGATCGAAGCCACATTTTCAGGTGGAATCAGTGAAATCAGGCGCGGAAAACCCTGCTCCTGAAATCCATAGTCTTTGAGCGCCTGTGCACCCTCCAGAGCCAACCCTTGCTGCCAGTACGGTCGCGACAGCACATATGCCAACTCCACCTCTGGTCGCCCCTCGACCTCCTGCCTCAGCAGTCCGCAATGCCCGATAAAGCGTTGATCGTCCTTCTTAATGGTTGCAAAGAACGAATGCCCATAGAGCTGATATTCATTGATATATCCATTCAGGACGCGCTGTACCTCATCCCGGCTACGCGGTCCACCCAGGAAGCGCATCACATCAGGATCGGCATAGAGAGCCGTCATATCGTCCAGGTCGGAAAGCGTTAATGGTCGGAACAGCAGATGTTCCGTCTCTAAAACAATCATATAATCCTCATTTGCACTATCAATACAATGTCAGTTCCGTCGTTATCCATCACATGACCTAACCATTATATTCCGCGCGTGCATTCGTGACAAATAACGAACCTGCGCACACGACAAATAGGGCACCCCTTGGGATGCCCCTTATAAGACCGATAGAATAGAGCAAAGAAAAGGTAGAGCTTATAGCACAAAGCTATCGGCGAGTGGGCTGCGTGTATTATTGTCGCGCTTGTCGCCATTCAAGTTAACCTGAGGTTGTCCATTCGTAGAGCGACCATTCTGAGTATTATTGTTATAGCCATTCTGCGGACCAGTCGGCGACATAGCAGGTGGCGTATTCTGCATCGTCTGCAAGCTTTGCAGAGCCGCCTGCGCCTGTGGAGTGTTCGGGATACCTGGTCCAATATCGCTCGCAAGTTGAATTGTCTTGCCCTCAATTACCACAGCAATACCAATACCGCGTCTGAGATCAGCAAGCTGGCGTCGCAACTCACGATTCTCAGACTCTAATGCATCCATCAATTTTTTTTGCTCAAGCAGCATCTGAGCGATGCCCTCAAAGCCAGCGCTAGCAGCACGATCCATACTGGACTCCTCCCGCGTACTTCGTGTACCCAATAACTCTAGAACAAAATCTCCCATCACAGCGCCACGTCCTCCCAACTATGTTGTGCTCAACAAAAGCACAACACGGTCCAAAACTGCCGCCGCAACGCCCGACTTGGGCATTACAGGCAAGTCTTCCACCGCGCCATTCGCATGAAAGATTAACACCTTATTGGTATCCGTGCCAAAACCGCTATCTAAGCGTGTCACATCATTTGCAACCAGCAGGTCAAGGTGTTTACGTTGCAACTTATCCTGCGCATGAGCAATGATGTGTTCGGTTTCAGCAGCAAAGCCAACGCGGACGAGACGTTGGCGTGTCGGCTCATCGCCATCAGGACCATCCAGTGTATGCACGAGTTCCCCTAAAATATCTGGATTGTGCACCAGATGTAAGGAAAACGCGCCATCTTCATCATGCTCCCTTGCCACACTACTGCTTTTCTTAATCTTTTGCTCCGCCTGCCGTATGGGACGAAAGTCACCGACAGCGGCACTCATGATAAGAGCATCAGTATGTGTAATGAAGCTACTCACTGCATCACGCATCTGCATAGCAGTAGCCACTTCGTGCAACTCCACACCATAAGGTGGTGGAAGCGCAACAGGTCCTGCTATTAATATAACGCGTGCTCCGCGATCTCGCGCCTCTGTTGCCAGAGCATAGCCCATTTTTCCTGATGAACGATTACCTATATAACGTACAGGGTCAATGGGTTCCTGCGTGCCACCAGCCGTAACCAGGATACGACGACCAGCGAGATCTCCGTGTCGCCCTAAAGCCATGCCTACCGCACCAAGCAGTGTATGCGTCTCAGGTAAACGGCCAGGACCGACAGCCCCCGAAGCCAGACGGCCTATCTCGGGTTCCACGATTAGCGCCCCACGCTCACGAAGAAGCGCCAGGTTCGCCTGCGTGGCGGGATGGGTATACATCTGCTTATACATTGCCGGAGCCAGCAGCAAAGGCGCATTTGTAGCTAAGGCGACAGCAGTCAACATATTGTCTGCCATACCGTGAGCAAGCTTGGCGATAGTATTGGCCGTTGCGGGTACAATAGCCAACAGTTCAGCCGCTTCTGCCAATGCGATATGTAGTTCAGCGGCCTTACCCGAGGGTTCCCAGAGGTCGCTATGCACGGGCCGATGGCTCATGGTGGCAAATGTGAGCGGGCGGACAAAATCTTCCGCGTGCTCAGTCATAATTACATCGACCTGAGCGCCCGCCTGTTGCAATTGACTGACAAGCTCTACGGCCTTATACGATGCAATCCCCCCACAGATACCGACGATAATTCGCCTGTTGAGTAACATGGCTAGCCTACTTGTTCCTTCGCCTATAACCATTATAGATTGGAACGCTCATTACAATAGCATATGATGATACCTCGAGGCAACAAATATGCCAGGAAGTACCACTGCAGCCACTTCTTCTGCAAATAGCTGCGATCCCTTTCACATGGCAATTACACACGCACATCCTTGCGCTTCAAGAACCAGACAATAGCGATGGCCTGGACGACAATCATGAGTGCCAGCATACCCCAACAGAGCAGCAAATGGAAGGTTGCAGCCGTTTGCGCCTGCGCAGTTTGTGTGACGCTGGTAAACAAGGTGCCAGAGAACGAAAAGCTATCTGCATTTAGCTGATCACCATGCAGGCCAATAGTCGATCCCATTGCGGCCATGGCCCAGCGAGCAGCGAAAAATCCACCCGGTATTTGTAGCGCCTTCGGATCATCGAGCGAGAAAATCACGCCTGCAAAGATAACCTGCGGAATGAGCGGTAACGGGATTAAGCTCATCGCACGATCATTATTGGGTACAATAGCCGATATCAGCAACCCGGTCATCAGTCCTGCGAGTGCAGCCAGCGCCATCGAGATATAAATCTC
This sequence comes from uncultured Chloroflexia bacterium, assembly GCA_963802635.1. Classification (GTDB taxonomy): domain Bacteria; phylum Chloroflexota; class Ktedonobacteria; order Ktedonobacterales; family Ktedonobacteraceae; genus CAVTLG01. Next base: position 132,663 of record CAWDJJ010000001.1, on the reverse strand, counting down.
CAGGAACGGCGGCAAGAAAATGCTGTGCACAAATGGCGACTTTATATTTACGACAAAGACGAGTATAAAGCTTTGGACCAGACTAAAGATGCCCAATACCGCTATCTTGGAAAAAAGGTAGGGCGCTATACCAAGGTTGACAGCACGCTCACGCTTATAGATAGCCGCTTCTTTGACAATCTCGCGAGCGCCATTGATAGCCCCAAACATGACTGCCGCGAAAATCATGATGAACAGCGTCTTCTGCGCGTTGCCACCTGAACCAAACTCGATGGCATTATTAAGCGCTTGATTCACGGTTTCACCCTGCTGAGCTACAAACTGCGCGCCCTGCGGCGTATTGAGGAAGTCAACCACCCTCTGGCAGTTATACGAGACAATGCGTCCAGTAGTTGCCGTAAGATCTTGTCGTGTAGGACAGGTGACAACACTGGTCAGCGAAAATGTCGCTGGTGCAGTCAAATAATACAGAATCAGTGCAATGATGGGAGCCTGCAAGATCAGGATCGCCAGGTTGCCCTTGTCATTGAAGATTAATTCCAGGTAACGCAAGGAGAGCAGGAAGAACTGTTTCCAGGGATTGCCCCGTTTTGGTTGCTTGATCGCAACTGTTTCGCTCTGTGCATTGACCTTGCCCGCTGGTCCCTGGTTTAGCAGTGTGATGACATTGCGCGTAAAATCAGGTGATTGCTTAAAGCGCGCTTCTGCTTCAGCAGGGATACGCGGATTCTCTTCAGTCGGCTCCAATGCGCTATAGATTTCGGCGAAGTCAGTTTTGCCAAAATAGGTCTTTGCATCGTTTGGCGCACCGAAATATGCCAGCCGCCCACCTTGACAGAGAAAGCAGATATAGTCACATGCATTAATATTGTTGGTAGCATGTGTCACCAGAACGATGGTATGGCCTTTATCGGCCAGCTTACGCAGTAGCAACATCATTTTGCGGTCGAGGCCGGGATCAGTTCCCGAGGTTGGCTCATCCAGAAAGAAGACGCTGGGATTTGCCAACAACTCCAGCGCTATCGAGACACGCTTGCGCTGGCCGCCCGAAAGCTTGCTCACCAACAAATTACGGCGAAACTTCATCTCAACATCATCCAGGACCTCGTCGATGCGCTCTTTAATTTGTTTCTCGGTAAAGTCTTTAGGCAAGCGTAGTTTTGCAGCATAGTACAGCGCACGCCCGACCGTCAGATCACGGTGGATAATGTCTTCCTGGGGCACATAGCCGAGCTGTGTGCTGAAAGCAGCCAGGTGGCGATAGTAGTCCTGCCCATTATAGAGCACCGCCCCTTGTTGAGCCGGTCGTAGTCCGTTGAGCGCATCCATCAATGTTGATTTACCAGCGCCAGAGCCGCCCACCAGGGCCACAAATTTACGCGGCGGTATGACGATGGAGATATCATCGATCAAAACAACGTGGCGATTACCTTCTTTTTTCAGATGTAAGGCATCAATGCGGATACCGTTACTCTCGTCTTGCTGAGTTAGCTGTGTCCCGGTAAACGTCAGGCGGAAAGGGCCGATACGGATTTCGTCGCCAGGCTTGAGCAACTGATTGGTGACACGTTGCGCATTCACGTAGACATGATTGGTACTATTGGTATCCAAGATACGATAGCTTCCGCGATCCAACTCCAGGCGCGCGTGATTGCCAGAAACCTGTGGGTGGTTAAGGACAACCATGTTATCCGGCGCACGGCCAATCGTGATCAGCGGCGCACCCAGCGGAATTGGATGGATCTCAGGCAGAGCTTCCTGGGTCTGACCGCTACCATCATTATAGGCAATTGAGACAAAGGTACCATTTTCATCGCTGATACGGAAAACATCGCCCCGTTGGAGCATTTTGCGAAATGGTTCATTGCCCTGGATAGTGTGTCCCTGGTACGTCAGTCCATTGAGGGTCTGGCCGCGCTTAGGATGCGGATGTACGAGGACGAGCTGATTGCCCTCGCGCACAATCTGGGCATGAAAGCTAGAAACGGTTGGTCTGTTGATCACAATCGTATTGCTGGGATCACGTCCAATATCAAAGACAGGCTGGTTCGCCGGAAGCTGGTAGACCTGTCTCTCATGATCGGTATTGGTGCTCACTTCGAGCGACGGTTCGCTGGTGGAAGCAGAGCCAGGGCCAGCCATATTGAACATATCCATCGTAGGAGCACGCATAGTAGCGTCATGAGAGGGTTTATTCGGTACGGTCGCGATCTCTGGCCTGGACGCTGCAGCCGAGGCTGCGGCCCATTGTGGTCCAGGCTGCGGTGGCTGACTCTGCGGACCAACCTGGGGCCTGACATTCGGATATGACGGGGCTTGTACAGGCTGGGCCTGGACGGCTGGAGCGTTGGGAGTGGCAGCTTGCAATGACTGTCCAGCAGTCGCCTGGAAGAGAAAGGTCGTTCCCTGTCCCAATCCAACCGTATCACGATCATTCAATGGAGATTGCTGCACTTCACGCTGATTGATACTCAGTGTATTTTGAGTAGCAAGCTTTCTAATCGTCCATATACCATTGTTCCAGAGGATTTGTGCGTGTTGACGGGAGACAGACGGGTCAGAAACGACAATATCGTTGACGGGCTCTCGTCCAATCGTGGTTATAGGTTTCGTAATACTGCGGGTTTCACCTGCCAGCGAACCCGTCAGGAACTTGATTGAACCAAGAGTTGGGTGTTCATTCACTATAAAAACCTTTCAGGGGACCCGCACGCCTTCAGGCTACGGGCACGTCGCGATCAAGCGAACGGAATGAAAGGCACCCGCAGGTGCGCACAGGAAACCTTTCTGAGCAATTATACTGTACAGAAAGAACGTTGACAAGGACACTTTTTTACACTATTCATGCTTGTTCGTGGATATTCACGTTGCCGGTACCTACGTCGAGTACAAGTACTGCTACTGGTTTTGTCTCACCGGCAGGATTAAGCGGACCATAATAGCTTGGTTGATTTTTGTTCGCTCCACTGCTATCGAAAGCGTTGGTGACAACGCCGGTACCCTGGTTGGTATTGGCATCCAGTGTGACATTGGTATTCACTGGTAAAGTAACATCTACGCCGTATTCTCCCTGAAGCGTATATTGAGCTGTTTGGCTGGCATCGGTAGGAGCCTCCAGGTAGCCGTTGAAGGTAATCTTGCCCTGGGAAGTCTGAAGCTGCGAACCTGCTGCAAGCGCTGCGTTCTGGATGTTTACATTCAAGCCACCATTGACATCGAGCAGGCCGCTTACTCCACTGATACTGACGGTCCCCAGAGGAGCTTCGATATCTACCGGCGTCAGTAGCGCATTGTTCTGTATTGCGGCTGGTGGCAGCGTAATCGTGATATCAACGGTATCAGTAGAATTTGCGTTATTGGGAAAGGTGACATTAACGGTCAGTGCATTATCTGTGTTGTTCGTAGCTGACATATTTGTGGAGGTGGCAGTAGTTGGCGTGCCTGCCACTGCGGTGGACTGCGGCCTGGCACAGGTGAGAGCTGTGGTGAGCGTTGTGGGAGGTTGCACTTGCGCGGCAATACGTTGAAATTCCTGGTTCGCAGCCGCCTGACTTGCCGCATGAACGGTCTTCAGCATCGTTACGGTCGTCTGACTGACACCGGGATCAACCTTCATCGTCACATTACCCATACTGTCGCAGACCTGCACCTGGGAAATCGTGGTCAGTGGAACGGTAACGGTCTCCGATCTGGTCATAGTTTTCATACCCCCACCAACGATACGCGTGATTGATGTCGGCATGTTGCCTGCTTGCAATGAGCGTAACGTGAAAATAACGACAACAGCGGCAGTCAGGACCGTGAAAATAACACCAATCGCACAGCCGGTGAGGAGAAGCGGCCACACGCTGCGCTTACGGCGTAGACGCGGACGTGGTGATGGCGTCTGAGGGTATGGCGCGCGTGTCGTGCGCGACGGCGTCTGTGCAGTATATGACGCGCGCGTCGCTCGTAAAGGTGGTTGCCGTCTTCTGGGATGATCATCCCAATAGGCATCCTCGTCCTCGTAATCCGCGTCATTCCTATAACGAGCCTCATCTCGTCTACGCCAGCGCTCGTCAGAGCTATTTCTCTCTCTGTCCATGTGCCTCACTTTTCAGCGCGCAATACCCGTTCAAACCAGGCATATAGATATTGTATCACTATCTACGAACGAGATAGCCTGTGGGTTTTTCCGAGCAGAAAACGGGGGTAAAAATGTTGGGAGTCCTTGACAGCTTAACATGTGAATAGATATATTATTCATAGATTGTCGTTTGACAGATAACTTGCTCGGTTTTGCCAGAATGAGTGGCGCAACGTCTGAGCTTACATTGCTAGCATTCACTACTGACAGAAATCCGCCATTTTTTTATTCAAACAACATACGCTACCTTTGATCGGAGAACTATGCCAATATTGCCCGTATTTGAAACCGACCGGCTTATTCTGCGTGACATCACCGAAAAAGATGCTCCAGCCTATGAAAAGCATTTTGTGGATTATGAAGTGATAGGCACTTTTACTGCGGGCCACATTGTACCGTGGCCTTATCCAGAAAATGGGGTACTTGAGTATATCCGCACTGCCGTCATTCCCAACCAGGGCCTGGATCAGTGGGTTTGGGGTATATGCCTGAAATCTGCGCCGGATGAATTAATCGGCGCGATATGGCTGAGACGAAAAGTCACGCCGGGCCATAGGGGCTTCTGGCTTGGAAAAAAATTCTGGCGACAGGGGATAATGACGGAAGCGGTGAAGCCAGTCGTGGATTACGCATTCGACGTCCTTGGATTTGAAACCCTGGTTCTTCGCAATGCGGTCGGCAATTCTGCATCCCGGCGGATCAAAGAAAAAAACGGAGCGGTTTTTCTGAAGACGGAGCCTGCAATCTTCGTCAATCCTGCTTATACCGAACGCGAAATTTGGGAACTTACCAAAGAACAATGGAAAAGAGGATAACTTTCCCGACACCATAAGGAAGAATGAGTTCCTGGTGCCCGGAAAGTTATAAGGAAATATCACTTCCAGATCCATAAATGGGTATAGTCTGTGATGGTAATTGCAGCAAAGATTGTAAAAAGACAGAGCAAAACGAGCGTGAAAGAGATCAGTTTCCGTAGCATTCCCATTGCCTCACTTCATCACCTTTATCTATGCATCATCCCCACATATTTAAGCAAAAGTGGGTACTTATCAGAGTGTACTATTGCCTTATTATAGTGCGTTTCTCGCATTTGAAAAAGGGCTGTTACTTTTTTCTTACAAAGGGATTTTGTTTCTGGTACTTCAGAATGATGTAGGGGTAACTAAAGAGGCAAGGCACCCACGCTGGGTGCCTCTATCGGTCAGTCGGTGCTGGAGCGTTGCTAGATCTCCATGACGACAGGAATAATCATTGGACGACGGCGAGTCTGTTCGTAGAGGAACTCGCTCAGCGTATGTTTGATCTTATCTTTGACGAAGGACCAGTCAGAGCCCCCGTGAACCGCGTGTCCATCCATATTCGCAAATGATGCCAAAACGCGTTCACGTGCACTCTCAAGCAACTCCTCAGCATCGCGCATATAGACAAAACCGCGCGATACAATATCAGGACCAGCCACCAGTTCGCCTGTCTCTTTGTCAATGGTCAGCACAGCCATGAGAATGCCATCCTGCGATAGCACTTTGCGGTCGCGTAGCACAATCTGTCCCACATCACCGACACTCAGCCCATCGACAAAGACATTGCCCGAGGTAATATGACCGGTTGTACAGATCCGCTCGGCTGTGACTTCGAGGATATCGCCATCTTCTACCACCTGAATATGCTCTTGCGCTATGCCAAGTGAGTAGGCCAGTTTGGCGTGGAGTATCAGTTGACGATATTCCCCATGCACTGGTACAAAGAATTTCGGTCGCAGCAGACTCAGCATGAGCTTCAACTCTTCCTGGGCCGCGTGTCCAGAAACATGGACATTTGAGATGCCCTGGTAGAATACCTCGGCTCCCTGGCGAAACAGGCTGTTGATTGTACGATGGACCGATTTCTCGTTGCCAGGTACAGGCGTCGCCGATAAGATGACCGTATCACCAGGCTCAATGCTGATCAAACGGTGATCCTGGTTGGCGATACGTGTCAATGCCGACGTAGGCTCTCCCTGGCTCCCGGTACAGATGACAACGACCTGATCGGGACGGAACTTATTGATATCCTCGGCCCGTATGAACATCCCCTTAGGCACGTTCAAGTAACCCAGCTCAGTAGCCATCTGGACGTTATTCTGCATACTACGGCCAACAAGGGCCACAAAGCGCTCATAACGAGCAGCAGTGTCAATAACCTGCTGTACACGTGAGATCAGCGAGGCAAATGTAGCAATCAGGACGCGTCCTGGTGCATTGGCGAAGATTTTGTCCAGCGATTCGTTGATTACACGCTCTGACGGCGTATAGCCCGGTGTTTCCACACGGGTACTATCGCCCATCATCACCAGCACACCATCATTGCCAAGTTCACCCAGCGTACCGAGATCGGCAGGTTTCCCATCGACAGGCGTATAGTCAAATTTGTAATCGCCCGTGTGCACCACGGCTCCAATCGGCGTATGGATTACAATCCCCACTGCATCCGGTATACTGTGATTGACACGGAAAAACTCGGCGAAACAACTCCCAAGATCGACCTGATCGCCAGGAGCAATGACGTTGACAACCGCCTTATCAAGCAACCTATGCTCTTTTAATTTGACATTGATCAGACCTTGTGTCAGGCGTGTTGCGTAGATTGGTGGAAAATCAAGCATTGGCAAAACATAAGGAAGACCACCAACATGATCTTCGTGACCATGCGTAATCAGGATACCGCGTATGCGCTGTTTCTTATCGGAGAGGTAACTCGTATCAGGAATCACCAGATCGACGCCGAACATTTCCTCATCGGGGAACATCACCCCGATATCCACGATAATAATGTCGTCACCATACTCGACGACCATCATATTCTTTCCAACTTCTCCCAGTCCACCAAGCGGGATCAGTCGAATTTTTTCTTCTGTCAAGGTATAAACAACCTCCTAAACCACACCATATGTGCAGCCCAAACTATAAAAACATTCTTTTTATCTATTTATCTCCACTCCTGCCTCTACTACAGGAGTAAAAGCCAAAATAAGCTATATAATTCCATTTAAAAGTGTACCACATGAGATGGGAAAACACAAGCTACTCCCTGCAGGCTCTCCGTCCATGAGGGGAAGCCAGGAAAGGTTGCTGATACCCATTAGACTATTTGGGCATCCAAACAGGTACATAGGTCCTGGTTTGTATCGATCTTCATAGAAAGCTGAACGTTATTTTGTACTATACCAGTAGAGGCTAATAGCTTTGAAAAATGAAGAGATATGGGTACATTATTATAGCATGCCGCTCTGTTTCTCCACTTGCTGCATATCCTTAGAAAAGGTAGGTAGCTATCTCACATTGAAAAATTGCCCGGAGGGCAAATTTCCTCTTTCTAGCATTAGCACAAATATACCCATGTAATCTTTTTTTATTGTATTGCTATCGGTTCAATGAGGAAGAAATCGTATGGATGTATTTCGCCGCAGAGAAGGTAATAAGAGCAATGCTTCTTCTCGACTTATGAAACCTATCTCTCTGGTGACAATCGGTTGTTTCACTATGCTGGTCATTGTTTCTATTTGGGGCTTCGCACCCTTTAGCTCACTATTTAGCGCGCATGCGAGCAACATGGTCAAGTTGCCTGGACAATTACCGGCCCTTGTCAAAACGAGTCAGATCACTACATCAACAAACACAGATACATCTATTAACGTTACAATTGGCCTACGTTTGCGTAATCAGGACGGCTTAGCCAACTATGTAAAGAGCGTGAGCCGCGCTAAGGACGCGACGAAGCGCACGTTAACTGCTGCACAGTTAACCATGGCGTATAGTCCGTTGCCCGCGAGCCAGCAAGCTGTTATCGACTATATGCAACAGTATGGATTTAGTACCACAAAGACCTTCAGCAACCATGTACTGATCGGTTTTCAAGGCACAATAGGCGAGGCCGAGCAAGCCTTTGGCGTGCAGATCAGCAACTACCGCTCTCCCAGTGGTGAAACATTCTACGCTCCCACCACCGATCTGAATGTACCTGCCGCACTTGCGCCTTTTATTCAGAGTGTGAGCGGTCTGGATACAGCTAACCACCTGACCCACACACCGATTAGCAGGCCGGTTAGCAAGACTGTAACAAAGTCGCAGTCAGCCTCGGTCCCTGCAGCGGCAACGGCTACAAATTATTGTCAGACCACGAGTACGCTCTACTATACGCCATCACAACTTGTCAGTGGCTATAACCTGACGAGCCTGTACAATCAGGGCTTTTATGGTGAAGGGCAAACAGTGGGCCTGATCGAATTTTCTGATTATAAGAGTAGCGATATCAGCGCCTATACGGCAGCCTGTGGAGGTAGCTCGGTACCGATTACACGCGTTGTGCCACAAGGAGCCACTACCCCACCCCAGGATGCTGGAGCAATTGAAGCTAACCTGGATATTGAATTAGTTGCCAGCGCGGCTCCGCACCTGGCGGGTATCAGAGTATATGAAGCACCGAATACGGCTGCTGACAGTCTGTTAGTATGGGAACAGATCGTCAATGACGCGGTGCCTGTTGTGAGCACTAGCTGGGGAGTTTGTGAAGCTAACCTCTCGCCCGGCACGGCACAATCCGAGAACAGCTTACTACTGGTTGCAGCAGCACAGGGTCAGAGCATTTTCGCGGCTGCAGGCGACGCAGGCAGTGATGCTTGCTATCCAACAAACACAGGTAATCTGACGCAGATTGGTGTGCAGGACCCGGCCTCGCAACCCTATGTTACAGGTATAGGAGGTACAACTCTCACATTAAACGGTAGCAGCTATAGCTCAGAAACTGCCTGGAATAATCCTCCCTCTTCGTGGTTCTATCCAGCCGCTGGTGGCGGTGGTATCAGTAGCCTCTGGACCATACCGAGCTGGCAACAAGCTCCAGGTGTGCCAGGTAGCAATAGTTCTGCTACTCCATGCGCGGCTAATACAGGCAACACAGGAGCAAATTGCCGCGAAGTTCCTGATGTCTCGCTTTTCGCAGGTGGCGGCAATCAAAGTTACCTGGCCTATTGCACCGTCGCGGCGGCTAGCTGTGATACTGCTGGCGGTACCGCTAGCTGGGTTCTTGCACAGGGAACTTCAGCAGCAGCGCCAATGTGGGCAGCCATGACAGCGCTAGCCAATCAAAAGTCGCCGAACGAAGGCTACTTCAATCTTGGCTTTTTAAATCCCATGCTCTACCAGATTGCACAGAACAGTTCAGAATACAGCACTGCGTTCCACGACGTAAAGACCGGCAATAACAATATCAATGGTGGCACAACATATACGGCTGGTACAGGCTATGATATGGCAACCGGACTGGGCAGCTATAACGCGGCGAATCTGGCGAATGACCTGATCAGCCTTGCAGCTACCAGTACCGGAGCACGCAATGTGCCTGCCAACACCATCTGGTACTTCGCCGAGGGAGCGGTAGGTGGCAGTTTCCAGGAATATCTGACGGTGCTCAATCCCAGCCCGACACAACCTGCTACTGTCAAAGTCCAATATCTGTTCGAGGGTCAACCAGAGCAGATAATTACCCATACTGCACCAGCTAACGCTCGTTCTACCATCAACGTCAACACTGATCTCGGCGTCTCCCCGACTGCAGCGACCGTAGTGTCGGTCTCAGCCATCGTAACATCGAGCATCCCTGTCGTCGTTGAGCGTCCTATGTACTTCAAATTTGATAATGGCCTCGTTCCCAGTGGCACCGACGTCTTTGGAGCTACCAATGACAGCCAGCAGACCTTCTACTTCGCGGAAGGCGATGAGCGCCAGAACGGTACGCAATATTATGCAACGTACATCACGATCCTGAATCCGAGCACAACGCAGACTGCCAATGTGACGGTGAACTACTATGCCCAGGGAGCACTGATAGGTAGCAAAGTGGTAGCGGTAGGACCTTTGCAACGTGGTACCACCACACCCAGCGATGCCGGTGTCACCACACAGGCGGCCATCGAAGTGATCTCTGATACTGGCGTAGTCGTTGAGCGCCCAATGTACTTTAAGGACAACATTTCCACCGCAGGTGGCGTAACAACAGGCGCAGCCAGTGCCGTAGGTGCTACGTCGTTAGGTGGTTCCGCTGGCAGCGACTGGCTCTTTGCTGAGGGCTACACCGCGTCGGATTTCCAGGAATACCTGATATTGGCGAACTTTACCAGTAGCGACACTACCGCCAGTGTCAAGCTCGAATATTCCAATGGGCAACAACAGACGGTGGCTGTAAAAGTCAACGCGCATAGCCAGTACTACTTTGATGTCAACAATGCATACAGCCATCCGGTGGGGGGCATTACACCAACCAGTGATGTCTCGGCTGAAGTGACGGCTCCAACCGCTTCAATTGTCGCTGAACGCTTGATGTACTTCCACTATCTGACGAAGATCGTTGGTGGTACGGATGTTGTAGGTCAAGCTGGACCATCCAGCCAGGCCAACTATAGCTTTGCAGAAGGCTACGCAGCGACGAACTTCTACGATTTTATAACGCTACAAAATCCTAATACGTCTGCAGTAAATGTCGTCGTCACGCTCTATGCCAACGGTACAGTCGTTCAGAAGACGCTCAAATTGGCGGCACAGAGCCGTTCGACGGTCAATGTGGATAGTCTGGTCGTGCCCATGGCTGCGGCCTATTCACCACACGACTACAACGTATCCGCAACGGTGCAGGCGCTCAATGGTACTGTAGTGGCTGAACGCCCGCTGTACTTCATATACAGCAACAATGGCGCAACAGGAGCTTCGGCTGTCTTAGGCTACACGGGAGGCTAAGAATAGCGGTCTATTCTTGTCGCCCATGGCGGTTCTGAACACGTGGCATGCATTACTCCAAAGATTGAGTAATGCATGCCACTATTTTTCTCTCTTCCTGAAAACGAAAGCAGAATAGGTGCAGATTATATGGCAATATTCACCTTTTATCAGGAGAGTGAGTAATCAGACGCTAGCACTCGCCAATTTCCTTTTGCTTAATCGTCAATAGCATTCCTCCAGCAAGCATTACATGCATCTGACTCAGCTTTATCAGGGTCCCAACAATCTATACAATAGAGTTGTTGGCAGGACTCACACATGTTCAGCTTCTTATTTTTCTTATTACATGATGAACAGATATTTGCTTCTTCAGCTTCTTGCTTCATAGCAAGCTCTTTTGCTTGACCCACCGTTTCTTTTCCCTCCTAATGATTTTACTACAAGGAATGATCTATCAGGAACTGCGTTTTTATACCCACGGTTCGCTCATTTTTTTGTTAAATCAGCTTGCGGAGGCGAATCCCATTGTTGAGTATTCGCCAATTTCGCTTGAATAGACTGGCTTGTGCGTTGGCTTCACAAGGAACTAGCGAACGGTGGGTTATAGTTTAGCACAAGGAGATATTGAAGTATATAGTTTAATGTTCACCATAAATTGCCGCATACAGTATATCGTCAAAACTCTCTACCAGCAGTATCGCATATTCGCATTGCAGATATTGACCCTCGTAGCGGTCCACCCTAGACAATCGCAAGGAATCAATACCATTGAAAGAAAGAGAAGTAGAGAGAAAAAAGAAGATCATTCTCATTGAAGGAAAAGAGGCAGAAAGGGGACGGAGAAACGGACGCGATAATGCGTTTTAACAAATTAACCTGATATAAAAATGCTCAATGTATACCAGATTTAAAAGTGAAAGAGCATTATCGGACCCCTACTGTTCTCCAGCAATGAATTACGGAGAGCCTTTTTCCGTCCTCTTTTTGCCTCTTTTGCCTTTTAAACTTCTCAATAGATAGATGTAAGATTAAGCGCGATTTATCGCATCAGGCTGTAGGGACCCGATTTATCGCGTCCGTCTCAGTGCCCTTGCGGTCATGTTGGCTCCCGTCGTGTCATTCTCGGTATTTCAACAGTATTGACCGCAAGGGACTTGTCCCTACACGATCTCCTATAAGAAGAGAGGTCACTTGCTTAGATATAATGCAATTGTCTCAGCACCGCAAAGAGGATTAGCACGACAATGATCGCCACTACCCCTATAATGAAGTACATATTTCTTCGACCAAGCGAGATTTTTCCGCCATTGGGGAGCGAACGACGGATTTCAGCCCGGCGCGCATCGAGGCGTTCTTTACGACGTTCAATACGCTTACGGCGCTTATTCTGCATAGTTTTTGCCTGCTCGTTCTCGTCTCCGTTCAGGTTTTGCATGCGGCGGCGCATACTACGATTGTAGCCCTCAGCCTGCTGTTGCTGCGCATTATTGCTTGTGGGAGGGGGCTTCGGTATAGTTGATTTTGCGCCCGGTACCGCTGTACCGCCAATCTGCCGTTTATTGTTCTTACCGCTTTTCCTATTCGTTGTTGCATTTGGCGTAGACGAGGCGGGAACGGCTACAGACTCATTGCCGCTCTCAACTGCACGGGGATCTACGGGTTGTTGCTTCTTACCCGATGTGTTCGCTTTCGCCACAATAAAACCTCTTTCTTCATGTGGACCTTCTCTTAATGATCAGAGACTGCCGTAATCTCAATCAGTACAATGCTGTCGTTTTGTGACCGCTTCTGGCTTCACTCAGCGCCCAGTTTTCTGCTCTTGCGCGTCCAGTATGCTGCGGGCAATCTTTGCGGCCTCCACTTTATCATCTGACGAGAGTTGGCCGTCAATGACCAGGCCCAGCAGATGCTCTTTAATAGGGCGGAGCCATGGTCCCGGACCACGTCCAAACATCTGCATCAACTCGTTCCCATCGAGAGGACTTTTCAGCGGGACACGCTCGGCTTCTTCTTGCAGCCGTTGTATACGTTCGCTCAGTTCAGCCACGCGAGCCACCGCTCGGCTCACTTTGTCTACACGATAGCTGGTAATATCTGCGCGCGACAGATCCAACAGATCAGGTAGGAGCGCATCACCACAATCCAGCATCAGTTGCCGCACAGCACCATCCGTCCAATCACTGGCATAGGCATTCGTGCGCATATGTAACTTGACCAGCAGCGAAACATTATCAATGAAATCACGGTCAAAGTGCAAGCGTTTGAGTATATCGCGCGCCATGTATGCCCCAACATCCTCGTGACCAAAGAAATGAACTTTGTTGTCCTCGACGCTCTTCGTACGGGGCTTTGCAATATCATGTAGAAGTGCGGCCCAGCGCGTAGTTAGCCTGGGTGATGAACGCTCCACAACGCGTAACACATGGGCATAGACATCTTTTGTAGCTGGTCCACGCGGCTGCGGCTGCTGCGAGACACCGCGCAATGCTAATACTTCTGGCATAATCCACTCCATTAACCCAAGCTCGATGAGTAGATTAAGCCCTTTTGACGGATAGTGGGACAGCAATAGCTTATTCATCTCGTCACGAATACGTTCACGGCTGATCTTCTGTAGTCGGCTGGCCTGGCGCATAATAGCTTGCAGGGTCGTCTGTTCGATACTGAAATCAAGCTGAGCAGCGAAGCGTACAGCGCGCAAGAGTCGTAGCGGGTCCTCATCAAAACGTTTATCTGGCTCATTGCCAACTGCACGCAATATATGACTTTCGAGGTCTTGCCGACCATGAAAGAGATCAATAATATGCCCATTGAGCGGATCACGGGCCAGCGCATTAATAGTAAAATCACGGCGAGCTAAATCTTCTTCCAGGCTATCGCCAAAGCATACCTCTGGTTTACGCGACTCAAGATTGTAGCGCTCACTACGAAAAGTGGTAATTTCTACAATGCCGCTAGCATAATGCAAGCGTACCGTACCAAAACGTTCACCAACGAGCACAATCGCCTGCGGCTTCGTTGGCATAACCAGGCGTTTGATTTCATCCGGGCGTGCATCGGTTGCCAGATCCGAGTCGTTGACTTGCCCACGGTGAAGTAGTACATCACGTACCGTTCCCCCAACCATATACAATTGTTTATGCTGCGCGTGGAAAACCTCCGCCAGCGTAATAATGATGTCGAGCATACTAAAATCTATATGTCCACTGTATTCCGTTTGTGTCATTCAAGGTATTCAGAGACCAGCACCGTGTGCGGAAGCAAGTCAGATAGTGTTTGGAACGCGCACACGTTTCGTCAGGAGTGAGATGAAACCAAACACTATCTCATATTCCCTGCGTTCAGATGAGAACCACTATTTTCTCTCGTCTGTATGCAAGGAAATATCAATTTTATGATGCGACTATTGTATCATGCCAGACCACTTTCTTTAAAGAGGGTACCATGCATCCAAGAAGCATTGTGCGTATATCACGCATGTGAGCAAGCCGACAAGCAGAGACAGGTCTGCATCAAGCGCTTGATGGTACTGCACTGATTGGCGCATCCACCGTCAGATCCGTATCATTGTCCTCGAAGAGGGGATGAGTGAGAAACCAGGACTGGCAATCAAAGGGTACTACCCCCTCCGGTGCGCGCATGCGCGTATACGTGCCATCGGCATGCAATTCATGGGCATTACACGTATCGGCCAGGATCGGCTCTATGACACGCTCAACGATAGCTCTACACACAATCCGAGACTGAATAGGGAAAAGTGTTTCGATGCGGTGATCCAGATTCCGTTGCATCATATCAGCGCTACCCAGGTAAATTTCCTCTTTCTTATGATTGCCGAAGTAGTAGATACGACTATGCTCCAGAAAACGGCCAACCAGACTGCGCACTTTGATATTGTCACTCACGCCAGCAACACCAGGGGCAAGACTGCAAATACCACGGATTATCAGATCAATAGAGACACCGGCCTGCGACGCTCTATATAAGGCATGAACGATATCCGGGTCGGTTAATGCATTCATCTTAAAGATAAGTCGTCCATGTCCATGTTTCTCGTGAAGTCTGATTTCGCGCTCAATATGTCCGATGATGCCACGGCGTAATGCAGCAGGAGCCACCAGTAACTTACCATATACGCTTTGACGTGCATAGCCGGTTAAGGCATTAAAAAGTGCTGTAGCATCTTCTCCAATATCCTGACGGCACGTTAGCAAAGCAAAGTCTTCGTATATCCTTGCCGTCGTCGCATTGTAGTTGCCAGTACCCAGGTGAACGTAGCGCCGTAAGCCGTGGTCTTCCTTACGCACAACCAGAGCGATCTTAGCATGCGTTTTTAAGCCAATCAGTCCATACACCACGTGGATACCTGCGCGTTCTAACTCACGTGTCCATAGGATATTGTTCTCTTCATCGAAACGCGCTTTCAATTCTACCAGGACCGCTACCTGCTTGCCATTCTCCGCTGCCTGTAGCAAGGCTTTGACCACTGGAGCATTAGCTCCCACGCGGTAAAGCGTCTGTTTAATCGTGAGCACCTGCGGATCGTTTGCTGCCGCACGGATGAAGTCAATGACACTAGCAAAACCGTCATAGGGATGGTGCAATAAAATATCATAGCTCTGGATCGCGGTAAATATATCTTCACGACGAATAATCGCGGGGACACGCGGCGTGAATGGTGGATCTTTTAATTCTGGATAGGATAGCCAATGCAGTTCCATGGCACTATCCAGACCAAGCGGGCCATCAATGACCGTGAGATCATCGGGTGTGATCTCCAGACTATCCAGTAGCAAGCTGCGGATACGTGCGGGCATCAACGAATTTACCGTCAGGTCCACAACAGCACCAAAACGCCGTTCGCGCACTTCCCGCTCAATATATTCGAGCAGATCAAGGGCTTCGTCCTCTTGTAACTCAATATCAGCATCGCGCAACACACGGAAAGGATAGGACTCCCATACGGCAAAACCCGGGAAAAGCAGGCTTAAATTCGCAGCAATCACTTGCTCCAGCCAAACAAAACTGGCTACCTGCGTTTCGCTCTCTGCTACTGATACCGGCACAAAACGTGGGAGTGCAGGTGGCACTTTGATGCGCGCAAAGAATTCATTGTGGGCAGCATCAGTAATCACTACGGCTAGATTGAGGCTACGATTCGAAATATGTGGAAATGGATGTCCCGGATCTACAGCTAGAGGAGTCAAGACAGGGAAAATCTCGCGCTCAAAGTACGTATGCAGTTCAACTATTTGTTCGGCATCCAACTGCTCATAGTCAAGCACGTGGATATGTTGTTCGGCGAGAAGCGGCAGCAACTCATTGCGCCAGTAGTCGCGCACCTCCTGGACCAGCGGAGCCAGCCGTTGACGCACTGCTGTCAGTTGTTGTTGCGCAGTCCGCCCATCGGGACTACGTTTCGTAGTATGCGCAACAACCTGATCCTTGAGACCAGCCAGGCGAATCATTATGAACTCGTCAAGGTTTGTCTCAAAGATAGCCACAAACTTGATACGTTCAAGGAGTGGATGGCGCGCATCTTTTGCCTCTTCAAAAACCCGACGATTAAACTCAATCCAACTTAGCTCACGATTGATATAGAGGTCTGGCTGATCCAATGCTGTGATGGCTGTGGCGCTGGGCGTTGTTGTCTGATCCATAATGTTGTAAAGTCCCTGCTAATATTAGCTACTCGTAGACCTATTTTAGCATGTGGTCCAATGAGGCAGCAAACAGTTCCAAAGCACAGCACAACGTCTTTCCTACCACCCGCCGTTATACTCCAGGCAAACTATAGCTGATCATAAAAATGCGCTAGCATTTTGTGGACATGTTTATACTAAACACACGAGCGTAGGATATCTCTATCCTATATCTCTTGCTCTCCGTCGTGTAGTCGTGTATGCTCTCTATTTTCTGAAAGAGAACAGCTATGCAAAACACATCCGAACCATACCAGCAGCGTGGTCCTCATCCACACGTCAGTAGCGTCAATGTTGCGCTAGCATATGCACGCAAAGGATGGCGCGTCTTCCCGCTACACAGCATCTCCCCGGCTGGTACCTGTACGTGTGGACAAGCTGTATGTCACCATCCTGGCAAACATCCTCGTTCACTACATACAGTGCAAGACGCAACCTGTGATCTGCATACAATTCAGCACTGGTGGTATCAAGAACCCACAGCGAACATAGGCATCGCAACCGGGGGTGGCCTGCTCGTTATCGACATTGATTTTCGGCATCGTTCGCTTGAGCAACTGATGGAATTCTATGCGCTGCCAGAGACTGCTATAGTGCGCACAGGAAGCGGCGGTTGGCATCTCTACTTCACCTATAATCAAGCATTCGAACTATATCATAGCGTTGGGAAATTAGGGCGGGGCGTTAGCAGCCTGGGTGAAGGAGACTATGTCGTTGCCCCTCCGGGCAAGCATGTCAGTGGCAACAGTTCTGCCTGGTTCAACACGCTCACAGCGGCTCCTTTGCCATCTGTACTACTACCTATCCTGCTGAGCAGACGTCCGACAGCCAGAGCGCGACCACAGACCAGCAGGCCACCATACATTCAGCAAAGACCTTCCGGCCACCGGATCAAGCATGATACTGGCAGCTATCTCTGCCGTCAGCCTGCGCCAACCATCTATTCAACATAACACAACCTGACATTGTGGGACATGCATTGTTATAACAAAAAAGGTAGGAGTACAGTAGCAAATACTCCTACCTCGTTGAAGGTGGGTAGCAATCGTCTGGAAGGTAGGTGACACGCTACAATCTTTTTTATCGGCATTCATCCTCAAAATAAATAGTCCGTCTTTCAGTGACGTGAGTGAACCAGGCCCCCGAGTCACTCATACCCATAGGCATTGCATTGCCATTCCTCTTTCTCCGTACCAGGCAACTACGTTCGGTACAAATCATCGGCAATAGCAATCGTTCATGTCCATGCTTTTGCCGATGCGCTTTTTCGTTCTATACAAAATATAACTCCTATTCTTCTATTACAATGACAAGAAGCGCATAAAACAGGCAAACATGGCTTTTATTTTCCATTTTTAATCGTGCCACATCAACGTGTTCAAGGGTTATGGTAATTCGCCACACCGCACTAAAAATTGCTGTTGAAGAGAGAGATGAGAGGAGTACGACCTCATTCATAGTCAGATATGTCAGCATATTGGATAGATAGCACTACGCAGCGCAGCCTATAGAGATACAATTTGTTTATTTTAGCATGGTGTTCATCCATTAAACATATATACATAACAATACCACATTGATAAATCCTTGATAATAATTTTTACATATGCTATATTTCAAAGCGTCAGAAGTGAGTTAGCTTCTACACTGCTTGTATGAAACAAGCAAAGTTATTATGGAAGAAGTTTAGTACAGTTCTTACAAGAGGAGAAACCAATGGAACAACAAATTGTTGTAGACAATCAAGTAGATAATCAAACAGTAGGCAGTGTGAAGCAAACCGTGCTCCACGTATTAAGGCGACTTGCATTCATCGCGGCAATGGTCCTTTTTGCCGGGCTATCATTTGCCTTAGTCTCATCAGCAGCATTTGCCAGCGCTAGCACGCCACAAACACCACTGCCTAATTGCTCCTGGAACAATAACTGTTTCTCGAACAATAACAACAACCATTTCAACAATAACAACAACAACAATCATCGCAACAACCATAACAACCATCGTAACAACCATTTCAACAACAACAACAATCATCGCAACCATTTCAACAACAACAACAACAATCATCGTAACAACCATAACAACCATAACAACCATTTCAACAACAACAACAACAATCATCGCAACAACCATAACAACCATTTCAACAACAACAACAACAACAATCATCGCAACAACCATAACAACCATTTCAACAACAACCATAACAACCATAACAACCATTTCAACAACCATAACAACCATAACAACCGCAACAATCACAACAACAACCATAACAACCGCAACAATCACAACAACCGCAACAATCACAACAACAACCATAACAACCGCAACAATCACAACAACAACCATAACAACCATTAGGAGGGAGGTATGTTCGCAGAGTTTGCAGTGTAGTGCGATCCCACTTGCCAGATTTGGCGATCACGCGAAATCTGATGAGGATAGTAAAGCAGCGCAGAGACTGAGTACTAGTCTCTGCGCTGTCCATTGTTAGAGAAACACATATTTAATAAGGACACTGTGCTGTAGAACCAGTCAGGCTTACTCTGCTGGTTTTTCTCCCCAGGTCGTTGTCAGGCAAAGCATGCCACAGAAGTCTTCTTGCGCCATATCGATGAGCATTTGCTCATAAAGTCGATCCACCTCTGCCTGAGTCGTTACCTGCGTACCGACGAGAAAGGGTTGCATCAGTTTGAAGAAAACTTTCCAATCTTCGTAGAAGCCACGATGGAATTCAGTGCCAGCGGAATACTCTAACACATGCGCCTTGTGCCCAACGTTCTGACAGCCTGCCTGACGGAGAAAACGAGCAAGCACTGGCGAAATACCCACATGCAGTCCTAGCGGCGAAAAGCTCTGTCCGCTTTTCTGCAGTGCCGTTTTCAGCAGCCAATCGAGCTGCTCTAACGCAGCGCTATTGCTGACGCTCAACTCTGTTTCGGTCATACGGATGATGCCGCCAGGACGCGTAATGCGTATGCATTCCTGTATGAACATCGGCCACGCGGTGGTGGGAAGAAAGGCGATTAAGCGACCGTTGACCAGATCAAAGCTCAGGTCAGGAAAGTCCAATGGTCCAATCATATCCATGACTCGGAAGCTGGCATTGTGCAGGCTTTGTGTCTGTGCCTGCATTTGAGCATAGGCAATCATCTGCGGGCTGATGTCGATGCCCACCAGATCGACCTCTGGGTGGCTAAAGGCGATCTCTTGCACCCAGCCTCCCGGTCCACAGCCAATATCGAGAATGTGTTGCAAGCCCGTCAGGTCATTTGCGCGCTCGGAGAGAAAACCGCCCATGCCTCTAGTACACATGCGATCTTGATCCAGCAGGCGCGCCATCTCGGCTCCACTTTCGTGATCAATGAAATAGAGATTTTTGCCCGTAGTTGGGTCATCTTTTTCGGTCATCACAAAATCCTTTCTTATGTGCGATGGTGTTCATCGAGAGGAGATGGAGCGGAGAACAGATCGGCTTCAATCTCCTGCCAGACCATCTGCTCAGCCTCCAGGAGATGAATAGGCGCTCCATCTCGGGCTGACTCGGTGAGTATAGCTGTCACACGTTGCCGGAACCTGGACAGCATAGGAAGTTGTACGTCATAGGCAGGCAGGGGCAACAACTCGATGCGCTCTGGCTCATAGAACTGATGAGGAGCAAAGGCTAACGTGAGCAATTCGGCATATTGCTCGATCAGCGCACAGCGAAGAGCAGAAAAATAGTCAGACTGCGTACTGGATACTAGCAAACTACCAGCCACCTCTCCTGCGCGCAGCAGGGGAGCGGCGGCAGCACTCTCTTCCCAGAGGCGGCGATAGCCAGGAGCGATCCCTGAAGATATGTGCCAAAAGTGGTTGACTTCGAGGTGCCCCGAAGTGACGACGTGACCCGCCAAAGATTCGATACCCAACAACCTGGCTTGCTGTTCCAGATGCTCTCTCCAAGGCGGTGTACCACGACCTAGCACCTCACGAAGACTCCTCACCTTTTGTCCCGACGCAGGAGGCATACAGCAAACGAGGACAATTGCCATACCGAGGCGATTGGGATCGAGCTGTTTGAGAGCTTGCTCTAAAATAAGATCACAGAGCAGCGAGAAGAGGAGCGATCTGGGAGTATGTACGACTGTATGCATCACTCGCTTGTAGAAGCTGGAAGGAATGACGCTGTAATCTGGTGTCGTTGCTTGCTGCAAAACAGCTACCGAGAAGTCGGGAAATGCCTCTTCAAGCAGTGGAAGCAGCTGGTCACGATATTCAGGCAGAGCTATCACCAGATTATGCAGGTTCTGTAAACGTGGTTTGGTCTCTTGCTTCACCCAACGCGTTAAAGTGATGGAGGAAACGCCGAGCCGGTCGGCAAGTTGTTGTCGAGCGAAAGGGTCCTCAATCACTTTCCGCAAGATATCACACCACGACGTCGATTTCTGCATTCAAATATCCCTCCCTGCTCTTCTCATGCCCCGCAATGTCTCTAACGTGTATAAGCATAGCAGTAAAGAGGAAGGATGTCAACGTCGCTATCACGCGTAGCAGGCTTTACATGATTGGTACGCGCATCTGCACTCTGGCAGACGCGAACAGCGCTAAAAGCAAGGGGGCGCTGGTGCATTTTCTTACGTGCCGTTCGCTCATTTCCTCATCCCCATATGACTAATTGGTAGTGCCGCGTTACTGTTGCAGATGGAACTAATGATTGTTATGAGTAAAGCTTCCTACATGAATCAATACCCGTTGACATGAACATATTTTCTGTGTATATTATATAAAAAGCGAGCAAATGGTTGATTGCATGTATTGTTTATTTTAGAGAAGAGCTGGTCAGTGTAATCTTAACAAGACGATCAGCTTTTACCTCATAGAAAGGTAGGATTTGATATGTGGCTTAAAGAGGTTCCTGCCAAGCAGCTAGTACTTACTAATAATATAGACGTGATTCCTAAGTCTCCAAGGAACGCTTACTTAGAACGATTAGATTATTTTACATTGGAATTACTAAAGCATGGTCGACTTAATTTAATAAGTCTCTTTTGTGGTGGAGGTGGACTGGATCTTGGTTTAGGTTTCGCAGGATTTAAATCCCTTGTTTCAACTGATATTGCGCCAGTATTTATAGAAAGTATTACACATAATATTGACCATGTAAATGGTATAGCTCAAGATGCAATGCAATTAGACGCGAGTAAATTGTTGGAATTAGCTGGAACGCGTGATATCGATTTAGTTGCTGCTGGTCCTCCTTGTCAGTCTTTTAGTATTCTTGGAAGAAGAAATGCATTAGATGATCCACGGGGAAAATTAGCACTTAAATATTTTGATTTAGTTGTATCTATTCAGCCGAAAGCATTTTTATTCGAAAACGTGCCGGGGTTATTAACAGTTAATAAAGGTGAAGATTGGAAGCAGTTGTATCAGTATGCTAAGGAAGCTACGGGATATCATCTCCACTTCACGAAATTAAACTCAGTAGCGTTTGGTATTCCTCAGTATCGAGAAAGGGTGGTTTTAGTAGGCTTTCGTAAAGATGTTCCGTTTGAGTTTCCTACTGGTCCTTCAGGTCCTAATGTAACACGTCTCATCAATGAAGGCCAAATGTTATCTCCAAGTCAATGGGCACTGGAAGAGGTTGAAGGACTTCCGAATCATTTAATTCGTATTCATGGAGAAGCTGTTAGTCGACGATATGCAAATATTCTTCCTGGAGATCGTGATAGAACTGATCATACTGATAGAATTGATCCAAATCGGCCATCTGGGACTGTGTTAGTGGGTTCAAGTGCAGGTGGCGGTAGACCACATATTCACCCTCATCGTGATCGTGTTATAACAGTGCGTGAAGCTGCTCGTTTGCAAAGCTTCCCCGATTGGTATGAGTTCTGCGGTACAAGTACTGCTCAATATAGGCAGGTAGGAAATGCTGTGCCTCCTTTGATGGCTTATGAAGTAGGTAAAAAAATCATAGAAGCACTCCAAGAGTTCTAAAAGAGTACAATCCTCACAATTTTCGTGTTATAATTGAGTAAATAGATTTCCTTTTATGAAGTCTCTTTAGTTGCATTAACGTATATTGCTACCGTTACTTACATTATGTAAGGTAGAATATACATTTCATGACATGATTAACATGCGAAGAATTGTGGAAACGTTACAGTACTTTTGGAAGAGTGTGATTTTATGTACCCTGATCCTCCTTACCCCAGATATAGTTGGTCTATAACTAATCACATGGCTAAAGTCGATGACCGATTGCTGTATCATATTTTATTGGGTGCTTCAATGCATCGCGACGTTGTTGATCCAGCTCCATACGTAAATTATTACTTAATAACTAATAATTTGCTTCCTCCTAATGTCCGTAGTGATACTGGACAGCCAGATATTTGGAGGGATTATCAGCAAATTTTAAGTGAATTGGGTTTGATTTATTCCACGCGATATATAAAACCAGTTGAAATAACTCCTCTTGGTCTTGCCTACCTTGGCAAAGAGCTTAGTTATTCAGAGGTCATGACCCTTCAATCTATTCGTTATCAATATCCCAATGGGCATAATAGTACAATCGATGATTTAGTCAAGTTAAAGTTGAGTGGTACATCTTTTAACCAGTATGGGAAATTGACCGAATTGCACTTAAAAACGGGAGTATTGATACGTCCAACTATATTGATATGGCGTATTCTGCAAGCGCTCAAGGCTCGTGGGGAAGTAGCTACTCTTAGTGCTAAGGAAATAGCAAATTATGCTATGCGATGTTCCAATCATAGTGATGTTAATGCATGTGTAGCTGATATAGTAAAATTCAGAACAGGTGTCGTGAACTATGATCTTATAGGCCTACATCGAAATGCTTTAGAGTGGATCAAATTCATCCGAGCAAACACATATTTTGTTGAGTCAAGTAAAGGAAAGATTGGGTTATCCCAGTTCAGTCTCGACAATTCGTCACAAATTGATACCCAATTCTTAGAATTAGAAAAAGAGTCCTCTTTTTGGAAGCCTTCCATATTTGATCGAGATGAAAATATAGGTTGGTATGCTTACTTCGGGTCTTTGGACTTAAGTATATCCTCACTTCCAATGCCTGATCAAGCTACAGAAGCTAGCCTAAGTGAAGAGGATAAATGGGAGTTCTTTGGTGGAAAAAGTAGCACTATCGTTCTACGAGAATATGATCATGGTGTTTTTGATGCTTTTGAGGAAAAGCTTTTGGAACAAGATAGGAGGAAAATAGATGCGTCTTATGATTTAAAATTAGTGAGCCAAGCACATCTTACTCATAACTCTATGGTTGATCGTATCGCTAAAATTTGCCAGGAGAAGGGAGCTAGAGTATTAGAAGATCCTAGCTCGGTGGATCTTCTAATAGAGTTTGGACAAAGCGAATTTATTGTTGAAGTTAAAAGCGTAACATTTCGGAATTTTGTGGCCCAGCTTCGCTATGCAATAGGGCAAGTTTCCCAATACGACTATCTACGTTCTCTCCAATCACAGATCCCTCGTCGAAAAATAATCGCATTAGTAGCCCAGATACCAGGAGATTCTTGGTGTGTTTCTTTCTTGAACGATCACCTTGATATCGATTTGCTCTCTTTGAGTGGGCAAGCACTCAAAGTTAACTCTTCCTCGGATTTAGTTCATATGTTATTTGGTACTGAATAGAGGATATAAATCTTGCAAGGCATAGTTCAAATAAATGTGACTGTTTTGAACAAATGAGCCAATCTAAAATAAATTTTAATGCCCCTCAGGAAGCCATCTCAGAATTTATTTTTCGCAGTTTGGATTGTTCAAATTTGCCACATTGATCTGAGCTTACTCTGAACCATACCTTAGTCAAACCTATTTTTACAATCATTACCTCTGCTATAAAGACGAGCCGCAAAAAAATTAAATGTTGGTTGCTACAGCATCGCTACATTGGCGTAGATACCACGGAAATAAAAAAGCCCTTCGAGCGGCTACGTATACGGCTCGAAAGGGTCATCCTACAAGTAGGGCGGTGCCAAGAGACGGAATCGAACCGACGACACCAGCATTTTCAGTGCTGTGCTCTACCAACTGAGCTATCTTGGCATGTGCAATAATATAGCAGGTTCGGACATTTTCGTCAAGCCTTTTTTTGCGTGCCTACGAATTCTGCCTCCAGGCAGCACACGCCTACCATCATGCCGCTTGCTTCCAACCTGCTTGTGGACCAGAGCTTCCTGGCAGCAAACTTCCCATGATCTTTACCTTGCCCTCAATAAACTTCACCGTTCAGAGAGGGATACGCTATCCAACAACATTATAACAACGTGATTTCTTGACAATGCTGAGCAAATCAGCATACAGTGAGGCAGTAATACGCGTGAGAAAGTGCAATTGGAGGACAAAGCACGATGGCAAAGCAAGCGATCATGCCGCTACCCGACAGAGACTTCGATCCCACAGAGGTTTCTATCCCCTGGAAACATTTTGTGGCCGCCGGTTGGCAGGTCATCTTCAGCACAGAAACGGGGCAAACGGGTCAGGCCGACCCACGCCTGCTCACAGGCGTCATTTTTGGACAGTTGGGTGCACGACCCGACGCGTTGACCGCCTATCGAGAACTCGAAAACGACGAGGCGTTCCGGCATCCCATCCCATATGATCATATAGATACCCAACAATATGCAGTACTACTCTTGCCAGGCGGCCATGCCAAGGGCATGTGTCAGTATTTAGAAAACAAGGTGGTACAGGACAAGGCACTGCAGTTTCTCACACAAAATAAAATCATTGGGGCTATCTGCCACGGCGTCCTGGTGCTGGCAAGGACAATTGATCCTGCAACAGGTAGAAGTATGTTGTATGGAAGAAAGGTCACTGCACTGACAAAACCGTTGGAACGTACTGCCTATTATCTGACCTCCTGGCGATTGGGAGACTACTATCGAACCTATCCCAAGTATGTTGAAGACGAAACAGTGAAAATACTCAAGGAGAACGGTGATTTCTTGCACGGTAGGAGTATCAGGCAGCCGTTTGTGGTAGAGGATGGGAATCTCATCACGGCAAGATATCCCGTAGATGCCCATCTCTTTGCGCAGAAAGTGCTAGATCGGGTCACGGTGCATTGAGCTTTGCAGCATCCAGTGGTTTAGCTGTCTTGTCCCTACGCGAAAGTCCAACGCTTCACCTGAAGAGCTACCCTTCAAGAGGAATACCATCGCGTATCAGCATATCTATATCACTTACTCGTCAGCTATGCTAAAATAGTCGCAGCATGCCGCTGGGTTTTGGACAATCGCAGCGGTACGATATTTTGTAGCAGAGCATATGTAGCAAGGCAACGAGGACTAAGATATGGAATACGCAGTGCTAGGCGGCGGCGCAGCAGGGCTGATGGCGGCCTATCGACTGACGCAGGCGGGTCAATCAGTGATGGTTTTTGAGCAAGAAGAGATTGCCGGAGGCTTGGCCTCTGGCTTCCGCGTTGGTGATGCCTGGCTGGAGAAGTTCTACCATCATATCTTTCGCACCGACAAAATGGTGATCCAGGTCATCAAAGAAATTGGCCTGGGAGAGCTGCTGGAGTGGCAGAGTCCGCGTACGGTGAGTCTGGTTGGCGGAGAATACCATCAGCTCGATTCGCCGCTCTCGCTCTTACGTTTCCAGCCCCTAAGTTTCGTTGAGCGTCTGCGGGTTGGCGCGGTCCTGGCCTTCTTCAAAGTCGCCAACCCCGATTGGTTGGAGGGTAAGACCGCCGACGCCTGGCTACGCCGTTGGATGGGCCAGCATCCCTACGAGATGCTATTTGCAGCACTCTTCCAGGGAAAGTTTGGCGAACTATACGACCAGATCGCCCTCCCCTGGTTCTGGGCACGCATCCATGATCGTACAACCCAATTGGGCTATTTGCGCGGCGGTTTCCAACAACTCTATGAACGCTTAGTCGAGCACATCATCCGAGCAGGCGGCAAAGTGCTGCTCGGGACTAGTATTCAAACGGTGGAACAGGTGGACGACCACTGGCGCGTGCAAACAAACAAAGGCTCATGGACCTTTGATCGCGTCATCTCGACATTGCCCACACGTCTGGCCTGCCGCTTGATACCAGCATTGTCCGCTGACTATCGCGCCCAGCACGATTGGGGTCAGGCATACGGGGCGCATTGCCTCATCCTGGCCCTGGACCGTCCTCTCACTGACAGCTACTGGATCAACATGTGTGATCCTGGTTATCCTTTCACCGGCATATTCGAGCACACCAACTTCCGTTCGCCCTCGGAGTATGGTGGACGACATCTCGTCTATCTCGGCAACTATCGTCCTATGCACGACCCACTCTTCACAATGAGCAAAGAAGCCGTGATGACGGAGTTCTTTCCGCATCTACAACGCCTTGTGCCAGCCTTTGACCCGGCGTGGGTCAAGGAAAGCTGGGTGTTTCAGGCTCCTTTTGCCCAGCCTATTGTTACCACCGATTACCGAGCGCACATTCCTCCGCTACACACTCCGCTACATGGACTATGGGTGGCAAATATGTTCCAGGTCTATCCGCATGATCGCGGCCAGAATTATTCACTTGCACTGGCCGATCAGTTGATCAAGCAAATTTTGTAGTGTTCGTCAGAAAATCGCAGAGCGCCTATTGCCAAAATTTGGCTCAGTATGTTATACTACATACAGGCAGAGTAGAAGCCTATTGCTGATACACTTCGTTGTATCAGTGAGTGGCTATCGCTCAGTTCATGGATAAGTTCAGTGGTTACTTGCATGAATGTCAAACCGGGGTGTAGCGCAGTCGGCTAGCGCGCAGCGTTCGGGACGCTGAGGTCGGAGGTTCAAGTCCTCTCACCCCGACCAGGATGACACATACTTCCCTCTCAAGGGAGTCAGGAGCATCAATCCTTTCAGGATAAGCAATGCGACGTGACATAGTATGTGTCATAATACTATCAACAGGCGCACAAAGGAGTTTATAGATGCAGGGATATCAGATAGCTACTAGACCCAGTAGCAGTGGCTGCCATCTGATACTCTTGCACACCACGTTCTGTACAGGCGGTACAGAGTCGGTGTGGAGCAACACCCCTGCTGTGCCTGATTCTCCTGGGTATGTAAGACACCTCCGTCCTTATCCATCTGGTCATCGCAGTCGGCGTAACAACTGAAGGGCCTGAGGTCGGTTCCCTTTCCTCATGCTCACATCGTCAGTTGTCTTCCTCGCTATCTGCATTTGCTATCGGCTCTGACAGAGAGGAAGGAAAGTCCGTTCATGCCTGTACTTGTATTGAATTCCTCGCTACAACCTCTCTCGGTTATTCCAGAGCGTCGTCTCATCGTTTTGTTGTCGAAGCATAAGGTAACATTTGTAGATGAGAATGTTCGTGATCTGATCGAAGAGAGTATTCAAGCTAGACGTCTTGAGCTGGAACGCCCGGTCATTGTGCAACTGTTAGCCAATGTGCGGGTGCCTCGTATCGCCCTACAGCCCTCGCGCGCGAATATTCTGCTGCGCGATGATGAAACTTGCCAATATTGTGGCAAGCGTGGCCGCGATCTCACACTAGACCATATCATTCCACGATCTCGTGGAGGGCAAAGTACCTGGGAAAACCTCGTAGCTTGTTGTAAAGTCTGTAACGGTAGAAAGGGCAGCCGCTTGCTGAAAGAGGCAAATATGCATCTCTTACGGCAACCTCGTGCGTTGTCACAGGAATATGTTGGCTTCTTCCTACTGCGTTATCCGAAATTGCGCGAAGCCTATGAGGCGTTTCTCACCAGCGCCCAGGTAGTACCAAACCAGGGATTGAGCGCATAATACCCATAGGCATTCATCATCTGAATGCAAGGCAATATAAGTTGTCAGCCAGGGGAATATAGACTATGTATCCTCCTGACTTTCCATCCACTTTCGCCTTTTGTACATCTATAAAAGTACTATAGTATGATAATCGGCAGCTACTCTAAAGAATAAAGTACTATCCTTATACTTTTGGAGTAGCTGGCAAACGGATCGTCAATGGACATAGCGCGCTTCCGCCATTTCCTATCGGGATAGGAAAACATAGAAAGCAAGCCAGGAAATATGCAGACGTTTTGTAGAGTCACTGACCCTCATTACACCGCGACGGAGGTACATTCCCGGAAATACATTGCTCAGTTTCTATGTTATACTAGACGATAGGATTTATAGCGTGTTCTGGTGTTGCAGTGCTGTTATTGCTGTGTACCGGAGAAGGTGTTTATATGATAGAACCGTTGGCGACTAACACTTCTGACAATTCACAGAAGAGTTTAACTTACCTCTGCCTGCATGGGCATTTTTATCAGCCCCCACGCGAGGACCCTTTTACGAACACTATCCCTTTAGAGCCTGGCGCAACTCCTTTCGTTAACTATAATGAGAAGATTACTGCCGAGTGTTATCAACCGAATGCCGAGTCAGGCAATTTTGCGGTCATCAGCTACGATCTGGGACCAACACTTGCTGCCTGGTTAGAGCAGGCTCATCCGGCAGTGTACCGATGTATCATCGCCGCTGACTATGAGCATATGCAGCGTTATGGGGTGGGGAACGCCATGGCTCAGGCATATAACCACACCATTTTGCCGCTCGCAACGTCCCGTGATAAGCGCACACAGATCCTGTGGGGTCTGCAAGACTTCCGTCACCGCTATGGACGTGATGCTCACGGCATGTGGTTGGCAGAGACGGCTGTGGACTGTGAGAGCCTGGACTTGCTAGCTCAAAATGGTATCACCTATACTATTCTGGCTCCGTGGCAGGCTAGCGGCCCCATTGATCCAACCGAGCCGTATTGCGTGCCGCTGCGTGATGGCCGTAGTATGACGGTCTTCTTCTACAATGCACCGCTTTCTGGTGGCGTCTCCTTTGACTGGAATCTCACCAACGATGCGGACAAATTCGCTGAGTCTTACCTGCCAGAGCAACTCTCTGCGAACAAGCGCACAAGTGGAGATCCACAACTGCTGATCATCGCCACGGACGGTGAACTCTACGGCCATCATAAGCCCTGGCGCGACAAGTTCTTAGCGCGCCTAGTCAGCTATGGCGCTCCGACAAATGGCTTTGAGGTCTGTGCGCTTGAGCGTTATATGCAGATGCACCCGGCAACTAGAGTAGTTGAGATCCAGCAGCCGAGTGCCTGGAGCTGTGGGCACGGTGTCGCGCGCTGGAGTATAGGTTGTGAGTGTACTGAAGGAGATAGTAGTTGGAAGAGTGCGCTACGCCAGGCTCTGGTAAATCTGGCTGAGCATGGAGACCAACTGTTCGAGCAATACGCCGGGGAAGCTTTGCTTGATCCGTGGGCAGCTCGTGATGACTATATTGTACTGCGTAATGGCTGGGAGACGCCAGAGCAGTTCTGGACGCGTCATGGCAAAGAGCATACGCTACCACAGGACAAGCACAGTGCATGGCGTACACAACTGTTGCTGGAAGCACAATACTATCAGCAATACAGTTTTACTAGTTGCGGATTCTTCTTCGAGGACCTGGATCGCATTGAGCCACGCAATGACATTGCTTTTGCGCGCCGTGCCATCAGCCTGTTCTGGCAGGCCCTCAACATCGATTTGCAAAGCGCTTTCGTCAGCGATCTGCATGCAGCCAAGAGCTGGCGTAGCCATATAACTGGAGCTGAACTTTATAAGCAATTGCCGATTGTGCCGCAGGGTCTGCTGCCGCCATTATCCGTGTAATCTTAGTTACTCGGGGTTGCTGGAAACATGGTCGCGTAGGGCCATCCCTTGCGGTGGCCTGTTTCCCTCCTCGCGTAGGGCCTCCACAAGGGAGGATTCTACGCGAGATCTGGCACTTTTTTAGCCGCGACGCTTTTTCTTGCGTGGTTGGGTAAGCTTGCGCTCTGGCGCTACATAGTTGTTATCCATAGCTTTGATCTTGCCATCATCCAGCTCCATACGCACGTCGGCCACACAGGCAATGCTAGCGTCGTGTATAAACTATGCGAGAGGGTATGCTGTACTGTCCATCGTCAGCACACCCTCTCGCATTATTCAGCATTTCATGGCATTGCAATTTCCTCATTACTGATGAGCAATGGCAGATGAGGAGCCTAAGAAGAAACGCATCAGAATGAGATAGCTACACGAGACAAGAGCGAAACCCAAAAAGCCAACCTCACTTGCGAACCCAGTCACACCATTCACCATATCAGGAAAAAGAAAACACACAATAGTCGCCATCAAGCAGAGCAAGCAGAGGACGTAAAAAGGGAAACCGCTCAAGGCGGCCATACGTCTTCGGACACGCAATTCTTCTGACCCAAAGGAACCACGAATAAAGCGAGCGACGAAGTGGGTAAAGGTTACTCCAAGAATGATGTAGAAGATGAGAAGCAGCAGCCATACTCCACCAATAACGAAAAGAGGAACGGTTAGAGAAAACGTCCTCAAAACTGCGCCAAAAGCCACGAAAATGCCCGCACACAAACCAATAAACACGGTTGTAGGCAAACAAAGACGTACAAACAGGCGCGTGTATGAGACAATCTGTACAATATTAATCTTCATAGCAAGATCCTTCCTGAATATTTTCAATCTATCATTGTATGCAGAGATGTTGGGCAACCTGATTCCTTGATAAAACCATAGTACCTTCATAGCGGGCGTGTACACAAGGCCACGAGTGCCCTCAAACACGCACGCACAACCTCTTCTTAACTAAGGTGCGAGTGCGCGCAATACGTCTATCGCATAAAATCTCTTCTCAGCTACCTACCAACCAACGATAAAAGAGCGTTTTTGACCCAACGTTGACAGCGTTGCTCGGCGCTGATCAGCGCCT
This sequence comes from uncultured Chloroflexia bacterium, assembly GCA_963802635.1. Lineage (GTDB taxonomy): Bacteria > Chloroflexota > Ktedonobacteria > Ktedonobacterales > Ktedonobacteraceae > CAVTLG01. The sequence continues at coordinate 101,289 of CAWDJJ010000001.1, read as the reverse complement.
GGAGATTGACCCGCGAAGTGGATAAAGCCAGATAGGGTTTTGTGAGTAGTTCCATAGCTCCTTTTATTACCTCTTGTATTATCGTAAACTGTTTATTATAATAGCTTCATGAGTATATTCATTAATATCAATATTTACTATAGGAGCATAAAACGAAAGCCCTTAATAAAAAGTGACAGAGACAATAAGGTTATTGCCCCGACGATGAGCATTTTGAGTTCCGCTTCTAAAGTATCCTGATAAAAGAGAAAAAGGTAAATTTATGACAGTAACAACCTTACTTTGTTACGCCCCTGAAGATGAGCGAATGGCCGGTAGCCTCAAAAAACACCTCAGTTCATTAAAAAACAGTGGACTCATTACCATATGGGACTATGGTCATATCAGTCCTGGTACAGAGTGGGAACAAGAGTTTCGTAAATATCTTGACGAAGCTCAAATCATTCTACTCTTAATTAGCAGTTCATTTTTAGATTCTGAGTATTGTTATAAAGTAGAAATGCAGCGAGCTATCGAACGACATGAGCACAAAGAAGCACGTGTTATTCCTATAATTCTTCGTCCTACTTACTGGTATATACCACCAATTGATAAACTCAAAGCATTACCAGATAATAAAAAGCCAATCATAATGTGGACACATCCAGATCAAGGATATACAAACGTAGTTAGTGGCATTGTTAATACAATAGAGTCATGGAAAGCCCATAGTTTACCTGACTCGACAGCGGAGAGGAAGACGTTGATGGTAAATCTTGATCAACTCATTGAAGCCGTCAGATTGCAAATGCAATCGGAACCTCGTGCAACAGCAACAGCAAATACGCTTCAGCAGTTGAGTATTTTTATACCAAACGAAGTAACGCTTGCCGATCTTGTAGTGGGATGGCGTATTCTTTCTCATTCCGTCAAAAAGGACGAAGAGCCATCTACAACACAACGTCGCGTTACCTGCGACGAATTAGCAAACATGGCCTCACAGTTTACGACAGATCAAGGAAACTTAACACAGGCGATAAAGACCTGGCATATATGGGCAGACGCTTTTAAAAATCGTGGAGATCCACGCCAAGCAACAATGGCAAAGACATTTGCCCGTGAGTTAATTGAGCTTCAGGAAGCTACCACATTAACTTCATAGAACATCTCTCTTGCTTAAAAATGCCACACTATTTTATTCTTGGGATTGGAACAGGCGCAGATAGGCAAAGAACAGGCTCACCGAAAATATGACGATAAACTCTATCTGCTTGAAATAAAGTGTGCCGAGACTACACCAGGCACAGGCAAATATGAGCGTAAACACCACGCTCAGTAACGTGTGTTCATTCAAGCTCATCCAGACGAAAAGTAATAACGAAATGAGGAGAGTCACGATTGTCAACACAGGCGAATGCAGCCAGCTACTTACACCATAGGTAATGAGGCAAACATCAAAGGCGAAAAAAAAGAAATATCCAACTGCTCGTATACCCTTGCGATACCTTCTATATTTCTTGGCATTTAAGTTATCGTTCAGAAATTCGCCCAGACCTGGAAAGGCTACATCTATTATCAAGCTCCATATATCTTCTAAAAAAGTTTTATTATATACATTAGGCAGAGATCGCCTAAAAACCTGGGGAGCTGGTCGATAAGCAGTGTCGCTCAGTGTCTGGACTGCGCCTCGTCTACTTGTTCGCCCCTTTGCTCCTCTATTTGAACGATGAGGAGTGGCAGCTCTGGTTGATCGGCTCCTTCGCGGAGACTCGGCAGTTAAACCAAGATCATCCCATGCCTCATCGACAGGATCAGGTCTCCCAAGAATATCAAAAATAATCTTTCTGAGTTCTATCGTGATATCTGTCCATACTTGATCCTTCTTGTTCGAACTCGCGACTGCCTTTTGACCTCTCGGCAACATTTGCAAAGCGCTAAAAGGGGCACCCGCCACATCGACAGATTTCAGCATAATAGGAATAACCTTTGTCTCCCCATCTCTATGGCGTTCTAGCGCCCTCATCATTTCGATACAGTGACAATAGTCTGAGTTCATAAAGTTTGCACTAACGAGGAGCAGGACTATATGTGCGGTATTCAGGTGTTCATCAATCTCTTGTCGCCAGTTTTGACCGGCTCTAATATCACGATAATGCCAATCACTGATCAATCCTTGCCGCTTTAAATTGCTCAAGTGCCTGCTTAATTGGCCTTGCAAGTACTCATCCTCATGGGCATAACAATAGAAGATTTTAACGACATCAGGACTTTTCCGTCTTGCCATTATAAAATACTCCTATATGAGATCAACATGACATAACCTTGATAATCTGTAGCACTAAGGTTAAGTGTAAAGTATTTCGCTTTATGTATCAAGGTGTATCGACATTTTGAAGCATTCGCTGGGCCATTCTCTATATGGAGCGCAGTAACGGCTTTTGACGGACGAAGCGAGGTAACGACTCAGGTGAGGCAACTTTTCAAGAACAGTGGGAACTCGCGTAGGGGCCGAGCGAAGACCTTTTTGTGGCGGATTTTCCGGCGCGTGGGACCAGGCAAAAAAGGTCTTTGCGTCCCTAGCGGCGGCCCTGACAATTACCCACAACTTTCTCGGTCATCACGGCGAGATTTGAGACGGTTTGAGGCTGGGAAAAGGCGATGTATTACGCTAATAAGATCAAAACATGTTTTATGATGATATTTACCAGAAAATTCTTTTCTACTATCTATAGTACAACATATATGTTATGAACACGACGGACGCGATAAATCGGGTCCCTACCATTTTCACAATAAATTGGGGAAGAAGACCTCTATGCGGTTTTTCTATCGTAAGAAATTAGCAGAAAAAGATCAGAGACTATAAAAGATAATTCATCTTCCAGAATAAAAGACCGGCAATTTATTGCCCGAGAGGTAGGGGTCCGATTTATCGCGCCCGTTTTGCCCGAATATCTCAAAATTGTGGTTCATTGTCAGACCTCGCGTGCACCCTAAAGCCTCGGGGACGGTCGCCAGGACGCGCCTCTACCCCATTTTCCCTTCATGAGTGCAGAACCTTTTTTCTATCAGATCTATTTTCCACAACGTATAATCTGATTTCTAGCTTTTTGGGAGATAAATCGCGTATCCCGCTCGCCCAGATCAGTCACGCTATTTTACTTATGCACCATGCTGCCGCTGAGCGAACTCGTCTGCATGCGCCAGGCGTTGAGCGAGCGGAGGGTGGGTAGAGAACAGGTCGGGCATGACACCGGTCAGGTTGATATTCGCTATACGCGTATTGACATTTTTAAACGCCCACACGTTACGCGTTGTTTGCAGAGCGAATTCGTCTGCCTGATACTCCTGGCGGCGTCTATAGCCTGCATAGAGATACATAAATCCAATCAAAGCGAGAGCCAGAGGTGAAATCGCGTTGGTCAACGGCAAGGCGTAGAGCAGCCATAGCATCACCAGTACCCTTAACGTGCTGATAGGGATACACTTCCAGGGATGCCAGTAGACCATGTGGCCCAATTCATGGGCCACAATTATCTCTATTTCCTCTACGGGCATGTTTTGGAGCAGCGTATCGGTCAACAACACCGAGCGTCTGCGCCCCCAGCCAGTAAAATAGGCATTCGCCCAGTCTTTCCCATCACCTGCGTGGATAACACGAATAGTGCAATTAGCGATATGCAGACGCATCATCAGCGCACTGAGTCTCTGGAACAGCTCGCTCTGCTGGTCTAAAGGGCTTACCTCATAAAAAGATAAAAATGCGAGGGAGGTTCCAGCGCGCGTATCGTAGATGGCATACAGCAGATAGATAAGAGATGCCCAGAGCCACCAGAATTGCGGCTGGATTGCTCTCAGCAATAACGCGATCTCTGCAAAAAGAAGATAAGGTGTAAATAGACGCAAAATAATTTTCGCAAAATATTTTAAGCATCCCACTACTGTATATCTTCTATGACCCTGCCGACGTGCTAACACGAAGCTATGATACCAGATGAAAGGACCAAAGAAAAGAAGTATACAGCTTAAAAGAAGCAGAAAGATAACGAAGATACGTAGCGGAAACCAGCCTGCTACAGGTTGTACACTCAGAAAAGGACGATCCAGGAAAGTTAACACGATATTTGCAGCCTGCGGCCAGAGAAAAGCCAGCAGTACCAATACTAACACCTCGACAATACCTATAAAGCGAACAAATTTGTCAGTCCCTTCCCCTGCAGAAGCTTTCTTCAGCCTCTCAGTATCCAGAGTTACAATCTGTCGCGTTACATCGATGGAAAGTGCATTATCTATGCTACCTTCCATATTATCCTGGCTTTTTTCACTCATAACAAGCAGAACTCTCTGTATATTTTCCTGACAGAATAACAGAATACTCGTAAGAGACACACCCAAAAATCCGCATGTCTTTATTATTATATCACTTTATACGCCCCTGCCGACTGAAAATAACAGCGTTACCAGAGCTTGCCAGTTCTCCCTTTTGCCGGTCTGCGGTGGTAGGGAAAAGTTGGCCTGATCATTCTAATTATGCATAGCCTCAATTGAGCATACAGGTGACATAAAGTGAATGGTTTGCATATGTAAACGGAGGCGATCCAAAAAGCTATAGATCAAAAAGAAACGATTTTCTCTTTGTTGCGTTTAAATATGTAGGAATAGAGGGACAGTTTTAGTCTTATATCTGTCTAAAATCTAAAATAGGAGGCATTGCTCTTATGTCACGCCCCACTTTCAGACGAGAGCAACGTAGACCAACACATGCGACAAGCGGCATCGTCGTCTGTCTGGCTTTTTTCTCACTTTTGCTGAGCGCGTGTGGTCCTGGCGCGCCATCGACATTAGCTCAGGCTTCAAAGAATAAGGGAACGCTTGATCAGCAGATTAACACAGCTCGTAGCATGGGTGTTCCCACAGGTCTGCTGCAACCCGTCATCAAGCAGGAGCGCACCTTGAGTCACACCAGCTCACCCACGATTACCATTTTTTCAAATCAAGCTGCAACGAATTATTATGCAAATCTAGCCCACCAATATAAGACGTTAACAAATCAAATTACGACATTAGAAAATCAGGCCACTCTGGTCTCTGCTAAATTGAAACAGTTTAATACTACGATTGCAACGATGAAAATTTACGGCATGAGTACTACGACGGTCCAGCAGCAACTTACGACGACCCAGACAGCCATTAGTAATGTGAAGACGCTGAACGACTACGAGAAGTTTCCGACGCAGATTGCGAACGATATTACTGCGCTGAGCACGCCGATCCTGGAGGGTGAGGCGAAATACCTCGTCCAGCAATTTCACCAGGAGGTTACTAACTGGGGCAATACACATCAATACCATGACAGCTATGACGGTCAGAGCTACAATCTGGACTATGAATATGATCAGCAAGGTATTGGTGCTAACCCGGACATAGCGCTGAGCACCGCGCAGACGCCTAGTGATTACCAGAACGTGATCAGCATGGTCCAGGGTTACATGGCGAATGTGCAGGCGATGGAAGCTGACGCCAAAGATACGACGCCCGCTAATCAGCCACACGCGAGCGACCTCAAATTGATAAAGTACTATCAGGTCACTTCGCAGTATGTGATTGTGATCTCCTTGATTGAGCAAACTCTGCGTGTCTACCAGAACGGGAAGGTGATCAAGCAGTTCGATGTCACCACCGGCCAATATGCGAAGCCCTCATTACCAGGCTTATGGGATCTTGATGAGCGCCTATCACCGACCGAGTTCATCTCAGATGAACCTGAGAGTTCGCCTTACTGGTATCCACCTACGCCCATCAATTACGCCATGGGCTATCTCTCCAGTGCAGGCTACTTCCTGCATGATAGCTGGTGGAGAGTGAATTATGGCATGGGCACGAACTTTCCGCACTACGACATAGGGGGCGATGAAATGTTCGCCGGTAACGGCTCGCACGGCTGCATCAACATCGAGGAGAGCAATGCTCAGTGGTTATACAACAGCAGTGCCAGCGCGGTAGGTACGCCGATCATCATCTACTAACACATCTTCTTCAAAAAAACCATCAGTTCTAGTAGCCATCGTCGGAAGAGGAAGGAGAGCTTCGTTGTAGTGTGTTTCCAAATTCCACCAGATCTTCTATATGTTTTGCTTGCAATTTCTTAAATTCACTACATATTTCAGTATTCGTTTTTACTTGAAATGTCTGAAAAAATGCTTCATTTTCTGAAGTTTGCTTACGCTGTAAACCTAAGTAGTTAGTTAGTGCCGTTGTTCGATCAGAGCATGCACACTTTCCATCAATTTCCCTTTTTATATATTCTTGTAGTTCTCCATACGCTTCTTCATTTCCTTCTATTTCCAAAGATATTTTGCTAATTCTATTATATTTACCAGTATTTCTCAATACATCTGAACTACTTTTTATTTCATTCCATAATTTTATTACTTCAATATTAAGTTCCTGTACTGGATTTTCCATCTGTTTACTTCTTTCTTTATATAAAGTCTGTTGTATTTTAATCTGGTCCCGTAGTGTTGCTTCGAGCTCTAATAATGGTTTTAAATTTTCTGTATACGAAATTGTTTCTTGTTGCTGTGTTGTCTTCTGATCGCTCTGAGCGGTGCGGACAGATCGCCCGGCATTAAGTGATGGTGTTGATGACTCGTCACCTAATAATGACGCTAACCCTTCTGCAGACGAGCTTGTCTCTCTGTACAGCGTTGTATCCACTTCCTTTTGCGATGCACTTGACTTAGGAGATTTCTCTCGTTGTGTTGATCTTTTTTTTTCCTCTCTTACGGACCGCATTGCATCAAGTTCAGGCATGAGCGGATTGGAATCTCCACCCGTATTGTTACGAGCATCAGTAAATTTACGCCATACCTCTCGCAGTTTTTCCATGAGAAACTCCTTCCAAACAAGTAGCAATCTTAACCCTGGATAGGCTGAACAGCGCGTCAGGAACAACATGCTTAGCTGCTTTCTTCTTGCCTGGAGCCAATCTGCTCATATCACATCTTTGCCAACCCATCTCAAAATAATGGATACACGTTCCTAACAACATCGTTCAAAAAGAGTATGAAATATGTACTCACCATCCAAATATATCATAATAGCATTTCCTAATACAAAGGAGACAGAGGGGCAGTTTTATCGGGGAACCATATACCCACTCCATCCTCTCATACTAGATCAATTGACCTTTTCAGCGTTCACATGTACAATCAGTTCACTGTGGTGGGCTGGAGCCAATCTTCATTTTCGACCCGTTTTGCTATACTACTCTATACCATACTTGCCCAGCAACTGTTATGATTAGAACATCTGGTATGAGTGAGAAGGGAGATTATGCTATGACCCAGGATACCGCAAACCTGCAGAATCCTTTTATTATTGGTGAGCGCCTGTATCTGCGACCATTGGAACCCGCGCAGGATAATCACCTCTACGCCACCTGGCTCAACGATGAAGAAATTCGCCGTTATTTTTCCATTTATCCGACCAGCGATACACGCAGCAAGGAACGCCTGGAACATCTCTATAAAGATTTCAGACATATTCTTCTAGGTGTTGCACTCAAGGAAAACAATCGCCTGATAGGTCTTGTCGGCCTCAAAGATATCAATGTCCAGCATCAGAGCGCGGAGTTCTACGTTATCATCGGCGACCGCGAGGCGTGGGGCAAAGGCTATGGGTCCGAGGCGACAAAGCTCATGGTGCGCTACGGGTTTCTTGAATTGAACTTGAATCGCATCCAGACCCAGGATATGGAAGACAATATCGGTGGTTGGCGCGCCGACGAGAAGGCTGGCTTTAAATATGAGGGCACACTACGCGAGGTTATTCCGCGTTTTGGCAAGTTCCACAATATAAAAGTATACAGTCTACTCAAACATGAATTTTTGGAGAATATATAGTTTACTATGAGTGTAAGCATTCCTACAAGTATTACCGTCCAGGAGATTAACGATCCGGCGGTCTGGAATGGTTTCTTGACCAGCCAGCCACGTGGTCATCTGCTACAAGCATATGAATGGGGTGAGCTTCATAAGTACCTGGGCGGCACGATCTACCGCCTGGGAGCTTTAGAAAACGGACGTCTGGTGGGAGTCATGTTGCTCACGCTCGCCAATGTGCCGGTACCTGGGCTGCGTCTCAAGTGGCTGTATAGTTCACGCGGTCCCACGCTTGAACGCCCAGACCCTGACGTCTTGACAGCGCTGGTTGACTATGCTCACAAAGTAGGGCACAAGGAACACGTTGTGGTCTTACGTGTTCGAGCCGAACGTCGCCGATGACGATCCCACCATGGATAGCTGGCTGGCAACCTACCACAAAGTTGGCTTCCACACCAATCCGCAAGCGATACACGGGCGGCGCAGTTGGGTACTCGACATTCGTCCTGACGCAGAAAAGTTGCTTGCCAATTTTAAAATGACCTGGCGACAGAACGTGCGTTCAGCCGAGCGCAAAGGTGTCGTCATCCGCGAAGTCACCACTGATGCTGATTTCGACGCCTATTATGCTCTGCTCAAAATCACCAGTGAGCGCGATGATTTTTTCGTGCATGACAAGGACTTTCACAAAGAGATCCTGCGTCACTTTGCCAGCAAGGGAGATGCCGTGCTTTATCTCGCGGAACACGAGGGCGAGGCCATCGCCGCCAAGATGCTCATCCGTTTCGGTGATTGGTGCTGGGATATGTTTGGGGCCACCTCCAACAATAAACGCAACCTGAAGCCAGCCTACTTGTTGCAGTACCAGTGTTTTCTGTGGGCCAAAGCGCATGGGTGCAGCTACTTTGACTTTCGCACCATCCCCGAGATCCTGGAGCCAGGTGAAGAAATGTGGGGTGTCTATGAATATAAGAAAGGCTTCGGCGGTTTCTCGCGGCTGAACATGCCCACCCAGGATTATGTATACCGCCCATTGCTCTATCACGTGTGGAACAAGCTCGTAGAGATCCGCCGCGAGCGACGGCACCGCGAACGCCAGAAGATCGAGTTAGAGCGTATCGCTCGTGGCAAGCAACAGGAAAAGCCTTCTACATAAGAAGGATAAAGAGATGGAAGAGGAGTACGAAGAGATGGAAGCAAAACAGGCACGCCTACGCTATGCCATAATTGGAGCTGGAGCAGGCGTATTCAACATGCATAGAGCAGCGCTACAATTACCGGAAATCGATCTGGTCGCGCTCTCCGATATTAATCCAACCATTGGACAACAACGAGCAGTAGAGCTGGACTGCGCATTCTATAGCGATCACCATCAGTTGCTCACGGAAATACAGCCTGACGTGGCCGTGATTATGGCCCCTCATCCTCTGCACGCACGACTGGCTATCGACAGTCTGGAGGCTGGTTGCCACGTCCTGGTAGAGAAACCGATGGCTATACAGGTAGCCGAAGCCGACGCCATGATCGAGACCGCGCAACAGCAACAGCGGCTGCTCGGCGTTGTCTACCAGCAACGCTTTCGCCCAGAGATCCGACAGGCACACGACATGCTACACGCGGGTCGCCTGGGCCATATCCAGCATATCGCGATGAGCGCTGTATGGACGCGGACAGCCAGCTATTATAAGTCGGCGGGCTGGCGCGGCACCTGGATTGGCGAGGGTGGTGGTGTTCTGATGAACCAGGCTCCCCATCAGTTGGACCTGCTCTGCCACCTTGTCGGACTGCCAACGCGCGTGTTTGGCTGGACACGCACGTCTCTACACGCGATTGAGACCGAAGATACGGTCCAGGCTACGCTAGAATGGCCGGATGGCGCACTTGGCTCCCTACATATTAGCACTGCAGAGGCAGATCAAGCAGAGTATATGAAAATCGTGGGCACGCAGGGACAACTTGAGCTGCGCAACGGCCATCTAACCTGCCAGCTATTGGAGACCGACCTGCGCAGAGTTTGTTGCCACCTGTCCCCAAGCCATGGCAGCCCCCGCGTCTCACGAGCTACCCTTCACACTGGAGTCCGGCGATGGCAATCATCTCGCGGTTTATCAGGCTTTCAACGCAGCATTGCTACATGACAGCCCATTTACATCTACAGGTAGAGAGGGACGTATGTCTCTTGAACTCGCCAATGCCCTGATTTACTCCAACTATACCCACAGTGAAGTTATACTTCCGCTAGATCGCCAGCGCTATACCCGTTTGCTAGAGAACTTACGCAAACAAGATATTCAGTGAAAAAGAAGGCAGTTATACATGCTATGCGGAGAGATGCATTATCAGCAAAATGGGTAGGGGCATCACCTTGCTGATCCGCCTAGCTGACTGCGCAGCAGCAGAAGCGCGAGCTTCGTTGCCAGACGGAACAAGAACGCGTGCGCCCTGGTTCCTCTTGCATTGTGGCTCCCAGGGCCACGCCCCTACCCGTTTTCCCCCTCATGCTGGTTTGTCGGCTCCGATAATAACCGAGGAGGCTACGCCCCTACCCGGTTTTCTCCTCATAGATGAAAAGACGAAAAATCCCCCTTTTGAACAAATATTCACGCATGCAATTTCCTCATAACAATTTCTCATGTATATTTCTAATATACGTCTGCTGCCATTTATGTCTGTGTGGAATGTTAAGTAGTCGCAGAATGACACACAGGCATAATCGAGGCGGAAACGTTTGCGGGGGTCTGCAAGTTGTATATTCGAAAGAGGATACATTGCAAACACAACGACGAGGCTGGAAGCTCTTCCAGCCGTATCATGTAGCAACTTTTGTAGTGCGTATCTGTATAGTAGCAACAACCCTTGGACCGAGTCTTATTGGACCAACACAGCTCGAAGAATGTGGAGAGGATATATGCACAGCATTCTACCAGATGCTCTGAAACCAATCACGCACCGATTGTCGTTGGAGACCATATGTTGAAGGCCATAGGCGCACGTTATGCAGTGAGATGGCACGAGGCAGCATACAAGCATAATGTTGCATCCAGTTCGATCCATAACCAGACTATTTGTACGCCTGGAAGCCTGGCAGATAGTGCATCGCTCACATCCGGCCCTGGTGAGACGTCACCAATTGTGCTGGATATTCCAGCCGTGCCATTTGGTCCAGCGACATCCGTAGCACCGACACCTGCGCAGCATGCTATTGCAGTTGTTCCGGCCAGATCCCGAGCGCCAGCGCAGCGCCAGGCATCAGTCGCGCCAACGCTAGCATCGTTAGCTACCCTGTTGATAGTGGCTAGAACTTCCGGGCACGGAAATTTCTTCCCATACGGACAATGTACCTGGTGGGCAAACCAGCGGTACCATCAATTACACGGCTTATTTGTACCGTGGACAACTAATGCAAATGCAAGCCAATGGAATAAGCACGCCTACCAGTTTGGCTGGCGCGTCTCCAATACCCCAACGGTTGGTTCAATCATCGTCCTCCAGCCTGGTGTGCAGGGAGCGTACGGATTAGGACACGTTGGCGTGGTAGAACAGGTGCTTGCGAATGGTTCTGTGATAGTAAGTCAGATGAACTGGGGGGCTCATACTGGCTGGGTCACAGAAACACAATTTCAACCAGGACCAGGCGTGACATTCATCAGTGAATAGTCCCTTGCTGCCCATCGATGAGCGCTATACGAATCGTACGAGCAGAGACACGGATGTGTACATATTTGCTGCTTGTTGGCATAACGCGCACGTAGGGCTAGCACTGGTCACAAACAAAACAATGGAGTAGTAGAGTTTTTAGACCCCATGCATGAACAGGGCCGAACAGCGTTGCTCGGCCCCCCGCATATGCATCAACAAGTACTACTATCTTCGCTAAACGCCTGGATACAACTTGACAAAGACGAAAATCCACAGATACAATTAAAATGAAAGCGTGCTAAAATGTACATGAAGAGTAGAGTACTATTTCTGCCCTTCATACTAGAAAGAGCCATAAGGTTTCTATAAGTATGCCAGAAAGATCATCCCGCGAAATACCCACTGACACTGGACATACACATACAGCGAACCCAGAGAGAACTTTAAACGTGCTAGCAGTGGAGCGAGAAAGGAAACGCGAGGCAACCTACTGACGGTCATAAACACTCCGACAGTGGGTCTGAAAGTAAGCCCGAGGCAAAAGGAAGAGCTCTTGATCCCGTAGAAAAACAATTAAAGAATTTCAGGCAAAATTCTCTAGAACACCAAAAATTGGCTCTTAACAATGAAATGGAAAAAATTAACAATATCTTTGAAGCATGGAACGATTATGGGAATAAGATGCTAGATTCGGTTCACGTATTAGAAGTAGCACTACAATATTTAGATAAAATGCCAGGAGATCCTGATATAAAGCATTTTACAAGGAATTACTTAATCCAATCAGTAAAAGGTACATACGAGAGAAACCTTTCCTTATACGATCAGGCAGTAAATGCATCTGATCAAAGAGCGAAAAACTTTGAGAGAGACGCAAATACCAAGAATGAAAAGGTAAAAAGGCATAACGAATACTATGGTGATACAATAAAGCTATTTAGGCCAACAGTACATAAGTTATCACCATTACCCCCTTCAGATATTATGTTCAAGAGATTTACCAAGGATTCGACTGACACAAATAGCTAGAATGTTGTCTTGCATTGCCTCTCAATCTAAAATCATCGCGGAGCACGTGTAACAAAACAAGATTTATCATACATCCAGATCTTTCACAGCGGCAGTTTCCAGCGCGAGAAGTTCATTGAGCAATTCTTGCAGCGCCCTTTCTTGCTCACGATAAAACTGGCGTGAACTGATACCCAGCCGGGCCGCCGTCTGTGGATTAGGCAAATTATATCTGAAGTAATGATACCAGAGGATATTATACAGTCGCCATTCAGCAGCGCCATCTGTGCGCATACCGTCCATACGCATCCGCTCAAAGGCAGCTCTCAAGAAATCTCGTACAAGTGCACCTTTCTTGATATGTGGGGATGACTGCACTGCTTGTAATTCTCCCATTCGTTTTGTAATATAATGCATCTCACTCAGCTCACACTGCCCAAGAGATTCTGTATCATCTAAATGGTCTAATGCTTCTTTTACTTCTTTTATGGTTATCTCCGGTGCTCCGAGCGGAGCCATCTCGCGAACATACTTGCGAAATAGTCCACTTTCGCTCAGTTCTGGCAGCTTACGTCTCCCATTCGTCTGTTGAGATGCTTCAAATTTGAGATCACTCTGCTGCCTCTCGTTGAGATCCTTCCAGGCATTAGCAAAATGCGGTAATAACTCACCATATATTCCATCCCGAACCAGCTTCAGGTCAAGCGGCGCGCGCTGCTGACGCATCTTCGCCGCAAAGAGATGACGGCAGGCCACCTGCACAAAGAAGGGATGCCGTCCCGCTCGTGCGAGCAACCAAGTCACCTCTTCAGAGGTAAAGGCCATACCGGCTCTTTGCGCAGGCAGGATAATCAGCTCCCGCGCCTCTTCGCTAGCTAGTGGACCAAGTACACACGTGTGGAAGATGTTGAAGAAAGGTGACGAGGCAACCTCATCAGAATGACACACTTCATACAATGGCTTGATCGAGGCAGTCACATAGGAAATAAGATCGTAGATACCAGCCAACGAGCGTAAGAAGGAGAAGAAGTCGGGATCGAAATGCGGATTTCGCGTGACCCGGTCGAACGCGTCCATCAGCAAAACGGGACGATATCCAGCATCGCGGATATCCTCCAGCAATCTTTTAAAGCGTGCTCCCCCTTGCAATGCCGAGGTTTGTAGTTTGAGCACAGAGCGACTCTGCATGATGATCTGATCACAGACCGCATAGAAAAAATCTTCGCGTGTTTTTTGCAAGTACTCACGCCAGTCAGTAAGAATAAAAATGCGATCTTGTAGATCTCCATAACGGTGATAGAGCTTTTGCACCTCCGGCTCACCAAGATACTGTAACAGAGAAGACTTCCCACTATGCCGAGGACCCACAATAGAGAGACATTGGCGCTTTTTGACCGCGTCATACACCATCCGCAACTCGTCTCGCCGACCAAAAACATGGAGAGTTCACGCACAGCATCACAGTTATAATAAGGATTTGACAGTCGTGGATCGAATTGCATCGGGTCCTTCCTCCTGATTACCTCTCTCTCTATACCTCATTTTCGCTAAGAGCCAGATTTTGATCACTGCTTAAGAAGTGTGCATCGTGAGCCAGGTTCCAATGACGCTTCCACTCCCTCAATTACAATGATAGACGCTATTAACTGCCAAATACTATCACCATGTGTGCCAGAATTGTGCTCATACCCATAGACATGCAGAAAGGTATTCTTCTGTTGCGCGCTTTTATTGTACACTTTTTTGCTGCTGATGGCATACAGTGGCAGAAATCTGGCAGAGTTTTGGCACATCCAGTGCACAGCGTTGGTTCTATCTGGCGCAGCTTAGCGTCTATACTCAAACTTGCTAAACCTCGTAACACCTTCAGGTCAACCAGGGCGGAATCGACAACCGCAAGGGATAGTAGCTACGTAGGCTCAACTCTGATGGACAGTCCTACGCGAGTGTACCCGTCACCTGAAGAGTTGCCTTAAAGATGGAGCAAGACACTCTTCTTTTTAATACAAATATGAGCTATAATTTTTCATAATTGACCAAATTACAGTGTAACAGCAGAAGCACGAAGTTTCTATGCGGACACCGGCGATAAAGGACAGCACAATGTCAGAGCAAATGCAAAAGACACGGGGAGGAATGAACCATAAGAAACATACTCGTGAACAAGCGTCCACTAATCACCTTGAACAGCCACTAGAAAATCATGATGCTATGCGCCAGTTACAGGACGCTCTACGCCTTGGAGCATCAGTCGAAACCAGCTACTGGAACTTCCACGTGGGAGACTGGATTACCAGCATTCAAGACGCAGACATCGATAATGATGGGGACATCGAAGTCCTGCTGGGTTCGCGCAATGGCTGGGTCTATGCACTCACCCACTGGGGGGCATTAAAGTGGCAGACACGCTTTGAGACACAGCAAATCAGCACACTTTGCGCAGTACCCTGGAGTAACGTTACACCAGAGCAGGCCAATGCAACGATTCCTCGCATCATAGTAGGCATGCGAAACGGGAATGTTTTTGCGCTCAATGGCAAAGGAGAGCAAATAGCCAACTGGGAATACACCACGAAGCTCAGAATTCGGCACATCGCTATCAGCCCAAAGACTCCCGAACGCATCATCCTGGGTTCTGAAGACCGCTGTGTCCATATTCTTGATACATTTACAGGTGAGCCGGTATGCGAAAAATTTCACACGAACGGCTGGGTCTATTCCATTGCTATCGATGATATAGATGAAGACGGACAAGAAGAAATCCTCGCTGGTTCAGGCGATAAATATCTGTACATCCTCGATTACCAGGGCAGAGGACTGGATAAATTTTTTACTGGCTTCCTGGTCTATACCCTCTGTGTCACGCGTTTAGAGCCGCAAGGGCCTCCACAGATTATTCTCGGTTCTAACCGCAAGGACATCGCCGTCTGGACGATTAGCAGACGAACAGAAAAACGCTGGGGGCACAAAAAAACATGGGAAATTCAAGAGCGCGAAGGTATCTTACAAAATCGTCCACATGCCATTTGCACAATAGACCTCAATCACGATAAGATACCCGAAATCCTGGTAGGATCCGAAGACAGCTACCTCTATATCTTTGATCATCATGGCTCATTACTCTGGAAACATTCCTTTGGTAGCTGTGTGTATAGTATCGCTGCCGCCGATATCAATTTTGATGGGCAGGTTGAAATCCTCGTAGGTACAGAAGATTATGGAGCCTTTTCCTTGCATCTCGACCTCGAACTCAAGGGGAACCCTTATCAGCAGATACGCCACAGCTACGAGATGGTCAAAGCGGGAGGAGAGACAAAGGGAGACCTGGAAATATTCAAACATATTTCACCAAAAGAGAGAAGCATCTTGAGTGAGTTCGTACGAGATACTCCGCCAGAGCACCATATTCAGATGGAAATGGCCGATGCCATCAACTTGATGGAGAAGCGTTTCTATGAAAAAGCCCTGGCTATCTTTTTGCGCTTGCGGAGACAAATCGTCCAGTATTACTGGACCCAACCGTTCAAAGTAAAAGGCTACATCTGGACCTTGAGCTTTGGCAACATCACACCTGATCATAAAGATGACATCATCGTTGGCACGGATGAAGGCCAGATCTATGCCATTGACACCGAAAGAGACAAAGATAAACAGCTCTGGAGCTGCGATGTAGGAGATCGTGTGCGCATACTGCGTACAGGTAGCATCGCCCCGGATACCTCAGATTTCGATCTTCGCCATGCTAGCCAATCACCACTTCATCATAACTCGATGCGCAAGGCGAGAAGACCAAAGAACATATGTTTAAAAATAAACAGGATTGGGCACGTGACATCTATCTCCACAAGAATGACAATGACCATCACTTCGTACAAGAGATTGTGATTGGCCTGGAAAATAAAAGAGTCTCCATTTGGGACGCACAACTGCAAAAGGAGCTGCAATCAGTTGACATGCCCCAGGGCATCTACGCCGTTTATGGGTATGATATGGCCAGCACAACCAATATTATCGGTGGCTCACTAGAGAACGAAGTCTACGTTTATGATCGCGCAGGCCAGGAATTATGGAGTTTTAGCACCAAAGGTCGCATTCAGGTGCTTCATGCGGCAGATATCGATAGGGACGGCCATATAGAGGTCATCGTTGGCTCCGAGGATCGTAGCGTTTATGTCCTCGATGATCAAGGGCACCTCAAATGGCTGTATCGCACCTTGCGTGGCATCATGGATATCGACGTCTGCGACCTTATGCAAGAAAACGATCCCGCCAACCCTGAGCAGAGACCACTCACACTGTTGATCAGTGGCGCAGACAACTATCTGTACGCCCTCAATGCTACAGGAGACCTGATGTGGAAATATTACAGCACGAATTGTATCCGCGCCGTGAGAGCGAAAGATGTCAATGGCGATGGCAAAGTCGAGATTGCCATCGCTGTGGGAAATCAGGTAGAACTGCTGCAGATTGTCAATCGCCAGGAACTCATCAATTATATGCAGCGTTGTTGGAATAATCTGATAGATGTCAAAGACCACAGAGCAAAAATCATAGAGTTAACATACCATCCCGACGAGTATATTCGCGCGTTTGCGCTCGCTAAGCTAGCAGGACAGATCACGCGTCTGGATGACGACTTCAGGCGTTTGCAGGAGGCGTTGCGCCAGGATGACGCGCCAGAGGTTAAACGCGAGCTAGTGCGTGCCATCGCGGTGCTCTGCCACGTTCCCAAATATCAGGGAGAAAACATACGCCAGGCACGCCAGTTTCTACAGACGCTGTCAAATGCACCAGAGCAAGACATTCGGCGGGAAATCGTCCACCTCTTGCCATTTATTGCTCAATATGATGTCAATTTATGCTTCGAGTACTTGGAATACTTCTTGCATAGCGTGGATCGCTGGATACGGCGCAGCGTCGTGCGGCAAATCGATAAACTCGTCGAGCAGTATCCCGAGCGGGCATTTCGCCTCTTACAGAAAGCCGTCAGCGACGAGAAAGACTGGGTCAAATTGGAGGGTGCACGCGCCCTCGCTCACTACTTCGATGCCCATCCACAAAAGCTCATACCGGGCATGCTGCTGCTGGTAGACCAGCGCATAAAACTCTCCATCCTGACACAGATCTCTTATTCCGCACACACGCCAGCCATCAAGCAACTCATCGAGAGTTTTGCGCGTTTACTCCAGGATTTGCACCACGAGACGATCATAGACGTGCTCGATAAGGTGATCACGGCCATCAAAGATGTACGAGACCTGGGGCCAGGCCACGAAGAACAACAAATCACATACAGCGAAGAACTTTTGCAACTTTACGAGGAATTCCGGCAACTCTTTCATGCCAAAACCATTGATGCTATCGCGCACCTGCCATGGATTACGCAGCAAGAGATCATCACCCAGATTCCTTACCGCAATAGAACGTTCATCACGCACGCGCTTAAGGCGCTACACGAAGTCGTTGACATCGTGCAAGCATATGAGCGGCGCAGTACGCAGGGGGATCGCGCAACCAGTCTATTCACGGCCAATGACGCGATTGATAAGGCACGCAACCAGTTACAAGAGGAAGAGATACGGCAGATGCGCGAATATGCCAGTGAGTATCGTTTACCCGAGTATACAATCCTCTCTCTTTTACTTGAACAATGGTCCAAAGTCATCAAAACTACTCTTTACCGTTTGCGCGGCAATGCCAATCTCGTAGCAGAGATACAGAACCCCATCGTTCATCCAGAGGCAGAGATCGTCATCTCACTGCTCATACACAACGAAGGTCATAGCCCGGCTGATAACCTGCGCATCCAGCTAGATGAGAGCGACGACTTTACCATTATTGGAAGCAACAAGCGGTCCCTGCAAGAAGTCTCGACGCACAAGGATGCAGAGGTATCTTTTACGATTCAACCGCACGAGACGGCTCCGCGTCCGCGCCTGAGCTTTCAAATCTGCTACGATGATGCGGAGAAACGCGGGAAGCAATATACCTTCGCCAATAGCATAGCCATTGAAGGTCATCAACATCCTTACCGCGAAATTCCTAACCACTATAGCAGTGGCACGCCCATCCGTGACGAAGAGATGTTCTATGGGCGCACCGAGGATCTGGCATTGCTACGCGATAAGTTGAAGAGTCCAAAAGCCAATAGAGTCGTGGTCTTAGCCGGGCAACGTCGTATGGGTAAGACCAGTTTGATCTATCAACTCGCACACCAGTTGAAAGAGGGTCCTGATACACCCGTACTGATAGACCTCCAATCCTTCTCACTCGTCAACAATGTCGGTCAATTTTTGCACCAGTTGGCCGCACGCACGCAAGAAGAAGTGCAAAAGTATCGCGGCATCATAGTCGCATTGCCCGCCGAACAGAGCTTCCTCAACAATCCGACAGACACATTTGATCACTTTCTGAAAGATGTGCTCAAAGCGCAGCCGGGTCGCAAGCTTGTATTTTTACTCGATGAATTTGAGAAGTTGCAGGAACATATCGACAAACACATCATTGACGAAAAGATTCTGCACTATCTACGTAGCCTCATGCAACATCGAGAGCGCTTAAATTTCTTGCTCGTCAGCGCACCAAACATCCGCTATCACACAGAGCGTTACTGGGCCGTCTTCTTCAATATTGCGCTGCAACACAGACTCACCAGATTAAAAGAAACAGAGGCCATCGACCTGATTGTGCAGCCAGTGCAGGGCTACCTGCAATACGATATGTTAGCATTGAAACGCATACGCCAGCTAAGCGGCGATCAACCTTATCTGATCCATATTATCGGTGAGCAGCTCATTGAATATTGTAACAACCTGAAAAAAACGTATGTCACCGTCAACGATGTCAACATTGTACTGAAGCGCATTCTTGAAGAGCAAACGTCCAGTATTTATTGGATCTGGCACCAGTTCGCTTCCCCAACAGAGCATTTCCTGCTCGCCATACTGGCCCAGGAACAAGATGAAGAAGGACGCTTCCTACCACTCAGTAGCATCCGTATAGAATACGATAAGCAGGGCGTGCCTTTTGAAAAAAAGGAGGTCATGCGCGCGCTTGAGAAATTAGTCAAGGAGGATATTCTGGAGGAGCAACTGGATGGTACACAATTTCGCATCCCAGTCGGGCTATTCAGAGAATGGTTGCGCAAGGATAAACCACCTGAGCGCGTCGTGCGTGAAGAGCCGCTGATCGACGAGTAGCACCAGTAAGGCATACTCAGACTGCGTGTTCGCTAATCTGGAGAGTCAGGAAGGAGCATCTAAATAGTACTTCTCTTCCAGATGTTCAAGCAACGCATCGGTGGCAGCCTGCACTTTCAAGCGACACGCAAGCGTTTCAGTTGAATCAAAGGTACCGTTTTCGGAGATTTTATTGGAGGGATGGCCGCCACCACAAAACGCGAAATACGCACAGGTGGCCTGACAGCGTGCCACCCCACGTTGAATCTGCTCATGCACAGCGATGAATTTTGGATCGCTAGTGATATCCTCTAATGTATTGTGAAACACATTGCCAAAAGTGAATTTGCCATAGGCAGGATGAGCCATAGTCAACAACTCAGGCGAAAAAGTCGAGATATTGCCATCACAATCAAAGCTCAGTATAGCCATCGGCGTAATAGTCTGTGAACGCAGGTAGGGAGAATCGCAGTAATCTGCCGCATTAAGATATCAATGTCGCGAATTTTAAACCGCGTATGCTCCTGCTCCTGCAACGTAAGTATACGCTTAAAGAAGCGTTGATAGTGGTGTATAGCCTCACTGCTACCTAAAGAAGATTGTACATTGACCCCCTCGATTTCCTCTGGATTGAAACCGAGGTGCATCAGACCCAGGCCAGTGAAAAATTGCCACAGCCCATCTGGATCATGCACTGAAGCTGCTGTAATCACGGCTATGGCCGAATAGCCGATATCGTTTGCGCGTAACAGATTGATGCCGTGCATAACACGCTCAAAAGTGCCACGTCCGCTCCGATCAACACGATTTGCATCATGTATATGTTGAGGCCCATCCAGACTCACACCTATATGCACGTTATGCGCTTTGAAAAAATCACACCAGGCTTGCGTAATCAGCGTTCCATTCGTCTGAAAAGCGTTCACAATACGCGTTCCTTGCCGATTAGCGCTCCGCTGGAGCTGAAATGCCTGCTCATAAAAACTGCTTGGTAGCACAAGCGGTTCGCTGGCATGCCAGACAAAAGTAACTTTGTCGGTGACAAACGGGGAACTAAAAAACACAGTGAAGATGCGGGCCAACGTCTCCATGCTTATGCGTTTCGTGTTCGCGCGATCAGGCAGATAACAGTAGCGGCAATTGATGTTGCAGAATGGAGTCGGTTGGATAATAACAAGCTGCGTTTTCAGCAACACACGTACTCCTCTCTCGTAAGCGCTAGCCAGTGCCATCCTCTCCCCGTAAGGGAAGACACAGCCAGAACAGCTTATACCTATCTAGCAAGGATGCAGGTACAAATCATCCGGCTTATTCCTCCTCAAGCCAATCTTCCCAATCTTTCCATTTCTCCCACTTCTCCCAGTCGTCCCACTTCTCCCAGTCGTCCCACTGCTGCCTCACCTCACACGTTTGTGTGTCAGACGGCAGCTCGTACTGACAGCAGGTAGACAAGAACAAAGCTTTATCGAGCGGATGAATACCTGTGACCGCTTCGATATACATACGTTCACGAATCCGCCGTGCTCGCACCAGAACGGACGCATTCTCTGCTAACAATGGCGATGTTGCCACTTTTTCTGCTCCTCTGTGCTTTTTAGAGCAACTTACCACCGTCACAAATTTAAAAACGCTACAATAAGCTTAACATAATAGATAATGAACGTCCATAGTAGGCGGCTAAACTTGTCATCTCTATGGACACACATACTACACATGTATGATAAAATATGGCAGACGCGACCATATAATACGCTCTATACGCGGTATAGCACCTGGAAGAGCACCTGCTTGCAAAAAGGGGAGAGCTATTCCTCCATATATAGAGGACGCATGAAGACTGACATTATAAAGTCGAGTACTGCTGAGCAAACAGCAGCCTGCTCTCAAAAACAACTGAAGCAGACTGCTGTTTGACAAAGGCCGGAAAGAGGCTAACCCAATAATCGTTTCACGGAATTTAAAAGTTCATCCAGTTCGAATGGTTTTTCGATGTAATGCAACTGTCGCTTTTTTAGTGCATTAAAAGAGGAACTTGCACTAATAAACAGTACGGGCACTTGCTTCACATTTTCTATAGTCGACAACTGATCATAGAGTTCAAGACCATCCATACGGGGGAGTTGATAATCGAGCAAAAACAAGTCAGGTTTGATATCTCTGATGAACTTCAACGCCTGGAAACCGTCAGGAACAAAGGCTGCTCGATATGATCCCTCGCTCTTCAATGCTTCCACAATCAACTCTCCAATAGCTGCATCGTCATCAACTACAAGCACAAACCCATTTTCAGATGGCTCTTCTTCCTCTGCTGTTTCCTGATCGTTTAGCATACATTGTACCTTCTTTTTCAGTATAAAACGAAAAACGTTGCTACTCTCTGTACGCCTATCTGCAAAGAAGGGTTTCATAGATTATGGAACTCGTACACGCGCCATCGTCTTATAATCAGTGTTGCGTTGAAAATCGAGCGTGTAGCCACAATCTCCTACGCAGGTGATAGTAATGCCATGGATTTTCAACTTCCCATTTGCATTGCTTAAGTGTTTTGTCACGTGGAAGCGTTCGAGTAGGTTAGCGCAACGCTGTAACTCTTCAAAGCTCACATAGACATTTGGTGTTTCTATTTTACGGTCATCACGTTGTAACAGGGCAAATTGCTGCAACCATTCGAAATGACGGAATAAACGCATGCACAATACATATTCCGTTGGCGAAAGTTTGACTAACCTGCCATTTACCTGTAAATGATGAAAAGCATCATTATGATAAATGGCGTATCCAACGAGATGAGGACCCTCACAGAGCTGATCGGCAATTTTTGCATTCATGACAAAGTTCTCACGCTCTCTTGAGCGGCTAACTATAAGTATACAGCTAGCTATGTCGCTCGCCTGCAACTTCTCGGCAGCCATGCTCAACTGACGGAGCATCTGGCTCATCCAGCCAAATGACGATAGGCAATATAAAGAGAAAGATTTTCCTAATAGTAAGTGTACAGAGAAGATAGGTTGATTGGGCAAAATTTTTGTGTGTTTTTTTCGGCAAATTAATGATAACAGCGAGAAATGCTTTTGCCATAGCACGTGTACAGCATAGACACGCCGTTACAGTGGCACTTTTCCTGCTTTTTTGCGGTATACTCTGAAGAAAAACCTGGCGTTGACACTACTGATGTTATGGAAATGAAACCCCTATGATAGACATGTATACATAGTGAGACTGCCTGGATGATATAAGAAAAGAGGAGGGCGCTTTCCCCATCACTGATGGATTTCTGCGCTGTATAAAGGATGAGCCAGATATTTCTCGAATACGTACTATTAGAACAGATCGCTCGAAAGAAATTAAGTGTTCTTTACCTCGCCCATTCTAAGGAAAATGCCGACGAACTCGTCGGCATAAAAGCATTTGATTCACTCGACCTGCATAGTGAGCAGGAACAAGAAAACTTTCTCCAGGAACTCACTTTTTTGCAGCAGCTAGATCACCGCAATATTCTCTGGCCGATTAGCGGAGGCATCGAGCGAGGATATCCCTATGTGATCAGGAAATATATGTCATCGGCGTCACTTTACACGCGTTTGAAGGACATCCCCTTGCCCACTTCCCCACGAGAGACATTGCAGATTCTTACAACCATCGGTGATGCCCTCTCCTATGCCCATGCCTGGGGAGTCCTGCACGCTAATCTGAAACCAGAGAATATCCTCTTTGACAGCAACGACGAGGCTATGTTGACCGATTTTCGTTTGAATAGTCTCCTTGACGTCGCGCAATTCCAGCAGCGGCCCGATGCACGTACGGCCTGCTATATGGCTCCAGAACAATTTACAGGCAATGTTAGCCAGGAGAGTGATCAATATGCACTGGGCTGTATCGCCTATGAGTTATTGACAGGGCGTCCACCTTTCCTGGCTGCCGCTCTTTCGACCTGGCATGACAAGCATCTTTCTGAGCAGCCTCCTCCCCTGACACAGTTCGTTGCTGATTTGCCGTCGACCCTGGAAGTTGCGGTCCTTAAAGCGCTGGCAAAGGAACCTTTAGAGCGCCATTCCAGCATTGCCACCTTTGTAGAGGCCGTGCATACAGCTCTGCTACAGCCATTAACAGACACACAGCCAACAGCAAAGGTGACTCTGTCTGACCAGGACGAAACGGATGAGGGGCATGAAAGCGGCAAGACTTTCCATTCACAGGAGGACATACCCCTTCCACAAGACGCTGTACTCTCTACTGACGATGAAACAAACGAAATACTCACATCCATCACGGATAAGCGCAAAACAGTACCCGCCCCAGCTCCAGAATATGATACGCCAACCGCCATCCCCGCGCTACAGCCCCAGACAGTAAAACAGACAAATAGAGTCGTAGCAGATCTCCTCCATTATAAAGCGACTGATAAAGTGCGTACGCTCACCAAACAAAATTTCTCCTGGGAATTATGGATTGCAACTCTTGCACTTGCGGTACTGCTGCCAGGAGCGGTACTTTTCGCATATTTCTGGCAGCCAATCCACAAAACAAGCGCAATGGATGATATCACACAGCTCATCTGGCCGACCATTACAGCGGTTCCATCACCAGCGATTAAAGAAGAGCAACAGAAAATAAAAAAAGCGACAGCATATATAACGAAAACAGCAAGATTAACGCCAGTACCAACAGTGACCAAAGCACCATTGTCATCATCTACTCCCATCATTCAGTATAATCCCACTCCCACTCCCACTCCTAAACCCACTCCCACTCCTAAACCCACTCCCACTCCTAAACCCACTCCTACTCCTAAACCCACTCCTACTCCTAAACCCACTCCTACTCCTACCCCTAAACCCACTCCTACTCCTACCCCTACTCCTACTCCTACTCCTAAACCCACTCCCACTCCCAAATCTACCACTACACCCAATCCCACTTTTACGCCCATTTTCGACTTGCTGTGAAGCGTTGAGGATACTAATCCGTTGTATGAGTAGGTGCTGAAATTTACGCCTATTGGTGGGCAAGATCTAAAAGGATAGAGCAATGCATATCTGCCAAGTATGTGGCAAAGAAAATCAAGCCGGTGCGCGTTTCTGCAATTGGTGTGGCGGGCCAACCGCTAACAACTCAGCTACTGGCCTTCTACCGGCACAAACGCTGTTAAACAATGAGCGTTATGCCATCGTGGAGCGTATTGGACAAGGGGGCATGGGAGCCGTTTATAAAGCGCTGGATCTGCATGTACGCCAAAAAGTGGTAGCGGTGAAAGAGATGAGCCAGAATGGACTCTCCGGTCAGGAACTCCAGGAAGCAATCGCCGCCTTTACACGCGAAGCAGAGATACTCGCACATCTCAATCATCGCAGCCTTCCCCATATTTATCAACAGTTCGCAGAGCAGGGAAGACGGTACCTGGTGATGGAGTTTATCCAGGGAGAGACGTTAGAGCAACGCTGGCGGGCCTATCAACAACAAAGGCAACGTATACCTATAGAGCAGGTCCTCGATATCTGTTACCAGCTCTGTGCAGTACTGCACCACCTCCATACACAACAACCACCTGTTATTTTTCGCGATTTGAAACCGGCTAATATTATGTTGACCCCACAAGGACAGGTGTATTTAATCGATTTTGGCATAGCACGCCTGTTTAAGCCAGGTCAGACCAAAGATACCATAGCATTGGGATCACCAGGCTATGCACCACCAGAACAGTATCGACAAGCAACGTCTCCTCGTTCTGATATCTACAGTCTGGGAGCAACGCTGCACCAGATACTCACTAATGAGGACCCGGCCCAAAACCCGTTTCACTTTAAATCGTTCTCGCTGCATATGCCTGACTTAGAAGCACTGGTTATGGACATGGTCGAGATCGATGAACAGCAGCGTCCTACTAGCATGAAAAGCGTACAGCAGATAGTAAGGACGATTATGCAGAAGCTACACCAGACCACTTCTGCTACAGTAAGCGTAGCTCAAACGAGCAAGACAACCTCGGTTATTAAGCCAGGCAGTATCTATGCCATCGTTTCACCTGGGATCAAAGACCAAAAACTCTGGTTCTCTATACGAGAGCAGCTAGAGCTACTCATGCATGCTTTTCCTAATGTGCAAATTCAGCCAATAGGTGCGCAAGGTCAGCGCAGTGCGCATGAGCACATTAACGCTATCGAGCAGACTAACCTGATTCTTTGTTTACTCAGCGAAGATTTTTGGCCTCATCGATATGCACCACAGCAGCGTACGAGGCGATGAGCCACGCCAAAGTACATGACAAGAAAGTTTTTTCGGCCATATTACGTCCGTGCGACTGGCAAACGACGCACCTGGCAAGTATACCCATAGCATTTCCTGACGCTATTGCGCATATCAGCCTCTACGCGCAGGAACAACGCATTTTAGCGGTAGCCAAAAGCATACGTATACTGCTAGCTACTCAGATGCTAGTGGACAAACCAGTCGGCCAGATGGATCTGTCACAATGGCTTTTGTGGCAATTCTATGGCAATGGCGGGACCCACTGCCCATATTTTGTAATTGGACAGTACGCGTTAAAGTATATTCGCCAGGCCCATGCAGGAGTGCTCTTTCACCTGTTCGATCTCCAAACAGGTCATGCAATAGCCGAGTACATCATCGGGTCCCATACAAGCATAGAGATAAACGAACTCTTGCATGTTATCGCCCCCTCACGTACAACCCCATCCAATGTCCAGGGCATCGCCACGCGTGAACGCCCACCACAATTGAGCATAAAATGACTGGCCGCTCCTGACCTTCCGCGCTTTTTTATGTTTATATTGCCTTGCATTTAGATGAGAAATGTGCCGCGGCACATTTCTCATCTAAATGCCTATGGGTATTATGCCCTCATGGTTGGTGCACGCGTCAGAAGATACCCTTTACGATACATCGCCTTCACTGTTAAAGCAAAACCATTCTGCTTGAGAAGTGCATTGACACCATGCCGTTCTTTCGCTGCGCGGCGCACCATTTTGAGTTCACGCTCCAATACAGCATTGCCTTGCAGCGCACTGCGTTCAAGATGTTTATTCCAGCGATCAATTTGTGGTGCCAGAATGACAAGGACATCCTCATGTGAACTCGTCGTAAGCAAGCGACGAAAAACCGTATCTGAACAACGCAAGCAAGCCAACAATTCTGCATAATTCGCCCCATGAGGCGCGCGCAACAAAAGAAACAAGAGGCGAAAAGCGCTATTTGAAAAGCGGCACTGCGCGTAAATGCGTTCAGGCCCCAGTAGAGTAACAATGCGCTCATTTGCATTCAACATCAACCAATGTCCAGCACATAGAGCAGGTACATCTGTAGTATTGAGTTGCACGAATTGTGTTCTCATAAGTGCATACTCCTTATACCCAATATGCATTCAGAAACGCGTTCTTCTTCCATCTGGCAACGCTGCTACGACACCGTTCTCATCTGAATACAAGGCAATATAAAATCTTTGACTATACTAGTGTGTATATTATCCGTGTAGAGAGTCAGCAAGCCTATGTAATTACGTGCTTACCTATCCTCCTAAAGACAATAATAACAGAAGAAGAGCGTATCTGGCAGAGGAAAATAGGGACAATTCTGTTTACAAGCTAAAGCAAGATTAGCATAGCCCAGAAGCCCGCCAAGCTGGCAATATGAGCCTATTCAGCGGCAAATAATACAGAAAAATAGACAGTTGAAGTAGGCGTTTTTTGTTTTTCTGCCCACTACACTTGTTGCGAGATAGCCGTATCTCTGTTTGTTTTTTCTTTTATTTTTTGCTTATTATCATACTCTTGACGTATGTCAAGGCAAGAATATAATATAATATTATATACGATTACCATTACATGGACTTATCTCTATAAAAGAGTAGAACATACATAGTCGCATTGATGAAGAAAGGAGGCACGCTACGTCTCTGGTATACGTGCCGGAGAACATGCGTAGCTCATTCTGATGCACATGAAACCAGCAGTAACTTCGGAAGGCCATTATGCTTCCTCACCTACTCTGGCGCTCCAGATTATTCCACCTTTGCATGCAAGTAGGGAGCATTCTATTGCGCTAGAGGCAACAATGCAAAGTCTAGTCCTTGATAGACGGCATCCAGTCGCCTTAGAGCTAGCAGGCACACCCAATCGGCGTAGTTTTATCATACGAGCGA
Source organism: uncultured Chloroflexia bacterium (assembly GCA_963802635.1). GTDB lineage: Bacteria > Chloroflexota > Ktedonobacteria > Ktedonobacterales > Ktedonobacteraceae > CAVTLG01. Next base: position 73,447 of record CAWDJJ010000001.1, on the reverse strand, counting down.
CCACACAGACTGCACTCGATCATGCTGAAACATTATTGCGTGCCCAGTATCCGCAGAGCGATATCTACCCACTCAATGAGCACGATGATCCCTTCCGCCTCGAAGAGAATGAAACGGTGACAGCCGTTGAACTTGTCGCAGGGGCTGCCGCCTACCTTCCATTGCGCACATGGCAGGAGACGCAAAACGAGGGAAACGATCCACTGCTTGGTTTGCTCGCTGCACTCAGCCGCTTGCCTGACCAGACGCGTGTGATCACACAAGTGGCCTTGATCCCAGAAGCGAGTAACTGGTCGCGTTGGAATTTGCGCAGGGCCGTGGAACATCCTATTGAACCAGAGATGCGTGCGAAAGAGCAACAGCGCATGATTGCACTCTTCTCACAAAACACAAGTGCAATCGTTGCACTTAACGTTGGTGCCATCGCCGCATTGATGTACCTCACACGCACGTGGGTTTCCAGTGAGATGTGGAAAGCGCTCACGGAAATCATCACAGGCAAAGGCTCCCATGTGACGGTAGCCCAAAACATCCAGATAGCCGAGTACTTTGGAGGGATACTGCTACTGGAATTGCTGATCGTCGCGGTCTATTCGCTCTGGCGTTTCCTCTTTTACCATCGTACATTATACGATCCAAGGGTCGTAAACCAGAAAGTTTCGCGTTTCGCCTATCGCACACGCTTACGCCTTTATGTGATTGGACCCAGAGCGTCCTGGCAGGCCCAACCAACATCGATTATGGAGCGTTTTTCTGCGGAAAGGACCCAAAAGCAAGAGCACAAAGACCTTCTGTTACGTATAGTTGCCGCGTATCGCCAATTTCATATGGCGAACGGAGCCTTCTTTGTCCCCAAGAATCTCTCTCACGCAGAGGCTATGCATCTACTGCGTGCCAATACCACGCGCATAGGGCAGGGATGGCAAGCAGGATTACGCCGCTCTCGTCATATCGTGAGTGTAGATGCCCTAGCATCCCTCTGGCATATGCCACACCCCAGCGTACTGCCAGAACTGGCCCTGGTCGAACATCGCAGAGCACGCACTTTCTTGATTCCTCCGGCAGTGACGCACCTGTCGCAAGGCTGTACGCCGATTGGCTATTCCGACCACGCAGGCTATCATTTTCCGTTCGCGCTCACGCCAGAATTTTTTACTTTCCACACCTTGATTGGAGGCAAGGCGGGAGAAGGCAAAAGCACTTTTATTCAGCATATCGCGCAAGAGGCAATGCATCTAGGCGGCCTGGTGCTGATTGATCCTTTCGGGGACCTCTGTGAAAATGTGTTACAACTGGTGCCGTCCGAACGAGCTGAGGATGTTGTCTTCATCGACCTCTCCGATACAAAAGCTTCGGTCGGTTTGAATCCATTAGACGTAACGCTTGGACGTGGCCGTGATAAGTTTATTGCCGACCTGCTCAAAATGTTGGCGCAAATCTGGGTCTCTAGCTGGGGAGCCAAGATGGAAAACGCTTTCGAAATGAGTTTGCGCACGCTCTTTGAGGCCAACAAAATTCTGGTTGAGCAGGATGCTCAACAAGGACCTGGCTTGCAATACACTTTGCTGGACGTCTTACCTTTGCTCACGAACGCAAACTTCTGCCATACGCTCTTACAGCAGATACAGGATGATTATCTTCATCGCTGGTGGCGTGAATATTATGAGCCATTATCATTGGTACAGCAACGTGATGTCATCAATCCAATCGCTGCCAAAGTGGCAAAATTTGAAAGTATGATCGCGCGGCGCATTCTGGGACAAAGTGTATCAACATTCAAACTTTCCCAGTTGATTGAGGAACGCAAGATCATCCTATTCAAACTCGCCAAAGGCATCGTAGGCAGTGAAGTTGCCTCGATGATCGGCGCTACATTACTCGGACTCATACAAAGCACACTGGCAGAACAAAGTCATGACACAACGACACGCTTGCCCATTATCCTTGATGAATTTCAGCGTGTGGCTGGCGCGGATTACCGCTCACTGTCCGAGCTGCACAAATACGGCGCAACTTTCTTCTTATCGACACAATCGCTGGAATACCTCCAGAAATTGAACCCTCTCTTATTGCCAACGATACAAGCCAATGTGCGACAGACAATCACCTTTAATGTGTCGGCACAGGATGCCGCCATTCTTGCCAAAGAATTGGATGTGGACCAGGATGACATCATTCATCTGGATATCAATACCTGTTATGTCTCTATGCCAGCAGGAGGAAGACGCCAACCCACATTTTCGTTGAAGCTCAATGCTCTCGACGCTTGAAAGCCCTGAGATAGCAGAAAGTATTCGCGCACGCTGTCGCGTGCGCTATACCTGTCCGGTGGATGAAGTTGATGAGCGGCTGAGTGAGTCCATGCTACGCAGCATCCGTATGATCCCACAACCAAATACTCCGCAACCACTCACTATTCCACCCAATGAGCCTGATCAGATACTCCCTCTACCACCTTTAACCTTATCGGTGCCCGTTGAGAACGATAGCGATCCTTCTTCTCCCACATCACCACTTGGGCCTTTGCCCGAAGAAGCCGCGCAGGATGATGCCGAATATTATGCGCAGAGAGCACGTCTGGCAACGACCCATAGCATTGTCTATGAGGATAACCACGAGGACAATAACGCTATCCCTCAGGTCGAGCATGCGCGCCTGGCAAGCCATAGAGATACTGAATATCACATACGGGCAGGTGAGTGGAGCAACCAGGAGGATAACTATCGGATGATAAAGGAACCATCAGTGCAAGTTTCTTCTACGGATCGCAGGGATGAAACAAACGTGCCGCTACCTCCCACGCCTCCTGATAACGGTAATGCTATCCCAACGGCGCTGAGTACGTTAAGTGGTTTTGCACTAGAAACACAAGATCCTCTTGCTTTGCAGGAAGATCTTCTCGGATGAACTGCGTGAAGAACTAGAACTTATGGAGATCAACGCCTATAACGTTGCCGACGACGAGTACGATGAGAACAACGTTGAGCAAACGGAGGATGGATTGTTGCGTAAGTATTATTATAGACCCTAAGTAAAGTATTGTAGCGTTTCTCCTTTCTCGATAAGGGATTGCAGCGCCTCAATTGATTCAGAGATCGCCACATGCGTTAACAACACGTGCGGTAAAAGAAATAGCTGCTGATGTCCCTGGATAGAGGCAACTTCTTCCGCTGTGACAAAAAAGAACCCGTCGCAAGCCGCTGTGATTTTAATCCAGGCGGATAGGCGGGTTTCTCCCTGGCTTATTCTTGGTTACGAAGATCATACCAATCAGCTACTTGCCAGCCAGTTGACCCTTCTAAAGAATTAACCGAAGCTGATGCGAGGACAACAACCAATTGTTTCTGCTGCACTGTTTTTTTACCGAACTGCTGGCTAGTAAGTTGATACGTCACCACAAATAATGCAAAAAATTTGCTATTGATGACCTGCACGTCTTGCAGCGTTGCCTTGCTAACCACCTGTGCAGTCTGTTGCAACTGCTCTTTGTGGGCCTGAGATTGCCAGGTGGGGTCCATACGCTCATCCTTCTTCTCCGTCTGCGTTCCCTCGAAAAAACGTTTTTTTGCAGTGGCAGAGAGCATATAGGTTGCATTGGTTAATGTATCAGGATCGTTCAGATTGAAGGACTCATAGATAATGGTAAAGGCAGCCGCGCAAGATTGTGCCAGCACAAAATCCTGGCTCGTTTTGCCCGCCTTGCTCCAGCTCGTGGGTACAGGCCCCGTTACTTGCGTATTTGCAGTTGTTTGGAGATAGTGGATATCTTGCGTGTGAGCCGTACACGCACCATCAGCGTATTGTGAACCAGGCGTCGCTTGAGATATCTTTGTCAGGAAATAGGGAGCCAGCGAAAGCGAACCTAGTGAACTCAGGCAGAGAATGATCAACAGACGCAACACGAATTGCAACCGATGGGCATCATGAGTTTGTGAAGATGGAGCTGGAGAGGCACCTTGCGGCTGGGACGAACGCGTGCTGGCAACGTTAGCCAATGCTGGTGGGCTGCTCACTGTAAGTGGTATACTCAGAGAGCGCATCTGCAATGCAGCAAATGTATAGCGCGAATCATCCGTCGAATTGATAGGCATTGTAATTTCCCTCTTCATCTCGTCTCGTTTCGCCAGTCATCAGAGCAACCATGGAGCCTTCGAGACTGCCTCATTTTCATCATCCGCTAACGTAAATGCTTCCGCTGCATTATGCCAGCGTTCGGCCAGCATCGCTAATTCACCGATACGTTCTGCCGTTTTCAGTACACCAGTGCTCGACTGATGAATTTGCTGTGCGACAGTGTAGAGATCTCCGATCAAAGATTTAGCCAGTAAGGATGTCTCTTCAGTCGCATCCAGCACACTATCAAGCAATTCAGACTGTCTCTGCGCCTCATTTGTGAGATGTGACAAAGGTGCATCGAGTATCTGCTCATTCGTGCCCGTTTTCTGCTCCAGATGGCGATAGATCTCACCGGCAACCTCGGCACTCAACTGTAATGTATTACTCAAGCGCTGGATAAAAGCGACGATTTCCTCGATGTTCCCAGTTGTCTGGGAGAGACGGTGCATCTGGCTTTCCGTAGCCTTCGCCATTTCAATAGAGCGATCCAGAACACTTTGCGACGATGTCATAACCTGCTGGGCTGCATAGCGCGTCCATTTGGCGAACTGGGCCAGTTCTTCGATCAACGAATTACAGGTATCAGCCACAACACCCACATAGCCCGCTGGAACGGATGTCTTGACACGGAGGTCGCCATCAGCGATGGGAACTAGCTCATTGAGCAGCAGGAGCAATTGCCGATTGAGGAGAGCGGCCTCGTCACTTTGTACAGCAGCGGCTTGCCGGGGAGGAGACGGTGCAGTTACCACAGGATTGACCGCCTTGCGTTGCAGCGCCTGCGTATGCTGCTCAAACAGTACATTGATCATTTGCGCAAGATCCGCCAGGTCGCCATTGCCAAGGATAGCCACCCTTCTTTCCTTGTTCCCTGCGAGAAATTCACGGCATGCCATGGTTAATTCAGCGCGTTGCCGGTTCATTGCACCTTGTATCATCGCAATGATCTTCTGCTCCCCAACAAAGGTGGCTAGGGCACAGAGCAGAAAGACGACAATGAAGAATATCACCTGATTTGTTTCCATACGCTGGGTACCGTAAGCGCCCACAATGAGCACAGCCGCCACAGGTATAACCGAGGCCAGCAATATTTGTAAGCTCGACAACTCTTTATGCGTAAAGCGTTCATCCTGTATCGTTTTTGAATTCACCATCTATGTACTCTCCTTCATACACTCATAAATCACATCTACTTTTAAAAGGCTTTCGCTATTGCTTCTGACATTACTTCTTGTGCAGAAGCATCGTTCACTTCAGGCTAGGAGCGAGAGCACAAAGAGATGGGATCGCCCAGTTATATTTTATCATGCGTCATTTGTCTAGGTCCGCTGATGCTTAATGGCTTCTGAAGTCGTTGTCTCATCTGCTGAATGTGTTGGGCCATATTTTCCATATCCATCTGAACAGGATGCTCCATCGATGCAAGAGTTCTCTGTACAGAGGATACTTCCTCGTGTTCACGGTTTTCACATTCACTATCCTTATGTTCAACAGGCGAGACAGCGAGAGCGGTGAATGAATTATGGGATACAGCATTGATAGATGCTTCAGAAGTGTCTCCTAACTTTCCATACACAGAAGCCCTTTTGCTGTCAACTATTGATCCTACGTGCTGGCGAGCAGCGACAGAAGTCGTCTGGCGAGGGTGGCCTCGCTGATACGTTGTCTCTTCTTCAGAAACCTGCTCTAGAGATGTTACGGCTGCAGGCTTCCGTGGATGAGCAAGATCTTCTCGCGCTGACAACATTTGCCTGATTGACGATGATGTGCTTCGCGCCTGTTCAAGCGGCATGCGAGCGGCAGGAAGCAGCTTTGTAACAGAAGGGGAAGACAAGGAAAGAGAACGCACTTGCCCAAGCGCCGAATCAATAGCAAGAACACTAGACACACGGAGTCGCTCATCAAACACCTGAGAGAAAGCCATGACCAGCTCTCCGGCGCTCGGAAAACGGTTCTCCGGATTGCGGTGGAGCGCCCGATTGATGATCAATTCCAGAGCAAACGGGAGATCAGGGGCAATTTTATGCAGAGAAGGCAACGGCTCCCGTATATGCTTATGCACGATATCCATATAGGTTCCTTCAGTAAATGGTGGTTTCCCGGTCAGTAGCTCAAAGAGGATGATGCCTAATGAGTAGATATCTGACCGCCTGTCAGCAGGTTCACCTCTGATAACTTCTGGTGCCAGATATTCTGGCATCCCTATATAATCACCAGCAATATTTTTGAGGTGTAGCCATGTCTCACCATTCTGCTCGTCCAGCCCCGCCATCAACAAGATTTGCGCAAGCCCCAAACCTGTGATTTGCGGAGGCACATCATCCTGGAGCACAATATTGGCTGGTGTAAAAAACTGATAGCACAGCCCTTGATCATGGATATAGTCGAACGCGCTACACAGAGGCGCGAGCACCGCAAAGGCTTCTGACGGACTCCAGCGCTTACGCTTCTTGTGATGTTTGACAAGCGTTGAACCTGGAACATCAGGCAGTATCAGATAGGGGCTGTCTACGTGTTTACCATAACCGAAGAGCGGAAATAGAGAGGGATGACGTAATTTGATCAGACATCTTGCCTCACGTAAGAACCGTTCCGAAAAACGTATTTGAGCCTGCGCTGAAAGCGTATCAGGAACATGCAGCAACATCATAACCACCTCTGGCGGCAGCCAGAGTTCCTCTGTGCGAGCATGATAAAGCGTTGTCAACTTTCCTCGTCCGAGCGCTTCCTCCAAACAGTATCCCCGTATCATAGCGCCCAGATTGGGATCAGTTGGCATTTCCATGGAGAATTTTTCCTTTCTCAATCCACTGAGGTTTAACCACTATTACGCCTGCTTACTGATCTTCCTCCCTATGCATAAACACGGTCAATCTGTAGTATGACGGGGGATTATAGGATTAGGTAGGGGTATAGAGGGACAAAATAAGCCCCCTGGCAAATACGTCCCGCTTTTTTTGACTTCGCTCTTGTCTTATAGCTGATAGCTAGTAAATATTTGATGCAAAAAATAAAAACTAACATATAAATACTTTATTGGCAAATCACAATTTTTGATATATAAGTAAAAAGTACTGTCAAACTTCACATTACATAGAAACTTGTGTATTCTTTATTAAGAGGAATGGTCAAAGATCTTCGACGCAACAATGGCATCAAAACCTTATGTTTTGCATCTAGCAAGTACTTCTGCACACGCATCGCGCGCATAGGGAGCAACGCATATGCATAGGATATACAAAGACAATACATTGGCTGTCACCTGGAATAATGAGCGTCACTCACTGACAATAGGACGTACCACTGTCTTGTTGACGGCAACTGAGTATCGCCTCTTATTTCCCTTAAAACATGGTCGGCCAGTGTCATATATGCAACTTGCGACTACGATGTACAACCGCCCACTCGATAGTAAAGTCCGCACTATGATGGATAAGCATATTGACAGAATTCGCGGAAAACTCCATGGCTCCGGCATCTACGTCTACTGTGTCCTGGGCTATGGCTACCTGCTCCTGCCTGAAGTCCTCTCCTTTAAAGATTTGTAAGTGCCAATAGAGGTAGGATACTATCTCGATCCATGATCATTTTTTCTGGTGCATCGGTAAAATGGACGGATGTGTACGGAAAAACGTGAAGTACGGACCAAAGATGGAAGCTATCAGATGTGACAGGAGCGAGGCCCAGTTAGGTAGGAAGTAAACTGCGACAGCGATGCAGAAGATCACAATGAGAGCTGGCACGAACATGCCTATGGCACGCGTAAAGACAACGCCCTTCGTGGTATGGTTAAAACCTCGCTGGATGAGTAAGATACCATGATGCTTCGCACCCCATAGAGAGATTTCGTCACCAAGCGAGAGATTGGCACCACGCATATTCCCACGCAGGCGCGCGTCTCTAAGCGAGCCATCATAGGTGCGGATACGAATGGTTGTCATTACTATGCGGTCGCCTTCCTTGTTTTCTTGTACATTCGGGAGCACCCAGATTAACTCGACAAGCAGCGTAGCAACTGCCGCAAACAAATCGGGATAATCAACAACCTCTTCCTTAGATTCCATATGAATAACAGCGCCCGTTATATCCGGTTTGATTCTGGGAAATCCCCAAGGGAGTTTATCGGCCTTCCAGTATTCAGGATCACCTACCTTTAGGGGTTCCTCTCTTATGGCTATGCCTCCAAAACCTGCCATAGGCGCAAGCTCCAGGGCCATATCATAAGGCTCACTATACGTCTGGATCGCAGTCTGCTTCTTCCAGGACTGGCGAGGAACCTGTTGCACGTCCATTTGTCGTCTGACAAGCTGACGCGATGGCTCGGGACTTACAGGTTGGTACTCGCCCGGTTCGCTATCTGCACTATCAGGATCTCGTTGGTCAGGTAACTCTTCTTTTTGCTCCTCACGTTCTGCCTTACTCTGTGCGATTTCTGCTGCAAAGGATTCAAATTCCGCGATATCGTTATCATTAACAGGCTCAGGCATCGGAGTCTCTGCCGCGCGTTCACGTTGTTGCCGTGGTGCTGACACAAACGCAGTACCACAGTTGAGGCACTTTGGCACCTCTTGAAAGTGACGGTGCCCACAAGCGGGACATTTAAAGGATGGCATACAAGTTCCTCCTCTTCTGCTTGTATATTTATAGTGCAATCATGTTGTATTGACACCATTAAAATAATCGAACACTTCCTATGCTTTTCCATGCATATCACGCGTTCCATAGATCTATTAATAACTCAACATTCTCATTGCAACATTCATAGCTGAGTTCGCATAATTCTGCATGCTTTGCTGCGGACTTCCTAGAAAGCTGGCCATGAATACAGCCTTGGTCATTTGACGCGCTAGGAGGCAAGCCGCTGCAATTTTTTGCTTTTGCAGGAACTCTTGCATTAGCATCGTTTGCTGTTGCTTGGTCTCTTCTGCTTTGATTTTTTGCATTTGCTCAAATGTTTGCGCCTGGAGCGTTAGCTTTTTCTGGAGTTCCTCCGATTGGATTTTTTGCTTCAGCTTGAACTCTTCCGACGCGATCATTCGCTCCTTCGCGTTGATCTCTATCGCCTGCATCATGACTTCTTTGGCCCTAATAACATGTCTACTAATTCTCGCGTCTTCAGCATCCTCTCTTTTCCCAGCGGTTTCACGTAGATATACCAACCGCTTTAATGTACTCGCTTCCACTTCTTTTTTTAACAAGGCTTCTTGATATGCTAATTCTGCTCTTTCAGATTCTTTTCTAATTGCTTCAGTTTTTAAACGTATATCTTTAATATCTAACTCCACAGATTTAATACTTTTGTGTATTTCATCTAGTACTCCTCGTAATCCCTCCTTTACTTCCGTCTTTCCATCCTTCTCTGCCTGGCTTATGTCTCCAATACATTGCTTAAGATCTTCTATTAACCCTTTATTTGTAATTTGCAGAGAATTTAGGTTTAACTCTTTTTTCCTTATCTCCTCATTATACCTATTTTTGTTTGCTTCCGCCAATACTAATTCACGCGTTAAATCGGCAATTCTCCCATTTTGATCGGTAATTTCCTTATCATACCTCACTCGCTCAGCCGCCCAATCTCCTGTTTTTAACTCTCTTGCATGTACTTTTAGCACTTGTTGTTGAAGAAGCTTCTCTCGATTTCTTCCCGCTTCATCTCGATTTCCCAGGTCCTTCAGTAATTTTTCCGTTATTTCCTCCACTGCTACACGCTTCCTCTCAATATGCGCAGCAGGAAAGTTCAGTTCATGGTCGGCGAGCGCTGCTCTCTGTTTTATATACACATCCGCACTATCGTATTCCTCATTGATCTCTTGCTCGCTTTCTTCATATTTCTTCTGGGCCTGCTGCTTTCTTGCCCAACATGCCTTTTCAGCCTCCTCCAGGTGACGTACTCGCTGAGCATCCTCCTTGTTACTATGCCGTGCCTGCACCTTCTTCAATGCCTCGTCAGCAGCAGCCTCCTCCTCCTCCAGAGTTGCTTTTGCCTGCTGCAAGTGGGTAGCGCGTTGTTTCTCCACATCATTGATAGCATCCTGGTATTTTTCTAAAATCTGCTTTTTCTGCGTCTCATAGATTGCATATTTGGTGTTCTGGACTGCAGCATCTCCAGCAAGAACCGGATCTCGCATACAATCATCTGTCACAGTACGAGTAATCTCCAACTTCGTTCCAGATTCAACTGCATGCAGAACGAGATCATTCAGATACTTACCCCACTTTGGTAGAAGACCACTTTCCATCTTACGATTTTCAAACGCAGGAGTCTCATTTTGCACCCTTTCTATTATTTTTTGCGTATCGCTGGATAAGCCTGCACGACTCTCAATATCTGCTATGCATGTATTAAGCATTTGCAAGCGCTGGCCTTGATAGCTATTCGGAAAGCTTTCCGCGTCCTTAAGCACACGATCGCGCGCACCGTTACGAGTAGCATAATAAATCGCATCCTTCACAAGATCACGTATCATGCCTCTTACTTCTTCTCGTAGAGCATTAGAGGGATTCGACGCTTCCAGTCCCTTCACTTTACCTTCTATTGCTGCGCATGTACCACTAACTTGACCTGAATCCAGCAGGCGACGCAATGCACCCATAGACCATGGCTGGCTTTCTAGAAATTTGTTTATATCCCGCAGATCAGTACCACGCGGCAGAACATGTTGGCCATAATGAAACAAAAACGCCTCCTCAACAATTGTCGTCAAAGTTTTAGGCAGCCTATCCTTGAAAAATGCAGCTGAGTTCTTAGGAGCACGTTTGTCAAATACCCGCGTCACCAGATCCGCGACTCTTTTGTGAAAATGCTCCTCGCTTCCTTGCTGCCCTAGTTGACGAATATGCTCCTGCAAATGCTCATCTTCCCAAGCAACATTACATGCATTCTCCCCTGCTATAGAATAGCGAACACTATTGTTGATCTTGATTCTATATTGGTCATGAGTATAATATTCTACATTCAGTTGAGCGGCTTTGGCTACAACTTGACGCGCAATTTCCATCCGCTTAACTGATTCTCCCTCTCCCGGATCTTTCTGCTTTAGCATCTCCGACATATCCTCTTTAATCTTATCAAAGCGCTTATCTTGAAGTATCGATTGCATTGGGTTTTTTATTTGCTTCTGTACCTCTCGTTCTATACGCCTGTTTGTCCTTGGTTCTGGTTGCTCAGCCCTGCTAAGCTCCACCAAATTATTGCGCGCATGTTCAGCAGCATAGAGAACTTGTTCAGATGTAGACTGATACGGAAGCTCGAAATAGTTTACAATGTTGCGAAGCCTGGTTCTGTCTTGTTGTAGCTCATTTATCTCATCATCGCTGTAATCATAACTCCGCAGAATCTTCCGAGCCTCATCTGGTTCCTTAGTATCGATAATCTCCCTCATGTAGGGAGCAAGACGGAAATAGCTCACCGTAGCGACATTGCTAGATTTAGCCTTGTTACGTAGTACCTCTTCTATAGTAGCTTCTTTATCAGCGCGGTGATCGCTTAATATACCTAAGCTATTAATGCGCTTAGCCACCCGAGCATCCTCTAATGTGACATTATGTATCAGCTTCTGCATGGAAGGAGAAGCTTCCAGGCGCTCTTTCAAGAACTTATTGATCTCCTCGCTCATCTCTGGGTGAAGACGGGAAAGATAACCAAGAGCTAAATAAGCCATATGATGCACCTCCGTCAAACGCTTAACATGAGCTTCATCCCAATCATCTTTAGCATGATCAAGAGCCTTCTGACGCTCATCATGAACAACCTCCAACTTTAGCATGAACGGTCGGACACATTGCTTGCTAATCTCTTTTTCACGAGCTTCATTCTTTATAGAATTGCGAAAAGCTGCTTCGACTGCCTCACGAACAACTGCTTCGATTACCTGGCGCTCCGTTTGCTGGGCGTCTTTATAATCCCCAACAATCGCACTGGCCTTTTTTACAGCCTTCAGGGAGTGAGCTTCCAGTATACAACGACGCATTGTATCAGAATGTTCAATTTGATCAGCAATGACTGAGCGCTCTTTTTCAGATAAAACATTTCCCTTAGCCTTTTCTGCCTGCAGAATTGCACCCATATATATAGCTTCTTCGATCTGTTTCATTACTGCTTTTCCTGACTTATCTGCGCTGGGCTGATCCAAAAAATGCGTTCCTTGCCGCGTTTGTTCAGCATTACGATCATCAACAAAGCGCAGGATAGCCTGCGAACTCGCTCATCTGCTTCCCTGGATACACTGTATTGCTCAGCATACTTTTGTGCCCTTTTAGCGATCACACTATTAGCTTCAGTCTCAGAATACGTCTGGTCATACATCTCGAAAACCCTGGCTATACCGCCCTTATACTTCAACATACGCGTATCGCCCAGTTCTTTCATCTTCTCCAGCAATGGTTTTATACATGCTTGAGCCCGTTGCTTTGAGTCTCCATAATCATGTGCGTTTTCAGCTAACTTATGTGCAACATCCATTAGAGCCCATTTAGCTCTTTCAGCTCCTCCAGATATCTCGTCCATAGCCAATTTTCTACCCAATGCTGTTATACGTCCTGATATTTCTTTAAGAAAGCTCATTTTTAAATCATTTTCTTCAGATGCACATGCTTTTTCATATTCTCCTTGCGCTTTTTCTATTTCTTTCTTTTCCTCTTCAACTAATTTATCATACTCTTCTTTATTTTCCGATGCACTTCTTTTACTTTCAAATTTACTACTAATTTCTCCTTTTTGCTTTAAAAATCCATTTTTCAGTTCTTGCAATTTTTCTTTATGTGCATTCATATAAGCTTCCTGATTCTGAGGATCTACAAATTCACGGTCAAGCACACCTACAGTGGCAGTATATTCGTCCTTAAATTTCTCTAATAGCTCCTCGTGCTCTTTCTCTAGAGCATTTAACACCGCTTCATGTTCTTTTATAGCTTCTTCCCACTCCTGATCACGTTGCTCCTCAATCTTTTTTAAATCATGATGGTATACTGCTCGATTTTCTTCACTTTTATCACTATTTTTCCTCTTATTTTGCTCCTTTTGTAGTACACTGCTCCTCGTATAAGTTGCTTCACTGCCATTATCATTATATCTATCACTATGTCTATCACTATAGCTATTTCTATCCTGAAAGATATCATCAACACCAAAGCTACCGGTATCAAACATACCATCGTCATTTAAGTCATTATCTAAGAATAAATTGAATCCTCTATTTGTCCGTATATTTTTTGTATTATCCTTAGGATGTTTTCTTCGTTTTTCCACACCAGTGGTTTTCCCACGTCGAGTCCGCTGCATCTTCGTTCTTTCATTTTGCACTCTCGTTATATCACTTAACGGAGTCCTGCTCCCAGAATGTCCGTCCGAAGAACCTCTATCACTTCCAAAACCTGTAACATATCCTTCATCACTAACACTTCCATTGCTCAACCTCTTTTCTCTACCATTGGATGACTTGGGTAAATCCTTACCAAGCTTCCTTTGTCTAGCCTCCATTTTCATTACATCATCATTATCATTTTTACTATCATTTCCACCCAAAATGCCTAATCTGTCATCTACATGCGAATCTTCTTGACCACGACTATTTAACCCCTTTCTATTACTATTAACACCGGATGCCTCGGGCGAAGTCTTCTGAGATTTCTTTGGTTGTCCATTTCGCCCTCTCATTATTTCATCAGACAAAGAAGACAAGTTGCTATCGACAGAATCTCCACGTCGTCTTTCAAACTTTCCTACACGCATTTCCATGTGTTACTCCTTATATTCCGAATACGCTGTATATTTGCAAAGAAGACAACATCTCGCTATATCCAATCTCTGAACGACGCGAGAAGCACGCAATAGAGCATACGTAATCCATGCATAGCCAGAACTTCCTCATCCTGGTTTTCCTGAACACTGTTCTTTTGCCAGCATAAAAGGCAACAGCCAAGAACAGAGATGACAATCGGAACACAATCAACAAACAGGCCCTACACATAAGATAGTATAAAATATCCCACACTCGAAGGCCAGTCTAAAGGAAGGACAATTGCTGGTTTTTAGTCGTCGTCGTCCAGATCAAACAAATCATCATCATCATCATCATCATCATCATCATCATCGTCGTCAACACCATCTTCGTCTTCGTCTTCGTCTTCGTCTTCGTTTTCGTCTTCATCTTCGTTTTCGTCTTCGTCGATATTGTTGCTAGCAGCCAGGTCTTTGAAGAAGTAGTCTTTACAACCATCAGATAAAATGATCTGTTCATATTCGCTGTAATTGGCTCCAGCTATCGTATGTAAATAGGCACAGTAGCCCATTCCCAGTACATGTCTGGTTGGTTCGGAGCCAAGTTCCTCACCTAACCAGCTTTGCGTTATGCTGGTAGCAGCGTCGACTACTGCACTGTAACGAGCAGCAGAGCTATCGTGCGAGGCATTGGTCAACTCTTCATTGATCCACTTCGTATTTTTCTCTGTTAGCAAGCTTTTTACATCGGTGCGATACAGACACTTGGCTGGGCAGTGCTTACAACCAGCGAACGGGCCTTGCTGACGCTTCATGACCTGGACATAACGCTGCGAAAATTTGGTCAGCAGCGTATCGACTTTTTCTATTGCATCCACTTTTTGTTCAAGTGCTTGTGAATCGTCCGTTTGCTGAATTGATGAGAAGACACGAATGTATTCAATCAGACCATGCGTGAGTTGCACACGCAATTCCTCTACTTCGCCATACGTCCAACCAAACTGGGCACCACGCTGCTGTAACAACTCAGCACAGCCGCGCACCATAGCCATGGTGAGCACCTCGCTGTGTCTCTCTGCTGGCAAATATGACATTGCTGACTCAATTTGTTCAGAAAAGCGCAGGAGGGTATCTAGCACATTCAGCGGATTGGCAATGAGACGCAAAAGGACATTCGACCACAGCCAGTGACTCTTTTTTGAGTCCAGTACTTTGGCTGCTGCCTGGTAGATGGCTGGATCTGGACCACCAGTAAAAGCGCCTGGAACACCGTAATCATTGATATCCTTGATAGATTGAAATGTCTTGACGGACGCGTACTGAGTACTCATTTTTTTGAGCGCTTTATCTGTCAAAGGAGAAATGTTGCGTTTATAATTCTCCAGGCGTACCAGATATGCGTGGTCAGCTCCCTCAGCAAAGATAGCTGCCATGCCTGGCGTGAGAATACCCAGATGCGTTAATTGCTCTATATTTAAGTTCATTGTTTGCCCGATGCTCTGGCGATCATCCTGGGCGATGAGCCGATGCACAATTTTCAGATTGGTATTTTTGAGTACATCGGGAGCAAGTTTACTGGGAATTTGTTCCGCTACAAGCACGCCTTGCCCGTAGGCGCGCACTTCTGATAGCATATTCGTGAAGACCTCAATGGCCTGTGCGCGTGGGTTTGCAGATTCACTGTCAACCTGCGTCGATGTGTTTTTGAGCAGGCGGTGCGCTTCCTCAAAGACGATTAAATGCTGCAGTCCAGAGGGCATAGTGCCTGTCGCAGCCTGCAAACGACGATACTCGTAGAGGCGAGCCAGGAATAAGCCCATCATAAAGGTTTTTTCATCATCGTTACCGATATTTTCTAGCTCAAGGATGGTGGGCATTGAAAGCAGCGTTTTCATGGGGATGCCACGCACGGTATCCAGCATCAGACCTTTGGAACCAATGCGCAATGAGCCAACACGTGACTTGAGCGCAGCCTTTACATTGCTCTCGACTTCATGGTGGTAGCCCAGGCTGTTGGTCACTTCTTCGACTTTATAGTAGAGATCAGTCATCGTGGGAAAAATAGGATATTTATCACGCTCCGCCCAATTGGGGAGACGCATATTCATGCCACTGGTGAGATCCCAGCCACGGTCTTCATAGATTTCGTGCAACGATGTCTCCAGCACCTGTGGCATAGGAGCATAGAGTGGAAAGGCGGCATTGAAGACGGCCTTCAAAAAGTCAATATGTGTGAGCAGTGAGGCAGTGCCGGGTTCATCATCGGTCTCAAACTCGAACGGATTGAGCCGGAATGGCACAACCATCTCGTTGCCCAGCGTATAGACACGCAAGGAGGTGCGCTTACCAAAGGCACTATGCAATGCGCGATATTCGGTCTTGGCAGGTTCAATAACCAGAAAGGGTTTTTGTGCATCAACGACTTTATCCAGCAGATTCATTACCGTTGTGGTTTTACCACTACCAGTGACGCCGATAACGACCGCGTGTTTGGCGAGTGCATCCAACGAGATATTATAGAACTCGGGCGTATCTTTGCCATTATGCTGGATACAACCAAGTGGGAGCTGTTCCTCATCTGAGGTACGAAAATCGGAGTCGAAGTAGACATAGTCGTGTACTGCATAACCAGGCACCTCTTCACGCGGAAGCTGAATCAGCGTGCTTACTTCTGTGGAGGTCAAAAAAGTGTGGAAAGCTTCTAAAGATGCGCCACCTGGCTCTGATAGCGTGGCACGCAACGGCTCAGGGCGGGAGTCAATGCCAGAGAGTGCTCCTAATAATAGCGAGGCCAGCCGTTGCGCATCATCGGTGTTCCCTGCTCCAAAGTAGGTTCTGACCAGCCATTGCCCGGCTGCCATGCCTTGATCCAGGCGCTCAAGCTGCTTTTCCAGCAAACGAATCAAATACTGCGCGCGGTAGTTGACCATATCACCGCTATAGGTCTGGGTTTCACCACCAGAGTCGATCACGGTCTGTTGCAGATTGGTTTGTTTGGCCGAGGACCACTGCACACGCGAGCGATTTGTTACCTGCGTGAGCAGGTCAATAGTTTTCATGCGCTCTTCGATGACTTTGGCGCGGGGACGCGGATGCGCCTGCACAATATACGCCCAATGCGCTCCGTACATACCACGAACGATGCGCTCAAGTGGGGATTGATTCTGCGGCACACTCTGGTTCGGGACCGCTGGAGCGGCATTAGGGTGGGGCATCTGTGTCTGGTCCTCGCCACCACCACCTTTATCCGGTCCAAAGGCTTTGTGACTGGGAATACCTGTAATCACTCCGCTCGCTTGAAAGTGTTTATAGAGGAGTTCTCCCAGTTTCTCTATCTCAACCTGTTCTAAAACGATGCCCGGCAGAATGCCTTCAAGAAGTGTACGCGTGGTATTTTCGCTGCCTAATGAGATATAGACCTGCAGCCTCTGAGATTTGCCGATCATGATCAGTGTCAGGTCGGCCAGATGTTGATTATGGCAAGCAATCACGAGATCAGCCATATATTGACCAAAGTCTATTCCCTGCATATTACGCTTCCAGAAATTAGCCAGACCTTTGATGTGAAAGAAGCTCTGTTCGCTACCATCAAATAAGTCTCGGGGATCAAACTGTTCTGGAATTGCGCTTTCCAGTTGGAAGCGTTCGAGCCGACTGATTAGTTTGCCCAGTAAGTTCAACTGCTCAACTTCAAAACCGGGAGCTATTGCCATGGGTATCGCCTTTCGTGCCTAGTATCCACATATATACCAGTATAGCTCAAGCCGTACAGTTCTCCCAGGAGAAAGAGGGACAATTTGTCCCTCCTTTCTCCTTGCCACAGACATACGACTTTTTTTATACTACATTGGCAAGTTCATGTTGGACTTACCCGTTGAAAAGAAGATAGCTCGTCCTTCTAGGAAATGAAAGATGCAATTAATAGCCATAGGAAAAGCTGCATGGAGCAACATTTTTTCCACAAGAAGATCAACATATATAGCGCTCGCCATCCTGCTCTCCCTTGCATTGTTGTTGCGCCTGCTATTCCTCCGCTTCCAGTCTATCGATTATATTCACTCTCTCAACCCGTGGCTACATTATATGCAGTCACATAATGGTTTCGCTACGCTCAAAGATCAATTCAGCGATGAGAATATTCCTTACCAGACACTACTAGCGGCAATCTCCTATCTTCCAGCCGGGCAACTGGTCGTGATCAAATTGATCTCGCTGTGTTTTGATTTCCTCTTGTCGTTCTTTGTCTATCTGCTGGTAAAGTTGAAGCACGAAAGAGCAGATGTTGCAATAGCCTCAGCTATGGTTGTGCTGTTTCTGCCTACGGTTGTATCAAACAGTGCAGTCTGGGGACAATGTGATAGCATCTATACCACATTTTGCGTTGGCAGCGTTTACTTTTTCTGTCGGAAACGGCCAGCCTGGGCCTGCATCTGCTTTGGGCTAGCCACTGCTTTTAAGCTCCAGGCTATTTTTCTGTCTCCATTGCTCTTACTGCTCTTTATCAAGCGGGCCATTCCGCTCAAATACCTGCTGCTGATACCCGCTATCTTTCTGATTACGCTGACCCCTGCCATCGCTGCCGGAGGAAATGTGTGGCAAATTCTTTCCATCTATCTATTTCAATCGAAAGAATACGACTACCTGAAATTACTGACTTTGAACGCACCCAATATATATCAGTGGATCATAGTTTCACCGGCAGATTTCTACCTGGCAAAAGACATGGCATTACTTCTGACAGGCATCATTGTGATAACACTCATGGGAATAGTACTAGGGAGTCGCAAAAGCCTCACTGCCGACCTTATGATCAAGATTGCGCTCTTATTCTCTGTTGCTATGCCTTTCTTTCTACCCATGATGCATGAAAGATATTTTTACCTGGCTGATATTTTCTCCGTTATCTATGTTTTCTGGAATCCCACTTACTATTATTTTGCTATATTAAGCCAGATAACATCATTTTTTCCCTATATATACGTTTTGTCCTATAAAACTCCTACTATTATATCGATGCCAGAGATAACATTTGCGCCCCTGGTGGTGTTGGGAGGTATACTGCTGAATCTGGTAGTTAGTCTATACAGGCACAAGGATACAACAGGGGAGAACATTAACGCCATGAATCATTCACTGCATGGCAATAGCATAGCCATACACGCTCAAACACAACATACTTTTCAGAGCGCACAAGTTGTGGACGAGAAAAAGTGAGATAATCACTCAGATCGTGCAGCTATGCATAAGACCGTTCTTGTGGCGATCAACCGACTGGACATACGGTACGTTTCTTGCGGAGAGCAACGTTCGCAAAGCTATGAGTATGTAATGTAGGTATCATTAGAAAGGTTCCTAAAGCTATGGAACGTAGCTATGTTTCAACAGCAGAAGAAACGCATAAGATCATCGAGCAACAGGCAAGCAAGATACAACAGGATATACCAGCGTGGTATACCCTGGGTATGGGAATCATCATTGTGGTCTCGCTCTTCCTCAATTTTTTTCTCCTGGGACAGAATGGCTATGGGAATCTCTACTATGCCGCTGGCATCAAAAGTATGCTGATGAGCTGGCATAATTTCTTTTTTGTCTCCTCTGATCCTGGTGGCTTTATAAGCATTGATAAGCCTCCGTTAGCTTTCTGGCTGCAAGTAGGCAGCGCCAAGCTGTTTGGTTTGAGTCCCTGGAGTGTGATGCTACCACAGGCGCTGGCGGGGGTATGCTCCGTCCCTCTACTGGCACATCTGGTGCGGCGTACATTTGGGCCTGTAGCTGGCTTACTGGCGGCAATCACACTGGCAGTAACGCCGATCAGTGTGGTGACTAATCGCAACATGACGATGGATAGCCTATTGGTATTTGTGTTGCTACTGGCAGCCTGGGCCATTAGCCTGGCGGCAGAGACGGGACGCTTGCGCTTTCTGTTGTTGAGTGCCTTGCTGGTCGGTATCGGATTTAATATTAAGATGCTGGAAGCCTATCTCGTGCTGCCAGCATTCGTGCTTCTCTATTGGTTCTCTGCGCCATACGCTCCCAAAAAGCGTTTCTGGCATCTGATGCTGGCAGCAGCGGTCTTACTGGTGGTTTCATTCTGCTGGATCACCGCTGTTGATCTCGTACCGGCTGCACAGCGTCCGTTTGTTGGCTCCAGCAACAACAACACCGAACTGCAGTTAGCGCTACTTTATAATGGAGCCTCGCGCTACCTGGGCAATACCAAAGGGCTATCGCTGCTGCCATCTCGGGAATTACTGGAGTTACAGAAACATTTACCCGCTTTTGCCCTGAGCGACACAATGATTGGTAATCCAGGTCTGCTACGCCTGGTCAGCACACCCATGGGTGAGCAAATTGGCTGGCTACTGTCACTGGCGATACTGGGACTGGTAGGGGTAAAATGGGATAAGCCATCGTTCTGGCCGCTCAATCGGCAGCAACAAGGACTGGCGCTGTGGGGAGTATGGTTTCTGACGGGCTTTGTCTTTTTCAGTGCGGCCTCCTTCATGCACCAATACTATACGACGCAGATGGCTCCAGCGCTTGCCGCGCTGCTAGGGATGGGCATCGTTACGACCTGGCAAGATACGGCTCATACCTGGCGACGCTGGTTGCTGCCTGTGGCAATACTTGTTACGGTAGTGGTACAGGTCGTTTTGTTGAGTGCATACGTTACTACCTGGGGATGGTGGCTCATACCACTGATACTACTGGCGGCTGTAGCCGGGACCGTCTTGCTCAAGCAAACTCACAGCACACAGCGCCGTATGTTTATAGCCAGCGCATTGAGCATCCTACTCATCGCGCCCACACTCTGGACAGCAATCTCTGTATTTACAGATAGTAATAGTGCATTTCCTTACGCAGGTCCCACCGCGACAGAAAGTCAGTTACAGGAACTCGTATCACAAGCCAATCAGGAGATGACGCCAGATACAACGCTGATACGCTATTTGTTACAGCATCAGGGAAATGCTCGTTACATTGCGGCAACGCCTGATTCTTCAATAGCGGCACCGATGATTTTAGCGACGGGCAAGCCAGTCATGACACTGGGAGGGTATAGTGGAGAATATCAGTATCTTACACTCACACAGTTACAGCAACAGATCGCGACAGGCACAGTCCACTATTTTTTGCTTACGCAAACGCTACAAGAGTCGCAGCCGCACCTGAATCCACAGGTCCTCACCTATCAAAAGAACTATCAGGCCTACATGGAAGCTGCTAGCGGAAATAGTTTATTAGATCCCCTGCTCACCTGGATCCGTGCACGCTGTACACTAGTACCAGAGCATACATGGAACACAGTTCCAGCAGATACCGCAACGACACTGCTTGACGTGTATCATTGTATGTAGCCAGTATATTAACATAAAATTGCTGCAAGTTGGCAAAACGATACAGGAAGCCTGGCACTGCAAGTTTCCCGCGTATCGTTATTCAGCTTCAACTACTCCGCATCGCTCACCGCCTCATCCGCTACCTTCCCCATAAAACCCGCATCAAACACACTAGGAATCCCCTGTGCGGCCATCAACGCTGTCATTTGCTTGTTATACCTATTATCCTCTTTCTCATCATCATCCTCATCCTCTTTATCCCCTTTATTCTCTTTCTTGTTTTCTTTAGATCGCCTTTTTTGCAATCTATTTGGTCTTCCTTCATCCTCTGTAGCATTACTACCCTCATCCTCTCCCACCTCTCCCTGCCTCCTTTGTAATCTACCTGGTCTTTCTTCATCACTTGTAAGAGGAGTCTCATACCCTTCCGCATCGCTTCTCCGCGATATGCCTTCATCATCTGTAAAATCTGTAGAAGAAGTCTCATCCACGTTCGGAGTACTCTCTCTTCCTCTCGGTTGCGCTATCAGCATTCTATCTTCTTCTTCCCTCTGCTGTATGTTCTCCCCTTCATCATCTGACGAATCAGCCTCATCCTCTAGCGTACCACTTCTTCCTCTTCTAACCAGTTGCCTGTATTCTTCATCATCCGCTTCATAACCATCATTTTGACCTCTATCATTACCTTCACTCTGATTAGTTTTTCCTCCATCTCTTTTTCTCATCCGATACATTCTTATAACTTCGTCCATCAGTCCTCGTTCTGTTAATTGTGGTTTTCCATCTTCATTAACAGTACCTTCGTTATCTCTAATGTCTCGATCAACTGCAGTATTTTCTTTACCTATAATACCTCCTCTATTTACAATACTTCCATCACCACCTCCTTCATTTATTTTACGTGTTTTTCTCCCAAGCTTTCCATTTTCCAGCCTAGCCATTTTCATTGCATCAAATTCGTTACCAGAACTACTCTCGCTAGGTTTAAATCGGTCAGATGCATCCCGAGAAGAGCTACGACCAGAACTACTACGTTCCATAGAAGAAGAAGAAGAAGAAGAACGACCTCTTGGCATTACTCATAAGCTCCTCTCTAGTAAATAGCGCAAACGCCATTCAATATATCAATGCAAGTATAATCTAGAAAACCTATTTTAGCCATGTTACTACACCTTGATGCAAAAGGCTAGTCGAAAGGAAGGACAATATATATTGCTTTACATTCATCTGAATGCATATGGGTCATAGAGACTGGCTATTTTATTCAGGATACAACAACCAACTGGAGGGAATGCATGTCACTTCTGCCAACGCGCTGGATTTGTCCCTATATTCCACTAGTCATCCCCCTTGTCGTTATCTATCATACAAAAGACTAGATTTGTCACTGTCATTTGGAGCTAAAAAGTTCGTTTATATTGCCTTGCAGTCAGATGAGCCGAAGGGGCGACAGCAGCGTTGCTCATCCTCGGAACAAAAACACGTTTCTGACTGCGTAAGATGCTCATCAGCAACGTTGCTCATCGAAAGAAGAATACGTTTCTGAATATATATAGGTGTTAGCGACAGCGAAGTATGTAGAGTTCCGTATAGGGATAATGCATCAAGGAGATACAGGAATGGAGACAATTGAACTCCTAAAGCTTCTGCTTAATGCAGGAAAGAAAGCTGGAAGATACTTAAATAAGAATAGAAACAATACGAGCGTACAGACTCGTAAGTCGCGAAAACGCAAGCTGTATTTTTACCTGGCATTTATCGCGTTCTTTTTTGTTGGTTTTTGCCTGGTCGCTTTGTTTGCTGCAAACAATGGAGGATCAAACAATGAAGTTTCAAAAGCTGTAAGCAGCTACCAGCAAAAAAGCCTTTCTTCCCTGATCACAACACAAGCTCAAGCCAGCTCCACGGCGGTCGACAATATGCTCAATAAAGAGACGACTTTAAGGGCTAGCGCAAATGCTGCACTCACAGCCTACCCGGCTAATAGTGCCAGTACCCTCTCATCATCAACGGTAGATACAAAAACAGGACTTCAGTCGTATATGCACGCGGAGGGTGAAGGTGGTATAGCCAGAAGTACTATAGCGAACGACACTCCTCCTGCTCCTTGTAAGCCAAATTCCTCAACAGATTTCAGCGCCAAGGGTCAAGATGCAGGAAAGGTTCCAGGATCGGAAGATGGTGGCTGTGATCAACAGTTCTCTGGCGATCTCTTGACCGGCTATCAAGGTGGCGGTAACGGCTTTAGTGGCAATGGGCTACTCTTCACGTACCCCTCGAATTATACGGTTGGTGACTCGCAAAACCCCTCCGTGGTAAGTACCCTTACGGAAACCATGCAATGGATTGCCAGTCTGTGTCTTGCTCCGATTATTGCCTTGATCGGATTTCGTGTCATGACCGGGGCTGCCGTTATGCGCTTTGCTAACGCGTTCGAGGACATGCCTCGACTGGTACTGGCAGTGATAGGCGTAGCCTTCAGTCTCACATTTGCACAACAACTCCTCCTGATTGGACAAACGCTCACGCAAATGGTTGTAGCCACTGCCTTAGGTGCTAACCCGAACTTAGATATTACTTCGATTATTATGCCTGTCAGTCAATGGCAAGGCTGGTTAATTGGTTTGATAGTCATGGGTATAGTCTTCACACTGGCGCAAGCCGTTGCTCCTGCGGCAATTCTCGGAAATGTCTATGGCTTTCTCATTGCTATCGGCCTGCTTTTAGGTGTTGAGGTTGCTTTAATTGCAACAATGCACGACTATCTTATCCTCTTCCTTTCAATGGGGCTGGCAATACAAATTTTTATACGTCTCATTACGATTGATCTCTACATTATTCTTAGCCCACTTGCGATCATGGCAGCAGCATTGCCCGGTCGCACAGGGGAAAGTTTTGCGAAAGACTGGCTGTTTGGATTTTGCGCACTGCTAGCAGCACAGGTTGCGCAAGCTATAGTGCTGGTAATCGGGCTAGAATTGGTACATATCTATGAGCAGGCTCCCAGCGGGACTTACTATAGCGTTGTTGACCAAACCCTTAAGATTGCCGTATTGCTCCTAATGATACGCGTGCCAGGTATATTCAAGTCAAACGCAACTGCCATAATAGGGCAGGCAGGTTCGGCAGCCTCTGGCGCTACGATTGGACAATACTCAGCGCTCTTGAAATAAACAATCTCAAGACTGCACTGATGATATTTCTTTGCATTTCAGGATAAGGTGTGAACGTATGAAGACAAAGCCATGGGAGTATATTGTAGCATTAGGGTTTATGACGATCTTTCTGCTGCTTTTGCTCGCCGCCTGTGGGGGAACTCAGACCCAGGCCCAGACGCAATCTCAGACGCCATGGATAGGACCAGCGTCGACGAGTGCCCCAACATGGGTCAATACGGCAAAGGATCAGGGCTTTAGTTCACACGGTCAATACATAGCAGCAGAAGCGCTAGCGCTGGCGCAGAGCTTATATGGCGCGCAAAACAATCAGTATTATGCAGATGATCCAGCCCTGGCCTCTGCTATCGCCTATTGGAAGCAGACCTGCCCGAGTGCTAACGGATCTTTATGCGCCGATGCAAAGAGTGGCAACCTACAATGTGTTGAGTTTGTGGCTGGTATCTTCGCCTCTATTGATGACCAATTGCCCTTTATTGGAGACGCCAGCCAGTTCTGGCAACTCTACCAGAACAAAGCGGGCTGGCAAGAGATCTCTGCACAAAGCGGGCATACCGCTACTCCAGCGTTGGGTGATATGGTGACATGGAGCGGCGGACCTGCCGGACACCTCGCCATTGTTGTCGATCTCCAGCCGCCAGAGAAAGGGCAGAACGGCTCTATCACTGTCGTGCAGGCAAATGCACCTGACCTTTTTGACAACCTGACCTGGCATGCAAATGGACAATTTGATTCCTGGTCTGGTTATAAGCTGCAAGGGTTTATTCGTCAACGAGAGATCGCACCTTGCTTACAGCAACAGGCTACTCCGCTTCAACAACAGTGGGAGGTGCTCGCTATCCAGACTGCAGTGCACTATGGAACACCGTCAAAATATTTCCTGAGGCAACTCTGTCAAAGCGGTTTTCAGGCCGACAATAGCCAGGGAAAAGCCGTTATCAGTACAACAGGAGCTATAGGTATTGCGCAATTGCCAGCGAGCGTCGCGGCTCAAGTACCACGCTGCGTGGTCAATTTTGTCAACAATGCCGTTAATTGTGCTCAAATGGCCGGTAGTCTGCCTGCTGGGAAGGGGATCAACCCCACCAAACCGGCTGAAGCAATCCCGGCTGCTGCTTATGTAATGTCAACACTCTATGTCCACTATCTACAAAATAGTGCCATTAAAGTCCCTCAGGATGATGTTGCAGCCTATGAGATGGCCCTTGCGGCTTACCACATGGGAACAACAGCCAGTGTTGATCAAGCAGTGCAAACGTGTAAAGTTGCCGGTTGGCTGAACTGCCTTAATCGACAACAACCACAACACCAGATAAAGAACTATGTCAAAGCCATTCTTGGCGTGTCTCTTTGATCGCCCACCTGCCAGGCAGCATCTACTGCCAGCAGTTGCATAATCTTCACACTGGACAAATTTAATAGCTCATGTATCTACAGACGCATAGCTCTGAGTAATCTCAGAAAAAAGGAAAGGGGCATTCAAATCATGCAAGGTCTCGAAACAGAAATTTATAGTTTTGTCGGTGGCGTTGTCGGCATCCTCACTGGCATTGGCATTGTCGTCTGTATTCTGGGTATCGTTGTCGGCGGACTCATGCGCGCTACCGCTTTCGGCAATGAAAGAAAAGTGGCTCGCTCTAATCAAGCTATTGCCTGTGCGGTGATCGGCTTGCTGATTGTGGTACTTGCCCAGGCTGCCGCTCTGGCCGTTAACGGCTTCTTTTAACTCACACGTTCATCTCAAATACTTGTTCAAAACAAAAGAAAGGACTTTCAAATCATGTCAGGTCTCGAAACAGAAATTTACAGCTTTGTCGGTGGCGTTGTCGGCATCCTCACTGGCATTGGCATTGTCGTCTGTATTCTGGGTATCGTTGTCGGCGGACTCATGCGCGCTACTGCCTTTGGCAACGAAAATAAGGTGGCTCGCTCTAATCAGGCCATTGCCTGTGCGGTGATCGGCTTGCTGATTGTGGTGCTTGCCCAGGCTGCCGCTTTGGCCGTTAACGGCTTCTTTTAACTCACATACATCGCGACTCTACCAGAGGACATAGGTCAGTTCATGCGCTTGTTTGTCCTGCGATCTGGTTCTGAGCGTTATCTCTTAGTCCTAATAGCAGGACCGCAAACTTTTGCACGCCAGTAGACTCGTTGCTAACGTTGAGAGGAAAGTAAATGATAGGATGAAGAAAGAGGAATTTCCAACATTTCTGAATGAGCAACCCACCATCATTTTTGGTCGAACCGGGCGTGAGTTGCTGATCATTGCCATCGGCTTAGGTATGGCGTACATCTCGTGGCTACGTTTAGGTAGCGTTATTCATGGTAATGGGCTAGGTACAGGGATTGTAAAGGTTGTCATCTCATTGATTGTTGTGGCAATAGCAGCAACCATTGCCTTTGTCAAAGTAGCCACAAGAACGTTGGAAGAATGGGGGTTCATCTGGCTCTTCTACACGATTGTGCCCAAAACCTACATTTATCTACCAGAAGAAGAAGGTGAACCATCCAACGAAGAAAGTGATGAGCAAAAGAAGAGGACGCAGGTAAAAAAGTATAGCATCAACGATGACGATGATTTTTCTGATGATTAAGATTTGGAGTATATCTGATGGTAGTTGCACCGAAAACACCTAGTATGATCTTAAGCGGCCCTACAAGTATCGTGAATGCTTTCGTCAAAGTACGAGAAGTCACTGGCGACGTGGCATGCCTAAACTTTGGTAGCAAAAACTTTGAGTACCGAGGTATCCTCAAAGTCAACTCTGTAAACTTTTCGCTGATGTCTGAGGATGAGCAAGAAGGTGTTATCGAAGGCTTTAAAGGGTTCATGAATGGTATCTCTTTTCCTATTCAGATCCTGATTCGCAATCGCCCACATAACCTGGACCATTATCTCCAAACATTGGAGTCCGTTCAGGGACACCTGGCACCTATCGCCCAGGATCATGCTGATTTCGTACGTAAGCTTGCCGCCAGACGTGCGCTGGTGAAGCGCGAATTTTATATTATCGTTCCCGCTGACAAGCAGGCAGCCAGAAATAAGACTGAGGCATTGATCAATGCGCAAATGCAATTGAAGCTGCGCCTGGATGAGTTGCTCCGTCAATTAGAACGTATGGGACTGACAGGAAAACGCTTGAATTCGCTGGAGATTGTACAGCTCTACCAGAGTTGCTATACACCCTGGGAAGCTCGCGAAAGGCCAACCACGCAAGGGATGCTGAATGGCAGTGAGGGAGGGCCGATGGTTTCAGCTATGGATAGCAGCTACCCACTTTCTGACACTGGTATGCCCTTAGCGACAAACGAGCTAGCAACATCTAATCGCAAAAGCAAAAAGCAAAAAAAGCAGAAGCAAAAAGCTGCGCAAGATAAGCTGCCCAGCTTTGTGAAGCTACCTGATCTGATTACACCGAGTTTGTATCCAGATTTATCCCTCGTATATACGCATCGAAGGTGAGTCAAACTTTGAGTACGCTAGAACGCTGGCACTGGTGAGCTACCCCCGTAGCGCTTATCCGGGCTGGTTTGACAGCATTATCCAGGTGGACGAGCCAAATATCGATTTTAGTATTCATATTACGCCCTTGCAACCTGAACAGGTTGGCTGCGCCTGGGCCGCAAAGCCGTTGAATTTCGTGGCGCAGCTCTCGTCGCTGAGCGCCAGGGCAGAACCGCTGACCCATCTACCACTATTGCACTAGAGGACGTCGAAAAACTGCGTGAGAACATCGCGCGTGGCACTGAGCGCGTCTTTAACATGTCCGTCATGATACAGGTGCGCGGACGAGATCGGCGTGAGCTAGCTGAACGCAGTGACCGTATTGCTTCCACCGTCCGCAGTCTGGATTTCCGTGCCTTACCAGCGCACTGGCAACACCACCTTGGCCTGGTAAGTTGCCTACCGGATGCGAATAATCAAATGGGAAGAGGTCGGCTATTCGGTACCAGCTCGGCATCAACGTTCTATCCTTTTACCAATAGCGATATCAGTATGGATAATGGCGTGATGTTTGGAGCACATCCCAACGGCGGCCTGGTGATTCTCGATCCTTTCAATAGTAAAATGTTAGAGAACGGAAATCTGGTTGTCTTCGCGAAATCTGGTGCAGGCAAGAGCTTCTTTCTCAAGACCGTCACCAGCCGCTTGCTGCCAACCAGTACTGTTTATGTCATTGACCCGGAAGCTGAATACAGCAACATGTGTGATGTCGTCCACGGTCAATACGTGCGACTCTCCTCAAATTCGATGCAAATCAACCCCTTTGAGTTGTATGGAGGAACGGTTAATGCAGCAACGAAAGACAAAGAAGAAGCTAAAGTTGAAGCGAACTTCTTTCGTGAAAAACTGCTCAATCTGATTACGTTCCTTGAATTGCTCTTATCTGATGATGGCGTACTGCCTCAAAAGGAGAAAGCCTTCCTCTATAAGTGCATCATCAAAACATACGAGAATCGTGGCATGACCATGGACCCGGCTACCCACGGACGCGTTCCCCCCAATATGCAAGAGTTCTATGTCATTATGTCGAGCGCATTGCGCGGCGATGAACGCTTTGGCATTGGTCAGGATGTGTATGGACTCAGTGAGCGTTTAGAGCGCTATCTGCATATGTTTCCGACACGCACACGTGTAGTACTGGATAACCGTTTCATCGATTTTAATATTCGCGAGTTAAATGATACGTTGAAGCCAATTGGTTTGTTTCTGATCACAGAGTTCCTGTGGACAAAAATTCGCCAGGCACGCGCCGCCGACACTCCACAACCGAATACGATCATTTTGATTGATGAAGCCTGGCTGCTTATGCAGTTCCAGCAAGGAGCGAAGTTCCTGGAAGAACTGGCTCGCCGTATTCGTAAATATGGTGGTGGTCTCTGGTGTACTACACAAAATTCAGATGACTTTCTGAGTTCTGATGAAGGAAAAACTATTCTTGCGATGGCAACGATGAAGCTCTTGATGAAGCAAGATTCCAGCACTATTGACTCCGTTGTGCATACATTCCATCTCAGTCATGGTCAGAAGAGCTTCTTGCTCGGTGCCAGACGTGGCGAAGGGCTGTTTGCAACAAGAAGTTGGACGCAAATGGAAGTGCTTGCATCGCCACTGGAAGCGGAGATGGCGAACACTACTGTGGCATCTGCCTTAACGCACGCACAACAATCGGCTGTCGATCTGGAAAAAAACTATCAAGATTCGTTACGGGAGGGCACAGGGGGTGCAACGCGTACGAAAGCAACCCGTGTGATAGTTGACGAGCGCAAACAGAGCGAAGTGAAGCGGAATTGAGAAACATGATAAGTTCATCACCCAATAGCCTACCTAGTAAAACACAACCATCTACGCCTATACGGTATTTGCTACGCAGCTGGCTACCGATCATTATTGTCGGTATTATCATATTCTACTTATCTGGCGGTTTTCCGCCAACGGTATGGATATTATTGAGCCAGATGTTAAGCCGATGGAAAACGCTCCAGGCAACGCAAGGGAGCGCAGTGTTTATCCCTTTATGCATTCTGGTCGTGCAGTGTGTATTGTTACTGATTGCCTGGAGTATGCTCCTAGTGGTTATTGTTCGTGAAGTCTCTTCCTTAAGGAAGCAACAAGACCAAACCAAAAGCGCCCGTTTACAAATGGGGTATCAGGCAGTAGGGAACACATCTGCTCCAGCCGTTGCCACACCGCCGCTACCTGCAAATCAGGTAGCGACACCACACAATCCTTGGTATGATCAGGTTTCAAGCCCATTGGCACCAGATCCTACTCAAGCAAAAAACCGTGGTTTAAGGGTAGAGGAAGACGCTCTGGATAATAACCCATTTAGCAGCGACCTGTTAATTCAGGCTCAAGCAAAAAGTCGTGGATTACGCGTAGATACGGAACAGCCGGATGGTATGCCCGCAAATCCTTTCGAGGATGATACTCTGACGCCCACACAAACGAAAAGTCGTAGCGTGCGAATCTCTCAAGCAGCAGACAATCTCTTCGACCTTTTTAGCGAGTCAGATAAGCCAGCTGATGAGGAAGAACCAGCTGATGAGGAAGACGCTCCCTTTGTTTATGGTAATCCATTTGAAGGAGAACTTCCTGAGGTATTCCGTTACGATATGGATTTAAGAAAATCTGTCCTGGAGATTCGAGACGAACAATCCACTACAGACCCGGATAAAGGTAAAGCTAAAGATAAAGTTAAAGCTAAAGATAAAACACAGCGAAACAGCAAGTAACAAGGACATTGTAGGATGGAAAAACAGCTCCAGGATACCGCGAGAAGACGCAAACGCTTCACTCTCTTCATGCTCGCAGCGGTTGCCCCATTATTGATGGGTTCGTTGTGCTGTGGCAGTCTGAGTCCCTCTAACTTCAGCGGATCTACTCACACCACAACAGGCACCCTTGCCACTACTGGCTTCAACCAGTTGCACATGTTCGATGCCAATGATGGTTGGGCCTCCTCTAACTCCGCTATTATGAAAACCGTCGATGGCGGTCACACCTGGATCGATGTCACCCCCACCGATTGGGAACCCCTGCCCACTACCGCTACCCCTGATACCACCAACCAGGACAAAGGCATCACCGCTACCTCCTTCTTCGATATGAATCATGCCTGGATGGTCTCCGATACCGTCTCGGCTGACGATACTGCTGCTACCATCAACGCTGCCGTTACCATCAATGCCTCCTCGACGAACACCACGAACGTACAGATCCCCCAAACCAGCACCTCCATCATCGTTCGCTCCACTGTCGATGGCGGTGCCACCTGGATGTCCTCCAATACCATTACCGTCACCAATCTGGTCGCTGTCTATCCTCCCTCCTTTATCAATGATGTCGAAGGCTGGATGGAACTCACCTTCACCACCAAAACTCAGGTCTCCTCCAACTCCAACAATAGTGATGCCAATGATCTAGTCGTCATCTTTCACTCTGTGGATGGTGGCATCACCTGGACTCCCATCGTGCCAAAGACCTTCAGCCAATTCACCCACAATATCCTCAATGAAGATGGCATCAAAACCGGTCTGACTATGACCCCCTATTGCACTACCCCCGCCTCCGCTCTACCCGCTTGCTCCTCCTACAAGAGCAATAACGTCGCTACCACCACCATCAATCAAGGCTGTAGCGTCACTGGAAGCACTAATACCCTCGGCTGGGCCACCGCTGCCACCCCTCAAAAAATCTACACGGAACAAACCACCAATTCTGCTCGCTCCTGGAGCGCTATTGGTGGCAACGCCCCTGGTGGCATCCCCAAGCAGAACAACAATTCCCAGGTCGTGGTTTCCCCACCCACCATGTTCCCTGATGGCAATGGCATCTTACCCGTCCAGGTGCAAAGCGACCCCGATGGCAACGATCCTTCCTACTTCTATCTGCATCTCTACGACATCATCTATAACCTGGGACACCAGTTTGTTATCCCAGCCAGTTATGGTCCAACCACCACTTTTGCTGTCGACCCCATCTATAGTCAGCAGGTCCTCTCTGCTCCCGATATCAAGCATGTCTTTGTCATCGGCCAGGCTCCTAAAGCCAACAAAGATTCCAATGGGGATACCATCTATGGGGATTGGAACCTCTATGAATTCAACGGCGGCAGTTGGCAGATGATTAGCAGCCAGGCCGACGCGACCATCCCTACCCCGGCTGCCGGACAGCAAGCCGCCATGCTCAAAGGTGGCACACTCTCCAATCTCGATTTCATCAGTGACACCGAAGGCTTTGCCACCGACGGGACGAATTTCTACCATATCACTCTCAACAATAACGTGGCTACCTGGTCTCAGGTCTACCCTCCTAATGTCTCCACCATCAACATTAATGGCACTCCAAGCCCATCCGCACCGGTCGATGTGATCCGTGAGCCTGGAACCGTGGTCCCCACTGCCCATCCTGGCCCGTGTATCGTTCCAAAGCCTACCCCTACTCCTTTTACTAACCCTCCGCCAGCCGGTTATCGAACATTTACCTTCGTGAATAACCTGTCCGAAACGATCTGGGTGCAAGCAACGACTAGTGTTGGCTATCCAGTACCTGCAACTACAAACTGGGAAGTACCGGCTGGGAGCAGCGTAACCACGACGGTTATTCCCAACGGCTGGAACGGGCGTCTTTTTGGAGAAACAGGCTGTGATGCCAATGGGCAACAGTGCCAGACAGGTGAATGTCAAACCTGTGCAATGTCACCAACCACAGGCTTTCATCCTGTATCGCTCGCCGAGTTTAATCTAAAAAATACGGATTATTATGATATCAGTCTGGTTGATGGCTTCAATCTGCCTATGTGGATTAACAGTTATGGAACATCTCCTGATGGAATTAACGCA
This sequence comes from uncultured Chloroflexia bacterium, assembly GCA_963802635.1. Lineage (GTDB taxonomy): Bacteria > Chloroflexota > Ktedonobacteria > Ktedonobacterales > Ktedonobacteraceae > CAVTLG01. The sequence continues at coordinate 40,751 of CAWDJJ010000001.1, read as the reverse complement.
GAAGGCTGTTCTCTCCCTAACAGCGGCGTCGGCGTTGGCTGTACCTCTAATGCCAACGCAGTCTGTCCAACGGTGTTACAAGTAACAGATGCCAGCGGCAATGTGATAGCCTGCGAGAGTTCCTGCACAAAGTTTGGCACACAACAATACTGCTGTCCTAACGGTAGCGCCTATGGTAGTGCGCAGACATGTCTTCCATCTACGTGGGCAGTCAACTCTGCAGCGATCTTTAAGGCAGCCGAAGCCTTTGCCTACTCCTATGCCTTTGATGACCAAAACAGTACCCTTACCTGCACTGGAAATTGTAATTATCGTATTACCTTTGGCACCACTGGGTGATATATGAAGTTCTCAAATAATGCAGTATCATGCATTGGATTTTGTTAGCTTCTGAGGAGATCATCATTGTAGTAATGCGTCTATGGAGATTGTAACAGAACTTCTGGCACATTTAAACGTATTGCAAATTAAATATGTGATAGAAATGCGACAAGGACATTGTAGGATGGAAAAACAGTTCCAGGATACCGCGAGAAGACGCAAACGCTTCACTCTCTTCATGCTCGCAGCGGTTGCCCCATTATTGATGGGTTCGTTGTGCTGTGGCAGTCTCAACCCTTCTAACTTCAGCGGATCTACTCACACCACAACAGGCACCCTTGCCACTACTGGCTTCGACCAGTTGCACATGTTCGATGCCAATGATGGTTGGGCCTCCTCTAACTCCGCTATTATGAAAACCGTCGATGGCGGTCACACCTGGATCGATGTCACCCCCACCGATTGGGAACCCCTGCCCACTACCGCTACCCCTGATACCACCAACCAGGACAAAGGCATCACCGCTACCTCCTTCTTCGATATGAATCATGCCTGGATGGTCTCCGATACCGTCTCGGCTGACGATACTGCTGCTACCATCAACGCTGCCGTTACCATCAATGCCTCCTCGACGAACACCACGAACGTACAGATCCCCCAAACCAGCACCGCCATCGTCGTTCGCTCCACTGTCGATGGCGGTGCCACCTGGATGTCCTCCAATACCATTACCGTCACCAATCTGGTCGCTGTCTATCCTCCCTCCTTTATCAACGATGTCGAAGGCTGGATGGAACTCACCTTCACCACCAAAACTCAGGTCTCCTCCAACTCCAACAATAGCGATGCCAATGATCTAGTCGTCATCTTTCACTCCGTAGATGGTGGCATCACCTGGACTCCCATCGTGCCAAAGACCTTCAGCCAATTCACCCACAATATCCTCAATGAGGATGGCATCAAAACCGGTCTGACTATGACCCCCTATTGCACTACCCCCGCCTCCGCTCTACCCGCTTGCTCCTCCTACAAGAGCAATAACGTCGCTACCACCACCACCAATCAAGGCTGTAGCGTCACTGGAAGCACTAATACCCTCGGCTGGGCCACCGCTGCCACCCCCCAAAAAATCTACACGGAACAAACCACCGATTCTGCTCGCTCCTGGAGCGCTATTGGTGGCAACGCCCCTGGTGGCATCCCCAAGCAGAACAACAATTCCCAGGTCGTGGTTTCCCCACCCACCATGTTCCCTGATGGCAATGGCATCTTACCCGTCCAGGTGCAAAGCGACCCCGATGGCAACGATCCTTCCTACTTCTATCTGCATCTCTACGACATCATCTATAACCTGGGACACCAGTTTGTTATCCCAGCCAGTTATGGTCCAACCACCACTTTTGCTGTCGACCCCATCTATAGTCAGCAGGTCCTCTCTGCTCCCGATATCAAGCATGTCTTTGTCATCGGCCAGGCTCCTAAAGCCAACAAAGATTCCAATGGGGATACCATCTATGGGGATTGGAACCTCTATGAATTCAACGGCGGCAGTTGGCAGATGATTAGCAGCCAGGCCGACGCGACCATCCCTACCCCGGCTGCCGGACAGCAAGCCGCCATGCTCAAAGGTGGCACACTCTCCAATCTCGATTTCATCAGTGACACCGAAGGCTTTGCCACCGACGGGACGAATTTCTACCATATCACTCTCAACAATAACGTGGCTACCTGGTCTCAGGTCTACCCCCCTGCCACCAGCACCACCGCCTCAAGCCCATCCACACCGGTCGATGTGATCCGTGAGCCTGGAACCGTGGTCCCCACTGCCCATCCTGGTCCATGTACCATCCCAACGCCTACCCCTACTCACACCACTACTGCAAATCCCCCATCTAAGCATTTACTGACCGGCTACTGGCAAGATTTCACAAATGGTTCCACCGCGATGCGCCTGAGTGCCGTTAACCCCAATTATAACCTCATAGCCGTGGCCTTTGCTAACGCCGACCCAACCAATGCTGGCGGCGTAACGTTCAGCATCGACTCAGGGCTATCATCCGCGCTTGGTGGCTATAACACTGGTGACTTCATCAACGACGTAGCTACACTTCACTCCCAGGGGAAGAAGGTCATCATCTCAGTTGGGGGACAGAATGGTGCCATTAGTGTCAATGACGCTACGAGTGCCACGAACTTCGCCAACAGTGTGTACGACCTGATGAAGCTCTATGGCTTCGACGGCGTCGACATCGACCTGGAGAACGGCATAAATCCGACCTACATGAGTAGCGCCCTTGAACAGCTATCCTCCAAAGCAGGGTCCAGTCTGATTATCACGCTGGCACCACAAACCGTTGACATGCAATCGACCAGTGGTGATTATTTCCAACTGGCCCTGGACATCAAGAGCATCCTGACCATAGTCAACATGCAGTACTATAACTCCGGTACGATGCTCGGTGCTGATGGGAAAGTGTACGCAGAAGGCACGGAGGACTTCTCACCGCCCTGGCAACTATCCAATTGGAAGGCGGACTGAGCCCAAGCCAGGTTGGGCTTGGAGTACCCGCATCAAGCTCGGCTGCTGGCAGTGGATACGTCTCACCATCAGTAGTGAATGATGCACTCGATTGTCTGGCAAGCGGCACCAATTGTGGATCATTCAAGCCACCCACAACGTATCCAAACATTGGTGGCGCAATGACCTGGTCGATCAGTTGGGATGCCGTCAACAACTACGATTTCGCGAATACGGTCGGCCCACATCTGTCATCTCTCCCATAGGGAGAGATGATGCCTGGCCTTTTCCGTTCCGCTTCTGCTCATTTGAGGCTTTTCGTGTGCTTTAAAATCCATACCAATGGCTGTAATACATGCAGAGGAGGCATTGGTCGCACATCTTGAGGCTCTCGGAGAGATGCAACCGCAGAGCAGGCAAAATACTCTACAGATGCGAAATGGGACTCGATATCGCGAATGAAAGAATCTAAGCCATGAGTGGCTAGAAACTTGCGCACGAGTTGCTGAGTGACAACTGCTTCAGCCTGCACAGCAGTATTACCTGACAGGAGGTGCTGCATATCAGCGCTCCTATCGTCAAAATGACACGCATCTATCTTTGTCATCACAACAGCCACCGGCTGGACATATCGCCGATTGTTTCTCAGACTGTTCGACGACTCCAGTACCCGCAGCATGCGCTCATATACTTGCATGACTTCCAGGTAGCCTGGACGTAGAGTTTGTGCTACGCTGTCACCTTCGCTAGAAGAGGGCAGCAGAGCAGGCAATAGCGTGAGAGGATCAATTATAAAAATAATGCCATGAACATAGCGATAATATTCTTGCTGACTGCTATTAACGTCGGAAGCAAACGTCTGTTCACCAGCATCATAGAGATAAACGATGTGGGGCACATGCGCCAGCGGTTCTTGCACCTTTACCGTGTAAGCCTGCGGCACAACTTCATGCGTTGATCGTGGCACCTCTCCACTTTGCAATTGCCGAAACAGCGTCTGAACATACTTCTGCTGCTGTTCATCGGTGAAAGTGACCGTAGTCGTGTACTGGCGAGGGTAAACTGTGAGAAACTCATACAGAGTAGTCAACAGATAGGTCGTCTTCCCCGTAGCCGCAGCACCCACAATAGCGATATGAATATCAGTACCTTTCCCAATATCACTATTTAGCGTGTGGTGACAGTGGGGGCAAATGCAGGTCAGCTTTTTCCGGCCAAGTACGTCCAGCGTTGGTAGTTTGGTAGCACATTTGCTACAGCGCTGCCAAAGAACCCCATAGGTTCCTGGTCGCAGTTGTGTATGCTCCATCTGACAGCTAGGACACAGATATATAGATAGTGCTATCTCCTTATAACAAGCAGGGCAGCGCAAATATATATGGTGAATGCGCATATAGAGCATATTGATAACAGAAAAGAATGCAATACACAACCCAACGCAGAACATCCAGACCAGCAGGAACAGCGTATACAAGGTGGTGACGAGGCCACAAAACTCAATCGCCAGTACATATTGTAAGAAGCTCGTAATATAGAAGCTCGCTCTTATAATTAAGACCCAGTAGAAGAAAAACCAGTTTTGCCCCCAGCCCCAATCACTCACCTTCTCACCGTTATCAAACCACCAGTATCGGCTACGTCGGAAGCTGTCATAGAGATTTTCTGCAGTGAGCTTCTCTATACTCCAACCACGCTCAAAAGCATAGGTTTTAGCTGCTTGTTGTGGGAGAGCAACTGATGCATCCTGCTGACCCTCTTGTTGTGAGAGAGTAACTGATGCATCCTGTTGACCTTCTTGTTGTGAGAGAGCAACTGATGTATCCTGCTGACCTTCCTGTTTGTGTATATGCGCCATGATCAGCGTCTTTAGCAGATCTTTCAAGGCGATACAGCTAGCACTGAGGAAGCCAGCCGCCAGCGACACACATGGGAAAATAAGCGTCAGGGCAAACACAAGCCAGACCACATCTACAAAAATTGCCACAGCGATAGACACGTTAGCAGCTGTAGATGAAAGACGTCCTGTATGCCCATAAGATGCTACGAATGACTGCGTGCGCATTAATGCAGATGCCAGCATCGACAGACGCACCTGGGCGAGCCAGCTAAGACTGCGTGCCACCAGGCGCACAGGATCAAGCCTTATTTTTACAAGACTGCCGAAAATGTAGATCTGAGCTATCAGCAGAATACTCGCGCCAACTCTTCTCTGTCTATTGCTCATGGTCTGTATCCTTCTTTAGAAACATGGGTCTTCAGATGAGCACTACTTCCATGTATTTCGCGCGTGCAGACACTTCCTCGCTATGAAAGCCTTTTCTTACCCCGAATGAGTTTCAGTTGATAGAAAATCCAGAGCAAGGGATCTTCGACGCGCCAGGGACTCACAGTTGATAGATGATTATCGGCTTGTGGCTGCTCTCCAAGAGCAGAAACACCAAAATAATGATAACGCGCATAATTATTAACAATAAAATCATTAAAGTTTGGATTTATCCAGCTCGCCAGATAACCGGCAATTTCTGTGTGTACAGATTGCGCATCATCCAGATCCAGATAGCCTGCATGTTCACTGGGATGACGCAATTCTGAACCCGGTTCCAGCAACGTCCCTAGCAGATCAGCTTTCGCCAGCGTGAAGGCAATGGGTACCTTGACTTTCTGGCGGACTTGTAGACGTTGTTCTCGCTCGAAACAAGTCTCGCAAGCGACCAACAATATTTTCTGGGGCGGCCTTGGGATCAACGGGAGGCAGTGGTAACGTCGTGATTTGCTGGCGCACCGCCGGGATTTGTAGGGGATCGAGCAACAGAATAAGGCCGTCAGCCAGGCAGATATAGCGATTCTGTAGCGACATCGTGCTAAATAATGCCATGTCCTCACCTGCTGTATCGAAGAAACTTATATTAATGGCACGTCGCACCCGACCACGGCTGAACGTCACACGCAAAACAAGAGGAACTTTTATCTGCGCATCGACCACGGCTGATGGTGTTGGTTGCAGGCGAGTTTTATTGATGAACAGTGGTGTATAGAAGTCGTGCTCCCAGCGTTGCTGCGTAGCATCGCCGAGCATGCGCACGGTTAATCCAAAATTCTTGCCCGTCGCCTGCTGTAGATGATGAATAAGCGAGGCGATATAGTGCGTCTTGCCAGCAGCAGAACTACCAATAATGGCAATCATATACTGATCGACCAACCCAATATCGTAGGACAGCTCGCCATGACAGTGCGGACAGATATGTGCACGACTGATATTGTGGCAAATATCACATTCCGCCTGACGCGGCGTAGCAAAGCCACGACTGCTAGGCTGCAAGATGCGCCCCATCACGGGAATTGTTAATCCACGCGCCCGCCCATATATCTCATCTTCTCCCTGACCTGCACATTCAGGAATAATACAACGAAAGAGAGGCCTGTGCAGAGAAAACGAGTGAAAACAAGATGGACACATCGCTGTTCGCAGAAACGACATATCAGCTTAACCTCAACTGACCCTCCGCAGGATGATGAATAATAATAGTTTCATAGAGACGATCATCCTCTAAAAAAAGTTTGCCAAAAGCCTCTGGCGGTACCGGCTTACCGGGAAGTTTTACGCTCATTTCTCCTCTCTGGTTCGTACGTCCCTCCAGGCGATAAAAAAGTTCCCCATCGCCTTTATACAGCGGAATGCTCTGCGACTTGCTGATTAAGAGCAAGGTGGGAATAGGGCTAAGCGTATCAGCTACAATATGCAGTGTGCGTCTGCGATAAAGAAAACGCGGGACTTGAATCTCATACGTCAGCACTGTACGATACAGATGGATATTGATGCGCATACCGCTAGCAAGGGCCTGTGCGCCATCTTGATCAATGACAGAAGAGACAAGAATAGCATAGTGCAGATTCCAGATGCCGCTAATCTCGTAGTATCCCAGCCGATCATACTCCGCACGGCTCACATAACGTGTTGTTGCGCTGTCCGTGTAATGCTGCACGGTATCAGTCTTTGTACTATACGAAATACAAACGGTCAGGCAGTTTTCGGGCCATTTCCAGTACAAACGAATAGCAGCACGAAGAATTTGATATTGCAACTGACGCACATTCTCAACAGCATTCTGTTGCTGAGGTGCTTCTATACTGACAGCAGGCTCAATGGGAACAACGCCTTCTTCACTAGTAGGTAGCGTTATAAACCACTTACGGAAACGTGCATGCGCTTTTAATCGCTCTAACGCCTCATCCTCATGCCAACCTGCCTTGCTCGCACTTTCCAGATAAAACAAGAGCTGTTTGGGATGGAGTTCTTTCACTGTTGAACGTTTCATGCCCTCATCGAGATCTTCAAGAATCTGTTGTAGAGATGCCTGACGCAACGTTTCATCATATCTGGCACGCATTTCGTTCGACTTGAATATACTGGCCGCAAAGCCCACTAACTCTATCATGATAGTTGTCTCTGCATTCGGATGAAGCCGTACTATCTGTGCATACAGTTCTTCAGCAGCACGAGAAAGTGTTGCATTTGAAGCATCACGTGAACATTGGAGCATCTCATACAGATTTTTCATATGCAGAATTTCCAGGCGATCAGCGATATTATTTGCCATGGAAGTGTCTAATGTCTGGAGTCTATGCATTGATGGTTTATCGGCTGAGCGTCTCTTCACTGTAATCAGTTTTTCTATTTCTGAAGGTGATTTTATATATTTAAAATCAGCGATAAACTTATCAATTTCTTCTGCTTCTGCTATTTCTTTCATATTTAGCAGCGCGAGTTGTTTCTCGAAGCGTTCTTGCTCAACCTCATAGAGCGCAACAAGCTGCTTCTTAGCAGCAGCGGCCTCTTTTGCGCGCAACGAGGGATCTTCCATCACCTCTTGTATTTGTGGGAGCAGCGCACGGTTCACTTGAGCAAGCAAGGCTTTTTTGGTGACGCCCGCACTATCATGGCTCCATTGACTAGTTTTCTGCTGTAGGACTTCTTCATAATGCACTTGATCCCACTGCTTATTTGGATTTAATTCGAGAAGGAGAAAAAAATTTGGGCGTTTTGCTATTGTCATAGTTTATTCTTAAATAATGGTTATATCTTGTGCACGCGTCCTGGCTTGCTGTAATTCCTCTTTTGTAATTGCACCTTTTGTCGCGAACGTTGCATCAATAGCCACATTACTACGCGGTTCTCTACCTGTCACATGTAAACGCCCCTGTGTATTCAGCTCAATTGTCACCTCAATCGGCGCATCCGCTGCCAATCCTGGCGGAAGGGTTAAGGTAACAGTACCAATGGCTGCCTCTTCCGTATATTTTTCTGGCTCTACAATCCAGGTCTCTTCCGTATTTTCCATGATTTCAAGTTCAACAACATCCTGGTCAGCATCAATTGTACCATAAGTTTTCGTTTGCGCAATTGGTAAAGGATCATTGACCCTGACCAGATTGGATATGACCTTACGACAATTTGGCGTGCCATAGCCAACAGTGGCAATAATTCCAAAGCTATGGCTGGCAACATTGGTGATCGAGGCCATAGTTAGCTTCCTGATAGCCTCCTCTCCCATATTTAGCGCCCGAGCGATCTCAGTTTGCGCACGTTTCAACGCAGCTGGAGGGATTTCTACCTGCTCTGCTATAGGAGGAGGGTTTTTGACGCCTTCGGCAATTCTGGTCGTACTTTTGCTGATCTCAGCAACCTCAGCCTCCGCTCGGGTTATCTCAGCCGCTTTAGCGCGAATATTTTGTTGAAGCAAGATCCGTTGCCCATACAGGGCGGCCCCTTTCGCTACCGCTTCGTCTGGCTCAAATAGCCGATACGGTAAGCGGAACTCTTGCTCCAGCTGTTGCGAAACTTGCGGCATTCTGGTCGAACCTCCAACCAGGACAATTTGATCAAACTGGCTGTAGCCACGCGCCCTGGCTGCATCCATCGTCATGCGCGTAAAAATTACCGTACGATCCAATAGTGCCGCTGTCAGCTCATCGAACTTGTCACGCGTCACCACCACTTTCACATTGCGACCCGCGTGCGAGACCGCTACACGCGTCTCCTGCCGCGCAGAAAGCGCCCACTTGGCTTTCTCTGCCTTCAACCAGAGATCCTGTAACGTTTCTGGGGACTCTAACGGGTCTTCCGCTGACTCCGTTTGCTCCTGCCACTGCTGCGCCAGATAGCTCACCAGCGCCCCATCCCAGTCTCGACCGCCCAGATGATGGTCTCCTCCCGTTGCTATCACCGTCGTCGCGTCTCGCTTTAAAGCAATAATGGTGATATCGAACGTCCCACCACCCAGATCATAGACCAGCACCGTCTGCTCGTGAGTGTATTGGAGACCATAAGCAATGGCCGCCGCTGTCGGCTCACTGATTATCTCGTGGACGTTCAGGCCCGCGATCTCACCAGCCCGAGCTGTAGCTTCACGTTGTGCAATACCAAAGTACGCAGGACAGGTAATCACCACATCTTTCACGGGAAAGCCAAGCACCTCCTGCGCATCTGCCGCAAGCTTGCGCAAGATGTAAGAGGAGATCTCTTCAGGAGTATAGTCCTTGCCCTCATAACAGAAACGCCAGTTGGCTTCTCCCATATGCCGCTTGACCATCTCAACCACGGCATCTGGACTCAAGAGCGCGCTATTCTTGGCTTCATCACCCACGATGCGCTTCTGGCGCTCGAACAGCACCACCGATGGTGTGGTAAGTTGATGTTCCTGATTAGGAAGAATGATCGCTTTACCATATGTGTCCACATAGGCAATACAGGAATAGGTCGTACCAAGATCAATGCCAAAGATAATACGCTGTGGAGTACCCATGTTTGCCTTCTTTCTCACCATTCAGTGGGCCTGACGCCATACCGGAGCACATTTTGCTCCAGCTTACTAAATGGTGGGATAATTTACAAGAGGAAATGAGGGACAATCTCGTATAGAGGTGTCCCATCCCCTAAAAAAGAGACCCGGGACGGTGCACTCAGTACACCGTCAATCTTAAAGCACGCGATTTAGCCTCCCGTAGCTCCACGCGAGAAATACTTTTTGTCTCAAATTCTGCCTCCACAACAAGATCACTACTGGGCTCACGCCCTGCTACGTGCAAGAGTCCCTGCCCATTGATTTCAAATGAAACGTCAATTGGCGCATCCTCAGGTAGCCCAGACGGCAAGTGGAGAATGACCGTGCCGATGACTGCCTCATCGTTATATTTCTCCTGCTCCACAATAGCTGTCTCCTCGACGTTCTCTATAATGGTGATTTCGACATCATCCTGATCAGCCTCCAGCGTGCCATATGTTTTTACTTTTGTAATTGGTAAAGGATCATTGACCCTGACCAGATTTGAGACGACTTTGCGCATCTTGTTAGTACCATAACCAACGGTCACAACGATACCGAAACTATGACTGACAACATTTGTAATCGCTGTCGTGGTCAGTTTTTGCATAGCTATTTCTTCGCGTCCAAACGCTTGCGTAATCTCTTTTCGAGCTTGCGTGACCATGGCTGGAGAAATAGGCGCAATGGGTAGTATACTATCAACATCCGTCCGCTGCAGGATAGGCAGCCCCGTGGCAGCCGTTTGCGCTATTTCAGCTGCTTTGACTTGAATGTTTTTTTGGAGTAGCAGTCGTTGCCCATACAGGGCGGCCCCCTTCGCTACCGCTTCGTCTGGCTCAAATAGCCGATACGGTAAGCGGAACTCTTGCTCCAGCCGTCGCGAAACTTGTGGCATTCTGGTCGAACCTCCAACCAGGACAATTTGATCAAACTGGCTGTAGCCACGCGTCCTGGCTGCATCCATCGTCATGCGCGTAAAAAGTATCGTACGATCCAATAGTGCCGCTGTCAGCTCGTTGAACTTGTCACGCGTCACCATCACTTTCACATTGCGACCCGCGTGCGAGACCGCTACACGTGTCTCCTGCCGTGCGGAAAGCGCCCACTTGGCTTTCTCTGCCTTCAACCAGAGATCCTGTAACGTTTCTGGGGACTCTAACGGGTCTTCCGCCAACTCCGTTTGCTCCTGCCACTGCTGCGCCAGATAGCTCACCAGCGCCCCATCCCAGTCTCGACCGCCTAGATGATGGTCTCCTCCCGTTGCTATCACCGTCGTCGCATCTCGCTTTAAAGCAATAATGGTGATATCGAACGTCCCACCACCCAGATCATAGACCAGCACCGTCTGCTCGTGAGTGTGTTGGAGACCATAAGCAATGGCCGCCGCTGTCGGCTCACTGATTACCTCGTGGACGTTCAGACCCGCGATCTCACCGGACCGAGCAGTGGCTTCACGTTGCGCCAGGCCAAAGTACGCAGGACAGGTAATCACCACATCTTTCACGGGAAAGCCAAGCACCTCCTGCGCATCTGCCGCAAGCTTGCGCAAGATGTAAGAGGAGATCTCTTCAGGGGTATAGTCCTTGCCCTCATAACGGAAACGCCAGTTGGCTTCTCCCATATGCCGCTTGACCATCTCAACCACGGCATCTGGACTTAAGAGCGCGCTATTCTTGGCTTCATCACCCACGATGCGCTTCTGGCCTTCGAACAGCACTACCGCAGGGGTAGCGAGCTGATGTTCCCGGTTAGGGAGCATAACTGCCTTACCGCCTGCATCTACATAAGCGATACAGGCATAGGTTGTACCAAGATCAATGCCCAAAATAGCTTCATTTTGGTTCTGCATGAGTTTATCCATCCTCATTGGACCAGCAAATTTCGTAAGATGATTGGAGATAGCTCCTTCTTTTGCATGATGAGATGATCCTATCTCCCTTTGTATTATACTGTCCTTTTTATACATCTTCCCAGATTTTGCATGCATTTCCAGATGGAAAGCAAATTTAGGCATGCTCATCTGACGTACGAATTGATTTTCCACAGCAAGATTATTGGCAAAAATAGCGGAAGGAGCAGCGGACATTGTCACACGTGCTAGACGTGACTGCTCAGAAATAGTAAAGAGCTGTATACAGGCACCTGTGATACTCAGGATGAATAAGGTCACAAAGATGCCAAATGGAGACCATCTTCCTGCATACAGGTAAAGACACGCAATACTACCATCAAGTGCGATGCTCAAGGCCAGCGCGAGCGTCCATTCCGTCGCGACAGAAGCAAAGTGCATAAACCTTACCAACACCATTCCAGGGCAGATGCAGAGAAAGCCAAGCACAAATAACAGACTTACAGGTGTACCTGAAAATTTTAAAATGGCGATGAAGGCAGCAATAGATAAGAAAATAATAGCTATCGGCCACAGCCATGACCGCTGCATGAATACTATCTCTCTTCCCCTATACTAGAGATTGAGCAATGTCTTTCGCTCCATTCAGAGAAGCGCTTTCCTCTCACCGTACCAAGTAGAGACAACATTTTCCAGAGGAAACCAGGGACAATTTGCAATGTATTTGCCTGCAACACAGGAGACTATAGAGCATAACTAACACATATATTCACTCATCGTGTATCTTTTCAATACCGTTTCTTATCAACGTAGTAGACAGCACGATAGACGTGGTAGATGGCCCATAGCGCCCCAGGCGATCAATAAGCTTCTCCAGATGGACAATGGAAGGAGCGCTTACTTTCATGATAAAAGAATCGACGCCAGCGACGCGATAGCATTCAAGTACTTCAGGAATTTTCTGCATTTGTTCCTCAATATACTCTCTTTTATCCTTCGGTACACTGATGCGGATGAAAGCTGTCACAGGTAAGCCAATTTTCGCAAAATCTACCTCAAGGCGGTAGCCACGAATAATACCAGCGTCTTCCATTCTGCGCACTCTTTCCGTCACAGCCGGAGCCGATAGACCGATCTGCCGACCCAGATCTCTGAAAGTGAGGCGAGCATTTTTTTGCAACGCTCGCAGGATCTGCCAACCAATGTCATCCAGCAGATTTTCATTTTGTAAGGTCATGGGGAGCTTTCACCTTTCAAAATCCATTTTTTTAAAGAATATGCCGCTACCTTACCCTTTATTATAGCCCAAAAAAATTTTATACTTGAACTGTAAGTTATTTATTTCCTGAAGTTATTCTTTCATATAGAAAGAAAGAGAAATCCATACTGTCTTGTCTTTCTTCGTCTTTCTAGGACTTATTCATAATTTACATATCTTCCATGTTTGATAGCATTAAAGGAGAAAAAAGTGGTAACGACAGTCAAAGAAGATCAGCTGCTTAATCCATTGAATCAGGCACTTATTCAGTTCGATGTAGCAGCTGATTGTCTGCACCTTGATGCAGAGCTACGCTCCATCTTGCGCACCCCCAAACGAGAGTTGACCGTGAATTTTCCTGTCCGCATGGATAACGGCTGCGTAAAAATGTTTACTGGATATCGTGTGCAGCATAATATTAATCGCGGACCCGCCAAAGGTGGCATTCGCTACGATGCGAACGTCTCGTTAGATGAAATACGTGCGTTAGCTATGTGGATGACATGGAAATGTGCCCTCATGGATATCCCTTTTGGGGGTGCAAAAGGCGGCATCATCGTAGATACACGTGAGCTTTCATTGAGGGAACTCGAACGCCTGACACGCCGTTATACAACAGAAATCGCCGAGATGATCGGTCCCGAGCGCGATATCCCTGCACCGGATATGAACACAAACGCGCAGATCATGGGCTGGATCATGGACACGTACTCTATGCATCATGGGTATACGATTCCGGCGGTTGTGACGGGTAAGCCCTTAGCGCTAGGCGGTAGTTTGGGCAGAACAGAAGCAACTGGGCGTGGAATCTTTTTTGCGACGCGTGATGCTTGCGAGGTCCATGCTATTCCTCTTGAAGGTGCCCGCGTGATCATGCAAGGCTTTGGCAATGTAGGCTCGGTTGCTGCTAGCCTCTTGTCTAAAGCCGGTTGCAGAATTGTTGAAATCGCCGATGTGAACGGAGCAATCTATAACGACCATGGCATTGACGTGAATAGAGCGCTTCTTGCTACACGCGAGTCAGGCAATCTACAAACGCTCTCGGGTGTGGAACGCTTGAGTAGCACAGAGTTACTGGAACAGCCATGCGACATTCTTATTCCAGCCGCGATTGAGGGTCAACTTACTGCACGCAACGCAGCACGCATCCAGACCAGATTGATCATCGAGGCCGCTAATGGCCCAACGACAACAGGCGCAGATGCCATCTTCCACGAACGCGGCATTCCGGTTATTCCAGACATTCTCGCCAACGCGGGCGGAGTGGTCGTTAGCTACTTTGAGTGGGTTCAGGATCTTCAGCACCTTTTCTGGTCAGAAGAAGAAGTTAACACTCGCCTGGAGCGCATGATGAGGCAGAGCTTTAGCGCGGTCAAGGCTATCTGCGAGCAAAAACACTGCGATTACCGCCTGGGTGCATACCTGCTGGCAGTTGGACGAGTGGCCGAAACAACACGCATACGGAGCATTTATCCTTAATCCTGGCGAGAAACGGGCTTTCATTGTCAGATAACCAGGGAATACAACATGTATTCCTGTTGTCCAGCAATAACAACTAACGGAGATACACAGATAACTGTTACAGCTAGATGATGGTGCTCTCCCTTAGAGAGCGCCATAAAAAGGAGCTACTGTTTTATGACAATGCTGATGAGTCGTAAGGCACTGGAAGAGTATGGATTAGTCAATCTTGGTACCATTCACTGGAATCTTCCCCCTGCGCAACTCGTGGAATGCGCTTTAGCGCGGCTAGAGGGGCAGCTTGCATCGAATGGAGCATTCTGTGCAACAACCGGTGCATATACAGGACGCACACCGAAAGATAAATCCATTGTCTCACATGATGATTACGCAGAGGACATATGGTGGGGCGATAACAATCATCCGTTGTCAGCCGAGACCTTTGCCGGGATACGTCAGAGTCTGGCTGATTACTTGCAGGGACGTGAGGTCTATGTGTTGGATGCGGCGGCGGGCGCTGATCCCCGCTATCGCATGCCTATTCAGGTGATTACCGAGTTAGCCTGGCACAATCTATTCGTCCATCAGTTATTCTTACGCACAAACGAGAGTGACCAGATGAGTGACCGTCCAGGCTTCACGATTCTGTGCGTGCCTCATTTCCGTACGAACCCTCAGGTGCACGGTACACGTTCTGGGGCCGCCATCATTATCGATTTTAAAGAGCGTCTGGTGTTGATTGCAGGGACCGAGTACGCAGGCGAAATGAAGAAGTCCATCTTCACAGTGCTTAATTTTCTTTTACCAGCCGAAGGCGTCTTACCCATGCACTGCTCAGCAAATGTCGGCCCTGACGACGATGTTGCGCTCTTCTTCGGTTTATCAGGTACCGGAAAAACATCACTTTCAGCAGACCCTCAACGCCGCTTGATCGGTGATGATGAGCATGGCTGGGGCGACAACGGTGTGTTCAATTTTGAGGGTGGTTGCTATGCAAAGTGTATCAACCTCTCACAGGAATATGAGCCACAGATCTGGAACGCGGTGCGTTTCGGCTCGGTCTGCGAAAATGTTGTGCTGAACCCAACGACACGTGAGCCAGACTATCGTGACGCGTCATTGACCGAAAACACGCGCGTAGCTTATCCTGTCGATTATATCAATAATGTCATACCATCTGGTGTCGGCGGGCATCCACAGTCCGTCATCTTTCTCTCAGCGGATTCCTTTGGCGTGCTCCCACCCATTGCTAAACTGACCACAGAGCAGGCAATGTACTACTTTTTATCGGGCTATACCAGTAAACTCGCTGGCACTGAAGCTGGTGTGACTACTCCGCAAGCGACATTTAGCGCTTGTTTTGGAGCTGCGTTCCTACCATTGCGACCGGGGGAGTACGCGAATCTGCTGCGTGAGCGCATTGAGAAACACCATGTGCGCTGTTATTTGATCAATACCGGCTGGTCAGGTGGACCCTATGGTGTGGGTCAGCGGATTAATATTAACTATACGCGCGCCATGGTACAGGCTGCCATCAGTGGCGCTATTGAGCATTCAGATATGCTTGTCGATAGCACCTTTGGTTTCTGTGTACCAACGCTCTGTCCTGGTGTACCTGCTGACATACTCTGGCCGCGCAAAAACTGGCCGGACCCCGCAGCATACGATAAACAAGCTGAACATTTAGCGCGACTGTTTAAAGAGAATTTTGCACAGTTTGCCTCTCTGACAAACGAGATACGTAACGCAGGCCCCAGGTAAACGGAGCTGAGGACGAAGAAAGCCGAGCTTTCTTCGTCCTTGATGCTTTTAAAAGGACTTTAAGCTATGACACATGGAAACTATGCTCGTGTGCAAACAGTCGATATTCAGTGGAATACGCCAGGACATTTGCTGATCATTGGAGGTACAAAAGTCATCTTGACAAAGACCGAATATCGGTTATTCTATCCTCTAAGACATGGTTGGCCTCTCACCTATACTGATCTGGCACGTCTTGTCTATAACTGCGAGGCAGACGAAAAGGTGCGATCAATGATGGACAAACATATTGACAGGATTCGCACTAAGCTACGCGGAACCGGCATCTATGTCTACTGTGTACTTGGCTATGGATACTTACTACTCCAGGAAAGTGTTTTACCCAGCCATGGGCACAAATAAATTGTCACGCAATATATGTAGTGCAAAATAACTAGTTTGAAGTAAGACATGTCTATTATTTATAAAGTCTACTTCACGAGATATACTAAAAAATGGTCTTATCACAGTATTCTTAAGGATAAATCAATGGATACCAATACAATTACCCATATTATTAGTCTTATTCTCGCCCCTGTCGTCATGATCTCATCTTGTATAGTCTTTTTAAATGGACAATTCCAACGGTATGATGCCATTAGCGCACGCATGCGAACCATGATTCAAGAGCGTTTCACCATCCTGAGTACAGCAGGCGATACTATCAGCGTTGCCATGGATAAGCTGGATGATTTCAGCCACTTGCGGCTAAGTGAAATAGAAGTGCAGCTCCCTCACCTCTTGAAACGGCACAAAATGCTTCACGACGCAGCACTCATTCTCGGCCTGGCTATATTACTGTTCATCATCAGTATGTTTCTCCTGGCATTGACATCCATCTTGAACGCACAGGTAGCGGCCTTACTGGCGTTACTTGCTTTCCTGGGAGGCATGGCAACAGCCTTGTTTGGAGGAAGCATTGTCATGCAGGAACTTTACCAATCACATCTTTCAGTGAGATATGAAGTCATGCACTCGTTAAGCCTGGGCAAGAACGCACCACCACTAACAACTTCTCATAAGCGCATACAACTCCCCCACCTGGATCACCTCACCTGATCCTGCCCACACGCAAGCGGTCGATACGTAGGATAACAGCGCTTTCTTCCCTGGCTATCGCAGAAGAAAGCGCCACCGCTATTCGTTCCATCTTCATACTCACCAAAGGTGCAAGGAATAATGACAAAATGCAACCTTTACATCACCGAGTGTTAACCTTGCAAGTATGTACAATCATTACTATTTATTGTATTATATAACCACAGCCATTTATCATGTTAGCAGCTATAAGTGTTACATTCATAAATATTTATTATATCAAATATATAGGCACTATAAGTGATAAAAGGTTGTAGACATTTTTGAGGAGGGTAAGATGAAATACGTGGTGTTCAAGAGGAAAACGACTCCGTGGTAACCATCACAAGTTTACAGCTCAACGTTACTGCTGTAAGCGCTTCAGTACACAATAGTGGCTTTATCGAGATCCAGGCTTATGGAAAGTAAGCGTTGGCACTAAGGAGAGGTTCACTCTACCTACGCCAACAATATCAAAAAAAGGGAGGTACCAAAAGATATGACCGATTCCTGTATCCTGGCCCTTACCAGATCACAACGCTTAGAAAGAGCAGGATATCGGCACTTACGAACATTTGTCGCCATGATAAATACCAACGCTTCGTAGTTATAAACATGTGTTCTATCTACATATAAATGAATAGTGTGTATTTTGAGGAGGAAATGACATATGCGGTGGTCAAGAGGACAACGACTCATAGGGGGAATAGAGAAGCTAGCGACAACGTTACATCCCCAACGCAACAGCTTCTCACGTCGGTCCTTTCTGGCGGGTGCCGGTGTAGTTGTCGTTAGTATAAACTTTGTACCGTTCGGTACTACCAAAATAGCTTCTGCTGCGAGCGGTTCAACGCTCAATTTCGTTGCGCATGAGGATGATGATCTGCTCTTCCTCAGCCCAGACTTATTGCATGCGATTTAAGCTGGTCGCAACGTCAGAACGGTTTTTCTTACGGCGGGCGACGCAGGTAATAATGTTGCCTATTGGGGAAGCCGCGAAGCTGGCTCACAGGCCGCTTATGCCCAGATGTGCGGAGTTGCTAATACCTGGACGCAAACGGATGCAGGGATTAGCGGACATCCAATTCCAGTTTTTACGCTCTCAGCACATCCGTCAGTCTCCCTGGCCTTTATGCGACTCCCCGATGGCAACATCGATGGCTCGGGGTTCGCATCTACCAATCATACGAGCTTACAAGATCTCTGGACAGGTACAATCACAACCATGCAGGCAATAGACGGCTCGTCAAGCTACACAAAAGCGACATTAACCAGTACGCTTACCGGTTTGATGTCGTCTTTCCAGCCAGATCAAGTAAATATGCAGGATTATGTTGGCACCTTTGGTGACGGCGATCACAGCGACCACCACGCAGCAGCATATCTAGTGCAGGCAGCTCTGCAAGCGTACGCAACACCACACTCCTTTACCGGGTATGAAGACTACGGCACTACCACTCTTGCTGCTAACGTCACGGGCGCTGATCTCACTACCAAGCAGAACACTTTTTTCACTTATGCGCAGGATGATGTCAACGTTTGTGGCAGTAACTCGAGTTGTGCTGGTTCAAACTACGCACTATGGCTGCAGCGCCAATACACAGTGGGATCAGGAACTGGTGGAGGAAGCCAGGCTCCAGTTGCCAATGCTGGTGCGAATCAATCAGTCCAGGCGGGCGCGACTGTCACACTCGACGGATCTGGCAGCTCAGATCCCGGTGGCAATACATTGACCTACCTGTGGACGCAGACGGCTGGCCCTACTGTCACGCTCTCCAGCACTACGGTGGTGCAGCCGACCTTTACCGCTCCGGCTAGCGCTGCCACCCTGACCTTTCAACTAGTCGTCAATAACGGGCAAAGCAGTAGCACTCCGGCTACTGTCACCATCACGGTGAACAGTAACACCACTGACCTCGCTCTTACTGCGACCGCGACGGCCTCGTCACAGAATACCAGTACCGAGCAGACAGCCGATAAGGCTATTGATGGGGTGATCGATGGCTACCCTGGTGATTACACGAAGGAGTGGGCAACCATTGGTGGCGGCGCTGGCAGTTGGCTTAAGCTGACCTGGACGAGTCCACAAACTGCGAATCAAATTATTCTCTACGACCGTCCCAATACGAACGACCAGATCACGGGCGGCAATATTCAATTCAGTGATGGGAGTAGCATCACCATCAGTGCACTCAATAATAATGGCAGCGCCACGACCTTCACGTTCGCAGCGAAGACCTTCACAAGTTTACAACTCAATATCACGTCTGTGAGTGCTTCAACGGAAAATGTCGGGCTATCTGAGATCCAGGTCTACAACACTAGCGGTGGAGGCAGCCAGGCTCCAGTAGCCAATGCTGGTTCGAGCCAATCGGTTCAGGTGGGCGCAACTGTCACACTCGATGGATCGGGCAGTTCAGATCCTGGTGGCAATACATTGACCTACTTGTGGTCACAGACGGCTGGCCCTACTGTCACGCTCTCCAGCACTACAGCGGTGAAACCAACTTTCACTGCCCCGGCAAGCGCTACTACTCTGACCTTCCAACTGGTCGTCAACAACGGACAAACCAGTAGCAGTCCCGCCACTGTCACCATCACGGTGACAGCGGCAAGCCAGCCACCAGTCGCTAATGCTGGTTCGAACCAATCGGTTCAGACTGGCGCAACTGTCACACTCGATGGATCTGGCAGTACTGGGAGTACGTTGACCTACCTGTGGACGCAGACGGCTGGCCCCACTGTTACGCTTTCCAGTACTACGGCGGTGAAACCTACTTTCACCGCCCCGGCCAGCGCTACCACTCTGACCTTCCAACTGGTCGTCAATAACGGACAAACCAGCAGCAGTCCCGCCACTGTCACTATCACGGTGAACAGTAGCAGCACTGATCTCGCTCTTTCCGCGACGGCGACGGCCTCATCACAGAATACCAGTACCGGTCAGACAGCGAATAAAGCTATTGATGGAGTGATCGATGGCTACCCTGGTGATTACACAAAGGAGTGGGCAACTATTGGTGGCGGCGCTGGCAGTTGGCTTAAGCTGACCTGGACGAGTGCGCAAACCGTTGGCAGGATCGTCCTCTACGACCGTCCAAATTTGAATGATCAGATCACGGGCGGCAATATTCAATTTAGTGATGGGAGTAGCATCACCATCGGTGCACTCAATAATAATGGCAGCGCCACGACCTTCACGTTCGCGGCGAAGACCTTCACGAGCTTACAACTCAACATTACTTCAGTGAGTGCTTCGACACAAAATATTGGGTTATCCGAAATCCAGGTTTATGCAAGTTAAACCAGCACAGAGCGTTGGG
The DNA here is from genome assembly GCA_963802635.1 of uncultured Chloroflexia bacterium. GTDB lineage: Bacteria > Chloroflexota > Ktedonobacteria > Ktedonobacterales > Ktedonobacteraceae > CAVTLG01. The sequence goes on along the minus strand of CAWDJJ010000001.1, from coordinate 20,320 downwards.
AAAGAGCTTTACTCCTTACCAACGCTCCATAACCTCTACTCAATGGCCCAGATCACTTTCGGAGCCACCAGCCGATTTAAGGTCAGTTTACGCTTTCACGATGGTTGCTACTGATCGTTTATCTGGCGCTTGTGCACCTTGCAGGACATTTTGGTAGATCTGCTCTACGTCATCAGCCAGGCGTTGAGGATTAAAATATGCTTCGACGCGTTGACGTGCATATTCGCCCATGCGTCCACGAAGTGGTGCGTCGTTCACCAATGTAAGAATATTTTCTGCCAACTGCTGCACATCGTCCGGTTGTGAAAGCAAGCCCGATTTCCCGTGTTCGACAAATTCTCGTGGTCCCCCACTATCCAGTGCAACAACAGCTTTTTTCATCGCCATCGCTTCAAGTATAGCTAGACAAAATCCCTCCTCAAGCGCGGGCATAGTGTAGAGATCACAGATCGCCAGGATCGCCGGGATATCTGAGCGCAGACCTGTAAAAATAACCTGCTGGCTGAGTCCTAGATCGCGCGCTATCACCTGTAAGTCGGCAACATAGCTGCTACTACCAGTGAGAGGGTTTGGTGCATCTTCACCGACGATCATGAAACGAAAATCGGGAAGGCGATCTTTGATCTGAGCGAGCGCCTTTAAGACCTGTTCGTTGCCTTTCCAGGGTCCGACACGGCCAACAATAGCGAAGACCAGAGCTTCCGGCGGAATATGAAATTCCTGACGTATTGAACTGCCATCAACCTGATAATCCCATTGACTTGCATCCATACTATTCAACGCATGGTAGACTCTTGTTGGCTGGCAGCCGATAGCAATAGCAGAATCGGCGACAAATGCGGAAACACCAATGATACCATCAGCCTGTCTCATAGCACGCAAAACTGCTGGTCGCATCCAGCTTGCGCATTTCGAATGGATATGAATCACGCTTTTGGCTCTGGTCATTTTTGCCAGGAAGACACTACACAACGCATCACGAGGTATTTCAGCAGCGTGAATAATATCTATCTGGTTCTGTTTCACATAATTGATGAGTCCTAGCAGACTTGCTGGCGTAGCTAAACCAGTAGCAATCAGGTTTTTCGCCAGCTCAAATTTGGAGCCACCGAAGATGATCGGGCCGAAATTGGTTGGGCGCATATGCAGATCGGGAATGATCTCAAACCTGCTATAAGCAGGCGTTTTTGCACCGCCTGCCCCTACGGCACAGGCAGCATATATCTCTACACGCTCTCGATCAAAATGTTGCAGTAACATGCGGTGCACATTCGCAATTGACCACGACCACGTCTGCGCCTGGGATTGTAAGAACAGTACGCGGATTTTCTTCTGCATTATCTCATCCTTTATGCATTCTTTTATAAGAGAGAACGCATTTGTTTTGCCCTACTATCTGTTTTTTTGATATATCTCTATACACGATTGTTGTTATAGCATAGGAATGCCGTTAGGGTGATGGAGTCTATTGATCAAGTTAATAATACCATGGTCAAATGCAAGTGTAATAGCTGTGTGGTAAAGAAGTGGTGAATATTTCTTATATTATGGTTGCGAAATATCCTTCTATGCGTAGATATTCTATGAGAATACCCTTTTTTGTCGAGTAGTCCAATATCAACCAGTGGGATTATTTCACAACGTCATCTTAACGGCAAAGACACCTACTTATCACAGAAAAGCTCTATAAAGTGAAGATAGAGAATGAGATGAATAGTTGCTTTGCCTTGCATACATTGAAAGGGGTATATATGATCACGTTGCGAGCGTTGATAAATACATTCATTGCGGGAATTACCCAATGAGAAAATTGCCACTTATCATACTTATCGTCATTTTACTTGTTGCCTTGCTTGTCGTGCTACCATTTTCACCACATATCCTGCATGCGCTGGAAAGTCGGCTTCACTCAGCAGCAAGCAGTAACGCTACAGTTGTTTCCACACTACATTCTACAACTGGTTCCACGCCACAAAAAGCTTCTTCAGTCGGAGCGCTGATCAGTCGTAACGTACCGGTATTCGCGTCCTCCGAAGCTTACCCTGCGACGAATGCCAATGACAATAGCTACGATACAACTTGGAGATCAAACGGCGCAGCCTGGCTGGCATACGATCTCTCAGGTGTGCCTGCGAATAAAAGAAGTAAGGTGCTCGTTGTCTGGTATAACGAGACAGGAAACTATGATCATACGGTTATCGGCGATGCAGCTTATAATCTGCCAGAGAGCTACACCATCGATGTCAACGCCGCTGTCGGCGGAGGCCAACCTCCCACAACAGGCTGGAAAACATTGGTGACTGTGCATGGAAACCATTACCATTCACGCCAAGCAGTGATTACCATGGCTGGCAATAACTGGCTGCGACTCAATATCACTGCCATTGACGGCAGTTATGAAAATTATGATGCCAGTATTAATATGGATGTGTACGATGCTAGCAGTGCGCTTACTGATGATTGGATCTTTTATGGTGATTTGATCACCGCCGGTGCGATGGACCATGACACCCTGAACGGAACAGCAGCCTTCGCGCAATTGGTCAATGCACATCTACCCAACGATTACCCAGTGCAAGAATCGGGTGGGATCGGCTACTTGACCAGTTCCGACGCGGTGAAAAATCTTAATACCTGGTTGGGGTTGTTTCCGGGAAAGTATGTTGGGCTGAGTTATGGCACAAATGACGCACTTTCTTGTGTCAACCCAGAGACATTCTACAATAACTATGTCACGCTAGTACAAGATGTTCTACATGCAGGCAAAACACCGTTGATACCATTTATTCCCTGGGGCAGAAATACCAACATCCAGCGCTGTGCGCCTGCGTTGAATGCGCAGATCACTAAATTATACACGGCCTTTCCTCAGATCATTCATGGCCCAAACCTGTGGAGCTTCTTTCAGAGCCACCAGAATCTGATTTCCAGCGATAATATCCATCCGACCGATGCCGGATTTGACGCATATCGCCAGCAGTGGGTCAACACCCTATTGACAGAAGTTTATAAGAGCTAGGAAAACTACAATTTTGCTCTACTACATGCAGATGAGCAATGTCGTGTGGAACATTGCTCATCTGCACATTTAGAATATTACACATCTAACTAGCATTTGAAGGCACTGCACGGCTCAACGCGCGTGCTTTCTCGGCCATGGTAGGAATAGCCGTTCGGTTCCCTGTGAGGACGTCGTCAACAACTTGTCGAACATTGACGGCAAAAAAGTCAAGCGCGAAGATCTCTTCAGCTCGTCGTCGGCCTTCCATGCCCATCTGCGCTGCTCTATCTGGATGCTCCCATAGATACTGGATTGCCTCCCGTAGTGCCTCTACGTCACCAGGGGGCACAAAAATCCCATCAATACCATGCTCTAGAAATTCAACTTGCCCCTGAATATGGGAGCAAATGATCGCCTTGCCCATAGCCATAGCTTGAGCAACAACGGTGATGCCATTGTCTCGAAAGCTGGGGAATAGGGGAACAACGACGAAACGAGCATGTGCATAGAGAGCACGTAGCTCAAAAGGTGAGGCAGCTTTGCAGATAATGTTGTCGGGTAAGCTTACGACCTGCGCCAGACTCTCGCTTGTTGCTCCCCAGTCGCCCTTGTGATGTTCCAAAAGCTGAACACGCGTAGCCACATGGCATGGCATAGGGAGTCCACGCATCGCCTCGATAAGAGTAGCATAATCGCGGTTTGAGTCGCCAATCGAGCAAATACTATCAGCGACTTCATCCATCGGTCGCCAGAAGTTCTGATCCACAAAATAAGGAATGACCACAATCCTTTCAGGAGAGATACCAGAGAACTCAACCAGGAGATCCCTTGGGTCTGACTCCACAGAATAATACGATCAATACCTTTCTGAACCATTTTCAGCATAAAAGCTTTCTTGGGAGGTGGCATCCAGGAAAGGATCGCCACATGACGAGATCGAGAGCGTGTAAGCCGTAAGAGAAAGGCATAGATCAGAGCAAAACGGTCGTCCCAGCTTACAACGACGTCATAACGTTGCCGCAGTTTATACACGATAAGCACCTGCAATATCGCAGGAGGAATATATTTACCAATAAAGCGCCTGAATATTGAGCGAGATTGAAAAATTTGCAGATACAGGCCATCGATGACATCCGCGTTTAAAGTGTCCTCTAAAAGCAACGTGCGAGGACATTCATCAGCAGCTTCATGCTGTTGCTGTTCAGCACGTGGCAAACGTACTTGTTCTGGTGCAAATATGAGGAGTGCCTTCATGCATCTAGTCTCCCATTAAGATACTACCCACTAATGATTATTTTTAGCTCTGTAACTGCGCTTCTCGGCCACGCTTTCTGGCAGTGGCCTGAGCCAAAGAAGCCAGTATCTGCTGATAACGTTCTGACATCAGTTCCCATCGATAGGGTAGATAGTCTTGCTCAGCGTTAGCAACCAATTGTAAGCGCTTCTCTGGATGCTGATACAAATCAACAATCGCTGCCGCGAAGCTATCTACGTTGGCTGGTTCACACACTAGCAGCGACTCTGGACGAAACATAGAGCGAATTGCAGGTGTATTGGATGCAATAATAGGGCGACGCATCAAGGCAAACTCGTAAGCTTTTGTAGGCAGAACCAGATCCATAAAGCCATCTGAACGATAAGGAATGATGCCGATGTCACCGTGCTTGACAAAATCGACCAGTTCCTCAGAAGGGCAGGGATCAGTAAAGACGACGTGATCGCTCATCCCCAACTCTTGCACGAGTTGTTTCAGGTAGGGTAAAGCTTCTCCACGTCCCTTAATATCCAGACGTAGATATGGAGCTGTTTTGCGGCTTGTACAAGCGCATGAATAGCAGCATCCACGCCGTTACGTGTCGCCAACGTGCCATGATACATAAGAATGAGTGGACGCTTCTCACTGGCTGGCTCTACAGAAGGCTCTGTGCGTTGCGCTTCTGGGAAGAGACGAGGGTCAGCGCTATTGAGAATGCTGGAGAGCTTCTTAGCAGGAATGCCACGCTTGAGCAAGAGTCTCCTCAAAAGGCCAGCCCACAGTAATCACATAATCAGCAAACGCAGCGGAAATGTACTCTTGCCACATAGCGAGACGCAGAATCACGCTGCGCAAGCGTCCCTTTGCCTTCGCAGCCATCAACTCAGGAGAGACATCCTGTACCTCTAAAATAATCTTTGCCCCTAAAAGTTTCGGTATAAGCGCAGCGAAGACCAGGAAATCTGGCATATTATGGACATGAATCACATCATACTTTTGCTTGAGATGTAGAAATGTTACCTTTACAGCAGCCAGGAATAGAAACATGGTCCAACCTATGAGCGCCAATACTAACGAACGACCAAAGCCACGATTGAACGAGAGACGGTAGACATGTACTCCATCGCAAACCTCATAGGCTTTCTGTTCTGGTTCCCTCAGACAGATAACATGAGAGGTGTAACCAGCACTGGCGGCAGCCTCAGCCGTTCGACGCACAAGGACATCAAAAGGATAAAAGTCATAGGTAATTGCACAAACACGAACCGAAGACATAAACTCACCCACTTTCACCATCATCGGAACAGAGAATGAAACTTCTTTGGAGTTAAACGCTTTCAAAATATGCCTCTATCAGGATGTACGCGCAGTACGTACCCATTCCTTCGTATGTTTCCTACTCCTGCTAAGGACAAAGAAGACCCATAATTTCCACAGCACAAAACCGGGTGCATGCAGAAGGGCTTTGTAAACTGCCGGTGGAGCGACGTAATAGATAAAAGGCGGTCGCTATGTAATAGGCAACGCCACGCAAGCAGAGACCGGCCGAGCATTGCCAACGGGAACCAGAGGAGCAATGAGGCAACACAGATAAGCAAGCAAGCGGCGACCAGTAGTGATAATGGGGGTGTCAGTAGCTCTGCTACAGCTTCGAGAGGCACAATACTTCTTGTACGCAGCCCTGCTCTTAACAATTGCAATGCCAAACGCCATTGTGATTGCTGGGGAGCAGCTAGCTTCCCAACGCACATCCTGACGTACGCATCTGCTGGAATGTTACAGGCATTTGGGAACGAACTATCGCCTCTGGTACATAAGACACGCGCACTCCATGCTGAACAAGCGTAAGGTAGTATTGATAGTCTTCTGCGATGCCAAATGCCTGCCAGGGATAACGCTGTAGAATCTCATGGCTTAAACACATCCCGTTACCCGTGAGTGTAGCGGAACAACCAAGGCCATTTCTGCCGAGTGGACGAACATGATTGACCAGGGTGAGTGCGACCCAACGCAAAGCGGTGCTGGGAGATTCCGTTACATTCAAAACGGTGTTACATGCCTGCAACGCTTTCGCCCCACGTACCAGTTCTCTGTCAAACACGTGTAAGAACGTCTGGGTTGACAACGGAGTCGGCATCAAGAACGATATAGGCATCAAACACCTGCTGGCTCTCCTCCAACTGTTGCCACATCCAATTCAATGCATAGCCTTTCCCACGCTTCTGCTGATCGAAACGTTCGTATACCTGTACACCATCGAATTGACGTGCCAATTCCGCCGTCTTATCCGTGCAATTATCGGCTATCACGTAGACACGATACAGCTCCTTTGGATAGGTAAGTTGCGCGAGGCTTTCTAGCAACGTACTGAGTACGATTTCTTCATCGTGCGCGGGAATCAACAGCGCAAATCTTGTCTGCGCAGCAACCAATGGGCCTTCTTGCGCTATTTGCGTCGCACGCCTGCGCTGTGTCAGCAGCGCGGAGAACGAGACAATACACAGATACACAATAGGACAGGCAAACACTAACTCGACCGCCAGCAGAAGCCAGCGTAAAAATTGCAAGGTAGCTATCAAGACTCACCTCATGAATTTCTCTAATGCGCGTAAAGCATCATTGCCACAGCGTTTCCAGCTATAGGTGCTTTCGGCCAGCACGCGACCCGCATTTCCCAACGCAGTACGTTGCTCCTCATTGTGCAGCAAATCTACGATGGACTGTGCCAATAGCTTCGGTTGATCTGCCACCAGCAGATGTTCACCCGCTACGACGGCTAATCCCTCGCATCCTAGACTGGTTGAAACAACCGCCTTACCCATGGCAAAAGCTTCAAGAATCTTGAGGCGCGTACCACTACCTATAAGCAAAGGAGCAATAGCAACAGACGCAGCAGCCAGATATGGTTTCACATCAGGAACACTCCCAGTTACAGAAACACCCGGCAACTGCGCCAGATCCTGTACCTCTGGTGGCGGGTCCTTGCCGACAATTTGCCATGTCGCATTGGGAACGCGCGAGCGAATAAGCGGCCAGCACTCGCGCGCAAAAAAGAGTACTGCATCAATGTTAGGGTAATAATTCATGGTACCAGTAAAGATAATGCTTTCTGGCACCTGTTGCTGCTGGCTAGCCTCCTGAAATACCTCAGTATCGACGCCATTGGGAACAACGGCAATCCCAGTATGAGGTAAGAAAGACTTCAACAGCAAGGCTTCTCGTTCGCTTGTTACCAGCACCCCTTGCGCCTGGCGACAACGCGCTAACTCAACCGGTTTGAGCTGACGACTTTCCCACCAGTTATACCATTTACGAGCGAGCGATTTTTCGCGTTGATAGGTGCGATAAAGCAACTCATATTCGATGTTATGCTGGTCAATGATCACCGTGACCCCTTCTGGCAAACGATAATCTGCCATAAAGACACTCTCAAAGAAAACCACGTCATAGTGATCTTGTGAGAAGAGGTCATCGAGTAGCTCCTGCATAGTCGGAATATGATAGGCATCTAATAAACGCGACCTCCCGCGCAGCACACTAAGGATCTGGTGCTTGCGCTTGTGCTGGAATGCCTGCGGTAGCGGCACCTTAACGAACCGCTTCAGTTGCATCTTTGCAAGCTCGCTATCCTGTGCAGCATCATGCACATCAGCCGTTAATACAACCAGTGAGACGCTATATTCACGTGCCAGTGCATCGAGAAGATAATAGCTACGAGTGCTTGCTCCCCACGAGAGACTCGGTGGGAACGGGCACACCATTAGCAAATTCATCAATTGACACTTCCTTTTGCTCTTGATCTAACAGAGGTAATTTGACCAGCAGACCACAGAGCAGTCCCAGATCTATCACATTGCGATAGAAGAAGAGTTGATAGTCGGCGAACGCCACAATCACTTCCATCACAGTAACCGCTACGATATAGATCGCCACTACCTGCAAATAGGGGTCCTTCAACTGGCGCGCAATGATACATCCACGAATGATCACAGAGCCAATTAGCAGCCAGAAGGCAAAGTAGCCTATCGGTCCCAGGTCTGCCCATAACCAGTAAATCGTGTTATGCGGGACATAATTGTAGTAGGGGTCATCAGAGAAATCTGTGGAAAGAGGCTTTCCAAAGATTGTGGCTGGAGAAACGGCTTGCCTAAGCCCACACCCAGCGGATACTGCTTTACAGTAGCCTTCAAATCATCATCTTCAGCTACACGATAGAGATTTGATGATGCATCTCTGGTATCAGATGCGGAAGGATTGAAAACGGCCACGATAGCACGTGCTGGTGAGGCCAGAGATCCACTACTGTGAGCAAAGGCCAGCACATAGGCAGTGCCGAGTGTGGCACACACAATCATAAGCAGCAACAATTGTTTGCGTGCCTTTGGCTTGATCTGGAATACCAGCAGCCACGCCACACCTATACCCACGATCAGAGCAATATAGTCTGTTCTGCGCTGATTAGCAACCAGAGCGACAATCACCGCTGGCATGATGCAGAGAGCGGCAATCAATTGCGGGCGATAGCGATAGTGGAGGCAAAAGATCACGATGAGCAAGAGCAGAGCCACAAAGAAGAACGATTCTTCATGCGACATAATCGTGTCCTGTCCATCGAGATTGCCATGATACACAATCAGGTAGACATAGAGACCCTGGAGCGCTTTTACACCAGCACTCACGATGGCTAACCAGAAGAAACTGCGTACATGGCTCTTGCGTGTCACGAAATTATAGGCCAGGATATAGCAGAGAAATGTGTACCAGAAGGGCCTGAATTCCACGACCACGATTTTGAGGGTGCCACCACTAGCCAGACCATAGAGTCCGCTACCTACGACACAGAACATATAGAACAGGAAAGGCCACAGGAGCGCACCACCACGTAGCAATGGTTGGCGTTGTACAAATCGGTAAATAAGCCAGATGAAGAGGGAAGCGAGGATCAGGAGACCGATGGGACGTTCAATGAAACCCTCTAGTTGCGGCGGCCAGTAAAAAACATACAGATGATCGGTGATGATAGGGGTGGGGAGTGCCTCTTGCTCGATCATAAAGGCAGAACCGGCAACGAGATACAAACCCAGCACCGGCCAACGTATAATGGCAACCGTTAGCACCAATGCCCCCACTACCCCGATCACAACGCCGAAACTGGTTGCCATCCCCCAGAAGACGAGCACAGGGGTAAGACTCACAAGCATGACGAAGAGCACGATGAAGAGCAACATATCATGCCGTTTACGGGCAGATACGAGACTACTTGCCGTACTCTCAAGTGTAGAAATGGTCAATGATTGTTTTCTCATAGCTCACTCATGCAATGTACAGGGAAACATACAGGTAGAGAAACACTGCGATGATTCCCACGCTCATGATCATACGTACCTTGCGGTTGTACGAGCGAGCAAATACCCCTATTGCCAGAAAAAAGACCAGCAGGACAAAAACGTTCTTCATGGCGTTCTCCCTAAAGTACGCGCTGTAGCCAGCGTGGTAAATGGCTGACGACCTGATTGAGAATGACACCATGCACGGGCAAATCCTCAAGATAGTTATGCGCCTCTATCACAAATGACTCAGGTGTTACCCCCATGCGCACGACGAGAATAAGCGTATCAACAAGATGAGCCGCAAATGGCCCATAAGGCGTTGTGACAATCGCTGGAAGGTCCACAACAAGCACCTCATTTGTGTTTGTCAATACACTATACATCCCTCTCTGCTGCAACGTTCGCAACAATCTCGTCGCGTTATATGTGCTATCACCCGCTGGAATAACCGTTAGATTGGGTCCCACGGGCTGGCGAATGGCCTCCAATGAACATTTTCCCAGTAACCACTCAGACAGGCCAGGGCCAGAGGCAGATCATAGTCCGCCTTAAGGGTCGGATGCTCCCAATTACACTCTAGCAATGTGACAGGTATCTCATTGTCCATCGCCATTACTTCTGCTGTCATCTTTGCCAGGAACGTTTTACCCTCACCGGCAATCGCGCTAGTAAAACCCAGGCTATGCACCGTCGTATGTCCCTGGTAAAGCACAGAAACGCCTAGCTGTCCGCAACGCATGCGCAACGCTCGCTCTTCTTCCGTCAAACGCTTCAAGTTTGGCTGGGAAGAAAGCTGAATAGCAGGGTCCGCAGATACAATCGGCATAGCAGATTTTGCAGGACCCGCAGACACAATTGGCATAGTAGGTCTAGTGGGTTCAGACAAATTTACTGATCTGACCGCTTTCATCTTGTCTGTAGAAGACAAACTTGTATTTTCAGACATCGATCTCTCTCATTATCTCAAATAATACTTTACAGGTTAAAAAACTTCTACCATCCCCATGTGATTTTACCACCTTCGTCTTCTCCACAGCAGACAAAGGCAACTGTTTGGACAGGTAACTCACTCAAGACACAATACGATTTTACAGTTAAAACAACTCGAATGTCACTATCTGCCAGTATGTGCAGTCAGAAGTGCCTTTGTCGCTTTGGAGAGCTGAGGAACCTGCATAAGCACAGGATAGGAAGTTGCCCTTTGCACATCGAGAGCGGTATACAAACTACGATCACGACGAACAATCATCAGAATATAGATAATGCATACAAGCAATCCAATTGCCGCCCCAACACCGCCACCAGTAAGAAAGAGCTTCGAGCGCGATTTTGGTGACAGCGCTTTTTGAGGAGAATCAAGCGTCCGGAAAAAAGCGCCTTTTCCTGTGCTTTGAGTTGCGATCTCCTGATTCAAAGTGGCAATCGTTGATTGAATATTCTGTACAGTCGCCTCTGATTGCTGACGCGTCGCATCAAGCTGGAGATACTGTGGATCATTTGCAGTTGCCGCACCTGGATGACCTGCAAGATAGGCAGACTCATTCTTGGTAGCAGTGTCAGACGCACTTTGGGCCTTTGCCAACTGGCCTTGATAGGTCTGCAAAAGATCTTGACCTTCAACGACGGTAAAGGTCTGACCTTGCGCCTGAAATTCTTTGATAACGGCTGATACGACTTGAGCTGCCACCTCTGCATTGCCATTTGTATAAGTAATTACATATAAATTTGTCCCTGTAGAAGTAACTTGCACATATTTAGAGATATTCGCGGTCAATGCATTATCCAACAATACAGGATTCGAGAGATCTTGTTGACTCAAATTGAGTGTAGACTTCAGACCAGTAGAGTTTGCTACGGCAACATCGAACGCGCGAGTCTGGAGAAGTTCTAAAAGGGCTGTGGCCTGCGTATCTGCCGGTGTAGCATTCAAATTACTCTCCGCACCAGTCGCGCCAATAATCTCATAGCGTTCTAACGCCCAAAGAGTTGCCGAAGACTCATAGCTGCGCGGTAGAAAAAACACAATCCCTACACCAATAAGCGTTGGAACGAACAACATTGGAAGAAGAAATATAAAACGGCGAAAAATAGCCTCTAACGACTTAATCACATGTCTCCCCTTCATTGTCATAAAAAAGCAAAACTGCTATTGATTTTATTTTCCACCTTCACTTTATATCGCTTTTCTGTGACAAACAGGTGTCTTTATTATTGAGATAGCGTTGTGAAGTAGTCCCTTCGGTTGATGTTTCACTACTAAATAAGAGGATATATTGCTAGCACAATAGGCCTACAAAAAATTGTTTCGCAACCACCTTACGAAAAATATTAACCATATCTTTACCGCTTAAACATCACATTTGCATACGCGTATGCTATTGTTGAATTCATGAATAGACTGCGTAGAGTGGTAGGGAATACCGTTATTTCGCTACTAGGACAGGCTGTCACCTGGACATCAACCATAATATTGACTATTGCCTATGGACGCTTCCTGGGCGACGTGAAATTCGGGGAACTCTATTTTGCCATCACATTTGTATCGTTGATTGGCTTTCCTATTGATGCTGGCTTTAACCAGCAGCTTACACGGGACGTCGCGCAAGATCGGTCAAAGGCGCTGCGCTATGTCTCGAATATTTTGTGTTTTAAAATCATCCTCTGGCTCATTTTATATGGGTGTATTCTTCTGCTCTGCTACTTGCTTAACTATGCCGTTGAGGTGCGTACCCTGGTAATTATTTGTGGCATCACCCTCCTGACAGGCTCGATTGGTAATGTCATGAGTTCGTTACACTATGCCTTTGAAGAGGTGGCCCATCCGGTCATAGGCAGTATCCTCGAAAAGGGCCTGAGCGCGTTAGTTGGAGTGATCTTGCTGCACCAGGGAGCCAGTGTAGAGGTCATGGCCTATGTGTTGCTCGGCAGCTCCTGTGCAAATATGCTCTGGCAAACCGCCTGGGGCTTGCGGCTGGTGGGTATTCCTCACATTATTGACATCCCCCTTGCACGAGAGTTGTTGCGCAAAAGTATTCCCTTCATTGTCTACGGAGTCTTGGGAGTCATCTATTACCGCGTTGACACCGTTCTGCTTTCTCTGATGACTAGCGCCGCTGTTGTAGGCTGGTATGGAGCAGGATACCGCCTCTTCGATACGCTGGTATTTTTGCCCAGTCTGGTTATCAGTGCGATTATGTATCCGGTTTACTCGCAGCTCTCGCAGCATTCGCAGGCTGATCTAAAAGTGGCAGTAGAGAAATCCCTGAATTTTCTGCTCTTCTGTGGCATCCCAATCTCTACAGGTATGATTGTAGCCGCTCCTAACCTCATCGGTTTTCTCTATCACCGCTCAGATTTCACTAACGCCATTCCCGTGATGGAATACCTCGCACCTGGTTTACTCTTTCTCTACATCAATAGCGTATTGACCTCGATACTGATCAGCACAGGGAGAGAGAAAAAGATTACCATCATGGCCGGTATCGCGCTGGTATTTAATCTAGGACTCAATTTGCTACTTATTCCCTTCTATCAACAGGTAGGCGCTGCGCTTGTTACCTCGTTGACCGAATTATTGCTGTTGATCTTTTCCATGATCTTCATCCCGCGTGCGCTGTGGCCGCTCAAGAGCCTGAAAGTCGGGGCAAAGGCTCTTCTGGCCGGTCTGGTGATGGCATTAGCTATCTGGTTCACACGGCAGTACAGTCTTTTGATCATCGTACCGGCGGCAGCACTGGTCTATTTTGGTGTGGCAACTCTACTTGGTACGATTCCACGCGATGATATGAGAGCATTATATCTGTCTATTCGCCATAAAGCAGGCCGTTCCAAAACTGCCGCTGAGCTGCCAGCAACGACAGATGAAGCAGCCCCGTTGCTGGCGGACGCAGATCTGCAACCAGAGCAGGAGTTTGTGCTTGCATTAGGCCATGAGATGACAAATCCGTCGCTTCCTGCCTATAAAAGTGAGATATGGCACTTAGACACTATACGTCTTCCAGGGATCAACGAGATTGCCGCAGCGCAGTTAGAGAGATATCAGCAAAGCAAGCTCCATGGAGCAAAGAGTGGTAAAATTGCCACGCCGAAGATAAAGACCCAACTTCCAGACACACCACGTCCTTCAGGGATCGATGATGAGATGACCATCAAGCTGCCGCGCTTCTCAAACACATCACATTCCTTGCAGGTCGATGATGAAGACGATAATGATGATGATGATGCGACCGTGCCACGTATGAAAGCGGTTGGTCCAACACGGGGTAAAAAAAACAAGTGATCTCTCCAGATAACGTATAGTTAAGGTGCTTATTCGTCGGGAGGTAAAGTGTATGAAAGCAGTACTCGCAGCAGCAACAAAATATATCACCAATCACGTAATTGCTCATGTTCCATCCCATACAGTACGTTGTAGCTGGTATCGACGTGTCTTAGGCTGGCAGATTGGACCCGGGGCGACCATTTTGATGGGCCAACACGTACAGATGGGCAGTATACGCGAGAGTGGCCGAAAAGTAACGATTGGCAGCGGAACGGTCATTAACCATGGTTGCCTGCTCTACACAACTGGTGGCTTACTGATTAGTGAAAATGTGAGTATCTCTACCGGCGTCTGGTTAGTCACCGGTACGCATGATATAAACGATCCGCTTTTCTCCGATAGCTATAAACCCATCGTCATTGGCAATCACGCCTGGATTGGAGTGCGAGCGACTATCCTGGCTGGCGTGACTATTGGCGAGGGTGCTGTGGTAATGGCGGGCGCTGTGGTAGCGCGAGATGTCCCCCCTTATGCGGTCGTCGGTGGTGTTCCAGCCAGGATTGTGAGTCAGCGGAAATTAGAGCATCTCACGTACGAGCTGGATTTCGGGCCGCTTTTTGAATAATGTGCCGCGCTCTCTTTTGCGCCAATAGAGACGTGAAACATCAGGGTAGGGGCATGTCCTTCCTTCCTTTCCGACACATGAGCCGAAGGCGCACTCCGCTCCGCCACATGAGCGCGGAGCGCTAGCCACGACAGTGGCGTTTCCTCCTTGCAGTCAGATGACCCGAAGGGTAGAGGCGCTAGCCTCGTTTCTGACTGTCTAAGAGGTTGTGGCGGCCTATCAAGCAGTGGCGACCGCCGCGTTTTTGTCGGTCTCAGAGGCAGCGACTGGCCCCCCGGGCGCACGCGAGGTGACTCCCCTACCCTGGTTCCCTCATGGACGCAGAGCCTAAAACTATGCCAGACAGAGGCTCTATGGCATGGCATTCGCTTTCGTCTTGCGCGACGTTGTAGTGGGGCGATAGCGCTGAATAACACTTTTTATCGCGTAGTACTGAGGCTTAGGCTGATTGTCTGTAACGCTGATCATATCAAGACTCCCATAGCCAGAGTCACTCGCCGCGTCAAACTGGCAGGCAAAGGAAACACCGGCTTGTATCATAGAAGATAGAGCCTCCGTCGTAAATTGGGTCATGAATGTTGCATTATTTCCATAAGCAGGAGGTGGATTACCGGGATCATAGTTCCATTCAGAGATGCCTATCGGCAAAGCTTTTCCCAATATGGCCTGCACCTGGGCTTCTACGTCCATAGCAGCCGTCCCAGCACTACTGGCCTTACTCAGGCACGATGCCTCGCTATCCTTCCAGCAAGCGTACCAGTGAAAGCTCACGGCATCTGGCAACACATCCGACGCTTTCACACCTTGCAGAAAATCCTGCATGAAATTATTGCGTCCCTGCGCATCATAGGTAGCGGGACCAATAAAAATGGCAGCAGGATTAATTTTGCGCAAAAGCGGTATCAGCATATTCCACTGTTGTAAGTAGCTTTCGATAGAGATATTGTTCCAGTCCGACTCGTTGCCGAAACTCATACATCAGGCAACGGTTTCCCAGATAACGCACAAGGTGTTCATCGAAGCTTGTATGGTAAATATTCGTAATCACACCAAGACACTGTGCGTTGCTGTTCTCAATGGTCTGAATACGTTGACTGATTACACTGTCACTGGACTCATCGGGAAAGAATGTACGGATCAAGGTAAATCCGCCATCTCGCAAAGCCTGTTGAATTTTGGGTTGCGTTTGAATATTGTTTGATGACCATTCATACGTATCATTTGTGCCAAACAGGTAGGATGAAACACCGTGCGGCCAGATTTGCTGGCCCGGCAAAACGAGATGAACAGCAATCGGTTTGGTCGGCAGTTGAGAAGTAGATGAGCAGGCTACAGAAGCGATAAGTACTACCGCCAGTAGAGCACTCCACATCCAACATAGACAGTTATTGATGTTTTTCATAAGTTCCCTTAAAAACGGCCCCTTTTCACGCTAAAAAAGCTACCCAATAACATCCCCTTTTTGAAACATACAGTACGGAGTATACAGCAAAAAAGACAGAAATTACTACTCTCTAAGTGCTAATTGAAGATTCGAAAATACGTAAAACACTCAATGTTAACTTTTTCGTACTCCTTCTTGCTGGAATATCACTACTTCTCAACTCTGCACACACTTACCTGTCACTACTGTGGTGATATGCTGTTGGTGAGAGTTAGTTGTATTATATACATCTATGTTCGTGAATAATGAATCTGGAAACAGGAGCTTAAGATGCAAAAGCATATGGCTCCACAAAACGGCTCCGCCTGTAGGCGGATTTTCTTATGCTAATGACTATTGTCATGCTGTGACAATAGAAAATGGTGTTTGTGGTAAAGGAGAAACTTCGGTGAAGGGTGGTAATACTACAGTTATCATCGGTGCGGGTCCTTATGGACTCTCGGTGGCCGCGCACCTCAAGGCGCAGAATATCCCTACGCAAGTCTTCGGTAAACCCATGGAGTTCTGGCAGAAGATGCCCGCCGATATGTACTTGAAATCGTTCTGGAGCGCAGCTAGCCTTTCAGCACCTGGTGGGAAATATAAGCTCGATCACTATGCTGCATCTATTCATTCACATCGACAGAAACCAATTCCGCTGACTTTTTTTCTTGATTATTGTCGCTGGTTTCAGGAACAGACCGCACTCGACATTGACCCCACCTATGTACGATCTTTGACGCGCGATGGAAAGAGTTTCCATGTTGAACTAGCCGATGGAAGAACGGTAGAAGCCAACCACGTCGTCGTTGCTGCTGGTATCACTCCATTCGCCAACATCCCATCGTGGGCGCTTGATCTGCCAACAGAACTCGCTTCCCATACGCAGGAACACACTGATCTGGCTCCGTTCAAGGGACGCAACGTCGCTGTTATCGGCAGAGGACAGAGTGCACTCGAATACGCAGCTTTGCTCCATGAGGCTGGTGCGGAAGTGGAAGTCATTGCACGTGGCCCTATTGTCTGGATTGATCGTAAACTCTATGATCGCACTGGTCCAGCCAAACATATTTTCTACCCACCCAGCGATGTCGGCCCTCCAGGACTCAACTGGATCATTGCTTTCCCTACACTCTTTAGCCGACTCCCTGACGAGACACGTAGCGCCATAGATAGGCGAGCGGTCCGTCCCTCAGCCGCACGCTGGCTACTGCCTAGAATCGATAATAAAGTGCGTCTGACACCAAATACGGAGGTCGTGAAGGCACTTCCCCAGGGCGAAGGGTTGCACTGCGAATTGAGCGATGGCACAACGCGTGATATCGACTATGTGTTCCTGGGCACTGGTTATCAAGCTAATATTGATAAATTTAGTTTTATAGATGTAAATTTGCGAGATCAGATCAGGCAGCAAAACGGCTACCCTGTCCAAAATACGTGGTTTGAGTCGTCTGTTCCTCATCTCTATTTCGCAGGAGCCATTGCCGGTTTTACATTCGGGCCGATTTGCCGTTTTGTCGCTGGTTCAGATGCAGCCGCACACCAGATTTCACGACACATTGTACGTTCAGCGCGCATGCCAGTACCAGTTTAAAGGTATGGACTGAGGAGAGAAGGAGCTACATGTCTCAGCAAAAAACACCAGGAGTGGTGGTACTTGGCAGCGACTTCAAAGCATTGGGCGTCATACGTAGCCTGGGTCAACGAGGGATACCGTGTATTGTCATTGACAACATCCCTCGCGCTGCCTGGTTTTCACGTTATACGACCAAGCGCTTCAGGTGGTCCACCGATATGGAAGACGAGAAATTCATCCATTTTCTGCTAAATATCGGGAAAAAGTATTATTTAGAACAATGGGTGCTTTTCCCCACACAAGATGAGGTTGTACAACTTGTTGCTCACAATACTGAGCAACTTTCCCAGGTATACCAACTTGTGACGCAAGATTGGAATGTTATACGCTGGGCAAACGATAAGCGCCTCACCTATCAGATGGCACAAGAAGTAGGCGTTCCATATCCCAAAACCCAGTATGTCACACAGGAAGACGAGCTTGCTACCCTGGATACACTTTTCCCCGTGATCATCAAACCCGCTTTTTCCATTCATTTCCAGTATGCCACACATCTCAAAGCACTTCCTGCCAGCTCCCCACAGGAGTTGCGCAATCAGTATGAGAGCGCTACCGCTGCCATCCAACCTGATGAAGTGATGGTGCAGGAAGTCATTCCTGGTGATGGACATGTCCAGTATTCTATCGCCACTTTCTGCGAAGAGGGCAACATCAAAACCTGGATGACAGCACGACGTACACGTCAATATCCCATTGATTATGGACTCGGCAGCAGTTTTGTCGAAGCAATGGAGATACCTGCTCTGTTGCCGCTGGCTGGAAAACCGTGCGCTATATGCGCGTCTCGGGGATGGTAGAGGTTGAATTCAAATATGACGAGCGCGATGGGCAATACAAACTCCTTGATATCAACGTTCGTCCCTGGGGATGGCATACGCTGTGTAT
This sequence comes from uncultured Chloroflexia bacterium, assembly GCA_963802635.1. GTDB lineage: Bacteria > Chloroflexota > Ktedonobacteria > Ktedonobacterales > Ktedonobacteraceae > CAVTLG01. Next base: position 1,904 of record CAWDJJ010000001.1, on the reverse strand, counting down.
AGCTTGCGGACTAGATTTCCCCTACATGCAGTACTGCTCTGCACTCGGACAGACGCCTACAGCATTGCCCACACGTGTAGATTATAGGTATCACTGGACACGCATGCTCACCGACATTCCGGCAGGAATGCAGGAGGTGCGTGCGGGCATCACCACTCCACTGGCTTATTTGCGATCCCTCAGAGGCAAAACTGCTTTTTCTGTTCTCGATTGGCACGATCCTCTACCCATCTTCGGGGACATATGGGTAGCGGTTTCACGTGTTTTACGCGCAAAAATCAAAAAGGCGTCAGAATAGAAGAATTAGAGGTTACAGCAAAGTGGTATCTACATTGCCCATTAACTCTCCCTGGCATGCACTCATCGAGAAACAGGCAAAAAACTCGTTTTACTATGACCAAAGATGGTTAGACATACTGACAACCTTCTATGGCTATCACATCACTCGTCTGACGACGACGAATGGAGACGGGCTGATCACCGGATTCTTCCACTCTGCTCCGTGAATAGTCCCTTACTGGACGACGTCTGGTCAGTCTGCCCTTTTCTGATCAGTGTCCCCTTGCTGGCGGTAGACGAGGCCAACTGCCAATGATCTTATCGAACAGGCGATTGGACTGGCGCGTCGACACAAGGTCAAATATCTGGAATTGCGTACAGGCACAAACGAACAGCTCGCACAACGTCCTGAACTGACCGAGAGCAATCTGTATGTAAACTGGTCTATTCCGCTCTCTGAGCACGCAGAAGGTGCCTGGTCGCAGTTGCGTAGGCCCGTGCAGCAGCAAATTAAGAAATCGCAGAAGAACGGCGTCCGAATTCGCGTGGCCCAGAAGCGCGAAGATATGTCTCTGTACTATAACCTGCATCTACGGACGCGGGCTAAAAAGCATGGGATGCCCGCTCAATCACGACAATTATTTCTTTACATTGTGGGACACCTTCGCAGTGACTGGTACTCTGCGGCTTCTCTTAGCTGAATATGAAGGAAATACTATTGCAGGTATCATTTTATTCGCATCTGATACCACACTCCACTATGCCTATGGCGCATCAGATGAACACCATCTGAAACTGGCTCCCAATAATCTTCTCTACTGGGACGCGATAACGTGGGGATGCGAACAGGGATACAAGGTATTTGACCTTGGCCGAACGGCTCGTGACAACGAGGGCCTGATGGAATTCAAGCGACGTTGGGGAGCGATACAGGAGCCACTTCCCGTATTACTACTATCCGCATACTGCTGGTTTAGCCTCCACATCCGAAAAAAGCCGCACGTTTTGTCTGCTTACCACAGCGTGGAACAAACTTCCACTTGCGCTTACTGCCCCACTGGGGGGATTGCTCTACAAGCATATGGGATAACAAAACGCTCCTGATCAACACGCTGTTGACCAGGAGCGTTTTGTCTTCAGGACGGGATGCTTATGCAGCACCTCTGCCAAATACCATCACAGGAATAGTTAAGAAGATCAATTTTATATCTTTAAGCACAGACTGACCCTTCAGGTACTCAACATCCATGCTCACCATATCCGTAAACGTCACCGTAGAACGCCCATAGACTTGCCATGTACCGGTCAACCCTGGACGTCCAGAGAGGCGCTGCCAGTCTCTCTCACTGTATAGAGCAACTTCGTAGGCGATAGGCGGACGTGGACCAACCAATGTCATATCTCCCATCAGCACATTCCAGAATTGCGGCAACTCATCCAGACTGGTCTTGCGAATAAAGCGCCCAACACTGGTGATGCGCGGGTCATTTTTCTCTTTATCAAGAGTTTGCCCATTGCGCATCATCTTCTTCAACCTTCTTCCGATGGACGTCCTCATCACCATTTACATACATGGATCGAAATTTTAGCATTCCAAACTCAACTCCATTTCGGCCAATACGCGT